>CBDIPT010000001.1:0-1188532 GCA_965283725.1 Limisphaerales bacterium
CTTCGGCTGCTTGGGCTGTTGGGCCGGTTGCTGCTTCTCGGGCTTCGGGCCGGGCTTCTTCGCGGTCTCGATCGTGCCGTTGGCGAACTCGATGACGTGACCTTGATGGATCAGCCAGTGCAGGTCCTGCGTGATGACCTTCTGTTCCGGAGTCAGCTCAGCTTCAGGCGGCTTCTCGGCCTTTGGTGCACCTTCCACTGGGGCAGCCGGGGCGACCGGTGCGGGCGCGGGGGCCAAGGCGTCGTAAATCTTACGGCGCGTGCACTTCGTGGTCGCATCGATGAAGTCGATGATTTTCTTGATGCCATCGGAAACCGGCGTGACCGCCAGATCCAGATAGTGCGGACGGGCGACGGCCACGTGCGTGACGGTCTTGTCCACCTTGAAGAACTGCAAGCCTTGCGAGGCGAACATCTGGCTCAAGTGGGTGACCAGCTTGAGCGGGAACTTCAGTTGTTCGTCCAAGTTGCGGCGGAACAGCGCGCGGAGCGGTCCGGGCGGCAGGTTTTGCGCCACGTTGCCGGCCAGCGTGAGGTGATCCACAGGCTGGATGATATTGGCCAGATGCGTTTCGCGGAAATGCTTCTCCACGGCTTCGCGGTTCGGCAGTTTCACGGGCTCGGGCACGTTCAGCGGGATGAACTCGGTCTTCCAGCTTTGGTCTTCGAGCCACTTCTTGACGATCTCTTCGTCCTTCACGATGCGCACGCGGGCCTTGTAAGCCTCGAACGGCAGGCGGGCAAAGCGTTCCTGGTGCAGGTGACGCAGCTTGTTCTGGTAATCGTGATAGTTGGGCGGGCCGAGGATGACGCCGCTCATGCCGCACTGGGCCACGAAAGTGTAGACACCTTTCGGCTTGTCGGTGGCGATCTTCTCGGTCTGGTAGAAGGTGTCGAAATGCTTGGTCAGCACGTGGGCGATGGCGTCTTGCTCGTTGAGCCAGAGCGATTCATCCAGGCGGCAGACGAAGAGCGGTTGCACGGCGGAACCATCCGCCTTCTTCTGCACTTCGAAGCGCACGACGTAGCGTTCCGGGCGTTTGATGAGCAGGAAGCCGACATCAAAGAGCGGATACGCGCGGCCGGTGAGCTTGATCTGGCGGGCAAGGGCTTCGACACCCTTTTCTTCCGGCCAGATCTCGACATTCAAGGAAGGCAGCGGCGGCAGGGGCTCGCGACGTTCTTCACGACCGCCGAAACGGCCTTCGCGACGGTCATCACGGCGGGGACCGCCAGGACCATCACGACGCGGGCCGCGATCAGTGCGGGCGCCAGGACCGCCAGGACCGCCGAAGCCGCCGGGGCGAGGACCGCGATTGCCACCACCCGGAGGACCATCGCGACGCGGGCCACGGTTGCCGCCGCCGGGACCATCCCGGCGCGGACCACCACGGCGACCGCCACCATGCTCCTCATCGCCACGCACATTGGCGTAACGGTTCGTATCGGTGGACTGTTTGGCCCACGCGGGCAATAAATGTTGCTCGAGCTGCTCGAGATTAAACTCGGATTCCAACGGATTAGTCATGTTAAACGCGCCTCGCCAACGGGCCATGTGAGCCAGATATAGCGAAAAAACGTGGCTAGCATGGGCTTGAAGGAAACGGAATGCAAGAGCGGGGTGAGGGGAAGAAAAGGAGGGGGAAATGGCGGGTTAGAGAGGGTGTGGGAGGGATGGTGGGGTACTTAGGACTTGGCCTGGATAAAGCGTAGCGAATTGCCGTCGGCGTCGCGAAGGTACATCTCGCGATTGCCCCAGCTTTGGTCGTAGGGCGGGAGCTCGATGTCAACGCCGCGTGCGGTGAACTCGGTGAAGAGGGCGTCGACATCGCGGACGTGAAAGGAAACAACGCCACCGGCAACGCCGTCACCGGAGAAGGAGGAGAGATGCAGCGGAACGCCATCCCGCCGCAGGCCGAAGTAGGCCGGATCAGAGGCGGGGGCGGCTGGCCGGTAATCCCATTCCTTCGTGAATCCCAGTTTGGCGCAGTAGAATTCTTCAGCTGCCTGCGAAGAGGAGACGTGCAGCAGCGGGATACCAATGAGAAAGTTGGATGGGGTCATGGTTTAATGTGTTGGTTCTGTTGCTGCCTTTGCTGTTCTTGCTTGTGCCTAACACGCTGCAATGGGTGGCTGAGCGTCGCACATATAATGACGGCAATGAGGGGGCAAAGCACACCTTCAATGACATGCCTTTCGCCGAAAACGAGCAGGGTGAGAATATAAAAGCCGACCGCGAGCAGGTGAGCGATGATTGCCAAAGTCAGGGGAACCGTGAAACCGTAAGCGGGGATCGCGAGCAGGAAAGCCACGCCAAGAATCCAACGCCATACGCGGAACAGCATTTTGATTTTGGAAGTGTCGTCAGGCATGCTCGGCTCTGCTCAACGAATAGAGTTCATCGGTACGTCTCGCAAGGTGAAACGCGTAATGCCGAATTACGATGGGTGGATTCGCTGGTCTCAAGGTGTGGGCCAGCATTCGGGGCCGCTTAGGACTTTGGTCACGGTGCCGTCTTCGTGCAGGAAGACTTTGTTATGGATGCAAGGGGTGAACTGAGGCTGATTGCCTTCAAAGTCCGTGACGTAGATGACGAAGACAGTGTAACCATCGGTAGTGTGCCGGAGCCAGTAATAAGCATCAGGCGAGGCGTTCTTGGGCCATTTGTCGGCGTGGATCAGGTAACGGTGGGTGGCAAGGAGGATGTCCCGATCATGAGGTGTCGCTACTTTGTGCTGCAGGGGGAATCGGAGGCGATGTCGGTGGCGGTATCTGGCAGAATGTGCGACGCCGGGCGGGAGGTGCTGCAACTTCAAAGGAGTAACAGGAGGAGGGGCACAAATGGTTTCATGCCTGTTGGACGGGAAATGGGGTGGGATGCTCTGGGTATGAGGGGGTGCAAGTAAGCTCTCAGGTTAGGGCCAAAGGCCCGACTTCATAGCAGCATGGGGCAACGCCCCATGAAAAGGACCCTAAAAGTATAAGCGCTGAAAGCGCGATTCATGCACCGAAGCGTTTCGAATAAATGGAAGATATTGAATGATGCGAACGCCAAAGAGCATGAATCAGGCTTTCAGCCCTTACGTTTTTGCGTGGATGGTTACCTAGGCCGTTGGCCTAGGCTGGTATGAGGTCGCGCCGTTGGCGCTGCGAAATTGCGTCCTTGTCAGGACGCCGTGTCAGGCTTGCCCGGTCGCATCGGGAATCTTGGTGGTGAGTCATTCGAGGAGGATGTTGATAATCGCGCGGTCTTTGACGGCGAGGTCGGCGTGGAGTTGTGCCGCTGTATCCGCTGGAGTGGATGGGGAGGAGTTCACTTGCCTTCATTCGGGGCCATGAAGCTGAGGGGAGGGTTGCGTGATGAACTCTGCCATACTTGCCCTGTCATCGTATCAATCTTAAAGATATAACCGTCGCCGACAGCTACCTGGTAGCGGCCAACGATTGGATTTTGCGGGAGTGTGGCGGCGATCGAAATCACGGTGAGCGCGCCGAGGGAGGCACCGAGCAGGATGCCTTTGAGGTTGGTTTTATTTGGCATAGTTTTTAATTGTAGGGGCTGTGGTTGTTTGCAGCGGTCAATCGTGAAACTCATACTCAATGATAACCCGCCCAGAGCGAACGTTTGTGGGTGTGTAGTGCAACTGGCAACTATCCGTGTACCAATCGCCGCCGGTCTTCAGATCAAAAGCTCCGGTCAACTTCTGCGTCAAAACATTCGTGCCGGTGATCGTAGCCTCGCCCTCGATCTGGCCGTGGAAACGCAGCGAGATGCCGGTGATGTGGGTGGCACTCTGGCCTCGGCCCGGTTTCAGGATAAGCGACTCCGGCTTGGAAACATCACTGACTTGCACCGTCTGCTTGTGGCTGCAACCAGTAAGCAGCGAGAGTAAAATCATTGTGCAAATGATCCTCATGCGCGAAGTAGCCCGATCTGCGGAATGTTCGGCCGGGTTCGCTTCTGCCTCCGCCAAGCTCTGGCAAGACGCGGCAGCGCTCTGGTTAGGCCACGTGTTCATGGTGAACTCGACAAGAATAGCGCTGTGACCGCGATGCACCAGCCGAGAATCGCAAGCCAACGCTGCGACCGAACCAAAAAGGGACTGCCAAGAAAAAGAAAAACCCAGGCAACAAACGCAGCGATGCCGATGACCAAGAATGCCCCCGATGGATGGCGTGCGGCCTGTCCCGCTATCAGCGCGCCGACCAAATAGGCAACGACAAGCAACTCGGCGGCGATGAGGATCCAACGCCACATCATCGTCGTCCTAGTCGCGGGGGTGTCCATAGCGGCCTAATAAATAAAGCTCAGCGGTCCGGCCCGCAAGGGGGAACGGGTGCAGGTGCGGCGTGATGGCCGGGTTCGCGGCAGCGCTCCGGTTAGGCCATGTCATCGTCATACCTCTAATCCGCAGGTCGCTTCATGACCGCCACGACAAACTTCGAGCCGCCCTTCAGCTTTTCAATATTGAAAACCGACACCAACTCCCAACCTTCCGCGCCCTGTCCGTTGAGTTGCACGGCCAACTGGTCGGAATCAAAATCAGTCCCAGAGAAGAAGCCGAAATCGGTCGGAATCTTCAGCGTCTTGTATTCCCATTTGAGTCTCATAATCCGTGGTGGGGTTCGAGTCGTCTAACGACCAGCCACGCCGGACCAGTGACGTGGGCCACGCATGCGGAGCTGTCAGCGTCATCCGGCGTTGGCTGCGGCGAATTGTTAGGAGACGTCTCGTTCATAACAAACTTCAGGCAAGCTGCCAACAAACTCCGCCACCTCTTTTAATGCCCGGTCAACCGACAGCGTGACTACCAATTCATGCAGCGGGTAATAGGGACTGAACATGGCGGGACTCGGTGGTAATGAACCAATCTCCCTAGCTACGAAGTGCTGATAGAGACGCTCTGAAACTTCGCTCGGACAGAAGATGCACACACCACTACCAGCGGCTTCGATATTAATCTGCGCTCGCAGCCGGCCTCTGGTGATCTGTTCGCGTTTCATGGCGCGCTTAAAGTGTCCTAACGACCCAGCCACTCCGGACCAGTGGCGCGGCCCGCGGATGCGGAACTGCCAGTAACAATCGGCGTTGGCTGCAGCGCATGGTTAGCGAACCAACCACTGCGGCAGTGGTGCAATGACGTGAGAAACAAGAAATTGCCGTTACGTTGAATATCAGCGGGTTGCATGTCTAGTTTCTCAGGAGGCCGCGTTCGCGTCATTCTAATAATGTCTGTAACTCGTCAGGAAACATCGCCTCAAGCCAAATGGTAACTCCGGTCTCGCGCTCGCTACACTCAACTTCAAATGCGTCGCTGTAAACTTCCAGAATCGTGCCGACATCTCCGACCTTCGGATGCCGCTGAAAACCTGGACGATCACTCGCAAATCTGTCACCGCGAATCGCTGCCACTCTCACTACATCGTATTGCTTCATGGCTGTGGCGTCCAAGTTGGTCCAAAACAAGTATTAGACCGTTGATTGCGGTTAAGCGCGGCGATTGCTGTTTGGGAATGCTCACCTTTGTGTGGATAATTTAAGGGCGCATTGGGGGTTGTCCAGTGGGTTTTGGTGGGGAGTTGCCCGCTAAAGACGCGAAATAGGCGAAAGGGGGAAAGGCGAATACTGGATGCTTGATGCTGGATATTGGATTCTGGATGGGGAGAGCGAATGTTTCATCGAAACGTCCTGCGGAACGTGGAAATGTTCGGAAAAAGTGGATTTGTAATTTTTTATTGGGGGAGAATGAGTTTGAGGGAATGTTGCGTGAAGTGGTGGAAATATATTGCGTAAATAGTGCGTTGAGTGCATATTTCGACTGCTGGGCGGAGTGTGCTCAGCAAAGGAGCGTTGTGGTTGAGAGGTCAGGTTTAGGTTCTCTCCCAAGTCTCCCCTTCGTGATGAAGCTGCGATGGATTGTCGTGAGCAATCAGAAAGATGGGATGAACAGGAAGGAACGGAGATAAAAGAGGGAATCGCGAAAGACAAGAAAAGGGGATCAACAAACGGATTGAAGGAGGCGGGAATGAAAGCGAGGACGAGCACGATTTGGGAAGTGCTCGTTACGTTGTGGTGACGGGCTGGCTAAGGGCGGGGATTTTCCACATAAACTTGAATCTGGCCGGGGTGAATCCCGTCTGGATATGGACGACGACCGGCCTTGCTTCGCCTTTGAGCAACCTGATAGTAATATTGCTTATCGCCGATAGATGCTTAAATTAGTCCGTATACGTACGGTCTGGGTCTGAGTGATTTAATCTCTAAGCTTAAGTTTATTTTGAACTGGATATCACAGTCGATGGTGCGGAAAGCCAGCCTGAGCGGTCTGGCTTTGCTGGTGTGCGCGGTGGTGGGTTGCGCCCCGGCGAAGGAGGATCCGAAGGCGAAAGGCAAGGAAGCGGGTCCGACCGGCCCGGCCCGCGCCGTGCAGGCCACGAAGTCCCAGATGCAAGGGGTGGAGCGGACGATCGCCGCGGTCGGCTCGCTGACGGCGTATGAGCAGGCCACGATGAGTGTGAAGGTGGCCGGACGGGTGCAGTTGGTGGCGGTGGATCTTGGGTCGACCGTGAAAAAGGGGCAGCTCATCGCGAAGCTGGAACCGCGCGAGTATGAGGTGAAGTTGTTGCAATCCGAGGCGATGCTGGCGCAAGCCCGGGCGCGGCTTGGGCTGCCGCTGGAAGGCAGTGATGACAAGGTGGATCCCGCCCAGACGAGTGTGGTGCGCGAAGCGGCGGCGGTGTTGCAGGAAGCCAAGCGGAATCACGAGCGCGTGGTGAAGCTGGCGAAGCAGGGAGTCGCCTCCCAATCGGAATTGGAAACGGTGGAGTCCACGTACGAAGTGGCGCTGAGCCGGCACAAGGATGCGCTCGAAGAGGTGCGGAACCGGCAGGCGTTGCTGGCGCAGCGGCTGGCCGAGGTGGCGATCGCGAAGCAGCAGTTGGAGGAGACTTCGATCAAGGCACCGTTCGATGGCATCATCCAGGAGCGGAAGGCGAACGTGGGCGAGTATCTGATTGTGGGTGCCCCGGTGGCGAGCGTGGTGCGGAGCGATATTTTGCGGCTGCGGCTGGAGGTGCCGGAGCGGAGCGCCTCGCTGGTGAAGGAGAACCACCCGTACGGCTGAAGGTGACGGGGGATACGAATCTGTATCTGGGTGAGATCCGCCGCTTGAGCCCCATGTTGAATGAATTGAGCCGGATGCTGGTGGTGGAGGCGGATGTGCCGAATCCCGGGCGGTTGCGTTCCGGTTTTTTTGCGCAGGCGGATATCGTGGTGAATGCCAATGAACCGGCGCTGACGGTGCCGCTGGATGCGCTGATCGTGTTCGCGGGCGTGGAGAAGGTGATATCCATCAAGGAAGGCAAGGCGCAGGAGCGGCCGGTGCATACGGGCCGCAAGGGCAGCAACTGGGTGGAGATCCTGAGCGGGTTGAAGGCGGGCGAGCCGGTGGTGCGTAACCCCGGCAATTTGCGCACGGGCGATCTGGTCACCTTGAAGGATAGCTAGGCTGTATGCAAAAGCTTGCTGAAATCTGCATCCGCCGCCCGGTCTTCGCGACCATGATCATCATGTCGCTGGTGGTCGTGGGCCTGGCGGGTTATTTCAAGCTCGGGGTAGATCGCACCCCGCCGGTGGACATCCCGACGGTCTATATCTCCACGCAGTTGGCGGGCGCCTCACCGGTGGAGATGGAGACGCTGATTTCGCAGCCGATCGAGGAGCAGGTGAACACGGTGGAAGGCATCACGGAGTTGCGTTCCATCTCCGGCTACGGCAGTTCCTTCGTCATCATCCAGTTTGATCTCAAGCGGGATGTGAACCGCGCGGTGGAAGATGTGCGGAACCGCGTGGCGGCGGTGCTGGCCGAATTACCGCGGGATATCGATCCGCCGCAGATCACGAAGTTTGACAGTGACCGCTCGCCGACGATGACCATCACCCTCTCGGGGGAACGCCCGGAACGTGAGTTGACGGAGCTGGCGGATAAGGTCGTGAAGGTCCAGCTCGAGCGCTCGCTGGGCGTGGGCGAAGTGGAGGTGCAGGGCGGTTATCAACGGGCGATCAGCATCTGGATCGATCCTGAACGTCTGGCGGCCTACAAGATCCCCATCTCGGTGGTGCGGGATGCCATCGCACGGCAGAACGCGGATGTGCCGGGTGGCAATGTGCGTTCCCCGCTCGTCGAACAATCTTTGCGCACGCTGGGCCGCTTCACCGATGCCCAACAATTCGGGGATGCGGTCGTGGCGCAGGTGAATGGCTCGCCGGTGCGCGTGCGGGATCTGGGTTATGCCGAAGACGGCGTGAAAGAGAAGCGGTCCTTGGCGCGGTTGAACGGCATCCCCTGTGTGACCTTGACGATCAAACGGCAATCGGATGCGAATGCCGTGGCCGTCATCGATGCCATCAAGCAAAAGCTGCCGGGTGTGCAGGCGCAACTGCCCAAAGACATCCGCATGGAGATCATCGAGGACCAGTCGCGCTATATCAACGAGGCGTTGCACGAGATCAAGGTCCACCTGTTCCTGGGCAGCTTTCTGGCGTGTCTGGTCGTGCTGGCTTTCATGCGCAATCTGCGCGCGGTCTTCATCGCCGGCATCGCGATCCCGGCGTCCGTCATCTCCACGTTCGGCATGATGTGGGCGCTGAACTTCACCTTGAACAGTGTGACGATGCTCGCGCTGGTCTTGATGGTGGGCATCGTGATCGATGATGCCATCGTGGTGCTCGAGAACATCTTCCGCTTCATCGAGGAAAAGAAGATGCATCCGTTTGAGGCGGCGCGGGCGGCGACGGCGGAGATCGGTATGGCCGTGCTCGCGACGACGCTGAGTTTGGTGGTCATCTTCGTGCCGGTTTCTTTCATGTCCAGTATTTCGGGACGGTTCCTCTTCCAATTCGGCATCACGTCGGCCGTGGCGATCATGGTAAGTCTGCTGGTGTCGTTCACGCTCACGCCAATGATGAGCGCGCGGCTGTTGCGCGTGAAGAAGGGGGAGGAACATGGCGCAGCCAAGTCCCGTGGCGGGTTTTATTCCTGGATCGAGCGCGGTTACATGTGGGTGCTCGCCTTGGCGATGCGGCATCGTTGGTGGGTGGCGATCGGGGCGACGCTGGTCATGCTTTCTTCCATCCCGCTTTATCACCGGGTGCAGCAGGAGTTCGTGCCATCCAGCACGGATGAAGGCGAGTTTGAGATCAGCCTGACCGCGATGGAAGGCACGAGCTTGCCGGCCATGGAACAGGTCGCGCGCCGGGTGGAAGAAGAGCTGAGCCAGATACCAGAGGTGAAGATCTATCTGGCATCCATCGGCTCCAGCCGGATGGGCGGGGCCAATTCCATGCGCGTGTATGTGCGGCTGGCACCACACGAGGAACGGACCATTAATCTGAGCCGGTTCCTGCGGGATCCCCTGAACATCTTCAAGGGCAATTACAGCCAGCAACAGATCGCCCAGAAAGTCCGCGAACGGTTGCGCAAGCTGCCGCATCTGCGCGTGGCCGTCCGCTCGGGGTCTTCTTCCATCAGTCTGGGCGGACCGAGTTTTGAGATCGATTATTCGCTGCAAGGGCCGGATTTGGAGGCGCTGTTCCAATACGCCGAAGAGTTGCGCAAGAAGGCTCCGGAACTGGGGATCGTAGATGCTGACACGACGTTGAAGCTGAACAAGCCCGAGTTACGCGTGGTGATCGATCGCGAACGGGCCGCCGCACTGGGGGTCGATACGCAGGATATCTCCTCCGCTTTGCGCGTGATGGTCGGTGGCGATGACCGGGTATCCCGTTTCCGCGATCCGCAGATGGGCGAGGAATACGATGTGCAACTGCGCCTGACGGAGGGCCGTCGGAATGATCCAGATACCATCTCCCGGCTTTACGTGCCCAGCCAGGTCTCCGGTCTGGTGCGGCTGGATAACTTGGTGCAGATCGTGCCGGCACAAACCGCTTCCCGTATCGATCGCCTGGACCGTCAGCGGCAGGTCAGCTTGCGCGCGGGGATCGCGCCGGGTTACGCGTTGGCTGACCGCATCAAGGCCTTGGATGATGAAGTGGAGCGGATGAACCTGCCGCCTGGTTATAAAACGCAGATCTCCGGTCGCGCCAAGGAATATCAGAAGACGTTCACGGAGTTTATCTGGGCGTTCGCGCTGTCGATCATCTTCATGTATATGATCTTGGCCTCGCAATACGAGAGCTTGGTCCATCCGTTCACGATCTTGCTGTCGCTGCCGTTGACGTTGCCGTTCGCGTTCCTGACGCTGTGGTTGACGGGTAATTCGATCAACCTGTATTCCGCGCTCGGTTTGCTGGTCTTGTTCGGCGTGGTGAAGAAGAATTCCATCTTGCAGATCGATCACATGAACCAGTTGCGCGAGAAGGGCATGGACCGCCTGGAGGCGATCATGGTGGGCAACCGTGACCGCTTGCGGCCCATCTTGATGACCACCTTGACCTTTGTGGCGGGCATGATTCCGCTCGCGCTGGGGTCGGGACCGGGGGCGGAAGAGCGCCGCGCGGTGGCGGTGGTGGTGATCGGCGGGCAATCTTTGGCACTGTTGCTGACGCTGGTGGTGACGCCCGTGGCGTATTCACTGCTGGATGATTTGCGGGATTCGAAGCTGGCCAAGATGTTCAGCTCCACCAACTCCCGCACGGCGGATATGGAACTGGGAGGAGCGGCTCCGGCAGCCTCTGCGGTTCGCAGCCCGGACGCACATTGAACATTTTCCAAGCGAAAGTGCTCCAAGTGAGTGTGAAAACGCCCACCAAGCCGCAAGTCCGCAAATTCTGGAAAGAACAAATCCGGCCGTTGCTCCTGATGGCCTTGGTCCTCTTCGCCTTCCGCTCGGCGGTGGCGGATTGGTATGATGTCCCTTCCGGTTCCATGCGGCCGACCATCCTTGAGGGCGATCGCGTGTTCGTCCATAAGACGGCTTACGACCTCAAGATTCCCTTCACGACATGGCACTTGGCAGAGTGGGGCAATCCGCAACGCGGGGACATCGTGGTCTGCTATTCACCCGCGGATGGCAAACGGCTGGTGAAGCGGGTAGTGGCCGTGCCGGGTGACCGGATTGAGCTGGCGGGCAATCACCTGCTGGTGAATGGAGTGGCGGCTGAGTATGCGCCACTGGCGGCGAAGGTCACCCAAGATTTGCCCGCGCAGGAAATACCATACTATCAGTTTGCGGAAGAAACGGTGACGGGCCGGTCGCATCCGGTCATGTTCATTCCATCGGTCCAGTCGCGCAGTTCTTTCGCGGAGCAAACGGTTCCCGCCGGCCAGTTTTTCATTATGGGTGACAACCGGGACAACAGCCTGGATTCGCGCTACTTCGGGTTTGTGCCCCGCCAAGAGATCGTGGGTGAAGCGGTGGGTGTCGCAATGTCGTTTGATAAGACTAAGTCATTCAGCCCGCGGTGGGGACGTTTCTTTTCGAAGTTGCCGTGATCGGCTAACGGTTTAGGGGCACACGAAGCAACTTTGGGCCTAGCACGGCTACGGCTTCGCTGAAGTCTGCGGAGTGCAGTAAAGGCGACATAAAAGGCTGACGTCCCAAGGAGCAGCCATTCGCCCACGGGGAAAAAGCGGGCAGCACCACGAAGCGTTCGCTCACGAGGAAGCACGGACAACGCGTCGCCGAGGCTACTCCATCATCCAGTGTCAGGGCAGGGTGCTCGTGTCCCATGATGAGTGTTTGTGCGTCTGCGGCCACACCCGCATCATCTCCGTGCAGCAGAGTGAGGTTTCCGATTCGCAATGCTTTCTGCAGCTTCACCTTGGCCGGTAATACCGTGAGCGCTTCCGCGAGCCGCCGGTCGTGATTGCCCAGCACAAGTGTCAGTTCAGAGTTGGTGGCAAGCGTGGTGATGAGGCGGTTCAATTCCGCCCGCACCTCCGGAATGGTGACGGTGTCATGCACGATATCACCCAGCAAGGCGATGTGCTCAGGCTGGTAATCCCGTTGCAACTCCAGCAAACGATCAACGGTATCCTCCTGTTTCGTCACCGGCAGCAACTGCCCTTTGCTGCGGTGCGACCACGCGTAGCCGATGTGCAGATCGGCGATGGCCAGCAATTTGTGTTCTGGCAGCCAGAGCGCGCGACGGCTATCGACGGTCAGGGCAGCGGAGAGTCTCAGCGATGAGTGAGCCACAGGTGTCATCAGCAACTTCTCGTTTCGCCCGCTGGCTGCTTACTCGTCATCACCACCGCTGTTCGAGTAGGATTTCTTCTCCCACGGCTTCTTCTCGCGTTCGGGCAGCTTGGTGTCCACCTTCACGTAGTACGTTTCTTCGCCGAGCATGCTGTTCACCGCGTCTTCGAATTCATTCGAAGGGGCGACGAAATAACGGTCGTGTGTCTCAATGAAGATGACGGCCCCGCTCGGATCGCGGAAGCAAAGGAACAGCGGCACGCGGCCTTTGTTGGCTTCCACCAGACGGCGGATATCATCCAGCTTCTCCAGCGTGAGGTGCGCCATTTGCAGGCGTAGATGCACCTGCTTGGTATACTTACGTGGAGCCACTTCGATCGGCATGATCTCAGTAGGGAAAATCTTCGGCTTGTCCTCGCCGTTGTTGATTTCACCGATGACCAAGATGACTGCGTTCTGCTTCAGGTGATCGCGGAACTTGTCATAGTTGTCATTCATGCAGAGGATCTGCGCGCTGCTGGCCGTATCCTCCAGGGTGACCATCGCGTAAGGCTTGCCGGATTTCTTCGAGAAACCTTGCTGCACCGCTGTAATCATGCCGCCGAGCCGGCTCATGCTCTTGGCGGGCAATTGCGCGGCTTCCGTCAGGCTGTGCAAGGTGTAACGCTCCAGCATTGTGGCATACGGCGTGAGCGGATGGCCGGTGACGTAGAAGCCGAGCAGATCTTTCTCCGCCTGCAACAGTTCACTCTGCGGCCACTCGGGCAGCTTGGCCATGGACTCGGGTAAGGTGGTGGTGGATTCCTCCATCATGCCGAAGAGCGAGACCTGACCGCGGGCTTTGTCCGTGGCGATGCTGGAGGCACGCGATACCGCGAAATCGATCTGGGCGAACAGGGTGGCACGCGTTTCGTTGAAGCAATCGCAGCCGCCGGATTTGATGAGCGCTTCCAGCACTTTGCGGCTGACGGCGCGCGTATCGATCCGCTGGCACATCTCCGCGAGGGATTTGAAATTGCCGCCCTCCGCCCGTGCTTTGAGAATGTTTTGCACGGCCACTTCGCCCACCCCTTTGATGGCCGCCATACCGAACCGGATGACCGTGCCTCCACGGGCTGGAGCGAAATACAGGCTGCTTTCGTTCACGTCGGGAGCGAGCACTTCGATGCCCATGTGGCGCGCTTCCGCGATGAACTGGCTGAGCTTCGCGGTATCGCTCATATCGTTCGTCATCATGGCGCAGAAGAACTCGACCGGGAAGTTCGCCTTCAGATACGCCGTCTGATACGCCACCACGGCATAGGCGGCCGCGTGGGATTTGTTGAAGCCGTAACCGGCGAACTTCTCCAGCAAATCGAAGACCTGGTTCGCCTTGTCTGCCGCGATGCCGTGCTTTTCCTTCGCCCCTTTGACGAACAATTCGCGATGCTTCTGCATCTCCTCGAGCTTCTTCTTGCCCATCGCGCGACGGAGCAAGTCGGCGCCGCCGAGGGTGTAGCCGGCGAGGATCTGCGCGGCCTGCATCACCTGCTCCTGATAGATGAGCACGCCGTAGGTCTCTTTGGAGATGGGTTCCAGCAGCGCATGCGGATACTCGACTTCCTTGCGCCCATGACGGCGTTCGATGAAGTCAGGGATCAGGTCCATGGGGCCGGGCGGTAGAGTGCCACGAGCGCGGTGATGTGCTCCACGGAAGCGATCTGGAAGCGACGGCACAGATCGCGCATACCACCAGATTCAAGCTGGAACACACCGAGCGTATTCGCCTTGTTCAACAGGTCGTACGCCTTGGCATCATCGAGATGGAGCGTATCGACGTCGATGGTGATGCCCTTGGTCTGCTTCACCATTTCGCAGGTGTTGCGAATAACGGTGAGAGTCTTCAGCCCGAGGAAGTCCATCTTCAGCAGGCCGAGATCGCCCACCGGGTTCATCGCATATTGCGTGACCATCGTGCCATCATCGTCCTGCTTGATGGGTAAGAGATTGATGAGCGGTTCGGGGCCGATGACGACGGCAGCGGCGTGAATGGAGGAGTTACGCGTGAGGTCTTCCAACACGAAACCGATATCGACCAATTCACGGGTGACCTCCTCGCTGTCGTAGGCCTGTTTGAGGTCCGCGGATTGCTCCAGAGCCTTCTTGAGGTCCATCTTGAGCTCGTTCGGGATCATCTTGGCCAGGCGATCGCATTCGCCGTAGCTCAAGCCCATGACGCGACCGACATCACGCACGACGGACTTCGCACCCATCGTGCCGAAGGTGATGATCTGGGCGACGCAATCGCGACCGTACTTCTGGCGCACGTATTCGATCACGTCCGCGCGACGGTCATCCGCAAAGTCGATATCGATATCCGGCGGGTTGACGCGCTCGGGATTCAGAAAGCGTTCGAACAGCAGGCCGTAACGGATCGGATCGACGTTCGCGATGTCCAACAGATACGTGACCATGGAACCGGCGGCGCTACCACGCGCCACGCATGCGACGCCCATCTTGCGGCCTTCCAAGACGAAATCGGCCACGATGAGGAAGTAATCGACGAAGCCGGTCTTCAAGATGACCGTCATCTCCACCTGTACGCGGTCGATGACGTCCTTGATCGCAGCGGCAACGGAAGGGAGTTCGTGCAGCTTGGTATCTGGCTTTTCCAACCGCTCGGCTTCAAACTTGGCGTAATCCAACGTTGGCAAGCGCTTGGGCTCCTGGATGGATTCGATGACGAACTCGTGCCCTTCGGCGCGAGCCTGCAAGGTGTAACGGCGGTTCAAACCGTTGGCGAGCAGCAGACGCAGATAACCTTCGCGCGTGTAGTGTTCGGGTGGGGTGAAGACCGGGTAGTGCAGCTCACCGAACTTGATCTCCAGGTTGCACTTCTCGGCGACTTCCAAGGTGTTCTTCACCGCCTCCGGCGTCTCCTCGAAGCGGGCGACCATCTCCTCGGCGGAGCGCAGGTAGAACTGCTCCTGCACATACTGCATGCGCTTGGTGTCGCTAAGCAGGTTCTGGTTGCCGATGCAGATGAGGCAATCGTGCGCGTGGGAATGCTCCTTCTTGACGTAGTGCACGTCATTCGTCGCCACGAGCTTGAGGCCGAATTCTTTGGCCCAAGGAATCAGGTGACGGTTCACCTTCGCCTGTTCCGGGATACCATGGTTCTGGAGTTCGAGATAGAAATTCTCCGGACCGAGCGTCTGCTTGAACCAGTCGATGGATGCGCGCGATTTATCCAGCTGATCGTGGATGATGTGCTGGCAAACCTCGCTCGCCAGGCAGCCTGAAAGGGCGATGATGCCTTCCTTGTATTCGGCGAGCAGGTCTTTATCGATGCGCGGTTTGTAGTAGAAGCCGTCGATGTAAGCGTAGCTAACCATCTTGACGAGGTTCTTGTAACCCTGCTGATCCTTGGCCAGCAGCACGAGGTGGTTATAGACCTCTTTGCCGCCGCCGCTGGCCTTCTTCTCCGTACGTTTGCCGGGGGCCACATAGACCTCGCAACCGATGATGGGCTTGATGCCCTTCTTGCGGGCGGCCTGATAGAAATCAATGGCGCCGAACATGTTCCCGTGGTCCGTGATGGCCATGGCGGGGAACTTCAGTTCGTGGGCGCGATCCATCAGCCGGTCAAGCCGGCAGGCTCCATCGAGCAAGGAGTATCGGTGTGCAGATGTAGATGGACATATTCCGCATGCGACATGGGCGAGAATGTAAGGGGAGTCTCACCCTCCGCGCAAGTGACGGGGTGGGAATGTTATCCACAAGGGGCACCCCCGGACGGATCCATTCGGAAGCGGACCGGCCATCACTTCCGGGCTTCGCCCGGCACGCGTTTGAAGATGGTGAAGTGCTGGTCGAATTCCAGATAGGATCGGCCATACTTGAGGGAGTCTTTTTTGATTTCTTCGGAGACGTCGAAAACTTTGACCGCTTGATAATGCTCGGCAAGGTAGGAGCCTTTTCTGGCCAGTTCGGGCTGGTATTCCCGGCGGCGCAGCACCACCCAATCGGGTTGCAACACTTCCAATAGCCGCAGATCGACGTAGGCCAGATAACCCGTCTGCCGCCGGGCCGCGATGACTTCCGGCGAGGACAGGCCGGGCCAGTCCAGCATCTTGAGCTGGCTGAAGTAACCGATGTAGCCTAACGGTTCCAGAAACACTGTATCAGCCGGGCTGGCGGCGTGGTCGCGCAGCCAGAGGCCGAGCTGTTTGCGCAGCCCGTTTTCCACCAGCATTTGCTGGGTGCGCATCTGGATGGCCACGAGGGTCAAGGTCGTCAATTGCAGCAGCAATATGATGCCGATGGTGGCGGGCAGGATTTTCATCCCGGTTTTTCGGAACGCCGGTCCGGGCCGGGCAGCCAGCCAGTGCTCCGCCCGGCTGGCAACATCTGCGAGCGGAAAAAGCCCAAGCAAAGTGATGGGCGGAAAATACCAAGGGAACGGGTAAGGAGAGACCCGTGTCTGATAATAATGGCCGACCACAAAGGCCACCGAACAAGCCCGCGCCAAGGGATGGCCACGCGGGATGATCCAGTAGCAGGCGGGAATCACTGGCAGCAGACGCCAGAACCACTCGCACACCTTCGGCCAAGGCCCGGATTCGACGTAGCCCGGGGCCACCGTATAGAAAAGGCTGGTTTGCTCGATCAGGATCTTGACCGGAAACGCAACGGCTGCCCGCAGGTAGGCGATCAGCTCGACATGGGAACGGCCCAGGCCTTTTGCCACGATCGTATTGGGGATGGGTGAACCGTAATAGCCCCACGCCCAGAGCAACCACGGCAGGTAAAGACACGTGGTGATCAAGCCGGCTTTAAGGAAGATGGGCAGTTGCTGTTGCAGGGATTGACGCCAGTTCAACCCTTGGCTGAACAACACGTAAGCGACCGAGGTCGTGCCGATGTAAATGAAGGCATCCGGCCGTGTCCACATCAGGCCAGCCCACGCGCAGCCCAGCAATTTCCAGGAATCTTTGTCTGGCCGGACCAAGGCACCGAGGGTCAGGGCCAGAAAGAACACGAGCAGGGAGGTCTCCATGCCATTGATGCTGTAATCCACCGTTTTGGCATCACCAACGAACACGCCGATGAGCAGTATCGTAGCCCAGCGTCCCCAACCGGCATGGCTGGCCAACCGGCGCAGCAGCACGGCGGTGAGCCCCAGAAAGGAGCAAGCTACCAGCCGGAAAAGCCAGGCGGCCAGCGTGTCACTTTGATTCAGCGTGGCGAGGCTGCACGCGGCTGGCAGCAAGACGCCGAGCGGCGAAGTGAAGGTATGCACCCGCTGGCCTTCGGTGAACACCAGTCCTTTGCCCACGGCGAGGTTTTTGCTGGCGCGATAAGTGATGTAGTAATCTTCCCAGAGATGATCGGTGTAAAAGGAAAAGGCCAGCGCGAGGGAAAACGCGAGGAGAAAGATTTTCCGCTCAAGGCCGGGTTGGGGCAGCCAAGACTTAAATTTTTTAAGCAGATCGGGCATGCCCTGTCAGATGTTCCCCGAGGTAAGACAGGTCTGTATTAGCGGGTGAGGTTTAACCGATGGCAAACATTAAATGGTGGCGCTGCACACCTCGCACCTTGGTATAAGCTGGCTCGTTGCCCGGCCAAAACTTGGCCAGCAACCGCTAGGCCGTATTTTTTCCAAATAAAAGCCGCAAGCTATTCAGCACCACCACCACCGTGCTGCCTTCATGGCCCACGACGGCTAACGTCAGCGGGATCGAACCGGCCAAGGCCAGCGTCACCAGCACGACTACGGTGCCCAGCGAGATGATGAGGTTTTGCCGGATGATGGCGTGCGCGCGCTGGCTCAGGCGGCAGGCGGTGAGGACGTTCTCCAGCCGGTCATGCATCAGCACGATATCTGCTTGTTCCAAAGCGGCATCGGAACCACGCGCACCCATCGCAATGCCCACATGCGCGGCAGCCAAGCAAGGAGCGTCATTCACGCCATCGCCGACCATCGCCACGAGCTTGCCTTGTTTGTTGAAGCCATTCACGGCCTCCACCTTTTGTTCGGGGCTGAGTTCCGCGCGGATCTCCAATTCACCCAAGGTGCCTGCAAGTTTTTCCGCAGCCGCTTTGCGGTCGCCCGTGAGCACGACAGGGTGCAGGCCAAGCACATTGAGCTGATGAATGACGTTGGCGGATTGCGGGCGGATCTCATCCCGCAAGACCAGGCGACCGAGGAGATCGCCAGCGCGTACCCAGACTTCCGAAGCGCCGGCTTCATGCTCAGGCAGGGTTGGCGCGTTGGCCGAACCGGCAATGACCCATTCGCGTTTGCCGACCAGCACGGCGCGGTTATCGAGTTGACCTTTCAGCCCTTGCCCGGTGACAGATTCAAAGCCATGCACGTCCTTTTGCGTGAACCCCGCTTGCTTACCGTGATGCGCAATAGCGCGGGCGAGGGGATGCGTGGAGAGCCGTTCCAATTGCCATGCGAGTTCGGCGACTTCCTTTTCGCGACCGGCCGGGAAGGATTCAATGAGGTCCACTTTCAGGTCACCCGTGGTCAACGTGCCGGTCTTGTCGAGCGCCACGACTTTGATCTCCGCCAGTTTCTCAACGGCGGCGCCGCCTCGGAACAGGATGCCGCGTTTCGCCGCCCAAGCGATGGAAGCGAGGATAGCCGAGGGGATCGAGAGCACGAGCGCGCACGGTGAGGACACCACGAGCAAACTCATGGTGCGATAAAACGCGCTTTTCGTTTCCGCCGTGGAAGCGAATGGGGGCAAATGAAAGCCGAGCCACCAGACGAAGAACATCACCAGGGAAAGGAGCAATACACCATAGGTGTATGGTGTACCGAACTTATCCGTGAAATTCTGGGATGGCGCCTTCTGCTGCTGCGCTTCACGGATGAGGTGGATGATCTTTTGCAGTGCGCTTTGGCCCGCGGGTTTGCTCACCACGACTTCTACTGCGCCCCACATATTCAGCGTGCCAGCGAACACATTATCGCCAACTTTCTTCTCCACCGGAATGGCTTCGCCCGTGAGGTTGGATTCATCACTGGCCGTGGTGCCTTTGCGGATTTCTCCATCGACGGGGAAGGACTCGCCGGGCTTTACCTGCAAGCGCATGCCAGTTTGCAGCAATTCCACGGGGACGATCTCTTCCTGCCCATCCGCTTTGATCACGATGGCGGTTTTCGGGGCGTCTTTGAACAGTGAACGGATCTCCTTCTGCGTGCGGCCGAGCGCGTAATGCTCCAATGCGCCCGAAAGTGAGAACAAGAAGAGCAACGTGGCGCCTTCTTCCCAACCACCGATGGCGGCACTACCCACGGCCACAGCCACCATGAGGAAATGCACGTCGAGAATGCCCTCGCGCAGATGCTCGCCGATCTCTTCCACCGCATACCAACCGCCCGCGATGTAGGAGATGATGAAGCAGATCAGCGAGGCCGTGGAATGCGGCAGGAAATGACCGGCGATGCCAAAGACGCCGCAAATCGTGGCCGCGACCAGTTGGGGTTTCCACTCGTCTTCTGCGTGTTCATCCTTCGGCAGTTCAACGGTGCGCGGGGCGAACTTGGGGAAAGGCAGGTCATGCCAGCGCCAGAAAGTCGGTGCTGTGGGGCAGGTGACGCGGGAGATGGTGGTGGTATCCGGCGCGTGCTTCACCTCCAAGCCAGCTTGTGTGCCGCTGGTTTTTTCCGCCGGACAACCGGCGCAACTTGGTTCTCCGTGCAGCAACTGGCAAGCAGGCTCGGCTTCCTTTTCGCGCAACGTCTGTAACCGTGCGGACAGCTTTTGATCCAAGGCCGATGGCTCCACCTTGCCCATCGTGGCGACCGAGATGATCTCTTTGTCCCGGTGCACCTTCACCGCTTCCAGCGTAGGGTTTTCCTGCATCGTTTGCGCCACGGTCTCGATGAGACAGCCGGATTTCAACTTACGCAGGGTGGTGGTCGGGGTGGACGACATATTCTATTACCCCTAACCAAGCACAGGTTTCCCTGACTGGCGATGGTAAAAAGCAGCAAAAATCCCATATATTTTGCCGCTTTTGAGACTCAGTAGCAGTAAAGAAAAACGCCCGACCGGGTAATGGTCGGGCGCTTAGCTGCAGTGCGTGCCGGGTGCAAATCAGTCACGTGGCTGCATAGTCCACATACCAGTCTGCTTGGTAAGGTCGGCATTCGTCATGCCCAAGGTGGCGGTCGGGTCCAACTGTTCCACGTGGCCATCCACGAAGACGTAGTTGAAGCTGCCGTTATGGAACGACTTGATGTCCGTGTAGGTGTAGCTATCCACATCGGCATAGCTGAAGTCCTTCACATTATTCGTCGTGCCCACGGCCAGATGCTGGCTGGCACTATCGATCTTCGGGTAGCTGTAATGCCCGGCGATATTGCCCACATCGACGCGTTCGGTGGCCATGATGGTGCCATCGGCTTCACGGATGAAGGCAGTGGTGATGAAGGCCTGTCGCGAGGGTGGCAGGGTGTCGTTCGTGTTGAACGTGGGCGATACCGGGCCCAGGCTGCTGTGGCCCCAATACAGGCCGATGCCCGTTTTGTCCGCCGGACTCGGATGCCAGTAGTTGTTTAAGCCCTTGCCCACGGTGCTCATGTTATGTCCCGTGAGGGAATAACTGCGGCGCGTGCCGCTGGTGACCCAGGCGGCGAGCGGCGCTTTGTCTGACGGGCAGCGGAACGTGCCGACGACTTTGGCCGCTGGCGTCTGGTTCGCGCTCTTGTCCGCGTCGGCCAAGGCCCCACCGACGTAATCGCTAAGCAAATCGTCGAAGGTCCATTCGCCACCGGTGTTTTGACCGCGCATCGCGGCGTAAGTGAGCTTGTCTTTGCTATCGCTCACATACATCGCCTGGCCGACGCCGATCTGTTTCAGGTTGGCCATGCATTTGGTGGACATCGCTTTCATGCGGCCTTTGGCCAAGGCCGGGAGAAGCATGCTGGCCAAGATGGCGATGATGGCGATGACCACCAGCATCTCGATCAAGGTGAAGGCCTTGGTGTGAGCGCGTAACCGCCGTACGAGGGTAAAGGATGATTTCATAAGCACAGGAATCAGTTGTTGCTCGCCAAGGTGACGTTCAGGCGGTTGTCCCAGACATATTTTTGACCCGGCGGCGGAGCCGGGAGGCTGGAGAGAAATTTTTCATCCACCAAGACGTGCAGGTCTTTGATGGAATTGGCAGGCACCATCCGGTCGGCCACAAAGGTTTGCAGCGCGGTGGTGAGGGCTTGGAGGTTCACCTCGCCTTTTTCATTTGCGACGGGTGCCAGGCCAAATTCCTGGCTGGCCGTGCGCGTGGGGCGGGCGGTGGCAGTCGGGATCGAGGCCACGACTGTGGGGGGAGGAGCTACGGGGAGGGCGGCACCAGGTTTGATGATGCCATCCAACGAGACCTCGTAGCCTGCTTGAGCCGGGGCGGGTTTCAAATCAGACACAGCCGGCTCATGGCTGCATCCGCTTATCAGGCTCACTATCAGAACGCCCGGAAGTAGAATATAGGACGTTTTCATAGGTTTCAGAACGAAGCATTATGCTCCTGAATGCAGTTAAGCACTTGCTATGCCACGAGGCAAAAAAGGGTTAGTCCGGGCTTTTAGGCCATAATTACGAAGGTTTCTTGGACAGGAATCGCCAATTAGCTGTGCGAAATGGTGCATCAAGGCGCTTCGCTGGAATTTTACGCTCCCGTCGTAAATGAACTTGGGGTAAACAATGGGCATGGCATCACGTTTGGCAAACAAGTGGGTAATCATCACTGGGGCTTCCAGCGGGTTTGGCGCTGCCGCGGCGCGGGCCTTTGCCGCGGAAGGCAGCAATATCATTCTCGGCGCGCGGCGAGTCGATCGCTTGGAAGCGGTGGCGAAGGAGTGTCTCGCCGCTGGTGCGCCACGGGCCATCGTGCACGCCCTGGACGTGGCCAGCACGGAGAGTGTGAATGCGTTCGTGGCGTGGGCGAAAGCGCAGACGCCGAACATCGATATCCTGATCAATAACGCGGGCGGGGCCAAAGGCGCGGATACCGTGGCCGAGGGCAAGGATGCGGACTGGGAATTCATGGTGCAGACGAACGTGCTGGGCATCCTGCGCATGACGCGCGCGGTGCTGCCCTTGATGCCGCATCATGCTGGCAGTTACATCTTGAATATCGGATCCATTGCGGGCCGCGTGGCGTATGAAGGTGGTTCGGCTTATTGCGGGGCGAAAGCGGCGGAACTTTCCATCACCCGTTCACTGCGGTTGGAGCTTTGCGGCACGGGGATTCGCGTGGGCAGCATTGATCCGGGAATCGCCGAGACCGAGTTCGCGCTGGTGCGTTTCAGTGGCGATGTGGCGAAGGCGAAGAAAGTTTACGAAGGCACGGAACCCTTGGTAGCCGAGGATATCGCGGAGACGCTCGTGTGGTGCGCCAGCCGTCCGCCGCATGTGTGCATTGATGAAGTATTGATCAAATGCACCGATCAGGCGGCCATCCATAAGATTTACCGTCGGCCTACGGCCACGAAATGATTCAGCTCAACGCCAACTGGTGAAGAGGCCGGTGATGAAGGCCAAGATGAGGCCAGTCAGAAAAAGCCGGTAGCTGTAACCGAGGAACCGATATTTCTTCCGGTAAAGCACGCCGCCCAAGTGATACATATCCATGGCCATGGCGGTGTAGATGGCGTTGTCGCTGCTCAAAATTTTCTCCATCTCCGCGCAATAATCTTGGGGCGATTTGGTGCTGAAGCTGCCGAAGAAAAGGGGATTTGGATTGCTGCTGGATTGACCGGGGCCACGTACGGCCGGCAGGACGGCTAAGATGGAGGTAATGGCCGCCGACAGGGTGGAGACAAACAGGATGCCGACTGGCAGTTTCAACCCCTCCTTTTGGGTGTAGCCCAGTAGCATGGAAAAGATCACGGCCGAAACACCGATCATGATATTTGCCTTTTGATCGGCCATGGCGCTCAGGCTGACATGATGCTGCTGGGCGGTGCGCAGCAGGTGGATGGCGTTGGCCGTTGGTGGGACGGTTATCTGGGGAGAATCCGGGTTGTGACTCATAGAAATAGCCTAAGTTATTGGTTTGGAGGTGGTTGGTGCTTCGTTTGGGCAAATGATAGATGGTCGGATCGAACGGATGTTTCTCCCTATGGTTGTAGCTAAAATTATGCCTATCAGGAGGTTGCGAAATGCCTGATAGGCTAAAAAGAGAGATTTAGCCTAGGCGAAACTTTCTGTGATCCATAGTGTTTAGCTAATTGAAACACTGGTCCCCTGCCAACAAAACCAGCCGTAACAACGGCATGGTCGCAAAGCCGGTGGTTTCACTAAAGTCCTAGACCAAATAATCGTTATGAAGCATATCGTCATCACCACCGCGCTGGCCCTTGTGCTCGTGGGTTCGTTCACCACCTCTGCCCAAGCGCAGGAAGAAAAGAAGAAGAAGGGCGAACGTCCGCCGCTGACGGAAGAGCAGAAGGCGCTCATGAAGGAAATCACGGGCAAGTATGACACCGACAAGGATGGCAAGCTGAGCCCGGAAGAACGCGCCAAGATCAGCGCCGAAGACAAGGAAAAGATGACCAAGGCCGGTCTGGGCCGTGGTCCGGGCAAGGGCAAAGAAGGCGAAAAGAAGAAGGAATAATTTCCTCTGCTGTCGGCTAGACCGATAGCGCCACAAAGTTTAACCCCGCCGGAAGCAAACGTTTCCGGCGGGGTTCTTTATTTTCGGCTTATGTCTGTTGGCCGCCTCAAGGTTTCCGCTTCGCGCGCTTGCCCAAGGTCTCGTTCAAAACCTTCTTCTTCTCATCCTTGATGGCTTTGGCGGCGGCCACCCGTTGTTCCGGGGTCAGGTTTGGGTTCACCATGGCCTTGGCCATTTCTGTTTCCGTGGTCTGATTGATCTGGGCCACGAGTTTGGTGTCCTCGGCGCTGAGATTGAAGCGTTGGGCGATCTTGACGGCATCGCGATAAGCGGGCTCCTGCATCTGCTGCCATTCCGCGTAGCGTTCCGGGCTCAAGGCCTGCTTCATCATGCTGGCGACATCCGGATTGTTCTCGAGCGAGAACTTCTCACCACTGTTGATCGCCTGATCCCCCAAGGGCTTGAGCGTTTGGTAAAGCTTGCGAAACTCTTCCTCGGAAGGCTCGAACGAGGTCAGTTCATTGCGGAGGCGGCCGGCCAGGGAGAATTGCGCAGTTGATATTCCACCAGATCGCCGGGGCTTAAGGTGCTCGCGAGGTCCTGCTCGTGCTGTTTGCGCAGGGCGGCGGCTTTGGCGGCCAGCTCCTCTTTGCTCAGGTTGGCGGCTTTACCGTCTTCCACGAGCTTGCGCATGTCTTCCTTGTAGCGGTCGTTCAGATCCTTCACCTGCGTCTGCTTGTCTTCTGGCAGAAAAGCGTAACGGGCATCGCGATTATTGCGGTCGGCATCCCAGGAATATTTGGCGAGTTCGGATTTGAGATCGACGCCGAGGAGCGAACGTACAAGTTCATCGCGTTCCTTCTCCAGCTCGCGTCTTTCATCGGATTTCCGTTCCTCCTTTTTGTCCTTTTTGCTTTCGTTCTCCCAATACTTCCACTCGTGCTCACCGGCGTGGAGAGATTTCCATTTCGCCGCATACATCTTGTTCACATCGGCGATGATGAGGTCGCGGATGGTTTCTTCCGGGCAACCGGCGGCGCGCAGGTTGGTGATGTATTTGACGTAGTCATCCGATTCGATGCCCCGCCAATCGAGTTTGCTCCAGTTCGTGGTGACTTGCGTTTCGCCGGGCACTTCGATCAGCACGCGCTCGACCTTGGTCTTCACGACCTGCTTGGGAGCTTCGGGCACGGGGGGCGGTTTGGGTGCTTCGTTTTGATGGGATACCCAAACCATGCCGAAAACGGCATTCACCGCCAGGGAACCCGCTAAAATCAATGTCTTGTTAACGCCCATAGCTAAGGTAGTTCGTCCTTTTACAGACGGCGGCCTGGCCAGAGACGTTACGGAATTTTTCAGCTATAAGAAGTGACGGGGGAAAAACCGGCTTTTTCCAGGTCATCGCGTAAGGCATTGCACTGCACTTCGTTCAGGGTGCGCAAGGGCAGCCGCACCGGGCCGCAATCCAGCCCCAAGAGCTTCATGATGGCTTTGCCCGCCGGGAGTCCACCATGCTTGATCATCACCCCGATGATGTCATTCGCCTTGCTTTGCTCCGCTTCCGCCGCCGCCAAATCGAGGTTGCGATAGGCTTCCAGCAAGCGATTGAAGATCGGCGCGAGGTAATTGTACGTGCTGCCCACGGCACCTTTGGCTCCGACCGTCAGGCTGCCGAGCAACATCTCGTCGCGACCAAAGAGGACATCGAAGCGGCCCGCATCAACCCGCACGGCGTTCGCGTATTCCATGAGGCTTTCGTGTGTGAATTTCACCCCCGCCAGGTTCGGGATATGATCCTTCGCCGCGTGCAGGAAATCCGGTACGGGCAGACTGACGCCAGTCATCGACGGGATGTGGTAGTAGTAGAATGGCAGCTCCGGTGCGGCATTGGCCACCAGTGCGCAAGTATGCACCAAATCACGGATGTTGGCCGGCTTGAAAAAGCTTGGCGAGGTGAGCGAAGTGGCGGCGGCCCCGATCTCTTGTGCGTGCTGCGCCAGCTCACAAGCATCTGAGAGGCTGTTGTGTCCGGTGTGGACGATCACCCGCACGGAGGAGGGCACAGACTTCACCCAGCGTTCCGCGATCTGTTTGCGTTCCGCCACGGTAAGGGATGGCCCTTCACCTGTAGTGCCACAGACGAAGGCCCCGGCGACACCATTCTCAGCCAGGTGCGCGGCGTAACGCGGGATCAGATCCAGATGCAATGAGCCGTCTTCGTTAAACGGGGTGTAAGGCGCGGCGACCAAACCATGGATACGCGGATATTTCATGAGAGTTTCTTGGGATTGCTGGATCGCACCATGAACAGCATCAGCCCGACCAGCAAGAGTCCGAGTGCTGAAAATTGAAAGACGCGGCTCAAGTTCACTTGCGCATCCTTAAGCGAGCCACCGGCGTAGATCATGATCCCGCCGGCACTGCAACTGATGAAGTTGAGAAAGCCATAACCCGTGGCGCTGTAGCGTTCATCACTGATACTGCGGAGCATGGGCATGTGGTTGGCATCAAAGAAGCCCCGGCCCAAGCCGAAGACGATGAGGCCGAGAATGGCCAGCACAAAAACATCCGTGGAGGCGCTCAAGAACAGACATGGTGCCGCCACGCAATAACCGATGGCCGGCACCCAGGCGCGCGCCCGGTTTTCCTTCTGGCTCCAGCTATCGGCCCAAGCTCCGCCGATCAAAACGCCAACCAAGGAGGCGACTTGGATGTAACCGGTGGCGGACATCCCGGCTTTGCCCAGCCCGAGTTGGAAATGCTCTTTCAAGTAAGTCGGCAACCAGCCGTTGATGCCCCAGTTCGCCACGCCCACCAGCGCATTGATGGCCAGCAGAATCCAAAAGGCGCGCTGGCTGAACAGGGCGGCGAAGGCGGAGCGGATGTTGATGCTTTCGTGCTGGTTCGTGGCTGTTTGAGTTGACGTTGAGTCAGGCGTTTTTGCGTCCTTCAAGGTCAGATAGAGCAAGATGGCATAGCACACCCCAAACGCGCCAAACCAGTTGAAGCCGCTGCGCCAGCCATGTTTTTCGGCGATGAAACCACCGATGCCACCCAAGGCGGCACCGGCATAGACCCCGCTCATGTGCAGGCCCGTGGCGAGGGAACGCGTCGGCCCGCGATGATAATCCGCGATGAGCGCCAAGGCGGCCGGGATATAACAGGCCTCGCTTACGCCCATCAACGCGCGGGCGAAAAGCAGTTCTTCAAAGGTGTGCACATGCGCCGTCAACCATGTGACCGCTGACCATACGAACAGGCTCCCGATGATCACCCAGCGGCGGCTAAAACGATCGGCCAGATAACCGCCCAGCGGACTGAGCGCGCCGTAGATCCAAAGAAAAACAGAGGTGAGCAGGCCGAACTGCGCATCCGTCATGGCGATGTCCGCCTTTAACGGATCGCGCATGGTGGTTATCATCAGGCGGTCCAGATAGTTCAGCAACGCCACCAACCAAAGCAACGCCACGACCAGCCACGCCCCGGAGGGCAGGGAAACGGTGGGCTTGGTGGTAGGCTGGTTCATTTGCTGGGATGGCTACTCCAAACTTCGGGTGAACGGATGCCCGGTTTTTGCTCGCCACTGATGACGATGAACTCGCCCCGCCATTCCGCCACCGGGACAGTGACTTTCGAAAAGGGAAGCTGTCCGGCGACAGTCCATTTATCCGCTTTTGTATCGTAGGCCAGAATATCCCGTGGGAAGCCTTTGTGAGCAGTCGGTGTGGCGTTTAGTTGCGTGCCGTCATCGCCACCCATCACGAGCAGTTGCGCTTTGCCGATGGCCGGAGCCGGAGAAGGGGCGGCCACGGAAACGCGGGGCAGATCGGCGATGCGTTGCCAGCCTTTGCCGGGCGTGAAGCGATAGACGTCACGCAACCATTCGCGGACGGG
This sequence comes from Limisphaerales bacterium, assembly GCA_965283725.1. Classification (GTDB taxonomy): domain Bacteria; phylum Verrucomicrobiota; class Verrucomicrobiia; order Limisphaerales; family JAEYXS01; genus JAEYXS01. Next base: position 27,666 of record CBDIPT010000001.1, read on the forward strand.
TTTGCCCTCAGTATCGGCTTTCAGTCCTGCCCCGCTGAAGAGAAGAAGGAGCCATCCTGCACGCCTGCCGTGGCAAGCATGCGTGCCGGTCCCGGCCAAGGTGCCAACTCACGCCAACCCGCTTTGAGATTGTTCAGATCAAGCGCCCAGAAGTTTTTTAGCGCGGTCGTAGCGGTTGGCGTTTCTATCCCGCCAGCGACGTAAATCGTGTTGCCGAGCAATGCCCCACACATGTTGGCGCAAGGCTTCGGCAGGGAAGGTAACGGCGCAGTGGTGAGGGAACCTTCGGCCCATGAGAGTTTGAAGACATCCGCATGATGGCCGCTCGCATCACTGCCGCCGACGCAGATGAGGCCATCTTTCGTTGAAACCGTGACGCCATAACCAAGCGGGCGGGGCAATTTACCGATATTCTTCCACGTGCCGCCGGGTTGCTCCAACGCGAACACGATGTCATACCAAATCTTCGTGCCGCCTTCCCAAGGCCGTTTGTCCGGGAAGTTCGCGCCCCCGGCCACGATCAGTGTGCCATCTTGCACCCCGGCGAACATGGCGGCAAAGCCTTCGCGGTCAGGCAGGTTCGGCAATTTGGTCCACTGCAGGGTATCGGCCTCAGCGTGGAGATTCGAAATGCTACCGGCACCGGTGATCATAATAAGGAGCAAGAGCAGCCCGCAGACCCGCAGCAGCCGGGTTGAGGCGGCGTGTCTGACTGGTTGTGACCCATGAATGCTCATGCTTTTGCGGGCGCGTGATGGCTAAGCAGACTATGTGAACGGCCAGAGAATGAAACCAGAATCAACGACTGGTCAGAAGATATGACCAGAACGGAGCACCGATTTCAAAATCGGCGAGCCGGTGACGGCTTTAATCAACTCGCCGAATTACAATTCGGCGCTCCAAATTAAAAAAGGCTGGCAGAATGAATCCTGCCAGCCTTTCGGAAAACTCTTTGGCTAACGCTTAGTCGAGTTGCTTGATCTTCAGGTTGCGATACCAAACCGGGGCTTGCGCCTTGCCGTGCAGACCTTGAAAACCAATCGGGCCTTTGCGGGCGAAGTTCTTCAGCGCAACGGGGAATTTGTTCGGTGTACCGTCCGGGTTCTTGCCGATTTCCGGCCATTTGTCCAAGTCCGCTTCGATGATGGTTTCGCCATTCAGCACGACGGTCACCTTGCTGTCTTTGCAGGTGATCGTGTAGTGGTTCCACTCGCCGACGGGCTTGGCCGCATTCTTGGACGGCGGCATCGCATCATAGATCGCACCGACCATGCCATACTTGGTGCCGTCCGTGGAGTCGTGGACCTGGATCTCCAAGGCTGCGAGCACATTCTTCGGGTTGCCCGAGCGCAAGAACACACCGCTGTTGGATTCCTTGGCGACCTTGAATTCGAGATCGAGGACGAAGTTGCCGTAGGATTCCTTGGTCCAGAGCGTATCGTGGTCTTTCGCCACCAAGACGCCGTTCTCCACTTTCCAGTGCTCGCCACCGTTGGTGTCCGAGAGGTCGGCCTTGACGAGGTCTTTCCAACCGGTGGTGTCAGGGTGCGCTTTGTCTGCTGCTTGCAGAGTAGCGGAGAGAGTGAGGGCAAAGCCGAGCAGGGCGCTCGTGAATGCGCGTTTCAAAGTTGTTTGAGCCATAAGTGTAGAGGGAGACTGGCAGTTTCGGTATTGACCTCAAGCGCAAAAATGACGGCTATTTCTTCGCCGCCGATTTGCTGGTTTGGACGGCGGTCACGGCTTTGTGAGCCGTCTCTTGCAGGAACTTGGCAAAGTCGGCATCCAGTCCTTTAGGGATGAATTTGTTCCCCACGACGGTCTGGCCATAGAGCACTTCATACCACACACAGGCACCGAGGTATTCTCCGGCAGTGTTGGCGTGGTGGCCATCCATCGTGAGGGTGGTCTTGCCGTTCTTGGTGGTCCATTTCCACCCGACGTTCAAGGAGTGAGTCTGGTCAGGTAACTCGGGTTCTACGGCTTTTTTGCTGTCGAACTTGGTGTCTTCATGAAAGCCCCACTTGGGATCATTGTTGGCGAGATGAAAGGCGTCACCGACTGGCAGACGACGGGTGCCAAGCTCTTCGCAAATCTTCTTATAAGCGGCGTTGAGTTGTTCATACATGGCGTTCTGGTCTTTGGGCTCACCGGCCTTGGGAGAAGCCACCTTGAAGCGCGGATCATCTACGCGATATTCCCAGGTCTGGTGCACGAGCACTTCTGCCTGAGGCGCGTGTTTCTTGATGTAGTCGTAGAGCTGGCCCGCGAACGGTTGATAGGTGCTGAAGTCGTGGCTCTTGATGCTGGCTTGCTGGATAGTCACGAAGTCCCATTTATCGGCGAGGAGATACTGCTTCAGGCTGAGCTTTGAGGCGTAGTAGCCGTTGGTGAGAGCGGGATCTTTTTCAAAGCTCTGCATCTTGCCAGCGTGCAATTCCAGTGAAGCACCGCCGACCACGATGGGCTTGTGGATAAGGACATTGCCTGCATTCGTTGCGAGGTCACCGAGGTAATGCGTGGCGTTTTGTGAGAAGCTGTTGCCGACCGTAAGCAGGCGAACGGTCTTGGCTGACTCTGCGGCTGTAATCGGAACCGTGAGCAGCAGCAAAGCACTGAAAAAGGCGAACAAACGTATCTTCATAATGTGTTGAGGAAGGATTTTAATCCTAAGCTGGAAACTTGGTAGCTATTATTCCAACACTCCGAACATGATGCGTTCTTTGCGGGTGGGGTCCGTATCACCCTGAGTGACGACGAGGTAGATGCGGCCGTTGTAATCGTGGAAGGAGGGATACTGGAAAGACTTCTCGGTCTCGAAACGGTATTTGCGTTCCCACGTTTTGCCATCGCGGGAGACATCGATATTAAAAACACTGCGGTTGGCTCCATTGATCTGCGTGGCTTCCTGCCAGCCGAGGTGATAGATGTCGCCGAACTTGTTGAAGGTCGGTTTGGAACTGGCACCGTTAGGGACGAAGGCACGATGTTCGTTCGTGGACCAGGTCTTGCCATCGGAACTTGTCGAGAAGGTGTAATTGCGATTGCCGCCTTCCTGCCGACAGATGGCGAGCCAGGTGCCATCGGGCAAAAGGTTCACCGCAGATTCCGTAAGCTTCAGATTTTTTGGTTCGTTGAAATGGCCGATGACCTCAAAGGTATCCAGTTCCTGGTTCACTGTGGCGAGGGCGTTCTGGCCGCCGGGGAAATTATTCAAGGTCACATAGGTCTTGCCATTGATGGGCTTGAAGGAATCGAAGATGTAGAGGCCGTAATCCGCTGGAGTGCGGGTGTAGCCTTGGGCTTTGGCGTCCGCATAGAGATACTGCGGTTGCATATCAAAAGTGCCCGCAGCGGTCTTGATTTTCACCTTCTGGAGCTTGTTCGTGAACAGGCCCCGTTTCAGGTCGTAATCGATGAACCACACTTGTGATTGGCGTTTCTTGGGTTCTTCACTGGCGAAGTAGCAACGCAGTGTCTGTTCGTCTTTCTGGATGATGCGAGGGACGAAACAGGCTCCTACAGGTAATTTCTCACCGCCTAATACCGCTTCGCTGTGGGCGAACTTCATGATTCTCTCCAGTTTCAGTGTCTTGAGGTTCACTATGGATAGCGTCACGTAAATCTCCGGCCATTCCGGGTTTTCGCCTCCTTTCAAATCATTCGCCTCGGAAACGATATACGCCTTGCCATTCACAATCGTGAACTCGGCATCGTGTGCTCCTTTGACCTGCGGGGCGCTGGTGTTGATCAATCCTTGCAGCACCTTGTCACCCGCCTGTTTCGGGTTCCAATCGGAGGGGAGAATCTTCTCGGCGGCTTGTGCCAAAGCAGTTCCCGCCAGCAGGCTGAGCAGACAGCTTAACCAAAGAGAGGTCGCATTTTTCTTCACGATTACTTCTATAGAGTTTGAGGGATTTGCCGACTGCCAGTCGGCGACACAGCAGGTTGCCAACCTGCGCTACGGCTTATTTCAACGGCGGCAGTTTGGCTCCGTAGTAAACGGCGCGGTGGCGGTTGTCATCGAAAGCGAAGTGCAGATACTGCTTGTCCTTGCTCACGAAACCATCGGGGTAATTCATGCGGCCTTTGGGGCCATCAACCGACTCGGCCTGGAGCACGCGCTTGTAGGGCCAAGTCTTCATGCCGTCGAAGCTGATCCAGAGCGCCATGGGGCTGCGATGCTTCGGATTTGGGTTGTGCAAGATGGCGACATTATCGCCGCCGAGAGAGTAGAGCGTCGCTTTGGAGCCGGGGTTGGGAATGTCCGTCTTGGTGGCGAAGGCGGGCCAAGTTTTGCCGCCATCCTTGGACTCGGCGTAGAAAAGCACACCGCCGAGACGGTCGGCACGGATGATCATCGCGATGCGGCCATCAGCCAGTTCCACAATATTATTCTCCGCCCAGCCGTGATACCGATCGTCTTCGGTGATGCGGATGTCACCGTATTCTTTCCACGTCTTGCCGCCATCCGAACTCATGAGCACGCCGTTACGCGGGTTGCTGACGTAATGAAAGAGGGTCTTGTGCCAGGGCTTTTCTTCCGGAGCAGGTGGCGGAGTGCCAGCGGGCGGGCCTTCGTAATGCTGAAAGGGCAGGAGGATGCGGCCATCTTTCGTGACGATGTGATTGCGGATGAAGGTGAAGTTCGCCAAGCGACCGGGCATCGGTTCCGGTTTGCTCCACGTCTTGCCGGAGTCCTCGCTATGCATCATCCACGATTTCCAATCCGTGCCCCACGTCTGGGAATGCGTGGAGAAGAACAAGGTGGCGCGTCCCTTATGGATCATCAGCTCCGTGGGGCCTTGGCCGACGGTCTTGCCTTCACGGGGCAGACCGACATCGAAAGGTTGCAGTGGGGACCACGTCTTGCCTTGGTCGGTGCTGCGGGTGATGCCGGTAAAGTTTTTCGGCGAAGGCTCGAAATCATCACCCGCCAACATGAAGAGCACCCAAGAACCATCAGGCATCTCACGGAGCGTCGTATCACAGACGAGTTTGTTCGGCGTCTTGCCGTCGTAAGGGATGTTCGTGCGATCCTGCTTGGCATCTTCCTGCGCCTGCTTTTCCCAATCCACGGCCCACAGGTTTGCGGCAGAAAACTGGGCAGCAGCCAGCAAGGCGATCAATGAAATACGTTTCTTCATGGCGTAGTAAGACGTTTGTTACAAAGAGCAGTATTCAAAATCTTGCGAGGCGGTTTCAATGCAAGACTTTGCGTCCAAGCGATGGATTGGGGCCGCTACGAGCCGGGGGTAATGTGAGAAAACCATCCAGAACGCTTTCGATATAGCGGTCGTTCGGTTTGCCATCGCGCAGTTTTTTCAGCAAATAAGCCTGATTGTGGTCACCTTCCGGAAGCCACTCAAACTTCATGTCGGTTTGCAGTTCCATGCGGCCCTTGGTCTGGATATCCCAATAATCCCGCAAGCCGCGCACTGCATAAAGCACGGTGGTAGGGTCGGCGACATGGCGGCTTTTCAAATTGCCATCAAAATAGAGCGTGTAAGCACGGCGGACAGGATTGTCTTCCGGCGTCTTGCTGAGATTGAGACCTATCTGCAAACCGCTGGGGACAGAACCTATTTCGCGGCCAACGAAAATGAGCGGGACGGAATCGGGCCAGTTGTGAAGGACGAAATGGGCGGAAGCGGCATCCCGTTGGAAGTTCACATTGCCGAGCTTCAAATCGTCTTTCGGCGGTTGTCCGATGAAATTGCCACCCATGCAGGCCCATTTGCTCACCTTGCTTTTGATGAGGTCCAGGCCACTCGGATGACCGTCTTGCGCGGGCAGTTGCAGCAAATTCTTGAGATTGGTGAGGTAACCGACAGTGACAATGGTCACTGATTTGTCCGGCTGTTTCTCAAGAACATCGCGATAGACCAAGGTGGCGTCTGGGATGTTGTTCGTGTCTTTGATCCTATGGGGGAATTCGGCGGCGATACTTGAGGCGAACTTGGATTTCTCCAGCACACCACCTTTCTTCACGATGCCCAAGGGCAGGTTCGTGCGGCCATAGTAGGTGTTGATGACATCCACCGTGGCGAGGGACCAAGGATCACGCACGCTGACGACGGTAGCAAGAATCTCGCATTCACCTTTATCCGCGAGAGCATGAAGGATGGCGAGGGCGGCGGCATCATCGCAATCCGTCTCCATGTCGGTATCAAAGAAGATTTTGACTGGAGACGCGGCCAAACAGGGCAGAGCTATTGCCAGCAATAAACAGCAAATCAATTTGGTTGGCAGGTGCATGGTTGAACCAGTTCATTCTGCCTTTTTTATAGGGAGAGACGCAACGGGGTTTTTGTCAGCCGTATAAAATGAAACATCCGGCAGTTGTCACGCTGCCGGATGTGTCGAACGTCACCTCGTTCTATCGAACGAGGCCATGTGCCGTGACTACTTCATGTGTACCAGCACGCGGAGGCGTTTCTGGCTGTAGGTGCCGGCGTTACCAGTGAAGGTCCAATCGCGCGTTTGGCCTGTGCTGTTGCCGATGCCGATGTCCGCGCCGCTGCCGCCCTTCCAGTTGTTGATGGCGAAGAACGTCTGGCCTGCCTTGAAGTTGTGGATCTGCATGGAGCCGTAGCCATCCGCCAAGGCATCAACCTGATCACCGCTGTCATAGAGCGTATCCGAGGCACCGGGAACTTTGGCGGCGTTCGGCGTGGCATAGTTGTTCGGCCAGAACTCGATGTTGCAGCCTTCGGCGAACGTGCCCGCCGTGAGACCCTTGCCGTTGGTGATGAAGTTCACGTTCTTCACCTGCGTCTGGAACTTGGCCCCGGAGGCCACAGTCGGGACGCCGATCTTCTTCAGGTCCGTAGTGAAAGCATCCAGCGAGACGTACCAGTAAGTGACGCCTTGCGGCCCGCGCAACTCGAGGAAGTAAGCGACGCGATCGAACTCGCCCTTCAGTGAAGCGGAATTGTCTACGTCATACTTGATGACGGATCCGAGCTTCGACAGGTCCAGATCATACACCAGCTTGTAACCACTGGCCTCGGGAACCTTGGTGGCGAGGTAATCGATCTTCGGTACGTTACCCGCGCGGAACGGCTCCGCGGGCAGGCCAGCACCATTGGCGAGATTTGGCTCCGCCGCTTTGTTCCAGGCAAAGCGGACGGCTGTAGGCGCTTTCACGCCGGGAGCGGAGAGGATGACAGAGTCGCCATCAATGACGGCTTCCGCCTTGGTGAAATCCACGTCCGGCCCGATGATCTCGAACCAGGTGAGTGGCTTTTGATCGCGCGATTTCAAACCACCGGCGACGTTATCAAACGTAACGCGGAGCTTGTCGCCTTCCGTCTTCAAGGATTTGAACTTGGGACCGTTCGCAATGATATCGCTCTTGCCGTAGGCTTTTTTCAAAGCAAGTAATGCGAGACGACGACCGACTTCCTGTTTGTTCTTCGGATGGATGTCGTTGTATTCCGCGATGTCCGTGGTGACGACCATGCCGGTGTTCGGGATGGCTTGCGCAGCACTCTGAGCTTCCCAGAACGTGGCCAGAACTTGCGGGTCTTCCGCACCGTAATTGTAGGGCGCGATCTGGACGTAAAGGAACGGGAATTCGCCGACACCCCAGATTTTGCGCCAGCCGTTGATGAGGGCCTTCATCTTCTCGGTGTAGAGCATGCCCTCGCCGTGATTGGATTCACCCTGATACCAGATGGCACCACGGATCGGAAACCCGACGAGTGGGTTGATCATGGCGTTGAACAGCGTGGTGGGCGATTGCTGCGATGTGAGCGGAGCAATATCCGCCGGGAACACGGGCGTTGGCGGAACGGAACGGTTCGCCGCAAGGGCTTCCTTGGCGGCGGCGCTCCATTTGTCCACATCAGCCAGGTGTTGCTTGAGCTTCTGCTGATACGCCGGATTATCGGGCAAGGTACGGAGGACTTGCTGATGGATATCCTTCAAGGCATCGACTTCAGCAAAGGCAGCCACGGGAACCCAAGGTTCGATCCGCGTGCCACCCCACGAAGAGTTGATCAGGCCGATGGGCACTTCGAGGTCCTGGCTCAATTTGCGGGCCATGAAGAAGCCGGCGGCGGTGAAGCCGCCGACAGTTTGCGGTGTGCAGTTTTGCCACGAGGCGGTGAAGGTATCTTTGGGTGTGCTGGCGGTGGTCAGTGGGATCTTGATGTGGCGGATATTGGGGAGATTCGCGGCGGCGATTTCCTGTTGCGCATTCAAGCTGTTGGCGACCACCCATTCCATGTTGGACTGGCCGGAGCAAAGCCACACATCGCCCAGCAAGATGTCGCTGAGGGTGATGGTATTGTTCGCCTTGACGGTCAATGTGTGCGTGCCGCCGGTCGGCATGGCGGGGAGTTCGATGCGCCATTTGCCATTGGCATCGGCCGTGGTGGCGACGGCGGCTTTGTCGTCGATCTGCACGGAGACTTTTTCGCCCGCAGTGGCCCAGCCCCAGACGGGCAGCTTCTGATCACGTTGGAGGACCATGTGATCGGTGAAGATATTGGCGAGTTTGGCATCCGCATAGGCGGAGAGCCCGGTGGCCAGGACAGCAGGGAAAGGATGGGTGTGAGACGTAAACGCATGGGTGTGTTGAGATGCTTTAGGGTTGGCGAAAAGAGTTACTTCCTGGTTGCGACGCTCGGTTTCAATTCCTTGAGTTTGGCGTATTCAGAAGGTGTCGTGAAGATGGCCTTCTCGGCAATCAGGAAATCGATGATGGCGACGAACTGCGCGAAACGTTCATCGGTCCATTGGGCGGGATGGCCTTGGATGACGAAGTAATCGCGCGTGGGATTCTTGGCGTAACCGGCTTTGAATTTATCCAAGCTGGGAACAAAGGTGGGGTTCTCGATGTTCACATTGCCGATGCGGTCCATGACGATCTTGCCGGCGGGATTTTTCATATCGCCATAAAGCCAGATCTTGGTGTCAGTGTCTTCTGACAGGGCTTTGGCGGTGTTGTCATCGATGGCGTTGAAACCGGCACCGAAGGCGGGCAGGGTGAAACCTAGCTTTTGCTTAGCGAGTTCGTTGCAACGGAGGAGGTTCTTCTTTTGATCCTCGTAGGAGGGACCTTTGAACTCTTGCACCTTCTTGCCATCCACTTCCCACTCTTTATGGTTGTAACCGTGGTTCCAGAACTCAATGAGCCCACCAGCGTGCTGGTCTTTGATCCATTGGAAATACTTCGGGTCATCTTTTTCCAAGGAGTCGCAGATGATGCCGATACCCGCTTTGATCTTCCGTTCCTTCAGGAAATCGACGAGCTTCTGCCAACGGGGATGCACTTTGCCGCCAGCGTTCCGCAGATCATCCACTTTGATGATGATATAAGGCGGTGAGGTGCGAGTGGTGGAGGCGGGTTTCTTTTCTGCCGCCGTCTGGGCCTTGAGGGCAGGCGTGGTGAACAGACACAAGCAGCCCAGCAGCGCGCTTAGAAAACGTGATCTCATACTTCAGGTAAACCAAAACATCGCCGGTACCCATGATGGCACGACGCGAGCTCATGGACGCGGAGATGAATTGACGGGAACGATGCTAAAGAAAACTGCGGGCCGGTCAACCGGAGTTACGGTGTGGCCACACGGCGGATGCGGAAGGAACGGAAACCGCTTTTTGCGTTGCCGATCCAGACTTCGTTCACGGTCATGGTCCAAGGCTGGAAACCGGTGCCGTAATTATCCGTGAATTCCAGCAGAGTCAGGTCAATGCCGTTGCCGGGCGGGAGTGTGGGCAGTTTGCGTTTATAGCCGTTGGGCGGCTGGCCGTTGATGTACACCACGAAATCTTTCCACTCGAAATCGCTCTCGTTAAAGACGTTCAAGTCAGCCGGTTTCACCTTCACATAGGCCTGCAAGGCCACGACCTTGTCGTCCGGCGGTTGAATCTGTGACATCACCGCCCAGACGAACAGCGCGAGAATCGTGATGATGCCCGCATACCGGAGGACGGGTTTGAAGGGGGCGAAGGGATTCTCGGTTTCGTCTTCGACGGGCGTAGCCGCAGCGATGGCGGCGGGATCGGGCGCGTGGTAATTGATGACCATGCCCAGAATGAGATTTACGGGCTGGCATTTCCGCATGCCGGGACGGACAAACAAGGTGTCGAGCGTGATCTTGTCGTCCATCCACATCTCGTGGAGTTGGGCTAAAGTGTAAGGCCCGGCAGTCTCGCCGTTTATCAGCAGATAATACTCTTCAACTTTCGGGTCCATCGCTTATCGCTCGTAACAAGTGAGCGTAAGCCATGCCGAATGCGTGAATGCAAGAGTGCGTTCGAGAAAAGGCTAAATGACTGTATGAAAATAGGGCATTACAGCCTTATTTCAGGGTGTCAGCGCCATTCACCGGTGCGTTGGAATTTGGCTTTGGCCTTGGTGCTGAACTCCGCTCCGGCTCGGGCCAGCTTCTCGATGGTTTCCTCGGTGGTGCAACCGGCGCTGCTGCGGGCGGCGGGGATGAGGGTCTCGCATTCGTTGCTGTCCATGAAGCGGGAGGCTTCGAGCAGGCCGGGTTCTTCGCCAAAGGGGACGGCGAGGAAGCCGTGTTTGTCTGCGTGGATGAGCTGGCCGGGCTGGATCTTGCGGCCGAAGACTTCGACTTCGACATTCCAACGAACAGGAGTGGAGTGGGCGTGACCGACGCAGAGGCGGCGGGCGAGGGCTTTGAAACCGGCATTGTTCATCTCGTCCAGATCGCGAATTCCGCCATCGGTGATGGTGCCGATGCAGCCGAGGGCTTTGTGCGTGTTGCTGTTTACCTCGCCCCAGAAGGCGCCGATGACATTGGGTTTATCAAGGTCTTGCACGACGACGATTTTGGGGCCGGGGATACTGGCGACGTAGCGGCGATAATCGAGCCAGGCATTGGCGTTCTGTTTGTGCGCTGCGTTGCTGGGTTCAATGATGACAGTCACGGCGTAGCCGACCATCGGGCCCATCTGCGGCATGAAGTCACGGGTCTCTTCGAGGTTGAAAGCATCGCGGGCGGCGTTGTGTTTCGTGATCTGTTCCCAGCCGTTGTAGATGGTGGGAGTGTTCCAGCGTTTGAGCTGGAGGAGATCGGAATGGGGCAGCGGTTGCATGTCAGTGAGATTGTTGGCTTGCGTCTGGTATGGGCAACGACATGCTGCTGGTCAAGTCCTTTGACCAGTCGCCTATGAAAGCATTGTCGTCTATTCCTTTGCCGTTGCCCGAACGGGTGTCGCTCGTCACCCAGACGGGGCGAATCTTGCGGCAAGGGTTGGAGACGGGGCGCTGGCCGGGGGCGTTGCCGGGTGAGCGGCAGTTGGCGGAGCAGTTGCGCGTGAGCCGGCCGACCTTGCGGGCGGCCTTGGGACAGTTGGAAAAGGAGGGGTTGTTCCATAACACGCAAGGGAAACGGCGGCAGTTGGCGGTGGGTTCAGCGAAGCGAAAGGGAGGGAAGGCGAGCAGTCCGAAGTCTATCTGCTTGTTATCACCACACACTTTGGAGGCGGTGCCGCCGTTTGCGCTGTTTTGGATCGATGAACTGCGGGCGCGGCTGGCGGAGCAGCGGTTGAGCATGGAGTTTGTGGTGCGGCCTTCGGCGTATCACCCGAAGGCGGAGAAAGCCTGGGCGGAACTGGTGCAGAGCCATCCTTCGGCAGCGTGGGTGTTGTTTCTTTCCAACGAGCCGATGCAGCGGTGGTTCGCGGAGCAGAAAGTTCCGGCGCTGGTGGTGGGGTCGTGTCCGCCGGATGATCCGTTGCCTTCGGTGGATGTGGATTACCGGGCGGCGTGTCGGCATGCGGCGCAGTGGTTCAGCGGACACGGACATAAGCGGTTGGCGTTGCTGCTTCCCGCGAGTGGGTGTCCAGGTGATGAGGAGAGCGAGCAGGGATTCCGAGAAGGAGCGGCGGGCGGTGAGGTGAAGGTGGTGCGGCATGATGCGACGGTATCCGGCGTGTGCGCAAAGGTGGATCGGTTGCTGGCCACGGCTGAGGCACCGACGGCATTTCTGGTGGCGCGCTCGGCACATGCGTTGACGGTGCTGACGCATCTGCAACGGAGGGGCATCAAGGTGCCGCAGGAGGTGGCGTTGATCAGCCGGGATGAAGATCCGTATCTGCAACATGCAGTTCCAGCAGTGGCGAGGTATACGAGCCGGCCGCAGCAGTTCGCGCGGAAGGTGGGGGAGGCACTGGTGCAGGTGCTGGAACCGGCGGGTGGGCGGGTGAAGGTGGTGCGGTTGATGCCGGAGTTTTCGCGGGGGGAGACGGCGAGGTGAGCCGCAGAATACATGGGAATGGGGAAACGCGGCAGGAGAATGGGGAAACGCGGCAGGATGCAGCGTAACCCGCGTGCTGGAAGCATGCGCTACAGGGGTGCAGCCGGGACGGACTGCGCTACGCTGCAGGAATCCGGCAACACGGGGCGGTAAGACGCCGACTGCAACTGCCAGCACTTACTTTTAGCGGTTCATGGTGGAATGAAAGTTTCGGGTTGCTTGTTGCTGGTTTGTGGCGAGCATTTTGAGGCACTCTATTTTATGACCACAGGACGATCAGTTTGAATTTTTGGAAATGAGTAACCGCCAGATATTGCCGGTGATTGCGACTGCCTTGGCAGCGATAGGAACGATGTTGCCATCGCTCCAAAGCGTGGCGGCGAGTGCGGCGGATACGGAGTTTTTTGAGAAGAAGATCAGGCCGGTTTTGGTGGCGGAATGTTACGAATGCCACAGTGGAAAGAAGGAGAAGGGTGGTCTGCGGTTGGATTATCGCGGCGGGTGGGAGAAGGGCGGCGAAAACGGTCCGGCTATCGTGCCGGGGAATGCGGCGAAGAGTTTGCTCATCCAAGCCATCCAGCATGCGCATTCTGAACTGAAGATGCCGAAGAAGGGGGCGAAGCTGAGCGAAGCGGTCATCCAAGATTTCATCACGTGGGTAAACAAGGGCGCAGCGGATCCGCGGGACAAGGTGCCGACGGCGGAGAGCGCGGCGGCGGGTTCATGGGAAGATGTGTTGGCGGTGCGTCGGCAATGGTGGAGTTTTCAACCGGTGAAGGAACCAGCCGTGCCGATGGTGAAGAACTCTAAGTGGTCCACCGAACCGGTGGATAAATTCATTCTCGCGAAGCTCGAAGAGAAGAATCTTACGCCCGCGAAAACGGCGGACAAGCGGACCTTGATCCGGCGGGCGACGTTTGTGCTGACGGGTTTGCCGCCGACGCCGGAGGAAGTGAACGCATTCCTCGCGGATACGTCACCAAAGGCGTTTGAGAAGGTGGTGGATCGTTTGCTGGCTTCGCCCTCTTTTGGTGAGCAATGGGCGCGGCATTGGATGGATCTGGTGCGGTATGCGGAGACGCACGGGAGCGAGGGTGATCCAGAGATCATTAATGCGTGGAGGTATCGGGATTATCTGATCCGGGCGTTCAATACGGATGTGCCGCTGGATCAATTGATCAAGGAGCATATCGCGGGGGATTTGCTCGCGAAACCGCGCTTGAATCAGACCGAGGGCATCAATGAATCCAAGCTGGGCATCGCGAGCTTGCGTTTCAATGAACATGGGTATCAACCGGTGGATTCGCTGGATGAACAGGTGAAGACGGTGGATAACCAGATCGACGTGATCGCCAAAGCCTTCCAAGGACTGACGGTTTCGTGTGCGCGTTGTCACGATCACAAATTTGATCCGATCAGTCAGAAAGATTTCTACGCGATGTATGGAGTGCTGGCGAGTTCGCGTCCGGCACAGGTGATGGTGGATACGCCAGAGGTGTTGAACCGGGGCAAAGCGGAACTGGCGGCGCTCAAGCCGCAGATACAATCAGCATTGGCGGAGACGTGGCTCAAGGCAGTGACGGAAGAATTGCCCGCGAAGTTGAAACGGAACCGGAACGGCTGGACAGAAGAAGCATCGGTGCCGTTGCAGGATCTGGAGCGTGAAGTGGCGAAGTATGAGGCGACCGCGCGGGCACGCGTGCTGGAAGCGCGTGGGAAGAATCCGGCAGCAGCGACGTTGCCGCAGCCATTGGCTCAATGGAGCTTCGATGGAGATGCGAAAGATACGAAGGGCAATCTGAACGGCGAGTTGCGCGGTGGCGCGGTCATCAAGAACGGACGGCTGGTGCTGAACGGAATAGATGCGTTCATGGAGTCGGTGCCGCTCAAGCAAGATCTGAAAGAGAAGACGCTCGAGGCGTGGGTTTATCTGAGCAATCTCCAGCAGCGCGGCGGTGGGGTGATCACGACGGAGAAGATCGGTGGCAGTATTTTCGACGCGATCGTGTATGCGGAGAAGGAGAGCAAGCAGTGGGTGCCGGGCAGCAATAATTTCAAGCGGTCGCAAACGCTCGGTGGTTCACAGGAAACGGCGACACCGGATGAGGCGATTCATCTGGCGGTGACGTATGCGGCGGATGGGCTGATCTCGTTTTACCGGAATGGGAAACCTTACGGTAAGGCGTATTCGTTGGCCACCAAGCAGGAAGAACTGGCGACGTTTGCAGCGGGGCAGGCGCATGCGCTCCTAGGACGGCGGCATACGGGTGGAGGGATTGCATTTTTGTCGGGAGAGATTGAAGAGGGGCGGTTGTATAATCGGGCGTTATCGGCAGAGGAGGTCGGCAATTCTTTTGCGGCGGGGCCGGGTGGGGTGAGCAAAGAGGATCTACTTGCGGCGATGATGCCGCAGGAAAAGACGAAGTATCAGGAGGTGGCTAAGGAATTGGCCGGTTTGAAATGGGCGCAGGAATATAAGGCAGCGAGCAGAGCGGGACAGAAGGCAGCATTTGATGACGCGACGCGGAATGAGTTCAATCCATTGTATGCGTGGGTGAAGTTCAATGGGTTGAAGGAGGAAGAATTATCCGCCAAATGGATGGCTTGGATGCAGAAGCAACAGGCTGAGTTGAACGCGCGGCAAGAGGGGAATGCCAAGGGATATGTCACGAAATGGAATCTGGCGAAGGGGGATGAGGCACCGTGGTTCCGTGAGGGGCAGAACTTGCCCGCCAAGGTGACGAAGCCGGGTGAGTTCGCTCTGGAGCCTGAGGGCGTGGAGGTGGTGGATGGGATTTATCCTGCGGGAATCTATTCGCATCTGCTGACGAAGAAGCATGGAGCGTTGTTCACGTCGCCACGGTTCAAAATTGAGACGGACAGCATCAGCGTGAAGGTGGTAGGAGGCGGTGGAGCGATGGTGCGGGTGATGGTGGATAATTATCCGCTGCCGATGAACCCGATCTATCCGAAGGCGATTCTCGAGCGCGATGAGCCGGGTTGGGTGCGGATTGATACGGCTTATCGCAAAGGATCATGGGCGTATCTGGAGTTCGCGACGTTCAGCGAGCAGACGTTGCCCTTGGCGACGAAGAATACGCCGGTGAACGGGCGTTCGTGGTTCGGCGTGGAGCAGGTGGTGTTTCATGATGGGAAGGATTTGCCGAAGGATGAAGTGATGCCTGCGATTGCTTTGAGTGCTGGCAGCGCACCGAAGAATGCGGAGGAACTGGTGCAGCAGTATCAGAGTGCGTTGACGGCGGCCATCCGTGCCTGGCAAGGCGGGACTATGACGGAGCCGCAACGGGCGTTGCTGGATTACTTTGTGCGGCGCGGATTGCTGCCGAATGATACGGAGAAAGTGGGAGCGCAAGCAGAGGCGCTCGTTGCGGAGTATCGCAAACTGGAGGCAACGGTGCCGGTGGCGTTGCGGGCGCCGGGGGTGATCGAGACAGCGGGATACAATACGCAACTGATGCCGCGCGGGGATCATCTGAAACCTGGTGAAGTAGTGCCGCGTGGATTCTTGCAGGTGTTGGGCAAAGGTGAGTTTCATTTCAAACAGAGCCAGCCGAGTGGGCGCTTGGAACTGGCGGAATCGATCGCCGATGCGAAGAATCCGCTGACGGCACGGGTGATGGTGAATCGTATCTGGCAGCATCTGTTCGGACGCGGAATCGTGGCGACGGTGGATAATTTCGGGCGCTTGGGGGCGGAACCGACACATCGGGAGTTGCTGGATTATCTGGCGGTGAAGCTCGTGAAAGAAGGGTGGTCGGAGAAGAAATTGATCCGGGCGCTCGTGCTTTCGCAGACGTGGCAGCAGAGCAGTGAGCCTTCTGCGGCAGCGCAGCAAGTGGATGCGGCGAATGATCTGCTCTCGCATTATCGGGTGCGGCGATTGGAAGCGGAGAATATCCGGGATGCTTTGCTGGCGGTGGCGGGAAAACTGGAGGCGAAGCAATTCGGGCCACCGGTGATCAATAGTGTGAACCCGAGGCGGAGCGTTTATCTGGCGATCCGGCGGACGCACTTGAATCCATTTCTGGAAGTGTTCGATGCACCGAAGCCGTTCACGACCTTGGGTCGACGCGATGCGACGAATGTGCCGGCGCAATCATTGACGCTCCTGAACGATCCGTTTGTGATCGGGCTGGCCAAGGATTGGGCGAAAGCGCTGGTTGCGCGCGATGAGACTGAAGAGTTGCGAGTGCGAAGGATGTTTGAACTGGCATTTGCACGCACGCCTTCGGCGCAGGAGTTGCAAGGGTGTTTGGATTATCTGGCGCAATTAGGTGCGGAGAAGAATGTGGCGGCGACGGAACGATTGAAGAGCGAGGCGGTGTGGCAGGACTTCGCGCAGTCGTTGTTCAATCTGAAGGAATTCATCTATATCCGGTGAGGTCATTATGAATCCGTTTTTACATCACAGGCTTTCGCGGCGGGATATGTTGCGGCGTTGCTCGCTGGGGTTTGGTTCGCTCGCGCTGAGTTCGTTGCTGGCGGACAAGGCGTTCGCATCGGGCTCCGTGATCGCGCCGCATTATCGACCGAAGGCGAAGAACGTCATCTTGTGTTACATGAGCGGCGGGGTGTCGCACGTGGATTCGTTCGATCCGAAGCCGGAGCTGATCAAACGACATGGACAGCCGATGCCGGTGCCGGTAAAGCCGACGATGTTCAATAACAACGGGAACATCATGCAGAGCCCGTGGACGGCGAAGGCGCGCGGGCAAAGCGGCATCGTGATGACGGATCTGTTCCCGAACATCGCGGAGCTGGCGGATGACATCGCGGTGATCCGCTCGATGACGAGCAAGGTGAACGAGCACGCGCAGGGGAATTATTTCTTTCACACGGGGTTTCCGTTCATGGGGCATCCGAGTGCGGGCGCGTGGATCGCGTATGGGCTGGGGAGCGAGAATCAGAATCTGCCGGGCTTCGTGGTGTTGCAGAGCGGGGGATCGGGGGCGCCGCATGGGGGCGTGGGGATTTACAGCAATGGTTATCTGCCGGCGCAACATCAGGCGAGTTTCATCCGCGTGGATGAGACGCCGGCGCTGGCGAATATCAAGCCGAAGGAGAGCGATCTGCAGCAACGGCAGCGACTAAGTTTCATCAAGGGAATGGATGAGCAGTTCGCGCGGGCATCGCAGGAGACGGCGGTGGAGGCGGCGATCCAGAATTATGAGACGGCGTATCGAATGCAAACGGCGGTGCCGGAATTGTGCGACTTGAGCGGCGAGACGGAGGCGACGAAGCGGATGTATGGGCTGGAGTCCAAGCACGCGCCGACGGCGGCTTACGGCAAGCAAGCGTTGGTGGCGCGGCGATTGATCGAGCGAGGGGTGAGGTTCGTGGAGTTGAGCTGCCTGCCGCAGCAGATCGGCGGCGGGCAATCGGCGAATCCGTGGGATCAGCACGGGGAATTGCAAGTCGGGCATGGGAATATGGCGCGGCAGGTGGATCAACCGATCGCGGCGCTGGTGCGAGATCTGAAGGCGCGAGGGCTGCTGGATGAGACGTTGGTGATTTTTTCGGGTGAGTTTGGGCGCACGCCGTTCTCACAAGGAAGCGATGGGCGGGATCATAATCCGTTCGGGTTCAGTTTGTGGATGGCGGGCGGTGGGATCAAGGGCGGGACGGTGTATGGGGCGACGGATGATCTGGGGTATTACGCGGTGGAGAACAGGCTGGAGCTGTATGATCTCTACGCGACGGTGTTGCATCTCTTAGGGATGGATCACGAGAAGCTGACGTATCGGTTTGGGGGCAGGGATTTCAGGTTAACGGATGTGCATGGGCATGTGGTGAAGGCGATTTTGGCGTAACCACAGAATACGCGGAATACACGGAAACAAGAGTTAGCCGCAGATGGGCGCAGAATAACGCAGATACCGGACAATAAAAAAACCCGCGCGATTTGGGTCGCGCGGGTTGTTCAACGAAAGAGGTTATCAGTTCGAGATATACTCGCGCGGATCGGTGATGCGGCCGGCGATGGCGCTCGCGGCGACCGTCGCGGGGCTGGCCAGGAACACTTGCGATTCCTTGTCGCCCATGCGACCGGGGAAGTTGCGGTTCGTGGCGCTGATGCACTTCAGGCCCGCCTGGTTGATGCGGCCGAACGTATCCACCGGACCGCCCAGGCACGCGGCGCAACCGGCATTCTCCGTCATGCGCACACCCGCTTCCAGCAGGATGTTCCAGATCGTCTTGCCGCCCCAACGCGTGTTCTGCAGCTCATGCACGATGTCCGGCGTGGCGGGCACACCGAACGTATCGATGCTCACCTTGTGACCGCGCAACACCCGGGCGAACTCCACGAAATCGCTCGTCTTGCCGCCCGTGCAGGACCCCACATACGCGCGGTCCAGCTTCATATCCATGTCCTTCGCCTTCTTGCGTTGGCCCGGGTCAGGATGGCAGGCGACCGTCGGCTCCAGCTTGCTCAAGTCCACCGTCAGTTCGTAAACGAACTTTTGGTTCTTGTCCGCTTCGACAGGGTCGTAACGCTGCTTCGTGCCGTTGAGGCTCGTGCGCGCGTCCACGTATTCCGCCGTGCGTGAATCGAACGGGAAGATCGCGTTCTTGCCACCGGCTTCGATCGCCATGTTCGCGATCGTCATGCGGTCATCCATCGAGAGCGTGTCCACGCCCGGTCCATCGAACTGCATCGCGCGGTACGTCGCGCCGTCGAAACCGATCTCGCCGATGACATGCAGGATGATATCCTTCGCCATCACGCCCGGCTGCAACTTGCCTTCCAGGCGGAAATGCATCGTCTCCGGCACCTTGATCAACAGACGGCCCGTGCCCATCACGAACCCGGCGTCCGTGTTGCCGATGCCCGTCGCGAATTCATTGAAGGCACCCGCCATGCACGTGTGCGAATCCGTGCCGAACAGCACCTCGCCCGGACGCGTGTGACCCTTGGCCGGCAGCGCCGCGTGGCAAACGCCCGCATACTGGCTGCCGTACTGGCGCTTCAGATTGCCCTTGGAGGCGTCGAACTTCCATTCGCCATCCGGGTCATCGATCACGTCGTAGAAGTAAGGGAGGCCCTGCGCCTTGGAGAACTCGCGCAGGATGTCCACGTTACGGTTGGACTTCGAGTCCGAGGTGAAGATGTAATGATCCGGGATGATGACCACGCGTTCGCGGTCCCAGACCTTGGCATCCTTGCCGAATTCGCGTTTGAACACGCCGATGGTCCCCGGGCCGCACACATCGTGCGTCATGAGGACATCGGCCTTCACCCAGATATTGTCACCCGCCTGCACGGAGGCTTTACCGGCGGCGCGGGCGAGCAGCTTTTCAGTCAACGTCATAAGATCTAATCAACCCAATCAACTTAAAGAGACAGGTAGAGTAACGGACGGGGGCGGTATCTGCAAGGGGCTTTCGGGCGGGGGAAAGGTGGGGGATTTGAGGGTTACTTGTGGGTTTGGATGTCTGGACAATGACGGCAGTTGTGCAGCGGCGGGGATACGCATTAAGAGTGCGCGGAAGGAGGAGTTTTTGCTTGTGCCAGAGTGTATTTCTAAATCATAAAGCACTCAATTCACCTTGGATGGTCATAAGTCCTAACCGCATGAAATCGACCGCGAAATGGGTATCTTTTTTGGTGCTGATGATTTGCCTTTGTTTGGGCGTGGCTACAAAGGCGGGCGCGACTGACATCGTCAACAACCTTGCGGGCGCGGATGTGAATGGCGAGATGTTCTACAACCTGACCAGTTCCAAACTGGCAGCGCAGGCTTTTCAGACGGACAACCAAAATTACACTTTAAACTCGCTGGTTGTGAAGCTGGCCGACTTTGTGGGGATCAGTACGGCGCAGGTATCTTTGCGGGCGGACAATGGCGGTGTACCAGGGGCGGTGATCGAGACGCTGGGAAATATCTCCATCAGTGGTCCTACCAGTGTGGATTATACCAAGAATTCGACCGCTCACCCCATCTTGGCGAGGAACACAAAGTATTGGGTGGTGATCAAGTATATCGGCGGGGATTTTGACTGGCGGGTAACCAGCAGCACCGGTGGGAATGGCAGTGGGGTCATATCGCAAGACGATTTGGTCTCTATGGATGACGGGGGCGCATGGGCAGGGGACGGCGCAGAACTATTTCTTAGCGGTGAATGGGACGGTGATCGTGCCGGAAATCGTTGTGACGGGTAACGGGGTCTCGATCGTCTCCGGAGACAGCACGCCGAGCGGGAGTGATTTCACTGACTTTGGAGCGCAGGCCATGATTGCAGGCACGGTCAGCCGTAGCTTTACAGTGCAGAACAGCGGCACGGATGTGCTGACGCTGGGAACCATCAATCTTAGCGGGGCGGCAGCGGGAGATTTCACGATCGTTGCAGCACCGGCCGCAACGGTCGGGGCTGGAGAAAACACCTCTTTCACCGTGCGTTTTGATCCGAGCGCCACCGGTTTGCGTAATGCGACCCTGAGCTTGCCAAATAATGATGCGGACGAAAATCCATTCACCTTTGCCCTGCAAGGTACAGGTACGGGTCTGGCTCCTTGGATGCGTTGAACACGGCTGCGGGTGGAGGTTTTGTAACGGCCATCTCAATGCAGCGGGATGGGGGGATTTTTCTGGGAGGGGCTTTCACTACGGTCGGGGGAGTTGCGCGCAACCGGATTGCGCGATTGAGTGCAGGTGGCGCTTTGGATGCCAGCTACAATCCCGATGCGAGTTTCTTCCTTGCCAGCGCGGTGGTGCAGACGGATGGGAAAATCGTCATCGGCGGCCAGTTCAACCGGGTGGGCGGAGTGACCCGCAACTGCATCGCGCGGTTGAATACGGATGGATCGGTGGAGGCAGGGTTCAATCCCGATGTGGACACGGGGATCGATTGTCTGGCGATGCAGGGGGATGGGAAAATTGTCCTCTGCGGTTTGTTTACGACGGTAGGCGGGGTAACGCGCAATTATATCGCGCGGCTGAATGCGGACGGATCTTTGGACGCAAACTTCAATCCCAACGTGAACGACATAGTCTATACAGTATTCGTGCAACCGGACGGGAAAATCCTGCTGGGCGGCCAGTTCACGGCGGTGGGGGGACTCCGCGTAACTATATCGCGCGGCTGAACGCGGATGGTTCGCTGGACACCAACTTCAATCCCGGCGCGGACTCGTTTGTGGATTGCATGGCGGTACAGGCGGACGGGAGGATTCTCGTAGGTGGGCAGTTCACCACGCTAGGTGGTGTGGCGCGGAACCGGCTCGCCCGGTTGAATGCGGATGGCACGCCAGACTTGGGTTTCGATCCCGGTGCGAATGACAAGATTTACAGCCTGGCATTACAGGCGGATGGCAAGGTGTTGCTCGGTGGTCTCTTTACTACCGCTGGTGGCGGGCCACGTAATCGGGTTGCGAGGCTGAACGCTGACGGGACGTTGGATGCCGGGTTCAATCCCGATATGGATGCGCAGGTGTATGGGGTGACCTTGCAGGGGGATGGACTGATACTGGTGGGCGGCAGCTTTAGCACCGTGGGCGGCGTGGCCCGGTCCCGGTTGGCCCGGCTGACCAACGATGCGGCGACGCAAATACTGAGCGCACCGGATGCCACGCAGGTGCTCTGGACGCGCTCAGGCACTACCCCGGAAGTGACGCAGGTGACTTTTGAGAACAGCACGGACGGAGGCAGCACCTGGACTCCGCTGGGGGCGGGAACGCGGGTGGGTACTTCGGCGAACTGGCAACTCACCGGGCTGGCGCTCACAGGCAGCGGCCAAATCCGGGCGCTGGGCCGCACGGTTGGCGGTTATCTTAACGGGAGCTCCGGATTGGTGGAAACGGTGGGGACTTACAGCGGGTTTCCGGCACCGGAGATCGCCATCACCGGCAACGGGGTAAATATCGGCAAGGGCGATCTGACGCCGAGCACCAGTGACTTCACGGATTTCGGTTCACAAGCGGTGGCCGCAGGCAATATCGCCCGAACTTTTACGGTGCTGAACAACGGGGCGGCGCTGCTCAAGCTGGGCAACATCGCGATCAGCGGGGCGGCGGCGGGAGATTTCACGGTGATCACGGCACCCGTCAGCACGGTGGCAGTAGGCGGGAGCACGACGTTCACCGTGCGGTTTGATCCCAGTGTGGCGGGGTTGCGCACGGCGACCTTGAGCCTGCCGAATGACGATGCTGATGAAAACCCTTTCACCTTTGCCGTGCAAGGCGCGGGCAGCGGTCTGGGGTCGCCCGATACATTTAATGCGACGGTGGTCGGGAGTCCGTTGGATGCCTTCGTGGTCCAGCCGGACGGGAAAATCATCGTGGCTGATACGTTCTCCTCCATCTTGGGCGTGGCGCGCAACAACATCGCCCGGCTCAATGCGGACAACACCTTGGACACCGGCTTCAACCCCAATGCGAATGCCAACGTTTATAGCGCCGCGTTGCAGGCGGATGGGAAGATCGTCATCGGGGGTGCCTTCACCACGGTGGCGGGTGTGCCTTGCAACCGGATCGCCCGCTTGAAGGCGGATGGCACCTTGGACCCGGGCTTCAGCGTCAATCTTAACGGGGCAGTTTACGCGGTGGTGATCCAGAGTGATGGCAAGATCCTCATCAGCGGCACCTTTACCACGGTGGGCGTGACGACCCGGAACCGCATCGCGCGGCTCAATGCCGATGGTACGCTGGACACCAACTTCAACCCCAACGCCGGCGGCACCTGTTACACCATGGCCCTGCAGCCGGATGGTAAAATCGTCGTAGGCGGCACCTTCACCACCGTGGGCGGGACGACGCGCAACAACCTCGCGCGGTTGAAAGCCGATGGTACGTTGGACACCGCCTTCAACCCCAACGCCAGCAGCACCGTCAACTGCATCGCCCTCCAGCCGGATGGGAAGCTGCTCGTCGGCGGCACCTTCACCACCATCGTGGGGACGACCCGCAACCGGTTCGCCCGGTTGAATGCAGACGGCACGTTGGACACCGCCTTCAACCCCAACGTGAACGAGGCCGTTTACAGCCTGGCCTTGCAGGCCGATGGGCGCATCGTGCTCGGCGGCTTCTTCACCTCCGTGGGCGGCACCACCCGCAACCGCGCTGCGCGCGTCAATGCGGACGGCACCTTGGATGCGGACTTCAATCCGGACACCAACAACACCGTCTTTGGTGTGGCGCTGCAGGCGGATGGCCAGGTGCTCATCGGCGGCAGCTTCACCACCGCCGGCGGCGTCACGCGGTCCCGCTTTGCCCGCCTCATCAATGAAGCCGCCGCCCAGACCCTTACCATTCCGGATGCCACCCAGCTCCTCTGGACCCGCGCCGGGACGGCCCCGGAAGTGGAACAAGTCACCTTTGAACGCAGCACCGATGGCGGCACCACTTGGACCTTGCTCGGTGCCGGCACCCGCGTGACGAACACCGCCCACTGGCAGATCACTGGCCTGACTCTGGGCGGCACTGGCCAAGTGCGGGCCCGTGGACGCACCAGCGGCGGCTACAACAACAGCAGCTCCGGCCTCGTGGAAACCACCGCCAACTACAGCGGCCTGATCCTGCCCGACATCACCTTGACCCTCCTCCGCACCGGCAACACGGTGGACCTCTCCTGGCCCATCGCCGGCGCCGAAGGCCTGCAATTACAGAGCGTCACCAGTCTGGCAGGCACCCCGGTCTGGACCGTGGAAGCCGCCACCATCACCACCAACAGCGGCTATTATCACGTCCTCCTGCCCGCCAATACCGGCAACCGCTTTTTCCGGCTGGCCACGGTGCCTCAATAAGATTCCGCCACAAAAAGAGGAGAGAAGACGCGAATTGCACCAATCATCACGAATTGAAGGCGGCCATGGACGCAAGAGCAGTTGAGGGCCAAAGGCCCGGCTTCATATCAGCATGGGGCAACGCCCCATGTAGGGTTCCCCAAAAAGCAGAAGCACCAAAGGTGCGATTCATGCGCGGGACGGATGGAATGGATGGTTGTCGTGAATAGGTGAGGGGCGGTGCATGAATCGGGCTTTCAGCCCTTGGTTATGGGGGCGGGCGGTTACCAGGCCGTTGGCCTGGGCTGGTATGAGGCCGCGCCTTTGGCGCTCGATGGCTAGCGTGGGCTGAAGCCGCGATGAGGAAATGGAATTGGATGGCTGCGAGGCGCGGACGAGGTAGCAAGAGTGTTGATTCGCGGGATCAATCCCACACGTAGGCTTCGTCATAGTCCACGCCGTATTTCTTGAGGAACTTGCGGAGCTCATCTTGGAAAGTATGGGTTCGATGATGTTCCTCCTGATTGTCGATGTAGGCGCAGAGAGCGTCCAGATCGTTGGGGCCAACGGAGAAACAGGCGTAGCCGCGTTGCCAGGCGAAATTCTTTGGGCCGGTGGGTTCCGCCTTCGCCCATTTGGAAGTAGTGGTTTTCAGGTTTTCGATGAGATCGGCGATGGTGAGGGTGCGAGAGAGCCGGATGGCCAGATGCACATGATCAGCCACACCGCCTACGCGATAGCATTCGCAACCGGCATCGCGGGCGACGGTGGAGAGATAGGCGTGCAAATTGGGGCGGATGTCCGGTTGAATGAAACCGTAACGGTCCTTGGTGCTAAAGATGACGTGGATGATGACCAACCCCAATGATTGTGGCATGCCGATGAGTTTAGGCAAAGGGATGGAGCGAAATCCAGCGGTAACGATTATGGCCATGAGGGCCAAAGGCCCGGCCTCATAACAGCGTAGGGCATCGCCCTACGTGGGCGATTGGAAAAATGCCAAGCACTGAAGGTGCGATTCATGCGGTATGAGGTCGGTGGAACACGATGGGTGTGGATGGAGATGGCGGTGCATGAATCGGGCTTTCAGCCCTTGGGGTTTCTTTGGCGGATGGTTACCTAGGCCGTTGGCCTAGGCTGGTATGAGGCGCGCCGTTGGCGCTGGGGCAGGGCCGAGAGAACCGAAAGCAGCAGTATGCTTTTGATTCAGTGTAAGCTATGTCCTGCGTTGGGTGCATGAATCGCACTTACGGTGCTTGAACTTTTGGGAGACCGTTTCGTGGGGCGTTGCCCCACGCTGATATGAAGCTGGGCCTTTGGCCCTCGATTTCAATCGGCAACGTTCGTGACGGATCGAAGGCTCTAGGAGGGGTGAAAAATCTTCATTTGCAATTTCCTGAGGGGCAAGTGGTTGCTGGGAAAATGATTTTTAGGGTGGAAAATTGTTGCGTGGGTTAAATTTGTGGCGTAATAGTCGATTGCTGGCAGCTCGCTGCTGGTAAAGGAAGGGTGAACGGTGGTTGCGCTCGTTCTGAGCGGTAGGCAGCTCCCGGAAAAATCCCAAGGTCATCAAGCATAGCGGTGCGTTGTATTTATTGCATTGCATGGTTATGTCCTGCGTTGGCGGGGTGGTGGCAATTCCTTATGGACCATCAAGGCCGAAGTTCGGCTTTCTCCCAAGGGGAAAAGGGAGAGCGATGGGCGTTCTTATGACGCTCGGCTCGCTCACTCCTCACCCCGGGCCCTCTCCTCGTTGAGAGGAGAGGGAGGGAGATAAGCCGGTCTCGGGTAGTTAGTTAGGATCTGTGAGTGTGTCGGGCGCTGGGATCAGGGCTCGTAAGCCGGAGGGGGAACGGGACGTCGGGCGGCGTAGGATTTTATGGCCGTCCGGGGAATCCCAAGTAGCCATTGCGGAACCGGCCGGGCCTCGAACTAGTTCGAAGTCAGGAGTTTAAAGTTCAAAGTTTTGAAGGGCGAACTTCGACTGCCAAGTGACTCTCCTTTTTGGGGGAGGTTTGGGTTGCGATACAGCACATGGGTCGGGTGGTTTCATTGCTCTTTGAAATACATTCTCTGTTTAACCACAGATGGACACAGATAAACGCAGATGGGGCAAAGACCTCGAGTCACGGCTCGACGGAGTCTCGCCCTACCTAATCTGGTTTTCTGACGGTTAATTTGAAGTGGCTGGCGAGGGTTTGGTTCGGGAGGCAAAGGCCGGATGATAGAGTGCCGCAACACAGGAGTTCATCGACGGAGTCAGGCTGAACGGATCGGATGGTAAGCCACTTTGGGGAATTTACGATTTTGGATTTACGATTGACGAGGCGGGTTGACGCGAATTTCGCGAATTGACGCTTAAGGGTTTATGGGTTGAGGCCTGAGTTGGTCACGGACGGCGACACGCCGTCCCTCCCACGGATGGGATTCGCGTCAGTTGGGTTCTGCAATTTTCTTCAAAAAGTATTGCGGGAGGATGCGATGGGAAGCTATTCACGGTATCGACAACTTGGTGTTCGTTTGTTTGAAGGTCGGTACAATCTTATTCGTCTTATCTAAGTCATTGATTAACAACCCGGAACAACTGAATCGGCTGATCGAAGCCATCCACCCGCATACGGTGGTGGCGCTGGATACGGAGGCGGACAGTCTCCACGCGTATCCGGCCAAGGTCTGCCTCATTCAGATCGGCCTCCCGGGCAGTGATGACTTGGTGGATCCCCTCTGCAAGCTGGACCTGAATCCGCTCTGGAAGGTCTTGGCCGATAAGGAGTTGCTCCTGCATGGGTCGGATTACGACCTGAAGATGCTCTGCCACTGTTACCAGTTCCGGCCCGCCCGCCTCTTCGATACGATGCTGGCCGCCCGGCTCTCCGGCATGCGCCAGTTCGGTCTCGGGGACCTCGTGCGGACGATCGTGGGGGTGGAGCTGGACAAGGGGCCGCAGAAGGCGGATTGGGGCCAGCGCCCGCTGACGCCGCGCATGGAGGAGTACGCGCGGAACGATACGAAGTATCTCTTTCAGCTCCGGGAGCATTTCGTGCAGTTGCTCACGAGCAAGGGGCGGCTCGCCTGGCTGGAGGAATGGTGCGCGCAGATGATCGTGGATTACTCGCAGCCGTTCGATTCCGATCCGGACAGCGTCTGGCGCGTGAAGGGCTCGAACAAATTGCCCCGGCGCGGCCTGGCGATCATCCGGGAGTTGTGGGCCTGGCGCGAGAAGGAAGCGACGGCGGCGAATCGCCCACCGTATTTTATCCTCAGCCACGACACGATGAACGCGATGGCGCTGGCGGCGATCAATGACGAGCCGTGGGAAGGGATGCTCTCGCCGAAGATGCATCCGCGCCGCCGCGAGGGGGTGCGCATCGCGATGAAAAAGGGCATGAGCGTCCCCGCTGCGGAATGGCCTGACAAGCCCCGGCACAAATTCATCTCCGCCACCGAAGAGCAGAAGCAGAAGACCGCGCAGTTCCAAGAGAAGCGCGACAAGGTCGCCGCCGAGCTGGAACTGGACCCCACACTCATCGCCAGCCGCGCCACGCTCGAAGCCCTTGCGCGCGATCCCGAGAAGACCTTGCCCGAGATGATGAAGTGGCAACGGGAGCTGCTAGGGGTGTAAACGGAGCGCCGACCTCCAGGTCGGCAAGGGCCGGTTGCACTGACAGGCCAACAGAGGGCGGAAAACATCGAGCCGATTTAGAAATCGGCGCTCCTAACGGTCTGGCCCAACGAGAACGCGCAGGTACGGCTCCGGCGCCACCGTCATCGAAATCCAGCACCACGTAATCAGGTCCGCCGTTCTGGCCCTTGCCGTAAGTTTGACGGACCACGGCGCAGGTGCCCCGGCCATCCAATACCTTCCAGACTTTCAATCCGAAACGGCTATAGGGATACAAGAGGCCAGGGGCGCGGACTGGTTGTGAGGTATTGCCATCCCACTCTGGCCACCAGCAAAAGCCGTTGAGGATGGTGGGCAGGTTCAGGCCGCCGTGGCGTCCGGCTACGGATCCGCCCCCTTTGTGCACCCACTGGGCCGTGCCGAAACGGAGGTGGAGTTCATCGCTGGTATCGATCTTGGTCGCGAGCTCGAAACGCCAGTCCGGCTCGGTCATGAACATGCTTTCCAGCTTGCGGATGGAGACATCGAATTGGCCCTGAGACTTGAGTTGCTCGCCCGGGTTGATATTGCAGCGCAATTTCAAACGGCCGGTGGCCGGGGCGATGAATCGTTGGTGCGAGCCGATGAACATGGTGAGCTTACTGTCGCCGATCTGGGCAATGAGGCTGCGGGCAGGATGGGCGGGATCATGGCCGGGTTTGCCCTGCGGACCGATGTCCGCCGCGTAGGGTTGCTGCAAGAGGCCATCGGGGAGCAGATCGGTGCCGTCGCTTAACTTGATGATACCGGTGGCGAGGATCTCGTAGGTCGAATCTTTGAGGATGTCGAATCCGGTATCGAGCCAGACGGAGTTGGCTGCCGTGGTGAGGGTTTTGCTGGCGAGTACGTTTCCGGGGGCTGGGCTGGCACCAAAGATCTGCGCCATCTTGGAATCGTTGGTCACTCCGGGCGGGGCGAGGTCTCCGGCGACGACCACTGCACCATTGGCCCGCAGCACGATGCCATTCACTTTGCCCGCGCCATTGAGGCGGGCATCCAGGTCTGCGTTCAGACTGCCATTACGGTTAAGCCGCGCCAATCCGCGCCGCACCTGGCCATCGACGCGGTTGAAATCGCCGCCCACGAGCAACCCGCCATCCGGCAGCGTGACCAGGCTGCGGACGGTGCCGTTGAATCCTTTGCCAGTGGTGAAGGCTAGGTCCAGCGTGGTGGGCGTTTTGAGCCGGGCAAGGTTCTTGCGTTCCACGCCCAGGATGTGGTTGAAGCTCCCGCCGGCGATGATGCTGCCATCGTGCTGGGCGGTCAGGGTCAAGACCGGACCGTCCGCACTGGAAGGCGTGATCAATTTGCCGTTGGCATCCAAGAGCGCGAGAAAGGGGATTCCTGGCTGCTGACGCGGGAGAACTTGCCCCCGATCCAGAGCCGGCCATCGGGTAATTGCCAAAGCGCCAGCACCGGATCATTAGGGCCGCCGGAGGCATTGAAAATGGGATCAACGGAGCCATCGGGCAAAAGTCGGACGAGATAATTTCTTGGCTGGCCGTTGAACTGGGTGAAGTGGCCCGCGAGAATGACTTTGCCATCAGACTGCAACCACATCCGTTGGGCGGCTTGGTTGGCTCCCGTGCCGGGATCGAACGTGGTATCCAGCGAACCATTTTGATTCAACCGCGCGATGCCCCGGCGTGAAACGTTGTTGTAGTTCTCGAACGGCCCGGCGATCAGCACTTTGCCATCCGGCAGGGGCAGGGCGTGTACCACATCCTTGTCCGGTCCAGCACCCGGTTTAAAGATGGGATTGAAAGACGCATCAGGGTTGAGGATGGCCACCCGGTTGTAGCTGCGACCGTTGAACTCGGTGAAACTCCCCGCGATAAGAAACTGATTGTTGGCGAACAAGGCGACGGATTGGATGACTCCGTTGGCACCCACCCCGGTGGGGAAAGTTGTCGCTGCGCGTCCGCTGCCGTTATGAGGTTGCGTGGCCGCTTTAAGCTCCTCCTCCGTGAGTGTGGTCTGTTCCTGAGCGACAGGTGGCGTAACCAGCGTGGTAGTTTCTTTCGGCGCTGCTTTGACTTCAGAAAGTTCCTTGGGCTTGCGCAGGCTTAAACCGATAATGATACCGGTCACGATGACGGTTGTGAAAGCCACATAAGCGACCAGGCGGGAACGGCTGCGAGGCCGTGCTGTCGCCTCGCTAATTTCATCAGCCTGCGGTGCTTCAATTACTGGCTCTGGCACCGTGGGGGGTGGCAATAGGGCCTTGCTGTGATTGGTGTTTTCGAAACCGATCCACTCGGCCACCGCCCGGGCACTCTGTGGCCGTTGGCTGAGATCCTTGGCCAGACAGGCCAGAATAAGCGCGGAGACATCTGCCGGAACAGGATTCTCCAAGCTCAGTTCCCACAATCGTTCAGCCAAAGGTTTGACCGGCACACTCTCGATCTGATGCCGTAAATCCCCGGTGAAATACGGCGGTTTGCTGGTCAGCAGTTCATACAGCGTAGCCCCGAGAGCGTAGATATCATCACTCGCCTTGGGCAGTTCGCCGCGCAGATGCTGCGGGCTCATGTAAGCCAGCGTTCCGGCTGTCAGATGCCGGGCTGAGATGCGGCTGGAAGATTCGCTGATCGTGGCGGCGATGCCGAAGTCGGCCAGCTTCAGCCGGCCTTTCTGGTCCAGCATGATGTTACCGGGCTTCAGATCGCGATGAATGACTCCCTCGCCATGGGCGTAGTCCAGCGCATCGCACAACTGCTTCACCAGCGGCTTGAGATAATCCCACGAAAAACAACGGTCTGGCTGCTCAACTCGCAGCGTAGCGAAGTTTGCCCCTTCGACATATTCCATCGAAATGAACGGCAACTCCCCTTCACCTTCGAACAGATCGTGGATGCGGACGATATTCGGATGGGAGAGCTTGCGGCTCTTGAGCGTCTCGCGCCGCATATCATCCAGCGCGATGACGTCATTGCGGATTTCGGGCGGCAGAAACTTCAGCGCCACTTCCTCGTTCAACCGTTGATCCCAAGCCAGCCACACCTGGCCCATGCCGCCTTCGCCCAGCAAACGCTTCAATTCAAAGCGGCCTTGGCCATGGTATTGGCCGGGGGCTAACAGACTGGGATTAGATTTCGGTGCTGGTGCATCCTCCGCCATGCGTCAAATCCTTTTGGTAACGCGGACGGTGATAGCAGGGCTGGGGTAGTTGGGCAATTGCAGATTGGAACATTTAGCGGGCAGCCCAGTCTAATGCGGAGACCGGCATCCCATGGATCACCCGCGCCGGCCACCTACACGCCCGACGCGCTGGATCCAATCGCCATCGCGTTTCTTGTAGTAATTGTAGCCTTTTTCACCCATCGCCGATTGCACCGCTTGCTCCGTCTTCTGTTGCATGGCTTGCAGGATTTCCTTCTTCTGTTCGGGGGTGAAATTCTGGTTCTGCTCCACCTTACGGCGTTCGGCTTCGACCGTCCGGCGCATGTCATAGACGTTCTTGGCCACTTCTTTCGGCAGATCGTAACGCTGGGTCACGCGGTAGATCTCCTGGTAATCACCGCTTTGGGCCAGCTTGTATTCCTGATAACGCTCTTCACCGAGCAGGCTCTTGATCTGGCTGTCCGTGGCCTCTTGGGCGAGCCGGCGTTGTTCCTGGGCCAGCTTGTCATTGCCCTCGATGTTGCTAAACTGGTCATCGAATGCTTTGCGTAATTTGAAGAGCTGCCGGAACTCATCCTCGGAGGGCTCGAAGCTCGCAAGCGAGTAACGCATGTTGCGCGCGGTGCCGGAACTGCGCATCTGGTATTCCTCCAGTTCCGCCGGCGTCAACAGGCTGGCGATGGCCAGATCGCGCTGCTTGCGGATGGCATCCACCTGCTGGCGTTGTTCCGGTGAAAGATCGCCATCGGCCGCAGCGTAAATATCCCGTTCCTGCGTGCGGGCCTGATCACGCAAGGCGATGAGTTGCTGTTGCTTCTCCGGGGAAAGGAAGGCGTAAGCCTGTTCGGTATAGCTCGTGCCATCGCTTTGCTTGGCCATCTCGCGGTCCAGGTCCACGCCGAGGAGGTCATGGATGAGATTCTTCTTCTCGCGATCGAGCGTTTGCAACTGCTTCTGCGTGGAGAGGCTCAGCGAGTTGTTATAGCGCGGATCCATCTTCCAGAACTTGAACTCACCGGGGCTGGTCAGTGCGCGGGCCTTGGAGGCATACAGTTTGTTCACATCCGCGATGATGATGTCGCGGATCGTCTCCTCCGGGCAACCCACCTTGCGCAGCTTGCTGACGTATTCGAAGTAATCTTGTGACTCCACCGAGGACCAGCGGAAATCGGGCGCCTCGACGATCTCATTAGTGACGGTCACCACCGGGGCGGACATCTTTTTCACCACCATGTTCGTCACAATCGTGGACGCCACCGGCGTGATCGTGCGCTGAGTGGCGACGGTGTAGCCCAGCACACCACCCAAACCGACCCCGATAGACAAAGTGCCTACGATTAACCCGCGGGAATTCATGCTGCAGTTCTAGCGCATTTTTGCCGCCTTGCAACCCCCTTGATGGGTTTATCTTTCCGGTGCGGACCTGTCTGGGCGGAAAGTGTGTTGCTGAAAGCAAAAAGGACGAAGGAGATGTTCCTTCGTCCTCGTGAAAGCACGCTGTCAGTTCGGCTTAGCGGACCAGCTCAAACGCAAAACCCTTCAGGTATTCCGTCTCCGGAATCGAGGGGATCACCGGATGATCCGGCGATTGGCTGAAGATATCCACGCGGCGCAAAACCTTATGCGCATCAAAAGCGGCCGCCAGGATGACGTCCATGAACAGGTTGGAATCCACGTGATGCGAGCAGCAGAAGGTGGCGAGCGTTCCGCCGGGCTTCAGGAGCTTCATAGCGCGCAGATGGATTTCCTTGTAACCGCGCAAGGCATCTTCCACTGCAGAACGGCTGCGCGTGAAGGACGGCGGATCGAGGACGATCACGTCATACTTCGGCAGGAGCTTCTCGCTCGGCCCCACTGCGGATTGGGATTTCAACCAGTCGAAAACATTTGCCTCCTCGAACACACAACGGTCACCCACGCCGTTCGCGTTGGCATTGGCCGTGGCCGCCTTGATGGCGTCCGCGCTTTGGTCGAGCGCATGCACGTGGGCCGCACCTTCCTTGGCGGCATGGATGGCGAATCCACCCAAGAAGCTGAAGCAATCCAGCACCTGCCGGCCCTTGCACATCTCCGCCACGCGCTGGTAGTTCGCCTGTTGATCGAGATAGAGACCGGTCTTGTGACCGCCCAGCGGGTTCGTCTTGAAGCTGAGCCCGTTCAACTTCACATCGATATCACCTTCGATATTCCCGGCGAGAATGCCATTGGCGTCGGCCAGACCTTCAAATTTGCGCGAGGCCAGTTCGTTGCGTTCCACGATGGCGCGCGGCGAGAAGATGCGTTGCAGCGCGGCGATGATCTCCGGCTTGCGCTTGTCCATGCCGAGCGAAGATGTTTGCAGCACGAGCACGTCCTCATACTTGTCCACGATTAAGCCGCTGAGGGAATCGCTCTCGGCGTTCACCACGCGGAAGGAAGTGGCCTTCGGCATGTGCCGTTTGCGGACGGCCAAGGCTTCGCGGATGCGGCGTTCGAAGAAAGCGAGGTTGATGTCCTCACGGTCATGCGAGAGCAGCCGGACGTTGATCTTGGACTTGGGATTGTAAAAACCGACTCCGAGAAAGCGTTGGCGATGGTCTTTGACCTGCACCACATCACCGGGTTCCGCTGGCTTGGTCAGACGCAGGATGGAAGCGGCATAGACCCAAGGATGACCGGCTAGAATGCGATCCGCTTCGCCGGGACGAACGATAACGACCGGCAGCGTATCTTCGGCAACTTTAGGCGCATTTGGAACAGAGGAGGAGGCAATCCGGGGATTGATAGAGGGCTTCGCAGTCATAGACAGAGCAATTCAGTTCGGTTTGTTTGTAAACAGTGTATCAGCGCCGCCCAAGGCCTTTGCCCCAGCGGGCGGGCATGTAGCCATAAACGGGCGGGCAGGGGAAGGAATATTTTACAGAATCCGGCTTATTCGGAACGGATCCAGGTGACATCGTTTGCCCAAACGATGACTTTGCCTTTCTCGGTGATCTGGCCCAGCAAGCCGGGCTTCCATGTGCTGCCGCCAAAGATCTGTATGGTTTTTCCCCCGTTGATCTTGGCCGAACCTAACTCCCCCTTTTCATTCACCAGCAGCAGCATCCGTCCCTGCTGGAATATGGCGCAGGGTTTGTCCCCGATCACCCATTCGCCTCCCAGTGAGACATCCACTTTTTCAGACTTTGTCTTGCTGGCTCCAGAGACCGCGCCGGCCAGCATGAACAGGCCGCTGGCAGCAGCTACTTTTTTGAATGCTTCACGACGCTTTAAGGGTGTGCTCATAGAGGAAGTGTTTCCGTTGGCTGATTCTTGGACTGCCGGCAAGCTAATCATTCGAGCCGAGATTTGCAAGGTCGCGTCACTGTGAAGCTGATGAGGCGCACGGATCAAGGCGGCGGTGCGGGTTTGCCGGATGGACAATGGAGCACGTGCTGACGCATACTCAGCCTATACCATGAGCTTGATCCATCGGCTGAAACCTTGGCGTTTGCTGCTTCCCACCATGCTGGCTTTGCTGGGACTCTGGACTTTGCCGCTGGCCGCCGCCCAGAACAAGTCCAACGTGCTGTTCATTGCCGTTGATGATTTGGCCAGTTCACTCGGGTGCTATGGGCATCCGTTGGTGAAGTCGCCCAATATCGACCGCCTGGCCGCGCGGGGTGTACACTTTGATCGGGCCTATTGCCAGTTGCCACTTTGTAATCCCAGCCGGGCTTCCGTCCTCACGGGCATGCGCCCGGATGCTGTCGGAGTTTACGATCTGGACCGCCACTTTCGTGATCAGGTGCCAGCGGTCGTTTCCTTGCCCCAATTGTTCAAACAGAACGGCTGGTTCGCGGCGCGGGTGGGCAAGCTGTACCACTACGATGTCCCGAACGGTATCGGCACCGATGGACTTGATGACCAGGCATCGTGGAATGTGGTGGTGAATCCCAAGGGCCGTGATGTGTTGGATGAAGCGAAGATCATCAACCCTACTCCGGCCAAGCCGGTCAGTGCGGCTCTAAGCTGGCTGCGTGCCGAAGGGAGCGATGAAGAACAGACGGACGGCATGATCGCCACCCAGGCCATCAAACTGCTCGAACAGCAGCGGGATAAGCCTTTCTTTCTTGGGGTCGGTTTCTTCCGCCCGCACACGCCGTTTGTGGCACCCAAGAAATACTTTGATCTATATCCGTTGGCCCAAGTTCGTTTGCCCAAGGCTCCTGCCGATGATCGTGCGGATATTCCGAAGGCGGCCTTCGCTCATAACTGCCCCATCCCGAACTACGGCCTGCCGGAGGATACCTGCCGCGAGGCCCTGCAAGCCTATTACGCTTGCGTGTCGTTCATCGATGCCCAGATCGGCCGCTTGCTGGAAGCCTTGGATCGGTTGCAACTCGCCGATAAGACCATCGTCGTGCTCTGGAGTGATCACGGCTATCATTTGGGCGAACACAATGGCATCTGGCAGAAACGCTGCCTGTTTGAAGAATCAACGCGTGCTCCGTTGATCATCTGCGCTCCTCGCGCGCCGGGGAACGGTAAATCCAGCCCGCAGGTGGTGGAGTTCATCGACATGTATCCCACCGTGGCGGACCTCTGCGGACTGCCGGTGCCCAAGACTGCGGTTGGTCGCAGCTTGCGGCCGTTGTTAGATAACCCGGACCGGGCTTGGAATGGAGTGGCTTTCAGCCAAGTGCTGCGGCCGGGTGACGGGCATCCGGTGATGGGACGCACTGTGCGCACAGACCGCTGGCGGTATACCGAATGGGCGGAAGGCCAGTCAGGTGTGGAGCTTTACGATCATCAGCAGGACCCGGCGGAATTCGTCAACCTGGCAGCGGACCCGAAATATAAATCTGTCATCAGCCAGTTGCGGCCACAGTTTCAAGGCAAGGTGAATGGCACTGTGCCGTTATCGCCGTTCAACCCGAAACGATTGTAGCCCAGTGATCCGCCGGGTGATTTTCTGCGGGCCGTGTCCTACTTGTTAAACAGACTCGGCAACCACGTCGTCAACGGCGGGAAGTACGTGATGAGCAGCACACCGATGAACAGCACCGCGAGCATCGGCAATACCGCTATGGCCACTTCACCGATCGGCTTCTTGAAGCGGTAAGACGAAAGCAACAAGTTCAGTCCCACCGGCGGGGCCAGGAAGCCCAATTCCATGTTCGCGAGGAAGATGATGCCCAAGTGCACCGGGTCGATGCCCATGGTGACCCCCAGTGGCACCAGCAACGGCACGATCACCACGATGGCCGCATAGATCTCGATCAATCCGCCGATGATGATGAGCACGATGTTCAGGCCGAAGAGGAAGAGCAGCTTGGAATGCACATGACCGTTGGCCCAATCCGCCAGTTTGTCCGGCACCTGTGCATCCACGAGGTAATAGGTGAAGCCCAACGCCACGCCCAAGATCAGCAGCACCCCGCCCACGAGCATCCCGGCTTCCGTCATCACTTTCGGCACTTCCTTCGTGATCTTCAGATCGCGGTAGATGACCACTTGGATGAAGAAAGCGTAAAGCGCCGTCAACGCGGCCGTTTCCACGGGCGTGGCAAACCCGCCGAACAAGCC
The DNA here is from genome assembly GCA_965283725.1 of Limisphaerales bacterium. Classification (GTDB taxonomy): domain Bacteria; phylum Verrucomicrobiota; class Verrucomicrobiia; order Limisphaerales; family JAEYXS01; genus JAEYXS01. Next base: position 63,972 of record CBDIPT010000001.1, read on the forward strand.
CACGAAAGCCACCACCGGCAGCATCAATTCCCATTTGGCCGCCCAGAACGCGCGGCCTAGTTCCTTGATGTCAAAAGATTGCCGGTCCGTCTTGTCCTTCGGAGCCTGCCAGATGCCGAGGATGGCCGTCAGCACCAGGAGCAAGATGCCGGGCAGGATGCCGCCCAGGAACATCTGCTTGATGGTGACGCTCTTGGCGATGATGGCGTAAAGGATCAGCGGCAAACACGGCGGGAAGAGCAAACCAAGCGAGCCTGCGCTGGTCACGAGTCCGATGGCATTCTTCTCCGAATACTTGGCCGCCACGAGCACCGGCATGAGCAATCCGCCCAAGGCCAGCACGGTCACACCGCTTGCGCCCGTGAACGTCGTGAAGAACGCGCAGGCCAGGCACGTGACGATGGCTGGCCCGCCCCGGAACGAGCCCACCATCGCCTGGAACAAGCGCAAGAGCCGTTGGGAAGCGCCGCCTTCCGCGAGGAAATAACCCGCCAGCGTGAAAAGGGGGATCGTCGGCAACGCTGCATCCGTCACCAGTTTGTATTGGCTGATCGGCACGGAGGCGATTGGTTGGCCGTCACCCCAGAAAAGGATCAAGGCCGCGCCACCCAGCATCACGAAGACCGGCGCGCCGAGAATGGTCGCCACGATGAGGGTGATCAAGAGCGGCCAGACGAGCTTTTCCGCATCCACCGGCGGGTGCATCACCAAGGCCACAAACACCGCCGCGATCAGAAACGTGGCGACCTGCGCCTTCCAGCCGTGCCCCACATTGCGCAAGATGCGCCAGACCATCAGGCCGAAGCAGATGGGCATCGCCAGTTCAATGACCCAGACCCGGACATTATATGCCAGCACGTTGCCCGACTCGCGTTCGCTTTGCAGAAAGATCCAACTCGCGATGCACAGAAACGCCGTCACCGCCATCGCACAGGAACTGCTGAAAATCGCCGCCGCCGTTTTCCAGCGGCCCTTCAAGATCGCTGGCAGGGCTGACATGGCAAGCAAGCGGTTCTCCCGGGCCGCCACCGCACCGCCGATCATCCCCAGCAGCAGGGTGCAGTGCTGGACGATTTGGGTGGAACCATCCACCCCGGTGTGGAAAGCCTTGCGCAAAATTATCTCGAGCAACGGCAGAATAGTCATCGCCGCCAGCGAGAAGACGACGAGCATATTCTCGGCGCGGGCGGTGAAAGCAAAGAAGGGATGCCGGGGGCCTGGGCCTCTGGCTCCATGTCGGGTACGGAACTCATGCGGGTAAAAAGGAGGAAGTCGAGATCAGCCGAGGCTGACGTCGTGCGAAGCTGCCAGTGGCAGGCTCAGTTATACGGGCGGTTACCAAGCCCCTAGTTCTTCGCCAGATAGCCGTTTGATTCAAGCCTATTCAACCGGTTTGCTGGAGCCCTTTACTGGCATCTTCTACTTAAAGGCGATCTTTGTTTACCTCCCAACCAAACCACGCAAACAAATACTTCGGCCTTCCGGCCATGTGCCTGCCGGCATCTTGCCGTCATGCCAAGCGGCCGACAGCGGGAGTTGAACCCGCTTCCGGATGAGTCAGTTAGACGTTTGGAGGTTACCTTCCGCGCCCGGTAGTCTGCACATTCTTCGAGGTCTTCATCTGGCGGGAACCTCGGTCTTCCCGGGTATCACGGCTTTGGGAGAAGTTATTATCCTTCTTCTTCGGCTCGGTGATCCGGGTCTCCGTCTTGGGCGTGGAACGCACATGCCGGGCCACCTTTTTAGGAGCAGGAGTGGCCACGACCGCCGCCGGCTTGGCGATTCTCAGAGCAGTTTTTTTCATAGCTAGACTTTCTCTTTTGGTGACTGTGGGTCAGGCATGGGCGGGATTGCTCATGAAACTGGCGAGGTCATCGGTTTTATAATAATTAAATGCTTAATCATTATTTGGGCTCACCTTGTCTTGCTGCAGTTCCCTGCGAAATTGGCACATGTATTTATGGTGAACAGCCCTGATCACGGCTTGGTTGCGAGTTATGGCGGCATCGCTGAAAAGGAAAAATGGATTGGGCGTTGATAGGGCCTGCAGTGCAATAAAAAGGCCAGCTTGCCGTCTGGTTAACCTGATTTGACGGCAAGCTGGCTTGTGTTGCAAAGCTAAGCGTTACGCGAGGTCGAAGCGATCCAAGTTCATCACCTTGCTCCACGCCGCGACAAAGTCGTGGACGAATTTCTTCTCTGCATCCGCACTACCATAAACTTCCGCCAAGGCGCGGAGACGGGAGTCGGAACCGAAGATGAGATCGACCCGGGTGCCGCTCCACTTGGTCTTGCCCGTTTCACGATCGCGTCCATCAAACAAATCCGCATCCGAGGAAACCGGTTTCCACTCCGTATTCATGTCGAGCAGGTTCACGAAGAAGTCGTTGGTCAGCGCTTCCGGACGTTTCGTGAAAACACCGTAAGGCGTACCTCCGGCATTGGTCTTCAACACGCGCAAGCCGCCGATGAGCACCGTCAGTTCCGGTGCGGTCAGCGTCAGCAACTGCGCTTTGTCGATCAGCAGCGCTTCGGCCGGTATGCTGTATTTGCCCTTGAGGTAATTGCGGAAGCCGTCCGCGATGGGTTCAAGCACCGCGAAGGATTCGACATCGGTCTGTTCCTGCGAAGCATCCATGCGACCAGGCGTGAAGGGAACCGTGACAGCGTGGCCGGCATTCTTTGCTGCTTGCTCGATCCCGGCGCAACCGCCCAGAACGATCAAATCCGCCAGCGAAACTTTCTTGCCGCCAGATTGCGTGCTGTTGAACGCGCTCTGAATGCTCTCCAAGGCCTTGAGAACTTTCGCCAGTTGAGCGGGTTGGTTGACTTGCCAATCTTTCTGCGGGGCCAGGCGCAAGCGTGCGCCGTTTGCACCACCGCGCTTGTCCGAGCCACGGAACGTGGATGCGGATGCCCAAGCCGTGGAAACCAGTTCCGACACGGACAGGCCGGAAGCCAGAATTTTGCCCTTCAGTGCGGCAATGTCCTGCGCATCGATCAACGGGTGGTTCACGGCGGGAATAGGATCCTGCCAGATGAGTTCTTCCTTGGGAACTTCTGAGCCGAGGTAACGCGCGCGAGGACCCATATCACGATGCGTCAGCTTGAACCAAGCCCGGGCAAACGCATCAGCGAACTGGTCGGGATTTGCCAGAAAGCGGCGTGAAATCTTTTCGTAAGCCGGATCGAACCGCAGGGCGAGATCCGTGGTGAGCATGGACGGCGCGATCTTCTTCGCGGCATCATGCGCATGCGGCACCTTGCCATCACCGGCCCCGTTCTTCGGAGTCCATTGATGGGCACCAGCGGGGCTCTTGGTGAGTTCCCATTCGTAGCCGAAAAGGTTTTCGAAGAAATTATTGCTCCACTTCGTCGGCGTCGTGGTCCAGGTGACTTCCAAGCCGCTGGTGATCGTATCGCCACCTTTGCCGGTGCCAAAGCTGCTCTTCCAGCCCAAGCCCTGTTCTTCCAATCCAGCCGCTTCCGGGTCAGGCCCCACATGGGACGCTGGTCCAGCTCCGTGCGTCTTGCCGAAAGTATGGCCGCCAGCGATGAGCGCCACCGTTTCCTCGTCGTTCATCGCCATGCGGGCGAAGGTCTCGCGGATATCGCGCGCCGCCGCGATGGGGTCAGGATTGCCGTTCGGTCCCTCCGGGTTGACGTAGATCAACCCCATCTGCACGGCCGCCAGAGGATTCTCCAGATTCCGATCGCCAGAGTAACGGATGTCACCACCCAGCCATTTGTTCTCCCGGCCCCAGTACACGTCCATATCGGGTTCCCACGTGTCCTCACGCCCGCCACCGAAGCCGAATGTTTTGAAACCCATCGTCTCGAGTGCGACGTTACCCGTGAGGATCATCAGATCGGCCCAGGAAAGTTTGCGGCCATACTTTTGCTTGATCGGCCAAAGCAGGCGACGCGCCTTGTCCAGGCTGACGTTGTCCGGCCAACTGTTAAGCGGGGCGAAGCGTTGCTGGCCCCGGCCACCGCCACCACGACCATCCCCAGTGCGGTAGGTGCCGGCGCTATGCCACGCCATGCGGATGAACAACGGCCCATAGTGGCCGAAGTCTGCGGGCCACCAGTTCTGCGAGTCGGTCATCAGCGCGGCGAGATCTTTCTTTACTGCTGCGAGGTCGAGACTCTTGAACTCCTGCGCGTAATCGAAGTCCTCGCCCATGGGGTTGGACTTGGTGGAATGCTGGTTCAGCAGTTCCAGCTTCAACTGGTTCGGCCACCAGTCGCGGTTAGACGTGCCACCACCGGCGGTGGCGTGAGTGAACGGGCATTTTGCTTCGGTTGACATGAGTTTATTCCTTCGGTCGTTTGAGCTCGTTTTGTGGGCGAGCCAAAATTGTGCGTTTGTTGTTACCTCATCAAAGCAAATACGGGCTAAAGGTTGAAGTACTTGTTTCCTTGGTCAGTCATAGGAATAGCCTATGGTAAAGTTTGCACTTCGCTTGCGTGAGCTCGTAGACGTGGCAGGAGGTTTTCATTCACCACCACGGCGAGGCTGCTATTGCGGGAGGGCGATGAAGTTTGATGGATTACGGTGGTGAGCTAAAACATTCCGTCTGGAGGGCGTGGAATGCTTTTTGCCTGATGAGCAGGACTCGATGCCCGCGCAATGCGGCGGGCACCTTAATACGGCTTTCACCAGTTGGATTTCCGGGCCATCTTCATCCTTCCGGAAATCCCGCTAGAATATTCGTTCAACCGTCAGCTCACAGTTCTGTCCACGAAGCGATTTTCCATTGGGTTAACGCGTTGTTGTCACCCAGTTTTTCGTCGTAGTGGAAGTTGAAGTGACCATTATAGGACACGGTGCCCACGATGGCTGCCCCTTGGAAATCATCTGTATCAGAGCCACCACCTTTGCCCTGCAAGTCAGCGCTCGGAGCATAGACGGTTCCGATGAAAGCACCATTGCCGGCCAGTTTGACCACTGTGGTATCGCTGAGACCGTAGATGCCCATCTTGTCCGTGTCACCGGTCTGGTTCAGCACCCCATTGCCAGCGATCTTGATCTCCGAGCCGCTGCCCGTACCATCACCGACATAAATCTTGAGGCTGGCACCGGGCATGATGGTGATGCGGGCGTTGCCCGTCATCGTTAAACCTTCAGTTACCCAGAGAACGGCATCTCCACGAATCAGCATTTCGGCGTTACGAGGCTGGCTGCCGCTCAAGCTGATGGAGTCGGTCTTGTAATTATCGGAGTCCAGCACGTAAGCGTAAGTTTCTGTCGAGGTGCTGCTCGCATTGGTGGTCGTCACGGAATAAGTGTAGGTCTTGTTCGTGTAGACATACATGTTGGTGGAGTAGCGGTAACTATCGATGCGGTAATAGGAATAGCGCGTGGGCGTTGTCGTGGTGGTCAATCCGTAGAAGGTGCCAGCTGCTGGATAATCCCTTTGTCCGGTGAGGTAGGTGGAGTTGGTCACCACCGGGCTTACGCCGCTGGGGTAGGTAGTATTGGTCATCGTGACAGAAACAGTGGAGTAACCGCCGGAGGCAGGAGGCGCGCCGTTGGTCAACACGGTCAGATTGGTCGTCACGCCACCAGCCGGGACAGGCGAGGGAACGCTGTTGGTGGTGAACGGCGTGGAGGCGATGGTGAAATTGGTGATGGTCACCGAAACATTGGCGGGCGGAGAGAATCCACCGTTAAACGGCTGCGCCACCGGAGGGAAGGACATGCTGAGGTCATCTGATTTGTCACCCGTTACCGTGGTGGAAATGGAGTAACCCGGTCCGGTTGAGGCATCACCTTTGATGATATTGCCGCCGCTGATGCTGCCATTCACGGCACCCACGAACGCGTTGGAGCGGGCCGAGCCGGCGACATAGGTGACGGTGATGCGGGAATCATAACTGTCCACCACGCTGCCTGGTCCGAGCGCGATGGCGCCTTTGGCCACGAGTCCGCGCATGCCAGAGCTTTGCTTGGAAGTGGTGACGCGAACGGTCCGGGCGATCTCGCCTTGGCCCAACGGCGCAGGCACGTAACCGGTGCTGGTCACCACGGGCGGATCCGCCGGCGAAATAGTGACTTCATAGCGCAGTGAGCTGATCGTGTTGGTGCGGTTATACGTTCCGTTGGTGAGCGTCCAGCCGTTGGTGCCGCGATTGCCGCTGCCCACACTGTTCAAGTGAGCCAAGGCTTCTTCAATGCCGGATTCGCAGACGGGGATGGCACTGTTCCAGTTCTGGGAACGGGTGACACTCAGGTTCTGGGCCTGGATGAGCGAGAGGTAACTGGCGAGGGCGAGGCCGATGACGGCGGAGATCACCACCGTGACCAGCAGCATGCTGCCAGCTTCTCTCTTCTGCGAAATCCTGATTTTCATAAACGGCTTAAGGGTTGTTGCGGATGACGATGCGGGCGGACTGGACGCTTTCGGAGTTGATCAGATTGCCCAGCAAAGAACGCGAGCAGGTCCACGTAACGATGATGGACTTGGCCGTGCCAATCGTTGTGGTGGTGTATTGATCAAAGGACCCGCTCACCACATTGCGCTGAAACATGCTGAACTGAAGTTGTTGGCAGTCGCGTAGCAATACCGTGGAACTGCTGCCGAGAGTTTCCGTGAGAGTTTTCGTTGAGGGAGAATAACTATAGGTCAATGTTTCTCCATTGTAGGTGAAGCTTATCGCGGTATTGGTGAAGGAGTTTAGCGTGCTCGCGGAACGGACCTTCTGGGTCATGTGATCGAGGGCGTTGCGGCTTTGGCGGTCCAGGTCCACGTAGTTGGACATGGCAGCGAAGCTGCGGGAGGTATAAAAAGTCAAGGAGGCCAGGCCGGCGAACACGAGACTGCCGATACCGACGACGATCATCATTTCCACCAAAGTGAAAGCGGCGCGGCGGCGGAGGTTTTTAGTAGATATAGTCATGGATGCCTTTCTCTGCCACCAAGGTTTGCATCGTGCGGGTGCGAACAATATTGCCATTGGTCCACGTGACCGTCAGCGTGGCCAGCTTCATGTTGGCGTTGTATGAAGTGCTGAGGCTGGGTGTCTCCAAGCGGATGGTTCCTACGAAGATGGTGCCCGCGCCGCTGGGCGTTCTCAGGGCATCCACGCTGCTCGCCACGGTGCTGCTGTTCGTGGTATTGGAAGGCATGAGGCACTCAGCAAAAGCCCCCGGGACAAATCCGGAAGTATTCAGCTCCGTCCAAGAGTAGAGCCGCAACAGTTCGATCTTCTCGATCATGATCTGTGTGGCACGCAGGTTCTCGCGGGCGATGGAGATGACGGCGAGTCCTTGGGTGATACCGGTGAAGAGAGATATCGACATCAGGGCTATGATAGCAGTCGAGATAACGACTTCTACCAAGGTGAATGCGGCCATCTTCCTTCGACCTCTACCGCCATTTGCCAGAAACAATTTCATAAGCTTGATCCGCGAACGAGGTTTCCCGCAGCGGCATCAATCAATGCACAACTGCGACTAGAGCAGAGCAGGTGCCACTCTAGGGCAAATAGCTTATGGGAAATGGCACTGAAGAAACAGGGCCATAGGGACTTCTATTAAGGCACTATATAAATAGGGCTGTTAAACCCTATTTTATTTTGTGTGCTGGACGTAGAAGGCGGCGGCTTGGGAGCGGCGGGACATCTTGAGCTTATCGAGGAGATTGCTGAGATAATTCTTAACGGTCTTATCACTCAACCCCATCTCCATCCCGATCTCTTTGTTCGTCTTGCCTTGGGCGACAAGTGCAATGACGCGCAATTCTTGGGCGGAGAGGATTTCCAGACCAGTCTGAGCCGATTTGTCTGTGGCGGTCTTGAAGCGGCCCAACACGCGGCGGGTGACGCCGGGATCGAGAATCGATTTACCCTCGGCCACCTGATGGATGGCGTTGACCAGTTCGGAGGAATCGATGTCCTTGAGCAGATAGCCGTCCGCACCGGCCGAGATGGCTTGGAAAATGGTCTCATCATCCGCGAAAGAAGTCAGGAACAGGACATGGGTATCCTTGCACTGTGCGATGATACTTTGGCAGGCCTCGAATGGGGAGGCGCCGGGCATGCGCACATCCAGCAGCACCACATCGGGCTTGAGCCGCACGACCTCGCGCACCATCTCTTCGGCGGAACCGGCTTCGCCGACTACTTCGATGTTAGGGCTCTTGGAGAGGATTGATCGCAATCCCAGCCGGACAATCTGATGATCATCCGCCAGAAACACCCGGACCAGTTCGCTTGAAGTTTGCATCGTGACTACTGCTGTAAGTACTTAAAGAAGAAAGGCGATAAGGGCGTAAAATGCAACAGCGATAGCACTATATCGCCTTGATATAGGTCAAAATACTTAGAAAATAGGGCCGAATGGACTAATTACGGAACCATGCGAGCCCGCAGAAATTGCTGCTTGGTCGCCGTTGTGTCGTTGCTTTGTTTGATCAGCAGCGTGCCCGAACGGTCCACAATCTCAAAAGTGACACCCTCCACCCAATCCACCAAGTTTGTGCTGATTTCCGTGGCAAACTTCTGATCAGTCAAACCGGAGAGAAGGTACAGGCTTTGCCCGGCGGCGACCCCATAATCGATGAATTTTACCGGCGTCAGATCGGCGGTGATGGATGAGCGCAGGATGGCACCTTCCACCCCAACCGTCACCAATTGCCCGCCATTGCTGGCCAGGCCGAACAACGATTTCTGTGTGGGCATCACACTGCTGCTCCAGTTGATCAAGTTGGTGCTGCGCAGCATCGTTCCCTGATTGCCCGCTACGTAGAACTCGCCATTCACGCGTTCCACATCGTTGAGCCAGTTGGTCACGCCGCTGGTCCGGGAAGTCCACGTGATGCCGTCGGGGCTGGTCAGGATGGTGCCTTGTTCGCCGACGGCTACGAAGCTGCCGTCAAATTGCTTCACTTTGAAAAGCCACCGGGTCGTGCCCGAGATGCGCGGCGTCCAGTTCGTGCCGTTGGGGCTGGTCAGGATGGTTCCCAGATTGCCCACAGCGACTGCGAGCGAGGAATTCGTCGCCAGGCTGGAAAGGAAGGCTAGGGATCCGCTGATCTGCGGTGCCCAATTGGTTCCGTTGGTGCTGGTAAGGATGGTGCCGGTGCCGCCGCACACAAGGTACAGGTTGTTCATCATGGCTACCCCTTGCAGATCCACACTGACCAGCTTGGGTGTCACGGCCTGCCACAGAGTCCCCAAGGTGGTGAGCAGATTGGTGGTGATGGTGCTGTCCGTATTCGTCGAGAGGACCGTGACCGGAGTAGGGGGACTGAAGAGAATTGTGCCTTGATTGCCCACGATCACCGTCCCGTTCGTTGTGCCGCCGACGCCTAGAAAGATGTTGTTCGTTGCCTCATTGGGGGGCAGCTCGAGTTCCCAATTCACGCCGCGTGAGCTAGTCATGATGGTGGCGTGATCGCCGACGGCGACATAGAAATCAGCCAGCCGGTGAACCGCCCAGAGCCATTGACGGTAGGAATCATTTCGTTCCACCCAGACTTGGGCGGTGGTGTTAGTCTTGAAGCCTTCCACCGTCATACCGCTCCGTCCACCGAGGAGGAAAATGCCGTCGGTATAAAGTGCTGAATAATAGGTCCAGGTTGGAGCCGGTTGGGCGACATCGGTCGCGGCGGTCTGTTTCTTCCACGTTGTGCCGCCGTCTTCACTCAACAACGCGATTTGCTCTCCTGCCACCAGGATGGATGAGTTGGTCCCGGCGACGGCATACAGATGATTGGTCACACTTACGGTTGTGACCTTCGTCCAGCTTGATCCGTCAGTGCTTTTCAAGATCTGGCCGCTGTCGCCTACGGCCCAAAACTTGTCCGTGATGTAAGCCACACGGTTCAAGTGGGTGGAGACGCCGCTGCTGCGTGCCGTCCAGCTTTGGGCAGCATTATTGCCCGTGGCGATGTAGCCGTTTTCCCCCACCGTCACAAAGCCGTTTCCACCATATGCCACGCTGCGCAGCCAGGTCTTGTTGTTCGCGGGCAAATTCTTTTGCGTCCACGCCGCCCCGTCGGAGCTGACATAAACGGAACCATTGTCACCCACAGCGACGGCGGTGTTATCCGATGCCGCTACGGACTCCAGCCAATTGGTCGTGCTCAAGCTCACGGGCGTGTACTCCTCCAAAGAGTCCGCATACAAAATCAAGCCGGCCTCGGCGGTCACAATCAATCTTTCACCCAAGAAGGTGGCGGAGCGGAGCGAGTTAGTGACGCCAGTGGTTTTAGGCAGCCAGAGGAGAAAATCTTCGGAGGTGTAAAGCTGGCCATGCTCAGCCACTTGGATTTTGACACCGAGCTTGGCCGTCATATCCACGATGTTTCCGCCGTGTGGCTGGGGGTTGCTCCAGCGCCAGATTGCACTGTTGGTCTGGCAAAAAGCCTCGTTTATATTGCCAAATGGCAGGTAAAAAAAGAGCAGCCAGAACCAGCACATCCCCCTTGTCAGGGTGGTGTGCGTGCGCAATCTCTTACTTGGCGACAATCCGCTCACTTCACGGTCCAATATAGCATCACCCCGGCAGTTTCGATTCGACCATCATTTCCGGCAGTAATTTAAGGCCGAAGACACAACCGTTGGCCGTGTTCTTGCGCAAGCTTAAATCAGCCCCCAAATGACGGGCCAACTGTTTGCAGATGGCCAGTCCCAAACCGCTCCCGCCCGTCTTGCTGGATTCACAGGGCTGGAATAATTGCTTTTCCAGTTCTGGACGCAAGCCGTTCCCTTCATCCACGACTTCAAATTCCATCTCCCGGCCCGTCTGTTTGACGAAGAGCCGGACTTGTCTGCCCGAGGGCGTGGCTTCGATCGCATTCTGGATCAAATTGATGAGGATCATGGTCAGCAGGTTGCCGACTCGTGCAGACACGACGGCATCGACCTCGCACCGGCGTTCAAAGCCCACCTGATTCTTCTCGGCGAGCGGGCGGACCTTGTCATTGATGCCATCCAGCATTTCCATCAGGCTCATCTCGTGATTGGACAATCCCTCCTGGTCACGCACGAAATCCATCACCCCATTGATCATGCTCTGCATGTGGCGCGCGGTATCAACCGCCGTGTTCCATTCCACTTTTTCACCGACCGTATCGGCCGCCCGCCACGCAGCGAAGAGATTGATCAAACCGAATAACGGGCTCTTCAACCCATGCATCAGGTTTGAAGCCACCGCGCCCACGGCCGATGTGCGGGCCATGAGCGCGAGTTCCTGGTTCGCTTTCAGCAAACTTTCAGAACGTTCCGCCAAGGCTTCGTTCGCCTTGGCCAAATGCGCGAAGGCCCAAGAGAGGCTGGCGGTCATCAACAGGCCGCAAACGACGAATAGCAAACTGGCCTGCCAGATCAAGGTGCGGTCCAGCGCGGCAAATTCCGCAGCCATCTTGCGACCATCCAAAATGATCTGGGCAGCCCCGAATACTTGGGAGCGGTCTTTGTCTTTTAGCGGGATGGTGACTTTCAGCAAGGGGACGATCTTATGCTCAAACTCACCTGGCTTGCGGGAAATGAATTCCTGCCCCAGATCCGCCGCCGGATAAAAGCGGGATGAAGACTGCGAGGCGAGCGCGTGTCCCAGATCGGCGTCGTTCAGCCGGTATTCCCGGACGTTCTCCGGGAACGAAGTGTTGAACTGGCCCTTGGCATCGTAAAGGCGCGCCCCCATGACGCCTTCGAGGAAGGCCGCTTTGAGCATCAATTGAAATTGGGAAGCCGGCTCGGCCAGGGTGAATTGCGGGTCGATGTCTTGCTCGGCTTGGACTTGCATCATGGCCACGGCTTTCAAGACTTCACCGTCGCGGTTCACGGCTTGGGCCCGCAGGCGGTCACGCAGATACCAGGTGCCCGCAGAAATGGCGCCCGCCAGCAGGACGAGCGCAAGCAACACGGCTCCAACCGGCAACCACCGTGATTGCCGCAAATCATTCTTTTTTGCGCTTTTCTTTTCTGGCGACACAGAAGGCATACCGTGCCGTTTCAATCCATTACCCACGATTACTCACAATCTAATTGCTCCACCCGACACCCAAACTCAGCAAATTAGCCTCGTAACGGTCCGAGGCCAAATTTGAAAGCGAGCGCTCTTGCTCGGCTTTCAACACCGTGTACCAGCCCTGGCCCAATTCCCGGCGAATCTGCAAACCAAAGCTGACCAAAGCTTTTTCCCGCTGCTCGCTGCCCACGCCGGCGATCCGTTGCACCGGATAATCATAATACGCTGCGCGGCCAAATAAGGTCACTTCCCACGGCTTTTTCCGCCAGCGCAAGTCCCACCCGGCGAACAGCTTGTCATAGTCGTAAAACCCCGCGCCATCATCGTGGTTGCGCAGCCAGCCGCCACGCGTCGTCAACCGCCAACGGTTGGCGGCATCCAAGCGGCAGCGATACATGAGTTCAAACTCATGTTGCTGAAACCGCAGACCGCCGGTGGCCTGGGGCACGCCCAAGGCATCCGTTGGAGTCAGCTCGTCGAACAAACGTTCACGAAAACTATAACTCAAACTCAAAGAACTGATCTTCCCGTGCTCGCGCCCGATCGCCAGTTGAAACCCAGGCTGCTGGGAACTGTCCAGCGGCGCCTCGACAAATTGCAATTCCCACGATGGCTTCAGGGCTAGCCACCAGCCCGTATCCCATTGCTGTTTCCACTTGCCGTAAAGTTGCACCGTGTTTCCGTGGAAATACACGGAGCCGGTATTCAACACGGTGGTCGAGGCATCGATAGCCTGATCCTGAAACACATGTTGCAAGCCGGCTTCCCAGCTTATGCCCGGACCCGTTTCTTTCTGCACCTGCAGCAGCGTAAATGCGAACACTTCGTGATCTGCCGCCTGACTGTCAAAATAGTGCGTCAGATCCGTCGAGTTCAGCACCAATACCTGCCAGCTATCCACCGGCGACCGGGCTAAAGTGTATTCCAGCTTCAATGCGCCAAACCGGCTGGCGTCCGGATGGGTGGCCGCATAGCTCGGATTATCCCGGTATCCGAACTCCGTCCGCACATCCACCAAATGGGTCCAGATGGAAGGTTCTTCCAAGTCCAGCTCGTCAGCAGCCAGCACCTTTGCCCCCAGCAGGCATTGGAATCCCAACCACAAAAGTAAACTTATGGGCGTTTTTCTCTGTCTGCCCGGCTTTCGGTCTCCTGACATCTCGCTTACCCTTGGCTATCTGCCTCTGCCACCGTTTCCTTCACCACCGGCTCCATCCACCACTTTCCCGAGATCAGGCTGCAGCTCTTGCTTCATATCCTTCACCCGGTCTTTGGTTTCTTCGACAAATTGCTTTTGCTCTTCCTTCCATTTATCCAGCAAATCTTTCAACTGCTCCCGCAAAGCCGCCCGCTGATCTTCCGTGGCGTCCTTCATCTTCAACCGCACTTCTTTTTGAGCTGCAATATACTGTTCGCGCGCAGACTGAAATTTATTAACCAAAGTGGTCACTTCAGCGGGGTCAGTCGAGTTAGGATTGCCAGGATTGGCCGGTTTTCCTTTTCCACTGTCGGAAATAGTGCCTTTTGACCCTATTACTTGAGGCCGTTCGGACACCTTAGGTTTATTCTTGCCCTTGGCTTTGCCGTTATTATCTCCGCTTCCGCCACTATTGCCGTTGCCGTTACTGTTGGTGCTCGCTTGTAAACCAACGGACTGGCCAAGCGCATTCGTGGTCTGCGCGGTGAGGCTGAAATTGCAAAAAATCAGAGCAAAAATCAAAAAAATCCACGAACCCTTTCGTTTTTGAAAAGGAATTTCAGGGTATGATTTGACTGTTTTCGCCACGATCACTTGGTCGCTAATCATCAAATACTAGCAATTAGCACAATGCAGACCAATAGCTAAACTGGCAAACAGATAAACGGTGCAGCACTTGCAAATAGGGAGCCTTACTTAGGCATAGTTTGCTTCCGGTGGGTTTAATTCTTGAAACTGATTTCAAGCTGCCCCAAAAGCTCGTCGTCAGCAATTCCCGTGACGGTATTTTTCCGGCAGAGCACGGAGTAATATGACGATTCTGCTTGGTTAGATTTAGGCCCCACCATGATGCCTGAATTCACATCACCGTTTTCGGGGGAGATGACCTGCTTTAATTTCGTGAAAATACCAAGTGGTGCCGGTGGCGGGACTCGAACCCGCACGACTTATTTGCCCGCACAAACTCTTAAAAAACCTCAATTTCCTACGTAATCAAACACAATTGACACGGGCGAACGTTATACGATAGCGTTATACAGTGTCAAGCGTTCATCGTCATGAAAACCGGGCGTGCCTCTACTGTGCCTACTACGATCCAGAGGGTTACCGCCGTTTACGAACTACCGGAGTTGAGGATAAACAGGTGGCGCGCATTATCTGCACCGCCATCGAACGGGCGTCAAAATTGGCCAAGATGGGCAAGCTTTCAAACGAGAAGGCATTGCGGGAGGTTGGTGTTCTGCGGAAAGCAGTCGAGGACACGCATGGAAAGATATTGGCTGACCGGGCGGAGATTGCTTTTCGTTCCGTGATAGAGGAATTCGTGAAGTTGGCCGGGGGAGAGCTTACGCGCTATACCATCGCCTCATGGCTCGAAAGTTGGTTGGCGAGCCATACAAGCGCGAGCAAGGCGACTTTGGTTGAATACCGCAGGATTGTTGCCCTGTTCATAAAGTTTCTTGGAGCCAAGGCGGGCCGAGCATTAAGCACGTTGCATCCCTCTGAAGTGGAAGCCTTCAAGGTGAGCCTGATAGATCGCGTGGGGGCTTCCACGGTCAACAAGGCAATCAAGGTATTGAAAGCCGCCTTTGGTAACGCCGTGAAGAAACGCCAGCTTGAGTTTAGCCCCGCCGAACATATCGAATTCATAGAGACGGAGACGGCCGGGAAACGACGTTTTACCGATGCCGAGCTAAAAGCACTCTGGAAGGTTGCAACCGGTGACTGGCTCACAATGCTTTACCTTGGCCGATACACAGGCCAGCGGTTGAACGATTGCGCTTGCCTTACTTTTGAGAACGCCGACTTGCTCAAACAAGTAACCGGCCTGACCACCCAGAAGACCGGAGCAGAGTTGAACATACCGATGCATCCGGAATTACACCGGCACTTGTCCACTCTCGCCGGGGACAATCCATCCGCGCCGTTATGTCCTACGCTGACCGGGAAGAAATCAAGCTGGCTATCAGCGCAATTTCACAAACTCATGGTTGCGGCTGGCATTGCGGAGAAGCGCACACATGAGAAAAAGAAGGACGGGAAAGGCAGGGATGCCAAGCGGGAAGCCCCCAAAATCTCATTCCATTCACTGCGTTACAATGCACACACCGAGTTGCTAGAGGCTGGCGTTCCTCCCGCCGTGGTGGACAAGATCATTGGCCATGAGAGCCGCGTGGTTTCCCGTGGCTACGATAGTTTCGATGAGGAGACGACACGGAAGGCCGTCAACAAGATGAGGGAGGTTTGAAGGCATGAGCAGCTACGCTGAATGGCAGGATATTGTATTCTTCGACAAACAAGTTCAGAAGGTGCTAGTCAGCGAACGAACATCACCGGATGCTCTCAAGGCCGCTGGTATCAATGGCTTGGATTATTGGCAAGCTTTAGCCTCGCCGTTGATCGTGTTTAATAGAATTAACGGCTTGCTCGTTGATTCCAAATATTCAAAACACACGGACGTTTTGCATTCATTTAGTGAGAAGCGGTTATTCACAGCGGAGTTGCTTTTTACTATGACGAAATTCTACGAGACGCCAGAATCTGATAGGCCGCTTTGGAGGAAAATAGCTGAGGTAAATTTTTCTGTTTTTGACTACGACCGAGCGCGGCATAGGTTGATTGGTCGAGGGAGTGGAAAGCCACCAATATATAATGAATGGGAAAGAGTCACGGCGGCGTTGGGTAACACCACCGAAGCAACCGTAAAGAAAGAGGTGTCTAAGTTTCGGGCGAAAGCAAAAAAAATCCGTTCGGATTGGCAGGCTGAAATTAATGCTCTCCAGAGATTAGCGGAAAATCATCCTGAGCTTTCCGATTTTGGTTTGAAACATTTCAGATTCGCATTCTTAGAGTGAATTACCTTATTTACCGTTTTTAGGTAACTTACTCACGCTAGACCGTTCACGGGTGATTGCTGATGTTATAGGCAAATAGTTTTGCCTATGAATAAACCAGAAACAATTCGCCTGCCTCGTGTCGGCTCGAACTGCCCCCATTCCGGCATGAGTCGGGCCGCGCTCAATTCGGTAATACTTCCAAACGAGGGGAACAACTACCACCCCCCTGTTGAATCTTTCGTTCTTAAGCGAAAAGGGGCGAGGACTGGCATTCGATTGATCAGCTATCAAAGCTTAATCGACTATATCCACCTTCACAAACAACCCAGCGGAAAACCGGAGGTGACTAAGTGAACGCCACCCCGCAACTTCTCCCGTCTGCCCCGGTCACCCCAGCCGAAGCCCTAGACCGCGTTGCCGCTGCCGTTATCACAGCCGAGCCGGAACTGGGCCGTCTATACACCACCCGCGAGCTAAAAGCCCGCCTAGGACGAACTCTATGGCGTTTGCGGATAGCCGGGGAAGCCTTGCAGACGGAAGGGGCCAATGATTAAGCGCGGGCCTCGCGTGCGGCACGGTATCGCCCGTCGTCCTATTCCGGCAAGTGATGCTCATGCCAACGATCATAACGATGATGCCGGGAAACTGGGCAACCGCTCGTTTGCCGAACCGCTCGAACATTTTTCCCCTAAAGAAGTAGAACGCCGGATTCAGTCATATCTAATCGCACTCGCCGCCATCCGTTGAAAAGAAAAGCCGGGCTAAGGTCTGGAGAACCCGCCCGGCAACCGATAATGAGCTATGGCTACTTTACCTTCTAATAATTATACGTCAATCACCGTCTCTAGGCTGAAGCATGTTAAAGACCCCGATGCTGTCACCCTAACGACATTGGGTGATGTTGTGGCGGAGGTTAAAAATCCGATACACGCCGAAGCTATCAATGCACTTCGTCAAACTTACCGCGTTAATCGGCCGAAGTATGCAAAAGACAAATTCAAGCTTCCTGCCGTCGTGTTTGCCGGTGCGTTTTCAACCGCAAGAGATGAAGGATTGTTGAAACATTCCGGCCTCATGGTCTTAGACTTCGACGGCCTTCCAAGTGATGAAGTTCAACGGATCAAACCCCGTCTAGCGACGGACCCTCATTCAGTCCTTGTATTTACTTCCCCAAGTGGCGAAGGGATAAAATGGGTGGTTCATGTAGAGGCCACAGACGCCGCTTCACATCACGAGTGCTGGCAACAGGCCGTAAACTATGCGGAGCAGACCCACGGCATATATGCCGACATGAGAGGTGGCGACGTTTCCCGTAAATGTTTCCTACCACATGACGCCAATATCCTTGTCAGTGAAGCTTCGGAATCATTCACGGGCGAAATCAGGGTAGTTATATCAGGAGGGACAGAGGGGCATGATTTTCATGCTTTACAGGATGGACATAGAGATTCTCTCTCTGGCTCTTTTTTGAAAAAAGAGCGATTGTCTGAGTTGGACCTAGCTCCATTCCTGCCAGACAGACCAAAGGCGAACCACAACGTATTTCTATGGAATCTCGCCAGACTGGTTAAAGGCTATGAGATGAAAGCCAAGGTTGACTATCCGTATGAGGACATCGCGGGGTTAGTCCAGCGATGGTTCACTCGCTCAAAACCAGAGTTCCGGCCTCATTCGCTAGATCATTACGAGGGGGAGTTTTTTGACATGCTGAAAAGATGCCGCTCACCCCTGAATGGTAACGGTGAAGTATGGGAAACGGCATGCGCTAGGGCGGACGCATCACCACCACCGATTGCTTTGCAGGAAACCAGCGAAGTATCCCGCCGCTTTATCGCGCTATGCTATCACCTGTCATTCGGAAAACGTCGTTCATTCGCTTTACCTCAAGAGAAGGTTGCTAAGCACCTGAAATGCACACAGCCCTACATCTGCGGACGCATCGCAATCTTAGAACGTCGCGGCCTATTGCGTAAGGTTGCCAGCCATAGCCGATACCAACGGCTAGCTGCCGAATATGAATGGACCGGGGAGGACTAAGGACATGACGCTTATCATAATCAAATACTCCGAAGCTGAAACCACCTTTAAGGCGATCCGTGAACGAGGTGAGAAAGTAATCGCGCTTAAGCACGACCACCCGAAAGGCCAATACATTTTAACAACCACCACCAAGCCAGCCCAACAAAAACAATTATGGACCAACTAACCGAACGAGAGCGGCTGATTATTCAGCTTTGTGCGGATGACAATAGCTCAAAGATGACCGCTGATATTCTCAAGGTCAGCAAGCGCACAATTACAAAGCACTGGCAGAATATATTTGCAAAGACCGGGTTGCACTCGAAAGCCGCCGTTGTCTGGCGGTATGCAGCATTAAAACCCGCTCTTATAAATATGCCATAAGTGCGCGTTTTACGTATATGCAAATTCCGGATGTAAATTATAGTCATCGTATGAATTTTAATATTTTGAAACGTGACCCGAAACAGATGACACCGGTTGAACGCAAAGCCGCAGCACTGACAGTGAATTATGTCTTGTCGCCGCGTGGTAAAGACCTGCCCGCCGAAGTGCGAGCCGATGCCGCTGCCGCCCTCGAAAGCCTCACCGAATCGTTGCAGGAATTGCGGACCGGTTTGAGCAACGGAAAAGCCGCCAGCCCTGCCACCATTCAAGCGGTGAAGGAAACGATTGCTAGCGCGAGAAGCTTTCTCGGAAGCCCGACAAAGCCCGTCACTGCTGCCACTAAGCCAGTAGCACCGCGACCCATTGCCAATGCCGCCGCAGCAAAGCAGCAGGCCGAAGCCAACGAGAAAAAACTAATGTCCGCTATCCGCTCCGCCGCGTGCGCAGTTTGGGGAAATTCGTGGTGGGGAACTGCCAGTGAGGAGCAAATGCTGGTCAAACTTTATCAAGCCGATTGCAACACCGTGTTTGGCCTAGCTGATGCCTGCTTTGAAGGCACCTTCAAGACGGAGGCTTTCGGCATGGAGCGTGCCGTGCGTGCGCATAACAAAATGAAATTTGCCGAAGCTTTCAGCAAGGCAATGCAGACCAAGTAAAACAACAAAAACAAAACCAAATGAGCAAAGTCTTAGACCAAGTTAATCAGCTATTGGAACAGGCCGAAGCCGCCCAAGCCGCCTATCAGCGTGCCTTGGAGAAATACAACCGATTGACCAGCGATCATAAACGTCTGGCTGATGCCGTGCCGATGGCGCAACAGGCACTTGATAACGTGCGCAGTGTTATCGACGTAGCGAAAGCCGATGCCGCTGGTTGCCGTGAATGGCTGGCAAGTAATGCGGGGAATGAATTTTTCCAGCACCAACTTCAATCCACCACGGCAAACCTCGTTTATGCTGATGCTACCGCCAAAGAATTAACCGCACTCTTGCCGGTTTACAAGGAACGCTTGCAGCAAGCTACCGATGAACTCGCCGCTTTCCTGAAAGCTAATCCCAAGATTGAACTCCCTGCCGTGCCGACTATGGAAAGCCGTCATGCAGCCATGCGCCAAGTGGTGGGACAGCGCAACTGATCAAAGCCTATGACTACAACTCTTGATTTTGGGTCCGCTCAAGAAGCTATCGACCTTGCTGGCGAGCAGGCACGCAATGCAGCAGCGCAGAAGCACGCCGAAGCACGCGCCGAGTATGAGCCTTACCGCGACCGACTGAACTCCGCACAACGTAACCTTAACACCGCTGAAACCAATCTGGCACAGTTGCGCGATGCCGCGATTGGATACCAGACCCGCGAGCAGTGGGTTGCTTCATTCGGCCAACACATTCACAGCGTCACGCTTGATTGCGTGCTTAGTAAAATGGCTGGCGAACTGGCCGACGTGCTAGAGCCGCAGATGGCAGGGTTGCGCAAGGAACTGGCCGACGCGACCGCAGCGCATGATGGCTACGTTGCCAAGGTAAACCGCAAGAAGTAACGCCATGATTTGCCCTAAGCCATGCGCAGCTAAGTCGGACACCGGACGTCGGTGGACCCGTAGTGGGCCGGTGTGGTTTGGGGCGTCCTTTTTCAGTGTCACCAAGTCATGTGATAGCAGCGGCTTGCCCCATAACGGGCCGCAGTATGGCGGGGGCTTGATGATGCTGTTGCCCTTTGTCCCGTGCGTCGGCGGTCAATTGAAGCGGCGCATGGGGCAGGGGGATATGGGGAGGGGTATGCCGCCAAAAGGAATCTGTTTGTATGTCGGCAGCGTCCTAGATTCGTCCACCCCTCTTTACTCTTTGTGAGAGGTTTAAAAATTTCCAATTCACAACAAGTGTAATTTATTTATGCCGAAGCTGAAACATAAAAACCCTCAATATCCTTCAATGGAAGCCGCCGCTTCTGGCTTGGGTATTGAAATAGAAATTCTCCGCTTTGCCAAAACGCGAGGATGCGCAGCGTTTAAAGCCGGGGGGCGGGTTGATGGTGACGCCGTTCTTAAATGGCTAACCGATAATGAGCAAGAGTTGCTCAAGAGCGCGGGCAGTTTGTCGCTAAAGGACCGCAAGCTATTGGAGGAAATTCGCAAGATCATCGAAGACACGCGCCGTTTGCAGATTGCCAACGACACGAAGGAAAAGAGCTTGGTAAGCCGTGCCGCAGTTGAGGCCGCAATCATTGCCACAGGTCAGGCAGTGGACGTTATCACCGAAACCAAGCTTGTTTATGAATGGCCGGAAGCCGTAGCGGGCTTGGACGTTGCCGGGGCTAGGGTTTACGGGCGGAGATTGAAAGATGCTGTGATGGCCGAAATACGCAAGCTGTCAACGCATTGGGAGTTTTGATTTATGAACGAGCATTTAAAAGCAACGCTGGGTTTGGACAACGGGCCGTTTGTGCGTAACCTAAGAAACGCCGCCGCACGCGCTAATGATTTTAAAAGCAGCCTTGCCGATGTTACCAAGATAATCGGGGCAAGCTTCTTAGGTGAAGCCGGTAAGAGACTGCTAGAGATGGCGCACGGGGTCAAAGTGCTAAGGGATGTTACCGGCCTAAGCGCGGGGACTATCCAAGTCTTTCGCAAAGCCGCTGGCAAGGTGGGCGAGGATGCCGCATCGAGCGACCGGGCATTGGAAAAGCTGGTAGTGAAGATTGGCGAGGCACAGAGCGGAAGCGCGGAGGCCGCAAAAACATTCAGGGATTTAAATGTCGAGCTTTTCGACAGCCAGCAGCAGGCACGCACGACGCAAGCGATCTATGACGACGTAGCGGAATCATTGGGCAAGCTGCAAGACCCGGCAGAAAAATCACGATTGGCCGTAAAGCTTTTCGGTGAATCAGGCGCGAAGCTTTCGACGATCTTCGACAACTCCAAGAAGTCACTCGCTGCCATGCGTGCGGAGATGGGCGCAGCCGGGGTTCTTATCAGTGATGCCGACATCACGCGGCTTGATGGCTACTACTTGAAAGTGAAACAGCTTGGCGGGGGGATTCTGAATCTTGTCGTCGTGGGTATTGCTAAGGCTGTTAAAGGTATCGAAAACTTTGGCACCATTGTCGGTACCGTCGTCGGGCTGTTTGGGTCTGAAAAGTGGAAGCTCAAAGACGGTATATTTTCCGTTGAACGTCTCGCCAAGGGCTTTGAAGCGGTCTATGAAAACGATAAGAAGGAGGCCGAACAAAACGCCAAAAACCTAGTGCTTGAACGCCAGCGTGCCGACGAAGCAGAGCGCACCGCAGCAGCCAAGAAAAAGGCGAATGAAGAAGATGCCAAGGCCGCAGCCGAACAAGAGAGGATTGGCAAAGCGGTGCAGGATGCGACCCGTTTCAGTTCGGCCAAAGAGCTAGCCAAGCTGACCCCGCAAAACCAGTTCAAAGACTTTTTCGACAAGGCTAAGGCTGATGCTAATTCAGCCGAAGCCAAGCGGCTTGCAGCGATCGGGATTGACCCCAACAAAATGAGCGCAGAGCAGGCCATGACTAAGGCCGGATGGGAATTGCAGAATCGGCAGGCCAATGGCAACACGCTAGCCGCAAAAGACCGCGAGGCGATGTTTGGCAAACCGTTGCCGCCCCAACTTGCGCTTGATGCACAGCGGGCCGCACTTGCTGAAAAGTATCTTGCCGAAGCCGAACGGATGCGCGGCACGAATCCGCAGGGGGCAAACGAAGCCTTTAACCGGGCCGAACTGATTAAGGCGAAAATTGCTTCGCTGAATGATGAGCAGAAAAAGTTTGGCAATCTGGCGACGGATACCAACACGCCGCAATTCCCCAATCTGACCATGCCGGCAGGGAGCGCGGGAACGTCCGGTGTTTTAGACGCCACCCTTCAAAACGCTTTGCGCTATGGAGCATTCAAGCCGGGGCAAATGACACCGCAGATGGCCATGCAGAAAATGGGCTTGCCGCTAGCATCGGTGACGCAAGACCAGTATCAAAAATCCTTCGACCAGTTTGTTAAACTGCAAAGCGATACCCTCAAGCGATTGACCGAGGGTGTAATCGTTCTACCTAAAAACGGCCCATGAAAATGACCTGGATAACTCTCCAATGTTCGGCGATCTGGTTTGGCATGGTTCTTATGCTGCCGATTCGCTACGCGCAATATGCCGTTACCGGGTCAGATATTCCGATGATGCTGGATTGCTACGCCCAAGCGCGGGAAGCCCACCGGGAAGCGTGGCAACGGTGGAGGACTGCCGTAAGGGTGGATTTAGACTTGGCTTGGTGCTGGGTCAAAGCGACGTGCGCATGGTATTGGCAAAACCCGCTCAAACTGATCGGTAGCGTGCTGTATTGGAGCCTTGTTGCTGTGCTGTTTCCGTTCCTGCTAGTGCGGGAGTGCTGGCAGTCCATTAAGGGGTCAGGAACGCGCTAGGATGGGCTAGGACGGGCGCAATCGGTTTCTTGCGTGTGGCATTGCAGGTGTTGAGCCGCGCTTTATGCCGTTCGCTTCGGAACTGTCACCGACTGAATGGGTGCTATCTCAGAACCTTCACCGCCGCCATTTGACAGCATCACAGAAGGCGGCAGTAGCTGTTAGCGCATTGCCACTACTTGAGAAAGAAGCAGAAGAGGCCCGCCGCAAGAAAATCGGAGCGGCTCGTTCCGGTGAGACGGTGGAAATAATTCCACCATCTGAAAAATCACGCGACAAAGCCGCCGAGCTGACCGGCGCAAATCCCCGCTATGTATCCGATGCCAAGCGTATTTCGGAAGAGGCACCGGAGACGTTTGAAAAAGTAAAGTCCGGTGAGATGAGCATACCGGAAGCCAAGCGCGAGTTGAAGTGGGACGTGGGGGCATCGAGTGCGCCAGAGCCGAAAGACGGTGATAGGGCGGCGAAAGCATTGAACGACCAGTAATTTTCACCCTTTTGTGGATCGTGACTTGAAATGGGGAGTCTATCCAAATAAAAATCATGCAAATTGCATGTACTCATTTTATGAAATCTCAATTTCTAAGAACGGAGAGCCTTTAGGCATGGCGCGTCTATGCTATTTCAGTGATCATCTGGCTAAGTTTTCATTGATTATGAATACCCTTAAGGGGCTATCCAGCGAATCTGCTGAAGCTATCGAAATCTGCATTACCTCAGACAACGCCAGAGACTTGTTTGGAGGCATCAAGGTCGGTATTGATTTGTATAATTGGAAGCTGGTCAGGCTTTGGCGGTGAACCCTTTTCTTCTTTTCCCGCTGTCTAACGATACGTCAACGGTGCATTCTCCATCCTAATAGATATTGTCTGATAATGTGCGCCAAGTATGGCCTAGGATGCTTGTTTTCATTTGCTGATGCCCCCGCCAGCCTAAGCCAGCGGGGGCGCGGTGCAAGGGTGGGTTACTTGCCGCCTTTCTTCAATTTGGCAACCAGCTTGTGATGCCGTTCGGTTATCAGTTCCTTAGCCGCCAGCCATAAATGAAAGGCAGTGACAGAAACCGTGACGGGCTTGCCGATATTCGGAATCTCCACCGTTACAGTAATAGCCTTTTCCGCCGCCGCCAGCCTCAAGCATTCATTGGCGACTTTGTTTAGGATGGTTTGCGGCTCCACCCGTTGGATCTCTGCAAGCTCATGGATTGCATCAAGCATTAACGGAGGAACGTCGATAGGGTGGGAACGGCGAGCGGACTTCTTAGCTTGTTTCTTCATAGGATCAAAAAGACCGCGCCAGCAAGGGGTGATACAGGTTTGCCGAAGCAAACCACCCTTACCGGCGCGGCCAAATTTGTTTTTGTCTGGTTCATTCAGGTATCACGCTGAACGGCTGCAAACACCCCAATACACGGGCAAACGCGTTATACGTATGCGTTATACAGTGAGTGCTTTAACGCGTGCCTGTCGTGTTAAAACCGTTGAAAACAAAGGGGATTTTGGAGTTGGTGCCGGTGGCGGGACTCGAACCCGCACGACTGTTTAAGGTCCCGGGATTTTAAGTCCCGTGCGTCTGCCATTTCGCCACACCGGCGGCGGAAACAGGCGCACTTTATGCCGACTCTTTGCGCCGCGACAACCGTAAAACCCGCTTTTCTAAGAGTCTCTGAAACCGCGGGCGCCCCTCATTTTTCCACAATCCGATAGTAGCGCTGCGGGTGGTTGGCCGCGTCGCTGTCATCAAGCATGAGCAAACCATTGGTGACGGTGAGGGCATCATTCAATTTCACCCAAGCACCGCCGGAGAGGTCGGTGCTGGCCCAAACTTCAAAGTATGGGACATGGCCGGTGGCCAAGGGGAGGTCATTCTGGTCGCCGAACAATAATCGCAATGCCCCGTTCGGCAGGACTTGTGGACGTTGCATGCGGGCTGGGTTCAAAACGCGGACAATGGCCGTCTGGCTCGTGGCAACGCCATAGGCATTGCTGACCGTCAGCATATAGCCCCCGGTGTTTGCCCTGGTGACCTTCGTTAAAGCCAGGATGTTGTTCGTTTCGCCCGGCAAAGGGGAGTGGTTGAACTGCCATTGATAATGCAGGGGTAAGGTGCCGGTTGCCAGCACGGCGAGGGTGAGGTCGCTGCCGGCCAGCACCACCTGGCTGAAAGGATCTAGGGTGATGCTGGGGGCGGTGCCCACGGTCCACTCCAAAACACTCATCGAATACGGCGGCAGCGTGAAACTCTGTGCGGGGGCGACATTCGCGAGCGTATTCGTGGTGGGCACGATGACCAGGGCGTTTTCGTTGTTGTCCGTGATGTTGGCTGAGGTCAGCCGTTTCAAGGTGACGTTTCCGCTGGGGGCATTGCTGCCACTGAAGTTGATGTCGAGTGAACTGCTACGGTGCAGATTGAAGACCACGATGGCCCGGCGAGTTCCGCTCGCGAACGCATAGGAGGAGAGATGATGCGCGTCGGCCAGCGTCGTACTGTTTGTGCCGATCTGCGACCACGTCGGGTTATCTCCCGTGTGGCTGGTGGCGAGCAAGTCCGCGCCTGAATCGATCAGGTCATTGACCAAGGCCAGCGCAAGGAATTGCGGACGTTTCCGGTCGGTCACGCCCATGTCCCGGGTCACGCCCCAGATCTTGGAACCGCTGCCCAAGCCAGTGCTAAAGCCGCCGAGATTGAAGAGGCATTGATCGCGCATCTTGAGGTCGCGGAGTTTCATCAGCATGTCGTTGCCCACGGCCAGTCCCGTGCCAAGACTCGGAGTCATGATGTCCAAGGCCGCTTGATTATTGGTCATGATGGTGCCTTGCGTCGTGTTGAGATTGCCCTCGTAGATGCTGAAATTCACCGGACGGCTGGAAGCCAGCAGATTGGTGTAATTGGCCATCATATAACCTGTGCGGTTGAACTGCTCCACTTGGGCGAACATAGGGCCAAACATTTCCTCGTTGTTCGCGAAGTTATCCACGCGCGTGTAGAAGTAGCCATCCACTGTCAACGTGTCATGGTTGGTGCAAGCATTGTGGATGTTCATATTGCGGATGGTCTCTGGTGCGTGCGCCCCCAGCACGAGGTCGAATTTGTTGCTCACGAAGCTCGGGCTGTTCCGGGCGGCACTGAAGAGTTCACTCGCGCGGTTTCCATAGGGGACCGACTGCACGATGGTGCCGCCGAAATACGTGAATCCGTTCCAGGCCTCGTTCCCATACTCCAGATGGATCTTGCGGAAAACATCCGACCACGGAGCGGGATGGCCCATCGCCGCCCGGCGTGCACCGTAAATAGTGTTCGTAGGGCCTGTGAGGTATTCGATGAGGTTGCTCATCTCTTGCGGCGTGAAAACAATCGGCACCGTCAGCCATGGTTCCGCATCGACCGCTTCGGCCAGTTCGAGCAACTCGTGGTAGCTGTATTGGATATTGTTTTGCACGGTACCATAAAGCGAGTAACCCGCGCGTTGTCTGCCCCAGACGGAAGACAGTTGGTTCTCGAGGTTGTCACCTTGGATCTCTTGCAAACCGCGCAAGATACCCGGGCGATATTCCCGGAGCGCCTTCACCACGGCATCGCGGAAGGCGGTTTTGTTCGTCGGGTCGCTGTCTATCTGTTTCAGACTGACGTCATCCAGCAACACGTTGAACGAGGTGAAGAGGTTGAACTGCAGCGAGGCCACACCAGGCGCGCTCCCTACTTCGGCAGCGTCAAAATCCAAAGTGAACGTCGTCCAAGTTGAGGTGAGCGAGACGTTCGTGTTCAGATAAGTGGCGGTGCGGCGGACGATCACATTCAACGGTGCGGTGCCCGCGAGTGACTTGGCCTTGAACGTCACCCGGTAGCGGCCGTTCAGCAGGATGAAGTTCATGCCGGGATACGCATCGAACGTGGAGGTCAGGCTGAAATTGGCGGGCGAATTGGTCGAGGCCACGTGCAGGGCTTGCTTGCCTGTCGTGTCTGATGGCAGGTCGGCCAATTCGGAAGTGATGACGTAATTCGTCCCGCTCGTGTTCCAGCCGCTCTCCGGCCGTTCCAGCCAGGGCTTGCGTATGATGAAGTAATCGCCGACTCCCGGTGCGGTGCCGGTTTGGGCGAATTGATAGAAGGAGCCGAACGTCTGGTTCGTCGGCCGCAGGTAATCCGCGATGACTCCAGTGCGCCCTTTGGCTGTGCCCCAGATGACCTCGAAGCTGGCCCCGTTCCAGAACCCATTGGTCCAACCGCCAAAGGGCATATCATCCGTGCAGTTCGTCGCGGTGCTGGCGGCTACGCGCACGACAGATTGGTAGATCTGTCCTTCAAAACCGGGATTCCGGAAGCACAGTTCCTTCATCATAAGCCGGGAATCATAGTAGGTGTTAAAGCTTAGATTCATGCCCATGCGCTTGACGGAGGCGGTGGCGACATTCGTCGAGACGTTGATGGTGGTGGCGGCTTGGGTGCCAGCCAAACTTAGCCACAGAATGAGCAGAAGAATGCCACCCGTGCCCAACCCTTTCGGCGTAATACTTGTCTTCATGGCTTACGACTAATCCATGCCGCGTGAAACGAAGATGAACCGGAGATGAAAAAGCGTTCATCTGGTGCGTTGCGCTAGGCAGCGGCTGGCTGGCCTGCTAGCTTCGGGCCCGCAATGCGCATCTTGGTCGTCGAAGACGAAAAGAAAGTCGCCCGCTTCATCGAGCGCGGGCTGAAGGAGGAGCGCTTTGCCGTGGATGTCGCCCATGATGGTGAAGCCGGTTTGGAACTGGCCTTGCTCAATCCCTACGACCTCATCGTGCTGGATGTCCTGATGCCGAAGAAAGACGGCTTTCAAGTTCTGCACGAACTTCGTGCCGCCAAACACAAGGCCCGTGTGCTGATGCTGACCGCACGCGATAGTGTGGACGATCGAGTACGTGGTCTCGATGAAGGGGCGGATGATTATCTTACCAAGCCTTTTGCGTTCGCCGAGTTTGTCGCCCGGGTGCGGGCGTTGTTACGGCGCAGTTCGGCGGAAGCGGGTTCCTTGCAGGTTGCCGATCTGATTCTAGATTTGAAAGCGCGCAAGGTGACCCGTGCCGGACAGCAGATTTTTCTCTCCTCCAAGGAATTTGCCGTGCTGGAGCATTTCATCAATCACAAGGGACAAATCGTTACGCGTACGCAACTGGCCGAACACGTCTGGGACCTGCACTTTGATCCGATGACCAATGTGATCGATGTGACGGTGTATCATCTGCGCGAGAAGATCGACCGTGATTTCAAACCGCAACTCATCCATACCGTGCGTGGTGCAGGCTATGTGCTGAAGGTGGACGCATGAAATCATTCCGCACCCGCTTGCTGCTGAGCCTCGTCATCCTCACGGCGGTGACGCTTGGCGCGTTCGCCATGCTGGTGCAGATTACCGCCAGTGATGTGGTGCGGGTGGACATCGACCGCCTGGTGCAGGACCGCGCCTTGATGCTCTCCAAGGCGACATTCGCCGGGAATCCTACTTTGCAGCCTTGGATGGAAAGCGTCTTGGAGACAGACCGGCAGAAGCTCTTCGTGCAGTTGTTCGATCCTAGTGGCAAACCTTTGGCCAAATCACCCAATCTGGCCGAGGCGATTCCGCTGACACCTGCTGCGCTGCGAGCCGTTGAGACGACGACCACGGCTTACACAGAAACCGTCCTGCGCGGCGACGGAGAAGCGGTGCGGGTGGCCACCGTGCCTATCACGATGTATCGGGATGGCCGCAGCCAAACCATGGGCTTCGCTCAAGCGGGAGTGCTGTTGCGCGAGCGGGAGGCGAATTTACGCAATCTGCGTTTCTGGCTCGGCATCGGCATCGTGACGGGAGTGCTGGTCGTGTGGGTGATCGCGTATCTGCTGCTGAACCAATGGCTGCGCACGGTTGCAGCTGCGAGTGAATCGGCCCATCGCATCGGTATCCAAGGCAATCTGCGGGAGCGCCTCTTCGTGCCGCAGCAGGATGATGAACTGGCGCGTTTGGCCGGCACATTCAATGAGCTGCTGGATCGCTTGGAGGTGTCGCTCCACTCGCAACAACGGTTCCTGGCGGATGCCTCCCATGAGTTGCGGACGCCGTTGACGGTTTTGCGTGGTGAGATCGAAGTGGCTTTGCGCCGGGACCGCGCAGGCGAAGAGTATCGTGAAGTGCTGCAAAGCGCGCGGGAAGAGATCGAACGCCTTTCGCGGCTTACGGAAAACTTGCTGGCCTTGGCCCGGGCGGATGCGGGTGAGGGCGTGGCGGCACGGGAACAAGTGGATTTATCCGCGCTTAGCCATGAGGTGGTCCGCAAGCTGACGCCCTTGAGCGATGAACGGAAGGTGAGCATCTCGGTGCAGGCGGCTGAACCGATCCTTGTGCGTGGTGACAGTGTGGCCTTGGAGCGCGTGCTGGCAAATTTGGTGGAGAACTCCCTGCGTTACTCCCCCAAGGGTGAACAGGTCACGCTCACTACGGGAGTGGAGGAGGGGTTGGCCGTCATCCATGTCGCCGATACTGGCCCGGGCATTCCGGCGGAGCATCAGCCTTATCTGTTCGATCGGTTCTATCGCGTGGACAAGGCCCGTTCACGGGAGTTTGGCGGAGCGGGGTTGGGGCTGTCGATTGTGAAGGCGTTTGTCGAAGCACATGGTGGTTCGGTCAGCATGGCGAGCGATTTGGGCAAGGGCACAGTATTTACCATCCGCCTGCCGCTTTCCTGATGGGCTGCGGCCAAGATGAACGCTTTTTCATCCGGACTTAATATTGCTTTCATCTCGGCCGGACCACACTGCGGTCATGAAAATAAAACCTATCCTTTCTGCCGCTCTTTTAACCGCATTATTCTGCGGCTCGACCATGGCCGCGGATATGGCGGCTGATCTCAAGAAGCTTGAAGGCGTCTGGGAAGGTGCTGCCGTTGATGGTGATGGCTCCAAACCTGGCAGTGCCCGTGCGCGGATCAGTGAGCTCATCATCACTCCGCAGAAAATCTCCGCCAAGGATGGTCAAGGAAACAGTTTGGGTGAAGGGACGTTCAAGCTTCAACGCCTCGGCAATGTTCTGGCCATTGATGCCAACGGCACGGGTGGCCCTACGCGCGATAAACAATACTTCGGCATCCTGCTGCTCGAAGGTGACACCCTCAAATGGTGTTCCGCCAACCCGGGAAAACCTCGCCCAACCGAATTCAAGAGCAGCCCTCCCGGCGCTTTCCTCATGGTGCTCAAGCGCAAGAAAGCTTGAAGCGCCGCCGCATCACCATCTGACACCGGATTGCTTGAGCAGTTCCAGTTGCTGATCCAACCGCTTCGGTGATACCGGCATGGCGGTGCCCAACTCCTGCGCGAAGAGCGAGACTTTATACTCTTCGACCATCCACCGGAACTCATCCACCTGTGCTTGCAACTGTCGCGATGGTGCACTGCCGAGATTGAATTTCTTTAACACGCCCGCATAAGGCGCGAGTTGCTTCGCCCGCTCCTGATCCTTCGCCGGATTTAGCGTCGCCCGTTCCGCGCGCGTGAGAAGTGCTTTCAGATAACGCGGCAGATGCGTCAATCGCGCAAAGGCCATTCGTTCCAGGAATCTCGGTGGCATCAACTCGGCCAGTTCCGTCGCGAGCGGGTTGCTGCTCGTCGTTGCAACGGGTTGTCCCAGTTGTGCGAGCGAGGTCAGCTTCTTGCCTGTCTGCACTACGCCTGTGCCCACGCGTCCGACTTTTTCCTCGACCTTCTGCCGTTGCTGCAAGATGCCGCCCAGCCGATCAATGAATTGCGTCCCCAAGCCCGGCAACTTCTTCCGCGCTTCTTCCACGGCGGCGTTGAAGTTCGCTTCGGTCAGTTGCTTCAACGGCTCTTGTGGCAGGATGTAATTCTTCAAGTGCTCCAGCGCCGTCTCGCGCAATTCCTCGCCTGTGCCAATCGAAGAATAGTAAGCATCATAACGCACCAGTGCGCGTAAATCTTTCTCCAACCAAGCGAGGTCTTTTTGGATGGCCAGTTCCACGAGCCGTTGCACGGCGCGCAGGGTGGCGTTGCGCGCAAGGTCTTCGTTGCGATGTAAGCGCACGTTCACGCTTCCGTCTTCATAGGCGAGTCCGGGCCAGGCGTAGAGCGGTAATCCCGGCCCTTCGCTCACGGTGATGCGCTCGGGCAGTTCACCAAAGGTCCAACCTGTGATGCCGAAGCGTTCCCAGCGTTGTGCGGCGATCTGCCAATCCTTCGGTTCCTTCGCTGGTTCCGTCTTCACCTGCACGAGCTTCGTGCGCAACTGCTCCAGGTCGCGTCCACTACCGAGCAGCTTCTGATCATTGCCGATGACCTCGATGCGTGACCGCAAGTGCGCGGGCAAGGCATCCGCCGGCCAATCGGTTGCAGATACTTGTACGCCGTAGCTTTTGAAAATGAAGGTCGCTAGATCATGCAAGAAGGATGGTCCGGTAGGCTGAAACTCTTGCACGATCTCTGCTACCTTGGGCGGAAAGGGCATGAGGTCGCGGCGGATGGATTTCGGCAAGGCTCGCAATAGCTCCGCGATCTTCTCTTCGCGCAAGCCCGGCACGGCCCATTCCAGTTGAGCGGGGGACACGCTCTGCGCGATGGTGAATGGGAGCTTGATGGTCACCCCATCATTCTCCTCACCCGGCGCATAAGCGTAAGTCAGCGCTACTGGCTGTCCACCCAGTGCCACCGCATCGGGGAACGCCTGCGAGTCATAGCTCAACGCCTGTCCACCCGTCATCTCCGCTTCTGAGATGCACAACACTTCTGGATTCTTTACCTCGCGTAGAAAACGATTCAGCTCATGTACACTCGAGACATTCTGGATGTGCTTCGCGTAGAAATCGCACATCACCTGGTCGAGGTCAGCGAAGCCATACCGCCGCACTCGTGTCTGCCAGTTCTCGATTTTCTGCCGCGTGGCGCGGTTCTTCACTAGGAAAGAGTAAATAGGCGGCAACGCATCCTTCGTTTTAACTGTCGCCAGCACGCGCAAGTCATCGGAATCATCTTCGTTACGCCCGCGCTGTGGCAGTAGATTCTCCTCCACCAAGGCCGAGCGGATAAAAATCTTCGTGGCCTCTTTCGGGTTGATGGTTCCGTAAACCACCTTGCGCCGTTGCACTTCGAGTCCGTGCAATGTCACGATCTCCTCCACCATCACCCGCCCTGAACCCACAACCCAATGCGGGTTGTGATGCGTCACCTTGCAACAATGCGGTGCGAGCTGGAAAACCCATTGCGGATCGATGCCAGCGATGGTGCGCGCAAATAATTGCGACGTCTCCACGATCTCCCCGGCTACGATCCACTCCGGCTGGTTTGATTTCGGTTTGGGTGCTCGATTGTCTGGCTTCGCGCCTTTCTTCTGCGCTTCACCGCGTTCGTAAAGCGCGGAACCGGGGAACACCGTCGTCATCCGGTTGCCGGTGGCCTTGTAATTGTTCCGCTCCTCGCGATGCGCCACGTGCCCGATCAAGCCCGCGAGGATGGAGCGATGGATCGCGTCATACTGCGCGTTGCTCTCGTTCAGCTTCAGCGTGCCAAGGTCTTCCAGCGCGTTGTGCAGTTGCGTGTAGAGATCCTGCCACTCGCGCATGCGCAGGTAGGAGAGGAAGTGCTGCTTGCAGAATTTCCGCCGCGCATTCTGCGTGCGAAGCTGCTCCCACTGGTCATGCACTGCATTCCAGATATTCAACAGTGCGAGGAAGTCCGACTTCGGATCATTGAACTTCCGATGCGCCGCCGCTGCCGCTTCTTTCTGGTCCGTTGGCCGCTCACGCGGGTCCTGATGCTCAAGCCCGCCGCAATGATGAGCAACTCTTGCGTGGCGTGTTCGCGCTGGGATTGCAGGAGCATCCGCCCGATGGTTGGGTCAATCGGCAATCGCGCCAAATCGCGTCCCAGTGCCGTAAGCATGCGCTTCTCATCCAGCGCACCTAACTCCTGCAAAAGGGCGTAGCCACTCGAGATCGCCGCAGGTGTCGGCGGTTGCACGAAGGGGAACGTCTCGATGTCCCCGAAGTGATACGCCTTCATCCGCAGGATGACTTCCGCGAGATTCGAGCGCTGGATCTCCGGCTGCGTGAACGCCGGCCGTTCATTGAAATCTTCCTCCGAATAGAGGCGGATGCAGATACCGTCCTGCACACGGCCGGCACGACCCTTGCGTTGATTCGCACTGCTCTGCGAGATCGCTTCAACCGGCAGACGCCGGGTGCGCGTGCGCGGATTGTAGCGGCTGATGCGCGCCAACCCCGCATCAATCACATAGCGAATGCCGGGAATAGTGAGGGAGGTCTCCGCGATATTCGTCGCGATAACGATTTTGCGGCGTGAAGACGGCGCAAACACCCGTTGCTGATCACCCGAGCTTAGCCGTCCATAGAGCGGGATCACTTCAGCCTCACCGGAGAATCGTCCATCGAGCTGGTCACCGGTCTCACGGATGTCCCGTTCGCCGGGCATGAAGATGAGCACGTCGCCCCAGTTTGTCTCATACAGAATGCGCTCGCACGCGCTCACCGCCGCATCTACGTAGTTGACGTCGCCGCTCTCTTCGGACTCCGCATCCAGCGGTCGGTAGATCACCTCCACCGGAAACATGCGGCCGGAAACCTCGATGATCGGCGCATCGTTGAAATGCTTCGAGAACGCCTGCGTATCGATCGTCGCCGAAGTGACGATGAGCTTCAGGTCCTTGCGCCGCGCTAGCAATCCCTTCAGATGGCCCAGCAAGAAATCGATGTTCAGCGAACGCTCATGCGCTTCATCCAGGATGATGGCGTTGTATTCGGAAAGATTCGGATCACCCTGCGCCTCGGCCAGCAGGATGCCGTCCGTCATCAGCTTGATGTACGTGTGCGGGCTGGAGTTATCATCGAACCGGATCTTGCACCCCACGTCCTTGCCCCAATTGACGTTCAATTCCTCCGCGATACGTTTCGAGATGGAGAGCGCCGCTACGCGACGAGGCTGGGTGCAACCGATCTTCGCCTCGATGCCCAATCCCGCCTCCAGACACATCTTCGGTATCTGCGTGGTTTTGCCCGAACCCGTCTCACCGGCGATAACGACCACTTGATTTTCCTGGATGGCCTTGACGATCTCATCCTTCCGCGCCGTCACCGGCAAGTCCGGCGGATACGTCACCTGCGGCACGTTGATGCGGCGCGCTTCCCGGAGCGCGATGGACTTCAACGCCTCTTCCCTCAATCGCGCCAGCAAGGCATCGTGTCGCTCCGCGTGATGCTGATCCCGCAAAAGCCGTAGCAGCCGCGAACCCAGCTTCACCCAATCGGGCAGCAGGCATTGCGGCAGCAACACTTTCAGTTCATCTATCCGGGCATCAGCCATACCAGAGCCGCGTAACATAGACGAAGAAGCGGGGCGGGGGAAACAGGGAAATAGCGGACGGGAAAACACCAAATCCAAAGGACCAAACACCAGCGAATGACGAAGGCCCAAGCTGACATGCGCGTTCGCCGGGAATGCGCCTAGGCTTTTGGCACTTCTCTGGAGCTTGGATCTTTTGATTTGGAGCTTGGCAATGGTCTCTCCCATGCCCGTGACTATGGCGCGTTTTTCACCATAGCGTTAGCCTTAGCCTCGTTATTCCGCGCTATTCTCGGACAAAATTTGAGAATTATCTTCCTTCCTTGCCCCAGCGGGGCAAATGAGGGTAGCCAAGGGGACCGCAGGGAACCCGTGGAAAGAATGGAAAAAGATAAACCGCCCCGGAGGGGCGGGTGACTTTTGAAGTGAAGACAACCCCGCACTGCTTACTTCTTCCTGAACACAAAACTCATATACGTGATTGTTCCATCTGGATTGATCGTCATCGGCACTTTCGTTTTGCCGCCGTCGAATTTGATCTCCAGCTTGTCTTCCTTGATCTCGTAACTCCCCGTTTTACTGCCTGCCTTGGAGCCGAACTCGACTTCGCCGCCGTCAAACTTCAGGAACATACCCAGCATCTCATTTTGCTTTTTCAGCACACGCTCGAAATCTGCCTGCACATTGGGGTTGTTGATCGTGGTTTTGGGCGGAATCATTGTTCCTTCGTAAACTCCAGAAAAACGTTTCCCGCACCCTGCCAGCAAGCAGAGTGCTAATATGACGACTAGATAAGCTGGAGATAGATACCTCATAGCTCAGAAATTAATTCTTACCCGCGAAATTGAAATCATAATGCGATTCATTTTCACTCTCGCTGTCCTAATGGTCGGCGCTCCGTTCACTCTACCTTCACCAACTGCACCGCATCCACGATCACGAATCCCTCCGTCCCTTCGTTGGAAATCGTGATGACCGTATTCTTCCCGGCGGAGAGATCGAAGACACCTGCTTTACGAAATGACTCACCTGTCGGCAAACGCTCCTTCTGGCTGAAAAATACTTTCACCTCTTTACCGCCTGATTTCACGGTGATGGGCACGCGAGCCGCCCGCGTCTCATGCGGCGAGTAAGCCACGCGCAGTTCGTACCTGCCTGCCTGCGGAATCTCCGGCTGGAAGACCAGTTTCAGGTCGCCCTTGTTTGCGTTTCCATCGTGGGCATAGCCGCGACCGATGAACGGTTTGAAGTTCGTTGAGTATTCCCATGAACCAGTCACCGTCGCATCCGCATCATCCAGCACCATGCCTTGGAGCGACTTTGGATCGATTCCATTGCCACTCGCACTGGATTTGGTTGGCAAGGGAGGAAGTGGCGGGATTTCCAGCACCTGCTTCTGGGCGATCAGGTGTTCACGCAGTTGCGCATACGGCAAGTCCTGCACCGCCTGATTCGCCTTCGCCGCCATGGCTGCGGCGATACCCGCGCTGTGGCCCAAGACCATCCACGTCGGTTCCACGCGGATTGACGAGATCGCTACGTGCGTGCTGGAGAGCGAGACTGGCACTAGCAAGTTCTGGCACTCCGCACGTTTGGGCGTGATGGCGCGATAGGGCAATTGGTAGCGGTAGCCGATCGCATATCCGGGGATACGCTTCGGAAAAATGGTCCCTTCATTGATGAAACCCTTGCCATCCGCCGTGACGACGCGTTGCACATCGTGCGAATCGATCGGGAACGAGCCGATACAGATGGAGTCTGCTTTCGCCACGTTCGTAAGGATGTCGTTCTGTG
The DNA here is from genome assembly GCA_965283725.1 of Limisphaerales bacterium. Lineage (GTDB taxonomy): Bacteria > Verrucomicrobiota > Verrucomicrobiia > Limisphaerales > JAEYXS01 > JAEYXS01. The sequence goes on from CBDIPT010000001.1 coordinate 99,925, forward strand.
TGAGCACATACTCGCCGATCATCCGGCGACCTTCACGCACATAGAGCACCGGCGGCCAGTTGTCCCATTTCGCGAATTCATCTTTCGCCAAGCCCCAGCGTTGCATCTCCGTGCGCACCGGTTCGGGAATGCCCTCGTCGTGTTGCATGAACCAGATCAAGCCCTCGGTGTAATCCTTATGCGCCTGCCACATCTTGTCACGCTCCTCATATGATGCCTCGGGCCAGCCCCAGTTCTCGCCCACCAATCCCAGCGAGATCTGCCCGCCGATGCTGTTGTTCCCGTCCCATTTGCCACCGGGCAGGATGTAGAAATCAAAGAAAGGCTTCTTCGCCCGGGTGGTGTTCGCAAAGCGGCGGACTAGTTCATACTTAGCCGGGTCATAGTTCGCGGGCTTGCGGAACGCCACCTTGTTCGCCTCGTTTGTGGTGATGCACAGGCGATAGCTGTATGTCATCACCCCTTTGTCACCTGCTTCTTCATCGCCGGCGTCTTTCGCGGTCATCAACGGCAAGAGTTTGCCCTGTGCATCATAAGGCGAGGCCTTTACCGGTACTTTGGGAAACTGCTTCCCGGCATACGATTCGCCATACTGCTTGCGTCCTTCGCGGCCGACCACGTAGTTCACGCCCGCCTTCGCCATGAGGTCACCTTCATACGTGCAATCTACGAACACCTTGGCCGTGAATGTGTTCGAGCGCGTGCTGAACGACTGGATGCGGGCACCGTCTTTCTTCGCCGTCGTGAGCCGTTCATTCAAGAACACCTTCACCTTGGCTTCACTCAACATGTCGTCGAACACCTTCGCGGCGACATGTGGTTCATACGTCCAGTGCTTTTGATCTTTCTCGGCGATCGAGTAGGGGAGAGTGACGCCCTTGGCCTTGTAGTAAGCCTCAATCCGCAGATGCGTCTCCTCAAACAAACCGAGCAAAGTGCGCCGGTCCGTCTGGTTGGAATCGCTAAAGCTCAACCCGCTCGTCATCACCCCGCCGACAATATCCATTGGCTCCACGAGCGCGACGGATGCGCCTTCCCGCGCTGCCCCCACAGCGGCCGTGACGCCCGCCGGTGTGGCCCCAAACACCACCACATCGAATTTATGTTCCGCCGCTTGGCTTTGGATTGCCGTGTACAGCAGCAACAACGAACTGACACACCGAGTAATAAATGAAGAGATACGCATACAACAGTTGGAGCGCCGAGCTCCAGCTCGGCCTTACTCCTTAAAATCTAATTTTAAAATATTCGCGCCGAGCAATGCTCGGCGCTCCACTATGATTTAAAAATCATCGGTAGAAACTCGATCAGATACTTCCGCCACACGGGCCAGCTATGGTTGCCGGGTGTTTCTTTGTAGCCGTGACGGATGCCGCGTTCATCGAGCATAGAGCTGAACTTGCGGTTCTCATTCAGCAGGAAATCATCGATGCCCACCGCGAACCACAGGACCTTCAGGCGTTTGTTCAGTTGCCCTTGCTGCTTGAGGATCGGTCCGATGGTTGTATCCGGGTCACGCACGGCGGAACTCATGCCGCCGACCCAGGCAAACTTCGCCGCCTGCTTGAGCCCGATCACCAACGATTGCTGTCCGCCCATCGAAAGACCGATGATGGCGCGATTCTCGGCATCGGTCTTCACGGTGTAGTTTGTCTCCACCAGCGGGATCACAGACTCCAGCAGATCCTTTTCATACATCTCCAGGTTGGCATTGCGTTCCGCTTCCGTGCGCCGCATGACGAGATGCCCATCCGTCATCACGATCACCATCGGCACGCACTTCTTCTGCGCGAGCAAATTGTCGGCGATCCAGTTGGCCCGGCCCAAGGTAGACCAGGTGGCATCGTTATCTCCGGAGCCGTGCAAGAGATAGAGCACGGGATAATTGACCCTCTTCTTCGCGGTGCCGTAGCCCGGTGGTGTATAGACGTGCACGCGACGGAGCGCGCCCGTGGCCTTCGAGATGTAGTTGTGCTGATGCACTGTGCCGTGGGGCACGTCCTGCCAGTCTTGGTTGGAGGGCGGTTTGCTCGGGATGTCCAGCACGCTGGTATTCACATTGCGCGCCGGTTTGGTGAACGGATTGGAGCCATCGACGATGCGCAAGCCATCCACGACGATGCCGTAGCCGTAAAGCTCCGGTTCCAATGGCCCGAGAGTCACGCTCCATACGTTATCCGCCGCCTTCTCCATGGCCTTATTACCGCCGCCCCATTCGCCACTCACTTCCACTTTTTTGGCTGTGGCGGAGCGATAACGAAACGTCACCGTGCGATCTTCGTGGATTTCCGGCGAGACGACCGGTGGCGGTTGCTGCGGCCGGGCGGGAGCTGCGGGTGTCGTGGCCGGCGCCGCGTTTTGCGCCAAGGCAGAAGTGGCTCCCAAACTGGCGAGCGTCAAAGCGCCGAGAAATTCACGTCGTGTGGTGTTCATGGAATGCCGCGAGTTTGCCTCTGATACGGGAGGAGCGTCAACCATGCTGTCGCAACGAAAGTCTCGCGTGTTCAATGGGAAACAAGAGCGTCGAGTATCCGTTCGGTCCGAATGCGCTATGATGTAGCGCAGATCGGTGATCTGCATGCCGTGAAATAGTCGAATAGCCTGCCGACTGCCAGTCGGCGATACAGCAGGTCGCCGACCTGCGCTACTTAGTTGCCTCGCTTCAACACCTCAGCCAACCATTTCCGCACCTGTTCCCGTTCCTTCACTGGGCGCAGCGCCCACTCATCGGTGTGATTGCGGTAGGGGAATTCCATGAACGTGAACGCACCTTTCACTCCTGTTTCCGTCAGATATTTTTGTGTATCCCCCGTGCCACCTTCCTGACTGATGATTTGGGGGCGTCCATTGAGTCGCTTTAAACGCACTAGAGCCGATGCTTTATCTGAATCCGCGTAAGGCCAGGTCCGCACGCCATCGTAGTGACTGTGCACGATGAACCCGCACCACAGCTTGGCGATCTCCTCATCATGCAAGCCAAGGTAATTGCACGCGATGGCCCCGCGCGAGAAGCCCGAGAGGAACACCTTGTTCGTATCGCCACCATATTGAGCGCACACTTCGCGGACTGCTTGCAGGCAATACTTCTTCGTTTCCGGCACTTCGCCCCACCATTGGGTGATGTTGGTGAGCTGGCCGTCCTTGTGTCCCACGTACGGCAGGCACAACCAGATGAAGCCTTTCCCGCCCGAGATGCCGTAGCCAAGGTTGCTGCCCTCTACGATGCCGGCGGAGAAATCACCGAACTTGTTCGTGTAATTGCCATTGCCGGCGTATTCGCAAATGACCGGATACTTTTTCCCCGGTTGCCAATCCACCGGCAGGTAGAGCGCGTGGTAGACGGCCGTGCCTTGATAACCGGAGGCCGTTTGCTTCACCCGCTGGCCGGGAGCGGCATCGCCTGGGATCATCTTCGGGGTCACCAAATCGGGCGCGATGCTGCGGATGTCAGACGCCGCGTCGGCGGCATGACCGCATGAGAAGAACGACAACCAGATGGCCGCGACGACGGCAAGTAAGCGGGAGTGCACGCTTTTGATTTGCGCCTTTTGGCCGAGAAGTCAAGCCGCGCCCGATACGCAGGAGCCGCGCCCGCTTACGGCAACGGCTTTTGCCATGGCACCGCACCGCCTGCTTGCAAGTTCTTCTGCAAGATGATCGCCATCTCGTTGAAGATGCGACGTTCCTTGCTGGCGAGATCGTGTTCTTCTTTGGGATCGGCGGAGAGGTGATAAAGTTCCATCGGTTCAAACGGGCTGTTTTGCAGCAGCTTCCATTCGCCTTTGATGACGGCATCAATGGTTTTGCCGCCGTATTTCAAGCCGCCTTCGCGCCGGGTGAAATACAATTCGCGGTTGAACTCCTGTTTCTCACCGAGCAACGCGGGCAGAAAACTGGAGCCATCCGTGCGCGGTTGCTTGGTGGCTCCGGCCACCTCTTGCAAGGTCGGGTAGATATCCATCGTGACGGCTTCGAGGTCGTCCGATTTGCCCGCCGCGATCTTGCCTGGCCAATACGCGATAAACGGCACCTTCAACCCGCCTTCGTACATGCTCTGTTTGCCATCGCGCCACGGGCCGTTGCTGGCACCGCTGGAAAGATCGCCGCCATTGTCCGAAGTGAAGATGATCAACGTGTTCTCTTTCTTCCCGGCGGTTTCCAGTGCGGCCATGATTTTGCCGACGCCATCATCCATGTGCTCGATCAGGGCCACGAGCTTCGCGCGTTTTTCATCGATGCCCTTTTCCCGTTCCTTCACGCGCTTCAGCCATTCTTCCGGCGGTTGGACGGGTGAGTGCGGTGCGTTGTAGGCCAGATAGAGGAAAAATGGTTTCTCTTTCCGGACCGGATTTTTGAGGTATTCCACCGCCCAGTTGGTGAAGAGATCCGTGGCGTGGCCAGTGGGTTTGGAAGCTTCTTTGTTCAACCGCATGTAATTTTCACCATGCCGCAGATGGGTGTAGTAATCATCCATCATATCACCCAGAAAGCCGTTGAAATATTCAAAACCATGTTCCAAGGGCGTGTTGGGTGTTTCCAAGCCGAGATGCCACTTGCCGATGATCGTGGCGTGGTAACCGGCATTACGGAGCAGCTGCGGTAGCATGATCCCGCTCGGTTTTAGATGCCCCCAAGAGTTGTTGCCGTGGGTGCGGATGACGCCGGGAACGCCGACGCGGTCCGGGTAACGGCCCGTCAGCAGCGAGGCGCGGGTAGGGGAGCAGACAGAGCTGTTGGCGCGGAAGTTCGTGAATTTAAGTCCGCCGGCCGCCAGTTTATCAATATTCGGGGTCTTTAGGTCCTTGGCCCCGTAGCAAGAAAGGTCACCCCAGCCTAGGTCATCCGCCAAGATGACCAAGATATTTGGCTGATCCGCCCCATGGCTCAAGGTGGCGAGGAAGGCCGCCGCGATCACGAATAATTTGCTTAAGCTGGTCATATTGGGGGTGGATTCTGTAAGAGCAATTTTGGGTTAGTCTGCTGGCTGGGTCAACATCCCCCGACGCAAGTGAGTATTATCCGTGGGGTTACGTAGTTTTTCAAAGGCTAAACTGAAAGATGGATCTTTTGGTTTCGCGGGGATGAGAATCGATGAGCAATGGAAGTTGGGCGTGCCCTTTGGCAGTGGCAATGGATTCTTGAAAATGAGAGGCGCTGAATATGGTGAATGGCCCTATTTTGCGGTGTTAATACTTTTTCTTGCGCGCGATTTTTAAAACGGGCTGGAGTGTCTTGTTAATAGGCTTCTGCCAATTCGTGTTACTTTCCTGTTTGTAAGGGGTTCCGTATGATTTAGGACGGTAATTAGGCACTTTGCGGCATTAGGCTCGTTGATTATTAGGGTTGAATGGTCCTAAATATGCTAGCCATTGTCCTGTATTTAGCCTATAAACTAAAGACAGTAAATTTACGGTACACGTCGCTTTTGGATAAGTTTTAAATAGAGCCATAAAAACCTAGTCGATAAACACACATGAAACTCAACGTCATCAAGTATGCGAGCTACCTGCTCGTAGCTTCCTGCCTCTTGGGACCGGTGCTCGATGCGAGCGCCTCCGGCAGAAGTTCGAAGAGCAGATACAGCAGTTCCCGCTATGGCTACAGCAGCTATGGCGGTTATGGTTACGGCAGCAACAACAATAACTGCAATGATTCCCGTGATCGGGATGATCATGACCGCGATGACCGTGATCGTGATTGCTCCGGCGGTTCCGGCAGCGGTTCTGGTTCAGGATCCGGTTCGGGCTCTGGCTCCGGCACCGGTTCGCAGACCACCGGCACGATCTCGATCACGCCGACTGGCACGATTGAAGGCATCGGCACGACCGTTCATATCATCGCGCCCTACACGGCACCGGCTAACTCCTCCGCCCAAGTCACCCTGTTCCAGGATGAGATTCCCGTGGCGGTTTACATCGTGCCGGCCAACACCAGCGCGGGTAACGCCACCTTTGACATCGCGGTTCCGGATTATCTCGATGTGACGGTCTTCCAAGTCCAACTGACTTACACGACCTCCAGCGGCTCGGGCTCAGGTTCGGGTGATTGCGATGATGATGACGACGACGATCGTAACTGCTACAACCGTTATTCCTACTACGGTCGCGACTGCAACCGCTATTCCTCGTATGGCTCGCACCATGACCGCGACTGTGATCGTGACCGCGACTGTGATGATGATGACGAAGAAGATTGTGATGATGACGACGGTGGCACTCCGACCACTGTCACGCTCACCTCGGACTTCTTGATCGTTGTGAAGCCTGGTGGCGGCGGCGGTGGCGGCATCATCATCGGCGGCTGATCTGAACCGGCCAATGGCTGATTTCTCCCACCCTCCTGACGCAAGTCGGGAGGGTGTTTTGTTTTCCCCTATCAGAGAAGATTGCGAGTGAGGGTTTCAAACTTTGCGAAAGTTGCTCCTGCGCTGAATTCAGGGACTTGGTTACATTGCTGATTTTGCGCTGACAAAATCGCCTCTTTCATTGGCTTGCTGGGGGCATTCTATGGCTGGTTTGGTGGCCATAGAACCAGTTGCCTGATTTTAAGTTGTTTAAAATCAGCAGATTAAGAATGACGTTGGGGGGCGCCGCTGTCTTTGGCCCGATGCGATGAGCGGCGGAGGATTAAAACGAAAGGCTGGAATGGGGGTTATAGAACCTATTGGCTCTATTCTTGCTATTTGCATTAGTGCTTGTGTACCTCATTCAGAATAGGTCTATTAGGCTTGTTCCTAAGGTGTGCCCAACAAATACAACAACCAGTCATACATAATACATACCTCATAACATGAAGAACAACGTCATCAAATATGCGAGCGCCCTGCTCGTGGCGTCCTCGCTGTTCGCAGCGGTGGATACCGCCACGGCCGGTGGCAAGAGCTCGAGCAAGAGCTCCAGCAAGAGCAGCAAAGACTGCGGTGATTCACGTGGTGGTCGCGGTGATCGCGACGACCGCGATGACCGTGATTGCCCCAAGCCGCCCGCGCCGACTCCGGTGCCGGTGACCGGTTCGGTGGCTTTGACCCCTACAGGCACCATCGTTAGCGCTGATTCCTCCATTGTGGTTTCGGTGGCCTACACGGCACCCGCCAACTCGGGCGCGGTCTTGCGGTTGCTGCAAGATAACGTGGTCGTTGCCACGGTCAGCATCCCGGGTTCTACGACCGCGGGTTCCATCGCCTTCACGGCCGATCTCTCCACGGTCAATGGCGCCACGACCCTGCAAGCCCAGCTCAGCTTCACAAGCAGCTCCACGGGTGGCGGTGACGACGATGACGATGATTGCGACCGTAATCGCAGCCGTAGCCGCAGCCGTTATGGTTGCGACCGCGATGACGACGACCATTGCAGCGGTGGCGGCAGTGGCGGCAGTACCACCACGACGCTCCTCTCGGATACCCTCACCGTCCTCCGTGAAAGCGGCGGCGGTGGTGGTGGCGTTGGCGGCTGATCTCAGGCCAATTCATTTTAGCAAAAACCCGCCGGCTTGTTTCAAGCCGGCGGGTTTCTTCTTTTACACTTGGGCCAGAGTCACTTCTTCACCAAGGTTTCCCACCGCGGCTCGACTCCCAACAGGTTCTTCACGAAGTAATCTTGCCGGCGGCGGCGGCCATAAGGCGTCTCCGCGCTCCCGTGTCCCGCGCCGGTGATGATGAGCAGGTCAAAGTCTTTGTCCGCCTTCTCCAGTGCATTGGCCACTTGCATCGTGGAGGCCGGGTCCACATTGCGATCCAGCTCCCCGACCACCAGCATGAGTTTACCCTTCAAGTTGTGCGCCTGGGTCACGTTGGATTGCTCCGCGTAGTGCGGTCCGATGGGCCAGCCCATCCACTGCTCATTCCACCAGATCTTGTCCATGCGATTGTCATGACACCCGCAGTCGGACACGGCCACCTTGTAGAAATCCCCGAAGGCCAGCAGTGCCCGGGTGGAGCTTTGTCCGCCGGCCGAGCCGCCATAGATGCCCACGCGGGAAATATCCATGGCCGGATACTTCGCCGCCGCGGCTTTGATCCACAGGATGCGATCAGGGAAACCCGAGTCGCCCAGGTTTTGCCAGCACACATCGTGAAATTTCTTGGAGCGGTAATTGGTCCCCATGCCATCGATCTGCACGATGATGAAGCCCAGCTCGGCGATCTCCTGCATGCCATAGTAGGCATGAAAATCCTTGGGCACGAAAGCCCCATGCGGACCGGCATAGATGTATTCGATGACCGGATATTTCTTGGCCGGATCAAAATTCGTCGGGCGGATGATGATGCCGTAGATGTCGGTGGCACCATCCCGTCCTTTGGCCACGAACCGTTCAGGTGCTTTCCAGCCCGTAGCGAGCAGTGGATACCAATTCGCTGTTTCCACGGCACTGGTTAAACTTCCGTTCTCGGCGTTGCGCAGGGAGGTGACCGGCGGCTGATCCACGCGCGACCACGCATCCAGCAGGTATTTGCCGTTGGGTGAATAGGTCACTTCATGTGAGCCGTCTCCCGCTGTCAGCGGAACCAATCCGGTGCCGTCAAAACTGATCCGGACATGCTGCACATAGTAGGGGTCTTCCTCTTTCTTGAAGCCGCCGACCCGCAACCAGATCTGCCGCTTCGTATCATCCACGCGTTCTACGCCGCGGACGACGTAATCGCCTTGGGTGATCACGTTCTTCACTTCGCCGGTATTGCCATCGTAGAGGTGGAGGTGGTTCCAGCCATCGCGTTCGGACATCCAGATCAGTTCGCTCGTTTTCTCCACGCGATGCAGGAATTGTTTCCCGGAATAATCGATGAACGTCTTGCTCTCTTCATTGATGATGGTCCGCACTGTGCCGCTCTCGGCATGAATGCCCAGCAGGCGTAACACCTGATGCCCGCGTTGATTGTAGAGGAAGCTGAACTCGCGCGAATCGGCTGACCATTGCATCTGCGTGACGCTCCAAGGATTCGGGAACAGTTCATCGCTGACTTTGATCTGCTTCTTGGTAGCGAGCTGAAACAGTTGCGGTTTGGCTTGGGGGATAGGGTCGCCGGGTTTCAGGTAATCATAGCTGATGAGCTTGGGTTGCAGTTGATCCTTCGGTGAGGATTCGACGAGGTAAACCTTTCGGTCACCACCTTGCTTGGTGCGGATGGCCACGAGCTTCTGCGAATCCGGCGACCAATACAGCGTGCCTCCGTAACTATCTTGCGCAGTACCGTCGGTGCTGAGCGCGGTTTCCTCTTTCGTATCCTTGGCGCGCACCCAGAGGTTGTTGTTCTTGAAGAAGGCGACCCATTTGCCGTCCGGCGATTCATTGCGCGGCTTGCTTGCTGGGGCTTTTTCTGGAGCCGGGGGAGTGGCGGTGATTTCAGCGATGGCATTCTCCTGCGAGGCTTCAAATTGGCCGAGCGGTTTGCCGTCTTTACCGGTGACGAGCCACACGTGACCGGCGTAAGTGCTCATGTCGCGTTGAGCATTCGCTGCAAGTTTGCCGTAGCTCTTGCGGTTGCCTTGCGTGTCCAGCCAGAACAATTCCACTTCACCGCCGGAATGATTCAGGAAGGTGATGCCCGAATTTCCGCCCGTGTTGCGGGAGGCGTTCTTGCCGCTGCCAGTGGCGGTGAGCTTAGGGGCGGCCTTATCCAAAGGCTTGAGCTCGTAGGAAACTGTGCTCAAACGCCACCATTTGCCGCGCACCAAGAGTTCGAGAGTGTTTTTATCGACTGGTTCTATCCTATCCAGCGGCAAGCGGTTTGCTTTGGCATCTTTGATGCCTGCTTTGCCCATGGCCTCCGCCAGTTTCGCATGATCGAAGGCCACTTGGCGGCTGCCTTGGCTGCTGATCACGAGGATGTGCTCGTAGCCATTGTCCGGCAATTGACGGCGATACCAGAAATCTTCCCCGTTGCTGAGCCAATGGGGATCGATCTTCTGGTTGAGGACTTTATTGTCCGTCAACTTGCGCAGGTTGGCGGCACGCTCGTAGTCCGCTTTGCTGCCTTGAGCCCAGGCAGAATCGAGACATGCGATGGTGAGCAGGCACAAGCCCGCCAAAGACAAAACAGGGAAACGCATGCGGAAGGTGTTAGCCGATAGTGCCAGAACTGCAACCGTTAATTGGCTGGTTGTTAGGTGCGCTGTGCACCTGTCTTGATGTATCCAACAATTATCAACCCAGCACATACGAAGCAATCGGAGCGGGGCACAGTCCATGATCCGTCATTGTTCGTGCCGTAAGGCACGTAAGATTCTTAGCGGCGGCTTTCAAGCCGCCGTCGAACGCAAACGAACCCACCGTCGCGTAGCGACGGAAGAAATGAACCCGCAGTCGGCTCTCCCTTGCGTCACTACGTGACGCGTAGATCTAAAAACATCTCCCACGGGCTGAAAGCCCGTGGCTAAGAATCTAACCTCGCTGACGCGAGGTGGGGTAAAGGAGGATGTAATCTTAAAAGCAACCTACTTTCCCTTCGCCCTCTCTGGAATCATCGGCTCAGCCACAGCATGAAACCATTCGTCATAACGCGATTTCAGTTTGTTGAACTGTTCCAGATTCTCCTTGGCCAAGTTGTTCATCTCGGTTTTGTCCTGAGCCAGGTTGTAGAGTTCCCATTCGCTTTGCGGTTTGGAGAAAGCCACGAGCTTCCAGTCCCCCATACGCACGGCACGGCCGTTCTCATGCTCGAAGAAAATCGTGTCATGCGGCGCGCGCTGTTTGCCTTGCAGAACGTGCGCGAGACTGAGCCCGTCCAACGGCGTCAATTTGCTACCATTGAGCTCGGCTGGATATTGGCCTTTGGCCAAGTCGAGACAGGTAGGCAGCAGATCAATGACATGGCCGACCTGATCGGTAGTGGTGCCGCCCTTGGCTTTCAAACCTTTAGGCCAATGCACGATCATGGGCGTGTGTGCCCCGCCTTCAAACGATTCTTTCTTCCAGAAGCGGAACGGTGTGTTGGCCGCGCTGGCCCAGTACGAACCGATGCCCGTGTAGCTCGTCTGGCTGCCAAGCATATCCACAGGAATAACATCTGGATCATAGCGTAATTTCTCGCCCGTGCGCGTGAATGCAGTGCGGTCATAGCCGGGCACATTCGGGATTTCCGGTGAAGCCCCGTTGTCGGCGAGGAAGAAGATGACGGTGTTATCGAGTTGCTTGGTCGTACGCAGGGTCGCCAGCAGTTTGCCGACGCCTTGATCTAAGTGGTCCACCATCGCCGCATGCACGGACATCTTCGTGGCTTGATACTCTTTCTCCTCCTGCGTGAGCTTGTCCCAATCTTTGCCGTTCCCTTGCACCGGTGGCAGCGTGGTGGTTTTCGGGTCGAAGAGGCCTAATTCCTTCTGTCGCGCAAACCGCTTTTCCCGCAGTGCGTGCCAGCCGTCTTTGTAGGTATTGCGATACTTGGCGATGTCTTCCGGCAAGGCGTGCAATGGCCAGTGCGGCGCACAGTGGGCTACATACAGGAAGAACGGTTTATCGGCCTTCGCAAAATCTTTCAAATAGCTCACCGCATGATCGGTGATGGCATCCGTCATGTAGAAATCCTTGGGCACTTCTTTCACCGCATTCGTGCCATCGACCAACGAGAAGGGATCGAAGTAATTGATGACACCCCACACGATGCCGTAATGGCGATCGAAGCCGCGGTTGATGGGATAAGTATCGAGTGGCGCGAAGGGCTCTTGGGGATCGAACCGGTGATCCAGCCACATCTGATGTTTCTCCGGCAGGACGGGCGTGAAGGAGAGGTGCCATTTGCCGGACATGGCGGTTTGATAACCGTTGGTTTTCAGCAGCTCTGCGATGGTCGCGCCATTACGTGTGAGGCTGCTGCCATTGCGGGCCAGACCAACCTTGTGCGCATACTGGCCCGTGAGCATGGAAGCGCGGGTAGGGCAGCAACGAGCGGCGTTGTAAAACTGGGTGAAGCGCAAACCATTCTGCGCGAGCGAATCGATGTTCGGTGTGTGGATCTCCCCACCAAAACAGCCGACGTCGGAAAAGCCGAGATCATCGGCCATGATGATGATGATGTTCGGCCGCGTCTCTGCGGCAAAACTGGTCAATGTGCCAACTGCCAAGCACAAACAGGCAAGAACGCTTCTCAGCAACAGGGTCATGCTTCCACTCTACACAAACCAAGGAAGCAGGGAATCCCCGCGATGCACCAAGAGCTATCAAACCCGCACGAGCGGAGCGCCGAGCTCTAGCTCGGCCCGTATCTTGCGTAGCCGACGACGTGAGGAGGCGGAACTTACTAAGTTCTAGCCGAGCTGGAGTTCGGCGCTCCGTCTACTTCGTCACCACACCCTTTCGATTGGCCGGTGCCCGTTTCTCCGCCATCGGCCAGTTCGGATCTTCCACGTGCGCTTCCTTCATCAACGCTTCCGCCTTCGCCACGATCTGGGGATTCTCCGCCGCCAAGTCCTTTGACTCGGCGACATCATTCTTCAAATCATACAATTCCAGTTTGGCAGAAGGTCCATTCTTAACGGCTTTCCAATCGCCGAAACGAATCGCCTGGATGGACTTCGTTTCATGCAGTTCCCAATAGAAATAATCCCGCTTGGGCGCTGCGCCGCCTTTGAGGAAGGACACCAGCGAGAGCCCGTCTGTCTTGGCTCCGACAGGCAGTTTCGTTCCAGCCAATTCAGTGGCCGTCGGCAGGAAATCCCAGAAAGCCCACGGTTCATCGCTCACGCGGCCGGCTGGCACCTTGCCCGGCCAGCGCACCAGCGCTGCCTGCCGCAAGCCGCCCTCGTACATGCTGCGTTTGAAACCGCGCAATTTGCCGCCCATCGTCTGATCAAACGCCTTGCCTAATTCTGAGGTGGGATTGAATGACGATCCGTTGTCACCGGCGAAGAACACGATGGTGTTGTCATCAATCTTCAATTCCTTCAGCAGCTTCAACACGCGACCCACATCGCTATCGAGCCGCGTGACCATCGCGGCGTAATTCTTCTGCACCGGCGTCCAGTTCTCCTTTTCATACTCGCCGAGCTTGTCGATCTCGAAATCCCCGTGGGGCAGGGTGATGGCGTAGAACATGAAGAACGGTTGGTCCTTGTGCGCCTTCACCCAATCCAAGGTGTCTTGGGAGATGAGGTCTTGCGCGTAGATCTTGCCGACGCCCTTGCCGGTGTTGCCCTCCAGCGTGAACCGCTGATCATCGCGATACAGATACGTGGGGAAATAGCTGTGCGCGTGCCGCTGGCAATTGTAGCCGAAGAAATGGTCGAAGCCGTTCTTGAACGGGCTGCCCGTGGTATCAAACATGCCCATGCCCCATTTGCCCATGCAAGCGGTGGCATAGCCCGCATCCTTCAAGACCTTCGCCACGGTGAGCGTGCCGGCTGGCAGAGGAAATTGCCCTTCTGGTTGAGCCTCGAAATTCGCCCGCACCGGACTGTGACCTGTGTGCAAACCCGTCATGAGTGACGTGCGTGAAGGCGCGCAGACCGTTGTGCCGCAATACGCCTGCGTGTAGCGTGTACCCTCCTTCGCCATCTGATCGAGGTTCGGTGTCTTGATTTTCTTCTGACCGTAGACTCCGACATCACCCTGCGCCAAATCGTCTGAGAGGATGAAGATGATGTTCGGCTTTTTGTCCGCGGCGTGAAGGCTAAAGCCAATACTCAGGAGCAGGACGCTCAGGATGCGTGATAAGGTCTTCATAGTTCAACAAAGCGTTAGTGGTTACAGCCTCGTCCGTCCGTTTTGCCGCGCTTTGTCCAATGCCGCCTGCAGTTCTTTGACCTTCTCCGGATGCTCGGCGGCGACGTTTTTGCGTTCGTTCAAATCCTTGCTCAGATCATACAATTGCGGAGCTTCATCATTGCCGGTTTCCGCGTTCGTGTTCTTGTTCACCTTCTGACCTTTGCTCGGCTCGATGTATTTCCAGTTGCCTTGCCGGTAGGCCAGACCGTTCGCGTGCTCGATCATGAATTCACGGCCTTGCTTGGATTCGCCGAGCAAGGCGGGCAGCATGTTCAAGCTGTCCGGCGCATCTGCTTCGGAAAGGATCTGACCGGTCATGGCGGCGAAGGAGGCCAGCAGATCGATCTGCGAGATCATGGCTTCGCTCACACCGGGTTTGATCTTTGCTGGCCAGCGCACGATGAACGGCACACGCGTGCCGGCTTCAAACTTACTGTATTTATTGCCCCGATACGGACCTCCGGGCTTGTGCTCGCCCAACAGTTTCACGGCCTCATCCTGATAACCATCATCGATCACCGGACCATTATCGCTGCTGAGGATGACCATCGTGTTGTCCGCGAGTTTCAGTTTTTCCAAGGTGTTCAAAACCTCACCTACGCACCAATCCGCCTGGATGATGGCATCGCCCCGTGCGCCCATGCCGCTCTTGCCCACGAAACGCGGATGCGGCACCCGCGGCACGTGCGGGTCATGCAGCGCGAAATAGAGGAAGAACGGGCCATCCTTGTTCGTTTCGATAAACTTCACGGCCTTGCCTGTGAAGGTATCCGCCATGTCCTCGTCCTTCCACAACGCTGCTTTGCCACCTTTCATGTACCCGATGCGGCTGATGCCGTTCACGATGCTCATGTCATGGCCGTGACTGGGCTTCTGCTTGGTGAGCAGTTCTGGATTGTCTTTGCCCGTTGGTTCGCCGGGGAAGTTCTTGGTGTAGTTCACGGAGATGGGGTCTTTGGGGTCGAGCCCGACCACATGATGGTTCTCCACGAAGACACAAGGCACCCGGTCGGCCGTCGCCGCCATGATGAAAGAATAATCGAAGCCCACTTCGTTCGGACTGGGCTTGATCTTGCCATTCCAATCGATCTCTTTATCGCCCAGACCCAAGTGCCACTTGCCCACGGCGCCGGTCTTGTAACCGGCCTTTTGCATGACGGAGGGCAGGGTGGTGCGACCGGGCTTGATGATGAGCGCGGCGTCACCGGGCAAGATGCCGGTGCCTTTCTGCCGCCAGGCATACTCGCCCGTCATCAAAGAATACCGCGAGGGAGTGCACGTGGCCGAAGTGGCGTAACCACTGACAAAACGCAAACCGCCCTTGGCGATGCGGTCCATGTTAGGCGTCTTGATGGTTTTGGCGCCGTTGGCGCTGACATCGCCATAGCCAAGGTCATCTGCCAGGATGATGACGATGTTCGGTTTCTGCGCGGCGAAAACAGCGGTCGCCGCCAGCACAAACACGCACGTAGCCAGTAATTTCTTCAGCATAAGATTCGGGTTCGAAAGACGTTCTAACACAGACGTCTCCCGATGGGGAGAGGTTTCAATCATCCGTAGCCGCCGGGCGGCTTAGCTAATCCGAATGGGGTGTTGGGCATCCGCTTGGCCAGAGTTTAGGTGTGAAATAGATAGCTGCTCACCCATTCCGCTCATTGCCTTTATGTCCGGGTTGGTTAGACTTGCGCTTGATGTTCCCCTTGGCCCAAAGCCTGAAACGATGCTGCCTGTTGCTCGGCCTTTTACTGGTCGGGCAAGGTCTGTTTGCCGCGGAGAAGCGCCCGAATATCGTCCTCTACCTGGCGGATGACCTCGGCGTGGACTTTGTCGGATGCTATGGGAACAAGGCGGTGCGCACGCCGCAGATCGATGCCTTGGCGGCGAGTGGGGTGAAGTTTACCCGGATGTTTGCAGCCTCACCTACGTGTTCACCTTCACGAGCCTCCATGTATTCGGGGCTGTATCCTTCGCGGAATGGCCTGATGGGGAACCACACGGATTCACGGCCGGATGTGAAATCTCTGCCGCACTATCTCCGCGAGCAGGGCTATCGCGTGGTGCTGGCGAACAAATCGGATGTGCGCCCGCAAGCGGCGTATCCTTTTGAAATATTGAAGGCCACGTTGCCGCCGAACCCCAATTTCCCACGGCGTTATCGGGGTGAAGGCTTGGATGTGAAAGCGGTGGATGCATTCCTCGCCCGGCACGCACAGGAAAAACCGGAGCAACCATTGTGTCTCGTGCTCGCGGATAACAATCCGCATGTCATCTGGGAAAAGAACCACACCTATGATCCGGCCACGTTGCCCATCCCGCCGATCATGGTGGACACGCCGAAGACGCGCACGGCCTTGGCGAACTATTATCAGGAGATCACCACGTTGGATGAGCGGGTGGGCCAAGTGCTTGGTTCATTGAAGAAATACGGGTTCGAGCAAGACACACTGTTCCTCTTCACCAGCGATCAAGGCCCGGAGTGGCCGCATTGCAAGTGGACCGCTTACGACACCGGCTTGCGCGTGCCGTTCCTCGCGCGCTGGCCCGGGCGCCTCAAAGCCGGAGCCAGCAGTCATGCGTTATTATCGTTGGTGGATTTATTGCCGACGTTCAATGAACTGGCGGGAGGAAAGCCAATCGAAGGACTGGATGGGCGCAGCTTCGCCAATGTTCTCTTGGGTAAGGAGCGGCATGGACGCGAATTCATCTTTGCCAGTCACACGGGGGATGGCGAGATGAACAAATCGCCCCAACGCTGCATCCGGGATGAACGGTTCAAACTCATCTTCAATCTGAACCCGGAACGGAAGTGGACGACTCATTTCACCTTGGTGGAAGGCATTCCCGACAGCCATGCGGAGGTGTATCAGACCTGGCTGGCGAAGGCGAAAGAGGATGCTTTGTCCGCGCACTTGGTGAACCTGATCGAGCGGCACGCGCAATGGGAACTCTACGATACCCGCAATGATCCTTATGAGCTGACCAATCTGATCGATCACCTGAGGCAAGACAAACGCGTGACGCGGCTCAAGGCGGAATTGATCAAATGGATGAAAGAGCAGGGTGATGAAGCCGCGGAACGGGCGGACCGGCCTTAAGCCGGTTCTCCGCCCATGGGTAGAAGCAGCTCGCAGCGACGATTTCCGTTAACCTTCGACCGGGCGTTGCCGTCTGGTCTCCTAACATGAAGCTATTGCTCAGGACGTGCTTTTTACTGCTGGCGTTCACGACGGCCGCTATCGCCGCCGAATCCAAGCGGCCCAACATCGTTTTCCTGCTGGCGGATGACTTGGGCTACATGGACTGTGGCTTCAGTGGGGGCAAGGAGATCAAGACGCCGAACCTCGACAAGCTCGCCAAGGCGGGCACGGTGATGGAGTCGTTCTATGTGCAGCCGGTTTGTTCACCCACGCGCGCGGCGTTGATGACCGGGCGGTATCCGATCCGCACGGGGTTGCAGGTGGGCGTCATCCGGCCTTGGGCGGAGTATGGTTTGCCTTTAGAAGAACGCACTTTGGCGCAAGCGCTCAAGGAAGTCGGCTACAAGACCGCCATCACGGGCAAGTGGCACCTCGGCAGTTTTGATAAAGCGTATTGGCCCAATGCTCGTGGGTTCGATCTCGCTTATGGCCATCTCTTCGGCGCAATCGATTACTTTGAGCATACGCGGGAAAACCAGGTGGACTGGTATCGCAACGGGGAACGGTTGAAGGAGGAGGGCTACTCCACGCACCTGCTGGCCAAGGAAGCGGTTAAGTTCGTGCGGGAACAGAGCAAAGATAAACCGTTCTTTCTCTACTTCCCATTCAATGCAGTGCATTCACCATTTCAATCCCCGGAGAAATACATGGAACCTTATGCCAGCTTGAAAGGGCAACGGCGGACGATGGCCGGTATGCTCGCAGCGCTCGATGAAGCTGTGGGCCAAGTCGTCGCCGCCGTGGAAGAGAAGGGACTGCGCGAGAACACGCTGTTCATTTTCTCCAGCGACAATGGCGGTTTTGCGCCGGGTCGCGTGACGGATAACGGGCCGTTGCGCGCGGGCAAGGGCACGTTGTATGAGGGCGGGGTGCGCGGGGCGGCCTTCGCCACGTGGGATGGCAAGATCAAGGCGGGTGAGCGTCTCAAGACGCCGCTGCACATGGTGGACTGGTATCCGACGCTGCTGAAGCTGGGCGGCGCCTCGCTGGACAAAGAGAAACAGAAGCTGCCGTTGGACGGCAAAGATCTGTGGGCGGCGTTGACCGAGGGCAAGCCTTCGCCGCATCAGGAGATTTTATTCAATGCCGAGCCCAAACGGGGAGCCATCCGTGTGGGGGATTGGAAGCTCGTGCTCAACGGTAATGCGGGCGGCGGTGGGGATGAGGAAGATGCGCCGCAAAAGGCTGCGAAGAAAAAGGGGGCCGCGCCGGAGAAGGAAACAGTTGAGCTGTTCGATCTGAGCAAGGACCTCGGCGAGAAGAACAACGTGGCCGAGGCGAATCCGGACAAGGTGAAGGAATTGCGGGCGCGTTACGAGGTGTATGCGAAGGAAGCGCGACCACCGCAAACGAGTGGCGCCGCACCGAAGAAGAAGTGAGCAGCCCCTGACTACGGTTTCTTGTTTTCCGCTTTTTTTGCGTGGATGTCCGTGAAGGCTTTACGGATTTCGTCTGATTTCCCCAAGGTCAGATAGACATCATACTCGAACACCGTGCCCGGTGTGATGGCCAGTTCGATGAGAGGAGCGAAGTAGGAGCAGGCGCCGTGCTGGGTTTTGCCGCCAATATTGTAACGGTAACAGGTGATCTGCGAGGCAACGGGCACGTACGCGCCGACGCCGAAGTCATCTTTATCGACGTACGCGGCCCAGTTTTCCGTGATCTTGCGAGGTTCATTGGGCCAGCCAGGTTTGGAGCGCTGGATGGCCTCGCCAGTCCATGGTTTGTCGCCGCTGTAAACCAGCAGTGTGTCGAGGTCGGGCTCGATGAATGTGGCGGGGACTTCCTGGTGGTGCTTGGGGTGCGAGTCTGTGCCGGTATAAGTCATCTTGTAACGGATGTGGGCGACTTTGCCGGTGAGGGTGATCCATTGCTCGAAGGTCACTTCTGGCAAATCCACGCAACCGGACCAGTGACGGCCGAGGGATTTGGCGTAGAGCGTTGTTTTGTCTGACTTGAGCTCCAGCACCTTGGCTGCGCCGTGCTTGTAATCGCCGCCTTGCACGGGGTTCCAGCGCCACGGTTTTTTATCCCAAATGGTGCCGTCCACCTTGCCGTAGTAGGACTGCTGCACGAGGCGGCCATGATCGAAGTGATTGAGGAGATTGCGATCCGAACCGCTCGCCGACAGGTAGGCGATGCCCGCGCCGGAGGATGCCTTCACGCCGAGTTTTATCTGGCCGTTATCGAGATAAACCCATTTGGCTTCGTTCATGCCGGGGGCGTTGGCGGCGGAAACGAAATCACCAATCCCAAACACCAAGCTCCAGAGAATGACCAAGGACCAAGCTCCAATACGGATACGATTGAAGCAAACAGACTGATTTGATGTTTGGAGTTTGATGTTTCTTCGGAGCTTGGAGCTTTGGATTTGGTGCTTCATTTACTGCTCTTTCTGACTGTCCTTACCTTTGGCTTTCTTGCCTTTCGGCGCGGCTGAAGCAGTTTCACCATAAGCGGGCTCGGAGTTCCATGGTAAAACCATCGCGCGCTTCGCCCAGGCTTCCCATTGCTGGATCATTTTCTTGGTAATGACGGGTTCTTGCGCGCTGAGGTCTTTAGTTTCGGTGCGGTCGGCCTCCATGTCGTAGAGTTCCCAGGCCCCGGCCGGGCCTTTGGCGACGAGTTTCCATTTGCCATCGCGGACAGCGCGGTTGCCTTCGTGCTCGAAGTAGATGGGAACGTTCCGTTGTAGCGGTGCGCCGGTGAAGGCGGGCTTGAGGCTGATGCCTTCCATGGGGGTGATCTTCTGGCCGTTCTGCTCGGCCGGATACTTCGCGCCGGTGAGGTCAACGCAGGTGGCCATGATGTCGATGAGATGGGCGGGGGTGGTGACGAACTGGTTCGCTTGCCGAGCGGCGACGCCTTTGGGCCAATGGGCGATGAGTGGCGTGCTGATGCCGCCTTCATGTTCCCAATGTTTGTATTCGCGGAAAGGGGTGTTGCTGACGTTGGCCCAGCCGCGTCCGTAGCCGATGTAGGTATCCGCGCCGCCGGGCAGCACGCCGTAACCTTGGCGCATGGGGTAGCCATCGCGGGTCTGCTTGGGGATCATGTTCGGTTGCAGATCGGTCACGGCCATCGGCGGGAGGGTGGGGTGGTCCGCGCGTTCTGGCACGGCTTGCTTGGCACCGCGACCCATCAATTCGGCGCATCCGCCGTTGTCCTGGAGGAATAGGATGAGCGTGTTGTCGTAAATGCCTTGCTGCTTCAGTTCGGCAACGACGCGGCCGACGCCTTGGTCCATGCAATCGATCATCGCGGCATAGACTTCCATGCAACGGGCTTCGAAGGCTTTGTTCTGCACATCGCTCCATTCATCGGATTGCGGGGTCAGGTTCCACTGCTTGTTGATGATACCGAGTTGCTTGAGTTTCTCCCAACGGGCGGTGCGGATGGGTTCGAAGCCGGCGTCGTATTTGCCTTTGTATTTTGCGATGTCGGATTCTTTCGCGTGCATGGGCCAGTGGGCGGCGGTGTAGGCCATATACATGAAGAACGGCTCGTCCTTGTGCTGCTTCAGATGGTCGGCGATGAAGCGCGTGGAGTGATCCGTGATGGCGTCCGTGTAGTAGTATTCTTTGGGTGTGTAGTCTTTGTCGGCGTAGGGGGAGATGAGTTCGTTGTCGCGCACGAGGGAGTTGGGGTCGTAGAAGCTGCCCGCGCCGTGGATGGTGCCGTAGAAGCGGTCAAAGCCGCGTTGCAATGGCCAGTTGTGTTTGCTGGGGTTCGGCTTGGTGGCTTCGTTCGGGGTCACGTGCCATTTGCCGGTCATGTAGGTGCGGTAACCGGCGGGCTTCAACACTTGGGCGATGGTGAGGCAGTTCTGGTTTAGGTCGCCCGTATAACCGGGTCCGCCAAGTTTGACTTTGGTGTCCACCATGTGACCGATACCCGCTTGATGCGGATACAAGCCGGTGAGGAGCGAGGCGCGCGTAGGGCAGCAGCGCGCGGTGTTGTAGAACTGGGTGAAGCGCACGCCGCCTTTGGCCAGGGCATCAAGGTTCGGGGTATTGATCTCGCTGCCGTAGCAGCCGAGGTCGGAGAAGCCCATGTCATCGCAAAGGATGAGGATGATGTTCGGACGCGGCGCGGCGGCCTGGGCGGGGAGGCCAAAGGCGAACGACAACAGGGCCGCAAGCAAGGCAGCGAAGGGTTTCATGGGAGCGAGATTACCGTTTTACGGTGAGGTGAGGCAATAGGGAGAATGTGGCTGTGCCTTGGGGAAATGCACTTTTTGGAATGACTAATGACGAAATCCGACCCCGACCTTTTCGGCGCGGGGTTTATGACGAAGGAATGATTGAATGACCAATGACAAGACTTCAAAGGGAAGGTTGGTGAGAGGCTTGACGTGGTTTTGGGATAAGGGGAAGGTGTCGAAAAAGAACTACTGGAGCAAAGCCGTGCGACTGTAGAAGGGCGCGGGTATGGTGAACAATTTGCTGAGTCGGAAGTGGAAGGGAAAACACGATGTTTGGGACCCTTTAAAAATGACTGTTCAGAAACTTACTCTTAAGAAAATAGCGTTAATCGTCGCAGATTATCACACTGCTTTTCCTGACTTGCAGTTAGTTGGGGACGATCTGCTTGTGAGGTTTGCTGGTCCAGTTGCTCAGGTAATTTGGTTCGACAGGCTACGCACAGGGGCTTACCGACCGACCTGCCGGATTCATGTATTGGCTGCACCCAGCCAAGAAGGTGGGACTGCAGTCTTGGCTCAATTCGTCAACATTAAGGTGAGGGAAACTATGCCGACTTCACATGAGAAGTCTGTAGCCAATGTTGTTGCAGCATTGAAAACAGAAATTCTGCCATCGCTTAGCATGTCGCTTGATGTGAATGGCATAGCCGAGTTGCTCCAAGACCGGTCACATGGGCGTCCGGCTAGTGCCTATGCGCTCGCATGTTTATTTGGGGCACTTGGACGCTCCAAAGATGCTGTACGATGGGCTGGGGAATATCGCAACGCGGTTGCTGCTTTGGGTCTTCCGGTTCAACCCATAGATGCTGAGCGAGGTGCGTTTCTAAGCAAGATCAGCGAATGGGTTAAGCTTCCGACGTGTGACGCCCTGTTTGCTGAGGTTGTGGCGAAACAGAAAGCCCTGCTGCTGCAATGCTAATGGATAAGATGGAATCGGGCACCTCTTACCACGTCGGGAGGATGCTCATTGCTCGCAAGTTTTTTCATTCCCGTAATTTGAAAGGAAAAATGGAAGCACCTTGAGGCGAAAGGTGGCTAGATTTGCTTATGGACGTCTTCTTCCCCCTCATCCCGGCCTTCTCCCCGGGGAGAAGGGGTCAACATTTCCAGTGCTCATTCTAGTTTGGACGCTGTTCGGCTGGAGCGGGGAGTTGAGAGTATAGACAAGAGGAAAGGGCATCTTTTGTCGCTACGCGACAAGGTTTTGAGGGCGTAATTCGGCGGCTTGAAAGCCGCCGCTAGGAATCTTTCGTGCCTGACGGCACGAGGGCAGGAGGCAAAGGATGTGTGACAGCCGGGGGCGGCTGTCCGACTAATGGCAGGCGAGGGCACCTGCCCCACTACGTTGCGCGCTACTTCGTCGCGCGGAGGTAATGGCAGAGGGTGCTGGTATTTTTGATGAACGTCTCGGATTGGATCACGCCTTCGGGGGAAGCTTTTTTGAAGCCTTTCATGGAGCGGGCATCGATCCACGCGCCGCGCGGGTCCATGCTGGCGATGATGGCTTTCACTTCGACGGCGGTGGGTTGGAGGCGTTCGTGGGCGGGGAGTTCGTTGCGGTCGCCGCCGTTCTTCAGGCGGTTGTATTCGGCTTCGATGCGGTCGAGGCGTGATTCCACGATGAAGCCGTAGTGATCGGGGGCTTTGCTGAAATCGTAGGAGAGGTTGTACACTTTGCCTTCGACGATGAAGCACAAGGGCTTGTTGGTCTTGAATTCGTAGAAGCGGGCCAAGCGACCGTCTTTAAGCCGCGATTTTTTCAAGTAAGTGAGGGCTTTGGGAAAAGGCTCGAGATACTTGGCATCGCCGGTCTTGCGGTAGAGGAGAAGGAGGCTTTCGAGCGCGTATTGGGATTCGAGGCCGCTGATGGCGGGGGGCTCGAATTTGCGTTCCCACACGGGTTGCATCTTCACATCGTATTGCTGGCCCCAAGCGGGTTGGGGATCGGGCATCTGGGCGAGGAGGAAGAAATCGCCACAGCGTTTGGCGGCGGCGAGGTAACGTTCATCACCGTAAATCTCATGAGCTAGCAACATGGTGGCAAGGACGTTGCCGGAGATGTTGTCGTTCAGATGATAGTGGCCGGTCCAGTCGTTCGGCCAGGTGCGTGACCAGGTGGCGGGGTAGGTGGCTTTCAAGACGGGATATTCCTTCGCGTCGTAACCGGTGGGGAAGCGATCGTAGTTATGCGTGAAAGCTCCGACTGGGTATTGCGAGAGGAGAATGGACTTGAGCGCGTAAGCGATGGTGTTTTTGAGCGCGGGGTCTTTGAAGCCGGTGGATTTGTCCAAGCGCATGAGGAAGCGCACGGCCGCGGGTGAGGTGTCGTCATCCAGCATGGTGAGGTTCTTGAGGTCGCGACCGGATTTGGGCGGACGATGGTTGGGATTGTCGCGATAGCCTTCGCCGGTGCGTTTGGCGGGATCGAGCTCGACGCTATAGTACCAGCCGCCGGAGTGACGTTGGCCCCGCACGAGGACGTTCGCGGCGGCTTTGGCGGCAGCAAGGTATTGTTGGTCGCCGGTGACTTCATAGACGTCGAGCAGGGCATCGCCGACGGAAGGTGTGCCGGGTGGCTGAACCCAACAGGAGGTTTTGGAAGTCTCGCCTTCGCCTTCACTCAAGCGCAGATCGCGACTGTGACGCCAGGCGTAGCCGCCGGAGTTGGAGCAGTTCTGGGCGTAGAAGGTGGCAGCTTTTTTAAGCGCGGCTTCGACCGCGGCACGTGCCGACTCATTTGCGGCGGCAGCGGCCAAGCAGGTCCATGATTGGGCCAGAAGACAGGAGCCGATAGTCGTAAGTGAGACAAAACGCCGCCTCGTGAGGCGTTGGTCCGGGGAGATCATGAAAGAATTGTGGCAGACTGATAACGGGAGGCAATGGGGAAAAGCGAGTGGCCAGTCTGCGGTTATCCCGGCTCAGTTGTTCTTCTTTTTCTTCTGAGTCTTACGCTCCTCCGCCGGCTTGCTGAAGTTTCTTTTCGTCCCTCTGCAATTGCTGTTGGGCTTGGTCCAAATTCTTCTGGGCGGCCGCTTCTTTCTTTTGTTCGTCCTTTACGGCGGCGTTTTTTTGCGTGATCTCCGTCTTGGCTGCGCGGACGGTATCGTCTTCTTCGGCGGCTTTGTTCACTTGAGCCTGCAACTGGCGGCACTTGGCATCAGCGGCAGCAAAACGCTGGCGCAGGGGAGCCAGCTCCGGGTTGTTTTCCACTTCATTGCGTTCCAATTCGGAAGTCTGGCGCTGTGTGCCGGCCAGTTCGGAAAGTTGTTTTTGACGTTGGTCATCAGCAAGGCTGGCATCATCCCGGATTTTTGAGGCTTTAGCGGAGGCTTCGCTCGCGTTGGATTCGGCCTGTTTGTAGCGGCTGCTCGACTTCAGATCGGCGAGGAGGGCGGCTTTCTTCTGGGCAAGTTCTTTCGCCGCCGCATCCCGTTCCGTAATAGCGGCGGTCAGGCCGAGGGCATCCGCCTGTTTCTTAACGGCGCTTTGCAGGGCGGCTTGAGCGGAGCGGACGGCGTTTTGGGCGGCCGTCTGGGCTTGCTGATGATCGCGTTCGGCCGCTTTCAGGTCGCTTTTGGCCGTTTTGATCTGCTTTTCGGTGTCGTTGACAGCTTTTTTGGCGGAAGTGACTGCGGCGCTATCGTTTGCTGCACTGACGGGCAACGCAGTAGCGATCACAATCAGAGCAAAAGCCAAGCGCAACCAAGAGGAGTTCATGGGGATAAAGATGCTCCAGCGGGCTTGGAGGTTACAGGTGGTGATAACAGGGGAAACATCGAAAAGGGTGATAGCCTTGAAGATGGGAAGCAGGGAAAGCCAGTTCAGCGATAGGTTGGTGATGAAATAAAGGATTGCACCCAGGCTCGTTTTTGATACATTTCGGACTCTTTCGGCTGAACTGCCTTGGCGGTTGGGCTGGAGAGAAAGTTGCAACGACCTTAATATCAAGCCGTTACCGTGTAGGTAGGGGTGGTCACAACAACACTAAACATAAATCCTGTGTTCCGCAGGATGACCGGAAATTTCCGGTTCATAACAAACGGAAAATATAGTTCATGGCAACAAACGTAGGTATCAAAGAACTCCTGGAATCAGGCGTTCATTTCGGTCATCAGACGCGTCGTTGGAATCCCAAGATGAAGCGTTTCATCTTCGACGCCCGTAATGGCATTCACATCATCGACCTGAGCCAGACGGTTACTCAGCTCGAAACTGCCTGCAATTTCCTCTCCAAGACGGTGCTCGGTGGCGGCAAGGTGCTCTTCGTGGGTACCAAGAAGCAAGCCCAGCAAGCCGTCAAGGAAGCCGCCATCGCGTGCGGCCAGTACCACATCACGGAGCGTTGGCTCGGTGGTACGTTGACGAATCTCAAGACGATCAAGCGTTCCTTGGCCCGTCTCCGCCAGATCGAGAAGATGGATGCCGATGGTTCCATCAAGGATTACGTGAAGCAGGAACAAGCGATGATCCATCGCGAATCCGCCCGCCTGGTGAAGAACCTCGACGGTGTGCGTACCTTGGAACAGCAGCCGGATGCGATGTTCATCGTCGACATCAAGCGCGAACACAACGCGGTGGCCGAAGGCCGTCGCCTCGGTATCCCCATCGTGGCCATCGTGGACACGAACGCGGATCCTGACTTGGTGGATTATCCGATCGCCGCGAACGACGACGCAATCCGTTCCCTCCGTTTGATCCTGACGACTGTCACCAACTCGGTGCAGGCGGCCAAGGCCGAATTCGAGGCGAAGAACGCGCGCCGCAAGCGTGACGAAGAAGAGAAGCGCCAGGCCCAAGCTGATGCGAAGTCCGAAGCTGCTGCCGCTCCCGCGGTGGAAGCGCCGGCCACGACGACGGCTTAAGCAAGACGATAACTTTACTTGTGCAAGAGCCGGCGGGATTAAATCCCTGTCCGGCTCTTCACTGTTCAACGACAAAGAGAGAAAACAGATATGGCTGAAATTACTGCTGCCTCCGTAGGCAAATTGAGAGAAATGACGGGCGCCGGTTTGATGGACTGCAAGAAGGCTTTGACCGAAGCGCAGGGCAACCTGGACGCCGCGGTGGACATCATCCGCAAGAAGGGTGGCCAAATCGCGGGCAAGAAGGCTTCCCGGGATACGAACGAAGGCGTGATCGCCCAGCACATCATGGCTGGCTCCAAGGTGGGCTTGCTCGTGGAAGTGAATTGCGAGACCGATTTCGTGGGCAAGAACGAATCGTTCCGTGCTTTCTGCGATGAAGTGGCCAAACAGCTCGCGGAAAATCCGTCCGTGGATCTCGAACCGCTCCGCACCGAACAGGTCGGCAAAGTTGGCGAGAACATCAAGATCTCCCGCCATCACCGCATGGAAGTGCAGGGCAACGGGCTCGTGGCCGCATACATCCACACGGGCGCCAAGGTCGGCGTGCTGGTGGAAGTGGGCGCCGGCAAAGAAGGCACCGCTGGCACGGAAGAGTTCAAGCAACTCGTCCGCGACATCACGTTGCAGATCGCTGCCGCCAGCCCTTCGGCGGTGAGCCGCGATCAACTGGACCAGACCGTGGTGGCGAAGGAAAAGGAAATCGCCGCCGAACAGGTCAAGGGCAAGCCGGCCAACGCCATCGCCAAGATCGTGGAAGGCAAGATGGAAAAGTTCTACCAGACGATGTGCTTGGTGGACCAGGGCTTCGTGAAGCGCAACAGCGAGATCACGATCAAGGAACACGTGGCCGCCGTGGGCAAGCAGCTCGGTGACGAGATCACCATCCGCCGTTTCGTCCGCTTCCAAGTGGGCGCGTAAGCCGCTTAGTTTTCAGCAGACCGGCTGTCCTGCAGGGCAGCCGGTCTTTTTGTTTTTGGGGAGGATGAGGAAACGCGGTTTGCCCGTCTTGATTTGACGGCCAGCGGCGGCGTTGTTACAAACTCGCAACTTAATTTCGGGGTCGTCGTTTGCGCGGCCAACTAAACCATCGCGCAAGACCTTGGATTTATCGCTACTGCATGAAAAAAACGCCCAAGCCTAAATATCGTCGTATCTTGTTGAAACTCAGCGGTGAAGCGTTGGGTGGAGACGATGGCGTGGGGATCTGCCCGGAGGTCGTGCATGACATGGCCCAGCAGATCAAGGAAGTGCAGGCGTTGGGGGTGGAAGTGGTGATCGTGGTCGGCGGCGGCAATATTTTCCGCGGATTACAGGGCAGCGAGCGGGGCATTGAACGCGCTACGGGCGATTACATGGGCATGCTGGCGACGGTGATCAATGCGCTGGCGTTGCAGGACGCGTTGGAGAAGAAGGGCGTGGCTACCCGGGTGCAGACGGCCATCTCGATGTCCCAGATCGCCGAGCCGTTCATCCGCCGGCGCGCGGTGCGGCATTTGGAGAAGGGCCGCGTGGTCATCTTCGGTGCGGGCACGGGCAATCCTTATTTCTCGACGGATACCGCCGCCGCGTTGCGCGCGAACGAGATCGGGGCCGAGGTCATTTTGAAGGCGACGAAGGTGGATGGCATCTACGACAGCGATCCGAAGAAGAACCCGAAGGCCAAGAAATTTGAGACCATCACGTATATCGACGCGTTGCAGAAGCAGTTGAAGGTGATGGATTCCACGGCGTTTTCGCTGTGCATGGATAACAAAATGCCCATCATCGTGTTCGACCTGTTCAAAGCGCACAACATCAAGAACGTGGTCTTGGGCGCGAAGGTCGGAACGCTGGTGAGTTCCTAGAGATTTACGGATTACGACAGGAGAATATTTATGCCAATCGACGACATTTTGCTGGAAGGCGAAGAGAAGATGCAGAAGACCGAAGAGGTCGTGCAGCACGAGTTTTCCGGGGTTCGCACGGGCAAGGCCTCAGGCTCGCTCGTGGAAAACATTTTGGTGGATGTTTACGGCTCGCAGATGCGCATCCGCGAGCTGGCCGGCATCACCACGCCGGAAGCGCGCGTGATCATGATCCAGCCGTGGGATGCCACGACGGTGACGGCGATCGAGAAGGCCATCCAGAAGGCCAACCTCGGCCTCAACCCGGTGACGGATAAGAAGATCCTGCGCATTGTGCTGCCGGAACTGAGCCAGGAACGGCGTGAGGAATTCGTGAAAGCGGTGAAGAGCATGGCGGAGAAGGCGCGGGTGGCCATCCGGCACGTGCGGCGCGATACGTTGGAAGCGCTCAAGAAAGAGGGCAAAGCGGGCGGCGTGACGGAAGACGATGTGAAGGCGGCCGAGAAGGATGTGCAAAAGCTCACGGACGATTACATCGCCAAGATCGACAAGCACCTCGCACACAAAGAAAAAGAGATCATGACGGTGTGAGTTGGATTTTCAGGATTTGATAGAAACGAAAAGGGCCGCAGTGATGCGGCCCTTTTTATTTTGCCCCGAAGGGGCAAGTGAGGGTAGCCGCGGGTGACCGTAGGGAACCCGTTGAAAAGTGATAAATGTAATACCGCCCCGGAGGGGCGGATGAGCTCGTTGCTTTCGCTAACAAATCACGCGCTCCTGCCGGAGCGCAACGATTTAGAATGGTTACCACGGGTTCCCTGCGGTCACCCGTGGCTAGCGGCAGACGCCCCTATCGGGGCAGAATTAGTGAGCGAGTTTAGTTGAACTATTCGCTTCTGCTTCGTCTGTTCCTCTGTGTGGCTACCTACTGCTGGTTCTTCAACTCCAGATTGTCCAGATAGTAAACCGTCTTCACCTTGGCGTTGCTTACGAAGCCGAGCCAGTGCAGCTCTTTCCAATCGGCATTCGCATTCTTCAAGCCGGTGAACTTCTGGGTGGCTTGGCCGCGGACGGTCACGGTCAGATCCCATGTGCCGGTGGATTGCGCGCCCAAGCCCGCTTTGACTTCGATATGCACCCATTGGTTATCCGGGATGATGAGTTGTTTTCCGGCGGCGTTTAGCTTGCCGCCTTGAATCCATAGGCTGGGGCCAGTGCGGTAGGGTGATGATCTATCCCGCCACT
Organism: Limisphaerales bacterium; assembly: GCA_965283725.1. Taxonomy (GTDB): domain Bacteria; phylum Verrucomicrobiota; class Verrucomicrobiia; order Limisphaerales; family JAEYXS01; genus JAEYXS01. Next base: position 128,975 of record CBDIPT010000001.1, read on the forward strand.
CGTGATAGAACTGCACGCCCGGCTCCAGAAAGATGTCATACGCGCACGTCGTGATGCCGTCTTTGTGATTCGGGTCGAAATGGAAGTGCGGGTTGAAGGCGTTCTTGAGGTCGGGTGCATCGGTGATCTTCAAGCTGCGCTTGCCGGTGGCTGCTTTCTCTTCGGTGACGGCGATGCTGTCGCCTTTCTTTTCCGTGTTCACAGAAGCTTTCTTGGGCTCGGCACCGACGGCGAGTTTCTCGAAATCTTCCTTAAAGGCCATCGGCAGCGGCGCCGGGATGGCGGGAGGCGTCTCGACGGGCGGATAGGTGACGGAGCTGGCGAGCTTCATCCACGCGCCATCGCCATACACACCGGCCTTCATATAATCGAAAGGTTTGAAGCCCAGTTTCAGCGCCGGTGAATCGGCCTTCAACGTGAAGTCATATTTCTCGGGGGCAGTGAACTTCGGATCGGCGATCTGGCTCGTCTTGTCTTTGCCGGACTTTTGCCAATCGGTGAGGGATTGGCCGAGGAACGTCACTGGCGCGCCAGCGGAGTTCCAATACACGTTGTTGTTGATTACGAAATTGGTGTCCTTCCACTGGCTGGCGAGCAACGGGCCTTCCTTCCAGAGCACGATGTTGTTCGTGAAGAAGAAGGAGATGTGCGGCTCGACGCGGGAGCGCTGGATCTGGTTCTCGATGCCGTAGGCGAGGATGTTGTTCCGGATCACGTTCTCCTTGCCGTAGTGCTGGTGGTAGCCGCCGGTCTTGGTGTTATAGACGAGGTTGTTCTCCATCGTGATGCCCGTGCTGCCTTCGTCGTTGTAGAGGCCCCAGCCGCCGTAGGTGAAGGAGTTGATGTCGTGGATGCGGTTGTTGCTGACGGTCGTGCCCTCGGAAGGCCCAAGCGTGTAAACCGCGCCCATGTCGCTCAACATCCCCCAGCCGATGTGGTGGATATGATTGAAATCGATCGTGTTCCGTTTTGCCAAGCTCTCCGCATAACCCCAACGCCAGCCGACGGACACGCCGGTGTAGTAGAGATCGGCGATGTCGTTATGCGTCACCTGATTGTCGCTGCTGTGGCCGATCCACACGCCGACGGCGCAGGGGAAGATGTGGCCGCCGTGCCGGATGATATTGTTATCCACGATATTGTGGCTGGTGCGATCGTCGGGCTTCGCGGCGATGCCTGCTTCGCCAAGGCGCACGCCGCCGGCGCCGAAGTCCGTGATGAAACAATGTTTCACGACGTTGTCTTTACAACCTTTGCGGAACCAGACGGCGTAGGTGCCGATGTGGCTGATCTCGCAATCTTCCAGAGTGATGTTGCGGGCGCCATCGGCTTGGATGACGGCATCGATCGGCGCGGCGGCTTGGGCGGGCTCGAAGCCGGTGGGCGGGGTGAGCCATTGGGCGTGCTGGAAGGTCAGGCCTTTAAAGGTGAGATGGCTGACGAATTTGCCGTTCGCCGAATCGCCGCTGATCACGAGGAACTTGTCCGCCACCGGGGCAGAGACATCGGCAACGGCCATCTGCTCGCCGGGGCGCGGCTTGTAATAGAGCGTGCCGCTGCGGCTGAGGAACCATTCGCCGGGGGCATCGAGGGCGGCGAGGTAGTTCTCGAAATGGAAGCCGGTTTTGTTGTCCCAGGAGTTCCACGATTTCATGCCTTCGCCGGAGGTGGTGAAGGTGCCTTTGGCGGCGTCCACGGAATCGAGGAAGCGGCGGGTGTTATCCCATTTGTGAAAGGCGACGAGGTTGATGTCTTTGAGCTCCTCGGGTGTGAGGTTCGCGAGCGTTTTCAGATTGGCCGCCTGGGTGGTGACGGTTTGGGTGGCTTTCTTCGCGCGGCCTTTGGTGGCTTCCGTGGCTTCTTCTTCCACGCTTTGCATGTAGAAGAAGAACTTGTTCGGCGTGCGGGCGCGGGTGGCGCGCTGGCCGTTGACCCAGAGCTGCTCGAAATACCATTGCCCGGCCTTTACGGCGGGCACCTCAGCGGTCCAGAGGCCATTAGCGGCGGGTTTGAAGCCGGTGATGGCGCGGCCACCGTTGATGACGGGCTTGGCGCCGGGGCCGGCCTGATAACTCACCGGGCCTTTCGCGGTGCCAGTATCGGCGAGATCGAATTTGACGGGCCGGGTGAGAGTGTAGTTGCCGTTGGCGAACTGGACTTGGACGGGTTCATCCGGCGTCGCGGCTTTCACTTTCCGGACGGCGAGGCGCGCGCCATCGAGCGAGGCGAGGGGACCATCGGTCTTGGCGGCGTTCGGTCGGGCGAGGGAGCCGGACCATTGGTCATTGCCATCCGGTGCGACGTAGAGCGTGGCGGCGGAAACGTGGGCGGCCAGGCTGGCCCAAAGGAGCAAGGCGGCGACGAGAGAAAAGGGGCGATGTTTCAACATAGCAAAGCGTCTAAGCAATGGACGTCGCGAGGGTGAGGTATCTTCACTGGAAGAGGAAGACACGAATTTCAAGGGGAAGGCGATAGCCACAAAAAGGCACAAGCGGCGCAAAAGAGAGTGAGCGGAACTGGCGGACAGCGAAAGGGGGTGGTTCGAATGGGGATGGTATTACAATGTGTGGAACCCCTTTATGAATGCGGACAACGTCTAAACCCAAGCTCAGCGCAGCGTCAGCGAACTTTGTATTCCGTGAACCATTGTTCTACCACTTTTGTGACTGGCAATCCGCTGACCTTGGGCAGTTCATCATCGGAGGTGGGGCCTTTCGCCTCCGGGGTTTTTCCGACCGTGCCCCCGTAGGACATGGCCAGACGCGCCGGGGAATTGACCATGTAGGCTAGATTGATGTCGAGGGCCGCACGCATCTGGGCTTCAGACGCCAGGAGGGAAAGCTGCGGATGCTGAAGACCACATCGTAATCAGCCGGGGTCTTCGGCTCGGTGAGCTTCCACCACCCGCCACCCACGGCAGATCCTGTGTATTCGAGCGTGACGCCCTTGTGCTTCAGCCACGCCACCAAGGCGACGATTCGCCGGTCACTCGGATCGAGTCCGGCATTGAAGGTCGTCTCGTCCAAGACCCGTGGCGGACCGCAGCCGACCAGAACCGCCGCCACAAGCCATGGGCCCAAGATTCGCGAATAGCAGTTCATTTTCTGAACACCTCCACCTCGCGGCTGCTGATCGTGCCACGCCACGCGTTGCTGATACCACTGTTGGCGGCGGCTGCTGTCGCGTCCCAATAGCCATCGTAGGAATAGTCGTATCGCAAAGTGTAACGGCCCGCCCGTTCGATGCCGGTGAAGTTGCCCGTTATTTCCATCTTGTCTTCCACGACCTCGCCAGGACCGATGACCACAAAGCCGGCCGACCCGATCACGTAACTCAATGCCGGCCCTGTGTAGCGGATCTGGTGCTCCCCGACCCAAATTTTCATCCCGACCGATCTCGCAGTGTAATGGTCGCCGAAGGGCCGCAGTACGTGAGTTTCTGCTGGCTCACGTTGCGGAGCTGGGCGGCCACGTGAAGGTCCTCCTTCACCTTGAGCCGCGGTGTTAACACGGACAAGCGCAGGGCCAACCGTCCATCATCCGAAGTCACCCATGCGGTGGCTGCCGGCGCCGACGCGGACGAGGGGGGATCAGTGCGGGGAGCACACCCCCCGACGATTATCGCCAGCAACAACGGTGCAAGCGCGGTGAACAATCGTGGGACCATTTCATTTGTCGAATCTGGTGTGAGACTAACGTCAGACTCACCCGCAACCCGAATGATGCGTCGTATCGTCGCGGCAATCTCGGCAAAACTTGGGCGCGCGAAATGGACGGTGGATGTCATGTCATCTATCTAATCAGCTCAACGAGCCGGCGCTAAAAACGCAAGACTGAAAACAAAAGCGCTCCCGCCGGGTTCGCTGCAGCGCATGGTTAGGCGGCATGATCACGACTCCTCTCGGTCCACGCGATAATAAACGCTTCCCACGATGCATATCCAACAATATGCGGAAACATTGGACCATCCTCAATCCTCCACGTTAGATGCACAAAAGCTACAGACATATCGGTACGATCCGTGGTAAAAATGAACTCATCGGGATGCTCAGAACTTCGCGCCACCGCCCGGCACTCGACTCGATAGAGCGGGTGCGACGGACAAACCTCATGCTGTAGCTCGGCTTCGAAAGTGAACTTCTTCGGGTCTGGCTCGTAGGGTTGGGGACCGAGAACCTCTCGGGAAGCTTCCGACGCCTCGATTAAGCGCCAAGGTTTGGGCCAATCAAAATTTTCAGGTTGAGTAAGAGGAGACATGGGATGCCGCCTAACGACCCGAGCTCAGCGACCCGGCGCACGGGACGCAACGATTGCAACCGCGACGCTCTCGCCGGGTTCGCTGCAGCGCATGGTTAGGCCGCGTTTGATTGCTGTGCCGCATACTTAGTCGGCAATGGAAATGTGCCATTCTGGTAAGCCAGCCACAAGTGCTCGATGAGCGGATGGTGTATCCCCAAAACCTGACACCGGCAAAGCAGGTCGAAATCGTCTGAAACGTAACTGGCAATCTCGTGCTGACCTGTGGCGTCGCTCACAATGAGAAAAGACTCCTTTCTGATGTCATCTACCTGACTGCGTACTCTGCGGAAACATCGTTCCAGCGTGGTGTCGTGGCGTCATACACAGCCGCCCAATCTGAATCGAACGGTCCGTGGGAATCGCGCTGATCCAGTGCGTCGTCGCAATCTAAGCCACCATAGTAGTCTGGGCGAACAAGGGCGTGCGTCCGAATCCCGGTGAGTAAATCATGAAGGGTGGGAAGCATGGCGCATGGTGTAAAGCGGCCTAACGACCCAAGCTCAGCGACCCGGCACACGGGACGCAATGATTGCAACCGCGACGCCCCCGCCGGGTTCGCTGCAGCGCATGGTTAGGTGTCACGGTCATACTCTCAATCTAAAATCCTCAGCCGCCTCTCTGACCTCGCCGCGGCTGCTTGCTAGACCGATCTCAATGAGTCGCCGCAAAAGCCCTCGGTCGAGCTGCTCGTAAAGCTCAAGCAGTCTGCGAAACTCCCACTCGTCATCTAACTGTAAAGTCTCAGCCGCAACACGCTCGATGCTCTGCACGACTGCATCTCGCTGCATAGCGAGAATCTCACTCCGGCCTTGGGTGATGACTGAAACGTTCTGTGCCTGGCACGCGCGCTCAAGTGCCGCCCGAAGCTCATCTGGAAAAGTGGCTGTCATGTCAAAACGCGTAGTGACACCTAACGACCTAAGCTCAGCCACGCCGTGTCAGTGGCGGTGAACCGCGCAGCGGAACTGAAGCCGCTCCCCGGCGTTGGCTGCAGCGCATGGTTAGACCTCATGGTGTCCTCTCAATCTTAACGCCAGTTGGAACTCGAATATCAACAGGTGACTCCCTCACTGCAAAACCGTAAAGAATCTTCTTTTCGAATCGTCCGTCGTAATCATCATCTCGCAACTCCCAGTCTGCGTCCGCAACTCCGGGATGCTGATGCTTCTCAAGATCAACCTTCCCGTCACCGTTCCTGTCGTAGTAAGAAATCTGCGCTCTGTCCTCCAAGGGGTCGCCGCTGCGAGTGGCGCAACCGGACAAGAACACCGTCGCTGCCGCGAGCAAATAGATGGTGAGTGTTCTCATGCGCGAATGAGGTCTAACGACAAAAGCTCAGCGACCCGGCGCACGGGACGCAACGATTGCAACCGCGACACTCAAGCCGGGTTCGCTGCAGCGCATGGTTAGGCCACTGGTGTCTCATACTCAATCTCTCAAAGCCGCAATCTCGTCTGCCATCGCGACGTAATCCCGAACTCTCCCCTCTGGATACTTGCGCTGATAAACACCAAGGAATGAGTCTCGGAAAAACTGAAAGCTGAAATCGTCGCGCCAAATATCAACTGGAAGATTGTGGAAAGCGTCAGCCAACTCGGCTGCCTGCTCCGCCTTGCCGCCCCAGCCAAGCAAGCGCATCTCGACAAACGCATGATGCATCATCTCGCACAGTCGGCGTCTCTGTGTATCGGTCAAAGGTTTGGCGTCAGAGTGCATGACGTGCGAAGTGGCCTAACGACCCAAGCTCAGCGACCCGGCGCACGGGACGCAACGATTGCAACCGCGACGCTCATGCCGGGTTCGCTGCAGCGCATTGTTAGGTGTCATTTCTTGTCCTCTGGCTTTCGGTAATCCTGCATCCGCTTCTTGGCGCTGCCCATTGCTGACTCGATGAAGCTCTCGCGCTCGAACATCGCTTGGGCACGCCAACCACTCTTGCGTCCATCACCGAGCTTGAGATGCAAGAACATGGGATTGGCCGTCCCCTTCATCGTGACGGGCCACGCATCCGGGTCAATGGGTCTGAAAAGGATCTCGATGTCGTAACCCTTCAAAGTCCATTTGGTGATCTCGTAAAGGCGTGAGGCCGAGCGGCTGCGCTCATAAAGGCTGCACAGACCAGTCCCATCCTCTAACAATTGCAAGCGAAAGTAGTGTGATGAGTCAGCCCAACCAACCCAAACATTCGAAAGCTCAAGCGCGGTCGGCTGGCGAACTCGCGTCGTAGCGTAGGCGAAGATCGCCACGCAGATGACAGCGAGTGTGATTATCAAACGTAGGTATTTCATAGCGCGTTCGATTGACACCTAACGACCCAAGCTCAGCGACCCGGCGCACGGGACGCCACGATTGCAACCGCAACGCCCCCGCCGGGTTCGCTGCAGCGCATGGTTAGACCGCGTCCAACTCATCAATGGCTGGCAAGTGTGCATACATGAATCCGGGAAGCTGGGCATCACCCAGCGCGAAACCAGTTTCGTCAATCTGCCGTGAGTCGCGCAATCCAAGAAGTGCGCCGAGTGCAAGGCAAGCGAACGCGCGGAAAATAGCCGCCGCCTCTCCATGCTCGTGAAGCGCACGGTCTGAAAGCTCGCCCTCGCATCGGCTACGAATGAACTCGTAATGCTGGCGTGACCAGTCCTCAGTCGTTCGGTGATACGAGAAACCGACAATCGCCATCTTGATGTCGTCGTCATCCTCTCGGTTGGGTGTGGTCAACTGACGCGCCGCGTCGCGGGCAACTGGAAACGCCCGGAGCAACCTCGCGAACTCATCCATTGGCGCGATAGTGGGCATGGGTGCAAGCGGTCTAACGACCCAAGCTCAGCCACGCCGGGGCAGCGGCGTTGAAAACCCATCGCTTACCGGACGAACCCGAAGGCGAACACGGCGTTGGCTGCAGCGCATGGTTAGGCCACGTGGTCATGGCTCAAAGGTGGACAAAGTGGCACGGGTCCAGAAGGCAATAGCCTGCGGGCGACTCAGACCGTGCCGCGCACCGATCGGAACAATAATCTCATAGTAAGCCTCAAGCTCGGAATCCTCGGCAATACTCAAGGTCGCCTCGTCCATCTCATGAAACAATGCCTGCTCTTTCGCGGTTAATTGATGGTCCAGCAATGCGTCATCTCCTGCATCGCGCCGGTGAGCCAAAATCGGAAAATCGGCTGGTATGGTCATAGTGTGTAAAGTGGCCTAACATTATACTATACCGCAAATAGTCGGTACTAATGGATATTGGCTTGGGTGGATGGATGAGAGATGATGCTCCTTGGACATGGGCATAGCGTGAAGGGTTTATGAGGTTATTGTCAAAGAAAAACACCGCCCCGGTGGTGAGTGGTCAGGGTTTGGTGCCGCGTCCCCAATTGCGGCTGCGGGAGCAGGTGCGGTCCTACGGATGTAAGGGTGTTACGAGAATTTCCCCGCGCCGGGCGAATGGATGTTGAAGCGGCTTGAAAGCCGCGCTCCGGGAGACGCAGCCGGGATGCAGGGTAACCCGCACGCTGGGCCCGACCAAAACGCCGGGGGGGAAATGCAAGGGCGGCGGAGCACCACCGCCCTACCATTGTTTGGAAAAAATCTTCGTGGGTAATTTCTTGGGGTGCAGTTTGTTGCGTATAAGTTGCGGTTGTGGGTGATTTTGTGATGGAAATTTGACAGGGGTATGGTATTGGTTTGAGTGCTGGCAGCTCGCTGCTGGTAAAGGAGAGGCGGTAGGCAGTTCAATGTTCCTAGTTTGAAGTTCAAGGTTGGGAACGAAGGCCGAAATCCTCACGCTGATAGATTCAAGGGAGTCTTTTGGCATCCTTATGGAGCCGTTATGGACATGGGCTTTTGGGTGGATGGGAGCGGCGGATGTTTTGATAATGCTTGGCGCTCTCACCCCTCACCCCGGCCCTCTCCCCGTTAAGGGGAGAGGGTGGTGAAAACGCCTGTGTCTTGTAGGATCTGTGAAAGGGTATCGGGCGTTGGGATCGGGGCTCGTAAGCCGGAGGGGGAACGGGACGTCGGTTGGCGTAGGATTTTATGTCCAACCGGGGAATCCTTAGGTCGAAGTTCGACTGCCGTACCCACTGCGGAACCGGCCGGGCCGTGACCAGGCGCGAGTCGAAGTTCGACTTCCAATCGACTTCCCTTTTAGGTGGAGGTTTGGAATGCGATACAGCACAGGGGTCGGGTGGTTTCATTGCTCTTTGAAATACATTCTCTAAAAGGAAGGCAGGTCGAAGTTCGGCTTCCGATAAAGGGAGAAGGGAGGTTCAGTGCCTCCTCTCCCCGTGCCCTCTCCTCCAGCTATCGCTGGAGGAGAGGGAGAAGAGGTCGTGTGCTTTGGCGGATGTGGGTGGTGATTATCGTGGTGCTTTGGCGAAAAAAAGTCAGGGCTCGACGGAGTCTCGCCCTACCGTACTGCGTTTCTTGCGAAGTGGCTGGCGAGGGTTTGGTCCGGGAGGTTTGGCCTGGTGATAGAGTGCCGCGTACAGGAGTTCACCGCAGGAGCAACTCACAAACGGATCAGACGGGAAAGTTCACTTCGGGGAAGTAATTGCATTACGGGCGTATAAATAAGCTCAAAGTTTAAGGTTCAAAGTTAGGGGAGCAGCGGAAGTACAGCATCCAACTGTGAAAGTGAGAAAATCGAGGACGAAGGACGACGACGATGGGGACAGGTTGGTTCCGCCTCGTTACCTCGGCGGCTACGTGAGGTTACTGCGTGGCGGTGGCGGGGCGCGGGGAGACGGTCATCGAATTGGTCTGGGGGGCTTCGAAGCGGATGACGGTTTCGCCGGGTTTGGCGTAGCCGAGGCGTTCACGGGCGAGGCGTTCGACGGCCTTGGGAGCGGTGTTGGGATCGCGCAAAGTATCGATGGAGGCCTTCAACTGGCGGGCGGTTTCTTCTTCCTGGCGGATCTCGTTATCGAGGCGCAGCACTTCTTTGCGCATGCGTTCGTTCTGCTGGATGAGGGGAAGGTACCAGACGCCGACGCCAAGCAAAATGGCGGCGACGATGAGAAGGAGGACTAACTGAGTCAATCGATCCCAGATGTTGGAACTTTCGCTCATGTTGGGAGATTAAAAGCAGACGGATGGCGTCTTGTGAAGCCGTGAAATGAAAAAATCGTTCATTTATTTATAGATGCGCTTCACTTCGGTGAGTTTCTTTTCCGGGTTGAAGGTGAGGCGGAGGAAGGCATCGGGAGAGCCGGGCAGGGTATTGGCGAAGAGGCCGATGTGGTTGGAGGTGACGATGGCACCACCGGCTTCGCCGCGGTAGGTGAGCCATTCGCAGACTTGGGTGCCATCGGTGAGGGTGGCGGTTTTATCGGGCGGGCCCATCTCTTTCACGGCGTCGTCAAAGGTGTAAGTGCCGACGCGGGCGGTCCAATCGATCTTGTTCGTCTGGCAGCCGGTGAGGAGGCCGAGGGCGAGAAGCAGGGCGCAGAGGTAGCGGAGGAAAGGGCCGGAAGAAGGCGGTGTTTCAGGCGCGCGGGTGGGCGGATTCATAGGCTTTCTTGAGGCGATCGGTGGTCAAATGGGTGTAAACCTGGGTGGTGACCAAGTGTGCGTGGCCGAGGAGTTCTTGCACGCTACGGAGGTCGGCACCGTTATCCAACAAGTGGGTGGCGTAGCTGTGCCGGAGTTTGTGGGGAGTCAAAGCCGGGTCCAGACCGCTGGCGGCGAGGTAACGCTTCAAGCGAAGTTGGACAAGGCGCGGTTGCAAGGGAGTTTGCGATTCGGGTTTGCTGAAGAACAACGGGCCGGCGCCGGCGTTGTGGGCACCCAAGGCCTGGCGATAGCGCCGGATGGCTTCCAAAGCGGGCGCGCCGATGGGCACTTGACGTTCCTTGCGACCTTTGCCGCGCACGCGGATGAGTTGCTCGTTCCAGTCGATGTCCTCGACGTTGATACCGCAGGCTTCGCTGATACGCAGGCCGCAGGAATAGATGGTTTCCTGCACGGCGGCATCGCGGAGGAAATCAGCGGGATCGCTGCCCTTGGTGTCGGACTTCTGGATAGCCTCGAGTTCGCGCAAGGGGGCTTCGAGCAGGGCTTGAGTTTGCTCCGGTGTGAGGAACTTGGGCAGGCGCTTGGGCTGCTTGGGCAAGGTCAGATTGCGGATGGGCGTGGCCTCGATCTCACCACGGCGAACGAGAAACTTATAGAACGTTCGCAGCGCGCTGAACCTGATCTGGATGGAGGAACGACCGAAATTCTTGCGGCCCAAGAAGCGCAGGAAGGCGCGGAAATCATCGCGCTGGAGAGAGCGCCAAACGGGTTGGGATTTGCGGTCCTCGGCGTGCCAACGGCAGAAATCGAGGAGGGCTTCGCGGTAGTTGCGCTGCGTGTAGGGCGAGGCATCGCGGTCCGTGGCGAGATGTTGGAGGAACTGCAAAAGCAGCTCGTCTTTGATCTCGGTTTCAGGCGCAGCTTCGGACATGGAGATACGATAGCCGACTTCGACTGAAATACCAAGCCTGTCCCGTCTATACTGCCTAACTATCCGGGAACTCGAACTCCACCTTGCCGGTCTTCTTTACCACTAGATGAGCCTTGAAAGGCTTGCCGGAGCGGGAGACGAAGCCGGTGAGCAGGTCGGTGCGCTTGTTCTTGAGCAGCTTCTCCGCCTGTTCCTTGTCGATGGCTAGTTGGCAAATGAGCTTGCCCGTCTTGAAGGTGCACTTCTTGGCGTCACGCTGCGTGTTTTCGCAGAGATAGTTGTCCGCCGTCTCGAAGACTTGGCCGCCGCACTTCGGGCACTTGCCGTTGAGCGGAGTAAGGCCGGTGAAATCGATCTTCGGCACGGGTTCTTTGCTCTTGCCGCCCTTCTTGGCTTCGCGCGGCGGGAACTCGAACTTCACTTCGCCCTTCTTCAGGACCATGAAGGCGTCGAACTTGCGGTTCGTCTTCTTGGAGACGAAGCCTTTCAGCACATCCGTCTTGCCATCGGCGAGGAGCTTGGCCATCTGCGTGGCATCGATCTCCTGTTGCAGGATGACCTTGGACGCGCGGAAGTCGCAGGTCTTTTCCGGACCCGTGGCCTTCTCGCAGACGTAGTGCATGCCGTTCTCGAAGACCTGAGCCCCGCACTTCGGGCACTTGCCCAGCGGCGTCTTGCCGGTGAAATCAACAGGGGCGGACGATTCGCCTTCCTTCTTGTTGTCGCCGAAGTCGAACTCGAGCTTGTTCTCGTCGTTCAGCTTGAGCATCGCAGCGAAGGGGAAGCCTTGGCGGCTGCGGAAACCTTGCAGGGGACCGAGCACGCGGTTGGTGATCAACGCCTCAGACTCGGACGCTTCCATCAGGCGGCTGGAAAGGAATTTGGGCAGGGCGAAATCGCACTTGGAGCACTGATACTTGCGGTAGTTCTCCTTCACCACGGCACCGCACTTAGGGCAAGGCGTCTTGAGGTCGCCGAAGTCACCGGGCACTTCATCACCGGGGAAGCCCTTGGTGCGCTCCACGATCCGGCGCGTCATGTCTGCGATCTGCGACATGAATTCCGGACGCGAGAGTTTGCCGTGCTCCATCTGCTTGAGCTTGAACTCCCACTCACCGGTGAGTTCCGGCTTCGAGAGCTCCTGGATGTTCAAGCCGCGCAATAGCGCGATGAGCATGAACGCCTTGCCCGTGGGTTGGAGTTCGTTGCCGTTGCGATAGAGATACTCTTCGTTGACGAGACCTTCGATGACCGATGCGCGGGTCGCCGGTGTGCCAAGGCCGCGTTCGCTCATCGCTTCGCGCAATTCCTCGTCGTCCACCAGCTTGCCCGCACCTTCCATCGCGGAGAGCAGGGTGGCTTCCGAGTAACGCGGGGGCGGTTTGGTCTGCGATTCCTTGAGCTCGATATCGCGCGTGTGGACCTTCTCGCCGGGTTTGACGGCCACGAGATTGCTCGTCGTGTCGTCGCCTTCGCCGGAACCTTCTTTACCGAAGACTTCGAGCCAGCCCGCTTTGACGAGCACTTTGCCTTCCGTCTTGAACGGCTCGCCTTCCACCCGCGTGATGCGGGTGGTCAGCAGGTATTCCGCCGCCGGGTAGAACACGGAGAGGAAGCGGCGCACCACCATGTCATAGATACGGGCTTCGGCATCGTTCAGATCCTTCGGGAGGACGCCAGTAGGAATGATCGCAAAGTGATCCGAGATCTTGGCATTGTTGAAGATGCGCTTGTTCGGGCGCACCCAGCCTTGTTCCAGAATCGTATTGGCAAAGCGCTCGTAGGGCGTGCCAGACATCGACTCCAACGTGTTGCGCGTGGTGCCGAGATAATCTTCCGGCAGGGCACGGGCATCAGTACGCGGATAGGTCAGGGCCTTGTGACGTTCGTAGAGGGCTTGCGCGATCTGCAACGTGCGCGTGGCGGAGAAGCCATAACGGCGGTTCGCATCGCGCTGCAAGCTAGTCAGATCAAAGAGCAGCGGCGAAAGCTGGTTGCTCGGCTTGCTGTCCTCCGTGACGATGCCCGGCTTGCCCAAGCACTTCGTCTTGATCGTTTCCGCCAGGTTCTTGTCCCAGATACGTTCGGCGCGCAGGGCGTCATCCGTATCTTTGGCGTTACCAGCCTTGGAAAATTTCTCATCGAACCAGCGGCCCACGTATTCACCGGCTTCGCAGGTGAACGAGGCGTTGGCTTCCCAGTAGGTGCGCGGGATGAACCGGCGGATCTTTTCCTCGCGCTCCACGAGAATGGCGAGGGTAGGGGTCTGCACACGGCCGACGGTGGTCTTGTTGAAACCGCCACCCTTAGAATTGAAAGCGGTCATCACGCGCGTACCATTGATACCCACGAGCCAATCGGCTTCACTGCGGCACGTCGCGGCATCCGCCAGCGGTTGCAGGTCTGCGCCACTACGGAGCTTGCTGAAACCTTCCTTGATCGCCGCCGCCGTCATACTTTGCAGCCAGAGACGCTGGATGGGTTGCTTCGCACCCGTATGCTGGATGATATAGCGGAAAATCAGTTCACCCTCGCGCCCGGCATCGCACGCATTGATCAGTTTATCGACGTCCTTGCGTTTGATAAGCTTTTGGAGCGTTTTGAGCTTATCCATGCTCTTTTCACGCGGAATCAGGGCGAAATGAGGCGGAATAACAGGCAAATTGGCAAAGTTCCACTTACCCTTCTTGGCTTCAAACTCCTCTGGGCACGCGATTTCGAGCAAATGGCCGACCGCCGAGGCGATGACGGCATCGTCGCTCTCGTAGTAATCGTCCGTCTTCTTGAACCCGCCCAAAGCCTTGGCGATGTCGCCGGCGACGGACGGTTTCTCCGCGATGATCAATGATTTGCCCATGACTAATCTATTACACTGTAAAGCCAATAACGCATCCCTGAGGCTTTACAAGGGCCGAAACGTGGACAAAAAATCCACACAAGTCAAAAACTCATTCTTTCCGCTGGGGGCGGGGAGTTCGCAGTTCAAGGTTTAAAGTTCCAGGTTGGTTGTTGTGTAACATGTTATAATTCAAATGGTTGTGTGTCTTTTTTGGGTTGGGCGTCTTTGGCTGTAAAATACTTCAAACTTTGAACATTGAACTTTGAACTACCCCTTCCTGCGGGGTTAAAGTGGGCTCACACGATGGATAACAAGTTCTATGAGGCGGGTGAGAAACGGGCGGAGAAGGTGAACGACCTTTTCGCGGCCGTAGCCCCGCGTTATGACTTGATCAATGATTTGCAAAGCTTTGGGATGCACCGGCTTTGGAAGCGGAAGCTCATCAAAATGGCTCAAGTTCAGCCCGGGAGCAAGGCTTTGGACCTTTGTTGTGGCACGGGGGATGTCGCGTTTGCCTTGGCGGAGCAGGGAGCGGAGGTCTTGGGGGTGGATTTTAGCGGTCCTATGTTGAGCGTGGCTAAACAAAGACAGGCGCGGGGGGCCGTCGCGCATGTGGAGTTTGTCCGGGGGGATGCGCTGAAGCTTCCCGCCGCCGATAACTCGGTCGATGTGCTGACCATCAGCTATGGGTTGCGGAATCTGTCGGACTTTGAGGGGGGGCTGAGAGAGATGCTCCGGGTGCTAAAACCCGGCGGACGGTTGCTGGTTCTGGACTTTGGCGTGCCAGATAACCGCCTGTGGCGGTTTGGTTATTTCCAATATCTGAAATGGTTTGTGCCGGTCTTCGGACGACTCTTTTGCGGTGATTCGGATACTCACGCTTACATCTTGAAGTCTTTGCAGAACTATCCGGCCCAGCGCGGAGTGGAGAAACTCATGCGCCAGCTAAAATGCGAGCAGGTCCAAGTGGTGAACCTGCTCGGTGGGGTGATGGGGATCAATTACGGCGTCAAGGCGCGTTAATCATCCTGCAGACTTTTAGTTTTGCGGAAAGCCCACCAGTTTCTTTTTCTCCTCATCCCATAAACGGAACGAGAGGCATTTCAAACTGCTGAGCAGGGTGACGGGTTTCACATTCTGAAAGAGCGGGTTCGAACGGTGGCAGCGTTCCAGATAATAATTCGGGATGCGCGGGCTCAAGTGGTGGACATGGTGGAAACCGATGTTACCCGTGAACCATTGGAGCACCTTGGGCAGCTTATAATAGGAACTGCCCTTCAAAGCCGCCAAAGTATAATCCCACTTGTCACCTCGTTCCCAATAGACATCTTCAAATTGGTGCTGCACATAGAACATCCAGATACCAGCGCCCCCGGCGATCATCATCATCAGAAGTTGCAGGATGGCATAAGTCTTAAAGCCGAAGGCCATACTCATCAGGGTGGCCATCACCAAGATGGCGAGATTCATCATATAAACCGAAAGCCGTTCACGCCGGTTCGCTTTAGGTGAGGCAAAGCGATGGGCGATCATGAAGAGCCCGAGCGGTGCGATGGCAAAAAGCACGATCGGATTGCGGGCGATGCGATAGATGAAACGCTTCCAGGGCGAAGCTTGCTGGTATTCCTTTACCGTCATCGTCCAGATATCACCTACGCTGCGGCGGTCCAGATCACCAGCGGTCGCATGATGGATATTATGTTCCCAACGCCAGTGAAAATAGGGGGTGAAAGTAAAGAGCCCGGCCATGAACCCGGTGACGTTGTTGGCCGTCCGGGAGGCGAAAAAGGAGCCGTGCGTGCAATCATGGAAGATGATGAAGATACGCACCAGCAAGCCCCCGGCTAATATGACGAGCGGCAGGACCAGCCAGAGCGATACCGGCAAGCAGAGATAAATCAAATACCAGGTGAGTGCATAAGGGAGAAAGGTATTGGCTATTTGCCCGATGGCTCTTCCTGGCGATGGTTTCTCATACGGTGCGACAATGGACTTCCACGTGGCTGGTTTAATCGTTTCACTTTCGGAAGAGATAGAATCAGTTGTCATAAATACTCCAGAGTTGAAGGCAAACCGGTTTTATTTCTCGGCCTGCAACTGGCGGTGCAAAGCACGCGAAATATCACCGCAACACCACGAAATCATGTGGCGGGTTGAACGCTAAATATCTGTCCCTAAAAATCGGTCTAAGGGGAATGGCTTACTCCACGTTCATTGCTGTTTTCTAAACTTGTATTGCGCGCAGGCTGTTTTCGCCGGCGGGTTTTCTACCGCTAAGTAAGTCGGTTGTGTTACTAAGAAGAGGTGCTACTATGAGTCTAAAGTTATGCCTGCTAAATTGTGGCAGTCTGCTTTGGGTGTTAAAACTTAGTTTGCCAATCGTCCTTTCTTGTTATAAGACAAGAACTTCTAAATATGAAAAATAGCAGCATCAAAAAGTTCATCGCTCTTCGTGACGGTCTTCTGAAAGAAAAAGCCGAACTCACTGCCCGTTTGGCTGAGATTGAAAAAGCTCTCGGTGTTGAAGGGGAAGCCAAAGTGGAAAAAGCGGCTAAAGCCCCCAAGGTCGCCGGTGTTCGTGGGCCGAAGCGCCGCGCCCGCAATGAGCTGTCCCTGAAGGAAGCTGCCCTGAAGGTTGCGGCTGGCAAGACCATGACCAAGCAGGAGATCCTCGATGGCATCCTCAAGCTCGGTTACGTGTTCAGCACCAAGGACCCGATGAACTCCCTGAACGTAGTGCTCTACTCCGGCAAGAATTTCAAACGCGCGGACGGCAAGTTCACCGCCGCCAAGTAATCGTTAAACCATTTACCGCCGCGCCGGTCCCAAAATGGGGGCTTGCGCGGCGGAACTGTTTGGGCTTTATTTCCACTATGTTTGCAGGCTTAAGCCATTGGCATAGATAAGCGGGACCTCCCTCGTGGAGACTCGTTTTTGCCTGGCAAAGCGTGGCAAGGTCCCGTCCCGATGATCATCCGTCATCGGGAATTTTTTTTGATGGACCCAGCCGGTGAGTCGGCGGTCGAAACGGCCGGTAAGCGAAAGAATTTGTGTTAGCCAAACGTGTCATACCATGTCTGGACGTGCATGATGGTCAGGTGACCCGTGGCGTGCAGTTCGGCAAAGCGGAAGCAGGCGAGCTGAAGAACGTCGGCGATCCCGTCGCTCTGGCCTTGCGCTACAATGAGCAGGGCGCGGACGAGATGGTGTTCTTCGACATCACCGCCAGCGCGCACGGTCGTGCCTCGATGGTAAGTGTGATCGAGCGCGTGGCCGATCAATGCTTCATGCCGCTGACGGTGGGTGGCGGCATCCGTGCCGTGGAAGACATGAGCGTGATGCTCAAAGCCGGTGCGGACAAGATCAGCATCAATTCCTCCGCACTCTCCAATCCGGATTTGATCCGCGCTGGGGCCGAGAAGTTCGGCAGCCAATGCATCGTGGTTTCCATCGACGCCAAAAAGGTTGCGCCGGACCGTTGGGAAGTCTTCTCCCATGGCGGTCGCAAATCCACTGGGCTTGATGCCGTGGAATGGGCGGCAAGGGCCGTGAGCCTGGGTGCCGGTGAAATCGTGCTGAACAGCATCGATGCCGACGGCACAAAGAAGGGTTTCGATCTCGTCATCACCAAGCGCGTGAGTCAATCCGTGGCCGTGCCGGTTGTCGCCAGCGGTGGGGCGGGCAGCTTGGAGCACATGGCGGAAGTCCTCTTGGCCGGCTGTGCGGACGCCGTGTTGGCGGCGAGCATTTTCCACTACGGCACCTTCACCGTGGCCCAAGTGAAAGAGTATCTGGCGAAACAAAACATTCCGGTGAGGTTATGAGCGTACTTCTCCAAACACGCTGGTTCCCTATCTTGTTATTGGTCTGCTCCAACGTCTTCATGACGTTCGCTTGGTACGGTCACCTCAAGCATAAGAATGTGCCCCTGTGGGTAGCCATTCTCACGAGCTGGGGCATCGCGTTCTTTGAGTATTGCCTGATGGTTCCCGCGAACCGCTATGGTAACACGAGCTATTCGGCTACCGAACTGAAAATCATCCAGGAAGTGGTGACGCTGTCTGTCTTCAGCGTATTTGCCGTCATGTATCTCGGGGAGAAATTGAAGTGGAATCACCTCGCTGCTTTCCTGTGCATCTTGGCGGCGGTGGCCTTTACCTTTTTACCCGCAGGCTTTTCAGCCAAGCCTACGGTTGCTACTCTTAACGACTCTAAACCGACGACTGACAAATAGCATGAGCTTTTACGACAAGCTGAAGTTCAACTCGGATGGCCTCATCCCGGCCATCGTCCAGGAACAATCTACGGGCCGCGTGCTCATGATGGCGTGGATGAACCGTGCCTCGCTGGAGTCCACGATCGCCACGGGCAAGACGCATTTTTGGAGCCGCTCCCGCCAGAAGTTTTGGATGAAGGGCGAATCCAGTGGCCACACGCAAACAGTGAAAGACGTCGCCTTTGATTGCGATGGCGACACCTTGCTGATCCAGGTGGAGCAAGTCGGTGCCGCCTGCCATGAAGGCTACCAGTCCTGTTTCTTCCGTTCCGTGAAGGAAAGCGAGTTCGAGGTGACCGAGAAACAGCTCGAAACGCCCGAACAGATCTACGGCAAGAAGTAGCGGAGCGCGGCTCTCCGAGCCGCAGCAACTCGCGGACTGACGATAGTGTTATAATAGTCAGTTAGTGTTCGCAAACACTGCCCCGAAGGGGCAAACGACAGTAGCCACGGGTGACCGCAGGGAACCCGTGGAAGAGAGTTAAGAAACCTTCGCCCCGGAGGGGCGGACGGAAACAGAATTTGAACGACGGTGTTGGTAGAGCAAAAGAACAGTTATGTATTCGCCCAAGCAGACTGAGTTTTTGGAACTGGCCAAGCAGGGAAACCTGATTCCGGTCACGCGCCGCATCCTTGCGGATTTTGAGACGCCGCTCTCCGCCTATCAAAAGATCCGCGGCGATGGCGAATCCTTCCTGCTTGAGTCCGTGGAAGGCGGCGAACATCTGGGCCGCTATTCCTTCGTCGGCTGCAATCCGCGCGCCATCATCAAGCAGACCGGCAACCGCATCGAACTCATCGAGAACGGCAAAGTCATCGAGAAGTTCGCCATTCCCGCGAAAGGCAAAGAGAACACGGAATGTGACCAATGTGTTCGCGACGGTTTGGAAGTCATCGAGCGCGTCTTGGCCCGCTACAAGGTCGTGCAATTACCCGGCCTGCCCATCTTCACCGGTGGTGCCGTTGGGTTCCTTGGCTACGAGTTCATCCATGACGTGGAACCGATTGTCCCGCGTCCGGCGAAGGATGACTTGGGCACGCCTACGATGTATTTCCTCATCGCGGACGAATTGCTGATTTTCGACCGCGTGGCCCAGACCATCACCATCCTCGTCAATGCCTTCATCGAAGACCCGACCAAGGTCAGTGAAGCGTATGAGAACGCCGTGGAAGAGATCGACCGCATCCTCGCGCTGCTCTCGGAACCGGTGCACAACACGCCGGTCACGCTGAACTCGGATACGAAAGATTTGCCATTTGTCTCCAACGTGACCAAGGAGCAGTTCATGGCGAACGTGCTCAAATCCAAGGAATACATCACCGCCGGGGACATCATCCAAGTGGTCGGTTCCCAACGTTTCTCCGCGCCCGTCAAAGCCAGCCCGCTATCCATCTATCGCGCAGCCCGCACGATCAATCCTTCGCCCTACATGTTCTTGCTGGAACTGGATGGCTTCGCGCTTGTTGGTGCCTCGCCGGAAATTCACGTCCGTTGTGAGAACAGCAAGATCGAGATCCGTCCCATCGCTGGCACGCGCGCGCGCGGCAAGACGGTGGAAGAAGATGTAGCGAACGAGAAAGACTTGCTCGCCGATCCGAAGGAACGTGCTGAACACGTCATGCTCGTGGATCTCGCTCGGAATGACTTGGGGCGCGTGTGCGATTACGGTTCCGTGCAGGTGAAGGACTTGATGATCATTGAGCGTTACAGCCACGTGATGCACATCGTGTCCGAGGTGGAAGGTCATCTCTCGAAAGACAAGACGCCTTACGATTTGATGCGCGCCACGTTCCCCGCTGGCACGCTCTCCGGTGCGCCGAAGATCCGCGCCATGCAGATCATCTCCGAACTGGAAGGCACGCAACGCGGGCCTTACGGCGGTTGCGTGGGCTACTTCTCCTTCAACGGCAATCTCGACTGCTGCATCACCATCCGGACGGCCTTGATCAAAGACGGCCTGGCCCATGTGCAAGCGGGCGGCGGCTGGGTCCACGACTCCACTCCAGAAGGCGAATATCAGGAGACTGTAAATAAATCCAAGGCGATGATCAAAGCCATCGCCTTGGCGGAAAGTTTCGAGCAGAAAGACTGACGATGAGCCGGTTGTGATCAGAAATCACGGAACCCGGCTTCCATCGGAATGCTCTCGCGGCTCTTGGGGGTGATGACCGTAGAGTGTCCATTGCTGGCTTTGCCCTTTGCGCCGTTGGTTTTGGGCATGGGTTTGAAGCCATTGGCCGGGGCCTTAGCCGGTTTAACCGGGGCAAGGTTCAATCCTTCAGCAGTTTGGCTACCAATCAGTTTCAGCAGTTCACCTACCGCCGCTTTCATGGTGACGGCTTGAGCGTTCAATTCTTCGGCGGCAGCCGCTGTCTCTTCCGCGCTGGCAGCCGTGCTCTGAGTCACTTTATCCATCTGCGCCGCCGCTTCGCCTACTTGGGTGAGGCCCAATGATTGTTCTTTGGAGGCAATGGATATCTCGGCCACCAAACCATCGAGGTCACGCACTTTTACCACGATTTCGTTGAGCGTGTTGGACATCTTCTGGCTGATCTCGACCCCTTGGCCAGTACGGCTGATTGAGTTGTGGATTTGTGTCGTGGTTTCCTTGGCGGCTTGGGCGCAACGTTGGGCCAGGCTGCGCACTTCATCGGCGACCACAGAAAAACCCATGCCAGCTTCCCCGGCGCGGGCGGCTTCCACGGCAGCGTTCAAAGCCAGGATGTTTGTCTGGAAAGCGATCTCATCGATAGTCTTGATGATTTTGGCGATATCATCGCTGGAATTCTTGATGGCAGCCATGGCGGTGGACATGGTCTGGACATCGGTGGAGCCGATATCCGCAGCGGCCCGTGTGTCCTTCGCCAGATGATTCGCCTTGCTGGTGTTATCCGTGGTGCGTTTCACCATGCTGGATATCTCTTCTAGCGAGGCACTGGTCTCTTCGATGGCGGCAGCTTGCTCACTGGCACCTTCCGCCAAGGATTGACTGGAGGCGGATACTTGCCCGGCGGCGGCTGTCACTTGTGAAGCCCCGTCGTTCAAGGAGTCGCAGACCAGCTTGAGGACTTTCACCGTGCTGCGGATGACGGTAGTGGCGAGGAGGGTGCCTAAGATCAAAGCCAAGCTGACACCGATGATAACACCAATACGCGTAGCGTGAGCTGCGACCAGCACAGCGCCAGCTTCGGCTTCGGTTTCCTTCTTTTCCAAGTCTACGCATTTATCCAAGGCTGCACCGTAGGCGTCGGCTATCGGATCCAATTCTTTGCGGGCCCGGTGATAGACCAGAGCACTGGCCTCGGCGTTGGTTGCGGCACTGCTGGCTTTGAGGATGTCGTCACGCTTCTGGAAATAGACGTCGCGGTTGCTGCGGACGATTGAAAGCATCTGCTTCACTTCATCACTGGCCAGTTTATCGTGTTCCTCCAGAGAGTGGCCCAGTTTATCGAAACTGGCTTTGATCTGCTTTTCGATCTCGACCATATCCTTGGGGTCATCCGAGCCGATGTGTTTGTAGATCAATTCCCGGCCCTCAATCATGGCGTAGTCGGCATCGGCTAAATAATCGAGGCTGGGCAAGCTGTCTTTTGCCACATGACCAATGCTCTTCTCGACGGCAGAAATACGGTTGATGGTGTAAACACCCAAGATAAGCATGATTAGCAACACGATTGAGTAGCCGAATACGATGCGTTTTCCGATGGTCCAGTTTTTCATAACGGTGTTTTTCCAAGGCACGTTGCCTCTCTGCAACCGCATCGGAAACTGGCCAAAAAACTGAAGGGGGATTAAGCCGCTAGAGGAAGAAAATAGACGCTTTTATTGGCTTGCGTAAAGCTGGAAATGGTTGCTTACCAAGTGGTAATGGCTTGTGAGTGGCCGATTGTCATGGATTGGTCATAAACCAAACGGCCCGCTAAACCACCTGTTTTAACCCGCTAAAGGCCATGACTTTGCCGGCATTCCGCAAAGGGCTTATGCCGTCGCCACCTGCCGCTGAGCCTCCCATTGCTGACCGAGATCTTGGAGCGTTTTCTGGCTCAAATTCTGTTCGGCCATCGGGAAGATGAGGCGTTCTTCCTTGTCGAAATGATGGCGGGAGAACTGGACGGTCTTGAGCAACAGGCTCCGCGCCGAAGCGAGATCCGGCATGTTTTGCAACTGGATCAGGAAGCCGTCGATCACCTCATGCTCATGATGAAAGGAGTCACGCTGGCCCAGATGGTCCAGATGATGTTCCAGCGGTTCCATCAGGAGTTTGTCCTCCGCCTGCCCGTGATGCTCCAAGAGGGCGGCCAGCACACTGCCCAAGACTTTGATCTCGGCCAAGGTCCCCAGATGCGGGGTCGTGCGTTCGATGTGATCGAACACGCTGTGGAAGACCACATGCTCGGCAAGAAGTGCTTCAGTAATTTTCATAACCTGCTCAGTCCCCTATATGTGTCTCAAATCTAAGACTCTGGCCCGTCCATACTTGTTCAATGGTTCGCGCATTTTGTTGCCGGGTATCAACTGTTATGACGTGGTCTGACTCTTGGACGTTACAACCTATTCATGGGAATGGTCCATCGCAGGAGATA
This sequence comes from Limisphaerales bacterium, assembly GCA_965283725.1. GTDB lineage: Bacteria > Verrucomicrobiota > Verrucomicrobiia > Limisphaerales > JAEYXS01 > JAEYXS01. Next base: position 151,411 of record CBDIPT010000001.1, read on the forward strand.
TCAGCCTCTGTCCGGCAGCATTTACCAGGCGTGTTATAAACACCCCTCGGAACGATACAGGCAGCGTGCGGACCGAAAGTGCGTGATAGTAGTGCCATGAGCGATATCTGCGACACGCACGTTAAGACCATCGGTTATGCCCTCTGGGTAATCGGGTTTATGGGAGCGCACCGTTTTTATCAAGGCAAGATCGGCACGGGGATCTTGTGTTTGCTGACGCTTGGTTTGGCTGGTTTTAGGCATTGTTTATGATTTTCTTACCTTGAATACGCAGATCGATGAGTTGAACCGGAAGGGGTGAAGAAATTCTGGCTTCTGGCCAGGAAAGCTGCTTGAGTCTCCGGCATGAATTCCCTTGCCCGTGCTTTGAGCGTTTTGGTGGTCGCATGTGTTTCATTTTCCACCTTTGCGGCGGACATCGATCTGTTTGATCAATCCAAGGTACCGCTTGAAATGGATACCAAGGACGCCAAGCTCACCAAGATCGTCCTGCTCGCGGGGACGCCGAGCAGCAAGACCGGCGCACACGAATACTTTGCCGGTTGTGCTTTGTTGATGGACTGGCTCAAGCAGACCAAAGGCGTTTACCCTGTCATGGCGCGTGATGGCTGGCCGAAGGATGAAGCCATTTTCAAGGGAGCCAAGGCGGTGGTGTATTACGGTGATGGTGGCGGCAAGCAGCCATTCCTTGAGCCGGCCAAGTGGAAGATCATCGATGGGTTGCTGAAGGAGAAGGCGGGCTTCGTCTTGCTGCATCAGGCGGTGGATTTCCCGCTGGGACCGGAGAAGGACATCCAGAACGCGCTGGGTGGCGTCTTCCTGAAAGACATCGGCTGCCGTGGACATTGGGACATGGATTTTCCGGAGATCGGTTCGCATCCAGTGTTGAGCGGTGTCAAACCGTTCAAGCTTACGGGCGATGGCTGGCTCTATAACCTGCACTTTGCCGACAAAGGCGTGACGCCCTTGATCAGCGGCATGGTGCCGGACAAGTCACGCTCCTCCGCTGACGCCAAAGCCCACATAGGCCGTGCGGAAGTCATGGGCTGGGCGTATGAACGTCCTACCGGCGGACGCGGTTTTGCCTATACCGGCTGCGACATCCACAAGAACTGGGCCGATGAAAACCAGCGCAAGCTGGTGGTGAACGGCATCCTGTGGTCCGCTGGCGTCGAGATTCCCAAAGAGGGCGCTCCCGTGGCTTTCAAGGAAGAGAATCTGCAACGCAATTTCGACAAGAAAGAAGCCCCGAAACCCGCAGCCAAGGCCAAAGCGGCTCCGAAGGCGGAGTGATTTATATCACTGCGGCTGTTTACGAGATCTCTTTTGCCGGTGGAATCGGCTGCATCAAGTAAGCTTGCTGGCAGGGGCGGCAGAGGTCGTATTGCAGTTCCACATAGACATCGCGCATGGCCTCGGCTTCGGTCTGCCCGGCGGCTTTCTCCATGGCTTCTTGCAAGGCCGTTTTGCTGTCTGTTTGCAGGTCTTCCGCCGTGATCTCGAGCGGGTCCGCAGCGGCGTAGACCTGGATCTTCACCACGTAGCGCGGGCTCTTTTTGGCCAAAGGACGGCAACAGCAGTCGCAGATATGCGTTATCATGGGGCAGCCTTTTCTGGAAAGTATCAGCCCGTTCGCCTTCTGGCCAGCGGGGAGCCGCCTGCAAAAAGTATCGCCCTGAAAAGAGATTAGGCTACTTTACCGTTATGGAATTAACGTTGGAAGAACGTCTGCTGCGCTTGGAAACGAACGTGACGCATCTGGAACATCTCTGCGAACAGTTGAACCAGGTGGTCACGGACCAGAACAAGACCATCGCGCGTCTGCAGGCAGTCCAACAGAAGCTTTCCACGGCGGTGGAAGGTCAGGAACTGGACCGGATCAAGGCGACTAACTCGAAACCGCCCCATTACAGCGTTTAAGGGGCAATTCGAGGACGATTGGCTATCCACCATCTTCTTTTAACCATCCACTTTCCCTTGGCCTCCGCTTTTCCTTTCCACGGGGCCGAAAATTCGTTAACAGGATGGCGTGTATTTGGAATTCTATCGGCTGAAGGAACCACCCTTCACCATCACGCCAAATCCGCGCTTTGTGTTTTACAGCGCCAAGCATCGCGAGGCGTTTAATCACCTGCTTTACGGCATTCGCGAGCGGAAGGGCTTTGTACAGCTTACGGGCGAGGTGGGCGCGGGCAAGACGACCATCTGCCGGGCCATGCTGGAGCAACTTGGCGATGCCTATGCCACGGCCCTGATCCTGAACCCGGTGCTCGATTCCAACGGGTTGATGAAAGCCATCGCCATGGAGTTCGGCCTCGATGTCAAAGGCAAGGACCGGCTGGAAACCCTTTCGACCATCAACGAATTCCTCTTCAGCCTCGTGGAGAAGCAAAAGGACGCGGTACTGATCATCGATGAAGCGCAGGATCTGACGGATGAATTGCTGGAGCAGGTGCGTTTGCTTTCCAATTTGGAGACAGATGACCGCAAGCTTTTGCAGATCGTTTTGATGGGCCAGCCTGAGTTGCGCGATCGCTTGAACGCGCATCGTCTGCGGCAATTGCGCCAGCGCATCACGGTGCGGTATCACATCAATCCTTTGACCCGCGCCGAGCTGGCTTCTTACATCCAGCATCGTATCCATGTCTCAGGCGGCAATGGCGCGCCTTATTTTACCGCCGGAGCTATCTGGCGGATCCATCGTTATAGCAAAGGCATCCCACGCCTCGTGAACGCCGTCTGCGACAAATGTCTGCTGGCCGGTTTCGTGCAGCAGAGTGATCGCGTTGATTTCTCCACCGTGGGTCTCGCCATCCGTGAACTGGAAGGGAACATCCCAACATGAGCCTGATCAATGATGCCTTGAAACGCGCCAATGAGGCGCAGAAGAACCGCCCCGTGGCTGGTCCATTGGGCGCGCCACTCCAACCAGCCGATGCCCCGATGCGTCGCAGCGGTGGCAGCAACGGCACGAACTGGATGACCGTAGTTGTTCCTGTGGCGATTGTCCTGCTCTTGGGGCTGGCCTTTTGGTTCATACGTAGTGGCATGCAGCCCAAGCCTGCGGAGCAGACCATTGTGGCTGTGACTTCGCCGGTGCCGCTGCCGCCGAAGCCTGTCGCACCGCCAGCTCCGGTCCCTGCACCGGTTCATGTCGCTGCGGCGCCAGTGGCACCGAAAGCACCGGAGAAGCCCTCGACCTACGTTTCCAAGAACGGCATCAAGGTGAACACGGAAATCGTGACCCGTGAGATCCCGGCGCCAACCCCTGCGCCGGCGAAGATCGAGGTGGCGGTTGTCGCTCCAGAGATCAACGTGCCCGGCACACAATCAGCGCCAGTGGCATCTGTTCCCGCAACGCCTGCTCCAGTCGCCGTTGCACCTGAGATGAAGGCGGAACCGAAAACTGAGCCTGTCGTCGCGGCCACACCGGTCGTTCCAGCGCCTGCACCTCAACCCGTCGTGGCCAAGCCGGAACCGCCGAAACCCGTTTTCCCTGAACTGAAATTGCAAGGCATCTTCTATCGTCTGACCAATCCCTCAGCCTTGGTCAGCGGCAAGAATGTGCGCGTGGGGGACAGTGTTCAGGGCGTGAAGATCATCGCGATTGAGCGCGCCAGTGTGACCTTGGATTTCAAGGGCGAGCGCAAGACGTTGAGCCTCGACGTTCAGTGATTCCGTCAGCTCCTACGCGTGTGACTGGCGGCCTGATCATCCATGAAGACGACGACCTGTTGGTTGTCAACAAGCCTACGGGTTGGAATACGCACGCCCCCACGCCTTACTCTGGCGAAGGCATTTACGAATGGTTGCGCCAACGCGAACCACGTTGGGCCCAACTGGCGATCATCCATCGGCTCGACAAGGAAACTTCCGGCATTCTCGTCTTCACCAAGACCAAAACCGCTGCAAAATCACTGACGGAGCAATTCACGCAACGCGATGTGCAGAAGCGTTACGTGCTGCTGACTGACCGGCATCTGAAACTGGAGAAGCATCATGCCCGCTCGCACATGACCAAGGTGGGCAGTGATTTTGTAAGCCGTCCGGTAAATGCGCCTGGAGAGTTGGCAGAGACGTTCTTCTCGCGCGGTGAAACCAAGAATGGTCTGACGACGGTCATAGCTGAACCAAAGACCGGACGCACACATCAGATCCGGCTCCACGCGCAAGACCTTGGTTTCTCCATTTTGGGAGACGTTCGGTATGGCGGCTCACCTTATCCGCGCATCTGCTTGCACGCGCTGGAAATCACATTTGAACATCCGACGACAGGCGTCGCTGTCACGTTTACTGCTCCGGTAGATTTCACAGCGGATACTTCGGCTGGTTTACGGCAAGCAGTGGTGGATACGGCGGTCACTGATGCCTTTCGCATCGTGCATGGTGCAGCGGATCGCTGTCCCGGTTGGTATGTGGAGAAGTTGGGGGGATATCTGCTCTCGCAATCTGGCGATGAACTGACTCCACAGCAACGAGAACGATTGACTGAATTGGCTAAGACTTACGGCAGCAAGGCGACGTATCATAAGGTGTTGAACCGCCATGTGCGCCAATCTTCGGTGGAGACGGCCAGTCCGCAGTTGGTCTGGGGCGAGCCGGTGAATGAGGAATTCACTGTTCGCGAGAACGGCGTGCGCTATCAACTTAGCTTTCAGGAAGGCTATAGTGTAGGACTGTTTCTAGATCAGCGAGATAACCGACGCCGTTTGCTGGCAAATTATATCGGGCCAGATTTCGTGGTGCGCGAGGGCGGGCTGCCAGGGCGGAGGTGTTGAACACCTTTGCCTACACCTGTGGCTTTTCCGTGGCGGCGGGAATGGCGGGCGCAAGGGCAACCAGCCTCGATCTCTCGAAGAAATACTTGGAATGGGGTAAGCGCAATTTCACCGCGAATGCTATGGATCCAGCCGCGCACGATTTCATTTTTGGCGATGTGTTTGACTGGTTGAAGCGCTTGGGCAAGAAACAGCGCCAGTTCGATGTCGTCATCCTCGATCCGCCCACCTTCTCGCAATCAAAGCAGAGCGGGGTATTCCGCGTGGAGCGGGACTATGGCCGCTTGGTCGGGGATGCCTTGAAGGTCTTGAAACGCGGTGGCACCTTGCTGGCCTCTACCAATGCGGCCGGGCTGGAACCGGAAACGTTTGTCGCCACGGTGAAAGCGGCGATCGCTGCGGCTGGCCGCAAGGTGGAGCACGAACGGTTTATCCCGCAGCCGCCGGATTTTCCGGTGACACGGGAAGAGCCGGGCTATTTGAAGACGCTTTGGCTGAAGGTCGCTTAATTTAAACCACAGATGAATACAGATAGACACAGATTGCAGAAGGTGGGAAAGGGCCTGGTGTTGGGTTCTTTGGTCACCATAACGAGCATGGCTATGCTGTTGGGCGGCTGTGCCAGCAATTCTCACATGACGACGAAATTGATCTATCCTCCTACGGCCAAGACGAACTTGGTCGAGACGTTGCACGGTGTTTCCGTCCGCGATGATTACCGCTGGCTGGAGGATGATAATGCTGCCGAGACCAAAGCTTGGGTAGAGGCGCAGAACAAGGTGACATTTGGTTTTCTGGAGAAGTTGCCGCAGCGCCAGCATCTGAAGGAGCGGTTGACGGAGTTGTGGAACTACGAGCGCTACGGGGTGCCGTTCAAGGAAGGCAGCCGTTACTTCTTCACACGGAACAATGGGTTGCAGAATCACAACGTGCTTTATGTGTCGGATGCTTTGGATGCCGAGCCACGCGTGCTGCTGGACCCGAACACTTTTGCGAAGGACGGCACCGTGTCGTTGAGCGGCTATGATATCAGCGATGATGGACGGCTGATGGCTTACGGTGTTTCTTCCGGTGGGTCGGACTGGCAGGAATGGAAAGTGCGGGACATCAGCACGGGCAAGGATTTGGATGATATTCTGAAGTGGGTGAAATTCTCCGGAGCCTCATGGACGAAGGATGGCAAGGGCTTCTACTACAGCCGCTACGATGAACCGAAGGCGGGTGAACAGTTGAAGGGCGTGAATTATTTCCAGAAGCTCTATTATCATCGCGTTGGCACGAAGCAGGCCGAGGACCGCTTGGTCTATGAGCGACCGGATCAAAAGGAATGGGGCTTTGGCGGTCATGTCACGGAGGACAATCGGTATCTCGCCATCCATGTGTGGCAGGGGACGAGCCCAAAGAACCGTTTCTTCTACCAGGACTTGGAGAGCAAAGGCGCCAAGGTGGTAGAACTTTTGAGGGAGGGTGATGCGGCGTATCACTTGGTCAGTAATGTCGGGCCGATTTTTTATTTCCGCACAGATCTGGAAACCCCGCGTGGGCGTTTGATCGCGATCGATATCACCAAACCGGAGCGCAGCAACTGGCAGGAGATCATTCCGCAAACAGTCGATACGCTGCGCAGCGTGAGTTTCGTGAATAATCAGTTCGTTGCGCAGTATCTGAAAGACGCGCACAGCGTGGTGAAGATTTTCAGCCGTGAAGGCAAACTGGTTCGCGAGGTGGATTTGCCAGGTATCGGCACCGTAGGCGGTTTCGGCGGTAAACGTGGCGATACGGAGACGTTTTACGCCTTCACTGGTTATACTTATCCCGGGACGGTGTATCGCTACGACTTGAAGACGGGGAAGAGTTCGGTCTATCGCGAGCCTCAGGTGAAGTTCAATCCGGCGGACTTCGAGACGAAACAAGTCTTCTATCCAAGCAAGGATGGCACGCGTGTGCCGATGTTCATCACGCACAAGAAGGGGCTGAAGCTCGACGGCAAGAACCCGACGTATCTCTACGGCTACGGCGGATTCAACATCAGCCTGACGCCAAGTTTCGCGCTGACGATGATCGCGTGGATGGAGCAGGGTGGTGTCTATGCCGTGCCGAATCTGCGCGGTGGCGGTGAGTATGGTGAGGAGTGGCATCAGGGCGGCACGAAGCTGAACAAGCAGAACGTGTTCAACGATTTTATCACGGCGGCGGAGTGGTTGATCGCGAACAAATACACGCGGCCAGACAAACTGGCGATCGCGGGGGGTAGCAATGGCGGTTTGTTGGTGGGCGCGTGCATGACACAACGGCCGGAGCTTTATGGCGTGGCCCTGCCCGCGGTGGGTGTGATGGATATGCTGCGTTTCCACAAGTTCACCATCGGCTGGGCGTGGCAGAGTGACTACGGCTCGCCGGACAAGGCCGAAGAATTCAAGGCGCTCTACGCTTACTCGCCGTATCACAATCTTAAGCCCGGCGTGAAGTATCCGAGTACGCTGGTGACTACGGGCGATCACGACGACCGTGTGGTGCCCGCACATAGCTTCAAGTTTGCCGCTCGTCTACAGGAGTATCACAAGGGCAGCAATCCGGTGCTCATCCGCATTGAGACGCGTGCCGGGCATGGCGCAGGAAAGCCGACGACGATGTTGATCGAAGAGGCAGCGGATAAGCTGGCGTTTGCACTGGAGGAGTTGAAGTAAGTGAGAGTTATTCTGAAATCCTTTCTGGCAGTGCTGACGTTTGGACTGTTTGCTTTGCTCTCAGTGAATGCTCAAGCGCAGCAACCGGCCAAGCTCTTGCCTGATGCGTGGTTGACGAATGCGAGTTATCCTGGGTTTGTGGTGACGAATCGCGTGGCCGAGACTGGTTCAGGAAATCTATCGGCAGAAGCGCTGGTCGGAAAGTTGCGAGTTTATTGGGCGCCACCAGAGGCGGTGGAGGTGAAAGAAGCGCGGTTGTGGATGAGCGCGGATGTGCCGGGTGTCTGGCTGGCGCGGGATTGGCAGATGCTGCCGCTGGAGAAAAAAGGGCAGCGGTGGGAAGGCGTGATGCCGGTAGAGAATCCGGATGTGCCGGTGGCATACTTCGTGGAGGTAGTGGCGCCAAAGCCGATGATCACGTCGCAACGGATATGTCACCCACGTGTGGCGGGATTGGAGGAGCCGAGCCGGATATTTTGGCCATTTCGCGAAGGGTTTGAAGAGGATTTGTGGAGCTGGCGGCTGGTGACGGATGAGCCGAAGTTCACGCCGGTAGAAACGGCAACGGTAGTGAAGAGCGGTAAAGCATCCCTCAAGCTTGCGCTGGCCTCGGATAAACATTCGGTGACGGTCGCGACGACGAAGGTACGTGGTTGGCAACTGGACCAAAATTTCGCCAATGGTATCCGGGTGTGGGTGAAGCTGGCGCAGGGGACAGCGAAGCTGCGTTGCACTTTACTGGCGCATGCATTCACACCGAAGCAGATCATTTCGGTTTATCCGGATGATTTCACGCTTACGACCGATTGGCAGCCGGTGGATCTGAAGCTCAACGGTTTTCCTAAGCTGGTCATCGGCGAGGTGGATTTGATGACCTTGGAGTTGATCGGCAACGGACCGCTGAAGCGTACGTGGACAACGTGCAGTTCCTCGGGCGCTGGATACCGGTGGATTAGAGCGGTTTAAAAACCCTGTAGCCGAGTGGTTGAAGTGGGAGAGGAGCGATCTTTTTTGGTTCTCGCTTCGTTTCGGCTCAGTCATAGGGTCTTTGGAACCTGTTCCTTCGCCAAAGCCTCGCCAGAACCCAAAAATCCTCGCTTCACCCGGCTACATCATTTTTAAAACCGCTCTAGTGGGCGAGGTAATCGCTCACGTATTCGTTATGACGGCGGGTGTCCCAAGCCGGTAAAGTGACCTGAACGGCGCGTCCGCCGGGGAAACCAAGGAAACGCTCGGAGAGTTCATTGAAGCGTTCTACCTCATCTGTGACGAACGGCAGGAACACGCCCGACCGACGACGGCGTGAGGCGAGCAGCTTCATAGTCTGCAGGCGTTCAAACACATGATCAGCGCAGGCTTCGGCGGAATCCACCAAACGGACTTTGCGTCCGGCCACCTCCGTCAGCAGCGGCTTTAATAGCGGATAATGCGTGCAACCCAGCACGAGGGCATCGATGCGATGCTTGAGCAGCGGCGCGAGATACTCCTTCAGCACGGTGCGGGTGACCTTGTGCCTGACCCAGCCTTCTTCGATCAAGGGCACGAGCAACGGGCAGGAGCGGGCGACGATTTTCACAGAGTCATCGCGTGCAAGGATGGCCTTCACATACGCCTGGCTGCGAATGGTGGACGTCGTGCCGATAATGCCGATACGGCCAGCGCGCGTTTTCTCCAGTGCGGCTTTGGCTCCCGGCAAGATGACGCCAAAGATGGGGACATTAAAGCTGCGTTCCAGGGTGGGGATGGCCCAGGCGGACGCCGTATTGCAAGCGACCACGACGGCCTTCACGCCTTCGTTCACGAGGAATTGCGTATCTTCACAGGCGAAACGGACGATGGTGCCGGGCGACTTGGTGCCGTAAGGAACACGGGCGGTATCGCCAAGGTAAACGAAATCTTCGCGCGGCATGACGCGGCGAAGCTGGCGCACGACGGTCAGGCCGCCGATGCCGGAATCGAATACGCCGATGGGAAGATTGCTGAACTGGCTCACAAGACTGGTGGTTTATTTGACCGGTTCACGGTCCCGTTCCATCACACGGCGATATTCTTTGATGCCGTCCACGATGCCTTTGGCCATCAGACGCCGTTGGGATGAACTGCGGATCTTGCTGGCTTCGCCGGGGTCGGACATGAAGCCGCCCTCGACTAAAATGGCAGGCATGCCGGCGTAGCGCAGAACGGCGAAACGGGCGCGACGCATGCCACGGTCTTCCGCGTTCGTATTCTTCAAGAGATACTTCTGCACATTATAGGCGAGCAAGCTGTTGGCCTCGTCGTGCTTGTTGCCGGGGAAGCGCAAGGCCGTGGCCCCTTCACCGCGCGAGTTTGTCGAGCTGGCTCCGGACGGCGTGAGGCAGTAGACCTCGGCTCCGCGGGCGCTGCTGCCGCTGGCCACACCATTAAAATGCAGGCTGACGAAGAGGTCGCATTTGAACTTTTGCGCGGTGAATGGACGGGATTCGAGGTCGATAAATTTGTCTGAATTGCGCGTCAGGATGACTTTGAAGCCTTCATCCTCGAGTTGGGATTTCAACTCTTGTGCGAGCAGCAAGGTGTAGTTTTTTTCCTGCCCGCCGCTGTTCTGGTTGCCCGGGTCTTTACCGCCGTGGCCGGGGTCGAGGCAGATGGTCGTGATCTTGTCGTCGGACTTCAGCTTGGGCGGAAAGAGGATGGGGTGAACGGCGTGATCAAGGTCCAATGTAGAGATACAGGCAGAGCCATTGTGCAGGGCGATGGGGGCGGAGAGCCAGACCGCAACGCCGTTAAGAATCAAACGCTTGGAATCCGTCTCAAGCTCGAGTCTGGACCAGCGGCTGTTGATCTGGATCGTTTTTAACGGCTTGCTGGTCGTGTAAGTGAACTTGTAGAAGCGGGCCCAATCTTCCAGCTGTACGTAGTTGAAACCGTTCAATGAGAACGTGGACAGCTTATCTCCTTCAGCCCGGGATGAACCCGGCAGGAGGAGGGCAAGCCACAGGCAACATAGCCAGAGGTGTCTCATTGGGGCTCAATGTGTCTCCCACGGCGGCGAGGTTCAAGTGCGCGATGAAGTTTTGCGCCATTTTTTAGGCGCTACGGTCAGGGGATAGCCGTTGGTTACTTGGCCGCAGGGGGCAGGAAGGTGATCTTCACGCCGGACTTCTTTCCTGGCTCAGGCTGTCGATGAGGTTCGTGCCGGTAGTGGCAGGAGCTGTCGCGACAGGGGCGGGAGCAGCGGTCTGGTTCACGGGATCCAAAGCGGAACGCAAAGCACCTTCCACCAGTTCCGCGCAATGGATCTTCATCGGGGGCAGGGGACCGAGGCCGCCGGAGAGATCTTCCGTTTTCATCGCGAGCGCTTCTTCAGCGGTCTTACCTTTGATGAGTTCCGTGGCCATGCTGGCGACGGCGATAGCTGTCTCGCAACCGAAGGATTGGAACGTGGCTTTGTCGATGACGCGCTTGCCTTTGTCATCCTTGAACTTTACCCACAGGCGCAGCATCTCGCCGCAATCGGAGTTGCCCACGGTGCCGATGCTGTCGGCATCCGGCATCTCGCCCAAGTTCTTGGGATTGGCCAGCGCCTCGCGAATTTTCTTTTCCAAATCAGCGTTCATCAGAGAAATAGCTTAACCCAATTTATACCGGGGCAAACTGGAATCCACGTCTTGCGACCAGGCATCGATGCCGCCGCGCAAGGCCCGCACGTTTTTGTAACCGTGACCGAGGAAATAGGCGGCACCGTCCAAAGCAGTCTTGCCCGCGTGATCGATGACCACGAAGGAGGTGTCCTGTCCCCACTTACCGAGAATCTCCTGCATCAACGGCTGAGAGAGCAGCAGCGAACCTTCAATCTTCACCGCCTCGTATTCCTCACGGGAACGGATATCGAGCAGGCGGATGCCAGTGTTCTGCTGCAACTGCTCGGCCAGTTCCTTCGGCGAGATCAAAACCTTTGCATCTTCGTCGTGGCTTGTGCGGATGTGGGTGAGGACTTCATCGACGTTCAGGTTATTATTGCGAGCACAGACCTGAGCGAGTGTTTCCGTGGGCTGGAAACCGCAGCTCGAGCAGCCGCCGATGTGGTATTTGCGGAAGAGAGCGCGCTGCGCACCGGGATAAGCGAGCAGGACATCGCTCATCGGGGATGAGGCGGTGATGGTAGATGTGCTTAAAGCAGTCATTTATGAGTTACTTCATTTCGCCATCTGCGGCTTGAGCTTAGTATAGTATAGCTCACGGTATTTTTCCATGGATTCGCGACGGCTTTCCGCTGAGTTGCGCTTGAAGGGGTAATCTACGCCCGTGATCAGAACCAAGGACTTGTAGGCCCGTTCTTGATTATCACTGAAGAAAGCTTCCATGTTGTCCACCAACAACGGCACGAAACCATACAGTTTCTTTTTATCCGTCACACTGACCAGCAGGCTTAAGTCACTGGCCCAAGTATCACTGAAAGAGATATCGCGACCGGATTTCTTCAGGTGAGCTTGCAGGTTCTCGATCATCTCATCGGCGTAAGTCTTGGGAGAGTGGATGAACAGGTTGCGGGCGATCGTGGAGCGGATCGAGGTGGATGAACTGCTCTGGGCAGGCTTGTCCTTGGCGGCTTTATCCAAGTCTGAGAGAAGCTTCTTCAGGTCTTTCTCGTAAGAAGGCAATTTATTGAAATTGGTCAATCCGGAGGCGGCGTAGTAACCTGGGCCCCTGTCGGTGTTGTTGGTGCGGACGATTTCCAATAAGATGGGGTAGCCTTCCGGGTAATAGCTCATCGCCCGAACTGCCAGACGTTGCATTTCGTAGTCTTTGACGGTTAGAGCCTTCCGATAGGTCTCAAAATCTTCGGTTGGGAATGTCTCTCTGCTATCGGTGCGCTGGGCTTGGGCACTCCATACACCTGCGAATATTATCAATAAGATGGCGACTGCCATTGTGCTGGTTTTCATCTCTGACCTCCTATGCTTGAGCGTTTGCGACAATGGGTTTGACGTGTCGAGTTCAGAAAAGCTTCAACACTTTGCTCATGATCTCGATGAAGCGGTCCACTTCGGCCTTCGTGTTGTAGAAGTAAAAGCTCGCGCGCAAGGTGGCCGGCACCCCCAGCTTGGCCATCAACGGTTGATTGCAATGATGCCCGGCGCGAAGAGCGACGCCCTTCTGATCCACCATTGTAGCGATATCCAAGGCATGCGCATTCGGGAACACAAAGCTCACGAGGCCTGCGCGTCCTTGCTTAGGGCCGAAGATGCGGATGCCCTTGAACTCGCTCAGTTTCGCAACGGCGTATTCGGCCAGTTCCTGATCGTGCGCGAAGATGCGGTCACGACCGATGGCATCGAGGTAATCCAATGCAGCGTGCAAGCCAACGGCTCCCGCAATGTGCGGTGTGCCTGCCTCGAAACGGTGTGGCGGCACATTATAGACCGTATCAAAGTATTCGACCTTCGAGATCATCTCGCCACCGCCTTGATAGGGGGAGAGATCTTTCAGGATTTCTTTGCGCCCATAGAGCACGCCCATGCCCGTGGGGCCGAGTATTTTATGGCTCGAAAAGGCGAGGAAATCGCAACCGATCGCCTGCACGTCGATGGGTAGGTGACCGGCGCTTTGCGCCGCATCAATCACCGTGATGACACCTTGCGCCCTCGCCTTGGCGCAAATCTCTGCGACAGGATTCACCACGCCCATCGAATTCGAGATGTGCGTGATGGAAAGAATCTTCACGCCATCGGCGGCCATGCGGTCAAGGCGGCTGAGATCAAGCGTGCCTTCATCACCGGTCACCGGAATGTAAGCGAGCTTCGCACCGGTGCGCTTGGCGACCATCTGCCAGGGGACGAGATTGCTGTGATGCTCCAGCTCGCTGATCAAGATGGAATCACCGGGCTTGAGATGATCCTGCGCCCACGTTGCGGCCACGAGATTGATGCCCTCAGTCGTGCCACGGGTGAAAATGATCTCGGACTTGTCGCGTGCATTGAGGAACTGCGCCGTGCGCTGACGGGCGTTCTCGTAAGCCTCTGTCGCGCGGTTGCTCAGTTCATGGATGCCACGATGCACATTGGCATTCTCATGCTCGTAGTAATTCTGGATGGCCGCGAGCACCTGCTTCGGCTTCTGACTCGTCGCGCCGTTGTCGAAGTAGATGAGGGGATTGCCATTCACCACCTCGTTGAGGATGGGGAAATCAGCACGGAGTGCCGCCCAGTCGGGGGAGGCTGGCTTTGTCGGTGCTGGCAATGTCGCGGCGGCAGTCATCTTTTCAATATACCATAAGTTGGCAAAGGACGCGGAGCACCGCGTCCCTACCGGAAATCACATCAGGCCCAATTGCAAACGCGCGGCTTCCGTCATCATGCCCTGGTTCCACTGCGGTTCCCAGACGAGTTCCACGTTCACTTCTTGTACGTCTTCGATGCTGATAAGCTTGTTCTGCACATCCTGCTGCAACACGGGGCCCATGCCGCAACCGGGAGCGGTGAGCGTCATCTTCACGTCCACCTTGTAGCCGCCGCCGTCTGGAAGGTTGTCGATGTGGCAATCGTAGATGAGGCCGAGGTCCACGATGTTCACGGGGATCTCCGGGTCATAGCACGTGCGGAGCTGTTCCCAGATGTGCTTGTCGAGCTCCTCTTTCGTCACAGGTTGGCCGGTGGTGGAGCGGATGGTCGTCTGCTTCACTTCCTTGCCCAGCGCGTCCGCGTCTTTACCGTCGATGCGGAACATGTTGCCGTTCACCACCACCGTGTAGCTGCCGCCCAGTTCCTGCGTGATGTAAGCCTGCTCGCCCTGCTGCAAGGTCACCTTCGTGCCGATGGGCACCACGGCGGCATCCACATTGCGGCTCAGCGTCACTGTCTCTTGTGCTCCGTAACTCATATGTCTTTCCCTTCAGTGTGCAGCTACAACTTTAAGGCAAAGTCCGACTGCTTCGTTCAAAATTCTTAACCATCAATTTGTCGTGACCAATTTCTCCTGCGCCAGCAACTTGATCCGCTCCACCATCGCGAAGAGCCCGTTCTTCCGTGTCGGACTCAGGTGGCGGTCCAGACCCAGCTTAAGCAGATGCGCCTTGGCATCCGCCTTCAATATCTCTTCCGGCGTGCGGTCATTGAAAATCAATTGCAACACCGCGATCAAGCCGCGCACGATGAACGCATCGCTGTCGGCTAGAATGGTGAAGGCACCGGGCTTCGTTGTGCTCGGCACCATCTTCATCCACACCATCGCCTGGCAGCCATGGACGCGATTCGCCTCCACTTTTTCCGCTTCGGGCAGGCCGGGCAGTTTCTTGCCCAGCTCGATCAGGTAGCCATAACGCTCTTCCCAATCGCCCAGCAGCTCAAAGTTCTCGACCAGTTCTTCGATCGTGATCGACATGACTCAGCTATCGTGCAAGTGCGGGTTGGTTTCCAGCCGGTCCCACACGATTTTATCCAGTTCTTCGCGAACCGCTTCCGTCTGGACGCGATCGATGATCTCGCCCGCGAAGGCATGCATCAACATGCGGCGCGCCGTCTTTTCACCGATGCCGCGCGCGCGGAGATAGAAAATCTGTTCTTCATTCATCCGGCCGATCGTCGCGCCGTGCGTGCACTTCACATCGTCCGCGTAAATCTCCAACTGTGGCTTCGCATCCGCCGTAGCGTCGTCGCTCAGGAGCAGGTTGCGATTCGTCTGTTTCGCATCCGTCTTCTGCGCGTCCGGTTTCACCAAAATGCGCCCGTGGAAGACACCCTTCGATTTATCATCGAGGATTCCGTTAAAATATTCATGGCTCGCGCAATGCGCCTTCGCATGCTCCACGATCATGTGATGATCGATCACCTGTTCATTGCGCGTGAGGTAAAGGCCATTCAAGATTGCTTCCAGCCCTTCACCGTCCAGCTTCGTGCGCAGGTTGTAGCGCGCCAGCTTGCCACCGAGTGCGATGGAGTGCGTCCACGCCTTCGAGGTGCGACCGAACACGCCATGCAACGCCGCGAAATGAAACGCATCCGCCGCTTCATCCTGAAACTTCACATGCTCCACCCAAGCGTTGTCGCCCACGACGAGTTCCGTGATGGCATTCGTGACGTAAGGCGCCTTCGCGAGACTCACGTAGCTTTCCAGCAGCGTGACCTTCGCATTCGCGTCCACGATCACCAGATTGCGCACATGCGCCGCGGCACCCGTTGCCGTGGCGGTGCTGAGATAGATGACCTGGATCGCTTGCTCCACCACAGCGTTCTTCGGCACATGCACGAAAAGGCCATCCGTGAAGAACGCAATGTTCAAGGCGGCAAACGCATTCGCCTCGTTACCAGAATAACGCGCGAGATGTTTCTCGATGAGCGCGGCATCCGTCGCGAGCGATTGCTTCAAGCTCGCCACCTTCACCCCAGCGGGCAAGGCCGTGATGTTCGAGAGCGCCGCTGCATAGTGACCATCCACGAACACGAGACGTGAGCCCGGCTGATCCGCGAAAGGAAATTGCTTCAAGTCCGCCAGTGTGACGTTGGCCGAGGCCGGTTCCGTGGCAGGCAGGAAGGGAAGCTTGGCGGCGTGCGCCACGTTCGTGAAGCGCCAGTCTTCGTCGTGCAGCGTGGGATAGCCCAGCTCGGCGAATTGCGAGATGCCAGCCTTGCGCAACGGAAAAAGCCAGGCCGGTTGCTGCTTCGCGAGCGAGCCTTCCAGCCGGTCAAAGGCGGCGAGGCGGGTATCCGCTTCGGCGGCGACGGGTTTGTTGAGGGTCTGGGTCATGTCAGTGCCGCTTGAATTTACGCGGGTTGGAGGTCGCCCTTGATGATCCAGTCATAGCCCTTGGCCTCGAGTTCCAGCGCGAGGTCCTTGCCGCCGGATTTCACGATACGACCATTGTAGAGCACGTGCACGAAGTCCGGCACGATGTAATCCAGCAACCGCTGATAATGCGTGATGACGAGCTGCGCATTGCCCTCGTTCTTGAGCTTGTTCACGCCTTCGGAGACGACCTTCAAGGCATCGATGTCGAGACCGGAATCCGTTTCATCGAGAATCGCGAGGCGCGGTTCGAGGCATGCCATCTGGAAGATCTCGTTGCGCTTCTTCTCACCGCCGGAGAAGCCTTCGTTCACGGCGCGCTTCAGAAAGTCTTCGCGCAGCTCCAGCACCTTGGCCTTCTGCTTCACGAACTTCAGAAACTCCATCGCGTCCAGCTCCGGCAGGCCCTTGTGCTTGCGCACTTCGTTCACCGCGGCCTTCAGGAAGTAGGTGGTGTTCACACCGGGGATCTCGATGGGATATTGGAACGCGAGGAAGACACCTTCACGGGCGCGCTCTTCCGGGTCCATCTCCAGCAGGTCCTTGCCGAGATACGTGGCGGAGCCGCCCGTGACATCGTAGCCATCGCGACCGGCCAGCACCGAGGCCAGCGTGCTCTTGCCGCTGCCGTTTGGCCCCATGATGGCATGGACTTCGCCTGCCTTGATGGTCAGGTTCAAGCCCTTCAAAATCTGTTTCGTCTCCACACCCGCCTGGAGGTCTTTGATCTCAAGAATCGTTTCGCTCATTTTCAGTTCTAAATAAAAATAAAATTGTCGTCTCTCCCTGTCCTCAACCCACGCTGCCCTCAAGGCTCACGCCCAACAGCTTCTGCGCTTCCACCGCGAACTCCATCGGCAGTTCCTTGAACACTTCCTTGCAGAAGCCGTTCACGATCATGTTCACCGCATCCTGCGTGGAGATGCCGCGCTGGTTGCAATAAAAGATCTGGTCCTCACCGATCTTCGAAGTCGTCGCCTCATGTTCCACGCTGCCCGTGGTGTTCTTCACTTCGATATATGGGAACGTGTGCGCGCCGCACTTGTCACCGATCAACAAGGAATCGCACTGGGAGAAGTTGCGCGCGTTCTCCGCGCTCTTACGGATCTCTACCAGACCGCGATAGCTGTTCTGGCCGCGACCGGCCGAGATGCCCTTCGAAATGATCGTGCTGCGCGTGTTCTTGCCGATATGGATCATCTTCGTGCCCGTATCCGCCTGCTGCCGCTGGTTCGTCAGCGCCACGGAGTAGAACTCGCCCACAGAATTATCACCCAAGAGTATGCAGCTCGGATACTTCCACGTGATGGCGGAACCCGTCTCCACCTGCGTCCAGGAAATCTTCGAGTTACGGCCCTTGCACATGCCGCGCTTCGTCACGAAGTTATAGATACCGCCGCGACCTTCCGCATCGCCTGGATACCAGTTCTGCACGGTGGAATACTTGATCTCCGCATTGTCATGCGTGATCAATTCGACGACGGCCGCATGGAGCTGGTTCTCATCCCGCATCGGCGCGGTGCAACCTTCCAGGTAACTCACGTGCGAGCCTTCATCCGCGATCAGCAATGTGCGCTCGAACTGACCCGTCTTCGCCGCGTTGATGCGGAAATACGTGGAAAGTTCCATCGGGCAACGCACGCCCTTCGGGATGTAACAGAACGAGCCGTCACTGAAGACCGCCGAGTTCAGCGCCGCGTAAAAATTATCCGTGTAAGGAACGACGGACCCGAGATACTTCTTCACCAGCTCCGGATGTTCCTTCACCGCTTCCGAGAACGAGCAGAAGATGATGCCCTTTTCCGCCAGCGTTTCCTTGTAGGTCGTGCCCACGGACACGCTGTCCATCACCACGTCCACCGCCACACCCGCCAACCGTTCACGCTCGCGCAAGGGGATGCCCAGCTTCGCATACATCTCGAGCAGCTTCGGATCCACTTCATCCAAACTCTTCGGCGCGTTCTTGCCCTGTTGCTTCGGCGAGGAGTAGTAGATGATGTCCTGGAAATCCACTTTCGGATAATGCACATGCGGCCACTTCGGCTCCTGCATGGTCGTCCAGTAGCGGTAGGCTTTCAGTCGCCATTCAAGGAGCCATTCCGGCTCGTTCTTCTTGGCGGAGATGAAGCGCACGATCTCCTCGCTCAGGCCGGGAGGTGCGGAATCCGCCTCCACGTCCGTCACGAAGCCGTACTTATACTCGCTCTTTACGAATCCCTCGATTGTCTCTGTGGCTGTGCTCATCGTATCGGAAATCTAAAATTAATTGCGCTTTTGGGCGCAGGCCGGGCAAACGCCCCGCAAGGTAAGGTCCAAATGCTTCACCTGGAAGCCTTGGGGCACGGTGGCACCAGAAGCGACCAAGGGGTCTACCAGCTCGATATCGAACACGCTGCCGCATTGTTCGCAATGGAAGTGGCTGTGTTCCATCATGTTAGGGCAATAACGTGTCGCCCCGCGATCCACGTTCACCTGCTTCACCACGCTGCATTTCACCAAGGCATCGAGGCAGTTATAGACCGTGGCGAGGGAGATATCCGGGGTCTTTTGCTTTACCCGCATGAAGACTTCCTCGGCCGTTGGGTGGTCTCGATGCTCCACGAGCACCTGATAGACCTGGTGGCGCTGCGGCGTCTGGCGCAGGCCGCTATGGGCGAGCCGTTCCAACAGCTCTGCCCCCGTGCTTGCTTTTGCGTCCAAACTCATACATAGATACCTACTTCAAATCTCCATTCTGTCAATAATTAGAATAATTCTAATTTAGGTATTGAGTTCAGCTTTTGGTTCCCAATATCCGCGAAGATGGCTCTCAGCTTGAAGGAGTGATAGGCAGCCCCGTAGATTCCGCCCGTGAAGCCCCTTTCAGCCCAGCAGCAAATCAAGATCCTTGGAATCACGTCGGTGGTGCTCTTTTCCCTCTGCGTCGGGCTTGGCTGGAGTAACGCCACGCTAAAGACCCAGGCCAAATCAGCTCGGGAGCAAATCGTGATGCTAAACGAGATGAGCAATCGCGCGCTGGTCGATAACCCAGCCCAGTTGGCGGATCGCTTGCGGGCGGTGATGACTTATTATCCTTCCGGAACGAAACAGGACAAGGGCTCGGCCTTGGACCAGATCGTGGAGCAGCAACGCGACCGCGTCGTGCAAGAGATCATCACAATGCTGCGGGTCAGGACACGGGATGACTTAGGCCGCGCACCGGAGCCGTGGATCAAGAAGTATGGGAAGGTGGGGAAGTGATGTCGGTCTGAGGATCAACATCACTTACAGCTATGGCTTTAATGCCGCCGTCTTGCCGAAGAGGATGACGGTCTGTCCCACGATCGGCATGGCTTGATAACGAAGTTCACTCTTTTCCATTACAGGCATCCCGATGAGGCTGAGCGAGCGGAGCAGTTCGTTGACCGTGTTCTGATCTTTCATCACAGCGGCAGCACCGATGCCGAATCCGCTGGCAGAAGGCCCGAGGCCGAAGACGACCGGGCCGCTATCAATGTCCTCGCGGCCTTCCTCACCGGGCGGGAATTCCTTCATGGCACCCATACCAAGGAAGCTGCGGTAAAAATATTTGCGGGCAAGCGCGTATTGTTCGGCAGCGAACTCGGGCGCGAATTCTTTCAAGAAATGAAGCCCATACATGAGGGAAATGCCGCGTGGCCCTTGCAGTGTTTGTTGTTTGTCCGCATCCACGTAAGTGACGAACATGCCGATACGCGGTGAGATATAGTGCGCTCTGATCTCGGTGAGGAATCGTTCTTTGACGGTGGAGAGTTGTGTGCCGAAAGTACGGTCATAGAGAGCGAAGCCAGCGTAGGCGGCAAAGTTGTCCGTAATCCACCACATGTCTGAATAGCTTTTCAGCAGGCCATGTCGTGTCCGGCCAAAATCCCGATTCAGTGCGGCGGCGACTTGATGGATGACGGGGGCGTAACGCTTGTCGCCGGATAGATTCTGATAGCGCAGGGCGAGGTAGAGGAAGTGGCCATGGACGAAGACGGCGCTCTGCTGAATGGATGCAGGCGGCGGCGGGAACGGGTCACCGAAATGACCTTTCACGAATCCGCTTAAGCGCGGTTGCTGCAAGGCGTGGAGCACCCAACGGACTTCTGGAAGTAACTCAGCGTGCAGGTTCGGGGAAGCTTCGGCCAGATTTAGGCAGGCATGAGCGAAATAAACACTCGTGAGAAAGGGCCATTCCGCTTCCGCGATATTCGTCCGCCAGCCATCCGTGATGATGGGCGGTCCTTTGAGATCAAGCTCACCGAGCTTGCGTGAAAGATAGCGGACTTCCATGCGATAGGCTTCAACGGAGTAGAGCGAGGGAAGGTTGGTGGAGATGGCGGGCGCAGTTTCAGCAAACGACAGACGAGGCAGGCAGAAAAACAAAAGGCAAAGGACAGGGAAACCAAGCCATCTTGCGGTGACCATTCCTTGTGCCGAGGGCATGAGAGAAATGTAGCGTAGCGGATGGGTTTTCGCTAGGGATGAAGTTTACGGACGATTCCGCCATTTTCGCCACGCGAAGAAAGCGGCGCCGAAGATAAGACTGTTCGTGATGATGAGCAGGAGGTTCAGCCAGCCCGGCGTGACTTCACTCAGCCAGAGGTGGCGGAGCAGAATGCGCGGAAAATTCAAAGCTTGGCCCAACCAAGTGAAGCCGATGACAACGGGCGAGAGATCGATCAGTTGCGGGGGGAAATGGGCAAAGAGAAAGACGACGCTTTCCAAAACGAGCAGGAGCAAGTAGTGCAGCGCGGCAAAGATCAGGATGCGCGGCAACCACGCCCGCCAGGCTGGACGAATGCTCGGATTAATCGGCAGCACGCGGGGTTACTTCGTCTTCTCCGTCTTGGCTGGTGCGGGTGCTTTGACCTTTTTGGCCTTCGGTTTGTTGGGGTCGCTGCTGAACCACGAGAACGAAAAGAGCTTGATGCCTTGGCCTTGGCCCGTGCGTGGATCGATGACGGTGTTATCCTTCGCGTCGCCGTATTCTTTCGGTGCAGCGGGGTTGATGAGTTGCAAGGGGTTGTCCGTCTTTTTGACTTGCGGGAGCACGCCGCTGTAAACGCCTTTCTCGGTCTTGATTTCGTTAGGCTTCGGCGGCACGGGTTTGGTCTGTTCCAAGGATTGCATGGTGCGAATGCTCACCGAACCAGTCGGCGGGGCGACGATCTCCACCTTGTTTGTGACGGGCGCTTTGGCTGGGTCCGTTTGGGCAAAAGCCAAAGTGGTCGTCAAACTGAGCACCGCGATTAACAATGTTTTCATAAATGGCTGCTCCAAAAGATAAGGTCCGTCAGATTTCGCTGGCTGTCAAAACCGGAAACGGACCGAACAAAATGCGGTTGGCCTTCGTCCATGAAAGGAAGAGTATGGAACGCATGAACTTGTCCCGATTTTTTTGTGCCGTCGTATGTCTGTGGAGCGTGGCGACTTGGGCGACGGATTATTATGTCAGTCCGCAGGGTAACGATGCCTGGAGCGGCAAGCTGGCGACGCCGAACGCGGCCAAGTCTGATGGACCTTTCGTCACGTTGACCAAGGCGCGCGAGGCCGTGCGCACGGAGTTGAAGGCCGGCGGCAAAGGCATCACGGTGCAAGTACGCGAAGGGGTGTATGCGCTGAAGGAGACGCTGAGGCTCGACAAGCAAGACTCCGGCACAGAGGCCGCGCCGGTGGTGTATCGCGCGTATCAAGGTGAGAAGCCCATTATCATCGGCGGCGATGTCATCACGAATTTCACGCCGTATAGAGGCGAGATTCTGAAGGCGGACGTCGGGGCGCAGGGCTTTAAGGGTATTTACTTCCGGCAACTCATCTTCAACGGCCAGCGCCAACAGCTCGCGCGCTATCCTAACTACGACTCGAAGAATCCCTACGGTGGCGGCTGGGCGTATGCGGACGGCAAATACGTCCCGATGTATCAGGACGTGCCGAACGAAAGCAAACGCAGCTTCCAATACAAGACGAAGGATGCGCGCACGTGGGCGAAGCCGGAGGAAGTCGAAGTTTTCGTGTTCCCGCGTTACAACTGGTGGAACAACATCGTGCGCATCACCTCGGTGGACAAGGCGACACGTCAAGTGACGCTGGCCGGGGATTGCTCGTATGCGGTGCGGCCTTCGGACCGTTATTATTATCGCAACGCATTGGAGGAACTGGATGCGCCGGGCGAGTGGTACTGGACAAGCAGACTTCCACGCTCTACTTCTGGCCACCAGAACCATTGAAGGGGCGCCCGGTTTTTGCGCCGAAGTTTCGCTCGATTTTGGATCTCAGCGGCGGAGCGGCGAACATCACGGTGCAGGGGATGATCTTTGAATGCGCCGAAGGCACGGCCATCAATTTGAGCAACACGACGAATTGTATCATCGCGGGCAACATCATCCGCAATGTGGGTGATTACAATGGCTCGGGCGTGGGTGTGACGGGTGGGTTCAAAAACGGTGTGGTGGGGAATGATATTTATGAGATCGGCAGCAGTGGCATTTCGCTCTACGGCGGTGATCGCAAGAAGCTGATTTCAGCGGAGAACTACGCGGACAACAATTACATCCATCACGTGGGTGTGTTTTACAAGCAAGGCGTAGGCATCGGCATGGGTGGCGTGGGCAATCGTGCGTCGCACAATCTCATCCATGACGGTCCGCGCATGGGCATCATGTTCAGCGGAAATAATCTCGTGCTGGAGTATAACGAGATCCGCCACATGAATCTGGAGACGGAAGATACAGGTGCAGTTTATACGGGTGGACGGGATTGGATTTCTTCACGCGGCACGGTGATCCGTTACAATTACTTCCACGATATCCTTGGCTACGGTCAGGAAAATGGCGTGTGGAAATCACCGCATTTCGCGTGGGGCGTTTATTTGGATGACAACACTGGCGGTGTGGATGTGATCGGAAACATCGTGGCGCGTTGCTCGCGTGCGGGACTGCATCTGCACAATGGTCGCGATAATCTCATCCAGAACAATGTCTTTGTGGAGAATGCGCTTTATCAGGCGGAATACAGTGGCTGGACGGTGAACCATAGTTTCTGGAAGAACCATCTGCCCACGATGATCCAAGGCTATGAATCCGTGATGAACGAGCCTGCTTGGAAGAGCATGCGGAACATGAACCTGCATCCGACGAATGCGATTTTGCCGGATGGCAAGATCATGTCCGGAAACATCTTTACGAAGAACATCGTCTCCTACGACAAGCCGGAGGCGAAGCTGTATCGCATGGGTAATGTGTCCTTTGAACACAATGCGTGGGATTACAATGTGCTCTGGCACGGCGGCAAGCCGTTGCTCACCGGGCAGCAGGGTGCGGGCAAAGAGATCGGCGCGAATCTCGTGGTGAATGGAGGTTTTCAAGACGGCGTTGTGGGGCAGTTGCCAAAAGCATGGACCTGGCAGGTGAAGCCGCCGGGTGCGAAAGCGGAGCTCGCCATGGTGGAGGGCAAACAGGTGTTGCGGCTGGATTCGGCTCCGCCCACGAAGGATTCCAGCGGTCAATCATTGTTCCTGAACTTCGTCAGTGCGGACATGACGACGGTGCAGCCGGGCAAGACGTATCGGGTGAAAGGCAAGTTCAAGGCGGTACAGGCGGATACGAAAGTAAGCCTGATGGTGCAGTCGTATATCGACAAAGTTTATTTCTGGGCAAGCAGCCCGAGCGATGTGAAGGCGGGCACGGCATGGAAGGAAGAAGCCTTCACGTTCCGTGTGCCCGCACCGGGTGAGAAGGGCTATAACCCGCAGATGAAGGCGTTCAAGATACGCATCGATGTAAGGCAGAATGCCGGAACGGTGTTGGTAGATGATATCGTGCTGATCGAGGTGGAGCCGATGAGTGAGTGGACGGCGTGGCAGAGTCTGGGGGCGGATAAGAATTCTGTGGTGGCCGATCCGCTCTTTGTGAATGCGGCGAAAGATGATTATCGACTGCAAGCGAACTCGCCGGCTTTCAAGCTCGGCTTCAAGGCGATTCCCGTGGAGAAGATTGGGCCGTATCAAAGTCCGCAGCGTGCGACGTGGCCGATCAAGGAAGCGGAAGGGGCGCGCGAGAAGCCGCTGAAATGATGGTGTAGCTGCCGACGTGAGGAGGCAGATCTTGCCGTTTTAAAAAGTCAGATCCGCCTCCTCACGTCGGCGGCTACGAAACCTTTGTCACCCGCTTCAGTTGCTCGGCGGCGGTTTGCCATGAGGCGGTTTCCTGTGGGCGATATGTTTCGACGGAGAAGGATTCGGCGATCATTTCGCGAGCCTTAGGCAGTGAAGCAAGGTGGCCGAGCGTGATGGCTTGCACGATGACGTTGCCGAGGGCGGTCGCTTCCACTGGGCCAGCGATGACCGTGCGACCGGTGGCGTTGGCGGCGAATTGGTTGAGCAACTTGTTCTGACTGCCCCCGCCAATGATGTGGAGTGTTTCCGTCTTGAGTCCGGAAACCTCTTCAACCTGCTGCAAGGTGCGGGCGTAAATGAGCGCGAGGCTTTCCAACACGCAACGCACGATGCCGCCAGGCGTGGTCGGCGCGGTCTGGCCGGTCTCGCGGCAGAACGCGGCGATCTTGTTCGGCATGTCGCCGGGAGCAACGAAACGCGGGTCGGTGAGGTCTAGCACCACTTGGAACGCAGGCGCATCGGCGGCGAGTTGGGTGAGTGTGCCGTAGTCGATGTGGTTGCCTTCCTCCGACCAATAGCGGCGGCATTCCTGCACGACCCACAAGCCGACGATGTTCTTCAACAGGCGCACTGTGCCGCCGTAACCGATCTCGTTCGTAAAATTATGCTGACGGCAAAGATCGGTGAGCACGGGTTTGTCCAACTCCACGCCGAGCAGGGACCATGTGCCGGAACTGATGTAAGCCCAATTCTTCCCTTGCGCAGGCACGGCGGCGACGGCGGCTCCGGTATCATGCGAGCAAGTGGCGATGACGGAGAGATTCGGCAAGCCAAGCTCGGTGGCGAGGTCGTGCTTGATAGGGCCGAGGCGGGTGCCGGAACTAACGATTTGCGGAAAGGCTTCACGCGGCAGGTTCAGCAGGCGGATGAGATAATCTGACCAAGTGCGCGTGCGCGGGTTGTAGAGTTGGAACGTGCTCGCCATGGATTCTTCCACGGTGGCCGCGCCGCAGAGGAAGTAGTTGAACGCATCGGCTACACTCAGCAGCAGTTTGGTTTTGGCCAATCGCTCAGGCGACTCAGCGGCGAGTTGGTAGAGCGAGTTGATCGCCATGAACTGGATGCCCGTCTCCGCAAAAAGATTCTCCCATTTGGTGAGCGAGAAGACGCGTTCCACGCCGCGTTTGGTGCGTGGATCGCGATAGTGGAACGTGGGCGTGATGAGGTTGCCTTGGGCATCCAGCAGCACGTAATCGAGTCCCCATGAATCCGTGCTGATGCTGGCGAATTTCAGTTTGCGCTCGGCGGCTTTGCGCATCCCGGTCTTCAATTCATTGAAGAGTTGAGTGATGTCCCAGCGCATCGAGTCGCCTTGGCGCGTGACGTGGTTTGGGAAGCGATGGGTTTCTTCCAAGCTCAAACGCCCCTCGCGCAACGTGCCCAGCATGAGCCGTCCGCTTTCCGCGCCCAAATCGCAAGCCAAGTAATGCGTCGCCGTCATAGTCTCGGGCGGGAGAGTGCCAGTGGAAGTGAGAGATTTCCAGTGTGAGATGTTGCTGAAATGGAGCGCGGGTCTCTGACCCGCAGCAATGTCCGAATGGCAGTCGGCGTGTGATTTCAATCTCTGTTTGGATCCAAGAGCCCAACTGGCTGACGGACGTTGAAGCGGCCTGAAGGCCGCGCTCCTGGCACTTTTGCGGTTCGCCTCGCCAAGGTTTTTCGAGAACCAATTTTTAAAGAGTCACTGTGAGGGTACCTTTGCTCAGGAGTTTTGCTGCGGGTCGGAGACCCGCGTTCCGTTAATGCGGCAGGACTTCGCTGAGCGAGGTCTTGAAGCGGCGATACATCACGGCGAAGAGGATCGCGGTGGGTAACACCGTGATTACGGAGGCGGCCATGAGCACGGCGAACGGGAAACGCAGGCTGCTCCCGTAGAGACTGGCTAGCGCAATGGGCACGGTTTGTTTGTCTTGCGAACTGAGGACGAGCAAGGGAATCAGATGTTCGTGCCAGGAAAGAATGAACTGGATGAGGCCGAAGCTTAGCAATGCGGACCAGCAGAGCGGCAGAAGCGTCCAATAGACACGGAACTCAGACAAGCCAGCGAGCCGCGCGGCTTCCACGAGTTCACGCGGCATCTGGCGGAAGACTTGGGTGAAGTAGAGAATCCCCAAGCCGCTGACGATGCCCGGCAACACCACGCCCCACATGGAATCCACCAGTTTCAAATCGTTCAGCCACGAGAATAATGGAATTGCGAGGGCTTGCTGTGGCAGGACGATAATCGCGAGGGAGGCTACGAAAAGCAGGCTTTGAAAGCGGAAACGATGTTGGGCGAAGACATAGCCCGCGAGCGAGGTGAGCAAGACCGTGCCGATGGATTGCACGGCGGCGATCACCAGCGAGTTACGGAACACGCGCCAGAACGGAATCCATTCATTGCTGAACAACTGTTTGTAATATTGCGGGCTCCAAGCGGATGGCAGGAGCTGCATCGGATGAAAAATCTCTTTGTTATCCTTGAAGGCCGAAAAGAACATCCACACGAACGGGTAGATGAACACGATCCCGGCTGCGAGCAGCAACAGGGTGGCGATCCAGGAGGTGCGGTCCATCGGCAGGCGATATGTCTTCATGCGCTCCGGCCTTTCCCATAGAGCCAACGCGGTCCCCACCAAGCGAGCCAGAGCAGAGCGAGCAAGGCCGGGGCGATCAGCAGACTCATCGCGGCAGCGGTGCCGAATTTGCCGAAGGCGAATGCCTGCTGGTAGCTATACGAAACCATCAACAGCCCGGCATCACCCGTGCCGCCGCTGCCGCCGAGCAGGACATACGCACCGGAGAACATGGAGAACGCATCGATCACGAGATACACTGCGCAGAAGATCACCACGGGTTGCAGCATGGGCAGGGTGACGCGTTGGAAAATTTTCCAGCGGTTATTCGTTTCCAATGACGCAGCCTCGTAGAGTTGCTTGGGAATCGCTTCCATACCCGCGAGGAAAAAGAACGTCATGAAACCGGTCCAACGCCACACGGCCTGCATCACCAGGGCGGACATGATGAAGTGCGGATCCTTGAGCCAGTTGATGGTGCGAAAGTGGAAAGGTACGGTGAACAACTGGTTCAACACGCCTTCCTTGCCGTGGAACACCAGCAGGAAGAGGAGGGCGAGAACCGCAGGGGGTGTCAGACCGGGCAGCAGCAGCAGGAAGGTCAGCGCGGGTTTCAGTTTCTTCCATGCGCCTTGGAGCAGATAGGCCAGAAATGCGGAGAGCGGCAGGATGACGATGATGGAGGCCGCCATATAGCGGAGGTTGTTCTTGATGGCCTTGACGAAGCGTGGGTCATCCAGCAGCTCGCGATAATGCTGCAGCCCGACATATTCGCCGGTATCCGTCAGAGAATTGCTGTGCAGACTCAGGTTCAAACCGCCGATGAGCGGCATCACCCAGAAGAGAAGAAAGCACGCGAAAAAGGGGAGGAGCAGCAAGTAAGGCGCCCCTTTGCCCCGCAACCAGTATGTTTTCCACGTGTCCAAAAACCGAAGGGACGCGCCTCGGCGCGTCCCGTGAGATTATTTCTTCTTTTCGTCCTTAGGACCACCCGGTCCTTTGTCCGAGTCCGGTCCTTTACCCGGCGGTGGGCCGCCTTTTTCCAGACCTTCGCGCAGTTGCTTCACGGCTTCCTTCGCATCGATCTGGCCATACATGAAGGACGAGAAGATGCCTTCCTGGAACATGAACACGGCCATCGGACGCTTCGGGTTCATCGCCACCGGGGGGATCTGGGAGGAGAGATCCACAAGCATCTGGCCGAAGGGCTGGTTATTGAAGAATGAGTTGTTCTCCAGCATGCGGTCATCTTTCCACGCCGGTTTGTAGGCGGTGAAACTGTTGCCCTTGGTGAAGCGTTGCACGTTGGCTTCCTTGTCCGTCATCACGAACTGGATGAAGTCCCAAGCCGGGTCCACTTGCTTGCTACCCTTGTAGATCATCAAGCCTTGACCGGCGAAGGTTGAGGTGCGGCGCCCCAACTTGCCATTCTTGTCCTTCCAAGCCGGCAGCGGCATCACGCCCCACTTGCCCGAGAGATCGGAGCTGAACTGCTGGATCATATCAAGGCCGTACCAGTCCGCGCCGATGACGCAGAAGACCTCGCCATTCGCCAGATCACCGCTGAAAAAGACGGGGTCGAAGATGGACGCGCGATCGGGCAGCACGCCGATGTGCTTCTGCTGCATCTCCTGGATGAAGCGCAGGGTGTCGGTGGCGAGAGCTTCATCGGGCAGGACTTTGCCGTCTTTGTCGAACCAATCGGAACCGCGTTGGCGCAGGAGGATCTCGAAGTAAGACGGATCGAGCGCGAGCATGGCCTGACCTTTCTTGGCCAGACCTTCGCCCACGCGGATGAAGTCATCCCACGTCGTCAGGTCTTCCGGGGCGATGTAATGCTTCGCCATCACGTCCGTGCGGTAATACATGACCATCGCGCTCAGCGATTGTGGGACGCCGTAAGTCTTGCCCTTGTAGCCGAAGAGGGAGAGGCGGTTGGGAACAAGATCCTTGTCGAGGCCGGACTTCTTGATGCGGTCGGTCAGCTCCACGAACGGCGTCTCGCCGTTCAGATACATGCCGAAGAGCACTTCATCGAGTTGGACGATATCGGGCGGGTTCACCCCCGTCTTCATGGCCACGGCGAGTTTGTCCGGCATCTCGCGGAAACCGTAGGCGCGGATGTTGGCGTCGAAATCTTTATGGCCCTTCTCCTTGTAGAGGCGGACCATGTCTTCGTAATAGACCTTGTCCTGGAAGGAGCTGATCCAAATCTCGAGCGGTGCCGCTGCCTGGCTGGTGACGGGCAACAAAGCCAACGTCGTGACCGCCAACGAAAAGAGCCGTGCTAATCCAAATGCTTTCATGAAAACGGGTTATTTGTGCGCCAAAGCCGCTTTGCAGGCAATCAGCGATTCTATTTTTAAGCTGCCGTCGGACCGCGGGTCTCTGACCCGCAGCAATGCCCGAAGTTCCAACCGCAACAAATCTAACAACTGTTGTGCTTAGGGACATTGCTGCGGCTCGGAGAGCCGCGCTCCCTACCGCGCGTGATTCTATTACAGTCAGACTGTTTGGGCGGCGGTTTGTTCAACCAGCACCTCGCCATTTGCACTGTCGAAAAGAAATATAGCTTCCGGCGGGATGCTCACGGTGACGGTCTGGCCGGGCGGAAAGGTCTGTGTAGCCGGGGTGCGGACGGTAAAGCCGATGCCATTGCGGGACAGATGCAGCAGGTTTTCGTGGCCTAACGGCTCGCAGAGGTCCACGACTGCCTCCCAATTAATCATATCGGGGCTTTCAGCGCCTAGGCGGACATGTTCGGGGCGGAACCCGATGATGATTTCCTTGCCCGTCAGGGGTGCCAAACGCGCGGCTAACAGGCTGCCGAGTTCAAAGCGTTGTCGTTCAGGACCGCCAGCGGCGATCAGCAATTCCCGGCCGCTGGCATGAACGATACCCTTCAACTGGTTCATGCCGGGGCTACCGAGGAATTTCGCCACGAAGGCCGTCTTCGGCTGCTGATAGACCTCCAAGGGAGTGCCGATCTGCACAATCTTCCCGGCATCCATCACGCAGAGGCGTTGGCCGAGGGTCATGGCTTCCGTCTGATCATGGGTGACCAGAATCATTGTGGCTCCAAGGCGACGATGTAGGCGGGCGAGTTCGGTGCGGGTTTCACCGCGAAGCTGGGCATCCAGATTGGAAAGGGGTTCATCCAAGAGGAAGACCTTGGGCTGCCGGGCAATCGCGCGGCCAAGGGCGACCCGTTGACGTTGCCCGCCTGAGAGTGCGTGCGGCTTACGTTCCAGTAGATCTTGCAGCTTAAGGAGTTCCGCCGCTTCTTGGACGCGGTTCTTGATCTCCCGCGCAGGAATCTTTCGCAGCTTAAGCCCGAAGGCCATGTTCTCGTAAACCGTCAGATGAGGGAACAGGGCGTAATTCTGGAAGACCATCGCCACATCGCGGTCGGCCGGGGGCTGGTCATGGATGACGCGGTCATTGATGGCGATACTGCCGCCTTCCAAGACCTCCAACCCGGCAATCAGGCGGAGCAGGGTGGATTTACCGCAACCGGAGGGGCCGACGAGGACGAGCAATTCACCCGAGGGAACCTCCAGAGACACCTTGTCTGCCGCCCGGACTTCCCGGCCGCGCGAGTCGCGGAATGATTTGCAAACGCTTTGGAGGCAGACAGATGCCATGATTATTTAGCGGCTCCAGCCGGGGCGGGTTTCGTCAACGGCTTGGGCACCGACAGCTCTTCGACAATATACCGGGTCACATTCTTCAAATCTTCGTCACTCAGGCTCAGCACGGCCACCCGCATGCCGTTGCCTTCAGGGTCTTGCGGGTGTTTGCCACGCAGACCGGCCTTGAACTTGCGGAGTTGGTCCAGTTGAAACCAATCCTCCAAGGTATTCAAGGGCGGTGACTTGGCTTCGAGTTTTCCTTCGCCTTTGACCCCGTGGCAGTTCATGCACTGGAGATAGATCAGCCGTCCGCGCTGTTTGTCACCCTTGACGGTCAGCAGGTGGGCTTTGGGCGGGAGGCTGGAGATATGCTGGGCGACCCGGCGGATTTCTTCCTCGTCATGGACAATACTTTCCCCGGCACCCATGAGCAGTTCGGACTTATTTGCCGGGTTCTTGCCGCGGATGCCATCGCGGAATTTTCGCAATTGTGATTCCACCTGCCAGGCAGGCAACCCATCGATAATTGGGCCGCGCTGCATCTCGCGGGTGCTGTGACAAAGGAGACATGATGCGAAAATCTCCTCACCATTCCGAGCGGTAGGTGTTACCTTCTGGGGGGTAGAAGAGGTCGAAACGGCCGTTGTGCAGCCGCCAAACAGCATTGGCATGATTCCGGCTAATGCAAGTATGGCACATGAGGTTACCGCCCGACGTATGTTCATCGTCTAATGCCGGGAGGGTAAACTCTAACCGCGAAAGAAGCAATGCAACGGAGCGCAACGACATTTCATCCGGGACTGACCTTGAATCTTTGGCAGCCGATGGCTGACCGGAAACGCGCGGTTGCCAAAGCCAAGATCGACTTGCCGGGCCAAGCCATGAACGAGGCTTTACTGGGCCAATTGAATCCGTATTCGCGCCGGGTTGCCGAAGCGTTATTCCAGACGCTGCCCGAGCTAGCGGCGTTCGCCCATGTGGACCAAAGCCCGGGTGCGCCGGAAGGAACCTTGCTTATCCGGGTGCCCCAGCCGCAGGAATCCAATGAACCGGGGCTGTATATCACCACAGATCTGGCCGAGATCACGGTGGGGTTCCGGGCCTGTTACGTCTATTTTGCGGATAACGATCATGCCAACCCCGACGAACATATCGACCGGGCGGTGACGCATGTGCGGGATTTGATGGAAGACCGCATCGTGATCAAGAAGTGGTATCGCAGCGGGATTCTGTGCGGGTCCAGCCTGGATTCACCGAATGATCTGCCATCGCCTTCGCGCAGCGGCATCACAACGGTGGAATTGATTTCCTGGAGCGGCAAGGCGGACCGGACGGTGTTAGTGCCGGCCGCTCACTGATGCACGAGCGCCGCGTAGCGCAGTCCGCGGGTGCTGATGCGCAGGGTTTTCAGAGAAAAGCTGTTCAAGACAGCCTCATAGATGGCGGCGCCCATCAACATGACGTCTGCCCGCTCGGGTGGCAGGCCAACAATCTTCCGCCGTTCGGCCAACGGCAAACTCCACAGGCGTTCCCGGATGGCGGTCACTTCTTGTTTGGAAAGCTCCAAGCCTTCCATCTGTTCGCGGCTGAAGTCCGGCAAAGCGGCTTTGATGCGGGCCAAGATCAGGGAAGCGCCGCCCGTGCCGACCAGTAGCGTGTCCTCCGCAATGGGCAGGTGCGGTTTGATGACGGGACGCGCGGAGCGATCCAGCAGCTCGCTAAGCCAGCGTTGGCAAGCTTCGAAGTCATCCGCCGTCGGTGGATCGGCAGGTGGAAATTTCTCCAGCAAACGCACGGTGCCTAATTGGAAACTGTGGTGGAACAGGCACTCGCCTTTGACCGTGACGATGAACTCCGTGCTGCCACCGCCGACGTCCAGGATGAGCAGGGGATGGGCGGCCAAAGCGGCATCACTGATGACCCCGCGGTAAACCCACGCTGCCTCGGTCTCGCCGCTGATGACTTCGGTGGTGAGATTTGTATGCGCCTGGATGGCAGCCACCAAAGTGTCGCCATTCCGGGCATCACGGGTGGCGCTGGTGGCGATGACGCGCACGCTGGCACTGCCCATTTCCCAAGCTTTGGCGGCAAAGCGGGTGACGCAATCCACCGTGCGGGCGATCGCGTCCGGATGCAATTGATGGGATTCGTAGAGCCCCTGGCCAGGCGGGTCTGCTCCCCGGCTTCAAAGGCGGGTGTGACATTGCCTCCGGCGACATCGCCGATGAGCAATTTCACCGAGTTGGTGCCGATGTCGATAACGGAACGACGTGTTACAGAATCAGTCATGCAAAAGAACTCTTGATACAAGCTAGCACCGATACCGAAAGAACCAAATGGATCACCGTCCGGGCGGAGCCTGGATAGTTCAGGCCAAATTCCGCCGCGCCAAGACCGCGCCGCCGGTGATGCCCGCGCTGTCACCCAGCTTGGAGGCGATGATCTCGATGCCTTCGGCGGTGCCATCCAGCGCGTAGTCATGGGCCGTCTCGACGATGATGGCCATCATCTGGTCTTCCATCTGTTCAATGACGCCGCCGCCGAGGACGATGGTGTCCGGGTTCAGGATGTTGATGAGATTGGCCACGGCGATGCCCGTGTATTCAGCGGCTTCTTCGACGACTTTCTCGATGAACTTGTCGCCGCGTTTGATGGCCTTGCGCAGATCGCCGCTCTTCATCTCGTCGAGATTGTCACCGAGCATTTCGGTGAGGACGGTTTTCTGGCCTTCCTTGATGGCGGTCTGGATGCGCCGGAAAATGGCGCTGCGGCTGGCCAGGGCCTCGAAGCAGCCTTTGTTGCCGCAGCCGCACTTCGGCCCGCCGACTTCCAGGATCATGTGGCCGATCTCGCCGGCGGTCTTGTTGAAGCCGGAATAAAGTTTGCCGTTGATGATCAGCCCGCCGCCGATGCCCGTGCCGAGGAAGATGCCGACCATGTTCTTGGGTTTGCCAGCCAGTTCGGCCTCGTGCACGCCCAAGGTGCAGATGTTGCAATCGTTCTCCACGAAGACCGGGATGCCCAAATCTTTCTCGAGCATCTTCTTCAAGGGGATATCACGCCATTGCAGGTTCGGGGCGAAGATGACTTTGCCGCTCTCGGGATCGACCGCGCCGGGTGCGCCGATGCCGATGGCTTTCACCTGCTTGATGTCCAGATCGCCTTCATCCACGGCATCCCGCACGCAACGGGCGACGCGTTCCACCACTTCGTCCGCGCCGCGCTGCGACTTGGTGGTCATCTTCGCCTGGCTGATGCATTTCAAGCTGCGATCAAAAACGCCCGCGAGGATTTTGGTCCCGCCCAAGTCCACGCCGATGACCAGGTTTTCGCTTTTGGATGCTTCGGCCATAGGGGGAGTGAGTTTAGTGATAATGCTTAACGTCCGGCGATGATCTGGCCGATGTGCTCGCGCAGCTCAGCCGTGATGGCGTCCGAGGAACGGTTGCCATCGATGATCGTGAAATCGTAGGTGGCTTGCAGCTTGACGAACTGTTGGGCCATCAGCGCCTGATACTTCAGGAAGCTGTCGAACATGTCGCGCGAGAGGCCGAGGTCCATGCCGCTTTCCCAATAATCCAGCGAGTGGTTCTTGGCGAAGTTCCGTTGCACGAGCTGCTCGGGCGAGACGTTCAGGTAGAACACGGCGTCTGGTTGCAAGGCGATGCCGTAAAGATTCTTCAACCACTTCTCATCCATGCCGCGCACCATGTTACGCGCCATCAGGGTGTAGATGTAACGGTCTGCCAGCACCATGAAGCCGGCTTTGAGCGCGGGCAGAATGACGTTCTCCAACTGGTCCGCGTAATCCGTGGCGTAGAAGAGGCTCAGGGTGGTGCGGCTCAGAATGTTGCCTTGCTGCGCCTGCTCGAGTTCCTCGCTGACGAGGGTGGAGCGTTTCAAGCCGACTTGCACAGTGGCATGGCCGCAACCTTCCAGCCACTCGACGAGACGGCTGATCTGGGTGGAACGGCCGGAACCATCCGCACCCTCCACGACGATGAGGCTGCCGGTGAGTTGCTTGAGGTCCACGCGCGGGATGCCGTGGCCGTAAAAGCGTTTGGGCTTGCGGCTCGGAACTTGCACTTCGCTCGTGAGCGTCGAACGGGATTTGGCAGCAGATTTCTTGGTGGCCATGGCTAGACTTTCGTGCAGGCGTAGCTGCTGAGATCGATCTTGGAGGCGACGAGTTGGCGCATGATCTCCTGTTGCGGTTCCACGGTCTGGTTGGCGTCGATGACCATGAACTTGAACTCCGTGCTCATGGCGAGGTATTGCTCCAAAAGGCGGCCTTGGAAGATGCGGAAGCTCTCGTAGGGATCGGTGGAGAGCCGCATGTCCATGCCGGCCTCGAAATATTTCAGCTCGGGGCGGCCATCGAGAATGCGTTGCAGGGAGGTCTCCAGGTTGGCCTTGAAGAAAAAGGTCAGGTCCGGCTTGGCGGCAAAGCTGTAAAGGCCGCGCACCCATTCCGGTGGGCAGCCGCGCACGGTATCGCGGGCAAAGGCGGTGAAGAAGTAGCGGTCGCACAACACGAGGTAACCGGCGCGGAGCAGGGGAACGAGCTGGCGTTCGTAGCGGTCCGCGAAGTCCGTGGCGTGGATGAGGCTGAAGGTGGAGGGCGTGAGGAGCTCGCGCTTCTTGCCTTTGCTGGTGGCGCTCTTGACGAGCACGGAGGAGTTCCACTCGCTGAAAAACACCTTCAAGCCCTGCAGCTCGAGCCAGCGCTTCAGCAAATAAATCTGGGTGGATTTCCCTGACCCATCAATCCCTTCCACGGCGATCAAGCGGCCGGGAAAACCTAGTTCCGCAAAAGTCTTCATCTGTCACGGGCCAACGTCCTGCCGATGCGGCCGAAAACAAATGTTTTTTGTGGCTGGAATGTGACAACGGGGTGACGGGGGACGGAGAGTATTACCTGCTACGAACGCGCGGCCTAAAGCAGAGGAGGACTGCTCTGTGAATGCGCTGAAGAAGTTCAAGTGGTCGTCTGATCAATCCCGCCGGGAGTTTGCGTTAAGGCAGATTTCTTCCGGTAAGCCCAAACTACGGCGAGGGCTGGGATCAGGCAGGCAACCCAAAATATCAAGAAGGGAACCGCCGCTCCTGATAAAATGGAAGCGATGCTGCCGGTATGGTCTTCATAGGAAACCAATATGGTTAGGAATGTGGTGATGAGTGAGGTTAAAAGGCTGATGAAGTAGGAGGGTGCCTTTTGCCGGGCGAGGTGCCTGCGGCATGGGATGAAAGTGAGGCTCGCGGATATCGCCGAAATGACCGCCAGAAAGAGGAGGATGGCACCGGGGCCGGCCCATTCCACTTGGAGTTCGGGGTTGGAAGAGGTTTCCATGATTTAGCGGGGGATAAGGGATTTGATTTAGTGCCGCATCAGCCGTTATCTCCCGGCCAAAGGACGGATTTCATCCAACTCGGCCTTGGTCAGGTAGATCTCTGTGGTCATCGTGCCTTTTTGGTCCGGGTAATTGTAAACCAAGCGGCAGGTGTATTTGCCGGCTTGCGCGGCAGACAGGGTGACGGCGGCGATCTCTGCCAACCGAGACTGGAGGGCGGGATCGTCTTTTTGTTGGATGATCTGCTCACGGGCGGTTTTCTTTTTTGCCTCAAGCAATGACGCATATTCAGCCGGTGGAATGGCGCAGGCGATGATCGCGGCAGCAAATTCTTTTGCGGTCTGCGGGCGAAAACTTGGCACAACAGCTTGATCCAGCCCAAAGCCTTTGGCCGGGTGCTCGATGATCCAGATGGAACAGCCTGCGGAGGGGGCTGTGCCTTTCAGGAAAAATGCTGAGTCTTGGATCTGGGTGATGATGGGGCCGGGAAATTCAGCCGAGTGGCCGTGCTTGTGCATCAGCTCTGGGGTGGGATCGGCGAGGGTCAGGCCTAGGATTTTGACCAGTGGTTCGTTCTTTTTGGCGGTGCTCCCAGCCTCGCTGCCAGCCGGGCGTTTTTCGGGAGCGGCTTGTTCCAGCTTGGCTTTATCAGGCGAGCCAGACTCGGCAGCACCGGCTGAAAGCGCAGTGATGAACAGGACGAGGGTAAGCGTCAGGGCTGATGGCCGCTGCCAATGGTTGGGCATAGGTTTTGATGGCCGAAGCAAGCATGGGATTGAACGCTGGATCAGGGATGAGAGGAGGCTTGTCGTTGGGGGATGGAAATCACGCTCTGGTACTGCGCCCTGCGTTTTGAAACGCAGTTCCAAAGGCTTGATCACCCAATTACCCTCGCAGAACCGCTCCAAGTAGCAACGCATCTTTTGAGTTTCGTCTTGCAAGAAAACCAAGCCGGGTTTTCGCAGCGACAGTGATTTGTGGACGAGAGCGAATTCTTTTGTGACTGGAATGGGGCAACGGAGTGAGGTGGCGGAGCAAAGGGAGGCTTGTGTTGGCTGGTGGCTGTTACGCTGGGTGTTTTAGAATGCGAAGCTAGAGGGTGACCATTTATGGCTGTGCCAACACACTTCCCATGGCTTTGACGCGAGCGTCTCCTTCACCCAGCGTAGGGCAAAGCCAGCCGCCTTCGTCGTGTTCGTTCCAAGCATAGATGATGACCGCCTGCGCTTCCGTGGCAGTTGGATGGCGGCGTGTCCACTCCACGGCGTTCCTGACGTGATCGGCAATCTCCGCCGGTTTCGGTTGCTGGTAGAACCGCTCAATCTCGGCACCCCAGCCCTGGTTGTGTTCCCAAAAAACGGGGCGCTCAACGCGCGGGCGACGATCCCAGCCGCTCATCGCCAAGGGAACGACTTTGGCGCCGGTAGCCCGGCTGCGCTCCCAGAAATCTTCGACGCAGTTGGTAAGGTCAGCGAAAGGTGCACCTTTGCCGCCAGCCTGCACGGCGTAGGCGCTGATGGCGTCGCAACCGCTGGCGTCCGCAAAGGCCTTGGCCTTGTCGGGCCACGGGACCATCGCCACACAGTAAGGTTCCGGCAACCCCCGAGCGCGGGCGGCGGCGCGCAGGGCTGCTACCGCTTTGCGAAAACCACCGGCTTTCGCCCACGCGGTCTCGTTGGATTCCAAAGCGAGATTCAAGATGTAGAAGAGGGGACGTCCGTTCAGGACGGTCTGGTAATTCGGACGGGCCATCAGATCGGCAAAACGGGCCGCTTCCGGCGCAAAGCTGTCAGGCAGCCAATGACTCACATCGCCAATCATACAGAAGCGAACTTTGTTGCAGGCGGGATTGGCGAGGTAACGCTTCAGCGTGCGGCTCATCGGGTCATTGGTGCCGTAGGCGCAGAAAGCCCAGTAATCGAGCCTCGCCGCCTGCGCGTAGGCGATCTCGCGCGTCATGACCGCATCGGTTTCTCCGGCGATGGTCACGGCTCCATCTTTGGCCACCTCGGCAAAGAAGGGGAGCCGTCCTTGCCAATGTTTTGGCGAAAGACTCTTCTGCATGGCGCGGCCGACTTCGCTCGCGTCACCGTGCCACGCATCCCAGCGGATGGCACCTACGGCAACACCGCTTTTCGCCGTCTGATTCGTTGCCGCGCCAGAAGGTGAGGCGAGGAGTAGTGAGACCAACAGAACCAAGATGAATTGAGTGGTCATTCAGAAGTGGTCGCCGAGTTGCTCAACCTACTGCCGATGCGGGCGAAAACAAATGTTTATGTGGCTGGAATGTGATAAGGGGGTGATGGGTGGGGTGAAGAATGGCATAGTCCCCTTCGTCCGTGATTGTCTTTCAGTTGCCATCGCCTTTCTTCGCTTCAAATGTCGTCTCTCCAGTCCGAATCAATACAGTTCCCGGCGGCTTATCAAGGTACGGTGCAACTTCCGGCGCGACCCGCAAGATAGCGAGGCAATCATGCAATTCTGCGCCATCTGCCGCGTTCGGTCCGGACTCGCTGGAAAAGAATGTCCAGCCGCTGAAGGGCAGCCCGGGTTTTGGCTCCTCGCGGAACATATGGTCAACCACACGACGACCGGAAAACACGTCATCGCTAATCATTACGCCCCCGAAACGCGCTAGCGACAAAGCGCTCAACCGCTTTCGGCCCAAATGCTGTTCAAGTTCAGCGTCGGAGAGGCGTATGCGTTTGACAGGGGAAACCGGCATAACTTTAACCCGCCGCAAATATAAACGGACCAGGGCGAGGCAAAACCAGAATGCCACAACCAGGATGCAAATGATGGAAATCCAACGGAACTCGCGTTGGGTGGCGCGATAGATCATGAATGCCAGCAAAACGCCAGGAACTACCGGATTCCATTGGAGAAACTCATTCATAGGTTGTTCGACTAAAGCATCTGAAAATCCATAGCCCAATTCAAACCCGGAGCGATCCGCGGAACGCCCGGGCCGCGTAGTAAGACTGCGCGCCGTTGTGACCAACGAAGACGCGGCCGTAGCGGCGGTCACAATAAAGTGCGCCGCCGAGGTCGCGGATGTCAGCGGGGGTTTTGATCCAGCTTGAAGTCTTCGTATCGAAGTCGCCGAGTTTTTGGAGGTCGAAGTATTCTGCTTCGGTCAGCAGCTCGACGCCCATGGTGGTGGCCATGTCGATGGCAGTATTCTGGGCGATGTTCTTTGCGGGATTCCAGCCCTTCGCGGTCGTAACAGACGCTGACGCGGCCTTTGGGGGTTTCGGCGGAGCAATCGAAGAAGGTGTATTCGCCCGTCTTTTTATCGTGCGCGACGACGTCAGGTTCGCCGCCGGTCTTTTCCATCTCGTTGAGGGACCAGAGCTTTGCGGGATTGGTTGCCAATCGGGCTGCTACTTTGTCCCAAGTAATGCCTTTGTGGCGGTTCGGGTTTTTCTCGAAGCGGGTTTTTAAGGTGGTGAGCAGGTCTTCGCACTGCTTAGGCGAAAGCTCTTTTTTGGTTTCAACGGCTTTCATACAGGTTTTCTTTTATACCGGGTAAGGCTTGGAACGCAATTTAGCAGTGCAATGTCAGTGTTTAAGTTTGAGGAGTCTCACAAGATGGGCCAAGCGCTGGTTTTTCCCTGGAGAAATTCACCGAACTCGGGAGGTTTATAGCGACGTTGCAGCCGCATGCCGGATACTGCTGTAGCGTCCTTGGTCTTTCTCAAACGCGCGATGCCTTCGGATACTTCATGGATGGTGTAGCAGTTATCGATGATATCCGGCGCGGTGTAGCAGGGTTCGCCAATGGATTCCGCCTCGTCGGTGAAAGGAAATTTGCCTATGAACATCATAGGGGTTTTGTCCGTATCGTAACACCAGAGATCGAAGTAGAGTGGAGCTTGCAGAGTGGGAAGTTGATCGGCGGTTAAAGGGGATTTCGAGAGGAACGGAAGAAATCCATAGCAAAGCACATACTCGCGCACGTAGCACCAGAGCCCGTTTTCAAGCTGAACAGCCACGACATTGCCACGTTTGGGAAGGGGTTGATGGAATGGGGAGCGTTTTTTTGGCATGGCTTGTAGAGAGTCAACAGTCCTTGCTGGGCTTTATTTCTTCTGTTGTCGCAAGTAGTCGGCCACCGCTTCGCCGAGTTGTTTGCCGACGGTGCGGTAGCCTTCGGTGGTGCTGTGCGGGGTGTTCAGGAGGTTTCGAGGCAGGCGGCGACGGTGTCGGGATTGCCATGGTCGCCGACCCACATGCCGCTGATCTGTTTGTAGAGCGGGTGGTAACTGGCGCCAGTGGTGCGGACTTTCTTTTCCACGGCGAGCGGGCCATTGATGTGCGCCATGGCGGCGGCGAGGAACTGGGCGCGGTTTTCCTTGGCGGGTGGCGCGAGCAGTTCTTCCGGGCCGACGAAGAAGAAGGGCTGGCGATCGTTGGGCGCGGGATTGTGGAGGTCGAGGAAGAGGCTGAGGCGACCTTCTTTCGCGAGGGCGAGCAGGCGTTTTTGGGCGGCGGCGACTTCGGGGTAGGCGGGTTGCTCGGCCCAGTCGCGATTGTGGTCGCGCGGGTCGGCTTCTTTGCCGCCGTTGCCGGTGGCGACGTTGTCCACATCCATGATGGGGACGACGAAAATCTCAGTGTTCGTGCGCAACCATTGCGCGTCTGCATCCTCGCTCACGAGCCATTCGGTGAAGCCACGGGCGACCCAACTGGCACCGGATTCCCAGGCGTGCTGACGGGCGTGGACCCAGATGGCAGGCGGGTTGAGGAGTTTCGATTCGTGGATGCGGAGACCTTTCACGGGGCGTTTCTCACGGGTGAGGGCGAGTTCGAATATGTCAGCGACGGGCAATTTTGCTTTGGCTTCGGTGAGGAGTTTATCGGTATCGCGCGGGGTGAAGGGCAGGCCCAGGCGATCCAGAGCGGGCCGCCATTGCCGGTGACGGTGTAGAGGATGCGTTTTTCTACGCGTTTGCCGGGAGCGGTGTGTGACCAGGTTTTCTCGTCCGTAGAAAAAGTGGCGCGATCGGGCATGGCCCAGGAGGCGGCGAGCGGGTTGGGGGTGAGCTTGCCGTCGTTGCGCGTGGGCTTGTTACTGGCGGCGAGATCGAGGGTCAAGGTCTCATCCTTTGCCACGCCCTCCACGCGGAGATACCACCAGCAGGCCCAGCCGCGAGCGGGATCGCCACCGGGGGTGAAGCGGATGGTCTTGGTGGTTTGGTCGATGCTTTCGATGAATGCGGAGCCGCCTTCGAAATCGGTGCTGACTTTGATTTCAGCGATGGCAGTGAGTTGGAAACACAGCGCGAAGAAAGTAAGGGTAAGGATGTGTTTCATGGCGGATGTTTGTGATATGGGGAGTTCAGCATAATTGGGGAGATGGGGAAATGAAATTTAACCGCAGAGATCGCAGATAGGCGCAGATGAGGGGCGGAGAAAAAGCGAACCGGAGGCACCCTCATCCTCAATCCTTCTTCCGGTCGGAGTTCGGCTTCCAAGGGAGAATGAGGAAGAAAACGTCCGACGACGAGAGAGGGGTTGTTAGAGCCTCCTTACGTCGGCTGCTACGTTTTAGGGCTGCCTCCTGATCTCGGCGGCTACGTTGCAGGGTTTGCGTCAGGTGTTTTCATCGGGCGATTTCTCATGTGCCAACAGGCTCAGCAAATCCTTTCGATCGGGTAATGGAACGCTGGCTTCACGGGTATAAGCAATCACCAGCCAATCTTTGTTGCGCGATGTTTCCAAGCGACAGAGAACCTCGCCCCAAGTGAACTCTCGCTGGCCAGCTAAATCTTTGCTGATCACGCCTTCGTGGAAGGCTCGCCGCTCCGCGTCTTCCGGTGTACCCGGTTCATAAAAGGGATGTCGATGAGCCAGCAGCACGAGCAGGATGCGTTCTTCTTCCTTGGAAAGAGCTTCCACCTCGAAGGTGCCGTGCTCGGAAGGGTGAGTGCCAAGGATGTGCCGTTTCCACAGCTTCAGGCTCAGCGGACGGGTCTCGTGCGGCGACTCGATAGGACGATGCGGTGCAATATGAAGACCGCTCTGAAACGATACTTCGCCGGTAGCACGATTGATCATGGCAAGCCCTTTAGGAACCAAGCTCAGCCATTCAGGGTTCGTTGTAAATACAGGAGATGAAGAGCCAGTCACTTCGGGTGTGGTTGCAAGCGGGTGAGAATGGTTGTTGCGTGCGGAGGAATCGCCGCAGGGATGCGGCGTAACCCGCACGCTGGAAGCGTGCGCTACGGGGACGCAGCCGGGACGGACTGCGGTACGGCATGCCAGAGGCATGCGCTACAAAAAATCTTTGGTTGTAATTTCTTGGGTGGCAATTTGTTGCGTAGGGTATCTCTTTGGCGGTGAAATTTTGATGGATAATTGTCCGAGATTTGGTATTGGTTTTAGTGCTGACAACTCGTTGTTGGTAAAGGAAGGGCCAAGCCCAGTTTCTGGTTCCTAGTTTGAAGTTTCGAGTCGGGAACACGAGGGGCGAAATCCTCACGCTGATAGATTCAATGGAATCGTTTTGGCGTCCTTATGGAACCATTATGGGACGGGCTTTTTGGGGCGGAGAGGTTTAAGTGCCTCCTCTCCCCGGCCCTCTCTTCCAACTAGCGTTGGAAGAGAGGGAGATGGAAAAAGAGCCGGAGTTCGGCGGTCAATGGCCAGTCTCTGATAGGATCTGTGTAGTGTATCGGGTGTTTGGATCGGGGCTCGTAAGCCGGAGGGGGAACGGGACGTCGGTGAAGAATAAAACCGGGGAATCCCAAGGTCGAAGTTCGACCACCGTACCCACTGCGGAACCGGCCGGGCCCAGGACAAATGCGAGGGGCGAAGTGAGAAGTGCGACCGCTCATCGATCTGCCAAGGGCAGGGGTGGGAACGCGATACGGCACAGGGGTCGGATGGTTTCATTGCTCTTTGACATAATTCCCTGAAAGGGAATGCAGAAGGCTGGTCGAAGTTCGACTTCCCAGTGGGAAGGGGTGCTGTGTGTTTCATTACGTTTGGCTCGCTCAACCCTCACCCCAACCCTCTCCCTGTTGAAGGGAGAGGGAGGAGAAGGCATTGGGCTTCGACGGTGGTGGGGGCAGAGTTTTCACGGTGCCTTGACGGAAAAGGGCAGGGCATCGCGGCAGCAATGCCCTACCGGATTAGTTTTCTGCGTTCCTGACGAAGTGGCCGGCGGGAGTCGGGTCCGGGAGGTTTGGCCTGGTGATAGAGTGCCGCAGCACAGGAGTTCACCGCAGGAGCAACTCACGAACGGATCGGACGGGAAGGTCGCTTCGGGGAAGTAATTGCATTACGGGCCTACAGTTCAAAGTTTGAAGTTTAAGGTTCACAGTTGGGGAAACAGCGGACACCGGTTGCACTGGTTGGCCAACACTTCCAACACCCAACATCGAGAGAAGAAAAGTCGAGGACGACGACGAGGACGATTATTACTCGCGGGGCAGGGTGAAGCAGAAGGTGCTGCCTTTGCCGAGTTCGCTTTCGACCCAGACTTCGCCGCCGTGGGATTGCACGATGTGTTTCACGATGGAGAGGCCGAGGCCGGTGCCGCCGGCCTCGCGGGAGCGGGCGCGGTCGATGCGGTAAAAACGTTCGAAGACGCGTTCCTTGGCTTCGTCGGGGATGCCGGGGCCGTCGTCGCGGACGGAGAGTTGGACGAACTTGTCGTCCACCACTTTGCACTCAACGGCCACAGCGCCATCGTTGCGGCCATATTTGATGGCGTTGTCCACGAGGTTGAAAAGGACTTGTTCGAGGCGGTCGGCATCGGCTTTGACCTCGGTCTTTTCGGGGAGGAAGTTTTGGAGCTTGATGTTCTTTTCGTCGGCGCGGGATTGCAGATCTTCCAGCACGCGGGAGACCACGGAGCCGAGCTCGACGGTCTGGAGGTTCATGACGATCTGGCCGGATTCGAGCTTGGAGATGGTGAGCAAGTCTTCGATCAGGAACGTCAAGCGGTCGGCGTGTTTCTCGATGGTTTGGAGAAACTTTAAGGCGACGGCGGGGTCGTCCTTGGCGCCATCGATCAAGGTCTCGACGTAACCTTTGATCATGGAGAGCGGCGTGCGCAACTCGTGGCTGACGTTGGCGACGAAATCGCGGCGGGTATTCTCGAGCTGGCGCACGCGGGTGAGATCGTGCGTGACGAGGAGCATGCCGGCATGGCGGCCATCGCCATCGAGGAGGTTGACGGCGTTTACGTGCAGGCAGCGGTTCTCGACGCCAGGGAGTTCCAGTTCGCCGCCGATCATCTGGCCATCAATAGTGGCACGGTTGATCAGTTCTTGCAGCGGATGCATCCGGAAAGCTTCCATGATGGTCTGGCCGCGGATGTCGTTCGAGAGGCTGAAGATGCGTTCGAGAGCGGAGTTGACGAGGCGCACGCGGCCATCACGGTCCAGGATGAGGACGCCCTCGACCATGGAGTTGAACAGGGCTTGCTGTTGGGCCTGTTGTTGGGCAAGGGCTTGTTGCTGCTGGTCGCGGTTCTTGGCGCTGGATTCTTTCAGCTGGGCGAGTTCACCTTCCAGCCGCTCGATGCGCCCACGGGACCACCAGTAAATGCCACCGGCTCCGGCGAGGCTTAAGATGGCTAGGGCGATCCACATGGGTTTGGGCGGTTGCTCGGATTGAAGCGGAAAAGAGTGATCCGCTCAACCTTCAACGAAGCGATAGCCGACGCCGCGGACGGTGTCGAGATAACGCGAAGCTTTGCCGAGCTTTTCCCGGAGGCGGCGCATGTGGGTATCGACGGTGCGGGTGTCGATGAGATTGTCGTATTGCCACACGTCGGCGAGGAGTTTCTCGCGGG
Organism: Limisphaerales bacterium; assembly: GCA_965283725.1. Taxonomy (GTDB): domain Bacteria; phylum Verrucomicrobiota; class Verrucomicrobiia; order Limisphaerales; family JAEYXS01; genus JAEYXS01. The sequence goes on from CBDIPT010000001.1 coordinate 196,159, forward strand.
ATTGCACGCGGCCACGGCGTTGCGCCAGGACGGTGAGCAGCTTGAACTCGGTGGCGGTCAGCTCGATCTTCTTGCCGTTGACCGTGGCGAGATGGCGGGGGATATCGAGGAACAGCTCACCGATGTGATATTGGTCATTGCTGACTTCATCCGTCTGGGTGCGGCGGAGGAGGTTCTTGATGCGCAGGCCCAGTTCACGCGGGCTGAAGGGCTTGGTCACATAATCATCGGCACCCAGTTCCAAGCCGAGGACGCGATCGATCTCGGCGGCCTTGGCGGTGAGCATGATGATCGGAGTGGCGGCGGTATTGGCATCGCGCCGAAGAATTTTGCAGACCTCCAGACCATCGATCTCGGGGATCATCAGGTCCAGCAGGATCAAGTCCGGGGCGACGGCACGAGCTTTTTTGACGGCTTCTGCGCCGTCCGCCGCCGTGACCACATCATAGCCGGCCGCCCGCAAGTTGAACTCAATCAACTCCAAAGCATCCGGCTCATCATCGACGACTAAAATTTTAGGTTTCAATCGTTCCTTGGTTAGCATGTGACAATTAGAGCAGCAATGTCGCAAGGGTTACAAGAATGTTACAACCGTGTGACGGTGGTTGGGCAAACCTCAAATCCAAAGATCAAAGCTCCAAATAAACCCTAAAACTCCAAGCTCCAACCGATGATAGGGAAATAAGGGCGATAATTTGAGATTTGGAACTGGGTGTTTCTCTGGAGCTTGGAGCTTTGGATTTGAAGTTTTACCGGTCACGTTCCCGCTTGCGTCCCGGAAAAAGGCGCTTCTATACTCGCCCCCCACGAATTTCATTGAATTAGAAATATGAGCGCTACGCCTATCCGAGTTGCAGTGACCGGTGCTGCCGGTCAAATTGGTTATTCCCTCCTGTTCCGTATTGCGTCCGGCTCCATGTTTGGGCCGAACCAGCCGGTCATCCTCCACCTGATCGAGATCGAGCCTGCCTTGCCCGCCCTGAACGGCGTGGTGATGGAGCTCGAAGACTGCGCCTTCCCGTTGCTCAAGGGCATCGTGCCGACGGCCAGCCTCGACGAAGGTTTCCGCGGGGTGAACTGGGCCTTGCTCGTCGGCAGTGTGCCGCGCAAGCAGGGGATGGAACGCAAGGATCTGCTGGGGATCAACGGCAAGATCTTCATCGGCCAAGGCCAGGCTATCCAGAAGAACGCGGCGAGCGATGTCCGCATCCATGTCGTCGGCAATCCGTGCAACACGAACTGCCTCATCGCCATGAACAATGCTAAGGACATCCCGAGCAGCCGTTTCTTCGCGATGACCCGCTTGGACGAGAACCGCGCCAAGTCCCAGCTCGCCAAGAAGGCTGGCGTGGATACCACGGCGGTCTCCAACATGGCCATCTGGGGTAACCACTCCGCCACGCAATATCCTGATTTCTACAACGCCAAGATCAATGGCAAGCCCGTGACCGAGGTCATCAGCGACTCGATGTGGTTGCAAAACGACTTCATCACCACCGTGCAACAGCGCGGTGCGGCCATCATCAAGGCCCGTGGTGCTTCCTCCGCGGCCAGTGCCGCGAACGCGGTCGTGGACAGCGTGAAGTCCATCGCCACGCCGACAGCGGCGGGTGATTGGGCCAGCGTTTGCTTGGCGTCCGACGGCAGCTACGGCATCGAGAAGGGGCTAATCTGCTCGTTCCCGGTCCGTTCAAACGGCAGCACGCTGGAAATCGTCCAGAACGTGCCGGTCAACGACTTCAGCCGCGCCAAGATCGATGCGACGGTGAAGGAATTGCAGGAAGAGAAGGCGCTGGTTTCCGAGTTGCTGCCGAAGTAAGCGGCAGGCAGATAAGTTTTCGCCAAACGCCCGGGACGAAAGTTCCGGGCGTTTTTGTTTGTAGCGTGGGCCGGTGGCCTGCTGTGTCGCCGACTGGCAGTCGGCAGACGTTATGACTGTTTCTTGGTTCGCAGATCGCCGATCTGCGACACAGCAGGCTGACAGCCTGCGCTGCAATGTTGCTGCCATGGGGCAAATCACACCCTCGACAGCATTCCTCCGGTTTGCCACGCTGGGCGGACCATGAAACATCGTTCGTTAGTCACCGGTGCTGCTGGATTCATTGGCGCTCACGTCGCGGAGGAATTGCTCCGGCGCGGGCACGAAGTGGTGGCATTGGATGACTTGAGTGGCGGCTTCACTGACAACGTTCCCGCTGGCGCAACCTTTGTGGAAGGCTCCATCAACGATGTGGCGCTGGTGGACCGTTTGTTCGCCGAGCATAAGTTCGATTACGTGTTCCATCTGGCGGCGTATGCGGCAGAGGGATTGAGCCATTTCATCAAACGCTTCAACTACACGAATAATCTGCTCGGCAGTGTGAACCTCATCAACGCGGCGGTGAATACTGGCACGGTGAAGTGCTTTGTATTCACATCGTCCATCGCGGTGTATGGGCGCAATCAAGTGCCTATGACAGAGGACGCGGTGCCGCAACCGGAAGATCCGTATGGCATCGCGAAGTATGCGGTGGAGCTGGACTTGCGCGAGGCGCACGAGATGTTCGGCCTGAACTACGTGGTGTTCCGTCCACACAATGTTTACGGGGAGAAACAAAACATCGGCGATCGTTATCGCAATGTCATCGGCATCTTCATGAACCAGATTTTGCAGAACCAGCCGATGACGGTGTTCGGTGATGGTTTGCAGACGCGCGCGTTCAGTTATATTGCGGATGTGGCTCCGATCATCGCGGAGAGCGTGAGTCGTGAGAAGTGCTGGAACCAAGTGTTCAACGTTGGTGCGGATACACCCTACACAGTGAAGGAGCTGGCGGAAGAAGTCGCCAAAGCCATGGGCGTGAAGCCGAACATCCAGCATCTGGCACCGCGCAACGAAGTCGTTCATGCGTATTCCTCCCACGACAAGGCAAAGGAATATTTCGGCGACATCATCCAGAACGTTTCGTTGGCAGACGGTGTTCAACAGATGACTGCGTGGGTGAAACAGCACGGCAGCCGTTCGGGGAAAGCGTTCGAGGGAATTGAAGTGTGGAAGAACCTGCCGCCTTCGTGGAAGGCGCTGGCGCAAAAAAAATAATCGGGCATGAAAATAGCGATATTGGGCATACGCGGGTTGCCGTCGAGTTACAGTGGTTATGAAACGTTCATTGGAGAACTGGCGCCGCGGTTGGTGCAGCGCGGGCATGAGGTGACGATCTATTGCCGCAGCGCTTTGTTCAAGGAACGGCCAGAATATCACCAGGGAATGCGGATGGTCTATCTGCCTAGCATCGAACATAAATTTCTCAGCACGCTTTCACACACCGCGTTCGCCACACTGCACGCGAGTTTGGGTAATTACGACATGGTTTTCGTGGTCAATGCCGCGAACGGCATGTTTGGTTTTATCCCGCAGTTATTGGGTAAAACGTGCATCCTGAATGTGGACGGCATGGAGTGGTTGCGGCCAAAGTGGAATACCGTGGGCAAATTCGTTTTCAAGAATTCGGCACGACTCGGAACATGGTTCTATGATGAGATCGTGACGGATGCGGATGAGATGCATCGGCTCTACGCAGAGACGTTCGGTATCAACTCCACTTACATCGCCTACGGTGCAAACATCGAAGGTTCCACGAAGCCAGAAGTGCTGAAGGAATATGGTTTGGAGCCGCAGAATTATTATCTCATCGCAAGCCGTCTCATCCCGGATAATAACGCGGATTTGATCGTAGAAGGTTTTGTGAAGAGTGGATCGCGCAAGTGGCTGGCGATCGCGGGGGGCGCAGATTACAAGGGCAATGCGATTGAACGCGCATTCCTCGACAAGTTGAAGGGGCTTTCTAACGGGCGCGTGAAATTCCTCGGGCACGTGGGCAAGCCGGGGCATGTCAAGGAGCTGCACTGCAACTGCTACGGCTATATCCACGGACATCAATTTGGGGGCATCAATCCCTCGCTCTTGAAGGCGTTGGGCTATGGGAATCTCATTTTCGCGCTGAACACGCCGTTCAATTCGGAGGTCTTGGCGAAGGGCAAGCACGGGATGCTTTACGACAAGAATTCGGACAGTCTGGCGGAACAGATCAAAGCGATTGAAACCGAGCCGGCACGCGCGGTGGAGTTTCGTCGTTTGGCCCCGGAACGGATCAAAGAACGGTTCACTTGGGAGCAGATCACCGACGAATATGAGGCGTTGTTCCGCAAGTGGAGTGATGCCAGGTAGGGTGAATGGTTGAATTGTGAAAACGTGATGCCCATTTAATCATTCAACGCGGTTAACCTTTTAACTGTTTTATCGAGGACGACGACGCTAAGCCTGCATGAAACCGACGTTGCTGATATTTGAGCAGAGGATGATGGGGGATGCCATCATGTCGCTGCCATTTATCCGGGCAGCGTTGGAAGCGTATGACGTATATGTGGCTTGCGCACCAGGTTCGGTGCCGGTGTTTGAGTTGCTCTTGCCGAAGGACCGGATATTGGCATGGACTCCTCCGTGGCTGGCAGAAGTCGGCAAGTATGAGCCGGGCAAGTGGTCGCAGAGTGGCATGGGCGGTTTTCTGAAGGAGGTCCGGCGGATCAAACCGGATGTGGCGGTTTCCGTCTGGGCGGATGTGCGTGTGCACTGGCTGATGGCCCGTTCAGGGGCCAAAGTGCGGGTGGGTTTTCCAATGGTGAAACGCAATTACTACGCGAATCACCTGCTTGGCGGAAGCGGCAGTTGCTGGCCGGCCAAGCGCTCAATGTGGCCGGCGCGATCGCCAATCTCGGGCCGTTGTTGACCGTCACCTTGGAGCGGCGGGAACCGCAGCAGCATCATATCGTTTGCTGGGAGCAACTGGCGCAGTCGTTAATGTTGCCTTGGAGTTCGGCTACGCCTTGGGTGACGCCACCGTTCATCCATTTGCCACCCGATGTCGAGCGAACCTTGGGCGAAGCCAAAGCCGCCGGACAGGTGGTCTGGATGGTGCACGCGGGGGCCCGGGTGGAGGCGCATCGCTGGCCGGTGGATAACTTTGACCGGGTCTTGCGGGAGGAATTACAGGCCGCTGGAGCGCAGGTCATCTTGCTGGATTCGCCAGAAGTAGCTTGGTCGGGAAGCTTGAAGCACACCTTCACTTCCTATCGACCGCCAGATGTGCCGTCATTGTTTGCCGTGATCGATGCCGCAGATGCGCTGTTGTGCAATGACACCGGAGTAGCGCATGTGGCGGCCTCATTGCGAAAGCCAGTCGTTCCCGTATTCACGGCGAGCAATCCCAACTGGTTCGCACCATGGGATAGCCAACACCGCGTGGTGAAGCGGGATGTGTGTCCATTCAATCCCTGCTTTGGCAAGTGTTTGCAGACTTCGTATATTTGCCGGGATGCTATTACGGTCGAGATGGTCAGCAAATCCGTCCGCCAGTTGCAGTGGGAGTTGGCGGGGAAGTGATGGAGCTGCAAAACAAGAGGGGAAGGGGAAAGTTGTCATGCTCGTGATGGATGCCTTGTGGAGTGTGACTGTTTCGGGCATGTTGCTTGCGTTCTATGGCCACGGCTGATGTAGCGACGGAGCCTGAGCAGCCGAAACCGGCTGCGGGGCCGTCATTTTTACAAGAACTGGGAGAGGCTTGGCGGCAGATACCGGAAAAGGTCCTGTTTTTTGGTTTATTAGTCCCGTGGTTGCTGTTTTTTCATTTTTTGGGGAATTCCACTTTCGGCTACGTCAATTCCTCGTCTTTGTTTGTCTGGCTGGAGGGGGCCTATAATTCCCCCTTTAAAGACGATGATCATGGGCCTTATGTGCCCCTCCTGGTGCTGGGGCTGATGTGGTGGAAGCGCGAGGAGCTAAAGCATGCGCCGAAACGGTTGTGGTGGCCGGGTTTGATCATCTTGGCGGGTGGTTGTTTCCTGCATTTATTGGGCTATATAGTGCAACAACCCCGGCTTTCGGTGATGGGTTTTTTTGTTGGGGTTTATGGTTTGATGGGCCTTGCTTGGGGGCCGGCATTCTTGCGGGCGGTTTTCTTTCCTTACTTCCTGTTCGCGTTTTGTGTCCCGATTGGCTCACTGAGCGGCATAATCACTTTCCCTCTGCGCATGGTGGTGACGAAAATAGCGGTAGGTATCGCCCATTTGCTGGGGGTGGATGTGATCCAAGATGGTTCGCGTATCTTTTATCCGGGCAAGGCATTCCAATACGATGTGGCCCCGGCCTGCAGCGGAATCCGCAGTTTGATCGCGATGTTTCTATTGGCGACAGTGTATGCATTTGTAGTTTTCCGCCAGAGCTGGCCACGGTTGACGTTGATCATCGCCGCCATCCCGCTGGCCGTTGCAGGGAATGTCATCCGGTTGACGACCATCATTTTGGTGGGCCAGGCGTTTGGTCGGGATGCTGGTTTGATGATCGAGCAAAAGTTTGGGTTTGTGACCTTTGCGGTGGCTTTGGCCGGCATGCTGGGAATTTCTTGGCTGCTGGAGAAGGTTTTATTGAGCAAGACTCCACCGGAGGTGGCAACGTGAAAAACCCGCGTCTTGTTTTAGGAGTCAGCGCTTTGGTCCTCATGGTGTTGACGGCCGGGGTCATTCAGCGGTTGCAAGCCAAGCAAAAGCTGGGCAAGCCGGGTATCGTGGTGACGAAGGCGCAAACCGATAGTGGGTTTGAAGTGGTTCTGCCAGAGCGGGTGCTGGATTACACCAGTGAGAAGCTGCAACCATTTCCGGAGGAGCTGGGGATGCTCCCCAAGGATACGTCTTACGGAAGACGCTCTTACCGGGCGGCTGATGGGTTTCAAGTGCTGGTGAGCGTCGTGCTGATGGGGACAGACCGTACCAGCATCCATCGGCCAGAGTTTTGCCTGACGGGTCAAGGGTGGAAAATTGATAAAGACGCGACCGTGGTTGATACGGTGAAATTAGCTCCTAGTGAGAAAGTTTTGGCTTACAATAAGATGTTGTTGGATAAAGAGTTGCAGAATCAGGATGGGAGCAAGAGCATGGCCAAAGGGTTGTATTGTTTCTGGTTCTCCGCTGAAGGCAAAGAAACCCCGGCGCAATGGGAACGGATGTGGTGGATGGCAGAGGATCTTTTGTTGGATGCCACGTTGCAGCGATGGGCTTATGTTGCATGCTTCACTATCTGCCAGCCAGGTCAGGAAAAAGCTGCGGCGGAGCGGTTGAAAGCGTTCATCGGAGCGGCCACCCCGATGTTTCAAATAACGGCGGGAGCGCAACAGCCCAATTTCAGCAACTTGCGCGAAGGCCCGGTTTCAACGATGCTGACAGCAAGCGAAGCACACACGCAGAAGTAGGGATAAAGCATGTTACGTCGGCAACGTCAGCTTAGAACTTCAGTCCATCTGGTCTTGGACGCCTGTCTGTTTGCCATCGGTTTCTGGCTGGCGCACTGGGTCCGCTCGCACTTGCCTATCCAAGTGTTTGGGGGCACGGCGGAGATCGAGCCCTTTGAGCATTACTTCCATATCTTCCTGCTCACACTGCCATTTGCGGCGCTAATTTTGGAAGGGCAGGGCTTCTATAATCGGAAGGAACTGGCCGGGCGTCGTGAAACACTTTGGATTCTCCTGAAATCGTGTGTTTTCGCGATTGTCGGCCTGATTTTGGTGCTGTTCCTGATGCGTCTGCAACTGGCGCGCTCGGTCATCATTCTCTTCGGTGTGACCAGTTTCCTGTTGGTTTTGGCCAAGGAGGAATTGATCCGCTGGTGGATGCAATCGTCCTTTGGCCGGGAGCAGGCGACCAAGCGGGTGATTTTGGTCGGGATGCGGGAGGATGTGGAGCGGTTGATGGCGGAAATGCGGCTTAATGCGCGCGGCGGAATGGTGGTGGTGGGGCAGCTTTATCTGGAAGAACAACCGGTCGAGAACCTGCTCAATCTATTGCATGAACATTCAGCCAACGCCGTGATGTTGAGCGCCAAGCATACGGCTTTCGGCCAGGTGGAAAAGGCCATCCAGCTTTGCGAACTGGAAGGGGTGGAAGTGTGTCTGCTGGCGGATTTCTTCAAGACGGCCATCTCCCAAACCGCGTTGGATGATTTCATGGGGCGGCCGGTGATGGTGTTCCGGACGGTGCCGGAAGCATCCTGGCAGGCTTTGACCAAGCAGATACTGGATTTTTTGCTCGCCGGGGTGGGGTTGATCATTCTGGCGGGACCTTTCTTGGTGCTGGCGCTCATTATCAAGTTAACCTCCAAGGGGCCGGTCCTCTTCCGGCAGCAGCGGTGTGGCTTGAATGGGCGGCCTTTCATGATGCTGAAGTTCCGTTCCATGGTCGTGGATGCCGAGGCTCAGAAAGAGGGGTTGGCCGCGCAGAATGAGATGTCTGGGCCAGTCTTTAAGCTTACCAATGACCCGCGCGTAACCCCTATTGGCCGTTTGATGCGTAAATGGAGCATTGATGAGCTGCCGCAGCTGATCAACGTCTTGGTGGGCGATATGAGCATCGTAGGGCCACGTCCTTTGCCGGTGGATGAAGTGAAGCGCTTTGATGACTTGGCGCATCGCCGCCGCTTGAGTGTGAAGCCCGGGTTGACCTGTCTCTGGCAGGTGAGCGGGCGCAATAACATCACCGATTTCCGCGATTGGGTGCGGATGGATCTGGAATACATCGATAATTGGTCGCTCTGGCTGGACTTCAAAATCCTCTGCCTTACGATTCCAGCCGTGCTTTCGGGCAGCGGGGCGAAATAGGCCCCGCAGTTTATGGGTAAATTTGGGACGTATTTTGTATGGCTAAAGCAAAAAAAACAGTCCGGGTGGTGAAGGCTCCGGTATCGGTAGTGACCGGAGGAGCCGGGTTTCTGGGGTCGCACTTGGTAGACCTGCTTTTGAGCAAGGGACACAAGGTTATCGCCATCGATAACTTGGTGACAGGGAGCGTCGATAACATCGCGCATCTGGCCGGTAATGGATATTTCCGTTTTATCCAGCAAGATGTGACGGAGTTTCTCTTTCTGGATGGCCCGGTGGACTACGTTTGGCACTTTGCTTCGCCCGCCAGCCCGATTGATTACTTGGAGTTACCAATTCAGACGCTAAAAGTAGGCTCTTTGGGCACCCACAAGGCGCTTGGCTTGGCCAAGCACAAGGGCGCTCGGTTCCTCATCGCTTCGACCTCTGAGATTTATGGCGACCCGCTGATTCATCCGCAGCCCGAAGAATACTGGGGTAATGTAAACACCATAGGACCAAGAGGTTGCTACGATGAGGCGAAACGTTTTGCAGAAGCCATGACCATGGCGTATCACCGCGAGCATAAGGTGGAAACGCGCATTGTGCGCATCTTCAACACCTATGGTCCGCGGATGCGCCTGAAGGATGGTCGGGTAGTGCCGGCTTTCATCAGTCAGGCGCTCCAAAACAAGCCGGTAACGGTCTTTGGGAAGGGGAATCAGACTCGTAGTTTTTGCTATTGTGCAGACCTCATTGAAGGCATTTACCGTCTCATGATGAGTGATTATGACTTGCCCGTAAATATCGGCAATCCGCACGAGATGACCATGCTGGAATTTGCCCAGCAAATCGTGGAAATCACCGGCTCCAAGAGCCGGATTGTGTTCAAACCTTTGCCGCAGGATGATCCGAAGCAACGCAAGCCGGACATCACCAAGGCTAAACAGCTCCTGAAATGGGAGCCCAAAGTGCCGTTTGCCGAAGGCATGCGGCGGACAATTGAATATTTTAAACCTCGCGTTTAAAGAAAAACTAATTACCGCTTAAATCAGGGTTATTGTGGGTAATTCAGGAGATTTTAACCGGAGTGCAATCTCCATAAGACGCAACGGGACGATAAAAGGTTCAAAATTATTCACACTAAACGGAATTTCTGTTTGACCCTAGGGGGGCTTTCCGGTTACCTCCACCCTCGAATTTCGCAACCCCGCATAGTAACAGGGCAGACGTATTGTGCAGGGCGATAGACTGATGGGTAACAGCGGTGCGATTAAATGCTGAAAACGAAGTCATTTTTGTGCGGTGATTTTGGGGCGGGAACGCTCAAAATCGCTGAGTTCGAGCCGAATGAATCGGGGACATTGCGCTTACTGCGCTATGCGACCAAGTCGCTTGGCTTGGAAGGCTCGCAAGATGCCACCCGTGCAGCATCCTTGGTGCAGGCCATCACCGGCCTGTTGAAGGAAAAGGGTTTTGCTTCGCGGCAAATTAATGTCTGTGCTGCCGGTTTCAATGTTTTCTCCCGTTTCGTCAAACTGCCGCCGGTCGATACGGCTAAAGTCGGGCAGATGGTGGAATACGAGGCCCGTCAAAACGTGCCATTCCCGCTGGAAGAAGTGGTTTGGGACTACCAGATTTTGGGTGCGACGGCTACGGGTGAGCTGGAAGTCATTCTCGTTGCCATCAAGACGGACACGGTTGAAGGCCTGTTCAATATCGCTGAATCGGCCGGTCTGTCCCTGAATTTGGTGGATGTTTCCCCGGCCGCACTCTGCAATGCCTATCGTTTCAACTACGTTGAAGAAGAGGGTTGCAGCATGCTCTTGGACATCGGTGCCAAGACCAGCAATCTGCTTTTCTTTGAAAAGGGCAAGGTCTTCACCCGTAGCATCAACATCGGCGCGAATGCCATCACGCAAGATTTTGCCAATGAGGCCCGGTTGCCCTTCGATGAGGCGGACCGCATCAAGATCGAGCAGGGGTTTGTGAGTTTGGGCGGTGCCTACGAAGAGCCGGATAATGCGCATCAGGCGGCGATCTCCAAGATTGCCCGGCAGGTGATGACTCGTCTGCACATCCAGATGAATCAAACCATCCAGTTCTACCGGAACAATCAGGGTGGTTCGGCGCCGCTGCGCCTGTATATGGCCGGTGGTGCTTCCTTGATGCCTTACGCGGCCCAGTTCTTCGCTGAAAAGCTGAATATTCCGGTCGATTTCTTCAATCCACTCAAGAACATCGAGATTGATGAGAGTATCAATCTGGATGAGTTGGCCACGGTGGCCCATACCTTGGGTGAGGTGGTAGGTTTGAGCATCCGCAACTTGGCCCAGTGCCCGGTGGAGCTCAACCTGATGCCGAAGAGCCACATCCAGCGCAAAGCCTTCGACCAGAAGAAGCCTTGGTTCTTGGCGACCATGTTCAGCTTGGCTTTAGTGGTGTTTTCCTACGGGCTTTTCTACAATCAGCAAGCGGGTTTAAAGCAGGCAGAGATCAAGAAAATTGAGGCTGAATGCGCACCGCTGCGCACGATGAAGCTGCAGATCGAGCAAGCCTTCACCAGTCTGAAAGCGCAGTTCCAAGTGGCCAACGAGTATTCCACCGTGCTGGATGATCGTTACTACATGACGCAACTGTTGAACGGGATGCAACAGATGTTGCTGGAATACGAGGCGGCGTCCTCTAACAGCTTTGGCCGTGATACGGGCGTGTGGATTGAGCGTTTCACACCGCTCTTGCCGGCTGCTGCCGCGCCTGCTGGTGGCGGTACTGCCTCCCGGTTTAATCCTACCCCAGGTGCTCCGGCGGCGCCTCAGGCCACCCCTTTGCCCACAGCTCAACCCCCGGTGGTGGTAGGATATTACGCCGTTGTTTTCCGGGCGGCGAATCTGAACAGCTTGGCACCGGATGCCAATCGTAAGTTTGCCTTTGGCCTGCAAGAAACCATCAAGACCAACGTGATGTTTTTGCCGGAATATACCAAACTGGATGACAAGATGGATGAAGTGGATGCTCAGGCGAAATCCTTTACCTTCTCCATGACGGTGCAATTGAAGCGCCCGGTCCGACTCCATTGATACGTTATGCGCTGGATCAAGCGAAATTTGTTTCTGCTGATTGGGATCGTGGTGGCGATCGGTCTCATGGCCGGTGCGGTTGTGTACCTGATCAGCAAGATCAAGGCTGACCAGAAAGCCTCCAAAGACCTCAAGACCAAGCAGGCGGAGTTGATTACCCTTAAACAGTATGCTCCTTACCCGGAGCAGGCCAATCTGGACTTGGCACAGGGCGAGGCGTTGCGTCTGGCGCAGTATGTGACCAATGTTCAGGCGCATTTCACCTATCCGGATGTCAGCAAGATGACCAGCCAGGAGTTCTCCTCCTTGCTGCTCAACTCCATCGCTGAACTGCAAAAAGGTGCCGAGCAAGCTGGCGTGCAATTGCCTTCGTTGCGGTACGGTTTTTCCTATGAACCTTTGGTGCAGCAGGTCAATTTTGATGCCGCCAGCATCGAGCCGCTTTCCCGGCAGTTGATGGAGACTAAATTGATTTGTGGAGCCCTCTACGAGAGCCGCATCCATAAATTGGAATCTTTCAAGCGCGTGCGTGTTTCGGTGCTGGATCCCGCCCAAGGGCCGCAGTATCTCGATAAAGCGATTAACCCGGCAGCATACAACGGCATTGCCACCGTCACTCCTTACGAGCTGGTTTTCATCGGATTTGCCACGGAACTGGCGGCGGTGGTGGAAAAGCTTCAGCGCTCCAAGGTCTTCTTCGCGGTGAAAATTGTGAGTTTGGATACGTTGAAGACGGGGCCGGGCGCAGCTGCTCCAGCCCCCGCTCCAGCACCATCGGCAACCTCGACCAATTCTGCCGCGGGCGGCGCGGCAGCGAAGACTAAAGCCAAGGCGCCGGAGCCGGTGGCGGCGAAGGATGAATTGTATCTGTTTGAACAACCATTGCGGGTCCAACTCTTTGTTGAAGTGATCCGCTTGAACCCAGCTGCCCGTTGAGATCATGCAGTTCCTCAAGAAACATTACGAAAAGCTGATTCTCTGCGTCGTGCTGCTTGCTCTGGCAGTGGCGGCCGTGATGTTGAGCATCCGGGTCAGCCAGGTGAAGCGGTCACTCAAGAAATCTTCTGATACTATCGCCAGTTATCCGAAGACGCCGCTTAAGCCGGTGGATTTGTCGGTCTTTGAGGCTTCCTTGGCGGTGCATACCAACCCGCCGACAGTGGCCATGACCAGCCGCCATTTCGTCTTCAATACCGTGAGATGGTATAAGAAGCCGGATGGCAGTGTGGTGAAGATTGCGACGGGCAAGGAAATCGGCATCGGTGCCCTCCAATGCACCCAGATCAAACCTTTGAAGCGGATAGTCAGCTTGGAAGGTGTCAGTGGTACGGCGGAGAAACCTCGTTTCAGCATCGGAATCATCAAGCAAGGCTCCACCAACAAGCTAGAGCAAAACAAGAAAATGGTCTATGCCTCGCCGCAGGATAAAAACAAGTTCTTCTACCTGAAAGAAGTCAAAGGCGAGGCGTTGAACCCCACGGAGTTGGTTCTCACCTGGCTTGAAGATGAATCGAACGAAGATCTGATTGTTTCAAAGGCCGCCCCCAGTGAAAAAGTGACGGACCATATCGTGGATTTGGCCTATCCGCCCGATAATTTGGAGTTCAAAAACAAGCGGCTTAACGAGGCGATCACCATCGCCGGTGAAAATTACATTATCATTGCTATCACGGAGATGCAGGTAGTAATGTCCGCCGAACGCAACCAGAAACGAACGATTGTCCCGTTACGAGCGACACCATAACGCAGAATTTTTGTCTTTATTGGTATGAAACAGAGTCAAAACCGGATCACCAAGATCGCCTCGTGTGTGGCGTTCCTCGGCGTATTTTTGGCGGTAATGCCCATGCATGGGCAGACCGACCCTGTCGACGCAGCGGCCAAGGAAGCAGCTGTACGGCAGGCCACACTTACCACGCTCGATGAAACTTTGAAACGTTGCGCCGCGCTGGAAAAAGAGGGGAACCTCGCGGATGCCGCTGCGCTGTACGAGGAGGCGTTGAAGCTGATCCATCGTTTGGGTGGCACCGGAGTGGAGGGGCAAAAGAAACAGACCATGACAGGTCTGGCCCGCGCTCGTCTGGCTATCGCCCGCAAGCATTTTGACCATCAGGAGTTCGCCGAAGCTGATAAGCAAGTGGACTTGCTCCTCAAGTATGACCCGCAGAATCCGCAGGCCAAAGAGTTCAAGGCTTACAATGCGGACGTGGCGGCCAAGACCCGGCCCCTGATGCCGAGCAAGAAGACGTTGGAGGAAGTGCCGAAGGTGAAGGCCGAGAAGGATGAAGTCTCCATTTTGGTGCAAGATGCCAAATTGCTTTTCGAGTTACGCCGTCTGGATGAGGCGGAAACGAAGCTGAAGGAAGCAATCAAGCGTGATCCGGCGAACCAAGCTGCTTACTACTACATGAATCTGATCCAGGAATCGCGTTTCGGGGATTATGCTCGTAAACGGGATTACGAACAGAAATCACGTATCGTTGATGTGGAAAAGGCTTGGGAAATCCCGACGAAGCGCGATCAATTGCCTGTCCCGAATCCTTATGTGCGGACGAACATCGCCCAAACTACACCTCGTGATCGTCAGCGTATCCTGCAGAAGCTCGACCGGATTGTGATCAAGGAACTGTTCTTTGATGGTCTGCCGCTTTCTGAAGTGGTGCGCTTCCTGCGTGAGGAATCCGAAAAGCAGGATCCAGACAAGCTGGGTATCAATTTCATCATCAATTCCAATTTGGATGACCAACCTTCCAGCCGTGGTACGCCTGGTGGTTTGCCGGGTGATGGCACTCAACCTTTGCTTGACCCGTTAGGTGCTCCTTTGGCTCCGGCTGCTCCAGTGGCCGCAGAAGCAGTGGACTTGGAGACCATGCTGGTGAAAATCAATCCAGCCTTGAAAAACTTGACGATGTCGCAAGCGTTGGAAGCGATCAGCCAAGTGGCGACGCCGATCAATGGACGTGGTTTGCAATATAGTGTTTCTGAATACGCAGTGGTGTTCCGCCAACGTGTGGCTGATCCGCCGCAGCTATTTGTCCGTCGCTTCAAGATTGATCCGAATACGTTCCTCCAAGGTTTGGAAGGGGTTAGCTCTTTGACGACCACGACCATCGGTGGTGGCGGTGGTGGTGGTGGTGGTGGTGGTGGTGGTAACCGTGGCGGTGGTGGCGGTGGTGGTGGTAACCGTGGCGGTGGTGGCGGTGGTGGTGGTCAAAACGGTGGCCAAGGTGGTTCTGATCCGAGCGCCATCCCGCGTGTAGCTGTTGCTGGTGGTAGCAATGGTCAAAATGGTGGCGGTGGTGGCAATGGTGGCGGTGGCGGTGGTGGCCAAGGCGGTGGTGGTCTTGGTGGTGGTGGCCAAGGTGGCCAGAACGGCGGTGGTGGTATCACCGGTGTCACCCGTCAGGTGCTGACCGAGCAGATTCAGGCGCTGGCCCGGCAATTCTTTGCAGCGGCTGGTGTCAACCTCAGTTCCAATGCTGCGGGCGGAGCTGCTACGCAAATCTTCTTCAACGATCGCACAGGTATCCTCTTGGTGCGTGCGTCGCTGCAAGATTTGGAAATCATCCAGCAAGCTATCGAGGTGCTCAATGTGATTCCGCCGCAAGTTCAGATTGAGGCGAAGTTCGCTGAAGTGAGCCAAAACGATAAGCGTGGCTTGGGCTTCGACTGGTTCTTGGGGCCGACACTCATGGGTGGCGGAAATATCGTGGGCACTGGTGGTACTCAGCCGAGCTTGGCTGGTGTACCGAGCGCTGCCAACCCCGGTGGGACATTCCCTGGTAACCCGGCGTTTGGTACTGCTACAGCACCATTGACCTCCGACGGTTTGCTGACGAGCGGTCTCCGCAATACTGTTGGTAACACAGGTTCACTCCCGACCTTGGGTTCCTTCACGGGTATTTTGACAGATCCTCAGTTCAAGGCTGTCATCCGTGCTTTGGACCAACGTGATGGTGTTGATTTGCTCGCTGCGCCCCGTGTGACTACGGTCAGCGGTCGCCAAGCGCAGATTGCGGTGACGGATAACATCCGCTTGGTCTCGGATGCCCAGGTGCAAAACACTGGTGGTGGTGGTGGTAACAACGTCTTGGGTGGTAATGCGGCTGGCGCTGTGGCGGCTTCCGTTACTTACACCACGACTGACTTCCCGACAGGCCCTGCGCTGGACGTGCTGCCGACGGTCTCCGCCGACGGTTACACGATTCAGATGACGGTCATTCCGAGTATCACCGAGTTCATCGGTTATGATGATCCGGGTGGGTTCGTGCCGCAGGCGCAATCGGTTGGCGGTTCCACCGTCGGTGTGCCGATCACGGCTCGTCTGCCGCTCCCGCGCACACGTAACCGTGTCGTGGTCACTTCCACGATTGTGTGGGATGGTCAAACGATGGTCTTGGGCGGTTTGATCGCCGAAGATGTCCGCAACCAAAAGGACAAGGTTCCTGTGCTCGGCGACCTGCCCTTGTTTGGCAAGCTGTTCCGCAGCGAATCCAAATCGACCTCCAAGAAGAACCTGATCATCTTCGTGACGCCTACTATCCTTGATCCGTCCGGTAACCGGGTGAATCGGGAAGAGGAAATGCCGTTCAGCCGCAACCAAGTCCCGGCTCAGCCGGCTTGGAGTGTCCGTGATCGCAACTATCCTTATTGATTGGGAAACCGTTCCAAAGTTTAAGTGCAATGGATGCAGTCCTGAACATAGCGGGTGATACTCGGCCAGTATTATTGCTGGTTGATGGTCATGCCTATGCTTACCGGGCGTTTTATGCCATCCGCTCCTTGAACTCGCCGACCGGTCAACCGACCAATGCGATCTATGGTTTTGTGAAGATGCTCCAAAAAGTCATCGCTCAATCCAAGGCAACCCATGTTGCGGTGGTTTGGGATGGTGGCTTGGCGGCAGCCCGACAGAAAGCCTTGCCCGGTTACAAGGCTCAACGACCTGAGATGCCGGCTGATTTAAGCAGCCAGCTTGATCAAATCGTTGAGTTTTTGCAGGCCTACGGAATCACCAGCCTTTGTGAAGATGGAGTTGAAGCGGACGATTGGATTGCCCGTTTAGCTTTAGACGCGCAGAACGCCGGTTGCTACGTCGTGATCGCCAGTGCCGACAAGGACTTCTTCCAATTGGTGGGTGATGATATCACCTTGCTTAACCCTAATGACAAAGAAGTCCGCTTTTGGTCCGCTGCTGATGTGGTGGCTAAAACGGGGGTTCAGCCGAACCAGATCATTGATTGGCTGAGCCTTTTAGGGGATGCGGTCGATAATATTCCAGGTGTGGACGGGGTAGGACCGAAGACGGCGGCGGATTTGCTGCAGAAGTTTGGTTCAATCGACCAGATTTATGCGCAACTGGGGACGATTTCGTCCGAGCGGACGAAAAAGGCTCTGGAAGCAGCCAAAGCAGATGTTTACCGCAATCGGGAGTTGGTCCGATTGTGGGCGGAACTGACCAAGCCGGTGAGCTTGGAAGAGTGCAGCCAACAATCGCCAGCGGAAGATAAACTGGCGCTTATGTATCAGAAGTGGGGTTTCAAGTCTTTGCTCAACGAACTGGAGCAGAGAAAAAAGCAGGCTGAACCCTTGCTGTGCTAACTGTATAGACCTGCATGACGAGAAAACAGGTTGCAAATGAATTTGACAGAGATTTGGTATGTGGTGTAAATACATTGTATTCACATTGCGTGCACAAAGAATAGACGTAGTAGGTCTGGGCAATTCTTTTCATCACTAAGATTTTTCATTTCGATGAGTATGTTGACTGCCAAGCAGAGTCCGGGGCAGCAGGCTGATGGCCTGCCGGGCGGTGCCGCCTTGATTGGAGCCAAGTCCACTGCTTTTAAAGCGGGGCTTGGCTGTCTTGCTGGTGTGTTGCTCATCGCGCAAGCGGTGACTGTGCAAGCGGCGAACTTTAACCCCTTTGGCTCGGAGTATGAAGTCATCGGGAGCAAGAAGGGTTCGCAGGACGCCTCAGCCGTCGCCCTAGGGGCCAGCAAAGGGGCCGTCGTGTGGCAGGATAATCAAGTGGATTCAGATGGCTTGGGCATCGGTATGCAATGGCTCAACCAATCTTCTTCACCGCTCTTCAGCAGTTTTCGCGTTAATCAGACTGAAACCGGCAATCAAGAACATCCTCGTGTGGCCATGCTGGCGGGAGATGGGGCGGTGGTGGTCTGGCAAGGTGGCAGCGAAGTGGATACGGATATCTACGCTCGTTTCCTATCGGCTGATGGCACTTTTTTGACGGGTGAGATCAAGGTCAATACGTTCACGGATTTGCTGCAGATCGATCCTGACGTAGCGGTGCTGGCGGATGGAAGCGTGGTGGTCGTTTGGTCCAGCTTCAATCAAGATGGCAGCTATCAAGGAGTATATGGCCAGCGTTTCTCGTCCAATGGCGTGAAAGTGGGCGCAGAGTTCCAGATCAACCAATATGTCTTGAATAATCAGCGCAATCCCTCTGTGACGGGATTGACTGGTGGTGGTTTCGTGGTGTCTTGGGTTTCTGAGAAACCGAGCCAAGTGCAGGTCAACAACCAGTTGACTCCGGTAGACGGCGGAACCTGGGTGCAACAGGTGGTAAACAACATCGAGATCAATGCGCGTCGTTATGATGCTGCTGGAGCTGCTGTTGGTAACGAGTTTCGCGTGGATAACGGTGGCCAGGTCTGCTCCTCACCGAGTGTCTGTGCCCGTGAAGATGGTGGCTTCAGTGTGGTTTGGAATCAAAATGTGAAAGGTGAAGATTGGGATATTTACACCCGCAGCTATGACGCGACGACTACGGCTTTGAGCAGTGCGTTCATCGTCAATACGGACACGGATGGCAAACAGTATCTGCCCAAGGCAGTGGCCTCCGGCAACCAGTTGCTCGTGGTCTGGACCAGCATTAAGAACGACAGTTTCTGGGATGACATCAAAGGCCGGTTTGTCGGTCTGGCGGCTGCCGGTTCGGATCCGGAAATCATGGTTAACAGCCAGTATCTCAGCATTCAAAACCAGCCTTCACTGGGAATGAATCGTGCCGGACAAGCCTTGGTGGTTTGGACAACCTTTGCCGGCGGTGAGAAGAGCGGTGATCTTCACGCGCAACGGTTCTATTCCAATCAACCTCTGCCAGCTGGCCCGACGCCCGTCGTATCTGGGCGTGACAGTTCATCGATCATTGTTTCTTGGTCTGATCTGTTAGGCTTGGGAGTCGATGCCTATTTCATCTCGGTTGATGGTATTGCGGGTTATATCCAAGTGGATGGAGCGACCAAACAGACGATTGTCACTGGCCTGCAGCCGAGCACAACTTATACCTGCCGCGTGATGTATCGTTTGAATGACGGTCGTGTTTCTCCTGCGTCGGCAGCAGCTACAGGCAGAACTTACGGAGTGGATAGCAACAACGATGGAATCCCGGATGAGTGGCAGATCGCCAACTGGGGCAGCAACTCCTCCAAGTGGGGCAATGCCAATGAAGACAGTGATGGCGATGGGCTGTCCAACTATCAGGAATTCCTGGCCGGAACGGATCCTCGCGATGCTAACAGTGCGCTGAAAACCCAAGTGCAAATGACGCAAGGCGCCATGTATTTCAAGTGGAATACGGTGACGGGCAAAGTCTATCAGGTGCAATTCTCGGCTGATTTCCAAAACTGGACTAATGTCGGCTCCCAGCGGTTGGCCACCTCTGGTGAAGACAGTGTGTTCATTGAACAAGGTTCCGGTATCGGCTTTTATCGTATCGTCCTCGTTCGTTAAAGATGGTTATGTTGAAACGCTTTACGATGTTTTTGGCGGCAGTGGCGGTTCTCCTCTCGGCAGGCAGGACGGCACAGGCTTTTTCGTTGTTGGGGCCCAGCCTGAACAACGCACCTGTAAACTGGCAAACCACCACGGTCGGATACAACCTCACCGGCGACATCGGCGGACCGATGAACCGTGGGGAAGGGTATCGTTGGAACGTGCCGGTGATGACGTATGCGGTGGATGATTCATTCATCGAATACTTTGGCAACCGTGGGGTCATTGAAGTCGAGAAAGCGATCGCGACGATCAATAACCTCACGAACTTCTCCAAGATGAGCACGAACCTTAATGAGTTCCCGCTCCGCACGACCCGCGTCAATTTCCGGGCACAAGCTTTGGGTTTGCTGGACCTCAAGTCTACGACGCTGCAAGCGCTTATTGAAGAGTTGGGTTTGACTGAGGCAGAACGCTATGTCTGGACGTTGCGTGATCGTAATGTTGCCACTATCGGCGGCACTACTTACACCAACTACCTGGTCATTCAGCGCAATTTTGATCCGGTCACCCAACAGCCAACGGCTTTCGTCAACGGCACACTCTATACCTATAACATTCTCGAAGGTAACCTAAATGGGTTGGTTGCCGATGCCTATGAACGGCCTGCAGACCCACTAGCTTTCATCAATACGTCGGTCTCTTTCGGTGCCGCCAATATTGGTCACTTTTTTACAGGACTTACGCGGGATGACATCGGTGGTTTGCGCTACAATTACAGCACCAACAATGTCGCTGGTGAACTTTTACTTCCGGATACGCAAATCGTTGTCACGAATAATACGGAGTTCCAGTTGCTGACGGATGATTTGGGTCTGCTGACCCGCCGGTCTACCAACACGCTGGTGACGCCTACCCAGATGCTTGCGCTATATCCTGGGTTGCAGCTAGCTAGCACGACGACCAACTTGGTCTTGGTTTATCTGACCAATCTGGTGAACAACAACGTGGTGATTTCTCCTGTGGTGACCAATACGTATTCTTATACGTATTTGAACGTGGTGACGAACTTCAACACCAACACGGCATCTATCAGCTTGCGCACGGTGGAAGTGACTTCGAACCAGTTCGGTTTCCAGACCAACTTGCTCAGTCAGACAAATTACTTCACTAACGAGGTTGCTGGTTCCTTCTACATCATTACCAACGGTACTTTCGGTTATGATATTACGGGGATACTGAATGTGGTGACGCAAGAGCAGCGGACGTTGATCATCACCAATGTCAACAATTCGATGTTCCTCACGAATAATTCGCCACAAGCACGCGTGGTGATCGAAGCAACGAATGACTTGGTAGAGTTGCGCCAGTTCACCGCTACCAATGCGCCGGCGGCTGTGCTTGCCCGCTATCCGGGTCTGTTGATCACCTCTACGAATATTTATCTGACGAACCTGGTGGTTGAATCGTATTTCTCCTATGTGACGAACTATCCGTATGACCCGGCCTACATCGCGGGCCGTTTGGTCACGGGCACAAACACAGTTACCAATGTTATCACGGCGTATAGCTACACGTTTGGTAACATCGTTACGAATCAATACTACGAGAATGGCTTCGTCACCCTGCAATCCTTGGTCGTCGGGTTCGGTTCACCTAGTCCGTACTCCCCGGCTGGGACTTTGACGCTCTACACCAATTACTCTGCTTCGACATTGTTCACTACGTTCACGAACGGAACCTTCTATATAGTTCCGACGAATCTGGTGGGTTATAACATCATTGCCACCAATTACGAATCACCCATTGCGATCACCAATACTGTGAGCGCCAGCTCGGGTGTCGTTAGTGGCGTGACGCTGAGTAACATCAATCAGATGGTGCGTTATCGCACGAACAGCGTGCTCTTGGGTGAGCCGATTCTGTTGCAAAATCCCACCAATATCGTGATTTCGGCAACTGGTATCCGGCAGGAGCTGGTACGTATCGCCACCAATGGCACCTACAAAGCACGTGCATTGCAATTTCAGAACTCCGCCACCATCGGGGCTCATGTGCGTCGCGGTGTGGATAAGTTGAATTTCCGCCGTATACCGTTTGATTCAGTGCTTGGCCGGGTTTTGTCTCCGGTGACGAACTACTACACCACGAGCCTGAGCATCACCAACGGTACAAACATTCTCACCGCTAGTGGATTGAATCTGACTAACGTTTACACGACTTCAGGTTATCGGGTCTCAGGACAGAACTACGAACAGATCCAGCAGCGGGTGATAACGACACCGGATTTCATCTTCGCAGCCGATGATTTAGGGCTGGTCACAGCAGCGGATGGATCTCGGTATCCTTTCTTGTTCACTCGGACCAGCACCGCTGGTTGGCAGCAGAATGACGGCATCAATGGCCTGACCTCTCTGGGCGGTCCAGGCGTCATCCGTGGGCCGGTGCAAATCAGTTTCAACAACTTGGGGCCATCCATTACTCATCAGACACCTGGTCTTTTGGATCAATCCAATCCGTATCTGAAGAATTTCACCTGGGGAACCTTTGATGGTTTTGGTGATGAGCCAATCGTCTATCCGGTGGGGACCGACATAGATTCTTTGGATATCCAAGTTTTGAATCCGTGATGCAAGAACATCAACCGGCAAACTGCACTTTGCGTAGTATATGAAACAGGCCTTTTTAACTTTGCTGTTGCTGCTGGGGCTGACAGCACCCTCGCTGCGGGCCGCGCAGACCGAGACATATCATTTGATTTCGGGCACGGTTTCAAACCCGCCGCCGATCAATGCCGTGACCGTCGAGAATGTGGGTAATGTCACCCTTTTCAATACGGATGACATTCCGTTCGACTTTCAAAGCATGCAGAACTTTATCAACCGGCAATTCATCACGTCGGCACCGGGGATTCAGTTCGACAACTTTAATCCGACCAATTACCTCCGTTCTCCGCTCACCCTTTTTCAGAATGAAGGAACGATTTTGGCCACGACACGGCTGAGCATCAGTGCCAACACCATCCTGAATAATGATAACGCCCTTTTGTCCACTGGACGCGGAGGCAAGGTTTCCCTCGATGGGCAAACCGTAAATCTGCAAGGCGGCTTGATAAGCGCTGGTGAAGGTTCCTCAATCGTCAATGCCACGGAAGGGGCTACGACGATCCGTGTTAACAATAATTTCTTTTACCTCAACCCGTTGAATGTCCGGGACGAGTATTGGGCCAGCACGAATGGTGGTGGTAACCTGAGTCTCTCGTTCATGAGTTTTGGCGGTGTGACCCCAAGCGAATTGGTTACTTTCCGCGGGTCGCCCTCAGGTTTCCGTTATTCCCAAGCGCTGGATGTGAATGCCAATTCATTTTTTGGCGGTGGCTTGTTCTTCCCCACCAATGCATTCACCACCAACGGCTATCTGCATTTCGCCTCGACCAACAATTACAATTTCATCAACAACACAACGTTCCGCAATACCATCCAGTTGGTGTTCATCCGGACGAACCAGTTCAGTCCTGATATCCAAGTCGCTTTTCCGGGCAGTACGAACAGCGCGGGATTCTTGATCAATGACATTGCAGTTCAGTTCGCGACGACGGATACGGACCCGCTTACGGGCCAGCAGTATCAGCGCTATTTGACCTTGTTGGATGAGAGTGGTTTCCGCGCCCGCGTCGGTTCCGGCGGACCAACAGCCACTCTTGGGTTGCAAGCCAACTATGATCGGCCGGGGTATTTTCGTCCCTTGGCGTATACGTTGATCCGCAGCGATTTCCCGTTGTTCTTTGGGTTGTCAACACCCGCGACTCCTTACACTAATATCGTTTATCCGGGCTCGGGCAATTTCAACGAACGCTTTGTCACTAACTTGGTTAATTATGAGTTCTCGTCTTGGGGTTTCACGTTGAGCCCGCGCGATTTCGGTGGAGATTTGGGTGTAGACCCTGTGTTGAGCGATCCTACGAACTCGCCTGGCCGGGTGGAAATCAATGCGGCGGATTTGAACATCTCCTACTCAACGATCAAAGCGGAAAACCTGCTTTCGATCACTGGGACGAATGGCGTCAACTTGACTGGTGCCAATCTGAGCGCTCCGACGGTAAGCCTGAAGGTTCCCGGTTCAGTTAATTTGACCCTATCGAATAACTTCCCGGATACCGTGGTGCGACTGAATGGGCAGGTTGCCATGTGGACTGGAGTTTGGCAGATCGATCAACGGGTGACCAATACGGCCTTCTTGCCCGGCTTTACCGGCACGGTGGAGCATGCTTACCAAATCCTCGTGATTGATAACACTTTGGTGACCAATACGCCCGTTCAATTGCGTGACTTCGTGGTCCAATCACCTGAAGTCGTCATCGGGGATAATTTGAATTTTGGTGGAAATCTGAACATTGGCGGCAACTGCCTGCATATTGCCACTAATGGCTCGGTGACACTTTCTGCTGATAATCCTGACTTCACTGTCCAAGATGCACCCAACCTCAAATGCTTGGAAAACGAAGGCCAATTCATTGTGCCGGGTCTGGTGTCGATCGGTAATGACCGTCCTTTGGCCTACACCAATGTGGCTAACTCCGGAACGATGCAAGGCAGCACGATTCAGATCCGGAGTGATTCCTTCACTAACTCAGGGGCGATGTCCTCGACCTCCGGGGGTATTGGCATCAATGCCACGAGTAATTTCTTCAATGGTGGGTTCATTGCCGCATCTGGCGGTAACATGGATCTGGCTGGAAATCATTTGAGCGCCACTGGCAGTGTTCTTTTCACCTCGCAACGGTTGAGTATGCGTTTCACCAATTTCTTGGGTGACAACGGTATCACCAATCAGTTCTTCGTGAATAATGGCATGCGCTTGCTTTCCCATCCTAACAAGGGTGATTTGATGGCGACCCATATCACTTCCACCGTCGGGAATTTTGTCCAGGGCTTCCATACTTGGGCGGGTGAAGATCGTGGCGCAACTCCAAGCGGTTATGCCAACAACACGGCCATCCAACACCTAACTTTGAATGGTGGCACCAACAGCACTTTTGTGTTTCAAGGTGCAACTACCGGTAATGCGCTTTACGTGAACTACCTGGAATTTTTGGGTGGCACGACTAATACGAATGGCGTCCATATCAGCAGCACATTGCGGATTGACCCAAGCATCACCATTTACTTTGCCGATTCTAATGTTCCCGAAGACAAGCTGACGAACGCTTTCCCTGGCCGCCTCATCTGGGTGGATCCGGCCATAACGGTTGGGCCGATGGTCGCGGTGCCCACCACTGCCGGCCAGTATGTCAGCCTCACTACTCGCGCTGCCCAGTTGATGCTGGCAACTGGCGGCGATGCTGATGGTGACGGCATCGAGAACGAGCGCGATCCGTCGCCGCTGAGCGGTTTCACAGTATCGAGCGTTTCCGTAGTGAATTTGCCGCCTTTGACGGCCTTCATCAAATGGCAGGCCAAGCAAGGTGTGCTGTATACGGTTGAATACCGGGAAAGTTTGGATTCCACAAACTGGAAGACGCTCTACTCCATCACGGCTGATGTGAACAAAGAAATCACAGCGATCGATGTGCCGCCGAACGGCACACAACGGTTCTACCGGGTTCGCTTCACTTTGAACTAAGCCAGATGAAGAGGGTTAACCAAAGTTTTGGGATGAGTGAGATTTTTGTTGGTGTTAAAGCAGCTTTTAACCACATGGTGTATTTTATGTATAATAGTATCGCTGTAGCCACTGGCCGTATATTTGCGGGCCGGCAGCAGTGGTTGGTTCTCGCTTTGTTGCTGGTGACAGGTGTGTGGACATCGGCCTTGGCCGCCGCCCCGGCGAATGACAATTTTGCAAACGCAAAGTTGATTGTCGGCACGAGCGGTAACTACCTGAATTCGAGCGCTTCGGCTACGGCTGAGGTAGGCGAGCAAGGGCATGTGGTGGCTACAGCCATTAATTCCGTCTGGCACCGTTGGGTGGCGCCGGCTTCCGGTCCGGTGGTGTTCACGACGGATCACGCAGATACGTTGTTCGACACAACGATTGCTGTTTATACCGGCAACAGTGTCACAAACCTCGTAACAATCGCTGGTAATGACGATTCTCCGAACGCCAATTTAGGCCGCAACTTGGGCGCTGGTGTGTCCAGTTATGTTCAGTTTACTGCCTCCGCTGGAACTACTTATTACATCGCTGTGGCGGGCAAGGCTGGAGCAACTGGGGCTTATCGTTTGTTTTGGAACATGGGGGGATATGCTGGAACGTTCCAATTCAGTGCATCTATTTTTGAAGCAAGTGAAGCTGAGTCGTTGCCCCCGCAGAACAACATCATGGATGAGTTCACCATCCGTGGCGCCCGCATCACTTTGACCCGTAAGGATGGTTACAACGGGCGTGTGCTCGTCACCTATCGCGTTGGCGATACCGCCACTTCAACGAACAATTTCACGCACGTCAGTAATGGTCTGCAAGATACGTCTGCAATAGGTAATGCTATCGATGTGGTTGTGGTCAGCACGAATGCGTTTGTTACGACAGGCGGGACTAACAGTACAGGTATCGGTCTCCGAGTTTTGGATGTGAGCAATCCGGCCGTTCCTGTGCACCAAACGACGATTTCGTTGCCGGGTAATCCAGGCAGAATGGTTAGAAGAGGAAATTTGCTCTATATAGCGTCTGGCGTAGCGGGCTTGAACATCGTCAATATCTCCAATCCTAAGTTGCCTGCCTTGGTGACGACCAGGAATACTGGGGGGACGGCGAATGATGTGGTTTTGAACGCGGCTGGGACAGTAGCATATGTTGCTAATGGTACTGGCTTTTTGAGCATCAACTTAGATGGAGCAGGTTTGCCGACTTCCAACTTGGGTAGCTATAACAATCGCACAAGCAGTTCTTCCGTGGCTGTGGCGAGTGTTGATGCCGTAGCAAATACTATCACCACTGGGGCTGCTCATGGACTGCAGAATAACGAGGAAGTTCAATTTGCTGGCACTACACTGCCCGGTGGCATTACGGCAGGTACTACCTATTATGTACGTTTTGTCAGTGCCACGGTATTCGAGATTTCACTGACGCCGGGCGCTCCTGTCGGAACTTTTACACCGATAGACATACTGCCTGCACCGGCTCCGGTTGCAGTTAATGTCTTACTGTTCAAAAACCGCCTCTCTCCAGTCGGTAATACAGTCGGTCTTGCTTTGAATGCGGCAGAAACACATGCCTATCTGGCAGATGGTTTAGGCGGTACGATTGTTTTGGATCTGACTGTTCCTGCTGCTCCGACCCAAACGGCAAAATTTGCAACGGCAGGATATTCGTCCGGGCTCAAGGCTTCTGGCACCACGGCTTTTGTCGCGGATGGTGTCAGCGGAACACGAGTTTTCAATATGTCCACTCCGGCTAATCCGGTCTTGACGACTACCATTGGTGCAGTGAGCGGGGCTGCCACCAATGTTGCGATCAATACTGTGACTGGCATCGGCTATATCTCGGCGGCAACTGGTGTTGATGTTTTCAATAGCGGTACATTTAATTTCCTGGGTCGTATCGCCACGCCGACAGCTTCGCAATCTGTCTTTCCTGGTGTGCCTTATAGTTTCGCAGCTGTTGGCTTTTCCGGTTTACAGGTGCTTGAAACGCCGGCTTCGGTGCCTACCCGGATTCGCGGCGCTTATCTTTTCTCCCAGTTCAACACTTACACGAATACAGTTATCTTCGATGACTGGCAGACCAGTGCCAGCTTCATCATTGATCCCATAAACAACCCGGCGCTGGCGTTGTTGCGAACATTCAACCCGGCGACTGACCCGGTGGTGAACTTGGATATTTTGGATGTTCGTTTGATGCCGGGTGAATCAACCGCTTTGCTTCCGCCTAAAATTGCCGCTACTCGCCAAACTGCGACTCTGCGCATCTTGGACAGCGACTTTGGCTGTAATTTTGAACATGTGAGAATGCGCGTCGCGGAAAATGCTGGGAATGCCATCGTTCGTGTATTTCGCGGCAGCGTGCCGACTGACAGTGTAACTTCCTACGAAATCAATGGTCGGAATGTGGCGCCAAGCAACGGGCAAGGGGCTCCAGGTAACAATGTTTTCTCACTGGATTCAGGATCTGATTATGCCACTCCTGGCTCGGATTTCACTTCCGTTAATGGCACACTTTCTTGGCCTCCTGGCACGGCTTCACGGGATATTTCAATCCCGATCATCAATGATAACCTCGTTGAGTTTAATGAAGATTTCCGTGTGGATTTGTTTTTGGTCACGGGCCAAACAGGTACTCCAGGACAGACTGATCATTGTTACGTAACCATTGTTACAGATGAACAAGTAGATGCAGAGCAGGCAGCCGGCGCTGTTGATTCGAGCTATAATCGTGATTATTTCAACCTGAGCTCTCCGCCCTTTAACCCGACCCCAGGTGCCAACGATCAGGTGCATGCAGTGGGAATCGATGCTTCGCAACGGGCTGTTTTTGGTGGTGATTTTACAGCAGTGAATTCGGATGGGAGTTATGCACGTTTGGCGCGGTTTGATATTAATGGCGCTATCGACCCGACTTTCCAAGTGGGAACGGGACCCAACTCCTCGGTGTTGGCTGTGCAGGTTGTGGGGAATCAAATCTACATCGCGGGCAAATTCGGTTCTTATAACTCGCAGCAAGCTAAGGGTATTGCCCGTATCAGCAGCACTGGCACTATTGACCCGAGCTTCAATGCCGGGGTAGGCATCTCTAATCCTTCAGCTACGCCAATCCGTGCTCTGGCAGTTTACACGAATGGCACGCACAACGGCAAAGTGGTGGCGGTTGGTGATTTCACCAGCTTTGCAGGGCAGACCCGCAACCGGATCGTCCGGTTGACTTCGACCGGTTCGTTGGACCCGGCCTTTGATGTCGGAACCGGTGCTGATGGTCCAATTTACGCGGTCAAAATCCTGAATGGCACAGGTAGCTTGGGGTTAGATGGCTACATCATGATTGCCGGTGAATTCACCAAGTTCAATGGGCAAACCATCAATCGCATTGCTCGTTTGTTGCCGGATGGTCGCATTGATCCAAGCTTTAATCCGGGTGGTGGTGCTAACAACACCATTTATGGCATGGATGTCACCACCAACGGTGTGGTGCTGATCGGTGGTAATTTTACCACTTATGATTTGATTGCCCGTCCTCGAGTTGCCCAAATTAGCGCTAACGGCACGTTGGATTCTAACTTCGAAGTCGGAGTAGGGGCCGACGATACGGTTTATACGGTGACTTATGACGCTAACAAGCGGCCGCTCATCGGTGGTTTGTTCCGGAATTATAACTTCACCCGGCGAGCGGGCTATGCTCGTCTCCTGACCAGTGGTTTTCTGGATACTTCCTTCATGGATGTAGCCTACAATCATTTTGCCGGTTTACCGATGCGTTATAGTGTCCTTGCGGAGGCTAAACCTTTCGTGAGAGCGATGGCTCTACAGACGAATGGGGATATCATCATTACCGGGTCGTTCCAAAAAGTAGGTGGTGGTTATCAGAATACCGATCCTGATTTGATTCTTTCCCCGACCGCCGCCAGTCCTTGGCGTGACGGACAGGATATTCCGATCGCCACACCGCACTGGCAGAATCGTGATGATATCCGTAATCGTTACAATATTGCGCGTATTGTGGGTGGATCCACTCCGGGACCAGGCAATATTGGTTTCAATTTTTCTGAATATTCGGTAGACGAATATGCCTCACTTCTATTCGTGACAATCTCACGTCTGAATACTGACCCTGATGGTTCAGCTTTGGGGGATGTGCAGGCAGAGTTCATCACCCAGAAAGCGGTCTCTGCACCGGGCACGGCGGTGTTTGGGGCTGACTACGGGACGCCTTCCAACGGGAATCCTCGGTGGAGCAGCAGTTGGTCGAATGTGCGAATGGTTTCTCAGTCACGCTCCGGAGCAAACAACCAAGTTCTTGGAATCTCTCGGGTAGAAATTCCGATTGTTAACGACAGTGAAATTGAGGGCAATGAATCATTTGGCATCAATCTGATTAATCCTCAGTCCATTCTTACCTTGGGTGGTCGGGCGGCAAATCTGGAAGGTGAAACAATTCCTCTGGGAATCGCACTCGGACGGGCTTCCGCAGTGGTAAACATCCTCGATGACGATTTCGAACCGACGTTCATTTCCTTTAGCCAACCGCGCTACTCGGTGACGGAGGATGGAATATTTGCCACAATCGATGTCAACCGTACTGGCAGCACGACCCGTTCTGTCTCGGTAGATTATCTCTCGACGGAACATGGTGGTTTGGCTGGTGGTGACTTGGAAGAGACGGCTTCTCAAGCGGCCGACTTCACCGGTGTCAATGGTCGGTTGACGTTCGGTCCAGGCCAACGAACTTGAGTTTCACGATTCCTATCACGGATGACACGGTCGTGGAGAATGACGAGAGCCTGAATCTCTACCTCTTCAACTTGAGTCCAGGGTCAGTTTCGGCACCAATAGCCTGGCGGTGTTGAATGTGGATACGGTCCTTAACCGGTTGACGATTCCTGGCCATGGTCTGTTCAACGACACGGAAGTGTCCTTCACTTCAGATGTGGTCAACGGTTTGCCGGGCGGCTTGGTTGCGGGCACTAGTTACTTCGTGAAAGTCATCGATCGGGATACGATTGAAGTAGCTTTGGCACCGGGTGATACGAGCGTGCTGCTCGTCTCGCTGCCAACCGGGAACACTACTCTTCATGCCTTGCGCAATCTGTCGCGTTTGACCATTTACGACAATGATTTTGCCAACGGAACACTGCGTTTCAGCACGACGACGAAATACAGCGTTAACGAAGGCAAGACAGTGACTGTTACGGTTGAGCGCACGGGCGGCAACGTCGGAGCTATCGAAGTCAGCTATGTGGCTGAAGATGATGCTGGTCCTTCGGCCACAAGCTTGAGCGGTGATTATCAGGCGGTCACAGGCAAGCTGAGCTGGGGCCATCTTGATTCGGGCCCGAAGAGCTTTACGGTTACGGTGCCAACTGATGGCGTCGTTGAAGGCACGGAAACCTTCCAAGTCCGTCTATTTAATCCGCGCCGGCTCTCGGACGGTATGGCTGTACCGTTTGGCGGAGTGAATCCGCTGCCGGTGGAGATCTTGGATGCTGACCGGGGTGGTGTGCTGAAGTTTGCCAGCGCGAATTTTTCTGTGAGCGAAGACGGTGGCAAGGCGTTGATCACGATTGTCCGCACGGGCGGCAGCTCCGGTGAAGTGCAGGCCCAGGTAGTTGATTTGGGAACCGGCACGGCGGGTAATCCGACGGAGTATTCCTTTATCTCACCTTTCACCGTCAAGTTGGCGCCTGGTGTCACCAGCACCAATTTGAGCATCGATATCTTTGATGATGCTGCGGCTCCGGTGCAGGATGGCAACAAGACGGTTAATCTGCAGATGGATACGTTTATCAATACGGACAACGTATTGCCGACGGAGACAAGCACTTTGACCATTGTGGATAATGAATCGGTGAACGAGCCGGCAGGCTCAGTGGATACGACTTATAATGCCTTGGCCGGTCCGGATGGGTTCATCTCGGCCTTGGCCTTGCAATCGGATGAGAAATTGATCGTGGGCGGTGATTTCACCAAGTTCAACGGCATCACGCGCACGCGCCTGGCCCGTTTGGACAAACAGGGTCAGATTGATAGCACTTTCTTGGTCGGTAATGGCGCGGATGATTCCGTGCGCAGTATTGTCATCCAAGACGATGGTCGCATCCTGATCGCCGGTTTGTTTACGAACTATGACGGAACGAGCCGCAGCCATATCGCTCGTTTGAATGTTAATGGCTCGATTGACCTTACGTTTGATCCTGGTGCCGGTTCTGACAATCCGATCCAAGCCGTCGCTTTGCATCGTGATGCTTTGTATTACGGCAAGATTGTGGTGGTGGGTAATTTCTCCACGATCGGTGGATTCACCCGGCCGTATGTCGCACGTTTGGATACGAATGGTGTGGTGGATACATCATTCACCACGGGGACCGGCCCGAACGGGACGGTTTACGCTGTGGCGATTCAACGGGATGGCAAGGTGATCATCGGTGGTGATTTCACCTCCGTTGATGACAATACGAACTATCCTTACTTGGCCCGCTTGAATGCTGACGGTTCGTTGGATACCACCTTTTCAACGGCGAACAAACTGGACGCACCCGTGCGCACCATCGTGCTGCAAAGTGACAGCAAGATTCTCATCGGTGGTAACTTCTTGAACGTGGGTAATACCTCGCGGCCCTATATCGCCCGACTGTTGAATGACTCGTTGAGCGATGGTGTCTTGGATCCGAGTTTTGACCCTGGTTTAGGTGGTAACCTGCCGGTTCTGGCGCTGGCCCTGCAACCGGATGGTAAGATATTGGTGGGCGGCGATTTCTCCCAGTTCTCCGGGGTGACACGTAGCCGTATCACGCGGCTTAATGACGATGGAACGCCGGATTCCATGATCAATTTCGGTTCGGGTGCGAATTCCTTCGTCGGTTCCATTGTGGTGCAACCTTCTGATGGCCGTATCATTCTGGGTGGCGGTTTCACCGAATTCGGTGGCTTGGCACGGAACTACTTGGTGCGCTTGTATGGTGGCGTGATCGCCGGTCCAGGCCGGTTGGAATTCAATCTGGCTCAGTTCTCGGTGAGCGAGACCCAGACGAATGCCGTTGTCTTGGTGCGCCGCACAGGTGGCACCACGGGCAATATCAGCGTGCGGGTTCAAACTCATGACATTCTGCCTGCTGGCATCGGCAAGGCCGATTCGACGGATTACACCAGCGTGCTCTCGACGTTGACCTTCCCCAATGCTGAAACCTTCAAGGAAGTCCGAATCACCATCAACAATGATGATTTGATTGAGGGCGACGAATATTTGGATCTGGAACTGGATCAACCTTCAGAAGCCGCTCCGTACGGTCTGGGCAACCAACCGGTTGCGAAGTTGAAGATCGTAGATGACGACAGCGTGGTGCTGTTCAAACAGGCGGTGTTTACGGTGAACGAAAACGATGCTGCCCATGTTGGCTTGGTGCAGATTGTTCGTACGGGTGGTATCACTGGTACCCTGACGGTGAACCTTAGCACCAGCAATGGTACGGCCACCACTGGTTCCGATTATACTTCGGTTTCGACGACCTTGGTGTTTCAACCAGGTGAGACGAACAAGTTCGTGGCCATTCCGATCATTAATGATGCGATTGATGAAGGACTCGAATACGTCAACCTTACTCTCACGAAGTTGAGTGGCGGCGGAGTGGTTGGAGTGCCAGTGACGGGCGCTCTTAGTACATCTGTGTTGAACATCATCAATGATGATTTCAACCCGGGCACACTGCAATTCCAGCAGGCAGGTTATACAGTTGATGAAAACGGGGGCAATGTTGTGCTGACGGTTGTTCGCACCAACGGCAGCTCCGGGCTGGTTACGGTGAACTATGCCACTGTCTCTACTGGTGATGCAGTGGGTGGGGTGGCACCTTCGGCTGGGGTAGATTACATCAATACCAACGGTTCATTGACCTTTGCGGATGGCGAAACGGTCAAAACCATCACGATTCCGATCGTGCCTGATTTGATCTCCAGCGAGACGAATGAAACCTTCCAGGTGCAGTTGAGCAATCCGATCGGAAACGCTGTGTTAGGCTTCCCGAACCCAGCCACAGTCACGATCATCAATAATAATTCAGCGATCTATGGTTCGTTTAGCGTAGACAATATCGGTGCACTGAACGAAGGAGCGGATTATCCGATCACCGTCAGAATCACCGGCAAGAACACGGCCGAGACGGTGTATGTGAATTACAACGTCATCGGTATCACGGCGACCCCTGGTGTGGGGAATGACTTCATCGCCGCCAGCGGACAATTGGCGTTTTCTAACAATGCCACAGCAACGTTCCCATTGACCATTTTGACGGACAATTTGGTGGAAGGGCCGGAAACGTTCCAAGTTGTCTTGAGCAACCCGCTGCCGGGCAATGGTCCGAGCATTGACCCTAATGCTTCGAAGATTGGTACGATTACCAGCATCAATCTGCTGCCTGGCACAGTAGTGTTCCGCCAGGCGGTGTTCTCGGCCTCTGAAAATGCGGGACCGATCAACATCGTGTTGGAACGCACCAACGGTATCACAGGCGCAGTCTCGGTTGACCTGACATTGACGCCGGGAACCGCGACGGTGAACGTCGATTATCAAGATTTGCTGCTCAATCCGGTCACCGTGACTTGGGCTGATGGCGAGACTGGTACCAAGACGATTCCGATTACTGTAAACGACGATGTGTTCGTCGAAGCGGACGAGACGATTGTTCTTACTTTGTCCAATCCGACAGGCAGTGTCGTCATCGGAACTACCAACGCAGTCGCCTTGATTGTAGATAATGAAGTTAAGGCTGGCAGTGTTGATACGACATTTGCGCCGGTCTTGGATGGACCAGTTTACGGATTGGGCATTTGGCCGGCGACAAACCGGTTAACCGTTGTGGGTGATTTCCATACGATCAACCTGATCACAAGCTCGAATGTCGCCCAATTGAACTTGGATGGCACTTTGTATCCGATTTTCAACGCTGGCTCGGTAAGCCTGACGGGGAGCAATTCGAGTGTCCGTACGGTGCTGACCTATACCAATGGGGTTAATATCGGTAAGGTCATCATCGGCGGCCGGTTCGATTCTGTGAATGGAACCGCTGTGACGAACATCGCCCGGTTGAACCCGGACGGTACAGTCGATTCAAGCTTCAACGTGGGCAGCGGCCCGAATGCACCAGTCAGTGCGTTGGCATTGCAAAATGACGGTAAAATCGTCATTGGTGGTGACTTCAACATGGTCGATACAAATTCGGCCAACTTCTTGGCGCGGTTGAATGTCAACGGCAGCGTGGACACCAATTTCAACATTGGCGCGGGTGGTGATAAGCCGGTCAATGCGGTTTTGATCTTGGATAATGGTGATATCGTTGTCGGTGGTGACTTCGATCTCTTTAACAGTGTGGCGAGCAAGAAGCTGACCTTGTTGTCCGCGAGCGGCAGTGTGGTGTCCTCGTTCGCCTCCAATTTGGGTGGCGGTTTTGATAACTCAGTGTTCGCGCTGTTGAAGCAGGCGGACAACAACATTTTGGTGGGCGGCGCGTTCACCAACCTGAATGGCAGTGCTTGCCGCAATCTGGCCTGTTTGAATCCAAGTGGAACACGCGATAGCCTGGTGTTCACCAATTTCGGTGCCGGCTTTAATGATTCTGTGTTTGCGCTGGCAGTTCAGGCGGACAAGAAGATTCTGGTGGCCGGTAACTTCACGGAGTTCAACAACATACCGCACAATCGTATTGTCCGATTGAATGCCGATGGATCAATCGACCCGACCATCAATTTTGGAACTGGGGCTGACAGCTTTATCAATGCGATCATCCTGCAGCCGGACAACAAGATTCTGGTGGGTGGTGGCTTCCAGCAATTTGATGGCCAGATCCGGACCAGCCTGGCCCGGTTGAACAATGGGACGAATGATGGCTCTGGTGTCTTCCAGTTCTCTACGCCGACCTTTGTGGTCAATGAAAACGACTCCTCCATCAGAATCGTGGTCAGCCGCATCTTGGGTACGAAGGATTCGGTATCTGTCGATGTAGTTACTCAGGATGGCACGGCGACTTCGCCGCTTTACTATCAAGCGGTTACTAACACGCTGGTGTTCGCTGAAAGCGAAACTACCAAGGAACTCCAAATCCCGATCTTCGACGATTTGCCTGCGGCTACCAATGCCAACCGCGTCTTCTACGTTGGTTTGTTTAATCCGACCAACAAAGTCGGAGTGGCTCCGGTGCTGGATTCGGCATTGCTGGGCACGCGCACCAATTCCAGTGTCACGATTGTCGATAACGAAAGCATCGTTGCGTTTGCTTCGGCCAGCTACATTGTAGCAGAGAACGGTGGTAACGCCTTGGTTGTGTTGAGCCGCACGGGTGGCAGTAATGATCCGGTCAGCGTGCAGTTCCAGACCACGGTCGGCACGGCCACAGGCTTGCTGGATTATCAAGAGATCACCAACACGGTGACATGGGCCTCGGGCGATTCTTCACCCAAGACTATCCTGATCCCGATTGTCAATGATGCCTTGGTGGAGGGTATTGAAACTATTGGCATGCAGTTGTCCAACTTTGGCGGCTCCGGTTTGCCCGGTTTGACCAACGCGGTGGTGAATATCATTGATGATGATTACAGCTCAGGAGTGATTGGCTTTGAGTTCGCCAACTTCAATGTCTTGGAAGCGCAATTGGCGCAAGTGACGGTTGTGCGGACAAGTGGCAGTTCGGGTATTGTGAGTGTTCAACTCACTACGAGCAATGTCACGGCCACAGCCGGGGCTGATTACATAGGCACCAATGTGGTGGTGACTTTTGCCAATGGCGAGACCCGGAAAACCGTGAACATCATTACCAAGGATGATGCTTTGTTGGATGATGGTGAAACTTTCTTGGTTCATCTGGCCAACACAACCGGTGGGGCTGTGCTGGGCTTGGCCGATGCGGCTGTGACCATCGATGACAACGATGTCTCCATCGGATTTACGACGAACTCGGTGAATGTCGTGGAAAATAATACGACCTTGCAACTGACCGTTTCACGCGTCGGTCTGCTTAACCGCACGTTCATCATCGATTACGCTACGGCCAATGGTACGGCGCAGGCCGGCTTGGATTACGTGCAGAACACCGGTGTGCTGGTGTTTGGTCCGAACGAGACCAACAAAACGATCGACCTCCAGATACTTGGCGATTTCGTGATCGAAGGGCCGGAAACCTTCACGGTCGGCATCACCGGAACAAATCTGAGCCTAGTGGGCAGTTCGACCACGACCGTGACGATTGATGATAATGATTTGGCGACCGACCTCGAGGTCTTGGTCTCAGTCAATAATCCGGTCAAGACCAACACCGTGGTGCAATACAGCCTGTTAGTCACCAACTACGGTCCGAGCGATATCAGCGGGGTCATCCTGACCAACCTGCTGCCAGCGTCGCTGCAAATCCAGTCCATCAGCGTGACTAACGTCACGACGAATGGTAATGCCTTGATCTTTGATTTGCCGCTCTTGCCGAAGGGTTCCGGTTATGCGGTTCTCATCAGCGCCTTGGATACGAATGGCGTGATCCGTTCAGTGACCAACGTGACCACTCTGGGGCTGCCGACAGCAACCAATGACGTCAATTTGGCGAATAACGTGGTCACGAACGTGACCAAACTCCGCGGGCCGGGTGCTTATCTGGCAGTGGATTCCCTGACCTTGAGTTCGGAGACGCCTGGCCCGGCCAATGGGGCGTTTGATATCGGCGAACAAGTCACGGTAGCGGTCACGTTCCGTAATCTGGGTGATTTGCCTACGGTTGCGGCTACAGGCTCCTTGTCCGGCACGGGTGGAGTGGTGACTAACGTTGGCCCGCAGAATGTGACGCTGGGTGCGTTGGCCGCTAACGGTACAGTGACCCGCAGCTTTACGTTCCAAGTGAACGGCACGAATGGTGGGACGCTCTTGCTCACCTTTGATCTGGCTGACAGCGGCAATGTGACCTATGACCCGGCAGTGTTGCGTTACCGCTTGGGCGGGGCGACCAGCTTCGGTGTCACGAACGGTATTGTTATCAACGACAATTCGAGTGCTGCGCCTTACCCAGCCACCGTCAATGTGGCAGGTCTGGTCGGTGTTGTGGATCAGGTTTCCCTTACCCTGAGCAATGTCTATCATACCTTCCCGGGTGATATCGACATGCTGCTGGTCAGCCCGTCAGGTCAAAGTGCTTTGGTCATGTCGGATGCGGGTTCTGGGTTCAAGTTGGTGAATACCACCTTCACGATCACGGATTTGGCCTCCACCGATTTGCCGAACAACGGCCAAATCGCCAACAACACCAGCTATCGTCCGAAAGATTATGTGATTCCGACGGCAGGTGACGATGCCTTTGCGGCCCCGGCTCCGGCTGGTCCTTATTTCACGTCCATGGCGGCCTTCAAGGGTATTGATCCGAATGGTATCTGGCAGTTGTATGTGCGGGATGATTCTACGGGCGATTTCGGGGTCGTCTCCAATGGTTGGTCATTGAACATCAGCACGGTGTTCCCGGCGAATGCTACGGCTGGTTTGGTGGTTTCAGGCACGCAATCGGCCGGTCCGGTAGTGGTCGGAGCTGATCTGACTTACACGGTCGTGGTGACTAACCATGGTCCGAGCACGGCGAGCAGCGTATTCCTGACTAACTTGTTCAGTGGGGCCTTTACGCCGATCACGGCGACTAATACTGCGGGTGGCGCGGCCACTTTCCCGAGTGGCAGGGTGGTTCTGTCCTTGGGCGCGATGACAAATGGTGCAGCGATCACCAATGTGATCACGGTCCGTCCGACGGCGGCGAGCACGTTCACGAACTTGGTCACGGTTGGTATCGCCAGCGGCCAGACGGATCCGTTCTTGGGTGATAACAGCATCATCTTCAGCCAGATTGTCGGTGCCAATGCCGATCTGGTTGTAGGGGTGACGACCAGCCCGGCCGGTCCGGTGGCTTTGGGCAACAATCTCACTTATATCGTGGCATTGACGAACTTCGGGCCATCTACAGCGACGAGTGTGGTTTTGACCAACATCCTGCCTAGCGGAGTCAACTATGTGTCCGGTTCGGCTTCCCAAGGCTTGGTTGCCCGCTCGGGCAGCTTGGTGACAGCCAACTTGGGCAGTCTGGCCGCCAACGCGACGGCGCAATTGACCATTGTTGTGACGCCGACGGTTAGCGGCAGTCTGACCAATACTGTGACGGCGAGTTCCGCTGTGAGCGATGCCAATCCGTTGAACAACCAAGCGGTCACGACGACCACGGCGGTGACGGATTCGGCGGATCTGAAGATTAGTGTGAGCGGTTCGCCTAGCCCGGTGACTGTGGGTGCCAATCTGACCTATTCCATCTCGGTGACCAACTTGGGGCCATCCACAGCGAGTGGCGTGGTGGTGACTAATCCGTTGCCGGGTTCGGTCACGCTGGTGTCCTTCACGAATAGCCAAGGTTCTGCCGCCAATGTGGCCGGTGCCGTGGTATTCACGCTGGGCTCAATCCCGACGGGAACCAACGTCACCATGCAAGTGGTGGTTACGGCTAACGCGGTCGGCGCGGTGAACAGCACGGCGATAGTCGCTGCCAGTGGCACCTTTGACCCGGTTACGGCCAACAATTCGGCCACGACTGCAATCGCGGTTCAGAATCCTTCGGCGGATATCGATGTGGGTGCTTCGTTGCTCGTGAGCGAAAGCATCACCCCGGCCAATGGGGCGCTTGATCCAGGTGAGACGGTGACGGTGCGTTTGGAACTGGCTAACAAGGGCGCTACGGCTACGGGCAACTTGGTGGCGACCTTGCTGCCAACTGGCGGAGTGACTACGAACAGCGGACCGCAGGTCAAGACTTACGGTGCAATCGCCTCCGGTGGTGCTGCTTCGCAGGATTACACCTTCACCGCCAATGGCAATCTGGGTGATACCCTCAGTGCGACGCTGCAATTGCAAGACGGAGCTACCAGCCTGGGCACGGTGACCTTCACCTTCCAATTGGGTGAGACGGTCCGAGCTGGCAATGGCACGGCGGTCATCGGTGTGGATGTGGGACCGGCTCTGACTTATCCTTCAATTGTTAATATCAGCGGCAGAGCGGGCACCATCCTGAAGGCCACGGTGACGTTGACGAATGTCTCGCATACCTTCCCGGATGACTTCGACATCCTCTTGGTCAGTCCGACGGGCAAGAAAATTCTGTTGATGTCCGATGCGGGTGGCGGGTTTGCGATCAGCGGACTGAACATCACCTTTGATGACAGTGCTTCGGTCTCCTTGCCGGATTCCGGCCAGATCACGGACGGGGTTTACCGTCCGTCCAATTACCTGAACTCACCGGTGGATTCCACTTCGACCAACGATGTGTTTGCGGCTCCAGCTCCGGCTGGTCCTTACGCCAGCACCTTGGCTGAGCTCGTGGGTGAGAACCCGAATGGCGATTGGAAATTGTATGTGGTCGATGATCAGACGGGCAATGTCGGCACCGTTGGCGGTTGGAGCTTGAGCTTGGTGACGGTTTCCACGCTGGCCCCATCGGCGGATGTAGCGGTCTCGGTGACGGCTTCGCCGCAACCGGTTTCAGCGCGTTCGAACTTGACCTACACCATCACCGTGACCAATCGCGGACCGAATACGGTTTCCGGCGTCACGGTGACGAATACGTTGCCGGCCAATACGACGTTGGTCTCCTTGGCTACCGCGCAGGGCACTATCGGCACGAATGCCGCCGGCAAGGTTGTCTGGACCGTCGGCTCAATGACGGCCAATGCCCAATACCAGGCGGTAATCGTGGCTTCACCGCAAGTGCCGGGCAGCGCGACGAATGTGACGATGGTGGCTCATAGCGACATCGAACTGAACAGCGCGAACAATACGGCTACGGTCATCACGACTGTGAGCGGCTTTGTATTGTCTGGCGGTTCCGTGAATGTCTCGCCAGCGAACATCAGCTTGATGTTGATTGGCCAGCCGAACGTGACTTATACGATCGAAGCTTCGACGGATTTGGTGAACTGGGTCGTCATCGGCACCAGTACCAGCCCGGATGGGGTCATCACTATCAACGACCCGGCTGGTTCGGGTGGTGGTCTGCGCTTCTACCGCGCACGCCAATAATATCAATCAAACAAAGCCGCCGTGAGATTTCACGGCGGCTTTTCTATTTATACGCAGACAGATTCTGCTTGGACTTGGAAAGGCTCTGGATATGCTCTCTCAAAACCACCTACTTGCCATGGATTGCAACGCAGTACGTTCATATTTTTTGGGGATGCGCCGGGAGCGGTCATCTCGTAAACGCTTTAATCTGGCCCGCTTGTTCAGCACGGCCTTGCTCGGAGTTTCCCTCCTGGCCGGCTTTGGGCCGGAGCTGTCAGCAGCGGAGACTTTGGTGAAAGAGATCACCGTCAAACAAGGCGCGTTGGAACAACGCTATCTGCTCTCGCCGGATATCGTTTACCTGAAGGAGAAGGGCGGGCCGGAGAAGTTCGTCAAAGTGGCACCGCAGGCCAGCATGGAAGGGCTGATGGCTATGGCGGCGAAGAGCAAGACCAAGGCTGAAGATGAAGTTTTGTTCGTGGTGGTTGATCCAACCGACCCCAAGAATGAAGCCAAGTACAAGGTCCTGTTTAAATCCGTGATCGTGGAGCTTGCTCCAGATGCGGATGACAAGGCGTTGGCGGCTGAAGTCGGTGCGGTATCCAAAGGGCGCCTGGCTTTTGATCCGGCTTTCTGCGTGTTCCAGACCCAAGCGATGGATGGGGCTCTGACGGTTAGCGCCGCACTCAAAGGCAAGGCTGGGGTCATCAGTGCTGAACCGGAAATCGCGGGCAAGACCATCCGTTTTCTGGCACCGAATGACACTTTGTTTGCCCAACAGTGGCATTTGCGGAATACCGGCCAGAACGGGGCTGTGCCGGGTATCGATGCCAATGTTTCGACGGTGTGGGACAATTATCGTGGCACTGGTGTGCGGTTGTTGATCGTAGACGACAGCTTGGAGCATGGGCATCCCGACCTTGTGGCGAACGTAAACACCAACATCAGTTGGGATTACATTGATAATGATGCGGACCCATTTCCGATGCCGGGCGATGGGCATGGTGTTTGTGTGGCCGGTATCGCGGCTGCCCGGGGTAACAACGGTTTAGGGGTGGCGGGGGTAGCTTACGAAGCGACTATTTCTGGCGTACGCCTGATCGGTTCTGCCTTGCCGTATCCACAATCGCCATGGGTTTGGCGCATAGCAACTCCGTGGTGGATGTGAGCAATAACAGTTGGGGCTACGGCCCGGGCTTTCAGGCCCCGCCGGTGATGGAAGCTGCGTTGCTGAATGGTATCACGGGACGTAACGGGTTGGGTAAGATTTTCGTGTTCGCCGCCGGTAACGGTGGCCCATCTGATGATGTGAACCTTAACACGCTGGCCAATTCTATCTATACGATCGCGGTCGGCGCGTTGAACGATCAAGGGGTGCGAGCCAGCTACAGCACGCCGGGTTCGGCTTTGGTGATCTCGGCTCCTTCCGGTCGGGATGCGACTCGGCGCCAAGGGTCGACAACGACGGATGGTACCGGGACTAACGGTTACAATCCTTTGGTGTTCACGGGGGATTTGCCGGATCAGAATTACACCCAGTTCTTTAATGGTACTTCCTCCGCTTCACCCGTGGTTTCCGGTGTAGTGGCTTTGATGTTGCAGGCCAATCCTAACCTTGGCTGGCGCGATGTTCAGGAAATCCTCATCCGCTCGGCCCGTCAAATCAACCCGTCGGATACGGGTTGGGCGGTCAATGCGGCGGGTTACCATTTCCATCATGATTACGGTGCGGGCATGGTTGATGCCGCTGCAGCCGTCACGTTGGCCAAGACATGGACTAATTTAGGGCCGCAAGTCTCGGAAGCATCCAATCTCTCCGGCTTGTCGATCGTCATTCCGGACAACAATACGACTGGTATCACGGTTCAATTGGTCGTGACCAATTCCAGTCTCCGGGCGGAACATGTTAAAATCAATCTGGACGTTTTGCACACGTTCCGAGGTGATCTGGAAATGTATCTGACTTCGCCAAACGGGACGACCAGCCGGTTGGTGCAAGCAATAGCTGCCGGGCCGATTGATAACTACATCGATTTCCCCTTCATGACGGTGCGGAACTGGGGTGAAACAGCCAATGGTATCTGGACGTTGCGGATCGTCGATTTAGCGCCGGCTGATGTAGGTACGCTGACGGGGGCACGCATGACAGTTTATGGCTCCACGAGTGTCGCTGGCTACGGCCTGAGCGTGGTGGATCCTGCGCCGGTGGTCGAGGGTAACACGACGACGAATGTGGTCTTCAATGTGAATCTGGCCTTGCCCTCGACGGAGCAGGTCACGGTGAATTATTTGGCGGCCAGCGGTAAGGCGAAGCAGGGTGAAGACTTTACGGCCGTGTCCGGCGTGCTTGTGTTTCCTCCGGGCAGCACCAATCAGACGGTTACGGTGCCTATCATTGGCGATTTGGTTGACGAGCCGGATGAGACCTTCTCTTTGATCATCTACTCCGCAACGAATGCTGTCATCAGCCGGGCGCAGGGCTTTGCGACCATCATTGACGATGATGCCCAAGCGGCCCGTATCACGGTGACGGACGGGACGATCACCGAAGGTGATTCCGGCACGAAAGATTTCATCTTCAACGTCCGCCTGTCAGAACGCAGCGGTCACGTGGTCACCGTGAACTACGGAACGGCTCCGGGTTCCGCGTCGGTGGGATTGGACTATCTGCCTCAATCCGGAACCATCGCTTTCTCTCCGGGGGAAACGAACCGGCAGGTAGTGGTCAAGATCGTGGGTGATGCCGTGCATGAAAACACCGAAAACTTCTTCCTGAATATCGGCGGGGCGACTTTTGCCACGATTGATGACAATCAAGGTGAAGCTACGATTCTGGATAACGATGCCACACCGACTGTCTCCGTTGCGAATGTCTCGGTCGTGGAAGGGGATTCAGGAACAACCTCCATGGTATTTAATCTGAGCCTCTCCAATCCTTCCGCTTTGGTGGCGACGGTTGATTATACCACGGTTGATGGGACAGCTACTGTGGTTGGTGGCGATTATGTGGAAAAAACTGGCACCGTGACTTTTGCTCCCGGCCAAACGCAAGCAACGGTCTCGGTGAGCATCGGCGCGGATCTGGCAGAGGAGCCGAATGAAACGTTGCAGCTCGTCCTTTCCAGTCCGTTGAATGCCGGGTCAGGGACAATGAGTGCAACCGGGACAATTGTTAATGACGATGGTCCGTTCCTCTCCATCGC
Organism: Limisphaerales bacterium; assembly: GCA_965283725.1. Lineage (GTDB taxonomy): Bacteria > Verrucomicrobiota > Verrucomicrobiia > Limisphaerales > JAEYXS01 > JAEYXS01. Next base: position 239,536 of record CBDIPT010000001.1, read on the forward strand.
TGGAACCAGCGTGGTGGAAGGTGCGGCTAGCACGACCCGGGATGCAGTCTTTGTGGTCACTCTCGGCAAGCCGAACGGCTCCACAGTCACTGTTGACTATGAAGTGTTGCCTGGCTCGGCGACGGCGGGTAGCGATTATCAAGCGATCACCGGCTCGTTGTCATTCCCCTCAGGAACAACCAGCCAGAACATAACCGTGACGGTGAATGGTGATTCATTGATCGAAACCAACGAAACCTTCACGGTGCGTTTGAGTAATGTGGCCAACGGCACCATTGCAGTGAGCGATGCGACGGGGACGATTATTGATGATGACGCCATCGCCAACCTGGCGATCACCCAGACGTTACCCGCGACGAATGTGTATGTGGGCTATCCGTTCACCGTGCTTTTGACGGTGACGAACCAAGGCCCGTTTGCGGCGACCAACGTCGTGGTTACGCAGGTCTTGCCGGCCGGTTTCACGCTGGCTTCCAGTGCTTTCTTTACGGGGGCGGGAGTGGTGACTGAATCGGCTGGCACGGTCACCGTTACAGTGCCGGTGCTTACCAATGGCGGCAAATTTGAGGCGGCGCTTTTGGTGAATGCTTCTTTGGCTGGGGATGCTACCTTTGAAGCCGCCGTCGCTTCGTCCCAGTACGACAACGATGAGATGGATAACACGGTTTCGGAGATCAAGACGGTGGTGCCTCCGGTGGTTGCCGTTGCCGCAGCTGGCAGTCTGCTTACGGCGGAGAGTTTGCAGCCGCCAAACCGCGGGTTGGATTCGGGCGAAACGGTGACGGTCATGTTCAAGCTCCAGAATACGGGCAACATCGCCTCGACCAATATCGTGGCGTCCTTGCGCAGCGAGAGCGGGGTTTTGGCCTTGAAAGGCCCGCAGACCTACGGGGTGATTCCGGCGGATGGCTCTTCCGTCGGGCGTGACTTCACCTTCAGTGTGCAAGGGGCGGATGCGAGCACGGTCACGGCCGTGTTGGATGTTTACGATGTGACCCCGGCTGGCACGAATTCCTTGGGCACGGTGTCCTTTGCTTACCTCCTGGGCGAGAAGCAAACTTATGCTTCTACCACGGCAGTGACGATACCTGCAATCGGTCAGGCATCGGTGTATCCGTCGGCGATCAACATTGCCGGGCTGCAAGGGCGGATCTCCAAAGTCACGGTGAAGCTGAACGGGCTTTCCCATGCTTTCCCGGATGACTTGGATATCTTGTTGGTATCGCCGGGTGGCCAAGGCGTCCTGCTGATGTCTGATGCGGGCGGCACGGCTGACTTGGTGGGGGTCGATCTCACGTTCAGCGATGCGGCTTCGAGTGTGCTGCCGGATGCGACGAAGATCAATACCGGCACATATCGTCCCACGAATTATGGCACCGGAGACACGTTCACCGGCGCTCCGGCCGGGCCTTATGCCAGCGAACTGGCGGCGTTCATCGGCGGGGTAGCGAATGGTGACTGGCAGCTCTACATCGTTGATGATGGGGCCTCGGATGGCGGCAGTTTGACGGGCTGGAGCATTGACATCCAGACGACGCTTCCGGCTGATCCGGTTGCCGAACTGGCGGTCACTGGTTACAGCACGCCCAATCCGGCGTATGTGGATCAAACGTTTGTTTACACGGTCACGGTCACCAATATGGGGCCGGCGGCAGCGAACAATCTGAGTCTGAGCAGCACCCTGCCGGACGGAGTTTCCTTGCTGACCAGTTCGCCGGCTGTTTCGTCGGCGAGTGGGAATTCAGTTCAGTTCAGCTTGGGCACGCTGGCGGCTGGCAACAGCCTGACCATCACTTTGCAGGTGGTCAGCAGTGCGGCAGGCAGCCTGACGAATATGGTGACGGTTTCGGCTGATGAGATCGATCTGCAAGCGCAGAACAGCACGGCCGCCTTGGTCACCCGGGTGAACCGGGTCACGACGTTGTCCGGTCTGGCCAACTCGTTGCCGAGCGGCCAGTTCGGCCTGAACATCGTGGGTCAACCGGGGTTGACTTATGTAGTGGAGGTCTCCACCAATCTGGTGAACTGGACGCCGGTCTACACGAACACGACGTTGAATGGCGCAGTCAGCTTCACGGATACCAATGCCGGCACTGGCCTGAAGTTCTACCGTGCGGTGGAACGTTGATCAGTGATCTAGTTTGAAACGCAAAAGGCCGCTCCTTCGGGAGCGGCCTTTTTGTCTTTTAAAAACTTGAGCCCTATTCGGTGATCAATAATTGGTAAGGGGCCGAAACCTTGCTGTCGTTCAGGCGGGTAGGGAGGGTGGTGTATTTGAAATCAAACTTGTAGTAGTAGTTCACGGCTTTCTGGTCCTTGCCAGCCGGGATCAAGGCTTCCCAGCGGTTGGTCAGGAGCTGGGTCTGCCGCATGGGATACTGGTTGGTGCCGATGACGACCTTGGGGGCCAGAGTGTCATAGCGGACGCTGCGCTGGTTGCTTTGCCATTCGGCCTCGACCAGGTAAAGGCCATCCTGATTGCGCGATTGCTGCTTGGAGGTCAGGTTGACGATGGAGGTGGAGGTGCACCCGACGAAGGCCAAAGCCAGGACGCCCACGGCGAGAATTTTAGAGTTCAAACCCATATCTGACGGAAGCGTGTCATAGGCGACAAACTTTTGTAAAGTTGGATTTGGGGATTAAGTGCAAGTGAATAATTGCTCAAGGAGCGCTGGTTTGACGAAAATCCGTTTGACCGTGCTTGCTGTGGGCCGATACCTTGCGTGTTCAATTTTTGGTCAGACTATGTTTACGTTTATTAGAAAGCACCAGTACCTGGCGACGATTTTCATCATGCTGGTGGTCGCCAGCTTTGTGATCTTTTTCACGGATCGTTCGCACACCGGCTTTGGCGGTGATCAAGGGGATTATGGTTCCATCCAAGGAAAACCGATCACCGGCAGGCAATACCTTGATGCCAAGAAAGAAGCCTTGCTGAAGCATTTCTTCCAATTCCAAGACTGGCCGCGTGCCGGCTCTTGGTCCGAGCAGTTGGGGTGGGACACGGAGAAACAGACCCTGGAACGTTTGTTCATGGTCAGCCGCCTGAAGGAATTGAACATCGAGGTCGGTGATGAAGCAGTGGCACGGCAGATCGCCCAGTATTTCCGCGATGTGAAAGGCATGACTGTGCCGGAGGCTTACAAGGCTTTTGTGGAACGTAATTTGAAGCCGCAAGGGCTGACGGATGAGGATTTTCGCCGGCACATCAAGCATGAGCTGGGTATCATGCAATTGGGTCAAGCGGTCAGCGCGGGTGCCCGTTTGGTCACGCAGGCTACAGCGGAAGCGGCCTACAAGCAGGAGAACGAGCAGGTGGATACCAAGGTCGCCATCTTCAATTCCAGCAATTATCTGGCTCAGGCCAAATTGAATATCGATCCCAAGGAGCTGACGCAATATTACAGCAATCTGGTGCAGAACTATAACTTGCCGGAGCGCGCGCAAGTGGCCTATGTGGCATTCGATCCGATCAACTATCTCGCGGAAGCAGGCAAAGAAATGCTGAAGCGCACGGAATTGGCGCAAGCGATCGACCAGCAATATGTAAAAGATGGGGCGAATGCTTATCTTGATGAGAAGGGGCAACCGCTGCCGGCGGAGAAGGCGAAGGATAAGATTCGCGATGATATCCGCCGTCGGTTCTCGCAACAAGTTGCCCGTCAAAAGGCTTACGAATTTGCCTCCGAATTGCTGGAGATCCAGCCATTGGCTGCCAAGAATCTGAAGACCTTGGCTGACAAGAAGAGCCTCAAGCTTATGGAGACGGAGCCGTTCACGTTTGTGGACGGGCCCAAGGGTATCAGCGGAGCGCGTGACCTTTCCGCCCGTGCCTTCCGCTTGACGCCACAAGCGCCATTTGCAGAGGAGCCGGTGTTGGTAGAAGGGGTCTTTTACGTGTTGGGCTACGTAAATCGTTTGCCGATGCAGCCGCAGCCGTATGCAGCGGTCAAGGACAAGGTGGAGCAAGACTACATCAAGAACCGTTCGCGGACGCTGGCTTTGGAAGCCGGAAAAGCTTTTGCGGATGCCGTCAAAACGGGTCTGACCGCCGGTAAGAAATTCGAAGATGTGGCCAAAGAGAAAAAGGTGGCCTTGATCGATGTGGCGCCGTTTTCCCGGGCTGAGCGCAAGATTGAAGCGATTGAAAACCTGAGCCTCTCTACTTCGCAATACAGCAGTGCCGCTACGGCTCATAAAGCTGGGGAAGCGAGTGACTTGGTGCCTTCGGGCGATGGTGGGTTCGTGCTCTATGTGGAGAAGTACGTGCCGGCTGATGAGGAGAAGATGAAGAAGGAAATTAAAGATTATCTGGATAATCTGCGTTCCCGTCAGGCCAACATAGCCTTTAGCGACTGGGTCAGCAGCGGTTTTGAAGCGGCGAATGTCACGGCTCCGGCCGGGACCAGCCGGAAGAAGTAATTCTTCCGCAACCCGAAAACAAATCATGGGCAACAAGTCCATCCGGTTGAGTGTGCCGGAGATGCGGCTCTCGTGGGATATTCCCGTCGTTTACGAGGATGAGCATCTGCTGGCGGTGGACAAGCCTGCCCAGTTGCTGACTTCCCCGGACCGTTACGACCCGAACCGGCCGAACCTGATCAAGCTGCTGCATCAAGGTATTGAGAAGCAGGCGGGCTGGGCCAAGGAACGCGGGCTGACGTACCTCTCCAACGCGCATCGCTTGGATTTCGAGACCAGCGGCATCATTTTGCTGGCCAAGAACAAGCCGGCGTTAGTGGAACTCGCCAACCAGTTCGGTTCGGAGAAGCCGGACAAGGTTTATGTGGCGCTAGTGCAGGGAAATCCGGAAGAGCGCACGTTTCAGGTAGATAAGAAGCTGGCACCGGATGAGCGCCGATTGGGCGCCATGCGGGTCGCCCCGCGCCAAGGGAAGAAGAGCATCACCAATTTCGAAGTGCGCGAGCTGTATCACCGCTATACCTTGCTTACTTGCAAGCCCCTGACCGGGCGTACGCATCAGATCCGTGTGCATCTGTGCTGGAACAGATTGCCGATCGTGGGAGATGTGTTGTACGGCGGCGAACCGCTGTTCCTTTCCCGCATCAAACGGGCGTATCAGCACGGCAATAAAGATGTGGAGAAGCCATTGATTGGCCGGGTGGCCTTGCATGCGGAATCGTTGACGGTCATTCATCCAGTGACGAAAGAACCGGTGGTGATGAAGGCGGAATGGCCTAAGGATTTGCGCGTGGCGGTGAAGTATTTGCGGCAGTTCGTGGGGGGCGGTTCACTGTTGCGCCCGCAGGATAAGGTAAACAAGCCGGTAGCCGATCAACACCGCCATGCCGATGAGGAAGATGCCGGAGATGTGGGAGAGACGGAGTAGGGTGCGGTCAGAGAATTTGCCGTGCCCCAGGGAGACCCCGTAGCTGAGCAAGGTAAACCAGCTTAAAGCCCCGCAGCCCACGCCTAGAACGCAGAATGTTTTTCCTTTCCAAGTCGGTTCCACCCACTCGTGGGAAATGAAGGTCGCGGAGATGGTGATCCAGAACAGCAGCACGGCTGGATTCGCCAGGACCCGGATAAAACCGGTGAAAAACGCAGCCGGATGGTTCAGTCTTTCTTCTATCTTTTCGACCGACCTTGGGTTTTGCGTCAACTCCTTGGCCCGCATGAACTGAATCCCCAGATAGAGCACCAAGATGAAGCTGATGAGCTCAATGCAAGCGCGCATCAGTTTGTTGGTGGTGAAAAGTTCGGAGAAACCGGCAAAGCCGATGTAGCTGTAGATGCACTCCATCACCACGGCGCCCAGCCCGATAAAAAAAGCCCAACGGAAGCCACGGGTGGCCCCTTCGTGGACAATAGTCACATTGATCGGCCCGACGGGGATCGAACTGATGAATCCCGTGGCAAATCCGGTAATGAACGCCAGCAACAGCGGCGGTATGCTAAACCACTCCATCTTGCACCCCAATCAACTCAACGGGCGTCGCCTGGACGCTCCGGAGTGTTGTCCTCCTCATCTTCGTCTTCGATATCGTGCCGCATCTGCTTGGAGATCCGCGGGCGGATAAAGCCATAAAGCAGATACATCGTAAAAAACAAGGGCAGCACTATCGGAAGAATCTTATCGTACAGTAGCACAAAAAAGGCGACGCTCAAGATGATGGTGACCATTTTGTGAAAAGGACGTTTGGTGCGCCAGTTGATCTTCTTAAAAGAAGGATAGCGGACTTCGCTGACCATCATCAGTGAGAGGAACACCAGTATGAAAGGCATCGCGTAGCGCCAGTTGCCGCCGACGAATGATTTTTCATCGATCCACATGAGGAAAAGCGTGAGCGAGGCGACAACACCTGCCGCCGCCGGGATGGGGAAACCGGTGAAATCATCGGACGATGATTTGTTGGGCATCACCGCCAGGCAGTTGAAACGGGCCAGGCGCAGAGCACCGCAGATCAGATACATGGCGGCGATGAACCAGCCGACCTGAGTATGGTTGACGAAAACATCCTTGAGCACGATGCGGTGCACAAGAAAGGCCGGGGCGACACCAAAGGAGACGACGTCAGCGAGCGAATCAAATTCCCGGCCGAACGGGCTTTCATGGCCGCCCATGCGGGCCACGCGTCCATCCAAAAGGTCGAAGATGCAGGCCAGCAGAATGAAGAAAAGCGCCTGCCGGATGTTATCGTAGGGCGCGGTAAGATCTGCTTCCACGATCCGCGTGATCGCGAGGAAACCGCAGAAGAGATTGCCGGCCGTCATCAGGTTGGGCAGGAAATAGATCTTCAGCTTTTCCGGCTCTTCCGTGGTCGATGCTTTTACTTCTGGCGTTGGCATTTTGAGGGTAGTTCCGGTTAGAGAAAGACTACCAGTATTGTTACGGCTTCAATCTACGGCACAAACCAGTGGCGATGCAAACCGCTAATTGTTGCGGCTTTTTCTTTTCGTCTGGCAATGGGGCGTTAAGTTGTGCGGGTCACTAACGGGCCATGAAAAATATCGTTTACTTTGACTTGGAAACCCAGAAATCAGCCGATGAAGTGGGCGGCTGGAATAACATCCGCGATATGCGGATGAGTGTGGGGGTGACATATAGCACGGCCCGGGGGGATTACCGCATCTACGGGGAGAAAGAAGTGGATGAACTCATCAAAGAGTTGATGCGGGCGGACCTGGTGGTGGGTTTCAACAATTTGCGGTTCGATTATGAGGTGCTGCACGGCTACACGATCATGGATCTGAAGCAGGTGCCGACGCTGGATATGCTGGTGGAATTGCAGAAAACGCTGCAACACCGGTTATCGTTGGATTCCATCGCGACCGCGAGCTTGGGTGTGGAAAAAACGGCGGAGGGTTTGCAGGCCATCAAGTGGTTTAAAGAAGGGCGCTTGCTAGAGATCGCCGAGTATTGCTGCTACGATGTGAAAATCACCAAGCTGGTGCACGAATACGGTGTGACCAACAAACAGTTGTTTTACAACAACAAGTTCGGGACCAAGCTCTCGGTGGCCGTGGGCTGGTAAACCGTAAGCGCGGGTTTAGCGGCGCGGCGAGAGGGCAGTGTTCGCGCGGCGCAGTTTGTTGGAGAGATCCATCGCCACATTGCGCATCACGACCATGCCCAAATGCGGTTCGCGCTGGACGAGTTCACTGAAGGCGGAACGCTGGATCACGAGGAGAATGCTTGCCTGACTGGCGACAGCATGAGCGCCGCGAGCGGCACCATCCAAGAACGCCAGCTCGCCGAAAATCTGGCCGCTGGTGACGGAAGCGATAGGGGCGGAGTTTTCTTCCAGCACGATATCGATCTGACCGCGCATGACGATGAAAGCTTCCTTGCCGGAATCACCTTTGCTGAACACGCGTTCGCCGGGACGGAAGAGCTTTTGCGTGAAAAGACGGGCGATTTTGCGCAATTCACCGTCACCCAAGCCTTCAAAGATAGGCAGGCCGCGCAGCAAGTTGATGATGGCGACGCCGATCTTCTGGTCTTGAAAATTGTAATCGACGATCTGACGATGCCTTGGGCGTGCGTGGTCAGCGAGGTGTTCTCCAACGCGTAACCCATGTTCAGCTTCACCAATTTGACGACGTCGTTGTAGCGTTCGCCCTTGGAGTAAAAAGCGGGCAGGTAAGCGATCGGGACGAAGCCTAATTGCTCGGCGCTCTTCAGTAGGCGAGGAGCGGAGACCAAGATATCCACCTCGATGTAAACGGCGTTCAACTGATCTTGGGCCATCTTCACCACGTAGGTGAGCATGGAACCCATAGAGAGATCATCCGTGGAGAAAGAATCGACAATGCGGACGCAGCGATCCTGGCATCCAGATAAAAAGCGATGCCGGCCACAACGCGGTCTTCGCGTTGCCCCAAGAAGGTGCGGACTTGGGGACTGGCCGTCGTCATGCGCAAATAACCTAAGCCGCGATTGTAAGAGCCGGAAATTTCCAAGGCCGGGTTCGAGGAATCAGCCTGCAAGCGCCACAGATCAAAATCATCTGCGGTGGCTTCCATGAAGGACAGTTCAGTCTTCAGCGGGTAGCCGGTGACGCCGTCGCGCACGGTGATGGGCGTGTTCGACTGGATGCGATCAAGGACAGCGCCGGCGAGTTCGCTGATTTGCGGGAGCGAATCAGAGAGGGGCAGGCGGGTGGCCAAGACGTCACCAAAGAAACGGACGTAGAAAAGCACGCCTTCACGCGAGCGGTGAAGATGTTTGAACGGCTGATAGCCGACGCAAACATAACCCTGCTTTTCGAAAATGATTTGCTGGCCGTTATCCGAGGCCAGAATGCGGATGATGATCAGGTGCTTCTCTTTGGCACCCAGATCTTCGATATGACGCAAGAGGGCTTCAGCGGCACCGTTGTTAAAGCTTTCCGGGCGGAAGAAGTTGCGGCCCAAGTTGGTCACCGGGTTGCCGGTGGCTCCAGAAGGTCCGAGGGTGGAGATGGCGGCCTGCAGTTTGCCGTCCAAGTCAGCGACGTAAGTCTTGCTGTCGCTGTTCGCCTGCAACTGTTGCTTGATCCACTCGAGGTTATACGCCTCGGTGGCAGGAAAGTCGTCCCCGAGCGCGCAACGTAGCAGGTCCAGCCATTGTGGTGCGTCTGTCGGGGTTGCTTCGCGGATTCGTAATCCCATGAGTGAGAGCGTGTTGACCGGCGCTGTTTCCGTTTAACGGCGCATGAAAAATCGATGGTGCCCGCGACAGGACTTGAACCTGTACCATGTTACTCACTAGAACCTGAATCTAGCGCGTCTGCCAATTCCGCCACGCGGGCATCCAAATCGTTGATTTTGACCCCAGCAGCAAACTGCAGGGACTAAATCGACGTGCGGAGTATTATGGGAATGGAAGGCGAAGGGGCAAGTGAAATTCATACGTTTTTCTTGCGAAGGGGGAATGAGAGGATTTTCCCGCTAGTGCGTGAGCAGAATCACGCGCGATGTGTGAAACTCCCGCGTGAATTTCCTCCGCTGGTTATGGAAGTGCTGGAAAAGGCCGGTTTTTGGTAGTTGGCACGAGCGCTGCTAAAAGAAATCAAAAGTGTTGACTCTCGTCGTGATGTTCACGAATAGTGTCGCTCGCAACCCAGTAAATAACCATGAACCAACCATTCAATACTCGTCGTAACAAGGCGTTCACGCTGATTGAACTGCTGGTCGTGATCGCGATCATCGCGATTCTCGCCGGCATGCTCCTCCCCGCGCTCGCCAAGGCCAAAGCCAAAGCCCAACGTATCAAGTGCTCCAGCAACTTGAAGCAGGTCGCCCTGTCCTTCAAGATGTTCTCTGGTGACAATGACCAGCGCTTCCCGCAAGGCTTGGACGTCAACAAGTTCTGCCAAAGCAATCGTACCGCTTATCGCCACTTCTTCATGCTGTCCAATGAATTGGGCTCCACGAAGATTCTGGTCTGCCCTGGTGACGTGATCCGCCAGCCGACAACGGCCGGCGTGTTCGGCACGAACGATCCGAGCGGCCTGACCGGTTTGCTCTCTGCGTCCAACTCTGCTGTCAGCTATTTCGTTGGCACGGAAGCGGACGAAACCAAGCCGAACATGCTCTTGGTCGGTGACCGCAGCATGGGCCCGAGCGATGCTAACACGGTTTATTTCGCTCAGAACGGTGGCACGAACTACTACACCATCCAAACCACGGTTGACGCTGCTGCTGCAGTGGAAGCCCGCTGGTCTGAATTGGCCACCAACTCCACCACGCCGCACCACGACAACGCTGGTAACTACGCTCTCGCTGACGGTAGCGTGCAGCAAGCCAGTGGTGATCGTCTGCGTGAAGCGCTGCGCCTCTCCCGCCAATCCTACGGCGCGAATGCTAACCGCATCGTGTTCCCGCAGAGCGCGAACGACGGCACGCCCTAATGCTATTGGGCTAGCTAAGCTAGTTTAATCTCACGAGGCGCTCGCAAGAGCGCCTCGTTTTTTTATGCCGATACGGTTTGCCGCAGAGGTGGGTTTATGGCGTCAAAAGTGGTGGTGACGACAAGCTGATGCCTGTTGTCCAGCAAGAGTCTGAGGGGGCTTAAAGTCCGGCGGTGGCTTGGATGATCTGCTCCAAAGTCGTGGCGGGGCGGAATTGAGTGAGTTTTTCCAGTTTATCTACGCAAGGTTTGCGGCGCAGCATGTCTTCAAATCCGGCTGGATAAACTGCGTCGTAGGCTTTTAAAGCGATTTTTGATTGCGAGCCCAATTGATGGATGATCCGTTCGCCTAAGTGCTTGATGGAGATCTCTTCCGTGCTGCCGATGTTCACGACTTCCCCAATGGCCGCAGGTGTCCGCGCCAAGCGGATCAATGCTTCCACGGTATCACCCACGTAACAGAAGCAGCGTGTCTGATCGCCAGTGCCGTAAACTTCAATCGGTTCGTTGGCTTTGGCGGAGGCGATAAAACGCGGCACGACCATGCCGTAACGGCCGGATTGTTTGGGGCCGACGGTGTTGAATAGCCGCGTGACAATGGTGGGCGAGTTTTTTTCCTTCGTGTAGGCCAAAGCCAGAAACTCATCCATCAACTTGGAGCACGCGTAAGCCCAGCGGCCCAAATGCGGTGGGCCGATCGTCAGGTCATCCGTTTCACGAAATTCAGGTTTGTTGCTTTTGCCGTAAACTTCCGAAGTGGAAGTGACCAAGACGGGCACCTTGTTCACGCTCGCAGCTTCCAAGATCGCTTCGGTTTCGCGGATGTTCGTTTCCATGGTGCGAATGGGGGAGCGGACTACGAGGTCCACGCCAACGGCCGCAGCCAGGTGGAAAACTTGAGCGGCCTCATTCATCAACGTGCCGAGCTGGCGGCACGAAGAAACTTTGGCTTCGATGCATTCAAGGCCGGGGTTGCTCTTAAGGTGGGCGAGATTTTCCCAACTGCCGGTGGAAACATCATCGATCACTGTGACGGCCGCACCTTCGGCCAGCAGTCTGGTCACCAAATGCGAACCGATAAACCCGGCACCACCCGTCACAATGATACGGCCTTTGCTCATAAATGCGGGGCTATTCTCAGGGGCAAAGTGCTTTGCATCAAGGCGTTCCTGTCGCCTTTTTTGCCGGTTACTGCGGTGAGCTTTTTTCGGTGCCTGAAGCCGGTTACTTTAAGGTGAATTGAACGAATGGTAGGGGAGGGCGCTGGAGGTGATAAAAGCGGTGGCCTTAAAATTGCGACGAAAATCCGGTGTTTCATCGTTTTTCTGCTGAAACAAAGAGGTTTTGGCCTGATATCGGGACAAGGTGGCGTTTGGCTCGGGTGGAAACCAAGCTTGTGAAAAAAATCACAAACTACTTGCGTCCATGTTTTGCAAAGGCATAGTTGGTCGCCGTCGCGGATGCGGCTTGTGTCATGCAAACGAACACGGAAATAGGCTATAATTCTAAGGTCGAAGGCGAAGTGATTGTCACTCGCGTGGATGCCGCGCTGAACTGGTTTCGCAAGAACTCGGTTTGGCCGATGCCTATGGGTTTGGCCTGCTGCGCCATTGAATTGATGGCTGCCGGTGCCAGCCGGTTCGATATCTCCCGCTTTGGGGCGGAAGTGATGCGTTTTTCTCCCCGCCAATCTGACGTGATGATTGTGGCGGGCACGGTGACCTACAAGATGGCCTTGGCGGTGCGGCGCATTTACGACCAGATGCCGGAGCCGAAATGGGTGATCGCGATGGGTGCTTGCGCCTCCACGGGTGGTATGTATCGCAGCTATGCGGTGCTGCAAGGGGTGGATAATATCGTGCCGGTAGATGTTTACGTGGCGGGTTGCCCGCCGCGTCCGGAAGCTTTGCTGGATGCGCTGATGAAGCTGCAGAAGAAGATTGAGACGCAGCCCGTTGTGAAGGACTTGGTCATCTCCACGTCCGGTAAACAGGCTGCATAAGCGCCTGATAATCAATAAGTTTTCTTTACCATGTCCGCTTTGGATCTGGCTCAAAAATTAAAGGCTCAATTCGGCGATTTGCTGACTATCGCACCGGAATTTCGCTCCGAAATCACGGTGCAAGTGGCTGACGCCCAAAAGATTTCCGAGGTCTGCGCCTTCGCCAAGAAGGAGCTGGGGTTTGATTATCTCATCGATATCAGCAGCCTCGATCATTACGGCGATGATCCGCGTTTCACCGTGGTCTATGAACTTTCCGGTATTGGTCACAATACCCATATCCGCCTGAAGACGAACGTCAGTGAGGAAAAGGCGGAACTTCCTACGGTCACCACGGTCTGGCGCACGGCCAACTGGCACGAGCGCGAGATTTACGACATGATGGGCATCCGGTTCATCGGTCACCCTGATTTACGCCGTATTTTGATGTGGGATGGTTATCCGTATTTCCCTCTGCGCAAAGACTTTCCGTTGGCGGGCAAGCCGAGTGATCTGCCGACGGTGGCGTTCACCAAGCCCGCTCCGTTAGAGGGTGGTCCGTTTGTCACGGTGGCCGGTGGTAAAGATTCCATCGCCCGCGAGCCGCGTGCCCGGATTCCCGAACAGAATTAGCTGATTAGCGAATGAGCACGGTCCAAGACATCGAATTTAAAGACGCCACCGCCCGCGCGGCTGAAGCGCTGGCGCACTCGCCGCATCTGACGGATGACGGCGAAATGGTGGGCGAAAAGATGGTGCTGAACATGGGGCCATCCCATCCGGCCACCCACGGGGTGCTGCGCATCCTCTTGGAGCTGGATGGTGAGATCATTTCCAAAGCGGTGCCGGATGTCGGTTATCTGCATCGTGGTGATGAGAAGATCGCGGAGAACATGACGTATAACCAGTTCATCCTGTACACGGATCGACTGGATTACCTCGCACCACTGGCAAACAACGTCGCTTATGTGATGGCGGTGGAGAAACTCTTGGGCATCGAGAAACAGATTCCTGAGCGTTGCCAATACATCCGCGTCATCTGCTGTGAGTTGGGCCGTATCCAAGCACATTTGCTGGGCTTGGGCGCCTTCGCGATGGATGTCGGTGCGTTGACCGTCTTCCTGCACACGTTCACGGAACGGGAAAAGATTTACAACCTCTGTGAGTCGCTGACTGGCGCCCGCTTCACGACGAGCTACACCCGCGTTGGCGGTCTTTCTCGTGATATTCCGCCGGGTTGGGAACAGCAGTTGCGCCAATTCTGCGATGAGGTGGAAGTGAACTTCGCAGAGAGCGAACAGTTGCTCACGCGTAATCCTATCTTCGTGGACCGCACGAAGGGCTTGGGCGTCATCTCGAAAGAAATGGCGATCGACTACGGTCTGTCGGGTCCGAACCTGCGCGGCAGCGGCGTGGATCACGACTTGCGCAAGGCTTCGCCTTACCTCGTTTACGATCGTCTTCAGTTCGATATCCCCATCGGTTCCGTGGGTGATTGCTATGACCGTTATCTCGTCCGTATGGAAGAGATGCGGCAGAGCGTGCGGATCATCCGGCAGTGCTTGGATCAATTGCCTGGCGGCCCGATCAATGTCCCCGATGGCAAGATCATCTTGCCGCCGAAGGACAAGGTGCTCACCAAGATGGAAGAGCTGATCCACCAGTTCATGCTGGTGACGCAAGGCCAGAACGCGCCGGCCGGTGAAGTCTATTTCGGTGCGGAGAATCCGAAGGGCGAACTGGGCTTTTACATTTGCAGTAAAGGTGGCGGCACGCCGTTCCGGATGAAGATCCGCTCGCCATCGTTTGTGAACCTCAGCGTGTTGGCCGAGCTGATGCCTGGCCACATGATGAGTGATACGGTCGCGATTTTGGGTTCGCTCGATTTCGTGATGGGTGAGTGTGACCGCTAGTTTTTGCAGAGGAAACTGAACATGAGTTTTACGGTTACAGCCAGTTTTGAAGCCGAGATTGATGAGCTGATCTCGCATTATCCGGTGAACAAACGGAGTGCGTCGCTCATGCTCTTGCACGCCACGCAGGAGCAGTTTGGCTATATCTCGAAAGAGGCCATCGAGTGGATCGCCGGCAAGCTCGGTCTCCAGCCTATCAACGTGTATGAGCTGGTGACGTTCTACCCGATGTTCCGTCAGGAGCAGCCGGGCAAGTATGTTTTGAAAGTCTGCCGCACGTTGAGCTGTGCGCTCGGCGGTTCGCACAAGCTGCACCATAGCCTGTGCGAGAAATTCGGCCTGGAACCCGCACAAGCACGGCTTGCAGACCTCGAAGGACGGCAAGTTCTCCGTCGAGTTCGTGGAATGCTTGGCGAGTTGTGGCACGGCCCCGGTCATGATGTGCAATGACGACTTCTATGAAGGCGTCAGCAATGACAAGGCCGAGGAAATTTTGAAGAAGTGCTCATGAAGTGGCTGCCCGACATGGATTCGAACCATGACAAACAGATTCAGAATCTGTTGTGCTACCGTTACACCATCGGGCAATCCAGAGCGCGGAGAAACGTAGTGGTTTTCAGTTTTTAGTCAAGCTGTTGATATGCCGCAGGAATTTAAATTGATTTTGAAGAACGCCGACTCGCCGGGTTACACCCCGGATATCGAGTGCTACCTGCGTCACGGCGGCTACGAGGAGTTGAAGAAGGCGCTCGCGCTGCCGGTCAAGGATTTGGCCGACGGCAAGAAGATGACCGCCCAAGAGCAGATCCGCGACGAAGTGTTGAAGTCCGGTCTGCGCGGTCGTGGCGGGGCCGGTTTTTCGGCGGGCCTCAAGTGGTCGTTCGTGGATCGCAAGAGCGGCAAGCCTATCTACCTGATCTGCAACGCAGACGAATCGGAACCGGGCACGTTCAAGGACCGGCAGATCCTGCACAAAGATCCGCATCAATTGATCGAAGGCATGGTGATGTCCTGCTTCGCCAATGATGTGAAGCTGGCTTACATCTACATCCGCGGTGAATTCCCGAAGGGGGCCAAGATTTTGAACCAGGCGCTGAAGGAAGCCCGGGAAAAAGGTTTCCTTGGCAAGAATATCCTCGGCACGGGCGTGGAGTGCGAGATTTACGTCCATCGCGGCGCGGGTGCTTACATTTGTGGTGAAGAGACTGGTTTGATCGAATCGCTGGAAGGCAAACGTGCTTATCCGCGCATCAAGCCGCCGTACTTCCCGGCTGTCCTCGGTCTCTACATGTGCCCGACCATCGTGAACAACGTGGAAACGTTGTGCCACGTGAAGCACATCATGAAGATGGGAGCGACGGAATATGCCAAGCTCGGCACGCCGAACAACACGGGCACGCGCATCGTGAGCCTGAGCGGTCTGGTGAAGAAGCCCGGTTATTACGAAGTAGAGGTCGGCAAGGTCACCATCGGTGAATTGATCTTTGATCCGCAATTCGGCAACGGGCTGCGCGACGGACGCAAGTTGAAGGCCATCATTCCGGGTGGTTCCTCCTCCAAGATATTGAAGGCGGGCGAGAAGTATAAGCTCAAGAAAAAGGGCGCGGATGGCCAGATGGTCACCGTGGATACGGATTTGCTCGATCTGCCGTATGACTTCGACTCGCTGATGCAAGCGGGCACGATGTCAGGCTCCGGTGCCATCATCGTGATGGATGATTCCGTGGACATCGTGGAAGCGCTCGCGAATCTCTCCGAGTTCTACGCACACGAAAGCTGCGGCCAATGCACGCCGTGCCGTGAAGGTTCCCTCTGGATGAGTAAGGCCTTGCATCGCATGACCCATGGTCATGGCCGGAAGCAGGATGCGGATTACCTCCTGAACATTGCCCAGAATATCCAAGGCCGCACGATCTGCGCCTTCGGTGAAGCCTGCGCCTGGCCGGTGCTGAGCTTCGTGAAGAAGTTCAAAGAAGATTTTGAAGCGAAGGGTGCGGCGGATGAGGCGAAAAACGGTGGCGCCGGTCCGTCCAAGGACATGAAAATCGCCGCCAGCCCGAATCACTGACCATGTCTAACGCTGCGACAACGGAAACGAAGCCGGCCGCTCCTGCGGTGCCGCCTCCTGATACCATCCGCATCAAAGTGGATGGCAAGGACATCGATGTGCCGAAGATGATGCCCGACTGGCAGGGCAAGATGGTGCCGACCACCATGCTGCAAGCCTGCCAGATCGCCGGTGGCGAAGTGCCGCATTATTGCTATCATCCGAAACTGCCTGTCGCCGGTAACTGCCGCATGTGCTTGGTCGAGTTCGGCACGCCGATGATCGGTCCGGACCGCAAGCCCGTCTTGAACGAAGACGGCACGCCGAAGATCGCGAAGTCTGTTTTGCCTTACGAGCCCAGCACGCCGCGTGGCGCGATCGCCTGTGCGACGCCCATCTCGCCGGGCATGGAGATCTATCCGAATTCCGCCGCCACGAAGCAGATGCGCGAGGCGGTCTTGGAATCGCTGCTCATCAATCACCCGTTGGACTGCCCGATCTGCGATCAGGCTGGTGAATGCAAGCTGCAGGAATATTCCGTCGAACACGGTCAGGCGCAGAGCAAGTTCGTGGAAGCCAAGGTCCACAAGCCGAAGGCGGTGGATCTCGGACCGCGGATCATTCTCGATGACGAACGTTGTGTGCTTTGCACCCGTTGCATCCGTTTCACGAAAGACGTCGTGGGGGATGACAAACTGGGGATCGTGAATCGGGGCAGTTACAATACGATCGCTGCGTATCCGGGCACGAAGTTCGATAACAATTACACGCTGAACACCGTGGACATCTGTCCGGTGGGTGCGTTGACCTCGAAAGATTTCCGCTTCCAGATGCGCGTCTGGTTCCTCAAGGAAGCCAAGAGCCTCTGCACGAGCTGCGGCACGGGTTGCAATATCGTGGTCGGCCAGCGCGAGAATAAAGTCTATCGCTACGAGCCGCGTGATAACGATGCGGTCAATGGTCCGTGGATGTGCGACAGCGGCCGCTTGAATTACAAGTGGATCGGTCGCGCGGATCGTCTCTCCCAGCTCATCAAGAAGCAGGGCGGCAAGGCGGAACGTATTTCGTGGACGGCGGCCATCGCGGAGATTTCTGAGAAACTGCGCAAGGCGGCGTCCGGTTCCGTGGCGATTATCGCCTCGGCGCGCCAGACGAACGAAGAACTTTATCTGCTGAAGAAGCTCGCCACCAAGACCGGGGCGCTGACGGATTCCGTCGCGCGTAACGGGGAAGGGGACAAGCTGCTGGTCAACGCGGACAAGAATCCGAACAGCAACGGTGCCCGCCTCACAGGCATCGCTGGAGCGACGCTCGGGGCAAATCTCGCGAAGATTGCGGAAGGCATCAAGGGCGGCAGCATCAAGACGCTGATCGTCTTTGGTGAAGATGTGACGAAGCACGGCATCGGCGCGGACTTGCTCGCCAAGCTCGAGTTGCTGGTGGTGAGCGACATCCTGCCTAACAAGACGACGGAAGCGGCGCATTACCTGTTGCCGGGTTGCGCGCATGTCGAGAAGCGCGGTTCCTTCACGAACGTGAAAGGGCGCGTGCAGAAATTTATGAAGGCGGTGGAAGCTCCCGGTGACGCGCGTGCGGAATGGGAATTCCTCCATGACCTCGTGCACAACGTCACGGGCCAGAACGGCTTTGTGAGCATCGAAGGTCTGTTTAACCAGATGGCCACGGAAGTTCCCGCGTTCAACGGGGTGACTTGGGCCGCACTCGGTGACAAGGGCGTCACCGTACAAATTTAGACGGAGCGAGATACATGTTCGATTGGATCAATAATTTGTCTCCGGGTATGCAGATCGCGGTCTGGGGCGCCATCAAAGTCTTGGCGGTGCTCTTCCTCGCGGTGTTGCCGATGGTGTCGTACTATGTCGTGGCAGAGCGCCGCATCTCGGCGTGGATCCAAGACCGCGTGGGTCCGAACCGCGTGGGTATCCCGCTGACGAAAATCAAGTTCTTCGGGTTGGGCCAACCGTTGGCCGATGCCGTGAAGTCCATCCTCAAGGAAGATTTCATGCCGGGTCACGTGCGGAAGATTTACTTCTGGATCGCGCCGATGCTGACGCTTATTCCGGCGTTCCTCGTGCTGGCGGTGATTCCATTCGGTTCGACGTTGGGCGCGCAGAAGATGGTCATCGCGGACTTGAACGTGGGCATTCTCTACACGTTCGGCATCGTGTCGCTCGGTGTGTATGGCATCGTGCTCGCGGGTTACGCGGCGAATTCCAAGTATCCTTTCCTCGGTGGTATTCGCTCCAGCGCGCAGTTGGTTTCCTACGAGCTCGCGATGGGTATGAGCGTGGTGCCGATCTTCATGTTGGTCGGTGATTTGAATCTAAGTGCGATCATCGGTTATCAACAAGGTACATGGGCTAGCTTCCTAGCTAAAGAAAATCAGACAGGTGCCCTGGCGGCAGTCCTTCATGTTTTTCCTAACTGGCTAATCTTCAAGCTGCCGTTCTGCTTCTTCATTTTCCTGATCTCGGCGTTCGCGGAAACGAACCGTTTGCCGTTCGATTTGCCGGAATCGGAAACGGAACTCGTGGCCGGTTATAACACGGAATACAGCTCGATGAAGTTCGCGATGTTCTTCATGGGTGAATACACGAACATGATCGCCGCCTCGGCGATGATGGTGACGCTGTTCTTCGGCGGTTGGACACTGCCGTGGTTCGGTTTGGACCAGCCCGCTACGTCCATCTTGGGCGGCTTTTTGCATATCGGAATTTTTGTCGGCAAGATGTTGGTGTTCATGGTGCTGTTCATCTGGGTGCGCTGGATGCTCCCGCGCTTCCGTTATGACCAGCTTATGGACTTGGGTTGGCGCCGGTTTGTGCCTTTCGCCCTCGCGAACATTCTTTTCTATGCCGTGGTTTTGTGGGCAACCAGCTCGGGGGCAGCAAACTAACCGTCGAGAACTGAGAATCCTATGATCGTCAAACGCCCAGATTTAAGTTGGTGGGAACGGATTTACCTTCCGGCCTTGATGAGCGGCTTCAAGGTGACGGGGAAGCATTTTTATCGCACGGTCTTCCAACGGAAGAACGTCACGATGCAGTATCCGGAAGTGAAGTGGACGGTGCCGGAAGGCTATCGCGGTGCGCCTTACCTGGTGAAAGACCCGGATGGCAACACCAAGTGCGTCTCCTGCCAATTGTGTGAATTCGTCTGCCCGCCGAAGGCCATCAAGATCACGCCTCCGGGCGAGAGCGGCCAGGTGGCCGACCGTAAGAACGCGGAGAAGATGCCGAAGGAATTCGAGATCAACATGCTCCGGTGCATCTTCTGCGGCTTTTGCCAGGAAGTCTGCCCGGAAGAGGCCATCTTCCTGCAGAAGGATTATTCCCTCACCGGCCTGAGCCGGGGCGAGATGATCTACAACAAAGAAAAGCTTTTGAAACTGGGCGGCGTGCATAACGGTCCCATCAAGAAATGGGAGCACAAGCTCAAGGAAGCCGAGGAACAGGAAGCGTTCCCGGTGAAGCAAAATTAGGGCGAACCAGATCCATGCAAGATATCTTCTTTTACATCTTCGCCTTCCTGACGCTGCTGTGCGGCGTCATGGTGGTAGCGAACCCGTTCAGCCGGAACCCGGTGACGAGCGCGATGTTCCTCGTGCTGACCATCGCCTCGATGGCGGGCCTGTTCGTGCTGCTGCACGCGTTCTTTCTCGCGGCGGTGCAAGTGCTGGTCTACGCGGGCGCTGTGATGGTGCTGTTCCTGTTCGTCATCATGTTGCTGGACCTGAAGGAAGAGGAACGGCGCAAGTTCAACACCTACGGCATCGCCGCGGCGGTGATCGGGGTTGGTTCCATCGCGGCCATCCTCATCAAGACGATCGTGGAATCCAAGGCGAGTGAGGGGCTGGCGGTACCCGTGAAGCAGGGGCAGGTGAAGGAACTGGGCCATATCCTGTTCTCCCAATACCTGCTGCCATTCGAGATTTTGTCGATCTTGCTGCTGGTGGCCATGGTGGGTGTGATTTTGCTCAGCAAGAAGGATTTGAAATAACATGCAAGTCGGTCTGGAACATTATCTGGTGGTCAGCGGCCTTTTGTTTTGCCTGGGGCTGCTGGGCGTCATCCTGCGGCGCAACGTGCTGGTGATGTATATGTCACTGGAACTGATGCTGAACGCGGCGAATCTGGCGCTCGTGTCCATGTCGCATTTCAATGACAACCTGAACGGACAGGTGATGGTGTTCTTCATCATCACAGTAGCGGCGGCGGAAGTGGCGGTGGGTCTGGCGTTGATCGTGGCGTTGTATCGTCGCCGTCAGAGCGCGCATGTCGAGGACCTGACCTCGATGAAACTCTAAGGATTTTTGGAACATGTCGGACTTTAAACCTGAAGATTTGGCCTGGTTGATCCTGCTGTTGCCGTTGGCGGCGGCGGCCATCATTGGCCTGTTTACGCAGAAGCACGAGGTCTTGAGCGCCAAGCTCTCCATCGGTGCTTCATTGAGCGCCTTTGTGGTCAGTGTGATCCTGTTTGCCTGGATGCCGGATGTGGGCAAATACGGCACGACGGTTTCTTTGAGCTGGATATCGGTGGGTGATCTGAGTGTGGATATCGGGCTGCGCCTGATTCTCTGAGCAAGATGATGTTGCTCATCGTGACCGGCGTCGGCACGGCCATCCATGTCTTCTCGTATTCCTACATGCATGATGACCGGTGCTTCTCGCGGTTCTTCTCGCACCTGAGTCTGTTCATGTTCTCGATGCTCGGCATCGTGTTGGCGGACAACCTGCTCATGATGTTCATTTTCTGGGAGTTGGTGGGTGTTTCCAGCTATCTGCTCATCGGCTTTTGGTATGAGAAACCTTCGGCCGGTGATGCCGCCAAGAAGGCATTCTTGACGAATCGCATTGGTGATTTTGGGTTCATCCTTGGCATTTTGGTGGTTTGGGGTTTGCTGGGTTCGTTGAACTTCCAGAAGCTGGAGATGGCCATAGTGAAAGATCCCGCTGCGCTCGGGGCGATGGCCACGACCGCCGGTCTGCTGCTCTTCTGCGGGGCGATGGGCAAATCCGCGCAGTTCCCGCTGCACGTGTGGTTGCCGGACGCGATGGAAGGCCCGACACCGGTGTCCGCGCTGATCCATGCGGCGACGATGGTGGCTGCCGGTGTGTTCATGCTGTGCCGGGTGTTCTTCATCCTGAATGTGCCGGGCTCGGAAGCCTTGCATGTCATCGGCTGGATCGGTGGTTTCACAGCTCTCTTGGCGGCTTTGATCGCGGTGCAGCAGAATGACATCAAGCGCATCCTCGCTTACTCGACGCTTTCGCAGTTGGGCTACATGGTGATGGCCGTGGGCTTGCACGCTCCTGGTGCGGCGATGTTCCACCTGACGACGCACGCTTTCTTCAAGGCGATGCTGTTCCTTGGAGCCGCCTCCGTGATCCATGCGCTGCATCACGAGCAGGACATTTGGAAGATGGGCAATCTGAAGGGCAAGATGCCGATCACGTTCTGGACGTTCGCCATCGGCACCTTGGCATTGTGCGGTGTGCCGCCTCTAAGCGGTTTCTACAGCAAAGACTCGATCCTCGCGGCTGCGGCCGATTCGGAGCATGGCAGTATCGGATTGTTCCTCATCGCGGCATTTGTGGCAGTCTTAACTACTTTCTACATGGGCCGCTTGTTCTTCGTGGCTTTCTTAGGCAAGGCGAAGTCCGAATCTGCTGATCATGCCCATGAGTCTCCGGCTGTGATGACGTATCCGCTGGTATTCCTCGCGATCTTGAGCGTGCTGGCCGGTGTCATCGGCATTGATAGTATCTATGGCCATTTCTTTGGTCATGCACATGAAACCGCCGGTTTCCCGAACAACCTTTTGGAGCCGTTTGGTCATGCGCCTTTGGCGGCTTTCATCGGGCTCGCTGCGGTGGGTATCGGTAGTGTTGGCGCCTTCATGTTTTACTACAACGCCACTTCAGACAAGTTCACCACGATGTTCAAGGGCCTGTCCAAGGCTATGAGCAACCGGTTCTATTTCGACGAGCTTTACGAGAAACTCATCGCGGTCTCCCAAGAGGCGTTGGCGCGCCTGGCGGATGCGATCGACCGCTGGATCATCGCCGGCCTGCTGGTGCGCGGTACGCATGGCACGGTTGAGTTGACCGGTCGCGTGTTGCGCCTGTAATCCGGTAATCTCCAAACTTACGCGTTCCTGTTTGCGCTCGGGGCCGCGATCGTGATGTTCCTTACTTTGGCACGCTAGACCATGTCTCCACTTACTTACATCATTGCGGTTCCGCTGCTGACGGCGCTGGGGCTGGTTTTCATTCCCAAGAACTACCGTTTCGTGGCGCGCCTGCTGGCTTTAGCCGCGACCTTGTTCTCGATGGTGGTCGCGTTTTACGTCTTCATCAATTTCAACGCCGGCTTGGGCGGGTATCAGTTCGAGGAACAGTGCGCCTGGCTGCCTTCCGTGGGCATCAGCTATCACGTGGGGGTGGACGGTATCAATGTCGGCCTGATGTTGATGGGCGCGATCGTGGCTTTTGCGGCGGCGTGTGTGTCTTGGGAAATCAAACAG
The DNA here is from genome assembly GCA_965283725.1 of Limisphaerales bacterium. Lineage (GTDB taxonomy): Bacteria > Verrucomicrobiota > Verrucomicrobiia > Limisphaerales > JAEYXS01 > JAEYXS01. The sequence goes on from CBDIPT010000001.1 coordinate 262,381, forward strand.
CGTGAGAAAGAGTTTTACATCCTCCTGCTGCTGATGAGCGGTGGTATTCTCGGTGCGTTTGCGTCGCTGGACCTGTTCTTCTTCTATTTCTTCCATGAACTGGCGCTGGTGCCGACGTTCATCATGATCGGCGTCTGGGGCAAGGGCGCGGACCGCAACTATGCGACGTTCAAGATGACGCTGTATCTTAGCTTGGGGGCGCTCATCGCGTTGATCGGGTTGATCATGCTCTACGTGCAGACGGGCGCGCGGACGTTCGATATCGTCGAGTTGACGCGGATTGTGCGTGTCCAACCGCTGCCGATCGCCATCCAGAACACTATTTTCCCGCTCCTGATGTTCGGGTTCGGCATCTTGGTCTCGCTCTGGCCGTTCCATACGTGGGCGCCGGTCGGCTATGGTGCCGCGCCGACGGCCACTTCCATGCTGCACGCCGGGGTGCTGAAGAAATTCGGTCTTTACGGTCTGATCCGGGTCGCCTTGCCGTTGCTGCCGGACGGGTTGAACGGGGAGCTTCATCATGGGCTTGGGCTGGCTGGACATCCTCGTGGTGCTTTGCTTGGGGAACATCCTTTTCTGCGGTCTGGTGGCCATCCGCCAAAAGAACCTCAACTTGCTGATCGGTAATTCAAGCGTGGCGCACATGGGCTTTATCTTCCTGGGCATCGCGAGTTTGTCGCTCGTGGGCATCACGGGGGCGGTGGTGGTGATGGTGGCGCACGGCTTGCTGGCGGCGTTGACGTTTGCCATCAGCGGTTACCTCTACCAACAGACCAAGACTTTGGAGATCGAGAAGATGGGCGGTTTGCTCCGCGCAATCCCGTTTGTGGGTGCGGCCATGATCATGGCGATGATGGCGGGTTGCGGTCTGCCGGGCTTCGCCAACTTCGTGGGTGAAGCGATGATCTTCTTCGGCGCCTGGAAGGCGTATCCGGTCGCCACAGCTCTGGCGTGCTGGGGCGGTCTGGTCATCGGCGCGGTCTATATGCTGCGTGCGATCCGGAATATTTTGCATGGCTGTCTGGTGGATGAGTTCAAGCACATCGGCGATGCTACGTCGTTCTGGCGCAAGGTGCCGTTCGTATTGCTGATCGCTTCCTTGCTGTGGTTCGGTTTTGTGCCCGGCAGCCTGACGGAGAAGATCAAGCCGGCGGCGGAGAAGATCGTGAGCATGGCGAAGCCGCCGGGAACGCCCGATACCGCGAAACGGGCGTCCGCAAAGCATTAAGAAATTTTGACTGAAGGTAGATGAACACATCATTCATATCGTTGGAAATCGCAGTGATCGCAGCCGGGTTGCTGCTGCTGCTGGTGGACCTGTGGGCACCGGCGGAAGTGAAAAGCAAGCTTGGCTATGGGGCGGCGTTCGTCGTCGGCTGCATTCTGCTGTATAGCTTTATCGATGGGGCGGAGGGGACGGGTTACGCGTTTGGCGGCATGTATGTGCAGGACGGGCTTTCCCTCTATTTCAAACGGTTTTTCCTTTTTGCAGCGATCATCGTGTTGATCCTTTCCGTGGAGTATGCGGACCGCATCAAAGGTGGCATCTCGGAGTATTACTCGCTCATCCTGTTCGCTTTGGCGGGCATGATGTTCGCATCGTCGGCGAATGATTTCAGCCTGCTGTTCGTCTCGCTGGAGCTGATCACGGTGACGTTCTACGTGTTGACGAGCTTCCAACGTTCCAATGTGAAATCGCTGGAAGCAGGTGTGAAGTATCTGATCCTTGGCGCTTTCCTCGGCGTTCATGGTTTACGGTATCGCCTTGGTTTTCGGTACCGCTGGCACGATGAATTTCGACGAGCTGAGCCTCAAGACGGCCAAATGGGCGGTAGCCGGCCAGTTGGGCGACCACAAGCTGCTGCAACTGGGCTTGGTGATGATTTTCCTCGGACTGGCGTTCAAGATCGCGGCGTTCCCGCTGCAAGTCTGGGCGCCGGATGTCTATCAAGGTGCGCCCACGCCTTCGACGGCCTTTCTGGCGGTCGGTTCCAAGGCAGCGGGTTTCGTGCTGCTCTTGCGTGTGCTCTATGTGGCCATGCCGGACATCACGATCAGTTGGCAGCCGGTGCTGATGGTCATCTCCGCCGTCACGATCCTTTACGGTAATCTTTGCGCGATTCCGCAGCGGAATATCAAGCGGATCTTGGGTTACTCCAGCATCTCCAACGCGGGTTACATCCTGCTGGGTGTGGCGGCGGTTTCCCACAGTGGCAACTCGGCGGTGCTTTACTATCTGACGGGTTACCTGTTCACGGTCTTGGCGGCGTTCGGCGTGTTGATCGTGGTGGTGCGTGAAGTGGGTGGGGACGATATCTCGGCGCTCAATGGTTTGAGCCGTCGTTCACCGTTCCTCGCCGCGACGATGACGATCGCGATGGTTTCGCTGGCGGGTATTCCGCCGCTGGCCGGTTTCATCGGCAAGTTCCTGCTCGTGAAATCGGTGGTGGAGCAGGGGGCATCCAATCCTTGGGCTTACCTGTTGATCGCAGTGGCGATCGTGGGCGTGGTGATCTCCCTCTACTATTACTTCGGGGTGGTGAAGGCCATCTACTGGAGCAAGGAAGAGGCGGAGCAGGAGACTATCGTGCTGACCAAGCCGGTTTACTATGCGTTGCTGGCGTGCGTGGGGGGTATCCTTTTCCTCGGCGTTGCGCCGAATATCCCGCTCACAGCGGCATCCAGTTCCGTCACCAGCCTCCGCACGGAAGCCATCAAGGTGAAGGCGCATGGGAACGTGGCCAAAGCGCCTGCGGCTGCCGCGCATCACTAGGAGGCTGCCCGAAAAGTGCATTAGCGTTTCCGCTGGTGCAAACAGGCGCTAAGCGGATTCGGGGCGGCTAGCCTTGGGTCACTTTGACGTTCACGGTGTAGAAGCCGGTGGCCGTGGTGCGCGCCACGTAAATCGTCAAGCTGCTTCCTGTTCCGACCAAACTCGTCGCACTACTTACCCCGTTGGCCGTGGTGAAAAATGGGACGGGCGTGCCGGCCGCGTCTGCCGTCTCCCGAAACTGCACTTCATAGGTCAGGCCTGACATCGTGGGGAAGCTGAGTTGAAAACGAGGGCCGGGCGTGGTTTGAACCGGCGTTCCCGTGATGGAATAACCCAAGCCGGGAACTTTGATGCTAAGGAGATTGCTGCCATCGTAAGTGATGACGTAACTGGTCAGGGGCGTCACTGCCGGGGGAACGGCGACGCTGCCATCCAAGTTGAACCGGGCACCTTGATGCGGGCAAGCGCCGCCCGCAGGAGGAACGACGAAGCCGGCATGCGTGCAGCGGGCTTCGAGGGCATAGAACTGATTGCCCGTCGTACGATTCACCAAGATGGGATAGAACGGGCCGGACGGGCCACCGTCAAAGAACGCGTTCACCGCGATGCGGATGGAGCTGTTCTGTGATTGGAGGGCGGGGAAACTGCTCAGCTTTAAGGTCAAGAGACCTTCGCTGGCTGCGCCAGCCTGGGCTTCACCGACAAACATCTCAGCCAGATGCTTGCCGCATAGACCGCTCGAGGCGACGCCGACGGCGAAGATTTTCACGAACTGACGGCGCGAGGTTTGGTTGGCTAAGCTCATGTGTTCTTTCACTCTTACGTGGATTGGAGGCTGCGTTAATTTGTCACCAGCGGAAGGACAGGGTGGAAAAGATGCCGTGGGCGGTGTAATTGTAAATGCCACCACTGGCGGCGTCGGTGTAGCGTTGGAAGATGTATTCCAGACCCAGCTTGGTGTTTTGCTTCACCCGGCGGTTTACACCGGCTTGCAGGCCGTGCAAGTGGTAATCGGAGCCTAAAGGCAAGCCGAGGGATTGGTTTGCCTGGCTGAAGTCACCTTGGGAGAAACTGTATGTGACGGTGAGGTCTGTTTTATTGTCCACGACGAAAGTGCCGCTCTGGAGAATGCTCCACGTCGTCCCGCCGAAAGGTTCGATCGCGCCCCTGGCTGAAACGCCGCTGCGTTGGCGCGTATCACTGACACTGAGCGTGTTGTTCAGGTAGAGGCGATGCCACGGGGTGAAGGTGTTGTTCAGGCTGATGGTGTGAGCCTCGTAAACGCCCGCCAGCAAACCACCACCGGGGGCGGAGCCAGCCGGGAAAGTGGTCGCTGCGGCGGTGATGTTCCGGTAATCCGTGGTGGTATATTGGTAGGAGACACTGCTGCGCAACCAACGGTTCAGCCTGGCGGCGATACGGAAATCCACGGTGTCGCTCGTCTCATCGCGATTCAGCAGGTAGCCGGGATAGCCGTTGCCGGAGTTGGCGCTCAGATCGGTGTCGAGGTTGTGCTGATAGTCATCCGTTTTGATGCGGTGGCCATAGCTCGCGCTGAGTGTGACCTGGCTCCAAGGCGAGGTGCGGAAGCCGCCTTTGAATTCCTTCACGTCGCCCAAGCTGTCCGTCTGGCGCAGGTAATCTTTATCCGATCCAAATCCGTCGTTGATGAATTGTTGTTCAAACTGGCCGATGTCTTCCTGCCGGAAATCGAGTTCAGCGTAGAGCGTGGTGTAAGGGATCTTTTCGTAACGCAGTTCGAAGCGTTCCTCCACGGTGCGCTTGTCCTGATTGGAGCCGTAGTTGTTGGCAAAGGGCGCAGGAAAACCGAACACGGTGCCGCTACCAAGGCCATCGGTCTGGGTCCAATCCGCTTGCACGGCGGAGATGAAGCTGAGGCCTTCCCAAGCGCCCAGCACGGCATTGGCATTGAAGACGTGGGACTCGGATTGAATCACGATTAACGGGCTGGTGTCGCCTTGGGAGAAGATGGCACCGGTGCTGGGGGCGAAGGTCACCTGACGGAACGAGCCATCGCCATCGAGATGGGAATAGAGATAACCGCTGGAGAGCAGCAGCCAGTCCCGCACTTGTTTCTCAACACGGAAGGAATTGGCACCGACGAAGTGTTGATAGGATTCGGTGTGGCGTGTGCCGAAATTGAACGAGGCGAAATCAGCGTTCGGTCGATCGGTATCAGAGCGATAGAACTCACCGCGAAAGGAATCCTCCAGCAGATAGCCGTTGAGCGTGTAACTCGCGTCCAGCTTGATGACGTGGGTTTCTTCGTCGATCTGTTTGTAGGCCGGGTAGATATTGCGTGTTGTAGGCCCGACGGTCACGGCACCCCATTGTAACGTGGATTCGATGCCGCGGGCGTAGCGGTATTCGTAGCCGATAGTCAGCTCAGGCCAGTCTGGTTTGCGCAGGCCGAAATCAATCCAGGCCTTGCCGTGGTCCACGTGCAGATCGCGGCTTGCAGTGAAGGAGGATGGCGTGAACGGGGCGTAGTAGCCGCCGGTGTCATCGTAGTAGCTGCGGAACTGTTCGAAACCGCTGCGGATGAAACCGACGTCGTTACGCTTCAGCTCCAGCGCGACACGGTAATCGTAGTCCGCCTGGATGCGCCCGGTGATGCTGAGCTTAGTATCGCGGTCGAGCGATTGACTGAGCGAAAAATCTTCCAAGCCGCCGCTCCATTTCTCCGAACGCCAGTTCAGCGCGCGGAACATAGCCGTGTTGCCATCCACATGGAACCAGCCAAACGTGGGCGTGAGGGTGAAATGGAGTTCGCTCTGGTTCGTGCTGGCAGGCCAGACGGCGCCTTGATCAATCCACGCCCGGAGCTGGGCGATCTGCTGGGGCTTGAGCGGATCGCCTTTGCCTACGGGCGGCATCTCTTTGTCGGCAACGGTGTGGCTGACGAACTTGATGAGCAGGCTGTCCTGGCTATTGCCGGGGACGATGGCGGGACCGCTCTCGCCGCCTTTGAGCAGGGCTTCGCGATAATCCAGACGCAGACCGCCCTTAGCTTTCTCCGGGCCGTGACAGCGCAGACAGGAGTTTTCGAAAATAGGGCGGATATCGCGGGCGAAATCGACGGCGGGCGCGGGAGCCGGTTCTTGGGCGCGGCTGGGTAGCGTGGAGAAACCCAACAGCAGGGCGAGGGCATAACGCCACGCGGGCCGAATGGGAATTCGGCGCTCCTTTGCTGATGGTCTCACACGGCGCATCTCAGTATTGGAGCTTGGGGTTGATGTTCGAGCCGTGGACGGCCGCATGGCAACCGGCGGTCCAGCAACCGCCTTGCTGGACGAAGGCGCTGTGGTTGACCTTGCCGATGAAAAGATTGCCAGGGCGGTCTGCACCTGCGCGTGGCATTTCAGGCAGAGATTGGAATCATGCTGCACGAGCATTTTCGGATGAACGGTGCCATGCGGGCTGTGGCAGACGGTGCAGCCTTCGCGCATGGCGGCGTGTTCGAAAACGAACTTGCGGGATTGGTCCTGATGGCATTGTGCACAGGACTGGTTCACGCGCGCGAGTCCGAGCCCGCCAACGGGCTTCATCATGTCGTGGCCGTGCGGGTCGTGGCACTGGACGCAGTTCAAGTGGCCTTCAAGGACAGGATGGTGATGGGGCAGATTGAATTCCGCGTGGACGTTCTGATGGCAACGAAAACAGGCCTCGGCAGCTTTCTTGGGGTTGATGATGAGTTTGTCCACGCCTTGGCCACCAGTGGCGACGTGGCGGCTGGCCGGGCCGTGGCAAGCCTCGCAACTGGTATCGAGCGAGGCGGTGGAGGTGCGGAGCTTGATGCGCGCGTGCGGGTTGGCAGTGAACTTCTGGTTGATGCCCGCATGGCAATCGACACAGCTTTTGTTACCGACGAATTCGGCGCCTTCGATGTGGAGCGGTTCATCGACGGAGCGGGTGACGGTGGAACAGGAGGTCCAGAGGAATAGCCCAGCGCCCAGCAAGGCCATAACGGCGGTGTACAGCCAGCGCTTAAGTTTGATGCTCATTTCGTGCCACCCCAGAATCCCGCAGTGTCCGGCGAATAAACGAACGGGATAACATTGCGTAATGCAACAGTGGTGTGGCAAGCGCCATGAAGTAACACATTTGTGCTATACGAGGCGGCCGGGAAATCAATGCGGCAAGGTCGGCTCGGGAGCGGGTGACTGCTCTACAGCTTTTAGCGGGGCGACGGCAAAGCCGTTTTGCTTGAGCAAACGCCAGGCGAGGAACAGGGCGATGGTCACGAGGAAGGCGGCAAAGAAAAAGGAGACACCGGGCAGGACCAAGGGAGCTTTCTTGCTGATGAAATAGCCGAAGAGACCGGTCATGAGGGGTGGCCCGATGATGCCAGTGATGCTGACGAGGCTGGTCAGGGAACCTTGCACGCCGCCTTGTTCATCGGCCCCGACGTCACGGGAGATGAGGCCCTGCATGGCGGGACCGGTCACGCCGCCCAAGGAGCCGAAGACGATCACGATGTAGGTCATCCAACCTTCGGGCGCGAGGCCGTAACAAATGAAGGCGAGGGCGAAGACGGTGAGGCCTAGGAGCACGGTGCGGGCTTCGCCCAGCTTGCGCACGATGATGCGAGTGAGACCTCCTTGCACGATGGCAGCCATGACGCCGACGATGGCGAGGGAGAAGCCCGTTTGTCCGGGAGTCCAGTTGTAGCGGTAGCTGGTGTAGAGCACCCAGATGCTGGGGTAAACTTGATGCGAGAGATTGAAGAGGAAGAACACACCCGCGAGACCGAAGGCGACGGGATGTTTCTTCAACGCATAGAGGGAGCCGATGGGGTTTGAGACCTTCCAACTGAACTTACGGCGGTTCTCCGGCGCGAGTGATTCGGGCAGGACGAAGAGGCCGTAGCACCAGTTGACCAATGTGAGTCCGCCAGCGACGAAGAAGGGGACGTGCAGACCGTATTTGCCGAGGACACCTCCAAGCAGCGGGCCAATAATAAAGCCGAGGCCGAAGGCGGCACCGATAAGGCCGAAGTTCGCAGCCCGTTTTTCCGGCGGGCTGATGTCCGCGATGTAAGCGGTGGCGGCGGCGAAGTTCGCACCGGTGATGCCGGCGATGATGCGGCCGACGAAGAACCAAGAGAGGTTCGGCGCGAAGGCGAGGAGGAAGTAATCTAAGCCGGAGCCGAACAGAGAACCGAGGATGACGGGGCGTCGGCCAAAGCGGTCGGAGAGGCTGCCCAGCACGGGGGCAAAGATGAACTGCATCAGCGAATAGAGTGCGGCGAGAAGGCCGTAGATATAGGTAGCCTTCTCAATGCCGCCACCGCCGAGCTGCTCCACCAACTTGGGCAAGATGGGGATGATCAGCCCGATCCCGAGAATATCGAGAACGAGGGTCACGAAGATAAAGCCCAGCGCTGGTTTGCGTGCCGTCACAATGAAGGGCTGATGAAAGCGGGAACGGGAGGGAAAGGGAAGTTTGGAGTTGTGTGGTTTTGGGTTGGTGGTTGAAAGGCTCGCTGGATTTGCTTATGGACGTCTCCTTCCCCCTCACCCTAACCCTCTCCCCGTTGAAGGGAGAGGGGGAACATCTGTCGCGTCTGTGGCTGGTTCATCCGTTCAGGTTGCCGATGGTTAAATAGACTACACGCCATTGAAATTGGCGCGGGCTACGCGGAGGACGTTTTCTCCGAGAATCTTCCGGATGGTGTCGTCTGAGTGGCCGCGTTGGACCATGCCGACGGTGAAGAGCGGCCAATTGGTCCAGGCGAGGCTGGCTTCGGCGTGGGGCTTGGGCCGGTAATCATCGGCGGGCCAGAGGTGTTCCCAGCGCGGCCCGACGGCGGAGAGGGGCGAGGTGCCGTCTTTGCGCTTTGGCACTTTGGCGCGCTCAGCGGCTTCATATTGGGAGGTGTATGAGATGTCCGGACCGATGGCGACGTGTTCTGCCCCGAAGGTCTTCACGGCGTAATCGATGTGATTCAGGAAGGCGTTCAGATCGCCATCGCCACCGAGGAAGCGCGGGATGCAGCAGATGCCGATGAGCCCACCGGTATCGCAGATGGCTTTCACCACTTCATCCGGCTTGCCGCGAAAATGCCGGTAAACACCGCCGCAAGTCGTGTGGCTGGCCACCATCGGTTTCTTGGAGGCCTTGGCCCCTTCCAGGCTCGTGCGCCAACCGGAATGCGCCACATCCACGATGACGCCCAAGCGGTTCAATTCGGCCACGACGCTGTGGCCGAAATCACTGAGGCCCGCATCGTTCGGTTCGCCAGCGCCATCGCCGATCGGGTTGCGACGGTTGTAGGTGAGGTGCATCATGCGCACGCCGAGCTGGAAGAAGAGGCGGATGTTGCGCAATTCATCGCGCACACTTTCCCATTCCTGCCGCAGCGGGACGCCGTTGGTGGTGAAGTAGAGGCAATGACGGTTCGCCTTCTTGGCGGCCACGATGTCAGCCGGCGTGGCGGCCTTGGGGCAATCCTTGGGCATCAGGTCCGTGGCGTGGGTGAAGCGGGAGAGCCGCTTGATGAGGCGCAGCGGATCACTGCCTTCTTCGCCCGTGTTCTGAAAGATGCAGGTGACGCCCGCAGCGCGGAACGCGGCCAGAAACTCCTCCCGTTCCCGGGCATCCGTGGCCTGACGGGTCATGGACATCTCTTCGCGCAGGTCCACGAGCTCGGCATCGGGAGCGCCGCTTTCGGCGAAGGCGGCGTATTTCTCGCCATCCAAGGCAGCGCGCGGGGCGAAGCCGTAGGACTCGAACACCAAAGAATGGGCATGCAGTTCATAGCCATGCTCGAGGTCCTTGGCCGATGGTTTGAGCACGGACAGGGCGATATCCCGGTTCTTCTGGATACCCGCGTTCGGGGCGGCAAAGGGTTGCTTGGCATCCGCCCCCCGGCTGCGCGGGACGAAGATGCTGCCTCCAAGTCCAAGCAAGGAGGCCGTGGCGGCGGTCGTGCCCAAAAAACGACGGCGGGAAAGGGGAGCTTGCATAGTCATATTTACCGGGACAGAGGTGGGACGGGTCAAGCAAGGGATATATTCACCGTTAAAAATGCTTTTGAGGCGTGCTGGTGGTTGACGTGCAAAGGGCTCGGCCTAATATGGCGCGCATTCCGTTTTTCTTTTATGAGCAAATCTGAAAAGCCGACGAACTTTACGTCTGTGATGACCGAGGAACGCGTTTTCCCGGCCCCGAAGGAATTTTCTGCGAAGGCGCACATCAAGTCGATGGGGCAGTACCGCAAGCTTTACAACGAATCCATCAAATCGCCCGACAAGTTCTGGGGCAAGCAGGCGAAACAGGAGTTGGTGTGGTTCAAGCCTTGGACCAAGGTGCTGCAATGGAAGGCGCCGAATGCGAAGTGGTTCGTGGGCGGCAAGCTGAACGTGAGCCATAACTGTCTGGATAAGTGGCTGAACACGCCGTATGCGAACAAGGCGGCGATCATCTGGGAAGGTGAACCGGCCGGCTCCGGCAAGGTAGGCGAGGAACGGGTCATCACCTACAAGCAGCTTCATCGCGAGGTGTGCATGTTCGCGAATGTGCTGAAGCGCAATGGCGTGAAGAAGGGTGACCGTGTGCTCATCTATCTGCCGATGATTCCGGAAGCGGCGATCGCGATGCTGGCATGCACGCGCATCGGGGCGATCCACTCGGTGGTGTTCGGCGGCTTCAGTGCGCAGTCCGTGGCGGACCGGATCCAGGATTCGCAGGCGAAGCTGGTCATCACTTCGGACGGTGGTTTCCGCCGCGGTTCCGTGGTGCAACTGAAGAAGAACGTGGACGATGCGCTGGAGATCAAGGATGCGCAGGGTGAGTCGCTGACGAAGACGATCGAGAAGGTGATCGTGGTGCGCCGCACGAACAATGAGGTGCACATCAAAGAAGGCCGCGACGTCTGGTGGCATCGTGAGTTGGAATATGTGGATGCGGATTGTCCGGCTGCCCAGATGGATAGCGAGGCGCCGTTGTTCATCCTTTATACGTCAGGTTCCACAGGCAAGCCGAAGGGCATCTTGCACACGACGGGTGGTTACCTGCTCGGGGCGAAGATGACCTCCAAGTATGTTTTCGATCTGCGGGATGAAGATGTTTATTGGTGTACGGCGGACATCGGCTGGGTGACGGGTCACAGCTATGTGGTCTATGGACCGCTGGCGAACGGGGCCACGAGCTTGATGTATGAGGGCGCGCCGAACTGGCCGGAGCCGGATCGTTTCTGGCGCATCATCGCGAAGTATGGTGTGACGGTGCTCTACACCGCGCCGACAGCCATTCGCGCGTTCATGAAGTGGGGCGATGAGTGGGTGAAGAAGCATGATCTCAGCTCGTTGCGCCTGTTGGGTTCCGTGGGTGAACCGATCAATCCGGAAGCGTGGATGTGGTATCACAATCTGGTCGGCGGCGGACGTTGCCCGATCGTGGATACCTGGTGGCAGACGGAGACGGGCTCCATCATGATCACGCCGTTGCCGGGTGCTACGCCGTTGAAGCCGGGCACGGCCACGTTGCCGTTCTTCGGCATCTTGCCGGAACTGGTGGATGACAAGGGTAACACGGTGCCGAAGAATTCCGGTGGCAAGCTGGTGGTGCGCAAACCTTGGCCGAGCATGTTGCGCGGCATCTGGGGCGACAAGAAACGTTACCAAGATACTTACTGGAGCGAAGTGAAGGGCAGTTACTTCACGGGCGATGGTTGCCGTCAGGACAAGGATGGCTATTTCTGGATCGTGGGCCGCATCGACGACGTGTTGAACGTGGCTGGTCACCGTATCGGCACGGCGGAAGTGGAGAGCGCACTGGTGAGCCATCCGGCGGTGGCGGAAGCTGCCGTGGTGGGCCGTCCGGACGAATTGAAGGGCCAGGCGTTGGTGGTCTTCGTGACGCTGAAGCAGGGCTTCAAGGCGCATCCGGAATTGAAGAACGAACTGCGCGCGCACGTGGGCAAGGAGATCGGTCCGGTGGCGAAGCCGGACGATGTGCGCTTCGCCGAGGCGCTGCCGAAGACGCGCTCCGGCAAGATCATGCGCCGCGTGCTGAAACAGATCGCCGCCGGCGAAGAGATCAAGGGCGACGTGACGACGATGGAAGATTACAACGTCATCGCGAAGCTGCTGCGGAACGAGGACTGAGGTCCGTTGGACGGACGGCCTAACTATTAAAATTGCATACAGGCTGGTTCTTCGGAACCGGCCTGTTTTTTTGTTTTTAACAGGAGAGAACGGAGGGAACAGAAGGGGAAGATTAACCGCGAAGTCTGCTAAAGACGCGAAATGAGGTTTAACAGAAAGACTCAAGAATCGGGACAAATGGGGAACCACAGATTACGCGGAGGAGATGAAAATAAAGCGTGAAGGAGGGACGGCCGACTTTGCTTAAGATTGCCGCGTTTCCCTCATCCCGGCCTTCTCCCTTGGGGAGAAGAAGTTAACATTTCCAGTGATAATGTCAGTTTGGTTACCGTCTGGCGATCGCAGAAACTGTGGCTTTATGACACAAGACAGGGAGGGACTCTGGAGGTGCTAAATCCACAAACCGTTCAACATGAATTCCTCGAGACTTGGTGCCAGCTCGCTGATACATCCAAAATTATGATCCTCCACAATCACCCGACCGGTGGTTGTTTCGATGCCGAACGGGTTGCCGGATCCGTCCCAACCTATGATGAAAACATTCTGCATTTTCCAGCCGTTCGGTGGGCCAAACTCTTTTCTGAATTTTGTGTGGCTTCTCACGAGCCGTGAAATGTCGTCAACCTCCTCTGCCCCGAAATGCCCGCCGCCATAAGTCAGAAGAAACCAACGATAATCTTCAGGAATAACGCCAAAAGCGGATTCGAACTCGCGTAATTGTTGATCGGTTGCGGGTTTTCGGCGCAGTTCTTCCGGCATGGCGGCAATGTGCTGTTGAATTTTCTCTTTAGCTTTCGGACTGATCATTTCATTCCTTGGCCTTGATGGTTACATTTGTCGGAACGGGGAGATTCACAGCAGATTCAATGACCCCGACGCCATAGAGAATTTTCTTCTCGAATCTGCCGTCATAGTTTTCATCGCGTAATTCCCAGTCCCTATCGGCCCAGCCGTGGTAACGGTGTTTTTCTAGGTCCACTTTGCCGTCGTTGTTGCGGTCGTAATAGGTGGTTTCCTCGGCAGGCATGGTGCCGGGATTTTGCGGTGAGGCTTTCGGATTGCCGCAGCCGCAAAGAGTTAGCGTGAGAAGGATTAAGGTTAGAGGATACATAACAAGTGCTTCAATTCGTACGATAGAACTCGGTATTAAAACAGTCCTTTTCCCATTCGATGGCACCGGACCCAAAACATGCGCCCCACCAAAAACTCTTGGGCGGTTGGAAGCAGAACTTTGACCAGTTCTGGGTGAAATTTTCCAAGCTCTGCCCAGCGATTACGCCATTGGTCTTGGCCAGTGAGCCGAAGCCATCGAACCAATCATGCTGGTCATACACGATTTTCCCGGTAGCTGTATCGAGGCAGAAGTGATCACCATCACCTTCATCCCAAATGGGCACCCAAGATTCCATGCGTCGCCAGATGGTGAACGCTTCCTGACGGAAAGGCGGTTTGATGCACTTATCAAGGCTATGTGGGTCGTCCAAAAAATCCCGGACGTTTCTGGCCCAATCCAGACGCTGTTCCGTCATAGACTCAAGGGCAGGAAGAGAAAATATGCCCCATACTTCATCGGTTTGCATCCAACGGTAATCGAAGCCGTTGGCGAACTCGGTGTAGAAGGAAGAAAAGTTTGCGGGAAGGATGATGCCGGTTTGTTGGTTAAACGCGGCAATGGCTTTTGCGGATGCTTTTTTGCCTTTGGCGACTTCCGGGGTGATGCCTTTCTTCTTCAGGAATGTTGTGGTGGAGTCGAAGATGTTAGCAAAGTGGTTCTCCGTGGACATGAGTTTAGGGAATCAATTTGTGAGGTGGACGTCAAAGACAAAGCAGGTTGGAGTGTGTGAAGATGATGAAATCGGAAACAGATGAGGGAGGCTACGGCAGACGCGGTGGACTGCCGGGCCCGACAAGATGTCGGGGCACGGGCATCGTGTTATGTCGGTTGAGTTCCTTCCGTAGTCGCTTTTGGTTTAGCGTTCAATGACAACGCACGTCATGGTTGGCGTCGTAGGATCGCATCACACTCACGAGATAGATGGTGGCGTTGGAGAAGGTATCGGTTGAGACGCCCCAAGCATCAGGGTGGGTGAAGCGGTCTGGGAGCCATAACGAACTAAGTTGCGTAGCGTTCGTGAGTATCCTTACACCGATCTCTTCCTTGTCACTAGTGACGGGATTGAGAATAAGCCGATTGGTATAGTGCTGGAGGATGGCATCAGCGGGCAGTTCACTGCGAAAGATCTCACCGGCAAAGAAATCACAATGGTTGCCATTGCCGACGAGAAGGCCGACGGCGGAATTGGAAGCGAGCCGCTGAGTGTTCGACGGGATAGGGATTTCGCGCAAAGCTTTCTGGATTTTCCCGAGATTCCAGCTGTTGTTGAAGCTATCCCGTGCGCACGGTCCCAAGAGTGCGAAGAGGAGGCACGAGGCTGCTACGCAGACCGACCACTTGATGAACTTTGTTTTGGTCATGTGTGGGAGGCCAGACGGGCCTCATTGATATATATGGCTGAGTTCCGTGGTCAGGTTATGGTGGAATCTCTTGCCGGTAGATATGAACGAACGACGTCCTTGTGCATAGGATTAAGGTTCGTGACGGGGTTGGGTTTGTCAAATGGGAAGGGGATTTCAAAGGAGTAGGAGGAGTTTGCTTCAAAGGAGAGAGATGACGGGTTGGTGCGGGTCGAATTGGAATTCGGCGCTCCAATTGGGATGGGCATAGCCAATCGACAATAGCCGATAGCCGATAGCCGATAGCCGATAGCCGATAGCCGATAGCCGATAGCCGATAGCCGATAGCCGAGTGGGCTGTGGCGATTTTTGGGAGGAGTTCGAGAGTGTTTAGGTAAAGCGTTGAGGGATAAAATGTTTCAGATATTTGATTAGGTTTAATATTTTAGTTGATATGTTGCTATTTGGGTGTTATCGTTCTAGCGACATGAATAGGAGCGTGTCAGGGAAGTCCTCTAAAATGGGGGCAGAAGGAGCGGGTATGAAGAGCCAGTTTTCATGGGAGTCCGTTTTCAATAATTTTCACCAAGGTTTGGCGATGGGGCTGATGAGGCTTCTGCGCGTTATGATGAGCGGAGGAGATGGTAGTGGTGGGCCTTGCGTGAAGTGGCTTTTTGTTTCACCCTACGGAAAATCCCTGAAACCTGAGAACGTCGTTATGACGTCTCTTAAGGAACCCATGCCTTTCGGAATCTTTATGAAGCACCTGATCACTTGTTTGTTCGCGTTATGGTGTCTGCTGCCTCGATTGACGGCGGCAGATCGGCCCAATGTGGTCGTCCTGCTCGCTGATGATGCCGGTTGGGGCGATTACAGCGGCAACGGGAATGAGATGGTTCGCACGCCGAATATCGATTCGCTCGCGAAGGACGGCGTGCGCTTGGAGCGCTTCTACGTGTGCCCCGTCTGCTCGCCCACGCGCGCGGAGTTTCTTACCGGGCGCTATCATCCCCGTGGTGGCGTGAAAGGGGTATCCACGGGGCAGGAACGTCTGGACCCGAAAGAGAAGACCATTGCGGACGCCTTCAAGGCGGCCGGTTATGCCACGGGCGCATTTGGTAAGTGGCACAATGGCAGCCAATGGCCGTATCACCCTTTGGCGCGTGGGTTTGATGAATACTTTGGTTACACGGCCGGGCATTGGGGCGAATACTTTGATCCACCACTGGAGCATAACGGCCAGATGGGACGGGAAAAGGGCTACATCGTGGACATCTGCACGGACAAGGCTCTGGAGTTCATCGAGAAGAATAAGAGCAAACCATTCTTCTGCTACGTGCCATTCACCACGCCTCACTCGCCTTGGTCGGCCCCGGAGAAAAATTGGCAACGCTTCAAGGACATGCCGCTGACGCAAAAGGCGACTGACCCCACGAAAGAAGTTCCTGACGAAACTCGTTGTGCCCTGGCGATGGTCGAGAATCAGGATATGAACGTGGGTCGCATCTTACAGAAGTTGAAGGACCTCAAGCTGAGTGAAAACACCATCGTGCTCTATTTCTCTGACAATGGCCCGAACAGTATGCGCTGGAATGGTGGGATGAAAGGGAAGAAGGCCACCACGGATGAAGGCGGAGTTCGTTCCATTTTTTACATGCGTTGGCCCGGCAAGATTCCTTCCGGTCATCGCGTGCGGGAAATCTCCGGCGCGATAGACTTGTTGCCGACACTCACTTCACTGGCAGGCATTACGCGTGTGGGCAATTTGCCCTTGGATGGTCGTGACCTCACGCCGCTCTTGCGCAAGCAGGCTTCGCAATGGCCTGACCGCATGATCTTCTCCACCTGGGCGGGCAAGGTGAGTGTGCGCACGCAGCAATATCGTTTGGATGATCAGGGCAAGCTGTATGACATGATTGCCGATCCCGGCCAGACGACGCCCATCAATGACAAACAAGCGGCCATGGCGACTACTTTGACTGAGGCGGTGAAGAACTGGCGCACGGAGATGTTCAACCAAGACGCGGGCACCAAGGCGAAAGGGAAGGGTGGCAACGCTGTTGATCCGCGGCCGTTCACGGTGGGATATAAGGAGTTTCCTATCACGATGTTGCCGGCTCGCGATGGCGAACCGCGGGGGGCTGTGAAGCGCAGTGGTAACGCCCCGAATTGCTGGTACTTCGTGAATTGGACCACCAAGGAAGACAGCATGGTCTGGTATCTGGATGTCCATACGACCGGCAAATATGCCGTTACGATTGATTACACCTGCCCGATCCCGGATGCCGGTTCGCTCATTGAGTTGAGTTTCAACGAGAGCAAGCTCACAGGCAAAGTGGCTCCCGGTTGGGATCCGCCGCTCAACACGAATCAAGACACCATTCCCCGTGGTAGCGGTGAATCCCAGATGAAAGAATTCAAGACCTTGAAGCTGGGTGAAGTGACCTTGAACAAAGGCTTGGGCCACATGACCCTCAAGGCCTTGGAGATACCGGGGAAGAATGTGATGGATGTGCGCCGCATCACGTTGACCTTGTTGGATTAAGTGTAAGTGATGCAGGACGCGAAGCTATTATGAAACATATCCTGAAGTGCTTGTTGGCTTTGATGGCCTTGGGTTGGACTGTTACAAGTGAAGCGGCTGCTCCAGCGGGAAAACCCAACGTGTTGTTCATGGTCTCAGACGATCTGAACACATACCTTGGGTGTTATGGTGATCCTTTGGCCAAGACACCGAATCTGGACAAGCTCGCGGCGCGTGGCGTGCGTTTTGAGAAAGCGTATTGCACCTTTCCACTGTGCGGGCCGAGCCGCAATTCCTTCCTTACGGGGCTTTATCCCAATAGCAGTGGCATCGTTGAAAACTCGCAGATTTTCCGGCAGACGATTCCCAAGCACGCGAGTTTGCCGCAAGCCTTCCGTCAGGCGGGTTACCTCGCGGTGCGCATCGGTAAGTTGTATCACTACAACGTCCCTAACTCCATCGGCACGGATGGGCATGATGACCCGGGTTCTTGGGAAATGGAGATCAATCCGGCGGGCGTTGATCGTCTGGAAGAGCAGCCAAAGATTTTCTCCCTCACGCCGGGACAGTTCGGTGCCTCCTTGAGCTGGTATGCTTCCCCGAAGAGCGATGAGCACCACACGGATGGCAAGATCGCGGCGGATGCTGAATGGGTCTTGGAGCGCTGCGCCAAGCAGAAGGATCGCCCGTTCTTCCTCGCGGTCGGTTTCTTCCGCCCGCATACACCGTATGTTTCACCCAAGGCACCTTATTTCGACATGTATGCGGAAGATAAGATGCCTTTGGTGACGGGCGTGAAAGAAGATCAGGCAGATGTTCCGGCAGCGGCCTTGATGAGTCAGAAAAAAGAGCAGAACACGATGACGGATGACCAGCGTCGGCAGGCGTTGCAGGCGTATTATGCCAGCATCAGCTTCATGGATTCGCAGGTCGGCAAGGTGATCAAGGCGTTGGATCGGTTAGGGTTGGCCGACAATACCATCATCGTCTTCACGAGCGATCACGGTTACCTGATGGGCGAGCATGGCTTGTATCAGAAGCTGAGCCTGTTTGAAGGTAGCGTGCATGTGCCGTTGCTCATGGTAGCGCCGGGCGTGACGCCGCGTGGTGCGGTGGCCAAGTCGCCCGTGAGTCATCTGGATTTGTATCCCACCCTGACCGAGCTGGCCGGAGTGAAGGCTCCCGCCAATATTCAAGGCCAAAGCCTTGTGCCGATGCTCAAGGACATCGCTGTGAAAGGCCGGGGCTGGGCGCTGACCCAAGTGATGCGCGGGAATGTGGCGCGTCCGGGCATCACGCCGAAAGCGGGTGCGGCCAAGAGTTTCTTTGGTTACAGCTTGCGGACAGACCGCTGGCGTTACACGGAGTGGGATGGCGGCAAGCAAGGTCGTGAATTATACGATCACGAGAAGGACCCGAAAGAGCTGACCAACTTGGCCGAGCTTCCTGAACACGCGGCGACGGTCACAGACCTCTCGCAGAAGCTACAGGCCGCCGTGAAAGCGTCTCTGCCGCCGGATGGCAACCTGCCGGAATTCAAGACCGGTATGTGGGCTCCGAACCTGACGGACCCTTAAACGGGTTTCTTCAGGTCGCGCACTCCGGCCTTCGCGAAATCGGGAGCGAGGCGTTCGTAGCAGTGTTTGGCGGCGGCGATAGGGTCGTAGTCTTTTTTGTTAAAGACTTGGCCGCTGACCTCGATGGTGACGGGGTCGCGATAGCCGCTGTTTTTAAGGAGGGTAAGATACTCGACGTAATCCGTGGTGCCGTCACCCGGGAGGATGAACTGGAATTTCTCAGCGTTGCCGCCGTTGGTGTCCTTGATGTGGATAAAGCGCGTCTGATCGATGAGCTGGCTCATGGATTCGTTGAGCTTGTAGCCGCGGAGTTGAAAATGACTGTAATCGTAAACCACCTTGATCCACGGGCTGTTGACCTGTTTGACGAGCCATGCGGTGTCTTCGGGGGTGTTCATGGCCCCGCCGACATGGGCCTTGATGGTGATGACGGCCTTCGAGGATTTGCCGACTTCCGCCCAAGCATTCAGGCGTTCAGCCATGAGCATTTTCACATCCTTCCACTGGCCCGGTTTGCCGCCAAGGGTGGTTTCGATGACGGGCATGCGTTTCGGGGCGAGAGCATAAGCGAGTTCGGCGGCGTCCTTGAGGCGGTCCAAGTTGGCTTTGATGACGTCATCACCCGCGACGAGGCTGAGATTCTCCATGACGCCGTGAAGGCGGAGCCCGAGGGAATCGATCAGGGCGGCGAGACGTTTGCGCTCGGCGGGGGAAATGTTCTTGGGCTCGGTGGGCCAACCGGCATTCGCGACCCATTCCACCGAATCGTAACCGATTTCGGCGCAGGTGCGGAGGGCGACGTCGATTTCCAGCGTTTTCATGCCGTACAGGCTGAAGCCAAAGGGGATCATCGGCTGGGCTTTGTTCGCGGCCAGAGCGGGAAGACCCGCCAAGGCGACGGCGCCCAAGGCGCATTGGGCCAGAAAATGGCGGCGGCTCAGCGGAGAATGGCCGGGGGAATCGTGCAAGATACGCATAGGCGACAGCAAAAAGGTTACTGTGGGAGTTTCGGACAGTGGGACGGGTGGCGTCAAGTGCAGCCACAAGGTTTTCATTGCCGCCTAGCACGCCTCCTGCTTATTTAGGTCTTATCGCACAACTGTATGCCCGGTTTGGGGTTATACTGCGGAAAACTTGGTTTACGCGGTGATGGGGATGATGAAAACGACAATGCTGGATCTCGGGGCCTATGAGCCCAAGCTGCTTTCGCCCGGTTTGGGGGTCTGGCGTTATCAGAAGCCGCTGCCGCTGACCACCGAGCAGGGGAAGCTGCGGGTGATCGCGCTCGGCGTCGGCGGGGCTTTCTCGGCGAAGATGTTTCAATCCAACTTCATCGTCATCAAAGGGAACACCGCCCTGTTCGTCGACCTAGGTTCCAAGGCGACGTTCAAGTTGAGCGAATTCGGCCTCAGCGCACATGCCGTCAAGAACCTGCTGGTGACACATTCGCATGCGGATCACATCGGTTCGCTGGAAGAACTGGCCTTGAAGCGCCGCTACGAAGCGCCGTTCCTCGAACTGCCCAAAGGCAAGGAGGAAGGATTTCCGGAATACCTCGCCCGGGTCACAAATGCGCGGGTTGAAGGACGTTTCCGGCCGAAGCTCTACATCCCGGCGCATTACGCGGACATGCTGTGGGATTGGTCCTTGCGTGGCGGCCTGGCGTTCTCCGAGGTGACGGATGTGCCCGATCCGAAAGGTGAATTGCTGCTGGAACATTACTTTGACGTGGTGACGCCGAAGCATATCGCAGAAGCTGCGGTGGACACGTGGGAATTCGTGGTGCCGGGCGAGGTGAAGGCAGACGATCTCACCGTGCGGATCTTCGCGGCAAATCATATCCCCGATACGGCCGCCACGGTGGAGGAGAGCGTTTACACGACGGGCCTGATCGTTGACGGCCGGGTGCTGATCTCGGGTGATACGAAATTCGATCTCGCCATGCTCAAACGGCTGGGGCCGCAGTGCGAAATGATTTTCCATGATTGCCAGCACTTCCCGGGCGGCGTGCATGCGTCTTATCAACAGTTGAAGACGCTGCCTGCGGAGATGAAGGCGAAGATGATGCTGTATCACCTTTCCGATGGCATGCTGGATATCGATGTGAAGGCGGATGGCTTTGCCGGGCTCATGCAGCCCGCGCCGGTCGCGTACGATTTCTAGTTTCCTTGCATTGCCATGAACCGGCGCGACTTTCTCCTGACGACCACGGCCGCGACCTTGGGCGGCGCCATCTTCACCACGAACTCCGCCCGTGCCGCGGAAGAACGGAAAATCAGCTTCAAGGGCCGTTATGATTTGACGGCGGACGTGGTCATCATCGGGGCCGGATTGGGTGGTTGCTCCGCTGCGCTCGCCGCCTTGCGTCGCGGGTTGAAAGTGATTCTCACCGAGGAGACAGACTGGATCGGGGGACAGCTTACGCAACAAGCCGTTCCTCCCGATGAACACCGCTGGATTGAAACGCACGGAGCCAATCAAAGCTATCGTGATCTCCGCAACGCTATCCGCGATTATTATCGCCGGCATTATCCCCTCACCGAGGCGGCCAAAGCCAAGGCGGATTTGAATCCCGGTGATGGCACGGTCTCCCGGCTTTGCCATGAGCCACGCGTGGCCCTGGCGGTCTTGGAATCTTGGTTCGCGCCTTGGCAGAGCAGCGGGCAATTGACCTTGTTGCTGGAGCACAAGGCATCGGCGGCGGAAGTCGCGGCAGATGCCGTCGTCGCTGTGGAAGTGAAGAACCAGCGCTACGGGAACAAGGTCGTTTTGTCCGCGCCTTATTTCATTGATGCCACGGAATTGGGTGATCTGCTGCCGCTCACCAAGACGGAGTATGTGACCGGCGCGGAAGCGAAAGCGGATACCGGTGAACTGCATGCCGCCGAGAAGGCCGATCCGGAGAATCAGCAGGCGTTCACGATGTGTTTCGCGCTGGAGTATGTGGCGGGTCGCGAGTCGGTCATCGAGAAACCGCGTGAATACGAATACTGGCGGAACTTCACCCCGAAACTGATGCCCATGTGGTCTGGCCGTTTGCTGGACCTGCATTATACGCATCCCCGCACGATGCTGCCGAAGAAGCTGGGCTTTAACCCGGAAGGCGAGCATCCCGGCACGATCACCAACTTGTGGAAATACCGGCGCATCGCGAGCAAAGCGAACTTTCAGCCGGGTACGTATCCCGGTGATATCTGCCTCGTGAACTGGCCGCAGAATGATTATCTGCTGGGCAATCTGGTGGATGTTCCGGAGACGGCGTTTCGCATGCATGTGGATCGCGCCAAGCAGTTGAGCCTGTCCTTGGTCTATTGGTTGCAGACCGAAGTGGAGCGACCGGATGGGAAGCAAGGCTGGCCGGGATTGCGTTTGCGCAAGGACATCACAGGGACTTTCAGCGGTCTGGCCAATACCCCTATGTGCGCGAAAGCAGGCGGATCAAGTCCATGTTCACGGTGAAAGAGCAACATGTCGGGTTGACGATGCGCGCTAAAGCGCTGGGCGTGATGGAGAGTGAAGTGAAGGCGGAGGAATTCTTTGATTCCGTGGGCGTCGGTTCGTATGCCATCGATCTGCACCCGACCTCCAAAGGAGATAATTACATCGATTTTCTCACGGCTCCGTTTCAGATCCCATTGGGCGCACTTTTGCCCCAACGGATGAAGAATCTGCTCCCGGCAAATAAGAATATCGGGACGACGCATCTCACCAATGGCTGCTATCGCTTGCATCCGGTGGAGTGGGGTATTGGTGAAGCCGTGGGCTCGCTGGTCAGTTACTGCACCCAGAAGAAACTGCCGCCGCAGGCAGTCCGGGAGAAGCGGGAAGTGTTGGCGGATTTCCAAAGGGAGATAGTCGCGCGTGGCGTGGAGATAGCCTGGCGTTGAGTTGTTTGCCGTTCGCGGCTAACAATGGAGGCAGCGCGTAAGCGCTCAGAGAGAGATGCGATTGCTCGGCATATTCATCGGCTTGGCGCTCCTGTTGCTTGTCCCGTTTTTCATCTGGGGTGAGGAACTGGCACAATCCTTTTCCTTTCAAGGCTCCGTGGAATGGCTGCGGCAACAGGGCAAGTTCGCTTGGCTGGCGGGATTGCTGCTTTTGATCAGCGATCTGTTTTTGCCCATTCCCGCCACGGCTGTGATGGCTGCGTTGGGATTGATTTACGGTCCTTTCCTTGGCGGTTTGATTAGCGCGTTCGGTTCGTTTCTCTCCGGCTTGATCGCTTACGGGCTATGCCGGTTGATCGGCCAACGTGCGGCCTTGCGCATCGTGGGCGAGACGGATTTGAAGCGTGGTGCGGAACTGTTCACGCGGCTGGGCGGCTGGCTGGTGGCGGTTTCGCGCTGGCTGCCGCTGTTCCCGGAGGTCATCGCCTGCATGGCGGGTTTGACGCGTATGCCCTTGCGCCTTTTCGCCGCGGCCTTGCTCTGTGGCTCTGTGCCGCTGGGTTTTACTTACGCCGCCATCGGCCATGCGGGCATTGAGCACCCTGCGCTTGCCTTGGTATTAAGTGCGGTTGTGCCGGCGGGTTTGTGGTTGCTGGCGCAACATTGGGTGAAGCGTTCGATGCGTTCCAATCCATCCGCGAGTGAGTAATTGCTTTGCAGGGGCGGTGGGTTTTATTCTGCGCGCGTGTCAAATGCCACGGTGATTGTCCCTGCGATCGGTGCCGTTTTGGGTGTCGTCTTCCTGGTGCTTTCCATCCGTGCCGGCCGAAGGCGGCGTCTGTTGGATGACACGCCCACGTGCAAGACCACCGGGGTGTTCATCGGCATGGTGGAACTCAAGGGGACGGCGGAATCGGAGCGGCCCTTGCGCAGTTTTTTGGCGGAACAGAATTGCGTGCACTACCAATGGAGCGTGGACGAGCACTGGTCCCGTACCGTGACGGAGACTTACACGGACAGCAACGGCAAGACGCAGACGCGGACCCGGCATGAAAGCGGCTGGAAGACCGTGGCCAGCGGTGGCGAACAGACGCCGTTCTATCTGCAAGATGACTGCGGTGTGGTCCAAGTGGTGCCGGACGGAGCCGAGACTGAGTTGGCGGAGATGTTCAACGAGACCTGTGGCCGGATAGATGGCTTATATTACGCCAAAGGCCCGGCCTTCGCGGTCTCTGATTCGGATCATCGCCGCCGTTTTGTTGAGCGGGGCATTCCGCTGCATGCGCCGATCTATGTGATGGGGCAGTCGCGCGAACGAAAAGATGTCGTGGCGGCTGAGATCGCCCAGAGCTCGAATGCGCCCCTCTTCATGATCTCTACTCGGAACGAGGAATCCATCAGCGGTGGCATGGCTTCGGCGTTTTGGTGGTGGGGGATAGGCGGGTTGGTTTTTGCGGTGGGTGGTGCGGCCATTGGCAGTTCGCAAGGCGGTGGCCAGGTTGCTCCGCTTCTGCTCGTCGGGGTCGGCGTGCTTTACTTGCTGGGTTGGCTGGCTGGTTGGGCCTGGATGGTCTTCAACAGCGTCGTGGGCTTGCGCCAACGCGTGAAGCAGGCGTGGTCGCAGGTGGATGTGCAGTTGAAACGACGGCAGGATCTGATCCCCAATCTGGTGACGACGGTGAAAGGGCTGAAAGACTACGAGAGCAAGCTGCAAACGGAAGTGGCACAGATGCGTGCCCAAATGACCGCGACTCCGCCGGGTGAAGCGGGTGCCGATTATTCAGGCATTGCACCGATGCTCATCGCCATCGAGGAGCGGTATCCCGAGTTGAAGGCGGAACAATCTTTTCTGAATCTGCAGCAGAACCTCATTGATACGGAGCAACGCATCGCGTTGGCCCGTGGTTACTTCAATGAGATCGCCACGTTTTACAACACCCGGTTGGAAGTGGTTCCGGACAAGTTTCTGGCGGCATTGGCCGGGATGCAGCCGCAACCGCTGTTGCTGGCCGAGAGTTTTGAACAGAAACCGGTCGAAGTGAATTTTGTGCAATGAGGCGGGCTGCTCTGCCGCGGCATTGCGTCGGGCAGGTTTTCTGGTTTATCATCCAACTATGAAACCCGTAAGCAGATTGGTCTGGCTGGCCGTTTTGGTCATCTGTGTTTGCAGGGCGCACGCCGCCGGAAAACCGAATATCGTTTTTATTCTCTCGGATGATCACAGCTATCCGTATCTCGGCTGCTATGGCTACGAGGGATTGAAGACGCCGAACATCGACAAGTTCGCGTCTGAGGGCATCAAATTTCATCGCGCCTTCACCACGGCACCGCAGTGCGTGCCTTCGCGCGCATCGATCATGACCGGGCGTTCGCCGGTGGCTTGCCGCATCACCCGCTTCAGTTCGCCATTGCCGAAAGATGAGATTACCTTTCCAGAGATTTTGAAGCAACAGGCGGGTTATTTTGTCGGTGTGTTGGGGCGCACTTATCACTTGGATGGTTCAGGCCGTGGACCGGATGTGACGGACAAGGTGTTTGATGAACATGGCTTGAAGACCTTCAAACAGCGCTTCGATTATGTGGATGCCACGGGACAGGAGAGCATACCGGTACGCATGAAGGAGTTCTTTGATCAAAGGCCGAAGGATAAGCCTTATTTCCTGTGGGTGAACTTCAGCGATCCGCATCATCCGTGGAATACGGGCAAGAACCCGCCTGATCCCGCCAAACTCAAGCTGCCACCGCATCTGCCCGATTTACCGGGAGTCCGTGAAGATCTCTCGAATTATCTGGGGGAGATCGAGCACATGGACGGTGATTTTCAAAATGTGCTGAATATCCTCAAAGAGCGGGCGGGATCGGAAAATACGTTGATCCTGTTCATGGGGGATAACGGTATGGCGTTTCCCAGTGGCAAAGGAAGTTTGCATGACCCCGGCTTGAATGTGCCTTTGCTGGCGTGGTGGCCGGGTGTGGTAAAAGCGGGCGGCGAGTCACGCAATCTGATCTCCGGTGAGGACATCGCGCCAACCTGTCTGCAAGCGGCTGGCTTGACGGTTCCCGAGCGCATCAGCGGGGTGAGCTTCCTTCCTCTTCTGCGAGGCGAAAGCTTCAAAGGCCGTGATTACATCTTTGGTGAGCGTGGTCCACACGGCAGTGCGACCTTCAACGAGAATACGGCTGCAAATGCCGTTGATTACAGCCGTGCCGCCCGTAGCAGCCGTTATAAATTGATCTATAACGTGACGCCCAATATGCGTTACCTCCCGGTGGATAGCACTGGGAACCCAGGCTGGAAGGAGATAGTGCAGGCGCACGAGAGGAATCAATTGCCCACCGAGTTGGAGAAACTCTACTTCACCGCACCACGTCCGGTGTATGAGTTGTATGATCTGGAAAAGGATCCGAGTGAATTGAACAATCTGGCTGGAAGCAAAGAGATGGCCACGGTGGAACACGAACTGAAAGAAGCGCTGCAGCAGAAGATGATTTTGGATTTTGATTATCTGCCGTTGCCGATCCCACCGCCACCGAAGGGAGCCGTTGCCGCTGCAGCGAAGGGCAAGGATACGACCAAAGGTGATACAGATCGTGAAAAACAGTTCCTTGCGAAGGATAAGAACAAGGACGGCAAACTGAGCTGGGAAGAATTCAGCGCAGGCCGTGATCCCGCTGATGCGAAGAAATGGTTCGAGGCGCGGGATGTGGATAAAAATGGTTCCCTGAGCCGGGAGGAATTTGTGACCTCCAAAGTGCTCAATCCGCCCAACAAGTAAGTTGGCATCCGTTAAATGCCACAGTTGCAGTCCGGTCGGTTGCGCGCCAATATCTCAAGCCGATGAACACGTTGTTGCCGCGTATCGCTGTCACGATGGGTGACCCGGCCGGGGTTGGGCCGGAGATCTGTCTGCGCCTGCTGGCCGAGCCAGCGATGGCGGCGGTTTGCGTGCCGATCGTGTTTGGCGATGCGGCTTTGCTCCAGCGCGTGGCGAAGGTGATCGGCGTGCCGTTCAAGGCACGTGTGGTTTCGCGAGCGGAATGGTCACAAGTCTGTCGTTCGCTGACAGGTCCCACCGTCCTGGATTTCCAATCGTTCGTGGCTGAAAGCATCGTTCCAGGCCAAGTGGCTGCCCAGTGTGGTGAAGCGGCGTATCAGTATGTCATCGCGTCCATAGTGGCGGCGTTGGCTGGTGAGGTACAAGGCGTCTCCACGGCACCGCTCAACAAAGAGGCGCTGCATGCCGCCGGACACAAGTATCCGGGGCACACGGAGATTTTCGCGGAGCGGATGCGCGCGGAGCATTCCTGCATGATGCAGTATTCGGAGGAGATCACGTGCAGCTTCGTCACGGTGCATGTGGGTTATCATGAAGTGCCCAAGCTCATCACCACGGAACGTATCTTGGAAGTTATCGACCTGACGACGCATGCTTTGCGATTGATCCGTGGTCGTGAGCCGAAGCTGTTGGTCTGTGGGCTAAATCCGCACGCGGGTGAGCATGGTCTCTTTGGTGAACGCGAAGAGGAACGCTTCATCGTGCCGGCGATTGAAGCTGCGCGAGCCAAGGGTGTTCATATCACCGGACCCGTGCCGCCCGATACAGCATTCACTCCGGCGCGTCGCAAAGAATTTGATGCCGTCATCTGCATGTATCATGACCAAGGGCATATCCCGGTGAAGATGATCGCATTTGAAACGGCGGTGAACACCACGCTCGGTTTACCAGTGATCCGGACAAGTGTAGATCATGGCACGGCATTCGATATCGCGTGGCAGGGGAAGGCCAGCACGGGCAGCCTTTATCAAGCAGTGCGGCTGGCAGCGAAGCTGGCGCACAAATAAAAAAGCCGGGATCAATTGGCCCCGGCTTCGTGAAATAGTTCAGGAATCGCTTAGTGGCAACCGCAACCGCCGCTGTCGTTGCAGCAACCGCCGTCATCCATGTCTTCGGCGGTCGGCAGACGGCCGAGTTCGAAGGTCTTGGTGACGTGCTTCATGATGTGCTCCTGGATGCGACCGACTTCCTGCTGGGCATCGAGGAAGTTCTTGGCCACGGAGTTGTTCAGGAGGGCATCGCGATGCTTGTTAAAGTCTTCGATCTCCTCTTCCGTGAGCTGCATGCCCATCTGCTGCTTCTGTTGCAGCATCTGGCCCTTCAGGCTCAAGGCGTCGTACTGGCCGCGGGCGGCATCGTCGGCCAAAAACGCGCCGATCTGGCCGCGCAGGCGTTGAAATTCAGAGTCGTTCAGGATGGCTTCGCAAAGCTCAGTGGTCTTCGCGGCGATCGCTTCGCTCGTCTCGGTGGCTGTCATGCTCATAATAATCGTTATGGTTCCGCAGACGCCGCGAACCTCGCCACGTGCTGCAATGCCCCACTGAACCACAGGTAGGGAGATAAAGCAACTGCCACAAGATATGATTATCTCCCTGAAAATTTTATTTGGGATTATCTACTTTTTGCACAGGGGGAGGGGGCAACCGGGGATCTGACCCAAACTCTGTTCCTGCATCCCCTGGAATGAAAAGTAGTAATACTGAGGCGTATGGTATGGCGATAACGCCAACGTAAAACCACCCTGAATATCCCATGTCATGCAGCCTTTTGACGGATGGTGGAATCATCAAAAACAGAACAACATAGGCCAGAAAGCCAAAGTTCAGATTGGTTGCTCTTTGGGCTAAACCGATTAATAAAATCAGCGTAAATGCAGTAAGATGGATTGGTATGTAAACCTTCCTGCGCATCCGGCCTTCTAATGAAAAATACGACTTCATTTTATGAGGGTATTCCTACCTTGTGGAAAAACTCTAACCTTATCCCTAGCAGATGGATACCTTAATTTGATTCTGTCTGATACGGGCTTGTAATTGCGGGAAGAATTCGTGGAAATCGCCCGTGAACGATGTGTCGTGCTGGAGCAGATCAGCCATCGCCGTATGCAAGGTGACTTCGCGCTGGAACCGTTCACTTAAACGCAGGGACAACCGGGTGAGAATGTCTTCAATTCCGGCGGGCTTTGCGTAAGAAGTCAACCAGTCGTGCGCAATGATCCGTTCCAAGGTGATGCGCGCTTCTGCTGGTAGCTGGGGTAAAAGTGGGGTGAATTCTGTATATGCGGTCTGGGTGAATTGCGCCAACGGGATAGGGGCATACCGCGCCCAATCCCGGGCCAGACAGTGGTCGTAAAAAATATCCACCAAGATACCGCTAAAACGGCGATGGCTGGCGCTGATGCGCTGGCGGCTGCGTAAAACAACCGGGTGCCGTTCCGCAAACACATCGATGGCCTGATGGCACGTAACGCCGCGGAGGAATGCCGGGCTCATGCGGGCGCGGTCGGCCCCGCGCGCGTGATCCGCCAGCAGATTGCCCAGACGAAATTCCGGTTCCGGCTCGGACAAATAGAGATGGGCGAGCCAGTTCATACTCCGAAAGTCTTAAAGGTAGTTGGAGACTTCGATCAGGTTTTCATCCGGATCGCGGAAGTAAACGGAGAGAATCTTGCCTTGCGCGCCAGTGCGTTCTACTGGTCCTTCGAGAATGTTCACCTGCTGCTGCTTCAGTTCGGCGATCACTGAGGCCAGCGGTGTGTCCGTGATGAAGCAAAGATCGGCTGAGCCGGGTGTGGGAGCTTTGGCATGAGGGGTGAACTCTTTCCCGCTCGCATGCAGATTTATCTTCTGCTGACCAAAAGCCAAGGCCTTGCGTCCGTTACCGAAGGTCACGACTTCCATGCCCAGCACGGCGGTGTAAAAGGCGCACGTCTTCTCGATATCGCGAACGGTCAGGACAAGGTGATCCAGCCGGTTGATGATCATGCGCGACCTACCATTTTATCCGCGCATACATGGAGCCGAAAGCATCGCGCTCGGTTTGCGCCTTGTATTCTTCCGTGCGGAGAACCATCGAGAATCCGACTTCCAAATATTTCGAGGTCGCGACGACGCCCATGCGCAGATCGGCCACGAACGGTTCCTTGTCCACGCCCGGGCTGCTGCGGAACATATTGCCGTCGATGAACGTGTTGTAAGCCACGGCCCGGCCATCCGCTGCGCCATAGACGTAGAGGCCCCAATGCGATTTGCGCGTGGGCGAAGGGCCGCCGGAAACGATGGAGAGCGAATCACCATACTGCACCCCGAAATCATCTGGCAGATTCCAGCCCAAGCGGACCGTGCCACCGACTTGCGCCGCCGTCAGCGGATTGCCCGCGCTAAAACCGACGTCCGGGATGATATCGAGGTTGAACTTATAGCGCGGCCCGAAGCGGTAGAGCCAGAACCGCTGGTAACGCAGCGCGAGTGCCGGTTCGTTCTTGAGCTGATAGTGCCAGCCTTGCGGGAGATCGAAGCCACGGACCTCATGCACCCAGATCTGCGCTTCCTTGGCCAAGGACCAGGGCCGATGACTCCGGCCAGCAGCGAGAGGTTCTCCATGGTGGGCGTGCCGTGCTGCGAGGTTTCGCCGCGCCGTTGCAGATTCAAACCGAAGTAGAGCATGCCCGCGTAAGGGCGGTCGGCGGGTTGAAACGTTGAGATGGAGATGTCACGCGGGGTGTACATGCTTTGCCCCACTTCGTAACCGATCCGGTAAGACTTGGGTTCGTAGCCCCAAGCGAGCAGGCTGCGGCCAGAACGTTCCAGAAAGTCTTCGGAATCTTTGTTCTGCTGCGCGATTTTTTTATCCCCCGTGAGGTAGCACAGCCGGATGCCTTGGGTGTAGTGGCGATCCGTATCGACGAAGAGGTCGTTCTCTTCAATGAGCGTGAAACTGGCTCCTTGATTATAGTCCTGATCGAAGTTTTCGCCGGCGTGAATGCTGGGCGTGACCGCGAGTGTGGCAGTCAATAAAAAGAACCCGCACAGAGCGGATTTGAGCGTGTTGTGTTTCCTCACGCGGACATCAGTATCACGGTCTTCAATGCTTTTCCAGTGTGACGTCGCCCCCGATGACTCTTTCCAGATGACCATATTGACTGCGCAAGAGCAGGGCACCATCCGCATCGAGCGCTTCGGCCCGGCCCGTCAGTTCGTTCGGCCCCATGCTGATGCGGACTTGCCGTCCCACGGTGATGCAGCGTTGCTCCCATTCATCCGCCACCGCTTCGAACTGGCCGTGACTGATCCGCTGGTAATCAAATTCCAGCTCTTGCAACAAAGTGGCGGCCATTTGCGGCCGATCCAACTGGCGTCCGGTTTCGATGCGCAGGGAACTGGCGATGGCATGCAGTTCGGGTGGAAGGTCTTTTTCCTCCAGATTCACATCCAGACCGATCCCCAAGGTCACATGCTTCACCCGGTCCATCTCGGCGCTCATCTCCGTGAGCACCCCGGCCACCTTGCGCCCTTTGATCCAGATGTCGTTGGGCCATTTGATATCCGCTGTGATGCCGGTTTCCCGGCGGATGGCCCGGACCAGCGCGGTTGCGGCGATGACCGTGATCTGCGTGACCGCGGTGGGCCGCAGGTTGGGGCGTAACAAGATGGAGAACCACAGTCCTTTGCCCGGTGGAGACATCCATTTCCGGCCCATCCGCCCCCGGCCTTTGGTCTGGGATTCGGCGAAAACGACCACCCCTTCATTCACGCCATCGCGGGCTAGTTTCTCAACGACGTCGTTGGTCGAAGTAGTTTCTTGGAAAACGCGGATATCACGGCCGATGATCCGTTCCGTTGGCAGGCGGGAAATCAGGTCGTCCGCGTGCAGAACGTCCGGCACGGAGACAAGTTTGTAACCGTGGTGCGGGCTGGCCTCAATCTCGTAGCCCAACTGGCGCATCTCCTCGATGCGGGCCCAGACGGCCGCGCGGCTGACGCCGAGGGTGTTCGCCAGATCGGTCCCCGCGACGGAGCCGTTCTTGGCGGCTCGCAGTGCCGAGAGTATGCGGGCATCCAGTGACATGCGGGTTAATGACGGACAACGGAAGCAGGAGCCGAGACGAAATCCAGCGCGACGTCCACAGAGATGGCTGAATGAGTCAGGGCTCCTACGGAAATGTAATCTACGCCCGTTTCTGCGACTGCCCGGATGGTTTGCAGCGTGATGCCGCCGCTCGCTTCCGTTTCCGCCTGGCCCGCGATGAGTTTCAAGGCTTCGCGAATCATGTCCGGGGGCATGTTATCCAGCAAAATGATGTCCGCTCCGGCTTCGACGGCTTCCACGACGTCATCCAGCGTATCGGCCTCGACTTCCACGCGCAGGGTGGGGTAGGCCTCGCGGCTGCGCATAACCGCCGCAATGATGGCCCGCTCGTTCTCCTGACGCAGGGCAGCCAGATGGTTGTCTTTGATGAGGATCAGGTCGTAAAGGCCCACCCGGTGATTGGTGCCACCACCACAGGCCACGGCGTATTTCTCCAGCTTGCGCCAACCGGGCGTTGTTTTGCGGGTATCCAGGATTCGGGCATCCGTGCCTGCGATGGCTTCCACGTAGCGCGCGGTTTGGGTGGCTACCCCGGAGAGCCGTTGAACGAAATTCAAGGCGGTGCGTTCCGCCGTGAGGATGGAGCGGGCGGGTCCGACAATATGAAGCAATTCCTCGCCGGCCTGCACCCGGCGGCCATCTGACACGCAGGCTACAACGGTAACGTTTGGGTCGATCTCCTGAAACACCTGCTGGGCGATGGGCAAGCCGCAGACCGTCATGGGTTGGCGGGCGACCATCATGGCGCGGGCTTCAATCTCAAAAGGGACGGTGGCAATGGAGGTAGCGTCGCCTGTCGATATCTTCTTCCAGGGCGAGTCGCAATAGGGGCATGTACTCCTGTGGTGCCAGTTTCTGCATGGGGAAAGAATGGCGAATCAATGGGGGCAAGAAAGGAAATTTTCATGTTAATGGCAATTTTTGATTAGTCATTTGCTGGCAGGGCAAAATGCAAGAATTGCGAATGTTTCCGGGTTATCAGCGGTCATTCGGCTGGGCAAGCCGAGGCAGACGGGCTGTTTTCCGCTTTCCGAGCAGCCTAAACTGCGTCAAAAGTGGGGCATGCACTTGAAGACATGGATGTTAGCTTTGTTCTTGCTGGTGGGAGTGGCCGCCCGTGCGGCGGAAACGACCAACAAGTTCGACCCGGCTCGTTTTGAGAAAGAGATCGTAGCCTACGAGAAAGCGGACAAGACGAATCAACCGCCTCAGAACCCGATCGTTTTTGTGGGCAGCTCCAGCATCCGCAAGTGGACAACGCTGAAGCAGGACTTCCCCAAACACCCGGTCATGAACCGCGGTTTCGGTGGCTCGGTCATCTCCGATTCCATCGCGTTCGCGGACCGCATCGTGACGCCATATAAGCCGGTGATGGTGGTCTTTTATGCGGGGGATAATGATCTGGGTGGCGGCAAGACACCGGAGGTAGTAGCGGCTGATTTCAAAACCTTCACTGAAAAGGTCTGGGCGGCAGATAAAAAGACCAAGATCGCCTACATCGCCATCAAGCCGAGCATCAAACGGTGGGCGATCGTGGACAAGGTGAAAGAAGCGAATCGTTTGATTGAAACGTATTGCCAGACGGACAAGCGCCTCGATTTTATCGACATCTATCCCGCCATGCTCGGCGAAGACGGCAAACCGAAACCCGAATTGTTCGTGGCGGATGGCCTGCATATGACGCCTGAGGGTTACAAGTTGTGGACCGGTATCGTGGAGAAGCATTTGCCCCAATAACATGAACGTATTTGTCACGGGTGGGGCAGGGTATATCGGATCGGCGTGCGTCGAGGAATTGCTGAATGCGGGTCATACAGTGACCGTGTTAGACAGCTTGATTGAGGGGCACCGCAAGGCGATTGATCCGCGTGCGACCTTCGTTCAAGGGTGTTTGAGCGATGCGGCGTTAGTGATGCAAGCCGTCAAAGCCGCAAAGGCTGAAGCGGTGATCCATTTTGCTGCGCATGCGTTGGTTGGGGAATCCATGACGCATCCGGCCAAGTATTTTCGCAACAACGTGGCGAATGGCTTGAACCTGCTGGAAGCGGCCCGCGAGAACGGTGTGCGCAAATTCGTGTTCAGTTCCACGTGCGCGACGTTCGGTATTCCGGAACGGATGCCGATTGATGAAACGCTGCCGCAGAAGCCGGTAAATCCTTACGGCGAGTCCAAGCTGATGTTCGAGCGGATGCTGCAATGGTATCAGCAGATTCATGGCCTGGAGTTCGTGGCCTTCCGTTATTTCAATGCCGCCGGAGCAACCCCACGATTTGGTGAGGATCATCGCATCGAGACGCACCTGATCCCGAATGTCTTGAAGGTGGCGTTGGGGCAGAAGGAGCAATGCGATATCTTTGGCACAGATTATCCCACGCCAGACGGCACATGCATCCGGGATTATATTCACATCATCGACTTGGCGCAGGCACACATGCTGGCCTTGCAGCCGGGCAAGAACGGTTTCTTCAACTTGGGGAATGGCGAAGGCTACTCGGTGCGTGAGGTGATCGATACTTGCCAACGGGTGAGCGGGCGGCCCATCAAAGCTGTGGAGAAGCCGCGTAGGGCGGGCGATCCGCCAAGACTCATTGCCGCTGCTGCCAAGGCCAAGAATGAATTGGGCTGGAATCCGCAGTATCCCAAGCTGGAGCAGATCGTGGCCAGCGCATGGGCCTGGCATAGCCGGAATCCGGACGGTTACCGTGATTGATCGGCGGAAGGGCCGGGGCCTTGCTTGGGGATGAATGCTTAACCCATTCGGCATCTGTTATTTCCAGCGATGGAAAATAGCTGATAATTTTGCCGAAATATCCGTTGACTTGCGGGGGGGCATTAACTAATTTCTCGGCTCCAATTTGGCGCGGGGGCGTAGCTCAACTGGTTAGAGCGCTGCCCTGTCACGGCAGAGGTTGCGGGTTCGAGTCCCGTCGCTCCCGCCAAATTTTTTAAGGACTTTTTCTTCCCCCTTTGGGTTCCAATTTACCTGAGCCTTTCGTTGACCGGAGTTTTCGCGCGGCGTTATGGTAGTGAGCATGTTCCCTGCTGAGCATGGCGATACCCAACGCTATCCGACATCTAGCCTTTGTGCACTGGTGCTGGCTGCTTTGCTGGTGCCTGTTTCGACGGGGAACCTCTTCGCTGCCAGCCGGATAGATTATCCCACGCAGATCAAACCAATTCTCGTGGAGCGTTGTTACGCCTGCCACGGTGTTTTAAAGCAACAGGGCAAGTTGCGCCTGGACACAGCGGCGTTCTTGTTGCAAGGCGGCAAGCATGGGGCGGGAATTGTCGCTGGCAAACCGGAGGCGAGTCATCTGATCGAGCGTGTCACCGCCAGCGACAAGGAAGAACGGATGCCGCCGGAAGGAGAGCCGCTCAAGCCCGAGCAGATCTCGCTGATCAAGCTCTGGATCGCGCAGGGAGCGAAAGCACCGGCGGATGAGAAGCCAGAGGTGGACCCGAAAGATCACTGGGCTTTCAAAGCGCCGGTTCGCCCGGCTGTTCCAAAAGTAAAAGCGCGCGAGTGGGCGCAAAATCCGATTGATGCCTTCATCGCCGCAGAGCATCAGCAGCGCGGGTTGAAACCGCAGCCGCTGGCCGAGAAGTCGCTTTGGCTTCGCCGGGTGTATCTGGACCTGACCGGTCTGCCGCCGGGCCTGCCGGAGATCCATGCATTTGAAGCGGATAACTCGCCGCAAGCTTATGAACGTGTGGTGGATCGTCTGCTGGCTTCACCGCAATACGGAGAACGCTGGGGACGCCATTTCATGGACATCTGGCGTTACTCGGACTGGTACGGTTTGGGCGATCAGTTGCGGTACAGCCAGAAACATATCTGGCATTGGCGCGATTGGATCGTGGAGTCCTTGAACAAGGACAAGGGTTATGACCGCATGGTGCTGGAGATGCTGGCGGGCGATGAAATCGCTCCCACGGATCGCGATACCTTGCGAGCCACAGGTTTTCTGGCGCGCAATTATTACCTCTTCAATCGCACGACGTGGCTTGATGAAGTCGTCGAGCATACGTCCAAGGCGTTCCTTGGTATCACGATGAATTGCGCCAAGTGCCATGACCACAAGTATGATCCGGTCACGGCGAAGGATTACTACGCTTGGCGTGCGTTCTTTGAGCCGTATCACGTGCGGCTGGATGAATTGCCCGGGGAGCCCAATCTGGAGAAGAACGGCTTGCCTCGCGCCTATGACGGATATCTGGATACGCCGACTTATCTGCATGTGCGCGGAGATGAGAAGCATCCGGATAAATCGAAGGAGATCGTACCCACGGTACCTGTCATCTTCAAACTGCGCGAACCGGCGATCAAACCGGTAGCCTTGCCGCCGGAAGCGCATAATCCCACTTTGCTGGAATATGTTTTTCAGAACCACCTCGAGCTGGCGCAACAGCAGTTGAAAAACGCCCAGAGTGCGAGTGAGAAAACGCAACAGGATTTCGCCGCGTTGGAAAAGAAAGCTCTGTCGGCCAAGGGCGAGAACGCTGCTCCCGTGCTGAAATTCAAAGATGATTTCAGCCGGCTCAAGACGGAAGCGTGGGAGCAAATCGGCGGACAGTGGAAATACGAGAGCGGAGTGTTGCAGCAAACCGAGGCGGGCAGCCAACGCCGGGTATTGCGCTCACGGACCGATCATCCGGCTGATTTTCAGGCGAAGGTGCGTTTCAAGATTTTGGGTGGTGAGAAATGGAAATCCGTCGGCCTCTCCTTTGACCTGGCCGGAGAGCGCGATGTGCTGGTGTATCTCAGCGCCAGCAGTGGTTCCAAGTTGCAGGTGGCGTTATCGGAGAACGGCAAGTCCACGTATCCGCCGAACGGCATCCAGACGCGGGAAGTGAAAACGGGCGTGGTGTATGAACTGGAAGTCTTCGCGCAAGGCAAGCAGTTGACCATCTTCGTGAACGGCGAGCAGGCGCTGGGGTATTCATTGCCTGAGCGGCGTGCCGGTCGTATCCAACTGACTACGTTTGATGCCCGTGCCGAGTTCTCCGGTTTCGAACTGTCTGAGTTGCCATCGGGTTTTGTGCTGAAGGGGAATTCGATCGAAGCGCAATTTGCGGACGCCAAGGCTGCGCAAGCGACGGCGCAGAAGAATCTGACGGTGGCCGAATTGCGGATCAAAGCGCTCCAAAGCGCGCAGCAGGCAGATCGAGCCAAGAGCGCGGTCGCCAAAGCTGCCGGGCTGGCCACCTTGATCGCGGCGGCGGCGAAAGATGATGCGGCCTTGAAACTGGCGGAAGCGGAAGTGGCTTTGGCCAAGTTGCAGGAAGATATTGCCGGTGCCAATGCTAAGAAAAAGACCGAAGCCGAAAAGAAGTTGAAAGCGGCCCAGGAAACGGTGAGCAAGGCGCGGGAACGGTTGAAGCAGCCGGGCGAAGCGTACGCGTCTCTACGCGGTTCGCTCAAGGCGCTTGAGGGGCCGGATGAGAAAGAGGATCATCGCAATCTGCCATTCCCCGCCACCAGCACGGGGCGGCGGACGGCCTTGGCGCAGTGGATCGCGAATGCACAAAACCCGCTGACCGCGCGCGTGGCCGTGAATCACCTCTGGCTGCGGCACTTCGGCCAGCCGTTGGTGCCCACGGTGATGGACTTTGGCCGCCGTGGCGCGGCACCGACGCATCCGGAGTTGCTGGACTGGCTGGCGACGGAGTTTGTGGCCAGCGGTTGGAGCATCAAGCACATACACCGGTTGATGGTGCTTTCGCGCACGTATCGCCTGAGTTCCTCGAATGCCGATGCCTCCAAGCCGACCCTCGCGAAAGATGCGGAGAACAAATATTACTGGCGCATGAATCCCGTGCGCATGGAGGCACAGTCGATTCGCGACAGCTTGCTGCAATTGGCCGGTCAGCTTGATCTTACGATGGGCGGACCCACGATCGACCCGAACAAGGAGAACACCGTGTTCCGGCGCAGCCTTTACTTCACGCATTCTAAGGATGATGTGCATAAGTTCCTCGAGACGTTCGATAATGCGAACGTGCAAGAGTGCTATCGCCGTTCCGAGAGTGTTCTGCCGCAGCAGGCGTTGGCGCTGGCCAACAGCAAGCTCTCCATGGCGGCTGCAGGTAAGCTGGCCGAGAAGATCGCGGCGGACCGTGCGGCCTCTACGGACGACGGCTTTATCCGCACCGCTTACGAGACCGTGCTGGCCATCGAGCCGACCAAGGCGGAGCTGGAAGTCTGCGCGGAGACCTTGATGCAACTGCGCAGCCTCGCGGAGAAGCAAGGACAGAAAGATCCCGTAGCGCGGGCGCGGGCCGGGCTGGTGCACGCCTTGTTCAACCACAACGATTTTATCACTGTGAGGTAAGCGCATGAATTCCTTTTCCTCATACTTTCAGCAGCGCCGGCCAGTGCTGACGCGCCGTTCTTTCTTGGGCGATATCGGCATGGGCTTTTCCAGCATCGCGCTGGCGTCGTTGTTGCAGCGTGACGGTTACGCGGCGGAAGCTTGGGCGCCGCCAACGGGCCAGCCGCATTTCCCACCGAAGGCCAAGAGCGTCATCTGGCTCTTCATGCGCGGCGGGGTGAGCCACATGGAAAGTTTCGACCCCAAGCCAGAGCTGAACAAATACGCGGGCAAATCCATCGGGGAGACGCCGTACAAAGAAGTCCAGAATCCGGAGAAGCTCAAGAAAGTGCGGGTGGTGGTGGTGAACGATGCGAACGGCCAGCAGCGCAATGTCATCTATCCGCTGCAGACCGGTTTTCGCAAAGCTGGCCAGAGCGGGATCGAGATCAGCGATTTCTTTCCGCATATCCGCGAGTGCGTGGATGACATCGCCATCATCCGTTCCATGTGGACCACGGATGACAATCACGGCGCGCAGGTGCAGTTCCATTCCGGGCGGCACATGCTGGATGGCCGGTTCCCGACGATCGGGGCGTGGGTGAATTACGGGCTGGGTTCGCTCAATGAAAACCTGCCACAGTTCATCAACATGGGGCCGCGGTTCTTCGATTCGCGCGATGGCCATTATCTTGGGCCGGCTTACGATGCCGTTCCTCTAAAGATTGATCCCAAGGCGCCGTTGGACTTTGCCAAGCCGGAGAGTGATATCACCGAGGCGGAACAGGCGGCGGAGTTTGCGTTGCTCGGCAAGTTGAACCGCTTCAGCGCGGTGAAGTATCCGCAAGATCCGAATCTGCTCGCCCGTATCAAGGCCTACGAGCTCGCTTTCCGCATGCAGGCGGCGGTGCCGGACGTCATTAACTTCGACCAAGAGAGCGATAGCATCAAGAAACTCTACGGCCTCGACGATGCCGCTACGAAACCCTTCGGCATGCAGTTGCTGGCGGCGCGACGCTTCGCTGAACGCGGCGTGCGGTTCATC
The DNA here is from genome assembly GCA_965283725.1 of Limisphaerales bacterium. Classification (GTDB taxonomy): domain Bacteria; phylum Verrucomicrobiota; class Verrucomicrobiia; order Limisphaerales; family JAEYXS01; genus JAEYXS01. The sequence continues at coordinate 301,007 of CBDIPT010000001.1, forward strand.
CAGATCCAGCATGGTGATGGTGCGGCCGGGGCGTGGGATGCGCATTCTGGCCTCTTGAGCAATCACACGAATCTGAGCCGTCAGGTGGACAAGCCGATCGCCGGTCTCCTGCAAGATTTGAAACAACGCGGGATGTTGGATGACACGATCGTGGTGTTCGCCACGGAGTTCGGCCGCACGCCGGGTTCACAAGGTGCGGATGGGCGGGATCATCATCCTTTCGGGTTCTCCGTGTGGATGGCGGGCGGAGGCATCAAAGGTGGCGTGGTGCATGGCAGCACGGACGAACTGGGCTTCCATGCGGTGGAAAACCCGCATTACGTCACCGATGTGCACGCGACGATCATGAACCAGTTGGGGCTGGATTCACGCCGGCTGGAAGTGCCGGGGCGGAAACGGCTCGAGATTGATCACGGGCAAGTGATTAAAGAGATATTGGCGTAAGAGGATTTACGAGTGCTTCGTCACGTGGAGGTGCAAAAAAATTACGCGCCAATCACTTGGATAGGCGCGTAAATCGTAAAGCCTGATCCGCTTACGGCTTGGGATAAACACCCAGCGTCACGGCGATCGCCACCAAAGCGGTTTCCTCCTCTTTGCTCATCTTGTTGCCGAAGCCGAAGAAGCCGCCGGAAGATTCCGCGATGAGTTTGCCCAGACCGAGCAGGGACATCTTGAACGTCTGGGCTTCCGCTGCATGGTTTTTATCCACGTATTCCGCGATGCGTTTGAGTTCGCCGATGTAATCGAATTTGCCGGAGGTGAGCTCCAACAGATAACGCTCCAAGTTAGGGAGCATCTCGGCGATGGCCTTTTGGAGCAGGGGGCTGTTCAACTTGCCCGAGCCGATGATGACCTTTTGGAAATTGGCGAGTTCCTTCTTGTCCACTTTGCCGTCAGAAGCGGCGACGAGCAAAAAGATCAAGAGCGGCGAACGTGGTAATAAATCAGATTCGTTAGTCACGGGCGCGGAGATTAATGAGGTGGCAGTCGGAGGCAAGCGGGAAGTGGAATGCCGAGCTCGGGCTCGATAGTATGTGGTTGTTTGTATTGCTGATTTGAGCTTGGAAATCTCTCGCCGAGCTGGAGCTCGGCGCTCCAAAGAAAAAGCCGGTCATCTGGCGATGACCGGCTTTTGAGATTGTTCGCGGCTGCTTACGCGGCTTCGGCGGTTTCGAGGAAGCCTTGCAGGTGGCGGATACGTGTCGGGTGACGGAGCTTGCGCAGCGCCTTCGCTTCGATCTGACGGATACGTTCGCGGGTCACTTTGTATTGTTTACCCACTTCTTCCAGCGTACGGGCGTAGCCATCTACGAGACCGAAACGGAGTTCGAGGATGCGGCGTTCGCGTTCGGTCAAGGTGTTGAGCACTTCGCCCAGCTTGTCCTTCAACATGCTGTAACCGGTCGAATCGATCGGGTTTTCGACGGATTGATCTTCGATGAAGTCACCGAAGCTGGAGTCGCCGTCATCACCCACGGGGGCTTGCAGCGAGACCGGCTGGCGGGCCATGCGGAGGATGGAGTTCACGCGCTCCACCGGCATGTTCATTTCATCGGCGATCTCTTCCGGCGTGGCTTCACGGCCGAGTTCCTGCATCAACTGCTTCTGGACGCGCCAGACCTTGTTGATGATCTCGATCATGTGCACCGGGATACGGATCGTGCGGGCCTGATCCGCGATGGAGCGGGTGATCGCCTGGCGGATCCACCACGTAGCATAAGTGGAGAACTTGTAACCACGGCGGTATTCGAATTTCTCGACGCCCTTCATCAGGCCCATGTTGCCTTCCTGGATCAGATCGAGGAAGGACTGGCCACGGTTCGTGTATTTCTTGGCGATGGAGATCACGAGGCGCAGGTTGGCCTCGGCCATTTCCATCTTGGCCTTCTGGGCGGCATCGGCGAAGCGCTTCATCTCGGCGTGCGCGTTCAGGTAACCCTGTTCCGGCATGCGGACGAAGTCTTCCAAAGCGCGGATCTTCGAGGATTCGCCTTCGATAATGTTCAAGACCTGGGAGGACTTGCCTTTGTGTTCCAGTTCCTTGATCAAGCGGCGGCTGACCAAAATCTTGTCGTGGATGTTGTCGGAAACGACGGCCATTTCCTCGAGCACCTTTTGCTTGAAGAAGAACTGGCCGAAGGTGCCTTGCAGCTTCTTGTCCAGCTTCAGCATCTCCTGATGCGCTTTTTCCTTCTTGTTGCCTTCGGCGGCTTTGCGCCAGTTGGCGTAGGCGAGATCCACTTCGTGATCGAGTTCGCGGACCTTTTTCACGAGGCGGCGGAGCGCCTTCAGATGGTTCTCACGGCCTTCGATCTTGCTGTCCACGATGACACGGTCAAAGCGTTCCTTCGGCGGCTCGGAGATGAGCTTCTCGGCGAGCGCGATGTGTTCCTTGGCGGTGAAGCCGAAGGAATAGATGATGCGCTTGACGTTGAGTTCGGCGTCTTCAATGCGTTTGCAGATCTCGACTTCCTGCTCGCGGGTGAGCAGGGGAGTCTTGCCCATCTGGCGCATATACATGCGGACGGGGTCATCCAGGCTGTCCAGACGGGCGCGTTCATCCTCGTCTTCGCTCTCCGTGGTCTGCTTGGCGCGTTCCACTTCGTCCTGATCGACGATCTCGATATCGAGATTGCTCAGGCGCTGGTGGATCTCGTCGAGGTCTTCCGCAGTGTGCGGGGTTTCGGCGAGGGCTTCGGCGATGTCGTCGTACGTCAGGTAACCTTGCTCGCGAGCGAGGTCGGAAAGTTCTTTGACCTTCTCCAGGAGGTCAGCCGTGGCGAAGCGTTGCGGGACGGAAGTCTCAAGAGCGGCTTCCTTGTCCTTGTCACCACCTTTGCCGGGAGCGATTTTATCAGGGGGGCGGAGCGCGCCCGAGGCCGGGCCATCCGTAGCTGCGCCTTTACCAAAGACCAATTTGCGGCCACGTGCGCGGGACGGTGTTGGGTCCGCCTTTTCCGCTTTCGTGTTCGTTTTGCTGCGAGTCAATTTAGCCATAGTTCCGGTTCGTCTGAGGTGTCTCTCGTCAGAGACAACAAGATTCCCAAGGTGCCAGTTAATTGTCATCTAGTCAATACAGAGACTTGATTCTTATGCGCTGCCTAGGTAGGCCCATGGGGTAGCAATGGACCGACAAAATACAGGCTACCCGGACGTCATCAGGGCGGTGGCCAAGTTCCGGCAAATCTCCGCGACTGCGCCTGATCTGGCGATTGTGCTGGGGAGTGGTTTCGGAGCCGTGGCGGATAATTTCGCCGGGGAATGGTTGGCAGCGGCGCAAATCCCGGGGTATCCTAATCCCCGGGTGGCTGGTCATGCCGGGCGAATCGGCTGGGGAACGCTCTCCGGGGTCAAAGTTTTGCTTATCTCCGGGCGAACACACTATTATGAATCCCGAAATATTGCCGATGTAACCTTTGCTGTGCGTGCCTTGGCGGAGTATGGTGTGAAAAACCTCCTTTTGACCAATGCCGCCGGTGCCCTTGACCCGCGTTGGCGGCGGGGAGACTTGATGGTGGTGCGGGATCATATCAATTTCATGGGGGTAAACCCTTTATGTGAAATGGGTTGGAACGGAGTAGGTGACTTTTTGGATTTGTCGGCAGTATATGATGCGGAGTTCGGTAAATGGCTGAAACGGGCCGGTAAAGAGGCGAAATGCCCCATGCGGGAGGGGGTTTACTTGGCGGTTTCCGGACCGAGCTACGAAACCCCGGCAGAAATCACGGCTTTTCGACGTTGGGGTGCCAGTGCCGTAGGGATGAGCACGGTGCCGGAGGCGATCATGGCCCGTCGGCTAGGGTTGCGGGTGGCGGCTTTATCAGGTTTGACAAATATGGCGGCTGGCCTGGCGCAAGCTCCTATCTCACATGATGAAGTGATGGCATCGGGCGTTCTGCATAACCGACGGAACAGCGAAGTTATACGTATTTTTACACGGATGTTTGCGAAATCGGTAAATGGTAACTAGTATGTCGGGCAAAGAGTTACTTTTGCGCGAAGGCTGCGCCTTTATACGTTAGGTTGGATTTGATGAGTCAAGACTGGACAAACTTATTGGGACAGGCCGGGTGGCCGGTGCTCATCGTTGCTGCCGATGGCCGGATTTTGGGGGCCAACGAAGCAGCCTTATACAGTTTTGGGGTTGAACCGGGAACCAGCAACCTGACGACCATCTGGGAAGCCTCCAATCAGACCGACGCGCCAACCTTCCTGCGGCAATCGATGCTCGCCGCGCAGTCCCCGGTAGTCATCAGCTTGCGCGGCAAGGACGGAGCCAAGCAGACCTTTTCCAGTTACCTTTGTCCCACCGCGCAAAACGGGCAAACGGGTTGCATCATGCAGCTCTTCCGGGAAGTGGGCGCTCCGAGTGGCGGCACTACGATGTTTTTCCGCCAGCCTGACCGGCCGGCCAGCGGCCCCATGGATCCCGCGCAGATCCACAAGCAGAAGCTGGAATGTGCGTTGCAGTTGACGCGGACGGTCGCTCTGGATTTCAACAACGCGTTGACGAGTGTGCTCGGCCACACCTCACTTATCCTCCGCAAATTACCGGCGGACAGTCCGTGGCGGAATTCCCTGATCGAGGTGGAGAAGTCCGCGGAGAAAGCAGCGGAGATCGCACATGATCTGGCGGTGTTCAGCCGGCAGGAGAAGGATACAAAGGCGCAGGTTGCGGGGAATCTGAACGATTTGTTGCGGAATGGTGTGGAGTCATTCCGGTCCATCGCGGGTACGGGTGTGGAGTGGAAATTGCATCTGGAGAGCAAGCTCTACACGGCGAATTTTGAAGAAGGCAAGATGCAGCAGGCGGTGATGAAGGTGTTGGAGAACGCGGTGCAGGCCGTGGGCAAAGAAGGCCGCATCACCGTGGTCACGCGCAACCGAGATGTGCTGGAGCCGACGCAAGACAGCGCCATCATGCTCGCGCCAGCCAGTTACGTGTGTCTGGAAGTTTCGGATTCCGGCCCGGGCATCGCGAAGGAAATTTTGCCGCGTATTTTTGAACCGTTCTTCACGACGAAGTACGGGCATCGCGGGTTGGGGCTGGCCTGGGTTTACGGAATTGTTTCCAACCACGGCGGGACGATCGCAGTCTCAAGTCTGCCCGGTCAGGGCGCGTCTTTCCGTATCTATCTGCCGGCGCAAAAGCGGATGGTGCAAGATCGTGTTTACAACGATGACGAATTGCGCGGCACGCAAACGATTCTCATGGTGGATGATGAAGACCTCCTGCTCACGATGGGTGAGATGGTGTTGTCTTCGTTCGGCTACCGCGTGATCACGGCGAACAACGGGCAAAGTGCACTGGACCTGCTGCAAGAAAACGCCGCCCGGATCGATCTGCTGATCACCGATCTGGTGATGCCGAAGATGAGCGGGCGCGAGTTGATCGAGAAGGTGCGCTTCTTGGCGCCGCACCTCCCCATAATCTGCACTTCTGGTTATGTGCGCTCCAAGAGCGCTGAAGAAAATTCGAGCGAGATCTATTTGCAGAAACCGTTCAGCAGCCAAGACTTGCTGCTGAAAGTGAAGAAAGTGCTTAATCCGGAAGAATATATTACTACCTAACATAAGTTGACTTAATTGGTTAGGTGGTTTAAAAGGCTCCCTCATGCAAATTGAGAGCCTGAAAGTTTTTACTGATCTTGCCGAAACAGAGAGTTTCACGAAGGCGGCCCAGATCAATAACGTGACTCAATCCGCTGTCAGCCAGCAGATTAGCTCGCTCGAACGTCACTTCAAATCCATCCTCATCGAGCGCAGCAAAAAGAAATTCCGGCTCACCCGTGAAGGGCAAGTCCTTTACGAATACAGCAAACAGATTATCCAAACTTACGATGCCCTGCAGAATCGTATCCAGGAGATTAAGGATATCGTATCCGGCACCATCCGTGTCTCGACCATTTACAGCATCGGTTTGCATGATCTTCCGCCTTATCTGAAACAATTCTTGAAGCAGTTCCCCACCGTCAATGTCCACGTGGAGTATCGCCGGGCAACCAGGTGTATGATGACGTGCTGGGCAACGTGGTGGACATCGGTCTCGTTGCGTATCCGCAAAAGGAACTGCGTCTCGAAATCATTCCGCTGCGGCAGGACCCGATGGTGCTCATCTGCCACCCGCAACATCCGTTCGCGAAATTGAAGCAGATCAAGCTCAAGCAGATCGCCGGTCAGAAGTTCGTGGGTTTCGAGCCGGACATCCCGACGCGCCGGGCCATCGACAAGGTGTTCAAAGATCAAGGCGTCACGCTGATGCCGGTGATGGAGTTCGACAACATCGAGACGGTGAAGCGGGCCGTGGAGATCGATGCCGGTATCTCGATCGTGCCGCACAACACCATCATCCAAGAGGTCCAGAAACAGACGCTGGTGGAAGTGAAAATGGAAGATGCCGAATTCTACCGTCCGCTCGCGGTCATCTACAAGAAGAGCAAAGTGCTGTCTCCGGCGATGAAGCAATTCATCACGATACTGAAGACTTAAGCACAGCTTAAATCAATTTGCAGAGGCCGCCCGAAAATGGGCGGCCTTTTTATTTAGCGAACATCAAGCCGCCCGCAGCACGGTCGGCAGGGGATAGTTCTTGCTGGCACGCCGGTCGGGTTTCAGGGTCTTGATGAAGTTGTGGACCAACTGGGATGTTTCGTCTTTCCGCCAGACAGCCCAGAGCTGGAAATCCAGTTCCGCCTGCGAACCGTGCAGGGCGATGACTTTCATCTCCTGCGCGCGATAGGATTCCAGCGCGTGCAGCATGAAGGTGATGCCGTGACCGCTGGCAATGATGGCGACGAGGGTATCGAAACTCTGGCAATACTTGAATCGGCGCGGTTTGATGCCGCTGACCTTGAAGATCCGGCGGATATGTTCGGCGTGTTCCGATTCACACTCCGTGCCCATGCAGACGATGTTCTCGTCCTTGAGGTCAGCCAGACTCACTTTTTGCTGTCCGACCAGCCGATGACCCCGGCCAACGGCGACACCCAAGGTCGATTGCAGCACGGAGAGACGTTGAAATTGCGGCGTGTTCACCCGGCTTTCTTCGAAAGAGAAAGCGATCTGCAAGTGGCCGGAAGCGAGCGCGGTCATCTGTTCCGGGATGGGAGATTCCTCCATGATGACTTCCACTTCCGGAAAACTGCTGTGAAATGATTTCAAGGCGTTGGGCAGGAAAATAGGCGCCAAGGCGCCGGCGCTGCCAATGGTCAGGGAGCCGCAACGTCCCGCCGCGGCTTCACGGGCCAGAGTGGTCGCCTGTGCGGCCCGGGACAGGATCTCCCGGACTTCCGCCAGATAGACCCGGCCGGCATCGGTCAGGCTGGCCCGTACGGTATTGCGCTCCAGCAGGCGGACCCCGAGTTCATCCTCCAAGTCCTTGATCTGTTTGCTCAGCGCTGGTCGCGTGACCCGCAGCTTCTCGGCCGCCCGCCTAAAGTTCAGTTCTTCCGCCACCACGAGGAAATAGCGGAGATGCCTTAATTCCATAACAAGACTAGTGGTAATAAAAAGTTACGAGCTTGGAAACATCAAAGTCATTCTGCTCATCGCAAATGAGTGTATTATACACTTAATGAAATCGCTTTGTATGAGTTTGCTGGTGTTGGGGTTGGTGGCCGGTTGCGGCAAGAAGCCCGCTGCCGCGCCCGCGGCGCCACCGCCCGCGGAGGTGACAGTCGTAACGGTGGCCACGGAGCCGGTCAGTGTGATCTCGGAGCTGCCGGGGCGGGTGGATGCCGTCCGCACGGCGGAAGTGCGCGCCCGGGTCGCCGGTATCTTGCTTGAGAAGAAATTTCAAGAAGGGGCGGATGTGAAAGCCGGGGAGCTGCTGTTCCAGATCGATCCCGCACCGCTGAAGGCGGTTTATAACAACGTGCAAGCCGCGCTGGCCAAGGCGGAGGCGAATCTCAAGCAGGCGGAGTCCCAAGCCAATCGTTATCGCGAACTGGTGGCGATCAATGCGGTGAGCAAACAGGAGTATGAAAATGCCGCCGCCTCGGCCGCCGTGTTTCAAGCGGAGGTGCTGGCAAGCAAAGCGGCGTTGGAGACGGCTTCGTTGAACTTGGGCTATGCCAGTGTCACGGCCCCGATTGCCGGACATATCGGGCGGACGTTGGTGACGGAAGGCGCCTTGGTCGGCCAAGGCGAAGCCACCAAGCTGGCCGTAATCCAGCAGATGGACCCGATCTACGTGAACTTCACGCAATCCAGCACGGAAGTCTTGCGCCTGCAGCGTTCCTTGCGCGAGGGCAAGCTCAAGAGCGTGGCGCCGAGCGAAGCAGCGGTCACATTGCTGCTGGAAGATGGCACGGTGTATGCGCATCCGGGCCGTTTGCTTTTCTCCGATTTGGCGGTGGATCAAACAACGGGGATGATCACGTTGCGTGCCGAGTTCCCGAATCCGGAACGCACGTTGTTGCCGGGCATGTTTGCGCGCGCCCGTCTGGAACAGGCGGTGAATTCCCAAGCTATCACTGTTTTGCAACGGGCAGTGGCACGTGGTGCCAACGGAACTTCCAGCGTGCTGGTGGTGAAGCCGGACAACACGGTCGAAAAACGGGTTATCCAGGCGGATACGGCCGTAGGCGAGAAGTGGGTCGTGACCAGCGGTTTGAAGCCTGGTGAGAGTATCATCGTGGAAGGTCTGCAAAAGACGCGACCGGGCGCCAAGGTGACGACGAAGCCGTATGTGCCCACTGTCACAACCAATCAACCGGCAGCGGCCCCGGCTACCCGTTAAGGAGTTTGTATCATGGCCAAATTTTTCATTGATCGTCCGGTCTTCGCCTGGGTGGTCTCCATCCTCATCATGGTGCTGGGCGGGCTGTCCATCACGCGCCTGCCGGTGGCCCAGTATCCGAATGTGGCACCGCCCTCGATCTCGGTTTCGGCGACCTACGCCGGTGCCTCGGCGGAGACGTTGCAGGATACCGTCACATCCGTCATCGAGCAGCAGTTGAACGGTATCGACAACCTGCTCTACATGTCGGCCTCGAGCGATGCTTCCGGGCAGGCGACAGTGACGTTGTATTTCCAGCCGGGCACGAACCCGGACGTGGCGCAGGTGCAGGTGCAAAACAAAGTGCAGCTTGCGACGCCCAGCTTGCCGCAAACAGTGCAGCAACAGGGCATCACGGTGGCGAAGGCGACGCGTAATTTCATGCTCTTCTTCACACTCTCCACGCCGGATGGCAGCTTGGATGAGATCGCGCTCGGCAATTACATCGCCTCCAGCGTGCTGGATCCGATCCGGCGCGTGACGGGCGTGGGTGAAGCGATGATGTTCGGCACGCAATACGCCATGCGTATCTGGCTGAACCCCGAGAAACTCACCAGCTACGGCATGACGTCAGATGATGTCAGCAAAGCCATTCAAAACCAGAACGCGCAGATCCCCGTGGGGCAGTTGGGTGCGCGTCCTTCTGTGGAGGGCCAGCAACTCAACGTCATTCTCCAAGGGCGCGCCACGTTGCGCTCGGTTTCCGAGTTCGAGAACATCCTGCTGCGGGTCAATCAAGACGGCTCCCGGGTGCGCTTGCGTGATGTCGCCCGGGTAGAGATGGGTGGGCAGGATTATTCCACCCAAGCACGCGTGAACGGCAACCCCTCCGCTGCAGTGGCGGTGAAGCTGTCGCCTTCAGCCAATGCGTTGACCACGGCGAAGGCGGTCCGCAAAAAGGTGGACGATCTCGCCAAGTTCTTTCCGCCGGGCGTGGTGGTGAATTACCCTTTGGATACTTCTGCCTTCGTGGACATCTCCATCAAGGAAGTGATCAAGACTCTGGTGGAAGCCATCATCCTGGTGTTCCTCGTGATGTATCTGTTCCTCCAGAATATCCGCACAACGCTGATCCCTACGATTGTGGTGCCGGTGGCCTTGCTCGGTACGTTCGGGGTGATGAATGCGTTCGGCTTCTCCATCAATGTGCTGACGATGTTCGGCATGGTGCTGGCGATCGGTATCTTGGTGGATGATGCCATCGTGGTCGTGGAAAACGTGGAGCGTATCATGAGCGAGGAGGGATTATCGCCCGTCGAGGCCACGCGCAAGGCGATGGGCCAGATCACGGGCGCCTTGATCGGCATCTCGCTGGTGTTGACGGCGGTGTTCATTCCCATGGCGTTCTTCAGCGGTTCTGTTGGCACGATCTACCGCCAGTTTTCATTGTCACTGGTGGCCTCCATGCTGTTCTCCGTTTCCTGGCGATGTCCCTGACGCCGGCTTTGTGCGCGACATTGCTCAAGCCGGTGGAGAAGGGGCATCACCACGAGAAACGTGGTTTCTTCGGCTGGTTCAACCGCACGTTTGCCCGGGCGACGACCCGTTATCAATCGTGGGTCGGTGGTATCCTGAAATGGACCGGCACCTCCATGGTGGCGTATCTCGCGATCGTGATCGGTGTGGGCTTCCTCTATATGCAGATGCCATCGTCCTTCCTGCCGGAAGAAGATCAGGGCTATTTCCTGACGAACATCCAATTGCCGGTGGGGGCCACGCAAGCCCGCACGGAGCAGGTGTTGAAGCAGGTGGAGGAATATTATCTCAAGCAACCGGAGATCGAGAGCTTCATCACGGTGTCTGGCTTCAGTTTCAACGGTCGTGGGCAGAACTCGGCCTTGTCATTTGCGCGGTTGAAAGATTGGAAGGAGCGCAAAGGCGAGGAGCATAAGGTGCAAGCCGTTATCGGCCGGGCATTCGCGCACTTCTCCGGCATCAAAGACGCGATCATCTTCCCGTTGAATCCGCCCGCCATCTCGGAGTTGGGCAATTCCGCCGGCTTTGATTTCCAGCTTCAGGACTTGGGCGGTTTGGGCCATGCCAAGCTGTTGGAGGCGAAAGAGCAATTGCTCGCCATGGCGGCGACTAACCCGCATGTCTCCGGCGTGCGGATGCAGGGCTTGGAAGATGCAGCGCAGTTGAAGATCGAGATAGATGAGGACAAGGCCAGCGTGCTGGGTGTGTCGCTGGGAGATATCAACACCACACTGCAATCCACGCTTGGATCTTCTTACGTCAATAACTTCGTGAACGGCAACCGCATCCAGCGCGTGATCGTGCAACTGGATGCGCCTTACCGCATGACCCCCGATGACATCGGGAAGATATTCGTGCGTAACAACAAGGGGACGATGGTGCCAGTATCCGCGTTCATGACGTTGAAGTGGATCTATGGTGCTCCGCAGTTACAGACCTATAACGGTTTCCCTTCGGTGGAACTCGTCGGTGCAGCGCCGAAGGGCGGCAGCACGGGCGCGGCGATGGATGCCATGGAAGAGATGGCCGCCAAGCTGCCCGCAGGCATCGGCTACGAATGGACGGGGCAATCTTATGAGGAGCGGCTCTCCGGTTCGCAAGCGCCGATGCTTTACGCCCTTTCCATCTTGATTGTGTTCCTGTGCCTGGCGGCGTTGTATGAAAGCTGGTCTATCCCGGTGGCCGTGCTCCTCGTGGTGCCGTTGGGTGTGCTCGGTGCGTTGCTCGCGGCGACCCTGCGCGGGCTGCCGAACGATGTGTATTTCAAGGTCGGGCTGCTGACGACGGTCGGGCTGGCGACAAAGAACGCCATTCTGATCATCGAGTATGCGAAAGATCTGCAAGCCACTGGCCGGGGCTTGATGGAGTCCATCTTGGAAGCGGTGCATCTGCGGTTGCGGCCCATCTTGATGACCTCGCTGGCCTTTGTGCTCGGCGTGATGCCGCTAGTGCTCAGCAATGGTGCGGGGTCGGCGAGTCAGAACGCCATCGGCACCGGCGTGGCGGGCGGCATGGTTTCCGCGACGGTACTGGCAATCTTTTTGGTGCCCGTCTTTTACGTGGTGATCCGCCGCATCTTCAAGGGCAAGGACGGGCCACCCACGACTGACCCCACAATGAAGCCGGAAGCAGGAGGAACCCATCATGCGTAAGATCTATTGGCCCCTCGCGGCTACAGCGGTGTTGATGGCGGGCTGCAATCTGGCGCCCAAATACGAGCGCCCGGTGTCGCCCATAGGGACGACTTGGACAGCTCCGACCAGCGCAACGAATGGTGTGAGCGCCGCCCAAATGCCATGGGTGGAGTTTTTCAAAGATGCGCGTCTCCAGAAAATCATCGAACTGGCGCTGGCTAATAATCGCGATCTGCGGGTGGCGGCTTTGAATGTCGAGATCGCCCGGGCGCAGTATCGCATCCAAGGTGCGGACCAGTTTCCGACCGTGGATGCCTCGGCCAGCGGATCACGCCAGCGGACGCCTGCTTCTTTGACCGGCACCGGCAAGCCGGTCACGACGAGCCGATACAGCGTTGAAGGAATCGCTTCATACGAGGTGGACCTGTTTGGGCGCGTGCGCAGCCTCAAGGCGCAGGCGCTGGAGAATTATCTGGCCACGGCGGAGGCGAGCTTGAGCGCCCGGATATCGCTCGTTGCCGAGGTGGCGGTGCAATACTTCGCCCAACAAACGGCGGCGGAGCAGTTGAAGATTTCCCAAGAGACTTTGGACACGGTCACCAAGTCGCTGGAACTGACGAAGCGGCGGTTTGAATTGGGTGATACTTCGGAGCTGGATGTGAGTTCTGCCCAAGTGCTGGTGCAGACGGCGCGCGCCAGTGTGGCGAATTACCAACAGCAACTGGCTCAGGCCGACAATGCCCTGGCGCTTTTGGTCGGAGCGGCGTTACCGGCTGATCTGCCGGCGAAGCAAGCACTGGACGACAAGGCGGTGCTGGCGAATCTCGCGCCCGGCATGCCAGCCGATCTGCTGCAGCAACGGCCCGATATCCTCGCTGCGGAACATCAGTTGAAGGCGGCCAATGCCAATATCGGCGCTGCGCGGGCGGCTTATTTCCCGCGCATCTTGTTGACGGGTGGCGGTGGCACGGCAAGCGCCCAATTGACCGATCTCTTCACGGGCCCGTCTGCCACGTGGAATTTTTCACCGCAGATCACTGTGCCCATCTTCGAGGCCGGGCGTAACCGGGCGAACCTCGATGCGGCGAAATTGAGCAAGCTGGTAGAGGTGGCGCAGTATGAGCGCGCGATCCAATCCGCGTTTCGTGAAGTGTCAGATGCCCTGGTGGTCCGGGCTTGGATCGATGAGCAGCTTGCGGCGGTGCAGGAACTGGTGGCCGCGCAGCAGAAGCGGCTGACTTTGGCGCAGGCGCGTTACAAGTCAGGCGTGGACAGCTTTCTGGCCGTGCTGACGGCGCAGCAGGACCTCTTCACGGCGCAACAGACGCTGACTAACGTGCGTTTTGCACGGCTGGCAAACCACGTCACGCTCTATCGGGTGCTGGGCGGCGGGTGGAGTGAAGCTGCAGCAAAATGAGCACAAGTGCGGTTGAATAAATTGCCGGGATGCACGTTAGTATAATGGCGTTTTTGCTTTAGCGCTGTGGGTGCAGTTCATCCCATCTGCATCTAATAGCGCGAAAAAGGCGGTGGATGAGTGATCATCCACCGCCTTGATGCTTTAAAAGCGGCTGCCGGTCTTACTTCAAGTTCACCGGGTTCAACGGTTTCAAATCTTTCGGCAGGAAGATGCCGTTTTTGCGGATCAATTCGCCATCGAACCAAACTTCGCCGCCGCCCCATTCGGGACGTTGGATGAGCACCATGTCCCAATGCACGGCGGAGCGGTTGCCGTTATCGCATTCTTCATACGCCTGACCGGGCGTGAAATGGAGCGAGCCGGCGATCTTCTCGTCGAACAGGATATCGCACATCGGGCTCATGATGTAGGGGTTGAAGCCGAGGGAAAATTCGCCGATGTAGCGCGCGCCGGCGTCGGTATCGAGGATTTCGTTCAGGCGTTTGGTGTTCGCCGCGGAGTTCGCAGTGGCTTCGACAACTTTGCCATCTTTGAAAACGAGACGGACACCTTCGAACTTCGTGCCGGAGTAGAGCGAAGGCGTGTTGAACTGGATGACACCGTTAACGGAATCCTTCACCGGGCAGCTAAAGACTTCGCCATCGGGGATGTTGCGGTCGCCTTTGCACATCTTGGCGCCGATATTCTTGATACTGAAGGTGAGGTCGGTGCCGGGCGATTTCAGGTGGACCTTGTCCGCCTTTTTCATGCGGCTCTCCAGCGGGATCATGGCCTTGGCCATCCGCACGTAATCCATCGTGCAGACATCGAAGTAGAAATTCTCAAAGGCTTCCGTGCTCATGCCAGCGGCTTGCGCCATGCTGGGCGTGGGCCAGCGGAGGACGCACCACTTGGTCTTGTTCACGCGGTAGTTCTGCACGGGGCGCAGCGTCTTGGAATAGACGGACATGCGGTCGCTGGGCACGTCGGAGGATTCGTTCGCGTTCGCACTGCCGCGAATGGCGATGTAGGACTGCATCTTCTTCATCCGGAACAATTCCATATCGCGGATGATGCTGGCGTGTTCGGCATCGGTTTCGCGGAGCACTTCCCGGGTCACGCGGGTGTGGCGTGTCTCGACGAAGGGGAGGGCACCGACTTTGCGCGCGGCGCGCATGAGCTCCACGGTGAATTCGTCCGGGACATCGATCATGTCGAGCAGGACGCGTTCGCCCTTTTTGAGCGCGGTGGAATATTCGATGAGAAGTTTGGCCAGCTTTGCGTAACGTGGATCGGTCATAGTTGCTGGTTAACTAGACTAGTGCGGATTATGCGAAAGTCCAGCGGGAGAATGGGACGCAAAACGGAGCGCCAACCTTGGGCATGCTCACTCCTCACCCCGGCCCTCTCCTCGTTGAGAGGAGAGGGAGAAGAGTTAATGCGTTAATACGAAGCTTTGGTAGACTTCAGTTCGATTTTCCGCAGCGCCTTTTCTTTGCGTTTCACTTCTTCGCGCAGGAGAGTTTCGGCGGACCAGCCTTGTTGCTGGGCGTAGGCGGCCAAGGAGAAGAGGTGTTCGGCGAGTTCCTTCTTGGACGTCAGTTTCTTGCCGCCAACTTTACCATCCAGCAGCTTGGCTTTGCGGGCTTTCTTCACGAGCTTCTCGGCGCGTTGCAGGGCGGGGAGATGCTTGGGGATGCCGTCGAGGGAGGAAGGGCGTTCGTGCTGGGTGCCGACTTTTTCGGCGCGTTTGATGGCTTCCCAGTTGGTCAGGACGTCGGCCACGGAACCTACTTTCGTGGTGCCGAAGACGTGCGGGTGGCGATTGACAAGCTTATCCGAAATGCGGTGGGCGATCTTATCGAAATCAAAGGCGCCGCGTTCATTGCCGAGCTGGCAGTGGAAGACGACTTGGAACAACATGTCGCCGAGTTCCTCGATCATCTCGGGCTCATCGTTGGCTTCGATGGCGTCGATGAGTTCATAAACTTCCTCGATGGCATGCTCGCGCAACGTCATGTGATCCTGCTCGCGATCCCACGGGCAGCCGTCAGGCGCACGGAGGCGGGAGGCGATTTCAGTGAGGCGGTCGATGCCGGATTGTTTCTTCTTTGCCATAAGGGATTTTAGATACGTAAGTCCAATTCTCACCCCTCACCCCGGCCCTCTCCCCGTTGAGGGGCGAGGGAGGTGAAGCGTTGCTGACCTTACTACGATCTGTTTTGCAATCGGATAATCAGTTGCTTCGACGGCGGCGCGGTGAGGACACCGCGCCTTGCCACGTTAAATTGCATACTACAAAATCACGAGATTATCACGGTGCACGATCTCGACGCGTTTGGCGTCGCCGGCGCGGATGAAGGCGGAATCATATGCGGTGATGCCGCGGGCGAATTCGGTGCCGTCTAGGTCGCAGATTTTCACGACTTCACCGGCGGCGAATTTGCCTTCGCAACGGGCGATGCCGGGTTGCAGGAGGCTCTTGCCGGATTCACGCAGAGCTTTCTTGGCACCGTCATCCACCACCAAGGTGCCCTTGGGTTTGTGGAAGAAAGCGATCCAGCGTTTGCGGCTCTTGAGCTTGCGCGTGGACGGGAGGAAGAGAGTGCCGACATCCTCGTGCTTGATGATGCGGTCCAAGGAATCGCCCTTGAGGCCGGAGGCGATGATGAGCGGGATGCCGGAGCGCGTAGCGATCTTGGCCGCCTGCATCTTAGAGAGCATGCCCCCAACGGCGGTGGTGCTGGTCGTGCCGCTGGCTTCGCCTTCGGCGGCTTCCACCTTCTCCACGGTGGACATGAGGCGCGCGTTGGGCTTGCCGAAATTTTCGATGACGCCATCGACGGTGGTGAGAATGACGAGCAGGTCCGCAGGCAGCAGGGCGGCGACGAGTGCTGAAAGCTTGTCGTTATCACCGAACTTCAATTCGGTGAAGGAGACGGCGTCATTCTCGTTGATGATGGGGATGACGTTGCGATTCAGGAGCGTGACGAGCGTGTTGCGGGCGTTCAGGTTGCGCTCTTTGTGTTCCAAGTCAGCGTGGGTCAGGAGGACTTGCGCTACGTGGAGATTGTAGGGCGCGAAGAGTGATTCATACATCGCCATCAAGCGGGACTGGCCGACGGCGGCGCAGGCTTGCTGCTCGGCGACTTCGGTGGGGCGTTTATCAAAGCCCAGCACGCCCATGCCGGCTCCGACAGCGCCAGAGGTGACCAGGACGACCTGTTTGCCGGCCTGCTGGAGCACTGCCAACTGGCCCACCAGCGCCTTCATCCGGTTGACGTCGAGACGTTTCTTCTCGTCGGTCAGCACGCCAGTGCCGACCTTGACGACCACACGATCAATGTGCTTGAGCAATTCGCTCCGCATAATTCAGGCGCAAAACGTAGCCAGCCGGGGCGCGAATGTCCAATGACGAAATGAAAGAGGGACTAACCGCAGATGGGCGCAGATAGACGCAGATGAAGTCGCTGGTGAAAGGTCCAATGACGAAATCTAAAGAGGTGCTGAAGAACCAAAGCAGGGAGATCATCAATTTCGCGGTGTGCCAGTCCGCTGACACGTAGTCTTGGGCGATGTAATCGGGGCTGCAGATGATGCATCCGGCGAGCTGGCACCCAGAGTCATAGGCCCTGATAGTCTAGCATGACGCCGCAGCCGGTGCAGGCGCGGATGCGATATGACCTTGCTTCATTGCGTTTGCCTTTCACGGTCATACCGCAGCTTTTGCACTGTGGACGGCCAAACATGTCGGTATCCAACTGATCACTGCCGCATTCAGGACAGTAGCGGGAAATTCCTTGGTTCAAGAAACTGTGACAGGCCGGACACTTCAGGGCGGGGAGTGACCACATCAAGCCCATGCCAATGGCCAAAGAAAGCAGGCACAGATAACCAATGGGGGCAGCGAAGCTTTGAGGGATGGGAGTGCGATCGAGTAAAAAATTGCTTATGCCGTTCAATAGGAGGGAGCCGACTAAAGGAAGTCCACCAACGACGAAAGCAATCATAGCGTGCTTGCGCCGACGACGGTAGAGATCGGATTGAGGGAGGAACATTTCCTGCAAGCGGATGGTTTCCTCGGGCGTGTATTTTGAGCCAGAGACTCCCGGTCCGGTGGCAAAGCCACGGAGTGGCCGCGTTGAAGAAGGATCCTTTGGCATGCGAAAAGATAGTCAAAAAAGGAAAGTTTCGTCAAATGAGAGCTCATCCCGCATACTAGACAGCTTAAGTTTATTCTGCCTTGTCCAAATTCTGAAATGGGAGAAAGTTACCTCCGTGTCACGACCTCGTATCGTATCCTTGCTGCCCAGTGCCACGGAGATTGTGGCGGCCCTCGGCTTTGGTCCCTACTTGGTAGGGCGCTCGCATGAGTGTGATTTTCCGGAGTCGGTGAGCGCGTTGCCGGTGTGTTCCCATGCCCGGCTGGATGACAAGGCGGCGAGTGGAGCCATTGACAAGGAAGTGAAGACGCTGCTGGAAAAGGGGCTCGCACTCTACGATATCAATGTGGAGCGGTTGAAGCAGCTCCAGCCCACGCACATCATCACGCAGGCGCAATGTGAGGTTTGTGCGGTGAGTGTGGCGGAGGTGGAGCAGGCGGCGCAGAGTTTGTTGCCGTCGCAGCCCAAGGTGGTTTCGCTCTCGCCCAAGCGGTTTGCTGATCTATGGACGGATATGTTCCAGGTGGCGGAAGCCTTGGGGCGTACGGAAGAGGCCAAGCCGATCATCAAGGAATTCAAGATGCGGTGTGTGTCAGTGATCGAGAAGGCGTGCGTGGTGAAGAAACGTCCCAAGGTCGCGTGCATTGAGTGGCTTGATCCTTTGATGGCGGCGGGGAATTGGGTGCCGGAGATGATCGATCTGGCGGGCGGCATCCCGTTGTTCGCAGAGGGAGGCAAGCATTCGCCGTGGATCAACTGGAGCGTGGTGCAGGAGCATGATCCGGAGATAATGCTGATCATGCCGTGCGGGTTTGATCTGAAGCGCACGCGAGCAGAGATGGGGGCGTTGACGAAGCTGCCGAAGTGGAATGAGTTGCAGGCGGTGAAGAAGGGCAAGGTGTTCTTGATCGACGGGAACAGTTACTTCAACCGGCCAGGGCCGCGCTTGGTGGATTCGCTCGAAATGCTCGCTGAATTGCAGCATCCGGAGTTATTCGAGGCGAAGTATGAAGGGACGGGGTGGGAGAGGTTTTAAGGATATAGAAAACATCGAACATCGAACGTCCAACTTCCAACATCGAAAGAGGAAGAAAAGGACGATTACGAGGTGATCAGGCTACGGTGCCGCCCTCGGGTTCTTTGTGGGGATGGCGGAGGCGGTAGCGGGTGATGATTTCGCGACTGATGAAGAAGGACAGGACAGCCACCGGCAGGGAAAACACCACAGAACCGAGCAACAGCGGCACGCCAACAGTGACGAAGGTGGTCCACTTCATCCATTCATGCGCTTTCAGATCGTGGATGTGCATGCTGGGTGGAAACTGGTGCGGATGGGAGAGCAGCCAGTAACCCATCTGATATTCCATGCGGAGCAGCAGGGGCATCAAGGGCAGGGCCAGATCATGCAAGGTAACGGCGATGACGGCGGCGATGATGTTGGCGCGGACGACCCAGGCACAGGCGATGGCGAGCAAGGTCTTCAGGCCGAAGAGCGGGGTGAAGCCTAGAAAAAAACCAATGGCAATGCCGCCAGCGATGGCGTTGGGCGTATCCCGGATGGCCAGAAGCTTGAGCGAGTGCCGTTTGAACCAATCGCGCATGGGCCAGTTATTTTCTGCCGACCGCCCGGTGATTAAAGGCGACACATTCCTCGTAACGGACGCCGTTGCCGCCGAAGATATCCAGCGCTGAACCGATGGTAAGGTCCACGCGACCCTGGCTGGCGGAGGCCACTTGCTCCAAATCTTCCAATGATTTTGCCCCGCCGGCGTAAGTCGTGGGAATGGGGGTCCATTGGCCAAGGCGCTTCACCAGTTCCAGATCGACACCCTGGCAGAGGCCTTCGACATCTACGGCGTGGATGAGGAATTCATCGCACGAGGACGCGAGTGATTTCAGGGTCTCTTGCGTGACGCGGAGGCTGGTGAATTTCTGCCAGCGATCCGTGACGACAAAATATTCGCCATCGCGCACGCGGCAGCTCAGGTCGAGGACAAGCCGGGATTTGCCGACGATCTGGACGAGTTCCGCCAGGCGGGCTTCATCGAGACGGCCTTCACGAAAGACCCACGAAGTGACGATGACGTGCGAGGCGCCAGCATCGAGATAGCTGCGGGCATTGCTGGCATTGATGCCGCCACCGACATGCAAGCCGCCAGGGTAAGCACCGAGCGCGGATTTGGCCGCCGCTTCGTTGCCGGAGCCGAGCATGATGACGTGACCGCCCTTGAGGCCGTCGCGTTGATAGAGTTCGGCATACCAGGCACTGGGGCGTTCGGAGACGAAGTTGGTACGCAAGCCAGCGCCATTGTCGGTGAGGGAGCCACCCACAATCTGCTTCACTTTGCCATCGTGCAAATCAATGCAGGGTCGGAACACGAGGTTACGTTAAAACTTTAAGCGGGTGACGTCTAGTTACGTTTCTGAGCGCTGCACGGTGTTGTTTAGAGCCAGTCATGGACTTTGAGATGAAAAGATTTAGGCCGCATCCGAATGTTCTCCCTCTCCCCTCAACGGGGAGAGGCCACATTTCACATGTTATGCGCGGTATTACAGGGTTCGGCGGTCTTCGCGCTGGATCGGAGATCGAAGCTCCGCTATGAGGTGGAGGTTTTGATCCCGGTCACGATGCGCGAGCCGCGTTTGTAGGTGAAGTAGGAGTAGGCCCACTGGAAGAGTACGGCAATCTTGTTGCGGAACCCCACGAGGAAAACCAAGTGGATGAACAGCCACATCAACCAGGCAGGGAAGCCGGTCATCTCCAGTTCGCCGATCTTCGAGACGGCAGCGGAACGGCCGATGGTGGCCATGGAGCCTTTATCCCAATATTTGAAGGCCGGGCGTTTCTCGGGCGGTTCCGCGTGATCGCGCAGTTCATCTTCAATGATATTCGCGACGTGTCCGGCCATCTGGATCGCGGCGGGGCTGACGCCGGGGACGGGTTTGCCGTTGGCATCGATGAGGGAGGCGATGTCACCGATGGCGAAGACTTCGGGATGACCCGGCACGCTGCAATCGGGCAGCACTTTGATGCGGCCGGCGCGATCGAGTTCCACGCCGAGTTTCTTGGTCAAGGGACTGCCGCCGACACCGGCGGCCCAGATGATGTTCTCCGCTTCGATGCGGCCATCTTCGAGTTCCACGACGCCATGGGTGATGTTTTTCACCTTGGTGTTCACGCGGACTTCGACGCCCATTTCGGTCAGCTTCTGGCGGGCGTTCTCGCCGAGTTCCGGCGGGAACTGGGTGAGCAGGCGCGGGCCGGCTTCGATCAGTACGACCCGGGCTTCCGTCGGGTCGATGTGGCGGAAGTCATCGCGCAGGACGTGGTTGGCGAGTTCGGCGAAGGCCCCGGCGAGTTCCACGCCGGTGGGGCCACCCCCGACGACCACGACGGTGAGCAGGCGGTCGTGCTCGGCTTGGTCCGGTTCGTTTTCGGCATGCTCGAAAGCGAGCAGCACTTCACGGCGGATGCGCAGGGCGTCATCGAGCGATTTCAAACCGGGCGCGTGTTGTTCCCACTCCGGATGGCCGAAGTAGCTGGTGACGCCGCCGAGGCCGATGAGAAGGTAATCGTAATCGAGGGTCTTGCTTGCCAGCATCACCTGACGCTGCTTGAGATTGATGTCCTTCACCGAATCCAGCAGCACGGTGATGTTTTCTTTGTCAGACAGTATGGAGCGGATGGGTTGGGCGATTTCCGGGGCGGACAGGCCGGCAGTGGCCACCTGATAGAGCAAAGGCTGGAACAGGTGATGATTCTGGCGGTCAACAAGGGTGATGCGCGCGTCTGGCTGGGCGAACTTCTGGCAGAAGGTCAACCCGCCGAAACCGGCGCCCAATACCACGATATGCGGACGTCTGGTCTCCATAACACTCAAACTGTCCGGCTGCTGGCAAAATAAAGCAAATTCGATGTTTTCATGGGGTGATAAGTTGGGGTTTTGGTGCAGAGGATTGACTGCCGAGAAAGCAAAGAGCGCAAAGGCGATAAAAGGGTTTGGTTGTTCTCGCGGCTTGCTGTGGCGTTACGGTCGATTTAATTTTCACGGCATGCAACCAGCCAGTCGGAGAACGTTCTTAGCCTCGCTTGCGGGTGGGGTTTTCTGCGGGGTGTTGAGTGATCCATGGTCCACAGTTTATGCGGCAGACAAAGCCTACCAACTGAAGCTGGATGTGCTCAGCACAGGTTTCGATAAAAAGACCTGTTGGGTGCATCCGCGGGCGGGATCGATTCCGGGGAAGACCCCGAAGGTGGTGCTCACAATGCAGAAGCTGGAGTTGACGGGGAGTGATGTGTTCCTGCCGTTGAATGATATCCGCACGGATGATCTGGGCCAGACCTGGACGAAGCCGGTGGAGCATGCGGATACGCTTGGTCGGCGGGCGGAGCCTGAAGGCGTCAGTGTGGGCGTGTGCGATTTCACCCCGAAGTGGCATGCGAAGTCCAAGACGCTTCTGGGCATCGGGCACACGGTGCGGTATCAGAAGAACAAGGTCATGGCGGGAGGTCCACGGCAAACGCCGTATTCCATCTATGACGAAAAGACGGGTCAATGGACGCCGTGGGTGACGATGGCGATGCCGGAAGGTGGCAAGTTTTACAACGCAGGCGCGGGTTGTGTGCAGCGGGTGGATTTGGCGGATGGAGACATCTTGTTGCCCATCTATTTCAAAGCGCAAGAGGCCAAGGCGTATTCGGTGACGGTGTTGCGCTGCAAGTTCGATGGCAAGGTGCTGAGCTATGTGGAGCATGGGAGCGAGTTAACAGTGCCCATCGATCGCGGGTTGTATGAGCCATCATTGACGATGCACCAGGGGCGTTATTTTCTGACGATGCGCAATGACAAGGCGGGTTATGTGGCGGTGAGCCAAGACGGGTTGAAGTTCAGCGAGCCGAAGAAATGGACTTGGGATGACGGGACGGATCTCGGCAATTACAACACGCAGCAGCATTGGGTGACGCACAGCGAGGCGTTGTATCTGGTATATACGCGGCGGGGGGCGAATAATGATCATGTGTTCCGGCATCGTGCGCCGTTGTTCATGGCACAGGTGGATGTGGAGAAACTCCAGGTCATACGGGAGACGGAGCAGGTCATCGTGCCGGAGAAAGGCGCGCGGCTGGGTAATTTTGGCGTGGTAGAGGTGAACGAAAAGGAAACGTGGGTGACGGTGGCGGAGTGGATGCAGACGAATCCGCCGAACCCGCATGATTACACCATCCCGATGAAATACGGCTCAGACAACCGCGTGTATGCCGCGCGGATACAATGGGCGAAGCCGAACCGGATCTGGAACAAAGTGTGAAGAACCGATATGGCGGAAGCGAATAAGAGTTTGATGTGCCGGGCGGCGACGAATGCGGATTGTGCGGCCGTGGAACGATTGGTGTTCAGCGTCCTGGCGGAGTATGGACTGGCGCCGGAGCCGGAGGGGGTGGACCGGGATTTGCGCGACCTAGAGGGGTTTTATGGCGCGCGGGGCGGCTGGTTTGGGGTGTGGACGGATGAAGCCGGGACAGTGTTTGGTTCGGCAGGATTAGGTCGCGTGGACGAAATGACGTGTGAGTTGCGGAAGATGTATCTGCATCCGAGCAAGCGGGGCAAGGGACAGGGGCGGGCAATGCTGGAGCGGGCTTTGGCCGAGGCGAAGCGGTTAGGCTTCAAACGCGTGACTTTGGAAACGGCCACGGTTTTGAAAGAGGCGGTGCAGTTGTATGAGCGCCATGGTTTTCGCCAGGCGGAGCCGGATGGGCACATGGCTAAGCGGTGTGATCTGGTGATGGTGCGGGAGATTTGAGAGGCGTTGTTCATTCGAGCCGAGCTAGAGCTCGGCGCTCCCCTTATTGGCCGGACCAGCGGGCGCCTTCGTTGGCTTTTGTGCTGGGTTGGCGAGTGCGGAAGGCTTGGGCCAAGGGGTTTTCTTTCTGTTCCACCACATCCGCGATCAGGTCACCCAGCACCGGAGCAAATTTGAAAGCGTGACCGCTGTCTCCGGCAGCGATGATGAGACCGGCGCGGTCGGCATCGTGGTCAATCCAGAAGCGGCCATCGAACGTATCGCAGTAAAGACAGAGGCGCGTGCTGCGGAGTGGCGCATCGGCAAGTTGCGGCAGGGAATCACGCAGGAACTGGCGGGCATGGGCGATTTCGCCGGCGTTCACTTCGCGGGGGGCATCGGGATGGATGCGGCGACCGGGGCCGTGGTTGGCGATCTTCAACGTGCCATCGGACAAGGCGGGAAAACCATACCAGCCAGTGCGGGCGATATCTCCCGCCCAGACGGGGAAGTGCGGGGCTTGATATGCCCGTGGGTCAGCCACGTGAAAATGGAATACGGGTTGGCCAGTGGCCCACATGACGTGGGCGAGGTGGGGCAGGAGTGTGGGCGTCCAGGCACCGGCGGCGACCAGCACGAAGTCTGCGCGATGCTCTGTGCCCTCGCCATCCACGGCGCCGATGATGCGCGAATCTTTTTCCAACAGGCGGAGGCAGGGGGTGTGTTCGCGAATGATGACGCCCGCCGCGCGGGCCTTGGTGGCGAGCGCGGACATGGTCTGGCCACTCGCCGCCCAACCACCGGAGGGATTCAGGTAGCCATGACGGAAACCGGCGGATGCCCAGGCGGGATAACGCGTGGCGATGGCGGGAGCATCCAAGGGCTGCAACTGGTGACCAAGAGAACGCAGAAAAGCAAAACTATTGGCTTCAAAAGAACCGGCGGTGAATTCGTGCCGCGTCAGGACGAGGAAGCCGTCTGGCTGGTAGAGCGTTTGCTGCCAGTCATGATTCCAGCGTTGCCAGCCTTCCAAAGCGAGTTCACCGAGGCGGGTGTGCAGTTCATCCGTGCCGTAATCCATGCGGACGACTTTGCTGATATCGGTGGAGGCGGCGGTGGGGCGAGGAATAGCGCCGGCTTCCCAGACGGTGACGCGCCAGCCGCGCAGGCGGAGAGCCAAGGCGGCAGTGAGGCCGAATTCACCGCCGCCGATGATGAGGATAGGGCGCATGAGCAAGGTGCTTACTGATGCGAAAGTTTTCTACTCCCGGCAAGCTGCATATTGGATGCCGGGAGGGTTTTGGAGCGCGCTGAGAAAGAGCGGACAGGAGGTCGGTGTTTATACGGATATTTACTTTTTAGTCACCGGTCAAAAATAGCCTGTGAAGCACATTTAGGTCTGGCGCTGGTAACTTTTGAACAGCTGGCCAAGAAATGTTTGGAGGGTGGCTTTGGGTGGCTTAATGAAGCCTTAATAGGTTGTAGGATAATAGTTTGTGCGAATTGATGAGGTTGTGTCTTCAGGTTGAGGGCAGGGGTGGGGGAGATAGTTGAAGGTGTGGATGGGCCGAAAGGGCTATTGGCAGGGTAGTTGCTTAGCAGAGTGCGGGCAGATCGAAAGACGTAACCTCCAAATGTCCGCGGCGTCTAACCTCTCGTTACGAAGCCGCAGACGTAGATCGGCTGATGTGACATGCTAACTGAGATGTTTAAAATACTGAAACGTTCCGCGCTCGCGGTTTTGATTGTCATCGGTGTCTTGCTGGCACTGCAACAGTCTTCGGCCTCGAAGTGGACGCATCAACTCAAGGTGTTGAAGCAAAAATCGCCGAGCACCACCGCGTGTGTGAATCCTTTCGTGCAAGACATGTCCGGGTTTGCCCCGCCCAGGCGGCGGAATTCTGGAATGACTGGGGAAACATCTACAGCCACAGCGGGCCGATGACCAACACGATGATCTGCTACATGAACGCGGTGCGGGCGATGCCGATGGAATCCATCTACCGGCGGAATCTGGCCACTTGCCTGTTCATGTATCGAAAGGACGCGAAAGAGTTTCTTAATGTGACCGAAGAACAGGTTTTCGTGATGGCCATCAGGGAGTTTCACAAGGCCCGTCTGCTGGACCCGGAAAACTATGAACTGGCGAAAGAAACGGCGCAGGCCCAATACGCCGTGCGGCCTTTCAATGCAGAAGCGACGTTAAAGGACTGGAACCACGTGCTGAACCTGCTGGACAAGAGTGATGCCGAAGAGCGGGATGATGTGTATCTGAATATCGCCCGGGCGAACTTCATGGATGGACGTTTTGAAGAAGCCAGCAAGTGGTTGAGCAAGGTCACGACCGAGTCGCACATCGGCATGCGGGATATCTTGCAACGCCGGGTGCGCGAGGTCGCTTCGGTGGTGCACGAACAGTCTTACAACTAGAGCCGGTCATGAACGGTGAGGTAAGCAAGGCGGCGAAAACTTCGCATATCGCATGCTTCGTCTCACTCCTCACCCGGTTCCGCTCGGAGCGGAACCGACCTCTCCTCGTTGAGAAGAGAGGTCACAATTCACCCGCTTTTCGTGTTCTTGCCCGGAATTAGTCCCTGACACGCTCTGAGTTCCCACCGCCCAAGGCAGCCGGGTTCCGGCAGCCTATTCTTTTAGCCCCCGCAGCAGTTCGAGGCCTTGAGCGGTGATCTTCTCGGCAGCGGATACTTCCAAGTAGCTCGACTTGGCCCGCCATGTCTCATAACCGCCGAGTTCATGATGCTTGGCGGTGGGCAGGTAGCCGTTGTAACCATTGGCCAAAGACACGGTGAACGTTTGTTTGAACGGGCTCTTGGCCCGCAGTTCCAAGCCGATCTCCACAAAGACTTCGCACGGGATCGCCGTGATGCCCAGATCGCCGATGCGCATGGCCTGGATGAGGACGGGCATGGTGGCGGGGTAAGCCGCCATGGCCACTGTCTCGCGGGCGTAGATTTCTTCCATGGTATCCATGCGAGGCAGGTTGCGGGCGCGGGACATAATCTCTTTGGCCCGGGCGAGTTCTTCGGCATTGGGACGGCGCACCCCGAGGTTCAGTTCCTTTTGCTGCACGCTAAGGGGCACCCAATCATTATACTGCATCTGCTTAACAGCGGAGAGCGCGGCGGTGGCGACGGCATCGGCGACGAGGCCGATCTGTTCATAAGCCGCGCGCTTGGGAGCAGGTTCGCGGAAGTTCACATTGTTGATGTTGCCACTGGTGCCATTGGAGAGGAGGGCAACGAAATCGGGCGAAGGGCTGCCCGCGGTGATGAGTTGCTTCACGCGTTCACAGAAAGCACCGTAGTAATCCGCCGAGATATGGCCGCCGCCCACGCCCCCGACGTAGTGCAGTGAGTAGTTGGCATAGAGCGCGATGGGGCGGCCATTGGTGCTGACGAGAGAGATGACGGAGACCGTGGGGTCGGTGGGGCCGGAAGGTTCAATGAGATCGGCGCTGGCGCGGGGCGGGTTCATCTTCACTTTGTCCACGCCACCGAAGGGGTTTTTATAGAGCGCCTCATTTTTCAGGAACCAGCGGCGGTTGAAGACTTGGTCGGGCTCGGAGCCGGCGCCCCAGCCGATGCGGGCGGGTTCGAGATTATTCAAAGCCCGGCGGATGCCGTCGGCGATGCGGCGGGCGAGGAAGGCACGATATTCCGGGTCAGCCTCGCTTTGGAAAACGCTGCCGCTGGTGGGCGCGGAGTGAGTGTGGGTGGCGGACATCAACATGTTCGCCAACGGGAGACCGGTGGCTTCATTCACCATCTTCTTGGCGGCATCAAAGACTTCGCGCGGGATCATGCAACTATCGCACACGACGAGCACGAGCTTCGTGGTGCCGTCATCGAGGGCGAGGCAGCGGGCGTGGAGTTCATCGTGGATGTGCGTGGCTTTGCCATTCTGCAGGTTGCCGTTGATGGAGACGCCAAGGTGCGGCGTGATGTTGCTGGTGGCAGCACCGGCGCGGAAGAGACGTTTCGGTGCGGGTTGAGCTACGGCAGAGGAGATGAGAACGCAAAGGCCGAGGAACAGCAGGGTGAGGTGGCGGCGGTTCATGGAGGGAGATTAGGGAGCCGAGAGGCTAATTTCCAATGACAAATCCGAATGACGAAGGATTTAGCGGAAACATCGAACATCGAACGCCGAACATCGAGAGATGGGAGGTTAGAGCTCGTTATCTCGGCGGCTACGGGTTGGAAGCGAGGACGGCGACAATGAGGACGATTACCAGGGGGCGGATGCGAGCAGCTTGACGGGGGATTTGAAAGGGATGAGGTTGGCAAAATGCAAAGGCTCAGCGAGACGACTTGGAGGATGATTTTATGTGTTACAATCACGGTGTTGATGGTCGGGTGTTCTACAGCACAACCGCAAAAACCGCCGACCCCGACTGCGCCTGTGAGCTTTCAATAAAAACTAGCTGCTTTTCTTGCGAGTACGAATGAATACGAGGCTGAAGTGATATGGAACAATCTCGACGCGACGCTTGATGGTGCATCATCAAAAGAGATTCAAGAATGGTTAACTTTGCAGCAAACAGTGCTCGTCCACCATGCCAATAGCTATTCAAGCGATCCTCTGAGGAAATCTGCGATTCAAGAGTTTCGGCTGCTCAGTGATCATGCGGAACCTTTCCGTCCGTGGCTGGAAGAATGCAAAACAAACGGCCTCTTTGCAGACCCTTTTGTCATGGCGAACTTGGATCTGATACTCGAGGAGATGAGTTCTAAAAAGAAATGAGCATCAGAGTATCGTATGGCTCTAAGCTTCACGCTGCTTGGCTGTGCTCCAGTGTCCAGCACTAGTCGATCCTGTCCGCTATACGAAACGCTATGGTTGTTCTCAATCAGGCACGCACCGGCAGAAATTAGCAATGACGAAGAGCCAATGAAGATGGTGCGAGAGTTTTTGGGCGGAGATAGATTTAGTTATAGGGTGGGGTGCCTCCTCTCTCCGACCCTCTCCTCCGACACCGGAGGAGAGGGAGATGGGAATGCGGTTGGTGGTATGGGAGATGAATTTGAAATTTTGCCTCCATGGAGCGTAACAGGCGCACCGAAGGTTACGGGAATTCGGGGATGGTGGGTAGGGTAGCCGCGATGAAATTGAAATATTGTCCGAGAATAGCGGAGAATAGCGAGGCTAAGGCTAACGGCGGTTCACTGGGGATGTTAGGGTGAGCACATGAGAAAGGCGAAATTTTGAGTAGCTGGAGTGAGGTATAGCGAGGGAAGTGGTCATGGGAGAGCTTTCGGAGGAAGCATGGAAGACATAAAACAGGAGAAAAGAGAGGAGGGAGGATGGCCGGGGCCATGGAATGTTGCTGACGATGGCGGAAGGTGGGCATCATGCGGCAGTTCAACGAAACCTTAAGGCCATGGATGGCGTCTCTATTCTCAAGCTGATCATGAATATGGGGAAACAACGAAAATTTGCTGAAACAGTAGAAAGCGTTCAGGCTCTCTCACTCCTCACCGCGGCCCTCTCCTCAGCCGAAGTTCGGCTTCCAAGAGGAGAGGGAGAACATTTGTTGCGTTTCGGCAAGTACTTGCGCGCTTGGTTGTTGGCGTTGGTGGTTGTGAGCGCGTTGATGGGCAAGGTGCAGGCGGCGGAATCCCGCCCGAATATCCTGTTCATCATCTTTGACGACTGGGGGTGGCAACATGCGGGGGCTTATGGCTGTGATTGGGTCAAGACGCCGAACTTTGACCGGTTGGCCAAGGAAGGTTTGCTCTTCAAGAACGCGTTTACCTCGAATCCCAAGTGCAGTCCTTGCCGGGCAAGCATCCTGACGGGGCGCAATACGTGGCAATTGGAGGAGGCTTCCTGTCACAACGGGATTTTCCCGTCCAAGTTCGCCGTTTATCCGGACCTGTTGGAGCAGGCCGGTTACACGGTGGGGCTTACCGGTAAGGGGTGGGGGCCGGGAGATTTCAAGAGCACGGGTTTCAAGCGTAATCCGGCTGGGCCATCCTTTGATCAGCATAAGATGGCGGAAGTGCCTGCGAGCGGCATCGGGAAGATCGATTACGCGAAGAATTTTGAAACCTTCCTGCAACAGAAACCGACGGACAAGCCATTCTGTTTCTGGATGGGGTTCCATGAGCCGCATCGCCCGTACGAGCTGAACTCGGGAGTGAAGCTGGGCAAGAAAATGGAAGAGGTGAAAGTGCCAGCGTATTTGCCAGATGTGCCGGCGGTGCGGAGTGACTTGGCGGATTATGCGATCGAGGTGGAGTATGCGGATGGGCACATCGGGCGGGCCGTGAAAGCGTTGGAAGCGGCTGGGCAGTTGGAGAACACGCTCATCATCGTCACCTCAGATCATGGTATGCCATTTCCGTATGTGAAGGGCCAGATTTTTGAAGACGGGTTTCATCTGCCGTTGGCGATGCGTTGGGGCAAGGTCATCAAGCCGGGTCGGGTGGTGGAGGATTTCATCAATGTGCGGGATTTTGCGCCGACGTGGATGGAGTTGGCTGGCTTGAAACCGCACGCGCAGATGACGGGTAAGAGTCTGGTGAATCTCCTGCGCTCGGAGAAGTCCGGGCAGGTGGAACCGGAGCGCAATGTGATGCTGGTGGGCAAAGAGCGGCATGATCTGGGGCGGCCGAATGATTGGGGATATCCGGTGCGGGCGATGCGCACGAAGGATTATCTCTATGTGCACAACTACTTTCCGGATCGCTGGCCGGCGTGCAATCCAGAGACGGATTTTGGCAATTGCGATCCCGGTCCGACGAAGGAAGTCATCAAGGCGTTGGGCGGTTATTATTACGAGCTGTGTTTCGGTAAACGTCCGGCGGATGGGTTGTTCAAACTGACGGATGACCCGGAGTGTGTCCGCAATCTCGCGAATGATCCGGCCTATACCCAGGTGATGGAAGATATGCAGTACCGCATGATGAATATGCTACGGGCAGAGCAAGATCCGCGGGCGCTCGGCAATGGGGCGATCTTTGATACTTACAAATACACGGCGGGCCGGCAGAAGGCGTACGATACGTGGTTGAAGGCGCAGGAGTCCAAAGTGGATGAAGTGGTAAAAGCCAAGGCGGCGGAAGAGCCGAAGGGGAAGAAAAAGAAGCAGTGAGGTGAGTATGATTAAAGAGCCGAACAGTGCAGGTGCACGAAAATCTGTGGGGAATTTAGAGTCAGCAATGTTCTCTCACCCCTCACCCTCGGTCCCTCTCCGCGTTAAGGGGCGAGGGAGGATTGTTCTTGGCGTGCAGAAGATTTTGGCGGCGGCGGTTGGTCTAATGTTCTTCGCGGCTATTGATCTAAATGCCGCGGCCAAGCAGCCGAACGTGGTGCTGTTCCTGGCGGATGACATGGGGTGGATGGATTCAGGCGTGTATGGCAGCAAGTATTACGAGACGCCGAACATCGATAAATTTGCCCAGCGGGCGATGCGGTTCACGAATGCTTATGCCCAGCCGCTTTGCTCGCCAACACGCGCGAGCATTCTTTCAGGGCAGTACTCGGCGCGACATGGCATCACCAGCGCTACGGGGCATCAACCGCCGCAGCCAGCGGGTCATCAGTTTCTACCGGCAAGTGCTCCCGCCACCCAAGCCATGCTTTTGCCCGAGAGCAAGAATTACCTCGAGCCTTCACAGATTACCTTGGCCGAAGCATTGAAGACGGCCGGGTATCGCACGGCGCATATCGGAAAATGGCATCTGGGGCTGACGGCGCCGCATTGGCCGGAGCAACAGGGGTTCGATGTCACATTTCATTGCCATCCTGATCCCGGTCCACCGGGTGAGTATTTCTCGCCTTATGGTGTGAAGCCGGAAGGAAATCCGACCAGTAAGAATAAGGTGGGAAACATCACGGACGGTCCGGAAGGGGAATACATTGTGGACCGGCAGGCACAAGAAGCGGTGAAGTTCATCCAAAGCAGCAAAGGCGGGCCTTTCTATCTGAACTTGTGGTGCTATGGCGTGCACGGACCTTGGGGGCATAAGCCGGAATACACGAAGTATTTTGCGACGAAGAAAGATCCGACCGGCCGACAGGGGAATCCCATCATGGCATCCATGTTGAAGAGCGTGGACGAGTGTTTTGGTCGTATCTTGGATGAGTTGGAGAAACAAGGCATCGCAGATAATACGATCATCATCTTTTACTCTGATAACGGCGGTAACACGCACAGTAACGTCCCAGAGACTGGCAAGACGGCGAAGGCCGAGAAGAACAAGAGCGCGTTCCTGGCTGATTGGCGCAAGTGGGCAGGGGATCAACCGCCGACGATGAACACACCTTTGCGCGATGGCAAAGGAACGCTTTATGAAGGGGGGACACGTGTGCCGTTGATGTGGTCTTGGGCGGGGAAGATCAAGCCGGGAAGTTTGACTGAAGCCGTGGTCGGGCCGGTGGATTTGTATCCGACGATATTGGATTTATTGAACATTCCGAAGCCAGAAAAACAGGTGTTCGATGGGGTGAGCTATGCCAAGGTGCTGAAGTCAGAGGGAGCGCTGGAGCGTAAAGCTTACTTCAACTATTTCCCGCATGCAGGCGTCAATCGTGCTGGTGGCGTTTGGGTGCGGAGTGGTGACCTCAAGCTCATCCGGTGGTTCGCCAGTCCGAATGCTTCGGAACTCTACAATCTCCGCGAGGACATCAGTGAGGCCAAGAATCTCGCGGCAACCATGCCGGATAAAGTCAAAGAATTGGAAGCGATGATCGATGGCTTTCTGAAAGATACGGGTGCGCAGTATCCGCGGTCTAATCCGGCTTTTGGTGGCAAACCAATCACTGCCGCAAAACCCGGCACACAAGATGAATTGCTCGGTTGGGTGCCGAAGAGTGTGAAGACGTCCTTCGCGAATGGTGCGATGCATATCGAGTCCGACGGACGGAACGCGTTCATCGCGAATGCGCGTTTGGCGGCGTTGAACATCGAGGGGGCGGCGAAACTGAATCTGCGTTTACGCACGATGAGCGGTGGTGAGGGCAAAGTGCAATGGCGCACGACTGCGCAAGAAGCATTTCCCGCAGAGGGACAAGTGGTGACCTTCAAGGTGCCGAGTGGAAGCGATTGGAGCGAGGTGCCGGTGGAATTGCCGGTGACCGGGCAGATCGCGCACATGCGGGTATATCTACCGGTGCAGGGCAGCCCGATCGATGTGGATTGGACCAAAATAGCGCCCAGCAACAATGGCAAAGGCAAGCCGATGACTTGGGATTTTGGCGGGGCACAGAAGTAGGTGAACCCGTATTAGATGGTAAGTGCGGGTAGGATTTGATAAATGAAGATGAACGGAAAACAACAAGCGTATCGAATGAAAAATGTTCTGCTCAAAGGAGTCTTTTGCTCGGCATTGATGATCTGTGGAGTCTCGGCCTTATGGGCGGCAGATGCCAAGACGGAGCGCCTGGAGCAGTTGCTGAAACGTTATCCCGATGCGGATGCGAATCGTGATGGCAAGCTGACGGAAGAAGAAGCTCGGGCATATGCCGCCAAGATGCAGTCTAATAAATCCAAGGGCGGCAGCAGTTCGATCAATTCGATCCAGCCGACTTTCGCCAATGTGAAGTATGGTCCGCATGAGCGGAATGTTTTGGATATCTGGCAGGCGAAATCGGACAAGCCGACGGCTTTGGTGGTGTTCATCCATGGTGGTGGTTTCCGGGCGGGAGATAAATCCCAGGCGAGCGCGGACATGGTGAAGGCTTGCCTGGATAACGGCGTGTCCTTCATGTCCATCAGCTACCGCTTTCTGCCGGATGCGCCGATCAGGATATTTTGCGCGATTGTGCCCGGGCGATCCAGTTCGTGCGCTATAAGGCGAAGGATTACAATATCGATCCCAAGCGCATCGCATCCTACGGCAGTTCTGCCGGGGCGGGCACTTCAGTGTGGCTGGCGTTCCATGATGATCTGGCGGATCCGAAGAGCGCGGACCCGGTGTTACGTGAGTCTTCACGATTGGTGGCGGCAGGTTCGCTGAACGGGCAGGCGACATATGACTTGCCCGAGTGGGAGGAGAAGATCGGCAAGTTCAAGCCGGAGTGGACGAAGCCAGAGGAAGCGCCGGGCTTTTATCATTTCAAGACCAAGGAAGAGATGGAGACGGAAAAGGGAGCGAAGATCCGCGCAGATTGCAGCATGTTGCAACTGGCTTCAAAAGATGACGCGCCGGTTTTTCTTTCCTGCTCGAATGGAGGCGGTGAACCGCGTGACCGCAATCACCTGCTGCATCATCCGAAGCACGTGACGGTGATGAAGGAGTATTGCGACAAAGCCGGTGTGAAGGCGGAAATATTTCTCACTAATGCCGAGCCGCGTTCTTCTGGCAACCCAAATGAAGCGTTGCGGAAGTTCTTTTTCAAGAACTTGGGTGTGGAACCTAAGACCGTGGCTAAAGGGGAGTGATAGCGGGTGTTGCTATACCAGCAAACCCGCAAGGAATTGATTCACTGCCTTGCCGACCCAGAGGTCGGCGCTCCGTTTATGCCAACTGTTTCTTCCAGCGAGTCAGTTGTTTCTTCACCTCGCTGGTGCCGGGAGCACCGGTGAGAGTGCGGCGGTCCATGGCTTTCTGGAGGTTGAAGACATCGGCGACGTCTTTGGTGAAGGTCTTGTCGATGGCTTGGAATTCTTTCACCGAGAGCTTGTCGAGCGGTTTGCCGATCTTCTCGCTGAAAGCGACGACGGCACCGACGACGTGATGGGCCTGGCGGAAGGCCATGCCTTTCTTCACGAGGTAATCGGCAAGATCGGTAGCAAGGAGCAGGGGGTCGCTCGCGGCCTTGGCGCAGGCGGCTTTGTTCACCGTGGTGTTTGCGATCATCGCGGCGGTGAGGCGCACGCAGGCGCGGACGGTATCAGCGGTATCAAACAGGCGTTCTTTGTCCTCTTGCAGGTCGCGATTGTAGGTCATCGGCAGACCTTTCAAGAGCGTGAGGAGGGACATCAGATTGCCGACGACGCGGCCGGTTTTGCCACGGGTCAATTCGGCCACGTCTGGGTTCTTTTTCTGCGGCATCAGGGAGGAGCCGGTGGTGTAGGCATCGGCGATCTTGATGTAGCTGAACTCGGTGCTGAACCAGATGATGATGTCCTCCGACAGGCGCGAGAGATGCACGGCGATGAGCGCGGCGGTGGAGCAAAACTCTACCATGAAATCGCGATCACTCACGCCGTCCATGCTGTTCTGCGTGACGAGCGGTTTGTCATTCGCATCCACGAAGCCGAGTTGTTGCGCCACGAATTCGCGGTCGAGCGGCAGCGTGGAACCGGCGATCGCGCCGCTGCCGAGCGGGCAGACGTTCACGCGCTGAAAGCAATCAATCAAACGGCCGTGGTCGCGATCCAGCATCTCCACGTAAGCGAGCAGGTGATGGGCGAAATAGACGGGCTGGGCGCGTTGCAGGTGCGTGTAGCCGGGGATAACGACGTCATTGTTCTTCGCGCCGAGTTCCACGAGCGCTTTTTGCAGCGTGCGGATTTCCTGGCACAGCTCGGCGATCTCATCGCGCACCCACATGCGGACGTCGAGGGCCACCTGGTCGTTGCGCGAGCGGGAGGTGTGGAGTTTGGCACCGGCGGGCACGCGCTTGGTCAGCTCGGCCTCGATGTTCATGTGCACGTCTTCGAGCTCTTCCTTCCACTCGAAACGGCCGTCATCGATCTCGCGTCCGATCTCTTCCAGCCCCATCTTGATGGAGGCCAGTTCCAGTTCGGTCAGCACGCCGATCTTGCGCAGCATGGTGGCGTGGGCGATGGAGCCCATGATGTCATGCCGCCACAGGCGCCAGTCAAAGGAGATGGACTCCGAGAACTTGGCGACTTCTGCCGCAGGGCCACTGCCAAACCGGCCGGAACGCGAAACGGGACTTTGCTTGCTCATGTTCGTAATAAAACGTGGAGGAAACTGTGCGTACCATTGGTGAGATTGTCACGACGGAAAGGAGTAGGGTTAAATGGTTAAAATGCTGAAACGTTAAAACGAAACAACGCGCCACCATTCAACCCATTTTAACGATTTAACCATCCACTTCACTTCCCCACCAAACCTGCCGCTTGTTTTTTGATCTCTTCCAATAAAGTTCTGGTGACCGGGCCGGCCGTGCCTTGCCAGATGGCTGCGACATTGATGGATGGGAAGTTGTCCATCGGCAGCATGCGGATGCCTTTGGGCAGTTGACCTTTGGGCACCTTCACTGAGACACCCAAGCCGAAGCCGTGGGCCACGTAGGTGTGCAATAGCTCTAACGAAGTGACCTCGATGCCCACGGGCCAATCCACCTTGCGCTTGGCGAGGCCTTGGCGCAGGGCAAGCGTGAGTGGTTCGTAAGCGGGTGGGCAAATGAGCGTTTCACTGACCGGATTCTCCCGCCAGAGTTCTTCGGCGGATTTCAGCTTCCAATCATCCGGCACCAACAGCACGAGCGGCAGTTCGATGAGTTGCAGGGCATGGAATCCGGCGGGTAGCTTGCCCGCCGTGACGGTGACAGCGAGGTCGAACTCTTGCTTGGCGAACCCCTGTTCCACTTGCGCCAGCGTGGCTTCCACCAAGGTGAAGCGCAGACGCGGAAATTGTTTGCGCACCCTTGAGAGCACCGCGGGCAGGTGATCGCGCAGGACCATAGAGGAGGCGGCAATGCGGACGAGTTGTGTGGCTCCGCCACGAAGTTTCTCGGTCACTGGCCCGATATTTTCGAAAAAGGGACGGATGAAGCCGTAAAGTTCTTCACCTGCGGAAGTGAGTTGAAAGGGGCGGCGCTGGAAAAGCGACTGGCCGAGGTCGGCCTCCAGTTGGAGGATCTGGCTGCTGACCGCAGGCTGCTGGATGCCGTAGGGGATGTGCCGCACGGCATTCATGATGCCGCCATGCTTCGCGACGTAGTAGAACAGCTCGAGATGATGGATATTCATGATTGATAAAACCGATGGCGGCTTAAGGTTTATCAATTCACGGTGCGGGAGAACAGCAGATATCTTTGCCTCATGAAAAACGAAAAAGATGACGGGCTGATGAATCAAAACACAGAAGCTACGGGATATTCACTCTTGCATCACCTG
Organism: Limisphaerales bacterium; assembly: GCA_965283725.1. Taxonomy (GTDB): domain Bacteria; phylum Verrucomicrobiota; class Verrucomicrobiia; order Limisphaerales; family JAEYXS01; genus JAEYXS01. The sequence continues at coordinate 337,299 of CBDIPT010000001.1, forward strand.
CTGAGTGCGCTGCTCGTGATGGTCGTGGCTGTTATGGTATGCTTTGTCCTTAAGGCAGCATTCATCGGGGCAATCAGTTATTTGATGCGGAACGTCCAATGACAACTGGCTGCTTCCGGTAAATTACTTTTTCCGCCACATGAGGAATTCCCAAATAGCACCTGCTACCGCGCCACCAACCAGTAGAGGAAGCCAGAGGATGCGCCAGTGACTTTCCACCGGCAAAAGCCAATGACCCAAGCCGATAATCCCCAAGGCGGAAAACAGGCCCGTATTAAACCGCCACAAGCGGTGGTTTTCCCACAGCGCGCACAACATTTCGCCAGCCATTTCGAGAAGTGAAAACATCATGCAGGAAATAACGTGGGCTTCTTCTCGTTAAGCGGCAATTACACGAATGGTCGAGTGTTGGAATCGCGGCCAAGTGCTTAAAGCAGAACGGACTCCACTCGCATCTTCCCGTTCTCCAGATGCAAGATCGCTACCGAGCGTTCCAATTTGAAGCGCGGTTTGCCCGCGTAGCCGGGGTTCAAGAAGTGTACGCCGTCGATCACTTCGTTGAAGGGCTTGTGCGTGTGGCCGAAGATGACCGCTTGGGGTGCGGCGTGACGGATCCGGCTTTTGAGTGCATCCGTCAGGTGACGCGGTTCGACGATGTGGTGAACGAGGAATCTGCTGCCGCCGATCTCGGTGACTTCCGTTTCCTGATAGGTCATCCCGAAATCATTGTTCCCCAACACGGCTGTCACCGGGGCGATCTGCTCTAAATCGAGGATGATGGAAGTGTAACCAATATCGCCCGCGTGGAGGATGTGTTCGACCCCTTCAAATATCTCAGGAATGCGCGGGTCCAGATACCCGTGCGTGTCTGAGATGAGGCCGATCTTCATGGAGCGGTTAAATGGTTAAATCGTTGAACCGTTAAATATTGTCTCAAGTTGCGGCGGTCACCTTTTAACGATGGGACTGCTTTAACCTTTTGACGATAATTAAGCTTTGGCTTCTTCGCCTTCGGGCTTTTCCGCTTCTTCTGTCTCTTCGGGCACTTCTTTTTCCTGCGGTTCCGGTTCGGTGGCTTCAGCTGCTTTCATGGCGCCCACGAACAGGCCAGTGAACATTCCACCGCTCAGGAGGGTGTTTTTCAGAAAGAGCAAAGTGGGTGGAAAACCATCTATCCCCGTCGTCAACGCCTTGACCCAGCCGGCGAAGGTTTTCATATAAACCGGATTGGCAAGCCAGGCACAGGTGTTCGAGATGAAGAAGAATAACAACGCACCCAACAGGCCGCCGCCGAGGAGTTTCAGAAAAGAAGCGCGATGACCGATCCAATGGCCCAAAGCGATCAGCAAAGCGTAAATGGAGTAACTCACCAGCATGTAACTGCCTACGGGAGCGACATGGTAGTAGAAGATATTGATGATGATATCACTGCCTAACATGGCCGCGAAGGGCACCCACAGGGCGTAGCGCGGCGGGAAATAAGCCCCGGCGCAGAACGCCAGCGCATAGGCAGCGCTGAAGTTCGGCGGCATCAGCCCGGGCCAGCGGGTGACCGCAAAGGCGATCACCAGCACTACCGGCAGGGCGACATTCCACTTTTCTTTCACTCGGGCGGATGATACGCACATCCGCCCTTGTGACAAGTCGCAGGCTGCAAAACCTTGAGCTGCGACTTGACCAGGTAATTATGCCAACCGATGCCCAAACCAAAACTCTGCGCCTGGCAAGTGAAGTGACGCCGCTGGATGCGGCTTCGGCGCAACAGGTTGCGGCACGGATGAAGGGGTTGCCCAAGCGGCTGGCCGGACTGGTGGAACAGATGGCCGGGGCGCAACGGACGGTGAAGCCAGCAGCCCAAAACAAAGGGCTTATTCTTCTGGTGACCGATGCCGCAGGGACAGCCCACGGGTCTAGCCGGACAAAAGACTTTCTCAGCCATCCATCGACGCTTGCCCAATTCGCTCACCAACAACAGGTAAAGCTGGCAGTGACGGATATCGGTTTGGCGGAGGATTTCAGCCAGGGCGAACATGCTGCGCGCATTTTTAAGCAACGACAGGCTTTGAAGGCGGCAAGTCCGACGGAGCGCTTCTGGGAATCAGTGCAAGCAGGCGTGCGGATGGCTTGTCTGCTGCGCGGCAAGGGGACGGAAGTTTTTGGCGTCGGTAGTCTGCGGGAGTTTACTGAACCGGCTGGCGAGGTGGAGGGCATCATTGCGCGGGAGCAATGGGAGATCGCGGCGATGGCGGGCGTAATCTTGGGGGCGGCGAGTGTGCAGACGGTGACGGTCATCGGTGGAAAGGTAGGCGAGGCGTCGTTAGCGCTGGCGGCGGGGTGGTCGCCGGTGGTGCGGGAGCATGTGATTTCAGCAGATGCGGCGAATGAGTTTCTCGGCGTATCGCAGGATGGTGAAGCGAGCTTGTTGGGTGTCGTGCTGACACTGGGGCTTTGCACACAGGCAACACAAGGAGTGGCGACACCATGAGCTCATCGCCGCCGGAACGCTTGTTTGAAGTGGTGCATGAAGATGACGAGCTGCTCGTCATCAACAAGCCCGCCGATCTCGTATGCCATCCTACGAAGGGGGACATTTACTCCAGCCTCATCAGCCGGGTGCGTTTGCATCTGGGCGAGGAGAGTCATCCGCATTTGATCAATCGTTTGGATCGTGAGACGAGCGGGTTGGTCCTGGTGGCAAAGACGGATGCGGCGGCGAAGCAACTACGCAAACAGTGGGAGAGCCGCGAGGTCCGGAAGATTTATCAGGCAATCGTGCGCGGACATGTGGCGACGGACAACGGGCTGATCGACGCGCCGCTTGGGAAAGATGAGCAGAGCATCGTGGCCATCAAGGATTGTGTGCGGGCGGATGGGGCGGCCTCGCAGACGGCGTATCAGGTGATGAAACGGTTCACTCGCGCGGAAGGCGAGTTCACGCTCTTGCAGGTGGAGCTGTTGACTGGGCGGAAGCATCAGATACGAATTCATCTCGCGCACGTCGGTCATCCGATTGTGGGGGATAAGATTTATGGCGGGGATGAATCGCTCTATCTGGCGCTGGTAGAAAGCCGGTTGACGGAGGAGGATCGAGGGCGGTTGATCTTGCATTGCCAGGCGTTGCACGCGGGTGAAGTGCGGTTTCAGTGGGGCGGGGAAGAGCGGGTTTATCGAGCGGAGCCGGAGGGGTGGTTTAGGGAGTTTGTGGCGTAGGATTAAATTGAACAGGAGGGAACAGAGATTGGATGGGAAACATCGAACATCGAACATCGAACATCGAACATCGAACATCGAACATCGAACATCGAACATCGAACATCGAACATCGAACATCGAACATCGAACATCGAACATCGAACATCGAACATCGAACATCGAACTTCCAACTTTGAACATCGAGAGGAGGTTTGGTTAGAGCCTCCTTACATCGGCTGCTACATTGGGTCCGCCTCGTTACCTCGGCGGCTATGGTGGTTTGAAAAGCTTCCACACTTCTTGAGTTTCTAGTATCTCCATCCGCGTGACTGATAAATTGCCGAAGACAATGCGGGCCGTGGTGTATCGCGGGGTGAAGGATTTGCGCGTGGAAGAGGTGCCGGTGCCGCGCATCGGGGCGAATGAAATCCTCGTGAAGGTTGCTGTGTGTGGCGTGTGCCCGACGGACATCAAGAAGATCCATTACGGCACGGTGCCGCCGCCGCGCATCTTCGGGCATGAGACGGCGGGGACGATTGTGAAGGCCGGTACGGGTGTGCGCGGGTTGAAGGTCGGTGATCGCGTGGCATTGCACCATCATGTGCCATGTTTGAAGTGTCATGCGTGCCGGCATCAGGCGTTCGCTCAGTGTCCGCAATACAAGCGCACGGGCATCACTGCAGGCTTCGAGCCGGCCGGTGGCGGTTATGCCGAGTATGTGCGGGTGATGTCTTTCTGTCTGCCCGGGGTGGTGAAGATTCCGTCGAAGAACACGTTTGAAGAAGGCGCGATGCTGGAACCGGTCAATACGGTGTTGAAGGGCGTGAAGCGGTTGAATCTGTTGAAGGGCGATGCGGTGCTGGTGGCGGGGCAGGGACCAATCGGGCTGATGTTCACGCGCTTGCTGGCTTTGCGCGGGATCAAGGTGGTGGCGACCGATCTGCTGGATACGCGTTTGAAGCTGGCGAAGAAGCTCGGGGCGAAGCTGGCCATTCGCGGTGATGCCGCAGATTTGCCCGCGCAAGTGGCGAAGCTGACCAAGGGACGCGGATTGGATGCGGCGGTCATCGCCACGCCTGTGGATGCGGTGTTGAAACAGGCGATGGGTTTGTTACGCGGGGCGGGGCAGGTGCTGTTATTCGCGCACACCAAGCGCGGGGCGATGACGGATATCGATCTCTCAACCGTGTGTGTGGATGAGAAGGATTTGATCGGCAGCTATTCCTCCGATGTGACTTTGCAGCCGGAGGTAGCGAAGCTGGTGTTCTCAAGGAAGCTGGATGTACGCGGCTTGATCACGCATCGGTTTGATCTGAACGGAACGGCGGAAGCGGTGGAGTTGGCGGCGAAGCCCACGCCGGAATCACTGAAAGTGATCGTGACGCAGCAAGCTGCAGCGTAACCCGCATGCGGGAATAATTCACTAGCGGCGGAACTCTCTTCGTGCTACCAATCGGTAAATGAAACCTGTCTTCTCGTGCTTTTCCGCAGCGCTGCTGGCGTTGGCTTCTTCCACTGCTTTCATCCACGCCGCGTCGCCGGATGTGATCGTTTCGGATGATTTTGAATCTACGGCGGTCGGCGCTATCCCGGCTGGCTTCACCAAGACCGGGGCCATCGGGGTGGCCGAAGGTGTGGCGCATAGCGGCAAGCACGCGTTGAAGGTGGAACCAGCGGTGAAGGGTGGACGCTTCATCAGCCTCGCGCCGGACAAGGTTGCGGCCTTGGGCGGCGAGCATTGGGGACGCATGTATTTCAAGGTGAAGACGCCAGCACCGCTGCCGCTCGTGCCGGAAGGCAAGAAGTCGGCCTCTATCCACACGACGTTGGTCGCCGGCAAGACGACCAGTCCGCTCGCCAATGATCCTATCGAGGTGCGCCTGGCGGGGTTCGGTCTGAATGGCAATGGTGAGTTTCGCTACATGTATAATGTGCAGCCGAAGCAACGGAAGGAATTCGGGGTCAGCTCGAAGACGGCGCACAAGTTCAACGATGAATGGACCTTGCTCGAATGGCACGCAGACCACGCCACGCAGACCTATCAATTCTTCCTCAACGGGCAGGAAGTGACAGACATCGCGGTGCACAAGGGAGCGGGTAAATTTGAAGGGGCGGAGTTACCGGCAGCGTTCCAGACATTGTCGATCGGCTGGACGAATTACCAACCGGCCACGGGCGAAGGCTTCACGGTGTGGATAGATGATATCGCGGTGGGCAAGAAACGCCTCGGTCCGGTGGCTGCCAAGTAAGAATCAGTTTGAGGCCGTCTCTTTGGCCAAGAGTTTCCAATAGGCTCTCCGCAAGTTTTCGAACAGCGGAGAGCCTTTTCTTATATCGGTTTTATCGATCTCAGTGATCTCGACAATGCCCAGGCTGCTAAGGGTGGCGAAGACGCCTTGAGATTGCTGCAAGACCTGAGTGGTGACGGGGCGCTCGTGAATGCCGATCCGGAGATTTTGGCAAAGTTCAAAAACGATCTGACGAGTGATACCGTTTAGCGCGCCGGTGCTGAGCGGCGGGGTGAAAAGGAGTTCGCCATCGGTCCAGAAAAGATTCGCGCTGGAGGTTTCCACCACGGAGTTATCACTGGAGAGGAGCAGGGCATCATCCACTTTCAGAGCTTCGGCCTCGGTCTTGGCCAGCACTTGCAGCAGGCGGTTCGCGTGTTTCGGTTGGGTCAGCGGGCTACCGGCTTGAATGCGCAAGGAACTGGTGGCCAGTTTCCACTGCGGTGGATTTTGGGGGTCGATGACGGGTGCGGGATGCGTGCTCAGGATAACCAGTGGTTGGTCCGCACCTTTCGCCGAATATCCACGAACACCGACGCCGCGTGAGAGATGGAGGCGCAGAAGGCAATTCGGCGACTGGTTCAAAGCGATGAGTTCGTGCGCGTGAGTCAACAAGGTGCTTTCTTCATACGGCAGAGTGAGCTTTAGGAAATCAGCGCCCTTCAACAGGCGCGACCAATGTTGATGCCAGCGGAAGGGAATGCCGTTTTGCACGCGCATCGTTTCGAATAGGGCATCCCCGTAAAGAAAGCTGCGATCGAAGACGGAGACTTTCGCTTCGGCTTCGGGCACGAACTGGCCATTGAGGAAAACCATCATGATGCGGTGTAGGTTGCGGGACGGTATTCCGGTTGCGGTTGAAGTTGCAAGGCAGCGAGGAAACCACGGGCTTTCGCTAGGGTTTCGTCGTATTCCGCTGCGGCGATAGAATCGGCCACAATGCCCGCACCGACGTGGAAGTGAACTTGATCGCCGAGGCAAACGGCGGTGCGGATGGTGATGTTCAACTGGCTCTCACGATTGAAGCCAAGGTAGCCGATGCAGCCGGTGTAAGGGCCGCGCGCGACGTTTTCTAATTCATCAATAATCTCCATCGCGCGGATCTTCGGTGCGCCGGTGATGCTGCCGCCCGGGAAGCAGGAGGCGAAAGCGCCGAAGTGGGTGACATCCTGACGCAAGCGGCCTTCCACGGTGGAAACGAGGTGTTGCACTTGGGCGTAGCGCTCCAAGCGCACAAGCTCGGGCACTTGCACGGAGCCGTATTCGCAGACGCGGCCGAGGTCGTTGCGCAAGAGATCGGTGATCATCACGAGCTCGGCCATCTCTTTCGGACTCGTTTGGAGTTCGTAAGTCAGTTGCGCATCGCGCACGGGATCGTGGGCGCGAGGGCGCGTGCCTTTGATGGGTCGCGTGAGAATGTGCGAGCCGCTGAGGCGCAGGAACAGCTCGGGTGATGATGAAGCCAGCGCGAAGTCACCGCAATCTTGATACGCGGCGAAGGGCGCAGGGGAGACTTCGGCAAGGCGCTCGAAGAAATTCCACGGCGAGGTGGTGAGCGGCGCGCTGAGGCGTTGCGCGAGGTTCACCTGATAGATGTCGCCGGCGTAGATGTAGCGTTGGGCGCGTTCCACGCGGGCGATGAATTGCTCGCGCGTGAAGTTGGAGGCGATCTGGGATGCTGGATGCTGGATGCCGGATTCTGGATGGGATTGGTCTTCGGGCACCGACTCCAGCTTCGATTGCCACCAGAGGGCGGATTCGTTGGCGGTGGATTCGCTGCGGGAGCCATCGACGTTCAGGCCAGTGACGATGAGCCAGGTCTTGCTGAGGCGATGATCGAAGACGACGAGGCTGTCGTAGAAGCCGACGTGGCAATCGGGCAATTCGAGGTCGTTGACGGCGTTGCGCGTGAGCTTGGGTTCGACGAAGTTTTTGAGGTCGTAGCCCCAGTAGCCGAAGCAGCCACCGACGGGGAAGGGCAGGTCGAGTTCATCGAGCAACTCGTAGCGGGACATCAACGAGTCCAGCGTGTGCCAAGGGTTGCCAAAGACTTCCTGCAGACCGTTCACCGAACGGAGTTCACAGCGCGAACCGAAGGAGCGAAACGTCAGGAACGGCCGCGCGGTGACGAAGGAATAGCGCGATTGCGGGGAATCCGGCATCCCGCTCCGCAACACCACGACGCCCGGCTCAGCCCGCAGCGACGCGGCGAGCGTGCTGGGAGTGTGCTGGGTCGTGATTTCGGTGATGAGCGGGCGCATAATTGCGACTGGCAATCATGCTGCCAGAAGATTTGCCAAGCCGCGATCACTTTTCAACGGGCTGACGAGGGCCAAGCTCATGCGTTCGGGACGGATGAATTCGCGGGCGACGGCACGGATGTCCGAAGGTTTTACCTCGGCCAGACGGCGTTTGGTGTCCTCTGGCTTTATGATGCGGCCGTAGTTGAGCAGTTGATCGCCGAGCCACATCATCTGGTTCTCGGTGCTCTCCAGACTGAGATCCATCTGGCCAAGCAGATAATCCCGGGCCTCGCGCAGTTCACGAGTGGTCGGGGCTTTGTCGGCGATGCGTTTCAGTTCCTGAGCGATGAGTTTCAGGGCGGGCTTGGCTTTCGCGGTGTCCACGCCAGCGGTGACGGTCAAGGTGCCGGTGTCATCGAAGGAACTGAGACCGCTCTGCACGGAATAGGCGAGGCCATGTTCTTCACGCACGACTTGGAACAGGCGCGAGCTCATGTTCTCGCCGAGGATGACGTTCAGCAGACGCAAGGGGAAGCGGCGATCCTCGTGGCGTGAGCAGGTGCGGATGCCCAAGGCCATGTGCGTCTGTTCGATGTCCTTTGTATGCAGGTGCACGCGGGGACGATCTTGCGCGGGGCTGACGGGCACGAACGTGGGACGTTTGCCTTGAGCGAAGGGCTTGGTCAGCTTGCGAGCCAGCGCGACCACTTCAGAGTGCTTCACCCGGCCGGAGACGGTGAGCAACGAACTGGCGGTCACGTAATGGGAACGCAAGTAAGTGACAAGTTCCTCGCGGCGCAAGCCATCCAACGTTTGCAAGGTGCCGGTGAGAGGGCGACCGAGCGGGTGATTGGGCCAGAGAGTTTCGTTCAGCAGCTCCATCACGTGCGAAGCGGGCTGATCCAGGTACATGGCCACCTCTTCCTTGATGACACTGCGCTCTTTGTCGATCTCCACGGTGTCGAACTGTGAGTTCAAGACCATGTCGAAGAGCACGTCCATCAGGTCGGTCAGCTTGTCATGTGGAGCGCGGGCGTAGAAGCAGGTCTGTTCCTCGGTAGTGAAGGCGTTCAGGTAACCGCCCACGCCTTCCACGGCCTGCGAGATCTGCTTGGCATTGCGGCGTTTGGTGCCCTTGAAGAGCATGTGCTCGATGAAATGGCACACGCCGTTCAACGGCGCATTCTCGTAACGTCCGCCGACGCCGACCCACAAACCCGTGCTGACGCTGGCCATGTGCGGCATGGTCGCCGTAGCGACCGTGAAGCCGTTCTCCAGCTTGGTGATTTCGTACATGTAAAATTATTTGAAAGCGGGCGGCACATCATCCGGCGGGCCGACGCGGCGGCGGTAATCCAGGATGATATTCACGGCTTCATCGACGTCGTCCGTGAGGTTCATCAGGTCGATGTCACCAGGGCTGATGAGCTTTTTGCCTTCGAGCGTGCTCTTCATCCACTTGATGAGACCGCTCCAATAATCCGAGCCGAAGAGGATCAGCGGAAAGCGGGAGATCTTTTGTGTCTGCACCAGTGTGGCGACTTCAAAGAATTCATCCAGCGTGCCGAAGCCGCCGGGCATGTAAACGAAGCCCATGCTGTATTTCACGAAGCAGACTTTGCGCGCGAAGAAGTAATGGAAATCAATCGGAATGTTGGAATAGGGGTTCCCGGTCTGTTCGTGCGGCAGCTTGATATTCAGCCCGACGGATTTGCCCTTGGCCTGATAGGCACCTTTATTGGCCGCTTCCATGATGCCGGGACCACCGCCGGTGATGACGGCGATGTTATGCTTGGCCAGCGCCTTGGCGAGGGCAACGGATTGCTTGTAATAAAGCTCGTTGGGCTTAGTCCGGGCCGAACCGAAAACGGTCACCGCCGGGCCGACCTTCGACATGGTGTCAAAGGAGTCAACGAACTCAGCCATGATACGGAAGACGCGCCAGGGGTCTTCTTGCAAATGCGATCCAGGAGCATGTGAGTGGTGCATGGGCGGGAAGATAGTGGGCTGAGGGCGGGTTGTCTAATGCCAACTATTAACGAGGGAAACATCGAACATCCAACATCGAACGCCGAACATCGAAATAATGGAATAACGCCCGCTGTTATTTATCAAAATTATCGGGCGTGGGCCATTGATCGGAATCGGTGCGGGCTTGGCGCATCAGGGCGGTGATCTTCTTCACTTCTTCCGGATGCTGGGCCGCGAGGTCTTTCTTCTCCTTCGGGTCCTGTTTGAGATTATAGAGTTCAAGCGGTTTGCCGACGACGCGGATGGCCTTCCAATCGCCAAGACGCATGGCCTGGGCAAAGCCGTCATTATGCAGCTCCCAATAAAATGAGGCGGCGGGTTCCATGGCCTCGCCCTTCAAGGCGGGGACCAAGGAACGGCCATCGACACTTTCGGGCAGCTTGGAACCCGTGAGGTGGGCGATGGTCGGCAGCAAGTCCCACATGGCGCAGGGAGTCTCCACCAGGTTGCCGGACTTCACGTTGCCGGGCCACCAGACGATCAAGGGCACGCGCAGACCGCCTTCATAGAGTTCTCCGCGCTGACCGCGCAAGCCGCCCGAGGCGTTGAAGAAATCAGGGTTTGCCCCGCCAGCACGATAGGGGCCGGTGGCGCTGGTGAAGATGACGACGGTGTTCGTCTCCACTTTGGATTTGACCAGACGCTCCATGAGCTTGCCGATATCGATATCCAGACGAGTGATCATGGCGGCGCGGTTTTTGTCCGGCTGCGGCCATTTCTCATCGGTGTAAGGCGCATCCGAGGCGATCTCCATGCCGTTGCCGCTGACGTAACCAAGATCGATGTTCGCGTGCGGGAACTGCGTGGCGAAATAGGTGAAGAAACGGCGCTTGGGGGCATACGGAGCCGGGCTGGCGAGACGGATGAAGGTCTCGGCGGACTGGCCGATGATATCGGGAGCATAAAGCCCCTTCTTCTGGTTCTCATTTTCCGCCACCAGGAGCAGGCTTTCATTCCGGTAGAGGAAGGGCGGGTAATACATCTGGGAGTGGGCCTCATTCAGAAAGCCCAGCCATTCTTTGAAGCCCTGATTGTTCGGCGTGCCGGCGGAGCCGGAATCGCCCATGGACCATTTACCAAAAGCGCCGGTCAGGTAACCGTCCTTTTGCAACATCTTGGCGACGGTGACATCGCTGCTGTAGAGCGAACTGGCGATGGGGGAAATCCCGCGGATGTTCGCGTGGCCGGTGTGTTTGCCGGTCATGAGCGAAGCGCGCGAAGCATTGCCCAAGGAACTGCCAGCGTAAAACTGGGTGAAGCGCGTGCCTTCCAGCGCGAGCCGGTCGAGGTTCGGCGTTTTCACGCGTTTCTGACCATAGCTGCCGAGGTCGCCATAGCCGAGGTCATCGGCGACGATCAGGAGGACATTGGGACGGTTGGGCGGCTCCACCTTCGGTTGAGCTTGCGCCGACAAAGGGAAAAGGCTGCCCAGCCAGAGGCTGAGCAAGGCGACACGGAGGCCCTGAGAGAACGACAGCATGGGCGTAATCTCATGCAGGCCGGGCGATTCGTCCAGTCCCCAAGTGAGGTGGGGGATGGTTTCGTATTTCTGGTTGGGAGTTTCGAGTGGGAGATTTGTGTTAAGAAGGGTTTTAAAAGGCGACTGACTGCGGTGAAATAACGAACACTTTGCCGACTGCCAGTCGGCGACACGGCAGGTTGCCAAGCTGCGCTACTTGATTCGAGCCGAGCTGGAGCTCGGCGCTCCGTCACGCTAGATACGGGATGGTTAGTGGGCCTTGGGGAAGGACGGCGATGCGGGCTTCGGGACCGAGTTGAGCAAGGCGGGCTTTCACGGCGGCGGTGATGTCGCGGCAAGGGCTCAGGTGACACGCGCGGACGGTTGCTTCGGGGAGGCTGCTGTAAACTTGGACTTCCGCGCGGCGTTGAATGAGGGCTTGGATCTGGGCCTGCCATTGCTCGGGTCGCACAAAACCGGGCGTGGCGAGCATAGCGAGAATTTCCTCGGGGCTTTGGGCACTGGTGAGCAATTGATCGAAGGGACTGTTCGTCGGCACTCCTTCGCTGCATTCAGCCGCGAGGATCAGGAGTCCGCCGGGTGAGAGGATACGGGCACCCGCACTCATGCCTTTCACCCCTTGGTAGAGATTCATATCCAGCGGGTAACCGCTGTTCGTGGTGATGACGATCTCGAAGGGCGACTTCACCTTTTGCATCGCGGACTGGCGGACGAATTCGGTGCCGACTTTGTGCGCTTTGAGCAGATCACCGGCGAAGACATTGGTGATCTGGCGTTGCTCATTGAGCGTGACGTTGAGGAGGAAGCTGGGACCAGCGCGCAGGGCGATGTCGCGGAGTTCTTCCCAGAGCGGGTTGCCTTCGTTTACGCCAAAGGTTGAGCGCGGGCTGCTGATGTGATGAACACCGTGGTTGCTCATGACGGTGCGGAGTCCGGCAACACCGGGCATGAGGCCTTTCGGTCCACCACTGAAACCGGCGAAGAAATGGGGCTCGATAAAGCCGGTGACGATGCGGAGATCGGCCTCAATGGCGTGGCGGTTGAGCAGAGCTGGAGTGCCATCGCGCGTGGTGCCTAGTTGAACCAAAGCGGCTTCGTTCTCGGGTTCATGATTGAGCACGCGCCAGTTCGCGACGACTTCCGGCGTGAGCATTTTTTCCAGTTCGGCTTTGGTATTGGGGCGATGGGTGCCGAGCTGGTTCAGCAGGGTGATGTTCTCGCGCGGATGATCTTTCAGGGATTCCAGCAGCCAAGGGATGAGGCGGTCATTGGGCGTGGCGCGGGTGATGTCCGTGAAGAGGATGCAAATCTTGTCCGTAGGCTTGATGCGCTGGAGGAGCGGGGCGGAGGCGATGGGGTTCTGCAACGCATTCAGAATGGCGGCTTTTTCATCAGGCAAGCCGGGTGTCTGCGCGGGTTCGATGACCGTGGTGCGGTCAGCGGGCAGATCGATCTCAAGGTGGCCCTGGCCGTAAGCGAGTTGGACTTTCATGGTGCGTTGCGGGGAAGAGTATCATGGAAACGGGTGGGAGGCGAAAGGGGATTTCCCTAGCATGATTTATTGATTGCCGGAGCAACTTGATTGGTTGGCGGATGCCCTCAGGTTTGGCATGGGAGCGCGGAGCACCGCGTCCCTGCCTAGATGGATATGGATTGGGGCTTGTGGCGGGGGAGCGGACGAGGCTAAATATTAGTTCAATAAACCCCAGAGAAATGGTGTCTAACTAGGCGGGAAGCATTTTTGAACAGGAGATAAGAGAGGCGACAGAGGTTTGAGCGGAAGGAAGCGAAGATAGCGAAGGGGAAAGAAGTTGATGGGGTGGTGAAATTTTGTTCGAGAATAGGCTAGAATAGCGAGGCTAAGGCTAACGGTAGTTGGGTTTTATAGGTATGGTGGTAAACAGATGGTGAAGGTGTTGGGTTGTGAGCGGTAGGCGTGCTCAATCGTCACCTCCGGTCCCGCTCCTCGGCCGAAGTTCGGCTTCCAAGTGGAGAGGGATGGATGATTGGCGGTGAGGAGAAATTTCGGGCGAGTTGAGGGCGTGAGAGTGACGAGTGTCCGTTAGGGAAACGGGAGACTGGACAGGCGATGACGGAAATCGAGGACGACGACGAGAACGATTTTATATGGCGCATTGTGGAAATTATCTGCCGAGGCCGATGACGCGGCGCGAGATGCTGGCGCGTTGTGCGAACGGCTTTGGGGCCGTGGCGCTGACGGCGTTGCTGGGGGACAAGGCGTTTGGCGCGGGCACCGCGGGAGGGGCATTGGCACCGCATTTCAAGGCGCGGGCGAAGAACGTCATTTTTCTCTACATGGATGGCGGGCCATCGCAGGTGGATACATTTGATCCGAAGCCGCGTTTGCAGGCGGAGAGCGGACAGCCGTTCAAGATGAAGATGGAGCCCACGCAGTTCAACGACAACGGGAACACGCTGGGGAGTCCGTGGGAGTTCAAGCAATACGGACGCAGCGGGCTGCCGGTGAGTTCGCTGTTCCCGCATGTGGCGCAGCACATGGATGACATCTGTGTGATTCGCTCGCTGACGTCGGAGTTCTCGGAGCATACGAACGCGAATTACTTTCTGCACACTGGTCTAGGGCTGGCGGGGCGGCCGAGCATGGGAGCGTGGGTGAATTATGGCCTCGGCACGGAGAACCAAAATCTGCCGGGGTTTGTGGTTTTGAACGGCGGATTGATTCCGCCGGGCGGGTTGGACAATTTTGGGAATGGTTTTCTACCCGCGACGTATCAGGGATCGGTCTTTCGCGCGGCGGACAAACCGGTGGCGAATATCCAGCCGACGGAGGCGACGCCCAAGTTGCAACAGAACAAGCTGGCTCTGCTCAAGCAACTGGACGATGGCGTGGTGGAACGGATGGGCAAGCTGGACCCGATCGAATCCGCGATCGCGAATTATGAACTGGCGTTCCGGATGCAGTCGGCGGTGCCGGAGTTGATGGAGTTGAATCGCGAGAGCGAGGCGTTGAAGAAGTTGTATGGGTTTGATCATCCCTTTGAGCAGACGCGGATTTATGCGCGGCAGTGCATGGTGGCGCGGCGATTGATCGAGCGCGGGGTGCGGTTCATCGAGTTGACGTGCCCGAAGGTGTCGGGGGACCGGTGGGATCAGCACGGGAACTTGAAGGATGGGCATGAGAATAATTCGCGGGCGGTGGATCAGCCGATCGGGGCGCTCTTGCATGATTTGAAGGCGCGGGGTCTTTTGGATGAGACGTTGGTGATCTGGGCGGGTGAGTTTGGGCGGACGCCGTTCGCTCAAGGGACGAATGGGCGGGATCATAATCCGTTCGGGTTCACAGTGTGGATGGCGGGCGGTGGGGTGAAGGGCGGGATGACCTACGGCGCGACGGATGAGTACGGCTACAAGGCGGTGGAGAACAAGCTGGAGATGTATGATCTGCACGCGACGATGCTACATCTGCTGGGGCTGGATCACACGCGGGTAACGTATCGGTTTGGCGGGCGCGATATGCGGCTGACGGATGTGCATGGGCATGTGGTGAAGGAGATTTTGGCGTGAGTGGGGAAACATCGAACATCCAACATCGAACTCTGAACATCGAGAGAGGGAAGAGGTCAGCGCCGTCTAACGACGTCGGCTACGAATTAGGGGCCAGGACGACGACGAGAACGAGGACGATTACGAAAGGGGAATACGATTATGAACGAGAACAAAGGATTTGATCTGACGGGGCGGGTGGCTTTGGTGACCGGGAGTACGACGGGGTTGGGGAAGGCCATGGCGATTGCGCTGGGGCAGGCGGGGGCGAAGGTGGCTTTGAATTATGCGAATAACCAGGCGCGGGCGGAGAAGGCGTTCGCGGAGTTTCAGGCAGCGGGTGGCAAGGGCGCTTTGTTCCGTGGGAGTGTGGTGGATGAGGCGGAGGTGAAGCGGCTTGTTGATGAGGTGGCGAAGACGTTGGGGGCGATCGATATTTTGGTTTTCAATGCGACGCCGGATCAGCCGCAGAAACCGATCGAGGAGTATGATTGGGCGTTTTACCAGTCGATGCTGGATTTCTTTATCAAGAGCCCGTTCTTGCTGACGCGGGCGTGTTTGCCGCATCTGAAGCAGCAGAAGTGGGGGCGCATTATTAACATTGGTTCGGAAGTGGTGGCGCGTGGGGTGCCGAATTTCAGTGCGTATGTGGCGGCGAAGGGCGGGCAGAACGGCTGGACGCGGAGCATGTCGGGGGAACTCGCGCCGCATGGCATCACGGTGAACATGATCGCACCCGGATGGATACCGGTGGAGCGGCATGAGAATGATCCGCAAGAATTGAAGGATGGATATCGGGCGCTGATCCCGGCGAATCGCTGGGGTGTGCCGCAGGATGTGGCGGGAGCGGTGGTGTTCCTGGCGAGTGATGCGGCGGGATTTATCACGGGGCAGAATCTGCATGTGAATGGGGGAATGACGGTGGCGTGAGCTGGAAACTGGATTCCAGATGCTTGATGCTTGGAAAAATTACACTGTAGGCGTGCTCACTCCTCACCCCGGCCCTCTCCTCGTTAGAGGAGAGGGAGAACGTTTCACGCGGCTGTAGAGTTTTGGCAGTCGATTGGCGGGAGTTGCGTTTCTTAGTCGCCAAATGAAGAGGAATTTAATAAATCAACGAGTCATGAAATCACCCAAGTTCTTTTGGAGCGCGCTGGCGTGCACTTTTGTGCTGGCATTGACGGCTTGCAATAAACCGAGTGAACCGGCTCCGGCAGCCAAAGGCGGTAGCGAAGCGGCGAAACCGGCGACGCCGGGCAAACGCCACAAGATCGCGTTTGTGAGCAATGGGGTTGCGTCGTTCTGGACAATCTGCGAGGCGGGGGTGAAGGCGGCGGGGAAGGATCTGGGCGTGGATAGTTCCATGTACATGCCGGCGGAGGGTATCGGTGACCAGAAGCGGATCATCGAGGATCTGTTGACGCGCGGCATCGATGGTATCTCGATCAGCCCGATCGATGCGGATAACCAGACGGAGATGATCAGCAAGGCGGCGGAGAACGCGAAGATCATCACGGCGGACTCGGATGCACCGAAGGCGAATCGCCTCTTGTATCTGGGCATGGATAACTACAAGGCGGGTCGCTTGTGCGGGGCGCTGGTGAAAGAGGCGTTGCCGAAGGGGGGCAAGATCATGATCTATATCGGGCGCATGGAGCAGGACAATGCGAAGCGTCGTCGGCAGGGGATGATCGATGAGGTTCTTGGCCGTCCGGAGAATCCGAACAACTTTGATGCGCCGGACAAGCAATTGACGGGAAATGGCTTCACGATTTTAGGCACGTTGACGGATCAGTTTGATCGCGCGAAGGGCAAGGCGAATGTGGAGGACACGTTGGCGCGGTATCCGGATATCGATGGCATGGTGGGGCTCTTCGCCTACAATCCGCCGCTGATGCTGGAGGCGCTGGATCGTGCGGGCAAGTTGGGCAAGGTGAAGGTGATCGCGTTCGACGAGGCGGATGAAACGCTGGCGGGCATCCAGAAGGGCACGGTGCACGGGACGGTGGTGCAGAATCCGTATATGTATGGCTACAAATCGGTGGAGGTGTTGAAGGATATTCTCGATGGCAAGGCGGGTGTGATCCCGGTGAACAAGTTCATCGATATTCCGGCACGGCAGATCCGCAAGGATACAGTGGATGAGTTTTGGGCGGATCTGAAGAAGAAGACAGGACAGTGAAATGATGGATTGGCCGAATTTGTAAATGAATATTCAGGTCATTGAGGGCGATTTGTTGGACCAGCAGGTGGAGGTCATCGTCAATGCGTGGAACCGGAACATCATCCCGTGGTGGCTGTTGTTGCCGCAGGGAGTTTCGGGGGCCATCAAGAAGCGGGGTGGGTATGGGCCATTCAAGGAGTTGGGGAGAATGGGGCCAATTCCGGCGGGTGGCGCGGTGGTGACGGGGCCGGGGAATTTACCGTTCAAGGCGATCATCCACGTGGCTGGGATCAATATGCTATGGCGGTCGTCGGAGAAGATCATCCGGGATTGTGTGGTGAACGCGATGAAGATCGCGAAGGACAAAGGTTACAAGTCGGTGGCGTTTCCTTTGATCGGGGCGGGGACGGGTGGGTTTGATCAGGAGGCGGCGCTGCGGATCATGCAGGAGAGTTTGCAGGGTTGTGAGTTCACCGGTGAAGTGCGGATTGTCCGTTTTAAACCCAAGACTTGACGGAAAGAGTGAGCATGAAAAGAAGAGCAAACCGCAGGTGTGTCCGCATGGTGCGGGCCATTGTCTCGCTATGCGTGATCGCTTTGGCTCCGGCGCTTTCCGCGGCCGAACTGTTCGTCGGTGCAGCTTCTGTCGATATCACTCCTGCCGAGCCAACTGCCCTGGACGGTCAGCGGAACGTGCGCATCTCGAAGAAACCCGAGACCCCCGTTTCGGCGACTGTGCTGGTCTTGGAAACCAGAGAGAATGGCAAGAAGGTGGATGAAGCCATCATGGTGTCCTGCGATCTCGTGGCGATACGTGATGGGATCATTCAAAGGGTCCGGGCACATCTGCAGTCGCGCAAAGCGGAGTTTGATCTCAACAAAGTCTTTCTTAGTGCCACTCACACGCACACGGCGCCAGTGACGTTGGATACGAGTTACTCATTGCCGAATGACGTCATAAAGCCTTCGGCGTATGCGGATTGGATGACCGGAAAAGTGGCTGATGCCATCATGACTGCCTGGCAAGGCAGGCAAAAGGGCAAGGTGGCATGGGGGCAGGCGCAAGCCGTGATCGGGCAGAATCGGCGTGCCGTTTATGCGGATGGCACCGCCGTGATGTATGGCAAGACGGATACGGCGAACTTCCGCGGCATCGAAGGGTATGAAGACCATAACGTGGATGTGCTGTTCTTCTGGGATGCGCAAGACAAGCTCATCGCCACGGCTATCAATGTACCGTGTCCGGCTCAAGAAGTGGGAGGCCGCAGTAGCGTCAACGCAGATTACTGGTATCCGGTAAGGGAGAAGTTGCGTGCCAGTCATGGCCAGGACTTGCAAGTGCTGGCGTGGAATGGAGCGGGCGGTGATGTCACCCCCAAGCTGATGTATGGCAGTGCGGCCGATGAACGTATGCGCAAGCTACGGGGGAATATCTCCCGCTTGGACGAATTGGCCCGACGCATCGTGAATGCCTGGGAAGAAGCCTATGCCGGTGCGAAGCACGACGTGCGGCAGAATGTGCTACTGCGTCACTCGGTAAAGACACTGGAGCTGCCTTGGCGCAAGGTCACGGAAGCAGAGGTGGCTTTGGCAAAACGCGAAGCAGAGAAATTTGCCAAAGACCCTGCACAGCTTTGGAATTATCGTTGGAACCAAGGGGTGGTAGCCCGCTATGAAGCGCAGGCAGAACAAAAAGAAGGCAAATTCCAGATGGAATTACACGCCATCCGTCTGGGAGATATAGCCATAGCTTCAAACCCCTTCGAATTGTTCACGGATTATGGTGTGCAGATGAAAGGGCGTAGTCCGGGCATCCAGACATTCCTGATCCAGCTTTCGGGATCGGGTGGTTATCTGCCTACACCCCGCGCAGTTCTCGGCGGGGGTTACAGTGCTGTCATCCAGAGCAGCCGCGTAGGGCCAGAGGGTGGCCAGGTGCTGGTGGAGCAAACCTTGGCGGCTTGGCAGGACCTGTGGAAGAAGTGAAGTGATCGATGAGTCATAACGCGGACATGCTTTTGACGGTCAGAAATGTGTGCAAACGCTTTCCCGGTGTGCGGGCGTTGCATCAGGTGAACCTCACCTTGGGCAAAGGCGAAGTGCTGGCGGTGCTGGGGGAAAATGGTGCCGGCAAGAGCACCTTGATGAAGATTCTGGCTGGGGTGCAGCAGCCGGACTCAGGGGAGATTTTGCTGGAGGGGCAAACGGTGGAAATCGGGTCGGTGCAGGCGGCGTTAAAGCTGGGGATCGCGCTCATCCATCAGGAGTTGAATCTCGCGGATAATCTGGATGTGGCGGCGAATATTTTCTTGGGCCGGGAGCCGCGTAAGTTGGGAATGATCGACAAGGCGCGGCAGTGTGCGGAGGCGAAACAGTTTCTCGCGATGGTGGGATTGGATATTCCACCGACGACCTTGGTGCGGGATTTGACGATCGGGCATCAGCAGATGGTGGAGATCGCGAAGGCGTTGTCCGTGAAGGCACGGGTGCTGATCATGGATGAGCCGACTTCGAGTCTCACCCACAAGGAGACGGAGCTGCTTTTCAAAGTCATCAAGGACTTGAGCGCACGGGGCGTGAGTATTGTGTATATCTCGCATCGCTTGAGCGAGGTGCGGGCGGTGGCGCATCGCGTGGTGGTGCTGCGCGACGGGGAAAACGCGGGCGAGCTCGCGACGGGCGGAATCACACATGACGCGATGGTGAAGCTGATGGTAGGGCGGGAGTTATCGCAGTTTTATCCGCATCAACCGCACACGCCGGGTGAGGTGGTTTTGGCGGTGAAGGGATTGCGGACGCCGGTGCATCCGAAACAGGAGATCGATCTGACCTTGCGCGCGGGAGAGATCGTGGGCATGGCGGGCTTGGTGGGCGCGGGGCGGACGGAGTTGTTGCTCACGTTGTTCGGTGTGACGCCAGCGGTGGGCGGGACGATTGAGGTGGCGGGGAAAGAAACTAAGATCGGGTCGCCGATAGCGGCGATTGCGGCGGGGCTGGCGCTGGTGCCGGAGGATCGGAAGCAGCAGGGCGTGATCTTGGAGATGGCGGTGCGGGAGAATCTTAGCCTGGCGAGTTTGCTGCGGGATCAGAAGAACGGATTTCTGAATCGCGCTAAGGAGAACGAGATCAGCCGTGAGATGGTGGAGCGGATGCACGTGAAGACGCCGAATGACCGGCAGTTCGTACAATTTCTTTCGGGTGGAAATCAGCAGAAGGTGGTTCTAGGTAAGTGGCTGGCGATGAATCCGAAGGTGCTGTTGCTGGATGAACCGACGCGGGGGATCGATGTGGGGGCGAAGTCGGAGATCTACGGGCTGATGGAAGAGTTGGCGGGAAAGGGGATGGCGATTTTATTTGTGTCGAGTGACATGGAAGAGGTGTTGGGGATGTCAGATCGCGCGCTGGTGATGCATGAGGGGAGCATCACGGGGGAACTCAAGCGCGATGAACTGAGTGAGGAGGCGGTGATGAGGTTGGCGACGGGCGGGGAGATGGTCGGATGTTGATTGAGGAAATAATCGACACCTAATACCGAGAGAGATTTTTGAACAGGAGAGGAGGGAACGGAGATAACTGAGGGTTTTACAGGAGGACGCAAAGCGAGCGAAGAGAGGAAGATGGTCGCCAAGACGAGACGGGGGAAAGCTTTGGCTCGCCGCTGTAATTCAAAGGGACGGTGTGATTCGTCAGATCCGCCAGGCTTCCGATTGGAAAGCGGCAGCACTAGTTTTGTGCTTTATCAGGAGGAGTGACAACGAACGTCAAAATATTCGAGCCGAGCTTGTGCACGGCGCTCATTCATTTGCCGGGCCACCAGGCGTCCAGTTTCTTGGACATGGCTGTAACGCGGGCGGATTCTTTTTCTGCCAGATTCGTTTTTTCCGTCGGGTCAGAGTTCAGGTCGTAGAGTTCGATCTTGGCATTGGGCTCGTTTTTCTGTGCAGGAACGATGAGTTTCCAATGGTCTTCGATCGTCCAGCGCCAGCGCAGGCTGGAGGCGGGGACTTGGAGGTCCACCGCGTTGTGGGTGAAGCATTCGCCGTAGATGGTTTTGCGCGCTTTCACGGCTTTGCTATCGAGGAGATCGATGCCCTGGAGGTCTTTTTGCACGGGCAGGCCGGCGGCTTTGAGCAAGGTGGGCATGAGGTCGATGGACATGGCAAGTTCATCGCTCATCTGCGGTTTCACCTTGCCGGGCCAGCGGATCATGATGGGCGTGCGCAGACCGCCATCGTATTGAGATTGCTTGGAGCGGACATCATATTTGGGCGCATCCGGATTTTGAATCCAACCATTGTCGGCAAAGTAAACCACGATGGTGTTGTCGCTGAGGTTGTTTTTATCCAAGTAGGTGAGGAGGTCGCCGCAGGTTTCATCAAACCATTCCACCATGGCCCAGTATTTGGCCACATGGAGGGAAGGGGTTTTGTCTTTGTATTTGTTGAGAATGCGTTCGGGTGGCGTATGGGGATCATGCGGCAGCATCGGGGCGTACCAGACGAAGAAGGGTTTCTGGTCCTTTTGCGCCGTTTGGATGAAGTCGTAGATGGGCTGCATGGTCTTGCGCCCGATGTCGAGGCCGGCATCGCCGTGGCGACCGCCTTGGGTCATGCCGTGAGTGAAGCCGCCGTGGCTGTAATGCTTTTGCCACCATTTGCCGGTTTGCAGGCTGAGGTAACCTTTTTCCTTCAATGCGCGCGGCAGGGTGGGGACGGCTTCGATGAACTGGGACATGATTTCACGGCCATCATCAAAGGCGGGGGATTTTTGAAAGTCTTTGTTGCTCATGCCGGCGGGGATGGCCGGGTCATTGCTGGTGACTTTGTGCTGGTGCGGGTAGCGGCCGGTGATCATGGAGACCAAACTGGGACAGCAAAGGCTGGATGGCACATAGCCCCGGCGGAAGGTGAGGCTTTGGGCGGCGAGCTTGTCGAGATTGGGCGTTTTGATCTGCGGATGGCCCATGAAGGAGTAATCGCCCCAAGCATGATCGTCCGAGATGATGGCGACGATATTTGGCGTCGGCGAACTGGCGGCGTGAGCTGCGAAGCCGGTGACAGCCAGCAGGGCCAAAGCGATGACGAGAGATGGCAAACGCATAGGAATGGAGTATTTGTAACGGAGAACCGGGAAATAGGCGAGGAGGAAGTCTGGGGGATCGAGTAGCAACCATTTCTGAAACTTGGAATAGATCAGTGCCTCCTCTCCCCGGCTATCTCCTCCAGCGGCTGGAGGAGAGGGTGGAGATGCGCTTGGCTACGGCGGGCACGGTGGACTGCTGGGTGGAAGCGGGCAGCACGAGCGATGTGCTTCGTCGTCCTGGCTTGGTAAGCAGAAGACGTCAAATAGGGTGCTGGCAAATCGGATGGTTGTGGCTTCGGCGGCGGACCACTGAGGACCCCGACACTGAATCGGGGGAGCCAGCGGTCCCTACAACATTGGGTTATTCATACTCCGGTTTATGTTCAAAAGGAGCCGCCGCGTTTGTCCATGCGGTTGAGAGCTTCTTCGGCGAGGCGGCGGAGGGATTTGTCTTCGTGTTCGAGCAGGGGTTCGACTTGGGGGATGGCGGCAGCGGCCAAGGTGCCGAGGTCGCTGAGTTGGCGCAGGGCGACTTCGATCATGGAGTCGTCTTGATCTTTCAATAACGCAGCGAAGATGGGGACGGCGAGCTTGGCTTCGGCGAGGTCCAGTCGCGTGAGGGTGGAGGCGGAGTTCAGGCGGATCTCAGGTTTGGGGCTGCGCAGGAGTTCGCGCAGGCGCGGGAGGGCCGGTTTGGCGGCGGGACCGATGCGGCCGAGGGCGATGATGGCGTTCAGGCGGACGGATTCATCGAGGTCATCCAAGGCGAGGATCAGAGCGGGGACGCCGGCCTTGGCCTCGGGGCCGATGAAGCCGAGTTCACCCGCGCCGAATTCGCGGATGGAAGGATCGGGACTGCGGAGAGCGATGAGGAGGCCGGGGACGATGATTTCTGGCGAAGCGCGCAGGCGGTTTAATAGATTGTAGCAATAGCCACGGACGACGCGGTCGGGATCGGCGAGGGCCGCGGAGAGATACGGGGCGATGAGGCGGGCATCCCCGCCGAGGAGGCTGAGCTGCTTGGCGGAGGCGCGGCGGATGAGGACGGCGGGCAACGGGCTGGGCAGGCGATCGCGGATGACGGCGGGCCATTGCTCGCCACTGTTGTGGCGCCAGCGGGTGTAGATGGTTTCGGTGGCGAAGAGGCGATTGGTCAGGGTGGGCAGGGCGTTGGTGCCGAGATCGATGAAGGCGTTCTCGGCTTCATCGCGCAGAAGGACGTCGGATTTGGGATCAGCCAAAATACGAAGCCATTCGCTGACGGCGCGTTGTTTGTGGAAGGGTTCATCGGTATGGCGCGTGAACCAGAAAAGGCAACCGCCAGCCAAGAACAAGACCACGAGGGCCAGTAATGGGAGGCGGCGTTTCATCAAGGGGAGAGTAGAGGGAATCAAGGGCCGGGGAAACACCGAACATCGAGAGGGGATAAACCGCGAATGACGCTAAATACGCGAAAAGGGTGTTTTAAGAAAATTGGCAGAGGTGGTTTAAGTGGGGAGCCGCTTGCTCGGGTTCTTACTGGCTGCGTTTCAGCAAGTTAGGGAGGTGGGGAAATTTTAAACTATTTTAGGGGTTGGACAGCCTATGTCCTAGGTCCCTCGTCATAGTGGTCGCAGAAAGTAACGAAAGACCTGATATGAAACTGAATGAGCAAATCGAGATGAACATCCCCAGCACCTGCCGCGCGACGACCCGGCGGCAGCGTCGAACGGCGAGCGCGAGCTGGTGGTTTTCGCAGATGCGCCGGGCGGTGGATGGCGCGGGGGCTTGTGGCACGGAGCACGGGAATCAGGGCGCCCAAGGCCAGCAGGCGGGGTTGCCGTTGGCAGCCGGGCGGAACTGATTGGTGCGGTGGTGAGAGATTTTTGTTTTTGCGGATGCCAAGGAGGATAAGGCCCGCCCTCCGGTCAGCCCCACAACACTGGCCGGAGGAATCTTTTGCAGGAAGGAAGGGATTATGAGGGGCAGAGGGATTCAGAACTGGGGAAGAGACGGGGTAGGCTACGGCGGGCGCGTTGGACGGCCGGCTGGAATCCGGCAGCACGGGGTATGTGTTGTGCAGTTCCAGCTCAAGCTTCAGGCGTTTTTATCCAAACCGGTCAGCAATATGATTGCGCGAGTGGCTGTTGACAAAGGTCGGGGCCGGGCTTACACCAGCAATACTTCGTCTCTGCTCCTACGGAGCTTCCTACGAGATGAAGCGGGGGCCGGAGGGCCCCCTCCTTTTTTTATACACTTGTCATCCATCCGCCCGGTGGCGGAAACTTCGACGAACACGGCAGCAAAGTTGCTGTGTCGCGATTATGCCAATTTTATTTTTGTTCTTCTGCTCCGGGGCAACGGCGCTGGTTTACGAGGTGGTGTGGTCGAAGTACTTGGCCCTGATCTTCGGAAGCACGATCTATGCGCAGACCGTGGTGCTGGCGGTGTTCATGGGTGGGCTGGCACTAGGGAATTGGCTGTTCGGACGACGGGCGGATCTGCTGAAGCAACCTTTGGCGACGTATGGCTACGTGGAGATGGCGATCGGGGTGTATGCGTTCTTCTTCGATTTCCTGCACGGCACGGCGGACAAGTTATTTGTGGCGGTGGGCACGGGGATGCTGGAGAAGGAGTTCTTGCTGCTGCTCTGGAAGGGGATGGTGGCAACGGGGTTGCTGATCGTGCCGACGGTTTTGATGGGCGGGACTTTGCCGCTGGTGGCCGCATGGCTGCAACGCAATCAAACGGATGCCAGCCGGTGGTCGGCGCGGTTTTATTCCATCAACAGTCTGGGGGCGGTGACGGGATCGTTGCTCTCGGGTTTCTTTCTGGTGCGCTCGCTCGGGCTGGTGGCGACGTTGCAGGCGGCGGCGTTGGTAAATCTGCTGATCGGGGGGACGGCCATTCTCCTCGCGCGGCAAATGAGCAAGACCGTGGTGGCGGGGGAGGGCCAAGAAACGGTCAAGGCGGCGGCGGAAACGCCGGTGATGAACACGCCGGAATTGCAGCAGCAATTCAAGCTGGCGGTGATGCTGGTGGCGTTGACGGGCGGGGTGTCGATGGGCTTGGAGGTGTTGGCCGCGCGGTCGCTGGTGTTGATCTTCGGGGCTTCGTTACAATCTTTCGCGCTGGTTTTGGTGTCCTTCATTTTGGGCATCGGTTTTGGCGCGGGGATGATCGCCTCGCCGAGCCGGCAATGGGCGAAGCGCGAGCTGACGACGGTGTGCCTGCTCGCGGGGGCGGCTTTGTTCATCGGGCTTTTCATGTGGAACGCCGAGAATGCGGTGAATGTTTATCGCGAGTTGCGGACGGCGGTGGCGAAGACCGCACGGGGGTATCAGCTCCAGTTGTTGATCAATGTGCTGATCTCGCTCGTGGTGCTGGGGATCCCGGCGGCGATGTTGGGGGCGGTGCTGCCGTTGTGGATGCGGGCGGTGCGGGGTGGGGCGAGCGGCCTGGCCGAATACGTGGGGCGCTTGCTGACGTGGAACACGGTCGGAGCCGTGGTGGGAGTGATGCTTACGGGGTTTGTGTTGATGCCGGTGTTCGGCGTCCGCGCGGCTTTCGGCATCCTGGCGCTGGCTTTGTGTGGCGGTGCGCTGGCTTTGGCCAACCGGTGCCGTTTGCAGAAAGCGTTTTTGCTGGCGTGCGTGGTCGGCGGATTTCTGCTGCTGACGTTGGTGACGGGGGGCGAACGGTGGCAGCACGTGATGAGTTCCGGGGTGTTCCGGTTGAAGGAGGTAAATGTGGATTACACCTTCCTGCCGCGCCGGGCGAAGGATGTTAAGATGATCTATTACAAGGATGCGCCCGATGCGACGGTGTCCGTAGAGAGCGTGCCCCGTCCGAATGACGAACCGCAGATCTCGCTGCGCATCAATGGCAAGACGGATGCCTCCAGCCATGGTGATCTTTCGACGCAGTTGTTGCTGGGGCATCTGGGGTTGCTGGCGCGGCCCGAGGCGGAGAGCGTGTTCATCCTGGGGTTGGGTAGCGGTATCACGGCGAGCGCAGCCCTGGCGCATCCGGTGAAGGAGATCGTGGTGGCGGAGAACTGCAAGCCGGTGGTGGAATCCGCCGCGCTCTTCGGGAAGTGGAACCGGGAGGTGCTGAAGAATCCGCTGGTGAAAGTGGTGTTTGAAGATGCACGTACGGTGTTGAAACTGGGCGGAAAGAACTATGATGTCATCGTGTGTGAGCCGTCCAATCCTTGGGTGGCCGGGGTGGGCAGCGTGTTCAGCCGGGAGTTTTATGAACTGGCTGCGAGCCATCTGAAACCCAACGGGGTGGTGGTGCAATGGTTTCACGTGTATGAGATGCACGACGGGGTGGTGGACCTGGTGGTGAAGACGTTCTCTTCGGTGTTTCCGCATATGGAAATCTGGGATCCGGGTGAGGGGGATTTCATCATGATCGGCGCGCAGACGCCGTGGGCGATGTCGCCCGAGGTAGTGAGCAAGGTGATGGAACGGCCTTTGGTGAAGGCTGATTTTGCGAGCATCGGCTTGAAGAAGCCGGAACATGTGTTCATCCGGCAGATGGCTTCGGGGCGGACCTCTTTCGCGATACCCGATGGCGAAGCAATCCAATCGGATGCGTTTCCGGTCTTGGAATACGAAGCACCGCGAGCGTTCTTTTTGGGACAAGGGGCGTCGGATTTTCTGCTGTTCGATGAGCGCACGTGGCAGAGTCCGCTGGCCAGCGCGCAAAAGCGGCAAATGCTGGCCGGGCTCACGGGGGATGATTTCCGGGAAATATTCAAAGAATACAAATCGGTGAACCCGTTGGTGACGAGTTTTGTGAAACAGCGGATGAGTGAAGGGACGAACCATCTGTTCGTGCCGATCTTCTCCGGGAACAATCCCACGCCGCTGATCTTTCAAAATTATGAGGGCTACGCGCAGTTGCCCAATCTGCCGGAGAATCCTTCGGCGATCCAGCGGCGGTTGCTCGTAGCCGAGGCGCTGATCTATACGGCGCCGGCCAAGTGGCGCGAAGGGGTGGAAGCGATCGAGCAGGCGCTAACGGAGCTGGGAGAGAAGCCGCCGGCGGAAGGCGTGAAGTGGAAGCCTGAACATTTCATGGGCCTGGCGGTCAAAACGGCATTGGCGAACCGGGATTTTGCGCTCGCGGAGCGGGTGTTGAAACTCGACCAGTATGTGAACGAGGAACGGGAAATCCGGTTCCTGCGGCGCATCCTGGCAGCGGTGAACCCGGCGAAGACTGCGCCGACGCAACTTGTGGTTCCGCCAGTCAGCAAGTAACTTAGAGGTGTTGTGGATAAAGTTTTTATACAGCTTGGCGGGTTTGCCGTTCATTGGTACGGGGTTTGTGTGGCGCTGGGGTTCATCGCAGGGTTGTGGACCGCGAGCCGCCGGGGGTTGCTTGCCGGCGTGGCGGCGGAGAAGGTGGCCGATGCCGGACCGTGGCTGATCATCGGGGCTTTGGTCGGCGCCCGCATCGTCTATGCGGTGCAGTATTGGGATGAAAGCTTTGCCAAGTATCCGAATCCGTTTCTGGAGATCTTTGCCATCTGGAAGGGCGGGTTGGTGTTCTACGGCGGGTTGATGGGGTCCTCCATCGCCTGCGTGATCTATACTTACATCAACAAGATTCCGCTCTGGCGGTTTGCGGATGTGCTGGCACCGAGCGTGGCCTTGGGGCATGCGTTTGGGCGCATCGGGTGCTTGATGAACGGTTGCTGCTATGGACGCGAATGTAACTATCCTTGGGCCATCCGGTTTCCGGTTGGGCACGAGACGTATCCGCACTCCGTGCATCCCACACAGATCTACGAATCGGTCCTGAACTTCGCGCTGTATGCCGGGCTGGCGTGGTTCTTCCGGCGGCGCAAGTTCGATGGCCAAGTGTTTGCCGCCTATCTGATCGGGTATGCCTTTGTGCGGTCCACGGTGGAGCTGTTCCGGGGGGATTACCCGCCTGAT
Source organism: Limisphaerales bacterium (assembly GCA_965283725.1). Taxonomy (GTDB): domain Bacteria; phylum Verrucomicrobiota; class Verrucomicrobiia; order Limisphaerales; family JAEYXS01; genus JAEYXS01. The sequence continues at coordinate 365,231 of CBDIPT010000001.1, forward strand.
TATTATGTGCACGGCTGGTGGACGCCAGCACACTGGGTCAGCGTGGCGATTCTGGTGGCGGGGGTGATGCTTTACTCGTGGCAACGGGTGAATCCGCAAGCGAAGATGGTCAAAGGATGAGTTGGTTTTAGGGGCAGGTTGTGTTTCTCTAGGGATTAATGTCTGAACGTGATGTCAGTTTGGTGGTGGAAAAGTTCCGCTTGGATGAGCGGTTAGATGTCTTTTTGCGGGGGCACTTCCCCATGGTTTCCCGTGGTTATCTGCAAAAGCTGCTGGAGCAAGGGGATATCAAGGTCAACGGCCAGACGGTAAAGGCCACGTATACGCCCCGGCTGGGGGATAAGGTGGATGTGCATTGGCCAGCCCCGCGTTCGGCGGAAGCCCAGCCGGAAGAGATCCCGCTCTCGGTGTTATTCGAGGATGAAGATCTGGTGGTGTTGAACAAGCCGCCCGGCTTGGTGGTGCATCCTTCCAACGGCCATGAAGAGCATACGCTCGTGAATGCGCTCCTGCATCATTGCAAGGGGCAGCTCAGCGGCATCAGCGGCGTGGCCCGGCCGGGGATCGTGCACCGGCTCGACAAGGATACGAGCGGCTGCCTGGTGGTGGCGAAGAACGACGTGACGCACATCGGCCTGCAAGACCAGTTCAAGGAGCGTTCCCTCGATAAAACTTATCATGCGATCGTCTGCGGGGTCATTCCTACGGACAAGGGCGAGATCCGTGCGGCGATCACCCGGCATCCCACACACCGCAAGCGCATGACGGCGCTGGACGATGGTGATGGCCGGGATGCGTGGACTTCGTATCGCGTGTTGGAGCGGCTCAATCTGGCGACTCTGGTGGAGAACGAATTGCACACCGGGCGGACGCATCAGATCCGGGTGCACATGCTTTACCTTGGGCACGCAGTCGTGGGTGATGAGCTATACGGCAAAAAGCAGAGCACGAAGCTTTCCGATCAGACGGGGTATAACCCGCCGCGCCAGATGCTTCATGCCAGCAGGCTGGAATTCATCCATCCGAAGACGAAGAAGAAGATAAAGTGTGAAGCTCCTTGGCCAGCTGATTTCGTGGCGGCGCTGGCGGCCCTGCGAGCGCGGTAGCACAGGGGCGGTGCTTTTACCGGTCAGAAGGTGAAGGTTGCGGCTGGCTAACGGCGTAAGAGGCAAAAAAACTTTTATGCCGCTGCAAAAGCACTTGCGTGATTGGGGGTGGTAAGGAATACTTCTGCTAACAATAAGGAGGGAGGGACACGTGGATACGTCTCAAACAGCAGGAGAACAGCCAAAAACGCCAACAGGCCAGAAGGTCTTAACCCGGCAAATCTTGGCAGATCTATCTTGTGTCGGCCCCAGTTTCGTCTGTTCCAGTCATTCCTTCCGCTTTGATCGTTCGGTTCAACCCTTGCTACTGCTATGAAGACCGCTGCCTTTATCCCCTTACCTCAATGGCTTGCGCTAGTTTTATCCGTTTCCGCCATAACGTTTCCCAGCCGGCTGGTCGCGCAAGCCCCGGCGCCAGCTGCGATCCCGGATTATTCCGGGGGTATCGCCAAATTCCTTCAGCTCGGGCTGCCGGACGTGAAAGATGCCAAGTACATCAACATCGAGAACGGTTATGGTTTCTATGATCGGAGCGGCATCTTGGATGACTCCGAGATAAAGCTGACGGGCAACGCCTGGTTGCTGAAGGACAAGGGGAATGGCCGGGTGGAAGTGCTGGTGGAATCCTTGAAGGTGGTGGAACTGCTGGAGCCTAAAACTTATGAGGCCGAGCAGAAGAAAAGGATGGAAGCGCGGATGAAGGCCATGCAGAAAAAGGCCACTGATCAAGACGAGGATGAAGATGAGGAGGATGAGGAATCCATCATGCTGAATGAGCGGATCATGGGGGGCAAATGGAAGGAAGCGGATCTGAAGAAAGATCTGGCGACAATCCTGGAGAAACTGACGAAGCAAAAAGACGAGGACGAATTCTCCTTTCGCTTCAGCCAGTCGGTGGGCAAGACCTTCCTCTTCGCCGCCCATGCTTCCCAGAAGGGCTACAAGAACGAGGCCAACCAAATCATTGATCTGCTTTTCAAAAAGTCCGGGGACAACCGCAAGGTTCTGGGCCGGGCGATGAGCGAGCTGGCGGATGCCCAGTATGCGGCCGTATATGTGGACTTCACCAAAGCAGGGGATTGGGCGGCTTATCTCAAAGGAATGGACGCTTTGCTGGCGAAGTATCCGGCCATCTGGCGTGATCGCCCGGTGGTGCAAAAAGTGGCGGATTTGGTGCGTAAACAGCAGGCGGCATCGGCTCCGCCGGAGATCACGGGTGAAGGGCTGACGGATGAGGACCGGCAACTGGCGAAAGAACTTGGCCAGTACCGGGAAGGGCTGCGATCCCAGAACAATTTCTCTTCCTTGAACTGGCTCATCACACCAGCACCCAAGGTCCAGCCGAAGCAAAAGCTTGATCCGCTGCAGCGCATCGCTGCCCGTGGCAGCAAATCCATACCCTTGCTGGCCGCCCTGTTGAAAGATACGCACTTGGTCCGGTTGAGCGGCAACGACTACAACTCCTACAGTTATTTTTCCAGCAGCGATGATGATGCGATGACGGAGGAAGAGATCAATAATCGCTTCGAGAACTTTAGCCGCCCGCGCACACGGGGAGAACTGGCCAAGGCGATGCTGGAGGAACTTGTTTCAAAGCAGGATGAACGGTTCGATTCGCGTCCTGATCCCGACGAGATCGGCAAACGCGCCATGGCTTGGTACGCGAAGAACAAGGACAAGAGCCCGTCGGAGTTGCAACGCGCGTTTCTGGCCGAGGGGGATGAGAATGCTCAGCGGACCGCCCTTTGGTCTTTGATGAATTCCAAGGATGCGAACGATCAGAAGGCGGTGGAAGAGTATCTGCTAAAACCGGACAAGATCGCCGAGAACATCTCCGTGGTCGTGAACTATGCGAGCCAGCAAGGGGTTAAAGCGAAGCCGCTGATCGAGAAGTATTTGGCCAAGGCCAAGGCGTTGACTTCCCTCATCCCGGCCAGCCGGTTGGAGCATGCGGATGACCGGATGCGCAAGGTGATGGAAAAACAGGCGCGCGATCAACTCGCCACCTTGGAGAACCTGCTTTCGGACAAAAAGGCAGCCGCCTTGCTGGACGAATACGCCACGTCCGATCGCAAATGGACCAGTGCCGAGTGGAACAAGGTGGATGATGTGCTCTGGAGCAAGCTTCGGGAGGAAAGTTCAGATCAAGTGATCACCCTGTTATTGGAGGCTTCACTCAAGACCAAGGATGACTTTTTCGCGTGGACGATGCTGCAAAGTGTAGGCCGGGCACGTTATTATGCCAGCGCCCGAGGACAAGACCCTACGGTTCGTCCGCCCAAACTGGAACCGCTCAAGCTGGAGAAGCATGCCGAGCTGTGGAAGAAGGTATTGCAACAGAAACGCGAGCTTCCTGCCGTCTACCGGGTCTATGGGCGGGATATGCCAAGCTATACGGAAACGGCTGGTGCGATCATCGAATCGCTCTACGGTGATGAGGCTTCCCAACAGCGCAATTATCAGCTGAGCCAAACGCTGGGCACCAAGGTTTTCGCTGTCTATCTCACGCGGGCTGAAGCCCGACTGGCGGGCAAAGAACTGCCACCGTTCCCGGACAAGTCACGGGTGACCGAAGCGCGGAAGGCGGAGATCAAGAAACAGCTCGAAGACGCCGGGGTGGAGACCTTGGGAGCCACCTTGGCCAAGCTCTCGCTCGATGAACAATTGACCTTGGCGGACATCGTCGGGGCGGACGCCAAATTGAACCAGAAGCTGGCTCCGGGTTCACATATCATCACCGAGGTGAGTTTTCCGGCTAACCGGGAAGGGCTAAAGAAACTGGCGGAGAGCAACAAAGGGAAGCCGCTGAACCGCGCCTTGCTGGAGGGGTTGGTGGCAGAAGCGCAGAAGCTGATGCCCCAGAAGGTGGCGCCCATGGTGCAGATCCGCCGGGCGGAACCTCTGGGGGGGGTCAAGTTGTCGATCAGTGAGCCCGATTTGAGCGAGATGAACCGCTATGGCTATGGCGGAAACCGCCAGCAAGGCATGATCACTGCGCAATTGGCGTGTATGGACAGCGAGAACCGGATCAACAGCCACGCCCAGTGGGTGGTCACTTTGCCGGCACCAGCCAAGGCCGCCACAGAGGGAAAAAAGAAAGGTGACGAAGACGATCTGCTGGCGGAAGCCTCCAGTTCCATGAATGAGCACTACGCCAAAACGCAGACCGAGTTCTGGAAAAAACTCGATGAGCTTTTGGAACCGAAAGTGAACGCCCTTGCTCCTTACCAGGTGACTTTGATGTGCATGTTGCCGGGCAAGGAAGAGGAATAAACAGCGTCACGAAAACAACCAAGCGCCAAACAACAAGGGGAGGGGACATGCAAGCATCCGAACAGACATGGGCTAACGTCCGTGAACAGGTCACGCGGTTGAAGACGGAGATCGCCAAGGACATCGTGGGCCAGAACGAGGTCGTGCAACAGATGCTGGTAGCGCTGCTCTGCGGGGGGCATTGCCTTATCGTGGGCGTACCAGGCTTGGGCAAGACCTCACTGGTGCGCTCGCTTGGCCGCATCCTGGGGTTGAAGTTCAACCGTATCCAGTTCACGCCGGATCTCATGCCCACGGACATCGTGGGCACGGAGATATTGCAGGCGGACAGCGATGGCGGCCGTAATTTCAAATTCGTCTGGGGACCGGTTTTCGCGAATCTGCTGCTGGCGGATGAAATCAACCGGACCCCGCCCAAGACGCAGGCGGCTTTGTTGGAAGCGATGCAGGAAAAGCAGGTGACCGTGGCGAGCCAGACGCGGCAATTGGAAGAGCCGTTCATCGTCTTTGCCACGCAGAATCCGATCGAGCACGAGGGCACGTATCCCTTGCCAGAGGCTCAACTGGACCGGTTCTTCTTCAGCCTGCGCATCGAATATCCGACCATGGAAGAGGAACGCCAGATCGTCCTGCGCCGGACGAATACCTCGGTGGTGGAGACGTTGAAGCGCGAGGAGTTGCTGGAACTCCAGAGTGTGGTGGATACCGTGCCGCTGCCTGATCATGTCACGGATGCGATCTTGAAGCTGGTCCATAGCTCCCGCCCGCAATCAAGCCTGGCGGATGATTATGTGAAACGTTATGTCGAGTGGGGCGGCGGACCGCGGGCCTCGCAAAATCTGGCGAAAGCCGCCCGGGCCTTTGCGTTGCTGGACGGCAACCCCGCAGCCTCGCTGGAGGATGTGAAGCGTGCGGCGGTGCCGGTGCTGCGGCATCGCATCATCCCCAATTACAATGCCACGGGCGAAGGCATCACCGTGGAAAACATCGTGGAACACCTGACCCGGAAACTGTAAGTGGCCGAGACCATGTTCAGATTCCTCCGTCCCGAGGACGTCCGCCGGCTGGCGAGTTATGAATTCGCGCCGAAGACGTTGGTGGAAGGTTATCTTTCCGGACGGCATCGGTCAGCCTCGCGCGGCACTTCCACGGAGTTCCGAGATTACCGCCAGTACGTCGCAGGGGATGATCCGCGGCAGGTGGACTGGAAAGTCTTTGCCCGTTCGGACCGGCATTATCTGCGGACGTTCGTGCAGGAGACGAATCTGGATTGCCATATCTTCCTCGACAGCAGCGCTTCGATGGGTTTCGGCCAGACCGTCACAAAACTGGAATACGGTTCCTTTTTTGCCGCGGCTTTGTGCTATCTGGTGACGCGGAATTCGGATCGCGTGTCCTTGCAGATTTTTGACGAGAAGGTGCGGCAGTTTCTTCCGCCCGGCAGCACCCGGCGTCACCTGCAAAATCTGATGCACGTGCTGGAGGCGAATCAGCCCGGGCAAAAGACCTCTTTGTCCGCCGCGTTGAAGCGGTCGTTTCCCTTGTTGCGCCAGCGCGGTACGGTGGTGGTCATCTCGGATTTCTTCGATGACAGCGCCGCGATCTTTGCGGCGCTCAGCCTGTATCTGCACCGGGGATTCAAAGTCTATCTCTTTCACGTGCTGGACCCGGCCGAGCATGAACTGCCGGACCGCGGTCTGCTGGCTTTTGAAGACCTGGAAACCGGCCAGCGAATGGTCGCGCATACGGATGAAGTGAAGAAAGCGTATCAGCGGGCGTTGGAAGAGCATATCCGCCGCCTGCGGGAACTGGCCGCTCGGCGGCAGGTGCGTTACTGCCTGGCCCGGACGGATATGTCATTTTTCAATTTGCTGGATGAGATGATGGGATGAACCTGCTGTTCTCCAATACGGTCCTGCTGCCGCTGCTGGCTCTCGCGCTGGTGCCGTTGCTGTTGCATCTTTTTGCGCGGGCGCGTCCGCCGGTATTCAAGTTCAGTTCCGTGGAGTTTCTGCAAAAGGCGCTGCATAAAACGATGCGGCTCAAAAAGCCGCAATCGCTCCTTGTCCTTATCTTGCGGACGTTGCTGGTGCTGGCGCTCATCGGCGTGTTTCTCAAGCCCATCTGGTTTCAGGGCGGCAAGCTGCCGGAGCATGGCGGCCGGCGTCAGGTGGTTCTGTTGGTGGATGCCACGGCCTCGATGGGGGTGACGGAGGGGACGCAAACCCGTTTCGCGATCGCATGCGGCAAGGCGGCGGAAATAGTTTCCGGCCTTTCCTCGCGCGATTTGGCGAATGTCATCTGGCTTGATACCCCGACGCGGGCGGAGTTTCCCCGGCTGGGGGCCAATCATGAGCACCTGGTCCGCGTGCTGCGGGAGGCAGGTGTCGGGCAAGGCGCGGCAGACCTGGAGGGCGCGCTGAATCTGGCGCAAGAGATGTTGAAGGAAGCGGATGGCACCCGAGAGATCTATCTGCTTTCCGATTTCCAAACGACGACGTGGAGCGGGATCAAGCCGGCAGTCGCGCAGAACATCCGTTTTTTCCCCTTGAAGATCGGGAGCGGAGAGGTGGCAAACCGGGCTATCACCGCGCTGCGGACCGAGCCGGAGAAACCGCTGGTGGGACAAGATATCAACGTGCTCTGTGAAATCAGCAACTTCAGTCCGGAAGCAGCCATGAGCACCGTGTACCTGCGGACAGAAGCTGCGCCGCAAACCCAGGAGGTCAGACTCCAGCCCTGGCAGAAATCCACGGTGAGCTTCCGTACCCGTTACCGCGAAGCTGGGGCGAAAGTTTTGGCGTTGGAACTGGGGGAGGATGCCTTTCCTGCTGACAACCGCCGTTGGAAAGTGGTGGAAGTGGTGGAGCACTTGCGCGTCGGGCTGGCGGGGAATGAAACGCAAACGGCGACCTACTGGCGGCGGGCGCTGGAAGCATTAGGTTGGGCCCGCATCGATCCATTGACGGAAGCGCAACTGCGCCAGCCTTTGGATTACGATTTGCTATTGCTCGCCGGCTTGGCCCCGGAAGCGGCCATCGCTGGGCCGTTGCGTGATTATCTGACGGGTGGTGGCTCGGTGGTTTGGTATCCTGCCGTCGGCAACGCGGCATCATGGTGGCCGGCTACCGGAAATGAAACGCCCCGTGCCTGGGTATGGGAGAAGGGGGAGAAACCGTGGCAACTGGCGGTGGCTGATCCGAAGCATCCGGCGGTGAGCATCTTTGCCGATGGTCTTTATGGTGATTTGGCGGGCGGCAATTTCCGCGGCCGGTTCAGTTCGCCCACGCCCTTGCCCCAGACTTTTACTCCGGTGCTGAAATATAGCGATGGCGTTACGGCTTTGGCTGTCGCCCGTTTCGGTGCCGGCCAAGTGATCTATTGGAACCTGCCGTTGCAACGTGAGGCGGGAGACTGGGCAACGCGCACCGAATTCTTGCCCTTCTTTGCGGAACTGCTGTTGCAACACCGGCGCGCCTCCGGGCCAGCCAGCCTGAACGATTTCACGCCCGGCCAGCCTTTGTGGCAAGACGTAGGTCAGGAAGTCTTGGATAAAGACATCCGCTTGGAACGTGAGGGTGAGGTGCTGGCGGTCACCCGCCAAAATCGCGAAGGACGCACCGCTTTCACCACGGTGGCCACGCGCCGGACCGGAGTGTATCAGTGGAATTATCGGGGGGCCGTGCTGGGGTTGCAGACGGTGAATGTCCCCGCGGCAGAATCGGACCTCCGCACGCAAGGCGCGCTTTCGGCCGAGACGGGGCCCTTGATCACGGTGAACGCAGGGAAATCCATGCGTGATCTGAAGGAAGGCACCCCGTTGTGGCCCATGTTGCTGGGCTTGGGTTCTTTGCTCGTGGTCGTGGAAGGATTCGCTCTCATGAGGGCCGGACGAACATGAACCCCATTCTGCCAACGGAACAGTTGACCCTGCTTTTTCTGGTCCTGCTGGTGATCAGCGGCTGGAGTGCGTGGCGCAGCTCGGGGCGTTGTCGCGGTGCTGCCCGGTATCTTGTGCCCGGCCTGCGCATCGGTTCCGTTCTTGGCCTGGCCCTGCTGGCGTTCAATCCCGGACGCTGGGTCACGACCGTTGAGGAGCAACCGGGTGAATGGGCCGTAGTGGTGGACACCAGTGCGAGCATGGAAACCCGTGATACGGCGGATCAATCCCGCTGGGAACAGGCGCGGGCGTTGACGCAAAAAATTCAGCAGGCTGCGGGCAAAGAGCAAACCCTGCGCTGGTTCCGGTTTGATACCAACCTTCAGGCCGTCGCTGAGTTGAAGGATCTGGAAAAGTTGGTGCCGCGCGGGGAAAAGACGGACATCATCGAATCGGGCACCCAGTTGCTGGATCGTTACCAGACTTCGCAACGCCGTTTGCTGGGAACCATCCTGCTGACAGATGGCCGTCAGATCCCGCCACGTTCCGCCACGGAGTTCACCGTCAAAGCCCGTACGCAGAACAGCCCGGTTTATCCGCTCGTGCTCGGGGCGGCCAAGCAGCAGCCGGATCTCTCTCTCACCACGCGTCGCCGTCAGTTCCTCGCTTTTCAAGGCCAGCCTTTGACGATCAGTGCCAAACTGCATGCCGAACACCTGAAGCAGGTCCGCCCGACGGTCAAGTTGCTCAGCGAAGACGGCAAGGTGCTGGAAGAAAAGACCGTGGCGCTGGCTGAGGAACCGGTGACGAATCTGCGTTTCGAATTGCCGGCACAAACCGCAGGTTATCGGCAGCACCGGGTCCAGGTGACGCCGTGGCCCGGCGAAAGCTCCACGGCGAACAACACGGCGGAGTTCGGTGTGTGGGTGCTGCCTACGCCTGTGCGCATCCTGCTGGTGGAAGGTTCCCCGTATTGGGACAGCAAGTTCATCGCCCAATTATTACAGCGGCAAAAGAACGTGGAACTGACTTTGATCTACCGGCTCACCACGGAGAAATACTTCAGCGTGGAGACAGCGAGCACCAACAATGGCAGCGGCAGCGGACTCGCCATGCTCAAGGCTTTTCCCGATACCGCCGAGGCACTCGCACGGTACGACGTCGTGATGGTGGGCAAGGGGTTTGAATATTTTCTGAACCCGGAACGGATCGCCTTGCTGCAGGATTTTGTGCGCGAACGCGGTGGAGGGCTGGTCTTCACACGAGGCAAGCCTTACACGGGCGAACTGCCAGCCTTGGAACCGCTCGAACCCATGGCGTGGGACCAGCCGTGGGACGGGGATTTCGTCTGGCAACCGACGGCTTTGGGCGAAGAGGCGGGCCTCTTCACCGACCGTTTGCCTGGAAGAGAGAGCCCGGTCTGGTCCCGTCTGCCGACGCTCAGCCATGCCGTGCAAGGCAGCCGCCGCAAGGCCTTTGCTCAAGTGCACGCGGAAGGTGTAGCGAAACTGGGCGAGCAAAGCCTGCGCCTGCCGGTCGTCGTCAGCCAGCGTTACGGCAAAGGGCTGGTGGTGGCGGTGAACTCGGATGATCTGTGGCAGTGGGATTTCTTTCCGAAGTTTGAAGGTGCCAGCCAGATCTATCAGGACTTCTGGTTGCAACTGGTGAATTGGTCCGTGATGTACAGTGATTTTCTGCCCGGCTACGATTGGTCCTTGCGGCTGAGCGATCAATCGGTTGAGGCGGGGCGCTCGGTACGGGTGCAGGTGGCGCAGCGGCGGCAGAACAAGCCGGCCGTCACACCGGTCATCCGTCTGTTCCTCGGTGACCGGCAAGTACAGGAGATCACTCCGGCTCCCGTCAGGGAACGAGGGGATGCGTGGGAGGGCATCTTCGCCTTGGAACGGCCGGGCACCTATCGCGTGGAACTCAACACCGAAGCCGGACTGCCGCTCTATGAGACGCTGCAGGTGAAGGCACCGCCAGTCGAACGTGAAAACCTGAGTCCAGACCAGCCATGGCTGGAGCAACTGGCGCACGATACCGATGGCCGGATGATCACCGAGGCGGATTTCACGAGCCTGCTGGCCGTGAAGACCGTCGCCGCCGTCCCCCAAAGGCAGGGAGATGCCCGCTGGGTTTCCCGGTGGGACCGGGGACCATGGCTCCTCCTGCTGACGGCTTTGCTGGGCACGGAATGGTTTCTTCGCCGTCGCAATGGATTGACCTGAACACATGGAAGACGCACGGCAACAGTTCAAACGGGCGCTGAACGGCAAACGCCGCTGGCAGCAAGCGGGCATGCTGGGGTGTGCTTTTGTGCGGTGGGCACGGCTGGCCTTGCTTGGGTTGCTGGTCATCGCGGTGCTGGATTTCTTCCTCACGTTATCAGCGGGCGGGCGGCTGGCGCTGCTGTTGCTGGGTTGCGCTGCGCTCGCGTTCCAGATGCTCTGGGATTTGATCAATGTTTTCGGGTTCACGCGGCGCGAGATGGCGGAACAGGCGGACCATGCTTTGCAACTGGCGCGCCAACCTGTCCTCACGGCGTGGGAGTTGCAACAAAGCCCGGCTGCGGAAGCGGGCAGCCTGCACCAGTTCTTGCTGGGCAGAAGTTTGCAGGCAGGGGCTGAAGCCTTGGGCCGCCTGTCGTGGAAACATATCTTCCCGCTAACTGTTTTTAAGCGCCAGACCTTGCTCGCTTTGCTGGTTCTGGCGCTGGCGGTGGGGTTGTCCAGTCTGCATCCGGAGGCAGCGCGTATCACCTGGTTGCGGGTTACCAATCCGCGCGCGGACATCCCGCCCTACAGTCCTTATCAATTCATCGTCAGTCCCGGCCGGGCCCAGGTGCTCTACGGTGGTGAGATCGAAGTGCGGGTCGAGGTGAAAGGCGGGCCGGTGAACCAGCCGGTGCGGTTATTGACGCGCAAAGGAAACCAGACGGCGGAATCCGTCTGTTTCCGCGATGGTGATGCCGCTTACTCGCAAAAGCTGGAGAAGGTTGTGGATCCGTTGGAGTTCAGTTTCGCCCTGGGCAAGGCGCGCAGCGAATGGTTCCCCCTCAGCGTCCTGTTGCAACCGAAGATTTCCATGGCCCGGCTGGAAATCCAGCCGCCGGCCTACACAGGGCTGGCCAAAAAGGAATCGTTGCTCGGACAAGGCATCATCGAGGGCTATCGCGGGTCCCGGGCGCAACTGCACCTCACCAGCAACCGGCCTTTGGCGAAGGGGAAACTGATCGTGACACCCGCAAGCGGCATCGAGCAGACCAAGGTCATTGAAGGGAAAAGCTCGGGGCCGCACACGCTCTCGTTTGATTGGGAGATACAGCAAGCCGCCCAGCTCAACATCCAGGTGGAGGATGTACTGGGAACGCAATTGGCCGAGCCGTTGAAGAGCCAGCAACGCCTGACGGCGGATCGCGCTCCGGAGGTCGCCATCCACAGCCCGGCACCTTATGCCCTGGCGACGCCTTCTTCCCGCATCCCTTTGCAGGCGACCGCGAGTGACGATCTGGCGCTGCGTAGTGTGGAACTGGTGCGCACGATCACCGGTTTCCGGGATCGCTTGACTCCGCTGGGACCGCCGGCACCGGAGAAACGATTCGTGGTGCAGAACGAACTGAACCTGCAACAGCTCGGGGTGGTGGCCGGCCAGATCATCGAACTGTATCTGGAAGCCCGCGATTTCAACCCTGATCGCACCGGTATCGGTACTTCAGATATCATCCGGCTGGAAATCATCCCCGATGAAGAATACGCCGAGATGATCCGGGCGAACGAAACGGTGGAACAATTGGTGGACCGTTATCTCCTCGTGCAAAAGAAGATGGGCGAATTCCGCGAGACGATCGAGGAGTTGCAGAAAGAACTCGCCAAACCGCAGCCTGATCGCGCCCGGGTGGAGAAATTGCTCGATGCCGCCCGGCTGAAGAACCAGGAAACCCGGGCGGTGGCCAAGAAGATGGCGGAAGAATTTAAAGCGTACGACATCGAGAACCAATGGAGCGAATTGCTAAAAGACATCGATCAGCGGATGGAGGGGCAGGGGAATCTGCTGTGGGGCATGAAACCTGAAAGTCCCCAACTGGCGCAGGCGTTGGAACGGTTGAAGCAGGAATTCGCCAAGGATGAGGAGCGGGTGCAGCAGCAGGTGGCGCAGGCGGAGGAGATCGCAAAAGTGGGCCGGGTGATGGAACAGGCCGCACGCTTCATGAACCTGCTGAACAAGCAGCGGCAGTTGGTGCGGCAGTTGCAACGCTTTGATGCGGTGAACCCGCCGGCCGCCGAGGATCTGCCCCGCTATCGGCGTCAGCAGCAGGAGATCCGGGAAGAATTGCAAGCGCTGGAGAAGGAGATGCGCGAAGCCGCCGCCGGGTTGCCGAATCATGATGATTATGAGAAGCTGAAACAGAGCACACAGGAATTTGCCCAAGCGCTGGCCGAAAGCGGCGCTGGCGGTCTCATGGAGCAAGCACTGAGTGCGGCCGATAACCAGGATGGACCGCAAGCGCACCGGCAGTCCCGGCTGGCTTTGGAGAAGCTGGAAGCCCTGTTGAAGAAAAAGCAGGAGGAAGGATCCGAGTTTGCCGGGATGTGCCAGAACAAGATCAGTTCCAATATGCGCGAGGAACTTAAACAAACGCTTTCGCAGATGTTGAATTCCATGTTGAACCGGAGCAGCGGCAGTGGTTCCCGGCCGGGGGGTGCTGGCGAGGGGCCGGGCGGGGAGGGCAAGGACGGCTATTCCGTTCCGGCGCAGACCCGCATGAACACCCCGATGTTTGGTCCACCGCGCAGCACATCCCGCCGCGGTGGAGCCAAGGGTAGCTCCGGGCAGGGGGGCGTAGGGGATGCGCCGGTGGTGCCGGAAGATTCACGGCATACGGCTGGTGCCCCGGCGTTCCGGATCATCTCCGGAGGTGCCCGTTCACCGGAGCTGGCGCCCGAGAAGTATCGCGATGCTTTGAAACGTTATTTCCAGCAAGCGGAGGAAAAACCATGAAAAGACTTTTGCTGTCCGTGTGTCTGTTTTTGGCCGGGCTGTGCGCCCCGGCCGTGCAAGCGGCCTCCATCCAATGTGCCAACCTCATTTATGGAGGCACCCAAACCTCGCGCTGTTTCAGTGACGAGTTCCTGAGTGCCGTCCAGCGTGAGACCACCATCAGCACCGAACGCCGTTTCAAGACGGTGAAGCTGTCCTCGGATGAGCTGTTCAAATACCCCTTCACGATCATGACCGGGGAAAAAGATTTCAATTTCACGCCCGAAGAACGGACCAATCTTAAAAAATATCTGGAAAGCGGCGGCTTCTTGCTGGTCTCGGCGGGGTGTTCCAATCCGGATTTTGACAAGGCGTTCCGGCGTGAGATCAAGGCTGTGTTCGCCGAGAAGAGCCTCGCTGCGATCGATGAAAAACACGCCATCTTCCGCACGGTTCACCAGATCACGGAACTTAAGACCAAAGGGCACAGTGAAGGGGGCAAGCCGGTCCTGGAGGGGCTGGAACATAACGGCAAGATGGTGGTGGTGTATTCCAAGCAAGGGCTCAACGACACGGCGCACACGGAAGGCTGCTGCTGTTGTGGCGGCAGTGAGATCGTCAATGCCATGGATATGAATGTGAACATTTTCATCTACGCTTTGCTGCACTGATTCGCGTGAAAACGACCTGGTTACAACGCGGTTTACTGATGGCCATGTGCTGGGCGGCTACGGTCGTACAAGCTGTGCCCGGTCGTGACCTCGTCGTGCCCGCCGGTCGCACCAACAATCAGCAACCCCAACTCGAGGCGCTGATTGAATCGCAACAGATCGAGGGGTTGAAGTGGAACACGAGTTTCGAGACCGCTTTGGCCTTGGCGGGCAAGCATAACAAAGCGGTGCTGGTCTATTTCTGGGATCCGGACTGCGGCTGGTGCAAGCGCTTGGAGCAGGAAACCTTGCAGCCCGCCGAGATGCGCCGTGCCTTGGGCAATCTGATCTTGTTGCGCGTGAATATCATGGAGGACCTGAAGACGCCCGCCCGCTTCCGGGTCCGCGGGACGCCCACCTTGATCTTGCTGAGCCCAGAAGGCCGCGAATCCCAACGTTTCTCGGGCTTCATCGCCAAAGAAAAATTGCTGGAGAGCCTGACGGCCATCTTGGGCAATCAGTTGCAGAAACAGGGCGATAAAATCGTGGGGCTGGTGGAGTTGTTGAAAAACAACAAGCTTCCGGACGAGAACTGGCCCGAGGTCCTGCTTGGGCTCGCGAATGAGCAATACCGGCCCACGATTCTGAGCGGTATCACCGCCGCCACGCCGCAACCCCGGAGTGCCTTGACGAAACTGCTGGAGCATCCGCTCCTCGCGGTCCGGCTTGGAGCTTTGGAAGCGTTGGAGGAACTTGCCGGCGAGGACTACGGGTTTAATCCCTGGCTCGATCAGCCAGAGCGAAACAAAGACGCTTTGGCGAAATGGCGGCAATGGTCCACCACTACCAATCAAACTGCTCAGGTCCAGTTTTTCCAGACATTGACGGCCGATGAAGTCGCATCCTATCTGCGGGATCTGCTGGCGGACGACCGGGAGCGAACCCTGCGCGCCCAGCAGATGTTGCAACGCGGTGGACAGGCCTCTTTGGAAGCGATCAGTAACTACCTGAGTGATCATCCCACACTTCCGGCGGGCACACGCCACAAACTGCAGGAGATCCGCTACAGTCTTATCCTGCCCAAACTCCAAGGGCTGGATCCTGCCAGTTTGGCGCACCGTCTCGTCTTCGGTAATCTCGATCTCCGTTTGCGGGCTTTGCGGGATGCGGCGGCCGCCCGTCAACGAGCGGTTCCTGTCATCCAGGATTTTTTGAACGATTCCGAACCGCTCATCCGTGAGACGGCGGTCGAAGCATTGGTGAATGCCGGTGGACGGCGCGTGGTGCCGGTGTTCGAGGAGCATCTGAAAAAGGAGAAGGATGCGAATGTCATCTACCTCATCCTGAAGCAGCTCGGCAATCTGCCGAGCAAGGCCGGGCTTAAACTGCTTACGGGCTATCTTACGAATGCGAACGAAGATCTCGTGGTCGTGGCTTTGGACAGCATCGCCAAGTTGAACTCCCGCACAGTCTCGACCGAGCTGGGGAAATGTCTGGAAGACCCGCGCTGGCGCGTGCGGGTCGCCGCCTTGAAGGCAGTCACCACCCTGCAACTCACCGACTTGGCCCCCGCCATCATCGCCCGGTTGGAGGATAAGGATGAGTTTGTACGGATCACGGCCGTCGAAGCCATTTCACGTGTGGGGGCCAAGAATTCGACGGATCAGCTTGCCGCCCTTTTTGTGAAGGATGATTCGCTGAAAGGCCCGATCATCAAGGCATGGCACGCCTCAGAACTTACGGTCAGCGAGGCGATGGTCAAAGCCTTGGAGGGTAAACCGGCGTCCGTCCTGCTGGGTCTCATTGGGCAGTTAGACTCGGTGGATGCTAAGGTTTTGCCCTTGTTGCAGCCATTGGCCGCTCATCGGGAAACCGATGTCGCTGCGGCTGCGCTCCGGTTGATCGCCAGCCGCGGGCTTAAGCTGTCAGCTTACCAGAATATCGTGGGCGAGCAGATGCGTTCCGGGGACCTGCGCCGTATCAGGGCGATCATGGATTCCATGGAGTTGGAAGAATCGGTCGTCTTGCGTTACCAGCCGGGTATTCGGCAGGCACAGTTGGATTCTTCCGCCGCGCCGCCGCTGTCTTCAGCCCAACAGACGGTCGCCGACAAGAAGGCGGAAGATCTCTTCAGTGCTTTTGACGCCAAACCCGTCCCAGCACCCGTCGCCACTCCCGCCAAAGCGGCCCCGGCCAAGACGACTGCGGATGATATTTTCGGCGCCTTTGAAACCCCGGCGACGGGAGGCGCGACCGCCTCGACGGAAAACTTTTACCAGACGTTCCAGCGGGTCGGTAAGGAATTGCTGCAAAAGAAAGAGGATCCGCAATTGCAACAACAGGCCGCCATCTTTTTGCTAAAGCTGGGCGATTTAAGCGGGGTAGAAACGTTGACCGCCCGGTTGGATCATCTATCCGTCGAAGAGCGCATGCACATCGCACATAATCTGGAACGCGCGCGGCAGGGGGTGGCCCGGCCGTTGATCGTCAGGCTGCTGAACGACCCGGTGGAGGAGATACGCCAGGTGACGGCCAACTCCTTGGTAGCAGACGGCGCGAACGAATCCTGTGTGCGGCTGATCTTTGATGAATTGCTGCGCCCCGGTTCGCGCCTCCGGCCGGAAGAAACGATGGGTTACCAATGGCAGAATTTCATCCGCAAGCCGGCCAGCCGCTCAGCGGTGCAGAAGGCGGTGGCGGATCTTCTCACGCGTCCGGGAAATGCGGATCTGGCCACGTTCGGCTTGATTCTGGTGAAGGATGTCTGGAACGAGGAGATGCGGCAGCAGGTTCTCCGCTACACCCAGTCATCCAACTCCTGGCAGCGGCGGGCAGCGTGGTATGCCTTGGGCAAAAACCAACCGGAGGAGTTTCAGAAGCGTATCGCGGAAGTGACGGGCGATCCCGCCGCGCACGTCCGCATTGTGGTGCCGAGTCTCTACACGAGCGATTCTTCCTGGGCGAACCGTTTTGATGAGACCCGGGCTGGCCAGCCGGATTATTCTTATACTTCGTCCTTTGGCCGCAGCAGCAAGACGTTGCCGGAAGAAGTGAAAAAAGCCTTGAATCAATTGACCGGGGATTCATCAGAAACTGTCCGTTTTGAGGCATATTACTCGCTGCTGGTACAACGGGAGAAGATCGACCTCGGCGCCTTGGGAGCCTTGCTGGAAAACCTGCCACGCAACAGTGCGCTGCTGGAACGGCTCTCGGAGTATTTGCGGAGCAACTACCGCACTCTCGGCAAAACCTTTGCGGTGCTGTTGCCGTACCTGAACGTGGAGGACAAATACAACCGGCAACGGGCGGAAGAGGTGAAGGCTTACTTCGGGATGAAAGATGAGGATGAAGAAACGCCGGCTGTGACCGTCGCGTCCCGTATCCGCCCGAAGGTGGAAGCCACCTTCGCCACGCCCGTGACCGCCGCCGCAGCCGTGAAGCCGGAGAACTTCAAGTTGGTGTTCTTTTTCAAGCCCGGTTGTGATGTGTGTGATCATGTGCGTCGCCTGCTGGGCCAGTTGAAAGAGTCATTTCCTGATTTGGCCGTGCTGGAATATGATATCAACAAGACCTCCTCCGTCCTGCTGAATGAAGCTTTGTCCGAGCGCTTTTCGGTGCCTGCCAATGTGCGCTTGGTCGCCCCGTCGGTGTTTACCGGCAGCGGTTATCTGACCAAAGAAGACATCACGATGGAACGGCTGGGCAGCATGTTGTTGCGGGCCGGAGAGATTCCAGTCGTCAACTGGCTCGAAGTTCCCGCCGTCGATCTGGCGACCGCGCATCAAAACATCACGACCCGTTATCAGACCACTGGTTTGGGGCTTATCGTGGCGGCAGGTTTTTTGGATGGGTTGAATCCGTGCGCTTTTGCCACCATCATTTTTCTGCTCTCCTACTTGCAGGTCGCCCGGAAACGTCCGGTCGAGATCGCCCAGATCGGCATTTCCTACATCCTCGGTGTCTTCGCTACATATTACATCATCGGCATGGGGCTGGTGAAATTGAGCGCTGGTCTCAGCCAGTTACGCTGGGCCGGGCTGGCTTTGACTTACGGGATGGCTGCCTTCGCATTGGTCATCATGTTGCTCAGCATCCGCGATGGGGTGCGCTGCCTGCAGGGGCGCATGGGGGACATGACGTTGCAGATGCCGGATTTTCTGAAGAACCGCATCCATCAGCTTATCCGTATCAGCGTGCGGCAAGCGCATTTCATTCTCATCGCGTTTTTTGTGGGGGCGGCCATCTCGGTGATGGAACTGGCCTGCACCGGGCAGGTTTATCTGCCCACGATCACCTATATGATCCAGCAAGGTGAATCGGGGGCGTTCCTGCGATTGCTCTTCTACAATCTGGCGTTCATCGTGCCCCTTACGGTGATTTTCCTGCTGGCTTATGGAGGTCTGCGCAGTGACACACTACTGGCGTTTTTCAAACGGCACGCTGCCTTTGTGAAGTTCGCCACAGCGGCTCTTTTCTTGGCCATCTTCCTGATGCTGGTGCTGGGCCGTTTGGCGGTGCATTGAGTTTAAACCCAGCTACTTGCCCCTGTTCTCCAAACGACGGTGGAAATTATAAGTCCGGCCAAGCCGGGTTTACGGTATGGTGTCCGCATGAGTATGGAGCAAATCGTGGGTCTCGCCGTGGCGATGATCGTGATGTTAATCGGTCTGGCGGGCAGCATCCTGCCGGGCTTGCCGAGCACGCCGATCGTTTTGCTGGCCGCAGTCGGCCACCGGCTTTATTTCAAAGACACTGGTCCGGGCAATCTCGTGCTCGTGCTGTTGGTCGGCCTCCTGTTGCTGTCACTCGTCATGGATTATCTGGCCACGATGTATGGGGCCAAGAAAATGGGGGCGACGAATCGCGGCGTAGTCGGGGCCATGTTGGGCGCATTGATCGGGCTATTCTTCAATCTGCCCGGCTTGATCGTCGGACCTTTTATCGGCGCGTTTGCGTTTGAGCTGGCGGGTGGACGCGAGACTCGCGACGCGGCCAAGGCCGGAGCCGGTGCCACGCTTGGTTTGTTTGCCGGGGCCTTGGGCAAGCTGGCCTGCTGTGTGGCGATGATGAGCCTGTTCCTGATGAACGTGCTCTGGCGCAGCTTGAGTTGAAAACAAAAACGCGCTCCCTCGGGAGCGCGTTAAAGTTTTGTAAACCGGCCAGAGCTTAGAAGCGCACGAGCTTTTCCAACTCTTTCACGCGGTCGGTGATCTGTTTCTTGGTCACCGTCGTGGTCTTTTTCAAGCCAAAGCCTTCGCAGCAGAACGAGGCCACCACGCTGCCGTGGATGATCGCTTTGCGAAGATTGGTTTCGATCGAACCCTTGCTCGTGGCCAGATAACCGATCATGCCACCGACGAAGGAATCGCCCGCGCCGGTCGGATCGACGACTTTGTTCAGCGGATACGCCGGAGCCACGAACATGCCGGCAGGTCCGGAGAGGATCGCGCCGTGTTCGCCCTTCTTCACGATGACATACTTCGGCCCGAGCTTATGAATCTTCGGGATCGCCGCGATGATGTTGTCCGTCTTCGTGAGCTGGCTCGCTTCGCTGTCGTTCATCACGATGGCGTCGACGCGCTTCAGCAATTTCAACACTTCCGGCAGGGCGATGTTCAGCCACAGGTCCATCGTGTCCGCGATGACGAACTTGGGTTTCTTCATCTGGTCCAGCACATGGTGTTGTAGACCGGGCGAGATGTTCGCGAGCAGGACGTAAGGCGTGTTCGCGTAGGCTTCCGGGAGCTTGGGGCTGAAAGTCTCGATGACACCGAGCACCGTGTTCAACGTGCGGCGCTTGTTCATGTTCACTTCATACTCACCGGCCCAGTGAAAGGTCTGGCCTTTGACCTGTTGCAAGCCTTCCAGGCAGATGCCGTGCTTCTTATAGAGCTCGACGTAACGCTTGGGAAAATCATCACCCACGATGCCCACGAGCTGGACCGGGGAGAAGAAGCTGGCCGCGACGGCGGCATGGCTCGCGGAGCCGCCCAATAGGCGCGGGTTTTCCGCTTTCGGAGTTTTAATCGAATCCAGGGCCGTTGTGCCGACAATCAGAACGCTCATTTTAGTATTCAGGTATTAACGCGGCGAGGACGGTAGCCGCCGCTTGAACTCCTGACAAGCCTTGGCGACATCCGGCGCATTGAGGATGGCTGACACCACGCAGATGCGGACTGCACCGGCTGCCAGCACATCATCCAAGTTTTGCAGGTTGATTCCTCCGATGGCGAACCATGGACCGGTGACATTGGCCGCTGCCCAGCGTACGTATTCCAAGGTGACGGGCTTGGCGGTAGGCTTGGTGCCCGTCGGGTAAATGGGACCGATAGCGACGTAATCGGCCCCTGCTTTGACCGCGCGCGCGGCTTGCTCCGGGGCATGGGTATGAGGCCGATCTCCAAGGGGCTGGTGGCAGTCCGCAGTTCATTCACATGCTGATGGCCGTTATCAAAGAAATCCTCCTGACCAACGTGTGCCGTTGGAGCGCCGAGTTCCGCGGCAAGCTGGTAGTAGTCATTGATAACCAAACGGACACCCGCCTTTTGCGTCACGGGCAGAATCGCTTCGGCCATGCGCCGGATTTCCGCGAGGGATTCGTTCTTGGCGCGCAATTGGATGAGGTCCGAGCCGCCATCGCAAAGCTGCTGAGCGAGATGGGAGGGAGCGCGGCCATGCAGGTAAGCCGTATCGACAAACGTATAGAGGCGGCAATCCGCCAGCGATTTCATGCGCACAATTGAAGACAGAGCGTGCGGCAAAGCAAGCTGATGCTACTTGCCGGTGACGGAATCGTCATGCGTCGTGTTCTGCGTGATCTGATCCAGCCGATTGCGGACAGAGGAGGCCAGCGTGGAAGTGCTGAATGGTTTGGGCAGGAAATTTACCCCTTCTTTCAACGGGATTCCGGACTGCACCAAGTCCACGCTGTAACCACTGGTGAACAGCACCTTCAAGCTGGGTTTTCTTTGCAGCAGGTGGGTGGCGAGGTCCTTGCCGCTCATGCCGCCGGGCATGACGAGGTCTGTCAACAGCAGGTCGATGGGCGAGCCAGCTTCGGCCCAGATGGCCAAAGCATCCGGTCCTGAGGCTGCTTCTAAAACGCGATAGCCAAAGTTTTGCAAGCCGGTCTTGGCCAGGCCGCGCAAGGCTGGATCATCTTCCACGAGCAGAATCGTCTCATTCCCGCCTTTGATGCGGCTGAGCTGAAGCTGTTTCACCGAGACTTCCGGCGTTTCACAGCAATAGGGGAAGAAGATGCGGAACGTGGTGCCGCGGTCTACTTCGCTATAAACATTCAGCCAGCCATCGTGCTGTTTCACGATGCCGTAAACGGTCGAGAGGCCCAGACCGGTGCCTTTGCCCGGATCTTTGGTGGTGAAGAAAGGCTCGAAAATCTTCGCCATGATCTCGGCCGGCATGCCGGTGCCGGAATCGGAAACGGTGAGACAGACGAAATCGCCCGCGCGGGCATCTGGATGAGCGGCGCAATAGCGTTCATCCACCTCAAACATGGAGGTCTCCACGATGAGCTTGCCCCCTCTGGGCATCGCATCACGCGAATTGATGGCCAGGTTCACCAAGATCTGCTCGATCATGCCAACATCCGCATTCACCGGGAGGATGTTGGGGCTGAGATTTAGTTGCAGGCCGATTTGCTCGCCCAGAATGCGCTCGAGCATCCGGGAGAAATGCTGCGCCAGTTCGTTGAGATCAAGCGGCTTGAACTGAACAGATTGCTTGCGGCTGAACGTGAGCAACTGCCGGGTGAAATGGGTGGCCATGTCTGCCGCTTGCAGGATCTGCTCCAAGTGTCCGTGAGTCTTCGTGGGCAACATCCGGTTCGTCAGGGCCAAGTCGGCGTAGCCGCGGATGAGGGTGAGGATGTTGTTAAAATCATGCGCGATGCCGCCAGCCAATTGGCCCACCGCCTCCATCTTTTGCGCCTGCCGGAACTGGTTCTCCAGATTCAGGCGTTCGGTGACATCCCCGGCGTAGGTGTGCACCACTCCGCTGGAAAGGATCGGGAAGAACGACCAGGAAATCGTACGCCCGCCGATGTGCGTTTCCAGCCGGAGCCGGTTACGGCCGGTGGCCAGACATTGTTGCACGATCTCCGCCGAATTGGGGGGCAGGATGGGCTCGGGCGTTTCGTGCCCGACTTTGTGGGCCAGTTCCTGGGCGGCGGCGTTGTAGTAAGTCAGTTTGCCGAGGGCATCAAATTCCAGCACCGGATTGGGATTGTAACGTGGGAAGGCGGCGAGCTTGCCGATGGCGGCCTCGGCCTGCTTGCGTTCCGTGATATCGCGGTCCATGCCGAGCACCAGTTCGCGCCCGCCGACTTGGACCAGGCTGGTGGAGACTTCGACCGGGAATTGCGAACCATCCTTGCGCTGGTGCACCGTTTCATAACGGTCTGCCGGTTGCTGGCGCAGCCGGTGCAGATGCTTGGTCAGCAACGATTCGTTCTGCGCGCGCGGCACGATCAGCCCCACGGGTTTGCCGATGAGTTCTTCGCGGGTGTAACCGTTCTCGCGGCAGGCCACTTCGTTGCAGGCGATGATGGGCCACAGGGCTTTGGTGCTGTGCGGATCGACGAGGAAGATGGATTCCGGCGAGGACTCGAAGAGCACCCGGAACAAGGCTTCGCTTTCCTGCAAGGCAGCTTCCGCTTGGCGCCGGGCGTTATGCTCGGCATATTCGCGCAGCTCACGCTTGATGATCAGGGGCAGGCGGGTGAGCGCCTCTTTAGGCAGGCAATCATCAGCCCCTGCTTCCATGGTGAGCGCGAAAGCCTCTTCGGAGAAGTTGCCCGTTACCACGACCACTGGCAGATCGAGCCCTTGGGAGCGAACATACTGCAGGACATCCAAAGCTGTGCCGTCTGGTAGATGAAAATCAGTGATGACCAAGTCCCAGCCATCATGGATGCGCGCAAGGAACTCGGCCCGGCGGGTAACGGTGGTGACGGCAGCCGGCAGGCCGGAGCGCTGCAGTACAAGCACGACCAACGCTGCGTCCAGCGGCGAGTCTTCTAACGACAAAACCCGTAATTCGTTCATGCCCTAAAGTCTTCTTCCCAACCAACGGATACACGCCACAACGCGTGATGCCCAGTTGTGTGGCTGACCTCCTAATCACGCCAAAAGTAAACCTTTGGAATGAAGCGCAGCCAAATCATACCCCAGAAACCTGAACCGAAAGGAAACGCTTTGCACCCGAGCAATCCTATCCCCAAAGCGTCCATGCGCCAGCGTCTTAGGCCGAGGCGATGGATTTGCGGAAGTTCCTAATGCACAGGAACACTTGAAGTCAAATATTCTTTTAAGATTTGGCGGTTTTCTTGCCCTGAAGCCAGTAAGTGATCATCGGCCCCTTGCCCTTGACCTCAATCTCGCCACGGGACTCGAGTTTGAAGCTGTGCTTCAAGTGATCATACGTGGCCTGAGTCACTTGGATATGATCGGGCTTGCCGTGAGATTCCATGCGGCTGGCCGTGTTCACGGAATCACCCCAAAGATCATAGATGAACTTGCGGTGCCCGATGACGCCCGCAACGACCGGCCCGCTATTGATGCCTATGCGCAAGTGCAGGGAGGTCTTGTATTCGCGGTTGAGACGTTCGATGACCTCCAACATGCCCAAGGCCATATTGGCCACCGCTTCGGCATGATCCTTCCGGGCGGTGATCAAGCCGCCCGCTACCATGTAGCAATCGCCGATGGTTTTGATCTTTTCCAAGCTTTGCTCGTCGGCGAGCTGGTCAAAGGCGGTGAAGATCTCGTTCAGGAGAAAGACGATCTCCTTGGGGGATACGACGGTTGAAAGGGAGGTGAACCCGACGAGATCGGCGAAAAGGATGGTCACATCGGCGAAGTTATCCGCGATGAGTGTTTCCCCTTCCTTCAAGCGAGTGGCGATGGCGGGCGGAAGGATATTCAGGAGCAGGGCATCGGACTTGGCCCGTTCCGTTTCGATCTGCTTGATGTAAGATTGCTCCTGGTCATGCCAGCGTTTGCGCTGCAAGCAGGCATTCAGCCGGGTGCGGAGAACGAGGGGGTTGAAGGGTTTGGGCAAGTAATCTTCAGCCCCCATCTCGATGCAGCGGATGGCGCTGTCAAATTCGCCTGAAGCAGAGACAACGATCACGGGCAGGTGCCGGAGGGTGATGTTGTTTTTCAGCGTGCGGAGGACTTCGATACCGTTCAGTTCGGGCATGTCGATGTCCAGCAGAACCACATCGTAATCGCTGGAACCGATTTTTTCGAGGGCGATGAAGCCGTTTTCGGCCTGATCAAAAGTATACCCCTCGCGCCCGAGACAATCGCCAATCATTTGGCGGTTAAACGGGTCGTCATCGACGACAAGGACATGCCCTCGATACAAAGAGGCAGACTGGCTCATAGGCCCGATTTAATCCCACACTGACCCCGATGGACGTGCCGCCGACCGCACTGGCGGAGAGAGGCTTTAGGCCTTCTCTTCGATCAGCTCACGACGTCCGCCTCCCAGCAATTGCTCGATGAAATTGGTGGCATAAACACCGCGGCGGAAATTCGGATCCTGCAAAATGGCCTGCTCGAACGGGATGGTGGTCTTGATCCCGGTGATCATGTATTCGCTCAGTGCACGGCTCATCTTCTCCATCGCCTCGCGGCGGTCTTTGCCGTAGGTGATGAGCTTGCCGATCATGGAGTCGTAATGCGGCGGGATGGAGTAGCCGGCATAGGCGTGGCTGTCCACGCGTACACCGCGGCCACCTGGCGCATAATACATCTCGATACGACCGGGGCAGGGACGGAAATCATCAAACGGGTCTTCGGCGTTGATGCGGCACTCGATGGCGCTGCCTTTCAACTCGATGTCGCCTTGGGAATGGCGCAACGGCTCGCCCATGGCGATCATGATCTGATATTTGACCAGATCGATGCCGGTGACCTCTTCTGTGATAGGGTGCTCCACTTGGATGCGCTTGTTCACCTCGAGGAAGTAGAAATTACCCTTTTCATCGACGATGAACTCGACCGTGCCGGCGTTCGTATAGTTGGCCAGTTCGGCGATACGGACCGCGGCCTTGCCCATCTTCTTGCGCAGGTCTTTGAACTTGCCTTCAAGCAGGGGGAGGGGGTCTCTTCGATGAGCTTCTGGTTGCGCCGTTGGATGGAGCAATCACGCTCCATGAGATGGATGATATGACCGTGGTTATCACCCAAAATCTGGAACTCGATATGGTGCGGGTTCTCTATGAACTTCTCGATGTAAACCCCGGAGTTGCCGAACGCCTTATCCGCTTCCATGCGGGCAGTGTGGTAACCCTTGACCAAGCTGATGTCGTTATGGGCGACGCGCATGCCGCGACCGCCACCGCCGGCGATCGCCTTGATCATGACCGGGTAGCCAATCCGCTTGGCAACCGTCAGCGCTTCGGATTCGTTTTCCACCAACCCATCGGAACCGGGGGGGATGGGAACGCCGGCTTTTTTGGCCAAATTACGGCTGATGGCCTTATCTTCCAGTGCGTTCATCGCCCGGGAGCTGGGGCCGATGAACCGGATATTGCAGCTTTCGCAAACGTCCGCGAAGTGAGCGTTCTCGGAGAGGAAGCCGTAGCCCGGGTGGATGGCATCCACATCAGCGATTTCTGCCGCGCTAATGAGGCGATCTATGCGTAAATAGCTCTCCGAGCTGGGGCCTTTACCGATACAGATGGCTTCGTCGGCCATCTGCGCATGCATGGAACTGGCGTCTGCCTCGGAGTATACCGCGACGGTACGAATGTTCAGTTCCTTGCAGGCCCGAATAATGCGAACCGCGATCTCACCGCGATTTGCTACCAGAATCTTCTCAAACATGGATACGTTAACGATGACGGCTGTTCAAAAACGTCGCTTTTACCTGCTTAGAGGGGGCGAATCTTGAACAGAGGTTGACCAAATTCGACCGGTTTGCCGTTTTCCACGCAAATCTGGGTAACTACCCCGCGTGCTTCAGCTTTGATCTCATTCATGACCTTCATGGCCTCAATGATGCAGATCACGGAGTCAGGATTTACTTCCGTGCCGATTTCGACGTAGGAAGTGGATTCCGGTGATGGTGCACGATAGAAGGTGCCAATCATCGGGGATTTGATATCTGTATCGTTAGAGGTGGCCGTAGCTGGGGCATTTGAGCCTCCCGCAGCGGGCAAAGCAGCGATATTCGGGGCAGATACCAACACCGCTGGAGCATCATCGTAAGCGGGCAGAGCTTGCACCCCGCCACCGCCGCGCTTCAGCTTAATCTTGAACTCTTGTTTTTCTAGCTCGAACTCTGTAATGGCGTTTTTCTTCATCAGGTCGATGACCGCCTTGATATCCTTCAAATCCACAGGGTCTCCTGGTTGAAAGTTACCGTCTCTGAAATTGCCAGCGCACTGCGCTTATTAAGCAAAATAAGCAGTTACTTATTCAGCTACTGCTTATCCTCAGGTTACGAATTGACGACGACACTAGTGATGGGCGGGGAGAGCGTCAAGCCTCGTTTCCGTTAAAAAGAAAAATGGCTAATTTTGCCCGTTTTCGGGAAAAACAGCAAAAACGCTTGCTATTTCGAGAGCGTTAACGATAGCGAGGCATGCACTGCAAGGGTGTAAGAATGAGCTCCAAAGCCGCAAATCTGTCCTTTGCAGACCGCTGCGATCAGCGATTTGTGACGAAATTCTTCCCGGGCGTGGATGTTCGAGAGATGCACCTCGATGGTCGGTACACCCGTGCCGGAAATGGCATCGCGCAAGGCCACACTTGTGTGCGTGTAAGCGCCCGCGTTCAAGATGATGACATCCGCTTTGCCGCGCGCTTGCTGAATCCACGTCACCAGCTCGCCTTCCGAGTTCGTCTGACGAAAGTCAACACTCGCTCCGTGTTTGCCGGCCAGTTCGCGCACCGCTTGCTCGATGTCCGCCAACGTGGTCCGGCCATAGACCTCCGGTTCCCGCTGTCCGAGCAGGTTGAGGTTAGGTCCATTGAGGACGAGCAAGTTCATGGCGGGAAGCTAGTAGATTACTTGGTGGCTGTCGATGCTGTTTGCATCGGCGTCATACCCGTTACCCAGCCGAGCAACATCATGGCGGTCCAAGCGATGGCGGGGATATAAAGGCTGAACTCGACGAACGACTGCAGGGCCCAACCGATGAGGCCGACGGCGACCGCCAATGTCAATCCATCGGCCGATGGTGACATGCCCTTGCGCCAGACCCAGACCATGCAGCCACCGATCCAGGCCAGAAACAGGGCGAACCCTGGCAAGCCAGAATCACACGCCTGTTCGAGGTAGTCATTATGCACCAGCCGGGTGGGTTCAGATTCCGGCTTCTTCAACCGGGTGTATCCTTGTCCAAAAGCTCCCGGTCCATGACCGAGCAGGGGACGTTCCTTGGTCAGTTTGACGGCTGCCGTCCAGTAGTCGAACCGGGCGCCCACGCTGGTCGCCCCTTTTTGGAAGTAACCCGCATACTTCACGGCAAATCCGCCGATGCCGAGGACCAGCACCGTTATCAGGATGCCCACCTTCCATTGCTTGGGAAAGGGCTGGGCGAGCAGGATCATCAGAACCATCGCCATGGCTACCAGCCAACCTGCTTTGGAGCCGGACCACACCAAGCAAGCTACCCCGAGGTAAAGCATCAACCCGAACGCTACCATGCGTGAAAGTTTGGGCAGTTTCTCGGTCAGCCCCCACAAAGTCACCAAGGTCGCAGGTAAAACGAGCAGGATGATACCGGCCAAGGCATTGGCATAAACGAACGTGCCGGAGATGCGCCCGCCTTTGGCCCGTTTCAGGACCTCGGGCATCACGGTATAGGTGCCATCCTCCTGTTTGATCACGGCCCCATTCTCCAGCAGCGTTTGCAGTTCGTTTGCGGGCAGTTTGGTCCAGCCAGTGGCCTGATTTTCTTCGATGAACTGGGCGGTGGAAGCCGCCCCGCCGTAATGCTGCCCCAAACCCGTCCACAAGACCCAGAGGAGGGCCACCATGATGGGGATCCAAAAAAACTTCGCCTCCGTCAAACGGCTCAACGCCAGCAACCCGAGGTAATAACAGCCCACGGCGATGCCGAAATACATGATCATCATCGTCGAGGTGGAGTGCGCCGTGGAATTCAACGTAGCGAGGACCTGCCAGCCCAACCATGCCATCGGCACCCAGAGGAGCCATTTGGGGATGTCGCGCGGGATGCGTGCGCCCATGAAGCCATAGGCGAACACCCCGATCAGCAGAAAGTAAGCGATCTCCACCGGCCATTGATCTGTCAACCATCCGCCCAGTTCACCGGGACTGGCGTGGGATTGCGGCAGGACGATGGGCGTGCCGAATTTCAGCAGGCTCAAGCCGACCATAAGGCCGGCGGCCAGAGCGAGCCATTGCCCCCATTTACCTGTCGGGGCCGGTTGGCTGACATTTTTTGATTTGGCACTCATGAGTTTGGACGCGTTACCTTTGCCACACCCGGGCATACCGGCGCAAACTTTGAATGGAGATTACGTATTTAAGGCGGGTGAGGTTTCGGTGAAGGCCGGTAAGGGATTAAACGGACGAGACTTTTTCTGGACAAATCCGGGGAGGCTTTACTAGAAATAGTGGCGTGGCCGACGCTTCGTTGGCCTTAACAAAAAGGAAGGTTTAAAACATGCGTTTCATCAAGTTTGTAGCTATCGTTGCTTTGCTCGCTCAATCCGTTTCGGCTGCAGATTCCGTGGAGGACAAGGTCAAAGCCTTTGCCGCCAGCCAATACCCATCCGATGCAAAGATGCAGAAGTATGTCTATGACCAGCAGATGACGGGTTACAGGTATATGACGTCGGTTACCGACAAGGAGACCAAGGAAATTGCCCAGAAGGATACCGAAGATTACTCCATGCAGAAATTTACCTATGATAAACAGTTTGCGGCCAAGCAATACATGGGCACGGTGACTGACAAGGACTGCAAAGAGATTGCTCTTAGGGAATACAACGCTGACTTTGCGATGCAGAAGTTTACGTATGATAAACAACTGGCGGCTAAACAATACATGTCTTCGGTCACTGATGACGAAGTCAAAAAAATCTCTGCCAAGGAGTATCCGGCAGATTTTGCGATGCAAAAATTTACTTACGACAAGCAGTATGCGGCCAAGCAATACATGGCTACAGTCAAGGATGCGAAGGCCAAGAAGCTTGCTATCCAGCAATATTCTGACGATTACGCGATGCAAAAATACATCTACGACAAAGAAGCCAAAGAATAGGCTATCCTAAAAGGTTTTACGGTGGCGGTGATGGCACTTGGTGTCTTCACCGTCACCTATCACAGCTTCAATTTCAACAACCCGACCTCCAGCGCCAGCGCTTCTTGCACGTTCGTGAATAGCAGCCGTTGCAGCCGCTCCAGGTGCGTCAGGTTGGCGAGGGCATCCGTGGGTTGCAGTTTTTGTGCGATCGCTGCCGTCACTTCGCGATGCTGCGGAAAGGTGAGCAGGTCTTCGCCGACGGTCACGGTTTGCAGCCACACATCACGCAGCCACCATTGCAGCGCGTTCAGCATCTCGGACCGTTGCCGGCGGTATTCTGCCTCGATGGCCGCCTTCAACTCGTCTTCCCACTTCTCCTTCAGGTCCGTTTCCGCATCTGCATAGCGGTTCAGCGGGGAGCGGGCGGTAAGCTGTTCTTCGATCGCTTCCTTGGCCGTGCCCAACTGGCTGAGCAACGTCCCGAGCAGGCGATAACGGGCCAGCAGACCGCCTTGTGCTTCGATAACCGTGGAAGCAAAAGCATCCAACCATTCGAGCTGTGTCGCGGTAAACTTCTGGCCCCCGGTGGCGAATGTCAGGCGGATGCAGCGGGAGAGGATCGTGTCCAGCAAGCGGCCCGGCTCCGTGGAGAGCAAAATGATGACGGATTTCTTCGGCGGCTCTTCCAAAGTCTTCAAGAACGCGTTTGCCGCCTGGATATTCAACCGGTCCGCCGCCACGAGCACGCCTACCTTATACTCTGCTTCCGTGGGTTTGAGATTCACCGTCTGGATCAGTTCGCGCACCTGGTCCACCGAGATGATGCGCGTCTTGGATTCCGGCCGCAGCCATTGCACATCGGCATGGTTGCCTTCCTGCACCTTGCGGCAGTTGACGCATTTATCGCAGCAATCGATCGGCACCCCGTTGCTGGCACGCGCCGGGGGATTCTGGCAGTTCAACGTCTTCGCCAGCGTGCGGGCCACGGCTTCGAGTTCGTCCAGTTGATCACCCGTGAACAGATAGGCATGCGCGAGCCGTCCACGCTCCAGACTGCGCTGGAGCAAGGTGACGACCTGCAACTGACCGCCAAAGGACGCAAATGCCATGCGAGACATCTAAGCGAAGCAGCACGAAACGTCCAGCCCTCTCGGTTCGTAATTGACGATGTTTTCGAATTCGTTGAATCGTTAAAAAAGTTAAATCGTGGAAGTGTTTTGTCCTCCACTCCTGAATTCGTGCCAATCGGTGAAATTCGTGTCGTCTCCTCTCGCCGATTTCCCTTGGCGTCCGGGCCGTTTCTCAGTTTCCTTTCCCGCATGCAACCCGCACGCTTTCTTGCGCTCTTGGCCGCCTTGGCTTTGACCGCTACCACTATGCCCAATCTTTCCGCTGCTCCCGGTCAGCCCATCAAGCTCTGGCCCGGCAAAGCCCCTGGTGACAAAACGGAATTGCCGCCGGAACAAGACACTTCCGGGCCCAAAGGTGGCAAGGTTGCGGATAAAACAGTCATCCGTTTGGGCAATGTTTCCGAACCGACCATCACCTTCTACCCCGCGCCCAAGGACAAGAACACCGGTGCCGCAGTGCTGATCTGCCCCGGTGGCGGTTACGGCATTCTGGCGTATGACCTCGAAGGCACCGAGGTGTGCGAATGGCTGAACTCCATCGGTGTGAACGCTGTGCTCGTGAAGTATCGTGTGCCCAAGCGTCCCGGTACAGGAGAAGCACGCGCCGCCACTGCAAGACGTGCAGCGCGCCTTCGGTCTCGTGCGCAGCAAGGCGAGTGAATGGGGCATCGATGCCAAACGCGTGGGCATCCTTGGTTTCTCCGCCGGTGGCCATCTTACGGCGATGGCGAGCAACAATTACGAGCAACGCACTTATGAGAAGGTGGATGCGGCGGATGAATTGAGCTGCCGCCCGGATTTCTCAGTGCTCATCTATCCCGCTTACCTCACAGTGAAAGAGAAGGATCAGCCGGAGAAGCTGGCTCCTGAAGTCGTCGTCAGTTCCAAGACCCCGCCCACCTTCATCGCCATGTCAGAAGATGATCCGATCCGGGTGGAATGCGCCTTGTTTTACTATCTCGCGCTGAAGAATGCGAAAGTGCCCGCTGAAATGCACCTCTATCCTACCGGCGGCCACGGATACGGCCTGCGTCCTTCCAAGCACATCGTTACCACCTGGCCGAAGCGCTTGGAAGAATGGCTCGGGGCCAGCGGTTTATTGACTGCGGGGAAGTGATCTCATTCCGGCAGCAGCATAACATCATTAGGTGAATCACACGGGGTATGCTATAACCTCGTGATGCAGCATCAGCTAATGCGGTGGTGGCCGGACTTCCTCAGGATGGCCGCAGGTGGGTGGGCATTTTTCCTGGCCGTTTTCGTGCTGGAAGCGGCGACGGTGCGTCCCTCCGCCGGTACCCGACTCCTTCAGAGAAGTTCGTCTTGGACCAGGTGGTGGCGGGCAAAGTGGCGAATCTGGAAACCGCTTTTCCTGAGGAAAACCGCCGGGTGATCCGCAGTGTCTTCCTCGAGGAACTCCTGACCGGCACCCGCAAGGACGGGGTCATTCATCGCAATGGCGTGCAGATCGAAGGGGCGGTTTTCAAAGATGCACTGAACTTGCGGAACGCGGAGATTCCGAGCGACGTGCGTCTGGTCCATTGCCGGTTCGAAGCGGAGGCAGATTTTTCCCAATGCGTTTTCGCGAGCGGATTTCTGCTCGAAGGTTCGACGTTTCTCACCAACGTGAATTGTGTCGGGCTCAAGGTGGGGCGGGATATCTCATTGCAGAATGCGATTTTTTGGGGAGCAGCCAACTTTGACCAGTTGCAGATCGCCGGGCTGTTGCAGGCGGGGGGAGCCTGTTTCCAGAATCCGCTGGCTCCGGCCAACTTCACGGCCCTCAAAGCCGCGGGCAGCGTTACTTTCACGAATGCCGTTTTTGCCGGTCCGCTTCAGTTCCAATACAGCCGCATCACTGATAATCTGAAATTTGACGGTGCTCATTTCACCAACACGCTTTCCCTGGCGGGTTTCGAGGCGATCAAAGTGAGCGGGGAGGCTTCTTTTTCAGGTGCGGTCTTTCGTGGTTATGTCTCCTTTAAAGATGCCCAGTTCAACTCCTTGAACCTGACGGATGTGACGTGGCCCGTTCACGCCTACGATGAGTGGCTTTGGCTCAACGGTATGACGTATCAACGCATCGCAGCGGGCGGGGAGAATGATTCTTGGAGCAATATGCTACGGTTGCTGGATCAGGCCGCCCACGGCACGGCTTACAGCATCGATATCTATGCCGGATTGCAGGCGTTCTATCGTCGCGAGGGGTATCCCGGCCAGGCGAATGAATTCTTTTTTGCGCAAAAACGCCGCGAGCGCGAAGAGGTTTTGCTCGGTTCTGAATGGTTCTGGAGCCTGTTCCTCGACCGGTTCGTCGGCTATGGCCGCAGCCCGTTGCGGGCGCTTTTTTGGAGTGCCTTGATCGTGGCGTATGGGGTGATTGTGTTCCGTCCGCAACGGATGGAACAAAGATTAAAAGAGGTCAAGACGGGGCCGTTCAGTCCCTTTTGGTACAGCATGGATATGTTCCTGCCGCTGATCAAACTCCACGACGCCGAGCATTGGGTGCCCAAGGCGGAGGCCCGTTACGCCCGGTTCTGGGGGCGCATCCATACGGTGCTGGGCTGGGCGCTCATCCCCATCGCCGTGGCGGCGTGGACGGGGATGCTGGAGAAATGACCGCGTGGCCGGTCAGTTAAACTTCGTATAGCCCGGCATGGCCATCGGGGCGACGGGCAGGGGCTGGTTCCAGTCCAGATTGTCCGGCACCAGTTTTTCCTGCGAATTCATGGCCATCTCCCACGTGATTTCCTGACCGGTATAAGCCGCCATCCGGCCCATGATGCCCGCCATCGTGCTGATGGCCATGCGATAGCCATTGTTGATCGGATTGCCTGCGCGGATGGAGGCGAAGAGTTCGTCGTGCTCCGTCTGGTAGCTCAGATTCCACGGACCGGGATATTTCCAGACTTCAGCACCCTCGGTGTGGATTTCGGTGACGGGCTTCTGGCGGTTGTCGGCCCGGGCGAAGGCGCGGCCTTTGCTGCCGAGAATCTCATCGGCCACTTCAAAGTAGGTGCGATCCTGATGGCGGGCGACGGCATAGGCACGGGCACCATTGGCCCAGAAATAATTCGCCTCGAAATGGTCGTAAATATTGCCACCCGGATTCGGCACGTTACGACCACCCACGGCGATGCACTTGGCGGGGGGCACATCCTTCATCATCCAGAGCAAACGGTCCACGCTGTGGATGCAGTTCTCCACGATGCAATCGCCGCAGCTCCATACGAAGTTATACCAGTTACGCAACTGCCATTCGACATCGGTCATCCCGGCAGGGCGTTTCTCCGGCTCGGGCATGGGCTTGATGGCCCCGACCATGCAGGTGACATACATGGAGCGGATGTCGCCGATGGCGCCTTCGTGCAGGCGCTTGATGAACTCACGACGGGAGTAGTTATAACGCCAGTCGAAACCGGAAACGATGGCGAGGTTCTTCTTCTTGGCAAGCGCGGCAGATTCCAGCACGGAGCGGACACCGGGGGCATCAGTAGCCACGGGCTTTTCGGCGAAGACATGCTTACCAGCCTCGATGGCAGCCTTCAGGTGCAAGGGGCGGAAACCGGGTGTCGTGGTGAGCAACACGACATCGCACGTCTCGATGACCTTCTTGTACACATCCAGTCCGACGAATTGGCGTTCTGGCGGCACGTTCACCTTCTCGGGTTGCAATTTCTTCAACGACTCCAGCCCGGTCTTGAGCTTGTCGGCGAAGACATCCGCCATGGCGTGCAATTCCACGTTGCTGTCCGCGCTGAGCGCCTGATTGGCCGCGCCGTTGCCGCGTCCACCACAGCCGATCAAGCCGATCTTGAGCTTGTCCGTGTTGCCCGCGCCGGAGGTGATCGAAGGAAAGGAAAGCGTCGAAGCCAGCGCCGTGGCGGCAGCCGTGGCCTTGAGAAATTCGCGGCGTGAGGTGTGGTCGGTGGTCATAGATGTAAGCGTATGCAGTGGTGCCGGTGCGTCAAGCAGCAGCAAGCTGCGAGTCGTTTGACTGACAAGGACGTGGAGGAATTCAACTGGATTGAGGTGAACGCGGACAGATGGGGGGAATAGCGGTCGGGGGGATACGTGTATTATTGGATGAAAGGGGCGATGAGGTTAACGGATGTGCCCCGGATGCTTTGCCAGCGCAGTCAGGCGTTTTTGAAACTGCCGTTCGCTTTCACTGGGGTAGGGGACGGCATTAGCTGGGTTAAGCAATTCGGTTTTGGTCCAAACATCACCCTCGGTCAATCCTACAGCGAAAATGAAGGAGGAGCACTTGCAGTCAGCATAAATTTCAAAGCGCGGGGGAAGCCGGAATGTTTCAAAGACCGACGTGGAAATTTTGCATTCGTCATCAACTAACTGATCTTGGGGTGTTGCTTTGCCTTGCTCCCAGACGAAAAGGCCACAGGGTCCATCCTTGCTTTGCCATTCTAGTCCAGATGCGCCGCAGACCGGGCAGCTTATGTCCGGGTTCGGATGATAGTGGTCATACATGCCCATGGGTTTGTTTGAAAAACCAAAGCATCCTGCTGTTCACCACTCCGTCGGCACGTAATCCTTGAGAAACTGGCCGTACATGTGCTTGCCCGTGTTGATGCCGTCAATGATGGGGTCAACAATGCGGGCCGCGCCATCCACGATATCGAGCGGGGGATTGAAGCGATGGTCCTTCGCCTTGCGGGCAGCGATGGCTGCCGGATCTTCATCGGACACCCAGCCGGTATCCACGCTGTTCATGTGAATGCCGTCCACGTAGTAATCCGCAGCGGAAGTGCGCGTCATCATGTTGAGCGCGGCCTTGGCCATATTCGTATGCGGATGGCGCGTGGTCTTGTATTTGCGGTAGAACTGACCTTCCACGGCGGACACGTTGACGATGTGCTTGTCCCGGTTCGGCGTGCGCAGCATCAACGGCTTCAGACGCGCGTTCAGGATGAACGGGGCGATGGCGTTGACCAATTGCGTTTCGAGCAATTCCACGGACGGCACTTCGGCCAGCGTGAGCCGCCACGAATTGCGATCGCGCAGGTCAACCTGCTGCAAGTCCTGGTCGAGTCGGCCTTCGGGAAAAAGGTCTTTCTGCGCGTGCAGTTCATCCGGCAGCAGCGGCACTTGCGAGAGCGCGGCAGCGTGCGTGAGCCCAGCGACTTCCGAGATGCGGCGCTCGGCTACCGCAGCAGAAGCATCGCCCTCCGGGAGCATGGAGTAGCCGCGCAAGCCTTCGTAGGCACCGATGAGCTTCTGCACCTGCGTAGGCAAATCATGAAGCGCGCCGGTTTCTTGGGCCATCATGTGGCTGTAGAAATCCGGCGGACGACGCACGGTCTGGCAGGCATTGCTAATGATGAAATCGAGCCGATCACGCGTGGCCAGCAAGTGGCGGCAGAAGGCCTCGACGGAAGGTGTGTGTCGCAGATCGAGACCGAAGATTTCCAGCCGATCCTTCCACAATTCGAAATCTGGTTCCTGCGAGTAACGCATCGCCGAATCACGCGGGAAGCGGGTGGTGACGATCAGGTGAGCGCCAGCCCGCAGCAGCTTGATGCCCGCTTGATAACCGATCTTCACCCGGCCACCGGTGAGCAAAGCCACGCGGCCGCTCAAGTCGGCGAGTTCAGTGCGCTTGCGGTAATTCAGGTCCGCGCATTTCGGGCAGAGCTGGTCGTAGAAGTGGTGGACCTGTTTGTAGTCCTGCTTGCAGATGTAGCAATTCTGCGGATCCACGACTTCGCGGAAATCAGGTTCTTCCACGGTCTGCTGTTCGTCGCTCGCCGGGGGAAGGTAGTTCGGCGTGGTATAGACCGGTTTCCGGCGCAGTTCGCGGATGCCCGTTTCCGAGAGCACAGCTTGGTCGCGATCACGTTTGTCTGCTTTGCGCTGACGCTGGTTCGCCTTGGTCAGACGGCGGCGCTCTTTGACATCCGGGCAGTAAATTAGCCCGGCAGCCTGAATAAGGCGGGCGCGATCTTCCGATGACATGCCGACCATCAAGGTGCGGTCCGCCGCGACGGCTTCCAGCAGTTCTGCCGCCGCGCGGAGCTTCTCCGTCAGCGCACCAGTTTCTTTCACCGGACTATTTTCAGCAGGCGTATTGATAAGCGTAAAACGGCAAATGGTTACTACGTCTCACGGGCAAAAGCCCGTTTAGACGGTCGGCAACGGTATCGTGCTTTGGAGTCCCGTCAAGAGGCTGTTAGCGGAGCGCTGATCTCTGATCCGGCGCGGCTGCCTGCGTTTTCCATACGGGCCGGGTCGGAGACCAGCGCTCCATCAGCTACGGCAACTGCCCCCAAACCTCCTGCATCAGAGCAAATACTTCCGGCTCATGCTCCTTCAGTTCGCCGCGATTGAAGGGGTAGAAATCATTCATGCCGAAGTAGCTTTCCGTCATCTCGGCGAAGAACTCTTTTTCATTGGTCAAGCCGTAGTGACGAAGCTTGCCGCCGTCCACATACAAGGTCTCTTGATACTCCGGCTTCTGCCGCCACTTTTCCCACAGGCTTTTGATTTGCGGGTTCTCGAAGTTCAGCAGCCGATCATGGTAGGAATGCGCCAATTCGTGGAGCACGCACCACGGTTGGATGCGATGATGCCGCAAGCCGGTGAAAAACGCCGCTGAGGGGATATGAACGCTCTTTTCCATCCGGGTATCATAGCCGTTTTCCTTCAACCATTTCGCGCTCGGATGATACTGCATGTTCTGGAGTTTGCCGTTATTGAGGTCCAGCCAGATGGGCACTTCACGCAGTTTGGCGAGTTGCTTGGCCGGGGTAATGAGCGCGATCTCATATAGAGAGTTGTCCAGCATACGGACGGCCCGTTGGTGGATCGACGTGTTCTCTGGTTCCAGCAGACGTTGATCGATATGCACCGTCCAGCCGTCCAGCTCCATGATGATGTGGGCGGTGGGCTTGGCATCGTTATCGCCACCAAAGACCGCTGGTGTGCAAAGGCTCAACAGCAGCACGAGCAAAGAGAAGCGGTTAAGGAATCGCATGGGTCAGTCTTTCTTGGCTTCCGTTGGAGCGGGAGAGTCTTTCGCTTCGGGCTTCGGCAACGTCGGTGGCCCTTTCAGCCAGCCGAGCGAGGTGAGAAACTTGTCCGTTTCCAGCAAGGTCTCGTAGTAATATTTGTTACCCTCTTTGCCGTAGTTGAAGAAGCCGTGGCCCTGACCTTCGTAGATGTGGGTCTCACAGCGCACGCCCGCTTTCTCCATATTCGCTTTGAAGGTTTCGACTGTTTTCACGGGAATTAGATTGTCCTTTGAGCCTAGGAATACGATGGCTGGTGGTGCTGTCTTGGTGACGTTATGTGCAGGCGAGAATTCCTTGTAGCGATCTCCTACACGACCCGCACCCCAACCGCCGGGGCCATTATCGAAGACCGGGTTGTAGAGCAGCATCGCATTGGATTTTGCTGATACTTTCAAATCATCCTGCGGGTCATCGGTGCCATCCACCATGCCGACAAAAGCGGCGAGATGTCCGCCCGCTGAACCGCCTCCAGAGGCGATGCGAGCGGGGTCGATGGCCAGTTCCTTTGCATGAGCGCGAACCCAACGCATCGCGGATTTGGCGTCTTGGATGCATTTGGTCGGGGGCTCGTTGCTCTTCGCCGCCAGCAGGCGATATTGCACCTGCACGCAGACCATTCCGCGTGTCACCAGATACTGGCTGTGTTCATTGAATTGCGTTGGGCCACCACCCGTCCAGCCGCCGCCGTGAAAGAAGACGACGGCGGGGCGATGGTCGGAATCCTTCCAGTCCGCTGGTTTCAGGATGGAAAGCTTCAGCTCACGATCATCGACTTTTTTATACACCTTGGATTCGCCCAGCGGAGCCGCGCCGAAGGTGCTCCATGTGGACAGGACGAGGCAGCCGAGGGCGATGAATCGTAAAAGGGGCTTCATGGACTAGCTTGATAGCAGAATCAGCCGCCTCAAGGCACGCCAGAAATATTCGCGTATAAAAAACGTCACTGGCAAAACAGTTGTAACTCCCGCTTTGCCGTGCGCGTCCATTCTGCTATTGATGAGTCATCCTATGAGAACGCGTTTCGCTTTGCTCTGTGCCCTGACGCTGTTGTTTGCTTGTGCGCTGCAGGCGGCCGATAAGCGCCCTAACATTCTGTTCTGTTTTGCGGATGACTGGGGCCGTTTCGCCAGTGCTTACGCGAAGACCGAGGGGCCGGGCACGCCGAACGACGTCATCAAGACACCGAACTTTGACCGCCTTGCGCGTGAAGGTGTTCTATTCAAACGCGCTTATGTCACCGCGCCGTCATGTACGCCGTGCCGCAGTTCGCTGCTGAGCGGGCAATATTTCTGGCGCACCGGGAGAGGCGCGATTCTCCAAGGAGCGATCTGGGATGCGAGCATTCCGGCGTATCCGCTGTTGTTGAAAGATGCCGGGTATCACATCGGCAAGACTTACAAAGTGTGGAGCCCCGGGACCCGGCGGATGCGCCGTATGGCACGAACGCCTTCAACTACGCCAAGTCAGGCGGACGCTTCAACAAGTTCTCGGACAACGTCACGAAGATGGTGAAGGAAGGAAAGCCGATTGAGGCAGCCAAGCAAGAAATCTATGCCGAGGTGACGGGTAACTTTGATTCATTCCTCGCGGATCGCAAAGCCGGGCAGCCGTTCGCGTATTGGTTCGGGCCGACGGATACGCATCGCATCTGGAAACGCGGTTCCGGCAAGGCGCTCTGGGGCATCGAGCCGGACAGCCTGAAGGGCAAACTGCCGCCGTTCCTGCCCGATGTGCCGGAAGTACGGGAGGATTTTGCGGATTATCTGGGCGAGGCACAGGCGTTCGATGCGGCGGTCGGTTTGCTGATCAAGAAACTCGAAGCGATCGGGGAACTCGATAATACGCTCATCGTGATGAGTGGCGATCACGGGCCGCCGGGCTTTCCGTATGGCAAATGCAATCTGTATGACTTTGGCGTGAACGTGGGTTTAGCCGTGCGCTGGGGCGGGGCGAAGGGTGGTCGCGTAGTGGATGATTTCGTGAACCTGATGGATTTAGCGCCGACGTTTTTGGAAGCTGCTGGTTTGAAACCGCCGGAAGTGATGACGGGCCGCAGTTTTGTGAATGTGTTGAAGTCCGATAAAACGGGGCTCGTTGATCCCCAGCGCACTTGGGTGATGATGGGGCGGGAGCGGCACGTGGCGGCGGCGCGAGATGGGAATCTGCCATATCCACAGCGGGCCATTCGCAATAAGGACTATCTCTACATCATCAACTTCGAGCCGGATCGCTGGCCGATGGGCAATCCCTACAATCTCGACAAGGGCGCGGACCCGACGGCGGAGGAGTTGGAGTTTGAAACGATGGCCACTTTCAAGGACATGGATTCGAGTCCTACGAAAGCGTGGATCGTGGCGCATCGGAAAGATCCGCAATGGGCGCGTTTCTATGCGCTGGCATTTGAGAAACGTCCACGGGAAGAGCTCTACGTGCTGGCCACCGATCCGCATCAGATGAACAACGTGGCGACGGATGCACGTTATGCGGATGTACGCGAGCGCTTGAACAAGCAATTGATGAGCGAGCTCAAGAAGTCTGCCGATCCACGCGTGGCGGAGGGTGTGGTGAAGTTTGAACTGCCACCATTTGCCGGGCCGCTCCCAGATGATGTCGTGAAGAAGGGCGGCAAAGGCGGGAAAAAGAAGGAGTGAGCTAGCTTCGGGTTTCCGTTGGTCACCCGTGGCTATCGGCAGGCGTCCCTTCGGGACTGGGAAACTTGAATCTGTATACCGAGTTTATAAGTGGGCTCTCTAAATTAATCGACACGCACGGGTTTTCCCATCCAGACGTCGTGGCCGATGGCGGCGGTGTTGCCGCCGATCGCTTCGGCGTGAGGTAACCATGTGTCGGGTAGCAGACCATGGTTGGTGATTTGGAAATCAATGGGGCGTTGTTGCCACGGTTGATGCCAGATGCGGAAGCGGCGTTTGATGTCGTGATGACAAGTGTAGGCGGTGTAGCGTTCCAGCAGGAATTCAGCGAGTGAGCCGGGGGCGCAAGGGGCGGGTGCAGCGCTGTTTTCTGTTTCCGCGTGCAATTCGAGTTGGTGATTTTGCGCTCCGTTCAAAGTCAATTCCATGGTGCCTGTGCGATCATCAATGCGTCGTTCTGCTGCGGCGTAGTGGTAAGGCAGGCCATACGTGGGCGGGCCGAAGGGGATGCTCAGGCGGTTCGAGAGGTATTCCTGCATGAAGTAAATACCGGGCTCACCGCCGTGCGTGACGTAAGTGCGGACGTTCAGGAAATGGCTGCACGTGAACGGGCGAAACAGAGGTTGCGTCAGGCGCTGGGCGCGATAGAGACGAAGGTGATCTAGCTGGAACGAGACGAGGCTGATGAAGGCGCGGCGTTGGAAGGTGTCCAACGTGAAAGGGATTTGCGGTTGTAGCACTTCAGCGGGAACTTCGAAGTGGCAGAAGTAGAGGTTGATCCAATCCGCGATGAAGAAAGGTTCGCCGGGTTGCGAGAGGAGACGGGTGCGGGCAGCTTCGCTTAGGTTTTCTGCAACGGCTGTTTCCCTGATGGTTGTGTTCATGACCAGCCTTTCCCTAAATTCCCGCGTTACTTTTTATCCTTAACAGTTCTTTCCAAATCTTCCAAGGCTATACGGACATCTTTAAATTTAAATTCGAACCCTTCCCGAAGCAATCTTCCCGGAACCACGCGGCGGCTCTTGATGATCAATTCCGTTTCGGTGCGCAGGAAGAAGGCACCCAGTTCCAGCATCCAGGCGGTAGCGGGCAGGCCGAAGGGTGCGCCGCAGACTTCGCGGAAGAGACGCATCATCTCGGTGTTCGGCAGCGGATTCGGCGCGGCGAGATTTACAATGCCGTGAACATTTTCGTGGGCGATTAGCCACTCGATAGCACGACAGAAATCCACCTCGTGAATTCCAGGACATGTATTGGCGACCGTGGCTCATTTGACCGCCGAGACCGAAGCGGATCATGCGGCGCATCACGGGGAATACGCTGTTCGGGCCATCGCCCAAGACCATGGCGGTGCGGAGTGTCACCTTGCGCGTGTGTGGCGTTTTGGCGGCGTTAAATTCATTTTCCCAAGCAGTGGCGACTTCGATTGAGAAAGCATCTTTGGCTTCGGGAGTCGCGCCGATCTCGCCGTCCTCAGTCATGGGATGGTCGTAGGTATGCTTGTAGATGGTCGCTGTGCTGGCGTTGAGCCAGACGCGTGGCGGGGTGGGGCAGTGGGCGAGGGCAATCCCAAGAATACGCGTCGAGTCGATACGCGAATCCATGATGAGCTGGCGATTCCTAGCAGTGTAGCGGCAATCAACACTGACCCCGGCGAGATTGATGAGCGTCGTGGCGTTAGCGAGTTCAGTTGTCCAAGGGCCCAAGGTGCGGCCATCCCAGCCCACTTCGCGTCCGTGTGGACAAGTTGGGCTGGGATAGCGCGTGAGAATCACCACCTCATGTCCTTGAGGGGCAAACCAAGCGGCGAGCGTTCTCCCCAGAAACCCGCTGCCACCCGCGATGATGATCTTCTCTTTCATGTCCACCTCTCTTTGGCTGACGAAGACGTTTATGCTTTCACGGTTTTTCCGAAGAGCCTTTCCCAGCACAGGCAATCCTGCGGGCCGAATCCTTTCGGTGCAGGCAATCCTTTGCGGATTTGTTGTTCCGAGAAAGGAATGTGCGGCTTCAAATCTTCTGGCAGTTCTTTGGCGTAAGGGAGAGGTATCACGACGCCTTCCGAGAGGATGCGCACTTGGGCAGTGGCGATGAGCGGGATGGTCATGATCCGTTCCAGCAGCCAGCCGAAGGCGTAGTGAAACCACAGCGGTGCGCGGAAGAAGAATGGGCGTTTGTCGACGACCTTGGCGACGCGCCGGACGGCGTTGCTCAACGTCAGTTCCTCCGGACCAATCACAGCCACGGTTTCACGGGTAAGCCGACCTTGCACCAAGGCGGCGTGCTGGATGGTGACGATGTCTTCTATCGCACAGGGACGAACCAATTGATCACGGAAACCGACGAACGCGAAGACCGGGAAAGTGTAAAATGCGTGGCTAAGGTGATCCAGCATGTGGTCGCCATCGCCATAGATCACACCAGCTTTCAAGATGGTGTAGTCCAGGCCAGTTGCGGATGATCTCTTCCGCCGCCCATTTCGATTCGTGATAGCCCGAGCCGCAATCGGGACGCGCGCGCAGAAAGCTCATCAAAGTGATCTTCTTCACTCCGGCAGCAAGGGCAGCGGTGACGACGTGCTGGGTGCCATCGATATGAACGCGCTGATAGGTTTGCTGGCCGATTTCACGATTAATGCCCGCGCAGTGAGCCACGGCATCGCAACCTTGGAAGGCTTTGGTCAGGGCGGTGACATCGCCGGTGCCGACTGGCTGGAAGCGGATGCCCGGGAGGTCTTGCGTGCTGACGTCGCGCTGATCCAAACCGCGCGAGATCAACACGACTTCATGACCTTCCGTCACCAGCTTCCGAGCTAGGTGTTTTCCCACAAATCCAGTGCCGCCAGTGATTGCAATTTTCATAGCTTGCAGCCTTTCCAAAGCGCGAGTGCGTAAATGAGCGTGAAGTAGAGGAACACAGCGTTCGTGCACCAGTAGCCGACGCGCATTAGCTTGGTGGTCAGGTAAGGGGTCACATCGAAGATAAAGGCGGCGACGATGACACGCAGCAACCAAAAGAAGGCGAAGAAGGCCAGCGCGGCTTTGGCGAGAGCGGTGCCGGTGGCGAGTTGTTCCGCCATGACATACGTAAACAAGCCGAAGCCGATCAGGCAGGTGCCGATGAACGTGTAGTAAACCCAGAAGAGATTCCGGATAAAGGGTGGTAGCGGCGTAAGGTGCGTTCGCAAGCCGATGACCTGCGGCATGCTGATCCCCGCGCAAAGGATGCCGAAGTGCAAGAGGCCGGCGGCTTTCAGCAGCGTGATGATGAGGGTGGTGTTCATAAGTCTCCTTTAGGCGATGATTTTCAACATCGGTAAAATGATGTTCTTCAAGAATGGTGGCGGGAACAGCAGGGCGATCGGTCCGGCGGTGACGAGCAAGGTGAAACACCAGCCTTTAAGACCGTGGGCCAAGCCGAGTTGGCGTCCGCGTGGGCTGCGTTCAAGTTCGATGGCCAAGGCTTGCAACAAAAAGTAGAGAGTGGGCAGGCCGTAGCCGCCACCGGCGGGCACGGTGATGACGAGTTCGTGGATGAGGCCCGAGGCGAGAAAGACGAGCAGCATCGCGGGGCGGACACCGAAGCGTTTCGCAGCAGGACGGAAGATGTAGCGATGCATTAGGTCGTGGAAGCCGCTGTTCCAGCGGCGGCCCCAAAACTCTGTGAGGCTGGTGGCGCTGACGGGGTTATCCATCAGTGGGCGCACAGCGATGTGCCGCGCCTGCCAACCAAGAGCGAGCAAGCGGAACAGGCCGAAGTGCAGGAGGAAGATGACGCCGAGCATGCCGACGATAGCGCGGGCGAGCCAATGCGCTTCATCAATACGAGGCGTGATTACCCAGATCAAGAGCGCGCCGTGGAAGGTC
Source organism: Limisphaerales bacterium (assembly GCA_965283725.1). Classification (GTDB taxonomy): domain Bacteria; phylum Verrucomicrobiota; class Verrucomicrobiia; order Limisphaerales; family JAEYXS01; genus JAEYXS01. The sequence goes on from CBDIPT010000001.1 coordinate 409,042, forward strand.
CGGAAAATGGCGTGAAGCCAGGTCTTGTAAGCAGGAGTTGGGAAATCACAGGTGGCTTGCACGAACGGTTTCGGATCCATGCCAGGCCAGAGGAGGAGATAGCCGAGAGTGCGGAAGTTATTCATCTTGGCGAGGGCGGGACCGGCTTCCGCGAGCGTCAGGACTTTGCAACCGAAATAGAGGGCGAAGGCCAAGACCCACATAAAAACCCACGCGGGCAAGGCGGCGCGCAGGCTGAAGGGCAGGGCCGTCAGGCAGACGAGCAGCAGGGCCGCGAGGATTCTGTGGGTGGTCGTGTTCATGGCAGGTCCATAAAAGGGATGGTGCGGTGATGCACGGGGCGATGGAGTTTGCAGTGACCACCGGCGCAGTGGCGGTGATCGGCTGTCCAGCGATAGCCGCGAACGAGTGTGCGGTAGATGAACGGAATGCGGGCGAGCGGCACCAGCCAACGGGTGAGGAAGCCGTGCCGGGCGAATTCCAGATAGGCATCCACGCCGCGCAAGACCCGGCCATCCGTGCAGAGCAGGTGCATCTCTTCCATGAGATCGGCACGCGTCACTTTTAGGGTGGGCGCTACCCAAGTGGCTTGCAGGGGTACGAGCTCAAAGCCGCGGCGATGGAGCAGGGTGCCGAAGCGTCGAGCGAGCTTCTGGCACATGAGGCATTCGCCATCAAAGAAGACCATTCCGTTAATCGTGTCTGTAATTTCAGTATTCACAGAAATGTCCTTTCAAAAAAAGGGGACTAGCCCCCACCGATTCCTAATAACCGTAAAACTTTATCGCCGAGCTTCACAAAGCGGACGACGGCGGTCGTCGGCCAGGTGCGGATCTGTTGATACCACGCCGTCGTGGTCTCAAAGAAATCCCGCATCGCGTTGATGCGCTGGTGGACGTGGGCGTCCTTCGTCTTCTCGTCTTCCAGCTCGATGAGGCATTCGCGCAACATCGTGAGGGTGGGGTCGATCTCGCGTTTCTTGCGTTCATCCAGAACGACGCGGAACATCTCCCACACGTCTTTCATCGACTCAAAGTGATCGCGCTTGTCGCCCAGCACGTGAACCAATTTCACGATGCCCCAGCCTTGGAGTTCCTTGAGGCTGTTGCTGACGTTCGAGCGGGCAACGGCCAAGGTATCGGCGATCTCCTCGGCGTGGAGCGGCTTGGGCGAGAGATAGAGAAGGGCATGAATCTGGGCGACGGTCCGGTTGATCCCCCACCGCGTGCCCATCTCCCCCCAGTGGAGGATGAACTTCTGTTGGACTGGAGTGAGAGTGTTCATGTTCTTTCTTCTATTTCTGTCTAAACAGAAATTAAAGAATTGGCCGCTGGATGTCAAGTGCTGCTACAAACGGGGGGCAGGGGGCAAGAAGGAGAATAGGCTGCGTGCTGATCGACAGGGCGGGGGGAGGATGCAATCCGGGCTACAAGCCCGGCAAGGGTTGTGCGCTGGCGCCGGTATACAGAACGGCTTTTTCATCGCTGGCATCCAGTCGGCGTAATTCCAAAGATTGCTCAAAATCCTTCTGCGCCGGCATGAACGGCCGGGGAGGTTCCAAGAACCAGACAATAATCGCCTTTGAGGCAGCGACGTTGGTTTTTAGGATTTCCATCTCCTGCTTCTGTTCCAGCCTGAGCTGCATGGTGTATTCGTCATTCCGGCGGGGGAACTGACTGCAAGGGCGCCCTAATAATTCTTCGATCATCCCGGGTTTGTTCGAGACCAGTTCAATTGTCAGAGGCAGGTTCCGCAGATGCTGCAGTGCCGTGGAGGAACGGAACGGCTGGGAGGTGATGCCGATGCCTTGCTGGGAGATGAGATGACTGGTCTTTGCGCCCCTGACGCCTTGTCCACCGAACCAGACCAGCAGGCAGACGAAGCAGATGCCTCGGGCCCGCTGGCTCGTGAATCGCAGGGATGCCAGTCGAAGGATCGCCATGAGCAACAAGAGGACATGAGCCGGGAACAGCAAACGGTAATCAAACGGTGTATTGTAGTAGACGACTGATACGGTGACAAAAAGCAATCCCAGATAACCGGCCGAAGCGAAGGCCAATAAGGCCAGCATCTCCTCGACGGGGCTTTTCTTATTGGTTTCGGGTGATGTGGCGTGGCGAAGGCGGCCGATCATAAGCTTGCCGCAAAATAACAGGCAGCCCATGGCGACGAGCCACCCAAGCAACGGCAAAGCAAACCTATAGGGCAGGAGCCAGGAGGCAAAGGCGACGCCCAAGCTGTTCCAGTGCCCGCTGCCGGGCCAATGCAGGAGCAGGGTCCGATGCCCGGTCGGGGCCAAAATGATCTTGCTGGCGATGATGGGCAGAGCCGCCGATAGGAGATAAATCGCGCTGTGAGTCAGGCGGGTTCGCCCCGTTGCTTTACTGGAGAGCCAGACCCAACAAAGCGTAGGAACTAAAAAGAACAGACCGGCGTGCCGGGTCAAAGCCGCCAAACCGATGATCAGTCCGCCGAGGCAATAATACTTTCCCGCCGAATTTTCCTGCGCCCGTTGCAACGCCAGCAGGCAGGCGGCCACCATGGCCATGAACACCAGCTCAGAAAGCATAAAGGAGGAGAGCCGGACGAGATCATCGGATAGGATCAACCCCAGCAGCCCGAGGGAGACGACGGCTTGGGTCCACAGGGGGTGTTCCGTATCTTTCAATGCTGTGCGGCAGATGTGGTGCAAAAAAAAGACAAGCAGAGCGGCGCTGAGCAGGTTCAAAACTCTGGCTCCGGCATGAAAACTACCGGCGAGTTTTCCCATCGCCACGATGATCCAAGGGTATAGCGGCGGGAAATGGCCGGTCTTATCCACGCCTTGCAGCCAGCCGGAATCGACCGCCTGCCGGGCGGAGACCAGATACTTGCGGGAATCAAACTCCAAGCCGATGCCTGCCTGCGTGCTGTAGAAAACGCTGGCAGCCGCCAGCAACGACAGGATCAAACCGACGAGCCATCCGGACGACTGGGAATGCCTCTGGAGAAGGCGGGAAAAGCTGCTGGATCGACTTTGCGTCATGCTCTTGATGTCAGATCGCGCGCGAAAACTGACCGGCGGATTCTTCCCAGCGTGATGAGCCACCGCAAGTATTAACAGCACGTAAGACAGGTCCCGGCTTGGGCCGGCTGCCGTGGAGGTGACGCGGCGTTGCGCTTAGGTGTTCAGCGGTTCTGGTTGGCCTTCACGAGTTCGGCGAACTTCTCCAACTGGGTGTAATCATTCTTCCAGGTGGTGTACATGATGCCTGCGATCACGAATAGGTGTTTGCGGTGGAGTAAGCCGGTTCAGTTTTTTCTTTTAGCTGGAGTGGCGGCGGGGTAATTATCGGTCAGATACTAACCAAAACTGTTGGGGGGGATATGAATCAAGGTGATTTGCGTTCAGGTGCGGTGAAAAATGACAGGATATCTTTGGATACAGTTCCATCGGAGGCAGCATGGGCAATACTTTTCCGGTGGGCGACAACGCGGAGGTTTTTCTGGTTTTGTGCCTTATGCTTCTTAAGTTGCGGCATAAAAACGTCCGCCCAAATCGCCACCAACGTTCCTTTTGGGATTCTAAGGCCAGCCATACCTGAATTACCGCCTGAAGCCCGGCCAATACTGCCTAATGAGCGGCTCCGACGGGTGGAGCGGGCCAAATTCCAAGAGCTATGGGACCGCGAGTTGGTGGCTGTGTTTCACAAGCGCTATCCCCAACGAGCAAAATGGCAATCCGAGGCGGATGAATTGATCGGGCTTTGGGCGGAGCAATTACCTTCTGCGCTTGAGGATCGACCGGAAGCGCAAATGCGGAAATTGAGCAGATCTATTGTCAAAGCTGGATGCGACGATCCGGTAGTCTTGATGTTTTGCTCAATGTCGGAGCCTGATTATGAGTCATCGGTGAAGCTGATCCGATTGGCCCGGGACAGGTTTCCGAACAGCGGCTACCCGGCGTTCGCAGAAATGCTTTTGCAAGTTCATCTGGGTTTTAGAACACGAGAGCAAGGAGAAGGGCAAAAGGCTTTTGCCACGGCCAACAATGCGGCATTACAGATGGTGGCTGTAAAGACTAATGAAGTGGCACCGGCCTGGTTGTTGCAATATTTGACAAGTGAAGAGGGAGAATGGTGGTTCGAGACGCACGGGGAAATTTTATGTTGTACCTTGGATCAGAGTGAACAGTTTCCGATTTGGGCCAAGGATACTATATGGGGTTTATATTGGGTAAAAGCTGCTTGGAAAGCGCGGGGCGAGGGTTATGCAAATTCAGTCAGTCAGGAAGCTTTTAAGCTTTTCACTGAAAGGCTCGACAAGGCTGCTGCCCGATTGAAGAAAGCTGCGGAAGCCAATCCTTTGGACCCTAGGGCGCCTACGGCCATGATCAGTGTGGTCATGGGGTCTGCAGATAGTTCCCCGACGAAACTGAGGTTTTGGTTTGATAAGGCAGTGGCGGCGCAGTTTGATTGCATACCGGCCTATCGGGCTTTTCTTTGGGGATTGGAGCCCCGGTGGGGCGGTTCATATCCGGCGATGCTTACTTTTGCCGAGCAATGCGTCCAAACGGGGCGTTTTGATACTCGCGTGCCGATCCAGTTTTACAATGCGGTACAGTCCATCTATGATGGTGCACAAGGAGGGGAAACGCTGTTTGCCGTTCCAAGGGTCAATCAGAAAATGCAAGCGATGGTACAAGGCTATGTTCAGGCAACCAATTCGGCGTATGATCCGTTTTATATCCGCTCAATTGGCATATTGGCTGATTTCAAAGGCGGGAAATTTGTGCCAGCCAGGCAACAATTTAAAATCAATGGGTCCAAGCTGGATACATTGGCGGTGGAATTGTTCCATGAGAATATGTCCTCCTTGACGAACTATATCAATGTGATGGGCAGTCCGGCAGGAAGCTCTTTTTTGAAAATGTACCAAGCATGGAACGGTGATTCCATGGAGCAGGCTGGAATATTCATCGAAAAAGCTTTGGTACAGGCAACTGGAGAGCCTGAGACACTGGCATATCTGGCTCATTGGAATGCAGCGGTGAAACTACAGCAGAAAGCGGCATCAGGGAAATGGGTTCCTTTTATGCCGGGTGCCGATCTTAAAGGATGGGAAGTCAGCGGAGGTGAGTGGAAAATCGGACCCGATGGGGCCTTGGAAGTCTCAGTGCGGCAAAGTGAGGCGACAATCCATTCAATGGCAAGGATTGGCAAGGGCTATAAGGTCAGGGGTGAGATCGAAGTCGTTGCCAAGGAAAAGAGCGTTTATAATACAGGTGTTTTCTTCCAGCCATCAGTTCAAGGCAAGACCATGTATCTGAATTTTGTCGAAAAAGATGGCAGAAAGAGATCGGCGTTCGATTATAGTTTCGATATCAATTATGAAACCGGTCTGAGCAGTGCTGGCTTTGAAGGAAAGACGAGTTTTTCAATCAAAATCAACGAAGATTATCTGAAAGCGGAGTTTGCAGATAAATCGGAAAATTCCATTCATTTTTCTGGATGTGGACCCAACGAAAAATTTATGAACGGTTTCCGGGTTCAAGTGGATCAAGGAGAGGTCATCGTTCGCTTCCGTAATATCGAGATATTGCAGGAAGAAAAATAGACGGAGTCTCGCCGATCGTTTTGCGGCTTTCACCAGTTCGGCGAACATTTCCAAGTGGCTGAAATCGTTGCGCCGGTGGTGTAATGATGCCTTCAATGCCGACTTCGACGGCCAGCGACTGGCGGTAGATGGATTCGATCAATGTCCCGCAGAGGCGCTGGAGGAACGTCTCTGCGCCTCGTCCTGCCGCCGCTTTTCTTGAGCTGCCTCGGTAGCGTTGGTTGAGCCGTTCGGGAATGCTAAGGTTGCCACGTCGTAACCCAGCCCAGACAACTTGTCGCTCCAGAGCGGTTCGCCGGTTTGCAGGTCGAGACAATAGAGTTCGCCCGAGGTGTGTGCGAAGACACGTTGTTCATCCGCTTGCAGCGAAACGAAATCGCTGCCACTCAGCAGACCGCCGCCAAGCTCGATTCGCCAGAGTTCCACACCGGTGCTGCGCTGAAAAGCGATGATCGTCCTTTTGACCCCGAGCAGAAGAATGTCCTTTGTTTCCATAGGAATTTTCAGGGAGTTTTATTAGCTTTCACCAACTCGGCAAACTTTTCCAACTGGGTGTGATCGTTTTTCCACGTGGTGTACATGATGCCTTCGATGCCGGGCACGCCTTGGGCGGCGTCCAGCCAGACTTTGACGCGTTCGGGCGGGGCGTCGTAGTAACCGGCGAGGACTTGCTGGTGGCCGCGTTCGGCGAACCACGGGATGTTCACTTTCGCCTTGCCGCTGTGCCAGTTCACGATGGTCACCTTTTTATCGAGGCCGGCCCATGAGTTAGCAAGGTTGCCGCGGACGAGGTAGTAGTTGTCGTGCGCGTTGTGGGCGGGATCGAACATGTCGTTCCACACGTAGATGCGATTGTTCGGGGTGAGGTCGCGGAGGATTTTTACGCAAGTCTTCGCGTTGTCGGCGAGGAGGGCGCCGGCATCGAGGTGGCGTTGCTGGCAGGCAGCGCACCAGTTGAGGACGCGGATCTCGTCGTGGGACATCATCCAGGCTTTGGGTTGCCAGAGCTTTTGCAAGCGCTCGGCCTGGTCGCGCAAGAGGGCGATGGTCTTGGGCTCGGAGATGCAGATGTTCACCTGGCCATCGTAAACGGTGACGACGTGGTAGTAGGAGACGCGGAGCTTGGTGCCATCCGGCAGAGACGTCTTGATGACGGGCGGTTCGTGCCAGACATCGAATTCGCCATTGTAAGGTTTGCGGCCGGAGAGGGGATCGGCGATGGGCTGGAAGTCTTTGCCTTCGACGAGGGTTTCGCCGCCATCTTTCTTGACGGTCAACGGAGCTCCGGGACGACGGACGAGGTTTTGCAGGCCAACTTCCTCGATCTTCGCGTCATCCCACCAGAGCGTGCCGGTGCCGCCACCCCAGACGCCGAAGTAGAGGTTCACCTCGGTGTTCTCGAGTGAGTTGAAGACGGCGTGGTGCGTGGTCCAATCTTGGGTGGGTTTCACGCCGAGGTTGGCGAAGTTAAGCGGTTGTTTGGCGATGGCTTTGATCTCAGGCGTGCCCCGGAAATCCTGCGTCTTGATGCGGACGGAGACGTGGTATTGGCGGAAGGGTTGCACTTTCAGCTTCTGATTGAGGCGGGCGTTCTCTTTGAAATTGCTGAGTTTGGCGGTGCCGTTGTCGGCGGTGACGGCATCGTCTTTCCAAGTCCATTTCTTGAGGTCGGAGAAATCACCGCCGGGCAGGGTGATGGCGGGGTCGGCTTGGATTTTAGCGACACCGCCTTGCACGATGAAGAGGGCGTCTTTTACGGGCAGGGCTTCGGCGAGATTCGGGTCTTGATAGAGGAGGTCGTTCGAGTAGCCGATGGGGAAGACGGCAGGGACGATCTCGAGGCCGAGGTCTTCGGCGAGTTTCTTCACGCGCGCGGCGTTCTTGAAGTATTGCGGGATGACGTCGTTGAGGCGGCCGAACTTGGAATCGGTGAGCAAGATGGTGGTGTAGCCCGCTTGCTTGGCGCGGCGGAAGAGGGCTTCGAGGTTATCGACGTTCTTGTCCACTTGGAGGTTCGTGGCGACGTAGAGCCAGAGCTTGTAATCGGCGGCGTGGGCGGAAGATGGAAGCAGCGGGGCGAGCAGAATCGCAACGGTTAGGAGCAGGGAGCGCATGAAGGAGGAATATGAAGGGAAACAGCGAACATTCAACAGCGAACGCCGAGCATCGAGAGGGGGATAAGGGTAACCACGAAATACGCGAAAGACACGAATTGGGGATAGAGCAGGGCGGAGAGAAACCACAGACTACGCGGAAGAAAATGGAATTGAACAGGAGGGAACAGAGGAAACAGAGAGGGGGAGTTACACCGCGAAATACGCTAAAGACGCGAAAGGGGATTTTTACAGAAGGGCGCGAAGGAAGCGAAGTAGTTGAAACGAGGTATGTGAATAAATTGGGATACGAAAATGAGGATGGGTCTTGCGGGAAGGTGCGATTTGCGTAGCATCCGAACTCAGCCAATATGAGCGAGGGCACATTTACCTACGACGTCTTTCTGAACTGGGCAACCGGAATTACTGAATTGAAATCTTAGTATGGCACGAAACGAAGCTTATCTCAGCGCGGAAAAGAAGATTGAAGAAGCCCGGCAGTCGGGGGCGAAGAAACTCGATCTTAGTGTGGCCGATGATGAGAAGGATAATGGGGAACTCACTGAGTTACCAGAATCACTAAGCCAACTCTCCCAGTTAGAGAAGTTGGACTTGTCCGGGAACCGACTGACGATGCTGCCCGAGTCGCTGAGTCAACTTACGCAGTTGCAGTCGCTGGACCTCTCCAGCACCCAATTGGCGACGCTGCCGGAGTGGTTGGGACAGTTCACACAGTTGCGATCGCTGAGGCTTTCTCGCAATCAACTGAAGACGTTGCCGGAGTTAGTTGGCCGACTCGTGCAATTGCAGTCGCTACAAGTCTACGACAACAAGTTGACAGAACTCCCAGATTGGATTGGGAAACTTAGCGCCTTAGAATACCTACATATACTCGGCAACAAGGTCACTACATTGCCAAGTTCCATTGGTCATTTGATACGATTGCGCTATCTTGATCTTCGTAGCAATTACCTAACGGAGCTACCTGCTCTCGAGAAACTCGCTTTATTAGAAAGTCTTTACTTGAGTGATAATCAGCTTGAGGTTTTGCCCGATTGGATCGGAAAGCTTTCAAAGCTGCAGAGTCTTGACCTTGTAAAGAACCGTCTGCAATCGCTTCCTGACACGCTGTCAAATCTTACTCAGCTTCGCAAGTTGGCGTTTTCGGGAAATGAATTCTCGGTTTTTCCGGAAGTCCTATGTAAAATCACCAATCTTCAGGATATTTATTTAGAGGGAAATGCGATAGAGCGCATTCCTGATTCAATTCGGAATATCTCCAATATTAGAACACTACGCTTAGGTGGAACTCGCCCATCTTGGTTGCAAAGTGGTGGCTTCCCTAAAGGAAACCGGATTACAGACCTCCCAATAGTCATTGCTGATTTTAGAAATCTCCAGGAACTTAGTCTTGATGCAAATCCGTTGAATCCTGAACTTGCCGCCGCTTCCAAGGAGGGTCTTGATGCCGTCAAACGCTACCTGCGTGCGAAGGCGGAAGCTCAAGTAGTGCTGAATGAAGCTAAGCTGATTCTGATTGGCGAAGGTGAGGTGGGGAAGAGCGCGTTACTCGGCGCGTTACGCGGAGACGATTGGGTGGAGGAAAGAGACACTACGCACGGCATTGAGATTAAACCGGTGAAGGTGATTGAACCGGTAACCCGTATAGAGATCACGCTAAACGGTTGGGATTTTGGGGGGCAACGGGTCTATCGGCCCACGCACCAGCTCTTCTTCAGTGCTCCGGCTGTCTATCTGGTGGCGTGGAAGCCACGCGAGGGACCGCAGCAAGGTTTCGTGAAAGAGTGGATCAAGTTGGTGAAGCATCGCGAGCCGGAAGCCAAAATCCTCGTCGTTGCCACGCATGGTGGTCCGGGCGCCCGGCAGCCTGATATTGACCGGCAGGAAATTTGGGACCTGTTCGGAAGAGATACGGTGATCGATTTCTTCCATGTCCAGAGCAAGCCGCCACGCTACGATAAGGAGAAGAAGCAATGGGTGGGAAAATGCAAAGGTATCAAGGAATTGAAGGATGCCATTGCCAAGATAGCATCCAGTCTCCCAGAAGTCGGACGCTCGGTACCGAAGAAATGGCAGGAAGTGAGAGAGGCCTTAAAGACAAGTGGTGAACCCTATTTGCCATTAGAACAAGTGTTAGCCGTCTGTAAATCGGACAAACACAAAATGTCGGAGGAAGAGGCATATGATTTTATCCGCATCTCACACAGGCTTGGTCATTTGATCCATTACGGGCAGGACCCGGCACTGAAAGACATGGTCATCCTTAAACCGGATTGGCTTTCAACGGCGATGAGCTTTGTGCTCGATGACGAAGAAACTCGCAAAAAGCATGGCTTAGTAAAAGTGTCGCGACTGGGCCGGCTTTGGAATGACAGTTCAAGGGAAGCGGGATTTCGATATCCAGCCAAGGTTCATCCAATATTTACAGCCTTGATGCAACGCTTTGACTTGTCCTATCGCGTTGCTGGCTCACCGCTGGGTGGCCAAACTGATGAAACTCATTTGATAGCACAGCTAGTGCCGGACGTTCGTCCACAAGATGATCTCGTCCGTGAATGGCCAGATAGACCTAGTGCGAATGATGAGCAGCAAATTCAGATTTGTCGAATTGTAGATGCCAGAGGGAATTCATCCTCGGCTGAAGGGTTGTTTTACCAACTTATTGTGCGTTTGCACAAATTCTCGTTGGGGCGAGAAGATTTCAGCAAGAGCATTCACTGGCAGCGTGGTCTGGTAATTGATGACTCATATAATGGTCGCGCGCTGTTGGAATACATCGGTAACGATGTGCGGATTACGGTGCGCGCGGCCTATCCGGGCTATCTACTTGGGTTCCTCACGCGCGAAGTGAAATGGCTGGTGGAAGATTTCTGGGAAGGCTTGCGCTGTGAAGTGGTGGTTCCTTGTATCGAACCATGCGGCAAGAAGCAGCCCGGAGCTGGGGTGTTCGAAGTTCAAAAATTAATCGCGTTCAAGCGACAGGCAATGGTGCTTTTCCCATGCACAGTTTCGGGATGTAATCAGGCTCAAGATATTGATTGTCTCTTACAGAACGCGCCCATTACGCGCAGACCATCCATTGAGTCCTTGCTGGCCCACGGTTTTGCCGAGATGCGGACGAAGCTGGACGAATTGCGACTCCAAAACACGAAACTTGACCAGCAACTAAGCCGTATGATGAGTCAAGTGGAGGACGCCTTCGAGGGAGTGATGCGCGGTATCTCCGACGAAGGTAAGGAGGGGCCGAGATTATTCAGTCTGCATCCGGTTGAACGCTCGGCTTTCAATCCCAAAGGCTGGGTAAAGAAGAAATTCAAAGTGACACTTTGGTGCGAACACACACGTTTACCGTTAACCCTTATTAACAAGAACGAGGATAAAGGCGTATATGAACTTGAAATGACACGGGAGTGGTTTGCAGCTGCCGCTCCATTTTTGAAAGTCTTAGCGGGCACTTTGAGTCTGGTTTTGCCTGTCGCCGCTTCCGCAACGAAACTGGTGATGGAAGAAGCTGCTTATAAGGCTATTGAGAACCAACTTGATTTCGGTAAGGAGTGCGCCGAGGCAATGTTCGGTTCCAGTGAAAAATTGGCAGAGTGGTCAGCCGAGAAGGATAGCCCTGAAATGGAACGAACAGGCTACATTCGGGCAGAAGGCGGTGCTTTACGTGAATTCCAAAACTGGCTCAAAAAGGAGGATGGCAGTTTTGGCGATCTGCGGCGTGTATTAAACAAGCGGCAGGAGTTTCTGTGGGTGCATCGGAATTTTGAGAAAGAGTATTGAGCGGGCGGACATAGGAACAGGGAGTGCGGAATTGAAAGCACCTTCAAAAAAGATGCGTTTGCAATTTCTTGGGTTTCAAGTGGTTCTAATCAAAATTGTGTGTGGGTTAAATATTTATTTGACGATTTGCGGGTGTGGGAGTAGATGTTTTGTTGGCTGGCAACGTGTAGCTGGCTAAAGGAGTTGGTGCTGGCGATGGTGTTCGTTCCCATACCCCTTTTGTGATCTTTGACATAGTTTCCCGTGGGATTAAGGGAGCGATGAGGAGAGTAGCGGATGGCAAGGCTGGTTTCTGAATTGTTTCCCCCTTGGAAAGAGCTGGGCATTCTTGCGCAACCTGAGGGTCGGCGATGAATGGGGATATTCTCTCAGTGTTTCAGGGCGTCCTTAAAGCGGTGGGGCAGATGGCGGACGAGACTTGGCAGGTCGTTACTTGATCTGGGCGGTCGCGCGTGTCTGGGGTTCATGTGAGGGAAGACATAGTTGATAGATGAGGGTTGAGGGTTGATTGGGGGAATGGGTGCCTCCTCTCCCCGACCCTCTCCTCCGGCCGAAGTTCGGCTTCCAACCGGAGGAGAGGGAGATGGAAAGCAAGCGTTTGGCTTGTTTGAAAGTGTTCGGATGGTTGGTGGTGCTGCGGCTGGTCCTTGGTGGACATAGCCGCGGTCCGAAGGAGTCGGTTAGGGAGCGGCGGCACGCCGTCCCTCCCGGGAAGGGGGTTAGCGCCGACTTACGTCGGCGGCTACGGATGGGGAAAGGAAAAGAGCTGCCGGGGATTTTCCGGGCAGCTCTTGTATAGCGTGTAACTGTTGTGTGCGCGGGAATCAGGCGGCGTAGTGGCGCACGATGAGGTCGTTCTGGATCCAGAGGAGTTTGCTGAAGGCGCGGATGGCGGCGGTCTTGAGATCGTTCGGGATGTCGAAGCTCATGATGGTGGCGTTGACGGCATCGGCGACGAAGCCCATGAGGGAGTTCATCTGGATGAGGGGCACGTTGAGGTGCGGGTTGCCGGCCTTGGGCGTGTGCATCTTGCCGACAAAGTCGAGGTAGTTCACGAGTTTGCCATCGTAGGGAGCGGTGACGAGTTTCTCCAGGTAGCGCGCGAGGTGTTGTTTGCGGAACTGGATCTGCGGATGGTCCATGGTGAGGGACTCGAGGGAAACGGGGACGGCACCCGCGTAGCCATCCTGACGCGGAACGAAGTGGCGCCAGGTGGCGTCGAAGCCGATGAGCTTGTTGTAAACGGCGTCCACCAAGCCGGGGACGAGCGGAGCGAGGAGGGGAGCGGCGCTGTGGATGACCTTGATGTCATCGGCACCGAAGCCGATGAATTCGCAGAGGTAGTTGAAGCGGTATTCCAGATCCGTCTCCAAACGGGGTTCGTCGATTTTCTTCATGGTTGTGCAGACTTGGCGGACTAAGACCGAAACACCGGGCCACAAGGCGACGGTTGCTCCAGCCGGTTTATTGATGTAAGTAGAATGCATCTTATGAGGTGCGTGAAGCGCGTCAATTGTTTAAAGATGCTCTTTATTTGCTTCTTTTGGCGGGAGGTTGGCAACGGAGGGTGGAGAGGAGGAAAGGTTAGTTCCGCCTCCTCACGTCGTCGGCTACGAGGGGGTTACTTTACGTAACCATTCTTACGGAACCAGTCGGCGGCGTCGGCGAGGGCTTGGCGGGGCGGGGTTTGCGGGAGGCCGAGTTCGCGGATGGCTTTGGCAGGGGTGAAGAACATCTTGTATTTGGCCATGCGCACGCCGGCGAGGGGTGCCTTGGGCGGTTTGCCGGTGAAGTTGGCGATGGTCTCATCGACATGCGCGGCCATGAGGGCGACGGCGTAGGGGACGTTGAACTTAGGTGCGGGGACGCCGCTGAGTTCTTGGAGAACGGCGAAGGCTTCTTGCATGGTCCAGTTGCCGCTGGCGCTGCCGAGGATGTAGCGTTCACCCAAGCGGCCTTTCTCGGCGGCGAGGATGTGACCGATGGCGACATCGCGGACGTGGGCCCAGTTCAAGCCGGTGTCCAAGTAGGCGGGCATCTGGCGGTTCAGGAAATCGACGATGACCTTGCCGGTGGGGGTGGGCTTCACATCGCGCGGTCCGATGGGGGCGCTGGGGTTCACGATGACGATGGGCAGGCCTTGCGCGGCGAGTTCGCGGGCGACGACTTCGGCCTTCCACTTGGAGAGCTTGTAGTGATTGCTCATCTGGGATTCCGCGACGGGTGTGGCTTCGTCCGTGGGTTCCACTTTGCCGTTCACTTCCTTAGGCAGACCGATGCAGCCGACGGTGCTGGTGTAAACGATGCGGGAGCAACCGGCTTGGTGGGCGGCGGTGAGGACGTTCCGGGTGCCGTCCACGTTGGCGGCATACATGGGGGCGTAGTCCTTCAGCCAAAGGTGATAACTGGCGGCGACGTGGAAGGTCCAATCGCAACCGCGCATGGCCTTGGTGAGCAGGTCTTTATCGCTGACATCGCCGGAGACGATCTCGTAATCGGCACCCGTGAGGCCGCGGGTATCGGCACCGGGGCGGAGGAGACACTTCACGGAATGGCCACGCGCATTGAGCTCATGCACGAGGTTTGCGCCGATGAAACCGGAGCCGCCGGTGACGAAACATTTCATTGGGTGGGGATATTTGGGGATTCGCCGGGCAATTCAATCGAATTTAGTGGAAAGGAGTGCCTTGACGAATCGGGCAAGGTCGTCTTGATTGGCATCTGTTGTATGCCGAAGAAGACTACGACGACGCCAAAACCACTTAGCCGCGCTGAGCGGCGCGACCTGGATATCGAAATCGGGTTTCTCGAAGGCGTGGTGCGCCGCGATCCCGAATACGTGGAAGCGCTCCAAATCCTGGGCGACGACTACACGGCGCGTGGCCGGATCACGGAAGGTCTGCATGTGGATGAGCAACTGGCCGTGCTGCGCCCCGATGATTCACTGGTGTTTTACAACTTGGCGTGCAGCTACTCGCTGAGCAAAGAATTTGCGAAAGCCGTGGAGTCCATGCACAAGGCGTTGGACCTGGGTTACCGGGATTTCGGCTGGCTCTCGCGCGATGAAGATCTGCGCGAACTGCGCAAGCATCCGCTCTTCAAGCCGGTCCGGGCACGCATTCTCCAGCTCAAAAAGAAGTCGGGCGACAGCGGCAAAAAGTAATCAAACGAATGAACGTACGCCAAGGCCGCAAGGTCGAGCATTTCCGCACGGTGGGTTTCGACGAACGTCTGAACGCCGTGGTCCTCATTGAGCAACGGTTGCTCCCTCACGAATTCAAGCTGGTGAAGATCCGCGACTTTCGCGGCACGGCAGTAGCTATTCGTGACATGGTGGTGCGCGGGGCCGGGGCAATCGGCGCGACGGCGGCGTATGGTTTGGCGCAAGGCGCACGGGCATTTCGTGGGAAGGATTTGGCAAAGTTCCAGAAGCACGTCGATGAAGTGTTCGAGGTGTTGAAGGAAGCGCGGCCCACCGCGGTGGATCCGGTGAATGCGATGATTGAATTGCGCGCCAAGATGATCGCGGGCAAGACGGTGGCGGAGCAGCAGGCCATCGCGCTCGAAGGAGCGCATCACTTTGCGAACGATGATGTGGAGCATTGCGAGGCGATCGGTCAACACGGTGCGCCCTTGATCAAAGAAGGCATGCGCGTGCTGACGCATTGCAACGCCGGATGGCTGGCGTTTGTGGATATCGGTTCCGCCACGGCCCCGATGTATGCCGCGCAGGCGCAGGGAAAGAAATTTCACGTGTTCTGCGATGAGACGCGGCCGCGTTGCCAAGGCGCTTCGCTCACGGCGTGGGAGTTGTCGCAACAGGGCATCAGCCACTCGGTCATCGCGGATAACGCGGCGGGTCACCTGATGCAACGCGGCGAGATCGATATGGTCATCGTGGGCAGCGACCGCACCTTGGGCCGCACTGGCGAGGTGGCGAACAAAATCGGCACGTACACGAAGGCGGTCTTGGCCAAACGGCACAACATCCCGTTCTACGTGGCCATCCCGCTTTCGACGATTGATTGGGATATGAAGTCGGGTTTCGACATCCCCATCGAAGAACGGCACGAGAGCGAAGTGCTCGGGGCATGGGGAATTGCGCAAGATGCGAAGAGCACTGCCAAGACAGCGAAGGCGGGCAAACGCACCTATGTGCGGGTGGCGAATCCGGCGAGCCATGCGCGCAATCCGGGCTTCGACGTGACCCCGGCGGAACTCATCACGGGCATCATCACGCCAGCGGGAATTGTGAAGCCGAAGGACTTATGGAAGCGCCGGAAGGAACTGGGGTTCGTCGGGTAGGCCGATAAATTCTCAAAACAAGAGCTTGCGATTAGGGTAGAGTTCCATAAATTTCACGGCACGCGTGATGGCGGGGTAGCCAAGTGGTAAGGCACGGCTCTGCAAAAGCTGCATTCGTCGGTTCGATTCCGACCCTCGCCTCCACTCCAAACTGGTTCTCCAGCAAGGAGTTAGGAGGTTTCAACCCAT
This sequence comes from Limisphaerales bacterium, assembly GCA_965283725.1. Lineage (GTDB taxonomy): Bacteria > Verrucomicrobiota > Verrucomicrobiia > Limisphaerales > JAEYXS01 > JAEYXS01. The sequence goes on from CBDIPT010000001.1 coordinate 425,028, forward strand.
CAACTGTCAGTAAAACTGTCAGTAGATTTCGCTAGTGCCATGCTAGTGGGGCGTTAGTGCAATCGGGTTGCGGCAAGCACGCCGGTCGGAGGAAATACGGCCTGACTCATTCCCAAAAAGGAAATGAGTATGAAAGAGAAGTTCCGTCTTTTTCTCCGCAAGGGAGGAATGTACTACGCCGAGAACGTAGATTCCCGAAAGCAATCGAGCCTGGGCACCAAAGATCGCAAGGAAGCATTGCGCTTGCTTCATGCCAAGAATGAGGCGCACCGCCAACCCAGCCTAAACCTCCAGATGGGGCAAGCCTACCTGTCCGCCGCTGATCCTGAGATTCTGAAGAGGGACTGGAAGTGGGTGTTCGCCGAAGCGATCAAAACCAAGTCCGGAGCCAACCGCCGTCGCTGGGAAAATGCTGCCAAGGATAAGGCCATCGCCCGAATCTTGGATCGGCCTCTCCTAAAAACAATGCCGGAGGAAATTACCTCCGTACTGGTGGCCGGAACGGTAAGTACGAATGTGTATCTTCGCCGGGTGCACAATCTGGCTTTGGACATGTGCTGGCTTCCTCGACCGATTATCCTCAAACGGCAATGGCCCAAAATCAAACATAAGGATGCGCGTGCCATCACAATCGAAGAGCACCGCTTGATTCTGTCTGCCGAGCGAAATCCAGAACGGCACGCCCTTTATCAAATGTGCTGGCATCTGGGCGGCGGGCAGTCCGATATGGCTTGCCTGAAAGCCGAGTATTTTGACCGCAAGGATAAGACGCTTACCTATTGGCGGATGAAAACCGGCAGCCGCTGCCAGATGCGCTATGGCTCGGAAGTCGAAGAATTGCTGGAAGAGTTGCCCCAAACGGGACCGTTGTTTCCTTACCTTAGTGGCGTAAGAGAGGCAGACCGCGCCACGGAATTCAAACAACGCTGCGACGCACTCGGAATCAAGGGGGTGACTTTACACAGCTACCGCTATGCATGGGCAGAACGCGCCAAGGCGGCGGGGTATCCTGAAAGGTATGCCCAGTTGGCGCTGGGGCATGGGTCAAAAGCTGTGGCGCGTGCGTATGCGCGAAAGGCCGATGTCTGTTTACCAAGTCTGCAAGAGTTTGAAGAAATGCAGGCAGCCAAAATTATCCCAATGCAGCAAGGATCGGTAGTTCTGACTTCTGCCAGCGGGGGGTGACCCAAAGTCGGTTGCTTGCCTGAAGGTTCATTCAGCCTCGCTTAGGGGCTCACCTTGCGTTTTGGAGGCGTTACGCTGCCGCCAGAATTTGCGAATCAGGTCGGTTGCCTTGCTTAGCCATTCCGCGTCATTGCGGAGGGCGTCCACCGTCTCTGCCGCGTAATATCGGTCAGAGTTGTTGGCGGGGTGCCCAAGTGATTCAATCTGGCCCGCTTTTTCCAATTCGAGAACATCGGCACGGGTGAAACCCAGTGCCCATCCAGTCTCTTGGGCGGTCAATCGACCTGGCCAACGTGAGAGCGACAAGAATGCTTCGCGTTCAAGATTTCTAGCCATATTGATTCAGTCGGTTGCTTCCGGTTTGTGGATAGAAACTGATGTCCTGCTTCCCCAGAAGCGTGGCTCAAAGTTCCTCTGATCCATTTCTGCGATTAAGTATGGCCGGCTATTTGAGTACTCTTTCCTGCCTGTGTAACCACCGCCCTGACTTTGAAGTTGTTGCATTCGGTGCCCGTTTCCAAGTGGCAGGCGTAGTCTGGTTGAAGCCAGTATTCTTCGGACATTTGGTAGCTCTCGTTGTAAGTCGTTGCCCCCTTCCCAAAATTGCGGCTTTCGCTTCGCAGTATGCTGACACGGCGCTTCCCCATCGCGTCGGCAAACCACTTTCGCGTTGTAGGATCGCTGCACTGATGGAGAATTCTTGTTTTCAGACAATTGCAGAGGGACTCGATGCGTTGCTTACCTGTATCACCCGGAGACTCTGCGCGATAATTGGCAAGGTTTTGCGTCAAATAGACGGTGGAACACCGGCTCGATCTGGCCGTCGTTTGAAATTGTTGGTCATAATCAGTGATAAAGTTGTGCGCCTCATCCGCGAAGATGAACACCGGACGGTATTTATTCTTCCGCCGTTCTATTGCGAGTTGTGTTGAGTATTTCCAAACCACATTTGCGAATCTGCCCGCCTGGCCATAGATCCTCACAGGCAGATCAACGATGATGATTTTACCTTCGGAAATGGCATCTGGCGTCACCGTGCTTGCTGCACCAAACAGTTGATGAATCGTATGCGGGCAAAAATGTTGCGCCACGGAGGCGGTGAAGGTTGCAACAATTGAAGAGCGAGTTTTATCCGGCAATTGAGGGAAGTGCTGCATCCAGTAGCGTTCAGCAAGCGGGAAGTCATGCACATTCCCTGCATTGCGTTTGCCGCGTATCAGCAATTGGTAGCACAATGACTTTGCCTGCCATTGATAGTCCCTTGCCTGCTCCAAGGATAAAGGAGCAGATTCAATGACTTCTTTCGCAGCCTTCAGGCTGACGGATACCCCGGCTGCCATGAACAATTCCAGCGTTGCAGCAATCATCTCGTTTGCCGCTTGGGTCCAAAAATCACCATTTCGGCCCGATTGGCGCTGCGTAATGGCCACTAGCTCAGACAGAATGTGGGTTGCGTTGCGGCTGCCGAGATTGAGCGCTTTTCCATGGCTGATCTCGTAATCCAAAAAGTTGAACGTATGCTGGTGATCGGGGCCGAAAACAACCGCATCATTTTGCCTCCCGTTTGCTTCGATCAGTTTCAACCAGTCGTGGGTATCTTCCGGTTTAACGGTCAAAACCAATCCGCCATAGCCTGCGCGCAGAAAGCTGGTGGCCAGCAGTTTTGCGCTTGTTGAGCTTTTTCCTGAGCCCGTATCACCAAAAACCGCCACACCTTCGAACGAGTTGCCAATCGTCCACTTTTCGCGGTTGTTCCATCGGATCAGCGATCTGCCTGCATCCCAAGGATCAATGGTATTGCGTATAAGATTAAACATGGTTGCTCTCCTTTTGCGTTGGTTATTGATTTGAAGTGCTCTTGTCAGCCGTCGGTTTGGTGATGTAGCCGATGGGCTGCCTTGTCCTGGGCTTGCGATCCTTCTGCTTCTCTGTGCGCAAAAACCGTGCGACGGTATCCTTGGAAACCGTTATCTGACATTGCGCCAGAATGGCGGCGATGTCTGCGCTGACAGCTCCGCGTTTATCCAGTTCGAGGATTTCTTCCCGCAGGGGAAGTAGAAGCGCGAGTTTGCCTCGCGCTGGTCGCTCAAAGCTGGCGACGATTGATTGCAATTGCTGTTTTGCTGATTCGATGTTCGTTGGTTTCATAGTTTTTAAGTTTTTTCTGCATTGATAAGTGAGGCCGGATTTCAGAAGAGGCAGCGACGAAGCTAATCCGACACTGCCATTGAATTCCTAACGCAAGGCGCTAGGGGTTGGTGTCTACTTAGAAGTGCTTGTTCGATTCCTTGATCAAGGTCTCCAACCTCTTCACGATTGGCTCGATTCTCTTGCGCTCTCTATTAGTAGCGACTTCATAATCAAGCTTTAGAGTGTCGTCGTGTATCTTGAGCTCAAACGAACGAAGAATATTAAGACCGAAGACTGTGGTCACCACGACATACGCATTGCCGGTTTGGAGTTCGAAATAGCTCCATTCACTGAAATCAACTAGAGTTGCATGCTTAACCAGCAGCTGCTTGAATATGTATTCCGCACGTTCCTGCGTGTTTGCATTGTTCATGGATGTGAATACATGCTTGGGGTAGCAGGCGATGTATTTCTGTTGTTTGCTAACCTCAGCGATGAACTCCTGTCCCTCCACTGAGCCGGTTATCACGATATTGTCGTTGTTCATTATTTTCCTTTCTTACTTATCCCTGAATGAGGTCAGAGGACCTCGGTGATTGTGATGTCACTAATTGTGGGGGTTGTTTCTTGTTCGGTCTTACCACCATTGATCCGAATTGTTTGCGCCCTTGCCCTCTGAATGGCCATGAGGACCGGCAAGAGCTGGCGACCCCTCAGAGTGACTGTGTGGGTCGGAAATATGAGGGTGATGACTTCTTCACCTTTGTTACCGCTGCCGATGTGCTGGGCACTGAGCAGTGTCGCGTATGGCAAGATGATCGAGCTGTGCTGCGCTACCTCGAAGCGGATGAACTGGTTAGCTTCACTTGAATCGCAGCAGTCGGTTTGTTTTGGGATTTGTTCTTTCATGGTTTGAGTCATTTTTATTTATGCCGGATTATCGAGTTAATGCGGTCTGCTTTTGCGCGAAGCGCATGAAGGCGGATGTGCGCCGAGATAGGCGCAAAAGCTGCAAACTGCGGAAGGTCGCCATTTGCTTGCTGTTGTGTTGGGTGAAGAGAAAGGGATCGACTTGAAGCGGCCTGGCAGCCAGATAAACCAGTCTTACCACAGTGAGCCATTTCGGCTGCACAACAAGGATTGGGATGACGCTGTGGACCCCGCGGAACACGCGATCATCTGCCTCCATCCTCAATTGCCGAAGCTCGCTGAATTCCTGTGGCGTAAGCTGTTTCAGTTGCGCCTTACGAACGGAGATTGGACTTATGTGCCGCTGCTTCTTTGAACGATTACGATGCAGGAGAGTGCTGACCTGGTTGTTGGTGAGGGGCTTTTCTGATTCTGTTTGATAAAGGGCGGTAAGCTTATCTCGTTCAATTGAGCGTTTGGAAAAGCGGGTCAGGAGTTCCGGTTTGATGCCAGCTATCTGGACAGCCTTGAACCTGTCGCGATAAGTGCGGTACCCAAGCGCTCGAATCGAACGCTCAAGATGGGACCGATACACCTCCGTCAATCTCCTCGCATTGTCGTAGATCGGTCGTGGTTCAAGGGCTTTGAACCGTTGCTCCTGCTGATCGAGGGTGACATTGAAGATGACACAATGGCTATGGACCTGGGGATCGAGTGCTCGGCTTTCCTGATGGGTGAACCGGGCTGCAATGATATTGCCTGTGGTCCGGGACGAATTCGTATCGACTGCATTCCCCCGGCGAACCCTTGTCGCTGCCATTCTTTCGGCTTCGTTGAGGGTGGCTTTGACAGCCTTTTCATGCGCATCGAGCAAACGGCTATCCCCACCCAAAAGTGCCATAATTGACACCGACTTGGGGACCGAGACGGTGAGATCGTAAAGGCACCTCCGGTTCGCCTTCCTGCTCTGGGTTAGTCGCTTCCCTTCACCCGGGGTAACCCCATCGCAAAGGGCGGCAAACTCGCCTTTGGCAACCTTCGTGTCGGGCATTAACCCGACGTTGAAACATCCCTCACCAAACCAAAGCCCAGGCACCTGAGTCTGGTCGGAATAGTAATCTCCATGCGAAAGATGCTCGCTGAAGTAACGAACCGCATTCTTTGGGGAGGACTGCGCTTTGATTGTGACCATGCTTTCTGTTTGGCATGGAATCGACTTTGGATTGGGGGTGGAGGTGGGAGGCCTTCGGCTGAAAGCCGGTCACACTTATTGAAGGCTCGAACAGCAGCGATGCATTCAAGCTTAGGCCCCAGAAGGGCCGATCGGCAATGGGCTAGCCGGAACTCAAGAAGCCCTAGCAACAGTCAAAATAAAGAAACCCATGAAAAAGCAAATCCAACTAGTCGCCATACTTAACGGCAAACGCTACAATACAGAAACCGCAACCCTCATCGCCCAAGGGGGAAATGGCCTGGACAAGATTGATTGTAGGCATGTCCACGAAGAGTTGTACCGGACAAAGGCAGGCAACTGGTTCCTGGCTGGCAAAGGAGGCCCATACAGCCAGTACGGATGGCGGGAAGGTGGCAGCAGGATCAAGCCTCTAACACCCGATGAAGCTTTTGAGTGGATGGAGAAAAATCAAGCGGTTGAGGCTTTGGAGGCTTATTTTCAGGATAGAATTAAAGATGCTTAGAGCGCAGCCAGGGGCGACTACGGAGTAGTTTTTACGGATAACACAGATTTCACCGATTAGTGCCGTGCGTATCTATTGAAATCGAAAAAGTGGAATTATCTGTGTTATCCGTTTTTAGGTGTCAGCCTAAGGCGTTACTTCAACTCAATACCTGCATAGCCCCGTAAAGGTTTTACGCTTTTTGCCGATGCACCCTCGCTGTCTTTGGTGGCCTTGGTGTCTTCGGGAGCCCTCGTAGTATAGCGTGCGTTGAAAAATGCAAAGAACAGAGCTTTAATTCTCCGACTGAAGACACTTATGGGCTCTGGATTGTAGGCATACTCGTTGCAGTAAGATTCGTAGCTCTCGTAAAGCTCAGCCGTCGAAATGAAAGAGTCAGGCGTGCCTTTCTCAACGTGTTTCCCAACAAAGCTAAGGATATTGTCGGACTGCTCCAGCAACCTAGAAATACGACCGATTTGAAGCGGGGTTAACTCCCATTTTTTCTTGCCCTTAATCATAGTGGCGGCATTTCGTGCTCCCAACACCATCCAGTAGAAAATCCCCTCAGCCTCACCATCTATGATAGTTCGGCTGAGGTTTGGCACCGGCTTGCTAGGCTTCTTCTCAAAATCCAAAACAAGTAAACGTCGCTTCCAAGCGCCTAAATCGCCTTTGATTCCAATCTCAAGGTCAGAATTCGAAGTAATCGCGATGTTGAAAGGACCTTGAAGCCTGAATCTTCTGTTCTCATGCTTCATCTCTGCTTCGATTCCCTGATCCCCTGACAGAGCTTTCAAAGCGTGCGCTGCTTTGCTCTTGAGTACATCAGATCCGACATCCTTAGCCACGAGAAGAGTCTTGTCTCTGAATGCAGACAGTTCAAAACGGTCGTCCAGTCGTTCAACATTTAGTGTGGCCACATTGTCTCGACCGATAATAGCTTCGATGATGTCGATCAGCGTGGACTTGCCCGCCCCTGGAATACCCCTAATTAGTAGGATGCGATGGTAAGGATTAATACCCAGCAAAACAAAGCCACACCACAATTGAAGCAGGTCCCGATCCTCTTCAGACAAAGATTCATTCAAGAAATTATGGAATTGGGTGCACCGCTTTGAGTGGTCGTAATCTACCGGAATTCTGTTCTTGGAAAAGTAAGCGGGGGAAAACGTGGTTGTAAGTTCCTTGCTAGGACCGGTCATCAAAAAATGCACCATAGCATTTTGAGAGTGGATTGGCCGGGGATCAATGGCCGTTGATTCATACAGAGCAAGAACGGGGAGATTTCTTACAACCAGTCCTACTAACCCTAACGAAAAAGTCGCCTCAGGTATTTCCCCCTCTCGAAGGAATTCCAATAGCTTTCGCCGAATCTCCACTTCTGCCACATATTCCCAAACACCTTCGTTGGTTGAATATTGGTAAAAAGCTGATTCTCTGGCGTCATACCAAAGTCTCAATCTGCCGGCACACCATGCTGTGAAGGGAAGATCGTTCAAAATCACCTGCGTTCCCTTTTTTGTGTGTACGACAGTTACTATTTTACCCCAGTGCTTTTCAATGCATGCGATGTAAGCCTTTTTCGAGCTTCCGTGAAATTGAATCAGTGACTGCGAAACTCCATTAATCCATTCTTTCAATGTCATGGTGGCATTGACTTTCGGATCCGACAGAGCAATCACGGACGCAATACCATCAAGCTCATTTCCACCGTTACAGATGGCCTCTATGACGAGCCATGTGGCTACGCTAGGTGCAATTTCCCTAACTGCTGGAACAAGAAGGACATTGCCTTGTGATTGGAGCCATTCTTGCGGAGATGGTAGCGATTTAGGCAGCTGCCGCTCTTTATTAGGCTGGAGATGGCCCGCCCGATCACCCGCTGAAGTTTGATAGCTCATATTTTCTCTATTTTTGTTCAAATTGCGCCGTTAACCCTCTTAAAGTCATGTTTTCGGCAATCGCATCGTGTGGGATGAGGAGATAACTCCACGTTTTGCCGTTGTAGGTCTTTGCATGTTCACTCGCCTGCCTGCACCACTTCACCGCCGCGTCGCGCTTGGCGATGACTTCATCTGCTGTGAGTTCACCCCGGCTTTTGGGTTCCAGCATGTAGATAGTGTCGGCGGTCTCGGCGACAAAATCAGGCTGGTACTCGGGATGATCGGCACCGGACTTGTAGTAAATCTGAAACTGGCCTTTCGCAGGCTTGAACCACTTCGTCGCTTCGCGTTCCAAAACCACGGATAGCTTGCGCTCGGCGTCCGACTGGAACTTCTGCACCGGGTAGAGGCACCGCGAGAATCCGCCGAACAGATACTTCGCCATGTTGCTCTTGTCCGCAGGCGGCTGGCGGTAATCCAGCACCGGTTCCGTAGCTGAGGCGGTGTAGGCGCTGGGCTTCAATTCCGAGAAACCTTTGCTGATCTTCACCTCGTAGCCGGTCGCTTTTTCCCAGTAATGCTCCTGCATCTGGACGTGGACGAACTTGGCGATGTCTTTTTGGAACGCTCCCAGCACTTTACGCACTTCGTGTTCGTCCTTAAGGTAGGTGCCGAGGTGTTTGACCACTTGACCGGCCAAGTCGTAGAGAAGATCGGCGTGCGCGTCGTAAGAAACGTCGTCAAAGTCCACGAGGCCGCTCACGACGTAATCCTCCAGTCGCAATTCCTCGATGCCCCCCGCGCCAGTGGAAATAACGTCCACCTGATCAGTGCGCAGGTGTTTCGCCCAAAGTTCCTCTGAGACCGGGGGATAGTTGAGCGCATCGAGCTTAAGCGTGAAAGGGTTGAACCCCGACTGCACCTTGCCCTTTGGGACGACGAGGATGCGCGGAATATCAATGGTCTGCTGAATCACCAATTCCGTCGTCTTGGCGACAATCGCCGCAATGTCCGGCTTGGCAGTCACGGTTTCCATCTCCAACTGCGACGGACGATACTGCGCGGCAACTTCCTTTAGGACTGCCGCCTGCACATCGGCATTGGTCAGATGGGAGACGCTCGGCAACAACTGCGGCTGGTTTTCCAACTTGCGGATCACCTGATAGGCGATCTGCGCGATCTTCTGATCTTCCGGCGTAGTGAAGACCGGAGGCTCGGCGGCTTTGGGCACCAGTGTGCTTGTGGTCGTCTGCTCGGGCTGCAACCCCAGCTTGCTCGCCAGTTGGGACTGCGAGACGACCGTCACTGTCTTCTCCCCCAGCTTTTCTGGCTCAAGAATAACCTGCTGTAACCGGATTGCCGAGTCGGGCTTCCTTGCCTCGTCAACGATCTCCTGAAACTTGTCGTGAGCGATGATGTTCAGGCGGTCCACCGAGTTGACGCCGGTGCGCTTGCCATATGGGAGGCGCAGGCCGCGACCGATGGATTGCTCGATGAGGATTCGGGCATTTGCCGCACGGAGGGGGACGATGGTGTAGAGGTTCGTCACGTCCCAGCCTTCCTTGAGCATGTTGACGTGGATGACGATCTCGGTCGGTTCGTCGGTGTGCTCGACCTTGAGCAACCGCTCGACCATCTCATCCTCTTCAGCGCCGGTCTTGCTTGAATCCACCTGGATGACCTTCGTCTTGTAGCGTCCTTCGAAGAAGGCGTCCGACTGGATCAATTCAATCAACTGCTTCGCGTGCGTGGTGTCGCGGGCAATGACCAGGACGAAAGGCTTTACGATGACGTTGCCACTTTCGCGTGCATAGGTTTCCAGTTCCACCTTCACCTGTTCGTGCAACCGCACGCCGTCCTGAAGCTTCATCAACTCAATGGCCTCCGCCGTCATGCCGGCGGGATTGAAGTTCTTGCGCGTGACGACGGCCGGCTCCTTGACGAAGCCATCCGCCATCGCTTTGCCCAGCGGGTAATCAAGGATGACGTTCTTGAACGGCACGCCGCCCTTGCCCGTTTCCACGAAAGGGGTGGCCGTAAGTTCCAACCCGATGACCGGCTTCAGATCATTGATCGCCCGCACCCCCGCGCTGGCGCGGTAGCGGTGCGATTCATCCATGATGAGCACCAAGTCGGGCAGTCCGGCCAAATACTCGAAGTAACTCTCACCGATGTATTCAGACAGCCGCTTGATACGGGGCGATTTTCCACCCCGGACTTCTGAGTTGATCTTGGAGATGTTGAAGATGTTCACCTTGCAGCGGAGCAACTGGTCAAAGAGGGTGCCCGCCTTCGCCTCGTAGTTGTCGCCCGTGATGATCTCCGGTGGGTCCGTGGCGAACTCCGAGATGCCTTTGAAGACATACTTGGACGTATTCGGCGTGAAGTCGGTGATGAGCTTGTTGTAGATCGTCAGGTTCGGAGCCATGACGAAGAAGTTGTTGATGCCGTGCGCCAGATGCAGATAGCTGATAAAAGCACCCATGAGCCGCGTCTTGCCCACGCCGGTGGCCAGCGCGAAGCAGAGCGACGGGAATTCGCGCTCGAAATCAGTGACGGTCGGATACTCGGCGCGGATCACCTCCAATGCGGCGGCAATGTCCGCGCCCTTCCTGGCGGGACAATTTCCGTGATTCGGTCGAGGATTTCCAGCGAGCGGCGCTGCGGTGGTCGGAGGCTCAGACGACCGGCGATGGCGTTTACCTTGGGATTCACTTGCCCACCTCCGTATCAAAGAGCGATTGCTGACCGCGCTTGTCGGCTTTGGGTGGGGGCGTCGGTGCCTTGGGCAGATTCTCCACCTTGAGGCTGTAATCGTCGTGGCCCCACTCGCAGCGGGAGAGCACCTGTTTGGGAATCTTCTTCACGGTCAAATTGGGGTATCGCTCATTCCCACCACGGGGGGAGCGGAAGGCGGCGCAGAGCACGAGTAATGTGCGGTCCGATCCGACTTCGTCGCTTAACTGCGCGAGCTGGTCTGCGCTCAGGTGCTGCGTGGTCACGTAAATGAAATCGTGCTCGGTGGAATGGCCGTGCTGCCAATAGAGAGTGTCGCTCGGCGCATAGGTGAAACCCTCCAGTTTGCACGCGGCCTCCGCGAGCATGGCGGCGTTGAATTCCTTGCTGATTACCCACTGGCCCCACTTGTCCTTTTCCAGCAATGACGGTGCAAGACGGTAATAGCGGAAACCGCCGCCGCCCTTCCACCCTACCGCATTCGTTATGCCACCGGGGTCCTCCCCGTCTATGACTTTGCGAATACGTGGAATGCAGTGGGTATGACAATGTTCGCCTAGTTCGATACCAATCCAACGGCGGCCCATTTTATGGGCGACGGCGGCAGTGGTAGCCGACCCCAAGAAAGAGTCTAAAACGATATCCCCGGGAATAGTCGCAAGCTGAAAGACACGCTGTAGGAGGCGCTCAGGCTTGGGTGTTGAAAAAAGCTCCTTCAATTCAGGAAGCAAATTGGCATTCTCTGCTTTAGCCTCCTGGTTATGGCCCACCTCTTCGGAAAGCCAGAGGGTCGACGGAACAACCCCTTCGTCGTTCTCCTTTAGGAATCTTTTTAGCCTAGGTTGGTTTCGTCCGTCTTTCCCCCACCAGATCAAATTGTCCGCCTCAAATGATTTGATAGTCTCAAGCGAATAAGCCCAACTACGTCCTTTGGGTGGATAAATCTCCTCCCCGTGTGGGCTTATTATTGGAAATAAACCGGAGGATTTCCCCGTGGCCGCATATTGTTTACCTCGTTGTCCAGAAGTTAGGCTGACATGCAGCGGACTTGATGCCCAGGGTCCTCGCTTATCGCCATCAGCATTCGTGTAATCCGCCGTATTGCGCTCGCTGCGCGGCAAACGCCCCATGCGAAAGGATGCAATATCCTTCGCATAACATAAGAGCATGTCAGTCGCTGATGAAAACAATACAGCATTGTTGTGTATACTCGTTGTCTTTTGCCACGTAGCGGTACCTATAAAATTGGCGCGTCCAAAAACCTCGTCCATCAGAACCTTAAGATAGTGTCCTTCGGAATCATCGATAGTAACCCAAATAGAGCCGTCGCCCCGAAGCAGGTGTCGCAGCAATTCAAGCCTATCACGGATCAATGAAAGCCAGAGCGAATGTTCCACTCCATCGTCATAGTGCGTAAATGCACTACCGGTGTTGTAAGGCGGGTCAATGAAGATGCACTTTATCTTGCCGGTGAACTCCTGTTCGAGCGCCTTGAGGGCGAGCAGATTGTCGCCGAAGATGAGTCGGTTATCGAAAAGGTCCTTGTCCGAGACTCGCTGTTTGGCGTGATACGACTGCTCCGGCTCTTCGAGCAAGATGCGCGGCTCCAGCCGGGGCCGGTTCTCCTTCCCAATCCAAGTCAGCTCCAGTTTTTGCTTTTTCGTCACAGATCAGTTTTCCTCTTTTAGACACGTGCGTAGCGGAACTGGCCCTTAATGTTTTGAGCAAGAAATTGGCCCTTTGACCCCGCTGCTTTCATTGCTTCAAAGACCGTAGACGGCACATCGAAGTATTCGTATTGACCGCCATTCTTAAATTCGACGGTCAAGATGCGACTCTCATCACTATAGCTGAAGGCCGCGATATTTGATGATTCGGGTGTATGGATCCATTCCATAAGTTTTGCTTAGTTTGTTGCCGCAGATGGCGGCGGTTGAGGCTTGTGCTCGTATTTCGGGGTTTGCTTGCGCCACTGTCGGACCACTGCAGCATAATCAGATTTATCTCGATTCTGGTTCCATCCGCCTGGACCTTCAAATCCGTCCTTTTGTGCACTTCCTCGGACGGCCACCTTTGGGTCAACACTGTCAGGGCGTCGGTCCTTGGCTGGCGGTTCAATCAAAGTGCGAACCGGCAGGCTGACTGCTTCGCCAACAATGATCGCTTCGCCAGTGCGGAGAATTGGAAGCATGTCGAAAAGTCCCTTTAGATTGTCAGAAGCAGCCCCAGTGACATGACCGCGATCTGCGTCGTTCGTTAGGCGCATCGCAAAGATTGTGCCGCATTGAGACAGAATGGTGGAATCAATTTCAGACGGACGTTGGCTCACGACCATCATGCCGACGCCATATTTCCGTCCTTCTTTGGCAATACGCTTTACCGCACGCGCAGCGGTCCCGGCATTTTCCTTGTTCAGGTAAGCGTGAGCTTCTTCGAGGACTACAAGCAGTGGGCGTTCTCGTCCGCCGTCTGGAAGTTTGCGCGCCCAGAACAGCGCGTCGTAGAGAACGCGAAGTAGTGCACCAATCAAGTCATTCAGCACTGACGAGGGAACACCTGAAAGATCGAGAATAGTAATAGGACTTGCTCCGCCAACCCAATCTTCCAGCAGTGCATCGAGGTCCTTGCCAGTCTTGCCTTCAAGGTCGGGGAGCCAATCGCCGGGCTTGAAAAGGAACGAGAAGCGAGGATCCCGTAATCGAGACGCTAACGCGGCAACAGGCTGCCTGATACCGAGCGCATCCTTGCCGTAATTCACGCGTTCCGGTGCAGGTCCAGTCGTCTTGACTGTCCGGTATCTTGGCGGGACCACCGTCATGGGGTCGCCAATCTGCACCGGGGTGTTTGTCGCCGGGTTCAGCACGTAAGCCGGCTCAACCTCATCTGCTGCGCCTCCCGGCTTGGGAATGACAGTAGAGTTTTCCTTCTTGTGCAACTCGAACCAAAGCTTATGAAGCGAGAAGGGAACGGGTGAGTCAACTGTCACGTTGTCCGCATCGACCCCATCTTTGGGATATTTTCCGAGTGCTTCACGCTTCAGCTCTACGATCATGTCCGCAATTGGAGCGGCCTTCTGCCCATCGAGGCCATCCAGACCGACTTTCAGAAGTTCGTCGAAACTGAGTGCCCAAAACGGAATGTGTAGTTGCCGTTCATGCTTAGTAGGGTCGGCATTGATGCTGTAAACCGTGCTTCGGTCTTTCAGGGCTTTTGCATACTCACCATGTATGTCCAAGATAAGGATTCGCGACGAAGGATAGCGCTTGGGATCGGAAAGGGCCGTGAGCAATCCTGCAACGGTCGTGGATTTCCCTGCGCCAGTCGTACCCACAACGGCAGAGTGACGGGTGACAAGTTTGTTGATATTGACTAGCGATGGTATCGATTCGGCGCTGGCTAAATGCCCGATTGCGACAAAATCGCTTGGCTCACCGGGACCATAAATTGCTCGAAGGTCTTTTTCAGTCACGATATGAACGCGGTCCTCGATTGTTGGGTGCTGCGAAACGCCGCGCTCGAAGCGCCCTCCTTTCGTGCCTTCTCCAACTAGCTGAACCTGCAACCATCGGTTCCCGTAGGGTCGCTGCGTTTCGATACGCTCGGGTGCCGCACCGGCACCAACCTGAGTAACCACACCGTAGAGGTCCATGAAACCAAGTGGTATTCGGACAAAGCTTCCGATTTGGCCGATCCGGTAGGCCTCCCCGTTTACGAAACTGAGACTCGTGACTGTCTCCTCTGTCATTTCGACGCGGACTGTGGCTCCGTTCACATCCTGAACGGTTCCTATTAGGGTTGGATCATTTAAGGCCATGCTACTTTTTTTGCGCCAAGTCTTCGCCTGCTGAAAGATGATGCGCTAAGAAGAGTCCCATCGCTTTAAAATCTCCAAGGAGGAACTTAGACCGTTCGGCTGGGGCTCCAGTCCTGTGCTTCATTTCGCCGACATTTACAGCTATCGCATGCCATGCATGGTCTTCCTTGCTGCCCGTTCGCCAATCGCGGTCGATGGTATTGAGTACAGCGCCATCAGCAGCCAATAAACTCAAATTGGGCTGCCTTTTGGCTCGTCTTAAAGCTTCTGGATAATTGCATCTATCGCTATAAAGCATACCAAAGCACACGGCAGTTGGGTTGCCTGCAAGTCCTTGGAGGATTACCTCGTTGAGGTGTTGGTCGGCGAAGGAGTAGCCGCAGGTAATCAACACCGATTGGCCATTTGCGAGAAAAGACTTGAGCCGGTCAAGCATGGCCAGATACGGAAGCCGACGGCTTTGATCATACTTCAAGTGCGAAGGGTAAATCATTTGGCGCCCAGCGCTGCCAATTCGAGAGTTGATTCCATGTCTTTCCACATTGCCGTCATCAGTGCGCCACCAGTTAATCGAACCATGCAACTTCCAGATTCTTGACCACCTTGCTGGCAGCTTATCCTGCTCAATGGAAGCCACGTCGAAGAACGTGTTGCGCGAACCAACAAAGCCATCAAAGTAAGGAACACGGCATTGCTCAAGAGCCTGCTCTGTGAGCAGGTCGTAGTTTGGAGTGAATATCTCGACGGGATGAGAACGTTGAATCCCTCCGATCCATGCGGCAAGATGATGATATGGGGTGTCGTCGGTTGGAAGTGATGCTCCGACAAAATCAGTCGTTATCTGGCAAATTCTTTCGTCCAATCCGGTAAGCGCATTTTTGGATAGGCCGTCAATGAGGCTACCACCTACTACATCTACCAATGCACGAATATGTGTTAGGATTTCTTCAATATTGGGATTCGTTTTCCCTGAATCCATCAGTCGCTTTCTAATACCTGCAAATGTTTCACGATGCTTATCATCCTTTTCAACCTCCTCACAAATCAACTTTGTCAGATTCTCAATATCAGGTATCAACGGTTTCGATCCTCCGTCTGGCTGTTGAACACGAATTGATACTGGACAGCCTGCCCCAAGCAAAAAACCAACTCGCATCTTGTTCGAAGCAAGAGCCTGTTGAAGCAAAGTGGCCTGTTTGTAGGGACAATGAAAGGGTGAGTCGCTAACAGATCCTAACGGAACTGAAGAGGCGGCTGGCGCAACTGATGCGGGACCCGGAGTTGCGGCTTTAGCGGTCTCGGGTTTCTTAGTCATTGTCAGTCCTAATGTTTTGGCTGGATTCCAGAGCTTTCATCTCAAGGCCGTCTATTTCTTGTAATGTCTTACCTGCAATTCCCTGCATGTCCCCATACATGCCGACGGTAGCCTGCATGACGCGCTCAATTTGCTCGTCCCGCTTGGCCCACTGCTTAGTGATGACCTTTCGCTCTTTATCGAGGTCCTCCTTCATATTGGAAAAAGCTTCGACGATTGCCTGGACTCGTTGACGGAATCGCGGACCAGTTAAATAGGAATAGAGCATTTCCATCTTTGTCTGCTGGCCCTCTGAGGCTTGGCGGGCCAGCGCAAGTTCGAGGAGTGACTGACGAAGCGTGATTGCAACGGGGATCGCTACCCGTGGATGGGTGACCCAAACGCCATCAATTAGGTCAAATGACTCCACCCCCTTGGGTAGAACCTGAGTGATTAGCACAGAAATCTCGGCCTTGGCGGTGCGTTGGTCGTCGCGAAGTTTGGCAAGCCAACTATCGCTCCAATTCTTAGTGCGTTTGGACTCCCATAGAATTGTACCGCATACTTGGCCAAGCGGACCGATCACGCGGTGCATGGCATCTCCGCCAAACTCTCCCTTCGGGACGGGGTCGATTGTGTCGCGGGGAAATTTAGCTCGAAGCAGTGCCTCAAGTTCAAGTTCCTGAACCTCGCCCTGGATTTGTTGTGAACCCTGTTCCGCCCGGCGTTTCAGATCCTCGATCTGCTTTTGCATAGAGGTGATGGTTTGCTCCTTCTCGGCGACCTTGAGTCTCAACTCATCCTCGGCCTCTTTCCGCGCCAGCTGGCGCGTTACGGTGAGCCCTTCCTGGATTCGCTTTTCGACGGTGAGGTCGAGTTCGCGTTTGGCGTCGTCCAAATCGCGTTTCTGTTTGATCAATTCAACTTGCGCATTTTGCGCCTCCGCGAGCTTCCCTTCGCGAACTTTCAAGACTTCTTGAAGATCGGTGATTTCCCTCGATTTCTGCTCAAGATCATTGGAAATGGCGAGTTTGGCCTTCTTCAATTCCTCGGCGGCAATCTTGGTGCGTTCCAGTTTCAATTTCTCGTCAACCTGGCTATCGAGTGACTCTTTCGCTTTGGAAAGCGCGTCTTCGCGCTGTTGCAACGCTATTTGCCGACTGGCGATATCGGTGTCCTTCTGAGCAAGACGCGCCTCGTAGTCCCTTCTAGTGGACTCAATGAGGGGCGCAGCCAAAGTTTCGTTCAGCTTGATCTCGTTTTGGCACTTGGGGCAAATAATGGTCGGTTCACTCATAAGAGTCCTTTTGAGTCATTAGATGGGTGGTTTTCAACGAAGCGTCCATCGAATTGCAAACAGACTAGTTAAGGTTTCTTGCTGCGTGAGTTTCCCCTCGATGCTAGATATTAGTTCTTCCCTCTGGTGGTCGACCTTGTCCTGCGCTTCGAATAGCGAACGACGTTTCTCGTTCCGTTGCGATTCGAGAGCCTTGATCTGCTTCTGGCCGTCGAGCTTTTCCTCCAGCGTCAGCGCCGTGGTGGCAGTGCGGCGGGCTTCCTTTATCAAGCGGTCGAATTCCTTGATCTCGCGTTCAAGGCCCAATTTGAGGTCGTCGGCCCAACCATCTAGTTTCTCGGCCTCGGCCTCGAAGAACTGGGCGTTGCGTTCGGAAATGGTGTGCTTGATCGCGGCCTGACGTTGCTGGATGGCCACGTCTACAGAACCGGGGACGATGCTCAGGCAGGAACCGGTGACTTTTCCCGGTAGAGTAAACAGTCTTTTGACGCATTCCTCGTCGAGTGGGGTGCCGTCGTCGGTCAGTGCGCCAAAAATCAGGTAGTCCTCGGCTTGGTCGAGCGATTCGACGGTGTAGCTGGACAGGGTGAGCCAGCCGGATTTGCCCATCAAAGGCTTTAAAATGCTGATGATGCCGTCATGGTCGCCGTAGTGGAACCGGACTTCCTGCACTGGCAGTTCCCGGCTCTTGGCCTGAGAGATGATGGCCTCGGCCAATGGGTGGTTTAGGCGATATAGGTGCGCTTCACCAGACCGGCGCGGAAGTTCGTAGAGGCCCAGCGGGATGTTGCCGGGAAATGGTGAGACTTTGAGGCGAAAGGAATCTTCGCCGAGGAAATCGGCGTGACCGTTCAATTCATGCGCCGTGAGTCGCATGAGATGGCGTTCAATGCGGTTCAGCGAAGCGACGGAAGCGTCGGCACGCACCTTGAGCTTCTCACGCACCTCATCGTCGAAGTTCTCCAGTAGCTTGCGGCGCGTCAGTGTCATGGAGTCGTTGATCTCCATGGTGAGTTCAAGCTGGAGCTGGTCGAAAGCGACCTTGATTTCCTCGTGCTTGCGGCAACGTTGGTAGATGGTGGCGATCCGTTTCTCGAAGTCCACACCGCTTTCAATCGCGCCAAGCACTTCGTCACTCGCGCCGAAGACGCCTTCAAAGAGCTGAAACTTCTCGGAAAGCAGATCGTAAACCCGCTGGTCGGCGGCATTCTTGCGGTTGAGGAAATTAACCACCACCACGTCGTGCTTCTGGCCGTAACGGTGGCAACGGCCAATCCGCTGCTCGATCCGCTGGGGATTCCACGGCAAGTCGTAGTTCACGACCAGAGAGCAGAACTGAAGATTGATGCCCTCCGCACCCGCTTCCGTGGCGATCATGATGCGGCCTTGCTCACGGAAATAATCCACGAGCGCGGAACGCATGTCGGCTGATTTGGAACCCGTAACGCGGTCGGTGCCAGCGTGGTTATCCAGCCATTCAGCGTAAATGAGCTTTGACTGGTCGTCCGTGTTCGAGCCGTTGAACAGAACGATGCCGTCCTTGAACTCGCTGTCGGCCAGTACTCGGAGCAGGTAGCTCTGCGTTTTGCGCGACTCGGTGAAGATGATGGCCTTCTCGGCAGCGCCAAGCTCGCGAGCCTTGGCGAAAGCGATGGTCAGCGCTTTGACGAGAGCCTTGCCCTTTGCGTTGTGGCTGATGGAAACGGCGAGATTGGCGAAGCTGTCGAGGTCGGCAACTTCCGCTTCGATGGCAGCGCGGTCAGCATCGGACAGCGGGGTGGCCGGTTCATCCTCACTCCATTCCTCGGCGGTCTCGTCGAGCGCCTCGTAGTCCTTATCGAGTTCGTCTTCGAGCGATTCAGTAGGCTCCTTCTTCTGGAGTTTTGCTTTGAGACGGTCGGAAATGGATGTGAGTGCCCCGGCGATGGCGAAGGTGGAAGAAGCGAGGAGCTTCCGCAGCACGAGCGTCATGAGCGAGCGCTGGCTGGCTGGCAATGCCTGGAGATTGTCGCGTCGGAGATAATCGGAAACGAGCTGGTAGAGGCGGTCTTCCCCTTCCTCCGGCGTGAATTCCTCCAGAACCGGGTGGCGTTTCGTAAACGGAATATAGGCGGTCACCTGCCGCCGTAGAGTCCGATGGCAGATCGGCTTTAGTCGCGCCTTTAGAGCCTGAAAAACCTGCTCCTGACTGAGATTGGCAAACTGATCGCGGAAACTCTTGAGGTCGCCGAAAGTGTGCTCGTCGATGAAGCTGACGAGGCCAAACAGTTCCAGCAGCGAGTTTTGCAGCGGTGTGGCGGTGAGCAGGAGCTTGTGCTTGCCGGTCAGCGCCAGCTTGAGCGTGTTGGCGATGACATTGGACGGCTTGTAAACATTCCGAAGCCGATGGGCTTCGTCCATCACCACGAGATCCCAAGGCGTGTTAGCGACATCGGCAGCCTTGTTGCGAGCGAACTGGTAGGAACAGATGACGATGGCATCGCACTCCAAAGGACGGAACCGGCCCTGACGGATGGCTGCGTTGTAGGACTTCGTTTCGAGAATCTGACAGGGAAGGAAAAACTTCTCGTTGAGTTCTTGATACCACTGTTTGCGCAAATTCGAAGGGACGATGATGAGAATCCGTCGCTTCCGTTCCGCCCACTTCTGCGAGAGGACTAGACCGGCCTCGATGGTTTTCCCAAGCCCGACTTCATCGGCTAGCAATGCACCTTTGGAGAGAGGGGAATTGAAGGCGAACAAAGCTGCATCCACCTGATGGGGATTCAGATCCACCTGCGCCCCGGCTACGGCTCCCGCCAACTTGTCAATACTGTCTGCCGAGCAGCGCTTGGTCAGCTCGTAAGCAAAGTACTTTGCGTGAAAGTCGGTAATCATTTTCCCAGCCAAGACTGATGGGCGAATCAACCTCGGCTGAATGATTGGAGAAACTATACAATCGTCACGTCATATCAAGCCAAGTCTTTGACCGCGAAGCCCTGGGAATGGAGGGGTAAGCATGGGGTGGGCGGGAGAAGAAAACAGCAAAGGGGGTCCAGGGCATGCCCCTGCGGGTGGGGTTTGGGGAGGAAGCCACTTCCCCAAAAATGGCAAACGGCTGAACCTGGTGGTTCAGCCGTTCGTGCCTACGGTTCTGTCAGTCTTCGTCTTCCAGCATGACGGTGATGGCGGGTTGCGGGTCGTCGAGGTCACGCGGGCCACAAACCGCAATCAAACGGACGGGCTTGGGCGTTCCGTTGGTATTCCGCACTTGGAGAGCAACTGGCATCCGGCTTACGCCCGGTTTTGCCCATTGGATGGCAAAACGAAGCATCCAAACGATGTCCCAAAGGCGTCCGGCTTCATCCTGGCATTCTACGCCGGGCGGTATGGTCACAAACTGATCAAATACGCTGCGGGTCAAATAGACCGGGAAACGAATTCCGGCCTCTGATGCGGTGGTGGAAACGTCCACCTGTTCGCCGTCGGCAAGAGCTTGGGCTCGGGTGTAGGTGAAAATGACGTTGCCAAAAGGGGTGTTTTGTTCGGGTGAGTTCACAAGATGTAAGCGGTAAAAGGTGAAGGGATGTTTTCGGGGATTATTGGTAGAAATAGCCAAGTTCACGAAGGGACGAATGACCGGGTTTTCCGATGATGACGTGGTCAAGAACCTCAATTTTCATGAGCTGACCGGCGCGGATGAGGTCGCGAGTTACTTTGATGTCAGCTTCTGAGGGGGAGGATTCGCCGCTGGGGTGGTTGTGCATCAACACCATTGCAGAAGCTGAGGTGATAATGGCCAACCGGAACACTTCGCGGGGATGGACCAAAAGCGTGTCCTGCGTTCCGATGGTGACAATCTGATGAGCTTTTATTCTGCGGCGCGTGTTCAGAAGCAGGATGACAAAGCATTCGCATTCCGGGTTGAAATACGGGTTTGCTTCAACGTGCATCCGCCAATATTCGGCAGCCTTTCCGGGGGTGTCGCAAAGCTGGAGGCTTTCGGGCGTGGGGCATTCACGAAGGGGGACAACTTTGTATTCGTGGGGTGTGGCGCAAAACTTGAACGGTTTCACCAGATTCAAACCGAGTTCGATCTGATCGTTGCCAAACTGTTCGGGACGGGACTTGAGCCCTTCAAATTGTGATGTTTCATTGATTTTCATGGTCTTTTTTTTGCCCTGCTGTTCGGTCCGGTCTCTCGCCCTTCATCCGAAAAGGCCGCGAAAACGGGGCGGATGGCGGGAGTGGTCTTCAGAGGGCACCGCCAAATCCCCCTGTTGAAAGCGGACTGGTGAGGGCGAGAAGCCGAACCGTGGCAGGAAGAAGGACCTGAAAAACGTTGGCCTTAGGCCAAGTGACTACGCGAAGCGGGCGAGTCGGGCGGGCAGATTGCTTGCAGCAGTCAATCTGCGTGACGGAAGAGCATCATCGGGGTGCCTGTCTCTGTTTCTTGGCCGAAATGAAGTGAAGCAAGGCGAAACGGAAAGCAGACAAGGAACAGAGTCAGGCAGTTTTCACCGGGCAGTCTGAGGTGTTTTGAGGAGGTGAAACCGGAGCAAAAGCGCCTCAGTCTGCCCATTTAAGTGTTGTACAGGAGGTACGTTGCTAACCCGGTGCAGATGCCTCACTCCTACGGCCTTGGCCAAAAGGATCTAATTTGGACTCAAGACGCGACCAAATTGCTGAATAGTATTCTGTTGGCTCTCCACCCATTGCACCGCCAGCGGCAAAATCACTTCAAGTTGTTGTGGGGTGAAAGCGATCATACTTGGCCGGATGCCTAAACGGCGGTTTTTGCCTAAAATTGACTCATGGTGGGATCATCTGTGCGGCTATTGGTCGTCGGATGCCTCACGATCATCATGGTCATACCTCACGGGTGGCCTAGCCTCGATGATGATGACGCGGTTTTCCAGTTCGAAGTCAGAAGCAGATAGGATGTGTTTCCAGTCGTCATCGAATTCGAGCGTAGCCGTGCCAGAAACGCATGCGGTGTCAGTGACCTTGCCGGCTCGCTGGTAAAGGGCCATGTGAAAATCCTCGGACGAATCATGAACCATTGTATCCGGGTCGTCATACGAAACGTATGCGGAGAATGTGACATAGACTTTGAAGGCGATGATACAATGCTTGTCCTCGATCGAAATGACCCGCACATCATCCACTTCCTCCTCGAGGACTTTGACATGGTTTACGTCGCCATCGATATCTTCTTGGGGATAAAATGCCAGATCTAGAAAGCCCTTCCGGACTTGTGCCACCAACATTGTTGGGTCGGCAGCCAATGCTGCTTTGATTCCAGCGACGTGGATGTTCACCTCGTCAACAAACGCCTCTGTCAAGGCAGACAAGTCGGGATACAAAGGAAGCTCGCAGTGCTGCCTACAAAAAGCGGCGAAGTCCTTGTCTTTGGAAACAACAGCGACGTGGGTTGCATTGGCTTTAGAGTAGGCAAGCGTCGATGCGAGGGCGAAGGCATCAGGGAATTCCTTTTCCTTCTGCCCTGGACCGAACGGCGGTTTTTGATGATCATACCAATCCATCACTTTATTCAAGTCGATGGCGTCATAGCCGAGCCGTTTGACCTTGAAGCATTTCAGGAACTCTTCCCAGTCGGTCAAATAGGCAGCAGCAATGTCGTCCTTGGCGGTCTTTAGCTTCTCGTTGGCGGGCCAGTGTTTCCACTTCTGGAGGAAAGGGGCATCTTGGCGGGCTTTATTGAGTGCGCTTTGTGCTGCGGCTGACTTTTCTTTGATGTGTCGCCGCACTTCCCGTTCGATGGCATCCGGCAAGAGGATGGTGAGACTTTTGATCTGGGCGATCGCAACGAACTTCTTGATGGCTTGAGTGGTGAAATTGTAGCCGTGTTGCTCGAATATGTTCGTATCAATGACGATGGTGCGCGGGATGGGCATACAAATAAAAGCGTTAGCAGCGAGCTATTGAGTTGCCCCATCTACCAGATGCTTTGGCCTTTGAGATCGGCCCAAGGTCTTCAAAAGCCACGTTGCAAAGAAAGTCGACCTCAACTTGATCGAGCTTTCTTTCCCCCTGATAGACAGCAAAGATCTCAATCCGACACGTAATAATGTTGCCGAGATCGTGGATGAGTTCATCTCGCGAATCGTGGATTGTTCCTTCACAAGGAAAGTCGTGCTGCCTAGAAATGACGAGAAAGGCAAATCCTCGGCCTTTTGCAACTGCCAAGACTTCCTCCGTTTGCACTTCTACTGAAGCTAATTCGTCGCTTGCAGTGATGTGCTTTGGATCGATGTGTTTTTTTGCCATATATGTTTTCCGATTCCTAAGCCATTTCCACGAAGGGCAAAGTGAATGAAAGTGGCGGAGTGGGCTAGTGACCCCTAATCCTCCTCCGCCATGGTTATTACTTTTTGCCGCGATTACTTTGGATCAAATCATTCAGAGAGCTGACACCCTTCTCCTTCAGATAATTGCCAAGCTGCTTATCGCTTCGGACGCCGAAATCCCGGTCGTATTGCCGTTCAATCGTGCCCATGTGGGTATCATCTCGCTTGTCGCGAAGTTGCCCATCCTGATTGCGGCTGCGGTAGCCGCGCATTCCTGGTGCATCTTTAGCCATTTTACTCACCTCCTTTCGAGGTATTTGCTTCAATGTTGACAAATCTCGTATTTAAAACGATTTTGTCAACTACCGATATGAACGATCCCAAACTCACTTTTGCGCAACGTCTTACCCAGGCCCGCAAGATGCACGGCCTGTCACTCCGCGCTTTGGCGGAGAAGTTGGAAGGTCGGGTGAGTCACAATGCCCTGCACAAGTATGAGCAAGGGCAAATGATGCCCGATTCTGAAGTGCTGATCGCGGTGGCTGACGCACTGGATCAGGATGTGGATTTTTTCTTTCGGGAGCCTGCGCTTGAATTGAAAGAACTCCAGTTTCGTAAGGCTTCGCGCTTGGGAGTGAAAGAGGAGGAAAGTATCCGTGAAAGGGCAGTGGATTATTTTGAAAGGCAAATGGAAATTGAAGGATTGCTAGGCATTTCCAGCCCCTTTGAAAACCCGCTATCCGCGCGGAAGATCAAGGATCGGGAAGATGTCGAAGAAGCTGCGGAGATACTGCGCGAAAAATGGAGATTAGGTGACGACCCGTTGCCAAACGTGCGTGAGATGCTGGAATCCAAAGGCATCATGGTGTTTGAGGTAGATGCTCCTGAGAGCTTTAATGGCTTCGCCGGATGGGCGGATAAAAATCCTGTGATTGTACTGGCCCGATGGCTGGAGCGTGATTTGCCTAGAAAGCGATTCACCGCCTTGCATGAAGCAGGACACCTGCTGCTCAAACTTGCAGAGGGCATGGCTGATAAAGAACAGGAATCGGTCTGTCACCGATTTGCTGGTGCAATGCTGATTCCACGGAAGATATTTATCAGCGAATTTGGCGGCCACAGACAACGTGTAAGCATGAGGGAACTTTCAAACCTTAAGGCGCGTTACGGAATGTCCATTGCCGCCATCATGCGTCGCGCAGCGGATTTGGATTTGATCACTCCGGCACTCTACAAGGAATTCTGCATAGTTTCGCGTAAGGAAGGGTGGCACAAGAAGGAGCCGGGGACCTATGCTGGCCGAGAATCTTCGAGCAAATTTGAGCAGCTTGTACTTTGGGCCGCTTCCCAGTCCGTAATCAGTGAATCCAAAGGGGCTGCACTCCTTAATGAGCCGTTCATGGATTTCAGGGAGCGTTTGGCGGGGGTGGGATGCGATTAGTAGTTCAAGATGCCTCGGTGCTGATCGATTTGGGAACAGCAGAAATGCTGGATGCTTGGTTCGATCTCGAAATCGAGACCTTGACCACGTCCTTGGTCTGGCGGGAGGTGAACAGGCGTTCCCAGAAGGCCAGGCTCAAGCACTATGCCAAAGATGAGAGAATCAAGATTGTCCCAGTTGGAACGGAAGCTTTGTCCGAAGTGGTGAAATTAAAATTGGATCTCCCTCCCAGTCTAACACTCAATGACGCATCGGTTCTCCATCTGGCAATGACGAATAATGCAACATTGCTTACTGGTGATCAAAACTTGAGAAAGTGCGCAGAGAGCCGAAACATTCCAGTACACGGGTTGCTTTGGTTGCTCGATTACCTAGTTACACAGCGGGCCATAACTGCTCCGGTAGCTGTCCGAAAACTTGAAATGCTCTGTCGACTTAACCCTCGTCTGCCAAAGGTGGATTGTGAGGAGATGCTTAAAAAGTGGCGTGAGGCATGAAATGATCCAATGACGTGGAAGGCATCTCAAAGCCACCTACGCCATACTGAATATTGCTTTTCGGATGTCATCAACCGACCGTGAAAGGCTTCACAACTGATGATGGTTTTTCTTCGCTCCAACTGTCAGTAAAACTGTCAGTAGAACGGTATTATCCGGTAGTGTTTTGTAGTAATGGGTAATGCTTGATTAGCCTGTAAAATCAGGCATTTTGTGCTTGTTAGCTGGGAGTGAGCCGGTCGATTCCGACCCTCGCCTCCATCTCTAGTTGACTGTGCAAAAGTGGTTTAGGAGGACAGCATGTCCGAATGGATACTAGTGTTGCTGCTTTGAAGCACTAGCCTTAATTCGCTCATTCCCTTTAAGTTCCAGGAAACGGCTTCAACTATGGTAGCGCTTGCGATGCATACCGTGCCCCCCCTTGATCTGATGTTAGGCTGTCCGGAACATAGCCCCGGCAAAAGCTTCCGTATCCAGACTGGCACAATTTAACTGCTCTTATTTGGTTCAACTTTTCAGCTCGGCACTGCTTGGCAGTCAGAGCAGCTCCACTATGCGGGCGGAGTTCCTGCAAAAGCTTTTCTTGGTTCTGCTTCACTTTCTACAGTCGTTGGATTTTTCGCGGTCGAAAAGTTCAGGCAAAGCGGTCGGGCGAGAGCAACGTTAGGTCATATTCAGGCAGCTCCC
Source organism: Limisphaerales bacterium (assembly GCA_965283725.1). Classification (GTDB taxonomy): domain Bacteria; phylum Verrucomicrobiota; class Verrucomicrobiia; order Limisphaerales; family JAEYXS01; genus JAEYXS01. The sequence continues at coordinate 450,870 of CBDIPT010000001.1, forward strand.
CGCTTAGCAGCCTTGCCACAATTCGACCGGTTACAGGCCCCAAGCTTAGACCCATCATGGCGTGACCAGTGGCCACTATCACGTTGGAATACTGTGCGGTGCGACCAAGATATGGCATGCCGTCGGGAGAACAAGGTCGTAGCCCGCGCCAAGGAGCTATGCCGTGAAAATCCGCCTCGCGAAATGCCGGGAAGTAGCGTTGGGCGGAGCGAATGATTCCCTTCACCCGTCGCGGATTGATTTCCTCGTTGAGTCCCCCGAGTTCCATCGTGCCACCGATGCGCAGGGAGCCGCCCATGGGCGTCACCGCCACGCGCGCTTCCGTCAGGATGGAGCAAAGCTGCGGGAGTTGGGGCGGGCGTGGTAAGGTGAGACTGTATCCCTTGCCAGCCTGCATGGGCAGACTCAACCTCAAATGATCGGCAAGCGATGGCGACCAAACCCCGCCAGCAATGACAACTTCATCGGCCTCAATCTCGCCTGGCATCTCTTGAGTTGGACTATTTGACGCAGATGCTTGCATGCTCGGCTGTAGAGTAACGGCGTCTAGCCGTCCTTTGCCCAGCCGGGTACCGGTAACCTCGCAGTTCCAGCGAAAGTTTACTCCGAGTCGCTCGCATCCTGACTGGAGTTCGGACATGAAACGGTTTGGGGCAAGATGTGCATCCTTGGGAAAGAACACGGAACCGGCCACACTCATCGTTATGCCGGGATCGAGCGCGGCAGTCTGCTTGGCATCCAACACCTCGGCGGGAACACCAAGTTCCCGGGCGCGGGCAGCAAAGTGCGCCTCCTCCTCTAGCGCATGCGGCGTCTGGCACAGCATGAGCAGACCGCGCTTCACCAGTCCAAAATCACCCAGACCGTTAATGGCATCAGCCAGTTCTTCGTAGTAAGTTCGACTCGCAAAGCTCAAATCACGTAAAAGCGGGGCTGCCTTGGCTACTTGTCGAGCGTTGGCAGCGCGCCAAAATCGGAAAGCCCAACTGAACAAATCCGAACTCAGCCTTGGGCGGATGTAAAACGGCGATTCCGGATTCCACATCCACTTTAACCCGAGCGCCACCATCCCGGGGGCCGCTAATGGTACGAAATGGCTGGGCACGATCATGCCGGCATTTCCGAACGAGCAGCCGTCGCGACGGTCGGAATTTCGATCAAGCACGGTGACGCGGTGCCCGCGCTTCGCCGCATAGTAGGCGCAGCACAGCCCGATCACTCCACCGCCGATGATGACGATCCTTTTGCTCATGAGTTGATTCCCCAACAGAACGGGTCCCGCTCGTCGAGGAGCAGGGTGGCTTCCGCCGTGACATGCGCCGTGCCGGAAATGTGAGGTGTGATTCTCCCCTCGGCGCGGTCCGCCCAATGATATGAGCCGGTAAATCTGCTGCCGATCACGCTTTCCTGCACGTAGTTCTCTCCCTCGGCAAGCAGGCCATCCGCCGCAAGGCACGCCAGGCGCGCGCTTGTGCCGGTGCCACAGGGTGAGCGATCGTACGCCTTGCCGGGACAAAGCACGAAATTTCGCGAATGCGCAGACGAGTTAGGGGATGGCCTTAGCAGGACAATGTGGTCAACCTCAGGAAATCCTTGGGCGTTCGCCGCCAACCGGATGCGCCAGGCGGCGTCAGTCAACGGTTCCACATTTCTCACCTCAAGCGGCAAGCCATGTTCCTCGGTGAAGAAGAACCAGTTCCCACCCCAAGCCACATCGCCGGTGACTTTGCCCAAGCCTGGCACGTCAAGAATCACTCCCTTCGCTTTGCGGTAAGCGGGAATGTTTGTCAGCGAGACGGAACCATCTGCGTACAACTGCACCGTCACCACACCCACAGGCGTTTCGATGCGATGCTCGCCAGGTTGAATCCGCCCCAGATGCGCCAGGGTTACCACCAGTCCGATCGTGCCGTGTCCGCACATGCCGAGGAAGGTGACGTTATCGAAATAGATCACTCCCGTGACGCACGATTTATCCGCCGGCTCAACCAGCATCGCACCTACCAGCACGTCCGAACCGCGCGGCTCACACACGACCGCCTGACGAAACGAGTCATGGAGCTCGCGGAAAACCTTCAGTTTATCCGCTGCGTTGCCTCCGCCAAGGTCCGGCCCGCCACTGATGACGACGCGCGTGGGTTCGCCGCCGGTGTGAGAGTCAATCACTTGGACGCGCTTCATTTCGGGCCCTTTATTTTCGGACGTGAACGGATCGCATCGCGGATGATCTTTAGCACGCGCTTGCGCTCTTCACCGGAGATCGGCAGGCGCGGTGCCCGCACCCATTCGGCCCCCAGTCCCGTCTCTTGCTCACAGAGCTTGATGTATTGCACAAAATGCACATGCGTATCCAGCTTTAGCAGCGGCTGGAACCAGCGGTAGAGCGTACGCGCCTCAACCCAGCGCCCGGCACGCGTCAGTTCCCACAAATGTTGGTTCTCCTTTGGAAACGCGATTCCGGTGCCAGCTACCCATCCGTCTATGCCCAGGATGCTGGCTTCCAGCAGGAGGTCATCCACCCCGGTGAAGATGGAGTAACGATCACCGACGGTATTATGCAGCTCAGTGATGCGGCGCGGGTCACCGGAACTCTCCTTGAGCGCCACAAACTTTTTCTCGTCAGCCAGTTCAGCAAAGAGTGCTGGTGTTATGTCGTTCGCGTAACTGATGGGGTTGTTGTAGATCATGATGGGCAACCCGCCGCCACGCGCCACCGCCCGAAAATAAGTCATGCTCTCACGCGCATCTCCTTTGTAGCTCATCGGCGGCATCAGCATAACGCCGCTGGCCCCGAGCTTCTCGACATCACGCACGTAACGTATCGCCGCTGCGGTGCTCGACTCTGCTACGCCGCTCAATACCGGTATACGGCCACGGGCCACTTCTACCGCACACCGCACGACCGCACGTTTTTCATCGGGATCCAGCGCCTGATTCTCACCCAGCGAACCGCACATGATAAGTCCCTTGATGCCGGTGTTCATCAGTGCTTCGAGGTGTTTGGCCGTAGCAGGGAGGTCTAGGGATTGATCGCGCTTGAGCTGCGTCGTGCATGCAGGAAATACACCGGTCCAGTTGGGTTTCATATTTGTGGTTTAGTGTTAATTAAAATAAGCGATTTTAAAGCTTTAGAGTTTCCATCCTGAATAGGGTTTAGTTATTCCCGTTCAATTAGCATATTTCAACAACTGGCTTCCCTAGCACATCCATCTTGGGCGTAATGCCCAGCCCTGGCTTGGTGCTTGCAGCCATGCGTCCATTAACCCGCTGTGGTGCCCCGTCAGCGGTGCTCACGGTGACATAACTGTTAAAATCCGTGGTGGTGAACAAGAACTCCGTCGGCGTGCTTTGCGCAAGATGCGCGATGGCGGCAGTGGCGATGTCGCCACCCCAAGAATCTTCCAAAGTCATCGCGATCCCCATGCTGACGCACAGATCGCGAGCCTGCTTGATCTTGGTGAGACCACCCAGTTTGCTGATCTTGAGATTCACCACATCCATCGCGAGATCGCCTTTCGCCCGAAGCAGGATGCCCAGGTCGTCGATGTTTTCATCCAGCACAAACGGATGCGGAATCTGGCGGCGCACGGCCAGACATTCCTCGTAAGTGAGACATGGTTGCTCGATGTAAACGTCAATATCACGCACCGCTTTGGCTACGCGGATAGCCTCATGCTGCACCCAACCCGTATTAGCGTCGGCCACTAATCGGTCGCCGGACAGGAGTTTCGCAGAGACCGCGCGGATGCGCTCGATATCAACATCAGGATCGCCGCCGACCTTGAGCTGAAAGCGGCGATAGCCTTCCGCACGATAGCCTGCAACTTTGGCGGCCATCTGCTCAGGTGATTCCTGCGAGATGGCGCGGTAGAGATGCACATCCTCACCATAACGCCCGCCCAGCAACTCGCACACCGGCAGGCCGGAGGCCTGACCTAGGATGTCCCAGCACGCGATGTCGATGCCGGTTTTCACGTATGGATGCCCCTTCAGGGCTGCATCCATCTTTCTGTTCAGTTTGCCGAGTTGACGCGGATCATCCCCCAACAGATGCGGGCCAAGTTCACGCAGACCAGCACGGACACCTTCAGCATACGCGGGCAGATAGAATGGTCCCAGCGGACACACTTCACCGTGGCCGACCAGTCCGGCATCGGTTTCTACCCTTACGATCGTGCTATCGAAAACCGTGACGGATTTTCCACCACTCCATTTGTAAGTCTGCTCATACAGCGGCAGTTCAACGCGATAGGCCAGGATGCGGGTAATCTTCATTTATCGACTTCGGTGAATTTAGGGTTTAGGGATCTCATTCAAAGTGTAATAGGCGCGGTCATGCAGCAGCGCTTCACCGTCGGCAGATTTCAGCTCCAGCAAATGGAAGTCGTGCACATGACCCTTCATAAGGCCGGCGACGCGCAACCTGACGCTCAGTCCGTCGTCTGCCACCTCTGCGGATTTCACCGTAGGTTTAGTGTTGTCCACTTCAGGACTTCCGTATTCCGCCTGATAAATATGCGTGTACGTCTCCAACCAGTAATTCTCAGGCCGACCGGCAGTCGCTTTGTCCGCAGCTTTCGTAAAACGCAAAACGAAACCATCCGGGCGCGCGCTGATGTCCAAGATTTCAAATGGTGTGCGCCCGGTCCAATCGAGGCGTTGCAACAGATTGTCCTTCAGCCCGCGCACGGGCCAGCCACGGTTCGTTCCACCGGTGATAAGCCTTCCCTGAGGTGTGAAATGCACCGCGAGAATCCCAGTGCCCAGTCCTTCGCGAAACGGATAACAGGCTCCCTGCCAGACACCGTTCACCATCTCAGTGGTCGCTCTCATCACAAAGCCCAGGCTGAAATCACCGAGGAAAATCTGGTTCTCAAAAGGCCCGAACTTGCCAGCCGAGCGATTCACCTCAAAGGCCGAGATGGAGCGCCCCATTTTCTTGTAAGGGAACACCACGGCGTAAGGCACCAGTTCTTTCACCCGTTCGCGTTCTTTTTCCATGCGCGAAGGTGTTTTGGGCATCACGGGTGCAGGCCCAAGCTCAGGCGCGAAAGGATACCAATTGAAACTAATCGGATGTCCCATGAACCCGCCGGCTTTCACATGCTTGAGCGAACAGGCACCATTCCAAGGCCCCTGGCTTTCGACATAGAACATCTCGCCATGCTCGTTGGGCCCGATGCCCAGCGGGCTGCGCAAGCCGCTGCAGTAGGGGATTGTCTTCCCATCAGGTGTGATTTTCAAAACCCAGCCCCGGAACTTGGCCTTGGAGTTGTAGGATTCCGAGAGTCCCAGAGCCACATACAGATTGCCCTTTGCATCCAGCGGTGAGCCAAAGGCGAACTCATGATAATGGCCGAACCCCCATCCATCGCTGAGTGTTTCGAAGCGGTCGGCCTTGCCATCGCCATTACTGTCGCGGACACGCGTCACCTCCGTGGCTTGCGTCACAAAGTAGGTTCCATCGCGATAACTCAGGCCGAATATCTCATCCATCCCCTCGGCGAATCGCTGCACTTTGGGGATAGGGTGCTCATCATCCAGACCGCTGTAGATGAGGATTTCTCCGCGCCTTGTGCCCACGGCTATGCGACCGTCTGGCAGCGTGGTGAAGCATCCTGATTCGAGATAAACCCCTTCAGGCATCGGGATGTCCGTTATCCGGTAATAAGCATCTTCCCGTTCAGCAGTGCCCCAGGCATCGCCGAAATCCTCCGCTGGAAAAGCATTCCCGGCTCCCATCAAAAAAATCAATAATGCGGAGAATATCCTCATGGCTTTTCGATCAAGTGGTATTCAATTTCAATAGGACCAGAAACTGGCATCAGCAGCTCTTGCACGCCGTCTATGCTGCGGACGATTCCGCTTTGCGACATGCGTAAGAGCAGTTTCCCGCCGATCTCATACTCTCGCTCAGCACGGGCCTGTATGGATTTATCTGCGGCAGCGCGAAAATAGAGGCCCTTCGGCAAGGAGTCCTTCCGCAGGTTAAGCTGTCGTTTTAAGTGTGGCTTTGCTCCATCGATTTTGGTGTCCTTGAAATAATCTTCCACCTCGAGACTCCCGATCTGGTAACGGAATGCAGGACGTTCCAATGCATCAAGCGTGTAGCCCTCAAAAGAGCTTTCCTGACCTGCCGTAACAGCATTGGTCGGCCAACTGGAGTTTAGCGAATCTAGCATCGCAAAGGCTGGTCCGGGCGGGAATGTCACTGTATCATTGCCGAGGATTCGCGCTTGCCCAGAGCCTTGGCCGCGCCAGAGGCTTGAGGCCTCGATAAATCCACCTGTCCAGATGGAAGCGAGCCGGAGCTTTTCGGCATCAAATGATAGATTGATACCTGCGGGATAGCCTACGCCAATGCCTCGTTTACCGATGCCCGGATAAGCGCGGCGCAGTATTATCGCTTTTTTCTCAACTAACAGCACCAGCGGTTCCAAGACGAGTCCCTGAGGTTCGCGCGCGTCCGGACCTTGGGACAGATATTCCCATATCGCGGAGCGCTGCTGCCCCGGATCGCCGCCTAAGATGTTAGTCAGAGGCGATTTCCCATCGGGCCAGAAGGAAGGCATGATCGTCAGCGGAGAGAACTGCTGGGGATTGGTCAGATACTGATGAAACCAGTTCTTCTCCAACCGGTCGGCCATGCTCATCAGATCAACCGCCCGGATGGCCGCCTCGCTTTTTCCACGAAAGGTATGGCACGCGACGCAGTTGAAGGCTTTGTTGCCAGTAAGTTCACGCCCTATCTCATGCGGTTTCTTGGATTTATCAATCGATGTGAGCTGTGCCGGTGGGAGTTTATCAAGTTCTTTGAAATGCGCGGCCAAGGCTTCTGCATTCTCAGCACCAAACTTTGGCATCCGGGTGTTAAGATAGGGACGCACAGACGCTCCGTTGACGACAACATCCCTCAACCAATTTGCCGTCAGTTTGGCTCCGACACCGGTTAATGACGGTGGCAATCGACCTTGTTCACCCAGATTTTCGTCACGGCCGGTGAAGTAAACGTTTCGTTCAGCCGCTATCCCGCCCAGTTCCCCGCGTTGATGACAAGCGAGACAATTCATCCGGGCGAGCGTTATGGAAACCTGATCAGCCGTGGAAATCTTTTCAATTGGTCCCGTGATGGCAAGATGGAGTGCCTTACGCTGCTCGTCTGAGAGCGCATACTTTGGCCAAGAACCTGTCTCGCGAGAAAGGCAACCGCGTTGAGGCCGGACTTTGCTCAGAATAGGCAATCCTGATGGTAGCGATCCGCTGTCACCAGTCGTGTGACAATTATTGCATCGATGCTGGGTGAATAACCTCTTCCCGTCTTCGACAAGCTTTTGATCCAGCTTGAAACCAGTGCCTAAGCCCGTCTGTTTTCGCAGCAGGTAACTGGCGATATGCTCGGCTTCAAAATGATCGAGTTTCAAGTCTGGCATCCTGCCGCCGTGTCGGATCGCCAGGGGTTCCTCTAAAAACTTGGTCAGGCTCGCAACCGAATACTTTTCCTCGAGAGGCCCCAGCGGCACGGAATCCTGAATCACTGACTCAGGAGAATGACACGCCACGCAACCAACGGAGTGATACAGTTTTCTCCCACGTTCGATCGCGCCATCTCTTGGCGGGACAAAAGTCACTGCCGTCCCTCCGAGGCTGGCCAGATAATGCGCCAGTGCGCGCGCCGTTTCCGTGCGTTCCGCTGGCGGGAGATGCCCAAGCACATCCGGCATGGTCGTGCCCGGTTTCACCGCAGAAGGTTCGGCAATGAACTTGAGCAAATGTTCTCCAGCTACGCGCGCTCCGACGGACGACAAGTCGGGCCCCGGCTTTGCCGCGAGCGCGCGTTTAGCAGAAGTATGGCACGCGGTACAGCCTAACTCGCTCGATAGCACCTTGCCGTGAAGCAGTGGCGAAATCTGCGCGTTCCCCGCGAGCCCGGGAACGAACGGATGCGCTGCCTCACTGCTGAGCGATACGGCGAGCGAACAAAGCAATGCTATGGCTGAACAAAGTCGCATAACTGATGCTTTACGGGGCCGAACGTTTCAGCAGCACATCCGCAAAAGCCTGGCCCATCAGTGCAAAAGTCTTGGCGCAACCAAGGTAATGATAGCCTTGGTTCGATGCTCCCCGGGCCCACAAGGCCGCTTCTTTGGGGGTTATCAGTTCAGCTTCGTACTTCTTCATGTATTCACGTTGCTCGGCATCGGTCATTTTCCCATCTTTGTTGGGAGTGCTCTTGCCTTTGTTGCGAAGCTGTCTGGTCATCTCCGAGACTTTCGCTCTTTTCTCGTCTATGACTGCCAGCTCGTCTGACCAAAATGGCGCGGTTTGTACGGCGAACACATTGTTTTTGAACTCGGGCAACGCTGCCGGTACCGCCATGGCCTTGCGAAACTCCAAGGTTTGCACATTCGCTTTCTCACCACCTACGCCTAGCACGCCGATGACAAACGGCATCCGCGGTGCGTTCAGGTCTTTGCGGACATCACGGATGAAGTGAGCCATAGCCTCGCTGTAAGCCGTATAACCACCGGGCTGTGTGCGATTTGGATAAGTCCCGGAATCCACTAGATCATTCCAGCCTTGAAGCCAGACAAAACCCGCCAACTCATAGCCCTGTTTGGGATCATACTCCGGACACACGCGCTTGATATCGGCCAGCACAGTTTTCACATGCTGAACCATCAGGCGGTAGTAGTGGCCCGTTTCTTTTTCTTTGGCCGCCTTGATCTCCTCCAAGTTCTTCCCCTGATTCTTGAAAGCCGTCAGTTGGGTTTCGTTGAAAACGTAAGGCCCCGGGCTTGGTGATCGAAAGTCCGTGTTCAAACTCTTGCCACCCCACGCCGTTTTAATGATCAGCACTGGTTCCTCAAAAGCCTCATCCATCGCGATACCGAAAGTGAACTCGGGGCCGATCTTGCCACCATCTTCCGCCGGGTTGCGCCGTGAACCATAACCGGCCGTCAGCTTGCCAAAGCCCTCGCCGTTCTTGTCTCCTCCGCCGGTGAAATAGCTGATGTACGCGCGATCGCAGACACGGGGCTTCCCATCCGAGCCGCGCATTTTCTTTAGCAATGGCGCAGTGGTCGGATCGTCTCCGATGTAATCGAAAGTCTCGATCTTCGCGTGTCCCTCCATGTTTGACTGCCCGGCCAGGATGAAAACCTTGATAGGCTTTGCCTCCGCACGAAGGGTTGGCGTTGCAGCCAGCACTAAAGCGAATGCCAGAATTGTTATTTGCGCTAATGATTTCATGCTTGATGGGTGATAATATTGCCTTGGCAAGCCGGCTTCGGAACAGGCTTTCGCTTGATGCCAGCTTGGCTTGTTGGACTTCACATAATCATTTTGTCTTGGCCTTCTTTTTCAATGAGGCGGAGGCATCGGAAGGGTAGCGCTTCACTTCGACATCATTCTTCTGCAACGCGCCAGGAGTACTGCGGCCATCGGTGATCAGTTTCTCCAGCAGAACTTCCATATCGGCGACTTTATCGGGCCTCTCAGCGGCGAGATTCTTGGTTTCCCCGAGATCGTCGGCGAGGTTGTAGAGTTGCACTGGCTGCGATTGATCCCCGCCAGTGCCCCAGCCGCCCATCCAGGTGAAGGGATGTATTTCCATGAGCCGCTGCGCACCGCCGGCACGCCATTGATGGATGCGCTCACCGCGTTTTCGCGGACGGGTTTATCTTCGCCTTTGAGCAAGGGCATGAGGCTGAAGCTGTCCTCACCGGCGCTATCTGGCAGCTTCACGCCAAAGACATCGGCGAAGGTGCGTAGGAAATCGGCCTGATAAACGAGTTGATTGCAAACACTGCCCGGCTTCACCACACCCGGCCAACGCACAATGAAAGGCACGCGATGTCCGCCCTCCCAAGCGTCTGCTTTGTAGCCGCGCAACGGGCCGCTCGGATAGTGGCCCATCTGTTCGAGATCCTTCACACCGATGTAGGGCGCGCAGCCGTTATCGGCGGTGAAGATGACGAGCGTGTTTCCCGCGGCCCCGCTTTTCTCCAAAGCCTCCAGCACACGCCCCACCACGGCATCTGTCTCCATCACAAAATCGGCGAACAGATTGAGACCGCTTTTACCTTTCCACTCGGGATTCACCGAAAGCGGCGTGTGCGGCGAAGTGAGCGGCATGAAAACGAGGAAGGGGTCCTTTTTCTGCACGGACTCGTTGATAAAGCGGATTGCGCGGTCGCCGAGCGCAGGCAGGATGCCTTCGAGCTTCCAGCCCTTGAGTGCCGGGCCTTGCATGCTGGCCTGATTGTTGCCCATCAATGGTTGAGGCAGGAACTCCGTGGGAATGCCGACCGTGTGATCGTTTTCGATGAAACAAAACGGCGGCCAGTTGGGAACGCTGGTGCCGAAGTAGAGATCAAAGCCCCGCGTGGTTGGTCCACCTGCGATGGGCTTCGAGAAGACTTCGCGCCAAAACGCGATTTGCGGTTCGGTGGCGACCGCAGCAGCGGCAGCGGCCTTCTTGTTGGCCTTGCTAACCTCATCGTCGGGCTGCTTGGAAGGCGAGAGCAGCGCTCGCTGCTCCTGGGGATCGGCCAATCCATGCCCAGATGCCATTTGCCGATGCACGCGGTGCGATAGCCTTGCTGTTTCGCCAGCGTGCCGATGGTCATACGATCCGGCGCGATCAATGGCCCTTCGAACGCGCCGACGATCCCGCGCTGCAATTTCGTGCGCCAGTGATAACGCCCGGTAAGCAAAGTATAACGCGAAGGCGAGCATACGCCCGATGACGAATGTCCATCAGTGAATCGCATCCCCTGCGCGGCCAGCTTGTCGATGTTCGGCGTGGGGATCTTGCCACGCACAGGGTTGTTACACTGGACATCGCCATAACCGAGATCATCAGCGTAAAGGATGAGAATATTTGGCTTTTGTTTCGGAGCTTCGGCAGCGGAATGCAGCGAGCCAAGCGAAGCAAGAAACAGAGTAGCAAAGATGGAAAGACTGAGTTTCATAGGGCACTTGTTTTCACAGGTCGGCTTCGCCCGGAGGCTTTCGATTGATTGAGCAAATCCTTGAGTCCTTTGGCGATTTCTGGTCGCTCACTGATCAAGTTCTTTGTTTCTCCGGGATCAGCCTCCAGGTCATAGAGCTGCCCGGGGGCGTTTTTAACAAGTTCCGGGAGCTCAAAGGTTTTCAGCTCGCCAGAAGTATAAGTGTTTCCACCTGAGCCGGGGTGGTCGAGATACTTCCATTTGTCTCGACGGATAGCGAGCGTACGCAAACCACCGAAAGCCTGTGTAAGCAGATATGGCCGGTCTACTTTGGCTTGGTTATCAAGCAGGGTTGGCAGAAGGTTAAAACTGTCTTCCGCAGCATCATCAGGGATTTTTGCACCCGTGATAGCTGCGGCCGTGGCCATTATATCCGTCAAACTGACAGGTTGCGTATTGGTTGTCCCCGGTTTGATCTGGCCGGGCCAACGGGCAATGAATGGCACGCGATGTCCGCCCTCCCACTGGTCACGCTTCACACCCCTCCAAGGGCGCGCTCCATCGTGCTCATGATCCGCACGCATATGAACTACGCTCGTGACTTCCGGCCCATTATCACTGCTCAGAATGATCAGCGTGTTATCAGCAAGGCCCAGCTTGCGCAGAGTAGCCATCAGTTCTCCGACGATATGATCAAACTCAAAAATGAAATCGCCATGTGGCCCCGCCTTGGTCTTGTCCTTGAATTGTGGCGCAGCGAAGGAGGGTAGATGAACCGCGTGCGCAGCATGATAGAGGAAAAACGGCTTCCCGGGAGATTGCCGGGCATGCGCCTCCAGAAACTGCTGGCTCTTTTGGAGAAACACCAGGTCCAATTCCTCCATTGGGAAATTCGTAGCAATCAGTCCACTCCGACAGTCATTTGCGTAAGGGTGCTTGGGTAATAAGCCTCTATCGATAGGCGACGACGGTGGAACTGGAATCCGATCACCTTCAATGAAGGCATAAAGCCAGTCCGTCCCCGGGCAGCAAGCCGTGCCGAAGAAGCTGTCGAAACCATGATCAAGCGGTCCGCCTTCGATGCGGCGGGAGTAATCGATTCGCCGCACCGCCTCCAAACTACCTTGATTGATCGGCTCACCAGCTTGGTCACGAAAGGTCAAGCCAACATGCCATTTGCCCACTGCGGCAGTGACATATCCCTGCTGACGCAGCATAGCCGGCAACGTCAACCGCCCCGGCGCGATCAGCGACGGCCCGCCAGCACCCGTAAAGACGGTCCCGCCTCGCGGTACTCGAAATGCCATCTGCCCGGTCATCAGACTGTAACGGCTCGGTGTACAGACCGTAGCTGGGCTGTGCGCGTCAGTAAAAAGCATGCCCTCGCGCGCCAGGCGGTCGATATTTGGCGTGGCCACCTTGGACATGGCGTTATAGCACGCAACATCACCATAACCGAGATCGTCGGCGAGTATGATGAGGATGTTGGGTTTATCCCCGGCGGCGCAAGCAAAGCCGCCAGTAATCGCCACAAGCATCGCGACTAGGAACAGCGATTTCATGGTTTCGGTGCAGAAGCAGGTTTCTCTTGCCCGAACCAAAGTTTCTCCAGCAGGGCGAACAGCTCTGGATCGTGAGTTTTAAGTTGCTCCCGCGAGAAGGGGAAAAAATCGTTCTCGGCGAAGTATGCCTCGGTGGTTTCCGCAAAATACTCTTGCGGATTGGTGAGGGCGTATGCCCGGTCCAGACGCTTGCGCCCTTCAGAATCCTGCCGTTCCACCCGGTCATACTTCCCGGAAGCTTTAGCCGCCTCGTAAGCAGCCTTGATACCGGGATGATCGTTCCCGAGGACACGATCATGGTAGGCATGCGCCAGTTCATGCAGCACGAACACTGGCATCCGCCGGCACTCGGCCGCGAAATTCCGCGTGTTGGTGAACTCAACGGCTTTGGCCATCACCGGGTCACGTTTGTTTGCAACTAACCAGCCTTTATCAGGATGATATTCTGCTCTTGCGCCAGCACCAGCGTAGGGCGGCGTCACATAAAGCGGGACTTGCTTCAACTTCGTCAGGGCATTTGCTGGTATGAGAAGGGTGATCCGCTCCAACTGAGCTTTCATCAATTCGAGAGCTTGCTCAGTCGCCGCTTTCTCGTCATCCGTAAGCAGTTTGCGGCTGATGTGAACCTGCCAGCCTGCTATCTCTCGGGTTTCGCGCCCCTGATCACCCTCGGCGGTCGCACTACGGGCCTCAGCCGCCGCGCGAATCTGTTTCTTGGCAGCCAGTAAGCGCTCCGGCCACACGAAAACCGGTGCCTTCTCGGGATCGTAGCCCGCCATGTGTCCCGTAAGCCGGGTGACGGGTTTGGTGTATCTCAGCTTGGTATCACCAAAAACTTCACGACAAAGGGCGGCGAGTCCTGGTCGTAATCAATCAGTTCAGCACGTGTGTTGACATGGTTGTGATCGTGATCATTCTCACGGTTGTTATCAAACCATGACTGCACTCCTTCCGCAAAATACTCATGGTGATTCACACTGGCATATTTGCCCTTCCACAAGCCCGCTTTCATCGCGGTGTCATAAGATGCTTTCACCCGGCCATCGAATCCCGGATCAACATTTGCCATTCCACGAAGATGGATGTTGTGCGCCAGTTCATGGATCAGGATATTCTCTGTAGAATAGGGGTCGCCTTTATACCCCAACAGGTTTTCCTCTGCGCATGAGCAGAAGGGATCGGTACCGCTCCCGCCCATGCCACGTGCCCGTGCATCGCGGTAGTCTTTCGGAGCAATGCTGGTGAACCCCGGCACTTTGTCCTTGGCCAGCCATTTCCATTCCGGCTGGTCAGTGGTGAACTCGTTCCAGGCCAAAATGGAGAGACGCGCTCCGCTCTTGATCATCGCATTCCGCACATCAGGCCGATTGGTGAGCATCAAATCCACCAGATACGCCGCCTCCTTGAGCGCATAGGGATTCACCTTGGAGGAAGCCACAATGGGGAAACCACCCGCTTCGATTCGTTGCGTGTAAAATTGGGGGATGCCCTTCGGATCAGGTGGCTCAAACCGTACCGCTTGTACCGGCACCTCACTGGCAACGATGCGCTCTGCTTTGTCCGTCCGGCCAACGATCGCAAAACGATGCCCGATCGTCGTGGTGATGATTGTGTTTTCACCGGGTGCGATTGCACCGTTGGGGACCCGTTCACGGTCAGATTTCAACCAAAAGACATCTACAAACTGCTGGCTGCCATTAAGGATCTGCAACTTGGGTCGAGGAGTTTCCGCGGCTTGAACATTGCCGTCTAACGCGCACAGAAGGGTTAGAACGAAGGTGATGCGTAGCCAGTTCATGGATTATCTATAATGAATGCCGGACGTGAGAGCACGCCCTTTGAGATGGCTCCGTAATAATCAGAGCGCCAAAATTTTTTCAGATCCGCAGCGGTGATAAGCTGAAGACCCGGTGTCACCACAGCTGGATTGCAGAGAATGTAGAGGTTTTCTGAGGAGATGTATCCGCAGACATTCAGTGTATGGCCCGCGAATCCGCCAGCGTACTGTGGACCGATGTATTTGAAATCCACGATAACAGGACGTCCGGCATCGAGTTCACGCCTCAGCATGGCCGCGGCCTCTTCGAACCCAGCATCGTCTGGCGTGTAGGTCACAAGTTTCCATTTCTGGCCAATCTTGGCGGAGGCATCCAACAGATGCCCCCAATCAGTGCCGGTTCCCAAAGGCGAGGGGCAAAGTCTTTTGAAACCCCAACCGCTGATATCGCTCCCTTGGAAGCGGGCAAATGCAGCGCAAGCGGAAGCCCCACAGTTATTGTAACCCTGGTAGATATGAGGCATCTGAATGAACGCAAACTTTCCCGGTTCATTTTTCCGTCCGCGATAATCTGCTAGTTTCAACAGGTCAGCCCCTTGCTGGGCTGAAGCATTATCGGAGGGTTGGGCAGGGTGTCCGGTTGAACCGGTCGGCTGCAGCTTCGATGCCTTGGTCCAGTTTGCCTTGGCCTTTTCCAAGTCACCGGCTTGAAACTGCATTTCTCCCAGAACGACCAATCCTGAAGGGTTATTCAGTTCAGCAGCCCTTTCCGCCAAGCGACGGGCCTTCACTTTGTCCCGCTTCACACCTTCGCCGGACAGATATGCTAGCGCTGCGTTGATCGCAGCCCGCCCATGTCCTTGCTCGGCAGCTTTCTCCCACCATTCGAGCGCCAAGGGGACATTTTGTTCCGTCCCCTGTGCTCCGAAGTAGCATTGACCAAGATTGAATGCCGCCTGCGGTGCTTCCGCCGCCGCCGCTTTGAAATAACCGAAAGCGAGATCGGTATTACGCTTAACCACGGCCCCACGAAGATAAGCGAAGCCCACAAAATCCCTGGCCTTCTGCGTTTCCGCCATCGGCCGCCTGGTGCGCCCATTTCATGGCCTCGGCATCGTTTTTGGTGGTTCCCCGGCCATCCCGGTAGCGATATGCCAGCTCCAGTTGAGCCTTGGCGTCTCCTTTGTCTGCTTGTTCGCGTAATGTTTCCAGCTCTGCCGCTCCAACGATACCCGGCAACAAAAGCGCGCTCATAAGCAGGGTAGCGAGAGGGATTGACGATCGCTTAAAAACAAAAAGATGTCCCATCTCAGCCCGTAATGAAATTGAGTCCATTTGATATCAATGGCATATTGACAGCAAGGCGCCCGGTCGTCTTGACTGAATTAGTGTCCAAATGCAGCAAAAGCCGCACAATCAAGGGACATTCCGCCTGGTGAGCATAGTATGAAGCAACAAATCGCCAGCATCACCGACCTGACAACCTGCTCAGAGGGTATGCTTTTGGATATGCGGCACGTGGAGCAGATAGCCGACCTGATGCATGACACCGCCTTCTTTGTTAAAGATGCCGAAGGTCGCTACCTGATGGTGAACCAATCGCTGATCGAGAGACACGGTTTTAAAAGCAAAGCGCAGATGATCGGACACCGACCTTGCGAAGTCTGCCCGGGCGATTTTGGCCGCATCCCTACGGAGCAAGATGCCCAGGTGCTGCGCACTGGCCGGCCTATCATCGAGCGATTGGAGCTTTTCTGGCGACAGCCAAACGTCCCAGTTTGGGGACTAACTAGCAAAATCCCCCTCCGTGACAAGCTAGGAAGGATCATCGGCCTGATCGGCATCTCCAAGGACCTCACGACGCTTGTTTGCCCGCAAGACGTGCCAGATAACGTGGCGCAAGCATTACGTCATTTGGAAAGCGCATTCGCCCAACGTATAGGACCATCTTCACTTGCGCGTAAAGCAGGTATGAGCCCCGCACGATTTGCCCGGATCATCAAACTCATCCACGGGATCAGCCCGATGAATCTGATAACCAAGACCCGAATCACCGCTGCTTCCCGGCAACTGCTGGATACTGACAATTCTATCGCCCAAATTGCGCACGAATGCGGTTTTGCTGACCATAGTGCGTTCACGCGTGCCTTTCGCTCTGCTACCGGCAGCACGCCGACTGAGTTTAGAAACTTAAATCGAAGTCCAATGAAGTAATACTTAGTGGGGCTTAGAGCAGGGCCAAGATTCAAAAATCAAGCTGGCAAATCACTTTGAACCAAAACCGGGGTTTTATCGCCGGTAAACTGTAAAATGAATGAACTGCGGCGATGCACAGCATAGTGCAACAGAATTTACTGGCCGATCATGCGGCGGTGCTCATTCTGGTGTGCTTGGATGATTAGAGTGGAATTGGCCCATCCTATGCAGAAATAATTAGAGCACGAAGGCGGTAGGAAACGTCAATCGCCTCAGTGTCATTTGGTCTGGGTTGTTGATTTAGCGTGAGCGGATAGCGCGATTCTTGAGGGTTGTGAATATAGGGAATCCATGGTGAAATTAGGAAACCATTTAACCCCGAGTTACGTCCTAAGAGCTATGAGCCAACGTTTTCCAATCCTGAGATGGTGTCGTTCCGGTTTGTTTTTGTTAGCGACGGTCCTGCTATCCGTTCACGTTTGGGGGGCGGATGCCACGACGCAAGCACAGGCAATACTGAAAGCCACCGGCGTCAAAGGTGGGTTGGTAGTGCATTTGGGGTGTGGGGATGGGGAACTTACCGCGGCGTTGCATGCCAATAATTCTTACCAGGTGCAAGGCTTGGACTGGGTGCCGACGAATGTTGCGAAGGCAAGAGCTAACATCCAGGGCAAAGGTCTTTATGGACAGGTCTATGTTGATCAGTTGAACGGGACGGCGCTACCGTATATCGACAATTTGATCAATCTGATCGTGGCGGAAGATTTGCATGGCATCTCTCTGGATGAAGTGAAGCGGGTCTTGGTGCCAAAAGGAGTGGCGTATGTGAAGCAGGGCGGTGAGTGGCAGAAGATAGTGAAACCTCGCCCTACCACGATGGATGAATGGACCCACTACTATTACAATGCGAAAGGCAATGCCGTCTCCAAAGATATGGAGGTTGCTCCTCCTGATCGATTGCAGTGGGTCGGGAGTCCGCGGTGGTCCCGCCATCATGATCGCATCTCCAGTCTGAGTGCGCAGGTGACTTCCGGTGGCCGGATGTTCTACATCATGGATGAGGGTTCACGTATCTCGATCTTGATGCCTTCGAAATGGAACCTCATTGCCCGCGATGCTTTCAATGGAACCATCTTGTGGAAACGCCCGGTCGAGAAGTGGCAGGAGCACATGTGGCCATTAAAGTCCGGTCCGACGCAACTGACACGTCGTTTGGTAGCAGACGGTGATAATGTTTATGTGACGATGGCTCTGGGTGCTCCGGTGGTGAACCTCGATGCAGCCACTGGCAAAACGTTGCGCACGTACGATGTGACCAAAGGTGCTGAAGAAATTCTGCACGTAGATGGTGTGCTTTACGTTTTGGTGAATCAACGGGATTGGGCCTTGGCGGAGTTTGCGCCCAAGTTCAACACGGGCGATCAGAAGCGTGTAGAGACAGAATATAATTGGGACGAAAAACCGCGTGACTTGGTGGCGGTCCAGGCGGCGACCGGTAAAGTGCTCTGGAAACAGGAACAAAAGAAGATCGCCCCGCTGACTCTCGCTGCTGATGGCAAGCGAGTGGCTTACTACGATGGCGACCATATCGTTTGTATCGATGCAGCTTCTGGCAAAGTGAACTGGGCAGACACCGGAGCGGCAAAGCGGAAGTTGTTCGAGTTCAACTTTGGGCCCCGTCTCCTACTTTACAACGATGCCATCCTTTATGCTGGTGGTGATGGAGCGATGAAAGGGGTGGACGCGAACACGGGTAAGATCCTGTGGAGCGCACCGCATGAAAAATCAGGCTATCGTTCGCCGGAAGATCTGCTGGTGGCCAACGGCCTGGTGTGGAACGCCGGGACGACTTCGGGCAATCAGAAGGGTGAATTCAAAGGACGTGATCCGTTGACTGGTGAGGTGAAGGTGGATTTCCCGCCGGATATAGATACTTACTGGTTCCATCATCGCTGCTACATCGCGAAAGGGACGGAACGTTTTCTGATGCCTTCGCGCACAGGCATCGAGTTTGTGGATATCAACGCGAAGCACTGGGATATCAATCACTGGGTGCGTGGCGCTTGCCTTTACGGGGTGATCCCGGCGAACGGTCTTACCTATGCTGGGCCGCATGATTGTGCCTGTTATCCGGAAGCAAAGTTAGACGGCATGAATGCCCTTGCGGGCGGGACAGGTTCACCGCACCCGAAACCTTTGGCGGAAGAGTTGCGATTGATCAAGGGGCCGGCGTTCAGTCAACCATTGATGGAGACGGAAGCGGACGTGAAAGACTGGCCGACATACCGGCATGACAACCAACGCAGCGGTTTTTCTGATCAAGCATTGGCAGATGATTTGGGCCAGGCATGGCAGACAGAATTGCCCGGCCGTTTAAGCGCGCTCTCGATCGCTGATGGTAAAGTGTTCGTGGCGCAGATCGATGCACACACGGTGCATGCCTTGGATGCGAAGACCGGAAAACCCATCTGGCAGTTTATTGCGGGTGCGCGGGTGGATTCGCCCCCAAGCTATTGGAAAGGGCGTGTGCTCTTTGGTGGCATGGATGGGAAGGTCTATTGCTTGCGCGCCAGTGATGGGGCCTTGATCTGGAGTTTTCAAGCTGCTCCCAGCGATCAACGGCATGTGGCCTTTGAACAGATAGAAAGTGTCTGGCCGGTGCATGGCAGCGTGTTGATGGATAAAGGCACCGTGAACTTCGTGGCCGGCCGTTCGGTGTTCCTTGATGGAGGATTGCGTTTTATCCGTCTGGATGCAGCTACGGGCAAGAAGCTCGCAGAAGTAGTTTATGATGAGAAAAATCCCGACACCGGCAAAGACTTGCAGGATCAACTGAAGACCTTGCAGATGCCCGTCGGTCTTAACGACATCCTTTCGATGGATGAGAAATACATCTATCTGCGCTCGCAGAAGATTGATGCGACCGGCAAACGTATCGATATCGGACCCATCTCAGGGAATGCGGTCGAGCAAGGAGCAGCGCAGCAAGGTGAAGGAGCGCATATCTTCGCCCCTATGGGTTTCTTGGATGATTCATGGTTCCACCGCAGCTACTGGGTTTATGGCAAAAACTTTGCGGGCGGTCACAATGGTTATTACCAAGCGGGCAAGTATACTCCTGCAGGTCGTATCTTAGTCTTCAATGACAAGAACGTTTACGGGTTTGGCCGTGAAGCCCAGTATTATAAATGGACGACAACGATGGAGCATCAGCTTTTCTCGGCCAGCAAAGAGCCGCCCAAAGTTGCAGCTCTGCCAGAAGCAGGTGGTGGTCAGAAGCAGAAGGGCAAAGCCAAAGGTAAAGCTGGCGGAGCTGATCCGGCTGTAGCTGCCGCTCCCAACGTCAAGTTTTCTGACAGCCCCAAGCTGGACCCCACTGATAAAGCCATTACCATCGAAGCGTGGATTCTGCCAGATGGTCGTGAAGGCGTGATCGCTTCCCACGGTGGCAGCTTGAACGGATACGCCTTGGCGTTGGATGAAGGCCGCCCGGCCTTTGCCACCCGTGTGGACAAGGTTGAAACGATCGCTCAATCCGCCCGCCCACTAAATGAAGGGTGGCATCACATCGCGGGAGTTTTGACGACGGGTAAAGATGTCCTGCTTTATGTGGATGGTGAATTGGCCGCGAGTGTGAAATCCAAGGGACTACTGCCCAAGAAGCCGAATCAAGGTTTACAACTAGGTTCCAGCGGAGCTTCGCATGTGACGGAGTTTGGCAAAGGTGCGCCATACACAGGCATGCTGGATCAGTTTGCCCTGTATTACCGTGCTTTGGATGAAGGCGAAATTGTGCAACATGCAAATTCAGCCGTATTCCCGAAGCGGGGTGAAGGTAATGCTGCGGTTCTGGCTTCTTTTGATAACGGTGATGGACGTGATGAATCAGGTAATGGCATCAGCGGTGTCCTTTCCGGTGTTGAGACTGGTAAAGGTAAGGTGGGGGCAGCCCTGTGGTTCCGCAAGTTGTCCCAAGCTCCATCGGTCATCGCCACAGCCACACAAACTCCTGCCCAAGCCAACAAAGGCTCCTTTGTGCAACATCAATGGGCGAACTCCATTCCTATCATCACCAGAGCCTTGGCGATGGCGGGCAAAACCGTGTTTGTTTCTGGTCCACCAGATACGGTCGACGAGGAGTATGCCTTTGAACGTATGACGCAAAAAGATCCCGCCATCTACAAAGAGCTGGCCGAGCAGGACGAGGCTCTCGACGGGAAGCGTGGCGGTAAGATGTGGGCAGTGAATACGGAGACAGGCCGCATGCAGGGAGAGTTTACGCTGAAGAGCCCGCCAGTTTGGGATGGGATGGCAGTTGCCCAAGGTCGCCTCTATGTAGCCACAGTAGATGGAAAAGTGGCCTGTTACGGAAAGAAGTGACGAAACTAGCGTTGTGAGCGAGATGCTGAAACTAGTGATTATCAATCGCACACCATCGCCCCAGCGCAATCTGGGGCGATTGGTGGTGATGTTTGCTTTTATTAGCAGTTTGCTCGGGCAAGTAGCAGAAGCGTGCACAGTTCCGGTGTTTCGCTACGCACTGGATAACTGGGCACCGGATGCGTATCGCTTGGAGGTATCTCCGGCGGACGTCAAAGACGAAGCGGTTGCCCAGTTCCTCCGTAACTTGGGAACAAGTTCACCGTATAACATTCAAGGCATCCGCCTGCCGAAAGACTATGCTGGAACATCACGATTGATGTTCCCTTCAGGCAAAGAGGGGCTGAATGTTGAGGTTTGGCAGGGTGGCTTAAATTCTGGGGTGTTGGCAGAATTGAACCAATCTGCTGCGCGTAAAAAATTGGTGGAACAGATCTTGGACGGTGCCACTGCCGTATGGATGTTCGTGGAGTCTGGTGATAAATCTGCTGACGATGCCGCTGCGGCTAAAATCGAAAAACGGTTGCGTTATCTCGAAAAGATCATGCAGTTGCCGGTTATCGATCCGACCGATCCTTCCAGTAAATTAGGTCCCGGTCCCAAGCTGCAGATAAAGTTTGGGTTGCTACGAGTAGCAGCGAAAGACACTTCTGAAACCGCTTTCTTGAGAATGCTTGCGGGTGCCAAGTCTTCCAAGGAGATGCAGCAAGGGGCTTGGTTGGCCGCTGTATTTGGTCGGGGACGAGTGCTTGGCGCATGGCCGGTGAGCGGCTTTGGAGACGAACAGGTGGAGGAAGTGTGCGTGTTTCTGCTGGGGGCGTGCTCGTGTCAGGTTAAGAATCTCAATCCGGGTTGGGACATATTGCTGAATGTCGATTGGGATGCGGGTTTGCAAGCCGCTGACAAGTTGGCCAAAGCGGACGCAAGTAACGTCGCCAAGGGGGAGCCGCAGGAAAAGTTGGTTCAGCCCGAGACGGTGAAGATCGAAGGCAGAGCGGTGGAAAGAGCCCAATTACCTGAGACCGCGCCGAAGAATTGGGGCGTGATCATTTCCGCCGGATTGTTTCTGGTAGCTGGTGCCTGTATCTGGTTAGGTGCAAAATCTCGTGTATGAAGAAGCTGGCTGCATTACTCCTGATAGTTGGTTTGGCTCTGCTGGTAGTCTCTTCCTTTCAACATAAGAGTTCTTCGCCTCAAACGGGCAGTTCAAATCCAGTGCTGACGGTCTATTGTGCCGCCGGCATCAAGAAACCGGTGGAGGAAATCGCCAAGCAATACCTGCTGGAAGAGAAAATCCAGGTGCAGTTGCAGTTTGGCGGCACCGGAACTTTGCTGAGCCAGATACGTGTAGCCAAACAGGGTGATCTCTTCATCGCCGCGGATGACAAATCTCTGGAAGATGCCAGAAAATTAGGGGTCATCCATGAAGTGTTCCCCATGGTGCAACAGCATCCCGTCATCGCGGTAGCGGCGGGAAATCCCAAGAAGATACAGGGGCTTGATGATCTCTTACGTGAGGATGTCCGCGTCGCGCTGGCAAATCCGGAGGCGGCCAGCATTGGGAAGGTCGTCAAGTCGGTCTTAGGGGAGAAGTGGGGGGCTCTTGCCAAACGTGCCACGGTCATGAAACCAACCGTGACTGAGATCGCGGCCGATCTTTCACTGGGCACAGTTGATGCCGCTGTGGTGTGGGATTCCACGGTTTCACAGTTCAAAGGGATAGAGGCTTTGGACGTTGCTCCCTTGTCGTCCAAGCAGGAGAACGGCAGTGCCGCTGTATTGATGGCTTCTACTCAACCGACGGCCGCTATCAAGTTCGCCCGTTATCTCACCGCACCTGAAAAGGGGGGCAAGGTATTCGCCGGACAGGGATTCACTCCCATCAATGGTGATAAATGGACGGAAAAACCGGCGATGATTCTCTACAGCGGCGGCGTGAACCGGCCGGCTATCGAGAAATTGCTGAAACAGTTTGCGGACCGCGAAGGCGCGGATGTCACTACGGTCTTCAATGGATGCGGTGTCCTGTGCGCTTCGATGAAATCCATGCTGAATCCGAGCAGCCCCAAATTCCCTGATGCTTATTATGCCTGCGATCTGTGTTTTGTTCCACCAGTGGCGGAACATTTTCCTGAATCCGTTCTGATAACTGAAACGGACATCGGCATCGTGGTGCAGAAGGGGAATCCTAAGCAGATCAAAACCATGGCCGATCTGGCGCAACCGGGGCTGAAGGTCGGGCTATGTAACTCCATGCAATCCACCTTGGGTTATATGACCAAGGGTATGTTACGATCATCAGGCCTGTTGGATTCAGTTTCGAAGAATGTAGCCGTGCAAGTGCCCACGGCGGATTTTCTCATCAATCAGATGCGTGCTGGGGCTTTGGATGCGGCTATCGTTTATCGGGTGAACGCTGCGCCTCAATCAGAACACTTGGATTACTTGACCATAGCACACCCAGGAGCAAAGGCTGTGCAACCTTTTGCCGTTCGACGTGATTCGAGCAATCGTCGGTTGGCCGAACGTCTTTTGGCATACTTGAAAGCGAACCGGGCCGAATTCGAGCAGGCCGGGTTCATCTGGCGTGGCGAGGAAGCGGCCATCAAAAGTAAAGATATCCAAGTGCCGGATTGGTTGAAGGAAAAATGAATTATTCTTTCCTCGAAAACCGGGAAAACTCTATCACTGGGTGGTATCTATGCGGGTTTGAAATTTGAGCATGGCAGCTTCCCCACATCGCATATCTAGTTTCTGGGTTACGTTGGTGGCAGTCACCAGCCTGTATCTCTTTTTTCTGCTGGCCATGTTGGTTGCCACTGCGAGCTATAGCACACCGGGGCATCTCTGGCAGACACTTAACTCGCCGGAAATCCGTTATTCTATCGGCCTGAGCCTGGCTACTGTACGACCACGGCACTGTTGTCTTTATTGGTGGCCGTTCCGATCGGTTACCTGCTTTCTCGTGCGAGCTTTCGTGGCAAGGAGCTGGTGGATTCGTTGATTGATATCCCGATCGTGCTACCCCCCATGGTCATGGGCTTGTGCTTGCTGATCTTCTTTCAAAGCCCGCTAGGCAAACTGATCGAGCAGGGCATCACTTTTACCTACACCGTTGCGGGTGTCGTGCTGGCGCAGTTTGTCATCGGATCAGCGTTCGCCATCCGTACCATGCGTGGGACTTTCGATCACCTGTCTTCTCGCCCTGAGGAAGTGGCGATGACTTTGGGGTGTTCGCGTGGGCAGGCGGTCTGGTTGGTGACCTTGCCTGCTGCCCGGCGTGGAATGTTTGCCGCGGCAAGTGTCGCTTGGGCCCGCAGTCTGGGTGAGTTTGGGCCCATCTTGGTCTTCGCCGGCGCTACGCGGATGAAGACAGAGGTATTGCCGACGACCGTGTGGTTGGAGTTGAGCGTGGGGAATCTGGAGGCGGCTGTGGCCGTAAGCATTCTCATGGTACTCATGGCGTTGGCAGTGCTTGTCTCAATCCGGCTTGCGGGAGAACGTGTCTAACCGATGATCCACCTTGAAAATATTGCGTGGAGCGCGGGCCTTTTCCGGCTTGAGAACCTGACACTGAAAGTGCCCGTGAACTGTTACGCGGTCTTGATGGGCAAGACGGGCAGCGGCAAGACGAGTCTGGTGGAAATTCTCTGCGGCCTGCGCAAATTGACGGCTGGCCGCGTGTGGATCGGAGATGTGGAAGTGACGTACGCATTGCCCGGTGAACGTGGGATCGGCTATGTGCCGCAGGATGGAGCCTTGTTTCCTACCATGAACGTGCGGGAACAGCTTGCCTTCGCACCTCGATTGCAAGGGCGGCCAACAGGAGAGATTGCAGCGCAGATCGATCAATTGGCTGGGGAATTGGGCATAACCAGTTTGCTGGATCGTTTGCCCCAAAAGCTATCCGGTGGTGAGCGCCAGCGAGTCGCTTTGGGACGGGCCTTGGCAGCCAAACCCAAGGTGTTGTTACTGGATGAGCCGCTTTCGGCATTGGATGAAGACCTGCGGGATGATATCGCTCTTTTGTTGAAGAGAATACAGCGCGAGCATCGATTGACGGTGCTGCACATCACCCACAGCAAGCAGGAAGCGTTGCAGTTGGCTGATGTAGTCTTTCGTCTGGAAAATGGAAAAGTGGCGGAAACAACTTTAGACACATTGCGTTGAACATGGATTTGCCTGAACTGACAGTGGATGAGCAGGCCCGTTACGAGTGGCAGATATGGGTCGAGGGATTTGGTGTGGAGGGGCAACGGAGGCTGAAGGGCGCCACGGTGCTCATCTCACGTGTGGGTGGAGTAGGGGGCTGTGTGGCTTATGCTTTGGCTGCTGCCGGAGTGGGGAAACTGATCCTCGCGCATGGCGGTGACCTTAAGCCCAGCGATTTGAACCGCCAATTGCTCATGACCAATGATTGGCTGGGCAAACCACGCATAGAATCAGCTGTGCGGCGCTTACGTGAGCTGAATCCGCACATTGAAATCATTGGGGTAGCGGAGAATATTTCTGCCGAAAACGTAGCCGGTTTGGTGGCTCAGGCCAACTTGGTCATCGATGCCGCACCGTTGTTTCGTGAACGCTTTTTGCTCAATCAGGAGTGCGTACGGCAACGCAAGCCGATGGTGGAGTGTGCCATGTACGAATTTGAAGCTCATCTTACCACTTTCATTCCTGGTCAGACCGGATGCCTTTCCTGTTTGTATCCCGATAATCCGGAATGGTGGCGTCGTGAGTTCCCCGTGTTCGGGGCTGTAGCTGGCACCGTTGGCAACATGGGCGCGGTAGAAGCCATCAAGTTGCTGGCTGGAGTGGGAGAGCCTCTGAGCGGCCGCTTATTGAACATGAACCTGCGGGATATGACTTTCCAGACCGTCAACTTGCGACGGGACCCTCAATGCAGCGTTTGCAAGGGGGGGTAACAGGCGAACTTTTAAATGAACAAGATCACTTCTGCCGGGCTGGCCGCAAGGGGTCAGCTTCTCCAAGGCAGGCCTTGGCCAGCATGCTTTTTAGATTGAGCCCCACTCTTATCATTCAATCTTATTTAACGACCGTTCACCATGACTGCGGGCTTTGATTGGCCGTGACTGATGAACATCAGGCCTGAAACTTTTTTCCTAAAGTGGTCAACGGGCTCTAGTCAGACATTCTCGCAACTGCTTTACTGAACTTGCGAAATGCAACCAATGGTATTTGATTTCTCCAGTAATGATGGTGGCGGTTTGCGGGAGCCTCATGCATTTGCCACGACGCGCTGGAGCTTGGTGCTGGCGGCGGGCGGCGTCAACGGTGATCAGGCTGCGGATGCGTTGGAGAAGCTTTGCCGGGCTTATTGGCATCCGCTTTACGTGTATGTCCGCCGCCGAGGATATGCCCCGGAGGATGCCCAAGACTTGACCCAAGAATTCTTCCATCGTTTGTTGGCCCGTGGGGATATCGCCGTGGCCAATCCGGAGAAAGGCCGGTTTCGGTCTTATCTGCTTGGTGCGTTGAAGCATTTTCTTTCGGATGAAAGAGACAAGGCCGGTGCGGTCAAGCGTGGTGGTGGGGCGGTGATTTTTTCATTGGACACGGAGGATGTGGAGGCGCGGTTTGCTCATGATCTGGCGAGCATTGATCCGCCTGATCGTGAATTCGACCGCCGATGGGCAACGGCCATACTGGACCAAGCTATGGTGCGCCTACAGACGGAGTTCTCTGGCGCAGGTAAAGCCGTGGTGTTTCAAGTGTTAAAGCCATATTTGTCGGCAACTCCTGAGGCTGGTGATTATGAAACCATCGCGCAGCGGCTGGCGATGAGTTCAGGCGCGGTCGCTGTCACCGTATATCGGTTGCGTCAACGCTATGGCGAATTGGTACGCGGAGAGATCGCCGAGACCGTGGCCAGCCCTGGCGAGGTGGAGGAGGAGTTGCGCGAACTGTTTGCGGCCTTAGGCGGAAGCTGATCCGGGCGGGGAATTTGTTCCCAGATGTAATCTGTAGTTGCGTTTGCCTCAGTAATTCGTGTTGAGATGTTGAAATCATCCGAGACAGTCAAATGCCCGCGCTGTGGAACGACTATTGGAAACACAGTAGGTGGGCTATGTCCACGCTGCGTGATGGCGCAGTTGCTTGCGCCTGCTAAGGGTTTACCTCTGGCGGATGGAGCGACAGCCGTGGAGGGGACGCGGGTTTTCGGTAGCTATGATCTGCTGGAGCTCATCGGCACGGGCGGTATGGGAGTCATCTGGCGGGCGCGGCATCGTCAACTCAATCGCATTGTAGCTTTGAAGATGATCCGGGCGGGTTTGCTGGCGACAGAGGATGATAAAAAGCGTTTTCGGGCAGAAGCCGAAGCGGTGGCAAACTTGGATCATCCCGGCATCGTTTCGCTCCACGAAGTCGGTGAGTGCGACGGCAACCAGTTCTTCGCGATGCGTTTGGTGGAAGGCGAAAGTTTGGCGCAGCAGTTGTCACGTCAGCGATCTTCTTTAGGTGAGATTGATCCGGTCGCTTCGGCTCAACTGATCGCCACCATTGCCCGCGCGGTGCATCACGCCCATCAGCGGGGTATACTGCATCGGGATCTCAAACCGGGAAATATCCTGCTGGATCATGCGGGTAAACCGCACATCACGGACTTCGGTCTGGCGAAACGGGCTGATGGTACGGGCGATCTCACGCATAGCGGGGCGGTGATCGGGACGCCCAACTACATGGCTCCCGAGCAGGCAACCGGTCAGAACCGGCTTTTGACCACGGCGGTGGACATCTACAGCCTGGGAACAATCCTTTATGAATTACTGACCGGTGGTCCGCCCTTCAATGCCGAGACTCCGTTGGCCACGTTGCAGCAGGTGGTGGAGCGTGAGCCCGCAACGCCCAGCAGTATCAACCGTCGTCTGGATCGTGCGCTGGAAGTCATCTGCCTCAAATGCTTGGCCAAAGAGCCGGCCGGACGCTATGCCACGGCGGCAGAGCTGGCGGATGATCTGGAACGCTGGCTACGTCATGAGCCGATACAAGCCCGCGCCATGGTGCCTTACGAGCGGCTCAAGCTCTGGGCGCGCCGTCGTCCCGCCGTAGCGGCTCTATCGGGTCTCGCGGCCATAATCTTCCTTGTCGGTCTGGTTGCTGTGCTATGGCAATGGCAGGAAGCCGTCAACCAGCGTCAACGCGCCGATCAAAATGCTGCCCATAAGGAAGCTGCGTTGGAACAGGCCAAGGCAGCGCTCTGGCAGGCCCAGTTTGACCGTGCTCGTGCGCAGCGGCAGACACACCAGATCGGCCAGCGGGTGAAAACACTGGAAGCCATTCGGGCGGCCGTAGCTCTTCGTCCCTCGCCTGAATTGCGCGATGAAGCGATCGCCGCCTTGGCTCTGCCGGATTTCGAGCCGGAAAACAACTGGCAGTCACTGCCGCCCGGTACCGTGAGAGCGGTGATGGACCCCACGCTAAAACACTATGCCCTGATCGCGGGCACCAATCAGATCAGTATCCGGCGGTTGACGGATGGCTCCGAGGTCTTTCATGTTTCCGATGAACTGGGCCAGCCCGATTTGACCTTCAGCCCCGATGGCCGGTTTCTTCGGGCGGAGGCTGAATTCGGTGTTCAGGTCTGGAATGTGGCCAGCGGCAAGCGTGTGTTCGCGCTGGCAATCCGGCCTGGCGAACCCGTGACCACGGGCATGGATTTCAGCCCGGACGGCCAATGGCTGGCGCGTACGGATGGTTCTGTCCTCCGCATTCACAATCTGGAATCAGGTCAGGGCGAAGTGGTTTGGGAGCAAACAGGTCTGAACCGGCTGGGCATGTGTACGTTTAGCCCGCGTTCAGATCGGCTCGTGGTCAGAAGCGGTAATGAGTTTCAATTGTGGGATTTGGCCTCGAAACGGATCGTTGCGCGCTCCGCTCCGCCGCAGCTTAGCGCGATCAAGGTAGCATGGCGCGCCCCCGGGAGCATGCTGGCCACCGATGCGGCGGATAATCGGATTTTGATTTGGGATACAGAATTGGATCAACGCCAGACGCTCACGGGCCATACGCGTGAAGTCTCGGGCCTTTGGTTTCATCCCTCCAACGGCATGTTGTTGAGTTTCTCGTGGGATAACACCATGCGGCTTTGGGAGCCAGTCGCGGGGAGTCAACTGTTGCAAGCCGGTGGGGTTACGCCGATGGGTTTCAGCCGGAATGGTGAACGCCTCATGGTTTGGAAACAGCCGGAAGGGGTAGGGACGTATCGTGTCCACGGACCGGGAGTTTGCCGGTTGCTGACCGCCGGGCCGACGATGCCTCGGCTGGCTTCGGTGGCCTTCAGTCCGGACTCGAAGTTGGTGCTGGCGGCCAATGAGCTGGGCATCTGGCTTTGGCGGGCGGATACTGGGGAACGACTCGCCTTTGGAGCCATGCCGCGCTGCGATTACGCGGGGTTTCTCAATGCCAGTAATCTCGTTTCTGTTGGTAACAGCGGTTTGCATGTCTGGCCTTTCACGGCTAATCCGGTTGGACAGAGGTTAACTCTGGGGGCTCCCGTGCGCAGTTCATTGGAGCCTAAGGCACGCTTGGGCAGCGCAGCGTTGGATGCAACACGTAGCCGGCTGGTCATGCATGCCCCCGATACGGGAGGAGGCTTGGTGGTGGATCTCAATGGCAACCAGTCAGGGATTGCTTTGCGTGGGCAATCCGGCTTTTCCGCTCCTGAATTTAGTCCCAATGGCCGTTGGATCGCTTCTGGCTGTTGGAACCCGGTGATCACCAAATCCATGTCTGCCGCCGTTTGGGATGCCAGTAACGGCCAGATGCTTACCAATATTCCGAGCACCAAATGCAGCGTTACCTTTAGTCCGGACAGCCGTTGGCTGGTGCTCGGGGCGAATACCGAATACCGGCTGTTCGAGACGGGGACTTGGAAACTGGCGCGTACTTTTGCCCGTTACGATGCCATGGTGGATAATGGATTCGCGGCCTTCTCACCTGATGGACAGATTCTTGCGTTACACGCCACCGACCGCATCCTGCGCTTGGTCGATCCCCTCACTGGCAAGGAGTATGCCCGCCTGACTTCACCCGATAATCGCATCCTCAAAGCCCTGCGTTTCAGCCCTGATGGACGTTGGCTGGCGGCTGCAACAGAGGCCAATGTCCAACTCTGGGACCTGCAACTGCTACGTCGCGAACTAGTCGCCCTGAAGCTGGATTGGTAAATGACCTGGTCGGTTGTTGAGTATGGCTTTAGCTTCTCTACAGGGTGCAAAAGCAAGCCATTCTCCCACTTGAAAATACTTTGTAAGCCGCGCCTGGGAATTCCTCAGTAGTCAGGTAAGCGCCTCAGGCAAGTCGCCGACGCTCCTGACGTATGAATACTAACAATCACTTTTTATCGCGGTTTGTTGCCCAGTTGCGTCGTTGCTCACTGAACGCGCTGCCGCTCCTTGCCGGTCTGGTGTATCTAGTCTTGGTCGGTGATCAAGCCTTTGCGGCGACATTTACTTGGACTACCCAAACCGCCGGTGGTGAGCGCCCGTCCTTGGCGTTTGACGCCAATGGCAAACCGGCGATCTCCTTTCAGGTGGGGGGTGACGGGGTGAAATATACTGCCTTCAATGGTTCCCAATGGTCAGCCGTCCAAAACGTCGATGCTACCGGGGCTTACGCTTCGCTCGCTTTTAATCCGGTCAATGGGCAGGCCCAGATCGTTTTTGTTAACGCCAATAACAATATCGCCTTTGCCACGCTGAACGGAAATTGGAGTGTCGAGACCGTCAATGGTGTTGATGCCGCCTTCGACCCCAGCCATCGCAGTCCCAATCTCGCGATCGATGCCACTGGCAAACCGCATATCGGTTGGGGTGGACCGTTTAATGGGAATGCGGATTACAGCTACTCGACCAAAGTCGGTGGCAATTGGGTTTCCGAATACGTGGAGGGACCGGGCGGAGTTCCTTTCACCGCCGAACATTCATCCTTGGCACTGAACAGCCAGGGCATACCGGCCATCATCTACAACTCGCATACGAATGCTGGAGCGGGAACTTATCGCACCAAATACACTATTCGCACGGACGGAGTTTGGACGCCCGTGGAGTATGCCGTCGTGCCCGTCATCATTGATGGTGAACCGGTAAACATTACCGCTCCAGGTGGCAGCTTGAAGTTCGGCTCCAGTGACGTGCCCCATGTGGCTTTTGTCAGCAAAGATGGTTCGCTCTGCTATTCCACGCGTGGCTCGGATGGAACTTGGACCGTGGAAACGGTCGCGACCGCCTCCGCCGATGTGTTTAGCGTGTCATTGGCCATCCATCCGGTGACGGGTGTGCCCTACATCAGTTTCCGGGACAATTTGGAGGATGGAACGGCTGCTTTGAAACTGGCGCATAAGACGACTGGGGCTTGGGAGGTGGAAACGGTCGAAGCTGGCTTGGGAAATTTCTCGACCTCGGCAGCCGTTGACGCGACCGGAACGACACTCGGTATCGCTTACAATGGTAAATACGCTTTCACCACGATCAGTACCGCTTTGACTATAACCACCGGTGGTTCACTGAACGGCGGCACCGTGGCGCGGTCTTATAGCAAAACATTCCAACGCATCAATGGCACCGCCGCTTTCACTTGGTCCAAAGTCTCGGGCTCGTATCCCGACGGCTTAACGCTGAATGCCAGCACCGGTGAATTGAGCGGCACACCGACCACCGCGAACCAGAACAGCAGCTTCCGTTTGCGGGTGACGGATGGGGTGAGTGCCACGGCGGAAAAGGATTTCACGCTCAATATTAGCGCTGCTCCTGTCATTTCAGCCAATGCGACTTTGCCTCAGGCCACGCTTGGGCTGAACTACGCGCAAACCGTTTCCGTCACCGGAGGGACGGTCCCGTTGACGTGGAGCAAGACGAGTGGTGACATTCCTGACGGAGTCACCTTAGATGCGGCCACAGGATTGCTCAGCGGCGTGCCGACGGTGGCAAACGCTTTCACTTTTACCATCCAGGTGACGGATGCCAACGGTGCCACGGCCAGCAAGACCTTTGCCCTCACGGTGAACAACGCGTTGGCCATCACGGCAACCAGCCCGATTCCAGCCGCCACCGCAGGAAAAGCCTACAGCCAAACTATCACAGCAGCAGGCGGAACGGGCAGTCTGGTGTGGTCCATCTCCAGCGGGGCTTTGCCAGCAGGATGGACTATCAATTCGGGCAACGGCCTCATCAGCGGAACAACGACCGTGACGGGCACGGCGAATTTCACTGTTAAAGTGATGGATGCCAACAACGCCATGATGACACGTGATTTTGCGGTGACGGTGAACGACGCACCTGTGATCACCACCACCACTTCGTTACCTGAAGGGATTGCCAGCGTCGCTTATAGTTATCAGTTGGTGAGTGTTGGCGGCACGGGGCAAAGGGTTTGGAGTAACACGGGGGGCTTACCTGCCGGGTTGGCTCTTAGCGCAAGTGGTTTGATTGCCGGTACACCGACAGCATCAGGCACGTTTAATCTCACCTTTCGGGTGACAGATCAGAATGGCGCTTTTGTGGAGCGGGCTTTGGTTTTGACCGTTCAAACTGCTCCGCAAGGGCCGAATCTATTGGCTGGCCAGACGTTGTATTCCCAACGTTGTGCCAGTTGCCATAACACGACGTCGTTCCAGCCTAGTGCGGGTGCGAGCAAGCTTATCCTTGATTACAAAGGCGATCACCAGAACAGAGCGATTTCCAATCTGAGTGACAGTGCCAAAACCAATCTCGCTTTCTACATCTCCAGCCTGGATGCACAGACTTACATCCTCAATGGCGTGGTCAAGAATGGCGCGAATCAGGGGTTGGCCGGGGTTACGGTGACCGCTACCAGCGGTTATCTACCTATGGGTTCGGCAGTGAGCGGGGCTGATGGAAGTTATTCCATCACCGGTCTGAAGCCGGGGGATTATGTGGTCAAGGCCAGTAAATCGGGTGTGGTTTTTACTCCAGCCCAGCGGGAACTGGCCGTGACCAAAGATAGATATTGGCTGGATCAAGACATTCATTCTACCGCGGGTGTGCAACCACTGTTACCACCGATCAATTTCACGGCCAATCAAGCACCTTCGGTCACGCTTACTGAACCGACAAGCTACCTTGATCCCCTGATCAGCAAGGCGTTTGTGGCACCGGCGAAGATTGAACTGACTGCGTCCGCTGCCGATCTCGATGGCAGCATCACCAAGGTTTCATTTTATGCGGATGGCCAATTGCTCGGAAACGATTTTACGCCCGAGGTGATCAACACGACTTTGCGCTTTGGCATCACTTGGGACAATGTGTCCGCCCGGACGAATACTCTGATCACGGCCGTAGCTACGGATAATCTGGGCCTGAACACTACTTCCGCGCCAGTGGCTATCCAAGTTTTGGCCCCCATCGGCGCGCCCGGAGTCAATTTGCTCAGCGGTAAGGCGATTTATAATCTGAAGTGCTCTGGCTGTCATGGACCGAACCCGGGAAATACGCCTACTTGGCCGGGCATTGGATCGCAGGACTTGGGCTATGTAGTGGGACGTAACGATCATCCCGGAATTCTGGCCAGTCGTGCCCGGTATGGTGATTTCAACTTTGTGGAACAGCACCGACCCGCCATCAGTAATTACTTTAACAATGTGATAACTGAATCAGAGAAGTCTGATTTGTCCGCTTATCTTGCCAGCACGATACCAGACCGTACCTCGATGCTCGGCACAGTGCGGAACAGTGCTGGTCAACCGCTCGCGGGGGCCATTGTCACTATCGCAAGTACCTATAATCCCACCGTTACTGTGGCCACGGATGCGAGCGGTAATTATCAGGTGGAGGGCTTGTTCCATGGCGATTATACCGTCTCTGCGAGTTATGCGGGAATTGATGCGCTGGCCCCGGTAGCCTACACGGTCAGATCCGATCCTGGCAGCAGCCGGGCCGTGTGGCTGGGGCAGAATGCGGCGGTTTTCATTCCGCATAACTACGGGGAACCGCCTGTGCGACTGGACTTCAGGCAGGGATATCTCGTCCATGGCTCGGTGCGGAACGCCAGCAATCACGGGTTCAAAAATATTTTGGTTTCTGCCGATCACATAGGCGTGGGAGCTGATGCAGCTTACACCGATGCGAATGGTGACTTTACCCTGGTCCTGACGAATAACACCTATTCCCTCCATGTCCTAACCTTCAATGCTTTGGAGCCGATCTATGATTACGTGTTCTCCCCGCCATCACTCGAAATCACGGTAGCTGGTTCGGATCAAAGTGGGGCGAACTTCATGGTCACCGCGTATCCAACATTGACCATCAGCGGGAAGGTCACCGGCCCGAGTGGTGCTGCGCTGACTGGGGTCACGATTGCCCTCGCTGAAGCACCCGAGATCACGACGATTACGGACGGAAACGGTGACTATACTTTGACGAGTCTCAATCCTGGTACTTTCACGGTGACCGTTTCCAAGGCAAACCACCTGTTCACTCCGGCGAACCGTGTGGTCAGTATCGGTGCAGGGAGTCGCACGGGAGTGAATTTCACGGGATTGCTGAATTCTTTTAATATCACCGGCACGGTGCGCACGCCGAGCACGTCGTCCGGGCCACCGTTCTTCAACACCATTCTGGGCGAGCCGATTCCCAACGTCGCCGTCTCTGTCCCCGGCCAGACCGTCTTGACTGATACCAATGGTACTTACCGGTTGGTGCTGACGAACAATAATTACACCATCACTGCAGAGCGCAGCGGTTACGTATTTGATACGTCCACTTTGGGGGTCACCGTCAATGGCGCGGATCAATCCGGCAAAGATTTCACCGCTGGGTTGCTGGTCGCGTATGCCAGCGTCACAGGCAATAATAAAAATGATGGCTCTTCGTGGAACTCGCCCAAACTCTCCATCCAGAAGGCCATCAACATCACCGCCAAGGGTGGTCAAGTGATGGTGAGCGGGGGAGTTTATTATGAACGTATCGCCTTTAGCGGTATCTCCCTCTATGGCGTGGGCAAGCCGGTGCTTAATGGTTTGCCGCTGCCGTTTGGTGAGCAATTCCCGCGCGGCCGCATGGTCGAGATCGATACAACCACGGGTATTGGGACCAACAGCACCCGCTTGGATGGCTTTGTCATCATCAATGGCCTCGCTACATCACCGAACACGGGTGGTGGTGTTTACTGCAAGGCAACAGACAGTGAAGCCGGGCCGGTGGTCATTGCGAACAATTCGATCGGTGACAACGTCGCCAGTTTTAAAGGCGGCGGTATTTTCCTCATCGGCACGGCTACGATCACCAATAATATCATCCTTAATAATCACAGTGAATCCGGTGGTGGCGCTGGCATCCAAGTGGATTTTGGCTCCTCACTCGTGACGATTGCTAACAATCTGATTGTGGGGAATCGTGCGGATAACGGTGGCGGCGGCATCGGCACTTTTGCCGGTTCCATACTGATCGCGAACAACACGATCACAGAAAATGTCGTCACTAATTCTGGTGCAGGTGGTATTTATTTCGGCGCTGGTTTTGGCAGTTCTACCAACGCGAACAATATCGTCGCCTTCAATTCATCCGGTCTCGGCACCATCAACTCGGTAGTGCTGAACCGTAATAATTGTGTCTTTGGGAACACCAATGCCAACTATGACGTGGTGACCGCTGGCACAGGCGATATCTCCGTGAATCCGCAATTCGTGGACCCTGCCGAGTTCAACTACCGTTTACTCGCTACGTCGCCGCTGCTCGACGCTGGTGAGAACAGCTTCATGATCGGTCTGACAGACTTGGACGCAGTACCTCGTTTGGAAGGGACGACGGTGGATATCGGCGCGTATGAGTATCAGGCACCCAATATCACGCCGATCGTCGCTTTGATCACACCGGTCAATAATGCGTCCTACAGCGCGCCCGCCTCCTTCACGTTGAATGCCATGGCATTGGATCTGGATGGCACCGTAGCTAAGGTCGAGTTTTATGCCGGTGACTTCCTGCTGGGTTCAGCCACAGTGTCCCCGTACACCCTTTCGCTCAATGGTCTGCAAGAGGGAATGCATGAGCTGACCGCCGCTGTCACGGACAACCGTGGCGCGCGCACCGTGTCTGAACCGGTGACGGTGAGCGTTCATCCGATCACGGACCCGGTGGTGATCATCACCAGCCCGCTGGCTGGTGCCAATATCGGCGGACCGGCCCAAATAGCCATTTCTGCCAATGCGACCGATAGTGATGGAACGATCACCAAGGTTGAGTTCTTGGTGAATGGGCTGAAAGTCGGCGAGGACACGACGGCTCCTTATACCTATGCGTGGGCCAATGTCTTAGCGGGTGAATACACACTTAACGCCAAAGCCACCGATAACTCCGGAGCGGTGACGACATCAACACCTGTGACTATCAGTGTAGAGAACGCTCCGCAGTTGCAGAAGGTAACCAACGCCTATGCTAGTGGTGAGTTTCGTGTGCCGATGCAGCTCGAAGCAGGCAAGAGCTACCTGATCCAAGCCTCTTCAGATTTGGTTCATTGGACAACGCTGCAAGCGTTCACCGCGCAGGGTAATGCTTTGGAGTTTGTCGATACGCAGGCCGGAAGTTATCCGGGGCGGTTCTATCGGTTGATCCAACTGGAATGAAATCGAAGAGCAGGGTTGGAGGCACCCGGTTGATTCTGAAATACCCAAATTATCGTATTATACTTAGCGGGATACACCTCGGATTGTTGATATGTCGCTTCTAAAGTCAGGGACTTTGCCGTTCTTGACTGGTTGCGCAGACTCCCGAATGCTGGCGGGGTTCACCTATGCGAAAGCTCCTCTCCTCAATATCCTTCTGGCGTTGTCTGTTTCTGGTGGCGTCGGTGGTCTTCTTTGCCACCCCGCTCATGGCTTCACAACCGGAGTTGCCCCGGACGGTGCTCACGGCTGTGACCACCACGATACGCCCTTCGGCAGCAGCTACCACCTCGAGCGAGTCCGGGGTGACGCCATATCTAGGCGTTAATCTTATGACCAATCGCAGCGGGCAGTTGGTCTTGGGTGGTATTGACGATGATTCCCCGGCGGCCATGGCCGGGTTGCAGGTGGACGATGTTTTGACGAAGGTCGCTGGAAAAATATTTCGCGACGCGGCTTCGTTGTGTACCTGGATCCAGCAGCAATCGCCCGGTGATACCGTGGAGCTTTCGGTGAAGCGAGCAGGGAAGACACTAAAGATTCCGGTCGCCCTCGATACGGTGAG
Source organism: Limisphaerales bacterium (assembly GCA_965283725.1). GTDB lineage: Bacteria > Verrucomicrobiota > Verrucomicrobiia > Limisphaerales > JAEYXS01 > JAEYXS01. The sequence continues at coordinate 487,936 of CBDIPT010000001.1, forward strand.
CCATCCTTTGAAGCAGAGCGAGCGGCGTGGGTTTGTTGGGTTAACCTATGGCGAGCCTGATGACAACGGTGCTGCGGTACGTTTTGTCACCACTAATTCCCCGGCGGCCAAGGCCGGGATCAAGGTTGGCGATGTGATTGTGCGGGTCGGAAATACGCCCATGAGTTCCAGTTCCACCTTGAACGACGTGATGACGGAGAAGAACCCGGGCGATCCATTGGAATTCACCTTGCTCAGAGATGGTAAGGAGCAACGCGTGACGGTGACGCTCGGCACCGCTGCCAGTTCGGACATTGCCGCCCCACTGCCATCCATCTGGAAACGTAACACCTACAAACTTGCGGTCATTAGCATTGAGTTTCCTGATACCCGCATGAACCCGGCGATCACCACGGCAGCGTGGCAGCAATCACTCTTTAGCACGGGTACCTACACGAACACGACGAACTCCACCGGCCAGCGTGTTCATGGCAGTTTGGCTGATTATTATCGTGATGTTTCATGCGGCAATCTGACTGTGAGCGGGAAAATATTCGCGCCAGTGGAGGTTGCGAAGAACCGGATAGAGTATGCTGGAGCCACTCGCGATTCTGATAAGACGAAACTGTTGACCGAGGCGCTCGATAAGCTTCTGGCCCGGGAAGGGAAGGGTGCGCTGAAAGAATTCGACGGTTTGATATTTATCTATGCCGGTAATCGCTACCCCGGAGCCAACCGGGGGACGATCTACTGGCCGCACCGGGCCAGTATCATCTATGGCGGCAAGCGGTGGTCGTATTACATCTGTCCGGAAGGCGGCAAGACGATGGCGTCAATCAGTGTTTTTTGCCACGAGTTTGGTCACATGCTGGGTTTGCCTGATCTCTATGCGCGACCGGAGAATCCCGGCTCCGAAGGGTTAGGGGTGTGGTGCCTGATGTCGAACGAACGTGGCGACGGACGCCCGCAGCATCCCTCGGCGTGGTGCAAGGAACAGCTCGGCTGGTTGAAGCCTGCAGTGATTGACCCAACTGTGCCGCAGAAGCTCGTGCTGGCGCCGGTGGAAGGTTCTACGCGGGAGTGTTTCAAGGTGCTGATGCGTCCTGACGCCAGCGAGTATCTGTTGCTGGAGAACCGTCGCAAAACAGGATTCGACACCAGTTTGCCGGGCGAGGGGTTGCTGATCTGGCGCGTTGTGGGAAAACGTCCGATCTTGGAGGAATCGCACGGGGTCGAAGGCCCGGTTGGGCCGCGGGTGTTTCTTGGCAGTGTGCCCTATCCGACCATATCGAACGATGCCTATACGCCGTATACCATCCCTTCCAGCCGTTCACAGCTTGGCGGCGGTTTGCCGGTCTTCATCACCAACATCCGCCGACAAGCCGATGGCTCCATCGCCTTTGAGATCGGTTACGAATATCAATGAGACGCGTCTGGCGACAGTAATTGAGCCATCTGGAAAGGTCGCGGCAGAAGCTGTTGTGCGGCGCTAGTTTCCGAATGTTTACCGTGATTGAGGCCGAAAACGGGTGCTTTGAACAACTTGCATCAGTTTTTCTTTGTTTTCCGGGTTGGTGCTGGGTGTAGAGCTAATGGTGGCTCTTTTTTTGAGATTAAGTGAAAATAGTTTGAGGAAAATTACGGTTTCAGCGTCCATGATATGAACACATGGAACACAAGCGGTCATTAACGGCCAAGCTCTACGCCGTCTCGATGGCATTGCTTTGCTCTGTGGGGATTGGGCTCGCGGCGGAAGCTCCGCGCCAGCTGAATTTCGTCAATGACGTCGTTCCTGTACTAACCAAAGCCGGTTGCAACTCGGGCGGATGCCACGCCAAGGCTGTGACCGGCCAGCGCGGCTTCAGGCTCTCCTTGCTTGGTTTTGAGCCTCAGGAAGACTACGAGCACATCGTCAAGGAAGGTAAAGGACGCCGGGTTTTTCCGCCCGCCCCGGAACAAAGCCTGCTGATCTCCAAAGCGGCCAATATCGTCCCTCACGGTGGGGGCAAGAAACTGGAACCGAACTCCGAGGCTTATCTTACGTTAGTCCGTTGGATTGCTGAGGGCATGCCTTATGGTTCAACCAACGATCCCCAACTGGCCAGCATTGAGGTGACGCCTAACCGCCTGGCGTTAAAAACCAAGACGCAACAACAGCTCAAGGTCATCGCGCGTTATTCAGATGGCAGCACGCGTGATGTCACCTCCCTGGCACTCTACGAGCCAAATGACAAGAGCATGGCGGAGACCTCCGAAGACGGGCTGATCAAGACTTCCGAAATCCCGGGTAATGTAGCCGTGATGGTACGTTATTCCGGAAAAGTGGCTGTCTCCAGTGTTTCCATCCCGCTGGGTGCGCCCGTTGAGCATCTGCCGGCGAACAAGAACTTCATCGACCAGTTCGTTTTTACCAACCTCAAGCAGATTGGCGTCCCGCCTTCGCCTATTTGTGATGATTCGACGTTCTTGCGTCGAGTTTCACTGGATATCGCCGGCCGGCTGCCGACCACCGAGGAAACGCAGTCATTCCTGGCCAGCAAGGAGCCAAACAAGCGCGATCTGGCCATCGAATCATTGCTCAGCAGTCCCGATTACGCCGATTACTTCGCCAACAAATGGACGGCTTTGCTCAAAAATAAGCGCGATGACACGGCGGATATCACCGCGAACTTCGCTTTCCATGCCTGGATGCGTGATAGTCTGCTGGCCAACAAGCGTTACGATGAGATTTACGCCAGATATTGGGGGCCACTGGCACCATCGTGGCGAACCCGGCCGTGGCCTGTATAAGCGGGTGAAAGAGCCAAACCAACAACTTGAAGATGTGGCCCAGCTTTTTCTCGGCGTCCGCATGCAATGCGCCCAGTGCCACCATCATCCTTTTGAGCGGTGGAGCCAGCAGGATTATTACAGCCTGTCCGCGTTCTTCAGCCAAGTGGGCCGCAAACCGACGGCCATCGCGGACGAAGATCTCATCTATCACAAGCGCGGCATTGCCCAAACCGAGAACAAGAAAACCCGCTTGCCGGTAAAGCCAGCCGGTTTGGGGCAACCCACGCTCGATATCCCGCCCGATGAAGATCCTCGACTGAAGCTGGCGGACTGGATGAGTGAAAAAAACAACCCCTTCTTTGCCAAATCACTAGTGAACCGTTATTGGAAGCATTTCTTCAAGCGGGGACTTATCGAGCCCGAGGATGATATCCGCGATACGAATCCAGCCACAAACCCGGAATTGCTGGATGCTTTGGCGCAACATTTCATCGACAGCGGGTTCGACCTGAAAGCCGTCGTTCGCGCTATCACCCAGAGCAACACTTACCAGCTTAGCGCGGTGCCAAATGAGCATAACGCGATCGACCGGCAAAATTTCTCCCATTACTACCCCAAGCGCATGCAGGCTGAGGTATTGCTCGATGCGATTGACCAAGTCACGGGTGCGAAGTCGGATTTTGCCGATCTGCCGGCGGGCACACGTGCCATCTCGCTGCCAGATAACAGCTACAATCGCGCTTCCCCCTTCTTGAAAGTATTTGGCCGGCCGGAGGGGGCGAGTGTCTGTGAATGTGAACGCGTGCAGACCTCCAGTCTGGCGCAAAGTTTGCATTTGATGAACGCTTCCGATGTGAAAGCCAAACTGACGGCCAGCAGCGGACGGGCCGAGCAATTGGTGAAGCAGGATAAACCGGAGCCACAACGCATCCGGGAAATCTATCTTGCCGCCTTTTCGCGTGAACCCATGGCAGAAGAGGTGCGCATTGCAGAAAGTTATCTGACCCAGCCACGCAACGACGCCCAAGGCAAACCGCTGGAGGCGCAGCGCGCCAAGCGCCAAGGCTACGAAGATTTGCTCTGGGCGATCATCAACACAAAAGAGTTTCTTTATAATCACTGATCCATGAATCCCAAATCTGCCATACCGCTTGTGTTGGGGTTGTTATGTTGCACATGGTCGTCGTCCTTGATCGCCCAGCAAGTCTGTCTGCCCGCTCCGCGTTTGCTGACGCTGATGCCGATGGGGGGACAACTCGGCTCCAGTGTGGAAGTCCGCATCACGGGCGAAAGCCTGGAAGATGCCAGTGAACTGCAATTTTCCACCCCCAAGATCACGGCCAAGCCCGTGCTTGGTCCGGATGGCAAAGCGGTGGAGAACAAGTTCCTGGTGACTATTGCACTGGATGCACCTGTGGGAGTGCATGATGCGCGGGTGATTTCCCGGTTGGGCGTATCCTCCGCCCGTGCCTTCTCAACGGGTAAACTGCCGGAGAAGACGCGGGAAAAACCGAATAACTCGGTGGAGACGGCCATGGCATTGCCCGTGAATTCCATTTGCAATGCCACCATGACGAAGCGCGCGGTGGATTACTATTCGTTCCAAGGCGTGAAGGGGAAACGCATCGCCGTAGATTGTGCCGCAGTGGGCATCGACTCAAAGCTCACACCCGTGGTCATCATCGCCGATGGGCAAGGCCGCGACTTGGTGTTGAACCGCACCGGCGGAGTGGTGGATTTCACGCCTCCTGCTGACGGCACCTATCTGGTGAAGGTTCATGGGCTGACATTCTCTGGCGGCTCCGAGCATTTTTACCGTCTGGCTTTATTGGAGGCCAGCGGGAACGGACCTATCCCGCGTCAACCGGCGACCGCCACGGTGAGTTCCATGTCTTGGCCGCCAGCAGGACTCTCAGCGGAGGCAAAGCTGCAGGAGCTGGAGCCTAATAATCTGCCTTCCCAAGCCCAGAAGATCAGCCTTCCCTGTGATATCCAAGGCAGCTTCTTCCCGGCAGCAGATGTGGATACCTATGAGTTTACCGCCAAGAAAGGCGAGGTCTGGTGGGTGGAAGTAGGCTCAGAGCGGCTTGGCTTAAATACGGATCCTTTTGTGCTGGTGCAGCGAGTCACCAAAACGGGCGAAAAAGAAACGCTCACGGATGTGGCCGAACTGAACGACATCGCCAGTCCGATGAAAGTTTCCAGCAACGGATATTCCTACGATGGGCCGCCTTACAATGCTGGTTCGCCGGATGTGTTGGGCAAGTTCGAGGTCAAGGAAGATGGGACATATCGCCTGCAAGTGCGCGATCTGTTTGGTGGCACACGGAACGAACCGGGAAACGTTTATCGTCTCATCGTTCGGCCGGCAGCTCCGGATTTCACCTTGGCTTCATGGGCTGTGCACATGACTTTGCGGAATGGGGACCGGGCAGCGCTGTCCAAGCCCATCGCCCTGCGGGCAGGGGCCACCATGGCGTTTGAAGTCGTGGTGATCCGGCGTGATGGTTTCGATGGTGAGATCGAATTGATGATGGAAGGGTTGCCGCCAGGTGTCAGTGCGAGCGGGTTGAAGATCGGCAAAGGCAAATCTTATGGGCATATGATCATCAGTGCGGCAGGCAATGCCAAACCGGCTTTCTCGCTCGCCAAAATATCCGGTCGCGCTTTGATCAACGGGAGTCCGGTGACGCATCTATGCACGATGGCGTCGATGGAATGGCCGGTCCGTGATGCGAAGCAGGAGATCCCCAGCCCGCGTCTGATGGCTGACATACCCGTCTCGGTGAGCGATTCCGAAGGAGCCCCGGTTTCCATCTTGGCGAGTGAGAACAAAGTGTGGGAAGCCAAACCGGGCGATACGCTCAAGATTCCGCTCAAGTTGACTTGGCGCGATGATTTTACGGGCACGGCAGTAGGGTTGCGAGCTTATGGTGCTGGTTTTGAAGGGGTGAAGGAATTTGAGATTCCCGTCAAAGCCGGGACTTATGAAGCGGTGCTTGATCTGGCTGCGTTGAAAACCGTCCCGGGTGATTACACCATTGCATTCTATGGCAGTGCCGTTAGCCGTTACCGCTATAATCCTACCGCCGTGCTGGCGGCCCAAGCCGCGCAAAAGCAGGCCGAGGAAGAGGCAACTACCGTGGCGGCCAGTGCCAAGAAACTTGCTGAAGCAGCGGCGAATGCCCCGGCGGACAAGAAATCGGACGCGGCTAATGCAGCCAAGATAGCCGCCGAGAAGCAAAAGCAAGCGGAAGCTGCGATGGCCGAGGCCGCCAAGCGGATGAAAAAAGTCGCCGACGCGGCGGCACCGCAAGACACCGTGGATATCATCGTCTCTGAACCCATACGCATCTCCGTCAAACCGGCCACTGCCACGACGGCTGCCGTGACGCCAAAACCGTGATGTTCATAGCGCGACAGTTCATCAAACGTTGCTGGCTGAAAAGCGTAATGCTTTCCACCGGCATCGGCTTGCTTTCGGTCGCTGAATCTTCGGCCTCGAGTGTTGATTTTTATCGGGATGTTTATCCTTTCCTAAAAGCCAACTGTCTGGCCTGCCACAACAAGACGACGACCAAGGCGGGACTCGACATGGAGACGCCGGAGTCAATGCGCAAGGGCGGCGATTCCGGTCCGGGAATCGTGCCGGGCAAAAGCCGGGAAAGCCTCGTTGTTCTGGCTTCGCTCCATCAAAAGGACATGGAGATGCCCCCGGCGAACAACAAGTCCGGTGCGGTCAAACTCACTTCCGCCGAGGTTGCCTTGTTGAAAGCCTGGATTGATCAAGGAGCAAAGAGTTCGGTGGCCCAGGAGCGTCAGGTGGTCTGGCAATCACTTGCGGCGGGTGTGCATCCCATCTACAGCCTCGCCATGACGAAGGATGGGCGTTACGCCGTGTGCGGTCGTTCCAATAATCTCTTTCTTTATGACCTTGCGACCCGCCAATTCGTGACCCAGATAGTTGATGAGTCCCAGAAATCCGGCACTGCCCATCGGGCCTTGGTGCAATCATTGGCTTACAGCCCTGACGGCAAACGGATCGCCTCCGGCAGCTTTCGGGAGGTGAAGATCTGGCGGGAGGAGAAGGTCGCAGCAGTAACGCGTCCAGCCAAAGCCGCTTATGAGTTGCAGGTTTCAACGCTTACAGATGATGGGAAGCAGATGGTTGGCGCTACGTCCAAAGGCGGGTTGCTTTTGCTGGATACGGCCAAGGGAAAAATAAACAAACGCATCGCAGATGTTAATAAAGCGGGCATAAGACTGCTGCGGACATCACCCGACGGAGCTTTGGCCGCTGTTTGGGGGAATGAGGCAACGCTTGGCGTGTGGTCGCTTAAGACCGGCAAGCCGGTTGCCGTGAAAACTGATGTGGTTGGCATTCGCACCTTGGATTGGACGAGTGATGGCCTCTCGCTGGTCACAGCTGGTGAAGACAAGCTGCTCCGCGTGTGGTCTCTTCCGTCCGTTGGCAGCGCCGAGCTGGTGCAAAGCAAAGAGCTCAAAGGTGCGGCAGGGGCAGTTACTGCCATGAGCAAAGGCGCCACCCCGGATGCTCTCATCACTGCGAGTGAAGATGGAAAATTGCGGATTTGGAGCATCAGCAAAGCAAGCGTGACGCGTGAAATGCCTGCGGTTGGCGTCACATGTCTCGGCTTGTCCCCGGACGGTCGCCAGCTTGCGACTGGCGGTGCGGATGGCATGGTGCGTATTTGGGACGGTGAAACCGGCAAACAGCTGACTGAATTGCGCGGACGTGTAAACGCGAACCAGCAGATTGCCTCGCTGGAGTGGACTGTGGCTGCACAAGGCATGGAACAGTCTTGCCAGAAAAAGGAAGCTGCACGCATCGATGCGCAGAATAAAGCCTTGGATGAGCTGTTGAAGAAAGCCAACGAGGCGATTGTGGCCATGAAGAAAGTGGTGCCGGAAAAGACCAAGGCTGTGAAGCCGGCCCAGACGCCAAAGCAGCCGCGCAAATGGCGGTGGATGAGGTTTTAGCGCTCATCGCCAAGACTGCGGATGGCAAGGCGGACGCTGCGTTAGAAAAACGGCTCAAGGACGCCCAAGAAAAGCTGGCCCCGGTTACGATGGCTGAATCTTCTGCGCTGGCAGCCGTCTCTGCGGCCGAGAGCAATTTGAAGGATGCTGAGGATGAAGTGGTGCGCATCACGGAAACAAAGGCCAAAAACAGCACCGCCTTAGAAACCGCTAAAGCCGCGATTGAAAGCTCGAAAGCCGCTTTGGACAAAGCTACTGCAGAGCTCACTGCCGCCCGGCAATCGCTAGCTAAATTGAACGCCCGCCCGCTATCACTCGCTTTCTCGGTGGATAACCAGCAGGTCGCGGCAGTTTTCACAGACGGCGTGCTGAGCGTTTGGGCGTTGGCTTCTGGCACTCCCATCGAACAAGTTGACAGCGTGGCAACATCCGGGGCGGTATTGACGCGCAGTGGCAACGGTTCGTTCATCGCCTGTCTGGCTGATGGCACTGTCTCCATGACCAGTTCTACATCGCACTGGGTGCTAGAGCGTGTTCTCGGTGCAGGAAAAGAGCGTAACTTGTTTACTGATCGGGTTAATGCTGTGCGGTTCAGTCCCGATGGGAAAACGCTCGCAACCGGCGGTGGTGATCCATCCCGCTCTGGTGATGTCAGCCTCTTTGATGTGGCCACGGGTAAAGTCCTGAAGACGTGGAAAGACCGGCACGAAGATACAGTGCTCAGTCTGGATTTCTCCCCGGACGGCCGGTTGCTTGCTTCCGGCGGTGCGGATAAAATCGCGCGTGTCACCGAGATCGCAACGGGTAATCAGGTCAACCTCTTTGAAGGTCATACTCATCATGTCATGGGTGTCGCTTTTCGCGCTGATGGCCGGGTGCTGGCGAGTGCTGGAGCCGATGGTGTGGTGATCACGTGGGATATGCTCATGGGTGAGCGCAAAAAGAAGATTGAAGGCTGGACGAAAGAAGTGACCTCGCTGCAGTTCATCGGGGCGACCAGCCAGTTGGTCACTTCCGCCGGTGACAATCTCGTGCGCATCGTCAATGATGACGGAGGTGAAGTGCGCGCCATCGCGAAGCTGCCGGACTTTATGCAAGCCGCCGCCAGTACCGCCAATGCCAGTATGGTCATCGGAGGCGGTGAAGACAGCGTCCTGCGCGTCTGGGACGGTACTAATGGCAAAGAACTGATCGTTTTCGGAGCCAAATGAAATGATGAACCCGGCGTCACTCAAATTAAATTTTGCTGCTGCAACCTAAACCGTGCAACCTATGTCATCCTCCATCATTCCTTGCCCGGGGCCTTTGAGCCGCCGCAGTTTCATGCGGCTGGGCCTCACCGGTTTCGCCTCGTTGAGCTTGCCCGCTGTGCTGCGCTTACAGGCGGAAAATGCCAGGAAGCCGGAGCGCGAGAAGACGGCGGTGATCATGGTTTGGCTGCCCGGCGGCCTCTCGCATATCGATTCGTATGACCCGAAGCCGGATATCGGCAGCGAGTATCGTGGCCCGTTCAAGACCATCGCCACCAAGGTTCCCGGCACACGGTTCACGGAATTGATGCCGCTGCAGGCCAAGATTGCGGATAAATTCACCGTCCTTCGTTCCATGAATCAAAAAGCGGGGGGGCACCCCGCCGGCTCGATGCAGATGCTTTCCGGCGATTCTGATGAGCGCGACAAGCCCAAGCCCCGGTTGCCGGACTGGATGTCGGTAGCTCATTATCTGCGCGGCAAGGACGGCAAGCGGACGAATCCTTTGCCGAATTACGTGGGGGTAAATCCCCCGTTGGAATATAACGGCCCGGCATATCTGGGTGACGCCTTCTCTCCTTTTGCCGTGAATGATGATCCGAACCGGCCGAACTTCCAGGTGCCGAACATCGGCCTGGCCGATGTCGCCGAGTCCAAGCGTCTGAGTGATCGTGTGGCACTGCGCAAGAGTTTGGATCGTATGGAGCGCGCCTTTGACCGTGAAGGCGAGTTGGGGGCCTTGGACGAATTTGAAGCGCAAGCGGTGACATTGCTCACGAACCCCAAGGCGCGTGATGCCTTTGATCTCAGCAAGGAGGATGCACGCACGCGTGATCGCTATGGCCGCAATCGTTGGGGACAGCAATTGTTGCTGGCCCGTCGCTTAGTCGAGGCGGGGGTGGACATCGTCACGAGCAGTCTAAGCGGGCCGCTCTGTGGCCGGGTGCAAAATTGGGACGATCACGCGGTAAATCATCACGTCTTTGAAGCTATGCGGTTCCGCATGGGCAATTACGATCAGGCCGTCTCCGCTCTTATAGAAGACATCTACGCACGAGGATTGGACAAACGTGTGCTCGTCGTCGTCACTGGTGAATTTGGGCGCACGCCGAAAATCAATTTCGACCGCAGCACAGGTGCGGGCGATGCCAGTGCCGCCGCAGGCACTTTGCAGCCGGGGCGTGATCATTGGCCGCGGGCTTTCTCGAACATCTGGGCGGGTGGGGGCATCAAGACGGGGCGGGTCATCGGTGCGACCGACAAACGTGGCGAAGACGTCACGGAGCGCCCCTGTGGCCCAGGCGATTTTCTGGCGACCATCTATCATCACCTCGGCATCGATGCCCCCAAGGTCACCATTAATGATTTCAACGGTCGGCCTACGCCGATTGTGGATCACGGCCGGCCAATTCCAGAATTGATCGCTTAATCATGCCTGATTGAGGCATGCATGGGGGCAAGGGTTTATGTTGTTGAGGCGGCTCAGCTCGGGCCATCCTTTAGTATGTGAGCGGCCAATTTAGCTCCTGCTCATCCTCACGATCTTTCCCGCAACCAGTTCGATTTATATTGGATATAAATAAGACGTGGCGCAGAACCGCTTATGCCGCAGGTAAAAGTAGGATGCGTGAAAATAACGACTAGGTTCATTCTGCTAACTGCCTGCACCTAGATGCAACTGGATGGGTTAAGTCACGCTGGCTTCAATCCATCCAATGGTTTTGAACCGCTGGCAAAGGTGCCCACCTCCAGCTTCAAGTGTTGGAGGTAGGAGACAAACAGGTTGCAGAGCGGTGGTGGCGTCTCCGGATTGAACGCCAGATGTTGCCCATGCTGGAAGCGTCCACCTGCGGTGATCATGGGCAGGTTGGTATTGTTGTGGCTGGAGGCGTTACCGAGGTTCGAACCCAGCATGATGGCGGTTTGGTCCAGCAGGGTATGTTCGCCTTCACGCACCGATTCGAGCTTTTGCATGAACTCGCCGAAGAGCCGCATTTCTTCCTTCTCGATGATAGCCAGCTTCTTGATCTTATCCGGGTCTTTGCCGTGATGACTAAGATTGTGCCAGCCATCATCGACTCCTTGAAGTGATACCACTTCGTTGCCGCCTGCGCCGCAAAAGGTGATCAAGCGTGTCGAATCCGTTTGGATAGCGAGGAACATGAGGTCATAAAACAAACGCATGCGCCCGGTGAAATCCGCGCGGTCTTCGATGTCCGTGGGCGGTTTCTGTTCCACTTTGGGTTTCGGCAATTTTGCCCATTCCTCGGCTTTGACGAGGCGTTGTTCCAGCTCCCGCACGCTGGTGAAATATTGATCCAACGTTTGCACGTCTTCACGGCCGAGTGAACGGCTGATCTGGCCGGTTTGTTCACGGACTAAATCCATGATGCTTTGACCATCTTTGATGCGACGCATCTGGGACGCTTTTTCCTCTTTCGTTCCTTCGAGAAAGAGTCGGGCAAAAAGTTTGGAAGCCCGCATTTCAGGCGGGATGCGCACGCCAGAACGGGTATAGGACAAGCCCGCACCATTGGCCGAGAGGACGATTGAGCTGACCCGCGTACGGTGTCCGATTTGTTCTGCCGCGAATTGATCGACCGAGATGGTGTTGCGAAAGCTCGGCTGGCCCGGATGCGCAGCACCGGTCAGGTAACTCTGTTCGGCGGAGTGGCCGCCATCGACATCCGGATGGGACAAGCCGGAGAGCACGGTGAATTTGTTCCGCAGCGCTTGCAGCGGCTCGAGGTAGGCCGTGACTTCGTAGTCTTTACCTGCAGTTTGCGGCACCAGGAAGGGAGTGTGTATGCCCAAGGGTGCGCAGATCGCGACCATGCGGCGGATATCGGGCGTTTCCGTGGCGAGCGCTCGGGTGGGCAGCATGCTCTCGAGCAACGGCAACCCCATCGCGATTCCCGTGGCGCGAAGAAACGTGCGACGATTCAGTCTAAGCGGCTTCATGGTAATGATTTAAGGTTGTTGAAAGAGTTCGCTGTCCACCACGGCATGGATCATGGATCGCAGGCCGAGGTCTTTTTGCTGGCTTCTGGCGACGACATCATCAACGGCGGTGCGGTCCGCCGCGGTGATTGGGCGGCCCGTAGCGTAGACTAATAATTTTGCGGCGATAGCCCGAGCCACCCGCTCACGATTTGACAGCAGTTGTTGGCGAAACTCGATGAAATTGGCGAAAGTTTTTCCATCGGGCATTGTTCCATCCGTCTCGATCTTCAGCCCCAACTTATAACGCTGGTCTTTTACTTTGTCTCCGCTGCCCAATGAGCGATAGCGGTCACGATAGCCGCCGATGGGGTCAAACACCTCCAGTGCGAAGCCGGGCGGATCGATCCGCGCATGGCAACGGGCACACGATTCATCGGCCCGATGCTTGTCCAGTTGTGCGCGGATGGTGGTGGCACCCCGGATATCCGGTTCCACCGCCGGCACGCCAGCGGGTGGGGGAGGCGCAGGTTGGCCCAAGACTTTGTTCAATACCCATGCCCCACGCAAAACAGGGGAGGTGGTGGTGCCATTGGCCGTGACCTTCATGACCGCAGCTTGCGCGAGCACGCCGCCGCGAATGCTGTCTTTCGGCAGTGGCACGACACGGAATGTCTCGTGTCCCTTCACGCCTGGGATGCCATAATGTTTGGCTAGCCGTTCGTTCAGCACGGTGAAGTCTGCCGCGATGAAATTTGCTACGCTGAGATCGTTCGTCAGGATGTGGGCAAAGAAACCACGCGATTCCGCCAGCATGGCTTCCTGCAAGAGCGGTTCGAACTCCGGATACAACTTGGCATCCGGGGTGGTGAATTCGATGTCGCGCAGGTTCAACCATTGACCGGTGAAATTTTCCACGAAGCGTTGGCGACGCGGATCTTTGATCATGCGTTCCACTTGAGCGTACATGACTTTCGGGTCTTTGAGCTGGCCTTTGGCCGCCAAGCTGGTCAGTTCTTCATCTGGCAGGGTGGACCAGAGGAAGTAAGAGAGGCGTGAGGCAAGTGTATAATCATCCGGCTTGGGTTCCCGGTTGATCAGAAGAAAATAGGGCGAGCAGAGGATGGACCAGACACCCGCCCGCACGGCTTGCTCAAAGGTGCGGCCCTCGTTCAAGCGGTCCAGCGTCAGTTTCACAAAGGAATCGATCACGGCCTTTTCCACGGGACGCCGGAAGGCGCGTGGGGCAAATTCGCGGATGATCCGTTCCGCGTCTGCGGCTGGCTGCGAGGAGACGACATTGTGCTGCTTCATGCCCTTACGATTCCGCATGTAAACCGGATTTCCTTCCGCCATGGAAATCGTCGGGCTGTTACCAAAAAGACGACGTTGTGCCGGTGAGGGGAAATCTTGATCCAAGGGACCATACGTTTCGGCCCACATCAGCCCTATGCCAGGACGGGCTTCATGCTTGTCACGATACGTGATGTGTTCCGGGTAGATGCGAGGCACAATGTGTAGGGCTTCGCCTTCCATCATGTGCGCGGTGAACTCAATAATGCGCGGCTCTGCCGGTGTGCCGGTGACATCGAAGACACCCATGGGGCGGAGCTTGCCGGGACCGAACAAAGCACCGACATAGATGGCTACGGCCAAGGTGCGTTCGCCCGGTTCATGCGGCCAGGCGGCGATACGGCAACGATAGATGCCTTCCTCAATAGGGTGGGCGGAGTCCAGTCGGGCGGGCGGCCAACCGGGGGCAAATTTCACGAATGAATTCTCCACCTCAATCGTGCCGCCTTTTTTCTTTTCCACGGAATCGATGTTATCCTTGTTCTCCATCATCACGGCACGGCGAGCGGCGGGCGGTAGCGGTTTGATCCGCCGGATCACGGATTCAAAAGCCACATCCGCCGCTTCCAGATAGCGCTCCATCAATACCGTGGAAATGCTGAGTCCATTCGCTACGTTGTCGAATCCCTGCACACTGCCGTCTTCCGGCAGCAGGTCGGCCAGCGGTGTGTCGATGCCTAGGAGGTCATGCACCGTGTTCTCATACTCCATCCGGTTCAAGCGACGAAGGGCTGCCGGCCGTGCTCCGGGCGCTTTGGCCATAGCGTCGCCGATGCTGTGCAAGACTGCTTTAATGGCTGCGGCATCTGGGCGGGCTTCCTTCTTGGGCGGCATGTCCCCGGAATCAATTGCTTCGACTACCTTGCGCCAGACTTCCAGGTTCTTTTTATCTGCCGAGGGAGGGGCAAGGGTATCCAATCGCAAATCACCCTTTTGCTTCTCGGGACCGTGGCATTTCAGGCAATGCTGTTCAAAAAAAGGGTTAAGCTTCGAAGGTGAACCGGCAGCCGCCAGGGAGCGATTAGGGAAGGTGCCACCCAACAGGGCAGCCAGCAGCAAAACAGCTAGATTTCGGATGCGCATGCGGCGTTTAAAGAGTAATCAGAGGTACGTTTGCAGAATCGCTTGGGCTTGTCAGCCAGATTTCCAAGAACCCAGCGGTTAAACTGTGGCGCAAGGCGGAAAAAGAGGTTTTGGCCTGAGCGACAGCCAAACTACAGGTCTGGACTGGGATTGATAGCTAACCCCGAGTTTCCGCTGGCTGCTTTTGGGAGATAGTTTGAATGGATTGCCTCGGGTTATGCGTCAGGACAAGATACGGCACCAACCACTATGCAACTACCACCAAGGCAAGCCCGGGCTATCAAACAGTTGTGCTGCAAGGTAAAGGTATGGCTTTGGCTGTGGCCATTGTTGCTTGCAGTCAACGGTCAAGCGGCTGACTTTCGCGCCGGGGCAGTGGCCGTGGATATCACCCCGACGAATTACCCTGTGCTCGTAAATGGCGGGTTCCTCGAGAAATCGGCCAGCAAAGCGACGGATACTCTCCATGCCCGAGCCTTGGCGTTGGATGATGGCTCGACCCGGTTGGTCATTTGCGTGGTAGACACCTGCATGATGCCGCGTGATCTGGTTGATCGGGCCAAGGATATTGCGCAGAAGGCCACGGGTTTGCCCACGGACCGGATGCTGGTGAGCGCCACACACACGCATTCTGCGCCATCATCCATGGCGTGTTTGGGCAGCCGGGCAGATACGAATTATGTGCAGTTTTTGCCGGAAAAATCGCGGAGGCGATTGCCGGTGCCATCAAGAATCTGGAGCCTGCGAGCATCGGCTGGGCGGCGGTGGATGACTGGGAACACACGTTCAACCGGCGCTGGATTCGCCGCCCGGACAAACTCATCACCGATCCTTACGGGCAGGCCAGCGCCAAGGCCCACATGCATCCGGGCCATCAAAGCCCCGATGCCATCGGCCCGGACCAGTGGACCCGGGCTTGAGCCTGCTGGCGGTGAAGGCGAAAGATGGTCGCCCCTTGGGCTTGCTCGCGAACTACTCGCAGCACTACTTCGGCGCGCCCGCGCTTTCAGCAGATTATTACGGACGGTTCGCAGAACATATCGCGCAACTCATCGGGGCCAAGGGCGGCAGCGGGCCGTTTGTCGGGATCATGTCGCAAGGCACGAGCGGCGATCTCATGTGGATGGACTATGCCGCTCCGCGGCGGCAGATCAGTTTTGACACTTATGCCAAGGAAGTCGCCGATCATGCATTCACGGCCTATCAAAAGATCCAATGGCGGGACTGGGTACCGCTAAGCATGACAGAGAAGAAGCTGCCATTGGCATATCGTGTGCCGGATGCGGACCGGTTGGCTTGGGCGCGTAAGATCGCGGCGACAGTCCGGGACCGGCTGCCGAATAACTGGCCGGAGGTCTATGCGTTCGAGGCGCTGCACCTGCATGAGCGCCAGCGCACGGAGCTGAAGTTGCAAGCTTTGCGTATCGGGGACTTGGGCATCACCACGCTGCCGAATGAGGTTTATGCCCTCACGGGGCTAAAGCTGAAGGCACAAAGTCCGCTGGCGATGACGTTCAATATCGAGCTGGCCAATGGTGCGGAAGGTTATATTCCGCCACCGGAGCAACACGCGCTGGGTGGTTATACTACTTGGGCCGCGTACCGCTGGATTGGAAGTGCAGGCGGAGCCGAGAATCGTCGAGACTTTGTTAACAGCATTGGAAGAAGTGGCGGGCCAGCCGCGCAAGCCGGTTACGGTGGGGTTGGGCAATTACGCGAAGGCCATCTTAAGCGGAAAGCCAGCGGCCTACTGGCGCTTGGAGGAAATGGTTATCCCGACGGCTCAGGATAGCAGCGGGAACAAGCATCCGGCGAAGTATGAGAATGGCATCGCGCTGTATCTGGCCGGAGCGGGCAGCGGTGCCGGTATCACGCCTAAACCAGCGTTGACGTCTTCTGAGTTCTCAGTGGCAGGTGAGATCAATCGCGCCGCGCATTTTGCTGGCGGACGATTGAAAGCCGAGGTGAAGCCGGGCAAGCGATGGAGCGCGGAGTTTTGGCTGTGGAACGGACTGGTGACGAGCTTGCGCGGCACCACGGGAATCCTGCTGGCGACGGATGACGCGCAGGAGCAATTGGGCATCACCGGTAACAGTGGGCCAGCAGGACGGCTTTTCTTCAGCCAAGGAACGAAACGCTTTGTGGGCAAAACTGAACTGGAATTGAAAGAATGGCATCAGGTGGCTTTGGTGCGGGATGGGGATGAGGTGCGGGTGTATCTGGATGGTCGGACGATGCCGGAGATCACAGGCACAGTGGCGGCCACGAAGGCTCAGGGTCTGTGCTTCGGTGGCGCGATGAACAAGGAGCAGTATCTGGAAGGCAAGCTAGACGAGATCGCTTATTACGACCGGGTATTGAAACCGGAAGAGCTGGCTGCGCATTGGAAGATTTCTGGGATTCCGCAGTCGCGTGAACGGGAGGCAGCCGAAAAAGCGGCGGCGCTGAAGCTGGAACTGGAACGGGCGAATCCGCCGAAATTTCCCGCCGCTTATCGGGAAGCTGTGGCCGGGTTGAAACCATCTTTGGTGTGGTCGCTGAAAGAGGCCAAGGACGGTACAGTGCCAGACGTTTCCGCCAACAAACGTACTGGGCGGATAGAGGGGAATGTCACCGTTCAGCCGGTGACTTATGCCGCGGTGAATGGTGGACGCATCCTGGGCCAGTTCCGGGAAGAGGCTGGTGATTACAGTGTCTCGTTCTGGTTCCGCAATAACTCACCGAACTATGCGCAGGCGGTGACGGCGTATCTGTTCTCGCGCGGTCCGAATGGAAATAATCAAGCGCCGGGCGATCATCTGGGCATTGGTGGCACCTATCGCAAGAACTTGCCGGGCCGTTTGATGTTCTTCAACGGCAACGCCAAAAACCAAGTCTTATCCGGCAATACCATCATTCCGTCGAACACTTGGAACCATGTGGTGCTGGTGCGAGCAGGCAAGCGGGTGACAGCTTGGCTGAATGGCGTGGCCGAACCGGAAATCAACGGTGAAGCGGAAGTGACTACAGCAGGGGTGAAGGAGTTCTTTCTGGGTGCTCGCAGTGATAACTTCACGCCTTTGAATGGCTATCTGGCGGAGTTCGCCTTGTTCGAGCGGGCTTTGACGGCGACGGAAGCAACGCAGCTTCACAAGGCATCCGGCCAAGTCACGGGCACGGCCAAACAATCGCCACCAGCCGCCGCCACGCCACCACCGGCTTCGCTGCCACTTGCTCCAGCGGCGGCGCTCAAGAGCATCAAGGTGCGTGAAGGTTATCGTGTGGAACTGGTCGCAGCGGAACCTTTGACGATGGACCCGGTGGCGATCGATTGGGATCTGGCCGGTCGTCTGTGGGTGGTGGAGATGGCGGATTATCCGCTGGGACTGGACGGCAATGGCAAGTCTGGTGGTCGTGTGCGGGTGTTGGAGGATACCAACGGGGATGGGCGCTACGACAAATCTACTGTGTTCGCGGAAGGTCTTAATTTCCCCACCGGACTGCTGACGTGGCGCGATGGGGTGATCGTCACAGCAGCGCCGGACATCCTGTTCCTGCGGGATACGAATGGCGATGGCCGGGCGGATGAGAAGAAAGTGCTCTTCACCGGTTTCTTCGAAGGCAACCAGCAATTGCGCGTGAATGGATTGCGCTGGGGCCTGGACAACTGGGTGTATTGCGCGAATGGCGGTCATACGCCGAGTTATGGCAGCAAGGTGGTGATCACTTCCAAGCTGACGGGCAAGGGCATCGAGTTGGGCAGTCGTGATTTCCGTTTCCGGCCGGATACAGGCGAGCTGGAACCGGAATCGGGGCCGACGCAGTTTGGCCGCAATCGGGATGACTGGGGCAACTGGTTCGGCACGCAGAATTCCTGGCCGCTGTGGCACTATGTGCTCTCGGATCGCTATCTGCGGCGCAATCCCTTCGTGGCCTCGCCGAGTCCGCAGAAGCAGGTGGTAACGCCGGGTAATCCCAAGGTGTATCCGGTCAGTTCTCAGGAGAAACGCTTTCACAGTTTCGATCAAGCGGGGCGGTTTACTTCAGCCTGTGCAGGGATGATCTATCAAGACGAATGGCTGTTCAGTGATGGTTATCGGCATGCCTTCACCTGTGAGCCATTCCACAATCTGGTGCAGCACAACATCCTTACGGATGAAGGCACGAGCTTCGGATTCCATCGCGCGCCCGAGGAGGCGAAACATGATTTCTTCGCGAGTGAAGACCGCTGGTGCCGCCCGGTGATGACTCGCACAGGCCCGGATGGCGCGCTCTGGGTGGTGGACATGTATCGCTACATGATCGAGCACCCGGCGTGGCTGCCGGCGAACGGTAAATCAGAACTGCTGCCGCATTATCGCTTGGGCGATGACATGGGTCGTATCTATCGGGTGGTTCCTGATAAGGGCAAAGTTCAAAGCTCAAAGTTCAAAGGGAACCTGTCGGGTTTGAGCGGAGGGCAACTGGTTGCGTTGCTCGATGATTCGAATGGCTGGCTTCGAGACAAAGCGCAGCAAGCACTGGTGTGGCAGGCGGACAAGTCCGTGGTGCCGCTGCTGGAGCAGATGGTGCGGAAGGGGACCAGCCCGCAAGGACGATTGCAAGCGCTGGCCACACTCGATGGTTTGCAGGCATTAAAACCGGAACTGGTCGCGCAAGCCTTGGCGGATGCGCATCCGGGTGTGCTCATCCATGCTTTGCGTTTGGCGGAGACACAGAGTTCACCTCCAGTCATCCAAGTGGCTACGAAGCTGGTGACACACAGCGATGCGAAAGTCCGATTGCAACTGGCTTCGAGCTTGGGCGAATTGAAAGGCGCTTCCGCGGGCGCTGCTTTAGCGCAGCTAGTCATCAAAGACCGTAAGGATGTTTTCATTCTGGCGGCAGCGATGAGTTCCGCTGTGCCGCATGGGCGGGTAATCGTGGAGGCAGTGACCAAAGAGGGAGGCGCAGCGATGGAAAGCTTGGCAGAGCCGTTGCTGAATCTTTCACTCGGAACTAATGACCGGGATTCGGTGGCAAAGTTACTGTCCCCGAGCTTGAGTGCGAAGGACGGGGTTTACAGCGAAGCCCAGTTGACCGCCTTCAGCCGCTTTCTGAATATTCTCGCCCGAGGTAAGAAAACGCTGAGCGAATTGCAGCAGGGGGATGATGGACTCGCTGCGATTTTGAAGCAGACGGAGGCATTGTTCGCTTTCGCGCGGCAAGGTGTGGCGGACAACAAGCGGCCTTTGCAGGAACGGGCGGCAGCGGTTGAACTATTGGCGCGGGAGCCATCACAGCGCACGCAGGTGATGGAGTTGCTGAACGGCTGGCTGACTCCGCAGATGCCCGGCGAGGCACAGCGGGTGGCGATCAAGGCGCTGGCTTCCACCGGGGATGACCGGGTGCCGGGCCGGTTGCTGGAACATTGGGCAGCGTTCGCACCCGAGACCCGCAATCAGGTTTTAGAGGCACTATTTACCCGTGAAGCATGGCTGTATGAATTGCTCAAGCGGGTGAAAGCAGAAGAGGTCAGTCCAATGGTGTTCGATGCCCCGCGCCGGGCGCAGTTGCAACGGCATCAAGCGAAGCGGGTACAGGAGCTGGCGAATGATGTGTTCAAGGCGGGCGCATCCAGCCGGGCGCAAGTGGTGGAGCAGTTCCGGCCGGCATTGGCCTTGAAGGGCGATGTGAAGCGCGGGCAGGCGGTCTATCTGAAATTATGCGTTACGTGTCATAAACTAGGGGAGCAGGGTAACGAGATCGGACCGGACCTGCGCTCGGTGACGGAGCATCCAGCGGAGAAACTGCTGGTGAACATCCTTGATCCGAGCAGCGATGTGCAGCCGGGTTTCTTCGCCTATAATTGCACGCTCAAAAGCGGTGATGAATTTTACGGGCTCATCACGAGCGAAACGGGCAACAGCATCACGATGAAGCTGGCGGATGGCACAACCCGGGCGATCGTGCGTAATGACATCGCGAGTTTGCGGGGCTCGAATCTCTCATTGATGCCTGAGGGATTGGAAACAGGGCTTAAACCGCAAGATTTTGCTGATTTAATCCAGTTTCTTCACAGCCCCAGATGATAACCGGCCATCCGTTGTGAGTTTATCCTAGGAGCTGGCTGTTTGGGTTGAATATACTGCCAGCCAAAGACATCCAAACTGTTTGCATGCGCCGTTTTTGGGTAATGCTCCTGGCCTTTAGCTGGCCATTTGCGAACGTCGCTTTAGCCGCCGATGAGGCTGAAGTGGCACAGAGGAATATTGCCAAGGCCATGACGTTGCTGCGGGAGAACTGCTTGTCCTGCCACAATGGGGAAAAACAAAAGGGAGATTTGGCGCTGCACACCCGGGAAAAGGCCCTCAAAGGGGGCGAAAACGGCGTCGTTTTGCTACCGGGTGACAGTGTGAAGAGCCTGCTGATCAAGTCGCTCGCCCCGGAGGCCGATCCTCACATGCCGCCCAAGAAGCAGCTGGCGGAGCCGCAAATCGCCACCTTGCGCGCCTGGGTGGATGCCGGAGCGGTGTGGGATGAATCCGTCTTGAACGCCCCCCGTTCGGCTCCCGTACCGGCAGATTTTGGCCCGCTCCCTTCGTTATACCACCCGGTGCTTGCCCTGGCGCTTTCCGGGAACGGTAAGTTACTCGCCTTGGGACGGGGCAACCAAGTGTTCATCCATGACACAGAGAAGCCGGAAGCTCCCTTGATCCAGACATTAAGCGGGCCCCGTGACGCCGTGCAGTCGCTGGCGATCAGCCCGGATGGCGGATTGGTGGTAGCTGGTGAGTTTCAAAAGGTATGGTTGTGGGAAACGAAAACGTGGACGCACAAGGCGACCCTGACGAATCAACTGACAGGACGGGTCACCAGCGCGAACTTCACGCCCGATGGGAAATGGCTGGTGCTGGCTTATGGTGAAACGGCAAAAGCGGGTTTGGTCCAGGTGGTCGAAGTATCGTCCGGTTCAGTGAAGCACCAGTGGACGGCACATAGTGACACTATCTACGCGTGCAGCGTCAGCCGGGATGGCAAACTGCTGGCCACCGGCAGCGCGGATAAATTGGTGCGGCTTTGGGCACTGCCTGAAGGCAAGGAAAAGGGGCAATTCGAAGGTCATACCGGGCATGTGCTGGCCGTTGCTTTCAATGAAGATGCGACACGGTTGGCCAGCGGCGGTTCAGACAAGGAACTGAAAGTATGGGATGTGCAGACCAAGCAGAAGGTCATCGCCATTGCCGCGCATTCATCGCCGATCACCGGGTTGGCGTGGACACCGGATGGTAAGACGCTCGTATCGACCTGTGAAGATGGTGCGGCCCGGACTTTCAGCGAGTTCAAAGTGCAAACGGGCGAGGAACGTTCTGGTGGCGCCCGCGATCGCAAGGTGAATTCGATTGAAGCGCCTCTGATCAGTGTGGCCACCTCAGCCGATGCCAAGGTGATCTATGCGGGCAGCATCCAAGGTTCCACCTATGTGTGGGAATCCGGTGGGAAACAAAAGGCTGAGTTGAAACCGGCTACCCCGCCAATTACCGCCAGTGTGCCGGTAAAAGAGTAACGCAAATTGCGCATGGTGAAACAGACGACATCAAAAATCACCTGGCGAAGCTGCCTCAGCTTGGTGTGGTGGCTGTCTGCCTGCAGCCCAGCGCCTCAACCGCCCAAACCGACACCTCCACCGCCCGCAGAATTCAAAGCCATCACGGCTTACCCGGAGAAACTCGAACTGCAGGCTGGCAAAGACGCTCACCATGTGGTGCTCACAGGCGCTTCCACGAACGGGTTTGATGTGGATATCACCGGCCGGGTGAAATTCACCTCAACGAAGCCGCAGATCGCCACCGTCGATGAACATGGTTTAGTGAAGCCGTTGCAAGCGGGGAGCGCGGTGATCAAGGCCACCGTCGGTGGCGTTACCGCCAACGTGTCGGTGACAGTTGAAGCGGTGACCAATGAAGTGGCACTGAGTTTTACGCATGATGTGCTGCCGACCTTGACCAAATCCGGTTGCAGCCTCGGCGGATGCCACGCCAAGCCGGAGGGACAGAACGGATTCAAGATGTCCGTGTTCGCTTACGATCCCAAGGCAGACTATCACGAAATCGTATTTGAAGAACGGGGCAGGCGCGTGTTCCCGGCGTATCCCGATGAAAGCCTGTTGCTGAAAAAGGCGACGCTGCAAGTGGATCATGAAGGCGGCCAGCGTTTCACGCCGGACTCGGACGAATACAAGCTCATCGCCAAATGGATCAAGCAAGGGATGGTGTATGAGCATGCGGATGAACCGGTCCTCGTCGGGGTGAAGATGTATCCACCCGAGCGGCGCTATCGCAAGGAAGCGAATCAATCACTGCTCGTGCTCGCCCAATATTCGGATGGCAGCACGCGGGATGTCACTTCGTTGGCAGAGTATGATTCGAACGACAAGGAAATGGCCACGGTCAATCATCACGGTCAAGTGACCGTGGGCAAGACTGCGGGCGAAGGCGTCATCATCGCGCGTTTCATGGGATGGGTGGATATCGCGCGCATCACGGTGCCCTCGGACCGTTTATTGCCAGACAAGATTTACGCCGATCTGACGGTGAATAATGAGATCGACCGCTTAGTTTATGAACGGCTGAAGAAAATGGGGTATGCGCCTTCGGCCACGTGCACCGACGAGGAATTTATCCGGCGGGCTTCGCTGGATTCCATCGGCCGTTTGCCCACCCCAGATGAGGTGAAAGAGTTTTTGGCGGACAAGGCGGAGAATAAACGGAACAAACTGGTGGATCGTTTGCTGCAAGATAAAGGCTTCGGCGATCATTGGGCCACCAAGTGGACTGATCTCGTGCGACCCAATCCGGACCGGGTGGGCGTGAAGAGCGTCTACGTGCTGGATCAATGGGTGCGCGAGAGTTTCCGCAACAACAAGCCATACAATCAGTTCGTGCGGGAGATCGTCACGGCCGAGGGCAGCACGCACAAGGATGCGCCGACCATCATCTATCGCGACCGGCGCGAACCGGCGGACCTGACCACGATGTTCAGCCAGATATTTCTCGGTGTCCGGCTGGAATGCGCGAAATGCCATCAGCATCCGAATGAGAAGTGGAGCATGGATGATTTCTACCAATTCGCTGCGTATTTCGGTCCGCTACAGCGCAAAGGGGCGGGTCTTTCGCCCCCCATCTCGGCGGGGACCGAGTATGTTTACTTCAAGCCCGACAGCGGCACGGTGAAGAATCCGGTGACGGGCAAAGTGATGAAACCAAGGCCCCCCGAAGGCTCCGAAGTGAAGCTGGCGGACAACCAGGACCCACGCACGGCTTTGGCGGACTGGCTGACGGATGCGGAAAATCCTTTTCTGGCCAAAGCGGTGGCGAATCGCATCTGGGGCGAGTTCTTCGGGCGTGGCATCGTGCATCCCGTGGATGATTTTCGCGCGTCGAATCCGCCGAGCAATCCGGCATTGCTGGCAGCTTTGGGCAAGGAGTTGGTGAAGAACAACTATGATCT
Source organism: Limisphaerales bacterium (assembly GCA_965283725.1). Lineage (GTDB taxonomy): Bacteria > Verrucomicrobiota > Verrucomicrobiia > Limisphaerales > JAEYXS01 > JAEYXS01. The sequence continues at coordinate 511,782 of CBDIPT010000001.1, forward strand.
GAAGGCGCTGATGCGCTTCATCATGAACTCGCATGTGTATCAGCTCAGTTCCGTGCCGAGCGAATACAACGTGGCGGACACCAAGAACTTCTCACGTTCTTACCGTCGCCGCCTGCCGGCCGAGGTGTTGCTGGATGCCGTGGTAGATGTGACGGGCGTGCGGGATAATTTCATCGGCATGCCCATCGGGGCCCGGGCGACGCAGGCATGGACTTACAAGATCGATTCTCCGTTCATGGATGCTTTCAGCCGCCCGAACTCCAGCAGTGATTGCCCTTGCGAGCGCGACACCTCGACATCGGTGGTGCAATCGCTGCACATGATGAACTCGAAAGCTTTGCAGTCCAAGCTCACGGCCAAGGAAGGGCGCGTGAAACAACTGGTCGAGAGCAAGAAAGCCCCAGAGGAGATCGTGACGGAACTGTATCTGGCCGCTTTGAGCCGCTATCCGACGGACGAAGAAAAACAGATCGCGATAAAAGTGTTCAGCAGCAAAGATGCAACACCCCAGACTGCGACCGAAGATGTGCTGTGGGCATTGCTAAACTCGGCCGAGTTCGTGTTTAATCATTGAGAATATTTACGGCCCGCTAAACACGCGAAAACAGGAACCAAAGATTATGAGCAGCCTGAAATATAACTGTGCGGGGATGGCCCGGCGGGATTTCATCCAGCTAGGACTGGGTGGCATGATGGGTTTGGGCTTTGCCGATATCCTGCGCCTGCAGGCGGCCGAGGCGGTTGCTCCCACGGTCAAATCCAAGAAGAACGTGAATTGCATCATGGTCTGGCTGGATGGCGGGCCATCACACTACGAGAGCTTTGATCCCAAGCCTGATGCACCCAGCGAGATCCGCGGCGAGTTCAAAGCCATCCCGACCAGCGCCAAGGGCATCCATTTCAGCGAGTGCGTGCCGGAGCTGGCCAAGGTGGCGGACAAGATGTCGATCATCCGTTCCATCGCACATAAAGACCCGAATCACGGCGGCGGCAATCATTACATGATGACGGGGGCACCTACGCCTGTGCCGGTGGCCTGCGGGGCATTCGTCACGTTCCATCCCTCTTTCGGTTCGATGGTCTCATACGATCGCGGGGTGCGGAACGGCCTGCCCGCGTACATGTCCATGCCGCAAGTCTCGCGCAGTGGCGGGCCGAATTTCCTCGGTGGCCAGCATGCGCCGTTCGTCATCGGCGGCAATCCCGACAGCAAGAACTTCCAGGTGCGTGATGTGGTGTTGCCTTCAGATATCAGCGAAGGACGGGCGGAGAACCGCCAGGCGTTGCGCAAATCTTTGGATGACATGGTGCGGATCAATGACAAGCTGGCGGATGATCCGACGGTGACCTTCGACAAATTTTACGAGCAAGGGTTGAACCTTGTGGCCTCGCCCGAAGCACAGGCGGCTTTTGATATCGCCAAGGAATCGGACAAAGTGCGCGAGAGCTACGGGCGCAATGATTTTGCCCAGCGCCTGCTGATGGCGCGTCGCTTGGTGGAAGTGGGCGTCTCCTTTGTGACGGTCTATTACGGTGGCTGGGATCATCACAAGGACATCTTCAAGACGCTGAAAGGTGATTTCAACAAACGGTTCGATCAAGGCGTCGCCGCACTGATCCGCGATCTGGATCAGCGTGGGATGATGGACAATACGCTGGTGGTGGTGCTGGGAGAGTTTGGCCGTACGCCCAAGGTGAACAAGGACGCAGGCCGTGATCATTGGCCGCATGCGATGTCGGTCCTGATGGCCGGTGCGGGTGTGCCGCGTGGCCAAGTGGTGGGGGCAACGGATGCCAAGGGGTATCACGCCGCCGAGAATGTGTATAAGCCGGAAGACTTCGCCGCAACGCTTTACACCAAGATGGGCATCGATCCCAACCGCGTCCTGCATACTAACACCGGGCGGCCGGTCCAGATCGTCAATGGCGGCAAACCGATGAAGGAGCTCTTCGCTTGAGATTGCGCCGGTGGTCCATCAGGCCGTTCCTGTTGTGCTGGTTATGCTGTGCTGCGGGCTGGATTCACGCGGCGGCACCGACGTTGGAGCATCTCTATCCGGCCGGCGCAAGACGTGGCACGACCAATTTTGTCACGGCCGTAGGCAAGCAAGACCCTTGGCCGGTGGAAGTGTGGACGGATGATCCGCGCATCCAGTTCAAGGCGGAAAAAGACAAGGGCAAGTTCAGCGTCATCGTATTGCCAGAGGCGGAAATCCGTCCTCACCTCGTCCGGCTATACAATGCCGAAGGTGCGTCCACGGTCCGTTTTTTCTTGGTGAGTGACACGGCTGAACTGGAGGAAAAAGAGCCGAACGAAGATTTCAGCAAACCCCAGGTGATAGATAAACTGCCGGTCATCGTGAACGGGCGATTGGAGAAGAATGGAGATGTTGATTCATTCGCGGTGAAAGTGGCAGCGGGGCAATGGTTGATCGCTTCCATGGAGGCCTACGTGCTGGGTTCAACGATGGACGGCATGTTGCGCATCACGGACACAAACGGCGTGCAAATGGCCTATAATCACGACGGCAACTTCACGCTGGATCCCTTCATCGCATGGCAAGCGCCCAAAGCCGGGACGTATGTGGTGCAGGCGATGGGTTTCTCCTACCCGGCCAATTCTTCCATCAATTTCGATGGCGGCACGGGCAACATCTATCGGCTCAGCCTGACGACCGGACCCTATTTGGATTACGCTTATCCGACCGGCGTGATACGCACCAACCTGGCAAAGGTAAAAGTGACCGGTTGGAATCTGTTAGATGGCAAAGAATGGATGGTGGCGTGTTTGCAAACCAGTTCACTTCCCACCAATACGACAACGGTTCCGGTCAGGCTGGGCTCATTAAACACATTAGCTATCCCGGTGGGAACTTTGCCTGAGCTGGAAGAGCAAGAACCTAATGATGCCGTGGCCCAAGCCCAGAACATGATCGTACCAGGGTATATGAGCGGACGTATCCAGCAAATCGGAGATGTGGACCGGTTTGGTTTCGAAACCAAGAAGGGACAAAAATGGGAAGTGGCAGTGCAGTCTGACAAGCTAGGATTTCCGCTGGATGCCACGCTGCGGATTGAAGATTCCACCGGCAAGGAACTGGCGAAGAATGATGACGCGAACAATTCAGCCGATCCCAGTTTGGTGTGGACCGCTCCCGCGGACGGCAAATTTATCGCGGTAGTTTCCAGCCTCTTGAGGCAAGGCGGCAGCAACTACATCTATCGACTCTCGGTGACCGAGCCCAAGCCAGGTTTCCGGGCAACCGTGGCCGCCAATAATTTCAATGTCTCGCCCGGAAAAACCAATGAGATCAAGGTAACGGTGACTAAATTACATGGGCACGATAAGCCTTTGGTGATCGCTGCCAATGGGCTGCCCAAAGGTGTGTCTCTGGTAGCTGGTGAAGTGCCAGCGAAGGGCGGAGAAGTGGCCATCAAGCTGGTGGCGCAAGCGGATGCCAAGCCCTTCAGCGGTATTTTCACACTGGCAGTAAATGAGCAGGCAGCGAGAACGAACGGTTTCGCTGTCTTCGAAATGATCAGCCGCGGAATCGATAACGGAGTGCCGCAGGGCTATACGACGTTGGTCATCGAACAGACAGAATCGCTTTGGCTGACTGTGCGTTGATGGAAAAGATACGGTTCCTCAAGCGTTACGCAGAATCTCCTTCACCACCCGGCAAGGTTTGTTGTCCGTGATGCGTTGCTCCTGCCCATTGCTCTGGAAAATCAGCCGCTCATGGTTCATGCCGAAGAGATGGAGCAGGGTGGCATGATAATCGTGTGGGCTGACCTTGTCCGTGACAGCCTTATGGCCGAATTCATCGGTAGCGCCATAAACCATGCCACCTTTGATGCCGCCACCGGCCAGCCAGGAGGAGAAGCCCTGTCCATTATGGTCGCGGCCAGCTTTGTCCGCCGCGCCGTGGTTTTCCGTGACGGGCAGGCGGCCAATCTCGCCGCCCCAATGCACGAGCGTGGTGTCCAGCAACCCACGCGCCTTGAGGTCTTTGACGAGTGCCGCTGCCGGTTGATCCGTCTTCTGGCAACAAGAAACGAGGCCGGTCTTGATGCTCTCATGGTTGTCCCAGATCTGTCCGGCGATGAAAATCTGCACGAAGCGCACGCCACGTTCGACAAGGCGACGCGCCAGTAAGCAGCGGGTGCCGTATTCACGCGTGACGGGATTGTCCAAACCGTAAAGTTTCTTGGTGGCTTCGCTCTCGCCCGACAGGTCCATGGCTTCCTTCGCCGCAGTTTGCATGCGGGCGGCCAGTTCGTAACTGGCGATGCGGGCTTCGAGATCGGCTTCACCTGGATGCTGCTTCAAGTGCAGGCGATTGAGGCTTTCGAGGAACGAGAGGTTCTGTTCTTGCAATGAACCTTTCAATTCTGCGGGCGGATCAAGATTCAGGATGCGCGGTTCCGTGGGGCGGATGACGGTGCCTTGATAGATGGGCGGCATCCAGCCGTTGGACCAGTTGCGCACGCCATCCACCGGCAAGCCGCCGGGATCGGTCAAGACGAGGTAAGCGGGCAAGTCCTGACTGACAGAGCCGAGGCCGTAGGTGAGCCAGGAACCGAGCGCTGGACGGCCCGGTTGGGCCCGACCCGTGTTCATGGACCAGATCGAAGGCTCGTGGCCATTGATGTCCGTATGCATAGAGCGGATGACACAGGCGTCATCCACGATCCCGGCGAAGTGGGGCAACAGCTCGGAGACTTCCGTACCGCTTTGACCGCATTGGTTAAATTTCCACGGGCTGCCCAGCAACTTCTTGCTCGCGCGGTTGACAAAGCTGAAGGTGACTTCCCCGGCGTAATCTTCCCCGCTGCGCTTGGTCAGTTCCGGTTTCGGATCGAGCAAATCGACATGGCTGGGGCCGCCGTGCATGAAGAGCGAGATCATCGCCTTGGCTTGTGGTTGGAAATCCGGCTGTCGCGGTTTCAGGTCAAAGCTCTCGCGGTTGCCGATGACCTTTGCGGGCGTGCCGAGCAAACGCTCCTGCTGGAGCATCCAGGCCAGGGCGACGCCACCGATGCCCATGGCGTTGCGGGCGAGGAACTGGCGGCGGCTGTGAAGTGAGGAAACAAACGGGTTCATGGCAGTATGTGGTGGCGGCGTTTGTTGATGCTGGGTGGTTTAATCCACATACAGGAATTCGTTGGCGCTGAGCAAGGCCTGGCACAGGCTGGTCAAAGCCCGGTCAGCAGCTTGCGCCGGTTTGAATGGTCCGGCGAAGTTTTCTTGGGCCGACCAGACCGATCGGCCGACGCTTTTACCGGCCGTCAACAGGCTAACAGTGGGTGACCAGTTGAAGGAATCTGAGTTTTCGTCCCGCTGGCAATCCACGCCCAAGTCCAGCACATCCCCGCGTTTCACTTCGATGCGGGCCAAGGTCGTGTCTGTGTTGGTGTTATGGGCTTTCCATTCACCTAAAGCCCCAAGCCGGCTGTGCAGCACCCAGGCGCGAACGCCATCACCGGCGGGTGAACCATGGCCTAAACTGCCAGAAACCTGGATAACGCCATCTACCGGCGAGACCCAGCGGCGAACTGGAGAGAAGGCAGTAGTGCCCGGATGACCACCAACGGCACTGAGCGTAGCCCAGCCGATCTTGGCATCCGGCAGTTTGGTGCCGCCTTGCCACGCGTTTCCGGTCCAATGCGGCATCGGGTTGAAGCTTTTCAGCACCCGGTTGGTGGCGTCATATTCGCCGTAGCCATATTGCCACGGGTGATCGGCCACGTTGCGGCGTTCCACTTCGACGGCTTGCGCGGAAAGCAGGCCGGTGGCGAGGCGTTTTTCCTCTGCGCTTGGTCCGCGCCCGAAGGCGATCTGCCAGGCACGTTCCAGTTGCTTGGCGGAATCATCGCCGGCTTCACGGCGAAGGCGCGCAGCGAAAAGGCCGGCTTGTTTGAGGATGAAATCGCTGTTCATCAGCATCAGTGCTTGCGGCGCCACCGTGGAACTGCTGCGGCGTTCGCAGTTCACCACCATCACCGGAGCATCGAAGACATTGAGCATCGCCAAAGGGCGGCTGCGGCGGACCTGCACATAAATGCTGCGCCGGTATTCTTCGTCGCCGATGGCGATGTCTTGACCGGGGCGGTTCGACTCCGCCTTGTTGTCCACGCCCACCACGATTTGGCCAACGGCATCCTCTTTCACCGGCACAGGCGAGCCAAACATCTTGGGATTCAAGACCCCACTGGTGGCCAGGACGCTGTCACGCAGGGCTTCCGCATCGAGCCGTTGCACGGGCTTGCGCCAGTAGAGTCGGTTGTCGGGGTCGATGGCCAATTTCTTGGCATCCCGCGTGGAGGCTTGCCTATAAGCGGTCGAAGTCATGATGGTGCGGTGGAGCCATTTCATACTCCAGTTCTGCTGGCGGAATTCGGCCGCCAACCAATCCAGGAGTTCCGGGTGAGTCGGCCGCTCGCCGGTGAAGCCGAAATCCGCCGGCGTGCCCACCAGGCCGCGCCCGAAATGATGCAACCAAACGCGATTGACCAAAACACGGGCAACCAGCGGGTGCGCATCGCTGGTCAGCCATTGGGCGTAGGCGAGCCGACGGCCTGTGCTAGGAAGCGCGCTGTTCTTCTCAGGAATATCGGCCTGTGCGGTGCTGGTTTGCAGGATGCTGATTTCGCCGGGTTTGATGGCTTCCTTCGGCTGCAGGTGATCGCCGCGATGGAAAAGTTGAGTGACGGGAATCTGGCCGGGAACCTCAGTCATCACTTGAACGAAATCTTCCATCGGCTTCTTGGCGCGGATGGCGGCAATCTTTGGGTCGTAGGTTTTCAGTTCATCCGCCGCCTTTTGATCGTATTGATACAAGACTCCGGGGTTGATGTTGACGCTCGGATTCTTCTTCAGCAGTTGTTTCTGTTCCGGGGTGCGCTTGGCGTCGGGTGTTTCAAAGGCCGAACGCAATTCGGCGCGTTGCTCGGTGGGGAATTTCTCCAACTCCTTCACCAGGGCTGCTTCAATGTATTCCTTCTGCTTGGTGTCGCGTTCTTTGATCAGTGCCTGCGCTTCTTTTTCCACTTCGGCAGCCTTGGCTCGATCTTCCGCGGTGTAGAGCGAGACCAGCCGTTGGTTGGGATTGCGCCATTTTTTCCAATCGTAGGCGGGTTCAAAGATGGCGCGCATCTTAAAATAATCCACCTGCGTGATGGGATCGTAGCGGTGGTCGTGGCACTGGGCGCAACCGACGGACAGGCCGAGGACCGAAGTGGAAACGATCTTGATGGTGTCCGCCATGACCTGGTTGCGGGCGAGGTCTTGATCAATGCCGCCAGTGGCGGTGCCATCCGCGCTCATCCGCAGGAAGCCAGTGGCGACAAGCTGGTCGAGTTTCTCTGGAGCGAGATTGGGGTAGGGGGCACCCGCCATTTCATCGCCCGCCAGTTGTTCTTGGAGGAACTGGTTGAACGGTTTGTCGCCGTTGAATGAGCGGATGACGTAATCACGATACTTATAGGCATAGGGGCGTACGGTATCGGCATCCGTGTAACCATCCGAATCCGCGTAGCCTGCGATGTCCAGCCAGTGACGGCCCCAGCGTTCGCCGTATTGGGAGGAAGCCAGCAGTTGCTCAACTAGTTTCTCATAAGCATCTGGTGCTGGATCGTTGATGAACTTCTCCACGGCTTCCGGCGAGGGAGGCAGGCCGGTGAGATCCAAGTAAACGCGACGGATCAGGGAGAGGCGGCTGGCATCTGGCGAGAAACTGAGTTTGCGCGCGCGCTGGGCCTCGACGAGAAAGGCATCGACCGGGTTGCGCACGCGATCGCGTGCTTTATAAGCGGGAACCGCCGGTTGCCGGATAGGTTGGAAAGACCAGTGCTGACGTTCCTGATCAGTGATCTCCATGGTGCCCACGGGCAGGGCGGCTGGTTCATCCCGTTCTACTCTGGCGCCGCCAGCAATCCATTGCTCAATGAGGGTGATCTGGGCCGGGGTCAATTTCTTGTCCCGGGGAGGCATCTCACCCGAACGGACTTGCTCCAGCAAATGGCTTTTCTTGGGCTGGCCGGGAATGAGTTCCGGACCGGATTCGCCGCCTTGCACGATGGTGCGCCGCAGGCGGAGATCCAAATTGCCTTTCAGTTTTTCCCCTTCACCGTGGCATTCAAAGCAATGGGCTTTAAGAATCGGCCGGATGTCCTTCTCAAAGGTCAAGGGCTTGGTGGAGGGCTTGCTGACGGTAGCGGCAGCAAGGTTCAGCTGCAACCCTGCCATCAGCGAGAGAAAACCAAAACCTGTGGCGCGAGCAGCGTAACGAATCAGACGTGATGCGAGCCTGGTTGAAGGGGCGATTCGTTGATGATCAGCGGTCATGGTTTATTTAGACCTGATTAGACGAAAGCCGGGGGCAAGGTCTTCAACCTAATCTGCGGGAATCGGCCTCTTGAAAGGTGGTTTTTGAGGTTCGCTCAAGCTTGCAGTTCTTTGATCACGCCGGTGCTATCGCCGTGACGTTCTGTCGTGATGCCCATCCCATTAAGCATGGTCAGCCAAGCGTTGCATAAGGGTGTGCTTTTCCCTGGCAGGACGACGTGGTGGCCCAGTTTCACGCCAGCTCCACCCCCAGTGATGAGCGTCGGGCAGTTATCGAGATAATGAATCGTCCGGATATTGCTGCCGTAAGCGAGCGCGGTATGATCGAAGAGGCTGGTGCCATCCAGTTCCTTCGTGGCCTTCAATTGATCGAGCAATCCGGCGAAAAGTTCGCTTTGGATGGCATCGCGCTTTTGCGAAGCCTGCATGCGTTCGCCCGGCGTGTAGTGGCTCATGTCATGCGGAGCGACCTTGATATTCAGGCTCGTGAGCAAGGTGCCGACCGGCTGGCGATAGGTGATGACACGGGTGCTGTCGGTCTTCAATGCGGCGACGATGATGTCATACATCAGCTTGATCTCTTCGCGGCCGGCAAGACCGGGCCTGGGATTGCTCAAAGGCGCTTTGGCCTTGGGCACATTCAACCACTGTTCATCCTTGCCCAAGCGTATCTCGATGTCGCGGATGCTTTGGAAGTATTCATCGAGCTTGTCGTTGTCTGTTTTGGTCAGGCCACGCTGTACGCGCTTGGCGTCGGTCAAGACGGCATCGAGCACGCTGCGTTTCTGCAACAGCATGGCTTGCCGTTGAGCCAGGGCGTATTGTCATCGGAGAACAAGCGATGATAGGCCGCTACGGGGTTATCAAGACCCGCGAGCGGTTTGCCACGGGCATCCCACGCGAGCGAGAGGCCGGGGCCATGACCGGAGTTATCCACATCGGGCGTGCCGAGCTGGATGGAAGAAAAACGCGTGTCCTTGCCGAGCTGGGCGGCGGCGACTTGATCGGCCGAGATGCTGTTGTGGAAGCTCTGGCCGGGTTCCGCATAGCGATTTGCTCCAGTAAGCCAGAAGGTGCTGCCCCAGTGGGCTTCGTTGTTGAACTTGTTGCTCAGGCCTTGGATGACCGTGAAATCCTTTTTGTGACGGGCGAGGGGAGCCAGACCGGGTGGCAACGTGTAATCCGTGCCGGTCTGTTTCAGGTCGGGGAACCAGGTCTCATTCGTCACGCCCCAGCCGAAGCCGAGGAAAACCATGCGCTTCGGCCGGGCGGCGGGATTTGCTGCGGCAGCGAAGGGCCGGAAACCGATAGATTCCAGAGCGGGCAAAGCCAGCAGGGTGGTGGCGCTGCGCAGAAAGTGGCGACGGTTAAGGCGGATGCTCATAGGTTTCTATTTGGTCTGAAAAGCTTTGCTGGCGACGAGCGCCTGGATGAACTCACGGACGGTGAAGTCCTTCGATTGCGCCTGCTTCACGATACTGGCGGCCAAGTCTTCATCAGTAAAACCATAAGGCCGGCCGAGGGCATATTCAATAAGTGCTTCGGTAAAACCGCGTGCAAATCTTTCCGGCTTGGCCGCGATGAGATCGCGCAGTTCGAAATAATCCTTGAACGCGGGGCCATTGTAGAAGGCCGCGGCGGGTTCAACAGGCCAGGTCTTTTTGCCCACACCTTTTTTCTCGTAACTGTCCTCCGTGCGCCATTTGCCGACGGCGTCAAAGTTCTCGAGGCCGAAACCGATGGGGTCGATCTTGCGATGACAGGAAGCGCACTGCGGTTCTTCCTGGTGCGCCAGCAACCGTTCGCGGGTGGTGAGCAGCTTGCCTTCGAGACGGGTAAGCTGGGGAACATTCGGCGGTGCCGGGGGAGGTGGATCGTGGAGCAGTTTGCGCAGCACCCAAGCGCCCCGCTCGACAGGACTGGTGTGTTCGCCGTTACTGCCCATCGCAAGGATGGCCGCCATGCCGAGCAAGCCGCCACGAGGGGAACCGGCGGGCAGGGAGACTTGGCGGAACTCATCACCCTTCACGCCTTCGATGCCGTAGTAGTTAGCGAGTTGGGCATTGATGATTACGTGGTCAGACTTGAGCAAACGGCTGAGGCTTCCCCCGTTACGGAGCAGATGCGCGAACGTTTGATATACTTCATCCCGTGCGGCGGCCTTGGTGCTTTCATCGAAATCGCGATAGAGTTTGGTATTGAACTGGAAGAAATCCAAACGAGGCAGGCCCAGCCATTGATGCGTGAAACCTTGGGCGAACGCCTTGGCTTTGCCATCGGCGATGAGGCGGTTGACCTGTTGGGCGAGAATTTGAGGCTTATGTAATTCACCGCGACGGGCCAAGTCGAACAATGTCTCATCTGGTGGGGCGCTCCAGAGGAAGTAGGAGAGGCGCGTGGCCAACTCCAGATCGGTGAGCTGGCGCGGTGTTTTTTCCGTGCCCGGCTCGGAAAGATAGAGGAAGCCGGGAGAAGCCAGCACCACGGAGAGCGGTTCTTTAAGGGCTTCCGTGAAGGACTCGCCGGTTTGGCGGCGGTCCGCAAACAGTTTTACCAGTTTTTCGAGATACTCGGGCTCGGGTGCTTTGTCGCGAAAGGCACGGGTGGCAAAGCGTTGGATGATCGTCCGTGCTTGCGCGTTTTCCGGAGCGTCGCCGGGGTTTTCCAAAATCCGGCGGGCGATCTCGGTGCGCGCAGGATCAGGCAGCGGCCCTTCCCATTCCACCCAATCCACCCACAACACGGGGTCTGGTCCGATACCGGTCCGTTTTTGCGATTCACTGTAGATTTCCTGATCCGCATTCAGCGGGCGCTTTTCGCGGAAGGCGAACGAGCGCGGGCTGTCCTTCGTGATGATAACGGGCACTTCGATGAGCTGGGGGTTGGCCACGGTGCCAGTGATCTGGAAGGCTTTCTGCGAAGCGAAGCTGCCATCGCTGGTGTGCGTGCCCATCTCCAGAAACGCGCGTTCCTTAGGTGTCTTGGGGATCTGGCCGACGCGCAGCCGCAGCATATAGTTGCCCGTAGGCACGGGTGCGCGAACAGTTTTGTCCCAATCGGAGGGTGAGTCCGGTGGTAGGGCGATGACTTCTTCCGGGTGCACGTTGTAAATGGTCAGCAGCGCGCCCGTATCGGAAAGGGGGTTGGCCAGGTAGGCACAAAAGCTGGGGGCATGTTCGTGAAAGACCTGGATGCGGAAATTCACTTCGTTCTCATCCGGCAACCCGAAGTCTTTGGGTGGCTTGGAGCGATCTGAGGACTTCCAACTCATGGCGCTTTTGTAACCGCCCAGATAGTAACCGCCGTATGTGCCGCGGACGACGCGCTTAGCGAGTTCTTCCGCTTCGCGGCGTTCAATCCTTTTCTCCACCTTGTTAGTCGAAAGCACTTCATCCAACGCCTTGCGAGCGAGCGTGAGGTATTGCTCGAATTGATCGGAGGACATGAAAAGCGAGCCGCCGACGGTATCGAACGTGCCTGAACCGCCATCGGCCGGGAGATCACGGACATCAATCTCAATGCCAAGCAAATCGCGGATGGTGTTCTTGTATTCGCGGCGGTTCAGACGGCGCATGGTGATCTTGCCGCCTTGATCGCCCAGCGTGCTACGGGCCGTGACGAGCGTGCGGGAGAGCTTGTCGAGGAACTCTGTCTTGGCGGCTTTATCCGGTTGTTTGGCGTCGTCCGGCGGCATTTCGCCAGAGTTCAACGAATTGAGGATTTTTTGCCAGCGATCGGCTTTCTCAATGGAATCAAGATCGAACGAGATGTCATCCAAGCGCAGTTTGCCCTTCTGCTTGTCGGCGTTATGGCACTCGACGCAGTAACTCTTGAAGAACGCGCGATGGGCTCCGTCAAGGCGGGCTTGCGGTGGTGCGGCAATCGCCGGATTCCAGCTCAAGATCAAGACCGTGATGATGAAGAGGGTTTGAATCTTCATCGCGCAAATACAACAGGCTTCAGCATAGTTCTCAGATGACCAAGCTGTGCCTGGGCCAACGAAGGGCACGATGCTTGGGCTATGAAATACAACTATGCGAGACTGAGTAGAAAGCTCAAGTGTTGGCTTTGCGGAAAATTTTTTTCGACAACCAGTGTTGCGTCATGCCGGCTGGGTAATATGACCATTATGGCTTGTTCAGTTCTTCGATCTTCGCTTTGAGTTGGTTGAAGGGATAGCGATCGCTGTTATCTTTGCCGATGTAACGGAACACTTCTTCACCCTTCGTATTGATGAGAATCAAAGCGGGATAGTGGACGATTTGGCCGTGGAATTTGTAGCCATCGGGAATATTCATCGTCTTGGCCAAAGCTGCATCCGCATCGCGATAGACCGGGCTGGCCTTCACTGATTCCGGCGGTAGTTTTCCGGCCCACTTGCGAATTTCCGCTTCTTCATCCGGCTTGATGAACACCTGAACAGTGTTGGGTAAATCCTTCGCCATGCTCATGTATTCGCGCGTGTGACGCAGGCAGAAGGGACATTCTGTTTTCAGGAGAAAATGCAGCACCACGATCTTCCCTTTCTGCGCGCTGAGTTTGAAGCTGGCGTCGCTGGTGGCGGATTTTAGCGTGAAATCTGGAAGCGCTTCCGCCGCCGAGAGGGTGAGGCCGGTCACGGTGAGGGTGTACAGCAAAGCGAGTTGTTTGAGTGCAGAGTACATCAGTGTTTGGAGTTAATCGTTAACTGAGGGTATGAGCGTTAGGTGAGGGAGTTATTCCGCCGCGGTGAAATATTTTAAAAGAATATTGATGGGCGCTTGACACTTCTGCGTCAGAGGAGGACAAATTTACCATAACCCCGCTACTGGCCTGTAAGGCAGTTCCTAACGAAAAATTGGCATTATGCTATCTATTCGAGGACGCCAGTTTGAACTCTGTGACGGACTTTCGCGCCGTGATTTCCTCCGGCTCGGGGCTTTAGGCTTCGGTGCGTTGAGTTTGCCGCAACTGCTGCGAGCGGAGGCGCAGAGCGGGAAGGGTAAAACACAGAAATCCGTCATCATGGTCTTTTTGCCCGGCGGTCCGGCGCATCAGGACATGTTTGATCTGAAGATGGATGCGCCGCGCGAAGTGCGCGGCCAGTTCACGCCCATCAGCACCTCGGCACCCGGGATACAGATTTGCGAACATCTGCCGAAGCTGGCGAAGGTGATGGATAAATGCGCTTTGATCCGCTCCATGGTCGGGGCAGAGGACCGGCATGATGCCTTTCAATGTCTGACGGGTCGGTTATTTCGCGGCCAACCGCAAGGCGGCTGGCCGAGCATGGGGTCCGTGTTGTCCAAGCTGGAAGGTCCGGCGAATCCGGCGATGCCACCGTTCATCGGGCTGGCACCAAAGATGGGGCATATGCCGTGGAGTGATAATGGACAGTCAGGTTATCTGGGCATCGCCCATGCTCCATTTCAACCGAACAAAGGCGGCGGCAAAGAGGACATGGTGCTGCAAGGCGTGACCGCCGAGCGTCTGGCGGACCGGCAGGCGTTGCTCAAAGGCTTCGATCAATTTCGCCGTGAAGTGGATGCGAGCGGGATGATGTCCGGGATGGATACCTACACGCAGCAGGCCTTTGGGATTTTGACTTCCAGCCAGTTGGTTGATGCGCTGAATCTCGACAAGGAAAATGCCAAGGTGCGCGCGCGTTACGGCAAGGGCGATCCGAATAACCGGGATGACGGCGGGCCGAAGCTGATGGAGCAATTCCTGATGGCCCGGCGTTTGGTGGAGGCGGGCGCACGGTGTGTCACGCTGGCGTTCAGTCGCTGGGATCATCATGCGGACAATTTTGGGGCGTTACGGCAGGATTTGCCGCTCTTGGATCAAGGGTTGAGTGCGTTGATCGAGGATCTGCATCAACGGGGTATGGACAAGGATGTCTCCGTGGTGGTGTGGGGTGAATTTGGCCGGACACCGAACATCAACAAGGATGGCGGGCGGGATCATTGGCCACGCGTCTCCTGCGCCTTGCTGGCGGGGGGCGGAATCAAGACGGGACAGGTTATCGGGGCGACAGACCGTTTGGGCGGGGAAGCGGTGGAACGTCCGGTGACGTATGGCGAGGTGTTTGCGACGCTTTATCACAATCTGGGCATCGATGTGAACCGGGTCACCGTCAGTGACCTTACGGGTCGCCCGCAATATCTTGTGGATCAAGGGGTTCAGCCGCTGAAAGAGCTGGTATAAAGGGGCTTGAAAATACTTCGAATTCACGGTCATCTTTGGCGTCTAACCCAGACCAGCCACATATGTTGACCATCAATGGAAACCAACGCCAATTCTGCGACGGAGTATCGCGTCGCAACTTCTTGAAGATTGGCGCTTTGGGCATGGGTGGGCTGGCGTTGCCGCAGATCCTCCAAGCGGAGGCGCAAGCAGGCCGGAAATCGACGCAGAAATCCATCATCATGATCTACCTGCCGGGCGGACCGCCGCACCAGGACATGTTTGATCTGAAGATGGAAGCGCCTAAAGAAGTTCGCGGTGAATTCCAGCCGATCTCGACCAATGTGCCGGGCATCCAAGTCTGTGAGCTCTTGCCGAAGATGGCGGGGATGATGGACAAGATGTCAGTTATCCGTAGCGTGGTCGGTTCGGAGGGTGGGCACGATAATTTTCAATGTTTCACGGGCCGTTCTCAGCGCAACCAGCCCCCAGGTGGCTGGCCTACGTTCGGTTCGATCATCTCCCGTTTGCAAGGTCCGGCGAATCCGGCGGTGCCGCCGTTCATCGGGTTGGAAAACCGGATGCAACATCGGCCCTACAACATGGCGACGCCGGGATTCCTCGGGGTGCCGCACCAATCGTTCCGGCCGGAAGGCGATGGCAAGACGGACATGGTCCTGAATGGCGTCACGACGGACCGCCTGGCAGACCGGCGCGCGTTGCTCACGGGCTTCGACAAGTTCCGGCGCGATGTGGATGCGAGCGGCTTGATGGAAGGCGTGGATGCCTTCACACAACAGGCGTTCGGCATGCTGACTTCGAGCAAACTTTCCGAGGCGCTGGATTATCAGAAGGAAGATCCGAAGACGATCGCGCGTTACGGTGTGGGGGATAAACGGGTGCGGGGTGATGCCGCACCGATGCAGACGGAGCAATTCCTCATCGCGCGGCGGTTGGTGGAAGCGGGCGCGCGGGCGGTGACGGTGGCATTCGGCTTCTGGGATTATCACGGGAACAATTTCAACAACTGCAAGAGCGACCTGCCTTTGCTGGATCGCGGCGTGACGGCACTGATCCAAGATTTGCACGAGCGCGGTTTGGCGAACGATGTCTCGGTGGTGGTGTGGGGCGAGTTCGGTCGCACACCCACGATCAATAAAGATGCGGGTCGCGATCATTGGCCGCGTGTTTCGTGCGCTTTGCTGGCGGGTGGCGGCATGCGGCATGGACAGGTCATCGGCGCGACGGACCGTTTGGGCGGGGAAGCCGTGGAACGTCCGGTGACGTTCAGCGAAGTGTTTTCGACGCTCTATCACAACATCGGCATCGATGTGAACACGACCACGGTGAATGACCTGACGGGGCGTCCGCAGTATATCGTGGAACCCGGCAGCCAGCCGATCAAAGAACTCATCGCATAAACGCATGCTCAAGATCCTGGAAATCAAAGCGGCCGGTTCTGTGATGGTGTGTCCCGGCGTGATTTCTTGCGGATCGGTGCGTTGGGGATGGGCGGTCTGGCGTTGCCGCAATTGCTGCAGGCGGAACAGCTCAGCGGCATCAAGAAATCCCACAAAGCGGTCATCATGATCTACATGGCGGGCGCGCCGCCACATCAGGATCTCTTCGACCTCAAGATGGAGGCCCCGCTGGAATATCGCGGACCTTTCAAGCCCATTTCGACCAATGTTCCTGGCATCCAGATCTCGGAGCACATGCCGCGCTGCGCGAAGATCATGGACAAGCTGGTGCCCATCCGCAGCATGTATGGCTCGCCTAGCGGAGATCACGATTCTTTCATCTGCTACACCGGGCGTACCGTGCAGAACCAGCCGCCGGGCGGTTGGCCTTCGATGGGCGCGGTGCTCTCCAAACTGGAAGGGCCGACGAATCCGGCCATCGCACCTTTTGTGGGATTGGCCCCGCGCGCAGGGCATCCACCGTATGGTTCGCCGGGGCATCCGGGATTTCTTGGACCGGCTTATTCGGCCTTCCGGCCAAACGGTCCTGGCATGCAGGATTTGACGCTGAATGATATCACGGTGGACCGGCTCAATGACCGCAAGGCGTTGCTGACGGGTTTCGACAAGTTCCGGCGTGAAGTGGACAACAGCGGCATCGTGGAAGGCATGGATGCCTTCAACCAGCAGGCTTTCGGTGTGCTGACTTCGAGCAAACTGGTGGAAGCGCTGAACCTCGATAAGGAATCAGCGAAGACGCACGAACGATACGGCAAGGGAGATAAGAATAATTATGGTGATGGTGCGCCGCGTAACCTTGAACACTTCCTGTTGGCCCGGCGTTTGGTGGAAGCCGGGGCGCGTTGTGTGACGTTGAATTTCGGGCGCTGGGATTTTCATTCTTCGAACCACAGTGAGTTGCTCACGCATCTGCCGTGGTTTGATCAGGCCATCTCCGCCTTGGTGGAAGACCTTTATGAGCGCGGTTTGGATAAAGATGTCGCCGTGGTGGCATGGGGTGAATTTGGGCGCACGCCCTTGATCAACAAGGATGGCGGGCGCGATCACTGGCCGCAGGTGGGCTGCGCCTTGTTATCGGGCGGCGGGATGAAGATGGGGCAGGTCATCGGGGCGACTGATCGCCTTGGCGGGGCCATCGCGGATCGAGGAGTGCACTTTGGCGAGGTCTTCGCGACGTTGTATCACGGCCTGGGCATCGCCGCTGACAAGGTCACGATACCTGATTTGACGGGCCGACCGCAGTATCTGGTGGATGGCTGGCAGCCGATGAAAGAACTGGTGGGTTAAACTGATTTATCATGCGATTTCTCCAACTAACTTGTTCGCTGACGCTCGCGGCAGTGCTGGGGGCGAGCGCAGCTGCGCCCAAGGAGAAAGAAAGAACGGGCGTCAAAGCCATGGAGATCTCATTCACGGCGGATAAGACCGCGCCGGGACCGATCGTGCTGCAAGGCTCGGGAGACCGGCGGCAGTTGTTGCTTACGGGGAAGCTGGCAAATGGGGCCGAGGCCGATTTCACGCGGCAAGTCACCTACAAGGTTTCACCCGCGAATGTGGCACAGGTGGATGCGACGGGCTTGCTGGTGCCGTTGAAAAATGGCTCGGCGGTCATCACGGCAAAGACGCCGGAAGGTGTGAACACCAAGCTGGAAGTGGCTGTAGAACGGTTCGCCGAGGATAAGCCGATCCATTTCGGCAACCAGATCGTGCCCATCTTCACCAAGAACGGTTGCAATGGTGGCGGGTGCCACGGCAAATCGGGCGGGCAAAATGGTTTCCGGCTCTCACTGCTCGGTTTCGAGCCCACGGAAGATTACGAGTATCTGGTGAAGGAGTCCAAGGCCCGGCGCATCTTCCCTGCTGCTCCAGAACAAAGCCTGCTGTTGCTGAAAGCCATCGGCGAAGTGCCGCATGGTGGGGGCAAAAAAATGGAAAAGGGCTCGGCGGATTATCAGTTGCTAGTGCGCTGGATCAAACAGGGCTTGCCGATGGGAGTGACGAATGCGCCGACGGTCGCCAGTGTGGAAGTGCAGCCGAAGCAACGGGTGTTGTCGCTGGGCAGTCAGCAGCAGTTGCGGGTCATCGCGCATTACACGGATGGTTCGCTAGAAGATGTGACCCGCAGCGCGTTATTTGAGGCGAACCACAAGGAACTGGCGAAAACAGATGAGACCGGTCTAGTGACCTTCCAACAACAGCCGGGTGATGTGGCCGTGATGGTGCGGTATCAATCACAAGTGGCGGTGTTCCGCGCGACGTTACCTTTGGGCGCGCCGGTGACGGACCTGCCGAAGCCGCGAAATTTCATTGATGAACTGGTGTTCAGCAAGTTGCAGCAGGTCGGCATGCCGCCTTCGGAACCTTGCGATGATGCGACGTTCATACGCCGGGTCAGCGTGGACATTGCGGGGCGGTTGCCGACTTTGGAAGAGGCGGAAAAGTTCGTGGCGGATACGACGGAGGACAAACGGGACAAATTGATCGATCAGTTGCTGGCGAGCACGGATACGCGGATTACTTCGCGAACAAATGGTCGGCGATGTTGCGGAACCGACGCGATACGCCGCAGATGCAGCGTACAACGTATGCCTTCCACGGCTGGTTGCGGGACAGCTTGCAGGAGAACCGGCCTTATGACCGCATCGTGCGGGACATCGTGGCGGCCTCGGGCGAGATCACGCAAAACCCGGCGGTGGGCTGGTACCGGCAAGTCCGCACGCAGACGGCGCAGATGGAAGATACCGCGCAGATGTTCCTTAGCCTGCGCCTGCAATGCGCGCAGTGTCATCATCATCCGTACGAGAAGTGGAGCCAGCAGGACTATTACCGCTTCTCGGCGTTCTTCTCGCAATTGGGTCGCAAGGGCGGCGAGCAGCCGGGCGAAGAGATCATCTTTCATCGTCGCGGTGTGGCGCAGGCCATCAACCTCAAGACCAAGCAGCCCGTGAAACCGGCGGGACTTGGTGTGCAACCGTTCGATATTCCAGCGGATCAAGACCCGCGGCAGGTGCTGGCGGATTGGCTGGCGCAACCGGATAATCCGTTCTTCGCGCAATCCTTGGTGAACCGTTACTGGAAGCATTTCTTCAACAAGGGACTCGTGGAACCGGAAGACGATATGCGCGAGACGAATCCGGCGACGAACCCTGATCTGTTGAAAGCTCTGGCGGAGAATTTTGTTTCGAGCGGCTACGACTTGAAAGAGCTTATCCGCAACATCACACGCTCGAAGACGTATCAACTGAGCTCGTTGCCGAACCAGTACAACACGGTGGATAAACAGTATTACTCCCGCTATTACCCGAAGCGGTTGGGCGCCGAGGTGCTGTTGGATTCAGTGAACGAAGTCGTGCGGTCGGACAACCGGTTCGATGGCTTGGAAGCGGGCACGAAAGCGGTGGCGTTCCCGGATAACAGTTTCAATGCGAACTCCTATTTCCTCACGGTGTTCGGCCGGCCGGAGAATTCCAGCGCGTGTGAGTGCGAGCGCTCCAACGATGCCAGCCTGGCGAGAGCCTGCATCTGTTGAACTCGAAGTTTCTGTTGGAGAAATTGAGCGCCGATACGGGACGTCCGGCGTTGCTTGCGACGGATAAGCGCCCAGATGAACAGAAGCTGCGCGAGGTGTATCTGCGCTATTTCTCGCGTGAACCGAGAGCGGATGAGGTGGCTTTCGCAAAGCAGCATCTGAGCAAGAAGGTGAAGGACAAAGATGGTAAGGAAACGCCCATCCCGGCAAGGCAGGCTTGGGAGGATATTCTGTGGGCGCTGGTGAATACGAAGGAGTTCTTGTTCAACCATTGAGCCGTTAACCGGCAACGCATTCATTTACGATGATAAAACTAACGGGCAGCTTAGACGACGATAAGAATGAGTTGCAGATGTGGTTTTCATGGTTCTTGGCGCGCTCACCCCTCACCCCGGCCCTCTCCCCGTTGAGGGGAGAGGGAGAGCATTCGACCTCTGTTGGGTATTTTCGGAACCGTTGGTTGGCGATAGTTTTATTTGGATTCATGGTTTGCGCAGCACAGGCACAATATTTGCCACTGACGCGATTGACGACGGTGTACCCGATGGGGGGCAAGGTGGGTTCGACGAATGAGGTGGAGGTCGCTGGGCTGGATCTGGAAGAGGTGAAGCTGTTCACGGCGACGCATCCGGGGATCACGGCGAAGCTCAAAGAGGGGGCGGAGAATCGTTTCATTGTCACTATCGCACCGAATGTGCCGACGGGTTTTTATGAGGTGCGCATCGGTGGTCGCTTCGGGCTTTCCAATCCCCGCGCTTTCCTGGTGAGCAATCACGACGAGCGACTTGATCCGGGTGGGAACAATGCGGTGGACAAGGCGCTTGAGTTGCCGTTGAACCTGGCGGTGCATGGTCGGACGAGCGCGAACCTGGCGGATTATTATCGCGTGCAATTGAAGGCGGGGCAACGCGTGGGCGTGGAATGTCTCGCCCGTGAACTGGATTCCCGGCAAGAGACCGCACTCGCAGTGTTGGATGCGAATGGAAGGGAGCTGCTGCGCCGGCAATTCGAGGGGCAGTTAAATTTTACCGCTCCGGCGGATGGAGCGTATCTCGTGCGGGTGAGTGATGCGTTGTTCCGGGGTGGACCGGAATTCTTCTATCGGTTGGAAGTGACCACAGTGCCGCAGGTTGAGTTCGCTCTGCCAGCGACTTTGACTGCTGGCAAGGAACAGAAAGTGACGCTCTACGGGCATCGCCTGCCCGGAGGAAAGGCATCAGCCATCAAAGATGCACGGGGGCAATTGCTGGAGCAGGTGGATGTGGTGGTAATACCGCCAGAAGTTCCGCCAGCGGCGTTCTCGATCTTGGCGGCGCGGCCGGCGAGTGCGGGTATTCCAGTGTTTGAATATCGTTTTCAAGGAAGCAATCCCGTGCTGTTTGATCTGGCCAGTGCCCCAGTTGTTTTGGAGACGGAACCGAATCAGGCTCCGGCGAAACCGCAAAAGTTGACGCTTCCCGCGGATATCAGTGGTCAGTTCTATCCCGCACGGGATAGGGACTACTTCGATTTCGAGGCGCAGAAGGGACAGGTGTGGTGGGTGGAGGTCATCGCGCAGAGGTTGGGACAAAATTGTGATCCGTTCTTGTTGATTCAACGCGTTACGACCAATCAGGCCGGGGTGGAACAGCTCGGTGACATCCGGGAGGCGTACGACAGCGATGCTAATATCGGCGGGCGTGAGTTCAACACGGCTAATCGCGATCCCGTGGTGCGGTTGGAGATTCCGGAGAATGGGACGTATCGCATCCAATTGCGCGATCTTTTCAATGAGTCGCGGGATAATCCATCGCTGACCTATCACTTGAGCATCCGGTCGGAGAAGCCGGATTTCAGTCTCGTAGCGGCACCGGATGTGCCGCCACCGGCGAAGGATGACCAGCGGACAGTGCCAGTGTGGACGACCGCTTTGCGTCAAGGCGAGGTGCAGGTGGTGGATGTGTTTGCGTTTCGCCGGGATAATTTCAATGGCGAGATCGAGCTGTCGGTCGAAGGTTTGACCGCCGGCATGAAAGCGGCCCCGGCGAAGATCGAAGCAGGACGCAATACCGCCTCGGTGTTGTTGATGGCGGAAGATAAAATGGTGAATTGGGCAGGGACGGTGTGGATCGTGGGGCGTAGCAAGATCAGCAACCAGGAAGTGATGCGGCAGGCGGTAGGCGGCACGGTAATCTGGCCGGTGGCGGATTTTAATAATGAAGCGGCGAAGTCGCGTTTGACGAGCGAGATGGCTTTGTCCGTTATTGGCACGGAGGCGGCTCCGATCGCTATCGCGCCGGCGGACAGCAGCAAGGTGTGGGAAGTGGCGGCGAACGGGAAGGTGAGCATCCCGCTGACGGTGACCCGCCATGGAGAATACAACGCGGCGTTAAAAATGAAGGCGGCCGGTTTTGCGGGCATCGAGAAGCTCAAGGAACTGGATATCGACGGCAAGGCGACGAACGTAGTGGTGGAGGTGAATGTGGCGGAATTGAAATTGCCGGAAGGCACGCATTCTTTCTTCCTGCATACCCGGACGACGGGTAAATACCGAAATAATCCCGAAGCTGCCACCGCAGCGGAGCAGGCGGCGAAGGAGGCGGAGAAAGCCTTCAATGACGCATCAGCCGAGACCAAGAAAGCAAATGAGGCAGCGGCTGCCGCAGGCAAAACTTTGGATGAAGCGAATAAATTGCTGACGACGACTTCGCCAGCGGATAAGGCCGGGGTGGAGGCGAAAGTGAAGGCGGCGAAGGAAACCAAGGCGGCAGCGGAGAAAGTGCTCGCCGAGGCCAGTGCCAGGCAAAAGGAAGCGGAAGCAAAGAAGAACGATATGGCCAACCGCGCGAAGGCGGCGACGGAAAAGGCGAAACCGCGTGATGCATCTATCGGGGTATTCTCAAGTCCGATCACGATCAAAGTCATCCCCGCACCAGTAGCGGCAGTGGAGAAGAAGTGATGAATTGGCGAACTTTCATAAGCAGCAGGGTTAAAGCATCGAAGGGGGAGTTGTTGTTGCTCTGTCTCGCTTTGGTTTTGATAGGGAGTGGAAAAGCCAAGGCTGCGGAAGCCCCGGAGGGAGATGCCATGGCGCCAATCAAGATCGCCAAGGTGAAGCATTCCAGTGCGGTGAACTTTGAGCGGGAGATTTTACCGATATTCCGACGCAATTGCTTGGCCTGCCACAATCGCACGACAACGAAAGCGGGCGTGTTGCTGGAATCGCCGGAGGATATTTTGAAGGGTGGGGATAACGGCAAAATCGTGGTGCCCAAGCGGAGCGGTGAGAGTTCTTTGTTGAAGGTGTCGTCACATCAGGGTGACCCGGTGATGCCACCGCGGGGAAATAAGGCGTCGGCGGTGAATCTGACGCCGGATGAATTGGGGCTACTGAAACTGTGGATAGATCAAGGGGCGAAAGGTGAAGTGCGGCGGGAAGTGGCGATCGATTGGCAGCCGTTACCGCCGGGACTGAATCCAATTTATGCCACGGCTATCACGGCGGATGGACAGTTCGCAGTCGCTGGTCGGGCGAATCAGATTCATCTTTATCATCTGCCAACGGGCCAATTGATTGAGCGACTCACAGACCCGGCACTTTTAAAGAGCGGACTCTATGCGAAGTCAGGCGTGGCGCATCGGGACATGATTTACTCGCTGGCGTTCAGTCCGGATGGGACAAGGCTGGCTTCGGGCAGTTATCGTGAGGTGAAGATTTGGCAACGAGTTTTGGAAACTCCGAAGTGGCAGTTTACCAAAGCAGGAGTTATCGATGTGGTAGCATCCAGTCCCGATGGACAATGGCTCGCGACGGGTGGGCAGGACGGGAAGGTGCGGCTGTGGGATTTGACGAAGGGGAAAGCGGGCGCCGTGTTGAGTGGGCATGAGAGTCCGGTGACGGCGGTGCAATTCTCACCCGATGGAACAAAGCTGGTATCAGGAGCGACGAATAAGAGTTTGATCGTGTGGGATGTGGTGAAGGGTAAAGTGCTCACACGAACGGAAGTACCGAGTGCGGTGAGCGCGGTGACGTGGAATCGTGACGGAACGGCGGTGGTGACGGGTGGGGAGGATAAGAGCATTCGTGTCTGGAGCTTGCCCAAGAATCCGCAGGAGAGTGCGGCGATGACCAAGGAAATCAAGGGGCACGCGGGAGCGATCACGTCGCTGGCTATGTTGCCGAATGGGACGGCGGAAATAGCGTCAGGCAGCGCGGATGGTTCAGGACGGTTGTGG
This sequence comes from Limisphaerales bacterium, assembly GCA_965283725.1. GTDB lineage: Bacteria > Verrucomicrobiota > Verrucomicrobiia > Limisphaerales > JAEYXS01 > JAEYXS01. The sequence goes on from CBDIPT010000001.1 coordinate 535,519, forward strand.
GATTTGAACAAGGGAGAGATGGTGAAGCAGCTTGATCAGGGTGCAGCGGTCAATGCCGTAGCCGTGCGCGCAGATGGCAAGCGATTGGCCTCAGCGGGAGCCAACAAGGTGACGCGGTTGTGGAATCTGGAGGATGGAAAGATGGTGGCAGAGTTGAAGGGCGATCCCGAGTTGCAACGCGCGGTGGCGACACGGGAGCGGGAGCAGGCGATTGCGGCGGCAGAGATTGATTATCGCAAGGCGGCAGTGCTAACGGCGGAGAAAGAAGTGCAGACGCAAGCGGAGCGGTTGAAGAAGGGGCAGGAGGCATTTGCGGCGGCGGAAAAAGTTTTCGGTGAGAAGAAAAAGCCGTTTGATGAGGCGATAGCGGCCAAGGCCGCAGCGGAGAAAGAGGCGAGTGAACTGTCGTCACTGCTGGAGACGAAGAAACTGGCTACGGATGCCGTACAAAAAGCGGCTGCGGAATCGGATGCGGCAGCAAAAGAGGCGAAGACCAAAGCGGCAGCGGCAGCGAAGGCGGATTTTGACAAATTCAACGCGGAGTATCCGGCCAAGCAGAAGGCAGCGAGTGACAAGGTGGCCAACCTAGAGAAGACGCGGGCGGCGGCGGAAACCGAATTCAAGAAGGCGGAACAGGCACGCATCCAGGCAGAAACGGAACTGCAACTGGCAACGAAGGCGGATGAGAAAGCAAAGGCGGTCACGGAAGAGGCCAAGACGGCACAGAAAGAATCAGAAGCGGCAAAGGCGAAAGCAGATGAGATTTTGGTGACGGCGAAGAAGGTCAGTGATGACGCGGTGCAGGTAATTCGAGCGCTGGCGTTTTCCCCGGATGGGAAGTTGTTGGTGAGCGAGGGGCAGGGACAGAGGGCGTTGTTGTGGAATTCTACGGATGGTTTGGCGGCGGGTTCGCTGGGGGTGGCTGCGCAGGGAGATATTGCCTTGGCATTTACACGGGATGGGCAGTTGGCGGTGGCGGATGGTAAGGAAACGGTGAAAGTGTGGGAGACGCGACCAGTGTGGAAGCTGGAGCGAACGATTGGTGGAACAGCGGTTGGTTCGCCCTTGGTCGATCGGGTGAATGCTATGGCGTTCAGTCCAGATGGACGGACGTTGATCACAGGTGGTGGTGAGCCTTCGCGGGATGGGGAATTGAAGGTGTGGAATTTGGCGGATGGGTCACTCAAGCAGACAATCCGTGGGGTGCATAGTGATGCGGTCCAAACACTCGCTATTTCGCCGGATGGCAAGTTATTGGCGACGGGTGCGGCGGACCGGTTGGCGAAAGTCGTGAGCTTGGACAAGGGCATGGTGTTAAAGACGCTTGAAGGACATACGCATCATGTGCTGGGCGTGGCGTGGAAGCCGGACAATCGCACACTCGCGACGGCGAGCATGGACAAGCAGGTGAAGATATGGGACATCACGACGGGGGAAAAGAAACGGAATATAGAGGGCTACAATCGTGAGGTGACGACGGTAATCGCACTGGCGAACACGGGGCAATGGCTGACTACGACAGCGGATAGCCGGATGCGCGTGGTGGATGATAGCGGGAAAGAGATCCGGTCGTTGCCGGGAGCGAAAGATTACATCCATTGCGCGGCGGTGACGCCGGACGGGAAATGTATTGTCGCAGGCGGGCAGGACAGTGTTTTGCTGTTCTGGAAAGACAATGGTGAGCCGGTGCGGTTTGGTATGGAAGCGGAGCCGCCGGTGGTGGCGGTGAAGAAGTAGTGCAGCGAGATATTTGGGAGTGCATACTCCACTGTGTAGCAAAGCGTGGTGTTGGCATGCTCACCCCTCACCCCAGCCCTATCCCCGTTGAGGGGAGAGGGTGACGGAACCACAGCGTTTTCGGCAGCACATTAGGGTAGATGCTTTTGGAGGAAATCGGTGACTACTTTCAGCCGTTGACCGTCGTAGAATTCTTTTCCGCCGTGTCCGCCGCCGTGGACCACTTCAAATTGCACGGGGAGTTTCAGCTTCTCGTAAACCCCTTGCAGTTCGTGTGATTGGTTGATGGGCATTTGCGGGTCTTGATCGCCGTGGACGAGCAGGAGTGGGGGATCTTTCTTATCGACGTGCGCTACGGGGCTGGCGAGTTTGGCCAAAGCGGGCACTTCATCCGGTTGGCCGCCGAGCAGGAGTTGCAGGGCGGGCACGCGCATGTCCAAGCCGCGCGGGGTGGATTGCTTCAGGATGGTCTGCAGGTTCGAGCCACCGAAGAAACTGACGATGGCTTGCACGTCCGAAGATTGATCCAAGAATTGGCCGAGAGTGCCTTCGAGTTCTTTTTCGCCATTGCTGACGCCGACCAAGGCGGCGAGATGTCCGCCCGCAGAAGAGCCGATGATCACGAAGCGTTTTGGGTCATAGTGATATTCACCGGCTTTGGCGCGCAGGAAGCGGATGGCCGCTTTGATATCATGGATGTTCGCGGGGAAAGGGGCAACGGGCGTGAGCCGGTAATCCACGCTGGCGATGGCGCAACCTTTTTCCAGCAGCGGAGTGATCGGCACATCTACTTTGGTGCCGGAACGCCACGCGCCGCCGTGGATGTATATTAGCAGTGGTGGAGGTGTGGTGATTTTCTCTGGTAAATAAAGGTCCAACAGGAGTGTTTGCTCGGGTGCGCGGGCGTATTCGATGTCGTGGAGGACACGAGGCTCGGCGGCGGAAACGGTAACGACAATGAGCCATGTCAGCAGAAACGAATGACAAAGTAATGTGCTGATAGAAGCGGGTTTCATGGGTTGCTGATGAATGCTTGAGCCGTTGAGAAAAATGGTCAACCCATCTTCTTGAGCGTTCCGGCTTTCACGAGCCAGCGCTGGATATCGCGGCCCAGTTCTGGGGCCAATTCTCCTCGGTGCACGTCATGAAGACTTGGCCGCGTGCGTGGTTGGTGCGTTCGAGCAAGGGGAGGAAACCGCTGCGGCGCTGGATGTCGAGTTCGCCCATCACGTCATCGATGAGCAAAATAGGCGGGGTGCCGTGAATGCCGGTGAGGTATTCGGCCTGAGCCATCTTCAAGGCGATGGCGAGGGAGCGCTTCTGACCTTCGCTGCCGAACTGGGCGGCTGACTTGTCGTTCAGGAGAAGGTTCAAATCATCGCGATGTGGGCCGACCATGGTGGTGCGATAGGTCTTCTCACGAGCGCGCGATTGCGCGAGTTCGATGGCGAAATCTTTTTTCACGCTCGATTGGTACTCGAGCTTCAGTTCCTCGGCGTCGTTGGAGATGCGGCGGTAGGCGAGTCGGGCCAAGGCTGATAGGCGCGGGGCGAGTTCCTTGCGTTGTTCGATGAGGCGATTGCCGAGGACAACAAGTTCGGTGGAGAAGCTTTCGAGCGCGGCTTCGTCCTGCTTGTGGTGCTTGAGCAGAATATTACGCGAACGCAGGGCCTTGGTGTAACGCTGCAAGGTGCTGAGGTAACCGTTCTGCGTCTGGGCGAGCAAGAGATCAAGGAAGCGGCGGCGGATGCGGGCAGTGCCTTTCACAAGCTGAAGATCCTCTGTGCAGAAGACGACACTGCGGAGCGTTCCGAAGTAATCGGAGAGGCGTTTTACTGGCTGGCCATCGAGGCTCAGTTTCTTTTCCTTGAGCGACCAATACATCTTCAGGTCGTGATCAGCCTGGCTGACGATCTGGCCGCCGGCGAACCAGCCCGCTTGACCGTGCCGCACCATCTGTGCGCCGCCCACGCCACGGAAAGAGCGGAGGGTGGAGAGCAGGTAGATGGCCTCGAGGATGCTTGTCTTGCCCTGCGCGTTGCCGCCTAAAAGCAGATGGAAGCCCGGGCCGAAGTCAACGTCCAGCCGGGCGTAGTTGCGAAAATCGCGCAATCTCAAATGAGCCAGTTGCACTGTAAAACGAAAATCCTGCGCTTCAAGTTGTGGAAGCGACGGGGCGTAGTATTGCGTCGGTCAGGGCTGGCAGCAAATGGATTGTCTGTTGGAGAAAGATGTGTAAGCCGTGAAATGCCGCGACAAAGAATCTGCGCGTTGGGCATTCTCACTCCTCACCCCGTCCCTCTCCTCATTGAGAGGAGAGGGAGAACATTTGGCCGCTTTATCTCAGGTCAGAGCGATTTTCGTAGATGGTGGAATCATCACTTCGTGAGGGCTGACTTAAGGAACCAACCTTTGGCAGTAGAATCGGTCTTGAAGAATTTCAGCAAGAGCTCGGCGACTTTCTTTTGACCGGAGGGGGATGGGTGGGTGCCGTCGTTAGCGACGTCTTCGCGAGTCCACTTCAGGTCGTCGATGCTGCGGCCTTCGGTGCCGTTGGTCCAGAGGTAGGGGCCCCAGAGCAGAACAGGTGCTTTCACTTCGCCTTTCGTGGGATCGAAATTTAACGAGGCATCACCTTTGAGCTGTTTCTCGATGAGCCAACGGACAGAGAAGGCGCCTTCGAAGGCGTAGGGCTCCGGGTTCAGTTGCGTGCTGGCGTATCCGGCGTAGATGCGGCTGGAGAGGTAGGCGATGCGCAGGTTCGGAAACAGCTTCTTGGCGTGTTGCACGATGAACTCAATGTGTTCTTCGAGCTTTTGCGCGTGGGCGGGGAACTCGCCTAAGGAGGACGGACCGGCGTGGGCTTGCTTGAGCCAGAGCACTTGCACTTGTGCGGGCGAAATACCGGCGGTGCGGAGACGTTCCTGCAGGACGGTCCAGGGCTGGGCTGGCCGCGATCATCTTTTCCACCGGTGAAGAGCCACATCTTGGAATCGCGTCCGCCTTGAGCACCATCCACGAGTGTAACAGATTCGTTTTTGGCGTTATCAGCATTGGCGAGGCGCACGAAGGTGCTGAACTCTTGCGTGGTGTTCGACATGCCGATGGAGATGAGGCCGACTTTGCCTTTCGCGTCCGGTTTGCCTTCGGCGTTCAGCGGTTGGATTTGTTTGGCAGCGCTTTGGGCGGCGGCGAAGTGTCTCGCGGGAGGTTCGTTTTTGCCTTCGCCGTAGAGTCCACCGGTTTGGCCTTTGTAGGTGCCTTTTAAGTCCGTGAGGGCGGCTTGCTTGAAGGGTTCGCCGCGCGGGACATTGGCAGCAGGCTGGCTTTGGTTTTGCTGGCGCAGTTTCTTGGCGCGGTCCAGATAGGTCTGCTCCTCAGCGTTCAGTTTCTCGCCGCGTTGATCGCGCTGATAGAGGGACTGGGCCTTTTGCCAGTCGATGGGCGGTTCGGCGGTGTTCTGGCCGTGAGCGGCACAGGTGCACAAGGCGGCCATCAGGACAAGCAGGCGCAGGTTCATATTGCTGGAGACGCCCGGTGGGTGCGCCGGTTACGCTCTTCAATCATCCAATTTTGAGAGGTTGCGCAAATCTACTGCGGGGCGGGGATGTTATGATACTGATTGGCGGTGGGATTGGGGATGATAGTTTTTTTGCCGTTCGGCCAGTATATCTGGGCTTCTTCGATCTTGGTGTTGGTGCCCAGGCCGTAGTGAACCACCAGAGGGTGTTGGGAATCAAATGAGTCACCATTGGCCAGGCAACTGGCGTTCAGGCCGGCCGCGGTCTTGAGGATGATGCGGGTGCCGACTGGGGAGAATCCGGGGGCTTCTGTGAACCGGAAGCCGACCCAATTATTCTTCGTCTCAAAGGTGTTGCGCAAGATGTGCAAGACCCGTTGCTCATTGGGTTGAGCGGAGTTTTGCTGTTCTACGATGAGCAAATCGCGACGGCCGTCGTTGTCCAGATCAGCCATGACGACATGGCGGGCGTCATATTCAAACGCGGTTCCCAAGAGGAATGAACTGTTCATATAACGGTCATTGGCTTCGGCGAGGAACAGGGCTTTCTTCTCGTAGCCATTCCAAGACCAGCCCTTGGTGTTCTTGGATTCCTCCTGCATGACGAGGGCAAAGCCGGGGTCCACCTTGGGGCTGCCGGTGTAGATATCCTGCGTCCAGAAGCGGGTGCAGTAGTCCTTGGTGGTGGGGCCGCTGATATGGCCGTTGGCGATGAAGATATCAATCAAGCCATCATTGCCCAGATCGAACGCGGAGCAGCCCCAGGACCAGCCGGAGCGGGCCACCATATCGCGCCAGGCGGGCTGGCGGAAGCTGCCGTCCGATTGGCGCAAGTAGAGGCGGTTGCCGTAGCCCATGGGCATGCGCATCTTCTGGTGTTCGGGGAAATCTTCGCGGCCGAGTTGCATGTGTTCCAAGCGCCGGGCGGTGGTGGAACTCATACCGGTGACGAGGAAATCCAGTTTGCCATCGTGGTTGAAATCCGCGAAGGCGTGGCTCATGCCGAAGTTGGCGCGTTCATCGACGGCCGTGCTGGTGATGTCTTCAAAAATGCCTTTGCCGTTGTTGCGATAGACATCGACACCGGAGAAATCACTGACGACGACGAGGTCCAAATCCTGATCGTCATCCAAATCGACGAACGAGGTACGATAGGTGCGGCGATAGCGTTTGGCTTCGAGGCCAGAACCCGCGGTGGCATCGAGGAATTTGCCGTTACCCTGATTCAGGAAAAGGTAGCTGGGATAGCCGTCGTTCGCATCGAAGTAGGGGCTGGGCATCTGGCCGCGTTCATAAGGCTGGCGATACTGGGTGAGCCAGAAGTCCAGTTTGCCGTCACCATTGATATCACCCGCGGTGACGGCCGAGGGGCTGGAAGATTTGGGGTCGGCGAACTGAAAGAGCAGGCGGCCGGCCTCGGGGAAGTGTCCGGTGGAATCGCCTGCATAAAGCATGATGCCCAAGGAGCGGCCACTGAGCAGGAGATCTGGATGGCCATCGCCGGTGAAATCCGCGATGACCGCGGTGCCCATGATCTGCTCGGGCTTAACGGCGGGGAAGCCGGGTTTATCGAGCAGTTGCTTGGGTTCGAATTTGAAGCCGCCTTTGTTCCAGTAAACGATGTTACGTCCCGGCAGGATAATGTCGTCCAAGCCATCGCGATTGAGATCGTAAACGAGCAAGTGGCCACCTGCGGGTATCTCGGTTTTCTGGCCGAGGTCAGCCGCAGGGATTTCTGTGTAAGCCAGCGGTCCTTGCCGGAAGGCCAAGGTCAGTTGGGTCGTGTCCAGGACGGCGGGAGCGAAGGGCTTGCCGGGCTCACGGACGGGCCATTTCACTTTGAGATCGCCGTTCACCACCCAACGTTTCTTTTCGCCCGCATGCTCGAAGTAAAGGGTCATGGAGAGGGTTGATGCGGCGGTGCCGTCCTCGAAGGTATCAAACTTCTTATGGTGCCACTCGGTCATGTTGAGGCGGATGCCCTGGCTTTGAATCTGCGCGGCGAGCGCTTTGAGCTGGGCGCCGTCCATTTCCACGGGGTTCTGGGTGAGGGGGGAGACGGTGATGCCGTAAGGGTGCGGAACGGGCGTGGCCGGTTGGCCCGCCAAGAGTTTGCCGAACTGGAATTGACTGAGTTTTTCGAGCTGGTTCGGCGATTTCAGGAGGTCGTTCCAGAGGTTGATGAAAACTTCCTCGTAGTCTTGGGCTTTGACCTCTTTGGCCCAGACGGTTTCATCCGTCTTCTTCCGTTCATCGAGAATGGCTTTCGCTTTTTGCCGGGCCAAGGCGTCCACACCGTCAGCCGAGGTGGCCGTTGAAGCGGTGGCAGGCTTGGATTGCGGCTGTCTCAAAAGAACGTAACCCCCTGCGGCTAAGGCGACCAGAAGGGTGAAGATCATGAATGGCGTCTTGTTTGGCATGGCAATAGGCGACTCAACTTAGTAGGGCTTCAGTTGATGAAGTAGTAATTCTTTTGGTTGGTGGATTTGGATAACTATTTCTAAGCAGGTTTTAATGTCAATTATCCGGAAAAGGTTTTGAACTGCATTTTGGGTGATGTTTGGAGGGAAAAGGTATCGGAGTGCTTTTGGCTTGCGATAAGTGGCAGACTGGGGATTCGTAGGGGCATGACTCCACCGAATGTTACCAAATTGGCACCTGCCGAGGTGTTGGAACGCGCTTTGAAGGTCGTAAAGGAAGACCGGTTTCCGTATCTGGCGACGATGGATGGGGATCAACCGAGATTACGGCCGGTATCGCCGGTGCGGACGGATGGCTTCACGGTGTATGTGGCCAATCTCAAGATGTATCATAAGACGGGGGAAATCGCGGCGAATCCCAAGGTGGAACTGTGCTATCTGGATGAGGGGCATAATCAGGTGCGGTTGACGGGCGTGGCGGAGGTGCTGACGGATCGGGCGTTGCTGCAGGAGATTTGGGATAGTAATCCACTGATGCGGAAGTATCTGGGGTCGATTGATAATCCGGCGCTGATCGTGTATCGCATCACGCCCAAGCAGGTGCGGTATATGCAGGAGTGGGCGTTGGAGTATTATGAGGTGGCGGTGAATGGGTGAGATATGCTACGGCGGACGTCGCAGACTGCCGGCAAGATGCCGGCAGCACGGGGTTTGGTGCTACGGTGGCCTTTGCAACTAACAACTGCTTTTATCACTTTATAAATCAGTAATCAGGCGAAAGGCTCTGGTGAAATTAGGTTGAACGTAAGGCTCTCTCACTCCTCACCCCGGCCCTCTCCTCGTTGAGAGGAGAGGGAGAACATTTGGTCGTTCTTAAGTCGGTTTGAGCATGCACCGACTGGCGGTGAGGGGCTGAGCATTACCCATAAGTTTATGCGTTCCGTAGTATGCCGGAAAATAGCGTGTTTTGGTGGCGAAGGGCTGACGGATTTGCTTGGGGATATCGCCTTTCCCCTCATCCCGGACTTCTCCCCGAGGGAGAAGGAGGCAACATTTCCCGTGTCTTGGCGGTTTTGAATCACATCGACCAATGGTTAAGTGCGAAGGATAACGATTGATGAAAAATAGGAACGGCATAGGGCGGATGGTTTGGGCTCTGCTGGCGGTCTTGTTGTTTAGTTTGGGGTGTGCGAGTGAGTCACGGTCGACGGCGCGGCGCTGTGAGCAGGGAGCGGAGGTGAAGGCGGTGGAGTTTTTGCGGCGGGAAGTTCCGGCGTGGTCGAAGGAGAATGGGTGTTACTCGTGTCATAACAATGGTGATGCGGCGCGGGCTTTGTATGCGGCGGCACAGAAGGGGTATCGGCTGGTGCCAGAGGTTTTGGCGGATACGACGAAATGGGTTTCGCATCCAGCGGAATGGGATCACAACAAGGGCGATCCGGGGTTTAATGACAAGCGATTGATGGATGTGCAGTTCGCCAGTTCGTTACTGGCGGCGAGGCAAGCGGGGCGGGTGAAGGGAGATGGCCCGTTGAGGGAAGCGGTTGGGCGATTGATCAAAGATCAAACAGTGGATGGTTCATGGCCGATCGGGGCGAAGGGCAATCTGGGATCACCGGCGACGTATGGGACACCGTTAGCCACGTATATGGCGGTGAAGGTTTTGAAGCAGGTGGAGACGCAGGAAGCCGAGAAGGCGGTGACGCGGGCTGAGCTGTGGTTGAGGACGGTGCCGGTGAACAATGTGCTGAATGCGGGGACGATCTTGCTGTCGCTTCAGGACGACGCGACAGCAGATGCAGCGAAGCGGCGCGGGGAGTGTTTGCAGTTCCTGCAGATTTCGCAGACGAGCGAGGGGGCATGGGGGCCGTATGTCGATGCGCCGGCGGAGGTGTTTGATACGGCGGTGGTGTTGCTAGCGTTGAATCCAGCGCGGGAGCATGCGGCGGTGGCGAAGCTGATCAAGCAGGGGCGGGCGTATCTGGAGGCTACGCAGAATGCGGATGGGAGCTGGCCGGAGACGACGCGTCCGGCGCGCGGCGAGAGTTACGCGCAAAGGCTCTCGACGGCTGGGTGGGCGACATTGGCGTTGTTGGAGACGAGGGATATGCCGTAGGTATCCGCACTAAATCATTTCACGGAAAACGGAATGGAGACCGTTTCGTGGGTGATGCGTTTCTGGACTTTGGAGAAGAGGTCGACTTCGAAGGGTTTGCCGATGTTGTTGCCGGCGAGGTCTTCGATGGTGGTTTGGGCGACGAGTTGGTAATGGCCCGGCTGCCACGGTGCATCGGGGGTGAATTCCCAGCGGCGTTCGTTGTCGCTCAGAGTGATGTTGCCCGGGATGTGGTTGCCTTTGGTGTCGGTGACCCAGAGCATGCGTTGGGCGAGGGCGTGGTCGAGGGGCTTGGGAAATTTTATGGAAAGGGCGTTCGTCGTGGCGGCTTTGGCGGGGGTGAGTTTCCAATCTTTAGTAGTTAGAGCGGTGCGATCTGGGGCGCTCACTTTGAAGGTCTTTTTGAAAGATGATTTGAGTGGTGCGCCTTGGCCATCGGTCCAGGCGCTGTCGATGACGAGGGTGTAGGTCTGGCCGGTTTCGAGGGCGGGGCCGATGTCTTCGAGCGGTTTCACGCCGCGTTTGATCCGGCCGGGGTCGATGAACAGCGTGAGGCGGGTCATGTCGGTGTTCCAGAGTTCTTCATCGATCTCGAGGAAGGGGAGTTGCACGGCTTTGCCCTCGGCGGTGAGCAGGTGGATGTGCTCGTAGATATGGCCGCCGCTCATTGGGGCGGAGAAGTGGACGTAGAACTTCAGGAGATTCTCAGGCAGGACATCGGCGCTGGGATAGACCTGCTGCACAAGGGTGCTTGGGGTGAAGATGGGCGCCTTCGCTTGATACACGGCGGTGATCAATTCGGGCTTGCTGGGGCTGTGGACCAGCAGTTTCTTTACGTGGAAGGTGGCGCGATATTTGACTGCGGGAGTCAGCGGGTAGGCGGGGGTGAACTCAATCGAGCCGGCACGCAGTTGATAACGACCGAGCATGGGCGGCACTTCCAGGTTGGTGATCAAGTCACCAGAGTCCACGATGACGGGAAAGATCTTCTGCCATTCCTCGGTGGAGTAATTTCCGGGCGTCCTTTTGCCCCATTCCTCTGGTATAAAGCCGCTCACTCTGACGATGTCTTTGCCATCTCGTTTCTCCCAAGAAATCTCCAGGGATCGTGCGGCGGCAGTTTGTGCTTGGGCTTCAGGATGGAAGCCCAAGACGAGACTGGCCGTCGCGAACGCGACGGCCAGCCAAGCAAAACAGAGGGAACGACGGATCATGGAAGCGGGAGGGATTCCAAGGAGATCGCGCCGGCTTCGTTCTTGCGGACGACGAGGGCGTTCTTGTCGTCGAGGCGGTCGAGTTGATCGATGCCGGTCCAGCCTTCGACCGTCTTGTAGGCCAAGCCCTTCGTGCCGCCGCCACCGACAGGAGCGGTGATGCTTTCGGTGCCTTCGATGTTATCGGTGCTGACCTTCATCACGCCGCGGGCGCTGTTGGCCAGCAGCAGGAAGTCTTTGCCGTCCTTCTGATAAACAATCATATCCAGCGGACGGTTCATGTTGCCGAGTTCAGCGACGGTCTTGCCTTTGATCTTCGCGCCGGGGGCCAGTTCCTTGAGCGGGAATTGCACGAGCGGCGTGCAGGTGTAGGCGGCGAGGAGTTGCGGTTGGTTGCCGACCTTGAAAGGAACGAAGGTGCGGATCGGGGAGCGGGTCTCAAAGCGGCCATGGGCGCCGTGATAGATCTCGACGCTGGTGCCGTTGGCGACGGTCTTGAACGGGAAGGGGATGGCACGGAGCGAGGAAGAGAACTCTTCGTTCGAGAGGCCGGCGATCAAGACGCGGTCTTCGAGGAAGGCGATGTCCGTGATGGATTCAGTGCGCGGGTTGCTCTTCTTTTTGCCATCGCCCACGACGCCGTCGATCGGTGCGTCGGGCAGTTCGGCCTTGGAGAACTTCACGTTGTCCAAGGTTACGGCTTCCACTTTGCCGGCCTTGTTATCCACGCGGATGAGCACGGGGGAGGCATCGGCCGCGCGACCGCGCGATACAGCGAGGTAGGCGTTGTGCGAGATGGGATTTACGGCGAGATCGTTGATGAGGATCTGGTCCTTCGTGGTGCCGAGGAGGGCGGCGATCTTGTCGTTGATGCCTTCGATCTTCACGGTGGCCCCAGCGGCGGATTTGGTATCGCCCGTTGCCACGGCGAAGACGGCGGCGGATTTGGAATCGGCGAGGAAGAGGATGCCTTCAGGGCCGAAGGCAAGCTGGCTGATGGATTTGAACTCTGGCTTGCCCGCTTTCATGCCTTCAGACCAGTTGGCGGCCTGGGAGGTGAGGGCCACGCCCAAGGCGCAGACTGCAGCGAGGGAGGTGCGATTGAGTAGTTTCATAGAAATGGTTCCGGTTGGACTTAGTTGGATGCTGACATGGTTCGCCAAATAAGGGGTTCTGTCAACGGCTGGATGTTGGGCAATCTATTGGCAAATGGGCGATATCTTTAACATTCTCACCCCTCACCCCGTTGAGGGGAGAGGGAGAACATTTCACGGCAACAGTTAAATCGGATGCATCAGGCATACGAAGTTTAGTGCCGGGGAGGTTTGATATCGGTGTTTTCTAGAATTGCGCCCGGTGCGGGTAACGGCGACATTTCCTTATGAAAAGCGGCCAGAGCAATCCTAACAAGGAACTCTACAATCAGTTACGTGTCCTGTCCTGTGAACAACTCTGGGAAGTGGAGGTGCCGCGCTTTGACCGCGCCAGTCATGATGAGCGGGTAGCGCGCGTCTCGCTGATCCGGGCCATCGGGGTGGTTTTTTCCGAGAAGGGGACGATAGCACAGAAGAATCTGGTGCGCCCGTGGCTGCGCAGTCTCTTGAAAGATCCCGTGGAAAAGATCCGCCGTTATGCGATGACGGCGTTGCCCAAGATCGGGGCGGGAGCGGGAGAGGAAGCGGAGCTATTGGATTTGCTCAGCCAGACGACGGCGGATCGTGAAAAGAAATTCCTCGGGCAGACGCTGGCGAAGATCGGTGGCGAGGCCACTTTGGAAGTCGTGGGGGCGGTCAAGGACAAGGCGTTCACGCAAGCGGCGTTGAAGATCAAGGCGAGCCTGGCGCGTGATCAGAATCCCAGCAGTATCCAACTGGACCGGCCGTTGACGAATTACAGCGGCTTGATGATCCATCTGCATGGGCGGCGCGGGCTGGAGCAGTTCATGCGCGCGGAGGTGGAGGATCACTTGAAGCGCAACGCTAAGTTCCGCATGACGGATGTGCGTAGTGGTGTGGTGGCGATGACGCCGGTGGCCCCGTTCGCCTTGAAGGATATTTATGCGCTACGGTGCTTCGGCACGGTGGGTTTTGTGCTGGGCAAAGAGAACGCCATGGATGAGGCGGATGCCATGGAGACGCTGGCGCAGATCATCGCGTCGCCATTGACGCGGCGGATCATGACGACCTTTACGGAGGGTTCGCTACGGTATCGATTGGATTTTGTGGCGCGGGGGCATCAGCGCGGGGCGGTTAAGGCGTTGGCGAGCCGGGCATACGCGTTGTGCCCGGATATCCTTAACGATTCGCACGAGGCGGCGTGGACCATTGCTATTTCGCCGACGGGACGGGGCGGTCATGTGGTGGAGTTGAGCCCCAAGGCATCGTTTGATCCGCGCTTCGCGTATCGGCAGCAGGATGTGCCGGCGGCCTCGCATCCGCCTTTGGCTGCGAGCATGGCGCGGTTGGCTGGGAAGGTGGAGGGGGACATCATCTGGGACCCGTTCTGCGGCTCAGGCATTGAATTGATCGAGAAGTCGTTGCCGGGTGGCGTGCAGGCACTCTATGGCACGGACCTGAGTGCGGAGGCCATTGATATCGCGGAGCGGAATATCGCGGCGGCCAAGCTGAAGAATGTCACGACGAAGCTGGTGTGTGCGGATTTCCGGCGGTTTGCTACGAGTGAGGAAATGGGGGCGGAAAGCATCTCGCTGGTCATCAGCAATCCGCCGATGGGCAAGCGGGTGCCAATCCCGAACCTGCGTGGGCTGATCTTCGATTTATTCGACGTGGCGGCGCACGTCTTGAAGCCGGGCGGGCGGTTGGTGTTCGCTAATCCGATCTTCATGGATAATCCGCATCGTGCGTTGAAATTGCAGACGCGGCAGTTAGTGGACTTTGGCGGGTTCGATTGCCGGGTGGAGAAGTATATCAAGGTGGGGAAATGAGAGGGAAACCTCACTCCTGAGCAAAGCCAAGGTCCTTTTCCTTAGGTGCCTGCTCTTCCCCTCACCCTTGGGGAGAGGGAACAGACTTTGTCCATGGCTACCATCGGGTATCGGGTCGTGCCTCTGGCACTGAAGCTCAACTGCTGATGGATTATCCTGGAAAGAAAAAGGCAAAAGCCACCGAGGCTTTGATTTATCTTAGGGGAGAAGGCTTACGGCGAAATTGGAGCGAGCGAAGGGATTCGAACCCTCGACATTCACCTTGGCAAGGTGACGCTCTACCAGACTGAGCTACGCTCGCTTCCGTGCCGTAAAGCGGGGCAGATTAAGCGACAGACGCCGCGAGATTGCAAGACCTCTTTTTAAAGTTTTTTCAACCGGTTGGTTTTCAAGGGATTAACCCGGTACGCAATAAAGCGGCGACCAAGGCCGCCGCTTCATTTCAAACCGCGTTTAAACAGGTATTCCGAGGCTTACTCGAAATCGTAGATGTTCACCTTCTTGCAGACGCGCTTGAAGACCTTTTCTACGAACTCGATGTGCAGGGGATGCACCTGGTAGTCGTCCTGCGCCTTTTTATCCGCGAAGACGATGTTCAGGGCCACTTGATAGGTCTGATCCACCACGGGGCGATGGCTGCCCACCATCTTGCCGACATGGAAGCTCAAGGTGCCCGGGATGGGGCGCAGGTATTGTTCTGCGCCCGCGATGAGTTCATCCGCCGCCTTGGGATTGGCGGGGTCCGTCCAGAAAATCACAACATGTGAAAACATGGGGCAAAGCGTAGGCAAGCCGGGCGCGGGCGTGCAACCGAAAAGGGGGCAAAGGGCGGCCGCTTAAAAAAGCGAAAGGGGAAGAAACAAAATGGGGAAACATCGAACATCGAACATCGAACATCGAACATCGAACATCGAACATCGAACATCGAACATCGAACATCGAACATCGAACATCGAACATCGAACATCCCGTGGCGGGCGGAAGAAAAGTGGGGGGACACGGGGTGTCAGTTCAGCGGGTCCAGGTGAGCCATTTTTGGAAGAGGGATTTGACGGTGGGGGTGAGGCGGGTGCGGTTGTAGGTGTCGCCACATTTACGGATGGCTTCGGCGAGGGTGGGATAGGGATGGATGACGTTGGCGAGCTGCCCGAGGCCCACGTTGCCGGCCATGGCGACACTGATCTCACTGATGAGTTCACCAGCGTGCGGACCGACGATGGTGGCGCCGAGGATCTGGTCCGAGTTGTTGGCGATAATGATTTTGACGAAGCCCTGAGTCGCGCCATCGGTCAAGGCTCGGTCCAGAGAGGCGAACGATTGGGTGAAGGTGCGGGCGCGCAGGCCGCGTTGTTTGGCCGCCAACTCGGTGAGGCCGACTTGGGCGAGCTCAGGTCCGGTGTAGGTGCAGTGCGGGATGGTGAGGGCGCTGAGGCGTTTGCGGCCGAGGAAAAGCGCGTTTTGGATGACGATGCGCGCGGCGAAATCAGCCGCATGAGTGAACTTATCGGGCAGGCAGACATCGCCCGCGGCGTAGATGCGCGGGTTGGTGGTTTGCAGGAAGTCATTAACCTGCACGCCTTGCCGGGCATCGTAGGCTACGTTCACGGTTTCGAGCCCAAGTCCGAGAACGTTTGGCTGGCGACCAGTGGCGACGAGGATGGCGTCTGCTTCCACGCTGCTGGTTTTGCCCGCGTGCAGATAGGTGAGGCGTTTACCGGTGTCGGTGCGCTCCACTTGTTGTACGGTGGCCTCCGGGACGATCTGCACGCCGGCGAGGAGCAGGGCGGCTTGCACGATCGCAGCGGCGGCTTCGTCGTCGTGCGGCAAAAGTCGGGTGTGGCGCTGCAATAAAGTAACCTGGGAACCCAGGCGTTGGAACGCCTGGGCGAGTTCACAGCCGATGGGCCCACCGCCGAGCACGACCAGCCGCCGGGGCAGTTCAGTGAGGTTGAAAACGGTTTCGTTGGTGAGGAAGCCCGCTTCTTTAAGGCCGGGAATCTCCGGTACCGCAGCGCGGGCTCCGGTGGTGATGACCGCGTTTTTGAAGCGCAACATCTGGCCGCCCACCGCAACGGTATCAGCGGTGGTGAATTTCGCTTCACCAAGGAAAACATCCACACCGAGATCCCGGAAGCGTTGCGCAGAATCGTGATGGCTGATGCCGGAGCGGACACGGCGCACGCGTTCCATGACGCCCGCGAAATCAACGGTCGGCTCGCCGCTGACGAGCACGCCGAATTCTTTGGCGTGCTGGACTTGATGAACGGCATGAGCGGCGCGCAGCAGGGCCTTGGATGGCACGCAACCGACGTTGAGGCAATCGCCTCCCATCAAGTGTTTCTCCACCAAAGCGACTTTTGCGCCCAAGCCCGCCGCACCGGCGGCCGTGACCAGACCGGCCGTACCCGCGCCGATGACGACGAGGTGATAGCGATCGGCGGGCGTGGGGTTTTGCCAGTCAGCCGGATGCACATGGGCGGCGAGCTGCTGGTTGTAGGCATCCCACGGGGCCAGGGCGTTTTCGATTGCTGTGCTCATGATGCTTTATCCGAACCAGTGGTGGTCAGCCGCGAGTTCAAGGCTTGCCGGGCGCGGCGGGTGATCAGCCACGTCACGCCGAGAGTGGCCAACAAGCCAACGACCCAGAGGGCCCATTGCGCCGGCGTTTTGGTGTTCGTCTGCACGCCGGTCTGGGCCAATGAACCAATATACACGTAAAGCACCGTTCCGGGCAACATGCCGAGCCACGAGGCGAGCACATAATCCCGCAAGGAGACACGGGTCAGGCCGTAGGCATAGTTCAACAGCACAAAGGGAAAGGCGGGCGAGAGGCGCGTGAGCAGGACGGTTTGCCAGCCTGCTTGCGAGACGGCGTGATTGATGGCGGTGAATTTAGGATAGGCGGATAACTTACCTTCCACCCAGGACCGGGCGAAGTGGCGGCCGATGAGGAAGGCGGCGGTGGCACCCAGAGTGGCAGCCAACGAGACGATCAGAGAACCTTTCACCACGCCGAATAACGCCCCTGCGCCCAAGGTCAGCAACGAGCCCGGAATGAGGAGCACGCAGGCGACCAGGTAGAGCAGCACGAAAACCACCGGACCCCACGCTCCGAGCGATTCGACATGGTTTAAGACCGTTTGCAGGGCGGCGCGCCAATCGGTGAACAGCAGCAGACCGAGCACGCTCGCAAGCGCGACCAATCCCAACCAAGGGCGACGATCGGGATTGGTGGGCGGCGTGGATGGCATGTGTTGGTGTGAGTCGTGACCGGCCTCAGTATTTCCCACAATTTGCCGGAGCGCCAGTCAGAGGTAGGGAATTAGGCGGCGGCGGCACGCCCAATGAAGAGAGCGGCAGCTTGAGCGTGGCTGGCTGGTGGTTTAGTATCGGTTTATGCCGCAGCGGGAAACATTGGTGCAATTGCTTCAGCGGGTGCGGGCTTGCACCGTGTGTGCGGCGCATTTGCCGAACCCGCCCAAGCCGGTGTTGCGGGCGCAGGCAACGGCGCGCTTGATGATCGTGGGGCAGGCGCCAGGACGCAAGGTGCAGGAGACGGGCATCCCGTGGAACGATCCTTCGGGCGATCGCTTGCGCGATTGGTTGCAACTGACGCGGGAAGAATTTTACGACGAAGCGCGCATCGCCATCATCCCTGCGGGCTTCTGTTATCCGGGCAAGGGGAAGTCGGGCGATCTGCCGCCGCGGCCGGAGTGCGCTCCGTTATGGCATCCACCGCTACGGGCGGCGTTGCCGCAGATCAAGCTGACGTTGCTCGTGGGCAGCTACGCACAGGAGTATTATCTGGGCCCGCGGCGCAAACAGAGCCTGACGGATACAGTGCGGGCTTACACCGAGTATTTGCCGGAGTTCTTTCCGCTGCCGCATCCCAGCCCGCGCAACCGGCTCTGGTTGCGCCAACGGCCTTGGTTCGAAGCGGAAGTGGTGCCGGCTTTGCGCGAGCGCGTCGCACCCTTGCTCAAGCACATCAGATAGGGTGTCAGACTGCGTGTCAGACTACCTCCAGTGGTAGTACCATTGATACGTCAGCTCGGTCGTTTTGCCGGGTTCCAAAGTCAGCTTCCATGTCACCCGGCTCAAACCATTGACGTGGTGCCACCAGTTAGGCCAGCCATACCATTGCCACCACGACGGATAATCCCCAGAACCGATGTTTTCGCCATTTTCAAACACGTTCATCTTCTCTGCTTTGCCGTCCAAGTTGGCCTCTGTGGCATTGCCCAAGATGTGACGGGTGACTTCCAAGGTGACCGGCTGAGCGCGATGGTTGGTGATTTTGATCATGCCATTCAGATTGATACGGAAGAAACTGTAAGAATCATTCTTGAGGGCGTTGGCAACACGTTCACTTTCCACATCGCTTTTCTTCACGGAAACGTCCACCGCCGTGGTGACGTTGAGATCGGATTCAGCACCGGGAGCGGTGTAAGTCATCATGCCTTGCGCTAGAACCCGGCCTTCGCTGAGGATGAGAGCCGGGGCGGTGGTGAGCGGCTGCTTGCTCTTGTTGGTGAGCCGGACCTTGTGCGCCACCTTGGGAGAGCTGAACAGGCGGGCGAGTTCTTGCTGTTGCTGTGAGTTCAAGCTGCCGCGGACCTCTGGCGGTGGCGCGAAAGGCAGATCCAGAGTGAAGACATCACGATAAGGCAGGGTATATTCGGTCACGGGCACCACCATGCGTTCGCCTTTTTTCAAGGTGATCTTCTTCAGGCTGAAGACGAAGAGATCTTCCGTCTTGGTGCCCTCGGGCAAATCGGGTCCATCGTTCGGTGGTGGCGTGCTGCTGCGATACTCGCTCATGCGGGCGCTCTGGCTCATGATCGCGTTGGAGAAATTATTGGCGATGCGATTGTCATCGCCCCGGCCTTGAAAATATTCGGAGAGTTGCGCGAGGTTCTGTTGCAGGGCCATCGGGTCCAGCGTGTCCTTGAAGGCGAACGTCGGCACGCCGATGACCAGGTTCAGATCGGTATCCACCAAGTCTGTGAGTTCGTTGATGATGGTGGCCTGCAGCTTCAAAGTCGCCTGGCCTTTGCCATCCAGTTCCACCTTGTAGCTGGGAATCCAACGCACGCCTTTCTGCAGATAGAACACGCCCACCTGCGCCTTGGCCGCGCGAGCACGATTGTTCCAATCCAGTTTTAACGTCAGGAGATTGCGGAATTCCTCGGTGGTCGCCGTGGACTTGGGCTGGTTCTTGAACGTGACGTCCGTGATGCGGCCGATGTCCAGGGCTTTGGTGCCATCGGTTGTGCGCAG
Organism: Limisphaerales bacterium; assembly: GCA_965283725.1. Taxonomy (GTDB): domain Bacteria; phylum Verrucomicrobiota; class Verrucomicrobiia; order Limisphaerales; family JAEYXS01; genus JAEYXS01. Next base: position 554,750 of record CBDIPT010000001.1, read on the forward strand.
CAGCAGGACGTTGCCTTTTTCGGGCAAGCGGGCCGGGCTGTTAGGCGGATTGATCCCGTCCTGTTCCTCGGCGCTGCGGACGGGGAAGCCGACGATGGTGGCGGAATAGCGGTTGCTGTCCACCTCCGTGATCAGGGCCTCACCGCCGACATTGGCCTCCAGCAACTCACGCAAAGTCAGAGCAGTGCGCGGAATGATCACGCGACGCTGGCTGGCGACGACACCTGTGAGCTTCGCCGTGCGCTCACGGGTATAAGGCCAGAACGTGCCGATAACGGGCTGAGGCAACTGGTCCAGCAGTACGTTGCCATCCGGATCGGTGGGGAGCTGGCCTTCCTGCGCGACGAAACAGTGGCCGTCTTTGAAGACGGTGATCTCTTTGATGGCCATGCGGCCAAGGGTGCTGAGCTGGGCGGCTTTTTCAGCCGCGTGAAGCGGGCGCTGGTCAGCCGTCAGCAGCCCGGCGACCAGCAGGAGAATCAACGAAAGCGAGGATCTTGATTGCATGAATTTATCATGCAAACCGCCCGTTTTTCTGCGAACAATTTACTGTAAAAATATTGTCACAACGTTGTGAGACTATCGTCTGGTTTTTGTGGACGACTGATCTCACCTGCGCCAACGGGACAAGGAGTATAGAGCGAAGGCAGCCGGGTTAGAAATTCTTGAAGTCGTCATCCTCCGGGGTGGCAGCGACAACTAGTGCGGAGGTGTTGCGGGTTGACGGCAGGGCGAAGGAACTGGATTTCTTCCGGCCGTTGACGAGAGTGGCGTGGCCGTTGGAGCCAGCAGATTTTGGCCGCTGATGAGCCGGTTCCTCGAGGCTGGCTGCGGGCTGGATGCCGACCAAGCGTTCGAGCTCGATGACGGCATCCTGTACAGATTTGGCCTGCGCATTGAGTTCTTCGGCGGCGCTGGCGGTCTCCTCGGCATTGGCGGCGTTGCTTTGGGTGACCTTGTCCATCTGGGTGACGGCGATGTTGACCTGGTCGACGCCGTTGGCCTGTTCCTTGGAGGCGGTGGCGATCTCGCCGACGTATTGATCGACCTGCCGGGTCTTGACGGCGATCTCGTTGAAGTTGGTGGCGACTTTGGCGCTGATCTGGACGCCGCGTTCGCTCTTGGCGATGGCCGCCCCGATCTTGGCGGAGGTCTCCTGGGCGGACTGGGCGCTGCGCTGGGCGAGGTTGCGGACTTCATCGGCGACGACGGCGAAGCCCATGCCGGCTTCCCCGGCGCGGGCGGCTTCGACGGCGGCGTTCAAGGCGAGGATGTTGGTCTGGAAAGCGATCTCATCGATGGTCTTGATGATCTTGCCGATGTCGTCACTGGAGGTCTTGATGTCGTTCATGGCGTGGTTCATCTCGGCCATGTCAACGGTGCCGGCCTCGGCGGCGAGGCGGGTTTCGGAGGCGAGGACTTTGGCTTTGTCGGCGGCCTCGGCGTTGCGTTTGACCATGCTGTTGATCTCTTCGAGGGAGGCGCTGGTCTCTTCGAGGTTGGCGGCCTGTTCGCTGGCCCCTTCAGCGAGGGACTGGCTGGCCCCGGAGATCTGTCCAGACGCCGCCGCTGTCTGGTCGGCACCCGCCGCGAGACGACGGGCAATATCTTTGACCAAATGGGTGATGCCGCGAACGGTGAAGAAGGCGAGGATGCTGCCGAGGAGGACGGCCACCAGAAGCCCCACCAGATTGACATACGTTGATTTATCCAGTGATTGGGAGGAATCCGTGGCGATGGTCAGCGTGTTTTTCATGCCTGCGCTGACTATTTCTGCGGCGTTTTGCGCCAGGCTTGCTCCGCTGCGCGAGCAATTGGCTGCGATCTCATTCTGCACTTGCCAGTCGCTGGTGAGTTGTTCGACGCCAGCCTTGTAGCTTTCACTGGCGGTTTGCATCGCTTTGATCTTTTGCTGGTGCTGCGCGAGGGTGGTGACCATGGCGATCTGGGAAAAGCAGTTCTGGATCTCCACGAAGTGGGCCGGGAGTTCTTGCAACAGCGTGCTGTCCCGGTTGGCCTGAAACTTCCAGACGGCGATCCGGATCTGGTTCATCATGGTACGGACATGAGCGGAGAGTTCTAGCTTGAGGGTGCGGTCTTCCAGTTTTTCGGCATTGGCTCCGGCGGTGATGTCCGTCCGCATCAGGTTTTGTTCGTCGGACTGGTAGGCATCCATCAACTCGACGAAATCAGTGGCGAACTTGTTCAGATCGGTCCGGGTTTTGTCCAGCGCATCGCTTTTGGCTTTGGTTTCACGGACCAGCCGGGAGAACTCGGCATAAGATTGATCAAAGTCCGCGATCTCTTCCTTAAGTTTTATCAGTGACGGATATTGGCCGACGAGTGCCTTGGCCTCTTTGATGTCTGTCTCGATCTGGCGCATACCGGCCTCCGCCTCCGTAAAATATTTTTTATCCCCGCTATAACTGAAGGACCGGATGGCATGCATGGTGTCGAGTGTGGCGACTTGCAGGCGGCTGCAGATCTCGACTTCAGGTGCGTATTGATCGGAGAGTTTGTGCGCACTGACGCTGACAGTGCGCATCTTGAAGGAAGACAGACAGCCCAAGGCGATGGTGATTAGGAGGATCAGGGCGAAACCAAAGGTGATCTGTTTGCCCAACGTCAGTTTGTTCATAAATTCAGGCCACCGCCGGTTGCTGCTCAAAGAGCGGCAGCGGGAAGTCGCGTTATTATGAGTTACATCGGCAGTTTACTCCTGAATTGAATGGTGAATGATGGGCTTCTATTGGTGTGAATGCCGCAGAAATTGAGGTGCAAAATGAGGTTTTTGAGGTCTTGATTGATGAGGTCAATTTATGGAACCAAGCCGGAATCGATTGCCGCACAGCCTTCATTCCAAGGAAAAAGCTGCCAGTTTAGAGCTGGCAGCTTGATGCTTATAAGGACAAATGGCCGTGATGAAGCTTGCTCAGAAGTCCTTGAAATCGTCGCCAACAGACACAGCCGCGACGGCCAACGGGGAACCATTACGGTTTGAGGGCTGAGCGAAGGAGGTGGATTTCTTCCGGCCATTCACGAGGGTGACGTGGCCGTTGGCGATGGTTGCTTTCGGCTGCTTATGGGCTGCGCGCGGAGCGGCAGTTGCAGTTCGGTTGCCGACGAGTTGTTGGAGTTCAGCAACCGCTTCTTTTACGGTTTCAGCCTGTGCATTGAGTTCTTCGGCGGCGCTGGCGGTCTCCTCGGCATTGGCGGCGTTGCTTTGGGTGACCTTGTCCATCTGGGTGACGGCGATGTTGACCTGGTCGACGCCGTTGGCCTGTTCCTTGGAGGCGGTGGCGATCTCGCCGACGTATTGATCGACCTGCCGGGTCTTGACGGCGATCTCGTTGAAGTTGGTGGCGACTTTGGCGCTGATCTGGACGCCGCGTTCGCTCTTGGCGATGGCCGCCCCGATCTTGGCGGAGGTCTCCTGGGCGGACTGGGCGCTGCGCTGGGCGAGGTTGCGGACTTCATCGGCGACGACGGCGAAGCCCATGCCGGCTTCCCCGGCGCGGGCGGCTTCGACGGCGGCGTTCAAGGCGAGGATGTTGGTCTGGAAAGCGATCTCATCGATGGTCTTGATGATCTTGCCGATGTCGTCACTGGAGGTCTTGATGTCGTTCATGGCGTGGTTCATCTCGGCCATGTCAACGGTGCCGGCCTCGGCGGCGAGGCGGGTTTCGGAGGCGAGGACTTTGGCTTTGTCGGCGGCCTCGGCGTTGCGTTTGACCATGCTGTTGATCTCTTCGAGGGAGGCGCTGGTCTCTTCGAGGTTGGCGGCCTGTTCGCTGGCCCCTTCAGCGAGGGACTGGCTGGCCCCGGAGATCTGTCCAGACGCCGCCGCTGTCTGGTCGGCACCCGCCGCGAGACGCTGGGCGATGTCTCGCACGACCTTGGTGACGCCTTGAATGATCAGCCAAGCGAGGATAATGCCAACGCTGACAGCCAAACCCAAGCCGATCAAACTCATGGAGGTAGCGGCATCCAAAGTCTTCGATGAATCATCGGCAACATCCATGGTCCGCTTGATGCCGACAGCGGCGATCTCATCCGTTGTCTTTACCATCTGATTGCCTACAATTACGCGTTTTGCGGCCACTTCATTCAAAGCGGTCCAAGCAGTCATCAGGTCCGTCACGCCGGTCTGGTAGGCGGTTCGGGCGGCTTTCATCTCGATGAGCTGCCGTTGATGTTGCTCCAACTTGGTGATGGCGGTCAGCCGGGTGAATTCTTTCTCGATCTCCGTAAATTTGGGCAGAGCGGTCTGAATAATGGTGAGATCGCGTTCGGCCTGGGCTTTCCAAGCGGCTACGCGGATCTGGTTCATCAGATTGCGGATATGGCTGGCGGCTTCAAGCTTGAGCGAGCGTTCCTCCAGTTTATCGGCCGCAGCCCCGGTTTTGATGTCTTCGTGCAGCAATTTTTCCTGATCATTCTGGAAAGATTCCATCAGTGTCACGAACTTGGCAGCCTCGGTATTAAGGGTGGTTTGGGCTTTATCCAAGGCATCCGTTTTGTTTTTTGTCTCGCTCACCAACAGGGTGAATTCGGCGTATTCTTTTTCGAGACCGGCCAGCTCCGCTTTCAGTTTGACCAAAGCGGGATATTTCCCGATCAAGGCATTGGCTTGCTGGATGCCGGTCTGGATCTCGCTCATGCCTTCCTTGGTCTGGTCAAAGTATTTCGAATCGCTGGTGAAACCGAACGACCGGACCGCCATCATCGTTTTCAATGTGGCGGCTTCCAGGTTGCCGCAAATCTCGACTTCCGGTGCATATTGATCCGAGAGCTTATGCGCGGCTGTGCTGACCGAGCGCATCTTGAACGCGGATGTGCTGCCAAGCACGGCAGTGATAAGCAGCAGGCAGGCGAAGCCGAGCGTAATGCGTTTTCCTAAGGTAAGGTTGTTCATAGCGGTGCTGTTGGGAGATTCGCGATTCAGGAGGCGGTCTTTTTGGACTGATGCGCTAAGACTTTTTTGTTTATGCCTGAGTTGTTTTGGGTTACGTCGTTGGCCGTTGCATCGACAGACGGTTTGAAAATCTTGAGGAAGTTTTCTAAATATTCGGGCGTTTTGCATACGGCTTCAAGCCGTAGGGTCATTTGGTATGTGACCTTGTGGGCCGCATGTAACTTGCTGTGGTTGAGGTGATAAAACGCTATGTAAGAAACGAAAGGGAGGCGGTTTAATGTGCTAAAACAGTTTTCGCTAGGGCCTTAATATACCGTCAACTACCGAGTAGAGCCGGTGGAAATGACTGACGACAAAGGGGATGAAGTCCACTAAAGCGGGGACGACATGAGTTCAGTTGAGAACCGGTGAAGGTGTTTGAAGAGGCGGAAAAGTCCACTACCAAGCGGCTCCGCTTTGGACGGAGCCGCTGGGCTATGAGTGAGGAAGATAATGGCTGCTGCGTCTAACGGCGGCGTTGTTTGTTCCGGCCACCGCCGCTGCTGAAGGAGCGGGTGGCACTGGGAATGGGCGCGCGGCTGCCTTGCGAGGAGAGGAACTGTTTCCCGCTGGAGGGCAGGGTCGGTTTGCCACCGCCACCACCACTTTGACGTTTGGGACCGGAGTTGCCCGGGCGGGCCGGACCGTTCGGACGCGCTTGACCTGAGGGACCAGATGGCCGCGAGTTGCGGGAAGGGCCTGCAGGACGTGCGGAGCCAGACGAACGCGCCGGGCGGTCGCTGAACTTGCGATCGCGCTCGGGGCGTCCACCGCCACCACTAGGGCGACGGTTATCTCCACCGCTGCGGTCGGAGCGTCCGGCAGGACGACGCTGGTCGGAGCCGAACTTGCCTTTGGGCTTGGTGGCATCCGCTTTGGTATCGGTGGCGAGTTTGAAATCCACCTGTTTCTTGAAGCTGTCCACCTTGGCGATCTGCACTTCCACCTTATCACCCAGACGGATGATTTTGCGATGGCGGCGGCCAACGAGGTGATTGCGGCCGGAATCGAAGACGTAGAAGTCATCTTCAATCGTTGAGAGCGGCACGAGACCGCTCATGGCGAGGCCAGTGACATCCACGAAGAAACCGAAGTTGCGGACGTCTGTGACGAGAGCGGGATAGCGCGGCGGCGTCTCCATCTCCAACTGCGCGCGCAAGTAGGCGTACATCTTCACATCTTTGCTGTCGCGCTCGGCATCAGCGGAGTTGCGCTCCGTTTCGGAAATGTGTTCCGCTGTTTCTTTCAGCGAGTGTTTGGAGCCGTGGCCGGTCTCAAAAAGGGCGCGATGCACGACGAGATCCGAGTAGCGGCGGATGGGCGAGGTGAAGTGTGTGTACTTCGGCTTGGCCAAGCCGTAGTGGCCGAGCGGTTCCATGGCGTAACGGGCGCGCATGAGCGATTTCAGGAAACCAATCTTGAGCGCGGGACCGATGGGCAGGTACCAAGCTTGTGCAAGAGCTTCTGCACTTCTTCTTTCTTACTCAGATTGCCGCAGGGGATATTCTGCGTGAGCACGTCCTGCCGGTATTCCGCCAGCCGCTTCGGATCCGGTTCCTCATGCACACGATAGATGGCCGGCGTGTTGCGGCGCATCAATTCCGCGGCGACGGCTTCGTTGGCGAGGAGCATGTATTCCTCGATCAATTGATGGGAGATGTCGTTCTCCGTCTTCTCGATGCGCAGGACTTTGCCCTTTTCATCGAGGCGGATCTTGGTCTCGGGGAAATCGAGTTCCAGCGAGCCGTTCTGGAAACGGTGCCGGCGGATCTTCTGCGCGAGCTGATGCGCGGCATGGACCATCCGCTCGATGTCGTCATCTGCGGGTTCGCGTTGCAAGATGGCGAGCACTTCCTGGTAGGTGAAGCGGCGTTGCGAATGGATGACGGCGGGGTAGAAACGGCTTTTCAGCACGCGGCCATCATCAGAGACGAGAAATTCGACGCACTTGGTGAGGCGTTCGACGTGGGGCTTGAGCGAGCACAGCTCATTGCTCAAGGCCTCCGGCAGCATCGGGATGACGCGGTCCACGAGGTAAGTGGAGTTGCCGCGCTTGCGGGCTTCGGTATCGAGCGCCGTGCCGGGCTTCACGTAATGGGAAACATCAGCGATGTGCACCCAGAGCTTCCATTGCGTGGCGGAGATGCGCTGGAGGCAGATGGCGTCATCGAAATCTTTGGCGTCATCGGGGTCGATGGTGATGACGAGGTGCTGGCGGCAGTCTTCGCGGCCAGCAATCTCCTCGGGCTTCACTTGATTGCCGTAGGCGCGGGCTTCGGCCAGGACTTCGTGCGGGAAGCTGAGCGGGAGATTGTATTGGCGCAGGACGGAGAGCATGTCCACGCCCTCGGCATCGGGCGCGCCGAGGACTTCCACGATCTCGCCTTCGGGATTTGAGTGGCGGGATTCCCATTCTTTGAGATCGACCACGACTTTGTCCCCGACATTGGCGGGACGGCCGACGTCCTGCGGTTCGGGCACGTAGATGTCGTGCTGCATGCGCGGGTCATCGGGGATGACGTAAAGGAAGCGATCGCCGCGCCGGAGCGTGCCGACGATGCGCATGCGTTTGCGGTCGAGGATGCGGATGACCTTGCCGGTGGAGACGGTCTCCTCCTGCGGGCGCAGGCCCTGTGCTTTCACATTCAGGCGGACGAGGACGCGGTCGCCATCCATGGCGGTGCCGGTATCGCTGTCCGCGATGACGACCTCTTTTAGATTGCCGTCATCGGGCTGGAGAAAGCCTTTGCCACCGCGGTTGATGCGGAGGCGGCCGGGGATAAGATCGGCCTCGATCGGTTTGATGTAACGGTTGCCTTTGACGCGCGCGATCTGGCCGGTCTGTTCCAAGTTCCGCAGGACATTTTGCAATTCCTGCTGGCGATTGGGAGAAAGGTGGAGAAAGCGGAGCAATTCAGGGACATTGGCCGGGGTGTAGTTCTTCTGGCCGAGCAACTGCAAGACACGTTCATCGAGAAGTTCGGGGCGGCGGTTAGCGGGCTTGCCCGAACGTTTAAGGGGGAGGTTCTGTTCGCTCATTCTTTGGCGTTTTTCCGAATATGCCCCAGTTACGGGAAAACTACCAGCTTATATGTTATGAGATGCAATCGGGAGGAGGGATTCCAGGCTTGATTTGGCGACGGAGGAAGTGGAATGTTCACGTAAGCTTTTGAGGAAAGGCTGACAGCTTAAGGGGCTGTAAAACTGAGGAACAATCCAAGCAAACAACAGGGGGCAATGTGACCGCAAGACCTTCGATGTTTTCCCGTGCCGTTTTGGCCGTGGTATTGATGATCGGCTTTTATCTGCTCGCGCTGGGGATCGCGTTCGGGCTGTTTTATATACCGTATGCGGAGATGAAGTACGCGCATCAGATCCATATCAAACTGGCCATTATCTGTGGTATCGGCGGGTTGGCGATTTTATGGTCCGTGTTTCCGCGGTTTGACAGTTTTGAAGCGCCCGGCCCGCTCCTGACGAAGGAGAAGCACCCGAAGCTCTTCGCGGAGCTGGAGAGTGTGGCCAAGGCGGTCAATCAATCGATGCCGGTGGAGGTTTATCTGGTCTCGGATGTGAATGCGTGGGTGATGCAACGGGGTGGTGTGATGGGTTTCGGGAGCCGGCGGGTGATGGGGCTGGGATTGCCTTTGATGCGGTTGCTGACGCGGTCCCAATTCAAGGCGGTACTGGCCCATGAATTCGGGCATTACTACAGCGGGGATACGAAGCTGGGGCCGTGGATCTATAAAACGCGCAGTGCGCTGGGACGCACGTTGCATGCGCTGAGCGGGGAGGACGGGCAGGGATCGTTTTTACAAATCCCGTTTGATCTATACAGCAAGATGTTCCTGCGGATCACCCATGCCATCTCGCGACGGCAGGAGTTTGTGGCGGATGAACTGGCGGCGCGGACAATCGGAGCGAAGGCGTTGACGGACGGATTGCATACGGTGCACCGGGTGTCACCGGCATTTCAGGCCTATTGGGAGCATGAATGGGCGCCGGTTTTGAATGCCGGTTACCGGCCTCCGCTGGTGGAGGGTTTTCAAAGATTTGTCAGCCGGAAAACCGTGGTGGAACAGATCGACAAGCTGATCGAAGAAGCCATGAAGGAGGGGAAAGCCGATCCTTATGATACGCATCCACCGTTGAAGGAGCGCATCGCCGCCGTCGAGGGGATCACGGGCGGGGAGACGTTCACCGAGGATCCGCCGGCGATCAGCTTGCTGGGGGATGTGGAAGAACTGGAGCATGAACTGCTGGTAACGCTGGCAGGTGCCGATAAGGCGGCGGAGATCAAAACCATTCCTTGGGAGAAGGTGCGCGAGGAAGTGTATCTGCCGAAATGGCGCAAGCTGGTGGCGGCTAACGCGGAACTGCTCAAGGGCATCAAAGCGGGTGAATTGCCGACCAAAGTGGCCGATTTCAAGACTTTCAGCCGTCAGTTCAAATACCTCTCCGGCGAGGAAGTGAGCTGGCAGGATGCGGAAGCGGTGACCAGTGCTACGGTGGGAGCCGCCTTGGCTGTGTTGCTGACAGACCGAGGAGTGATCGCGAAATCTGAGCTGGGAGAAACGCTGGAGTTCAGCCTGAACGGGGAAAACGTGAGGCCGTTCGGAGCGGTCAATGAATTGAAAGAGGGCAAACTGACGGCGGAGGATTGGACCCGGAGCATGCAGGCGCTGGGCCTGACCGAGGTTCCGTTGGCAACGGTGAACAGTTAAGTATTTTGCAGAACGCAAAAAGGCCAGCCGTTAGCGGCTGGCCTTTGGCGTTAAATATGAGTGCCGGTCACTTCTTCAGTTTGGCGACGGCTTCCTGCATCTCTTTCAGATGCACGTCGGCACTGGGCACGTCGGTGACGTGGACGATCTTGCCGTCTTTGCCGATGAGGAAGGAGGCGCGGCGGGCGATGTTCTTGCCGGCTTCTTTGCGGACGCCAAAGGCATCGGCGATCTTGCCGTCGGTATCGGCGAGCAAGGGGAAGTTCAGGCTGTGCTTGGCGATGAAGGCCTTGTGGCTATCGGCTGAATCGAAGCTGACGCCGATGACTTCGACGCCATCTTTCTTGAGGTCGCCCATGCGGTCGCGGAGGCCGCAGGCTTCCTTGGTGCAACCGGGGGTGTCATCCTTCGGGTAGAAGTAGAGGAGGATGGCTTTTTTGCCGGTCTGGTCGGCGAGTTTCCACGGTTTGCCGTCTTGATCTTTGCCTTCGACGGTTGGCGCTTTGTCGCCGGCTTTGGGTGTTTCCGCGTGGAGATTCACAGCCAGAACCAGCGCTGCAGCGCAGGCCAAGAGAGTGCGTAACTTCATAGTGCTTAGGTTGTTGTTTGAGCGGTTTGGGAACAGCGGCAGGCTAGCCGAACTGTTTCCGGTGTCAAATATCGGTGATTGGACGCTGGCGGGACAGTGGGGATTCACTGGAGGGAAGGGAGATCAAACGAATGGGGACAGGCGAATGGTGGGTAGATAGCAAATAGCAGATGGTAGATGACTGATGGAATGGGTAACTGCGCGAGGGGGAAAAAGGAGCTGTGAGATGTTTTTTTAGCGCGATATGAACATTAAAAAAGCCGCCTCGAGGTGAGGCGGCTTTTAACATCTAGCAAGGGACGCGCGGCAGCGCGTCCCTACCATGATAGGTTTTACAGCAGGCTGGAGGAGTCGGTGTCCAGATACAGCGTGCACTGCGGTTGGGTGCGCAGATAGGAGGCCGGGCAAGCGGTCGAGATGGGGCCTTTCAAGGCGGCTTGGGCGGCCTTGGCTTTGCGCGTTTCCGGGCAGAGGCAGACCATCTTTTTGGCGCTGCAGAGGGCCGGGATGGTCAGGGTCAAAGCGTAGAGCGGCATCTGGTCCACGCCGGGGAAGTGACCTTCGTTCACCTGCTGCTGGCGGCAGGCGAGGTCGAGTTGGACGATCTTCACGAGGCGTTCATCGATGAAGCTGGCGACGGGAGGATCGTTGAAAGCGATGTGGCCGTTCTCGCCGATGCCGAGGCAGCAGAGATCGATCTCCTGCGCCTGCAGCAACGCGGTATAGCGTTCGCACTCGGTGATGGGTTCGAGGCAGTCACCTTCGAGATAGTGAAACGCTTTCGGCTTGAGGCGGGATTCGACGCGTTCGCGCATGTAGCAGCGGAAGCTGGCTTTGTGCTTGGGGTCGATGCCGAGGTATTCATCCATGTGGAAGAGGGTGACCTTGGACCAGTCCACGCCGCCGAGGCGGATGACTTCCTCGAGAAATTTGATCTGGGAATTGCCCGTGGCCAAAATGGCGGCGGCCGAACCTTTGGCGGCGATGACGGAGGCGAGGTAGTTACGGACTTCCAAGGCGGCATCGGCAGCCATGTCCGGTTGATTCGCGTAAACGCGCACCGGGAGGGAATCCACTGTATACGTCTTAATTGGTTGCGGCATGAACTTTACTTTTGCTTCGGGTTCGAGCTTTTCAGAGTATTATCCGAAATGAAGGACGAAGGTTAAGTAGATGCAGGCAGTCGTGCAAGCGGGCAAATTAGGGAAGCGGGCAGGAGTGAGTGATGTGGCTGAGGGAAATGTTTAGTGATTTTGTCTCCATGGAGCGCACAGAGCGCATATAGGACTCACGGAGCGGATGGAAAGCTGGCAGGGTGGGGGCATGAGGATGAGAAATTTAGTCCGAGAATAGTGAGGAATAGCGAGGCTAAGGATAACGGAGGTGAAAGCGATGTGGCAGAGTGAAGGCAGGAGAAAGAACGGATTTTGTGTGGATGTAGTGGGATGAATGGTGGGCGATGCGAGAGGGAAAGAGGGACGGTGTTTGGACCGGGTGTGACCGGTCCTTACCGGGGAGAGGGCGAGGATGACGACGAGAGCGAGGATGATTTTATGATGAAAGTCTTGGCGAAGGATTATCGGACGGGGAAGCCGGTAGAACTGGCTTGGGAAGGCGGCAAGATCACGGGAATAGCTCCCGTGGAGAAGGGTGCCGCGCCGAAGCTTTGGCTGGCGCCGTTGCTGATCGATGTACAGGTGAACGGGTATGCGGGCATCGATTTTCAGCGGGATGATTTGACGGAGGCGGAATTGCTCACGGCGGTGAGGGGATTGCAGCGAGATGGTTGCGGGCAAATCCTGCTGACGTTGATCACGGATGAGTGGTCGCATTTGCTCGCCCGTTTGAAATACATCCGGGCTTTGCGGGATGCGAACGCGGAGTTGCGCGCGGCGATTCCAGGCTGGCATATCGAAGGGCCGTTTCTCTCGCCGGAACCGGGCTTCAAAGGTGCCCATAATGCCGCGGTGATGTGCGATGCGACGACGAAGCATATCGATGAACTGCTGGCGGTGACGCAGGGCGATCCGGTCCTGCTGACAGTGGCCTCGGAACGCGCGGGGATGGTGGAGATCATCCGTTATGCGACGGAACGGGGCATCAAGATCAGCCTGGGGCATACGGATGCGACTTATGATTCTATCCGCAAGGCGACCAGTAACGGGGCCGTGGGTTTTACCCACTTGGGCAATGGTTGCCCGCGCACGCTGGACCGGCATGACAATATCGTATGGCGCGTGCTGGATCAGCGGGGATTAACGGTGGGCATCATCCCGGATGGCATCCATGTCTCGCCTGCGCCGTTCCGGCTGTTTTACCAGACGCTAGGCGGAGAGAATATCTACTACACGACGGATGCGATGTCGGCCGCAGGAGCGCCGCCGGGAAGATATCGCATCGGAGCTGTTGAGGTGGAGGTGGGCGCGGATCAAGTGGTCCGGCTGCCGGGGCAACCAAATTTTGCGGGGTCGGCCTTGCGACCGATCGAAGGCGTGCAACGCACCGCGCAGATGCTCGGGGTGGAATGGCAGACGGTGTGGGATTCCTTTTCCCTTGTGCCCGCGCGGATGATGAGGCTGGACCTGACCCTGGCGGCGGGGAGGACGGCGAATTTCTGCCCTGGTCGAGACCGATGATGCGGGGTTGCCGAGCCGCATCCGGGCGGTGGTGGAGGGAGTGGAGAAAGTCTGAAAGGATGCAAAAATCCAACAAAAAGCGCGGGTTGGGGATGGACAAACGCAAGGTGTTAGGTGATGTTGCGCCAACCTCGAATTTCAAGCCGCACCAAGTGGGTCATCTAGGAGAAAGGGAAGTATGAGCGAGACACAAAAACTGGCTCCTCGGGAAGTCATTCAAGCCATCGCAGCGAACATTGAAACGGTCGTGAAGGGGCAGAGCGAAGCGATCCGCAAATTGCTGGCCGCACTGATTAGTGGCGGGCATGTGCTGCTGGAGGATTATCCGGGCACGGGCAAAACGACGCTGGCCAAAGCGCTGGCGCTCTCCGTGCAAGCGGACTTCAAGCGCATCCAATTCACCCCGGATCTGCTGCCTTCAGACATCTTGGGCGTCTCCATCTTCAATCAGCGCGATCAGTTGTTTCATTTTCATGAAGGGCCGGTGTTCTCGAACATCTTGCTGGCGGATGAGATCAACCGGGCTTCGCCCCGCACGCAATCAGCCTTGCTGGAAGCGATGGCGGAAGGACAGGTGAGCGTGGAGGGTTTGCAGCGCAAGCTGGCGGAGTTGTTCTTTGTGATCGCGACGCAGAATCCGGTGGAGTTTCGTGGCACGTATCCGTTGCCCGAGGCCCAGATGGACCGGTTCGCGCTGCAATTCACGCTGGGCTACGTTTCCTCGGAGGAAGAGGTGGCCATCCTTTCGGCCCAAGAGCGCAAGCATCCCATCGATGGGTTGAAGCCGTGCGTGACGATGGCGGATGTGATGATGACACGGCAGGCGGTGCAAGCCGTGCGCATCAGCGAGGAATTGAAGCGTTACATCGTGGACCTGGTGTCCGCGACGCGGAAGGCGCAGGGCGTGCAACTGGGCGCGAGCCCGCGGGCCTCGCTGTCCTTGATGAAGTCGGCGCAGGCGCTGGCGTTGTTTGACGGGCAGCAGTTCGTGACGCCGGAGCACATCCAGGAGCTGGCGGTGGAGGTCATCGCGCATCGCATGGTGATGGAGCCGCAAGCCAAGTTCAGTGGTTTGTCCGCCAAGAGTGTGGTGCAGGAAACTTTGAAGCGGGTGAAGGTGCCCGCGTAAGAACGTGTGAGAGGTCGCCGAGAAAGTTTTCGCCGCCGGTCGTATCGCCAGTATCGTTTTTACTATGCGGCGAAGCGGTGGATCGCCCGGCGGATCGGGCATGCCGGGTGGCTGGCCCTGACGTGCATGGTGTTGCTGGCTTTCTTCGGGCTCGATACGAATCTGACCGTGGCGTACCAGGCTTTTGCGCTGATGCTGGCGCTGGTGATCATCTCCTGGGTCACGGCCCGGCTGGGGCGGACGAAGTTCACGGCGCAACGGTCCCTGCCGCGATTCGCCACGGTGGGGGCGGTCACAAAGTACCGGATGGAGGTGAAGAATCTCGGGCGGTTGCCGTTGCGGGATGTTTATCTGCAAGAGGAATTGAACGATCCCCGGCCCACGATGGAGGAGTTTCTCAACACGCCCGAACCCGGGGAAGACAAGCGCAACTGGCTGGATCGCACGTATGGTTTCTATCGCTGGCAATGGCTGATCGAGATCAATGAGCGGGCGAAGATCGAGGAGATCGCCTTGCCGCGCTGCGTCGGCGGGGCAACGATCGAGGTGGAGGTGGAAGTCCTGCCGAAACGGCGCGGGGTGTTGCATTTCCAGAACACGGTGATGGCGGGGGCGGATCCGCTGGGACTGTTCCGCAGTCTGACCCGCAAACCCTTGCCCGACAAATTGCTGATTTTGCCGAAGCGTTATCCCATACCCCATTTTGCGCTGCCCGGCAGCATGCGTTATCAGCAGGGCGGGGTGGCCTTGGCGGCTGCGGTGGGTGAATCGGAGGAGTTTGTCTCCCTGCGCGATTACCGGCCGGGTGATCCGATGCGGCATATCCACTGGCGGAGCTGGGCGCGGCTGGGCAAGCCGATTGTGAAGGAGTTTCAAGATGAGTTCTTCGTCCGTCACGCGCTGATCCTCGATACGTTTGATACGATGGCGTACAGTGAACGGTTTGAAGAGGCGGTTTCCGTGGCAGCCTCCTTTGCCTGCACCATCCAAACGCAGGATTCACTGCTGGACCTGATGTTCGTCGGCGCCCAGGCATACACGTTCACGGCTGGTCGCGGGCTCGCGCATACGGAGCAGATGCTGGAGATTCTGGCGGCGGTGGACATCTGTCGCGACAAGACGTTCGAGTCGCTGGGCAACGTAGTGATCGAACATATCCCGGTGGTGAGCGGGTGCATCTGTGTGTTGCTGAAATGGGATGCGGACCGCCAGGAGTTCATCAAGAAACTGCGCGCACTCAATGTGCCGGTGGCGGTGTTCGTGCTGAGTGACGCGGAGGCGGAGGATATCACGGATCACGGGCCGATGGCGGATCTGCCGGAAGCGTTTCATCAATTGAAAGTCGGCAAAGTGGAGGAGGCTTTGCGGAACGTATGAAAGCGCCGCCCTTACTCATCGGTCTGACCATCATGTTCTGGGGCTACCAGTCCGGTATGCTCTGGGTGGGGAGCCTGATGGCGATACTGTACAGCTCTCGTATCTGTGGCGGCAACGGTGGGAGGTGGAGCGGTCGGACTATTATCGCATCTGGGATTTCTGTGCGGTGCTGTTCGCGGCCTCGGCGATGTATTGTTTCGTTTCGCGTGATACCACGAACGACCTGATGGATTTCTTTCAGGCGACGAATTTCAGCAAGCGCAATCAGGTGATGAACAATGCGTTTGCGACAGCGTTCATCTTTTTCCAATGGATGCCGATGGTCTTTTTCCCGCTGGCGCTGGCGCAAGCTTACGCCGGCAATCCGGCGGTGCCTTACACCACGTTCTCCTGGATCTGGCGGCGGCAGTTGCGCCAGGGGAAGATTCAGGAACGGGGCAGGCTGAACATCACGTATCCGTATTTCGCGATCGTCCTGTTCTCGACTTCATTGGTGAATGAACGCGATCCGGTTTTCTTCATCGGGCTTAGTGTGCTCGCGCTCTTTGCGCTAGCAGCGATCCGGCCCCGGCGGTTTTCCCCTTTGATCTGGGCCCCGCTGGCCTTGCTGGTGGTGGGTTTGGGTTATGGCGGACAGGTCGGTTTGCAACGTGCGCAAGGGGCGGTGGAAACGAGTTTCGCCCAATGGCTCTCGCAGATGCTGAACCGCAATATCAATCCGAACGAGAGCCGCACGGCGATCGGGCGCTTGGGGCGGATGAAGCTTTCCGGCAAGGTCCTGATGCGGGTGGAAGTGCAGGGGGCGCCCGTCGAGTTGTTGCGCGAGGCGACGTACGACAGCTTTGTCACACCCTCTTGGCTGATCACGCGGACCAAATACGGGGATGTCAGTTCCGATACGAATGCGATGAACTGGCTGCTATTGGACAAGAAGGCGGAAAACACGGTCACTGTTTCGACTTATTTTCCCCGGGGAAAATCCGCGGTGGCGGTGCCGACCGGCATGGCGGCGATCGAGCAGTTGCTGGCCGAGCAAATGCAGACGAACCAGTATGGTGCGGTGGTGGTGTCCAATGCCACGGCCTTTGCCCGTTATACCGCCAAGCACAGTCCGGGAATCACCATCGATTCAGAGCCGGTAACAAACGACACGCTGGTGCCAGATCTGGAGATGGAGGTAGTGACGGAGGTGGTGGCGCAGACCGGGTTGAAACCGGATGCTCCGCTAAAGGCCAAACTGGCGACCTTACAGAAATTCTTCGAGGACCATTATCGTTACGATACGTGGCAAGGCCCGAACAAGCATAAGCGTGAGACGGCACTGAAACATTTCCTGCTGCACAGCAAGGCGGGGCATTGTGAGTTCTTTGCGACAGCCACGGTGTTGATGTTGCGCAAGCTCGATGTGCCGGCCCGTTACGCCGTGGGTTACGCGGTGCAAGAGGCGGAAAAAGGACGCAACCGTTTCGTGGTGCGTGAGCGGCACGGCCATGCCTGGGTGCTCTACTACGACAAGGAGCAAAAAGTCTGGAAGGATTTTGATACGACGCCACCGGACTGGCTGTCGGTGGAGGAGAAGAAGAACGCTTCGCTGTTCGAGCCGATATCGGATTTGTGGTCGCGCATGCGGTTCCAGATCTCCGAATGGCGCTGGCTCACGGACCGGGAAAAATTGCGCACTTATATGGTCTGGTTCCTCGTGGTGCTCATCGCCTTTTTGGGCTGGCGGCTGTTCCGGCGGAACAAGGTGAAGCGTTCGGCGGAAGACGGGGCGGGTGGCACCGGTCGGGTCAACTGGCCGGGGTTTGATTCCGAATTTTACGACGTGGAGCAGAAGCTGAAGAAACTGGGGCTGGAGCGGCAAGCGGGGGAGAGCGTTGGGGCCTGGTTGCGGCGCATCGGCGAGGTGCGTCCGGAGCTGGTGCAAAAACTGCCTCCGCTCGTGACGTTGCATTACCGGTATCGCTTTGATCCGGCGGGACTCACGGAGGACGAACGCAAACAATTACGGGAGGGAGTGGATCAGTGGATGCAGGCAGGGCAGGTGACGAATTGAGGTTGAGGCCTGGGACTGGACTGGACGGTTGCGCGGAGAAAATCGTCAGAGTGAGGAGGCTAGTTGAATCGTTATCGGGAAGGATGTTTCCCGCCATTCGATCAATGATTGCCAGGTGCTCTTTGAATTATATTGAAGGGAAGTGGTGCCCGCTGAAAAGCGCGCCGAAGCATCCCCACTTGCTTGGCGTACCCCAACATTTTCAGCGGGCACATGGGTTCCCCACCCGAAAAATCCGTCTGCAGAGGGCCGGCCGGGGGCGGTAGTCTGGTCCCTTGTGGTCATCCCGGGGTTGATTGGAAGTTCACCGGCACGGTCGAACGAC
Source organism: Limisphaerales bacterium (assembly GCA_965283725.1). Taxonomy (GTDB): domain Bacteria; phylum Verrucomicrobiota; class Verrucomicrobiia; order Limisphaerales; family JAEYXS01; genus JAEYXS01. Next base: position 572,540 of record CBDIPT010000001.1, read on the forward strand.
GGTTCAATCGAACGGCGTTCGCAGGTGCCGGTTCCGGTCGCTGCCCTCTGCAGGAAAGTGTTCATAGAATGGCGTTTGATCAGCCGACAGCAGGTTTGGCGTTCATCGTTGCAGGGCCATTTTTAACCCAACGCTCGCGGAGCAGGGCGTAAGCGATGCCCCCGGCGAATAACAAAAACGCACTGAGCACCACGAGATAGCCCGTGGGGGTGATGCGCAGGGCATCGACAGAGTAATTAAGGCCGATGGTGCCCAAGTTCGCCGTGGCCGCTAGCGGCAGCAGGCGAGGTGTCGTCACGCCGCTCAACTGCCCGGCAAGATAGGCCACGCCGAAGATAAAGAGGCTGGCGAGCGCGATCATCATGGCGGCGTCGGTGCCGGCGATGCGGCCCCAGGCGAACGAATGAAGCGGCAGAGCCAGCGCGAACGCTTTCCACCAGGCGTTTGCCAGCGCGGACCGTTCACCTTGCCAGAAGAGACTGTGAGCGAGGCCGAAGAGCAGCGCGTTTTGCAAAGCCAGTTGCTCGGCGTAATCGAAATGCGCGAGCAGATATTGCGTGCCACCGCCGCAAAGAATTGCGCCAATGACCGCCCCGCGCAGACTCCGTGAACGGCAGGCGAGCAGGAAGAGATAAGCACCCAAGGCGAGAATGGTGAGTTTCTCGCGGCTGAAATCCGGGATGGCGAAATCCCCCAGTTTGGCTGGTAGAGCGGCGACAGTCGCCGCGATGGATGCGAACAGGAATTCTTTGGCCGCACGGTCATGAGCATCGCGCCAGAGCAGGCCGCCCAGAATGAGGCAGTTTGCGGCTGTCAGGGTGAGAAAGAGGTGCGGTTGCTCGTAAGTGATGGCAAGGCCGGTGGCGATCACCGGCAATGCAAGGACGCGGGTGCGATAATCCAAATTATATTGGATCACATCGCCCAACCGGAAATGCAGCACCCAGGCGGCGCTCCAGAGCAAGGGCGCGAGCATCCAGTAATGAAAACGGATGCCATCCAGATAATCGAGCGAGCGCAAGTGAACGGCGGTGGCGGTGAACCAGATGAAAGCGGCGGCCAGCGGAGTCCAACGGCGGGCGAGAGAACGTTCCGCCTGGTGTTCGCTCCGCGGCAACAGCAGCAGGCAGAAGGTGAGCGCCGGGAGCAGCAAGTTCCAGAGCAACGGGCTTAACCGCGTCCAAGCCAGGCTGTCCTCCGCGATCACGGCGCGGAAATGCAACGGGAAGAAAAGGTTCGCCAGCAGGAGGGCGACGCCCAGGGCCAGAGCGGGCAACGGCAGGTTCAGCGGACGCAGATAGATCTTCCAACTGCTGAAGCGCAACACAGTGAAGAGTGTGGCGGCTGCGCAGAGCGAGGACACCCAGACCTTCCGGTTCTCCAGCATGGAGGCCTGGCTGATCAGGATGAAAGGCACAAAGACAAAGAGATTCTCCAGCCAGAAGAGCAGGGCGGTGTCGTGCCAGAGTTGACGGCGGGCCAGAAAGAGCGCGGTTAGCACGAGCATGAGTTCATAGACCTGTAACGAACTGAAATTAAAGGCGAGCTGCGATTGTTCCTCGCCGAACATCTGCGGATCCACGGAGACGAGGTAGATGCCCTGCAGCATGAAGAGGGCACTCAGGAGAAAGAAGGGGTTGCTGGCGATGATCCAGCTCAAAAGCTTCTTCCAAGGGATGCTGGTGATGACATCTCCGATGTTCCGGTCAAACCCGGCGGCGGGCTTTGGTGGGGCTTGGACGCGGAGCGGGGAAGGCGGTGGTAGCGGTTGGCTGGCTTGAGAACCGTCGTCAGCGGGGGTGTTTTCGGTGCTCATTTAGGTTCCTTGGTTGGGTGACTGAATAATCAATTACTATCATTTGCTATCATTGTAAATACTTTTCTCTCATAAAATGGAAAAATATCAGTTTTGGTCTAAGTAATTGATTTTAAGCGGATAACGATGGATTTGATGAGGTATTCAGTGGGTGCGGCTGAAAATGCGAGTTGCTTTTTAAGGTTTTATGATAGTATTTGAGAATACATGAGCACGCCTGCAGATGTTTCCAGCCCGCAATGGTTCTCCATCAAGGAAGCCGCCGAATACCTCTCCATCAGCGAGCCGACGCTCTATCGCTGGATGCAGGACGGCAAGATCACGTATCGCAAGGTGGGGGATTCCACGCGCTTCCTGAAGGGAGACTTGGATGCCGTGGTGGAGGTGCATCCGAGTGCAAAAGAATTGGTGAAGGTGGAGCTGACCTGCCCGGCGTGCAATCACGACGAGATGGTGGAGGGGCGCCTGGAAAGCACGGGTCGCAGCCATTTCGTGCCGAAGAAAACGAAGTTCTGGACATTGAAGGATAGCAACGTGGAGACGCGCGCGCGGATGTGCAGCCGGTGTGGTTACCTGATGCTGTTTGGAGACACGGAGAAGCTCGGAGCATTGATCGAGCACAAGGACAAGATGATCGCCGCCCAAGAGGCGAAGGAACCGGGGAGCACAAAAAAGGAAGGGTAATTGGTTTAGGTTTATTTCCTAGGAGCAGTGGTATGATAGGAATAACCACGCTAACTTTGGTGATGCTGGCAGCGATGCTCGCGGGCTATCGGATGGCGCGTGGGTGGTCGCAGACTTGGCGGATGGTGGGGGTTACGGTGTTCTTGTTTCTGGGCGTGGCGTTTTTCCAATGGGCTTATGATTCGGTGCCGGTATTGGCTTTGTTTCCGGCTTCCTTGCTGCCATTTGCCGCAGAGTGGCAGGTGCCGTTGGTCGCATTGAGTGCGGGCATCTTTTTGCGGGAAGTAAAACTGCCTTTCTGGCGGCGGGCCGGGTTGGGCTTGGGACCAGTTTCGGTTTCGTTGATTCCGGTGGTCCGGATGGTGGCGGGCCAGACGCCGCACAGCCGGAATGTCTGGGAAGGCGAGGTATGTCGCCAAACGAATCCCGCCACGTGCAGTGCCGCGGCGGCGGCAACGTTGCTGGGCTACTATGGCATCGCCACCAGTGAGGCCGAGATGATCGACCTGTGTTACACGCGGAAGGATGGGACCTCCGTAGGCGGGCTGGCGCATGGCTTGAACGCAAAGGTTCGGGCGCGGGGCAAGCAAGTGAAGGTGGCTTCGCTCAAGCTGGAGGATTTGAAAGTGGCCTCCCGTTTGCCGGCGATTCTGATTGTGAGTCTGCGCCAGGAAGTGGCCGACCGGGAACCGCGCTATGAAAAGCAGTGGGGATGGACGGTCGGGTTCAGTCACGCCGTGGTGCTGTTCGGTTTTACCCCAGAGGGGAATCCGGTCATTGGCGATCCTTCAGCGGGCAAGGAAGAGTGGAATATCGAGGGATTGAGGGAGCTTTGGACGGGGATGGCGGAGTGGGTGGAGTAAAGGCACGCATCTAAGTTGAAGGACGGTTACGATTCGGTCTGCATCACCCGAAAGTGGTAGTCGAGATTCCCACCTCTGTTTTGGTGACGCTGCCGCAAATTTGGTTATGCTCTGTTAATCAGCCATCCGTATCGCGGCCAACGGTTTCGGTCTTGCCGGGGCGTGGTGGATGGCTAGGATTTGCGAATACCCATAGAACCATGAAGCGTAACGCTTTTACCCAGATCTTGAGCGCGTGGCTGGTGTGCACGGCTTTTGCGGCGCAGGCGGCCTATCACGAGATCGTGCTCAAGGACAAGCCGACGGCTTATTGGCGGATGAATGATGCCAAGGCGGACAGCATCAAGAACCATGCGCCCGGCGAGCAAGCGGCCTTGCTGGATGGCACCATCGCGGGCAAGGTCTCGCTCAAGCAAAGCGGTCCTTCGACCGAGACTTTTCCAGAATTTGAACCCGATAGCGCGGCCGCTGCCTTCACCGGCAAGGGCGATTACGTGCGCATCAAAGACCCCGGCGCCAACAGTCCGTTGGATTTCAAGCTGGGAGAATCCATCACGCTCGAGGCCTGGGTGTTCCTGAACCAGATCGGCAGCGGTCAGCAAGTCTATGTGGTGGGCAAAGGCCGCACCGGGACGAAGGGCTTTGCCGCGGATAACCAGAACTGGGCGTTGCGTCTGCGCGGTGAGAAGGGAGAAGCCTGTGTGAGTTTTCTTTTCCGCGATGAGCGCAGTGGCAAGGAGAAGCCGCAGACCTCGGACGAGTTCTGGCATCGTTGGTCCTCGACCAAGGGGTTTGTACCCGGTTCCGGCTGGCATCATGTGGCGATCACCTACACCTTCGGCAAAGGTGACAGTATCAAAGGGTATCTGGACGGAGCCGAGGTGAAGGGCAAGTGGGATATGGGCGGCAAGACGGACCTCGGCCCGGTGGTGGACGATGACGAAGTGTGGATCGGTTCTTCCATGGGCGGCAGTGCGGGGAATTCCTTCAACGGACTGATCAATGAAGTGGCGTTGTATCGTCGGGCGCTTTCCGGCAGTGACCTGAAGAGCCGCTATCGTTACATCCCGCCGAGCCCGAAGATCGATGTGACCGCTTTGCCGAAGGACGCGGTGCTGGTGGAGATCGTGGAAGATATTCCGACCACGGCTAATTGGAACTTCACTCCCGGCAAGCCGGTGGAAAGCTTCACGGTGCCGGCGTTTGGTTTGATCGATGTGCCGAAGAAATACTCGGAGCATGGGGTGGTGCTGGATCGTTCACCGGCGTTCATGGTGCGCGCGGCGTCGCAAGTCACGTTGCCCGCTGGCGAGCATAAGATCCTCATGCGCTCGCTGCGCACGGCCCGTTTGTTCTGGGATGGCCAATTGCTGGGCATCTCGAAGGCGGCGGCTGGCAACGCCGGTGGGCATGGTGAAGTGGCCCCAATCCCGGAGAATCTCCCGCCCGGCCTGCGCTTCCTGCGCAACGGCCATTCTGAGATGGAATTCACAGTGAAGAGTGATGGCAAACCGCACGTGGTCGTGGCGGAAGCTTACATCGGCGGCAAAGGGTTGAAGCCGGACGTAGGTGAATTCACCTTGAGCGTGTCCACCAAGGGCAGCCTGTATCGTTTGCTGGCGCCGAAAGTGACCGTGCCGCATACGGACGAAGATTTCGTCGCTTACGCAGAGAACCAGCGCGTGCAATTCGCCAAGCTGGAGCATAAGCGCCGCACGGACAGTTTGGTGGAAGAGAACAAGTATTGGGCCAAGCGGCATGACTTCGCCCGCAAGGTGATGGCCAATGTGCCGTCGCCGGAAGTGCCGAAGACATCCGGTGCCGCTGTTCAGAATGACGTCGATTGCTTCATCAATGCGAAGCTCGAAGCCGCGAATGTGAAGCCCGCCGCGTTGGTGGATGACTGGGCGTTTCTGCGCCGTCTGTCCATCGATACCACGGGCCTGACCCCGACGGCTGCGCAGATCAAAGAATTCTTCGACGACAAGTCTGCGGACCGCCGCGCCAAGGCGATCGAGCGGTTTCTCAGCAGCCCGAGCTGGGCCGACAACTGGGTGCCGTATTGGCAAGATGTGCTGGCGGAGAATCCGGCAATCCTCAAACCGACGTTGAACAACTCCGGTCCGTTCCGGTTCTGGATCCACGAGTCTTTTGCGGACAACAAACCGATCGACCGCTTTGCCACGGAACTGATCTCCATGGAAGGCAGCGTTTATCGCGGCGGACCGGGCGGTTTCAGTCTCGCGACGGAGAACGATGTGCCGATGGCGGATCGTGCCCAAGTTGTTTCGCAGGCGTTCCTGGCGATGAATCTGTCCTGTGCCCGTTGCCACGATGCCCCGTATCACGACTTCAAACAGGCCGAGCTGTTCAGCCTCGCGGCGATGCTCAAGCAGGGGCCGCAGGAAGTGCCGAAGAGCAGTTCCATCCCGCCGAATGCCAATATCAAAGTAGGCCGGCTGGTCAATGTGACGTTGCATCCGGGCGAGAAGGTGAATCCGGCGTGGCCGTTTGCGAAGAAGGCCATGCACGACGAACTCGCCCCGGGTGTGCTGCGTGACGAGAAGAACAGCCGGGAACAACTGGCCGCCTACATCACGGACCCGCGCAATGAACGTTTCGCCAAGGTCATCGTGAACCGCGTGTGGAAGCGTTACTTCGGCTACGCCATCGTGGAGCCGGTGGATGACTGGGAAACGGCGAAGGCTTCGCATCCCGAATTGCTGAACTGGCTCGCGCGCGAATTGACGGTGAACAATTACGACCTGAAACACCTCGCGCGCATCATCTTCAATTCGCACGTTTATCAGCGGGCCATTGTGCATCAGGATGGGGATCTGACGGACCCGAAAGTACGCAACTTCGCCGGGCAATATCGCCGTCGCATGTCGGCGGAGCAGGTGGTGGATTCGCTCTATGCGTCCGTCGGCAAAGAGTTCAATTCCGAATTGCTCACGCTCGACAACGATTCGCGGCAGGCGGCGAAAGATTTCCTGAATCTCGGGTACCGCGGCGCGCCTGGGAATTCACCTCGCTCTCGAATGACCGTGACCGGCCCGCGCTGGCGATGCCGAAGACGCAGGAGATCATCGATGTGATGGCCATGTTCGGCTGGCGTGAATCCCGCCAGAGCGCGCTCAGTGTGCGCAACGACGCGCCGAACGTGCTGCAACCGGCCGCGCTGGCGAACGGGGACATGGCCAACGGACGCATCTCCCGCTTGTGCGACGATTGCGGCATCACGGAATTCTGCGTGACAAAGCAGCCGCTCGAAGAACTGGTGAAGGGCATTTTCCAACGCCTGTTGACGCGGCAGCCGACGAGCGAAGAGCTTGCTGCCTTCAGCGAGCATCTGCGGCCGGGTTATGAAGACCGGGTGCTACCGGCGCCGCCGAAGAAGCTGGCGAAGGAATATGATCCTAGCCTGCTCTTGAGCTGGTCCAACCATCTCAATGCCCGGGCGACCGAGCTGAAGCTCGCGCTCGAGGAGAAGGCCCGCAAGGGTGATGAGCCGACGCCGCGTTTGCAGGCCAACTGGCGCGAACGCGCGGAGGATCTGGTCTGGGCGATGATGATCACCCCGGAATTTGTGTTTGTGCCGTAAGACGGGAAGAAAGACATGCAACCTATGAATCGTCGTCAGTTTATTCAACGCGCAGGGGCGGCCGGTCTGGTGGTGGCCGGGGAGAGTGCTTTGGGGCCGAACCTGTTCGCCGCCGAGGGGGCCAAGAAAGTTTTCCCCAAGGGCAAGGCGGAGCATTGCATCATGATCTGGCTGGGCGGTGGCCCGGCGCAGATGGATACTTGGGATCCCAAGCGCGTGGGCGATCCGGAAAAGAAGATCGCGGGCTCGGCCTATCCGGCCATCAATACGGCGGTGAAAGGGGTGCAGCTTTGCGAGCACTTCAAGAACACGGCGAATATCTTGGATCGTTTCGTCCTGTTGCGCACGGTCAATCACGGCATCATCGATGAGCATGCGGCGGCCACGAATTTCATGCATACTGGCCGCAAGACTACGGGCACGATCACGTATCCTTCCATCGGTTCCTTGGTCGCGCACCAGCGCGGGGCGGTGTCGGACAATATCCCGCCTTACGTCGTCATCGGTTACCCGAGCATCATGCGCGGGCCGGGTTATCTCGGAGCCAAGTATGGCTATGTATATCTGACGGATACGGAGAAAGGCCCGAATGGTTTGACGCGGCCCAGCTACGTCTCCACCGCCCGGCAGGCTGAGCGTGAAGAATTGCTGGCGAAGCTGCGGCAGGGCTACGTCGCGCGTAATGCGGGTGACAAGGTGGTGGCGGATTACAATGAGGCCGTCGGCACGAGCTTCGGGCTGGCCAACGGTGATTTCATGCAGGCTTTCAAGCTGGGGGAAGAAGCATCCACTTTGCGGCAGACGTACGGGGATGAGTTCGGCCAACGGTGCTTGCTGGCGCGTCGTCTGGTGCAGCGGGGAGTGCGTTTCATCGAAGTGTCCTTCAACCTGAATTTCATCAACGGCACGGGTTGGGATACGCACAATGACGGGCAGAAAAATCAACATATCCTCATCCAGCAGCTCGACAAAGCATTGGCGACGCTAGTGCTTGATCTGGAAAAGAACAAGCTCTTGGACAAGACACTCATCGTGGTGGCCGGCGAGTTCGGGCGCCCGGCGGAGTTCGATGGCGGTGGCGGTCGTGGCCACTGGTCCAAGGCGTTTAGCGTGGCGCTGGCGGGCGGCGGGTTGAAGACCGGCTGCGCCATCGGCGAGACGGATGAACTGGCGAAGCAGATCGTTTCCCGGCCCATCTCCGTGCCAGATCTGCATGCGACGATCCATTGCGCTTTGGGCGTTAATCCGAGCAAAGTGCTGCATGATGGCGATCGCCCGGTGCCAATCACGGACATGGGTGATCCGGTGAGCGAGATTTTCAGTTAAGTTCAAAATTTAAGGGTTAAAGTTAAACGCAGCTCCAAGCCGTTGTTGGCTTGGAGCTTTTGCTTTTGTGCGGGAACGGTTTGGGGTAGCACTAGAGGTGAACGATATGAGCGATCCGGAAGCAGAGCAGTTGCTGGCCACGTTATTGCCGAAGGCAGAGGACGGGGATGCCGAAGCCCAGTATGAGCTGGCCTGGCGCCAGGCCCTGGGCAGTGTGCTGCCATTGAATGACGAACAAGCGGTTAGCTGGTTGGTGAAGGCGGCGGAGAACGGGCACGCACTGGCGCAGAATAATCTGGGCGCCCGATACTATGCCGGGGACGGGGTGGAGAAAAATCTGATCGAAGCCTTCCACTGGTTCTATGCGGCCTACAAGCAAGGGGACCGGAAGGCGGGTAAGAACCTTAACTCGCTCATCGGCGAACTTTCCGATGCGGATTTGGCCAAGGCCAAGGCACGCGCGGGACTCAGTTAGGGCCGAGGTCTTCGCTTACCGGATCAAGTTTAGCGTGAAAGGGTAGGCGTAGGTTTGTCCGTCACTGGCCCGCAGACTGGCGACGATCGTCAAAATGACCGCCAAGATGACCGCCACAAAAGCGGCAAACCCTAGCAAAAGCAAAGCTGGGATGGTCAGCAGGATGGCGAAAGGGATGAAAGAAAGCAGCACGAGGGGTGGGGCAAGCAGGACGCAGCCGACGAGGAAATAAATTACCAGGGAGAGCTGGAAGTTCAGGACGGTCTTGCCGTGTTCGTTGACGCCGGGGATTTCATGGCGTTTCCAGAGCCAGACTACCAAAGGACCGACGATATTGCCCAAGGGGATGATCGGGACGAAGAACAGCAGGGCGGAAAGATGGCATATCATCGCCCAGTTATGTTGCTCTTTTTCCGCACTGGTCAAGGTGGTGGCATCAATCGTTTGCATCCAGAGAGGAAGATATACCATTTTCATCCGGTTTTAGAAGTGGTTTTGAGTGTAATTCCGGGGCGGTTTTGTAATGCCCCGATGGGGCTTGAATGTTTGGACCCTGCAACTGCTGAGGGATGGTCCTGCGGGACGCCGTCCCGCAGTCCAAAAGGGTGGCTGATTCTGAACAGATTGGGGATAGCTGGAAATGGGGCTTGCCTGCCCCAAGCTCATTGTTACAGTTTCGCCACAATTTGAATCGGCGGCAAATCCACCATGACGGTGGGTTTTCCATTTTCGAGCAACGGACAGATTACGCACTTGTGAAAGTATTCTGCGGCACATCCAACCGGCCTCTGGCACAGTCCATCTGCGAATACATGGGTATCGATCTGGGCAAATGCACAGTCGATGCCTTCCCAGATGGCGAGACGTTCGTCAAGATCGAGGAGAACGTCCGCGGCGAGGACATCTACGTGGTGCAGTCCACAAGTCCGCCCACGAACCATCACTTGATGGAGATGTTCATCATGATGGATGCTTTGCGCCGCTCCAGCGCGCAGCGCATCACAGCCGTATTGCCTTTCTACGGTTATGCCCGGCAGGACCGCAAGGACCAGCCCCGCGTGCCCATCACGGCCAAGCTCGTGGCGAACCTTCTGGTCGCCGCCGGTACGAATCGGGTTTTGACGATGGACCTGCACGCCCAGCAGATCCAAGGCTTCTTCGATATCCCGGTGGACCACCTTTATGCGGCTCCGGTGATGTATGATTACCTGCGCCAGATGGACCTGCCTGACCTCGTGGTCGTAAGCCCGGACGTCGGTGGCATCAAGATGGCGCATGCGTATTCGCAAGTCTTGAACGCCGGTCTGGCCATCGTGGCCAAACGCCGCAAGAGTGCGACGGAGATCGAGTCCATGACGGTCATCGGTGAGATCCGGGGTAAGACAGTCTTGCTGGTGGATGACCTCACGGAAACCGCAGGAACGCTGACAACGGCGGCGAAGCTGCTGAAGCGTAAGGGTGCCAAGCGGATCTACGCCTGTGTGTCACACGCTCTGCTCAATGACTTGGGCATTCAACGTCTGAAAGCTTCGGTGATCGATGAATTGATCACGACGGACAGCGTGCTGCGCGCGCCGATCGATGGGTTCAAGGTGACGACGCTTTCCGTGGCCAGCCTGCTGGGTGAAGCCATCAAGCGCATTCACAACAATTCCTCCGTGACGACCTTGTTTGATTTCAAGGGCGGGCGGACGAGCTAGGCGCTGCGCAATCAGTTTACCAAGGCACATTCGCAAGAATGTGCCTTTTTTCTTTGCTAAGAAACGGTTCATTTCGCGCATGACTAACAACCTGAATCAGATATCAATAAGCCAATGATTTTACCTCGCACGAAGACACAGCCGGCTTTGCCCGTGGCGCGTTCCCGCCAGCAAGGCCGCAAATGGATGGTTTCGCTGGTGGCGGTTCTCGCCGGTTTCTGCACGCAATTGCCCGCGGCGGATGCGCCGAAGGGGAAGAGTGAGAGCAATGTTTTGCCCGGCGCCGAATTGATGAAACGGGGACCGCGTCCGGCCCGTCCGGCGCTTGCGCCAAGCGAACTGCCGCTCAAACTTATCCAAGGCGAGCGCATCGCCTTCGTGGGCAGCTCGCTGGGTGAGCACATGAACCGGAGCGGTGATTTCGAGACGATGCTGCATTCGCGCTTCCCGAAACTCGAGCTCGTAGTGCGGAATTTCTGCTTCCCGGCGGACGAGGTTTCCATCCGTCAACGGTCCAGTTCCTATACCTCGCTGGATAATCCGTTGGCCAATTTCGGTGCGGATACGTTCTTCTGCTTCTTCGGCTTCAACGAATCTTTTGCCGGGCCGGAAGGCATGGAGAAGTTCAAGGCGGACTACGCCAAGTTCCTAGACGATTCCACGCGCGAATATCCGCGTGACGATGCGGGCAATCCGCCGCGCTTCGTGCTGGTCTCGCCCGCGGCGTTCGAACCGACGGGGGATAAGTTCCTGCCGGATGGTACGAAGGAGAACGCGAACCTGAAGCTCTATGCTGCCGCCGTGAAAGAAGTGGCGAAGGCGCGCAAGCTGGCGTTCATCGACATCTATGATGCGACACTCGCGGCATTCACGAAACAGCCGGGCATGCAATACAGCCGCAACGGTGCGCATCTGAATGATGCGGGCGATCGTTTGGTGGCGGAGTTGCTGGACAAGGCGTTGTTCGGCGGCACGAATCCGGCGATGTCGGGTTCCTCGGCTTACGAGACCTTACGGGCGGCGGTGAATGACAAGTCCTGGTGCATTTGCAGGACTACCGCATGTTGAATGGCTGGTACGTGTATGGTGGCCGTCGCACGTTCGATACCGAGACATTCCCGCGGGAGTATGTGAAGATCCGCAACATGGTGAATGTGCGTGATCGTTATGTCTGGGACATCGCGCAGGGCAAGACTGTGCCGGCGGTGCCGGATGACAGCAAGACGGGTGAGCTGGCCGAGGTGAAGCCGGGCTTTGGTCGTTGGCCGTCCAAAGAGCCGAAGGAGCTGAAGTATCCGACGCCCGAAGAAAGCATCGCGACGATGCAAGTGCCACCGGGCTTTGAAGTGCAACTGATCGCCAGCGAACGCGAGTTCCCGCAACTGGCGAAAGTGGACCAGATCAATTTCGACAACAAGGGCCGCCTCTGGGCCTCGTGCATGGCCACTTACCCGCAATGGCAGCCGGGTGATCCGCGCCCGAATGATCGGCTGCTGATCTTTGATGATTTCGATGCTAAGGGCAAAGCGCGCAAGTGCACGGTATTCTATGACAAGCTCATCTGCCCGACGGGCTTTGAGTTCTGGAACGGTGGCGTGATCGTGGTCGATGAACCGCGCCTGATTTGGTTGAAGGATACGGATGGTGATGACAAGGCGGACGTGGTGGTGGAGCTCAGCAACGGTTGGGCCACGGATGACACGCATCATACCATCGGGGCGTTTGAGTATTCGCCGGGCGGTCTGTTGCACATGCTGGAAGGCGTGAGCCTCAGCACGGCAGTGGAGACGCCGTGGGGACCGCATCGCCAGTTCGGCAAGCCGGGCTGCTATGTATATGACCCGCGTTCGCAGAAGGTGCGGCATTTCGTGACTCCGGGTTACGGCAATCCTTGGTGCTATGTTTTCAACTGGTGGGGCCAGGGCATTGTGGGTGATGGCACGACGCCGCAACAGCATTGGGACACGCCGCTGAGCGGCGCGCCGTTCTCCGGCCGCAAAGGCTTGAACACGGTGTTCAATGGCGAGGGCATGCGGCCGAACGTGGGGACGGAGTTCCTGCATTCACGCCAGTTCCCGGATGACGTGCAGGGGCAGTTCATCTTCGCGTGCGTGATCAACATGAACGGGTTGACGCGGTTTGAGATCACGGATGACGGCGCGGGTTACAAAGGCCAACGCAAAAAGAAGATGGTCGATGGCAAGCCGGTGGCGGATGACCTGTTGACCGCGAAGGACAATATGACGTTCCGGCCGGTGGACCCGCAGTTCGGTCCGGATGGCGCGCTGTATTTCGGTGATTGGAGCGCGGCGTTGATCGGGCACATGCAATATTCACAACGTGATCCGGGTCGCGATCATCAGCACGGGCGTCTCTTCCGTCTCGTTTACACGGGCAAGCCGTTGCTCAAGCCGGTGACGCAGTATGGCAAATCGGTAAACGCGTTGCTGGATCAATTGAAGGAATACGAACCGCGCACGCGTTATCGCGCACGGCGTGAGTTGTGGGATCGGCCGACGGCGGAAGTGATGTCCGCCGTGAAAGCATGGGTCGCGAAGCTGGACCCGAAGGACAAGGAATACGACCGCCTGCGGCTCGAGGCGCTGTGGGTGCAGCAGGGGCATCACGCGGTGGACCCGAGTTATCTGCAAGTGATGTTGCGCGCCAAGACGCCGGAAGCCCGGGCAGGTGCGACGCGCGTGCTGGCGGATGAATGGGACCGCATCCCGAATGCGATGCAGTTGATCAAGGCACAGGTGACCGACGAATTCGCCCGCACACGCGTGGAAGCGGTACGCGCCTTGAGCTTCGTGCGCACGAAGGATTCCGTGGAGACCATCCTGCTGGCGGCGACATTGCCGCGGGATTACTGGATGGACTACATGCTCGAGATGACGCTCGGTGCGCTGGAGCCGGTGTGGAAGAGTGATTACACGGCAGGCAACATCGCGAAGGGGAATGCGCAAGGATTGGAACTCTTGAACGAGTTCGCCAACCGCACCCAGCCTTCGGGCATAGCCACGGCGGCCTTGAAGAAGTACCTGGCCAATGCGGACATGCCGCAGAAGGACAAGGACAAAGCCTATGCGGACATCGTGAAGGCGAAGGGCAACGTGGATAACGGCAAGGCGGTGTTCCGCCGTATCTGTATCGCATGCCATAAGATCTACGGCGAAGGTGTGGACTATGGCCCGGATATGATGGGCGTGGGTTCGCGGATGAAGAAAGAGCTGATCGCGGAATCCATCTTGGAACCGAATGCGAAGCTGGATCCGAAGTTCCTCACGACGAACGTGGAGACGAAGGATGGCGAAGCCTATACGGGCTTCATCCTGAGCGAGACACCGGATGTGCTGAATCTGAAGATTGCGGGTGGCATCACGCAGGCGATCAAGAAGACGACGATCGCCAAGCGCGAGACGATCAAGCAGAGCAGCATGCCGGAGGGGTTGGCAGCGGGGATGTCACCGACGGAGTTCATCGATGTGGTGGAATTCCTCAACAGCTTGAAGGCGTCGGCGGCGGCGAAGTGAGTTAGTTGGGTTTTCGCGAGCGGCTGTCCGGAAGGACAGCCGCTTTTTCTTTGTGCGAATCAGTCTATTAGGGCCGAGCTTCAGCTTGGCGCTCCGGTTGCGGGCGGCTGGTTTAGTGTTACCCTATCAGCAGCAACAGTAACGACACAGAGAAGCGGAAGTGCGTGGTGGCTTCTGTTTGACTTGTGGTTGGGGCCATTTCTACTCTGAGGCGTAACGAAGGCATTTAATTCTCGTGTTATTTCGCGCACATCAAACTCCCAGCACTGATCGGCAACGGGTGGTCGTCACGGGCATGGGCATGGTGACGGGGCTGGGGGCCGGGCTGGCGGTGAATGAGGCCGGGTTTCGAGTGGGGAAGACGGCGTTCTCGCCGGTGACGTTGTTCGATGTCTCGCGGCAACGGGTGAAGACAGCCGCGGAGGCAGTGGTGCCCGATAAAAGCCCGAGTTCGCGCATCACGAGCAAGCAATGGCGGCGGATGGAGAGGGGGGCGCGGTTGTTGTTCATGGCGGCGGTGGAAGCGTGGACGCAGGCAGGATGGGAAGGCGGCGCACGTATACCGATGATCTTGGGGACGACGAGCGGAGGGATGAATTTCGGCGAGGCGTTTTACCGGCAGGCGATCGGGACACCGGAGAAATCGCATGGGCAGGCGACGCGGGTGGTGCAGTATCAGGCGCAGCGGCAGGTGTTGGATGTGGCGGAGGCGTTGGGTTTTTCCGGTTCCGTGATGCTCATCGCAAATGCGTGTGCTTCGGGCGGCAATTCCATCGGGCAGGCGTTTGAGTTGATCCGGCGTGGTGAGGCGGAACGGGTGTTCACGGGCGGTTACGATGGGTTGTGCCAGTTGGTCTTCGCGGGTTTCGATTCGTTGCAGGCGCTTTCCACGACGTCGTGTCGGCCATTTGATGCGCAGCGGGATGGCTTGGCGCTGGGCGAAGGCGCGGCGGTGTTGACGCTGGAGTCATTGAAATCGGCCCAAGCGCGTGGGGCGAAGATTTTGGGCGAAGTGGTCGGCTACGGTGCGGCGACAGATGTGCATCATCTGACGCAGCCGCATCCGCAAGGGGACGCGGCATTGAAGTCGATGAACGAGGCGACAGCAGTAGCGGATGTGAAGCCGGAGCAGATCGGATATATCAATGCGCATGGCACGGGAACACCGATGAACGATGGCGCGGAGGCCAATGCAATCAGCCGGTGGGCGGGCGACGCGGCGGCCCAGATGCGGGTGAGTTCGACGAAGGCGAGCATCGGGCATCTGCTGGGCGCGGCGGGATCGGTGGAGGCGGTGATCTGTTTGCAGGCGCTTGCTGGTCAGTGGTTGCCGCCGATGTTGGGGACGCAGACAGCGGATGCTGCGTGTAAGTTTGAACTCGTGCGCCAACCGGCGACGGCGAGTTATGAGTATGCGTTGAGCAATTCGTTCGGGTTCGGCGGGGCGAACGCAACGTTGGTTTTTCGGAGGTGGTCATGAGCACGCGCATTGTGGCAGCGGGTTGGGGTGCGGTATCGCCCGCAGGGTGGACGGCGGCGGAATTAAGCGCGGCGGTGAAGGCCGGGACGGTTCTGCCGACGGAGGAGCTGTCGCGGCCCGGTTGGCCGAAGGGACATACGGTGCGTCGCGTGCCGAAGCCGATGGCGAAGCTGCCGTTTCTCTCGCATCCGAGGTTGCGGCGGACGAGTCCGGTGAGCCAGTTCGCGGTATCGGCAGCGCTGGAGGCATTGGGCAATGACCGACAGGCAGTGGAGCAGGGCGCGATTCGCTTGGGCGTGGTGTTCTGCGTGATGTCGGGGTGCGTGAATTATTCGCGGCGCTTTTACGATGAGGTGTTGAAAGAACCGGCGACGGCGAGTCCGCTGGTGTTTCCGGAGACGGTGTTCAATGCACCGGGGAGTCATCTGGCGTCGTTGCTGGGCGCGACGGGAATCAATTACACGATAGTGGGTGATCCGGGAATGTTTCTGCAAGGGCTCGCGTTGGCGGCGCAATGGCTGGAGCGAGGTTTGGTGGATGCGTGCCTGGTGGTGAGCGCGGAGGAGTGTGACTGGCTGACGGCAGAGGCGAGCGCGCTATTCGCAGCGGACGTGGCGGTGAGTGAAGGCGCGGGTGCGATCTATCTCAAGTCGGAGGGAAAGGTCGCGCTGGAGGCGGTCACGGAGGCGTATTCGTTCCGCATGGGGAGCGATAAGGTCACGGCGGCAGCGGAGATGCAGACGGAGCTGGATGAAGCGGGCGCGACGGAAGTGCTGTGTGACAGTGTGTGCGGGAACGCAGCGGTAGATGAGGCTGAGCGGGAAGCGTGGAGCAGTTCGCGCGCGCCGAGGCTTTCGGTGAAAAGGATTTTGGGCGAGGCGTTCGCGGCGGCGAGTGCGTGGCAATGCGTGCTGGCGTGCGAGGAGATCGCGAACGGTAAAGCCAGCTCCGCGAATGTGAGCGTGGTGGGGTGCAATCAACAGGTAATCGGTGCGCGGTGGGCAAAGGTATGAGAATCATTTTAGTCACGGGAGCGAATGGGGGATTGGGCCGGGCGATCGCGCGCGAGTTTTTGACGCGCGAGCCGGAAGCGTTCGTGTGGCTGGGAGTGAACCAACGTCGCGACAAGACTGAGGAAGTGGTGAAGGAATTTGCGGGTCGGGCGGAGGTGATCGCACTGGATGTGGCGTCGGCGAGCGGCTGGCAGACGGCGGTGCAGGCGATTCTCACAAAACACGCGCGGCTGGATGTGCTGGTGAACAATGCGGGCATTCACGAAGACGCGTTGCTGGCGACGATGACGGATGAGGCGTGGCAGAAGGTGCTTTCAACTAATCTGGATGCGGCGTTCTTCGGGTGTCGCGCGGTGGTGCCGACGATGATGGGGCAGCGCAGCGGGCGCATCGTGAATGTTTCGTCACTGAGCGCGCTGCTCGCGCCTGCAGGGCAGGCGAATTATGCGGCGGCGAAGGCGGGGGTGGTGGCGATGAGCCAGTCGCTGGCGAAAGAAGTGGCGCGCGCAGGCATCACGGTGAACAGCGTGTGTCCGGGGTATATCGAGACGGAAGCGCTTTCCGGCATGGATGCGGAGGCGAAGAAGGCAGCGGCGAGCAAGGTGCCGATGCGGCGCTTGGGCAAGCCGGAAGAGGTGGCGGCGGTGGTAAGGTTTTTGGCGTCGCCGGAGGCGAGCTATGTGACGGGGGCGGTGGTGAAGGTGGATGGTGGGATTCTTTGAGATGGGGAAACATCGAACATCCAACGCCGAACGTCGAACATCGAGAGGAGAAGTGACGCGAATTCCGCGAATTGGCGCGAAAAAGGGAATTTTGACGGGAGAGTGATGAAGGAGTGGGGAAATAGCCGATAGACGGATAGCCAATAGCCGAGGGGGAATGGGGTTCGAAAAAGATGGGGAGAAGGAGGATGGGTGGGTGCTTAGGCATTGCGGAAGCGGAGGGAGGGGGAGTATTCTTCGGGCAGATTTCCCAGATCATTGTTATGAGCCAAATAACACGTCGTTCCAGCCGTCGCCAGTTTTTGCGCCAGACCACTACCGGGCTGGGAGCGGCGGCGTTGCTTTCCACGCAGTTGGGCAAAGCGCAGGAGCTAAAGCCTCTGTTCATCGAGGGATATGCCGGGCGAGTGAGTTATGCGCCGGGCGACGAGGTTACGTTTCATGTGTCCACGAGCGCGGCGACGTTCACGTTGGAGATCGCGCGGCTGGGGGCGAAACCTGAGGTGGTGCTCACGCAAGCAGGCGTGGCGGGGAAGGAATTTGCGGTGCCGGATAATGCGTCATTGCAAGGATGCGCGTGGCCGGTGGCGTTCGCGACGAAGGTCCCGACGGAGTGGCGGAGCGGGTATTACTCGGTGACGTTGCGCGCGACGGATAACGGGGGAAAGTTCGTGCAGCGGGGCAAACGGCAGACGGAATCGAGCTGCTTCTTTGTGGTGCGTCCGGCGGTGCCGGGCAGCACGGCGAAGATACTGCTGCAGCTCAGCACGAACACATACAACGCTTACAACAACTGGGGCGGGTTCAGTCTTTACGCTTACAATGGTCGCGGGGGCAATCAGGGGCATCGCGTGTCCTATGAACGTCCGCCGAGCAGCCAATTCACGAATTGGGAGCTGCCGTTTGTGCAATGGGCGGAGCGCAATGGGATACAGCTCGAGTATGCGGCGAACCCGGACCTGGAGTTTCATCCGGAGATGCTGAAGGCGTACAAACTCGTGCTGAGCGTGGGGCATGATGAGTATTGGTCCGCGCCGATGCGGGATAATCTGGAGAAGTATATCGCAGACGGCGGCAATGTGGCGTTCTTCAGCGGCAATACGTGTTGCTGGCAGGTGCGCAGTGAGGATGGCGGCAAGGCCTTGACGAGCTGGAAGCAGAATTACGGGCAGGATCCGTTATATCCTTCCGGGGATCATCGTCTGCTTTCCACGTTGTGGAGCCATCATCTGGTGAAGCGGCCGGAGAACCAGCTCACGGGTGTGGGATTTCTGCAGGGCGGTTATCGCAAGAGTCACGGGCAGTTCATGGCGGAGCCGGCGGAATACACCATCCATCGGCCGGACCATTGGATCTTTGCGGGCACGGAGGTGAAGCGCGGGGACAAGTTCGGCGACAAGGACACCATCGTGGGCTACGAGTGCGATGGCTGCGAAGTGGTGTGGAAGGATGGGGTGCCGAGCCCGACGTATAAGGACGGCACACCGGAGAGTTTCACGCTGCTGGCCAGTTGCCCGGCGAAGTGGCATCCGGATGATTGCGAGTGGTATGATCGCTGGGAGAAAGGGCGCGTGGGCAACGCGTGTCTCGGGGTCTATACGCGGGGCGGCACGGTGTTCACTTGCGGTTCAACGGACTGGGCGCATGGGCTGCGGGGTGGGGATAAGATCGTGGAACGCGTGACGAGGAATATTTTGGAGCGGTTGGGATAATTGGGGACTCGAGCAGACGATTGGCATCCCAAGTAGTCGCATTTTAGATACTTTCCCAATTTTCGGGGAGGGTCTGAACGTTTCGATGGATGCGTGGTGGGGGTGCTGCGACTCGGGGAATCGCGCTACGTGGGGTGGCACTTGACGGGGAGGGGTTCTGCACGCACTTTTCAGGTCACTTGGCTGACCGTGATGCGTCGTTCCGGGCGGTGGCCGATCCGATTGGCGCCGTAGCTCAGACTCCCGCCGCGCAGGGCCTGCGTGAGTGTGTAGAGTCGGGCGGCGCATTGTCGCTTACCGGCGTGGCGGAGGCCGCGATGCCGTTTGTGGCGGCGATGATCCATCGGGAGTTTCCGAATGGTACGCTGGTGGTGGTGACGGAGTCGCTGAAGGTGCAGGAGCAGTTTCAGCAGGATTATGAAAACTGGGGCTTGAGGAAGGGGGGAAAGTGAGAGGGGAAGAAAGTGGGAGGGGGAGAGGGTGAGGAGCAGGGGCCGGTGCAATCTGGGAATGCGGGTGGGGAGCGAGAGGGCTCGAACTTCCGGCAGGATGCCGGAAGCACGTTGGGGCGGACGTTGTTCTATCCAGCTTGGGAGATTTTGCCGAATGAGGAGAAGTTGCCGCATGCGGATGTGATCAGTGACCGGCTGGAGACGTTGGTGGCATTACAGCGGCATCAAGCGGGCACGGAGGCGCCGGTGGTGATGACGAATATCACGGCGTTGCTGCAAAAGACGTTGGCGGCGTCGCAACTGGAGCAGTGCACACGGGCGTTCAAGCGCGGGGATTCGATCGATCCGCTGGATTTGATCGAGTGGCTGGAGGAGCAGGGTTACGAACCAGAAGCGCAGGTGACACAGCGCGGGGAGATCGCGTTGCGCGGGGGCATTGTGGATGTGTATCCGCTGACATGTCCGTGGCCGGTAAGGTTGGAATTCTTCGGCAATGACCTGGAGTCGTTGCGCTATTTCGATCCCACCACACAAATTTCGCGCGAGGAGATTGCGGAGATCGTGCTGCCGCCCGGGGGCGAACTGGGCATCATGAAGCGGTTGGTGCGAGATGGCGCGAAGGTGTCTGAGTGCATCGCGACTTTTTTTGATCAATTGCCGGCGGATACGATCGTGTTGCTGGCGAATCCGGCGGAATTGCAGCAATACGGCGAGAGTTATGTGAAGGAGTTGGGTGCGGATAATCCGTTCTTCCTGAACATGGCGGAGTGGGAGACTCGCTTGCAGCGAGCGGCCAAAAGTATTGTTTGTTTTGGAGAGCTGCCGCTTTCGTTTA
This sequence comes from Limisphaerales bacterium, assembly GCA_965283725.1. Classification (GTDB taxonomy): domain Bacteria; phylum Verrucomicrobiota; class Verrucomicrobiia; order Limisphaerales; family JAEYXS01; genus JAEYXS01. The sequence goes on from CBDIPT010000001.1 coordinate 592,755, forward strand.
ACTTAGAATCTGCGCACGTCACCTTGGAGTTGGAGAGTTTGGAGACGTATCGGCCGCTGGGCGATCGACCACCGGAGACGCAGGTGGCGGAGGCGCAGCGGCGGGAATTCTTTCAGCAGTTGCACCGCTGGCAGCGGCAGAGCTACGGCGTGCATGTGGTGTGTAACAACGATGGGGAGAGCCAACGGTTCAAGGAGATCTGGGCGGAGTATGGGCTGGGTGACTTGAAGGGCGTGAGGATCGATCTCGGGGCGTTGTCGCGCGGGTTCCTCAGTGATGAGGCGAAGCTGGTGGTGGTGACGGATGCGGAGATCTTTGGGCGCTACAAGGTGCAACGACCGCGTCGCATGAAGACGCAGCACGCGACGGTGGCGCGCTCGGCGATGGAGATCAATTTCACGGAGCTGGAGTATGGCGACTACGTAGTCCACTTGCAGCATGGCATCGGCAAGTATCTGGGGCTGCAAGTGCTGGCGTTGAGCACTGGGCGTCGCAAGCCGGGCGAGGACAAAGCTCCGGAGGTGATGCAGGAATGCCTGGTGATCGAGTATGCAGCGGGCGCGACGGATTCGGCACCGCCGAAGCTTTACGTGCCGGTGACGGAGGCGCATCTGGTGGGCAAGTATGTGGGCGCGGGCAAGGCGCGTCCGCAATTGAACACGCTGGGCGGGAATCGTTGGGCGAAGGCGAAGGAGCACGCGGAGCATGCGGTGCGCGACCTGGCGAGTGAGCTGCTCTCGATCCAAGCGGCGCGGGCATCGCAACCGGGGCATCCCTTCGGGGCGGATACGCCGTGGCAAAGGGAGTTCGAGGGATCGTTCTTGTATGAAGAGACGGTGGATCAGGTGAAGGCGATCGATGCGGCGAAGAGGGACATGGAAGCGCCGAAGCCGATGGACCGCCTGATCTGCGGGGACGTTGGTTTCGGCAAGACGGAGGTGGCAATCCGGGCGGCGTTCAAGGCGGTGATGGCGGGCAAGCAGGTCGCCATCATGGTGCCGACGACAGTATTGGCGCAGCAGCATTATCGCACGTTCCGCGAGCGCATGGCGGATTATCCGGTGAAGGTGGAGTTGCTCTCGCGCTTTCGCACGAAACGTGAGCAGGCGAAGGTGATCGAAGACCTCGCGAGCGGCGCGGTGGACATCGTGGTGGGGACGCATCGGGTGGTGCAGAACGATATCGTTTTCAAGGATCTTGGACTCGTGGTGGTGGATGAAGAGCAGCGCTTCGGCGTGATGCACAAGGAGAAGTTCAAGCTGATGCGCAAGCTGGTGGATGTGCTGACGCTGAGTGCTACGCCGATCCCGCGCACGCTTCATCTCGCGCTCACGGGCGCGCGGGACATGAGCACCATCGAGACGCCGCCGCATGATCGGTTGCCGGTGGAGACGGTGGTGACGCAGTATGATGAGCGGTTGATCCGCGATGCGATCCTGCGCGAGATGCAACGGGATGGGCAGGTGTTCTTCCTGCACAATCGCGTGAGCACCATCGACATGATGGCGACGAAGTTGCGCGCGCTGGTGCCGGATGCGCGGATCGTCGTGGGTCACGGGCAGATGGATGCGGATGATCTGGAAGAGGTGATGACGGCGTTCGTGAACGGCGAGGCGGATGTGCTGCTCTCCACGACGATCATCGAGAGCGGATTGGACATCCCGAACGCGAACACGATCATCATCGATCGCGCGGACCGGTTTGGCTTGAGCGAGCTGTATCAATTGCGCGGGCGGGTGGGGCGTTACAAGCATCAGGCGTATGCGTATCTGATGATCCCGAGGCATGCGTCGCTGCTGACGGATGCGCGCAAGCGGATGAGCGCGATCAAGCAGTACCTCGAAGCTGGGCAGCGGGTTTAAGATCGCGATGCGGGATTTGGAGATCCGGGGTGCGGGTAATCTGCTGGGGTCGCAACAGAGCGGGCATATCACGGCGGTGGGGTTTGAACTGTATTGCCAGTTGTTGAAGCAGAGTGTTTCCGCGCTCAAAGGTGAGAAGGTGAAGCCGCGCGTGGAGGTGCCGGTGCGGTTGGATTTTCTGGATACGAATCCGAAGGCGGCTGTCGAGGTGAGTGAGACGGTGGGAGAGGGAGAGGGGGAGGAAGAAGAGAGTGGGAAAGTGGGAGGGGGAGAGAGAGGGCGGGGGAAGGTGGTTGAGATTATTAGGCCGGGGTTGACGCAGGCGTGTATTCCGCTGAGTTACATCCCGGAATCGCAGCAGCGCGTGGATATGTATCGGAAGATCGCGCAGGTGACGGAAAAGGCGGACCTGGAGGCGGTGCGGAAGGAATTGCGGGATCGCTTCGGGCCGTTGCCAGATGCGATGGATCTGTTGCTGCGGGTGACGGAGTTAAAGCTGCTCGCGATGGAGCGGAAGGTGTCGGCCATCGAGGCGAAGGACGGCAAGCTGATGATCACGCGGAACAATGATTTCATCATGCTAGGCGGGAAGTTCCCGCGCCTGATGAAGAAAGCGGCGCTGGCGAAGGTGAATGAGATCAAGAAGTTGTTGCTGGCGATTTGAGCGGAAGAATCTATTGCAAAGCCTGACACCGGCTGAATGAGGCAGGGTTCTGCTGAAATCGTTCGAAAGCTGAAAACCTCAAATATCCTACATAATTTAAGATTGTCTTCAATGCTGTCAGATAGGTAGTTTCCTGCTAGCCAAGCAAATCCGGGAGACTAATTCCTATGAGCATCGAATATAAACCGCAACAGTCGTTCCAACACACTCTCAAGGAAATTGCAGTTAACCGGCAGGACCCATGTGAACTTGTCCGCGAGTTGGTTTCCAATGCCTATGATGCCAAGGCATCAGAAATTCTTGTAATGCCTTACCTGCAAAAGAAAGGGCTTATCTTCTTTGACAATGGCTTTGGGCTTTCTGAAAACGAGGCCGACAAAAAGAATGGAATTGTTCCGTATGTCGCTTTTTTCTCCATCGGCCGAACTACAAAAATCAAAGGCAGCGGCATAGGCTACAAATGTCAGGGGTCAAAATTGTGTTTTGCTTCCTCACGGGTAACGGTTATTACTCGTTGTGAGGGGGAAGGCTATTGGCGAGTTAAGATTATAGATAATCCAAAACAAGTGTTGAACGAGCAGTTCGACTTAAAACCTGAACGGACGGAACAGCCTTGGGATTTTTTGGTGGAAAAGGTAATCACAGAGCCAGACGAACGTTCAATTGCGCTTCAGAGGATTTTATCGAAAGAATTTTTTGAAGGGAAATTTAAATCTGGGACTCTAATTGTAATAGAAACATTTGATGTCCCAGATTACGGGAAATATTTTTCAGTCAGCAGTTCTGATGCGTCGTATCTCTACAACTATATCCGATTCATCAGTGCTCATGGCGATGTTCGGCAGTTTCTGGCCGCAGATTCTGGATTCAGTAACGTGGATACGAACAGTGTTTTGTCGAACAAAAAAAGCAAAACTGCGAACCTTCAGATTCTCACTGACCCTACTGCCGGAGACTGGAAGCTTGAAACTGTTCCGCACGGCTTTCCGTATTTACCGGTTAGAGCAGATGATGAAAAACTCGTTTCACCTGGTTTGGTAAATCGCTTACGTGATGGACGATTTTGTGCTAGATATGCAACAGTGTTTGACCATGAAGGACAGAAATTCAGTATCATTATTGCTGTGGATGGCAAGAGACGCACATTAGATAGTTACAAGCAGCTCGGCAGACAGCGCCAATCTGGATGTGGGATTCCTTTGTCGAGTCAGCGAGGAGTCTTTTTGACCTCGCACGGTGTTCGTGTTTGTCCTTATAATGAAATTTTCAGAGAGGATGCGCTTGCGGATTTTGACGTTTTGGCTGACAACACCGAGCATCATCTCATCTTTATTGATGGACCATTCGAACTTGTTACAAATCGAAATTCTCCGGCGCCTGATTCTCTTAGGTTGCTCAAGGAAAGTGGTTATCTGGATAAGGTGAAAGCCTTCTTGAATGAGGTAATCAGTAAACGACCCAGAGGAGCGATTTTGCGGGAATTGGTCGCGCGATTGAGTGAGGAGCGAACCCATGAGCGAGAGGATCAGTACCATAAGATTATGGCGAAGGTGAAAAATAGTTTGCCGGAAAGAAGTCAATTTCAGATTACAGATGCGGATGCCATAAAAGACAAGTGGTTTATCGAGCCTGCAATCGGAGAAGAAAACATGGTCGGTGCGTTATTTACTCTTTTTGCGCACCTAGTGCCATCCAGTAGCCCCGCATTAAGTTTTTGGAATCGTCCATTGACTTTTTCGGCATATGGTATTGACGCCGTTTCTTGTACCGATGAGAAGAATATGAAGGATTCGCTTCAGTATTTAGAATACAAACATACTTTCTCTCCAGATATCGAATTCAATCATCCGTTCTCAATCACGAACGAAATTGTCTGCTGGGATTATGCTGAGCCGAAGATAGGAGTGAATATCCAGGACAACTACAACTACGTTGCTCAAATCAAGAGCATCCTTGATGTCGAAACCGAACCGATAGGCTTTATACTCGGTGACATTAGGCTGAAGAGCGGATTGCAGTCGATCGGACACGAGATTCGAGTGATTTCACTTAAGCGATTGCTGGGTGCTACCTTCAAAATCAGCATCCGAGCCGCAACTGCGACAACAGCGTGAGCAGTGATTTTATCAGGCTGGATCAGAAGTTTCCGCGTCGTGTGAAGAAAGCGGCTCTGAACAGAGCTGATAAGGTTATGATTGCATGGGCTGCTACTCAAATTTGGCGGTTCTTAAACGCTGCCATTCGGTCGGTTGGCCTGATGCGAAATCAAATCGCATTTCGACAGCGAAGGTGACGCTGGTTTTCCCTTTCCATCGTTCCAGCTTGATAAAGGGTGGCGAATCGTGGCCCTGAACCGGCAATGGCTCGTCAGGGGCAAAGCAGGGACTTTTATAACGGTCGGTTGCCAGTTCTACATATCCGAACCGCTCTTCCCGCCGAATCACGCCGGACTGAATCTCGCTCAGGTCGAGGTATTGAATTTTCCACGAACTGTCATCACCCCAAAAACACCCCCAAACAAACCCGAACTGACCTGAGGGCCATTCGTAGTCAGCGTTCCAATGTTCGCTGCCAGGGATGACCGACCCAGCGTGCTGATCCCACCAGTCCGGGACGTAGAACCCGACCGGGCAGAACCCAGTGGATGAACTGGCCTCCGTCGCAATCACTCGGCCTGTGGCAAGGTCCAGCACGGATGTCTCGGTGTACTGGCTGGAGATCAGCGCGAAGTCACGATCACCTTGGCGGAACGGTTCAAAGGTGTGCAACAGATCGTAATCGCGCTCGTACTCACACACTTTTTCCGGTTCGCTCCCGGCGTTGGCACGTCGGAAGACTTCCACAATGGTGCTCTCCCAAGTGCCTGGTTGATTTTCCTTCTGTTTGCCCCGTACGAAATAGCGGTTCCGGGGCTTCGGGCGAGACGGGATCTCGAAGTCGGTTTGGACGATCGTTTCTCGAATCACAAACCCGCGGTTGTGGTATTGTCCTGCCCAGTTCCGACCGTTCATCTCACGTTGACGGAGCTTGGTGATCTCTGCCTCCGCCTCGGCGACGGTGCGGAAAGTCCCGAAGCAGGAGTCCTCCTCACGGCCTTCGTGAACGCCATAGATGCGATATACAACATCACCACGCATTGAATGTCCTACAGGTGAGCTTTAGTGACTGAACTGAGATGGTGCATGGAAACATTCCGTGATGGGGGATAACAGGGGGTAAAGCAGGGAACTCTCATTGAGTGGAAAATGCCGGGGTTGAGCCGCGAGGTCAAGCAGACGGTGTGCAATGGACCGCAGCACAGCCAAGCGCAAATAGACGATAGCCGGGGAGGATTTCAGGTTTTAGGATTTGTGATTTCAAAAGGACGAAATTCAAAAGGGAGGGGGAAGAGTTTCAAACGAATGGGGGCAAGCGAATAGGGGTGGGGGCGTTATGCCGCGTTTTTTTTGTTTAGGAGTTGGGGGGCTAACAACCGTCCTTCGGTGGTTCTCAGGGGATACCAACGGGTGCGAGTTGGCCATGGTGAAGCGGCCTAAAGACCGCGCTCCATTAAAAATCTTCAGATGCAATTTATTGAGGGATAATAGATTAGAAATGGTTAAGGGATTTGTCAGAAAAAGTGATTGATAGTTGTGGGGTTTTTGGTAGTGATTTAGGTGCTGGCAGCTCGCTGCTGGTAAAGGAGAGGCGGAAGCTGGTTTCGAGTTCCTAGTTTAAAGTTCAAAGTTTCGAGTTAAGGAACGCGATAGGCTGAAATCCTCACGCTGAAGAGATTCAATGGAATCGTTTTGGCATCCTTATGGAGTCATCAAAGAGATGGGCTTCTGGGGTGGGAAGGCCGAAGTTCGGCTGCCGATAAGGGCCTCCTCTCCCGTACCCTCTCCTCCAGCTACCGCTGGAAGAGAGGGAGAGCCGAAGTTCGGCGGCCAATAGTCCGTCTCGGAGGATCTGTGAAAGTTTATCGGGCGTTTGGATCGGGGCTCGTAAGCCGGAGGGGGAACGGGACGTCGGTGAAGAATAAAACCGGGGAATCCCAAGGTCGAAGTTCGACCATCGTACCCACTGCGGAACCGGCCGGGCCGTGACTAAGTTCAAAGTCAGAAGTTTAAAGTTCAAAGTTTGAAGCGCGAACTTCGACTGCCAAGCGACTCTCTTTTTGGGGAGGTTTGGTTGCGATACGGCACAGGGGTCGGATGGTTTCATTGTTCTTTGACATAAATTCCCTAAAAGGAATGCAGGAGTCGGTCGAAGTTCGACTTCCGGTGGTGAGGGAAGGCGCTGGGCGTTTTTATGACGCTTGGCGTGCTCAACCCTCACCCCAGCCCTCTCCCTATTGAAGGGAGAGGGAGGAGAGTCGTCGTGCTTCGGCGGTGGTGGGTCTTGGTTATCACGGTGCCTTGACGGAAAGAGTCAAGGCATCGCGGCAGCGATGCCCTACCGTGATTTGGGTTTCTGCGTTTCTTTGTGGAGTGGCTGGCGAGGGTTTGGTTCGGGAGGCAAAGGCCGGATGCTAGAGTGCCGCAGGACAGGATGCATCGACGGAGTCAGGCTGAACGGATCGGATGGGAAGGCTGCTTCGGGGAACGGTAATTGCATTACGGGCCTATAGTTGAGAGAAGATTGTGTTGAGGGTTGAGAGAGGGAAACATCCAACATCGAACTCTGAACATCGAGAGAAGGAAGGGTTAGCGTCGTCTTACGACGGCGGCTACGGGGAAAAGAAAAAGGCCGCGTTGTTCACGCGGCCTTTAAGAAATGCAAGGGAACGCGGAGCACCGCGTCCCTACCGGGAAAGGATTAGCCGATGAACTTCTTGGCGGCAATGGTGGCGTTGTGGCCGCCGAAGCCGAAGGAGTTGTTTAGGATGGCGTCGATCTTCATCTCGCGTGCGCCACTCGACACGTAGTCGAGATCGCACTGCGGATCGGGATTCACGAGATTGATCGTGGGCGGGGCGATTTGAGTTTGAATCGCCTTGGCGCACAAGGCCATTTCCGTGGCACCGGCGGCACCGAGCATGTGGCCGGTCGCGCCCTTGGTGGAGCTGACGGCGAGCTTGTAGGCGTGTTCGCCGAAGGTGCTCTTGATCGCCTGCGTCTCGCAGACGTCGCCTTGGGGCGTCGATGTGCCGTGGGCGTTGATGTAGGAAATATCGGTGAGATTCAGGCCGCCAGAGCGCAGGGCCATCTTCATGCAACGCGCCGCGCCTTCGCCTTCCGGAGAGGGAGCGGTCATGTGGTTGGCGTCCGCTGTGTTGCCGTAGCCGACGATCTCGCAGTAGATGCGCGCACCGCGAGCCTTGGCGTGTTCGAGTTCTTCGAGCACGAGAACCGCGCCGCCTTCGCCCATCACGAAGCCATCGCGATCTTTATCGAACGGACGCGAGGCGTGTTTCGGGTCGTCGTTGCGCGTGCTGAGGGCGCGCATCGCGCAGAAGCCGCCGATGCCGAGGGGCACGACGGTCGCTTCCGCACCACCGGCGAAAATCACACTGGCATCACCCATCTTGATGGTGCGCCAGGCTTCGCCGAGCGCGTGGGTGGAGGTGGCACAAGCGGAGCAGGTGGCGACGTTCGGACCGCGCAGCTTGTAATACATCGAGAACAGGCCGGAAGCCATGTTCAGGATAAGCATGGGGATCATGAACGGCGAGATGCGACCAGGGCCACGGTTCAACAACACTTTGTGCTGCTCTTCCGTGGTGGAGAGGCCGCCGATGCCGGAACCGATCATAGCACCGACTTCGTCACGGTTGCACTTGTCGAGATCGAGCCCGGAATCCTGCAAGGCGCGCCAGCCGGCATACACGCCCATCTGCACGAAGCGATCCGCGCGACGGATCTCTTTCGGTGAAGGGAAGGCCGGGATGGGGTCGAAGTTCTTCACTTCGGCCGCGATCTGGCAGTCGTAGCCCGTCGTATCGAACTGGGTGATGCGATCAATGCCGCATTGCCCGGCAAGGATGTTTTGCCAGAAGGTTTCGATATCGTGACCGAGGGGAGTGACGACGCCCAGACCGGTGACGACCACACGACGTTCTTGCCAGTTTGCAGCCATAATCAAAAAAAAGGGGCAGCGCGCGAAGATAAGCTTCCGGCTGCCCCAAAATCCGTTGAGGAATTACTTGCGGGTTTCCTCGATGTACTTGATCACGTCGCCGACGCTCTGGAGCTTCTCGGCTTCTTCGTCCGGGATTTCCTGGCCGAATTCTTCTTCCAAGGCCATGACGAGTTCGACGGTGTCGAGCGAGTCTGCGCCGAGGTCTTCGATGAACTTCGCATCCGGGGTGACCTGATCCGCATTCACACCGAGCTGTTCTACGATGATGTCACGAATCTTTTCTTCAATCGATTTTTCGGCAGCCATGATATTCTTAATTTAATTGTTGGGTTGTGTCTAAGCTTTGGGTAACAGAGCGTCAAGCCCTGAATACCGAATTTCTTTTACCTATAAGCGCTACTTTTCAGCGATTTTTCTTTTGTCCGTCCGCCAGCCGATGCCAGCACCGTTTTTACATCACCATACCACCATCTACGGCCAGCACTTGTCCGGTCACGTAGCGTGCTCCTGGACTGGCCAGAAACAGAGCCGCGTGTGCGATATCGTCGGTGGAACCAAGCATCCCCAGCGGGACTTGCGTCAATATGCCAGCCTTCTGTTCTTCCTTCAAGACCGCAGTCATGTCCGTCTCGATGAAGCCCGGGGCGAGAGCATTCACGGTGATGCCCCGAGAAGCAAGCTCGCGGGCGCACGATTTGGTGAAGCCAATCAGGCCTGCTTTGCTCGCCGCATAATTGGCCTGGCCGGCGTTACCGATCAAACCGATGACGGACGCCACATTGATGATGCGGCCGGAGCGTTGCTTGATGAAAGCGCGGGTAAACGCCTTGGTGACCGTGAAAGCACCTTTGAGATTGGTATCGAGAACGGTATCCCAATCCGCCTCGCTCATGCGCATCAAGAGACCATCGCGGGTCACCCCGGCGTTGTTCACGAGAATGTCCACCTTGCCAGCGTCCTTGAGGATTTGTTCGGCGGCAGCGGCGACGGCGGTGGAATCAGAGACATCCAGCGCCACGGCCCAAGCCTTGCGACCGAGCGCTCGCACTTCGGCGGCGACCTTGTCAGAATTTTCCTGCGTGCGGGAGACGCACACCACATCCGCACCTTCGGCGGCAAACTTCAACGCGATGGCGCGGCCGATGCCACGACCGGCACCGGTGACGACAGCAACTTGATTGGTCAGTTGACTCATGAGAGGGCTAGTTTGCCCGTGAAGGGGGGTGGTTTGTCAATCGAATCAAACGGGGGAGCGGAGGGGACAAATCAGCCGCTTACTTGGCTTTGATCTCTTTGGCGGCGGCCTGTCTTTCTTGATCCGCCTTGCGGCGGATCCATTGGTGCCAGCTTTTTTCGAACGCGGCGAGACCGCCCGGCCATTGTTTGTCGATGGCCGTGGTGAAGGCTTTGCCGGGTTCGCTGCCTTTTTCCACGGCATCAGATTTCAGCAATTGATTCAGAAAAGCCTGGGCATTCGCGTGCGACATAAAGAAGTCAAAGAGTGAATACCCGACCACGTAGCCCATGCCTACATTGCCCTGAAACATTTGCGCCCATTCATCATACTCTTCGGATTCCAGATAGGGGCGGAGCGGTGGCAGCGATTTATCCTCCAGCAAGATCTGCAACGTCTGCCAGCGGCGGAAGCGGTCGAGCTTTTGTGCGTTGCCATTCGCCGCCCAAGCAGGCTGGCCGAACCAATCGGCACTGCCCTCATTCATCCAGAGCGGCACCTGAAGCAAGAAGGCGTGCGTCACCGCATGCGCGCTCTCGTGTAAAATGGTGGAGAGCTGGATGGCCGGTTGTGCCTGCTTCCAGGTCACCACTTGCATTTCCGCGCTGATGATTTTCCCGCTCTGCGGATCATAAGCTGATTTGGAAGTCGTATAGCCGAGCAGCTTGGGCGTGACTTTGCGTTCATTCTTGGCAGCGAAGTCCCGATACTGCTCATACGTGGCAAAGACGTAGTAAGTGATCTTGAAGTCCGCCGGAGCCTGGCGTTTGAAAGCGGCTTCGTGCCGGGCGATGAGTTTCTTCAACTCATAGTTGATCGCGTAATCCATCCCGCTCGTCACCTGAAAGCCGGTGTTGGCATACTTGATCTCGTAAGCTTCTGCTCGTGGCAGACAGAAGAGGAGCAGTCCGAGCACCAACAGCCGGGCGCCCCAGGACTGGAAAAAATGGGATGGCGATAAACTAGAGCGGGCCAAGCTATGTCTCCGTGGGTTCATCTACAGGGACACTCTTCCCTCAGGTCGGCCGCTTTCCAAGCCAATTTACGCAGCCTTAAAACGAAGAAGCGTTGAACGACATCTCGTTCAACGCTTTTATCGATAAATCCCAATGTCTTTCGCTTAGGCTGTCAAAGCCTTCGCCGTGGCCTCCAGGCTGGCCGCATCGGCTACGTTTAAGACCTGCGCCGTCTTGTCGATACGCTTCATGAAACCGGTCAAGGCGGTGCCGGGTCCAAGTTCGATAAAACGGGTGAATCCTTGCGCGAGCAGATAGCGGATAGATTCTTCCCAGCGCACAGACGAGGTGACCTGATCCACCAGCAACTGATGAATTTCTGCCGGTTCCGCGTGCGGCAGTGCGCGGACGTTGCCGATGACCGGCACGGCGGAGCGGTTGATAGGGATTTTGGCGAGCGCATCACGCAACTTGGGTTGGGCACTGGCCATGAGCGGGGAGTGGTAAGCTCCGGCGACCGTCAAAGGAATGGCGCGTTTGGCACCTTTGGCCTTAGCGAGCTCGCAGGCTTGGTTGATCTTTTCCGCCGGACCCGAGATGACGAGCTGACCGGGGCAATTCAGATTCGCGAGCGAAACTCCGGCCTCATTGCAGGCTTCACGCGTCGGACCTTCGTCCAAGCCGATGATCGCTGCCATACCGCCTTGGGTGGCTTCGCAAGCTTCTTGCATGAAGCGCCCACGTTGCTGCACGACTTTCAAACCATCTTCAAAACTCATCACACCCGCCGCCGCGAGTGCAGTGAATTCACCGAGAGAAAGACCGGCGGTGGCTTCGAACTTCAACGTCGTCACCTTTTCTTTGAGCAATTGGAACGCGACCCAACTCACCAGATAGATTCCGGGTTGCGCGTTCTCCGTCTTGGTCAATTCCGCTTCGGGACCATTGAAACAGATATTGGTCAGATCATAGCCGAGCACACCGTTAGCCTTTTCAAACAAGGCCTTGGCGGTCGGGAACTGTTCGGCCAGATCTTTGCCCATACCAACGGCTTGGGCACCCTGACCGGCAAATAATAAAGCAGTTTTGCTCATAATTGGGCGGAAACTAAACACTAATTAGGCGGGCAGGGGAAGCGCGGAGTTTTCAGCCGGAGCTTAAGGATAATCCACCCGGATACGGTAAAACCGCTTCGTATCGCCGGAGGAATCCGTCACCGTCAGGTCACTGCCTGTGCCTGTTGGGTTGGATAAAGTCTGCCAGACCGGCGGAAAAACGGTGGTGTATTCCACGATATTGCTCTTGTCCTTCACACTGCGCCAGACGATTTGCTTGCTATTGCCGACACTTGTGACCCGGACGTTGAGCAGGGTGATGTCTATATAGATGAGGTCCCCGGGAAATGAAGGCGTCGCTGATTTTACGGGAATCTCGGTCAATGGTTGCGATCCCGTTGTGGCCCGCCACATTTCGGTGGTGGAGGAAGAGAACTTGGCCAAGACATCGTAACCGCGGATGACTTTTCCGAATACAGTGAACCCACCGTCCACGGCATCCAGGCTGGAATTGTTTCCCAGATTGATGAACCACTGGGAGCTGGCGGAATTGATAACGCCACCGACCCGCGCCATGGCAATGGTCCCGTTGGTGTTGCTAAAGGTTCTGCCGGTGCTGTATTCGTTAACAATCGAGGGCTGGGCCGTGATGAACTTGATGGAAGGGGATGCCGTTTGGCGATTGGCCGTGTAGGCAAGTCCGCCTTGGATGACAAAGCCCGGAACCCACCGGTGAATGAACATGTCGTTAGTGTAGCCCTGCTTAACGTAATAAAGGAAGTTCGTCACCGTCACCGGCTTGTCCTGATCATACAGTTCCAATTCGATGTCGCCCACCGTCGTGCGGAATTGCACGAATGTCCCGGCCGCCTGCAGCGACGAGAGCGTCAGCCACAGGGCTAGAAATAGCGTTACTCGCTTCCCAAACATATCGCTTAGAGCTAACGAGTGGGAGCGGGGCAAAGTCAAATCTGGATTCGCAGAATCAGCTGGCACAGAGCTTTGGATGCAGGAGGATTTAGGCTGCAAGCCAGCTTTATAGGCGGGGAAGCAGAGGTCTTGGCCAGATTAAAAACCAGCGGATTTCCGCTTGCCACGGGCAAGGTTTGCTCCATATTAGCTCGCACTTGATGGTGCGCTGCGTGAGCAGTTGCATCATCTCTGGTGGATGGGGTCGTAGCTCAGTTGGTAGAGCGTCTCGTTCGCAATGAGAAGGTCAGGAGTTCAAGCCTCCTCGGCTCCACCATAAATTTCTCGTTATTTCTTCGGTTTTCTCACTCTTGGCTTTTCAACGGTGATCTGTGTTCTACACTTTTCCCCAGCTAAGGAGCACAGAATCATTATGCCATCGACCATTAACGGGATAGGTACTCATTATTACGGCAAGAAGAATATCGATGAACGGGCGGCCACCTGCCAGCACTGTGGACATCATGGCATGTTGTCTTCTTACGATACCCGCCTGTGGTTCGTCATCATTTTCATCCCGATCATCCCGCTAGGCCGGAAACGGATCATCGAGTATTGCCCGGCCTGTACCCGCCATTTCATGATGGAGCTGGATAAGTGGGAGGCGGCCAAACAACTGGAGATCTCTGGGGCCATGGAACGGTTCCGTTCCACTCCGACGCCCGAACTGGGTATCGAGGCGCATCAACAACTGCTAAAGTTTCACCAATACACGCAGGCGGAAAGCTTTCGGCAAACGTTGCGGGAAAAGTTCTACGACAATGCCAAGGTGCAGCTTCACCTGGGTTATGCCTGCGCTCATTTGAGCCAGTTCAAGCAGGCTGAAGCGGCTTTCGAGCGGGCCTTGGAACTGCGCCCGGATATGCCGGAGGCCAAAGTGGGCGTAGCGGAAAGCCACATCCGCGCAGGACGTTTGACGGAAGCCCGCCGGTTGCTGGATTATTTGGAGAGTCCCGGAGCTGAACAGTTGTATTCCATGGAGCCGTTGGAATACCTGGCCAATACTTATTATACCCGGGGATCTCATAAAGAGGCCTTGGAACTGTTCCAGAGATTGTTGGTCGCCATTCCTGCGGCTGCCGAGCACGATGGTTTCCGCAAGAAGGTCAAGGCGTGTGAAAAAGCGTTGGGCAAAACCGAAAGCATCCTGCCCAAGTCGAAGTTCAATTGGCGCAAGCTCTTCAAATCCCAGCCGGTGGCAGCTGGTGCTGGCAGCGGCATCTCCTGGCGTGGCGTCACCATCTTTGCCATCATCGCGTTCGTAATTCTGATCGGCGCGTTGATTGGGAATGAACATGTCCGGCGGAACCGGACGTTGCATATTATCGCTTCCACCCCGGGGCAGATCACGGTGCAGGTCGATGATCTGCCGGCGGTGACCATGCATAGCGGTTTGCAGGAGATAACCCTGGCCGAAGGCAAGCACCATGCGCACATCACTGGTTCCATCACGCAAGATTTGGATTTTGAAGTGAAATCCAGCTACATGGACCGCTGGTTCGCCGATCCGGTTTGGGTGTTGAATCCCGGCGGCTCGGCCGTACTGCTCTTTGAGCGGGCGGTCTACAGCAAGAATCCGCCACCGGCTGACTATTCTTTCCACTTTGGCGAATCCTTTTTCTGGTTTCCCGAGGTGACCCATCCTTTCAAGGAATTGCCCCGTTCCTTGAGCATGAAGTCCTATGAGACGAAGACATTGACGCATATCGAATTGTTAAATGAGGCTCCCTACGGACTCTTTGATCATTTGGTGGAAGAAAAGAAATTCGATGCGGCGAGCAAACTGGCCGAGAGCCGTCTGCGCCAGTGGCCGGAAGACAAGGAGATGCTGGATGACTATTACCGTCTGGCCCTGCGGAACAAACAGAAAGAACGGTTCAAAAAATTCCTCGCCGAAGGGCTGGACCGCCGACCGATCCTGATTCCTTGGCATCGGCTTTATCAAAGCTTGGACCACAACGCCCAGCGCGAGGTGATGCTGGCCGTAGAGTATGACAAGCAACTGGCCAAGGAGCCTAACAACTCGGCATTGCTCTATCTGCGTGGCCGGGTGGCGGTGGGCCGGGAAGAGAGCTCGCAATGGTTCCAGCGCGCCGTTGAGGCGGATGACCGGAATGCGTATGCCAATTACGCTTTGGCTTATAACCATCTCTATCGCGCGGACTGGGCCGGCGCCCGGCAATACCTGGCCAAAGTCGTGAAGCTAGAGCCGGAGAATGAAGAGTTCGCCACCGCTTTCTTCCAATGTCGGCTGGCCTTGGGCGAATTCGCCGAACTGGAGGCGGAGGCCAGGAAACAGGTGGCCGGGCCAAAGGCGACTTTTATGACGCATTACCGGCTCATGGAATTGCTCACCGTGCAGAATCGCATCAAGGATGCCGAGTCGATCATGACTGGCTACGTAAACTCGGTGCAGAGCAAGAGTCCGGAGGCCGCCCGCAAAATCGAGCGGATACTGAAGAATTACCTGTTCTATGCTGCCGGCGATTTTGCCATGATGGAAAGATTGGCCAAAGCGGATAAGACCGGGCTTAGTAAAACCGCTTTATTTCAGGCCTTGGCAGAGCAGGGGAAGATGACTGAAGCCCTCAAAGCCTATCCGGCGGAAGCGGAAGAGGAGCATGATGCCATCGATTATCTGGCCACGAGCCTGGCCTGCTTCCAGGCCAACGATCTGGCTGAAGCGACGGTTTGGCGGGTGAAAGCCATCGAGCAACTGAAGAAAGGCAGCGAGGAGGAGATCTTGGCGGCGCGCATACTGGGTGGCGAGGTGACCCCGCAGTTTGCCACTATTGATGACATCGGCATGACGCCGGAGCGCAAGAGCATCTTTTTGGCGGCGGTTGGTTTGCAGCATCCGGCGCTAAAAAACGAACTGTTCGCCCTTGCGCGCAAACTCAATATCGGCCGCTCGTATCCGTACCACTTGGTTGCCCGCACCGTGGCAGAACGCTAACCTGTGGAGACGATGACACGGGAGCAGTTCGATATCCTGGTGCGCGAGGTGGAAGAGCGGTTTAAGGCCCGCACTCCGGCCTTGCGCCAGTGGACTGCCTTTTGGGCCTTCGTCGGTTATGCCGGTTTTGTTTGCTGGCTGCTGGCGGTGGTCTTGTTTGCGGCGTTGTTTCTGGTCCCTGCCGTGAAGATGCCGTTTTCGGATTCCTTCCTCCTGTTCATCATCGGCGGCGCGATTTTGGGCGTAGGTGGCGTGGCCGTGTTACGGGTGCTCTGGATCCGCATGAATCCACCACAAGGCCGGGTGGTGACCCGGGCGGAGGTGCCGGTCTTATTTGCTACGCTGGATGAATTGCGTCGTTCGTTGAATTGCGTTCCATTCCATCAGGTGCTCATCGTTCCGGAATGCAATGCTGCAGTCAGCCAGCGGCCTCGGTTGGGCGTGTTTGGCTGGCACCGGAACTACCTCCTTCTGGGGCTGCCTTTGATGGAGAGCATGACCCCGGAAGAGTTCCGCGCTGTGCTGGCGCATGAATTCGCCCATCTCTCCCGGGACCATGGCCGTTTTGGCAATTGGATCTACCGTTTGCGGTATTCCTGGGCGGTGGTTTTTGAAGGCATGAATCGCCCCCGGCCGGAAGGGGAAGCGTCTCTGCGGCCTTTGATCAATAAATATGTTGATTGGTTCTGGCCCCGTTTCAATGCCCATGCCTTCGTTCTCTCGCGCAGCAATGAATATGAGGCGGACCGGGTGGCCGCCAATCTGACCTCGCCCAAAGCCACGGCTTCGGCCTTGAGCCGCGTGGCCATGGCCATCCGTTTTTATGAAGAGAAATTCGTGCCGGACATCTGGTTGCGCGCCAATGAAGAAGCGGCTCCACCTGCTGATATCTTCAAACTATATCTGCCCGCATTGCAAACCACCGCCTGCGGTGAACAAGTGCAACAATGGCGCCAGCAAGCCCTGCGGGCCATGACGACCAATGCCGATACGCATCCGTGTCTTTCCGACCGTTTGCGGGCGCTGGAGAGTTTGCCGGATGGTCGTGATTTGCGCGGTTTGGAACTCGCGCTCACCGGACCCAGTGCCGCTGGAGCATTTCTGACGCAGGCCTTGGACCGCATTCGCATGGATGTCGGGCAAAACTGGGTAAAAGAAGCCGCCCCCGTCTGGAAGGATCGGCATGGCCGGGCTACGGCGCTGAATCAGCGCCTTAGTTCTCTGGCGGCCGCGGTTCCCGTCCCGGAAGCAGATGTGGACAGCTTGTGGGATAAAGCCCGGGTTATCCTTGATCTGCAAGGGGATGAAGCGGCGGAACCGCTCCTGCGCAAACTGTTGCTCCTGCGGCCTGATCATGCCGCAGCTAACTTTCATCTCGGCCGCTTGTTGCTCGAACGGGATGATGCCACGGGGGAAGGACACGTGGAGCGGGCCGTGGCTGAAGAAGAGGATCTCTTCCCCCAAGGTTGCAATCTCTTGCATGCTTATTTCCGCCGAAGCGGCCAATCGGACAAATTGCGCGCTCTTGTCGCCCGGGTCGATGCCTACGAAAAGACCGTGGCCGAGTCTTATCGTGAACGGAGTTCCATCTCTTCGAGTGACACGGTGCTGCCCCACGGATTGGACCCTTTGCAACTGGCTCAGTTACGCGAATTGCTGGCCCGTGACAACCGCGTCCTGAATGCCCACCTGGCGCAAAAAGAATTACGGCATTTCCCGAAACAACGCCTGTTCCTGCTCTGCATCGAGGTCCGCCCCAAATTTTTCTGTCTGCCAGACGCAGATGCTGAGACCGCCGTGATCAATCAGCTCATCGTCGAGTTAAGGTTGCCGGGCCGCTTTTTTGCCTTCGGTGCTTCCGGCAGCTTCAAGGGCGTGGGACGCAAGATCCGCCGCCTGGCGAATACGGAAGTTTACCGGCGGTTGTAAGTGTTGCGGTTAACCCAACCCGTGCACCAGATCTAGATAGATCCGCAGTATTTTCTCTTCGAAATCGGCGATGGAGTGAGTTATTTCCGTCAGGCTTTTCTCGCGATCGCGTTTGCTGGGATCCCACCAGCCGGTCTGATTGAAGTGATCGGCGGGAAAGGGGAAATGGATTTGCTCAATAGTTTTCGTCTGACCATCAGGGCGGTGCAGTGACTCCGTCCAGAGCTGGGATTTGACGGAGACCATGCCGTCGTTATCGCCTTCGTGCTGATACACGATGTCCCAGCTTGGGCGCAAAGGCAGCAGGGTGTCCTTACGTGGCGCCTGGCTGGCGCAGACCCGGTAGCGGACGGCATTCGCCGCTTCGAGTGGTTCGGCCTGACGGTTGAACTCGGCACAGGCCGCCAAAGTCAGATCGGCGAAACCTGTCAGATCGAGCAACGGCTCGGCCAGGGCGATCAATTTGTTGCCACCATGGGCCAGTCCCCAATCGGCCAAACTGCTGCCAAGGTGCGGCGTGCCGATGGTTGTGAGGCTGGCGATGGTGGCGGCCATTTGCGGCTGCGTCACGATGAGCCGACGGGCATCTATGCCGCCCATGCTGTGGGCGAGCAGGTGGACTTGCCTGGCTCCCGTCTGTTGCCGGATTTGCTGGATCTGTTCACCCAGCTCCAAGGCTCTTTGCTCACTGCGCTTGGCGTAACTCAGGGAAGCGTGGAAGGCATCGTAACCATGCCGTTGCAGGTGTGTTTGGACATTGCGGAAGTAATGGCTGCGGTCTTTCGGGTGACCGTCGCTTTTGGGGAAGAGCGTGCGATAACCTTCGTGCAGCCAGTCAAAGCGGGCGATGCCGTGGACGAGGATTACCGGTGCATTGATCATGGCTTAAGCAGCACGAACATAGGCATCAGTGTTGTTCAGATTGCCGTGCATGGACAGGCGATAACAATGCTGCGTGGCATCCATAACGCCTTTGCTTTTCTTCATATCCATGAAGTTTTTGGCAAGAGACGGAGTTTCCAGCCAGTTTTTCAACTCCAGTTTTGCGTTCACGGAAGGTTGGCAGTAGAGCAAGTGATCGAAATCCGCTTTGGGGTGGACTTCCCCATCATGGATGTGGACCGTGGGGAAAAATAAAGAACCTACCTGACGTCGCGGAAACGAGAACGCCATCGGGTGAGATTCATGCTCGCCAGACTTCAGCTTGAAGACGGCGAAACCATGATTTTCGTAGCCGGGCAGTTTCTTCCAGACGTTATCGGCAAGGCGAAATTTTTCATCCAATCGGCTGAAGTCTGCTTGGGTGGGGACAAAAGATGCTTCGTAATTTCCAATTTCTTGGACTTTGAGGGCAGCTACAACGGGCATAGCCAATGGTTCGCTCTTGGCGCACCCAATGGAGATGGAGCGTGGATTTGGAAAGGCAGTATTTAAATCAGAGAAGAAGTCTGCATATTCTTTTAAATCGATGAACCTGACCGCATCTTCATCACTGCCTTGTCTGACCGGAAGTGGCAGGATCATCGCGAGGTCTTCTTTGGCCCCAAAAGCCATCTGATAGACGACGAACTGCCGGATGCTGTCCTCCGCCCGTGCAAAGATGCGGGTGTTGCTGACAAAACTCACATTGCCGCTGAAGCAGCACATGATGTCTCCCTTCTTTTGTTGTTTGATTGCCTGAATAGTGGATAGCACACAGAAGACAGCTTCGCCAGCTTGAACTCAGGAGAAAAGCTGCCGTGCACCAGAAGTTGGAAAATATGCCGGTTCAGCCATTTTTCTCTTCCCGTAAATAACCCAAATCGTTCATGCTTAACAAACGGTGGTGAGCCCATGTCGTAACCAAATGGATGCCCCAAGATTTAAAGTCATCGTCACCATGGAGCCGGAATCATGGATATTGCGCCGTTTTGGCGGGTACTTCCATCGATACGCTTCGGAAAAGCTGGATTGCCAGTCTTTGGAACTGGCCGAGCCGCTGCCTGAAACGGCGGAGGCCATCATCTATTCCAACTGGCCTCATCTTTATTCGCATCCGCCCGGGCGGAGAAATTTGCCCGGAATCTTGATGGTGGGGCACATGGACCGGACGGCGTTTCGCCTGCGATATCTGCTCTGGCGTTATCCCCGTTTGCAAGTGGTCTGTATGGCGCAGCGCTGGGTTGATTCCATGCGCCGGTATCTCATTCCGGCCAGCCGGTTGCACCTCCTGCCGCACGGCATTGATCTGGAGATGTTCCAACCGGCCGAATCCGTTCCGTTAAGCCGGCGAGTGCGGATCGGCTTTGTCGGTCGTGCGTATCCAGATGGGCGGAAGGGCGAAGATCGTTTGCTGGCCATCAGCCGGCTGTTGAGCAAAGAACATTACGAGTTTGTTTTGGTGGGCGATCGTTGGGAGCAAGTGGTGGAAAAACTCCGAGCCCAAGGCTTCACCGTAGATTATCAACGGCGATTGCCAGCTGAGAAATTGCCAGCCGCGATCGCGGGTTTGGATGTTCTGCTAGTCTGCGCTCGCAATGAAGGCGGTCCGCAACCGGTCTTGGAGGCGCTAGCCTGCGGCGTGCCAGTAGTCTCAACGAAGGTCGGTTTTGTGCCCGATCTGAAGGCACAGTTACCCCAGCATATCACGCTATTCCAGCACGACGCCGAAGCGGTGAGCGCCTTGGCTCAGGCCAAGCAGTATCGCCAACGGGCGCAAATAGCCGTGGAAACTACCCGCCAAAAGCTAGTGCCTTACACCTGGCAGAGCTGGGCTCAAGGCATGGAAGAACTGATCTGGAAATCCGCCGGTAAAAACGTGGCCTCCCAGTCGATGCAATATTCCCTGACGGAACGTTAATCCCGGAAATTCTGGAAACTGACGGCGACGGGGAAATCATGCGCCCGCACGGCGGCGATGACTTCCTGCAGATCATCCCGGCTCTTGCCGGTCACGCGGACCTGCTGCTCCTGTATCTGGGTGGTGACTTTTAATCCCTTGCCTTTGATGAACTGGCAGATTTCCTTGGCCACCGGCGTCTCAATACCTTGCTTGATCTTGATGACCTGACGGGCGTGGCCGAGCGGGGAGAGATCCGGTTCGCCTTGATCTACGCTCTTGAGGCTGATGTTCCGCTTGGCAATCTTGCCGATGACGATCTCCACCAGCGCCTTCATCTTGAACTGATCGCCCGCGCTGAGTTTGATCTCGTTTTTCTCGAGGATGATCTCGGCCTTGCTCCCTTTGAAATCAAAGCGGGTGGCGAGCTCTTTTTGCGCCTGGTTGATGGCGTTCTGCAGTTCCATCGGATTCACTTCCGAAACGATGTCAAATGATGGCATGGGCGTAATAGTAGTCAGATTTGAAAAAAAGGGAAGAGGGACCGTGGCTTTACAAGGCGCGGGGGCAGTGACTAGAGTCGGCCCGTCAAACATCTGTCACTGTGCCAGCTAACCCCGTGATACTGCATTATTTGCACCGCGATAACTTCGGCGGCGGGCCGAAGAATGTCGTGCAGGTGATTGATGCCTTGGACGGGATGGGAGAACAGCACGTTGTCACCTCCGGGGTGGGGCGTTTGACCGAGCAAGTGAAATCGCGCAAAGCGGTGACATTGCACGCAGTGTCGGATGTCTCTGCGGCATGCTTTCCGGTGACGGTGTGGCAGCTCAGTTCATTGCTCAAAAAACTGAGGCCGCAAGTGGTGCTGACGCATGGTCAATGGGGCGGCATGTTCATGGGCATGGCCTTGCGGATGGGGCCGCCGACCAAGGCGGTTTTTGTCACCCAATGGTGCTCGCTCTACGAATCCCGTGATATGTGGCGGGCGGCGCGCAACTGGTACGCCGAGTGGCTGGCATTTTCAAAGCATCAACACATCGTCTGCGCCAGCGAGGGCAATGTGCGGCAATTTCTTTATGCCGGTCTATTGGCTGATCGCTGCAGAGTGACGGTCATTCCCAATCCCATAGAGATTCCGGCCTTGGTTGATGCGCAGATCGTTGCGCGATTGGTGCCTGCGGCAAAAGTTGAAGGCACTAAAACTTTTGTGTTCATGGGGCGGTTGGAACGGCAAAAGCGGCCTGACTGGTTGTTGCGGGCATGGAGGCTGGCCCTGGATCGTGGGCTCGCGAATGCGCGTTTGCTCGTGATGGGCGATGGTTCATGGCGCCCCAAATGTGAGGATTTGATCCGGACACTGGGGATTTCCCGTTCAGGACAGCTGCTGGGGCATCGCACCGATGGCGCATCCTATCTGCAAAACTCGGATGGCTTGCTGCTGACCAGCCTTTATGAAGGGCATGCCAATGTGGTGTTGGAAGCACAGGCGCTAGGTATCCCGGTGCTGGCCATGGATGCGGACGGCGTGAAAGAGAGTTTCGATGACCGTCAGCAGTTGGTTCCGTTGGGAGATGTGGCGGCGTTCGCCCAAGCGGTGGTGGACTTGACTGCTGGCAGGAAGATATTCAATGGGGGAACGAGGGGGTTAACCAAAGAGCAGCAGGCGCAGATGTACCGTGAATTGGTAAAGAGCGTTTTGAAGCAAAGCTGAATGAACGGCACTCAACAGGCTGAAAAAAAAGAGGTGCATCCTATCCGTTTGGCCGTGGCCATTCCTACGATGAACCGGCCGGATCATCTTCGCTGTGCTTTGCGATCGGTGGCAGCGCAGATCCGGAAGCCGGATGAGGTCTTCATTTTTGATAATTCGGCAAAGGCTGATGCGGGTGTGGTCGCAGAATTCCCCGCTTTGCCCCTAAGGTATGAAAATTTGCCGGAGCGGGTAGGGGTGGAAGAAGCATTTCATCGCGCCATTTCTGGTGCTAACGGCACGCACGTCGCACTTTTAGAGGATGATAACCTCTGGCTTGAAGATCATCTGGTGGAGGCGGAGCGGATGATCCGTCTTTTGCCTGACGCGGGCTTATATGGAACGCAGGCCGAATATGTTTCGGGCAATCCCTTGCAACGATCGGGCAAACGGTTCACGAGTGATTGGCCAGAGCAGGAAATCTCCAGCCAATCTTTGTTCATCGAAAAAGAAACGGCGGCAGCGATGCACTTTTTTTATACGCCGGTCTGTGCCTCGGCGGTGACGATCAATCGCGAAATTTATGACCGATTGCCGATGATGCTGCCGGGTTTTGGCTTTATCCAAGATCGGTGGATGTGGGCGCAATTGGCGGTGCGTGGCGGCATGGTTCTGGACCGCAGGGTGACGGTCTTGTTTCATATCCATGCGGGGCAGCTCAGTCATCATCTTTCCCGCGGAAAGCGCATCCACGAGCATGGGCAGGTGGCGCGTTGTCTCTATGAATTGATGGTGAAAAGCGGTCTTGATCCAGTCAGAGGTGCGGCTGCATTTGGCCGCGGCATCTCCCGCAGAACAAGAGCCCGCTGGACAGTTGAGCTTCTGCGTTCGCGCCAGCGCGATATCATCGCGAAATTGCTGCCCGCGTTTCGCTGTACGTCAGCGAAGAGCCTGGTCTGGCCGGGAGCTTTGCTGGATGCTTTTTCATTTTATAGCACCAGATTGTTAGGGTTGGAAAATGGCGAGCAAATGACGCCGGCCAAAGATGGATCCTGATAAACGAACGAATTTTCTATGACCGAGCAAAAACCTTTTATCACGATTTGCCTGCCAGCGTGGAATGCAGCAGTTTTTCTGCGCCAGGCGATCGCATGCGTGTATGCTCAGACCTCCGATGATTGGGAGTTGCTGATGGTTGATGACGGAAGCAAGGATGATACGTGGGCTATCATGCAAGAGCATGCCGACAACCCCAAGGTGCGGATTTTGCAGAATGAGCGCAATCTAGGGCAGGCGGGCGTTTTCAACCGGATGATGGGTGAGATCCGCGGTAAATGGATGATATTGCTGGCGGCCGATGATTTCATCGTTCCGCACACGGTGGCGACTCTCAAAGCCGAGTTGGAAAACCAGCCTGAAACGGTGCTGTGGATACACAATCATCTCAACCGCGGGTTTGGAAGGAAGCCACATCTGGTTACGGTGTATGACTATGTGCAGACATTTGAGACGATGGAATTCGCCGAGTTGGTCTATCTGAAAGGAAACATCTTCGGTGAGATCACAAACTTTGTGGTGCGGCATGATGCCATCGCCAAGATTCATCCGCCGTTCAAGGACGGCACGCAAACGGTGGATATTCGTTGCTGGATGCGGGTGGCGGCGGCGAATCCGGGCAAGCAGGTGATCTATTGGCCGGAGGCTTTGGCGCATATTTTGGAGCATGATTCTTCGGTGAGTTCCAATAACACCCGGAGTGGTGAAACTTTCGTCGATTTTTTCCGGTTACCCACCGATTTGCTGGATGTGAAGTGGCGTAAAAAGGTGCTGCTCCTCCAGGTTCTGCGGATGATATATTGTTGGTTCAAATTTGGTCGGCGCCTGCCAGCCGGGAAAAAAGGGCTTCCCATCCGGACGGCAGGGAAACTTTTGCAGCATGTTTTTGCCGGGAATCCTAACTAGCCCGTGAAGGAACTTGCTCAAAGGCTTTTTCGCAGCGCAGTTTTTTGGAACTACCTGACGGTGGCTCTGCGCAGCGGTGCGGCCATCTTTCTG
Source organism: Limisphaerales bacterium (assembly GCA_965283725.1). GTDB lineage: Bacteria > Verrucomicrobiota > Verrucomicrobiia > Limisphaerales > JAEYXS01 > JAEYXS01. The sequence goes on from CBDIPT010000001.1 coordinate 617,006, forward strand.
CTGCCGTTGCTGCTGAGAAAGCTTTCCCCGGATGAGCTTGGTCTTTGGTATGTTTTTCTTTCGCTGGCCGGGATCGGAGCCTTGCTGGATCTTGGTTTTGGAAATTCCCTGAACCGCTCCGCCGGCTATCTCTGGGCGGGAGCAGACCGTTTGCTGCCCGTTGGGGTAGGAGCGTCAGGACAAGGTGAAGGTGCCAAGGCGGAAGCGAAACCCAACTACGCGTTGTTGGGACGCCTGGTATCCACAATGCGTTGGTATTATTTGCTATTGGGCTTGGGCTTGCTGCTCTTGCTGGAGCTTGGTGGGGGCGCGTGGATTTGGCATAAGTCGGCCGGGCTGGAACACGCGCAAAACATCCGGGCGGCCTGGGCGATGTTTGCGTTTGGCTGTGCTTTAAACACGGTAGGCGGTCTGTGGCCAACTTTGCTGACCGGTATCAACGGAGTCAGGCAGGCCCAGAAAGTCTTCCTCGTCGCGCTGCTGGCCAATTATATTTTCTCCATCGGCGGTTTGCTGGCTGGCTGGGGTTTGTGGGGGCCGGTGAGCGGTCAAGTCGCGATGGGGTTGTTGAACCGTTTGTTGGGCCGGGCGGCTTTCTTGCGCCTGGCAGGCAGTGAGCTGAATACACCGGTCGCAGACCTGACTTCGCCTTGTTGCGTGTTCTCTGGCCAAATTCCTGCGCGTAGGCGCAGTGTCTGTTGGCATCTATCTGACCATGTTTATAAACACGCTGCTGGCCAGTGCGTTTTTAAGTTTGAAGGAAACGGCTTCTTTTGGGCTGAGCATGCAAGTGGGCTTTTTTCTTTCGCAGATATCCGGTGTCTGGGTGCTGGTGAAGATGCCTTGGTTCAACCAGCTTCGTCAGCGGGGAGATGTCCGAGCCATCCAAGAGACTTTCTTTTCACGTGTCTGGCTTTTTCTGCTGATCTATGTTTCCGGGAGCCTCACGTTGTGCTTTCTGGGTGACTGGTTGCTCTCTAACGTACTGCATGCCCGGACGGAGTTGCTGCCCGTGCCGCAACTTGCACTGCTCTTGCTGGTCGTGGGGCTGGAGACGCATCATTCGCTTTATCGGGAACTGGTGCTGACAGCCAACGTGAATCCCTTCGTAAGTCCTATGCTGATGACGGCCGGGGCGAGTCTGACCTTGGTTTGCCTGCTTGCTCCTTCGCTGGGGGCTTGGGGTTTGCTTCTGGCCCCAGGGCTGGCGCAATTGCTGTTTAACAACTGGTGGATCGTCCTGATCGGGATCAGGTCGCTGGGGTTGACGGTTCCTGACTATGTGCGGGCCTTTTTCCACAGTCTCAAACGGCTGCCGGAACTTTTGCACGCCAAGCGCTAAACTATGGGCCAACGAATCCTCGTCATACGTATGGATCATTTGGGGGATGTGATGTTGACCACTCCTTTGACCCGTGCGCTTGCAGTTGCCGGGCACGAGGTGCAGGTCATTTTACCGGCAGCGTTTGTGCCGGTCTTCGAGCATAGCCCGCGCGTGAAGGCAGTGTGGGGGATGGAAACGATTTGCCCGGGCTTCCCGCAAAGCTGGCGGCCTCTGGCGCGGTGGATCCGGCAACAAAAATTTGATGTCCTACTTCTGCCGTATGCACTCCAAAGGGAATTGCTCTGGGCGTCTTTTTTCTCCGGGGTGCAGACCCGTATCGCCATGTGGGCCGGGTTGTGGGGACGCCTGACGTTGCACCGCTGTCTGAGCTCGCGGATTCTGCAAGAGCCACGCTATTTTGCGGATATCGTCCTGGATTGTGCGCGCGCCATGCAGATTCCCCTTCAGGGAATTGAACCAGAATTGTTTTTGACCGGCGAAGAAGTGTTTAATGCCCAATCCTCCCTGAAACAACGTTTTGGCGGTCGACCGGTCATCGGCATCCATCCGGGGTGTGCGGGCAATGCCTGCAACTTGCCGCCGCAAACTTATGCCCAGATGGCTGAGGCTATTCTTGAGCAGAGTGATTGCGCCTTGGTGATCACCGGTTCTCGTAAAGAACGTGAACTTCTGAAGACTTGGCCGGAACAACTGCTCGCCTCACCGCGGGTGTGGAATAGCATGGGGGAACTGTCTCTACGGCAACTGGCCGCCGTCATTCATCACTTCTCCGCTTACTTGTGTCCCAGCACAGGCCCCTTGCATCTCGCCAGCGCGTTGCGAGTGCCCACGGTTTCACCTTTCTGTGCCTTCAAGAGTTTATCGCCTGTGACTTGGGGCAATCAGCAGCCGAATGCTGTTGCGTTCACCCCGGCAGTAGAATTTTGTCAGGATCGACGCAAGGCGGATCACCAGCATTGCGATTTTTGCGGGCAGATAGCAGTTACCTCCCTCGTTCAAGCTGCCTTGCGCGCTGCTTCAGGCTCCCGTTGATTGTTTGCCAGCGGTCAATTGCCGTTCAATCTCACTGGCAACCTTCTCTGCGCTCTGCCGCCAAGTGAAGACGCGACTGCGTTGCAAGCCGAGGGCGGAAAGTTTTTCTTTCAAAGCAGCATTCTGCGACAGTTCGTTGATGGCTTCGCTGATTTTTAGCGGGTCGAAAGGATCGAACAGCCGGGCCGCGCCTCCGGCCGTTTCTGGCAGACTGGTGGTGTTGGAGCAGGCGACCGCCAAGCCGAAGCTCATCGCCTCGATGATCGGAAGACCGAACCCTTCGGCAATAGACGGCTGAACGGCCGCGTAGGCGTTGGCATAAGCCCAAGAAACCTCTTCACTTGGAATCCTGCCGGTGAGGATGACTTGGGCCGGATAGCGCAGGCGTTGAAGAATGGGGTCGATATAAGAACGGTAATCTTCTGGGCAAGGTCCGATCAGCACCAGAGCTGGCGCGGTTGAATTTTTTCCCTGCAACAAATGCCATGCTTCCAGCAGGCGCCGCTGGTTCTTGTTTTCCGAGAACGTACCGACATAGACAAAAAACGGACGGTCCAGGTCTTGGCCCAAGACGGCTTTTGTGCGGCGGGGGGGGGAATTGGTTCAGGCCACATGGAACGGTGACCATTTTTCCCTGTTGCCGGGAAAAGTCTGGCGAGGTAATTTCGGCAGTAGTCGGAATCGATGAAGAGTTTTTTGGCCTGCCAGATCGCATGATCTGAGGCCAGCCGGTTGATCCAATAGCTTTTCCGTTTACCGCTGCGGATCCAAGTGTCTCCGTGTTCGTAGATGTTCGAGTCAAAAAGATTGGCGACCACTGGCGGGCCAAAAGCCGGTACGAAACAGGTGGATGCGTAACCCAGCTGGCAACCGGCCTGTTGCCATGCTTTCCCCAGATCCCACCAAGCCCGACGGGCAAAGCTGCGGTTGGCGACCACTTTAGCCGGGTGCTTGGGGAAGCACGTGAACAATGTATTCTCTTGGGATTCAACCGTTGGCAACCAATCCCAGGGGACATCCAAGACGGCCAGTTCCTTGGCCAGTTCCGTCACATGCCTCGCCGTTCCGGGAGCTGACTGGGTCAGACTGGCCGGGGCTAAATCAATACCAACAAGCGGACGCGTCATGTCAGATATGCCGGAGGCTTACCAGCGGGTCACGCGTTGTGTCCCGGTGCTAGGGCACGGAAATCATTCTTGAAAAGAGACCTAGAGTCCAGTTCAGTCACATGACCCGGTTGGAAGATGCCTGCCGGTATGATGTGATGCAGTCCAACTGGCAAAATAATCCGCGTTTCTGGCTTGGCCTGCTGGCTGTGCTGGGCGGCAGTCTGTTCCTTGGCTATTTTCTGGCGGTTTGGAGCGTGATCGGGCTGGCTTTGTTCTCAGTTTTGCTGGTTGGCACGATCTTCTTTTTTGCCAGTCCCCGGTGGTGGTGGGTTCCGGTGCCGGCTTCATTTGCGGCTGGTGGGGTGATGTATTTTGGCTTCAAGCTATATGCGCATGAAGTGACACTTCTCCTTTGCAGCTTGCCATTGCTTTTTGCCGTCGCCCTCCGCTACCGGTCGTTTTATCAGTACCGGAAGATCTTGCCATGGACGTTCTATCTTTTGGGTATTTATCTGCTGGCCCATCTAGGGTGGAGCTTGGCGGCCTCGCGGATAACGGGAGAAGGTGGTACGGGCAACATATTACGGCATTACTCATGGGCCCTCTGGCCCCTCATCTTCAGTTTTCTCTTTGTCTGGTTCGGATCCATTCGTTATCTGAAGGTGGCGTTGCTGCTTTTACTGGGGGCATACCTCCTCCGAGTGGTGGTAACGATATTGACCGATCAGATCGGCGGGTTCTTCTATATCCCTTTCATTAATTACGTGCTCCCCGGCTCGACGCCCGGCGAAATGGATGATCTGCGGGTCAGCGGGTTGGGGTTGGCAGCCTTTGCTATCATCTTTGCCATGATCGCCAAACAATGGCGCTCCAAGGCTTTCTTTCTGGGCTTGCTGGGGTTGGGTTTTCTCGCCTTGTTGTTGGGTGGCGGCCGGGTGTCCATCGCCATGGGGTTGCTTTTGCCGGCATTTGCCGCGCTGGCCTCCAAACGGTTCACGCTGATTTTTGGTGCTGGTGCCGTGGGGGTGCTGATCATCGCGATGTTGAATCTGAATCCGGCGCTTTTGGACAAGATGGACGGGCGCATCCAACGGACACTGAGCGTGTTTGTCATTGAGAAAGGTGCGGTTCAAGCGCATGCCGATACGGCCATGAGCAATTACTGGCACGAACGGTTGCGCACGATCGCCCTGGATCGCTGGCTGGATAACACCGTGAGTTTCTTTTGTGGCAACCGCGTTCGGAAGTTTGATGCGGAGTTGCTGTTCATCTATGGCCAGCAGGAGTGGTCTTTTGAGCGCGCGGTAGAACAGGCCGCCGATGTGGGGGCATATGAAACTGGATGGTTTTCAGTGCTGGCCAATGCCGGCCTCCTCGGCTTGGCCTGTTATCTGGGGTTGCTGATCCAGCTTGGTTATCGAGTGATCACTTACATCATGCGTCGCGGAGTCAATGACATCGTAGGTGCGACCTGTTTCGTTAGCCTTTTTTTTACCTCCATGTGGCTCCTCTTCGGTTGGACGTTTGGCGCCTATCCCAGTTTTGAGATCATGCTGTTGCTGTTGGCCAACGTGGCCATCTACGATCAGGCCCGGCAAGAAGCGCAATCAGCCGCCGCAGCGGTAGCCTCCTCCTCGGTTGAACCCGCCGGGGTGACCGCTACGGCCACTGTTTAAACATTTTCTGTTTTTAAGTTAATTGTTATGAGCCTTGCTTTGACTCCCGCCGAACTCGCCAAATATATCGACCACACCCTTCTGAAACCGGAAGCGACGGCGAAGGAGATAGAAAAACTGTGCAATGAAGCCCGGGAACACAAGTTCCGCACGGTCTGCGTGAACGGCAGCCGTATTGAACTGGCGGCTTCTTTACTGGAAGAATCCGGGGTGCTGGTGGCGGCCGTGGTCGGTTTTCCCTTGGGGGCGATGGATTCTGATGTGAAGCGATATGAGACGGAAGCCGCCGTGGATATGGGGGCGCAGGAGATCGATGTGGTGATGAACATTGGCCGTTTCAAAGAAGGTTTCCATGGCTACGTCGTGCGTGAACTGCGTGACGTGGTCGAAGCCGCCGATGACCGCACGGTGAAAGTGATCTTGGAGACGTGCCTGCTGACGGATGAGGAGATCGTGCAGGCCTGCAAACTCGCGCTGGAAGCCGAGGTTCATTTTGTGAAGACCTCCACCGGCTTTAATAAGAGCGGGGCCACGGTGGAACATGTCAAATTGATGCGTGAGACCGTGGGGCGCAACTGCGGGGTGAAAGCTTCCGGCGGCATCCGTGATGTCAAAACCGCGCTGGCGATGATCGAAGCCGGTGCGACCCGCTTGGGGACTTCCGCCGGTGTCGCCATCGTGCAAGGGCTGGCCACGGATTTTTCGACGGCTTACTGAATAACGGATTCCCCGATCATGGTTTTTTGAACAAGAGTTTTTCTATTTCTTGCCATGCCTCTGGCGTTCGGGGTGGCCAGATTGAGGGGGGATACGAGAGCATTAAAATCGGTGCACGGATCAGGCTTCTTGAACTGTCGTCAGGGGGGCCTGAAGCAGGGCCTTTCTTTAGTTCCAGCAGCAAATCAACCGGCTTCTGACCAAGATTATTCGTGACATCAAGTGATGCTCCCTTCTGCAAGAGATACGTGATCATGTTGGTGCTCCCTTTTAGTACCGCGAGATGCAGAGCGGTCTGACCGGCGTTCTTGAAAGACGGGCTTGCGGTCGGCTGTTGTTGTCGCTGATTGATATCGATTCCATGGTCCAGCAGATAGTCGAGCAGGTTGGTTGAGCCGTACCATACCGCCAGATGCACCGGCGTGAAGCCCAGTTTGTTGGGGCGTTTAAGGTCGAGTTTGTATTCCAAGAGCAGATCGACTGCGCTTGGACGCATATACTGCAAGGCGTGTTGCAACGGCGTGGTGTGTAGCAGCCGGAGGGCAGGGGTTTCCAAGTTGGGATCCGCCCCGTTTTCCAGCAATGCGCGGGCGCATTCCAAGCTCCGGTCGGCGATGGCTTTCATCAGTGGCGTCACCCCCTGATCATTGGTTTGGTTTAACCAGGCAGGGTGATGGATCACCGCTTCAGTGGCCAAATCAGGTTGCTTCAGATACACGACATCAAATGGGGTGGGGTGAGCCCCGTTTTGCCGCAACACTTCGGCCGCGGAAAGCTGGTTTTGTTTGAGCGCTTGCCCGAGCGCGCTGATGCCAGTCTGGGGATCAATGGCATTCTGTGCTTTGGCTCCTTGCTCGATCAGCCATGAGCTGATCTCTGGATTTCCTTTGCGGGCCGCCTGCGTCAGCAGATCTTTCAGGTTCTGCTCGGTTTGAAACGTGGTTGGTTGGCTTTTTGCTGATCTCTTTAAGAAGGCGATGTCTCCCAGTTGTAAAGCGGTGAAGTTATCCATCTGAGCGCCCGCTTGCAGCAGGTGATTGACAACTTCCCGCTGATTGGCAAAGGCGGCGGCATGCAGGGCATTGTGGCCCTCACGTTCCGCGGAGATCAGGCGGGGCTCCAAAGCCAAGAGCTGTTTGACGGTTGCCAGATCGCCCGCGCCGGCGGAGTTGATGATGTCATTGGTGATACCTTTGGGCAGAAGGTGGACAGCCTGCATTGAACCGCGGAACAGGCCGATGCTGCGACTGTTGGGCACGGGATTCTTGCCCACGGAAAGCCATAAGGGTGTATCTCCCAGTTTGTTTTTCAGGGAAATATCCGCCCCCCGTGCCAATAAATTCACCATGACCGAAGAGTTTCCATGCCGGCAGGCGATGTGCAGCGGGGTATCACCTTCCAAATCGACGGCGTTGAGATTGGTTGCGTTTTTCAGCAGAGGTGAGCTAAGCGATGAAGAGCTGTTGGCCTCCATCAACCAGTGTAAAGGCAATCGTCCCGAGGCGTCGGCAACCTCTGGGTTTGCCCCCGCCTTGATGAAGCGTTCGATGAGGTTTCCATCCAGCTTGTGCTTGGCTCCCAAGTGCAGGGCATTCTGGCCGAGGTGGTTGGTTATCGCAGGCTTGATGCCAGCGTCCAGCATCTGTTGGAAAACATCATAGGGTCTTGCTCTTGTTTCGCAAACGATCTGCCAAATGCTACGGCCTGCATTATCCAGCAGCTCGGCATCGGCTCCCACTTTGATGAGCAAGGATAGGAGTTCGCGATTGCTTTGATTGCTCGGCGGCTGTTTTAACTGCAACATCAGCGGGGTTTCACCTTGGCTTGTCCGGGTATTGATCGCAGCCCCGTTTCTCAACAAGACATTGATGAAAGAGGGGCGGTTTTTCTCTGAAGCCAGATGAATCAGGCTCAGGCCGTTGGTATCAGTTTGGTTCAAGTCGAACTTGTGCTTGATGAGGGAACGCAACAGCAAGTTCAACGTTTCCTCCTCTGCCCAACGGGAACCTTCCGAGTTGATCCCGGCTTGCAATGGCGTGTGCCCTCTTTTGTTTTGTTTGTTTGGTTCCGCGCCTTGTTCCAGCAGGAAATCCAGCCACGTGGAGGCCAGCCCGGCGGACTGCCATTTCGTGAAAGCACTCTGTTGCTGAAAAGTCAGGTGCAGGAGGTTATTTCCCTCATTGTCCTGGGCCTTGATATCAGCTCCGTGGCTGAGGAGCAGTTTGATGATCTCAAGTGTATCTTTCTGGCTGATCAAGCGCATCTGGCCCCGGAAACCGAAACCATTTTCAGGCGTCGTGGGCAATGGTCCGGTCAATGGCAGTTGCGCTTCTGCGACCGCCTGGTGCAGTGGTGTCCGGCCTTCCAGATCTTTGGCGTTGGCATCCATCCCCAGTTCCAGCAGGAGCTTGGTTTGCGTCAACGATGTCTTTACGGTAACGTGCAACGCGGTCTGTCCGTTTTCCGCTTTGCCTTTTCCATCGGCCCCCAGCTGCAACAATAATTCCATCGGTTTTGAATTACCTTGGCGGATAAAATGGGTGAACTCCTCGTTGAGCATGCGTTGCTTGGAGGCGGAGTCCGGTGCTTTCTGGAGGATTTCTCGGATGGCTAAATCGTGATTTAGCTCAAAGGCGATGGCGAGCGGAGTGCGACCATACTTATCTTTTGATTCAAACGTTTTCGTCAACGGCAGGAGCAAAGAAAACGCCTCGTCCTGCTTGTATTCCAAGGCCAGATGAAGAGGAAGACTGGATGAATTATCAGGCGTATCAGGATCCGCGCCTTGGGCCAGCAACCATTGGATGACGTGGCATTGTCCGGCAGCCGTAGCCCAATGTAGCAACGTGCGGCCGTTCTCATGTTTCATGGTCAAAAAGCCGCTGTGTTGCCGGGCAAGCTTTTGTAGTTCATTGAGTTTGCCCAAGGCGGCTAATGAGAAGGCGTCCGCTTCCGCGCCCGCAGTCGTGAGGTTCCAATATCCGACGGGTTCAAAGGGGTCACTTACGCTGTTTGTTGTGGAACTGGCGGTTTTTAGTGCGATGATTTGCAGTGCAGTCAACTGCTCGCTGTTCCTTAGGTTGGGATCCATTTTCCAGCCCAACAGAAACCGGATAGCTTCACCGTTTCCCCGTTTGGCGGCCAAATGCAGTAGCGAATCTCCGCCGACTTTGAGTTTGGCTGAAGCGGGCGAGTTTTCGGCCAGGATGGTCAACCAGTTGGCATCTTGTGCCGAGATCATCGTGTCAAACGCGCTGCCAAACAGACCTCCGCTGTGAGTTGGATCAGCGCCTGCCGCCAGCAGCAGTTTGGCCACGGCCTGCCGGGCGGTTTCATTCTCGGCATTGCTTCTGCGCGGTCTTACGGACAGGTCTGTGGAATTTTGAAATAATTTTTGCAGCGGAGTCGCTTTATCCATCCCTTGGGCGTTCGGATCGGCCCCCGCCTTCAATAACAGTTCCGTTGTCTCTGCATCCGCCTGCAAGGCGGCGATGTCTAAGGGCGAATGATCTCGGGTGGTTGGGTTGTCCAGGGGGACGCGGGCATTCGGATCCGCTCCGTGCTCCAAGAGCACGCGTGGCATTTCGCCACCGAGAATCGAAGCGTAGATAAGCACCGGGACTTTTCTGGCGGTCAATGTTTTGACCAATGAACGGTCGGCTTTTAAGGCTTCTTTTACGCCGGCCACATCATTGGTCAGGACTTGGGATAGAAACGGTTGCTGCTTCGGATCTTCGGCCACCACACCGGAAAGCATTCGTGGGGCGATGGTAATGTTGGTAGCCCCTTTGGTGGACAACGGTGCCACCAGCAGGAGCAAGCAGAACAACCAAAACGGCTTGCCAATATTTATGACGCGGATTATCAAGCTGCCGACCTTGTGGTGAATTCCCGGCAATATCGCATTTAGTCTGCCATGCTGCAAACTCAATCAACCTGTCTGGTGCTGGCCACTACTTATATGGCGGTACAAAACAGCCCCCAGCCATTTGATAGGTGACCGGGGGCTGACGACGAGGAACCACGCCTTATCTCAGCGTGAAGGCCTGGATCTCTTTCTTGTCGTTGACGTAGTAGATGCGTCCCGTCAGGTCATCCACGGTGTAGTCCGGTTCCTTGTCCTTCAAGAGGATGCTGGCTACGGAATCACCACCGGTCATGTCGATGGCCATGAGGCCGGCGCCCTTCTTCTTGCCTTCCTCCACAGTGGTGAGGATGTAGGTGCGTTGCGCGCCAGATTTGGTGGCGCTGTAACGTTTGTTGGCGAACTTGTCGTAACTGTCCAACGAACTCTTGATGCCGTCTGAGGCGCTGCTGAGACTCATCGTACCGGAGGCATAACCGGCGTTGTAGGACAACGCGGAGACGGCGGTGAGCGTGGTCATGATGGCCATCTCAAAGCCGGATGAACCGGGGGCTCCATACATGGTGGACCATTTGATCTCCTTGGCCACGCCATCAAAAGAGAGGATGTGCTGGCGACCGCGGACCACGAACTGGTCCTTGCCCACCGGAATGATGGCCACGGGGACATCCAGACGATCTTTGCCTCCGATGGCCTTGGCCGAGGCTCCCACCAGGCCGCTGATGCCACCCAATGCGCCCAGACCAATCTTTGCGGCCGCTTCGCCCCCGCCGAGCTTGCGCTTGAACTCCAGCTTGATCTTGAAGTCTTCCTTCACTTTGCCGGAGCTGTTCACATCGATGCCGATCAGGTTTTCCGCGTCACACACGAAGACGGCGTTGGCGCCTTCCACCAATTGCATGTTGGTGATGCCGTCGCGCAAGTCTTTGTATTCCCAGACTTGTTCGCCGGACGCTTTGTCGAGGCCTTGTATGGCGAGGGGTTTTTCGAGCGTCCATTCCTTGGCCCCCCAAGCGAGGAAATTGCCACCCATGCGGACCAGCAGTTTGTCGCCATGCACCAGTAATTGCGTGATGGTGCCGGAATAGACTTTCTTGCTCTCCCATTTCACCGCGCCCGTGTTCTTGTCCAAGGCGTAAACTTTGTTCACGCCTGGGGCATAAACCGTATCGCCATCGAAGACCAACGGGGCCGAGGCGCGCTTGAATTCCTTGGGCACGGTCTTGAACTCCTTGCCCCATTTCAGTGCGCCTGTGTTGGCATCGTAGCAATGGACACCAGAGAAAGGGACGTAGAGCGAATCGCCGACGATGACCGGTTCCTGATGGCCGCTGAGGTCCATCTTCACATTCCACGTGCCGCTGTTGTCGGAGGGGTGCAGCGGGAAGTCATTAGCTTTGGAATGCTTCACCTGCCAGAGTTGTTTGCCGGTATCGGTCTCAAAGGCGGTGAGATAGACGCCCGCACCGTCCTTGTGTGCGTAATTTTGCGAGACCACGAGGGCCATACGGCGGGAATTGAACGGATACGCGCCGATGGCATAGCCGGGTTCCTTCGCCGTCTCCCAGATGGTTTCGCCCGTGAGCAGATTGACCGCGTAGAGCTTCGTCTGCGGATTGAAGTTGCTGGTGTAATCGTTGATGAAAAGGATCGGTGTGCCTTCGATCTCGCGCACGTTGAAAGGGGCGGATTTCTCGAACTCGGGGCGTTTCCACAGGACATTGCCAGTGTCTTGATCGAGGCTGTAGATGGCTTTGTCTGTGCCCACCAAAATCGTGCCCACCGTGGTGACGCGTTGCCATTTGACGTTCTCCGTCAGCTTGGCCGACCAATCAGGCGTGGCGGCGTGTAACACAAGATTGCCCGCCAGCAGGGCAACGCCCATGGAAAGTCGTAAAAAACGATTCAATCGCATAAAGAATATTTGCAGTTAGAAGTCCCCAATCCGGACCTGACGATAAATGGAGCCATTGCATGCTTCAAGTTTTCTGCACCTGCGCAAGGGCTGGAGACCATGAAAAATAACAACTTATTTTGCCCTCGAGCAGTGGCGCTTAGTGGCATGAAACCGCGTTCCTAGCGCTTCTGATGATAACTTTCCAAACCGTATTTCTCCTCAACCAATCGTGCCGCTGTGGTGCTGAGGTTTGTCTGGCATGGCACCCAGTGCACGGGCCAGGATCGCACGGCAACATCCTTCATCGCTTCCTGCCAGACCGTGCGGGTGAGCTTTGGCGGCGGAGGTTGCACGGAGCCTTGGATCAGGAGTCCGTGTTTGTTCCGGCGCTGGGCGGCTCCGGCGATTTTCTTGCCGCCGAACAGCAAGTCATACTTTTCCGCACCGATAAAACACTGTCCGGGAATGTCTTTCTGGCAACAGGGTGAAAGCTCGGTGGTTAATCCGAGTTGCATGAAGGAAGCGCGGATCCATTCGTGCATGCGCTGATAGCTTTCCTCGGCTTTGAGCTGATACCATTCGTGACCGGGCGGAAACGCTGCGCTATAGGTCCAGTCATGCTTATGCGGCACCAAGCCACCGCCAGTGGGGCGGCGGAGCAGGGGACGCAAACCGGTCATCAACGCCACATTCGCGTATTTTTGGAAGTAACCAAACGTGGCTGCCGGCTCCGTCCACCCATAGAAACGCAGCACGGGGCGGCCTAAACCGGCCACGGTTTCCAGCAACGTCTCATCCAGCGCCATGTTCTCCGCCGGAGCGCAGGCGCCGGAATCCAGCCACAACCATTCGTTTACTTCAGCCACGCCCCAAGCATTACCTACGATTGCCTTTACGCCAACAAATCCTTCATCACGTGCCCGTGCACATCCGTAAGCCTGAATTGACGGCCTTGATGCAGGAAGGTCAGTTTTTCATGATCAAAACCCAGCATATGCAGAATGGTCGCCTGCAAATCGTGCGTATGCACCGGCTTGTCCACAACGTGGAAGCCCAGTTCGTCCGTGGCCCCGTAAGACAGGCCCGGCTTCGCGCCACCACCTGCCAGCCACATGGTGTAAGCCTGCGGATGATGATCCCGTCCCATGCTGCGGCCCAAGGCCGGATTCGTCTCCACCATGGGAGTGCGACCGAACTCGCCGCCCCAAATCACCAGCGTATCGTCCAGCAACCCGCGTTCTTTCAGATCCATCACCAGTGCCGCTGATGCCCGGTCAGTTGCTTCGCAATTCTTCTTGTGATTGCCCACCACATCGCTGTGGGCATCCCAACCTTCGTGATAGATGTTCACGAAGCGCACGCCACGTTCGATCATCCGCCGCGCCAGCAAGCACGCCCGCGCGAAGGATGGTTTATCCGGATCGCAACCGTACCGTTCCAAGGTCGCTTTGCTTTCGCCCTTCAAGTTCATCAACTCCGGGGCGGAGGATTGCAGCCGGTAGGCCATCTCATACGCTGCCATGCGGGTGGCGATCTCGGGGTCGCCCGCCGTGCCTAACCGTTGGCGGTTCAGATCCGCGACCAGATCCAGCGAATCCCGCTGCAACTTCGCATCCACGCCCTTAGGGCTGGATACATTCAAGATCGCATCACCTTCATTGCGGAAACGCACGCCTGTATAAACCGTGGGCAGGAAGCCGCTCGACCAATTAGCGGAGCCACCACTGATGCCGCTGCCGGTGGACATCACCACGTAAGCAGGCAAATCCTGGCTCTCCGAACCCAATCCATAAGTCACCCAGGAACCCAAGCTGGGCCGGCCCGGTTGCGAGAATCCGGTGTTCAGGAAAATCTGCGCCGGAGCGTGATTGAACTGATCCGTATGCACCGATTTGATGAGGCAGATGTCATCCACAATCTTGGCCAGATGCGGCAAAGCTTCGGAGATTTCGGCCCCGCATTGCCCGTGCTTGGCGAATTTGAATCGCGGCGCCATCACGGCGGCATCAGAACGGATGAAGGCATAGCGCTGCCCGCCGATGACCTCAGGCGGGATCGGTTTGCCTTCGTATTCCACCAGCTTCGGCTTGTAGTCGAAGAGGTCTAGCTGGCTGGGGGCACCGGCCATGAACAGGTGGATGACCCGTTTCGCCTTGGGCTTGAAATGCGGTTGCTTGGGGGCCAGCGGATTGGCCGCTGCGGGCTGCGCCAAGGCATTGCGGGTGAAAGCATTTGTCAGCAATCCGGCCAAAGCCATTTTGCCGAGACCTACACCGCATTCTTTGAAGAACCACCGGCGCGACACCGCTTCCGGGTGTTCGTGCCGCAATAAGTAAGATTGGCAGTTCATAGTTTTAACTCTTGGTCACCATCTCGTCCAAATTCAACAATGCCCGGGCCAGGTCGTCCACGCAGCCCGTCACATCCCCATCTTTCTTACCGGTCAGTTCCACCGCGTTCAGTTCTTTGGCTTCCAGTCGGCTGACTTGCGCCTCATAGAACCGCTTCAATCGGCTAATCTCTTCTTTCGTCGCCGGCCGGACGAGGCAGCGTTGGAAGAGTTGTTGCAGCTTGGATTCAGTTGTGCCGTCTTGCTTGGCATACTGCCTGCCCAGTGCCTGGGCGGCTTCCACAAACACGACGTCATTCATGAGGGTGAGTGCTTGCAGAGGAGTGTTCGAACTGTCCCGGCGCGCCACGCAAGCTTCACCGCTTGGCGCATCGAACGTGTTGAACATCGCAAAGGGGGCCGTGCGTTTTGTGAAAGTATAGAGGCCGCGACGATAACGGTCCTCTCCCTCGCTGGTGGACCAGCGAGCTTGCCATACGTTCCCTCGGAGGTGACGCCCGCCGGTTGCGGCGGATACACACTGGGGCCGCCCAACTTTTCTGAGAGCAAGCCGGAAACTTTTAAGGCCGAGTCGCGGATGAGTTCCGCCTCCAGGCGCACGCGTGGTCCGCGGGCGAGCAATCTGTTTTCCGGATCGCGGGCCAGTAACTTCTGGGTCACGGTGGAGTCCTGCCGGTAGGTCGCGCTCAGCACGATGAGCCGATGCAGCTTCTTCAACGACCAGCCTTGCTTCACGAACTCGACGGCGAGCCAGTCAAGCAGTTGCGGGTTGCTCGGCAGTTCCCCTTGAAAACCGAAATCACCTGTCGTGCGGACCAAGCCGGACCCGAAGAAGGCGGCCCATTGACGGTTCACCGTCACACGCGCGGTCAGCGGATTCTCGGGGGCGACCAGCCAACGGGCGAAATTGAGCCGGTTGACGGTCGGGCTGGCGGGCAGGGGATTCAAGAACTGCAACACGCCCGGTTTCACTTCCTCCTTCACTTGCAGGAATTCGCCGCGGTGATGCCGTTGGGTGATGCGGGCGTTCTCCGGCGGCCGCTCTCGCAGGACCAGCGTTGTGGGCAAGGCCGGAATGTTCCGGCGCAGCTTCTGTATCTGCCTGTTGCGCGGCCAGTTCCGGCGTGCTCAACAGGAAAGCGCTCTTCAAGACGGCGAGATTCGCCGGGGTCAAGTCCGCTTCGGGCTTGGCCAGCAAGCGTTCGATGTCCTCATCCAGATCACGGGCAATGGCCGTGCCTTTGTCCGTGGTCGTCGCCAGCCGGAAACGGCCTAGCGGTGTGGCGTAATGTTTCTCGAACAGCATTTTCACTTTCACTTCGCCCGCGTTCGCCAGCGGCTCGGCCAGATTGAACACAGCCACACTACGTTCGCCTTGGCGACCGTTCACCGACCACCCGGACTGTGCATCGCCATCGATGGCGTTCTTCGCCACCGCCGTGCCGCCGCCGATGCCCAGCTTGTTATAGCTGTCTGAAGCCGAAGCGAACTTGATGGGTTTGCCGTTTGCCTGGGCGGTGAATTCGCTGAGGAAGAAATCACCTTTCGGCCCTTCATAGAACGTCGCGCCCGGTCCGTGTGCTGGCAGACGGTCATCCGGCAAGGCTTCGAGCCGCAAAGCCGTTGTGCCTGCTGGCACGCGCAAGGTGATTTCATACGTATCACTCTTGGACTGATCACCCGAGGCGAAGACGGAGTCATCCGCCTGTGGCGTCAACAAGGCGAGGTTTGCCTTGAGTTGCGTGGGCTTCAGGATTTGCCACGCGACCGTACGTTGACGTTCTGTGTTAAGCCAGGCCTTAAATTTTTGCTCGATCGTTTCTTGCCGTTGTACCGTTTCCGGGCGCGGGTCATTGATCGCTTTGCCCAAACTGATGCGCAGTTTGCCGATGGTGTGCTTGTTACCGTATTGCTGCTCCAGCTTGAGGATCAGCTTGCCGTCCTTCGCCAGTTGAACGGCTTGCGCGAGATAAAAGGTGGCCGTGCGCTTCACATTGGCGTTACCGCTCTTGGTGGCGATGGCCCAGCCGGTCTGAGGTTTATCATCGATGGCATTCGCCACGGGAAAGCCTTCTTGCGCAAAATCCGCTTCGGCGCGCACCAGTTTCAGGGAGTTGCTTTCATCCTTGATCAAGGTTTGCAGCGTGAAGTCCGTCAGCACAAAGTTGCCGCCGGAAGAGCGCCCTGGCCCTTTGTTCGGCAACCGGTCATCCGGCAAGACTTCCAACCGGATGCGGTCGAATTCCACACCATCCGTTGCTAGTTCAAGTGTATAAGTCTCCTTGTCGAGCGACTCTGCTCCAAAATAAACGATGCCCTCAGAGAGCGTTTCCGCCGTGGAGCCGCTGGCAATTTTTGCGGCGATGGCTTTCGGCGTTTGCCACTCCATGTTGCTGAGCGGGAACTTCTCTGGCAGGGCCGCGAGCAGCTTGCGGATCTGTTCCTGATTCTCGAGGCGTTTCTTTTCCACCGTCGCATCCGGCAGATCAATCTCTGGTTCGTCGGCGTTATTGAGGAACGCCATCATCTGAAAATACTCCGTGTGGGTGATGGGGTCTGTACTTGTGCGTGTGACACTGTGCGCAGCCAACCGTCAGCCCCAGCCAGGCGGTGCCGGTGGTGGAGACACGGTCCACCATGGCGTAGTAACGAAACTCCAGCGGGTCGATTCCGCCCTCCTCGTTCAGCATTGTGTTGCGGTGAAAGCCGGTCGCGACGATCTGGTCCATCGTGGCCTTCGGCAAAAGATCTCCCGCGAGCTGTTCGATTGTGAATTGGTCGAATGGTTTGTCCGCGTTCAAGGCGTTGATGACCCAATCGCGATATGGCCAGATGGAGCGCGGGCGATCCTTCTCATAGCCGTTCGTATCGGCGTAACGCGCCAGATCGAGCCAACGCCGCGCCCAGCGTTCTCCGTAATGCGGCGAGGCGAGCAGTTCATCCACGACTTTCGCATAAGCCTCGGGTGATTTGTCGTTAACAAAAGCCTGCACCTGTTCCGGTGTCGGCGGCAGCCCGATGAGATCCAGATAAACCCGGCGGATAAGTGTGTAACGGTCGGCTTCCTTCGCGGGTTTCAGCTTTTCCTGCTCCAGCCGGGAGAGGACAAAGAAATCAATCCCGTTTGCGGGCCACTTCTTGTCTTTCACCTTGGGCAACGGACCTTGTTTGGGGGCGGTGAAGGCCCAGTGCGGCTGATATTCCGCACCTTGCGCGATCCATTGTTTCAGGATCTCTTTCTGTGCCTCTGTGAGCGGGTGCTTCGTTTCGGGCGGCGGCATGAGGTCCGTTTCATCTGTTGAGAAGATCCGTGCCACGAGGGCGCTTTCCTTCACCTTGCCCGGTACAATCGCTTTGTCACCGGACTTCGCGGGCTTCAGTGCGTCCTCCCGGACATCGAGACGCAACCCACCCTTGCGGGTCGCCGTGTCTGGTCCGTGGCATTTGAAGCAACTGCCTGAGAGAATGGGGCGAACATCCCGGGCAAAATCAATCTTCGCCGCGCTCGCGCCCAGCGCCTGTCCGGCGGTCGCAGCGCTTAAAAGCGTCAGCAGTAAAAATCTGATCAACGGTGTGGTCACGTGATTATCTTAACAGAGGGCAGGGCACATCCAATGGAAGAATCTGCTCTCCGGAATGTAAATTTGTGAAGGCGCAACGTAGCTGCCGAGATGACGAGGCAGAATGGACCCCTGACGATTCCTTCTTCATGGTATAACTCTCCTTCTCCTTTTCTGCCGGGCTCATGCCCGCCAGTCGCTTGAGTTTCCTCAAACTTCGGTAGCAATCTCCGGCCAAAGCTTGCTTCTGCCAAACCAATTATCGCACAAAAAGATTGAACGAAAACCAGGCTGAAACTGTCTCTTTTAATACTGCGAATAACCTCTTTCAGCTAAGTTCTTTTCTTCCAAATAGATGATGGCCCGAAATGGCTTCATCAACTTAACCTCATCTTAATGATCACCCTTCTATAAAGGTGGGTGATGAAGATGTTGTATCAAAGTCCCGCTTGTCAGGTTTTGCCTTATGAATCCACCAATGAGGAGCTTCAGCACCAGCCAGTTTCCCGGATGCTTTCCGAGCACCGAGCGGAACATGGCCAATCGACCAGAGGTGAAGTGACCGCCCAGAACCGGACCGTGCGCAATGGTCATGCGAGCATGGTGATCAGCCTCACCGGACCACGGTCTGAGGATATTACCGCCATCGCACATGAACTGGAGCGCACACTGTTTAATCGCGGGAAGCAGGTCTATTATTTGGCCGTGGGACGAGCCATGGAACGTCTGCGTGATCAGTTTCTGCCGCGTCCGGAGGATACGAAAGCCGAACTGGCGGAACTGACTCGGCGACACGCCCAGATGGTTCATATCCTTGCGGATGCCGGTATGGTCGTCATCACCGGTTCATTGTCGCCTTATCAATCTGACCGTGAAATGGCCCGTCGGATCTTGGAGCCTCATCCTTTTGTGGAGATCTTCGTGAACTCATCTTCATCGCAGCCGCAACAGGAAGAGGTTGCTCGGGAGCAAATCATCACTCGGGTCGATTTCAGTGGGCCGCGATCAGCGCAAGCTGAGGACGGCCGATATGAGAATCCCGCCGAGCCGCTGGTCGAGTTAGATACCCGTCGGGATGGCATCACGGAATCCGTCAGCAAAATCCTCTGGCACCTGGCCAAGCATCAATAAATTTGTGAGGTTTAATCGAAGCTCTAGACCAGCAAAAGCAACTTGTTTGAGTGGATTCCCGTAAGTTTATTCCCAGAATTCGCCAAGTATTTTTGCCTGTGTTTCTTTTCGAAAATCCGACTCCTTCGGGGAATATTTTGCTTAAGGCTGCCTCTGATGATCGATGGTCACCATACCAACATCAGCTAAGAAAGCCTGCTACTGGATAGCCGGACTCCTTTCATTGATCTTGGTATCTGGTCGCGGGCAAGCGGCTGAGGCGGTCCACTTCAAGAGCGAATCGAAAAGGACGGCTCTGGTAGAACTATTCACCTCGGAAGGCTGCAGCAGTTGCCCGCCAGCAGAGGCTTGGTTCTCCACGCTTAAAACTTCACCCGCGTTATGGAAAGAATTTGTCCCGGTGGCTTACCACGTCGCCTATTGGGATTACTTGGGTTGGAAAGATACGTTCGCTCAAGAGCAATTTGCCCAACGCCAAAGGACCTATGCCGCCAGTTGGCATACCGACACGGTCTACACGCCGGGCATGGTCTTGAACGGCAAAGAGTGGCGTGCTTGGCATGGCAGCACGGGTGTTCCGGTCAATGCGCAGTCTGACGCGGGCGAACTCGAAGTCTCCTCAGTAGATCGCAAGCTGTGGCAGATTAAGTTTCGTCCCAACGCCGCAATAGTGGGCCGTCTGGAAGTCACCTTGGCTTTGCTGGGTAGCGGGTTGAGTTCGGATGTCAAAGCAGGTGAAAACCAAGGTCGCAAGCTGGCTCATGACTTCGTGGTCTTAAAACTAAAGCAAGCTCCACTCTCGCCTAAAGACGGAGTTTTGACTGTCCAAGTGGAGTTGCCCATCGAAGACCAACCTCGCGCAACAAAGCTAGCCGTCGCCGCGTGGATTACCAGGAGTGGCTCCCTCGAACCATTGCAGGCTGCCGGCGGGTGGCTGCCGAAATGATTCTCTGTCTGCTTTCAACTTTTCCCAACCATAAGATATGAAACACCTCCTCATCGCACTGTTCGCCCTTGTCCTCACTGTTCCTGCCTTCGCGCAAAATAAAACGTTGCTCAACCTCGATCAACAAGGCGTCGCCATTCAAGGCTACGATCCAGTGGCCTACTTCACCGAGAAGAAGCCGGTCAAAGGCAAACCGGAAATCTACGCCACTCACAACGGAGCTCTTTTCTATTTCGCTTCCAAAGAGAACAAAACGATGTTCGTCAAAGAGCCGGCCAAGTATGAGCCGGAGTTTGGCGGTTACTGCGCTTACGGTGTGTCCAAGGGCAAATTGGTGGAGATCGATCCCGCGGCTTTCCAGATCGTTGCTGACCGGCTCTTGCTCCAATACAGCCCGAAGATCCGCGACGATTTTAACAAGGATGCCACCGGCAATCTCACGAAGGCGAAAGCCAACTGGACGGAACTCCTGCAAAAGAAGGGTAAATAAGTCCTGCTTTGCGGCAGTTTTTCTACTCCGAACAAAAACTTTAAATCACCAAGACCTATGAACACACATAATCTTTCCAAACCACAAACCGTAGTGAGCTGGATCTGCCGCCTCGTGGCGGCGGTCATCCTTGCGCAAACGTTGTTCTTCAAATTCACTGGCGCGGAAGAATCCGTCTATATCTTCACCAAGGTGGGGATGGAGCCTTGGGGCCGCTATGGCTCCGGAGTGGCGGAATTGATCGCCGCCATCTTGTTGCTCACGCCGCGCCTTGCTTGGCTGGGAGCTCTGCTGGCGGCGGGTGTGATGGCCGGGGCTATTGCCAGCCATCTGACCGTACTGGGCATTGTAGTGAAGAATGATGGTGGCTTGCTTTTTGCCCTCGCAGTCATCACCGCCGCCTGTGCCACCATCACGCTCTGGCTGCACCGGCGGCAAATTCCTTGCGTGCATCACAACTGCGGCTGCGCTCGTGCCGAGGATGCCGTTAAAATGTGATTCCGCCCCGGTTCGTCCGAGTCCAACCGTCATCCGGCCCCTAACCACCCCTACTCATGGACCACCGCCAACAACTGATCCACGCGGCGATTGAGACCTTGCTGCAAGGCGAGACGCTCTTGCTGGAGCTGACGGATGTGCAATACAACCAGCGGTTGCCGGTAGCTTTCAATGCCAGCATTGGTGGGCATTACCGGCATTGTCTGGATCACTTTCGCACCTTGGTGGAGGCGCAGTTTGAGTGCGAGGTGAACTACGACCATCGCGAACGCAATACGCTCGTCGAGCAGGATCGTTTTGCGGCGTTGAATGCCACCCGCCAGTTGCGGGAAAGCCTGGAACAGTTCATCATGGAGGCGTTGGATCGTCCGCTGATAGTGACTTGCAAGACCAGTTACACCCCTCAAGGTTCGCAAACGGTTCCTTCCACCCTGAGCCGGGAATTGATGTATGCGGTGGCACACGCGGTGCATCATTACGCGCTCATCGCCATCATGGGCGGGCTTATGGGCATCGCTCTTCCCGCAGGCTTCGGTGTGGCTCCCTCCACGTTGAAGCATCAGGAAGAATTGGCGGGCAACTAACGAAACCTATGCCTGCCGAGATCGATCAATTCCTGGCGTTCATCCAAGGGTTGCCCGTTGGCTGGCAGATGCTTGCCTTGTTCGGTGGGACTTTCATTCTGGAAGACCTCGCAGCCATCGCCGGGGGACTGTTGCTGGCGGCAGGTTCGCTCGGCTGGAATGGTGCATTCTGGCCGTGCTTTTTGGGGATATGGCTGGGTGACGTTGGTCTCTATGCCTTGGCGAGGATGGGCGGGCGCACTTGGTTCGAGCAAAGCCGGTTCAGCCGGTTCAACGCGCAAGTGAACACCAGCGAGCAATGGTTTGCCCGCCGGGGAAACATGATTTTGATTTTCAGCCGTTTGCTGCCAGGAGCCCGGCTGCCGACGTATCTGGCGGCTGGTTTCTTACGCGTTCCATGGGCGCGATTTCTTTTGGTAACTGGCACGGCTTCGTTGCTCTGGGCGATCTTTGTGCTAGTGGTGGCCCAATCGGCGGGCACACAACTCATTGGCTGGCTGAAGGAATATCGTCACGGAGTTTGGCTGCTCCTATCCGGGTTGCTCGTCCTGATGGGATTGGTGCATAGCTTGGCCCGGATAGATTGGACGGGCTGGCGCGCCCGTCTTTCGATCCTTTGGGCGCGCTGGACCCAATGGGAGTTTTGGCCCGGCTGGTTGTTCTATCCACCAGTGGCTTTGTGGTGCCTCTGGCTCGCTGTGAAGTATCGGGGTTTATCGCTGCCCACGGCGGCGAACCCCGGCATCTTCGCGGGAGGCGTGGTGGGCGAATCGAAAATGGCTACGTTGCTAGATTTGTGGAATAGCAGTCCGGAGTTCACGGCTGAAGCAGAATTGATCAGCGGCGATACGGCATCGACGCGGTTGGCCTCTTTGAGGGAAATCTGTCGGCGACGTTCAATCCCGTATCCATTCATCCTCAAGCCCGATATGGGCCAGCGCGGGGTGGGGGTGAAATTGATTCGGAACGAGCTTCAGGCAGAAGCGTATCTGACCGCCACCCAAGCACAGGTGCTCGTGCAACGTCACGCACCGGGCCCCATGGAGGCGGGCGTTTTCTATTATCGTTTCCCGCAGGAACAGACCGGCCATATCTTCGCCCTCACGGAGAAAGTTTTCCCGTTTATCACGGGTGATGGAAAATCCACTCTGACCGAATTAATCCATCGCGATTCTCGTGCAAGGATTGTGGCGGGTAAATATCTGGCTCGCCTGTCAGGGCGCGAGCACGAGGTTCTGGCCGTAGGAACGACGCTCCGTTTGGTGGAAGCTGGTAATCACGCTCAAGGCTGTATCTTCCAAGATGGGGCGCATCTCATAACCCCCGATTTGGAACGGCGGATCGATGAGATCTCGCGCGGGCTGGACGGCTTTTTTATCGGCCGCTATGACCTCCGCTATGCGAGTGTCGAAGCCCTGTGCCAGGGAAAAGATTTCCAGATCATCGAGCTGAACGGAGCTGCCGCCGAAGCCACCAGCATCTATGATGCGCGTAATTCATTAGGCTCGGCCTACCGCACGTTGTTTCGCCAATGGGAATTGGTCTTCGCCATTGGTGCTGCCAATCGCGCCCGTGGACAAGCAACGATGCCTGTGCTGGAAGTGTGGCGCAGTTGGCGGCATTTCTTGAAACTGGCGGAAACGTATCCGCTGGCCGATTAAACCATGTGTACCGTCACGTTCATACCCGGAGCCAGCGGCTACGTCCTCGCCATGAATCGTGATGAACAGCGAAAACGTATTGCCGGTTTGCCACCTAAATTGTTTCGCGAACATGGCCGTGCTGCGGTTGGACCGGCTGAGCCCACGGGAGGCACTTGGATCAATCTGAACGATGCTGGTGTGACGCTGGCGTTGATCAATTGGTATTCCGTCCGGCAACAGGTGAAAGGGAATGCCGTGAGCCGTGGAACCATCATCCAAAAACTGCGGTGGGCTACGTCTTCAGCCGAGGTGGAGGCTGGCTTGCAGGCGCATTCGTTAGCCGCGACCAATCCATTCCGTCTCATCGGTGTCTTTCCATCCGTCGAGGAAATCGTCGAGTGGCAGTGGGATTTGCAACGACTGAAGCGTGTATCCTACCCATGGCAAAGCAATATCTGGATCTCCTCCGGACATGACGAACCTGGCGCGCAGCGGGTTCGCGCGCAGGTTTTCCAGCATGCCCTGCAACAGGCGTCAACAGGCTCGCTTGCCTGGCTGCGACGATTGCATCGTTCCCATGCACCTGAGCGAGGGCCTTATGCGATCTGTATGCACCGCAAAGATGCGGTGACCGTGAGCAATACCGAAATCCTCGTCAAAGGCGGGCAGGGCACGATGCGTTATATCGCTGGTGCTCCCTGTGAGGGGCAGCCGGGCAAAGAATTGAGCCTTAAAATGCAAAACCGCCGCCCGTCGTTAGAACGGGCGGCGGTTTGATTTAGAACGTCATCAATACTTCGGCATCCCCAAGTGCTTCTTGAAGAATTTGTCCGCGATATCCACCGTTTCACTCACCCACGGCTCGCTCATCCAGAACGGATGCGGCGCATACTTGAGCGTGAAGACTTCCGTCTCGATGCCCAATGCCTTCAGTTTGTCCTGCATCTCTGCGCGACCAACCTTCAGTCCGTCTTTCTCACCTTCGATGAAGATGGTCGGCGGCACGCCCTTGCGTACATGCGTGATCGGGGAGGCCTGTTCATAAACTTTCGGGTTTTCCTCAAACGAGCTGCCGAAGAAATCGATCGAGCCTTTGCCTGTCGGCTTGCCTTTATTAGCCGTTACCAAGTCCATGGTGGAAGCCATGACGATGCACGCCTTCACGCTGCTGGATTGGTCTTGGTTCGGGCCTTTGCCTTCGAATTCTTTCAAGCCGGTCGTCATCGCCAGTAGACCGGAGAGATGGCCGCCCGCCGAGCCGCCCATCACACCGATGCGTTCTGGATCGATCTGGAATTTCTTCGCGTTCGCGCGCATCCATCGCACAGCGGCTTTGCTATCATCCAGGGCGGCCGGATATTTCGCTTGCGTGGACAGGCGATACGCTACCAGTCCCGTCACAAACCCACGGGCTGCGAGGCGTTCCATCATCGGCTTGTCTGCCTCCACCTGCCGGGCGGACCAACCACCGCCATGTATATCCAAAATGGCGGGATAAGAACCTTTCTTCTCCGGAGCATAGACCACGATGGTCACGGTATGTTCCGGATACTCCGCGATCACATTCGTGGTGCAGATCACACCCGGCGGCGTGGAAGGCTTCACGGATTTCCACTTCGGTGCATTCGGGTCCTCCGCTTTTTTCTCGGCCTTCTTTTCCGCATTCTGGGCGGAAGCGCTGAGACTGAGGGACACGAGCAGGAACAAGGCGGGGAGCAGTTTCATTTCTTTTTAGGGGCTGAAGATTTCTTTAATTCATCGGCACTGGGCGGGGTCCATTGTGCTGGTTTCGGATTTGCCACCGTCAGTGGTGCGGCATCACCGAGCTTTTGCTGCCAGTCTTTCATCTGGCCGAGCATTTTTGTGACGCGTTCTTTCTGTAACGCCTGCCGGCCTGGTTATTCAATTCGTAGGGGTCCTTCTTCAGGTCGAATAGCTGGGTCACATCCACTTGCGGATACCGGATCAACTTCCATTGCTCATCGCGGATGGCCCGTTGGACATCGCGATAGGCGAGGAATAGGGTCTCGCGTCCTTTCGCGGTTTTGCCTTGGATAATGGGAGCGAAGCTGACCGCATCCAAGCCCGAGGGTGTGGGCGTACCCGTCAGATCACACAGGCTGGGCAGCACATCCAGCAGATAGACGAGCGCATCCGAACGGCCTTTGCCGATGCCCGGGCCGGTGAAGAACAGCGGTACCTTCATGGCGTGGTCATAGAGATTCTGTTTGCCGAGCAGGCCGTGACTGCCCACGGAGATGCCTTGATCCGCCGAGAACAGGACGATGGTGTTTTCCGTCAATTTCAGTTCATCCAGCTTCTGGAGCAGCCGTCCGATGTGGTTGTCCAGACCCGAGATGACCGCATAATATTCGTGCAAGGTCTTGCGGATCTCATCCTCTGTGCGCGGCCAAGGCGAGAGCGTTTCATCCCGCACGACCATCTCGCCATTGTTGAAGGGGTGCATTGGCAGATAGTTTTTCGGCAGAGGAATCTTCTCCCGGTCATACAGCTTCATATATCTCTCGGCGGCTACACGCGGGTCGTGCGGATTGGAGAAGGCCAGATACATGAAGAATGGCCGCTCATCTTTTTTGGCCGTGAGAAACTCGATCGCCTCATTCACGATCTGCTGTCCGGCCTCGCCGTTCGTGCGGTCGATATCATCGTTCGCCACGTATTTGTTGATCTCGAACTGACCTTGGACCAGTAACGCGCTGTTGCCTTTCTTGCCCTGATGATACGTCACGTAGCCCGCCTGTTTGAAGGCTGCGGGCAAGGTCGTGCTGTCAGCCTGGGCGAAGTTGCCTTTGGCCGCCGGCGCCGTGTTCGGAGCCTGATAATCCTGCCAACGGAAATAGGCTTTGCCGCTCAAGAGCATGTTCCGGCTGGGCAAGCATACCGCCCCGCGATTGCCGCCCAGACAATAGGCGTTATTGAAGGCGAACCCCCGTTGCACCAATGAATCCAGATGCGGCGTCTTGATGGTGGGATTGCCCAGTGCGCCGATGGAATCCGCGCGCATGTCATCCGCGAAAAGGAAGATGACGTTGGGTTGCTTGGTGGCCGCTTGAGAGGTGCTGATACTGAATGCGGCCAGCAACAGCACGCTTAGCCGCCGGAGCAAGTTAGAGAACATGGGCATGCGGCTATTTCGCCTCAACTAGCCAAACCGCTCAAGCCCAATATCGGTAATTGACCTCGGGGAAGATATTGTCCGTGGCCTCGATCTGCGCGAGCCAGCGCTCGTCCACGCTCGTGACAGTCAGTTGCTCGTGCAACGCGATGAAGCGCAGCAGATGCTCCTTCACACGTTGGCGGGCGTAGTTCGGGCTCGTGCCGGTGCGCAAGATAAAGGGCCAGTCGCTCGCCTGTGCCAGCAAGAGTTCACGCGCCGCCTGGTTCAGTGCGCGGCGGGTCAGGTCGGTGGGATTCGGATACCGCTGCGCGAGCGCTTGCATCCGTTCCATGGAGATTTCCAGATGCGGGATGATCCATTCGTTCGTCTCGTTCAACCACACGCGATAGTAGCCTTCTTCACCCCAGCTCGAGGGACTCGGCGCCGCGATCTGGTGGCTCGGACGTTCTTTCAGGAATTCGGCGGGCGTGATGAGATTGAACGTCTGCTGGTCGTAATACGCCTTCCGCATGAAGAGATCGAGGAACTCCGGTCCCTCATACCACCAGTGACCGAACAGCTCGGCATCATACGGGCAGAGGACCAAGGGCGGGCGGTCCATGATCTCTTGCAACTGCTGCACTTGCGCGACACGGGCTTGCACGAAATGCGCCGCATGTTCCTCGACCGCTTGCAGCGCCGCTTCGCGATCATAGATCTCTTTCGCACCACCGGTGCCGGTGATCCGGTGATACTTGATGCCCGTGAACCCGCGGTGATCCGGCGTGGGCAGGTAAGGGCGGATGTAATCAAGGTCCAGATCGAACCCGATGTCCCGGTAGAAATCGCGATAGCGCGGATCGCCCGGATAACCTTCGTTCCGGCTCCACACTTGCTTGGCGGATTCCAAATCACGGCCAAAGGCGGCGATGCCATTGGGCGTGTAGATGGGGGCGAAAACACCGTAGCGCGGGCGCGGATTCGCATGGAGCAGGCCGTGCGTATCCATGATGAACCAGCGGATGTTGGCCTCCAGCAGGACATTTTCCACTCCTTCAGCATAGGCGCATTCGGGCAGCCAGATACCGCGGGGATCGCAGCCAAAACAGCTCCGGTAATGATCCCGCGCCGTGAGCACTTGTGCCCGGATGCTTTCGGGATGGCTCCCTAGCAACGGCAGCAACGCGTGAGTGGCGGCGCAAGTGATGATCTCCAGGCAGCCGGAGGCTTGAAACCTTCTGAAGGCTTCCACCAAGTTGCCTTGATAGCTCTGATACGTCTGCCGCGCGGCGACGAAGCGCTCGTGGTAAAGCTCGGCCAGTGGGCGGCACGCCTTGTCCCACATCGTGCGATGCACCTCTTTTTCCGCCAGCTCGATGACTCCATCCAGGTGCTTCACGTAACGCGCTTGCAGCAGCGGGTCCAGCAGCATCGAGCAGAGTGTGGGGGTGAGCGTCAGCGTGAGGCGGAATTGTAAACCATCCTGCGCCCAGCCTTCCATCGTCTGGATCAGGGGCAGGTAGGTATCTGTGATGGCTTCAAACAGCCAGCTCTCCTCCAGGAACTTCGGATGTTCCGGATGACGTACGAACGGCAGATGCGCATGGAGCACCAGCGCGAGATTACCTGGCTTTTGCGACATTGTGTTTATGCGTCCCCTTGTTGGCGGAGTGCGACGCCCGTCGCAAGGAAATTATTCCACGGCATCCGGTGTCGGCGGTTGCAGCGACGGGTCTTGCGGATGCGTGCCCACATCACCGAAATAGGCCGTGCTACGGCTGAACTTCAGTTCCGCGTGACGCGCTTCCGAGCGGTCCGCCGAAACAGCCACGGCCGGCAGATCATAATTGCCATCCGGCAATGCAAAGCGATAGCTGAACGTACCATCCGGACGGAGCTTGATGACTTTGCCGCCGATGGTCACTTCGGCCGAAGGTTCCGTGGCTCCGTAAATGATGAGCTCGGCGTTCACGTTGAACCAGAAGCTCTTGCTCTCTTCGCCACCACCAAAGGGGCTCGAGACACTGCCCAAACCGCCCACGGCACCGCCGGGTTGGTTGCCGGGCTTGGAGAATTGCGCCGCCGCCGCGCTGGCGAGTTCGTTCGAGAGCTTGCGGCGGATGAGTTCCGTTATTTCCAGCGAACCGATCCAGATGCGGCGAACGCTGTCCATCGAGACTACATCAGCAAGGGCTTTCTCTTGCGCAGCGGTCCAGACACCTTTGGCGATCGACTTTATCGGAGGCAGGGCGAGGTGCCCGGCTTCGCGAAGCTGTTGGATGGCTTCCACAAGCGGCAGGTTTTCCTTCAGCTCTTCCTTCACCGTATCGATGAGGTCTTGGAAAGGCACTTCCACCGGGATCTCGGTGAAGCGCACGCTGGTGTCTTCAGAAAGCGAATCGGGCGGGGTGAGGGTGGCCTTGGATTGCGAGATGGCGACCCATTTGCCCGATTTATCGTAGTAACCGAGTTCCGCGAGGAAGCGCGCCCCCGCCTTGCCCGCATGGATGAACCAATGGCGTGATTCCGGATGCACATGCGTTTCGCTGAAAGGCTTGCCGCCGATGCGGTTCACAAACACGCGCACAACAAGGTGCTTGTCCTTGGATTGTGAATTATAAGCGCGTTGCTGATCACGCGTCAGATCCCAAGCCACGTAGAGCCAGTGCGGATCACGCGCGGCGATGAAAATGCGGCCGGTGCCATAAGCTTCAGGCAATTCGCCCAAGCCGGTGGCTGGTTCATCGGCACCGAGGAAATAGCGTTGGCCGGGACCGCTTATGCCCGGCGTGGGAATGGCGTCATCTTCAAACAAGATGGCAGGCAGCTTCACGGCGGCCTTCGTTGGGGCCGCTTTCTTGGTGGTCTTTGGCACGGGAGCCGGGGCGGGGGCGGCCGCTTCAATGGCAACGGCCTTCGCGGCAACTTTCTTGGCGGTCTTGGGCTTGGCTGCGGGTTTCGGTGCCGGAGCCTCGGCGGGCGTGGGGGGCGCTGCTTTTGCCTCGACCGGTGCCGGGGTAGCGACCGCTTTTTTCTTGGCCGCCACCTTCACCGGTTTCTGCTCTGCAACGGGAGCCGGAGCAGGGGCAGCACTGGCGACCTTGCGCGCCGCAGTCTTGGGTTTAGGGGATGGTTTGGGGGCTTCCGGCGTGACGGAGGCGATTTTCTTCGAAGCTGTCTTCTTGGGTTTCATACAGCGAGTCGGCGAACTTGGCGACGTGTGGGTCAACGTCGGGTCTGAGGTTAGAAACAAACGTATCTAGTCTGCAATGCTAAATGCTGCGCGTTTTTAGGCAGGGCGGGTGACAATTTCGCGAAGGTCCTTGCTGATCGCGGGTTCCTGATGGTGAAATCACTTGTCGCGCATGCGGTTACTTCCCGTGTTGAGGGGGGAATTATGCTCTTCCTCAGCGGGAAATAGTTGGAAGGATGGCCCGTAAAATTCCTTAAAAATCTGCCTTGCCATGCGGGGGACACCTACCTAATGTTCTCGGCACTCGACGCCGCTCTGCGGTTCGGGTTTGTGGTTGCGTGCTTAGCTCAGTGGTAGAGCATTACCTTCACACGGTAGGGGTCGCAGGTTCGAAACCTGCAGCGCGCACCATCTCCTTGGAAGTTTTTCCCTTCAGAATTTTCCGCCAGTCTCCTGAACGGACTTGATTAACAGGTCGGGCGTAGCTTGGGTTTTCCTCGCCATACGGAAGCGGCGATGCCTCCCTGCCGTACACCAGAAGTGAAGCCGTGAGCGGCCGAATGCAAGACCCGGCTGCAAACTAAATTACAGCTCTTTCCAAGAAGCGATCTTCCACTGGGTGAGCGCGTTGTTGTCACCCAGCTTTTCGTCGTAGTGGAAGTTGAAGTGACCGTTATAGGAAACGGTGCCCACGATGGCTGCGCCCTGGAAATCATCGATGTCGGAGCCGCCGCCTTTACCTTGCAATTGGGCTGTCGGTGCATAGACCGTGCCGATGAAGCCCCCGTTGCCGGCCACTTTGACGATGGTCGTATCGTTGAGCCCATAGATGCCCATTTTGTCCGCATCGCCGGTTTGATTCAGCACCCCATTGCCGGCAATCGTGATCTGCGCGCTCGAGCCTTCGCCGTCACCTACATAAATCTTGAGGCTGGCACCGGGCATGATGGTGATGCGGGCGTTGCCTGTCATGCTTAAGCCTTCGGTCACCCATAGCACTGCATTCCCTCGCACCAGCATTTCCGCATTGCGCGGCTGACTGCCGGTCAAGCTGATAGAATCCGTTTTGTAATTCTCCGAATCCAAAACGTAAGCGTAGGTTTCCGTGGTGGTGCTCGCTTGGTTAGTCCCAGTCAAGGAGTAGGTGAAAGTCACATTCGTGGAGACGTAACGGTTCGTGCGATAGGTGTAACTATCAATCCGGTAAAAGGCATACCGCGTAGGGGAGGTGGTCGTCGTCAGACCGAAGTAAGTGCCGGCGGTAGGCGGTGTTCTTTGACCTGTGAGATAGGTTGAATTGGTGGTAATGGGACTGACGCCGGAGGGGTAGCGTGTGTTGGTCTCGGTGATCTGAATCGTGGCGTAGCCGCCGGAAGCGGGCGGCGCGGTGTTCGTCTGCACAGCATTGTTCGTGATGACCCCGCTGGCTGGGACCGGGGAAGGATAGACGTTGGTGGTCACGTTGATGCTGGCGAGGGTGAAATTGGTAGTCGTCACCGTGATGTTTGCGGGCGGAGAGAATCCACCGTTAAACGGAGTCTGCACCGGCGGGAAGGACATGCTGAGGTCGTCAGATTTACTGCCACTCACCGTCGTCGTGATCGTGAAGCCGGGGCCAGTGCCCGCGTTGCCCTTGATGATGTCGCCACCAGCGATGTTACCGGCGACCGCGCCGACGAAGGCATTGGAGCGCGCCGTGGCGGCGTTATAGCCGAAGGTGATGCGGGAGTCGTAACTATCCACGATACTACCAGGCCCAAGGACAATCGAGCCTTTGGCAACGAGCCCGCGCATGCCGGAGCTTTGCTTGGAGGTCACTACTTGGACGGCGCGGAGGATTTCGCCCTGACCCAGTGGCGCCGGGACGTAGCCATAGCTGGTTACTACGGGTGAATCCGCCGTTGAAATTTCCACCTCATAACGCAGCCCGTTCAGTGTGTTGGTGCGGTTATAAGTGCCCGTCGTCAATACCCAGCCATTCGTGCCGCGATTACCACTGCCCACACTGTTCAAGTGAGCCATAGCTTCTTCAATGCCCGCTTCGCAGACAGGGATGGCACTGTTCCAGTTCTGGGAACGGGTGACACTCAGGTTCTGGGCCTGGATGAGCGAGAGGTAACTGGCGAGGGCGAGGCCGATGACGGCGGAGATCACCACGGTGACCAGCAGCATGCTGCCAGCTTCTCTCTTCTGCGAAATCCTGATTTTCATAAACGGCTTAAGGGTTGTTGCGGATGACGATGCGGGCGGACTGGACGCTTTCGGAGTTGATCAGATTGCCCAGCAAAGAACGCGAGCAGGTCCACGTAACGATGATGGACTTGGCCGTACTGAGTGACGTGGTGGTGTATTGATCGAAGGAATTGCTCACCACATTGCGCTGAAACATGCTGAACTGGAGTTCCTGGCAGTCCTTCAGGAGGATGGTGGAGCTGCTGCCAAAGGTTTCCGTCAGAGTTTTCGCCGAAGGGGAATAAGTATAAGACAAATTCTGTCCTTCGTAAGTGAAGGTCAAAGCATTCGTGCTGAAGGAATCCAAAGTGGTCGCCGAACGGACCTTCTGGGTCATGTGATCGAGGGCGTTGCGGCTTTGGCGGTCCAAGTCCACATAGTTGGACATGGCGGCGAAGCTGCGGGAGGTATAAAACGTCAACGAAGCCAGGCCGGCGAACACGAGACTGCCGATGCCCACGACGATCATCATTTCCACCAAGGTGAAAGCGGCGCGGCGGCGGAGGTTTTTAGTAGATATAGTCATGGATGCCTTTCTCTGCCACCAAGGTTTGCATCGAGCGGGTGCGGACGACATTGCCATTGGTCCACGTGACTGTCAGTGTGGCCAGTTTCAGATTATCGTTGTAAGTGGTACCGCTGAAACCGGGCGATGAAAGGCGAACTGTGCCCACGAAAACTGTGCCCGCGCCGCTGGGCGTTCTCAGGGCATCCACGCTGCTCGCCACGGTGCTGCTGTTCGTGGCGTTGGAGGGCATGAGCCTTTCTGCAAACGCGCCGGGGACAAAACCATCCGTGTTCAACTCGGTCCAGGAGTAGAGCCGCAGCAGCTCAACCTTCTCGATCATGATCTGCGTGGCGCGCAGATTCTCGCGGGCGATGGAGATGACGGCGAGTCCTTGGGTGATGCCAGTGAAGAGGGAGATCGACATCAGGGCGATGATGGCGGTCGAGATGACCACTTCCACCAAGGTAAATGCGGCCACCTTTCTACAACGCCTACTGGCAAAAGACAGTTTCATAAGCTTGATCCGCAAACGAGGTTTCCCGCAGCGGCATCAATCAATGCACAACTGCGACTAGAGCATGGCAGGTGCCACTCCAGCGGATATAACTTAAGGGAAAAGACCCTGTGAAAACAGGGCCGTAGCTCATCCTAATAGGGCTCTATATAAATAGGGCCGAATTAAACATTCTTGCCGGTCTCGCGGACATAAAATGCGGCGGCTTGGGAGCGGCGCGACATTTTAAGCTTATCCAAGAGGTTGCTAAGATAATTCTTAACGGTCTTGTCACTCAGCCCCATCTCGATGCCGATCTCCTTGTTGGTCTTGCCTTGGGCGACCAGGGCGATAACACGGAGCTCCTGCGCTGAGAGAATTTCCAAGCCATTCTGTTCCGCCGTTTCAGTCGCGGCTTTGAAGCGCCCCAGAACCCGACGGGTCACGCTGGGGTCCAGAATGGATTTGCCTTCCGCCACCTGATGGATGGCGTTGACCAGATCAGCCGCATCGATGTCTTTTAACAGATAGCCATCAGCACCGGCAGAGATGGCTTGGAAGATGGCTTCATCTTCAGAAAAGGAACTGAGAAAAATAACGTGTGTCTTTTCGCCTTGGGCCATCATGCGCTGGCAGGCTTCGAATGGGGAACCGCCGGGCATGCGCACGTCCATGAGCACGACATCCGGCTTCACTTGCAAGACTTCACGCACTGTTTCTTCCGGATTACTCGCTTCACCAACGATCTCTATGTTGGGAAACTGAGCGAGGATTGAACGCAGTCCCAACCGGACAATCTGATGATCGTCCGCCAGAAACACCCGAACCGGTTTGCTTGCAGTTTGCATTATATGCGTATGAAATTTGGAACGAGGTGAGAAATAGGCGGTTCTTTATCAATTGCAACTGCGATAGTCGTAAATTGCCTCAGAATGGGCCGAAATAGTTTTAAAATAGAGCTGAATAACTGCTTTAAATAGGGCTGTACAGATTCCTTCGTGGTGAGCTCTACATCTTAATTCTGCCTGGTCATTCTGAGAGTTGAGTTCACTCAACGGTCATCGCAAGAAACGCCGTGTCGAACGTCCCTATTTAAAACGCAAGCGGCGGGCTGATGTGTGGTTATTCGCCCCTAGTAGGCTAAGGCTATAAATTCCGTAAGGCGGACTTGTAAACCTACCGATATAGAAAAGACTGATTATAGGTGCAGCAGACGCAAGTGTCTCAATTTTCGCGCCATATCAAGTGCATGCCTTACATGCCTAATTGCAAATGAATCACGCAATGAATCTTCAGCCGGGTCGTAGACATTTCGCAAGTGCGCTCTGGGCCGTTGTTATCCTTTATGTGCTGCTGGTTGGCACCACCGGCTATGCGGGGAGCACCAATGCGGTGCAAGCCCCGACGCTTCCGGACCAGGCTAAAGCGGCTAAAAAACCCAAGATTGCAGTCCGTCCTATGATCATCGGCTCCCAGCCCTTGGTGAGTGAGAGCACGAAGCCGGGCAGGCCGAGCGGAGACACTTCGGCCGAATCACAAGCCGTCAGTGCGCAGATCAACAAACTGCAATCAGCGCGACAGGCTTATCTGGCTGCGCAAAAAGATTTGAGCCTGCGGCTGGCTACCAGCAGTGAAGAGCAACGTGCTTTGATCCGTGAGGAAGTGAAAGACGCTTTGGCGAAGTGGAAAGAAGAGCAGACGCAATTCATCGCTGAGCAGAAAGAACGGATGAAACAGATCAAACAGGAGTTGCAACCTGATTTGGGCCGCGTAGTGGATGTCTCCGGTGATGGCACTTCCGGGGGACGCGGGCGCTAGTCAGACTAGTTAGAAGACGTATCTCATGGAAGTTAACGAATCTACTATCGGGGTTCTCTTGGCCGATGATCATGCCATGGTCCGGATCGGGTTGCGTGCGGTCCTTGCACGTTTCCCGGGGGTCAAAGTGCTTGGCGACGTCGCTACCAGCGGGGAAGTGGCAAACGAGGTGCTTCGGTTAAAGCCGGACGTCGTATTGCTGGATGTCGCCATGCCGGGAAAGAACGGTTTCGAGGTTTGTCGCGATATCCAAGCTTTGAGACAGGGAACGCGAGTCATTTTGCTGACCTCGTTCATGGATGATGAGGGGATTCGACAGGCCGTGGATGTGAGCGCGGACGGGATTTTGCTCAAGGATACCACGCCGGAGGAGTTGCTCAAGGCGATCATCGGCGTGGTCAAGGGCGTATCGACCGTCTCGCCGCAGATTGCCCAACGCATGATGCAGCTCATAAAGGCGGGCAAGCCGGAGGGAGATGCGGATTCGTTCCACAAATTGACTCCGCGGGAGAAGCAGGTGCTCTCTCTGGTGGCGGAAGGCAAGACGAACAAGGAGATCGGTGAAGCCATCGGCCTGAGCCCGCGTTCAGCCAATAATTATTTCAGTTGTCTCCTGGCCAAACTGGGTTTGACCAGCCGGGCCCAGGCGGCGGCATATTACGCGCGCAACGTCATGGAGCGGCGGCAAAAGACCGCTGACGGACACCTCGTCCGTATCGAATAAATGCATCTGCTCACCCACAGTGACACAGGCTGTAACGGGGTGGTTTCATTCAATAAGGGATCGGGTATTGTGCTGGTGGTTGATGATGAAGTCTGCATTTTGCAGGTCTGCCGAAGACTTCTGGAACGTTCGGGTTTTCGGGTGGCGACGGCCAGGAACTGTGCAGATGCCTTGGAATTTTTCAGTCGCAACCAGTCTGAAATCAGCTTGGTCATCACCGATATCATGATGCCTGGCAAGGATGGGGTGGCCCTGCTCGCCAAGTTGCGTCTGATAAGACCCGAGATCAGATATATTGCCATCAGCGGATTGATCGAAATGGGTGATTTGGAGAAGATCGCCGAGTTGAAAGCTGCCGGATTTAGTTCAGTGCTGGCCAAGCCTTTTACTTGTGGTGAGTTGCTGGCAGCAATCAACGCCTAGTTGCTGGGACGCTTGGTGGTGAGGTTTGATTTTATGGGGCGGCAATGCTGTTCTTCTGGTCGCGTGTACAGGTCTGCATCCAGCTTGAATTCTTCTCTCGCCGGGTTTCTTCTTTGGGAATGGATCTCACGCGTGTGTTGCACCGATTGCCCGACCTTGACCTGCGGTTGAACGCACGCCACGAGGTGACATTCACTTTGCATGGGCGGTCGCAGCCAGTCGATGGCCCGCATACGCTGCGGTTGCTGGAGGTGTTCTCCCGCCCGGTTTCGGTGGCTGCAGCACTGGAGGTGATCAAACCCCATCTGACTGGCACGCAAGATTGGCTGCTGGTTTGGCGCACGATTCAGCAACTGGAGGCCATGGGCGTTCTGGTTGAGGAGCAGGCTCAGGCCAGCGCGGCTCCGTTTGATCAGGCTTCGCTGCACATCGAAATGCTGAATGACCAGCGGCGCACGCAGGCTTTCATCGAAGCGATTCAACGTTTGGTTAAGCCTGGTGATGTCGTGGCCGATCTGGGCACTGGTACAGGAGTACTGGCGGCTACGGCAGCCAAGGCTGGAGCGCGGAGGGTGTATGCGATCGAAGCGGGTGCAGTTCGTCATCAGGCTGAACGGCTGTTTCAAGGCAATGGCCTGAGCGAACGGGTGGAAATAGTTCCCGGCTGGTCCACGCAAGTGACTTTGCCGGCGCCGGTGGATGTGCTGGTGGGAGAATTGCTCGGCAACGATCCGTTTGGTGAAGACGTCACCGCCATCTTTCGCGATGGTGTCAGTCGGTTTTTGAAGCCGGGAGGCAAGGTCATCCCGGCGACTGTGGAATTGTGGGCCGCATTGGTAAGCGTGCCCCAAGCGATCACGGCGCAATACCGGTTTGAACCGGAGGCGCTCGCTGTTTGGGAGCAAAACTACGGCCTGAATTTTACCGCCCTCCAAACTGCTGAAGCAGCAACGAACTTCACCGTGGCACCTCAGAAGGCGCGTGATTGGCCGGTGTTGTCGGAGCCGGTGAGATTGATCGTGTCGGATCTGCTTTCCGGCGAGCAAACGGCTTGTCCGGACGCGCTCCAGTTGAGTGTTAGGAAAGGCGGATTGGTCAATGGAGTGCGGTTTTATTTCAAAGCCCAGCTCTGTGAAGGAGTTGAAATCATTACGGACCCGCTGGCGGTTGATGAGTCCGGCCATTGGCGGAATGTTGTAAGATTGTTCCCGCAATCGCAAACCGTGGAGCCGGGGCAAATGGTCCGGCTGGATTGCAGCGCTGGTTACCTGGCAGCGTGTCTGGCTTCAGGCTGAGCAGTTGGCCATGGCGACCTGCAACGGCGCGATGTCACGCGGGTTGGCGTAGATGAATTCCAAGACGGGAAGTTCACGGCAGATGCGCGTGAGGTTCTCCAGGGCCCACCGTTGCCAGCAGGCTGTTTCGCCCAACAAAACTTGTGCGGCGGTGATCCCGGAAATCTGCTTGATCACTGGCGTAGGGACCGTGCCGTCCCAGCGGGGAAAAATCAGTCCTTTGAGCGGAGCTTGAGGTTGCCAACTGCCGGGAGCGAGATCGAGCGGATCCAAGAAGCGCACGCGCAGTTGGCGGCCCGTAGAGAAAAACTCGACGGCATGCGGCTGGCCGGCTGTCTCCGGAAAGATGGGGAAGGAAGTTTCCTTCAGGTTGAAATTGCGCGGAAAGCCCAGCACGGTAGCGGGAGCGTCTTGTGCAAAGAGCGCATATTCATCGGAGAGCCAGTGCCAGCCGGAGAGGATGAAGGCTAAAGTCACCGAGGTCTTGCCGGCGCGGGATGGCCCGCAGATCAACCAGCCTTGACCTTGCGGATCGACAACGGTGGCGGCGTGCAATTGCAGCAAGTGTTGCAAACGTTCCGCGAAGAGCTGGGTCAAGCGGTGTTCACTGAGGAAAAAGAGGGCTGCTTCTGTCACCGTATCGGCCTCCGGCTGGCCGTCGAGAATCAGAACGCATTGGCCTTTTGCATCCGTATTCCAGATGATTTCAGCGGTGGTGTCCGCCGGGCACTCACTGGCTTTACGACAAGAGCTTGAATGCAAACAGGCAGCCAAAGGGAACAGAGCAGGGGCATCCACCCGCAAGTGCAGCATGACATTCTGGATGGAATAGGTGAAGAGGCGGCTCACACTCAGATGGGAAGCAGGACTTTTTCTTCGATGAGCTTTTGCACGACAGCTTGGAATGCCGCTGGTTCCAGCGAGGCATCCTCGGTGACGCTCTGATACACTTGCTGGAGCGTGGCTTCGCCATCGCAATAGGTCAGGATAAGTTCCGCTGTGGGGTTGACGGTGATGATCTGGCCGGATGTCTGGGAATACAGGATGCAGCCATCGGGCATAGGTTCCCAGACGAAGGACTCGTTCAATTTAAATTTGGAAGCCAGATCGGTCATGGGGAGGCGAGTTGACGGGCCAGGTGCAATTTCGTGACGTATTCTTTATTTTCCCCGCCAGCGGCGAGGCATTGGGCAAACAAGCGGGCGGCTTCGTCTGCCCGACCCATTTGCAGATAACACTGCCCTTGCAGGTCCCAAAGGGCAAGGCCGGTGTAACCGATTGGAACCGGGATGTTGACGCGGCCAGCCCGCCGGTGCGCTTCGAAGGTGTTCAAGGATTCCAATGCTGCGGGGAAATTCTGCACCTGAAACGCAGCCAGCCCGCGATAGAGGGAGTAAGCCGGTTCAGCCTGTAAACTGTGTTTCATCCGCTCGCAGAGCAGCCAGGCGGCGGCAGCCCGATCCGTTGCCTGGTAATGCCAGAGCAGGACGCTCATCGCTTCGAAAGCGAAAGCGGCTTCATCAGCCTTGCCTGACCATTCACTTATCAACTTGGCGAGGAGTGCTTCGCCTTCGGCCGGCCGCCCCAGTTGGATCAAGGTCGAACCGAGTTCTTTGCCAATCAGCCAGCGCTGGCATCCGTCTGGAGTTGGCTGGCAGCGCTCCCATTCCTTTAGCAAGAGCGGGAGATTTCGTTGCTGTTTTGCGGGCAGCGCATCCGGCGAATAGCCTAGGTGCTGGAGGCGGACATCGGTATGAGCGGTGTGCTGGTCATTCTCCGGCGGCAGACTGGCGCGGATGGATTCGTGAATGATACCTGAAAAACGCAAGCTGCTATGGTTGCGCAGCACGCGCCGGGTTGGGGCTGGGGTGTAGCCAGCCGTCACCTCATATTGCAATGTCAGCGCGAGGGCGGTGCACGGTTTTAGCCATGAGCGCAAGCGGATCGCCTCACCCGCTGGGAAATAATCGTCGGCATCCAGGATGAGCAACCAATCTTCCCGGACGTCACTGATGGAGTGATTGCGCGCGGCGGAGAAATCATCACACCAGGTGAATTGACGGACGGTGGCCCCGTATTGTTTTGCGATGGCGATGGTCGCGTCCGCTGAACCTGTGTCCGTGATATAGATGGCATCCACCGCCGAGGCGACGCTGTCCAGGCAACGTGGCAGGGCGGCCTGCTCATCGCGGACAATCATGCACAAGGCCACTGTGGGTTCCATGGAGTGCGTGATAACAGCCGCTTGCGAACAGAACAAGTCTGCGTGACTTGAGTGCCGCTGGTTCGCGTCTTTCCAAAGCGGTTTCGTTTAGGCAGGCTGCACCGCGCAAAGATGAAAGAAGTCGCCACCAGCACAGGACCGAGCTTGCACCGGTTGGAAGACCGCTGGTTGCTGGCGTCTGTGCAAACCGTGCTGCTGGGGCTGGAGGTAAAGGAAGCACCGACTGCGATTGGGTTGGATTGGGCCTTTTTGCTACGACAGGCTTCGCTGCAAGCCTTGGGGCCGGTTTTGGGGCGATATTGCGAAAACCGGGCGAACGAAGTGCCCCTGGGCATCTTGGATCAATTCCGTCAGGAACAGGCCAATGTGCGGGCGTATAATTTTTTCCTGTTGCAAGAACTGGGACGTTTGACCCGCGAGCTGGCGGGAGCGGAATTACAGGCAGTGGCTTGGAAAGGGCCGGCTTTGGCTGCCGCGGTTTATGGGGATCTGGGCCTGCGGCAATGTGCTGATCTGGATTTGCTGGTAAAGCCGGCGCAGATGGATCAAGCCATCGCGCTCCTGCAAACGCTCGGTTACCGGGAGATGCAAGCCGATACGGGCGGTCATACGCGGAATTTGGAGCGAGGAAACCCCAAGGCTATCGTTGAACTGCATCAGCAAGTAGTGCAGCCGTATTTTTCTGTGCCACTGAAAGTGGAAGAATTGCTTGCCGGCGCCACCGTGCAATCGACGGCAGGTGGGAGCATTCCAGTGCCAGCGCCAGAAATGCTCTTATTGCTGCTCTGCGTGCATGGCTCCAAACATGTTTGGGAACGGCTGATCTGGGTGCTGGATGTGGTGCTGTTCATTCAACAAAACCCGGAGTTGGATTGGCCGCGTTTGCACCAGTTGGCAGTGAGCTGTCGCGCGGAACGGATGCTTAGTATCAGTCTTTTGCTGGCAGAGTCCGTGGCGGCTGGTGTGGTGCCAGCGGGGGAGTTGTCCCACGCCAAGGCAGATGCTGCCGCGCAGCGACTCGCGAACAAGGCTCTGGAATGGGTGTTTCTCCCTGAAACCAATCATTTGCTGGTGCTGCGTAAATATTGGTTCCAGATTTCCATGCGGGAGGATGCTCAGGATCGATGGTGTTTGCTGCGTCATTATTTGCGGCTGGCTATCACCCCAGGTTCGGCCGATCGCGAAGCGGTCAAGCTGCCTGATTGGCTGGGAAGCGCCTACTATTTGATTCGCCCGCTAAGATTAGCTGGCAAGATGTTCTTGCGCCGCTGAAGCAGCCAAGCTGTTTACTTCCATTCAATTTTAAGTTCTTCCTCCTATTTTCAATCTGTGTGCTCTTAGCGCTATTGGCTTTCCATCGCAGCGCGAAATCTCCGACCGAATGCGTTTTGATTGCTTTTAAAGGTTAGCCTCGCTGGGGCCCTAATTATCAGCGTCTATTAACGTTAAAATCTCGAATGTGGATAATAGATTTATACATATAGAGCTGATAAGCACTATTAAATTAGGGCTGTTCAAATCTATTGCATAATGCATTGATGCTGAACGTATTAGAAATATTAAAAATGACAAAATATGTAACATAAATGTCCTTCATTTGGACAGGTGTTAAAGGCGATAAACACGGGGGTAAGAATAGTTTAATTCGAACATGTTCCTATGAGAATGCCTGCGGGTTTAAATACGACCTTTAAGTATCTTTGTATCTTGGCGTACTTATTGCCCGCCGCAGTCCGTGCCGATGTGGTTGGCGCAGGGCTCAACACTTATGGGCAGGTCTCTATTCCGGGAACTACTGCTGATGCGGTAGCAATTCAAGCGGGTCGTGATTTTTCTCTCGCCCTTAAACCCGCCGGAACTTTGGTCGGTTGGGGGAACAGTTCGGATTCACGCACCGTCCCGACCGGTTCGTTGACAGGTGTGGTCTCTCTTTCCTCTGGCTCTTATCACACGTTGGCGTTGAAAAGCGATGGTACGGTCGTGGGTTGGGGTTTCAATGGCAACGGAATCATCAACGTGCCGGCAAATCTGGTTGATGTCTTGGCGGTCGCCGCGGGTGGTTATCACAGCCTCGCGGTCAAACGTGATGGCACAGTCGTGGGCTGGGGATATGCTGGTAATGGCCGGACGGTTGCTCCCGCAACGTTGACGGATGTCATTGCGATCGATGCGGGCCGGGATCATAGCGTGGCCTTGAAGAGTGACGGGACGGTGGTTGCCTGGGGATTGAATGATAACAGCCAGACGGCCGTGCCCGCCGGTTTAAGTGGGGTCATCGCGATCAGTGCCGGTGAAAACCACACGTTGGCCTTGAAGAATGACGGCACGGTAGTGGCTTGGGGTTTGAACACGAGCGGTCAATGTTCGGTGCCGGGAACCTTGAGCGGTGTGGTGAAGGTGGCCGCGGGCAGCCAGCACAGTCTGGCGCTGAAAAGTGACGGCACAATAGTGAGCTGGGGAAGTAATGCGAACGGGCAAAGAAACCTTTCGGGCAATACGTTTCGCAGTATTGCGGCAGGTGGTTTTCATTCCTTGGGCTTGCGTGGCGCGGGGCCGCTCATCACGAGCCAGCCGATCAGCCGGACGGTCATCGCCGGTGCGCCGGTCTCGTTTCAAGTCACGGCTAGCGGCTCGGCCTTGAGTTATCAGTGGCAATTTAATGGAGCGGATCTGCCAGGACAGACCGCAGCGACTTTGGTGATCGCTGCAGCCGCGCGGGAGAATGCCGGGGTTTATACGGTAAAGGTCAGCAACAGCGGAGGGAGCACCTTGAGCGGCAACGCAGTGCTGATCGTGCGCGGATTGCAACAACTCGCGGCCCCGCAACTCCTGGCGGGCGGCGGTTTGCGCCTTGTTTTTGGTGACCTGCATGGTGACGCCATCAGTGCACCCAATGTTTCCCGGTATCAGGTTGAGGTCTCGGCCGACTGCCAGACTTGGGCGCCCCTGAACATCCCGCTCCAGCTTATCAACGGTCAAATCCAGATCGATGATTACAGCGCCATCAACCAACCGCAGCGTTTTTACCGCGTGCGTGAGAAATAAGGCGCCAATCTTTTCCCTGTTCCACCATGAACCGAGTTGATCATTTAGCGAGAATCCTTAAGCGAACATTCACGATGAAAGCTTCACCGTGGTTGCTCGTGCTGAGCATGCTCTTGATGTTAGGTGTTCTTTCTGTGCCTGCCGCTACACCAGACTTGGCCGGTAAGACGGGCTGGACGGCGGTGATGTATGGTGCGGCCAAAGATCCGCAGGGCGACAGCCAGGCGGGTCCGCTGATACGGATATCGTTGCAGATGCGATTCATGGTTCGCTCTACGTCGGCTTCAATGACGGCGGTACGGTGAGCACCGCGGATGACGGGCTGTATTTCCGTTTGCGTATCGACAATCCGACCGGGAGCAATCCGGCGGTGTTTAATGGTGTGGCGGTAGTGGGCATCGACGCTAATCTGGATGGACGCATTGATTTGTTCGTCATGGTGGATGGGCGCAACAGCAGTCAGGTTGTCCGTTTGATGGATCCCGGAACGGGCTCGAACATTTCGCCCAACACCACAAGCACGAGTCCGTTGCCGACGGGGTGGTTGCCTAATAACGGCGTATATTCTTTCACCACGGCGCTCTACCAATCCGTCGGTGTCACCAACTCTACCGACCCGCATTGGAACGGGGATTATGATCTGGGCAACGATGGCAAGCAGGACATTTTTGTCTCTTGGCGTATTCCGATGGATGATCTCGCGACGGTTTTTGCGATCCCTTCGCCAGTGGATCGTTACGGCAATTATGGGCCTCGTGGTGCCACGGGCATTGCGGGTTATACGAAGGACACGTTGTCGCAATATGTCGCTTTCACTCAGACGCAGTCTGGTCCGATCAACGGTGACTTGAACGGTGTTGGTGCCAGTTACGATAAGAATGCGACCTTTGCCTCGCTTGGTACCTTTACCGCGCCTATGTCGGCTGCGAACCCGGTCAGCGCTTCGGATGCGGTGACCATCACCCAGCCGGTTGATGCGAACAACTTGATCAATGCGACAGAGGACAATGCTCTGGTCGTCCACGGTACCGCCATCCCGACGAACAGTTGGGTAAGGTTGACGATCAGTGATACCAATGGCGTGACCCCGGACATCGTGGTTTGGGTGCAGGCTAACGGAGTCGGCCCCAGCACGAACGTGAGTGCGTGGACGGTCACGACGAATATCAGCGCCTTGGCCGATGGTCCTCTCACCTTCACAGCGGATCTCGTCACGGCGAATCTAAGCAATACTTTGGTGGCGAATTCTTCAGGTGATACGGCCACGGCGACTCATGATACGGTGGCTCCGAGTATTTCGGTTACGCCAGTGGCCACGGCTGGCCGCCCGGTCATCAGCGGTACCAGCACGGATGTTCCGGCCGGTTCTATCATCACGGTTTCCATCGATCCCAATGGTGATGGTATTTTGACGGACTTGATCACTTATTCGGCCGTGGTGGATGCCAGTGGCAATTGGTCGGTGAACACCGCAGTAGTCTCGCCGACGAGCGGAACAATGCCTTCTGGTGGTCTGACAGCCTATGCCACTATTACGGCGACGGGACAAGATGCTGCGGGAAATTCGTTTTCTACGACCGGTGTCACGCGGCCCACAGTCAATGCCATCACGACCAATGATACGACGCCGGTTATCACTGGCACTTGGGGAGGCTCCAATGGCGGAACAGATGTGTTGTCGGTTGTGGTGAACGGGGTGACCTACACGCAAGGCGATGGCAACTTGGTGGTCACGGGCAACACATGGACGCTGACGATTCCGCCGGGCAATGCCCTGACGACGGTCAGCTCTCCCTATAGCGTTACGACGACCGTTACCAGAAGCGGTACGCCTTACAGCAATGTCAGCGCGGGAAGTGTGGCGGTAGTGAGCGGGCCATCAGTCGCGATCACCTCGGCCAGCAGCCAAGCGACGACGAAGCCGACCATCTCCGGGACATCGACGATTGTTAGCGGTATATCACTTTACGCATTGATCCAAATAATGACGGCTCTTTTGGTGACGCCATTTACTATACCGTAACTACGGATGGCAGCGGCAACTGGTCCTTGAACACGGGCACAGCCACGCCGCTTTCTGGTAATTATCCTTTGGCGGGTATCACCGGTGCGATGGGCATTTTGGTCACCGCAACGGATGGCAGTGGAGTCACTATCACGGCGACGCAAACCCTGACAGTATCCATTCCTACGATTTCTATCACCACGAT
The DNA here is from genome assembly GCA_965283725.1 of Limisphaerales bacterium. Lineage (GTDB taxonomy): Bacteria > Verrucomicrobiota > Verrucomicrobiia > Limisphaerales > JAEYXS01 > JAEYXS01. The sequence goes on from CBDIPT010000001.1 coordinate 661,132, forward strand.
CACCTCCACGGTTGTCTCGAATGCGACTGGTACGGTGACGAACAGTGATTTTGTCATCAACCGTCGTGAGGATGACGCGATCACGGTTTCCGGCACGAGCACGAGCGCAGTCGGCCAGACGGTTACGGTTACGGTCTCGGATGGTGACTCAGGAACAACTGACCCAAGCGGAACCGCGACGGTGGCGGGTGATGGCTCATGGTCGGTAACCGGACTGAATCTGAGTGCCTTGCGGGATGGCTATTTGTCTTTCACGGCCACTGTTTCGACCGCCACAACGAGCAATAACTTATATACCCACGACGCCTCGGTGCCGCTGATCCGTCTGAATACGCCGACTCCATTGGACAAGAATGTCGCTTCGACCATTTACGGCGGGAGTGATCTCGTAGCCGGTTCGACCATCTCGGTGGCCATCACACCTGCGAGCCAATCCACGCAAACAGTCACTGCCACGGTGGATACCAATGGTAATTGGTCGGCTACCTTTACCTCATTTACTGGTAATCCAGCTAGTGCTGTGATTGTTGCCACGCCCGACGTGAACGCCACCGACAAGTCTGGCAATCGTCCGGCGGCGGCTCTGACGCAGACCGTCACGGTGAATAACGGAGCGACGTTTTTAAGTCCCATCTTGGGGCCGATCCAGATCGGCACGATCGCGGGCGATAACATCATCACCTGGGGGAGGCTTCGTCGGTGGTCATCTCCGGCACTTCCAGTCAAGGCTCAGGTACGGTCACCATCACGGTCACCAATTTCTCCGGCACGCAGTTGTTCAGCACCACAGCCACCATTGCGACTAATTCCGGTGCGGGTACGAACACGTGGTCCACGTCCGGTTTGAATTTTTCCAGTTCCACCCCGAATGGCCCCTTGTTGGTGACGGCAACGCTTACGGTTTCAGGCAGCCCTACAATCACCTATGTGGATGTGGCCATGCCGACATTACAACTCGGCACTGTGGGGACAGGTGGCGCACCTGATATCACCATCAACACGGTGGGGGATTCCAATATCTCCGCCAGCGAAACGAATGCGGTGACCATTGCCGGTACAACGCTAAATGTCCTCAGCGGCACGAATGTCGTCATCACGATCTCGGATGGTTCCATCACAAGGACGAATACGGCGACAGTGACCGCCACTGGCACTTGGACCAACAGTGCCGTCAGTTTCTTTGGCTTGGCGGATGGGAATATCACGGTAACCGCAGTCGTCACCAGCAATAGCCAATCGGCAACGAATACGGTCACAGTCAGAAAAGATACGGTGACTGATGGGTTGGCTATCACGTCAGGGCCTTCATCGGGCGACTCGACACCGATTATCAGCGGCACGAGTGGTTTGCCGACGGGGACAGTTCTAACTATCGGCATCGACATCGATAACGATGGCATCATAGACCTCACTTATACCACCACGGTGCAATCAGGTGGGACTTGGTCTGTGGATACCGGAACGGCCACGCCGACCTCGGGCACTTTCCCACCGAGTGGGATTCCGGCCAACAGCACCGTCACGGTCAGTGGGACTGACTCTGCGGGTAACGTTTCTTCGATTTCTTCGACCTCCATCACGTCGATCTCCAGTGATAACGGGGTGAGCAGCACGGACTTCATCACGAATGATCCGACCTTGCAGTTCTTTGGCCGGGCTGCAACCAATCAGACCGTGTCGCTGATGCTGACGAATATTTCCGGGACGACTATTTTCAATACCACGGTTACTGCGAACAGCAGTGGTATTTGGAGCTACACATACAGCTCATCGTTGGCGTCCAGCAATTACACGTTAGTTGCTTCTGTGACCACTGGTTCACTCAGTTCTACAGCCACTCAAGCTATCACGATTGATACAGTAGCACCGACGGCCGCAACGGTCGCCGTTTCCGGCGACAGCGGCACGAGCAGCAGTGATTTCATCACCTCTGACAACACCTTGCTGTTCAGCGGTACCGCTGATCCCAACGGTTCGGTGTTGGTCACGCTTAAGGATTCAAGCAACGTCACCATCTTCTCAAGCGCAGTGACGGCGAGCGGTGGCGGAGCTTGGTCCGTGGATCGTACTGGTTCTACGTTGCCGGATGGCACCTATACTTTGACGGTGGTCACGACGGACAACGCCGGGAACACGACCACAACCATCCAAACGATCATCATCGACACTTCGGCGGAGATCACGCTGACCACCAACGCTACGACGAGCGACACGACGCCATTGATCAGCGGCACCAGCGATCTGGAAACAGGCCGGACGATCACGGTGATGATCGATGCGGATAACAACGGGCTTTATGATGACGGCCTGAACTATATCTACACGGCGACAGTGCAAGTCGGGGGGACATGGTCCGTCGAAGCGACGAATTCGTTGAGTGTCGGCACAGTGAACATTCAAGCGACCGGGACGGACTCGGCGGGCAATGCGGCGACGGCGACCAAGGTGCTGACGATTGATACCAACGCGCCCACTTTAACCATCACGGAGCCGATTGGAGATGGCAACCTGAATGCGACGGAGGATAACGCCGTGGTCATCCAAGGTACATCCACTTTTGTGCCGGTTGGAACAGTGTTAAGCGTGAGCATCACTGATGGAACGACAACCATCAGTGACTCGGCCACAGTGGCATCTGGCGGGAGTTGGAGTTTGGCAGCGCTCAACCTGAGCAGCCTGGCGAATGGGGTGATCACTGTGACGGTAAATTATGTGAATCCCTCGGGGGCTTCGTTCAGCGATACGGCCACGGTATTGCACAACAAGACCGGGAGCACGACCATCGATAGCATCGGTACCGATACCGGCACGCTCTCTGACTTTGTCACCTATGATACGACGCTGATATTCTCCGGTTCTGCTTCCCCGAATGATATCGTCACGCTGACTTTGACCAACAGCGCCGGAGCGACCGTCTTCACGACAAACGTCACAGCCAATGCCAGTGGGATTTGGACGTTCGATTTCCAAGGGACTTCGCTGACCAATGATACTTATACTCTGAAGGCTGACAGTGGCGTGGTTGGCACGCAGTCATTCACCGTGGATACGATTGCCCCGAGCGGTCCGGTGACGGCCGCAGCGCAAACTACCAGCGATACCACGCCAACGATCACTGGCACTGTCACGCTGGGCAGCGGTGAAACGCTGACGGTGACGTTGAACGGTGTCACCTATACGGTGGGAGATGGCAATCTTACAGTCGATGGCTCTGGCAATTGGAGCCTGACTGTTCCTGCGGCGAACGAGTTGACGGCGGCTACGGGCGGTGGTTTCAATGGAAATTACACCGTGACGGCGACGGTGACGGATACGGCGGGCAACACCCTTTCCAGCAGTTCCACCATCACTATCTCGGCCGCTGGAACGGCTACGCTGACACCCGCGAGCGGAGGTGCTGCCTTATCCGCAGATAATGCCGCCTCGGCCACATTCACTACACTCTCCGGCCCGAGCTATCTGGAAGGTGCGGGGGGAAATGTGAGTGTTGGTACCATCATTCTCAAAGCCCCGACCGGTTTTGTGTTCGATACAGGCGGGATTGCGCCGACTGTCTTGGTTACGGGTAGCGCTACCGCCGGAAACAATGTCAATGATGCGGCGACCGGTTCTTCTTTGGCGATCAGCTCTATTTCCAGCAGCCAGATCACATTCACGGTTACCGCAGCGAGCACGGTGGCCAACTCGCTGGTGTGGCAAAACGTGCGAGTGCGTCCATCTTCTGGAACGCCGCTCGCCAGCGGCAATATCATCATGGATGCCGCTTCAACGGCAACTTTGTCGAGTGTCACCAGCGGCACCACCAGCTTTGGCGCGCTAACAGAAGTCCATGGAGCGCTTTCGGGTTATACGATCACGGCAGCGACGAGTCCGGTGGCGGCTGGAGCTGGGGATCAATTGACCATCAAGCTGGTAGATCAATTTGGAAATATTCTCACAGATTTCACTGGTGATGTGACGCTGACGTTCAGTGGTTTGGGCACTTCTGCGGATGGCGATGTCCCGACGGTCACGGACAAGAATGGTAACCCGGTGGACTTGGGCAGCCCGACAGCCATCAGCTTCACAAACGGAGTAAGCACACAAGGCGGTCTTTTGAAGGCTTACAAAGCGGAAACAGCCAGTCTGCAAACTACCGATGGGACTCATTCCACGAGCACGACCGGTGGCAGTGGTGTGTCTGTGACGGTGAATGTTGGGTCTGCGAGCGCGTATCGCATCACGGCTGCTACAAGCACGCCAGTGGCCGGCCAGTCAGATGTCTTGACCATCAAACGGGTGGATCAATACGGCAATACGATCACAAGCTTCAATGGTGATTTGAGTCTGACCTTCAGCGGTCTTTCCAATGCTGCGGCAGGCACGGTGCCCACGGTCACAGATAAAACTTCAGTGGCTGTCAATCAAGGCTTACCGGTAACGGTTACCTTTACGGGCGGCGTGGCTACGGCAGGCGGTACATTGGTGGCTTATGCGGCGGAGGCTGCCACCTTGGATGTCACTGATGGCACGTTATCCTCCGGTAGCCCAGGTGGAGCCGGGGTTGCGCTCACCGTATCTGCCGGGGTGGCCAATGCTTATCGGATCACCGCTGCTACTGCAACACCTTCAGTTGGATCTGCCGATGCTCTGACCATCAAGCAAGTGGACCAGTACGGGAATACGGTGACTACTTTGAATGGTGATGTTGCTTTGACCTTCAGCGGGCTGGCTAATGCAACAACCGGTACGGTGCCCACGGTGACAGACAAGACCGGCAGCGCCGTCGATTTGGGAACGGCAACGACGATCACGTTCGCGAGCGGTGTCAGTACGGCAGGCGGGTCGTTGATCGCTTATAAGGCGGAGACGGCTACTCTGCATGCCACCGACAGTACATCGCGGTCGTCGTCCAGTCTTGGTGGCGCGGGCGCTGCGTTGACGGTGGGCAGCGGAGTGGCGAGCAGCTATCGCATCTCCGTGGCGACGGGAACGCCAAATGCCGGGGCTGCCGATCTTTTGACTATCAAGCTGGTGGATCAGTACGGCAACACGGTCACTTCATTTAATGGTGATGTAGCGCTGACCTTTAGCGGCTTAGCCGCTTCAACGGGAGGCAATGTGCCGACCGTGACCGATAAGGATGGCAATCTGGTTTCCGTTGGTATTCCTACCTTTATCACTTTCACCGGTGGTGTGGCTACGGCGGGCGGAAGTTTGGTGGCGTATAAGGCGGAAACAACGACCTTGGAGGTCACGGATGGAACTTATTTGTCCAGCGGCCCGGGAGGGACGGGTGCCGCACTGACCGTGTCCGCGGGTGCCGCCAATGCTTATCGTATCAGTGCTGCTTCGGCCACGCCGGTTGCCGGCAGCGCGGATGCACTGACTCTGACCCAAGTGGATGCGTACGGAAATACTGTGACCGGTTTCACCGGTGACGCCGTTCTGACGTTCAGCGGTTTGGGTAACGCCCTTACCTTTAATGTGCCGACTGTGACAGACAAGACGGGTACGGCCATCAATCTGGGAACGCCTACGACGATCACCTTCACCAGCGGTGTCAGCACAGCGGGGGGATCGCTAAAGGCTTACAAGGCGGAGACAGCGACTTTGCAGGTGACTGATGGCTCAGCGTCTTCCGCCAACCCTGGCGGAACTGGGGCGGCGCTGACGATTGGTAATACGGTGGCCAGTGGTTACCGCATCACCGCGGCCACGACAACGCCGAATGCCGGTTCCTCTGATGTGCTTACCATCAAGCAGGTGGATCAGTACGGGAATGCGGTCACCACCCTGAACGGGGACGTGTCGCTGACGTTCAGCGGCCTAGGGACAGGCAGTTCCGGGAGTGTGCCTACGGTAACGAGCAAAACTGGCAGTGCGGTCAATCTGGGAACGCCGACAACAATCACGTTCACCGGCGGCGTCAGCACGGCTGGCGGAACTTTGGTGCCGTATAAGCTGGAGACAGCGACATTGCTGGTCACGGACGGGACTTATTCGACCGGCACGACGGGCGGCAGTGGTGTTACGCTCACAGTTTCCATCGGTGCCGCCAGCAAGCTGGCCTTTATCACTCAGCCGGACCGGGCTGAGATCAATGCCGCCTTCCTGCAGCAGCCGGTGGTGCAAACCCAGGATGCTTATGGCAATCCTTCCACCATCGGTTTGGCGGCGAGCCAGCTTGTGACGGTGGCATTGACCTCGGGCAGCGGTGCGTTGACTGGCACAGTGACCTTGGACATCGGTACGGGCGCGGGGAATGGCACGGTGACATTCACCAACCTGACCATGGACACAGCAGGAGCGGGCAAACAGTTGACGGCTTCCTCGACTGGTTTCACCAGCGGGTTGAGCAGCTTCTTTGATGTGTGGACAATCTTGATGTCGGCTGGGGATGTGATCGTGGCCGATCGTGGGCCTTACCACAGCACGGGGACTATCCTGATATCCCGTGTGGCCAGTCCGGCGACGGCTGTGATCATTACCTCCATCAAAGATCCCTATGAGGTGGCTCGTGAAGCGGATGGTAATATCGTGGTAGTGGATTATGAAACAAGCCGGGGTGGGGGATTGTTCCGTATCAATCGGCTGACTTTTGCCGTCACGCCGGTTTCCACTGGTGGTAACTTTGTGGTGCCGTTCGGGGTGAAAGTGGAGACGAAGGCACCGAACGTGGGAAAAATACTTGTGGCCGACTTGGACGCTTTCTCTGAATCCGGAGCGGTCTTCAGGGTTGATCCGGTAACCGGCGCGCAAACTACCCTGACACAAGGTGGTAACTTCTATTTCTTGCAAGGCTTGGCGATTGCGCCAACGGGAACGCCAAATGATGGTGATATCTACGTGACAAGTGTCGGTGATGGTTCTGGCATCACGTCGAAGTTGATCAAAATTGATCCCTCATCGGGTGCGCAAACGGTGATTTCGGCGGCGGGCAATTTTAATTACCCCGTTGGCATGGCAGTGGAGAGCAATGGCAATATTTTGGTGGTCGATGCCAAAGCCAAGAAGATTATCCGCATTGATCCTAGCACCGGGATACAGTCTGTCCTGTCGGATGCCGCCAATGGGGCGCAAGGCACACCGTTCCTCTTGCCCACGCACGTGGCCTTGGACAGCGCGGGTAATCTTTACGTTTCCGATGCCAAGGTGAACGCCGGAACGAACGAGCGTCTGCTTTTTAAAGTGAACAAGACAACGGGCAACCGCACGTTGGTAACGCAGGACGGATTCTTTGAGCAACCACGCGGTTTGCTCTTGGTCCCTTAATCAAAACGATAATTTTCCGATCAGGAAGCATATGAAAGAAAATCAAACAACAGGGCAGTCTTCGTTGCCGCCGCAAGGCAACAAGTCCCTCCGGGTGGGTAACTTGAAGAGCCGGCGTGAGTTTCTAAAGAGGGCGGCCAAGAAATGCACCATTCCCGCCATCATCGTTTATTCCGTTCATAAGATGACTCCGCCAGCGTTCGGTCGTACGCCGATCTAGTGCCTGACGGCACGCATGCTGATTAATGGATGTGTGCTGGGGAACGCTACGGTATGGTTGTAATTAATGGACAAGTGGCTAAAAAAACTGAGCGGCGATAGTTCGAAAGTTTACGCTTTTAGATCGAAGCACTGTTTGGTTGTCCTCTCCTACTTCGGGTGTTTTCGCAAGTTTACCCTCTTCTTGGTTGGTTTTCTTTCCGTTTTATCCCACGTGTCGGCCGCTAATTGGCCGCACGCCCGTGGTCCTGAACTCAACGGCTCTTCACCCGAGAAGAATTTGCCAGGTTCTTGGTCCAAGACCGACAACATCGCCTGGGTTGCTGGACTCCCAAGCGTTAGTGTGGTCACCCCAATCATCTGGAAAGAGCAGGTATTCCTTACGGTTGTCGAACCACGCAACAAGTCCATGGTTGCCGTTGCTTTAGATCGTAAGACGGGCAGGGTGCTTTGGCGGAATGTGGTGGGGTTGAGCGATCAGCGAGGTTCCGCCATAGCTCCGGTGACCGATGGCGAAAGAGTCTTTTTCTTAGCAGAGAGCGGGGATTTGGTGGCGTATGATTTTTCGGGGCGAGAGGCATGGCGGCGGAACTGGCGGAAAGATCATGCTGTAGGAGACAAACCTGCGGCGTTTTCTTCGGGTCTCTTGCTTTTCGAGAATAAGCTTTATCTGCAGACACAGCAAAGCTTGGCACAAAGAGAGGCTGGCGGAGATAAAACGACGGAAGTGACAGCCTATACTTTGGCTTTCGAGAGCAGCTCTGGCAAATCTTTGTGGCAACAGACGCAGAAGTCGTTTGTTGCCTCACCCGTTCTGCCAGCACAGAACATTTCGCAAGCGCTGCTACGGTCTGAACGTCAGGCGGAGTGGCTAACCATGGTTGGAGACTGGCTGATCAGCCGGGACCTCAAGACGGGAAATGAGCTGTGGCGTTGGCATGCGGCCACTGCGCTCAGAAGCCGGGAGGGAGCGTTCATAATTTCCGGTGGGGGTATTACGATGATTTCTCCGCAAAAAGGTGGAATCATTCATGCCCTGAAAGCGGGCGGAACCAATGTTGTGTGGCGGGGAGAAGCAGAAGGATTATCTAGCGGCGGCCCCGCACCGATGTATCTCGATGGAGACTTCTTTGTGCTGGGCGATGAAACGAAAACGCTGGCCCGGATTGAAGCCCAGACAGGTCAGGTGAAATGGAAGAAAGATCTGCCCGGACAGGCTGTGTATACAAGTTCGCCCGTCGCGGCTGATGGAAAGATCTATTGTGAGAACGAGGCCGGTGATGTTCTGATGGCCAGCGTGGAGGATGGCAGTATCTTGGGTCTTATTCACATGGGTGAGGACGGCCAGAGCATTACCAGCTCAGCCATGGCGATTTCACAGGGCCAGCTCTTTATCCGGACTCAAACGAAACTCTATTGTGTCGGGAAAAATGAGTTGCCTGCAGGCCCGACAGGATTATCGAGCCGGCCGGATGATTCGCGGATTGGGCAGCCAGAAGGGCTGAAGCGGCGGTTGCCACTTTGAGTTAAAGACGACTTTTGGCTAAGGAGTAAATTGGATGCATCGGAGTCTCTCGCCCACGCTTATTTGTACCTGAGCCATGCTTTCCCGTCTGAGCGAGGGATGTGGCTATATTCTAACGGGTTTACCGTGCGGACCTGATGCTGCAAGTGAGGAATTCTCCCCAAGGTCTTTTTAAAGACAAAGCATCGTTATGCCGTGGGTGATTTTACTTAGCACTTCACGTATTGCTCCCGTCGCTGCCAACCGGTTATGCTGGGCAGCAACATGAAAGCCATCCATCGTCTGGCGGCAGTTCTCTGCTTAGCTTTTGTTTCCTCGGCATCCGCTCAAGCGGTCAAACCGTTGCTGCATGATCATGATCTGCCGTTGATCGCTTCGCCTGCATTCAAGGGACCGCTCGATGACAGTTTCAGTGTGGCTAAGGGCAAGTGGACACCGGGTGAAGGCGTTCTCAGTGTGCTTGATCTGCCCGAGGAGAAGCATATCCCGGTTTTGCATCACAAGGCCGGGTTAAAGGATGCAGTCATCGAGGTGGAGTTCTTTCTGGATGGGCCGGGCTCTTTTTTGGTGGGCTGCGATGGCGCGAAGCATGTGGGGCGGGTGGTGGTATCGACCACCGGTCTAAGCATCGCAGAAGATTCCGTGGCGCCTTCGCACACCATCGCTAAACTGCCGATGACGGTGAAGCCGGGTGAATGGCACCGCATCCGCGTGGAGTGGAAAGGGAACCAGATGGCGGCGAATCTGGATGGGCAGGAATTGCGCGCCCAGCATGAATACCTTGCGTCGCCGAAGGCGCGCAGCTGGTTGGCCGCAGGCAAGTCGGTAAAAGTCCGCAACCTCAAGATCAGCGGTGAGAAGACCGTCGCTAAGCCTTGAATTGATTGATTTTATGTCCGTCCTTGTGCGGCCTGAATCGCCTCCAGACGCCGCCGCGATTCATGAAGTGAATGTGGCCGCATTTGGCGGGCCCGCTGAAGCTGGGTTGGTGGATGCCTTGCTGGCGGCGGATGCGCTCACCATCTCGCTGGTGGCAGAGCTGGAGGGAAGGGTGGTGGGACACATCGCCTTCAGTCCGGTACAGATCGCTGGCGAACGGGGTGTTACCAACGCCTTGGCGCTGGCACCGCTAGCGGTATTGCCGGGGCAGCAGCGCAAAGGCATCGGCTCGCTGTTGACCGAGGCGGGGTTGATGGAAGCCCGCCGGCTTGGTTGGGAACTGGTGATCGTTCTGGGTCACCCTGAATATTACCCGCGCTTTGGTTTTGTGCCGGCCAAGCCGCATGGAATCCTTTCTCCGTATGAAGTTCCAGATGAAGCTTTCATGGTGCTTGAGTTGCGGCCGGACGCTTTGCCGAAACATCACGGCATGGTGATATATCATGAAGCGTTCGCGTCACTTTGAACCAAGTCAAAAGTAGAGGTGATTGGTGTAGGCATTTCGCAAGGTCGATTCCACTTCACCTTGAAATCGCTTCAGCTCAGTTTCCAATGCGTCGGTCTCAGTCTTGCTCAGGATTACTGATGGAGACACTTGCGGAAGGGCTTCGATGGCGGCGATACGATGGCCCGTGGGAGGATGTGTTGCTGCGAGGCGTGCATCTTCCTTGATCATCAATCGCCTTAACCTTTCTAGTTCATGCGCCGGTAGCTCTTTGAGGTTACGGTCCAATCGCTCCCACAAACTTATCTCTTCTGGCGTACTACGGTTTGTTGCGTGCTGAGTTCAAAAAGCGACTGGTGGTTGAGCTTGTAGAGACAGGAAAGACCGGCTTGTTTTCCTGCGATTTGACAGGCCAGCCGGTCTGCCAAATATTCGGCTCGCTGTGAATCATACCAGAGCAAATGGCTGAGCAATCTGGAGAGACCCAAGGGAATCAGCGACAACGCCCGCATGAACCATTTGGCCAGATGCCCGGCCAGCCACACGATGATGGCTATGCTCGAGCCATCAGCGGGTTCGTCCTGCCATTTCGTTTCTGCCAGTGTGTGATACCACTGGTTCAGTGAATGAATGGCTGAGCCGATCAGAAAACCACGGGTTGGATCGGCGTTTGCACCATGCGCCAGTTCATGGCTGATGAGCCACATCTTTTCCTCAGCTGAGAGGACATGAAGCAAAGGATAGCCAAGCGTTAGTGTCGGTTTCCAACCCCACCCTGTGTGGCTGAAGCTGGCGTTAAACTCGTGGTCGATCACTACATGATGTGCCCTTTTGGCAAGTAGCACTGATTGCACTTTCGCTATCGTACGGAAGAGTTGTGGGTGGTCTTCCGGCCGCAGGGTTGCTTTCGGAGCGGCTGGAATCTGCGGCTTCAAGGCCATAAAAATGCTCAAAGAAAACAACCCGAAAATTGCCAGGATTTTGTTGTCGGGAGTCAGCCAGAAAAACATTATCGCCAATGACAGAAAGGCAAATGAGCTGAGATGCACTAGCAATGCCAAAGCCAGAGCGATGCGCCGGGCAGCAGACGAGTGTGACGGGGTTGCCGCGGGATTCTGAAATTCCTTCAGGAGGCGCCTTCCTTGAGAAGCGCCAGCCTGGAGATACATCCGTTCGAAGAGGCTCAGGGACTTGCTTGCTTTGCTGGGGGCCAGATTCCATTCACAAGCCGGACACCAAGAAACAAAGCGTGGGTCTTGCGGAACGGTTGCGCCGCAAGTGGGACAAGTGCCGGATTGTTCAGCAGGACTGACAGTAACGGCTGTTTTCATCGAATAGATAATGGCAGATTTATCTTCCCTGCGACTAGTTTGAGGCAGCCCGGTCAGGATTGTCCAATTGGATTTTCGTTTTGAAGAGTGAGATTGAATTTGTCCCCTTGCACATCTCCCGGACGTGGTGTCTAGTCCGCTTCCATGAGCATTGCGACGAGAACGGGTGATAAGGGCACGACCGGGCTGATGTATAATCGCCGGGTGCCCAAGAGCCATCCCCGTGTGGAGGCGTATGGTTGCGTGGATGAACTGAACACCGCGCTGGGCATGGCTCGGGCCACGGCTACTCACGAATTCGTGCAGGATAACCTGCTCATCATCCAGAAAGATCTCGTGACTTTGATGGGCGAGCTGGCTACGGCGGTGGATGATCTGCCGCGATATGTCAAAGATGGGTTCCTGCTCGTGACGCCGGAGCTGACGGTGAAGCTGGACAAGCTCGTGGCGGAGATCGAGGCGCAGAAAGTTTCTTTCAAAGGTTGGGCGACACCGGGAGCGTCGGTGAACTCGGCTGCGTTGGACGTTGCGCGCACTACGTGCCGTCGAGCGGAGCGCCGCGTTTGTGCGCTGCATGATCAGGCCATGCTGCAAAACGACGAGATCATCATCTACCTGAACCGGCTGGCCGATCTGCTCTGGCTTTTTGCGCGTTGGGTGGAGACGAAGGCAGAGAAGTAGTCTGGCCGCGCTCCTAAGACTTGCGCCAGAACACAGCTAAGAGTTCCTCGCCGATTTGTTTCGCCGAATGCAATTCAAACTGTCGCGCATCCGCAAGCTTGGGTAGGCCGATACCTTCGGCAAGCGTGGGGGCGGTGCGGCCGCCGAAGATGAAGGGACAGAAGGTGAGGTTGATCTCGTCCACGCAATCCGCCCGGAAGAAGAGGTCGTTCAAATCTGCGCCGCCTTCGCAGAGCAAGCGGTTCACTTTCCATTTCGAGCGCAACCATCGCAACGCCGCGACGACGTCGAGTTCCTTATCGCCGAACTGGCCGATGTCGTCCACGAGCGGAGCCAATTTTTTGAGGCGTGATTTTGCGGCGCGCTGGGTGGTGAGCAGAATGATGGGGGAGAAACGGTGCTTAAATATTTCCGCGCGCGGATCAATGCTGGCCGAACCGCTGACAATGATGCGCAAGGCGTGATCATCAAGCCCGTTCTTCACGCGCAGTCGGCGATATTTCTCGCCGCCATTCCCCAGCGTCACGGGCAACGTATCCACGGTGCGGGCGCCGGACATGATGGCATCCGCACTGGCGCGCAGTTTGTAAAACTGATCTGAGTCCACTTCCGAGCCAAACGTGGTGATGGCGCGATTCGCCGTCGCAATCTTGCCATCCGCAGTCATAGCGAGATTGAGATAAACGTAAGGACGTTTTTGTTTCTTTTCCGTCATCGGCTTAAGAATTTAACCACAGATGGACAGAGATAAACACAGATTAGAAAAGTCGAAAAAATTTCTATTTATTGGCAGTGTTTTCCTGATTTGTGAAAATTGGTGCAATTCGTGTCAGCTTCTCTTCACAAAATCAGCATCGCATCACCATAGCTAAAAAAACGATATTTCTCACGCACCGCTTCGGCATAGGCCTGCAGCGCCATTTCACGACCACGCATCTCACCCGGAGCCATGAACGCGCTCACGAGCATCAGCAACGTGGATTGCGGCAGATGGAAATTTGTGACGAGACAATCAATCACACGGAAGCGATAGGGCGGATAAATAAATATCTTGGTACTGCCGCGCATCGCCACGAGTTGTCCTTCGTTCTGTGCGGCGACGGATTCCAGCACGCGCACCGTGGTGGTGCCCACGGCGATGACGCGGCCGCCGCTGGTCTTTGTGCGGGCGATCGTTTCTACCGTTGTAGCGCTTAGTTCGAATCGCTCCGAGTGCATCTGGTGTTGCGCGATCTGCTCAACTTTCAACGGCGCGAATGTTCCCAGACCGACATGGAGTGTGACGTAACACACATTGATGCCGAGCGCTTGGGCCTGGGCAAGCAACGCAGGAGTGAAATGCAGGCCTGCCGTGGGCGCGGCGACGGAGCCGCGTGCTTGGGCGTATACAGTTTGATAGCGCTCCAGGTCTTCCGGACGAGAGGGACCGGCTTCACGGGCGATGTAGGGCGGGAGGGGGATTTCGCCGAGGGAATCGATGACATCCAGGACGTTGCCGGTGCAATTGAAGCGCAGGCGGCAGTGGCCTTCCGCGTTTTTCTCCAGCACTTCGGCGCTGAGTGGAGCCGGGGAACCGTCATGCTGGGTGAAGTCGATCTGGGTGCCGGGGCGGACGCGTTTTCCGGGGCGAAGCATCACCCACCAATCGTTTGGGGCGGTTTCTTCCACCAAAAGCGTCTCGATCTGGCCCCCGCTGCCACGCTTCGTGCCCCTGAGCCGGGCGGGGATGACCCGGGAGTTGTTCAAGACCAAGGTATCGCCGGGGCGGAGGTAACTGAGGAGGTCGGGGAAGCGCCGATGGGTCATCTGGCCGGTTGCCCGGTCGGTGACCAGCAGGCGTGATTGGTCCCGTTGCGGAGCCGGATGCTGGGCGATCAGCTCCGGCGGCAGCGGGTAATCAAAATCTAAAGTGCGCAATTCTGTCTCAGGCACGCGCGGAATGAAGCAGGAAAAGCGGTAACGGGAAAGAGAATCTTGGGGGGCGGAGTGGGGTGAAGGGTGGGTGAAATCTGGGTTTTAGGGGGCGGAGTGGAGGGTTGAAAAGGGGGAATGGGGTGGTGGTTTTCTGATTCTAAAAACTCGCTATATCGATAACGCTAATCTGAATTTTATGAGATTTTGGCTTTTGCCCGCTTTTGCAACCGTTGTGTAGAGGGGAAAAGTTGTTCACAAACTACGTAAAAACCCCAATGTTTCACGATAAAGTGATGGTGAATAAAGCTGGAACAAAAAATGTGTGAGTTAGAAGTTGACTAAAATGGGTGAAAATGGTTGAAAGTGGGGCGTTGTGGGGCGCGGTGGAAGATGGGCCCAGAAGCCGCGTTCTAAATGGTCAATGTCAGCTACCGAAACCATTACGCCGATTTACTATAACTCGACCTTTCGTCACGGGGTTGACGATAAGCGTCGCGTTCAGGTCCCGGCTAAGTGGCGGCCTCATCAGCCGGACGTGGAGTTGACCTTGATTCTGTGGCCCAGCGCTGGTCTCGCGGAAGCGTGTTTGTTGGTGCTCCCGCCGGAGGAGATGGCGCAGTTGGTGCAGAAGCTGAAAGCAATGCCGTTCGCGGATCCGAAAGCGGAGTCTTTGCGGCGGTTGCTGGGCCGGAAGTCGGCCTCGGCATCTCTGGATAAGGCGGGACGTATTTGCCTCCCTGAGAACATGGCCAAGGCGGTCGGCATCGACAAAGAAGCGATGTTGGTCGGGTTGGTGGACCGGTTCGAGATCTGGAATCCCGAGCGGTGGGAGCAGGCGTCCATGGTGGACGACGCGCTCCTCTCAGAAGCGTTCAAACTCATCTAAAGGAATTGAGGCTTATGGAGACAGGATCACTTTTGGCGGCATCGAAATCAGTTCAGCGCGCGACGGACGAGCCGAGTCCGTTCCGCATGGACGAGAAGAAACGCCTCCCGCGTTTCGAATCGGCCGGTCGCGCCGCCGCGCCGGCAGCAGACGAATCACTTTTCTCCGATGCACCGGAGGGAGGAACCCACGCGGTGACCGAGTCTGCAGACTCGGCGCCGCTTGCTTCCACCTCGGTGATCGAGGAGGTCGGCAAGAGCAAGAGCTTGCGTCATGCCCTGTTTGGTCAGCGTACGAAGGAACGCGCGGCCAAGGCGGCGGCGCAGTTCAGCACCAGCCTGGAGCAGGGTGAGCTGAAGCTCGAGCAAGTGAAGGTCGTGCGGAATGACCTGAGCGAAACGGATTTTGAGCTGGCGACGCCGAAGGCGCCGACGGCCATCAACTCGGCGGCGAAGGTGCAGCCGAAGGGCAAGGGCGCAGCCGCGTGGAGCTGGCTGACCGCGAAGATGTTCAGTCTGGGACGCCGGTGGAAATGAGCCAAGGCGATGCAACGTGACCGACTTCATCCACATTCCAGTGATGCTGGGGGAGGTGTTGTCGGCCCTGCAACCCCGGACGGGCGGCCGGTACGTGGACGGGACCCTCGGTGGGGCTGGACACGCAGCAGCCATATTGAGAGCCAGCAGCCCGAGTGGATGGCTGTTTGGTTGCGATCGAGATGGCGTCGCCGTTGAGACGGCAAAAGCGCGGTTGGGAGCAGAGTTTCCCGGCCGGTTCGAGATCCAGCGTGGCCGGTTCGATCAGTTGCGCGAGTGGTTGCCGGAAAACAGTTGTGATGGAGTGCTCTTTGATCTGGGTGTGAGCTCGCCGCAGTTGGATGTGGCGGAACGCGGATTCAGTTTCCAGGCGGATGGGCCGCTGGATATGCGGATGGATACGCGGGAGCCGTTGACGGCAGCGGATCTGGTGAATGAGCGGTCGCTGGATGAGTTGACGCAGATTTTTCGAGAATACGGGGATGAGCCGCAGGCGCGACGGTTCGCGCGGGTGATCACGGAAGACCGGCCGTTCACGACGACGAAGCAGCTGGCCGATCTGATCGAGCGCGTATCGCCCCGGGCCGGGCGCAAGGCGCATCCGGCGACAAAGATTTTTCAGGCCTTACGGATCGTGGTGAATGACGAGATCGGGTGTGTGGAGCGCGGATTGCAGGCGGCGTTTGAAGTGTTGAAGCCCGGCGGACGGTTGGCGGTGATCACCTTCCACTCGTTAGAAGACCGGACGGTGAAACTGTGGGGCCGCGAGATGGCGCGGGATTATACGTTTCCGGGTGAAGTGGATGTGCCCGAGCTACGTCAGGACTGTGTGCCGAAGATGCGGCTGGTGAGCCGCAAAGCGATTTTACCGGGCGAGGCTGAACTCGCCCAAAACCCCCGGGCGCGCAGTGCGCAACTGCGGGTGCTGGAAAAAGTTTAGAAAGTTTTAAAGATGGCGCGGAATCGTAAAAATGAGACAGCGGGAGTGCGGTTTGGGCCGGCAATCAAGGCCTTTCTGCTCTGCTTGTGCATCGCGGGCTCGGGCATCGGCTACGTCTGGCAGAAGAACCAGATCTATTCGCTCGGCAAGGAGATCAAGGCCCGGGAGACGAAGCTGCTCGAATTGAAGCGCCTGAACAAACTGCGGGGCGACCAGCTCGCGCAGATGCGTTCGCCGCGGGTCATCGATGCCCGCGTGAAAGAATTACGTTTGGGCTTGGTGCCGCCGCAACCAGATCAGGTGGTGCGGATGGTGGAACTCCCGATGGAAACGGGACAGGTGGCCGCGGACCGGCGGATGGCTGGGGATGTGCGCGGTGGGGTCAATATTCCGTAGTGTCATCACTCGAACAATTTTTCGCCGTCGCTCACGCGCACCCGGCCGGGATACCGGTGGCTGCGTGGGGTCGGCAATTCAGGATTCAACTTAATGGTCACGCCGGTGCCATATCGCCGTTTGCTCGCCTTGGCTTTGATGCTGATGGCGGCGTTTTGCGCGCTGGCGTACCGGCTCGTTGATCTGCAGATCTTCCGGCACGATGCGCTGAGCAACCTCGCGCAAGACAACACCCAACGCCGCGTCCTCTTCGAGCCCCGCCGGGGCGAGATCCGGGATGTGCGCGGCAATCTGCTGGCGACCAGCGTGTTCGTCAAAACGCTGTGCGCCGATCCCACCTTGATCGGGCCTTTTGCGCCGCAAGTCGCGCGCGCGGTCGCTCCGTTGCTGGAGATGACCGAGGCAGAAGTGCTCCAACGCATCCAGCCCCGCACTCGCCAATTGTCGGACGGTTCCACGACGACCAACCGCTATGTGGTGCTCAAGAAGAAGGTCAAGGTGGAAGCTTGGCAATCCATTCAGGAAACGATGGACAAGCTCAAGCTCGTCGCCGATGAGAAGGCTTTGACCAAGGTGGAGAAGGGTTTCCTGCGCAACCTGCGGAACAAGGCGATCTTCGCCGATCCCGTGGATGACCAGCTCCGCATCTATCCGAATGAAAGCCTGGCCTCGCATGTGTTGGGCTTCGTCGGCGTGGGGGAGAAGGAAGTCGATGGCGCGCGGGTGAGCGAGACGACGGGCATTGAAGGCATCGAGCGCACGATGAACGGAAAACTTTCCGGCGTGCGCGGCTGGCGCATGACGGAAACGGACCGCGCCCGGCGTGAGGTTGTGGCGTTTCGGGAACAGGAAATCGAGGCCAAAGACGGGCTGAACGTAGTGCTGACCATCGATTCTGTGCTGCAACATGTGGTGGAACAGGAACTGGCCGAAGCGATGAAGAAGCACACGCCGATCAGCGCGTCGTGTATCGTTG
The DNA here is from genome assembly GCA_965283725.1 of Limisphaerales bacterium. GTDB lineage: Bacteria > Verrucomicrobiota > Verrucomicrobiia > Limisphaerales > JAEYXS01 > JAEYXS01. Next base: position 679,174 of record CBDIPT010000001.1, read on the forward strand.
TCCGTCCGAAGACGGGCGAAATCCTGGCGATGGCCACGTTGCCGACGTTTGACCCGAACAATCCGGGCGGGGCCACGCCCGATCAACGCCGCAACCGCGTCATCTGTGATATCTCCGAACCTGGTTCTACCTTCAAAATCGTGGTGGTCAGCGGTGCGCTGAACGAGCACGTCACTACTTTGGAGGACCGCTATGATTGTGAGCATGGTCGCTTTCTCTACGCCGGGAAAATCCTGAAAGACCATGAAGGCTACGGGTTGCTCACAGTGGAAGATATCATCACTAAGTCCTCGAACATCGGCTCGGCCAAGATCGGTATCAAGATGGGCGAGGAGTTGCTCTACCGGTATATCCGCGGTTTCGGGTTTGGTGAGCGGACGGGCATTCCGTTGCCAGGGAAGTCTCGGGCATCCTGCATCCGGTGAATAAATGGAACAAGCTCTCCATCTCGCGCATTCCCATGGGTCACGAAGTGGCCACGACACCGTTGCAGACGGTGATGGCGATGTCGGCGATTGCCAACAATGGCCGGCTGATGCGTCCGATGCTGGTGGACCGGTTGGAAGATACCCAGGGCCGGGTGGTGGTGAAATACCAACCGCAGATGGTGCGGCAGGTGATCACGCCGTCGGCGTCCCGGGACATGGTGACCGCCTTGAAGACGGTGGTGAGCAAAGACGGTACAGCGGTGAAGGCCAAGCTGGATTACTACACGGTGGCGGGCAAGACGGGCACGGCGCAAAAAGCCGAGCATGGCGTCTATGTTTCCGGCAAATACTTCTCCTCCTTCATCGGGTTCTTCCCGGCTGATGATCCGGAGTTGTGCATCTCGGTCGTCTTGGACGAGCCGAAGAACGGTTACTACGGCGGCCAAACGGCAGCTCCTTTCTTTCACAATATCGCCGTCAAAGCGGCGAATTACCTGAACATCCGTCCGGAGATCAACCCGACGGAGCAACTCTCTACTGACCTTAAACGGCCGGTGTTAACGACCGCACAGCGTAACTGACGCACCGCCATGCAACTCAAAGAACTCATCAACAACCTGCAGGCCGTCCGGGTGGAGGGCAACCTCCAGCGTGACGTTGCCGGTATCACTTATGACTCCCGCCGGGTGACGCCCGGCATGGTTTTCGTGGCCGTGCGGGGGCAGAATGTGGATGGTCATGACTACATCGCCAACGCGATCGACCGCGGGGCCGCGGCCATCATTTGCGAACAGAACGGCTTTTCGTCGTTACGCGCGGCGAAGGTCAAGGTGACGGACTCGCGCGAGGCGCTGGCCCGGGTGGCGGCATCGTTTTACCAGCATCCGAGCCGCAAACTGAAGGTCATCGGCGTCACCGGCACCAACGGGAAGACGACGGTTTCCTTTTTGGTGAAGCGCATCTTGGAAGTGGCGGGGCAGCAGACGGGCTTGATCGGCACGGTGCGCTATGAGGTCGGTGACCGCATGATTCCGGCGCATCGCACCACGCCTGAGGCATTGGAAACGCAGCAAATGCTCGCGCAGATGCTACGGGCCGGTTGTGGCGCCTGTGTGATGGAGGTCAGCTCCCACGCCTTGGATCAGGGCCGTGTGCATGGAGTGGATTTTGATGTCTGCATCTTCACGAACCTGACGCAAGATCATCTCGATTATCACGAGGACATGGAGGCGTATTATCAGGCGAAGAAGAAACTGTTCAGCCCGTTGTTCTCCGGGGCAAGAAGAGCACGGCCATCATCAACATCGATGACGCTTTCGGCGACCGCCTGAGCCGCGAATCTGAGCTGGAAGTCAATCTCAGCTACGGTCTGAAGGAGAACGCCAAACTGCGCGCGGTGAATGTGCAGTTAGGCGCCACGGAAACGCGCTTTGTCGTCGAAGCGGACACGCGCCGTTTCGAGATCACGCTGCCGTTGATCGGGCGGCATAATGTTTACAACGCCCTCGCGGCCGTCGGTGCCGCGCTGGCGCTCGAGGTCAAGGTGGAGCACATCCAGCAGGCTTTGGGTTCCATTCCGCCGGTGCCCGGACGTTTGGAAGCGGTGACCTCCGGCCAGCCGTTCGGGGTGTTTGTGGATTACGCGCACACGGACGATGCCTTGCGCAATGTGCTCGCAACCATGCGGGAGTTGACGAAAGGCCGCCTGTTGCTGGCGTTTGGATGCGGTGGCAGCCGGGATACGGGCAAGCGCGCCAAGATGGGTGCGGTGGCGGCCGAGCTGGCGGATTACACATTCATCACCACGGACAACCCACGGAAAGAAAAACCGGAAGCGATCGCCGCGATGGTGGAAGAGGGCTTTCGTTCCGTGCGGCCGGATGGCTATCAGGTCGAGCTGGATCGCAGCCGGGCGATCGACGAGATCATCCGCATGGCCCAGCCGGGCGATCTGGTTTTGATCGCGGGGAAGGGGCACGAGACCTATCAAGAATTTCAAGACACGGTCGTTCCTTTTGATGACCGTGTTTATGCCCAGGAAACTTTGGATGCGATGGGGTACGCCCCTTCGCGCAGTAACTGAAGTATGGTGATGATGGAACAATTCACATTGAAATCGCTGGCCGATGCCTGCGGAGCAAAGATTCAGGGGAACCTGAGTAATGTGCCGTTGAAAGGCATCAGCACCGATTCGCGTTCGGTTGGGGCGGGGGATGTGTTTGTGGCTATTGCCGGGGAGAAATTTGATGGGCACCAGTTTCTGGATGAAGTCGCGGGCAAAGGTGTCGCGGCAGTGGTGGTGGAGCAGGGGAAGCTGCCTGCGGGGTGGAACCGTTGCCCGGTGATTGTGGTGCCGAATACGCGTATCGCGTACGGACAAATCGCGGCGGCGCACCGGCAAGGGTTTGAGATCCCAGTGGTGGCGGTGGCGGGCTCGAACGGCAAGACCACGACCAAAGAACTGGTCGCGTCCGTACTGAGCCAGTGGTTCGTGACATTGCGGAGCGAGGCCAGTTTCAACAACGACATCGGGGTGCCGGCAACGTTGCTCAAGCTGACCGTGCAACATCAGGCGGCCGTCTTGGAGGTGGGGACGAATCATCCGGGCGAGCTGGCTCCCTTGGTCAAGATGATCCAGGCCAAATACGGCATCATCACGAGCATCGGCCGGGAACATCTGGAATTTTTTGGCGATCTGGTGGGCGTGGCCCAAGAGGAAGGGACGCTCGCCGAACTGATGCCGGAGAACGGCAAACTGTTCGTGAACCTGGATAGCCCATGGATGGAACAAATCATCCGCCGGGCCAATTGCGAAGTGGTGACGGTGGGTTTGCGTGACCGGGGTGACTGGCGGGCGCAGGACATCAAGGTGAGCCTGTTAGGAACGGAGTTTAAGGTCGTTTCACCAAAGTCAGATCTGAACGGGCTCTACCGCATCCCGTTGCTGGGGCGGCATCAGGTTTCCAATGCGTTGCTGGCTTTGGCGGTCGGCGCAGAACTGGGTTTTGGCCGGCAGGAATTGCAACGTGGTTTGCTGCATTGCCCGGTGCCGAAGATGCGCTTGCAGGTATCTCAACGAGCAGGCGTGACCGTGCTGGACGACAGTTATAACGCGAACGCGGATTCGATGCTGGTGGCCTTGCAAACGCTGGTGGATCTGCCGTGCAAGGGCCGGCGCATCGCCATTCTCGGCGATATGGCGGAACTGGGCGCTTCGTGCGCGGCGGCGCATGCCGAAGTGGGCCGTCATACCGCGGACTTGAAGGTGGATGCGTTACTGGCGATCGGCCGGATGGCGCAGGTCACCGCATGCGCGGCGAAAGCGGGCGGCGTGAAGATGGTGAAGGAATACGCGGATGTCGCCGGTGCCACGGCGGAGCTGAAACAGTTGGTGAAAGCAGGCGATACTTTACTGGTGAAGGCTTCACGCAGCAGCCGTCTGGAACGGGTGCTGGAAGCCTTGGGTAAACCAAAAACACACAGAGCATATGTCGAGAAGCAACGACAAAGCCATGGCCGGTCACGCGACGGCCTCGTCCGTGGACGAGGAATGGCGTGACGCCGGGCTGGCGGAGCGGAACGACCGGCAGGCACGGCTGGCAGCCCGGGTGGGCTTGCCCCGGTTTGCCATCCGGTTGCTGGGTGAGCGGCGGGTAAGGGAAATGGCGGCCAAGGGTTAAAGGGTTTAGATGCTGTATTATCTGACACAATACATTCTGAAGGTGAGCGACGGGACGACGTGGGAACACTACGTATCGTTTCTGAATGTGTTTCGTTACATCACCTTCCGCAGCGCGGGGGCGGCCATCACGGCTTTGCTGCTCAGCCTTTGGCTCGGCCCGAAGGTGATCCGCTGGTTGAAGGAATTGAAGTTTGGGCAGAACTATCTGGACAAGGCGGAAGAGGGCGGGGATCTGAAATCCCGCCTGAGCAAGAAGGGCACGCCGACGATGGGCGGGCTCCTGATCGTGCTGTCGCTGGATATCTCCGCGCTGCTTTGGGCGCAGATGAACGCGCATATCTTGCTCACGCTGCTTTCGGTGATCGTGCTGGCAGGGCTCGGTTTCTATGACGATTACGCCAAGATCACGCAGCAGAACAACAAGGGCGCGGCGGAGCATGTGAAGCTGATCGTGCAGTTCGGCCTCGCGATCTTCATCGCAGTCTATTTGTGGGCGCTGCCAGCCACAAAGATTTTGATCACGGACATCATGGTGCCGTTCTACAAGTATCCGGTGCTGACGGGGCGAGCCGGTAGGGATTGTGCTAGTGGTGCTGACCATCGTGGGCAGTTCCAATGCCGTGAACCTGACGGATGGGCTGGACGGTCTGGCCATCGGTTGCACGACGATTGTCTCGGTGGTCTTCGTGGTGCTGACCTACATCGCCGGTAATATCAAGATGGCCGGTTACTTGCAGGTGCCTTATGTGCCGGGCGCGGGTGAGTTGACGATCTTTTGCGCGGCCATGTTTGGCGCGGGGCTGGGTTTTCTGTGGTTCAACTGCCATCCGGCGCAGGTGTTCATGGGAGATACCGGGTCGCTGGCGCTGGGCGGTGCGTTGGGCATCGTGGCGGTATTGATCCATCAGCCGTTTGTGCTGGTGATCGCGGGGGGTGTTTTCGTGGTGGAAGCGATGTCGGTGATGATCCAGCGCGGCTGGTTCAAATACACCAAGCGCCGGTTCGGTGAAGGGCGGCGTGTGTTTTTGATGGCGCCCATTCACCATCATTTTGAACGCAAAGGCTGGTATGAGGCGCAGGTGGTGACGCGGTTTTACATCCTTACCATCCTGTGTGCGGTGGTGGCCTTGAGCACGTTGAAGCTGCGGTAGGAATATATTTTGATGAACGATCTGGCAGATAAAGCAGTATTGGTGATCGGCCTTGGCAAGAGCGGCGTCGCTGCGGCGCGTCTGCTCGTGGAGCTGGGCGCGCGTGTCACGGCAGTGGACAGTGTGACCTCGGAAAACCTCGAAAAGCAGGCCGAAGAATTGCGGGCCATCGGCGTGACTGTGTTGCTCGGTGCCACGGAAGCACCGAAGGGGCCGTTCTCGCTGGGGGTCATCAGCCCGGGGGTGCCGCCGCTGCTGCCTCTGGTGCAGGAAGTCAAAGAGACCTGCCTGCCGTTGATCAGCGAATTGGAGCTCGGCTACCAGTTTTCGCGTTGCCTGAACATTTCCATCACGGGTACGAACGGCAAGACGACGACCACGGAACTGGTCGAGCGGATGCTGACGCATACCCAGAAGCGCACGGTGGCGGCGGGGAACATCGGTACGCCGATCTGTTCCGTGGCCAAGCAATCGGTGGAGCTGGATTTGCTGACCTTGGAGGTCAGTTCCTTCCAATTGGAAGCCATCCATTACTTCCGGCCGATCATCGCGGTGATGATGAACATCACGCCCGATCACCTGGACCGTTATTCCGGCATGGAGGAATACACCAAGGCGAAAGCGCGCATCTTCGAGAACCAGCAGATGTTCGACTGGGCGATCATCCAGAGCGATGCCTTGGACCAGTTGAAGTCGATCGAGGCGCGTATCCCGTCCAAAATCATCACTTTCAGCGCGACAGACCGGGACGCGGATATCTATTTGGAGCGGGGCTTGATCATCAGCCGCATCCCGAACTGGTCCGGGCCGATTCTGAACATGGACGAATGCCGGTTGATGGGCCCGCACAATGCCGAAAACTTGATGGCCACTTTGGCGATCGCGTTCATCCTCCGTCTGCCTTTGGAAGAGGTGCAAAAGTCCCTCAAGAGTTATATCCCGGCGGCGCACCGTTGCGAAGTGGTGGCGGCGGTCAACGGCGTCCGGTATGTGAACGATTCGAAGGCGACGAACCCGGATGCGCTCGACAAGGCGCTGCAGACGATGCCTTTGGGCAAACAGGGGGAAAAGAACATCTTCCTGATCGCCGGAGGGCGGGATAAAGGCTTTGAATACCATTCGGTAGGGCCGCTTTTATCGAAGCGCGTAAAGCATGCGTTTTTGATCGGCGAGACGAAGGAAAAACTTCGTGCGTCTTGGAGCCTGTTTACTCCTTGCACACTGGTGGGTTCACTGCTAGAAGCGGTCCAAGAATCCGCTCAACAGGCGGAGTCTGGCGACATTGTTCTGCTTTCACCGGCCTGCTCAAGCTTTGACATGTTTCAAAACTACCAGCACCGGGGTGACGTGTTTCGACAGTCGGTCGAGCATGTTGAGCGCACAATCGCTGGTGGTGTGTCAGCGAGTCGCGCCATTAGTAGTGGCGACAAAGTGGCCGTAAAGGCCCTAGAATAGATTGAATTTAAAGAATTTGGCGATTGTCAGAAAAATTTAACCGAAATTGTCCGGCCCAATTGCCAGCCCGAACCTGAAATAAAACCTAACTGCCCAAAAGTATGTCAGCAAATAGTCCAAATCCATTAGTCCCGCAGGGGTCGCTCGAGAAGCAGACCAGCAAAGCCAAGTCCAACGTCAAAGTTGCTGTTTACAGCATCGTTGCCGTGCACGCCGTCCTGATCTTCGGCGTCTTGATGCAAGGTGGTTGCAAGAAAGATGAACCGAAGGCTCCGCCGACGGAAGTGATTTCCGGCAACCCGCCCGCTCCGGCATCCAGTGATCCTTTCTACGGTGGCGCTTCTAATGGCGCGTTCCGACAGCCAGCACCACCGCTCCGGCGGCTGATCCGTTCGCGCCCGTGAGTGCGCCGGTCACCACTCCGGTGACGCCAGCTCCGGCAGCGCCGACGGCCGTGGGTGCCCATCCGACGGCGGCTCCGGCAGCCCCAGCGGTCGTGGATACCGGTATGGCGCCTCCTGCGGCGGCCCCGCTGGATGCGGCCGGCCCAGTGCAACAATACAAAGTCGCGAAGGGTGACAACTTCTACACCATCGCGAAGAAGAACAAGATCACGGTGGCCAAGCTTACGGCGGCCAACCCGGGTGTGGATTCTGCCAAACTGAAGATCGGCCAATCGTTGAACATCCCGGCTCCGGCGGTGGCTCCAGCTGCTGCTCCGACAGCCTCCGCCACGGCGGCGGCTCCGGAAGCGACCGGTGGTGCGACGACGACCTACGAAGTGAAGAGCGGCGACACGCTGTTCGGCATCTCGAAGAAAACCGGTGCGAGCGTCAAGGCCATCCGCGCGGCCAACAACATGAAGACCGACCGCATCAACGTGGGCATGAAGCTCAAGATCCCGGCCAAGGCCACGGCTTCGGCTCCGGCCGCGCCCGCGCCGGAACCGGTCATCACGGCTCCGGCCGCAGTGACGCCGCCGCCCGCGCCTATCTCAACGACGAGCGCGCCGGTCTCTTCGCCGATCCGTCCGCGTGGTTAAGTTGAAAGTTTGACCAGGTAACCCGATGAAAACCGCCATCACCATCTTGATATTCTGTGTGGGAGCGCTGCTCTCGCTCGGGATGGTGATGTTGTACAGCTCCAGCATGGTGCAGGTGGCACACTACTGGTGATGCAACTGGTCTGGTGCGGGGCAGGCCTAGTCAGTTGCGCCTTCGTAGCGTCGCTCGATTACCAGCGCCTGCGGAAGCTGGTGTGGTGGTTCTATGGGTTCGCGGCGATCTTGCTCGTATTGGTGTTGATTCCCCATATCGGGCTGAAAATCAATGGCGCGCGGCGCTGGTTTGACCTCGGCGTCGCGCGCTTTCAACCTTCGGAACTGGGCAAGATTGCCCTGATCCTGATGCTGGCCTGGTATGGCGAGCGCTTTCAGCGCCAGATGCCATCCTTCAAGCAAGGTCTGGCGATTCCGGGGGCTTTTGCGGGTCTGTTGATCGGGCTGATTTTTGTCGAGCCGGATCGCGGTACCGCCATTTTGCTTTCCACGGTCACGTGTGTGCTCCTTTTGGTGGCTGGGGTGCAACTGCGTTATTTCGTGCCGCCGGTGCTGGGGGCGATCGCCGTGCTCGGCGTCTCCATCTGGCATGACCCGATGCGCATGAAACGCATCTTTAGCTGGCTTTACTTGGAAGAAAACAAAGAGGGGGTCGGTTACCAGGCGTATCAGGCGATGCTTGCGTTGGGTGCCGGCGGCTGGGATGGCCTGGGCTTGGGGAATGGCCGCCAAAAGCTCGGTTTCGTGCCCGAGCATCATACGGATTTCATTTTTTCCATCATCGGTGAAGAGCTGGGCTTGATCGCCACGATCGGGGTGGTGCTGGGGTTTGTGGGCATCGTGGCGAGCGGCGTTTACATCGCGTCGCACGCCAAGGACACGTTCGGCCGGTTGCTGGCTACGGGCATCACTTTCCTGATCGGTCTGCAGGCGTTCATCAACATCGGTGTGGTGACGAGCGCGTTGCCGAACAAGGGCATCTCGCTGCCGTTCATCAGCTACGGTGGTTCCAATCTTTTGATCATGCTGACGGTGGTCGGCCTGCTCCTGAGCGTCGCCCGTCAGGCGCCCTCACCGGTCGAAACGGAAAGCTCCAGGGATTTGCCCAACGACGCGCTGTCGACAGCGCAACTGACCTGATGGAAAACAAATCGCCAACGCCCTCTATTGTGATCGCCTGCGGCGGCACGGGGGACATCTCTATCCTGGTCTGGCCGTGGCCGAGGAATTGGCGATCCGTCGTTGCCAGGTGACGATCATGGTGTCCCCGAAGGAAGTGGACCAGCAGGCGGTAAAAGCCATCCGGGGCATGGAAGTGGTGACGTTGCCGGCCATCGGGCTGCAACGCGGACAGTATCTTAAATTTATCTGGAAGTTCTGGCAATCCCGGCAGCTCTGCATGGCGCGGTTTCGCCAGCAGACGCCGCACGCGGTGCTGGCGATGGGCGGGTTCACGAGTGTGGCCCCGATCCTGGCCGGGCGCAGCGTGGGAGCGCGGACTTTCCTGCACGATTCGAACACGATCCCGGGCCGGGCGAACCGCTGGCTGGCTCCCAAGGTGAACCAGGCGTTTACCTGGTTTCCGCAGACAGAAGCGCTCTTGAAAGCGCCGAAGGTGACGAGCGTGGGCATGCCGGTGCGCTCGCAGTTTGAAGCGCTGGATGCCGCTGCCTGCAAGACCTCGCTGGGGTTGGATGCCCGCAAGCCGATGTTGCTCATCATGGGCGGCAGCCAAGGCGCGCGCGGAGTCAACGAACTGGTGATGCGCACGTTGCCGAACCTGGCGTTGATGTCGCCGGATCTGCAATACGTCCATCTGACGGGCAGTGATGATTTTGAGCGGGTGAAAGCGGCGTACGCGGCGCTGAAGGTGAAGGCCATCGTGCGACCGTTCTTGAGCGAGATGGAACTGGCGATGGGCGCGGCCTCGGCCGCCATCAGCCGGGCTGGGGCATCTTCTCTGGCGGAGATCGCGGCCATGCGTTTGCCAACGGTGCTGGTACCGCTCCCGCACGCGGCAGACAACCATCAGTTCCATAATGCCAAGGCGTTTGTGGATGCCAATGCGGCCCGCTTGATGGAGCAGAAAGATGGCCGCCCGGAGACGCTGAACCTGGTGTTGCTGGAGCTGATCGGCAACCGTTCCACCCGCGAGGCCATCGGGTTTGCGCTCGCGAAGTGGCATCGGCCCACCGCGGCGGCAGAGATGGCGGAAACGATTTTGCAATCCATCCGGATGGAACGTGGCGGTTCCCTGACCGGCGCAGGCGTGAAGCAGCCGGCCGAGGCGTTGGCCGGTCGCGGGGCATAATTTTTGGACTGGGATGACCAGTCAGTGACGAGGCGTGAAGCGTTTAACAACCAGTGAAGTGGCGGCATTGCTGGCGGAAGCACCGGCGGGAGCGTCGGTTCATCTTGTCGGCGCGGGCGGCTGCGGCATGAGCGGCCTGGGCACTTGTTGCTGGACCTTAAATTCGCGGTCACGGGTTCGGATCTGGTGAACGGCGAGGAAGCCCGGCAGTTGCGCGAACGCGGGGCCCGCATCTATGAAGGCCACACCGGTCGGATCGTGGAAGAACATCGTCCCGTGCTGGTCGTTTATACTTCTGCAGTCCGCCTGGATAATCCTGAATTGGTCGCGGCGGAACGGTTGAACATTCCCATCGTCCGTCGTGCTGTTCTGCTCGCCGCCTTGCTGCATCAGCAGCGCGGCATTTGCGTGGCAGGGATGCACGGCAAGACCACCACGGCTTCGCTCCTTTCCTTTGCGCTGAAACAATTGCAGGCGAATCCGAGCTATGCGGTGGGCGCATTGGTGCCGCAACTGGGCCGGCATGCGTGCTTTTCGTTGAGCAGCCAGACGGTGGAGTCAGGCCCGGGCCGGAGCGGCTTTGCGGTGGAAGATCGCGAGCAATCGCCACACTTCGTCATCGAAGCGGATGAAAGCGACGGGACGTTGCGCGAGTTTCACCCGGAACATGCCATCATCCTGAACGTGGATGAGGAGCATCTGGATTTTTACGCGAATCTCGAAGCCATCTGCGACGAGTTCAACCGCTTTGCCCAGCAGACCGCGGGCGTTGTGGTCTATTGTGCGGATGACCCGCGCCTGGTGGCGATGTTTGCCGCGCGGCCGAACAGCATTTCGTTCGGCTACAATCCGCTGGCGACGTATCGGATCGAACCGCGGCCGCGTGCGAACGGGTTCTTCAATACTTTTGACCTTTGGCGGGGCAGCGAGCGGGTAGGGGAATTCAATCTTTCCCTCGTGGGCGAAAAGAATGTCTCGAATGCCGCCGGGGTGGCGGCGTTGTTGCATACTTTGGGGCATCAAGCGACGGCGATCGCCGGAGCGGTGGCCCCGTTTCGTGGCGCAGCCCGGCGGCAGCAGGAGCTTTATCGCGATGCGCACGTGCAAGTCTTCGACGATTACGGGCATCACCCGGAAGAGATCGAGACGACCTTGCGGGCGTTGAAAGGCCTGGCGCGCGGCCGTTTGCTGGTGGCGTTTCAGCCGCACCGCTACACGCGCACACAGCATTTGCTGACGAAATTTGCGACGAGTTTCCGGGCGGCGGATCAACTGTGGCTGACAGAAGTGTATGCCGCGAGCGAAACGCCGATTCCCGGCGTGAACGGGGCCTTGCTGGCCGAGGAAGTGCGCAAGACGGGGCAGAGCGTTTCCTTTGCGCCGACCTTGAGCGAATTGCAGAGCCAGATGTCTGAAGCTTTACGGCCGGGAGATCTGGTTTTGTTCTTGGGAGCGGGGGATATCACGAAAGCCGCGCAAGAGTTTGCGGCCGGATTGCAGCAGGGAGCCAGGTATTTTGAACCGAAGATGCTGGATGAACTGACGACCAAGCTGTCGCTCCAGACGGTCTGGCGACGGGATGAACCGCTGGCCAAGCGCACGACGATGCGCGTGGGTGGCAAGGCGGACTTGTATATCGAGCCGAGCAGCGAAGCGGAGCTGACAAGTATCGTGCAGTTTTGCCGGGCGAAACATGTGCCGATTTTCCTGTTGGGCCGTGGTTCCAATCTTTTGATCCGTGACGGGGGCATCCGCGGCGTGGTGATTTCCTTGGGACACGAGAATTTCAGCCAGATCGAGATCAATGGTTTGGAGATCAAATGCGGTGCCGGGGCGCGGTTGAAGAATGTGGCACAGGCGGCCAAGAAGGCGGGCATTGCGGGCATGGAATTCATGGAAGGCATCCCGGGTAATATCGGCGGAGCACTCCGGATGAATGCCGGGGCGATGCAATCGGCGATGTTTGAAGTTGTACAAACGGTACGTTTCATGGATTTTGAAGGAAACGTCCACGAACAGGCCGCGAGCGAGGTGCCGGTGGAGTATCGGCACTGCGCGTTGTTCGATCACAATATCGCGCTGGGCACGGTGGTGCGTGGGCGCACAGATGAGCCGGCAGCCATCGAGGCGCGAATGAAGGCGTACAGCGAGAAACGCTGGGCCTCGCAACCGGCGAAACCCAGTGCGGGCTGCATCTTCAAGAATCCGGCGTTGATCCCGGCGGGCAAGCTGGTGGATGAGCTGGGGCTGAAGGGCACACGGGTGGGCGGGGCTTATGTCTCCGCCGAACACGGAAATTTTATCGTCAATGACGGCACCGCGACGGCAGCGGATGTCATGGCGCTGATCGAGATCTTGAAACAGAAGGTGCGGCAGGCCCGCGGGGTGGAGCTGCGCACGGAAGTGCAAATTGTCGGCGAGGATTTGGCGTAACATGAGCGGGAAGTTGCATATCACAGTGATGCTGGGCGGTCCTTCCGCCGAGCGTGAGGTGTCGTTGCGCACGGGCGCGGCGGTGGCGGAGTCATTGCGCAGTCTGGGGCATCAGGTGGATGAACTGGATCCGCAAAAGCCGGGCTGGGTTTTGCCGCCGGGCACGGACGTGGTGTTTCTCGCGCTGCATGGCACGTATGGCGAGGACGGCACGGTGCAGACGGAGTTGGAAAAGCTCGGCGTGCCTTATACCGGTTGCGGCGTGGAAGCGAGCCGGCTGGCTTTTGACAAGGTTTTGACCAAACAACGCTGCCTGGATGCCCAGGTGCCGACGGCGCCATTCGCGGTGTTAAGCTGGGCCGAAGAGCCGATGCCGGCACATCTGCAGCCGCCGCTGGTGCTAAAACCGGTGCGGCAGGGATCGAGCGTCGGATTGCAATTTGTCGATACGAAGGAGCAATGGCCCGCCGCGCTGCGTGAATCATTGAAATACGATACGGAAGTCCTCGCGGAGGAGCGGATCATGGGGCGCGAAACGACGGTCGGCATCTTGGGCGGGGAAGTTCTGCCAGTGGTCGAGGTGCGACCGAAGCAGGGTGCCTACGATTACACCAATAAATATACGGCGGGGAATACCGAATACCTATGTCCGGCGCCGTTCGAGGCGGGTGTCACAGCGCAGATCCAGGCAGCGGCTTTGGGCGCGTTCACTGCCATCGGCGGCCGGGACTACGCCCGGGTAGATGTGATGGTGCGTGAGAACGGATCCCCGGTGGTGCTGGAAGTGAACACCTTGCCCGGCATGACGGTGACCAGTCTTTTGCCCAAGGCCGCCGGGGCGGCCGGGCTGACCTATTCAGATTTGTGCCAGCGGATGATTAATCTGGCCCTAGTGCGGAAGCAGAAATAAGCATCATGTTTTTCGGAAATAAAACCAAGAACCGCCGGATGAAGCGCGACAGCGTGCTGGAGGTGAAACTGCGTTCGGCGCAGGTGCGCAAAGAGCGCCTCAAGCTGGCCAGCGGCGTCATCGCGGTCTGCCTCACGCTGGTGCTGGGCACGCTGGCGATTTACAGCGGCGGTAGCTGGCTGATGGACCGCTTGGTCTATAAAAACGATGCATTTGCCATCCGGACAATCGATGTGAAGACGGACGGGGTGCTGGCACCGGATGTTATCCGCCGTTGGTCGCAAGTGAAGACGAATGAGAATCTGTTGCGGAAGTACCTGCTGACTGACATTAAGAGGAATTTGGAGCTGGCTCCCATGATTCAGCATATTTCAGTTGAGCGAGTGTTACCTGCGACCCTGCGCATTCGTGTCACGGAACGGTTTCCTGTAGCCCAAATCTATAATTTGCGCCGTTCGGTAAATAGCGGCCGTTACGAGCCGGTGGTTTTCCAAGTAGATGCGAATGGTTATGTGATGATGCCGGTCCCAAACAGCCTGCGTGCTGAACCGGCTCCATCGGGTGAATGGTTTCCAACAATTACCGGCATCACTGGCAATGAACCACGGCCCGGTATGCGGCTGGAGATGCCTCAGTTACATGAAGCGTTGAAGCTCATCATCGCGTTCGAGAATTCGCCGATGTTCGGTCTGGTGGACATCAAGAATATTGATGTCACGGAGCCGGAGGTGTTGAAGGTGACGACGATGCAGGGGAATGATGTCGTGTTCCGCCTGAACGATGTGGAGTCCCAGTTCCAGCGCTGGCGCATGGCGCATGATTATGCCCAACGCGTGGGGCATCGCATGGGGCTTTTGGATTTGTCCGTGACGAACAACGTCCCGCTACTTTGGGCCCAGCAGAGCGATGCACCCGTGCCTGCCCCCAGCAAAGTCAAAATCACGCGAACCCGCAGAAAAAATGTTTGATTCCGCCAACATCATAGTCGGCCTCGAGATCGGCACCTCCAAGGTGTGTGCTGCCGTCGGCGAGTTGAACGAGAACGGCGCGCTGAGCGTGATCGGTATCGGTCAGGCGAAGTCGCGCGGCGTGCGTAAAGGTGAGATCACCGATGCGACCGTGGCCGAGGAGGATATCCGCAATGCCATCGTCGAAGCCGAGCAGATGGCTGATGTGGAGATCCGCAGCGTTTACCTCGGGGTCACCGGCGGTCACTTGCGCGGGTTTAACAATCACGGGGTGCATCCGGTGGTTTCCGCCGATCGCGAGATCAACGATGACGATGTGCAGGACGTGGTGCGCAATGCCAAGGCCGTCAACCTGCCGGCGGAGAATTACGTGGTGCATGCGATCCGCCAGCATTTCACGGTGGACGGGCAGAGCGGCATACAGAATCCGGTGGGCATGCTCGGGGCACGGGTGGAGGTGGATGTGCATGTGGTGCACGGCAATTTGAACCGCATCCGCAATTCCATCCGCACGGTGAAGAGCCTGCAGTTGGAAGTGGAAGAGGTGGTGTTTGGCGGTCTGGCTTCGTCCTTGTCCGTGCTGAACAATACGCAGAAAGAATTGGGCGCGTTGGTCATCGACATGGGTGCGGGCACGACGGAATACGTGGTGTATAATAACGGTGTGGTGAAGCATACCGGGGTGCTGGCGGTGGGGGGTGACCACGTATCCAACGATCTGGCTTATGGCTTGAAGCTGCCGCTCGGCCGGGCGGAGCAGATCAAGATCGAGCACGGGGGCGCGATCATCGAAGACAGTTTGCGCGGCAAATCCATCGCGTTGCCGAATGAGGTCGGTCTGCCGACGCGCAGCCTGAATTGCGAGCACTTGCGCCGCATCATGTTCCTGCGATTGGAAGAGATTTTGCAATTGATCGATCAAGACCTGGCGCGGCATGGCTTGCATGAATACTTGCGGGCGGGCGTGCTGATCTGTGGTGGTGGAGCGCGTATCCCGGGCATCCAAGAACTCGCGGAACGGGTGTTCCAGATGCCGGTGATGCTGGCGCAGGCATGCGCGATCAACGGTTTGAGCGATGCCTTGAAGCAGCCGGAGTTCTCCACGGCCATCGGGTTGGTCAAATTTGGTTCCTTGCAGCAGAAGAACAAAGGAGGCCGGGGCTCGTTGCTTACGGGGATCAAAGAAACCTTTGGTTCGCTCCTGCCGGGATCGCGTCGCAGCTAAATCTTAACACGACGATCATCATGAACGATTTCCAGAATTTGACCGACGGAATGAAGAAAGCCCTGACGGTGCGCGTGTTCGGGGTGGGCGGTGCCGGCGGCAATGCGCTCACGCGGCTGATGCTGAATCCGCCCGGTGAGGTGAAGCTCACGGTGTTGAACACGGACGCGCAGGCGTTGGCGGCGTGCCCGGTGCCGGAGAAGCTGTCGCTGGGGGCGCAACAGATGCGCGGACTGGGTGCGGGTGGCGATCCGGGCATGGGCCAGGCAGCCGCGGAAGCGGATGAGGAACGCCTGAAAGCGCTTTGCCAAGGGGCGGATCTGATCTTTATTGTGGCTGGTCTGGGCGGCGGCACTGGCACGGGCGCGAGCCCGGTGGTGGCGCGCATTGCGCGGGAGTGCGGGGCTTTGGTGTTGGCGGTGGTGACGTTGCCGTTTGATTGCGAAGGCAGCCGTCGGCGCAAGCAGGCTCTGTTGGGGCTCGAACATCTGAAGGCGGAAGCGGATGGGGTGGTTTGCCTGCCGAACCAGAAGGTTTTCAAGCTCATTGATGAGAACACGAGTCTGGTGGATACGTTTCAGTTCACGAATGACCTGATCGCGGACGGTGTGCGGGGCATCTGGCGTCTGGTGACCCAGACGGGCCTTATAAATATCGATTTTGCCGACTTGTGTTCGGCCTTGCGCGGCCGGCATGCCGAAAGCTTTTTCGCGACGGCCGAGGCAACAGGTTCGGGCCGGGCCAAAGAGATTTCAGAGAAGATTCTTTCCAGTCCTTTGCTGGAAGGCGGGGAGATGCTGGCGGGAGCGCAATCCGTGCTGGTCAGCATCATGGGCGGGAACGATCTCTCCATGGCGGAGGTGAACCGCATCATGGAACAGGTGAACCGCCATGCCGAAGGGGCCCATCTGATCTTGGGGGCAGCCATCAGCGAGGAGTTCAACCAGCGGCTGAGTGTCACCTTGGTGGCCTCGCGCTTTGAGAGTCTGGAGCCGGATAAAAAAGACGGCGAAATCCAGCAACGGTCCGTGGCCGCGGATGCCCCAGAAGTGGGCACGCATTATCTGAGCCGCCAGGAACCGGAGCGGCATACGCAACGTTTCGTAGCCCCGCCGCCGGAGCTCTCGGCCGAGAAGACCCAAGAGCTCCTGCAAGCGCGCGGAATGGCGGGTGGCGGTCGTCGTCGCAAGGCCAATAATGCCTTTCAACAAACGCAATTACCTCTGGAAATCGTCTCCAAAGGCCGCTTTGAAAAGAGCGAGCCGACCATCTACAAGGGGGAAGACCTCGACGTGCCGACGTATATCCGGCGCGGGATTTTGCTGAATTGATTTCGGCTGTCGTTATTAGTGGGACATATTTTTGAGCGGAAGCGGCTTGAATCTGCTCAGGTGCGTTTCCTTCCCCTCATCCCGACCTTCTCCCTGTATGGACCGGGTACATAGTGGACAGGTGTGCGGGGACATGGTGGACACATGGGATTGGTGTGGGAATGTGTCCAAACTATGCCATGGCCTGTGAAAGACTTGATGAGTGTACGCCTTGAGTTTGTGAGTTTAGCCAGCCAACCGGAAGCAAATGTGCGGGAGTTGTGCCGCCGTTTTGCGATCAGCCCGACCGTGGGCTACAAGTGGCTGGAACGCTATGAGCAGGGCGGTGCTGAAGCGTTGGCCGATCGGTCCCGTCGGCCGCACAAAAGTCCGCAGCAAACGGGGGCGGAGATGGCAGCCAAGGTGATCGCCCTGCGGCAGGAACATCCGGCCTGGGGGGCCCGCAAGCTGCGCCGTCGTTTACAGGATTTGGGTGGCAAGGAGGTGCCAGCCACCAGCACCATCACCGGCATCCTGCACCGGCACGGACTGATCAGCCAGGAACAGAGTCTGGCCGCCCAACCGTATCAGCGGTTTGCGCGGAGTGCGCCCAACCAGTTGTGGCAGGTGGATTTCAAAGGGGACTTTCCGCTGGCGCAAGGGCGGTGTCATCCGCTCTGCTCGGTCGACGATCATTCGCGCTACAACGTGCTGTTGGCCGCTTGTCCAGACCAGCAGCGCACGACGGTGCAGGGGCATTTGACGGGGGCTTTCCGGGTGTATGGCTTGCCGGACGAGTTGCTGTGGGACAACGGTGCGCCGTGGGGCTGCGGAGGCGGCCACGAATACACCGGGCTGGAGGTGTGGCTCATGCGGTTGGGCATCCGCAGCACGCATGGCCGGCCGTATCATCCGCAGACGCAAGGCAAGGAGGAGCGTTTTCACCGCACTTTGGGCCGGGAGGTGCTGGTCCGGGGCGGTTGGCGGGACTGTGCGCACGTGCAAGACGCTTTTGACGGCTGGCGGCCGGTCTACAACACGCAAAGGCCGCATCACTCGCTGGACATGGAGGTGCCAGTGCGCCGGTATCAGCCCAGCCAGCGGAGCTTTCCAGAAACGCTGCCGCCCGTGGAGTATGCCGCGGGTGTGGCGGTGCGGCAGGTGGACGAAAACGGACGCTTCAGCTTTCAAGGCCAGCCGTGGAAAGCAGGCCTGGCTTTTGAAGGACAGCCGGTCGGACTGCGGTCCACCGATACCGATGGAGTGTATGAAGTGCTCTTTCAAATGCAGGTCATCAAGGAACTGGACCTGCGTGCCAACCAAACCCAACCAGTCCCGAAAACCTGATGCGCTCAACTACCCCAATGTGTCCACCATGTCCCCGCACACCTGTCCACTATCTCTCCGGTCTTTACACTCCCTTGGGGAGAAGGAGACAGCATTTCCCGCGGTGGTTTGTTTTATAGCCCCCGCGTTGACGGTTAGCTGGAACGGCTTGCGTGGCTGGCGATAAATAGCATTAAGGTTGAGTCAGTGAGGTGGAGCGTTCGACAGCAAAGACGATATCGTCGTTTTTGTCCGGTTTCGGTTCATCTGATCTGGTTAGGCCGCCATCATCTTGGCCATTCTCACCGGTACGATAGACACGAAAGCCTCTGTAGGTGACGCGATAATGAAGCGGTTTGTTCGTGAAGGGATCGAGCGGGAGTATTTTTAAAAATTGCGGGACCAAGGCATTCAACTCCTTTGGCAAGTTGCCGTTTTCCAAACGAAAACGCTCCAACGCAAGTGCTGTTTGGGCGATACGTAAACGGGCAAAGAGGGCTATTTCCTTTTTGAAGACCGAGAGAACAGAACCGGCAAACTGGGTCGTTAAAATATTGGCCATTGAAGGCTTGGATTGAGGAAATCTGGCTTCAATTTCTTTAGCTTTTTCGAGAGTGTCCGATGGGGAGAGGACACTGATGGCATCGAGTTCTTCGAAGAGAACAAGGGTGTTTAACAGGTCCGCCTCGGCGTAGCCGCCATGATCGTAAACTTGCAATGCAAGCCTTTGAAAAGGCTTTGGCCAAGTGTCGAACGGAGTGGAGATAAGGATGGTATTATTGTTAAGGATCTGACTGAGCGGTTCGTTACCCGAACCGATGACATAGGCGCGTTCGCCATGTAGTACGCGACGCAGATCGGTGGTGTGTTCGGCGGCGGCAATCGTTTCTTGAATTCGTAGCAAATCTGCGGCGGCAAATTCCGACCGTCCCATGAGTTGTTCCAGATTGTTAAGAGTAATTATCAGAAAAGCATTTCGTACCAGGAAGGAAATCAACAACGGTTCATGATCTAACGTCCGGGAGATGCGCATAGACGACTCGACTGCGAGCAATGCCAGTTGTTTACGGCCTTCTGCCAGATGATGGATGGACTCCAAGCGCAAAAGCAACAATGCCTGCTTGGTTTCAAACAAGTGAGTAAGGGGAGCTTTGATACCTTGACGCAAATCAACCGGATAGCGCGATTTGGTTTTGGCCGTGCCTTCATAGATCAATTTTAAAGCGTTCTGATTACTCGTGATGAATCCTTGCAAGGTCGTTTTGGCAAACGGTGTGATGGGATTGGTCGCATACAAGACGCTATTGGAGCCGACGCCAATCCAGTTGTCTCCGAGGTCCCAATCCGTTATTTGGCCATGAGCTTGCGTGAACAAAAGGGCGGCGTTATCAGCATCCGGGACAGCGGCGTAATAATCGTTCAGTTCGTGAAAATTGGCGGGCAAGCCTTGCGCCCGGATTGCAGCCAACTTGCCGTCGATTTGGCGTTGGGTTCGGTAGCGTTGCAGCCAGCCGAGACCGAGGATGAATAGGACGAACAAAAGGCTGCTCGTTAGCCAAAAGACGAGGGTACGATGGCGACGAATCCACGAGGGGCGTTCATGTGGAGGTATGGCGTTCATCCGTTAGGACCATACTAACCACATTGGTTTGCTTTGGCGAATACAAGGTTTGTCCGAAGTTTGAATCCGCACCGTCCAAAGCCGACTTCGCGAGATTCTGGCAGCATCAATTTACTTTCCGGTAAGTAGTGTATGAGAATTGGTTTTTCTGTTGTCTGAAGTTCGTTTTAAGTAGTTTAACTGGAGCGAGTTCGCAATGGTGAATACGGTATGAAATTTGCTTGTCCTAAATCTGGGTTGGAGTAGGCTGGTAGCACGTCGGTTTTAGTAGTTTCTTATTCGTATGGTTGTTAATGGTATAGAAGGCCGTCACTTCGGTCGCGTTTCTCAAAGGTTCGTGGTGGATACAGCCATTTTCGTGGCTGCCTTCTTCACTGGCTTTGTGATCCGTTTCCAAGGCGACTGGATTTTGGCTTTTGCTGATCATTGGGTCGGCATCATGCTAGGTGGCTTCTTCTATTCCTGTGCGGCCTATATCTTTGGCTTCTATTCGTTTCACGGATTGCCAAAGAACACCGTTACGCGTTTTTTTGGGGTGGCGGGGGCGGTAGTCATGGCAGCGATCATGATGTTGGGTTTCTTCTATGTGTTCCGTGTTTCAGGTTTTGGACGTGGTGCCATGGCTTTGGGTTCCTTGATGGCCATTGTGAGCCTGGTGGGGAATTACACACTCATCCGGCATCGCGAGGACCGGTTCAAGGAACGGATGTTGGTCATCCTGACCTGCTCGGATGACGAGCACGAACTCTTGCTGAACCGCCGTTTGTGGGCGCCTGGGCTGGAACTGGTAGGAGTGGTAGCCGCAGAGAATTATCATCCGGGCGAAGGCTTGAAGGTTTTGGGCAAGCTGGCGAATTTACCCAGGATAGCCCGAGAGGCGCAGGTTGATCGGGTGGTGTGTTCGGAAACATGCCTGGCTTCGGGGAGTAATTTCCGGCTGTTCTCGGAACTGCGTTATTCCGGCGTGCTGGTGATGCCGTTGATGAGCATGTGCGAGGAGTTTTATCAGTTCATTCCACTGGGGTTGGTGACGCCTGCGTGGGTGATGGGGGCCAGCGGGTCGCCGCGACTGGCCTACATCCGCAAGATGAAGCGGGCGTTTGATATCGTGTTTTCCCTCTTGGTGCTGGTGGCGCTTTCGATCCCGTTCATCATCGGAATGATTCTCGTCCGTTTGACGAGCAAAGGCCCGATCTTTTACCGGCAGGTGCGGTCGGGCCGTTTTGGCAACCGTTTTGAGATGCTGAAGCTGCGTTCGATGCGGGTGGATGCCGAGGCTACTGGGGTTCAGTGGGCGAAGGACAAAGATCCACGCGTGACGCCAGTAGGCGATTTTCTGCGCAAATACCGGATCGATGAGATTCCGCAATTGCTCAACGTGTTGAGGGGTGAAATGTCTCTGGTGGGGCCGCGGCCCGAACGGCCTGAATTCGTAGAGAAATTGGCCGAGCAAATCCCTTACTATCAAGAACGCCTGATGATCCAGCCGGGGATCACCGGTTGGGCGCAGGTGAAGTTTCCCTACGGTTCCAGCATCGAGGACACGCGCAAGAAGCTGGAGTATGATCTCTACTACATGAAGCACATGAGTGTGCTGCTGGATCTTTTCATCTTGCTGGATACGGTGCGCACCATCCTGACAGGCGGCATGGGTCAAGGTGCGCGTGATGCGGCACCGCATTATCATACGCGCCGGGCGCAGGTGGAGACGGAAGCGTCGGCGGTCAAATAGGGTGGACGGGATGTCAGGCGCAGGGGCGCCAGACGGTGGCCTTCGTTGGAGTCTTCAGACTGCCGGAAGTCAGGTCCACCACTTGGATATCGTGACCCAATTGCGGCAATAATTGACGGGCTTCGTCGTTACCGTTCCCGATCACAATCACTTTGGCATCCTTGGCGAGTTCTTCAACGGAGCCCACGATGAGATGGCTCAGATGGGGCAGGTGCAATTCCACGAATTTCTTGTTCGCACCGATCAAGCGGTCTGGCGAGACGTTGCGATCGTAGAGGCGCACTTGCTTGCCCGCTTTGACGAGTTCTTCGATGAGCTTCACGACGGGAGATTCGCGCAAGTCATCCGTGCCCGCTTTGAAAGCAAAACCGAGGACGGCGATGGGCTCTGCTTTTTGAGCCAGCAGATAACGGAAAGCGCTGGCGAAATGGGCGTCGTTGCTCTTGGCGATACCTTCCATCAAGGGCAGTTCCACCCCATGTGTGCGGCCCGCGGCAGTAAGGGCGCGAAGGTCTTTCGGCAGGCAGGAACCGCCGTAGCAGAAGCCGGGCTTCAGATAGACGGGGGAGAGATTCAGCTTCGTATCGAGCGAGAAGATGCGCATGACTTCATCGGCATTGGAACCGAGGGCCTTGCTCGCACGTCCGATCTCATTGGCGAAAACGATCTTCAGGGCGTGAAAGCAGTTATCCGCATACTTCACCATCTCGGCGGTACGCAGATTGGTATGCACCATGGGGCCGGTAATGCCTTCGTAGAGTTCGGCGATCTTGTGGAAGTCCTCGACGGTTTCCGCACCGATCACGGTCTTGGGCGGATTATAGAAATCATGAACGGCGGTGGATTCGCGGAGGAATTCAGGATTAATGGCGACGCCGAAGCCGAGGCCGTTCTTCTTGCCGGAAGTCTTTTCCAAGGCCGGAATGACGGTGCCTTCAATGGAGCCTGGCAACATGGTGGAACGGATGACGACAATATGACGGGAGGGCTTGTCGCGCAGCACTTCGCCGATGTTCTCGCAGACGCGGCCAATATAAGTGAGGTCGATGCTGCCATCGGGCTTGGACGGCGTGCCCACACAGATCATGGAGACTTCGCTGGCGAGCACGGCGGATTTGAAATCCGAGGTGGCTCTGACGCGACCGGCGGCAACGCCTTCGCCCAGCATTTTCTCGAGTTCCGGCTCGATGATGGGGGATTTGCCGGCATTGATCTGGCCGACCTTAAAGGCATCAGTATCGACACCGATGATGGTGTGCCCTTGCCGGGAGAAGCACGCGGTAATGACCGCGCCGACGTAACCTAATCCAAAAACGCTTACTTTCACCGTGTTTTAATAGTAGAGGCCGAGGTCGGTAAAGTCGCTTAATTTCTGTTCGGTCGCTGCCGTGTTGACGTGGAGACTTTGGCCGGAATGAAAGGGCGGGGCAAGCCTGCTTGCAGGTCTATTTGCCTCATCGACGGCTTGTCATAGGGCTGTTCAAGAGCCAACTTAGCACCGTTCATGAGTGAAAAAAGACCATGGCGTATCGTGTGGCTGAAAAGCGGGCCGCTGCATCCGGTGGATACCGGGGGCAAAATCCGCACGTACCAGATGCTGAAGGAACTGAACCGGCGGCATCCGGTCCATTACGTGGCGCTGGACCCGACGGCGCGCGAGCACACGGCGCAGGCGAGCGAATATTCGCGCACGCAGACGTGGATCGATTGGCAGGAGACGCCGAAGGGTTCGCCGAAGTTTGTGGCGGAGTTGGGGGCGAATTTTTTGTTCAGCCGGAATCCGTATGTGATCGACAAGTATCGGTCCAAGCCGTGGGAGCAGATCATCGCGAAGCTGGATGGTGAGGGGGCAATGGATGTGTTGGTGTGTGACTTTCTGACGCCCGCGCCGAGCGTGTTCCATGGAGACTTTCGTCCGAAGACGCCGTGTCTGCTGTTCCAGCATAATGTGGAGGCGCTCATCTGGGAGCGCATGGCGGCGAATGCGACGGGGTTGAAGAAATGGTATTTCAACCAGCAATGGCAGCGGTTGCGCACGGTGGAACGCGAATTCTGTGAGAGGTTCGATGCGGTGGTGGGCGTTTCAGACAATGACTGTGAATTGATGCGGAAGGATTACGGGCTCACGAATGTTTTGGGCAGTGTGCCGACGGGGGTGGATGTGGAATATTTCCAGCCGTCCACGCAACCGGCCAAGTCGGGGAAGATCGTGTTCCTCGGCTCGATGGATTGGCAGCCCAATATCGATTGCGTGTTGTATTTTAATGAGGCGATTTGGCCGCGCATCAAGGCGGCCGACCCGCAGGCGACGTTTGTGATTGTGGGCCGCAAACCGCCGGAGAAGGTGCTGGCGCTGGCGAAGGCCGATCCATCAATCATAATCACGGGCACGGTGCCGGATGTCCGTCCGCATTTGAGCGATGCCGCGGTGATGGTGGTGCCGTTGCGGGCGGGTGGTGGGACACGGATCAAGATTTACGAGGCGCTCGCGATGGCGTTGCCGGTGGTGTCCACGCGCGTGGGCGCGGAGGGATTGGATATCACGGACAAGGTGGATATCCGGCTGGAGGATGAGCCGAATGCGTTTGCGGATGCAGTGATTGAGTTGTTGAAATCATCGGCGGAGCGGGCGCGGATCGGTGGCAATGCGCGAAAGCTGGTGTGTGAAAAGTTTAGCTGGGGCTCGGTGACGGATCAGTTTGAGAGCTATCTGGAAAAGACGGTAGAAATGGCGAAACGGAGATAGGAAACAGTTTCAACAGAAAGGCGCGGAGGCAGCTAAGGAGGAAAAGCGAGGACGACGATGGGGGAAGACTGGACAGGAGGTGGCGCATGTCCCACCACGGGAGGTTCGACGGGCGAGGGCGCTCGTCCGACTCCGGCAGGCGTGGGCGCCTGCCCCACTAAATTACTTGGCTTCGGCGACGGCGAGGAGGCTTTGGCCGAAGGGAGGGGCGGGGAGCCAGCTTTCCACGGTGCTGGTGACGGGGAAGATGACGCGGTCGAACATGCGGACGGATTGTACTTCAAATTGCCGTTTCTTCAGCACGCAGAAATTCAACCACCAGGCGAAGTAGCCGGTGACGTTGAAGTATTGGAGGCGCACGATATTGAAACCGGCGTCATTCAATTTCTTATTGAGGTCAGGCTTCACGTAACGGCGGAAGTGGCCGAAGTCTTTATCGATCGGCGCATAGATTTCAGGGCGCGCGGGGACGAAGAGGCAGAGGCGGCCTTTGCGTTGCTTGAGCAGGCGCGCGTAGCGGGCAAGCTCGGCGACATCGTCTTCGATGTGTTCGAGGACGTTGATGCAGACGATGCCGTCCCAGTGTGAGTCGTTGTTCAGGGCGGTAACGGTGCCGCGGATGATGGGGATGTCCGGCACGCTGGCTTTGAACATCTGGCAGAAATCGGCGTCGGGCTCGATGGCGAGGACGGATTTGACGGTGGGCAGGGCGGCGACTTTCGTGGTGATCTGGCCGATGCCAGCACCGACTTCGATGACATCGCCCTTGAGGTGCGGGCCGAATTCGATGAGGAGCCGTTTGCGGTAATTCTCCGCTTGCTTCAGCGCTTCGAACTCGAAGTTGTTCGTCAGCGCGAATTCATTGGGTCGGCTCGCCATGATTTAGTTGAAGAGATTGTACTTCAGGATGCAACGGAGGGCGCTGACACCGTCTTTCCAGCCGATCTTTTTGCCTTCGGCATAGGTGCGACCGTAGTAGGAGATGGCTACCTCGTAGATGCGCACATCGAGTTTGGCGATCTTCGCGGTGATCTCGGGTTCGAAGCCGAAACGGTTCTCCTCGATCTTCACCTTCTGAATGATCTCGCGGCGGAAAACTTTGTAGCACGTCTCCATGTCCGTGAGGTTCAGGTTGGTGAACATGTTGGACATGGTGGTGAGTACCTTGTTGCCGAGCGAATGCCAGTAATAGAGCACGCGGTGGGAACCGGAACCGAGGAAGCGGGAGCCGTAAACGATGTCCGCACGGTCGGCCAAAATAGGGCGCAAGAGGAGGTAATACTCCGTGGGGTCGTATTCCAGATCGGCGTCTTGAATCAGAACGATCGGGCAGGTGGCCTTGCTGATGGCGGTGCGGAGGGCGGCCCCTTTACCTTGGTTTACCTCATGATGGTAAAGCTGGATGCGTGGATCGGTCTTGGCCAGTTCCTGCAGCACGGCGTAGGTCTTGTCCTTGGAGCAGTCGTCCACGATGACGAGTTCCTGCACGGGCTTCTGTTCGAGCACCACGCGAATGACCTCGGCCACGGTGGCTTCTTCATTGTAGACCGGCATCACCACGCTGGCACAGGGGGCCAGTTCGCTGTTGTTGCGGGCGAGCAGGATGGCTTCTTTTGTATTCAAAATCAGCGGGATTGTAGGAAATCACCGGCCCCGGTTCCAAGTCCTATTTGAGCCGGTAAAGTTCGAGGGCCTCGGGGGTGACTTCACCGGCGCGGGTGAGGGGGAACTTGCCTACCAGCTTCCATTTGTCCCCGGCCAAGGCGGCGGCGCGCTCGAGAAATTCGTGGTGCTGGGCCTTCAGCCGCCGTGGAATGGTGCGGTCGATGATCAGGAATTGCACGCCTTCCTTTTCCAGCAAGGTGATGGTTTCGGCGGTGCTGTTGGCTTTGGTTTCGTAGTTACCACCGGCCCAAGAGCTCTTGGCCATGATTTTACTGGCCCGCTTCACGATAGTATCAAGGCGTTTTTCGCCCAAGGCCACTTCAGAGACGAGCATGCCTTCGCCCCGGGCATCCGAGGAGACGAGGATGACGGTCTTGGGCTCGGGGGCTTCAGTCTGCAGCTTTTGGGCGATGGCTTCGTAGCCGCGATAACCTTTAGGGCGGAGCTGGAAGGTTTCCCAAGCGAAGCCCGCGACCCCGACGGCTACGGCCAGAGCGCAAGCGGCGGTGGGTGCGAGGCCTTTGCGGCCGAGCAGGTCGGCGAGAGCCTTCATGCCGAGGGCCGCGAAGATGATGGCCGGCGCAAGAATCGGGGTCATGTGGCGCGCTTCCAAGCCCGCAGGAACGAGCAGGTAGAGCAGGTAGGTGCCGAGGATCAGGCCGATCAACGAGGCAATCAGGGGGCGTTTCTCGCGGTGGGTACCGAGGCTGACGATGAGGCCCACGAGCGCAAAGGCCAGGAGCGCGATGCCGGTGGCACCTTCAATCCTGCCGAGGAAAAAGAAGGCGGCTCTCAGGATGAAAACGAGCGAGGGTTTTTCCTCTGCCATGCCGTCGCTCGCGAGCTTGAGCGTGGCCAAGACCCACGGAGCACAAAGGCCGACTACGACGACGCCGGGCAACCAGAAAACGATGCGCTTCAGCCAGGCCCAGCGGGCGCACAGGACCAAACCGACCAGCGGCACGAAGGCCAGTGCGAGGCCAGCATACTTGGTGAGGATGGCGGCGGAGGCGATGAGGCCGTAGGCGAGCGAGGCTTTCCAGCCGCCCGTATTCAGATAGCGCGCGTAAGCGAGGGCGCCCCAGAGGGTGAGGAGCGACATGGGAATCTCCATCATCACGAGGCCGCCGTATTGATGGATCTGCGGGAGGAGCAGCAGCAATATGCCGCCGAACCAAGCCCAGCGGACGTCAAGCAAATGTTCGAGCAAGAGGAAGGTGGTCCACGCGAGCAGAGCGGTCAGCACGGCCATGAAGATGAGGATGGAAGTGCGGCTGGGGCCGAAGGGAAGCGTCCAAGCAGCTTGAGCGGCGTAGAAGCCCGGGGGCCAATGGCCGAGGGCGACCTTGGGATAATGTTCGTAGAACTTGTTTGCGAACTTCAACGGATTGCCGGGGCACCCGGCGGCGAGGTAATCGTGGACCATCAGGCCGGTGACGTAATGGGCGGCTTCATCCGGCTCCGCGCCGAATTCGCTGCGGTAGGCTTCTTCGATGGTTTGGAAGCCGATGATGACGGCCAAAAACACTGCCAGTGCGGGGAGGCGTCTGGCTAGATAACCGGTGGCGGTGCGAAGCTGTGCGATCAATGGACCCATCATGCGCGTGAACTATCAAGAAGCTGGATGAAAGTGCAAAGCTGAAAGTTTAACCCAAGCATCGCTTGTTAATGATGCTGTTTGTGTTACGTTACGATCCTGATAGTTAAATAACTTGTCTTACCCGGTCATCAACCGTGCTGTAGCAAGAGCAGCTTTTGTAACTTTGGCGCTTCTGGGATTCCTGTTTTCGTTTTCCTCCCTTGCCGCGCCGGCTTCAACCTGGACCACGGGACACAAGAAAGTGCTCATCATTCCCATCCGGTTCACAGATCAGGTAGGTCCTTCGGATACGCCCAATGCCAACGGTCATCGTTCGGGCTGGGGGAATGTGACCAATGGTATCACCACGGCGGCGTTGAACGATTTCTTTATGCGGGCGTCATACGGCAAAACGAGTATGGAATTCACCGTGCTTCCGGAGATCAACATGGGCGTTAGTTACACGACCTATAATGCGCTGTATGGCACTACCGGCCTGACAAAATTTGCCGCGTGGGATGAGCCGGGGTCATTGGCGGATGATGTCAGAAACAAGGCGCGCCAGGTTGGTAACAGTCTTGGGCAAACGGCACTCTACGATTCGGAAAATTATGACTTGGATGTCATCATCGGTGGTTTCATTCCCGGACAAGGCACTTTGGCTTCTGGGCGGGGATTTGGCAAAGGGGTGTTTGGTACCACCACGTTGGCTCTGGCTCATGAGTTTTGTCATAATTTCGGTTTGCAACATGCCAATGCCGTTTCCCGGGCCTCATACTACGCTCCTATAAAAAATGGGACTTACTTCATCGACACGTACGCGGATGTCTATGACCTCATGGGATGGAAAAACACCGCCCCCATACCGCTGGTGCCGGACAGGGATATCAACCCGTATTGGAAATTCGCCTTGGGCTGGCTGACGGAAAGTAATTTCCACACCGTGACCAATTCCGGGCTTTATCGCATCCATGCCTTCAATCAACCATTACTGGAAGATGGCAAAGCTTACGCACTGAGATTAGCCAGGGATACGAACCGTACCTACTGGTTCAGTTATCGCCAATCCATCACGAATGCGGAATCGATTTGGTCTCAGAATGGACTCGAAGTGCGTATCGGTGGGGAATCGATGCTGGCAAGTGCTGGCCATACGACCTTGCTGGATATGACGCCGGGAAGCCGGGGATTGGCGACGAATCCGGGCTATTTCACCAATACTCCTTACGCTAGCTGCTATGATGCTCCGTTGGCCATCGGGCGGACTTACTCCGATCAGGAAGCTTCTTTGCATGTTACCCCCGTCAAGAAAGGAGGAACAGTGCCTGAGTCTATGGATGTTGTGGTGAATATCGGCCCATTCCCCGGAAGCAATGCTCCATCCGTTGTGATCAGCCCTGCGACCTTGAATACAACTGCTGGCGTGGCTCAAACTTTCGTGGCCAGTGCCAGCGATCCAGATGGTGATCCGCTTGCTTACTATTGGGAGTTTGACGACCCGGATGCTCTGGGCGGAACTGCGTCCGGCAATACCAATCCCGACTCCAGGCTCTCTGTGCAGGGCAGCCATACTTGGTCGCGCAATGGAGATTATTATGTCCGTTGTTCGGTCTCGGATATGAAAGGGCATACGACCATTGCCTCCGCCAAGGTGACCGTCACCGGTGGCTTGCCAGCATTGCTCACGATAACGGGCACGATCAAGGATGAGAGCGGCAACCCTTTGTCTGGGGCGGTGGTGAACAATTACAAATCATCCGCGCCCAATCTGGTCAGTTACGGCGCGACGAATTTCGTCGCCTCGAGCGAGTCGGCTGCTGACGGGAAGTATATGATCTCCGTGCCTGCGGGAATCTCAGGCACATTCTATCTCAACGTATTATATCGGGGTTATGCTTTCACGTGCTCAGTGGCCAATGCGGCGGTCACAATCTCCTCCAGCAGTGTCGCCAACGTGAACTTCACTCGCTTACGTGCAAATCGCAGCATTTCTGGCGGAATTTATGTGGCGGGCAGGGGATATGATCCGGCGAGTGACGGCAGCTTGAACATCAACATCGGTGGCCAGAACATCGCCGCTGGCAATGGCTTTTGGTCGGCGACCGTGGCGGATGGCTCACTGGTGAATGTCACCGCCACGCCAGCCAATCCCAACTATCGCATCTCCTATTATGCCCCGGATCCGTATTTGGTGACGGGAGATTTCAATCTGATGCATCTGTTCGTGGATATCCCCAATCGTCTGCCGGGAATCGGATTCACTTCCAGCGGCATGAGCAGCGACGACAAAGTTGGTTCCGTGAATATCCCCGTGGTGATGACTTTGCCGGCTGGTTCCAACACCTGGCCAGCCAATCAGTTGATCTACTACTGGATCGATAAGTCCAGCACGGCGGAATATGGCGTGGACTATAAAATGGCTGGTGGGGGCATGGCCTTCTATGGTGGGCAGGTGCCGGTCACCCGGTATATTCCGCTTAAGATCCTGGCAAACGGAGTCCCTAAAAATAAGTCCGTTGTGATCAAAGTAGGTCCGGCCAGTTCCATCGCCAGTGTTGGCCCGATTTCGACGTTCACTTACACCATCACCAATAATTTTCAGATCACTTCGCTTGCGCAGACTAACTCTGCGCTCTGGTTGACTTGGCCAGGCAATCCATCGGCCCGCTATACTTTGGAGGCTGCTTCTGCCTTGGACGCTGCTACTTGGACGAATGTGTCTCCGTTCGTTCAAATCCCGGGTGTGAATGGGACGCAATCATTGAGCATCCCCTGGCAAGGCGGCTCAAACAGGTTCTACCGGCTCAAGGTGGATTGATTCTGAAGTCGGGAGAATATCCAAAACATCAACCTGAAGCTTCAGGCCGACTTTCTTTTCGGATTTCTAATGAGGATTGGTTTAGCCGTTACTTCCTCCACCCGGAATTTCACGATCTGCGTGATAAAGTCATACGGCATCGGTTTATCCAGCGGGAATTGCACGGAGCCTTTACCACTTTTGTATTTGGCGAGTTCTTTCTGGAACTTGGCGTGACCCGAGGGCAGGGCATAGAAGCCGATATGTTCCTTGAAGGCGCCGAAGTGGACGAGGTTGCCCTTCATCACAAACGTTGGCAGGCGATACTTGATGGCTTCGGTGGCGCCGGGGGCGGCTTTGGCGATGGTCGCGCGGACTTTCTCCAGAATCGCCTGAATATCGGGTGGGAAGCCGGCGATGTATTCGTCGATGGTGGTGGGCGCTTTGCTAGCGGCTTTCATTTGGCTGTGATTTCAAACGGGTGGGGGAAGCGTGGCTGGCTACGGCGGACGTCGCGGACTGCCGGCTGGAAACCGGCAGCACGGGGCAATGTGTTGCGTCGTTCAGGACGGATAACACCCGTTTGAAATCGCACTGTTTCACTTCACCACCACTTTCCCTAAGACATACCAGCCATCCACGGTGGGGAGTTCGGTTCCAAGTTTGATGTAAGGCTTGGCTTCGTCCGCCTTCGGAGTCAGGGCGAGCGCGAGTTGATAGCTACCGGCCTTGACACCGTTGAATTTCACACTCGCCGTTTTTTTTGTGGTCTGGTCTTGCTGCCATTGCTTCGGCTGCAAACCAGTGGGCCACGTCGTGGCGATCCGCTGCCCTTTATCATCCAACAAAGCTACCGCCACGGCACACGGCACGTAGATGGGCGCGACACCTTTGTTCTGCACGGCGAGTTCGAGTTCGAATCCACTGGCGACTTCTCCCGGCCACGCGGCGCGGGCGAGGTGGAAGTGGTAGCCCATGCGATTCGTGAGCTTTTCCACCAGTGCGCGATTCTCTTGCAAGAGGCGCAGAGCAGGCTTGCCGTGGCTCATATCCACCCAAGAGGGATGCCCGTTCTCGACGCAATCCTCCAGCTTGAAACCATTGCCGCCTTTGTCCTTCTTGCCGTCCCACCAGCCGAGCTTTTTCAAGGTGTCATAATCGGCGTAAAACTCGAACACACCCGGCGCAATACCTAGGCCGATGGCCGTTTCCTTGCCATCGCTATTGCCGCAGATGCCATCACGACGCGGCGCGATGCGTTTCTCCAACACAGCCCAATCGTAGATCTCTTTCAGCGGACCGAACTTGCCCAGATGACTGTTGCGCGAGATGCAGAGCTGGGTCTTTTTGAAGGCATCCACATGCATCTGCACGTGCTCGCGGAACTTCTCCGGCGCGATGTCCGGGGCTTTGAAGGGGAACATGTGAGCTTCACCCCAGTTGCCGTAAGAGCGGATATCCAGCACCGCGATGCGCGGATCACCATCGAAACGTTTGGCAAAGGCTTGCAGGAAATTGCGGAACTTCGCGAGGAAGATAGGGTCGTCAAATACCGGTGCGACCTTGTGGCCGGGAGTGCCTTGCGTGGCCATCTCTGGCGTCAGCTCCATCTCGATCTTCTTCGCCCCGGCATCGAAGACCCACTTGGGCGTCACGTAGCCACCCGGTTGCCCGCTGTGCGTGTTGGCGCACATCACGCCGATGTTACACACGCGCCCGCTGCTGCCCCAATCTGCCAACGTATCCTCCACATCCTTCCAATTATACTCGCCCTCGCGCGGTTCCAGCGCGGCCCAATCAAACCGCCGGACGCCCATGCCCACAAACTCCAGCACCTCTTTCTCCTGAAACTTCGGCGTGCTGGCATGCACCGACCACCCCTTGCCGGGATTCATCAAGACCGTGGTGGTGGCCTTGGGCTCGATGACGACTTGAGCGGCAAAGGCAGTTATCTGGCCCAGCATTAACCCGACCAAAAGTGCATGAACAGCTTTCATGATATTTCCTAAGCGTATGATTCGATTGCGGTTTGTTTCAAGCGCGTTACCAGTTATTGATGTTTTTTAATATCACAGATCGGTGGCCCTCGGTCCTGCTTGCTTAGGAGTTCACCTAGGTAATACTTTGGTCACCGCAGGATGGTTTGAGTTTCGCAAAATTGGTCCAGCGCAGGGGAATAGTATTTGGCAGGTTAAAGACAGACAAACAGCAGCTTAGCATCATGAATACGAATCAGCTTGGAGAACGCAATACGCAGAACCCCCATGTGCTCGCGTATGTGGAGGAGACCGTCAAACTGTGCCAGCCGGACAAGGTTTTCTGGTGCAATGGCTCTGAAGCCGAAAAAGAGTTCCTGTTGCAACGCGCGGTGGAGCAGGGGGTATTGATCAAATTGAACCAGGAGAGGTTGCCCGGTTGCTATTATCACCGCTCCCATCCGAATGACGTCGCGCGCGTGGAGCAATGCACCTTCATCTGCACGCCGAAGGCGGAACTCGCCGGGCCGACAAATAATTGGGCCGATCCGAAGACGATGTATGCCAAGCTGAATGGCATGCTGGAGGGCTCGATGCGCGGGCGCACGCTCTACGTGGTGCCTTACTTGATGGGCCCGCTGGGCTCGCCGATGACGAAGGTGGGCGTGGAGTTGACGGATTCCATCTACGTGGTGCTGAACATGCGCACGATGGCGCGCATGGGCAAGGTGGCTTATGAGCAATTGGGGCAGGGCACGGATTTCAATCAAGGCACGCATTGCACGCTGGATGTGAATCCGGATCGCCGATTCATCTGCCATTTTCCGCAGGATAATCGGATCATCTCGGTGGGTTCGGGCTACGGCGGTAACGCGCTGCTCGGCAAGAAGTGTCTCGCGTTGCGCATCGGTTCTTATCTCGGTAATGACGAGGGTTGGCTGGCGGAACACATGCTGGTGCTGGGTGTGGAATCGCCCGAAGGCGAGAAGACGTGGGTGGCGGCGGCGTTCCCGAGCGCGTGCGGCAAGACGAACTTCGCGATGCTGATTCCGCCGGAGCGTTACAAGGGTTGGAAGGTCTGGACGCTGGGCGATGACATCGCGTGGATGAAGCCAGGCCCGGACGGTCGCCTCTACGCGATCAATCCAGAGGCGGGTTACTTCGGTGTCGCGCCGGGGACGAATTACAAGACGAACCCGAACGCGATGAAGTCCATCCAGAAGGATACGATCTACACGAACGTGGCGCTCCTCCCAGATGGCGATGTCTGGTGGGAAGGCAAGGACGGGGAACCACCGAAGGAATGTCTCGATTGGAAAGGCAACAAGTGGACGCCGGAATCCAAAGAAAAAGCGGCGCACCCGAACAGCCGCTTCACGGCGCCGATGAACAACAACCCGATGCTCGCACCGGAAGCGAACGATCCGAACGGCGTGCCGATCAGCGCGATCATCTTCGGTGGCCGACGCGCCACGACGTTGCCGTTGGTGTTCCAGGCGTTCAACTGGGTGCATGGCGTTTACATCGGAGCCACAATGGGTTCGGAAACCACCGCTGCGGCCGTGGGTGCGGTGGGGCAAGTCCGCCGCGATCCGATGGCGATGTTGCCGTTCTGCGGTTACAACATGGGCGATTACTTCCGTCACTGGCTGAGCATGCGCAAGCTGATCAAGTATCCGCCGCGCATCTTCCACGTGAACTGGTTCCGCAAAGACGATCAGGGCAAGTTCCTGTGGCCCGGTTACAGCGAGAACATGCGTGTGTTGAAATGGATCATCGACCGTTGCCACGGCCGCGCGAACGCGAACGAAACGCCGCTGGGCTGGGTACCGGGACCGGAATCCTTCGACCTCGAAGGCATGAAGGACTTCAACATCACGAACTTGGAAAAGGCGCAGGAGATCAATACCGAGGAATGGCGCCGCGAGCTGATCTCGCAGGATGAACTGTTCCTGAAGCTCTACTCGCACTTGCCGAAAGAGATGATCTTCCAACGCGAACTGTTGGTGTCGCGCTTGTAAGCCTCGCTGAAAAAGCGGACTGCGGGTTGCAGCCGAGGGGAAGTGGGCTATCCTCACGGCAGTGAACAACGCAGCATCGTCTATCAAGACCGACGTCATTTCTTCGCCGCCCGTATTGGTGGTGAAGGAAGTGCGTCGGCTCTATGATGGCCAGCCGGTGCTGCACGATATCAGCTTCACTATCCGCAAAGGTGAACGCGTCGCGTTGGTGGGGCCTTCCGGCAGTGGCAAGACCACCTTGCTGAACTGTCTCGGTGGCGTAGATCGTCCAGATACCGGCAGCATCGTATTGCATGGCGAAGCTCTGGAAGCGTTGTCCAGTGATGGCTTGGCGCAGTTGCGTCGTCGTCGCATCGGCACTGTCTTCCAGTTTTTCCATCTGCTGCCGACGCTTTCCGCATACGAGAACGTCGAGCTTCCCTTGCAATTGCTGGGCATCTCTTCCGCTGAACGCCAGCCACGGGTGACCGCTCTGTTGGAGAAGGTGAAGTTGACCAAACGCGCTCATGCGCTTCCCTCACAACTTTCCGGCGGTGAAATGCAACGCGTGGCCATTGCCCGCGCCTTGGTGCATCAGCCGGACCTGATTTTGGCCGATGAACCCACAGGCAATCTGGATTCGGCAAATGGTGATAACATCCTTGCCTTGCTGGAGGAACTTTCCAACGAGACCCAGACTGCGTTGGTGCTGGTGACCCACAGTCTGGAGGCCACGCGTATCTGCCACCGGACCATTCATTTGAAAAATGGTCATATCGTGGCGGAGACGGTCCGGAGTTAAGCATGGGCACCAAGGCGGACATCGTCGGTCTGTTGCTGCTCCGCTTCACATGGAGGCATTGGCGGACGGCACCCAAGCAATCGCTCCTGTTGGTGCTCATCTTGGCCTTGGGTGTGGCCGTTTTCTTCTCCATCCGCTTGGCCAATCGGGCTGCCGTCGCGAGCTTCCAAAACTTCACGGACCTCATCACCCAGCAGAGCGATTTGCTAATCCAGGCTCCGCCGGTCAATTGCCGGAAAGTATATTGCCGGAACTGCGGCAAGCTTTAGGGCAATCACCGGTCGAAATGATTCCGGTGTTGGAATCGACCGCCGCCCGTCCGCGCGCTGGCGCGCAAATGGAGATCGGTTCACGGGAAACTTTCCAGATCATGGGCGTGGACCTGATTGCCGTGCAAAATCTGGCCGAGATCCGGGGCACCGCCCAACGTTGGTTCGGGCAGGATACTGTTGCCGAGAAGCGCGGTGAACAATTCTGGCAGTCGTTCCGTGATGAACAGGGAGTTTTCATCAGTGAAGCCTTGGCGCGTCGCGAAGGATTGAAGATCGGTTCGAGTTGGGAGCTGGTCATCAATGAGAAGATCGTTTCCCTGCGCGTTGCGGGTGTGATCCCCGAGCAGGCCGATGCGCCGAAAGCTCCGCCGACCTTGCTCATCATGGACTTGCCCGCGTTGCAGAAAGTCACCGGAAGGCAAGGGCGATTGGATCGCATCGAGTTCATTGTAGTGGATGGTCCGGAAGCCTCGCGTGAACGTACTTTATTGCGCAGTCTGCTGGAGCGTAACGCCCAGAACCGTTGGCTGGTATCCTCGCCGAATGAACGTCGGGA
This sequence comes from Limisphaerales bacterium, assembly GCA_965283725.1. GTDB lineage: Bacteria > Verrucomicrobiota > Verrucomicrobiia > Limisphaerales > JAEYXS01 > JAEYXS01. The sequence continues at coordinate 715,176 of CBDIPT010000001.1, forward strand.
AAGTGCTGCGACCATGACCAGCGCTTTCCGGATGAACCTGACCATCCTTTCGTTGATTGCTTTGCTCGTCGGTCTCTATCTCATTTTTCAAGCGCTCGATGGCGCCGTGGTGCGCCGTCGTGAGGAGATCGGCATCTTGCGTTCACTCGGTGTGGAGGAGTCCGTCATCCGCCGTGTCTGGCTGCTCGAAGCGACACTCTTGGGCTTGGCCGGTGGATTACTTGGAGCCTTGCTGGGTTGGGGCGGAGCGCAACTCTCCGTACGCGTCGTGGCCCGCACCGTCAATGCTCTCTACTACGCCACCAGTGTGCAGTCAGCGCGCTTGGAATGGAGTGAACTGCTGCTGGCTCTCGTCATCGCCGTATGCACGAGTCTGCTGGCGGGTTGGTTGCCCGCGCGGGATGCAGCACGGACTCCTCCTGCACAGATTCTGGTGCGTCATGCGGTGGCTGCTTCAGGGCCGCCCTTGTGGCGAAAGGAATGGCTCGGAGTCGTGTTGCTTCTTTTGGGAGCCCTCCTGATTTACGTGCCACCTATCAGACTCGAAGGCGGCGGCAGATTTTCCCTGGCGGGCTACATCGCGGCTTTCGCTTGGGTGTTTGGTGGAGGTATCTTGGCCGGATGGGTATTACGGCGTCTGGCCGGTGTGCTTCACCCGTTGGGCCAGAGCTCATTGCTGATACGTCTGGCTACCAGTCACCTTACGCGACCTTCAGGCCGGCATCGCTTGGCGCTGGCTGGGCTGCTCTGCGCCATAGCGATGACTGCTGGTATGGCTATCTTGGTGGCCAGCTTTGAGCAGACGATGCAAGGCTGGATCAATCGCACCTTTCAGTCTGATCTCTATATCTCCAGTGATGGTGCCCAGAGTGCTTCCACGCAAAATCGCATCAGCAAAGCCACTTGGAACAAGCTCATCAACCATCCGGCGGTGCAGGATCATAATGTCATTCAAGCCACGGAAATCTTGCTCCGCGGTAATCGCACGATGCTGGTAGGGGCGGATCTGAGTTTTGCGAAGCGGCACCAAAGTCTCGCTTGGTTACAACGTCCGGTCACTGAGGATGTCTTTGATCCACAGAAGAACGCTGGCATCTGTTTTGTCAGTGAAAGTTTCTGTGAACGATTTCAGGTCAAACTGAATGATTCACTGGTTGTGCCGACACCGTCCAAAGAACAGACGATTCGCATCGCGGGTGTGTTTGCGGATTACGGCAATGAGCGCGGTTCCATCGTTGTACAGCGTGAGGCTTTTGCCAGTTTGTTTGCGGATGAACTTGCTTCCAGCGTCATCATCCAGCTCAAAGTAGGCATGAAAGCCGAGGATATCAAGGCGCAGTGGAGTGGCGAATTTCCCGGCCTTTCTATCTTCACCAATGCCCACTTACGCACCGAGGTGTTACGCATCTTCCGTCAGACCTTTTCCATCACTTACGCCTTGGAAGTGATCGGTGTTGCCGTGGCGGTGATCGGTTTGGGTATGACTCTCGCGAGCATCTTGCTGGAAAGACGCGCCGAGCTTACGACCATGCGCGCCTTGGGTTTGAGCCGGATGGAAATGGCCAGAAGCACGGCTGGTGAAGGTTTCATCCTTTCGCTTTGTGGCGTGCTTAGCGGACTGCTCATCAGTGTGGCCTTGGGGTGGCTGCTGATCTATGTCATCAACAAACAGACGTTCGGCTGGACGTTGCAGTTCGATTTGCCGTGGCTGCAACTCGCCGTGTTAGGTTTGCTGGTCGTCGCCGCTGGAACGGCGGTGTCCTATGGTGTTGGCCGCTGGGGCGCTGCGCTTCCGGCGGATCGGGAAGAATAGATATGACTGCGTTCCTTCAATTATCAGTCTGCAGTTACCGGGCATACAGCGTAATGCTGCTGCTGCTTTTGGCTGGTTCTGCTTGGGCGCAGGATAGAGCCCAACTGCCAGCACGCACCGAGGATGGCTTCGCCGTGCCCCAGTTTGGCCATAAGTTTTTATTCCCGAAAGACCATGGCAGTCATCCTGAATTCAAGGTCGAGTGGTGGTATATCACCGGTCATTTGTTTACGGATGATGCACGCCGTTTCGGTTTCCAAGCCACCTTCTTCCGTCGCTCCGGTCCTCAGTCCACAGCGGAAGGCGGTTCCAGCACGAACAACTTCGGGCATGGTCAAATCTATCTCGCCCACATGGCCTTGTTAGATGTGAAAAGTGGACGGTTCATCCATCAAGAGCGACTGAATCGCGAAGGATGGGATGCCGCTGCAGAGGTCGGCCGCTTGAACGTGCGTAATGGCAACTGGTCGCTGGTTATGACGAATGAGGCGACACAAACTATGGAACTCAAAGGCTCGGTGCTGGGTGAAGCAGCATTCCATCTTACCTTACATCCAAACAAACCTCTGGTCGTTTTTGGTGAGAACTCAGTTTCGCGTAAAGCTGCTGATCCCACCGCAGCGAGTTACTATCTCACCTATCCACGTCTGGAAACTGGCGGTGAACTGAAACTGACTGGTGAGAAAATGGTGGTCAAAGGTCAGGCGTGGATGGATCACGAAATCAGCAGCAGCCAATTGGCCGGGGATCAAGTCGGCTGGGATTGGGCCAGCATCCAGTTGAACGATGGTCGCGAGATCATGGCCTACCGCATGAGGCGGAAGGATGGCAGCACCGATCCTTATTCGACACTGGCATGGGTGGATGCCAAAGGCGCCGTGACCCACGTCGCCGCCAATCAGTTTCAATGGCAAAGAGTGAATACATGGAAGAGTCCACTCACAGGAGCTGAGTATCCGGTAGAGAGCCGTCTCTCAGTACGTGATCCTCAAAGCGGTAAAGAGATGATCCTGCATCTGGTGCCGCTGGTGAAAGCACAGGAATTGACGGGTGGCCTCGGCGGGATTGCTTATTGGGAAGGTGCGTGTCGTGTGCTTGATGAACAGAAGCGCGAGATCGGCTCGGCGTTCGTCGAGTTGACCGGTTACGCCGGGAATCTCAGCGACCGCTTCCGCTGAGGCTCAACCTTTCATCCACTCGAACACTTCGTAGTGCTCCCCATTCATACCGAGCTGTTGATAGACCTGCTTCGCCGGTTCGTTATTGCGGTCCACGTAAAGCCGCAAGCCGTGCACATGGTGGTCAGCTTCAGCCATTCCCTTGATGTGCTGGAACAATTGCTTGAAGGCACCGCGTCCGCGCGCCTCGGGAACCACATAGACGCTTTGTATCCACCAGATGTCACCATTGCGCCAATCGCTCCACTCATAAGTGATCAGCAGAGAGCCGATGATGCTGCCCATCTCTTCGATGACGTAATAGCGCCCGCGCTGGGGCTGGCTGAAAACCGCTTCCACTCCGCGTGAGCATTTCAACGGATTGAGGCGCAGTTGCTCGGTCTCCCATGCCATCGCGAGCTGAAACTCCGTGATGATGCCAGCCTCAGTGGGGCCGGCGGCGCGACAGTGCAGGGTGGGGTTCACAACGGCAGCATAGCGTATCGGGACGATTTGTCGAAACAGATATGCATGGCTGTTTCGTGGGTTGGCGGTTGGCCGGGATGATGATACAATGCGAGGACATGAAGCGTTTTCCGAGAAGTTGGTCCGCCCCGCTGGCTGTGCTGCTGTTTTTCGTGGCGCTGGCTGGCGAAGTGCCTTTTGCCGCGGGAGCTGAATCCGCCCCGGTCAAGGTGACCTTGCAGGAACGCAAGCAATGGGAATTCAAGGAGGACGGAGTCACTTTCAACAATCAGTTTGCCGGGGCGCGCGTCAGTGACTTGATCCGCACGGGTAAGGATGAATTCCGTTTGCTGATCAAGCCCGAGAATGCGCCGGTGAACAATAGCGCGTGGTATGCCTTTCAAGTGCAGGCCAAGGAGAACAAGCAGATCACCGTGCATGTCCAATACGACGGAGGATTGCATCGCTACCCGCCCAAGACCCGCACGGAGAACAGTGCGTGGGAACTGTTGGCGACTAATCTCTGGCAGGTGTCGCCCAAGCGGACGGAGTTGACGTTGAAACTTAAGGTGGAGGCCGAGCCGCTATGGGTTTCCGCCAGGAACTCGTAACGCAAGAGAACATTGGCGAGTGGTTGGAGAATGTGATCATCCAGCCGTATGTCACGCATACCAACGTCGGCAAATCCATGGGGCAACGGGAGATTGCGGCGTTTGAGATCAATGATGAAGCACCGCCCAATTACATTTTCCTCATCAGCCGGCAGCATCCGCCCGAGGTCACGGGGCAGTTCGGGCTGATGCGCTTTGTGGAATCGCTGACGGTGGATAGTGCATTAGGCCAGCGTTTCCGGGAGAAATTCCGCGTGTTCGTGGTGCCAATGATGAATCCTGATGGCGTAAATGAAGGCCAATGGCGGCACAATCTGGGCGGTGTGGACCTTAATCGGGATTGGGTGAAATTTGCTCAGCCTGAGACGCGCGCCGTGCGGGATGCGATCGCGGAGTGCTTGAAGGAGGAAGGCGCCAAACCCTATCTGCTGCTTGATTTCCATTCCACGGATCAGGATGTTTTCTATACCCAAGCCGAAGGTGCGAAAATCTTTCCGCCCAACTTCACGGACGCATGGCTGGCCAAGATCAAAGAACGTTTGCCGGATTATCAGCCCAATCGCAGCGGCGATCATAACGCGGGCATGCCGACTTCCAAGTATTGGGGCTATGAGAAATATGGCATGGCCGCCATTACCTTTGAATTTGGCGATAATACAGATCGCGGTTTCATACGGGAGCTGAGCCGCGTGGCCGCGGAGGAGATGATGAAGCTGATGATCGAGGCGGAGAAAGTGCAGAATCCGCCGCCGCCTCAGTAAGGCGTGGCGGTGACGCCGTTGCTCAGGATTTTCCAGATCTCATCTTGCGCCGCATTGTTCGTCGGGCTGATGGTAGTGCAGCCGGAGAGGGGAGTATTGAACTTCGCGCGGTCCACCCAATCCGCACTGCCATCACCCATGATGATGTTCACGCCGTTCACATGACGTGTATCCAGTCGTTCGGGCAATCCGGGTGTGTCCGCGAGAATCGCTGCCTTGTTGAGGCGTTCCAGTCGTGGCCAGATGTTGGGCCGATTCGTGGAAGCCCAGTCCACCACGGGTGTGGAGGCGTAACCACCTTGCACGTTCACGCCGTTGGTGCCGGGTGGCCAAGGGTTTTCAGAAGTGGCGTAGGATTGCGAAGCGGCCCGTTCGGCCGGGCAATACATCATCTTGGGATTCTCCAGCAAGTTCACCTGATACAGCCGACCGAAGATGACGAAGTGATTCACGGTGCCGCTGAAGACCATCGTGTTCCACTGCTTGCGTCCACCCCGATACCCCAGTGGGACGGCGCCATTATTATCCAGGGAGTAAATCTGGAAGAGCGCGTAAAGCTGCCGCATGTTGCTCAGGCAAGAAGTACGTTGCGCCTTCGCCTTGGCCATCGCCATCGCGGGCAAGAGCATGCCCGCCAGAATGCCGATGATCGCGATGACCACCAGCAGTTCGATGAGCGTGAATGCCTGTTTGCTTCCGTGCTTCATTTCTTTGGTTCCGGCAGGGCGAAGGCGACATAAGCATCACCTTGCGGAGTCGCCAGTTTGCCACCACCACTGGCGGGAATCACGACATATTGACGGCCATTCACCTGGTAAGTCGCAGGCGGCACATTCCCGCCGAAGGGCAGCTTCACCGACCACAATTCAGCACCAGTATCGGCATCGAAGGCGCGGAACTTTTCATCGCGTGTGCCCCCGCTGAAGACCAGCCCGCCAGCGGTCACGATCGCGCCACCAAAGTTCTCCGTGCCTGTCTTGGGTATGCCTTGTTTGGTCAGTTCAGGGTATTCACCGAGCGGAACCTTCCAGAGCAATTTGCCCGTGTTCAAATCCAGGCAATTCAGTGTGCCCCAAGGTGCCTTTGTGGCCGGGTAACCGTCTTGATCCAAGAAACGGTTCCAACCTGCTTGCACGTAGCTGGGGCGTTCAGGCTTCACATTCGTCGCCGGTGGCAGAGGGCGATCACGCAGGAAAAGGAAATCGAGCAACGCCTTTTGATCCTCCGCATTCATTGGTGGTGCGACGGGCATCAAGCCGCGGCCTGTCTGCAACAGTGTGACAACTTCCGCGTCTTTTAGTCGGTGACGCAAACCGCGCAGCGGCGGAGCCACACCGATGCCCATACGGTCATTGCCATGGCATTGAGCACAAGTCTGACGGAAGAGTTCTTCACCCCGTGTGGGTTTCGCTTTTGGATCGAAGGGCGGCTCATCGTTCACAATGAGGTTCATCAGCCATGGGATTTCATTCGCGCTGACGTAGAGGCGGCCTTTCGTGGGATCGGTGGCCGCGCCGGTCCATTCCGCGCCACCATGCACGCCGAAGAACACCGTCACCTTGCGGTCGCTCAAGGGTTGGAAAAAGCCGTATTGCAGGCTCTTGATGCGATCACGAACAAATTCAGCAGCCTCTTCCGTGCGCGTCGTGACATTATCCGGCGTGAATTCCTGTTTAGTGAATGGCTCGGGCAGTTCGATGGCGGGCTGATACGGCGCAGTGATTTCACCGGGTAAGATGGACGTGGGGGCGCGGCGAAGACGCACGGGGAAGATAGGTTTTCCGGTCACACGATCGAGCAAGAGCGTGTTGCCGATCTTCGTAACGGACGCAACGACGTCCACCTTCTTGCCGTTGTATGTAATTGTGCTTAGGACAGGCGGGGAGGGGATGTCCAAGTCCCAGATGTCGTGCCGGATTTCTTGGAAATGCCAGAGACGTTTACCGGTGCGGGCGTCGAGGGCGATGACGCAATTCGCGAACAGATTCTCGCCGCGATGTTGCATGCCCATGAAATTTGGCTTGGGCGAACCCGTAGCGATGTAAGCGATGCCGCGGACTTCATCGAGCGCCATGCCACCCCAGCAATTCGCTGCGTTGCCTTGCGGCCGGTCCCATGTCTCGAAACCATACTCACCAGCCACGGGCACCGTGTGAAACGTCCACAGAGGTTTGCCCGTTACGGTATCGAATGCCCAGACATCTTTCTCATAACCGGGCACGATGAGGATGTTTTGAAAGATTGTGGGGCCTGCCGTAGCGGCACCAAAAGCCCCCGGTGCTTTACCCGGTAATTCTGCACGGCCTTCTTGACCGAAATCTCGTACGGGCAATCCCGTTTTGGCATCGAGGGAGTAGAGATACTTGCCTGCACTGAAGAAGAGGCGTGCGCCGTTCTTGCTCGCCCAATAAATCAACCCTCGATAAGCGGGACGTCCTTCGGGCTTGAAGCGCCAGAGTTCTTTGCCGTTCGTGGCATCCACGGCCACCACGTTCTGGCCCACTGTGGGGACATACATCACGCCATCCACGATCACCGGATTGCACTGGATGTTTCCTTTGCCATCGCCGGAATGATAAATCCACGCCTGCGTCAGATTGGTCACGTTCGCCTTGTTGATCTGCGTCAACGCGGAGAAACGGGCGGAACCATTGTCACCGTGCGAACGGCTCCAGTTGCTGAACGTGTCGCTCTTGGGAAAACCATTGGCGGGCGTCAACTCATTCGGCTTCGCGGCGGGAATCACTTGGAACGGCGGCAACTTCGCACGTGCCGCCGCATCTTCCACCGCCCAATAATCTGGTTTCTCAGCGGCAGAAAGAGTGAACAGGGGAAGGGTAGCCAACAACGTCCCAAGGAAGACTTGGCGCGAGGACTGGCGAAATTGGTCGAATCGGGACATGCCCGGACAAATTGGCATAACCCATAGACGCGGCAAGACGGGAATTTTATTCAGCCGAAGCCCGTAAACCGCAAATCTTTTAGTCATCCCATCCAGCCCGATGCGGCCATTGCTGGATGTAGGCGAGCTGTGCTTCGCGATCAGGGACATCCGTGCGTTGGGAGCTGGTGAGGAAACGCTCCGTATAAGCGGCGTCGAGGGCTTGGACGTTCACCACGTTGCCATCCACCGTGAAGACTGCACGCCACGCGCCACAGCCTATTTCAAAGACTCCGGTGCGACGACGCTTGATGCGCCGGGTGCGGTGCGGGGCGGGATCGCGCGCGAGGAACTCATTCATGCGCGGGCGGAAATCGATGCCCCAATTCGCCTTGAGCCATTCGGCTTGCGTTTGCGCCAGAGCAGAGAGAGCTACGGTGAATTGTGGCGGGGCTTGGTGCAACGCTTCCACTTCATCCGTCCAGCCGGCTTTCTCGCCGGGGAAAATATCGTAAGCGGGGATGTAAGGTTTGATATCGAAGACGGGTGTACCATCCACGAGATCGCACGCGCCGAGGATGAGCTTGCGGCCTTCCACGCCGATGAGTTGCACGGGCGTGAGGCCAAGCGGATTCGGGCGGTAAGGCGAACGCGTGGCGAAGACGCCGCGTCGTTTCGAAGGGCCTCGTGGTGGCAGCACGAGCGGCTTCCACGCGCTGTTCCGATGAAACCACCAGATGAGCCAGATGCGCGTGAACCCGGCGACATCTTGCAAGGCCTGCTCGTAATCATAATCCGGCAGCAGCTCGAGGATGTTCCGCTCGGGCTCTTCTTCCAACGGCTGGTGCCGCGCATGAAACTTAAGTGGTTTCTGCGTGGCGATAAACCCAATGGGTTTTAATTTGAGCCCGTTGTCCAAAGTGCTTGTCCGTTCAACTAGTAACCAGATTTCGTGATCACGTCGAGAACGAGACGCTTACGATTGTGGCCCGCGATACACGCACCGCGCCGTGCATGTCTCGGCCACGACGACTTCGCTGAGCAACGGCAAGCGTGGCTTCAACTCGTTCCAGATCCAGATGGCGAGGTTTTCGCTCGTGGGATTTTCGAGGCCTTTGACTTCGTTCAGGTAGTAGTGATCGAGGCGGTCCCAGAGCGGTTTGAAAGCGGCCTTCACATCGGCGTAATCCATCACCCAGCCAAACGCGGGATCGACTTCGCCGGTGACGACGATCTCCACCTGAAAACTGTGGCCGTGCAGGCGACGGCATTTGTGCGTCTCCGGCAGGTGAGGCAGGAGGTGGGCGGCTTCAAATTGAAAGGTGCGGCGCAGGTCCATTTTCATACAGAATCTTTCTCCCAATCAGTCCACGTCACGAGGTCGTTGAGGGCCGGGCGGCCATCATGACGCCACGTGAGCGGCGGTTTTTGCATCTTGCCGAGCGAGCAGATGCGCGTGACACCCCATTGGGCGAAACGTAAGGCCAGCTTTTGCGCGGTGACATCCGTCGCCGCCAGGCCGACCGTGGAAATCTGGCCGCGCATCGGTTCCAGCGTGCGCAGCAATTGCTCCTGTCCCGTGATCTCTTTCACGTAGATGAACCGGTTTAGGCAGGAGAGCTGGAAGCCAGTGTCGCTCTCGAAAATAACCGTCCACGCAGTGGAGTTTTCACTGCACCAGAGTTGCGTGCCGGGTAAGTGCGCGGCGCGGACTTCGTAGAAGGCGCGGCGGGTTTGGATGGCCGCTGCACTGTGAGTGTCCAGCGGTCCACGCGGTTCGGCCGTTTCGCGGGTGGCAAGTTCATCAGCGAGCTTGGCCGCGAATTGGGCCGGATCAACGGAACCGCCGCGCTCCACATAGATGACGTGCGGGCTGAGGCAACCGAGTTGGTTCCACGCCACGATGTCATCGGCCGCCTGCTTCACAATGTCCGCCATGGTCCAATCACTCAGCATCTCGCCCGCGATGTAACCAAAGCTCACGCGATGACCGTAGCCGAGGAAGCGCACGCGAATGGGCAGACGCTGGCGGATATCCGCAAGCGCTTCATCTGAGCCCGTGGCGGTGACGCAATCGGCTTCGGAAAAGAGGGCGTGTTCGATCTCCCGTTCACCACCCGGCCACTCAGCGAGTTCAAGGCACGCGCCTAGTTTGGCATCGGCTTCATAGAGCGAATGCGCGAAGAGACGAGGCAAGAACGAAGCACCGCGTGCGCATTTCACGAACTGGGCGGAGCGCGTGAGCAAGCCGAGGATGAGGCTCATCCACGTAGGGTTCGGCAAGTTGCCTGCCGCGATGTGCACGAGCAGTTCCGGCCCACTGGCGAAGGAGGTGCGATCACCGATACGTTCCTCTTTGCTCGCTGTGAACGCATCAAGGCGCTTAGCGTGGCCGAGCTCTTGTACGAGTAATGTCTCTAAGTTCTCTTCGGTGATCTGGCTGAAGAAATCATCGATGCCGCGTTCGATGGTGTGCCTGGAAAAGCCGGTGTGACGCGGGCCTTCATTCAAGGCGAGTTGACGGAAGGAATAGGTCTTCTGCTGCCATTGCGCCGCCACTTCACAGAGCAGACGGACGATACTGCTCGTGGGTCGTGCGATGAGGAACTGCTGCCGGTTCCGCTTCAACGTTTGACATGCTTCCGTGATGAGCGCTCCGGTGAGGGAGGCTTCCGGTGGCAGATCGGCGAGGAAGTAGTTGGGCAGGTTCATGGCGCGACAGTAGTTTTAGGCTTTGGGCGGATGTTCCAAGGCTTGTTCACGTTTACGGATCGCGTGCAAGCACGGCAGGCCGATCAAGGAGACCAGCACGGTGACCATGAGCATGATGTAGATGGGATAGAACGCCGTCGGATTTCCCGTCGCGGAGGTATCGAGCCTTTTCACCCAATCGCCGATGATCCACGGAGCCAGACTGCCGGTGCAGCCGCCGATGGTGATGAAGAAACCGAACACGCGTCCGCGAATGGAATCGGGCACGGCATCCATCAAGGCAGCTTCGATCATCGGGTAGCTGCCCATGAAGAAGAAGCCATAGACGAATAACGGCAGGAAAATCAATTCGGCCGGAAAACGCGGCGTGATAAAAACGAGCAGACCAGCAGCTACTAGAACCACCGCCGTCCAGCGCATCCGGTTCTTCACATGACCGAACACCAGATTGCTGAGAGTAGCGGCCAAGAAGATGATGCTCAGCGTGGAGCCCGTCAGCTTGGTGTCGAAGTGATGGGCTTTTTGCAGGAAAAGTGAGCTAAGGCTGCCCATGCCGAAGCCGGTGAAATCCCGCAGACCAAAGAAGCATGCGGCCGCGATAAAAAAGATCCAGAGCGCCTGTGTGGGGAACAAGGGCACGGATTTGGCTGCGGCATGGGAGTCAGCATGCGCCTCGGTTTGGCAATCCGAGGCAAAGCGGTTGAAGATCGCCGCCATGATGAGTCCCGCAAGGCCGAATTCGAAGACTGGTTTGCGCCACGCCGAAGGACCGATCATCGGTTCTAGCATTTCCGCCCGCCAACCGGCGTAGATTGGGCCGATGAGAAAGCCGATGCCAGCACCGATGCCCAGCAAACCGATGGCCCGGCCCGTGTTTTCGGGGTAGAGCCGCGCGACGAGTGAAGTCGCTGCCGGATGGAAGAGGCTGCCACCCAGACCGGCGACGATGACGCAGGCCAGGGCGGATTGATAAGAATTTGCATTGGCCAGACCGATGAAGCCCACGCCATTGATCGCGAGGCCGATGGCGAGCAGATGTTTTTTGCTGAACTTGTCCGCCAGGATGCCCGCGAGGTAACTGGGCAGGAAGTAAGATAGCATCATCACTGTGACCAGCGATGTGGCTTTGCCTTCGCCGTCGAATTCCAAGTCGTCACGGATGAGCAGGTAAAGCGGTACGAGGGCGACCTGATAGACATGCGTGAAGGCATGCAGGACGGCACTCAGGAAGAGCGTGCGGGAACGATGCTCGGCAGGTTTACTCATGTAAATTGTTTATCGGGCCATCAGCGAACAGCCGCGCGATTCAGCTTGGGCGGCGCGGCCAAGCAGTTCAAAACCAGCTTCGTGACGGATGGCGAGGTCTTCGGTCTGGACGGCAGCGATGGACCACACGTTGGCCAGATCATGGATGCGTACCAAGCCGGTTTCACCCACGGTGGCTTCCGCTCCGGTCTCGGGCGATACGATGACCACCCGTGCCCAAGGGGGAAAGCGGAAGCGGCGAGGGGAAGCGGCGCTACAAACGCGGTCATAGGCTTGGGAACTGAGCTCGCTCATGCCGTACTCGCAGAGGATGGCTTCATCCGGGATGCCGAGACGAATTGAAAGCTGGCGATGCAGTTCGGCCTTGGGCAGTTCGCGGGAGCGCCCTTTGTAGCCGCCAGTTTCCATAAGCCGCGAACCCGGAGGGAGCTTGAAATGCAGGTTGCGCTGTTCCAATTCATCCAGTAGGTGAACGAAGAGGAAGGCGGTGCCGAGCAAAAGGACCGGTTGCTGCGAGGTGATAGACCCCTCAACCGTCGCAAAAACTTCGGCGAAGTTGATCTCCCAAGTTTTGTCTAAATTTAGTGTGCCAAAGAATTGCGTTTTGCCGGGGGTGAATGCGTTTTGCACGGTCTCGAACATGTGGATGAGCGAGGAATTGGGGCAAGACGCGGGCGGTGGCGTGAGAGGGAGGATATGGATGTTGGCTTGAAACGACTCACACCTTACCCCGGTCCTCTCCCCGTTGAGGGGAGAAGGAGAAGATGTGGTCGCTGCGAGTTTGGGTGCGGCGCTTATCGTTGGTAGCACATGCTTCTGAAACCACGGGAGCAGTGAGTGCTCGTAAACCGCCAAAGATTCCACACTATGAAAATGGCGGCTGGGACGTTGCTCGGTGGTGCCGCTGGAGTGGAATACGGTCGTGCGTCCGGAATTAGGCAAACTGCTCAGTTCCAAATCCTTAAAGGCTGTTGTAGGGAGCGCGGGAATATCCTGCCAAAGGGTAACCGTAGAGGGGGTTTTACGACGGCGATCACACAAACTACGGTAGGGGGTGATGGCGTCGTATTGCAGTCGAAACAGGTCTAAAGCCAAGATTTGGAACTCGTTCTCGCCCAAGGACTCAGGCTGGCTGGCGGCACGGGAAATCGCATCGCATAAGCGACGGGCGAAGTCTTGAAATGGACGTTGATTCGTCATGTGCGGTTTTTATTGGAGACGCTGATTTGGATCAGCGCCACCGGCTGGTTTTCCGCGACAGCCGGACGGATAATGAAGCAGGCTAAGGCTGCTTGTGCAAGTGCGGGATTAGCAGGCTTTGGCTAGGCGTTATCCCCGGTTTGCTCCACATGACTATCAAGTTCACCGGCGAAGGCCTTACGGGTCAGCTCGATGTGTTCTTTGAGCAGGGAGGATTCGTCCACCGACAGGTTGCCGCGCGTCTTGAATTCCAACATTTCCAGCAGATCGATAAACATCTTGGCGGATTCGAGGTCTTTCGGCGCGGCCAGACCGGTTTCGGGGTCGGCGATCTGCCCCAGCATCATCATGGCGAGCTGGGAATGCTGCAAAACGAGGCCGGTGAACAGATGGGCCATGATTTCATCCCGGTCGGCTTGGGCCAAAGATTCGTCTGAAGGAAACGTATGTTTCATTTTTTGCCAGTGTTACGAGCGCGTTTGATGACGGCGAGCAGGAAATGCACGAGATGTTTCAGGCGTTCCTCGATCGCGGGCGTCTCCAGCAGCACCTGCCGTTCGGCGGGGCTGGTCAGGAGCATGCCGCCGATGGCATCCACAAATATCTCGGGTTCCTCGATTTTTTCGATCTGGCGAAGAAATTGCTTATAGGATTCCGCGGTTTGGGCATCAACGGGCGAACTGGTCTCGTCGCCGGGCACTTTTTGGATGATCTCCGCGCCGGGATAGAGCCCTTCATCGAAGATCAGGGCGACCAGCTCGCGGGCTTTGCCCATGAGTGCATCGGCGGTGACGGGGTTGGCCGGAGCCGCGGGCAAAACCTCGATCTGATGCACCCGGTAGGGTTTGGACTGGGTCTGCTTGCCGAGTTGAATTCTGGTCAAACCTTGAACAATCAGGTGCGATGTTCCGTCTTTATTCTCGACGGAAGCGCGGATGAGGCCGATACCGGCTACTTCGGTGGGCGTTTCGCGGACCCGGTCAGGGTGCTGCATGGCCACGGAGAACATCCGGTGCGTGGCCAAGGCATCAGCCAGCATGGTGCGATAACGCGGCTCAAAGATATAGAGCGGCAGGATGGTATGCGGGAACAAAATAGCGTTCGGCAAGACCATCACCCCGATCTCTGACGGTAAATCCATGGCCGTAATGTAGAACTGGTCTGGCGGTATGCAAGCGGCACGGTGCGTGCTGATGCCTTTACAAATCGAATAACGAAAAGCAAAGTGAACTTATGAAGTCGAAAGTGGCAATAATCGTTCTGGTGATCGTTTGCGGGATTCTCGCCCTCTGCTGGCGGCGTGACAAGTCTGAGGCCGCCAAGCAAAAGGAGGCCGATGCCCTGGTGATCCAGACGCGTGATGGCGAAGTGACCAAGCTCAAGGGTGACCTGCACCAGCAGAAGCTCGTCAACGACAAGCTGGACAGCACGGTGCAAAACCTGACGCAGGAAACCCTGAGCCTCTCCAACAACCTGACCCGCACCTCGGCGGACCTGACGAAGACGAGCAGCGATCTCTCCAAGACCGCCGCCCAGTTGAAGCAGACTGCGCAAGAGGCGGAAGAGACGAAGCGCCGGGCGGAACAGGCGGCGGAGATCGCGAAGCAGGAAATCGCCAAGCGTGATGCCCAGATCGCCGAGCTGGAAGTGAACCGCGACCAGTTGACGAACAAGATGGCCGCGTTGAGCACCTCCATCCAGGGCTTGGAAAAGAATATCGCCGACACGCAGCAAAAGCTCACCGCCGCGCAAGGTGACCGGGAGTTCCTGCTGAAGGAATTGAAACGTTTGCAGACGGAAAAAGCCGAGCTGGAACGCCAGATGGCGGACCTCGATTTCCTGCGCAAGCAGATCTCGCAATTGCGGGAAGAGCTGAACATCCAGAAGCGCCTCGAGTGGATCCGCCGCGGCATCTACGGTGCCGGGGATAACCGCAAGGGTGGCCAGTTGATGACGGATGGCTTCATCAAGCCGCCGACCAGCACGAAGGAAGGCACCAACAGCGCACCGGGTCTCGAAGTGGAGATCAAGCGGGATGGTGGCGTGAAGATCAATTCAACGCCGACGAACGCCCCGGCCGCTCCCGCACCTGCAACGGTGCCTAAATGAGTCACGCCCAACTGCTGACCGATTCTTATGGCCGGGTGATGCGGGACCTTCGGGTCAGTGTCACCGACCGGTGTAACTTTCGCTGCCTCTACTGTCTGCCGGAGACGGAAGAGGCAGCGAATTTTTATCGTTCCAAGTTCGATATCCTCAAGAATCCCAATCCGGCCAAACCCATCGCGCTGAACTGGAAACCCAAGGCGCAGATACTCACGCTGGAAGAGATCGAGCGGGTGGTGCGGCTGTTCGCGGGCTTGGGCATCGAGAAGATACGCATCACAGGTGGCGAACCACTCTTGCGCAAAGGCGTGGAGCAGTTGATCGGTAACATTGCTAAGATCCCAGGGGTGCAGGATATCGCCATCACCACGAACGGGTTTCATTTCCAACCGAAGGCGCAGGCCTTGCGCGCGGCCGGCTTGAAGCGGGTGAGTTTCAGTCTGGATTCACTGGACCGGGACAACTTCAAGAAAATCACGGGCCGGGATGGTTTGCAGGAAGTGCTGGATGGTATCCGGTTGGCGCGGCAATTGGGCTTTGCGCCCATCAAGGTGAATGCCGTGCTTATCCGCGGGGTGAATGATCACGAGCTGGAAGCACTCGCGGAGTTTGCCCGCGCCGAGGACGTCTCGTTCCGTTTCATCGAGTTCATGCCGTTGGATTCCAAACATGCCTGGCTCAAGGAATTGGTTGTCAGTGCCAAGGAAATCCTGGCGCGTTTGCAGGCGAAGTTTGATCTGCAGCCGGTAAAGTCCACGAATGTCTCGGAGACGGCCAAGCGGTGGGCGTTCCCGGATGGGCGAGGGGAGATCGGCATCATCGCTCCAGTCAGCGAACCGTTCTGCGGCCACTGCAATCGCATCCGGCTGACGGCTGACGGCAAGATCCGCACCTGCCTGTTCAGCCTTGGTGAGCATGATCTGAAACCGCTGTTGCGCGGCGGGGCGAGTGATGAGGAGATTCGCCAGCAACTGAAGGGGATCGTGTTGCAGAAGGAAGACCGGCACCACATAGGAGAACCGGAATTTCAGCAGCCGGAGCGCTCGATGAGTTGTATCGGGGGATAAGGAAGTCAGTTCTCCCTCGTCATCTCGGGGGCTACCAAGGGAGGCCGTGAAAATTTGTCTTCAGCGGCGCATCGTCATTTAATTCCATCGTCAGATAGCCGCCATCTTTCAATAGTTGCATCCCGGCTAACGAAGGACAGAGTTGCACGTTGAATGGTTTCCATGCCCGAGCCCGATTCAGCGCTTGCGTGATGCGGCTGATGCCGGGACCCATGAAATGAACGGGCGGAAGACCGGACATCAATCTGGCTTGGCGGAAAATCAGATTGGAATGTAGGTGGCCGATGATGGTGCGCTCAATCTGCGGGGCAAAGGAACGGATAACGGCATCGTCCCACAGAAAGGGGATGGCCGTCGGGTCATGACAGAACAGGATGACGCGCTGCGAGGATTGGATGCCCCGAAACAACTCACGTATCTCCGCCATGTGCTGGTGGTGTTCAGCCAGCCACATGGCTTGTTCCTCAGCGGATTGATCACCCGTCATGGCGGGGACGGCTGCCAGTGAGGAGGTCATGCCGATGATGACGTAGCGGCCTAATTCTATGCGCCAGCTCGTGGGGAGCTTAAGCGTTTCGCGGGTGGCTTTCAGGCTCGCCAGCTTCATGCCGCCGGTGCCAGCCCCGAGGCTTTTCTTCCCGAATTCGTGATCCCCGATCGTGGTGCGCAATTGCGGGCCGAAACGTTGGCGCAACTTCCCCAGACATTCTAAAGCGCTCGCGCAAGCGGCGTCGTCACTGACGCCGATAAACGCGGAATCGCAGGAGTAATCACCGTTCGCCACTACGAAGTCCGCAGTTGGGCATTCGGCGAGGAAACGATCAAGTTGATGGTTGTGGGCAAAAGGATTGCGCAGCCAGAGGTGATGCCGCCAGAAGCGGACGGCCCAGCGCCGGACGGGGTACGGGATGGCACGAGACTCATAATCACTGCCGCGCGCCTGTTCGGCGGCGCCAGCGTAATGGATATCGCTTAAAATGACGAAGCGGTGCCGGGCCATGCGCGGAAAAGGTGGCGGTTCGGGAGGGGGAGGGCAAGTCAGGGATTGGGATCGCCGGAGGGCGTCCCCCATTTTCTACGCCACGTGCCGCTTGCGCTTGGACGGGTTAAGCGCATAATAACCAGCACAATGCAGTTCATACGGGACATTCATAAGGCGTGCGCGCAGGCGCAGCGTCCGGCCATTTCGTTCGAATTCTTTCCGCCCAAGACGGCGGAAGGCGATGCGTCTCTCTTGGAGAAGACGATTCCCGAACTGATGTCCCTGCGTCCTGATTACTGCTCTGTCACCTACGGCGCGGGGGGCAGCACGCGGGACAAGACGTTGATGATCGTGGACCGCATCCAGCGCGAGCATAAGCTTACCGCGATGTCCCATCTGACGTGCGTGAACAGCACCAAGGATGAACTGGCAGCCGTGCTCAAGCAGGCGAAGGACTTGGGCATCAAAAATATCTTGGCCTTGCGCGGTGATCCGCCGGGCGGCACAGGCGAGTTCAAGAAGACCGAGGGCGGTTTTGAGTTCAGCTACGAGCTCGTGGCTTACTTGAAGCAGTTGAACGAGTTTTCCATCGGTGTGGCCGGCTTTCCGGAAGGGCACATTGCCTGCAAGGAAGGCAAGCACGTGGACTGGCAGCGGTTGGCCGCGAAGATTGCGCATGGCGCCGATTTCGTGGTCACGCAGTTGTTCTTCGATAACGCTGATTTCTTTGAATTTCGCGATTACCTCACGAAGCTGGGCGTCAAAGTGCCGATCGTTCCGGGCATCATTCCGGTGATGAGCGGTTCCCAGATCAAACGCTTCACCGCGCTGTGCGGGGCGCAATTGCCCGCCAAGTTGCTCAGCCGTTTGGACCCGCTCGGCGACAATGATGAGGCCGCGAAAGAATTCGGCATCGAGTATGCCACGGAGCAATGCCAGGAACTCATCCGAGGCGGCGTGCCGGGCATCCATTTCTACACCTTGAACAAGGCGTATTCTACGAGCCGCATCGTGAAAAACCTCAATCTGCCGAAGTAAACGGCCTGGTTTTAAAAATAAAAAAGCCGCGCATCAACATGCGCGGCTTTTGCTTTTAAGCCCGGAGATCAGAACCGATACCCGACGGAAAAGTTCAGGGAATGGTTGAAGAATTTGAAGGTGCCGTCTGCAGATTGGCCGCCGATCGAGGGCGTGCTGCCCGTGATGGTGCGGGCGGGGCCGGTGATGATCTGATACGAGACCGCCCAGCTCCACTTTTCCAATTGCCGACCGATACCAAAGCTGCCCACGTGCAGGTTGGTGTCCGGCGTCAGCGGGTTGAAGTTCACTTCGGAGGTCGAGTTCTCGCTGTAGAAGTAGCCGATGCTGGCGTAGTAACCATCCCTCAGCTTGCGGGTGATGCCGAACTCATAGAGGAACGAGGATTTCCAATTGAAAGCGAACGGTGTGTTGCCGGAAGCCTTTTCGAAAGTCACGGTGTTCAGGGAATCCCAATCCGTCCAATCGATGTTGAATTCAAAGTTCCAGTCCGGCGTGGGCCGGTAGGAGATGCCGCCCATGATATATTGGGGGAATTGGATGGTGGCCCGGGTGGTTTCCTCGGCGGCATAGGGCATGGCGACGGAGTGACCACGGAAGGTCATCTCGGAAGGGCAACGGTAGTTGACCCCGAAAGCGAGCTTTTCATGCGGCTGCCAGCGGCTGGAGAGGGTGAACCCGTAGTCCCAGCCGATCCCCTTGAACTTGAATTCATCCCCTGCAGTGGGCAGGAAAATGCCTTGGCGCAACTCGACGCGGCCATAATTGATCGTGGGGCCGACGGCGAAGGATAACGAAGGCAGCGCTTGCCAGGCGATCACCGGATTCACCGTGGAATACATCAGGCGGCCTTCCAGAGCCATGGTGCGGAAACCGCTGGTCTCCGGCCATTCTATGCCTAAACCAAAGGGGGCGTAAGTACCCACACCGAAAGAGAAGTCACTGTCTTTAAGGGAATGGACGAGATACATCTGCGGCACGGGCTGGACCTCGAACAGGGAATGCGCGGTGCCGCCGGTGGGCGAATGGTAGGTCGAGTTGACTGAGGTGATGTAAAAGCCCAATTGAGCCTGGGTCCCCTCCAGTTGCGTGATACCAGCGGGGTTGTAATACATCGCGGCCGGCGTATCCGCCGTCGCGGTGAAGGCATTGCCCCGGGCGATCGCCGCGGCATCCTGGTTGGCGATCCGGAAACCGATCGCGTGGGTGGTGTTGGCGGTGAGCAGGCTGCTGGCCGCCAAGGTCAGCGCACAAAGCTGGTTCCGTTGGGTTTGGGTTGGAGTCCGCATGGCTTTTGTTTAGTTGCCTGATGTCAGGCTTGTAGGGAAGTAAAAAATTGTCTTAGCATCGGCTAAATCCGTTTCCCCTTTAGCAAAATGTGCCAACTGGCCAGGGTATTTACATGAACCGCTTGCGCCTCAACAGTTTTGCCCGGTGCGGTGGTTTAGCCGGGGTGGCCGGAGTGGGCCAGAATCTTAACTGTAAATTCGCAAGTTCTTGGCTTGCAGAAGAAAAAACATTGTCCGGGGCTGGCTGATTCTGATAATCCATAACGCATTCTAAAGGGGAGGGATGAGTTGTATTTTTGTGACTTAACGGGCGGTAGCGGCAGACGTATCAAATGGAAAACGAAAATGTCATCGCACAGCCATCCCGGGACCGGGACAGCTTTATTGTGTGCCGAAATAGCCAGGGAGTTGAGGTTCGCGCCACGCTCCTTCGTTTAACGCGATATCTGGTTGTTTTCGAGGTCTACAATCCTTACAGCATTCTCCAGCTCTCGGAGGTGTTATCGGATTTCCGTATCATCATCCGTGACCGGCTCGTGTATTCCGGTCGCGCGGTCGTCAGCAATCTCGTCAACACCGGCATCGTGCTGGTTTGCGAGACCGCGCTGGATGAAGCGTGGGTGGATGTCGACTTCCTGGTTTCCAGCACGCAGCCGAACCGGTTGCGCGATGAATTCAACGAATTCATCACGGAATGGGGCAAAAACCAGCGGGTCACGCCGGATTTCAAGGTGGTGGTCGCCGACATGCAGACGCTGCTGGCCGATCTCCGCCGTTGGCTGGAGCAGGTGGAACTGAGCATCCGCTCCGACCCCGGTGGCGACCGGCAAAAGCGCGAGCGCGACGTCATTTCGGAACTGAGCCATCCGATGTTGCCCGTGGTGAACGATTTGTTCATCCGTTTTGAGGACATCGCCCAGAAAATCGATACCGATCTCCAACCGATTCACCGCACCTATGTGAAACGGCAGTTGCATCCGCTCTTGTTGTGCTCGCCCTTCATGTATCGCATCTATCAGAAGCCGCTGGGTTATGCCGGCGACTATGAGATGGTGAACATGATTTTGCGCGATCCCTATGAAGGCAGCTCGCTCTTCGCCAAGATCCTGAATGTCTACATCCTGAATCAGGCTCCTGCCGAGGCGCATCGGAACCGCGTCAAATATCTGACCCAACGTCTGGCGGAAGAGACCCGCCGGGTATCACGCTTGGGACGTCCCTGCCGGGTGCTCAATCTGGGCTGCGGACCGGCGAAAGAGATCAATGACTTCCTGGAACAGGACGATATCTGTGACCGGGCGCAATTGACCTTGCTGGATTTCAACGACGAAACGCTGGAAGCCACCGGGCAGAAGCTGAATGAGGTGAAGGCGCGTTACCGCCGGTTCACGGGCTTGCAGTTCACGAAGAAATCCGTGCACCAGATCCTGAAGGAAGCCAGCAAACCGATGTTCCTTGGGCAGCAGTATGATTTCATCTATTGCGCGGGGCTGTTCGATTACCTGAGCGACCGTATCTGCAAGCGGTTGATGACGATTTTTTACGAACAGTTGGCACCGGGTGGGCTGGTGGTGGCGACGAATGTGGATTCGTCCAACCCCATCAAGAACATCATGGAATATATCTTCGAGTGGCACTTGGTGTATCGGGATGACAACCAGTTGAGCAATCTGATACCGGACGATGCCACCAAAGGGATGTGGTCGGTGAAAGCTGATCACACGGGGGCGAATATTTTTGTGGAAGTCCGCAAACCTCTCTAAATGGTGAACCAACAGGACGTCCAGACGGCCTTTGCCGAGTACGATAAGAAGGTGCGAATCAGCAATTCGCGCCTCGGGGCGATTTGGGCCATGATCTTGATGCCAGCGGGCATTACGCTGGACCTGATGGTCTATCCCGGCCTGTGGAAGGAGTTCTTCTGGCTGCGCGTGCTCTGTTCGATTTCCGTCTGGGGCGTGCGGGTTCTGTTCAATACGCCCTTTGGTGACCGGAACTATCGTTTCCTGGGGATGGTTTGGTACATGCTTCCGGCCTTCACCATCGCCGGTATGATCTATGCCTCGGACGAGGTGACGTCGCCTTACTATGCGGGGTTGAACATCGTCTTGATCGGTGCCGGGTTGTTCTTGCCGTGGACCTATTTTGAAAATTTGCTGGCCTGCCTGCTGGTCACGGCGATGTATGCCCTGGCCGTCCTGTTCATCGAGCCGACCTTTGAGTTTCACCTGGTGTTCAACAACCTTTACTTCCTGTTGCTCACCGGCCTCATCGTGGTGGTTTCCAGCTTTTATACGGGGGATAACCGCTACCGGGAGTTCGCGTTGCGCTTTGAACTGGACCGGAACAAACAGACTTTGGAAGAGGCGAACCGGCAGCTGAAGGAGTTGGACGAAGTGAAGACGCGGTTCTTCGCCAACATCAGCCATGAACTGCGCACACCGTTGACGCTTTTGTTGGCCCCGATTGAGTCGATGCGCCGGCAGAAGGCACATCTCTTCGATGATCAGACCCGTGAATGGTTATCAACCATGGAGGCCAATGGTCTCCGGTTGTTGAAGCTGATCAACGACCTGCTGGATTTGGTCAAGCTGGAGTCCGGCCACATGCAAGTGAAGAACGAACAGGTCAGCCTCAGTGAATTCCTCCGGGGCCTGTGCAGTTCCGTGCAGAAGATGGCGGATGACAAGCGCGTGCACTTGGGAACAGTGGTGGATGACAGCCTCGGCAGCGTTCGCACGGACCGGGATAAACTGGAGAAGATCATGCTGAACTTGGTCTTTAACGCCATCAAGTTCACCCCGGCAGGCGGGCAGGTGACCTTAAAAGCCAAAAAGGACGGTAATTTCTTCCAGATCGAGGTGATCGATACCGGTATGGGTATTGCGGCCAAGAACCTTCCCTATCTGTTTACCCGCTTTTGGCAGGCGGATACCTCCGCCAGAAGAAAATATCAAGGAACAGGTATCGGTCTTGCCTTGGTGAAAGAATTGGTCGAAATTCAGGGCGGATCAGTCACGGCGGCAAGTGTCGAAGGACAGGGCACCAATATGACGGTGCGCTTGCCGCTGACTGCGGAAAAGGAGGAAGGAGTACCCGTGTCACCTAACATGCCTGTACCTATCACCAGAATCAGCCGTCCTTGAGGACAAAGCCGAACCTTCACCGCAAGGTGAGTGGTTGCAAGGGCTATACCGTCGTGCGGAGTTGTTCCCGTCACTCACGGCCTTGAAGGAAAGTATCCGCCCGTTGCAACCGGCGGGCAAAGGACAACGTGCCAAAGTGCTCGTCGTGGATGATGAGCCGGACATGCTCCGGTTCCTCAAATCCGAGCTGCTGCAGGAGTATGAAGTGATCGAAGCGGCAGACGGACGGCAGGCGTTGGCTCTTGCAGCGCAATTCCTCCCGGACATCATCTTGTGTGACATGATGATGCCGGAGATGGACGGCATCCAGGTATGCCGTGAGTTGCGCGCCAAGAGCACCACGCAGAACATTCCGGTCTTGTTGCTCACCGCGCGGGCAGATGAGGACACGAAGCTGACGGCTCTGTCCCATGGGGCCAGTGACTTTCTGAGCAAACCGTTCTCGGTCACCGAACTGAACGTCCGGTTGAAGAACCTCATGACCGCCTACCAGATGCAGCGCAAGCTCGCGCGGCAGAACCAGGTGCTCGAGGCCACGCTGGAACAGCTCAAGGAGACGGAGACGCAACTCGTGCAGACCGAGAAGCTCGCTTCCTTGGGCCGGATGAGCGCCGGCATCATCCATGAAATCAACAATCCGTTGAACTATGCCAAGACGGGTCTGTTCACCTTGCGGAAGAAGTCCAAATACATCACAGCCGAGCAGAAGGAAGAGTTCGAAGAGGTGTTGAAGGATGTGGAAGACGGCGTTGATCGCGTGAAGAACATCGTTTCGGATTTGCGCACCTTCAGTCATCCCAAGGAGAACCAGCTGGAACCGATGCCGATCAGCAAGCCGATCACTTCGGCCCTGCGTTTTCTTTCTGGCGAGATCAAGGACAAGGTCGTCTTGCACCAGAACTTTGACGCCCAGCAGATCATCCAGGGCAACGAGAGCACCTTGATCCAGGTGATCACGAATCTGCTCCAGAACGCCGTCGATGCCATGACGGCCAAAGGGGCGAAAGGCGATGCGCCGACCATCTGGCTGGAAGACAAATTGACCGAGAACCATTATCGGTTGATTATACGCGACAATGGCCCCGGCATCCCAGATGATGTGATGAACAAAATCTTTGACCCCTTCTTTACGACCAAAGATGTGGGCCAGGGGATGGGGCTGGGGCTGACTATCTGTTACCGGATCATGCAAATGCACGGGGGGCGTATCCACGTGCGTACAGAACTGGGCAAGTTCACCGAATTCACTTTGGAGTTCCCGTTGAAAGCGGTCCCGGCGGAAGCCGTCATGCAGGAAGCCTGATCAATTTTTAACCAAGCACTATGCAGAACTTTTACGACTACAAGAAGTACCTGATCATCTACGTGGATGACGAAGAGAAGTCGCTGAAATACTTCTCCCGCGCCTTTGCCGACGAGTTTCGTATCCTGACAGCGACGAACGCCCAGGATGGGTATCAATTGCTGGAGGCCAACCGCGACATGGTAGCGGTCCTGATGACGGATCAGCGCATGCCGGGTGAGAAGGGTGTGCAATTGCTCGAGAAAGCCCGCCAAGTCAGCCCGCGTTCCATCCGTATCTTGGCGACGGCCTATTCCGATCTCGATGCCGCCATCGATGCCGTGAACTCCGGAGCCATTTACAAATACGTCACCAAGCCTTGGGATATCCCGCAGTTGGAGACGACCCTGAAGCGTGGCATCGAGTTCTTCATCGTGCAACGGGAGCGCGATCAGCTCATGCGCGAGAAGCTTTCCGTGCTGCACAACATGATGATCACGGACCGCGTGGTCAGCCTGGGCGTGATGGCGGCGGGGCTGAGCCATCACCTGCGGAATCCGCTAGTCGCCGTCCGGACCTTCCTCGATCTGGCCCCGGCCAAATTGCAGGAAGAGAAGGTGACGATGGATGAGTTGCGCAATCCCAATTTCTGGCGGGATTTCTATGACCATGTGCGCGCCCAGGTGGATCGCATCTCTTCCCAGTTGGATAATCTGGGTCTGCTCGGTGCCACGGCGCGCTCGCGCGATTCGGTAAAGCTCTCGGAGGTGGTCACCGAGGCCTTGCAGGTTTCATCCCCGATGCTGGCCGAGCGCAAGATCACCTTGGAGAACCGTGTGCCGGACAATCTGCCTTTGCTCAGCACCGAAAGGCCGCAATTCATCCGGATGCTGCAACTCCTGTTGCAAGAGACGGTGGCGCAGCTCGGCGCGGGTGGTCACATCTGGCTTTCGGCGGAAGCCGTGGAAGGCGGCATCAAGCTGGTGGTGGAAGATGACGGTCCGGGGTTGCCGGCGGAATCCTTGCGCAAGGTGTTTGATCCTTTCTTTGCCCGGAGTGGTCATCCCGAGGACTTCGGCATCAATTTGATGGCCTTTTACTTCCTCGCGTATCACTTGGGCGGCCGGGTCCGGGCCGAGGCCCGCGATCCGAAGGGGGCCAAGTTCACGCTGCAATTCCCGTTGGAGAAATCCACGCAGATATCGACCAATGATGAGCGCGACTTCATCAACAAGGTGCTCTTGAACGACGCCTTGTGGGAGAAGTTGCTCTCGGGTGAGTAAACCGCCAACCGAGACATCCTGTGAATCCATCAACCAGCCACAAACCGGGAGCCGTCGAGCCGAAGCCAACTAAAACTGGTGCCAGCGCGGACCAATCCCCACGGCGCACGTTGCTGGTAGTGGATGACGATGAGAGCCCGCGTCAGGCGATCGGGATGATCTTTGGCGATGACTATGAACTGCTGCTGGCGGAGAACGGCCAGCAGGCGCTGGACTTGGCGCGCACGCACCTGATTGATACAGCCATCGTGGATATCCGCATGCCCGGCATGTCGGGTATCGAAGTGCTGGCGGGCTTGAAGCAGATCGATCCCGCCATCGAAGTGGTCATCGTTACCGCTTATCAAACATTGGAGACCGCGCGGCAGGCGTTGCGGCTGGGAGCGCGTGATTATCTGATGAAGCCTTTCGGTGTGCCGGAGATCCGCCAGGTGGTGACGGCGGCGATGGAGCATCGTAATGCGACGGGTCGGTTGATCGAGAACGCCCGGTTGCTGAGCGAATTGCAGGAAGAGTTGGAGACACAACGCCAACAGGTGGATTCATCCCACATCAAGGGCGAACTTTACGCGGGTATCATTCATGATCTGAACAGCCCGTTGACGGTGGTCTCTGGCATGGCTGAACTGCTGGGCGAGCGCTTGAGCGGCGTGACGTTCGTTAGCGGGGAACAACTGTCGCACATGCGGCAGGAAGTGTCCCAGCTCTCCAAGCACGTAGAGCGGTGTCTGGAGATTTCCCGGCGTTATCTGGAGCTGTTCCGCAAACGCGCCCAGAGTGAGCCAGAAACCCGCATTGCTTTGGCGATGCGTAATCTGCAAGAATTGCTGCTCATCCATCCGGCAGCACGGGCGAACCAGCTCATCTTCGAATCGCAAGTGGGTGAGGCCTTGGCCCAGATGAACAGCCTGGATCTGGAGCAGGTGCTGGCGAATCTCATCCTGAACGCTTTGACCTGCACGAGCCAGAGCCACACGGTCTGGGTCACGGCGCGGTTGCGATCTGAGCCGCTCTCGGTGCAGGAATTGGAAGCTGGCCCCAAAGCGGTAGTCATCAATGAATCACGGTTTCAGAATAAACCGCCCTTTGTGGAGTTGGTAGTGCGTGATGACGGTAAAGGTATTCCCGAAGCCGTGATGCAGCGCATGTTCCAACCGTATTTTTCCGCGCGTGAGGCCGGGCAGGGCACTGGCCTGGGGCTCTCCGTGGTTCGCCACCTGGTTTCAGAGACGACAGGCCTGCTCCGGGTGGAGAGTGAATACGGTCACGGAGCCAAGTTCACCCTGATGTTGCCGGCCATTACTTCGCCCAAGCACTGATTTGGGCTTGCCTCCGGGTGCTTTCCTCGTCCGTATTGTGTCCATACGATATGAAGCTTTACGGATTAACGGGCGGGATTGGCGCCGGTAAAAGCGCAGCCGCCGAGATTTTACGCAGTCGCGGCGTCATGGTCCTCGATACCGATACCATTGCCCGCCAATTGGTGGAGCCAGGACAGCCTGCTTTGCAAGAAATCGCGGCCCGCTTCGGGGATGGCGTTCTGACGCCCAGCGGCTATCTGGATCGTTCCGCCCTAGCCAAACTCGTGTTCGGTGATGAAACCGCCCGCAAGGATTTGGAAACCATTTTGCATCCGCGCATTCGTGCAGTATGGCAGGCGGAAGTGGAGAAATGGCGACAGGAGGGTTATCCCGCCGGCGTCGTGGTGATTCCGCTGCTGTTCGAGACGGGAGCGGAATCCAGTTTCGATGCCGTCATCTGCTTGGCGTGCTCGGTGGTGACTCAACGTGAACGGCTAAGCCGGCGCGGTTGGTCGGAGGCGGAGATGGATCAACGGCTGGCTTCGCAACTGCCGCTGGAAAAGAAGATGAACCGTGCGAACTACGTGGTGTGGAATGAAGGCAGCCTGGAAGCCTTGGCGGACCAGCTCGACCGGATCATTCCGCACAGCAAACCGGCGGATTATTTTCTCGATGAAGAAACGGAGACGGCCTGAACTGGTCCGGCCCGCTTGCAATCTGCCGCACCTTGTTGTCTGTTGCTGCTATGGAAGATGACGCTTCAGTTTCCTGTCCCTATTGCGGGCAGGAGAGCACCTTGGTGCTGGATGCTACGGTGCGCAGCCAGACGTTCACGACGGATTGCGAGGTGTGCTGCCGTCCCTTCAGCGTCCATGTGGAATGTTCTGGTGGCGAGATTCTAAGCTTGGATGTGACGGCGGATTGATTGACAGTCCGGATCGTTGGTTTTTTATCAAGTTATGACGCCGAATACTGTTTTGTGGGTTTATATCGTTCTGTTGGTCCTGGGTGGGGTGATGGGGTTCGTGAAAGCAGGCAGCAAAGCCTCGCTGATCGCCTCCAGCATCTTCGCCGCCATCTTGGCTCTGTGTGCCACTGATGTCATCAAGTGGGCGCACGCGGCGGATGTCGTGCTCGCCTTTCTGCTCGTGTTCTTCGGGATGAAGTTCGCCAAGGGCAAGAAGTTCATGCCGTCCGGGCTGATGTGCATCCTGACGGTGGTGGCACTGGCCTTGCGCCATATCTGAGCGCGCTGGATCGCTAAATGATGAATCGTTAAACCGGAGAAAATCCAGTTTAACGATTCAACTGTTTTAACGTTTAACGAATCCAGTCAGTTCCGCCTCGTTACCTCGCCGGCTACATGGCTCAGATCAAGCCTGCTGTTTCCGGGAAGCCGCTGAGGATATTGAAACTCTGCACGGCTTGGCCGCTGGCGCCTTTCACAATGTTATCTTCCGCACTGAGCACGAGTAACCGGCCCGTTCGCACATCGAGACGCCAGGCGATCTCCACCATATTGGTGCCCACGACGTTTTTGGTATCCGGCAGAGCCTTGCCTTCGAGCACGCGGACAAACGGTTCGTTCATATAAGCCTGTTGGTAGCATTCTTTGATCTTCTGATTCAACGTGGCAGCTTCGGCTTCCGTGGAGAAGTGTTCTGCTGGCGCGAGATAAAGCGTTGAATGGATGCCACGGTTCACCGGAATCAGATGCGGGGTGAATTGGATAGTCACTTGACTGCCCGCTGCGAGGGACAGTTCTTGTTCGATCTCCGAGAGATGCCGGTGTTTGGGAATACCATAGGCGCGCACGCTTTCGTTGCACTCTACGAAGAGGTAATCAATCTCTGCCTTACGCCCTGCACCGCTGACGCCGCTCATGGAATCCGCGATGATGCCTGTGGGCTTGATCAAGCCCGCCTTCAGCAACGGCAGGATCGGCAGCAGGATGCTGGTAGGGTAGCAGCCGGGTGAGGCGATGAGCTGGGCGTCTTTGATCTGCGAGCGATAAACTTCGGGCAGACCGTAAACCGACTTGGCGAGCAACTCCGGCGCGGGATGATCATGTGCGTAGAATTCTTTATACACGCTCGCGCTCTTCAAACGGAAATCCGCGCTCAGATCAATCACACGGCAACCGAGCTGGAGCAGGGGAATGGCGAACTCCGCTGCCACGCCATGCGGCAGTGCGAGGAAGACGACGTCGGCCTGCTTGGCGAGCAGTTCGGTGTTCGGGTCCGAGAAGTGCAATTCACGCGCTTTCGGGTAATGCGCGAATTTCGGGAAAATCTCCGCGATGGTCTTGCCTGCCGATTGGCGCGAGGTGACGGCCGTCAACTCGGCGTGAGGATGGCGCAGCAGCAAACGGACGAGTTCTTCCCCGGAATAACCGGATGCTCCGACAATGGCGACACGAACTGTTTTCGACATAGCGACAATCAATTTCCTGTTGCCTCATTTGGCAAGCAGAGTTTGTAAGGATTTACGTTACGAATCTCCATGAACCGCTGTGGTTCTCCTAATGGAGCAAAACCGGACTGGGCGTAAAGCCCGTGGGCATCCTTGGTCGCCAGCAGGAAGCGGCGCAGGCCTTGCAACCCGGGATGGGTGATGAGAGTGCCGATGAGCAGTTTGCCAATGCCGTGGCCGCGCTCGCTTTCCGTGACGATGACATCGCACAACCAGGCAAAGGTGGCTTGATCCGTGACCACTGCGGCATAGGCGATCTGGCAGTCACCACGATAAACCCCAAAACAAAGCGAATTCTCGATGGCCCGGTCCAAGGTTGCGCGCGGAATGCCTTTGGCCCAATAGGTCTGTGTCAGTTCGCCGTGAATGAAGTCCCGGTCCAGGCGCGATTTGTCGCAAGAGATAGTGATCTCTCCGATTTGCCGCACAAAGGGGATGTCCGTGTCCATGGGGTAAAAACAAAAAACCCCGCCGGTAAGAACCAGCGGGGTGTTGAGAGTGAGCTTGAGATTAGCGCTTGCTGAATTGGAAGCGCTTACGGGCACCCGGCTGGCCGTATTTCTTACGTTCCTTCATACGAGGATCGCGAGTCAGGAGGCCTTCGGCTTTGAGGGCAGGACGCAGGTTAGCGTCGAACTGCAGCAAAGCACGGGCGATACCGTGACGAACCGCACCGGCTTGGCCGACCGGGCCGCCGCCAGCCACATTGACATTCACGTCCAGCTTGCTGGCGGTGTCAGTGACCTTGAGGGGCTGGTTGACCAGCGAGCGCTGGGCTTCCGTCATGAAATAAGCAGCAACTTCGCGACCGTTCACGGTGATTTTGCCGGAACCGGAGGCGAGGCGAACACGGGCGACGGAGGTCTTGCGACGGCCCGTGCCGAGAAATTCAGTGGTGGTAGCCATATCTCTGAGTAAAAATGATTAGTTGGCGGCGGTGAGGGCAGCCGGCTGTTGCGCCGAGTGCGGGTGTTCCGCGCCGGTGTAAACCTTCAGCTTGGTGAGCATACGGGCACCGAGGCGATTCTTCGGGAGCATACCTTTCACAGCGTGCAGAATCAGGCGTTCCGGATGGTTTTCGCGGACTTGGGCGACAGTCTTATACTTTTCGCCACCTTTCCAACCGGAGTAGGTCATGAATTCCTTCTCCGTTTCCTTCTTGCCGGTGACAACAATCTTCTCGGCATTGATCACAACCACGAAATCACCCGCGTCGAGGTGGGGTGTAAAGACAGGTTTGTTCTTCCCGCGCAGGATGTTAGACACCTGAACGGCCAAGCGGCCAAGGACAGCTCCGTTGGCATCGACAACATGCCACTTCTTCTGGTCCGCGTTAATCTTCGGCAAATACGTTTTCATCCAAAATCTTATCGAAAGAGCCGGGACAATATCAAAAGGCTCCTTTGAGTCAATAGACATTTGTAGAAAAATCGGAGGATTTTATGTGGGGTGATGGAATCCGCTGCTTCATCGGCGGTGAAAGCCTTTGGTGGTGGTCGAAGTTTAGCTGGTCCACAGCATATAGTAGTGGTCAGCGGTAGAGTATATATGGTTAGGTATGGGGTGTTGAGCGGCGGGTTGAAAAATAACCTAAATTCGGGCTTGCGTCATCCGTGATGCATCATTATTGTTCGCCCTCTTTAATTGAACTTTAGTTATGTCGAAAATTTGCGAACTGACAGGCAAGCGCCCCATCAAAGGCAGTCATATCTGGCGCTCAGGTAAGGCCAAGAAAAAAGGCGGTATCGGTACCCACGTGACCGCGATCACGAAGCGCCGTTTCCTCCCGAACCTGCAACGCGTGAAGGCTGTGGTGGATGGCGAAGTTCGCTATATCCGCGTGACGGCCAACGCCATCAAGCAAGGTCTCGTGACGAAGCCGCTCAAGCGCACCTGGAAGAAGCCCGCTGCGGCTGCTGCCAAGTAAGCTGTACGGAATAATTTGAAGAAGGCGGAGCATTTTGCTCCGCCTTTTTTTTATTTCCTAAATTGCCGTGAACCGGCGAAGTCTTCCGGCCGCGGAAGTTGTTCAGCGCCCCTTCATGCTGTGCATCAGCACGCGCTTCATTTCCTTGTCGGACTCGCGCTTCTTCAGGTCTTGCCGTTGATCCTGGTGATCTTTGCCTTTGCCGACGGCCAGTTGCACTTTCACTTTGCCGTTCTTCCAGTAAAAGGAGAGGGGAACAAGCGTATTACCTTTGATCGTGGCCACCCCATGCAGCTTGCGGATCTCGCTGCGGTTGAGCAGCAGTTTGCGCGGGGATTTGGGCTGATGGTTGAAGCGGTTGCCCTTAGCGTATTCGTCGATATGCGCGTTGTAGAGCCAAACCTCATCCTTTTCCACGCGGGCGAAGGCGTCGCTGATCTGGCCTTTGCCGGCGCGCAGAGCTTTCACCTCGGTGCCATGCAGGACGATGCCTGCCTCGTAGGTCTCGAGGATTTCGTAATCTCTTCTGGCTTTGGCGTTGGTCAGGATGTCAGCCATATAAACAAAACAGCCAGGAGAGTATAGCTCCTGGCTGATTGCAAAACAATGTCAGGGTTGAAAACCTGTTATTCCGTAGGGATCTCGTTGGCCAGTTCGTAGCTCAACTTGTCTTCGGAGATTTCGCGCATGGCGATGTCCGCTGCGCCCAGATTGCCGTAATCCTCGATGAGCGGGCGACCGCTGCCGCCACCCGAGTTCAACTGCCGCACGCGCCGTGATACGATATTGATCAAGACGTTCGGGTTGATGACTTTGTCCAGTGCCTTACGGGTCAATTCAGCGTTCATAGTATCTATCTTCGAGAGCTCCACACTTTACTTGGTCGTCAAGCGGACGCAATAGGAAAAATCATTCAGGAATCAATCAAGCGAGCGGAAGTAGAAGAGAATTCTGCCGACGCAACGTCTGCGCTGGCAGGCCGTTAGGTCTTTGAGGGGATTACCAAAGGGGCTGGTTGGAGATTTCGATGTCGTCCAGATACAAAGTATTCGTGAACTTTTGGCTACCATTGGCGGTGATGCCGACTTGGAGCCGGTTATAGACCGTGCGGCCGGTGGGCAAGGTCTTGCCCTTGGCATCCAGCACTTTCGCATCGTCCTGCCAGACTTCCATCACGCCATCGTTGCCTTCGGAAAGGATAAGATGCACCCGCAGGTGAACCCACTGATCCTTGGGAAACTTGGTTTCTTGGCCTTTCGTTTGGCGAAAGGTCTTCCCGGTCCACCATTTGCCGAGGTCTGAGGCGAGCCATTCGCCGTTCTGGATATAGAGGCGGCGACCGGGTGAATTGCGATACTGGGTGGTTTCCAAGTCCCAAAGAAAAGTCAGCCCGGCATCCGTGCCGCCCACCAAATAATACCAGCCCGAGAACCACACCTGGTGGCCTTTGCCGAAGGCGAGCTTTTCCAATTCGATGTCTGCCTTCGATGCTGTATGGCCGTCATAAGGCACTGCCCGAAGTTTCAATGAATTCGTCCCGGAATGAACGATGTTCGTGTCCAGTATCAGGAAGTTAGCCTCGGGCTTGGGGCCAGATTCGCACTGTAGGCCATGCCAGCGGCTGTAATCATGGGGGAACAGATTGGTGATGGTCGTGGCATTCTCGAAGCCGTCGGCGAAATGAAAGGGCGGTCCAGGCGGGCGATTGGGTGCCGGCCACCACAGCCAGCCCAAGGCCAGCAAAAGCAGGAGGCCGAGCGTGAGGCAGAAGCGTATGAGCTTGGTGGCGATGCGGAGATGAAAGCAGTTTAGCGCCAAATCCGTAAAGCGGGAACGCGCTTGGCCCATGTATTATTCTGGTGGGAATTGGCGATACCCGTGATTCACCGCTTGCTCTATTTGGGCCGTTTCCGTAGAAAACCACCCCATGCCGACCGCCACTTCCAAGTCTGCCAGCAAAACGGCGACTTTTGACCTGAACGCGTATCTCGCTGAGCGCACCGCGCAAGTGAATGACGCGATGGACCAATTTCTGCCCAAAGCCAAGACCAAGCCTGCCGTGCTGCATGAGTCCATGCGCTATTCCATCTTCGCTGGTGGCAAGCGCATCCGCCCGGCCATCTGCTTGGCTGCCGCTGAAGCCTGTGGTGGTGAGATTGAACCCGCTTTGCCGCTCGCGTGTGCCGTGGAGTGCATCCACACGTACCCTGATCCATGACGATCTGCCCGCGATGGATAACGACGATTACCGTCGTGGCAAGCTGACGAATCACAAGGTGTTCGGCGAAGGCATGGCGATTCTCGCCGGTGATGCACTGCTCACCCAGGCATTTGAGATCGCCGCCTTGAGCAAAGGCTGGCCGCGTTATTCGCATAAGGATTTGATCCTGGAGATCGCCAAGGCATCCGGCTCCCTGCAGCTCATCGCCGGTCAGGCGGCGGACCTGCAAGGGGAGGGGAAGAAGCTCTCCGTGCCCGAGTTGCGCTACATCCATGAGCGCAAGACCTCGGCACTGCTGTGCTGCTCCGTGCGCCTCGGCGGCATGAGCGCGAACTGCACGCCCGCGCAACTCCAGGCCCTCACCGATTTCGGTTACCACGTCGGCCTCGCCTTCCAGGTCATCGACGACATCCTCGACGTCACCCAGACGAGCGAGAAGCTCGGCAAGACCGCTGGCAAAGACACCGCCGCACAGAAGGCCACGTATCCCTCCATCGTCGGCTTGGAGAAATCCAAGAAGATCGCGAAGCAACTCACGGACAAAGCATTCGCCGCGTTGAAGCCGTTCAAAGGCAAGGCCGTAGCGTTGGAAAGCATCGCGAGCTATCTGCTGAAGCGGGATAACTAATTCTTCGCACATTGATTTCAAAAAGAGAGCTGACCGATTTGGTCAGCCCTTTTTGTTTCTGCGCACAGAGAGTTGAAGTGCAAGCGCGTTTCGCTACGCTTCGCCGAAATTTATGCCATCAACAGCCACACGTCTGGCCGGTTTCACGGAGTCCGTCATTCGCGGAATGACGCGGCTGGCGAACCGTCATGGTTCCATCAATCTTGCCCAGGGCTTCCCTGATTTCGAACCGCCCGCCGAATTGCTCGCGGCACTGAAACGCGCGGCAGATGGCCCGTATCATCAATATGCCGTGACGTGGGGCGCACCACGCTTTCGGGAGGCGTTGGCGAAGAAGATCCGGCACTTCAGCGGGTTGCCTATCGAGGCGGACAAGCATCTAGTCGTCACTTGTGGCAGCACGGAAGCGATGATGGTGGCCATGATGACCGCGTGTAATCCCGGCGACAAAGTCATCGTGTTCTCTCCCTTCTACGAGAACTACGCCGCCGATGCGATTCTCTGCGGCGCCACGCCTATCTACGTGCCATTGCGTCCACCGCAATTTGATTACACCAAAGAAGAACTGGTCGCCGCCTTCGCACAGAAGCCGAAAGCCATCATCCTGTGCAATCCATCGAACCCCTGCGGCAAGGTGTTCACGCGCGCGGAGCTTTTGGAGATCGCCGCACTCGCTCAAGAACATGACGTGTTCGTCATCGCGGATGAAGTGTATGGACACATCGTCTATCCGCCGTATGAACACATCAGCGTGGCGACGTTGCCCGGCATGTTCGAACGGACCATCACTTGCAACTCACTTTCCAAAACGTATTCCATCACCGGCTGGCGTTTGGGCTATGTGCAGGCCGCGCCGGAAGTGATCGCGCAGGCACGCAAGGTGCATGACTTCCTCACCGTCGGTGCTGCGGCTCCGTTGCAAGAGGCGGCGGTCACAGGCTTGGAATTTCCGCCTGAGTATTACGCTGATCTGCAACAGAGCTACCTCAAGAAGAAGGAAGTCTTCCTCAGCTACCTCGCACAAACCGGTCTGCCTTACTCCGACCCGCAAGGTGCCTATTACGTGCTGATGGATATTTCGTCGCTCGGGTTCGCTAATGACACCCAAGCGGCCGAATGGTTAACCACGGAGATCGGGGTGACCGGCGTGCCCGGCTCCAGCTTCTTCCGCGAACCCGTGAACCATCTCATCCGGTTCCACTTTGCGAAGAAAGAGGAAACACTGCGGGCGGCAGGGGAGCGGTTGTTGCAATTAAGGACGAAAAGGCCGCAATGACAATTAGGACTTTTTGAAAAGCAAAGGGCCGGTCCGACTGGACCGGCCCCTTCTGTTTAGATTCACCTGACGGCTTACTTCTTCGCGGCGTAGTACGCGTCCACCTTGTTGGCCACGTCTTTGTAGCCGATGTCCACTTCGTAGATCACCTTGTATTGTTCGATAGATTCTTCGGGCTTGCCCATCTTCTCGTAGAGGCCGGCCAGGGTGTAGATCATGTCTTTCTTCTCGTCATCCATCGCCAATTTTTCCTTCAGCGCTTCCTGGAAGCGAGCCACGGCGAAGTCGTTCTTGCCGGTGGCCATGAAGATCTTGGCCATGTGGATGGTGGAGGCGATCTTACGGCTGCCGTGGTTGCGGGTCTTCTGGAACTCGACGAGCGCTTCGTTGTAGCGGGCGAGCTTGTAGAGCATCACCGCGTAATCGTAACGGATCAGCAGATCGTTCGGATACTTCTCCACGCGCCGTTTGACGTCCTCGATCTGGAATTCCGCCTTCTGACGTTCGATCTCCGCACGTTGCTGATCGTAGTCCGGTGAGTTCTTGTCGAGGTTGATGATGTCCTGGTCGAACTTCTTGGCTTTCAGCTCGGCGACGGTCTTTTCCATGCCGGCATCCGAGACGCCGCACTCCATCAACATGCCGTAATACTTCAGCGCTTTGTCGTAATTCTTTGTCTGGGTATAAAAGTCCGCCACGACTTTCGCCTGTTGGAAATTGGAAGGGTCTTCGCGCAGCTTGTCGACGGCTTCGTCGAGCAGCTTCATGGTATGCTCGATGGAACGTACCTGTTTGGATTCCTGTTCGAGCGCCACCGCCTCCTCTTTGTTCTTCAGGATGTCGCGATAGGATCCCTTGCCATCCGCCAGACCATCATAACCGCCTTCCTTCATCGTGCGCTTGGCCGACAAATTCTTCAGCAGGTTGGTGATCTCGGTATCGTTCGGGGCTTTATTCTGCAAGTCGATGTAAACCGACTCGGCCTTGGCCAGTTGGCCGGAGGCGATGTAAGCATTGGCGAGCAGCAGGGCGGCGGCCCGATCCTCGGGGTTGTTCTTACGGTTATGCTCCAGTGAGAAGACGGCAGTCTTGGGCAGGTCCGCATTCAGTGCGGCCTCTGCCAAAGTCCTGTGCGCCATACTGTTATTGGGATCGCTATTGAGGATCTGTTCGCAGGTATAAATGGCCTCCAGCGGATTCTTGGTCTTGGAGAGGTTGGCCTTGGCGATGAGCGGGGAGCTGCCGGCGGTGCCGACAATCTTCTTGAAGAAGCTCGTATTACGACTGGCCTTGGTCAGTTGCGCCGCGCGCAGTTCCTGACGGCATTCGAAAAAGCCGGGTTCTTTCTGCAAGGCCTGATTATAAAACAGCAGCGCGTAGTCCCAGTTTTCCTTCTGCGCGGCCGCTTTCCCTTTTTCCATCAAGTCCCTAACGTCACGAGGGATCTCTGCTGTACTCTTCTCTGGCATGGAGTTAACTTTATTTCGTGGGCGGAAAAAATCCATAGGAAATCGATGCTTTCTTTGGAAAGGGTCCGAGAAAGAAGTGCTTACAGAAGTGAAAATCCGCTTGCACTCGGGGCGTTTCGCGGTTTCATTACTGCCTCGGTCGCGGTTATGGCGAAATTGGCAGACGCGCTACCTTGAGGTGGTAGTGGGGTAACCCGTGCAGGTTCAAGTCCTGCTAACCGCACCAATTCTTCCGAGTTCCAAGTTTCCTTAGGCCAAGTTTTTTAGGCCGAATCTTATCTTGGGGCTGGAACAGAGAAACTGATGGTTCTGAGTCCTTTCCAATCCTGCTCGGTTGAGTTAGGGGTGTCGGGGAAGTAATTTTGAACTGTTTGCGGGAGAAGTGGTCACAAAGACAGAGAGAGACGGGCTGCAAACTCGTTTTCGTGCGGTTTGAGAGTGAATGAGGTTGCGTGGACAAGAAAAGGTTGGGTTTGGCGGTTTAGCCAAACTGATAAGCTACGGGATAGCTGGTATCTTTAAGTTCTGATAAAAAACTAGTTGCAATTAAGGGATATTAGGTTTAGTTACACCAACGTTGCAGGTATTAACCGACCCCAAGCAGTGTGGTTTCTTAGTTTTCAATGTTCATTGGGGTTTCGGTTCTCCCTAGACGATTCAGCGTTCCGAGCGAACCTCATCTTTTGATTTGGACTTGGTCCCCCGTCAGGGAAGCACCCAATTTTTTACGACAACACAGTATTATATGAGCAAACCGGCAGTTACAGCGACGACCCCAGAGACGGGTTCTGGGTTCCTGGAAATATCAGAAAAAGGCTTTGGCTTCCTGCGTTCCCCAGAGAATCGTTACCAACCCAAACCGACGGATATTTTCGTCACGCCTGACACCATCAAACGTAACTTCCTGCGGGAAGGCGCTTTGGTCGCCGGCCTGTTGCAGCCGCCGCATCGGGGCAACAGCCCGCAATTACGCGAAGTGCAGACGGTCAATGGCATGGCTTTCTCGGATTACACCAAGCTGGTGCGCTTCGAGAACCTGACCTCGATCGATCCGACCGAGAAGTTCATTTTGGAGACTGCGCCAGATATCTACGAAACCCGCATCATCGACCTCGTCACGCCCATCGGCAAAGGCACGCGCGGTCTCATCGTGGCCCCGCCGCGCACGGGTAAAACGACTATTCTCAAGCAGTTAGCCAACGCGGTGACGACCAATCACCCGGAAGTGCACGTCATCGTGCTGCTCATCGATGAGCGCCCGGAAGAAGTCACCGATTTCCAACGTTCCGTGAAGGCCGAAGTGGTGGCCTCCTCGAACGACATGGATCTGGAAACGCACGTGCGTCTCTCCCGCTTCATGATCGAACGTTGCCGCCGCATGGTGGAATGCGGTCAGGACGTGCTCGTTCTGCTCGACTCCATCACCCGCGTGGCTCGCGCTTACAACAGTGTGCACGGTGGCAGCGGTCGCACGATGACCGGTGGTGTGGATGCCCGCGCGCTGGAAATCCCCCGCAAGATGTTCGCCGCTGCGCGTAACATCGAAGGTGGCGGTTCCCTCACGATTTTGGCCACGGCCCTGGTGGATACTGGCAGCCGTATGGATGAACTGATTTTCCAGGAGTTCAAGGGCACGGGTAACATGGAACTCATCCTCGACCGCAAGCTGTCTGACCGCCGTCTGTATCCGGCCATCGACATCCCGAAGTCGGGCACGCGCAAAGAAGAGAAGCTCTTCGCCGCGAAGAATGTGGAATCCATCCGCAAGCTGCGCCGTATGATGGTGGACTTGAACCCGGTCGAAGCGATGGAAACGTTGCTGGCTGCGCTCAAGAAGCACAAGACCAACGACGAGTTGCTCGCGAAGCTCGGCTGATAACATCCGGTTTTCTCGAACGGCGTGACTGCTTGGGCAGTCACGCCGTTTTTTTATGCCTTCCTTCCTTGGTGGTTGGAGCTTTAAAGATTCATTTCTTGCTTTGAAAAGCGCGCGGACATGCCGGATACTTCGCCCGGTTCACACAGGGTAAAAAGCATGGCCAAGAAATCCCAGAAGCCGGTCAAAGAAGAGCGGAATATGCCCGTAACGCGTCCGCCGTTTGAACGGATGATGCGCATCCATCAGGAATTGCAGTCGGGCAAGTATCCGAACGCCACCTCGCTAGCGCGTGAACTGGAGGTCAATCCCAAGAGCATCCACCGGGATATGGAATTCATGCGTGACCGTCTGGGCTTGCCGGTCGAGTATGATTCGGTCAAACGTGGCTATCACTATACGGAAGAGGTTGGAGCCTTTCCGACCCTGCAGATCACGGAAGGAGAATTGTTCGCCCTCTTGGTGGCGGAAAAGGCCCTGCAACAATATCGCGGCACCAGTTTTGAGAAGCCTTTGTTGTCGGCCTTCAAAAAGATGGCTGCCTCTTTGCCAGACACCGTTTCGCTGAACCTGGCGGATTGGGAGCAGACGATCTCCTTTCGGACCACGGCGGAACCCATCTTGAATTTGGAAGTTTTTGACCTGCTGGGGAAAGCAGCGGGAGCGTGCAAACAGCTTAGGTTGCAGTATCGCAAGCCCGGTCAGAAAGAGCCGGAAGAACGGATTGTTGACCCGTATCATCTGGCGAACATCAACGGGGAGTGGTTTCTCTTCGCCTATGATCATCTGCGGAAAGATTTACGGACCTTCGCTCCGGCGCGGATTATCAGCGCGGACCCGACCGGAAAGAAATTCACGCGTCCGGAGAAGTTCTCCTTGGAACGGCGCTTGCGGGATAGCTTCGGCGTTCACTCCGGCCAGAAGGAGTTTGCCGTGGTCATCCGCTTTGATGAATTTGCGGCGGATTACATCCGCGAGAAGCGCTGGCATCCTTCGCAGCAGCTCAAGGAACTCGAGGGCGGAGGTGCTGAACTGACGATGAAGCTCTCCAGTCTGATCGAAGTGCAGCGTTGGATTTTGGGTTGGGGCGGTCATGCCCAAGCCGTCGAGCCACCCGAACTGATCGAGGCGGTGAAGACGGCGGTGGCAGCGTTGGGCAAGAGCTTCGAGAAGTAGATGATGGAGAGTGTGTTGCTAGGCCAGTTGCGTTCCGTCCAAAAGAGATTACTGTGCCTCTATGGCTGGCCAAAAGAAGCAGTCAGGCGGTTCCTCGCAGCCGCCTAAACCGGAAGAAGCCGTTCCCGGCGAATCCGCGGTGCCTCCTATTTCCGATATCCTAAGTCGCGAAGAGCTGGATTCTCTTTCCACCCTGCAGTTGGTCGATCTCATCGCCAGCAAGATGCCGCTGCGCAGCAGTGTTTTGCTGGATCTAGTTTATTTGCGCGACCGCATCACGGCCATCGAGGAGATGAATGATCAGGCGCGTGAGGTCATCGAGAAGCTGGATCAAGCGGTGGAGAAGCTTCGCTCGCCGGCATTTCGCGTGGGGACGTTTCTCGCACCGTTGGCGCAGGAGCAGGTGCACATCTGTCTTGGTGGTACGGATTACGTATGCAAGGTGGATCCGGCGATGCCCATCACGAGTTTGCAGATCGGCCAGCGTGTGTTGTGCAATGAAGCGTTCGTGGTGATCCGCAGTCTGGGTTTTGATCAACACGGGCCGATCGTGCGGGTGGATGAGACGCTTTCCGATGGCCGCTTGCGCATCGGTCAGGAAACCGGCGCGATGCCGTTGGTGGTGCAACGCTCGGCGCTCTTGCAGAAGGAGAAGCTGAAATCCGGCATGGAAGTGCGGCTGGATGCGAATCAACGCGTGGCCCTCGAAGTCATCGGCCACGGCAAGCGAATTGACCGTACTTTGGATGTCGTAGGCGAGGTGCCATGGTCTTCCATCGGTGGACAAACCGAGGCGGTGAAATCTATTCGTGATGCCATCGAACTGCCGTTCCTGCATCGCGAACTCTACAAACGGTTTGATCATCGCATCCCGAAAGGTTTCCTGCTGCATGGGCCGCCGGGTTGCGGCAAGACGCTCTTGGGTAAAGCGACGGCTTACAACCTGCGCCAGCAGTTGAAGCAGCAAACGGGTGTGGATCATCCGGAGTTCTTCCTGCACATCAAGGGGCCGGAGCTGCTCAACATGTGGGTGGGCGAATCCGAGCGGCAGGTACGTGATCTTTTCCAGCAATGTCGTGAGCGGGCGGCGGAAGGCTATCTCGCGTTTCTCTTCATGGATGAGGCGGAATCGCTTCTAGGTGTGCGGCATGGCGGCCGGTTCAATTCCATGTCGAGCACGTTGGTGCCGATGTTCTGTGCAGAGATGGATGGCTTGGAAGCGCTGGCAAATGTTGTCGTCATCCTAGCGTCCAATCGGGCGGACTTGATTGATCCGGCGATTTTGCGACCGGGGCGCATCGACCGGAAAATCAAGGTGGCGCGGCCAGACAAAGAAGGAGCGCGGGCTATTTATGAGATCTATTTACGCGATACCTTGCCATTGGCCGAACCGGGTGCGGAACTGGCCCGGCGCATGACGGAAGCGCATTTTGCGAAGACGGAGGAGAACGCATTTCTTGAAGTGAATTACCGGAGTGGACGGAAAGAGACGTTCTATCGCGGCGATTTTGCGAGTGGTGCGATCATTGCAGCCGTGGTGGAGCGTGCGAAAGCCGGAGCCATACAGCGATCGATTACCAGTGGTAAGGAATCACCGATCACATATGAGGATTTGTTGGCGGCGTTGCGACAGGAGTATGCGGAGAGCAGCTTGTTCCCGTCGAATGACATGACGGAGGATTGGTTGAAGCTTACGGATCTGGACCCGGAGAACGTGGCGCGCTTGACGCCGATCCGGCCACGCAAGGCAATGGGGTATGCGTCACAAATCGTGTAGCGCAGGTTGTCAACCTGCTGTGTCGCCGACTGGCAGTCGGCGTGGCGTTCGAATATTTAACGGTCTGCAGACCACCGATCTGCGACACAGCAGACAGCCAGTCTGCGCTACAACGGACTGAGTTTTTAGGGATATGGATACGCTGCCAATTTTATTCGGGATTGAGACCGAGTATGGCATCGCGCGGGATGGCGCGGAGGATCTGGACGTGGTTCAGGAGTCCATCGATCTCGTACGCAGTGCGGCCAGCGCGGGCGTGAAGCAGCGCTGGGATTATTCGGCAGAAGATCCGCATCTGGACATGCGCGGCTTTAGGGTGGTTGAGCTGCGGCAGGATTACGATGAAGCGAATTACACCCGGCAGGATGAAGAACGCGAACTGAGTTTTCAGGAAATCAAAAGCGATCATGTGTTGCCGAACGGGGCGCGCTTCTACAATGACCACGCGCACCCCGGTACTGCACGCCGGAATGTCGTTCGTTTGCGGACATCGTCCTGCAAGACCGCGCGGGAGAACGCATCGTAGAGGCCTGTGCGCAGAAGCTTTCTGAGCGGCGGGGCAGTAAAGTGCGGGTCTATAAGAACAACACGGACTTTTGGGGGCACAGCTATGGTTGCCATGAGAATTACCTGCTGCCGCGTTCATTAGCCTGGCAGACGTTGGCGGAAGGAATGGAAGCGTTTCTCGTCACACGCCAGATCTACGCCGGGGCAGGGAAGTTTGGCATCGAAGCGGAAGACTCCTTTGAAGCGCCCGGATTTCAGATCGCGCAACGCAGTGACTTTTTCAGTGAGTTGCAGAGTGTGGACACGATGCAGCGGCGGCCCATCATCAATACCCGTGATGAGCCGCATGCGAATGCACGGCTCTATCGCCGTTTTCACGTCATCATCGGCGATGCGAACATGTCGCCCTTTGCCACGCGCTTGAAAGTCGGAGTGACGGCACTCGTGCTGGAAGCCATGGTGCTGGATGCCAAGCGCGCGCATCCGCGTTTGAAGGAACCTTTAGTGGCGTTACCATCCATTTCACAGGATGCCAGCTACAAATGGGAAGTAGCGTTGATAAATCGCAAGCAGAGCACGGCCTTGGAGATACAACGGCATTACTTGGCGTGTGTGAAAGAAGTGTGTGATTTGAGTTCGGTTGAGCGGCAGGAATTGGTGGCGGATTGGGAAACGGTGTTGAATGATCTGGCACTGGATTACCGGAAGTGCCGCGACCGACTTGATTGGGTGGCGAAGCTGATGCTCGTCAAAGAATTCCAAGCGGCGGAGAAAGTGGCGGACGATGATCCGTGGTTGCGCAGTTTGGACTTGGCTTACCATCTGGTAGATGAAGCGGAAGGGTTGCATGCTGGTCTGGAACACGCGGGCGTGATGCGTGGGGTGCCGGACGAAAAGGCCGTGATGGAGGCGGCGAACCAGCCGCCGAAGGATACGCGGGCATGGATTCGGGGCCGTTGCGTGGCGAAGTTCGCCGATGCTGTCATCTCTGCCCAATGGGACCATGTGACCCTGCGCGGCAAGCGGGGGCGGCTGCGCATTTCGTTGCTCGATTTATTCGCGCCGGAAGATATTTTGCGCTATGCTCAATGCATAGAGCGGGCGGTGACGCCTGATGACCTGCAAGCCATTGCGGAAACCTAGCTATATGCCTGATCAAACCCAAAAACAACGTCCGACCCCGCCTGCACCCGGCGGCGGTGGTG
This sequence comes from Limisphaerales bacterium, assembly GCA_965283725.1. Classification (GTDB taxonomy): domain Bacteria; phylum Verrucomicrobiota; class Verrucomicrobiia; order Limisphaerales; family JAEYXS01; genus JAEYXS01. The sequence continues at coordinate 758,070 of CBDIPT010000001.1, forward strand.
GCGAGGGGCCACGGGAACCCCAGGTGGAGAAGCCGAACACGGAAGACCTCCTGAAGCGGATGCGCAAGGTCGATCCCGACCAGGCACGCCGCTACCGTCAACGCACCGGCCAATAACATGAATACCGGGATAGCAGGGGATTTCTTAGGATTGCTGGCTCAGAACAATCTGCGACCGCTCTCTGCGGAGGCATCATCGCGAGCGCCGGAGCAGACGCATGCCACGACCGTTTTCGCCTTTCGTTTTCGTGATGGCGTTTTGGTGGCAGGTGATCGCCGCGCGACGGCCGGCAATGTCATCGTGGCCGATGATGTGACCAAGATCATCGAGATTGATCGTTCTTCCGTGCTGGCCATCGCGGGCGTTCCAGCCATGGCCTTTGAGATGGCCCGGACAATGCAGGTTTCCTTTGCCTACTATCGCCGCAGCCAGCTTCAGCCCTTGAGTCTCGAAGCGAAGGTGCGGGCTTTGGCGCGCTTGCTGCGCGAGAATCTGCCGCTGACCTTGCAAGGTGTTGGCGTCGTCGCCCCGCTGTTTGCCACCGTGGAAACGTTGGGAGACAAGGTGCTCCCGCGCATTTATTTTTACGATCCACTGGGCGCGCAATTTGAAGCCGTGAACTTCGCGGCGTCTGGTTCCGGCTCTGGCACCGTTCGCAGCGTGCTCAGCTTTCAAGAGCGTTTCGGTGAAGTGAAACCCTCGGCGATGACGCTCAACCAAGCCGTGCGGTTTGCGCATAATGTTTTGATGGTGGCCTCGGAATTTGATGCGGCCACGGGCGGACTTGATCCTTTGCGCACGGTGTGGCCGGTCATCAAAGTGCTCGATGATAAAGGTGTTCGTGACTTGCAAACAGCGGAACATCTCACCGCGCAGAAGGAGGGGGCATGACCGAGGAACCATTTCGCTGGTTGGAGGCGATCGCGAATCGCCGGGATTACGTGCAGCAACAGATCGCGACGGGCTCGCCGGTCTTCGCGGTGAGCTTGGAGGTGGGCATCTTGTTGCTCGGCGTGGGCAGTGGGCAATCGAAAGTGTTCGAGATATTTGACCGGCAGGCGATGGCGGCATTGGGGCATCCGGCGGATATCGAGCGTGTCCGCCAAATCCTCATTGATGCCGCGCATCTGGAAGCGTTCACGCGGGCGGCGGCGGATGTGAATGTGCGGCGCTTGGTGAGCTTTGGCCTGAGTCCGCAGCTCAAGCAAAGCTTCGAGCAAATCTTTCAGGCCCCCTTCATGATTGATTTGCTGCTGGCGGAAGTCGCGGAACGTCCGGCTTTGGATGTACTGGTGAAGGTAAATTTTGATGGCGGTTTCCAGATCCAGCATGGTGGTGTGATGGTGGCGGCGGCCAAACCGGAGCAGGTCGCGACGACGGCTGAATGGTTGAAGAAGAACATCGATGCCAAGCTGCCACCGTCTAAAGCGGCGTTGATCTTGCTGGTGGCTTGGGATGCCCTGGTGCGCAATCAAGCATTGCCGGAGACGCTGGATTTATCCGGCGGTCTGCCGCCTGCCTGCTTGGAACAGCTTAATGGCAAAATGGTGGAGGCGGCTTTGCTCGAACGGCAAGGCAGCAGCGCGGCGCGCTACACACCCTTGATTCCCTTGTTAACCGGTTAATGTTATGAACCGCATCGTCGGCCTGGAGACCGAGTATGGTTGCCTGATCAACGAGACAGGTGCGCCGCCGGGATTGATTGGCCGGGTGCGTAACTGGTTGTTCGAGGCGAATCGATTCGGCCTGCCCGATCTGCACCAACGTGATTGGGACGAGCCGGCGGGCAATGGGGGATTTCTCTTCAATGGCGGTCGCGCGTATGTGGACATGGGCCATCTGGAATACTGCACGCCTGAATGCCTCACCGTGCGGGATGTCATCAAGTATGATCGCGCCGGGGATGCGATGCTCAATCTGGCCTTGCAGCAGTTGGATTTCACGGAGGTCGCCGGCTTCGTGCGAAACAACGTGGACCACTATTCCGGTGCGACGTTTGGTTGCCATGAGAATTACCTCGTCCGGCGGCAAGCGCCGTTGACCGAAAAGAATGTCCTGTCTTTGCTCACGTTTTTGACGGTGAGGTTATTGATGGTCGGTGCGGGCAAGGTGGGCGCCTCACCAGGCGTGGAGCAGGGGAACGCGCCGTTCCCTACAGGCAAAGTGCCCAAGTTTCAGATCAGCCAGCGGGCGGATTACATCAACAACGATCTCTTTGAATGGGTGCAATTCAATCGCGCTATCATCAATACCCGCGATGAACCGTTGGCGGATGGCCGGAAGTATCGTCGTTTGCATCTCCTGCATGGCGATACCTCGGTCCTGCCTTCAACGCTGGCCTTGAAGGTGGGCACCGCCGCGCTCGTGCTCGACTTGTTAGAGATCGATCATTTGCCAGAGATTGCCTTGGCGGATGCGGTGATGACTTTTCACACTTTGTCACATGACATCGACGGACCTTGGCTGGTGCAGTTGAGTGACGGACGGCAAATGGATGCCTTGGAGTTGCTCGACCTTTACCGGCGGAAGGCACAGAGCGAGTTCGGCGGGCGCGATGCCGAGACAGACGATGTGCTAAGACTTTGGCAGGGAACCATCGAGCGGCTGTGCAAAAAACGGGAAGAGCTGGTAGGGGTGGTGGACTGGGTGACCAAACGGTGGTTGTTTGAACAATTTATTGCCGAGCAAGGTCTGGACTGGGGTGATCCTTGGCTGAAGTCCCTGGATCTGGAATTCCATCATATCGCCCCGGGACGTGGATTGGGGCTATCGTTGGACAAGGCGGACCTCGGGTGGTCCCCTGCGGGTGAGAGTATTTTGCAAGCCATGCAACAAGCGCCGGATAATACCCGGGCAGGATTGCGTTCCCGCCTGATGCACGAGTTGAATCACCGGGCGTTGCGGTATTACGTCGATTGGGAAGTGATCGATGCCGCCGGGACGAAGACCTTGGAGCTCTCCAACCCCTTTCAGGTGGAATCGCCGGAAGCGACGGCTTGGTTGAAGGCGTTAGATGAGGCTCCCCCAGTGACACCTGAGCCTGAATAGGAATCAATATGCGAAACTGATACCTGAGCGACATAGTCGGTGCGGGCAGTCTGGGTAGTAACTTTAAGATTCTGCAAAACCACTACTTACCAAATGGTAAGTTGACTTGGGAGTGCGGCTAGGGCACTTTATCCCCCTATTTGAGTGGAATCCGTGGGGAATTGACGCTTGACGGTACCTTTAACGATTTTTACCTTATACAAAACGATTTATTGCTGGGTCGGCCAGCAGCGAGCGTAAGTCGGAGATAAATTCTGCCGACTTTTTTATTCCCCAAATGGGGAGAACAGTGACAGCAACCTATGAACGCTGAGTTTTTAGCCAGTCTGGAGTTTTGGGAAAAAGAGAAGGGGATCAGCAAGCAAACTCTGGTAACGGCGGTTGAAGAAGCGTTGGTGTCTGCGGCCAAGAAAGCCGTGGGACCAGCGCGCGAGTTGCGTTGTAGCATCAATCCGAAAACCGGTGATATCCAAGCGTTTGCACGCTTGATCGTCTCCGAGAAGGTGATTTCGCGTCACGATCAGATTTCCCTCATCGACGCCCGCCGGATCAAAGCCGATGCCGTCATCGGTGAAGAGTTGGACGTGGAAGTGACCCCGACCGGCTTCGGCCGCATCGCCGCGCAGTATGCCAAACAGGCTCTGTTGCAGCAGGTTCGTCGTGCTGAAAAGGATTTGATCTACGCTGAGTTCAAGGATGGTACGGGCGATATCGTCAGTGGCGTCGTCCGCCGCTTTGAGCGCTCGGATGTCATCGTGGACTTGGGGCGTTACGAAGCTTTGATGCCGAACCGGGAACGTGTGCCGATCGAGGAATATCAGGTCGGCGAACGTATCCGTTGCTTCGTCAAGGCGGTGGATCATACGAACCATGGGCCGGAAATCATCCTGTCCCGGGCTGACCCACAATTTGTGGTGAAGCTGTTCCAACTGGAAGTTTCCGAGATCAGCGATGGCACGGTGGAAGTGAAGTCCGTGGCCCGTGAACCCGGTTTCCGCACGAAGCTGGCGGTCTATTCCCGTGATTCCAAGGTGGATCCGGTCGGCGCTTGCGTCGGTCTGCGCGGTCAACGCGTGAAGAATATCGTCCGCGAACTCAACAATGAGAAGGTGGACATCATCAAGTGGGATGCGAACATCCGCACGTTCATCGCGAACGCGCTGGCCCCGGCCCAATTGAAGAATTTTGAAGTGGACGAGCAAAACCGCCGCGTGCGGATTCTCGTCAGTGAAGACCAGTTGTCTTTGGCGATCGGCAAGCGTGGTCAAAACGCGCGCCTGACCTCAAAGCTTACTGGTTGGCACGTGGACATCCAGCAGGAGCAGGTGACGACGGTTGGCTTTGAGCAGAAGGTGGCTCTGGCGGTGAAGGAAGTGGCGGCCATTCCGGGTATCACGGCAGCCGACGCCGACGTGCTGGTGCACCACGGTATGCTGGGTTTGGAAGCTTTGCTGCAAATCGAACTGGCTGATTTTCAGGAGATCCCTGAATTGGCCGGCCGTGCGCAGGTGATTTATGACGCGGTTCAGGCCGAGTCGCTACGCCGCCGTCTCCTCGGAGACAGCAAATAGGGTAAACGCGCTTAAGGCTGTTCAATTTGAACTGCTGCGGGACCCATGGAGACGACGCGGAAAAGAGCGGAGATTAGAGAAAAATTAATATGCCGGTTCGTATTTACGACATTGCAAAGAAGCTGGGAATTGAAAGCAAGGACGTCCTTGCCAAGGCAAAAGAACTCGGCATAAACGAGGCGCGGGTCGCGTCTAGTTCCCTCGACAAGATCACCGCGGAATATCTGGAGTCGCAGTTCAGCGGCGCGACAGCGCCTGACAGTGCGCCAGCGCCGGCTGCGGAAGCCGCGCCGATCAAGATCATTTCGGCACCACCACCTGAGCCAGAGCCGGAGCCGACCGCGCCAGAGCCGGTGGCCGAGGAGCAGGCACCCGCCGAAGAAGTTTACGAAGCGCCCGCCGCCGAACCCGCTGATGCACCCGTGGAAGCCCGTGCCGATGCAGAGCCCACCGCCGAGGTGGACGATGCGCCTGCGGCGCAAGCCCCGGTTGCTGAAGCTGCCTCTGCGCCAGCCACGCAACCAGAAACCGCCAAGACCCCGGAAGCTCCGAAACCGGAAACCGCCAAGCCGGCGGATGCCGCGCCCAAGCTCGGTGAGAAGATCGGTTTTATCCAGTTGCCCAAGAAACCCACGCCTCCCGGCGCGCCAAAAGTTGGCGACAAGGTGGGTTCCGTGCAATTGCCTCCGCGTCCCGGCAGCAATCAGCCGCAACGCCCCGGTGGTCCGCAACAGAACCGCCCCGGTCAGCAACAGCCGCAACAACGCCCCGGTGGTCCGCAACAATTTCAGCAGCGTCCCGGTGGACCGCAGCAGAACCGTCCTGGTCAAGGCCAAGGTCCCGGCCAAGGCCGTCCCGATTCCCGTTTTGGCAATCGTCCCGGTGGTGGCGGATATCAGCAACAGCAACCTTTCGGTCGTGGTCCGGCCGGTCAAGGTGGTCCGCAGCAGCAACGTCCCGGTCAGCCGCAGACGGGCAACCGCCCCGGTGCGAACAAGTCCGATCTCCCGAGCGATGCTCCGGTGATCACCATGAAGCCGCCCATCGTGGTGCGCGATCTGGCCGAACAATTGAAACGCAAGCCGTTCCAGTTGATCGCCGACCTCATGGAATTGGGCGTGTTTGCGAACGTCAATCAGGCGGTCGAAGAAGACATCGCCAAGCGTCTCTGCGCCAAGCACGGCGTCAAGTTCGAGCTGGAGAAGCGCGAACGTGGCGGCGGGGTGGTGCACGCGCCGGTCAAGAAGATCGAGATCGATGCCGACGACAAGCCGGAACAGCTCAAGCCGCGTCCGCCAGTGGTCACCATCATGGGGCACGTTGACCATGGCAAGACGACGTTGCTCGACAGCATCCGCAAGGCGAACGTGGTCTCCGGTGAAGCCGGTGGCATCACGCAGCACATCGGTGCTTACACGATCGCTTTCCCGCATCCGGAGCGCAAGGGCGAGATCCAGCAGATCACGTTCCTCGACACTCCTGGTCACGCAGCGTTCAGCGCTATGCGTGCCCGTGGGGCGAACGTCACGGATATCGTGGTGCTCGTGGTGGCGGCGAATGACGGCGTGATGCCGCAGACGTTGGAAGCCCTCAGCCACGCGCAAGCGGCCAACGTGAAGATCATCGTGGCCGTCAACAAGTGCGATCATCCGAACGCGAACCCGATGAAGGTCCGCCAGCAGTTGCAGGAAAAAGGCCTGGTGCCGGATGATTGGGGTGGTGAAACGATTTATGTCGATTGCTCCGGTCTCACGAAGCTCGGTGTGGACAAGCTGTTGGAGATGATCCTCCTGCAGGCGGACTTGCTCGAACTCAAGGCGAACCCGGACCGCAAGGCCAAGGGCAACGTCATCGAGTCCGGTCTCCAGCCTGGCGGTCCGACCGCTACGGTGCTGGTGCGCAAGGGCACGCTCAAGGTGGGCGATGTCATCCTCTGCGGTGAGCACTACGGCAAGGTACGTGCGCTCATCAACGAAGAAGACAAGCGCATGAAGGAAGCCGGTCCGTCCCACGCCGTGAAGGTCTTGGGTCTGAACGGTGTGCCGGAAGCCGGTGCTGAATTCATCGTGGTGGACAACGAAAAAGCCGCCCGCGAAGAAGCGGAGAAACGCGAACTCGAAGCCCGCGCCGAAGCCTCGCAAGAGAGCCGTGCCAAGGTCACGCTCGAGACGCTGTTCAGCACGCTGGCCGAAAGCTCGGCCAAGGTGCTCAAGATCGTGGTCAAGGCGGATACCCAAGGCTCGATCGAAGCCATTGTGGATGCCTTGAACAAGATCGAGTCCGACAAGGTCTCGCTCGAAGTCATCCATTACGCGGTGGGCACCATCACGGAATCCGATGTCTTGCTGGCCTCGGCTTCCAAGGCCATCGTCCTCGGCTTCCATACCCGCATTGATAACGGCGTGTCTGATGTCGCCAAGCGGGAAGGAGTCCAGATCAAGCTTTACTCGATCATCTATGAGTTGATCGACCAAGTGAAGGACGCGATGTCCGGCCTGCTCGACCCTCTGATCAAAGATGTGGTCGTGGGCTCGGCCGAAGTGCGCCAGCTCTTCGAATTGTCCAAGGGCGGTTGCGTGGCCGGTTGTGCCGTCACTTCCGGGCGTATCGTCAAGGGCAAGGTCCGGGTCATGCGCCGCAAGAGCCTCGTGTTCGAAGGCGGTACCACCTCGCTTCGCCGCTTCCAGGACGAAGTCAACGAAGTGCGCTCCGGCATGGAATGCGGTATCCGTCTGGACGGGTTCAACGAATTCCAGATCGGTGACGTCATCGAATGCTTCTCGCAAGAGAAAGTGGCGCAGAAGCTCTAACCGGTCTAAATTAAGCAGTCATGCCATCCGTCAGGGCAGAGCGAGTCCGCGAGCTTATCAAGCGCGCATTGGGTGAGATCATTCGCCGGGAAATCCCGGTGAATGAATACGGGGTCATTTCGGTGAATGATGTCCACGTGTCGGGCGACTTCCAGTCGGCCACCGTCTTCCTCAGCATCATCGGCTCCAAAGCTCAAAAAAAATCGGGCGAAGAAAAACTGCAAACGGACCGCAAACACATCCAGGGCCTTTTGGGCAAGGAAGTGGTGCTGCGCTATACGCCGGTGCTGCGTTTTGTCGTCGATGACTCCATTGAGCGCGGTGACCGTGTGCTCCAGATCATCCAAGACTTGGAGAAGACCGATCCCGCTTCATGAAAGCCGTCCCGAAAATCGTTCAGCGCATCATCGATACGGTGCGCGAGTGCCAGACTATTTGTGTAGTGGGGCACATCCGGCCAGATGGGGACTGTATCGGTTCCCAGCTGGGTTTGACCTTGGCCCTGCGCAATGCGGGCAAGGATGCCGTCTGCTGGAATCAAGATCCCGTTCCCGCCAAGCTCGCTTTCATGGACCCGGACAAAGTCGTCACGACGCCTAAGGCGAACAAGCGTTTCGATTGCGTCATCGCCACGGATGCGGCGAGTTTTGAGCGGATCGGCACGGTCACCGAGTTCATCAAGGATCGGGGCGTGTTCATCAATATCGATCACCACGGCAGCAATACGAAATACGGAGATATCAACTGGATCTCACCCGAACAGCCATCCTCGGGTGAGTTGATTTTTCAGTTGTTGCAAGCCGCTGATTGGCCCATCACCCCGGCCATCGCCAACTGTCTTTTCACTGCGGTGAGCACGGACACGGGCTCCTTCCAGTATCCATCCACCCGGCCCAGCACGTATCATACGGCGGCGGAGTTGGTGGAGTGCGGGGCGGATCTGGGCAAGATTTGCCACGAGGTTTATCAATCTTATCCGCTCTCTCGCGTGCGGCTGTTGCGGCACGTTTACAACTCGTTCCGCCTGACGCATAACGACGAGATCGCCTATTTCTGGCTCAAGCCCGCAGACTTTGCGCGCACCGGCGCAACCACGATGGATAGTGAAGGTTTGATCGATCACGTCCGTGACATCGAGCCTGTTATCGTCGCTTGTGTCTTTGAAGAATTGGAACCGGAAGTCACCCGCATCAGCCTGCGCTCCAAAACGGAGCAGGTGAATGTGAGTGCCATTGCCCAACAGTTCGGTGGGGGTGGGCATCCGGCGGCCGCAGGAGCGCGCATCAAAGGCCGCCCGCTTTCGGTGCAGCGGAAGGTCTTGCAGGCCGTGCGCAAAGCTTTGGACGCAGTCAAATCATGAGTTTGTCGAATTTCGATGCGCTGGACGGCGCACTTCTCGTAGATAAGCCCGCTGGCATGACCTCGCACGATGTCGTGGACGAGATCCGCCGCTATTTCGGGATCAAGAAGGTCGGGCACTGCGGCACGTTGGACCCCAATGCCACCGGTCTGTTGATCCTTGTCTTGGGCAAGGCCACCAAACTCTCCGAACGCCTCATGTCGGATGACAAGGTGTATGAAGGGACGGCCAAGTTGGGCGAAACCACGGACAGCTATGACATCGATGGCGAACTGGTGAGTTCATTGCCGGTGCCGCCGATGACCTTGGATATCTTGAACCAGGAAGCGGATTCGTTTGTCGGGGATATCCTGCAAACGCCCCCGATGGCCTCGGCCATCAAGAAGGACGGCGTGCCGTTGTACAAGCTCGCACGCAAGGGCATTGAAGTGGAGCGCAAACCGCGCCTCATCCATATCTACAAGTACACTTTTACTTCCTACGAAGAGCCGTTGGCGCAATTCCGCGTGGCCTGCACAAAGGGCACTTACGTCCGCAGCCTTGTGCATGATCTCGGCCAGAAGTTGGGCTGTGGCGCCCACCTGACCGCCTTGCGCCGCACGGTCTCGGGCAAATTCGATGTCGCGGATGCCATGCATCTGGACAAGATTCTCGGCCTCTCGCCGAAAGAATTCACCGCTCGCGTGATTCCGTTCCTCAAGCTAAGCTAAACGCCCGTCATGAAAGTCATCCGCTCCGCCCGAGAACTCTTGCCCGGCGGACGAAAAGTGTCTTTTGCCATCGGCTACTTTGACGGCGTTCACCTCGGCCACCAGCAAGTCATCCGCCAAACCATCTCCGATGCCCAGCAACAGGAAGGCATCTCCTTGGTGGTCACGTTTGACCGGCATCCGGCGGAAGTGGTCGCGCCCGAGCGCGTCCCGGCCCTGATTTACAACACGGAACAACGGGTGGAAGGCATCCGTAGCGTCGGGGCCGATGCATTGCTGTTGCTCCCTTTTGATGAAGCGCTCAGCCGTCTGGATGGTGAGACGTTTGTCCGCCAGTTGATCGCGGATATTGGCTGGGTGCACAGTGTGTGCGTTGGCAGCAATTTCGTCTTTGGTTTTCAACGCAGCGGGAATGTGGACCTGTTGCGGCGCTTGGGGCGGGAAATGAATTTTTCCGTGCATGGTCTGGAAGCGGTTTCCTTGGGGGATGCCCCGGTGAGCAGCACGCGCATCCGTGAAACCATCCGCAAAGGCGAGTTGGGGCTGGCCAGCCAGTTGTTGGGACGCGACTACATGTTGAAAGGTGAAGTGGTGCCGGGCGATCAAGTTGGCCGTAAACTCGGTTTTCCCACGGCTAATATCGCGGTGCAAGGCCGCGTGGTCCCGCCGAACGGGGTTTACGCCGTGCATGTTAAAATCGGCAGCCAGACTTATCGTGGTGCTTTGAACATCGGTTTTCGTCCGACCTTGCAGCAGCCGAGCCCGCAGTTGCACGTGGAAGTGCACTTGCTCGATTTCAGCGGTGATCTTTACCACCAATCCGCGGAGCTTAGTTTCGTCAGCAAGTTGCGGGATGAACGCCGCTTTGCCTCGCTGGATGAATTGAAGGCGCAGATTGCGGCAGATGTTCAAAAAGTCCGTGCTATCTTCGCTGAAAGCCGTTGATTGGTTGCTTTCTGCAATCCGCTCTTAGACTGGTCATCGTCCGTTAGTTTTCTTTCATCGCGGGTCACTTTTGCTTTCACCCTTGTGCCGGATGGCACTATACTGGCCGGTAAGAGTTACACGTGATAAAGCAGCTAAAATTGATTTTCCTCTTCGGCGCGATCGGTTTGCTCCTGACCGGTGCAGGCTGCAAGCGGCGCAGTGAAGATTTCGAGGCCAAAGCCAAGCAGGCAGAAACCGCGGGCGATCGCGTCAATGCCATCACGTATTACGAAAACGCCATCCGCACGCAGCCGGCTGATCTGGCTTTACGCGAGCGGCTTGTGAACCTGCTCATGCAGGAATCGCGGGAGGCAGATGCGGTGCCGCATCTGCTGTTCATGGCGCGAAACCGGCGCGATGACGGCGCGCTGCTGGTGCGGACGGTAAATCTGCTGCTTGATTTCGGCGGCTGGAAGGAATCGAAAGAACTTTTGGATGCGGCTCCCGCCACTGTCCTAAGCCTGCCGGAAGTGCAGGAGATGAATGCTGAGTTGCTGGCGCGTGAGGGGAAACTGGAGCCCGCCATCAAGGTGCTTACGACGCTGATCGAGGAAACGAAGACCCCGGTGAAAGTGGTTCAGTCCGCGCATCTGCGACGCGGCCGCATGCTGAACCAGATGGGCAAGTCATCCGCCGCCTTGGCCGAATTCAATACGGTGCTGGAAAAGTTTCCGGATGATTCAGAAGCCTTGTTGCTGCGCGCCAATCTCCTGATGGTCATGGGCCGGAATGACGATGCTCGCAAAGCTTATCTGGACCTCCTTCAAAAGCATCCCAACGCGCACGAAGCACTCATCGGCTTGGCCTCTTTGTCGGTGATCGGTAACAAGAAAGACGAGGCCATCACTTATTATCAGCAAGCTCAGAAGCTGGCGCCCAAGGATGTGAACATCCTGTTCTGGCTGGCGGAACTCCACTTTGAACGGCACGACATGGCCACCTTGAAATTGCTTTCTGACAAGTCCGAGGGCCGGAAATGGGAGCGGGAGATTTTTCAGGGTTATCTGCGTGGTTTAATCCAGATGCTGACGGGGGATTTCACGGCCGCACTCAAGGAACTGGAACGTCTGCAACCTTTGCTTACGACGTATCCGGGCCTCTATGATAAGATCGGTCTTTGCCATCTGAAACTCGGCAATCCGTTGCAGGCTGAGAATGCTTTTTCCCGTATCAATCATGATGAAGCAGTGCAGAACCAAGTATGGGGTGCCTTGGGGCGCGGCTATTTGGCAGTGACCAATTATTCCCGTGCGGTCCGCTGGCTGGAAGTGGCGCGAGACAAGGAACGCATTGGCCCCTTGGCGCAGGCGCAGTTCGGGGCCGGGGATTTGCGCAACGCATACAAGAACGCGCTCCTTTGGCTGCAGGATGATCCTGATTCCTCGGCCGCCCGGTTGATCGCTGCGGAATCGGCCCGCCGTTTGGAGATAGACGGGCAGGGGAAAGTTTACTTTGAGCAGTTGGCCCGTAACTCGCCTGATTCACCGGCTGGGGTCTATGCACGGGCGCAATTGCTTGTGAGCAGCAACCGGCTTGATGAGGCGGCGGTATTGCTCACCAGCAAGGTGACAGACATCGAGAAACAATCCGGGCCAACTTTGTTGCTGGCGGAGATCAGTCTGCGACTAGGCAGAGAAGCGGAGGCGGAGAAGTATCTGAACCGCACATTGGAATTGGACCCGCAATCGGCCCGTGCCCATTCGCTTTTCGGCATGTTAAAACAGAGCAAGAAAGACTTTCCTGCCGCCGAAAGGCATTTCACCTCGGCTTTGGCTGCCGATCCTTTCAACCGCCTGGCATTGATGGGCAAGGGCTGGTTGACGTATGACCGTCAGGAGTTTGCTACTTCTGCCGAACTGTTCGAGAAGGCCGCCAGTTTGCGCAACCCGGACACCGAAGCGGCTTTGCTCTGGTCGCTTTCAGAGTTTGGTCGCGGGGATGCCAAGCGTGCCCTAGTCGCGGCAGAGAAAGCCGTTGCTTTGAATGCCACCAATACGTTCGCCCGTTATCTCGAAGTGCGGGGCAACATCGCCACCGCGCAATGGAAACGCGCAACCCCCAAGGCACTCGAGTTGAACCGGCTTAACCCGACGTACGGCCCTGGCTATCACGCGCTGGCGTTGATCGCCTTGAGCACGAACGATGTGGCGCAAGCGCTCGCCTACACACAGGCTGGCTTGAAGCAGCAGCCGAAGAATTTGTTGCTGCAACCGCTGGAGGTTGAGTTGCTTCGCGTGCTGAAACAGATCGATCAGGCCCAAGCCCGCTTGGAAAATTTCCGCCGTGATTTCCCGGCTGATCCGGATCTGTTTCTGGCTGAAGTCAATCTGCTCTTCGACCGGAAGGAGTTCGCGCAAGCCCGGGCGGTCAGCCTCAAAGGACTCGCCATCAATCCGGCGGATCGCCGCTTGCAGCAGCGTGTGCTCGACAGTTTTGTGCTTTTGAAGCAGGAAAAAGAAGCGGCTCCGGTGTTGGAAGAATTGCTCAAGGCAGATCCCAAGCACGACGCGCTGCGTTTCATTTGCGCGCGGTTGCACGAAATCCGTGGCGAATGGAAAATGGCGGAAGATCACTACCGTCTTATTTTGGAGAATGATCCCAAGAACGTCGCGAGCCTGAATAATTTGAGCATCGTGATCGGTCGTGATCCGGACAAGCTGGATGAAGCGTTGAAGGTGGCCAAGCGTGCTTACGCTTTGGACAGCAGCAATCCCGCGGTGGCCGATACCCTCGCGGACTTCATGCTGAGGGCAGGGGATGTCCGGCCGGCGCGGATCATGTTGCAAGCCGCGAGCAAGCAGGCACCTAAAAATTTAGAGATACGTTTGCATCTGATCGAGGCGTTGGCTGCCGAAGGCAATACCCGGGATGCGAAGAAGGAGCTGCAACAACTCGAGCAAGACCTGCCAACCGTCCGCGAGCACAGCAAGTATTCGCCGCTTGTGACCAAACTTAACAGCGTCAGCAACGCCAAATGATGAATGCCGCCCTCTCGCGCTTGATCGACACCGGTCGTCGATTCCCAGTGGCGAGCGGTTTTCTGTTGGTTACGGCGTTGCTGTATGCGCCGGCATTCTTGTGGCTGGCGCGCGAACATTGGCTGACTTATGGCGGCAGTTTGCTGGGCGTGATTCCGTTGGTTCTGGGGGCTTATGGTTTGGTGAGGTTCTGCCAGGAAGTGCCGTTGGGCAATGCGTCATTCAGCATCCCGGCCATGCTGCTGCTGACGCTGGGCCTGTGGATCTTGCTGGCCGGTGAGGTGGCTCAGGCCACCGCCATCATGGGCTGGTCGTTGGCGTTGGTTTTCCCGGCTTGATGTGGCTTTATGCGGGGCGCGAAGGTTTGCGCCAAAGCTGGTTCCCGGCCTTGTGTCTCGCGATAGCTTTTCCCATCCCCAACTTGGTGGAACATTATCTCGGTCTTTATGCGCGGCTCTGTTCGGCGAGCCTGGCCAAAATCCTTCTCGGCCTGTTCGGTATGGCTTTGGAGCGCACCGGCACCTTGTTGACCACGGGCACAGGGGTTCAGCTTGAAGTGGGCAACGCGTGCAGTGGGGTGAAGACCATGCATGTCTTTATCGTTTCAGCCTTGGTGCTGCTGCAACCACTGCGCTTGCAGCCCAAGCGTTTCTTCGCCTTGCTGCCCATCTTCTTTCTGGCCTCGGTCTTTGCCAACAGCGTGCGCGTGGCCGCTTTGGTGTTGATCGCGGAAAAACTTGGCCCTGCCTGGCTGGCTGGTGCCAGCCATGAACTGACCGGTCTGCTATTCTTTTTGATCACGTTCATTCCGCTCGCGGTAATGACGGCCCGATGGGGGACGAGGGGACAGTTAGCTGCGGATGCGAGCGAGGCGATTAAGCGTGATAACGAAGTGCCGCGCATGACTTTGGCGGTGCATGGTATGCTGCTGGCATTGGCGGCGGCTTTTCTGGTCCTGACATACCGCCATAAACATGAGGTGACCCAGGTCGTCCTGCCTGAGGTGCCATATTTGGTGGCTGACTGGTCGGGCAAGGATGTTATTCTTGCGCCGCATGAGATCCAGTTTTATGGGGTCAGCGGTTTGCGCAAACGCGCTTATCGGCGGGGGAATCTGGAGGTGGAGTACGTCAGTAATACCGCACCGGTCTCACGCGAAGGATTGCACGAACCAACCGGTTGCTTTACCTCAATTGGCTGGCGGTTGCTGGAACGGCGGGAAGTTGTTACGGAAGGCAAGCTGCCCGCCGTGCGGTTAAGGCTGGAGGCACCGAAGGGAGACTTCGTGCAGTTGGTTTTGTTTTGGTTTTCTCAGCCGCGTGCCGGAGTTCTAGCCAGTGAACGGGAACTTACTTTGAGGATGTTGCAACGCCGGATCATGTTGCAACCGGAAGAAGTTTGGACGCTGCATTGCCTCGCGGTTCCCGTTCAGGAGGCGAATTGGTCAGAGGCCCAGAGGGTCGCGGAAAAACTGGCCGAGGAAATCCAGCAGCACAGCAAGTGAAGCGGTGCGGCTCAGGCCACGGGACTGGCTTGCCGGGCGGCCAGCCAGCGGGAGATATCTTCACGTTTCAACCAGCCGACGACGCCGATGGCGAGAAACATCATGGCCCATTCATGCGCTTCCGGCACACCCGTGACGACACCACTGACGTTCAACGCCGTGGGGCCACCACCAGAATTGAACACTTCAAAACGCAAAGTATTGGTGCCAGTGACGAAATAAGCCTGCGTAGAATTGGTGAAAGAGACCGGTGCGGAATTCCAGATGACGGCGGACATAGCCATGATCTCGTTGCCGTTCAGCAAAACACGCACTTGGTCATCAGCCCACGCCAAACCGCCGACGGCCAGATTCTGCATCCCCGCACTGAGCACAAATTGATACTCATAAGCGTAGGTGCCGTTTTGCCCATTATAGCTGGTGCCACGGGTAATCAGGCCGGTACCAGCCATCGGTATTCCAGAATACCAACCCGGTTCAGGAGCAGTCGTGATAGCGGCCCGGGGGAAAGTGCCATCAGAGCCACCAGTGAGGCTGACTAACTGCCAGTTAGTATCTGCCACCCCATTGGCCAAGACCGTGCCTGTGGATTCATCGACACCGGTTTTAAAGGTATCAATGGTAGCGGCGTTTGCACCTAAGTAGGGTAGGGCTGCAATTGCGAGGGCTATGAGAATTGGCCTCATAACGTTACTATGCACCGTTCATTAGCTTGGGTCAACGAGTCGTTAATAGGCTGTTTTTGCCATTAATTTATCGGAAACAGCTGGTTGTGGCTTAAGTGGAATTTCTTGCTCTAATCGTAATCCCTTCTTAAAGAGCATGTTAGGCCCTACTCTATGGGGGGCTATCCGGCCGGTTGGATGGTCGATTCTAAAGTCTTGGCCAAATCCTGAATCTTGTAAGGCTTAGAAAGCACGCCGACGAAGCCATTCTCGCGGTGATTCGCCATGATCGGGTCGTTTGAATAACCGCTGGAGACAATGGCCCGGACTTTGGGGTCAAGGTCCTTAATAAGATTCAACGCTTCTTTGCCGCCCATGCCACCGGGCACGGTGAGATCCATGATGGTGGCATCGAACCGTCTGCCAGCGGACATCGCATCCCGGTAACTGTTTACGGCCTCGTTACCGTTGGCCGTCACTTCCACCTGATAGCCCAGTGCTTCCAGCATGGATTTCAGCAATTCACGGATGCGTTCATCGTCATCCATGACCAAGATGCGACCTTGGCGACGGATGAAGTGCGTGGTGTCTGAATTATCCTTCTTCAGCGGTTTGTCCGAGGCGGGCAGATAGACCTTGAAGATCGTGCCTTCACCGACGATGGACTGGACGGTCATCAAGCCATTGTGGTTGCGGACAATCGAATAAGACGTCGCCAGGCCCAAGCCACTGCCGGAAGCTTTGGTGGTGAAATAGGGGTCGAAAATCTTGGGCAAGATCTCCGGTGGAATGCCGGTGCCTTCATCCTGCACGCAGACCTGCACATACTTGCCAGCCGGAAGATGGAGACCGGAATTGGCCTCAAGGGTGACATTATGGCTGCTGACCAAGATGCGACCGCCTTTGGGCATGGCCTGCACGGCGTTGATGACCAGGTTATCAATGACCTGGCTGATCTGGCCTTCATCCACTTCCACTGGCCAGAGATGCGGCTCCAGGTCAAACACACATTGCGCTTTGGAACCATGCAGGACAAAACCCGCCGTATCCCGCAGCAATTCGGTGATGGAGGCCGTTTGCTTGATCGGCGCACCGCCCTTGGCGAATGTCAGCAATTGCAACGTCAGATCACGGGCTTTGAGACTGGCCTTTTCTGCTTCATCCAAACGGGTGGAGGCAGAACTGCTGGCCGGGGTCTGCATCTTGGCGATGGAGATGTTGCCGATGATGACTGTCAGGATGTTGTTGAAATCATGCGCAATGCCGCCAGCCAGAATGCCGAGCGATTCCAGCTTGCTGGCTTTCAATAACTCTTCTGCGGTGCGTGCCTCATCGGAGACATCGCGGAAAACCAGCACGCTGCCCAGCAGATGGCTGTCGCCGCCATAGATCGGATTACACGAATAGGAGATGCGCCGCTCAATCGGCACGCCGACGAGCATGGCCTGCTGGCTATGCAGGGAAATCTGGCCATTGGCCCGCAAGACTTTCGTTACCGGATTCTCCACCATCATACCGGTCTTCAGATGTTGCAGCTTCAACCAGCGGCTCAGGGGATGCCCGATGACATCATTCTGATGGCAGCCGAGCAGATGTTCCGCCACGCGATTGATCAAGACTATGTTTTCAGCGGTATCGGTGGCGATCACGGCTTCACCGATAGAGCGCATCGTAACGGTCAGGAGCTCTTTTTCTTCCGCCAGAGCATCTGCGAAATGGCGTTGCTCGGTGACATCCATCGCAAGGGTAATGACGCTGATCACCTTTCCGTCGCGATCGACCACCGGTGTGTTATACCAGTCACAAACGATGATGCGACCGTCTTTGGTGCAGTTCTGGTTGGTGCTGCGTTGCCCGTGGCGGTTTGCCAGCAGCAGACTTTGCCAGATCTCGTTCACATGGCGGCGGGATGCCTCCGGCACAATCAGTTCGGAAGCGTGCTTGCCGATGGCCTCTTGCGCCGTATAACCAAAGGTCTTTTCTGCGCCGGGATTCCAATCGACGGCCTGGAAGCTCAGATTCCACTCGATGACGGCGAGGGGCGTCTGCTCGAAGTGCAGCTTCAGCTTTTGTTCGGAACGGTAGCGCGCTTCCTCGGCTTTCTTGCGATCGGTGATGTCCATCATGGACCCGATCATGCGGATGACTTCACCCTTTTCATCCCGCAAGATGTAGCCGCGGTCGATGACCGTGGAGTAATTGCCATCACCCCGGAGGAAACGATACTCGTCTGCCCAGAACTCACCGCCCTTCTTTAAGGCTGATTCCAGACCGCGTACGACGCGGACGCGGTCCAGCGGGTGAACCCGTTCTTCCCACCATTGCACTGAAGGCGCGATCTTTTCTGGGGCATAATTGAAGCTCAAGGACATCGCTTCATTCCAAGTGATCCTGTCTTTCGGGACATCCCAGTCATACACGATATCGTTCGTGGCTTTGTTCACCAGCCGGAAGCGTTCTTCGCTGGCGGCCAGATTGCCGGAGAGCTTCTCCGCCAGACTGCGGGCGCGGACCTGTCCCCAAGTGATGCCGAACAATGCCGCGCTGATCAGTAACCCGCCGACGATGCTGAGCTGGGGGAGGTAATTCTCCGAGGTATCGAAGAATGCCTCTTGCGCTTCGATATCAAGCAGCCACGCCCGGCTGGCAAATACGAAGGTCCTGGCCTCGCGGAAATCGGCAGCCACCGGATAGGCCCGGACAATGCTTCTGTTATCTGGCGGGTAAAGCTGCTGGCGCGGTGATTGGGGCAATTCTTCGCTGATGGTGAAGTTCAGCAGGTCACGGCGGGTGTTTTCGAGTAATACCGAGAAAAGCCGTTCCAATTCGAGGAAGCCCACCAGATATCCTTCCACCTTGCTTAGCCCGGCAACCTTCGTCCGGTTATAGATTGGCAACAACAGCAAGATATAGGATTTCTTCTGGTTATCCGGCCAGAGGGAAAGCGTGATGGCTTGGGTGGCCTCTGGCTTACCGGTTTCGGCCGCCAGCTCCATCGTTTTAAGCGCTTCCGGGATGGCGGCCAGATTGAAAGCCTGCTCGTTCAGCGGGATAAGCTGTTCGGGCGATAACAGGGTGAGAGGAAAGTAATCCACGTTGCTGACCGTATTCGTGAGCCGGTAATTGGGGGCGCCTTGTCCTTGTTTCTCTTTTTCGAAAGCGGTCTTTTCCTCCAGTGGTATCCTTTTGGCGAACCCCACGGCATTAAAGGCCGGATAACGGAGGCCCAGTTCCATGTTGGCGATGTAGCGGGTCCACTCGTCAGGCTCGACCTTTTCACTGGCCTGAAAGAAGCCCCGCATGGTGGTGAGGGCCGAGAGGTGATGCCGGACTTTCAGATCCATGTCCCGATGGCTTTCCCGGACCATGAGACGGAAATGCGCCGCTTCCTTGTCCTTCACAGTATCCTTGACGCGGCTCCAGACCACCACGGCGGGAACGAGTGAGATGATAAGAACAAGATAAGCCGCCCAAAACTGACGCAGATGGTTTCCAGGATAGACTTCGGCTTTGGCAACATAGCAGCCCCAAGAGCTTCGTTAAGAATAGGTTAATTAATTCTTAAGGCAAATGGATTCCTGATTGCTTTCCTGCCTTTGAGAGCTTTTTCTGAACGCATCACCTTCCGGGTTGTCTCTGGGAGTAAGAGAATTTGAACAAATGAGCTCAGGAATCAGTGCTATCAATGCCGCCGTCCAAGAGGCGTCGGCTTTTGTCCCCGGGTTGCTGGGGGAAATCAACCGTGTCGTGGTAGGCCAGAAATACCTGGTCGAGCGTCTGGTCATCGGGTTGCTGGCCAACGGGCATGTGTTGCTGGAGGGCGTGCCGGGTCTGGCCAAGACGTTGTCGGTCAAAACGCTCGCCAATACATTGAGCGTCCGGTTCTCCCGGCTGCAGTTCACGCCGGATATGCTCCCGGCAGATGTCATTGGCACCCAGATTTACAACCCCCAGTCCGGTGCTTTCACCACCCGGCGCGGACCGGTCTTTGCCAATATTGTCCTCGCGGACGAAATCAACCGGGCTCCCGCCAAGGTGCAAAGCGCTTTGCTGGAAGCCATGCAGGAAAGACAGGTGACCATTGGTGATCAGACCTATGCCTTGGAAGATCCGTTTCTGGTGTTGGCCACGCAGAACCCCATTGAGCAGGAAGGGACGTATCCTTTGCCCGAGGCGCAGGTGGATCGCTTCATGTTGAAGCTGAAGATCGGGTATCCCTCCCGCGATGAGGAGCGCCAGATTCTTGATCTGATGGCCCGTACCTCGGGTTTGCCGGTGGCCCAACCAGTGGTCTCGCCGAAACAGATCATGGATGCCCGCAAGGTCATCAACGACATCTACATCGATGACAAGGTGAAGGATTACATCGTGGACCTCGTCTGTGCTACGCGCAATCCGAAGACCTACAAGATCAATCTGGAAGGCATGATCCAGCTCGGGGCGTCACCGCGTGCGACGATCGCGCTGACACTTTCCGCCAAAGCACACGCGTTTCTGAAAGGCCGTGGTTATGTCACGCCACAAGACGTAAAGAGCGTGGCGATGGATGTGCTTCGCCACCGTGTCGCCGTCACCTACGAGGCTGAGGCCGAGGACAAGACGAGCGAAACGATCGTGCAGAAGATCTTGGATGAGCTGCCGGTGCCGTGATCTCAAGTATGTGTTATGAGTTCAGGAGTCTGAAGCTTGCTTCGCACTTCGTGATTCATAGATCGCCCCAGATATGATTCCCCGCGAGATACTGAAGAAAGTCCGACAGATCGAGTTGCGCACCAATCGCTTGGTGAGCGAGTCGCTTTCCGGCCGTTATCACAGTGCGTTCAAGGGGCAGGGGATGGATTTCGACGAAGTGCGGGAATACCAGCCGGGTGATGAAGTTCGCTCCATCGATTGGAATGTCACTGCGCGGATGAACCATCCGTTCGTGAAGAAGTTCGTGGAGGAACGCGAGTTGACGGTGATGCTGCTGGTCGATGTCAGCGCCTCCGGTTGGTTTGGCTCGGGGGCGCAATCCAAGCGTGAACTCGCCGCCGAGATCGCCTCCGTGCTGGCGTTCTCTGCCATCCGCAATCAGGATAAAGTCGGCGTATCCTTTACACCGATACGGTGGAGAAATACATCCCGCCCCGTAAGGGCAAGCGGCATGTCCTGCGGGTCATCCGCGAAGTGTTGTGTTTTGAGCCGAAATCGCGCGGCACGGATCTGAAGCAGGCGATGGAGTTTCTGAATCGCGTCATCACGCGGCATGCCATTGTGGTTTTAGTGTCGGACTTTTTGGAACAGAACCGGGCGGGCCTACCGCTTTCCCGGCATGAGCGCAAACTGTCCGCCATCGCCACAACTGTGCTGCGGCAGGCGAACCGGCGCCATGATGTCGTGGCGGTGCAGATCACAGACCGGCATGAAATGGAACTGCCCAAGGTGGGGCGTTTGGTTTTGCGAGACGCGGAATCCGGCAAAATGCTGGAAGTGAACACGCAGGATGAAGGGTTGCGCCGGCGTTACAACGAGGTGCAGGAAAAGGAACTGGCTGAATTGGGCAAATTCTTCCGTTCCTTGGGGATCGATGCCATCCGCCTGCGCACGGATGAGTCTTATAGCGCGGCTTTGGCCGCCTTTTTTGAAACGCGCGAGAAGCGCCGTCGTCACGGATGATCAAGAGCACTGGAGCAGTTGTGGTCCCGTCGCCCTCATCCGCCACGAATTCGCTGGCGGGCGGGGAGTTGCATGATATCCGCCCGTTGATCCATGTGCCAGATGATTGGTTTTGGCTGAGCTGGATCACCACGAGTTTGGTCGGTGCGTTGATCGTCTGGAAAATCTGGCAGTTATGGCAGCAGCGCCCGCCCGCTTCCGAGCGGCGACCCAAAGTTTCCCCCGAGCAGAAAGCGCATCAGCAACTGGATGCGGCTTTGCGCCATGTGTTGGACCCGAAACTCTTTTGCTCCACGGTTTCCGACGCTTTACGGCTCTTTTTGGAGGAACGGTTCCGTTTCCGTGCACCCGAACGCACCACGGAGGAATTCCTTAACGAGTTGCAGCAAAGCCCGCGGTTGAATGCCGAGCAGAAGAGCCTGCTGGCGAATTTTTTGGAACGCTGTGACCTCGTGAAATTTGCGCGCCATGAACCGGCCGAAACGGAATTGCGCGAGCTGCATTCCGTGGCGCATCGCATGGTCGATGACTTTAGCCTGGCCCCCAACACCGTGTCGTTCTCCCAGCAAGTCGGGGAAAAGGAAGTTGCCGTTCCAGTGGAATCGCCGGAAGTGGTCAAGCGATCCATCATCACGCAGTCCGTATTGGCGTTTCTGAGTCTGGGTTTCGGTATTCTCATGTGGGTTTGGTCCGCCGGGCAAATGCTCGGACCCAACAACGGGAGCAAGCGCTGGCTGATCCTGTCCCGCTTGTTGGATACGGTTTGGTCCAGGCCGCTGGGCACTGCGTTGATCGTCTTGGGGTTGGTGTACATATTTGCTGCGGTAACGCGTAAACCACGGAGGCTGCCCGTATGAGGTTTGCCCAGCCATGGTTCCTGCTTTTGCTGCTGCTCTTGCCACTCCTGGCCTATTGGCGGGCGCGGCGCACCGGGCGGGCGGCGTTCATGTTTTCCTCGTTGGGGGTATTGGGCGAGGTGCAGGCGGTCCGCCGGGATGTGGACAGTTTCATGTTGGCCCTGCTGCGTTGGTTGAGTCTGATCTTGTTCATCGTGGCCCTGGCGCGGCCCCAGTGGATCCGGGGGGAATCAAAGATTTCGGCCAGTGGTATCGATATCGTGGCGGCGTTCGATTTGTCGGACAGCATGGCGGCGGAGGACGAAGGCTTTACCTTCAAAGGAGAACAGGTGAACCGCCTCTTTATCTCCCGGCAGGTATTGCATGATTTCATCGCCAAGCGGGCTAATGACCGCATCGGTCTGGTGGCTTTCTCTGGCCAGGCTTACATCGCCGCTCCACTGTCCTTGGACCATGATTTTCTGCTGACCACGCTCGAACGTTTAAACCTCGACACCATCAAAGAAGAGGGGACGGCGATCGGCGATGCCATCACGGCCTCCATCAACCGGCTGCGCGATATCCAGTCGAAGAGCAAGATCATCATCCTGATCACCGATGGGCAAAGCAATGCTGGCAAGATTTCTCCGCTGACCGCGGCGGAGGCGGCCAAGGTCTTGGGCATCAAGGTCTATACGATCGGGGTCGGTACGCGGGGCGTTTCGCGGTTGCCCTACACGGACGTTTTTGGCCGGAGAGGCTACCGGCAGGTGAATGTGGACATCGATGAGGATACGCTGACCAAGATCGCCAATATGACTGGCGGGAAATATTTTCGGGGCGACAAGACAGATACCTTGCGGAACATCTATGCGGAGATTGACCGTTTGGAACGGACCGAAGTAGAAGTTCAGCATTACCAGCATTTCACGGAACTGTTCCCGTGGTTGCTTTGGCCGGGCATGGCCTTTTTGTTGCTGGAAGTGCTGTTGGCCCACACTATCTGGCGTCGCCTGCCATAATAGAGAGATGAACGACAACGAGAACATACAGTTCGGTGCGCCGATGATGCTTTGGATAGCATTGGCGGCGGTGCCTTGCGTGGTGCTGTTCTTTGTCTGGGTATGGCGACGCAAACAGGCCGCCATGAACTTATTCATCCCTACGCGCCTGTTCGAGACCTTGCTCGTGGGATATTCGGCCAAACGGGAGAAGATACGTTATGGACTGTTGGGAACGGCTTTGATCCTGGCATTGCTGGCTTTGACGAGCCCGCGTTGGGGATACGATTGGGAAGAGGTTCGGCAGAAGGGGTTGGATGTCGTGGTGGCGGTGGATACCAGCCGGAGCATGCTGGCGCCGGATATCGCTCCGAACCGGCTCGAACGTGCCCGGCTCGCGTGCATCGATCTGATGCGGGCCGCCAAGACGGATCGCCTGGGATTGGTCGCCTTTGCCGGCAGCGCGTTTCTGCAATGTCCTTTGACGTTTGATAATGAGGCCTTCCGGCTTAGCCTGAATGCTCTGGATACCGGTATCATTCCGCAGGGTGGCAGTTCTTTGGCGGAGGCTATCAAGACGGCCCAGGAATCCTTCAAGCAGGACGAGGATAATCACAAGGTGCTGATTCTGATCACGGACGGCGAGGATCACGAGGAAGGGGCAGTAGAAGCCGCCAAGGCAGCGGTCAAAGCTGGTATCAAGATCTACACCATCGGGGCCGGCACGCCTAACGGGGAACTGCTCAGCTTCAAAGGGGAAAACGGCAAACAAGATTTTATCCGTGATGATGCCGGCAATATCGTGCGCTCCAAGTTGAATGAAGGTTTGCTGCGGGAGATCGCCACAGTGGGCGGCGGATTCTATCTGCCGCTTTCCGGGGCGAAGACGATGGAGACGCTGTATCAGCATCCGCAAGGACTCGGCTCGTTGCCGAAGTCTGATTCCCAAGCCAAGTTTGTCCGCCGTTATCAGGAGCGTTATCAATGGCCTCTGGCGTTCGCTTTCGTGCTCCTGCTGGTCGAATGGGTGATACAGACCCGGCCTGCGACGAAGGAGGTTCCGGCCGCGGGGAAATCCCCGGCGATTGCTCCGGCCAAATCGGCTGTCACGGCGTTGTTGCTTTTGACGATGACGCTGAGCGCCTTCGCTTCCCCTTCGGAGGCGCGTAAGGCTTACGAGAAAGGGGACTATCGTTCCGCCTTGGAAGAATATTCACGCTTGGCCAAGGAACGGCCCGACGACGCGCGGTTGCAATACAATGCCGGCGCAGCGGCGTATCGGGCGGAGGATTATGAAACGGCGGCCAACCGCTTCAACGACGCGCTTCGCACTACGGATTTGGAGCTGCAACGCAACGCCTATTATAATCGCGCCAACGCCCGCTATCTTCAGGGGGACAAGACCGCCGAAGCGGGCGACAAACAGAAGTTCTGGGAATCTTCCTTGGAGGATTACGAACGGGCTTTAAAGTTGAAAAAGGACGATGCCGATGCGGCTTACAACCGGGATCTCGTCAAACGCAAGCTGGAAGAGTTGAAGAAACAGCAGGAGCAGCAGCAAAAGCAGCCTGATAATAAGAATCAGGACAACAAGGATAACAAGGACGATAAAAAAGATCAGCAAAAGCAGGATAAGAACGAGCAGCAGCAGAAGCAGGACTCCAAGCAAAACGAGCAGCAATCCAAAGACCAGCAAAAGGGCCAGAAGCAGGACGATAAGCAGAAGCAGGATCAAAAGAAGCAGGCCGAAAAGGACAAGCAGGAGCAGGCGAAGAAGGACCAGCAAAAGCAGGACGAGCAAAAGGGTGATCAAGACATTGCGCAGCAACAGGCCAAGAAGCAAAGCGATGGCAAGCAGGACAAACAGGGCGAAAAGAAACCGGATGAGCAAGGCGGCCAGCCCATGATGGCGCAAGGCAATGCGGAGATGACACAACAGCAGGTGATGCAGCTTTTAGACACGCTTAAAGCACAGGAAAAAGCCCTGATATTTCAACCCCCAGGCGATGCGAAGAATCGCCCGAGAGTTTCAAAGACTGGTGATGTATCCGGCCAAGCTAAATCTTAATCGGTCACGCCTGATCGCCCGCCTCGTGTGTCTGGTGTGTTTGCTGCCTTTGGTGCTCAGGGCGCAGGTGCAGTTGGTTCTGGATCGCAACGCTGTTTCCGTTGGTGACACCGTGCAGTTGACGGTGGTGGTGCAAACCAATGATGCGGTCCCACAGCCTGAGGTGCCGCCGGTCCAAGGACTGCAGTTCACTTTCCTGGGGGGAGGCGCCCAAAAGTTCAATGTAAATGGCGTGCGGATGGAGCGGAAACTGAATGTGTTCAGCGTGAAAACCACCCAGCCGGGAAATTTCATGCTAGGACCGGTAAAAGTCACGGTTGGCAATCAGGTGGTTCAATCTCAAACGGTGGCGCTAAAGGTTTCTCCTGCCAATGCCGCAGCAGAGGACGCCACGCCAAAGACCGCATTTCTCCAGTTGGCTGTCCCGAAAACGGAGTATTCCCTGGGTGAAGTTTTTCCCGTAGAGATGAATCTGTTTTTCCAATCTGCCCGCGCAGTTATGCCTCAATTGAATAGTGATGGTTTTTCGCTATCAGCGCCGCAGCATACACAGAACCGGGTGCGCATCGGCAATGGCATCTATCAGCAACATAGTTTTCGCTATGCCGGACGGGCGTTGAAGACGGGCGATGTCACCTTCGGACCAGCCGAATGCAACATCGATATCCAAGTGGTGGTGCAGGATACCGATCCTTTCTTTGGTGGACTGATCCAGCGCTATCGCAGCCAGCCGACGACGTTGCGCAGCGAACCGGTGAACTTGAAGATTTTGCCCCTGCCAACGGAAAATAAACCGGCCAGCTTTAACGGAGCGGTAGGCAAGTACAGTTTCAGGGCGGCGGTCAATAAAACTGAGGTTGGAGTGGGGGATCCGATCACCATCAGTGTAGAGATAAACGGGATGGGGGCTTGGGATGCCGTGCAACTCCCGCCGTTGGACACTTGGCGTGATTTTAAGATTTATCCCCCCAATAACGAATTTGCCCCCAAAGATGAGTTGGGCATCCAAGGGACGAAGAAATTTGAGATCGTGGTGGTGCCGGAAAACTCGGATGTGAAAGAGGTTCCCGCGATGGCTTTCAGCTATTTTGATCCGGAAGCCCGCCAGTATCAGACCATCGTCCAACCCGCCGTGCCTTTGAAGGTCTCGGCGGCGGGAAGCGCGCCGGTGCAGCCTTCCGTGACGGTCGGTAAAACGGCGCCAACAGCGCCGGAGCCACCCGCGGCAAAAGATATTTTGCACATCAAACCACACTTTGGTGTGGCGGTAACGACGGGTCTGCCCGCGTTCACTCAGCCTTGGTTCTGGTTGTTCAACACCTTTCCCTTGCTGGCCTGGGCGGTGTTTGCCTGGACACAGAAGCGGGTGGAGAAATTAGCCAGCGATCCGCGCGGGCAACGGGCGCGTGCCGTGCGTGAAAGCGAGGCCGTTGCCTTGCCGCAATTGCGCGCCTTGGCGCAAAGCCGGACGAGCAAAGAGTTTTTTGATCTGCTGACACGGCTTTTGCAGAGAGCCCTGGGCGAGCGGTTGGACTTGCCCGCCTCCAGCATCACGGAAGCCGTGGTTGACGAGCGGTTGGCACCGTTGGGTGTGGCTGAAACGTTGCGACAAGAAATTCATGCGTTGTTCCAAGCCTGCAATCAGGCCCGCTATGCGGCGGCCACGAGTGCGGAAGAATTGGACGCATTGGCAGAGCGGACGGCCAAAGCGTTGCACGAGCTGGCCGCAGTGGAGGGCAAACGATGAACTCCATTTTGATTCCTAGGCTGCAATGGTTAGTTTTGGCCTGTGTCCTGTTTATCGGGGCTGTGCCTGCCGTGAGAGGAGACGCGGCGGCGAGTTTTGACGCTGCGAACAAGCTCTATGAACAGGGGAAATATCCGGCAGCCATCGAGTCCTACCGGAAAATGATTCAAGCCGGTAACGTCTCGGCATCGGTCTATTTCAACTTGGGCAATGCCTTTTTCAAAGCGGGGCGGGCGGGTGAGGCAGTAGCCTGTTCCGCCTCGCGGAACAATTGGCCCCGCGCGATCCCGATATCAGGGGCAATCTCCGTTTTGTGCGTGAAGCGGCGGGTGCACCGGAGGCCAAGACACCACCTTGGTGGCAGAGCTGGGCTCAGCGGCTCAGTTTACGTGAATGGGCGTGGGCTTTGGGCGGGGCGATTTGGGTGATGGCGATCTTGGGGATCGTGCAGCAATATCGTGCGGCTTGGCGTCCGGCGTTGAAACTTCCCCTTACCATGATGGTTTGGGTTGCGGTTCTGGCTACGATAGGCGGCGGTTTGGCTTGGCGGGGACAATTCGGCGAACGCATCGCCGTCATCAAGGTCAAGGAAGCAGTCGCGCGGTTCGGGCCGTTGGATGATTCCCAGACGTCATTTACTTTGCGGGATGGCACGGAAGTCAGTCTCATCGATAGCAAGGACGACTGGTGGCAAATTCAGGATGGCAAAGGCCGGACAGGTTGGGTCAAGGCGGGCACTATCGTGCGACTGGAAGAGCTGAAACGCAGTTGAGGCTTGCCAGAGGAACCAAAAAAAGTTTGAACATCCGTCCCGTAAACTTGTCCCTTGAGACGTAACATTTGACGGTATGCAAGCCGGTTGCATTTTCCGATGGGGCGGTTGGCTGGCGGATAACGATAAGATCGGTAGCGACACATGATACGCGTCGAAAACTTGGTCAAAAATTTTGGGCCCAAGCGGGCCGTGAACGGCATCTCGTTCACGGTGGAGCGGGGCGAGGTGTTGGGCTTCCTTGGGCCCAATGGGGCAGGTAAATCCACCACCATGCGCATGGTGACGGGCTTTATCCCGCCCAGCTCGGGCAAGGCCAGTGTGGGCGGTCACGACATCGTGGAGAATCCCATTGCTGCCAAGAAACTCATCGGCTATCTGCCGGAGAATGCGCCGGCTTATACCGATATGACGGTAGCTGGCTTTCTGAACTTTGCCGCCGAGGTGCGTGGCTTTGCCGGTAACGCCCGGAAAAAGGCGGTTCATCGCGTCGTGGAGATGTGCTTTCTGGAAGGCGTTTTGCATCAAAGCATCGAGACGCTTTCCAAAGGCTACTTGCACCGCACGTGCTTCGCGCAATCCATCATCCATGATCCCGAGGTGTTGATCTTGGACGAACCGACGGATGGCTTGGACCCGAATCAAAAGCAGGAAGTCCGCAGCCTCATTCGCCGTATGGGCGAGAAGAAGGCGATCATTTTCTCCACGCACATCTTGGAAGAGGTGGAAGCGGTTTGTTCGCGAGCGGTCATCATTGATCGCGGGCAGATCGTGGCGAACGGCACCCCGGCGCAGTTGAAACAGAAGTCGGATATCGCCGGCTGCGTGCGTTTGCGGCTCTTGGGTGCCAATGCCGGGGCAGCTACGGCGAAACTTTCCAGTTTGCCGCTGGTGAAGCGGGCGTCGGTTCTACGTGAAGAAGGAGTTTTGGTGGAATTTCGCATTCAGCCGAACGACAAGAACGACGGTGTCAACGGCCAGCTGGCGCGCAGTATCGCGGAGTTGGTGGTGAAGGAAGGCTGGAAGCAGGAGGAATTGCATACGGAAGAGGGCCGGTTGGACGAAGTGTTCCGTAATATCACATTGCCGGATACGGCCAAGGAGAAGGTGAAATGAGTCTTAAGCATATCTGGACGATCGGGAAGCGGGAGCTGGTGAGTTATTTCTCAACACCAGTGGCCTATGTGTTCATTGTGGTATTTCTGCTGCTGTTGGGGATATTCACGTTTGCGTTCGCTGGTTTCTTCGAGGCGAAGGAAGCCAGCCTGACGGCGATGTTCGTCTGGCTGCCGTGGTTCTATCTCATCCTCGTTCCGGCGGTGGCGATGGGGCTGTGGGCGGAGGAACGTCGTTTAGGAACGATCGAGTTGTTGCTCACGTTTCCGATCACACCATGGCAGGCGATTGTAGGTAAATTTCTCGCAGCGTGGGCGTTTTTGGGCGTCTCGCTGCTGCTGACGGCTCCGGCGGTCTGGACGGTCAATTATCTGGGCTCCCCTGATAATGGCGTGATTTTCTGCGGTTATTTCGGAGCGTTCCTGATGCTTGGAGCGTTCTTGAGCATTGGCTGTGTGACCTCAGCGTTGACGCGCAATCAGGTCGTGAGCTTCATCGTCTCTTTGATGGCGTGCCTGCTTTTGGTGGTCTTGGGTTTCCCGCGGTTCACCAGCCTGATGTTGGGCTTCGGCTTTCCATCCTGGGTGATCAACCTCACGGGAAACATCGGCATCTTTCCTCATTTCGAAGGTTTTCAACGCGGGGTGATCAGCCTGCGTGATATAACGTATTTTCTCAGCATCATCGTGTTCGGGCTGTTCGCGACGAGTGTGACGATTCGCAGCCTGCGCGCGGGCAGATAAGGATGCATCTATGAACAAGAAGAGTTTCAGCAATATCTTATTCTCGTTCGGTGGCGTGGCGGCGATGGCGCTGCTGCTCGTGGCGATCAATGTGGTCATGAGCGCGTGGTCGTGGCGGGCGGACATGACGCAGAATCACCAGTTCACCTTGTCCCAAGGGACGAAGGAAATCCTCGGCAAGATCGATGGGCAGGTGGAGATCCGTTTCTACTATTCGCAAAGCCTCAAGGAAATGCCGCTGGGTTTGAAGACGTATGCCCAGCGGGTGGAAGACTTGCTCTCGGAGTATCAGCAAAAGGCGGGCAAGAAACTGACGATCAAGAAGCTTGACCCTAAACCAGATTCGGATGCAGAAGATTCCGCGAATCTGGATGGTGTGGAAGGCCAGATGTTGAGCACGGGTGATAAAGTTTACCTTGGCATGGCCATTGAGTTCGTGGGCAAGAAAGTCGCCTTGACCTTTCTCTCACCGGATCGCGAACGGTTGTTGGAGTATGATCTGTCCCGTGCCATCTCCGGTGTGCTGACGGATGAGAAACCGACCATCGGTGTGCTGACGAGCTTGCCGATCTTCGGCATGCCGTCCAACCCGATGATGGAGCAGATGGGCCAACGGGGGCAGAGTCCTTGGGCGTTCATCACGGAATTGAAGAACGATTTCACGGTGGAGCAGGTTTCCACGACGGTCGATGAGATCGACAAGAAATATAAAGTGCTGATCGTGTTTCATCCCAAGAACCTTTCACCCAAAACGGAATATGCGGTGGATCAGTTCATCCTGCGTGGTGGCAAAGTGATCGCGTTTGTGGACCCTAGCGCGCTGGTGGACAGCCAGGGCGGCAACCAGATGATGGGCGGTATGCCGGGCAGCTCTACCTTGGAGAAATTGTTCAAGGCATGGGGTATCTCGATGGGGCCAGGCAAGGTCATCGCGGATATGAACCATCCGACGCAGTTGGGCGGCCGCAACGGGCAGGCGCAAGAAAACCCGACGTTCCTCTCGCTGACGGAAGATGCGATGAACAAGGACGATGTGGTGACGAGTTCGCTGGACAACCTGCTCATCCCGTTCGCGGGTACGTTCACTGGCACCCCGGCAGAAGGCTTGAAACAGACGGTGTTGATCAAGAGCTCCAGCAATGCGCAGATGGTCGAGGGATTCATCGCCCAGATGTCGGGTGAGAATATCGTGAAGTCATTCAAATCAGGCGGTAAAGAATTGCCGATCGCCATTCGTTTGACGGGCAAGTTCAAGACGGCGTTCCCGGACGGCAAACCGAAGGAGGAAACGGCGCCGGATGCCAAACCTGAGGACAAGAAGGATGAGGCGAAGCCGGTGGAATCGTTGAAGGAGTCCAAGGGCGAGAACTCGGTCATCGTGTTCGCGGATGTGGATTGGATGTTCGATCAATTCTGTGTGCAAGTGCAGAACGTGTTTGGCCAGCGCTTCATGACGCCGGTGAGCGGCAACTTGGGGCTGATGCAGAGCATGGTGGAGCAGTTTGCAGGTGATAGCAGCCTCATCGGGGTGCGCAGCCGGGCGAGCCAGAGCCGTCCGTTCACGGTGGTGAACAAGATGGAGGCCGATGCCCGTGAACGCTATCAAAGCAAGATCAAGGACTTGGAAGAGGGTCTGGCGGAGGCGCAACGTCGTTTGAACGACTTGCAACAGAAGAAGGAAAAGGGCCAACGCTTTATTCTCTCGCCGGAACAGCAAAAAGAGATTCAGGAGTTCCGCAAGAAAGAGGCTTCCATCAACAAACAGCTCAAAGAAGAGCGCAAGAAGCTGGGGCAAGAGATCGAAGCTTTGGAGTTGAAGCTGAAGGTGGCCAATATTCTCGGCATGCCTTTGTTCGTCGCCTTCTTCGGTTTGGGACTCTTTTTGATCAAACGTAAACGTACGGCTGCACGATGAACCGCAAACAATTCATACTGCTCATCGTCCTGGTCGCCGTGGTCGGCGGTCTGGCACTTGTCACTAACAAGAACAAGAAGGGAGCTTGGGTGTCAGGTGAGAAATCCCTCACGGGCACCTACTTGAAAGACTTCCCGTTGAACGATGTGGCGGAGATCGCCATCAAAGACAAGGAAGCCGCGCTGACTTTGCTGAAGAAAGGCGATAGCTGGACGGTGAAGGAGCGCGATGGTTATCCTGCCAATTTCCAGGACATCGGTGCTTTTCTGCAAAAGGTCTGGGATTTGAAGCCGGTGCAGCAACCCAAGGTGGGCGAATCCCAACTGGGCCGCCTCGAGTTGGAGCAGCCGGGCAAAGGCGAGAAAGCTGGCACGCTGGTGGAATTCAAAAGCAAGGATGGCAAGGCACTGGGAGCGCTGTTGCTTGGCAAGAAGCATCTGCGCGAAGGAAATCCGGCGATGGGCGGGGGCAGTTTTCCCGACGGGCGCTACATCATGATTCCGGGCAAGCTGGAGTCGGTCGCTTTGGTGGCCGAGGGCTTCAATGAGATCACGCCGAAGGCGGCTGACTGGGTGAGCAAAGAGTTCTTCAAAGTGGAGAAACCCAAAGCGGTAGCGGTCACCTCGACCAATAGCGCGGCTGTATGGAGCTTGAGCCGTGAGACGGAAACGGGCGAATGGAAGCTGGCGGGCTTGAAGGACGATGAGAAGCAAGATCCGGCTGCAACCGGGAGCTTCAACTTCCTGCTGTCGTCCCCGAGCTTCAATGATATCGCTGAGGTCAAGGAATTGAAGGATGCCAGCAAGGCAACGGTGGAGACGTTTGATGGGTTCAAGTACGAGCTGGCCGTGGCTCCCAAAGCGGGTGAGGAATACTTTCTGCAGATCGCGGTGAGCGCGAACCTGCCGAAGGAACGCACGCCCGGCAAGGACGAGAAGCCCGAGGACAAGACGAAGCTGGACAAGGAATTCAAAGAACGGAACGACAAGCTCGCTGAGAAGTTGAAGACGGAGAAGCAATTCGAAGGGCACACCTACGTGGTGACCAAGTGGACGATTGATGCGCTTTTGAGGGAACGGAAGGATTTTCTCCCCAAGAAAGAGGCGGAAGGAGCTGCGAAACCGCCAGCCGGTTTCCCGCCATTCCAAGGCTTGCCTGTGCCAGGTAATTGAGCACCACCGAAGGGCGTCTGGCCGACTATTGCTGCGGCCGCGCTACGGTGCTGTCATCTCATAGTTGTTTTCTGCCGAAAAATACGGCAACTTCTGCCCATGCGTCATGCCCCCATCGATTCTGCCTTGTTCACGGAGAACCGCGAACGGTTAAAGAAAATGCTGCTGCCCAATTCGCTGGCCGCAGTGAATTCAAATGACATTTTTCCGACAAATGCGGACGGTTCCTTGCCGCTGGTGGCGAACGCGGACCTGTTTTATCTCACGGGCATCGAACAGGAGGAATCCATCCTCCTACTCGCGCCAAACTCTTTTGATCCCAAGTTGCGCGAAGTTCTTTTCCTGCGGGAACCGAATGAGCATCTGAAGATCTGGGAGGGGCACAAGCTTTCGAAGGAGGAGGCGCAGAAGATTTCCGGCATCAAGACGGTGAAGTGGCTTTCGGAGTTCCGTTCGGTGCTGCACATGCTGATGTGCGAAGTGGAGCACGTGTATCTGAATACGAACGAGCACAAGCGCGCAGTGGTGGAAGTGCAAACGCGGGATGCGCGGTTCATCGAAGCGATCCAAGCACAGTACCCGCTGCATGATTACCAGCGGCTGGCGCGGTTGATGCATCCGCTGCGGGTGGTGAAGTCAGCACGCGAGGTGGAGCTGATCAAGCAAGCCAGTGCCATCACGGAAAAAGGTTTTCGGCGCGTCCTCGGTTTTGTGAAGCCGGGGGTCACGGAATTTGAGGTCGAGGCGGAGTTCATCCACGAATTCACACGCAATCGCGCGACGTTCGCTTATGGACCGATCATCGCCTCCGGGGCGAACGCCTGCGCGCTGCACTATCATCAGAATGATCAGCCGTGCAAGAAGGGGGAGTTGCTGCTGCTCGATGTGGCGGCGGCGTATGCGAATTATAACTCCGACCTGACGCGCACGATTCCCGTCAGCGGGAAGTTCACGAAGCGGCAGAAGCAGATTTATAATGCCGTGCTGCGTGTGATGCGGGCCTGCATCAAGAACGCGGTGGCAGGCAAACTGGTGCGTGACTGGCAGCGCGAGTCGTGGAATTTGATGAACGAGGAATTGCTTAAGCTCGATCTGCTGAAAGCGGCGGACATCAAGAAACAGGACCCGGATAATCCGGCTTGCCGTAAATATTTCATGCATGGTCTGGGGCACCCGATGGGGCTGGATGTGCACGATGTGGGCTTCACGACGGAGCCGATGGCGGCAGGTTGGGTGATGACGGTGAAGCCTGGTATATACATCCCAGAAGAGGGTATCGGTGTGCGGCTGGAGAACGATATCCTCATCACGGAAAACGGACAGATTGACCTTATGGCCGATATCCCGGTGGAAGTGGAAGAGATCGAGATATTGATGCAGAAATAAACGGCGTGCCTTTCAGCATGCATTGATTTGCAAAGAGACGCTGATCGGGATGGTGGTCGATTCGATGTGGTAGCTCGTCTCTGTGAATTACTTGCCGAATTCCAAGTAACCAAACTTGCTGGGTTGATGGAAGCTGGGAAGGCGGGTGGGGGACCAGCTTAGTTGGAGCTCGGGGTTGTTCTTGCCGCGGGAGAAGCGGTAGAAGTTGCCGCGCCAGACGGTGCCGGGTTTTGGGTGGCTCACGCCGAGATCGGCGAAGGGGATAACGGCTTCGACGGTCCAGGAGCGGTCTTCGTCCGACGCGTTGGCGACGGTGCCATCGACTACGACGGCGCTGCGCATCCCTTTGGCGGTGTAGCTCCAATCACCATCGATTTTGGTAGAGATGCCATTAGTATCGAGGTGATTGTGAATGATGGCGTCGAACACGGCGCCGAGCGGGTTCCATTGCAGCTCGAAATAGGTATCGAGTTTATCGGGCGCGAGGAAGAGTTCGGCGACTTCTTCGTTCCAGAACATGCTGTCGCGATTGGTGAAAGTGGCCTGGATGTCGCGGTCCTGGCAGATCCAGCCGAGGTGGAGGGCTTCGTTGTCGTACCACGCGCGGACTTGGGTGCCTTCGGAGTCTTTGCCTTCGCCGCGATTGGGGATGAAGGGAGTGAGGGCCACGGCGCGTTGCCAGACGGGTTCATCCAGTTTGCCATCCACTTTGGTCGTGGCGGAGAGCTTGGGGATCTTCACGCGAGAGGGTTGGCCGGGCGTGGCTTGAGGTGCTGGCGTGGTGGAGCAAGCGGTGAGGCTGACGAGCAAAGCGAGAAGCAAAGCAGTGTGGGCGTGCATAGGTGATGGGTTCTGACGCCAAGAGTTGAGGAAACTTGGTAATACTGTCAATGGTGTGCCGGGGGAGAAGGAAAGAACATTTCCGCCGCATAGGACACCAGGCGGCTGTTTTTTTAGGCGCTGAGAGTTGTGGTAATGACCAGCTTCAAGGGGCGTGGGCGGTGCTGGCTAAAGGAGAACAATCCGCTCGGGATGGATTGAACCCAGAGCCGCCAAGCGAAAGGCCTGAAAAAGCGGGTGAAGGCGTGGTGAGAAGGCGAGGCAAGCGATGGTGGAAGGCGGGCACCCCTCACCCCGGCCCTCTCCCTCCGAGGGGCGGAGCGGTTATGTGCTTTCCGCAGCTACTGCCAATCGGGGGCGGCGCCCGGCTACGCTCTTTCGGGAATTGCTTTGGCGGTTGGGTTTGCAACGAAATCCGGGTGGGGCTAAGATGCCGGCATGTCCAGAAAACTCATCCTGTTTGGGTTGTGCCTTTTAGCGGTTTTCTCCGGTTTCAATTCATTCGCGGCAAGCAAGGCCAAGCCGAACATCGTTTTCTTTTTGGCGGATGATCTGGGCTATGGCGACATCGGTTGCTTTGGCCAAACGAAGATCAAGACGCCCAATATCGACCGCCTGGCGGCTGAAGGGATGAAGCTGACGCAGCATTATTCCGGCAATGCGGTTTGTGCGCCTTCACGCTGTGTCTTGATGACGGGCAAGCATCCGGGGCACGCCTATATCCGCAATAACCGTGAAGCGAAGCCGGAGGGGCAATTCCCCGTGACCGCTGAGACGGTGATGCTGGCCAAGCTGCTGCAAGGGCAGGGTTACAAGACCGGAGCTTTCGGCAAATGGGGGTTAGGCGGGCCGGGCAGCACGGGCGAGCCGTTGAAGCAAGGGTTTGACCGGTTCTACGGTTATAACTGCCAACGCGTGGCGCATAATTATTATCCGCCGCATCTGTGGGATAATGAGCAAAAAGTGTTGCTGAAGAATCCGCTCTTCGAGGCGCACCAGAAGCTGCCGGAGAACGCTGATCCAAACAAGGCGGAGAGCTACGCCGGTTTTACAGGGAAAGAGTATGCGCCGGATCTGATCGGCGAGCAGGCGTTGAAATTCATCCGGGCGAACAAGGATCGTCCGTTCTACCTGTATTATCCCACGACGGTGCCGCATCTGGCGTTGCAAGTGCCGGAGGATTCGCTGGCGGAGTATCGAGGCAAGTTTCCGGAGAAGCCGTATGTGGGCGGCCATGGTTATCTGCCGCACCAGTATCCACGAGCGGCGTATGCGGCGATGATCACCCGGATGGACCGGGAGATGGGGCGGATCGTGGCGCTGTTGAAGGAGTTGAAACTGGATGACAACACCCTCGTCATCTTCAGTTCGGATAACGGCCCGTTGTACGACGAGTTGGGCGGGACGGATGCCGACTTCTTCAACTCCAATGGCGGCCTGCATGGCCGCAAAGGCTCGCTCTACGAAGGCGGGTTCCGGGTGCCGACGGTGGTTTGGTGGAAGGGGAGAATCGCGCCGGGCAGTGTTTCAGATTATGTGAGCGGGTTTGAAGATTGGCTGCCGACGTTGCTGGAAGCGGTCGGAGCCAAAGGTGCGATTCCGGCGAATGCCGATGGGGTGAGTCTGCTGCCGACGTTGCTCGGTAAAGTGCAGCCAGAACGTGCGTTTCTCTATCGTGAGTTTCCGGCGTATGGCGGGCAACAAAGCGTGCGGGTCGGGGATTGGAAAGCGGTGCGGCAAGGGCTGCTGCCGGCGGGCAAGAAGGCGGCGTTGCCGGTCTTGAAGACGGAGCTTTATAACCTCAAAGCCGATCCGCAGGAGACCACCGATGTGGCGGCGAAGCATCCGGAGGTGGTGGCCAAACTGGAGAAAATCATGCGGGAACAGCACACGCCTTCGGCGGAGTTCCCGTTCCCGATCTTGGACAAACAGTAAGCGTTCCGGGGTTAAGCGGCTGAGCTGGCGGGCTTGGAGCCGCAGACCCATTGGAACATCGATTTGAAGCCTTTGACCAGGCCGATGTCCCGCACCGCGGCGAGTTCGTAAACCTTGGTGATCGCGGCTTCGTGCGTGCGGTAGCGCGGCGGCAGGGTCAACATCTCGTATTCTTCCTCGCCTTCGGTTTTCACGATGTAGGAGTTGATGAGGCCGGTGCCCACGGCGTATTCGCCCAGCGGCAGCACCAACGTGCGTTTGGCAAGGAAGAGCCAGGACGATACTCAAAAGTCATGCGACCCGCTTCATCGCGGATCAAGCGGCCGTAGGTGCGGATGGGGACCTTGTTGATCTCGGCGTAAAGGAAGGCCCAGACTTCATTGCGCTGCGGAACGGTGCGGGTGCGGCGCAGGGCGATGACATCCCAGATGTAAACACTGCCGAGCACGGTCATGCGGAAAGACCAGCCAGCAATGAAATAAGCGATGAAAATGATGATGAGCGAGATGCCTGCGCCCAAGACCGGATCCATCAACGAGCCGCCAGTGATGAACGAGAGCAGAAAGAGCCGGAAAGATTTCAGGGCGGCATCTACGGTGGTGAAGGGGCTGAGAAGGATCAGAATATTGATCGAATGAGCGGCAAGCCAGACGATGACGAAGGAGACCATGGCAATCGGTACCATGACAAAATTGAGCAAGCCGGCCGGATTGATCACGGCCATGAACCAAGGCGCCGCGAGCGAGGCGGAATCGTGGGAGATGAGCGAGGGAAAGACGGAAGCAACCATAGGAACAAAAGCTCCGGCGGCGACCAGTCCACTTACTTTGTTTTCGAATGCCTCGGCGACATCCAGAGGTTTCTTCAAAGCCGTAGGAAGAGCCGTGCCGATTGTGTCTTTCAAAAAGCACACGGCGACCAGCGCGGTGCCGAGCAACCAGAACCAAGGCTGGGCGTACCAGGAAAGGGAGGCGCGTTTCTCGGGCGGAGTTTGGAAGTAGGTGTAGGCCCCGACGGCACTGACGCCCAGCAACGGAGAGATGGCCACACCGGTGATGGTGGAGAGGGCGGTGGCGGCGGCGAGACCCGGGGTCTTGCCATCGGACTTGGATTTTTCCGCGAGTGGTGCGGCAGGTTCAGCCTTGGTCGCCGCAAGCGCGGTGAACGTGCTGGCGACCAGGGCGACGATGAGGCAAATGGCGAAAATTCGTTTCATGGCAGGTGGTTTAAAAGTGGCGATACTTGAACCAACGCAGCGAAAGAATGACTTAATGGAGGGTATTTGGCAATCACAAGGGCAGCCAACTCCGGGGGCAACTCAAGGCTTGATGGTGACAATCACACGGCGATAGCCGGTCAGAGCAGGGTCTCCGTCATCCGTTACTTCCAGAATGATGTGCCAATCACCCGCCGGGGCATCTTTCGGGATGTGCAAGGTGGGGCGCGCGGTTTGGGCCGCCTCCAGTTTGCCGGTGGGAATCACGGATGAGGCTTCGGAGTAAAACCACCAGTTGAAGGTGAGTTTGTCATTATCGGGATCGCTCGAACCGGAGGCGTCCAGCTTCAGAGAAGTTCCCGGACTGGCGGTGAGGCGGATAGGGCCGATGCCTTCAAGGTTGTAAATGGTGGCTTTGGGTTTGTGATTGGCATCGGCGAAAGGTTTCACGCACCAATCCATGCGGGCGGCGAAATCATTCTGGAACGCCTGGCGCCAGCGCCAGACGGAAGCGCGGGCTTCGGTCACGCCATCGACCGTGTCCAAGGCATCGCGATAGAGGTGGTCGCGCAGCATGGCGTAGCGTCCGCCCCAGCCACCCCAAGACGGATTGGCGGCGTCATTCAGGCCGTTGGCGAGGAAATAGAGCCATGACGGGGAGTCACCTTCCTTCATGGTCTTGTAAGGATTCGGGTCGGTGAAGGTCTTCATGGGATACAACGCACCAAGCGGGCCGTGGTGTTGCTTGATGTGGGCGTTGATCCAATCAGCAGACGTGAGTTTCAGGTCGCCGCCGAGATACATGCCGCGGTAGGTGCCGAGGCGTTTGTCTTTGCCATCGGGGGCTTTGGCGAGGATATACCAGAGGGTGGGGAATTCTTTCCAAATCCAGTCCACGATCTTGTCCTGATCGTTGATGTCGTAGATGCGCAGTTTGCGGATGAACTTTTGCAGGTCTTCCTCGCTACGGTCATTGCGTACGCGCCAGAGGGCTTGGGCGAAATCGGTCTGGCCGCCCCAGATGGCGATGTTCAAGAGGCGCGGATCATTCTGGTCCGCCATGGAAATGATCCAGTTGGAACCTTCCGTGTCTTTGCCTTCGCCGATGCCAGCCAGCCCACGGATGGGATTGCCGGACTTGATGACGGAGAGGAGTTCATCCACGGGCGGATAGCCCTTCGCGTGTTGCACCAAGTTTGGCCGGACTTGGCCGTAAGCTTCGACAAGCTCGCGGATCAGTTCCGGTTTGGTGACGTTTTCCTTCAACTCACCGGGCGTGCCCGCGGCACTGGCGATGAGGCCGTCGATATCCAGGTTGTTGGAATAAAGGAGGAGGCGGATGAGAGATTGCTGGTCGTCTGGGTCGCCGCCTATATCGGTCAGAACGACGAGACGGGGTCGGGTG
The DNA here is from genome assembly GCA_965283725.1 of Limisphaerales bacterium. Classification (GTDB taxonomy): domain Bacteria; phylum Verrucomicrobiota; class Verrucomicrobiia; order Limisphaerales; family JAEYXS01; genus JAEYXS01. The sequence continues at coordinate 797,510 of CBDIPT010000001.1, forward strand.
TCCGCAGCGTGAGCCGCCAGAACAAACAACAAGGCGAGCGCGAAGCCCAGCAGTCGTTTCGACATACTGTTAAGCTTTCTGCCACAATCGCTGCAAATAAGCAACTGAACGCGGGAGGACGATTTCCCCGGGGCCGGACAGGCCGCGGCACTCGATCTCGATCAAGCCGCGATATTCAATTTGTTTCAAGGCGCGGAAGCCGGGGATGAAATCTAGCGAACCGGGGCTAGGTTCCACGCGGGTGTTCTCGGCGACATGGATGTGTTGCGTCCAGCCGCCGGTATTCAAGAGGGCGGCGTCCATGTGCAGTTCTTCCAGCTGCATGTGGAAGAAGTCAGCCGTGAGCGCGATGGCGGGGTGATTCAGGTGGGCACAAAGTTGGGCGGTGTGCTCGATGGAATGGAGATAGTCACTCTCGTAGCGGTTCACGGGCTCAAGCAGGAAGGTCACTCCACGGGCTTGGGCGGCATCGCCCAATGCAGGCAATTGCTTCAGCAACAAGGCGTCTTGCTGGGCGCGGTCTTTCAGGCGTTCCGGGTTATCCTGGATGAGCACCGGTGGGATGTTAAAGAGCCGGGCATTGAATTCGGCGCAGATATCCAGCAGGCGCAAGATGCTGTCGCGGCATTGCTGGCGGACGGCTGGATGCGGACTGAGCAGGGAACCGGCGAAACCCAAGGAGAGACTGACAAATGGCAGGGGGCTTTCGGCCCTGAAAGCACGGGCTTCAGCAAGCCAAGTCGGCATGAAACGGCCAGGCAGGGCGATGCCGGCGAAGCCATAACGTTTGGCGTTCCAGACTTTCTCGGCAACGGTCGTGCCGGGCAGGACTTCCAGCCGGCAAGTGATCGAAGGCATAAACGACATGAGAATGTTTTAGTGATGCAAATAGAAAGCGCAAGCGAGGTGCTTTGCTTGCTTTTGCCAGAAGGCTTGGTTACAAACACGCCGTTCGTATTCCACCATGCAAGACATCACCGGCAAAGTTTTCACTTTGTCGTCCCAAATCGAAGTGCGTGATTTGGCTGACGGCACCCGCCTGCTCAAGCAGCTATCCCGTGTCGAGTATCTGGCGCTGACGCCGTCCCAACAGCAGATACTGCTGCGGTTCGATGGGCATAAGACGGTGGAAATCATCCTGCATGAATTGCTGCAGAACGACCGGCAGCCGGACATTCGCGGGTTCTATGACTTGATCATGGCGGCGGTGGACAAGGGTTTTTTGACGGAAGCGGGCAGTCTGAATCCCATCGAGGTGAAACTGGAAATGACCGGGCAATCGGACAACGCCTGGATCGGTCTGTTCATCGCGATCTTGGCGGTGGTGATGGGGAGCTGGGTCTTGGTGACGGGGCATTGGAATCCGATCTATGAGTTGAGCGGCTGGTTTCAGGTGCTGCTGTTTTTGGGACTGGGTTTGTCCCTCAGTAATGCTTGGGCAGCGTCTGCCCTTACGGCGTTTGGCCGGATAGCGTATCAGCCGCGCATCCGGTGGAACCGGTTGGTGCCTTACTTTTCCGTCGATACACGGGATGCTTTCATGGGGGGACGTTTTTGTGAAGTAAGCGTGGCGGCGCAGGCTTGTGCGGCGCCCTTCATGCTGGCGGTGTTCGGCTGGATGACGGGTTCGGAAACCGCGTTGCTGGCGAGTGCGCTGGCGGTGGTGGTGGTGGGTTCACCTTTCGGCGAAACGCCGGCCCACACCTTGTTGCACGCGTTGTTGCGGAAGGAATATGAGCTGCCGCGTTGTGCGGATCAGTTCCTGAACACGAAGCTGATGGCGACGTTGTTCAATTGGACGGTGAAGCTCAAAGAGGAACGCTATTTTCTTGGCTATAGCACGTACGCGATTCTGTGGCTGGGGGTGACTTTCCGGCTGGCGAACCAGTTGATGGCCGAGCATGGACGTTTTGTGGTGCAGCAATTGCGCCAGCGGCGGCCGGATGAGGATACGTTGCTGCCGCTGATCATCTACTGGCTGCTGGCTATCGTGCTGCTTTCGATCGTCGCGTATCTTGTATGGCTGGTTTTACGCGGGGCATATCGGGAGCTGGCGCCCAAGTTATTTCACGCCGAGGAGCGCGTCCGGCAGGATGCCAGTTCAACGTCTGGCAAACCAGCCGAGCCGGAGTTGGTGCGGTTTTTGGGCAATACCATGTTGTGTGGTGAGCTAAGCGAATCCGTGAAACTAGAGCTTGCCCGGGCCATGCAGTATGTGGTGGTGGAGGCTGGTAAAACGATCATCCGCGAGCGGGATTCAGGGGAAGCGATGTTTCTGGTGTTCGAGGGGAAAGTGGATGTGCTCAAGGAGGATGAATCCGGGCATAACCGGCATATCACCTATCTGGGTCGGGGTGATGCGTTCGGCGAGATCGCCCTGCTGGATAAAGTGCCACGGACGAGTTCGGTGAAAGCTGTAGGCAAGACGGCGTTGCTCGTGCTGGCCCGGGAGGATTTTGAACGCATCCTGGTGAGCAACCTCGGTTCGACCCAGATCAAGACGCTGATCCAGATCTCGGCTTTCCTACGGCGCAATCCGTTGTTCGCGCGCTGGCATCCGCAGGCGTTGATGCAAGTCTCACGCGAGTTTGTGCTGCAGGAGTGTGCGTTAGGCCAGGTGGTGCTGAAGCAAGGGCAGGTCAATGAAGCCTTCTATATAGTTTATGATGGCGAGTTCGTGGTCAGCCAAGGGGGCAAAGCCGTCGCTAAACTGCAGCCGGGTGATTTCTGCGGGGAGATCAGCCTGTTGCGGAATATCCCGGCAACAGCGGATGTGGTGGCGACGGGGAAGGCGCGCTGCCTCAAGCTGGACAAGGGGAGCTTCCTCCGCTTGGTGAGTCATGATTTCCTGACGGGTTTGACGATTGAATCAACCGTGGTGAAGCGGCACGCACATGAGAACAGGAGGGGGCTGTGAGTCTTTTCCGGATTTTGCCGATCATCGCGGTAGGGGTGGCTGTGTTTCTGGGCAAAGATGCGTTCAAGGAGAACCTGAACGTCGTGGGCAAGGTGCAGAATGCAGCGACTTCCGGGATCGAGGTGGATGCCATCGCAGATATGGTGATGACGGAGTTTTTGGAGAACACACGACTGCCAGTGGATGATTTCAGCACCTTCCTGCGGGAAAACTCGCAAGTCGGCAAGGGTAACAAAGAGGGCCGTGACCGGACCAAAGACCCTTGGGGCACACCATACAAATTGAAGGTCGTACGGCAGGGGTATGAAGTATTGAGCGCGGGACCAGATGCACAGTGGGGGACGGAAGACGATCTTAAGGCGGCGCGGTCGTTGAAAGAGGTGCCGGGCGGGCTGGCGGTGACGCCGGATTCCTATGACAAGAAGGCGAAGCCAGCGGCAGCGTTGAACCCGTCGAAACCAGTGGTCAGCACGAAGCCAGCCAATGGCTCACTGCCGCGGCAAACGGCGGAGGAGACAGAACGTAAGGTGCTGGAATTCCATATCCGGCAGGCAGAAAGCGGAGCACCGGCTTTTCAGTATGAATTGGGTTTGCGATACCTGGAGGGGCGGGGCGTGGAGCTGAATGCCGCCAAAGGCCGTGAGTGGCTGGAGAAGGCGGCGCAGGGGGGAATCAAGATGCCGTGCAAAAGCTCAAGGCGCTGGATGCAGGGAAGAAGTAAGGACGGTTTGTGTTTGCGACCGGCACAAAACTTATTTGGAATCCAGCAGGCGGCGATGGTGTGCGTAGGCTTCCAGGAATTTCACTTGAGGACGCGTTTCAATGGCGGCGGGCTCGATGGCGCGGACCTTTAGCACGGCCGTGGGGGCATCCGTACCTTGCGCAATGAGATACGCGGCCAGCATCGTTCCGGTGCGCCCCAGCCCGGCGTAGCAATGAACAGCGACGGCATGTCCACCAGCGCGGTGTTGATCCACGAAACGCACTAGTTCATCCGCTTGAGCGAAATCGGGCGCGCAGCCATCCGGGATGGGCAAACAGAGATAGTCCAAGCCAGCCGAGGAGTATACGGAAGCATCGGACGGGACATTCAACAGACAAACAACGGCCCGGATACCGGCGTCATACAACACCGGGAGCTCGTCGTCGTAAGCCCGTAAGGAGGCACCTGTTTCCAGTCGCCGCTCCGAATGCAGAAAAGGCATGGGCATACCAGCCAGGACACCCGGAATCAACCACCAGAGCAGGTCTTGTTCAGGCTCATCAGCCATGGCTCAGTGTGTTCACCCGATGAAATTTCTGCAAGCAGCGGGTGCCGATTACACTTCGGGCGCGAGTTTCCAATGGGCATTTGCCGGCTGAAATCATAAAGTTGGCACCAGAGTTTATGCCGGAACTGGTTGCGAAAGATTTCTTCCAGCGTCAGGAGGAGGCCCGGACGGCTTCGTTCAGGTTGATTCCCTTGTTCTTGCTGGCCGCTGCGGCGGTGATCGGTTCGGTTTATCTGGTCTATTCCCTGTGCGCCTTGTTCGTAGCCGGGTTCTTCCGCTTCTGGCGGGGAGCGCTGGCGGAGGAGGATAGCAGAGTTTTTCATTTCTGGGACTGGGAACGGTTGCTCTGGACAGCATTGGTGGTGCTGGTGCTTTTTTTGGTGATAAGTGTATGGAAGACACTGCAACTGCGCGAAGGCGGACGGGCGGTGGCGCGTTTGCTGGGAGCCCAAAGGGTCAGCCCCGGCGCCACCGATCCGGACAAGCGGCGGTTGCTGAATGTGGTCGAGGAGATGTCGGTCGCTTCCGGGATTCCGGTGCCGGATGTCTATCTGCTGGAACGTGAGCCTTCCATCAATGCTTTCGTCGCCGGGCATGCGGTCGATGACATGATCGTGGGTGTCACGGGCGGGGCGGTGAAGTATCTGACGCGGGATGAACTGCAAGGCGTGATCGCGCATGAGTACAGCCATATCTTCAATGGCGACATGGCGTTGAAGATGCGGCTGATGGGCTGGGTGCATGGTCTGTTTGGCGTGACGATCTTGGCGGAATGGCTGATGGACCGGCGCAACGCCCAGTTTGAACGGCAGATGAGCGCGGATGGGAAACCGACTTTCAACGGCGTTCAAGTGGCCGCGGATCTGGCACTTTTGGTGATCGGCTTCGCTTTAAGTTTCATCGGCTGGCACGGAGCGGTATTCGGGCGGATCATCAAGGCTTCAGTCTGCCGGCAACGCGAGCACTTGGCGGATGCGGCAGCGGTACAATTCACGCGGTATCCGGAAGGGTTGGCGGGGGCATTGGAAAAGGTGCGCCAATGGCCGGATGGAGGCCAGGTGGTTTGTCCGCACGCGGAAGAGGCAAGTCACATGTTCTTTGCGGATGCCTTGCAGGAGGAGCGTTATGTGCTGCTGATGTCCACGCATCCGCCGGTGGCGGAACGCCTCGCGCGGATACAAAACATGATGGGGAGGTCTGCGCCGCGGGCAGAAGTGCAGGGGAAAGACTCGGTGGACGATGCTTCGGTGACGCAGCCAGTGGGGAAAACGCCTGCACCGGGGCGGAAAGAAGGCCAGCCGGCGATGCCGGTGGTGCAGCCGGAAAAAATTGTCGCAGCGACCGGCGGCGGTGTGGCAGTTGAACGGTCCATAGCGCAAGTGGGTTTGCCGGTGACGGAGCATCTGGCGTTTGCCACCAAGTTGCTGAATGAGCAGCCCGAGTCATTGAAGGAAGCGATGCGTGACAAGCTGCGAGCCCAGTGGTTGATCTGCGGATTGCTGCTAAGCAGCGCTCCTACGGTGCGGCAAGTTCAGGCAGAAATTATCACCCGGCATTTGGGCGAGGCAGCGGCTGAAGCGGCCAAGGGTTACGATGAGGAAACAAGGAAACTGCCACCGCAAGCCAGAGTGCCGCTGGTGGAGCTTTCCCTGCCGGGTCTGCGGGAAATGACACCGGCGGAATATCGGCAGTTTGATCAATGCCTGCAAGAGTTGGTGGCGTGTGATCAGGAACTGGATGTGTTCGAGTTCGCCTTGCAGCACATCTTGCGGCGGCATCTGGGGGGCAAGTATCAGCTGCGATTGAAGCCGGAGCTGCGCTACTTTTCCGTGCAGGCGGTGGCCGGGGATGTCTCAGTGCTGCTTACGTTGCTGGCTTCCGCCGGGCAGGAAGGTGATGACGTGCGGGCGGCTTTCGCAGCCGGGGTAAAGAGTTTCAATTCGACCCAGCTTAATCTGCGTTGGCTTGGGAACGGTCAATGCACCTTGGCCACTTTGCAGGCGGCCTTGGAAAATCTCGCGGAAACGGGGCCATCAGTGAAACGAGCGGTATTGCAAGCGTGCGCGGCGACCGTGGCCGCAGATGGGCTGATCCAGGCGGCGGAAGGGGAGTTGCTCCGGGCTATAGCGGATGCGCTCGATTGTCCCATGCCGCCCTTGGTGAAATAGCTAGTCGAGCATCAGTCATAAACTGCGGCCCGCTTGAAACAGGACGAACCATAGCTGGTTACGGGAATGGATTCGTGCTGGTTTGTCTGGAAAAAGGTCATTAGTGACTTTGTTTTCTGGACACTCGCAGGACACGGTTTGCATCGGGATTATTTCATAGCGACATCGTGCGAAAGCATACGGCTGTACGGTCTTAGCATGGGAGGGGATGATGCGGCTGATGGGCGGGGGAGGAGTTTAGGCGAACTCATTTTCAGGACATACGTTTAGGCTGCAAAGGGTTGGCAGCCTTCGTGCTAAATAGCAGACAAGCCTATGCGAAACATAAATACAAAAATACATCTACTCTGCTTCGGTCTGGCGACCTTCATATCCACCCTGACGCTGCCGGCGGATACCGTGCAACATGTCATCAATGTGCCTTCCACCTCGTTGCTTTCCGGTGAGACGCCGCTGCCGTTCACGGTGCCGCAGTTCGATTCTACTTTGGGATCGCTGGTGGCGGTGCATGTCAGCGCCAAGTCCACGCTGGATTATAACTCTTTCGTGCTGAACTTTGGTTCACCGGCGAGTGTGACGGTGGATTACAACGTGGCCGTGAATCTTTACCGGCCGGATGCCAGCGTGATGCTGGGGGGCAATGTCACGAAACAGGAACAAACCTTCGTAGACACTTTTGGCGAAGCGGTCATTTTGGGAGCTGCCGAGACGACGACGGCGGGCGTATTTGCAGGTGCGGCCGATTTGGGCTTGTTCACCGGTACGGGCAACGTCGCGCTCAACTTGGGGGCGACGGATCTGACCTCGGTTTCCAATCCGTTCAATTTCATGGTCATGTCGGACCTTCATCTCGCGGCTGAAGTGACAGTGACGTATGAATATGAAGTGGTCAGTACCACGCAGGAAGTCGTCTTGGAGATCCAGCCGTCGGTGAATCTCAAGAGCCAAGGGGTGTTGCCGGTGGCGATACTCTCCACGGCGGATTTCTCCGCATTGGATATTGATGTGAGCACGCTGCTGCTGGGCGATCCCGCCCTCACGGGCACAGTGGCTCCGCTACGCGCGGCGGTGGAAGATGTGAATGGCGATGGCCTGGCGGATTTGGTGGTGCACTTCAGCACACCCGCGCTGGTGTCAGCCGGGGCAGTAGGACCGTCATCGGTGGAACTGGCTTTGAGCGGGACCACGACCAGCGGTGGAAGCATCACTGGAGCAGACGCCATCCGCATTGTGCCTGGTTCTTCCAAGGGCAAGGGTAAATAAGCGGATAGTGCACTGAGTTTAGCAGGCAGAACGCCGGACGGGGAGGTCCGGCGTTTTTGCTTTTTGTGGGGTGTTATCCAGAGGCGGCGAAGGGCTAGAAAACCTACCAAGGACGAAATCATTATCACCCGGTCATGATCACAGCCAGACGGCTCGGCGGTTGCATTCTGGCGTGGTGAACCGGTAATCTCGGGCGCAAGCCATGAAACTATTTTCTACGCTGGCCCGGGTGCTTGTGTTGCTCGCGGTCAGTTGCACGGCGGTATCTCGTAGCGAGGCGGCCCAAGCCAAGCCCAATATCCTTGTCATCCTGACGGATGATCAGCGGGCGGATTCACTGAGTTGTGCGGGCAACAAACTGGTAGCCACGCCGAATATCGACCGGCTGGCGCAGGAAGGCGCGCGGTTCAGGAATGTGTTTGTCACCACGTCGCTCTGTTCACCGAGCCGGGCATCCATGTTGAGCGGGCAGTATGCACGGCAGCACGGGGTGCAGAACAATTTCACGGAATACCCGGTGGATCTGCCGAGCTACCCGCGCAGCCTGAAGAACGCAGGTTACCAGACGGCCTATATCGGCAAGTGGCATATGGGGGAGGATAATGACGAGCAGCGTCCGGGCTTCGATCACTGGTTCAGCCATCGCGGGCAGGGGAATTACTTCGACAACGAATTCAACAACGACGGCGTGCGAAAGAAGATCCCCGGCTACTACACCACGGTGGTGACGGAGCATGCTTTGGACTGGTTAAAGCAGAAACGGGACAAGCCGTTCCTCCTCATCCTTGGGCAGAAAGCACCGCATGGGGGACCCATCCAGCCGGAACCGCGCTTTGAGCATGCGTTAGACCACGTGCCGGTGCCCAAGCCGATGAATGCGGATGATTACGTCGCGCCCGACAAGCCGGCCTGGCTGAAGGAGAGCTACCCGACGTGGCATGGCGGTGGCGGTCCGCTGTATGGTTTGCAGACGCATGAACGCTTTGTGCGGACGTATCTGGCCACGCTCCTCTCGGTAGATGAAAGTGTGGGGCGCATCTACGAGGCGCTGAAGGCGGCCGGACAGCTGGACAACACCGTTATCATCTATACGAGCGATAATGGCTTTGTGCTGGGCGAGCATGGGCGGGTGGATAAACGGACGATGTATGAGGAGAGCCTGCGCATTCCTTTGCTGGTACGGTATCCGCCCGTGGTGAAGCCGGGGACGGTGGTGGACAAGATGGTGCTGAGCCTCGATATGGCTCCGAGCATCGTGGAGTTCGGCGGTGGTAAGCCGCTGAAAGGGATCGATGGGCTTTCGTGGAAACCCTTGGTGGAGGGCAAGCAGGTGAAATGGCGAGAGGCTTTTCTGTACGAATACAACTTCGAGAAACAGTTCCCTTATACGCCCAATGTGCGGGGAATCCGGACGGACGAGTGGAAGCTGATCCGGTATCCGCACGGAGATGGCAGCCCGGACCGGTTCACGGCAGAACTATATCATCTGAGCGAGGATCCATTGGAGCAAAAGAATCTCATCAATGAGCCGCGCTGGGCGGCGCAACGGCAGAAACTGGAGCGCGATTTGGAGAAGCTTTCCAAGCGGATCGGGCCGGACAAGATGCCTCTGTATGAGGGCATCACCAATGTGCTGCCGAAGTATTAGTTACCGAGGTGTAAGCGGTGTTTAAGTGTGAATTTAATCGGTGTAAGTGTGTGGTGGAGTTATATTTGTGCTTAGATTAAATATAAATTTGATTTAATGTGCTTTTAGTGCGAGATTCTCCTCGCCATGAACAAGGAGATGGCAACGGAGGCGAAGTGGGTAAGCGCTTGGGGACCGGCGCCGTCGTCCGGCTGTTTTCCAAGGTGGTGCCAAAGCCCGGCTAAGATCGCCCGGCCGGCGGGAGGAAAAGTTTACAAATATCGTCTAAGGAATGTGCTCCGGGTGTGTCGTATAGGTGTGATGACACCGATTATGGCCGGTCGAACCCGGAGCGAAACCGTGACCTGACACGCAATGTCACCCCAACTTCCATGACCGTGGTGCAACCTGACGCTGCAGCCAGCGCGGAGAAGCCGCGTCCGGAAACGATCGAGGAGCTGTTCGCAGCGCTCGAATCGCCGTTGCTCAGTTATGCGCTGCGGTTGGTGGGGGAGCGGGCGCCGGCGGAGGATGTCGTCCAGGAAGCGTTTATGAAGTTACATGCCCAGTTTGCCGAAGTGCAGGAGCCGCGCAGGTGGCTCTACCGCACCGTGCATAATCTGGCGTTGAACCACCGGCGGCAGGCGGCCAAGACGGTCCCGATGGATACGGGCAGCGGAACGGACGGCGAAGAGCAGGCGGACAACAACCACAACGGGACGGACCCGGAGCCGTTGCCGGATGAGCAGATCATCCGCTGGGAAGGCATCGGGCTGGTGCGGCTGAGCCTGAGCACGCTGGATGAACGGAGCCGCGAGGTGGTGCGGCTGAAATTTGACGAAAACCTTTCCTATCAGGAGATCGCGCGGCGGACGGGGCTGAGCAACAGCAATGTGGGGTATCTCCTGCACCATGCCTTGAAGGCGATAGCGGCAGAACTTGCCAAGACGGGACTCGTGCCATGAAACCCGAAGACTTAAATCCAGAGAACGACCCTGAAGTGCGGATCACCGCGCTGCTCCTGGGCGAGCTGACTCCCGAGGAGGAGATGGAGCTGCGTGCGGTGATGGCGCAGAACCCCGAGCTGATGCGTTTGCATGACCGGCTGAAGGTGGTCATGGGGCTGGTGAAGGACGCGGTGCCGACCACGGAGCCGTTGACACAATCGCTCCCCGAACCGATGACGCTGGCGGAGGAACGGCGCGCAGAGTTGCTGGCGGTGTTCAAAGGAGCAGCGCCGAAGCCGAAGGAGAAGAAGATCATCAAGGTGTCCTTCTGGCAGCGGCAGAAAGCGGATTTGCTGAAGCTGGCGGCGATGCTGGTGGGATTGTTGGCGGTGACGTGGATGATGGTGCCGAAGAGGGAGGAGGAATCGGAGTTTTTCACGATGCTAGGGAAGCAGATCAAAGGGGTAACGCCATTGCCGGCTGCAGCGCCGATGGCGGCGGATCCTTTTTATTCAATGCCAGCAAAATCAGAAGCGGAAGTGGCGTTAGTAAAGAGCGAATCACCGACAGCAGAGAAGCTGGTTACTACAGTTTTGAACGGGATGATGGTGACTAACGCAACTACCTTTAGTTCTTCCTTAAATGATGCTTCGACGAGGACAATTGCCGTGCCTACGGAGTCGGCAGGGAACTCTCTTGGCAATGTCGCTTCGACGGTGAAGCAGTTGATGACATCAAGTTCCACTGATGCTGTTCAAGATAATCGCACATTGAATTTTGGGGCGAGTTTTAAGCCGCAGGCGCAGAGTGTGGGCGGGGCGACGGTGGGAGTGCCGCTGACTGCGAGTGCGCCCAGGGTGGTCGCGCGGGAGGACTCGGTGGATCGGTGGGCTGGGACACGCGGGAGCCAGATCGCGTTACCGGCTTTGGCCGCAGCGGGTGGAGAGCAAGAAGTGACGCAGAAAGCGATGGCGGACCGGAGTGCGGGTATGACCGCGAATTTCTTTAGCTCATTCAAAAACGAGGGGGCAATCGTTTCGGATAATAGCTTGGCGCTAAACGAGGGCATTGCGGACAAGCCGATGGGGGCACCGGGACAGAGTGGTTCGGCCGGCGGCGGAGGTGTTGGAAGTGGTGTAGCAGTTGGGCAAACGCACTGGGGATTCGGCACTCAGAATGGGCGCAGGGGGGGGAGTTGGCGAATGCGCCACAACGGAATCAAACGGGGGCTTGGACGGTGGCTCCTGAGAACGACTTTGTGGCGTTGCCGCAGCGCCAGGTTACGCAACTTGGCCTGGCGGATAGTCGCAAGCTGGCGGAGGAGAACAAACCGCGCGAGATGGAGCGATTGGCGCGGACGGAGCCGACCCTGACGGGGCAGGCTGGCAATAATGACATGTTCCTGGGTGGTGCGTTTAAGTCGGGTCTTGCGCCGGGTCAAATTGTTGGGACGGGAGGGACGCAACCCACAGTGGCTACGAAGGAATATGCGGCGATGGGCAGGGCTGAACGGCCAGCAGTCGATGCTTATGATGTCGAGGCGAAGCGGAGAAGCGCCCCAGAACCGACGATGACCGGAAAGTATGTGGCGCTGGATGAGGGGCGGGGCAAGGCTTTGGCAGATCATGAATCTTTCGGTCTGGCTCCGGCCCAGCCAGCAGCAGCGCGACCGATGGCGGGTCCGGCACCCGTGGCGGTGGGTGACAAGGTCGATGCTTGGAGCAAGGCGCAGGAGGCGGATCGGCCCGAGGCTCGGGCAAAAGAGAAGGCACCCGTAGCGAATCAAACGGTCAACAGGCTGGTTACTGGGGGGCTCACTGTGGACCTCAATGGCGGAGCACGGCTGGATCAAAAAAATGAGGTGAAGGGGCAGAGCCAATTGAGAGCAGATGCGAGCGGGGTGACGTTGAATTATGCTGCTGCGCCAGAGATGCCGATGCCAGCCAAGCCTGATCGTGCAAAGGTTGCATCGTCCTTGGGGGATGCGCAGAAGAATGTTTGGTTTGATAGTCCAACTCCGACTCCAGTTCCCGCCGGTTTGCCGCAAAGCAATGAGGGTGAGCTGAGGCTTAAGCTAAATAGGGGAATGACGTTGGCCGATACAGACGGGGACGGGACGAAGGTGATAAGCAAGAAACAGGATGGATTCAATTTGGATGTGATTGATCTGCAAGTGGAAAGCAAGGTGCCTGCGGCGGGAGTTGTTTTAGATCCTCAACCTAAAAATTCTTATAGCATCCAAGATAATGCAATGAGGCTGGGAGAGGTGTCACAAAAAGCGGAGAGTTTTGAATATAGAAAACAGCCTCTTTCCGAAGTACAGCGGGATGAGGTGGCGGCATTGGCAAAAGCAAAACTTTCGACCCTGCGCCGAGAAAACGAGGATGTGCTGGCGGAAGGATTGAAACGAGAAGGCAACGGCTCGTTACCTTCTCCGGCGGGAACGGTGAGTGCCCCAGCACCTGTAGTGGCGATGGATTTGGCGGCGGATGGCACGGTGGCGCTGAAAACTGACGCGTTAACTCTGCCGACGACGCCAAGCTCGGGGTCGGTTGATGCTTCTGCGAAAGGGAAGAAGCAGGAAGTTTCTGTAATGGTACAGGATGCCAAGCTGTTATATGAGCTTCGGAAGACGGACGAGGCGGAGGCGAAGTTGAAGGAGGCCATTAAGCAGGATCCGGCGAATACGGCGGCGTATTACGCCATGAACCAAATACAGGAGGCGCGATTTGGGGATGGCGCCCGCAAACGGGATTATGAGCAACAGTCAAGGATTGAAGGGGTTGAGAAGGCGTGGGAAGTGCCGGTAAAGCGGGAATTTTTACCGAATCCTTATACACGGACGAATTCGACCGCAACTGCAACGACCAAGGACCGTCAGCGTATCTTGAGCAACTTGGATAAGACCGTGGTCAAGGATTTACATTTTGAGAACGCCCCGCTTTCACAAGTTGTCGAGAAGCTTAAGGCTGAAGCCAAGCAACAGGGGGTTGATCTCCCTATAGAAACAAAAACAGGTGCTGAATCGGCACGGGTGACAATCAATCCATCGCTTAAAAATCTGACATTGGCACAAGCCTTAGAGGCCGTCTCGCAAGTAGCCACCAGCGATGATGGGAAAAAGCTTGGTTTTCAGGTGAATGATTCAAAAGTGGTCATGGATCAGGTTGCTGTCGAACCGCAGCTTTTTGTCCGCAGATTCAAAGTGGACCCGCAACAGTTTATTAATGGGTTGGAAAGTGTGACTTCGCTGCCAGAAGGAGGAGGACAGGGTGGTGGCGGAGGAGTTCGCGGAAATGCAGTGCCTAGGGTCAGTATGGCGGAAAATTCAGGAGGGCTTGGTGGTCAGGCAACTATTTCAGGTAGCACAAAGCTGGTTCTAACTGAGCATATTCAAAACTTGGCACGGCAATTCTTTGCCGCTGCTGGAGTGGATATGAACTCCAATAAGACGCAGGTCTTTTTCAATGATCGGACCGGGACGCTTTTGGTGCGAGGCACTCAAAAGGACTTGGAGGTTGTGGAGCAGGCAATTGAGGTGCTGGCGGTCGAGCCTCCAGAAGTTCTGGTGCAAGCGAAGCTCGCTGAGGTGGAGCAAGAGAAGCTGGCTAAGCTGAAGAATGAGGCCAAGCAGGTCGCCAAAGATGAACCGGCTCCGCAGCGTCCGCCAGCCGCTCCGCCCGGGATTCCGCAGCCGGAGGTCAGGACGGCGCTGAATGCGTTTTCGACGTTTTCGCTGAATGTGAGTGATGTGTCGTTCAAGCTGGCGGCGGCGAGCCTGGAGAAGGGCTTGATGCCGGAGCCGGTCACGGTGCGCACGGAGGAGTTCATCAATGCATTCAACTATCACGATCCCGAGCCGACGGGGAATGCGCGGGTGGCGTTTGCGTGGGAACGGGCGCGGTATCCCTTCGCGCATGATCGGGATTTGGTGCGGTTCGCGGTGAAGACGGGCGCGGTTGGGCGTGAGCCAGGCAAGCCGCTGAACATCGTGTTGCTGCTGGATAACTCGGGCTCGATGGAACGGGCGGATCGGGTGCAAATCCGGCGCGAATGTCTCCGCGTGTTGGGCGGGCAATTGCAACCGCAGGACAAGGTGAGCGTAGTGGCGTTCGCGCGGACGGCGCGGCTCTGGGTGGATGGGCTGGCCGGAGCGCAAGCGCGTGAGCTGCCCTCACTGGTGGGGAATCTCACGCCAGAAGGCGGTACGAATCTGGAGGAAGCAATGAGCCTGGCGTATGCAACGGCACAAAAGCATTTTGTGCCGAACGGCGTGAATCGTGTGGTGTTGCTGACGGATGGCGCAGCGAACCTGGGCGATGTCTCACCGGATTCGTTGAAGAAGAAGGTGGTGTCCTATCGGCAGCAAGGCGTGGCGCTGGATTGCTTTGGCATCGGCTGGGAGGGTTACAACGATGATTTGCTGGAGGCGCTCTCGCGCAATGGCGACGGCCGTTACGGATTTGTGAATTCACCGGAAGCGGCTACGACGGAATTCGCGAGCCAATTGGCGGGTGCGCTGCAAGCGGCGGCCTCGGATGTAAAAGTGCAGGTGGAGTGGAATCCGAAGCGCGTGACGGTGTTCCGTCAGCTTGGTTATGCGAAGCATCAGCTTAAGAAAGAGGAGTTTCGCGATAACAAGGTGGATGCAGCAGAGATCGGTGCAGCGGAGGCGGGCAACGCGCTCTACACGGTGCAGGTTAATCCCGCAGGTGAAGGTCCGCTCGGCGTGGTGCGCGTGCGCTATCGCGTGCCGAACACAAACGATTATCGCGAGCACGAATGGACGCTGGCTTATGACGGGGCTTCCAAACCGATGGAGCTATCGAGTGCGCCGCTGCGATTGGCGGCGACGGCCTCGGCGTTCAGCGAGTGGCTGGTGGCGAGCCCGTTCGCGGGTGAAGTGACGGCGGAGGGATTGATCACGCAGTTGAGCGGCGTGCCGGAGGCGTATCCGGCAGACCCGCGACCGAAACAATTGGAATGGATGATACGGCAGGCGAAGAGTCTTTCAGGAAGATAAAGGAGATTATTATGGGAAACATCGAACATCGAACGTCCAACGTCCAACAGCCAGGGCAAGGATAAGGCGGGAGCGGTTGGCGTTCTCACCCCTCACCCCGGCCCTCTCTCCGTTGAGGGGAGAGGGAGAACGTTTGGACGCGCTTATTCCGGTGGATGGAGCGGACTGATGTTTGCAGCTTTCGTGAGCAACTTTGTAGCGCAGACCGGTGGTCTGCTGTATCGCCGACTGGCAGTCGGCTGGCGCCATGACTATTTAACGGCTCGCAGATCACCGATCTGCGACACGGCAGGTTGCCAACCTGCGCTACAGAAGCGGGCGGTTAAGTTTGGTCAGAGCCTCCTGACGTCAGCTGCTATGCTCCTCAGTGCGCTCGTTATCGGGTTTATGCCGATGATAACCTCGGCGGCGCAGGTGGAGGGCAGAGATGTCTCGATCAATGGCGGGGTGCAGGATGGAAAGGCGCGGATCGTGATCGAAGGGCAGTTCGGGCCGTTGATCGGCGAGAAGGAGAAGGTGCTGTTCGCGACGGCGATCCAGCATTCGTTGCTCATCACGCGGGAAAAGCACACGCATACCATCAATGTGGTGCTCGATGTTTTGCGCGGTGAACCCACGGAGTTGCCGCTGATCATCAATGGCCAGGGTGAGATCAAAGAGGTGACGGGCGCGAATCTCCAGGACTGGAGTGTGCGACAGGAGAATGGGTCGCGCGTGCTGGTCTTGCGTCCACGCAAGACGGACAAGCCGTTGACGCAATTGATTGTGAGTATTCAAGCGGAGCAAACTACACGATTGCTGGGAACTGGTTTACAAACGTTGTCCCTGACCTCGCCGCAAGCGTCGTTGATGAACGGTTATCTTAAAGTGGACGTGGCACCGGAATTGAGCGTGCAACCGATCAATGTGACGGGCTTGGTACCAATCGAGGCGAAGCTGTTGCCAGAAGGATTGCGTCCCGTGTTGAAGCCGGATCAGGAAGAACCACTGGCGTATCGTTTTCATGGCTCGGCGTATTCGTTCCCGGTGACGGTCACTGTGGCGGATCCGGAAGCGCGGCGTGTGGTGCTGCGTGATTTCAAACTGGAAGGCGCGCTCAGTGATCGCACGGCAGGCTTTACGTTAACGGCGACGGCGCGGGTGAAGAATCCAAAAGGCGGCTCAGTGCAGCTTCTGAGTGGCGAGGTGGCGTTGGCCGAGCTGGTGCCCAATGCGGACTGGCGGTTGAAGCTGGATAATGGGCGATTCGTGGCAGTCTTCGACAAGCCGGGTGAGTATCAACTGCGCATCAAGTTCAACGCGGCGGTGAAGCAAGCGGCGGGTTGGAGCAGTGTGGATTTCAAGGTGGCGAATGCGGCGTTGCAACCGGTGGTGTTCCAAGGCTTGGGCGCGGATACACAATTCAACTTTGAAGGTGCGGCGAAACCAGAGCGCAAGGGCAGCGAGTTCCAGAGTTTCTTGCCACCAGATGGTGCAGTAAAGCTGGCATGGAAAGAGATGCGGGCGGAGGCGGAAGGGAAACTTTTCTATGCAGCGGAGATGCTGTCGCAGGTGAGCATCGGTTCCGGCATGATGCGGCAGGTGGCTTTGCTGGAAGGCAAGATCATGCAGGGCGAACTCAGCAAGGTGGTGCTGCAAGTGCGCGGGCAGGGCAGCGTGACGGCGGTGCAGGGCGCGAATGTGCTGGCGTGGAAAGTAGAGCCGGTGGCGGACTCGAAGGAACGCAAGCTGGTGGTGCAGTTCAACCAGCCGCAGAAAGATGCCTTCCTGCTGCAAGTGCAGATGCAGACGGAGTTGGGCGCGTTCCCGCAGGCGGTCGATGCGATGCAAATCCAGCCGGAAGGCGCGACGCGCTTCGCCGGGCATCTTCGCGTGGTGAATCAAGGCGCGGTGCGGCTCGAGGTGGTGCAATCGACGGGTCTCTCGCAAATCTCGCCGGAGCAATTCCCCGAGAATGACATGACGAAGTCTGTCCTTGGTGGACAAGGTGCTCAACGATTCGCGTTCCGTTTCTCCAGTGCCGATTTCTCGTTGCGCGTGCAGGCGGACAATGTGTTGCCAGAATTGAGCGTATCACAACTAATCTCATATCGCCTGGGCGAAACGGAGACGGTCATCGACGGGGAATTTGAGTTGGATATCCGCGAGGCACCGTTGCGTGAGGTATTGTTGCGCGTGCCAAAAGGGTATGCGATCGCCGGTTTGTCAGCGGGCGGCTTGAGCGATTATTTCTTGCAGGAACCGGCTGGGCAGGTGGATGCGGAATTGCGGTTGGTCTATGGCGCGCCAATCACGGGACGACAGATCATCCAACTGCGGTTGGAGCGCAACTCGGCGTTGGGTCAGGCGACGTGGGCGTTGCCGCGCATTGAAGTATTGAAAGCGAAGTCCACGCGGGGGCACATCGCGGTGGCAGCGGATGCGGGCTTCCGCCTCACGCCGGAACGCACCGTGGCGTTGACGGATATCGCCACGGCGTTCTTCCCGCGCAAGATCGAGGGTATTCAAGCGGCGTTCCGTTTGAGCGAGCCGGCTTGGGAAGCGTCTATGCGGGTTGAGCGTTTGCCTCAATCCATTCAAGCGGATGCGTTCCACCTGTTTTCCATCGGCGAGGGCATCGCATACGGCAGCAGCACGATCAACTTCGCGATCTCCGGCGCGCCGGTGTCATCGTTCCTCATCTCGTTGTCGGATGAATATTTCAACGTGGAGTTTACCGGCAAAGATTTGCGGAGCAATTGGCAGAAGACGACGAATGGTTACGTGGTGACGTTGAACACGCCGGTGTCGGGTGCTTACACCTTGCTGGTGACGTATGAGCGGCCCTTCAAGGCGCAGGGTGATACGCTGACTTTCACTGGTGCGCGGCCAATGGATGCACAGAGCGAACAGGGGCACACGCTGGTGGTGAGTGCGTATCAATTCCAGGTGAAGCCATCGAATGTCTCCGCAGGTTTGTTGCCGCTGGAAACCGCAGAGGTGCCCGCTGAGTATCGGCTGTTCTTCGATGCACCCATCCTCGCAGCTTATCGCTACAATGCGCGGCCGTTCAATCTGCAACTCGCGCTGAGTCCGTTGGCGCAGGGCGAAACGGTGAGCCTGATCGTGGATCGGGCGGTGTTGTCCACGCGCATCTCACAAGACGGCGAAGTGCTGACTGACGTGCGGTATTTCGTGAAGAACCGGGGCAATCCGCATTTCCGTTTGAAATTGCCGGAGGGTGTCACGTTGTGGTCTGCGACGGTTAATGGCGGAACCGTGGTGCCCGTGAAGGATGGCGATGCGAACCTGATTCCGCTGCCGCAACGGGCGGACCCGAGTGCGGTCCAGACGCTGGATCTGAAACTGGCTTCGCGGTCCAAGACGCCCTCGCGAGTACGGGTGGAAGCGCCCGTGGTGACGGCTCCGGTGTTGCTGGCGGAATGGCAGATCGAGCCGGATGCGGGATACAGTCTACTGTATCGTGGCGGATCGCTTGTGCCGACGACGGGTGTGGCGGATAACTCGGGCTTTGCTGGACTCGCCCGGATGATGATGAGCGGTGACGCCAAACGGCATATGCTGCTGTTTGCGATTTCGATCATCTTTGTGGTGTTGATTTGGCGCTGGGCGTCGAAAGAAGGGGCATATCGGTTTGGACCGCGGCACTTTGGTGGTGGACTTGTAGGAGTCATCGCTTTGTTACTGGCGGGAACACACTTTCTTTCCTTGCAGGAAATGGCGAAGCGGCAGCAGGAGGTTCCTGAGGCCAAGCTGTCATTCCTCGCGCCGGTGCAGCAAAGCAACAGCGTGCTGAGCGTGGAGGTGGCGAATGTGACGGGCAGCCAGGCGGCAGGCACAAGTCTCGTGCACGCTTGGCCGGTGGCATTGGCATTGGTGATCTGGGGAGTTGCTTTATTGAGTCCGCGGGGGTTGAAGCAGTCCTTGGGAATAGCGTTTGGTTGGACCTTGATTGCTTGGACAACGCTGCGTTGGCCAAATGGAGCCGGGTTGTTTCTACTGCTACTCTTGGCGTTCTTGATTGTTCATGTGCTGTGGCCGGGGTTGCGTCGGTTGGGGCGCGTTCCGCATCCGCCGGAACCGCCCGTGGAAGGCCAGGCAGCGACGACGGCGTTACTGCTGTGTGGGTTACTGTGGTTGAGCGCACTGCCTTTGAATGCTGCAGTGCCACCACAGACATCTGTGGCGGGTATTCCAGACATAGGCGTGGCGGAATCGGTGGTGCAAGACATCCGCGTGGA
Organism: Limisphaerales bacterium; assembly: GCA_965283725.1. Classification (GTDB taxonomy): domain Bacteria; phylum Verrucomicrobiota; class Verrucomicrobiia; order Limisphaerales; family JAEYXS01; genus JAEYXS01. Next base: position 816,967 of record CBDIPT010000001.1, read on the forward strand.
AGAGAAGTTTGCCATGGCCACGGCGAAGATCCGCTGGGTAGCGATGAAGAACCAGACACTTCCCGTTGTGGCTGATCCGGCAGTGTTGACGGGAATCAACTATCCAACCAATAGCCTGACCTTGGTGCAGGTTTTTGCGAATGGAAAGCGAACGCAACAACTGCTTGCGCAGGCGGCGGGCACTTATGACATCGAGGTGCAGTATCAACTGCATGTCACACAAAGGAATGCTGTGAACGGGTTTGAATTGCCGACACAGCAAGGCTTAATCAACCGGCTCACGCTGACGTTGCCGGAGCAGGATGTGGAAATGGATGCACTGAATGCGGTTTCGGTGGTAAGCAACGTGGCGACGAATAATACGACGGTCTCGACGTTGGTGCTCACGCCGACGGCGAATGCGTGGATCGGATGGAAACCGCGCAGCCGCGATGTGAAGCGTGAAAAGCCTGTGTTCTTCGTGGAGACGTTTCAACTGTATGCGCCCGCTGCCGGAGTGGTGGAAGGGGTGCATCGTGTGGAGGTGCGTCCGGCGCAAGGTGAACTGAGCGAGATGATTTTCACGATTCCGAAAGGAGCGACGATCACGGATGTGCTTGATCCGATCACGGGGAAAGCATCTATCGTTTCACTGTGGCGCTTCGACCCAGATACGCGACAGTTGCGTGTGGGGTTGGCACCGGCCCAGTCGCGGCCGTTTGCTTTGGTCGTGCGTTCACAAGTGGCGACCGGTCCACTGCCGTTTGAGAAAAGTGTCGGTTTGCTGCAAGTGAATGGTGCGGCAGGGCAACTTGGTTCGGTAGGTGTTGCGACCGGTTCCGAGGTGCAGCTCGATAATGTGACGGCGGAGGCATTGTCGGCTATCAATCTGGAAGATTTTCCGGGAAGCACGTTGCAGCCTTTGCGTGGGCAGATCGTCGGGTTGACCTTGCGGCGCGCGTTCCGCTCCGCGGATGCGAAGGGCAATGTGAGCTTGAAGGTTTCTGCCGTGGAGCCGGATGTACGAGTGGAGACGCAGGAGACGTTGTCATTAGGCGAAGATCGCACGGTGTTGGCGGTCAAGGCGGTGATGGCCGTGAGCCGGGCGGGCATCTTCCGCGTAAGCTTCGTGTTGCCGACAGGACTGGACGTGGAGTCGATCAATGGTAACGCGATCTCGCACTGGACGGAATTGAAGGCGACGGAGGGACGCATCATCACGTTGCACTTGAAGGGGAAGACGGAAGGACAGGAGGAATTCAACGTGAACCTGACGGGCGTGGGCATCAAGGCGGCGAAGGGTGTTGTGGTGCCGCATGTCACGTTCCGCGAGGCGAGCAAGCAGCGTGGGCAACTAGTGATCGTGCCGGAGCAGGGGATGCGCTTGCAAGTTGGTGCGCGCGAGGGTGTGACGCAACTGGACCCGCAGAAATCGGGCATCCGGCAGAAAGGTGTGTTGGTGTTCCGCCTGTTGCAACCGCAGTGGACGTTGGGATTGGACATCGAGCAAGTGGACGCCTGGGTGCAGGTGACGGGTTTGCAGCATGTGACCATCAGCGAGGCGCAGGTGAAGGTGGCGGCGAACCTGCAATACCAGATCGAGAATACGGGCTTGAAGGCGTTGCGGGTCCGCTTGCCAGCGAATGCAGAGAGCGTGCATTTCCGGGGCGATCAAGTGGCGGACTACTTGCCGGTTCCGGGTTTGGCGACGAACCAATGGCAGACGTGGGATGTGAAGTTGCATCGCCGCGTTATTGGCAAGTATCTGCTGCAAGCAGCGTGGCAGACGCCCGTGGCGCAAGCGGCGACGACTACGGTGGTGCAAGGAATTCAAGCAATGGATGCCAATCTGCAACGGGGTTTCGTGACAGTGCAATCGGGTGGGCGTTTGCAAGCGCGGGCGGATGTGATTCCGGCGGCGTTGCAGCCAGCCGAATGGCAGAGCATTCCCCGGGCGTTGTTGCAGGACATTCCGGCGGCAACGGCGAACCAAACCTATCGGCTGGTGGAGCCGAGCTATGCGTTGGCATTGACACTCGAGCGGCATGAAGCGACGAAGCTGCTGCCAGCGCGCGTGAACAGCGTGGTGTTGAGTTCGGTGATCTCGGATGAGGGTGTGATGCTGACGCAGGTGCGCATCGATCTGGTGCCGGGTGATAAGCGGCTCCTCAACTTCACGCTGCCGCAAGATGCGCAATTCTGGTTTGCGTTTGTGAATCAGAAGGGCGTTTGGCCTTGGCGCGATAAGGACAAGATTCTGCTGCCGCTGGAGCAGCAATCGAAGGCGGATCAAGCCACGACGGTGGAGCTCTTCTACTCAAGCCGAATCGGTCAAAGCGGCGGGCGCAGTCTGGACTTGGCCTTGAACGGGCCGAAGTTTGATCTGCCGCTGGAGAACATCAGTTGGAAAGTGTATCTCAACGAGAAGTGGGAACTGAAGAGCTGGAAGGGGACACTACAGTTGCAGGAGGACACCAAGGTGGCGCAACCCGTCGCTGTGGATCAGCAATCATATCTCGAAAATGAAGTGACCTTGAGCCGACAGAAGACGAAAGCGGCGGAGGACATGCTGAATCTCGGTAACAACCTGCTGGCGAATGGTGATCCGCAGCAGGCGCGTCGGGCATTCCAAAGCGCGTATGGCTTGAGCGGGCATGACAATGCCTTCAATGAAGACGCCCGGGTGCAGTTGCATAACCTGAAACTGCAACAGGCATTGGTGGGGTTGAACTTCCGCCAAGCGGCGGTGAATGGTGAAGCTGCGGCAAACGGCAATCTTAAGGAATTGCGGAATCGCAAGGACGTGGCCTATACGCAGCAGGAAGCGAAACAGATCATCGATGCGAACACGGCGGATGATAACGCGGTACTGATGCGGTTGGCGGAACGGATCATCCAGCAGCAGGACGCCGCAGTGCCGAATCCAGCGGAGATCCGGGCGACCATCCCGCAACAGGGACGCATGCTGACCTTCCGGCGCACGGTGCAAGTGGATACGTGGACGGACCTAAACATCAAGCTGGAGGCGGGCGCGTTTCGGACGGCATCGAATGGGTTGCGCGTGGGCATCCTCGCCTCGTTACTCGTTGGGTTCATGGTTATCGTGTGGGCAATGGGGAAGCGGGAAAAAGTTTAAAGGGGGCTCTTGCTTGATTTTCAAGCAGGATGAAGAAACACAAAAGCCGCTCAGGTGTTGATCACGCTGAGCGGCTTTTGGTGTTTAAAGATGACTTAAGAATCCATCAGCCGCCGGGCATCATCGGATTCACGGGCAAGGCTGACAGGGATATTGCGGATCTCGGTGCGTTTGCCGTTACGCCGTTCTTCTTTGGAGACGACCACGAGCCAGTCGCAGTGTTCGAACGCGTAAGGAATGTTGCCCGTGCTCATGGAGAACACGCCTTGCAGATCGAAGGCTTTCAGGGCGGTAATACAGTCTTTGATGCGCTCGCCGCTGAGCTTGGAGAAGGCTTCATCGATCGGCACCAGACCAAGTGACGGCTCCTGTTTGCGCGTGGTGTTGTAACGGCGATAAGCACGCAGATAGCTGGCGAGAATGGCGATGAAGTAAGGTGATTGATTCTCACCACCGCTGAACTTGCCGGAATGACGATCCACACTGGTCTTGCGGCCATCTGCTTCTACGACTTCCATGTCGTATTCGTAGTAATGGCGGTAATCCAGCAGGCGAGCGGCTTCGGAGCCGTCCGGTTCTTCAGTCAGCATTTTTAGGAAGTGCGCGATGGCTTCGCGGAATTTCTCGCTGGCAGAGGTGAAGAACAGGTCGTCCTCGGCCACCATGGCGCTGGCTTCGAGCAGTTCGTGGTACGTCTGGTAATCGGGATTGCGGCGGTAACGCAGCTCGTAAGTGTTGGTGCCGATGGGGCGTCGCTTGAGCGAGGTGTTCAACAGCGTGACGAGATCTACGACTTCCTTCAGCGCACCGTATAGCTTTTCCAGAATTTGCGTTCGGAACAGGCGTTCCCAGTTCTTGCGTTCGCGTTCGGCTTTCTTGTGATAATCGGGAATATCGCTTTCCTTCAACTTGCCCCATTGCTTATCGAAAGCTTCATTCGACTCCGCATCGGCGGGCAGGTCGTCGAACTTCGGATACGCAGTGGCCAAGGCACGCCGTTGGGCTTTTAGTTCTTCCCAAGCGGCAGCGGCATCTTTATCGAAGGTGTGGTATTGCTGATTGAACTGAGCAGCAGCCACATTCTTGACGGGGAACTCGGCCAGCATGGCGCTTAACAGTGATTCCATGCGCTTCAACCAATGGGAGACATCCGTCTCGGCACGGACCTCCTCGAACTTATCAGCGAATACTCCTACTTCCTGGCGCAAGGTTTGGAGGTTGCGTTCCAGTTGGCGCAATTCTGAACGCTTCTCGCTCTTGTCGAGGGAACGCAGTTCTTCCTCGGAATCCTTCAGTTTCACTTCCAACTGAACTTGCTGCTTAGCGAGTTTGTCGAACTTGGCGCGGTCGATCGTGTTGAGCTTACTGATGTTATCCTGCAACTCATCCCGCAAGGAAGGCAGTTGGCGGATGCTTACCAGTTCATCGCTCAAGCTCGGCGCTTGTTCGAAGAGTTCGCGCCAGCCATCGCCCAAAGCGCGGATGGAACGCTCCAGCGGCATCAGCTTGCGCTCTTCCGCTTCGAGATCGGCGGCTTGCGATTGTTTCCAGGCGAGCTGTTGTTCGAGACCTTTTTGGCCCACGAAGGGATTGCCGTCGTAGAAGCGCGGGCGCTCGACGAAGGCGCCGCGAGACATGAAACCATCCGTCAGAATGCCGTTCTGTTCCGGGGGCAGAGCGCGGAGTTCGTTCAGCGAACCAACGCAAATGAGGTCGCCGAACAACTGGTTGACGATTGCCTCGGCGACGGGATGCGAGGTGCGCAGTTTTTCCGCGAGTGAACCGGGGCGAGCCTGCTTCTTGAGCTTGAGTGCTTTGCCGGGATTGATGAGCGATTCGCGGCCGGTCTCGTTCCCGAGTTCGGATGCCTTGAGACTGTGATAAATCTTCTCGGCCTGTTCGTAGTGCTCGCTAGAAACGACAATGGCGAACTTGCGGGCGAAAGCGATCTCCACGGCGGGACGCCAGCGTTCATCGGTCACTTCGCAAAGCTCGCGCAAGTGCCGGGCAGGCAGACCGGAGCCGTTGGATGGCAGCTTGTGGTTCAAAGAATCCAACAGGCGCGTAGGGAACGGGAGCTTGCCGATTCTGAGGGCGGAAATCTCATCGCGAAGCTGGCCAAGCTGACGGCGCAGCTCGGCGAGGCGATCCAGTTGCGCTTTCGCTGCGCGATTGGCCTCCGAAGCAGCGCGTTGAGATGTCTCGGTGAGCAGGCGCAGATTCTCGCTGGCTTTGGCGGTGCCTTCGGATTCGAGCGCATGGATGGCCAGTTCAAACGCGGCAGCGGGAGCCAGTTCCATGTCGAGCGGCAGAGCGCGCAGTTCTTTCAGCCAAGAGCGGGCGTTGCGCACGCGACTCGCCAGGGCTTGATCCAAGGTCGTGCCGACTTGCGTCAACTGGCCGATCTGAAACACGAGCTTCTCATTGCGCGATTTTAGCTCGTTGTAAAGGCGGCCATCAGGAGTTTCGTTGATGCTGGCTTTGAGGCCATCAAGACGGGTGCGGAGTTCCGGGATGGTTTGTTCGAGTTGCTTGGTGCGCGCCTCTTCATCGGCGAATTCCCGTTTCAATCCCTGATAACGGGCCTCATCGGCCTGCAATTGCTCGGCCACATGTTCGTGGCGAAGACGGGCTTCCAGATAGCGGACCAAGGCGCGATCCCGGCGTAGATCGCCTAAACGCACGTGGGTCTTGTGGATGCCTTCGAGTTTCTCGAATTGGTCGTTTAACTCATTCAAATCGCGCTCGTATCTTTGGAACGTGCGATAGCTGGAGGTGACATCCGCCACGTCCAGCTTGTCCGCTGATAGAATGAACTGGCGGGCGAAGTCGTTGAAGCTCTTCAGGAACGTGAAGGACATCGCTGTGGGCAAAAGCGAGCGCAGCACATTACGGTCGTAGTTCAGGTGGCCCGGCTGCGCCATGTCGCGCAAATAGGCTTCGATACCTTCCGGATAGATGCGGCCGGATGTGCTTTCCGTCAGGGCCTTGAAGGCATGGTAATCTAGCGGACGTTTCTCGGCGTCGAGGAAATCGCTGCGGTTCAGAGATTCGGGAATGTAGAAAGGCGTGAGCTTGCCATGCGCTTCGGCGGCGCTGGTGAATTCGACCCGGAGGCCCCAAGTCTCAATCTTCTTGCCTGTGGGCCAAGTGAATTCGAGTGCCACATAGCTGATGGCACTCTGGCGCATGTATTGGGTGACACCGTTTTCCTCTTCCTTGGTATCGCCCAGGCAGTAGCCCTTCAGCGAGCGGTCGGAGCGGTCACCGGTGGCGGATTGATTGAAGCGGATGAGGCGTTGATCGCCGACAAGCACCAACTGGATCAAATCCATGAGAATGGATTTGCCGGAGCCGGTCACGCCGGCGAGGAGCAAGTTGCCATCGACGGTGATGGATTCCTTATAGCCGTACCAATTCAGCGCGTGGATGCGGGTCAGTTTGATGGTCCGTTTCATTCGCCTTTTTCCTCTTCTGCCGATTCATCCACTTCCGCTTCCACCACGCCGGATTCTTTCACGGCGGCGAGATAACGCGCCGCGTTCTTGTTCCAATCCGCCAGATCTTGAAAGGGAATCACGCGTTTCAAGGTCGGGTAAATCTCAATCAACGAACGTTCCAAGGCCACGTCCGGCGTGAAGCTGACGAGATTCTTGCGCTGGGCCAGCGAAAGGATTTCGCGCAACCGCGAAGGACTCGGCAGATGTTTCCGTAGTGGTTCAAACTTCGTCATCAAAGAGTCGTTCAACTGTTGCGCGGTCAGGCGTACGGGCGGGGTTTCACCACGATCGCGGACAGCGGTGTCGAATTCATACCAGAGTGTGAGCAGCACCAAGGTGGCGTCCAGCTTGAGGCGCAGCAGGAAGGTGGCGGTCTGCGGGACGGCTTGCACGGTGCGATCTTGATGTTCCCAATGCACCTTGAGATCCAGCAATCCTGCGAATTCATCCACCCAGACACGATTTTGATGGCACCAGTGGTAGAGATCCATCTGGGCGGGTTCGAGGCCGAGGATGGAACCGCTGGAGAGCAGGCGGCGCAGGGCTTCGCCGAGCCGTTCACGATCGTTCTCGGAAAGGCGCGACAAGAGGCCGCCAGAAGGTGAGGCAGATTCAGTGGTCATTTCTTTAGCAAAGTGAAGCGCTCGATGCGGTAGAGCAGTTTGGTGTCGAACTCCCCGGCGTCCAGGTCGCCTTCACGCCGTGGCACCTTGATCTCATATTGGCAATCCGCGGAGCGCGCGTGTAGCAAACACGCAATGATGTTGGCGATGTCTTCGTCATTGTGGACATGTTTGCGGAGCAGTTCGCCGGAATCGATGCTCGCCCCTTTTTCCAATGGCAGGGAGGAAATGAAATGATTGGCACGGCTCACGGTGAGGGAATCGCGCATGGTGTTCTCCAACTGGGCCAGCGCACGGTCTTGTTGCCGCGTGTCGGAATCTTCCAGCGGTTCGATCTCGCCCGCGGCGCGGCGGAGGCGTGGCGTGTAGAGCGATTCCATGCCGCCGATGATACGGGTGTCATGCAGGCGCAACGTGGGGAACTCGATGCCGAGGTTGTCGAGTTCGCCCACGCGATAACCGGCGAAGTGCTGGTTCAGCGTCTCGAAGAAATCTTGCACGCGGGCGCGATTCTCGCTGGTGGTCTCTTGCAGGTAGCGAAAGCGGGCCTGCGAACGGCGGGCGAACTCGGCGGTGCGGCGGTCGATGACCATCGCGAGCGGTTCGATATGGCCGAGCAATTCCTCAAGCTCGTTCAAACGCAGCCGCACGCGTGACATTGCGGACTCGGGCGACAGGGTGGAATCCCGGCGCATCACTTCGGTCTGCATCTTGCCCAGCAGATCGACGTCGTTGGCGAGTTCATCCATCGCATACTGGGCTTCGGCCAACCTAGTGGGCAGTCGGGCATGAACAAGCTGGGTGTAGCAGGCACGGCCGATACGCTCGGCAAATTGATCGAAGATGACTTCCAGATTCTCCTTCAGCGTGGAGCTGGCGAGCTGATGCTTGGTGTGACGTTCGATGGAGCGCTGCATGCTGCGCAATTCCGTCAGTCCGGCTTCAAGGCTGGCGATGCATGTTTCGATCTGGCCCCAAGGCTGATCGGCCAGGGCGTTGCGATTCGAGAGCGTGAAGCAGACCGAGATCAGTTTGTCGGAAAAGACCGCGGCTTCGGGATAGGCGATCTTGCGCAAGGCGTGCAGCAAGAGGGTGCCGTTGGGATCAAAAAAGATAAGCTTCTGCCAATCGGTGCGTTCCTCCTCCTGCACCCAACCGGTTTTGCGCAATGTATCCAGAATGACGCGGGCCTTGTCACGGATGGTGCTGGCTTGGGCGAGGGGATCGGTCTCTTCCGGCTTCAGATCTCCGTAGTCCTCCACGACCTGCTCGACGAGGGCGAGGGCTTCATCCCGTTCCAAACCTTGGTTGCGCTGGGCCGCTTCGTATTCCAAGGCATGCAGAGCATCTACATACAATCGCGCCAAAGGACCGGCCAGCAACCGGAAGAAATCCGGCCGGACCTCGCGAAATAAATGGCTGGCGAGAGCGGACATGTGCGGAAAAGCTAACGGGCGGACGATAATAAATACAGCCCAACTGACAGGAAAAACGAAGATTTTATGCGGGCGGAAAATGACGGTTTTCGGGTCTTTTTAGAGCCGGTTTTTAACGTGGAAAAACAGTAGCCGGTGGTGGATTCCCTACATGGCGTGGTGCGGGTTATGCCCCTAGCTTGGCTCCACTCCAGATGAAAAAACTGTTGATACTATTGGTGGCAGCCTCTGCCGCTTGGCAGGCGCAGGCCAATCCTATCCGGGTCCTCCATATCGGCAAGGAAGGGACAGACTCGGCCAAACACGCCCATGTGTTGATGCGCGAATTCGGCCGGGACGCCATCTGGTTTGACTACCAGAACGACCCCAAAGCGGTGACCCCGGACTTCGCCCAAAAGTTTGACGTGGTGCTATTCGACCCCACCCGTAATGACATGCCGGCGCTTAAAGATGTTCCGGCTAAGAAAGTCATCACCGCCAATTTTTCTGGCGATGAACGCCAGTGGGTGGAACCGAAGTTTCTAAGCTCGCTCAAAGACCAGATTGTGGTGGCCGCGGGTGATGCGCGTCGGAAGCAGTGGGAGGAATTCCTTGCTCAGCGCGAACCCGAAAAGCGCGAAGCGAGCCCGACCATCGCGAATTATGAGCGGCGCGCCGAGCCGCTGACGTTGCAGCATCCATTCACCGTGAAGGGCAGCAAGGAGCGCACACAGGTGGCACCGGATATGCATCTGGAGCTGTTCGCAGCGGAGCCGGATATCGCCAAGCCGATCGCTTTTGCCTGGGACGAGCGGGGGCGTCTGTGGGTTTGCGAGACGCGGGATTATCCGCACGACGTTCAACCAGATGGCAAGGGGCATGACTCCATCAAGATTTGTGAAGACACGAACGGCGATGGCAAGGCGGACAAATTCACGGTATTCGCGGAAAACCTGAACATCCCCACGAGCATGGTATTCGTGAATGGGGGCGTGATCGTCTCGCAGCCGCCGCGTTTCATCTTTCTGAAAGATACAAACGGTGATGACAAGGCGGATGTGCGCGAGGAAATCCTAACGGGCTGGGGCATCGGGGATACGCATGCTCAGGCGAACAATCTGCATTACGGCTTTGATAACTGGCTCTACGGTTGCGTGGGTTACTCGGGCTTCAATGGCAAGGTAGGCGGGCAGGATATGCGCTTTGCGCAAGGCACCTATCGTTTCAAGGCGGATGGATCGGCTTTGGAATTCTTGCATCAGTTCAGCAACAACTCGTGGGGCCAGAGCGTGAACGAGGCGGGGATCAATTCGGCGGCACGGCGAACAATGCGCCGATTTTCTTCGGTGGCATACCGGCGTCCCTCGTGCCGAAAGGTCTGCGGGTGATGACAGCCAAGAAGATCAATGTGGAAGACAAGGTGCATACCATCACGCCGAATTTCCGTCAGGTAGATGTGTTTGGCGGTTACACGGCAGCGGCGGGCAGCGCGTTCATCAATTCCGGCAATCTCCCGGCACGATTCCAAGGCAAGGCGATGGTTTGCGAGCCGACGATGAAAACCATTTCGTTGATGGATGTGCAGCCGGACGGTGCGGGTTACGTGGCGAAGGATGGTTTCAATCTGGTGGCAAGCACGGATGAATGGATGTCGCCGGTATTCTCCGAGGTTGGTCCGGATGGTGCGATCTGGTTCTCCGACTGGCAGAACTACATCATCCAGCATAATCCGACGCCGAGCTATGAGCGGGGTGGTTATGCAGCGAAGACGGGTGTGGGCGGGGCGCATGAGAATCCATTGCGCGATCATGCGCGTGGGCGCATCTATCGCGTGGTGTGGGACAAGGCGACCAAGCCGGCCATCACTTCGCTCAAGGGCGCGAGCACAGCGCAATTGACGGCGGCTTTGGGTGATGACAACCAGTTCTGGCGGTTGACGGCGCAACGGTTGCTGGTGGAAGGCAAGCGCGTGGAAGCCGCGCCGGAATTGAAACAGGCGGTGACGAATGGTCCGGCGATCAAGGCGATCCATTCGCTGTGGGCATTGCAGGGCTTGGGCAAGCTGGACGATGACACGCATCGGGCGGCGTTGCTGCATAAGGATGCGATGGTGCGCCGTAATGCGACGCGGGCTTTGGGCAGTGACGACCGCGCCCAGAAGCTGTTCTTCAGCGCCGGTGTGGTGAGCGATCCGAATCCGAACACGAAGCTTGCCGGTCTGGTGAAGCTGGCGGAGTTCACGACGACGAAGAACATCCAGACGGTAGTGGGCAGTCTGGCAAAGAACACATCGTTGAAATCCGATGAATGGTTGAGTGATGCTGTGCGGTTGCTGGCGAAGAAGCACCACACGGAGGTGTATCGTGAAGGGCCGAACTTGCTGCCGAATCCGGGTTTTGAGGAATTGGGCACGGATGGTTTCCCGGTGGGCTGGAAGCGGCGTGATTACGGGAACCAAGCCAAAGCCGGGGAAGCGGAATGGGCCGTGGTGAAGGGAAGCGATCAGAAGCATGGGGGTGAGGCGGCCATGCGGGTCATCGCACGCACGAAGAGCAACGGCCCGGTGGATACAAGCTTCTTCGCGGATGTGGTCTTGAAGCCGAACACGGATTACCGCCTAAGCGCCTGGATCAAAGGCCATGCCTTGCGGAATGGCAAAGTCAGTCTGAACGACCATATTGGTCGCGCGGAGACGGACAAGGTCACGAGGGAATCCGACTGGGTGGAAGTCGAGACCATCTTCAACAGCCGTGACCGGAAAACGGCCAGCATCAACATCTTGTTCGTAGCACAGGGCGGCGATGGCTATTTCGATGATGTGAAGCTGGCAGAATTGTTGCCCCTGGAAGATTCAACCAAGGTGTTGGTCGGTGATGCCAAACGGGGTGACGAGATCTTCCATCATCATGCGGCGGCTTGTATCCTGTGCCATTCATTGAAGGGCGAGGGCAGCACGGTGGGGCCGGCGTTGGATGGCATCGCGACGCGCAAGGACGCGGCTTATATCAAGCAGAGTTTGCTGGAGCCGAGCGCCGTGCTAGCGCAGGGCTTCGAGAATCTGGGTGTTTCCCCGATGCCGCCGATGGGCGATATCTTCAATGCGCAGGAACTCCTGGATATCGGCGTATCTCCAGACATTGAAATAAGCGGGTGCTGACTAGCTGAAAAGTGCCGTCACCGGTTTGCCCCCATCGGTGATCGGCACGGGGCGGGTGCCATCGTAGAGTTCCTTGCCCGGATTGATGCCGAGCGCGGCGCAGATGGTCGCGTGGAAATCCGGCATGGTCACGGGGTTCGTGACCACTTTCTTGGAAAGCTCATCGGATTCGCCATAGGCACGGCCGTGCTTCAATCCACCCCCGGCCATCACCAAGGTGAAGCACTTGGATTGATGGCCACGGCCGCCGCCGGAATCGAATTCAGGCGGGCGACCGAACTCAGTGCCGACTACGACCAAGGTCTTATCCAGCATCTTCCGTTGCTCCAGATCGAGGACCAAAGTGGACAGGGCATGGTCCAGTTCCTGGATGAGCATGTACTGCTTGAGCTGGCCGGCGTTATGGGTGTCCCAACCGGTGCCGTTGATGAAATTCAAATTGTGCGAGACTTCTACGAAGCGGACGCCTGCTTCCACCAACCGGCGGGCCAGCAAGCAACGCTGACCGAACTCGCCACCGTAGCGATTGCGCAGGTCGGCGGGCTCTTGCTTGAGCTGGAAGAGGTGCATGAAATCAGGGCCGGCGAGTTTCAGGCTTTGCTCGATGACTTCATTGTATTGGCGGGTGGCGGCGTCATCAGGTGTGGATTGCCGGACTTCAGCGAGCAGTTGTTCGCGGCGGGCCTGGCGGACATTATCCACCCCGGAGTGACGCACGAAACCATTGGGTCCAGCTTCGGTATCGGTGAGGTAGAGATAGCCGTGTTTGGGACCGAGGAACCCGGGATCGCGTGAGGCACTGGGGTAACCGACCACGACATACGCCGGGGCAGTGGGAGAGCGCTGTCCCAATTCATGCGCCACGATGCTGCCGATGCTGGGGTAACGGATGGTCTCGCTGAACTGCCGGGCCGTGTGCACGAAGTGCGTGGCCGTGGCGTGTTCATCCACGGTAGAATGTGTGCAGGAGCGGAGGAGCGTGAGGCGGCCCATCACCTTCGCCACGTTTGGCAGATGCTCGGTCACATTCACACCCGGAACGGCTGTGGGGATGACGTCGTAATAGGTGCCCGCCTGCTTGGTCTTGGGGTTGCCGCGTTTCTTGGGGTCGAAGGTATCGACCTGCGCCATGCCACCGCCGAGCCACATGAAGATGCATTGCTCCGCCTTGCCTTTGGGGAAGTTCTCGGAGGACGAGGCGAAGGCGCCTGGTAGCAGATTCATCGCGGCAGCCATCGCCGCACTGCGGCCGCCAAGGGAAAGGAATTGGCGGCGGGACAGGTGATTGTTCAGGTGGGGCAACATAGTGCTAAGGGGCGTAAATGGTTTCCGGCGCGTTCAGCAAGGCCCAGAGAAAATCCTCCATACGCATGCGCCAATCGGCCGCGAGGCGGACCGTGGGCGCGGGGCCTTGGCGGGCTTCGACTTCTTCGATTTGCCGCAGTACATTGGCTTCGGATACCACATGATTGGCCCAGCTCACGTAAGGGCGCGGGGCGTGCGCGATGAGCGGGGCGGTCCGGCTCAGGACGCGTTGATCGTAGCCAGGTTGCAGCAAGGCAATGAATTTCTCGCGTTCTGTTTTTGTGGGGGAACGCCCCAAGATACGCAGGAAGACTTCTGCCACGAGCTGCTCGACGGGTTGCTTTTGTAACGTGAGCTCGGTCAAACCGGAGTCTTCAGAGAGACGTGTGAGCCAGAGGCTGGCGGTGCCGTTGGCGAGCAGGGCAGGTTGCAAGGGGTTCGGCTCGTTCTTGCGCACGGAGATGGGTTCCTGACGGTTGCCTTCCCAACCGAAGGCGGCCATCAACTCGGTGATGACCTGGGCGCGCGGGAGGTTCAGGCTGGGACGATCGCGATCGTTGGAGGTGTAAACGAACTGCCAAGCGCGGCGAGGTTCACCGAAATTCAAAGCCAGCTTGGGGGTGCGACCGCTATCGACATCGATGCACAACAGGCCGGTGTCGAAGTCTTTGCCATAAGCGGTGAAGAGCGAATCCACCAATTGCTCGGCGCTCAACCGGCGGCGGATCGGCGCGGCGAAGAGGCGGTTGGCATCGGCATCCGTGCGGGATTGGCGCTGGTATGCCTGAGAATTCAAGATAAGACGCGCCAGGTGTTTGAGATCGTAGTCGTTACGGATGAATTCGCGCGCCAGCCATTTCAGGAGGTCAGGATGCGAAATCTTGGTTTTCTCCCAATCATTCAACGGTTCCGCCAGGCCACGGCCGAAGTAACGGTGCCACACGCGGTTCACCAGCACCTCGGCGAAGCGTTCGTTTTGCGGCGCGGTGATGAGGGCGGCGAGATGCGTCCGGGAATCGGCCTCAGCAGGCAGGAAGCCCGGGGGAAGTTCATCGCGCATCAGGTTCTTGAGCGTCCATTCCGGCGTGAGCTTGTCACCGGGCTTGAGGGTGACTTGGATGAGCGATTTGCGACCGGCGAGTTTGTCCAAGGACACACTGCTGGTCTTGGGGACTTCCACCGGTTGCTGGGCGAGCATGGCGGCGAGGTGGAAGAGGTCCGCCTGTTTGCTCTGATGATAGGGGGCATCGTGGCAACGGGCGCACTTCATCTCGGTGGCGAGGAGGGCGGAGCTGATGATGCCGGCCTTGGCGGCCATCGGTGAATCGTTCAACGCGGCGAGCGAGAAACCGGCGGGACCGCCATCATACACCCCGCCTTCCATGCGGATAAGCTCGGTGATGAACATGTCCATTGGTTTGTTGTCGCGGAAGGATTCGTAGATCCACCAGCGAAACGGACCGGTGTTGTTCAGGGTGGCGTTGACGAGGTTGGGATTTTCCGCGAGCAAATCTTGCCAGAAACCGACCCAATGATCCGCCCAGCGCGGGTCTGCCAGCAGGCGGTCGATGAGTTTGGCGCGTTTATCCGGGTGCTGGTCAGCCGCGAACGCGCGGACTTCAGCCGCCGTGGGGAAGAGGCCGATGGTATCCAGGGTGACGCGACGGATGAATTCGCCATCCGTGGTTGGCGGCGTGACGGTAAGATTTGAGACGGGCTGTTCTTCCGGCCAGACGGCACCTTCTTTGACCCAGCGGGTGAGCAGTTCGATCTGCGCAGTGGTCAACCGTTCCCCTTTGGGGGGCATGACGTCATCCGGATTCGCCGGGTTGAGTCGTTCGATCAAAGGACTTTTTTCCGGATGACCGGCGACGAGAGCGGGTTTTTCCGAATCACCACCCTTAAGGGTGGTGGCCAAGGTATCGAGCATCAGACCGCCTTTGGGTTTGCCACTATGGCAGGAGAGACAATTCTTTTCGAGGATGGGCAGAACGTCGCGGTGGAACTCCACTGTGCCGTGCGCTTGCTTGCCGCTGGCCAAGGCGCGTTCGATGCGGGCATAGACGAATTGATCCAGCGGGTTAGCCGCAGGCTGGCTGACGGCGGGCGGTTGGGGCGGCGGGTTCTGCTGCGCGAACGATTTCGCCGCCGCGTGGCGCATAGCCCAATAGTCCGCATGCTGGGCACGAGTGGTCGCGCGCCGGGCGGATTCAAGCTGGTCGTAGGCCGCTTCACGGGCGAGGCGGTAATTGGCCCAGCCGGCATCCGTCAGCGGGGCATCCAGCTTGGGAGCCAGCAGATGAAATTGATTGGCCCCAGCACGGGAAACCGCGAGCAAGGTCTCGCCGGGTTCCACACGGATGAGGTCTTTGGCCCGTTTGCCGCCGAGCAAGGTCTCAAACGTGAACGACTGCGTTTTGCCAGTGGCGGTGAACGGGACAAGGGTCTCGTAATCACCCGGTGCGCGTTGGCGCGTGAAATCGCCGAGCGCGAGGAAGTTTGTGCGGACGGCGTCGTGGCCGTCCTCGATCGGTTTGGGGAAAGGCAATTCCGCGACCAAGCGGCCATCCACGTTCAGGCGCGCACCACTGCGGGCGCGGAGCAGGAGATCGTATTTGCCGGCCGGGAGTTTAAAGGTGGCGGTGGCGCGCACCAGCAAGGGACCGCTGCGGTCCGTGCGGACACCCGTGGAGGTGTATTGCCAGGGGAGATGAAAGAAAGCAAAGGCCGGTTCGGAATAGGTATCGGCGACTTGGGTAAGTTCATTCGTCGGCCAAGTGCGGTTATCCGGCACCCCGGCGGTGAGGATTTGCACGTGGACGGGTTCAACCGTCGCAGCTGGGGCAGAAGAGCAGACGAGCACGCCCAGCAAAGTGAGCAGGGACAAGGCGCGAAGCATCCGCCCGCAGGCTGGGGTAACGGTCGTTTGACTGATGATATGGCGTTCCATGTAATCCGGTGACAGCCATAGTGTAGTGCCGGAACATGAATCGTCACGAACGCAGTGGTGGGAGGTGGGACTACCACTTTCGGGTGAGAGCCGCCAGCGAATGCCCAAAAAGGCAGCTTAACGTTGGTCAGTTAGCTTGGTCCGGTTCGGCAGGCGGGTTCGCCTTCTCTTCATGGTGTTTTTTAGACGTCAGGTGGCGGCTGTAATACTTCTCGAGTGTCTGGATGAAATCAGCGCCCTCTTTCTTGAAATCCATGAATTTGATTTTGCGATTGTACGTCTTCGTGTCGCCTTCGAGCTTGTAATCAATCGTCAACACTTTGCCGCCGAGCGCATCGTCAACCCGGCAGGTGGCGATGGTGGAGTAAAGCAGCGGAGCGTCCCAATCCGATAAATGGAGTTTTTCGTAATCAAAGGTGGCGGTCACCGCCTTGCTATTGGTGAATTGGATTTCCGGGAAGAACTTCACCACGTGTTTGATCTCGTTTTCACCTTCGGGCTTGAAACGCCAGGCGAGGGTCTCTTGATGAACTTTTTGGAAGTTATCCTCGAAAGCTTTCCATTGAGCTTCTTCGATAGCGGCTGCGCCTTCAATAGCTGCAAACCAGGTCTCGCTGAGAGCGGGGATGGGGTCGTCCGGTTGCACGACCTTGGTGTCGAGACCGATGCTGGCCAAGCGGCTGTCCAGCGGCGGGTGGGAATCGAATGGGTGGGGGGTGCCAGATTCGGCGAGTTCGGTGCCTTGGACACTGGAACTCATGAATTGCGGAAAGCCCTTTTCCACCCGCTCAAAGACATTCATCGTTTCAAAGCTGGCATCCGTCTCGAACAAGGTGCTTTGGACTTTTTCACGATACTTGCAATAAGCGGTGATTTTTACCAATGAGCGGGCGATGTCCCGGGGAGAGGTGAGTTCAGCTCCGATGCGGTCGGCGCGGAACTCCCGTTCGCGGCGGATTTTATTCAGCGCGAATTGGTACAAGTTCCAGAAAAAGAACATGAAGTGAAAGACGGGCCGGGAGAGGCCGCCTTGGTACAGGGCTTGAAGGTAATGAAAGTATTTGCCCAGCAGCGGCGAAATGCGCTTCGAGTAAACGGTGTCCTCGCCGCTGAAATGAGCCAATTCATGGGCCAAAACGGCATCGGCCTCACTACGGGACAGGGCCTTGAGCAGGGAGATGCTGGCAAAGAGCGTCCGCCCGTTATAGAGCTCGCCGCCGACCTTTACCGGGTGTTCGGTCACAAAGAAATTATCGTCGATCCCCACGAAAATCTGATCCGGCGGGGCGATGCCCAGCTTTTGAGCCATCTCCGAGACGCGTTGCCAGAGTTCGGGAGCCGCCTCCTTTTTCACGAGTGTGCCTTCAAACTCTGTGAAGGTCGGGAGCTTGCGGAAAATCGCTGCAACCAACAGGCCGATGGCACAAATCGCAAAAATGCCGATCAGGGCGATCAGCTTGATCACGTAAATCTCCATCCAAAACGCTGTTATCCAGAAAGAAAGCGCGACGGCGAGGACACCTTGGCCGACTACTTGGACGACGGCGAATACTCGTAGGATGTTCCAGCCTACGCGCAGGTTCCAATACAAGGCATTTTGTGAACGGGTGGAAAAGCGCAGACCGATTCCGGCGGCGATCAAGGCAACGAGTGCGGTGCCCAGGCAAAGGAGCGCTGTCCGCTTCATCCAACGGAAAGTCGCGTAGCGGAACTGCAGGTCGCTAAAAGAATCCTGCATCTTTTTCACTTCCGGATCGTTGGAAGCAAGGAGTTTGGAGAGGGGGACGGATTCGAAAAACTGGAGGGCTTTCTGACGTTTCTCCGCGGTCAACTCATTGTCATTACGGATCTGGGTCAGGGCTGATTCGCGGATCTGGCGGTCGTAGTAAGCTTCGACGTGGTCGAAAAACCAAAGGCTGAAACCAGGGATGAGAAAGATGACAAGCAAGGGGAGCACGTAGGATTTGATGAACCCGGTTTGAGAGAAATCGTTTTTCGCGGCGGCCATAAATACTCCTTGTTTTGACGGCCAAGCACGGCTTGGCAGCTTGCTGCTTGCAACCCAAGGTTCATCCTTGGATCAGCACCGTAGGAAAATGGTATTTTTGGCATGCCAGGACGGCAAGCCTACAATTTAAGGGTGCTTTGGCCGAAGTATTCCTTGCGCAGTCTTGACCGCCTCTTTCGGACTATGAGATTAAAGTTCTGATCCAATTGTTTGGCCGTAAGGCTGCAACCACTGTCCAAGGTGTTTTTGGTGAATTATTTGGGCGGTGGTTTCGTCTAAGAAACTCGCATGGAGAGCTGGCGTACCATACTCGGGGTGGCCATGAGCGGGATGCTCGTGGCGGGGAGTCTTTTGGCCGCGGAAATCAAGCCGCTGGGCAAGGGTAAAACCATAGATATCGAGCAAGGTCGCAAGCACTGGGCTTATCAGCCGGTATTGAATCCCGCTCTGCCAGGAGTGAAGAACAAACGCTGGGCGCAGGCGGATATGGATCGTTTCATTCTGGCCCGCTTGGAAAAAGAAGGGTTGAAGCCCAGTTTGCCGGCGGAGAAACGGGTGCTGATCCGGCGGGTGTATTTTGACCTCATCGGATTGCCGCCGACGTATGAGGAAGTGGAGGCGTTCGCGGCCGACAGATCGCCGAAAGCATTAGAGCAATTGGTGGATAAGCTGCTGGCGCGACCAGAATATGGACAACGCTGGGGACGACATTGGCTGGATGTGGCCCGTTACGCGGATACGATCGAGCAATCCGTAGATGGTGAGCGGCGGATTCCGTTTGCGCATACCTACCGGGATTACGTCATCGATTCACTCAATGCGGACAAGCCGTTCAACCGCTTCATCCTGGAACAAGTGGCGGCGGATCGTTTGCCTGCGACGGACAAGGCGGATTTGCGGGGATTGGGTTTCCTAACTGTAGGGCGGCAATTCCGGGCGAACGAGGACGGGCCGAATCTGGTGATTGATGACCGCATCGATGTCATCACACGTGGTTTTCTAGGGCTGACGGTGTCTTGTGCCCGGTGTCATGATCATAAATTCGATCCAGTTCCAACGGCGGATTATTATTCCTTGTTCGGCATCTTGGGCAGTGTGCAGGAGCCTTTGGATCTGCCGGAATTGAGCCGTTCCGGTGAGGCAACGGCGATCGAGAAATATCAAACTGAGCGGACGAGAATCCTCAAAGAGTATGACGCGCATGTGGATGCTTGCATGGCGAAGGCGAACCAGCATTTCCGCGATTTGGTGACGGAGTATTTGCAAGTCATCGTGCGCAGTTCTCCGAATCACCGGACCACCGAGGGGTATGTGCCGCTGGATACCCCGCGTGGGTTGCTCTTCTACAAGGCACCCGGCCGGTGGGAGGCTTTGCTGGCGCAGAGCAAGGCGAGCGGAGAGCCGTTCTTCAAGCTCTGGCATGAGCTGATGGCCTTGTCCAAAGAAGGTTTCGGCGCGAAAGCCCAGGCGGTCATCGGGGAGATGAGCAAGCAACCGACGGCGTATCACCCGGCGATCAGCGCGGCGTTCCGGGAACAGAAGCCGGCGACGATGCTTGATGTGGCGGGGATTTACGGAAAGGTGATCCAAGAGGCGTTGAAGGCGCCGACGGAGGAAGCGCGTTATGTCACAAATCTGGTTTACGGACCGAAATCCCCGGTGCCGCCGCATGACCGGCAGGAGATGATCGATGACATTCATCGGTTCCTGACCGAGAAGGAGCTGGTGAATCGCGGAGATGGCGAGCGCGGGGATGGTTTACGCACGCAGTTGAGCGTGCTGGAAGCGACCGCGCCGGTGGAGCGGCCCATGGCGGTGCGCGCTACGCCGAAACCGGTGGACCCGCATATCCTGATCCGCGGCGAAGCGAAGGCCGTGGGCGCGGCGGTGCCCCGGCGTTTTCTGCAAGTGCTCGCCAAGGTGGATGGGCGTAACTATGCGGATGATGGGCGTCTGCAATTGGCCGAGGCAATCGCCAGCCCGGAGAATCCGCTGGTGGCACGGGTCATCGTGAACCGGGTCTGGCAGCAGCACTTTGGCGTGGGTTTGGTGGCCTCGGCGGATAACTTTGGTATGATGGGGCAGGAGCCATCGCATCCAGAGTTGCTGGATCATCTGGCGGCTTGGTTCATGCAGCACCGGTGGTCGTTGAAGGCGTTGCATCGCTACATCCTGAATTCGGCGACGTGGCAGCAAAGCAGCGCCACGAACGAGCGGGCCATGGTGAAAGACCCGGCGAATCATCTGCTCTGGCGGAATTCACCCCGGCGGCTGGAATTCGAGCCGTTGCGGGATTCGTTGCTGTATGTGGCGGGTCGCCTCGATACCAAGTTGGGTGGACGGAGCGCTCCCTTGGAGGACAAGAATCTACGGCGGGCCGTGTATGGTTACACCGATCGTTTCCGCATCCCGTCCCTGCTGCGGAATTTCGACGTGGCAAACCCCGATACCTCCATCGCCCGGCGAAGCGAGACGACGGTGCCATTGCAGGCCTTGTATCTGATGAACAGCAGCTTTGCGCGGCAACAAGCCGAGGCGTTGATGAAGCGGCCCGAGATGGCCAAAACCAAAGGCACGGAGGAGCGCATCCAGACGGCCTTCCGGCTGGTCTATTCACGGCAGCCGACGAAGGATGAACTGAAGCTGGCGCGCGAGTATGTGAGTGTGCCGGGGAACGAAGAAACGGTGAACCGCCAGTGGGCGAACTTCGTGCAAGGATTGTTGATCGCGAATGAGTTTGTCTTTGTGGATTAAGCTATGAACCGACTGCCAAACCCATTGCTGAAGCCGCAGGCGTTTATGACCCGCCGGGAGATGTTACGACGTTGCGGGGCGGGTTTCGGCCTGGTGGGCCTGGCGGCGATGTGGGGCAAGGATGTGCTCGCGGGAGAAGCCGGGGGGGCGCATCCGCTGGAGGTGAAGGCGTCGCATTATCCCGCCAAAGCGAATACGTCATCCAGATCCTGGCGAATGGTGGGCCTTCGCAGATGGATACCTTCGATCCGAAGCCGATGCTGAACAAGTATCACGGGCAACGGCTGCCGTTGCACTTCGCCACGGAACGTCCGACCGGGGCGGCCTTGGGATCGCCCTTTAAATTCAAGAAGTACGGGCAAAGCGGTCTGGAAGTCAGCGAGATATTCGGTTCGCTTGCCGAGCAGCACGCGGACAAGTTGTGTGTCATCCGCTCGATGCATACGGATGTGCCGATCCACGAGAGTTCGCTGCGGTTGATGAATTGCGGGGCGAGCATCATGGCGCGACCGAGCATCGGGGCTTGGGTGACGTATGGTCTGGGCACGGAGAACCAGAATCTGCCGGGCTTTGTGGTGCTGGTGCCGAAGGGGATGCCGGTGGCCGGGGCAGATAATTGGCAATCGTCTTTCCTGCCGGGAGCGTATCAGGGCACATACATCGAGACGCAGGACAAAAAACCGCAGGAGTTGATCGAGAATTTGCGCAATCCGTATCTCTCGGCCACCGAGCAGGAGGCGCAACTGTCATTTGTCGAGAAATTGAACCAACGGCATCAGGCGACGCGGCACGAGGCTGCGTTGGATGCGCGCATCCATTCGTTTGAGATGGCTTTTCGCATGCAGAACGCAGCGACGGACGCTTTTGATATCGATCGTGAACCCGCGCATATCCGGGCGATGTACGGCAACACGGCACAGGCGAAGCAGATGCTCATCGCCCGGCGGTTGGTGGAACGCGGAGTGCGTTATGTGCAGGTGTGGCACGGGACTTTGCAGCCGTGGGACAGCCATAACAACATCGAGCAAGACCACCGGCGGTTGGCCAATGATTGCAGCCAAGGCATCACGGCGTTGCTGACGGATTTGGAGGCGCGCGGACTGTTGGAAGAGACGTTGGTGATTTGGGGTGGTGAATTTGGGCGGACTCCCACGGTGGAATTGACCCAAGATGCCGCCTTAAAGCCTACGGCCGGGCGGGATCACAATAACCATGGTTTCACGATGTGGCTGGCGGGTGGGGGAACCAAAGGCGGTGTGGTGCATGGGGCGACGGATGATTTCGGGTTTGGTGCCGTGCAGAACCGGGTGCATGTGCATGATTTGCAAGCCACAGTGCTGCATCTGCTGGGGATTGATCACGAGAAGCTGGTGTACCGTCATTCCGGGCGGGATTTCCGGCTGACGGATGTGCACGGGCACGTGGTCCGGGAGTTGTTAGCCTGACCACTTGAGGGGCTATTAGGGGTAGTTTTAGGGTGTTTGGAGCAAGAAAAGGAGAGCGGAAAAGAGGGTTTTACACACCTGTGACAAAACTGATGGTGCATTTTGGGCGCTTCAGCCGATACATTGACGTGTAGCAAAAGAAACGTTGTCGTGCTGAGGGTCCAAACAGCTTGAAAAGAAACTTTGAAAAGGGTGAGTTGGTTCTTAAGGGTGATCTGGTTTTTCTGATCACTTGGGAAAAGAAGAAGTTTGTCGGATTTATCCGCTTACTTTGCCTGTTGGTGTGCAGCGCCTTGCCGTTCGTGCAAGCCGTTGAAGCGCAGGAGACGAACGCCCCCATCAAACGCAAACTGATAGTCGGTTGCGAACTGGATTACCCGCCATTTTCCCTCATCAAGCCCGATCAATCACCGGACGGTTTTACCGTCGACCTGTGGAATGCGGTCGCCAAGGAAGCGGGCCTCAACTACGAGATCAAGGTCGCCCCGTTTCATGAGATTCTGACCGGTTTCAAGGATGGCACGATTGACGTGATGATCAACCTGGCCCAATCCGAGGCGCGGAAGCAGTTCACTGATTTTGCGGTACCCCATGTCACGATGTATGGGGCGATTTTTGTGCGCAAAGGGGATCATCGGATCAAGACGGACAAGGATTTGACCGGGAAGTCGCTGATCGTGTTGAACAAGGATCTGGCCCATGATTATGCCGTTTCCCGCGGTTGGACGAATCTCGCCCTCGTGGATGACACTGCGAGTGGTCTGAAGTTGCTGGCGCAGGGGAACCATGACGCGATGTTGGTGGGCAAGCTGGTCGGCTTGAATGAAATCCGGGAGCACAAAATCAAAAACGTGGAGCCGGTGGACTATCGGCTGGAGTTCTTCCAGAAGTTTGCTTTCTGCGTCAAAAAAGACGTGCCGGGCAATACGGAATTGCTGGCGAAGATCAACGAAGGTCTGGCTTTGGTGAAGGCCAACGGAACCTATGATGTGCTGTATGAGAAATGGTTCGGCATCCTGGAGCCGCGGAAAATCAGCCTCGCCCAAATCCTGAAGTATCTGATTCCCGCCGTGGTGCTGATTCTGCTGACTTCGTTTGCCTATGCGTTTGAGCGGCGCTTGCGGTTGCGGTTGAAGCAATCGGTATCCACGTTGAACGCCACGCTAGAGTCAACGGCGGACGGTATCCTGGTGGTGGATACCAAAGGGAATTTCATCACCTATAACCGCAATTTCCTGGAGCTGTGGAAGCTCTCCGATGCGGTCATCAAAGCCGGGGACCGGGGCAAGGTTATCCAGTATATCGCGGATCAGACCTTGAATCCGGAGGCGTTCATCGCCCGGATCGACAGTTTGTATCAACAGCCTGAAGCGCAGAGTTTCGAAATCGTCCACCTCAAGGATGGACGTTGTTTTGAGCGTTTTTCCAAACCCCAATATGTGGATGGTCGCAGCCACGGGCGGGTCTGGAGCTTGCGGGATGTGACGGAACGTGAACGGGCCGCCCAGCAGGCGCAACGGTTCAATCAGGAACTGGAGCAGCGGGTGCAGGAACGCACCCGGCAGTTGGAGATAGCGAGCCGCGACCTGGAGCGCCTTTCCTATGTGGCCTCTCGTACGAGCAACGTGGTCATCATTTCCGATGCGGAGGGCAAGATCGAATGGGTGAACAACGGGTTTGAACGGTTGACCGGTTGGTCCAGCCAGGAAGTCATGGGCCGCAAAGCGGGGCATTTCCTGCAAGGGCCGGAGACGGATCAGAATACGGTTCAACAGATCCGGGAAGCCATCAAAGCGGAGCGGCCGATCCATTTCGAGTTGTTGAATTACAGCCGGAGCGGGAAGCCTTATTGGATCGAAGCGGAGATCTGCCCGGTGTTCGACAAACAGGGGCGGGTGATCAATTTCATCGCGATCGAATCGGATATCACCGAGCGCCGCCAATCGCATGAAGCATTGAAGCGGCAAGGCGAAGAGCTGACCGAGCTGAATGCCTATCTGCAAAAGGCGCTGAAATCGCGGGATGAGTTTTTGGCGGCGATGAGCCACGAGTTGCGGACGCCACTGAATGGGATCCTGACGCTTTCGGAATTGCTGAATGAGCAGGCTTACGGACCGTTGAATGAACGGCAGCAAAAGTATCTGGCCCAGATCAATGAAAGCGGCCAGCACCTGCTGGAGCTGATTAATGACATCCTGGATCTGGCCAAAATTGAAGCCGGCAACATCGTCCTCGAGCCGGGTTATTGCGATGTGGACAGCATGTGCCAAAGCAGCCTGCGGCTGATGCGCCAGACGGCGATGAAGAAGAATCAGCAGATCGCCTTCAGCCTAGAACCGGCGGACTTGAAGATCTGGGCTGATTCGCGCCGGCTGAAGCAGGTGCTTGTGAATCTGCTCGGCAACGCGGTGAAGTTCACGCCGGAAGGCGGCCAGATCGGCCTCGCGGTCACGGCGAACGAAAAAGAAGTGCGCTTTGAGGTGTCCGATAATGGGATCGGTATTTCGGCTGATAAACTTGGCCGGCTGTTCATGCCGTTTGTGCAATTGGACAGCGGATTGTCTCGGCAGTATAACGGCACGGGATTAGGATTGGCGCTCGTTCGCCGTTTGCTTGAACAGCATGGTGGCCGCGTCGAAGTGACCAGTGAACTGGGCAAGGGCAGCCGCTTTGTGGCAATCGTGCCAAGGGGTTACAAAGGTTGATGCGAAAGTTCGCGGGAAGGCAACCTGCGGCTGGCGATAAATGCAAAGATGGGGGCTGTTAGTCTGTCTTCCTGCCAGTTTACTAAAACACCACCAATCAAGGACGGTGCAAGAATTTGCCGATCAACGTCACGAGCTCTGACAGTCGTACGGGTTTGGTGAGATACTCGTTCACCCCGGCGGCCAGGCAGCGCTCGCGGTCGCCGGGCATGGCGAGAGCGGTCAAAGCGACGATCGGCACGCGGTTAAGTTTTTTGTCGTTCAGCAAGCGAATCTGGCGCGTGGCCTCCAAGCCGTCCATCTTCGGCATCTGGATATCCATCAAAACCAAGTCGGGCTGGCATTTCTGCACTTCCGCCACGCCGGCTTCACCGTTATCGGCTACGATCACTTCATACCCTTTGACTTCCAGATAATCCCGGACGGTGGTTACGTTCACAATGTTATCTTCGCACAACAAGATACGGCCTTTGCGCTGGGCTGGCGTGACCGAAGCAGCAGGCGCAGCCTCGACGGGCAGGGCCGAAACTTTCGGCACCGTGAGGGCTCCATCCCAAGGCAACAGGACGGAGAACCGGCTGCCTTTGCCCGGTTCGCTGGTCACTTCGACACGGCCACCGTGCAATTCCACCAGTTGTTTGACCAGCGCGAGGCCCAGCCCGGTTCCGTTGTATTGCCGGGATAGGCTGGAATCAAACTGGACGAAAGGTTGGAAAAGATTGGGCATCTGTTCCGGGGCAATGCCGATGCCGTGATCCCAAACTTCAAAGCGGATGGCTTCGTTCTCGCCTTTGACCAGCAAACCGAGTTCGCCGCCTTCGGGGGTGAACTTCACCGCATTGCCGAGCAGATTCACGAGTACCTGCTTCATCCGGCGGCTGTCCAGATGCACGCGCATACCGTGCGGCGTGGTCTGGACGTTGAAACGCTGGCGTTTGACGCCGACGGATTCCCGGACGAGCCGCACGCACGACTGGCAAAGTTCTTCGACATCGATCTGCGTGCGTTCCAAATGCACCCGGCCGCTTTGGATCTTGGCGACATCCAAGATGTCATTGATCAGCACGAGCAGGTGGCGGCCGCTTTCTTCCACCACTTTCAAATACTTTTCCTGCTTGGGATTCAGCGGGCCGTGGAGCTTCTCGAGCAACGCCTCGGACAGGGTGAGGATACCGGTCAAGGGAGTGCGGAGCTCATGACTCATTGAAGCGAGGAATTCATCCTTCAACTTGCCGGCTTTGGCCAATTGCGCATTGGCAAGCGCCAGTGCTTCGGCCTGGGCGCGCAGTTCCGCCTTCTTCTTTTTCAGGCTGGTGATGTCGTGAACGCTCGTACGATGGCCGATGTTTTTGCCCTCGTGGTCGTACATGGGCTGCCAGGATACGGCCACCCAGATCGCTTCGCCGTCTTTCCGCACGGCCCGGAGTTCCTCGTTCAAACCGGAGGAACTGGCACTGCATTCCAGGAAAATTCACGCGCCCGCTGGCGATCATCGGGATGGATGATGGGCAGGGGATAATCCGGCATCAGGGAGCATTCTTCGGCAGTGTAACCGGTGACCTTGACGACGCCCGGATTCACCCAGAGCAGATGGCCATCTGGTCCCAACCAGCTTTCCCAATCGTTCGTGTAATCGGCGATGGCCCGGAAGCGATGTTCGGAATCTTCCAAGGCACGCGCCGTTTGCTTCCGTTCCGTCACATCCCGGAGGAAGACGCCCATGGCTGGAGCATCGGCACCCTCGGGAGTTAATTTGAAAATGGTGGCATCGATGGAAAACTCAGAACCATCCTGCCGGCGACCAGCCACTTCCCGGAAGCTGCTGGACATGTTCCGGGCGACATCGGACGAGGATTGAAACGAGTTGATATGCCTGGCGTGCAGTCCTTTGACAGAAACTGGCAGCAACAGCTCGAGCGGCTGGCCAAGCAGTTTTTCTTCCGGGTAACCAAACATCCGGAGTGCGGCGGGGTTGGCGTAAACAATCTGCTGGCGGCTGTTGATGAGAATCACCGCGTCTGCCGCGCAGCTCAATACCTGCGGCCAAACGGATTGAGGCAAGGGTGTGGCCGTTCCTGATGAAACGTTGGACTCTGGGCCATGACTCATAAATAGGTGGATTACGGGCTTAAATTACGCTGACGGGATTTCAAGCGCCACTCTTATCCCGACGCCATCCGGCCGGTTACTGATATTGAAGCGACCGTGGACGCACTCGGTGAGGTCCTCGATCAGGGCCAGCCCGAGTCCCCAGCAGGGACATTACCGGTCAGATGTTTCTCGGCCTGGGTGAATGGCAAAGTGATATCAGCCAGTTGTTTAGCGCTCAAGCTAACGCCGTCGTCCAAGACCTCCAGCCGGATGAATTTGTCTTCTGTCAGGCTGATGTTGACGTTCACCTGCGGCTTGCCGTGCGGATGAAACTTGAGCGAGTTGGAGAGCAATTCCTGCAACAGCAGGCTGCAGCCTGATTCATTGAAAGGCAGTTTCGTGCTGGAGATATGGGCGGCGGCGGTAAACGTCGGCGCGTTTTGATAGCCCAGAGCGGTGGCGGTCTTTTTCACCAGCGTGCCGAGCAACGCCGTGGGAAACTTGCCGGCAAAGCTGTGGCGCAAATTGGGGTCGATGTAGCGCAGGAGATCGTCGTTTAGCTCAATCAGACTGCGGATGGCATTGCCCATGTAAGTCCCATATTCGCTGCTGGCAAACTTGGGTTCCTCCATGGTCATGATCTCAAAAGAGCCGTTCAGGGCATTCAGCGGGGTGCGCAGTTTATGGGAAACCACGCTTTGGAAGATATTGCTCATGCGCCGGTGTTCCACGGCATCGGTGATATCCCGCAGCAGCGCGACCCGGCCAGATTCTCCTTCGATATAGGCTTGGCGCCAACGGACTTCGAGCACGTAGGAAGGGGCCGTGGGAGTTTCGCTGAAGGTCCAGTTCTCCAAGCTTTCTTGCTGGGGAGTGGAGCTGAGCAGGCTGCCGCGCAAGCGGTAATGCCTGTCCCGCAAATCGGACAGCTTGAGCTGGCGGATGTCCGTGCCAGGCGCCATGAACAGCCAGCGGCGGGCGGTGGCATTGGCGAAGCGGATGGTGCCATCCTCGGATTCCATCAGCACACCATCAGCCAGATTCTCGATCACCCATTCGAAGCGGGAACGCTCTTCTTGCAGGATGCGGAAACGATTCAAGCGGGTGAGGGTCCGCAGCCGGATGCGCAATTCCAGCTTGTCGAAAGGCTTTTCGAGAAACTCATCCGCCCCAGCTTCCAGCCCGCGCAGGCGGGAGCCGCGATCCGCCAGGGAACTCATCATGACGATGGGGACGGCGGCGACTTCGGGCACATGACGCAAGAACTGGCAAACTTCGTAGCCGTCCTGGTCGGGCATCATCACGTCCAGCAGGATGACGTCAGGCCGGATCCGGCGGACCAGCTCGATGCCTTCTTTGGCGGTGGCGGCAAAGAGGAGATCATATCCCTCGGCGGCCAAGATAGATTCCAAGGCGGCATGGAGGATGATCTCATCGTCGATGATCAGGATTTTAGCGTTCTTTTCCAATGCTACTTTCTTATCGGCGATTTGGGACAGACATTGAACTTAAGTCTTGGGCTTAAAATGCCGTTTAATAGCCCAAAACTGTTTAGCAGCCGGTAATAGTTTGATTGCCAGAACCGGGTGTGGGACAGAAAGTGTGTCAATTTTAGTGATCAAACATTCAAAGGTATCGTCTATGACCGATATACGGTTTAGCGGCAGAATGAGGGCAGGTTTAAGCGGAAGTTCGTCATGGATGTGTCAAAACAGAATTTGGTGAAGGCGGTAGCCGCGATTAATAATGCAAACAGCTCCTAGAATCCTGTTGGTCGAGGATGATCCGAACCAGATGATGGTCTTGAAGGACTATCTTGTGGAGTTGGGCTATCATGTCTTGGAAGCCCGCAGCGGGGTGGAAGGGCTGGCCAGTGCCCGGCGAAATCTGCCTGATCTGGTCGTCGCCGACTGGTTGATGCCCCAGATGACCGGGGTGGAATTGTGCGAACAATTGCGGGAATCGGGCTACACGGGTCCTTTGGTCTTGCTAACTTCCAAGAGCGATCTGGACAGTCAATTAGGTGGATTGAAACGGGGAGCGGATGATTATTGGATCAAGCCGGTGCCGCTCAAGCTCATCCAAGCCAAGATCGAGGCGCTTCTACGGCGAAAACAGACCGAGACGTTTGCTGAAGTGGCAGTGGATATCGGGGCCGCGAAATTTGATGCCGCCCGGGCCGTGCTGATCGCCGAGGGCAAGGAATTGGAACTGAATCCCAAGGAAGCGGGCATCTTGAAATTGCTGTTGCTGAAGGAAGGGGCGCCCGTCAGCCGGGATCGCTTGCTCGCCTCGGTCTGGGGTTATGACAATCTGCCGAACACGCGGACGGTGGATAATTACGTGATGTCGCTCCGGCGCAAGCTGGAGACGGCGGCGGGTGCCAAGGTCTCCATCGTCACCAAACGCAGTCTGGGCTATTTGCTGGTTCGTGATGGTGGTGAAGCCTAGAGGTTGAATTTTCAGGGATGGGTGAGTTTGCCGGAATGGCGGAAATGACGAAGCCATGACATTACTAGGGTTGACTCTTTGCGGCTGACGCCGTCTGTTAGCTGTAGATGAGTAAAGCTTTGCCGAAAGCGGCACGCTTGTTGCCTATTCGTTGAATACATGGAACCAGAGCCCAAAGTACTGATCGTAGATGATGATGAGTTTATCCAGACCTGTCTGGAGGCGGTCTTGTCCACAGAGGGGTTGCAGTTGGTGCAGGCGCACAACGGCGAAGAGGCTTTGGCGCTCTTTGACGCGCAAGAGTTCGATGTCGTTTTGCTGGACATCATGATGCCGGGCTTGAATGGGCTGGATGTTTGCGCGCTGCTGCAAAAGCGTAAAAAAGCCGTGCCGGTGCCGGTTATCCTGATGTCGGCAGCGGGCGAGGAAGACGTGGTCGTAAGCGGGTTGAACTTGGGGGCGGTCGATTTTGTGCGCAAGCCGTTCCGGGCCTTTGAATTGCGGGCGCGGGTGAAGACGGCATTGCGGTTGCGCAATGCGTTCAAGAAACAGCATGAGGATGCGCTGAAAAAGCAAAGCCTGATCGGGATGATCGTGCATGATATCCGCGGGCCGTTGACAGTGTTCCAAAGCTATTCCGCGATGGTCACGGAAGGGTATCTCGGCCCGGATGAGATCTTGAATTTCAGCAAGACGGTGGAGCAGGAGTCCAAGCGCTTGTTCCATATGGTGGATGATTTGCTGATGCTCGCCAAATCCGACCGGAGCGAGATCGAACTCGTCAAAGAGCCACTAGATCTGGTTGCGACCGTCAACCGCATCACGAAGGCCTATAAGTTCTTTGCGCTGAACGCTAAAGTGAAGCTGGATCTGGTTTGCGAGCCGGTTTCGGCCATCGTGCCGGTGGACCGGTTAATCATTGAGCGTTGTCTCGAAAACCTGCTGTTGAATGCCATCAAACATACGCGGCGCCCAGGTTTGGTGACGGTAGCGCTGGAGCGGGGCGAGGGGGAAGTGACCATCCATATCAGTGACAATGGCTATGGGGTGCCTGCGGAATTTCGCGACAAGATTTTCGAGCTATACGAGACGGCGAATGCCCGGGCCAAGGGTATTCCAGGCCACGGTGTGGGGCTCGCCTTCTGCAAAATGGCCGTGGACAAGCATGGTGGCAGCATCAAAGTCGGGGACCGGGTCGGTGGCGGGGCCGTGTTCACCTTGCGTTTACCTGTGGCGTAAAGCTTGGTTGCTTTCAAAAGGGAGGATGGGTGAGGATTTTGGTCTTTATCTAGTTATTCCGTTTGTTGTTTTGTTGTCTTAATTTATTATTTTTTGTTCTAATGCGTGTATTTTAGTTTCATTATTTTTTCTAATCATCTAAATACGCACATACCCAGACAAAATCGGGTAAGCCTAGTGAGGAGGATTTGCCGATATATAGGCCAGTCATAAAAGGACTGAGCAAATGCCCTTAAACCTGACAGATAAAGCAACCGCTGAAAATGAGCGGCAACCGGCGTCTAGTGCGCTGAGCTGCTGCCATTGCGGTACGGCTTGTGGTCAGGCCCCGCTGATGAAAGCGGACAAGGCGTTCTGCTGCCAGGGCTGCCAATTGGTGTTCGAGTTGTTGACGGAGAACGGGTTAAGCGGTTTCTACGACCTGAGCGAGAACGCGGGTGTGCGGATCGGCGGACCGGCCAAGGCCGAACAATATCGGTATCTGGATGAGCCGGCAGTACGTGAGCGGTTGGTGAACTTCAGCAACGAGCAGATCACGCGTATCACCTTCCGTATCCCGGCCATCCATTGCATTGCGTGCGTGTGGTTGCTGGAAAATCTTTATCGCCTCAACCCCGGCATCATTGAATCCCGGGTCAATTTCCCGCGCAAAGAGGTCGCGCTGGCCTTTAACCCCGGCAAAGTGAAGCTGAGTGAAGCTGTGACGTTGCTGGCCGCATTGGGTTATGAGCCGGAGCTGAAACTGGCCGACCTTGAAGCGCGGCCCAAGAGCGTCGTCAGCCGCAAACTGTGGCTGCAAGTGGGCATCGCGGGTTTTGCGTTCGGCAACACGATGCTCTTCAGCCTGGCTTCGTATCTGGGGCTGGACAGTGCAAGTGAGCCGTATTTCCACAAGATTTTTGGCTGGTTCAGTTTAGTGCTCGCACTGCCCGTGGTGATCTACAGTGCGCAAGATTACTGGCGCGCGGCGTGGGTGAGCTTGCGGCAGAGACTCCTGACCATCGAGGTGCCCATCGCGGCGGGCATTGTGGCCATCTTCCTGCAAAGCACCTTCGAAGTCATGAGCGGGACGGGGGAAGGCTATTTCGATTCGCTGGCGGGTTTGCTGTTCTTCCTGCTGTCCGGACGGGTATTCCAGCAAAAGACGTATGACCGGCTCGCGTTCGACCGGGATTACAAATCGTTCTTCCCGTTGTCGGTGGTGAGAAAACAGGGGACGGAAGAACGCATCGCCCTTTCCCAGATCCAGTTGGGTGATCACCTTGTCTTGCGCAACGGCGAGTTGATCCCGGCGGATGCCCGGTTGGTCGCGGGACCGGCGGTGATCGATTACAGCTTTGTGACCGGTGAATCTGAGCCCGTTGAGAAACAGGTAGGGGACTATCTTTATGCGGGCGGGCGCCAGATCGGCGGTGCCATCGAAGTGGAGACGGTAAAGGCAGTTTCGCAAAGTTACCTGACTTCCCTGTGGAACCAGGAAGCGTTCCGCAAGGAAGATCGTGACAGCCTCGACAATCTGACGAACGAGTACAGCCAGCGGTTCACGAAGCTGGTGCTGGCGATCGCTCTGGGGGCAGCGGCGTATTGGGCGGTCTTCAATCCGGCCTTGGCGCTGAAATCATTTACGGCGGTGCTCATCGTGGCCTGTCCTTGTGCGCTGGCACTGGCAGCGCCCTTCACCTTGGGGACGGCGCATCGCTGGCTGGCGAAGTGGAATGCGTTCCTGAAAAGTGCGAGCATCATCGAACGGCTGGCCCGGGTGGATACCATCGTTTTCGACAAGACGGGTACGTTGACGGCCGCGAACGCGGGTTTGGTGAAATTTCAAGGCACCCCGCTGACGGAAGCAGAAGAACGGGCGCTGTTCTCCATGACACGGCACAGCACGCATCCGCTGGCGGTGCGGTTGGGGCATGCCATCGCGGGCAATCATTTTCCGGACACGGTGCGGTCCTTCCTTGAGACGGCGGGTTGCGGCATGGAAGGGCAGGTCAACCGGCAGGAGATCTGGATGGGCTCGGCGGCGTGGTTGCAAACGCGCGGACTGAAGCCGACGTCGGCGACGGTAGAAAGCGGCAGTGTCATCCACGTGGCTCTCAATGGCCAGTATCGCGGGTGCTATGTGCTGCAGAATGCGCTGCGCCCGGAGACGGACCGGCTCATAAAGAATCTCTCCGATCAATACGAACTCGCCCTGTTGAGCGGCGATAATGAACGGGAACGGGCGCGGTTCACCGAAATCTTTGGGGTGAAAGGCCATTTGCAATTCAACCAGAGCCCGCTGAACAAACTGGGTTTCATCCGCGAGCTGCAACAGCGCGGCAAGACGGTGATGATGGTAGGCGATGGATTGAATGACGCCGGGGCGTTGAAACAGAGCGATGTGGGCGTGGCGGTGGTGGAGGATATGAGCGCCTTCTCGCCAGCGAGCGACATGATCCTTTCGGCGCGGTTGGTGCCGCGCATCGACGCCATCCTGCGGTTTGCGAAGAGCGCAGTACGCGTCATCAAGACGAGCTTTATGGTGTCTGCCGCCTACAACGTCATCGGCCTGGTTCTGGCGGTGCAAGGGCTGCTCTCGCCGGTGGTGTGCGCGATTTTAATGCCGGTGAGTTCCATCACCGTGGTGGGCTTTGCCTGCCTGGCGACTGGCTGGCTGGCCAAGCGCGAGGGCATCGGTGCCGAACAGGAGGCCACCGTATGAGCGTCATCTTCCTGTTGATCCCTTTAAGCATCCTGGCCGCCTCGGGCTTTTTGTTCGCCTTCATCTGGGCAGTGCGGAGCGGCCAGTATGAGGACACAGCCACGCCGTCCATGCGCGTGCTGCTGGATGAACCCGCCAAGGCGGCCCAGAAAAACAATTTACCTCCCAACCCTGAAAAGACTGAACCATGAACCTGGAAACGTTTAAATACGACAATCGAATCGTCCGGGCCTTTGCGATCGCCACTGTGATTTTCGGCATCGTAGGCATGAGTGCCGGATTATTGGCGGCCGTGCAATTATTCTGGCCGGAAGCCAACCTCAACCTGCAGTTCGTCAGTTTCGGACGGCTGCGGCCTTTGCATACCAATGCCATCATCTTTGCCTTCGTCGGCAACGGTATGTTCATGGGTATCTATTACTTGCTCCAGCGCCTGTGCAAGGCGCGCATGTTCAACGACACGTTGAGCTGGATCAACTTCTGGGGCTGGAATGCGATCATCGTCGCGGCGGCTATCACGCTGCCGCTCGGGCTCACGACCAGCAAGGAGTATGCGGAACTCGAATGGCCGATCGATATCGCCATCGCACTGGTATGGGTGGTCTTCACCATCAACCTGATGGGCACCATCCTCAAGCGCCGGGAGAAACATATGTATGTGGCGGTCTGGTTCTTCATCGCCACGTTACTGACAGTGGCGATGTTGCACATCGTCAACTCGCTGGAAGTTCCGGCCGGGCTCTTCAAGAGCTATCCAATCTATGCCGGCGTGCAAGACGCGCTGGTGCAATGGTGGTATGGCCATAACGCGGTGGCGTTCTTCCTGACCACGCCTTATCTGGGCTTGATGTATTACTTCCTGCCGAAGGCGGCCGAACGGCCGGTGTTCTCCTATCGTCTGTCGATCATCCATTTCTGGGCGTTGATCTTCATCTACATCTGGGCGGGGCCGCACCATCTGCTCTTCACGGCGTTGCCGGACTGGGCGCAATCCCTCGGCATGGTGTTCTCCCTCATGCTCATCGCGCCGAGCTGGGGCGGTATGTTGAACGGTCTGCTGACGTTGCGCGGGGCCTGGGACAAGGTGCGGCAGGAGCCGATGCTGAAGTTCATGGTCGTCGCAGTGACGGCTTACGGCATGGCGACCTTGGAAGGTCCGATGCTCTCCATCAAGAGCGTCAACTCGCTCTCACACTATACGGATTGGACGATCGCTCACGTGCACACAGGGGCGTTGGGCTGGAACGGGTTCCTGACTTTCTCCATGCTCTACTGGCTGTTCCCGCGTTTGTATAACACCAAGCTCTGGTCCAACAAGCTGGCGAACTGGCACTTCTGGATCTCGCTCACGGGCATGATGTTCTACGTCATCCCGATGTATTGGAGCGGTATCACGCAGGGCTTGATGTGGAAACAGTTCACGCCGGAAGGCTTCCTCCAATACGCCAACTTTCTGGAGACGGTGCTGCAATTGATCCCGATGTACAAGCTGCGTTCCATCGGTGGCATGCTCTATCTGTTCGGCACGATCCTGATGGCTTATAACCTGTGGAAGACGGCGAAGTCCGGGGTGTTTGTGCCGGAAGTGGAAGCCCAGGCAGCTTCGATCAAAGATCAAGAAGATCATCAGCACGGTGCGCAAGATCCGTGGAAACATCGTTGGCTGGAAGCCAAGCCGCTGACGCTGACGGTGCTGGCCTTGGTGGCGGTCGCCATCGGCGGTCTGGTGGAAATCGTGCCGCTGTATCTGATCAAAGAAAACGTGCCGACGATCTCCAGCGTGAAGCCTTATACGCCACTGGAAGTTTTGGGGCGTGACATCTACATCCGCGAAGGCTGCGTGGGCTGCCATTCGCAGATGATACGTCCGTTCCGGTCCGAGACGGAGCGTTACGGGGATTACTCGAAGGCGGGTGAGTTCGTCTATGACCATCCGTTCCTGTGGGGGTCCAAGCGCACAGGGCCGGATTTGCACCGCGTCGGTGCGAAGTATCCGGATGCCTGGCACTACAATCACATGGATGATCCGCGGACGACTTCGCCCGGTTCCATCATGCCGCGCTACTCCTGGCTGCTGACGCAGACGATGGCGACGAACGATCTGACGGCCCGCATCAGCGCCTTGCGCAAAGTGGGTGTGCCGTATCCCGCCGGGTATGAAAATGGCGACGCCCAGAAGGACGCCGCGAAACAGGCCGCGGTCATCGTGGCCAACCTGAAGACGGGCTCGGTCGAGGCGAAACCGGATCGCGAGATCATCGCCCTCATCGCCTACCTGCAACGGTTGGGCACGGACATCAAAGTGCAGGCGGCGCAAGCCGCACCGGCAACCACCAAATAACGAGGCCTATATGATAAAGAATGTACTAACTCACGTCGGTGGAGTGGAAAACTTCGGTATCATCTCCATCTGCCTGTTCTTCGCGGTCTTCACGGGCGCGATGATCTGGGCGGCAACCCTCAAGAAATCCTTATTGATAACGATGAGCCAGATTCCTTTGGAAGATGGCACCAAGAAGACGGAGGCCAGCCATGAATAATGATCCAAAACAGCCTTTGCTGCTCGAACATGAGGCAGACGGCATCAAGGAACTAGACAACCTCCTGCCGCGCTGGTGGGTGTGGCTGTTCTACATCTGCGTGGGCTTCGCTGTCTTCTACATGGTTTATTATCATGTGCTGAAGCTGGGCGATCTCCAGGCGGCGGCGTATGCGAAGGAGCAAAAGGCAGGCGAAGAGATCAAATCCGCCTCACTGGCGAAGTTTGAGTCGAACCTGTCCGCTTTGACGCCTTCCAAAGACGCCGTCAAACTGGCCCAAGGCCAGCAGGTCTTCGGCATCTACTGCGCACCTTGCCATCGGCCGGACGGCGGTGGTCTTGTGGGACCAAACCTGACGGATGACTTCTGGATCCACGGCTCGAATTACGTGGACAACGTGAAGATCATCATCAATGGCGTTCCGGAGAAGGGTATGTTAACCTGGCGTGGAGTTTTAAAACCGAACGAGATCGAATCGGTGGCCAGTTATATCTATACCATGCGCGGGACCAAACCGCCGAATCCGAAGCCGCCGGAGAACCA
Organism: Limisphaerales bacterium; assembly: GCA_965283725.1. Lineage (GTDB taxonomy): Bacteria > Verrucomicrobiota > Verrucomicrobiia > Limisphaerales > JAEYXS01 > JAEYXS01. The sequence continues at coordinate 853,512 of CBDIPT010000001.1, forward strand.
GCCCGCTGGTCCAGAGAAACCGAGCGCGTTCGAATAACCAAAAATTCCTGATGCACAGCTCCAAGCCCCAAAGAAGCACCGGACCAGTGAACGCCAGTCTGCCTGTGAGTGGTCATGGGGCGGTGTTCTTAGGCGGCTTGGAGCTGGCAGTTTGGGATGTCCCAGAAGGGCACGTAGTATGAGTGCACCAGTAAAAGAGCCGGAAAAACACGATCCACTCGCGGCGCAGCAGACGGTGAATATGGCGGACTTTCGCGACCATATCGCGACCGCCGATCTGAAGGGGTACCGCAAGTGGGTCTTCCCGAAGAAGGTCAATGGCAAGTGGTATCGCTGGCGCACCTGGATGAGCTGGGTGCTGTTGACCATCATGTTCGTGGGGCCGTTTGTGCGGATCAACGGCAACCCGCTCCTGATGATCAACATCGTGCAACGGAAGTTTTCCATCTTGGGACAGATTTTCTGGCCGCAGGATACGATCATCTTTGCGGTGGCCATGCTGGTCTTCTTTGCCAGCATCATGATCTTCACCACGGCCTTTGGCCGCCTGTGGTGCGGGTGGACCTGTCCACAGACGGTGATGATGGAAATGGTGTTCCGGAAGATCGAATACTGGATCGAAGGGGATGCCCACGAGCAGAAGGAACTGGCGGCCTCGCCGTGGAATGCGCGCAAAATCTGGAAGCGGGTGAGCAAGCTGGGCATCTTTTTTGCCTTGTCCTTCGTGGTGGGGAATACACTGCTGAGCTACATCATCGGCAGTGATGAACTTTTTCACATCATCGCGGATGATCCGCGGAATCACGTCACGGGATTGACGTTCATGATCCTGTTCACGCTGTTATTCTTCGCCATCTTTGCTCGGTTCCGGGAGCAAGCATGCACATTCATCTGTCCTTATGGCCGTTTCCAATCGGCGTTGCTGGATGAGAACACGATGGTGGTGGCTTACGATTACAAGCGGGGTGAAGGTCGGGCGCCGTTGAAACGGGAGCAAAAGCCGGAGGAACGCAAGGCGGAAGGCAAGGGCGATTGTGTGAACTGCCACCAATGCGTCGCCGTCTGCCCGACGGGTATTGATATCCGTAACGGGGTGCAGATGGAATGTGTGAATTGCACCGCATGTATCGATGCTTGTGACAGCGTGATGGAGAAAGTGGGCCTGCCGACGGGGCTGATCCGGTATGCGTCCTTGAACGGCATTGAAAAAGGGCAGGCGTTGAAATTCACGGCCCGCATGAAGTTGTATTCGGTCATTTTGACGGGCTTGGTGGTGCTGTTCCTGGTGCTGGTGTTCACACGGTCCGATGTGGAGACGGCTTTGCTGCGCGCTCCGGGAACGCTGTTCCAGGAAACGGCGGAGGGGAAGATCAGCAACATCTATACATTGCGCGTGGTGAACAAGACGGCGCATGATATCACGGTGGATCTGCGGCTGCTGAAGGGAAAGGGGAAGATCAAGGTGCTGGGGGCGAGCGTATTCACAGCGCTCAAGGAAAGCTCGGCGCAAACCTCGGTGCTGATCGAGATCGAAAAAGAGCATTTGAAAAACGGAACAACGCCGCTGGAGATCGGGGTGTATTCCAAGGGCAAACTCTTGGAGACAGTGGAAACGGCGTTCGTAGGTCCGCGGAAAGAACATCATGAACACGACAAAGACTGAACACAAATCCAGGAATCCTGGCCCTATGTCATCATCGGGTGGTTTGTGATCTTTATCACGGCGATGGTTTCGTGGGCGGTGGTCGCCACGCACAACAACATGGATCTGGTGCGCAAGGATTATTATGAAGAGGAGCTGCGCTTTCAGAAGCAGATCGAGCGGGTGAACCGCACGGCACAATTGCGGAAAGATATCACGGTGACGAGCGATGCGGCGGCGCAGAGCTTGATGTTGCGGTTGCCGGCGGAGCACAACGGGGCCAAACCAACTGGCGAGATCCATCTCTACCGGCCTTCGGATGCCAGCCTGGACCGGACCATCACCTTGCAAGTCAATGAGAGCGGCCTGCAAAGGATCGATACTTCCAAGCTCCGCAACGGGTTGTGGAAGCTGCGGGCCACGTGGAAGGTGAACAACGAGGAATATTATTTCGATCAATCGGTGGTCATCGGCGGCAAGTCATAACCGGTAAAGTATGGAACTCTGGACGGCATTGATGCTCGGATTGGTCGGCAGCCTGCATTGCGCGGGCATGTGCGGACCGCTGGCATTGGCTTTGCCGATGGCGGGAAATACGCGGAGTGCTTTCGTGACGGGCAGATTGCTCTATAACGTCGGCAGGGTACTGACGTATTGCCTGCTGGGGGTGCTGTTCGGTCTGGTGGGGCAAAGTTTGGCACTGGCCGGTTTTCAGAAATGGGTATCGCTGGCGGCCGGGACGTTCATCTTGCTGGGGTTGGTGGCTACTTCAAAAATCGGTCTGGGCCTGCCCATCACCAAGAGCGTGGTATGGCTGAAGGCGAGCGTGGGGCGGTTGTTGCAGCAAAGGACGTTCGGTTCGCTCTTCCTGCTGGGCATGTTGAACGGGTTATTGCCGTGCGGTCTGGTCTATGTGGCGTGCGCGGCGGCGGCGGCGACGGGCAGCTTGCAGACCGGGGTGTTATCAATGGCCGCATTTGGTCTGGGGACTTTGCCAGTGATGTTGGGGTTGGGGCTGGCAGGGCGGAAATTGCAAGGGGTGTTCCAGATCCGCTGGCAAAACTTGGTGCCGATCAGCCTGGCGGTGGTCGGTGTTTTGCTGGTCTTGCGCGGCATGGAACTGGGCATTCCCTACATCAGCCCGGTGCTTTCTGGGGGCGGATGCCCGCACTGTCACTGAGCGGTATCCAGTGGATTATCAAGAGGTTATCTTGATCGTTTGACGGTCTTCTAGGGGATATCCCCCGAATTCCATGATTGCTTTTGGCCCGTAAGTGGCTTTTTTTGGCAGCGCGCAACACATCCAGAGATAACGCATGCAAAGCAACGCCGAACTAAAGCAACGAATCAAACAGCTCATGGTGGAGAACCTGATGCTCCAAGTCACAGTCGAGGAAATCGGGGATGATCAGCCGCTGTTCGGGCCGAACAGTGTGGGGTTGGATTCGGTGGACGCGTTGCAACTGGTGGTGGCCCTCGACAAGAATTTCGGGCTGAAAATCGCCGACCAAGCGGCGGCCAAGCAGATATTGACGAGCGTCAGTGCGATGGCCGAAGCGGTCGAAAAACATCTCGCCGCCAAAGGTTGAATCGGTTTAAGTCTTTCGCCAGCCCATGAACGCCAATTCTGAATCCATGCCGCGTCGCGATTTTATCAAACAAGCTGCCTTGGCCGGTGCCGCCGTGGCGCTGGCTGCGCCAGCGCTCACTAAAGCGGCAGATGAAGCGAAGCCCAAACTGAAACTGGGCTTTGATAATTTCTCCGTGCGCGATGCCAAGTGGAAAGCCGGGAAACTGCTGGAGCACGCGGCTGCGTTGAAGGTAGATTCGATCTTGTTCTCCGACTTGGACGTCTATGAGAACCACTCGGACGCCTACCTCAAGGATTTGAAGAAGAAGGCGGATGATTTGGGTATAGAAATTTTGGCGGGCACGGGCTGCATCTGTCCGTCCTCGACGTCCTATGATTCGGTCAAGAAATGGGGGACATCAGAGGAACACCTCAAGCTCACGATCAAGATCGCGAAGACGTTGGGTTCCAACGTGGCGCGGTGCTATCAGGGCACGGGCAAGGATCGTTCCACGCCCGGCGGCATTGTGGCGCGGAACAAGGATACGGTGAAGGTCTGCAAAGCGGTGAAGAGCTACGCGCTGGACAACGGCGTGAAGATCGCCATCGAAAATCACGCGGGCGATATGCAGGCGTGGGAATTGCAGCGGCTGATCGAAGAAGCGGGCAAAGAGTACGTGGGGGCGACGATTGATTCGGGCAACGCCACGTGGACGCTGGAAGATCCGCTGGTGAATCTGGAGATTTTGGCGCCCTACGCGGCGTGCGCGGGCATCCGGGATTCCATCGTGTGGGAAACGCCGAATGGCGCGGCGGTGAAGTGGGCGGCCATGGGCGAGGGCGTGGCGGATATGAAGGGCTACGTGAAGCGCTGGGCTGAGCTGTGCCCGCACGTGCCGCTGACGCTGGAGATCATCTCGGAATTTGTGAAGCCGCAGGATTATCTTAAGGCGGATTTCTGGAAGATTTACCCGGAAGTGCGGCCTTATGAATTCGCCAAGTTCTCGGCGCTGGCGCGCAAAGGCAAGCCGGCCGAAGGCGTCAAGCCGACGGCGGAGTTCCAATTGGCGGAGCTGGAACGCAGTGTGAAGTACTGCCGTGAGGTGTTGGGTGTGGGGCGGAAGGCGTAAGGCTTTTGAGCTGGTTCGCTATGGCGCAGCAGGTTTTCACGCATACTCATCGGGTCACCTACGCGGAATGCACCGTGGGCAATCACGTGTATTATGCGCGGTATCTGGATTTCTTGGAGGAAGCGCGGGGCGAGTTCTTTCGTTCGCTGGAAATACCCTTGTCAGAACTGGATGTGCAGGGGGTAAAGTTCCCGGTGATCGAGGTGCAGGTGCGTTATCGGGGCATGGCGCGGTATGATGATGTGGTGCGGATCGAGGTGTGGTTGAGCGAGCTGCGCGGGGTGAAGATGGCGTTTGCATACCGGGTGGTGACGGCGGAGGACAAGGTTTTGTTGGAGGGAACTACCATCCACGGCTGCTTGAACGCAGAAGAGAAACCGATACGGATACCGGCGGAGGTGGTGGCGAAGCTGGAGGCGTTTGTGGTGAAGAATGGTTAACCACTAAATACGCGAAATACACGAAACGGAAGTAGAGGAATCAGCCGTCTTGTGGTTTTGCGGGCGTCGAAAGAATCAGTTGGTAGAAGACGAGGTCGAGCCAGCGGTTGAATTTGAAGCCGGCTTGTTGAATCCCGCCAGAGTGGGTGAACCCGAACTTTTGATGGAGGCGGATGCTGACTTCATTCTGAGAATCAATGGCCGCGACCAAGACGTGGTAGTTTTGGGCTTGAGCGCGCGTGATGACTTCTTGCAGCAGAATCCGGCCAAGACCGCGTCCACGACAATCATGGCGGACATAGAGGGAGTGTTCCACGGTGTATTTATAAGCGGGAAAATTCCGGAATGGACCGTAACTGCCAAAGCCCAGGAGTGTGCCATCGTTTTCATCGATCGCACCAATGATCGGGTAGTTGCCAGCGCGCTTGTTCTGGAACCAGGTGGTCATCATCTCCGGCGTGCGAGCGCGGTAATCGTAGAGCGCGGTGGTGTGAAGGATGGCGTGATTGTAGATGGCCAGGATCTGCGGGGCGTAAGATTCGTCGCAGTCAATGAGCTTCATGGCGGAGACGAGAACAAACTGCGTGGAGCGCGGCAAGGGTAAAGGAGGGCGCAGGAAAAGATTGGAACTGGGGCCGGTTTGCCGCTTAATTCCCGGCATCCTATGAAAACGTCTCTCTTGCCTGTCGTCATCAGCGCCTTGGCCGCTTCGTCTTTGTTTGCCGCAGAACCGCCCTTGCCAAAGTTCCGTGCGGTGGATGTGGATACGAAGGTGGAAATCGGTTACGGCATCGCGATCGCGGACGTGGACGGGGATAAGAAGCCGGACATCCTCCTGGCGGACAAAAATACGATTCAATGGTATCGCAACCCGACGTGGGAGAAGTTTGTGATCGCGGAGAAATTGACGGACAAGGATCACGTGTGCATCGCGGCGGCGGATATCGATGGGGACGGCAAGGCGGAGATCGCGGTGGGGGCGGGGTGGAATCCGGGCGATACGGAAACCAGCGGGGCGGTGTTCTATCTTATCCCGCCGAAAGATCGCACGCAGAAGTGGGAGCCGGTGGCGTTGCATCATGAGCCGACGGTGCATCGCATGCATTGGGTGAAGAATGCGGCGGGGAAGTTTGAACTCATCGTGAAGCCGCTGCATGGTCGCGGCAACAAAGGCGGCGAAGGCGTGGGTGGCAAGGTGCTGGCCTATACGGTGCCCGGGAATCCCAAGGACGAATGGAAAGTCAATGTGGTCAGCGACAAGTTACACATGAGCCATAATTTCCAAGGAGTGAACTGGGACAAAGATGCGGAACCGGAATTGATCTTGGGCAGCAAGGAAGGCGTGTTTGAGTTTGATCGCAGCGGCAGTGAATGGAAACGCACGCAATTGACGGACCAGCCGACGGGTGAGATCCGCGATGGCAAGCTGCCCGGCGGGAAGCGGTTCATCGCGACGATCGAGCCGATGCACGGGACGACGGTGGCGGCGTATGTGGCACCAGCGGCGGATGGGTTGTGGGTGCGAGCGCAAATCGATGACACGTTGAAGGATGGGCATGGGTTGGCAATCGCTGATGTGCTGGGGTTGGGCAGCGACCAGATCATCGCGGGGTGGCGCGGGATGACGCCGAAGGGCGTACCGGGCGTGCGGCTCTTCACGCCGCTGGACAAGGACGGCAAGCAGTGGCGCATGACGCCGATCTCAGCCGAGGAAGTTGCGATCGAGGATTTGAAGGTCGCGGACCTGAACGGGGACGGAAAGCTGGATATCATCCTCGCTGGGCGGCAGACGAAGAATTTGCGGGTGCTTTTTAACGAGAGATAAGTCCGAAAGCCTCTAAAACCGCTCGTATATTGCCATTTCGATGGCGGGAGTTTGACCCTGAGCCGGAATGAGTTCATCATTCCGGCTCGGGTGTTTTTATCTCTCATATGGCAAACGAGAAGTTCAACGAATTTAAGAAGACGAAGTGGTTCCGGCGGCTGATCTGGTCGGCCGTGGTGCTGGTGATCTACACGATCGTGGGTTTTCTGGTGCTACCGGCGGTGATCAAGTCGCAGCTTATCAAGCGGCTGCCGGAGTTCACGAAGCGGCAGGTGGCTATCGCTGAGGTGAAACTCAATCCGTATGCGTTCTCGTATACGATGCGTGGGTTTTCTCTGACGGAGACGAATGGGGAGACGTTTGCATCCTTGGGCGAGCTGTATGTGAATTTTGAGTTGGGGTCGTCCATCTTTAATGGGGCGTGGACGTTGGGCGAGGTGTCGGTGAAGGAGCCGTTTGGCCAGGTAACGCGCAAGGCGGATGGGACGTTCAATTTCGACAATCTCATCCCAGCGGCGAATACCAACGAGGTGAAGGAAGTGAAACCGTTGCCCGCCGTGTTGGTGGAGTTGCTGAGCATTGAGGGGGGAACGGTGGCGTTTACGGATGAGACGCGTCCGGGGCCGTTCAAGACCAAGATCGCGCCGATCAAGTTTGACCTGACGCAGTTGACGACGCGACCAGACAGGAACAGTCCGTATGCGTTCACGGCGAGTGATGATGCTGGGATGAAGCTATCCTGGAGCGGACGCGTGGCGGTGCAGCCACCGGCATCGAGCGGCACGCTGAAGATCGAGGGCGTTTCGCTGCCGAAATATGCGGGGTATGTGTCGGAGTTCTTTGCGGGAGAAATCGCGCAGGGAACGGTGAATGTCTCCGGGCAATATGGTTTCTCGCTCGCGGGCAAGACGCCAGCGGTGACGTTGACGAATGGTTTGGTGCAGGTGCGCAACCTAAAGGTGTCAGCGAAGGGCGAGACGTTGGTGACATTGGCGACGGTGGACGTGCGGTCGATTGTGGCGTCGCTGGAAGAACGGTCCATCAAGGTGGCGGAGCTGGCGACGAGCGGTTTGGAGGCGAAGGTGGTGCGCGAGAAGGATGGAAGCATCAATCTGCTGAATCTCATCAAGTCGCAGCCGGTGAAGACGAATGAAGTGGTGGTGGTCGCGACGACGAGCACGAATGCGGTGGTGCCGTGGAAGGTATCGTTGGATTCGCTGCAAGTGACAAACTACGGCGTGAGTGTGGAAGATCAGACGCTGACGAAACCGGCGAAGCTCAAGGTGGATCAAATCGCGGTGCGCGTAGATGGCTTTCAACTGACGACGAACGCGACGTTGGCGACGAAGATCTCTGCCCGTTTGAACGAAGCGGGATCGGTGGAGGTGTCCGGGCCGGTGCGTGTGTTCCCGCCGGATGGGGAATTGATGCTGGCACTGAAGGAGATGGATTTGCGGCCGTTCCAACCGTTCGCGGCACCGTTTGTGAATGTGGCGATACGGAGCGGGTTGCTCTCGACGAGCGGCAAGACGACGTTTGTTTTGCCTGCGGGTGGCGTGCCAAAATTCCAATTCAACGGTGAGGTGAAGCTGGACAAGTTTGATACGGCGGATGGGACGGAGTTCAAGGATTTCGTGAAATGGGAATCGTTGGCGATCAACGGCATTCAGCTCAAGAGCGAGCCGCAGGATTTGCAGGTGCAGGAAGTGAATCTCAAGGGGTTGCAGACGAGTTTGATCATCGGGACGAACAAGAAATCGAACATTGAGACGGTGCTGATGCTCAAGCCAGCGGCGACGAATGAAGTGGCCACAACGGCGGTGACGAACAAGACGGTTGCCGCAAGTGGTGCGAACACGAATGTGGTGCCGGTGAAGCTCACGAAGCTGGTGCTCGAGAATGCGTCGCTGAAGTATGCGGATCATTCCATCCTGCCGCATTGCAACTTCGCGGTGCAGAAGTTTGATGTGAGCATCGATGGGCTTTCGACGATCGGTGAGCAACCCGCGACGGTCAATGTGAGTGGGCGGGTTGATGAATTGGCACCGTTCTCAGTGACGGGAAGGGTGAGGCCGGTGTTGGGGAATCTGTTGCTTGATCTGGTGGTGAGCAATCGTAATACGGACCTGACGGCGTTCACGCCCTACATGGAGAAGTTTGGCGGGTATCCCATCGTGAAGGGCAAGGTGAGCATCGCCTTGAAGTATGACATCCAAGGGATGGCGTTGAAGTCAGAGAACAGCGTGGTGGTGGATCAGTTCACGCTGGGGTCCAAGAACAACAGCCCGGATGCGATCAACCTGCCGTTGAAACTGGGCGTGGCGTTGTTGAAAGACCGCCATGGCAAGATCGAACTGGATCTGCCGGTGAGCGGTCGGCTGGACGATCCACAGTTCCGCGTGTTCCCGGTCGTGATGAAGGTGCTGGTGAATCTGGTGACGAAGGCGGTGGCATCCCCGTTCGCGTTGTTGGGCAAGTTGGTGGGTGGTGGTGAGGAGATGAGCTTTGTGGCGTTCGAGCCGGGTTCGGGGGAGATCTCGGCGGCGGAGCAGGATAAGATGCAGAAGCTCGCGAAGGCGTTGTATGAACGGCCGGGTTTGAATCTGGAGATCGCCGGGGCGGTGGAGCCGAAGACGGACAAGCAGGCGCTGGTGCAATTGAAGTTCGAGCAGCAATTGAAGACGGCGCGGCTGAAAGAGATCGCAGCGACAGGTGTGGTGCCGCCAGCGATCGGGGAAGTGAAATTGGAAACGGCGGACCGAGAGCGGTTGGTGACGACGGCGTATGTGGCGGCGTTTGGGCCCTTGCCCGTGGCGACGAATGCCGTGGTGTCGGTGCAGACGAATGGGCCGGTAGCGGTGATCCCGGTGGTCACCAACGCGCCGATGGCAAAGGTGCCGGTCAAGTTGGCGAAAGCCGTTGAGGCCAAAAAGGCAACCAAGTTTTCATCGGCGGCGGCGAAGAGTGGTGGTGCCGTGCAGTTGGCTTTGGCGGAGCGGCGGAAGCAGGTGCTAGAGTCTAAGGCCAAAGAGGAGGTCAAGCCGGTGGTGAAGAATGAAGCCAGCAAAGCAGTAGCTAAAACTGAGCCGACAAAGGATGAGGTGACTAAAGCTTCTGAAGCAGCGACAGCGACCTCACCCGCAGCGGCACCGGTGACAGTGATCACGCTGGCGGAGATGGAAGCGAAGTTGCTGGAACGCGTGAAGGTGGAGGAGAGCGAGTTGCGCGAACTGATGCAGCAAAGGGCGCAGAGTGTGCAGAGCTTCTTGCTGAAGACGGACAAGGTGACGGCGGAGCGGTTGTTCATCATCACGCCGAAGCCGATCGATGAGACCTACCGCGGGCAGAGCAAGGTGGATTTGTTGTTGAATTGAGGTGAGCAGTCAGCAGGTCCTGTCAGATGGTCGTTTGTTTCGCCCGCCCCTCCGGGGTGTTGGGAACGGTGGCCTTCAATTTCTGAGGGATATTCATATTCTGTCGACTACCTGGCGGCGACACGACAGGTGCCAATCTGCGCTACTCGGGAGAATTTGGATGGCGTCATGAATCAGGCGGCTGCGCGTTTGGAGAGCAGTTTTTGCTCGGCCAGGCCGGCGAGGAAGTAGCCACCGAAGGCGGCGGCCAGGGAGAGGAGAAACGGGTAAGGTGATTCGTATTGCTTGCCCAGGATGTAAACAGCGAGACCGCCACCCAAGGCGGTTAGGGCGGCAGCTGAGCCGCCGAAGTTGCTGAACAGGGCCATCACCATGATGACGAAAACACCGGTGCTGCCGAGGGCTGAGGCTTCGTGGACGAGTTCAAAGACGGAGTCAGCGCCCATGGCCAACCAGGCTGCGATCAATCCGCTGACAACCACCATGATGCGAGCCGAGAGAAGCTTGGTGGTTTCTTCCGTGTCTTCTGAGAGCAGGGGAACGATGAGATTGTGCGAGAGCAACGCAGAGGCGGAGAGAAGGGTGGAGTCAACCGTAGAGAGAATGGCGGAGACCAGTGCGCCCGTGAAAACGACATACATGAAGGTGTTCAGATGTTCTTTGGCAAGGAAGCGGAGGACGTGTTCGGAATCGGTGATGCCGGGCATGGTCTTATAAGCAATCAAGCCGAGGAAGGCGGGGATCAGGCCGATGAGGATATAAATGCCACCACCCAGTAACGCGGATTTACGGGCTACTTCAGGTGAACGGGCAGCGAGGGTGCGGCCAATCAATTCCTGGGCGACGACAGAGCCGCAGATGGGAACGAGCCAAAGCTCGAGCAGATCCCAAATATTCCCGGTGGTGTGAAAAGGATTGAGGCGGCTGGGCTCCATCTCCCGGATGATGCCGGAGATGTCGGGCGTTTGCGCTACAACGACGATGAAGATGATGATGAGGCTGACGATGATGATGATGCCTTGGAGAAGGTCGGTCATGACGTCGGCTTTCAAACCGCCGGAGACGGTGTAAAGGATGGTGACAGCGGTGGCGATGAGGATGGCGATATCCACACTGACGGCGGAGTTAGAGACATCGCTGATGACTTCACCAAAGGCGCGGACTTGAGCGGCGGCCCAGATGATGGAGGTGGGCGCGATGAGCAGCACGGAAGCGCGTTCCACTACGACGGAGTAGCGCTGGCGGAAGAGATCGATGAGCGTGGTGAGTTTTCTTTTCCAGAGCGGGATGGCGAAAGCGACACCGAGGAATAAGATGCAAAGCCCATAGCCAAAGGGATCGACGGCACCACCGGCGAAACCCTTCTCATAGAATTGACCGGCGGAGCTCAGGCAGGTCTCGGCGCCGAACCAGGTGGCGAAAATGCTGAAGGTGGACAGGCCGACGCCCAGACTGCGACCGGCCAAAAGATAATCTTCCTCGCTGTCGATATTACGCGAGACAGCCAGGCCGACAGCGAGCTGGGAGAGGATGTAAACCAGCACCCCGATGAGTATCCAGTTCATGGGGCGTGACATCACGGCAAGTCGGGCGGGTTGTCAATATGTGGATGGAGAATTGTACGGGAATTTTTTGTAATGAGAGGTGTTGTTGTCGTCAGTAAAAGCGGCTGAGGATGGTAATGCAGGTGCTAAGAGGGCGGCTGATTGGGGACAGTAGGCCATAGCGGATTGCCTCGCAATTTTTGGAGCGACGTTTTAATGCTGGGGCGGTTCACATGAAGTTGTTTGGGCAAAAGGTTTCAGTCATCGGCCATCGTTGGGTGGTTGGGGTACTGTTTTGTCTTTTGGCCATGATCGCGGAGGCGCAGGTGGTTCCGGCTGCGCGGGAAGTTTTGCGCACGGCGATGGATGTGCGGCGGGTGTCGCCCGAGATGGCGACGAATGGGTTGCCGGTGGAGGTGGTTGGGGTGGTGACGTTGGTGGATTTTGGGCGGACGGTGTTCCTGCAGGATGAGACGGGCGGGACGTTTTTCAAGGGCAAGGCGACGAGTTCGGGATTGCAACCGGGGTTGCGGGTGAAGGTGCATGGGAAGACGTTTCCGGGGCTTTATGTGCCGGGCATCGATGCGGACAAGGTGGAGGTGTTGGAGCAAGGGAAGCTGCCGGTGCCGCGTCGGGTGAGTTTTGATGATTTGGCGGCGGGGCGGTTCAATTACGAATGGGTAGAGCTGGAGGGCGTGGGGCGGCTGGTGAAGGGGATTCCGGAAGGGCGGATGACGTTGCTGCTGGCGGCGGGCTCGCGCAAGATCGAGATCCAAGCAGCAGAACCACCCAATGAAACGCACCAGCAACTCGTGGATGCGCGGATACGGGTCAGAGGTTTGGCGGCGGGGTTCATCAATGATAAACGGCAACTGGTGGCGCCGCATATCCGCATTCAACGGATGGAAGAAGTGGAAGTGTTGGAGCCAGCTCCGGCGGAACCGTTTGAGCGACCGTTGTCGCCCTTGAATTCCTTGCTGCGCTTTGCGCCAGATGGGTTAAGCGGGCATCGCGTGAAGGTGCAGGGCGTTGTGACGGCAGGACAAACGGGGAATGCACTGTATCTGCGCGATGAGGATCGCGGGTTGCGCGTGTTGGCGAAGGATGTGCGGCGGTTGGAGCCGGGCGATGTGGTGGAGGTGTCAGGATTTCCGGCAATGGGGGCGTTCAGTGCGATGCTGGAGGATGCGGTGTATCGGCGCGTGGCCCGGACGAATGCGCCAGAGCCGGTGGCGACGACGGTACGGCAGGTCTTGCGCGGGACGTTGGATGCAAACTTGATTTCGTTGGAGGCGACGGTGCTGGAGTTTCTGGCGGGGCGGACGGAGACGACATTGGTGTTGCAGAGCAGCAATGAGGTGTTTCGCGCGCGGATGGAGCGAGGCGAGGTGGATTCGTCTTTTGTGCTGGAGGCGGGCACGCGCATCCGGGCGACGGGTGTGTGCCTGGTGGAGCAGGTCAACTCGGGTTCACCGAGCTTTAACAGCAGTCCGCGGTCGTTCGAACTGTTGTTACGTTCACCGGCGGATGTGCTGGTGTTGACGCAGCCGCCGTGGTGGACGGCCGAACGGCTGGGCATTGCGGTGGGAATCGTGTTGTTGCTGGCATTGCTCGCGTTGATGTGGGCGTTGCAATTGAGCACACGGGTGAAGCGGCAGACGGAGATCATCCGGCAAGGGGTGGAGAAGGCGGCGGCTTTGGAAGAGCGGCAGCGGATCGCGCGTGAGTTTCATGATACATTGGAGCAGGAATTGATCGGGCTATCGCTGCGACTGGATGCGGTGGTGCCGCGCGTGGAGGAGCCGAAAGCAAAAGGACTGGTGGAGGCCACACGGAAGCTGGTGGGAAGATTGCAAGTTGAGGCGCGGGAGTTTGTGTGGAACTTGCGGGGCTCGGAGGTGGAGCCGACGTTATTGCGGCAGTTGATCGAGCGGAGTACAGAGGAGATGGCGGGGAATGCCGGAGTGAAGATCGCGGTGGAAGTGCAAGGGGATTTGGCGCGGATACCGCAGAGTCTGGCGCATCCGGTGTTGCGGATCGCGCAGGAGGCGATGACGAATGCGGTGAAGCATGCGCAGGCGAAGAATATTGCCGTTATAATCGAAGTTCAGGAGACGCAGGTGCGATTGACGGTGAAGGATGATGGAGTGGGGTTCGAGGCGAGCAAAGGGATGGCGGTGAGGCCGGGGCATTTCGGATTGCAAGGGATGCAGGAACGGGCGAAGAAGGCGGGCGGTGACTTCCGCTTGAGCAGCGAGCCGGTCAAGGGAACCACAATCGAATTTATGGCTCCGCTGGGAGTCAAAGGTTGAAAGCATGAGCGCGAACACGACAGAGCGGCGGATCCGGTTGATGATCGTGGATGATCATTTCGTGGTGCGGAGCGGCGTGGTGGCGTCGTTGGCACTGGAGGATGATCTGGAGGTGGTGGTGGAGGCGGAGAACGGGGAGCTGGTGCAGGAGCTGTATCGGCAAAAGAAGCCGGATGTGGTGATCATGGATCTGCGGTTGCCGGGGAAGAATGGCATCGAGGCGACGGCGGCGCTCACGAAAGAATTTCCGACGGCGCGGGTGCTGATGTTCACGACGTATGATGGGGATGAGGATATTTACCGGGCAACGCAGGCAGGGGCGTTTGGTTATTTGCTGAAGTCCTCACCACGGACGGAGTTGCTGGCGGCGATCCGGGCTTTGGCAAAGGGGGAACGGTTTATGCCCCCGGCGATCTCATCGCGATTGGCGGCACGAGTGGCTGGGCCGGATCTGAGTCCGCGGGAGCTGGAGATATTGCAGTTGCTGGGGCGCGGATTGAGCAACAAGGAGATCGGCGGGCAGCTCTTCATTTCCGAGGACACGGTGAAGCGGCATATCAGCAATCTGTTCGTGAAGTTGAAGGTGAATGACCGGGCGCAGGCGACGGCGGAAGCGATACGGCGAGGATTCATACATTTGGAGTAGGTGTATAACCGCAGAGAACACATAGAGTGAAACATCGAACATCCAACATCGAACATCCAACATCGAACGCTGAACATCGAGAGAGGGAAGGTGACCGCTAAATACGCGAAATGGGAATAAACAGGAGAGAACGGAGGTAACAGAGAAGGGGAACTGCGGAAGAGGATGGGAGTTAACCGCAGATGGATGCGGATGAGCGCAGATGGGGAAGAATAGCCAATACGAATTGCCGATAGTCGGGGCGGGATTTAGCTGAAATGGCGACTATCGGAAAAAACGATAGTGACCATCGAAAAGTACTATTATGCGTGGCGAGGCGTTCAGCGTATGGTTTCAGCAGAAAAGGAGGCGGGTGTATGGGAATTGGCAAAGCGAGGACAACGACGAGGGCGAGAACGATTACGACGAGGCGCGCCGGATCGGAGATCGGCGCTCCTATATGGGCTTGCTCGCGAGGTTTATTTGCGGACAATCATCACATCCTATGCACGGTATGAAATTTTTATCCTTACTGGTCCTGAGTGTGTTCTGTCTCGGTTCGTTGCAGGGGGCGGAAGCGGATTATGATGTGGTAATCTATGGCGGGACGTCGGCGGGTGTCGCGGCGGCGGTGCAGGCGAAGCGGCTGGGCAAGACGGTGGTGGTGATCGAACCGACGAAGCGGCTGGGCGGCTTGAGCAGCGGTGGCTTGGGGCAGACCGATATCGGGAACAAGGCGGCGATCGGCGGGATCGCGCGGGAGTTTTATCAGGATATCCGCAAGCACTATAACGACCCGGCAGCGTGGAAATTCCAGACGCGGCATGAGTATAAGGATGACGGGCAGACGCGCACGTTGACGGGCGAGGAGACGATGTGGACGTTCGAACCGAGCGCGGCCCTGAAGGTTTTCAATGATTGGGTGAAGGCGAACCAGATCGAGGTGGTTTATGGCGAGCGGCTGGATCGCAAAGCGGGCGCGGCGATGACAAAATCGATCCCGTGGCGCATCATGGCGATCAAGATGGAGTCGGGTAAGATGTTTCGCGGGAAGATGTTCATCGATGCCACGTACGAGGGCGATTTGATGGCGGTGGCGAATGTGAGTTATACGGTGGGCCGCGAGGCGAATGCGCAGTATGGCGAGACGTTGAACGGGGTGCAGACGAAGCAGGCCAAGTCGCACCAGCTTTTCAAGGGCATCGATCCGTATATCAAGAAGGGTGACCCAAGCAGCGGGTTGTTGCCGCATATCGATCCGAAGGGGCCGGGCGAGGAAGGCGGGAAAGATCACCGAGTGCAGGCGTATTGCTTCCGCATGTGCCTGACGGATGCGCCGGAAAATCGTATCCCGTTCCACAAGCCGGAGGGCTACAACGAATTGTGGTATGAGCTGTTGTTCCGCAATTTCGAGGCGGGTGAGCGCGGGGTGCCGTGGATCAATTCCGGGATGCCTAACCGCAAGACGGATACGAACAACAAGTTGGGATTCTCCACAGATTTCATCGGGCAGAATTATGATTATCCGGAAGCGTCCTATGAGGAACGCGAGGAAATCGTGGCGAAGCATCGCTTATACCAGCAGGGCTTGATGTGGACGCTGGCGAACCATCCGCGCATCCCAGAGAACATCCGCAAGGAAGTGTCGCGCTGGGGGATGAGCAAGGATGAGTTCGTGGAAGGGAACGGCTGGCAGGAACAGATCTATGTGCGCGAGGCGCGCCGGATGGTGAGCGATTACGTGATGTCGCAGAATGATTGCCAGGGCAAGACGGAGCCGAAGGATCCGGTAGGTTTGGCGGCGTATACGATGGATTCACACAACCAGCAGCGTTACGTGGATACAAACGGGCAGGTGCGGAATGAGGGCGATGTGCAGGTGGGCGGGTTCTCGCCGTATCCGATCAGCTACAAGTCCATCGTGCCGCAGGCGAAGCAGTGCGCGAATCTGCTGGTGCCGGTGTGTCTCTCGGCGTCGCACATCGCGTATGGGTCCATCCGCATGGAGCCGGTTTTCATGGTGCTCGGTCAATCCGCTGCGACGGCGGCAGCGCAGGCAATCGATGAAAAGAAGCCGGTGCAGGGGATCGACTACCAGAAGCTGCACGACCGGTTGGCAGCGGACAAACAGGTGTTGATCTGGACGGGGCCGAAGAAGTCATCCGAAGGTGGTGCAGCAGGGTTGGATCCGAAGAAGCTGGAAGGCATCGTGATCGACGATGAGCAGGCAACCTTGCATGGTTTTGGGATGAACGGGCATGTGACGTCGCCATATGTGGCGGCGGGATACCGTCATGACGGAAATGAGGAGAAGGGGCAGCAGAGCGCGGTATTCCCGGTGAAGGTGGCGCAGGATGGGAAGTATGAGGTGCGTATCGGTTATAGCGTGAACGGGAATCGCGCGACGAACGTGCCGGTGAAGATCACACATGCGGGTGGTGTGGCGGATATCAAGCTGAACCAGAAGAAAACGCCGGCTATTGATAAATTGTTCCAGCCGGTGGGGCAGTTCGAATTCAAAGCGGGCAAGGAATACAGCGTGGAGATATCCAACAAGGATACGGACGGGTATGTGCTGATCGATGCGGTGCAGTTGGTCATCGTGAAATGACGCAGGCCGGTGGCTAAGCATTACGCTCAAGCTTTTGGTTCTGGGCGAACAGAGAGTGGGGTGAGAGCTTGCGGCGAAAACGGGGCTAACCTTGCTTAAGGACGGTGCCTCCCCCTCATCCCGACCTTCTCCCTTGGGGAGAAGGGGTTAACATTTCCTGTGGTTGGTTTAGTTTGGCCGCGTTCTGGCTGGCGGGGGAACTTGCGGGTAATTCGTTCCGGCGAGGCTGTGGAGGCCGAGAGCCGATAAAAGGAGATATTAATGGGGACGTTGAGGGGGGTGGTTTTATTCAATTTTAATCTTCGTTTGGGAAATTAATTGATTGGAAAAATGGTTGCGAGCGGGGGAGATTCCGCTGACGGATCGATGTGGGTTCGATCGCGGATAGGCGGAAGAGAGTGGTTCGGTAAGAGGAGGTGTCAGATGAGCGAGGGGAGGAGAAATACGCCGGGTATATGGGAGGACGCAGTAAGAGGCTGTTCGCAACGGTCGCGTTTTCAAAAGGTCAGCTTATCGAAAATACTTCATGGTCGGAGCGCAACTTCTGCGTTTTTTGGTTTTTCTACTTGTCAGAGTGCGGTGGAGAGCCGATTAGAGACGGATTCCCAAATGAGTTTTGCGAACAGGAGCTTGGTTTCGTTGTGCCTGACGGCGGGTGTCGTTTTGGCTGGATGCAGTTCTGCGCAGTATCGGCGGTCGGCGGACAAGGAGACTTACGGAGCGATCCAAGAAAAGTCGGCCCGGGTGAACAACATGGACCGGCAGTTCACGATCGAGCAGACAAACAAGCTGGTGCTGGACGGTCTGCCGGTGGTGACGGAGCCGCCGCCTGATTTCCTGGGGAACGAAAAGAAGAAGGAAGAGCAGGCGGTGATGCTCTCACTGAAGCAGGCGTTGGAGATCGGGGTGAAATACAGCCGGACGTATCAGACGCGGAAAGAGCAGCTTTATCTGGAGGGATTGAATCTCACGTTGTCGCGGCACCGGTTCACGCCGTTGTTCTCGGGGCGGGGTTCTTCGACGTATTCGGTGCGGACGGAGCAGGCGTTGCTGGTAGGCATCGATCAGGCCACCGGGCTGCCGCGGACGGTGTTGAGCGATAATCTGGTGGAGCAACACCGCTTTAATGCGAATGGCAGCGCCGGGGCGGACTGGCTTATCCGGGATGTGGGGCGGATATCGGCGGCGTTCACAACGGATTTTCTGCGAGTGCTGACGGGAACCCCGTCATCGCTGGCATCTTCCCAATTGGGAGCGACGTTCTCCCGGCCATTGTTGAAGAATGCAGGTTTCAAGGCGGAGAAGGAGGCGTTGACGCTGGCGGAGCGGAGCTTGCTCTATGCGGTGCGGGATTTCACACGGTTCCGGAAGGATTTCAGTGTGCAGGTAGCGACAGGCTATTATGGGGTCCTCGGCGGACGGGATGCGGTGCGGAATGCGTACCTGAACTATGAACGCTCCAAGCTGAGCGCGCAACGGAGCCGGGCGATGGCGGAGGAGGGACGGGTTTCACAAGCGGATCTCGGCCGCATCGAGCAGCAGGAGTTGACGGCGGAATCGGCGTGGATCGGGGCTTTGCGGGCGTATCAGCGGGCGTTGGATGATTTCAAGATTTTGATCGGCGTCCCCATCCAGACGGCGGTGATCCTGGATGACCGGGAATTGGAGCGGTTGAAGATCGAACATCCGGACATCGCGGAGGAGGATTCGCTGAAGGTGGCGTTTGCGGCGCGGCTGGATTACCAGAATCTGCTGGAGCAGCAAGAGGATGCGGAGCGGCAGACGGGGTTGTCCAAGGATGCGTTGAAGATGCAACTGGACCTCGTTGCTTCTACGACCATCAACAGTGACCAAGATGTGCGGAATGGGTTTCCGTTGCCGGACCCGAACCGGTATCGCTGGAACGCGGGGGTGAATCTGGATCTGGCGCTGGACCGCAAGCAGCAACGGAATGCGTATCGCTCGACCTTGATCCGGTATCAGCAGGCGATCCGGTCGGTGGCCCAGCGGGAAGATGAGATACGGCTGCAAGTGCGGGATAGCTGGCGGACGCTGGAGCAGGTGCGGCGGACGTATGAGATCAGCGACATCGGGGTGAAATTGGCGGAGCGGCGGGTGGAAGAGCAGGAGTTGCTGGCCGAACTGGGGCGGGCCAAGGCGCAGGATCAGGTGGATGCACAGAATGATCTGGTGGCATCGCGCAATCAGCGGACACAGGCAATCGTCAGTCATACAATCGCGCGGCTGCAGTTCTGGAACAATCTCGGGATACTTTACATCAAGGAAAACGGGCAGTGGGAGGATGAGCCGTATGGCAAAGCTAATTGAAAAACTGACGGCGACCAAGAAAGCGCGGCTGCGCCTGGCGATAGGCGTGGTGTTGCTGCTCGTGTTCGTGTGGTTGTGGCGTTCAGGCGGTCCCAAGGAGCAGTTGGTGACGTTCGCGGCGCGCAAGGGCGATTTGGACATCACCGTGCTGGAAGGCGGCAGTGTGCAGGCGGCGGAATCCCAGCAGATCAAATGCGAGGTGCGCGTGGGGTATCAGGGGACGAAGATACTGAAGCTCATCGAAGAAGGTTACATGATCACGGAGGAGGACATCCGCACGAACAAGGTGTTGGTGGAGCTGGATTCTTCCGAGATCCAAAAACAGACGGTAGAGCAGGAGATCAGTTTTCAATCGACCGCTGCGACGTTGACGGATGCGCAGCAGAATTTCCAAATCCAACTGGCGCAGAACCAGAGCGACATCAAGGCGGCGGAACAGAAAGCGCGGTTCGCGATGATGGATTTCTCGAAGTTTCTTGGCAGCGAAGGGGCGAACGAGGTGTTGAAGACGTTTGATTTTGATTTCGAGGCCACACTGAAGAGCGCGCGGGATGACCTGGCAGCAGCGGTGGCAGATCCTGCGACCAGTAAAGATGGTTCTGCCGCGACGAACAGTGTGAGCAATAGCACGGCACCGAAGACGCAGAAGGTGACGGACCTGCTGTCACATAAGGGCATCGTGGATTTTTCACCTTACGCGAAGATCGAGGTGTTGGGCGATGGGGAGACGAAGCAGAAGCTGCGCAAGCTGGATGATGATTATCAAGTGGCGCTCAAGGAGACGAGCCAGGCAAAGACGACGCTTGATGGGACGAAGCGGCTACTCGAAAAGGGGTTTGCCACGCGGACGGATCTGCAACGGGATGAGATCGCCTACGAAAACAGCCGGCTCAAGGTGCAGACAGCGGAGACGGCGCGGACGCTTTATCTGAAGGACGAGTTCCAGAAATCGGCGGAGGAGGCTTTGTCCAAAGTGTTGGAGACGTTCCGTGAACTGGACCGCTCGCGGAAATCGTCCGTAGCCAAGATGGCGCAGGCGGAGGCGAAGCTGAAGTCCGCCCAAGGGCAATACAATGTGCAGGTGCGGCGGCGCAAGGAACTGCAAGAGCAAGCGGACAAATGCCTCATCAAGGCGACGAAACCAGGCTGGTGGTGTATGGGCGTGCCGGGATGGATATGATGTATTACGGCGGCGAGGAACAGATCCGCGAAGGGGCATCCGTACGTGAACAGCAAGTGATCATCACCATTCCCGATCTGACGAAGATGCAGCTCAAGGTGAAGATCCACGAGAGCTATATCAAGAAGGTGAAGAAGGATCAAAAGGTGACGATGAAAGTGGATGCGTTCCCGGATCAGCGGTTGCAAGGGAAGGTAACTCAAGTAGCTGTACTGCCGGATTCGCAGAACCGTTGGATGAATCCGGATATGAAGGTTTATCTTACCACGATCGAGATCGATGGTTCCTATGACTGGCTTAAGCCCGGCATGAGCTCGAAGGCGGAGATTTTTGTGAATCGTTTGACCAATGTGGTGTATGTGCCGATGCAGGCGATCGCGCCGGAGGAGGGAAAGCAATATTGCTACGTCTCGGCGGGGCTTAAACAAGACCGGCGCGAAGTGGTGACGGGTGAGTTCAACGATGAGTTCATCGAGATCAAGAAAGGGATCAATCCCGGTGATTTAGTGGTGTTGCGCCCGGCGAGTGAGAACGAGGGCAAGGATGGCAAGAAGGATGCAGGCGGGAGCGACAAGGTGGCGAGCGACAAGAAATCGGGCACGCCAGAGGCGGGGAAAACGAAGTGATGAAGGACCGGCTGCAACATTGGCTGAAACGCCTGCCGACGGAGATGAATCCGGTTCATATGGGCCGGGTGCTCCGGTTAGGGTTGCAGAGCATCTGGGTGCACCGGTTGCGGTCGATCCTGACAATGTTGGGCATCGTGTTCGGGGTGTGTTCGGTGATCGCGATGCTGGCGATCGGTGAAGGGGCGAGTTTTGAGGCGCAGGAGCAGATCAAGAACTTGGGCAGCCAGAACATCATCCTGCGCAGCATCAAGCCGCCGGAGGATCAACGGGTGATGGAGAAGGGCAGCCAGAGTTTTGTGATGCAGTATGGGCTGACGGAGAAGGATCTGCGGCGGATCGAACGGACGATCCCTGATATCCAGAATACGGTGCCGGCACGGTTGCTGCACGAGTATGTGTGGAACATCAGCCGCCGCGTGGATACGGAAATCGTGGCGACGACATCGGAGTACCAGTTGATCCGGAATCTAAGGCTGGCCAAGGGGCGCTTTTTCTCGGACTTGGATTCCGAACAAAAAGTCAGTGTGTGCGTGCTGAGCGCGGAGATGGCGGTGGCGTTGTTTCCGTTGGATTCACCTATCGGAAGGGATGTGCGAGTGGGTGGGATTTATTACCGGGTGATTGGCGTGTTGGAACCGCAAGGTCGCGGTATCGCGGAGATCACGGGAGGCGCAGCGGAGACGATGTTGCATCGGATGTTCATTCCGTTGGAGACAGCGAAGTTGCGTTACGGCGAGATCATCATGAAACAACGGCAGGGGAGCTTCGAGGCGGAGCGCGTGCAGTTCCATGAGCTGACGATCAAGGTGGCGGAATCGGAGATGGTGGTGCCCATCTCTCAAGCAATCGGGAAACTGATGTCGCTGAACCACGAGAAGAAGGATTACCAGTTGGTGGTGCCGTTGGAGTTGCTGCAACGCGCTGAGCGTACGAAGCGGATCTTCAATGTCGTGCTGGGTTCCATTGCGGCCATTTCACTGCTGGTGGGCGGCATTGGCATCATGAACATCATGCTGGCCTCCATCACGGAACGCACACTGGAGATTGGCATTCGTCGGGCGCTCGGTGCGAAACAGCAGGACATCGTGTGGCAATTTTTGATCGAGACAACCTTGCTCTCCGCGACGGGTGGCATCGCGGGCGTGGTGTTGGGACTTATCATCCCGGTGATGGTGACGCAGTTAGCCGGAATGAAAACGATTGTGACGTTATGGTCGCCGGTATTGGCGTTCTCGATCTCAGCCCTGGTGGGAATCGGCTTCGGGCTTTATCCGGCGATTCGCGCCGCGAAGATGGATCCGGTGGAGGCGCTAAGGCATCAGTGAGATCAGTCCTCGCCTTTATCTTTTGCGGGTTTATCGCGGCCAGTGGTCTTCACTACCTCGACTTTGCCCGCAGCCGAACGGGTGAACTGATGAACGATCTCGCCGCTCTTGGACACAAATGTTCCGGTGGCTTGATCTTCCGCCAGCCGCAGATGCAAGAAGCCGTTCAAAGAACGAGAGAACGGGCCGCGGTCATCTCGCTTCATGGGGCGGATCTTGGCACCGCCACCGCCCGCAAGCAGGAAAGTGGTCGGCCAACCGGGCATCTCGAGATGTTGCAGGTCATGATCATGGCCGCAGAGATAGAAATCGAGTTTCGCTTCTTTGATCAGCGGGCCCCATTCAGCGATGATCTTCTTGGTGTCGCCATGCTGGCCCGAGGTGTAAAGCGGGTGATGGGCGGTGGTGATGGTCCAAGTGGCGTTGTCTTTACGGGCGAGTTCGGTTTTGAGCCAGGTTGTTTCCGATTGCCAATCGTTGGTCGATAACCGCGGATAGTTGCTGTCCAGCACCAGCACGGTCACCAGCGGGTTCTTTTCCGGCAGACTTACGCGATACCATTTGGCCGGCATCTTCCAGCGGCTCTCAGGATTCAACCGGCTGTATTCCAACTGGGTTTGAGATTTTTTCTCCTCATAGTCATGATTGCCCAAGGCGGCGTAGAAAGGCATCGCGAGGATGTCCTTGTCATACATCTGCTCGAACTCGGTCTGCCAACGAGGGTCTTTGATGCCGCCATCCATCTTCTTGTAGAAGTTGTCACCCAAGAGCAGCGCGGCATCGAATTTGATTCCATTCGTCTTGGCATAACTGGCCGCTTGTTTGGCGACTTCCTTTTGCTCAGGCACACCGCCGCTGCCCCAATCTCCGAACACCAGCAGATTGACCTCGGCGGCAAATCCTCTGACCGAAACGAGTGAAAGGGCCAGCAACAGCACCAAACGGCCTAATGAACGAGTGGAAATCATGGTGCGGAGGGTGGATAGCCTGCGGAATCAAGTCAAGATGCTGAAACCAGCGGCGCGAGGCGTCGTCTATTTGTCTTCCGCCGAGAGCGTGATGACGAGCGGACGATGATCCGAGGCGAGACCCCAGTTGGGTGAGGCGAGGACGTAGCTTTCGGCAGGCTTCCATTCGCGAGCCATGCCGGGACTGAGAAGGATGTAATCAATCCGGCTATAGGAATCCTCTTGGCCATAATAATGCGTCCAAGTGATGCTTCTTGGTTCGTAACCCGGTTTTTCCGGGGCGACAGTGTCGCCGTTGCGTTCAGCAGGGCGGGTGTCAGTGAGTTTGGTTTTACCGCGCCCTATCAGTGTCTTGATCGGGCGGGAATCTTTCGTGTCGTTGAAGTCACCCATGACGACGAGGTTGATGTTTGGGTTCGCCTTTAACCGGGCATCAATGATCTCGCGCAGCAGTTTTGCTTCCTCCTCGCGCATGTCCGCTTCGTCGGCGACACTCACGGCGCGTTTGGCTTTCAGGTGGGCGGTGAGCAGGGTGAAGGTATAGGTGTTGTTCAGCTTGATCTCTACTTCGGCGATACCCCGGCTCATCTGCAAGCGGCGGCCATTCAGCAAGTAACTGGCGTTCGTGTGCGGATTCTTTGCAGCGAAAGGATACTTGCTGAGGACGGCGACATAGATGTTTGTGTCGAAACCGCTGACATGCTCCCAGTAAGGATAGTCCACCCCTTCTTTCTTCAAGGAATCCCGCAGTTCGAGCAAAGCGGGAGCACGGCCAATTTCCTGGATGGCGATGACATCCGCCCGGAGTGCTTTGATGGATTCTCGGACTTTGTCTTTGGATGCTGCGGTCTTGAGTTCACGGCCTTTGGCGCCGTGGTCGATATAGTTTTCGACGTTATAAGTGGCTATACGGATCTCCGCAGCACCACTTAAAAACGCACAAAGTAACAGAAGGGAGCAGAACCCGCGGAATGCCCAAAGACGAAAAGCGACTGACGAAGGAATGATCAAATTCATGATTTGAATCTGTTGGGAGCAATTTGAGGTTGCCTCATCCCTTCGTCATTCAGGCTTGGACATGCGTCATGAATCAAAGGCCCTTATGGACCAGTTCCAGCGCCATCACGCTGTAGGCAGTGACCAGCGGCGGTTCTTTTTCCCACCAGCGACCATTCTCTTCGTTCACCCAAGAGCCGTCCGTCTTCTGCTTGTTGATGAGATGCAGCGCGAGGTCCTTGCGCCAGTTGATCATCTTGCCATCAGCGGTTTTGATGTAATCCGTGCCAAGGGTGTTCAGCGCCTTGGCCATGAGGTGATAGTAGTAGTAGAGACCTTGCGCACCTAGGTTCGGGTTTTCCACCAACGTGTAGTTGGATTCCAACCAACTCTGCGCAGCGACGACGCGCGGATCATCTTTCTTCAGGTCCGCGTAGATGTAGCTGAGCAACCCGGCGTAAGTCATCGTTCCGTAAGTGCGGAGCGTGACCTTGCCGGTGACGGCATTGGTCGTATTCACCGCCTTGGATTCGTTGAAGCGATACGTGAAGCCGCCTGGGCCTTTGTTCTCGGCCACGGTGGTTTCGCCCTTTTTCGGCAACTCCTGGCAGTTCTGGAGAAAGTTGATCGCCGCTTCCCAGTTCAGGTCTTTACCCGCGCTAGCACCAGAATCTTTGGCTCCTTTTGAGTAATAGAGCGCCTGCAGAGCGAGGTAGGTGTTGCTCATGTCACCTTGCTCGAAGGTGTTGCCGTAACCAAAACCGCCATCATTCGGTGAATCGATCTTGCCTTTTTCATTCACGTCCAATTGTGTGCGGACGAGAAAATCGCGGGACTTGGCGATGGCAGGCTTGAGCGCAGGGTCTTTTGCCAGCACCAGCGCCATGAGGGAGACGGATGTGTTATAAGTGATGAGTTTGCCGGCATGGATGCTGCCGTCTTCCTTCAGATTCTTGAGGATGAAATCATAACCTTGCTTTACCTTGGCGGCTTCCTTCTTGGGCCAGACGCCAGAGGGATCACCTTGCATGGCGGAGAGGGCAAGAGCCGTCATGGCCGGATGCTCGGCGGGCGCCCAGAAGCCTTCGGCGGTTTGCTGTTTGGCGAGGAATTCGAGGCCGCGATCGATGGATCGCTGCACTTCGTGTGCGAGCGAGACATCAGATTCCTTGAGTGAGCTGATTTTCTTTTCCTGGCTGAAGCCCGTAAGCGGGAGCAGCAAGGAAAGGGAAACCGTGACCAGCAGGAATGGATTACGACTTGGGTTCATTCTTTTCAGGTTTAACATACGGTTTGAGGAGTTCGATGGTGACAGTGACGGGAGTGTTGATCGGGGGAAGGGCTTTGGTTTCGACGGTCCAGTTATCATCGTCATCCCGTTTGGGACGGGGATTGTTGATGAGGGCGTCGTGATCGTGGATGTTGGCTACGATGGAAAGTTCACGCTGGGCGACGAAGGCGCCGTTAAAGATCCAAGACCCATTATAGGTCCAGTCTCCTTTGCTCATGAGCGCTTTCCGGGAGACATCATTGACCAGTTCTTCGGCGTGCTTCTTCACCTTCATGCCTTTTTCATCGGTCCACTCGACCCATAGCGCCACGGTATCGCCATAAGTCGATTTGTCCTCGATGCGCTCCTTGGAGGTAAGGTTTGGCCGGCCTTTGGCCCCGAGCAGGAGCATGGCGACATGGATATGATAAGGCTGCACGTCTGTTTTCAGGACGCTCTCATGCACTTTACCACCGGTATTGACGAGCCAGTATTCCACGATGCCGTCCCGCATATTCACCGAGGCGGGGAAGGAGATGGTCTTGGCCTGCTTATCAAGTTTTACCGGGCCGACCTCGAAAATACCGGGGCTGAGCTCTTTGACCGCCGGTTTGGCCGGGGCATTGGTAGGGACGGAGTTGGTGCTGCTCAGGTCCAAGGAGAGCGGACGGCTGCCAGTCTGTGCCCGCGCGGGAACAGCGAGCAAGTACAGGGCCAAGGCGATTCCTATGGACAGTCTTTTGTACACGACAACAACAACGGGCAAAGCTTAGGGAAAGTAACTGATGCAGCAGGGCATGACAAACCGGATTTTGCGCTATCGCCTCGAAATTAAGGTCAGGGCCTTATCGAACAGCCGAGTAGAATTAGCAGTTTGCCTGAAGATGGGGATTGCTCCGCGCAAGTCGGCTGACTAGCGTTGGCAGCGTTCGCCGTCGGCGACATGGTCAGGCACACATTCTACGCTATGAGCAAACCATCTTTTTCCAGTACTGAAATCACGGACATGGTAAATGGTCTTCACCAACTGGCTCGCAATCTTTGGTGGACTTGGAACCAGGAAGCGCAGGAAATCTTTCAAGAACTGTCCCCGCGTAGCTGGCAGAACCTGTATCACAACGCCGTGGCGGTGATGCATGAAGTCTCGGACTACGAACTCCGCATGCGGCTGCAGGATCATGAATTCGCCCGCCGCGTGCATGAAGTGCTGGAGACGTTTGGTAAATATCTGGAAGCCAAGGATACCTGGGGCGCGCAGAACGCGCCCAAGCTGCTGAAGAATCCGGTGGCTTATTTTTCCGCCGAATTCGGTTTCCATGAAACCTTGCCGATCGCGGCCGGTGGCCTTGGTATCTTGGCCGGTGACCATACTAAGTCAGTCAGTGACCTCGGTCTGGGCTTCGTAGGCATCAGCCTGTTCTATCGGGAAGGCTATTTCCAGCAGGCGATAAATGCGGAGAACTGGCAGACGGAATATTACACGCTGCTGAATCCGAAGAATCTGCCGCTCGAACCCGTTTTGAATGCCAAGGGCGAACCGCTGATCTGCACCGTGTGGATGGCGACCTCCCAAGTATCCTTCCGCGCCTGGCGCGTGAATGTGGGCCGCGTGCCGGTCTATCTCTTGGACACGAATCTGCCGGAGAACGAGCAACATTACCGCGATCTGACGTTGCGCGTTTACGGTGGGGACAGCACCACGCGTATCTTGCAGGAAATCCTGTTGGGCATCGGTGGTGTGCGGCTCTTGCGCGCCTTGGGCATTCAGCCCTCGACCTTCCACATGAACGAAGGTCATGCGGCGTTCCTCGTGCTGGAGTTGACGCGCGAGAAAATGGCGTCAGGCATGAAATTCGAACAAGCCCTGCAATCGACGAAGCAGGAGGCCATCTTTACAACGCACACGCCAGTGCCCGCCGGGCATGACCGGTTCAGCCGGGACTTGGTGAATTATGCGATGCTGAAGATCACGCAAGGTCTGGGGCTTTCGCCTGAGCAGTTCATGGGCTTGGGTCGCGTAAACCCGGCGGATACGAACGAACTTTTCTGCATGACGGTGCTGGCCTTGCGCGGATCACGCGCGGCGAACGGCGTGAGCGCGCTGCACGGCGAAGTGAGCCGCGAGATGTGGCATTGCATGTATCCGAACGGAACAGTGAACGAAGTGCCGATCGGGCATATCACGAACGGGGTGCATACGCTGGGCTGGATGAAAGGCACTGTGCGGCGTTTCTGGCGGCGCAAGCTGGTGGCCGCCGCTCCGGTGGTGCCCGCCGGAGAAGAGACCAATTTCTGGAGCAAGAACCCGGCGTTGCACCTGGAAAATGAAGTGAACAAGCCTGAGTTCTGGGCGCGCATGGCGGATCCGACGTTTGTCTCGGATGAAGAGATCTGGGCCTTGCGCTTCAAATTGCGGCGCGAACTCGTTGAGTTTGCCCGCCGTCGTCTGCTCATCCAGGGCCGGAATTTTGGCCAGAACGATTTCATCACGCTGGATCAGTTGCTGAATCCGAGCGCGTTGACCATCGGGTTTGCCCGCCGTTTCGCGACTTACAAGCGTGCCCCGCTGATCTTTGATCAATACGAAAATGTCGTGAAACTGGTGAAGGATCTGGAACGGCCTGTTCAGTTCATCTTCGCCGGCAAGGCGCATCCGCGGGATGACGAAGGCAAGCGGTACATCCAGAAGGTCATCCACCTGAGCAAACACTCGGAATTGGCGGGTCATCTGGTGTTCATCGAGAATTATGACATCCACGTCGCCCGGCAGATGGTGTCCGGTTGCGATGTGTGGTTGAACAATCCGCGCCGTCCGCTGGAAGCCTCCGGCACGAGCGGTCAGAAGTGCGGTGTACATGGCTGCTTGAACCTCAGCATCATGGATGGCTGGTGGCGCGAAGGGTATGATGGCACGAACGGTTTCTCCATCGGCGATGACTCGCACCCGGATAGTGTGGAGGCACAGGACAAGCGCGACAGTGAGAACCTCTACAAGGCGCTGACCGAAGAGGTGATCCCGAGCTTCTTTAATCGCGATGCGAACGGGATTCCGCGCCAGTGGATCCAACGTATCCGCCGGGCCATGGTGACGCTGGTGCCGCAATATGGCACGTGGCGGATGGTGCAGGATTACGCGAACAAGTATTACATCCAGAAGTAAACTCGTTGAGCTTTTCATGAAGGCGCGGGCAAGCAATTGCCCGCGTTTTTCATGTCATCACGCCCAACGATTGGGTGGTGGCGCAAATGGAAATGGCCTGTTACACTGAGTTTTCGTGAAAGAAGTTAAGACTGATATCAAATCGCTGAACCGGGATGAGATCGCCGCGAAGTTTGCCGAACTGGGCGAACCGGCGTATCGCGTGGACCAGTTGCTGAACTGGCTTTATGTGCGGCGGGCGCCCTCATGGGAAGCCATGACGAACCTGCCCAAGGCGTTGCGGCAGAAGCTGGCGGAGGTGTTCACGTTGAATACGCATAAGATTTCGCGCAAGCTGGGTTCACGCGATACGACGCAGAAGTTTTTGTGGCAGTTGCAAGACGGAGCGCTCATCGAGAGCGTGCTCATCCCGGCGAATCCTTCGCTCTATGGCGAGCGGAGTGACCGGCATACGTTGTGTGTTTCCACGCAGGTGGGTTGCGCGTATGGGTGCAAGTTCTGCGCGAGCGGGCTCGAAGGCTGGAAACGCAACTTGCGCCCGGACGAGATTGTCGAGCAGATCATCGCCACGGAGCGGTGGCATGATGACCAGCCGGAGGAGATGGAAAAGGTGGATGGGACACTGAAGGCAGATCGCGTCGTAAACAACCTTGTCATCATGGGGATGGGCGAACCGCTCTCGAACTACAACAATTTATTAAAAGCATTACGCTTGCTCAATGCGCCGTGGGGTGGAGGCATCGGAGCGCGGAAGATCACGATTTCTACCAGCGGTCTCGCACCGCAGATCCGCAAGCTGGCGGATGAACCAGAGCAGTTCCGGTTGGCGATCTCTTTGCACGGCGCGACGGATGAGGTGCGCAGCAAGATCATGCCGGTGAACAAGAAGTATCCGGTGGCGGAGCTGGCCGCGGCGTGTGACTACTATCAGAACCGCAAGAGCAAGATGATCACGCTGGAGTATATCCTCATCGCGGGCGTTAACGATATGCTCAGCGAGACGCGACCGTTGGCCGCTTTGGCGAAGCGGTTGCACGCGAAGGTGAATCTCATTCCCTACAACAAGGTGGATGGATTGGAGTGGGTGCGACCGGAAGAGGAAGCACAGGAAGCGTTTCTTGCGGCGCTGGAAGAGCAAGATGTGGTGGCGACGCTACGCCGCGAGAAGGGGCATGATATCGACGCAGCGTGCGGGCAGTTGCGCTTGAAGACGGAGCGGGAGTTGAAGGCGCAGTAGGGAAACATCCAACATCGAACGCCCAACTTCGAACATCGAGAGATGGGACGAGGACGAGGACGAGAACGAGGACGATTTAGGCGTCGGTGAAGGGGCCGGCGTTTTGGGTGATCAGTTTTTCGCGAACCTTCACACCGTCCAGCGAGCCCACGGCTTTCTTGCTCTTCATGGCCAAACCGGCGGCACAGCCAGCAGCTTCGCCCATGGCCATGGCGGTGACGGTCACGCGGGTGGAAGCATGCGCGCCGCGAGTGGCGGAATGGCAGCGGCCGGCGACGAGCAAGTTCTCGATCTTCTGCGGCACGAGAGAACGGTAAGGAATATCGTATGGTTCGGGTTGAACCTTCTTCGGGTCAAAATCATTAGCACTGCCGACCACGGTCTTGTTCGGGTGCAGATCGAGATACCAGCAACCGGTGGCGATGGCGTCATCGAAGCGGCGGGATTTCATCAAATCATCTTCACTGAGCACATGCTGGCCGATGATGCGGCGGGATTCGCGCACGCCAATCCACGGGTAAGCCTCCATGAAATAAGAATCCGCAAAAGCCGGGATATCCCGCTTCCACGCACGGAACATGGCGTGGGCATCACTGCGGCCTTGCATCTCTGCGCGGGTGAGATCGGCGGCATTGGTGGGGTCAGCCGGGACGCGCACGCCGTGGACGTAGATCTCGTTCTTGCCGAAAAGAAACATCACGCCGGGGCCGTAATAGTAGGGGAGTTCACCGCGCTTCTGAGCCGCTTCTAGCGCCGCACGGCACAGGGCACCTATACCCGAAGCAGGTTGCACATTGCCGATGCGGAAGTGGAGCGTGAGCGGTTGCACCTCGGAGTTTTGCTCGAACGGCGCTCCAGCCCATGCCGCGACATCAGCATCGCCGGTGCAATCAATGACCACCTTGGGCTTCACGGTCACAAGGCCGTCTTTGTTGGCGATAGTCACGGATTCGATGCGTCCGCCACTGCTATGGACATCGCACACGAATGAGTTGAACAGGACGGTGAGATTTTCCTTCTGCGCCTGAAAGAGGTGGTCCAGCAGCAGTTTGAATTCAAAGGTGTTCGGAATGGTGGGGTTGTGCTTGGCGACGGTCTTGGCATCAGGCGCACAGACGCCGGACTTGGACAGCAATTCCAATGGGATACCGCGCACGACAACGCGATTGGTGGAGATGTGTGCGATACCATCGAAGTAAGGCAAGCCAACGCTCGTGATGATGCCACCCGCGAACGGCGCTTTCTCTACGAGCAACACTTTGGCGCCTGAGCGAGCTGCTGAGAGAGCGGCGGCACTACCAGCGCAACCACTGCCGCATACAAGCACATCCGTCTGGATGGTGCGGGTTGATTTACTTTTGCCCCGTGACTCGGCGGCGGGTAGAGACCCAATCGTGGAAGCCGCAGCGACGGTGGCGGCGGCCTGGATGAAACGGCGGCGGGTCTGTGACTGATTGGGCTTCATGGGCGACAGTGTGCTTTTTTGCTGGGTAATGCTGCTATACTCAGGCAACGGTCAGTTCTGGCAACTCCATAAACGCGTAGCAAAGCATGTGGAAGACGTGCATCTGAACATCTTCCACGCGGCCATAATGCGTGTCGTTGATGACGATGGCTTGCTTGGCGAGTTCAGCGAGGCGTCCACGTTTCGCACCGACGATGGCAATGGTTTCCAGCCCGTTTTCATTGGCCCAAGTGAAGGCTTTCACAAGGTTAGGCGAGTTGCCGCTGACACTGGCGGTCAGGAGCACATCGCCAGGGCGGGCGTAGTTCTGCAACTGGCGGAGGAAGACATCATCGTAGCTGTAATCGTTTCCAAGGGCGGTCATCCAGGCGGCGTTGTCGGTGAGCGAAAGGACGCGGAAGCGGCGCGGCAATTTGTCGGAAGAGCCTTTGCCCATGTCCGTGACGAAGTGGGAGGCATTCGCGGCACTACCACCATTGCCGATGGCGAAAATCTGTCGATCTTGCTGCCAGGCGATGCGCACGGTGTTGATAAGGCGACTAACGCCTTCCAGCGGTATGGAGTCAACGGCAGCGTGCTGGGCAGTGACGTAATCCTTCAACCAAGGCCCAAGATTGAGGTCGGCAATGCTGCTAGCAGGGCTAGCGATAGTCGTAGTCATATCCTGATCTTAGCTGGAGCCGCTGAGAGCAGTTACGACAAAGACTATGTGAAATGCGACAAACCAGCGTAACAATGTCGAATGCTTGCGGCCTATTTCCCCACTGGCTTTGGTGTCTTGGCCAGCGATTCCAAGGCGATAATGGCTAGACAGCTAGTTTCGACGTTAGCGAACCCCTGAGGTTTGCCATTGCTTTCGTAATTCGTGATCCAACCGCCGGAGTCGGCTTGAAGTGATTTCAGGCGATCGATTAGCGCTTGGGGGAGTTCGGCGTCACGGACAAGGCGTTTGGCGGAGATCACGGCGAGCGCCAGTTTGTAGGTTGAATAACTCTTCTGGCTTGTGGTGGCTGGATCGGTAAAGCCTTGGCCATCCCACTTCTTCATAGCCTCATCCCAATGCTGTTTAGCGGCCGGGTCTTTGCCCTTGGCGATGGCAGCGAGGAAAAGCAGATCAACATAACGCTCCCAGTCTTTCATGAGGCGTTCGGTGGCCACTTCTGTGCGGATAGTTTTATCGCCCACTTTGCGGACCACGCTTAGGTCATACTGGCGGAAAGGAAGAATGGTTCTGGATTCACCGAAGAGCAACTCGGTTTTACCGTCGGATTGGCCCAACCCTTCGCGCTTGATTGTTTCCATAATGGTGGAGGAGAGCTTTGGGTGGGATTTTTCCAGCACTTTGGCAGCCAGACAATTATCATGCGAGAGCCAGTATGTTTTGGCCCCGCGAAACTCGGGCAGCAAACCCAGTTCTGCGTCGAACAACCCGGCGAGGAATTCACGGCCGTGAGTGATTCGATCGGAGAGGGGTGCAGCCGCAACGCGGTTTGAAACCAATGCAAGGCCGGTAGCCGCCAGAAAAGTGCGCCGAGAAATCATGCTTTTGGTATGAGTTGGCAGAATCACGATAAGACGATGGTGCGGAAAGTGAGATTGATACGGGGTGTCTGGATTTTCTTGGTCTTGGGCAGGCTGTGGAGCCAGTGGGTTTGGCAGGTGCCTTTCATGATCAGCAGGCTGCCGTTCTCCAAGTTGAGCGAGACAGTTTCTTGGGTGCGTTTATGTTTGAAGCAAAACTTCCTTTCGGCCCCGAAGCTGAGGGAGGCGATAGTGGTGTTTTTGCCGAGAGATTTTTCATCATCGCTGTGCCAGGCCATGCCTTCGTTGCCATCGTGATAAAGATTCAACAGGCAGGAGTTGAAGGTGACCCCGGAGAGTTTTTCGACGAGGGCTTTCAGTTCGGCGAGTTCTTTGGTCCAGATCAAGGCCTGCTTGGTAGTGCCGGAGTATGTATAGGAGTAATCACGATCACCATACCATGCGACTTTGCGGGCGGTGATGATGTGTTTGCCGAAGATGATGGCCTCGTCGTTTTTCCACGGGATGGTGGTGAGCAGGGCAGCGGTATAACGGTTGGCCTCAGTCAGGGTGAGGATGGGGCCGTAGTAATTCACGATGCCATCACCGGGCAACAAGTTTGCTGCGGGATTATTATCGAAGAGATTTAAAGTGGCGGTATTCACATGGCTTCTCGTTTCAATAGAGTGCGTTTGCGCGCAATACCCCAGCGGTAGCCCGAGAGGTTGCCGCCGATGCGCAACACACGATGGCAAGGAATGGCCACGGCGAGGGAATTGGCGGCGCAGGCACTAGCCACAGCGCGGACGGCGGCAGGTGAGCCGATCTTGCGGGCGATGTCCGAATAAGTGGCGGTTGAACCCGGCGGGATGTCCCGCAGGGCTTGCCAGACACGGCGTTGAAAGGCGGTGCCGCGGATATCGAGCGGCAAAGACAAACCAAGTTTGGGAGTTTCGAGGAAGCCGATCACTTGCGCGACGGTGCGTTCAAATGACTTATCGCCGCCGATGAACTCTGCTTGGGGGAAGCGGTCTTGGAGATCGCGGATGAGTTGAACGGGGTCGTCACCGAGTGTGATGGCGCACAGGCCTTTTACCGAGGCAGCCACCAAGATGGAGCCAAGCGAGCATTCACCGACGGCGAAACGGATGGTTTCGCCAAGACCGCCTTGACGATATTTTTTGGGCTTCATGCCAAGGGTCTGGGCTGACTGGGTGTAGAAGCGGCTGTTGGAATTGAAGCCGGCTTCGTAGATGGCTTCGGTGACGGTTTGGCGTTTGGGCAGGGCCTGACGCACACGCTCGGCGCGCCGGGCTGTGGCATACGCTTTGGGCGTGAGACCGGTGAGCTTGGTGAAGAGGCGGTGAAAATGAAAACGGCTGAGCTGTGCTGCTTGGGCCAGGGTGTCGAGGCTGGGCATTTCCTCCGCAGCTTCGATGGTGCGGCAGGCGGCGGCCACCAGGCTGGCGTGCCGGGCGGAGAGACTTGGGCCGTCAGGCTGGCAGCGTTTGCAGGGACGAAAACCGGCGGCGACAGCGGCGGCGCAAGTGGGATGAAAGCGGACATGCTCGCGGCGGGCCAAGCGCGAGGCGCAGGAGGGACGGCAATAAACACCAGTGGTTTTGACGGAGTAGAAGAAATGGCCATCCGCAGCGGGATCGCGATTCACGACGGCTGCCCAGCGGGCGTCATCGGTCGAGTAGGGTCTGCGTTTTTTCGCGGCCGCTTTACGGGCGGTTGTGTCTGTCATGTTTTCCATGCTGTCGAGCAACCTACAGCGAGGCCGAGTTGTAAAAACTCCGGTTCTTGCGCTGTAATCCTAGAACGAGACAGCGGGAATGCAAAGGGGATTGCCCGCACGCAGGAGAGGGAAGCGTTAGAAGAAGCGGATGGTCAGGGGATAACGGTAGAGAATATTATCCGAGGCCTTAATGGTGCCGAGGAGGCCCAGAATGATTCCAGCGACACCGATGAGAGCCAATAATGGTATGCCGATGAAGATAAAGAAGAGCGGAAGGCACAAAAGGCCGTAGATATAAAAGGAAAGGTGAAAATTAAGGGCTTCCTTGGCATGGTCGGCAACGACGGGTGCTTCCAGTTTTTTCCAGAGGTAAACAATCAAAGGCACGATGAGGCCAGCGCCAAAAAGGATGGAGATGTGGCTGAGGATGACCCAGAGACGGTCATTCCCGGTCGGAACTGAGGCTGGGACAAGATCTGGTGGCGTGCTCATAATTTTTCCTTTAAGGGAGGTTTAGCTTAAATGCGCCGGTTGGCAAGGGGTAATGGCACTAATGGTTAGACCGGAAAGGAGGGGAGATTTTAACCGGTGCGAACGGAATAGTACCCGCCCTTTCCCGTTGATTCCGGGCGGGAGTTGGTTCAACAATGTCGCCCGTTCGGGATGGGCATCAGCAGGTGATGTGCAGCCGAGACGATGAATCATGGCAGGCGAGACGTATATTCCTAAGCCGCTCGATACGAGCAAGGTCCAGTTGACGGACGAAATTGTACGTCTGACGGAGTTGTTTGCCGCCAATGCGCACGATGTCTGGTCGCAGCAGCGCTTGAGCGATGGCTGGAAGTATGGGCCGGAACGGAATGATGAGCGCAAAGAGCATCCGCATCTGGTGCCGTATGAGCAGTTGCCGGAGAGTGAAAAGGAATACGATCGCAAGACCTCGCTGGAGACGGTCAAAACGCTGATCTCTTTAGGTTACAAAAAGGACCGGGCAGACCGTGATTCCCTGGTGGCCAGTGATGATTTGCGCGCCCGCGCGAACCAGGTCATCGACAAGCTGAAAAACCCCAAACTTTCCATCTCCGAGCTGCGGCGCATCTGGGAGGAACGGTTGCAGCTCGTGTGGTTCCAGAACGTGCAGGTGTATCGCCGGGCAGTGGATAACGCGCTGAAACTGGGCGAATCTTTCATGGCCTTCGACATGACGGAAGAAGGCTTGCAGGCTTTTCCGAATGATCTGCGCCTGATCCAGTTGCAGGCGCTGGCGCTGGCGCGCACGGGCGCGACCCGCCGGGCCAACGCGATCCTCGAACAACTGCGTCTCTCCGGGCACAAGGACGAGGAAACACTGGGTATTCTGGCGCGCACACATAAAGATTTCTGGCAGTTGGCGGCCGATCCGGAAGAAAAGCGGAAGCATCTCAAAACGAGTTACGAGCTGTATCTGGAAGGGTATCGGAGAAATACGGGTTATTATACCGGCATCAATGCGGCTTCGATGGGATTGATCTATGGTGAGAAAGATGCGGCCCAGGAGATCGCCAGTGCGGTTGTGGAGATGTGCCACAGCCGGTTGAAGGCGTTGAGTCCCGATTCGGATGAGCGGTACTGGCTGGAGGCGACTTTGGCGGAGGCATACCTGATCCAAGGGGACATGCTGAAGGCGGAGGTTTACTATAAACAGGGCGGAGCATCAGGGGTGAGCTCGGTCGTCTTGAGCCGTACGCGCGCACAGGCGCGTTTGCTGTCGGAGTACATCTCCTCGGATGCGCACCTGATGGATCATTGCTTTTCATTGCCGCGTATCGGGGTTTTCTCCGGTCACATGTTCGACCGGGCGGGACGCAAGCAACCGCGGTTCCCGCATTATCTGGAGGGGGATGTGCGGGCGGACCTTGTAGAGCGGATGGAGAAATTCAAAGTGCAGGTGGGCTACTCCTCGCTGGCTTGCGGTGGTGATTTGATCTTTGCCGAGGTGCTGCTGGAACGCGGTGGCGAGGTGAACATCGTGCTGCCGTTCAAGAAGGAAGATTTCAAGAAGGCGAGCGTGGAGATCATGCCGGGCAATGATTGGGGTGCGCGGTTTGACAAGATCATCGACAACGCGGCGACGGTCACGGTGCTAAGCGAGCTGGGCGATGCTGATGACGGGGCGGCTTATGATTTTTGCAATCAGGCGCTAAGCGGACTCGCGATTCTCAAGAGCCGTTTCCTGGGCATGGACGTGATCCCGCTGGTGGTGTGGGATGGCAAGATCGGTGATGGGCGTGGCGGCACTCAGACGTTTGTGGAGTATTGGCAAAAGAAGCAGAGCGCGCATGTGGAAGTGGTGGCGCTGTCCAAATATCTGCCGCCCGTCGTCGAAGAACCGAAGCCGGTGGTGGTGGCTCCGGCACCGGCAACCGCCCAAAATTCGTCCACGATGGCGACCTCTACCGGACAGGAGATCAAGGCGATGATCTTCACCGATATCGTCGGCTATACCAAGCTGACCGAGATCCAGATCCCTGGTTTCGTGCATCATTTCCTGGGCAAGGTGGCGGAGCTGATGCAACGCATGGAGCATCCGCCGATCCATCAGAACACATGGGGTGATGCCGTTTGCGCCGTGTTTGACCGGGTGGAGGACGCGGGCAATTTCGCGCTGAACATGCGCGATCTGGTGCGCGGAACGGATTGGAGCGAATACAATCTGCCTGAGTTAAATATCCGCATCGCGCTGAACGCCGGTCCGGTGTTCACGTGTTACGATCCGGTGTTGCGGAAGCTGACCTATAACGGGTCGCACGTGAACCGGACGGCGCGCATCGAACCGATCGCGGAGGAAGGTCAGATCTACGCCTCGGAGGCATTCGCCGCATTATCGGCCTCGGAAGGGGTTTCGACGTTCTCGTGCGATTACGTCGGCACGAAGCAACTGGCCAAGAAATACGGGGCCATCCCGGTGTTTCTGGTCCGGCGAACGGCGTAGAAAAAGTGAGGGGCAGCCGAACATCTGTCCGCTTCTTTTGAATGGACGGAGACGGGTGGTGTCTCATACTTCGTGGCCATGTCTGCAAACACCTTGCTCACCGTGGAACGGCTAGCTGCCGGATATGGACGCAGTGTGATTGTGGAGGGAGTTTCTTTCGGTCTCACCCCGGGCAGTTTCACCGGATTACTGGGCAGCAACGGAGCGGGGAAATCCACTTTATTGAAGACTTTGCTGGGCATCATTCCGGCATTGTCGGGCAAGATTTCATGGCAAACAACTGACGGCCAAGAGCCGGTGGTGGGGTATGTGCCACAGCGGGATTCGTTGGATCCGATTTATCTTTTTTCCGGGCGCGAAGTGGCGGAGATGGGCGTGTGCGCGCGAGTGCCAGCAGGCAGCCGGGTGCCGCAGAAGGAAAAGGAGCGGGTGAATGAATGTCTCCGGAAGGTGGATGCGCTGGAGTTCAGTGAACAGCGGTTCGCGCATCTTTCCGGCGGGCAGAAGCAACGCATCCTCATCGCACGGGCGTTGGCGACGAATCCGGATTTTCTGGTGTTGGATGAACCGACGGCGGGAGTGGATGCCGCAGCCAGCCGGGCGATTGTGGAGCTGTTGCGGCGGTTGCATCAAGGCGGGCTGACGATCCTGATGGTGAACCATGATTTGCCGGTGGTGCGGGAACTGGCGCAGCAGGTGATCTGGCTGGCGAATGGCCAGGCGGAGTTCGGTCCAGTGAGTGCGATGCTCAGCACGGAGCGGATGACGGGATTGCTGATGGGGAGCCATTGATATGGAAGCCTTACGCGAAATCCTGGATCCCAACTTTCTGCTGCGCAATTCGGTTTACGTGAGTTTGATCGCGGGCTTCGCCTGTCCGTTGGTGGGTGTTTTCCTGGTCTTGCGGCGGATGGTTTTTCTCGGCGTGGCGTTGCCGCAGATCTCTTCGACCGGTGTGGCACTGGCGTTGTCCCTGCATGTGTGGTCAGGGCATTTCAGCAATGTGCATGGCGACGAAGAGCGGCTGGCGGCGGTGGCGGGGTCGGTGATCTTTGCGTTGGCGACGATCTTCGGGCTGGCGTTTCTGGAGCGGCGGGGCAGGGGTTTTGTTGAGGGACGGATCGGGACGCTGTATGTGGTTTCGCTGGCGACGAGTCTTTTGCTGCTCTCGCAATGTCCGCAGGCGGAGTCGGGCTGGATGAATCTTTTCAAGGGGCAGATCATCGCGGTGACAAACGGGGACCTGGCTTTGACGGCGGTGGTGTTGATCGCAGTGGTGGCGGTGTTGCTGTTCTTCCGGCGCGAGTTCTTGCTGGTGTCGTTTGATCGCGAGATGGCGGTGACGTTGAAGAAGAACGTGATGCTGTGGGATGTGGGGATCTATCTGCTGATCGGGCTGACGATCTCCATCGCGGTGCTGACGGTGGGGCCGCTGATCACGTTTGCGCTGATGTTGCTGCCGCCACTGATCGTGCATCCGTTTGCGCGGAATATGCGGCAGTTCGCATTGGCGTCCTCCGTGCTCGGTGGCGTGACGGCGTTTTTGGGTTTCTGGCTGGCGTATGTGAAGGATTATCCTGTTGGGCCGACGGATGTGGTTTTGCTTGGCGTGTTATATTTCTTGGCGTTTTGCGGGAAGAAGGTGATGGATTGGATGGGGAAGGCGCAGAAGGTGTAAGAGGGGAAACATCGAACATCCAACTTCGAACGTTGAACATCGAGAGAAGGAGTTAACCGCAGATGGACGCGGATAAACGCAGATGGGGCGGGAAATAAATGGCAGCCAAGGGCAGATTTCCAAAGGTGCAAGCGTGGGCCGAATTTCAAATTGAAAACAGGTCAAAGAAAAACCCAAGGCAGGGCTTCTTGCGAAGGTGCCTTGGGGTGATTGAAAGCGGTGTTTCCTAGTTTTCGTTAGGGCAGTTCTTTGAGCTGGATGTGGCGGTATTCCATGATGCCGCGGTCGCCTTCCAGGCCGATTGGGCCGGTGGCGGGAAGCTTCATGGCGGCTTCGAGCACTTCACCATTGCAGGTGCAATAGGCAACTCCGTTGGTGGCAGTCACGACGACTTGATTCCATTCCTGCGGCTTGTATTGCTTCAGCTCTTTGTATGGTCCGGCAGTCAGATAATCGCGGCATTGGAGCTGTGGTTTGCGGATGAAGATACCGCTGTCCGCGAAAGCACCGGCGCGGAATTCGAGCTTGAGGATGAAGTCTTTCGGAAATTCCTTCGTGGTCCAGATCTGCTGGATTTTCCGGTATTCCGGCGGGTAGTTCACGATGAGCACGCCGTTCTTTGCCGAATAGCGGCCATCAATGCTCACGGTTTTGCCGTCGAAATTGTTGGTGCGATAGCCCCAGCCGGTGAGGTCTTTGCCGTTGAAGAGGCTGGTGAAACCGGCTTCGGGTGTGAAGTTATCGGCGGGAGCTTCCGTCAAGCCGAGCACGGAGAAGACCGGGCGCAGGGCAGCAGCCCACTTGGCGTAGCCGTCTTTGTTCGGGTGCAGGAGATCGGGGAATTCTTCTTTCTTAGCGTTGCCTGCAGAATCCGCAAACGTCGGCCAGACTTCCACCAAGGTGACTTGCGGGTTGCCTTTGATGGCGGCGATGTAGAGTTCGTTGATTTTCTTGATCTTGTCCGCGGGGCGTTTCTTGGTCTCGGAGCTGGGGAACACTTGCGTCAAGATGACGGGCATCTTGGGGTTATGCTTTTGGAACTCGGCCAAGAGGAGCTTGAGGTTGGCGGCGATGGTCTCGGGGTCAGCCTGTTCTTCAAGATCGTTGGTGCCGATGAGGAGGACGATGGCGCGAGGCTTGAGGGAGAGGACGTCTTCTTCGAGGCGGATAAGCACGCCGCGGGTGGTGTCGCCGCTGATGCCACGGTTGGCGACCTTCAAACCAGGAAAGCTGTTGCCCATGTTATCCCCCCAGCCTTGCGTGATGGAATCGCCGAGGAAGACGACGGCGCCTTGGTCTTGCTGGATGCGCTGGGCCCAGCCAGTGCGCTTTTGCAGCCAGAGTTTCTTGAACCAGTCGTAGCGACGGATGGGACCCGCGCCGGGCAGACCGTCATCTTTTTCGGGGATTTGGTAATGAGCAGAGTCGGTGGCCGCAGGTTGCTGGGCGGGCAGGGTGATGGCCAATCCCGCCAGCGCGGTGACGAGCGTGAGTAAACGCAGGGATTTCATGTGTGTGAGGGGAATGGTTTGCTGATTTGGGGATGGGAGGCAAGTGTTTGATAGCGGAGCGTTAGAGGCGCCGCAGACGAAGCGAGATTCCGGCTCCTCCGAGAAAAGTGTTGGGATAGTTCAGTGCCTCCTCTCCCCGACCCTCTCCTCCATTTACCAATGGAGGAGAGGGTGATGACGGTCTGCTTTTTAACGGCTCTGGATATTGTTCGTCCAAACGTCAATGCGTTAGCCTTGGACCGAGGGCCGGTTTTGAAGTGGGAGCTTAATTGATCTGACCGAAGCAGGCTTTGAAAATGGCGAAGGTCACACCGCCGCTGCCGAGGACGAGGGCGAGGTAGATGATCAGCCGCAGGCGGTCAAAGCCTTCCTCCTGCGCGTTCTCCGGATCGTTCAGGCTGGGGGAGGGTTCCTGCTGCGGCGAGGGGTTGAAGAGGCCGTGCAGGAAATCACTCCAGTCCTCGAAGAAATCCGGGAAGAACAGGGCGGCGGTCAAAAGCGCGACGGCGATGGAGATGGCGAGGATCATGGCTGACAGGTAGCTATATCAGTTGAGTCATCGCTGGTCAGGGCAGAGTGACTACGGGCAGTTTCAAAGGGATCGAAAGCACGGATTTATCCGTGAGGAGATAGATTTTGGCCACCAGACCTGCGGGCGGTTTGCCACGCAGAGTCAGGCTAACGCTTTTGGTGCCAAGAATTTTGCTGCTCATGCTGCCGTTGGTTTCCAGCGGCTTGCCGTCCGCAGTGCAAAACTCGATGGAGGCCACTTTGCTGTTCGGATCGATGAGGGTGTAACTGACTTCATCGTTTTTTGGCGCTTTCAAGGTGATGGTGACGCCGGCGGCTTTCAGGGCCTCTTGAGTGAGGAGTTTATCGGCTTCGGCCGGGACTGTTTCGGAGATCACCGAGCTTGGGTCTTTCGATGGCGCGAGCAGTTCCAAGGTCGCTTCCACAGTCAGATTTTTCGCGGTGCGGAGAGGGTTTTCGAGTTCGAGTTTGAGGGAGTATTCGTCTTCCTTGGCTTTGCTTTTGCCGAATCCGCCGAAGGGCTTCTGGAGTGTCTTGAAGCTGTTATCGGAAAAGCCGCCTTTTTTGGCCGCCACAGCCTTGCCGGTATCGTCTTTGG
Source organism: Limisphaerales bacterium (assembly GCA_965283725.1). GTDB lineage: Bacteria > Verrucomicrobiota > Verrucomicrobiia > Limisphaerales > JAEYXS01 > JAEYXS01. The sequence goes on from CBDIPT010000001.1 coordinate 895,694, forward strand.
CGTCTTTAAGAATCAAGCGGGCGCCTTTGCAATCGGCCAGCTCCGGACCAGAAACCTTCAGGTCCAACTCCAACCCGGTGAAAAACTTGCCGGTGGTGCGACGGTCGGAGACGTCACCGACGGTCACGCTGACTTCGGCGCGGGCATACAGGGCCAGCGTGCAGAGAAATGCGGCTAGAAGTTTCATGGGTGATCTGTTGGTTACGCCAAGTTTGGTCATTTGATGAATTTTCTATGCCCCCGCCATCACTTGATTGCAATGCTGAATTCTTTGACAGCCGGGGAGCATGTTTCTCCGAGGTTCAACGAAGCATCACGGTGAATGCCGGCAAAATGAGCAGCACCCAGCCGACGATCTCAAAGTTCCAGTGCCGCCACATGCTGACGTAAATGCATGAAAGGCTAAAGAGGACGCAGCCGGCCGCAAGAATGCTGCCGCTTAGCCGCCCGACGATATGTGGGGTGGGTGGATTCGTCGAATAGTCGATCTCCAGTTTGCCTGTATGGGGGAGAACGAGAGCGAGCACGAAGACGGCCAATAAGAGTGCACAGATACCTCGTATCTTTTGCGCACTTGGCGATCTGAATCGGGGCACGCTGGAGTGCAGGTCAGGCGGTTGTGTGCTCATGAGAACGGTGCTTATGAATGCTCATGTCATCGCATACGCTCCATATCGCGGCAGTGGAAATCGTCACGCCGAGCAACGCGTTGATGGGAAGAAGCAGGTAGAGCACAAAAGCCCCCACGGGAACAAGGAGCCAACGACGGGACGGTGCCTGTTCACGCGGAATGATAGGACGAAGCTCGTAACGAAGAACATAAGCCGCAGTCAATGGAGCGATGATTGTCGGGTCTCCGAACATGCGGGGACTGAAAAGATCGAGGACAGATAAAGCAAAAGCCGCCGCAACAGCGACCCAGCTCAGGATGATGCGTGCCTGTGTGCTCATGAGGTGGAACAGCCTAATTTGTAAAGCGCAGTGATCAGGTCCGCAAGGGGGTTCGGGTGCAAACTTAGATGAGGGCGCGCTAGAGGGCGTAGCTAGGTCGCATCACTCGACGGTAATGCTGTCTCCGCTGTAATGTGTCCATTTGGTTTTTGGCTCGTGAAGGCCGATCTGTGTCACGGTCCAACCGCTGCGGGAGCCGCCCGATTCCAACCAGAGCTGGCGAGTGCTGCCGATTTGGAAATAGAGCCGTCCCGCGCCGCTGCCGCCGTAATACATGCGGCCCGAATCAAGGGATACTGGACGCATCAGTGCGACAGCCTCGGTCTCTTTCATGCCGACGCGAAGGTGGCTCATGGCACGTTGTGTCGCGTCAGCAATATCGGAAGGTTTTTGCGGGGCGGAGCAACCCGTGAGCAGGGTGAGGGCGAGAATGATGGGGGCGAGGCGGGTCATATAAAGCACAGCGAGTAAGCCCTCAGGACGCTTGCAATGCAACCGTGATGCCGCGTGTTTAGGCGACGTCTTCCTCATCGGTAATCTCCTCCCGGACTAGCTTCAGCCCCAACGGCCCGCTGCCGTGAATCAAGCCGCAGGTCTCGCACTCCATCCATAAGCCATCCCGCTTGCTCCCTCCGACTCGTCCACTTTTGGCGCAGAAAGGGCAGAGCATCCTCAACTTGTCGAATCTCATCATAATACCCATGACTGCCCCGACGAGACAAAGCGGAATCAAGATGCAGACAGCCACCACTCGCATTTGTCCAAGGGCGCTGTCTCGCGGTGCAAAGAACGTGGCGAAGATGATGGCGAACAAGATGAAGCCGCCAACTTTCGAGAGGTAGAACCAGAGTCGGAATGGCATAAGCGTGTGTCGTACCTAACGTATAAAGCTCAGAGGTTCGGTTAGCATGGGCGAACGTGTGCCACTGCGACGCTCTCGCCGGGTTCGCTTCTGCCTCCGCCAAGCTCTGGCAGGACACGGCAGCGCATGGTTAGCGAACCAACCACTGCGGCAGTGGTGCAATGAGGTGAGAAACAAGAAATTGCCGTTACGTTGAATATCAACGGGTTGCATGTTTGGTTTCTCAAGAGACGGCTCAGTTCTCATCTGGTGGACTCCAATGTGTAGCCCCCTGCGAAAGTAAGATGCCCTCCACGCGAGAAAGCAAGCGCATGTCAAAAAACCAAAATAGCGGATTGGAACTGCACACGAGGTGAAACATATATCGACCGTCATGCTTGTCGGTGAAGCCGCCAAAATCAACAGTGCCGAGTCCTTGCCGCAATCTGTAGGCATGCCGACAACCCTGAACCGAACGAGGGGTGGCACGAATGCCATGGCGACTCAGTGTCGCGGGGACTGCCTCCGGCAAATCTTCTGAGCAGTTGTAGGTTGGAAGTCCCATGATGCGCGCTGCCGCCTAACGACCCGAGCTCAGCGGCCCAGCGCTAAAAACGCAAGGCTGAAAACAAAAGCGTTCCCGCCGGGTTCGCTGCAGCGCATGGTTAGGCCGCGTTGTCATGGTCTGCGAATCAAACTCCCCATGAGGGCGACCAAACCAAAGCTCGCTGCAACAAGCACAACAACGACTACGGGTCTAGTCCTCTGAATCAAGCTCGCGGTGTTGACCGCCCAAACCTGATAGACTGGCAAAGGCTGGTGTGCTGCTGACCAAACCTCCGTCTTGGCGGCCATGAAGGACGCGAAGCCAAGGACAGTGGCGACTGAAACGACTGCCACAACCACTGACAAGATGATGAAGCGTGATGTGCTCATGGCGTGTGACGCGGCCTAACGACAAAAGCTCAGCGACCCGGCGCTCGGGACGCAACGATTGCCAACCGCGACGCCATGCCGGGTTCGCTGCAGCGCATGGTTAGGCGGCACGGTCAAAATCATCAATAGCCCTCGCATAGCAATCTCGTGGATGCAACATACCGTCCGTCGGCGTCGAAGTAGTGCGTGACGCTGAGTCGTCGGCCCGGTGCGACCGTGAACTGCGCCTCATAGCCGGGCTTGTCCTGTCGGGTCTGGCAAAAGGCGAAATGCGGATAGCGTGCAGCCCATCGGCAACTCTGGTGATACGCCTTCGCTCGCTCGACCATCGAATCTGGTGCTGCCGCCTCCGGCCGTTGCTTTGGCGGCCACACTGGAATATCGGCCCGAATCGCTGAGGGCTCAGCGGAGTCGGTGACATGCTCAACTCTTGGGGATGAACACCCCGCCAAGAAACTCGCGGCGAATAAAATGGTGAAGAGATGGCGCATGACGTAGTGCCGCCTAACGACCCAAGCTCAGCGACCCGGCGCACGGGACGCAACGATTGCAAACCGCGACGCCATGCCGGGTTCGCTGCAGCGACTGGTTAGGCTTCATTCTTTGTCTCCGATGGTCGCAGGAAAGATGCGGCGGCTCCCGCGACTAGAACAACTCCAAAATACCCCCAGAAGAGCCAAAACTTTCCTGTCCGATCTACTGCGTGCTGCATGAGCGGCAACAGTCCCCAAAACAAAAACAAAAGTAAGGACAACAACCCTAAAAGAAACCGAGCCCAAGGGACTCCGCACAAAAATAGAATGGCAGGACCGACAGTCATCGACGCAATAACCAAAGCGGTAAGACCACCTCGCCCGACGATTGCCATGATAAGTGCATAGATTGCGAAAGATGCAGCATATACGCCGACCACAGTTGTTTGAGTGCGCTTGGAAATCGTCATGTGATGAAGCCTAACATTATACTATACCGCAAATAGTCGGTACTAATGGATATTGGCTTGGGCGGATGGATGAGAGATGATGCTCCTTGGACATGGGAGTAGCGTGAAGGATTTATGAGGATATTGTCAAAGAAAAACACCGCCTCGGCGGTGAGTGGTCAGGGTTTGGTGCCGAGCCCCCAATTGCGGCTGCGGGAGCAGGTGCGGGAGGTGATGCGGTTCAAGCATTATGCGGTGCGGACGGAGGAGGCGTATTGGGGGTGGATGAAGCAGTTCATCGTGTTTCACGGGAAGCGGCATCCCCGGGAGATGGGGGTGGGGGAGGTGCATGAGTTTTTGACGTATCTGGCGGTGGAGCGGCAGGTGGCGGTGGCGACGCAGAATCAGGCGTTGAACGCGTTGGTGTTTTTGTATGGGGAGGTGTTGCATCAGCCGTTGGGGCAGTTGGAGGTGTTTGAGCGGCCGCAGCGGCCGGCGCGGTTGCCGGTGGTGCTTTCGGCGGGGGAGGTGCAGCGGTTGCTGGTGGCGGTGGGGGCCAGGTATGGGTTGGTGGTGCGGTTGTTGTATGGGACGGGGATGCGGGTGATGGAGGGGTTACGGTTGCGGGTGAAGGATGTGGATTTTGAGCGGGGGCAGATCGTGGTGCGGGATGGGAAGGGGGAAGGAGCGGATGACGGTGTTGCCGGAGAGTTTGCGGGTTGAGTTGGCCGAGCATTTGAAGCGGGTGCGGGGCATGCATGAGGAGGATGTGAGGGCGGGGTTTGGACGGGTTTATCTGCCGGGGGCGTTGGCGCGGAAGTATCCGGGGGCGGAGCGGGAGTGGGGTTGGCAGTGGGTGTTTCCGGCGGAGCGGCGATCGCGGGATCCGGAGGCGGGGGAGGAGCGGCGGCATCATGTGCAGGAGGAGAATGTGCAGCGGGCGGTGAAGGCGGGAGCGGAGCGGGCGGGGTTGGTGAAGCGGGTGAGCCCGCATGTGTTGCGGCATTGTTTTGCGACGCACTTGCTGGAGAGCGGGTATGACATCCGGACGGTGCAGGAGCTTTTGGGGCATAAGGATGTGGCGACGACGATGATCTATACGCATGTGATGGTGAAGCCGGGGTTGGGGGTGCGGAGTCCGCTGGATAGGCAGGGATGAGGCGAAGGGGGATGGTTTCAACGGAATGGGGAGAGGGTGGTTGAGGGCGGATGGTGAATTGCAAATTTCAGGATTTGAGATTTCAAAGGGCGGAGGAGTTTATCACGAAATGCTCGAAGGACACGAGAGGGTGAGTTTGGCTTGAGGCGGTTGAGCGATTTGCCGTTGGGGGGGAGTTAGTGAAGGCTGGGGGTTGAATAGCCAATCGCTCAGAGCCGATAGCCAAAGAGACAGGTGAATGAGGGGAAGGGCAGCCGGGACGGACTGCGCTACGGGAGAGAGGGGCGGTCCTACGGATGTAAGGGTGTTGCGAGAATTTCCCCGCGCTGGGCTAATGGATGTTGAGGCGGCTTGAAAGCCGCGCTCCGGGAGACACAGCCGGGATGCTGGGTAACCCGCACGCTGGGCCCGACCAAAACGCCGGGGGGGAATGCAAGGGCGGCGGAGCACCACCGCCCTACCATTTTTTGGAAAAAATCTTCGTGGGTAATTTCTTGGGGTGCAGTTTGTTGCGTATAAGTTGCGGTTGTGGGTGATTTTGTGGTGGAAATTTGACAGGGGTATGGTATTGGTTTGAGTGCTGGCAGCTCGCTGCTGGTAAAGGAGAGGTGGTAGGCAGTTCAATGTTCCTAGTTTGAAGTTCAAGGTTGGGAACGAAGGCCGAAATCCTCACGCTGATAGATTCAAGGGAGTCTTTTGGCATCCTTATGGAGCCGTTATGGACATGGGCTTTTGGGTGGATGGGAGCGGCGGATGTTTTGATAATGCTTGGCGCTCTCACCCCTCACCCCGGCCCTCTCCCCGTTAAGGGGAGAGGGTGGTGAAAACGCCTGTGTCTTGTAGGATCTGTGAAGTGTATCGGGCGCTGGGATTGGGGCTCGTAAGCCGGAGGGGGAACGGGACGTCGGTTGGCGTAGGATTTTATGTCCAACCGGGGAATCCTTAGGTCGAAGTTCGACATCTGCACCCACTGCGGAACCGGCCGGGCCGTGACCAGGCGCGAGTCGAAGTTCGACTTCCAATCGACTTCCCTTTTAGGTGGAGGTTTGGAATGCGATACAGCACAGGGGTCGGATGGTTTCATTGCTCTTTGACATAGTTCTCTAAAAGGAAGGCAGGCCGATGCGCAGGCTCTGGTGGAAAGGGAGGTTCAGTGCCTCCTCTCCCCGTGCCCTCTCCTCCAGCTATCGCTGGAGGAGAGGGAGAAGAGGTCGTGTGCTTTGGCGGATGTGGGTGGTGATTATCGTGGTGCTTTGGCGAAAAAAAGTCAGGGCTCGACGGAGTCTCGCCCTACCGTACTGCGTTTCTTGCGAAGTGGCTGGCGAGGGTTTGGTCCGGGAGGTTTGGCCTGGTGATAGAGTGCCGCAGTACAGGAGTTCACCGCAGGAGCAACTCACAAACGGATCAGGCGGGAAGGTTCACTTCGGGGAAGTAATTGCATTACGGGCGTATTAAGAAGGGAGAAAGGAAACGTTGTTTGAAAACAACAGTGTTTCCCTGTTCCTGCTCTTGGTTGACGAAAGCTTCAAGGTTGGTTAGCGCCGTCTTATGACGGCAGCTACGATTCTGGAAAAGAAAAAGGACCGCGTTGCCGCGGTCCTTTGAAGAACTTGCAAGGGCTCGACGGAGTCTCGCCCTACCACTTACACGTTGTAAGTGGAGCTGGAGACGTCGCCACCGCGACCGGTCCAGTTGGTGTGGAAGAATTCGCCACGGGCCTTGTCGATGCGCTCATAGGTGTGCGCACCGAAGTAGTCGCGCTGGGCCTGGAGCAGGTTCGCCGGCAACACGGCCGAGCGATACTGGTCGAAGAACGCGAGGGCGGTGCTGAAGGCGGGAACCGGGATGCCACGTTGGGCAGCGGTGGCCACGACTTTGCGCCAGCCTTTCTGGGCCTTCTTGATCTCGCCGCGGAAGTAGTCGTCGAGGAGCAAGTTGGAGAGCTTCGGATTGGTGTCGTAGGCTTCCTTGATCTTGCCGAGGAAGCGGGAACGGATGATGCAGCCGCCGCGCCACATGAGGGCGATGCCGCCGTAGTTCAGGCTCCACTTGTATTCCTTGGCCGCGGCGCGCATGAGCATGTAGCCCTGAGCGTAGCTGACGATCTTGGAGGCGTAGAGAGCGCTCTTGATGTCTTCGATGAAGGCCTTCTTCTTCTCAGGATTGGAAGCAATGCTGGTGAGCGCGGGACGCGGGCCCTTGAGTTTGCGGGAGGCTTTAACGCGTTCGTCCTTGAGGGCGGACACGCAACGGCTGTAAACGGCTTCGGCCATCAGGGTGATGGGGATGCCGAGGTCCTGCGAGTTGATGACGGTCCACTTGCCGGTGCCTTTTTGACCGGCGGTGTCGAGGATCTTGTCCACGAGCGGGGAGCCATCGGTATCTTTCTTGCCGAGAATGTCGCGGCTGATCTCGATGAGGTAGCTGTCGAGGTCGCCCTTGTTCCATTCGGCGAAGACTTCGTGCATCTCGTCGGCGCTCATGCCGAGGCCGTTCTTCATGATGTTGTAGGCTTCGCAGATGAGCTGCATGTCGCCGTACTCGATGCCGTTGTGCACCATCTTGACGTAGTGACCGGCACCTTGTTCGCCGACCCAGTCGCAGCAGGGGACGTTGCCTTCGACTTTCGCGGAGACAGCCTGGAAGATGTCTTTCACGTGCGGCCAGGCGGCGGGAGAGCCACCAGGCATGATGGACGGACCCTTGCGGGCGCCTTCTTCACCACCGGACACACCGGTGCCGATGTAGAGGAGGCCCTTGCTCTCGACGTACTTCTGGCGGCGGTTGGTGTCGTCGAAGAGGGAGTTGCCACCATCGATGATGATGTCGCCAGCTTCGAGGTGGGGGATGATCTGTTCGATGAACTCATCGACGGGCTTGCCGGCCTTGACGAGCATCATGACGCGACGGGGGCGTTTGAGTTTCTTGACCATCTCCTCGATGGAATGAGCGCCGAGCACCTTGGTGCCCTTGGCTTCTTTGGCCAGAAACTCGTCCACCTTGGCGGTGGTGCGGTTGTAAGCCACCACGGTGTAGCCGTGGTCATTCATGTTGAGGATAAGGTTCTGACCCATGACGGCCAGACCGATCAATGCGATATCACCTTGAGGTTCCATGATTATATTCCGTTCAAAAAGGAGCGATTACGATACCGGACAGGCCGCGCCACGCCAGCAGATTTTTAGGCCGCTGGATACGCAAAATTCATCATTTGGATGAATTCGGCGGTGGTTTGGCCGCCCGAAAGGGTTTAGACGACTTGGACGCGGCTGTCTTCCGAGAGCATTTTCTCGAGGTTATCCCAGCCGGTTTCGTTCATGCTGTTGAAGGCATTGAGGTAAACGGCGACGACTTCGCGCGGGTATTTGCCGAGGAGGATGTCCACGGCGGCCTTGAGCTTGGCGTCATCGATCTTCTCCGGCAGGTCTTCCACCACGCCGTCTTTATGAGCGATGCCGAGGGCATTCAGGAAATCCACGAGCATGCCGTTGTGCTTCTTGAGGAGCCAGCCGCGAAGGAGGGTGCCGGCGGCGAGTTCCATGTTGGGCTTGGCGAGCGTGGCGGCCATGGCGGCGTGGCGCTGGGGCTTGGCCTGCTTTTCAAAGAAGATGGGGCGCAGCTTGCGGGCATCCGCCACGGCTTTCATCGTGGCTTTGTAGAGTTCTTTGTCGTTTTCGAAGGCGGATTGGAGGATGTCATTGGAGAGTTCCGCAGACATGAACCCCATAAGTTCATGAGACGTCAGCATACTTTAAAATTCTAAATTCAGAAACAGGGGCGAAAGTTTAGGGGGGCGAGGCTAAATGGCTACGAAAAAATGCGGTTAAATGAACGAGCGGGTGTTCATTGCGGGATGGTGAGCAGGGTTAAGTGGTGCTTTTTGCACAGTTTTTCGAGGTCGGGCTGGTCCAAAAAGAGCGTTTTGCCTGCTTCTACCGCGAGGACGGAAACGCCGTTTTTGGCGCAGGTTTCCAAGGTCCGGGAGCCGATGCAGGGGATGTCAAAGCGCATGTCGTGGCCTTCCTTGGCGACTTTGACGGCCACCGCACCGCCTTCTTTGCCTGCCAGTTCGCCGCCGCGGGCGAGGCATTTATCGGTGCCTTCGAAGCCTTCCACGGCAAGGACCGTGCCGCCTTTGACGACGACGAGTTGACCGATTTCAAGACGGGAAACTTCTTTGGCGATGCGGTAGCCAAAGTCCACATCCGCAGAGAGTTCTGAAGAAAGACCGGCGCCGATGCGGATGCCCGGACCAGGCATCAAGGGGATCAGCCAAGGCAGGGCGGAGATGAGTTCGACGCCTTCCGAGCGGAGTTCATCGCCGATGGCCCCGAAGATGGTGTGGGCGTTCTTTTCCTTCAGACGCATGAGGAGCTTCATGGCCCGCAGATCAGGACGGAGATTGAAGAGGTTGCTGGGGGCAATCTGGCCGACCATGACACATTGTTTGACACCCCGGTCACGAAAAGCCTCGATAAGTTTGGTCAACTGTCCTACCTTCAGCCAAATTATCTCATCCACCAAAGCCGCCAGTTCGGGGCTGGTTTCGCCATCAAAGGCCACGGCGACGAGGCGTTTGATGCCCATGGCGCGGGCTTGACGGGCAAGCATCAGGGGCAGGGAACGGTTCCCGGCGATGATGCCTAAGATGTCGGCTGGCAATTGGTCTGACATGTGCTCCTATTCGTAAGCGGTGAAGGTGAGGTATGCCAGTCTGAAACTGAGTTTAGGCGCGGGAAGGCTAAGGAAGTCCCCTAGGGGGAGGTCCGTAACTTTACCGTCCCATTTGCGTACATTTGCGCTCTTGTCGGAAAACTTAGAACTATAGGAAGCTGTAATCGTGTCTTGGCATAGTGCCATTATAAGCTTTGGTGTACGGCAGAGGACAGTTTGCTCAACTGTCTGTCTGGCGGTGGTGTCTTTTGCTCTGTCAGAGCTGGCGATTGGGGCGGCGGAAGCGCCGCGTACCGCGGCGGAAGTTTCGCCGATCTGGCCCTTTGCGTTGTTCGCGGTGGTTTCACTGATGATCAGCGTGTGGTTCATCCGGCAGCGGGCGTACGAGAAGCAGGAGCTGGAGAAGCAACTGGCGCGGTCGGCAGAGCTGGAGGCGGAATACCGCGATCTCTTCGATAACGCGAGCGATCTGGTTTATACGCACGATCTGGCGGGGAAGTTCATCACGGTGAACCGGGCGTTTGCCGAAGCGTTCGGGTATCAACGGGAAGAGTTGATCGGCAAATTGGGTTTTGAACTGCTGACGGAGGAGTCCCGCACGATCAGCCGGGGGATGCTGGAACGCAAGTTGAAGGATGGAGCGCCGACGCGGTATGAGGCGGATTATCTGACGAAAGATGGCCGCAAGCTGCATCTGGAACTGGTGACGCGACTGCTGGTGCGCGATGGCCAGCCGATCGGCGTGCATGGAGTGGCGCGGGACATCACGGAGCGGCGGCAACTCGAATTTCGCAAGCGTGTGTTCCTGCAGATGGGGCACCAGCTTAGTCATGCGAGCACGTATGAAGGAGCGGCGGAGGCGGTACTGGAGGCGGCGCAGCAGTTCATCGGGTTTGATTCCTGTCTGGTGTATGCGATCCACGAGGACCAGCAGAGCATGCGTGTCCTCATCCAAATCGATCAGGTGGACGGGGTGTTGCAGCGGTTTCCGGTAAGCGGGGAATACAAGGCCATGCCGCCGTTGACCGAGCGCGTGGTCAAGCACGGTCCGTTGCTGATCCAGCGCACGGCGGAGGATCTGGCGAAGCTGGCCGGGGACACCCATTTATTTGGCAGCATGCGGCCATCGGCATCGATCACCATCGTGCCGATCCGTTCGCCTGAACGGGTGCTGGGCGTGCTCGGGGTGCACAGTTACTCGTTCAATGCGTATGACGAGAACACGTTGAAGACGCTGGAGGCGCTGGCGGAGTATTGCGTGGGGGCTTTTGAACGCATCCGGGTGCGCGAGGAGATGGTGGTGACGCTCAAGAATCTGGAGCGGCGGGTGGAGGAGCGCACGGCGGAATTATCCGCCCTGAATGAATCACTGCAGCATGAAGTGGAGGAGCGCAAACGCATCGAAGCCGCGTTGCGCGAGGCGCATGCAGGACTAGAATTGCGAGTGAGCGAACGCACGGAGGAACTGAGCCGGACCAATGTGCAATTGCGCAAGGAGATCGGCGGGCATCGTCAGACAAGCGCGGCGTTGCAGCAGAGCGAACAGCGGTTGCGCGCTTTGATCGAGGCTTCGCCGGTGGGCATCGCCCTGTCGCGCAACGGCATCATCTTATACGCGAACAAGGCGCACCTGGAGATGTTCGGTTACACCGAGCAATGGCAGCTCAAGGGGCGGTTCTACATCGACCTGGTGGCGTTGCAATGCCGGGAAGAAGTGCGGGCGCGGGTGCGGCGCCGGATCGAGGCGAAGCAGGAGCGGGACAGTTACGAGACGGTGGGTTTGCGGCGGGATGGAACCCAGTTTTTCTATCAGGTGGAAGCGGCAGCGATGCAGTTGGAGGATGGCCCGGCCACGCTGGCGTTCTTGATCGATACCACGCGGCGGCATGAGGCGGAGCAGGCGTTGCGGCAATCGGAAGAACGGTTCTCTCGGGCCTTCCATGCGCTACCCATCCCGGTTTCCATCAGCACGTATGGTGAGGGACGGATCATCGATGCGAACGATGCGTTCTTGCGGCTCTTCGAGCATCAGCGGGAGCAGGTGATCGGACAGTTGGTGAGCGACATCGGCTTGTGGTTCGATCCGCAGGACCGGGTGACGTTGATCAAGGATATGCAAAACGGGGTAGACATCCGCGGGCGCGAGTGCCGCTACCGGACGCGCAGCGGGCGGCTGGTGATGACGTCCGTGTATGTCGAGCGGGTGGAATTGCAAGGGCGGCCGTGCCTCATCTTCATCACGCAGGACCAGACGGAGCGCATCAACCTGGAGACGCAGTTGCGGCATTCGCAAAAGATGGAGGCGATCGGGCAACTGGCGGCTGGCGTGGCGCATGATTTCAACAACATCATGACGATCATCCAAGGGCACGCTGCGTTGCTGGAGCGTGAGGTGGTGATGGGGTCGGATGCGGCGGAGTCGGTGGGCGAGATCATCACGGCGTCAGAGCGCGCGGCGACGTTGACGCGGCAGTTGCTGACGTTCAGCCGCAAGCAGATCATCCAGTTAAAAGTGGTGGAGCTGAACGAACTGATCCGCAATTTTTCGCGTATGCTGAACCGGTTGCTGGGCGAGCACATCGCGCTGGATCTGCATTTTGAGCCCGGGTTGCCGGCGGTGCGGGCGGATGCGGGGATGGTCGAACAGATCATCATGAACCTGGTGGTGAACGCGCGGGATGCGATGTCCACTGGCGGCCAGGTGACGATCTCTACGCGGCCGGTCACGGTGGAAGCGGGGTCGCATCGCGGCCAGCACGGGAGCAAATACATCTGTCTGACGGTGGCCGACAATGGGGCGGGCATGGACCCGGAGACGATGAGCCGGATCTTTGAGCCGTTCTTCACGACGAAGGAAGTGGGCAAGGGGTCAGGGCTGGGGCTGGCGACGGTGTATGGCATCGTGGAGCAGCATGGCGGCTGGATCGAAGTGGAAAGCACTTTGGGCAAAGGAACGATATTTAAGGTTTATCTGCCGGTGGCGGCGGATATTTCACAACCAGTTGTTCATATGGAGCAGGGCAATTCGCGGAGCGCCGGGAACGGGACCATCCTGGTGGCGGAAGATGAAGCATCGGTCTTGGGGCTGGTGACTTCGATCTTGAACCGGGGCGGTTATCAGGTCATCGCGGCCAGCAGCGGGGATGATGCGTTTCTCCTGTGGGAGCAGCATGCCGATGAGATCGACATGCTGGTGACGGACATGGTGATGCCGGGGATGCTTTCAGGCAAAGGGCTGGCGGAGCGGATCCATCAGCAGAAACCCTCGCTGCCGGTAATCTACAGCAGTGGTTACAGTCTGGAAATCGTGCGGGAGGGATTGGTCTTGAAGGAAGGCGTGAACTTTCTGCCGAAGCCGTATCCACCGGCAACACTGCTCAAGATGGTGCGAGATTGTCTGGCCCAGGCGCGGCAAGGGCAAGAGGGCGGGCGCAATTTGCAAGTGTGATTCGATGGCGAAGCCGTTTGAGGCAGGTTTTATTGTTTTTTCAAACGAAAGAATTTGGTGCCTAAAGTAAGGGGGACATTCAGGCTGTTGTTGCTCACTCCTGAGGCTGGCTGCCAGATGACTGGGGCCGTTAGACTGCCAGTTTCTTCCAAAATATATCCTGCGTTTCCAGCAGACCATGATATGGTCAAGAAGTTGCCGTTACGGACAATCTGCAATGAAGGGGCTTCTGGTGTCTGAAAGGCCACGACTACGGCCCAAAAGCCGCCGAAAACCTCGTAAGCGCCACCCACTACCTTGGGGGATGCTGGAGAGACAATGCTACCGCTGATCTCATAGCTGCCGCCTTGGCTGCGGCCACTACTGCCGATCGAATGCCAATCAATGGCGTAGTCAGCCGCTTTCAATGCGGGGGCTGAAAGGCAGAAGATATAACCCGTGACACAGGCCAGTCGGCGAATGTTATGCAAACAGGAGCGTGTGTTCATAGTGGTTCCTAGTCGATCGTCTTGGGGCCACTTTGCTGCAGTGCTTTGATCAACGATTCCACCTCGTCGAGCCGTTTCGAAAGCGAGTTGTTCTCCGCTTTCAATTTTTGCAGTTCAGAGTCTTTTTCTTTGACCACGGTGTAAAGGCCTTGGATGGCGGCCAGGGTCACCCCGTCGAATTCCAAGGTGCTGATGGATTTGTCATCACGACCGGGGTAGAAGGCGGCTTTGAAGTCTTGGGCGATGGGGCCGATATGCGGTGTGGAAACCCCTTCTTCCCACAGGTAGTGCCAGCTCAGGACGGGGATTTTTGCAAGCTTTTCCATGATTTCTATTTCGTTCACCGCCTGGAAGTCTTTCTTGGCATTGCGGTCGGAGAGGCTGCTCCAGGCGTTGGCCCCGGCAGCGAGAGTGACGCCAGAGGAGGCGGCGCCGTTGGAGAAGAGGCGGACACCACCAGAAGCCCGGACGGTGAACTGGTTGACTGCCGTGGAGGCGATGTCAGCATCTGTGCTGTCACCCCAGACGAAGGCCCCTTGATGGATGGCTTTGGCCTTGGTCCCTGCAGCATAACTATACGGCGCAGCGGCGTAATTCAGGAATCCGCCGGGAATCACCGCGTGATGGGCACCCACCTCGACCTCGTTCAACTCGCCACCGCTGATGACGGAGTCATTGGCGTCGTTGTCGATGAGGTTGAAATAACCGCCGGCGATGACGCTGTCATAGCTGTTGTTATAGATATCGTTGCGATCGCCGCCGCCGATGGTGGCATAGCCGGAGTCGGTATGAATCTCGTTAGCCTGACCACCTACGACCACTGAATAGAAACTGAAGTTGCCGATAATGTTCGAGCGGCCGGAACCGATGAAGCTGAAATCGGTGGCTTCGAGTACGGCATTGGAGACTCCGCCGGCAATCGTGGCGTAAAATGTATCGATACCGATGTAATTGGTCTCGCCGCCGCCAATCGAGTTGCCGATGCCGCGAAGGTCGATGACGTTCTTAATTCCCCCCGCGATCGTGCAATAATCATTTTGGGCTTTGATGAGGTTGAGCCTGCCACCGCCAATCACGGACTGCGGTGAGCTGTTTTCCACGATATTACCTTGGCCGCCGGCGATGACGGATTCGGCTGAACTATTGCCGAGCTGGTTGAGATTTCCGCCAGCCACGACTGAGGAGGAGCTTTGATTGCCGACCTTGTTAGCCGAGCCACCGTTGATCGCAGAGGCGAAGGAGAGATCCCCGATCGTGTTGAAACTGCCCCCGCCGATGGAGGTGTATTCGGAAGCGATCCCGATGACGTTTGCAGTCCCGCCGGTGATGTTAGCCTGGTAAGAATTGGTTTCCACCCGATTCACTGTGCCGCCAGAGATGAGGCTGTAATAGGCGCCGGGTTTGATCTCATTACCGTAGCCACCGCCAATCGCGCTGCCGTAGGAGTTGGTATAGATCGTATTCTGGGTGCCGCCAGAAATGGTGCTGCCATTGGCCGAACCCAAGATACGGTTGTTGTCACCGCCGCTGATGGTTGATGCATAGCTGTCGGTGGTGATGAGGTTTTTGTTGCCACCGCCGATGACGGAATTATCGGCTCCAGCGTCGATGACATTAGTGCGACCGCCGCTGATGACGGAGAAGGAGGCGTTCACGGCATGGCGACTTGTTGCTCCACCGCCGCCCGCGATCACCGAGCCGCTTACTGTGCCGCCGAGTTGATTGGCGGAATGCCCGGCCAGCAGGTTGGGAGACACGGCATTGGGCTCAAGGCGTAAGACCCGACTGCTGTTTACCTTGATTTCAAAAGCTTGATTGTCCGTGGTGCCCGCGAAATGAGTGCCGGGAGTGGTGCCAGCGTTGCCAGTGGTTTTCCAAGCGTTGCCCAGTGTTGCGGCGGGCACAGTGCCCGAAGAGAGATTGTTGGCGTTCAGCGAGGTGAGGCTGGAGCCGCTGCCAGCGAAGCCGCTGGCCGTCACGGTGCCAGTGAAGGTCGGGCTGCTGTTCAGCAATGCCAACCCAGCGGGTAATCGGCTTAGAGAAAGGGAGCCGCTGGTGATCTTGGCCGCATCGAGATCAGGAATCCGGTCGGTGGTGAAGGCGCCGGAAATGATTTTAGCCGCGTCTAAGCCCGGAATCTGTCCCGCAACGAAAGCGGGCAGGCGGGCGCTATCGATGGTTCCGGTTGTGAGTTTGCCAGCATCCAGCGAAGGGATGCGGTTGGCGTCCAGCAAACCGGTGGAGATCTTGGTGGCATCCAAGGCGGGGATCCGTGCGACATTAAGGGTGCCGCTGGTGATCTTGGCCGCACTGAGATCGGCGATTTGAGATTCAGCCAGGGTGCCGGAAATATTGCCCGCAGGGAGGGAGCCGCTGAGAGTGGCGGCAGATGCCGCGTTCAGAGCCTGGATGGCGTAAGGGCTGGAGGTTATCTTCTGGCGGGGGGCAAGCTGGGTGTAAGCAGCCACCGAGCCTTGCGGGCGTACCCCGATCTCCAGCCAGCGGTCTGCTCCCGTAAAGACACTGGAACCAAAATC
This sequence comes from Limisphaerales bacterium, assembly GCA_965283725.1. Lineage (GTDB taxonomy): Bacteria > Verrucomicrobiota > Verrucomicrobiia > Limisphaerales > JAEYXS01 > JAEYXS01. The sequence goes on from CBDIPT010000001.1 coordinate 911,650, forward strand.
CAGGGTAACGCTGAAAAGGCCGCTGCTTACGGTCACAGGATTGACGGTCACAGGACTGCCGACAGCATTTCCGCTAGAAGCCGCATCGTGAAGCGTAAAGCGAAGATCAAAATCCCCGCTGGCCGGCGAGCTATCGCTCAACAGACGACCTTGATAATTGAAGGCAGTGGTTTGCGCGTAAGTATGGGTACAGAATAACAGAATCCAGAGCAGACAAGTTCCCCAGCGGAGTGTGTTTCTCACTTTTTCTTCCTTGGTTAGTGATTTGAAAAAGCTTGGTAAAGAAGCTCCTCAGACTTGTCAACGGGGTTCGAGTTTTTTGTAGGATAATTCTATCGTGAGGTTCTTTTTGGCTCTGTGAATCAGGGATAATGGGCACTGCTTTTTCTGTGGAAATCGAGTGGCCTGTAGTAATCTAATGGAAGGGCAAGAAATGTTCAGATGGAGGAGTTGATCGAAAACGGTTGGCAGATTTAATTGACAAGGAAACGTCGCGTTCCATCCTGCTGGCAACATAATCCCTATGCGTAATACTGTTCTCTCTTTGGTCTGGGCGGCTGTCCTGACCTTGGTCGCCGTGTGTTCAACGTCTGCTGCCGAGGCGGACAAGCGTTGCTTTGAGATGCGCGTTTACTACGCGGCCGAAGGCAAGCTGAACGACCTGCATGCCCGTTTCCGTGATCACACGGTGAAGCTGTTCGAGAAACACGGGATGACGAACATCGGGTATTGGACGCCGGTGGACAACACCAACAGCACGCTCGTCTATATCCTGGCGTATCCGAGCCGTGAGGCGCGCGAGGCTTCCTGGAAGGCCTTCCAAGCGGACCCGGACTGGAAGACGGCCAAGGCGAATTCAGAAAAGAATGGCACGCTCGTGGCCAAGGTGGAGCAGACGTTTCTGGAAGCCACCGATTATTCACCGTTGCTGAAAGCGAGCCCGGCGGGCGGCGGCAAGGGGAAGGATGGCGGCAAGGTGGCGGACCGGGTTTTCGAGCTGCGCACCTACACGGCAACGCCGAACAATCTGGGCAACCTGAACGCCCGTTTCCGCGATCATACGGTGAAGCTGTTCACCAAGTACGGCATGACGAACATCGGTTACTGGGTGCCGATGAAGGATCAGAAGGGGGCGGATGAAACGCTGGTTTACATCCTCGCGCATAAGAGCCAGGACGCGGCGAAGGAATCCTTCAAGGCGTTCGGTGCGGATCCGGAATGGACGGCGGCGCGCAAGGCTTCGGAAGAAAAAGGCGGCGGGCCTTTGACCATCAAGGGCGGGGTGAAGTCGGTGTTTATGAAGCCGACGGATTATTCGCCGATGCGCTGAGGTTTTGTTGATTCGTTGAATTGTTAAAAGGGTTGAAGCGTGATCACGTTTCAACCTTTTTAACTTTTTAACGATCTTTAACGAATCGCTATCTGATCAGCCAGTTCCTCCGCTGGATACGTCCAAATCTCAGCGAGGGTGGGGTGGTAGTGGGGCATGGCAGCGAGTTCGTGGACGGTCATGCGTTTGGCCATGGCGGTGACGATCTCGTGGATGAGTTCGCCGCCGACGGGGCCGACGCAACTGCCGCCGATGATCTCGCCGGTCTGCGGGTCCGCGAGGAGTTTCACGAAGCCGTGCAGCGCTTCCATGATCATGGATTTGCCGTGATCGGCAAAGGGGTAGCTCGCGGCCAGGTAGGGAATGTTTCGGGCTTTCGCCTCTTTTTCGGTGAGCCCCACGGTGCCGACTTGCGGGTCGGTAAAGATGATGCTGATGAGGAGGCGGTAATCCATCGCGCGCGGTTTCTGCGGCGAGATGAGGTTGTGCACGGCGATCTCCCCCTGCTGGATGGCGATGTGGACGATCTCATGCGGACCGCAGCAATCACCGGCAGCGAATATGTGCGGTACATTCGTGCGCTGTTGGGCATCGGTGAGGATGCGGCCTTTCTCGGTGTTCACACCGGCTTGATCTAGAGCGAGCCCGGCGGTGTTCGGTGAACGGCCGAGGGCGTGGAAGATTTCCTGGGCGAGGACGCGCACAGTTTTGCCGTCCTGCTCGAACTCGATACCTTTCTGGCCGTCTTCGGTGAAGGCGCGCTTGAGCTTGGTATCGGTGTAAACCGTCAGGCCTTCCTTTTTGAAAACGGTTTCGATGACCTGGGCGGCATCGGCATCGCACGCGCTCATGATGTTGGCGCTGCGCTGGATGATGGTGACTTTGACATCGAAACGGGCGAGGAACTGGGCGAGTTCCACAGCGATAGCACCGCCACCGAGGACGATGACGGATTTGGGCAACGCTTTTAGCGAGAGGATGTCGTCGCTGGTGAGGTAGCCGATGGATTTCAGTTCCGGCAAGGGGGGCGGCGAGACGATGGAACCGGTGGAGATGATGAAATGTTTCGCGGTGAGCTTTTGGCCGTCGGACAGGGCGACGGTGTGGGGATCGGTGAACTTGGCGTAGGCGCGAAAGAGTTTGAAACGGCCATCGTTCAGTTGCTTCACGCGGTAGTCCGAGAAGTCTTTGATCATGGCGGCTTTGCGGGCCATGACAGCGGGGAAATCAAAGCCGACTTCGGGGATGCGCAGGCCCCACGTGGCACCGTGCTGGGCGAGGTGCTTGACTTCGGCGGCGTAGAGGAGGGCTTTCGAGGGCATGCAGCCGCGCAAGATGCAGAGGCCGCTGAGTTCTTCCGCGCCGTCGATGACGGCCGTGGCAAGGCCTTTGCTGGCGGCGGTGCGGGCGGCGGCGTAACCACCACTGCCACCGCCGAGGATGATGACATCGAAATCAAACTGCGCTGCGTTCATAGGGCAAGGATGCGGCGTAGGAACGGGGTGAAAAAGAAATTTTTGAGGGGATTTTAAACCGTAGAGCGGAGGGGGCATCGAACATCAAGAGTGGGAAAGTTAGCGCGGTCTGACGACCGCGGCTACGGATAAGCGACGACAGGTGGGGGGCGTCTGTCCGACTATGGCAGACGAGGGCGTCTGCCTAACTACAGTAAGTTCAGTTCCGCCTTGTTACCTCGGCGGTTACGAGGGGGAGGGGGCGAGGACGACGACGAGAACGAGGACGATTACGATGTTGCTACATCGGGGATGTAGCCGAAGCATTGGATGGTGAGGTGGTCGTTCACTTCTTTCGCAAAGGCGGTGGCGGCGGGATTAAGCGACCGGTTCTTGGCGTTGATCCAGCCGAGGGTGCGATTCACTTTTGGCTGGCTGAGATCGAGGACTTTCAAGCCGGTGGGCAATTTGGTGGTGAGGGCGAGATTGGGCAGTAAAGCGATGCCGAGGCGGGCGTTCACGAGGGCGCGGATGGTGTCGAGTTCGCCGGATTCGCAGGCAATCTTGGGCTCGAAGCCGGAGCGGCGGCAGGCATCGAGGGCGACGTCGCGGGCGCGGCCTTTGTAGAAGATGAAGGCGTGATCGCGGAAGTCCACAAGGCGGACGGCATTCTTCCCTTTCACGGTGTCTTTGCGGACGAGGAGTTGAAAGGGTTCGCGGATGAGGCCGTGGACGTCAAATTTCCGATTGTCCGTGGGGAGTTGGAGGAAACCGAGATCGGCGAGTCCGGAATTCACGGCTTCGGCGACGCCGGAGGAGCTGTTTTCCAAGAGGTTGAGTTCGATATCAGGATATTTCGCACGGTATTTTTCGATGACAGGTGGGAGCCAGCAGCCGATCAAGGAAGGGATGGCGGAAATACTGAGGCGGCCGCGTTTGAGTTCGTTGACGTCGCTGATGGCTTTGCGGGTCTGGCGGGCCATGTCGAGGAGGAGGGTGGCGCGGTGATAGAGGAGGTCACCAGCCGGAGTGAGGCGGGTGCGGCGTCGATCGCGGACGAAGAGCTGGGTTTCCAAGTCGCTCTCCAGTTTTTTAATCTGTTCGCTCAACGCAGCCTGGGCGAGGTGCAGGTAGCGTGCGGCATTCGTGAAGTTCCCGTGCCGGGCGACAGCGAGGAAATATTCGAGCTGATAAAGTTCCATCGGAAAAAACGATAACTGTTATCGGAAAGTACTGTTTTTCCGATTGTTGGGTCAGTGATAAGGTTTGGGCAAGAAGGAAACCGGGGCCGGTTGCACCGGCGGGCCAATGAGAAAGATTAACAGAAGGACGCAAAGGGAGCGAAGGGGATGATGGCCGCAGGGATAGGTTTAATTTGCTTAGGGGAGTTACCTTCCCCTCACCCCGGCCCTCTCCCTTGGGGAGAGGGAGGTGGGAGCGGCGGGCGTGATTGGGGGGTGTTGAGGTTTGGTTGTGCAGGTGCTTTGGCGGCGGCCGGCTGAGGACCCCGACTCAGAATCGGGCAAGCCGCCAGCCCTACCATCGTAAGGTTGATGGGAGCAACGATGGGTTTTAGACCGGTTGGTTGGCGGGAGTTGAAGCGGCTTGAAAGCCGCGCTCCATCGGAAGACGGCGGGCGAGTGTCCGCTGGTTACAGGTTGAAATCGAGGACGACGACGAGGACGAGAACGATTACGGAAAGCTGAGTTGCGGTGTTCGTGGGTTGCGGACAGAACGATGATTTGAGAGAATGGACGGACAGCACTTTGAATTTATGAGCCAGACGATTGATATGAATGCGATTGACCCGTTGAAAATGATCAAGCCGCGCCGGAAGATCGAAGGGATCTCGGCGATCCTGTTACCGTTTCAGGCGAATGGAGAGGTGGATTGGGAGGGATTTAAAGCGCATGTGCGTCGGACGGCGGCGGCGGGATTGGCTCCGGCGGTGAACATGGATACGGGGTTTGGCAATCTCATCGATGACGGCATCCGCAGCAAGGCGCTGGACTTGACGCGCTCTGAACTGGGTAATGGGAATTTCGTGGCGGGGGCGTTCGTGCTGGATCAGCAGGGGGCGGCTTTCAATGGCGAGGCGTACGCGAAGCAGATGGAGATGATCCAGCAGCGCGGGGAACGCCGGTGATTTTTCAGTCATACGGGCTCACGGGTCAGTCGGATGAGGGCATCGTGGCGGCGTATGCGAAGCTGGCGCAGCATGGCTCGCGGTTCATCGGGTTCGAACTGGGGAACATGTTCGCGCCGTTCGGGAAGATTTACTCGCTCGATGTTTACAAGGGATTGATGGGCATCAAGGCGTGTGTTGGCGCGAAACATTCTTCACTGCGGCGTGATCTGGAATGGCAACGGCTTATCCTGCGCGATGCCACGCGCGCGGATTTTCGGGTGTATACGGGCAACGATCTGGCGATCGATATGGTGATGTATGGCAGTGATTATCTGCTGGGGCTGAGCACGTTCGCGCCGGATGTGTTCGCGAAGCGCGATGCGGCCTGGGAGAAGGGTGATCCGGCGTTCTACGAATTGAATGATCTGATGCAGTATCTTGGCTTCCTGGCGTTTCGTCCGCCCGTGCCGGCTTACAAGCATTCGGCGGCGATGTTCCTGAAACTGCGCGGGTGGCTGGGCTGCGATGATACGCATCCGAAATCGGCGAAGCGGCCGGATTCAGATCGGGAGATTTTGGCGGATATTGTGAAGCGGTTGCCGGTGTAAGCGAATAGGTCGAATAGGACATATAGGACTAATATTATGGCGGAAGCTTTTAAAATTACTCGGGTGGCGACGCTCAAAACGGTGGAGGAGTTTCGCAAGTTCAATGAGTCGTTGGGGATCAATATCCCTTGTGAAGATACTATCGCGGCGGGGGATTCACCGCTCGCGCAGCCGATCACGAATGTGACGGTGAACGGGAAGAAAATCGGGAACCGGTATGCGATTCATCCGATGGAAGGATGGGATGGCACGACGACGGGCGGGGTGACGGAGGAGATGCGGCGGCGCTGGCAGCGCTTCGGCGAGAGCGGGTCCAAGCTGATCTGCGGCGCGGAGGCGATGGCGGTGCGGGCGGATGGGCGCGCGAATCCGAACCAGATCATCATCGTGGAGGAGAACAAGGCGGGGCTCGCGGAGCTCATGGACATCCTCAAGAAGGCGCATCTGGAGAAGTATGGCACGACGGATGACCTGGTGATCGGTTTCCAGCTCACGCACTCGGGGCGCTTCTGCCGGCCGGTGGACAAGAAGAAGTGGGAATCGCGCATCGCGTTCCGGCATCCGATCCTCGACAAGAAATTCAATGTGACGAGTGATGATCAGGTGTTCACGGATGCGGAGATTGAGGAACTCATCCAGTGCTACATCCGCGCGGCGAAGATCGCGTGGGATGTGGGAGCGGACTTCGTGGACATCAAGCATTGCCATGGTTACTTGCTGCACGAATTTCTCGGGGCGCATACGCGGCCGGGCAAGTACGGCGGGAGCTTTGAGAATCGCACGAGGGTCTTGCGCGAGATCATCGAAGGCATTCGTGCGAGCGGAAACAAGATCGAGTTCGGCGTGCGCCTGAGCACGTTTGACAAGGTGCCGTATCGGCCGGACCCGGCGCTCTCGCAACCGGGCAAGCTGGGGCCGGGCATTCCGGAGGAGCACGCGCATTGCCTGCCGTATGTGTATGGCTTCGGCGTGAACCAGCAGGACCCGACGCAGATCGATATCGCGGAGACGTTCAAGTTCCTCGAACTATGCGCGGAGTTGGGCGTGAAGATCATCAACACGACGGCGGGGTCGCCGTATTACACGCCGAACCTGCAACGGCCAGCGGCGTATCCGCCGAGCGACGGGTATCAGCCGGCGTATGATCCACTGATCGATGTGGAGCGGCAGATCCAGGTGGTGCGGCAATTACGCGAAAAAGCACCGAAGGACATGATCATCGTGGGCTCGGGCTACAGCTATTTGCAGGAGTATCTGCCGCACGTGGCGCAGTATGTGGTGCGCAATGGTTGGGCGGACATGATCGGTATCGGGCGCGTGGTATTGAGCTATCCGACGATGATCGCGGATGCGGTGCAGAAGGGTGAGCTGACGACGAAGTTGATCTGCCGGACGTTCAGTGATTGCACGACGGCGCCGCGCAACGGGCTCATCAGTGGGTGCTATCCGCTGGACAAGTATTACACGCAGAAACCGGAGTTCGCGAAGCTCAAGGAGATCAAGAAGAACGTGGGCGCGTGAAGAGTTGAATGAGTTATGCTTTCACGCGTCAAAGAGGCAGTCCATGCTCTCGGTATTCCGGGAAATGATTTTGTTTATGCGTGATATGATGAAGTTCACACGGGTGATGGCTCTGAGTGCGGCGTTGCTGCTGGCGAATGGTTCAATGGCGCAAGAGGCGGCGAAGCTCGCGCCGGAGGCTTATACGCGGTCGCTGGTCAGTGCGGGCGATACGGCGCGGTTGCAACGGGTGCTGGCGAAGGCGCGCGAGGGCAAGCCCATCACGGTGGGTGTTATCGGCGGGTCCATCACGCAAGGGGCGAAGGCGATAAAGGCGGAATTGCGCTACGGCAACCAGATCGCGCAATGGTGGCGTACGACTTTCTCGCAGGCGAAGGTGGAATTCGTGAATGCGGGCATCGGCGCAACGGGTTCGAACTACGGCGCTTTGCGGGCGGCGCGGGATTTGCTGGCGAAGAATCCGGATTTCATCGTGGTAGAATACGCGGTGAACGACGGTAACACGAAGGACGCGGCGGAGACGTTGGAGGGCTTGATCCGGCAGATTCTCAAAGCGCCGAATCAACCAGCGGTGGTGCTGCTCTTCACGATGAACAAAGCGGGGAATAACGCGCAGGAATGGCACAGCAAGGTGGGTGCGCATTATGGCATCCCGATGGTGAGTTTCCGCGATGCGTTGTGGCCGGAAATCCAGGCAGGCAAATTGAAATGGGAGGACGTGGAAGCGGATGAGGTGCATCCGAATGATCGCGGGCATACCTACGCGGCTGAATTCGTGACGCGTTTCGTGGATTCGGTGGCGAAGAAGCCGAGCGCGAAGAATGAGGTGGCGGCGTTGCCGAAACCGTTGTTCAGCGACAAGTTTGAGTTCACGAAATTATTGGAAGCAAACGATCTGAAACCCGTGACGAACAAAGGTTGGACGTATGATGAAAAGAACAAGGCGTGGCAGAGCGAAGCGCCGGGCAGCGTGATCGAGTTCGAGATCGAAGGCACAGTGATCTACGACATGTTCTGGCGCATCAAGGGGCCGATGGGGCAGGCGAAGATTTCGGTGGATGACAAGGCGCCAGTGGTGCGTGAGGCGTGGTTCAACCAGACATGGGGTGGCTATCGTGTGACGAGTGAATTGGCGAAGGATCTGGCACCAGGCAAGCACCGGGTGAAGGTGGAACTGCTCGCGGAGAAGAATGCGGAGAGCACGGGGACGCAGTTTAGGATATTGGGATTGGGTGCGGCGGGTTTGGGAAGTGAGAGGAAGTTTCAAAAAAACGGTGTTGTGTGATCTTTTTATTTCACATTTTCCTTTCGCTACGATTCTGAGCCTTTCTTATTATCATTTCGACAATTGAGCCCTCAGGTTCAGCTAATATCTGATCCATTTCACGAGTCGTGATTTCATCTTGTCTGTACCATGATGCAGACCCACCAGAATCATACTCAATGTAGTATTTCGAATTCTCTTCGAGAATTCCATAGTAGCTACCTGTATAGACCACTTTTTTCTTATCTGATCTTGATGTGCTTGTTACATGAACCAGCTCCAATCGCGAAATGAAATGCAGCTCCCGATCAAAGAACCAGCTCGCAGGCGCAGGGTAAAGATTGAGTGACCGGATTTCCGTTTCAACTTTAAGCCCTAACTGAACAAAAGCCGCATTCCATTGCGCACGCGTCCAGTAGTTGTAAGGCAACACAACGCCATGCCGCGCATTACCCACGTAATCCATGAACCGCAGCGTGCTGTGCGCGAGAAAGCCCTCCTGCGTGTGGTCCTTCAGCACGATGCAGTTCTTCGTCACGCGCGCGGCTTCGCGGAGCATGATGGTGGGGTCCTCGGTGTGATGCAGGACGTCGACGAAGAGGACGCAATCGAACGAGGCGTCAGGGAAGGGGAGCTTGTGGCCATCGAATTGCGTCACCGGAATTGCCGTTTGCGGCCGCACCAGCACGTCCACCCCTTGCGCGGTGATATCTGGCCGCAATTCGCAGAGGAGTTTGGTGAGCGTGCCGTCGCCACAACCGACATCGAGCAGGCGCGCGTTCGCAGGGATGAGCGGGGCGATGTGCTGGCTCAACACCCGGATGCGCCGGCTGAAAACAAATTTTCCGTGAATGGAATCGATGGGGTTCATCCGCAAATAAAAGGGAAACGTCGAACATCGAGAGGAATGACCAAGGATTGAACAGTGTTGAATGCGGGAGTCATTGGTCGGCGATTGCGCTCTTCCCCCTCACCCTGTCTCTCCCTTGGGGAGAAGTGAGAACGTTTGGCGGCTGGTAGTCGTAATCGAGGGACGTTTAACGAATGGTCGAGGAGTTGCTCCAGCGGCGGCCCGCTGAGGGCAGCGAGCCCTACCAGCGTGTTGTCTTATCAGTGCAAGACTTTTGCGGCTTATGTGCCTTTTTGTGGCCATGGTCTTTAGCGGCGTTTAAGGCCGAGGACGCTCATGAAAAAGCTTGCGAGCACCGTCTGGCAACCTAGTGCCAGCAGCACGAAGGACGGGATCACGGTGCGCAATGTATCGGCTGGCACCAAAGGACCAAACTGTGTTTTCTGCCAGCCCAAGACCGCTGAGGCGGTGCCCAGCAAACCAGCCAAAATGAGCAGTACGCCAGCGATCAACCCGGTCTCCAGCGTGATGTATTTGTAGAGTTTTTCCATCCGCTCATCTTTGGGCAGCAGGCCGGAGGTGATGGCGAACGTCTTCGTGAACACGGCGAACACCACGGATTGAAACCCGATCAAGACCGCGAGCCCGGCGTAGAGCATCGTGTGGACATCGAGTGTCACGTTGCCGATCTTCTGCGGTCCGGGCAATAGCCACACGCCTGCCAGCAAACCAACCAACATCATTACCACACCCGGAATCAGGAACAGCCAGCGCGGACTGTACATCAGCATGAAGCGCAAGTGCCGCCAGCCATCACGCCAGCTCCGCAGATGCGGCGGGCGGTTGCGCCCGTCTTTCTTGAGCGTGGTCGGCACCTCGCAGATGCGCATCTTGAGCAGCGACGCTTTCACCACCATCTCGCTGGCGAATTCCATGCCGGTGGTGCGCAGTTCCATCCGCTCTGCCGCCGCTTTGCTGTAACCGCGCAAGCCGCAGTGGTAATCGCGGATCTCGGGGCAGAAGAAAAGGCGGCCAATACCGGTCAGCACCGGGTTGCCTAAATAGTAGTGAAGCTTGGGCATGGCTCCGGGCAGGATGCCGCCCCGAAAGCGATTGCCCATCACGAGGTCATAACCTTCGCGCAACTTCTCCACGAACGGCATCAGGTTCACGAAGTCGTAGCTGTCGTCGGCGTCCCCCATGATGATGAAGCGCCCGCGCGCAGCCTGGATGCCACCCATGATGGCGTTGCCGTAGCCCTTGTCTTTCACGGGCACCACGCGTGCACCGGCTTTTTCCGCGATTGCCTGCGAGCCATCCGTGCTGCCGTTGTCTGCAATGATCACTTCCCCCGCCACGTTATGCTTTGCCAGAAACCCCTGCGCCTTGCGGATGCAGACCTCGAGGGTCAGCGCCTCGTTCAGGCAGGGCATAACGATGGAGAGCTCCAGCGGGGTGGTGGCCGTTTGCGGTTCAGTGGTCATCGTTAGGTTTATCTGCGGGCAGTATTCAGAAGGGAGGGGGAGGCGGGCAAGCGGGAAGGCGAAGATTGCGGTGAAAAGGAGCAAAAAGGGGTGAAACGAGTTCAAAATCAAGGAGTAGGCGAAGTAGCTTGCGGTCGGTTTCGGGCCGGGGTGACACTACATTTAGTGGCGGCGCGATAAGGTAGATGTGAAAAAGAGTCAAAGAATTAAAAACAGTTATTGACGAAACCCCGGCGATTGTTATTTTTCTCCGCCCTGACCAAACAGGTTGTACACTATTTCCTGTAGGGGTTTGGGTTTGTTGGGTAAACTGGCCAGCCTTGCGAACACGAAGGGCTGGCTTGCTTTGCTGTTAAGCCGGAAGGGTTTTTGGCTGAAACAGTCGGCAGAGAAAATTTTTAAAGACAATGAAATCGGTACCATTAACGGCATATACCCGCACGGCAGAAGGCCGTTTGGATGTTAAGAAGTTGCGCACCAGCGGCCGCGTTCCGGCCAACATCTATGGTGGCCAAGCCAAGCCCCAGAGCTTGGAAGTTGGTCAGCGTGAGCTGGATGAGCTCATCCATCACTCGGTCTCCGAGAACCTCCTGATCGATCTCAAGATCGAAGGTGATGCCAAGCCGCAGCGCCTCGCGCTGGTGCAGGAAATCCAGCATTACCCGTTGGATGGCAAGATTTTGCACCTCGACCTCCACGAGGTCAGCCCGAACGAGAAGGTCACCATCACGGTGCCGCTCGAAACGAAGGGTGAAGCCGCTGGTGTCAAGAACAGTGGTGGCGTGCTCGAGCACACCTTGCACAAGATCCGCGTCAAGGCGTTCCCGAAAGATTTGCCGGAAGTCGTCTTTGTTGACGTTTCCGCTTTGGAATTGAACCAGACCATTCACTTGGGCGAACTGCCGAAGATTGAAGGTGTGGAATACGTTGGTAACGCCAAGATCACGGTGGTTTCTGTCGCTCCTCCGCGCGAAGAGAAGGTGGAAGAAGCTCCGGCTACCGCTCCGGGCGACGTGGTCGCCACGAAGGAGAAGGCGAAGGAAGAAGCTCCGGCTGCGGCTGGTGCTGCTCCGGCCAAGAAAGAAGGCGGCGACAAGGCCAAGAAGTAATTCTTGGTGCGATAAGGCGGCCAAATGGAGTCGCTCTATCTCATTGTCGGGCTGGGCAACCCGGGAAGCCGGTACGCCAATACCCGTCACAACGCCGGTTTTTTGCTCGTGGAGGCGCTGGCTGCCAAGCTGGGCGTCTCATGGACGGAAAACTCAACCATGCAGAGCCGACTGGCGCTGGCTCGCATCGGGGAAACGAAGATTTGGTTGTGCCAGCCGCAGACTTTCATGAATGAAAGTGGGGTCGCGGTAAGAGCGGTGCGGGATTATTATCGCGTGCCGCTGGAACAGATGCTGGTAGTGGTGGATGATGCCGATCTGCCGCTGGGTGAGATACGGTTGCGCGGCAGTGGCGGCACCGGTGGCCACCACGGGCTCGAATCCATCGAGAAGCATCTGGGCAGCCGTCAGTATGCCCGCCAACGGGTGGGCATTGGACGGATAGACCGGCAGCCCGGGAAATCTCGGGGCATGTGCTGGGGCAGTTCGGGCCGGATGAGCGGGCGTTGCTTGCGCAAGTCTTGGACCGGTCGATGGCGCAGATCGATTGCTGGTTCCACCGGGGACTGGGTGTGGCCATGAGTCAATTTAATGGCGTAGTTACGGGTTAAACCGAAAGAAAGATATATAGCTGTGAAACGTTACGAAGGTTTGTTCATTTTGGATACCGCTGGCAAAGAAGAGGGCGTCAAAGACGTGCTCGACAAGCTGTCGGAAGAGATCACTGCCGCTGGTGGCAAAGTCGAAACCGTGCAGAAGATGGACAAGAAAGCGTTTGTCCGCACGCCCACCCGCAAGGTGACGTCCGGTTTCTATGTGAACGTCATTTTCGCGATCGCCCCGGGTTCCCTGGCCGGTCTGCGCAACAAGTTCTCCTTGAACAACGACGTGTTCCGCGTGGTGTTCACGACGGCTCCGGCTCCCAAGCCTGCGGCTATCTAATTTACTGCGATGGCCAGCTTCAACAAAGTCATCCTGATCGGCAACCTGACCCGTGACCCGGAGTTGAAATATACTCCGAAGGGCACGGCGGTGGCCAAGATCGGCTTGGCGGTCAACCGTTCCTGGCGGACGGAGACTGGCGAGACGCGGGAAGAAGTGACGTTTGTTGATGTCGATGCCTTCGGCCGTCAGGCCGAAACCATCGGCCAATACTTGAAAAAGGGCCGTCCTTTGATGGTTGAAGGACGCCTGAAGCTGGACCAATGGGACGATAAGCAGACAGGCCAGAAGCGCAGCCGTTTGGGCGTTGTGCTCGAAAGCTTTCAGTTCCTTGATTCCGGCAACAAGACCGGTGGTGGTGCTGAAGCGGGTGGTGGTGGCGAGTATGCGAGCCGGGAACCGGCACCGCGTCCGTCCCGTCCCGCTCCCTCGGCCCCGGCAGCCCCGGCCGATCCGGACATGCCTCCGGCGGAAGATGATGATGTGCCGTTTTGATGCGGCGATTTAGTTTTTAGACGTTAACACCTATACTAGTTGATTTTATGGCGAAGACAGAAGTTATCCTGACGCAGCCCGTGTTCGGCCTGGGCGCTGAATCTGACCAGGCAAAGTGGCCGCTGGTTATGCCCGCAATTTCCTCCTGCCGCAAGGCTTGGCGATTCCCCTGACGGGTGCCAACAAGCGCCGCTTGGAATCCCTGAGCCGCCGCCGCGCCGAGCGTGAATCGCTGGAGTTGAACAACATGCTGGAGCTCTCCAAGGGCATCACCAAGCTCATCCTCGTGGTCAAGGTCAAGACCGGTGAAGATGGCAAGATGTTCGGTTCCGTCACCTCCGGCACCATCGTGGACGAACTGAAGAACCAGTTCGACATCGCGCTGGACCGCAAGAAGATTCACCTGCCGGAAGCCATCAAGCACGTCGGCGAGCACGAAGTGGACTTGAAGCTTCACACCGAAGTGCACGCCACCTTGAAGGTCCGCGTGGAAAGCTCCAACCCGCCGCCGGCCCCGGTCGTGGAAGCGGCCCAAGCTGCTCCGGCTGACAAGTCCGAGAAGCGTGGTGGCAAGAGCCGTAACAAGTAAGCTTGTTGCGGGGAAACCTTTTTAGCGAAACGGCAGACAGAAATGTCTGCCGTTTTTTCTTTGTCGAAAAAACGGCGACAAGGACCAAAATGATGACGATTTTTAGGTCGTGATTGTGAACAAGTTTTCAATAACACGGGCTCGCGTTTTCAGCCGCTATTTCCCATTTTGTCCCTCCCTATGATAGACTCACTCGATGACGGTTCTTCTCTCCCTTCACAGGAGACGGGTGATTTCAAAAAATCCCGGCGTCGCAAGCAGGCCGCCCCGGTGGATCTGAGCAAGCTGGACCGGTTGCCACCGCATTCGCTGGAGGCCGAGCAGGGCGTGCTGGGTTGCATGCTCCTGGCCCCGAATGAATCCATCGGCACATGCTTGGAAAAGCTCAAACGCGGTGCGGAATCCTTCTACGATCTCCGCCATCAGTTGATCTATGAGCTGCTGGTCACGTTGTATGATAAGAAGCTCCCCATCGATCTCATCGTCGTTTCCCAGGAGCTGAAGGACAACAAGCAGCTCGATGCGGTCGGTGGTGTGGCGTATCTCTCGTCCCTGTTGGATGCCGTGCCTTCGGCGGCGAACCTGCCTTACTACCTCGACATCGTCAAAGAGAAGCACCTGTTGCGGCGCGTCATCTCCACGTTCACGCAGACGGTGGCTAACGTGTATGAGTTTGAAGGCGAGATCGACAAGTTCCTTGATGAAGTCGAGCGCGAGGTGCTGAAGATCAACGAAGATCGCGCCGTCACGGACCAGACGAGCATCAAGGACCTGGTACATAAGGCGATCAACACGATCGAAGAATTTCACGCCCGGCAGGGTATGCTGACGGGCATCTCCAGCGGATTCGCGCAGCTCGACAAGATGACCACCGGTATGCACCCGGGGGAAATGGTTGTCATCGCTGCCCGTCCTTCCATGGGTAAAACCTCCTTGGCCATGAACATTGCCGAGAGTGTGGCCTTGGATCAAAAGCTCGGGGTAGGGGTGTTCAGTCTGGAAATGACCGCGGAATCCCTCGTGTTGCGTATGCTGTGTTCCCGTGCCCGAGTGAACTTGCGCAATCTGCGTGAGGGTTTTCTGGCGGAACGGGACTTTGCACCGCTCACGGCGGCGGCCGGCCAGTTGGCTGGTTCCAAGCTCGTCATTGATGACACCTCAGGCCTTTCCATCTTGCAGTTGCGCGCCCGCGCGCGCCGGATGCACCAGCAGCATGGCATCAAGCTCTTTGTCATTGACTACCTCCAGTTGCTAAACTCTACTTCGCGCCGGACCGACCAGAATCGTCAGCAGGAAATCGCTGATATCTCCAGTGGTATCAAGGCTTTGGCCAAGGAACTGGAAGTGCCTGTGATCGTGCTGGCGCAGCTTAACCGCGAACTGGAAAAAGACCGCAGCCGGAAACCGCGCCTATCAGACTTGCGTGAGTCCGGTTCTATTGAGCAAGATGCGGACTTGGTCTGTCTGCTATACGATCCGAACCGGGGTGACGAGGAAGACGCCGCCCAGTTGCGGGAAGAGCAGTCAGAGGGCAAACCAGTCAACCTGTTGATCGCCAAGCAGCGTAACGGGCCGACGGGTGATGTGCCATTGGTGTTTATGAAAGGGTTCACGCGCTTTGAAAGCGCGGCCCGGATCAGCGATAACGACGTGCCGGAATAACATGCAAATCAAACCTTTGCTGCGCCGCTACTGCATCTTGCTAGCGTTGCTTCTTTATTGGCTGCCGAATGCCTCGGCGCAGAACTTGCCGACCATCAAGGCGATCGAGGTCAAGCACGTCGGGCCGCCGGCGGCCAGCGATGAACTTGTGCGCTCGAACATCCGCGTGAAAGTGGGGGACAACCTCACCCGTACCGCGATCGATGATGATGTGCGCAACCTTTACGCCACCGGCTTCTTCTACAACATCCGTGTCACCCAGGAAGCCAAGGACGAAGGCATCAAGCTGGTTTACGTGGTGCAAGGCAAGCTGACGCTGACGGACATCCGTTTCGACGGCAATAAAGAGCTGAGCACTTCCAAGCTGCGCAAGAAGGTGACCTCCAAGGTCGGCGATCCGCTGGATGAGCAGAAGCTTTTCTCGGACACACAAGAACTCAAGAAGTACTACCAGAAGCAGGGCTACCAGAAATCGGAAGTCACCTACGAAGTTGTCCCCAATGAAGCCACAGGTCGTGGCACGGTGACCTTCAAGGTGGTGGAAGCACCGAAGATCCGCGTGGCTTCCGTGAATTTCGAGAACGCCACGGCGTTCCCGGAAAAGAAACTGCGCAAGACGATCAAGACGCGCAAGCGCTGGTTCATGTCCTGGCTCACGGGCAGCGGCACGCTGAAAGATGAGCAGTTCGAAGACGACAAGGAGAAGCTCGCCGAGTTCTACCGCGAGAACGGTTACATCGATTTCGAGATCAAGGATGTCAAGTTTGACCAGGTGACCGACCGCAAGGTGGGCATCCGGTTCGATGTCTTTGAAGGCCGCCAGTACAAAACCGGCACCGTGGCCATCAAGGGCAACAGCCTGTTCTCTTCGGACGACATCATGGCCCGCATGAAGATGAAGTCCGGCGTCAACTTCACCCCCGGTGGCCTGACCAAGGACATCGAGGCCGTGCGTGATTTCTACGGCGAAAAAGGTTTCATCGATACCGAAGTCAACGTCCGCAAGACGCCTAACGTCGAGACGGGCAACATGGACCTCGTCTATCAGGTGGAGGAGAAGGACAAGTCCTACATCGAGAAGATCGAGATCAAGGGCAACGTCAAGACGAAGGACAAGGTCATCCGCCGCGAATTGGCCGTGGCACCCGGCGAGATCTTCGACATGGTGGGCGTGAAGCTCAGCAAGAAGCGTCTCGAAGGCTTGGATTACTTCTCCAAGGTGGATACGCAGAACGAGCCGACCGACGTGCCGAATCGCAAGAACCTGGTCGTGGGTGTGGAAGAGAAGAACACCGGTAACTTCACGGTGGGTGCCGGTTTCAGCTCGGTGGATTCCATCGTCGGTTTCGCGGAAGTTTCCCAAGGCAACTTCGACCTCTTCAACCCGCCTTACTTCACGGGTGGCGGTCAGAAATTCCGGCTGCGCACGCAGATCGGTACCCAGCGGCAAGATTACCAGTTGTCCTTCGTGGAACCTTGGTTCTTGGATCGCAAGCTCGCTTTCGGTGTGGACCTGTATCACCGGGACTTGGGCTACCTCAGCGATATCTATGACCAGACGCAAACCGGCGCCAAGCTCAGCTTGACCCGCGCGTTGGGCAGCGACTTCCTGATCGGCAGTGTCAGCTACACGATCGAGAACATCGGCATCGATGTCACCGATCCGACCCGTGCCACGCAAACGATTCTGGATGAACAGGGGCATCGCCTGGTTTCCAAGGTCGGCACCTCCATCGCTTATGACACGCGTAACAGCACGTTCCTGCCGGATGGCGGTCAACGGACTGAATTGCTCACGGAACTGGCTGGTGGACCTTTCGGGGCGGACACGGATTACTTCCGCGTGGAACTGCGCACGGCCTGGTATTTCAAGGGCTTTGCCGAAGGCCACGTGCTGGAACTGACGGGCCGCACCGGCGTGGTGCAAAACTACGGCAGCTCGGACCGCGTGCCGCTGTTTGATCGCTGGTACCTCGGCGGTCTCTACTCCCTGCGCGGGTTCGATTATCGTGATGTCGGTCCGAAGGATGTGAATGGTGAGCCGCTTGGTGGTGAGACCTACTGGTTTGGCTCCGCGGAATACAGCATCCCGATCGTGGACCGTCTCCGGGCCGCTTTCTTCTATGATGCTGGTATGGTGTACCGCAGCGCCTTCCGTTTCTCGCAAGACATCTACAACACCGGCATGTATAATGACAACGTCGGTATCGGCTTGCGCCTGAACCTGCCGATCGGTCCGCTGCGTCTGGATTATGGTATCCCCATCAATACGGATCCGCAGAACAAGAGTTCCGGCAAGTTCCAGTTTGGTGTCGGCTATACCCGTGAGTTCTAAGAAGTATGTTTGTGAAAATTAAGATCATGAAAAAGCTGTTCGCTGTTTTGCTCTGCGCTGTCGTGTTGACGGGCGCCTCCTCCGTCCAAGCCCAGACCTCGCCCAAGGTCGGGCTCATCGACCTGAAAAAAGTGTTTGATGGTTACTGGAAGACCAAGCAGGCCGATGCCAATCTCAAGGCGCAGGCCACTGAGTTGGAAAAGAAGCGCAAGGATATGATCGGGGATTACGAGAAGCTGAACGCCGAGCACAAGAAGCTCCTGGACAGCACCACCGATCAGGCGGTCGCCGCGGAAGAGCGCGACAAGCGCAAGAAGGCGGCCGATGCGAAGTTGATGGAGATTCGTGAGGTCGAGCAAAGCGTGCAGCAGTTCGACCGCCAGTCCCGCACCGTGCTCGCCGAGAAACAACGGCAGGCGCGTGAGAACATCCTCAAGGAATTGAAGGAAGCTATCAACGCCAAGGCCAAGTCCTCGGGCTATGACCTGATCCTCGATAGCGCGGCCGAATCCGCCAATGGCACACCGAACGTGATGTTCTGGAATGGACAAGGTGACATAACGGATGCCGTTTTGTCTCACATCAACGCCAACGCCCCAGCCGAGACTCCGGCGGCGGCCCCGGCTGATAAGGGCAAGTCCAAGTAATTTAACTCCAATCAGTTAAGTGACGCCGTCTGGTTCACCAGACGGCGTTTTTCTTTGTCCATTTGGGGATGGCCAAAGTTGGCCTGATTCCTGCCAAGTAAAGTATAGCAGAGAAGAGGGTGTGACAGGCAGGTTGTGGTGGTAAACTATGGTAAAAGCTTGAAGCCAGTTCGCCCGCAGGAAGGAAAGAAGACGTATGCAAATGGACAAATTGACGATCAAAGCGCAGGAAGCATTACAGGCGGCGCAGAAGCTGGCCCATGAACGCTCGCATCAGGAGATTGATGGCGAGCACTTACTGGCTGCCCTGATCGAGCAGCCGGATGGGTTGATCCAGCCGTTGATGCAGAAGCTGGGTGTCGCCTTGCCGCAGTTGTCAGCGGATATCGCGGCTGAGTTGGGGCGCCGCGTGAAAGTGCAGGGCACCAGTTCGGCCGATACTTTTTTAAGCCAGGACCTGAAGAAGGCTTTGGACGCCGCCGAGAAACAGGCGGCCAAGCTCAAGGATGATTACACCAGCACGGAACATCTGCTGCTGGGCTTGATGGAATCGGCCAGTTCGGGATTGAAACGTATTTTCCAGAAGCACGCGTTGAAGCCGGACGCCGTTTTGAAAGTGCTCGCGGAACTGCGCGGCAACCAGCGTGTTACTGATCAAAACCCCGAGGACAAATTTCAAGCGTTGGAGAAGTATGGGCGTGACTTAACCGCCATGGCCCGTGCGGGTAAAATCGATCCGGTCATCGGGCGCGATGATGAGATCCGCCGCGTGATGCAAGTGCTTACGCGCCGGACGAAGAACAATCCGGTGCTCATCGGTGAGCCGGGCGTGGGCAAGACGGCCATCGTGGAAGGACTGGCGCGTCGCATCGTGAGCGGCGATGTGCCGGAGTCCTTGAAGAACAAGAAGCTCATCGCGATGGACCTGAGCGCGATGATCGCCGGCGCGAAGTATCGCGGTGAATTTGAAGACCGGCTGAAAGCATTCTTGAAAGAGGTCACCGCGAGCGAAGGCCGTGTGATCCTGTTCATCGATGAATTGCACACGCTGGTCGGAGCCGGTGCGGCTGAAGGCGCAGCTGATGCGGCAAACATGTTGAAGCCGCAACTGGCGCGGGGCGAATTGCGCTGCATCGGGGCGACGACGCTTGATGAGTATCGCAAACACATCGAGAAGGATGCGGCGCTGGAACGGCGTTTCCAACCGACGATGGTAGCGGAGCCGAGCGTGGAGGCGACCATCGCCATCTTGCGCGGTTTGAAAGAACGCTACGAGGTGCATCATGGCATCCGCATCCAGGACTCGGCATTGGTGGCGGCGGCGACGTTGTCCCATCGTTATATCACGGACCGGTTTCTGCCGGACAAAGCCGTGGACCTGGTGGATGAATCGGCCTCGCGCCTGCGCATGGAATTGGATTCCATGCCCACGGAGATCGATCAGATCGACCGTCAGATCATGCAGCTCGAGATCGAGCAGACGGCTTTGAAGAAGGAGAAGGACGCAGCCTCCAAAGAGCGTTTGCAGAAGATCGAGAAGGACCTCGCTAACCTGAAGGAGAACGCCTCCCAGCTCAAAGCCCAGTGGCAGAATGAGAAGGCGGCGATCAATGCGGTGAGCATTGTGAACAGCCAACTCGAAGCGGCGAAAGGCGATCTGGAGAAAGCGCAACGGCAGGGGAATCTGCAACTCGCAGGTGAGCTGCAATACGGGCGCATTCCTGAACTTCAGCGCAAGCTGGCGGAAACGGAGAAGGCGGTGCAATCCGCTTCCAATGGCAAACGCTTGTTGAACGAGGAAGTGACGGATGAAGACATCGCACGTGTCGTGGCAGCCTGGACCGGCATTCCGGTGACGAAAATGCTCGAGGGCGAAAAACAGAAGCTCATCAAGATGGAAGAGCGGCTGGGTAAACGCGTCATCGGTCAGACGGAACCTATTCAGGCGGTGGCTAACGCGGTGCGACGGGCTCGCAGCGGCTTGCAAGATCCGAACCGACCCGTGGGCTCATTCATCTTCCTTGGTCCCACGGGGGTGGGCAAAACGGAATTGGCCCGCGCGCTCGCGGAATTTCTCTTTGATGACGAGAACGCAACGGTGCGGATTGACATGAGCGAGTACATGGAGAAGCACTCCGTGGCGCGGCTCATCGGTGCACCTCCGGGCTATGTGGGATACGAAGAGGGCGGGCAGTTGAGCGAAGCTGTGCGTCGCCGGCCTTATTCAGTGGTATTATTTGATGAGATCGAGAAGGCGCATCACGATGTTTTCAACATCCTGTTGCAAGTGCTCGATGACGGGCGGCTCACGGATGGACAGGGGCGGACGGTGGATTTCCGCAACACCATCATCATCATGACGAGCAACATCGGCTCGCCGCTCATCCAGGAGTTCTTCAACGCGGGCAAGTCCAGTGCGGCGGATCAGGAGGAGCTGGAGCGCGTGGTGAAGATGGAGCTGCGCGGACATTTCCGGCCGGAGTTCTTGAATCGTGTGGATGACATCATCCTGTTCCACAGCCTGAAGGCGGATCAAATCCTGGCCATCGTGGACATCCAGTTGGAGCGTTTGCACAAGCGCCTCGCGCAGCAGCAACTCACGTTGCAAGTGGACAAGGCGGCGAAGGAGCTGCTGGGCCGCGAGGGTTACGATCCTCAATTCGGTGCGCGTCCGCTGAAGCGCACGATCCAAGATCGCCTGCTGAATCCGCTGTCCATCAAGCTGCTCGATGGTGAATTTAAGCCCGGCGACAAAATCACCATAAGTGCTGACGGGGACGAGTTGACGTTTAAAAAGAAGTAAGGCTTTGCGACCATTAGCGCTCAGGAGCTCGCGCTCTTGGGCGCTATTGTTTTGGGCAAGGTCGTGTCCTTGCAAGCTGGACGCTGGCCGTCGTTGGTCTTAACGTGCGCCGGAATGCAGGATGATGTGACGGTGCCGAAACGTGTCTTCAAAGGCTGGGCCATTCCCGGGCCGGATATTCCGCGTACAGATCTCCCTGCAGTGGAAACAGGTGAAACGCTGGATGCCATCAGCGGCCAGTTCAAATTGTTCCAACTGGCGAAGGGACATCGCTTCAGTACAGACGATGTGCTCACAGCATGGTATGGCACCAGCTGGTGTCCCACGGCTAATCGCGTGCTCGATTTGGGCAGTGGCATTGGTTCCGTGGGCATGATCGCGGCGTGGCGTTTGCCGGGCGCGAAGTTTGTGACGGTGGAAGCGCAGGAGGAAAGCGTCAGGCTCGCCCGGAAGTCCGCTCGTTATAATGGCCTGACAGAACGCTACGACATCCGGCAAGGTGATTTTCGTGATGCCGGAATCTTGCACACTGACGAACTGTTCGATCTCGTGCTGGGCAGCCCGCCGTACTTTCCGTTGGATGCCGGAGTCTTGGGGGATCATCCGCAGAAGATCGCTTGCCGGTTCGAGACGCGCGGAGACATTTTGAATTACTGTCAGGCAGCCGCACCCCATCTGGCGATGGGCGGAGTGTTCGCCTGTGTCTTTCCGGTGAATCCGGCAGCTCAGAAGCAACGCGTGTTTGAAGCGGCAAAGGAAACGGGGCTGAGTGTGGTGCGGTGGCGGCCAGTCGTTTTGCGTGAAGGGGAGGTGCCTTTGCTCGGTGTGTTCATCCTGATGCGGGCAGAACACTTGCCCGAAGAGATGCGCGAGCAGACGTGGGAGGAACCGCCGCTGGTCATCCGGCGCACCGATGGTTCGGTGCATCCGGAATATCGGGCCGTGAAAATGTCTTTTGGGTTTCCGCCTTGATATGCCGAGCGATACCACGAATTCAACGGCTGCTGCGTCGCCACTGATGACGCGGTTGATCCGTGCGGCGTCGTGGACTTTGGCTGGTGCCGTAGGGAGCCAGGTGCTGGGTTTTCTGGGTGGACTGGTGGCGGCACGGATGCTGGGTGGTACGGGTTTCGGCCAGCTCTCCGCCGTGCGCGGTTTGCTTCTGGCCTTTGGTTTGTTTTCAGGGGCGGGATTAGGGTTGGCAGCCGTGCGTTATGTGGCGGAATTCCGGGAACGGGATACGAGGCAGCTCGCGCAGCGGCTCCGTTTTCTGCAGCGCCTGTCCTGGCTGTGTGCCGGTGCGACTACGCTGATCGTGGCTGCAGCTGCATCTTACATGGCGCATGATTGGCTGGGGCAGGGAGAGCTGACACGGACGATCTGGTTAGGGTGCCCGTTAGTGTTGTTCAACGGGCTTTCAACCATCCAGAGCGGCGTGCTGGGCGGTTTGGAAAAATTCCCCGCCATCGCCCGCGGCATCGCGGTGGAATCGATTGGAAATTTCATTGGTGTGGTGATCGGGATCAAGCTGGCCGGGATTGATGGGGCCCTCGTCGGTGCCAGCATTGCGGCGGCGTTTGCCTGGTATTACCGCGAGCGTGTGATCGCCGGACAAACCAAGTTGCTGCGCCCCGTTGTGGCCGCAACTGCTTTCGATAAGGACTGGCTGCTGCACGAAGCCATGCCGTTCGTGGTGGCGGGCGCATTGTCGCAACCGTTCGAGTGGTATGCCCGGCTCTCACTGGTGCAACAGCCGGATGGATTCGCCCAATTGGGCTACTTCAGTGCGGCCTTCACGTGTGCCCAAGTCATCGTGTTTTTGCCGCGGCAGTTCACTGCACCCGGGGTGGCGTTGCTGACAGGGCTGGCCGACGAAGCAGGGATAGATGCAGCAGTGAAAGTGGCAAAGTTGAAATTTAGACTGCTGATGTTGCTTGCGTCCTTGGTGGCGATTCCCATGCTGCTGGCATCCGGTTTTATCATGCAGCTCTTTGGTTTTCCGGTGGGCGGGGATGTGCTGGCAGTCTTGGTGCTGGCCAATCTGGCGGCGGTTTGTTCCGGCTTTTTCCGCACCCTCCTTTCTGCTACGGGCAAAATTTGGTGGCAGTGTGCGCAGGTCGCCGTGTGGAGTGCTGTGATGCTGCTCACGTGGCTCACGCTCGAGCGCTTCGGCGCGCTGGGTTTGGCCTGCGCCTACTTGGCGGCGTTCGCCGTGGTGTTGTTTCCGCAAGGCCGGGCGGCACGTGCAGCGTTGCTGGCCGGGCATGATGGATCCAGAATTGTGACGGCGGCCGCCGCCCGGTAAGTTTGATCGAGTGAAGCCAGAGACAAAGTCAGAACTTCATAAGCCGCCGCTGCATCTGCGGATGCTGGCGGGAGGATTGCGCCGATTGCACGGGGTGCCCGGGCGTGATCGCGTCGCACTCCGCGTGGATCGCTGGCTCGCGGAGCATGGCTGGGTGGAAGAGCAGGAAATAGAGGGAATACGCTGGCACTTGGAGCTGGATGATACGGCGTGCCGCACGGCTTATCTTGATGGTTGTCATGAAGCGGAAACTTCTTTCTATCTGCAGCATTTGATCCGGCCAGGTGACCGGTTGTGGGACATCGGCGCGTGTCATGGTTTTGTGTGTTTGCGGATGGCCCGGCTGATCGGGGCGGCGAGCAAAGTGGATGCGTTTGAACCGGTCTCTTTGAATCGCGCGCGGCTGGCGGTGAACTTCCAGCTTAATCCGGAATTGGCGGAGAGGATCGAGGTGCATCCGTTTGCGTTATCGAAGAGCGCAGGCACGGTGACGATGCAACGGACCAGCGCGCGCAATCCCGGAGCGAGCCATATCGTGACCGAGAAGCCGGCGGAAGATAAAGGCCGGGTGCGGGCTGGGGAGGCGGGCCGTGAAGTCGTGGAAGCGCGCCGGGCGGATGAGGTGTGGGCGAGCATGGGATCGCCCGCCATCGCCGGAGTGAAGATCGATGTGGAGGGACACGAATTGCACGTGCTCGCCGGGATGCAGGCCATGGTGGAGACGACCCCGCCCAGTTGGTTTTTGATCGAAGTGAGGGATTCATTTCTGCGTGCGGCCGGTGGCAGCAAGGAAGCGTTGTTCGCGTGGTTCGCGGCTCACGGTTATGGTGCCCAACGGTTGGTGGATGGGCACAAGCTGGTGCCAGATGCCACGCCGCGTAATGCATCTGCCGTGTTGTTCCGCCGGAAAGGGGCAGCCGGATGAACGCAATCAACACAGGTGAAATCAAGTAACTCGCCTACACTCGCGTGAAACAGCCCGATCCCAAATCACCGCGCGCCCTGATGGTGGCGGATGCCTCCGGGCAGGTGATAGAACGCATGGCCAAGTCGTGGCAGGCCCACGCGCAGGGAATCGCGTTTGAGGTGGTGACGACGGACAAGGTCTCGCTGGTGGAATGCTGCCGCCGAGGACAGGCGGCAGGGCAGGTATGGTGGTTTGATACGCGGCGGGCATTCCATGCGATGAAGGTGGCCTGCAGTCCGCAAGTGGTGGTGGTGCATCATCATCTGCCGGGTGAGGAACAAAGGGTCTTACAACTCGCCCGGAATTGCGATGCGGTAGTGGCGGTTTCGCGGGTGTGGCAGGAGCGTTTACAAAAACTTACTGCCGGGCCGGTCTGGCTGGGTTCGCTCAGCACGGACACGACGTGGTTTCATCCGCAAGGAAATCGGGCACAGTTGCGGGCGCAAATGGGCATCTCACCGGAAACGTTTGTCATCGGGTTTGTGGCCAAAGCAGGGGCCAATGTCGGTGACCGCAAGGGTGTTGAGTTGCTCAGACAGGTGCTCATGCGCTTGAGATTGCCGCGGCCATGGATGCTCTGGATCGTCGGGCCGGGATGGGAAGCATTCGCGCAAGATTTACGGGCGCAAGGGATGCATGTAATTCATGAGACCTTCCCAGATTGCCGGGCCACGGTGCGGGCGTATCAGTACATGGACGTCATGCTGGTCACCGCGCGCGAGGAGGGTGGGCCCGCGACGTTGTTCGAGGCGATGGCCTGTGGTGTGCCGGTGATCGCTTCACCCGTGGGCCATGTACCGGAGGTGATCCACGATGGCCAGACCGGGATGCTTTGCCAAAGCGGCGATGTGGCGGGGTTTGTGCGGGCGCTGGAACGGTTAAGCAATACGCGAGAATTGCAGCGGGCGCTGGCAGAGGCGGGCCGGACTTTGGTAGTGGCCGAGCGGGAAGATGCAAAGGTGATACCGCGGATCGATGTGCGGGGTATGCACGCGGCCGCGCAGGAGCGCTTTGCCCGGCGGACCACGCAAGAACTACGGGGGCGGCAGTGGCGTTTACGATGGTTAAAGCTGCGGGCTAAACTAATTTTGTTCTCTGGAGCAAAAAATGTTTAGTTATCATTTTCCTAAGTAAAGGAATCGTATTGATATTCTCGGTCGGCTGTTTCTACTCTGAATTCGTCGCAAGCAATACACAGGCAGATTGACCATTCTGGTCTTTCTATGGGGACACAACGCCGGAATGACCTAGCTAGCCTCTGGCGTTTTTCTTCCGGTGAAGCATAAACGATGAAGCTGTCGGTAATCATGTCGGTTTACAATGGTGAGCGCTACCTCGCGTCGGCCATTGACAGCATTATTGCGCAGACCTTCCGGGAGTTTGAGTTTCTTATTGTCGATGATGGTTCTACCGATGGCACGGCGCAGCTTCTCTCGGCTTATGCCCAAAAAGATTCCCGGATCAAAGTCGTTACCCACCGGGAAAACTTGGGTTTGACGGCCTCATTGAACGAGCTGTTGCAGGAAGTGCAGGGGGAGTATCTGGCGCGGATGGATGCGGATGATATCAGCCTGCCGGAGCGTTTTGCCCGCCAAGTCGCTTGGTTGGACAGTCATCCAGAATGTGGTGTTTTGGGAACCTCCTACTGGCTGATCAATCCGGCCGGGCACCGGCGGTTGGTGTGTCGCTTCGAGAACGATCACGATTTCTTGTGCTGGTATCTGTGTTTCCAGAATCCGTTGGCGCACCCTTCCGTCATGGGGCGGACCGCTTTGTTCCGCTCAGTCGGCGGTTACCGTTCCGCTTACCGGTATGGGCAAGATTTCGATCTTTGGTGGCGGTTAAGCCGGGTGGCCCGGCTTGGTTGCCTGCCTGAACCGCTGCTGGAATTACGGCAGCATCCTTCGTGTGTCAGTTTGACGCACAAACAGGATCAAATGCAGGCTAAGCGGAATATCTTGCTGGAGATGCTGCCGGGATTGGGGGTGGCGAGAGCTGGGGAAGTCTTGTCAGAGCATAGTGACCCGCAGCGCGTGGCCTTGCGGGCGGAATTGATCCGGCGGGCGTATGCAGTTTTTGCTCAACGTCCTGAAGTATCTGAACGGGTGAGGGGGGTGATTCAGCAGGATGCGGCCGCGCGATTGGGGCTCATTTGGCTGCGGCATCCATTTTCCCCGGGGGCAACCACGATTTTAGCTGCCTCCCTGCAGTATGACCTCTGGGTCTTGTTACGTTCGGTCTGGGTATTGATAAAGCGTTATCTGGTGCGGGATGTGGATAGCCCTATTTTGCGGATGCTATAACAATATACAGTTTGTTGTACAGTGTGTCGTGCTGAAGTGACCGCTGGTTGCCGTGAAATTAGAATATCTGTGTCAAAGTTGTGCAATGGATTGGTATAAGATGCATTGACTATTCGCTTACTGTCTTGGTTTTGTCTTTACACTGGACAGGGTAATCAATAGAAAACGATACGTCTGAAGTGGTTGAGGACACGCTGCTTCAGTGAAAACTAGTTCACCTGCTGGCTGAGACGACTGGGAATTTGGTTGCCGGTTAAGGCCGAATAGCTCGGATATATGGTTTTTAGGGTGATTTTTGCGTGCCAAAATCGGTCTTAAGCTGGTTGCGGCTAAGCGATTTGAACGGGTGTAATTTTTGCGGTAAAGCTGAATTTTAATACTTAAATTTAAGATATGTTAACCGCTTTCAGTGTGGTCAGAGCTGTTTTTTTGAACTCGGTATTTGGTGCGAGTGGGCGGTCGTTATCCCGGTCAATTTCTCCGTTTATTTCTTTTTCTTTTGTTCCCATGTCTTTCACGTCTATGAAAAATTCTCTGCGTTCTGTTGCGCAAGCCGTGCTGGTAGCGGCTGTGTTTGCGTTGATTCCTGGACAAGCGCACGCGGCGGCGGTGGCTTTGCCGGCGAATGCACTTTCGTGGTTTAAAGCGGAGAACAATGCCAACGACTCGGCGGGGAGCAATAACGGCACGGTCAGCAGCGTGAGCTATGCGGCGGGCATGGTTGGTCAGGCATTCAGCTTCAATGGGACCAGTGATTATTTCACTGTGCCGGCCGCAGCCATTCCCATCGGCAATAACCCGATCACGGTAGAAATGTGGTTGTATACCCAGTCTTCGTCGTGGGTTGATAACGAGAATACGGTTTTTGAATACCAAGGTGGATCTAACGGTACGTTTGCGCTGGACATTATGTCCTTCCCCAATCTGCAATTCTATTCTTTCGGTGCCAATGACTATGTTTTTAACACGGGGCTTAGCAGCGATACTGGTTGGTTTCATCTAGCGATTACTCATGATGGGACTACGATGAAGTTCTATATAAACGGGTCGCAAGTGGATTCAGTAACTCGCACATTGGCGACCGGGTCTGGAGGGGTTCTGAACATTGGCCGCAGCGGTTATCTTGATTACTACTTTGACGGTAAACTCGATGAGTTTACTACTTATTCTCGTGCGCTTTCGGCGGCGGAAGTGCTCTCCATCTATAATGCGGGCAGCGCAGGCAAAGTCGCGCCAGAGGTCAACGTCACCGGCAACAGCGTGAGCATCGCGAGCGGAGATGTCTCGCCGAGCACGGGGGATTTTACGGATTTCGGCACGGCGGCGGTGAGTGGGGGCACGGTGGTGCGGGCGTTTGTCATCCAGAACACGGGCACGAGCACGCTTAATATCTCTTCCATCACTTCGAACAACGGCCAGTTTGTGGTCAGCGGTGCGCCCTCCACGGTGGCCGCCAGCAGCAGTGCCACGTTCTATGTCACGTTTGATCCTTCGGGCACTGGTGCGCAGTCTGCCACTATCACGATCAACAATAACGATGCGGATGAAGGCACCTATACCTTCAGTGTGGCGGGCACTGGTGCGGCGACGGCTGCTCAGGCGTATGATGCCAACAGTGGTGGCGGCAACGGCACCGGCAACGGTACGGCAGATACGTTGCGTGTGCGTTTGAATGGCTCCAACATCGAATTCTCAGCCAATAATTTCTCTACCATCACCAGCATTCCGTCAGCGAGTGTGACTTCGCTGACGCTGACCGGTTCCAGTGATGATGATACTTTCGTGATCGATTTCTCCGGCGGTAATCCCATCCCGAGCGGTGGCATCACGGTGAATGGTGGCAGCCAGGTGACCGGTGACAAACTGCGCGTGACCGGCGGAATCTTTGGCACGGTGACGCACAACTTGGTGAACGCCAACGACGGTAGCGTTGTCATAGCGTCCAACGGAACCATCAATTACACCGGTTTGGAACCGGTGGATATGACTGGCTCCACGGTTGCTGACTTGGTGTTTAACCTGCCAGCAGGTGGTTCAAACGCCATTTTGGAAGACGATGGCACGCCTGCTAATACGTTTTCTACGTTCCGCGAAGCGGCGAGCGGTTTCGAGTTGACGACCTTTGCGAACCCGAGCGGTTCCCTGACGATCAATCGTGGCAATGCGGGGGATACCTTGACGATCAATGCGACGCCTGATTTCACGGCGAGTTTGACGGTGGGCACGACTGGTTCACGCTTTGGCAGTGTAACGGTGGCCGGGGCGCTAAGCCTGGCTAGCGGTAAAAACTTGACCGTCTTCTCCACGGGAACGGTAAACTTCACCACGAGCAGTTCGGATGTGGCGTTGCTGGGGACGGGCGCGGCCTCAATCACCTCCTCGCGTGATATCGCGTTCGCCAGCGGTTCCAGCCTGACGACGGTGAACGGAAATTTGACCTTGAGCGCGAATGCTGCCGGCGCGGGCACGGGCAACTTTGCGGGTATCAATAACAGCGGCTTGATTCAAGCCAGCGGCACGGGGGTGGTGACATTGACCGGTCGTGGCGGTGATACGGGGACGTTTCAGGTTGGTATTTTCGTGCAAGCGGGTGGCGATATCATCGGCGGCACCACAGGTACGATGGTCCTGACGGGCACGGGCGGTCCATCCAGCGCGAATGGCAACCATGGTATCAGTGTGGAAGGAAGCGGGTCGTCCATTACCAGCGGTGGTGCAAATGTTTCCTTGATCGGTGTCGGCAACGGCACCGGGGCTGCTTCGGAGTTTAATTTCGGTGTGGAGATGAGTTCCGCTGGTCTGATATCTGCTGGCGGGAGTGGTAGCGTGACAGTCAATGGCACCGGCAGTTCCAATGCGGCTAATTCAATTTATGGTGTCGTGATGAACACGGGAGGAACCATCACTTCAAGCGGCGGCAATGTGAGTGTGACGGGCACAGGCGGACAGTCCGGGGCTGGCTTGGTATCAGGAGGCGTCTGGGTGGATGCCAGCACGATAACGGCAGGCGGATCCGGAAGTGTGACCGTCGTGGGGTCGGCAGAGCAGACGGTCACGGCCTTGTCAAAGATTGGTGTGGATGTGCGGTTTACGGGCCAAATCACCTCCAGCGGTGGCAATGTGCAAGTGACTGGCACGGGCGGACCATACACTTCGTCGGTAAACTATGAAGGCAGCGGTGTCCGTTTGATCGGTGATGGCCTGATCACAGCAGGTGGTACGGGGACGGTGACCGTGACCGGGACGGGCGGGGCGGGTAGCACGGTTGCCGGTGTCGGTGTGGCGGTGGACGGTTTGGGATTAAGCTCCAACTTGGCCCGGATCGGCGCAGCCAACGGTACAACGACGATTACGGCGATCGCGGGTAACACCTCCAGTCCTGCTTTGGTGGTTGGGAGTTCGACGGCCGGGCGGGTCACGACCGGGAACAATAACGCCATTGTTTTCAACATCGACAGTGCCAGCATTGGCTCCGCTGGTATCATTTCCAGCGGCACGGGCTCGACGACTATCAACGCGCGCACGGCCAGCACTTTGGTGGACCTTGGCGGGGCGGATGTCCTGACCAGCGGGCCATTCACGCTCGGTTTGACGGATGCTGAATTGGATACGATCACAGCGGGTACGTTGTTCATTCTGCCGGTCAACGGAGCGGTCACCGTCAGTGCGGCGATCACTCACGCTAACAACCTGACTGTTACCGGTGCTGCGGCGATCACCGTGAACAACGCGATCACAATGGCGGTGGACAAGAGCTTGACGGTTTCTACCACGAGCACAGCGTCCGGCATCGTTTTGGCCACTTCGAGCAGTGATGTGGCGGCGTCGGGAACTGGGGCAATCTCCCTTACCGCGACCCGTAATATTGGATTCGCGTCCGGTTCCAGTTTGACGACGGTGAATGGCAATCTGACTTTGAGCGCCAATTCTGCGGGAACAACGACGGGCAGCTTTTCCGGTATAGACATCAATGGAGCCACGGTTCAGTCGACTGGCACCGGGGTGGTGTCGGTGACGGGCAAGGCGGGCGACGCGGCAGGTGGCGGACAGACTGGTATCACGGTCAATAATGCCGGCACCCTGTCAGGTGGAACGAGTGGGACGATGACGGTGGCGGGAACAGGCGGTCCCTCGACCGGTAACAGCAACTTTGGTGTGCATGTCGGTTCTGCTTTGATCACTTCTGCCGGAGCGAACGTGCAAATCACTGGCCAAGGTGGTGGTACAGGAGGCGCATCTACGGCTAATATCGGTGTGTTCGCGATCAACAGCGGTGTGATCACGGCGGGCGGTTCCGGAACGGTCACCGTGCAAGGTACTGGCGGGTCAGGTACCGGCGGCAGCGGTGTGGGTGTGGCGGTCAGCAGCATTTCATCAGCCGGTTCGGCGATCACGTCCAATGGCGGTAACGTCAGTGTGACGGGTTCAGGTGGTGGTTCTGGCACGGCGGCAAATAATTTGGGCGTAGCTGTCGCTGATGGCGGTGTGGTCAGTGCCGGTGGTTCGGGCACGGTGACGGTGCAAGGGACCGGTGGTGTTGGTTCAGGTGCCGGCAACATCGGTGTCAGTGTGGCAGGCAATTCTGTGGCCAACGGCCGGATCACCTCCAGCGGTGGTGCCGTGCAGGTCACCGGTATTGAAGGTTCCGGGGCCTCGGGCGTAGCGATCAATGTCGGTGGTACCCAGGCGCACGCGATCACCACGGCAACGAGCGGTGGTACTGTGACGCTGATCGGCAACAGCATAAGCATCGGAGCGAACGGGACGGTAAGCGCGCAAAACGCGAGCAGCGTAACGATCCGCCCGAACACGAGCACGGTGGCCATCAACTTGGGGACGGCCACGGATACCATTGGCGGCCCGTTAGGCCTCTCCGATGCAGAACTGGACCAGATCTCTGCTGGCACGATCAATATCGGCAACAACAGCAGCGGGGCCATCACGGTCAGTGCGGCGATCACGCATCTGAATGCCAATGCCATCAATTTGGATAGCGGTACGGCCGCCGTCATCAATATCGCCGCTGCAGCTGGCATCACGACGTCTGGCGGAGCGGTGACGTTCACGGACGCTGTCTCTTTAAATTCAGCGGGCACGGTGACTGTGGATACGACGAATGCGGGCGGCACGGCAGCGGGTGCAAATATCACTTTCAGCGGCACTATCAATGGTTCCGTGGCTAACACCACGTCTCTGACCGTGAATGCGGGCACAGGGGGCACGCTGACCCTGACTGGTGCGGTGGGCACGACGACGACGTTGGCCAACTTTACCGCTACGAGCGGCACGTCTCTGACGTTGCCGGCCGTGACCACAGGCGGGGCTCTCAGCGTGACGGTGAACACGTTGAACAACGTATTGACTGTGAGCAGTGCTACCGCTGTTGGTGGCACGACGACGTTCGTAGCCGATAATATGGCCCTTAACGTGAATGTGACGGGTACGACATCCGTGACATTGCGCCAAAGCACTGCCGGGACGTTGATTAACTTGGGTGGCGCGGACGCCCCCGGCACGCTGGGCTTGACCGATGCCGAGTTGGATCGTTTCACGGCGGCCACTACATTGAGCATCGGTAACACGAGCAGTGGTGCGGTGGCAATCAGCGCAAGCATCACGCGCACGCCGGTTACGGCAATCACGGTGACGACAGCTTCGGGCAATGCGATCGCATTCGGCGCTGCGGGCGTTCTGAATGCGAATGGCGGCAATGTGTCCTTGGTGACGAGCGGCGCGGGGGCGATCACCTCCGGCAGTGCCACGAGTGATATCTTGGGTGCGACGGTTAGTCTGAGCGCGGGTTCGGGCGGCATCGGCACTACGGGCAACCCGATTGCAATCAGCAGCACGACTGTGTCGGCCAGCACGGCGAGCAATGCCGATATCAATCTGACGGAAGCGGATACGACCACCTTGGGAACGGTGAACGCGGGGACCGGCACGATCAGTCTGGTCAGCGGCACGTTCTATGTGGCCTCCGGCGGTACGTCAGTCATCAACGGTAACTTGGATGTTTACGGCACACTGGATCAGCAAGGTCAGGGACGCAACATCACCAGCGGCACCGCTGGCAATACGGTGCGCGTGCGCAGCACGGGCACAGTGGTGATTTATGCGAACGGTGCGACACCTTACGCGACCATGTTTAACGCGGGTACGATTACCAGCCGCAAACCGCCGACGTTGGATGCGGGCAGCACGGTTACCTGGCAATCGCCTTCAGCTGCTACGATGGATTTGACGTCATTCCAAAATGTCAATGTCAACGGACGTGGTACGATTTCGCTGAGCGCGAACACTTCAGTGGCAGGGACGATGACGGTAAATTATGGTGCACGGCTTGATACCGGTGGGTTCATAGTGAATGGCGCTGGCACATTTACATTAGCGACCGGAGGTGCACTGGGTGTCGGTTCGGTTGATGGTATCACGACTGGGGGTTCTACTGGCTCTATCCAAACGGGGACGCGCAATTATAGCGGTGCAGCTTCGTACATCTACAATGGTTCTGCATTGCAGGTGACTGGCAATGGTTTGCCCACGACAATTACAGCTCCTGCTCCGAGTCTCCCGGCCGGTCAAAAGCTGTGGCTGCAAGGGGAAGGGAACGCAAGTGATGCCTCTGGCACTGGAAATAACGGAACGACGGTAGGAACACTGACGTATGCCACAGCACAGGTGAATCAAGGCTTTAATACGGCGGGTGTTGGCTCCGTGATTGTAAGCGGAAATCCAGCCAGCTTGCAGTTGAGCAGTGGTAGCGTAGGAGCTTGGATCCGCACGACGGATACAGGTACGAGTTATACGGGTATTCTTGTGAAGAATGGTGCCTATGGATTGCTGCTACGCAATGGCGCGCTCTGGTTGTTTGACTGGGGTGGTTCGTTTGGTGGTGTGGGCATCAATACGGGCGTTTCGGTGGCCGATGGGAATTTCCACCATGTCGCGCTCACCTTCCAGGCCGGAGTGGTGAACGGCACAGTGGTGTATGTGGATGGGGTGCCGGTTTATACTGGTTCTTACAGTGCCTCAGGACAGGGGAATAACTTCGCGGTTGGCTCGGGTAACGGTAATGGCATTGGCCAGCTGTTCAATGGGGTCATTGACGAGGTCATGATTTTCGATTCAGTCCTCAGCCCGGCGCAAGTCCAATCGTTGATGAGTGGCTTCTTGCCGGCGAACATCGTGGTCAACAACGCCAGCGGGGTACAGCTGACCTCGACGACCGCTGTGGATACATTGACCCTTTCTGCGGGTATTTTGGACGCACGGGTGAACAGCCGGGTGTTAACTGTGGGTTCACATACCGGTGCAAGCACCAGCAGTTATGTGCTGGGTGATGTGCGGCATGTTTTCACGGCGTCCTTGAACCAGAGCTTCTCTTATCCGGTGGGTGACACTGGTTACAGCCCGGTGTTGTTGTCCGATGTGGATGCGACGGGGGCGGGCGGCATCACGGTTACGGCCAACGATGTGATCCACCCGAACATCGTGGTGGGCGGGACAGAAATCGCCGGTCTGAACGATACGAAGACGCTGAAGCGTTACTGGACGCTGAGCAAGGATACGTTTGTGGGAACGTTTGACCCGCAATTGACTTATGTGGACCCGACGGATCTGCCGTCTGGTTTGAATGAAAGCTTGCTGGTGATGCGGCGCTATAACGACGACGGCTTCGGTATCCAATGGTATGATGTGAATGCTGCCTCGCTGACGCGCAGTGCGGTGAACAACACGGTGCAATCCGATGGGGCGAGCGGCATGGGCGATTACACGTTGGGTGAGCAGGCAATCGGCTACTATGATATCTCGATATCGGGTGGTGGCATCGGTATCCTGCAGAACACGGCAGCGAACTTGGTGGTGGCACCGAAAGATTACGTAGGCGTGAACGTGCTGTCGCCGCATGAATCAGTTGACCTGACGTTCTATGCTTCTCCAGCGGCCACGTTCCAGTTTGACAGCAACGGGAACACGACATTCGGCGAGGCGGGCGACAACCTGAAGCTGAGCCACACGTCAGGGAGTTTCCTGTTGTCGGTGAAAGATCCGACGGCGGAAACAGTGGATGTGTATGTGCAGGACCAGTTGGGCCGGTTTGGCTATAAGTCGGTCTTGGTGGGCCATGCACCGACGGCGGTGAGCTCGGGTGGCTCGGTGGTGTTCAACGGGTCGGGCCGCTATGGTTATACGCCGAATTTGGCGAGCCAGTGGCCGGCTGCCGGGGCGACCGGGCATGAGGATGTGACGGTTGAACTGTGGTTCAACGGTGATGCGACCGGCGGGGTGCTGTTCGATGAACGTGGGGCGGCCGATACCAAAGGATTCCGGGCTTCATGGATCGAACTCGTGCCGGTGGCGGGCCAGTTGGAAGTGCGCATCCGGGTGTGGAATCTGCCGGCGGCGCCGACGACTGGGTTGACGCTGGGTACGGTGGCACCTGGGACGTGGCATCATGTGGCCTTGCGGTATAACGAGACGGGGACAGGTTTGCTAGAAGGGTTCTTGGACGGGGTGAAAGCGGCCCCGCAGGCCATCGGGGACCGGGTCACGCCGATGGAGTCGACCGAGGGTAAAGGAATTTACTACGGTTTGGGTCTGGCGGATACGACACATCTGGGCAGCGGCGCGGCGTTCAGCGGTAAGATGGACGAAGTACGGATCTGGAACGTGGCGCGGTCGGATGCACAGATCACCAACAATTGGAACAAACCGATAGATCCGGCGTCGGCGAACTTGGTGGCTTATTACCAATTCGAGGATGGGACAGGGACGACGGCTGACGATTCTTCGGCAAACGGCTTGCAAGTGTCGTTCCATGGCACGCCACCGACATGGTCGGTTTCGGGTGCGATGACGGCGCCGTCGGCATTGGTCTACGAAGTGCAAGTGGGGAGCACATTGGTCTTGGCGCTGAATGGTTATGACCCGGATCACACGGGAGTTCTGACCGCGAGCAAGACGGGCAACGTGACGGGCAGCGGAGCGACGTTGACCCAGTATGACAACTCGGCGATCAGCGGATCTGGCACCGTCTTGGTGACAGACAGCGACCGCCGGGTGAAGGTGACAGGTACGGGTGCGGGCACCATCCAGTTCAATTACTTGGTCAACAACGGCATTGCTGACTCGGGCACGCTCCAAATCACAGTGAATGTGGTGGCAGCGAACGGAGCGCCGGTGATCGGTACCACCTCACCGGTGGTGGCAGGCACGGAAGATGTGGTGGTGTCGTTGCCGTATGCCACATTGGTTTCGACGTTCAATGCTACGGATGGCGGAACGTTCGACTTCCGGATTCCGGCAGTTGTGAACGGAAGTTTGCGCAAGAACGGAACGATGGTAGTGAATTACCCGTTGACGGTGGCGGCTGGTGACACTCTGGAGTGGATCCCGCCGATCAACACGAACGGTGTGATCACAGCGTTCACCGCGCGGACCTATGATGGGGTGCAATATCGACGGCAACCGGAACGTTGTCGTTCAACTTGGCGACGGTGAACGATGTGCCAGTGGCCACGATTCCGCATAACGCGCTGAAGTTGAACGGGACGAACTACCTGTTCACACCGAATCTGCGGAGTAAGTTCGTAGACGAAACGGTGACGCTGGAACTGTGGTTCAAGCCGACGACGAATGGCGCAGGCGGGTATCTGCCAGGCGTGCTGGTGAGCGAGCGCGGCCAGAACGGTCTGCCGGACTGGCGCGCGAGCCAGTTTGAATTGCTGTCCACGGGTGAAGTGAAGGCCCGGATGTGGACGCTGTCGTCCATTTCGCTCGGCACCGTGCGGGCGGGTGAATGGAACCACGTGGTGGTGCGCTACAACAAAGCGAACCAGAAATGTGAAGGCTTCCTGAACGGGGTGAAAGCTCCGGGCTTCACTACGGGTGATCGCGTGGCGCCATGGGAAGGCGGAGCGAGCCAGGTGCGCTACGATATCGGCGGGTTTAACAATTCGCCATCCAACATGGGTGTGACTTCGTATTTTACGGGGTATGCGTGTGAGTTCCGGATCTGGTCGGTGGCGCGGAGTGATTTCCACATCGTGACGACCTATCCAGGCCAAGATATCTCGACGGAACCTGGATTGGTGGCGTGGTATAAGTTGACCGCGAATGCGAACGACTACAGCACGAACCTCTTTAATGCCTCGCTGCTGGCTGGGACGGGCGGGACAGCCCCGACGATTGTGCCGGTGCCAGTGGTGCTACGGCCCGACACGGATGGGGATCAAGTGCCGGTAAATACACAGGATGTCGTGATCAAACTGCCTGCCTATGATGTGGAAGGTTCGGCGATCACCTGGAACATCACCCAAGTGCCGACGAACGGTACGGGTACGGTCGTGGGCCGCCTCTTCAATAACTTTGGTGGGGCGCGCGGACCTGAAATCACCGCGGCATCACCGCTGAATCCGCTGGCCGCAGGCAAGGTGCTTTATGCTCCGCCTTCGACGGCACCGCACACGGTGAGCCTGACGTATACTGTGACCGCGGGCGGTCAAACATCCGCCCCGGAGACGGTGGAAATCTTGGTAAGCACGACCGCGAGCCTGAGTTCGACGGTCCTGGCTACGTTCGATACTGCGTTCCACTCGAAGTATAAGGCGGAATTGAGCGCGTATACGACGGTCACGAGTGCCACGGGCAATACCCGGGTTACCTTGGCATCCAGTGGTTCCGGCAGCAGCGGAGGCAGCGCACGGGTGTCACCAGTTGGCGTCCAAGTAGTCAGTCCGGCGCTCGGCGAAACCGTTTACGCGGATGAGCCATTGATCGTGGCTGTGCAAGTGGGCGATGGGGTGAACGTGTTGACAAAGGTGGGCGTTTATATCGACGAAGAACTCGTTGGTGTGGCCACCTTGAACAGTGCCGGATTGTTTGAGCTTCCGCTCGAAGGTCTGTCAGCAGGCAGCCATACGATCATTGCGGTGGCAGCAGACCCGGCCGGCAACGGTGGTGTCTCGGCCCCGGTGACTCTCAATGTGCGGCAGCCGGTGACCGGTCAATAACCTTGGCCGATAATCAATAAACTTCACGCCAAGGGGGAAAGTTAAACTTTCCCCCTCGGTTTTTGTTATACAGAGAGCTTAACAACAACGACACTCAGTCCATGTGGAAGTGCAAGTGCAACTCTGATAAGGAAAGTGAGACGACGTTTAGGGCCAAGAACCGAGCGTCTTGGGCCGGCGAGTTTCAGTTTCTCGTGCGGGCTTTGTTTTGTGTTCTGCCTTTCGTTTTGAGTGGCATTGCTCAGGCCGGAACTCCCCCCTTGGTCCCTGATTTGGTCGTCAAGACAGGGGTCTACGCCGGCCGGGCTGATCAGTTCAAAGCTTCGACGACTGACGCGTCAGGAAATCTTTACCTGACGGGAACCACTTCTACTCCTGCAAACGGCCTGAACTTTGTGACCGTGAAAATGGATGCAGCCGGTCAAATCCTTTGGACGGCAGAGTACCATGGTGGAGCCGGGCAGGATGACACGGCACGGGCCATCACGGTAGATACGCAGGGTGATGTGTATGTCACCGGGAATTCAGTCAATGCACGGGGCGATACGGATCTGGTGGTTGTCCATTATAACAGCAGCGGTCAGTTCTCGGGAAATTGGGCGGGCGGGAGCGGTAAGATTCTTGGAGTTCGCACGTTCGATGGGAATGCGCAGAGCTATGATGATGGTGTGATGGTCAAAGTGGACGCCAATGGGTTTGTCTATGTGGTGGGAAGTTCGGTCGGCGATGGGACGTTCAACGATATCGTTCTCATCAAGTACAACCAACTGGGCGACTTGTTATGGCGGGTGGTCTATGACGGTCCCGGCCATTTCTCAGATTCGCCGGTTTTCCTTAAGTTGATGTCTGGCGGGAATGTATTGGTGGGCGGGGAGTCAACCGGTGTGAATGAAGATTCGGATTGGACCTTCCTGCTGGACGATCAAAACGGCAACCGGGTTGAGTCTTGGGCGGACAATGGGGTGCTCCGGTTTGATTTTGCCACGGGAAGCTATGATTTGCCCACGGATGCAGTGATTGATGCGAATGGAGACATCTTCGTAGCCGGGACTGTTTTGCCGCCTGGTGGAAATACTGATATGGCGCTGATACGCATCAATAGCGGAGGGACCGTGGCGTGGTCTGTGCCTATGACGGTCCGGCGTCCGGCACGGATCAAACGGCGGCGATCGTGCAAGATACCAATGGGGATCTGATCGTGGCCGGCACTTCGCAAGGGGCTGGAACCGGGAATGATATCGTCCTGTTGCGTTACACGAGCAATGGTCTTCCTTCCACGCTCTGGCCGGACCAGGGTGATGGTATGGGGGTGCGCCGTTATACAAGCGATGGTGAGAACGAAGATCAGGCGGCGACCTTGAAATCAGATGCGCAAGGAAATCTCTATGTGGGCGGCTTCACTTTTGATGCCACGACGCAGTATGATTTTCTGATCCCGGTCTTCAGCCGGCGTGGTGAGTTGTGGGGTGTAGGTCGCTATGATGGTGGCACTACTGAAAGCGAGCGCATCGTCAATCTGCAGGTGGACAATGCCTCGCATGTTTACGCACTGGGGACGCTCTTTGGAAATGAAGGTGACAATCAATTGCTCACGGTGCGGTTCGGGGTGAAGCCTTTGTTCGATATCACGGCAGGTCATCAAATGTCATTGGCTGGCAAGCCCGTGACGTTTGCCATCACTCCGCCCGCCGGGAGTTTCAGTTATCAATGGCAGCGAAACGGGCTGGATATAAATTTAGCTCAATCTGCTTCCTATCAACTTCCTGTGGCGGCACTGGAATCGGCGGGAGATTATTCCGTCACGGTTTCAAATGCTTATGGCAGCATGAATTATCCGGTCAGTGAATTGACCGTGACTTCACTGGCCTGAAGTTCCGGCAGTGGAACAACCGTTTTTGTGGCTGGCAGGAATGGGGCTGGGATCGTGGTGGATTACACGGATACACTGAGCAATTCAATCAGTTGGACTGCGCTCAGCAGTTTAACTTTGGGGACGGGCACAGCAAGTGTTCGTGATGGGGCTGCGGCTTCGCAGAACACGCGATTTTATCGGGTGCGCCGGATTGATCCTTGATGCCTCGTGCTTGCGCTTGTGGGCGGCCGCAGGTATGCCTTGATGGATGTCTGCCTTGCTGCCTATGAGAATGGTGAAGCTTGTTCTCCTCTGGCTTCTGATGGCCACCCAACTCTGGGCGGCCGAGAAACCCTTGCCGTCCGACATGGCGGGATATTTTCAAGCACCAGATCAATTCGCCGGCAAGCTGGGGGAGTATCGTTCGCCGCTGAAATTCTACGATGGTCGTGAGGTCAAGACGGCCGCCGAGTGGCCCAAGCGCCGGGCTGAACTGCTGGCGAAATGGCAGGAGGTGATGGGACCGTGGCCTGAACTCATCGCGCATCCGAAGCTCGAAATCTTGAGCAGCACGAACCGGGATAATTTCATCCAGCACCGGGTCAAGGTGCAGTACGCCACGAACCAGTTTCATGAGGGGTATCTCCTGATCCCGACCGGTAAAGGAAAGTTTCCGGCGATCCTAGTGCCGTTTTACGAACCCGAGACGAGTGTGGGGCTAGCGGGCAAGCCGCTCCGCGATTTTGCCCGGCAATTAGCTAAACGCGGGTTCGTGACGCTGGCGATCGGTTCACCGGGTGGCAGCGCTTTCAAGCCGGACATAGCGGGAGCGAAATGCCAACCGCTTTCTTACCATGCCTACGTGGCCGCGAATTGTGCCAATGCCCTGGCTGAATTGCCGGAAGTGGATGCCAACAGAATTGGCGTGGTCGGTCATTCCTACGGTGGCAAGTGGGCGATGTTCGCC
The DNA here is from genome assembly GCA_965283725.1 of Limisphaerales bacterium. Classification (GTDB taxonomy): domain Bacteria; phylum Verrucomicrobiota; class Verrucomicrobiia; order Limisphaerales; family JAEYXS01; genus JAEYXS01. Next base: position 952,277 of record CBDIPT010000001.1, read on the forward strand.
GCGTGTCTCTATGAGAAATTTGCGTGCGGAGTCTGGTCCGATCCCGGCGTGGCTTTTGATGAGCAGCGGACGAATGTGAATTACTGGGAGCCGTGGTATTTGGGGAAGGAAACCGGAATGGAACGCAAGCGGGGCCTGCCGACGGCGGATAATCCACGAACTGGTGCTTACAAGATCATGGTTGAGCAGGGGATGGATCTGCCGGAGTTCCAGGCGCTCATGGCACCGCGTCCGTTCCTTGTTTCCGGTGGCGTGGAAGATCAGCCGTCACGGTGGGTGGCCTTGAATCATGCTGTAGCGGTGAACAAGTTATTGGGTTACACGCAACGGGTGGGCATGTCCAACCGGCCGCTGCATGATCCAACGGAGGAATCAAACGAGCTGATCTACCGGTTCTTCGAGTTTCACCTTCTGGGTAAATAAAAACCGGCCCCGCAGGGCCGGTTGAAATACCAGTGTTGATTCTGCTCACTGCCAGTGGCCGGGATAGTAATGCCAAACCCGACCGCGGTGGAATTCCCAACGTCCGGTGATCCATAGAGCACGCGGATGCGGCGGCAGCAACCAGCGGCCGGGATACCAAACCCATTGTCCGGACCATGTCCAATAGCCCGGGGTCCACACATAGGTGGCACCGGGAGATGGCGGCATGGTTTCAACCATGGGCGCGGGCGGTGCTTGTTGCACTTCGATCGTAGGCGCGCCTGCAGGCGGCTGTCCTGGGGCGGGTGTTGCCGGTGCTGATGGCGGCGGTGGTTGGCCTTGGACGACATAAACCGGTCTGGCCGGTTCATGCACAACCACGGTGCGGCGGGCGATGCAGCCGGTCTGCGTGAGCGCAAACCCGATCAGAGCTGTGGTCGCCAGGATACTGCTTTGCCATTTCATAGTTCGTCTTTTGCTGATGACAGTCTGCTTTATACGTAGACAGAATCGCAGTGCAGCCTGTCATGTTTTACTGACGTCAGTTGGAAGGACTGGTTACGAGCGGTGGTGTTGCATCAAAGCGAAGACGCGAGGAGGAAGGCGTGCTGCCAAGGAAGGGGCTGCGCCCAATCAGACATGCTCGACCATGCAGAATAACTATCATAACCTGCCTCGCGGCAGAAAAATACGGCACCTGTCGGCTGATACGGCGACGAAGCACAGGCAGCGTCGTCATAAGGTTGGACGAGGCAGATGAGTAGAAAGTTCAAAGAATCTGGCTGGCGAAATGCACGGTCATTTTGTGACGGGTTTGGGGATAGGGCATGAAGTTTAAATTTGATTGGTTTTTAAGCGGGCTTTTTATAGCCGTTTTGCTGGCTTGGTTCTTTCCAGAACCCGGCGCTAAAGGCGGCTGGTTGCATGCCGATCTGCTGAACAAGGTGGGGGTGGCTTTGATTTTCTTTTTGCATGGGGTCGCGCTTTCCTTTGCAGCGTTGAAGGCCGGCACACTACGCTGGCCGTTGCACCTGGTGGTGCAGGCGACGACGTTTCTGGTTTTCCCGCTGGTCGGCCTGGCGATTTATTTCCTGTTGCACGGTGTGATCAGTGATGATTTACGGTTGGGGTTCTTTTTCCTCTGTGCGCTGCCCTCTACCGTTTCCTCGTCCGTGGCGATGACGGCCGCAGCGCGTGGCAATGTTCCCGCCGCAGTCTTCAATGCCACGTTGTCGAGCCTGGTCGGTGTGCTGGTCACGCCTTTGTGGATGGGCTTGGTCATGAAAACGACGGGGCAATCGTTGCCGATCGGAAAGGTCATCCTAGATCTGATCATCTGGCTGGTGCTGCCTTTGATCTGCGGCCAGTTGTGCCGGCCGGTCTTGGGAACATTTGTGCACAAGCATAAAAAGGGGGTGCATGTGCTGGACCGGATGACCATCCTGATGCTGGTCTATACTTCGTTCAGTGAGTCCACCAAGCAAGGGGTGTGGTCGGGGCAGGGGGCCAAGACGGTTGTGCTGGCGGTGGCTGGCAGTGCGGCGCTGTTCTCGCTGATCATGTTCATCACGGGAAAGATTTGCGACCGGATGCAGTTCCCAATGGAGGAACGCATCACGGTGCTTTTCTGCGGCTCCAAGAAATCGCTCGCAGCTGGTGTGCCCATGGCGCAATTGATTTTTGGCGCGCATCCAGCATTGGGGTTGTTGTTGCTGCCTTTGATGGTTTTCCATTCGGTGCAGTTGATCATCTGCGGCTGGCTGGCGGGGAGATGGGCGCAAAGAAAAGATGCATCTGCACCTGTTATATGAACGCAGAAAATATCTCGCAACTGGCGGTCCACCTGAAGCAAAGCACAAAGGTGCTGGTCTTCACCGGGGCGGGTGTCTCCACGGGCAGCGGCATCCCGGATTTTCGCGGTCCCAATGGTGTTTGGCAGAGACGGCAACCGGTTTATTACAGTGATTTCATGCGTTCGGAAAAGGCGCGGATCGAGCACTGGGATTTCAAACTGGAAGGATGGCATGGGTTTCGGGATGCCCAGCCCAATGCAGCCCACCGGGCGATCGTTGACCTTGAGCGGACGGGGCGGCTGGCCTTGCTTGTGACGCAAAATATTGATGGCCTGCACGCCAAGGCGGGGAATTCGGCCGGGAAAATCGTGGAATTACACGGAACGAATCTCTGGGTGGAATGCCAGTCTTGTGGCGAAAGAACGGAGCCGCAGAAACATTTCGATTCGTTTCAGCAAACACGCAAGCCGCCAGTGTGTCATTGCGGCGGATTCTTGAAACCGGCGACGATCAGCTTCGGACAGGATTTGAAGGTGGAAGACCTCGAACGGGCGAAGGAGGCGACAGCTCATTGTGGTCTGGTTTTGGCGTTGGGCTCTTCGCTTTCTGTTTATCCTGCCGCCTCCATTCCGCTGATGGCTGCGCGCCGCGGCGTGCCGTATGTCATCATCAATCAGGGGGCGACAGATCATGATGGTGCGCGTGAAACTACTCTGCGTATCGAAGGGGATGTGACGGAGATTTTGCCGCCAGCCGTGGCCTTGGCGCTGGCGTGTGGCGGGCGGCTATCTGTTCCAGACGTCATTCTGCGTCCTTTTACGCCGGTTTCTGAACACGGATTTTAATCGTCATCGACTTGTCACGGGATCGTCACCGGGGAGGCGTTGTCACTTCATCTTCTCTCCTCCATGTTGCGGGACTTGCTGCAAAGCATTTTGTCTTACACATGAAAATGAAAAGTCGTATTGAAACCTCTCGTCGTAATCGCTTCACCGGCTTCACGCTGGTGGAACTTCTGGTGGTCATCGCCATCATCGCCATCCTTGCGGGCATGCTGTTGCCAGCGCTCGCCAAGGCCAAACAAAAAGCGCACCAGGCTTCCTGCATGAGCAACATGAAGGGGCTGGGGGTAGCCATGCAGATGTACTGGGCGACGCCAAGAACGAATTGCCCTACGCGCGCTTCACCATGCTGGGTAACAAGGAAGGTCTTTGCTGGGATGATCTCCTGCAACCCTACCTTGGCGGCACGGCTTCCCTGGATCAGCTCAGTGGCGTTTACTACAATGTGACGAACAAGCTGTCCTTGAAATGGGCGCTTTGCCCGGCGGACAAGGTTGCGCCGACTTCTGCCACGGCGGTGCGCCGCAGCTACTCGATGCCGCAACACAGCGGTCCCCGCGCTTTTGCGCCGGCGTTTGACACCTTGATCTGGCCGCCGAACCCGGGGAGTCGTAGTGGCGTGGGCCTCTGCTTGCAACAGGGGGCCATCCAAGGCACGACCACGGGACCGAACAGCATGGGCGGTGCGACATGGAAAGCGGATGCTAATCCGAACAGCATCAACAACACGGCCACGGCCACGACCGACGCCTGGAAGATCAGTGGGCAATTGGCCATCAGCGCCGACCTCATCACCGACAACACGGGCACGGCGGTGCTGGTGGAGCGCCTCCACCCGGGCAATTACGCAGGGCAATCGTTCTACGGGGAGATCCCGAATTCGGACTATCAGTTTGACAGTGGCAATGAAGCGCTGGGTTATCCGAACGGTTCGCACCACGGCAATGACTCCTACAATTACCTGCTGGCGGATGGCCATGTAGAATTCTTGGGACGCCGCTTCACGTTGGGGCAGACCAATCTGCTGACGAGCAAGCAAACGGGCATCTGGAGCATCACCCCGAAAGACTGAGCCAGTATTGCCCAAGGGGCGGCAAGATATTGCTGAGTTTAAGACCGGAGGCGACAGTGCATGCTGTCGCCTCTTATTTTTTATGTAACATTCTATCGTAGCGCAAAAGGGCGAAGATTCTTAAATTTCTTGTAAACAAAATGCCTTCGGGCAACGTCCATACAATTGAATGCTTGATTAGCAGCCGCCGGGTTTGCCGGGCAGCCGTATTAGGCGATAAAATATGAATCTAAGTCTGGGACAACAGCGGGCGCAGCGGTGGAGCGGCTGGCTCGGGTGCGGGATGCTGCTGCTGGGAACGGTTTTGGCGGAGGCGGCGACGGGTGGTGCCGCGGCCAAAGCGGATTTCAGTTGGGCGGCGTTCTTGGGACCATTTCATACGGTGGTGCTGCACATGCCGATCGGTTTTTTCACGATCGCCGTGGTGCTGGAGGCGTATGCGTTTTTCCAACCGAGCGAGGTCTTGCGCAAGGTCATCCAACTGGTGCTGGTGCTGACGGCGGCGAGTGCGGCACTGGCCGCGACATTTGGCTGGATGCGCGGGATGGGCGGGGATTATGACGCGGAGATCTTGAGCCAGCACAAATGGTCGGGAATCATTTTTGCCGTGGTGGTGCTGCTCACGGCCATCATCCATTGGGGCTTGGTGAAAGGGCGTTCCTTGCGCGGGGTTTATTGGGGTTCCTTGGCGGCGGGGATGGGGTTGATGACCATCGCGGGGCATTTGGGCGGGGATCTGACGCATGGGAGCAGCTACCTTTTCGAGAATGCGCCGCAGTTCATCAAGAACATCATGGGCAAGAGCGAAACCAAGGTGGTGGTGGATACCTCGAAGGATGAGGGGGCAAAGTATTACGTGGAACAGATCAAGCCCATCTTTGAAGCCAAGTGCTTTTCCTGCCATGGAACGGAAAAGAAGAAGGGCGGCTTGCGGCTGGACCAGCGTGACCTGGTGCTCAAAGGCGGCGAGAGCGGTGAGCCGGCCGTCAAATTGAACGACCCGGCGGCGAGCTATCTGCTCCGGCTCGTCATGCTCCCGGCGGATAATGATGATGTGATGCCACCAGCGGGCAAGGGGACCGTGAGCGAGGAGGAGATCATGAAGCTCATCCGCTGGATCCGGATGGGGGCGCCCTATCCGCAAGCGGTTGGAGCGGTGACGAATGCGGTGGTGCCGGAAAAGAAGTGAAGCAAACGGATGGTGGGATTGAGCAAAAAGAGAGTTGTGTCTGCGGCGGATTGGCTTATAAAAATCTCAGTAATTTTATGATTAACGGAACCTGTATTGCCATCGTCATTTTTGCGTTCTTACCTGTGGTCGCCTACATTTTCGCGGTCCATTACTTCATCAAGGACAGCGAGAAGGACAGTCCGAACCATGATTCGGGCCACGGCCACTCCCATCACTGAGCGGATGACCGCGCGGTTGGTCTAGCAACCGAACACTGATTTCACATAAGCCCGGCTTCGTTGGTGGTTTTCCACGACGGACCGGGTTATTTTCGTGCCTTTTTCCAGCGCCAGCTCGACGGTATAGACGGATGACAGGTTGTGCTTCTTCGCGTAGGCAGCGATGGCGGGGTAGTCGAGGTCGCCAGAATCCAAGTCTTCCCACCAGATGGCTTCGCGGCTCTGGCGCAGGTGCCAGGAGACGATGCGGGCGCCGTAATCTTTCAAGGCATCGTCCGGTTTCACGCCACCGCGGAAGACCCAATGGACGTCGTAGCAGAAGCCGACTTTATGGGAGTCGGTAAGTTTGAAATTGGAATGGTATTCCCGGGCGTTGCTACGCATCGCGGGCGTGTGATGGTGGATGCCCAGCTTCATGCCGACCTTGCCTAGCTCGGTGCCGAGGAGTTCAAGGGCCTTGGCTTGGGTCCTCAACTGTTCTTCGGTCTTCTCTTCCTTGGCCAGGCCGGGATCGCAATTCAGGATGAAGAATCCGGCTTCACGGGCGGCTTGGGCGGCTTTGATGAGTGTCTGGGTGTTGGCTTCCCACTTATCGGCTTCGTAAACGACGGCGTTCGTGTAGAGGCAGACGGGTTTCAGGCCCTTGGCTTTCATCTGATCAGCCAGCTTCTGGTTGTTGGCCGGCTGCGCTGAATCCAGCGAGGTTTCCGCGTAATCGTAGCCGCAATCGCGCACGGCGGAGAGGACTTCATCCATGTTCAGGCTCTTACCATCGCGCTGGTAATACTGGTCCCAGCCGTAGAGTTGCGTGCCGACGAGCGGAGCGGGTGAGGGCGTGGCGGCTTCCAAACGGGGTAAGGCGGAGAGCGCAGCAAGGGCGGCAGTGCGAGTGAGGAACTGGCGGCGATTCATGGTGATGGAGGACAAGATGATGCTGTTTTGGATTCGGGGCAAACAGCAAATTCGAAGCTCCGGAGCATGATCAGCCCCGTAAAATCTTTTCCATCGTTTTGCCCTTGGCCAATTCATCGATCAATTTGTCCAGATAGCGTATCTCGCGCATGGTGGGTTCTTGGACGTCTTCCACGCGGACACCGCAAACGACACCTTTGATCTGTGTGCGGGCGGGATTCAGGTGGGGAGCAGATTGAAAGAAGGTCTCGAAGTCGGTCTGCTTTGCCAATATGGCGGCCAAGTCCTGCTGGTTGTAGCCGGTCAGCCAGCAGATGATGGCATCCACTTCCGATCGCTTACGCCCTTTTTTCTCCGCCTTTGCGACATAGAGGGGATAGACGTTGGCGAAGGGTGTAGTGAAGATTCGATGCTTGGTGGGCATGGGAATTAAAGTAGAGGGAATAACGACTTGCTTCTACGAGCCGATTGCGAGTTGTCGCTGCGCGCATGTCCACGCCACGAGATAAACGGCGAGGAGGATGACTGTGTATCTCAAAGTGTTCTTATGATCTGTGACATGCGAGGTGGACTAACAGGTGATAGATTGTAGATGGTCGTTAAGCTGTTTTCTCTCGTGTCGCAATGCTAGTTGTCTGCGCCAAAAATCTGCGTGTGTGCCATGCAACATCTGAATCTGAATGGCCAAGATCTCCATAAGCCCACTCTACCAAAATCAGTTCCACATTGTTTGGATACTCGGACAGGCCACTGTAATCTTCGTTCTGGTAATAATGGTCCGATCGCTCCAGCAGCAGCTTGCCGATCTCTTCAAGTTGATGGGCGGAGATTGCGCCATGGAGGAAGTCTTCGCAAATCGGAATGAGCGCTTTCGGTTGCAGTGATGGTGGGGAAACGAGAACGCCAGCGGTCGCAAGCCCGCGTGCCTCCAAGTATGCGATGATTTCGGAAGTGTTCAAGATGGCTTAGCGGCCAGCTCAGCGACTGCCGTCTGCCTACGCCGTGCTTCGGTAAGAGGCCTCGGAAACGCCCGGTCGGCTGCAACAGTCGCGGACAAATTACCTGAACTGTCCGCCTGCCCGGCGGGGCGGCGGTTCGCTGCAGCGCTCTGGTTAGGCCGGGTCGTCGTCATGCTCACTGCTTGAACTCGGTCTTGGGCAACGCGTCCCGAAACGCGGCGTCAAGCTCACTCAGTTCGGTGTAGATGATGTGGTCTGACCGCTTCTGGCTAACCGTGGATAGCGAACTCACCCGGATGAATGCTCGACCGTCTCGCTGGCCTAGGTAAGCGACCTCTTGCATGGACTGAGGCTTGCCAACCCAGTCATACTGCTGCTTGAACTCGGCCGGCGAAACATGCTCTGGACCAGTGCAGCCGCATAACAGCACTGCGAGGATCAATGGGGCGAAAAGTTTCATAGTGTGCGATGTGGCCTGGCGTATAAAATGAAGGATCCGGCGGGTTTGGTGAGCGGTTAAAAGTTTGGCAAACAACATCTTGGTTTTTACGTCCCTTGAGCGACGGCTCAGAGGGTGGGCTTACGGGCTTGATGAGGACTGTTCTCTATCGGCTTCGCCGGGTCAAGTCAGAGCGGTGCGTGAAGCTGGACGGCAGCAAGTTGGGGGTGTTGTTGGTGGTGGTTGGCCGCAGCATGGGGGCGGGTGAGCATGAGGCGGGCTTACAGCCCTTGTCCGGCACGGGGGCGACCACCTAGGCCGTTGGCCTAGGCTGGTTTGAGGCCGGGCCTTTGGCCCTCTGGTTGGCGGGCAGGAAATACGGTGTTACGGACGGACGTGTTGCGGTGGGGCGGCGGGTTCTCTGGACGAGATTTAAATGGGCAAATTCCGGGGGGAATCCTTAAAAAGAAAACCGCAAAATCGATTGCCGGATCACCTGAGAGGTTCGCTGCAGCGCATGGTTAGGCCGTTCACTCACGATACTCAAAAACTCCATCTGCAATCCTCGTCACTCTCCACCGGATCGGAGGCTGAAAGCCTGGTGGCATATTCGAGACGCAGACTAGCAAACCACGATGACTGAATCCACCAGTGATCTGGATATTCACCACGGGTGCATCGCGCTGCTCGGCGTCCACGATCTGTGGCTGGAGCGCCGCAATGGTCGGAGGCAAGTCGTTCGTGTTGCCCATCACCCACGCTTTGTGGTCTGGCTTCTGTGAGGCGGCGAAATACAACTGGCAATCACGCTTCAAAGCCGCCACTCCGCCAGCAGCCTGAATCTGCTTCGAGGTTGACGAGCCGCTGTCGCAGCCCACGACCAGAGCAAGAAGGGCGATGATGAAGACGAGGCGCATGTAAAGGCCTAACGACCCAAGCTCAGCGACCCGGCGCACGGGACGCATGGATTGCAAACCGCAGCGCCATGCCGGGTTCGCTGCAGCGCATGGTTAGACCGCGTCCAACTCATCAATGGCTGGTAAATGTGCATACATGAATCCGGGAAGCTGGGCATCACCCAGCGCGAAACCCGTGTCATCAATCTGTCGTGAGTCGCGCAACCCAAGAAGCGCTCCGAGTGCAAGACAAGCGAATGTGCGAAAAGCCGCTGCCGCCTCTCCGTGGTCGTGAAGTGATACGTCCGACAACTCGCCCTCGCATCGGCTACGAATGAACTCGTAATGCTGGCGCGACCAGTCCTCGGTCGCTCGGTGATATGAGAAACCGACAATCGCCATCTTGATGTCGTCATCATCCTCTCCATTGGGTGTGGTCAACTGACGCGCCGTGTCGCGGGCAACCGGAAACGCTCTCAGCAACCTCGCGAACTCATCCATTGGCTCGATAGTGGGCATGGGTGCGAGCGGTCTAACGACCCAAGCTCAGCGACCCGGCGCACGGGACGCAACGCTTGCAAACCGCGACGTTATGCCGGGTTCGCTGCGGCGCATGGTTAGCCGACGGGATTATCATGACCAATCTCAACCTGCAAAGTGTGCTCCTCCGCGTCGAGATCAAAACGCTCAATCGAGAAACTATCTCGCCGGTGACTCAACATCTTCTGGGGAACGGAAACGATGAAACGATAGGGCTGCTGGTCTCGCGGGCCATCACCAACCCAAGCCGTGCCCTCAATATTTAAGCCATGCTTCGTATCCGTGGCGCTCTCAGGTAGAAAGTCATCAATCCAAAACCGTCGGAGCGCTGCGTCCTCTGAACCTCGAAGCAAGCCGCACGCACTGAAGGCCAACTTCGTCCAGAAGAGCGCGTCCTTCATGATTTCGTGGCGGTGTGATGTGTCGTTCACGGTAATCGTGTGGAGTCGCCTAACGACCCCAGATCGGCCATCGGCGCGACGAAGTGATTATTTTGTCACGTTATCTGGCGGTAAAAAATCCAGGGCATTATAGCGACGCCAGAAAATGGCGAAATTCTTGTTCCGCTGCTCAAGGGTAGCTTTAAAGGCATCCACCTCTTCTTTCAGGAGTTTACGCACGGTCGGATTTTTTGAAAGCACGAGAAGTTCCTTCAACTCAGCCTCGGAAAACTTCGACTCAAAGTGCGCGATGTAGGCGTCTTCAACTTTCGTCCAGCCCAGTTCTTGAACCCATAGTCCTTGCATCCACTGATGCATTCTCGGATTTTGAATTGCACCGCCCGAGACTTGATCAGCCCCGCTGGTCAGATAGACATTAAATCTGGAAGCGACCCCCAGTTCGGTGAGGACCGTCTTGGCCAGTTCCCGTTTGGTAAGGGTCTGAGCTGAGAGGCCTGTAGCAAATAAGAAAATGGTCAGGAGGGTTAAGAGAGGTTTCATGTTGTGGGGTTGGCTTTCACTCTTGGGTTAAAATTACGTTTTTATGGGCGGTTTGAACAGGGGATTTTATCCCCGGCTACCATCGGGGCGTGCCGCTGGCACTGGGGGCGACGCGTCAAGCTGCGTCAGGGCGGAGTCCGACCTAACGAGTGCGGCGTTTAAAGCGGAGGCGTAAAGGGGGCAATCCCACACATTGGGTGGTTAAGTTTTAAGGCTGGGCAAGGGGCCAAGGGGGATAAGGCCAAAGTGAAGATCGCCTGCGTTTGCGGCGGGGGATGACGGTGACGGGGATCAAAACACGGTTGCAGGTAGGGTCGCGCGATGCGGTAAACAATTTGTTGTGCCGAAAACAAAGGGAAAGACACAATTTAAGGGACTGACATCTTTAAGAACTGTCTCTATTGAAAACAATCATTTATTCCGGCGCCTAAGAAAATAAAATCACCCCACAGAATAAGAAAGCGCACTCAATAAAAATACATTAACCGCCAGCACCCGCGCAGGCGTGTATACGTAAAAAGACATGTGCTCCAAATCAGAGCCATGTGCTATCGAAAAACTAACAACAGATAAAAGAACGCAAAACACCCAGCATCTCAATAACTTATAATACTTAAAACCCAAGAAAAACCCGATAATCGCGATTAAGAGGAACTGTAGCTTAAAGCGTACGAAGTAAGCTAGACTCGCCATCAAAAGGCTATTTAAAGCTTCAATAAAATCAGAAATCATATTCTTTAATTGTCTTGGAGAGTTTCCGGATCACCAGAGGCGCCCATACAGTGGCAGTCTCCCACTTCGCCCTTCCCTACATAAAAAGAAACCCGCTCGCGCACGCGCAGCCAGTTGTCTATCATCTGTAAGCTCTCCGCCTTGACCTCCATTTTCTTTGAGATGATTGATGTCTCCTCACACCCTCCGCCTTTCCAACTCCCCCGTCAAGCCATCCAAACCCCTCGCAGCAACCGCAAGTGATCAGCCCCAAAGCGAAAGGGGAAACACAATGTTAGGGACCGACCCATTTAGGGTTTGAAATTGCGTGTGATCTTTCGACTCGGGGCGGGGCAGCCGTTGCTCTCCATGCGCTTGTTCTCCGTTGGTCGTTAGCAGCAGTCGAACTCAAAATGCCATCTCCCGTCGCTCAGTCGCGTAACGTAAATGATCCCGCTGTCCGCATATATGTAGTTCTCAGTCATGTCGATCTGGAGCATGAATTGATCGAGATCGAATGTGTCGTAGTCTCTCTGAACTAATGTTGGCCAACCTCCGATCTTGATTCCGCTGTGGTTCGTCAGCCCCTCTGCTTCGTCGTGGTCACAGAAATGCTGATACACCTCCTCGGAAAAATCGGAGTAAAAGTGCCTAAGCGAAGGAAAATCATCCCGCTCTGTCCAATCGAGCATGTAGGGTGGATGACCTTCAAGCTTCTCTGGGCGATCCAGTAGAACCAAATCCTCGATGCCTCGATATTCCCGAACGACGAGTTGGGAGCCCTCCTTCGCAACGTAGTCTCCGGTGAAAAGCTCTGGATCAATGTAGAACGCAAGCGCGGCGAAATCAAGGAGTCGATCAGGCACCTTTGGGAGTGAATCTCGTGAGATGAAAACCCACGGCACCAGCGGGCGACCTTCGAACGTCGGCCATGACTCACTCGGCAAGCCGTAGAAGCTCCCACCGTAGAAGGAACGGTTTCGGGCTGGCTGATCGTCGCACTTGGAGTCTTTCGAGATCAGCGCCGACTTCGCAACGGCTCGGATGTGCTCACGACCTTTAGTGATCTCGGTGACCTTCATTTTTTCGGAGAACGACCTAAGCTCAGCGCATGGTTAGCCGTCAGGCTACGGTATGTCAGGATTCCAAACATCCAGATACGTGCGAAATCTCTCATCAAAACCTGTTATCGCTAAATCACCAGACAATAGCTTCGTAACTACGTAATCATTGCCACGTCGCTCCACCCAGCAGGGACGGAACATGCAAGATGGACTACTGAATGCTGAATACATGAAGCCTCCGCACACGTCCCAGCGCTCATCCACGAAGATGAACGGGCGGGGAGGAATCCACAAGACATGCTTAAAGCGATTAGTGGATGGCTGGCTCAATGTGAGAAAAAACTCCTGAATGAAAGCTGCATCATCAACAACAACCCGATGCTCAACCACGATATTCCTAGAACCTGCCTGACCAACCAACAGGTAACGAGGTGGCGCGTCACTCCGTGGAGGCTGTTTCAACGTGTGTTCCTCAGGCGTTCGACAACCTGAGATGAATATCGCGGCGAGAAGCGCGACGGAGCATACTGACGGTGGAACCGGGCGCGACATGTTGGCTAACAGGTATTAGACCGCAGATTGCGGTTAAGCGCAGAGAATGTTGCTGTTGGGGATTTCATCTTGGTGGTAGCAATTTAATCGGGTGGCACTGGCTGTCGAGCGGGATTTTTTATGCGGCGTGTTAAGGGATGAGGCGAAGTATTGGCGCTCCAACTACCGCGGGCAGGTGTGAGGGCGGATGGTGAATTGCAAATTTCAGGATTTGAGATTTCAAAGGGCGGAGGAGTTTATCGCGAAATGCTCGAAGGACACGAGAGGGTGAGTTTGGCTTGAGGCGGTTGAGCGATTTGCTGTTGGGGGGGAGTGTGAGTGAAGGCTGGGGGTGAATAGGCAATCGCTCAGAGCCGATAGCCAAGGAGGCAGGTGAATAGGGGACGGGCAGCCGGGACGGACTGCGCTACGGGAGAGAGGGACGGCCCTACGGATGTAAGGGTGTTGCGAGAATTTCCCCGCGCTGGGTGAATGGACGTTGAGGCGGCTTGAAGAGCCGCGCTCCGGGAGACGCAGCCGGGATGCAGGGTAACCCGCACGCTGGGCCCGACCAAAACGCTGGGGGGGAATGAAAGGGCGGCGGAGCACCACCGCCCTACCATTTTTTGGAAAAAATCTTCGTGGGTAATTTCTTGGGGTGCAGTTTGTTGCGTATAAGTTGCGGTTGTGGGTGATTTTGTGATGGAAATTTGACAGGGGTATGGTATTGATTTGAGTGCTGGCAGCTCGCTGCTGGTAAAGGAGAGGCGGTAGGCAGTTCAATGTTCCTAGTTTGAAGTTCAAGGTTGGGAACGAAGGCCGAAATCCTCACGCTGATAGATTCAAGGGAGTCTTTTGGCATCCTTATGGAGCCGTTATGGACATGGGCTTTTGGGTGGATGGGAGCGGCGGATGTTTTGATAATGCTTGGCGCTCTCACCCCTCACCCCGGCCCTCTCCCCGTTAAGGGGAGAGGGTGGTGAAAACGCCTGTGTCTTGTAGGATCTGTGAAAGGGTATCGGGCGTTGGGATCGGGGCTCGTAAGCCGGAGGGGGAACGGGACGTCGGTTGGCGTAGGATTTTATGGCCGACCGGGGAATCCTTAGGTCGAAGTTCGACTGCCGTACCCACTGCGGAACCGGCCGGGCCGTGACCAGGCGCGAAGTTCGCGCTTCCCTATTAGGAGGAAGCAAAAACGCGATAGCTCACAGGGGTCGGGTGGTTTCATTGCTCTTTGAAATACATTCTCTAAAAGGAAGGCAGGTCGAAGTTCGGCTTCCGATAAGGGGAGAAGGGAGGTTCAGTGCCTCCTCTCCTCGTGCCCTCTCCTCCAGCTATCGCTGGAGGAGAGGGAGAAGAGGTCGTGTGCTTTGGCGGATGTGGGTGGTGATTATCGTGGTGCTTTGGCGAAAAAAAGTCAGGGCTCGACGGAGTCTCGCCCTACCGTACTGCGTTTCTTGCGAAGTGGCTGGCGAGGGTTTGGTCCGGGAGGCAAAGGCCGGGTGATAGAGTGCCGCAGCACAGGAGGCATCGGCGGAGTCGCGCTGAACGGATCGAGCGGAAGGTCGCTTCGGGGAAGTAGTTGCATTACGGGCGTATAAATAAGCTCAAAGTTTAAGGTTCAAAGTTGGGGGAGGTTCAACGGCCAACTTTCAGCATCGAGAGAAGGAAGTTAGAACCTCGTGCCTCGGCTGGGAAGGGGCGGCGCGCTGAGGACAGCGACGCCCTACCAGTCTATTGGGTGTCTGTGCTTTTTACCGGGACAGGTAATGGCAGTGGAGTAGCAGATGTGGGGGCGACGGCTTCACCCGGTTTGACGGAAAGTGGTTTGCCAGTGGATTGTTCTTTCTCGGGGGCGAAGACTTCGGGGAGGACGACGAGGGCGATGCGGCGGTTGCGGGAGCGGCCTTCTTCGGTGCTGTTGTCGGCGATGGGGTGGTATTCGCCATAGCCGACGGCGGCGAGGCGGTGGGGATCGACGTTGGCTTTTTCCACGAGGTAACGGACAGCGGCGAGGGCGCGGCCGGTGGAGAGTTCCCAGTTGGTGGGATACTTGGTGTTTGCGCCGGCGCGGATGGGGATGTTGTCCGTGTGGCCGATGACGTGGATGAGGCGGTTCGGGTAGTTGGTGAGGATGTTGGCGATGCGGAAGAGGACTTCGGCGCCTTCTTGTTTGAGTTCGGCTTTGCCGGTGTCGAACATGACACGGTCGAGGATGTTGACTTCGAGTTTGCCTTGGAGATCGGAGATGGTGATGTCCTTGGATTGCAGGGCGGCGCGCATCTCTTCTTCCAGTTTGGACTTGGCTTGCACGGCTTCCTGCTTCTCTTTCTGGAGGGCTTTTAGGTCTTCCTGCGTCTTGCTGAGCTCGGTTTTGAGTTTTTCAACTTCCGCTTTGAGGTCCTCAGTGGCTTGCTGGGCTTTTTTGGCTTCCTCGGCGGTGAGGCCTTTGTCGGGCAGGCTGATATAGATGATTATCGCCACGAAAATGGCTGAGAGTATGCTGGCGATCCACCAAGTTTGCTTTGGCATGGGGGTAGGATAATCACTACTTGCTATCGACGCCAGTATCGGTTGAACATTTGCGCCACTTTGTGGTCAGAAAGCCTGAGGGCGCAAGGCATGGTGTGTGGTGTGTCTACGCGCAGGCTAAGAAGATACATTTGGAAATTGAATCATGAGTACGGAAAAACATCAGTTTCAGGCAGAGATTCAGCAGTTGCTGAACATCGTTATCCATTCCCTTTACACGGACAAAGAGATATTCATCCGCGAACTCGTCTCGAACGCGGCGGATGCTTGCGAGAAGTTGCGGTATACGCAGGCTTCCGGGCAGACGGTGTTCCAGCCGGAAACGGAGTTGAAGATCACGGTCACGACAGACAAGGACGCGGGGACGATCACGATCACGGATGCGGGTATCGGCATGACGCATGATGAGATCGTGCAGAACTTGGGCACGATCGCGCATTCAGGCACGAAGGCGTTCTTGAAGCAGATGGCGGAAGGGCAGAAGCCGGATCTCTCGCTTATCGGCCAGTTCGGTGTGGGTTTCTACTCGGCCTTCATGGTGGCGACGAATGTGACGGTTTACAGCCGTTCTTGGCGCCCGGAAGAGCAGGGTTGGAAATGGGTGAGCGCGGGTGAGGGCAGTTACGAAGTGGAGCCGGTCGCTGACTTGGCGCGCGGCACGAAGATCGTGCTGACGCTGAAGGAAGAGGCAAAGCTGTTCTCCGAAGAATGGGAAGTGGAGCATATCATCAAGCGTTACTCGAGCTTTGTGACGTTCCCGATCGAGCTGAACACGAAGCGTCTGAACACGGTGAAAGCCATCTGGGCGCGCAGCAAGAACGAGATCAAGGACGAGGAGTATAACGAATTCTACCGTTACATCGGTCATGACACGGAGGATCCGATGTTCCGCCTGCACTTCTCGGCGGATGCGCCGCTGGCGATCCAAGCATTGCTCTTCGTGCCGAAGAAGAATGCGGAAGCGAATGGAATGACGCGGCTGGAATCCGAAGTGAACTTGCATTGCCGCAAGGTGCTCATCCAGGCGAAGGCGAAGGGCCTGTTCCCGGAATGGCTGCGCTTCTTGCGCGGTGTGGTGGATAGCGAGGATTTGCCGCTGAACATCTCGCGCGAGTCCATGCAGGACAGCTCGCTGATGCAAAAGCTGAACAAAGTGCTGACGACGCGCTTCCTGAAGTTCCTCGATGAACAATCGACGAAGGAAGCGGAGAAATACACGACGTTCTATCGCGAGTTCCAACGCTTCTTGAAGGAAGGCGTGGTCACGGACTTCACGCATCGCGAGGCGCTGGGCAAGCTGCTGCGCTTCACGTCATCTGCTACGGAAGGGGATAACCTGACGTCGCTCTCAGAATACGTTTCGCGGATGGGTTCGGAGCAGAAGGAGATTTACTTCCTGCTGGCGGCGGATCGCGCGGCGGCGGAGGCGAGTCCTTATTTTGAGGTGTTCAAGGCGCGAAAGTTCGAGGTGCTGTTCTTGAACGATCCGTGGGACGAGTTCGTGATGGATCACCTTCGTGAGTTCGAAGGCAAGGACTTGGTCGCGGCGGAAAAGGCGGACCTCGCCTTGAACGACAAGCCGACGGGCGGTCTCTCGGATGACGACGCGGCGGCCTTGGCGAAGTGGTTCAAGGAAACCCTGGCCGAGCGGGTAGGGGAAGTGCGCGCCTCGAAGCGCCTCGTGGACAGCCCGGTGGCGGTGGTGGATGGCGACAAGTTCATGACGTCGAGCATGCGCCGGATTATCAAAGCGATGGGCAAAGGCAAGGAAGCCGAAGCGACGCCGAAGCTGGACCTGGAACTGAACCAATCGCATGACCTGATGGTGCGCTTGAATGGCTTGCGGCAGAACGATGGACCGTTGGCGGCCTTGCTGGCGGAGCAACTCTTCGACAATGCCCGCTTGTCCGTGGGCTTGCTGGAAGATTCCCGCAGCATGGTGCAGCGCATGAACCAGTTGCTGGGCAAATTGGCCGGGGGCGAGCCGCCGAAGGCCAGCTAAAGTCGTTGGGTGTGGGCGTCTGATAATAGTTGAATAATGCTGCCAGCCGGAGTATGCAATCTGGGTATGAAGAATTTGGGCATTTCTTTTAGCCGCAAAGTCCTGATGGGCTTGGTGGTCGCACTTTTGGCTGGCAGCAGCTTCACCGCCGAAGCGAAGCCCAAATCCAATTCAAACGCCCACCTTTTGCAGCAGCAAAAGAAGAAGAGCGCCCAGCACCTCCTGCTGCAGCAGCAGAAAAAGAAGGCTGCGACAACGGCGAAGGACAAGGCGACGAAGACCTTGGATCAAGATCCGGCCAACGCAGTTAAGCCCAAATAAATTGCGTGCGCTCCGCTGCGATCAGGCTGAGTGCGGAGTTGACTTAAAAGTCCGCGTGAAAGTCCTGATCACAGGTGTTTGCGGGTTCGTGGGCAGCACGCTGGCTGAATCACTGCTGGTTGCACAGCCTGATTGGACCATCCTTGGACTTGATAATCTCAGCCGTCCAGGCAGTGAGATCAATCGTTCCCGCCTTCAAAAACGAGGTATCATTTTCCGTCATGGCGACTTGCGTCAGGCATCCGATCTGGAGGCGTTCAAAGAGGTGGACTGGGTCATAGATGCGGCGGCCAATCCCAGTGTGCTGGCCGGAGTCGATGGTACGACCAGCAGCCGGCAGCTGGTGGAGCACAATCTCATCGGCACGGTCAATCTGCTGGAATTTTGCCGCAGTCGAAAGGCTGGTTTCATCCTGCTCAGCACCAGCCGAGTTTATTCTATTCCGCCTTTGGCTGGGCTCCCATTAAAGGTGGTGCAAGGGGCGTTCCAACTGGATGACTCGGGGGCGTTGCCAGTGGGCATCAGTCAAGCGGGTGTTAACGAGGGTTTTTCTACGGCAGCACCGGTCTCGCTTTACGGCGCGACCAAGCTCGCTTCGGAGGCTTTGGCGCTCGAATATTTTCATTCCTTCGAGGTCCCTGTGTGGATCAACCGGTGCGGCGTGCTCGCCGGGGCTGGCCAGTTCGGCCACCCAGCTCAAGGGATTTTTGCTTACTGGATCCATGCGCATAAGCATCGTCGCCCGTTGAAGTATATCGGCTTTGGCGGGACCGGGCATCAAGTGCGCGATGTTTTGCACCCGAAGGATTTGACGGATTTGCTGGTGAGGCAGATGGCAGAGCCCTTGGCATCTGTGCGTCCGCGTTTGTTGAACATCGCCGGTGGGATCAAGAGCAGCATGTCACTGCGGCGATTGACGGCATGGTGCGACGAGCGGTTTGGCATCCATGCGGTGGCGGCAGACCTGCAGCCGCGTCCGCTGGATATCCCCTGGATGGTGTTGGATGCGAGCCTAGCGGAGCAGGTGTGGGGCTGGCAGCCGCAGCGTACCCTAGAATTCATTTTGAGAGAGTTGGCCGAGCACGCGGAGCAAAACCCCGGTTGGTTGGATTTGGCGCGGGCATAAGCATGGTCTGGGGTGTGGTTTAGGAATTGTGTGTGGTTTATCGATAAGGGTATCTTCCCCTTATGAAATTTGCCGGTGATGTTATTCCGCTAGCCGAACTGGCGGCGTGGCGCGAGGAAGTCCGCAAACAGGGACGGAAAGTGGTGGCTACCCACGGTTGCTTTGATGTGCTGCACGCCGGGCACGTCACTTACTTGCGCCAAGCCCGGGAACAGGGAGATCTGCTCTTGGTTGGCCTGAACGGTGACGAATCGGTGCGCACATTGAAAGGGCCGACGAGGCCGGTGAATTGCGAAGAGGACCGGGCAAATATCTTGGCGGGTTTGCGTTGTGTGGACGCGGTCTGCGTTTACCCGGAGACACGAGCGGTGAATTTTCTCAAGCTGGCGCAACCGGATATCTATGTGAAAGGGGGCGACTATACTTTGGAAACACTCAATCCCGAAGAGCGCGGGATAGTGCAGGCCGTGAACGCCAAGATCGTGTTCATACCCTTTTTGGAAGGACGCTCTACGACCGCTATTTTGCAACGGTCGAAAAGTTGATTTGAGTACCAAAGAAATCTCATGGCTGTAGCACTGGTAACGGGTTCTGCCGGATTGATCGGCTCGGAAGCATGCAAACGATTGCATGCGGAGGGCTTGGATATAATCGGCGTGGATAACGATATGCGGGCCCATTTCTTTGGCCCGACGGCTTCCACATCCAAAAGCCGGGCCCGGTTGGAAGCGACCTTGGGGCGCTACCTCCACAGTGCTATCGATATCCGGGATGCCCAAGCCGTGGCGGGCTTGTTTCAGCGTTATGGGAAGGCGATTTCCTTGGTGGTGCATACGGCCGCCCAGCCTTCGCACGACTGGGCTGCTCGCGATCCGTTCACTGATTTTAGTGTCAATGCGAACGGGACTTTGAACCTGCTGGAAGCGACCCGGCAGCATGCGCCCGAGGCGGTGTTTATCTTCACGAGCACGAACAAAGTTTATGGTGACGCGCCGAATGCTTTGCCTTTGATCGAACTGGCAAACCGTTGGGAAATCACTCCGGAACATCCGTATAGTGTGGGGATCGATGAAACGCTGACCATTGACCAAAGCAAACACTCTTTGTTTGGCTGCAGCAAAGTGGCCGCGGATGTGCTGGTGCAGGAGTATGGCCGCTACTTCGGGATGAAGACGGTGTGTTTCCGTGGCGGCTGCCTAACGGGACCGGCGCATGCAGGGGCCGAGTTGCATGGTTTTCTCTCCTATTTGATGAAATGCACGGTGGAAGGAAGGCCATACCGGGTGTTCGGCTACAAGGGCAAGCAGGTGCGTGACAATATTCACAGTCACGATCTGGTGAACGCATTTTGGAGTTTTTATCAACAGCCACGCAGTGGGGCGGTTTACAATATGGGTGGAAGCCGTCATAGCAATTGTTCCATGCTTGAGGCCATCCAGCTTAGTGAAGAGATCAGCGGCCGAAAGTTGAATTGGAGCTATCTGGAGGAAAACCGTTCCGGGGATCATATCTGGTGGATCAGCGATGTGCGACGGTTTCAGCGCGATTATCCGCAGTGGCGATACCGGTATGACTTGAAGGCAATCTTGCGGGAAATCTACGAAGCGTGCGTGCAAGGATAAGACCATGAGTGGAGCGACAGCAGAGGAGATGCAGGATCAAGCGCGGCCGGAGGTGTCGCCCTTGCGGTTATTATCTATTGTCATTCCCGCCCGGGATGAGGAAGGATGCATCGCTTCCACGGTGGAGCATCTGCATCTGGAGCTTTCCCTGAACAAAATTCCGCACAACATCGTGGTGGTGGATGACGGAAGTCGGGACCGGACATGGGAAATTCTCACTGAACTGGCGAAGAAGATGCCAGAACTGCAACCCGTCCAAAACTTAGGAGCGCACGGGTTTGGTCGGGCTATCATCAAAGGATTGGATAGCATGCTAGGTGATGCGGTGGTCATCATGATGGCTGATGAATCCGATGACTGCCGTGATGTGGTGCGCTACTGGAAGATGTTGAACGAGGGGTGGGATTGTGCGTTCGGCAGCCGTTTTATGAAGGGGGGCGGGGTGATTGATTACCCTTGGTTAAAGCTGCGGGTTAACAGATTCGCCAATTTTTTCATCAAAGTCCTGTTTGGTATTAATCTTAATGATACTACTAATGCCTTTAAGGCTTACCGGCGGACGGTGATTGATGGTTGTCGGCCATTTTTATCCCCTCACTTCAACCTGACCGTTGAATTACCGCTGAAAGCTATCGTGCGAGGCTACACCTGGTCTGTCATCCCGATCACTTGGCGCAACCGGCGCACGGGTGAAGCAAAATTGAAGATCAAAGAGATGGGCAGTCGCTATCTGTTCATCTGTCTCTACGTTTGGCTGGAGAAATACTTTAGTCGTGGGGATTATCGTAAGTCATTGCCTGAGAGGAGATAGTGCGTTCAACTTTTTGATGGGCTAGGTGTGGTGTTAGCGATTGGTTTTCCGAGAATAAGGGTGCTGCTGTTTGTGGTGGTTGGTTGAAGTTTTTCTTGGGGAGCAAAAGGTAGATTTGAGGAGGCGAAACGTAGAGGCTTGAGTGTGGAAATTAGAGGATTAACTGTTTCTTGCAGTCGCGTGTTCAAAATAGAAAACCTAATCTTAAAAGCTTTAAGTTTTGTTTTTTGGCTTGTTTGAGGCGCAAGTGTATGAAAATAGTATGGCCGTAGTTGCGAGAGAAGTATCATGAGAGACTTTATTGATCGTTTCAGTTTGGAATCCATCAAGTTTGATGCGCAAACCGGCATCGCCTTGGCGCTGATTTGGCTGGTTATTTTGGGGTGTGCGTGGGCCAGTGTCTGTGAGCGGTTCTCTTCTACTCGCAAACGTGTTCTCTGGTTGCTGGTGATCATCTTTCTTCCCGTGGTCGGACTTTTGATTTATCTGCCGTTCGCTCTCCATTTGGATAAATACCCGGATTTGCTTATCTGGCGGAAACCGGGTGGGAAGCCAAACACGTGATCAAGTTCTGAGGTTAAAGGCCATAACACCAATACCTTTTAAAAGATAAAGACTTGTTGTTTTTACTGGACTGATGGCTTGAGCTTGGCAATATGCGGCCTGTTTTTAAGGGGCTGTCTAGCCCTGATACGGAAAACAAATCAGCACTCTGACAACAGGTGCTCGTAAATAGCTTTTTAAGCAAAGTCTTTTACTACGCACCAAAAAATGCAGTTCGCCAAAGGACATAAACAGGGGCGGCGTAAGAAAGCCCAAGGGCGTGACAAATTGATGTCGGCTCTGGGTGCGGTAGCCGTCACATTTGGCTTCGGCCAACAGGCTGCTGAAGCCCAGCAAGCCGCGACCACTATCCAGCCGGGTAACGCCGTCGAAGCTGCCGGTTTGGCAGCATCCGGCGAGCTCACTGCATCGAAAATCATCAAAGACCCTGGTGCGCCGTATGAGAATGTTTTTCGTGATTTTGGCGTAGGTTTGGGAGCATCACCTAAGGTTGGTCCGGGGCAAGGGCGTGTTCAGGCTGGTCCGTTCAATTTGGGGTTAGATGCGGATAGTCCGCTCAATCGAGGCTTCCGGCCTGAAGAGGCTGAGATCAAGATTGGCGACTTTTATCTCGACGTCCGCGAGTTGCGCGCGAGCATGCTCTTCTCGGATAACGTAAATCGCACCCAAAACAACCGGAAGAGTGATGTCGCTGCGGCCGTGACTTTAGGCTTAAGCGCGATGTATCAGTTTACCGAGGGGTTGCGAGTTGCGGTCTCAGGTGCGGTAATTTATTTGCCGATCGAAAACAAAATCGGTGTTCAAGGTTTCGGTTTGGTCGATCCGTTTTTGCGTTTTAATATCGATGGTGGGGCATTGGCTAGAGCGCAGATTTACTATGATTTCCTTTTGGGCAAGTGGTATGTCACGGTTTACGACGATTTCCGGATTGTAAACCGGACTTCCTATCATCTGGCGGAAGATCAGTTTGTTGATCTTTATGATGGCGAGACGTTCAATAATTCGTCGACCGTAAGAAATAATCAGCTGTATTCGCCGCAGCAATATCAGTCGCCACAGTTTCAAGATCAAGGTTCAACAGACCGGTTTGATATCACGGCCATCGATTATCAAAACACGGTGGGCGCCTTTGCGACGAGAGACGTCATCGGAGAGAATCAGGCTCTTTTACGTTACGACCACAGCGATTTCTGGTATTCCAGTGATAGTAACAACAACAATTTAGTTCCACGGGCATCTTCTAGCGATCGTTTTGTTGCCGGGTTAAACTCCGTAAAGGAGAATTTGCGGTTCAAACCCTTCATCCGATATACGGCTAGTACGACGGACCGCGTTTCAGGTTGGGATCAACAAATCACGGGCGGCCTGGAAGGGCCCATTACGGACCAGCTTAGTTTCTACGGTGAAGCTGGATACCTCTTTTCGGGGAACACTTCTCGGGAAACTATGGTTTGGCAAGCAGGCTTACGCCATGTCGCAAGCCCGTACACAGCCGAATCCCTCCGCTATTATCGCGTTTTGTCTGACCCGGACAGAATTCTGACCCAGCGGTTGGAATACTCCTTGAGCCAGATTCTCGGGCCTTACATGAGAGCTACATTTTTTGCCTCCAAGGGTGAATATGAAGATCTCGACAATGGTAACTCGCTGGCCAGCGAATCTAGGCTAGGCCTGACATTCTCCTACGATTTGGGCGAATTCGGACGGATAAACTCTGGTGTCGTTTACAGCGATGTGGAGTTTGAAAATCCGGCTAGCATTGACTATTCTGTGCTCACGTATCGCTTGGATTATTCGCTTGCGATTGGCGCCAGGACCAAGTGGCAATTCTTCTATCAGTTCGAGCAGTTTGACGCCAAGCAAGGGAACAATAGTTACTACGAGAATTTGGTTGGCAGCTCCATTTCGCACGGTTTCTAAACCGTTTTGTCCGGCGCGTAGAAAGATCAGGAACTTACTTTTTGGCGCCTTCCTCAATCAATTGTCGGCCTAGCGCATCGGTGAACAGGACAGCGCCATCCGGTGTCAGGTGGGTATAATCGGCGAAATACTTTGCTGACATGATTGGGAGTGGGTTGGTCAGCAGGTGGACGCCATAATTCTTTTTCTTATCCTCCAGAAAATTCTGGTAGTCTTCTTGGAAATGGAATGGCTGGCGTGATTCTTGGATAACCTTCAGCGTGGGCATTATCAACCAATAGAGGGAGATCTCTTTTGTTTGGGCGGTGCGCAGAAATTTTTCGGTAAAGTAGAGGTTAAAAGCGGTTGTCTCGAATTTCTTACGGTACATCGGGTGGACACGCTTGGCGGGAAAGCGGTCTTCATCGTTTGCTTCCTGGCCGTTGCTTGCCGGAATGGCTGGTTCAATCCCTTCAGGCATGCGCCGGCCTTTGATTACCTCAGCCAACTGCTCGCGATGCCGCAGGCTGTATGATAGTTTGCAAGCGATACCATAGAGGACTTCAAAAGGCTCAATGCGCGCCGCTATGATTTCAGCGATTTCTGGCCACGTGGCATAAGCGCCCACCAGCAAAGCGATCCGTTGTGAGGCGAATGTATGGGGGGAAGGAGCGTAGACGATCGCTTTGGGGGCGACACCAGCCGCGATTTCCCGTTGCAGGATAAAGTAGGAGAACTCCGGCCCTGAACCCGACAAAGCCATGTTAAACGTGTTGGTTTTAGGCGCCAATTGGGCAGAGAGGAGATCGGAGCGGATGCCACCAGCAGCTACGGAATCACCCATGATTTGCCAGTCGGGTGGAGACGGAGGCAGATGATTGGCGCGGAAGGACCGGATGAGCGAGTTCTGGGGCAACCAGGCCAATGTGGCTTCGATCACCACGACGCACAGGGCGAAGAGGATGATGCCGGCCAGCGGATTGCTGCGGTTAAAATTGAAAATAGATGAAGGACTGCGCATCGAATACCCCCAAGATAACAATGGAGTAAAAACAAACGAGATAGAAAACGACCTGCAGGAGCAACGGTGCCCGGCGCATCACCATAAGGTCGCCGGTGCGATATTGGTAAAGCTGCACCAGCAGCAGCGGCCAGCAGTAGAAGAGCAGCTTGGCCACGCCGCGCACCAGATCGGCGTTGAGCTGGAAGCTGAAGAGGGCCTTGGTCATGGCCCAAAGTTGCGGAAAATCGGTCGCCCGGAAAATCAGCCAGCCGTAAAGGGTGAACACAAACATGAGGGCGATGCTGAACCATTGCCAAGCGCGTTGGCCCCAAAGCGTCTTGGGTACGGGCAGCGGGAGATACTTGGTGGCCAACCGGTGCAAGCAGAGCAGACTGCCGTGGTAGAATCCCCAGATGACAAAGGTCCAGGACGCCCCGTGCCACAGGCCGCCGAGAACCATTGTGAGCATGAGGTTCATGTAGGTGCGGGCTTCACCATGGCGATTGCCGCCCAGCGAGAAATAGAGATAATCCCGTAACCACGTGGAGAGACTGATGTGCCAGCGTCGCCAGAAATCCTGCGGGTTTTGCGCGAAGTAGGGCAGGTTGAAATTCAACATGAGGTTGAACCCCATCAAACGGGCAGCACCGCGAGCGATGTCGGTATAACCGGAGAAATCTCCGTAAATCTGCAAGGCAAAAGCAAAAGCTCCCAGGATGACATCCGTGGTCTGATAGGTGCCGGCGGAGAAAATGCGATCGACCGTGAGGGAAAGGTTGTCCGCGATGACCATTTTCTTGAACAAGCCCCAGAGAATCAGGTAGCAGCCTTCAGCAATGCCATCACGCGTGACTTGCCGCGGCTGCTCCACTTGATCGATCAACGAGCGGGCCCTTTGGATGGGGCCGGCGACCATATGCGGGAAGAACGCCACACTCAGCGCGAAATCTTCCAGGCTTTCCGTGGGCTTCACCTCCCGCCGATAGACATCCATGGTGTAGCTCATGGACTGGAAGGTATAGAAGGAGATCCCGACCGGCAGGATGATGTGCAAGGTGGTGGGATGTACCTCAAACCCGATTGAATGCAGGAAGACCTGCAAACTGCTGGCGAAAAAGTTGAAGTATTTGAAAAAGCCCAGAAACCCGAGATTGAAGATGATGCTCCAGAACAGGATCTGCTTACGTTTGCGGGGGGCGGCCGTTTTTTCTAGCCAGGCCCCGACGTAGAAATCCACTACTGTAGAGATCAGAATCAAAGAGACGAAGCGCCAATCCCAACAAGCATAGAAGAAGTAGCTGGCGGCCAGCAGCATGCGGTTCTGCGCCCGGTGGGGCAGCACATAATAGAGCCCCAGCACCACCGCGAAGAAAACCGCAAACTCTATGGTGTTGAACAGCATGTTGTATCGGAAAACGGACTTACTAAGACTGATGTTTACGTTGTTTCACCAGACTGAAAAACTTGCGCCGGATGGTCGTTGCGGACGGGAGTTGCTGTCAATGGTATTTGACCTGTTCAAGCTGTGGTTCCGGAACCAAGGCCAAGGCATTCACGATAGAAGGTGAGATTGTTAAGCAGCCATTGGCGACGGTCAAAGTGAGCCAGGACACGTTGACGAGCTGCATCGCCGAGTTGCTGGCCCAAAGTGGGATTACGCAGGATTTGGAGCAGCTTTTCCGCGAGATTGGCTGGGCTTTCAGGGTCGCACAACAGGCCGGATACATTGTCCTCAATCACTTCCGGGCCTGGGCCGGTTTGGGAGTAGATGGTCGGTTTACCGATGGACATGGCTTCCACCGGAGCCAAACCGAAGGTTTCGATACGTGAAGGGTAGCAACCGATTTGAGCCTTCCGCAGCCAGTTCACAACCCCGGTGCGACGGTCCAGACGTCCGGGAAACTCGATGCGTACACGGGCGGCTGCAGGTAATGACGCCAGCAATTGGCCGA
This sequence comes from Limisphaerales bacterium, assembly GCA_965283725.1. GTDB lineage: Bacteria > Verrucomicrobiota > Verrucomicrobiia > Limisphaerales > JAEYXS01 > JAEYXS01. The sequence continues at coordinate 978,642 of CBDIPT010000001.1, forward strand.
GATCTGAGTCCGCTGGCAAGTTACCACCGATGATGGCCAGACGAGCATGCGGGGCCTGTTTCACCACCTGCGGCATGGCTAGTAACAGAGTATCCAGTCCTTTGCGGCGGTTCAGCGAGTTTACAAAGACAATTAGCCCGCTCTCGGTCTGAATTTCAGGGCTCGGGCTGAAGAGGCTGGTATCGACGGCATTGTAAACCACAGTGCCAGGATGCTCTTTTTCACCACAACGAATTAGCGATTGCTCGTAGGCATATCGGGAAACTCCGCCCCAAAAGGAGCCTGCTCGCAGGGTTTGCCGTTCGAGTTGATGGATCAGCGGAATTCCCGGGCGCTTTAGTTCATGGTCATAGAGGAGGTTGGAACCATGCAACCGGATCACCGTGGGGACTGGCAATCCACTGCCATTAGGGAGCCAGCCGTCATAGTCCGGACATTCCAACAGATCAAAGGGCGTTTGTTGATGGCATTTCTGGAGGAAACGGATAAAGCGCCAGCGTTCCAATTGTGTAATTAGCCGCCAAGGTCTTTGAAAAGGCAGCTTGGGCAGGATTTTGATCGGCGGTTTTGCCTGCCCAGCAGTTGATAGGTCTACCGGATAACTCAAGCGGCTGGGAGCCAGCACGGAGACCCGCCAGCCAGAGGAGATGAGGCTCTCAGCGAGATCTTGGGAATAGGAACCGATGCCGCCATGTGGGGCGGGTGGATATTCCGGGCAGATAAGCCCCAGATGTGGTGTTTTGCTAGCCATGGCCGGACTATGCAGGGTCAAGTTTTCTTCACCTGCGATCGGAACCAAGGTGCCGGTTTGCCGGTAAGAATGATCCGGGCCAAAGCTCCCAGCACCAGTTTCCGCGGGCGGATGTGTGCAGCGATGCTGGCCCGGTTTTGCAGATAACGCAAAGCAGCCAGCCGGCCTTTTTGCACGAGCAAGGTGTAGGTGATATCCATCATATACCCTGCTTCATATTCTACGAGCCAACGGCGGGATTGAGCTTGTTCTCCGGCGGGCAGGTTACTGACGAATTGATCGAAAATCTCCCAGTCTTCCTCGATCGTGCGGCGCAAATTTGACTGGGTCTTGCTATCCGGATGGAGCCGGAACCCGGCGGCGACGAAATCTTTGCAAACGGGGGTGAAGCCTTGCAGCAAAAGCCGGAACCAATACTCGTGATCGAAGGAGTAGTGCCGTTGTTCATTCAAAAGGCCATTTTTTTTCAACGCCTGACGGCTCCAGAATATGCCGGGCTGGTGCATGGCGTATTGCTGCCGTCCGAGCAGGGCGGCGGCTGATTGGAAGCGGGGCAAAACCAGGGTATGCAGTTCGCCGCCGTCCCAGAAATTTTGCACGCCACATGCCAGCCAATGGCTCTCGGGGTTTTCGCGGAAATGGCGTCCGACGAATTCCAATGTGCCGGGCTTGTACCAGTCGTCCGAATTAAGCCAGGCGACGACATCGCCCGTAGCCCGCTCCAATCCTTTGTTGATAGCGTGACCCTGTCCCCGATCGGGCTCGCTAACACCCCACGCCAGATGCGACGAATATTTTTGGATGAGGGCCGGGGAATTATCACGACTCCCGCCGTCGATCACAAAGTACTCCAAGTTGGGATAACCTTGGAGCAAGATGGAGCGAATAGTTTCCTCCAGATAGCAGCCTTGATTAAACGAAGGGGTGATCACCGTAATCTTGGGCCAGTGAAGGCTGAGATCATAAGCCGGGGTTTCTTCAGCAGACCATGGCCAGCCGGTACGCGGAGTTTCCGGAGGGGGCAGAGGGATTGTTTTCATGCAGTCCCCGGTGAGCTGGCCACTTGTTGGACCAAGGATTGAAATTTTTGCGCGTAGGCCAACCGGCGCGATTCATTGTTCTTACGGGCTTCCGCTTCCCGGGTCGATTGTGGGCCCGTTTGTTCGTTCTGCCACAGTTCGGCGATAAGGGCGGCCAAAGAGGCGGCATCTTCCAGCGGGAAATACTTTGTGTGTGGCGGGTTTTGTTCCCGAAAAGGATCGATGTCCGAGAGAATGAGTGATTTGCCCAAGGATCTGGCTTCTTCAACACTCATGCCAAAACCTTCAAAACGCGAAGGGTTGATGACGCCGATGCTTTGCCGCATGAGCTGCAGCACATGATCGCGCGGGACCAGCCCCAAGAATGCTACCTGCTCGCGGATGCCCATCACAGATATCTGCTTCAACACTTCGGAAAAATAATTGGTGTGACGGTTATCACCGGGAAACCCGCTGCAGACAAGAAAGGGTTTGATACCGCGGGCGTGCAGGAGCTGCAAAGCGGCAAAGACGATCTGATGGTTTTTGTGTTTCCAAAACTGATTGGGCAAAAACAGGAAACGTTCGGGCAGATGGTAATGACGGCGAACATCATCGGCCGAGACCTCAAACAAAGCGTCAGGCAAAGCGGTGACCGGCGGAAGCAAATGAACTTTGCCGGCGGCCTGTGGATAGGCGCGTTCGAAATCGCTCTGGACCGAGCGGCTCCAGACGATGACGGCAGCGGAACGCCGGGCGATGACGGAAAATTCGCGGTCACGCCGCTGCCGTTCCTCGGCCGAGAAGAGGTCCGGCAGGTGAACGTGCTGAAAATCGTAAACGTAGTTGAGACAGGGTATGCCCGATCCTTGCGGAGGGATGGCGAAGGCCACGGCGTTGACCTGCGCGCGGCGCAAAGCCCTGACTTCGCCCAATTCCCAGCCGGTCAGTTTCGTCACACTGCGCTCGATGAACCAGGCTGGCGTGCCACGGGGTGGCGGAGAGGCGTGCAGGTATTCATCAGCCAAGGCCACCAGTTCTGGGGGGCAGATTCCTTCGGTTTCTGCGAATACAACACCGTGCGCAAAGGTTGTTCCGGCAGCGTGCGCAGCGCGGTCAACAAATCGCAGGCATAAACCCGTGGAAAAATCCAACCGGCCCCGCCCATCAAAGGCAGGGCGAGGCGGAGTTTGGGTGAAGGAGAGTCAGCCATGCGGCAATTGTTTAGTGGGCGGGCGGAAAGAGCTCGGGATTTGCCTGCACCCAATCCAGAAGGCGACCGACGCCCGCTTCCGGAGAGGTCCGAGGTTGCCAACCGCAGGCTTTTTGGACCGCGCGGACATCGCTGACATAGATCTTCTGATCGCCTGGGCGCCAGTCACCGAAGGCCGGTTTGATCTTCCGGCCGAGCAGTTTTTCCAGCATGGCCACGAGTTCCAGCAGGGAGACGGAGTAATTGGCACTGCCACCCACGTTGTAAACCTGGCCGCTCATAGTTTGCGGCTGCTCGATGGCCAAGCGATAGAGCTCGCACAGATCCTCGACGAACAAGAGATCGCGGACTTGCTTGCCATCGCCATAGATGGTGAGCGGGCGGCCCAGCACGGCCGAGATGATGAAGTGAGCCACCCAGCCTTGATCTTCATTGCCGAACTGGCGCGTGCCGTAGATGCAAGACTGGCGGAACACCATGGTGGGCAGATCGTAGATCCGGGCGTAGTCACGGAAATACTGATCGGCACTGCCCTTGGAGCAGCCGTAGGGCGAATGGAAATCCAACGGGAATGTCTCTGGAATGCCCAAGGGCAGATCACGGTAGGCATAACGGCTGGCGTGTTCTTCGACCACGACCCCTTCCATACCGCCATACACCTTGTTGGTGGAAGAGTAGAGCGTAACGGGTTTGCGGCCCGAGAGGCGGGCGGCTTCCAACACATTGAAGGCACCAAGGCAATTGATCTCGAAATCACTCCGCGGATTGGTGACCGAGGTGGTAACGGCAACTTGCGCCGCCAGATGCAAAATGGCATCGGCATCGGCCGTGACCTGCCGGACGGTGTCGAAATTGGTGATGGAACCGACGATGATCGCAAGCTGGTCTGAGTTCAGTGACTTCAACCAGTCAACATTGGCCTTCACTCCACGACGGGAGAGGTCGTCGAGGATGGTGACCCGGTAACCCCGATCCAAGAAGTGCTTGGCGGCGTTGGCACCGATGAAGCCGGCACCGCCGGTGATGCAGATATGTTTTCCCATGTGAGTATATGCTTCTGATTAAATTATTGATTCTACCCGTCAATGGCCGGATTTCCCAGGCGATAAACCGAAAGCTCTTTTGGTGGCCAAGCCGCGGGGAAGGTATGGAGCAACTGCTGCATGATGGCAACCGAAGAAACACTTAGTTCCGGTCCCACCCCAAAACCGCGCAGTGCGCATTTCACGAGCCAGCCGGGTTCCTGCCGCAGGGCGGCGCGGAATCCTTGCCAAAACCGGCCGGGCTCCTGCCGCAGCACCCAGCGATAGAGTTCAAATTTTTCCCGATAAGCGGCTTCGGCAACATGCATGATAGCCGCTTGCCAGCCAGGCCGGGTGCGCCAGGCGGGAGGGATGCCGGAGTTGGGATCGGCGAGGACGGCCTGCAACGAGTCGCGTATGGACTTGCGCGCGGCCAAGGTCCATTTCATGGCGCTGGCCTGGCGGGAATGAATGCGCCAGGTGGCGAGTTTTTCCGGGAACCAGGCGATGTCGCCCGTTAGCGCGGCGCGCATCGTCCATTCCATATCCGCCAAGGAACCCATGTCCGTGCGGAACAGGCCGGTCCTGTCCAGGATGGAGCGACGGAAGAGCACTGCGGTCATGGTGACCCAGACGTTCCCAAAGCAGGCGTGCAACAAAAACTCCGCGGGTCCGCTGCGCACGGAAGAGCGGTGATACCAGTCACCCAGAAACTCCAGGGATTTTAGCGGCGGTTGTTCGATTGGACGGCTTTGTTCATCGATGGGCTGGTGCTGGCAGACGGCGACTTGGATTTGGGGATGACGTTCCAAGGGGGCCAGCAATGTTTCCAGCAGCTTGGGCTCTGCGGTGTCATCGCTTGTGGCCATGTAGATGTATCGGCCGGTAGCGCGGCGCAAGCATTCGTTCCAGCCGGCGTAAATGCCTTCGCGCGGGACTTGGAACAGTTTCACGCGGGGATCGGATTTGTAGAGCTGGAAGAATTCCCAGCTGCCGTCGTTGGAATAGCTGTCGCAGACGATCAACTCCCAATCTTGCACGCTCTGGGCCAACAAAGAATCCATCCGTTCCTTCAGAAAAGGACGGGTGTTCAAACTGGGCAGGCAGAGGGTGACGAGCGGGGATTTCAAGGTGTTTTAGGCGATAGCTTTATAGAGTTGCATGGTTTGGTCGGCAGTCTGATCCCAAGAGAATTTGGCGGCTTGCGAGAAGCCTTGCTGAATGAGGCGGGAACGAAGGCCGGGGGAATGCAGTAATTGGTTGATGCAGCCGGTTAGCTCATCCAAGGAGTCAGGATTGAAGGTGAGGCCGGCTGTGCCGACGACTTCCGGCAAGCTACCGCCGTTGGAACTGATGACAGCTGTGCCTGCCTGCATCGCTTCAACGGGGGGAAGCCCGAACCCTTCGTAACGGGAGGGATATACCAAAGCTTGGGAATGGCGATAGAGACGATCGATGGTCTGATCATCGGGTTCGGGTATCAGCCGGATGCGGGAACTGCCGGGCAATTGGGCCAAGGTGCGTTTTTCTTCCTCGGTCCACGCCGGCCCGGCGACGTAAAGGTGCAGGTCTCTCTCAGCCGGGGCTACTTGGGCGAAAGCCTGCAGGAGCAGGGCGAAGTTTTTGTAGCGCGAGCGTCTTTGCCCAACGTAAAGCAGATAGGGGGGATCTTGCGTAACAGGGCTTGATTCTGCTGGCGATTTCACGGGCTGGTCGGCGGCCAGATAAATAACCTTTAGGCGGTCAGCCGGGATTTTGACCAGCTCCAGTACGTCCGCTTTGGTTTTCTCGGAGATACAGATGACGACGTCCGCGGCCAGAATGGCTTGACGTTTGGTTTCTAAAAACTGGGCGGCACCGGGAAATTCCTGGGGGAACAGTTCATGGATCATGTCATACACGGTGACGACCAAAGCCCCTTTCTGACGTCTGAGCGGTTGACCATCCAACCCGTTATAATAGGTGGGATGCTGGATGGCATGCGGGACCCAGCGTTCGTGATGACGGCAAAGCCATTTCTCGAGAGGAGAAAAAAGACGCCATGGACGGTAGCGGCTGGTCTGGAGCTGCAAGGTGCGCAGCCGCGGATGCCGGGGAGCGAAGCCGTCATTGCGGCCAAGCAAACTGAGCCAAGGCGTGTGTTCCGCTGGCAACCGCTCGATCAGGCGCTGGAAATAACGGCTGATGCCGCCAAAGGGCTGGCCCATGGAACGGGAAAAAATGGTGCCTTCGTAGAAGATGTTCATACGGTGGGCGGCTCCAAGGGGGCTTGCCGGTCGCGGTCTGAGAGAATGGGGTCGGAAACCGGCCAATCCACCGCGCACCATGGCGAGTTCCAGCGCAAGCCGCGACCGGCGGACGGTTGATAGGGTTGCGCCATCTGATAAAAGACCTCGCTGTTATCCTGCAAGGTCTGGAAACCATGGGCGAAGCCGGAAGGGATGTAGAGGGACAGACCGTTGGTTTCGCTGAGTTCCAGCGCCACCCATTGTTTATAGGTTGGAGAGGCGGGTCGCAGGTCCACGGCGACATCAAAGATGGCTCCACGCGTGCAGCGGACGAGCTTGTCCTCGCCGTAGGGTGCGAGTTGAAAATGGAGCCCGCGCAAGGTGCCTCGTTTGTGGTTGAAGGAGGTGCTGCATTGGATGAGTCCGGGGTTCAGGCCGTGGGCGGCAAACTCCGCCGTGCACCAAGTGCGTGCAAAATAGCCCCGCTCATCGGCGAAACGTTCCGGCTCCACCAGCCAGACATCCGGGATTTTGGTGCGGGTATATTTCATTTTAGCAAATCTGTGGCGTTAATCCGTTTTTACGCTTGAGCTGTTTTATCCTGTCTGGCCTGCGCGGATGAACAGCATTGCAGCAGATTTTTTTCAATCGTGTCGATCATCTGGCTGAGGGCGAACCGTTCCATGACGGTTGCTCTTCCGGCTTGGGCGATTTGATTTCTGAGGGATGGATCGCGCGCCAGTTTTTCCAGGGCGTTGGCACAGGCGGTTGAATCACCGGCTTTGAAGAGCAAGCCGTTTTGACCATCATGGATCGCTTCTGGCGTGCCCCCGGTGGCGGTGGCCACAACGGCCAGCCCGGAAGACAATGCTTCGAGGAGCGCAATGCTGAAAGGTTCACTCCACCGCGAAGGGAAAAGAAAAATATCATGCTCGCGATAAGCCTGGGCGAGTTTTTCTTGATCTAGAGGGCCTAGAAAAGCGATCCGCCCGCGAAGTTTTTCAGCATCGGCCATGGTCCGGAGTTTGGCCAGATAGGCATCATCCGATCCTTTACCGGCGAGGCTCAACCGGATGTCCAGGTCGGGACAGGCGGATATGGTTTTTTCGAGCGCTTCGATCGCGGTGGCGGGATCTTTGTGCGGCATCAACTGCCCGGCGAAGAGCAGTTTGACGGTTTTCTGCGGCGGTTTGGGCGCCGGAGTGAAGCTCGCCGGATCAACGCCCCAATAGATGACTGCCGGGTGAGCCGCTACGAGACCGGCCTGCAATGCTTCATCGCGGATATGGCGTGAGGTGAACTGGTAGGTGGCGTTGGCGGGCAAGGAGCTTACAGATGCAAGCCCCAGAGGGCGCAAGATGGAAGCCAGCAGCGTCTTGATGGATTTTCTCAACGGGCTGGCGGGTTGATTACGCGTGTATTTGTACCAAGCAGTGGGTTCTTTAAGAAACCGGCAGATCCAGTCATCTGAGACATAAAACGCTACCGGAACGCCTTGATCCAAGGCAATCTGCGGCAGTGAAGCTGACAAACCGCCGAGATTCCAGAAGTATACTACATCCGGTTTGAAGGTTTGCAGCGAGCGGCGGAAGGCACGCTGGCTTTGCCACTCGCGATAGGCGGATTTGAGCAAGCGGACCAGCGGACGAGCAGTTGCCGGCTGCACCACGAAGGGGTGGGGCAGGAGGCGTTCAACTTGCGTTTCCTTAGCTTCTTTGAACTGTTCGGCTTGATATTCGCTGGTAAGCACCTGAAAGGTGTGCCCCCGCTTTTCCAGCCCCTGCAGGACCCGGCTGCAGCCCAATTCATACCCGCCGATATAGGCAGGTGGGAAGAGGTTGCTGATGGCCAGGATTTTCATCGGTTGAGAATATAAATTAAACAGCAGTAATCAGAGTTTAGCTCAGTTCCGGATGATCGCAGTTTTGGCGTGTATGCCGAGCCAGTCGCCGTTCTAAAGTTGTCAGTGGATTAGGGTTCCCTTTTCAACACCGTTGTTTTCGTCCAGCCATTGCCGGCATTTTGAATAAGCCATCTCATAACTGAAGGCATCGGCCGGTTTGGCGGGGTTGCTGGCAGTTGGCGGTGGCTGCGGCGGTTTTACTTTGCGGGCCACCCCATCCAGGCCGAGGCCAAGCAATAAATTTGCAACTCGTGTACGAACACGGATGCCGCGGGTAATCTTGTTTGCCAGTTGTTTTAAGGGCGAGACAGGCGCTGGTTCATGAGGTCGGTATTCGGGAGGTATGGCCAAACCGTGAAAAGTATAAAGCCGCCGGATGTCTTTCACCATTTTCGAACTGTATTCCGGGTGAAAGCAAAGGCTGGCTTCATTCAACAAATGAATCGCAGTGGTGCCGGTGAACCAGACCAGCTTGGCCTGCCGCAGGCTGGTGAGTCTGAGGGTGATTTCCCGATCAATGCAGTTCAATCCCGTATGCCAAAGGCCTACGATGGGAAGGCTGGAGCGCCGGAATGTGAAGCATTGGTCCCAAAACCAGAAAGCTTCACCTTTCTCGTGCGACCATTGTTCGAAGTTCTTTTGCTTGCTCAGGTCCAGACGGATGTTGCATTCCGCGCCGTAGGTCGCAATGGCTACATTCGTACCCAGTACATCGATTGAAGGGTCGGCCAGCATCAAGCTGGCGCATTTGCGGATCGATGGGTAGTCATGGACGTCATCATCCAGAATAATTTTGATGATTTCTCCCCGGCAGTTGAGGATTGCTTTGTTCAAGCCGTGAGCCTGATTGCAATCTCGCTCGGAGCGGAAAAAGCGAAATTTTCCCTCATCATAGAACTTCTGAAGATATTCGCGCGAACCGTCTGTGCTGGCACCGTCAAAGACCACGATCTCATCCTCTGGCCGGCAGGCTTTCAGCAGGTCCGGGACAGTGCGCTGCAGGTAGCGCAATTTGTTCTTGGTGCACAGGATGTAGCTGATTTGACGGTCTGATTCAGCAAGCATGATCAGCTTTTTGTTTTTAGCTGGTTTTGATAGTGACTAGCAGTCTGGCTGATGCCATCCCGCAGCGAGGTGCCGGACTTCCAGCCGGTTGCATTCGTGATGGCCGAGCTATCCATCAAGCGCTTGGCGACCCCGGTGAATTTTTGCGGGTTGTAAACGATCTGTCCTTTATAGCCCACGACTTCTTTGATCGTTTCAGCGATGTCCCGGATGGTTTCAGAACGACCGGTGCCGACGTTGAATACTTGGTTGCTGACACTCGCCGGGAGGCCGATCAAAGCATCGGCTGCGTCATCAATGTAAATGAACTCGCGGACTTGGTTGCCGTCCCCCCAAACTTCCACTTGGGGCAGGTTTTGCAAATGTGCCCGGACGAATTTGCCGATCAACGCGCCCATCACGTGCGAGTTTTCTGCAAAGCTATCACCTGGACCATAGACGGTGGGCAGCACGCCGCTGGCCCACGTCAGGCCGAATTCCTGCTGGTAGGCGCGTTGGCCGATGAGCAGGGCCTTCTTGGTGAAGGCATAGCTGAAGAGATATTCTTCGGGTTCTGTGCCGTAGAGTTCGCTCTCGGGATGGGCGTTATCGCCGGGCGGGTAGAGGCAGTAGGAAAGGGCGCTGACGAACTTGGCTTTGGGAAAGAAACGCTTCCATGCTTCCAAGATGTTGACGTTGATGCCCATGTTCACATGGAACTGCGTGCCGGGGTGTTCCACTGGCCAGCCGCCCGCCTTGTAGAGGGCGGCCAGGTGAAAAATATGATCACAATCGAACGCCCAGTGCAGGCGCTCGAAATAGGAGAAAACTGAGGCGCGATCCACCAGATCGGCGTCTTTGGAAGAGACTCCGATGACAGTGCCAGCGTCGCCGACTTTCTCCTGCAGGCGTTTGACCAGTGTCCGGCCGATGAAGCCGGAAGCACCAGTGACGATGATATTACGCATAAGGCAGCGAGCGTTATTTGACACTATCGAAACCCAAGACGTGAACGGATGGGACGGGTACGATGAATTTGCCGCCGTTCATCAAGTAGGTCTTGTGCTTGGTGATGAAGAAGTCCAAGAAATTCCAAGAGAGGATCAAGAAATAATCGGGCGGGGTCTTGAGTTCGGATTCGTGGATAATCGGGATGTGAGTGCCCGGGGTCAGGCGGCCAATCTTAAATTTATTCACCTCCGTGACGCACTTGATGAGCGTTTTATCAATACCAGCGTAGGTGAGCAGTGTGTTGCCTTTCACCGGAGCGCCGAGGGCGACTACGGTCTTACCTTGATCGCGTAATTGCGTGAGCAAATGGCGCAACTGGGTGGTGTTTTCTTTCACCCGGAGGGCGAAGGCTTTGTAGGTTTCTAATTTATGGAAACCGTTGGCGATTTCTTTCTTGATGGCTTCATCGACGTTCGGTGAGACCGGACGGTTTGATTCTTTGAGGGCGGCGTAAACGATGAATGAACCGCCATGGATCTCAGTGAACTCCACATCGAACAGGACCATGCCATGGGCGTCGAACAGCCGTTTCAACGGGGCGATGGAATGGATGCAGCTGTGTTCATGGTAAAAATGATCGAACTGGTTTTTCTCGATCAGGTCCATGAGGTTCACGCATTGGCCGACGAAAACGCTGTTCGGCTTCATCACCAGCTTCAGGCCTTCGATGAAGTCATGCAGATCGGGCAGGTGATAAAAGACGGCGGTGGCGGTGATGACGTCCGGCAAAAGCTTCAGGTGGCGGAAAGCGCGGCCCGTTTCGGAATTCCAGAAGGTTTCGCACACCGGAATCTTGTTTTCCTTGGCCAAGCGTCCGGTTTGTTGGCCGGGATCGACACCGAGGACGCGCATGCCTTGGGCGCGGAAACAGGACAGGAGGGTGCCGTCATTACAGCCGATATCCACCACCAGATCGCCCGTACCCAAGTTCAGTTTCTTGACGATGTGGGCGGACATCCTTTCAAAGTGTTGCACGACGGGGACGTTGACGCCGGTGATGTAGGGATGGTTTGGGAAGAGAAATTCTTGCGGCGGGAACTCGGCGATCTGGACTTGCCAGCAGTTCTTGCAGACCAGCATCGAGATCTCGAAGGTGGGCTCGGAATTTTCTTCACCTGGCAGGGGGAAGTTGTTGCCGTTTGGCTGGCGGCCCAAGTCGATGAATTCTTCGAGTTGGCTCTCGCCGCAGTTCATGCAGATGGTTCTTTTCATGCTTTATCTTTTGGGTAAGTGGTTATCGCTTTTCCGAGCTCCAGTCCAGAGCGGGTAATATGGCCATGTAGTCGAGGGGGTTTTTGATGGCCCCCCGGGTTATGCATTTTTCATCCATCGGGTCGTGCACGGTAAAACGAAGCGCATCAAATTGCACGTCATAGCAGACCCGGGGGCTGGCACTGTCGAGTGCCAGATGCAGTGTATATTGGTTTGAAGGCAGTAAATTCTTGGGGATGGTGACGCGGGTGACGAAGGTGCCAAACTGGGCTTTTTTGCTGCCATCCCAGTCTTGCGGGGTGTCGTAGGCGGTCATGACGACGACACCTTTGAGGTTGTTCAATTGCAGGCCAACGGTCACAGGTTTTGCCTGCTCGTTATGCCATTCGATCTCGAGTTGAATGTCTTCGTAGGTCAGGAAGCTGGTGCATGTCTCCCCTAAAGTGTTCTTGAGAGCTGCCCGGGTGATCCAGACTCCATGTTCGTTCTTTTTGCCGGTAAAGCTGGCGGAAGTGTCGAAGCCGCCTTCTTCGTGGTAGGCTTCGATGATTTCATTGGTCGCACCGATGCTCTTGAGCTGCCCGCCAGCGAGCAGGATGCATTTGCTTGATAATGCAGCGATTGAAGCGATCTGGTGACTGACAAAAAGGACGGTCCGGCCCAGTTTGGAAACCTCGCTCATCTTGCCTAAACATTTTTTTTGGAACTGGGCATCACCGACCGCCAAGACTTCATCAACGATCAGTATCTCGGGTTCGAGGTGCGCGGCGACGGCGAAGGCCAGCCGGACGTACATGCCGCTGGAGTAGCGTTTGACGGGGGTATCGAGAAATTTTTCAATGTCCGCGAAATCGACAATCTCATCAAATTTTTTGCGGATTTCCGCCTGGCTCATGCCAAGGATGGCACCGTTCAGGAACACATTTTCGCGGCCGGTCAGTTCCGGGTGAAAGCCGGTGCCGACTTCGAGCAGGCTGGCCACACGGCCACGGAGCCGGATCTCACCGGTGGTAGGTTCGGTGATCTGGCTGAGGAGCTTGAGCAGGGTGGATTTGCCGGCGCCGTTGCGCCCGATAATGCCGACGACCTCGCCCGGTTGGACATCGAAAGCGACATCTTTTAGCGCCCAGAATTCAGTGGTATCCGAGGAAGCCGGACGGTTGTCCCGTTTAAAGAGACGCGCGGCGGTGTCCGCGAGGCGGTCACGCAGCGTGTCGTGACGCGGGGCGTTTCCTAACAGGTATTTCTTGCCCAAGCCGCGGACGGATATGATGGGTTCGCTCATGGGGTTAGATGACGTCGGCAAAACGGCGTTCCGCTCCGCGGAAATAATAGGCTCCTAGAATCAGGACAAGCACGGTGACGGCGGTGCCGGAAAATAATCCGGGCCACCAAGGTTCGTAACCGGCGCCGAGGATGCACCAGCGGAAGCCATCGATGTATCCGGCAATGGGGTTCAAGGTGTAGTAGGCCAGTTTGTATTGTTCGGGGATGACGCTGGAGATGAAGCCAACCGGGCTGACGTAGAGACCGATGCGGGTGAGGAAGGGGACGAGGTGGCTGACATCGCGATATTTCACATTCAACGCTCCGAGCCAGAGGGAAAGCCCCAAAGCGGCGGCGGCGGTCAAAGCGAAAAAGACGGGCAAGAGCAAGAGCAGCGGGCTGGGGGTGATGGCATAGCCGGCCATGAGGAGAAACATCAGAACAAGGGTGATACCGAAATCAATGGCGTTCCCGGCCACGGCGCTGGCCGGTATGATCAGGCGGGGAAAGTAAATTTTAGTGATCAGGTTCTGCGAGTTGACCAAGGAGCCGCTGCCGGTGGTGAGGGCATTGGAGAAGAATTGCCAGGGGAGCAGGGCGGCGAAAGTGACCATGGCATAGGGAGCGCCACCGCTGGGGAGTTTGGCCACTTTTTCAAACAACACCGTGAAGACGACCATGGTCAGCAAGGGTTGGAGGACGGCCCAAGCGAGGCCAATGGCGGTCTGTTTGTAGCGGACGAGGACATTGCGCCAGGCGAGTTGCCAGAAAAGTTCTCGGTAATACCAAAGCTCGGCAAAGTTGACAGCCTCAAGCCCGCTGCGTGGACGGATGATGCGTTCGGTGATGTGGACAGACATGGAGACTAGATAAGGCGTTTGAGCAGGGGATTGTCGATCAAGCCGGAGATTTGCCGTTGGAAGCGGCGGGCTTTTTCGATGCGGGCGGTTATGGTATCGAGGTCTTCTTTGCTTTCGGTGTGGTTTTTTTGCAATGTTTCCTTGGCTTGAGTTTCCACTTGTTCCAAATGTCGGCCAGCGGTGTGTAGTTTTTTCTGCAAGGTTTCCAGAAAACCTTCTCGGAAGATTTTACGAAAATCGGTTTCGGCTTCGTAAAAATCCCGGCGATCGCCTTTGACCCAGACTTTATGCACCGCAGTCCAGCGTTCCATCTGCCGGATAGTGATGCTGATACTGGCTTTGCTAACACCTAGTTGGGCCGCGATTTCTTCTAAACTGATAGGGGAGGGGCTTAAATAGAGCAGAGCATAGATTTGCCCAGTGAGCCGACCAAGGCCGAAAGATTGGGTGGTAGAGCCACCCGCTTCAATAAACTTGCTGCGGGTATGCGCCCAATCTGGCTGGTTATTTTGAGTTTCTGCCATCGTTTAGAAAATTCTAAACATTCTTTACATGGGCTGGTTTGTTAAGTCAAGTGTGGTGGATTGTAAGGGTGGGTGATTGTGGGTGGGGGGTAAGAGGTAGGCCATGGGTAGATGCATTTGGATGGTATTGGTATTCGGCGTGTTAACCTAAGAAATTGGCGTTGAATTGAGTTTTTAACGCTAGCAATGGCAGAGTTAATTTTGATTAGTTTATCTGATTTTTTCGGGTGTTTGTATAATGAAATAACTGTTTGCTGGCCTGAAATGGCGGGTGGTTAGGGGTGGGTGAATGGAGATGGTTGATGTAGAGGTGGTTCGGGGGGAGATATTTTGCAAAAATCTGCTTTACACCGGAGGCAGACTTTAGTTCCTTAACGCTTGTGATTTGAGCCGGGTGTCGTGCTTGAAGATGATGACACTTGTGCTGGTTTTGATAATTCTCTTAGACACACCATGAACATTGACTATCGCAGACTGCTGGGCTTGTGTGCCGGCTTAACCTTGGCTGTATCCGTTTTTGCGCAAAACAACGCTTCGGATAAGGTGGACGCTTGGCGCAAGGCTCGTGAAGAGTATTTGAGCTCTTTGCGCGCTAAAGACCAAGTGGGTGGTCGCTTGGATAATCTCCAGAAGGAAATCGATCGTCTCTCTGATCGTCGTGTTTTCTTGGAGCGTGAGTCGGTCTATGTCCGTTCCAAGCTGGACAACGCCACGAAGCAGTTGCAGACCGCAAATGCCAGCCAGACGCCCACTGAGATTGAGAAGTGGCAGAAGGAAGTGGCGGCGTGGGGTGATCGTAATAAATCTATCCAGACGGAGACTGCGACGATTGACACGCAGATGGAGGCCAAGATGGCTGACTTGCGTAAGCTTGCTACCGGCGACGGTGGGTCCAAGGTTTTGATGACGGGTGATCCGATTCAAGTCTTTGTGGTGGAAGATGAGTCCTTTAATGGTGTCTATCAGGTGCGCGAAGGTGGTTATATCATCATGCCGCGCATTGGCCGGGTGCAAATCGCTGGTAAGGATTTGACGGATTCTGAGAAGGCGATCAAGAGTTCCTTGGAGGCTTCGCAGCTTCGCCAAGCTACGGTGATGGTTGAGCGCACTGTGGAAACTTACAGCCCGGGGACGGCTAACGTGGTGTATTTGGCGGGTGAATTTAAGCAGACGGGGCCGTTGTTGCTGCCTTCTGGTTATTCTCCGACGATTACTACTATTTTCATCCGCTCGGGTGGAACGAAGGACTCTGGTGATTTGACCCGCGTGAAGCTGTTGCGCTTGACCGAGGGCAAGAGCTTGGTGGAAGAGGTGAATGTCCAAGCTATCTTGGATGGGGCTGGCTTGACGCCGGACGTGGCAGTTCAACCTGGTGATATCGTCGTGGTGCCGGCTTTTGCCAATCGCGTCTATGTGACGGGTAATGTGAAGACGCCGGGTATCGTGCAATTGCCTATCGATGAAGAGCTTACCGCTTACTCGGCGATTCTCCGCAGCGGTGGCTTTGCCCGCTTCGCTAAGAAGGGTGGAGTCTATGTGCTGCGCAACGGTGGTAACGGCGAGAAGTTCCGTATCCCGGTGAGCATTAAGAGTGTTCAGGCTGGTAAGCAAGCTGACGTTGTGCTGCAAAGCAACGACATTATCGTGGTGCCTGAGAGCTTCTTCAGCTTCTAATAAGTGTTTTCTATCAAAAGACTGCGGAGCGGCTAACCGCTCCGCAGTTTTTTTTGGTAATCATTGCTTGCTGAGTCGGGTTGGAATGGTCTTAATATTGCTGTGATTTTTATAAGATATGTTGCCCGGAGTTAAACAGGCCCCGATCAAGATTGGTGATTTGCTGGTCTACATCACCTTGGTGGTCAAACATCTTCGTTTGATTTCACTGCTCATGTGCTTGTCACTGATGGTCGGTCTGGTGATTTACGTTTATTCAAAGCCGGTTTATTACACGCGCAGTTTGATCGAATTCAAACAGCTGCCGCTGCCTGTCACGGCTGAAACCGTTTACATGGACAGCGGGATTAAAGCGATTTACGGCCAATTCAACTCCCCGCATCTGACAGAGCGTACGGCCAAGCGTTTCGGGATTGATATGCCGGATAAATTTTTCCGGAGGAAGTTTCTGAAGAAGATGCTGGTGAAGCAGAATTCTGAAGGAGATATCGAAGTGGAGGTATGGGCTTTTTCTCCGCAGATAGCTGAGAATTGGAGCAAAATGCTGCTGGAGGAGTATTTGGCTTATCGAAGCGAGGCCAGGCAACGCCGCCAAGAGATCGTCCTAAACGATTTCACCAAGGAAATGCAGCGAGTCAGCGATAAGATGGAAGAGTGGTTGATGACTAATTTCGCTTATCAGGATACCAACCGATTGGCAGAGCTGACGGCTCAAATCAAAGAAATGCGCTCTGTCCCCTCTGATCTGGCTAAAATAAATCTTCAATTGGAAGATTTGTTGTCGCTGCAGAAAAAATTACAGAAGACCGACTACAGTGTGGTCGATAAGCTATCGCAATTGGCTTCGTATCAGGAAATGCTCAGATTGAGTTTAGGAGATAGTTTTTCCATTGTAAACAGCGGACAGGATCCTGTGCCTGGTGCGGGCGACAATAACAAAACTGCGCAGGAAGTGATTGTGCTTCCAAGTATGGTTGCCCAGCCGAATACAGTGCCATGGACGGAGAATGAGCGTGAATATCGCCGGTTGAAGCAGCAAGCGATTGATTACGCCAAAATTTATCTTCCAGCGCATCCTAGGATGAAGGAAGTGACGCACAAACTTGAGCAGGTAGAAAAAGCGCTGAATTTGGAGTTAGAAGTACAACTTGCCAGATTGAATACTCGTATCGAGGGTCTGAAAGCCCGGCAAGTTGAGACTAAGGCTAAGCTGCCTGATTATTTGGACGCCCAAAGACAGCAAGCCAAGTACAAGCTGGAGTTTGAGCATGTGGCTGCCGGTCAGTTGCCTTGGCGCAACTATTATGACCACATGGCCAAATCCATTTCTTTCTTGGACTTTGGTGGTGAAAAAGAACGTTACCATTTGAATTATAACGGCCTGTTGGAAGCCCGTCTGGATGTTCCTGTTTCGCCTAACCGGCTGAATCTATTGGTCTTTGCGTTTATTTTCGGTCTCGGCCTAAGCCTTGGGGTGCCTTTCTTGATCGAGTATCTGGATCATACGATTGCGAATGTGGAGTCGGGGGAAGATGCTTTGAAGTTGCGCGCTCTTGGCGTAGTGCCTGAATTGGAATCGGGACGGCGCCAACTGCCGCAGGGTAATGGTGATGGTGGACCCAATGCCATGGAGGAGAATTTTCGCGTCATCCGGACAAATCTCCAGCTTAACATACCAGAAAATGAGGCCCAACAGGTCATCATGGTTGCCAGCGCTATGCCGCAAGAGGGGAAGAGCTGGGTTTCGCTTAATCTTGCCCGCTCATTCGCCCGGAAAGGTGAAAGGACCTTGCTGATCGATTGTGACGTCCGCCGTGGTACAATCCATAATCTTTTTAAAGTGGAATCAAGTCCCGGTGTGGTTGAAGTCTTGAGCGTTGGTATAAAACCGGAAGACGCCATCCGTCCTACAGATACGGAGAATCTTTCCGTTTTGCCGCGTGGCAAGTACCATTCTGGTGTAGCTGACTTCTTTGGCAACCAGAGCTTCGTGGACATGATGAAGCACCTGCGCGCGAATTATGATCGTATTGTCATTGATACGCCGCCGGTGCTGGGTTTGGCCGAAACTTCGGCCATGCTGAGTTTTGTTGACGGTGTCGTGTTTGTGATTTGGAGCGGACGCACCCCATACCGGACGGTGGAAACAGCGGTTAAGACTTTGCGGGCGAACAAGGCCAAGTTCTTGGGGTTTGTTCTGAACCGTTTGGATCTTTCAGCCACCTCCAACTACTACTACTACTACTATTACTCGCATAATTACTACGACAATTACCAGACCAGTGGTCGGAGGTCGTAGTCATTGAGCCGCGGTAATCATTGAGTTGCGATGGCGACGACAAACGGTCTTACGCAGGTTGAGCCAGTTTTGCCCAACGGAACCAATGTGGGACTCGGGGTATCCGTTGTCATTCCTGCCTATAATTACGCGAAGTTCCTGCCTGATGCCATCGATTCGGCTTTGAATCAAAACTACGGTGATATTGAAATCATCGTAGTAGATGATGGTTCCACGGATGATACACCGGCAGTGTGTGCCCGTTACGGCGACCGGATCAGCTATATTCGGAAGGTCAACGGCGGTTTGCCCGCGGCTCGCAATACGGGAATCCAAGCGGCGACCAAGCCATTTATCGGCTTCTTAGATGCCGATGACATTTGGGCACCGAAGTTTTTACAGCAAGTGATGGGGCAGTTTCACTCTACAGGGGATGAGTATGGCCTAGTTGCAGCCCAAGCGACGTATGTGGATGAGTTGGGAAAAGAGTTTGTCTTAAAAGAACTGACGTGGCAGGTGCATGGGCGGTTCTCACATCGGGATATCCTGGTTAAGACCCGTTTTTCGCCGTCAGGGGTGGTGGCACGCAAAAAAGCTTTGCTGGACGCGGGCTGTTTCGATGAGAGTTTGCGCAGTTCTGAGGATCGGGATATGTGGATCCGGATTGGTGCCAAATACCCAATATTCCTGCTGGCGGATAAACTGATTTTAGTTCGTCGTCACCGTCATAGCATGAGCCGCAATGCTGGCCGGATGCGGGAGAATATCTTTCGGGTGTTGCGTAAGTCTTTGGATGCCGGTTTGGTATCCGGCTCAGAGAGTTCGTTTTGGCGGCAGGCCAAGGCCTTCGCCTATTACCAAACGGCTTGGATGTATTATGAGCAAGGTGACCGGCGGGAAGCTCTCAGAGATTGGTTTTATTCGGTTCTTACCTGGCCGTGGTTTGCCAATCCGGAGAGGCTGAATGAGCCATCGCTTTTTCGTCTGCGCACCCTGCGCCGGTTTCTTTTCATCAAGCCTTAGCCTATTCGTCTAATACTTTGAATGGATCACCGCCAATAAAAGTTGCCCATATCGTCCTTTCCTTGGAACCGGGCGGCATGGAAAACGGGGTGGTCAACCTCACCAACGGCCTGGACGGTGGGCAGTTTGATTTGCAGGTTTGTTGTTTGCTGCGGGAGGGCGCTTTCGCTGCCCGTTTAAAGGACAAAAAGGTGGCATGTTTGCATAAAGGAGCCGGATTTTCCTGGCAGACAGTGACCCTGTTGCGGGATTATTTTTTGCAGACACGTCCGGAGATCATCCATACGCACAATCTGGGAACGTTGATCTATACGGCTTTGGCGTTGCGCGGCAGCCGGCGCATTCCCATTTTGCATGGAGAGCACGCGGAGTTTTCCCGCTGACCTTGCGTGGCGTCGGGTTTTACAGCGCAAAGTGTTGTATAAACTGGTCGCCAAAATCGTCCCGGTTTCCCGAAGCTTGGGCAAACATCTCGTGGAGCATGGAGCACCGGAAGATAAGGTGTCACCGATCGATAACGGAGTGGATGTGGACCGTTTTAGACCGCAAGACAAGGCTGCCAGCAAGCGGGCTTTGGGGCTTAAGGAAAACAGTTGGGTGATTGGCATGGTGGGGCGGTTTGGTGCTTATAAAAGGCATGATTTGCTGATCACGGCGTTTGAATCATTGGCGGAGAAGCACCCTGAAATAGAATTGCTGCTGGTCGGTGGTGGTGGTCCGCTGGAAGAGAAAAGCAAAGAGCAAAGCCAACGGTCGCCGTACCGGGACAGAATTCATCTCGCTGGCTTTCAAGCAAATCCCTGCCCATATTACCAAGCGATGGATCAATTGGTGATTCCCTCCATCAATGAAGGAATGTCCAATGCAGCCTTGGAAGCGATGGCTGCCGGGTTGCCTGTGTTGTGCCATACTGCGTGCGGTCACGCTGATTTGATAACTGATGGGAAGAACGGCTTTGCCCGGGATCTGACTGATGCGTCTACGCTGGCGCTGGAACTGGCTGGCTTGCTGGCCGACAAACGGAAATTGCAGGCTTGCGGGCAGGCGGCACGGGAAATGGTGGTGAATGAGTTTTCCGTGCAAAAGATGCTAGATAATTACGGACAACTTTATCGCGCCACCGCGCGGAGAATTAGCGATCAATAGAAATGGATTTTTTTGCCGTCATAGCATTCGTGGTGCTTTACCATGTCCGACCACAAGAGTGGATCGGCCCGGTTTCAACGGTGCGCCCGGCGATGATCGCGATGTTGATCGGGCTTTATGGCACGCTGACCCGGGATAAAGGCTTCAGCTTTTCCCATTTGTTCAAAACGCCGCATGACTGGTTGATGGCGTTTTATCTGGTCTGGATAGTGGGTTCATCCTCCTCACCGTATGAGACGTGGAAATCCTGTTACAGCCTGTTTCTGTATTACTTCATCATCATGCTGGCTCTGAGCAACATCGAGCGGATGAGAAAATTCATGTTCTGGTGGGCGATGATGCTTGTGTTGGTGTCCGGCCTGGCCATTGCCAGCGAATATGGATTTGACCCGATGTACAGTTATGATGTCACCCACGGATCGATGAAAGGCCGTCTGGTTTTAAATACGTCAATTTTCAATAACCCTAACGCTTTAGGTCACAGCATCGTGCCGGGCATAGCCATGCTGTATTTTCTTTTTTGGTGGAACCGTTTCTTCGCGTTTAAGTTTATTTTTACTTTTGCCAGCAGCATCTGTGGCTATGCGGCTTTTTTAACGATTTCCAAAGGGGCTTATGTTGCGGCTTTTGCCACTTGGTTGATTTCCTACATGTTTCGCCGGCCATTGATTGTGAAAATATTGATAGTAGTGGTCGCCTTGACCGGCGGTATGGCGGCACTGAAGTCGATGCCACGCATGTCTGAGCTGGAAAGCCCGCGGGCTGAAGGTGGTATTCAGGGGCGTATTCTGGTTTTCACCTGGGGATTTCAGACCATGGAGCGAAATTTTCGAGGGGTAGGCTGGGGGAAATTTGATATCGCATTTTCCCATGCTTATGGTTTTTTAAAATCACCCCATAGCTCATTCGTCGCTGTGGGAACCGAACTTGGTTATACCGGCCTGGTGTTGTTTGTGGCCATCCTCTATTGCGGGTTCAAGACCTTGATGCTGGCCAAGACGCGCGATGATGAGGAAGAAAGAGTCCGCCGCTTATTGTTCGTCTTGCTGGTTTCCTACTCTGTTTCTTCATGGATGGTGGGTTGGGCTTCGCGCGCCAGTTTCTTCATGATGCTGGCTGCCACGGCTGCCTTTCATCGCCATTTGTTGGGGATGAATGATTCCGTGCCGGAAGCTGCACCGGTCCTGGGTTCTCCCGCGGTAGCGGCGAAACCGGAGCCTTCGTTGTCGACACCTGTTTCTCCCGTGGTCAGCAGTTTCAATTCTGCTGTACCAGCTGTTCCACATACGGAGGGTGAGCCTCTTGGTGCAGTTGTGCCGGAAGCCCGGCCTCCGGGGTTGGCCTGGAACAGTTTTGGCATTTGGGATATCCTTTGGATTGGCGGGCTTACTTACGGGATCATCAGGATCTGGAGTTACGCCATCCATCAGTTGTAATGAGCTTTGGCCAAATGATTTGATGATGCCTGAAGGACTCCTCATGAAAATCGGTTTCTGGGGAGCCTTGTGGCTGATGGGCTTCACCTTTGGCGGTTATCACGTGCTGATGCTTTGGCTGGCGCGCCGCCAGAAGAATCTTACCCCCAATCCGCCATCGCAGAATCTACCGACGGTTTCCTTTGTGCTCGTAGTCGCCGACGAGTCCAATCGCATTGCCGCGCGGGTGCAAAACTTAATGGCCGCAGAGTATCCGGCGGAAAAAATGGAAGTCATCGTGGTCACCGATGGTTCCAGCGACGGAACTCCGGCCAAGGTGAAAGCCCTGATGGCTGCTGACTCGCGCATCCGTTGTCTGGAACTGGGGACGCGCATGGGCAAGGCGAACGGGCTTAACCAAGGTGTGGCTGCTGCCTCTGGAGAAATCATAGTATTCGCCGATGCCCGGCAGCGATTTGCTCCAGATACGGTCAAAAGACTGGTGCAGGTGCTGGCCGATGAGCGGACCGGAGCGGTAAGCGGTCGATTGGTGGTTGATGGTGCGGCTTCCGCGGTGGGGCAGGGGGTCGGCAGTTATTGGAGCATGGAAGTGCGGTTGCGTACGGCTGAATCCCAGTTTGATTCCTGCATCGGTTGCACGGGAGCGGTGTATGCTGTGCGGAGAAAGCTATTTCAGCCCATCCCGGCAGATACCTGGCTGGATGATGTGGTGATCCCGATGCAAATCGCGCTGCAAGGCCAGCGTGTGCAGTATGATCCCGAAGCGCTCGCTTATGATCCTCAGGATTTGGATCACGACCGGGAGAAGGTGCGCAAAAAGCGGACTTTGGGCGGTAATTTTCAAATGCTGTTCCGCTATCCCGGCTGGCTGTTGCCGTGGGTGAACCGGTTATGGTTTCAATTGATCGCCCATAAATATCTGCGACTGGCAGGCCCATTCTTGGTGCTCTTCATCTGGGGCAGCAATGCGATGCTGCGGCAGGAAGCTTTCTATGGGTTCTGCTTTTGGTTGCAGAACAGTTTTTATCTTTGTGCTTTGATAGGTTTGTTGCAGCCCAAGTTGAAGTTTAAATTGTTCGCTTTGCCAGCGGCGTTTGTGTTTCTGAACTGGATGGTGTTGCTGGGCTTGCGGCATTATCTTACCGCCCCGAAAACGGGTGCTTGGGAAACGGTCAAACGCCACTGACGGATACACATGTTTCGCGCCATGAATCTATGGCTGCCTGCATATCTGCGGCAGCAAAGCTGGACACCGCCGGAAGGCCAGGTGGTGGACCTGATCATCAGCGTTTGCGATCACTTCGAGCCCTATCACGACACCGACAAGGCCGGAGCCTTGGAGCGGATGAAGTTATGGCTTGAGGCGTATCCTAAGCTGAGCGGTGCTTTTCGAGATGCCGACGGCTGCAGTCCAAAACATTCATTCTTCTATCCCATCGAGCAATACGATGCGGATGTGTTCCGTGTGCTGGAGAAGATTTGCAAACGCACACAAAGTGAAGTGGAAGTGCACTTCCATCATCATGATGACACGGAAGCAGGACTGCGGACTGCGCTGGCCCAAGGGAAAAAGGATTTTCAGCAGCATGGGATGCTTTCCCGGGATGCGGCGGGGAATGCGTATTACGGATTCATCCATGGCAACTGGGCTTTGGATAATTCACACCCGGAAGGGCGCAACTGTGGTGTGAACAATGAGCTCTCCGTCCTTGCAGATACGGGGTGCTTTGCGGACTTTACGATGCCTTCAGCACCGCATCCGACACAGACGCGCACGGTAAACCAGATCTACTACGCGCAAGACACGCCGGGGCCGAAATCTCACGAGTATGGCGTAAGAGCCAAGGTGGGCGCGACTGAAAAGAGGAACGCGAAGGACCATTTGTTGCTGATCCAAGGGCCGTTAGGCTTGAACTGGGAACGGCGCAAGTTTGGTGTGTTGCCGCGGATTGAGAATGCCGATCTGACCGGGGCGAATCCGCCGCGCATGGATCGCGCCCACCTGTGGACCCGCTGTGGGGTGCATGTTGAAGGCCGGCCTGAGTGGCTCTTTATCAAATTGCATACACATGGAGCCATTCCGCGCAATTCCGGCATGCTTCTGGGGGAGCCGATGCGAGCCTTTCATGAACAGTTGCTGGCGAATTTTAACGATGGCAAACGCTATCGCGTCCATTATGTGACGGCGCGTGAGATGGTGAACATTGTCCACGCGGCGGAGGACGGCAAGCAGGGCAATCCCGGCGCGTTTCGCGATCATCGCTATGCGCGGCCGGCGCTATTGCAAGGGGCGGTGGAATGAAGCTGCTCTTCATTTCGAATCTATTTCCGGATGCGAAGGAGTCTTATCGCGGACTCGATAACGTCACGCTGCTGCATCATCTGAAGGAACACTGTGAGATCCGCGTGATCGCGGCGCGCCCGGCGATCTGGGGTTCCAGCAAATGGCGGCAACAGTATATGCCGCGCGCAGAGGATGCCTGTTTTCAGCCGGTTTATGTGCCGGTTCCTTACATCCCGAAAATCGGTAGTGGAGTAAATCACCGGCTGTTCGCCATGGCGTTGCGCCCGCAGGTGGAGCGCTTGAAACGCGAGTTCGCTTTCGATGCCATCCTTTGCGCCTGGGCTTATCCGGATGCGTGTGGGGTCGGTATCTTGGCGCGAGAACAGCGGGTGCCCATGACCGTCATCACGCAGGGCAGTGATGTTCATGCATATCTGGATAACCCGGTGCGAAGGCGCTTGATTGTCGCTGCCTTGAGTGAAGCGAAGGGAGTGATCAATCGCAGCCGTGATCTGGCGCGACGGTTGAAAGAGGCGGGGGTGCCCGAGGAAAAGCTCCACGTCGTTTACAATGGCGTGGATACGAAGACGTTTTGTCCGGCTGATAAACAGGCAGTGCGCCGGGAATTGGGACTGAAAGCTGACGAAAAGATCATCTTGTTCGTGGGCAATTTCCTCCCCGTAAAGAATCCCGATTTATTACTCGAATCGTTTGGGCAACTGGTGAAGGAACGGGGCGAGAACGCCCGCTTGCTTATGATCGGTGGCGGTCCGTTGAAGGATTCCATTGTCGCGCATGCGGACCGGCTGAATATCGCGGATCGTTTACAGTTATTGGGGCGGCAGGGGGCGGCGGAAGTGGCGCGGTATATGCAGGCGGCGGACACGCTGGTGTTATCGAGTCACAACGAGGGTGTGCCTAATGTGATCCTTGAGGCTTTGGCTGCCGGTTTGCCGGTGGTGGCGACGAACGTCGGCGGCATTCACGAAGTAGTGAATGCTGAGTATCTTGGACGGTTGACGAAGCCGGGTGATCGGCGGGAATTGGCTTCCGCTTTGGGCAGTGTGCTTGAGCGGAAAAATGATGCGGCTCAGATCGCGGAGTATGGACGGAGCTTTAACTGGCCCAAAGCCGCGGCTGGATATTACGCAGTGATCACGCTTCGTTGATGAGTTCCGCCGGTTATTTCTTCTTCTTTTCCCAAACGATGACTTCTCCCGCCAGTTCAGTGAAAGCGGCAGGCTGATACTCTTCTTCTAAAATCTGGTAGATGATGTGGGTGCGATAATTCTCCGGAAAAGCCAACGAAAAGGGTTCAAGCGGACTGGTGATGATCAGAGGCACCGAACCTGATTTCAGACTGGCGACGACTTTTGCCGCTGCAGTCGCATCGTGAAAAGGCTCGTACCACGTGTAGAGATACCCCAAAGCCGGCTTGCGATTGCAGATCATGTAGAGGTAATCGCGCGAGCCAAAGACGATGATGCGGTCGGATTCTTGCGTGTACTTTTGCACATAGTCGGCCAGTGGTTGCAGCCAGGTGGCGTGGTATTTTTCCCAGCGGAATTCATAGCGCGGAGAAATGACCTTGTCCGTGTGTTGACTGAGCTTGTAGAGACGGGTTCCTCCCAGCAGCAAGCAGAAGATGGTGATGCTGGCCGGTCCCAATAATTTCACCATGCGGAGCGGGTTGGCGAACGCAATATGGTGCATGGCCCAGAATGCGATGACAGCCGAAGCGGGATAGACGTAGGGTGCGTGAACGGAAGAATTCATCTGCAAAAGATTTCCCAGAGCGAAGACGGCAAAGGGCAGAGGAAGCAGCAGGTCCACACGCTGTTTGGAAGTGGTAAACCAAGAGCGTAACCAGACGATCAGACCCAGCAGGACGGATAGCGGACACAGCCAGATGGCCAAGGCGGCGGCGATGGTTTCGGGCCGCAAGCCGTTTTGGAGCAGAGCGGCTTCCCGCAGCCGATCATAGAGTTCTGCATTGATAAGATGCCGGGCATGAAATACGGCACCGATCTGCAAACGGTAAGATTCTACGGATACCCCGCGACCGTAATACCACAACGTAAACGCAAAGATGCCCAGAACGAAGAGCGTATATAGGGTGGCGGCAAACCACGGACGCGCGGGAGTTGAAGCTGTCCCGCCAGGAGTTTCCTGGTAACGAAAAGCAAACTCCACAGCGCGGCCAAGATGGGGAAGGCAATGATGAATTTGCAATTGATGACGATGGCGGCACAGAGCGCAGAGGCACCAAGGAAATAATACTTTCCAGTTTGCCACCAACGGGAGATCCAGTAGACGGCGAGCAAGGCGAGAAAAGTTGCCCACAGGTTGGAAAAAGAGTAGGGCCAGGTGAAATAGTTTGAGGTGGTACTCAGCGCGAGCACGCCGAGCGCACCCGCAAAAGCGAGTCTTGGTGTGACGAGCAGTCGCAAGCAGAAATATACGGTGACAACGACACCGGCTCCGAGAAATTTGGCCGCCCAAAGCAGGACATCAGTGTGCACGCCGAATAGCTGATACAACGCGGCATTGAAGCTTGGTGCCCACGGGCCGTAGAGCCAGAAGATATCGCGATAAAGTTCCTGCCCATCCAGCAACAACCAAGGCACGATGAGCTCCTTTCCTGAATCAGCGATGAACCGACCAATGGAATGGAAAAAGATGCCTTGGATCAGAAAGTGAACCAGCAACAGGCACGAAACAGAGCGGGGAATACTATCGAGGAAACTTAGGTTGACGGTTTTGGTAGCGGACGGTGAGTCCACAAAGCCTGTTCAGATTAACGGCCACCTGCACCACCGCAGCAACTCGTCGAGGAGGCATCGGTGAAAGCGCGAGCAGCAGCAGATCCATTCAGAGCTGGACGACCAATCGGGCCAGACAATCCGCGAGTAGCGAAAACCTCGGCCAACTGTTTCCGACGACGGAGGCCAATTTCTTCGCAACCTTCGTAACGCGGAAGGATGAATACTGGCTGTATCATCATGGGCGGCTCGATATCCGTGCGCTCAATCAACCAATGAGAACGGACCGATTGAATGAAAGTGGGCGGCAGAATATCCGCTTTTTCAATGATCGGTTGAGACATGGTAGGTGGCACAAAAAGCGGCTGAACGATGCAAGGAGTGTATCCACCAGTTGCAGCATGCGCCAAATTGCCCGTCAGCAACACTGTTGCTACCGTTACCGCCGTCAGCAATTTTTTTGTCTCAACCAACATCGCCGTATGTTGTAAACACCGTCAGGACAGCATGCAACAGCAAATTCTTGCTTCCGGAGGAGATTTTACCAAAGCACCGAACGTTGTCATTCGAGCTTTATAGGGGATGGCTTTTTCGACAGTATCACTGCAGAAATGATTGAGGGTTCGTGGCTGGCAGTCTTGGGAATCGTCCTTTTTGCAGGGGCGAGCTTCTTCTTTGCGCTCGCTGAGACAGCCCTTTTCTCGTTGAGCAAGTGGCAGTTACGTCAATTGACCGAGCGTTCCCCGGCGCAAGGAGCCTTGGTCACACGCCTTCTGGCTGAACCGCAAGATCTCTTGGGCACCATCGCCCTAGGGAACACCTTTTCCAGTGCGGCGACCATCTCCATTGCCCTTTGGATGGCGCTTCGAGGGGATTGGCTGGTGACTTGGACTCTGGTGGTGACGGGGTTGCTGGTGCTGATCGGCTGCGAAGTGCTGCCCAAGACCTTGGCGGTGCGGCGGCCGGAAGCTTGGGCGTTGCGGGTGGCGCAGCCGATGTTTGCCGTTCGCGCATTGGTCCGGCCCTTCCGACAAATCGCCCAGCAATTCAATGCGGCTGTGATGCGTTTGGTGATCCCCAAGACGTTCAAGCCGGCCAATTTCGTGACGGATGCGGATTACCGGGAGCTGGTGGAGATCGCTTTGCAACGGGGGGTGCTGGCGGAGTCCGAGCGGGATATCATTTTGGAGATCGTCCGGTTGGACCAGCGGACCATCAAAGAGGTCATGCGCCCGCGGGCGAAGATGGATGGCGTGACGGATACCATGACGGTGGAGGAGATGCGTTCGGCCGCGAGGCGCTTGAAGCATCGACGGTTGCCCGTCTATGATGAGGAGAACGACACCATCGTGGGCGTCTTGAACACCCGCGAGCTGCTGCTGAATCCCTCGGAAGACTTGGAATACGCCATCGAGTTCCCGTCCTTCGTGCCAGAATCGATGAACCTGTTGCAATTGCTCATCAGCTTGCAGCGGCAGCAACGCGGTCTGGCCATCGTGCTGGATGAATTTGGCGGAGTCGCGGGGGTGGTGACGGTGGAAAACATCATCGAGCAGATGGTGGGCGATATCCGCAGTGAAGGTGAGATCCAGGAGTTCAAGCTGGAGAAATTAGCGGAGGGAAGCTGGCGGGTGAACGGCACGCTGAAGATCGAGGACTTTCTCGAAGAATATCCGGACTTGGGCGAGGTGGCCGAGGTGGAAACGATGGGCGGGTTGCTGCTTACCCAGCTCAGTGTCGTGCCGAAGGCGGGCGAATTTGTGGTTTATCGCGGGTTGCGTTTGACGGCCAAAGTGGTGGATGAGCGCCGCGTGCGTGAGGTGTTGGTGGAGACGATCAAGCGGAAAGGGGTGCTGGCATGAACCACTGGCTCCTCGTGTTGCTCCTGTTCTGTCTCGCTACATCGTTCCTGATGTCCGGCATGGAAGCGGGTGTGCTGGCTTTGAGCCGCTTGCGTATCCGCCAATGGATGCGGCACGGCAACCGCCGCGCGCGGTTGTTGAATGAATTTCTGGAACGCCCGGAGAATTTCCTGTGGACCATTCTGGTGGGGAACACGCTCGCGAACTTCGTCGCAGTGTGTGTGATGGTGGCGGCGTTGCATGACCAGCTCACGAATTATCCGTGGCTCATCGCCGTGTTGCTGGTCATCATTTTCTTCGTGTTCTATGTCTGCTGCGATCTGCTGCCGAAGATGCTCTTTCAGCAGTATCCGAACCGGCTTTGCCTTTACCTTGCGCGGCCTTTTCGCGTGATGCACCTCACGCTCTCCCCCTTGGTCTGGGGCATTGAGCGGTTCTCCAATTGGGTGGCGCAGATCACCGGTGGTCGGGTGTTCACCGGCCAGATGTTCGCGAACCGGGATGAGTTCCGCATGGTGATGCAGGAGTCGGCCCAAGGCTTGACACCGGAAGAACGCACGATGATCCAACGCGTGCTGGAGCTGCAAAACCTGACGGTGCGCCAGATCATGGTGCCGATTGAAAAAGCGGTCATCGCTACGAAAGATCAGGCGATGAGCGAGGTGTTGAAAGTGTGCCGTGAGCGGAAACTCACGCGTTTGCCGGTCATGGAATCCACGAGCAAGTTGCGGCAATTGGCGGGCGTGGTGAGCTTGAAATCGGCTTTATATCTGGAAGGTTTCGATGAAACGAAGCCGGTATCCTATTACACGCAGCCACCGGTTTTGCTGGAGGCGGATATCCGGTTGGAAGTGGCGTTGCGGCGTTTGCAGCGCAGCGGGCAACGCCTGGCGGTAGTGGTAGGGCGCGATCAAAAAACCATCGGACTGGTGACGATCCAGGACATCCTGCGCATCATGTTTGGGGAGGTAAATCTCTGATATGGAAGGCGATTACCTATTCAAATTGATCGGTGGCGGCTTCCTGGTCCTGTTCCTGGTTTTCCTGAACGGGTTCTTCGTGGCGGCGGAATTTGCCATCGTAAAAATCCGCGAGACGCAGTTGGTCCCGCTGGAGGAGAGGGGGAACATTCGTGCGAAGATCGCCCGGCGTATCGTGAAGAATCTCGACGCCTCGTTGAGTGCCACACAGTTGGGCATCACCCTGGCGAGCTTGGGCTTGGGGTGGTTTGCTGAGCCGATATTCGCGGCCTTGCTGGCTCCGGCACTGGAATGGTTGAAGATTGGTGCGATCGATTGGGGCTGGTTCAAGATCGACGAGCATAAACTGCGGCATTCGATTTCGTTCTTCTGCGGTTTCTCGGTCATCACCTTCCTGCATATCGTGATGGGAGAACTGGCGCCGAAGTCGCTCGCCATCCAGAAGCCTTTGCCGACCACCATGTGGGTGGCCGCGCCGTTGGAGCTGTTCTACCGGGTGTCCTATCCGTTCATTTGGATGCTGAACAATACTTCGCAATGGGTGTTGCGGTTCTTTGGCATCCATCCCGCGAGTGAAGCCGAGCTCGTGCATTCGGAGGAAGAATTGCGTTTGCTGTTCACATCCTCGCAGGAACATGCAGGTGGTAGTGAGTTGCAGAAGAAGATCGTGTTCAACGCGCTCGATCTGAAAAGGCGTATCGTGCGTGACGTGATGCGGCCGCGCCAGGAAATCACGGCGCTGGATACGGACGCCACGATGGCCGAGTGCCTTGATGTGGCGGAGAAGACGCGTTATTCGCGCTTCCCGTTGTGCGAAGGCGGGGATGTGGACAAGACGCTGGGGGTGGTCCATTTCAAGGACTTGAACGCATTACGTTCACGGGCGAAGACGGGGCGCGATCT
This sequence comes from Limisphaerales bacterium, assembly GCA_965283725.1. Lineage (GTDB taxonomy): Bacteria > Verrucomicrobiota > Verrucomicrobiia > Limisphaerales > JAEYXS01 > JAEYXS01. The sequence continues at coordinate 1,009,043 of CBDIPT010000001.1, forward strand.
GAAGCCCGTTGCACGTAAACTCATTTATGTGCCGGAAACGGCGCGCTTGGAGAAGCTGTTGGCACTCTTCCTGGAGCGCAAACTGCACTTTGCCATCGTGGTAGATGAATACGGTGGCACGACGGGCATGGTGACGTTGGAGAATATTTTGGAAGAACTCGTGGGCCAGATCCAGGACGAGTTCGATCAGGAAAAACCGTTGCTGGTGCAGCTCAGTGATACGGCGTGGGATATCGATGGCGCGTTGCCTTTGCATGAACTGGCGGAAATGGTCGGGCAGGAGTTGCAGGAGGAGGGCATCACGACGACCAGCGGCTGGGTGACGCACAAGCTGGGTGGTTTTCCGCAGAAGTGGAATGAGCTCACGATCGGAGATTTTGTGCTCCGCGTGGAAGACATGGATGGCACACGCGTGGCGCGGTTGCGGTTGACGAAGAAGGTGAAGGAAGTGGCGGAAGATGAAACCAAGGGATAATCAGCGAAGCTCTTGGCTAACGATGGTAATCGTTACCTTGCTTGCCTTTTATTTTGCCGCTTGCAGCAAACGCGAGACGATCAGTCTGGAATCTGTATCGCCGAATGGAAAATTCGAGGTGAAGCTGGTGGAACGCCCTGGGTTGGATCGCAATTTCAAAGTTATTTTAAAACGCGGAGGAGGGGCTGCGAATGAAGTTTACGCATCGCCCGATGAAGGCAGGCCAATCGGCACAGAGCGGATCATCTGGTCCAAGGATAACGATTATTTTCTGCTCGTGGGCAAGCATTTCGTCATGAAGGGGGATACGGTCAAGAATGGCGAGCAACTGTATCTGCTCTATCAAATCTCAACCAAGAAGCTTTGGAGCAATGCCACACAGGCGAATCATGCCCGCTTCAGCCGGGCCGATTTGCAAGGCATCCAATTTGAAGAAGTCCTGCCGGACACAGGAACTGCACCCTAAGCCGAACTGAGCGAAGGTTCAGTACGCGACTTACTTCTGGGAGCGGTAGAAATCCAAGGTCTTCGAGAGCCCTTCTTTCCAAGTGACGGTGGCTTTGTAGCCGAAAGCTTTCTCAGCAGCGGAATTATTGGCGAGGGAGGATTTGACATCGCCGATGCGACCGGGCTCGAAACGCGGTTTGAGCGATTGGCCGGTGAGGTCGTTGATGTCCCGCACTAGGTCGAGGAGATTGATGCTGTGGCCGGTGGCGGCATTGAAGACCCCACCCGCTACTTTTTCGGCTGGAGCGGCGGCGGCCATCAGGTTGGCTTGCACGACGTTCTCGATGTAGGTGAAATCGCGCGATTGCAGGCCGTCGCCGTAGATGACAGGTGCTTCGCCTTTCAACATCGCGGTGCAGAACTTCGCGATGACGCCCGAGTAAGGAGAGTCAAAGGCCTGCGTGGTCCGTACACATTGAAGTAACGCAGCGCGACTGTGGGCAGACCGTAAAGTCTGTGGAAAAGCTGGCAGTAGCGTTCGCCGGTGTATTTCTGCAAGGCGTAAGGCGAGAGCGGGCTGGGGGGCAGTTGCTCGTGCTTGCTCGGGGCATCGACGTCACCGTAGATCGCGGAGGAAGAGGCGAAGAGGAAACGTTTCACCTTGGCATCCCGCGCGGCGACGAGCATGCGCAAAGTGCCGTCGGTGTTGTGGAAATTGCTGCCGAGCGGATCTTGTACGGAACGCGGCACGGAAGGCATCGCGGCTTCGTGGAAGACCCAGTCGCACCCGGCCACGAGCTGGTTGATGAGCGGTTCGTTGGTCACTTCGCCCTGCACGAATTCCAAATCCGCCTTGGATTCAGTGGCCCAGGCGAGATTGTGCTTCTGGCCAAGCGAGAGATCATCAAGGACAATGACCTTGGCCCCGCGCTGGCAAAGTGCCTGTGCGATGTGCGAACCGATAAAACCTGCGCCACCAGTGATGAGTGCCTTCATGCCTTAAAATAACGCTGGGGATTCTTTACCAGCCCGGCAAAGGCATTGCGAGTATCTACCAAAATTTTTGCGTGCTCGGCGATGAGGGCGTAATCCACCGCTTTGTGATTGGTGGAGAGCAAGACGAGATCATAGCTGGCCACGTTCTCGGCAGTTAGCGCGATACTCTTGTTGCCGGCGAAATGGCCGTGTTCGCGAGAAGGGCGGATAACGGGCACGTGGGGATCGTGGTATTCGACGTGCGCGCCCAGGCCTTCGAGCAGCTCCCAGAGCACATAAGAAGGGCTTTCCCGGTCGTCATCGACATTCGATTTGTAGGCGATGCCGAGCAAGAGAATGCGACTGCCGGCGACGGCTTTGCGCGCGGAGTTCAAGGCGAGCCGTACGCGGTCCACCACGTAATTGGGCATCGCGGTGTTGATCTCGCCCGCGAGCTCGATGAAACGTGTTTCCTGCCCGTATTCACGGGCTTTCCAAGATAGATAGAAGGGATCGATGGGGATGCAATGACCGCCGAGGCCAGGGCCGGGATAGAAGGGCATGTAGCCGAAAGGCTTGGTCTTAGCGGCGTTGATGACGTCCCAAACGTCAATGCCCATAGCGTCGTAAACGACTTTGAGTTCGTTCACCATTGCGATGTTCACGGAGCGGAAAATGTTCTCGGTCAGCTTCACGGCTTCGGCGACGCGGCAAGACGCGACCGGTATCAAGGTCTTGATGGCGCGGCTGTAAACGGCTTGGGCTTTTGCCAAACAATTAGGTGTGTAACCGCCGATGACTTTGGGTATGTCGATGACTTTGCTCTGCGGATTACCGGGGTCTTCGCGTTCGGGAGAGAAGGCGAGGTGGAAATCATGTCCGGCTCGCAAACCAGACCCGGATTCCAGCACGGCGCGCAGATCGGTATCCGTGGTGCCGGGGTAGGTGGTGGACTCAAGGATGACCGTGGCGCCTTTTTGCAGATGCGGTGCGATGGACTTGCCGGTGTTCAGGATGTAGCTGATGTCCGGCTCACGATTCTTGCCGAGCGGAGTCGGCACGCAGATGATGACGGCTTCACACTCAGCTATGCGCGCAAAGTCGCTGGTGCTGGTGAAGTGTCCATTGCTTACCACCGCCGCGATGCGGGTCGCGGGGATGTGCATGATGTAGCTCTCGGACTGGTTCAGCTTGGTGACCTTGGCTTGGTCGATATCGAAACCCAAGACGGACACGCCCGCTTCGGCAAAGGTCAACCCCAAGGGAAGCCCCACATAACCCAGACCAATGATGCCGGTGAGTTTGCTCATGGTGATAGCGCCACCACTATCGGAACCGAGGGCCGGGGATGGGAAGTCTTTTTTGTCGGATGAGGCGACAGACAAACCCTTTGAATTCGAGCATTGCTTAAATTTTTCACGGTTTGCCGACTGCCAGTCGGCGACACGGCAGGCTGCCAGCCTGCGCTACGAGTCAGGAGCCAGTGAGACACATCGCGCATCTGAGGTGTGACATTTTATGGGGAAGTGTGCCTTAATGTCTCACTTGGAGAGTGATTTTAAGCGGGTTTTGGTGGGTGATAAATATGTATCTCGTTTGTTTTGAATGGGTTATGCTATTTTTGATGGGCCTTGGCACCGTCATTGCTTTAAGGACTTACAGTTTTTAACTCAATTTTGAATTTATGGCTAAAGTTTTAGGTATCGACTTAGGCACGACCAACTCCTGTATGGCGGTGATGGAGGGTGGCGAGCCGATGGTCATGGAAAATTCTGAAGGCAAACGCACGACGCCTTCCGTGGTGGCGTTTGCGAAGAATGGGGAGCGGTTGGTGGGCGACGCGGCGAAGCGTCAGGCCGTCACGAATCCTCGTAACACGATTTACTCCGTCAAACGCTTCATGGGCCGTAAGTTCAACGAGGTCCAGGAAGAGTTGAAGCGCGTGCCATACAAGGTTGTCGCCGGTCCGAATGGTGACGCCTGTGTGGAAGTGGAAGTGGACGGCAAGGCGAAGCAATTCAGCCCGCCGGAAATCTCCGCGATGATCCTCGCGAAGCTGAAGTCCGACGCCGAGACGCGTTTGGGCGAGACGATCACGCAAGCGGTCATTACGGTGCCTGCTTATTTCAACGACTCGCAACGTCAGGCGACGAAAGACGCCGGTCGGATCGCGGGCCTCGAAGTGCTGCGTATCATCAATGAACCGACAGCGGCCTCGCTCGCTTACGGTCTGGACAAGAAGAAGGACGAGAAGATCGCGGTGTATGACCTCGGTGGCGGTACGTTCGATATCTCCGTGCTGGAAATCGGCGACGGTGTGTTCGAAGTGAAGGCTACGAACGGTGACACGCACTTGGGCGGTGATGACTGGGATAACCAGATCATCGACTGGATACTGGACGAATTTAAGCGCGACAGCGGTGTGGACCTGCGCAAGCAGCCGGACGCTCTGCAACGCATCAAGGAAGAAGCGGAAAAGGCGAAGATCGCCCTCTCCAGCACGCAGCAGTATGATATCAGCCTGCCGTTCATCACGGCGGACGCGAGCGGCCCGAAGCACATCAGCTCCAAGCTGACGCGCGCCAAGATGGAACAGATCTGCGACAGCCTCTTTGAACGCACTATCACGCCGACGAAGAACTGCTTGAAGGACGCCGGCATCACGGCGGACAAGATCGATGAGCTGGTGCTCGTCGGTGGTATGACGCGTATGCCGCGAGTGGTTGAGACCGCGCGCACGCTGGTCTCCAAAGCCCCGCATCAGGGTGTGAACCCGGATGAAGTGGTGGCCGTGGGTGCCGCGATCCAAGGCGGTGTGTTGAAGGGTGAAGTGAAGGACGTGCTCTTGCTGGACGTCACTCCGCTGTCCTTCGGTATCGAAACCATGGGCGGTGTGTTCACGCGCTTGATCGAGCGCAATACGACCATCCCGACGCGCAAATCGGAAATCTTTTCAACGGCCTCGGACAACCAGCCGAGCGTGGAGATCCATGTGTTGCAAGGTGAACGCCAGTTCGCCCGCGACAACCGGACAATCGGCAAATTCCACCTGAGCGACATCCCGCCGGCTCCGCGCGGCATGCCGCAGATCGAAGTGACCTTTGACATCGACGCGAACGGCATCCTGCACGTGAGCGCGAAGGATTTGGGCACGGGCAAGGAACAGAAGATCACGATCACGGCGAGCAGCGGTCTCTCGAAGGATGAGATCGAGAAGATGCGCCGGGACGCCGAGGCCCACGCGGACGAAGATAAGAAGCGCCGTGAGGAAGTCGAGACGCGCAACGAAGCCGACAACACCGTTTATCGCACGGAGAAGACTCTCCGCGAGATGGGCGACAAGGTTCCGGCGGCCGAGAAGGCGAAGATCGAAGCTGCGGTCACGGCGGTCAAAGACGCGCTGAAAGGCACAGACACTGCTGCCATCAAGGCTGCGAGTGACAAGCTGATGGAATCCGTCGGCGAGCTTTACAAGAACGCTGGTCCGCAAACGCAGACGGGTAATGCCTCTGCCGGTGCTGGTCCGACGCCAGGCGCAGACGCCGGTGGCGACAAGCAGCAGGACAAGAAAGATCAGGGTCCGATCATCGACGCCGAAGTGGTGGACGAGAAGAAGGACAAATAAATTTTCCTTCCGGCCCGTGCCGGAGGATTTGATTCAGTAGCAATCCAAACTAAAAACACAAAGAAGAACGAACGTATGGCAATTAACGTCAAACCGCTCGGTGACCGTGTTCTCATTGAACAGGTCGAAGAGAAGGAAACCAAAAAGGGCGGCATCATCATCCCCGATACCGCCAAGGAAAAGCCGATGGAAGGCGTGATCGTCGCCCTCGGTACCGGCAAGACTGATGACAACGGCAAGAAGGTCGCTTTCGAAGTGAAGAAGGGTGATCGCGTGCTCATCAGCAAGTACGGCGGCACCGAGATCAAACTCGACGGCAAGGAATACAAGTTGATGAACGTGGAAGACATCCTCGCGGTCATCGAATAAATTTTTAACCCCAATCTTTAAACACACCAATTACTATGGCAGCAAAGCAGATCATTTTTGATGAAGCAGCCCGTCACGCCCTTCTCCGGGGCGTCTCGAAGCTCGCCCGCGCCGTCAGCGCCACGCTCGGACCGAAAGGCCGCAATGTGGTTCTCGACAAGAAATACGGTTCCCCGACGGTCACCAAAGACGGTGTCACGGTCGCCAAGGAAATCGAACTGGAAGACCCATACGAAAACATGGGCGCCCAAATGGTGCGCGAAGTGGCCAGCAAGACCAGCGACGCCGCTGGTGATGGTACGACGACCGCGACCGTTCTGGCCGAAGCGATCTATCGCGAAGGTCTGAAGAACGTGACCGCCGGCGCCTCCCCGATCTCCCTGCAACGCGGTATCCAGAAGGCCGTTGACGCGGCTGTGGAACAGCTCGCCAAGATCGCCAAGAAGGTCAAGGACAAGGAAGAGATCAAGCAGGTTGCGACCGTTTCCGCCAACTGGGACACCACGATCGGCGAGATCATCGCTGACGCGATGGACAAGGTGGGCAAAGACGGCACGATCACGGTCGAAGAAGCCAAGTCCATCGAAACGACCCTCGACGTCGTCGAAGGTATGCAGTTCGACAAGGGCTATCTTTCCCCGTATTTCGTCACGAACGCTGAGTCCATGGAGTGCAAACTCGATGAGGCTTACGTCCTGATCTATGAGAAGAAGATCAGCAGCTTGAAGGATCTCCTCCCGATCCTCGAGAAGACCGCGAAGACCGGCAAGCCGCTCCTGATCATCAGCGAAGAAGTCGAAGGCGAAGCCCTCGCGACGCTCGTGGTGAACAAGCTCCGTGGCACGTTGAACATCTGCGCTGTGAAGGCCCCTGGCTTCGGCGACCGCCGCAAGGCCATGCTGGAAGACATCGCCATCCTCACGGGCGGCAAGTGCATCACCGAAGACCTCGGCATCAAGCTCGAGTCCCTCGAATTGACGGACCTCGGCCGCGCCAAGTCTGTCGTGGTGGACAAGGAAAACACGACCATCGTGGAAGGTTACGGCAAGAGCTCTGAGATCCAGGGCCGCGTGAACCAGATCCGCCGCCAGATCGAAGAGACGACCTCGGACTACGACCGCGAGAAGCTGCAAGAACGCCTGGCGAAGCTCGCCGGTGGTGTGGCGGTCATCAACGTCGGCGCTGCGACCGAGAGCGAAATGAAGGAAAAGAAGGCCCGTGTGGAAGACGCGTTGCACGCGACCCGCGCGGCCGTCGAAGAAGGCATCGTTCCGGGCGGTGGCGTGGCATTGCTGCGTTGCTTGGCCGCGATCGAAGCCGTCAAGCCGGGTGGCGACGAGCAGATCGGTGTCGATATCGTGAAGCGCGCCATTGAGGCTCCGCTGCGCGCGTTGGCCCTGAATGCCGGTGTCGAAGGCTCGATCATCGTGCAGGAAGTCAAGAAGCGCAAAGGCTCGGAAGGTTACAACGTCGCCACGGGCGAATACGTTGACCTGCTGAAGGCCGGTGTGGTGGATCCTAAGAAGGTGACCCGCACGGCGCTGCAGAACGCTTCCTCCATCGCTGGTCTGTTGCTGACCACCGAGTGCCTGATCACTGAGATCCAGGAAGAGAAGAAGCCCGCAGCACCGGCCGGTGGTGACCACCACGGCATGGGCGGCGGCATGGATTACTAATTCAGCCAGTTTGCGGAGGAACCGCAAATGCACAAGAGCGGGGCGGACGAAAGTCCGCCCCGTTTCTTTTAAAGAAAGATGGGGGGAAATCGAAGACGAAGGATGACGACGAGAACGAGGACGATTTGGAATCGTTCCGCTCAGTCAATCACCACTGTCCTCTGCTGGCGCTTACGGCCAGAAGATGGTGTAGAACAAGGCAGCTATGATACCACCTAGTATAGGACCGACGATGGGCACCCAGGCGTAACCCCAATCGGAACCGCCTTTACCGGCGATAGGCAGAAGGGCATGGGCGATGCGCGGGCCGAGATCTCGCGCTGGGTTGATGGCGTAGCCAGTTGGCCCGCCGAGCGAGAGGCCGATGGACCAGACAATGATGCCGACAAGGAAGGGGCCGAAGCCTACATCGAAACCGGAGCCTGCCACGAGATTGGCCGGGGTCAGAATCGCCAGCACACCCAGCACGAGCATGAAGGTGCCGATGACTTCGGTGATGATGTTAAACGCGGGTTTGCGGACGGCCGGTGCGGTGCAGAAAACGGCGAGTTTGGCACCTTGATCTTTGGTGATTTCCCAATGAGGCAGGTAGGCCAGCCAAACGACGATACCACCGAGAATGCCGCCAATGATTTGGGCGACGATGTATTGGCCAGCCAAGGGTGCCGCTATCTTGCCGAGGCAGAGCATGGCGATGGTCACTGCAGGGTTCAGGTGCGCACCACTGATGCTGCCGACGCAGTACACCGCGAAGGTGACTGCCAAAGCCCAGCCAGTGGTGATGACCATCCAACCGCTGTTCTGGCCTTTGGATTGTTGCAGCACGACATTCGCGACCACGCCATCACCTAGAATGATGAGCAGCATGGTCCCAATCATTTCCGCAAGGAATGGGCTCATGAGATTTTTGTTTGTGGAACAAAAGGGACGCTAGCGGGGTTCAGGGAGGGCGTCGATGGAAAAGAAACAGGAGGCCTTAGGCTCGCACACTCCTCACCCCGACCCTCTCCTCGTTGAGTGGAGAGGGAGAACATTTGCCGCAGTTGCCTAGATTTACCCGCTCGGTTCGAGGCCGGGCGCGGTGCTTCAGACTTTATCCGGTGTGGGATGTGTCCACGGAGCGCGGTAGGGGCGCATGAGGAGTTTGTTTGCTTCAGGGTCATTGACGATCTGGCCCTTGGCGGCATCCCATTGCAAGGAACGGCCGACTTGCAGGGAGACGTTGGCGAGGATGCTGGCGATGCTGGAGGTGACGCCTTGCTCGATGTCCGCCACGGGTTTGCTGCGGTTCTCGATGGCGGTGAGGAAGTCTTTCATGTGACCGCGGATGGCGGGAGCCACGTGCTTTTCCAAGTCCTTCTCGGTCTTGTCTTCGGGATATTGCTCCAGCTCCATCACGACATCTTTCTTGATGCCCTGGCCTTTGCCTTGCGGGATGAATTCGTATTTGTTCACGCTGGCTTTGAGCGTGCCTTTATCCCCGTAGATGATGGCGGCCCAAGGATATTCCGGGTCAGGCGGTGTGCCCCAGGTGCGATGTGTCCAGACGACGTTCAAATTGTCGAATTCAAACGTGGCGGTTTGTGTGTCGGTGATGTTCGCCTTGCTGGCCTTGTCTACGAGGATACCCCCGGCGGAGCTGACGCGATGAGGCGCGCCGAGGTCGAGCATCCAACGGACCATGTCGAGCATGTGGATGCACATGTCGCCGACGATGCCATTGCCGTATTCCATGAAGGCGCGCCATTTGCGCGGATGCGTGAGGTCGCAGTAAGGGCGCATCGGTGCGGGGCCGGTCCACATCTCGTAATCGAGGTAATCGGGCGGGGCGATGTCTGGCGGGTTATTGCGCGCGCGCATCTGGTAATAGCAGCAGATCTCCACGTGAGCGATCTTGCCGAGCTTGCCCGCTTTCACCACTTGGTCACGGGCTTCGATGAGGTGGGGCGTGCTGCGGCGTTGGGTGCCGACTTGCACGACGCGTTTGTATTTGCGTGCGGCAGCGAGCATGGCCTGGCTCTCGACGACATCGACGCTCGTTGGTTTCTGTACGTAAACATCCACGCCTGATTTCACGGCCTCGATCATGGCCAGTGCGTGCCAGTGATCGGGCGTGGCGATGAGGGCGATATCAATATCCTTTTCGGCGAGCAGCTTGCGGTAGTCTGAATAGGTGCGAGGCTTTTTCTTGGAGACTTGGCGTGTAGAAACAATCTCGGCGCAATCGTTCAACATGTTCTTATCGACGTCGCAGAGCGAGACGACTTCGACGGGGGCGACTTGGACGAGGCGGAGGAGGTCAGATTTGCCATACCAGCCACAACCTAGAAGGGCGACGCGCTTGGGCTTGTCTGCGGCGAAGGTGGTGGGGATGTAACTGGCAGCAGCGGTCAAGGCGACGGCAGCAGAGCTATCGCGGAGAAATTGGCGGCGGTTCATGCGGATATGGGAAACAGAACCGGAGAGAAAGACAAGCGTGCGGATGGCTATTTACCGGCCGGGGTTTGATCCGGATAAAAGCTGACTTTGGGGCGGCCTTTGAAAAAGGTCTTTTCGATGGTGACGGTGGATTTGCCGGCCAGGGCGATGGCTTCGATGGTCTCGAGACCGTTCAGGTTCCAACCGGCGAAGGAATGACGGTAGAAGTGCCAGGAATCGCGCGTGTTCAGCGGCGGCCAAAAGCTGGTGTCGAGCTGCTGGCTGAGGATGGGGCGCAGATAATTCCAATCGCGATCGTTGTAGCTCGCATGCGGCAGGTAAGGGGTTGCGCGCAGCACGGCAGCACTGGCTTCGCTTTTGATTTTTATTTTGGCAGTAAGCGAGTCATCCGGACTGTAGAGCAGCAGGAAAGGAGGACGGAAATGCGCGCGGATACGAGTCTGGTTGGTGAGGGCAGAAAGGGCGGCCAAGAGGTTGTTATCGGCAGGGCCAAGTTTGGTGTTGGCGCGATGGAAAAAGTAGAATTCATCCGTGGTGGCGGGCATCAGGATGAGGGCTTTCACGACGTGGTTGGACTGGAAGGAGCCGAGAAAGAGGGGGGCGAAATTGATTTCGTTGATCTCCGTCACGCGTTCGTTCAAAGGCATGGCGCGGAGGGCGTCGGGCCAGTTATCAGCGGCATGAAGGCCTGAGGCGAACAGAAAAAAAAGAACCACGAGTTTACGGGCGCGATCCCAAATGGAGTGGTGAACAGCCGCATGATCTGTTGATGTACGGATAGGCAGTCGTCCGGATGACGAATCGTTGAGGACTGCGAGCCTAGCCATTTCGCGATAGTGAGTATCTATGCCAAGTTCGCTCATGAGGAGTCAGGCGTTCCGCCGGGTTAAACGGCCAGTTGGACGAAGCGTTCCTGCAGTTGAGCGGTCCACTTGTTCAGATAGCTGAAGCTGCGATAGATCTCCTCCAAACGGGCAAGGGGCAGGGTGCTGGCCCGCGCGGCATCACCTATGGCCGGGGCTTTTTCCCAAGCCGAGTTCATGGCCCGCAACTCCGCTTCGAGGGCGGTCTGCTGTTCCTTCAAACTGTCCTGCAGCGATTGCACTTCATCGGTCCACTCCAGACCGCGCTGGAAAAGCTGCGCCTTCACGATAGGCGATTGGGATTTGCCTTTTTCGAGTAAAAAATAATCGAGCTGTTTGCAGATCTGGCCGACTTCCACGAAGAGTTCCATCGCACCCGGAGGGATGTTCTGGATCTCGCGCGGCTTGGTGCCGAGTTCGAGCGTGAGCAGATGGAGCAAGCGGTCTTTGGTGGAGCGCAGGGTTTGGTAAGCGGCGTTCAGTTCGGAGTAGCGCTGCGTGGCGGCGGCCTTGTCCGCCTCGGCGGCGTTATGAAAGCGGTCGGGATGGGCATCGCCGGTGAGGGCGAGAAATTTGGTTTTGAGCGCGTCGGTATCGACCCAGGGGCGGCGAGTTTCTTGAAGCAGGGCGAAATAGTCGCTCATGGGTACGTCACTAAAAATTACGCGCTAAAGCTCTCGCCGCAAGAACAACTAGTAGCGGCGTTGGGGTTCTTGACCTTGAAGCCGCCGTCTTGCAGGGCATCCGAATAATCGAGTTCGGAACCGGTGACGTAGAGGGCGCTCTTGGGGTCCACGACGACTTTGATCCCGGCGCTGTTCACGAGGATGTCGCGATTGGCAGGCTTGTCCTGAAGATCCATTTTGTATTGGAGCCCGGAGCAGCCGCCGCCGATGACGGCCACACGCAGCACGCCTTCCGGACGGCCTTGCTTGGTGAGGAGGGTGCTGACCTTGCGGGCGGCATTCTCGGTCACCTTGATGAGGCGTTCGTCGCCCACGCGGAAGGCGGGGGCAGCGGCGGACTTCGTTACGGTTGCAGCAATCATTGCAATTTCAGCTTAGGTCTGATGATTCGGGGAGTCAATGGGGTGAAGGACAGACCAAAAAATAAGCCAAACACGGGCAAGGGGTGATGAATAAGGAAATAACCAACTGGTGGTCATTTTTATCCAAACAAGCCGATTATGCCAGCGGACTGATTCACGGACTTTTCTGCCGACGGTCGTTTTTCAGCGGTTTTGGCGTTTTGGACGTAAGAGTGGCTGAAAAGCCGGGGTTTAGTCCGAATTGCAAGGGTGCGGCAAGAAAGCTGCTTTAGTCCGGGGCAGGTGTTGCCGATGAATGCAATTGTTACAAAAGAAGTAACGGCGATTTCAGACTCGTTTTTTCGCCGGACGGTACTAAGTTTCAACCAGCGATGAACGAAGAAGTACAGAGCACACACCAAAAAGCACTGCAGATCAACCTCGACCCGAGCAAATACGGCACGTTTGCCGAAATCGGTGCGGGGCAGGAGGTTGCCCGTTGGTTCTTCCGCGTAGGAGGGGCATCGGGGACGATTGCCAAGACGATTTCAGCCTACGATATGACGGTGAGCGACGCCATTTATGGCGCAAGCGACCGTTACGTGAGCCGGCAACGGCTCCAGACCATGCTCAAGCATGAGTATGGGCTGATGATCGAGCGTCTGGCCGCCAAGCGCGGCGCGACGACGAAGTTCTTTGTGTTCGCGGATACGGTGGTGGCGCGGAGCTACACGCGGCAGGACGAGGCGCATGGCTGGCTAGGCATCAAATTCCAATCGGAGCCCGGGGCGGAGGCATCCCAGATCATCATCCACGTGCGGTTGATCGATAAGGAGAATTTGCAGGAGCAGGAAGCGCTGGGGATCATCGGCGTGAATCTGGTGCACGCGGCGTTCTACTGCCAGTGCGATCCGGAGAAGATCATCCGTTCGTTGCTGGACAACCTCACGCTGGAGCGCGTGGAGGTGGACATGATCGAGTTCAGCGGACCGGTTTTCGCTGGTGTGGACAATCGTTTGATGGCGATGCAACTGGTGCAGATCGGCCTTACGAAAGCGGCGCTCTTTACCGCAGACGGCAAGGTGGTGCAGCCGGCTGACTTGCTCTACAAGAAGGCAATCATGGTAGAGCGCGGCAGCTTCCGGCCGGTCACGAATGTAACCATCGACATGTTGAACAGTGCGCAGGCGCTCTTCGTGCAGGAGCCGAAGGTGCAGGGCGAGGATGTGCTGGTGCTGATGGAGATGACGCTGAAGAATCTGACGGATGGTGACAAGATTGATCACAAGGACTTCCTGGCGCGCGTGGATATTTTGGGTGCTTTGGGCAAGACGGTATTGATCTCCAATTACGGGGAGTATCACCGGTTGGCTTCGTATCTGTTCCGTTACACGAAGAAGATGATCGGCATCTCCATGGGGGTGCCGAGTTTGAAGGAAATCTTTGACGAGAAGTATTACACGGACCTCGAAGGCGGCATCTTGGAGTCGTTCGGGCGTTTGTTCAAAAACGACTTGAAGCTCTATGTGTATCCGCTGAAGGAGCCGAAAACGGGGGCGATGATCACGGCGGAGAACCTGCGCGTAGCGCCGAACCTGCGTCATCTTTACGCTTACTTGCTGGAGAACCGCTTTATTGAAGGCTTGCGGGATATAGATGATTCCTGCCTGCCGATCTTCTCGCGGGATTGTCTGGCGAAGATCCGTTCCGGCGATGCGGCTTGGGAGAAGATGGTGCCGGAAATGGTGGCCTCGCTGATCAAAGAACGGAAGCTGTTCGGCTACCAAGGGTAGGGCGAGAGCATTCCCAAACCTGAGATTTAGGTTTTTAGCGGTAACATGAGCGAGGTTTCCCTCGCTCTTTTTGCTGGCTACACTCCCCGCAGAATGGGTTTTAACACTAGGGTATTATGGCCTTGGCTTAAATTGGCATCGTTTGGGGCTTTCCGAGGAGGGTTTCAGTAGCTAAATTGCAGCGGTACGGCAACTTGAGACGGCAGCGAGAACAGAACCTGCTACTACAATTATTGCGAATCAACCCGGCCGAATGGAAGGGTTAAGACTTTGTTCGCGGGAATTTGAAGTAGTTCGGAGACAGCAGGTTATCGCTACTGGAGACAGTCGCCTGCCAGTTTGCAATGCTTTGGTGGACGTTACAACAGCTGAAGTCTAAGGATGCCAAGACACGGTTCAGAGCCGTGGAGAAACTGGCGTCGATGGAGGATTCCACCGTCTTGGACCCGCTCCTGACGGCTTTGGGCGATACCGAAGCGACTATCCGCCGTTTGACCGTAGTCACTTTGGGCAAGCTGAAGGACGAACGCGCGGCGAACCCCCTCGTCAAAGCCCTCCATGACCGTGATGCCACCGTGCGTGAGGCGGCGGCTGAAGCCCTGCGCGAAATCGGTGATCGCCGGGCCATGGAGCCGCTGGTGGCGGCGCTCAAAGATGATAGTGGTGGCGTGCGTTGGCGCGCAGCCAATGCTTTGGAATCGCTGGGCTGGTCCCCGGCCAATGACACGCAGAAAGCGTGGCAGTTGGTCGCCTTGGGCAAGTTGGAAAAAGCCGCCGCTTTGGGCACGGCGGCCATTGATCCGTTGATCGCCTGTCTGCGGACAAGTGTCTATTACAAGCGCATGCAGGCAGTGGAGGCGCTTTCGTGGATCTCGGATGCCCGGGTGCTTAAGCCATTGATTGAAGCCTTGCGCGACGAGGACAGTAATGTCCGCGCCAAGACGGTCGAAGCCTTGGCGAGCTTGGGCGATAACCGGGCGGTCGAACCGCTGACGAACGCGTTGCGCGATAAAGATACCCGCGTCCGCGCCACGGTGATCGAGGCGCTAAGCAAACTGGGCGATCCGCGGGCGATTGATCCAATCGCCAAACTTTTGAAGGACACGGCGTGGGATGTCCGCATGGCGGCGGTGGAGGGGTTGGGCAAGTTCAAGGATTCCCGGGTCATCGGCCATTTGGTGAATTGCCTGACGGACAAGGATCGTGACACACGGCTGGCCGCGGTGATCTCCATCGGGCGCATCGCTGATCCGGCGGCCATCGAGCACTTGGTGCTTTGCCTGACGGACGAGCACGACCAGGTGCGGCAGACAGCTTCGGGCGTGCTGCGCAAACTCGACAAGAACTGGGAGAAATCGGCGCCCGCCAAGCAAGCGGCCACGGCGTTGCGGCAGCGGCAGCAATCGCAAGATTACTGGGTGCGGCAGGCGGCCACCGAGGTGTTGGGGAAAATCGGCGAAGGCGATGCGGCTCCGACCACGTTGGAGACGGAGCTTTCCAAATTTGCCGACCCGATGCAGGCCCGCAAGCAGACGACGATGGAGGCTTTGCTGCTGGCGCTGGAAGATTCCGATCGCGACCTGCGGCAAGCGGCCACGGAAGCCTTGGGCAAGCTGGCGGAGAAACGGGCGACGGATGCGCTCGTGAAACATCTGACGGATAAAGACGAGTGGGTATGCAAATCGGCGGCGAAATCGTTGATCAACATGGCCTGGGAACCGGCCGATCTGGCGCAGCGGGCTCGCCAATGTGTCTTGCTGGAGAAATGGGATGACGCGGCGAAGTTGGGTGAACCGGCCATCCCGGCCTTGACCATGGCGACGAACAGCCGCATCAGCACGACGCGTCTGGCGGCGGTCAAGGCGCTCGCCCATATCGCTTCGGCAAAGATCAGCGAGGCACTGGCGGCGCGATTGAGCGATGATGTGGCGGAGATCCGCAAAGCGGCCGCGCAAGGGCTGAAAGAGATCGGCTGGGCACCGCGGACGCCGGAGCATTCCGCACGTTACGCCATCGAGGTGCAGGACTGGGAGACGGCGGCGCTGGGCGGAAACATCGTGCTGCCGCTGTTGATGGAAATCGTCAAGGCCAAGGCCGATCATGCAGATTCCTGGCAGGGGGCGGAATCGGCCCTGGCGGCGATCAATGATCCCAACGCCGTGCCGTTGCTGGTGGAGCTCGCGGCCGACCCGGATCTGGCCTCGGCTTCAGTACGGGCGCTGGAGGCGACGTTGAACCAGCACATCACTGAAGCTGCCGAGAAGGATTTGCAGGCCATCATGGCGTTCCCCGGGCTGGCGCAAAACCAATACGAATTTGACCAGAGCAACACGACATTCCAGGTGCGGTCGGTTTCGAACCGGTGAACACGGAGCGTCTGCAACAGTTCGCCCGGCGTGAACTGGAACGCCGTAAATCTTCACTGACACCGGCCGGATGAGCACACCCAACCAACGCAAGCGCGTCCTCTTCGTGGATGACGACCAGAGCTTCCTCGAGATGATCGAGAATCTCTTCAGCATGTGGGCCAAGGGCTCATGGGAGATTTTGCTCGCTCCCACCACGGGCAAGGCGCTTGCGCTGTTGCAGGAAAAACCGATGGACCTCATCGTCATCGACCTGCATATGCCGGTGATGGATGGCTTCCAGTTCTTGAAGCTGGTGCACCGGAAGTATCCCAATCTGCCCAAGGCCATCATGACGGGCGCGGTGGATACGGCATACCGCGAGCTGTGTCTGACCAACGGGGCCGAGATCTATCTGCAAAAGCCAGCGGCCATCGACCAGATGGAGTCGGTATTCACGATGCTCAATGAGATCGTGGACGTGCAGGCCGTAGAAGGTTTTCGCGGTGTTTTGCGGCGCGTGGGCTTGCAGGAGGTGCTGCAGCTCGAGTGCTTGGGCACGAAGTCTTCCGTGCTGGAGATCACGACGCAGGGGACGAAGGGCAGCATTTACATCCGGGACGGGAATATCATCCACGCGCACATCGGGCAGAAGAAGGGCGAGGATGCGTTCAACCGTTTGTTGGCGTTTGATACGGGCGAGTTCGTCCTAAAGCCGTTCACTGATCCGGGTGAGGAATCGATCCACTGCCAGTGGGAAATGCTCATCATGGAGGCCGCGCGCCTGCGGGATGAAGTTAAGATGGCGGCGGATGCGGAAATGGCAGCGCTCGCCGCCGCTGGCGGACCGAAGCAGCCAACGGCCCCGGCCGAGACACCCGTGGCCCCAGTGGCCAAGATGCCATACACGCCACCGACCATCCGCCCGCAACGGCAGCCGAACCCGGCGTTGCCGCAGCCGAAGATCGAGGAGGTCATCGTGTGCTCGAATCAAGGCGAGGCGTTGTATGAATTTCAGGCCACGGATGCGGACATCCGGGTGGAACTCGCGCGGCTTTTGCAGAAGCGGGGCGAGGAGATCGCCAAGAAATTGAACTGGGGCCGTTGTGATCGCGTGGAAGCGCCGGGCAATAACACGCGCATGCTGTTCCACATGCAGAAGAACTGCACGGTATATGTGCGGTCCAGCAATGTGACGCCGCAAATCCTGGCGGCGTCCGCCACCAAATAGCCACGCCATGCTCACCATCTTCAACAACTGGCTGAATGACAACTCGCAGGCCGAGGGCATCTTGGGGGCCGGGGTGCGTTATAGTGACAAGACGGTGTTCATCATCCCGCGGGAAACGGGGCCGAACCGGGATACGGTGGAGAACATCTGCCAGACAGTGGCGGATGTGTTTCAGACTTTCAAACTGCGCAAAGTGACAGCGCCCCGGTTGACGTGGAAATTCGAGAAGGGGACGCTTTATTCCGCCATGAGATCAGACGGTAACTGCCTGTGCCTGCTCGCTACGGAGAAAGTGCAGCAAGAGGAGTTGGACCGGATCTTTTACGAGTTCCAGACGCTGTGGGGTTAAAATCCAAAGCCAAAAACTCCAAGCTCCTGAGAAACCTCAGTTTTAAAAGCTCCAACGCGCCGGTAAACATTGGCGCCTGGAGCTTTTGATTTGGAGCTTACTTACCAGCCGTCCAGCCGCCGTCGATAATGAAGTCGGTGCCGGTAACGAAGGAGGATTCGTCACTGGCGAGATATAAGGCTGCCGCGGCGATCTCTTCTGGCTTCGCCATGCGGCCGATGGCCTGCGTCGAGGCCATTTCGCGGTAGGCTTTTTCCGGATCAGGATATTCCGCGAGACGGGCTTTCACGAAAGGAGTTTCTACGCGACCCGGGCAGAGGCAGTTGCAGCGGATGCCTTCAAGGGCGTGATCCAACGCAATACCTTTGGTGAAGCCGACGACGGCGAACTTGGTGGTGCAATAAGCAAGGCGATCACGGACAGCCACGACACCACCGATGGAAGCGAGGTTGATGATATTGCCGGATTTGCGGGCGACCATCTGATGGATGAACGCCTTGGTGACGTTGAAGACGCCACGCACATTCACGTTGTACATGCGGTCGAGATCGGCGGCTTGCGTCTGGAGGATGTTGCCCACGTGACCGATGCCAGCGTTGTTCACGAGGATATCGAGCCGGCCTTTGGCGGCGTGAACGGTTTGAGCGGCTTGCGTGCAATTCTCCTCAAGCGCGACGTCCAGTTTCAGAAATTCAGCCTGACCACCGGCGGCCTTGATCTTATCGACGGTTACGGCCCCGCCTTTTTCATCGCGATCGGCGACGTAAACAAACGCTCCCGCTGGGCAAAAACTTCGGCGATCGATTGGCCGATACCAGAACCCGCACCGGTCACCAATGTGACTTTATCTTTCAGGCTGAACATGCGCGGCAAAGTAGCGAGTGAGCGAAAAGGGAACAAGCGGTTTTGCGGGGCGGACGATAGATAAGGGCCATAGAGAGGGAAACAGCGAAAACCGAACGTGTCAGCAGGGGGGAATGAAATCGAGGACGAGGACGAGAGCGAGGACGATGTCGGAAGCATGGCCTGTGCTATGTGACTTCGCTTTCGTGGTGATAAAAAAAGAACAACGGTGGGAACGGGCAGGATTGCAGCCGTGAACTGGTGGGTTTCGACCAGTCGCCTATGGAGTAGTGGTCAAAAAGAGCCACCATGCTAAGGGTGGGTTTATACCTTTTGGTATCAAATGGCGTAACTTGCTGGAAATCAACGATTCAACAGGTTGGTACGGCCTGTGCTATGGCATAGAACCATGATAGTAATACAACATTCTGACAACCGGGATGAAGTATTAAATCCTACCGTTCGCATCATCATGGTGCGCGCTAAAAGGCCTATCTCACGTCCCACCTCCGACGCCGGGTTCTAACCGTCGTTCTTCTAAATGTTGAGTTGTTGCCTGGCGGTTGGCGAAAGCCAACCGCCAGTTTCTTTTCCGCGTTATGACGGGCTGGGATCGGCAAGAAAAATTCTTTCGCAAAAAACGCAAAAGCGGGTCATCTTAGGGTCAACCCCTATGCGCAACGCGAAGACTTACTTCCTTGGGCTTCTTGGCACGCTGGGATTTCATATCCAAGGGTTTGCCGGTGAGGCGGATATCCACTTACCAAATCTTGATGAGGTCGTTTTCCTCCTGCCGGGCGGCAGCTTGAGCGGGATGACCGTGCTTTATGCGGGGCTGGTGATCTGCGTTTTGGCCGCCGCGTATGGTTGGTGGCAATACTTGCAGACGGCCGCGCTGCCGGTGCATGCCCGCATGCGCGATGTCTCCCATATCATTTGGGAGACGTGCAAAACGTATCTGTTCCAGCAAGGACGTTTCCTGGCGATGCTCTGGCTGCTCATCGCGGCCTGCATGATCTATTACTTCTATTTTCTGCAGGAGAAGAGCGTGGGCGCGGTGCTGGTCGTGCTGGCGTGTTCTATCTTGGGTATCTTGGGTTCGTATGGGGTGGCGTGGTTCGGCATCCGCATCAATACGGTGGCGAACAGCCGGACGGCTTTTTCGGCGCTGACGGGGCAGGCGTTCAAGACGTTGAACATCCCGCTGCAGTCCGGCATGAGCGTCGGTCTGTTGCTGGTGAGCGTGGAGCTGTTCTTCATGATCTGCATCCTGACGATGCTGCCGCGTGACCTAGTGGGGGCATGCTTCATCGGGTTTGCGATCGGTGAATCCCTAGGGGCGAGTGCGCTGCGCATCTGTGGCGGTATCTTCACGAAGATCGCTGACATCGGGGCGGACTTGATGAAGATCGTGTTCAAGCTGCCGGAGGATGATCCGAAGAATCCGGGCGTCATCGCGGATTGCACGGGTGATAACGCGGGCGACAGCGTGGGGCCGACGGCGGACGGCTTCGAGACTTACGGGGTGACCGGTGTGGCTTTGATCGCGTTTCTCGCTTTGGCCCTCGTGGGATCACCGGCGGTTTGCGGTACATTGATCGTGTGGCTTTTTGCCATGCGCATCCTGATGGTCATCACGTCGGTGGTTTCGTATTACGTGAATGATGGGTTGAGCCGGGCGAAGTATGGGGCCTTGAAAGATTTCGATTTCGAGGCGCCGCTGACGAACTTGGTCTGGATCACATCGATCATCTCCATCGTGGTAACGTTTGCGGCGAGCTGGCTATTGCTCGCGCGGATGGAGGGGATGAGCGAGCTCTGGTGGGTGCTCTCGATCATCATCAGTTGCGGCACCATCGCCGGAGCAGTGATACCGGAGATCACAAAAGCCTTCACCAGCACGCATTCGCGGCATGTGAAGGAAGTGACCAATGCATCGCATCACGGCGGGGCGTCGTTGAACATTCTCTCCGGTTTTGTGGCGGGGAATTTTTCCGCTTTCTGGATGGGGCTGGTGATCATGGGGCTGATGCTGGTGGCGTACCTGGTCTCGCAGCATACGGCGATGCTCCAGCTCATGCCGGAGAAATATACGTTCGCAGCCCCGATCTTCGCTTTCGGCCTGGTGGCGTTCGGTTTTTTGGGGATGGGGCCGGTGACGATCGCGGTGGACAGCTTTGGGCCGGTGACGGACAACGCTCAATCGGTCTATGAACTGAGCCAGATCGAAGCGCAGCCGAACATTGCACAGGAGATCCAAAGGGATTTTGGATTCACGCCCGATTTTGAAGGCGCGAAGCATCAATTGGAGAAGGGGGATGGTGCCGGGAACACGTTCAAGGCAACGGCCAAGCCGGTGCTCATCGGCACCGCTGTGGTCGGAGCGACGACGATGGTCTTCGGGATCATCCTGTTGCTGGAACAGAAATATGGCGATGTGGTGACGCGGTTGAGTCTGGTGCAACCGGAGGTGATCTTGGGGCTCTTGATGGGCGGCTCGGTGGTCTATTGGTTCACGGGGGCATCGACTCAAGCGGTGGTCACCGGGGCGTATCGCGCGGTGGTGTTCATCAAGGAGAACATGAAGCTGGATGCGGCGGTGGCCTCCATCGCGGACAGCAAGAAAGTGGTCGAGATCTGCACCGTGTATGCGCAGAAGGGCATGGTGAACATCTTTGTGGTCATCTTCTGTTTCTCACTCGCACTGCCATTTTTCAGCCCGTATTTCTTCATCGGTTATCTGGTGGCGATGGCGTTCTTCGGACTCTTCCAGGCGGTGTTCATGGCGAATGCGGGCGGGGCTTGGGATAATGCCAAGAAGATCGTGGAAGTGGACATGCGCATGAAGGGGACGGAGCTGCACGCGGCCACGGTGGTGGGGGATACGGTGGGCGATCCTTTCAAAGATACATCCTCGGTGTCACTGAATCCGGTCATCAAATTCACCACACTCTTCGGCTTGCTGGCGGTGGAGATCGCCGTGACGTTGCAGGATCAGGCTTTGAAATACGGGATCGGAGTCGTGTTCTTCCTCGTGGCACTAGGCTTTGTATACCGCTCTTTCTACGGCATGCGCATCCCGGAACCGGAGATGGGCGCGGAAGATGTGATGGTGATCGGCGCGCCAGAGGACAAGCTGAAGTAGGCCTAGCCGCCTGCGCCTTCGTCAATCATCTGGGCGGCGCGCATGAGCAGGTCCGTCCAGTTGGCCGTGATGGTGCGGGGCAGTTCTGGTGTTACGGGCACCTCACCGATCTTGCCGCCTTTCCAGCTCAGGATGCGGCAGAAGGCGGCTTCACCCGTGAGGTCACCGCAGGTGGAGTGAAAGACCAGCCCGTTGCGAAAATAGACGACGCCGGTATTGCCGGTTGGAGTGGTGAACTGCAGGCCGATGGTGGCCATGGAGAGGCATTTCAACTGGACCAGGTCCATGGGCGTCAAACTGCTCAGGCTGCCTTCAAAGGCCAGTTCGGAAGTTTGAGCTACCGGCGCTTCATTCAGCAATTCGCGGATGAGCCGGGCAAAATCCTTCATCTTGAAGGGCTTTTCAAAGAAACGGACAGCACCGGCGGATTGGGCGCGCTGGCGCAGTTCTGGCAGCTTGCTGGCCGTCATGAAGATGGCGCGGGGCAGCGAGACGTGCTCGCGTTTCAGTTCGGTCAGGAAATCGATGCTGTTGCCGTCGGGCAACTGGATGTCGAGGATGAAGAGGTCAAACTTCTGGGCGGCAATCTTCTGGCGGGCTTCCTTGATGGTGATGGCGGTGATGAATTTGACTTCGGGCAGCTCGCGGGAGAGCGTCGTCACAACAAGGTGGGAAGATACCAGGTTATCTTCGAGAAACAGGATGTTGTACTTTTTATCGGACATTGCTTCGCACTTCTTCTTTGGCTTTCAGGATAGTGCATGGGAGAAGCGGGGCTGTCGAGTCTGGAGGCTTGCAGGCTGATTTTGTCTCCAGATAGGGCGCATAGCGCATATAGGCCTAATGGTGTAAGCACATTGATAAGAGGATGACGGCATGAAAAGAGCCGGAATGAGGCTGGAAGTGGAAGATTCGAGTTCCAAAGAATGGAAAACGGGATAGACGAGATGATTTTGGGTAGTTGGAGTGAGCTATAGCGAGCGTAGTGATAACGCAGTGCGGAAAAGTGTGGCTGGATAAAGCCATGGGGAAACGAATGTTTTGTGACGATATAGCCGATGGAAGGCTAACGGAGACACTGATCTGATGGCCGGGTGAACGCGTGATCGGTGAATTTTGTCCGAGAATAGTGAGGAATACCGAGCGTAGTGATAACGGAGAGCGGGAAAATGTGATTGAGTAGGGATATGACAGAGCTGGTGAGGGAAAGTGAGATGGAGAGAAAGCTGGAGGGGAAACGGTCAGTTACACCTCATCGGCTACGAGGGACGGCAGGATTTTACAATGAGGGGGACCGTTTCATCCATTGCGATGAGGCCCAAGAACAGGTAATCAAGTAACGATGCACATGATAGCGAACAGACAGGCGAAGTGGCTGGCTTTCTTAGGAAGCCTGAGTCTGTGTTTATGGGGCGCATGGGGGGCGTCGCCCGAAGGGAAGGTGGACTATGCCAAGGATGTTTTGCCCATATTATCAGACAAATGTTTTCACTGTCACGGGCCTGCCGAAGAGGGGCGCAAAGCCAAACTGCGACTGGATACGCAAGAGGGGGCGTTTCGGGTAAATAAAGACGGCGTGGCGAACATCGTCAAAGGCCAGCCAGACAAGAGCGAACTTGTGGTGCGGGTGCTGAGCAAAGATGAGAATGAAGTGATGCCACCCCCGGATTCGCATCGCAGCCTGACGGAAGGGCAGAAACAAACGCTGAAACGCTGGGTGGAGCAGGGTGCGCCTTGGGGCAAGCATTGGGCGTTCGCGGAAATTGCCCGCGTGACGCCACCAAAAGTGAAGAACACCCGCGCGGTGAGGAACCCGATTGACCAATTCATCCTCGCCCGGATGGAGCAGGAAAAGCTCAAGCCTTCAGCCGAGGCGACCAAGGAGCAGTTGATCCGGCGGGCAGCGTTTGACCTGACCGGGCTGCCGCCAACGCTGGAAGAGATTGATGCCTTCCTGAAGGACAAGTCGGCGAATGCTTACGAGAAGGTGATCGACCGTCTGCTGCAATCGCCGGCTTACGGTGAGCAGATGGCGCGTGAGTGGCTCGATTTGGCGCGGTATGCGGACACGTTCGGTTATCAAGCGGACGTGGATATGAACATGTATCCGTGGCGCGATTGGGTCATCAAGGCGTTCAACGAGAACCTGCCTTACGACCAGTTCATCACGTGGCAGCTCGCAGGTGATCTGTTGCCTAATGCGACGCGGGATCAGAAGCTGGCGACGGCGTTCAACCGGTTGCACCGGCAGACGAATGAAGGCGGAAGTATCGACGAAGAGTTCCGCAATGAATATGTGTCTGACCGTGTGCATACGGTGGGCACCGCGTTCTTGAGCCTCACCTTGGAATGCGCCCGCTGCCACGATCACAAATACGATCCCATCACGCAGAAGGATTATTATTCTTTAGGTGCGTTCTTCAACAGCATCGATGAGTCGGGGCTCTACTCGCATTTCACGCGCGCGACGCCGACCCCAGCTTTGAACCTCTATAAGGGTGATCAAGAGGAGAAACACAATGCCTTGAAGGCACAAATTGAGACGAAACAGGCTGAATGGAAGCAGATCGCCAGCGGCGCAACTACGCGCTTTGAAGCGTGGAAAAACCCGAGTGCTGCGATCGCCGCACCCAAACCAGTCGCGAGCTATGCCTTTGAGGATATCAAAGGCAACAAGACCCCCAACGCACAGGGAACAAATGCGGCAGTGTTGGTAGAATCACCCAAGAGCGTGGCCGGGCAGTCCGGGCAGGCTCTCCAATTCAGTGGGGATAATGAAGTGGAATGCCGCGGTGCCGGAGAGTTCAAACGCACGGATGCTTTCTCGTTCACGCTCTGGCTGAAGCCGACGGAAAAGCAAGCGCGTGCCGTGGTGTTTCATCGGTCAAGAGCATGGAGTGATTCCGGCAGCCGTGGATATGAATTGGTTTTGGAGGATGGTAAACCATTCTTCGGTCTCATCCATTTCTGGCCGGGCAATGCGATCGCCATCCGGGCGAAAGATGCCTTGCCGTTGAATGAGTGGTCTCACTTGACGGTGACCTATGACGGCTCCAGCAAAGCTGCCGGGCTTGCGCTTTACTTGAACGGCAAGAAACAATCCGTGGAGATGGTGAGGGACAATCTCTACCGGGATATCATCCACCGTGCCGAGTGGGGTGACGCTGATGCGGGTAACATCCACCTGACCTTGGCCGGGCGCTTTCGTGATAATGGTTTCAAAGGTGGGTTGATCGATGAATTTGCCGTTTATGATGCGGCACTGACGGAACTGGAAGTTGCGAGCCTTACCGGTTTGGGCGGCAATCAGGTGGTGGGGGATGACAAGCTGTTGGCCTATTATCTCCAGCGAGTGGATACGGAAGCCAAGAAAGCTGCGGCGGAGTTGAAAAAGGTCCGTGAAGAAGAGAATGCGCTGGTGAATGGCGTGCAGGAAATCATGGTGATGCAGGACATGGGCAAGCAACGGCAGGCCTTCCTGTTGAAGCGGGGTAATTACGATGCGCCTGGTGAACCGGTTTCACCGAACACACCGGAAGGAATTTTGCCGTTTGCCAAAGACTACCCACGGACTCGGCTAGGACTGGCAAAGTGGATGACGGATCCGCGGAATCCGCTGACGGCGCGTGTGGCGGTGAACCGCATCTGGAAGCTGCACTTTGGGCGAGGCTTGGTGGCGACAGTGGAAGACTTCGGTGCGCAAAGCCAAAGGCCGACGCATCCGGAATTGCTGGATTGGTTGGCAGATCACTACATCAAGTCTGGGTGGGATCGGAAAGCGTTGCACAAGCTCATCCTGATGTCGGCGACGTATCGCCAGACTTCTGTGCCGACCAAGGAGCAATTGGCGAAAGACCCTGAGAATCTGTTGCTGGCGCGTGGCCCGAGACATCGTTTGGCGGCAGAGCAGATCCGTGATGAGGCGTTGGCAGTGAGCGGCCTGTTGAACCCGATCATCGGGGGGCAAAGTGTGAAGCCGTATCAACCGGCAGGGCTGTGGGAGGAATCCGGCACAGGCAAAACCTACGTGCAGGATAAGGGGGATAAGTTGTATCGCCGCAGTCTCTACACCTTCTGGCGTCGCACCTCGCCGCCGCCATCCATGGTGAGCTTTGATGCAACTTCACGGGAGATCTGCACGGCCAAACGCGAGATCACCTCCACGCCGTTGCAAGCCTTGGTGTTGCTCAACGATCCGCAATTCGTGGAGGCTTCGCGTGTGTTGGCGGAGAAGTTGGTGAAAGCGGAATCGAAAGCGGTGGATCAACGCATCCGCACCAGCTTTCGATTGCTCACCGGTCGTACACCAGACAAAGATGAGGTGAAGATTTTGCAGAGCCTCTATGCCGAACAGAAGGCGCGGTTCGCCAAGAATAACGAGGCGGCGCAGAAATTGATCAAGACGGGAGAGACAAAACCGGATGCGACATTGGAGACCGCCGATGTCGCGGCGACGACAATCTTGGTGAGCGCAGTGATGAACTTTGACGAATTTGTGATGAAGCGATGAGATGCGCGGTATTCAGTGACATCCACGGTAATCTGCCAGCATTGCAGGCGGTGTTGAGAGACGCCGAAGGCAATGGCTGTAACGGATATTTCTGCGCGGGCGACATCGTGGGCGAGTATGGCCAATCAGAGGAATGTGTGGAGATGGTGAGGTCGATCGGGGCGGTTTGCGTGAGAGGGAACCAAGATGAGTATTGTGCCTCTGGGATGGCGTTGGATGGCTTCAACGAGAAAGCGAGAGAGCGGATAGAGGCAACAGGGAAGCTTTGAGTGAAGAAGCGAAAGAATGGCTGATTAGGCTTTCGCTCGTGGTGGTTGGGGATGGGTTTACTTTGGTGCATGCGACGCTAAATCATCCAGAACGGTGGGAATATGTGTTCGATAAAAATGCAGCAGCCGCTTCATTCACGGAACAGAAAACATCGGTCTGCTTTAATGGGCATACGCATGTGCCGGTTTGCTTTGAGAAAGGTCTAGCTGTTCGCGGAGGGACTTACACCCTAGTGAGCTTCCAACTTGGGGCGCAGTATCTGCTTAACGTGGGTAGTGTGGGGCAACCGCGAGATGGGATAGTCAAATCTAGCTACGTCATCTACGACCTAGAGAAGAAAACGGCGGAGTTGCGCCGGATCGATTTCATGATGCCGGGTGGCGGTGCGGCAGCCGCCCCGGTGGTTCATCCGGGATGAAAGAATTTGTTATGAGTACACCACTTTGCACGGGACCGTTGGATGCGCTGGGCTTGAGCCGTCGCCAGTTCCTGAACCGATTTGGTCTGGGGCTCGGCGGTATCGCGCTCGCAAATCTGGTGAATCCGCTGAGTTCAGCGGGTGCCGTGGCACAAGCAGCGGATAGGGGCATCCTGAACGGGCAGTTGCATTTTCCAGCGAAGGCGAAGCGGGTGATCTATCTCTTCATGAGCGGCGGGCCATCGCAGCTCAGAACGTTTGATTACAAGCCGTTGCTCAATGAACGCAATGGCGAGCAGTTGCCAGATTCCGTGCGTAAAGGACAACGGCTTACCGGCATGTCGGGGAATCAGGCTTCATTGCCTTTGGCGGGCTCCATCTACAAGTTCAACCAATACGGAAAGAGCGGGGCTTGGGTGAGCGAGTTACTGCCGCACACCGCCAAGATGGTGGATGACATGTGCATCGTGCGCTCGATGTTCACGGAAGCCATCAATCACGATCCGGCGATCACGTTTTTGCAGACGGGTTCGCAATTATCCGGGCGACCAAGCATCGGGGCGTGGCTGCATTATGGCTTGGGCAGTGATAATGAGAATCTGCCGTCGTTCGTGGTGCTCATCACGAAGGGCAAGACGGATCAGCCGCTTTACTCGCGCTTGTGGGGTAGCGGTTTCCTACCGTCTCGGCATCAAGGCGTGCAATTCCGTTCGGGCAAAGATCCGGTGCTTTACCTGAACAATCCTGAGGGGATCGACAGCGATGGACGTCGTATGATGTTGGATCGTCTGCGCGAGTTGCACGAGCACAGCGCGGCGAAAGCGAACGATGCGGAGATCGATACGCGCATCGCGCAATACGAGATGGCGTATCGCATGCAGACGAGCGTGCCGGATGTGATGGATCTCTCGAAAGAATCGCAGGTCACGCTGGATATGTATGGGCCAGATGCGAAGAAGCCGGGCACGTTCGCAGCGAATTGTTTGCAGGCGCGTAGGCTCGCTGAACGCGGAGTGAAGTTTATCCAGCTTTATCATCAAGGCTGGGATCAACACGGTGGATTGCCGGGGGGCATCAAACGGCAGTGCCAGGAGACGGATCAACCGGCAGCGGCATTGTTGCAAGATTTGAAACAACGCGGCTTACTTGAAGATACGCTGGTGGTTTGGGGCGGAGAGTTCGGTCGCACGAATTATTCGCAAGGTAAGCTGACGCCGACGAATTACGGGCGAGATCATCATCCGCGCTGCTTCAGCATCTGGATGGCGGGCGGGGGAGCCAAGCCGGGCATGGTCTATGGGGCGACTGATGAGTTCGGTTACAACATCGCGAACAACGGTGTTCATGTGCATGACTTCCACGCGACGATGCTGCATTTGCTCGGCATTGATCACGAGCGATTGACCTTCAAATATCAGGGCCGTTACTTCCGGCTTACCGATGTGCATGGGCATGTGGTGAAGGATATTCTGACTTGAGGCTGTTTTTATCGGGATGGCATTCACGCGCGAATGCTGCTTATCTGTGGTTATGGGCAAACGGTTAAAAGGAAAAATCATCGCCATCATCGGGGGCACCACCGGTATCGGATTCGCAGCGGCGGAATCATTGCTGGCGGAGGGGGCTAAAATCGTGGTGGTAGGCGTTGACCGTTCTACTTCGCAGAAGGCGCAGAAGAGCTTTGGCAAAGCGGCCAAGGTGTTGACGGCCGATGCCACCAACCCTGAGACAGCGGTAAAAGCCATCAAAGCGGCTCTGAAGACCTTCGGTGGTTTTCATGGACTCTATCACGTGGCGGGCGGTAGTGGTCGGCGCATGGGTGATGGTCCGTTGCACGAATGCACAGACACGGGCTGGGTCTATACCATGGGACTGAATCTGGATTCGGTCTTTTATTCCAATCGCGCGGCGGTGCAGCAGTTTCTTAAGCAAGGTTCGGGCGGAGTGGTGTTGAATCTATCGTCGGTATTGGCGTGGGCACCGTCACCAAAGTTTTTCAGCACGCATGCGTATGCGACGGCGAAGGCGGGGATTGTCGGGCTGACTCGTGCCTCGGCGGCGTATTACGCGGCGCAGAATATCCGGTTCAACGTGCTCGCACCGGGCTTGGTGGCGACGCCGATGTCGGAACGTGCACAGACGAACGAGGCCATCATGCAGTTCATCAAGACGAAGCAGCCGCTGGATGGCGGGCGCATCGGCCGGCCAGAAGACTTAAGTGCGGCGGCGGTGTTCCTGCTTTCGGATGAAGCGAAGTTTATTACCGGGCAAGTGCTCGCTGTGGATGGGGGATGGGAAGTGGCAGAGGGACAGGGGTAGGCAACGAAGTAAGTGCGCTGCGGCGGACGCTCCAGAACTGCCGCTGGAAACCGGCAGCACAGGGTGGTGTGCTACGTCGTTCCAAATCATTTAAAAGTAAAACGCCGGACATGTCTGTCCGGCGTTTCGCTTTTATGAATCTATCGTGAAAGCTTACTGATAAGCCTCCATGCCCACGCATGTGCAGACCGGGTTACGATCGCCGAATACGTTATCGATGCGACCAACGGCGGGCCAGAACTTGTGGTCCTTCAACCACGGGCGAGGGAAGGCCGCTTGCTCACGGGAGTAAGGACGATTCCACGCATCGCTGGCGATGGTGTCCGCCGTGTGCGGAGCGTTCTTGAGCGGGTTATTCGCCTTGTCGAGCGCGCCGATTTCCACGGCTTGGATCTCGGCGTGAATGGCGAGCATGGCGTCGCAGAAGCGGTCCAGCTCGGCTTGGGATTCGCTCTCGGTCGGCTCGACCATCAACGTGCCCGCCACGGGCCAGCTCAACGTCGGCGCGTGGAAACCGTAATCCATTAGGCGCTTGGCAACATCCTCGGCGGTGACCGCCTTGAACTGGCGCAGGTCAGGATGCACTCGTGCGCGACGAGGCCGCTCTTGCCCTTATAGAGGATCGGGAAGTGCTCTTGCAGACGCTTGGCGATGTAGTTCGCGTTTAGGATGGCGAACTTCGTCGCATCCGTCACGCCAGCCGGTCCCATCAAACGGATGTAAACCCACGAGATCGTCAGGATGCTCGCACTGCCCCAAGGCGCAGCGGAAATCGCGCCGAGCTTGTGCTGGCCTTCGAGCGAAACTACCGGATGACCCGGCAGGAACGGCGTGAGGTGCTTCGCCACACCGATCGGGCCCATGCCCGGACCGCCGCCGCCATGCGGGATGCAAAAGGTCTTGTGCAGGTTCAGATGGCAGACGTCCGCGCCGATGTCACCCGGACGGCACAGGCCGACTTGGGCGTTCATGTTCGCGCCATCCATGTAAACCTGACCGCCGAAATTGTGGATGATCTGGCAGATGTCCTTGATGCTTTCCTCGAACACGCCGTGCGTGGACGGATACGTGATCATCAAGCACGAGAGCGTGTCCTTATATTGCTCCGCCTTCGTGCGCAGGTCAGCGACGTCGATGTTGCCTTCCTTGTCGCAGGCGACAGGGATCACTTTCAGACCGGCCATCACGGCACTGGCGGGATTCGTGCCGTGCGCGGAAGTCGGGATGAGGCAGATATCGCGGTTCACCTGGCCCTTGCTCTGATGATATGCATGGATGGCCATGAGGCCCGCGTATTCACCGGCGGAACCGGCGTTTGGTTGCAGCGAGATCGCGTCGAACCCGGTGATCTCCGCGAGCCATTGCTCCAACTGCTTGAACATCGTGAGATAACCCTGCGTCTGACTCAGCGGCGCGAAGGGATGCAATTTGCCGAACTCCGGCCAGCTCACGGGGAACATCTCCACCGTCGCGTTCAGCTTCATCGTGCAGGAGCCGAGCGGGATCATGGAATGCGTGAGCGAGAGATCGCGCGATTCCAGCTTGCGCAAGTAGCGCAGCATCTCCGTCTCCGAGTGATACAGGTTGAAAACCTTGTGCGTGAGATACTCGCTGGTGCGTTGCAACGCAGCGGGGATGCTCGATGCCAATCCTTGGTTTACGTCTTTGATCGTGAAGTCCGGTGCTTTGTCACCATTGAAGATTTGCCACAGTTCAACGATGTCCTTGGCCGAAACCGTTTCATCAACGGAGAGACCAACGGATGTGCCGTCGATCTGGCGCAAGTTGATGCCGTGCTGCTCAGCGATGGCGTGAACAGAACCGGCGTCCTTCACAGTGATGCGCAAGGTGTCGAAGTAAGCGGCGGGTTCGACCTTCAGGCCGAGCTTCGCCAGGCCGGCGGCGAGCACAGTGGTCACGCCATGCACGCGTTGCGCGATGGCTTTCAGGCCTTTCGGACCGTGATAGCAAGCATACATCGCGGCCATGTTCGCGAGGAGCGCTTGCGCCGTGCAGATGTTGCTCGTGGCCTTGTCGCGGCGGATGTGTTGTTCGCGCGTTTGCAGCGAGAGACGGTAAGCGGCCTTGCCACGGGAATCTTTCGAGACACCCACGATACGACCAGGCATCTGGCGCTTGAAGGCATCGCGCGTGGCGAAGAACGCGGCGTGCGGTCCACCGTAACCCAGCGGTACACCGAAGCGTTGCGCACTGCCCACGGCGATGTCCGCGCCGAGTTCACCGGGCGATTTCAAGAGCGTGAGGGCAAGCAGATCAGACGCGATGATCGCGATGGCTTCAGCGGCGTGCGTCTTGGTGATCAGGTCGGTGTAATCCGTGACCGCACCGAACGTATCCGGATACTGTACGAGCACGGCGAAGAGCTTGCCGTCGAAATCGATCTTGGCCGGATTGCCGATGCGCACCTCGATGCCCACGGGCTTCGCGCGTGTGACCACGACATTGATAGTCTGTGGATGGCAATTCTCGGCGATGAAGATGACGTTCTTCGTGTCGTTACCCTTGATGCTGTAAGCCATAGTCATGGCTTCGGCAGCCGCGGTGCCTTCATCGAGAAGGGAGGCATTCGCAATGTCCAGGCCGGTGAGGTCGCACACCATCGTCTGGTAGTTCAGCAAGGATTCGAGGCGGCCTTGGGAGATTTCCGCCTGATACGGTGTGTATTGCGTGTACCAGCCGGGGTTCTCGAGGATATTACGCTGGATCACGGGCGGCGTGATCGTGTCGTAATAACCCATGCCGATGTAGGAACGGAACACTTTGTTCGCGCTGGCGATGCCGCGCAGTTCCGCCAGGGCTTCAAACTCGGAGCAAGGCTCGGGGAGGTTGAGCGGGCGGTTCAGTCGGATGCTGGCGGGCACGGTGCGATCAGCCAGTTCGGCGAGCGATTTCACACCGACGACAGGAAGCATCGCGGCGAGTTCAGATTCACTCGGGCCGAGGTGGCGGCTGGCGAACTGGTCAGGATGGGCAAGATTAATGGCGGACATGTGTTTCAGCGTCAGTGACCGGTCGGCCGGTCGAAAAACAAGGGTGCAAGGTAAGACGGAACGGGGGCAAATCAAGTGCTGTTTATTCACAACCCCAAGTGCGGCTAATGGGGGTGTGAAGCGGGGCTGTTTCGTGGTCGATGAAGAGTCGGCGGCTTTAAAGGCATATCATGCAATCTGCGCTGATTTATCAGGTCTAAAACGTTCTTTGCTAAGTCGCTTCTGGCTTGGGCGGTTCTTGGCACAAATCAAGCTGGTAAGAGGTAAAGCAAAGATTGAGCGGAAAACCAATATTTCTGATAAAATATGAAACAATCGTCATTAACGCGCGGTTGGCTGCTGGGCTGTTTGGCAGTGTTTCTGGCTGTCCAATCAGCCATGGCGGGTGACAAGAATGAGAAACCGAAGAACGCGGCCAAAGAAGCGGGCGGTTCAGCGGCTGTCACCACAGAAAAACCGAAAGAGCCATGGGTGGATGTGAAAATCACGGTACCGGAACGTGAGATCATCAACACCTATGTGAAAAGTTACGAGGAACCCAAGAAACCGGGCAAAAAACCAAAATCCCTACCGCCGGGATTGCAGAAGAAGGTTGCGCGCGGGGGCAAGCTGCCACCGGGATGGGAAAAGAAGATGGTCCAAGGCGAAGTCATGCCGGTAGCGGTTTACAAGGAATGTCATCCCTTACCGCCCGAGCTGGTGGTGAAGCTGCCGCCTCCACCGAAAGGCGTGATCACAGTCACTATCAGCGGCAAAGTGGTTCGCCTGATCGAAGCCACGCGCGAGATACTCGATGTGTTCGAAGTGGGGAGATGATCTATAACAGCGGCGTCAGATCGCTGATGAAAGATTCGATATCCTCGGGCGTCGTATCCCACGAGCAGACGAGACGGCAACCGCAATCGCCGAAAGTGGTGTAGAATTTCCAGCCTTTGGCATACATCGCTTCGATGACCGGTTTAGGCATCTCCACGAAGACCATGTTCGTCTCGGTCTTCAGCGCGAGGCGCAGGCCGGGAAGGTCGCGCAGTTTGGATTCGAGCAACTTGGCCATGGCGTTCGCGTGGCTGGCGTGTTTCAGCCAGACACCGTTCTGCAATACACCTAACCACGGGGCAGACATGAAACGCATCTTGGAACAGAGCTGACCGGCCTGTTTGCAGCGGAAATCGAATTCAACAGCCATCTGTTTATTGAAGAACACGATAGCCTCGCCGACGTGCAGACCGTTCTTCGTGCCGCCGAAACAGAGGACATCCACGCCGGCCTGCCAGGTGATTTCCTTGGGGGCGACCTTGAGCGCGGCGACGGCATTGGCGAAGCGCGCACCATCCATCTGGATCTTCACATCGTGTTTGCGGGCTACGGCCCAGATAGCTTTCAAGTCATCCGGCGTATAGACCGCGCCGAACTCCGTCGATTGCGTGAGGCTGATTGCCTTGGGCTTGGGATAATGGATATCGTTCCGGCGCGTGATGACGTGTTCGATGGAAGCCGCGCTCATCTTGCCGTTTGGGCCGGAGACGAGCTGGAGCTTCGTGCCGTTGGAGAAGAACTCGGGCGCACCGCACTCGTGCGTCTCGATATGCGCCGTCTCATGGCAAATGATGCTGTGATAAGATTGGCAGGTGGACGCCAGTGAAAGGGAATTCGCCGCCGTGCCGCTGAAGGCGAAGAACACCTCGCACTCCGTCTCGAAGATCTCGCGGATGAGATCGGCGGCCTTACGGGTCCACTCATCCTCACCGTAAGCGGGGCAGTGGCCGGTATTGGCTTCTTCCAAGGCCTTCCAGGCTTCCGGGCAGATGCCCGCATAATTGTCGCTGGCGAAATGACGCGTGCGTTTGGGAGAATTAGGCATAGGGGATATTAGTTAAGACGGATGAAGAGCGTGGCCGCTGAAGCGGCTAGAATTTAAATTTAAAGTCAGTGCAATCGCGCGGCTCCTTCTCCCTTGGGCAGAGGGAGCAACATTTGCCGCCGAATGATACGGCTGTCGCGATAAGCTGGTGGATGTTTGCTTTCACTCAAACGTGTTACTTCAGCAAGTTTTCCTGCAAGAACATAATCGTAGCGAGGAATTGCGTGTCGGCGTTCTTCTTTTTCGCGAAGCCGTGGCCTTCGTCTTTGGCCATCATATACCAGACCTTACCGCCGTTTTTGCGTATGGCTTCCACCATCTGTTCGGCTTCGGTGTAAGGCACGCGCGGGTCTTGCTGGCCTTGCACCACGAAGAGCGGCTTCTTGATCTTATCCGCATGGCGATTGGGCGAAATCTTCTCCAGATGTTCCTTCATCTTGGGATCGCGCTCATCGCCGTATTCCACTCGACGCAGATCGCGACGGTAATCCTGTGTGTTATTCAGGAAGGTGACAAAGTTCGAGATGCCCACGATGTCATTACCGCAGCGCAGGCGGTCGTTGTAATGCACCATGCAGGCGAGGGTCATGTAGCCGCCGTAACTGCCGCCCATCACCGCGATGCGTTGCTTGTCGAGGCTGGCATCGCGGTCGATCCAGTCCAGGAACGCGCGGATGTCCTTCACGGAATCTTCGCGTTTGAAGCCGTTATCGAGCGTGAGGAATGTTTTACCGTAGCCAGCGGAGCCGCGTACATTCGGGTAGAGCAGGGCGACGCCCATCTCATTCAGATAATAATTCAAGCGAGCTTGAAAGCGCGGGCGGGACTGGCTCTCCGGTCCGCCATGGATATAGACGATGACGGGGCGCGGTCCGGGAAACTTCTGGGCGTCCGGGCGGTAGATGAAGCCGGAGATGTCCAAACCATCGAAGCTCTTCACACGGATCATTTCGGGCTCGGAAAACTTGGAGGCATCGAGGCCGCCCGTTTCGCTTTCCGTCCAGCGATCAATGTTGCCGGTCTTAACATCGAGAGAATAAATGTCGAAAGGGGCCTTGGCCGAACTGACGTTGAAGGCAAGGTCGCGGTTGTTTTCGTGCCAGTTCAGGCCAGAGACGGTGCCGATGGGCAGCTTCGGCGTCTTGAGTTCCTTGCCGTTCTTGGCGTCCATCAGGCGCAGGATGCCCGCGCCGTCTTCATTCGTGATGAGGGCGATGGTTTTGCCGTCCTTGGAGAGTTCGAATTCATCAACGTCCCAAGGAATATGGGCGGTGTAAGGAGTGAAAACCTTGGTGACGAGATCGTAACGGCCGAGACGTTGGAACTCGGAACCTTGATCCGTGGTGAGGATGAGGCTCTTGCCGTCCTTGCTGAATTTCGCGCCACCGTAAGCGATCTTGGTCGCGCCTTTCGGGGTGAGCAATTCCAGTTTGCCGGTGGCGATGTCCAGCAAGTGCAGGTAGCTTTCGTTGATCGAGACGTATTCGAACAACAACAGGCTTTTATCATCCGGTGACCAATCGGCGATGTCCCAACCGCCCCCTTTCAATTCTACCAGCTTGCGGTCCGTTTTGGGATTCGCAGGGTCGATGAGGTAGAGATCGTTATCACGGCCGGTGCGGCGGGTGGAAGCATAGGCGATGGACTGTCCGCTGTGCGACCACTTGGCGCCGGTGTTACGCGATTTCCCATCCGTGAGCAACGTGATGCGGCCGTCCTTAAGGTCGAAGCGATAATATTGATAAAACTCACTGCCGCCGGTGTCTTGCGCGAAGACGAGGTATTCGCCGGTCTTCGGCTGGAATGAACCGCCGCCCACGGGTTCGGGCAGGAATGTCATCTGCGTGCGTGCGCCACCGGGGAACTTCACGTAATGGAGCTGGGGAGAATCCGCGAAGCGCGTCGTGATGAGCATCTCGCGTTTGAGTGGGTGCCAATCGGCCATGCCGGCGCCGCGGAACTCCAGATAACGGCCCACCTCGGCTTTCAATGAGGGCGGGATTTCCGGAACGTTTTGAACGACGAGGTTATCGGCAAAGGGGGCGGCAAAGAGCTGGACGCTGGCGAACAACCCCAGGCTGAGTGCTAGGCTACGGGATAACATGCACGCGTTGTAACTGAACCCGGGCTAATTGAAAATGCGAAAGAGTCCGCGTGAACGGGGACCGGCATCGGGGTCTTGCCGGGCTTTGAAGGCCTTGCCGGCGGCATCGAGATCGAATTGGCACAGGATACCGATAGCGCTGGAGCCGCGACCGTTGCTGCGGATGCTGTCAAAGCCGTAGGCGTAACCCGCCATGATGAGCCAGGAGCCGGAGGGCGCGCGATACATCAGGCCACCGCCCACGCCCGTATGCCAATGACCGGGCTGCGCCAAGCCTTTGAGATAATCCACATAGGCGGTGGAACCATGAGCCGTCAGATTCCACCGGCGCTGTTCATCCAGGGGCAGGGAGTATTGGAGATTGAAGAGGGCGAAACGGTCTGCGCTGAGTTCCTCGTAGTAATAGCCGGGCAGGTCGAGCGGGAACTCGGAGGCCATCGGGAGGATGGAGCCGAGGCGGAACGCATTGAAGCGGTCGGCATTAATGCTGCCGCCGCCGGTGATGCTGAAGTTGATGTTATGTTTCCATTCCTCCAGCGTGTAGATGAAGAGCAAGCGGCCCCAGAACAGGTGGGAGTTGCCTTCCAGCGCGCGGTCTCCGGCGAAGCCGTAGCTGCCGCGTTCCGTGCGCAGTTGCGTTTCCTGCCAGAGGGAGATTTCCATGGCGAGATCCGGGGCGAGCACGGGTTCGCGGCCGCCGTAACGCAAGCCGCTGCGCAGGTGGAAGACGGTCTGGTTGTCGGGCAGTTGAAAGTTTACCGCGGTCTGCTCATCCGATTCGTAGAAGCTTTGATGGGCGGAGAGGCGCAAAATGCCGTTAAGCGGGATGCGGGCGCCTGGATTGAAGAGATGATACAGGCTGGCGGAAATCTCGCCGCCATGCCCGGTGAAGGATTCGCCTTTCAGATACTGGCCCTGGCGGACTTCGGCATAGCTGTCCGCAAAGCCGCCGCCGGCGAAGCCGATGCCGAGGTCGGTGTTTTCGCCGAGCGCGCCTTTGATCCCGAGCTCGGTATCGATGTAGACGGGGGCGAGGGCGACGCGCAGGGTCAGGTTGGTACGAACGAATTCCGGCTTGTTCCAATAATAGAACGCATAGCCGGAAAGGGGGGATTTGCCAGTGAAAGTCTGGTTATAACCCAACTGGATGAGCTGGCGCGGCTCAGGGTCAATCTGGGCAGAGACGGATAGGCTGAAGGTCAAAAGGAGTAGTCCGAGAATGTAACGACAATAGAGTCTCGTACGCACGGGGTTAGGGGTAGCGGAATGGAAGAGCGAGGGCAAGGTGGAAGAAATCTCAAATCCAAAGCTTCAAACACCAGAGAATAGGAAGACGACCAAGCTCCAGCACCGGCACTCACGAATGCGTAAAGCATTATGGGTATTTTGAGGCTTGGAGTTTCATTGGAGCTTGGATCTTTGGATTTTGGGTTTTCCCTCCGGTTGCTCTCCTCGTTTCTTTGCCTTACACTTCAGGCATGAGCTTGGCTAAAAAATTATTGCATACCCGGTATCGTCTGAATGATTTGGAAACATCGGTGAAGTTTTACAAGGACATCCTTGGTCTCGAGGAAGTGCGGCGTCACAAGTCCCCGCGCGGGTCGGAACTGGTGTTTCTAAAAACACCGGAGAGCGAGGAGTTGATCGAGTTATGCTACTTCCCGAGCAGTGGTCCGGTGTTGGTACAGACGGACCTGACGCATCTGGCGTTCGAGGTGGATAGCTTGGAAGAGTTCGGTAAGCACCTCGCCAAGCATGGACTGAAGTATTCTGACGGGCCGACGTTGCGCCCGGACGGGAATGGTGGTTTTGCGTTCATCGATGCGCCAGAGGGTTATGAGATCGAATTGATCGAGGCACCGAAGAAGTTTTTCGCGTAATCCGATCCGCTTGCATTGACAGGCCCGAGGCTCGCTAGGGATACTACCCTCGTGGCGAGGGTTTACGATCTGGCGATGACGCACAAGCTGGACGCGGATGATTATTTCATTCACCGCGTGCAGGAGGCTTGTGCCCGGGCCGGGTTGAACTTTTTCCTGATTGAACCGGCCTGGGCGGAGGAGTATCTGGCGAAGCTGGAACGCAGGGATATCTGGGCGCGGGTGGTGCTCAATATGCAGAGTGAGCACCACGACCCGAAGGAGATTTTTCACCGCATCATTCGTCGGTCACAGGAATTGGGAGCAAAGGTCATTGATCCGCCGGATGTGGCGATGGCGGCGTGCCACAAGGCGATGGCGCATCAGCGGTTGCTCTCGGCGGGGTTGCCGCTGCCGCTGACGTTCATTGTGGATCGAACACCAGATGGGGTTTGGCCGGATATCTCACCGGAACAGGTGGCAGAGTTGAAGGTGCCGTTCGTCATCAAGCCCGCGTTGGGTTATGGGCGGCGCGGGGTGATTCTCAATGCCTCCAGTGGGGAAGACTTGAAGCGCGCGGTGGGAGCGTGGCCGTGGGGACCGTATCTCTTGCAGCAACGGATCGTGCCGCGTGAGATTGCCGGTGCGCCGGCGTATTTCCGGGTGTATCATGTCTTCGGCTCGACGTGGCTGAGTTGGTGGAATTGTTACAATGATCG
Source organism: Limisphaerales bacterium (assembly GCA_965283725.1). GTDB lineage: Bacteria > Verrucomicrobiota > Verrucomicrobiia > Limisphaerales > JAEYXS01 > JAEYXS01. The sequence continues at coordinate 1,047,716 of CBDIPT010000001.1, forward strand.
CTACCGGCTGGTGACGGCGGCGGAGGAGACGGAAGCGAAACTAGGTGGCTTGCATGATCTGGCCCGACGGTTGGCGGCGGCCACGGGGATGAATTTCTTTTCCACCGAGGTGGCCCAGCAAGAGAACGGGGAATTTGTCCTGATCGATTACGTGAATGATCAATGTCATCTGCTGACACAGACCGCCAGTCCGCAAAACGGGGTGCCGGATGAATTGGTGAACGCTATCGCCCGGAAACTGGTCGAAGCAGCCGACCGACTTGGAAAGTCATGAAGTGGCGTTGCCGCAATAACGAATTTGTGTTCCCGCGACCGGCGGTGGTGATGGGCATTTTGAACGTTACCCCGGACTCGTTCTCGGACGGGGGCGATTATTTTGATCAAGAGAAGGCGGTCCGGCATGCCTGGCAGATGATCGAAGCCGGGGCGGAGATCATCGATATCGGCGGAGAATCGACCCGGCCGGGCGCGCCGGAGGTCAGTGTAGAGGAAGAGATCCGCCGGGTGGTGCCGGTGATCCAGCGGTTGCGGGCCGAGACGAAAGTGGTGCTGTCTATCGACACCCAAAAGGTTGAGGTGGCGAAGGCGGCATTGGAATCGGGCGCGCAGATTGTAAACGACATCGCGGCGAATCGGGAAAAGGATGGCTTGTGGCGATTGGTGGCCGCGCATGGTGCGGGCTATGTGGCCATGCACATGCAAGGAACACCGCAAACGATGCAAGCGAACCCGCATTATCACGATGTCGTGACGGAAGTGGGGGCGTTCTTTGGTGAACGTCTGCAACGGATGCAAGCAGCCGGGATGGCCTTGGACCAGGTGGCCCTAGATGTGGGGATCGGTTTTGGTAAAACGCTGGAACATAACTTGCAATTGCTGGGGGGGCTGCGGCATTTTACCAAGTATGCGCGGCCGCTCCTGTTAGGGGTTTCGCGCAAGTCCTTCATGGGGCGGCTGCTGGGGGTAGAAGTGCCGGACCGACTCCCGGCTGCGCTGGCCTGCTCGGTGGATGCCATCGGGCAAGGGGCAAATATCATTCGTACACATGACGTCGCGGAAACGGTCCGCGCACTCAGGATGGCGGAAGCCATCGCAAAACGACGCAACTGATGGTTTGGGGCATAATCCAAGTGATTTGGCGGCCGGTGCTGGAGATCCTTATCTTGACGGTAGGGATCTACTACCTGTTGGTCTTTTTGCGCGGATTGCGAGGCACCCGCGGTTGGGCGGTCATCACGGGGTTTGTGGCGTTGCTGCTGATGCTGGCGCTGGTTACGAGCATCCTGGACCTGCGCGTGTTGCGACTGTTGCTGGGAACTTTCTCGACCTTCTTTGTGGTGGCGGGCCTGGTGATCTTCCAGCCGGAGTTGCGACGGTTGCTGGCGGAATTGGGCAACCAGCCTTATTTCCAAGACCCGGGGGAAGAACGGGAGAACATCGAGGTGGTCATTGAGACGGTCGAACGGTTGGCGGATGTGCGGATCGGGGCGTTGATCGCGATCGAGCAATCCATCCAGTTGGAGGATTTGGTGGAGTCGGGCATCGTGGTGAACTGTGAGGCGACACCGGAGATGCTGGAGACAATCTTTTTTCCGAATAATGCGATCCATGATGGCGGGGTGGTGATCAAGGGGGATCGCATCATGAAGGCGGCGTGCATCTTTCCGCTGACGCAAAAGCAGGGGTTGGAGAAATCCATGGGCACGCGGCATCGCGCGGCGATCGGGCTGTCCGAAGAATCGGACGCGATCGTGATCGTGGTCTCGGAGGAATCGGGAGCGATTTCGTATGCTTACAAAGGTCACCTGGAGCGCAAGGTGAGCGCGGAGGTGCTGCGGTCCTTCCTTTCCTCCGTCTTGATCAAGCGGCGGGAGCACCGGCAGAAATCGGACTGGTTGCGGCATGTGTGGGTACGTATCCGGGCGAACCTGCATTCTTCGCCCGCGCGAAAGGAGGGCAAATAGCATGGCCATCCAAGACCTGTTTTTCCGTGATTTCTGGTGGAAGTTCCTCGCGTTCGTGCTGGCGACGCTCATCTGGGCAAACTTTGGCGGGAAGCTGAACGACCGGATTGAGTTGGATTCCGCCCATTTGCCGAGTTTGAACGGCACGGACCCGAATGTGAAGGGGCTCAGCAAGCCGTTGCTGCGGCCGGTCACACTTTTGCGCGCGGCGGATAATCTGGAGCCATTGCGGGTGGAACCGGTGGCGGTTTCGGTGGTGATCCGGGCGGAGCCATCGCAGCTTCGCGTATTGAACGCCAAACAAATCCTTGCCTTCGTCGATGTTACAGACATGAATGACAAGCAAGGTTGGGCAGCGACCACGCGGCGGACGAGCCGGGTGGTGCAGGTGTCGTTGCCGCCCGGCGTGGAACTGGTCTCGGTGGAGCCGAAATCAGTCATCGTCGAGCGGGCAAGCACCGGTGAGGCCGCAGCCGTAGATTCTAAAACCAAATAAATGTCTTCTACTAATCGTCGGATTTTCGGCACGGACGGGGTGCGTGGCCGGGCCAATGTGGAACCGGTGACAGCCGAAACAGCGTTGAAACTGGGCCGGGCAGCCGCGCATGTCTTCAAGCATCTGGAAAGCCATTCCCGCAGCCGGGGCAAGCACCGTATTGTTATCGGCAAAGACACGCGCATCTCGGGCTACATGCTGGAGAACGCCATCTCCTCCGGTATCCTCGCCATGGGCGTGGATGTGCTGTTCATCGGGCCACTCCCGACGCCGGGTGTGGCTTACGTGACACGCAGTCTGCGGGCGGACGCCGGCATCGTCATTACGGCTTCGCACAATCCCTACGACGATAACGGTATCAAGTTCTTTGGAGCGGACGGTTACAAGCTGGCGGATCACATCGAAGAACGGATCGAGAATTTGGTGTTCAGCGGGGAGATCGAGAACATCCGGCCGACGGCAGACGAGATCGGCAAGGCAGTGCGTATCGAAGACGCGCTGGGCCGATACATTGAGTACGCGAAGACGTCTATTCCCAAGGGGATGACGCTGGACGGCATGCGCATCGTGGTGGATTGCGCGCACGGGGCGGCTTACAAGGCGACGCCGTGTGTGCTGCGTGAACTGGGGGCGGAGACTTACATCTACGGCAACCAGCCGGACGGCAAAAACATCAACAAGGACTGCGGTTCCATGCATCCCTCGCTCCTGTGCCAGAAGGTGCGGGAACATGGGGCGCACATGGGCATCGCGCATGATGGTGATGCGGACCGTTTGATTCTGTGCGATGAGCGCGGACGCTTGATTGATGGAGATGACATCATGGCCATCGCCAGTCTGGACATGCTCGCGAACGGGACGTTGGCGGAGAAGACGCTGGTCTCGACCGTGATGAGCAACGCCGGTCTGGATGCGGCCATCGTGCAGGCGGGCGGCAAGGTCGTCCGCACGGCCGTGGGTGACAAGAACGTCATCGATGAGATGCTCAAGTGCGGTTACAACTTTGGCGGGGAACAGAGCGGGCACATGATCTTCCGGGATTACAGCACGACCGGCGATGGGCTGGTGAGCGCGCTGCAAATCCTGAAAATCATGAAGGCGACGGACAAGTCGCTTTCCGAACTGGCGAAGTGCTGGGTGCGGTATCCCCAACTGGTCACGAACATCCGGGTGCGCGAGAAGCTGCCGTTCGAGGAGTTGGAAGACGTGCTGGAATTGGTCAAGAAAGCCGAGGCGGAAGTAAAGCCGACCGGTGGACGTGTCTTGCTGCGTTATTCGGGCACCGAACCGAAAGCCCGGTTGCTGATCGAAGGGCGCGATGGAATCGTGCTGGAACGGTGGTCCCAGCAGATCAGCAGTGCGATCAAGCGCCAGATCGGGGACTAAGCGGTAAAAGCTTTGGAAGCAAACGGCTGCCTTCGCAAGAGGCAGCCGTTTTTCTTTGGGCGGGAAGGAGGGGAGGCTGCAGAGCGAAAATCAGGTTTAAACGGGTTTCATCATATCGCTGTTCTCTCATCCCGACCTGCCTTTCCAGTAATGGGAATCGTATTTTTGGGCGGCGCTATTTCGGGGAGCATGGAATGAGGGAGGATGGGGTGATTCGTTACTATTTGGTGTTCAATTGGTTGTGATTAGTTTGGTGGGTTTTAGCGGGGTTAAGAATGACCTAAAGTTATGGGGGATTGGGCCGATGTAGGGATAACCGCAGACAAGACCCGGTTCAGTTGAAGCGCGCAACGGAAGCGATTGAGCTGGAAAAGCTACCGCAGTATCGGCTGAGCGACGGTGGTCACCGGGTTTGCGGGCTAGCGTGACTCGATTTGCCAATCTTCTCCGGGCGCAGACGGCGGCCCAGGGCCGGAATAAAATTTCCGGCCTGCCGTGGGCTGTCTTCGTATTCGCTTTCACGGGGGCCATCCTGCTGGCGGTCTGTCTGGATCTGCATGATTTTTTCAAGTCTGGTCCGGGCGGGCTAAGATTCACTTTGGCGGGGGCAGTTTTCTTTTTGCTGGCCCTAGTGGCTTTTGGCGCGAGCGCGTGGTTCCATCGGCGCTGGTTGCAGTTGCAGCAGGCCAAGCTGGATGCGCTAGTACAGATCGAGGAGCAGGGGAAGCAATCACAAGAGATTTTGGATTCGGCGGGTGATTCTATTTTATCGTTCGGTTTGTCCGGCAAGGTGGATCTCTGCAACCGGGCGGCGGAGCGGACGTTTGGTTACAAGCAGAAGGAGATCATCGGCCTGCCGGTGCAACAACTGGTGCCCGGCATCTTTGGGGATGCGAATGGCGGGCTGGCGGTCAGCGGGAGTTCTTCCTCGAATCTGGAGACGATCGGGCGGCGCAAGGACGGGCTGGAATTTCCAGCTACGCTTTCCATCAGCCACACGCATCAGAACGGCACGTTGCGGTTCACGGCGGTGATGCATGACATCACGGAGCAGAAGCGGACGCAGAAGGCTTTGCTGGAGAGCGAACAGCGCTTGCAACTCGCCTGCCAAGCTTCCAACACCGGGTTGTGGGATTGGGATATCGAATCTGATTTCGTGGTCTTTTCGCAGGAATGGAAACGGCAGATCGGATACGCGAACGAAGAGATCGCCAACAGTTTCGAGGAATGGATCAGCCGGGTGCATCCAGAGGAGCTGGACAAGGTGCGGAAATACATCCGGGATTATCTCAAAAACCCGGTGGGCCAGTTCGAGTGTGAATTTCGGATGCGCCACAAGGATGGCACGTATCGGTGGATGCTTTCACGCGGCAGCCTGCTGGCTGACAGCCAAGGCCGGATGACGCGCATGCTGGGGTGCCATCTGGACATCACGGAGCGCATGCTGGCGCAGGAAGCGCAGAAGCAGAAAGATGAACTCTTCCGGCTGATCACAGAGAACGCGGAAGACTTGATCGCCGTCGTGGAACGGAACGGCAAGCGGCGTTATAACAGCCCTTCCTACCGCAATGTGCTGGGTTATGAGCCGGAGGAACTGACGAAGATCTCCTCTTTTGATTTGATCCATCTGGAAGACCGGCCGCGGGTCATCATCGCTTCCGAGGCGGCTTTTTCGACTGGCCTGGGTCAAAAGCTGGAATACCGGTTGCAGCATAAGGACGGTTCCTGGCGCATCCTGGAATCCACCAGCAGTGCGGTGAAGAATTCAGCCGGCGAAGTGGAGATGCTGGTGCTGGTGGCGCGCGATGTCACCGAGCGGAAGCAGGCGGAAAGCGCGCTGGCGGCCGAACGCCAGTTGATGGATGCCTTGCTGGCGAACATCCCGGACGCGATCTATTTCAAGGACACCAATTCACGCTTCCTGAAATGCAGCCGGATGATGGCCCGCCGGTTCAAGCTGGATGAACCGACGCGCGTGGTGGGCAAAACGGATTTCGATTTCTTTGCGCGCGAGCACGCGGAACGGTCTTTTGCGGATGAGCAACAGATCATAGCCACGGGCAAGCCGTTGTTGAACAAGGTGGAGAAAGAACTATGGGCGACGGGACATGAGAGCTGGTCATTGGTCACGAAGATGCCTTTGCACGATGGCAACGGGCGGATCATCGGCACCTTTGGGGTGTCACGCGATATCACGGAATTGAAGACGGCCGAAGAAGCGCGGCGCGAAAGTGAAGCGCGGTTGCAGGCGTTCCTGGATCACGCCCCGGCGCTGATCTCGATGAAGGACCGCGAAGGCCGGTTCATCCTGGTGAACCACCGGTTCGTCAAGCTCGTGAACCGGAAGCTGACGGATATCATCGGCCGCACGGATGCTGATATCTTCCCGCCAGCCTTGGCCCAACGCTTACGCATCCACGACCAGAACACGCTGCACGAGAACAAGACGATGGAATGGGAAGAGGTCCTGCCCGTCGGCGAGGAATCGCGGGTGCATCTCTCGGTGAAATTCCCCATCGCGGACAGCAAGGGCGTGGCGGTGGCCCTCTGCAGCATCTCGACGGATATCACGGAACGGCGCCGGGCCCAACTGGAGCGGGACCGCATGGAGATGCAACTGCGGCAGGCGCAGAAGCTGGAGGCCATCGGCCAACTGGCGGCCGGCATCGCGCACGAAATCAATACGCCGACCCAGTATGTCGGCGACAACATGCGGTTCTTGCAAGATGTGTTCGGTGATCTGAAACCGTTGCTGGAGGATTATCAGCGCGTGCTGCTGCTGGCGAACGGCGGAACCTTGCCGGCGGAGGTCATCAAAGCGGCCAAGACGGCGATGGAAAAGGCCGATCTGGAATACTTGATGGATCAAATCCCGGCAGCGATCACGGAGTCGCTCGAAGGGCTGGAGCGCGTCTCCAAAATCGTCCGCGCCATGAAGGATTTCTCGCATCCGGGCTCACGCGACAAGATGGCGGTAGATATCCACCGGGCCATCGAGAGCACGGTGACGGTGGCGCGCAATGAATGGAAGTATGTGGCGGACCTGAAGCTGGAGTTTGATCCCGCCATGCCGCCAGTGCCGTGCTTTGCCGGCGAATTCAACCAGGTCATCCTGAATCTGGTCGTCAATGCCGCCCACGCGATCGCCGAGACCGTCAAGGGAAGCGAGCGCAAAGGGCTGATCACCATCCGTACGGTCTGCCATGAGGACACGGCGGAAATCCAGGTGACAGATACGGGAACCGGCATTCCGGATGCATTACGTTCACGCATCTTTGAACCGTTTTTTACGACGAAGGAAGTAGGCAAGGGAACCGGGCAGGGGCTGGCCATGGCGTATGCCTGCATCAAGCAGAAGCATGGCGGGGAGATCTCGTTCCATACGGAGTTCGGTTACGGCACGTCCTTCATCATCCAGTTGCCGCTGGCCAAAACGGTCAACGCCAACGGGGTATCTGGCTTAAACGGCGGCAATCTCAACAAGACAACCACGGCGATGCAGTTGAACTGAGTTATGAAGCGAATCCTGTTTGTAGATGACGAACCGAAGGTGTTGCAGGGATTGCAACGGATGCTGCGTCATCATCGCGGGATTTGGGAAATGGAGTTCGCCGAGGGCGGCCAGCCGGCGTTGCGGTTGCTGGAAGAGAAGCCGTTCGATGTCGTCGTTTCGGACATGATGATGCCGGGTATGGACGGTGCGCAGTTGCTTACCGAAGTCATGGGGCGGTTCCCGCAGACGGTGCGGATCGTGCTCTCCGGGCATTCCAACCAGGAGGCTAACCTGCGGTTGGTCGGCCCGGCGCACCAATACCTGTCCAAACCGTGCGACCCGGAACACCTGACCGAGACGGTACGGCGGGCGTGTGCCTTGCGTGATCTGCTGGCGGATGCGCAGTTGAAGCGCCTGGTCTCGCAGTTGAAATCGCTGCCCAGCCTGCCAGACATCTACGTGAAAGTGATGAACGAGATGCAGAAAGATGAGCCTTCGCTCGCGCGCATCGGGGAGCTTATCTCGTTCGACATCGCGATGTCGGTGAAGATCTTGCAACTGGTGAACTCGGCTTTCTTTGGGTTGCCGCGTGAAGTGAACAGCCCGGCGGAGGCCGTGGTTTATCTGGGGGTGGAGACGGTCAAGGCGCTGGTCCTCTCCGTTAAGCTGTTCTCGCAATTCGAAAACCAGCACCCGTCGCTCTTTTCGGTGGCATCCTTGTGGGAACACAGCCATCAGGTGGCGCTTGTCTCGCGGATGATCGCCACGGAAGAAAAGCTGTCCCGCCAGATGGTCAACCAAGCTTTCATCGCCGGATTATTACATGATATCGGACGGTTGGTGCTCGTGGCTGGCATGCCCAAGCAATACGAGCAGATCGTGCAACTAGCCAAGGAACAGCAAATCTCCTTATGGGAAGCGGAGAAAGCTGTGCTAGGGGCGACCCATGCGGAAGTTGGGGCCTACCTGCTGGGCTTGTGGGGGTTGCCGAATCCAGTGGTGGAAGCCGTGGCGCTGCATCACCGGCCGGCCTTTGGTGAGAACCAGGAACTGCAACTGCCGACGATCATCCACGTGGCCAATGCGCTGGTGCATGAGCGTGATCCCTTCAAGGGCGGTTTCAAGCATGATGCTTTGGACGGGGAACACTTGCGGTTGCTGATGCTGGACGATCTGGTCCAGGTCTGGCGGCAGATGAGCAAGACGATGGGGACACCGGCATTAGTCCATTAACATGACGGGCGATACTATGAATGCTCCGACCGAGAAAATACTTTTTGTCGATGACGACCTGAACATCCTGAGCGGTTACATGCGGGCGTTGCGCAAGCGGTGCCAGTTTGAGACGGCGGTGGGCGGGGAAGAAGGGCTGATGATGCTGGAGCATGACGGTCCCTTCGCCGTCGTGATCTCCGACCGGCAGATGCCGCAAATTGATGGGGTGAAGTTTCTCTCCCAAGTGAAACAGAAATCGCCGGACACGGTGCGCATCATGCTAACAGGCAATGCGGACTTGGAATCGACGATCGAACTGGTCAACCAGGGCAATCTGTTCCGTTTTTTGACGAAACCCTGCTCGGTGGAGGTCATCGGCAAAGCGATTGATGACGCGTTGACGCAGTACCGGATAGTGACGGCGGAGCGCGAATTGCTGGAGAAGACCTTGCGCGGGAGCGTGCAGGTGCTGGTGGAGATCCTCTCCATCGTGGATCCGAATTCATTCGGGCGGGCGCAACGCTTGAAAGACCGCATCGGGCCGCTGGCCAAGGCGATGGGGCTGCCGAATACGTGGGAGCTGGAACTGGCGGCGATGCTATCACAGATCGGGCATGTGACCATTCCCACTCATCTGACATCCAAAGGGAACACAGGGCAGGCGTTGACGGCGATCGAGCGTGAAATGCTGGAAAGTGTACCAGAGATCGGGCGGCGGCTCCTGATGAACATCCCGCGGTTGCAGAACGTGGCGGAGATCGTCCTGTATCAGCGCAAACACTTCAACGGGGGCGGATATCCCATGACAGATATCAGCGGGGATGCGATTCCGCTGGGGTCACGGTTGTTACTGATCATGCAGGATCTCCTGCAACTGGAGGACAGCGGTTCAGCCCCGAACCAGGCGGTGGATCAACTGGCCAAGCGCCAAGGGCGCTATGATCCGAAGCTGCTGGAATTGCTGGCGAAGAATTACGCCGGGAAAGTCTGGCGCAAGGAGGAGCTGATCCGGCAGGTGCCGGTGAAGGCGTTGCAGATCGGCGACACGTTGGTGACTGATGTCTTCAACCAAGACGGGATGTTGCTGATGACCAGCGGACATAAGCTGACGGGGGCGACGCTGGAGAAACTGCTGAACTTTGCCATGCTCTACGGGGTGAAGGAACCGTTGAGTGTGTATTGAGGGTGTGGGCCGCTTCATAACCTCAGGGCGAACCCAGCGCGCCGAAAGAGCTTGCGGTCTGGCCGGCCGCAGGTTTTTGGAGCGATTCCTTGCTCTGGTCACGCAGTTAGCCAGGTGCGGGCTTCGGCTTCGTCCGTGAAGATGCGGATGGATATCTGGGGATGGTCGTTCAGGCTTTGGAACATGCGGGCGTAGCCCATCTGGACGGTATTGCCGACCAAGATGGCGGATTTGAAGGAGTTGGAAAAGCGGAGGGACTTCCGATCCGTGGCGAGGTTCATCACGTCATTGAAGTTGATACTCAACTGGGTGAGTGGCCGCAAATCCATGAGGCGGGGTGGGACAATCGCCTGTTCCTTTTCAAAGGCGGCGACATCGCGCGCCCCCGAGATCAAGTCGGTGGAAGTCAGTTCGCCCGTGAATACCACAAGCATGGGCTTTTGGTCGAAAAATAGCTGAATCGGCATAATCCATCCCCAATGTCTGTTCCGAAAACAGATTGATGGTAAAGACCGCCGTTCCAAAAGCAACTGCGACAAGGAGATGGGTGTTTCAGGAGGGTGGGGAGAATCCAAGAGGTTGGACCGGTGTTTAAAAGTGAGACCAACGGCGTGGAGCAGTTGACGAAATGGCACTTACGAATGATGGTCTAGGGAGAATGAACAAAATAGACGTGGCCAACGTCTAAGGTAGCGAAGAAAGGAGAGCGAGACGGGCAGCACAAAGGTGGATGGAAAGCAGCGATTTTACGCTGGCAAAGGCGGGTAACCTGCGGCACTGTCAAGTTCAAGCCATGAGTGAACTCCACGTAATCGAGCAAATGCTGGCGGCGACTGCCCGTCGGCGGCGGTGGCAACGCGGTTGGCGCGGGTTTTGGCGCGGCTTCTTGGTCGCCGGAGCCGTCTGGCTATTGGGCCTCGCACTTTACAAGTTTTTACCCCTGCCAGAGGAAGTGTTGTTAGGCGCTTTCTTGGCGGGTTGGTTGGGGCCGGTGGTAGGTTTTATCAAGGCTTTTGGCCAGCCGATCACGAACGCAGAGGCAGCCCGGTGGCTGGACCAGGAGAAGCACTTGAAGGAACGGTTGAGCACGGCTTTGGAGATGTCCGCCGGGAAAAAAGATGGCGAATGGAAACGGTTGCTGGTTTCCGATGCGGCGGCGCAGGCAGGGCAGATTGATGTCCCTAAACTTCTTCCTTTTCATTTACCCACGGCGGCGCGCTGGAGCTTGCTCTTGCTGGCGTTGACCTTGGCGCTGGGTTTCGTGCCGGAGTATCGCTCGGTGGAATATCGGCAGAAGCGGCAGGATCAGGCGGCGATGAAGGAGGCGGGTGAAAAGGTGGCGATGTTGACGAAACGCAGCATCACGAACCGTCCGCCGGTCTTGGAGAATACCAAGCGCGTGCTGGATGAGACGATCGAGCTGGGGCAACAACTGCAAAAGGCCAAGCTGACGCGGGATGATGCCTTGAAGAATATCGCAGAGGTCACGGACAAATTGAAGGAACAGGCCAAGGAACTGGCGAAGAATCCGTCCCTGCAAAAGATGCAACAGGCGGCCAAGACGATGGGCGGTGACGCAGCGCAGACGCCGGAGAGCTTGCAGAAACAGATCGAGTCCATGAAAGAGGCTTTGGGCGAGAATACGCCGGATACCAAGACGCTGAACAAGCTCGAGAACGAGATGGAGAAGTTGCAGAAGGCGGCGGCGGACATGGCGAGCAAGACCGGGGCGGAAGGGGAAGCGGCGAAAAAAGCGCTCTCCGAAGCCATGGCCCAGATGATGAAGAACATGCAGGCGGCGGGCATGGACGGGGTGAAACTGGATGAAGCGATGGCCGCGCTCGCAGCCGGCAAGACGGATCAATTCATGAAGGAGATGGATGCCGCCCTGCAAGACCTGGAGAAGATGAAGGAACTGGCGCAGGCCTTGCAAAACCTCCAGATGGCAGCGCAGCAGTTGGGCAAAGATTTGGCGGAACAGCTGGATCGCGGTCAAGTGGCGATGGCGCAGAAATCACTGGAGGACATGAAGAAGCAATTGCAGTCCGGCCAGATGTCCAAGGAAGAGATGCAAAAGCTGATCGAGGAATTGAAGAAGGCACAGAAGCCGGGGGAGAATTATGGCAAGGCGGGTGACGCGATGAGCAAGGCCTTGAGCCAGTGCCAAGGGGGAGACAAAGCCGGTGCCTCACAATCATTGGCGGAAGCGATCAAAGCTTTGGAAGATGCCCAAGGGCAGATGGCGGACATGCAGTCCCTGATGTCTGCGCTGGAAAACCTGAAGAATGCACAAATGTGTGTGGGCAACGGGCAATGCTGGGGCACGGCGAGCCGGATGGGCTGGGGATCCAAGAATTGCAAGGGCGGGGCTTACGATGAGATGGCCGCGTGGTTCTATCACGAGAAGGTCTACGGGAAGGGCACAGGCGGTTTGAAGGCGGGTTATGGCGTGGATGGAACACTGGGTGAGGCGGATGTGCAGGAACCGACGGATCCATTGCAGGCGAGCAAGGTGAAGGGGCAGATCAGCCCCGGCGGGCAGATGCCGAGCATCACGTTGAAGGGCGTCAGTATCAAAGGGAAGAGTTCGGTGGCGTTCGAGGAGATGGCGGCGGCAGCGCAATCCGAAGCGGAGAGTGCGCTGACACAGGACAAGGTGCCGCGTGCGTATCGCGGGGCGGTCCGGGATTATTTCGATGATTTCAAGAACTGAGGGTGGACGCGGGCAATAGCTAACAACAGGGGAGGAAACAGCATGAGCACACAGGAGCAGATCGCAGCGTTTCGGGAAAAGTTCGATCGGATGAAGGCGGAGATCGGCAAGGTGATCGTGGGGCACAACGAGATCGTGGAGGGGACGTTGACCGCGTTGCTGGGGGGCGGGAATATTCTTCTGGAAGGTGTGCCGGGATTGGGCAAGACATTGCTCGTGCGCACCCTGAGCGACGTGCTTGAGCTGTCCTTCAGCCGCATCCAATTCACGCCGGACCTCATGCCCGCTGATATCTTGGGCACGAATCTCGTGATGGAAACGCCGGATGGCCGGCGGGAGTTTCAATTTCAACGCGGGCCCATCTTCGCGCACCTTGTGCTCGCGGATGAGATCAACCGCGCCACGCCGAAGACACAGTCAGCGTTGCTCGAAGCGATGCAAGAGCGGCAGGTGACGGCGGGTGGTTCAGTGCGCAAACTGGCCGAGCCATTCTTCGTGCTGGCGACGCAGAATCCCATTGATCAAGAGGGAACGTATCCATTGCCGGAAGCGCAGTTGGACCGGTTTTTCTACAAATTGCTGGTGGGGTATCCCACGGCGGGTGATCTCACCGAAGTGCTGAACCGCACGACGGAAGGTTACAAGGCGACAGTGGAAAAGGTCATCGACGGCGCGACGCTGATGGAGATGCAGACGCTCGTGCGGCAGGTGCCGGTGGCGAGCCATGTGAAGGACTACGCGGTACGGTTGATCTTGGCGACGCATCCGAAATCCGACACGGCGGCGGCGATCACGAACCAATACCTGCGTTTCGGCAGCAGTCCGCGTGGGGCGCAGACGCTGTTGCTCGGTGCGAAAGTGAAGGCGCTGACGCAAGGGCGGTTCAACGTGAGCTTTGATGACATTATCGCGGTGATCCATCCAACGTTACGGCACCGCCTGATCTTGAATTTCGAGGCGGAGGCGGAAGGCATCACGACGGACCACATCATCAGCCAGATCCTCAAGGAAGTGCCGAAGGATGCGGCGCTGGCGGCGTGAGCAAAATCCGTCGAAGAGGTTGAGCTTGGCAGGACCACTCATAACACCTGATCTCTTGCGTCGACTGGAGCAGCTCCAGTTGCTGGCGCGGCGGCGTTCCAAGAGCACGGTGAAGGGCGAGCGACGCAGCAAGGCGCGCGGTCAATCTGTGGAGTTCGCGGACCATCGCAATTACGTGATGGGCGATGACCTGCGGTATCTGGATTGGAATCTCTACGGGCGTCTCGACAAGCTGTTCCTGAAGCTCTACGAGGAGGAACGCGAATTACCGGTGACCATCTTCCTGGATTGCAGCGAATCCATGAGTTTCGGTGAACCGGCGAAATTCGATTTCGCGCGGCAGATCACGGCGGCGATCGGTTATGTGGCATTGTGTGGGTTTGATCGCGTGACGGTGCGGACGTTTCCGGATCGGCCGGAAGAAGCGGCCTATCGGCAAGCCTTGATGTCCGTACGCGGCCGCAAATCGAGCCTGCAATTTTTCCGCAACCTGACCCAGATCACCGCGAAGGGCACAGCGGATTTCAACGCGTCATTACGGCGGGGCGCAATGGAATCGCGGCATACGGGTGTGGCGGTGGTGTTGAGTGATTTCCTGGATCCGCTCGGCTATGAGTCCGGGCTTACGGCGTTGATCGGGCGCGGGTTTCAAGTGCACGCGGTGCAAATCCTCTCGCCGGAAGAGCTCTCGCCAACGAACTTTGGTGACTTGCGGTTGATCGATGCGGAAACGGGCAGTGAAACGGAAGTGACGTTTGGCCGGTATCGTTTGGAAGCCTACCAGCAAATGGTGGAGAATTTCCGGCAACGGCTGCGCGAGTATTGTGCGGGGCGGGGTATCGGCATCTTCACGGCAAGCTCGGCGGATTCACTGGAGCAACTGCTGCTCAAGCAACTGCGTGAATCGGAGGTGTGGGGATGAGTTTTCTCTCACCATTCGCCTTTATCTTCGCGGTCACGCTGCCCATTGTCATCGTTTTCTACATGCTCAAGCGGCGTCGCACGGTGCGCCTCATCTCGAGCACGATCCTCTGGCAGAAGTTTCTCGCGGAGACGCAGGCGAACGCGCCGTTCCAGAAGCTGCGCAACAACTGGCTGATGCTGCTGCAACTGCTGTTGCTGGCGCTGGCGGTGTTCGCGTTGGCACGGCCTTACTTTGCTTCGACGGCCAAAGAGCCGGGTTTGCTGGTGGTGATCCTGGATGGTTCAGCCTCGATGCAAGCGCGCGATGAGAAACCGACGCGGTTTGAAGCGGCACGGCAAAGTGCGTTGGATCTGGTGAATGGACTGAAAGACACGGATCAGATGATCGTGTTGCTGTCCGCCGGAAATACCGTGGTGCGGCAATCTCCTTCCGCTGATAAGACGACGTTGAAGCGAGTTATCACTGAATGTCAGCCGGGCGATACGCCGACGCATCTGGAAGAAGCCTTCAAACTGGCAGAGACGCTGGCGAAGAACCGCGCGAATGTAGAAGTGCATCTGTTCTCGGATGGGGCAATTCCGGCCGCGGACAATCTGGCAACGGTTAAGCTGCCGGTGGTTTATCATCGTGTTGGGCAACGCGGAAACAATGTAGGCATCACCGCGATGGATGTGCGGGCGCATCCGGAAGACCCGAATCAGCGCGTGGTGTTCGCCAGTGTTTTCAATGCGTCCTCGAACCAGCAGGCATTCAATGCGGAGTTGCGCTTCAACGGGCAACTGGTGGACAGCCGCTTCTTGAACATCCCGCCGCGCGAGACATTGTCCTCCGTGTTCAGCGCGGCGCAGAAGGAAAGCGGCATCTTCACGCTGAAGCTCAAAGCAGATGATGATCTGGCGGCGGATAATGAAGCTTCCATCGTGAGCAAGATGCCGCGCCCGATCAAGGTGCTGCTGGTGACGGCGGGAAATCGCTTCATGGAGAAGGCGCTGCGGTCGGCGGCGAATGTGGAGTTGAGTCTCGCTTCCCAACTCAGTGCCGGTGGCAAAGGCTATGATTTGGTGGTCTTGGATGCGGTGCCGCCGGCCTCGGTGCCGCTCGTGAATACGCTGGCATTTCGCGTCGGTCTGACGAACTGGTTTACCTCATGGCAGACGGTCGAAGCGCCGCCGATCGTGGATTGGAATCAGGCGCATCCGATCATGCGCTTTGTGACCTTTGAGAATGTGCGCGTGGCGGAAACGATGGGCGTCAAGTTGCCCGAATGGGGACGGGCCTTGGTGGAATCGCCACAGACACCGTTGATCATCGCCGGGGAAAAAGGACGGCAGCGCATTGTATGGGTCGGCTTCGATTCGCTTGAGAGCGAATGGCCTCGCCGCGTTAGCTTCCCCATCTTCATCGCCAACGCCGTGGAGTGGTTGAACCCGCAACAGTCTGATGCGAATCAACTGGCTGTGCAGGCTGGTAATGCGTTCCGGCAGCCTTTGTTTGCCACCTATGAGTCTGCCACGGTCACGCTGCCGAAAGGGGACAAACAAGCGGCCCCACTGGGAGCCCAAGCGAGGGAGTTCACGTGGAGCGAGACAACGAAAGTGGGCATCTACAAAGTGAATTACGGTACGAATGAAACTGCCTTCACGGTGAACATGATGGACCCGGCAGAGAGCGATATCACCCCGCGCAAGGAACTGGCAGTCGGCTCGGGCGGCAAGGTGGCGGAAGCGGCGAGTTTGCGGGCGAATTTGGAATACTGGCGCTGGTTCGTCATGGCCGCCTTGGCGGTGCTGATGTTCGAGTGGTGGTATTATCATCGGAGGACAGCATGAAGGAGGTCCGGCGATGAATATCCAATTCACCTCACCACATTGGCTGTGGTTGTTGCTGCCCGGAGTGGTCTGGATCCTCTGGCTGGCGATCAAATCCGATGCACAGCTTAGCCCGTGGCGGCGTTGGCTGGTGACGACCATCCGTTTGGTGGTCTTGGTATGCCTGGTCGTGGCGTTGGGTGGATTGCAGTGGAAGAAGCCCAAGGAAGGCGTGAATGTGTTCTTCCTGCTGGACCGTTCGCAAAGTGTTTCGCCCGAACAACAGGAGCGCGCGCAAAAATTCGTCAACGAGGCGGTGAAGGAGAAGAAAATCGAGGACAAGGGCGGAGTGATCCTGTTCGGGGCGGGGGCAAGCATCGAATCGATGCCCAGCGCCACGCCGCAGTTAAATCAAGTGCAGGCGGTAGTGCCGCCGGAGCGCACGGATTTGAGCGCGGCCATCCGGTTGGGCGCGGCGGCTTTGCCGGAACATGGCCAGAAGCGGCTCGTGATCCTTTCCGATGGTAATGAAAACATTGGCAACGCCATGTCCGCCGTGTTGGCGGCGAAGCCGCTGGGAGTGACGGTGGATGTGTTGCCGTTGAGCCTTTCGCGCGGTGGTGATGTCTCGGTGCAAAAGCTGACGGTGCCGTCCAAACTTAAAGTGGGGCAGGCCTTCGATGTCAAAATCCTCGTCAACTCGGATGGCGACAAGAATGCGGCGGTGCGCCTGTTCCGCAACGACCAGTTGCTCGGTGAACAGACGGTGCAACTGACGGCTGGGAAGAATCTCTTCGCCTTCCCGCAAAAATTGGATGAAGCGGGTTTTTACAGTTACCAAGTCCAGGTGGATGTGGCGGATGACACGATTCCACAGAACAACCGCGCGACGACCTTTGCCAATATCCGGGGCGACCCTGTGGTGTTGCTAGTCTCGGCGGAGATGGAGCAGGACCAGATGTTGGCCGCGGCATTGCGCAGTTCCAAGCTCGTGGTCAAGCATGTGCCCATCGAGCGGTTCCCGGAAACCCTCGCGGAGATGCAGAGCTATGACTCAATCTTTATCAGCAATGTGGCCGCAGGTGATCTGACCTCGAACATGTTGAAGCTGCTGGAGAGCGCGGTGCGGGACTTTGGGGTGGGCTTTGTCTGCATAGGTGGGGATCAAACGTACGCGGCCGGCAGTTACCGTGGCACACCGCTGGAAACGATTTTGCCCGTTGAGATGGAGTTGAGCAGCAAGAAGGTTCTGCCGCCGGGGGCGCTGGTGCTGGTGATCGACAAATCCGGCAGTATGGAGGGTGATAAAATCGAGATGGTGAAGACGGCATCCATCGGCGCAGTGCGGGCCTTGGGTGATGCGGATTTTATCGGCGTGGTGGCGTTTGATGGTGCACCCTTTGTCGTGGCGGAATTGCAAAAGGCGGGAAACAAAATGCCGCTGGAACGCGCCATCTCCGGCATCCGGGCTGGTGGTGGCACGGCGATGTATCCGCCGATGGTGAAGGCATTTGAGATGTTGCGTGACTCGAAGGCCTCGCTGAAACACTGCATCATCCTGACGGACGGTGAGTCCCAACCGGGCGACTTTGAGGGCATCACCCAGAAAATGGCAGAGAACCGCATCACGGTTTCCACGGTGGCGGCCGGGGATCAAATTGACGGGCAGTTGCTGCAGAGCATCGCGCAGGCTGGCAAAGGACGGTTCTATCACGTCCGCAATTCCACGCAGATACCGCAGGTGTTCATCAAGGAAACTGCGGTCATCTTGAAGTCGGCCATTGATGAAGAACCGTTCCGGCCGCAGTTGGCGAACTCTTCCGAAACGGTACGAGGGATTGCGGCCAGCGAATTCCCGCCGTTGCTCGGTTACGTGGCGACGACGCCGAAGCCACGCGCGGAAATGGTGCTGTTGAGCGGTAAGGGCGATCCCGTGCTGGCGCATTGGAATTACGGATTGGGACGCACGGTGGCGTTCACCTCGGATGCCAAGTCGCGCTGGGCGAAGAACTGGTTAAGCTGGGGCAGGTACCGGCAATTTTGGTCGCAGGTGGCCCAGTGGAGTTTACGCAAACTGGAGAATTCCGACTTCAACACGGAGATGGCCGTGGAGCGCGGCGAAGGGGTGTTGAGCGTGGAAGCTTTGGACGAGCAGGGGGATTATCGCAATTTCCTGAACTTGGAAGCGACGGTGGTCAGTCCGAAGGGAGACCGCCAAAAGGTGCGTTTGGAACAGACGGCACCCGGGCATTATGAAGTTCGGTTCCCGACGAAAGAAATCGGGGCCTACGTGGCGCAACTGGCGCAGACGAAAGATGGAAATATCGTTGCCGGACAAGTGGTGGGCACGGCGGTCAACTACTCGCCGGAGTTCGAATCCACGGAACCGAACTTGCAGCTTTTGAAGCAACTGGCGGAATCGGGCGGGGGATTGACCATCAATCCACTGTTACGCACGGACAACCCATTCGTGCATGACCGGTTGCGGACGTTCCAGCCGATTGACCTTTGGGAGAACCTGTTGAAACTTGCGATCATACTCTTCACGTTGGATGTCGGGTTGCGCCGGATCCAAGTAGGGCCGGAAGAGTGGCAGAAAATGGCGGCAGCGTTCAGGCGTAAGTTGTTCTTCTGGCAGGCCAGACAGGTCCGCCCGCAAGAGGCAGATGAGTCTTTGGCCGCGCTTTTGAACCGCCGGGATCAGGTGCGCGCCACGCAAAAACCCGTGGCAGCTACAGTGGATCCGGCCTTGTTCAAACCGAAAGAACCAGTTCTGGTCGTGCAAACTAGTGCTAAAGTTACCCCGGCAGAACAACCGATGGATAGCCAACCTGAAGACGCGGCGAAGGCGGACAAACCGCCCACCGATGAAACGACAACGACGAGCCGTCTGCTGGATGCCAAGAAACGCGCCCGGCGCAAGTGACAGACACTGGGCAAAAATGGCCAGCAACTCTTTGGCTTAGCGCAAAATAAATCGTTGCCCCCCGGCAGGGGTTATGGCTTGATGGGTTTTGCCAAAACCGCAGTTACTTTTTGAGAACGGCACTAAGGCTGCTTTGAAGCTTGGCGGACAGAGGGTTACGTATGGAGAAATACCGGCTGTTGATTGTTTACACCGGCAGGGTTCAGGGCGTTGGGTTCCGCTATACGACGAAGCAGTTGGCAACGGGCTTTGAGGTGACTGGAACGGTAAGGAATTTGGATGATGGCCGTGTAGAGCTGATCGCCGAAGGCGTGAAGGCTGAACTCGCAGAGTTCCAAGCGGCCATCCGTGAAGCTGGGTTGGCCCGATTCATCAAAGATGAATCAGTTGTTTGGGGCCCAGCGACCGGCCAATATCGTGGATTTGAAATTATACGGTAGGTTGAGAGATGAAGTACGCGATTCTAGCTGACATACATGGCAATCTTGAAGCGCTCCAAGTGGTGCTTGAAGACTGTAAAGCACAAGGGGTTACGCACTACGCGTGCCTGGGCGATGTGGTCGGTTACAACGCCAACCCGAAGGAGTGCCTCGATATCATTCGCGGGATGGGCATGCCCTGTGTGAAGGGCAACCATGATGAGTATTGCTCCACGGATACGGCTTTGGATGGCTTCAATGCCCACGCGGCCGAAGCCGTCGAATGGACTCGCCAGCAGTTGACAACGGATGACCGCCAGTGGCTCCGCGATCTCAAGTATCTCCGCCTCGTGGCCAATTTCACCATCGTTCATGCGACGTTGGATGTACCCCAGCGTTGGGGTTATGTGTTCGACAAACTGGCCGCTGCAGCGAGCTTCACTTATCAGAACACGAGCGTGTGCTTCTTTGGTCATACCCATGTGCCGGTCGCGTTCATCCGCGATACTGTGGTGCGGGTGGCACTTACTCGAAGTTCAAGGTTGAGCCAGGTCGGAAGTATTTCGTGAACGTCGGCAGCATCGGGCAATCCCGTGATGGGGTGGCGAAAGCCACCTATGTCGTCTATGACATGAACGAAGGCACGATTGAGCTGCGTCGTCTCGATTACGACATCCCTACCACGCAACGGAAGATTATCGAGGCTGGTTTGCCGGCCCGGTTGGCTGAGCGTCTGGCGCTCGGCAAGTAATCTTAACCCACTGCGTGGCCGGGACGAAGCCGCGCCCGGTTCATTTGAAAGTTCTCATACTCAAGCCCAGTTCGCTTGGCGATGTCATCCATGCTCTTCCCGTGGCAAGGTTGCTTCGTGTGCAGCATCCGGGTTGTGAGATCCACTGGTGGCTGAGCAAGGACTTGCTCCCTTTGCTGGAGGGGGACCCGGATATCACCCGCCTGATTCCTTTCAACCGCCGCCGCTGGTGGTCGCCTAATTGTCCGACGGGCCTCTGGCAGACGGTTCAAGCGGCCCGGCAGGAACGCTACGACCTCGTCATCGATCTCCAAGGCCTGATCCGCAGTGCGCTTTTTGGCTGGTTGGCCAAGGGCGCGTTTACCGTCGGTGTGTTGGACCGTCGCGAGGGGGGCGCGGCCTTTTATGACGTCGCCGTGGAACGTCCCGGCGCCCAAGCGCACGCGGTGGATTGGTATTTGACCGTGGCCAAGGCAGTTGGTTTGCCGGTGGATGCCCGTTATACTTGGTTACCCGAACGGCCCGAAGTCACGGCCGAAGTGCGGCGCAAATGGAACGTGAACGGTTCGCGTTGGGTGGTGTTCTGTCCCGGCGCACGCTGGGATAACAAGCAATGGCCGCTCAAGTCTTTTTCCGATCTGACCCGCAAGCTGCTCCATGATCACCCCGATGTCCGCATCGTTGTCGTGGGCGGACGTGAGGATGCCGCCCGTGGCAGTGTGTTGCATCATGTAGCGCCGGACCGGGTGCTGGACCTGACCGGGTGCACCTCGCTGGCGGAGATGATCGAGTGGATCCGTCTAGCTCAAGTGGTCGTGACGAATGATACCGGGCCTATGCACGTGGCCGCGGCGTTGCAAAAGCCGGTAGTGGCTTTCTTCGGTCCCACAGCGCCCGAGCGCACGGGACCCTATGGGCAGATCGCGCAGGTTTTGCGGGCCAGTTTGCCGTGTATGCCATGCTTGAGCCGCCGGTGCCATCTCGAAGAAAAGATGGCCTGTTTGCACGGCATCACGCCGCAGATGGCCTTGGACCGCACCACAGCCCGGCTGGCCTGATTTCCAGCCGACTTTTTTTCATTTACTCTTCAAGCACAGGCGGTCACTCAAAAGCGTCTTTTCAAGGCCGCGAAATGTCACTTGCAGGTTCAGCCGACCACCGCCACATTGTGCAGCATGAAAGCAACGTTCCTCGGCCTTTTGATGGCGTTTATGGCTGTAGTCGGCGCCCAAGCGCAGACCCAGCCGCTTAAGGTGCAATTGACCTCCGAGCATACGCAATTCATCGCCCAAGAATCCATGGAGTTCACCGTGCGGGTGATAAATTATACCGGCGAAACGCTGAACTTGAATGGCCGCGATCCCGAATGGCTGACTTTCAGTGTGGAAGCCTTGGGCAGCAAAAGTCTTGTGCGTCAGACCGGTCAACTCGATGTGTATCGTGAGATTCCGCCGGTCGAGACCAGTATGATGGCCAAGACCACCGTCGATTTGATACCGCAATTCGATATCAGCAAGGCTGGACGTTACAAGGTGACGGCCAAGGTTAAAGCCGGGCGGTGGGGGGAAGTAACCAGCGAACCATATTTTATCGACATCGTCACCGGGAATGTCATGTGGGCGCAGGAGTTCGGCGTGCCTAACGCGGAGGGCAGGGAGCCGGAGATCCGCAAGTATAAGCTGATCCAGTCACGTAATCTGGATGCCTCCATCATTTATGTGAAAGTCACTGATTCTTATGAATCTAAGGTGTTTGGTCTGAACGCACTGGGCAAAATGGTGACAATGCCGGCACCGGAACAGATGACGGACAAGTCCAACCGCTTGCATGTCTTGCATCAATCTGGTGCCAGATCCTTCACCTATTCGATGGTAAATCATGATGGTACGGTTTTGTTACGCATGAGGTATGAATATAATGACACCCGTCCTCGTCTGCGTGCTAATGAAAATGGTGATATCATCATTTCCGGCGGTATCCGGGTAAAATCAGAACACGACATTGATCCATTGGCTGCCATGACAGCCCAACCACCGACAACGCCATGATCCAACGACAAGCCATCGCAAAGTATGCCTTTATCTTTTGCCTGGCTTGTCTGCTCTTGGCGGATTGATGCCGCGACCAATTCAGTCCCGGCAAAGACTGAGATCATCCAGCTTAAAAATGGCGACCGTTTGACCGGGACGGTGGTCAGTGAGGATGCTGCCAGCCTCAAGCTATTCACCCGCTGGCAGGCCGAGTTGGTGCTGCCGAAAAGCGAGATCGAGAAACGTGACCCCCAAGTTCCGGTGGCCGCACCCGCGACCGTTCCCTCTGTGGTAAAGCCACCCGTAGTCGCCGCGGCAACCTCACCAGCCACCGCGGCTGCTGCCGAGAAACCCAAGCCCAAGGGAGTCCTCAAAGGAAATATCCAAGTGGGGGCTGATTTGCGCGACAGTTCGGTGCAAAGCTATCTTTATACCGTTGCGGCCAAGGTCAATTATGCCCGCGGGAATTGGCATAACGCGATGGATTACCGGTATTCTTACGGCAAGACGGATAACCTGCTTTCAGCCGATCGCATGGAGGGCACTTTCAAGACGGACATGGATATCGGCGATGACAAGAAGTGGTTCTTCTACGGGTTGGTCGGTTCGGGTATGACACCATCCGCAAGATCGATATGCAGTTCGAGCTCGGTCCAGGGATCGGCCGCCATTTACTGACGCGCACGAACATGACGCTGAGTGCGGAAACCGGTTTCTCCTACCAACAACAGGACTTCTCCAATTCAGCACGGCGAGATGAGATGCGAGTGCGCTTTGCCGGCGATTTCTTCTGGCGGCTGAACAGCAAGTTCAGTCTCGAAAAGAAGGCTGAGATCCAGCCGGCCTTTGATGATATGACGGATTATCGCATCCGTTATGAAACCACGGTCAGCTACGCGCTC
Source organism: Limisphaerales bacterium (assembly GCA_965283725.1). Lineage (GTDB taxonomy): Bacteria > Verrucomicrobiota > Verrucomicrobiia > Limisphaerales > JAEYXS01 > JAEYXS01. Next base: position 1,070,968 of record CBDIPT010000001.1, read on the forward strand.
TGGAACAATATCTCGTGGAATGTAGCCTTGATCGATCTCTACGACAGCAAGCCCACCACGGGAGTCACCAAGAACGATCTGCAAATCCGTTCCGGTGTCGGTATCAAGTTTTAGCCCGGCAAAAACTATTCGTAGAGGTCTTTCAGATTCTTGATGCGGCTCTCCACCTCTTTTTTATAAACCATCGCGCGGGTCAAGGAAGTTTGCTCCGTTTGGCCGATGAAGGGATTCAACTCCAATCGAATGGCAGCGATAGGGTCGCCGTTGCGGTCATGCAAGGGCATGGTGACTTTCACGATCGCCTTGGTCTGGTAGAGCATCGGGGTATCGCTATGGATGGCGGTGCCGGCCACGGTGATGTCTTCTTTGAGTTCTTCCTCGGCCATCTCCTTGGTGCTGTAGAGGAGGGAGATATTGGTGCCGGTCAGCGGCGGGGCGTAGATTTTGACGGCCAGGATGCGGGGATATTTCTCCATCAAGTTCGTGATGACTTTTTTCGCGAAGATCTCCTTCGGCGTGTAAGTCACCTTGGCATCGGTGAAGTAGGAGACGGAGTCGGACTTGGTCCAGAAACCGATCTTGCCCTGATTGAAGGAGTTGTCCGTGAGATCAGGGATGGCTTGCTGGCCATTCAGGAAGCACCGGATCTTGTTGGCTTCGCATTGGACTGCCATCGTGTGCCAGACTCCGGAAGGGATTTGTATTTCTGGTCCGATGGGCTGGCTGCGCTGACCGTTCACGAATTTGTAAAAGCGGAACGTATTGCCGAGCCCGCTGGCGCGCAGGACGTAGTAATTGTCTTTGTCTTGGGCGCGGAAAACAACGCCAGCCATGCGTTCCTTGCTGCCGGCCACGAGCTTGAAACGCGTGGTGAAAGTGAAATCCGTGAAGACCTCGCCATCATAAACCAAGGCCGGGAAGCGCTCGTCTGTGGCGTCGGTGCTGGTCTGGGCGATGACAGCGGCTTTCACGCTGGAACCCGCTTTGGGAGTCAGCGGGGCGAGAGCTGAAGGGGCATCGTCATTCAGTACTTTCCATTGCGGCTCGGCTCCGTTACCGCTCAACCACACGGAGAATTTTTCCGGTATTTTGCCTTCCGGCGTCTTGTTGAAATCAAAAGCGATCTCGGTGGCCCCGAGACTGCCAGCCAGCAGCAAAGCGGCTGCAAATGTTACAAATCCACGTACCATGATGGTCAAGCTTAGCAAAGGTTCAATCCGGCTCAAGGCTTAGTGTAAAAACAAAAAGGGGAGACGCTGGGCGTCTCCCCTGTGAGTAAACTTTTCAGCTTAGTAGATCATATCCGCCACGGTACGACCGGCCGGGATGAACGGCAGCACGTGTTCCGAATACGGCGTGACGACGTCCAGCACGTAAGCGGTCTTGGAATCCAGCATGCGCTGGATGGCGGCTTTCAGGTCTTTGCGATACATGACGCGTTCGCACGGCACGTTGAAGCTGGTGCAGACCTTCACGTAGTCAGGATAGACCTGCGCCCGGTTGTCCGGGTTGCCGAGGTACGTATGACCACGGTTGCCGCCGAAGAAGTTATCTTCCCACTGCACCACCATGCCAAGGTGCTGATTGTTCAAGATGATGGCCTTGGCGGCGATTTTCTCGACGTTCGCCGTGGCGAGTTCCTGCACGTTCATCAGGAAGGAACCGTCGCCATCGATATCGACGACGTGCTTGTCCGGGCAGGCCACCTTCGCGCCGAGCGCGGCGGGGAAGCCGTAACCCATCGAGCCCAAACCGGCGCTCGTGATGAACTGGCGCGGGAACTTGTATTGGTACCACTGACCGGACCACATCTGGTGCTGGCCCACGCCCGTGGTGATGATCGCTTCACCCTTGGTCATCTCATAGAGCATCTCGATGACCATCTGCGGCAGGATGACTTCGCTTTCGTGCCCGCGCAGGTGATCCTTGATGTGATCGCTGTTCGCGATCTCCGGGGTCACTTCGTAATGCAGCGCGCCCTTCTTCTTCCATTCGGCGATCTGGGCGTGCCAGGCGGGTTCTTCTTCACGATGGGCCGCTTGGCGATCATCGCGTTCAGACGCTTGAGGGTGTCCTTCAGGTCACCCGTCACGGCGAGGTGCGCCTTTTTGTTCTTGTTGTGCTCGGACGGGTCGATGTCCACATGAACAATCGTGCCGTGCTTGCAGAACTCTTCAAACTTGCCCGTCACGCGGTCGTCGAAGCGCACGCCGAACGCGAGCAGCAGATCGGCGCCGTCTTTGAGCTTCACCAGCGGTTCTGTGGGGTTGGAACGATATTTGAACTCACCGCTCACGGCCCAGTTCGCATAAGCTGCACCGTGCATGCCCAACCAACGGAGGGAGAGGGGATGCGTCTCCGGGAAACCGCCCACGCCCATCAAAGTGGTCGTGACCGGGATCTGCGCTGCTTCCGCGAACTTCAAGAGTTCAGCCGCCGCACCCGAGGTGATGATGCCGCCGCCGCAGTAAAGCACCGGACGATCGGCTTTTTCGATCATGCCGATGATCTCGTTCAGCTCCAGATCGCCTGCGCGGTGATCCGGTTGCGTGTAGCCGGGGAGACCCTTCTTGATCTCTTCCATGGTCGGCCAGCGCGGTTGCGTCTTGGCCTGCTGGATGTTCTTCGGGAAATCGATGACCACGGGACCACGACCGGCCGCTCTCGGCGATATAGAACGCTTCCGCCACGATGCGCGGGATGTCGTTGATGTCCGTGACGAGATAGCTGTGCTTCACGACCGGCATGGTCACGCCGATGATGTCCGTCTCCTGAAACGCACCGCGACCGATCATGTTCTGGTTCACCTGACCGGTGATGGCCACCAGCGGGCAGGAGTCGAGATAAGCGTCGGCGATGGCGGTAACGAGATTCGTTGCGCCCGGGCCGGAGGTGCCCATGCACACGCCGGCTTTGCCGGTGGCGCGGGCATAACCTTCCGCGGCGAAGCTGCCGCCCTGTTCATGGCGGGGGAGGATCGTGCGGATCTTGGACTTCGTGAGCGATTGATGGATCTCCATGCTCGCGCCGCCCGGATAGGCGAAGATCGCTTCCACGCCAGCGCGCTCGAGGGCTTCGACAAAAATGTCGCGGCCCAGCATCAACGGGCCGACTTCGGCGCGCTGCTTCGTTGGCGCTTTTGCGGTGGACTTCTTCGCTTTCGCTGTGGTGCCTTTGCTCATACTGACTTTTCTGGTTTGTTTACAGCCGGTGGCCGCGGATAAATTAAAAACCCACGACCGTTGCCAGCCGTGGGTTCTTGTCTAAATCTTGGTTAAAAACGACAAGGTCCAGCGGCAGGGCTTACTACCCCCGCTACTACTACCAGGACCTTTACGTTCTGAATCATTATTGGGCGAAGATATTAAGGGATGGCCCGTTTGGGTCAAGCCCGTATTCCGGCGGAAAAGGAGCTAAATCCCAAACTCCAAAGAAATCCCAAGTCTCAAGTGATCAAATGTTTGCGAATTGGTTGGAGCAGTGAAAACCGTCACCATTTGTGCGAAAACGAAAAAAGTAATCTGATCGCGTGGCAGATTGAGAATGGTCTATTTGGCTCCGATTGCCAACCAGTAGAACCATAGCAACCAAATCAGAGCGGCTAACACCGCGCACACTCTGCTGAAGTTGTCTGGTCGCGTGGCAGATTGAGCAGGGGGCTTTTCAGTTTTTTTTGTGTCGTTATGTCTAGTTTGTGTGGGATTCGGAGGACTTGCGGTATTAAGCTGATCAGAAGCAAGATAGGCTTGAAGAGTTTCGTAAGCGTAATTTAGCTCTTTCAACCTTTCCTGCGCTTTTAGTTGCAACCGTGGGTCGTTGGGAAATCGGTCAGGATGCCAAACTTTTACAAGATCTCGCCACGCTTGTTTGACCTGAGTTAGAGAGGCTCCGGATTCAAGTTCAGGTACACGGTAGCAACGTTCGATGTCCCTGATCATCTGTTACTTCATTATGCTGTGCAGGAGGAGACTCGCAATTCCCAACTTTTCCCTACGCCGGTTCCTGCTGGCTGATGCAGTGGAACGAGCCCAAGCCCCAAATGAGTTCGGTGGAATCCACGCCGATGACCTTATGCTTTGGCATCTCGCGTTGAAGGATATCCAGCGCCTTCTGGTCGTTCTTATGCCGATACGTCGGCACGAGCACGATGCCATTAGCGATGTAGAAATTGGCGTAGCTGGCGGGGAGACGTTGCCCATCGAACTCCACCAAACCGGGCATCGGCAGTTCCACGACGCGTAGAGGGCGACCATCCTGGCCCTTCATCGTCTGGAGGCGTTTCAGGTTTTCCTGCAAGAGGTGGTAATTCTCATCCTGCGGGTCTTCTTCCGTGATGGTGACGACAGTTGTCGGATTCACGAAACGCGTGAGGTCATCCACATGCCCATCCGTGTCATCGCCCACGATGCCATCGCCGAGCCAGAGGATGTTCGTCACGCCGAGATAATCCTTCAGATACTGCTCGATCTGTTCTTTCGAGAGATCGGGATTGCGATTCGGATTCAGCAAGCAAGCCTCGGTGGTGAGCAGCGTACCTTTGCCGTTTAGCTCCAGCGCGCCACCTTCCATCACGATGCCGGAGAGAAGAGGGGTAGCCCACGCAGCTTGGCGACGTGTTGCGGCACGGCGTCATCCAGATCATACGGCGGATACTTGCCACCCCAAGCGTTGTAAGCCCAATCCACAATGGCGCGCTCATGTTTGCCACCTTGATCGCGCACGAGGAAAATCGGACCGTGATCGCGGCACCATGGCTCGTAAGCCGGGAAATGATGAAACTTCACGCGTTCCAGCGGCGTGCCGTTGTCCTTCAGCAACCCGCGCACCCAAGCCTCCATCTCCGCGTGCCAGACGTTGATATTCACGTCTTCCACCTTCACGAGCTGCTTGATCAGCTCCGCATAGACCGGCGGCACCGTATCGTATTTGTCAGGAAAACTGATGCCCTCAGGGCGGGGCCACGTGAACCAGGTGCCCACGTGCGTTTCCCATTCAGCGGGCATGCGATAGCCAAGTTGTGCCGGTGTCGTCATCAGAGCTGTCAGTTAAATCGGTTAAGTCACCAAAAGGACGTGCTTCTGTTAAACGGGGAAGGGGAAGCGTAAAGGAGAAGTTTGTTAAGTTATGCCTACAGAGGCGCTCCCTTGGTTGGGAATCGCTATCGACTACCTTGAAATCACTTCGACCTTCGCGCCGACGCTTACTTCTCCCGCTGCCACCACTTTCCAATAAATTCCCCGCCGGTTTTGGTTCCGCTTGGCCTTGGCGGAGGCGAACTTCAGCGCATCATTGCCGAACCGGGCGTTGAATTTGGAACAGCCATCGTGCGGCATGGGTGTCACTTCGATGAGGGCCTCGCCGACGCGCAGGCGGGTGCCGGTGGGGAGGTTCTCGGCGGTGATGTCCACTCCACGAACAGGCTATCGCCGAAGAGGGTGAGCGGTTGGCCATTGGCGATGAGTTCAGCCACATCATGTCGCATCACGGCCAGTTGGGCGTCTGGTAGGCGGTCCGGGTTGCGGCCCCAGTTGTCTCCCGGCAAACCTTCCTCGGGTGTGAGATAGGCGCGTTCTAAAACCTCCCGTGTTTTGTCCGGACCACGACGGACAATCAGGGTGACACGGCCCAGATCTTTCGGTGCTGGCGGGAGCGCGAGCAAGCCCGCTTCCAATTCGGCGAGGAAAGATGACGCGTGGTATCTCCAGTGGGTCCGAAGGGTTTTGCGGGTGTCTCAGCCATGGCCATTTTTCGCGAAACTAGTGCATGAGATGCAATCGTGCAAGCGGTGCTCTTGCCATTATATTGTTTCCGTGTTTTTCCAGTGGGTAATCTGGGACGGCCCTGGCGAATGAGGTCAAATGCCTTTGGTCAGGTGGTTTTTCTGATTTAAGTGTAGCAATTCGAAAGGCTGCAAGCTGTAGTCAGCACGCCTCCAAGTTTTATCGGGCCAGACTGCCTGTGACGGGAGGAATCGAACTCATGAAGGCACGACACACAAAGGGCAGTTTTTCTACTTCACTGATGGCCTGTATGGGCTTGGCCTCGTGGCTGTTGGGCAATCCCGGTTCGAGCATGGCTGTGGATCTGGATGCCAAGACAGTGGATGCCGAGTTATTTGCGGCATTCGACGTCAGCAAGAACGGTTACTTGAGCGGCACGGAAATCACTCCCGCCGTGAGCAAGTACGACCTGAACGGCGATGGCAGAGTGGTGTTCGAGGAATTTGTGGCGGGGAGAAACAAGGACCGCGCGGGGAGTCCGGCAGTGCCTGCGGGTGCCGCGGCTGCTTTGCCAGTTGTAGCGAAACCGGCCGCTCCACCGGCTCAGGCAGTCGCAACACTGAAGCTACCGGTCTTGCCACCATTGAAAGCCAAACCCGGCTTCATCATGGGGCGGGCAGTTTACATGGATGGAAGGCCGATGGAAGCCTTCAAGGTCACGGCACTTGGCTGGGCGGGGGAGATTCATCTGGGACCTTCAGGGTCGATGCCCAGTTTGGGGCAGGTGGATGGCCAGAATGGCAAGTTTGAACTGCAGCCGACGAGCGCCTTTAACCGGAAAGAGCTGCTCAAACAAGCGTTGGTAACGGTTTTGCGCGCAGATGCGGTGTTCCCTTATAAAGACCGCAAGTATCGTCTCGCCATGCATCCTTTGGATGGCATGAAGGACGGCTCGGAAGCAACGAGTTATCGTGGACAAACGGAGAAGGGAGTGGTCCGTGATTTTGTCTTAAAAATCCAAGGCCCGAAGCGTGGGTTTGAAGCAAACCCGCCGCCGAAAGACTCGTATCGCAATGAAAGCAGTGACCCCGGTTATAACTCTTTTTACGGAGCGACAGTTTATCTGAGCTTCGACAATAATAGCGGCAGCAAGCCCGAACTGGCCGTGATGAAGGGTTCCACGGTCAGGATAACATTTACCCCGTCCGGGCCACTGCTGGATGCATCGGCCGGCCAGCCGATTGTACGTGCGTTACCTATCATGGGGGAGAGCATGATCGGCCATGATTTCTATTTCCGGGATATCCCACTGGGAGATTATAGTGCGACGGTGGAAGTCACGAAACCAGATGGGAAGACATATCCCCTGCGTTCGCGAGTGCTGGGGGATAAGTGGGCGGAGGCAACGCCGATTGTTTTCCGACCGTTCGATACCATCAATCACGTGGAGATGTTCATGCTGATGGCGATTCCCTGAACAGGCTGGCCTTGGGTGGTTAAATTTTCTGCGTGTTCAAACTCCGTGAGTGGGGCATAGTGCGGGGAAACTTTAGGAACGGGTTCGCATGCGGGTAAGAATCAAAATCTGCGGAATAACTTCAGTGGCGGATGCGCTGGCGGCGGTGGAGGCCGGGGCTGACGCCATCGGGCTCATGCTTTGGGCACCGAGCAAGCGTTACGTGACGAATGCGCAAGCGGCGGAGATCGTGCGCGCTTTGCCGCCGTTCGTGAGCAAGGTGGGCGTTTTCGTGGAGCCTTCGGCCGGTGAGGTGCATCGCGCGCTGGCAGAGATCGGTCTGGATACCATCCAGTTGCACGGGGAAGAGACGCCGGAGTTTTGCCACCAGTTTGCGCCGGTCAAGGTGATGAAAGCCTTTCGCGTGAAGGATGCGGAATCGTTGACCCAGTTGGCTGATTTCAATACGGATGCGTGGTTGCTGGACAGCTATGTGGCCGGGCAACAGGGCGGCACAGGCGCGGTGTTCAACTGGGATCTCGCGGTGCAAGCAAAGGATTCCGGCAAACCGATCATCCTGGCAGGCGGGCTGACGCCGGAGAACATCGCGGAAGCGGTGCATCAGGTGTGGCCGTATGGCGTGGATGTGTCCAGCGGGGTGGAATCGGCACCGGGCAAGAAGGACCGGGAGATGATCCGGCAATTCATCGCGGCAGTGCGGGGGATTGAGGCGGAGCAGATGTGAAGAGGGAAAGAGAATTTGTTGCAGCCCGAATCTGCTTTCGAAGTGGTAGGTCGTCATAGGCGTGCTCACCCCTCTCCCCGTTGAGGGGAGAGGGAGAACATTTTCTGCTGTCGGAAGAATTTGGAAGCGCGTTGGTTGGCGGATGTTGAGGCGGCCTAAAGGTCGTGCTCCTCAAAACGTTGCTGTTTGATTGGCTGATGTGCTTAGGGAACCTAGTTTTGAGAATCATAAATTGATTTATCTATGGTAGCAGCAGTGATTGTAGCGGCGGGGCGGGGCACCCGGATGGGGCCGAACGTGGACAAGCTGTTCCTCGAAGTGGGGGCAAACCGATCATCGTCCATACGTGGCGGCAGTTTGAGACGTGTCCGGAAGTGGACGAAATCATTTTGGTGGTGCGCGAGGGGATGCAATCGGCCTTTGAGGAGATCGCGGCAACGGAAGGTTTTAAGAAAGCTTATCGCTTGGTGCCGGGAGGCAAGGAACGCCAGGATTCTGTTTGGAATGGCATCGCGGCGGTGAGCGAGCGGACGGAGATCGTGGCCATCCATGACGGCGCGCGGCCTTGTGTGACGCATGAGTTGATCCGGGCGACGGTGCAAGCGGCGCGGGAATCCGGCGCGGCAGTCGCGGCGCAACGCGTGGTGGATACGATCAAGGATTCTACGGACGGCAAGACCATCAGCGGTCATTTAGAGCGGAGCCGGTTATGGGCAGTGCAGACGCCGCAGACCTTTCAGGTGGCGGTCATCCGCAAGGCGTTGTCCTTGGTAAAGGAACGCGGGCTGTTGGTGACAGACGATACGGCAGCGTGCGAACTCATCGGGCAACCGGTGCGGTTGGTGGATTGCGCCACGCCAAATCCCAAGGCGACGGCCCCGGCGGATATTCCGTGGCTGGAGATTCTGTTGGGGAAATGAGGGGAAGCTCCAAATCTAATGATCCAAGCTCCAGAGAAACTTCAACCAACAAGTTTCAGGAGCCGTTTTCGCCTTAATTTGAGCATGGAAGTTTCTTTGGTGTCTGGAGCTTGGGTTTGTGAGTTTTAGCGGGCCGTTTCCTCCGCTTGCTATTTCAGGATATGGGTTTTAGTTTGCCGGTATTGGTGGCGCAAGTTAGCGACTTATGAAAAAAAGGTTCTCTTCGGCGTGCTGACCGTGGTGCTGGGTCTTAACCTTCTCCTCGGCGCGCAAATCTATTTCCAGAACGTCCAGGCCGCCGGAAAAGAGGATCCGTATAGTCATTACGCCTTGCTGGCCAGGGTGATGGAGATGATCCGCAAGGATTACGTGGATGGCGACAAGGTTTCCTACAACGATCTTATCCAAGGCGCACTCAAAGGCATGCTTTCCACGCTCGATCCGCATAGTGAGTTCATGGATGCCTCCAAGTTCAAGGAATTGCAGGACGATACGGAAGGCCAGTTTGGCGGTGTGGGCATCGTCATCCAGAGCAAGAACGGTTTCCTGACGGTAGTGGCGCCGATCGAGGATACGCCAGGTTTCGCTGCTGGCATCTTGTCGGGTGACCGGATTGTGGAGATCGGCGGGAAGGGTACGGATCGCATGGGGCTCTCTGATGCGGTGAAGAAATTGCGCGGAGCGCCGGGCACGGAAGTGGTCATCAAGGTGGCGCGTGAAGGGTGGGCGGAGCCTAAGGAATTCAAGCTTGTGCGGGCCGAGATCAAGGTGGATACGGCCAAGGATCTGAATGGCAAGCGGGAGTTCAAATTGCTGGAAGATAACATCGGCTATGTGCGCCTGACGCAATTCGGCGAGAAGACGGCGGATGAATTGAAAGCGGCGCTGGACAAACAAGCGAAGCAAGGCATGAAAGGCCTGGTGCTTGATCTGCGGGCGAATCCGGGCGGGTTGCTGGATCAGGCCGTAAAGGTTTGCGAGATTTTCCTGCCACGAGGCCAATTGATCGTGACAACGGAAGGGCGCAACGAAGCGCAGAAGTCCTCCTATTCGGCGAAGGGGCCGGGTTACTACAAAGACATCCCCATGGTGGTCTTGGTGAACGGCGGCAGTGCGAGCGCATCAGAGATCGTCTCTGGCTGCCTCCAAGATGTGCGGCGCGCCACGATCATGGGCGAGCAGACGTTCGGCAAAGGTTCCGTCCAGAGCATCCTGCCGCTGCCGGATGATTCCGCGCTGCGCCTGACGACGGCGAAGTATTACACTCCTAGCCATAAGACCATCCATGAGCACGGCATCACGCCGGATAGCGTTGTGCCGATGTCGCTCGAGGACGAGATGAACCTCGCGCGGTTGCGCTCACCGGGCGGGGCCGAGGTGCTGGAAGGCGCGGAAAAAGAAAAGGTGCTGAACACGAAGGATGTGCAGTTGGAACGCGCGCAGGATCTTTTGAAGGGCATTCTCCTTTACACGGGCAAGGATGCGGACAAGAAGGTGACGAAGAAGGGCTAAGTCTTTAAAGGAAACAGCGAACACCGAGCGTCCAACATCGAACGCCGAACAGTGAGGCAGGACGTTTTGACGGTTAACGTTTGATTCAGTTGCCGAATGCTGATTTTAGCCCTTGAGACCTCCTGTGATGAGACGAGTGCATCCGTTGTGCAAGACGACGTGATTCTGGCGACGGTCGTTTCTTCCCAGATCAAGTTGCATGAGGAGTATGGTGGCGTGGTGCCGGAATTGGCCACGCGAGAGCATCTGCGCAATCTCACACCCGTCGTTCAAGAGACTTTGGATAAGGCGGGTGTCAAAGCCTCCGCACTCAATGCCATTGCGGCGACGCAAGGTCCGGGGTTGCCAAATGCGTTGATGATCGGGTTCAAGGCGGCGGAGTCGATGGCGTGGTCGCTGGGGGTTCCCTTGATTGGCATCAATCATCATGAGGCGCATCTTTATTCTCCGTGGATCGAAGGCGAACCAGCTCGGGCGCGGTTTGATCTTTTTCAGCCGAACATTTCCCTGATCGTCAGCGGCGGGCACACAATGATTGTCGATGTGCGGGAACTGGATCACAAGGTCTTAGGTGGTACCGTGGACGACGCGGCGGGGGAATGCTTCGACAAGGTGGCCAAACTCATCGGCCTGCCGTATCCGGGCGGGCCGCAGTTGGATCGTCTGGCCCGAAACGGCAATCCCAAGGCCTACAAGTTTCCGCGACCGATGATCAATGAAGAGCATGATGACTTCAGCTTCAGCGGGCTGAAGACGGCGGCCCGGTATTTCTTGCGAGATAATCCCAGTGTCATGGCCAGCGAGGCGCAATTGGCCAATGTCTGCGCCAGTGTGCAGGCGGCGATTGTCGATGTGCTCGTGAGCAAAACATTGCGCGCGGCCAAGCGGTTGAACCGTAAGTGTGTGACGGCCTCGGGTGGGGTCACTTGCAACAGCGGTTTGCGGTCACGTCTGATCGAGGATTGCGCGAAGAAAGGCCTGATTTTGCGGCTCGCCGAGCGCCAGCTCTGCACGGATAACGCCGGGATGGTCGGCATCTTGGCGGCCCGTAAACTGTCGCGTCAACAGGCAGGCACGGACTATGACGCCGAAATCCTTCCCGCCGACGCTCTTGCGTAACCTCCGAACGGTGTCATCATCTGTCATTACGTGGGCTTACGGAATTGATACGTACACGGAAAATATTTGTTGGATAAGTTTTAGAGTAAGTTAATTTTAGGCTCAGAAAGCATGAAGTTGAACGGCAAAATAATGACGTTGTTGCTCGTGGTCACCTGTGCAGGGGTGGCGGCGGCGGGGATTTTTGACGCGTTCAAGAAGAAGGAGCCTGAGGCGAACAAAGCTGCGGCTGCTCCCAAGGACGAGGCCAAGCCCAAGGTCAACCATCCCACCATCAATTTCGAAAAGGACATCAAGCCGATACTTGTGGAGTATTGCTATGACTGCCATTCGGACGGAACGAAGAAAGGTGGGATTGCTTTTGATGAGCATCCCGATCTGCAGACGCTTTTGAAGGACCGGAAGTTTTGGTCCAGCGTGGCCAAGAATACCGAGCAACGCCTGATGCCGCCGGAGAAGAAGGCGCAGCCCTCACAGGAGCAGCGTGATCTGGTATCCGAATGGGTGAAGAAGGAGATCTTCAAGGTGGATCCGAGTAACCCGGATCCCGGCCGGGTGACCATCCGCCGCCTGAACCGGGTGGAATACAATAATACAATCCGGGATCTGGTCGGCGTGGATTTTGATCCGGCGGATGACTTTCCGGCGGATGACTCGGGTTACGGTTTCGACAACATCGGTGACGTGCTCTCCCTCTCGCCCATCATGCTGGAGAAGTATATGAGCGCGGCACAAAAGATTTTGGACAAGGCGGTAGTCATCGGCCTGCCGAAACCGCCGAGCACACGCTATGGTGCAACCCGCCTTGCCGGTGGTACGCCGCAGGGCAATGAGTCTCGCATCCTCGTCTCGAACGGGGAGATGTTCTTCAATCACAAATTCCCGGTGGATGGCGAGTATTACATCTACGTGAAGGCTCATGGCGATCAAGGCGGACCCGAAGCGGTCAAGATGGCGGTGCGTTATGCCGGGAAAGATTTGAAGCAGATCAGCGTCAAAGAAAACGCGGACAATCCCGGAACTTTTGAGATCAAGTTCACGGCCAAGGCCGGGGATGGACGCATCGGTGTGGCGTTTCTAAACGATTACTATCTGGCTCCTCCGGCCAAGGATAAGAAAAAGCGGGTCATCGATACGAACCTGATCGTTCACTACGTCGATGTGGCGGGGCCGATCAATTCGGTGAACCCGGTTTATCCCGATACGCACACGCGCATTTTCTTCAAGAAACCGACCGGTGCGAGCGACCGTGAATCCGTGGCGCGGGAACTCATCGGGGCTTTCGGCATGCGCGCTTATCGGCGTCCGTTGACGGAGGATGATCTGAACCGCCTGATCGCCATCTACAAGCTGGGTGAGAAGAATCAGGAACCGTTTGAGATGTCAGTTAAGCTGGCGTTGCAAGCGGTGCTGGTTTCTCCGCAGTTCCTGTTCCGCGGGGAGATCCAGCCGGAACCCGATAATCCGAAGAAAGCGTATCCCATCGGGGAATACGCGCTGGCCTCGCGGCTCTCCTACTTCTTGTGGAGCAGCATGCCGGATACGGAACTCTTCGACTATGCGCGCCGGAATGAACTGCGCCGGAACCTGGCGTACCAGGTCCAACGCATGTTGAAAGACAGCAAGGCCAAGGCGTTGGTGGAGAACTTCGCCGGGCAATGGCTGATGCTGCGCAATTTGGACATCGTTTCGCCTGACCCGAAGACGTATCCCGAATGGGATGACAGCCTGAAGGGCATGATGCGCAAGGAGACGGAAATGTTCTTCGAGTACATCATGCGCGAAGACCGTTCCATCCTGAACTTTTTGACGGCGGATTACACTTTCGTGAACGAGCGGTTGGCGGAGCATTACAACCTCAGCGGGGTGGTCGGGGATAAGTTCCAAAAGGTGTCACTCGCGGGCACGCAGCGTTCGGGCATCCTGACGCACGGCAGCATCCTGACCATCACTTCGAACCCGACGCGGACCTCGCCGGTGAAACGTGGTTTGTGGGTCTTGGAAAACTTGCTGGCGACCCCGCCGCCACCGCCACCACCTGATGTGCCGGCCTTGGATGATCCGGCGAACAAGCAAGCGGTGAAGGGCAGTCTGCGGGTGCGGTTGGAGAAGCACCGGGCCGATGCGGGTTGTGCTTCCTGCCATGCGCGCATGGACCCAATCGGGTTTGGCCTGGAGAACTTTGACGGCGTGGGCGGCTGGCGCGACAAGGATGAGGGCTTCAAAATCGAACCCGCCGGCAAGCTGGTGAGCGGTGAGAACTTCGCCGGGCCCAACGAGTTGAACAAGATTCTGGCTGGCCAGAAGCGGGAAGAGTTTCTGCACTGCATGGCGGAGAAGATGCTCATCTACTCCTTGGGCCGGGGACTGGAATGGTATGACAAGCCCGCGCAGGAACAGATCGCGGCGGATGTCAAAGCGGGGAATTATAAGTTTTCTTCGCTGATCATGGCGGTGGTGAAGAGCGTGCCGTTCCAGTTGCGGCGCGGCGAAGGTGAGCGGTGAAAAGATTGAATTAATTTTGGCTAAACCGGTCAAATAACGTTAGAGTAATATCAGAGACACCTATGAACAAACCTTGGCAAATCCAAAGGCGTACCTTCTTGAAGGGTTTGGGCACCATGCTGGCACTGCCGGCGTTGGAGGCGATGGTTCCGTCGATCGGCACCGCAGCAGAAGCGGCGGCCGGTGCCGCTGCGGGCAGCGTTCCCCGGCGTATGGCGTTCGTGTATATCCCGAACGGTGTCATCTTGGAGAATTGGGTGCCGCAAGGGACGGGGGCCAATTACCAGCTTTCACCGACGTTGATGCCGTTCAAGAACGTTAAGGATGACATCTTGGTCGTCACTGGCTTGAAGCACGACAAGGCCAAGGCGAACGGTGACGGGGCAGGTGATCATGCCCGGGCCAATGCGACGTTCCTCACGGGGGTGCAGGCGCGCAAGACGGCCGGAGCGGACATCCGTGCCGGTGTCTCTGTAGACCAGATCGCGGCGAGCAAGATCGGTCGCCTGACACGCTTTCCTTCCTTGGAATTGAGCTGCGACAAGGCCCGTCAGGCTGGTAATTGCGATTCCGGTTATAGCTGCGCGTATCAGTTCAATCTTTCGTGGAAGACGGAGACGATGCCCATGGCGCCGGAGAACGATCCGCGCCTAGTGTTCGAGCGTCTCTTTGGGGGCGGCTCGGCCAATGAGAATGCGAAGAGCGTGGCGCTCCGCAAGGAATACAACAAGAGCATCCTGGATTTCGTGATGGATGACGCCAAGCGCCTGCAAGGGCAGCTCGGTGTGAATGACAAGCGCAAGCTGGACGAATATCTGGCGGGCGTGCGGGAACTGGAATTGCAGATCGAGGCGTCGGAGAAGTTCAACGCCAAAGAGCTGGATTACAAGAAGCCGACGGGCATCCCGAAGGACAAGTCGGCGCATTTCCGTCTGATGTATGACCTGATGGTGCTGGCGTTCCGCACGGACACGACGCGTATCTCGACGTTCCTGATGGCGCATGACGGCAGCAACAGCCCGTTCCCGGAGATCGGCATTCCGGACGGTCACCACAACCTGTCGCATCACCAGAACGACAAGACGATGGTGGATAAGCTGAAGAAGATCGATTACTTCCACATGCAGAATTACGCCTACTTCCTCGAGAAGATGAAGGCGACGAAGGAGCCGGACGGCACGTCCTTGCTGGATAACAGCATGATCGTGCTGGGTAGCGGTATCGCGGATGGCAACCGCCACAGCCACCATGACCTGCCGGTGATCATCGCGGGCAAGGGTGGTGGGACGATCAAGACGGGCCGCCACCTGAAACTGCCGGATCAAGTGCCGATGACGAACCTGTATCTCTCCATGCTGGACCGCATGGGGGTGAACATTCCGCGTTTAGGCGACAGCACAGGCCGGTTCCAGTATCTGGGCTAAGCTGCAGAAGAATTACAAAGAAAGGCCGGACGAGAGATCGTCCGGCCTTTTTGTTTTCGGAGGTGCTGGAGATTGAGGTCGATGGGAAAAGTGCCAATCATGAAGGTGTTGCTGGCACTTTAGTTTTAGGGAAGCCCAGGTGTAGGGCGAAAGTGCGGATATCCGCAGGCCAGGCTGACGTTGCTTTTGAGAAGCCCGTCTTGGAATTTGCGAAGAGACTACGTAACGCTTCTTCGTAGCCGGGCAAATTGCCAGCGATGGCGGTGACGAATCGATAGCAGGCTTCCTGACGGTTTCTGATGGTATCCTTTTCACTTGAGGTCCGCATGGCGTTTTCTACCAGCTTTCTTAAGGTGATTGAGGCTCCGCCGGGTTGTGTACTCAGCCAGTCCCAGTGGCGGGGCAGTAAGGTGATTTCCCGGCCGATCACACCGAGTTTGGGGCGGCCTGGGCTAGGAGGACCACCTGCTGGAGTGGTGTGTTCGGATGCATCAGGGCGAAGGTCCAGATCGATTTGACGCCCGGAAGATTCTTCAAAGACGAGGATCGGTGCGGACGTTGCTTTGGTTTGTTTGGCGGTCACGACTGCGGTGACGTCGGCTTTTGAGCCGCGGGCAAACAGCGAACAGCCCGAGAACGCGATGTAGGTATCAACCATAGGTCGTATGTTTTACCCGGATAATATTGCGTGTCAATATTATCCGGGTAAAATTGGTCGTGCGGTGCTAAATGACAGAACGGAGGTGTTGGAATGAAGAAAAAGAGAGGGTGAGTGAAATTCGTCCTTACCAGTTGGTTTGGGACGGCGGCACGCCGTCCCACTCGTGAAAAGAAAAAGGCCGACTTGCGTCGGCCTTTCGTGAATTGATTACTGGCTGAACGGTTTACTTGTTCAGGCTTTTGATGAATTTCTCCAGACGATCTAGGCCCTTCTCGATGTTGACGAGGCTGGTGGCGTAGCTGATGCGGAGGTAGTCGTCGGCACCGAAGGAGATGCCCGGGATGCTGTTTAGCTTCTGCAAGGAATAGGTGCGGCGTATCGCGTATTCCGTAAGCCGGTTTGGTGAGTGGTCTTGCAAGCCAGTCAGCGTGGCTCGCCATCTTTTTGGGCGAAACCTGCGGGTTTGCCGTCAGGAAGTTTGCCTGGCGTGATGTCGGGAGTGATGCGGCGGTAAATCAGTTGGCGACCGGCGGCGGTGATGATGAGCATGGTTTGGTCTTGAATCTCAAGGCGCGACTTGGAGCTGTTTGCACTGGATTTGGTTTCGATAGTCAGGAATTTTTTGGTGGTGGAATAGCGACCGTGCGCCACACCTTTGGCATCGGACCAATCTTTCAGCGAGGGCCATGAGTCAATTTTTCCGTTCGAATGGTAACGAACATAAAATGGCTGACTGACAGGGCTGCCGTTATCCATTACCCATTGCCAAGTGCCGATGATGTCCGTGTTTTTTTGCTCTGCCTGTTCCTTCTTCGGCACTGGCGGCTGTAAGAACGTTTGCTGCGGCTTGCTGGCGCAGGCGGAGAGGAAGAGGAGGAATCCCAGTGAGCATGAGCGGGCGAGTTTCTTCATAAGTCTTGGCGTGCAGATACCCATCCCACGTTTAAGGCGGCGGTTCAACTTAGTTTTTGAAGGGTAGGTCGAACCGGGTGTGATTATTAATGAGTGAATGGAAGCGTAGGAGACGGAGATGGCTAAGAATTGGGTACAAGAAAAAGGCCAGCTTGCGCTGGCCTTTGAAAAGAGGAGTTGAAGGTGGCTGAACGGTTTACTTGTTCAGGCCTTTGACGAATTTCTCCAAACGGTCCAAGCCCTTCTCGATGTTGGCGAGGCTGGTGGCGTAGCTGATGCGGAGGTAGTCATCCGCGCCGAAGGCGATGCCGGGGACGGCGGCGACTTTTTCCTGTTCGAGGAGGCGCGCGCAGAAGTCAGCGGATTTCAGGCCGACTTGTGAGATGTTCGGGAAGAGGTAGAACGCGCCCTTCGAATTCACGCAGGAGATGCCGGGGATGCTGTTCAGCTTCTGGAAAGCATACGTGCGGCGCTTGGCGTATTCGGCGAGCCATTTGGGCAAGTGATCCTGCGGGCCGGTCAACGCGGCCACGCCACCTTTTTGGGCGAAGGAGGTCGGGTTGCTGGTGCTGTGGCTCTGGATAGCGTCGATGGCCTTGGCGATCGGTTCCGGGGCGGCGAGGAAGCCCAAGCGCCAACCGGTCATGGACCAGGCCTTGGCGAAACCGTGCACGATGATGGTGTGGTCCTTGTGCGCCGGCGAGAAGCTGGCGACGGACTTATGGACGGCTCCATCATAGAGGAGGTGTTCGTAGATCTCATCGCTCATGATGAGGACGCCTTTTTCCACGCAGATGTCACCGAGGGCCTTGACCTCTTCCGGCGTGTAAACGCTGCCGGTAGGGTTGCTCGGGGTGGTGAGCACGAAGAGGCGGGTGCGCGGGGTGATGGCATTGCGCAGTTGCTCGGGCGTGACCTTGAACTCGGTCTTGTCGGAGGTGTTCAAGATGACGGCGGTGGCACCGGCGAGCTTCACCATCTCGGGATAGCTGAGCCAGTAGGGGGCGGGGATGATGACTTCATCACCTTCTTCGCAGGTGGCCAAAATGACGTTGTAGCAGGAGTGCTTGCCGCCGCAGCTCACGATGACTTGCGAGGGCTTGTAGGTGAGGCCGTTCTCGCGCTGGAACTTGTCCGCGATGGCCTGGCGGAGTTCGGGGATGCCGCTGCTGGGGGTGTATTTGGTGAACCCATCTGCGAGCGCCTTGGAGCAGGCGTCCTTGATGTGTTGCGGGGTGTCAAAGTCAGGTTCACCGGCGCCGAAACCGACGACGTCTTCACCGGCAGCCTTCATGGCCTTGGCCTTGGAATCAATCGTCAAGGTCAAGGACGGCGACAACGAGGCGGCGCGCTTCGAGATATGATAGTTCATAACAAAATCGGTCGGAGAGGATTAAGGAGCGGAGGTTTTGGGGCAAGAACGAATTGAGGGGGCAAATAAGCCAAAACATCAAACATCCAAAGCCGAACGCCGAACATCGAGCGGCGTGAAGCTCCGTCAGTAAGTCAGCAGATCGATCACCCGTTGGCCGGTGTTGGTCAGTTCCCACAGGGAACCCTTCTTGGTCACCAGTTTACGGCAGGGGTTCTTGGATTGTTCTTCGGCGTTCACGCTGAGGAGCTGGACCTTGGCTTTGCCGGGGATTTCGATCTCGGCGCGGGGGATGAGCTGGTAGGGCAACCCATTGAAATTAAGGGCAATCTCATAGCCGGCGATGCCTTGCTTCTCGGCAACTGGATTACGACGGATAAGGCGGAGGTTACGCTTGAGCCAGGGAAATTGGTGTCACGCACGACGATGCGGCAGAGTTCGCGCTGGTTGCGGACGTAATTTAGCAGGCTGAATTTGGCGCCTTCCTTTTGCTGGCCTTTGAAGACTTCGACGGGGTCGATACCGATGAGATTTTGCCCGTTCCAATCGCCGTGATCGTTCCGCTGGCCGGGCAGGGCTTTCTCATGCCATTGGGTGAAGCGGTCGTTGACGAAGAAATTGATCTCGAAATGCAGGTGCGCGCGGTCCTTGGTGATCTGCTGGCGGGTATTGCTGGTACGGCCCATCATGGCGAGGACTTCCTTGGCCTTCACCGAATTGCCGACTTTGAGGTCGGAGCGGATGGACTTCAGGTGGGCGTAAAGCGTCAGGACTTCCAAGCCTTCGATCTGGTGCTTGAGGATGATGTAGTTGCCATAGTTGGAGAGGCTGGGTTTGCGGTTTTGATAAACCACGACGCCATCGGCTGCGGCCCAGACTTCATCCGCCGGTTCGCCTTGCTTGTCGTGTGTGACGGCCAAGATGTCGATGCCTTCATGCATCTGCCAGCCTTCGGAGCGGACACAGCCGAAGGTGCCGCTCATCCAATCGCGACCGGGTGTATGGGCGAAATACTTGGGCGGACCTTCAGGATCAAAGAACGCGCGGTTCTGGGTGGGGAGGATGAAGGGTTGGGCGGCGAGGAACTGCGGCATCAGCCACAGGCCCAAGCAGAAAGCGATGGTTTTCTTCAAAAACAACGACATGAGCAAACAAATCGAACCAGACGGAGTATGCCGTCTGGGTTACGGCTTAAAAGGAAGATTTCAGCGCCCGCGCCGGGTGCCAAATCAAAATACCGACAATTCGACCAACCGTGGAGGCGGTTGCTCAATCAATCCTTGGTCTTGATGAGCGAATCCTTCTCGATGGCTTTGACGGTGTTGTTGATGCCGAGGCAAATGCGCTCGGCTTCTTCGCGCGTGGCATCCGGGGTGAACATGAGGACGCCGTTCTCAATGGGCCGGTTCATGTAGGGCGCCGCCAACCAGCGGAGTTTGTCCAGACCATCGCCGAACCACGCGACGATGGCGATTTGTTGGCCTTTATAGGCGTTGGAGATATTGGACAGTTCGCGTGAACCGCGGCGGTCGAATTGCAGTTTGATGGCAAAGCCGCCGACATCATCGACCACTTCCGCCTTTTCGACATTGGCCTCATCGAGGAAATGGACCTTATGGACGTTGATTTTGACGGGGTTGGCGCGGTAAACGGTGATGGTCGTGTTACGGTCTGTGCCATCGGGATTCTCTTGCAGATGCACGCGCAGAAAGGTGCGTTCCTTGCCCTTTTTATCGAGCACAGCCTTCTTATCCTTCTTCTTGTCCTTGCCAGCCTCCTTGGTAGAGGCGCAGGAGACGCTGAACAACAGGGCCAAACCCAGCGCCAAATAGATATTGATACGTTTCATGCAAGTAAGCATAGTCTCGCCTTACAAATTCAGAATACGAATTAAATTTATGGGCAAACAGTATAACAAGTCGATCAAACGGAAAAGAAGAGTTGCTTACGTGAAACGTCGCGCGGATGCGATCAAAGCCAAGTACGGCAAAGCCTAAGCGGATTTTTTCTGTACAGCCACCACAAGCAATTGTGGTGGCTTTTTTCGTGTGCCGCTGCCGGTGGTTGTGGATAGTTTGTAACCTGGCGGACACTGATCCGTAACATGGGGGTGCCACCTTGATCATAAGAGATTATGAAAAAGGTGATCATCCTGACCGCCGGATTCGGCGAGGGCCACAACGCGGCGGCCCGAAATATCCGCGATGCACTCGAGCACATCTCCGATGACGTGAAGGTGGAGGTGCTCGATCTTTTCGAGACCAGTTACGGGTCTATCAACGAGCTGGTGAAGAAAGCCTATCTTGGTCTGGTGCAGTATGCGCCAGGGGTCTGGGGCGGTATCTACAACATGCTGGACAACTCGGCGTTGCTGAACCGCAACCTCGGGGGCTTCGGCCGTCTGCGTGATGCGTTGGGGGACATCCTGCATGAGACGCAACCTGATTGCGTGGTGTCCACGTACCCCGTTTATTCCCACGTCATCCAAGAGCTGTTCAAGGATCACTCGCAGCGCAACTTCCGATTCATCACCGTAGTCACGGATTCCATCTCAGTGAACACCGCGTGGTTCCGCGCCCCGAGCGATCTCTACTTTGTACCGAATGATCAGACCGCGGAAGTGATGATCGCCGGAGGGGTGCCGGCATTGCAGATCAAGTCCATGGGTTTTCCGGTGAGCTACCTTTTCGCGGAACCGGTGAAAGATGTGTTGGACCGGCCTGAGGCGGCGAAGCTGCGGCGCATCCTGTATCTCATCAACACGGGCAAAAAGAAGTCCGGCAAGGCGCTGGACCGCTTGCTCGAACTGCCAGACCTGCATCTCACCGTGACGGTGGGGCGCGATGCGGAATTGAAGGAAAAATTGCTCGAGCGCACGGCGGAGCATAAGGACCGCGTGGAGATCCTCGGTTGGACGAACAACATGCCGCAGCTGATGCGGCAGAGCCATCTCATCATCGGCAAGGCGGGCGGGGCGACGGTGCAGGAAGCCATCGCGGCGAAGACGCCGATGATCATCAATCAGGTCATTCCCGGACAAGAGGAGGGGAATGCACGCCTGATCGCCGAGGCGGGCTTTGGCGCGGTGGTGGAGAAAAGTAAAGAGGTGGTGGAACTTGTCGAAGATGCTTTTGCGGATGGCTCGCGCTTGTGGCATCGCTGGAAGAAGAACTTGGAGCGTAACAGCAAACCAGATGCATCGATCAAGATCGCCGAGGCCATCCTCGCGGAGTGTGATGGCTCCGATGATCCGACGAAGAAGATCAAGCTCTTCGAGAAACCGATGGAACGCGTGATGGAGCGGGGCGTGGTAGGCGCACCGGGCGTCATCACGAACCAGCAGAAGATGCTGCTCTGTGATTTCCACATGCACAGCAATTACTCAGACGGCAAGCTGTCCGTGCCGGATCTCGTGGATTTCTACGGCAAGCTGGGCTTTGACTGCATCTGCATCACGGATCATCTCGCGGACCCGCGTCGGCTTATTGGCAAGCTGGTGAAGCTAAGCAACCTCACACTCGGGCACAATCAGGTGGAGGAATACTTCGAGGTCATCGCGCGCGAACGCAAGCGGGCGTGGCGCAAGTATGGGATGATCGTGATGACGGGCATCGAGTTCAACAAAGACGGTTACACGGCGAAGTCTTCAGCCCATTTGCTGGGCGTTGATCTGAAAGCACCAATCGATCCCGCATTGGATTTGCCGGAAACCATCGCACACATCCACGCGCAAGGGGGATTGGCCATCGCGTCACACCCGCACTTGATGAAGAGCGAGTGGGGCAAGAACACATTGCATCTGTGGGAAAATATCGATACTTACGCACCGCTCATCGACGCGTGGGAGATCGCGAACCGGAACGATATCTTCAATCCCGTGGGCACGCGGCAATTGCCATTCGTGGCCAATAGCGATTTTCACAAGCCCAAGCACATCTACTCGTGGAAGACGCTGCTGAATTGCGAGAAAGACGCGGAAGCGATCAAGGCTTGCGTGAAGAAGAACGAGCACGTGGCCATCACGCTCTACCGCGATTTCCCGCAGTTGAAGAAGCAGATGCCGAAAACGGATATTTTGCCGGAGAATCTGGTGCATCTGGATGAGGATATGCGGCTGCGAGTGGCTCGAGCGTAGCGAAAGTGAGAGAAAATATTGAAGATCCAACACCCAACTTCCAACATCGAAAGAGAGGAGTTATTCACCGTGGGCTTTTGCTGGCTGTTTTGAGCGGTGAATAACTCGGTTGATTGGTTTTAAATTCGGTTTTTTGTTAAGGAATTCAACGTTTTTAGAAAAGGGAAAGGGTTCGTTTCGGTGCACAAGTTGTGGATAAGAATTCGTGGTCAATTTGGGGAAATGTGTTAGTTTAATAGCGTTCTCTGAAAGAACGAGAGCGGCTTAAAAACGGCGCGAGTCGGACAGGTCGCTCGAGATAATCCCCGGTAACGGGGGAATGGCTGGGACAGGCTGATTGCCCCGGCCCCTCAACGATACCCGCAAGGGTCAACGCTGCAGGCAGGATTCACCGATGCCACTGGACGGGGTCGCGCCCGTTCCAGTCAAACGCGAAAAACGGCATCTGGCGGCCAGGCACGATTAGAAACCGTGCCGAACCGAGTCAAGTAGGGCGAACTGGTTTCGGGTTCGTTCGAATCGCAGTCACCCCAGAGGGTGAAAGATAGCTACTGCGGATCAGCACGGAGATGGCGGAAACGTGGTGAATAACCACGCCGTGAAAAACACCGAAAGGTGAACAAGCGGATGCCGTCCCCGGGAAGGTCACTGAGTCTGGGCAAGATTCGTGAAACCCTTCCGACCTGTTGGCGACGCCGTAAAAAACGGTTCGCTGGCATGTGAGCGAAATGCTACCTGAGAGTTAAGAGGTCAGACCCGTTGCACGGGGCCAACGCATCGCCAAAAGCGATGGCCGACCCCGGGCAGAGCGGTCAAGACGCGGAACGCAGTCACAAGCGTGTCTTGACCCGGTCCGCCAGCCGGTGGCGCAACCACCAGCCGAAGCGGGCCCAGAGGCCTCACTCAAGAATCCAGCCGTCGCAAGACGCTGGACGGCCCTGCTACGAGGCCGATAACTCCGCTTGCCGTGGAGAATGGCGTCGGGAAGCTGGCAGCCACTGTGCGCCTAATGTCAGCCCGGGAAAGAGAGTGCGGCGAACTCCCACCCCCCATTTCGTCCCCGTTCGGTCGCAAGACCGGGCGGGGACACTTGCTTTCCAGGGATGGAGGCTTTGAAGCATCAACTTGGCCCAAGAGATTCAGCTTCCCTAAGGGAAGTGTATCGCAATGCGATTAAAATGGCGGCCATGGTAAAAAATCTTGCTCCAAACGGTCAATGCGCAGAAACTTAGCCATACTTTTCCGACGTAACTGATAAAGATTTCAAAAACGATTATGGGACGCATCTATAACAACATCGTGGAGACGGTCGGTCGTACGCCGCTCGTCAGATTGAACCGTATTCCAGCCAGCGCGGGCATCGACCCCAGCACCAGCATTTTGCTCAAGTGTGAGTTCTTCAACCCGCTGGGCAGCGTGAAGGATCGTATCGGCATGGCGATGATCGAAGACGCCGAGAAGAGCGGCATCCTGAAGAAAGACACGGTCATCATCGAGCCGACGAGCGGTAACACGGGCATTGCGCTCGCGTTCGTTGCCGCCGCGAAGGGTTACAAGATCATCCTCACGATGCCGGAAACGATGTCGCTGGAACGCCGCACATTGCTGGCAATGCTTGGCGCGAAGCTCGTCCTGACGCCCGGTGCGGAAGGCATGCGCGGGGCCATCAACAAGGCCGAACAGCTCGCGAAAGAAACGCCTAACGCGTGGATCCCGCAGCAGTTCGAAAACCCCTCGAATCCGGAGATCCATAAGAAGACGACGGCCATCGAGATTTGGGAAGACACGGATGGCAAGGTGGACATCTTTGTGGCGGCCGTCGGTACGGGCGGCACCATCACGGGCTGCTGTGAGGTGATCAAGCCGAAGAAGCCATCCTTCCAAGCCATCGCGGTGGAACCGAAAGATTCACCCGTCATCACGCAGACGCTGCATGGTGAAGCCGTGAAACCGGGACCGCACAAGATCCAAGGCACGGGCGCGGGCTTTGTGCCGAAGAACCTCCATTTGAAAGATTCCGCTGGCAACCCGCAGATCGTCGAAGCCGTGCAGGTGACTAATGATGATGCGTTTGCCATGGCCCGCCGGTTGGCCAAGGAAGAGGGCATCCTCGTGGGTATCTCCACGGGAGCCAATGTCTGGGCCGCGCTGGAAGTCGCCAAGCGCCCCGAGAACAAGGGCAAAACCATCGTTACGGTGGCGTGCTCCACGGGCGAGCGCTATCTGAGCACCGCGCTGGCGGCCGAGGCGAAAGCCGAAGTGGGCGGCTAAGCTTTAGAGCAATTTATGCGAAGGCCGGGGAGTGATTCCCCGGCCTTTTTGCTGGCTAAAGGGTATTGCTGGCCAGAGAGTTGGCAAAAATAGCGCAAAAAGACCTTAAGATTTTGCTTTTCTCATAAATACGAACACGTAGCTTTTCCCGCCTATGGAATTGACTGTGATTTTGTTGAAGCCTGACTGCGTACAGCGGAACCTGATCGGGGAAGTGATCGGGCGCTTTGAGAAGAGCGGGCTGAAGGTGCGCGCTTGCAAGATGATGCAACTGACGGATGCGTTGCTGAAGGACCACTATTCCCATCTGGCGGACAAGCCGTTTTTCCCGGAGATCGCCGGGTTCATGAAGTCGGCACCCGTGGTGGCGATGATTTTGGAAGGCAAAGACGTGATCGTGAAGGTGCGCGACATGGTCGGGCCGACGGACTCCACGAAGGCGCCGAAGGGCACCATCCGTGGTGACTTGGGTAAGACGAAGATGGAAAACATCGTCCATGCTTCCGACACGCCGGAGAACGCCGCTGCGGAAGTGAAGCGGTTCTTCAAACAAGAAGAGATTTTCTAAGCGATAGTCGCTTAGGCTGAAATTCGAACGGCCCGCTGCCTTAATTGGTGGCGGGCCGTTTTATTTTGGGCTTAAAATGATGAAAAACCAAGGAGCGTGTCTGAAGAGTTTGTTCTCATTCCTTTTTCTAAGCTTGTTGCTGGTGGGCTGTGCGAACGCGCCTAGCCTGTCACGCAGTCGGCATGAGGAGTTGCCTGAAGGAGTGAAACTCACTTATCAGGCAGTCTCACTTTCCGGGCTAAAACAGCAACTGAAGCCGCAAATTTCTTGGGTGAATAAAGATGAGGCCCTGAGTGTTTTTGTCTGGTATCGCGAAGAGAACGGCAATCCGGTGTTTGTCTTGGATTGTGCCTATCCGCTCATCGCAAAAGGCAAAAAGATTTGGGGAGTGCTGGATGCACATTCTGATGATGGTCTGAAGTATGGTCATCCAATCCGTGAATTCATGCAGTTGAAATACGCTCGGAGAGAAATGCGGTTGAATGATTCTCATTCCGACGCAGATAGAGGTTTTATCAAATTGATCAGGTACAGGGCCTGATGGTGATAAAATTTACGAAGTGGTTTACAACTCATTATCTGGACATCGGGGGCAGGAGGACACGATTGCTTTTCTAGTGCTGGTTTCCAAACAGGGCGAAGCGAAGCTTTTGGCCAAGGATTTTTATGTGGGCGGGGGGGGGATGGGTGGATTGCATGGGGTTCTAATTTGGATTTTAAGGTGGAGTGGATAACTACATCGCAAAAGCCGATGTGCAAAATATCATTGCTTGAAGAGGAATGGTATTCCCCTGGCGTTGATGGATTGGACATTCCCGACTTTAGCATTTTTCGCAAAGGAGTCTTTAATGGTCAACTACCCTTGAAAAAGGTGATGGAATCGCAGGCTTACATTGAAAGCGATGGGCAGATGACAATCAACTCATTGAAAAACGTCCTGATCAAATATTTTTCCGATTGGCAGGATTCCGGATGGGTGACGCCAAATCAACGGGAGCTGGTAACCAGTCTTTGGATTGATGAATTGTGCCGATTGAATCCGAAGTATTCGCTAAATGAGAAGATTCCCAAAGGTCAGGCAGTTTTTGTTCCAGAAGCGAATCAATACAATAGAACCATCATTGATAAGGTGCAGAAGCTTGAACCGAAAACCCAGCGGAAATCGGGATGACACTTTGCTAAGGGCTTACTTCTTTTTCTTTCCCGCTGCCGCAGGTTTCGGCTTCTTGTTGATATTCACCTCGCCGGTGTTGGATTGCGGTGCGCCGGGAGTGCTGCGACCATCGGTGACGTATTTTTCCAACAGCTTGGTGAGTTTGGCGACGACTTCGGGATGGTCGGCTTGGATGTTGGTTTTCTCGGCGAGATCACTGGTGAGGTTGTAGAGCTGGAGGGCAGGGAGCGCGGAGGAGTCGTCGCGGCCGGGACGTGGTGCGCTCCAGCCGCCGGAATCGGCGCAGAGTTCGAGTTTCCATTCACCCTGGCGGATGGCGAAGGAGCCGTTGATGGAGTGATGCACAGTGGCTTCGCGGATGGGTTTCTTCGTCTTGCCCAAAAGTGCGGGCAGGAGGCTGACGCTGTCTTCCGCCGCGGTGTCCGGCAGTTTTTGGCCGAGGATATCGGCAGTGGTAGCAAAGAGGTCAGTGAGGCAAACCGGTTGATCATAGAAGGTGCCGGGTTTCACTTTGGCCGGCCAGCGGACGAGGAAGGGGATGTGGTGGCCGCCCTCAAAGATGTCCGCTTTGGTGCCGCGGAACTCACCGCTGGGGTTGTGGCCTTTGGCGAGAAGGTCAGGGTAATCGGCCTGCGGCGAGCAGCCGTTATCACTGGTGAAGAAGACGATGGTGTTCTCTTTCAAACCATTCTTTTCCAAGGCTTGCAAGACTTCGCCGACGGCCCAATCCGTTTGCAACACGAAATCACCGTAAGCATTCAGGCCGCTTTTGCCCTGCCATTCTTTGGTGGGCAGGATGGGCGTGTGCGGTGAAGCGAGCGGGAGGTAGAGGAAGAAGGGTTTGCCATCTTTCGCGGCCTTGGCTTGTTGGGAAATGTAACCGACCGCTTTCTTGGTGAGATCGGGCAGGACGTTCGCGGCGTCGAAGCCGGGTGCGGTGGGGCCTTTGCGGGTGCTGCCACCTTCTTTGCCGAGGAACATGGGGAAGCTTTTTTCTTCGGTAGGATTGACGGTGACTTGGTTGTTCTCGATGTAGGCGTAGGGCACCATGTCGAGCGAGGCGCTGATGCCGAAGTAGTAATCGAAGCCGACGCTGTTCGGGCCGTTCTTGATGGGCTGGGTGTAATCGACATTCCAGACCTGATCGGGCTTTTCGATGTTCAGTGCGGTGACGTCTTTGCCTTCTTTCACAGCCCAGTCCATGCCCATGTGCCATTTGCCGATGCAGGCGGTGGCGTAGCCTTGGGATTTGAGGAAGGAGGCGACGGTCTGGCGGCTCGGCTCGATGAGGCGTGGGCTGAGGCCACCGAGCACACCGCTCTTGAGTCTAGAACGCCAGGCGTAACGCCCCGTGATGATGCCATAACGCGTGGGTGAGCAGACGGCCGAGCCAGAATGGGCATCGGTGAAGGTCATGCCTTCCTTGGCCAGTTGATCCATGTGCGGCGTCTTGATCTTGCCCTGCGGGTTCAAAGCCGAGACATCGCCATAGCCGAGGTCATCGCAGAGGATGTAAACGATGTTGGGCTTGAGAGAGGCGGCTTGGCTTGCCGAGGAGCAGAGCAGCGCGACGAGGGCGAATAGAAAAATCAGGCGTTTCATAGCTATCGGTGAATGCACGCAGGGTAAGACGGTGGGGAGGGGAGGAAAGGTTAAAGTGGCAATCATCTCGAGTGGTGCTGAAGCGCGAGTTTTTTCTCGTTTGCCGGGTGCGGCTAAACCCATGCGGCTAATCATCTTTCAAGCAAAGCAAGGTGCCAGATCCACCAAATTTGCGTTCTTTCTGCCTAAAAATGGCTGACAGACCGTAATAGATACTTTATAGCATGTGTATCCAGAGATATCTGCATGGGATAA
Source organism: Limisphaerales bacterium (assembly GCA_965283725.1). Taxonomy (GTDB): domain Bacteria; phylum Verrucomicrobiota; class Verrucomicrobiia; order Limisphaerales; family JAEYXS01; genus JAEYXS01. Next base: position 1,099,319 of record CBDIPT010000001.1, read on the forward strand.
TTAACCTTCAACTATTCTGAAGGACCTATTCTTGGTACTGGTGCCGCGAGGCATTGCTCAGTGATGGATATTGAGTGGAGGTAAGCAAAGATGTGCCTTTGTGGTTCCAACAGCGATTGAGCTGTGGGACCAGCAAAGTAAACGGGATCCGTCATGGCATCTGGGCAAAACACTAACGTTCCGTCCGGTCAATCGCTCTGGAGGGTTTACTTGCTGGCGGGTGGATTAACGGCCGTCACCTTAGCAGTCCGGGTGATCATTGGAAATTGGTTGGAAGGGCCGACCATGATCTTGTTCACGGTTCCAGTGATTCTGAGCGCTTATTGGGGCGGCCTGGGACCGGGATTGCTGGCTACACTGATTTCCACGTTGGGGGCCGCTTACTTTCTCCTGCCGCCGATAGGCAGTTTCAATGTCGTCTCGGCCACCCACCGGGTGCAGGTTTTGATTCTTCTGTTTAGCGGAAGCCTGATCAGCATCATCTGTTCGCTACTACAGCGTTCGCGCCAGCGGGCGGAGACGGTCATCCTTGAGTTAAAGCAGAAGGAAAGCGAGCTGGAAGCCGCGTTGAAAGAGACGCTGGATCTGCGCCAGGCGCTTGATGAACACGCAATCGTGGCCATCACTGATCCGGCGGGACGCATCACCTTCGTGAACGATAAGTTTTGCGCGCTCTCCCAGTTTTCCCGGAGGGAATTGATCGGGCAGGACCACCGAATCATCAATTCAGGTTTTCATTCCAAGGATTTCATCCGAGGCCTCTGGACGACAATCGCAAACGGCAAAGTCTGGCACGGTGAAATCAAGAACCGGGCGAAGGACGGCTCTTACTATTGGGTGGATACGACGATTGTGCCGTTCCTCAATGCGGATGGCAAACCACGGCAATACGTCGCCATCCGCGCTGACATCACGGAACGCAAGCAGGCGGCAGAATCGTTGAAAGAGAGTGAGGAGAGGTTTCGGACGATGGCCAATTCCATGTCTCAACTGGCATGGATAGCCCGGGCCGATGGTTTCATCTTCTGGTATAACCGGCGCTGGTATGAATACACCGGCACCACGCCCGAACAAATGGAAGGGTGGGGCTGGCAGAGTGTGCATGATCCGGTGGTGCTGCCGAGCGTCATGGAAAACTGGACCGCGGCGATCGCCGCCGGCGAGCCGTTTGAGATGGAGTTTCCGCTGCGCGCAGCCGATGGGCAGTTCCGCCGATTCCTCACCCGCAGCCTGCCGTTGAAAGATTCGACGGGCAGGGTCGTGCAGTGGTTCGGCACGAATACTGATGTGGACGTGCTAAAACAGGCGGAGACGACCATCCGGGAGAGTGAAGAGCGTTTCCGCTTCCTGCATGATTTGAGTGAAGCGACCCGCTCGCTGGCGGACCCAGAACAAATCATGGCCGTGACCAGCCGAATGCTGGGTGAACATCTGCTGGTCTCCCGATGCGCTTATGCTGATGTGGAGAAAGACGGTGAAAAATTCGCCATTTGGTACGATTACACCGATGGGTGTGCCAGCACGGTGGGAGATTACCAGCTATCCCTCTTCGGAGCGCGGGCAGTCGCAGAGCTCCAGCAGGGGATAACCTTGATCGTCAGTGATGTGGATAGAGAATTTTCGCCGGGAGACGGGGCGGATATGTTCAACGCGATTGGGATCAAAGCCATCATCGCGTGTCCACTCGTCAAGGATGGGGTGCTGCGGGCCATCATGTCCATCCATCAAACTAGGCCGCGCGCCTGGCAACGGGAGGAGATCACGCTCGTTCAAGATGTCGTCGAACGATGCTGGGCCACGATCAAGCGCCGGGCGGCGGAAGAACAGGTCCACCGGTTGAATGCCGAGCTCGAGCAGCGTGTCGCGCTGCGGACGGCTGAGTTAAAGGCGGCTAACGACGAGCTCGAGGCGTTTTCCTATTCGATCTCGCATGACTTGCGCGCGCCCGTGCGGGCGATGGGCGGGTTCGCCAACGTGTTGGAAAAGGATTTTGGCGGGCAATTGCCTGAGGGCGGACACTTTGCGATCCAAAGAATCAAGGTTAATGCCGCGCACATGGGACAGTTGATCGATGGGTTGTTGGAATTTGCGAGTCTTAGCCGTCAACCTCTGCAGAAGAAAACGCTCAATCCGACGGCTATTGCGCGCAAGGTTTTGGATGAACTGATGGCCGAGCTCAGCGACCGCCGGGTAGATGCTGAAATCGCAGAACTGCCAGAATGCCAGGCGGACCGGTTGTTGCTGAATCAGGTTTTTACCAATCTACTTTCCAACGCCATCAAGTATACCCGGGGACGTGATCCGGCGGTGATCCGGGTAGGCTGGCGCAAGGAGGGGGAGGAGACGGTCTATTTCGTGCAGGATAATGGGGCCGGTTTTGACATGCGCTATGCGGGAAAACTTTTTCAGGTTTTCCAGCGGCTTCATGGGATGAAAGATTTTGAAGGCACGGGGGTCGGTCTGGCGAACGTACATCGCATCATCAGCCGGCATGGCGGACGCATCTGGGCGGAGGCAAAGGTCGGGGAGGGCGCCACGTTTTATTTCACTCTGGGAAAATCCTAACGTTTTATAAATATGGAAATTTTGTTGGTAGAAGACAGTGAGGATGATTCCACATTCATTGTGAATGCCATGGCGAAGGGCAAAATCGACGCGCGTTTGCAAATCGCGCGCGACGGAGTGGAGGCTTTGTCGTCCATTTTCGGTGAGGGCAATGACGGAGATGGGCCACCGGTCGCCTGCCCTAAACTGATCATCCTGGATCTGAACTTGCCGAGGGTGAACGGCCTGGAAGTGCTGCGCCAATTGAAGGGGAACCCCCAGACCAGCTCTATTCCCGTGGTCGTATTAAGTTCTTCAGGGCAGAAGCGGGACGTGGAAGAGAGCTACCGGCTGGGCGTCAACAGTTTTCTGGTGAAGCCGATGAACCTTGATGAATTTGGGGAAACGGTGCGCCTGCTTTGCCATTATTGGGTAAAGCTTAACCAGCCAGATTTTTGAGGACTCATGAGCATATCGATCAAAATCCTGCTCCTAGAAGATTCACCAGATGACGCATCGCTGCTGATACGTGAACTGCAAGAGGCCGGATTTGCCCCCACTTGGATACGAGTGGAGACGGAGGAGGAATTTCTGGCTGAAGTCAAAAACTCTCCCGACATCATTCTTTCTGACTACTCGCTCCCGCAATTTGACGGTTTGCGCGCAGTGAAGATTTTGCAAGAAAGCGGCCAGAGCATCCCGTTCATCCTGGTCTCCGGCACGGTGGGTGAAGATATCGCTGTAGAGGCCATGAAACTGGGCGCTACCGACTATCTGCTCAAAGACCGGCTGGCCCGCCTGGAAACTCGGTCAAGCACGCTTTAGCCCAGACAAAATCAAAGGCGGCGCAAAAGCAGGCGGAAGGAGCGCGTGATCGTCTGGCGGCCATTTTGGAAGCCACCACGGATATAGTCAGCTTCAGTGATCCGAACGGGAGGTTGCTCTATCTCAATCGTGCCGGACGGACGCTCCTCGGGGTCGGCGAGCAAGAGGATATCACGGGAAAAACCATTACCGATTTCACTCCTGACGCGGGTATCAACCCCATCCTGACGGAAGCGCTGCCAACCGCCATCCTTGAGGGAACCTGGAGTGGAGAATCGGTGATAATGGCTTCAGACGAACGAAAAATTCCAGTTTCTCAAGTGATCATCGCCCATAAAGATGCCGACGGAAAACTTGAGTTTCTGTCCACCATCATGCGCGACATCACCGAGCGGAAACGCGCTGAAGCGGACCGGCAAAAGTTGGAAGGGCAACTGCGCCAATCCCAGAAGCTGGAAGGCATCGGTCAGCTCGCCGGTGGTATCGCCCATGATTTCAACAACATACTGGCCGCGATCATGATGCAGACGGAGATGTGCTGTCTGATGAATAGCGTGCCTGAGGAGGTACGGCTGGGATTGCAGGAGATAAAAAGTTCGGTCGAACGTGCCGCCAATCTCACCCGTCAACTGCTGCTCTTCAGCCGCCAGCAGGTGATGCAGCCCCGCCAGTTAGACCTCAACGATGCCGTGACCAGCATCACCAATATGCTGCGCCGTTTGATCCGGGAAGATGTGAACCTCCATCTGCATCTGCAAGCCACCCCGCTGATGGTTTACGCGGATGCAGGCATGCTCGACCAGATCTTGATGAACCTGACCGTCAATGCGTGCGACGCCATGCCAAAAGGGGGACGGATCACCATAGAAACTGCGGAGAAGATCCTCACTCCTGATCCGGCGAATCGAAATCCGGAAGCTTTAGGGCGGTTTGCGTGGTTGAGCGTGAGCGATACGGGCTGTGGCATGACCGCGGAAGTCCAATCGCGTATCTTTGAGCCATTCTATACGACCAAGGAAACGGGCAAAGGGACGGGGTTGGGCCTGGCGACGGTGTTCGGCATCGTGAAGCAGCATCAGGGATGGCTTAAGGTGTATAGTGAAGTGGGCATCGGCACCACGTTCCAAATATTTCTGCCGGCCAGTGAAATCAGCAAAGCACCGCAGAGCAAGACACCGGCGGGCCCCAAACCGCGCGGTGGCGATGAAACCATACTGCTGGCCGAAGATGACCCCACCGTGCGAACGCTGACCCGACGAATATTGGAACGGAGCGGATACAAGGTTTTGGCCGCAGCAGATGGTGTCGAGGCCGGTCTGCTATGGACGGAACATCACGGCGCCATTGCGCTGCTGCTGACCGATCTGGTCATGCCTTCTGGGGTGAGTGGTCTGGAACTGGCCGAACGGTTGCAGATTCAGAAACCCGGACTGAAGGTCGTTTTCACCAGCGGGTACAGTGCGGACATCGCCGGGCGGGAATTGAAACTGCAAGCGGGACAAAAATTTATCCAGAAACCATCGCCGCCGCGTGAGCTATTGAACGCCATCCGGGCGAGCCTGGATAGTTGAGAGGGCAATCGAGAAAGCCAGTTGGGCGAACCGGTTCGTAGGAGGCGCAGATGCGGTCCTCTAGGCGGCTTCGGCGGTGAGGCCGGCCATGAGGCGCATGAGGAGGTCTTGGGTGAAATCGGCGCGTTGGATTTCACCGGCGATTGAACCATCGCGGATACAACGATGCGGCGGCTGAGGCCCATGACTTCGGGCAGTTCGGAGGAGATGACGAGGAGGGCGATGCCTTGGCAGGCGAGTTCATCGAGGAGATCGTAGATCTCAGATTTCGCACCGACATCAATGCCGCGTGTGGGTTCATCTACGATGAGGACTTTGCATTGGCGGGCGAGCCATTTGGCGAGGGCGATCTTCTGTTGATTGCCGCCACTGAGCCCGCTGATGCCGTTTTCCAAGGAAGGAGTTTTTACCCGCAGGCGTTCGGTGTATTCATGCGCGAGCTTTTGTTCGTCGCGGAGATTCATGAAACCGAATTGCGTGAAGCGCGAGATGGCGGCGAGAGAGGTGTTCTCGCGGCAGTTCATGGAGAGCACGAGGCCTTGGCGCTTGCGGTCTTCCGGCAAAAGCCCGAGTCCGGCATTCAGTGCGGCGGTGACGTTTCCGAGTGGGAGTTCTTGGCCATTTATCCAGATGCGGCCGGTGGCTTGGGGATCGAGGCCGAAGACGGCTTGGGCGACTTCACTGCGACCGGCACCGACGAGACCCGCGAAACCAAGGACTTCACCGGCGCGGAGCGTGAAACTGATGTCGCGGAATTTGCCAGACGAGGTGAGCCCCTCGACGCGGAGAAGTTCTTCGCCGCAGGTTTTCGCGAGATGCTTGGGCGTATGCCAGATGACTTGGCGGCCGACCATTTGCTGGATGACGCGGTCGGGCGTGGTGGCGGTGGTCTTCTCGGTGCTGACGTGTTTGCCATCGCGCAGGACGGTGATGGTATCGCACAGGCGGAAGATTTCTTCCATACGGTGCGAGACGTAAATGATGGTGATGCCACGCGTTTTCAGCTTTGCGAGGAGATGGAACAGATGCTCGCTCTCGTGCGCGGAGAGCGAACTGGTCGGCTCGTCCATCACGATGACTTGAGCGTGGGTGCCGACGGCGGCGGCGATTTGCACGAGTTGTTCCTGACCGGTGGAAAGGCGGCTGATGGGGAGGTCGACGTCGATGCTATCCGCTTCAATCTCATGCAGCATGGTGCGGGCGAGTTCACGCATCTTCGCCTGGTTCACGATGCCGAGGTGTTGGGGCATTTCGCCGAGGCAGAGATTTTCTGCGACGGTGAGATTAGGGCAGAAGGCGAGTTCCTGATGGACCATCGCGATGCCCAGCTTGCGGGCGGTGAGCGGATCCGTGGGGTGGATGACTTGGTTATTTAGCAGGATTTCACCACCGTCTGAGGGATAAATGCCGGCAAGGATTTTGCCGAGGGTGCTTTTGCCCGCGCCGTTCTCGCCCATCAAGGCATGGCAACTGCCTTGGTCAATCGACACACTGACGTCATCCAGGGCGAGGACACCGGGGAAGCGTTTGGTGATGGATTTGAGCGCGAGGAATGGCATGGATTTGTGGGGGGATTATAGCGACGGGGCTGGATGAGAGGCAATAGGGGAGAAGAGGGAAGCGCAGCAAGATGCAGCGTAACCCGCATGCTGGAAGCATGCGCTACAGGGGCGCAGCCGGGACGGACTGCGGTACGGCAAGCCAGAGGCTTGCGCTACGTGGGGAAAGGCTCGGTGGCATTCAGATAGGCCGGTGGGATTGGGGCCGCTCGAACTGCCAGCCGGATGCTGGCAGCACATTAGCAGCTGCTGGGTGTTATTTGCTGAGGGATTTGATTTCGGCGGAAGTGAGGTGGCGCCAGTGGCTTTTAGGGAGGTCGCCGAGTTGGAGCGGGCCGATGGCGATGCGGATGAGGCGGAGGACTTCGATATCGCACGCGGCGAGGAGGCGGCGGATGTGGCGGTTCTTGCCTTCGTCCAGAACGATCTCCAACCAGCTATTCTTGAGGCCCTGACGGAGGAGGGAGACGCGCTTGGTGGCAAGGTGTTCGCGGTCGAGGCTGAGGCCGTGAGTCAGCTTTTGGCACAGGGTATCGTCCGCAATTTTATCGATTTGGACGTGGTAAGTTTTGTCCAAGTGAGATTCGGGGGCGGTGAGGTGATTGGCCCACGCGGTGTCGTTGGTGAAGAGGAGAAGGCCTTCACTGGCCATGTCCAGGCGGCCAACGGGGATTAGGCGGGGGAGATCAGGACGGGAGGCGGCATCGGTTTTTGGTGTGGCTGATGAATACGGTCGCGATGAAACTGCCGGCAAGATGCCGGCAGCACTTTGGGGAGATTCGTTTTCCGGTGTGAGACAGGAAAAGACCGTGGTGCGGCCTTTTTCATCGGAGGTCGTCGTGACGAGGCCGCGAGGTTTGTTGAGTGCGAGGTAGATTTTGGAGGCGGCGGGTTCAACGGATTGACCGGTGACGGTGAATTGATCGCTGAGCGAGACGCGCCATTCAGGGTTCGTGATACGTTGGCCGTTCACTTTTACCTGGCCGGCGCGGATGAGTTCGAAAGCCTGACTGCGGGAGCAGAAACCCAGTTTGGAGAGGGCACGGGCCAAACCGGTCTGGGCAGCTGCAGGACCAGATGAACGATGACGGTAATCAGGGCGCATCAGTGGGGGAGAGGCTAGAGGATTTGGGTGAAAATGCCTATCGGGAAAAATTCGAAAAGGGAGAGGGTGGCATAGTTTTGACGGATCGAGTTACGGCAAAAGCGAGCCGGATAGAAACGACTTTGGGGTGATGACGAAATTTGCTCAGCTACGCTGCACTCGCTTTAAGCACCCCTGAAGATCAGGAATGGCGCATAGACCAAGCGATTTGAATATTTACAGGGTGGCAGCGTCGGTTGTAACAAGAGCGGGAAGCTTGGTTCTGATCGCTGTCAGACGGTAATAGAACCGGGCAAGTAAGCGGCAGAGGAGGGCGGGAACAGCAACAAGGGATTATGCATATCAATCTAGATAAGAGAACGAAGGCTGGCTTTGGCCGGACGGAGTTGATCGTCACCATCGTGGTGGTGCTTGTTTTGGGGACGGTGGGTTTGGCTTTCATGCGGGGCAGCAAGCAGGTGCGCGTAACGGACACGTGCACGGCCAACCTCAAACAGCTTGGCGTGGCCATGAGCATGTATACCGAGGCCAATGACCGGAGGTTGCCGTATGCGTTCATCCATATGAGTGATGTGAAGCAATCCACTTGGGATGGGCTGGTGGGCAAGTATGTCCAGGCTTCTTTGCGGACGGATGCCAACAAACCACCGCCGGCGGCATCGGTAGTGGGGCAACTGTTGTCCTGTCCGCTGGACAAGGTGGAGCCCTTGCCGTTTGCGGTAAAGTATGGTTTCAAACGTAAGACTTACACTATGCCCTGGCACAGTATGGACACGAAGAACTGGCCGCCCGCGACCACGAACACGACGGGCGTGGGGCTATGGTGGGCATCCTACGGCAAGGGCAATACGGGGCTTGACCCGGTGACAAACCGCTTGAAGGGTATAGCGTTGCCTTCGATCCGGACGGATCTCATCTTGGAACCGGCGCACACGATGCTGCTCACGGAGATGGCGCGGTCGAACAACATCTCTGGCAATTCTTCCGGCGGGCGTATCCGTTACACGGGTGAGCAACTGGAGACCAATGTGATTCCTGCGATGGAGTATCACGGGGGGAAGTTCAACTATTTGATGATGGATGGGCATGTGGAGCAGTTGTTCCCAGAAGAAACGGTGGGACCGGCGGGGAAAACGGGGAGCGGTTGGAACACGCATTTCGGGATATGGTCGATCCGGCCGGGGGACTAGAGACTACGGTAGAATGCTCAGAATATGCGGAAAGGTTGGAGGGGAGGCAACTGATGCGGAACCAATCTGGAGCTAAATATGAGCCATAGCCGTGGCCGGGAGGGGAAGTTAAATTTCAATTTGCGTTAAACTGGGTTAAGGGTATGTTTGTTGCGTTGGCCGGGTAACCGGCTGGCGCTGGCAGATTCTGACACATCTGGCGGCAACAAGGTCAAGGAGGGGAGAATGGTGCAACCAAACATGCTGGTATGCCGGATGGTGGCCGGAGATTTCTTAAGGCTTACGCATTTCCCCGATACAAAACAGCCGAGGCGCGGTGTCTATCGGGCTGACGGGAGATCAGGCGAGTTGAAAAAGGAGAGAAGGTTGCGAAAAAACCATTCGTGAATTGCGTTTCAAAAGGGAGGCTATTATGTTCTGCGGCATTCCAATGAGTGAGGGAGCCAAGCCGGTAACATGGGGAGCACGCTCAACAGTGATGAGTGCCGCTCGAGTCCTGTGGCGTCTGATGCTGGTAGTGCTGCTGTGGGCGGGCAGCGGGCAATCGGCGCGGGCCGAGATCCAATTCGAGGTGTTTCTGGGGTATGATGGCGTGGTGAAGGAGGCAAACTGGTTTCCGGCGGGTTTCGAGATTTTCAATGATGGCCCGGGTTTCAATGCGGTCATCGAAGTTTACAACGATCAAGCAGGCCGGGGACAGGCGCGGCGCATTCCAGTGGAGCTGCCGACCAATACGCGCAAGCGGGTGGTAATCCCGGTGTTCGGTTCGGGCGGGCGTTATTCCCAATGGAAAGCGGTGTTGCTGGATGAGAAGGGCAAGAAACGCGCAGAGGCGAAGAATGCCATCATCAGGCGGGATCTGGAGGCGAAGGGCATCATCATCGGGGCGGTGGCGCGGAGTTTCAGCGGTTTGCCCAGCCTGCCTGAGGCGGCGCAAAGAAATCAGGAGATGCCGGTGGAGGTCGCGCGCTTGGATGCCAATTTCCTGCCTGACAGTGCCATTCCGCTGGAAGGCCTGAAGGCCATTTACCTGAACTCGGAGCGCGCCTTGGAAGTGAACGCGGTGCAGGCCGCAGCGTTGATGTCCTGGGTGAACGGCGGGGGGCATTTGATCGTGGCGGTGGAGCAGGCGGGAGATTTCAACGGCTTGCCGTGGTTGGCACCGTTATTGCCGGTGAAGCTGGGCGGCTCAAGCGTTGTTGAGGCCGGGAAGGCTTTGGAGGCTTATGCCTTGGGCACCAGCAAGGATGTCACCGGGTTGCGGGATTTTGCGCGGGGTGGCCGGAAGATCGAGAACGGGGAGGAGTTCCGGCAGGCGGCGACACCGATCTTCCAGGCGGAAGTGCGGGCGGGAAAAGTTCTGGCCGAAGTGAGCGGCCAACCGCTGATCGTGCAGGGGAATCGTGGCCGTGGGATGATCACGGTGCTGACGTTCACGCCGGAGAAAGAGCCGTTCCGTTCCTGGAAGGGCAAGGGCTGGTTTTGGGCGCAGCTCACGGAGTTGCCTGCGGCGTGGTTCAACGACAAGAAGCCGAACAATAATTATGGTTCGGCCGCCAGCATCGATGGAGCCATCGGGTCGATGATCGACAGCAAACAGGTGCGCAAGCTGCCGGTGAGCTGGTTGTTGTTGTTGCTGGCGATCTACCTGGTGGTCATCGGCCCGCTGGATCAGTGGTGGTTGAAGAAGATCAACCGCCAGATGCTGACGTGGATCACGTTCCCATGTTACGTGGTGGGTTTCTCGCTTTTGATCTATTGGATCGGCTTCATGCTCCGCGCGGGCGAGAGTGAATGGAACGAGATGCATCTGGTGGATGTGTTACCAATGGGGGGCAAGACGGAAATGCGTGGTCGCACGTATGCTTCGGTCTATTCGCCGTCCAACTCGCGTTACCCGGTCGGCTCGGAAGTGCAGCACGCGACGTTTCGAGGTGAGTTTCAAGCGTCCTACGGAGCCCAAGAATCCAGCCGCACGGAAATCACGCAGTTGAGCAAGGGATTCGCGGCTGAAGTGATGGTGCCGGTGTGGACCAGCCAGTTGTTCGTGAGCGATTGGTCGCAAGCGTCGGCCGAGCCGTTGAGCTTTAGTATTGCGAAGGAAGGGGAGCAGTTGGTCGCCCGGGCGGAGAACAAATTGAAGCGGCCGATCGTGCGGGCTTGGCTGGTGGTGAACGGCAGGATCTACGAGTTCCCCAAGATGGCACCGGGCGAGCGGCAACGCATGGTCATCGCGTCGGGGACGGGGCAGCGCTTGGAAGATTTCGTCCGGCAGAATGCGGGGAATTTCGGCATGGCGATACAACAGCGTCGGAACGCCTTCGGTGATACGCGGAGCAATGTTTTACCTGACCCACCGGCGCATCTGGCCGCGGCATCGCTCATCGCCAACATGCCGGAGAATGCCAATCAATACGGCTATAATAATGGTTTTTTGGCGCCACAAGGCTTTGACCTGAGCGAGCAGTTGCAAAAAGGCAAGGCCTGCCTGCTGGCCTGGTCGAACAATTATTCGCCGATCCCTAATCTGAACCAGTTTGATCCGCGTCGGACCTCCCGGGATACGTTGTTCCGGGTGATGGCGGACGCACCTTAAGCATTTTTACTATGGCTACCGATACTAAGGTTCCAGCCGTTCAAACCTTCGAGCTGACGCGCACTTACGGCGCGATGACCGCGCTCAGCAATCTGAACCTGACCGTGAACCAGGGCGACCTGTTCGGGTTCATTGGGTCGAACGGCGCGGGCAAGACGACGACCTTGCGTATTCTGGCCACGTTTCTCACGCCTTCGTCGGGCCGGGCGGAAATCCTCGGTCATGATGTGGTGAAGAACCCGGATGACGTGCGCCATGTGATTGGTTACATGCCGGATTTCTTCGGCGTGTACAAGGACATGGAGGTGACCGAGTACTGGATTTCTTCGGCGCGTGCTATCGCATCCCCAGCGGCAAACGGGAGAAAACCGTGAGCGATGTGCTGGAGTTGGTGGGCCTGAGTGAAAAGAAGGGAGCGCTTATCGGCGCGCTCAGCCGCGGTATGCAGCAGCGGTTGGGGTTGGCGCGTGTGCTGATCCATGATCCGAAGCTTTTGCTCTTGGACGAACCGGCGAGCGGTCTGGATCCCCGGGCGCGCATCGAGATGATGGCCATTCTCGAAGAACTGCAACGGATGGGGAAGACGATCATCATCTCCTCCCATATCTTGAGCGAACTCCAGACTTTGTGCGACCGCGTGGCGATCATCGAGAAGGGGAAGCTGATTTACAGCGGTCCGGTGCAAGGCGTGCGGGATCAGATGAGCGGACGGGTCTTCTGGGTGAAAGTGACGGAGAACGCAGAGCGTGCGAGCGAATTGTTGAAGGCGCATCCGGAAGTGGCGGAGATCGAGCCGGTGGAAGACCAGTTGAAGGTAACACTGAAGGACCATGAATCCGACCCGACCTTTATCGCGCCAATGATCATCAATGCGGGGTTGAAGCTGGTCGGCTTGCGCGAGGATGAACTGGGCTTGGAGGAGGTCTTCATGCGCGTGACGCGCGGGGAGACACAGTAGTGTGCGGGCGGGTTCCTTGGGGAACTCGTTTGTGAAGGAGTGTCATGTTCAAACGCTTCCTACCAGTAGTGAGCCGGGAGTTGCGGGAGGCCTCGCGACAAAAGGCGACGTATTGGAACCGGGTGGTGGCGGCGAGTGTGGCGTTGATCATCTTCTTCCTTTTCTGGCTGGGGTTGCGTCGTGAACCCGCGCATGTGTTGGGGCAATCCATTTTCTACTCCCTCTCCGCCTTGGCGGGCATCATCTGCGCCCTGGCCGGCAGCAGTGTGGCGGATTCCATCAGCAAAGAGAAACGTGAAGGCACGCTCGGTCTTTTGTTTTTGACGAACCTGCGGGGCTACGATGTGGTGACGGGGAAAATCGCCGCCGGTTCTTTGGGGACGATTTACCGCGTGATGGCCATCCTGCCGTTTGCGGCCATCGGGTTTCTGCTGGGAGGCGTGGAGATGGATATGTTTTTGCGGGTGGTCTTGCTTTGCGGGAACACGATCTTTCTCTCTTTGACCCTGGCGGCTTATTGGTCTTCCCGCATGACGACTTCTTGGGCTTCATTGCTGGCATGGCTGGCCTCGATGTTCTTTCTGATATTGGGATTGCCATTCTTGGTTTCCTTGCTCATCAGCGCCATGCGGCAATACCTCGAGCAACCAGGCGATGAGAAGATGTTCATGTATTTGATGCTGCCCTCACCTGGGTTTTCTACGGTGCTGACGGTCGGACCGAAACAATTTTTCAGCCAGTATTATCCTTTCCTATGGGGTTCTTTGCTGTTTCAGCATCTCATGGGCTGGTTGTTCTTCATCTTCGCGAGCCAACGGACCCAACGGGTCTGGCGGCAGCAGGAGATGCAGGTCGTGCGTATCAAAGTGGTGCGTAATCTGGGGGACCGGTTCAGGCAATTCATTCACTGGCTGCGTTGGCGGCATGACGAAGTCAAGGATGAGGCGCCCATCTCATGGCTGGTCCGGCGCAGCCGCTTGGGGCTGAACATCACGCTGCTGGTGTTCACCATCGCCACTGTGGTTTTCCTCTGGGGATTGGCGTATTATCCACGGGATTGGAAGGATCCGGCGGTGTTTTCCATGACGATGTCCCTGACGCATCTCTGGTTGCTGGCCTGGATGGCGGGTGAGGCGGCCACGTGGATTTACCGGGACCGAAATTCCGGGGCGATGGAGTTGATCCTCGCGACGCCTCTGGAGGTGAAGAACATCTTGCGCGATCACTTTCGGGGTATAAACCGCAAGCTCGTCTGGCCCGTGATCTGGGTGGTGGTGGTGGATTTCTTCTTCATGTTCCACGATACGACCAGTTATCAAGGGCTACGCTCCAACAACTTTCGTTTCGCCCTGTGGGGTTGCATCATCGGCATGCTGTTGTTCAATCTCTACGTCCTGCGCTGGGTCTCGACGTGGATGGGCCTGATCTCACGCAATGAGTTCAATGCAGCCATCGCCGGCCTGATCTGGCTGAATCTGCCGACATGGCTGATTTTGGGCGGTGGTTCGTTCGGTTTGTTCCTGTTGTCGCAAGTCTTCGAGGTCCGGTGGGTCAGAGATTATCTGATGGATTTTGAAGAGTGGCAGTTCCTGGGCATCTGGCTGTTGCTGGCGGTGCTGAACAATCTGGTGATGCTGTGGCTGAGCCACCGGGAGTGCTTGCGGTTGCGGGAGTATGCCACGCTACGCCCGGATACGACATTCCTAGGCCAGGCGAAATATATCGTGAACTTGTTTTTACGGCGGCCGTTGGATACTTGATAGGACGGCAGATGAAGGCATGAAGTTTTTCCCCGTAGTCGAACGCGAGTTGAGAACGGCGTCTAGACGCCCGGGGACTTATTGGGTGCGCTTCGGCGCGGCAGGCATCGCGATCGGGATCACGGCGTGGATTTTGTTGCTGACCTATGATTCAGGCCGGACCGATCAATTGAGCCGGACGATATTTGTTTCGTTGTCCATCCTGGCTTTTATCTATTGCCTTTTTGCTGGAGTAAGAAACACCTCAGATTGTGTCAGTGAAGAGAAACGGGAAGGAACTTTAGGCCTGCTTTTTTTGACGGACCTAAAAGCGTTTGAAGTGCTTTTCGGCAAATTGACGGCGACTTCGCTGAATTCTTTTTACGGCTTGGTTGCCATGTTTCCGGTGCTGGCATTGCCTTTGCTGCTGGGGGGGACAACGTTCGAGCAGTACGGCGTCGTGTTGCTCATCCTGCTGGATACACTTTTTCTTTCGTTGGCGGTGGGCATCTGCGTGTCTGTATTTGTGCAAGGCGAGCGGACAGCGATGATGCTGACCATAGCCGTGCTAGGCTATATCTGTGCGGGTTGGAGTTTCACTGGCTGGTTGTTTGTTGACCGTATTTTTGGTTTCAAAGGAGCTTTTGATAGCGCGGAAGCGGAGATGGTCTTTGGTTGGAACTCCCCGATTTATGCGTTGGCAAAACTGTTGGATTCCTTGGATAAAACCCAAGTTGATAGTGCCGTGTGGCCGTCGTTGGGCATCATCCACATCTTGGGTTGGGGCTTTATTCTTGTAGCTCAAAGAAAACTGCCGCACGTCTGGAAAGACAAAGCAGACACCATCAAAACACTCCGCTGGCGGCAACGCTGGAAGCTTTGGACGCACGGCACCAGTGAGCAACGCCTGCGTTACCGCGAGCGTTTGCTGGATGATTCACCCACATTATGGCTGGGCTCCCGGCATCGGCTTAAACCCACTTTGGTATGGGCCGTGTTTGGTTTGTTTGGTGCTTGCTGGCTCTGGGGTTTGGTGGCGTTTCCGCGTGAGTGGCTGGATTCGGGGAATTACGTGATCACGGGGTTGTTGCTGTCGCTTATCCTCAAGGTCTGGGTGGCGATCGAGGCGGCGCACCGGTTCAATCAGGACCGTCATAGCGGAGCATTGGAGCTGTTGCTTTCTACTCCGCTTGATGTGGCTGAGATCATCCGCGGTCAGTTGCAGGCTTTGAAACGGCAGTTCCTGTGGCCGGCAGTGAGCGTGCTGGTCATCCTGTTCTTGTTTGTGCTGTCGGAGAAAGCCAAAGGAGGGCTGGTCTCGTGGTGGCTGGGCTCAATGGCCATGCTGGTGGCGGATCTGGTGAGCATCGCCTATATCGGGATGTGGCTGGGACTCAAACGCCGCTATGCGACGCGTGCTGCCGGGGCCACCATGGCACGGGTGCTGGTGCTGCCTGTTGTTCTGATGATCGCGTTTATCACTTTAGTTTTGTTAGCTAATAGCCGTTCAGGCAGCTTTAGCCGGATTGAAGATGTGTTTCTGATCGTCTGGCTGATGTTTGGTTTGGGTTTGGATATCTTTTTCGGCCTGAAAGCGCGCAATGGATTGCACAATCAGTTGCGCGATCTGGCGGCGTCTCGCTTCGATAGCGGAACGCACAAAGGCGGTTAATCTCTGGAGCTGATCGAAAATGACCTTTCTGCCCATGGTGGAGCGCGAGTTGCGGGTGCTGGCCCGGCGGCCGGCGACGTACCGCTGGCGCTGGTTGATCGGCGGGATGGCCTTTGGACTGGCTCTACTCTTGTTGGCTTTCATGGGCATCGGCGGCGGGCCACAGAGGTGGGGACAAGCCCTTTTCAGCACGCTGATGGTTTACGCTGCGTTTGTCAGCGTTCTGGCGGGTTTGTTTGGTACTGTGGACCTTATCAGTGAAGAGCGGCGTGAAGGTACGCTTGGGCTGCTCTTTCTTACTGATCTGAAAGGGTACGATGTGGTACTGGGCAAGTTCAGTGCTGTCGCGCTAAACGCTTTTTATTGGCTGCTTGCGATCATTCCCGTGCTGGCCATGCCCATGTTGATCGGCGGGGTGACCTTTGGGGAGGTCGCCCGGGTTTCGCTGGCCTTGTTCAATCTTCTCTTCTTCACAATGGCTGTGGGCACTTGGACTTCAGTGCGGTCGGTGGAGGTCTATCGCAGTCTTTTGCTGGCCGGTGGTTTGCTGGTTCTCTTTTGTATCGTGATCCCGCTTTGGTTCAGTATCACGAATACGGGCGGGAGCCAGTCTTTTTGGGCGATCATCACATGCAGCCCGACACTGACGCTGTTCAGTAGCAGCAGTGCGAAGTACGGGATGGTGCCAGTAGTCTACTGGTATTCCTTCCTCTCGGCGCAACTCTTAGGGTGGTGCTTCCTGGCTTTGGCAATCTGGAAAGTGCCGCATGTTTGGCGTGAATCTGCCAAGGAAACAGGCGGTTTTTCCCCTAGCCAAAAAGTTCATCGGCATGATGCCATGGACTTCGAGCAACGCGCCAAATGGTTGGATGAAAACCCCGCGCTGTTCCTGATGCGACCACAGCGGGTGATCCGTTTTCTGGCCAAGATGGCTGCAGTCGTTGCGTTGCTGCTTTTGCTCTTGGATCTTTCCTTGTTCCAGAACAGCAGCATCATTTTTGTTCCCATCATCGGTGGGCTGATCGATTGGTTTGTGCTGGTGCCGTTGAAAATCCTGCTGGTGATCCATGCTTGCCGTTTTTTTTCTGATGCCAAGCAAACCGGGGTCTTTGAGTTGCTGCTTATACACCGCTGACCAAGGAGAAGATCGTCGAAGCTCACTGGCTGGCCATCCGACAGACGTTTTTCCTGCCATTTGCTGTTGTTTTGCTCTGTATCTGCGTCGAGATCATCAAGTTCAGCGCCTTTAACCGGGGTGGTGATCTCGCGTTCGCTTTATTGAGCGCGGGGGCCAATGTCGTCCTACCCATACTCGATTATTACTTGATCGGCTGGATGAGCGCCTGGATGGCTTTGAAGTGCAAGAAGCCGGGATGGGCACCGTTTTTCACGATCCTGTTCGCTTTGCTCCTGCCTTCCCTGACTTTCTTTTTGTGCTTTATCGGTTTCCTGGCCAAGCCCGTGATGCTGGCAGTCGCACGGCACAATGTGATCTACGAATTCCAGTGGCTCATCCGTCAGCAATACGATGTGATCTTGCCGGAACCACGAGCGGCAGCAGTTTCCGTGGCCGCGCCGCCGCCGCTGAGTTGAGCGGTCATTCCACCGTTACTTTCGGCGGTTGGGCGAAGTCCTGCCAGAGGGCATCCAGTTGAGCTTTGTCTGGTTTGCCATCGGCGACGACGAAACGATAGCGCAACGTCAGCGGTTTGCCGGGCTCGATGCTCCAATCACCCAATTGCGACGGCGCAAAACACGTCTGCGGATTCTTGGGGTTCACCCGAATGGGTTGCGGTGAGGTGAAGTTGTCCGGGTGATCCATGATGCAGATACCGGCTAGTTCGCCCTCGGTCTTGCCGCTCAGATGAATCCAGTGGATGCGTTGTTCATTCGCTTTGATACGGTCTGTTTCACCACTGGAAAGCAACAAGGAGAAGTTGTCTTTCTCTTCCCACTGCCGATTGCCCCGGAAGCCAAGGCCGCCGTAATAATACTTGGGCAGCTTGAGCGGTTTATCCGTCGCGCAACTTTGCACCGAGGTCAGGTCGAAGACGTGCAGCTTCGCCGAGCCGGGCAGGGCGTACACGCGGACTTCCCAAGTCTCGTTCAAGGCGGGCTTTGGTTCGGTACCGCTCAGCTCAAGAAAACGATGCTGGCTGCGGAAACCCGCATGCACCTCGCCACTCCACATGGTGTCCAGTTTGCTGAAATCGATACGCGCCGTGAGTTTGTTGTCTTTGCCCTGGTTCCAGAAATCCGGTGTCGCTCCATCAAATTCAGTATGTGTCCAGGCCAACCAGATGCCGCGATGCCACAGATGATCCGGCGGATAATCTCCGGTCACCAATTTGCCGCCGGGTGTCAGAATGGGATGAAGATACGAGTTGTGGCGGTAGACAGGTTTGATGTCAGGGCGGGGCGGTTCCGTATCCGCAGTCTGGTAATTCAACACCGCTTTACCCTGGCTGCTCAGCACAATGGCTGACCCCGCTTTACTGGCCGTGGCCGTTTGCTGGCTGATGTTGGCCGCGCTTTCCAAGGTCAGCTTCAACGACGTTCCTTGGTTTAATTTATCCAGCAGAAACGTGGCATGGCCTTGCCCGTCGGTCTGCAACGGGAACAAGTGGCCGTCGGCCGCCTTCAATCTGTGTGGAGTGGTGCTGACCTCTTTCCAAGGAAAGGTGACCACGCAGTTCTGCCGGTCGCTGGAGCCTGCTTCCACCGTGATGGATTTCGGCGCCGCCTGAAGCTGGCTGAGAGTGGCCAGCCCAAGCAAAGAAAAGCAGAGTGTGCGTGCTAAAGCGGTTGATGGAAGCATGGGGAAGGTGTGCGCCTTCCCCTAAAATCCGTCAAGGCGAATGCTTCTTGCGGCCTTTGCCCCGCAGATCGCGGCGGATGGGGCGCTTCGTGAAGCGGGCTTTGTTGCCCTTGGTGATGAGCTTGGATTTCGCGCCGCTAAAGTTGCGTTTGCCACCCTTCACCGGACGATCGTCATCCTTGTTCGGGCGTTTGCCTTTGTCGGCCGGGCGACGGCTGCGTTCACCGGGTTTTGCTCCAGGTTTTGCTCCGGGTTTGCCATCGCGGTCGTTGTATTTACGGATAGGGCTGACCGTTTTGGGGCGTGCCTTCGGGACCAAGAGAATGGGGCAACCCTCGTAACCGAACGCTTTGCGCATCTCATTGCCCAAATACTTGTAGTAAGCATCGGAGAAGAGCTCGTCCCGGTTCACGAAGAGCAGGAACGTGGGCGGAGCCGCGCACTTGCGTGGCGTAGTAAAAGCTGAGCCGTGTGCCAATGGAACTGACGGGCTGCAGGCGTTCAATAGCATCATGCAGCGTGCGGTTCAAGATGGCGGTCGGCACCTTCTGCCGGAGCTGGGCGGCGACGTAACGGACGGCCTCCAACAGGCGGTCCAGGTGGAAACCGGACTTGGCTGAGGTGAAAATAACTGGCGCGTAATCCAGAAAGAAGAGCTGGGACTGCACCCATTCGCCGAATTCGCCGAAGGTCGTCAAGCGACGGCCACCTCGGTCGTAATTCTCCGTTTCCCGCCGTTTCCGTTCGGATTCCACTTTGGCCTTGGCGACTTGATCGGACACCAAATCCCATTTGTTGATGACCACGATGCACGCCTTGCGCGCTTCCGTGATGCGGTCGGCGATCTTCTTATCCTGTTCCGTGATGCTGGCTTCGGCATCGATGACCAAGATGGCGATATCGCAACGATCAATCGCTGCTTCCGTCCGCTTGGCACTAAAAAATTCGATGGAATCATCCACGCGGCGGGCTTTGCGCAAACCGGCGGTATCGATCAGCAGATAGCTCTCGCGCACGCCTTCCGTCTCCACTTCAAAGGGGACGTCCACGGCATCGCGCGTCGTGCCCGGGATGGGGCTGACGATGACGCGCTCGGATTGGGTGAGCGAATTGATGATGGAGGATTTGCCGACGTTGGGACGGCCGACAATCGCCAGCTTGAGCGGGCCGTTGAGCTGGCTGCCGGTCGGTTCCACCGTCACGGACTTCTCTTCGTTGGGCGGCAGCAACCGGGCGGCGGTGCTCATCAGGGCGTCAATGCCCACGCCATGGATCGCCGTTACCGGGAAAATCTTGGTGAAGCCCAGGCGCGTGAACTCGGCGGTGCCGCTTTCGGACGCGTAGTTGTCCACCTTGTTGACGGCCAGGAGCACGGGTTTGCCGCAAGCGCGCAGTCGTTGGGCCACTTCCTGATCCAAAGGCACGATGCCTTCCTGCACATTGACGACCAAGATGATGACGTGGGCTGATTCAATGGCCAGTTCCACCTGTTCCACGGCCGCCTTGATGATCACATCCTGCGCCTTCTCGCCGCGCAGCAGACCGATACCACCGGTATCGATCAAAGTGTAGGGGCGGCCCTGCCACTCGGCTTCCACGGTGACACGGTCACGCGTTACGCCCGGCTGGTCATGTACAATGGCGACCCTCCGTCCAACAATCCGGTTGAACAAGGCAGATTTGCCCACATTGGGGCGACCGACGATGGCGATTACTCCAGACATCGCGCCCATCATGGGGCTTGGTAGGCTTCCGGCAAAGTTAAAAAGTCAGTTGTTTTTTATGGGGCAGGGCACGTTTTTCACTTTTTTGTCTGGCTAAGTAGAACTACGTTGCCCGCGTGTCACGGTTGCCCTTTGAGCTTATGCTCGCGTTGCGCTACCTGCGTCCCAAACGGACGTATGTGTCGGCGATCACGCTTTTTTCCTCTTTGGGCATCACCTTGGGCGTGGCCATCCTGATCATCGTTGTCTGCGTGATGAGCGGGTTCGACAAGGAATGGCACGAGCGCATCCTTGGTTTCAATTCGCATCTCAAGATCGCCAGTTTGAAGGACAAAGGCCTGATGGATGACTGGGCCAAGGTGACCAGCATCGTCAAGTCCAACGAGCATGTCCGGGGCATTTCTCCCTTTGTCATCGGTAAAGTCCTGGCCGAGACCCAGCCGGATCATGGCGCACAGCAATGGGATGCGCCGATTGTGCGCGGCATCGAACCCGCGATGGAAACCTCGGTCAGCACACTTTCAAACAGTATCATCCGGGGTCACTACGATGTCAGTGACAACGGTGTTCTCGTGGGGAGCGAAATGGCGCTGAACCTGAATCTCCAAGTTGGTGACCGGTTGGCTGTTTATACGCCTTCGGACTTGCAACGGATGAAGGAAAACCAAGGCAAGAAAGAAGATGGGGCGGTCCTGCCGTTACCCGAAGACTATGTGGTGAAAGGCATTTTTGACGTCGGCTATGCGGAGTTTAACACTTTGTTCCTCGTCACTTCCTTGGAGAATGCGCAGGAGCTTTATCGGTTGGATAATAAGGTTCATGGCTTGCTCGTGAAGCTGGATCAACCTTTGCGGGCGGCGGCCGTGCAAAAGGAGCTGGAAGCCCAGTTAGGACCGGATTTCCGCGTGGTCACCTGGATGGAGGAATACCGTGATTTATTGGGTGCTATCGTAGTGGAGAAGAACCTGCTTAGCTTCCTGTTGTTCTTCATCGTCATCGTGGCTTCGTTTTGCATCACCTGTTCACTCATCACCTTCGTGGTGCAGAAGACACATGAGATCGGCATCTTGAAATCTCTGGGTGCCAGTAACTATCAGGTGATGTCCTTGTTTCTATTCCAGAGCCTTTTTGTTGGAGTTCTGGGCGTCGGCACGGGGTTCATTCTTGGTTTCACAGCGCTGGCCTGGCGGAATGAATTTCTTGGTTTGATGAGCAAAGTCCTCGGGTTCCGGCTCTTGCCGCCGAGCGTCTATCAACTTTACGAACTGCCCGTGCTCGTGATCCCCAGTGACATGGTCATCATTGCGGTAGGTTCTTTGGTCATCTCGGTGGCGGCGGGTGTCATCCCGTCTTGGATTGCAGGTCGTTTGAATCCCGTGGAGGCGTTGCGCCATGAGTGATACGACCACCACAACCCTGATTTCTGCCGTGGGTGTGCGCAAGAGCTACCACATCGGCAAGCGGCTGATCGAGGTGCTCAAGAGTGTTTCGCTGGAGGTGCGGCGGGGCGAGTTTCTCGCCCTGCAAGGTGCTTCCGGCGCAGGCAAGAGCACCTTGCTTCATCTGCTGGGCGGGTTGGACAAGGCGGATGCCGGCAGTATCGATTTTGAGGGACAACGACTTGACGGAATGTCCGGAAACGCGTTGGCGGCTTTGCGGGGACGGCGGATCGGTTTCATCTTTCAATCCTACCATCTGCTGCCGGAGCTGGATGCTTTGGAGAATGTCACTGTGCCTAGCCGTTTACGCGGAGTGGCGGCGGATGTGGCGGCGGCACGGGGAAGCAACTTTTGGAGCGGGTGGGCTTGGGGCATCGTTTGGAACATCGCCCACCGGAGCTTTCCGGCGGTGAACAGCAACGGGTGGCCATCGCCCGTTCCTTGATGAATCAACCGGTCTTACTGCTTGCCGATGAGCCTACGGGCAACTTGGACTCCAACACGGGCGGTGAGATCATGGCCCTCCTGCGTGCCCTGCAAAAAGAGCAGGGGACCACGATGATCATCGCC
This sequence comes from Limisphaerales bacterium, assembly GCA_965283725.1. Taxonomy (GTDB): domain Bacteria; phylum Verrucomicrobiota; class Verrucomicrobiia; order Limisphaerales; family JAEYXS01; genus JAEYXS01. The sequence continues at coordinate 1,121,629 of CBDIPT010000001.1, forward strand.
ACGCATGACGATCATTTGGCCGCCCAAGCGGAGCGGATTATCCGGTTGGTAGATGGCCAGATCGTAGCTGGTTAGGCCGGCAATCGTGGGAATGGGCAAAATAGGGGGTTCATTTCTGTTTCAATTCCTGTTGCGCATCCCTGAAATCTTCCCTTAACGTCCCCTTGTTTTAGACATGAAAAGCTATTAAAAGGCGTATCATGTTGATAAGGAGTTATATAGGTTTATTGGTGTGCCTAGAACTGTGCCTAACTTTGGAGGAGATATGGCAGGCGTGAATATTTTCGTGGACCAAATCAAGGAGTATCCCATGGCAGCGATCCAGCCGGCGGCGCGGAAGTTTGGGAGGTTCTGGTGTCACATGTGGTGTGCGGTCGGGCACGAGGAGGAGTTGCACAGTTTTGCCAGCAAGCTGGGGATGGCGCGCGGGTGGTTTCAAAACAAGAAGGACTTTCCGCATTATGATCTGGTGCCACGGCGCCGGGCAGCGGCGGTGGCGGCGGGCGCGCAAGAGAAGGATCTGGCGCTCTGGTTGCAGGAGAGGCGCGGAACAAAGTCGGGGGTGGCGGCGGCTGGGCAGTCAGCGCCGGTGCAGGGGGCATTCAAAATCTAAGGGGGAGACAATGGGGTGGATCAGCAATCAGCAGGGGGTGGGCGAGTGAGCGAGAACAGCTATGCCCAAGCCAAGGCGGTCATGCCGTTGAAACGGCTCATCGAGAAATACGGTGATCAACCGGCCAATGGCAACTGGCGGAATTTCCCGACGTGTCCTTTTTGCAAACGAAGGAACTGTTCGGGGGTGAGCAACAAGGGGGGCTTTGATTCGTTCAAGTGCTTCAAGCCGGATTGCCCGACGAACAGTGGTGCGTTGAATGAGATCGGCTACGTGGCGGTGCGGGAGGGCATTTCCAACGAGGGGACGCCATCGCCAGCCTTCAAGCGGTATCTGGAGCTGGCCGGGGTGTGGAAGGACAAGCCGGAGCCGAAGGCGGCCACGGAGGGACCACGCCAGAAAGCCAAGCCGGCGGAGTTGCTGGGCGGACGTTGGGGCCCGGAGGATCGGGAGGATTTTGAAAAGGTGTTCACCGCGGCGGTGAATCATGTGCGGAGCGAAGGGCAGGCGAGCATCGTGGCGCTGCAGAAGCATCTGGGCCTGGCATACGAAGCGGCGACGTATGTGATGGAGCAGATGGAAAAGCGGCGCGTGGTCGGCCCGGCGCGGGTCGGGGAATTCCGGGTGGTGCTGCCGGCGGAGGAGCAGGAGCCGTTGAATCCGGTGTTATCGGAAGAGGATGCGGCGCGTTTGGCGCAAGAGGCTGATGCGGCCGCAGCGGAGTTGGATGCGGGGGAGCCGCCGGCCGACAATGTGGTGGCGGCGGAGTTTGGCAGAGCTGCGTCGGTGGATCTGCACAAAGGGGTGAAACCCGGCAAGGGAAAGGGCGGCGGCGGAGACAGTGGCGGGGGCAAGGATGGTGGCGGGGATGAGGGCGGTGAAGAGGAAGAACCGGAGAATCCGGGCTTGGCCGTGCTGCGGGCCTTCTACGCGCAACTGAAGCTGGATGAGGCGGACAAGGCGGCTTTGCTGACCAAGCGGGGTCTGGATGCGGAGGCGTGCGAGGCGTTGGGCTTCCGGTCGAACCGTAAAAGCAACTATGACATCCTGCTGGGGCTGGAGAGTGATTTTACCGAAGAGGAGCGGGAGGCCAGCGGAGTTTTCACGCGCGACAAGAAGGGGAAGCTTAAGCCGAATTCGCAGTTCTACGGCTGGGGGTTGAAGGGCAAGACGGCGAAGGGTGAGGATGAATGGGATTGGACGGAGCCGGTCTTGATCCCGTACTTCAATCTGGCCGGCGAGCTGGTCTATCTGCGGCCGCACAAGGGCGGGGTGGCGGGCATGCCGCCGAGAGTTTACGCGGCGTTGGGTGAAGCAGTGGAGGCCGCGAAGAAGCCCGGGCGCTATACGCTGGCGGTGGTGACGGAAGGCGAGTTCAAAGCGGGAGCGGGCTGGCGGGTATTCCAGACGGGCAAGCAGCGGGTCTTGTGGCTCGCCATACCGGGCATATCGCAGACGAAGAACTGGAGCGTGTGGCTGGAGCTGCAAAACTTCCTCGATGAATGCGATATCTCCCGGGTGGTGGTGGCGTTCGACAATGAGGACAAGAGCAACCCGGCGTTGCCTTCGTTCAAGGCGGACAAGCGCAAGCGGTTCGATACGATCATCTGGGCGCGGTATCTGGCGGAGCGGCTGGCGCACGAGGGATATGAGGCGCGGGTCTGTGTGCTGCCGGATGAGTGGCGCGATGAGAAGGGCAAGGCCGATTGGGACGGCATACTGGCGCGGCAACGGGCGAAGAGCGAGGCGTGGGACAAGATCCGCGAGGAATGGCTGGACTGGCTGGACGGCAGTACCCTCGCGAGCGAATTCCGGCAGGCGGGGCTGTTCGCGGACGAAGAGGAGCGGATCATCCGCAACGGGCTGGCGCAGTTGTGGTACAAGCCGGAGCTGCCGCACGGGGACGACAAGGAAAAGCAGCTAGGCTTGAAGCTCAAGCGGCTGTTGAAAGGCCCGTTGAAGGGAGTGGCGCAGGTCGGTTACTACGCGGACCAGTACCTCAGTGTGGTGGGGTGGTATTACTCTTTCAAGAAGCCGAACGAGGACACGCGCAACAGCCTGTTCCGTGAGATGGTGAAAGCGCGGGCGGCGGGAGAGAAGGATCTGGAATGGTTTTACGACTTGCGTTTGAAGGGCACGCCGACGCGGGTGGCGGACTTCAAAGTGGAGTTGCAGTTCGTGCTGGTGCGGCATGACGGAAAGCGGGACCGCATCGTGAACATCAAGAACGCGCAAGGCGAGATGACGAAGGGGATCGCGATCGACGCGCGCAGCCTGACGCGGCCCTCGGATTTCCGCGAATGGCTGACGAACCATTGCAATGCGACGTGGATGGCGGGCGAGAAAGAATTGCAGATGCTGCAGCGCGACATGAACCACGCTTCGCAAGGACTGGAGGTGCATCAGGTGACGGCGTGGGGCTGGCACGAGGCGAGCCGGATCTGGTTTGCCGGCGATTGTGCCATCGCGCCGGACGGCACGGTACTCTTCGCGGGAGACGACAAGGTGTACTGGCACGACGGGCTGGGCTATCTGCTTTCGGACAAGGATCATGAAGGCGAGAACTACCGGCAGGGCAGACCGATGTTCCAGCCGAACCTGAATCTGGACGACGTGAAGATCAACTTTGGCCGGTTGCGGGGAACGGGGACGGACATCCCGGCGTTGGCGGGCGAGCTGGGGATCGTGATGGACGACGTGCGCGGGGAGGCGCGGTTGCGGGCGTTCTTCCAGGAATACATGCAGCGGCTTTATGAATCATTGGGCGGCTACGAGGCGTTCATGGTGACGGGCCTGACGCTGGCGTGTGCGGCGGCACCGGAGATATTCGACGAGTACAAGGCATTTCCGGGCCAGTGGCTGCACGGGCAGATGGGGCAAGGCAAGACGACGGCCGCGTATTGGATGATGAGCCTGCTGGGATTCAACATCGACAAGGGCGGGTTGAACATCCGCACAAAGGGTTGCACCGAAGTGGGCATGATGATCGCGGCCCAGCAGTACAGCAATCTGCTGGTGTGGTTTGAAGAGTTCCGGGCGGGCGAGGTGGACAAGGGCAAGGAGGGTGTGCTGCACGCGGGATTCAACCGGGATACGCAATCGAAGAAAACGGCGGACGGCAACCAGCGCAGCATCCGCTCGGCGTTCATCATCACGGGGAAAGCACGAGCCATGATGCGGCGACGCGGAGCCGGTACGCGCACTGCCAGGTGGCGGAGGCGAAGCGGCTGGGTGACGACAAGCACCAGCAGGCGAACAACGAATGGATGAGCCTGCACCGGGATTATTTTGTGATCTTCTTCCGGGAGCTGCTGAAGGACCGCAAGCGGTTTGCGGGCATCCTGCTAAGCACGCTGAAAAACTGGATCAAGAGCTCCGTCATGCAGAAGGTGGATTCGCGATCGAGGATGGTGCATGGCGTGGCGTTCGCGGGCATGACGGCGGCGGTGGGGATATTTCAGAGCCACATGCCCGAGGTGCTGGAGCAGTATAAAATGTTCCTCTGCCGTCACTGTGTTGAGGCGGTGGAGCAGGTGCAGCAGCAGGTCAACATCAACCAGTTCTGGCAGTACCTCATGGATGGGTATGACCGGGGGGCGTTCGGCTACACGAAGAAGGACAAGCGGCAGCATTTCAAGGTGGAGGCGATACAGGTGGAGCATGCGCCGATGATGGAGAACCAGCGGCCGTGGACCAATTACCGGCTGTATATCAATTACACGCTGGTGATCTCGGCGATGCGCGAATGGCTGCGGATGCAGAACCGGCAGGTGCCGCTGGAGTTCAACGATCTGCAAGACCAGTTGAAGCAAACACCGTATTGGATGGGGCGTTCGCGGCGACGCTTCCAGGAAGACCAGAAGAGCGCGCAACACTGCTGGATCATCGATTTGGACAAGCATCTGGAGATGGGTTACCGGCCGGTGTCGGACGAGGAGATGGAGGCCAGCCGGTGGCGGGATTCGAGCCGGACGGTGGCGTTCCCCACACAAGAAGTCATCGACCTGCGGTTGGGCCCGCTGCATGGCATCGCGACGGAGCTGGAAGAGAAGGAGACGGAGATGGTTTAGCGTGGGGAAAAGAGCCAATGAAAAAAGGCGTGTAATACGAAAATAATCAAATGAGCCGCAAAGCTGAAGCTGAATATCGCCAGTTGAAACTGCGTGAGGTGTTTCAGATGACCCAGAGCGGCTGGGAGTTTCTGGGGATGCCGAACGGGCTGGCGAAATGGCTACGGAGCCCGGAGGGCGAGATGTGGGTGGTTGTGAAGACTTTGCCGGGTGGATGTGAGATCTGCCGGGAAGAAAAGAGCGAGCGATATAAGGATTAAAAATATGGCGATACCGGATGTGAATTGTGAAGCGGAGTTCAAGCGGGAGCGCAACGAAGCGTTGTTGTCGATGGATGAGGAGAAGATCCGCGGCATGGTGCGGAAGTGGAACGGTATCGAGATGCAGAAGAATCCGGCTTCGTTCTGGTTGTCGGTCCACAAGGCGATCACGGGCAATAAAGATTTGCCGCTGGAGTTCAGGAACAAGAGCAAGGCTTGGCTGAACGAGCGGGGGTTTCACAGTTGGGATGACGGCGAACTGACGGGGAAAGTTTAACCACGAAAAACGCGAACTACACGAAAAGGAAAATTATGAATGGAAATGTAATTGGTTTGGTGGTCATCGCGCTGGTGTTTGTGCTGATGCTGGTGCTTTGGTTGGCACGGAAGAGGGGCAAGGAGCCGATGGTGTTTCATACGAAGTTAAAGCCGGGTGAGGCGTGGCTGGGGGATTCATATCAACTCAATTCATCGCGCGCTCCAATCAGCACTTCAAACTTTGATCATACCGCTTCGGTGGAGCAGGAAGAGAAGCAGGCGGGGAGTTTGTATCCAGAGTTCTGTCCTATCACGCGCGAGCCGTTCTTCATGGTGATCGAGCATCCTGAGTTGGGTCAGGTGCCGACGTATGGCGGGCCGTATGACAGTTACACGATTCCTGTGATGGGAGGGAAGCCGGGTGAGTTGTATCACGAGCGGCCGCTCTGCCGTTATCGCTATGACCATGATTTGGGTGGCTGGGTCGATGGCATGGAGGAAATCAATCTGCGGATAGTGGATGATCAGCATTTGATGAAGCTGGAGGATCTGGCGGACACGTTCCTGCAAAAGTCGCAAGCGGCGGAAAAGCGCGTGGCAGAACTGGAATCCGGCGAGGCAATGGCGGCGGCGTTGAAGAAGATTGAGGCGTTGGAAGCGGAGACGCATCGCTGGGCGGAGGCGGATAAGAAGGCGACGAAGGAGCGGGATGATCTGTGGCGGGCGATACGGGTGCTGGATGCGGAGCGGTTCCGGGCGCAGACGGCGGTGAAGCGATTGCTGGTGACCTATCGCAATCGGTTGAACGGGGACTGGTATGAGGCGACAGCGCTGGATTGTGGTCTGGAGTTGGATGCCATCGGCTTCATCAAGGAACCGAAGCAACCTTTCGTGATGGAGCCGCTGACTTTCTTGGCGGGGAAGATGATGGCGTATGCGGATGATTCGGTGATGCAACGGCGGGAAGTGTGGTACCTGCGGCAGCAGCTCTACAAACTCAAGGTGGCCATCCGGGAAGTGCTGAATGGGGCGGCTGATAAAATCAGCGCCGAGCAATTCGATGAGGTAGTGCGGGCCGGTGGCTTCTTGTTGGAGGGGGATCACAAGATCGTGATGCCGACCGAGCCGAAGCGGCCGAATCAGGATGGGTTTGCGGAGTATGAAGCGGAACTGAAGGGGCAGGTGTCGGACGAGATTATTGAAGAGGTGGTGACAACGAGGAACGGCATCGAGGTGAGCCGGCAGAAGAAGTGCGTGCCGCGTTGCTGTTTTGGCAAAGCGACAATCCACCAATGCGATCGGGAGGCGACGTGGGCGGCGACGTTCCGGGGCAAGCGGGGACGCATCTTCTGGTGTGATGAGCATAAGGTGGATCGTGACGGGCCGGAGGATGTGCATGGGGTGGAGCGGATTGAGGGGCATAAGCCTTTGGTTAATAGCCAAGCGCCGATAGCCGATAGCCAAGCAACCAACTGGCCAGCGGAGGCGAAGCAAGGAGGCGTGCTTTGATTCCGCCGAGGGAGATTCGTTTTGCGCTGAGCATCCGGCAGCCGTGGGCCTGGCTGATCGTGAACGCTTGGAAGGATGTGGAGAACCGTGACTGGCCGACGTTGATTCGTGGGCCGGTGTTCATCCACACGGGCAAGGTGATGAAGCCGGAGGATTACGACGAGTGCTATTTCTTTGTGGAGAAGATCGCGCCGGAGATCCGCCTGCCGTTGCCGCAAGAGCTGCCCTTGGGGGGAATCGTGGGAGTGGCGCGACTGCATGAATGTGTTTACCGGTCGGAGTCGAGGTGGTTTGTGGGAGAGAACGGGTTTGTGCTGCGCGACCGTCAGCCGTGTGACTTCATTCCGTGCAAAGGAGAGCAAGGTTTCTTCCGTCCCAAGTTTGCCGATGGGAATCTTATCAAGCGGGAGGATCTCAGATTTTTAAAGGAGGCGGCGTAGTTACAACCCTAGAACAGACAGGAAAATATGAACCCAATCATGACTAGCAAAAGTGGAGAGGTGGAAGAGATCAAGCCGGAAGCAAATAGAGCGGCAAAGGTTATTGGTTATGCGATGGCGAATCCGAGGAAGTTTTACAATCCAGCGGATGTGGAAGAGGCGCATGAGCGGTTGGGCGCGTCGTGTGGGCCGTGTTCGCTGGCGGCATTTATCGGTCGCAACGTGATGGGGACGATGGAGTTTTTCCCTGAGTTTCCGGGTTACACGAATGGCACGACGATGTTGAAGGCATTGGAACTGGCGAAGCTTTCGGAGCGGATGGTGGTGAAGTCGGGGCAGTGGCCGGAGAACGGGTTGTGCTGGATCGGATTCAAGGGCTCGTGGTCGGTGATGCCGTTTCACGTGAAGATCAAGTATTCGCACTGGCTGGCGGTGCGGACGATTCCGGGTGATGGGCGGTGGGTTTGGGATGTGAATGCGCGGGCTTGGCAATCGCTGGAATCGTGGGAGGCGGTGACGTTGCCGTTGCTGCTGAGCCGCTACAAGAAGGCTACGGGCGGGTATGAGGTGTTCCGGGGGATTGAGGTGGAAACGTGGCATCCGAGGATGATCCGTTGTCCGAATTGTGGAGAAGAGATGTTTGCCAGTGAGAGCCTGTGTGCTGGTTGCCGTCCGCCTGAAAACTTAGGCGAGCTGCGTGACTCTGGGGAGGATGATGTATGAGTGAGATAACAATCACTCGTGAAGAATGGCTTAACCGGTGTGCGGCTAGGCTCGTGCTGCGTGCTGAACTCACGCCCGCCGTCGCGAGGGATATCGCCGAGGCGCAGTTGGAGAACATCAAGGATGACCTGACGGAAAACCCAGAGGACATGGCTGATGAAGAGTTGTCGTGCTGGGGGCCGGATTGAACTGAGGAAGTTGCGAAAGGGCACTATGAAACTGACTAGAGGATTGGTGGCTTTGGTTTGTGGGATTTCGTTGGGGGCATGGCGGGTGCTGGGTGTGGTGGTGGCGCAAAGCCGTCAGATGAAAGCGGTGGATAAGGCGGTTGATGAGGCGCGACTGGTTACGCCGCTGCGGGTGGTGACGGGTGAACTGAAGATAATCGAGGACTCGGCTTTTAGTGCGGAGAAGGCGTTCGATGAGATGGCGGCGGCGTTTGAGAAATGCGAGCCGCTGCCGAGGTGTGAGCTGCAGGCGGATGAGCGGGCTTGGATGCTGGAGCAGTGGCGGGAGCGGCGGGCCTTGCTGGATTGGCGCGCGAAGAATTGCCGATCGACGAAGCGGCGGGCGATACCGCGGGTGATTCATCAACCGCGCTGGCGGCGGGGACGGTGGAAATCGAAGGCTTAGGATTTTGTTTTAACCGCGAAATACACGAACTACGCGAATCATGGATGAAGATTATCAGAGCGGGAAAACGATCGAGGGAGACTACCAAAGCGGGAATGTCATCGAGGGTGATCAGCAGGACGACATGGCGAGTAATACCAAGCCGTCAGAGCCGATACGCTTGGAGTTGACTGGTGGTTGTGCCATCGCGGCCCTCTTGGTGTTTGCGTTCTTTGGGTTCGTGGTGGTGCTGGCAATAGCCAAGAGCAAATAGATGCGAACTGGTAATTACGAAAAGAAGATGGAGCGGCTTTTGTGGGCGAACGCCGATTACGAGGCGCGGCGAAAAGCGGACAGGTCGAGAAGCTGGAGCATCCGGAAGGTAGAGAGGGAATGGAAGTTGCCAGCGGGACAGTTGTTGAATTTCCGAGCGAACCGCAAGCGGCGGGGATACGTGGGTGTGACTTTGATGGTGAACAAAAAGAAATGATTTATGGGTGAGAAAACATTGATCCAGTGGACGGATATTACGGCGGGGCCATTCTTTGGTTGCAGTGAGGTGTCGTGTGGCTGCCGCGAATGTTATGCGCGGGATCTGGCAGAGTCCCGGCTGGCGCATGTGTTCCGCGAGGCGTATCGCAAGGCGGGTTTCCCGGACTGGGAGACGATGCCGATCTGGGGTGACAAGGCACCGCGTGTGCTGACGAAGGGCTTCTGGACGGATGCGTATCGGCTGAACAAGAAGTTTGCCCAGCAAGGCAAGCCGCAGTTCTGGTTCCCGAGCATGATCGACTGGCTGGACAAGATGCCAGCCGGCATCATTGATCAAGAGGGGAACCGGCTGGAGCCGCTGGCGGTGCTAGGGGATTTCCTGAATGTGATCCGGCAGACGCGGTGGATCTACTGGCAGTTGTTGACGAAGCGGCCGGAGAATTTCTTTCCGCAGATGCGGGCCTTGCTTGAGTACGTGCAGGGGCAGGAGCGCGAAGAGTGGGAGGGGTTGGCTGCCTGGCTGAAGACGTGGCTGGCGGGCAATGCGCCGTTGAACATCTTGGGCGGGGTGACGGTGGAGAACCAGAAGCACCGGGAGCGTTTGACGTATCTCATCGATACGCCGTTCTGCAAGCGGTTTGTGAGCTGTGAGCCGTTGCTGGAGGACATCGATCTGCTGCCGTGGCTGAGGCAAATGGACCGGCGGGCGTGCGGGCTGGAGGATGATCCGTTGGCGGGTTTCCTGTTGCAGGAATCGGCGGACAAGGGTTTGGCGCAGGGGCCGAGGATGATCCATCAGGTAATCGTGGGCGGCGAGTCCGGGCCGAATCCGCGTGAGTGCAATCTGGCTTGGGTGCGGAGCATTGTGCGGCAATGCCGAGAAGTGGAGGTGGCGGTGTTTGTGAAGCAGTTGGGGGCAAGGCCAGTTGTGGATATTCACGATGCGCGAGGTCACTATCTTGGTTTTCAAGGGGTGGAGGGAATCAGGCATCTGAAGGGTGGGGAGCCAAATGAATGGCCGGAGGATATCCGTATCCGGGAGATGCTGACGATGCCGATTCCGGTGGAGGATGAGGAGTAGGATATTTAGCTGGGTGGTGGTTATGAATCTGATGTGCAACAAATGCTGGGAGCGTCCGGCCAGAGTAGGGCAACGGACGTGTCGTGAATGTCACGCGGAGGTCATGCGGGCAGCGCGAGCGGAGGCCAAGCGGGAACGGGAGCGGCGGGAACGGGAGCGGCATTTGTTGCAGGAGTTCGCGTGGTTGAAGAATGGTTTTTGCCAGCCGGGCGGCGTGGTGGTATTGAGCTTTGATACGGAGGGGCAGCTAACCTAAGGGAGGAGTTTTATGGCAGACATTCCAAATATTCCGGTAATGGTGCGGGTGAACAATCCGCCACGAGGCAGCGGGACGCAGGCGGTGCGTACGTTTGCGGCGCAGTCCACCGAACTGACGACGGCGTGGGGGACCAATCCGGCCAGTGCGCAGATCACTTATGTAGCGCAGACGGGCTTTGAGGTGCCGGTAACGGAAGGGGCATTGGTGCGCATCCAGGTCGCCGGGCATGTGTTCTGGGGCATCTGCCGCAGCGACCAGTCAGTGGACAGCGCCAACGGCCGGACGCGGACACTGGAGTATGTGGATCTGCGCTACTATCTCGGACAGGACGATGTGTTCGGGTGTTTCAACATACCGGATGTGCGGCAGGTGAACGGCAACCGGATCAAGCGATATCTGCATGTGTTGCCGGAAGATTGGGAGACGGGGCGGAAAACTTTCACCACCCAGCCGAAGTCGGCGGCGGAAATAATCTATCGCTTGTTGCGAGCGCCCACGGTGTTGAGTCCGTGGTATAACGACGTGGCGCCGGTCATCTACCATCCGGACCAAATCACGGGGTCGGTGGATTCGTTGGACTTCATGGGCGGGCGCAAGCTGGTCAGTGCGCTGGAAGAGATCGGCAACAAGCAAGGGTTGGTGATGGGGCTGTTGCCGAATGCGACGAATCCGTACCAGCTCATCTGGGTGCGCAAGGGGCAGGGTGTGCTGCCGACGTGGGACGTGGCGGGACAACCAAGCATCTATCCGCCGAACAGCGATATGAAGCGGCTGGGCGTTTCATTGAGCGGGAATCCTAACATCATCCGGGTAGTAGGCGGGCGCAATGCCTACCAGGTATTGAACGTGGCGTTGCGGCCGGACTGGAATCCGAACTGGCAGGAATTCTATGACGTGCTGCGGTTGTATGAGGACATCTATGAGCGGTTCGCCACGGATGTGCCGCTGGAAGGCGTGCCGGTGGGGACGCCGTATAAGGACGTGATGGATTCCACTGTGGCGGGGGCGGTGAATCATCATCTGGTCGGCTGGCAGTTGGCGATGGGCCGGGCGCTGACTATCACGGTGGGGGAATATGCGCGCGCGCGAGGCGACAAGGACTTCAGCGATTACCGGCTGTTTGGCGGTCGCAGTCGCATGGACATGCCGGTGGTGATGTATATGAACCAGATCCTGTTCCGGGCATTTCGTCCGCCGGCACAGATCAATCTGGGTGATGGCTGGGTGCAGGATCTGGTATCGCTGGAGCTTGTCGGGCGGATGTTGATGGCGGTGGAGCATGATCCGGTGACGGGCACGATGGATTACGTGGCAGACCGGCCGACCGAGGGCAACGGCTATGCCATCGCGAAGGGTTTGCTGGCGAATGTGAGCGCGCTGCTGCAGGTGGAGCCAGAGCGGTTGAACATCGCGCGCTTTGCCGAGCAAAACGAAACGTGGTCGCCGCTGAGTTTTCAGATCGACAACTCGGGCGAGGATGGCGGGTATGTGCTATTCGATCAGGCGGTGGTGAAGCAAGCCGATGTGCTAGGGGTGAAGGACGGTTACGCGGTCATCAAGGCCAACTGGACCTTCACCGTGCCGGAGGTGCGGGCGGCGTTGTGTTTCGAGGCGGAGCGGTTTGTCTGGGTGGTGGGCGACGGCGGGACGATCAGCCATGTGGAGAACGTCAGCGAGCTGGCGCGGGAATGTGTGGTGAAGAACAGCAGCCGGCTGGAACTCGTCTATGGTGACGGCCGCACGGCGGGGGAAAAGGCGCAGGAGATCGGGGAAGCCCTGCTGCGGCAGCAATGGGCTTATGCCTCGGGCGGGTATGTGCATTACATCCGGCAGGGAGATGCGCCGATCCTGCTCAACTCGATGTATGACCGGGTGACCATCCGGCATACGCCGCAAGGTTTGGCAGAAGAAGTGGACTTCACCACGGAACGGCAGGGCAATGCGTTCACGCCGGAGAGGCTGTTTGACCGGCGGCAACGGGAGCGCGGGTTGTTGCCGGGGCAGGCAGAACTGATGGCGCAGGCCCGCAAGTTCAATGTCTTCGCGGCGGCGTTGCGGCAGAGTCCGGGTTTCCGGGCGGAGTTGAACGAAGCGTGGACGGGGGCGGTGGGATTTGCGCCCAAGACGGGCCGGACCATGCAGATCATGCCCAAGACCGGGGTAACCAGCATACCGGTGGGCAGTGTGGTCTGGATGTCCACGGACAAGGGGGCGCAAGCGGGCGTGGGCACGGCGGTGGAAGCAGGCAAGCATGTCCTCTTTGCGGGGGTGACGGTGCGGGACGCGGAGAAGCCAGGTCGGCGGGCGGTGGTGGTGCACAGCGGGCCGGCGCTAGCGCGGGTGACGCTGGGGGACAAGCCGATGAAAGCCTTCACTCAACTCGTCATCGTGCCGGGGACGGATGCGCCGGAAGGCGAGGTCGCGGCGGGCGATGCGCTGACGGAATACTACGGGGACTCGCAATCGGTCATCGTGGCCAGCCTGCTGGAAGATCTGCCGGCCGCGACGGACAGTGGTGAGGTGCGGCTGGCGCGCGTGAATCTGGGGCAGCCGATGCTGGTGCCGGAGTTCGAGGCCCGCGTGGTGCTGGTGGGGAATTTCTACCTGCGCGTGAAGGCGCTTTATGACGACAGGGAATACTTGGCGCTCAAGCCGCAAAGCCTGTTCACGCCTGCCGACACGGGTGATTACGTGCGGGTGTCATCCACGGAGCGGAAGGTGACTTATCAGGACGAACCGCAGCAAGTGACGGAGATCATCCGGCCGGCATACGGGGAAGAAGACGTGATGGGCGAGCAAACGATCTTGGTCAGGCGGGTGGGCGTGGTGAGGAGTTATCAATACGCGCTGGATAACATCGATCCGCCGGACGATCTAGGTGAGCCGCTGGATGAGCTGCCGGAAGTGCTGGCGGGTTTGGAGGATCAACTGCCGATCCGGTTGGTGGACGCGAACCTTTCCGCCCGGCGGTGGGTGCGCAAGCCGGGAACGTATGTGCTGCCGCCAGAGGATTAACAAAAAACACCGTGTAACATACAATTAGCTTGCATGGGTGCAGCATTGTGCAAGCATGACGCATATTGTTCTACGTGGAACATTCCAATGGACATACGAATCAGCAGAGATTTTGAGCGCAGTGGCGAGTATCGCCAGTTGCAGCGGGTATATGGGGATCAGGTCGCGGCTTGGTTGTGGATGCGGCTGTATGTGGATCTGGCGCATGCGGTGCGCAGCACGAAGCGGTTGGCGTGGTTGAGTGAGGAATTGCTGGTGACCTTACGGGAGAGTTTGGGGGCGGAGGGTGCCGAGGGGATGGTAGCGGCGTTAAAGGAAGTGGGTTTGCTGGTGCGGGATGAAAGCGGCGGGTGGCACTGCCCGAAGTTTGCCGAGGATAATCCGCAACTGGAGCCGGGGCATAAGTCCATTCAAAGCGCGGGCGGGCATTCGCGGGCGTTTGTGCTGGCGCAGAAGCGGTTAGTGGAGGAGTTGCCGATGCAAACCTTGCTGCTGCCCAACGAACTGTTTATGCGCCCGGAGACGAATCCACCGGAGCAGATGAATCCGGCGGAGGTGCGGCGGGTGACGATGATCATCCGGTCGGTGGACAATGCGTTGAAACTGCCGCAGCGGGCGACTGCGACTTATACCCCGGCGTTGATCGCTGATGCCTGGCGGATGCACGAGGCGTTCACGGATGCGCAGATACAAGAGGGGTGCATGGTGCTGGTGCGGCACCGTGATCATCCGGCGCTGCCTAAGCAAACCGAGCAGGTGCTGCCGCGATTTAAGGAGCTTGTCGGCCGGTTGGCCAGTGGAAGGTAAAGCTATGAAAAACGGCATTAATATGAGCAAACCAATCATCAACCAGACGGCGGATAGCGCCGTGAATCATCCGCGCCACTACAACTCGCATCCTTCGGGAGTGGAGTGCATCGATGTAGTGGAGCACATGCCTTTTAACTTGGGCAATGCCGTCAAATACCTCTGGCGGGCAGGTTTGAAGAGCGGCCAGCCGACGACGCAGGATCTGCAAAAGGCGGTTTGGTATATCCAACGGGAGATTGGAAAGGTCAATAAGGACGCGGCCAAGAGCCATGAGCGCCGGGTGATTGCCTGCAAGGAAAACCGCGAAAACATCCTCAAGCATCTGGTGGTGGGCAAATCGTTGGTGACGTTTTCTGCCTGCGGGGGTGGCTTCGGGGAAGGTGTCTTCGTGGAGATTAAAGGCAGCACGTTGATTGTCACTCTGACCAAGCAGAACAAGGAGCATTTGGGGGTGGGTGAGAACGTCGCGGATATCGCCAATGTGACGCATATCAACCGTGTGCCGATCGAGTTGTTGCCTTACGTCGCTGCACCGCAAGACGCTGTTGACCCGGAAGCGGGTGCTAAAAAATTGTTGGCCCGCCTCCGGCCTAAGCTGGTGAAGGGGCGAACTGTGGTGAAGTGGGATCTGGGTGGTGATGACTCTGCACAGGGGGTTTTCCTTGATGCTAAAGACTATGAAATATTGGTCTGCATTGGGAAGGGTGAGAAGGCTCGTTCGGTCAGTTTGCATGTGAACAGCATCACCCATATTGGAGGAAAGAAGATCCGCCGTCCGAAGATCAACGAAGACATTCCGTTTTGAGAAAAATACCCTTATTAAAAATATGAAAATTGTGCACAGCGAAATGGTGGCGGCGCTCGCTAAGAGCGGGGTTGTTATTCAGCGTGAACTCACGCCCGAAGATTGTCATGCAACGCACATGGCGATTGGCATCTGTGGTGAAGCGGGCGAGTTAATGGATGCCATCAAGAAGAAGGCGATCTATCGCAAGGAACTTGACCGTGCTAACGTGGTTGAGGAATTGGGTGATCTGGAATTCTACATGGAGGGCTTGCGGCAAGGGTTGGGTATCACTCGCGAGGAGACTATTGAAGCGAACATCAGCAAGTTGGGTAAGCGTTATGAAGGTATGCGCTATTCCGATCAGTCGGCCCAGCGCAGGGCGGACAAGCAGGAATAATCAAATATGGATGCCAACGTCATACCACCGATCACTGAGCCGATGGGTAAGCACTGGCGGCAACCTGCGGTGGAGGAAATCCTGCTTGATGACACGCACGCGGTCATGACGGAGAAAACGCTGGAGCAGTTGGGTGAGTACTCCACCAGCAAGCCTTCTGGTGTTTATCCGGGCAAGATGTGGCGAGCGCGGCAACGGGGCAAGTGGTGGTTGTGTTGGTATGGCTTTGGGGAGACGGCGGATTTTTGCTCGAACAATTATCGGGAGATTTTAATAGCATGAAAAACTATCTGGAATTGATGGCGCGCATCATGCGCGAAGGTAAGGACCGCAAGGGGCGCAATGGCTACACGCGGTCGCTCTTTGCGCAACAGTTGCGTTGGGATCTGCGCGCTGGTTTTCCAGCGGTGACGACGAAGGAATTGAAATTCCCTTTGGTGGTGGGCGAACTGCTGTGGTTCTTGAGCGGATCCACCAACAATCACGACCTGGCGAAGTGTTCGGGGAAGAATCCCGGGGATAAAACGATCTGGTCGGCGAATGAGGCGGACTTCGCGAAGAAGAATGAAGACAGAGAGCCGGGTGATTTGGGGCGGATGTATGGGAAGCAGTGGCGCGAATTTCGTAGTTGGAGAGATACGGCCAACGACCATGAGCCGTATGAAAAGAAGGTTATCAATCGAAATGTTATTGGTGCAGAATATAATCTATCTCCTCATCCGGGGGTGATGATTGCAAACTGATCGAAGTGGATCAGATCGCCAATCTGGTTCATTTGCTCAAGACCGATCCGTATTCGCGTTATCTGAAGGTGACGGCGTGGAATCCGGGGGACTTGGATGCGATGGCCCTGCCGGCCTGCCACGGCGATTTTCAATGCTACGTAGCGGAGGGTGAGTTGTCGCTGCACATGGTCCAGCGGTCATGTGATCTGTTCCTTGGGGTGCCATTCAATATCGCGAGCTACGCACTGTTAACGCACATGCTGGCGCAGGTGTGCGGGTTGCAGGTGGGCGAGTTGGTCATCACGCTGAACGACGTTCATATCTACCACTCGCACTTTGCGGCGGTGGAGGAGCAGTTGTCCCGTGAACCGTATCAAGAGCCGCAACTGTGGCTGAATCCCTGCTGTTCCACTTTGGAGGAATTTACGTTGGAGGATGTGCGGTTGGTGGGCTACCGCAGTCACCCGGCAATCAAGGCGGAGATGGTGGTTTAATCAAGTAAACACCATGAAGTATGACATCACAATTTGACATCTGTTTGCAGAAATTCATGGCGGCAATGAGTGCGCTTGCTGTGCGTCCTCCGGCGGTGGTGGGTGTGGTTTGCTCGCCTGAAGGTTGGCGGGAAATTATGGCGGCAATACCGGACGACAAGCGGTTGGAGAGTGTGATGCTGATGCCGGGTCAAAGCTTGATGGCGACCAGTGTGGGAGTCTCCATCTACGAGAAGGTGGGGCAGAAAGAGAAATTTGTGCCGTTCTATGACCGGCAGGAGATGTTGGTGTATTTGGAGGAGAATTGTCCAGCGAGGTAGCCTATGAGTTTTACTGCGTGCAGCAAGTGTGGTGGGTTTTGTGATCCGAAGGGGGAGCGGATGACGCCGCCGGTTTGTGATGGTTGCCGGGTCAAGGCGAGCGATGTGAATGCGTTGGTGGATAAGATCATGAAGGGGGAGCTGATAGCCGGAAATTCAGATGTGGGGACTTGAGTGATCGTCATCACTTCTACCCAGAGAATGGCCGATAGCAAATGTTGGAGCCGTATTACAGTGACGGGTTGGTGACGTTGTATTGCGGGGATCTGCGCGAGGTGATGCCGCAGTTGCCGATGGCGGATTGTATTGTGACGGATTGCACCTATGGCGAGACGGCGTTGAAGTGGGACAAGTGGGTGGATGCCTGGCCGACGATTGCCGCGAACAGGTTGAATCGAGCGGGTTCCATGTGGTGTTTCGGCTCGTTCAGAATGTTCACCAAACGGTGGGCTGAGTTTGAGACGGTCTTTGAGCTGGTGCAGGAACGGGTGTGGGAGAAGCAGAACGGGTCTGCCTTGCATGACGATCGGTTTCGTCGGGTCCATGAGTTGATGGTGCATTTCCGTCACAATGGGGCGGCATGGGAATCGGTTTATCATAATGACGAATTGTTGAAGGAACCGGTGGGAGAGCGGAAGCGGATCTATCGGCAGAACAATCCGGCGCACTGGAATGGAATCGGCAAGGGTCACTACCTGAGTGAGTGTGATGGGGACCGGTTTATGCGGTCGGTCATCTACATGAAGAACATGCACGGGCGGGCGATCAATGAGACGGAGAAGCCGGTGGGGTTGGTGCGACCGCTGGTGAAGTATTCGTGTCGCCCGGGCGGGTTGGTGATCGACTGCTTTGCGGGCAGTGGATCCACGCTGCTGGCGGCGCGTCAGTTGGGATTGCGCTCGATCGGCATCGAGTTGCGCGAGAGCCAGTGTGAGGAGACGGTGAAGCGATTGCAGAATGAGCGGGAGCTGGAATTTGTTTGATTAACCGCGAAATACGCGAAAGACACGAATGAGAACGGTCAAAGAGATCGAAGCGGAGATGAAGACGTGTACGGGGGAACCGTGCGGGGACTCCTGATGCACTGCCAGAATCCGCATCACTCGCGCTATTTCCATCTGAGTGAAGAATTGAAACGGGCCAAGTGGCGTGAAGCGAGAGCCGAGAAGCGTAACGCTGGAGCGTTTGCTGAAATGGTAGCTCGCAACGAGAACGTGGAAGGGGATGGGATATGAAAGAGTTAAGGCAGACGGGGCGGACGACGAGGATGTTGCAGGAGGCCATCGCTGAGGCTCGGCTGGGGAAGTATGTTTTAGTGTTGGTGGATCATCGTAACGAGAGAAACCGTTTGATGCTGGAGATCGGCGGGTTGTTCGCGCCGGGTGAAGCAGAACCGCAGGAGAGTTACTGTATTTATGTGAACACAACAACGACGCGAGGAAAGATTGTCTTCGAGGCTTGGTGTGATGCCGGGGACTTTTGTTGGCAGAAAATGCGGCCAAGGGCGTTGCATCCCAGTGTGGTGGTGTTGGTTGACCATCATACAATCGAAGATCGATTTCGCGTGATGTTGAACATGCTGCACCGGTGGGATGAGCCGAAGGCCGAAGCGGGATAATTAAGTATGGCCGACGATTTTATGTTAGAGCTAAAGAGATGGCGGAACAGTTTGCCGGCGTGGGCGAAGGTGGTGGCGACGAACGGTTGCTTTGACATCTTGCACGCGGGGCATGTGCGATATCTCCAGCAGGCGAAGGCGTTGGGTGATTACCTGGTGGTGGGGTTGAACAGCGATGAATCGGTGCGGGCCTTAAAGGGTGAGACGCGGCCGGTGAATCCCGCGCAAGACCGGGCAGCGGTGCTGCTGGCGTTGCAGTGTGTGGATGCGGTGACGGTGTTTGAGGGGATGACGGCGCGTGACTTCCTGCTGGTGGCAAGACCGCATGTGTGGGTGAAGGGCGGGGATTATACCGTGGAGAGATTGGACAGTGACGAAAAGCGGGCGGTGCATCTGGCGGGCGGGCGGATTGAGATTCTGCCGTTGCTGGAAGGGCGGAGCACCACTAAGATACTGGAGCGGGTGAAGGCTTAACCGCGAACTACACGAAAGACGCGAACATGAAAACAGTAAACGAATTCTTGTGTGAGGTTGAGAAGGGGATAGTCGAGGCGCGCCAAAATTCTCGTGTCCGTTTCTTTTTGCCTTGGGATGGACGGATGGTGGAGGAGCCAGATGTGGAGTATTTGAAAAAGGACGATGCTGGTGTCTGGAGATCAATCCAACGGTGGGCGCAGTGTTTGGATGAAGTGTTGATTATCGGCTGTGAAGTGAGGTTTGAATTTGGTGGTAAAACCCACATTACTGAGCGAATCAGTTTTCATCTGCCGGACGTTGTGCGGCCCGGTGGTGCCGATTTCTTAGTTCGAGAGATGCTCATGCGTTGTGAGATCCAAAGCGGTGAAAAGAAGGCCAAGGAAGAAGCGTCCAATAAAGCGTATCTGGAGCGCTTGGAACGGTTTCGGAATTCTTATCCAAGTGGTGTAGTTTAAACGATAGAATATGGGCAAAGGGAGGAAAATTTTCAAAGGCTGTGATGCTTCGGATTTCACGACGGGGAAGACGGAGACGTGGGCGAAGATGTTTATTGAGCCGGTGACGAAGAGCTTAGCGCCGCCGCAGGTGTTGGAGGTGGGCGATTTTAAAATCGTGGGGCATCCAGATATGCCGGCGAACAAGTTTTTATTGGTGAACGGTGTCTCGATGGTGGAGGGAGAAATAAAAACAGAATAGCCAAAGATGATAGCTGCCAAGGAGGGGGAAAGGGCTTATGGCAGGCGGGAAGAAGGTGAAGAATGCGAGGCAAGCGGAGGGTGGAGAGTTGTTGGGTGGTGGTGGGGTAAGTTCAAAGTTTGAAGTTCAAGGTTCAAAGCAGGCTGGTGAAGGGCAAGCCGAGCTAGGGAGCGTGGGCCAGCGCGTCCCTACCGAGTTGGGCGGGGTGGTGGAGTATAATGCGCCGGGAGGTGAGCCGTGGCGGGTGGAGCGGTATGATCTGCTGGCGGCGGAGTTCGCGGTGACGCGCGAGCAGTTGCCTTCGTTTCATCTGCTGGTATCCACGGTGCCGCGTGCGTGGCTGGTGGTGCGCCGGTTGTATGGGGTGCAGCCGGTGGTGCTGCCCATGACGGCGAATCCCGAGGAGCATACGGTTTTAAGCGCGGCCGCATTGTGCGAGCTGCTGACCATCACCAAGGAGCAGCTACGGCAGGAACTGGATGCGGTGCGGGCGGTGTGGCTGCCGCAACTGAACCGGGAGCGCGATGTGGTGGTGTTCAAGCGGGCCACGGAGGAACGGCAGGGGCAGTTGCAGACGGATGAGAACCTGCTGGTGGATCTCGGGTTTTCCGAATCGATGTTCATGCTGGCCTGGCGACCGGACGCGGAATCCAAGAAGGAACGCGAATGGTTCATGACGCAGATCCGGCGGTGGCGCAAGATGCTGGAGAACGCGATGAGCGGCGAACTGGCGCGCCTGACGCTGCAGGACGTGCTGCTCTTGCGCCGCATCGAACAGCAGCTCTTGCGCAAGGAGCCGGGCACGGAAGCCTACAAGGAGCTGAAGCGGGAAAAGGAGGTGGTGGCCAAGCAGTATCAAGAACGGCTGGCACAGTTGAACGAGGTGAACCCGTGGACGGAATCAGTGACGCAGGCGGAGGCGGCGCGAGGGATGCTCTCGGACTTCATCAAGGGGTATCAAGAATACTACGGGCAGAAAGAAAACCACCTGATCGACGGGCTGATGACCACGCTGGAGCTGGAGGTGGAATGCCGGCGTTCCGTGCAGGTGCCGGATGCGCAATACCGGGGCAGCCTGACCTTGCTGGTCAATTCGGCGCGCGTGGGGCTGTTCGATCCGAAATGGAAATTTGAAGTGCCGGACAAAGTGGTGCGGCGTTTCGACATCGCCTTCACGGAAGCCCTGAACCGGACGCTGGATGAGCAGGGTTCACCCAAGGTGGATCTGATGAACGAGACGGAGGAGGGGGAATATCCCGAACTGGAGAGCTTCCCGCAAGGAGTGAAGCCGCCAGCAGAAGCGGCCACGGGAGAGGGAGCGGCGGTATGAACATACTGGTGCCAAGCATCCCCGGGCGATTGCGGATAACGCAGACGATGATCGAGGACACGATCTGCGATCCGGTGATGACCGCGAAAGTCATCATGGGTTACGAGCTCGATATTTTTCAGAAGGCGCGTTTGCGTTATTACTGGTGGGTGCCCGACGTGATCGACGAGTCGGGTTTTTCCACGGGCAAGACGCTGGTGGACTTCATCTATGTGAACCTGCGGTGCATCATCATCGGCAATTTCACGGGTCTGCCGCATGAGGCGGGTGTGTATTATCCCACGTTTGAGACGGGCAAGAACGCGCTCTGGCCGTACTTCGGGCGGTGCCGGGCTCCCATCTTCCGGGCGCATCTGGGCAGCACGGAAGATGACATGGCCTCGAACAAGCGGGAGAAAAAGAAGAGCGAGGCGTCTTCCTGCTACAAAGCGTTTTACAAGAACGGGTCGGTGCTGCGTATGCCGGCGCCGTCGTTCATGAAGAACGCGAGTTCGGCCGCGTCATTGCGCCTGAACACACTGCTGGTGGAAGAATGGACGCACATCGATTCGGGGTCGGACGGTATCAACCAGCAGTTGATCGGCCGCGTGACGCAAGACAGCTTCAACCGCGACCATCCGATCTGGGGCAACCACCGCACGTTCACTGCGCCGGCGAAGCCGATCAGCCATCCCTCTTACCGCCGCGTGCAGTTGCACCGGCAGGAGATGCGCAAGGGGAATCCCTCCTTCCACTACATCCGCTGGTGCTACAAAGACTGGTCGAGCCGCCGCTGCCGGTCGGGCAAGCCGTTCAAGGTGGAGTATCGCGACGAGAAGACCATCCGCCGCATGAAGGTCAATCTGGAGACGGCGGACTTCGAGGGGGAAGCGTTGGGAGTGAGAAGGAAGTCGGGCAAAGGCTGGTATAGCGATGAGGTGGTGTATCCGTGCATCCGGCTGGGGCAGGAACTGGACATCAATCCAGTAATCAGCCGGGCGAGCGACAAGTGGGACAGTGAATTCACCTTCTATTTCGGCGGCGGGGATACCGCACCGGCACAGGGGCGGAAGAGCGACGACGGAGCGATCGTGACCTTGCGGGCAAGGCCAAAAGCATTGCGACTGGCACCACCACCGCAACGCCGGGGCAGGCCGGAAGCCATGACATTGAGCCGGATGCCGGGCGATTGGGATCTGGCGCTGGTCTATGGTGAACGCGTGCGCAAGGCGTCGGCCCGCAAATGGGCGGGAAAGTTGCACGCGCTGCACCAGGCATTCCGGTTCACCAAGATCATGATCGACCACGGCGGCGGCGGGCAATGGGTGCAACCGGACCTGCGGCTGCACAAGCAGGAGATCGACGGCATCGAGACAATGTGCCGGCCAATCACTACGCTGGAAGACACGCTGGTGCATGACAGCGAAGCCGAGCGCATCCTGATCATGGCCAGCCGGGGGGACTACCTGTTGCGGGAAGCGTGGCCGGGGCTGCAAGGTGACGACAATCTGGTGCACAAACTGCACGTCGAACTGAAGATGCTGCTGGAGCGGCAGGAACTGGCATTGTGTCCGCCCATCGAGGACCGGGAGAATCCGGCGTGGAAGCAATGGGGCGAGCGGGAGAAATGGGCGTTGAAGATTTTGTCGCAACTGCGCAACCAACTCGCGCAGATCGTCACCCTGACCGACAAGGAAGGCAAACTGCAGTACACGAAGAACAATGCGTTACAGTTCGACAGCACCGGCAAAAAGGACTTCGTTTCCGCTGCGAGTTTTGCCGTGGCGGCGTTCCTCATCTGGCTGGCAACGCTGGATGAGGACGAGATCGGGGGCGGTGCGGAGCAGCAATTCAGCTCGACGAGCTGGTGAACGAGGCGGGTGACCGCAATGACGCCTCCTTCTACGGGGGCGTCATTTTTTCATGGGTGTGGTTTGCAGCACCAACTTCAATTTGGGTGATGCAATGACCATTGTTGCAGGCAAACGGAGCAAAGAGCTTTGCATTCATGCTGCGCCAGCAGTGTCATTCGGGCTAACTTCATACATCGAAATCAGGATGCGCCCGGTCCCCTGTTCGCATCGGAAAAACAATTTGAATTTGACGGACACTGCTGTACCACGCATAAGACTGTATTCAAGGCTATCAAATTCCCTATTAAACATTATGGCATCAGTACCCAGAAAAGTTGTGGAGCGTCTGACCAATGGAGTAAAGAGGTTCCAACCTATCCTTGTCGCAGCAAAAACCCGTGATGTTGGCGAAACTGACACCGTCACGATAGTCAAGGACATGCTAGCCGACATCTTTGGCTACGATAAGTATTCGGAGCTTACCTCGGAATTTGCGATTAGAGGCACCTACTGTGATTTAGCCATTAAGTTGGACGGAAAGCTCTCGACGTTAATCGAGGTCAAGGCAATCGGTATCGACCTCAAAGAAGCGCATGTGAAGCAAGCAGTCGATTATGCAGCCAACCAAGGTGTGGATTGGGTGTTGTTGACCAATGGAACAAGATGGTGTGTATACCATGTATTCTTCACCCGCCCCATCGGTCAGGAGCTAGTTGTGGACATTGATTTTTCCAATCTCAATCACAAGTCGGAGGCCGATTTAGAGACGCTGTTTCTTTGGTGCAAGGAGGGTTGGCAAAAATCTGCCCTTGGTGACTTCCATACACAAAAACAGGCGTTGAGCAGATTTTTTCTGGGGGCAATGGTTCTGTCTGATACAGTTCTGGAAGTGGTGCGCCGCGAATTACGCCGGGTATCCCCTGACGTCAAAATCGATGTCGAACAAATCCGAAATGTTTTGGTAAATGAAGTGCTGAAACGGGAGGTGATGGAGGGGGAAAAGGCGGAGGAAGCTAAAAAGAAAATTGCTCGATCCGCTGGCAAATCTCTTCGCACTAGCACCCAAAAAGATTCCGATGCTCACCCCGCCGAAGCTCAAACCACATCTGCTCCGGGAACAAACGACAGCACCACACCCCAACAGTAAGACTTTCAAAGCTGTAGGGCTTCGTTCCAATGCTTCGCCTCAATAGAGGCAAGCTATTCATATCTGTCATCCCTCTTACCGCCGCGGGCAGTTGCGCCGGCAGGAGATGCGCAAGGGGAATTCCTCCTTCCACTACATCCGCTGGTGCTACAAAGACTGGTCGAGCCGCCTCTGCCGGTCGGGCCAGCCATTCAAGGTGGAGTATCGCAACTGCGCAACCAGCTCGCGCAGATCGTCACCCTGACCGACAAGGAAGGCAAACTGCAGTACGCGAAGAACAATGCGATTCAGCTCCACGAACTGGTGAACTCGGCGGTTTGGTTTGACAATCCCGGCAGGCTGTGGTGATTGTGGAAATACGCGCCGGAGGGAAAACGGGCAATCATAGGGGCATTATGGCTGGGCGCAAAAAAACCGGGGACGAGATCCAAACATTATTTTTCGGGACGTTTGGCAATGGAGAACGCATCACCTTCAGCAGCTACGAAAGCGCCGCGCTGCCCAAGCAACTCAACGGCGAGTTCGGCCGGTGCCGATATCTGCTGGAGCAGAATCCATGGGTGCTGCTGGTGCAACGGCTATGGCTGGCGTTTTACAACCACGGGTTCCGGCTGGAACCGGCGTTGCCGCTGAAGAAGCGGGACCAGGCCAAGTTCGATGAGTGGAACGCGGCAAAGGGGGCGGAAATCGCGGTATTCGTGCAGCAGTTGTGGCAGGAATTCCTGAGTCTCGACAACGGCATCAGCTATTGGGAACGAAGCGACAAGCCGGAGGAGTGCATTGAACCATTCCTGCTGGCACCAGAGCGCTGCCGCTTCACCGACCGCATGGGGCGGCAGATCATCCACTACACACACGGACTGACCCAAGAGGAACTGGAGGGCATGTCAGCCGAGCAGAAGAGGCGTTACAGCCGGCCGGAAATCACCCTGCGTTCGCCAGAAGATTCTTTTCGTGTGCTGAAACGTGCGCGGGTGGGCGACGGCTTTGGGCGGCCGCGCATGCGCACCATCTTCCGCCCGGCGGCGGCGTATGAAAGCATGGAAGTGGGCGAGGTCATCATGGCCTTCCTGAACCGGTGCATCTTCCGCTGGCACAAGATGGGGCAGGAGCCGAAAGCCAACGCGGGCTATACGCCGAACGGAAAGCTGGCGAAGTTCAGTCCGGAGCGGTGGGAGATGATCAAGAAAGACCTGAAGAACAAGCTGGGGCTGATCGAGTCGGCGGGCAACTACGACCACGAGATCAAATTCATCCATCCGCCCACGGAATACTTTGACAGCAAGAAGTGGGATGGCTTTGTGAAACGCTTCTGGGCTTATGCCGGGCCGTTGGGGCAGATGATGCAGGCGGAAGGGTTGAACTCGGACTTCAGCCGCATGTTGCGGGCGGAGGCGGAACAGGAGCGATTGCTGCTGCGGGCGCATCTGGAGCCGGTGATCCGCGAAGGCTATGCGGCACCCTGCCCGGTGACTGTGGCGTGGAGCAATGCGTGTTTCTACGACAACCAGAAATATCTGGAAGCCGTGCAATGGGGCGTGCAGCAGGGACCGGTGGCGTTGCGCGACTGGTTTGATTTGACGGGGATGAATTGGGGCCAGTCGCAAGCGCGGAAAGAAAGCGAGGCGGCGTTGCCGGAGGCGCAGATCAAGCCGCGGTTTGATCAGGCCCATGGCGACCCGAAGAGCAAGGGCGGGCGGCCAGCGGGCACGCCGGACGGGGACAACAATCCGGGGCAGCGTTGACAGACCGGGCGGAACGGGAGTGAGGGGGAGAGTCATCAGGGGATAAGGGTATGGCTAATTTAAAACGAACAACAGCGCCACAAGTGGCGGTCGGAACGCCGGCGTCACAAGCGAATGAAGTGGTGCGTTATGCGGAACTGCAAGCGGCTCTGGCCGGCAAGCAGGATGTCGGCGGCAGCCTGCCCTACGAGAGCATCTACAATTTTGAATCCGGGGTGCAGGCGTCACTTGCGGATTACCTCGGGGCTTCGTGGAGTGTCCAATGGCAGGAAGAAAGCGGCGTCCAATATCCGCAAGTGCGGCTGGCGGGGGCTGGTGGCTTGGTGGCGAGCGAGGCGGGCATCGCACTGGATTTTGGCGACGGCTTGAACCAGGCGGCACGGGGTAATCACACCCACGCGCAACTGCACGACGCGGTGACATTGGGATCGGGCGAGACGGTGCAGTTGACGTTGAACGGGCAGGAACTGCGTGCCGAAGTGAGACTGGTGGGTTCGCACCTGATGGCCAGCGCGAGCGGGATCGCGGCGAACATAGGCACGACGGCGGGCACGCTAGCAGCGGGCGACCATAGCCATGCGGGGCTGGAGCTGGCGCACGCGGCGGTGACGAAGGTGGATACGCAGACCGTGGTGCTGACCCTCAACGGGCAGGAACTGCGGGCCAATCTGCGGTGGCACGGGGCGGGCATCGTGGTCAGTGATTCGGGTTTGCGACTGGACATCGGGACCGGGGCGGCGCAACTCGCGGCGGGCAATCATACGCACGACCAGTTGCACGACGCGGTGACCAAGGTGGACGGGCAAAGCATCACCTTCACGCTGGCGGGGCAGCAGCTTACGGCGGAAGTGCGGTTAAAAGCTGAGAGCGGCCTGCAATACGATGACAGCGGCATCGAAGTGCGGCTGCGGGAAAATGGGGGACTGCGCAAAGGAGTTTACGGACTCGAAGCAGATTCCGGGGTGGTGGCGCTGGCGGGGCATACGCACAGCCAGTTGCATGATCCGTTCGCGATCGACCCGAGCGTGACGTTGAACTGGACGCTTGCCGGCCAGAGGCTGGCGGCGGAAGTCAAGCTGGAGGCAGGCGGCGGGCTGGAAGCCAGCGAATCCGGATTGCGAGTAGAGCCAGGCCGGTACGCGGCCCAGAATCATACGCATAGCGAGTTTCATGCACCCGTGACGGTGGTGAACAGCAACAGCGTGATATTGGCGCTGGCCGGCCAGCAGATCACGGCGACCGCCAAGCTGGACGCGAATCCGAGCGCGGGCAGAGGTTTGCTGGGGGTGACCTCGGCGGGGCTTTATGTCGTGCTGGGTGACAGCGGCAATCAAGCGGCACCGGGCAACCATGAACATGACGAGGCGACCGAGGTGCTGGGCGGCTTCATGTCCGCCAGCGACAAATACAAATTGAACCGGCTCAGTTCGCTGGACGTGGAAGACACGGGCACCGTATTGCTGGAGCTGGACAGCGGCATATTGCGGGCGAACGTGCGGTACGGTTACGGACTGACGGAAGGCGAGAGCGGATTGGAGATCCGGCCGGACCTGACCGACACGACCACGGTGCGGTTGCAATTCCAAAGCCATCGCCTGAGCGCGAGCATCAAATATGGGCCGGGCTTGGCCGTGGGTGAGAGCGGGTTGCAAATCGACAACACGTATCTGGCGGGGCAGCAGGTGCAACTGGCCACGGTGCCGCCCCCGTTGCTGGCGGTGGGGCAGGTGCCGGCCTTGGGAGTCAGCACCCGGGCGATGCGGGAAGATGCGAAGCCAGGTCTGCCGGGATTGGCGACGAGTGCGGCACACGGGTTCATGGACAAGGCGGACAAGGCCCGCTTCGATCTTTCGCACATCGGCAACTTCAACGGGACGGTCAATGCGCTGCTGGTGGACCGGACGACGGACACGGTGTATGTCATCGGCGAATTCACCAAGGCGGGCAACGCCGTCACCAACCGCATCGCAGCGGTGCAGTTCAACGGGATGGTGGATCAGAGGTTCGATGCCGGGGCGGGCTTCGATATCGCACCGCAGCAGATCCAGCAGCACAGCAGTGGCGATCTGCTGGTGACAGGCACGACGGCCAAACTGAGCTATCGCGGCGGGGCGGCCGCATGGATCCACAAACTCTCGAGGCGAGCCACGCCTGATGCCAGTTTCACTTCGCCTACGGTCATCGCGGCCACGGGCGCGGATACGCTGCTGGGCATCGCGCCGCTGGCCAATGGACGCATTGCGGTCAACTCGTGGCAAACCTTCCGTCTGCTCTCGGCCACGGGGTCCACCGTAGTGAGCAAGAATGGCGGGGTGAACTTCCACCACGTCACCAGTGAGGGCAACAATGCCTACCTGATGTCGCGGCGGGCTTCGGCGTATGACGGCACGACCAATCCGCGAGCCATCAAGAAAATCCCCTGTGCCGTTGACACAGCAGCCATCGACAGCGGCTGGACCACCAATGGCGGCACAGGTGGTGAGGCCAACGCCAGCTACTCCATCATGTCGCCAGACGGGCGATTCCTGATCGCGGCGAACAGCATCGAGGCGGGCAACGGCGGCGGCAGCAGCTACGCGTGGAACGGAGGCAGCGCGAGCCGGCATACGGGGTTGTATAAAATCAAAACGGACGGGACCGAAGACAGCGGATGGAACATCGACCTGGTACTGGCGAGCGACTGGCCGAGGCCGCTGGCGATCGACAGTCAGGGCCGGGTGTATTTCACGGGTGACATCACCCAGATCAACGGGACAGCGGTGACACCTTCCCGGCTGTACCGCGTCAATGCGGATGGCGCGGGACTGGTAGTATTCGACGGGTTCAACGGTAAGGTGACCGATGCGAAGTTGGTCGGAGACGATTATCTGGTCGTGGGCGGAGAGTTCACCCAGTACGGGAACATGCCGGTCGGGCGGTTCCTGTTCATGGATGCGGAAGGGCGGGCGGTGCCATTCATTCCGAGCAGCCGGCCGACGAAGTTCGAGACAAAGAGCATCCATGCAGGCAGCGAGGACACGGAACTGGAGATGCGGCGGGGCAAGCGGTTTCTGGCGGTGGAATTTGCAGTGGCACTGCCGGTGTATGCGCCGTATCTCCATAAGGTCGTGCTGAGCCGGAAGCAGGTGATCGACGGTGAAAGCATGCTGCTGCAATTCGACATGCCGGCCAGCACGGACGTCAGCATCGAGGTTTACGACAACGTGGCGAGCGGCACGCCGCTACTGGCATTCACCGGCAAAGCGACCGCTGCGCCGTTGTTCGCCGAATTCCGGCTGGATCCAGACACGGGCGGCTGGCGGTTAATGACATTGGGGTATCTCGTCGATGACGGGTCGGCGACGGACCCGACCAAGGTGGCAAAAGCGGGTGACACGATGACGGGTTTCCTGACCTTGAGCGCAGACCCGTCCAGCAACCTGCACGCCAGCACCAAGCAATACACGGACACCAAGGTGCCCAAGTCCGGCGGAACGATGACGGGCCTGCTGGAGTTTTCAGGGACGACCCACGGCGGTGTGCGGTTGAACAACCTGACCCAAGCACAACGCGACGGCCTGACGGTGAAGCCGGTGGGATGTCCAATCTGGAACAGCACGGCGGGCCGGATGGAAGTCTGGAACGGAACCGCTTGGCAGAGTTATGCGTTGAGCAGCGCCGAATATGCGCTCTACACGGAGAACGGAGCGGGCGGAGAACTGTATGCGACCGGGAACAATGCCGTGGCCTTGGGCAGTTACGGACTGGCTTCAGGTGCCGGCGCTTTCGCCCTCGGTTCCAATACGCCCGGCGGGAGTGCGACGATGAACCGGGCCACGGGAGCCAAGGCGTTTGTGGGTGGTGGGCAAGGCTTGCTGGCGTCCGGGGTCAATGCGGTGTGCCTGGGGGGCAACGACAACACGGCGAGCGCCACCAACTCGGTCTGTCTGGGCGGTAACAACAACGACACGCTGGCGGGCTTGCGGAGCGCAATCATCGGCGGGCAATACAACAGCATCAACGGCCAGTTGGGCGGGATTCTGGGCGGCGTGTTCACCACCGTGCAGGCGACCCTTTCGGCCAGTGTGGCGGGTTACCGGAACTTCGTGGATGCAGTCAGCGGTGGATACGCGGTGGCGTTGGGCGGATATCGCACCACCATCGACCAGTTCGGGGAGGTGGGGGCGGCGGCAAACACGCTGGGAGATGGTACCAACGATGTTTACGTAGCGCAGCAATCCAGCCTGAGGCTGACGGGCAAGACCACGGATGGAGTGGCCAAGCTCATCGGCCCGCAACTCAATGCGACCCGGCAGACGGTCAAGGTGAGGACCGACAAGAGCGTGTGGAAATTCGCCATCGACCTGACGGCTCATTCCGCCGGCGGACTCGTGAAGACATGGGAAGCCAAAGGGGCGATCAAACGCCTGACCGGAGTAGGCACGCTCGCGTTCGTCGGTGTGCCGGACATCACCTCGGTGCATGCCGACAGCGGCACGGCGGCGTGGACGCTGGCGCTGGATCTGAACACCAGCACGGGCGAGTTTGAATTCGAGGTGGCGGGTGAATCCGGGGTGGAAGTGTATTGGGGTGGTGACTTGCGGTGGTTGAAAGCGTGGCAGATCTAATATGTTGAGGATTGTTAAAGGCAGGCCGGTAGAGCGGGCGCAGTCGCCGCCGGCAGCAGTCAAAGCACAACGCAGCTTGTGGGCGCCGTACACGGTGAACGACCTGCCGGGGGTGCAGGTGATCGTTTCGGCGTACAACTGCGAACCGTGGCTGTCCCGTTTCTTGGAATCACTGGAGCGGGCGATGCGGGGATTGCGCTGGGTCTTTCTGGCGGCGGATGATGGGAGCGGCGACCGCACGCACGAACTGCTGCAGGATTACGCGAGCACCGTTTGCACGGCCGACCGGGCCATCGTGGAACAGTTTGAGAAAGCGGCCAATGTGAGCATCGCCAAGAACCGGGTGGTGCGGATGGGGTTTCCTTTTCGTGAACAGTATCCGGCCATCGCGCTCTGTGATGCGGATGATGAGGTTGGGGAGAACCGGATCCACGGTCTGCTTGGGGCGGCATTGCGCGGCGGGCATCTGTCACTGGCTGGTGATTTCCTGCGCGAGCGAGATGGCAGGCAGGTTTATCATCGGGGCAGTGATCTTACCTACGGCCCGCCGATGACCTTGTTTCACGAGGCGTTGCTGCCATGGAACGGGACGCTGTTCGATGAGACATTCCACAATCACGGTGATTGGGCGCAACAGGCGGAATGGCGGGCGAGAGGAATCCATACCGAGATCGTGCCCGGAGTGATGACCAACGTGCATGTGTATCACCCGCTATCAGTGAGCAGCAACCTGACGCCGGAACAAGTGTTGCATCGCACGGCGAAGCTTGATGAATACAAGGCCGGTCTGGCGAAGCGGAAGCTCGTCTCGTTCTGCACGACCTGCATGGGCCGGCTGCATCACCTGAAGCAAACTCTGCCGTTCAATCTGAACCTGTGCCGGGATTTCGCCGACGTGGAGTTCTGCCTGGTGAACTACAACAGCCAAGATGGAATGGATGAATGGGTGCGCGGCGAGATGGCGCGGCATCTGGTGAGCGGCAAACTGAAGTATCACCACACCACGGAGCCGAAGGAG
The DNA here is from genome assembly GCA_965283725.1 of Limisphaerales bacterium. GTDB lineage: Bacteria > Verrucomicrobiota > Verrucomicrobiia > Limisphaerales > JAEYXS01 > JAEYXS01. Next base: position 1,152,964 of record CBDIPT010000001.1, read on the forward strand.
TTTCAGCATGGCCGCGCCAAGAATATGGCGCATCGGCTCGGTGAGGGTTTCTTTCTGGTCAACGTGGACGCGGACAATTTTCTGACGCCGGAATACCTGCGTGGTTTGATGGGGGAGATTGCGACTGGGGCGGAGGTGGTGCATTTTCCCGGTGAGGCGAGGTCTTGGGGAGGTGGTTTCGGACGCGTCGCAGTAAGACAGGATCTATTCTGGTCGGTCGGCGGCTATGATGAAACGCATTTTGGATGGGGCGCTGACGATTGGGATCTAATGAAACGCGCCGAGGCAGTGTCCCGTCGTGCGGTGCGCCTGCTGGATCCGCGCTGCCTGAAGTATATCGAACATGCAGACGCAGAGCGGGTGGTGAATCTTTCGCAGAAGAACAAGCACGACAGCAATGCGGCATGGTACCAGCATTTCAGCGAACGGATTAAGCGGGGGGAACTGGTGGCAAACCAACAAGGGGAAACAAACAAGGGGAAAGGTGAGGGATGATAAGCGATACAGTGGAAGCGGCGGACAAAGTGAGCAAGATGGATCCCAGCGGCTGGCTCGTGCTGGCGTTGATCGTGGTTGGGGCAGTGCTGTACGGGTTATGGCGATTGATCAACCGGCATCTGGCGCGACGGGAGCGGGAGATGACGGTATTGCAGCAGCAATTCATCAAGGACCGCGATGCGTTGCTGCTGGACTACCGGGCGGACCGGGCGCGCTATGAGATGTCCATGAAGGAGATGATCGGGGCGCAGCAAAAACTCATCGAGCAATGTCTGGAAGGTCAGCACAAACTGACCACGGCCTTAAACCAAAGTGCGCAGTTCATCAGTGAGGGCAACAAGATCATCCAGCAGAACAACGAGTTGATCCGGGCGATGGCGAAGAAAAGCGGCGGCGAGTAAATGACTATTAAAAACAGACGTGTAACAAACAAATAGCTTGCGCCGGCGAAAGAGGAGTGATAGTCGGTGATGAGAAGAAAGGGAAAAGGGTTATGAAATTAAATTTCATGGGGATTATTCTGGTGGTGCTTTTGGTGCCAGTCGTGTTGGTGATGATCAGTTCGTTGTGTCGCCGGTTGGGGCAGAAGCGGCCGAGTGAACTGACGAACGCCCTCTTGGCGATGCCGATAGGCTGGCTGGTGAATCTGACTTTGAATTTTGCCGGGTTGCAAGACCTGGCGGCTCCATGGCTGGCGGTGATTCTGGGGATGGCCGGGTATTGCGCGCGAGAGATTCTGCGCCAGTCATGGACAGCTTTTATGCCGTGCCGGATGGGTTTGTATTCCTGCCTGCTGGTGTGGCTGGTCCTTGGCACCGGCTGTGTCGGCATGGGTCACACCAACCGTTCGGGCGATACGGAATTCAAAGACGGCGGAGGGACCGATGCGAAGTTCGGCAATGCCGGCCCGTTCACCCTGTTCCATTTGCAGACGGGGGTGAAGCGCCGGACGGATGAGCAGGCCCGCAGCGGGACATCCGGCATGTTCGCGGACAAGAGCATCAGCGGCTTCTCGGCGGAGACGACGGGCATCAAGGGAGGTTCGCGCAAGTATGGCTTCCAGAGTTACGAGGACAAGATCCGCGCCGACGCAATCACGGCGGCATTGGACCCGATCAAGAACATGGTCAGCGATGTGGCCAAGATGTATCTGGGCGGGCCGTTGGGCGATGTCTGGGCGGGGACGGGCACGACGCAAGAGAAGCTGCAGAAGTCGGCGGCTATCGCGCAGGATGATCCGAAAGCACCAAGCGGAGTATCGGACGAACTGAACAAGGCGCTGGAGAAGTTGAAATAATTTAGGGGGATAATGAGAGGCGAAGCGGAAGGCGACCACAACCGCCTTCCGCTTTTTCATAGGCGAGATTTGAGGCAGTGAGGAACGTGGCCGGAGTGTTGTGTAATGACACTCAGCGGTCTGGAATTTCCGAACCGTTACCGGGCTCGCGGCATACGACCAAGGGCGGCACTGCTTTCTTGCCTCGCCGGCGAGGCCAAAGGGGAAAAGGGGATATGAAGAAGAATTTTTTAACTCCGTTCATCGGGGAGCTGCTGGCGGATGGAACATGGCGGGTGCATGAACCCTTCGTGTTCGCCATGGGACACGAAGATTCCACCTGGCGGATCGAAGTGGAAAAAGGTTTTGAAACGGATTTTGCCAGCGTGCCGAAATGTCTGCACTGGCTGCTGGGGGCGATCGAGGATTACGGCAAGGCGGCAGTGATCCATGACAAACTCTACAAGACCCAGCCTTGTTCGCGAGTGGTGGCGGATGCGGTGTTCATGGAGGCGATGATGGATCTGGGGGTGGCGGGCTGGAAGCGGTGGACGATGTATCTGGCACTGCGGATGTTCGGCCGGGTGGTGTGGAATGAGCATCGGGCACGACTGATCGCCGAAGGGAAAATCGTGGAAAAGGAACGGGCATAAGAAAGGGGATGATATGGAACCGAAAAAAGATGCGACGACAGTGATCTGCGGGATGGAGATGAGTTACTATTGGGAGAACTCAGTCACCCTCAACGGCATCACGTATGTGCCGAATGCGACCGTAGCCTACGTGGAATTCTGCTGTGCCCATACCATCCCGGTCGCGACCCAATACAAGACCATGCTGCATCCCGATGTGGTAGCGCGGTTCTATCGCACCATGCTTCACCAGCAGTTCAACCTGAACCACCAGTTGCGCGTCCACGAGAAGAACAAGAAAGAAGAAGATCGCAAGATCAAGAAGGACCGAATCATCGGGGCTGTGATGGATGTGTGGTTTCCGTCCGCACCGGAAGGGGTTTACCGCATCAGCCGGGACAAGGCGACGGCACCGGGCATCCGGGGTGTGGCTTCCCTGTTCAAACAGGCGGACGGGGCCGACAAGCTTATCGGCGGGCACCAGAGCGGGCGGCGGGAGATGTCGGTGAGCATGGAGATGGATTTCGACCCGAGCCAGTCGGGCTTTGTGATCGACGCGCCCAATCCCATCGAAGGCCACGGCAGCGGGACGCCGAACAATTTGCGCGATGCGGGCTACCTGTATGTGCCGGCCACGCAAGCGCCGGTGGATCTGCTGCAATGCTGGAACAAGAAGAAGGGGATGATCGATCAAGACTGGCGGGGCAAGCCGGTTTACATGTTGTGCGGCGGGCTCGATAGCTGGGTGCATTTCGGCGGCCTCGGCATGGTGGATATTCCGATGGAAAAAGAGGCGGAGATCGTGCGGCTGGCGGCCGGGAAGGGCGCGGAAGGCGACGTGACAGCGGAAGATGTTGCGGAACCGCTGGAAAAAATAATCACAGAAATCGGAAAAATAGTTTGACTAACAAAATTAAGCGCGGTAAACGCAGATAGTCACAGGATGTTTTCGGCGTAAAAACCGGACGGCAAAAAGTGAGGAATAAACAGCGGCACGCCAGGGAAGAGGGAATACAGGGAGCCGCAGGGGAATTAGGGATATGAAACCTTGGCAAAAGCACATTCGCAGCTTCGTTCAATCAACGCAAAATTTCATCACGGGTCTGCCCAAAGATACGCCGGACTCTTTCCGTCAATCATTGGGGGCGCTCAACCAGCCGGTGACGCTGCTGCTGGGCAAGCTGCCGGAAAGCCCGGACGGGGACGCCGCCATGACGGATGAGCAGGCCCAGCACGTCGGCGAGATCCTGACCAACCAAGCCACCATCATCGCGGGCATACCCAAGCTGGTGGCAGACGAGCGGCAGGCAGCGGTCGTAGCCGCCGTCAATGCGGGGACGCATCTGGCGAAGGACGCCGTGGACGCGCTCGTGAAGTCGGCGCGCGAAGACGGGGAGAAGAAAGCGCGCGAGGGTTTTGAACTCCAAACCAAACGCCAGACGATTCTGGCAGGGGCGGGTCTGCCCACGGCCATCGACGCCAAGCTGCTGACCGGCGAAGAGAATGCTTTCGCCGAGGCGCAAAAGGAAGCCACGCGCCGGGCGGGTGTGCTGAAGACCGAAGGCGTGGATCTGCCGGACGGCAAAGAGAAGATCCGCCTGTTGTTCGGCGTGTCGGGGGAGGAATTCGAGAGCCAGGTGGTGCTGTTCAAGTCGCTGCTGGGCAAGAGCGGCAAAGGCGGCAAGGGCGGCGGGGCGGGGCATCCGCTCAAGACCGGCTCGGGCGACGACGGCAAGGAGCCCAAAGGCGACAAAGTGCTGGTCTGCTAAGCCGTAAAAGTTCACGAACGTAACGACAACAATAAAAGGGAAAAAGGGGATTTATGGATGGATCTGAAACAGGTTTAAACACGTTCGATGTGCGGCGTTGGTCGCCGCATCCGCCTACGGACGTCGTGCTTTACTTTGAAGCGCCACGCGGCACGCCGATCATGCGGGCGGCAGCGGATTCCGGGGTGCTGGCCAACGGCCGCTTCAACGGTTTCCTGACGCGTGACGTGAAGACGGGTGGGCCGAACTTCCCGGCCGATCATATCTTTCCGGGCCGCGGTGCGCTGCCGTTCACGGTCGGCGACAACGCGAGCATCCAGCACGCCGACGAGGTGGAGCTGGAAGGGGCCGAATTCCTCCAGACGACCGGTTCCGGCTCGGTGGATGATACCGTTGCGGTCGGTCAGAAGATGACGCCGCACAGCGGCAAATGGGGCAAGACCCAGACGGGGGAGACGGCCTACTACGAAGTGACCGCCGTGCTGGAGCCGGTGGACACGGACAACAACACCTTCCGTTTGCGGATGGAACGCTTGGGAGCCTAAGCCCGCCGAACCAAGAACGATAAAGGCAGACAGATAACTCAGGGGAACAAAGGGGAAAGAGTATGAATCCACAGGTAAAATCAATCATTGAAGGTTTGTGCGGGCGCGCCACGGTGCTGGCAGGCCGCAACCTCGCCGGGGAAGACCTCGAGATGGCGGTCGGCCGCGAGCTGAAGCGTTATGTGACGAGCGCGGCGAGCGACAAGGAAGTGGCGGACATGGTGATCAAGGCGTGGGAAGATCCCGAAGTCATGCGCCAGTTGTGCGGGTTGCGTATCGAGCAAGGCAACAACTTCATGTATGCCTCGCTGAAGATCGCGGCCTCGTTCTTCGAGATCGTGAACTTGGGCGATACGGACCGCCCGGTGTGGCAGAACAACACGATGCAGGAGACGCGCGTCAGCTATATCGGGCAGGATAACACGGCCCGCCTGTCTGACCTGGTGATCGTGCAGGATGAAATCGCCATCCCCTTGCGCCGGCTGTCAGCCGAGTGCCCGGAGTATCAGATCCAAGACATCTACAACGGGGATGTCCGGCAATCGGCGCTGGCGACACTCAACATGGCGTTCGACAAGAAGGCCAAAGTGGACAAGCTGGCATTCACGTTGTTGCGCTCCACCTTCGGCAGTTTCAAGCTGACCGGCAAGAAATCCGGCCGCGTGTATGTGCCGCACAGTTCGATCAACCCGGATGTGCTGCCCGACGGCAACAAGGTGACGGTGCCGGACACGACGAACAGCAGCCTGTTCCGGTTTCAGGTATTCGATGCGGTCATCGATTACTGCGCCCGGTTCGTGGACGCTTTCCCGGACGGCGATCTGCTGCCGACCGGCCGCATCCATGTCAGCGCGCTGGACACGACTGGTCCGCTCAAGCAGGTGGCCTACACCGGCAACAACGACAACCGGCTCGATGGTGGGGCGACGAACAACTACCTCACGTTGCGCCACGGCGGGATCACCTGGACGGTGGTGCCGAACAACACCATCGCGCCCGGCAAGGCGTATCCCGAGCTGACCAAGAAAGTGGGCAAGCTCTACTTCAAACCCTCGCAAGAGAAGGAGAAGGTCATCACGGACGAGGACCGTAACATGGAGAGCCGCAAGCAGCACTTCGTGTTCGGCGCTTATTCGCCGATGCCGCACTACGTGAACGCGCTGGAAGTCACCTACCGCAGCTAAGGCGGTTGAAGGGGAGCAAGGATAATCGAGGCGGGCGCAGGCGACTGCGCCCGCCGCAACTGACAAAGGGGATATGAGAGTTTACAAGCCGGTAGCAATCGAAACGAACAGCCGCCATATCGCGGCCAAGCCTTCACTCGGTTTCGAGTGGGAGGCGCATGGCTCCCAACTGCCCACGGTAGAGATCGGCGAAGTGGAGCTGGTGGCCAACGAAAGCGGCATCGTGTCGGCCGAACTCAGCACGGAGCAGGTGGGTGTCTCGGTGCTGGCGGACGATCCGGGTCATCTGGTGGCGATGGTGCGGGACCAACTGGAGGCAGACGAGGAAGTGGTGCTGACGCTGAACGTCACGGACGAAGATGACGCATCGACGACGGCGGTGGCGCGTTTCGCCCCGCCGGCATGGGTCAACGACCAGACTTTCAACTTCCCGGAAGGGTATGCGGCGGATCTGGCGACGGCCAACGGCAAGAAGATCAAAGCCATCAACAGCGTGGTGAGCCTGGCGGGCGGCAAGCGGGGCGGGCGCATCCTGTTCCTGAAGCTGCCCGCGTTGGACACCTTCGCCAAAGTGGGTTGCACCACCGACGACGACTTCACGACCCCGGCGCGCATGGCGGTGGCCATCTCGTGCGGGTCGAACCCCACCAAGTATGTGAAGCGCGGGCGTGGTGAGCAGAACACGCTGACCATCACTTCCAAGTATGTGACGTTCGGCGACGGTCTGGGGCGGCTCAACGGTCGGACGGCGACGATCATGCTGCTTCACCGGAAGGAAGGTCTGCTGGTGGAACGACTGTTCATGGGCAACTGGACGAGCCGGGCCAAGCCGACCGTGCCGGACGGGAACGAAGAGGTGAAGCTGCAATCAGAAGGGCTTTACGAGTATTTCGTCTGCCTCGTGGCGGACTAAGCCGGGATGGTGCGAACAGCGGAGCGGAGCAATATCGGGAGCGGCAGATGAGCGCCGCAGGGGATGAAGACGGCGGCAAGCGAGAGTTTGCCGCCGTTCTTTCTTAATAGGGAAAGTGAAAGCGTATGATAGCTGATAGCGACATCAAATTGTATCTCTACCACGGCAGGCACGGCGGGCAACCAGAACGCGCAGGCCAGTGCGAGTGAGAGCCGGGCAAATATATCTCCACGACGCAATGGACGGGCGGCGTGCTGCACGATCTGTTCGATCCGTTGACCGGCCGCAGGAACGCCGCTTTGACGGTGGACTATCGCTGCATCTTTGTAGCGAACACGCACGCGACCTTGCCTTGGGCGGCCGCCAAGCTGCATCTGGAATCCGTGGTGGCGGGCGGGGCGGACATTGCCATCGGCCTAGATCCAGCGGGCAACGTCGCGCGAGGTGCGAGCGCGGCACAGGCGGCGACCATCGCCACCGTCAACGATGCGCCGGCAGGCGTCACCTTCAGTGCGCCGACAACGGACGCCGCAGGTTTGGACATCGGCGACCTGGCGGCGGGTTCGTGTCGCGCCATCTGGATCCGACGCACGGCGTTGAACGACGGGCCAAAGAACAATGACGGGGTGACCTTTGGCTTCCTCGGAGACACAGCGGAATAACTATGGCGCTGGAAGATTACAACATTTGCCCAACGCATGGAGTGGTTGCGCCTGAACGAATCATGATCGGCGGGCCAACTGGCGGCGTAGCCACGTGCTTTTTGGACACCGAAGAGGGAACTTGCGGCTGTCTTTTGAAGTCGAAATCTCAAGTGGATGCGGAGATGGCTGGGGTGCGAGCTATGGTGGGCGGAATAATCGAAGAGGTTTATGGCGATACTGGTCAGTAGAGCTACTGGTAATTGGCTCAGCTCAGGCACATGGAAAGTTGGCACGACCGCTACCGCGGGCAACGTGACAACCCTCAGTGCCGTTCAAAGTATTTCCGCTGTTGCTCAATACTCCCCGAACATCACGGGAAATGATGATGTCGTTGAAGGCGTCCTGCTACGGATCGGCTCGCGCATCGCTTCCCCTACGGCCGGGAACAAGCTTTACGTCTTGTTGAGAAATGTGACCGACGCTACGAATGTCGAAGTCGTTACCATGCTCATCTCCGATATCAGCATCAATGCGAATGGCTGGTATTTCATAAAGTTCTCCACGCCGCGAACGCTTACGACCGGAAAGAATTGGGCAATCGGATTGCTGGCTGACGTTGCCACGCAAATGGGGTGCTATCGCGGTCCTGCTGGGTCAACGGATTGGGTTCGCGTCCTTGTCACCACCACCAACCAAGCTCCAGTTGCCGCCGATCGCACGTTCGTTGTTGGGGAGGTAAAAACCTCAGTAAGCACTTCAGCATCGGCTTTCGTCGTAACCTGCGACGAAACAGCAACGACGGATTATGGAGAGGTGCAAGTCAGTGAGGGTGGCACGCTTGCCCCATCTACGAGCGTCACGACTAATCTCCGCCTTAGTGGTAATATTCAGTATGGTTGCGGCGGGGTTCTCGGCATTGGGACAAATGGATCGAGAGCCACAGGCAAAATCGAATTCAATTGCACATCGAATCAGCAATATGGTGTGACGTGCATGGCTGGCGGTGTAAGCACGAAATACGGAGTGCCTAAAACTTGCCAGTCTTTGCTTAACGCATCGGCAGCATCCGGACAGGCTAATCTGACTCTTGCGGATACGACCGGCTGGGTGAGTGGCGATTCGATTTCGATACCGGCGACGAATCAGACTTGGAATTCCAACGAGCGCAGAACTGTTTTGAGCTCAAGCGGAACAACAGTCACTTGCACATCGAATCTCTCGAACACTCATAACATCCGAAATGACGGAACATACGACACTCGAAGCCCGGTGGTAAACAGCACGCGCTCCTTCGTAATCACTGCGGTCGGAAATTTCTCCACGTACTACACCGTTGCCACGGGCGGGAATGTTTACGCCGAATACATCGAGTTCAGGAAGTGCATAATGTCGGTGACCCTTTCAACCGGATCTTTCGTCAAAAAGTTCTGCTCGAATTGGGATAACAATGGCGTGGTCGGAACAACGCTATTCAGCCTGGTGTCGTTTGCGTCGGGATGCACCTTCCAAGTGGAGGATTCCTACTTTGGCGATGCCACGGGCGGGAACGGAACCAACAATCCTACGATGTGCGTTCATGTGGCGGCCGCTTCAGCTCTAGGGGCTTACTTCAGGCGATGCACCATTCGAGGTGGCATCGGGGCTCCAAGCAGCACAAACGGGCAATACAACGGTGGCGGTATCACTTGCTTCTCAACTTATATCGAGCTGACTGACTTGTGGGTGGATTCGTGCTTTGCCTATGGAGTATGGCTCTACAATTCAGGCGGAGTAGGGACAAACACTACGATCATCAGCGGAGCACGCGTTCACAGCATCGGCGGTGGCGGGGCGTCAAACGCCTCGGGGTCTGGTATCGGATTCTGTCCAAATCTGACGCCGGGTGCTGGGCTTTACACCACATACGAAGCTTACTTCCCGGTAATCTACAACTGCAAGGTGTGGCATTGCAGTGGTTCTAGCCCTTACGGCATCGTCACAACTCCAAGGACCACAACCTTAACCATCTGGAAGACAACGATTGATTCATGCGAATGTTTCGGCAATGCCGGCGCCAACTTCGCCATCACCGCGTATCAGCCTGCAGGGGCCACGGTGATGAAGAACTGCATAAGCCGGGTCGGCATAGACTTTGCATCTCCTGCCGGGATTGCGTTGGGTGGTGGTTCGGCTATGAAGTTCATTGGATGCCAGGTCTTGGGCGACTACTCAACGGCGTCCGTCACCATATCGAACACCAACTTTGTTCACGATTATGCGTTCCTGAACTGCAACATCGATCACACGACGTTCGCGAAGAAGTTTCAATATGGAAACATGGACAACTCCTCCAACATCGGCGTGATTTACTGGACCTATGGCGGAGCAAATTACGTTTTCCAGAAGTTCGGTACCAGAACCGGGACACCGCAAACAAGCGATCGGGTGCTTCCTGCTCGGCAATCACACCTGCGAGCGCGACCTATCCTTACGTAATGACATTGCCGGTGGCCATCAAGACGGCCGGCAGTGCGATGCAGGCTCAGCTCTATGCGAAGAAAGGTGCTTCATTCAACGGCTCAGTCACGTTCGGAATCTACTACAATGGGGTGCTGCTTGATACCGTTACGCCCACGCTTACCACGAGTTATCAGCAAATCACTTTGACGGTGGACGCGGGAGAGGTGCCGTACGCGGAGACGCTGCAGCTTGTGGCTACTGTGCTGGGAACGACCGACTCAATCTATATCGACGATCTGACGAGGGTGTAATGGGTTCAGGATTTGATACATGGAATCAGGGATTGCCTACGGTGAGTGGCGACTGCGGCTTTGAAACGTGGTCGCTTGGCTTGCCTTATCCGGATGCGGCGGTGCGGGTTGGGCCGTCCGTCCAGATGAGCTATGACGTTCGCTCCCAAGTGGTGACGTCCTGTGCTTGTGCCTTTGCGGTCAGAAGCGCCATCAGCAAGACGGCAGACGTGGCTTTTAAGGTGAGTTCGCAGGTGAGCGTGAACCGCGATGTTTTGTTTGATGTGCGGCAGGCGGTGGAACAGGCGGCGGATTTGTTTTATGACGTGAGGCAATCCGTGGTGAAGGCAACGGTCTTGGTTTTCGAGGTGCGAAGTTTGGCGGACATGGAGGCCAATCTGCTTTTTGATGTCCGGCAGCCGGTGAGCCAAGCGGCGGAAGTGGTGTATGCGGTGCGCAGTGCGGCAGCGATGAGTGCCGAACTGAGTTATGCAGTGGCGCAATCGGCGGGACTGAACTGCCAGTTGATTTTCGATACGAAGGCCAGTGTCGAACTCCAAAGAGCGATCGAGTATGCCGTGCGATCTGTGGTGGCCTGCGACCGTGAAGCCAAATGGGAGGTGCGGGCAGCCGTGGTAAAAGAGGCTGGCTTGACCTTTGACGTCAAGGGTTTGGTGGCCATCGAGCGAATCATTCTCTTCGATGTCCGTTTCGGCGAGCCGCCCGCATACGATGTGACGTTGCTGGCGGGGGAAGGATTAAAGGTCGGGGTGTTGCTGAGCAAGGGGGCAACCGGGCTTAAGCTGGCGGAGCATGGGACGATCAGCCTGAACCGTCCGCCGGGTTTGGTGAGCCAGACGAAAGCAATCGGAGTTAAACTGAAGGACTGATATGGATTACGATTTTTGGTTGAAACAGGGGGACCGGTTGCCGGTCGTGCGGGCCCAACTGACGGAACTGGACAGCGGCGTGAACCTGAGTGGGGCGCAGGTGCGTTTCGCGTACCGGCAGGGAACCGGGGAGTGGGCGGTGAAGGAGGCGGACTTGGTGGACGCGGCGAAACGGGAAGTGGTGTATGAATGGGGGGAGGGCGATACCGCTGTGCCGGGGGATTACGAAGCGGAATTCCGGGTGGAACTGCAAGACGGCCGGAGCTTCACCGCGCCGAACGGCCCGGAAACCAAGCCGTATATCAACTACCGAATCTTTGGTCAGACCGTGGATGAAACCGCGCTGGAAGACCTTTATGGGGCGTTGCGCCACCTGCTGCAGGATGAAGGGGAGATCAACGACATGTCACTGGCGGAAGGCATCAAGACAATGGTGCGGATGGGCGTACTGAAAGGTTACAAACTGAACACCCGGCGCACGGCCGTCACGCCGGCGCTGGAGAACCCGAACCACCTGGCCTTGCTGCTTTACAAAACAGCCAAGAGTTTTGTGGTGCCGCGCCCGGACCGGGGATCCATCCGCACGCGAGCTTACAGTTTTGCGCACGGGAGTTATGCGGCGTTCTTGCAGGAGATCGACGAGCAGATTGATGAGCTGGAGAACGGGAAGGCGCTGTTCGGGGCGAGCAACAATTTCGGCAACTGGCTGCTGCTGTCCTCGGGCCTCGATGTGTATCAGAGCGGGCTGGCGAAGCTGCCGTGTGTGACGGTACCGCAGACGGCGACCATCTTCCTGAGCTGTGCGTGCTGGCCGGTGGAGAACGTCTATTAAGCTATGGGCATTCCATTAACAATACTGGAGGCAAAGTGGGCCTTGTATCGCCAGCAGGCGGACGGCGAAGCGCTACTGGCGTTCCCGGTTTGGACCGGCGGCTGCGTGGACCGGGTGAGGTTGAACGATGAACCGATCGAGCGGGAGACTTGGCCGACCGGGGAGCCCGCGCCGAAGGCGCATCATATCGGCAAACGGCACAGCATCGAACTCGACAAACTGTGGAAGGTGGAAGGCAGCGAGCCGTTCGACTACCAACTGGAACTGGACCAGAAATATGTGCTGGTCATCACCTGGCAGGAAGAGAGAAGCGGGCTGTGGCATCGCCGCACCTATTACGGCGTGACGGACAAGGGGATCAGCATCGAGGCGGCGGTGGATCCGTTAAGGCCGACACAAGCCATACAATGGCGGGCGGAGGATATGATAGCGGAAGGGGGTTACAGCCAGCGCCCGAGCTATGCGCCCGCAGTCAAGCCGTGGCGGTTGAAGTGGGCGGGAGCGGACGGGGAATTCTGGCTGTTCAACTACAATCTGACCACAAGGCTGTTCGCGGAGGTGCAGACCGGGATCAGCACCGGCCGGGCAACGGTGGCGAACACCAGTGATTTTGAATTAGCGATCGAGGCGACGCGGGCCTGCTGGCTGGAATCGGGCGTGATGCAGTGCCATGAACTCATCGAAGACACGGGTATTGCGGCGGCGCTGGACCGGCCACGAGTGGAATTCTGGCGGGGGAAAAGCGACTGGCGAGCGTCAGCAAGGAAGGCCGCCTGCGGATCTTTGCCCTGACCGAGGAGGACATCACAGTGGCACCGGAAGGGTTTCAACTGCTGAGTGGCGGGCAGGTCAAAGCCGTATTGAACGACGACGGTTTGCTGGTGGAAGCCGTGGATGAGGTTTAGTTAGTGGTTGAAATGACCAATTTAAACAGTAGTGTAAAACGCAAATGGCGCGCGCGTGGCTGATTCTTTTTTTGCTCGCCGGCATCCTATGCCCGGTTGAAGCAGCGGCGTTTCGTCCGCCGCCGACGCGGGGGCTGGCTTCCTGGTATGGGGAAGATCACCGGGGAAAGCTGATGGCGAACGGTGAGCCGTTCGACCCGGACCGTTTGACCTGCGCCTCCTGGCATTATCCCTTTGGCACGCGACTGTTGATCGAGCAGGGCGGTCGGCGGGTGATCGTGACGGTGACAGACCGGGGACCGAACCGCCGTTTGCGCGGTCGCATCGTGGATCTGAGCCGGGCGGCGTTCAGTCAGTTAGCGAACCTTGAGCAAGGGTTGGTGCCGGTCGTGGTGAGGAGGCTGGTATGAGAGGATTCCAAACTGGCCGATTGATGCGGCAGATGGTGGCGCATGTGACCGGCAGCGGCAGCCGGGTGATGGTGCATTGGGAGGAAGTGCCGGCCGGTCGCCACCCGATGAACGGAGCGGCCTTGGGGCCGGTGCAGGGCAAGGCGGAGGAAATGCGGGCGCTGGTGCATTTCATCGAAGCCAAGAGCGTGGTGCGGCAGATGGCGGATCTCGTGGTGGGCGACTGCCTGATCGATTATCCCGCGACGGTGACGTTGACGGGAAGAGAGAGCCTTTGGTTTGAGATCGGGGGGCAGAACTGGCAGCCGAAGCGGGTGAGCCAGCGGACCCAAGAAGTGCTGGATGCGCTGGTGGCGGACCGGCCGGGGTTGAAAACAATGGTGCTGGAGGCAAAGAAATAACGTGATCACCAGCAACATCAAAGGCGTGATCGCCCGGCTGCAGCGGTTTGAAACGGGTTTGCCAGCGGCGCTGGAGCGGGCGGTGGCGCCGAAGCGGTGGGAAGCGCCGTTGAAGAACACGGCGCGCATGGGGTTGCTGGCGGTGGCGTGGCCTGAAGAGCGGCGGTGGGTGGACTACTTTGTGGACGCGGTGCATGGATCGCTGTTCGCCCGGGGGGTGAGATGGACGCTCGATGTGCGCGACCTACCCGGTGTGCCGCAAGTGGGGCAGGTGCAAGATCTGAAAGGCGAGGGCTTTGGGATGAGGGGAAGGCGCGTGCCGTTGGAGCAGGGGCAAGCGGAACAGAAGCAGGTGGAGGCGGTGAGGCGGGGTATTTTGGAATGGGTGAGAGAAGAGAAGGACCGCGACCCGGTGGATGATGCGGGACTCAGCGATGCGGAACTGGCGGACCGCATCGAGTGGATCATGGGGGTGCATCCGCGCAGCCGGGCGCATGGCCGCACAACGGGCATGGAGCTGGCGGGGCAAAGCCTGGCGGGAGCCGTGCAACGCTGGCTGGATGAGAAGGGCGGCGAGCAGGGGAAGCTGCCGGAGAAGCGGGTAAAGGTCTGGTTGCAGGCGGTCCTGATCGTGTGGCGTGACAAGTTCCTGACGGAACTGCCCATCGCAGTGAAACAGGAAATCCGCAAGCAGTGGCAGGCGAGCGGGGAGAAACTTTTGTAGGCGAAACGTATGGCCATCACATTACAAGGTGACGCGGTGACGGTGATGAACGTGGGCAGCGGCCCGGCAAAGCTGTTGCATGAATTCTTCACGGCCTACTTCAGCGGGGTGACGCGCACCTTGGGCGGTGCGGAATACTTTTTTCCGAAAGCGGTGGTGCAGGTGGGGCAGGGCGGCAACGGCGAGATGCGCGAACCGGAGATCCGCATCATCCAGCAAAGCCTCGGCGGGCAGGAATATGCTTGGGACGAGGGAAAGAAGATATTTGAGAAAGTGCAACTGGTCATCGCCACGCGTGCGCCGCAGACGCAAGACGCGAAAGCGGTGAGCATGGGGCTGGCCGATCTGGTTTACGGCTTGCTACAGCTCAAGGCGGAGACGTTGCCGCTGGCGCAGAAAGGCATCTACGAAATCCAGATGCGTCCGCCGCGCCCGATCCAGAACGAGGACTTTCAATTATACATGCTGGTGGGGCAGATGAAACTGATCGTGGAGGCATAATGAGCAACATACCAAGGACCGCGAAGAAGGCCGGCCGCAAGAGCCGGATCCGCAAAGAGGCAAACCCCGAGGTGACGGCGGTTTTGCCGGTGACCAATATGGCGGCGTTGACCGAGCAATTCAGCCAGAAGCTGCGTGTGCGCGTGCCGGTGGGCGGGGAGAAGATCGGTGAGTTTGAATGCGAGCGGCTGCGGGAAGCGCAGACGGTGCAGGTGGCGCGCGTATTGCAGAAATGCCTGCCACCACTCATCCGCAAGCGGGGCGAAGACGGCACCGAGCAAATGCACTACGACGTCACCAATCCGGATTACCTGGCCAAGAAGGATGAAGCGCAACGGCAGGCGCGAGCGTTGGCCGTGTGGCTGGGGTGGCCGCCGGTGCGGGAGGGGAACGAAGCCGAAACGGACGTGGCGAAGATCACGGAAATCGTGGGTGAAAAACTGCCGGAGCGCGTCATCCGGGCCATCGCCCAAGAGGTGGTGGCGCAGGATGTGGATACGGAGCAGATGGTGCATTTTTTATCGAAAGCTGGCTTCCAGATGGGCTGAAGAAGTGGGAGCCAGCGGAGAAGGATGAGAAGCTGCTGCCACCGCGAAGCTGGGTCGAGGTGGAGCTGGCGACGGCGAAGGAGTTCGGGGTGCCGTGGCCGCAGTGGAAAAGCTACGACGTGGTGGACCGGGCGGAGATGATCGCCTTCGATATGGTGGACGCCAAGCGCCGGAGTTATCTGGAGGAGAAACTGCGCGAGAAGGAGAAGGCCAAACCGAAGGGGAAGAAGCGGCCCGGTTCCTATGACCAGATGAAGAAGAAGTTCTACGGGGCTTAGCAACGGGCAAAGAGGGCAAAAGGGCGGGACCGGCAGGGCCGGTAACGACAACAGGGGAAGGCAGGGGGTTGTGAGCGGAGAACTGACACAGAGCCTGATCTTTGAGGTGCAAACACCCAAGATCAATGGCGGCGGTTTCAAGGGATTGCTGCAAGATTTGCAGGCGATCGACATGGCGCTGGCCGGAATGCAAACGCGTTTTGCCGGGCTGGCCAGTCCGGGCGCATTCCGCAAGACCAAGGGGCAGTTGGAAAAAGAGCTGAAGAGCTTCAGCCAGATCATCAGCAAATCGACGCCCATCGAAATCGGCAAGTTCCTTGGGATGGATGAGCGGGCGGTCACCAACTTCTTCGGCAAGGCCTCGGCCGGAACCACGGGCTACTTCCGCAACGCCTCGGCAGCAGCGGCCCGCTTCTCCAAACTTACCAGCGAGATCGCCAAGACGGTGGACGTGACGGCGAGAGCCTTCGGTTCGTTCCTGACCGGCAACGCCGGGGGGCAGGTGCCGGGCACCATCCCGGTCGGCAAGGTGACGCAAGTGGCGGCGACGCTGGATGCGGGCATGGTGCGGCTCGTGGTACCGGCGAGCCAGATCCACGCGGTCCTTGAGGGAGCGGTGAACCTGACCGTGCCGGGCGGAGCGGTGGCGGGTGCGGCGTCCGGCGGCGCGGCCGGACCGGGGGCGGCGATACCGCCGTCTTTGAAAGCCGCGGCGGCGGGGGCGGCGGCGGAGATCACGGGCGACGTGGTTGAGGAAGTCATCAAGCAAACCCGGGCGGGCATCACCAGCAGCATCACCCGGGCACTGGCTCCATTTGAGACGGAGACAGTGACCACGGGGCCGAAAGGCGGAGGCAGCACGGTGACGCGGCGCCAGCCAGGCAAAGCGCTGGTGCAGTCCGTCAACGACAAGCTGGCACTGGAGATGGAGGGATTGCAGGCGAACATCGCGAACGCGGTGACCGGCAACAAGCCGGCCGATCTGCGGTCGAAAAGCGGTTTGTTGAAGAAGACGGCGGACAGTCTGAACCTGATCCGCAAGGAGAACGCCGAAGCCCTGACCGAGATGGGGCAGGAGCGCGTGGCAAACGCATTGGCCTCACGGGAAGCCCGACTGCGGGCGGAAGCCAAGCGGGCGACGACGCAAGCGGCGGTGGAAGAAGCCAAGGCGGCACAAGCGCAAGAAAAGGAAACCAAGCGGCTGGCGCGGCAAAAGGAACAGGACGAGAAGCGGCAGGCAAGGGACGCGAGCCGGGTGCGCAAAGAAAGCCTCAGTTCGCAGGAGCGGTTTGAGCGGACCAAGATCGCCAGTGCGAAACAAAGTGCGCGCCAGCGGGAAAAGGCGGAACGGGAGGCGGAGAAAGACCGCGAGGCGTTGCGGGCCAGCCAGACCGTGACGCTCAAAGGAGCGGCGGGCCGCAGCCTGCTGGATACGGCGCAGGCGGATGGCTTCACACCCTCCGCCTACAAAGAGCGCGAATACCTGCGGCGGGGCAAGGCTTATCGCAGCGAAGAGCGGACGCTTACCAAGGAGCAGGGCGGTTCGGTGTTCACGCGGCGGGTGACGCAGGAATTTGATGAGGCCGGGAAGCTGGTGAACACGCGGTTGGACCAGACCCAGCGGGCGTTGAAAGCCACGCGGGAAGAGGCGAGCGCAGCAGGGCGGGATTTTCTGCGGAACACGGCCAACGTGACCATCTGGGCGGCGAGCGTGGCCACGCTCTATGGGACGCTGGGGTTGTTGCAAGGCGGGTTGAAATCCACGATCGACGTCGGCTTGCAGACGGCGCGGCTGGACCAGGTGTTTCGCGGGGTGGGCGGGAGTGCCAAACAGTTACGCGATGATGTGATGGGGCTGGCGGCCGCCAATGGCCGCAGCGCGAAGGAAGCCCTTGATGCGGCCATCTCGTGGAGCCGGTTGGGTTTGACGCGCGCGCAGGTGAACGAAGCGGTGCGCGTGTCATTGGAAGCGGCGAACGTGGCGGAACTGGACGCCGGCGAAGCGACCCAGAGATTGCAGGCCATCTACATGGCCTACGGACTTACCGTGGGCGAACTCGACGGGGTGCTGGGCCAGCTCAATGAAACCTCCAACACCTTCAACGTCACCAACCGGGAGATGCTGGACGGTATCAGCAAGACCGCCGGCGTGTCGAAGCAGGCGGGATTGGGATTGAGCGAACTCATCGGTCTGCTGGGGGCGACCATCGGCAGCACGGGGCAGAGCGGTTCGCAAGTGGGTAACGCCATCAAGGCGCTGACCGTGCGGCTGAACAGTCCGGAGACGCAGAAGTTTTTGCGCAAAGAATTCAAGATCGAACCGACCGTGGGCGGCGGCGGGGAAGTCAAGACCATGTCCAACCTGCTGGCGGACCTGTATGTGCAATACCAGAAGCTGACCCAGATGGAACGCAACTACCTGCTGGTGCGGGTGGCGGGAACGCATCAGGCGAGCCGGGTGGCGTCCCTGTTGGACTCTTACATCCAAGCCCAGATCCTCGCCATCAACGCCCAGCTCAACCTCAACTCCGCCGAAGAGGAGAACAACAAGATCCGGGCGACGATGGCCTCGCGGCTCGCCGGCTTGAATGCGGAGTGGGAACGCTTTGTCAGCAAGCAGGCGGACAACGGGATGATGCCGGCGCTGATCGAGATCACGACCGCCCTGCGCAACCTGCTGGCGCTGCTGAACACCGACGTGGGCAGCGCGGCCTTCACGGGTTTGATGACCGTGCTGACGTTGATGAGCGTGCGGCTAGCGGTATCCACCGTGCAGCTCGGCAAACTGCGCGGCGAGACGGGCTTCGTCACCAGCACCTTCGCCCGGGCGAGCTCGGTCCTAAAATCCGTGAACGACGCGATGATGCTCACCAACCAGCGGTTCATCCGGCTGTTCCTCACCATGCGGTCAGGGCTCAGCGTGACCCAGCTATCCTCGGGCGCGATGATGCTGCTAGGGCGGGGCATGGCCTTCGTTTCGCGCATGGCCACACTGGCCGGGCGCATGGTGCTGTTCACGGTGGCGTCACTGGTGCAACTCGTGCCCTTTCTGGCGGCGGGTTACGGGGCGATGGCGCTGTTCAACTTCGGCATGGAAGCGTTGGGTCAAAGCAGCGAGCGGGCGGAGAAGAAGCTGGCCGGGTTCAACGCCGAGGCGGAACGGGCGGCGAAAGCGGCGAGCGCGGCGATGCAGGCGGCGCGGCTGCTGGAGACATCGCAACGGGCCTTGGGCAACATGCGCAACAAGGATGACCAGTCGCGGCTGCTCGGGCAGCTCTGGCAGGGAAAGATCATCTCCGACAAGGATTCCAACGCCGCGATGGCGGCGCTTGAAAAGGGCGACCTCGCGGGCGTGAACAAAATCCTGCAAGCGGAGATCGGCCGCCGATTGCAAACGGCCTCGGCGGAACGGCAAAACCGGTTCAACGCGGTGCAGAGCGAGATCAGTGCGACCAAAGACGAGATCGCCCGGCTGGGTCAGGCGAAGTTTGGCGACAAGGACAAGCGCAAAGAACTCGAAGACAAACTGCTGCAGAAAGAAGGCCAACGCACGCAACTGATATTCGAGGATACGCAGGATGTGGGCAGCGCCATGCAGGAATGGCTGAGCGCGGACCAGCAGCACCAGATCAATCTGGAAAGGCAGAAGCTGCTCCTCGAGGGCATCGCGGAAACCTATCGCTCACTGCCAGCCAGCACGCCGATGGACCGGTTCAACAACGAGATGGCGGGCAAGCAGGTGCAGATCGAAGCGATCGACGAACGGCAGTCCGGTTTGCTGGCGCAGAAAGCGCAGATCGAAGCGGGCATCGCCGAAGAGGAGCGGATGCGCAGCTACTTGCAAGCGCAAGCCAGAACGTGGCGGAGCCGGGCGGGGAAGGAAGGGAATCCGGAAAAAGCCGAGGAGATGCGGCAACGCGCTTTCGACCTGGAGAATGGATCCTCCGCCCGGGGCGGGCAGTGGCAATCCGAACTGACCCGGAACCGGGCGAGCCTCGAGAAGAACGAAGAGGAACGCCGGCGGGTGGAAAAAGAACTGGAAGCGATGCGGGCACGCGAGGCGCAGGTGCGCCAGCAAACGCGGTTTGAGACGGCGGTGCGGTCGGCGCAGGCCGAGGCGGGCCGCTTTGACTACGGGCGGAACGACGCGGAGAAGCTGGACAACCGCGAGCAGGGCTTGCGCGGCACGATCCAGAAGAAGGTGCTGGAAGCGCAGGAATTCGGGGCGGGCGACGACCCGGTGCAACAGCAGATGAAACTGGTGGAAGTGTTGCAGCATGTGTTGGACCTGCGCGAAGCGATGCTGGAGAAGGAACGGCTGCGCTACCAACTGGAAAAAGACGAATACCAGTTGATGAAAGACAAGCAGCGCGAATTGCAGAAGGCGCTGCTGACGGCGGGACCGGACGAGATGTTGCGCCGGCTGGCGGCGTTCGAGACCGGCAAGAAAGGGGTGACGGCGGGCAAGTTCTTCGGGATGTCGCCGGAGATGCGGCAGGCGTTGGCCGACCAGTATCCGCAGCTCAGTCCGGAAGCGGCGGAGATCCGCAACGCGAAGAACCGGCTGGGCGGGCCGCGAGGCGCAGACGGGGTGCAAAAGGACATGGACGGACTGGACCGGGTGCAAGCGGTGGTGCGGGAGATGTTGAAGCCGTTCATCGAGAAGGGCAACGCGAAGGGGGAACTGCTGGGGACGGAGCGGGCGGACACGGAACTGGCAAAGCTGGCGATGACGGCCGCCGGGCTGACGGCGCAATTCGAGAAGATGGGCGAAGCCGTCAAGGGGCTGGAGCGTTTGCTGATGCGGCGGGGACCGGCGGAAGATGATCGTGGCCGGGCCGGCGGATTGAATCTGCCGCAGGCGCGAGGGCATGCACCGGGGATTTGAGCGGGGGAATTCACAGGTTGAGGGGAATATGGCGCAAGAAATCATATACGACGGGTTGAATCTGGGGGCCTTGGGTGAAGTCAGTGTGACGAGCCACCGGGAAGAATTTGGGCCGACGCCGCTGGCGCTCGGTCGCAAGGTGACGCTGGCCGTGCGGGTATCGGTGACGCAGGCGGGTTGGGCGGACAACCGGGTATTGATCGACGCCTTGCGGGCGGCCGTGCGGAAGCAGCAGGGCGTGTTGCAGTGGAAGAACGAGCATGGGCAGGAACTGCTCAACCGCCCCGTGGCGGTGGAAAGCTGCGACCTACCGGAGGAGGCCAACACGCCGGGCGTGCGCTTCCAGCAGGCGGAACTCAGCTTCAGCTACGAAGCGTTCGACCTGACCACGCAAGCCACGGCCTTGGTGGTCAGCAGCGGAGCGCAGATGCTGACGCTGGGCTCGGTGCTGGAGTGGCAGGAAAGTCTGGCGGTGACGCGCTTCGATGAGATGCGCAGCGAGCGCAAGCGATCGGCGTATCAGATCGAAGTCAGCGGATTCCTGCCGGTCAACACGGCGTTGCCGCTGGCGACCAAGCGGGCGCAGTTGCTGGCGGCGAAAGAGGAACTGCTGACGCGGCTGGACCAGAAGGAAGTGCGGATGCAGTACGGCCCGTTCGACCAGACCTTGCGGGTGCAGCGCATCGCGGCGAAGGTCAACCAGGCGGTGGACAAGATCGAATGGAGCTTCACGGGCGAGTTCACGCGCTTCCCGGATGAAGCGAATTACGCCACGGTGGAATACCGCATCCTGCGCCGCGATGAGGGGGCGGACCAAGTGTTGGGCATCGCCGGCCGGGTGGAAGCGGAAACGCTGGCCAAGGCGAGGACATCAGTGGCGGGAATTGTGACCGCGATGCTGGCGGCGTACGGGTTCAGCGCCTCGCTGGTACTGCGGGAAGAGGAGGAAGAGAGCCGGGCCAAAGGCAATGCGGACGGAGATACCTTCATCACATACGGTTTCACCAAGGAATACCGGAAGCCGCTCGTCAACATCGTCACCATCCAGCGCCCGGGCGGAACGGTTACGCCGATGGGCAACGTGGTGAAGTGGGAGGAAGAAGAACAGGTGGAGCGGTTCGGTGCGATGAAGAACGCGCGCCGCATGGTGACACGCAAAGTGCGGATCACCGGGCAAAGGTTGGCGGACGCGAGCAACGGCACCCAAGCGCGGCGGACGGAATTGCAAGCAGTCAAGGACGGATGGGATGCGGAGTTCGCGGCGTCGACCATGACGGTGGCCTATGGCAGTTTCAACCGCGTGGTGCGCGTGACCGAGCGGCGGGCGGAGATGGATCAGGCGGTGCGGGTGCTGGACTGGACGCTGGCGTTTGAATACACGCTCAGTCCGGACGAGGCGAACTACACCATCGCCGACTACCAGATCAACAGCCGCGACGAAGGGGCGGACCAGTTCCTCAGCTTCAGCGGAAGAATCCAAGCCAGCAGTGAAACGGCGGCACGGAACAAACTGGCCACGTTGCGGGCGGAGACGTTGAGTGCCAGAGGTTACAGCGGCAGTCTCGTCTTGCGGCAGGACGATGAAGTGACCGCGGGCACCGGCGTGGACGGGGCGGTGTTCATCGAGTTCGGTTTCACGGAAGAATACCGGAAAGTGCTGGCCAACCTGGTCAGTACCAACCGACCGGTGGCGAAGCGATCAATCTCGGGAACCTGACGGCATGGCGGGAGGGCATCGAACTGACGCGCTATCATCCGTTACGGTCGGCCCGGCAGGAAGTCCTCGCTACCGTGACCATCGAGGGAGTGAGTTACGCCAATGCCCAGCAGGCATTGGAAGCGCGGCGGACGGAATTGCTGGGCATCAAGGAAGGCTGGCTGGCCAAGCTCAACAGTGCGGAGGGCGAACTGACCTACGGAGAATTCCAGAAGACCGTCAAGGTGACATCCTTCCGGGCGGATATCGATCAGGCGGTGCGGGCGCTGGTGTGGAACCTGACCGTGCAATACACGCGTCTACCCGACGAGTCCAACTATGCGACGGTGGAATATCAGGTGGCCGAGCGCGACGAGGGCGCAGACAAGATGCTGACCATCAACGGACGCGTGATGGCAAACAGCCTGACCAAAGCGCGGGACCGCTGGGCAGTCTTGGTGGCGGCAGTGCTGGCGGGGCGGGAGTATGATCCCAAACTGCAAACCAAGAATGAAGAGCAGACGGCCGAAGTGTCCTCGTTCAGCGACGGGGATCTGTTTCTGGAGATCACCTGTGCGCAGGAATACCGGAAGCCTTTGGAGAACACCGTCACCTACAAGGCAGGCGAGGCGCAGCCGGTGGCCTTGGGGAACATCACAGCCTGGCAGGAGGGCTATCGGGCCACGCGTTACAGTCCGCTGCACAGCGAGCGGAGTTATGCGGGCGGGCAGGTGCAGGCCAAGGGGCAATACTTCGTGGACGTAACGCTGCCGCTGGAGCAGCGCACGGCGGCGTTGCTGGCGAAGAAAGAGCAGTGGCTGCAACTCTTCAATGTGAAAGAGGGGATATTGAAGCACGGGGATTTTGAAAAGACGGTCCGCATCGCCGACTTCACGGCGGAGCTGGATCAGGCCCGGCGTTCGCTGGTGTGGACATTGAGCGGGGAGTATTCGCGGTTTCCGAATGAAGAAGGCTATGCCTTCGCGGAATATACGAGCCGCCGGCGGGAGGATGCGGAGAACGGGCAGATCGGAATGGTCTTCAGCGGGCGGATCATGGCGCATACGCCGACCGCAGCATACGCAAAGCTGGCCAGCCTGCGGGCGACCGTGCTGGGAGGGAACAGCGGTTACGTGCAACTGCGCAAGGAAAGCAGTGAGAACAAGATCGAAGCGGACACGGATGGCGGGGCATTTCTGGAGATCACCTTTGATGAAGAATACCAACTGGCGACCGGAGCAACCTTGCGGTGGGAACTGAACGTCACGACGGCGGAAGATGTGGCGAGCGGACTGGTGCGGCAGACCTACGGCGGGACGGTGACCGCGCAAGGAGCGAACTACGCCGAGGCCGAGACGGCGGCGAAAGCCAAGGCCCGTGAGTTGGGCGACAACAAAGCCGAGATGCAAAGGACCAACAGCCTGAGCGTGCAAGACCGGCAAACCCTGACGACGGGCCAGCGGCTGGTGACCGTCAGCTTCAGCTTTGAATACCAGGTGAAAGGCAGCAAAGCCTTCTGGGAAGTGCAGAGCGAAGTGGCCAAGGAAACCTTCGGTGAGAACACGGAACGGATCAGCGGTTCCATAGTGGCGCCCACGGCGGAAGCCGCGAACAACATCTATGAGCAGGAGGTGAAAGCGCTCTTTGCCGGGAGGCTGATGCGCGGCGAACAGACCGGGCAGGTCCGCGAGAACATGAGCCGGGTCAACCTGACGAATGGTGCGGTGGTGGCCGGACAATACGAGGGCATGTGGTTGCGGTTAAGCTTTTCCTTCACGGTCCACAAAGAGAAGGGCGCGGAAGAAACTGCGATGCGCTATGACATCAATGTGGTGCCCGACGATGTCACCAACACCAAGACCATCACGCTGAGCGGCACCGTCTGGGCCGAGGATGCCGAGTTGAACGAGGTCAGCGGCATGGTGCGGCCAAGCGGTAAGAAGACCAAGGCGGAGAAAGTGCTGGAAGGATTTCTCGCCGGCATGGCGGCATGGCTGGGTGTGCAGCAGAAGCGCGAATTCAGAGAGCGGCACGACTATTTCCTCGGTGGAAGCCAATGTGGCGGGGCGGATCAACCGCTGCATGGCGCTGGAATTCACCTTCACCTACACGGCCAAGCTGAGCAACGAGGACAAGATCCTGATGTGCGAGCTGACGGAGGCGGTGGAACATAGCGGCGTGCGGTGGGTGGTGCAGAACATACCGGACGGGCGGCCGATCATCCAGAACTGCGGTTACAATGCGGGCGGTCGCACGGTGACGGGCAAAGTGCAAGCGACCTCGCGGGCGGCGGCGGAAGCGTGGGCGGCGAGCCAGCGGAGCCTGCTGGAAGGAACCTATGAACTGCCGCCGAGCATCCAGACCGACTTCCGTTTCCTGCCGTTGACCACGGGCATCGTGGCGGGAGAGGGAGCCAACGTGATGATCTGCGAAGTGGGTTTCCGGTTCAGTGAAATTCTCCTCGATGAAGATTACGGTTAAGCGTGTGACTAATGAAAAGTGACGTGTAGAAATAAATTAGCTTGCGCGATTTTGGGGTGGGCGTTAATTTTCGCGCGGTTCAAGTCCGTATCCGGTCTGTGTTCATAGATTCCCTCCTTGGCGAGCCGGTGCGGACTTGGGCCACCTTTAATTTTTCCTATGTCCAAACCATTCAAACTGCTGGCGCTTTGTGATGCCCCCAGGACCGACACCGGCTTTGGTGTAGTGGCGCAAAACCTCTTCGGTCAGTGGGGCACGTTCTTCAAAAAGATCGACGTTTACGGCATCAACTATTGGGGTGACCCGCATGAGTTGCCGTATCGTATCTGGCCGGCGTCGTGGCCGGGGCGGCATTGGGCGAGCAAGCCCAGCCTGCAAGCGTTTCTGGAGATGTTGCGCGAGGGTGACTACACACACGTCTTCCTGATGCAGGATACCTTCAACCTTTCCAACGGCTGGTTTCCGGCCGAGTTGCAGCGGATATGCCGGGAGAAGGGAATCGTGTCCACGCTGTATTATCCGGTGGATGCGGCGTTGGACCCGGCGTGGGTCGAGATCATCGCGGCGGTGCAAGTGCCGGTGGCCTACACGCTCTATGGCAAGCGGGAGACATTGCGGGCGATGCAAGCAGGCGGTGCGGATGAAGCGATGCTGGCGCGGATGGAGCGCAAGATCCAAGTATTGCCGCATGGGGTGGACCGCTTTGTGTTCAACCCGCTGGAGCATCGCGCCCAAGAACGGGCAAAGCGGATCAAGGGTTTGCCGGAGGGCACGGTGGTGATGGTGAACGTCAATGCCAACCAGCGGCGGAAAGATCCTATGCGCTGTCTGGAAATCCTGCGGGTGCTGCGGGATGCGGGCATGCCGGTGTTCCTGCTGATGCACATGCCGCCGACGTTTTCGGACGGCGACGGCAATCTGGAGGTGATCGGGGCGCAGCTTGGCTTGCGTTACGGCAAGGACTGGATGCACACGGCCGGCCTTTTCCACGGCAACATCAAGGTGATGCCCAAGGCGGAACTGAACGCCATCTATAACATGGCGGACCTGCTGATCAGCACGACGCTGGGAGAGGGGTGGGGGTTAAGCACCACGGAAAGTCTGGCGGCGGGTTGCCAGGTGGCGATACCAGACCATACCTCCTGCGGTGAGATCGCCCGAACGCTGGCGGCAAACTTTCCCGGTGAGAGCAATGAGATCATGCTGCTGCCGGTGGAGCGCGACGCGGTGATGATGCCGCTGGATAACAGCCGTTGCCGTTACCGCACGCACGTAGAAGGCGCGGCCAAGATCATCTTTGAAGCGTGGCAGCAAGGCCGCTTCGCGCCCGAGAAACGGCAGAGACTGACCGGCCGGGCGGCGAAGTGGCTGAGCTGGAAACGGATCGCGGAAGAGTGGGAAAGCCTCCTTAACGTGGCCCCGGAACGGCCGCAGCCGAAGCCGAGCCCGGCGGCGGAAACCGGAGTCAGCAAACACTACTGGTTCCAGATCTGGGGCGGGTTGGGCGATGCGTTCAATGCGCTCGCCCATCAAGGGGCGTGGAACCGCCTGCTGGAGTTGCAACCGGACGAGCAGGTGACGGTGGGGTTAATGACACACAATCCGTTCGTGCGGGAGTTGTTCACCCTGCATCCGAAATTCGCGCAGATGCGTTTGCTCGATACGGCTATTGGCAGACGGGTGAATTCCGGCAGAAGATGAAGCAGCATGGCCTGCCGTTGCCGGGCACCGTGCCACTGCCGGCGGGGAGTGAAAGCAAGATGGACTTTGCGGCCATCAAGGACGGTGCGGTGGATCTGTTGTGCGACTATCTGGAGCAGCGTTTCCCGGAAGACAGTTTCATGGTGAGCATGAGCCGGGTGGTGTTGATCGCGCCCACGGCGGGATTGAAGGAGCGCGATATCCCAAGGGAATGGCTGGAAATGATTTGCCGGCAGTTGCGGGCGGCGGGTTTGATTCTGGTGCAGGTAGGGCGCAACTTCACGCGGTTCGACCGGCAGGAGATGGACTTAGGTGAGTTGGTGGATCTCAGTCTGGTGGACAAGCTGACGGTGCCGGGAACGGCCAAGGTGCTAAGGTGCGTGGCGGGCATAGTGACCTGCCACAGTGCTTTGAATCTGCTGGCCTGGCATTTGCGCAAGCCGCAGTTGCTTATCTACCCGGATGAAGTGCAGAAGCACCTCAACGAAAAGACGACGTGGGGATTTGGGGCGGACTATCCCGAGACGGTTTGTGCGCCAGCCGGAGACGCGGCGGTGATGGCGAACTACGGCCAGCGCTTCTTGGAAATCCTGCAAGGCGTGGTGCCGGGCGGTCTGGCTGCCACCGTAGAGGATAACGCGGCGGCAATATGAGCAGGCATTATCTGGAATACGGCGGCGGCTTGGGGGATGTCTTCAACCAGATGCACATCAACAACTCCTATAATCTGCTGCTGTTGATGCCGGAAGGGGACACTGCCGAAGTGGTGACCATCTCGCATAATCCTGCCGTCAAGGAACTCTTCGTGAATCATCCGCGCTCGGCGGACATCCACTTGCGGTCGTTCGATTACTGGCTTTGCCGGGACGATGCAGCCAAGCGCCGGGAGCATGGCCTGCCGACCAGTGGTGCGGTTTGGCGCGTGGCGGCGCAGCCAGGTCCGTTGAAGTTTTTCCCATGGCCGAGCGATGAGGAAATCATAGCCAGCCTGCCGAAGCCATTCGTGGTGATCGCCGCGACGGCGGGGCAGTTCGACCGGGACATCATCCAGCAGCAACGGGATCGCATCATGGTGCAAATATTGGATGCCGGTTACCCCGTAGTCATCGTGGGCCGGAACTATGAGCGGCATGGTCGCAAGGAGTTTCGCAAAGTGGAAAGCATGTTCCGATACCACGACAACGTGATCGACCTTGTGGACCGGTTGACCGTAGGCGGAACAGCGCAACTGCTGCAGAAGTCGGCGGGCATGGTGGCATGCCACAGTTCGTTGAACATCTTGGGTTGGCACCTGCGGGTGCCGCAGTTGTTGGTTTATCCCGTGACAGTGCAAGACCATCTGGTGGCGGGTAATGAGTGGGGGTTTGGCTGCCGCTACCCCGAGACGGTGACGTTACGGATGGAGGATTTTGGGATGCGGGCGGAGAAGGTGAAGGCGTTTATCAGCAAGTTGAGGTGAGGTGCTTATGTTTAAGCAGATCGAGTTCAAGGGCGAATACTACCCGGAGTTTCAGGCGAGCGGGAATGCGGCCCGTTTCATCATCCCCTTTGCCAAGGAGGTTTGTCAGGGAGTGGGATACGACATCGGCTGCAATCGGGAAGAGTGGGCGTTGCCGGGAGCGCGGCCAATCGACTTGCTACTTACGCCCGAGTGGAATGCGAACAAACTGCCGGACGGGTTGGTGGACTACATCTTTTCGAGCCATTGCCTGGAGCATGTGGAGGATTGGGTGGGGACGCTGGATTACTGGTGCGAACATTTGAAATTCAACGGCGTGCTGTTCCTGTATCTGCCGCATCCGGACCAGAGCTACTGGCGGCCGTGGCACAACCGGAAGCACCGGCATGTGCTGAGTCCGCAACTGCTGCGGGATTATTTTGCGGCCAAGTCAGGCTTCTGGAAGGCGTATGTGAGCGAGCGGGATCTGAACCATTCCTTTGCGGTGATCGCCAGCAGCGGGCCAGTGACCAAACATAATTGACAAGGAGATGAGTGTGAAAATACAGGCGGATCTGGTGGTGAGCGGGACGATGGGCATGCGGGCAATCTTGATGAAGGAGAAGCCCGATGAGCAGCAGGTGGAAGCCTTGCGCCGGCTGGGCGGGAAAGACTTCCGGGGAGATCCACCTTTGGCCAAGCGATGGGGTTACGCGGCGGCGTTCTGCCAGAACGACTTCAGCGGGAGCGAGATGGCCATGCGGAAGAAGCCGCCGGAGGTGTGGTCGATGGAGCTGGTTTTGGGTGGAAAAGGGGGTGGGCAGTAAATACATTGCATTTGACAATTTGACTCATCTGCACTTTAACTCTGCCCGGTTTGAGGACGAGAAAGCCAATTCAGTTTGTCGATAAGGGCGACTGCACTACTTTGGGTTACCATGGAACAGATGCTTTGTCGGCCAAGGATATCATGCAAACGGGGTTTGTTTTAATTGCGAATGACAGCAATTATCTTGGTCACGGAGTTTACTTTTTCGAGGACCAGACAGCTCATGCAAGGAGCTGGGCCAGAAGTAAATGCAGCAAAATAGAAGCTGGCTGGAGGATAGCTGTTATAGAGTCCAAGATCAAGTATGGCAGATGTCTTAGCCTTGCCGATTCTGAACAATGGACTAACTTGATTTGGTTTACGAAAGAAGTTGAGCGAATAACCGGTCGTGCCGATTACAGTAGAGCGCAGTTAATAAATCTGGCAGCCGAACAAATGGGTATCGATGTGATTAAGGCTGTTCGAGTAAAGAATAGCTATAAACCCGGTGATCAGGTTGTCGGGCCGGGATTTACGACTGAGGCAGAAGTGATTTTGTGCGTGAGAAATCTGGCCAATATTCTCAGCAAGACTCTTCTGATTGAAGAGATGGGTCAGCCGGGTAGAAATTAAATTTATGAATACGGTATCTCCAACTGAAGTGAGAGCAACGCTCCAACACTTTTTGGAAAACACAACACCGGAAGAGTTGCGGGCGTTATTAGACACTCCGGAAAGCCGTGTGCTGGCGCGTGTAGGTGATCAACCTTTGGTGCAGGTTGGTGATGTTGTGCAGACGTTCAGCGTTACCCCGGAGACTTTGCTTGGATTGTCTCAGACGTTCTCCTCGCATGATGCTTACGACATGCTGTTTGGGCAGTTGGAGGCTTCGGCAGCGAATCAAGAGCTTGCCCTAGCGGCCTAAAAGAATGTCCTCCCTTGCCAGCGGTCCCGTGCTGCACCCTATACAGTTAGCTTTTATAACTGTAAGGGAGATAACATTCATTTCGCATCGCCCGCCTAAGCCGGGCGAAGTGATCGAAGGTGTCAATGTGCAGGTCCAGCAGCAGGTCGGTGAATTTGATGCCCAGACCAAAACGATTCAGGTTACCTTGCGCGCTACTTTTGGGCATGAGGTTCTGGGAGAGGCTTCACCGCCATTCTTTTTGCGGGTGGCAATCACCGCTGAGTTCAAGGTGAATCAGGATCTTCCGGTCGATAAAATACATGCTTGGGCTCAGAAGGCTTCGCCCTTCGTGATATTTCCGTATCTCAGAGAAAAGCTTCATGCGGTTTCAATGCAGGGCGGATATCCTCCAGTGAGCTTGCCTTTACTTCAGCTTCCGACTCCGCCTATCAAGCCGCCGGCCAGTCCTGCCGTCCCGACCGGTCAGGTTTAAAGAATCCTCGCGTGGTATTCTCGTAAAGAAGAGAGCCGCGTGGCGCTAGTTTGGTGCGGGCAACCACGCGGCTCCATGACAGGACACAAGGAACTGTCGGGCGTTGTTCTACCGTTTCGGGGCAATTTCGCAAGTCTCGTATGTTCGCCGCCATAGACGTTGTTTCCATTCCGGCACGGGTGAGGGGGTGGGCGCGACGGATTCCGCCCCGGCTGGCGCGATGACTGGTTCCGGCAGGCAGACAGCGGGTGCTGCACTGGAACGCTGCCAACGAGGCATGGGACGCCTTGCCGGTGTGCTGGCGGCGGGGGTGGGCGGGACGCTGACCGCTGCCCGGCGGGCGGCAGTAGGGGTTATCAGGCTGACCTTGGCCTGCCATTGGTGCATCGCTTCGGCCAGCGCCTGTTTCACCAGCGGCCATTCATCCCGTTCCAAGGTAACCTCATCAATCGTCTGGCTGTCTGAATTGAACTCGTTCAAGGCGGTCGTCAGCAACTCAGCCAGGTTCACCTCCTGCGGGTTCTCGCCCATCAGCCGGCCGTCCAAAACGAGTTCGGCAGCATCCTCCTTTTCATCCAGCAGAGATTCCAATTTGCGATCGACGGTGCCATCGCAGATGATGCAATGCACGGTGACATCCTTCACGGAGTTCAGACGATAGACGCGATCGACCGCCTGCAACATCTTGTCCAAAGCCCATGAGTAGGCGATGAGGATGACGTGGCTGGCTTTGGGCCAGTTGTGGCCTTCGGCTACGGATTCGACGCCGCCCAGCAGCACCGGGATGCCGGAGTCCCGGCCTTTGCCGAAGTGGAGCGATTGAGAGCCGCGCTGGCTGGCCTTGTTGCGGCCGTCCAGTTTGTAGTGGGGAACGCCGGCCAGATTCAGGCGGTGGCTCAAGGTATCCAGCGGGTCAAGGAACGCGCTGAACACGACGACCTGCTCGCCTTCGCTGACGAGCTGGCTGATCAACTTCAAGGCAGCGGCCATCTTCGGCGTGTAGCTGCAAGAGCTGACGTAGGGCAGCGGGCTGGCTTCCTTGGACTGCGGCTTCGGCTGCAGCAAATGCGAGGTGGGATCACCGGCGACCGTGCGCAGCGCCTGAAGCTTGGCACCGGGGGCAGGCAGGCCATGCTCGGTGCGGTAGGTGGCGGTCAAGTGGTATTGATAGACCTGCTGTTGCATGGTGCCCATCGGCACGCGGATGATCTCCTTGCGTTTGGCGACGATGTCCTCGCCGATGTCCTTCTTCCGGCGCCGCAGCACGATCGGGGCAAACAGTTTCCACAAACCGTGGACGTTGCACACCTGCGGGGAGAGTTTGCAGAAGCGTTTCTTTTCCTGTCTCTCCTTGGTGAGATTGCGTTCGGAGATGAGGTAAGTGTTGGCAAAGGCCGACTGGTCTTCATCGTTGCCGCGATAGGGGAAGCGGGCATGAGCCTCAGCCTTTCCGCCGGTGGCAGTGTGGGCCAGATAGAAGATCTGCTGGAGCCGGTTCTTGATCGGCGTGGCGGTGAGGGAGAGGTGGTATCTGGTATCCATCTGCCGCATGCCGGCACCGATGATGGTGTTGTCGCCGCCTTGGAGGCGGACCGCTTCATCGACGGCCATGCAAGCGAACAGGTTGCTGGTCAGATCCGCCAGTGAAGGCGAGTAAACGCAACGGATGCCGCGCTTCTCCGCGCCCAAGCCGCGGATGTAGGTGGAGTACTTGAGGCGGCAGAACTCCGCGATCACATCCTCCTTTTGCCGGGGAGACAGTTCATCGTAGGTCAGGTTGATACGAACGGGAGTCAGCTCGCCCTCTTCCGGCTCGAGCTCGGACAGCAGAGTGAATTCCTGCCGGCCCTCGCGCATCATGGCGTCGTAAGCGGCGCGCTTCGCCGGATCTTTCAAGACCTCATACGCGGCATTGATGGCTTTGGTTTTCTCTTCAGCCGAGGGCAGTTCGCAGACATCCGGGTGGTAGATGCGGCAGAGTTTGCGCCAGGCTTTGACGATCTCATCGGTAGTGGCATTGCGGGCAACTTCCAAGGTCTGGTAATAGCCGGCGGAATCCGAAGCGATCTGGCCACCGCTGAAACAATCGGCGACCTCCTCCTCGGTGTGGCCCAGCAGAAGCAGCCATTCCCGCGCATTGAGCTTGCGGCCGTCCGGAATCTGCTTCACGCCGTTGCCTGCCAGTTGGGTATAGCTGGTGATGTAGAACGCCGGGGGCAAGATCCAAGCATTTGAGCGGGGCGTGCCGGCCACGTGGGGGGTGACGGTGGCCAAGCGTTGAAAGGTGTCCTGTGAATCCAGTGCGATGACATCGACCCGGAAACACTTGGCAGCTTCCTCGGTGATGCGTTCGTGAAGGTCGGCCGGTGCCACCAGCAGAACGGTCTGATGCGGCACAATCCGGCCAGCGCGAATGCTCCAACCGACCTTCAGCAGGGACCAGAGGAACATGACCGGTCTTACCCAAGCCGGTATCCCACGCCACGATCAATCCATCGTGCAGTGTGGCGCGGCTGATGTCCTCGCGTTGGAAGCGGCGGGGTGTGATGCCGCAGAAGGTGGCGATCTGGTCCAGTTGCGCGAGACTGGCCGCATAACCGGCCGGGTTGACCGTGGCGACATCGGCAACTTCCGGGATGACGAAGTGTTCGACCAACTTTTCCAGACTGATCGGCTCGCAATCCGGCAGGCCCGCCTTGGACAGGTCCGTGTCCTCGTTGATCAGGCGTTGCTCCACGAAAACTTGTTTGACCCCTTGCTCATCGGTGAGCAGGAAGAACAGTTCACTGCCGGTGTATTCCACCAGTTCCATCTCGCCCTTGAGATTCGGGCGCATGGTTTTGCGGGTGACGGTGCCGGTCTTGGTTTCCACGGGGTAATCTTTGCCGGCCTGAAACCAGACTGACTTGCGTTTGAGCGTGCGCCGGCAGGTGATGAAGTCGAGTTCATCCAGATAGCCGAGCCGCTGCACCTCCGGCAGCGGGTAGAGCGGAGCGCGCTGGGCGTGGTATTCGTGGACCGCCTGCGAGACGGCCGTCTGCAACGCCGGTTCTACGCGCCAGATACCGCCATAGACCGCCTCTTCCAGTGTCTTGCGTGTGGCGCGTTGCAACACGAGTTGCATGGGGGATTTGCCATTCAAGCTGTGCAGGCGTTCGGCCACACCTTTGGGGATGCGCGGGTTGCGATCATCATAGAGGCTCAGGTGGGTGTGGATGTGGTGGGCGGAATCGAGCCAGATGTTGAACGGGTATTCGGCCCGGCCGTTCAACCGCTCCCATTCATCACGGGCGGCCGCCCATTCAAGACCAGTATCGCTGTGCTGGTGATAAGGGAGATAGATGTCGGCATCGTGCCGATGTTCGCGCAAGCCGCCGGGCAATTCCGGTGGCAATGAATCAAAGTGGCGGGTGTATTGCGGGCCATCCTGATGCGCGCGCGCGAAATAGATGACGCCGGTGTTGAATTCATTGTCCCACTGGCCGTGCGTGGATCCGGTCATCACGTTGCCGGTGAAGGTGAGGTGAGCCCAAATGTGGCGGGCGAGTTCCTGATAAGGTGCCAGCGGGGCGAAGAGCAGACGTTGCAACGTGGCTTCATTGGCGATGAGGAAGCCTTCGCCGCGCACCGTGCAGCGGTCCAGCGCGATCATAAGCGTGGCGATGGTGCTGTCGATACATTCGGCCGGGCACTGGCCGTCACGAACGGAGAACGAGCGGGCGACTGCCGGGCATTCTGACTGGCTCAAGGTGGTGAGCTGCCGCCGGTACCAGTGCAAGCCGAACGGGGGATTCAGCACGAAGCAATCCGCCTGAAAGCGGACGTCCACCAGCAAGGGGAAGAGTTTGGTGAGATCGCCGGTGATTTTGGACTGGCTTAATTGAGACGAGTGCTTGGGCAGGTTGAGAAACTTGAGCGCGACGGGGTCGATATCGCAGCCCAAGAGGTCCACGCTTTCCGGAGTGGCACAAGCGTGGAGGAGATGGCCTTTGCCGCAACTCAGATCCACCACCGTGCGGCGGTGGTTGGGCAGCAGATCGGCAAGGAGACGGCCGAACTCCGGCGGGGTGAAGAATTGGGACTGGCCTTTTTCCTTGGCATTCGCGGCGGAGTCGAACATCTGCTGCAGGCAGGCGGGATTGATCGAGGTTTTCTGTTCCATAGGGAATGGAGTTGAGCGTGGAGAGTTGATGGTTGAGAGCGGGGCAAAGAAAAAGCGCCGGTGGTGCCGGCGCTGGTTGCGGGATTGACTTCTTTTATTGGCGAGGGTTACGTCTGCGCCATGGAATTACACGAATGCGATGAGATTGAGGACGTGGACGGTGGCATTGTTGCTGATTACACAATCAAATCCCGCTATCTGGCTAAGGGCTGGCGTATCTTTGCGATACGCACCGTGCGAGATGTGAAGAAGGATGGGGCATTTGAGGATCGCCTCATTTATACTTTGGGTCGGAAGAAGCCTGAGTGATTCTCCGTTTGTTTGCTTTTGAACGAGCGCGGCGGGCGATTCTTCCGAGTAGCCAATTAGTTGGGACTAAGCTGGGTGCGCCAATCTGACCGGCAATCTTTTGCAGGGCACGGAATTCAATCTCTTCCAGTTCTGAGCGGCCGCCGTCCTTTTGGAACCGTTTGTCGATCAGTTCACCACGACGGGTGTTGATCTTCTTCCAAGATGTGGTGCCGTAGATGGGGGAAGACATCGGGATCGCCTTGCAAGCGCGCACATAGGCGTTCCAGCGGTGCTTTCGTGGGTTGTCCAGTGCATCCAAGCACCGACGCAATAGACCTCGCTTGGGATAGACCGCTTTGAACAGCGGGCTTATTTCAGGCTTTGGTATCTTCTTCAACATAGGTGAACTCGATGCGGTTGATCTTCTTGCGGGCATTGCAGCCGTTGTGTTTACAGAACATGTCCACAAACTCTCTTGGGGTCATTTCCGGGAAGCCTTCTTTGATACATTCCTGTCGGCCATACTCCGGATCTTTGAGCATCCGGCTAAGTGCTTCGCGCCGATTGCTAGTGACTTCGATGACGTGGATCTTCTCGATGTGGCCACCTTTAGGAATGCCTTGACCTTTGACGACTTGCTGGATGCGTTGACCTGGCTTCGCGTCGTTCCAACCAAGGCGGCGGGTAACGGTTTTGGTCTTGGCGCGTGCGGCATCCGTTGTCAGGAAGAAAGACATGTTCTGCATATAGCGGGATGGGTAGTGGGGGTTATATTTGTAGGGCTTTGGGTTGTCGGTGTAGTAGGCTAAGGCTGGATGTTGCTTGAAGATGATGCGGTCCACCTGACGGTTCACTTTGCGCTGCCGTTTGCGGGAGAGCGGCTTCCGTTTCGTGTCATGATGAACACCATCAGTCCGCAAGATGCTGGTGTTGATGGCGTGAGTGATGGCCCGCAGCCCTTGCAGGTTGTTGCGAGCATCCTGCCCGTATGACCAAGCGTCGCCTTTGTATTGGTAGGTGGGCAA
>CBDIPT010000002.1:0-748172 GCA_965283725.1 Limisphaerales bacterium
TTCCGGGCCAATCCTGAACATCCCGCCTAGACGGATTCACTACCCTGCATTTGGCCTTACCGCCTCAAGCTGGCCCAACTTGGCGGATGCCTCGCACTCGCCAACGATCCCATGCCCGGCAACAAAATCTTCTGGCGCGGACTTACTCGCCTCAACGACATCCACCTCGGCTGCGATGGCCAATGGAGAATTGGGTAATTGAAAACTACTCGTAACTCCCAGTCAGCGGTCGGTATCAGTTTGCAATGCACCGCTATCCGTTTCTTCAAATCATCTGGTCCTGTGGATTTTAGGGGCCCAGTTCAGCAGCCCTCTCATCAGTGCTGGAGCGATCTAAGTATCTTGCAGGATTGAGATTTGAAGATTCGCGAGAACGGACCTCGCCGGAGTGAAGAAAAATCCGCCACCGATGGGGATGACCCACCTTTCGTTTTGTCCGGCACGTAAAGTGGCGGTTCCACCATCGCCGAAGGTTCGCTTGGCAGTCCTGTCTGAAGTGCTCTGTTGGCCCACAAGTAGGTCGTGTCCATGATCGCCTTCTGGTGAAGTGCGTTGGTTCATCCACAGAGTAGAGAGTGTGATAAACTGCTCTATGTCCCTCTGATACGACAAAAAGAGCAGGCCTCGGTCCGAAGAATCGCTCTCGCCCTCGTGCCACGCTGGTCCGTGGGGAATGCCGCGACGCAAAATGCGGAAAAAAGAAGAGGGCCGGACGTCGGTGGGCTTGTCCCGAAGGTTTATTTTTCGGATATGCGCGAAATGCGGACATCTCTGACCATCGACATCGCTGGGTGCCCCTTCGACGGCGATGGTGCCTTTTGAGGTCACTACGTCTGTGTCCGGAACAAGATCCGCGTAGTCGAAATAGTTAAGCGCGGCCTCTCCCTCAGCAGTGCCGCATGGGGCCACTGGGCAGCGAACCAAAGGTGACCCATCGGGCCAACGGTCCACCATCCATGCGGCAATCTCTTCAGCAGTGACATTACGTCCAATCTGTGTTGATACGCTCTTTGCTTCCCTGGTTACAAATGCGCGAAATTGCTTCACATCCTGACGCAACCGACGAAAGACAAGAAACGATCCGTTCTTCTTCCACCCCTCGGACGGGAGCGTGATCATGCCCTGTCCTTCGGAAAACTCATCATGCTCTGGATAGCCGGGAAGGAACTGCCCGGGCCAACGCAGCGGCTGTCCGGGTTTCGCAAAGCGTTCTGCCTGCGGATCGATGGGGGCAAACTGCCGGGGCGTGAGGAAGCTTTCTGGATGCTGATTGAGTCGTCCTCTCATTCCGGGCTGAGATATGCCGTCGCGGAATCCGAAATGCTCTTGATCTTCCGGTAATCGTGTACCTTTCTCCTCATAGCTCGTGGTGAGTCCCGAGACGGGGCCGATGCGGGATTTTAATATCCCTAGTGCTTCTGCCAGTGCGGCTTCGTCATCTACTTACACTACTGCCCCTTCTACAGTCTTCTATGGGATTGTATCTTTGGATATTCGCAGCGCTTCGGCTTCAGCATTACCCAGCAGACTCAGTTTGCCCTTTCGTGGGCTCACTTCTTGGTTCCTCTTCGATGTGCTGACGCTGTCGGTTGAAATTGCTCGAATTGGACGCGTTGTGGCATCAGCACTTTTTTGGCGCCGCAGGAATGCCGCGATTCCTTGGAAGCTGACTTTGACATCGCGCTCGGCCAGGTGCGCTTGTATTTCTCGCAGGGTATAATGTTTCGCGCGAAATACCTGTATTGCTTGGGCGTGTCTGGCAATCGCCCCGGGCGGTTCTTTCGAGGGGGCTGCTAACGCGCTACTCAAAATCGCCTTAACTTTCATGAAATTAGAGGTTTATATTTAATGATATTAAGAATTTAGTCAACAAAGTCCAATTTGTAAACACTTGTCCACAAGTGTCTACGCTCGTCTACTTAAAGTAGACCAATAGGTTCCTGCAAGATGGACGCCCCGCGTCCGTCTTGCACCTCGCGGTGGGCACCATTTGGTATGACCCCAAATGCCCCTGAATTTCACCCTTTCGCTTGGCTCCTTGGTGAAGTGACAGCCCCTGTCTCCCTAAAGTCGACAGCGTGGCTGTGGGCTGGGTAAAGCCCAGCCTAGAACCAGTGGGCTCCACTGGTTTTCCTGCCTCCATCACGTCGTCTAAAACGACGATTCACATGCCCTTCGCGTGCAGGCGCGGAGGGCGCGCATTTGCCTCTCAAATTCCCCCCGAAAAAGAGCCACGCGTTACATACCCTGGTGGCTGTTGAAATGACGATCTCTGGAGGAGCCGACGCGATCGAACAGCGGGGGCAATCCCTATCCCAGATCCAACCCTTCCAAGCGGGATTTATGCTGCTCCCAAGTGGGCATCAGGTGACGCAATAACTGCTGGAAATTCTTGCCATGATTGGGATGGATCAGATGGCAAAGCTCATGGATGATAACGTAGTCGATGCAGATGCTCGGGGCTTTAATTAACTCTGGATTGAGCAAGATGTTCCCGGAGCTGGTGCAGCTACCCCAACGCTTTTGCATTCGCAATAGTTTCAGTTGGGGATGTTTGCTCAGCTTGCCTTCCAGCCTCGGCAGACAGTGCGTCAGGTTCCGCTCGAAGATGGGCATGGCATGGGCCAGATACCAATCCGCCAATAGCTTGCGAACGAGGTTCTCGTCCTTCGGATTGGGGGTTTGGACACGGATGTAGCCGCCGAGCAGTTTTACGGATGGAGTTGCGCCGAGCAGCACCTTGAGCCGGTATTGGCGACCGAGGTAGCGATGGGCGGCACCGCTACAATACCTTAGCGCCTGACGGTTGCCGTTCATCTGGGCGAAGGCCTGCTGCTGGCGGCGTATCCACTTGCGGCGCGCGTGCACCTTTTGCCTGATGGCTTCTAGGGAGCTAGCTTGCGGGGCGGTCAGTTCGACGGAGCCGTCGGGGGAAACGCTGATGGCCAGCGTGCGACGTCGGCTGCTTCTACGTAGAAGGCAGCGGCCGATGGGTTCGATCACCAAGTGTTCGGGATCAGACATCCTGGGGGCGGTTCTGAGCGATGCGAATGGTGGCCTCGACGATGAAATCCAATTGCGGTAGCGAAAGCTGGATTCCAACCCTCTTTTGAAAGTCAAAGAGGTAGTCATCCAGGTCATTTCGCATCCGGTTCTGGGCGTCTTCGTTTTCGCGCCAGCGAACTACGGCATGCCGGCGGATGATTTCCTCCAGCGAGCAGGCGGCCTCCGCCAAGACATCAGGTGGAGGGGCCGAAGTAGCATAAGCTGGGGCGGATTCTTGCAGCGCCTCGGTGGCCTGTGGTGATCCGGCTGGGGGAATCAGATCTTGCAGGCTGCCGTAGAAAGCTCGAGCGAGGTCTCTTTGTTGGAGGACTGGTGGGCCATCTTTGGAGCGGCCGTCGCGGACGGATTCCATGATCTCGATGACCTTGGCGAGGTATTGGGCTTCGCTGAGGCGCTGCTGTTTGTAGTCGGCGATCGTTTGCTCGAGGAGTTGGGAGAACTTGCGGTAGAAGAAGGGATCCTCGTCCATCTTCTCGGTGATGGTTTTCTTGGTCCGGTTGGCGATGGCGTCGGCTTTGGCGCGGGGGGATTTGATCTTTTCGACCTCTTTTTCGAAGGCTTCGCGTTCGAAGATGTTCACCGGTTCGACCACCTGGATGACTTCGCCGGCGGTGACGTAGGTGTTGAGCATCTTCTGGATCTGCTTCTCGTAGTCGCGGTAGTCGATTTCTTCAGCGTAGCGGATTTTGATGGAGGCGCGCAGTTTCT
This sequence comes from Limisphaerales bacterium, assembly GCA_965283725.1. Taxonomy (GTDB): domain Bacteria; phylum Verrucomicrobiota; class Verrucomicrobiia; order Limisphaerales; family JAEYXS01; genus JAEYXS01. The sequence continues at coordinate 3,775 of CBDIPT010000002.1, forward strand.
GGAAGAACAGCGCATCCTGTTTGTAGCGCTGGACGGTGGTTTCCGGGGTGGCGGTCAGCCAAGGGACACTGGCGAGGCCCATTCGGAGCACGCGGCTGAAAATTGAAAGGCGAGTGTAAAAGTCGTCGCGGATATCCTCATCAGCCAAGAAGAGTTCATAGGCTTCCTCGTCTTTTTTGTTGGTGAGGCTGCGGAAGAGGTCCCAGATGGCGTCGTGCAGGCCGGGGAGCTGTTTCAGCTCGGCGGAGATGTCGGTGAGGGTGCCGTCGAGGTCGGCGTCGTCGAACTTGCCTTCCAAGGTGCTGTAGAGTTCGAGGGCTTCGTGAAGCTGGGTGACGACGCCGTAGTAGTCGATGATGTAGCCGAAGTCTTTGCCGGTGTAGAGGCGGTTCACGCGGGCGATGGCCTGGAGCAAGGTGTGTTCTTTCAGGCTGCGGGCGAGGTAGAGGACGACGTTACGGGGGGCGTCGAAGCCGGTGAGCAGCTTGTCCACCACGATGACGATCTCGGGGGATTCGCCTTTCTTGAAGCCGTTGATGATTTGGCGGTTGTATTCCTTCTCGCTGCCATACTTTTCCATCATGCCCTTCCAGAAACGGAGGACGGATTCATCGGCGGAGGTGGCATCGTCGCCTTCGCGGTCGTCCGGGGCGGAGATGACTACTTCCGAGGTGACTTTGCCAAACTGGTCGAGGAGGCGCTTGAGAGCGATGGCTTCTTTTTTGCCGGGGGCGGTCAACTGGCCTTTGAAGCCGGTGCCCTGCCATTGTTGGGAGAAGTGTTGGGAAACGTCCCAGGCTATGAGGTAAAGGCGGCTGTCGAGGCGGTTGAGTTCGTCTTTGACAGCGAACTTGCGTTTGAGGTCAGTCTTCTGCTCATCGGTCATGCCAGCGCAGAGCGACTCAAACATGGTGTCCACCGCCTTGGTGTTCACATCCTGGAGGATGTGACGGCCCTCGTAGAGGAGCGGGACGACGGCTTGATCGGCCACGGCATCGCGGATGGTGTAGGCTGGTTCGATGAAGCCGCCGAAGCGACGGGCGGTGTTCTTCTCCTCCTTCATGAGAGGAGTTCCGGTGAAGCCGATGAAGCAGGCGTTGGGCAGTGCCTTCTGCATACGGATGTTGGCCTCGCCGTATTGGCTGCGATGGCTTTCATCCACGAGCACGAAGATGTTGCAGTCCAGATTGCGGAAGAAGCCGGTGCTGGCGGCGGCGGCAGTGAACTTGTCGAGGACGGTGGTGATGACGCCGATACGGTCATCCGTGAGGAGTTCCTGGAGATGGCGACCAGTCTTGGCCTGTATGGGATCTTTGCCGCACTGATGGAAGGTCTTCCAAATTTGATCGTCCAGATCAATACGGTCTGTGACGAGGACGATGCGGGGATTCTTGATGTAGGGGTCGAGGGCGAGGGCCTTGCCGAGCATGACCATGGTCAAGGATTTGCCGGAGCCCTGGGTGTGCCAGATGACGCCGCCTTTGCGGCGGTCCAGCGTGTCGCGCTGTTTGACGCGCTCCAGGGTTTTGCGGACGGTGAAGTATTGCTGGTAGCGGGCGATCTTTTTGACCGCGCCGCCTTCATCATAGAGGACGAACTGGCGGGCGAGTTCAATGAGCCGTTCGGGGCGGCAGAGGGACCAGAGCAGACGGTCCTGGGCGGTGGGCTCGCGCCCGGACATGGCCAGTTCCTCGAAGTACTCGCGAGCGTAGGCGAAGATGCCTTGAAACAGTTTGTCGTGCTCGCTGGTATCCGGCAGGGCGTTCACGGCGGTGCGGATTTCGGATTCCACATCGGACATTTCCTTCCACTTGGCCCAGAAGTTCAAGGGGGTGTCCGTGGTGGCGTAGCTGGCCTCGTTTTTATTCAGGGCCATGACGAGTTGGGAGTAGAGGTAGAGCTGGGGAATCTCATCGGGCTGCTGGTTGCGGAGCTGTTGCTTGATGGCCGCTTCGAGCGAGTTCTTTTCATCGGGGCGCTTGCATTCGATGACGATGAAGGGGATGCCGTTGACGAAGCAGACGAGGTCCGGGCGGCGGCGTTCGAGACTGCCGGTGCGCTCCACTTCAAATTCGGCGGTGACGTGGAAGACGTTGTTGGCCGGGTTTTCCCAGTCAATATAGCGGAGGGTGAAGCCACGGGTTTCATCACCGATGGTCTGGTCGAGGCTTTTGCCGAGGGTGAGCAGGTCGTAGATTTTCTCGCTGGTGCGGACGAGTCCTTCAAACGGGATGTCGCGAAGGGCGGCGATGGCTTTGGCGATGTTCTCTTCGTTAAAGGCTTCCTGTTGGCCCTTGAACTCAATCTTGTTCAGGCGTCGGAGCTGGGCGGCTAGGATGCCTTCGAGCAAGACGTGCCTGCGCTTGGCGCGGCGTTCGGCGTGGGCATCTTCCGGGCTGATCCAGCGGTAGCCCAGTTTTTGGAGGAACTGGATCGCCGGGATCTGGCTGATATGGGCTTCCTGGAAGGAGGGGGTCATGGTTAGCTTTGTCTCCTTGTCCCCGCAGTGGGTAGATGCGGGCCCACGTAGCCGATCACGATATGTTTGAGCACCTTGTCGAAGGCGAAGTGAATTCTGAGCATCCTTGGCTCAGCAGTTCCAAATTTAACATGTGGGATGATTTCAAACATCCTGCCGTTATGATGAATTTGCCTTAGATTCATCAATCCATGGTTACGTTGCGTCAGGCTGCTTTCACACATGGTCAACTCATATCCAGTAGCTTTCTGGAATGCGCCCTCTAGATCGGACTCAGACTTTTCAAATTTCAACTCATACATGTGATTGTTCAGGCCAGAGAGGATCTCCCACGCCTCGTGAATACATTTGCATTTTTCGTATCCAGCAGCCGATTTGTAAGCTTGCGGAGTTATCTCTAATCGATCAAAAAAAATCTCTCCAGCTTTAAGGACCTCTGTGAGAGAAGTTGGGAGCCGAGTCATAATCTCTCGTATGGGAACATCAGGAACCTTTTTCTTTAGGGCGTCATACTGTGAGTTCAGCTTATTATGCTGCATTGAAACATCATGCAGTTCCTTTTTCTTACCTTCAATTTCTGTTTGTTTTGCATCGACTTCCGCAGCCCAAGCTTGTGCCTCCCTCTTTGCGTTATCGCGCTCCTGTTCAACCTCAGCAAACAATCTATAGAATTCCGCAAGCTCCTTGCTGCTCACTCCGTCCGATTTGAGCATTTTGCCCAGCTTATCACGACTAACTAGGCGGTCGATATCTTGGATGCTCTCAACGGCTCCTTGTTCAATCAAAGCATGATGCCGCAGCAATCCGTGCACAATACCTTCGCGTTCGCTCGGATAGTCGCCAGCATCCAATTCAGACCAACGATGGCGGTTGGGATTGTTATGGCGCCCAAACGGAAAGTAAACTCGCAGGTACCCTGGAGATACGCGATATTCCTCGGGCATGAAATGGTTGAACTCATCCTGAATGTCAGCCGACGAAGATAACATCGCCACCTGGCACTTTCCGGTGAGATCAAAAGCCAACGAGCTGGCTTCGCGTATGCAACGGGTGTCGTCTCCGTTTATTACTATTAGTGGGTAGCGCCTCTCCTCAGCCTGGATGAATGCGGCAAGGGGCTTTCCCATTCCAACCATGTGGAACGGAATCGGTTTTTCAATCAGTTTGAACTCACGCCGCCCGCTGTATGCGTGATTACCCGCTAAGATAGACCGAAGCACTTTGGGCACGCTGGGCGCGGGCTCTTCACGCTCTGTGCTCAAGCATTCCGCATTCCATGCGTAAGAGACACGCACGGACACCAGCACATGATTTTGTCGCTCGGTTAATCCGACGTTGGTAGACCAAAATCGCTTTTTGCTTAGCACTGCGTCTGGATGTGTGTGCCTAATCGCCCAAGCTCCACCATCGGGCCCCAGAAACGAATCACTCCGCAGGTTGGAACGCGTACCGAATAGGTTAGTCCACTCGCCCTTTTGGAAAAACTCTCGCTTTTCGGTCCGCAGAACTTTGTCCTTCTCCTTTGTAAGCAGCCACCCATGGACAGTGGATTTGAGCCGCAAGAAGGCGCTCTTGTCTTCGTCAACAACACGAAAACTTGTTTGGTAATGCGGAATTGTATTTAGCGGGTTCATAGGCTATTTGAATTTGCGTAGGCATCTTTCTGGCTGATCCAGCGGTAGCCCAGTTTCTGGAGGAACTGGACAGCCGGGATTTGGCTGATATGGGCTTCCTGGAAGGAGGGGGTTGAGGCCATGGTTGTTGTCTCAAGTTGCAGTTGACCGGTTGGCGATTTGATTCCGTTGATCAAAATCGAGGAAGAACCCATTAGTTTGGAAAACCCAATCCCACGCCGTTCGTGCCTGAGATTGGGTGCATTTTTCATTCCATAGGATTTTTAGCTGGTTCAAGGCGTCTCCAACGCGCTGATGGAGTTCCACCATGTTTGCATCTTCGTCAGATTTCGTCAGCGAATCTTGAGTCGAATGTTTTTGTGCCCGATTGCACACCGACTTGGACTTCTGCAAGCGCTCACGTAGATTCAAAAGAAGGAAATAGAACGCCTTGTCATCCCGGCCGTATGAACGCTCGAAGCATTCATCTGCCAGCATGGTAAGTTTCAATCCATTTGGCATGTCCCATTGTTTGCCCCGACTTCGGGCAAATCGTTTGAGCAGTCTGACCATGCGACGGAACTGGCTACCAGCTTCTTCCTGGATATCGTTTAGACGTTGAACGCGTGACTCGAACCAGCGGTTGATCTCCGTTGGGTCGGACCTTCGCCAACCGTCTTTACCTGCTAGATCTTGCCGTTCGCTTTCCGTATCGGGCTCAATTACGCGAAATGCTGGAACATCGACATGGTAGCCCTGAGCATAAAAAACGCGAACGCAGTTGCCGATTATTTCAGGCTGCCGATTGAACTTATCATCTTTGAGCGCATCGTGAACGATCTCCTGCACATCACTTGCAGAAAGTGTAAATAGACCAAACACTCCGTCTACTAAATCATCATCAAAAAACACGATCCCGTCGTCGATGTCATAATCGCCATCTTCTTCCTGCACTGTTGTCCGAATTGCCATAGAACCCTGAGGAATGAAATCCTTGATCTTAAACCGCTTTGGCAAGTTTTCTCTCAATCGATTGCGATTCGCTTCCCGCTTCGCATAAAGATCAGAACGCACCGCTTCTGATAAATTGACCTTTTCGGTCTCATATGCCGCGATTTGGGGATGGTAGTTGAAGGTCATCACCGCCTCTCGGAATTATGCAGCCAAGGCTTTTTCAGGTTCTTTTCCTTCTGCGCCATGTTGGGCTTCCGGCCCCAACCATTTGCCGCACAGCAGATACAGCTCGTAGAAAACGAGCCACTCCGCCGTCCACGGGATGATTGTCTCGTGGATGTTATAGGCTGTGCTCCAAGGCTGCTCCCGGTAGTCGTATAGACACAAAGAGCCATCCCGATACATGTGAACTCTTTTGGGGATTTCCGGATGTCGGATCTTAACACGAGGAATCCCGTTAAGGGGGTAACGAATGGCAATTCTGTATGTATCGCAATTGATGGATGGAGTGATCTCACCGGCGCACTCCAGGATATTCCTATGCAGAGAGCAACGGAAGCACGTGAAATGCTTCGGCATGTCCCATTCGGTATTAGGGCGGCTGCGGCAAAATCGCTTTAATAGCTGTACCTGCTGCCGAAATTGTGTACCCCATCCTTCCGTGGCCTTGTTGCGATCTTTAACCAGGTCACTGAACCAGACATTTACCTGGGTTGGGTCAGACTTCACCCACTCGTCCTCACTAGCCAGCTCGCGTTCGGTATCGCCGTCATCCTTCTCCCACTTGCGGTAAATGGGAAAGTCAACATGGTGCTTTTCCTCATCCTCATCGGCGTAAAACACACGTACGCAATTCGAGCCAAGGCGCGGCTGCCGGTTGAAACGAGCGTCCTTGAGGGCCTCGCGCACCTTTTCCTTCACTGCCATGGCGGTTAGTTCTTCGCCGTCCTTGTTTACCAATTGGTGTTTCCAAAGAACCACGCCATCATCAATGTCGTATTCCTCATCAGTGAAGCGAGTCTGGATCACTGTCTGCATGGCGAATGACCCCTGTGGCTTGAAGCTCGATTCGCCAATGCTCACGCCACTAATCTGTCCTGCAAACGACTGATCAAGCGATCGCGGTTGGCCTTTCTGTGGGCCAGCAACTTGCCCTCAAAGTCGGATGGCAATCGGACCTTCTGATCTCGGAAACTTTCAATTCTATCTGAATAATCGAACATGGCTAATCTCCTTTGGCTTTGTGACTGAGTTTCTCTGCATACGCCATCCAGTCCACCGCAGGCACCGTCGCAAGTGATTGAAGTTTCCACAGAAGGCGGAAGGCGAAAAATGCGAGCGCGTTGTCGGCAGGACCGAAAGTGTATGCTCTGGTATCTGCGAAGGTATCAAAGCTCGCGCCTTTGGCTGCGAAGCCACAATCAATAGCATAGTCCCCAGTTAATCCCTGATGGACTGTACGAAATGATTCGCTGCCAAACCCCTCATTCCACTCAACATCAATGGCCAGAATACCCGCCACAATATTAAACAGTTTCTTTGCGGGTATGTGCCACCTGCATGATGAATCTCCACCGATGTGCGCTTTAGCTTCCGCACCGAGGCGGCCTTCTCACCTGCATATTCAAGGTAACCTTTTTCGATGGTGGGTTTGCACTCAAATACCGCATAAACGGCCTCGGCTGGAACATAGCGGTGCTTATCATTGTCCAGCAATGTAGGCGTGTATTGCCGGTCAAAGACGACGATATCAATGGATTGACTGACGTTCCCTTCACAATCGAGGACGATTGCCTTCTCCACAGTGTATCGGTTGGGGAGGTATTTGCGCAGGAAGTCGATGAAGTGTTGTTCGTTCACTTCGCCGCGATCTCCGGCGTGAGTGATGCGAGTCGATGACTTGAGCTTGGGGATCAAGCATTCTTGTTCAGTCGCGAATGCCAGTCGCAGGAACTCTGCGTTCTTTGGGGTTGTTGAATCAGTATCTTCGTTCATGGCTTTGGAAATTTAACTCTCAGTTTCCCCGACAAAAGTCTTTGCATCAGGTAGCGTTTTTGACCTTGCCCACGCTTCGCGCGGCGTTCGGCGTAGGCATCTTCCGGGCTGAGCCAGCGACCGCCCATTTTCGGGAGGAACTGGACCGCCGCGATCTGGCAGATATGGTATTCCTGGAAAGATCATGCTTTTGATGCCGAGGTTTTATTGTCCCGCCTTGCGTCGATCAAAACAATGCCAGCTTCGTCGGGCGCCTTCAACTTTTTGAGAATTCGTTTAACTTTCTTGCCTTGTGCTGATGAGAAGAACAAGATGACTTTTAAGGATTGTGTGGTGCGGTTGGCTTTTTCATATACTTCGACCTGGTTGCGGACATTTCGCTCTAGTTGAGTATTGCTCGCTAGTTTGAATTCGATCAGCGAAGTGTCTGAGGCTCCGCGTGACAATTTAAAATCAACTGGGCCTCGGCCATTGTTCACTTCGGCATCCACAGAGCTTGGTGAATCGATGCACACGAGTTTAAACGCGATATGCAGGTCTGTTTCACGTTCGATTGGGTTTCCCTTGCGGTCGTAGAATAACCGATAACCATCCCCATTCTCTATGACGTGCTTGAGATAGCTGACTCGCTTCTTGGCTTCTTCGATGGTCGAGCCCGGCGTCTTGAAAAAATCGGTATGCTTGGCTAAAAGGTCTGACAGCCGACTGATGTTCTCCACGAACAGTTGCTGAACCTGATTCACCTTTTCCAGACTGCGTGCCATTGCCACATTGCCGTTGTCTTCCTTGTCGCGAATATAATAATCAATGATTTCCGGGAATTTTCTTAACGTAGCCTCGGTTGCCTCGCTTTCCTGTTTTTTGGTCGGCTCTTTCGGCCTTCCCCTCTTATCTTTGTCGCGCTTTAAAACGGTAGCGAAGTAGTCATTTACCTGGGCTCTTAGAGCTTCATTCTCAATCGCAGCACGAATCTGGGGAAAGTCATGGCGCAAGTCATCCTTGTTAATCCACACATCATCCTTTGTGAGGATGTCTTCCGGGCAAAGCAGCACAAAGTCTCCATCCAGCGCAGGCAAATCAAAGTAGGCCGACTTCCAATATGATCTTTCATAGTCGAACTCGACGTGTGACACATGAAACGACTTCCGCTTTTCTGGCTTGATATGCTTTTGAGCAAACACCTGCGTGTATTGAAGCAAAAAGCCCTTGATGAGGTTTGTCGTAAAGTCGCTAATCTTGTCCTTGCCCACGCCTGAACGAATGAGCATTAGTTTTTCGAGGTGTGACCCCCTGGTGACTTGCTCGTTACCAAAGTCTTTAAACAGGTTGGACAAGTTTTCGCTGAGTGCTTTGGCGAAAGATGGTCCAAGGCCAATCCCGCTGTTTCCTTTGAGGCAAAAGCCAAGGCACGTTTGCTTCACTTCGGGGAAGTGATACCAAGCCTTGAGCAGACCTTTGTTGGTTTGCGCCCGATCGGACTTCTCACGGAGAAAATGAAGATAGCGGATGATTTCGTTGTGCAGGGACTTGTATGCCTTTCTCTCGCTAGTGAAGAGAAGGAAAGGGTCGATAAACAGTGGTAGATCAACCAAAGGACAAACATTGAAAGCACCGTATGATGCCAGCTTCTTGGGCGATACGTCGAAGATGTCGGTAAAATAGATTCGAGTGCTCATGATCTAGGTGGTTCTCACCCTCATCCGTGTTCCTTCCAATTTCCTTGAGAATCAAAATTGATGGAATGTGGCCACCCGCACGCATTCCAAATCTGGTCGAACAGTGGTCTCAGAATCCGGTCTGGTTTCTCTGCCGCCGATTCGATCAAGACTTCATCGGTGAGGAGGTGGTCACGATCTATGGGATGTGCGCTTTCTTGGTCATATCGGTAAGAATTGCCCACATACATGGTGAAGCCTTTTACGTTCAAGAGACTGATGCTTAACACATAAGGCGGCGGCAAGCGCAACCCTGCAAATGCATCCAAGTGGTTGGCCAAGGCGTGAATCAACCGTTGTTCCCAGGCGATGGATGGGATTATTTTCCTCGGTGAACCGCCTTCACTCTCTGGGGCAAGGGGGCGCAGCGTTCGGCTATCGACGGATTCCAAGAAGCCACTGCGGAGTAGCTGCACGTAAGTGTTGTTTGGTTGCCCATTTCCAGGAGCCGCTGCCAGAAAACCATCGAAATTGAAAGTCGGAGTGTAACCTTGGTTCCCCATTGGCTGGAGGAGAATCTGATTTAACAGCGGTTTTAGGTCATTTGTGCTTAAACGAGCTTCTGGTCGAGACCCCACGACTGGGAGCAGATGTAACACCATCAAATGTGGGCCTGCGAGCGGGACTGGTGAATTCCCGCTTACCAATTTGTTGATCCGGTCCAAACGGAAGGACTTTAACCGCTCCCCTAATGTCTCGTTGGCCAGAAACGAGGAACGAAGCTCGTGAACATCCAGATCGTATTTACCAGCAGAGTTTCGCCCGCAGAATCGGGTCACGCCTTGATGACGCACCATGTGAGGGGCGGCGAAGCTGCGAGGGACACGCACAATGAGAATATGATTTCCATTTTTCAGCGGAAGTTCACGTAGCTGACAGCCGATAATTCTTGGTTGAACGCTATCACGGAGGAGATTCTCAATCTTATTCTTGGCCTCATCGGGAACAAAGTTCTTTAGTCCGACCAAGTCTACGGCCACTCCTTTATCTGCTTTGATGCCGAGAACCAAGTCTCCGCCATCAGTGTTTGCCAGCGCAGTGATGTCACTCAAAAACTCCCGTTTCTGATCTTCTGACAGTACGATAACTCCAACTTGTACTCCAACGTCTTGTTCTCGTGAATACTATCGACCACCAGCCGCGACAGGTCCGCTTCCGTTATCGCGTCTAAGTTGAGGTGCAGGAGTGACATTTGGTGCTGGGAATCAATTGTTGTTTCCGTTTGGTGGAGTTTTGACTTCCTTCACCAGTTCTACAGCTGATTTTAATGTGCGCTCAACAGACTTTTGTTGGAACCAGCTTGCGCCCTGTTCCTTTTCTTGGAGTAAAACTGGCAGTTTATAGAGCTTTTCAACGGTTTCGCTTATCAGCCGATTGTGATCTTCGTTGGAATCCTTGAGACGATCAGCGAAGGCCCCAAGCGTCATGGCTACCGATGCCCGGAAGGCATATTCCTCTTCGAACTGGCGAACTTTTCCGAATTGGGTAGCGAAGAAGCCAACGATAAAAAGTGCGGGAAGTAGCAGCCCGAAATTCAAAGCTAATGTGGTCCAGATGTCCGACCCTGGTACCATAAAGTATTTATGAGAAAGGCCTAACCAAACCCCTGCGAGAATAACTGAGATAACTGTTCCACCGAGCCACCAGTTAGAAGCCGAGGATAGTTGCCTCATGCGGGCTTCAAATTTTTGGCCGAGCACACCAGCCGCTGCCGTTCCGGCCAATTCATTGACCCAATCTTCCTTCTCTTCCATGTGAGCAAGCCTCTTTTCTGAATCTGCCAATTTAGATTTGGCATCAGCCAGCGCGGTTTCAGTCTCGGTCTTGAATTTTCCGATTTCAACCCGCTCGGCGGCGATAGCGTCTAGGTGTTCTTTTTGCGTTCTTTGGATCTGGGTTATCTGACCGTTCACTCCAGTTGCTTTATTCAGCAGTGAATTGATTTCTTCCGCATCCTTTTTCGCTGTAACCAACTGAGTATTAGCAGTTGCAGCGTCGGCTTGTCTTTTCGCTGTTTCGGCGGCCTGTTCGCCCCGAAGTTTCTCAATAATCGTCATGAGTTCTTTCAACTGTCGACCCTTGGTATCCAAGTCAGCGAACAATTCTTTTTGGCGCAGCTTATTGACGCTATAAAGCTTGGTGGTACCCCTGATTCCAGAGTCCGGCGCTCATCAGGTAGCCGATGGCCAAGCCCATCAGTTGAGCCGCTTGTTCCCAATGTTTTCCGTTCAAGTAGTCACGATAATTCGTAGCTACTACTAGAATTGATCGATGCTGAATCGGTTGATTCTGTGCTTCCCACGAGAAATGGAGGGGCAAGTGTTTTGCATCATCCCCCCGAAGTCCCTCAGAGATTTGATCCGACCAACGAGCCGTCAAATTAACCAAGTCTAGAGCTGAATATGGTCCAAAGTAAACCTGTGCCAAATCCGCGTTGGGATATTGAGCGGCCAACTGATCGGCCGTGCGCAAGTTTCGGATATGTTCAACAATCGCGAGGAGTTTTTGTTGTTCGTCGGTTTTCATATTGGGTATGGGTCAAACGCGAATGCGCCCAGTCAAAAGTCTTTGCATGAGGCCGCGTTTCTGTCGATCGAGCGCAGCACGTTGGGCGCGCAGCACTGTGATTTCTTGGGCCGCTGTATCAAGCAGGTTGCCGATGAGCTCTTGGTCCTCGATCGCCGGTAGATTGAGTTCGATATCTAGGAAGGCAGATTTGCTGAGGACACGGTTGCGGCCAGCGCCGCCGGGGGACGCCAAGCCGCAGTCAAAAACAAAGCGGTGGGTCAGGATGTAGTGCTTGAAAAATGATGGCGCGGCTACTCCCTCGCGAAAGGTAAAGGTGGGAAAACGGTGAGAAACAAGTGCGCCATCCGCCGCTGGCGGTACGATGGCAGCCGCTCCTTCCCAGGCGAAGGTGATATTGACCACCAGGTCGCCGGTCTTGAGTTCAAAGAGTTCATCCAATGCGATATCCTCTGGTACAAAATCCTCCTTCAAAAAGACACCGCGTCCGTGGCTGCGGATACCGGCTGAGAGAAATTTGCCGGAGGGTTTTGGCTTTATGCGCGGAATGAACTCGATGGCGCCGCCAAGATTAGTCCGTTTCCATTTTGATTTTAGTCCTTTGGGTGTCCGACCGCCAAAAAGGAGTTGCTGCATGAGGGCTTCCTTCCGGTGCTCCTTGGCTTCGATCAGGGCGTCGAGCTTTTCCAGGGCCTCGTCCCAAGTGTTAAGGATGTTTGCGATTTTGCGTTGTTCGGGGAGGGGTGGGATAGGAGCTGTGAGTTCGGCGAATCGTGAAACACCAAGATGCGCGATGGAAGTCGTCTTCTTAGCGATTCTCTGAAACGCTCTTAGGATATAGAGTCGTTTGCATAGATGAAGGACGAAAGCCGGTGAGTGTTGTTTGGTGCGAAGTCGAACCAGCGTGTTTTGGAAACAACAACCATCTAGCTCTCCACGATACATTGCTGGCCTTCCCACCAGTTCAAGACTTTGGCCTTCGCTCAACAGGACATCTCCATCCGCCAGTGCGTAGATCTCTGCTTCTTTATCTGTAAAAGCCATTTCCTTTACATCCGTGAAGTCAATCCAACCATCTTGAACATTGGCGACCCGAAGATATGGACGTAGTTTGCCCTTGGTCATGTGAGGAGAGCGTTGCCGCCCTGCCTGCACTTCGCCTATTTCCTCCATCGACAACATTTTCCATCCCTTAGGTAGCCTCATACCGTTAGCTCCTCTGTATAAGGGATATTCGTCACCCGCTCAGTTTGGTGGTGTCTTCCCTCGCCTAAGCATTGATAATAGGGGTGTGCTGGAAGCTCCAATAGGGCGCATTCGGACGCCGGCCGCGAAAAGCAGAACGTCAAAGTCGGTTGGTCGGCACCTGCCTGCGGAGAGCGATCCGGTCGGGATTTTTTGAACCGGGCGTTGCCTGACGAACGGCCCGCGTCTGCCGGCAAGATGCCGGCAGCACATTGGGGGCAGTGCCTAGTTTCGCCGTTCCCGTTTTGAGAACGCGGTGCCTTAATTTAATTTTCCGCCGAAAATTAAAACATAGTTCGCTGTCTTTTAATTTGGGTGAATACACAGTCGGCGTTTTTGTTGCGGGACACCCAGTTGTCAAGGATTCCTTGACAACTGATTCCTCAACCAACTCTCTCTCTTGCAATAGGTTAAGTCTATTAAGACTGACATCCTGCTCTGCGGTCGGCCAAAGCAGCCAAGACCAGTTCAGGTTATTCGCGGGACAGTTGGCGGAGTCGATTTGCATCACGTTATGCGCCGATTAAAAGCGGATTATGCGAGTTTTGACGGCGCATCAAAGGCCCAGTTCCTTGAGGTAGCCGTCCATCTTTGACCGGACGGTGACCAGTTGTTTTTCGAGATCGGCAATCTCCCGCTTCACCTGGCCGAGGTCGATCTCGGCCTCTTCCTCGAAGGTATCCACGTAGCGGGGGATGTTCAGGTTGAAATCATTATCGATTAGTTCCTTGGGGGTGGCGCGGTAGGCGTATTTCTCGACGGTCTTGAACTCGCGAAAGGTGCGGACGATGCGGGCGAGCTGTTCATGGGTCAGGATGTTCTGGTTCTTGGCCTCCTTGAAATCCCGGGAGGCATCAATGAAGAGGACGTCGCTGTGTTGCTTGCCTTTGTTGAACAACAGGATGGCAGCGGGGATGCCGGTGCCGAAGAAGAGGTTCGCCGGGAGGCCGATGACGGCTTCCAAGAGATTTTCCTCGATGAGGGATTGCCGGATCTTGCCTTCCGCTCCGCTGCGGAAGAGGACGCCGTGGGGGACGACGACGCCGATCTTCCCGGTCTTTTCCCGGGCGATCTCGATCATGTGGGTGATGAAGGCGTAGTCGCCCTTCGACTTCGGCGGGAGGCCGCGATGGAAGCGGTGGAAGGGATCGGCCCCGGCTTCCTCGTAGCCCCATTTATCGAGGGAGAAGGGGGATTGGCCACGACGATGTCGAACTTCATCAAGTGGTCGCGCTCGAGGAGGCGGGGATTCCGCAGGGTATCGCCCCACTCGATGCGGAAGTTATCCATGCCATGGAGGAACATGTTCATGCGGCAGAGGGCGTGGGTGGTGCCGTTCATTTCCTGGCCGAAGAGGGCGAAGTCGCGTTCATCGGCCTGACGGCCGACCTTGATGAGCAAGGAGCCGGAGCCGCAGGTGGGATCGCAGATGGTGTTGCCCTTCTTCGGCGCGAGCAACTGGGCCAGCAGGCTGGAGACTTGGCCGGGCGTAGAATTCACCGGCTTTTTTGCCGGCATCGGAGGCGAAGCGTTCCAGCAGGTATTCGTACACATTGCCGATGACGTCTTCTTCCCCTACGACAGACGGTCGTAGGTCGAGTCGAGCATCGGCGAAGTCCTGGAGGAGGAGTTTCAGGCGGGTATTGCGATCGCGAGTCTGGCCGAGTTTGGATTCGGAATTGAAATCGACCTCGCGGAAGACGCCTTCGAGTTTGGCTTTGTTGGCTTCCTCGATTTTTTCGAGGGCGATGTTCATGCGTTCGCCGATGTCGGCAGCGGTGCGTTGCTCGTAGAGGCTGAGGAAATCGCAACCTTCCGGGAGCTGGAAGCGTTCGCGGGCAAGACGGCGGGCGACGCGGACCTGGTCGCCTTTGTATTCGGCGAGGTAGAGGTCGCGATGATCGCGCCAGACATCGGAGACGTATTTCCAGAAGAGCATCACGAGGATGTAGTTCCGGTAGTTCTCAGCATCGACGACGCCGCGGAAGGTGTCGCAGGCGCGCCAGGCGACGTCGTTGATTTCGGATTGATTGACTTTGGCCATGGGGAATCAGGAGTTTTGACGGAGGATACGATTGGTCAAATGGTGGTGGAGGAGTTCGTGCCTGGCATTAAGCTGTTGGACAAGGTTCATCTCGGTTTGGTGCAACGCCTCCAATTCAACAAGCTGCCGCTGGACCGCCAACGGAGGGACCAGGATGTCCAGTTCGCGCAGCTCGGTTACGGGGACGGCGCGAACATACGTGCCGCGAGCCTTGCTGAGCAAGGCGGTTTGTACTTCAGGACGATTTAGATACCATTGGAGGTAGTCGTTCAGGATGCGGTCGCGCTTGGGCCGAATGACGGCAAATTGGGTGCCGACAATGGCAGGGTTTTCCTGGAGGAAGAGGGCGGCGGTGGCGCGCTGACCGCGATTGGCAACGAGGATGTCGCCCGGCTCGAGCAGGTAATCACGGACGGAATCGGGTTCTAGGCCGATGAGGAGCGGGACGGGAGTCTCGATGCGGCCTTCGGGGGTGAGGTCACCGATGCGGATGAGCTGGAGTTTGCCTCCGGGGCAAGGACGGGAGGCGTCCCGGCCCCGAAGGGTCACGCCGAGCTGAACATGGGCAAGGTTTTGAAGGGGCTCGAGCATGGTGTGGGTTAGCCGTTACAGGATGGTTGGAGGGACGTGATGAGGTCGCGCTCGAGGGGGAAGACGTCGAGGTGATAAGTGGTGCCTGAGGCACCGGTGGCGGTGGTTTTTGTTGAGGTAACCATATGGTTGCGCGTTTGTTCGAGGGGTGGAGGCCATTTCCCCTTGTTTCCTGCGGCAAACTGAGCGAACCTATGGCATGCAAGCTGAGGTGCTGCTTAATTGCCGCATCCGGTTTCTGGGCCTCGACGCTGAACAAGAGCGTTGGGGCCTTTTCGGAGGCCGGGTGTTAGCGTAAAGGATAGGTAGCGTGGTGTCAATAGGTTTTTATTGCACACTTATTAATTAAGTAATTGGCGAGTTCGCTAGAGGGATTTAATGACGGGATTTGCTTCTTGGCTAGATGGAAATAGCAGTGGGTGGGTGTGATTGCCAAGGATGAACGTTGATGTTCGATGTATCCAATTGGAGACACGGCAGAGATGTGATTAGCCCCGGTTGCTTCAGGTGCCAGTTTCTCGACGCCTGATTGACCATTACGCAACGTTTTGATGGCCGGGGTCTGTTGGTTGCTCCCGCCCTAAGACGAGGCTCTGAGGGTAAGCAGTGAAGCTTGGGCTGAGGGTTCTTCCTTGTTTGTTTAAGTTGCGACCAACTGCCAAAATGACCGGCCCAGATTCACAAGATAAGCTTCCGGACACCCTCAAAAACCACCTTTAGCTTATATCCCTTCTTTTCTACATTGGAAATCCTGCCCCAATCATCAATCCAAACCTCCCAGTTCCGCTTATCTTGTAGAGTTCCTCTGAATTGTAAGCATGGTCTGGAAGGCTTGGATTTTGGTTTCGGCCATCCACCCAGCCTGTTACCTTGGATTCAGATAAACCATGCACGTTCTGGAACTGAAACCGAAGCTGGATGATTTGGCCGCCCCTTTTGAATAGGAAAAGAGGGGCGGAACACCTCTGCTCACTAAGCTTTTTCCGGACAAAATCAGCTAGGAAAAGGAATAAGAAAAACTCCGATTCACACCACCCCAAACTCCCCATCTTTCCCACTAAGCTTCGGATGTTTGCCATACAGGATCACATTCAGGGAGTTCAAAGGATTAGATGTGCGGAAGCGGTAGCCTGACTCGATAACCCATCCAAGATCTGCTCGCGGGTCATCTGCTTGTTACCGATAGCTTTGATGATGGCTTCCTTCAACGACATCTCATTCGACACCTTTCGCTTGCTACCCGGCTTAGGACCACGTTTGCTTGGGGTCTTCCCATCATGTTTTAGCTACTGAGCAGATTTTTGAGCATTCACAATGCGTTCACGCATTTTGAGGAGGTCTTTGTAGGCTTCTTTGAAGGCGGCAACGTTGACGGGATCAGAAGTTTTGCTGACGTTTTGTTCAATCAAAGTGATGCGATTTTCGATCAGAGACAAATCTCCCGCTTCAACCCGACCCCGGGAAAAACCATCCTGATTCAGATCTTCGATCAGATTACGCCGTTGATCTTTTGACATGCCGGAATCGTTGATGGCGCGAAGGTAAAAGTCGTTGGCTTGGGCATCGGCACCAGCATAGGTCAAGGCGAGCCGGGCCAAGGGCTCTTTCTTGCTCGCATCGGTCAGACGAGGGTCATTCCACAAATTGGCGGCGATCGTGACGGCATCTTTACCCAAGGTGCGCTGGAGATAGCGCAGATTGCTACGATCCACCGAACCATCAGCTTGCACAAGCTGGCTTTGAGCGGTGGCGACAAAGCTGTTGTCTCCATACATCGTGAGCACACTGAGCAAATGCTCATGGTCATTTCGGTCCAGGATGTTGGTTGCATTGGCGACTGGCGGATGATCGAGCAGTTCATGCGCGGAAGAAAGGGCCACGTCACGATACTTGTTTGGGTTCAGAGTTTGCAAAGTACGGGCCAGCCAAAACAGTTCCACACCTCGCCCGGTGGTGCCCATGGTGTCGGCCATCAATTTCTCTGCTTCAGGTCCGCCGATCTGTTTCAACGCATCAAACAGGCCAAAACGCAAGGAAGGCGGAATCAGGAATTCGTCAGGCACTCCATCACGCCAGCCACGATTTTGTCCGGTGGCGTAGTCAATCTCCTCATTACGTGCGAGGAACTCGCGGATGGTAGGGATTGCGGAAGGACCGACGGAAGCCAATTCTTCCAAGATGTGGATCAAGCGGCGTGAAGTCCTGACTTGAGCGGCGGTTACCGGGTCGATTTCTTGCAGCCTTTTTAACAACTCGGCTGGAGCAACAGCTGAGGGTTCGACTGGAGATGGCAGAGCTTGCGTTTCAGGAACAAAGGTTGGACGCGAACTGACGCGCACTTTCTTTAACGCCGCCTCAAGCTGGTCTTTTTCAAGAGCGAACGTGGCGCGTTGCGCGGCCAGCTCGGACGCATTCTGGGCGGCTTGGCGAGATTCCACCAGTTGCGTAGTGACAGCAACTGCCAGAATGATTGAAACAAGCACCAAGAGTATTTGCTTCATATGATTAAAATAGGGGGTTTTGTATGGCTGTGTCGATAGGCTGATTGCGCAAGTTCAACCTGCGGACTTGTTACGAAATTTGCTTCGGCAGCCGTTTCATGCTGTTTGTTTTTCGTTTCCAAGAACGCTCAGTTCTCAGGACCGTTTGGCTTTTTCCTTTTCCCGAAAGCGGCATAGAGCGAAGGCATTAGGAAAAGGTTGAGCAAAGTGGAAGTGATCAAACCACCCAGAATGACTACTGCCATTGGATACTCAATCTCATGACCGGGAATGTTGCCCTTGATAACCAATGGCAGAAGAGCCAGTGCTGCGCACGAGGCTGTCATGAGAATGGGAGCCAGCCGTTCCTCCGCACCTCGTAACACCAGCGGCACGCCGAACGCCTCCCCCTCAGATTCTTCAAGGTTTTGATAATGGCTGATTAGCATGATGCCGTTCCGGGCGGCGATGCCCAGCACCGTCACGAAACCGACCAGCGAACCGAGCGATAGCACTCCACCTGAAAGAAAGGCTCCCACAACTCCGCCGATCAAAGCGAACGGCAAGGTAAGTGCGACCAGCACCACAAGTCGTATCGAACGAAAATCGACGTGGAGCAGCACGAGAATGCCAAGCAGAGAAAACGCTGAGAACAGGAGCAGACGGTTCTTGGAAGCTTCACGAGCGGCATACTCGCCTAGAAATTCCGGGTGGTAACCCCGGTCGAAAGAAAGCTTCTGTACGCGACGCTCAATCTCTCTGGCGACACCTCCCAAATCTGCGCCGGCCACATTGCAGGTCACATCGATGCGGCGGGAGGCTCCTTCACGTTTGATCTCATTGGACGTGGGCACGATATCAATGTCAGCCACATCACCCAATGGAACATGCGCTCCACCTGGTGTCTCAATGATCAATTCGCGCAGTGCCTGGATATCACTTCGCACCTGTTCCACACCCCAGACGGCTACTTCAAAGACTTTTTGATCACGGTAAACTTCACCCACTTTCAGGCCTTTGATAAGCGTGGTCGTGGCGCGACGGATATGTCCGGGTGTAAGACCGAAGTTTGCGGCTGCCTCCGGCTTTAAGCGCACCTGTAATTGGGGCACGAGCACTTGCGGTTCCACCTTCAGGTTAACCACGCCTTTGACATCGGTGATGGCCTTGTTCACTTCCTGTGCCTTGTCCCGCAAAACGGCGATGTCAGGTCCGTAGATGCGCACGACCACAGTGGCACTGGCACCGGTCAGCACTTCTTTGATTCGTTCCTTCAAGTAGGTAAGCACATCGCGGAACAGGCCGGGGTAACCGTCCACCACCTCTTGAACCTTCGCCACAGTCGGGTCGTAGTCAGCCTTGGGATCGAGACTGATCCATAGTTCAGTGAAGTTAGGTCCAACCACTTCATCAGCCACTTCCGCGCGACCGATATGAGAGCCGAAATTGCGCACACCGGGGATCGCCCGCAGTTCCTTGCTCACTTGAACCGTTATTCGAGTCATGGCCTCCAGCGAAGTGCCGGGCTTCTCGACCCAGTGCATCAGAAAATCCGTCTCCTTAAAGTTCGGCAGAAACTCTTCACCTAAGCGAGGTAGGGCAATACCTGTCAAAGTGAACGCCACCACTAGAAAGCCCACCGCCCAACGAGGTTTGGCCACCAGAGACGGCAGGACTCGACGGTAGCCACGTTTCAGAACACGAACGACAAAAGCGTCTTCGTGACGTTCTTTAGCTCCGGGCAGCAGCATCAGACAAAGCGCCGGCGTGATGGTCAGCGCTACCAACAAGGAGGCCATGATCGCCAGCACATAGGTAAAGGCGAGCGGGCGAAAGAATGTGCCAGCCAGTCCATCCAGAAAGAAGACCGGCAGGAAGACCAGCACCACGATCAAGCTCGCAAAAACTACGGCACTACGAACTTCCAGCGAGGCTTTGAGGACAACTTGGAACGCGGATTCTGGATTGCCCGCCAGCCGGTTAAGCCGGAGACGACGCATGATATTTTCTACGTCGATGATGGCATCATCCACTACTTCTCCCACCGCGATGACCAGTCCGGCAATGACCATGGTGTTAAGTGTCCCGCCCCGCCAATACAAAACGAGAGCGGCCGCCAGCAAAGACAAGGGAATCGCCGACAGGCTAATAACGGCGGTGCGCCAGTCGAACAGAAACACAATCAGGATGAGCATGACCAGCCCGCAACCCAGCAGCATGGTATGGGTGAGATTGGCGATGGAGCGTTCAATAAAGGTCGCCGGGCGGAAGATGGTTGGATCCATCTCGACGTCTTTAAGGCCGGGACGCAAGGCTTCGAGAGCTGCTTCCACCTGACGTGTTACATCCAGCGTGTTGCCCCAAGGTTGCTTCTCCACGATCAGCAAAAGACCTGGGCCGTCGTTGATGACGGCATCGCCAATCGGCGGTGGATAGCTGACGACTACTTTGGCCACGTCACCGAGCCGAAGCGGAACTCCATTGGTGAAGCGGACCACAGTGCGTGCCAAGTCATCAGGAGATTCGATGGCGGAGAGGTGACGGACGGGTATGCGTTGGTTGGGTGTATCCACGAAACCACCCGCACTCACGGTCGAGGCATCACCGGCTGCCTTCACTACTTCATCCAGCGTGACCCCGATAGTGGCCAACTGTTCGGGGTTCACAAGCACTTGATACTGCCGGTTGCGCTGTCCCCAGATCGCGACATTGGCCACTCCAGGAATCGCCATCAGGCGGGGACGGATGGTCCATAGGGCCAGCTCCGAAAGGTCCATCTGAGAAAGTGTTTTCGAGGAAACACCAATCTTTAGAGCACGGCTGGTAGATGACAAAGGCGGCAGAAGCACCGGCGCGTGAGCGACTACTGGTAAACGTGGAGCGACGGTGGCAACCCGCTCCTGCACCAGTTGACGGGCACGCATGAGATCGGTGCCTTCCTTGAAAATGCAGACGACGGACGACAGGCCGAGCACGGACTTGGAGCGCAACGTCTTGAGCCATGATGTGCCGTTAACGGCATTTTCCAGCGGCACGGTGATAAGGCTTTCGACTTCCTCAGTAGAAAGTCCGGGAGCTTCAGTCTGGATCTCGACCAGCGGCGGAGCAAACTCAGGAAATACATCCAGCGGTGTCGTATGCAATGACCGTAGTCCGATCACAATCAACACGCAGGCTATCGCCAGTACCGAGCACCCTTTGGCGGAGCGAAACGGAAACAAGCCAGGTCAGCATAAAGAATACTCCGTCAGAATGATTATTTGCCCACGCCGAACTCGGTGCCGAAGAGTTCCGCAACTCCACTAGTCACGATTTTAGCCCCCGGTTTGGGACCAGAATCTAAAACTGCCAGCTGTTCAACGACAGAGCGCACTTGAACACGACGACGGGTAAAGGCTTGCGGAGAGGTGTTCTCGTAAACCCAAGTGCCACCACTGATGTCGTGAACGACGGCTGACCAGGGAACGACGAGGCTTTCTTCCGGCTCCTGTAAAAGAATCGTCACGCCCACTTTTTGGCCCAAGCGCAATCCGGCCTTTTCATTGGCCAGTTCATAAAACATATCCACGGTAGCGGCTCCGGGATTGGCCGACGGTGGAGCCACCACTGGTTTGGCTGGATGCGTAGTGGCACCGGCAACATTCACAAGTCCACCCACTTGGGCGATTCCGTCCGTTTTCAAGCGGAGCAAATCACCGACATAAACCGGCACACGCACCCAAACGAGTTTGGGATTCATCACGTCCAGCAGAGGTGCGCCTAACAGCTCGCGTCGCGCTTTTGCATTACGTAACCCAGCTTCGGCAAGACCGACTTGTGCTTTCGCCTCATCTACGGCGCGAGCGCTCCCCACCCGATCTCCTAAAAGTTTTCCTGCCCGGGTGAAGGTTACCTGGGCGGCTTCGAGTTGCACTTTCGCGCGGTCCACCTGGCCGTCGGCATCGATCTGGGCTTCAGCGATACGCACCATTTCAGTAGGTGAGAGCGAAGGCAGCAATGCGAAGATTGATTGGCCGCTGCCGTTGGCCAGTGCGGGTGATGGAATGATCACTTCGCCACCGAGGGTGCGCGTGCGCTCGATTTTTCGGCGTTCGGCCGCGACGGTGGTGATTCCCAACCGTTTTTCGGCTTCGACCGTCAAAGTGAGGGTGGCAAGATCCGATTCCTTACCGGGCTTCTCCACGTGGGCGGGTGAGGCTTTCCCAGATTCGGCTGCGGTCAAGTTTCCACTGGTTAAGCCAGCAAGCAGCAACAAACTGAGCGGTTTGAAAATGAAGTGCTTCATTAGTTAGCGGGTGTTGAATTTCCGGTTGCAGGCAGCTTTCCACCAATGCTTCTTTCCAATTCTGCTGTGGCGCGGCAAATGTCGCCTAAAACCATCGCTTCCTTGACGCGGATATCGGCCAGTTTACGCGATGCTTCGAGGACCAGCAGAAAGGAGATGTCACCACTAGCGTATGCTTTTTGTGCCTGACTAACGGTGTTCTCCAGCGGAGGAAGGATACGTTCACGCCAGGCGATAAGACTTTCTTGAGCTTGCACGAGACGGGTGTGGGCTTCGCGCACATCAAGGAGAATGCGGTCACGCACGGTGAAGTAATGGCGGGCCGCTTTTTCAAAATTGGCCTGTGCGATAGCAATGCCGCCTTGGTTCTGATTCACTACTGGTAAGGACACATCCAGCGTGGGACCGGCCAGAAAATCTCTCCCGACTTCTTTGGCATTTATTCCGGCAGCAAACGTAAAGATTTCCGTACGGGCCAACCCAAGGCGCTTACCTGCTGCTTCCAAACTCATCTCTGCCGCTCGAAGATCAGGGCGGGCAGTCAAGGCATTGGTTTCTAGAAGACCAAGTTCGTAGGCGATCCGAACAGGTGCAGGCGATTGCCTAATCCCCATTGTCCACTGCGTGGCGGGTATGCCGATCAGATGCAGCAAACGTTCACGGGCTATTTTGGCATCATAGCGGGAACGGGTCAGCAGTTCCTCCGTTTGCATGGTATCAATAGCAGCGGTGCTGATTTCCAGTGAACTGACTTCGCCGGCGTCGAGCCGGGCTTGGGAAAGCTTCTCAATCTGAACGGCAAGTTTGCGGGTTTCTTCCAGAAGTTTGATACGTTGCTCCGCCAGCGTAAGATCTGTGTAAGCCAGCTTTACATCACGGATCAGGTCGAGGCCGTTTTGGACCAGACGCTGAGCGGTTTTCTCATGATCCAGCTTGGCAGCAGCCACTCGTTTTGGTCGCAACCAGAAAACTTCCAAAGGGTAACGCGCGGTCAGTTCCAGCGGTTTCGCCCCCACCGGAATGAGCATTGAAAAAGTGGGGTTAGGCAGCATACCCGCCTGGATGAGGTCGGCACGGGAAAGCCCCAAGTCCGCCAAGGTTTCTAAAAAGGCGGCATTATTCCACAGAGCCAGCGTAACGGCTTCATCTTCACTCAAACCATCATCAAAGCGAACGGAAGGTGGAATGCTGGTTTCGCCGGGTTTGGCTTCGTTAAGGGCAAGCCCGGTCCGTTGCTCCAATCCAATGGAGACTTTGTTCCGGTCATCAGGTGGCGTGGCACAACCGACCAAAGCCGTGACGAGGACAAGTAAACAGTAGTTCTTCATCATCGTGGTTAAAGAATAGACACAGAAATGAACTATTTTCTCAGTGAATAGCTTTCTCGGGCAGTCTTCATATCAGGTTCGATTTTGTAGCGCCAGTTCATGTATAGTTCATCAGCCACCTGGAAGAGCGCCACGGCATCTTTTTCCAGTTCTTCATGGCGTGTTTCTGGGGCTCCCACCCGATGCATCTGTTCGGTTTTGGGGTTGCCGACGAAGTATTCGACTTTCTTGTTCAAGCTCAAAGTCGTCAGATGTTCATCGCTATAAATGCCAATGGAACGGTTGTGATTGAGCAAGCATCGGCCGGAGAAATCAGGCCATTTGATCAGGTCATGGCCAAAAAAAACACTTTCGTAGGGACGTCCGATGAGACCTAACAGTGTGGGCGCGATGTCCAACTGGCAACCCAGCGTAGAGATCCGCTTGGGTTGGGTAACGACGGCCGGGCCGACCACCACCATGGGGATTTCATAACTACGTATCGGAATCGTCTGGCTGCCGTAAACACGTGCACCATGATCGGCGATCACCGCAAAAATGGTGTTAGTCCAGAAGGGTTCCTTGCGCGCCATTTCAAAGAACCGGGCCAACGCATAATCACTGTATTTCACCACATTGGCCCGACTGCGGTCATTGGGGTTCTCAGCGATTCGTCCGGTCGGATAAGTATAGGGCTTATGATTTGAAACTGACATGCTGGTGATAAAAAAAGGCAGATTACGCGCATGCCGCTCACGGCATTCAACCAGAATGCGGTCGTACAGGTCTTCGTTGCAGACACCCCATACTGTGGTGAAGGCGGGTTGTTTGAAATCCTTAAGCTCAACAAAGTTTGACCAGCCGTTCGCCCTTACGAAAGGACCGGTCCCATCAAAAATACCCCGTCCGGCGTAAATGAATGTGGTGTCGTATTGGTCACGCCCCAATGCACGGGCGATCGTCTCAACATTTTCGGAACGGTCCCGGGCCACAATCGAATCACCCGGCAGGGGTGGGAAACTGGAGAAAACACCTTCGTAGCCACGAATGGTCCGGTTTCCATCTGCGTATAGATTATCAAACAACAACGCCTCATTGGTGGCGATGGCATCCATGCGCGGCATCAGGGTGGGTTCCTTGCGGCCAAGGCTGCCCCAAAACTCAGACCCGAGACTCTCTTCCAGCAGCAGCACCAAGTTCAGCCGAGGTGCAGTCGGGTTACCATCAATATGCCGTTGTAATGAATCTAACGGGCCGGTGAACACTGCATCTGGTGTAGCAACCAAACGGCGGGCGCGGGCAAAGGCTTCCTCTCTTGGCAGCGTGGGATAAAAATGTGCGTAGTCGAGATTCCGCGTAAAGGCGGCAGTGAGGCCCGATACGACCGTGTTATTGGCAATTTCATTCACTGTCCTTTCTCGGCTGAACCGGGCTTCTTCGATCCTGATGGTAAATCCTAAGATGACGGCAGCCATCACCCAGACGCATGCTGCCGTCCGAGCGCGTGCTTTCGGCAGATGGAGTTCCGCCGCACGATTCATTCTCCATCCCAGCCAGACAGTGGCACAGGCGAACACGATCACAACGACGATCACCAGTGGCACGGGATAGGACTCCCAGATGTTCACAAACACTTCGTGCGGATAAATCAAGTAGTCAATGGCCACCGTGTTGAAACGGGATTGAAATTCTTCAAAGAAGAAGCCTTCGGCCAGCAGCAGAAACATGAGCACAACCCAGACAATCAAGCTCACTGAGCTAAGCACTGCCCGGAAAAAGCGTCCCCGCCAGCGAATTTCACCGGGCATTCCGGCCCACAAAGCCCATGGCGCAAACAAAATCAATGAAACTGCCAAATCAAAATGGATGCCGACCACAAATGCCCGCAACCAATCTACGACCGGAACTTCGCTTGCCGTCGCGAAATAGAGTGCGAGAGTTAGGCGCAGTATCTGGGACAGCAGAAAAAACACGGTGGCATAGGTCAAAGGCAACGCCAACCGGGCAGGAAATAGCTTCAGCCGAGATGATAGACTGATCATGGCTTGGCACCCAAAAGAGTTAAGGCTCGGTTTGTTTGCGAAGATCCGTCCGGTGCTTTCAGACAATGTTTAATAATGCTCAATCTGCTGACTTGAGCATTCGATTGTGACGCAAGCCTGAACCAAAGATGGCAATTCGTTCATTTTTGCTTTTGGAAATCTATGGATTTGCCCGTTTTTCCAGTATTCACGCTGCTCCATATGACAGCATTGTCATCCCACGTTCAGCTTGGTGTAACTTTGAAAGGGCTTAATGTCTGCATCCTGAGCGGTCTGCGGATATGCTCAGTTTAACATTTTATTTCCTTTATTCACCGATATGAAGACCACACACGCCCTAATGACCATCGTTCTCGCCGCCTCATTGATGCTTGGCTTTTTGGGATGCGCTTCCAGTAAATCTCAAGCTGAGCTTCAGGCTCGGGCCAAGATCAGCCAGGCAGAAGCACAACGTATTGCGCTGGAGCGGGAGCCCGAAGGAATCGTTAAAGAAGTCGAATTGGAGGAAGAGCACGGGAAGCTGGTCTGGTCTTTTGATCTGGGCAAACCAGGAACCAAGGATATCACTGAGATCCATGTAGATGCCATCACCGGAGCCATAGTGTTGGTTGAGCAAGAAAATGAAGAGCAGGAAAAAGCCGAAGCCAAAGCGGAGAAACGCAAATAGCAACTGAATAAGCTGTGTGGATACTAATTTGCCATGGTTGCCAGAGTTGACAAGGCGGTTTCAATACGTGAAAAGGGCTCTCTTGATCCATGCGCATCCTGATCGTTGAAGATGAGAAAAAGATGGCGTCGTTCATCCGGAAGGCCCTGCAATCAGAGGGCTTTGCGGCCGATATGATTCATCATGGCAATGACGTATTGGGATTGGCTGTCTCGACGGCCTTTGATGTCATAATCATGGACATCATGCTGCCAGGACGGGATGGGCTAGGCGTGCTGCGGCAGCTAAGGGAACGGGGAATTCGCACGCCGGTTCTTCTGCTAAGCGCACGAGGTGAAGTCAATGAACGGGTGGAAGGGCTTAATGCCGGGGCGGATGATTACCTGCCAAAACCTTTTATGCTCGCAGAACTGATCGCGAGAGTAAGGGCGCTAGGAAGGCGAGGCAGCGACAACAGCATCGTCGAATTACGGATTGGTGATTTGAAGATGGATACCGTAACTCAGACGGTTCGGCGCGGACAACGGTTGATTGAACTTTCACCTCGCGAATACCGCCTGCTGGAGTACCTGATGCGTTCCAACGGCCGGGTATGCAGTCGGATGGCCATTGTGGAAAAGGTGTGGGACTATGATTTTGATCCGGGCTCAAATCTGGTTGATGTCTACATCATGCGGTTGCGCGATAAAGTTGATGGGACTTCTGAAACCAAGCTCGTCCATACGGTTCGGGGGATTGGCTATGTCTTGAAGGATTCATCGTGACGATCAGAAAACGTCTGGCTGTCTGGTATTCGTGCGTGCTATTTGGGTCCATTCTTTTGATGACGGGAGTGATGTACTACGAACTGGTAGTGGAACGTCGGACAGCCGGATCACATGAACCCGTTGAGCATGAGATCATTGAGGTGGCCGTTTTCTATGGTGTTCCGACCATGCTGCTGACTGTATTCGGTGGCTGGTGGCTGTTGCGTAGGGCGCTGAAGCCCTTGGATGATCTTACCCGTGCAGCGGAACAGTTGCAGGTTCATAATCTACGTGAACCGCTCCCCAGGACGGGCAATGGAGATGAGGTGGATCGCCTATCCGAGGTGCTGAACTCGGCGAACAGACGACTGGAGGACGCTTTCAAGCAAATCAAGGAATTCACTTTGAATGCCTCGCATGAACTTAAGACTCCACTTGCCATCCTTCATGGCGAAATTGAGACAGCTCTATCCAATCCGGCGGCCACGCCAGCTCAGCGCGAAATGTATGCCAGCCAGCTTGACGAGATTCAGCGCCTGACCAAGATCGTTGAAAGCCTGACCTTCTTGGCCAAGGCCGACACCGGGCTTATATCGTTGACGGAGGAACCAGTCAGACTCGGCCAGCTTTTGCAGAACAGTTTTGAGGACACCCAAATACTGGCAACGCAAAACGAGATCGTGGTGGAGCTGACTGCTTGCGAGGAAATCGTTGTGCAGGGAGACCGGCATCGTCTACGCCAGTTGCTGCTCAATCTGGCCGACAATGCGATCAAGTATAACCAGAAAGGCGGTCGCGTGTGGATGTCTTTGCGCCGGAATGGAGGCAAAGCTGAGCTGACAATTATCAATACCGGCAAAGGCATACCGGCGGCTCTCTTAACCCGCATTTTCGAACGATTTTTTCGGGTGGACCAGGCTCGCAATAGCGAGATTGAAGGCAGCGGACTTGGTCTCGCGATTGTTCTCTGGATCGTCAAATCCCACAGGGGAGAAATCCAAATCCAGTCAGAGTTGGATAAAACAACAACGGTTACGGTCACCTTACCCCTATCGCATACCACTTGAGGTTGAGGTGGACGGAACCCAGACTGTCAGATGATACGCCCAGTCCAAAAGGATACATCGGCGAGACGGTGAAAATCAGACCCCTGGATCAATTAGGGATCATCGTCTCTGAAGACAACAGTCTGGGAAAGCCGTATGGCGAATGTAGCGCCGTGGTGAGGACAACAGGGCTCACGCATTAAAACATTTTCGATG
This sequence comes from Limisphaerales bacterium, assembly GCA_965283725.1. Classification (GTDB taxonomy): domain Bacteria; phylum Verrucomicrobiota; class Verrucomicrobiia; order Limisphaerales; family JAEYXS01; genus JAEYXS01. The sequence goes on from CBDIPT010000002.1 coordinate 31,726, forward strand.
GAGGAGCGATAAATGTCTGTACCATGTAAATACAGTGCGTACATGAGACGGGATGAAAAAACATCCGCCCGTAAGTTTGTTGACGATTTTGCGAGAAGTGCCCGATCCGCGCGTGGACCGGCGCAAGCTGCATAGTTTGCCTGATGTGCTGTGCATCGCGATCTGCGCGTTGCTGTGCGGGGCCGACAGTTTCGAGGACATGGAGGTCTTTGGCCACGCCAAGAGCGACTGGTTTGAGACGTTCCTGGACCTGCCGCATGGCATTCCCAGCCACGACACGTTCAACCGCGTCTTCGCCGCGCTGGACCCGGAGCAGTTCCTGGACTGCTTCATCCGCTGGACACAAAGCCTGCGGACGGCAGTGGCCCAAGAGTTGGTGGCGTTGGACGGCAAGGCGCTCCGGCGGGCCATCAACCAAGGCGATTGTCCCAAAGTCGTGGTCAGTGCCTGGGCGGTGGCGAGCGGCCTGAGCCTGGGCCAGCTCAAGGTGGCGGACAAAAGCAACGAGATCACCGCCGTGCCCCGGCTGCTGCGGGTGCTGGAGCTGGCCGGGTGCATCGTCACGCTGGATGCGATGGGCTGCCAGAAGGACATCGCCCAGGAGATCCGGGAGGCCGATGCCGACTACGTGCTGGCCCTTAAAGGGAACCAGGGCACGGCCTTTGCCGAGGTCAAAAGCTTCCTGGACGACGCCATCGCGCGGCAGGAAAAGCATCTGGTGACCACGGCCACGGTGGACAAGGGGCATGGCCGGGTGGAGGAGCGGCGCTACTGGCAGACCGAGCAACTGGCGTAGTTTGCCGACCGGGCCGGGTGGGAAGGTTTGCGGAGCGTGGGGGTGGTGGAGTCCATCCGGACGGTGAACGGCAAGGAAACACTGGAACGACGTTACTACCTGAGCAGCCTCACGAACGATGCCGTCCGGTTCGCCCGGGCGGTGCGGGGCCACTGGGGCGTGGAGAACCAGCTGCACTGGGTGCTGGATGTGAACTTCAACGAGGACCAGAGCCGCGCCCGCAGCGGTCACGCCGACGAAAACCTGGCCACCTTGCGCCGTTGGGCCTTGAACCTCATCAAGGCCGACCACCAGAAATGCAAACACAGCCTCAAAGGCCGCATGAAAGCCGCCGGCTGGGACAACCGCTATCTCCTCCACCTCCTCGGCATCAATTTAAATGCGTGAGCCCTGGCCCGAAATCCCGCTTAGCATCGCAGTGAGGAAGCGTTTCCATGCATCTACCATCCCGTTTTCCAAATGGTTTAAGCATTCGACGTGATCGTCTTAACCTGCACCCGCTACCGGACGGTCAGCACCGCACAATCGGCCTGCCTCACCACGCGTTCAGCCGTGCTGCCAAGCCAAGCATGCTTCAAGCCGGTGTGGCCATGGGTTGTCAGCACAACGAGATCCGCGCTCATCGATTCGGCGGAGTGGCAAATCACATCATACGGCGTCCCCTCCAGCACGACGGCGGAGACTTTCACCGCCGATGAATCACTCAGTGTCCGCGCCATGTGTTCCAGATCCGCCTCCGCCTGCTTGAGGAAGGGCATCACCGCGTGGTTCATCAGTTCACTCCCGAGCAGGTAAGATATCGTCGATCGATCAACCACATAGAGCAGGATGAGCTCGGCATCGAACTGGGCAGCCAGGTAGGCAGCCCACGGCAACGCTTTGTTGGAGATTTCAGAGAAGTCCACCGGCACCAGTATCTTCTTGAGGTTGAGGCCGGATGCTTTGCCCCTCTTTTCACGAGCGTTACGGGTCGGAATGGTAAGCACTGGACAGGGAGCATGCCGAACAACCCGTTCGGCAGTGCTTCCTAGTAGCACGCGCTTGGCTCCGGTGTGGCCCTGAGTGGCCACGACGATCAAATCCGCCTCCAGTTCAGCGGCTGCGGTGCTGATGCGATGGAACGGTTTTCCGGTTCGGACCGATGAGGAGATTGTCACCCGACCCTTGCGCTCGCTTTCGGCCAGGGCAGCCAGCTTTGACCTGGCTTGCGCCATCATTCCCGCTTCGTCCCGGGCCAGGAGAAGGATTCGAGTCCAGCCAAACGGGAGGGCGGCTCAATGACGTGAAGCAAGGTAACACTCGCCTGCAATTTCTCCGCCAAAGCGGTCGCTTTCTTCACTCCGACCAACGATTCCTTCGAGAAGTCCGTCGTCGCGAGGATTCTTTGGACTCTTAACTGCGATACTTTAGGCAATCCCTGGACGGGTTTCCTGCCGATTGCTTTCTTTGTCTTCATGCGGCTGAGTTTGTTCGGTGTATGACTGATACCCTATACCATTTCGACCGTTGGACGAAGTTCATATTCTTTCCCGTGAATGGTGTTGCGGATGTACCGGGAACAGGAATCCAAGTGGGGTCCATCGTTGGATCACTAATTAAAACTCACGGCAAGAGCCTATGGCAGTTAATCAGCTTTGAGCATCATCATGCGCCACGCTCGAAACCCTGATGTCCCTGCGCCGAAAATCCGGTCGCGGTGGAGCTGGGTTTAACCAGCATTTCCTCGGTGGACTGGCTGTGCCAGGCTACGCCCTTTGGTCGTGTAGCCACATTGGGCGACTCAATCACAGTTTCACTTTCCGCAGCCGGAGCGCATTGATGATCACTGAGACAGAACTCAAGCTCATTGCTGCGCCAGCGACGATCGGGCTGAGCAGCACGCCGAAGAACGGGTAGAGTGCTCCTGCTGCCAGCGGGATACCCAGCGCGTTATAGATGAAGGCAAAAAACAGATTCTGCCGGATGTTCCGCATTGTGGCGCGACTCAGATGAATGGCTTTGGCAATGCCGCGCAGGTCGCCTTTCACGAGGGTGATCCCCGCACTTTGCATGGCTACGTCGGTGCCGGTGCCCATCGCAATGCCAACTTCCGCTTCACTGAGGGCGGGGGCGTCGTTGATGCCGTCGCCGGCCATCGCAACGTGATTGCCTTCGGCGCGCAGCTTTTTGACATGGGCGACTTTTCCGGCGGGTTCGATCTCCGCTTCCACCGCATCGAGGTTGAGTTGTTTGGCCACGGCGGCGGCGGTGCGGCGATTGTCGCCAGTGAGCATGACGAGTTTCAAACCGAGCTTGTGAAGTTGAGCGATGGCTTCGGCGGTCGTGGGTTTTATCGGGTCTGCAACGGCGAGGATTCCCGCTGGCTTGCCATCAATGGCGACAAACACTGCGGTCTTGCCGGCTTCTTGAAGTTTCACGGCCGACGCTTCGAGCAGTTCCAGACCGGTGATCTTTTCGTTCCGCAAAAAATCCGGTTTGCCGATCATCACCACGCGACCAGCAACGTTTCCGACCACACCGCCTGCCGTCACTGAACGAAAGCCCTTCACGGATTCGAGGGCGATACTCTGGTCCTTTGCGCCAGCAACAATCGCAGCGGCAAGCGGGTGTTCGCTGTTTTGCTCCAGGGAGGCGGCGAGGCGCAGAAATTCTTTCGCATCGAAACCGTCGGCTGGCAGGACATCCATGAGCTTCGGTTTGCCCTCGGTAAGCGTCCCTGTCTTGTCCACGACGAGAGTGGTTATTTTTTCCAACCGTTCGAGCGCCTCGGCGTTTTTCACCAGCACGCCTTCCTGCGCGCCGCGTCCGACGCCAACCATGATGGACATGGGCGTGGCCAAACCGAGGGCGCACGGGCAGGCGATGATGAGGACAGCGACAGCGTTTACGATGGCGTGTGCTAGCTTGGGCTCCGGCCCCAGCCACATCCAGAGGATGAAGGTGATTACGGAAACGGCCAGCACCACCGGCACGAAGATGCCCGCGACCTTGTCGGCGAGACCTTGAATGGGCGCGCGGCTGCGCTGGGCTTCGGCCACCATGTTCACGATCTGCCCAAGCAACGTGTCGCTCCCGACCCGTTCGGCGCGCATGATGAAACTGCCCGCGCCATTGACGGTGCCGCCCGTCACTTTGTCGCCCACTGATTTTTCCACCGGGAGCGGCTCGCCGGTGATCATGGATTCTTCGACGCTGGAGTGACCTTCGACTACCGCGCCATCCACGGGCACCTTGTCACCGGGGACCACGCGCAACTGGTCGCCGACCTTTACCTGATCGAGCGGGACAACTTTGTCGCCACCCGGAGCGACCTGTCGTGCGGTGGGAGGAGCGAGGTTGAGCAACGCTTTAATGGCACTGCCCGTGCGACTGCGGGCGCGGAGTTCGAGCACCTGACCGAGGAGCACCAACACGACGATCACCGCAGCGGCCTCGAAGTAGATGGCGACTTTGCCGTCGTGTTGCATCGTGTGCGGGAATATGTGGGGCGCGAGCATGGCCACGGCGCTGAAAACGAACGCCGCGCCCACGCCAATGGCGATCAGCGTGAACATGTTCAAGTGCCGCGTCACGACAGAGCGCCAACCACGGCGAAAGAACGGCCAACCCGCCCACCAAACGACGGGCGTGGAGAGCGCAAATTGTAGCCAGCGCGAGGCGTGGCTATCAGCCCAAGACTGGTGAGCGAGTGCCGGGATCAAGTGGGCCATCGCGAGGACAAACACCGGCAACGTCAGTGCCGTGCCGATCCAGAAACGCCGGGTCATGTCATGAAGTTCGGCATTCTCGGCATCATCGGTGCCCGCCGTCGGTTTTTGCAGCACGAGCGCCATGCCGCACTTGGGGCAGTCGCCGGGATGATCCTGTTGCACTTCCGGGTGCATCGGGCAGGTGTAAATGACTTTGCCCTCGGCGGGCGCGACCCACGTTGGATTTCGTTCCAACGCCATGCCGCACTTCGGGCAATCGCCCGGCTTGTCCGACTCGACGCCCGGGCACATCGGGCAAAAATACTTGGCAGCCGACGGAGGTGTCACTGCTGCGTGTTCGTGCCCGTGATGGGAATGATCGTGGTGGTCGTGGCTGTGAGCAGTGCCACTCGTCTTGCCGCCGCAACAATCGGCCGAGTCACTGGAAGATTTGGCCTTCGCTCCACTGCAACAATCACCGTCCGTTTTGGCGGGCGCGGTTTTAGACAGAAACTTTTTCCGGCAATGGTCGCTGCAAAAGTACAACGTTTGTCCGTCGCGTTCAGCGTGGAGGGCCGTCGCTTCGTCCACCGTCATTCCGCAGATGGGGTCTTTGGTCATGGCTCAGTCTTTCTTTATCCGGGTCACGGACTTCCAAAACGCCGTCAGGCCGGGAATGGACCATCGATAGCCCATCGCGCCCATCTCACGGGCGGCAGCAGATTCACTCCAGCCTTCGATCCACATCCGGTAGCAGCCGACGACCAGTCCCGTGCGGTCGCGGCCCTGTTGGCAATGGACATAAGTGCCTCCTTGATTCATTGCCTGCACAGCCCGCCAGACGTCGTTGCTGCATGGCTTCTGGAACGCTTCCCAGATCGTCGCCGGGGGCAGCGGAATCAAGTATACGATCATTCCGTCGCACGGCGTGTCGGCCGTTTCGCGGTTCAGCTTCACAATGTTGGTTACGCCGAGTGAACGCAGGAACTGCCAGCCCTGTTTATTCGGTTGGCCACCCCGGTAGATGCCCGCCTCCACTTCGGCAAAGTTCGGAACGCCGTTCACGGAGGGACGAGTCACGCATCCGGCGAAGAAGATGCTGCCGGCGAGTGCCGCCGCGCAGACCAAATTCGTGAACTTTTTTGCCATTTTTAGCATGCTACCTGTTTCTGGGGTTCTTCGATCGCGGGTCCGACAACTCGGTCGAGCGTGAACAAAAACTTCTTCCGGCAGCTCTCGCTGCAAAAGAAAAACGTCTGTCCGTCGCGCTCGGCGTGGAGCGCCGTCGCTTCGTCACTGTCATTCCGCAGATCGGGTCTTTGGTCATGGCTCAGTCTTTCGTTGCCGCCGGGCGTTCCGCACCACTTTCACCACTTCCAGAACTATCAGTGGGATGGTTCCTATCGCGAGCAGCAGGAGGCAATCGGTGAGCGGCATGGATGACGTCTTCAGGAAGCGCGCGAGCATCGCGTTGTGATGGCTCCACACTTGGAGGCCGAAAGAGATGGCAACCACGATGGCGAGGTTGATGTTCGTGAAAAGGGATATGCGCCAGATTGGTTTCGTGTCACTGCGAGCGCCGAAAGCTCGTAGGAGCTCGGCGAAGACCAGAACGGCGAAGGCGTGTGTGCGGGCCATTTCAACGGTTCCCGTTTTCAGCACGTAGAGGTAAACCGCGAATGAAACACCCGCTGTCAGGAAGCCTGTGAGGAACATCGTGCCGAGGAAGCTGCGGTCTGTAATGCGCTCAGACGGGGGACGCGGGTGGCGCTTCATCACGTCCGGATCGATGGGGTCGGTGGCGAGGCAGAGCGCGGGCAGGCCGTCGGTGACGAGGTTAATCCAGAGCAAATGAATCGGCAGGAGCGGCATCGGAAGACCCACGACCACGCAGATGGTCATTAGCAGGAGTTCGCCGGTGTTGCCCGCCAGAAGGTATTGGAGCGTCTTGCGGATGTTGTCGTAGATCCCGCGCCCTTCCTCCACGGCGGCGACGATGGAGGCGAAGTTGTCATCGGTGACAATCATGTCCGCCGCCTGCTTAGTGACTTCCGTTCCTGATCTTCCCATGGCGATGCCGATGTCGGCACCTTTGATGGCGGGGGCATCGTTCACGCCGTCACCGGTCATCGCGACTACCGCATCATTCGCTTTCCAGGCGCGGATGATGCGCAATTTGTGTTCGGCGGTGACACGGGCATAGACAGCGATCTTGGCAACGCGCTTGTGGAGTTCGTCGTCGGAGAGCTTATCCAATTCGACACCCGCGATGGCCACGTCCTCGGCGGAAGCGATGCCGATTTCCCGAGCAATGGCCGTCGCCGTGTGCGGATGGTCGCCGGTAATCATCACCACGCGAATTCCGGCGGCGTGACATTTTCCAACGGCCTCTTTGGCCTCCTGACGCGGCGGATCATACATGCCTGTCAGCCCGACGAATACCAGATCGTGCTCCACGGTTTCCGGGGTGAGATCGTCGGGCGAAGCGTTATCCAAGTCGCGCCAGGCCGAGCCAAGGACGCGTAGCGCTTGCTGTGCCATCGCTGTATTTTGCGCCACGATGGTCTTGCGATCCTCGTCCGTCATGGGACGGACTCCGGTGCTGGTGTAGAGATTGGTGCAGCGTTCCAAGAGCACATCGGGCGCGCCGTTGATGAACGCACGGAACTTCCCGTCCGGCAGTTTGCGAATCACCGAGCTGCGTTTGCGGTCGGAGTCGAAGGGTATTTCGTGATGCTTAGGCAACTCCTTCTCGATGCGCTCTCGGTCGCCTCCGGCTTTGCGACCGGCGGCAAGTAATGCGCCTTCGGTCGGATCGCCGACGGTTTTCCATTTGCCCTCTTCCTCGACAAGATGGGCGTTGTTGCAGCCGAGAAGGATGGTCGCGAGTTCGAGCAACGGCACCGCGTGCGGCGTTTCCGCCTTCTTGCCCTCGAAGTGGACTTCGCCGTCCGGCCCGTAACCTTCGCCGGTGACTTCGTAATTTTGACCCCCGACATAGAGCGCGCGCACGGTCATTTCGCCGACGGTCAAGGTGCCGGTCTTGTCTGTGCAAATGACCGTCGTCGAGCCGAGCGTCTCGACCGCTGGCAGTTTGCGCACGAGCGCACGGCGGCGGGACATGCGCAACACGCCAAGCGCGAGCGAAACCGTGACCACGGCTGGAAGCCCTTCCGGCACGGCGGCCACGGCGAGGCTCACGGAGGTCATGGTTAATTCAAAAAGCTTGGTCCCCCGAAGCAGACCCAACCCGAAGAGCAGCGCAACGATGCCTAACGCCGCCCAGACGAGTATACGCCCGAAGGAATCGAGCTTTTGCTGTAGCGGCGTGCCCTCGTCCGCACCCGCTGCTTCAATCAGTCCCGCGATGCGACCCAACTCGGTTTTCATCGCCGTGGCTACAACGACGGCTTGTCCAGTGCCCGCCGCGACGCTCGTGCCCATGAACACCATGTTCTCGCGGTCGCCGAGCGGAATGTCGCCCTGTTCCAACGTCGCGGGCTGCTTCGTCACTGCCTCCGACTCGCCGGTTAGCGCGGACTCGATGCACTTGAGCGAGGCTGCGGTCAGGAGCCGGGCGTCGGCTGCGACCAAGTCACCAGCTTCCATCGCGAGGATGTCACCAGCGACGATTCCCGAGGCAGGAATCGAAATGACTTGCCCGTCGCGCAGCACTTTCGCTTGCGGCGCGGTCATCTTCTTGAGCGCCGCGATGGATTTCTCCGCGTTATACTCCTGGTAGAAACCGATGACGGCATTGAGGACGACGATGGCGAGGATGGCGATGGCGTCCACCATTTCACCCAGCACGCCGGAGATGACACCCGCCGCGATGAGAATCCAGATGATAAGACTCTTGAACTGGCCCAGGAAAATCTGGAGCGGGCTGATGCGCTTCCCTTCCTTCAATTCGTTCGGGCCGTCTGTCGCAAGGCGCTTTGCTGCTTCCGTCGCTGAAAGTCCGGTCGCGGCGGAGCTGAGTTTACCTAGCACTTCGTCGGCGGACTGGCTGTGCCATGTTTCGCCCTTTGGTTGGGCGGCGCTGGCGGGTGGCGGGGTCATGCAGTGACCCCTTTCGGAGCGAGACGTTGCGCCCTCTTCCACTTCCACTCCTCGACAGCACAGAACAGGCAGGGCGCGATGAAAATGGTCACGAGCACACTGACGACCATGCCGCCCACGGACGGGATGGCCATTGGTTTCATCACGTCTGAGCCGCGACCGGTCGCCCAGAAGATGGGCATCAAGCCAAAGATGGTTGTGGAAATCGTCATCAAGCTGGGGCGGATGCGTTTTAAGCCCGCTTGCACGACCGCTTCGCGGACGTCCTGCACCGAGTTGAAGGTCGCCTTTTCAAAAATCCCTTCGAGGTAGGTCGAGATGATGACACCGTCGTCGTCCACAACGCCGAACAAAACGAGGAAGCCGACCCACACGGCGATGGAGAGATTCACGCCCCACAGCGCGAGCATGATGAATCCGCCCGCCGCCGCCACTAGGATGCTGAAAAAGATGATGGGCGCGATCCACCAGCGCTTGAAACCGAGGTAGAGCATTACGAACATGATGAACATGGTTATGGGCACGAGGATGCTCATGCGTTTGGTGGCACGAACCTGGTTTTCGAACTGGCCGCTCCATTCCCAATAATAGCCGGGCGGCAGTTTGAGCAGCCCGTCGCGCACTGCGCCTTGCAGCAACGTTTCAGCATCCTCGACCACGCTGACTTCGTCGCGGTCGCGCGTGTTCATCGTCACATATCCCACGAGCAGGCCGCGCTCGCCTTTGATTTCCTGCGGACCAAGCACGCTCTTGATGGTGAGGACTTGCGCGAGCGGGATTTGTGCGCCGGTGCTGCTCGGCACCAGGATTTTTTCAAGTTCGGGAATGTCTTCGCGGAACTCGCGCAGGTAGCGGACCCGAATAGGATAGCGTTCGCGGCCTTCGACCGATTCCATGATGTTCATGCCGCCGATGGCGATCTCGATCACATCCTGCACGTCACGGATACTGACTCCATAACGAGCGATCCGGTCGCGATCAATTTCGAATTCCAGATATGGCTTCCCGACAATGCGATCGGCCACGATGTCGGTCGCACCTGGAACCTGTTTGAGCAGTTGCTCAATTTCCAGACCAACCCGCTCGATTTCTTTCAGATCGCTACCGTAAATTTTCACGCCCATCATGGCGCGAAAGCCGGTTTGCAGCATGATGAGACGTGTTTGGATCGGTTGCAGGAACGTCGGCAGTACGCCGGGAATGGCGGTCTTCTCTTGAAGCTCGGTCAGAATTTCGTTCTTCGTGATCTGCCGGTGCTCCGGTGCCACCCAAACTAGCGGTTTCTTCAACCAGCCCGGCCAGTTCGAGAACCACCGCTCCACCGGCTTATGCCGCCATTCCGATTCGGGCTTGAGGATGATGATGCTCTCCATCATGCCGATAGGAGCAGGGTCGAGCGCGGATTCGGCGCGGCCCAGTTTCCCGACGACAGATTCGACTTCCGGCACGCTGGCGATGGCCATGTCTTGCCGCGCACTTACCTCTAACGCGGGTCCGAGACCTGCTTGCGGCAGCAACGAAGGCATGTAGAGGAACGAGCCTTCATCGAGTGGTGGCATGAACTCGCGACCGATGCCTGACAGGATCTTCTTGTCCTGCACGATTTCGATACCGCGTGCCACTTCAGCGGCGCGCTCCTTTGGGTCGGGCCGTCGCCACTCGATGCGCCGATGTGTCGATCCGTCGGCGCGTTTCACTTTCTGCCAGCGCACCTGGTCGAATTCCACGAGCGGACGGGCCACGTCATTGGTCGCCTTCAAAGACATCGTCTGTTTCAGTTCGGGCGACGCCTTCTCGCGGGCGAACAAATTGATGACCCAGCCCACCGGCGCGAGTACCGTGCCAATGCCCAGCCAAATGGTCAGCCCGGTGAACAAAATCGTCACCGGAACGATGAGATAGGTTTTCTTGTGCGCCAGAATCCAGCGCAACGTCGGGGTGTAAACCCGGGCGATGCCACGCGAGACAGGGTTCGCTTCGAGCGGCAGGAAACGCTCCTGCGTCATGCGCACAATCGCCAGCGCGACAATGACGCCAACCACGATGGACATCGGCCAGCCGCTGTAATGGCCGCCCGACATGGCCCACATGAATACCGCGTGCGCGGCGAAGACCGATACTAAGCCAAGCGCACCGGCGATAATCCACACCGTCCGCTTCGACCATTTCACCGGGCGGAAAGGAAAAAGCACACGAGTGGCACGACGGTCAGAGCGAGAATGACGCTGCCTCCGATGGCAAAGGTCTTCGTAAACGCGAGCGGGCGGAACATCAACCCTTCCTGGCCGGTGAGAAAGAATACCGGAATGAACGAAACCAGGGTGTTTGAGACGGCGGTAACAATCGCGCCGCCGACCTCGGAAGCGCCCTCAAAAACTTTTTGGAAATGGGTTTTGGTTTTGTCGCCGGTGGCGATATGACGGTAGATATTCTCCGTCATGATGATTCCCATGTCGCCCACGTCGCCGATGGCGATGGCGAGGCCGGCCAGCGACATGATGTTGGCATCAACTCCGAAGAAATACATCAGGATGAAGCAAAGCCCGACCGAAAGCGGCAGCGTGATCAGGACGGATATCGTGCTGCGCAGATGCAGGAGGAAGATAAAAATGATGGCACTCGCCATCAATGCTTCCTCCAGCAACGCCTCTTTAAGTGTGCCGACGGTCTGCTTGACGATGTCAGTGCGGTCGTAGAAGGGGACAATCTTGACCTTCGAGGTCCGGCCATCGGCGAGCGTCTTCTGCGGGAGACCCAGTTCCAACTGTTTGATTTTCTCCTTCACCTTTTCCACGACGTGCTGCGGGTTTTCGCCGTAACGCATCAAAACCACCCCGCCAACGGCTTCCACACCGGCCTTGTCCAGCGCACCCCGCCGAAACTCCGGCCCGAGGCTTACAGTCGCAACGTGTTTGACCTGGATGGGCGTGCCTTGCTCCTGACGGATGACGACCTTTTCCAAATCTTCAACCGACTTAATAAAACCGACGCCCCGGATGAAGAACTCAATACCATTTTTCTCCAAAACTTTTGCCCCCACATCAATGTTCGATTTCCGCACGGCCTCGTAAACATCCATGAGCGTGACGCGGTGGGCGCGCAGTTTGTCGGGGTGGACATCAATCTGATACTGCTTCACCTGACCTCCTATGCTGGCGACTTCACTCACGCCTTCGACGGAGTTAAGCTGATAGCGCAGATACCAGTCTTGGATGGAGCGAAGTTCGGCGAGGTCAAATCCCTCTGCCTCCACGGTATACCAAAGGACCTGGCCGAGCGCTGTGGCGTCGGGACCGAGCACCGGCGTTACGCCAAGGGGCAAGCGCTGTTGGGCGACATTGATGCGTTCCAGCACGCGGGACCGCGCCCAGTAGTAATCCACGTCATCCTTGAAGATGACGAAGACCATCGAGAAGCCGAAGCCGGACATCGAACGAATGGACTTCACTCCCGGAGTGCCAGTGAGGCTGGTCGTAAGTGGGTAAGTGACTTGGTTATCGACATCCTGCGGCGAACGGCCAGGCCAGTCTGCGAAAACAATCACCTGTTTCTCGCCGATGTCGGGGATGGCATCCACCCGCGTGTTAATCATCGCGTAGTAGCCCATCGCCCCGATTACCACGACGGCGAGCACGACGAGGAACGCGTGTTTCAAGCACCAGCGGATGAGGCCGTCAATCATAGGTCAGGGCTTGTGCTGATCGTGGCCTTGCGATTTTGGCGCAGCCGCCGGAATAACTGGTGATGGAGATGCGCCACTCGGCGGTGAAGGCGGAGTTGACCCGCCGTGTTGATGACCAGCGGCAGCCGCCTGGCCTTCCTTGTAGAACAGGCTCGGCAGACCGCGAATCTGGAATTGGCTATCGAGGAGAAAATTCCCACGCGTCACGACCTTGTCGCCTTCCCTCAGTCCGCTCAGCACAGGATAGGAATCGTCGGTGCGGGGGCCAGTCACGATTTCGACCGGCATGAATTGGCCCTTAGTTTTCTCGATATACACCAGTTTCCGCACTCCGCTGTCGAGCACGGCGGTCACCGGGACGGCGAGGAGAAGTTGGTCACTCGCATCTTTGACTTCTGCGGGTTTGCCCGGAATCTGCACGAGTGCCATTTTGCAGATTGGGCAGTCACCGGCCTTGGGCAGCACCACCAGCGGGTGCATGGGACAACTCCACTGGCCTTCGACCCCGGTGGGTGCCGGTTTGCCATCGGCCCGCAACTCGGCGCGAATCACCGCGCTGACATACATGCCCGGCTTGAGCTTGTGACCGGTGTTGTTGATGTTGAGCAAGACTTTCACCGTGCGTGTTTCCTCGTTGAGCACCGGGTTGATAAACCAGACGCGACCCGAGAAACTTTGGCCGGGGATTGCCTCGGTGCTGATCTCGGCCATCTGACCGTATTGCACCCACGGCAGCTCGTATTCATAGAGATCGAGATAGACCCAAACTGATTCGAGATTGGCGAGCCGGTAAAGCATCTCGCCGGGCTTTACCATCGCCTTCTGCACGACCAACTTCTCAGTGACCGTCCCCTGGATAGGTGAGAAGAGCGTTACGCGGTCACTGATTTTCTTGTTCAGGACGAGGTCGTCGATCTGTTCTTGGGTGAGGCCCCAAAGCAACAGTTTACGTTTGGCGGATTCAACGAGCGGTAAGTTGCGCTGACTTTCCAATGCGATGAGCAACTCCTGTTGCGCCACAAGCAGATCGGGACTGTAAATCTCCACCAGATGGTCGCCGACTTTCACCTCGATGCCTGTGTAATCCACAAACAGCCGTTCGACGTAGCCCTCCACGCGCGTGGTGATGTTAGCGAGCGCAGTTTCGTTATATTGCACCTTGCCCAGCACGCGAATCTCGCGGCTCATCTTTCGGCGTTGCACGGGGATGGTTTCGACACTCGCCATCGCGCGGGCGTGCTCGGAGAGTTCCAACATTGATCCGGAGTCTTCGTTGGTGGATGCGGGCTTGGTAGCGGGTTTTGCCGGGATCAACGGCATCGAGCATATCGGGCACTTGCCCGGCTTGGGCAGACGCACCTGGGGATGCATCGAGCAGGTCCAAATCTGCCCGCCCGCTTCGGTTGCGGTGTCAGCACTACCATCACTGAGTTGGCTAAACATCAGCACGGTCCCACCAGTGATAACGATCACTGCCAGCGCGATGAGGATGTTTCTTTTGGTGAAAATGGGTCTCATAATTTCCGCTCCTTTGCAGAGGCAGCGCCGGGCGGCAATACCGTCGCCCCGGCTGGCTGCGTGCCGAGGATGATCAAAGAGACTTCGGCCAGCGCGAGTTCGCGCTGCACACGCGCTTCGACTTCGTCCAACTGGAATTCCAAGAGTGTCCGTTCGGCATCAAGCAGGTTCAGAAAATCCACCTTTCCCGAGACATAGCCGGATTGCGCAACTTCCAAGGATTGCCGGGCCTTGGGCAATAGCCGTTCGGCAAGCAGTTCAAGAGTGCGAGTCGCCTCACGATACAAAAACGATTTCTCGGCAAACTCAACCGCCAAGGCAATCTGCGCGGCAGTCAGCCGGGCTTCACCGGCCTTCATCCCGGCTTGGGCTCCGGCGATTTGTGCGGCAATTTTGTCGCGCCAGATTGGAAGTGTGACCCCAATCTGAGGGGTAACGAAAATCGGCGAAGCTTTGACATCTAACTCGATGCCTGCGTTGAAATCAGGCAATCGTGCCTTGTAGGCCAACCGGATCGAAGCGTCGGCACGACGCACTTCTGCTTCCAATGCTTTCAGCCCCGGATTTCGGGTGAGTGCGGTGGCAAACAAACGGTCCGAAGTGAAATCCAGCGGAGTGGATTCGAACTTCTGAGGCACAGGTGGTGCCGCAGATCCGTCCTTTAACCCTAATGCGGCCTTGAACTGTGCGAGCAAAGGATTCCTAGAGTCTTCCAAGTTGTCGATTTCGGTTATCAGCCGCTCCTGCTCAATTTGCGCCCGCAATACATCCTGCAAGGAAACCTTTCCGACTTCGTTCTGTGCAAGGGCCAGCTTTTCTATATCGCCCACAAGGCGTAGCGTGTCCCGGCTTACGGCGATTTTGGCTTCCAGAAAATGGAGTTCGTAGTAGGCCTTCTTCAAAGCGAATGCCGTCTGGAGTATCGCTTTCTCAAAAGTGAAGTAGGCAGTTTCACTTTCAGCCGTGGCGACATTGGCTGCGACCTTGAGTTTTCCGGGGCCAGGAAAATCCATCATCAAACCGGGCATGACCCCCATGACCACATCCTGAATATCCGTCTGAAAATTGAGTCGCGGATCGGGTAGCGAACGTTCAACGGTGATGCGCTGCACGGCCGCAGCCCAATCATAATATGCAGCCTCTACCTGGGGTTCGTTTAGTAAGGCGAAAATCAGGAAGTCACTGAGTGGAGAGTTGGTGGCCAAGTGGGGCAACACTGGCCGATCACCGCCGGGGCGATAAATCTTGGCGATAGCTGTCTGATCTGCTTTGGCTTTTTTTTCTCCCTTCGTTTGCACACCCACGCAACCAGCCATCAGCACCGCTAGCAACAGGCTGGTGGAGGTCGCGCCAGGCCAAGCCCCAGCCAGATTTTGTTGCCACCTAGATGTCATAGTTGTGTATTGCACGGACCAGCAATAAGGGGATTCCGTGTGCCGTCGAAAATCCTCCGGCCGAGAATTATTGGCTGAACGAACTAGTTCTAACGGCCAAACACAAAATCATCATCAAGGCACTTCAATAACCGAGTTTGACCCACCAAAAGGATTAGAAACCGTGTTGTGATTGTTTGGATCGCTGGTCCAAACTCCGTCGAGCACAAAACGATACTCGTAACAGCCTGGTGGCAATGTAAGATCGGTCACCCACCAGCCATCACCCGGCGACAGCATGTTTGTGACCGTTGGGTTCCAATTGTTGAACGTGCCAGCGATGCAGACTGTTTGCGCACCAGCGGTCAGCAGCTCAAAGCGGACGCAGTATAGAGTGGCTTTATGGCTTTGGTTTTTGGTTGCTGCCGTCGGTTTCATGTCTTATGGCCGTTTGACTGTTTAACCAAAAGCGGCACTGCGGGCTATGGGGTAATACCCCACGCCCGCAGGGCTGAACACCTGATCTACTTTTTCTCCATGCCCTTGGTTGGCGCATCACTCGTTTTGGTGGCGCAGCAGAAGACAGAACCCTCGCCGCAAGCTTTGCAGGAATGCTTGATGACGCGCTCCTTGCCTTTACCCATCCCGACGATTTCAATCTCCGACTTGCACCCTTCGCAGGTGTGCTTGCCAAAGAATTCCTTGGGCGCTCCACCCGCCATCATGACCTCGGCACCTTTGGCGCCTTGCTTGACGCGACCGATCATCACGGTCTTGCAATTGCTGCAAACCATCGCGATGGCGTCATCCGGTTTGAGCTCTTTCACTTCCTTCTCCGTCTTGATCTCGCTGAACTTCATCATGGCCTGCCCGCCTTTCAGGATGTCCGCAGCGGAAGCCGAGTTCATGGCGAGCATGGCCACACCTGCCACAAGGGCAGCGACCATAGTTTGCAATATGCGTTTTGGGGCTTTCATGTTTGTTTGTGTGTTGGGTTTGTTGTTGTTTTACTGGCAAAATGAGTGTCTTTGCTCATACAGCGTTTCGTTGGTGCATGAGCAGAGCCATGGCGTTACTTGATCGGGGCAATTGCAGGATGGTTGCCCGATTCCATCAGTTTCTGATGCACTTTCGGTGACATCGGCATGGCGCCCCGGTAGATTTTGTCGCCGGGTGCGCTGGCGAACTGTTCGGAGGCCTTCAGCGCGTTGGCTTTGGGGCTACCGACCAGCAGGCGATCAACCTTGTCGCCGGGAGCTGATCCGCTCCGTTTCTGTCCGTCGAGCACGGCGCGCACCTTGGGCGAGGCAGTGACACCATCGTCACCGGTGGCCTGGTATTGCGCGGAGGCGTTTACTGCGAAACTTAATGTTGCCGTGAGAGCAACAACGGCGAGGAGTTTATTGGTTTTCATTTTATTCTTTCCGGGTGGCTTGTTTGAACCACCGCTTTTATTTCTTGCACCTAATACGCCATCGCCAGGAAAAACCCTCTAACCGCATCAGGCCAAATACCGACCGTTCTTTGTACTGGGAACAGCAAATGAAGAGAATGGGGTATTGTCCTATCTATATAAGAATATGGGCATCGATTACCATGGATACGATTGGTTTGGAGCGACAAGCCCAAGGATTTTTGAAGAGATTTATATTTATGACAGAAATCCTAATGCGACTGTTGAGGGTTAAGAGCTTGCTCGGGGTATTGAAATGCAAGCGTCGTAACCGTCGCCTAGCAAATTCAATCCCGGTGTCTTGTTTAAGACAGGCACCACAACCAGATTAAAAAGTTATGAATGCAAGAACCTTAATAAATGTTTACTCCATGATCGCCTTGGTCGGCGTGTTGAGTATCGTCTCCAGCACCGCCCAACCTATCGACTCAGTGTCGTCATTGAAAAACCGGGCGGTGGCCGCCAGTCCCCGGGCCAAGGAGGCTTTTCCCTGGCTGCTCCGAACCGGCACCGTAGTAACGCAGGGCACCGACCCTTTGGAGGGTATAAGAAAGAATCGCGCCTTGGCGGCAAGTCCAAGGATGCTCGAAGCCTATCCCGAATTGCTTCGTCGGACAGTCGATGCGACGGCGGTGAAGAAAACGGGTGTCGATCCCATGGCCGCAGTGATCAAGAACCGGGCCTTGGCTGCCAGCCCGAGGGCACGCGAGGAGTTTCCGGCTCTTGCCCGAGGACTCGTAACGGAGAATGACTTCCAGGTGGCTCCCTTGAAGTAACACAGTGGCAAAAGCATCTCGGCCTCCGGTCCCACGCCAATCGGGTGTGGGACATTTGCTTTCCAGCCACTAAGATAGACTGTCCCGCAATTATCTCCTTGGTTTCGCCCGGCTTGATGGGTTGGTTAAAATGTCACACGCCCATCGCCGCTTATCTGTTTGGCGGATGACCTGCTCGTTGATTAAAAAGGAATCACCCAACTGTGTTGATCCACAGTTGGGTGATAGGCGGTTTATGCAGTTGCCGGGATTACTTGATGGGAGCAATTGCAGGATGGTTGCCCGATTCCATCAATTTCTGATGCACCTTGGGCGACATCGGCATCGCCCCCCGATAGATCTTGTCGCCCGGCGCACTGGCGAGCCGTTCCGAGGCTCTGAAATGCGCGTTGACTTTGGGGCTGCCGACCAGCAGGCGGTCAATCTTGTCGCCGGGAGCCGATCCGCTCCGTTTCTGACCGTCAAGCATCGCCCGCACTTTCGGGGAGGCGGTGATGCCATCGTCCCCAGTGGCCTGATATTGAGCCTGGGCAGAGGAGAGCGACATCAGAAGCACAGCGAGGGCAGTGACGGTGAGACTTTTCATGGAGGTTTTCATATTTACCTTTCTGTGGCGGCTTGGTTTTTGTGACCGCCCGCTTTGTTTTAGTTCACCTCTTGATACGCCAGAGCGGGCAAAAACCCTCAGCCGTGTATTCCACGAAGGCACTTGACTCCACGTGCCGATGGGTCAACTGCCTTGGCATCAGTAGATTACGTCGTTATCCGGTTTTGAAAAAAAAGGGTGGACCGCTGGTCCTAGATGGGTCTTGCAGGAAAGGAGAAGCCTGTCATTTAGAAATGGGACCCAAAATCAACCTGCCACGGACGGCATCAATGGTCACAGTGCCGAATTCCGACAGGATGCCGTTGCCCAGTAATCCTTGTTCGCCGGGGAAGATCGGCCGCTGATGGAGTCCGACCTGTGTTTTGGGAAAGTTGTTGTTGCCGATTTGAACAGCCGCTTGCGTTTCGTGAATCTTGATGGGTGACAATCCCACGGCCAGACGGGATGAGGAAGCCAGGGAGGCCACGTTTTTGGTAACCCATTGCAGTGCAGAAGCGCAGCCAGTGTCGAACCTTACCCACTTGGGTTCCGAACCGTTGAGGCTGGCTTTCACCCGCAACCCCTTTGGCCGGACGTCCAAGCTGATCACGTTCTCTGAATGAACCGGAACGGAAGAGGGCAGAATGCGCAGTTGCTCGTTGCGATAATCCAGCGCAACCATCTTCCGTTTGAAGAAATCCGCGCCAATCAGACCATCAATCTCACAGGCGCAGGCTTTGGCGAGCCGGGAAAGATCCAAGGCCAGCACCCGTTCCGGCAGGGCTTGGTTTCCCATCGTGGCCGTCCATTTCTGCGGCCAGTGACCGGTTTCGGCACTGTTTACGCCACTAACCCGGATAGTCGGCCCCAATTTCAACCCAAGTTCGCGGGCGGTTTCCAAGTTCAACACGGTCACCTCGGCACCGGTATCAACAATGAACCGGAGAGGACGCGTCGATTTTGGGGTGGTGACTTCAACCCAGAGCAAGCCATCCCGGTAAGGCATCGGGATAGTTTCAATGACGCCACCAGCTCCTTGCGATGGGAGACCCATCACCAACAGGAGCAGAGCAAATAAAGCCACACGAAAAGCCATGTTGCGAGGTGTGGCACAATCTATGCCAACCGCTATAATGCAGCAGTTTTAGCCCGTCCAATGCGTTTGCGAGTTGCTCTTTGGGCAACCGGATTAAAAAACGCCATGGCCACAGGAGCATCGAAACATTTTTGGTGGCTGTGCGTCATCAAACTATCCCCCAGCAGAGGGGCTCTGCAAGCTGGGCATAGGCAGCCGTGGCCATGAGGGTTTTACGGATGCGTGGCGTATTAAAGGCAGGAACAGATGTTAGTCAAACAGGTTGGGGTTGAAAGGGACCGATGATTAGAATAGTGCTGTGGTAAGCGGCAGACGGGAAGATGGTGAATCATTCCGAAAAATAAAATCAGCGGACAGGGTGGTCCGGTGAAGAAAGCGAGAACGGCATATGAAACAGGAAAATCCAGATGCAGACCTGCGCGAGCGCATGCAGGCATGGAAGGTTACCACGCCCCTGCCAGTTCATTTTCAGGCTAGTGTTTGGGGCCGGATCGAGCAGGCGGAGGCACAAACCTTTGGAGCCATCGGAAGGCTCCTGGTGCAACGTCTGATGAGCATGATCCTTCGTCCCGCCTTTGCTGCCGGTTATGTCACGGCGCTGATCGTCGTTGGGCTAGGGCTGGGCTGGTGGGCTGCTTCGGCCAAGACGGAACATTGGGAGACGGTTGCGGCGGGCAAATACATCCAGATGGTCGATCCGCTGCAAAGGAACGACTGAGGTTTAATTATGCGCAAGGCCTTGTTCATTATTTTTGGTGGTCTGGCAGCGGGATGCTTCATTCTTTGTCTGGTCTATTTTATCGGCACGCGCCAAGTGCGTGAACTCAGCCACCAACCGGAACCCGGACTCACCTGGTTGAAGCATGAGTTTAAGCTCAATGAAGGAGAATTCGCCCGCATCAGCCAGTTGCATGTCGCTTACCTGCCTGCTTGCACTGAGCGGTGCCGGGTCATACAGAAGGTGACCGATGAGATACGGGAGCAAGTGGCTGTCCAGACCGAGGTTACACCTGATATCGAAAGACTTTTCCGAGAGCGTTCCCGCCTAGTGGGTGAATGCCAGTTGGCAATGCTCCGGCATTTTTACGCTGTCAGCCAAGAGATGCCGCTAGCACAAGGTCGGCGTTACCTTCTCTGGGTGGAGGAACATACCTGCCTTAGCAGCCCGATGAAACCGATGTCTGCCGATATGTCCATGGACGTTTCTTCAAGCATGGAGTAAGCTTCTGAATGTGATCTCCGAAGTCGGTCTAGCGGTCAGGTGACCGCGCTTCGTCTCCAGCTCATCACTTCCATTTTTAGGGAGAAAAGGATGAGCGGCTTTGCGCAAAATACGGGCAGCGCGGGCCGGTTAAGCAATGTAATTAAGATACTTAGGTAAAGGCACAAAAACGTCAAAGTGTTATGAACGGCAAAACAAGGATATCCCGCATTAGCCCCCTCGGGTGGCTGTTGGGCTATCCGATTGCCAATAGCCCCATTACATGCCCTGCGGTCACTCCGTCGCCAAAGAACTCTTTCCAAGGAAATAAGTCTCTAAATCCGTTGCTCGACAGTACGGTCAGTTGCACCGCCGATGCGAATGCTGAAAAGGCGGGGGCTGCCGCCAATGATGTCGCTGTAATGATGCGACTTATGGGCGGAGACGATTTCGCCCTGAGTGAGTTGATGGACCGGCATGCCGACCGGTTGTTCCACTATTTGCTCCGCTCGCTGCAAAATCAGGAAGATGCCGCCGATTTGGCTCAGGAGACGTTTGTCCGCGTTTACCAGCATCGTGACCAGTTTGATCCGCAGCAGAATTTTTCAACCTGGCTGTATGCCATCGCCAGCAATCTGGTGCGCAACCGTTACCGCTGGCGCTCACGCCATCCGCAAGTGGCACTGGACGCCTTGGACGAAGCGGGCGGCGCTGACCGCAGCACGTTCCTGAAAGATGGCCATGCCTCGCCTGTCGAGGAATTGCAGACCGATGAGCTGGCCGGAACAATTCGCAAAGCAGTGGCTGAATTGCCCGAGGACTTGCGTCTGGTGATCATCCTCTTCGAGTATGAAGATCGTTCTCAAGCGGAAATCGCCCAGATACTGCACTGCACTTCCAAAGCAGTGGAGATGCGTCTTTACCGGGCCAGACATCAGCTGCGTCAAAAATTGGAAGCGGTCAAAGAAGAAATTTAGCCGATGTGGCAGAATATGACTTCGATGGAGTTCATAGATTTTCTGGCACCACACAGTCATTGAAGTCCAGACGCCGACGGGGACCAGCTAACTCGTCAGGGAATCTTACTGATTAGTCCAAAAGAGCTCATCCGCAGGCTGATCAAACACCACATCGGAGCCGTTTCAGAGTTGTGTTCACCGCCTAGGTGAGCTTCGTTCCTTCACCCAAATAACTCTTCTAACGGATAAGCCCGAGGTGCTGCGCCACGGCATTGCTGCCATAGCCGAAGTGGTCGGCGATTTCCGCCTGGGTGTGCATCACGCCCTCCCGCTCCTACCGGAGCCGGATGAAGTCCACGATCCGGTGCCCAGAAGACAAATGCGCTCTGATCAGCAGCAATACATCAAGCCACTGGACTGGAATCACTGCACAAACTCCTGCAAAGTGGACCATGCTTGGAAAGTCTCTCTGAGGGATTCCAGGTGCGTTAATCGCACCGCCGCCGCATCACGGCGCAAGGGCAAGATTTCGTTCAAGCTTATGTCTCCAGCGGCGTAACGTGCTTCGGCAGTTTTCAGGATGCTTTCCGAACGGGGTAGAACTTCGGATTTGATTGCCGCATTGATAGCCAACGCCGCCTTTAGATCGGCATAGGCACTGCGCAAGAGGGCCGCCAAATCGTTCTGTTGCAGTTGGGCGTTCACACGGGAAACTTCCCGTTCGGCTTGGGCTTCCTTGATCCGGCCTTGCTTCCGGTCGAACAAGGGCAGCGGAATGCTGAACCCGAGATCGATGGCATTGCGTTTCTCGGATTCGATGCGCCGGTAGAGCAGGTCCACTTTTACATCCGGAATCCGCTGGGCCTCGGCCAGTTTGATCCGCGCATCTTTGGCCAGCAACTCGCTGCTGCCGGCGGCCATCACCGGATGCCCGGCCAGCTTGACCAGCAAGGATTCCAAGGCAGGCAGGGCAAAGGTTGTCTCCAGAGAACCGGTCAGGGATTCGATGGCGGTCTTGGGCTCCCCGATGGCCACCGCCAGTGCGAGCAGGGACTGATCACGCATCGCCTTGGCCCGGGCAAGCTCAACCCCAGTCCTTATTATTTCCATTTCGGCTCGCGCCACTTCATCGGGGGTGGCATCACCGGCCTCGAGCCTGGCTTTGGCGATGGTCACAGCCTTCGCCATGTTCTCTTGAAGATTGCTTTGGCTCTTGAACGCATACTCTTGGTACAAAGCGGTCGCAAAAGCCGCATGTATCCTTCGGCGAACTTCCAGCGCCTTCGCAGATACGAGTCTCTGTTGGTAATCCAGCTCCCGTTGGGCAGCCGTCCGTTCAGCGGACAGGCGGTTGCTCAGTGGGATTGTTTGGGATACACCTGCTAGGTAGTCCGCATCACCAGTGGTGCGCCCGTCCAGACGGGCAGATTCCACCCGAACGATGGCCTCAGGATTTGGCAGCTTTCCGGCCTGTTGAGTGCGCCCCTCAAAGGCAGCAACCAACGCTCTTTCCTTGACCAGTTCGGGGTGCGTAAGTTCCGCCCTCCGCAGGGCCTGTTCCAGTGACAGGCTGGCGATGGTTTGGTTCGTCTGTGCCAGGGTTAGCTCCGGGCAGGAGGCAGACAGTGCGCAGCAGAGAAGTACCAGCAAGCGGGTTGATTTCATAAGGTTTCAATGCGGATGACGGTGATGCAGATCAGGGTAATGTTCATGGGTGTGAACCAAGGGTTCGTGGCGGTGCCCGTGGCTGTGCGGCTCGCCGACCGGATCAGTGGGGCTGTGAGTATGCTGATGATGCTCATCGTGATGGTGCAGGTGTTCATGCTCCAGCGCTTCATGGGAATGGTCATGAGCGTGGCGCTCGGTCAGATGCAACCAGACCCCCACCGCCATGAGCAAAGAACCCGCAACAAATCCGGTGGTTAAGGGGTCGCTGAGCATGGCTATCGAGACAATCGCTCCCACAAACGGCGCGAGGGAGAAGTGGGCTCCCGTCCGGGCGGTGCCCAGATGCCGGAGTGCCAGCACGAACAGGGCAAGGCTGACACCATAGCCCAAAAAGCCCACGACCCCGGTCGCCAGCAGAATGCCCACACCGGGCAACTTCGCCCCGTAGAAAAGCGCGAGCGCGGTATTCACACTGCCGGCGCAAAGGCCCTTGATCATCGCGATCTGGGCCGGATCGGCAGCCGACACTTTACGGGTCAGATTGTTGTCCAGCGCCCACGCAGCACAGGCGCCCACGATGGCCACAGCGCCCCAGGGGAAATTCCATTCCACTTGCCCCATCCACGACAAAAGGACTGCTCCGGCGGTGATAAAGGCCATGCCCCAGGCGATGCGAGCGTCGAAGTTCTCCTTGAAGACGAACCAGGCCAATAGTGCGGTCAATACGCCTTCCAGATTCAAGATCAATGACGCCGAGGAGGCCGGTGTATGGTTCAAGCCGAACATGAGCAGCACAGGGCCAACTATGCCGCCGCACAAAATCGCCCCGGCCAACCAAGGGGCATCGTGCCGCGACAGGGCAGTTTCCGCGCCCGCACCTGTCCTTCGGCCCGACCTGATGAGTCGGTAAATCATCAGCCCAAGCCCTGACCCGAGATAAAGCAACTCGGCCACCGCCTTTGCGGCGGTCCAAGGTGTCGCGCTGTTTGACGCGCTCCAAGGTTTTGCGGACGGTGAAGTATTGCTGGTAGCGGGCGATCTTTTTGACCGCGCCGCCTTCATCATAGAGGACGAACTGGCGGGCGAGTTCAATGAGCCGTTCGGGTCGGCAGAGGGACCAGAGCAGGCGGTCCTGGGCGGTGGGCTCGCGCCCCGACAGGGCCAGTTCCTCGAAGGACTCGCGAGCGTAGGCGAAGATGGCCAGACCGTCGTTGTGGCCACAGCGATGAATACCGAGTTGGGCCGCATCGCTAGACTGATTGAGGCGGCGGGTGCGGAACAAGGAACACCGCTCCAGCAAAAGCTCGATTCGTTCGGGCGCATCCTCGTGTGGGCGGCGTTAGGCATCGTCGCACTGCTCTTTGGGTTGGACCTGCTCCGAGGAACGAAGCTTTTTGAACTAACCATGACCTCCGTCAGTCTTGCCGTAGCCACGCCCGTTGATCCTGCATAACACTTCAATCCCAATAAGGTTTCCCACAAATGCTTGCTCTCCTCTCGGCAACCGCTACTTTTCTGACGCTTTTTTGGGAGCCGGAGGAGTGGCTTTCTGAAAAAAAGGTCGGTTTTTGTAATTGTATTGAGTGACCCAATACGCATACGCAGCCATGCTTGCGATCAGCAGCAGAATGACACCAGCCAATAGAAGCTTTTCCTTTCGACGCACCTTACGTAAGCGTTCAGCTTTCCGTGCGGCATGCAAGCTGGTCTTAGCTCTGCTCACGACTCAAAAAGATAATTTCGCCGGGTAGGCAGAAGAAGCCTTTGCAGCCACACTCTGTGACTACTTTGACACCTTAATCTTTTCAAAACGAGATCAATGCAATAGAGCCCGAATTCCCTGCACAGTGACAACTAGCCCAATGAGAGCCATCAGCCCCGCACTAGCGTATGGCATTTTTGCGGCTAGTTTGTGCAAACCTGTGAATCGCTTTGCAGCGTGTTTCACAGACAATGCTGCTAATGCGCCCACCGTGACCAACGTTATGGCCAGGCCCAAGCTGAAAGACAACACCAGCGCGAAACCGAGCGCGAATTGCTTCAATTGCAGGCAGATGAGCAACACGGCAAAGGCGGAGGGACAAGGAATCAACCCGCCCGTAAGCCCGAATATTATAAGCTGTCCAGTGGTCACGTCCCGATTGGCAAACCGTTGCTGCCATTCGCGTGCATGTGCCCGTTCATGCTCATCTTGGCTTTCGAAGTTATGGGCATGTCCATGCTTAGACTTTTTATCACTGGCTTTTCCATGTCCGCCGGCGTGATCGTGCCCATTGCTGTGGTCGTGGCTAAGCCCATTTCCATGGTCATGTCCATGGTCGTGATCCTCAACAAATTGAGTCGCATATCTCGCGGTCTCCCCTCCGCGACGCAGCGCACATTTCAGTTCAAACTCGTGTGGTTCCGGCAATTCTTCGATCGCCTCAAGACATGTACCTTCTGATTTGAACTGAAAATTTTGCGTGGCACCCCCAGGCCTAATGATTTCGCATGTAACCTCCATGTTGACAGGGGGTGCCATCGCAAGTCGATCTTCGTCAAAAAAATATAGACGAAAGCGTGGTGGCACGTTTTCTTCAAAGACACTGACTTCAATCAATCCGTCTTTGGTTTTCAGCACAGGGCCTCCATGGGGGCCGTGTGTTGCAGGGCTCTGCATTTTTTGGATGCGCCAAAACATCCAAGCCGCCATCCCAATCACAATGACGCCACTTCCCGCTTGAAGGTAAGGTTCGACATCCTCCGCCGCGAATTTACCTGAATAATGCAGCCCGACAAATGCAAGAACCCAAATCAGCGCCGTATGCGAGACAGTTGCCGAGATGCCTAACAACACCGCTTGCCAGACGGTGCCACGGGTGGCGACGATGAACGCCGCCATCATAGTTTTACTATGGCCAGGCTCCAACCCATGCAGCGCACCCAGCAATATGGCTATCGGAATGAAAAGCCAGGCATTGCCTTGAGCCAGGTATTCGTTGAAAGATGTCATAGTGAACGGGGGTTTAAGCGCTGCCCAGTTGCGTTATTGTTTCGCCTTCAGTTTCGCTTCCAAGGCAGTCACGGCAGTCCCCATTTCCTTCACCTTTTCTTCTGTTGCTTTCTGCGCTTTGCCAGCCGCCGCCTTGTCGATTTCAGACGCAAGCTTGGAGATCTCCTTCGCTCCGTCCTCAGCTTTGGCCTTGTTCTCGGCGTTCACCTTATCCGGCAAGGCTTTAACCAGATCGCGGATGGCAAATGCGTGGTCGTGAGCATCCGCCAATCTTTTCTTATTCACAGTGGCAACCAACTTTGCCTGTTGCTTATGGATTTCAGTCCAAATCTCAGCCCCAGTTGCCGGGATCTTGGTGAAGTGGCTGTGACCACCGCTGTTGGCAGCTTTGCTATCCTGTGCCAGCAATGGAGTCGCAGTTACGGTGATGAGCGTGAGAACACCCAGTATCATTACTTTTGTTTTGTTCATATGTATTCTTGCTTGGTTTGTGTCTGTTAGTGAGCGTGTCCGTGGCTATCACCGGGAGCTTTGTCGCGGTTGGTTTCCATGTCCTGATGAATGTGAAAATGTTCGTCGGCATTCAAAGGAAAATCATCCGCGAACTTCGAATGCTGGTAACCGTGCAACTGCATCAAAAGCAACAAAACCCCGGCGAACATGAGTGCGGCGTTTGCGACCGTGCTGAACCTAGAAAACCCTTCCGTTTTACGCCAACTGGCAAGAAGCACGCCCATCGCAGCCAGAGCCAAAACCTGCCCTAACTCGACGCCAACATTGAATGATAAGATGCGCAAAAGCAAACCGTCATGTCCCAAGGGCAGTTGCTGAAGACGGCTTGACAGGCCAAAACCGTGAATCAAACCGAAGGTGAAAACCGCAGCAAGCAAGCTAGGCGGTTGGACGCCGATCCACTTTCGAAAGCCATCGAGGTTGTCGAACGCCTTGTAACAGACGGTCAGAGCAATTACGGCGTCAATCAGGTAGAAGTTGGCTTTGATGTGCAGGAGCGTGGCGAAAATCAAAGTGATGCAATGCCCCAAAGTGAACGCCGTGATGAACTTCAAGATGTCCGTGAACTTCGTCAGAAAGAAAATGACGCCGAACAGGAACAGCAGATGGTCATAGCCGGTCAGCATGTGGGTCGCGCCGAGCTTGATGTATTCCAGGTTGCCGCCCTCAAGGATGCCTTGCTTGTCGGCATCGGAAATGCCGTGCGCGGAAGCGGTCAGCGTGAGCAGGACGTAGGCGAGGATAGTTCCAGCTAATTTCATGTTTAGTGTTTTGTCGGAGTAGTGATCGGCATCAGTTCAAACTTTGATGTTTACGCGCATCAGTTTCACAGAATTCAGGAAGACGAGAATGTCCGGCCCGAGATGGATCATCGCGGCTTGAATCGGGCCGATCCATCCGAGCAGGGCCGCAGTGATGCCCAGCACATGAACCACGCCGACGCCGACGTAAATGTTCTCCTGGATGGTGCGGTAGGCACGTTTCGCCAGAGCGCGGGCGAAGACAATTTTGGAAAGGTCATCGGTCATCAGCGCCACATCCGCCGCTTCGATGGCGGCTTGTGTGCCGCGAGCGCCCATCGCAATCCCAACCTGAGCGCGCGCCAGCGCGGGCGCGTCGTTGACGCCATCACCAATCATCGCGACGGAATGGCCTTGTTGCTGCAAAGCGACAATGGCGTTGACCTTATCTTCCGGCAACAAGTCGGCCTGAACTTCATCAACCCCAAGCTCCGCACCCACCCGTTTGGCAATCGCGGCGCTGTCCCCGGTGAGCATGATGACACGTTTCACGCCCGTGGCTTTCAGCCGCGCAACCGTCTCTTTTGCGCCCGGTCGAAGCGGGTCGGCCAAATCCAGCGTGCCGACAAATTGTCCATCCACCGCGACATAAATGGTCGTGCCAGCGGATTCTCGCGTGAGTGGAGTTGTCGGGACGCCGTTCTCCTGCAAAAGCTTTTCATTCCCAGCGAGAATTTTCTTTCCGTCCACGGTGGCTTTCACGCCCCGGCCTTGAATCATCTCGAACTCGCTTGGCTCGGGCACGGAAAGTTTTCGCTCGTCGGCGCGGGCCACGATGGCTTTGGCCAAAGGATGCCCGGAGCGCCGGTCTGCGGAAGCAGCCCAGGTTAACAGTGTTTCTTCGCTTACGCTGGAATCACCCGGATAAATTCCGACGACCGCCGGATGACCTGCCGTGAGAGTTCCCGTTTTGTCGAAGACCATCACGTCCGCCTTTGCCAGCAGTTCCAAATAGATGCCGCCTTTAACGAGAATGCCTTGTCGCGCCGCGCGGGCAATGGCCGCAATCATCACGAGCGGCGTCGCCAAGCCGAGTTCGGCGGGCGAAGTAAAAATCAGCAAGGTCACAATCTTGCGCAGGTCGTGGGTATAGAAATAAACGAGCAACAGGAAAACGAAGACGACCGGAATAAGCCACGCCGCCACTTTGTCGGCGAGTTTTTGCACGGGAGCTTGGTGTTCCTCGGCTTGCTCGACCAGCGTGATGATGCGGGCGAACATCGTGTCCTGGCCCAGTTTGTCGGTTCGGATGTCCAACGCGCCCGACTCCACGACCGTCCCCGCAAGCACGGACGCATCGAGGCCCTTCTCCTGCGGCATACTTTCGCCGGTGATGGGCGCTTCGTTGACCGCGCCCTGGCCACCCACGACCGTTCCGTCCACGGGAATTTTTTCGCCACCGCGCACGAGCACGACATCACCGACTTTCAGTTCAGCGATGGGAACTTTGCGTTCCTGCCCATTGGCGCGAACGAGAGCGAACTGCGGCACTGAGCCAATCAACGCCTTGATCGAGGCCCGCGCGCGGTCGGTGTTGAGTTCGGCGATGAATTCGGCGATCAGAATGATGGTCATCAACACCGCACCCGCGACGTATTCGCCGCCAATCATGGCAATCGTGGTGGCGATGGTGACGAAGATTTCCGTGCCGATCTTCCGCTCCTTGATGAGATCGCGCAGCCCGGTCTTCACCAATGGGTATAAGCCAAACGCAATGGCAACCCAAAGCGCTGGAAGCGGCAGAATGCTTCGCCAATAAAGCAACGTGATGATTCCCACCACCACGATGCGCCCGATTTCAAACCAGCGATCGCGCGTCAGCAACACGCGCAGCGAAGACGCCTCAGAATTCTTTGGGTTCATCGTGTGGCGTTGAGGTGGGGGATGACTGGCTTGATGAGGCAGGTTTCTGCCGATAGCCAGGTTTGCTGTAATAAAAGTACTTGAGATAGAAACCATAGACGACCATCGAGGCGACCATCAGCAGGATGATGCCCGCTAGCATCAGTCTTTCCTTCCGAAGCTGACGACGAGATTGTTCCGCTTTTTTGGCGGCTATCCATGGTGGTTTGGTTCTGCTCACACGTCATACGGCTATGGATTTTCAGACAAAAGACTCGATGGCGGCTCGGTGATGGACGCTCTTGCGGGTGCAGGCTCATCCTCGTCCTCCTTACGATGAAACATCCGGTAGAGTCCGGGCAACACCAGCAGTGTCAGCGCCGTCGAGGAAAGAATTCCGCCGATGACAACAGTAGCCAATGGACGTTGGACTTCCGCGCCTGTGCCAGTCGCCAAGGCCATCGGGACGAATCCCAAACTTGCGACCAATGCAGTCATCAAGACGGGGCGCAAGCGGGTGAGTGAACCTTCGGTGATGGCGTCATCCAGCGGTTTGCCTTCCTCCCTGAGCTTATTGATGAACGAAATCATCACCATGCCGTTGAGCACAGCCACACCCGAAAGGGCGATGAAGCCAACTCCCGCTGAGATAGACAACGGGATGTCCCGCAGCCACAAAGCGGCGACACCTCCGGTCAGTGCCAGCGGCACGCCGGAGAAGACAAGCAACGTGTCTTTGACCGTTCCGAAGGTCATGAACAACAGTGCAAAGATCAGCAGCAGCGAGATAGGGACGACGATTTGCAGCCGCTTGGTCGCGGAAATCAGTTGCTCGAACTGCCCGCCCCACGCAATCCAGTAGCCCGCCGGAACTTTGATCTTTGCGTCAATCACCTGCTGCGCTTCCGCCACGAATGAACCGAGGTCGCGTCCCCGGACATTGGCCGTGACAACGATGCGGCGTTTGCCGTTCTCACGGTTGATCATGTTCGGGCCGGGGGCGATGGAGATTTCAGCCACCTCTCCCAGCCGAATGAATTCCTGGGAAGTGTGAAGACCAGACGCACGAGTGGAGGTGAGAGTCGCCAAGGCCGTGCCTTCTACTTTGTCTTCGCGCTTCGGAAGGGGGACAGGCAGGCGCTCCAGCGCCTCCATATCGGTCCGAAGACTCTCCGGAAGTCGCAGGATGATTTCAAAACGCTTGTCGCCTTCAAATACCTCGCCCGCTGCTTTGCCACCAAGGGCGATTTCGATGACTTCCTGAAGTTGGGCAATGCTCAAGCCGTAGCGTGCCAGGGCTTCGCGTTTTGGAACGATGCTCATCAACGGCAGGCCGGTGGTCTGCTCAAGCTTCACGTCGGACGCGCCGGAGATGGTCTTCATCTCCTTCTCGATCAGCTTGCCGGTTTGCTGCAACACCGTCATGTCCTCGCCGAACAATTTCACGGCCACGTCGCTGCGCACGCCCGCAATGAGTTCGTTGAAACGCATCTGAATCGGCTGGGTAAACTCATAGTTGTTGCCGGGGACTTCCTTCACAGCTTTTTCCAATTCCGCGACCAGTTGCGCCTTCGGCTTTTTCGGATCGGGCCAATCCTTGCGCGGTTTCATTATGATGAACCCATCGGCGACACTGGGCGGCATGGGATCGGTCGCGATTTCCGCCGTGCCCATTTTTGCGAAAACAATTTTCACCTCTGGGAATTTCTCGAGCCGCCGTTCCAAGGCGTGTTGCATTTCAATGGCCTGGGTGAGACTCGTGCCGGGGATGCGCAAGGCGTGCAGGGCCACATCACCTTCATCCAGGCTGGGGATGAATTCCGTGCCCATGCGCGAGGCGACAATCCCGCTGATCACGACCAAGACCACAGCCGCGACAGCCGCTGCGCCGCGAAAGTGCAAGCAGAGTTTTAGCAATGGCTGATAAATCGCCTTCGCGCCCCGCATAAAAATGTTTTCCTTCTCGGAAATTTTTCCGGTGAGGAACAACGCGATGGCGGCGGGGATGAATGTCGCCGCAAAAACCATCGCGCCCGCCAGTGCCATGATGACAGTGTAAGCCATCGGGTGAAACATTTTGCCCTCGACTCCGCTCAAACTGAGAATGGGCAGATAGACCACCATGATGATGAAGACGCCGAAGAAACTCGGTCGAACGACCTCCTTGGTCGCGTCGCGGACGACCTCGAATCGCTCCGGGCGGGTAAGCAGGCGTTTCAGCTTGTGCTGTTCCTCGCCCAACCGGCGGATGCAATTCTCCACGATGATGACTGCGCCGTCGACGATGAGGCCGAAGTCGAGCGCGCCGAGGCTCATCAGGTTGCCGCTAATCTTTGAGCCGACCATGCCGGTGATGGTGAAGAGCATGGAGAGTGGAATGACCAACGCAGTGATGAGCGCGGCGCGGATGTTGCCCAACAATAGAAACAGAATCACGACCACCAGCACCGCGCCTTCAAAAAGGTTCTTTTTCACGGTGTTCACGGCCGCGTTGACGAGGTCGGTGCGGTTATAGACGGTCTTGGCCACAATGCCTTCCGGCAATGTCTTGTTGATCTCCGCCATTTTAGTATGGACGCGCTCGGAGACGGTGCGGCTGTTTTCGCCGATCAGCATGAACACTGTGCCGAGCACGACTTCCGTTCCGTTCTTGGTCGCGCCGCCATTCCGGAGTTCCTTGCCGAGAAAAACGTCAGCGACGTCATCCATGTGAATGGGAATACCATCGCGGTTGCCGACCACGATTTGCTCGATGTCCGCAATCCCCGCGACCTGGCCGGGGCTGCGGATGAGATATTGCTCGCCGTTTCGCTCGATGTAACCCGCTCCGATGTTGGCGTTGTTGTCCGCCAGCGCCGTCATCAGGTCGCGGAAGGTCATGCCATAGGCGCGCAGTTTGTCGGGGTGCGGCGTGACATGATATTGCTTCACGAAGCCGCCGATGGAATTCACATCGATGACGCCGGGCACGTTGCGCAGCTGTGGCTTGATGATCCAGTCCTGCACGGTGCGCAGGTCAATGGGTGTAACTTCACTTCCATCGGCGTTGCGTGCGCCTGCTTCCGCTTCGACATTGAACATGTAGATTTCACCCAAGCCCGTGGTGATCGGGCCGGGCGACGGTTCGATGCTCGGTGGCAATTTGCTTTTCACCTCCTGGATGCGCTCGTTGACAAGCTGGCGCGCGAAGTAAATGTCCGTGCCGTCCTTGAAGATGACGGTCACTTGCGAGAGGCCGTAACGCGAGACGGAGCGGGTGTATTCGAGATGCGGCAATCCGCCCATCGCCGTTTCGACGGGAAAGGTGATGCGCTGCTCGGCTTCGAGCGGCGAGTAACCGGGCGCTTCGGTGTTGATCTGCACCTGGACGTTGGTGATGTCCGGCACGGCATCAATCGTGAGGCGCTGGTAATTGTAGACGCCTAACGCAGCGACGGCCGCCGTGGCGATCAAGATGAGCCAGCGTTGGCGGATGGAAAAATTGATGAGTCGTTCGAGCATATTTTTTGGGGAAGAATGATTAACGCGGCGCAAGGACAATGACGATAGAACCCGCGAGGCACAGGCCGCCGCCGATGAAATCCCAAGCGTCGGGGATTTGTTTGTCCACCCGCCACAGCCAGAGCAGCGCCGCCGCGATGTAGACGCCGCCGTAAGCCGCGTAAGTGCGTCCCGTTGTCATTGGATGCAGCGTCAGCAGCCAGGCAAACACGGCGAGGCTCAGGGCGGCGGGGCACAACCACCACGCCGAGCGACCGAGCTTGAGCCAGAGATAAACTGCGTAGCAGCCGATTATCTCGGCGGCGGCGGTGACGGCGAAAAGGCCTAATGTTTTCAGGAGTGAGGTTGTCATGGCAGGCGCGGAATTCAGACCGCTTGTTCTTGTTTCTCGCCGGTGCGGATGCGAATCACTTCGCACAGTTCGCTGACAAGGATAATGCCATCACTCTTTTTTCCGGTGTGAGCCGACTGGCGAATCGTTTCGGCGATGTCCGCCGCGAGGTCGTCGTTGCAAACCACTTCGAGGATGACCTTGCGATGGTAGTCAATGTCGTCCTCGGTCAGTTTGAACGAACCGCCTGCGCCGCGTCCGCGTCCCTGACCGCGCGCATCGCTGAGGGTCAAACCGGGGAAGTGCGGCAACGCGTGCAACGCGCGCACAACTTTGGTGACGATATGGGGCTGGAGAATGGCTTTGATTTCTTTCATGGGAGTTCCTCTTAGTGGTCGTGCGAAGCGCCGGATTTCAGGATGTCCGCCTTGATGATGAAACTGTTTTCGGCGGCGTATTTCTGCCCGGCGTTCAGCCCGGAAACCACTTCCGCCCATTCCCCGTCGCGCCGCCCCAATTCCAGAATGGCGATTTCAAACATGCCGCCGTCCGCAATGAACACCACTTCCCAATCGCGGAAGGTTTGGAGCGCGCTGGCTTTCACGGCCACCGGCACTTCTGCTTCTTCCACGACGATTTCGCCAGTGACGAACAAGCCCGGACGCCACTTGCCTGTCGGATTGGGCAGCTCGACCCGCGCCAGCATGGTTTGCGTGTCTTCCGCACCGAACGGCGAGATGTAACTCACCGTTCCAGTCGCATTGGTAATTCCCTCGCTGGCGAAGATGGTTACAGCCTCGCCCACTTTGAGCCTGTCGAAGTCCTTCCGGTGAACATTTAAGTCCACCCACACCGTGCCGAGGTCGGCGACCGTGTAAATGGCTTCGCCCTCCTTGACGAATTCTCCCTGGGTTACGTCTTTCTTGATGACCGTCCCGGCGATGGATGATTTCACGTCATAGGACTGCAAGCTTTCGTTGCTCTCGACAACGGCCACCACTTCATCCTTCGCCACGGAGTCGCCTAGGCGTTTGTGGATTTTTTTCACGATGCCAGGATAACGCGGGATGACGTGCGTCATGTGGTCTTCGTTGGGCTGGACACGGCCATTGACTTTGATGGTCGTCTTGATTTTGGCCGGCCCGGTCGTTTCGATGACAATGCCCGAGCTCTGCACCGCTTCCGGCGTCATCGTCGTGCGGCCTTCATAGGAATCGTACTCCCACCGATGAGTTTTGCTCCCGCGCGAGGCGGTTACTTTTATGTCGAACGAGTGCGGTTCGACAATTTCCTTGTCGCCCAGCAGATAATCTTCGCGCTTGGCGAACCCAATCTTGTCCACGCGTCCGCCGAACCGATGCAGTTCAATGGTGAGTTTCACTGTCGATGGATCAATAGGCTGGCCCTTTTCGTAGAAAAACACGCGAAATTCAGGCGGCACACCACGTTCAAAAATGGTCACCTCTGTAGCAAAGTCGCCATCACTTAGGAGACGTCCCCCATGTGGCCCTTTGGCCTCAGCTTCTGCTGCACCCCCATGGCCGCCTTCACTCATGCCTTGCGCCACTGGTTTGGCATTCTGCATCACATACCAGGTCAGACCAACACCAGCCAGCAGAACCAGGATCATTGCCGCTATTTGCTTCATATTCATAAGAAAATTCAGATGTATTCAAAAAATGATTGCTGACGCTATTTCTTTTGTTCGATGCCTTCGATGGGCTGACCGATCAAGCGTTCTATTTCGAGTAGAAACTGGTGATAGGACGCAGCGACTTGGATGTATTCTTGTTTGACTTCAAATATCGTCCTTTGCGCATCGAGCACTTCCAGGTACGAAAATCTGCCTTGAGCGAACCCCTCTCTTGAGATCGCTAAAGCTTCTTCTGCTTTGGGCAAAATCTCCTTTTGTAATCCTTCCATCATACGGACGTCATGGATGATTTCTTCGTAGAGTCCAACCAAGATCATACCAAGTCGGACTTCAGCCGCTTTTTGTTCAGCTGCGGTCTTTCCCAGCAACGCTCTGGCTTCTGCCGCACCGCCTTGATTGCGATCGTGAATCTGCAATGGAAGAGATAAGCTAAAAACAAATGCCTGATCACCCGGTCCCTCAATGCGGCGCAGACCGCCTCCGACAGTGAGATTTGGAACGCGACGGGCATCCTCCAGTTTTATTTCTGCCTCCCGCAATTTCTTTTCTGAAATCCAGCGGGCCACCTCAGGGCTTTCCGAAATGCGTTTCGTGATTTCAGTGAAAGGCGGAATAGGTTTATGTGCGAACAAATCTGCCTGCGCTTTTTCGAATATCGGCAGCGTGCTACGCCACGTTGCGGCAAGTTTCTTTCTCGCCGTGCCCAGATCATGCTTG
Organism: Limisphaerales bacterium; assembly: GCA_965283725.1. Lineage (GTDB taxonomy): Bacteria > Verrucomicrobiota > Verrucomicrobiia > Limisphaerales > JAEYXS01 > JAEYXS01. The sequence continues at coordinate 66,935 of CBDIPT010000002.1, forward strand.
GCTCCTTCCACCAGGACTTCACCGCGTGCTAACGTGACTTGCGATTTTCTTTCCTCCAAAGCGGAGCCTTTTCCTGCTTTAACCCGCTCTTGCACTGTCCTTAGCGCATCTTCGGCCAGTTGCCGGTTGGTTAAGGCCAAATCCAAAGCATGCTGGCTTGCCACCACTTGGATGAATTTTTGAGTAACATCACCAAGCACTTCTACGCGCTTCAGTTCATATTCCGCTTTGGTGATACCTCCGACCGTAGATGCAACCTCAGTCCGAGCCGCCCGCTTTTGGCCGAGTTCGATCACTTGGCTGAGCTGCAATGTGGTCTGTGCTTCACGAAGACCGAAAAATTCGCCCGTTCCGAGGACATCTTCCACTTCGAAGCTAAGTTCAGGATTGGTTTGAAGACTGGCTTGAAGTCGACGCGCCTCGTTCGCACGTTGCTGCCAGGCAAAGGGGGCTAGCTCTGCATTGTCAGTTAACGCCAATGCCAACGCATCGTGCAGCGTCAGCGAGCCGGCAGCCTCTTTTATCCGAACTTCGGAGGCTGCGGGTTGGCCGTCAGTTCCAGCCACAACAGAGGCTGAAACCTTGCTTTGTTCTGATCTAGGCGGAGCAGAATTCTTCTCTACCGCCGGATTGGAAACGCATCCGCTTAATCCTAACAGCAGACCGGTTAAAGATATGTTTCTGACGGACAAAAATTGCTTCATAATACTGGCATTGAACGGACATAAGGAATCGAAGGAACACGGGAACGACACGAATACACGTCATGTCGAACAGGAATGAACCCTCAGAGAAGAGGATTCAATTATGAAGCAAACGAAGGAGCGCGAACGGGAAGCGCCGCGCGGCAGGAGAATTGCCAACCACACTCAAGTTCAGGAGGTGAACTTGAGATATCTTGGGAAGACTGGGTCACCGTCTGTGCGTGCTGTAAAAGCACTAGGGCCACAGCAAAAAATTTAGAAAGGTCAAGAGAGCCATCAGTCGCAGATTGCTGATTCTCGTTGCGTCCGACAGTGGTCGAACACTTCCCGTCAGCAATAGGATGATCCGTATCAGAGTGAGAATGTCCTGCGGCAACCTCTTGATGAATGACTTCGAAGCGCTCCAAAAATGAGTGTGCGGAGGCCAACGTAAAAAACGCCAGCACCAGCAACGCCACAATTGGCTTTATTCGCAGCACGTTGGCATAGATACGTCAGCTATCGAGGCCGTTCAACCTTTATTTGAAAATTTATATGTTCAAAGAACGACAGCCTGAGATGCAACTATGGCTGAGCGGCGATTGTGCGCCCGAGATTTCCCTCGAAAACAAAGGCTTGCTCCAGCAAGCCGCATTCTAAATGCAAACGAATTGTAAATGCGATCACGTTCCTTTAACCGCCCTCTTCGTCGTCTCCCCTTCGGAATTCTGACGGCTTTGCTGTTGTTGGCTGCCACTCACCCCCACTAAAGCTTCTAAAGCACTGACAGTTTCAACAAGCAAACACCCCCATTTGCCAGAGTCACCATTGTGGGCTAGTGTCTCAAAATGGATCGACTCAGATTAGTCACCATAGCCTTTTTGATAGGGATGTTCGCACTAGCGTCATCACATCCCATCCTCGACCATTTTGAATTGATTCATGACCACGCCGCAATAAACGAGTCACGCGAGTCCGAATCTGATCATCCCGTTGCGGACGGAGTTTGCCTGGGAAATGGGCATCGTGGCTCCATCCAAAAGGAGGTCATGCATGCTTCGTCGGCCGCAATTCTCATTGTCCTGTGGAAAGTAAAACATGCGGAGATTGAAGAATTTTCTCCCGAACATTTCACCTCACCTCCACCTGAACTGGCTTCAACCTGGCATTTTTCCTTTCGTGCGGCCCTTCCCGTTCGCGCTCCTTCTTCTGCTTGCTAAATAACCCTCCTTCGAGGTGTTTAGGTAATTTTCCTGGCCCGGCAAATGCTCGCGCCTAGCGATTTTGCCGCCCAAATCCACCGATATTCCTCCAGACTGTGCAGTTTTACCAAGCATTGAAGTTATGAAGTTTAGAAAAGTTCTGTTAATGCCGGTTGCCAAGGCATTGATCAAAGCATGTCGATTTTTCCCCTCATTAAGGCCTGGATTTTCCAGGATCGGAATCACGCCCCGCTACTTCGGGACGCTTCCAGTACGGATACCGATTCCAGAATCCTATGCGGAATTGCTCATGAGTGGGGCGGATGATAATGACTTGAGCTTCCAGCTCTTTTGGCAGGGGATCGACTATTACGAGCCTTTCAGCCGTACCGCGATTGAAATGCTGACCGCCTCCCGGCCCTTGTTTATTGATGTCGGAGCCAACATAGGGTTCTTTTCACTCGTAGCATCCAAGCTGAATCCAAAACTTCAAGTCATCGCCTTTGAGCCAAACCCGAAAATGTACTCCCTTCTCTCCGAGCACAAGCACCTCAATAAGCTTTCAAACCTTACCGTCGAGCAAGTTGCATTGTCAGATCACGACGGCGAAGCACGGTTGTTTCTAAGCAAATCAGATATGAGCGCCTCGTTAACGTCAGGTTTCCAGGAGTCCTTTAGCCCAGCCACAGACTCAGTGCAGGTGAAAATCAAGAAGCTCGATTCGTACTTGAAGACCGTTGACGTTCAGTCTTCGTTTGTCCTCAAAGTGGATGTGGAAGGCCACGATCAGGAATTTTTGAAAGGCGCTTCCGATTCAATTGTCCGATTCAAGCCGGATATCGTGATTGAGGTGTTGGAAGACTTCGACCGCTCCATTCTTGCCAGGTTGCGCGACCTCGGCTACACGTTCTATCAAATCACCCACCAAGGACTGCTCAAAACCGATGCTGTGGGACTCACCAGAATAGGAGATTTCGTTTTCTTCAATTATTTGCTGACTACCAGACAATCGAAAGATCTGGAACAAATTTCCGAAGTCATCAAAAAGCGGGCTGGGAAAATAAATTTGTACCACACAAGCAAGTTTCCCAAGCATCCGATCTGAAACCCGGTTTCGAGAAGAAGTTCAGCGGTTTGCTATCACTTACCGACCGGCCGTTGCTTAAAATCGCCATTGCAAGCGCATAAGCGATCTGTTTGGCGTCCCTTTCTGGCTTACACTCCCCGCGCCAACATCCCAAAGTAAACGCACATCTCGTGCGCCTCCGGGCCGGGAAGGAAAAGCGCACAGCGCTAAAATACTGGTTCACTACTGCTTCAACTTGCCGTCATGTTGAGAGGCTACCTCTTAGCCGGAACGATGCAGTTGAAAAAGCGCCACCGTTCAGGAACTGATTGGTGGTGAATGAAACCGAAACAATCGTTGGGCACACGCCCGGTTCACCAAACGGTGGCTGCGGCATTTGAGTTCAAAACGGCCGGCCAGGCAATGGCGATTGGCTTTACCGATCAACGGCTAAGCCCCCATGCAGGCAGTGCCGTTTTTTGGGGTTGGCTGCGTGGTGGGGACTGGCTGGACACTTTGCGTGCGGCGCTGCCCCACGTTCTGCCTTTGTCCAACAACCATCTGCTGCCGGTCGAGAAGGCTTTGGCGTTCCTGCACGGTCTATTGTGTGATGCGCGCAAGCTCACGCACGTGGCTTATCTGCGGCGCGACCCGGTGGCCCCGGAACTGATCGGGGTGCGCCGGGTGGCCAGCCAATCGTCGCTGTCCCGTTTTTTTCAGGGGTTTGATTCGGCCGGCACGAACCTGCGGTGTTTCCGCCAGCTCTGGCATTGGTGTCTGGACCGGTTGCCGGGGACCAAGGAAGGCTACACGCTGGATCTGGACTCGACGCGGCTGTTGCATGAGGACGGCCATCAGCAAGGGGTGGCGGTCGGTTATACCCGTGCCGGACTGAAACCCTGTTTGCATCCGCTGCTGGCGGTGATCGCCGAAGTGCGGCTGGTGGCGCAGTTGTGGTTGCGGGCGGGCAACTCGCCCTGCGGCAGCAATGCCGCCGCCTTCTTTCTGGACCTGTGGGAGAACTTGCCGCGCCACCTGCGCCTGCGCGGGGTGCGGGCCGACGCGGGATTTTGCCTGCCCGAACTGCTAGCTTTATGGGAAGAACTGCGCCTGCCCACGTGGTTGTGGCGCAGTTGAGCCAGCCGATCCAAAAACTGCTCAAAGACGATCTGTCCTGGCAGCCGACCGAGGTGCCGGGCACCGAGGTGGCCGAACTGGAATATCAATCACTGCACTGGCCGCAGCCGCGCCGGCTGGTGCTGATCCATCATCGCGTGCACGAATCGGACGACACACGGGCAGGCAAACGGTTGCTGGACGTGCCGGGCTACCGCTTTCAGGCGCTGGTCACCAGCCTGTCCGCGGCGACGTATCCGCCCCTGGCGGTGTGGCGTTATTACAACGGCCGGGCCGATTGCGAGAACGTGATCAAGGAACTGCGCGAAGGTTTTGCCCTGCCGACCTTGTGCCTGGAAAAGTTTTGGGCCACCGAGGCGGCGCTGAGTCTGACCACGCTGACCTATAACCTGAGCGTCCTCTTCCAGCGGCATCTGGGCTGGCAACAGAAGGTGACCATCCACTCGCTGCGCTTTTGGCTCTTCGTCACGGCGGGAGTTTTGAGCTATCCGCGTGGCAAAACGACGCTCAAACTGGCCGTGCCCATCCGTGAACGGGCTTGGTGGTGCCGTCTCTGGGAGAAAATCTTAAGCCCGTTCCCCAACTGCAATGCAGTAGAAAACCAACCCGCTTTCACCGGCTAATCCTATGCTAAATCATCCTCCAACTGCATCGTTCCGGCTAAGGGAAATTCGTCACCTTTGTTTTGACCGTTCGTGGTCGCGTTCAATCCATTCGTAGAGCACCGGCAACAAAACCAAGGTTAAAAATGTCGAAGTGATGATGCCGCCGATGACCACGGTGGCCAAAGGCCGTTGGACTTCCGCACCCGCGCCGCTGGCAATGGCCATGGGCACGAAACCAAGCGAAGCTACCAGTGCCGTCATGAGCTTCGGGCGCAGACGAGTGAGCGTTCCTTCCACAACGGCGTCCCGAACATTGCGTCCCTCCCGCCGCAGTTGATTGATAAAGCTGATAAGCATGATGCCGTTGAGCACGGCAATGCCACTGAGTGCAATGAAGCCAACTCCCGCGCTGATGGTAAAAGGCATATCACGAAACCAGAGCGCGAAAATACCACCGCTTATCGCCAAGGGAACGCAGATGAAGATCAGCGCTGCCTGCCGGAAGCTGCCAAAGCTCATAAAGATAAGGATGAAGATGAACACCAGCGCCATCGGTACAATGAGCGCGAGCCTCGCACGGGCCTTTTGCAGATTCTCGAACTGCCCGCCGAACTCGAAATAGTAACCCGCCGGAAACTTCACCTCGGTTTTGATTCGCGTGAGGGCTTCATTCACGTATCCCTCCACATCTCGCCCACGTAGATTCACCAGGATGGCACCGCGTCGTTGGCCGGATTCGCGCGTGACCGCACCGACCTGTTCACCCATCTGAAATTGGGCTACTTGGCCGAGCGTGAGCAAACCGCCCGCTTCTGTTCGCACGGGCAGGCGTTTCATTGCTTCTACGTTGCGGCGTGCGTCTTCACTGAGGCGGACCACGATTGGGAAGCGGCGATTGCCCTCGATGACAGTGCCGACTTCCTCGCCCGCAAGGGCCGTGGCGATGGCGTGATTGAGATCGCCCGCCTGCATATTGTAGCGGCGCAACGCGGCCCGATCGGGTTTAATCTCCAGCAAGGGGGAACGTCCAAAAGCGTCAAACTCCACATCGCCACTCCCAGGAATTTCACGCAAAAGATCGCGGATCTCAGTAGAGATCCTTTCCAGCTCTTTAAAGTCATCGCCGAATACTTTCACCGCGATGTCAGCGCGGACACCGGCCATCATTTCGTTGAACCGCATCTGGATTGGTTGCGTGAACAGGTAGGTCTGGCCAGGTGCGTGGACAGCCAGTTCGCGCCTCATCAAATCGATGAGCTGTTCCTTGCTCATGGGCTCTCCATCAATCTTCCTCCACGCACTGCGCGGTTTGAATTCGATGTAGGTATCGCACAAGTTGGGTCCCATCGGGTCTACGGCGATCTCGGCGGTGCCGATAAGTCCGAACATGCGGTCGATCTCCGGGAACTTCTCCAGCAACACTTTCTCAGACTTCTGTTGTAAATCTGTCGACGCATTCAACCCTGCGCTGCCACTGCGGATGAACTGGAGCAGCATCGTGCCCTCATCCAGTTGCGGGATAAACTCCGCACCCAGCCGTGTGAAAACGAACAGCGAAGAGCCGAATAACAGGACGGCTGCAACCACCACAAGCAGCTTGAACCGCAAGGCCCACTTGAGCAGCGGTGTATAAAGCGCCTTGAAAAAAAGCACCAACCAGTTATCGCGTTCTTGGATTTTTCCACGCAGAAAGTATGAGCACAGCACCGGCATGAGTGTGACTGCCAGTATTAGCGAACCTGCCAATGCGAAAATCACGGTGACTGCCATCGGGCGGAACATTTTCCCTTCAATGCCTGTAAGAGCGAGGATGGGTACATAGACGATTGTGATGATGAGCACCCCAAAGAACATCGGATTGGCGACCTCCTTCGCCGAGAAACGCACTTCAGCAAAGCGTTCGGAGGCGGTAAGTTCGCGACCAAGCTCCTTCTGTTTGTGGGCCAGATGCCGGATGATGTTCTCCACCATCACGACCGCGCCATCGATGATGAGGCCGAAATCGATTGCGCCCAGGCTCATCAAGTTGCCTGATACCTTGCTCTGCACCATGCCCGTCAACGCAAAGAGCATGGAGAGAGGAATGGCCAGCGCGACGATGAAGGCTGCCCGCAGATTGCCCAGCAACGCGAACAGAACCACTACCACCAGCAAGGCTCCCTCGAACAGGCTCGTCTCGACCGTTTGAACGGTGCGGTTCACCAAGTCAGATCGATTATAGAGCGGACGAACTTCAACCCCCGGAGGCAATTTCTCCTGAATGTGTGCCAGTTTCGCTGCCACGTCACGTGCCACGACACGGCTGTTACCACCGGCGAGCATCAACGCGCCACCAACTACTCCCTCTTCCCCGTTCACCGTAGCTGCACCGGTGCGGAAGTTGGAACCGATACCCACCTGTGCCACATCCTGGACGAGCAACGGTTGCACTCCAGAGGCGAACTTGAGGGGGATTTGCGCAATTTCATCCAGGGTGCTCACCCGGCTGTTGGCGCGGATGACTATCTGCTCACCGCCAATCTCCACCAACCCGCCACCGACGTTCTCCGTATTCTCACCAATGGCGTGAGCCAGTTCATCCAGGCTGATTCCCGCGCTCGCTAACCGGGCGGAATCGGGCATGATGACAATTTGCCGCTCGTAACCGCCGGAAGTGTTCACTTCCGCCACCCCGGGCGTGGCGCGAAGCAGTGGACTGATGACATATTCCTGAATCTGTTTCAACGACTGCAACTGTTCGTAGCGGGTAGGCGGCTTGTTCGAGGTGCTGGTCGAGAACTGGACCGAGTAGTAAAAGATTTCTCCGAGCGCGGTGCTGATGGGGGCCAGTCGTGGTTGCAGGTCGGGCGGTAGCTTTTCCGCAGCACTCAGCAGCCGTTCACTCACCAGTTGCCTTGTGCGATAGAGGTCCACGCCATCCTCAAAGGTCATGCGGATTTGGGAGAGACCGAACTTGGAAAGCGAACGCAGTTCAATCATGCCGGGCAACCCGGCCATCTGGCTTTCGAGCGGCAGCGTGACAAGCTTTTCAATCTCCTCCGGCGCAAGCGCGGGCACGGCGGTGTTCACGAGCACCTGTGGATTCGTGATGTCCGGCACGGCGTCAATCGGCAGCCGTAACGCGGACCACACCCCGACAGCGATCAGAACCATGGTGGCGAGCAGAACAAGCGCCCGCTGCCGGAGCGATACTTCGACAATTTTAAGAACCATATTACTTCCCCTTTGTCGGCACTGCGCAGCACGCCTGTCCACCCTTGACCGCCGCCAGTTCAGTCATCCATAGCGCCATCACCGGCGTCAAAACCACCTGGTCGCCCGTGTAAAGCCCATCCTTGATCTCCACCAGCTTATCGCTCAATGCCCCCACCTTGACCGGTGTGCGGATAAAATATTCCCCACTTACCGTGTAAACTGAGTGCCCTTCGCTGTTCACCAGTAATGCGTCGCGGGGTATGGAGACAACCGTTGCCGCTGAATCCAGAACGATGCTGGCGGGTAAAAAGGCATCCGGCGTCGCCACCATGTCCAAGGTGTGTTGCAGCTCAACCAAGACCTCGACCATGCCTGATGCCTTTTGCAATTGATCGCTCAACTCCACCACGACTCCGGTAAGAACCGTTTTACCCGAATGGGCACGAACGGCCTGTCCCAATTTCAGTGTCTTGGCTTCCTCTGGCAAAATTGTCGCACTGGCGAGGGTAGCTTCCTTCCCGGCTCTATAAACTCGCAACTGAATATCAAGTGTGGCCGGAACTTTCTGCTCCGTGACCTCGGTGATTTGGAGGCCAAGCGACTTCCGTGTTTCCTCTGGCACGAGGAGCCCGTTGCTCGCACTGTATTTAGGGCCAATCTCTTCGGTTTCCACACCCGCCGATGATTCGGAAGATTTCGAGTGGCAACCTCCAAGTGCCAAGCCGCTCAACAACGCCAAACAAACAAATAAAGTAAATCGTTTCATAAACACACAATTTCAAAAACCAACTAAGCTAAATCGCGGTGCATAAGTCACCGCACCCAACGGGAAGAACCTCAAGCAGACAGTTTTACGAAACGAAGGAGGGCGCACGCGGAGAAAGCGCGGTGCGGAAGGAAAATTGCCAGTTACAGGCCAGTTCTGGAGGTGCGGTTGCTGGTAAAACGAACTGAATCATGAATGGCCGCTGATGTTCGGCCTGAAAGGAGGCGAGATTGCAGAGCAGAAAGGGTGGCGGAACAGGGACGATCAACTGGTCCTGCGGCGAGAGATAACTGGCGGATGCAAGTATCCCGCAGGGTTGGTCACAACCGCCTGCGCTGGAAACGGGTTGAGAATGGTCCTTGGCACAGCAATCTTGTTGCTCCATCAGCCCAGAGGCGTCAATGAGGCAGCATGAAGCGGCTGGCAACCATACTAGCGCCAGTATCAATGCGACTATTGCTTTGATACGCTGCACAAAGCCATCAATACCCCAATCGTGGGATGTAAGCAATCCAGCAGATTGGATACAGGCCACAGCCTCGCCAGGCTGTTCTGATGGCAGCTTCGTGAGGCTCATTTGTTTTTCAACAGCCTTAGAGAATTCGCGATGACCACGAGCGTTGCGCCCGTGTCGGCCAGAATCGCCAGCCAAAGACTAGTGTGGCCTGCCAGGGCCAGGATGAGGAAAACGGCCTTAACCCCGAGTGCGAACGCGATGTTAAACTGAATTATCTTAACGGTGCGGCGGCCCAATCGAATCGTTTCAGCAACCTGGCTAAATCGTCCTGCATCAGGGCGATGTCCGCTGTTTCAATCGCGGTGTCGGTGCCCGCGCCTCCCATGGCAATGCCGATGCTGGCGGCAGCCATTGCGGGCGCATCATTCACGCCGTCACCAATCATGCCAACGTGCTTATGCTGTGCGAGCAACGCCCGAACGTGTTCAATTTTTTGGTCGGGTAACAAATCACCCTTGGCCTCATCAATGCCGACCTGTTTGGCGATAGCATCCACCGTTCGCTGATTGTCCCCGCTTAGCATGATGACTTTTTCCACCCCGGCGGCATGAAGCGATTTGACGGCTTCGATAGCATTGGCACGCACTGTGTCGGCGATGGCAAGTATCCCCAGCACTTCCCCTTTGCAATCATTGTGCGGCTTGTGGCCCACAATCACAACGGACACCGCTTGAGCTTCCAATTCAGCAAGTTTTTTTTCCAACTCATCCGAGCAGACGGCGGACTCATGAGCAAACCGATGGTTGCCGACAAAATAGAGATGCCCATCAATTTGCGCTTCCGCACCCCGTCCGGTTTTTGACTGATAATTTTCGCTGACCGGGAATTGGATCTTCTTTTCCTCGGCATACTTCGCAACGGCCTGTGCCAATGGATGTTCGGAGTGGGCATCAATTGCTGCGGCCACTCGGAGGATTTCTTCCTCGGACTTTCCATTCCACGAAATGACCTGTTGCACGCGAGGTTTGCCTTCCGTGATTGTCCCGGTTTTATCTACGGCGAGCGCTTTTAATTTGCCGATCTCTTCAAGAAATACGCCGCCCTTGATGAGCACACCACGCCGCGCCATAGCGGTTAGACCGGAGACGATTGATACAGGTGTGGAAATGACCAGCGCACAAGGACAAGCGATAACCAGCAAAACCAAAGCGCGATAGGTCCACTCCAACCAAGTTCCGTGAAAGATCAAGGGGCCGGATAGCAGAACCAAAATGGCAACTACGAAGACCGATGGAGTGTAAATTTTTGCAAACCGATCAACAAATCGTTGTGAGGGTGCTTTTTGACTCTGCGCCTCCCCAACAAGCTTAATGATTTTGGCCAAGGTAGTATCAGCGTGTGCCTTCGTTACTTTCACTTCAAGCGAGCCTTCGCCGTTGATCGTGCCCGCGAAAACCGTGTCGCCCGGTTTCTTTTCCACGGGCATTGATTCACCGGTGATAGGGGCTTGGTTTATGGTTGATTCACCGGAAGTCACCACTCCGTCCAGCGGCACTCGTGCGCCTGATTTGATGACCAACATTTCCTCCACTTTGACTTCCTCGACCCGCACTTCCTGAGTCTGACCATCCCGCTTCACCAAGGCTGTATCTGGCGTGAGCGCTAGCAAGGATTGAATTGCCCGACGAGCGCGAGCCACACTAAAGCCCTCCAACAACTCGGACAGGGCAAAGAGGAACACGACTGCGGCCCCCTCAGTCCATTCGCCAATGCAGGCCGCTCCGACCACGGCAACGGTCATGAGTACGTTCATGTCGAGGGACACATGGCGTAAAGCGCGAATCGCCTTCGGAAAGATAAACCACCCACCCGCGACGATGGCTGTCAGCGCGGCGGCAATTTTCCCATAAGGTGTGAAAAGATTCTGCCATTGAAACAGGAGGGAACACCCTGTGAAGACACCGGAAACAATGACTGAAATTAGGCGGGAATTATCCCAAGTTCCGCCGTGCTCATCCGCTTCTTTGTTCCCTTCGGATTGCAGGGAAGTCTTTAAGCCCGCCGTGCCAATGGCTTGGATCAACTGCTCGGGCGTGATGGTCTCGTCATGAGTGACAGTAGCCGTGCCTGCCATGAGGTTTACTTGGATTTCCCCCACGCCCTTCAGCGGTTTTAACACACGTTCAATGGCCGCAATTTCGTCAGGACAGTCCATGCCGGCGACTTTGAAAATTGAAACATTCTCACCTTTAACTTCCGGATTGATCGCGATGGACTGTGGAGCAGGCTTGGGTCCGACCGCCCCTGTCCCCTCACAGCACGAACCGTGTTCATCTTGATGATCCCGATGTTCGTGGTTATTAGGCTTCATGGGGATTCGTAGTCGATTTTGTGCTACAGGAGGGTCGCTGCGAGGTTTATACTGAATGCTAAAATTATTGCATTGAACGCAAAGGAAAGCAAACCGTGTAACAAAACGATCCGTCTAATACGTCGCGATGTTACTTGAATGTCGGAAACCTGGCAGGTCATGCCGACTACAAACGCAAAATAAGCAAAATCTAAGAAATCGGGTTCTTTCTCGCCTGGGAAAATAAGACCAATGCCATGTCCGTGCCCTGCCTCCTTACATGAACAGTAGAAGACGTGTGTGTAGTGCAGCGCCAGCATCGTATGGACAAGGAACCATGATAAAAAGACCGTCGCGCCCGCGAGCAAAACATGTTTTGTAGCTTCTATGCCAATGAGTGCTTTGGCAGATCCAAGCAACGTTCCAGCTCCAGCCAGACCAGCCACTGATGCCAGAACTACGCAACAGCAAATCGCACTATAGCTGGAATCTTGCAGGTGCGCTTCGCGCATACGCGACTTGGCATCGGTAAAAAACTTCCCCAACCAAGCCAGGACTAAACTGCTGAATGCGAACATATCCCACGAAAGGATCAGGCTCATCGGCCAGCTCGTGAAGCGGATCGTGAGACCGCAGGTGAGAACAGCTGTGGCAAATGCAATCGCTAGCCGATGGTGTGCTTCGGTTTCAATGAAGCGCCCCAGACCACTTTGCGATTTCGGTTCACTCTGCTTTTTCAAAATCTATGTTCATTGACGACACAAAGACCGTGCTGGTAGCTACAGAAAGCCTTCCTCGCAGATTCAATGTTCAAAGATGATAATCAAGAGTCCTAAGAGGCAAAGCAAACCGCCCAAGGTGCTTCGCTCGTATTTTTCGAGAAACTCCAACTTCAGTTTCTCCATCCCAGCAAGCGTGAGCCAGGTAAATATCACCATTCCGGCAACTGTCGCGACCGAGAGAATGAGTGTGAGCAGAAAAAAACCGCTCCACCCATAGCGCACACCGGAAACATAGATAGGCAAAAAGCCTTCGCACGGTGAGAAGGTTAACAGCACGAGCAGACTGGAAACCGCCGCCCAATCCGATTTTTTCGCAGGCGATTTAACTGCTTCACTATGGTGATTGCAGCCGCCCCGTGTTTGATGAACGTGATCGTGTTCCTCAAACTGCACTTCGTGGTCATGCGAATGATTGCCGTGTGACAGTCGTAAGATAGCCTTGAATTGATGGGGTTCTGGAATATCGCTCGTCGATTCGAGATATTCACCTGCTGGGCGAAAGGCAAATGCCTGGCGCGTTCCGTCAGGACGAACCGTTTCGATTTTTACAGCGGTTGCCAGCGGCGTCGATTGAGATTGCTTGTGTTGGTCATAGAAAAAGAGCCGGAACTGCGGTGGCACACCTGTCTCAAAGACGGTAATCTCGACAAAACCGTGACCAGTGCTTACCAGCAGTCCATCGCGTGGTCCGTGTCCAGCATCGTCGTGGAGATGCGAATGTCCGTGCCCCTTTCCACGAATTTGCTGAATTACATAAAAGAGGCCGAAAGCTATCAACGCCCCACCTGCAATCTTGGGGAACCAGCCGCCAATCTTATCGCTCAACTCGATACCACACCATGCAACCAGAAATCCAAGAGCTGCGGTGAACAGGACATGTCCGCAACCTGCGAGCATGGTTATCAGCAGGGTTTTCGATTTGCTCCACTTCTGGACGCGGGCCGTGAGCACAAAGGGCAGCCAGTGCGTGGGAATGGCCGCGTGGAAGAAGGCGACCGTGAACCCGGTGGCGGCAATCGCAGGGAAAAATTGGTGATCCATAAAGGCGATCAATGATGCTGAAAGTCAGAATGAAAACGTTCTTGATCTAGGTCGTGATGGCAATTTTATCGGTTGGTTTTCATCGAAGGATTGTTCGTGCTTTGCCCTTGTTGCTGATGCGGATGTTTACGACGTGAGTCTGCCCGCGCTCTTAACCAAAAATAATCAGCCACAGTCAAGCCAACTGAAACCACGATTATGGCCACTGCCAACAGCCAGCTTCGGCTCTTTTCGATGCGCCGCTGGTCTGCCTCTTTTGCGGCGTGTTCTGCACGCCGGGCTGCAGTTTGCGGTGACTTCCATCGGCTCACAGGGTGATGTCCTAATTCATTGTCCGTTGAACCAGACGATTTTTGTTATGAATGGCTTTCCAAAGAACGGTTGCCGGTAGTAAACAACTGCCTTTGTCCCCGCTTTCAGTTCGGTTGCCGCAACGAAATGTGAGTCCTGAATAAATTTCGTGGCGTCCTTCAGGACGTATTCTGTCGGAGCTTCACCGCTCGCCGGCCTGAACATCACGCTTCGAATTTTCACATCTTGATATTCAATCACGCCGTTCATAGAGCGTGAACGAGCTGTGTGCGCAGTAGTCGGCGTTGCTGAAAGCAAAGTCAGAGCCATCATTGCCACACCGGAGCAGACTGCTTTGCTGGTTTTCATGAGGTAGTTCATGATAGCCCACCGCGCGGTCATTTTTGCCACGCGGCGGGTATGCTTGTGGATCAATGATCGCAACTGCAGGCGTATTCGGCGCGTTTGCATTCACCGCAAGTCTTCATGTCGAGCTTGAAACGGAGATTAAGCGGTTTGGATTCGGCCGTTTGCTTGAATTGCACAACGACATTGTAATCTTCACCTTCGGGCAGTTTGGTTTTACTAACGAGGGTATCGCCCTTCTTTTCGAACTGGAGCGTTGCCTTGCCAGCCTTGGCATCGGCGATGACAGTGACGTTCTGAGTCGTAGCCGCGACCGGCTTCATGTCTTCGGTATAGAAGTTGATGGTCACACTACGGTCCTTTTCCACAACGAACTCGGCGTGAGGTTCGGTCTTGTCGAGCAATCGCCCGCCCTTGGGCGTGGCTTTATGTTTATGGTCATGCTTCTCGGCTGCGAAGGCCGGGAATGCTAGGCCAGCGCACAGGGCGACAGCTAGAGTGAGGATGCGGAGGTTTGTCTTCATATTTATCAGACCTTTGGTTTGAGGTTATTTTTGAGGTGAGGAAACAAAACGATGACTGGAGCAGCCGAAAATCTGCTCTAAGGCCGTCAGGGCGAACAATCCGATGGTGTTCAATGATGTCATGCTTTTCAAGTGACTGACGTGGCATCGGGAGAAGGCGACTTCTTCGGCCTTTCGTCTGCAGATTCTTTTCTTCCTTCCAGCCACTCATAGAGGGTCGGCAGCAAAACAAGTGTCAAGAAAGTCGAAGACAAGATTCCACCAATAACAACAGTAGCAAGTGGCCGTTGAACTTCCGCGCCCGCGCCGCTGGCAATGGCCATCGGCACAAAGCCAAGTGAAGCCACCAGTGCCGTCATGAGCTTGGGGCGCAAGCGCAAAAGCGAGCCATCCCAAACGGCGGTCCGTACATCCGCCCCCCGCTCGCGCAGTTGATTGAAGAAGGTGATGATCATCAACCCATTCAGCACAGCGATGCCGCTGAGCGCGATGAAACCGACACCCGCCGAGATGCTAAAGGGCAGATCGCGCGCCCATAGGGCGAACACCCCACCGGTTACGGCCAACGGCACGGCGAGAAACACCAGCAGCGACTGCCGCAAGCTCTGCAAGGCCATGAAGATGAGGATGAAGATCAGCGACATCGCGACCGGGACGACGACGTTGAGCCGTTGCCGCGCTTCCAGCAGGTTCTGGAACTGGCCGCCGAACTCGATGGTGTAGCCATCGGGCAGCTTGATTTGTTCAGCGATCTTCTTCTGCGCTTCGAGAACAAAACTTTCCACATCGCGACCACGCAAATTCACCATGATAGCCGCACGGCGCTGGCTGTATTCGCGTGCGATGGCCGCGACTTGTTCTACTATCTTGAAGTCAGCGACCTGGCCGAGGGTAAGTAACCCGCCGTCGTCCACGCGCACCGGCAGGCGTTTCAAATCCTCAATCCGCTCCCGCAACCCCTCGTTCAAGCGTATCACGATGTCGAAACGCCGGTTACCTTCGATAAGCTTCCCAACTTCTTGCCCGGCCAACGCGGTATTCACCACACGGTTCAACTCGGCGGCGTGCAGGTTGTATTTGCTCATGGCCTCGCGGTTGGGAACAATTTCCAGCAGTGGTGATTTGCCGAGCGCATCGAACTCCACATCCGCTGCACCGGGAACTTGCTCCAAGATTTCCCGCGCTTCCATCGCGATTTTTTCAATCACGGCGAAGTCTTCGCCAAAGACCTTCACGGCGACATCCGCACGTGTGCCTTCCAGGATTTCGTTGAAACGCATCTCAATGGGCTGGCTGAACAGGTGGCCCTCACCGGGGAGATACTTGCCGAGCTCCTCAGTCATCAAGGTGGCCAGTGCCTCTTTACCGATGGGCTGACCGTTCACTTTGCGCCATTTTTCTACCGGGCTGAACATGATGTAGGTGTCGGCCACGTTCACACCCATCGGGTCGCTCGCGATCTCCGCCGTGCCCAGGCGGCTGAACGTATAGGACACTTCTGGAAACTTCTCCAGTAGCAGCTTCTCGCCGCGCTTTTGCATATCGATGCTGGCATCAATGCCGATGCTGGTGGTGCGGATCATATGCGTGGCGAATGAGCCCTCATCCAGTTGGGGCACAAACTCCGCGCCCAACCGGTTGAACACCATGACCGCCAGGATGAAAAGGGCCAAGGCGGCGCTGGTGACGACCCAGCGGAATCGCAGAGCAAAGCGCAAGATGGGCGTGTAGATGATCTTGGCCCAGTTCACGAGGAAGCTGTCCTTTTCCTTGATATTCCCACCGAGCAGATAAGAGCAGAGCGCGGGCATAAGCGTGAGGGCCAGCGCCATGGAACCAACGAGGGCGAAGATGACGGTGATGGCCATCGGCTTGAACATTTTTCCTTCGATGCCGGTCAACGCAAGAATCGGAAAATAAACTACCGTGATGATGCAGACCCCGAAGAACATCGGACTCGCCACTTCCTTGGCGGAGACGAGAACTTCATGGGCGCGTTCCAAGGCTGTCAAACGACGTCCGAGCTTGTGCTGTTTCTCGGCGAGATGCCGGATGATGTTCTCCACCATCACCACCGCGCCATCGACGATCAAACCAAAATCAATCGCGCCGAGGCTCATCAAATTACCAGAAACTCGGCTCTGTACCATGCCGGTCATTGCGAAGAGCAGAGAGAGCGGAATGGCCAGTGCCACGATAAACGCCGCGCGCCAGTTACCCAACATCACGAGCAGCACCACCACCACGAGAATCGCGCCCTCAAACAAACTCGTCTCCACCGTGCGGATGGTACGATCCACCAATACCGTGCGGTCATAGACCGGAATAATCTGCACGCCCGCTGGGAGCTTGGTCTGAACTTCCTTCAGTTTTTCGTCCACGCGCTTGGCCACGATGCGGCTGTTCTCACCCGCCAGCATCAAGGCCGACCCCAGGACGGCTTCCTCGCCATTGTAGGTAGCGGTACCAGTGCGGACAGCTTTGCCGATGCCCACATCGGCCACATCTTTTACCCGCAAAGGGGTGGCGCGGGAACCGAACTTGAGCGGCAGCTGCTCAATCTCTTCCGCAGTTTGCACGCGTCCCGCCGCGCGCACGGTAACTTGTTCGCCGCCGAGTTGAATCAGCCCGCCGCCCGCGTTTTCGACGTTCTCGCCAATGGCGTCGGCTACCTCACTAAATGACATGCCGACGCTCTTGAGCTTGTCCGGATTGGGTTGGATGACGATCTGCTTCTCGTAACCGCCCGTGGTGTTCACTTCAGCCAGACCTGGCGTGGAACGCAGACGCGGCTTGATGACGTAATCGTGCAGCAGCTTGAGTTCCATCAATTGCGCCTCACGAGTGACAGGTTTGTTCGTGGTGCCAGGCGCATACTCGACGACGTAATGATAGATCTCACCTAGGCCGGTGCTGACCGGCGCGAGCTTGGGCGTCAGGCCCGGCGGCAATTCATCGATGACCGTCTGCAAGCGTTCACTCACCAACTGACGCGAGCGGTAGATGTCCGTTCCATCCTCAAAAATGAGGTTCACTTGCGAGAGGCCGAACTTGGAAAGCGAACGTAACTCCGTGAGGCCGGGGATACCGGCCATCTCGTTCTCGATGGGAAACGTGACCAGCTTTTCGATCTCCTCCGGCGCGAGCGCGGGGATGGCGGTGTTGATTTGCACCTGGATGTTGGTGATGTCCGGCACGGCATCGATCGGCAGCCGCAACGCCGACCAGACACCGACACCGACGAGGATCAGCGTCGCCAGCAGCACGAACACGCGCTGGCGGACGGAAAATTCAAGCAGACGATTTAACATAGATTCAAATTGATGAGAACGTTATTCGGAGCATTAAATGGCGTTATCGCCTCTTTCTTCGGTGCGAATGCGGATGGCCTGTTCCAACGGCAGCACGAAAACTTTGCCGTCGCCGATTTTGCCCGTGCGAGCCGCCTGAATGATGGCAGTCACAGTGGCCTCAATCTTGTCGTCGGCCAGAACGATTTCTATTTTGAGCTTGGGCAGAAATTCCACGGTATATTCGCTGCCACGATAAATTTCAGTATGACCCTTCTGCCGCCCAAAACCTTTGACTTCAGTGATGGTCATGCCCTCAACGCCAAGGGCGGCGAGCGCTTCCTTAACCTCTTCCAGTTTGAACGGTTTGATGATGGCTTCGATTTTTTTCATGGCTTTGAAGCTTTCAGTTTTAGTGACTGTGACCGCCGCCTTTGGTGGCTCGAAGTTCAATCAGCCAGAGCGTTTCGACGGGTTTCACTACAACTGAATCGCCCGCCAGCAAGCCGTCGGTGATCTCCATCCATCCGTCGGTTACTGTTCCCACAGTGACTGCCGTGCGGAAGTAAGCATCGCCGTTCACGGCATACACAAATGTGCCTTCCGAGGTGCGCAGCAGCGCAGACTGCGGAATGGCGACCACCGCTTCCTTGCCGGGCAAGTTGATGCGCGCCGGGATGAATTCACCCGTTTTGAGCAGGGCGGTCGCGTTCGAGATGCCAATGACGATTTCCGCTTCGCCCAGTGCCTTCTGGACGGCCAGGACAACACCCGTTAACGGGCTGTTGGTGTCTTTGAGGATATGCACGGGCTGCCCGGCCTTGACCTCGACGGCAGCGTTGGTCGAGAGCAGCCCCGAACCATGCACATCACAACCGGAATGATCCGCTGAATTCAACGCGTGATGATGCTTTCCGCCAAACACCTGCACGGTAAAATGAATTTGGTTCGCCATGTTTCGCTCGGACACATCCGCCACTGTGAGACCGAGCAATTTCTTGGTCTCTTCGGTCACGATGACCCCTTTGCCTGCTTTGAAAGATGCTCCTGATGGGGACTCTGCTCCATGGCCATGGCCCTCATGCCCCTCGGCTTCGCCTTCAGCGTGATCGTGCCCGTCACCTTCCTTGTGACCACAGCCGGTCATCAACGGGGCAGCCACCAACAGCACTTGCGCCAGTTTGGTTATATGAGACCGCTTCATTTTGGCTCCTCTGAGGCAGTGATCTTCACGAGCGGCAGGGGCAAACCAGTAAGCAGTTCCAGCTCCACGGCTGCATCCAGCGCTTCCTTTTTTGTATCCAACAATCCCTCTACGGCTTCCAAATACTGCTTTTGCAACTCCACATATGTAGAAATCGGCACGGCTCCAAGCCGGTAGTGGCGGTCGGCCAGTTCGGCTGCTGCCTGAAAATGCTGGATGGCATCTGGACGCCACTTCGCCATCTCCTCCAGTTTGGAGCGATATGTCAAAACTGCCTGGGCTACTTTGCGTTCCACCTCGCGTTGGGCGACAAAATAAGAAGTTTCCGCCTGGATCTGCCGCGCCTGCGCCGTTTCAATGCTGCCTTTGTTTCGATTCCACAACGGCAGGGGAAAGGAGAGTCCGATCCCGATCACCCGTTCACGATCGCCGCCCGCCCTTTCCTCGGAGATGGTTGGCCCCACCGCAATAGCCGGATGCCGCTCGTTCTTGGCCAAATCAACGCGGAAGCCTTGTTGCGCCAGTTCAACCGCGCGGACCCGCACCTCGAAGTTATTGGTGCGCGCCATTTGTATGACGGTTTCGAGCTGAGCCACTGGCTGAAAACTCACCGCTGTTTTCTTGATGGCCAAGCTGGTGGCTGGTGGCAATCCTCGAAGTTGATCGAGTTCAAGCAGAGCGGTCTTGGTCACCAAAATGGACTCACTCACTTTTCGTTGTGCATTTAACTCGGTTGCCTCGATTACCCGGGTTTCCAGCAATGGCGTCAAACCGGCCGGGTCACGTTGCACCAGAACTTCCCGGAGAGCCTTGAACCGTTCGGCCACCTCCCCGGCAGCCGCTGCCTTTTCCTGGGCGGAGAATATGCCGAAAGCCAGCGAACGCGCCTTGGTCGCCAATGCCAGCTTGAAACGGTCCAAACCCAGTTCAGCCAGTTCCACATCCCGGTTGGCAATCGCTTTCCTTAGCCCTATCCGGCCCGGCCACTCGAATGGCTGCATGACCGAGGCCGACCACGCGACCCCTTCGTCGCTTAAACCACCACCACTTACCCTTTTGTGACCGGCTGCCAAGCTCACTTCCGGGTTGGCCATAAGGCCAGCAGTTTTACGCCCTGATTTGGCGGCAGAAATCTCTGCCTCGTAAAAACGCACTTCTGGATTTCTGGCCAAAACCTCCTCCACCAAGGCATCCAAGGTGGTGGAAAGATTGGTAGAGACGCTGCTGGAAGATGGCTCTGCTGGGGACTGTGCCATGACTGGCAAAGCACTGACTGCAACTAGCGCCACCACGAACTGGCTGCGCCATTTATGGACAAATGATTGGTTCATAGATTCAAATCGGTTTCGACCCGCAAATAATAATTAAACACGAACGGACTGTAGAAAAATGACTTTCAAACGCGATAATGCGCCTGATTGGTAACGAAGGAATCCTCACCGAAGGCGAGGATCAATTAGGAAGCAAAGGAAGGGGCACGGACCGGGAGAGCCGTGCGGGAAATAAACTGCCAAGTTCGGGAAAAATCGGGAGGTGCAGCCGTAAGCACGCCAAGACTGCCTGCTTCTGGAAGCAAAACTTGAATCACAGGCGTTGGTTCAAGCGGCACTAGAGACAAGATTAATAAAGGGGTGCTCTCCTCTGGTCGGGAAACTTTGTAACTGGAGGACTCAATCGCACAACATCCATCCTCGGCACAATGAGTATTGGGTGCGCTATCGGGGCCACATTGTAGAAACTCCAAGCCGGGCAATACCTCCATCTGGCAATGGGCTGTCACTGGCACCCACGCAAGCGCCAGAAACAAGGACAAGACTGCCTTTAGGATTCGCACTGACTGATAGATGCATCAATATGACAAAATGTTCAAACTAATTCGGAACATTCCTTTAAAACAGTCCAGCAAACGCATTGGAGAAAATTCATCACTGCGCCTCGGGTTTCTGAGTAGCGGAAAATCAGTTTGGGTCATTCCCCGTGTTTTAGCAGGTAAAGACCCACCATGTTCCCTTCGGTTTTGATTGCTATTATGTGAACGCCTTGAAATCGCAACCCATACGGCTCGCGCCGAATTTCCGTCGCGGCAATAACCGGGGAAATAGGTCTGGCATTTCGCTATCATATGAAAATCAATTACATTGAGCGGTCGAGCCGGAAGATTTTTCTCTTTCTGTTGTCGCTGGTTTTTCTCTGTGGAGTTCCATTGGGTGCCGCTGCCCAAACCGCCATCATTGAAGATGCTTGGTGGACCTTTCAGCAAGATTGTGATGGTGATGGGTTTTATGCTGGCACATTGCCCAACAATGGTGCCCGTTTGAATTGGAATCCCAATGTCGTGAATTGTAATGGAACGATTACCGTCATGGAGATCGTTTACACACGCCCTTCCTCCGGCTCCCTCTGGACGTCTGTATACACCAACACTTCTCACTCAATAACCGGTTGCCGTAGCAGTGATGCCCAGCATGTCGATTTCATTTTGAGCACAACGGCGGTTAACAATGACTATCGAATCGAGATCTACCGTACGGGCCAGACCACACCAGATTCCATCCAGTCTAATACTAACGACATCGACTTGAACAGTCATGGCGAGGAATCGCTCATCAATGATTTTTGCTTGAGCGATAATTTTGCTACCAGTGCGGTTGTAAGCGGCAGCATGGGTGCTAAGGCTGATCACAACGGTAACGCTTCTAAGGAGGCGGGCGAACCTGACCACGGAGGCAATTTCGGCGGCAAATCGCTTTGGTATTCCTGGACCGCTCATGATAACACCGTCGTCACCTTCGAAACTGTGGGCAGTGGCTTCGATACCTTGCTTGCGATTTATACGGGGAACAGCGTGAACAGCCTTTTGCTCGTGGCCAGTAACGACGACATCGCTGGCTCTACGAACCGACAAAGCCGCGTCACATTCACGCCCGTTTCCGGTACTACCTATCGTATCGCCGTCGATGGCTTCGGCGGCTCTACCGGTCTGCTTTCATTGAGCTGGCTTCAATCAGGCAACAGTCTGCCAGACTTGGTTTTCTGGGCTCCGGCTGTTTCTCCCGAGGTTGTGACTAGGACGTTCTCCACAGAAGAATGTGAAGTGCTGGAAGGCTGTGCGGTTCCAGGCACACGTAAGCTCCTTTATTTCAGCACCGAGACCCGCAATGTCGGTGCAGGAGACTTGGTGATGGGTGATCCGGCTACTAATCCTCTGTTCCACTTTGCCTCCTGCCACGGCCACTACCATTTTGAAGAGTTCGCCGTTTACGATCTGCTCGATGGCAATGGAAATAAAATAGCTTCCAGTCACAAGGTGGGTTTTTGTCTGTTGGACGTGCACCCTTGGTCTCCCACAGCGAATCCGCAAGCCAAGTATGATTGCAACAATCAGGGTATTCAGGCTGGTTGGGCCGATGTTTACCCCGCCGGACTGCCTTGCCAGTACATTGATATCACCGGTGTTCCCAGCGGGGAATACGTGCTTCGTTTGGAGGTCAATCCTTTAGGGAAACGCTGATTTAATCCCGGTTTTTGAATTTAAGAGGAGACGGCGAAAGCCGGGTTTCCTAAATTCATCGGCATGACGCATCAGCCAAGTTTTGCGCAAGTGGAGTTTGCGGCCAAGAAGAAGGTGACCCGGCGCGAGCAGTTTCTGGCGCGGATGGAGGAGCTCATTCCGTGGGCCAAACTGCTGGCGGTTATTGAACCGTTCTATCCCAAAGGCCAGCGGGGCCGCCCGCCCATCGGCCTGGAGCGGATGCTGCGGGTGTATTTCCTCCAGCAATGGTATGGCTTGGCGGACGAAGCCATCGAAGACGCGCTCTACGACAGCCAGGCGCTGCGGGGCTTTGCCCGCATCGAGCAGGCCACCGGCGGGGTGCCCGATGCCACCACGCTCCTGAAGTTCCGGCGGCTGCTCGAAACCAACGACCTGTGCCGGGGGCTCTTCACCGCCATCAACGCGGATTTGGCGGCGCGCGGCCTGCTGCTGCGCGAAGGCACGCTGGTGGACGCCACGCTGATCGCGGCCCCGCCCTCCACCAAGAACAAAGAAAAGCAGCGCGACCCGGAGATGCATCAGACCCGCAAGGGCAACCAGTGGTATTTCGGGATGAAAGCGCACCTCGGCGCGGACCGGGATAGCAAGCTGGTCCACACCGTGGTGGTCACCGCCGCCAACGTGGCGGACATCACCAAGACCGCCGAACTCTTGCACGGGCAGGAAAAGCAGGTGCACGCCGACGCCGGCTACACGGGCGTGGCCAAACGGGAGGAGATCGTGGCGTTGGCACGACCGATCGACTGGCAGATTGCGTGCAAACGCGGCGTGCTCAAAAAGCTGGCCGAAGGGGCGGAGAAGGAAGCGCTCAAGGCGGTCGAGCAAGCCAAAGCGGCGGTGCGGGCGTTTGTGGAACATCCCTTTCACATCGTGAAGAACCTCTTCGGGTATCGGAAGGTGCGCTATCGTGGGCTGGCCAAGAATGGGCACCAACTCTACACGCTCTTTGGCTTGGCCAACGTGCTGATCGGTGGACGGACGGCGGCGGTGCGGTGAAAAAGGCGGACACCAGCCGGTGGCCGCGCGGAAAACGGCCGTCAGACCCGGCAAGCAAACCAAAACGGGCCCGCACCCTAACCGCCCAAACAAAAAAACAGCCGCAGGACAGACCGGCTTGCGCCGGCCAAAACTGGTGTTTTGAAAAACTCGGCTTTATTCAGCGTCTCCTTAGGGCTACTGCCTGAGTCCGATACAAATAACAACGTCATCCTCGTTTCGGTCACCATTCCTGTGGCCAATTGCATCGATATTCCGCCCAACGACAGCTTCAGCAATCCAGTAGTGGTCTCCGATACGCCATTCACCTTCTCGCAATTTAATCAATGCACCACCAAAGAGAGCAGCGAACCGAATCACGCGGGCAGCACCGGCGGACATTCACTTTGGTATTCTTGGACTCCCACGCAAACGCACAATGCCTTGATCACCACTAAACGCAGCGACTACAACACCGTCCTCGCCGTCTATACTGGCAATAGCGTTTCCGGGCTGACCTTGATTGGCAGCAGTGACGACATCACCGGCGAATACAATCCGCAGAGCGAAGTATTCTTCGAAGCCGTCGAAAGAACCACCTATCGTATCGCCGTCGATGGTTTTGGTGGTGCCATCGGCACCACCGTCATCAACGTTAACCCGCCCGGCAATGATGATTTCGATGAGCCCTTCGTGATCTACGGAACCGCAGGCATGACAAATGGAAGTACGGTCGGAGCGAGTAAGCATCTTTATGAACCCGCCCATGCCTCTGATGTCGGCGGTCATTCCGTCTGGTATAGCTGGACAGCGCCGGTCGATGGCCCTGTGGAATTCAATACTCAGGGCAGCACGTTCAACACTGCGCTTGCGATCTATACCGGCAACCATCTTTACCTCAATACTTTGGTCGCCGCCAACAATGACGAAGTCGGCGGTGCTTTGACTAGTGGCGTCACCTTCAAGGCGGAATCCGGCACCACCTATCAGATCGCCGTGGATGGTTTCGGTGGCGATATGGGAAATCTTACCCTTAATTGGAACATGGACTCCGCTCTCACCATCACACCGCAAACCGGCGGTGCTTTCCTAGTCAGCCTGACTGGTGTGACTTGGCAGCGCTATTTGCTCCTAAGCTCTACCAACCTTGTCGAATGGTCTACCAATAGGGGTCCAATCACTATGACCAAAGGCGTTTACCATTTTACGAACTCGGTATCGCAACCGATGGAATTTTATAAGTCCCGCATCGTCCCCTGAATTTAAACGGACTAAAGTGATTTTCCTGTCGCTCATTTTGTTATCTGATACCTAAAGAAAAGGCATCCACCGAGTGAATCCCTTTCCTTTGAGCCTCCCACCGCCAGTTTCCTTCCCAAAGAAGAACTGACAGGTGAGGTAGCTGAACGAGCGCGACCACAGGACCATTGTTTCAACTGTTTTATCGATTCCGCCATTGTCTGCGACAGCGGCACCATCCCGTTGATAACCCCAGCGATAGCGAGATCAGCGGGTTCCCTCGATAACTCAAACGCCACAAACACCGCTTCGATCTCACTGCCGGTAAACCCTTCTGTGGCCCGGGCGAGTTGGTCGAGGTCGTATTCTGCAGCTTTCCGGCCAAACCGCTCCACAACGATCTTCCAGATAGCCGCACGTTCCTGCTGATTGGGCAGATCGACAAAGAAGATCTCATCGAACCTCCCTTTCCTAACAACTCAGGCGGTAGCTGGCTGATGTCATTGGCAGTCGCAACCACAAACACCGGCTTGGTCTTCTCCTGCAACCAATTGATGAGCGTGCCAACCACCCTGGAAGAAGTGCCGCCGTCAGAGGAGCCAGAACGAACCCCACTGTAGGCTTTTTCTAACTCATCGATCCACAAGCAACAAGGCGCTCTCGCTTCGGCTGTCTGGATTACGGCACGGAGGTTGGACGGGCTCAAAACTTCACATCCGCCGACAGGATGAGATTGCGCCCCGGCTCGTTCACGCCAGAACCGTGGATGCGGTAGTCCGCATCGAGGATGTTCTCCAATGAGGCATTAAGGACCACGTATTTGTTCACCTGCCAGCCTGCGCGCAGATGATAGATGTCATAGCCGGGCGTGCCACCAGGTGGGATGCGTTGCGTGTCCAGACGATCACTGGCGGAGAGGCGATACTGCCCGCCGGACACTGTGCTGGCGGCTTCCACCCAGAAGCGACGGTTCGCCGCCTCCCAGCGCAGGCCATAGTTCACCGTCGTGGGCATCACCCGGGAGAGCGGCTCCGTTTGTTGCGCGCCACCGACGATCACGGCGGTCTAGAGCTGGCCTTCCATCCACGTGAAGTTGGACCAGAGCGTCCATGCTTCCGCCAGTTTCACACGCGCGCTGAGTTCCACGCCATGGACATGGCCGGCTCCGGAGTTCTCCTTGGCCACGACGGCATTGCCACCCAGCACGGCACCGGTGGGCACGCGCACGATCATGTCGTCGATCATGGTATAGAAGTAAACCGCTTCCGCCGAGAAGCGTTCATAGCTGGTCTTCACCCCGGCCTCGAAGGAAATGTAGTGCTCCGGTTGCAGGTTGAAGGCCGGGACTTCCTGCTCACCGGTGCGCGCGATGTCAAAGCGCGTGAGGTCCGACAGGTTCGGCGCGCGGAAGCCTTGGGAAACGCCACCGAAGACATTCCAATGCCTGGCTTCATCGAGGTGGTAGAGTAGGCGTTCACTGCCGACGAGCGTGTCCCAAGAATCCGCGAATTAAAGCAGGGCACCGGTGAACGGGTCCTGCACCCGGCGGGCATCCGCCGAGGCGTAGTCGTAGCGTCCGCCAGTGATGAGTTCCAAGCGGCCATCGAAGAGCGGAAGATGATTTTCCACGAAGAAACCGAGGGTTTCATACGTGGCATCATCGGCTACGGGGCCTTGGAGGTTCTGGGCCTGCAAAGCGCCAGCAGCCGTGTAGCGGCGATAATAGGAATCCACCCAATCGTGATAATATTCACCGCCATAAACCCAGCGACCGATGGGCGAAGGGCTCTCCAATTGGAGCGAGAGGCCCAGCGTGTTCACGTCGTAGCCTTGATAATCGCAGCGCAGGTCGCTGCGGAGGCGGCGCTCGGTATCAATTTGCAGGTGATGCGAGACACTCGCGTGGATGGCATCGATGAAGCCGTCAAGATTCTCCGCGTGGTATTGCAGGTAATTCAGATCGCGGTTCTGGTCGAGTTCCCGCTCGAAGTCGGTGCCCGCCGTGGTGCCGTTCCAGCGGAGGCCGTAAACGGTGGCATGGGTGCGCATGGCTTCGTCGAGGTCCACCGTCTGGTGGCCGTAAACGAGGCGTGAGTTCTCGTTCAGGCGATACTCCAGCTCCGCATCCCAATCGCGCTCGGCATAGCCGGTCTGGTCCTGCTTGCCCACGGTGCGACCGCCGCGCACATCCCCGAATTCCTTGATGGTGCCGCCGAGGAAGAAGCCAAAGTGTTCGTCCAGGTTGCCGCTGATCTCGCTGCGGCCGATGTGGGAACTCTCCGCGGTGGAGAGGCGGTAGAGCGTACGCATATCCCAGTCAAAGCCGGGACCGAATTCCGTGCGGCCGGAGGAAAATGCGTTCACCGTGCCACCGATGGCATCGCTGCCATACAGCACCGAACTGGGACCACGCACGACCTCCAGGTGATCGAGGGCGAAGGAATCGACAGTATTCCAATACTGGTTGGGACCTTCACGGAATGTGGAGTTATTGAGACGGATGCCATCCACGAGGAGCATCGTGCGGAAGCCGGTGAACCCGCGCAGGTAGGGTGAGCCTTGGCCGTGCGCGGTTTTTTGAATCATCACGGAGGGGAGGTCGCGCAAGGCTTCCGGCAACGTGCGCGGGGAGTTCTGTTCCAGTTTCGCGGCGTTCACCACGCTGACGGAGAAAGGGATATCAAAGGGCGCCTTGGGTGTGCGCGTCGCCGTGACGAGCACCTCCGGCAATTTGGCCGGCGAATTGGTGTCCTGCGCGGTGGCGCAAAAAGCAAAGGCCGAAAGCATGGCTCCGGTACCAAGCGACAGACCGACACGGTGCTTGAGAAAGGTTCCTTTGTTCATACGACAAAACATCTTCATCACCCAGACGACCGCACAATGGCAAGTCTTCACCTTGAAGTTGTCAAAGAAACTGTCAGTCAAGGGGATGCAAAGGACACAGTAGTTGCCCGCACCAGGTCTGGTTGTCGGTGAGTTGTGATTTTCTGTCGCCAGATTGCAATTTGCCACGCACTGGAATGGCAATTCACCGGCCCGGGCAGGCCACTGGCGGATCAGGCAATTGGGACCATGAAAATCGGAAATTTAATAAATTCATCTAACCCTGATTTGATAAATACACTGTTAAACAAAATCCGCTTATCATCAAATATGGTTGATTTGTTTTTCTTGTTTCCAACTGTTTATGCGTCTATTCAAATAAAGTTGCTGCTCAAGTTAACCATGAACCCATCGACCAAACGTTTGCCGCCGAAGGCTGCGGAGCTTTTCCAGAAAATCCATCTGGCCCATCGCAACCGTGGCAGCAACCCTTTGATCAGCGAAAGGCGTACCTGGTTCGAATTCATGCGGGCGGCGCATGCAAGTAGCAATCTTCGGCTGACCGGTGGAGAGCTTTATGTCCTGTTGACCGAAGAGTACGGTTTGCGCAATGACCTGGCGCAAAGTTTGGCCGCCGAGTACGACTTTGCCATGGAGTTCATGGACTTTCTTGCTCCACATGGTTGATGGTTTGCCTCGGTTTGCCCCACCTAGCCCCAGCGAGCCCGGCAAAAGCCAGTGTACGATAGCTCAGATGAAACTTTATGTCGCCCCCGGGCAATCAGCCCTTCGTCCGAGTTTCCAGCAAAGAGACCAAGGCCGAGCACTTGAGGAGATTGGTTGTAAGTTGCCCCGCTATCGCTCCAATCCCTGCCTAGCTTGAGGTTTAGCGGGGCAGAACGGTCCACGTCGATGGCCATCATCTGTCCTTTTTGAACATGAATTCCTTGTTGGCTTCCACCATGAACTCCAACTGCTGATGGATTTCGTTGCGCAATCTGGCTGCCGTGATCGCCTCTGGTTCTTTAGGATACTCCATGATAAGCGCATCACAGATGTCCCGGGCCAGCACCATCAGGATAAACTGCTGGGTCTGCCCATCTGCCACCCGGAATCCCCGGCCGGCCATGTGCTCCATGGCTGGCGCCACCATCTCCTGAGGCGGGGTTCCATTCGAGTAGGCGGTCGCCTGACGCAGAAGCTCATGGGCTGAGCGTTGTCGTTGCTCCTTGAAGCTCTGCTCGAATAACTTGAACACCTCCTCGCGCCGGTCCGTTACAGGCGGTTTGGTCTCTACCACAATCACCTGAGGCGGCGACTGTTCTTTCAATTTGGCCACTGCCCGATGCAGCACTTCATCGGTGTTTTGCTTGGTCTGTTCCGTGCAGCCGGAAAACAGCGTTACCGCCAACGTCAGGGCTATCTTGCTGATAGTTCTCATGGTGCTGCCTGTTTGATCGTGATCCACCCCTTGCCAAGAAAATGGTTGATGTCACCACGCAGACTGCCCTCGACATCCATACTCATTACATACTCGATTCCGATGGCTACGCCGAACTCATCGCCTTCATGCATCCCGGTCTCCATGAGTCGGACCGTGCTGCCCTCAATGCTGCCGGAAAGCTTTTTGCTTACCTTCAAAGTCGGCCATTCGACAATGCCGGTTACGCTGCTGCCGTTAGCTGGTTCCAACTTGAACACCAAAGGAAAACGTTGCAGCTCGTTGTGGAGGAACCAGGCCAGAGTGCCGCGCCAAGTCCGAGCTTTGGACAGGCTCTTTTCCAGTTCAGCCGGAGCCTTGCTGGCCCAATCAACGATGGCCGGAAGTGCTGACAACTCCTTGGTTGAGGCCGGGTCCAGTTCGCCCACCCAGTCCGTCGCCCAGATTTGGGTGGCCGACTCAAAGCGCGCATTTCCGCCAGGCGGAACTTATCTTCCGGTCTGCGTTGCCCGAGCGAAAGCTCCAACTGGCCTTTGCCTTCAATGAGCAGAGGCTCGTTCTGTTCCAGCATGATGTAGGGAAGCCCGGGCCGTTTGCCCACCTGCTGGAAACTTAATGTCAGCTTGTCGGGGCTGCTGCGCTGCCCGCTCAGGACTCGCTCGACTCCGAGATCGGGCCATTCGATCACGCCTCGAACGCTCCCACTGGCGTCACATTGCACGGCCAGCCGGACACTGAGGCGACGTCCTCCTAGTTGGGTTCCGATCAGGTGTCCTTGGACGCTGATGCCCTTGACCAGTTTCTGGTTCAGTGCCTGCAAGGTCTCAGCTCGCCAGACCTCCTGGCGCTCCGTTTCCGAATCATCCCGGGCGGTGGCCAGATCGAAGGCAACTGAACTGGTGCGCCCGTTCATCGTGCAAACACCGTTCAACTGCGTGCCCGACTGCTGGTTGAAATCAAACGAGTAGCTCACCCGCCCGGGTACTTCCTGGTTCTCCACGTTCTCCTCAACACTAGTTTCGTCGAGCGTTAACAGATTACCATCCAAGCGGCCAGACACGCGGCGGGTCAGCCCACGAGTATGCCAACTGATGGTTCCGCTAAGCTGGCCGTCAGCCGCCAGTTTCCAGCTCGCGGCGGCACCCCGTCCGCCGGAGATGGCAGTCCGCTTGGTGAACTGGCTGATGAATTCGGCCCTCGCCTTGGCGACCTGTTCCTGCCGGTGCTTTTCATGGGCAGCCACCGCCTCATCCGCGGCGGCAAGAGCTGCGTTCAGTTTCGTGCGCATCCCCGCGATTGCTTGCGACTCCGGTTCACCCGGCTCCACCGCTTCCGCGAGCGCCGACCGGGTTTCGCCGGGGAAAGTAAAATCCCCGGACACCTCGCCAATTTGAAGTTTAAAGCCCTTATCCAACCGCACGGCGGCGTAAGTGCCCGTCACTTCTTTTGCTGTTCCTTTGGCTGTTCGCAACACGAGCACCTTTGGTTCCGGTATACGAATGCTCTGGAATCGCTCACGATAAACGTCCGGCAAGGAGTTCACCTTGTCCCCGGCAGCCTGCAACTTGACCCATTCCTCCGTCGAGATGCGCTGCCGCAGAGATTCTGTCGTGTAAAGGTTGTCCTTACAGGTCACTTCGGTGTTGAACTCGACCCGGATGAATCCCTCTGAATCATCGGTGGCGGTGACTTGCGTGACCTTGACCTCGCTGCCTGGAGGCGTGTGGGAGGTGAGGTCGCGCTGGATGTCTTCCACTTGCGGTTGCGGTTTGGCACAGCCCGTGGCCAGTGCCACCAGCAGTGGGATCATGAGAGTCAGTTTGTTCATAGGCATGGGATGATTCGGGTTTAGGAGTAGAGCAGTCGCTCGCGCCAGCTATCGATCTGGGCATCCAGCTGTTCGCCAGGCTGCCCAAAGTATGGGCGGATTCGGTGCCGGAGACCTCCAGTCCCAGTTCGCGAAGTTTGGCAGCGAGTCCATCGGCCTCGCGCTGCCAGCCCTCGGGCGTGCAGTCGATGGCCACATTCCAGTTCACTTCGGTAAGGATGTTGGCGGCAGCTGCCGGAGGCGGAGGTACATAGGCCAGCTCGGCTTCGACTTGCGCCAGCTTGCGGCCATAGGAACGGTTGAGGAAGTAGAGTCCCGCCCCAAAACCACCGATAAGAAGGATGCTGCTCCCTCGCAACACCGCTTCGGCGATGGTCCCGACAATCACGGCAACAATGACGGTAAGGCAGCCGGATTGCATCATGCCGGTGGCCAAGCCGTTCACCATGCCGTAGATTTTGGACAGCCGCTCACGTTGGCGGCGATACTCGGCATTAAGCTGCGGGTTTCCAGAGGGCAGGCTGGATTTGAGCATCCACCAGGGTCGCAGATGTTCCAGTGTCCGCGCCCAGCACCACAGCTTGAACAGGAGTGCCCGGCTGTTCTGGGCGATGACGACGAACTCGATATCTTCGGCCTCCTCGGCGGACAGCAAGGCCCGGGCTTCCTGCCGGACCTGAAAGCAGAGCTTGAGGGTGGCATCCCAGTACTCCTTTTCATGAATCTGCTCGAACGTGCGGGAGGAAAGCCCTTCCCGCTGCATGTAGGCTTCAAAGCCTACCGCAAGATAGTAAGCTCGATAGGGAGCGGAACCCACTGCCCGCTGCCCGGCTTCCAAACCCTTGCGGATGACGAAAATGTTTTCCCGCCAGAAAGCCTGGAGATTCTGCTGATCGCGCGCCAGCGCCATGGCCTCGGCGATGGCCCGGACTTCTTGCGCCACTTGGGACAGCCCCTGATGCACGCCAGCCAGCCCTGTTTCCACCCGGCTCATCCCGGTGCGAACGGCCTCCAACTGGCCCGTGATCACACCTTGCTGATAGTGGTTCATGGCCAGTGAACTGGCCACCATTCCCCGAAAGAGTTCGTCGCTCATATGCCTCCTTGGCGAGCTGAACAACGACAGTGCCCCACAAAAAGTAGGAGCGTGACCCATCACACCCTCGACAGAGGCACCGCCAAGTGCCCGAGAAAGGAATGCAACAAGCCACGCCCGATTGCGGGCGTGACTGAGGCAAGGTCCCTTCTCGTGAAAAGTTTGGCGGTTTTCTGTCGAGACCTGTAGCCGCAGCTACGCGAAAATTATGGTTTGGTTAAGTAAGTAATTTCTTCAGTTTTTGTTCCTCACCTGGAGGACTTCATTGCGGTTCTGATGCTGCTGAATCCAGGCGATTCAGCAAGTCTTTTGTCCGCCAAATTGGACAGACCCGACGGTTGGACGTCACGCGGAGGAGGAAAAATACAACTGCTGAGTGAGGGGAAGGAAAAGCCATGGCCACTGCGCGGCCTTGCCCCGGCGGTTAATGGGGCCTGGAAGTGCATGACATATTCAAATGTATTTTTCTTAACAGAAGCTGAACTTGACGATCTAGATTTCAGCCGTTTCCACGAACAATGCAATCCAAAGCGCTACCGGAACTGCCAAGCTTTCATAGCCGAACTCGGCCAGATTGAACTACACGCCGCCGGGCTGATCGCGCTGCCGCCCGACGAACTCGTACCCAACCCGGCATTCAGAGTATACGTGCGTCAACTGGTGAAGGAATGGCCCGGGTACTGGCTTTTCCTTAAATTGGACCCGCCATACCTGCTGTATCACTTGGCGGCACTGTGTGAGCATGTCCTGATCACCAATGATGAACGGGACGGTTCGTATCGATTTTCGATCCCGGCGGAGGAGCTCATCGGAATCCTTCTTTCGCAATATGCAGCGACAGTAGAGGAAGCGACAACGTGCGGCGTACCATGGGCTGTGGTGGTGGGTCGTTTATGGGACGTGCTGGAGTCCCTCAACATCCGACTGTTCGGTCTGGTTGACCCAGAACTCGCAATAAACCACGAGCTGCCTTATGTGCACACAGTGACGGAGGAGGAGATTTGCAACGGGGACATTTCCAAGATCAGGTGTCTTTTCGCGGCGGCAACCACCGACAGCAAGACCGCCCGAGTCATGCGAGGCAGCATTCGGCTTCAGTACGCACACAATTCAGGACTTTGCGACTCAGCCGAACTAAAAGCGTGGGCGGGTAAGATCCTGACCGAACTTCCTGCATGTGTCTTCCTGTTGACACTCGATGAGCACGGACTGATTCCGCTGATGAAGTGCTTCGTCCCAAAGAATGAGACTGTGGATCGGTTGGAGGTCACGGAGCTCTTCCATTGCCTAATGACTAGCTATCCGACGCTTTTGGAACTGGAGAGGTTCTCGGGCAACGGGGAATGTGATGCAATCGCACACCTGCGATTGGTCTTCAAACGACTGGGATACAATTTCTGCATGTGAAGCCAGAGGGGTACTGCCTGACTGCGTCTGGATCGCTACGCGCTCCTGCCCGCCGAAAGCAAAAAGAGGAAAGGGCTCAAGAAGAGAGCGAAACAACAAAAAGGAAAAACATGACGATAAAACCCATACCCAAAAGAACATTCATCTTCACGAAGGAAGAATTCGCAAACATGGAGATGCAAAGATTTCGGGACGAAGTAGCCGAACTCAGGGCGCTGCCTGCTAACGATAAAAACAAGTTGCTCGGAAGGTACATAATCTACCCCCGAGTGCTTACGGGCACATTGAGCTACACAGAAATTCTGGCTGACGTACGGATGCGAGACTTCATGCAGAAGGTTAATGAAATCTTTCCAGAGTGGTTCTTTTTCTTTCATGCAGGCAATCAATTCAGCCCCGTCCACCTCTATGCACAGCTCGACAAGTTGACCATCATCGAAGGGCCGCCAGCTATTCGCAGTCGCATCGTCAGTTCACGCGCCGATGTTCTGTTGGTTCTGCTGGATGCTTACGCGGCAGCGAGGGCGGTAGTCGATGAATGCAAAACTAGACAACAGGCATTCATGACACAGGTCCGACGGGCGTTCTCCGTGGCGAATTTCGAGCTGAGCGTTATGGATGATAGGCTCATTCCGGACCAAAGAAAATCGAGGCGAATCATCGTCCTCTGCGAGGCGGATCTTGAAGGAAAAGGACTGGAGAAGATCAGGCAGCTATTCGCGAAGGCCGATCCGAAGCGCGATCGTGCGGCGTTTGGCTTTGAAATCCTGCCTGACAGCGAAGGACAAACACCGATTCTGTATTGCGACAGCATCACGCGGTTTTTGCGGAAGGTTTGGATTGAGGTGCCGGAGTCCATTTATTTCTTGCGGGCGAATGCTCCTGGCGTCCTAAGCGCGGTTGGCAGCGCATTGCAACTTCAAGAGCTTCGCAATGATCCGGAAAATCTACAGTGGCATCTCATGGTCAGTCCAGATGATGTCATACAGATCGTTCTCAAGAATTACCAGACGCTCCGCCAACTGGATACTCAGTCGGGCGTAGCGCCCGAGGAAACCATCTCGCACCTCGAAAGCATTTTCGCCGCCTTCGGCATTCGCTTCTGCCCGACAAAAAAACAATAAACCAAAACAGCAAATAACATGACCAACAAAGCTTCCTGCAATCGCCACCGGCTGCCGCGCCCACGCATCTCGGTTGTTTATCAACGAGTGAGTGTTTGTGCCCGCCTCACCAAACCAGAATTTCACCGGCACTTAGCGTCAGTGCCAGTGAACCAACCCAAAGAACAGCGACGCTAACAGAAAAAAACAGTATGCCCAATACGCATCAAGACCACCAAGACCCAGAACGCACCGTGTACCAATCCAAAGACGGATTGGTCGAAGTGCAAATCAAAACATCAACCGCACGCCGCTGGCCGCAACACAACTACCCTATTGTGTGCCTCGTCCTTAAAGCAGCCCGTGCCACCCGGGTTCAGACTGCCGAAGACGGACGGATAGACGTCCTCCTCAACAATGAGGAGATTGGCGCGTTCTTCGAGGCCCTAAAAAGGTGTGATCCGAACTTCGACGTGACCATGAAGTCCCCGCCGAAGAATAAGTGCCGCCTCCGCAAACGGCAGTGGGATGACCTGAATCGCCGTCGTCACGGTCAGCAGTAGACAGAAGCAATGGCGACCGGATTTATTCCGGTCGCTTCCTTTAAAGAGCACGCCACCTACTTCGTAACGGTGGCGTTATGCGTGGAAAAGCAGGTTGCTTTGAGTTGGCGACTGGCAGGCAAAGCGTCAGGCGAACGCTTCAAGCTTGCTTGGGTGTACCGTTGACCGGGAGCCCCAAGCTGCGGCGCTGAATTTGAAGTTGGATTTCCTGGTCGGCCCAAGTTTTCATGCTGGCCAGTTGCGTCTCATCAGGGCGCACATTGAACCACGCTAATGCATCGGACTTGGTGGCCAACTCCAGATACTCTTTTTGGATCACCTTTTCGCTATTACCGGACTGATATGCCGTGACGGAAATTTCATTGTGCAAGGCCACGTGGTATGAAATGAAGGAATTCCGCAGCCGGTTTTTCCCCACGCTGAGTCCTGCCCGTCCTGCCGCTCGCTCCCAACGTTTGAAGGCGCTTTGTGCTGAGGCATAGTTTCCGCAGACTTTTCCCTGCATTCCAGCAAATGGTTCCAGCCAGGCCAGTAAATTCTCGGGCATCTGGACGGCCCGTCTTTGCTTTAATTTGGTCAATTGAGCTGGCAGTATAATGGTCTTTTTCTCCATTGAAATGTGGCTCCATTCCAGATTCGCTGCCTCTTCCGTGCGCAGGCCGCAGAAAGCTTTGACGAGCAGGCCAGGCAAAACTTCCGGTGCTGTGTGACGGAGGATGGCTGTAAGCTCTTTAGCCGTCAGGATGCAATTCTCCCCCGGCACTTCAACCACGCGCTTGAGTTCATCGGCCGCAGTAGGCACCGTTTTGGGGAGAAAACCTTGGGCTTTTGCGTATTGAAAAAGCTGCAAGACCGCGTCTCGGTAATTGTTTCTTGTGGTGGCGCTGATTGGGTCACCGGATTTCTTCTTCAATCCCCGCAGCCACGTTTCGATATCGGATGTTGTTACTTCGTTTATTAGACCGGGGAAAGCCGCCGTGAAGCGGCTTAACCGCAGGCGCAGATCCCGTAAGTGATACTTTCCGCGACGATCCGCCGCCAAACCAGCTAACAGTTGGTTCACGATCTCCGAAACTGGGCGAGTGATCACTTCGGGATTTCCGTGGCTCAAATAGAAATCGATCGCTGTGGTAAGGGAACAGCCTCGACTGCGGGTGTGCAAGTCCAGCAGCAACGGAACTGCTTGGTGCAGGTCTAGCCCCATTTTTGCCAATTCCCGGCGGGCATTCACAAATTCTTGGGCTGCCGCCTCAAGTGGTGTGTCGCCCAATATCTCCTTGGCCATCAGAAATTCGCGTCGATTCTTCCCGGTAAGCATCAGTGATTCGGGATCCTCTTGCAACAGGCGCAGTTTAACCTCAGCAGCCGTCTTTTTCGCTTTGGCCAGGGATGAGCAGCGCACTCTCCACCGTTTTGTTCCTATGTGATAGGAAAGGACATACGACTCGTATCGTTTGCAATGACAGGTCTCGCTGTCATGGCACCCGTGGGAATGATGCACCACCGGGTCGCGTAAAATCCGGAGTTCGCGACCGGCAGCTTTTAGGATGATTGGGAAACGCTGTTCCGCCACTTTTAAAATCGCAAAGCTGGAAGATGTTGTATCAGTCACGGCAGTGACTGCCTTCTGCGTCTTCGTTCTCAAAATAGACCCCCTCAGCTTCGAGTTCTTCAGCTTCCAGTTTGATGACGTAAGCTTTCAAATCATCGAGGCTCAGCGCGCAGTTTACCCGGTGCTCCTCTTTCACATTTCTCTCCGTCAAATCCATGGCTTCTTCTGCTCCAGTAGCTGTGACTATGGCAAGGCTGTGGCCCATATGGTTGGGGTATCCGTCATCATTGATAGAGACCAGATAAGGTCGGAGGGGCCGTTCGGATTGTTTCATATAATATTGATTTGAGTTAATTTTGATTACTAGAATTGCAAGTAATCAGTAGCTGCAAGCAAAATGTATTGCTGATTCTTCGGTGCTGCAAGAAATAAATGGCTGAATTAAATCAATGACTACACGTCTGCCCAGTGACCCTAAGCATCGAATCGCCGTTTTGATCAAAGCCAAACGGCGGGCAGACGGCCTGAGCATCAATCATGCGGCAGCGCTTTGCGGGCTCAATGCCGCGACAATATCCAGATTGGAAAGAGCGCTGATGCCAAATTTGCCGGATGCTACGACGATGCAAAAATTGGGGGTTTGGTTGGGGGTGCCTGTTAGTCAGTTGTTGGGGGAGAGCGGCACCGAAAAACAGGGGGAGCTGCCCGCTGTCTCAACTACTGAGATCATGGAAGTTTATCTCCGAGCAGACAAGAATTTGAATCAGGAGTCGGCCAAAGCGCTGGCCGATATGTTCAAACTTTTATATGACAACGCGGTTCGCTCGAAAAAATGATGGCGACGAGAACTCAAGAATGGATTGAGGAGCAGGGGCTGGAGTTGCGTAAGTTGGCTAAGGCTGGGCCAACGGACCGGCTTGACATCTTCAAACTTGCAGCAGAACTGTCCGCTGACATTATTCAGCTATCTTGGGGCGGAATTTTTCCTGATGC
Organism: Limisphaerales bacterium; assembly: GCA_965283725.1. GTDB lineage: Bacteria > Verrucomicrobiota > Verrucomicrobiia > Limisphaerales > JAEYXS01 > JAEYXS01. Next base: position 104,467 of record CBDIPT010000002.1, read on the forward strand.
AATGCTCGAACAGTTGACCGAGATCGACCCCAAATGTTTCTCGGCTGGCACACTGATCCTTCCGAACGGATTCCTGATTGTCGTTAATCCGGCGCACTCAGCGGCAAGGAATTCCATGAGTGTATTGGAAGAGTGCGCGCACATTCACCTCAAGCATAGGCCTGAACCCATTCAAAATTTGGGCGCACTCTTTTTCTCACGCGTTTACGATGAACCGATGGAAAGCGAAGCGTATGCTGTGGGTGCGGCGGCGTTGCTTCCTGTCTCTGTTTTGAAACCAGTCATGACCCAATCAGTTTCAGTGCGCAAACTGGCGCTTCAGCACGGCGTAAGCAAAGCTCTGGTCAGGTTTCGACTGAGGGAACTGGGGTGGGCAAAGCAGATGAGTAGAAAGGCCAGGCCTTAGACTGTGGCTTGCCCAATGATTCCTGTTCAAACGGAGTCCGTCCCTCCTGCATAAGAAAGGGCCGGAAATCCTTCCCCGATTTCTCCCTGAGCACGCGCAGTATATCGAACCCGGCTGCATCCGAATCCCCGAAGTGCCAGAATTCCAAGCTTGTGGGCAGAAGTTTCAGCAGCTTCACGGTGGCGCTGCCGGGATAGCTGGTGCAGATGAGCAACACGCCGCTTTCGAGTTTGGCCAGTTCATAAAACGTGGTCTCATTCTCCACGGTCAGACAACGGGTCGCGGAGGTGGTTATTCCGGTGCAGCGGTCCAGATCAACGGCGGAGAGGCGAAACGGACCTTGGAGCAAGCCCAGGTCCAGAATGCCGCTGACACTCATGAGTTTGAGCGGGCCGTGCAACAAGACTGACCGGGGAGTGGCGACAATGCCCAAATCATCCAGTGAGGTGATTTGACCGCCAGTTATCTCTGAAAGGAACCGGCCGAGCTTGCCGCGCAATTGGCCTGTTCGTTCGCCTTCCCGTTCGAGCGAACTCAGGCTTTCCAGCTTCTTCGAGTCTCCGCACAGCACGCAACTGGCAAAGCGGACCAGTGACTCTCCCTCCCACCAAAGCAGCTTGGCAAGCAGGTTCAACAACTCCACGTTGGCGGCGGTTGCCGTCCGGTCAAATGAGACAATTGATCCCCCGCTAAGAGAGTTTGTGGCCATACGCTCGCACCATTCACGCCAGATGGTTTGCCACTTTGGAAACACCTCCAGATGCATCGCGGTTGTGAACTGTGCGGCGAGCGCCTCGCGCTGCGCACTGGGCGAGGGCTGCCCAAGATGATCGTAGAAGGCGCGCTCCTTAGCCGGGGAGAATCGGATTTGATGGATGTGTGACCGGTCGCGGCGGTGCAACGGTACGCGCTCAATCAATCCCAAAATCTCCGCTTCGATCAATTGCCTTTCGGCCAATGCACGGGCGTCCCCTTCCGCACACCCGGCTTCGGCAGGAGCGCTTCCAGGTCCACGAGCACATCGCGTGAGGCCGCACCAGTTCTTCCCGCAGTGCGTTGCTCATAAATGCGGGAAAGGGCGAGCAATACTGGAGCGGAAGTTCTCACTACATCTAAGGGTTCATGAGGCGGTGCGCATCTTCTGATTCACGGGCCAGACTTACCGGAATGTTCCTGATCTCGGTGCGCTTGCCGTTGCGTCGCTCATCCTTGGAGACGACTACCAGCCAGTCACAGTGCTCGAAGGCATAAGGGATGTTTCCAGTGCTCATGGAGAAAACACCCTGGAGATCAAACGCTTTCAAGGCTGTGATGCAGTCTTTGATGCGTTCACCACTCAATTTGGAGAAGGCCTCATCGATGGGCACCAGTCCTAGTGAAGGTTCCTGCTTGCGCACGCTGCTATAACGCCGGTAGGCACGCAGGTAGCTGGCCAGAATGGCGATGAAGTAGGGTGACTGGTTCTCACCGCCGCTGAACTTGCCGGAGTGACGGTCCACACTGGTCTTGCGTCCGTCCGCTTCGATCACCTCCATGTCGTATTCATAATAATGGCGGTAATCCAGCAAGCGGGCAGCCTCGGCCCCATCAGGAGTTTCGGTCAGGACTTTCAGGAAGTGGTCGATCGCATCCCGGAACCGCTGGTCGGCAGAGGCAAAGAAAAGGTCGTCCTCCCGGGCGAGGGTGCTGGCCTCCAGCAATTCGTGGTAGGTCTTGTAATCTGGATTCTGCCAGTAGGTCAGGGCGTAGGTGTTCGTGCCGATCGGGCGTTTTTTTAGTTCAACCGTGAGGATGGAAAGCCGGTCCTTAACTTCTTTGAGAGCGGTGTGCAGTTTCTCCAGCACCTGGGTGCGGAAAAGCTGCTCCCAGTTCTTGCGCTCCCGCTGGGCCTTGGTCGTGTAATCCGGGATTTCGCTCTCCTGCAATTTAGCCAGTTGCTTCGCGTAAGGGGCGTTGTCTTCGCTTTCGGAAGGCAGGTCGTCGAATTTTTGATGGGCTATCGCCAACTCGCGGCGCTTGGCTTTCAAATTACTCCAAGTTTCGCCTTCCTCACGGTTGAAACGATGGAACATTGAATTAAATTCACCTGCAGCAACATCTTTGGCAGGAAATTGGCCGATTATTTCTTTCCGCAGTTCTTCTAGGCGTACGAGCCATGGGGAAACATCGACCTCATTGCGGATGAGTTTAAACCTATCAGCCAGCTTTTTAACTTCGACACGTGCGAATTCGACAAGGCTTTTTAGCCGATCCACCTCCGTACGCATCGGGCTTCGGTCAAGAGCGCGTCGCTCGTTTTCCATCGTAGCTAGGCCTGATTCATACTTGCTTACGTCTTGCGCGAGATCGTCAAATTTTGAACGATCAATGCTGTTCAACCTTTGAATGCTGTCGCTAAATTCAGCTTTTAAGTCAGGTAATTTTCGGGCTATTGCGAGATCGTTATAGAGGCTTGGCGGAATATCAAAATGTTCACGGTAGCCTTCGTTGATCGCCTTCAAGGCGCGTTCTAACGGTTCTAGTTTCCGCTCTGCATTCACCAAATCTTCAATTTGCTTTTTCTTCCACTCCAACTGCTGTTGCAACCCTTTACGCCCCACAAACGGATTCCCGTCGTAGAAACGAGATCTTTCAACAAAGGCACCACGAGACGTGAATCCATCGGGCATGATGGCAAAGTCGTGCAGCCGAAAATCCTCACGGTGCTCGACGCACATTAGATTGCCGAAAGCCTCGCTGATTACCGCATCAACAACCGAGTCGGCAGTTTTCAACTTTTCCGCAAGAGAGCCAGCCTTTACTGGTTTACGACGGTGCAATGCTTTAGTCGGATTCACCAATGATTCCCGGCTGAAATCGCCACCCAATTCAGAAGCCTGTAGTGCATAATAAATCTTTTCTGCCTCTTCGTAATGTTCTGTCGCTACCACAACGGCAAACTTACGCGTAAAGGCAATTTCAATAGCTGGCCTCCAACGCTCATCAGTGACCTCGCACAGCTCGCGAATATGCTTTGCTGGTAAATCTGCATGCCTAGAAAGCAACTTGCTATTCAGCAGATCCAGTAAGCGAGTCGGAAATGGCAGTTTGCCCACGGTCAAAGCAGCGACTTCACCACGAAGGTAGCCAAGTTTGTGGCGGATTTCAAAGAGGCGTTTGAGCGTGGTCCCGCCGGCACTGCTCACGGCAGCAGCGGCTTGTTTTGCCGCGACCATCAAAGCGGGAAGTGTTTCTCCTGCTTTGTTAATGCCGCCATTCGCGAGAACTTGAACAGCGCGTTCTACTGCGCTAACTGACTCTGTATCCAGTTCTAACGGGAGGGAACGAAGTTCTTTCAGCCATATAAGCGCATTGCGACGGCGGTTTTCCAATGCGTCTTCTAGAGTTTTCCCAATGCCAGTGAGATCATTGATTTCGCCAGCCAGCTTTTTGTTACGTGCGGTTAACTCAATGTATAGCGGCCCGTTTGGCAACTCCTTGATTGTTGCTTTGAGGCGGTCAATTTTCTCCTTGAGTGCCGGAATTTGATTGCTGAGTTCAGCGAGACGAGACTCTTCTGTTGTATAGGTGCGGCGAAGGTTATCGAAATTAGTCTCGGTCGATTTCAACTGCTCGCTTGCTTGTTCATATCGAAGCTGCGCTTCAAGGTAGCGCGCCAGAGCGCGATCCCGACGGAGATCGGTCAGTTCCTTGAAAAGATCCGCAATGGCTCCCAGTTGCTTGAACTGGTCGTTGAGCTCGATGAGATCCCGTTCGTAGGTGAGAAAAGTGCGGTAACTGGCGGTCACATCCCGAATATTCAACTGGTCGGCTGGCAGGATGAAATGGCGCGCGAAGTCGTTGAAGCTTTTCAGGAACGTGAACGACATGGCCATGGGCAGAAGCGACCGCAGCACATCGCGATCAAAATTCAGATGCCCCGGCTGGGCCATGTCGCGCAGGTAGGATTCAATGCCCTCCGAGTAGAGGCGGCCGGAGTGGTTTTCCACCAGCGCCTTGAACAGCAGATAATCCAGCGGGCATTTGCTGGCATCCAGAAAATCACTGCGGTTCAACGAGGCCGGGATAAAGAAGGGGGTCACCTTGCCGTGGGCTTCAGCGGCACTGACGAACTCGACGCGCATCCCCCACGTCTCCACCTTTTTGCCGTTAGGCCAGGTGAACTCCAGCGCCACATAGCTGATGGCGCTCTGACGCATGTATTGCGTGATGCCGTTTTCCTCCTGTTTCGTGTCGCCCAAGCAGTAGCCCTTCAAGGTGCGGTCGGAACGGTCGCCGGTGGCCGACTGGTTAAAGCGGACCAGTCGCTGGTCCCCGATGAGCACGAGCTGGATCAAATCCATGAGAATGGATTTGCCGGAACCGGTGACGCCGGCGAGCAGGAGGTTGCCCTCTACGGTGATAGTGTCTTTGTAGCCATACCAGTTCAGGGCGTGGAGGCGGGTAAGCTGGATGGTGCGCTTCATTGGTCTTTGTCCTCCTCAGTTCCCAGTTCCGGGGCGGCGGTTTCAGCCGCTTCCTTAACGGCGGCCAGATAACGGTCGGCATTCTTGTTCCACTCGGCCAGATCTTGAAAGGGGATGATACGTTTCAAAGTCGGGTAGATCTCGATGCCAGTTTGCTCCATGGCGGGTGCAGGAGAATAACGGACGAGATTCTTGCGCTGCGCCAGCGACAGGATTTCCCGAAGACGCGTGGGTCCGGGGAGATGCTTCTTCAGAGGCTCGAACTTGGTGGTCAAGGAATCGTTCAACTGTTGTGCCGTCAACTTGACGGGCGGTGTTTCGCCACGATCGCGCACGGCGGCGTCAAATTCGTACCAGAGGGTGAGCAGCACGAGCGTGGCATCCAAGGGCAGGCGCAAGAGGAAGGCGGACGTTTGCGGCACTGCTTGCACGGTCCGGTCCTGATGTTCCCAGTGCAGCTTGAAGTCGAGCAGGCCGGCCATTTCATCAACCCAGAACCGGTTCTGGTAGCACCAGTGATAGAGATCGGCCTGGGCGGGTTCGAGACCGAGGATGGAGCCATGGCTAAGCAGGCGGCGCAAGGCTTCACCAAGCCGTTCACGGTCGGACTCGGGCAATCTGGCCAGCAAGCCCTGTGAATGAGGAAGAGGGTCAATCATCATTTCTTCTGTAACGTAAAACGTTCGATGCGGTAGCTGAGCTTCTGGTCGAAGAGCGGCTCATCCGCTTCCGTCTCGCGCTGAGGCACCTGGATGTGGAACTGGGAGTCGGTGGAGCGGGCGTGCAGCAGGCAGGCGATGACACAGGCGATGTCTTCGTCATTGTGGACATGCTGCTTGAGCAATTGGGCCGAGTCCATGCTCTGACCACGCGCCAACGGCAGAGCGGCCACGAAATGGTTGGCACGGCTGACGGTAAGCGAATCGCGCATGGTGTGCTCCAGTTGCGCGAGCGCCCGGTCTCGCTGCCGCGGGTCGGCGTCCTCCAAAGGCTCAATCTCCCCGGCGGCCCGCCGCAACCTCGGGGTGTAAAGTGACTCCAGACCGCCGACGATCTTGGTATCGCACAAACGCAGCACGGGAAAATCAATCCCCATGGCATCGATCTCACCCACGCGGAAACCGGCGAAATGACGGTTCAAGCTCTCGAAGAACTCCTGTACGCGTGCCCGGTTTTCACTGGTGGTTTCCTGCAAGTAGCGGAACCGGGCCTGCGAACGGCGGGCAAACTCCGCCGTGCGGCGGTCGATGGCATCCGCCAAGGGTTCGATGTGGGTGAGCAGTTCCTCGAAGTCGTTCAGGCGCAGCCGCACGCGGGACATGGCTGACTCTGGGGAGAGCTGGGGCTCCCGCCGCATGACCTCGGTCTGCATTTTGTCGAGGAGGCTGATGTCCGAAGCGATCCGGTCCACGGCACGCCGGGTTTCTGCCAGTCTGGCCGGGAGCCGGGCATGGACCAGTTGTGCGTAGCAGGTCCGGCCAATGTGCTCGGCAAACTGGTCGAACAACACAGCGAGGTTCTCCTTCATGGTGGAGGTGGCCAGCTGGTTGCGGGTATGGCGCTCGATGGATTTCTGCATGCTGCGCAGTTCGCCGATGCCAGACTCCAGATTGTCAAGGCAGCTTTGCAGTTGCTCCCAGGGCTGCTCGGCAAAGGATTGCTCGTTGGCCAGAGTGAAGCATACGGAAACGAGCTTGTCCGAGAACACGGCGGCCTCCGGGTGGGCAATCTTACGGAGCGCTTGCAGGAGGGTGGTGCCGTTGGGCTCAAAGTAAACTCGCTTCTGCCAGTTGGACTGTTGTTCCTCCTGCACCCAACCAGCCTTCCGCAAGGTATCTAGTACAACCCGGGCCTTGTCGCGGATGGTGGCAGCCTGCATCACTGGGTCGCTATCGTCAGCGGAAATCTCCCCGTGGTCTTCAATGACCTGCTCCACGAGGGCGAGGGCTTCCTCGCGGTCCAGGCCTTGGTTGCGCTGGGCCGCTTCCCTTCTAGCGCATCCAGAACATCCACATACAAACGGCACAAATGCCCGGCCAACACCCGGAAGAAATCCGGGCGGACTTCACGGAACAATGGGGTGGCAAGTCCAAGCATCGGAGGGAGAAAATAGGAAACTGTGGCAGGAAAATACAGACGAATCAGCGGGCGCACCTAACGAAAATTCGGACGGACCTTGATTGACGATCTTGGACTTGAATGCACTTCTGTCCAGAAGGGCGTTGATGCCATTGCGGCAGTGCTCAGGGGGCAACAGGACGGAGCGGTAGAAGCGGTGGTTGAAGCATTTGTGAATGGTTTCGCCTTTTCACCCTTGTCACTAAACTGTCATTAAAATCCGGAGTGGCGAGGAAAGTGCCCGTTTTATTGGGAAAAAATGGAGCGGGTGAAGGGAATCGAACCCTCGTGACCAGTTTGGAAAACTGGGGCTCTACCATTGAGCTACACCCGCTGCCGGTCTGAGTGCGGGCAGCATCGTAGCCACCGCGCTTGCGTTGTCAATTCACGTCCGTGTATGGTCGGGGCATAAGATGAACGCGTTGCTTTTGTCCCAAGGCCGGGTGATCGACCCCGCCAATCAGATTGATCAGATTACCGATGTCTTGCTCGTAGATGGCAAGGTGGCAGCCGTGGGCGCGGATGCCGCGGCGAAGGCGCCCGCGAATGTGGAGCGGATCAATGTTTCCGGGAAGGTGGTTTGCCCGGGGTTGATCGATATGCACGTGCATTTGCGCGAGCCGGGTCAGACGGCGAAGGAGACGATCGCGACGGGTTCCAAGGCGGCGGCAGCGGGCGGTTTCACGTCCGTGTTGTGCATGCCGAACACGAATCCATCCATCGATACCGCCGGAACGGTGGCGCTCATTCAGGACAAGGCGGAGAAGGCGGGGTTGGTGAATGTGTATGTGAGCGGAGCGATCACCAAGGGTATTGCGGGGGAAGAGCTGGCGCCGATCGGGTCGCTGAAGCAGGCGGGGGTGGTGGCGATCACGGATGACGGGCATTGCATCCAGAACAACGAGGTGATGCGGCGCGCGCTGGAGTATTGCAAGATGTTCGACCTGCCGTTGCTGGATCATTGCCAGGATTACTCAATCGTGACGGATGGCGTGATGAACGAGGGTTACTGGAGCACGTCGCTCGGGTTGCGTGGTTGGCCGGCAGCGGGTGAGGAACTGATCGTAGCGCGGAATATCGTGTTGGCAGAATTGACGGGTACGCCGATCCATTGCCAGCACATGAGTTCGGCGGAGAGCATCCGCCTGATCCGCGAGGCGAAGAAGCGCGGGGTGCCGATCTACGGCGAGGCTTGCCCGCATCATTTCATTCTGACGGATTCATCCATCGCGGGCAGCGAGGTCTTCTGGAAAGAGGACGGCAAGAATCTCTTCACGGCGAAGCAAGGCATCATGCCGACGTGGCCGGCGTTTGATACGCATTTCAAGATGAATCCGCCCTTGCGCACGGCGAAGGATCGCGCGGCGATTTTGGAAGGTATTGCGGATGGTACGATTGAGATCCTCGGGAGCGATCACGCGCCGCATTGTGATTACGAGAAGGAAGTGGAGTTTGATTACGCGCCGTTCGGCATCACGGGCCTGGAGAACGAGCTCGGGCTGTGCCTGACGGAGCTGTATCACACGAAGTTGCTCTCCATCAACGACCTCATCATCAAGTACACTACGGCGCCCGCGAAGTTGCTGCGCCTGAAGAAGGGCACGCTGTCCGTAGGCGCGGATGCAGATGTGACGGTGATCGATCTGGACAAGGAATGGATGTTCACGCGCGAGATGACGCAAAGCAAATGCGTGAACAATCCGTTCTATGGCTGGGCGATGAAGGGCAAGCAGGCGATGACCATTGTGGGCGGCAAGATCGTTTGGCGGGAATAAAATGATGGTTTGGAACGTCTAAGCATACACAGCTGCCGTGTGGATTGGCGAAAAGCCATAAATGGCAGCATCTTGAGCGAGCTATGAAAAAGTTATCCTTGGTAACGGCATGGGCGATGTTCGGTCTGGCCTTTCTCTCGGCCCCGGCGATCAGTAACGCGGCGGATGAGAAGAAAGAAGCGGCTGTTTGGCTGACGGATTACGCCAAGGCGCAAGCCACTGCCAAAGAGCAGAAAAAGGTGGTGATGCTGGACTTCACGGGTTCGGACTGGTGCCCGCCATGCATGGCCTTGAAGAAGACGGTGTTTACGAGCGCGGAATTCAACAAGTTCGCCGGGGAAAAGCTGGTGTTGGTGGAGGTGGATTTCCCGGAAAAGAAGAAATTGCCCGAAGCGCAGCAGAAGGCGAATGACGATCTGGCGACGAAGTTCAAGGTGGAATCCTACCCGACCGTCATTTTGGTGGATAATAATGGCAAGGAATTGCTGCGGATGGATGGTTATGATGGTTCGTCCGGCAAGGATTTTGTGGCCAAGTTAGCCAAAAAAGTGCCCAAGAAGTGAGCTGGCGGGTAACGATTTGGAAACGCGGCCTGCGGGCCGCGTTTTTTGTTGGGAAATTCTGACCCCCCGGCTCAAGACCTAGCATCTCGCAACATTTGTAGTAGCGTACATGAAAGCGATTCTCGCCTTAGAAGATGGTAGCGTGTTTGAGGGGCAGGGCTTTGGAGCCCGCGCGACCTCGTGCGGTGAGGTGTGCTTCAACACCTCCATGACGGGCTATCAGGAAATCCTGACCGATCCCTCTTACAAGGGCCAGATCGTCACGATGACCTATCCGCTCATCGGCAATTACGGCGTGAACACGCAGGACGTCGAGTCCTGGCAGCCGCACGTGGCGGGCTTCGTGATCCGTGAGCTTTCCCCATCGTTAGCAACTGGCGCGCGGACAGTTCCCTCGCGGAATACCTGGAGAAGAATGGTATTCCGGGCATCCAAGGCGTGGATACCCGCGCTTTGACCAAGAAACTCCGGGTTCGTGGTGCGCTGAACGGCGTGATCTCGACGGAAGGTCTGACCCCGGCGGAAGCCGTGGCGAAGGCGAAGAACTGGCCTGGGTTGGTGGGCGTGGATTACGTGAAGGAAGTCACCCACAAGGAGCCGTTCCTGTGGGATAAGGATGATCAGGACAGTGCCGAGTTCCGCATTTTGCGCGGGATCGAGACGGGCAATCCGCGCACAATGCGCAATCCCTTGCCGCCTGCGGACATCCCCATCGTGGCCTATGATTTTGGCATGAAGTACAACATCCTGCGCCAACTCCGCCAGAGCGGGTTCAAGGTGCAGGTGGTGCCGGCCACGACGCCGGCGGCTGAAGCGTTGAAGTATAAGCCTGCTGGGGTGTTCCTCTCGAACGGTCCGGGCGATCCTTCGGCGCTGGGTTACGCGGTGCAGGCGGCGACGGATTTGCTCAAGTCCGGCGTGCCCATCTTCGGCATCTGCTTGGGCCATCAGATTTTGGGTCAGGCCTTTGGCGGCAAGACGTTCAAACTGAAGTTTGGTCATCGCGGCGGCAACCAGCCGGTGAAAGATTTGGAGACGGGAAAAGTGGAGATCACCTCGCAAAATCACGGTTTTGCGGTTGACCCTCAATCGCTCCCGGGTGATGTTGCAGTGAACCGCATCAACCTGAACGATCAAACCGTGGAAGGCATGCGCCATAAGACGAAACCCGTCTTTTGTGTGCAATACCACCCGGAGGCATCGCCCGGACCACATGACTCGGCCCCGTTGTTCGCCGAATTCCGGGAAATGGTTCTTAAGCGCGGTTAATGAGGAGATTTCTCCCAAGTAATACGGATATTTGCGGAATTAAGCGCAACTTAGTCAGCCGGACGGGGATACATTCAGGAAAACCGGTTGACTTGAACGGGTTAATCGGAATAATCACAGCTACAAAGTCCCGTTATGCCCAGACTCGTAGTCCTTAGCGAAGGTTATACTGGCCGCACATACGAGCTGACCGTGGAAAAAACCACGATCGGTCGAGTGGACGACAATGCCTTCTCCATCCCCGATGGCTCCATGTCGAGCCACCACTGCGAGCTTATCCTGCGGACGAATGAAGTGCTCGTGCGGGATCTCAATTCCACCAACGGTACTTTCATCGGTGGCGATCAGGTCAATGGTGAGGCGACCCTCAAGCCCGGCCAAGTGTTGCGCTTGGGTTCCATCGAGATGCGTTTGGAAGATGGTGCAGTGCAGCCGCCTTCCAAACCCGCTGAACGGACGCAAGTGATCCGTCAGGGCGGCATCAAGGCGGGTGATTTGGAGAAGAGCAAGGGCGAGTTCAAGACGGACAGTGCCTTGTTCAAGAAGAAGTCCAACAAGGTCGCCAAAGTCTTTATCGTCATTGGCATCATCCTCGGCCTCGTGATTGTCGGGGCCTTGGCCATGGCGTTCTTGAAACGCTAAGGGTTTAGCGTTCGGCCTTCAGCCAGTTGGCGACATCCCGTGCGGCATACGTGATGATGATGTCTGCTCCGGCGCGTTTCATTCCCAGCAACGTTTCCAAGGTCACGGCTTTTTCGTCCACCCAACCATTCGCCGCCGCTGCTTTGATCATCGGTACTCCGCGCTCACGTTGTAAGCCGCTGTGGGATAACCGAAAGTGGTCTTCACGCGGTGAATGATATCGAGGTAAGCCAGCGCGGGCTTCACCATCACGATGTCTGCTCCCTCGGCGATGTCCAAGGCCACTTCGCGCATCGCTTCGTCGCCATTGCCTGCATCCATCTGGTAACTGCGCCGGTCACCGAACTTCGGTGCGGACTCGGCGGCCTCACGGAACGGCCCGTAATAAGCGGAAGAATACTTCGCCGCGTAGGACATGATGGGCGCATCAATGAATCCGCCCTTATCCAAGGCTGACCTGATGGCCGCTACGCGTCCATCCATCATATCGCTCGGTGCGATGATATCTGCGCCTGCTTCCGCATGGCTCACGGCCGTCTTCGCCAAAAGCGCAAGCGATGGATCGTTCAAGATGCTCGCGCCGCGTTCGTGCTGATGCACGATGCCGCAATGCCCATGGCTCATGTATTCGCACAAGCAAACATCCGTCACCACGAGCAGATCCGGCAGCTCCTTCTTCAAGGCCCGCACTGCTTGTTGCACAATGCCATTCTTGGCGTACACGCCCGAGGCTTTCTCATCCTTTGTATCGGGAATGCCAAAGAGCAGCACCGCCGGAACGCCATCCGCATACGCGGCGGCAGCTTCCTTCACCAATTCATCCACCGACAACTGGAACACGCCCGGCATGGAGCCGATGGGCTGCCGCACCTTTTTGCCGGACCGCGCAAACAGCGGAAGAATCAATTGATCCGCACTCAAACGCGTCTCCCGCACCATCCGGCGCAGGGCGGGGGATTGCCGCAGACGACGCGGACGCAAGAGCGGAAAACCGGGATTGGCAGCGGGTTGCATAGCTGTGGGTAAGAGCAAATTACTCCGTCCAGAAATCGATCACGAACACATCGTCCACGATCTCTTTCACGATCTTGACGAACTTCTGGTGTTCCGGGTGCGGCAGATACGCCTCACGATCTTTCTCCGTCTTGAACGTGATGATGTAACAATACGTGAATCCTTTGTCGTGATTTTCCGGGCTGTTGTTCTTCCCGTATTCGAAACCCTTCACGCCGGGGATCTTGTCCTTCAATGCGGCGAACTCCTTGTTCAGGTTGTCGATCTGCGCCTTGGTCGCGGCTTCCTTGAACTTGAAGCAGACGACATGCTGCAGCTTCTTGTCAGCGGCGAGGGCGGAGGAGGCCAGCACGAGGCTCAGCAGGAGGGCCAGGGCGAAAGTGAATAGTTTCATAGGCTTACCGGTCTATATAGTAGTCGTTAATGCCGGGAAACTACTCCTGCGGCGCGCCGGTTACAAGTGGCGAGCGGCTGGTTTCCGCTTGGCGGGCGGGCGTGAAATGGCATAGTCCCGGCAACCGAACCCGTAAGCACCGAATATCTATGTCACTTTTGAATCGTCGCGACATGCTCAAACAGACCGGTCTGGCCGCCTTGGGGCTGTCCTTGGCTGGACTCTCCAATTCTTGGGCCGCACCCACCGCCGGACCGAAGCGCAAGATCCTGTTCTTCAGCAAATCTTCCGGTTTCGAGCACTCCGTCATCAAGCGGAACGGGGATAAACCGAGCTTTGCCGAGCAGGTGCTGGCCGAAATCGGTCCAAAGTACAATTTCGAGTTCACCTTCAGCAAGGACGGCAGCCTCTTCACGCCGAAGTATCTGGACCAGTTCGATGCCTTCTTCTTCTACACCACAGGCGATCTTACCACTGTGGGCACCGATAAGAATCCGGCCATGACCCCGGAAGGCAAACAGGCTTTCATCGATGCCGTGAAGAATGGCAAGGGCTTCATCGGTTCACACAGCGGTGCCGATACGTTCCACACCAAGCCGGACGCGGAAGACAAATCGGACCGTTACCAGACGAACGGTGACAAGTCCGATCCCTACATCCTCATGCTCGGCGGCGAGTTCATCAAACACGGCAAACAGCAGAAGGCGAAGATGCGCGTGGTGGAGAACAAGTTCCCCGGCTTCGAGAAAGTCGGCAGCTCCTTCGAGATGAACGAAGAGTGGTATTCACTGAAAGAGTTCCAGCCGAACTTGCACGTGTTACTCGTGCAGGAAACCGAAGGCATGCCGGACAACGAATACAAACGCTCACCTTATCCTGCCACGTGGGCGCGGATGTATGGCAAGGGCCGCGTGTTCTACACCTCCATGGGCCATCGCGAGGATGTGTGGACCAATGAGACGTTCCAAAACATTTTGCTGGGTGGTGTCTCCTGGGCTGTGCGCAACGTCGATGCCGATGTCACGCCGAACCTGACGAAGGAAACGCCGAACCACGCGGACATCCCGCCGAAGACGCCGCCGCCGGCACCGAAGCCGGAAAAGAAAACGGAGAAAAAAGCCGAGAAGAAGTAAACGGATTCTTCACCAGTTAAATTTTTCATCCAAACCCCGTCTGATTTATCAGGCGGGGTTTTGTTGTTTATTCCCGCGACCTTGCTTCTGCCGTCGTTTCTGATAAATTGGTATTAAGGACGCTGGCTGTGTTCGCGGGTGCTATGCTGGCCAATCATCCCATGGAGTCATTTCCCTTGTTTGCCACTTTGGATAATCCGGATTTCAATCTACTAGGAGCGAAGTCTGCGACTTTTCTGTGCATCTTCATCCTGCTGGCTTCGGTGTCTTTCTCGTGGTTTCCCATTCCTGACACATGGCGTAACCGTATAACCCTCTTCCGTCCGGTGCTGACGCTATTAGGGTTTTGGTCCGTCAATTATCTCCGGGAGTACAAACACTTCGAGGCACAGTTGGATTTTTCCCGAATCATCTGCCTGGCATTTGGAATGGCTTTTCGCCTGGCAGCTATCCGTTGTCCGGGCTATTGGCCGAAGATTTGGGCTGCAAGTATATTGTTCCTGCACTTGCATGCCGGAGCAGTTTACTTGGTCAGATTCTGCTACTGAGCTTCGTGCAGGAATCCCGGTGCTCTCAGTTCAAATCTTTCAGTGGTACCCGCTTGATCCTTAAGCGGTTCAACCCGCCCACCTTGGAGTCACCGGCGCAATAACCCAACAGCAGCGCATCTTTCGTGAAGTGCATGGCGTTGTAGCAATACCAGCCGTCCGGATCATCTTCGATCGCTTTTGCCTGCGACCACGTTGCGCCACCATCCGCAGAGATCGCGGCGATAAGTGGTGTGCGTTTGCCTTTCGGGAAAGGAAACTTGCCGGAGTGATCGTTGTAAATCGCGAGCAATTTATCCGAGTCAGGCAGGCGCTTGATACTCGCGGGCGATACGGGGGAAACCAACGCGCTCGGCATCGGTGGTGTCCACGTCTTGCCCTGATCTTTCGAGCGGAAGAAGAACTGACTGCCGCCATCTGTGCGTGCCCAGCTCAGCAAGGAACCATCGGCCGTCTCGACCACCCCCGGTTCTTGCAAACCGCTGCGCGTTGCTTGCGGCATCGCCCACCATGAGTCCGCCTCGCGCCACGTCTTGCCTTCATCATCTGAGAGCGACCACAAAGTGATCGCGCGACTGTCGAAGGATTTGCTCGTCTTGGGATCGCTTCCTTTCGCGCGATGAAACGCCAACGGAGCTACGAGGCGGCCGGTCGTGAGCTGGATGACGCGATCGTTGTTCATCACAAAATAACCGGGCGCAGCCAGCATCAGCACGGGCTCCGACCAGGTTTTTGTTTCATCATCGGAGAAGCGCACGTAAGGCCGGCAATCCAGCCAGTTATTCTTCAGCAGATAAAACAGCGCGAGGCGTCCGCTCTTGAGCCGTAACAGGGAAACGCTCATCACGTTCTCGCCGCCCGCATTATTCACGATCACCTGCGGCTCCTTGCTCCACGTTTTTCCTTCGTCATCGGACTGAATGGCCACGATATGTGCCGGGCTGTTATCCTGTGCGCCACCGTAAAACTGCGTGTAGTAAAACAGGATACGCCCGCTCTTCAACGTGACGAAGGCACCTTCGGAACTACGCGGGTTTTCCTTCGTCGGCTCGATGTTCAGCAGGGTCTCGCCGATGCCGGTCGCCAGCGCGGCTGTGGTGAGGCCGAATGACAGGAATAACGCCAGCAGAGTTGACAGGCTTCGTTTCATGTTGATGGAAGCGAAATAAAGCAGTAACAGGCGGGTAAAGCCAGTCTGCAAACGAGCCCGCTGACCAAATGATTTACCGGTGAGGGCTGTAACCGGCGCTGACGCAGCCACGTTATCAACCATGATGAGCCAAACGAGTTTTCGACGTTATGTTGCTGCCGCCGTGCTCGGGTTGGTTTTCCTAAGTGCAGCGGGCGGACCAGCGGCTGAATCGCCCAAGCCCAAGCTGCCGGCATTTCCTGGCGCAAGGCTTCGGTGCCACGACCCCTGGAGGTCGCGGTGGGCGGGTGATCCCGGTGACCAATCTCAATGCCAGCGGTCCGGGCAGTTTGCGGCAGGCTCTATCCGAGCAAGGGCCACGGATCATTGTGTTTCAGGTGGGCGGGATCATTGCCTTGGAGAAAGACATCAATATCAACGAGCCCTACGTCACCATTGCGGCGCAAACGGCTCCCGGCGATGGAATCTGTCTGCGCGGCGCCGCCTTGCGCATCAATACCCATGATGTGGTCGTCCGTTACCTGCGCGTCCGGGTGGGGGATGATCCGCGCGGTCCCAATCCGGATAACCGTGATGGCATCGGCATCGGTAGTGAAAAGACCACGGCGCACGATGTGGTGCTGGACCATTGCTCCGTAAGTTGGGCGATCGATGAAAATATCCAGCTCTGGTATCCCTGCCATGATATCACGATCCAGTGGTGTCTGATCAGTGAAGCGCTAGAACACAGCCTGCATCCCAAGGGCGCGCATGGGATGGGCTTGCTCGTCGGCGATCACGCGCAACGTGTCTCGGTGCATCATAATCTCATGGCGCACAATATGGACCGCAACCCCTTGCTGAAAGGGGACACGGAATGTGAGGTCATCAATAACGTGGTGTATAACTGGCGCTGGTTCGGAACTGGTTTCACCGATCCAGAGGGCAGCGGCGTGCACCGGGCAAACATCATCAGCAATCTTTATTTGCCCGGCCCGGATACGCGCACGCTCTTCGGGGTGGGGATCGAGAAGAATGTCAAAGCAGGATCGTCAATCTACTTGCAAGGAAACATCGGTCACGGCCGGAGTCAGGCCACCGAGGATGAATGGGCGGTAGCGGTGATCCGGGGCAAGTTCGACGGGCGGGCCCGGGCGAAAGTGATCGCTGGCGACCGCGTAAGCATCGACCCGGTAGCCACTCTGCGTGATAATGTCCTGGCCAATGCGGGCGCGACGTTTCCCAAGCGGGACATCGTAGATGAAAGGGCTGTACGATCCGTCCGCAACCGCAAAGGGAGCATCATTGATTCACAGAAGGAAGTGAACGGCTGGCCTGAGTATAGCGGGGCTCCCGCACCTGCCGACAGTGATCATGACGGGATACCCGATGTGTGGGAGACTTCGCAGGGCTTGGATCCGCACAATGCCACTGATGGAAAGGGGCTGGCCCCCAGCGGCTATTCTTGGATTGAGGAATACTTGAACAGTCTGGTTCCAGCAGTGCGCCCGTGAAGCCAGCGGCAGCAAGCAAAGCGTGGTGCCGTCTGGGCGGGCGCAAAATTCGCAGCATTTGCGCTTGCTATGACCGGTGGACTGACGAGCATTTCAAGGATGCAGGTCCAAGTAGCCGCTTTGTGTGATTCCGCCGCCGATTATGGTGGCAAGCTGTGCATGATCGGGGCGTTCGATACCATCGGTGTCCGCACGTTTCCCGCCACGCATCCCCATTGTTCCATCGCGTTGCGCATCGTGTTCCATGATCAGGATCAAGGGAAGCACCAGCTCCGCGTATCGATGATCGATGAAGACGGCCGCAACCTCCTCCCTCGCTTGGAACCGAATCTGGAAGTGCGCATGGCGGACAACCTGTTCTTCGCCACGGTGAACATGGTCTTCAACCTGCAAGGCCTGAAGTTCGAGAAGCCCGGCCACTATTCCATCGATGTCAGCGTGGACAACAATATCGTCGCCCGCATCCCGCTCCAGATCGTGCAGATGGCACAAGGGCAGGGGCAGCCACCGCAATAAGGCCGCGAAATCAATCTGTCGGAAAACAAAACCCCGCCATCGCTGGCGGGGTTTTCTGTTTCAGAAGGTAGAGGTCTTTTAGCTCTTCGGCACCTTGTTGATCGTGCCGTAGATCTCCTGGCGCACCTGTTCGCCATCGGCGGCGTCGAGGTTGTAGCGCACGCGGTATTGCATCACCGGTTGCAGCCCTTTGATCTCGAGGAACACAGTCTTGTTGCCGTTGGAAACCTTGATGGACTGGATCTTCAAATCCTCGCCCTTGAACGCGCTCTGGCCTTTGTCCCCGAGCGTTTTCGTCGGGTCGATGACGGAATACATCTTGGAACCATAGTTCTGGGTCCATTGATAATTCCACTGGTCCACGGCGTAATTTTCCGGGTCTTTGGCCAGGTCCGCGTCGAGCGGGCTGGTGAAGGTGATCTCGATGCCATTCGCCTTGATGTGCAGGTCCTTCGGCATGTTCACCGCTTTGCCCGTGTAGCGCACGCGATGGAACGCGCCTTCCCGCGCACCACTGGATTGCCACACGCGCAGACCGGTGACGTAGAGCTGGCCATCGAACGGACTGAAGCGGCCACGCATGATACCGGAGTCGAAGTTCAGCGGGAAGCGGACGGCCGCGCCCTGCATCGTGCCTTCCACATTCTCATACATCACCTTGAACATGGAGCATTTGCCGTAAGAGGTGTGGAGCAGGTCGCCTTTGAACGGTCCCCATTTGTCACTCGTCACCAGGCCTGGCCACCGGAGGAGTTATCCATCTGGTGCGGCAGCCAGAACAGCGGCTTGTCGTAATCCGTCGGCTTCGGCGAGCGATGGGCCGTGAAGACGTGGCCGTAGAAGCCGCCCGGCTGGATCCAGTTCACACGGGAGCTGGGCACCCAGTTGCCTTCGTTGTCGCTGGAGGTGATCTGGTCTTGCGGCCCGACGCTCATGCCGTTGGGGGCGCGGTGACCGGTGGCGACGATGTCCAGTTTCGCGCCGTCCTTGCTCACGCGCATCAAGCAGCCATGGTGCGGCAGTTTGGCTTCCCCGAGGTTGCCGCCCTTGATGAAGTAGAAGTTGCCCGCGCTGTCCGTCTCCAGGTTCAGGCAGAACTCATGATAGTGGGCGCTGATGCTCACATCATTGTTGAAGTTCTCGTAGTAATCCGCCTCGCCGTCCTTGTTATAATCATGGAAGCGGGTGATCTGGTCGCGGCCCAGCACATACACTTCATCCTTCACGATCTTGAGGCCGAGCGGCTGGAAGAGACCGGTGGCAAAACGTTTCCACGTGATTTTGCTCAAGCCGGCATCCACACCGGAAGCGACCCACACATCGCCGCTCACGGAACAGATGGCCACGCGGCCATCGCTGAAGAAATCGAAACCGCTGCAGCGAAGCCAGGACTTCCACGGATTCTCCTCCGGGATGGTGATGGTGTCCGTCACGTAAGCGCCTTCATCTTTGCCCAGCTTGCCTTGCGTGGTGACGGGCGTGTTCCAGCGGGACGGTCCGGCTTTCGTGAGTGCTTTCACATCCGCCAGTTTGGCGGCGGCCTGCACCGCCGTTTGACCGGCGGCAGCATTTGCCGTGAGCCCGGTCCAGATGGCGACTTTGAAGTCCGTGGCCTTGCCTGCGGGCACGCGCAAGAGCACCCGGCCTTCCGGGCTGACCTCGAACTTGCCCGCCACATTGCCGCTCAAGCTGGCGATGAGTGTGCCGGCGCCGTCTTTGGTCGTGAGCGTGATCTTGTTCGCTTCGATCTTGGGCGTGGCTTGCGGGGCGTCGAAGAGGAACAGCACGTTCTCGTTCTTTGTCGCTTCCACGGAAAAGGTGCGGGAGATGACCGTCTGGCCGTTGTTGAATTCCGCTGTCGGATGTTCCAGCACGCCTGCGCTATTGACCAGGTAGGAGAGGACGACTTTGTCCCCGTTCAGATGCAGACCGCGCCACTTGAGCCAGCCATGGGGCATGGCACCGACCGGTTCGCCCTGGCCCTCATAGCGTTCACGCGGATCGGCAAAGCTGCCCTTGGCATCCGCCCAGCCGGGGATCCGGGCCGTGGCGAAGACCGTGTTGCCGATGACTTCAGGGAAGCCTTCCAGACCATCGCGCTTGACCGGCAGCTTGATGAAGCCATCCGTCCACGCATAGGCCATGCGCATCAATTGCGTATCAAACGCGGCGGAGGCCTTGTTATCTGGCGCGAGCTTGAGGGAAATGGTTTTTAGCGCGAGCGGCTGACCGCTCTGGGTCTTGCCGTTCACTGGCTGGGTGATGAGGTAACCAGAGAAGAAGGGTCCCACATCCATGGCATCCCATTTGGTGGTGGTGACCTCCGGCTTGGCCGGGGCTTTCTTCTGCGGAGCATTCGGGGCGTTCTGGGCCATCAGAGAAGTGGTGGCCAGAGCCGCGCCCATGACGGCGGCGATAAACGTTCTGCGTTCCATGTGTTTGCTAGTAAGGCTTGCCCGCTAAGGTGGCAGCTTTTTGCCGCGTGGCAAATCTGTTTTACGGTTGGACTCTATAGAATACAGGGGGATTCAGGCATGAATAGCCGGCTAACTCCCGCCGCATCCGCCACAACCACCTCCACCACCACACCCGCCGCCTCCCCCACAACTGCTCCCGCCCCCGCTGCAACTGCTGGTGGAACAACCCGAGCCACTGCCATCGGCTGAAGCAACTGGCGCAGGCTTCAGGACCTTCCGCAAATCACCCATGCCCATCAGTTGCAGTGAAGAAAGGCCGTAAAGGGCCAGGATGAGCGCCGTTTCATGGGCTGAAATGCTTACCGGTGCGCCGTAGCTACCGGGTTCCAGATGCTCTGATTTCAAACTTTGCAAAGTCTGATTGCCCAAACTCGTCCGGCGCGAAAGATTCAGCGCATAAAAGAATGCCCCCAAGCCGGTGAGGATTAGAAAGATGACCAGAAAGGATACCGGCTTATCCCGTAACAAGCCGATAGCCACCTTGGTCAACCCCAAGAGCATCAGCCCGCCGAAGAGGCTGGCGATCAGACCGCGCGCCCAAAAGTAACGGTTTTCCGGCAGGAAAAGCTGGAGGTCTTCCAATTCATTTTCCAAGGCCGCAGCCCGGATGCTGGCGACTTCTTTCAATGATTGGATCGAACAACCACCTTGCATTAGCACCACATGCTCGTGCAGGCGTTCTTCCAGCGGGTGTGCGAGGCTCACTTTCGTATCGACTGCCGATAGCGTGTCCGTGCCGGCATCTCTCTGCAGTTTGCCTTCTTTGACCAATTTGGTGAGCGCAGCGAAAACGGCCAACTCAGGTCCGCCATTCAAACAGGCCACTTGATAAGGATGGAGGCTCTCAAGCTTAACCGGACGCGCCTTGACTTCCCGCGAGCTGCTCACCCAGAGCGGCACCAAAATCCACAAGCCCAGCCAGGCCAAAAAGTAGAAACCCAAAAAATCAACTCCCTTCAGATCGAGCAAAAGTTGTGATTTCAAAAGGCTGCCGATGATAAGCAAGGCGATCGCCGTTCCTAAACAAAGCAAAAGGCAGCGCCCAAAGAGAGCTACTTTGGTTTTCGATACCACCCAGTGCTCCGCACGGTCCACCCGCGTGAAATGCTGTTTCGGTGCCGGGGCATTAGCCGGCGGCCAGATGTCCTTGGGCGGAGTCTTGCCGAACAAGCGCGTGTAGCTCTCCAAGGTGCGCTGATACCAGTCCGTGAACTTTTCTTTTTCTTCCGCCCCGCCTTTGGTCGGGTGATGCGAGAGTGAGGTGCCGAGGACGTCCCGGTTGAAATCATCCCAATAGGCGTCCGAGTAAAGCTGATGGAGGTGCCAGGCCTGGTCCACCGGATCGGATGGTGACACCGGGTGTCCGGCCACTACGGCGAGAAAGGCAAACCGGCGATACTCCTCCACGACCCGTAGGGCGAAGCCTAACGGCCAGGCGTTTTCTTTGGCGAGGCGTTCGGTGAAAGGATAAGCCGATTCCGGGTCATCGAAACTGTAAGCGCAGACCCGTTCCCAGAGTTCCCTCTGTTTGGTCGTCATCTGACCTGTCGGCATTGCCCCCATAAAGATTGCGGTTACCGTCGCCTTCGCTCTTTTCGCCGTCAATCTTATCTTCGTTCACCTTGGCGCGCAGTTGGACTATTTACGGGAGATGCCAGATGAACTCTGCTGTGCCGATAGAATCTGTTTCCGGGCATACCACCGCGCCCATAAAGGGACAACGAAGGAAGGCAGGCACATCAAGAGCATCGCTTTTACGAGGAAAGGCATCGACCAGCCTTGGAAGAACTCAACGGCTTGCGCACTATAAACATTAGAACCCAAGGCATACTGGCCTAATGCTATTCCACCAAAAGCGAAATAGCCCATAGTGAAACCGCCAATCGCCACCGTGGCCGCTGCGAACCCGCCGTAGGCAAACAGCAGCGCCAAGGCAAAACCAGAGAAGGAAAACACACCGACACCAAATCCACCGATGGCCACGATGCCGATGGCCAAGCCACCGAAGGCAAAGCCGCCTTTGGCAATCCCGCCGAAGGCAAATGCACCATGCGCCACGTCACCGACTGCAATGATGCCGCGCGCCACACGTTGTTTGCCGGTTGAGTAATCCTTTCCCCAAGCGATGTGCAGCAAGGGCAGGCCGCCAATGGCTGCCTTGGAGCGATATTCTCCGCCCAAGGCGTGGCGCATCTCCGGAGGCAGCTGCTGCATGAATCCGGTGATGTTCTCTACATCCGTGCGCACATCGCTCACCTGCTGGTAACGCCGTGCCGGTTCGTTCTCCAACGTGCGCAGGACGACTTCATCGAGCCGCACATCCATCTGCACTTTCTGTGAAGGCGGAGCGAAACGGCCCAAGGGCAACTCGCCCGTGAGCATCTCGTAAAAGACCACGCCGAGAGAATAGATGTCCGCACGGTGATCCACGGTGAGCGGATTACTCATCTGCTCGGGTGCCATGTAGTGTGGCGTGCCCATCACGACATTCGATTGCGTGAGGTGCGCGTCGTTGTCTTTTTTGCCCAGCAGTTTGGCGAGGCCGAAGTCGGCAATCTTCACGCGACCTTTTTTATCGATGAGAATGTTGCCCGGTTTGATGTCCCGATGCACCACGCCTTCATCGTGGGCGTATTGGAGGGCATCGCAAATCTTCGGGATGATGGCGATGGCTTGCTCGGGAGTGAGCCGTTGCGCCTGCTCCATCTGGCGGAGGTTCACGCCATCCACATACTCCATGATGAAGTAGTAATAGCGGTCGCTCTTGCCGAAATCGTGCACAGCCACAATGTTCGGGTGATTGAGCTTCGCGAGCGCACGGGCTTCCCGGGCAAAGCGTTCTTCAAAGGCCGGATCACCGGATTCCTGCACGGGGAGAATCTTCAAGGCAACGAAACGATCCAACTGCTGTTGGCGGGCCTTGTAAACCATGCCCATGCCACCTTGGCCGAGGAGTTCCAAAATTTCCAGTTGCGGAAAATGCGCCGCGAGATCGGCGGGCAAAGGCGGGGTCTTGTCCGCGCCACTGACGCTGCTGCCCGGTGCGGTGGTGAAAGCGGCTTTCATCAAGCACGCGGGACAAAGGCCTTGCGGGGCATCCGTTTCCAAAGTCTTGCCGCATTTGGGGCAGAGACGAAGGGTGGTAGAGTAAGCGGGTGAGGGAACTGGCGGAGCGGGAGGAGGTAAGACCGGCTTTTTGCGGGTAGCCCAAATGACGCTGCCGACGATAGACCCCACCATGACGAGCATGATCACGATCACGGCCAAGATGACGAGCATTTCCCACAAGCCCAAGCCCATCACGGCGAAAAACTGATTGGTCACGATATTCATTTTTGTGTCACCAGGCACATCCCGGCTTCACCCCTTACAGAAGATTTCCGCCCGCAAGGTTACAGGAAATCTTACTTTTTGCGTCATTCAGGCACTTCGGTATGAAAATGATATAAGCAGGTCCACCGTATTCTCCTCCCTCTCCCCTCAACGGGGAGAGGGCCGGGGTGAGGGGTGAGTCGTAGCACAAAAGCCTTCGTACACCATAGGCTTCGGCTCACTCCTCACCCGGTTCCGCTAAGGGCGGAACCGACCTCTCCTCGTTAAGAGGAGAGGTAACATCTCACATGTTTTTGCCATTTTACCCTGCAATACTTCATGATCGGTTCTAGGACAGAGCGGCGAATAGTTGCCGTAGTTCTTCATCCACCTCGGCCGGTGAGGCCACCGTTTCGGCGATCTCCGCGCGTAACAGCTCCCGGTAACGCTGGCGCAGACGGTGCACGGTCACCTTCAGATTGCCTTCCGTCATGCCCAGTTGTGCGGATAAATCTGCGTAGGGCACCGAGGAACGATCACCAAGCAGGCACGTCTTGAGGATGTCAAATTGTGTGCTTTTGCCAGCGGCTACTTGTTCCTCGCGCAAGCGGTTCAGCACGCGATCGAGCAACATCATCGCCCAGCGACGTTCGTAAATCTTATCGGCGGAGACCACCTCTCGCGGCTCCAAGCTGTAACGCGTCTCGGCATCGTGCGCATCCAGATGGATGATCTCCTGGCCGCCACCGCGTTTGAGGGCGCGGGCTTTATCCCATTCATTCGCGAGAAAGTGTTTCAGCGCGGCGAGCAGGAAGGAGCGGAAGCGGCCTTTGTCCCGGTCCACGGCAGCGAGGTAATTCTTCTGCAACAGCCGCGCGAAGAATTCCTGCGTGAGGTCTTGGGCATCGTGCGCGCTGTGGCCTTGCCGCCGCACGTAGGCGTAAAGTGGATACCAATAGGCCTGACAAAGGTGCGACAGTGCTTCGCCGGAACGCGGTGATGTCGGGGTGCCCGCTGCTATGACCACGCTCCAGCGGGTAGTGGCGAACTCACGCGCGGCTCCGAGAGCGGTCTCTGCTTTGTCATGAGTGCTGGTCATATCGCTATCTTTAGCAACCGACGTAAGGAGACTTTCTAGAGTTAATTCTTTCTCAGAAATTTTTTGAACTCGGCGTACGTATAATGCTCTGGCCTGCTTTTCAAAAACCGTTCCAAGTCCGTTTTGGACATCGTCATGTCGAACTCTGTTATTTTGCCCCCGATGACCTCGAATCCTTTGGGGGCCGATGCCACGTCGAACACCCTGCCGTCTGGTAAATTGATCGTCCCTGAACAAAATGTTTCTCCAGAGGGTTTTTTTTGGGTTCTGATTTGAATATGCGCGGGAGCACTATACTGTCCGCTGGTGAACATCACGAACACCAGTTTGTCCCCTTCGTAGCCGTAATTAACACGATATAGCCACGCAGGTGAGACCGCGATGGTAAAATCACCATAGCGAACCCAACGCGTGATGGTGCAGCCGAACAGGCAGCATAGCAGGAGTGTTAGAACGATTTTCTTCATCTATGAGGTTACGGCACAATCTTCAACACCCGATCATTATAGCTATCTGTGATGTACAGCTCACCCGTCTTCGGATGCACGGTGACGCCGTGGGGGCGGGCCAATTGCGCTTTCGTGGGATCGCCGCCGAGGCCTTCGGTGCCTTTCACACCGGTGCCTGCGATGCGCGTGATCTTACCATCCTTCGGTTGGTAACGGCGCACGATGTGATTCTCGGCATCGGCGATGATGACGCTGTTGTCTTTGTCGATGCAGATGAATTTCGGGCCGTTCATGGTGGCTTCGAGTGCAGGGCCGCCATCTCCGGTGCCGCCTTTCTTGCCAGTGGAGTTCACCACCGTGCGGATCTTGCCTTCCTTATCCACTACGCGGAGGGCGTTGCCGCCGCGTTCGAGGATGTAAACATTGCCCAAGCGATCAGCGGCCACGGCGCGCGGGTCCACGAGCGGGGCTTCCGTTGCCTTGGCGCCATCCGTGGGGATGCCTTTCTGGCCGTTTCCGGCGATGACCTTGGCCTTGCCGGTCTTCAGGTCCACGACGTGGACTTGGCGGAGATCGGCGATGTAGAGCTGGGTGCCGCTGAAATCGAGATTGATGCAGTAAGGTCCGGCGGACTTGGCTTTTGGGCCGACGACGTTGAAGCCTTCGATACTGCTGACCTTGCCGGACTTCACGTCCACCTTGCGCACGCGTCCATTCCAAGTATCGGCGATGAGGATGTTGCCATCGGGCAAGACGGCGAGGTTATGCGGGCCGTTGAACTGGGCTTCCAGGGCCGGGCCACCATCGCCGGAATCGCCCGCCTTCAATTGCCCGGCCACATGGGTGAGGGTGCCCTTGGCGTCCACCTTGAGCAGGCGGTTCCCGGAAACCATTTCCACGATGTACATGTTCCCGGCGCTATCGAACTCTGAGCCAAAGGGTTCCTTGAGCTTGGCTTCGAGGGCCGGAAGACCCACGGCGTCTTTGGTTCCACCCGCCACGAGGACCAACCGTTCGGCGTAGGCCGTGGAGGTGGTTGCCAATGCTACGGCAAAAAAAGCCAAGGAAAACGAGCGCAAGAACTTGGTGGTCATACGCCCGCCTTTCTAGCGTCTCCCGGCGGGCGAATAAACAAGAAAGCTACCGGGAGGACGGTAATCTGTACGAATGATTTGCAGGAAGGTTGAATCAAGGGCATGGTCAGGAGTCTAAACTATTTGGTATGCTGGCGGATCGTTATTACATGCGTGAGCCGGAGGAAAACTCCGGTTGGAGACCTGTCAAAGTCTTGCTGGTCTTGCTTATCGCGCTGTTTTTCGTCCAGTGTATCCTGCAGGTGTGGTTCGGGCGCTCTATCACCCAAGAGTTTGGATTAAGTGTCGAAGGTCTTAAGAGCGGTGCCATCTGGCAGTTCCTGACGTATCAACTACTCCATTCGGCGCCTTGGCCCTGGCATGTCATCGGTAACTGCATCGGCATTTATTTTCTTGGTTCGGCGATGCAGGAAGTCTTGAGCAATAAGGACTTCTATAAGCTGTTCTTCGGGGCGGGCACTTTGGGCGGGGTGGTGCAGGTTTTGGCGACAGTGCTGCTTCCGGGGCATCAAGATGTGCCGATGGTCGGAGCTTCGGCCGGAGTTTATGGGCTGGTGGGGGCGTTCGCCACCATGTTTCCGGAAAAAGAACTGACGATGTGGCTCTATTTCCTGCCCATCCAGATCCGGGCCAAGCATCTTTTCTGGGGCGCATTTGGGCTTTCGTTGTTCGGCACGCTGTTTCCTTACAGTAATATGGCGGATGGGGCGCACTTAGGCGGTTTGCTGACTGGTTTTGCGTTCATCCGGTTGGGCTTGCATGAGCGCAGTATTTTCAGCCTGTTGCGTTCGCGTTATCGCACAGAACCGGACCCTTCATCTCATACGCTTTACCGTGAGCGCCCGCGCAAGAGCGCCACCAAAGCCGCTGTCGTGGAAGAAGTATCTGAAGACTTCATCAGCAAGCAGGTGGACCCTATCCTTGATAAGATTTCGGCCAAAGGCATCCATAGTCTAACGGAGCAAGAGCGCAAGATTCTCGAAAAAGCGCGTTCCAAGATGGCTAAACGGTGAGGGTTCGTTGAACCGTTAAGAGGTGATCCCTTGAAACGTCCCGGCCTTTTCTCCATCCAAGGATTTAACGGGTTTCCCCTATTTTCCATTCTCCCCACTTTTCTGCTTTTTCCCGTCCGCTGGTTCATTAGGATGGGCTCACATGATTACGCGTTACTCGCGGCCTGAGATGCGGGCCATTTGGACCGACGAAAACAAGCTGAAGATCTGGCTCCAGATCGAACTCCTCGCCAGTGAAGCCTTGGTGGCGGAAGGCGTCGTGCCCAAGAAAGATTTCGCCAAAATGAAGGCGGGCGCGGACCTGTGCTTTGCGGATACGAAAGCGCTCGTCGAACGCCAGAAGGAACTCGAGAAGACGCTGAATCATGACGTCATCGGCTTCACCACGGCGGTCGCGGAGAAGATCAATGACCAGGCGAGCCGCTGGTTGCACTTCGGCCTGACCAGCTCGGACATCGTGGACACGGCCTTCGCCGTGCAGATGGTCCAGAGCGCGGACATTCTGATCAAGGATGTGAAGATCGTGCGCGAATCCATTGCCAAGCGCGCGAAGGAGCACATGTTCACGCCGTGCATCGGCCGCAGCCATGGTATTCACGGTGAGCCGACCACGTTCGGCCTCAAGCTGGCGTTGATGTATGATGAATTTGGCCGTGCCTTGGAACGCCTCGAACGCATCCGCGAAGTCTCCGCGCTCGGCAAGTTGAGCGGTGCCGTGGGCACGAACGCGCATTTGTCCACCAAGGTGGAGAATTACGTGTGCAAGAAGCTCGGGCTGAAGCCGGCGCCGATCGCCACGCAAGTGGTGCAGCGCGATATCCACGCGGAATACATGAACGGGCTGGCGCTCATCGCGGCGAGCATCGAGCGTTGGGCTGTGGAGTTCCGTCATCTCCAACGCACGGAAGTGCTGGAAGCGGAAGAGCCGTTCACGAAGGGGCAGAAAGGCAGCAGCGCCATGCCGCACAAGCGCAATCCCATCACGTGGGAACGCCTCACGGGGCTGGCGCGCGTCATCCGTGGCAACTCCATGGCGGCCTTGGAAAACGTCGCTTTGTGGCACGAACGCGATATCTCGCACAGCAGCGTGGAACGCATCATTTTCCCGGATTCGTGCACCTTGCTGGATTACATGTTCAGCCTGCTCACGCGCATGATGGACGGCCTGAACGTCTATCCTGAGAACATGAAGAAGAACTTGGGCCTGAGCCTGGGCATGTGGAACAGCCAGACGGTGCTGCTCGCGCTCATCCGCAAGGGCCTGACCCGCGAAGATGCGTATGGTCTGGTCCAGCGCAACGCCATGAAGACGTGGGAAGTGAAGCACGCTGGCCGCGATGACGCGGACTTCCTGGAAGTGCTCAAAGCCGATCCGGAAGTGGCCAAGCATTTCAAGAAGGGTGAGCTGGAGAAGCTCTGCTCGCTTGAATTCCACATGAAGGAAGTGAAAGCGCGCTTCAAGACGGTGGGGCTGTAAGCGGCTAAAGCAGCGCAGATCGCGGACCTGCTGTGTCGTCGACTGGCAGTCGGCAGGCTGTCCGACTATTTCACAGCTCGCAGATCACCGATCTGCGACTCGGCAGACTTTGCCAGTCTGCGCTACAACGAAGGGTTGGAATAATCGCCCGGGTTGTGGCATCCTATGGGCGTGATCAAAGCTGTCCTTCATTTGCTGCTGCTGGCTGGGCTGATCGGCGTCATGGCTGGATGCCAGCCGCAGGAGAAAGTCGCCACGGCCAAACCCTCTGCGCCTGCCATGAAACCTGAAGCCACCCCGTCGTCCGCTCCCGAACAACCCAAGAAGGTCGTGAAGAGCGACGCCGAGTGGCGCAAGGAACTTACGCCGGCGCAGTATCATGTGCTGCGTGAAGCGGGCACGGACCGTCCATTCAGCGCGGCCTACGAAGAATTCAAGCAGCAGGGCGGCGGCACGTATTACTGCGCGGGTTGCGGGGCAGAACTGTTTTCTTCCAAGGAGAAGTTTGATTCACATTGTGGCTGGCCCTCGTTCTATGACCCCGCCAACGCCAAGAATGTTTTGACCAAGGTGGACAATGAATTCGGCATGACCCGTACTGAGGTGCTTTGTGCAGTGTGTGGCGGCCACCTCGGCCACGTGTTCACGGGTGAAGGCTTCAAGACCCCGACGGACAAACGCTATTGCATCAACGCTACCTCGCTGAAGTTTGTGCCGATTGGGGAGGAGAAGAAGAAATAAGGAAATTGTGGGCAAGTCTTTGGATAAAGCGCCCCTTGCATTGTCATTGCTGGGCCAAACGGAGTGGGGAAGACCACGTTCGCCAAGGAGTTCCTGGTCAAGGACGCCAGTATTACTCACTTTGTGAATGTGGATCTATTGGCGGCGGGTCTTTCTCCTTTGCGGCCAGAACAGGCGGCATTAGCGGCAGGACGTTTGTTTTTGGAGGAGCTGGATCGTCTGGCAATTGGACCATGATAACCTTAGACAGCAGCAAATATAGCAAGAAGCCGCTGACACCGGCAGGCCGTGCTTTGCGTCGTTCCGCCAAGGTTGCTCGCAAGACAGCCAAGATGCATGGCACACCGATCATCGTTTGGAAAGATGGTAAAGTGGTCGCTGAAAAGCCGTAAGCCGGTTCTTGCCGGGCTTTACGGTTCTGTTTCTTCCGGATGATTTCCCCGCCCGTGATACGCCACTAGGAAATACACCAACACCAAACCGATCACGCCGGCGAGGCCGCCCCAAAATAAGTGCCAGTTCGTGCCGTTGATTTGCTCGCAGGCGTTGTACCACCAGCCGGTGCTGAGATAGCCGATGAGATTGCCGACCCCGCCTGTCATGAACGCCATCAGGGCTTGTGCCCGCGTACGCCAGGCCGGGTCGATGCGTTCATCCAGATAAATCTGTGTGGTGATGAAAACAAGGGTGAAGGCGAAGCCATGCAAGGTCACGCCCGCGAGCAGGGATGTTTTGCTATCCAGGGCACAGAGCGAGTAACGCAACAGACCAATGGCGAGGCCGGTCGCGAAGATCCATTTCAAACGGAAGTTGGTGAGCAAGTAGGCCAAGCCGAGCATCGCGATGATTTCTGTTATCTGGCCAAGCGACATCAAGGCGCTCGTACGTGTCAGACCGAGGTCGTGCATGTGGGCCGGCGAGTAAGGATAAAACGCCGCCAGCGGAATGCTGAACAGCGCGGCCATGATGAAGACCACGCGATGATCGTGGTTCTTTAGCAGCGTGAGGGCATCCAAACCGAACCGCTGTTTCAGGGTGAGGTGCGTGGAGGTTTTGGGCGGTGGCACCGTGGGCAGAACCAAAGTGAACAGGGCGACGAGCAGCCACACAATCGCGCCGCCGAAACCCGCGACCACCGAGGCATCCGCCCCCAGCAGGCTGACGAGCCAGCACCCGGCCATCCAACCCAGCGTCGCCACGGCGCGTACCGGGCCGAACTGGCGTTTGGAGTTTTGCAGGCGCGAGAGCACGATGGTGGTGGAGAGGCTCCAGCCGGGCGCGGAACAGAGGGCGTGCAATTGAATGGTGGCGAGCACCACCCAGCGGTTCCAGCCCAGGTGAATCGCGGTGCTGGCGAAGGCCATGGCCAGCGCGGTGGCGACGGCGAGCCAGCGCAAGACGACGACGGGTGAGCCCCGCCGGTCGGCCATGGCACCAAAAATCAACGGTGAGATGAAGGCGGCAACCGCCGAGGTGGCAAAGGCATACGCCCGGATGCTGTGGAGGCCGTGCGCATCCAGGACCATGCCGAGCGGCACGAACCACATCCCCAACGCCATTGCGTTGAGAAAAAACAAGGCCGCCAACTCGGCGTATTCGGTCCATGCACTAGCCCGTTGCACGCGCCGGACACTAGGGCGCAGCCCGAAAATGAAAAGGGATTTGTTATAGCATTCATACAACCAGCCCGGATGGAGAAACCTTTTCATGGCGGTTCAAAGGGTGTGATTCGCCTTCAAGTATTTTGCTTTAGTGCCGATAGAAAATGGTGAGTGTCTGCTGTGAGGCAGACGGCAACGCCGTCTTGTGCTAGAGTGTGATTGCTGCTGAGGGGAACACGTGGTCGTAAAACTGACATTGTGAAAGTTGTAACACCAAGTCAGGCCGCAAGCTTGAATCCGCCTCCCAGAGGTCCAGGGCGGCCTTTGGCCAAGTTGCTGCAACATCGTGGTGTTTATTGGTTTGCCCTACTGTGTCCGTTCCTGCTGACGGCCTGCGTCTGGTACTTCGCACAAGGCATTGTGCAACAAAAAGCCAAGGGACGGTTTACCTCGCTCGCGGAAGAAACCCAGTCGTCCATCGCCAGTCGGATGGATGATTATGAGCAGCTTTTGCGGGCGGGTGGCGGGCTGTTTGCCTCCTCGATGGAAGTTTCCCGCGATGAATGGCGGACATTCGCGGCCGCCCTGAGGATCAATGAAAGGTTTCCCGGCATCCAAGGCCTGGGTTTTTCCGAATGGATTCCAGCGGGGGAGAAGGAGGCGCATCTAAAACGGATACGGGCTGAAGGGGC
The DNA here is from genome assembly GCA_965283725.1 of Limisphaerales bacterium. GTDB lineage: Bacteria > Verrucomicrobiota > Verrucomicrobiia > Limisphaerales > JAEYXS01 > JAEYXS01. Next base: position 135,909 of record CBDIPT010000002.1, read on the forward strand.
CAAGGACTATCTGATCAAGCCCGTTGGTGAGCGGCCTTTCTATACTTCCATCATCTATCTGGAGCCCTTTGACTTCCGCAACCAGCGGGCATTTGGTTTTGACATGTATTCCGAGCCGGTGCGCCGGGAGGCGATGGAGCGGGCGCGGGATACGGGCGAGCCGGCATTATCCGGCAAGGTGACGTTGGTGCAGGAAACGGCACAGGACGCCCAGCCCGGCTGCCTCTTGTATCTGCCGGTGTATCGGCGCGGGCAACCGCACGATTCCGTGGCGGAACGGCAGGCGGCGTTGCTCGGCTGGGTCTACGCGCCATTCCGTTTTCACGACCTCATGAGCGGAATCTTGGGCGCCAGCCCCACAGAACTGGGCGTGGCCATCTATGATGGCAAGTCGACAATAGCCCAACAGCTGGTCTATGATACGGCGCTGAAATCCGGCGCCATGCCGGCGGATTACCAAAGCCAGTTCACCGATACGCAGCAGATCGCCATCAGCGGGCACACGTGGACATTGGCCCTGCGCACGCTGCCGCCCTTTGATGCCGCGACGAAGAGCATCCAGCCGAAGGCGGTGGCCGGAGCGGGCCTGGTCATCAGCCTGCTGGTGATGGGGGTGGTCCTGACCGTTTCCCGCAGCGGACAGTATGCGATGAACCTGGCGGAAAACCTCTCGCAAGAATCCAAGGAGAACCGCGAAGAACTCCAAACCGTGATGGATACGGCGCACGAGGCGATCATCATGGCGGACGAGGCGGGCAAGATCACTTATTGCAATCGTGCGGGCGAAAAGATTTTTGGTTGCACGGCGGGCGAGATTCTCGCGAGCCATTTGTCCGGTTTGATGACGGAAAGCTCGCAAAAGATTTTGGCGGACAAGTTGCAAGCCTTGCGGGAACACAAGGCAGCCGATGACGAGGGGCAGACCATGGAGCTGACGGGGGTGCGCCGGAACGGCAAAGAGTTTCCGCTGGAATTCTCCGTGGCGGCGCGGAGCACGCAAAACGGTATCTTGTTCACCGGTTTTTTGCGGGACATCACCGAGCGGCATCAGGCAGAAGCGGAGCTGCGCGCGAGCGAGGAGCGGTTCCGCATGCTGGTGGAGAAGGCATCGGACGGCATCTTCATCTGCAACCAGGCGGGCGTGCTGCTCAACATCAATTTCACGGCAGCGAAGATGCTCGGGCTGACGCGGGAGGAGATCGTAGGGCGCAACATCGCGGAGTTTCTGGTGGATGGGGCCACGGAGCTGATGCAGCGGCGGGTGCGGCAATTGCTGACCGGCACCACCGGGCTGAATGAATGGCTGTGCCTGCGGAAGGGCGGGAGCAAGTTTCACGTGGAGATCAACACGTCCCTCCTGCCGGATCACCGGGTGCAAGGCATCGTGCGGGATATCACCGAGCGGAAGCTGACAGAAGAAGTCGCGCGGCAGAGCGAGGAGCGGTTCCGCAGTTATTTCCAACTGGGGCAGGTGGGCATGGTCATCACTTCGCCGGAGAAAGGCTGGATCGAGGCCAACGATGCCGTGTGCCGGATCCTCGGTTATTCCCGCAAGGAACTCCAGGAGCTGACTTGGGCGGAGCTGACGTATTCGCCGGATCTGGAAGCGGATCTGGCGTTGTTCAAGCAAGTGATGGCGGGGGAGATCGAGGGCTACAATCTCGAAAAAAGATTTGTGCGCAAGGACGGCCAGATCATCTCGGCGAACCTTTCGGTGCGTTGTGCCCGCAAGCCGGACGGCAAGGTGGATTATTTCGTCGGGATGATCCAGGATATCACTGCCGCGAAGCAGGCGGAACTGGAATTGCGGCAGGCCAAGGAAACGGCGGAGCAGGCCAACGCCAGCCTGGCCGAACTCAACGAGCAACTGGAGCTCGCCATCGAACGGGCGCAAGGCATGGCGCAGGCGGCGGAGAATGCAAACCACACGAAGAGCGCCTTCCTGGCGGCGATGAGCCACGAGATCCGCACGCCGATGAACGGCATCATCGGGTTCACGAGCCTGTTGCTGGATACGCCGCTGGACAAGAACCAGCGTGAATCGGTGGAGATCATCCAAGGCTGCAGCGAGACGTTGCTGACCTTGATCAATGACATCCTCGATTTCTCGAAGATCGAGGCGGACAAGCTGACGCTGGAGCAGCAGCCGTTCGATCTGGCGGCTTGCCTGGATGAATGCATCAAAGTCGTCACGCCCAAGGCCTCGGAGAAACATCTCGAGTTGAAGATGCTCAGCCCGACCTTGCTCGATAATTTTGTGATCGGGGACATGGTGCGTGTGCGGCAGGTGATCCTGAACCTGCTGAGCAACGCCGTGAAATTCACCCACAAGGGCGGGATCATCGTGGATTCACGCGTGCTGCAATTCCTCGATGGGGAAGTAGAGCTGGAAGTTTCCGTGCGGGATACGGGTATTGGTATTCCCAAGGATAAATTGCACCGGCTCTTCCAGCCGTTCAGCCAGGTGGATGCTTCCACCACGCGCAAGTATGGCGGCACGGGATTGGGCCTCGTCATCTCGCAGCGGCTGGCTGAGGCGATGCAAGGGGGCATCAGCGTGGACAGTGCAGAGGGAGTGGGCACGACGTTCCGCTTCCGGTTCCGGGCGGGTTATGAGCACGCCAAAGCCAAGAGCAAGCAACCGCTGGCTGAAAAGCCCGGCCAGGGAAATCAATCCACGGCAACGCCGCAAGGCATCAGTATTTTGCTGACGGAGGACAATCTGCTGAATCAACGGCTGATCATGGCGCAGTTGAAGCAGATGGGACATCGCGCGGATATCGTCTCGAACGGCGAGGCGGCGCTGGAGATCATCCAGACGCGGCATTATGACGTCATCCTGATGGATATCCAGATGCCCAAGATGGACGGGTATGAGACCTCCAAGAATATCCGCCGGCTGACGCATCTGGCGCGGCAGCCGTTCATCATCGCGGTGACGGCGCACGCGCTCAAAGGGGATGATCAGCTTTGCTATGAAGCGGGCATGGACTGTTACCTCACCAAGCCGGTGCGCTTGGAAGAACTGAGGGCAGCCCTTGAGCAAGGGATGGAGGCGATGGCGAACAACCACCGGATGACCTCGACCGAAACATTCTAAGCTGTTTTCTCCACTGCAGTTTTAGTCTGGATGAGCTAGATTCAGGGCGGCATCCTCCCCGGCCCTGAACATGCGTGACCAGCCACCAGTTTCGACGAGTGATTCCCGGTATTCCACCGGGGAACTGGTGCGTCGTCTTTTCCTGCTGGCGTGGCAGTTCCGGACGGATTGCCTGCGGATCCTCTTCCTGAGCATCGTGCTATTGCTTCTGGCGTTGCTGGGGTTGCAGCTCTTGGGCGTGGTCATCGATGTCATCCGGCACGCGCTGGATGCCACGTCGCATGTGCCGGTCTATCCTTTCGGCTGGGAACCGCCGAAGGAGTGGACGCCGCTGCATATCGTCACAGTGCTCTCGCTGGCCATCGTGGTGCAGGCGTTGGTGCGGGCCGTGCTCACCTATTGGTATAACATGGAGACGGCCCGGCTCACGCAAGGAAAGATCGTGCTCGATCTGCGGGACCGGCTCTATGCGCGGCTGCAGCGGCTGAGCTTCCGCTTCTTCGAGGTGAACGGTTCCTCCTCCATCTTCAACCGGGTGACGGGGGATGTGCAGAATACACGGCTCTTCGTGGATGGCGTCTTGCTGCAAGGATTGAACATGGTGGTGACGCTGCTGGCCTATTTCTTTTTCATGTGGCGCATCCACCCCGGGCTGACCCTGGCGTGTTTGTCCGTCACGCCGGTGTTGTGGGGCATCACGCATTATTACTCGCAGCGGTTGCGGCCGGGCTATCTGAAGAACCGTGAACTGTATGACAACCTCGTGGCTTTGTTCTCGGAGAACATGCGCGGGATGCAGACCATCAAGGGATTCGCGGCGGAGGGCAGCCAGTATCAGAAGTTCGCCAAAGGAAATGACGAGGTGTCCGCGCAGCAACAGAAAGTGTTCTGGGATCTCTCCACGTTCACACCGCTGACGCAGTTCCTTTCGCAGACAAGTTTGTTCATCCTCTTCGTGTATGGCGGCTGGCTGTATGTGCAAGGACGCATCGCACTGGGCAGCGGACTCGTGGTGTTCGCGGGATTGTTGCAGCAGTTCGCGGGGCAGGTGGCGAACATCTCCACCATCGCGAACTCGGTGCAGCAAAGTCTGACGGCGGCCCGGCGCGTGTTCGAGGTGCTGGATACGCCGCTGGAGGTGGACACGAAAACGGGCGCGACCGATCCGGGGCGGTTAAGCGGACGCGTGGAGCTGGAGCGGGTGACATTTGGTTATACGCCCGAGACACCGGTGTTGCAGGAGATCAGTTTCACGGCGAAATCCGGCCAGGTGGTCGGCATCTTTGGCATGACGGGGGCGGGCAAGACGACGTTGCTCAGCCTGATCCCGCGTTTTTACGACCCACAGCAGGGACGTATCCTCGTGGATGGACAAGATCTGCGTGAGCTTGATCTGGATGCGTATCGGCGCCAGATCGGCATCGTGTATCAGGAAAGCTTCCTGTTCTCGAACACCGTGGCGGCGAACATCGCGTTCGGCAACCCGCAGGCGACGCAGGAACAGATCGAGGCGGCGGCGCGCATCGCCTCGGCGCATGATTTCATTTTGGAACTGCCAGGCGGTTACGAGACCGTGCTGGGTGAATCGGGGGTGGACCTTTCCGGCGGGCAGCGGCAACGGCTGGCTTTGGCGCGGGCGTTGTTGCTGCAACCGCCCATCCTGATTCTCGATGACCCGACGGCCTCCGTGGACCCGAAGACGGAACAAGAAATCGTGGCGGCGTTGAAGCGGGCGATGGCCGGGCGGACGACGTTCGTGGTCGCCAACCGGCTGAGCCTGTTGCACCAGGCGGATGTCATCCTCGTGCTGGAGCAGGGGCGGCTTACCCAGACCGGCACGCACGATGAACTGGTGAAACGGCCGGGGCCGTATCGTGAAACGGCGCTGCTGCAATTGATGGACCTGAAGGAGGGGGCATGAAGCAGGCCAATAACGCCAAACAATCCATCGTCACGGCGAACTCGCGCGAGGCGATCACGTATTACCTGCCGCAGGAAGATCGTGAGCCGGATCAGGCACCATTGAGCTGGCAGCAGATACGACGCATTTTTAGCTATACGCAACCGCATGCGCGCAAGCGCAACTGGCTCTTTGTATGACGTTCACGCGCGGGCTGCAACTGCCCATCATGGCGTGGATGATCGGCGCGATCATCAACGGGCCCATCGCGAGCAAAGACCTGGCGGGCATTTACGAATTCTCTGCGCTATTCTTCTTCCTGCTGGTATTCACCGGGGTCACGTTCCATTTCCGGCAGCGGTATGCGTTGGAACTGGGTGAAGCGGTGGTGCATGACATGCGCGGCGAGCTGTTCCGAAAATTGTTGGGCATGCCGATGTCGTTTTTCAACCGCACGAAGTTCGGGCGCATCATCAGCCGCATGACCTCGGACATCGACAATGTGCGCATCGGTGTGCAGGAAGTCGCGTTCGTGGGCATCGTGCAGATCTTGCAGATGCTCGGTTCCTCAGTGTTGATGGCGTGGTACAACTGGAAGCTGTTCACGGTGATGTTATTGCTCGCGCCGCTCATCTGGTTCGTGAATGAGCGGTATCGCAAAGAGATGAGCCAGCGGTTGCGGCGGATGCAGGAGAGCTGGAGCCGTCTGACCTCCACGTTGGCGGAATCCGTGGGCGGCATCCGCGTGACGCAGGCGTTCGTACGACAGGAGATCAATGCGGGCTTCTTCCGCAAGCTCGTGAATGTGCACGCGGAGAACAATGTGGGCGTGGCGCAGGCCTCGGCGGTGTTCGTACCGCTCTTGCAGATGAAAAGCCAGTTGTTCCTCGGCGGCATGGCGTTGCTCGGCGGTTACGGGGCTTTGGCTTGGCATGGCTGGTTGCACATGGACGTGGGCGATCTGGTGATGTTCTTCTTCCTCGCCAACCTGTTCTTCGAGCCGGTGCAGGTCATCGGTAACCAATATAATCAAGCGATGTCGGCCATGGCGGGGGCGGAGCGTTATTTCCGGCTCATCGATCTGGCGCCGGAATGGGTGGACAATGCGGAGGCGAAACCAATCACAGCCATCGCCGGCAAGGTGGAGTTCCAGCAGGTGCATTTCGCCTATGATGCCGGCCGGCCCGTGTTGACGGATATCTCGTTTGCGGTGCAGCCGGGGCAGACCGTGGCGCTGGTGGGGCACACGGGCAGCGGCAAGACGACCATCGTCGGGCTGTTGCAAAAGTTCTATCTGCCGACGGCGGGCAAGGTGCTGGTGGATGATCAAGACCTGCTGTTCATCACGGCAGATTCGCTGCATCAACAGATGGGCAGCGTGCAGCAGAATAATTTCCTCTTCGCGGGAACCGTGGGCGAAAACATCCGCCTGGGCAAGCCGGGGGCGACGGAAGAAGAGATCAAAGACGTGCTGCGATCGCTGGATTGCCTCGACCTGATCATGGGACTGCCGTTGGGGTTGAACACGCAGGTGGGCGAGCGCAGCACGGCGTTGTCATTGGGGCAACGGCAACTGTGTGCTTCGCCCGGGCGTTGCTGGCGAACCCGCGCATCCTTGTACTCGACGAAGCGACGAGCGCGATCGATACCGTGACGGAAACGCGCTTGCAGAAGGCGTTGGAAGTCTTGTTGCGCGGGCGCACCTCGTTCGTGGTGGCGCACCGCTTGAGCACGATCCGGAAGGCGGATCTGCTGTTGGTGCTGGAGCATGGACGCATCGTGGAGCGGGGCACGCATGAATCCCTGCTGCAAGCGGGCGGGACGTATGCGCGGTTGCACGCGGAGTTCACGCACAGCAGCCAGTCAGCGCAGGCCTGACACGAGAAACCGCCCAGATGACCTGCATCGGGGCGGTCCGTTTTCTGATCTGCCGGTTGATGTTTTAGTTTGTGGGCGTCACTGCCACGACGGACTCGGCGCTGCTGTCACGGTTCAGCTCGATTCGCGCGGCGACCAGCACGCCTCGGACTTCCTCATAATCGATGGTCACTTTTTGGCCGATGCGCAGGTCTTTCAACTTGCCTTCGGCATCGTTGACCATGACTTTGCAGCCATCACCCAGGTTGAACTTCCGGCTGCTCATGAGGGACTTCACTTTCACGGTGTTGCTGGCGACATCGATGGCTTCAAGTGAGCCGGTCATCGTGTCGGTGGGGTCCACAACTTTATGCGCCCAGAGCAGGTCATCGAGTTTGGTGTAGTCGATGGTCACCCGTTGGCCGGGCTTCAACTCTTTGAGCGTGATCTCTTTATCATGCACCAGCAGGCGGGTGCCCTCAGCCAGCTTGAACTTTTTGGCGAGGCCCATCTTTTCCAAGGTCACTTCCTTGGGGCCGACGGCGACGCTTTTCACATAGCCGGTGTAAGCATGCCAGCGCTGGGCGATGTGGCTGGCGATGAGCACGCCATCCGCTTCTTGGTAGCGGACCACCACTTCCATGTTGGGTTCGAGTTTTTCGAGGCCGGCCGCCTTGTCCAGGCCGATGGCAAAGGTGCAACTGTCCGCGATATTGAACGTCTTGTTCCAAAATATTTTTTCGACCTTCACCGTGTGATCTTCGGCATCCACGGCTTTCAATATGCCGGTGTATTCGCGTTGATCTGCGGTCGTGCTTTTTGCCGGAGCAGAGGGTGGTGCGTTCAAGGCGGCATCGGCATGTGTCAGCGGGACAGCGGACAACAGGGTGAGGATGGCGCCGAGAGCGAGCAGGTCACGTTTCAGGTTCGCTTTCATTTCAGTTTCCTTTCGTTGAGGTTACGACTCGTATCCCGGCCCTCAGTTCCAAACGGCAGCCGGTCCGCGAAGACCGTGTGCGTAGATGCCGTTGGACGCGTTGGCGTGAGGAACAAGGCAGGTCGGTGTGATACAAGGCCCACCGCGATCCGGAATACTTACCAATAACGTGGCACAGTTTTCGGCTGCGCCAAAAAGAAAGACCCGCCAACGCGGGCAGGAGGAAATGCTAAATGATAAAACAACAACGGGTTAAGCGGGGTGAAAAAGTTTATAAAAATCAGCTCTTGGGCAGATTTTTATCGCGCTCGTAGGGCAGCGGGGCGTGATCGGGGATGGTATCATCAGGCCATTCTTCCGACCAGTTTTCCCGTTCGGCCGGGGTGGCGTAGTAACGCAGCCAGATCTGGATGGATTCTGCGCTGCCATTGCCGATGAAGTCGTGATGCCACGTGCCGCCGGGAACGATCTCCTCCCGCAGAACGTGTTCCCACAGGGCCGTGTATAATGCACGGTCGCTGAGGTGATCGGTGTGATAGAGATAGAAATTGTGCGCGGCGAGCTCCTGGATCAAGGCGGCCAAGTGGGCGGATAATTGTTCATCCGGCAAGGTAGCCGGATCTGGCATGGAGAGGCCCCAGGAAATCAATTGGTCGTAGGGTTTCACCCAGCCGTTGATGGCCACGCGTTTGACGTGGTTGAGGTAGGATTGCTCCACCTTGGGGTCATGATGCGCCGCCTCGGGCAGGGTGAAGGAATGATCCTCAGATTCGGCGATGTCCAGCTTCAAGCGCGTCTGGCCGACGGAAGCATCGGTGCTGGCCGGGCTCGAGGGCGTGGTGATCTTGGTCTGCCACTGGAAGGGCACGTCGCCTTCGTTACTTTGATCGAACTCGGGCGACATCTTGCGCGCGCGCGGATTTGGCGGGCAGGGTTGCGGGAGAAAACGATCGCGGGCAAAGGGCGGTAATTCACGCACGGGCATGTGTTCCGGCGCGAGGTTCTTGCCGAGCAACCGGCGTTCCTGTTCTTCCGCGTAATATTTCAGGTACAGGAACATCCGGCCTTCGGTGGCGAACTCGAGCAGGTCCAGGTAGCGATTGGAGAAGCTGGCGTAAGGGTCCACTGTTTCTTCATCCAAGATGCGATCGACCAGGAGGCAGGACAGTTCGCGGTCGTTCAGATGGTCGGTGCTGTGCAGGAAAATGCGGCAGGCGGCGAGGGTATGGATGATCTCCCAGAGTTTGGCGTTGAGGGAGTAATCCACCAGTTCATCCGCCGGAGGAATCGTCACACCCCGGAAATCCAACATGCCGCGCAGGCTCACCCGCGGGGTGTTGGCCACGGCTTTGATCTCGTACGACAGTCCATCCGGCTCAGGGCGAAGCGGATTCTCGGGGTTCATGGCTCATCAATGACACAAATCCGTAACAAAGGGAATGAAGAAATTACTGGGGGTGGCGCCTTTTGGGCCTAGTCCACGTAGCGCTTCAGCATCAGGGCCACTTCCTTTAGCTGCTTCCGGCCCTGTTCATCATTCGTGGGATGGGTGAGGCAATGTTCCAGATGCTCATGGATGATCTTTTCGGACAACGACTTGATGGCGCGACGGGCGGAGACGAGCTGGTTCAAGACCTCCGCGCATTCGTAATCGCCTTCGATCATCTTTTCCACGCCATGGAGCTGGCCGGTGATTTTGCGCAAGCGAAGCTTCAAAGCGCGGCGATCGGCCTCCGGGTTGTCTGAATGATGAGACATCGCACATATATTCGGTTGAATGCGTGGCGGATTCCAGTCGAAAATCGAACTGGCACCCTAAGGGGGTAGGGGGCATACTCCTTATATGGATTTCAACAGCCTGATACAGCAGGGTGCGGCACATGCGTGGATCTATCTGCCGACGGCGGTGTTGCTGGGCGGGCTGCACGGGCTGGAGCCCGGGCATTCCAAGACGATGATGGCAGCCTTCATCATCGCGGTGCGGGGAACGGTCTTGCAAGCGGCCTTGCTGGGGTTGAGCGCGGCCATTTCCCATTCGCTGGTCATCTGGTTGCTGGCGGCTTTGGCGCTCAAGTTCGGGAATCAATGGAACGTGGAGACGACCGAGCCGTATTTTCTGATGGCCACGGGTATCATCGTCATGGGCATGGCGGCGTGGACGATCTGGCGCTTAAGACGGGATCAAAAGGCTCCGGCGCATGACCATGATTGTGGCCACGATCATGAACATGATCATGACCACGGGCACGGACATGGGCATCATCACGATCACGGGCATGGCCATGATGAGATCAAAAGATTTACTACCTCCGAAGGGGATGCGGTGCTGAGTGTCTATGAAGAGGGAGTGCCGCCACGCTTCCGGTGGGCGACCAAGGCGGAGTCATTGCAGCTCGTATGTGTGGTCACCAAGAGGCCGGGAGGTGAGGTGCAGAGCTTCAGTTTTGTGAAAGATGGTGCGTATTGGGAATCAACGGAGACGATTCCAGAACCGCATGAGTTTCAGGCGGAGGTCGTCATGAAAGGTCCCCAAGGGGAGATCCGTGTGCCGGTGGAATTTGTGGAGGGGCATCACCATGATGAGGCGGAAGCGGAGGACGCGCATGCACGTGAACATGCGGAACAGATCAAACGGCGGTTTGACGGGCGAACGGTCACCACGCCGCAAATCATCCTGTTCGGTTTGACCGGCGGGCTGATGCCTTGTCCGGCGGCGCTATCTATCTTGATGATCTGTTTGCAGCTCAAGCAAGTGGCCTTGGGGTTCTCCATTGTGGCGGCCTTCAGTGTGGGGCTGGCGATCACCTTGGTGACAGTGGGGGTGGCAGCGGCATGGAGCATCAAGCATTTTACCCAAAAGGAAGGGGTTTTCAGCCGGTTGGCGCATAAGGCGCCGTATCTCTCTTCCGGAGTGTTGATCTTATTGGGGTTGGCCTTCTTGGTGCGGGGAGTGATGCATCTGCTTTAAGCGGTTGTCCGGTTGCTTTGGTCATTTTGGGCGCATCGCCTGCTTGCCCGTGGCGGGGAGATAGGATACTTTTACCTGACGCTAAGGGATTCGTATGGCATGGCGCATCGATGAAAATGTGATCCGCGGCGAAGTGGATAATCGCGAGAAAGGTATCGTGCGCGGACGCCTATGGTTTGAAGGACTGATGGAGCCGGTCGAACTGGAGTTGAAAGGTAATGCGCATCCGGACCTGGCGGGATGTCTCCTCAAGTTTTCCAATACCAAGCCGCCCATAGCGTTGCGCAAGGATGCCAAGCTGTTTCCCTTGCAAGAGGGAGCCATCGGCGATCTGACGGCTTCGCGCAAGGTGCGGGTCTTCGACATACCATTGGAAGAGGCTTACCAGATGCTCAAGCAGGGCGGCAAACCACCGGAGCACATGGCGAACTGCCTGTATCTGGAATGGTTCAGCCCGCGGAACGGTCGTGTGGTGATCGAGAGCGTGGATTATCTGTTGGAGATATCTGCGCCGGAATGGCGCATGACGGCGGAGGAGGATGAGCAGCGCGCCAAGGAAGCGGCGGCCAATTTTTCTGATTTCCTGAAACCCTTGAACGACCGGCTCGATGCGGCGAAGCATCAGACCGCCGAGGACAAGGAGTGGAACGAATTTGATTACGAGAAGTTCCTGCGCGAAAGCGATGCACGGACGGACAAGTATATGGAGCTGCTCGACAAGTACGGGGATGACGAGGCGGCGGAGGAATTGATCGCCAAAGAGATGGGCTGGAAACAGGACCAGGAAGGCGAGGAGACGGAAGGGGTGGACGACGAAGCGGAAGAAGGGGAAGAGCCGGATTGGGATGTGGAGGAGATCAACCGCATCACGGCCGAGGCGTTGGAAGATCCGCTGGTGCCTGATCCGGCGACGGAGGGGGTTGATTGGATCCGCACGGCGGATGATGACATCCGGCATCCGTTGCAGCACCGTTGTTTCGAGTCCGCGATGAAGTTCTGGCACAAGTGCGATGAACTGGGCTTGCGGGACATCGAGGACGAGGACCTGGTGCAGCTCACGATGGAGTTTCAGATCACGAGCGCGAAGCTGGCCGGGGCCTTGAACGATCTGGCTTATGGGCGGGATTCGTTTGATCCGCCTTTTGTGGTGGCGTGCCTCAAGCGGGCATTGAACCACTTGCACAAGGCGCAGGCGGGGCTGGAACGGACGGCGGCGAAGAACATCGCGCCGGCTCCAGTGCTGGCGGAAACGCGGGATGAATTGTTCGCGATCCGGGAGGGGATTCTGCAGTTGATGGAAGATTTCCGGCGGCAGGATCAGGAGTAGAGAGCGGGGTGCTCAGATGCCCGGGGAACTGGGGTTAGGGCTTGATCTCCTGCTCGGCTTTCTTCAGATCTTCGGCGAGGAATTTGGCGACATCCTTGAACTTCGGCACGTTGTTCGGATTCAGCAGCATGAGAGTTTCATGGGCTTCCAGACAGGTGCGGGAAACTTCCACTTTGCTGGCTTCGACCCCGGTGGGGACGTCTTGGAACTTCGGCTGAAAGGGGTTGTTGCCGGTGCGGTGCTTGAAGAGCTGTTCCACCCCCAGATTATCCAACAGGCCACGGACACGGTCATTGGCGTTCAGGAGCTGGATGCACGGGGTTTTGGAATCCTTGGCCTCATGGCCGAGCTTGATGGCGAACCCGGACATGACCCCGAGGAAGGTGCTGTCCATGATGACGCAATCCGTGAGGTCCATGAGGAAGACGCGGAAGCCGCGGTGGTGGAGTTCGTAAATGACCGTCTTGAAGTCCACGCTGACCGAAAAATTAGCACGACCAGTGACCTTGATGCAGGCCACGGGGTCCACCACTGATACAGATATACTGGTGGGAGTTGCGCCCATACGACTTTACGTGGCTGAATCCAGCCTTCGCCCAATATGAGTTTCGTTCTTCATCCGGTCAAGGTCCACTCAATGGAAGGCAGGAAAATACAAAGGGTTACGGAACATTACCAGCCCCGTGTGGGAAGAGTTTTTTTGGCCTTAGGTGCCGTCTGGCCAACGATTTCCACCAGCGTTTGCTGCAGGACGAGCGCCTTGTCTGTGGAGCTGGAAACTAATTGCAGATTGCACGTCAGCAGGAGCTCCATCGCGCGCACCAATTCATCGGAAGTGTAGTTGACGCATTGGGACACCGCGCGGAAGAGCACAAAGGGGTGCATGGTCAGCGGGTTGAGCTTCTTGTCCTCCGGCAACTGGTCGGCGGGGAGGCGGTCGAGCTGGGACTTGAAGCGGTTGTAATCATTCTCCGGCTTGAGCCAGCCGGCGCGCATGGCTTCTTTCAGGAAGAGGAGCACGCGAGTCTTGCTGATGAGCCCGTAGAGCAGACCGATCTCGGAACGTTCTTTGTCGAACTTCGTCATCCAAAGCTCTTCATCCAAGGTGCGGAGCACGCGCAACAGGTCGCGATCCCCCAAGGCATCCGCGAGGGCGAAAGCGCGGGATTGCTTGTTCTTAGTGACGATGGCCTCGACGTCCGCCTGCGTGATGGTGTCGCGCTCGCCGACGTAGAGCGCGAGCTTCTCCGCCTCGTTGCCGAGCTGGCGCGGGTTCGGCCCGATGCACGCGACGAATTCCGCGAGCGCGCTGTCGGCGATGCGTTTGCCGACGCTCTTGAAATGGCCTTCTGCCATGGACTCCGCTTTCGCGGCCCAATCCTTGTCGTCCGATGTCAATCCGGCGAAGGTTTCCACCTGGCCGATCTTATCGAGCGTTTTGTAAAAGACTTTGCGCTTGTCCACCTTGCCGGCGCTGATGAGGAGGCGGACGTCGCCCCAAGGAAAATCTTTCAACATCTGCGCGAGGCTGCTGAGGGCCTCGGTGACGGCGGCGGAGGAAGCGGTGCGTTCGTCCCCGAGGAAATTGCAGTCCTTCAACCACACGACTTTGCCACCGCCGAAGAAGGGCAGGGTTTGCAAGGCTTCGCGGAGTTTGTTCAGGGATTTCTCGGCCTCGCTGGCGTTGCTGACGGTGGCATCCACGAGTTCGTGGTCCATGCCGCCGACCTCCGCGCACCAGGCCTCATAGAGCTGCTTGGCGCGTTGTTTGACGGCGTATTCATCCTCGCCGCAGATGAGGGCGACGGGCTGGGTGGTGGTCGCGGCGCGGGCCATGCGTCAAACCTCGGAATCGCCTTCGCTCAGATGGCGTTCCAACTGGGCGGACATGTCCTCCACCTGCTCGAAGAGGGCGGCGTTGACGAGGATGGGTTTCTTTTGCGCGGCGGCGAGGGCGAGGCAATCGCTCGGGCGGGCGTCGATCTCCACGATTTTTTTGCCTAGCTCATTCGTCTGCTGGAGCGTGAGGCGGGCGTAGTAGGTGGAGTTCCGCATCTCCGTGATGAGGATGCGCTCCACGCTGAGGCCGAAGCCGGTGAAGACGTTCAGCATAAGATCGTGCGTGAGCGGCCGTTCCTTGGAAGCTTTTTGCAGGAACATCCCGATCACCGCGCCCATGTTGTTCTCCACCTGGATGACGAAGACTTTCTCCTCGTTGCCCAGAAAAATGGCGCAACCAGTATTGGTGGGCAAAATCCCACGGATCAGGACCTGGCACCACGTCTTTCTTCATGAGGCCAGTCTAAGCCCCTCGGATAAAAAGACAAGCGAGGGATGTGATGGTGACGTGGAAAGTCGCCGCCGTGGCCAGTATGGGTGTAAGCGTGGCTGCGCCGGGTTGGAGACCGGCGCTCCTGCTTATTCGAGCCGAGCTGGAGCTCGGCGCTCCGCTTTAAGCGGTGATTTCGCGGAAGGCTTGCTTGAAGGCGTCCACGGCATCGTCACCGAAGGCGACGAGGTAAACATCTTCAATACCCTTGTTCGCGCTCAGGAACTTCGCGATCTCCTGCACCGCCACGCGCGTGGCCTGGTCCAGCGGATAGCCGAAATTGCCGGTGCTGATGGCCGGGATGGCCACGCTCTTGAGCCCGTAACCCTTCGCCAGCTTCAGGCTATTCTGATAGCAGGAAGAGAGCATCGCGGGTTCGCCCTGATCGCCGCCCTTCCAGACGGGGCCGGCGGTGTGGATGACGAACCGGCAAAGCAGCTTGTGACCCGGCGTGATCTTGGCCTCGCCGCGTTCCACGCCACCGAGTTCGTGGCATTCATCGATGAGATCCTTGCCACCCGCGGCGAAGATCCGGCCTTCCAAGCCGCCGCCACCTTGCAGGTTCCGGCTGGCGGGGTTCACGATGGCATCCACCGCGAGCCGCGTGATGTCCGCCTTGATGAGGGCGATGCGCGAGCCATTGGGCGTCTCGAGCTGGGTGAGGGGCTTGATCTCCTCCGGCTTGAGCACCGGGGTCGTGGCGCTGGCAGGGGGCTGGCCAAAGGGCAGCTTGTGCCCGCCATCCGTACCGGCCAGACGGCGTTCGAGCTCGGCGACCACATCCACCACGGCGGCGGCGGTCTCCCGCTCGGCGCGGTCAATCTTCTGGCGATGCGCCTCGTAAATCTTGGCCAAACGATCAGCTAGCTCACCCATAGTCTTGAGATGTTAGTTAGATTGAAGCTCGGTATCCGCCCCGCCCACGTAAACCATCCGCAGGCGTGACTGGAAACGAGTTAAGCGATTTCAAACGCGAAAGGCGAGCCATTTTGCAAAGGGCGAGGGCTGAAGGGCGAAGAGCGAAAGACATTGTAGGACGATTCGGTGAATCGTCACCCCAACCGTCCTCGTCCTCGAACGGTCCAGTCTCCCGTTTCTCGTTTCGGGCTGGGGAGGGGACAGACACGAATTCCACGAATTAACACGAATCCATTTTTCGGCAGGAGGTTGCTATCGAGACACGATTGCTTAACGGGCCGAGCTAACCTGCAACGGAACAAAAAGCCAAAAATGTGCGCCATTGGCGTCTTGTTTTGAATGATTTCCCTAATGTGATATCAGTTTGCGGACACCCGCATAATTCCGTAAGTATTCTTGCCGTTCTCATTTATTAACTGCAAAATCCCAATAGCAACCACCTTCTGTCTACCATTTTGGGAAAAGCGAGGGGACATCGATTTAAAAATTGAAATAGTTATGCCTGCAGGTTCTACAATCAAGGACGGTCAAGCGATGGTGTTCTTATTCTCTAGCGGTAAAGATAACGAATGGCGCAATCGCGTCGTAAACGCCCTTGAGAAATCGCAAACAAGCAGAAAGTGGGATGTCTGGGATTCCGAACGGATTGAACCCGGGCAAAACTGGCAAGTTGAATCCTTGCGGGCACTGGACAAAGCCTTGCTAGTGATAATCCTGGTAAGTGAGAATTTTTTGAATTCAAATCTAACGGCCTCGGCAGAATTCAAAAGAATTGCAGAATTAATCAACGCACAATCTGTTCGGGTAATCCCTGTTTTAATTTCCGATTGCCCCTGGAGGCAACTCCCCATCTTAACCAAAATCCGAATTTTCCCACGCAATGGGACCCCGCTCCAATCGATGTCAACTGACGAAATCAATTCGGCTTTCATAGAACTCGAGCAATTGATTTCAAAACAAATCGAAACCATTAAGGGGAGTAGCTCTTCAAACACTTTCAGCCCGAAAGAAGAAGGCCCACCAGACTTTGATTGGGGAAAAGTTCCGAGCATTCCTGCCCCTCCCTTTCCACTACCAATGCCGAAGGATTTCGACCGAAAACAATCCCTCGTTTTTCGCGACGTGAGAAAAACACTCAGCTTAATGCTCAATCGCGAAAAGAAAGGGGTTGTCGGAATACAAGGGGGATTAGGAACCGGGAAGACAACCTTAGCCCACGCAATTGGAAATGACAGTATTGTAAAAAAACGATTTTCCGATGGAATATTCTATGTCAGCGCAACAGAAACAGACAACTTAACAGAGATTGTTCATCGTCTTATTGCCGAGGCGTATCTTAAAACATCCGCAGCCAGTAATGAATATTACTCCCTATTGATAGAGCGTAATGTACTCTTCATTTTTGACGACGCTCCCCGCACCAAAAGCCAAACATCTGAGATTCGTCGTCTTTCCCGTTTCACTCGCATACTCGCAACGAATCTTGAGCTCTCCCTGTTGGAAGATCTGGACGCAGAAATTTACACGTTAGACGACGCACCCGTTGCAGTAGCTAATTCAGAGTCAAATTGGGTTGAAGAATTGTCTGCCGGTCAGCTCACGATAAACGACCTTCTCTCTAGAACTCCAGCCGGAGCCTCAATGGATGAAGCCGATAGAGAAGCTTTTTGGCTTGGATCATATTTTGCAAGAGAAGAAGAAGGTTCTGACATAAGTAGCGCACATGTTTTTAAAGGCTATATTTTGAGCGCTTCTCCGGGAGATGGCCAATCCGAAAAAGCACTTTCGAGAGCAGTCAGAGACGACTTCGCGAAACGGCACGGAACGGTTGCATTCGACGCTGGATCCCTATGGCGAGAGCTTACATATATTCCATTTCGAAAGCCGCCCCTAGAGGAACTGTCGCCCTCTTTTGGCAAGCGTAAAATTTCATCGGGATTGGGGCAAATCATTCTCAGGAGCATTGCCCTAGCGGATCAGGCCGGATGTAAACAGCCTTTTTCGACACGACATCTGATCATCTGCCTGCTGGGGCCGACAGAGTGGAAGCTCGACCCAGTGGGTTCTAACGAAATTAGCCGTTATCCAATAAATCTAGCACATATTCGGACGTTGTTTCGGAATTGGATGAAACAATGGCGCACAACGGATAAGGCTTCGGTGATTGATACGGCACTAGGATTTGATGGCAGGGACAAGTTCAATGTTCCATTTCAGATCAATTACGCAGCTTTTGCTCCTGATCACGCTGCATTCGGTAAAAGGGAAATCCACAACACACCTGCTGATGCATTAGGCGTCTCTCGATATGCCGATCACTTGGCTCAACTAATTTCGGCCAAAGATACCGTCATGCCATTGTCGGTGGGTCTTTTTGGGCCATGGGGATCTGGCAAATCTCATTTCATAGATTTACTGCGCGACCGTGTTGCAAAACTACCGTCGGACGACAGCAAGAGTTTTCATAATCACATAATTCAGATTCAGTTCAACGCATGGCACTATCTTGATACAAATCTGTGGGCGAATTTAGTGTGTGAGATATTTGATGCTCTTTTCAGGGAAAGCGCAGGAAGAGGAGTATCCGATCAGAAAGTTGAGAATTTAAAAAAAGAACTCGCAAAGCAAAGCGCATTAACAGAAGAAGCAAAGGAAGCTCTCAAAATCGCGCAAGATGTTCGCGCGAAAGCGCAAAAATCTCTCCAAGAGAAAACGCTTGAAAGGGTAGCACAGGAGCAAGTGACGAAAGATCTATTCAATGATTTGATCGTACTTCTCCAAAATCAAAACGAACTCAAAAGCATATTGGATTCAATATCGCGATCCACTGGGCTCCCTCTACTAAAAAGTTCATTTCATGACCTCGAGAGTAGCGTCAAAGAAGCCAGTACTTTAGTAGGACGAGCCAAGGTGCTAATTCTAATCACGTTTACCGGCGAGGGCTGGCTTTCTCGTAGCGTTTTATTTGCGAGTGCGCTATCCATACCGTTTATTCTCGCAGCAATTGGAAACAGTGCATGGATTTCACAGAATTTTCCGTCCATTAAGTTTTCTTTAGAAGGCATTGGAGGCACCTTGATGTACATTGCTTCCGGCTTGGCTTCAGTTTCTGCGTGGATAAAGACCAAAGGCAAATTTGGATCGACTGTTTTAGAGCAACTCGAGAGTGCGTACCAAAAGGTAAAAGAGCTTAGAAAGCGCAGTGAAACCAAGGGAGACATCGCCAAAGCAGAACAATATCTCGCGTTGAAAGCCCAAGCGGAAATAGAAGCACAACGTGCCTTAAGGGAAGCCGAAGAGAAAGTTGCCTCAATTGAATGTGAGCTCGCTGAGTTAGCACCGGGACGTCAACTCATCCGATTCTTGAAAGAGAGAGCATCAACTGAAGATTACCGTCGCCATTTGGGACTGGTTAGCCTCGTTCGACGAGATTTCGAAAAGCTTAGCAATTTATTGCTCCAAAGCAGAAATGTTGATGATCCTGAGTTGCCAAAGATTGACCGTATTGTCCTCTACATTGACGATTTGGATCGTTGTCGCCCCGAGCGAGTAGTAGAAGTGCTTGAAGCGGTTCATTTGCTTTTGGCTTTTCCACTGTTTGCCGTTGTGGTCGCCGTTGATCCACGGTGGTTGCGTCAAAGCCTCCTAGAACAGTATCAATCTCTTCTGGGGGGCTTGCTACCAGAAAATGAAAAGGACGCACTAGATAGGCCCGCAACTCCACAAGACTATCTGGAAAAAATTTTTCAAGTTCCATTTAATTTAGAACCTCTTGAGAAGTCTGGGTTCGAACGTCTACTTGCAAGTTTGATGCCTCTTCATGAACTCGAAACCAGCCTCGAAATACTTGTTCCTGATGGAATAGAGAGGAAAGAAGAGATGTTACTCGCCACGACTGAATCGTCTCAAACGGTGGCTCCGGTTAAATCATCGGGAAAACTGGACCAGATTACGGAAATAGCTGCAGCAATCACCGACGGATTGCAGCAGAGTTCAGAGTCAAACTCGGACTATACCAGACTATCCTTAACAAAACGTGAAATTGATGATTTGAATCGTTTTCAAAAACTTTTCAAAACACCTAGGGCAGTTAAGCGCTTTGCCAACACGTATTGCCTAATCCGGGTTGGCATTAGTCCAGACGAATGGGAGGGTTATTTGAATCCCGACGGAGGAATAGAAAGTTATCGTGTCCCCATGATTCTTTTAGCTGTTTCAGCGGCGTGTCCACCGATTGCACGCCCTTGGCTCAATTGGCTCTTAGAAGCCAAACCGGAAAAATGGGGCAATTTGACTGGAAGCATCCAAGAGCTTTCGTCTAGCCAAAAAAGCTATAAAGAAAGCTGGAAGGAGCTGGCCAAATGCTTAACAGAAATGAAAATTGACGAATGGGCTTCTCCCACTCCAATAGCCCTAGAGAAATGGGTTCCAAAAGTTGCCAGATATTCATTCTAGAGACAATTAGGTTGTTAGTGTCGGCCTATTGATGATGTATTGAATACAATGCAACTTGCGGGTTGAGAATAGGTTGCGTATGTTACATTATTTATGCGTTTTATTGGTTGACTCTTTTCAAGGGGTGGGTTATTTTTCACACTAGCAGAAGGATCTGTGCGGATAAAGCACGGTTCGATTGCGGGACCCAGAGGAGGGGTGGAAGATGGTTATTAGAGGAGAGTTGAGGGTTGAGTGCCCGAGTCAAGGGCAGAGGGAGAAGCGGAGAACCAAGCGGGCTTCGAGAGTTTATCATTTGATTTCTAAGAAGGGGCATACGCGTGCATTCATTCGATCCAAGGGGCAGGAAACTAGTTTGGGAGCGCGGGGCAGTCGAAGTTCGACTTCCTTTTCAGCAAGGGACCGGGTGGAACCGGTCCTTACCGGGATGGGGAGGCAGGCGCGCCTGTTTCCCGCTTTACAGAACCCCCCCGTCTGTTGCATGTATGTATATGGCAGTTACGTCTGACATCGCCGCGCTTGACGCACAGTTTTATCAGTCCGCCGAGTCCTTCTTCGGCGCTTACCCCAACACCGGGCTCACGTATGATGACGTGACGCTGGCCACGTTGTATTCCGACGTGTTGCCGAAGGATACCCAATTGGAGACGAATCTCGCGGAGGGGTTGCATCTCCATATCCCCATCGTGTCCGCCGACATGGATACCGTCACGGAGGCGCGCATGGCCATCGCCATGGCCTTGAACGGCGGTTTGGGGCTGATCCATTACAACATGACGGAGAAGGAGCAGCTCTCCGAGGTGAGCCGGGTGAAGAATCACGTGCATGGGTTGATCCAGGACCCCATCAAGGTATCGCCGGACCAGTACATCAGCGATGTGCTGGAGATGATGGAGAAGCGGCATTTTGATTTCAGCACGTTCCCGGTGGTGGATGCGGAGGGGAAATTGATCGGGTTGTTGTCCGGCCATGTGGTGAAGCCGCGTTACGCGAAGCGGAAGGTGGCGGAGGCGCTGACGCCGCGGGCGCAGGTGCACACGATCACGGTGAAGGAGCTGGGGAAGAACCCGATCGCGCGGGCGGACAAGTTTTTCACGGATCACCCTGGCATCCATAAGTTGCTGGTGGTGGATGCGCAGGACCGGTTGCACGGGTTGTTCACGATGAGTGACATCGAGCGCATCACGCAGGAGCGGGGGGCGCAGTTCAAGCCGGCGCGGGACAGTCATTTCCGCCTGTTGTGCGGGGCGGCCATCTCGGCACCGCGCACTTCGGCAGGTGACTTGGACAAGGAGCGGATCACGAGTCACGTGGGCGCCTTGGTGGAGCGCGGGGTGGATGCGGTGGCGGTCTCCACGGCGCACGGCCATAGCAAGGGCGTGGGGGAGACGGTGAAGCTGGTGCGGAGCGCGTTCCCGAAGCTGGCGATCATCGCGGGGAATGTGACGACGGCCACGGGGGTGGCGTTCCTGGCGGATGCGGGGGCGAATGTGGTGAAGGTGGGCCAGGGCCCGGGATCGATCTGCACGACGCGCATCGTCGCGGGCGTGGGCATCCCGCAGTTGACGGCGCTGTATGTGTGTTCGCAGGCGGCGAAGAAGAAAGGGGTGTCCATCATCGCGGACGGCGGCATCACGAAGTCAGGCGATATCGTGAAGGCGTTGACGCTGGCGCAGTCGGTGATCTGCGGCGGGTTGCTGGCGGGGAGTCCGGAAGCGCCGGGCCAAATCATCGAGATCAGCGGGAAACTTTATAAGCAGTATCGCGGCATGGGGAGCATCGCGGCGATGAAGGCGGGTTCCGCGGCGCGTTATGGTCACACGGCGGACAAGACGCGCAAGGTGGCGGCGGAAGGTGTGGAGGCGCTCAAGGAAGTTTCCGGCTCCGTGGATAGCGTGCTGACGCAACTCATCGGCGGTATCCAATCCGGCATGGGTTATCTGGGCGCGGCGAATCTGGAGCAATTGCGCAACAAGGCGCGTTACATCCGCGTGAGCCCGGCGGGCCAGAAAGAAGCTTCCCCGCATGATGTGATCGAAGTGAAGACGGGGAGCAAGGAGTAAGACCTAAAACTCAATTGGTTCGTTCATCTTGCCGCATTGCGGGCAGCGGGAGAGGTCGGTGTCTTCGTCATCGGTGTAGACGAAGGCGCATTTCTCGCAGCGGAAGATGTGGTCCTTGCTGGGCGTGGGCTGGAAGCTGCGCTGGCGGCGTTCGTAGTAAAACGCGACGAGGCACAGGCCCCCGAGGGTCAGGACCACGTAGCCGAAGATGAGCATGTCGGTGGTCATGGCGGGAGCGGGAGGGAGTTCGTGGCCGGGGGCAGGGTGGCCCAGCGAAACACGACGGTGCCCCAGACGAGATCGCTGCCGATGGGGCTGACGGGCGGGCGCTGGGGCGCGGGCGCGAACCGGAGGTGCTGGGCGAGTTCCACGGCTTTTTTATCGGCCAGTTGCTGCGCGGGGTCCGCCGATTTTTGTTCCCCGCCTTCTTGCACGGCGCTGAAGATTTCGCCTGCGGCATCGACGGCCACACGGACTTCGGTATCGCGCAAGGTGCCGTTCAAAGGCCACGCGGGCACGGTGAGGGGCGTGAGGAGTTGGCGCTGGCTGAGGGCGCCTTTGACGAAGTAGAGGGAGTTGGTCGCGGGGGCGCTCGGCGCGAGCGTGATGTCCGGCGGCGGGAGCGGGGGCAATTCACCGGCGCGGGTCAGTTGGGGGGCGTTCGTCTGGATGTATTTCTGGAAGGCCAGGCCGAGCCGTTCGGGATTCGGCAGGAGCGAGAAATCCGGTTCCCGCCATTCCGTGAGCATGTTCTCGTGCGGCTCACTGCGCAGCCACGCTTCCCCGGAAACCCCGCGCGGATCGACCAGCGCAAAGAGGGTCGCCCCGGCGACTTCAGGGTAGTTTGCCAGGGCGCGATTGGCCGCGGGGAGGTCAAGAGGATGACCGGGGCGGTATCGGGCGCTTTGCGCGGAGCGGGCACGATGCGTTCGGCCAAAGCCCAAGCGAGGAACAGGTGCACCACGAACAGGATGGCGATGACGCGTATCCAGCGGGCACGATTCCAGGCTGGCTCCGCGGCGATCATGGCTTGTTCGTCACCGTGTTGGTGACGGGCTGGACCACCGCGTTGGGCCGCGTGGCGAGCAAGGCCCGTTTGATGCCCGCCTCTTGCGCGAGGGTGCTGAGCCGCACGATCTTCGCATACTCCACACTGCGGTCTGCCTGGATCACGAACGTGGCCGGCCGGCCCAGGCGCTTGAGCTCAGAGCGCAAGGAGACGAGGAGGGCTTTCTCCGAGGTGATCTGGTTGTCGTAATAGATATGCCCGCTGGAATCCAACGCCGCCACAAGCACCGGGCCTTCCACGCCCGCCTGATCTTTGATTACGGGGATATCGATCTGCACGCCCGGTTGATAGACCACGGAGGACTGCAGCACCACGAAGATCACCATGATGAAAAACACGCCGGCGAACGGGGCGAAATCAAACGTCCCGCGGAACGCCCGGACTTGTCGGGGAAATCTCATCAATGACGCGAGTTAGGATCGGTGATCAGGTTGAGCACCTCCGTGGAGGTCTTCTCCATATCCAGCACGATGGAGTTCACCCGGCTCACGAGATAGTTATAAGCGGCATAGGCGAAGATCGCCACCGCCATGCCCGCCGCCGTGCAGATCAGTGCCTGCCAGATGCCGCCCGAAAGCAATGCCCCGTGCGCGAACTGCCCCTCATCCTCCATGACACCATAGATGCGGATGAACCCGATCGTCGTCCCCAGCAAGCCCATCAACGGGCTGATCTGCGCGATCGTCGCGAGCAAATTCAACTTCTCCTCGAGCCGTGGCACTTCCATCAGCCCCGCCTCTTCCAGTGCTTCCCGCACCCCTTCGCGGCCGCGATCCCGCGCGAGGATGGCCGCCTTCACGAGCCGCGCTACGGGCCCCGGCGTGGCATCGCAGATGGAGAGCGCCTCCACGACGTTATCGCGCTTCAGCACGTTTTTCACGCCGATGAGGAACTCCGTGGAGTTGATCTGGGCGCGGTGATAATGCAGCAAGCGCTCCACGACCACCGCAATGGCCGCTGCGCTCGCCAACATGATCAACCATAACATGACGCCACCGTGCGCCAGAAGCTTAGGCAACATATTGGGCTACCTTACGGGCAGGGCGGACAAAACTCAACCGTTGATGAGAAATCCCAAACCCAAAGCTCCAAACCTTAGAGAAGCTCCAAATTCAAAAATCCAAACACCAAAGAAATCTCAAACATCAAACTTCAACCGTTCCCCACGCTTTTGAAGCTTGGCGCTTTGCATTTGGGGTTTAACTGGTGTTTGGAGCTTTAGATTTGGTCCTTTCCCGTCCCTCTTTCCTCTTGCCTCTGAGGCCGGGGGCAGGAATCGTTTCCCGCATGGAAACTCCAGACCAGTTGCGGGAACTCTTTCGGATGCAGAAGGCGCTTAACGAGCGCATCGGCGTCCACACGGACGGCATGTCAGAAGAGGAAAAGACCAAGTGGATCCTGAACTATACCCGCGCCATGTCCCAAGAAATGGCCGAGCTCACGGACAGCGTGCCGTGGAAGTGGTGGGCCAAATACCAGAAGTTCGACGAGCAGAACGCCCGCGTGGAAGTCGTGGACCTGTTCCATTTCCTCATCAGCATGGCGCAAGTCCTCGGCATGAGCGCGGACGATGTCTTCGCCGCCTACGTGAAGAAGAACGAAGTGAATTTCAAGCGCCAGGAATCCGGCTACGTCAAAAAAGACCACGACGACTCGAAGCATATCTAGCTTTCGCAGCATCGCATGGGATTGGGCGATGTCAGGCCGCATTGCAAGGCCAACGGTCCGGCTTCATACCGGCGTGGGGCAATGCCCCAAGTAGAATCAGCGAATCAGCACTGAGCACTGAAAGTGCGATTCTTGCTATCGGACCGCAGACCGCCTCCGGTAGAAATAGGGCTCGGACTTTCAGCCCTTCTGCCAAATAAAACGCTCACCTTGGGCGTTACCCAAAGCTGCTATGAAGTCGTGCCGTTGGTGCTGTAAAAGAGCTTCCTTGCTGCTTTCTCTTCAGCCTCAGAGCAAGCTCTTAGTGTATCTCTTCACTCTTCGGGGTTTCTTTAGCCCCAGCCTGAATCAGACAATCGATCACAGCCTTGTTGTGCTCAGGCCGGCCACCCAAGTTTTCACGGGCAGCTTGGAGTATACTGCTGCCACCGCCTCCGAAGCTTGCATTTGGATTTGCCCCTCGTGAAAGCAAATACTTCACCAATTCCAGATGTCCCCAACGAGCGGCCAGCCACAGATCGTCGGCAAGGTGTGGCTGGTCGTATTCCGTGGAAATCTTTTGATAGAGTTCCACATCGCCGTAGAACACGGCGTTATATGCACGGCTTTCCAGATAACTCTCACTGCAGCGATAGATTCCTGCCGCCAATATCAAGAGGACCGGAACAAGCGCCACTAACGCGTCTTTCTGGCCAGAGCGTCTGCGCCAATAAAGCGCGCCCAGCGAATACAAAAACAACACCAAGGAAAGGAGATAGATACCAACCATGCAAGCACCGCCGATTTTCGTGATCGAATCCGCCGTAGAGCCGCATTCCTTAAAAAACAGAATGAACCCTCCGATCTGAAAGACCGGCACCCCAAAAACCGACATAAGGCCGGCACAAGTGCCAAGGACACATATTTGCTTGGTGCTTAAGTGGAATTTTTTCATGGGAAAACTGGTCGTTGTTAACGGTGATTTATCCGAACCTCATCAGAAGATAAGTCAGCCAAAAGCACAGAAATTGCAAGGCCTCCTGTTATCACTCCATATGGAAAGCAGCGGCGAAAAGCGGATAATGATAGAGCCCACTCCTTGCATCTAAAGCTGCTCCACACGCTTGATCTCAATAGTCCCCGCACCTGGAACAGCCTCATAACGAATCATCCCCTTCTCCACCGCGACGACAGCTTTCTTCTCACCTTGCAGCACCCGCGCGTGTTTCCAATCCGTCGGCACGCGTGTTATCAGGGTAAGCGGTAGATCATAGTAGATCGGGTCCGCTTTGGATTTGAGTTCGAGTCGAATGCTGCTGGCGTTCTGCTCCACCACTCGCACTTCCGCTGAATCGCGCTCCGTCTCGTATTGATGTGCGGAGATGTGGTCCGTGATCCACAGATCACCCTTGTCACTCCGGGCCTTTAATCCATCCAGCAAAGGAAAGAAAACATCCTGTTTCAAGGCCCAGAAATCCTGATAACCCCAATCTGGCTTGAGCCGTTCCACGCCGTGGATGACGAGGTATTCCAAGCCTTTGCTCGCGATGGCTTTGTCGGCCAGCGCCAGCATCTCTTCCGTCGTCTTCCATTTATAAACCGCTCCGTGATCATTAAAGGGCGGGCGATCAATCATGTGATTCTGCTTCAGCAAATCATTCAACTGCGCGGGCGTGATGTTCCAGTCCTTGGGGCCGACGCCGGGCTGGCCATAGGAGACGAGCTTGGTTTCCTTGGCCCCCGTGACCTTGCGGATGTAGCGGGCGCAATCGCCGATTTCCACCACCGCGTTCGTATAATCCTTCACGCCCTTATGCGTCATGGTGTGGTTGCCATACACCATGCCCTGCTGCCAGACCTTGTTATCCCAATCCGCTGAGAATTTGAGGTGCTCACCTTTGCCGGGGCAGATGTAGAAGGTGGCGATCAAACCGCGTTTCACCAATTCCGGAGCGGCCACCTGCACGTGGCTGGGCCAACTGTCATCGAACATGAGCAGGAACACGGCGGTGCGGTCATCCTTCCAGCGCGCGATGCGGGTTTCGCCGATTTGTTGCCCAGATGCAGATGAAACGAGGGCAAGGAGCAGAATAGCTAAATAACAGGTGTGAAAGTAATGAATAATCCGACGGGTGTTGGACATAACAGTGTTTTGGGCGATTAGAGTCCCGTGTGTTTAGGTTTGTCCCATCTCCCGGTTAACGCCGAGCGCCTGGTTCAGAAATTTGAGCAAATTTTGACCCGTTTGAGCTTTGGCATCAAACTCGATTGTATCACGAAGCTCAGGCGTTGAGACCATGATATTGTTGCATTGAAAACAGAAGGACAGCCGCACGGAAGCCCCACTGGCATAGTGGCATTCTGCGGCGAATCCCGGGATATGGCACCGCGCCTGATTTGCATAGCTCAACACGCGAATGTGTTTCAGCAATTCCAGAGATTGCGGGACGTCCAGCACCACCGAACCAGATAGAGCTAAATCTGGTTTTCGCTTGTGATAGTCAAAACCATCCTTTGCTTCGATCAAATGCAGATCTGTGCGTAAAAGGTTTTCAGTGCTGATTTCCATATCGCGGCAATCTTATGCCAGAAGGTCTTCATTTGGCAAAGCATGCCCTTGCTTGGCGATGGTTCGAGGCTCATCTTCTGGAGTTTCGGTATAAACTAGGAAGATTTTTCCTTCGAAATCGAAGTGAAACTCGATCTCGCCATACTTCCAGATTCCACTTAGAGGACGTTCGCGAAAGCCCTTGGCCGTGTCATCCGGTTCACCAAATAGTTGGTGTAGGTCATCCCGCGTCATTCCGAGGCGGATAGCGCCTAGTTTGCCGGTGCGTTCGTAATCCTGCCACCAGGCTAAAAATCTCTCGTTGGTGGTCATGCACGCGGTTGATCCTCTTTCGCATCGGAAAGCAACTCTCCGATTTTTATTTGCTGTATCGTGCAGTAGGTGACTGGAAAATTGTATTTAAGGGATGCTGCAGTCTTTTTCTGAGCGGTTTGGGCGGATGCCATGTCTGGGTGAAGGGAGACGAACTCACGGGATAATTGACCCATCCCGTCATCGTACAGGCTGAGGACAAAGGCTGTGGCTCCGTTATTTAGCTCCGGGCCAACAATATGGCTGATTTCCAAGTCTTCGTTTTGCAAACCATCAGGCCGGAAAGCCTGACAGTACCATATGTCCCCTTCTGCATCGCCAGCCCGCAAGTTCCAATAAAGTGAACGCGTGAACTCTGCAGAAGCGGCGTCAGTGAAAACACCCAGCAGGATATCAGCACCGGTGTAAGGGGAGATTTTTCTGATGAGGATGTGCATGACAAAAGGGCGCCGTTTTTCAAAAGTTGGACGCTTTATCCACCAAGCCTCTGCCACCCCTTCAGGGTGGTGGCTTGTGGGGCAGTTGACCGGGGGTATCGCTCCCGGTGGTCGCTCGACCCCCGGCTACTTTCTGGCATCACTCCGTGATGCGGGTTGAGCATCATCGCTTTTTGAGCTTATCATCGTCCTTCATGGAAGTCATATAAAAGGCCGGGTTGCCCAGCAATGATTGAACGACTCTTTCATCCAGCAAATCCCGATGCCACCAGTGGTTGCACCAGTCTTTGCTTTCATTCCGGAACACGCGTCCTTCCGCCACACCAAAATGATGGACGCAGAACCGGAGGGCTTTCAGGCGTTCATCGTTATCCGTGCTGGCGTGGATTCTGAACAGCCCGTCCCAATCAGGGAAACCATTTGACTGTCTGGCGGTCAGTTCGCGCACGATCACATCGTCAGCGGGCAAACCGGAGAGGGTGAGGGCCTCAGCGACAGTGCTATCATCAGTGCCAGCCTGCAGGGCACACACGAAAATTTCATGCAGCAGTGCATTCTGCTGCTCATGCGGCAGGCTTTGATGCCACGCTTCAAAAGCTGCGTAATCGATACGCCCACGCACCAGTTGATTCATCCGGATAAGATCCGGCAGATCCATGTGCCAATGGCCTTCGTGCTGTCTCATGATACCCAACTCCTGATTGATGCTACTACCTCTCCTTGGCGGACAATGATGTATGCGCCAAATCCGGCGAGCATTTCATACGTAGCGACATACCACAATTCATCCCCTTCTTTGAATTGCGCTTTAAACTCATCGTAACGTTTCTGAAAATCAGGAGCCACACCACCCCCGGGGCTATTCATGAGTTCCTCAGCCGCATCCTGAGAAAGGCCCATCTCGAGAAGCGGCCCAATGCCTTCAATATACTCAAAGGTGACTTGCTTCTGTTTGTATTGAAGAAGGTGATTCATCTAGTCATTTCCCTCTGCCACCCCTTCAGGGTGGTGGTTGGAGGGTGGTTGACCGGGGGTATCGCTCCCGGCTACTTTCTGGCATCACTCCGTGATGCGGGGAAAGCGGAAAAACAGCCTCAAGAAAGTCAGGATGGCTCATGCGAGTAGCTTTTGCAGTTCCTGATAAGACTTTGATGGGAAATCATTGTTTTTCCAGCGCCGTTTGTAGCCCTCCACTCCTTCATCTTCGTGCACTGCATTCAGGGTGCTAAAGACCTGCCCGACGAAATCCATGACGGCGCAGTCGCAAGCGAAAACTTCGGTGCCTGAGTCCGCTTTGTTCCCGGAGCCGAAAGTCTTGGGAAACCAGATTACGCGAACATAAAGGGCATCAAATTCTCCGCGCGTTAGTATCCATTGGTGTTCACCCGGCTCGTCTTGAAAAGAGAATGTTACCACACGAGCTCCGGTCAAAAGTGAGACTGCTGCTTGGGCCATGTCACCCAGTGCATCTGACAGATAGCTGGCAGACATCTCCAAGGAACGGCCGCTTTCACTCACTTGGGCATTCGCCCAGCCGCTTCCGGCAAGTTGATAGTTGATGCGCATCAGTTCGAGGGTTACCTAACTGGTGTAAAGGCTAAGAAAAGTCATGGAGAAGATTACCCGTCACAATGCTTCCTCATGAAGCTGGCTAGCTCAGTTTTGTCAGTGGAATTCCAGACAAGGCCACAGTCCAGGCAGGCATGGGCTTGGTCCGCCATCTCGGTCCCCTGACTCATGGTGAAGGCGAACAGGCGC
The DNA here is from genome assembly GCA_965283725.1 of Limisphaerales bacterium. GTDB lineage: Bacteria > Verrucomicrobiota > Verrucomicrobiia > Limisphaerales > JAEYXS01 > JAEYXS01. Next base: position 165,555 of record CBDIPT010000002.1, read on the forward strand.
AGGCCATCGGGATGGAATTGCGTGGGGCCGCCGTTCCGCGGGTCAACAATCTTTCCCTTCGTCACGCGTTCACTCTGACATTGGAGGCATTTGGTCACGGTGTTCTCCTTCTGATGGCTTAAAAGTGGGGTATCGGACGGTGAATTGCAAGGGGGACAGCGAGCGGAACTCTTGGTGTGTGAAATTGTAATAGACAGTGAATGTTGGCGGATGATTAATGCGAGCAGAGATGAGTGATACGAGCGGGGAGTGTTTTAGCGCGAGTGTGAAGCCGTCGGACCAGCGATTGAAATGGACCACGCAGGATGAAACGGCAGCGAGCATCATTGGGGCGATGGTGCTTCCGTTCATCGTGTTCGGAGGCTGGTTAATGGCGAAAACGTTCCTGCTCGAGCCGCTCCAGCCCATACAGGGAATGGGCATGCTGGTGTCTGCGCTAGTGCCCAACATCATTTATTGGGCGGCCGGTTTGGGAGTTTTTTATGTCTTTTTCGGTTATACGTCCGTTGAGTTGCGCGATGAGGCAGTGATTGTGGCGAACAAAGCCATTTGGATACCGCTGCGTAAAAGGCGATTGCATAAAGGGGACCTGAAAGAGATCACAACTAGTCATGGTGGTCGGGGCCGAGGCCGCTTTAGCGTTTACCTGACGACGGTACGAAAAGAATGCTTTCATCTATTCAGTTCCAATCAAGCAGCGCAGGCGTACGCGGTGGAAGCGATGGTAGCGGAGCGCCTCTCGGATAGTTAGTGGCGGTTCGGGCAGCGTTTTTTGAAATTTTGTCCGAGAATAGCGGAGTTTAGCGAGGCTAGCGCTAACGGCAGTTGGGAAAATAGGGCAGATTCAAGGGAGTGATAAAGAAAGGGCACATACGTTCATGGCCAAGACTGCCGGGCAAAGCTCCAGAGGGGTTGGGGCCGGGAGGCTTGTGCTGGCGCACGAAAGCGGTTGCCCAGCGGAGCGGGGGTACGGATTTTTGGCTGGCTCATGGTCAAAATAAGACAGGCTACGAAGCAGGAAAGGGGTATTCTTTTCCTTTGTGTCTTTTGCGCGGGCCGCGTAATTTTGAAAGACACTTTCGAGCCGTTCGCGCCGGGCAAAATCTTTTCCCGTGGTGTGGCGGTGGCGAGAGTAGCACTGAAAGATATTGCAATATGGCCATAGATACCACCGCCGGCACTGGTGCATCGGCAGCCAAAGCTGCCGCCGCAGGACGTCCCAAACCCAAATACCCGGGCATCCGGGTGACGTGTAACGGCAACCAGCTTGTCACTCAATGGGTCGAAACGCGCATCACGGAAGGTGGCGTGTTCTATCCCATCACCCCTTCGACGGAAGGTGGCGAGATCTACCAGCAATCGTTCGCGCAAGGTGAACTGAATGTCTGGGGCCAGCAGAAGATCGCCGTGGAGACGGAAGGCGAGCACGCCGCGCAAGGCGGGGCCACGTCCTACGCGGTGCAAGGCAAACGGACGGTGAACTTCACCTCCGGCCAGGGCATCGTCTATGCCATGGAGCAGTATTACCACGCGCCCGGCAAGCTCTCCACGATGGTTCTGGAGGTCGGCGCGCGCGCGCTGACGAAGCACGCGCTGAATGTGCATTGCGGTCACGATGACTTTTACGCCGCGTTGGACACCGGCTGGACGATGCTCATGTCCAAGGACGCCCAGCAGGCGGCCGATCAAGCCGTGATCCTGCGCCGCACGAACGAGCTGGCGCTGAACCCCGGCATGAACATCCAGGACGGTATGCTCACGACGCACTCGGAGCGCACCTACCTTGCGCCGGAAGCCGAACTGCTCCGCGAATTCCTCGGTGCGCCGGATGACCAGATCGATTCCCCGACGCCCGCGCAGAAGGAACTCTTCGGTGCCAAGCGCCGTCGTGTGCCGGTCATGATCGACCTAAAGAACCCGATCCTCCTCGGACCGGTGCAGAACCAGGAGCATCACATGAACGGTGTGGTGGCGCGCCGGAACAATTTCAACGAATACATCCTCGGTTTCCTGGAGCAGTCCTACTCCGAGTTCGCGCGGTTGACGGGCCGTTACTACGGGCTGATCAGCGAATACAAGACGGAGGATGCGGACACGGTGTTCGTCTCGCTCGGTTGCGCGGCGGAAAACATCGAGGAAGCGTGCGATTACCTGCGCAACCAGCGCAATGCGAAGGTCGGCAGCATCCATATCAACGTCATCCGGCCTTTCCCCGAGGCAGCGATCATCAATGCGCTGCGCGGCAAGAAGAACGTCATCATCATCGAGCGCACGGACGAGAGCCTGGCCGGTGATAATCCGCTGGCGCGCGACATCCGCGTGGCCTTCGGCAAAGCGCATGAAGCCGCGAAGTTCGGCGGCAGCCTCCCGGCCTTGACGCCGGAGGAGACGCCGCGCCTGTTCCGCGGTTCTTACGGCATCGGTTCCCGCGACTTCCGCCCTGAGCACACGCTCGGTGCTTACGAATTTGCTGTGGGCCAGACGAAGCGCAAGGACGGCAAGAGCGCGGCGGACGGCGAGACGTTTTTCGTCCTCGGCGTGGATCACCCTTACTCGGTCATCAGCAAGGACACGCCTTCGCTGCTGCCGGACAAGTCCATCGCGGTGCGGTTCCACTCCATCGGTGGCTGGGGCATGATCACCACGGGCAAGAACCTTGGCTCGATCATCGGTGACTTCGGCAAGTTCGTCTCCGAGCGCGACCCCGTCTATGACGAGGACGGCACGCTGAAGGACAAGCTGAACATCATGGCGAACCCGAGGACGGTTCCGAGAAGAAGGGTGCGCCGACGAATTATTACTTGGTGGTCGCCCCGGAGCGCGTCCGCGTGAACTGCGAGCTGAACCACGTGGACGTGGTGCTGTGCTGCGATCCGAAAGCCTTCACGCATACGAACCCGCTGGAAGGCTTGAAGAAGGGCGGCAGTCTCGTGTGGGAATCCAGCGATACGCCGGAGACGGCGTGGCAGCGCATCCCGGCGCATCACCGCAAGTTCGTCAAAGAAAACAATATCCGCGTGTTCATCCTGCCGGGCTTCGCGATCGCGCGCAAAGCGACGAACCAGCCGGAACTGCAACTGCGCATGCAGGGCAATTCCTTCCTCGGTGCGTTCTTCCGCGTGTCGCCGTTCTTGAACACGTTCAACATCACCGAGGAGCAGTTCAACTCGGTGGTGAAGAAGCAGTATGAGAAGAAGTTCGGCCGTTTCGGTGATGCGGTCGTCGCTTCCAACATGGAAGTCATGACGCAGGGCTTCACGCAGGTGATCGAGATCAAGCATGGCGAGATCGACGACGCGGACCGCTCCAGCATGCGCAACGCACCGCTGAAGCCGCTGGGCGATCATCAGTTCACCCCGACCGCCGGTGTGAAGGCGGGCAACGGGTTGCAGGCGTTTTCCATGCCGGGCGGCCAGACGCGCGTGCCGGTGCAGTCACTGGCGAAGTTCGACAGCGAGTTCCGCTGCGGCATGGGTTATCACCAGCCGGCGGGCGCACTTGCCTCCGTGGGCGTGATGGGCGCGGGCACGGGTGCCACGCAGTCCAAGTACGTCGCGCGTCGCGAGACGCCGGTATACATCGCGGAGAACTGCACGCAGTGCATGGAGTGTATCACGGCGTGCCCGGATACGGCCTTGCCGAACACCTCGCAGGACATCGCGACGGTGCTGCAGACGGCTGCGATCAACTACGTCTCCGACACCGCCGAGCGCAAGAAGCTGCTGAATGAATTGAAGGGCGTGGAAGATCGTGCCCGGGCGAAGATGGTGGACGCGGTGAAGAAGCGCGAATCGGTGCCCTTCAAGGACATCATCCGCGACGAAGTGAATGCGCTGACGCAGATCGCGGAAGCCTCCCGCGCCCAGTTCACGGGCATCATCGAGCAGTTGCCGCTGGCCTACTCGAATGTGCCGGCCATCTTCCGTTCGCTGGAGCAGAAGACGCCCGGTGGCGGTGGTCTGTTCTCCATCTTCGTGAGCGATCTGTGCAAGGGTTGCGGCGAGTGCGTGCAGGTGTGCGGTGATCACGATGCCTTGCGCATGACGACGGAAACGGAAGACCTGAACGCCAAGCTGACCACGGCGCAGATCTTCTCTCGCTTGCTGCCGGATACCCCGCAGAAGTTCCTCGGGCTTTACAATGACCTCGATGCCGCCGGTTCCCGTGAAGCGGCGCTGCGCAACCACTTGATGGTGCGGCGCAATTACGAGGCGCTCGTCTCCGGTGACGGCGCGTGCGCCGGTTGCGGTGAGAAGAGCGTGCTGCGTGCGATTGCCTCCGTGACGGAAGCCTACATGCGCCCGCTGTATCACAAGAAATCGGACCGCTTGAAGGCCAAGGCTGCACGGCTCGAAGCCGAAGGCGCGAGCAAGCTCGCGGCCCTCAAAGCGCGCGACGAGGCGCAATACAATCTCTTCCGCAAGAGTCTCGCCCATGTGATCATGGGTCTCGGTGGCGAAAACGACAAGGACACGGACAAGCGCATCGCGGATTACGAAGCGAAGCACGGCGCGATCACCGATGAGCAGCTCATCGGTGGCTTGGTGGCCGTCCTCAAGCAGGACGCGTTCAACCACAAGGAACTGCAGGCCGTGGATGGCCGCAAGGCGAACGGCATGTCGGTGATGATGATGGGCGCGAGCACGGGTTGTAACACGGTGTATGGCTCCACGCCGCCGTCCAATCCGCATCCGTATCCGTGGATGAACTCGCTGTTCCAGGATGGTTCGACCATCTCCTGGCTGATGGCGGAATCGGTCATCGTGAACCACGCGCGCCGCTCGGTGGCGCCGGAGCGCATGACGGATTCGTTGCTCGACAAGGAAACGGTCACGAGCGAGATGGAATACTTCACGCTCACGCATTTGGATGACACGTTGATGACGGAACAGGAAATCCGCGAGTTGCCGAAAGTCTGGGTTGTCGGTGGCGATGGTGCCACGGGCGACATCGGTTTCCAAAACGTCTCGAAGGTCGTCCTGCAAAACCGCCCGAACGTGAAGATGCTGATGCTCGACACGCAGGTTTACTCGAACACCGGCGGTCAGAACTCCGATTCGTCCACGATGCTCGGCGGTTATGACATGAACCAGTTCGGCGTGGCGTCGCAAGGCAAGTTGATCGAGAAGAAGAACGTCGCTGAGGCGTTCACGAGCGGCCACGGTTCACCGTTTGTCGCGCAAGTCTCGATGGCGAATGCGGCGAAGATGTACAAGGCGATGCTCGACGGTCTCGAATACCGCGGCACGGCCTTCTTCCAGGCTTACACCACCTGCCAGCCGGAACACGGCGTGGGTGATAACATGTCCGCCGACCAAGCGAAGATGGTGCGTGATGCGCGCGGTATGCCGGAGTTCGTGTTCAACCCGCGTCGTGGCGAAACCACACAGGAAGCGCTCGACATCAAGGGCAACCCGACGCCGGAACGCGACTGGTGGCGCACGAAGTTCGCGACCAACGGCGAGGAATACAATTACACCGTGGCGCATTGGGCGCTCACAGAAGGCCGCTTCCGCAAGCACGTGAAGGGCATCACGGAAGAAGAGGCGAAGGGCATGATCCACTTCGACGACATGCTGCTGCTCATCACGCAGGATGACGTGATCCACCGTCGCGTGTTCAATCCCGAACACCGCAGTTTCGTGCCGAACTTCGATTGCTACATCAAGGCCGAGGTGAAGGGCAAACTGAAGTACTTCGCCGTGACGCGCCAGATGGTGCTGTTCGGGGTAGAACGTCGCAAAGCCTGGCGCATGCTGCAGAGCAAGGCGGGCGTGGCGAACAAGGATTACCTCGCGCAGAAAGCCTTCATCGCGAAGGTGGACAAGGGCGAGATCAGCCTGGCCGACGCTAAGGCAAAGACGAAGGAACTGATCGCGGCAGAACTGGCGGCGCTCAAGTGAGCGATCGATAATAATTCAGCAAAACCCCGCAGCCGAGAGGTTGCGGGGTTTTCTTTTTTGCTGATTCCAAATCTCAACGAAACTTCTAGTTTCTAGTGGGTTTGAAAACCGCCGCTTAAGCAGCTCACTTGGGGCAAATCTCACCGGCCAGTTTGCCTCCACCATCCACCGGCACGCCACCGATGGCCCGGCCACGCAGTGCGGCATTCGCAATGGTGATGCGTGTGTTCTGGGCTTTGCCTGCGGGAGTGCTGCCATCGGCCACGGGCTTCGTGCTGCCGAAGCCAACAGCCAGGAGCCGCTGGCAATCCACCCCCTGCTTCGCCAGCCAGCGGGCCACCGTCAAAGCACGAGCCTCACTGAGCTTTTGGTTCGCCTCTTCGTTACCAGCCTGGCTTGCATGACCTTCGATGCGCAGGGTGGTGATGTAAGTTTTCTCCGTTAGATAATCTTGGATGTGCTTGAGCGCGTCCTTGCTGGCGGCCTCATCCAGCTCGGCGGAACCGGCCTTGAAAACAATGGGTCCGGGCAGCACAAGTTGATGACCATCCAGCTTGAACGCGGTGGCTGCTGACAGGGGCAACGCGAGCAGGAGGGAAAAGAAACAAACGACAAATTTTCTCATATTCGATTGATGGTGACGACAGGTAATCTCTAATTTACGTCCAAGCTTAAGGAGGGGGACGCGGCGTTACAAGTCAGACTGAGGGTTCGCATAAATTGGCTTCACCCGTCAAACGAGAGCCGACAATTAAGATTGAGTAAATCTGCAATCGTTTGCGTGACGCCGAGGTGTTTAAGCCCTATCCTTAAGGGCGTATTACTCTGGTTGGAATGAAAACAACGCTATACTGCAGCGGGTTGTCTTATCAGACCCGGCCCAACGTCGAGACCAAGGCAGAACTTTACCAGTTGCCCCGGCTGGCTTTGGCCCGCTTGAATCAGGCGTTCCTGCCGGATTACTCGTTGCTGTTGCTCACCGAGGAATTGGTGATGGATGAGCGTACGTATGATGACCTCGTGCGCGGCCTCATTCCGTTGAATGGCAGTTCCGTGCTGATCTTGAAGTCGCTGCACGATGCCGGTCTGATCAAGTTGCTGGACTTTGACCGCCTATTTGCCCGGCTGGAGAGCAAAGTCATGGCGGCCTTGGCAGAGGAACTGGCGGCGTTCAAAGACTGGGAGAGTTCCGTGGCCCAATCAGTCGCCAACTGGCGCGCTTTTGAGACGGCCATGCAGGCCAACCTACGACCCAAGATCCAACGTCTGCGGCAGATGCCGGATCGCAAAGGGCTGGATTACTCGGACCTCGGTTCCAATTATCTGCATGATGTCGCAGGGCGCATCCAGATCGTAAAGTTTTTCGCCGAGGACGCGTTGCCGCAGAGCAATCCCTCCGTGGAAGTGCTGCCGGATACGGAATTGCTCATCAACCACCTCACTGAACATCTGCGCAGCGCGCATTACACGCTGTCGCTCGCCACGGAATTGCAAGCGGGGGTGCATGATTGGATCGATGCCGCCCCGTATTACCAGAAGCTGCACGGCTCACACGGTGTGCCGCCGCTCTTTGAATTGCCCGTGCCTGAGTTCTCCTTGTGGCATGCGGACAATGTCGTGAAAGCCCTCTCCAGCAAAGCTGCCACCGATTTGCGTGCGCTGGCGCAAGCGAGCATTTTTGATGGCGCTGAGTGGAATGAAAAAGCCGCGGGCAAATGTCTGGCCGCCATCACGAAGCTGGATCAAGGCCTGCCGACGGTCCGCCGCGTCTCCGCTTACCGTCACGAACGCACCAGCCCTGATGTAAAACCAGCGCGCGGCAAGAAAACCGTGCCGACGTTCGACTGGTGGTTCATCAGTGATGCCTTGGGCACCAAGCCCGTGACGGCGTGACGATTTGTTAAAACAGTTAAAACGTTAAATCGAGAATCGGCCTGACGGTTCAGCGTTTTTTACCTTTCACGTTTCAACCCTCTCCCTACAAACACACCACGGTCACCTTGCGGCAACCGTGATGTTTTCCCCGATCATTCCTCGGCGTTACACGGAAGTTATTGGGCTTTGCCGTCGCTGTCCACCTGTGGCAGCACGAAGTAGTTGGCCTTCGCCCCGTAGTTCTGTTCGTTCACCCGCAGTTGTTCTTGCAGGCGTTCATTGCCGCCGGATGCCACGCTCCCATCGCCCAGCAGGAATACCCCGATGCTGCCGTGCATAGGCGCGATGTTGGGGCCGGTGAGCTTGGACCAAACGGCGGCGTTCGCGCCCGTGTGCGTGACGTTGGTGGCGTTGCGATAATAAACCGCCGTATCACTTGGGCCGATGTGACGATCGCCGGTCAGGATGGCCGAGGGCCGTGTTTCATCCGCTTCCAACGCGAGGAAGTAACTGACGGCGGCATTCTGCTTGTTCGTGTCGGACAAACCGCGCCCGGCGACGTCGCTGAAGTCGAGTGCTTCGCTGGCTTTGCGCAGGACGTCGCCGGGGCAGACCAGCAGTTTGGTGGAGTTAAGCTCGGTGGACATCATCTGGAAGTGCCTCCAGGTATCCATCCAGTGGTTGTTCGTGCTGAGCGTGCTGTTCGCCACCTTGTAGGGGTAGCGATCTTCGTGATCGTTAGCGAAGACTTTCAGCGCGATACCGATCTGTTTTTGGTTGTTGATGCATTGCACTTTTTTCGCCTGCCGCTGGGCATTGGCGAGCGCCGGCAGCAACAGCCCGGCCAGGATGCTGATGATGGCGATGACGACCAACAACTCGATGAGGGTGAAGGCCGGCCGATGATTATAGTACGTCTGTGTTTTCATGGGACTCCTTACGGTTTGGAAGTTTCGGTGGCGGGACTCTGGCCGCCGCCAGAGCGAGTAAGTCACCTTGAAAGACTATTTAGCATCACCCATGCCAGAGGTGGAAAAGTGGGTAAATGCTTGGGAAAAAGCGGGTTTCTGAGGGGTGTCCAAAGGGGTGAGGCCAAGACTCACGCCTTGTGCGTGAAAAGTAGCGCAGGTTGGCAACCTGCTGTGTCGCCGACTGGCAGTCGGCGGGCTATCGTCTATTTCACGGTTCGCAGATCACCGATCTGCGCTACCTGCCTAGCCGTTAAAAACCTCACACGCCCTTGACTTTGCCCCAGTGCACGTCGAGTTGTTTGGTAAGATAGATTTGCACCGCTTTGAGCAAGGTCTTGGCTTCCAGCTTCTGGCCTTGGTTCATGATGTCTTTCAGCTTGTACTGCGGCTTCACCGCGAAACTGCTCTGCGCGATGATCGGACCCTCATCCAGATGCATGCTCACGAAGTGGGCGGTCACGCCGATGATCTTCACGCCATGCTCATATGCCTGCCGGTACGCTTGCGGTCCCGGAAAGCTCGGCAGCAGGGAAGGGTGGATGTTGATGATCTTGTTCTTGTAGCGCCACACGAAGTTTGGCGAGAGGATCTTCATGAACCGCGCGAGTACCACGAAATCGATTTCATTCTCCGCGAGAATCTGCAGCGCTTGCGCCTCGGCCTTCACGCGGTCTTCCCACGGCAGGTGGATGAACGGCAGGCCGGCCTTCTTGGCGGTGGCTTCCAGGTCCCGGTGATTGCCCAGCACGAGCACCGGTTCGGCCTTCTTCAGTTTACCCTGCTTCACGGCCGCCAGCAGTGTTTCCAGACAGCGCGGTTCTTTCGTCACGAAGATGGCCATGCGGCGGCGTTTGCTCGGCGTGGTGAAGCGCAGGGTGATATCCATGCCCAGTTCCTGCCCGAGCGCCTTCAAACCGGTCTGGACCGGATCCGCCGCCAGTTTGTCATCCGGCCAGGAGGCATTGATCGTCATGCTGAACTGCCCGCGCGTGACCTGCTCCTCCAAGGCCTCGATGTTTGCACCTAGCACGAAAAGAAAGTTCGTGATCCGGGCGATGACGCCCGTTTTGTCCTTCCCGATGACCGTGATAGTGGCAAAACGCTTCATATTGGGCGGAAAGTGAGGCCGGAATGCGGCCGGGAGTAAATCTTTTTCGCATGTATTAGCCGTTCTTCTGTTTGGAGTTTTGTGCATCAGGGTTAAATCTGTTAATGGCTGGCCGGTGGTTCCGGGTGAATTTCTGCAAATCCTTTGACCCTCCGCGCAACTTTCCCTAGCTTCCCGTGTTACACGAATCGAACTTAACCAGTAGCAGGCATGGCATTTAGGTCCATAAAATCGGTACTAGCTGACGCGGCGCTAGCAACTCCTGATCAATTTGAGGAGTGGCGCAAGGCGTGGCGTATCGCCTCCGAAAACGGCTCGCAAGAAGGTCTTCTGGCTTTTTTCTGCCGCGAAGCGGGGATGAGCCAGGACATTTTCCTGCAAAAGCTGGCGCAGGCGCTGAGCTGGCAATACGTAGAGTTGAAGAAGATCGATGTGCCGTCCGAGGCCCGGTCCCGCATCTCCACCAAGGTCGCCTTCCAATATACCGTCCTCCCCACGGCTTTCGTGGACGGCAAACTGCAGATCGCCGTCAGTGATCCTTTTGATGCCGGCATGTTGAGCGCGTTGCAGTTCGATGCCGGTTGCCCGGTCACCTTTGCCCTGGCTCCCCGCGATGAGATCGACAAGGCGCTGAAGAAGGTACTACGGCGTCGGTGCGGAAACGCTGGATGAGATGGCCAAGGAAGAGCCTTTGGAACTGGATGTGGCCAGTGACAAGGAAATCACCGAGGACGATCAGGAAGCCTCCATCATCAAGTTCGTGAACCAGATCGTCTGGGAAGCGCACAAGACCCGCGCCACGGACATCCATTTTGAACCGAACGAAGACGAGCTGCGCATCCGTTATCGTATTGACGGCATCTTGCACCAGACGCCGATGCCGCCGCAGTTGAAGCAGTATCAGGCAGCCATCATCTCCCGTATCAAGGTCATGGCGGGGATGAACATCTCCGAGAAGCGGTTGCCGCAGGATGGTCGTATCAACGTCCGCATTAAGGGTGAGGAGATCGATATCCGTGTCTCCACTGTGCCGACGGTTTATGGCGAGAGCGTTTCCCTCCGTTTGCTCTCTCGTGGCAAAGTCCTCATCGGCCTGGAAAAACTGGGCTTCTCCAAGCGGGAAGATGACGCCTTGCGCGAGCTGATCGTCAAACCCCACGGCATCATCTTGGTCACTGGCCCGACGGGTGCTGGTAAATCGACTTCCCTTTACGCGTTCCTTAACACGATCAACTCGGTGCACAAACGCATCATCACGATCGAGGAACCGGTTGAATACGAACTCAAGGGCATCAACCAGATCGCGGTCCGTTCGGACATCGGGTTGACCTTTGCCGTCGGTCTGCGCCACATCCTGCGCCAAGACCCGAACGTGATCATGCTGGGTGAAATCCGCGATTTGGAAACGGCCGAGATCGCCATCCGCGCGGCCCTCACGGGTCACTTGGTGTTCAGGACGCTGCACACCAACGACGCCTCCAGTGCCTTCACCCGTTTGATCGACATGGGCATCGAGCCGTTCCTCGTGGCTTCCTCCATTGAAGCCGTGCTGGCCCAACGTCTCGTCCGTACGATTTGTCCGCATTGCAAAACCGAACAGAAAGTGGACCGGGATTACCTGCGCAAGCTCGGTTACCCGGCCGCTGAACTGCCCACCGCCAAATTCTGGCACGGGGCGGGTTGCGATGAATGCCGCGGCTCGGGTTACACCGGCCGTCTGGGCATCTATGAATTACTGGTCGTCAATGAGGAGTTGCGACCGCTGATCCTGAACCGTTCCGCCGCTTCGACGATCGCCCAGAAGGCAGTCGCGCAGGGCATGCGCACCTTGCGGCATGATGGCTGGAAGAAGGTCCGGGAAGGCATCACCACCGTCGAGGAAGTGCTCCGTGTCACGCAAACGGAAGAGCATCAATCACTGGTGGAAGACCAGAACACGATCTTCATCTCCAAGGAATAAGTATCATGGGGCGCGCGAATTCTTGTAACGTCCTCTCGGCCGATTCAACCCGCCGGGAACTCTGGCGTTTTACGCGCAATGGCAACCGTTTTGCGCCCGCGGGTCAGAAGCCCATCGGGATGACGGACACGCTGCCGGCCAACTGGGTGGCGAAAGGCTGGAGCAACCTGTGGAGTCCGCGGTTGAACGTCGCCTGGCTCCCGGCGGATAAAGTTTTCCTGAAAGTCCTGCACCTGCCGCCCTGCGAAGAATCCGAGATTCTCGCGATGGTGGAGTTCCAGATCGACAAGATTTCTCCGTTGCCGCTGGGTCAGATCGTCTGGACGGTGGAAAAAGTTCCCACGGCCCAGACCGCTCCCGGCACGCCGCGTACGGTCTTGGTGCTCATCGCCTCCCGCACGGAAGTGGAAGCGTATCTGGGCAAGCTGGAAACCAGCGGTTACCTGGCGGACCGCTTGGAAATGCCCGCCATCCATGAACTGATCCGCGAGCCGGTGGCGGAGAACAGCGCGTGGGTCTATCCGCGGCAGGATGGCGAGAACACCTCCTGCATCATCGCGTGGTGGTTTGACGGACTTTTGCAGCAAGTGACCCTGTTCCGCATGACCTCCGAGCCCAACTGGGCAAGGGAACTGCAGGATCAGGTAACGAATGTGACTTGGGCGGGCGAAGTGGAAGGTTGGTTCACCTCCGCCCCGAAGTGGCATCTGGTGGCCGAAACCTCCCTCGTGGATAAATGGCAGCCACTATTGCAGACCGTGACGGAAGGTTCCGTGGCGGTGGTGCAGCCCAAGACCGCGCAGGAACTCGCCAGTTTCAGTGCCGCCCAGGCGACCCGGAACGGTTTGAGCGCAGGTTTGTTGCCGGCGGAGTTCGCCACCAAGTATCAGCAGCAGATCAGCGAACGTTTGTGGCTGCGGCTGATCGGCTTCATCGGGCTGATCTATTTCATCGGTGCTTTCATTTACATCGGTGTCTTGCAATTCCGCATCTACCAGCGGAATCAGTTGGATGCGCAGACACAGGCCATGAAGGCGGATTATGACAAGGCGCAGCAACTGGCGGAAAAGATCGAGGTCGTGGAGACGCAGATCAGCTTGCGCTACGCCGCCTTGGAAGCATGGAAATCGATCGCGCTGAATCTGCCCGAGGGGCTGACACTGACCGATCTGGCCTTTGATCACGGGGCGCGCCTGAATGTGGTGGGCATGGCGGATGGCGACCCGGTGTCCAAGTTGACGGATTTCACGGAAAAGCTGGGCGGCTTGAAGGTGGGGGACAAACCTCTCTTCAAGGAAGTCTCCCTCGCCAATGCGAATCGTGGAGCCAATGGCCAGTGGCGCTGGTCGTTCAGTTGTGAACTTTCCGGAGGAGGTTTCTGATGAACAGCTGGTGGAAAAATCTGAATCTGACCGCCCAGGAACGGAAGTTCATCGTCGTCGTCGGCATCGCCTTCGTGCTGGTGCTGAACGGGTTTTTCATCTGGCCGCAGTTCGGCCGGTGGAGTGAAGTGAACACCGACTTGGAGACGAAAGGTAAGTTGAAGGCCGAGGACGAGGCCCAGATCGAAGGCCTGCCCAAGCTCAAGGCCAAGCTCAGCAGCCTGGAGACGAACAGCACGAGCCTGACCGTCACCGGCGATCCCGGCACGCATTTCCAACGCACGGTGCAAAGCCTGGCCCAGCAGAAACGCTTTTTTGCCGACTCCTGGGCACGCCCACGGTGAACCGGAATTCCACGAACAAGTTCTTTGAAGAACACACGATGACGCTCCGGTTCAGCAATACCGGGGAGAAGGAATTGATCGATTTCATGTATGGCCTGAGCGAAGGCAATTCCTCGGTGCGTGTGCGTGATTTCTCCGTCCGTCCGGATCAATCCAAGATGAAGCTCCAGGGCCAGCTCGTGCTGGTGGCCAGCTATCAGGTGGACAAACCGGCTGGCAGAACGGCTGCCAGACCGGCACCGGCCAGCACTAAATCTCCGAATCCAACTACTAAGACCCCATGAAGAAACTCCTGACTATTATCGCCGTCTGTCTGGGGGCAGCGGCCATGAATCTGCAGGCCCAAACGCCGCCTTCACCCGGTGGCCCGCCCGTGCCCAAGACGCCCGAGCAACAGAAGCAGGCGCAGGATTTGCAGAAGGCCGTGCAACAGGCCCAGACTAATGCGCCGGTCACCCGTGCGATTCCTTCCCGGCAGCCAGCTGCGCCGGTCACGCCGGCCGGTCCGCCCGCTTTCCCGACATTACCTTCCGCCGCAACGCCGGCCGCGGCTACACCCGCCGCCCCGACGACGGTGCAGACGACACCTCCGGCGGCGGCCGCTTTGCCGCCGAACATCCCTGCCGCACAGATGGCTGCCGGAGCAAATGCCGGGGCCGCCGCAGCGAACAAGGATGAAGCCGAAGCCATCAGCATCCAGAACATGGAGATGCGGACTTTCCTGATCTTTATTCCGATCAAGTGGGCAAAACGCTGATCTACGGATCGGCAGTGAATCCGCTGTTGAGCGCCACGGTGTCCTTGAAGACCAAATCTTCCCTGACCAAGGCGGAGTTGCTGCAAGCCATGGAAAGTGTGATGGCCCAGAACGGTGTCGTGGTGGTGCCGATGGGTGATAAGTTCATCTCGGTGGTGCCCGAAGCCCTGGCGGGTCCGGCGGGTGCACGCTTCAAGATGGACAGCGTGGACAGCATTCCTGAATCCCAGTCTTTTGAGACGCGCATTGTCCAATTGACTAATGCGCTCCCGAGCGAGATCGCGCAAGTACTGGCCGGGTTCGGCAAGATGCCCAATGGCATCCTGCCGATCGATAGCAACCGTGTGCTCGTGTTACGCGACTACTCCGTGAACATCAAGCGCATGATGGAACTGATCGAGAAGATCGATGTCGTCGTGCCGATGGAGACGGAAATGAAGCTGGTGCCGATCAAATACGCGCTGGTGGCGGATATGGCCTCCGTATTGGGCAGCTTGACTTCCGGTGGTGCGGTCACCACGGGCTCGAGCAGTTCGGCGGCCAGCCGGAGCCGGACAGGCACCACGGGCACGTTGAATCGTACGGGCACGACCGGGGCAGGTGGTATCAATAACCCTGGCGGCGTGAACACGCTGCAGACGCCCGGCGGTATCAACAACGCCGCCGGCAACCGCAGTAACTTCCAGAGCCAGTTGCAGCAGATCGTGCAACGGGCTGCTTCTGGTGGCGGTGCCCCGCTGTTGGGTGATGCCAAGATCATCCCGGATGAGCGCACCAATTCCCTGTTGATCTTCGCCACGAAGCGGGAACAGGAGATGATCCAGAATATCATCGATCAACTGGATGTCGTGCAGCAGCAGGTCTTGATCGAAGCCGTGATCATGGAAGTTTCCTTGAGCGACAACCTGAACTTCGGCACCTCGGCGGCGAATGCCTCTTCAGCGGATAAAGGTGCCAAGCGTTTCTTCGGCGGCAGCAAGTTCACCGACTTCGGCAGCCTGACAAATTTCCCTGGTGGCCTGCCGCAAGGCTTCAGCTACTACAGCCAGTTGGGCAGTTGGGATCTGGCGTTGACGGCCATCGCTGGTGATTCAACGGTGAACGTTCTTTCCCGTCCGCGCATCCAGACCTTGCACGCGGTCGAGGCCTCCATCTTCGTCGGTCAGACGGTGCCGTTCATCACTGGCAGCACGACGGATATCAACGGTGGTGCCCGTTCGACGTTCCAGAACCAGCAGGTCGGTATCACGTTGCAGGTGCTGCCGCTCATCAACCCGGAAGGATTGGTCGTGCTGGATATAGTCCAGCAGGTGCAGCAATTGGGTGAGAACCGTCTTATCGATAACAATCAGGTGCCGACCACCACGGAACGTAACGCCAATGCGCGCGTGGCCGTGCGAAACGGGGAGACGGTCATCTTGGGCGGCTTCATCAGCTCCAACAAACAGAAGACCAAGACAGGCATTCCTTTCCTGAAGGATATCCCGGTCCTGGCTCGCTCTTCAGCCAGAAGATCGAGGACAACCAACGCGTCGAGCTGATCGTGTTGATCCGGCCGACGGTGCTCAAGACGCCGGAGATCGCCAGTGCGGTGGCGGAGAAAGAACGTCAGAAACTCTTTGGTGTGCGGCAGGCGGAGATGCAGATCTTGGAAGAAGAAAAGAAGCTGGGTGAAAAAGCCCAGAAGGAAATGGACAAGATGAAGAAATCCAAGAATGCGCCGAAGCAGGATGAATTGATCGCCCCGAGCAGCCCGGTGCTGGAACCCGCTGCTCCCGCCAAGGATCCGGTGGCTCCCAAACAGTAAGCCTTTTTAGCACGAACAAACCCGGAACCGCGCAAGCGGTTCCGGGTTTTGTGTTTTCTGAAAAGCATCAATACTTGGCACCCTGCTGATCCAGGCCCGCAGCAAGGAGATTTGCTCTTTGGTCAGAGCAGGGAATTTATCGCGTTTGTCCTTGGGTGGCATCTCGGAATCTGTGACCAGATCGGCCGCATAATGGACGATCGGGCTCTTGGCACTGTTGCCGGGGATGATTGGGGCCTCATCCCCGCTGCCCTTGATGAGGTTCTCGATGGTGTCCGTGCGGTACTTGCCCTTGGGTTTTTCTCCGGAATGGCATTGGGTGCAGGATTTTTCGAGCAAAGGTTTGATGTCTTTGGCGAACTCCACTTTTTGCTTCGCCGGTGCGGGCAGCTTTTTGGCGTCGCCCAGTTCGGCGTGGGTGGTGGCGGCAAGCAGACTCACCGCGAGGCCGGTTGCGAGCAGGTAGGACTTGGACTTCATAGGTTGATGGTGCGGGTTTTCTTCTGCCGTTACCAGACGATGTTCGCCGGGCCGGGATTCAACAAAGGGCAATAAAAAAGGCTCCGGTTGACCGGAGCCTTTGAAGATTTAAAGAACTGGAATTACTTCGCGCCTTGGTCGATCCACGCACGCACCAGACCGATCTGGTCCTTGGTCAAGGCGGGGAACTTGTCGCGCTTGTCCGTCGGCGGCATTTCGGAATCGGCGACGAGGTCGGCGATATAATGCACGAGCGGGCTCTTGGCACTGTTGCCAGCCACGACCGGGGCGTCACCTTTGCCACCTTTGACGGTCTTTTCCAAGGTCTCCATGCTGTATTTGCCTTTCGGTTTCTCGCCCGAATGGCATTTCACGCAGGATTTCTCGAAGAGAGGTTTGATGTCCTTGTCGTAGGAGACCGTTTGCTTGGCGGCCGGCGGGAGCTTGCTGGCATCACCCAGTTCAGCCTGCACGGTGAAGGCAATCGCCACGACACTCAAAGTGGTTAAGAGCAGTTTCATAGGCTAAATATAGACAACCGTATGTATAGCGCATGCAAGCCACGCTTGCACGCAAAAACTGACACATTGGACGTCACATCCCGCCGGTTTAATCAATCAATCTGACCACCCGTAGCGGGTGTAACCTGTTGCCGTGGGAGACGTCTCCTTCCTTGGACAGCAAAAGTCCGTTGTAAACCTTATGAAAAAACTGATTCTCGGCACGATTGTTCTCTCCCTGTTCGGCGGTGCTATCGCCCAGGCGGAAGATGCCCCCGATGGTAAGAAGAAGAAACTCGAGGAGTTCATGCTCAAGCGGTATGACAAAAACGGTGACGGCAAACTCGACGACGAAGAAAAGGCCGCCATGAAGAAAGACCGCGAGGAGCAGCTCAAGAAGTATGACAAGAACGGCAATGGCAAGCTCGATGACGACGAGAAAGGAGCCATGCGCGAAGACCTGAAGAAAAAGGTCGAAGGCAAAAAGAAGCAGGCGGAATAAGCCTCATCGCCCGTTAAAACTCTTTCACTAAATCCCGCCGGATTTCCGGCGGGATTTATTTTTTTGCGGAATGCGAGGCGAGTTGGTGCATCTTATTACCAGATGCAGCTTTGGAAATCAGGCCGTGAACGTTCCATACTCACCGTTATCATCAGCGCGGCCTATCTGGCGTTGCTGGTGGTCGTGGTGCAGGCGGGAGTCCGCTGGCAGCAGGCCGTGCGCACTTACGCGCCGCCGCCGCCGGGCATGGTCTATGTCCCGGCGGGTTGGTTCTGGATGGGGAGTGACGACAAGGACTCCGAACTGGATGAACGCCCGTTACGGCAGGAGTTCACCGCCGCTTATTATATCGATGCGCATGAGGTGACGAACCGCGAGTTCAAACAGTTCAGGCCCGCCCATACCTATCCCGCCGGGCAGGATGAATTGCCGGTCACCAAGATTTTCAAACCTGATGCGGAAGCGTATGCCCGCTCTTTGGGCAAACGGCTGCCCACCAATGCCGAATGGGAAAAAGCTGCCCGGGGCACGGATGCGCGGAAGTATCCATGGGGGAACACCTTCATGACCAATTGCGCCAACCTCGACCCCAACAAAGTCGCCCAAGCCTTCGGTAAGGTCTGTGAGTTCCCTAGCAATGGCCGCCTCAAGCTTCCGCCCGGCAGCTTCCCTGCTGGCGCCAGCCCTTATGGAGCGCAGGACATGGCGGGCAATGTCTGGGAGTGGGTGAGTGATAATCATAAAGACTCCACGTGGCTGTATATCCTTGGCTCGCAAGGCGAGCGGGGCATCATCCGGGGTGGGGCTTACAGTTATAGTCCCAAGCAGGCCCGGACCTCGCACCAGGCGTTTGAGGCGTTGAACTCCACCTGCAATGACGTGGGGTTCCGGTGCGTGATGGATGCCCGGCCCGCGCGTTGATTTGCCGTTTCCCCGGCGTGACAAGTGGCGGTGCTTCGTTTAGGTTGCCGCCTTCGTTACGGTTGTCCCGGGATGAAAACCCTGCATCGTTATCTGTTATCGCAAGTGCTCGCCGCGCTCGTCATGAGCGTCATGGTGTGCGCGGGCGTGCTGTTGCTGGGCAATGCGCTGAAGGATGTCACCGAGTTTCTGCTGAATGGAAACGCCGGGCTGGGCCTGATCCTGCAAGCCTTGATCCTCTTGCTGCCCTTCGTGCTGGTATTCGCGTTACCCCTCGGGATGCTGACCGCCACGTTGCTCACCTTTGGCCGGATCAGTGCGGATCAAGAACTGACGGCCATCCGTGCGAACGGCATCAGTCTGCTGACGCTCGCCAGTCCGGTAGTCTGGCTGGCGGTGGCGCTGAGTTTGGTGTCGGCTTTGATGAACATGGAGATCGGTCCACGGGCGCGCGTAGCTTACAAGCAGTTGACCGTGGATATGGGCATGAAGGACCCTCTGGCTTTGTTGCAGGAAGGCCGTTTCATCACCACGTTCCCCAAGCACATCATCTATGTGGGGCACAACAAGGACGGCGTGCTCTACGACATGTGGATCTACCATCTGGATGAGGCCGACAAAGTGGATTGGCGGGTGCAAGCCGCCCAAGGCAAAATCGTGGTGGATAAGGAAAAGAAGCAGATCAAGTTCGAGCTGGAGAATGTGCAGGGCTTGACGCGCGCGGACGATCAGCAGGCTCAAACTGTCGCGCCGCCGCCCAAGTCCGAGCTGAAACAAAACGACGCCAGTCCGGCGGACCCGGCGAGCACGGAACCTGAAGCCCATGCCTCTATCCCGCAGGATGAGTTGTCAGACCTAAACAAGTGGCGGCCCTTCGCCATGGGTATGGGAGATACGGAACCGATCGATCTGCAATCCGTCATCAACAAAGTGCGCGAGCCCAAGATCAGCGAGATGACGTTCTCCCAATTGCTGGAAGAGCGCCGGCGTATCGTGGATAAGAAACTGAATCCTTCGCCCGTCAACGTGCAGATCCACCGGCAGATCTCGTTTTCCTTTGCCTGCTTGGGGTTCACCTTGGTGGGCATTCCGCTTGGTATCCGGGCGCATCGGCGCGAGACCACGGCGGGCATCTTTATCGCGTTCATCCTGATGGTGCTCTACTACAGTTTCATCATCTTGGGGCAATCGCTCGATACACAGGCCAAGTTCCATCCGCACCTGATCGTCTGGATTCCCACGTTCCTGTTCCAAGGCGTGGGTGCCTGGATGCTCTGGCGCGCGAACAAGCATTGAACCGTTTTGCCCCGTTCGGTTGAGGCCAATTCTTGGTTTCCAAAGCAGTTTTTAGGTGTTCATATCTAAGATCATTTTATGGCTACGAAAAACACACGCACAATCCGCTTGGGTGTCATCGGTCTCACGCATGACCACATCTGGGATAATCTCAAAGACTTGAAGCAGAACCGGGCGGCGGTGCTGTTGGCCGTGGCGGATGTGAACGAACCCTTGCGCGCCCGGGCCGTGAAAGAATACGGCTGCAAGGCTTACGAAGGCGTGCAGGAACTGCTCGAAAACGAATCGCTCGATGCCGTGCTCGTCTATGGCGATAACGCGGAAGGCGAGATCGCGACCATCCTCGCGGCTGACCAGGGTTTGGATGTGCTCGTGGAGAAGCCGATGTCGGCGAGCCTTGCTGGCGCGGATGAGATGATCGCCGCCGTGCGCAATACCAAGACGCGCCTGATGATCAACTGGCCTATTGCCTGGTGGCCGCAAGGTACAGCAGGCCATCAAACTGGTGGAGCAGGGGGCGATCGGCCGGGTGTGGCAGACGAAGTATCGCGCCGCGCATTGCGGGCCTAAAGAGATGGGCGCTTCGCCCTATTTCTGCGAGTGGCTGTATGATGCCGAGCGCAATGGGGGTGGTGCCCTCATCGATTACTGCTGCTACGGTGCGGCGCTGTCCCGTTTCTTCATCGGCATGCCGAGCCGTGTCACCGCTATGAGCGGACGTCTCTGCAAGGAGGACATCGTGCTGGAAGACAATGCCGTGCTGCTCATGCAATACCCCGGCGCGCTCTCCATCGCCGAGGCTTCATGGACGCAAGTAGGTTACATGACCTCTTATGTGGTCACGATTTATGGCGCGAAGGGGACGTTGCTCATCGAGCCCGGTGCGAACGGTCGCGTGCTGCTCGCCACGGAGAAAGAGCCGTATGGCAAGCCGGTGAAGGTCGCGAAGCCCGCCCCGCACCTGCGCAACGCCACGGCGCATTTCCTGCACTGCCTGCAAACGGGCGAGGAGTTTCATCCGCTGTGCCAGGACCGCATCGCGCGGGATGCGCAGGAGATTCTGGAAGCGGGATTGATCTCGGCGGAATCCGGCAGCGCGGTGTCACTCCCGTTGAGTGTGGGGTGAACATCCATAGTAGGGCGAGCGTCTGCTTGGGTGTGCCGATCCAGCTTTTTAGTATAGCGCCAAAGGCGCGCTTTATACCAGCCTTGGGCAACGCCCAAGGTAGGCGAGTGGTTTAGGAATTAAGGGCTGTAAGCCTGATTCATCCCGTGTTTTTTGTTGCGGGTATGAATCGCGCTTACAGTGCTTAATTATCAGGGACAATGTCATGGGGCGTTGCCCCATGCTGGTATGAGGCCGGGCCTTTGGCCCTCGCGGAAATGGAATTTATGAAAGCACAACCTTTGAAGCTCTTGATCTTGGGTGCCCATCCCGATGACGCGGAATTTCGCGCGGGCGGTCTGGCGGCGATCTATCGCTCCTTGGGACACACGGTGAAAATGGTCTCTGTGACGGATGGGGGTTCCGGTCATCACGCCATGAAACGCCCGGAGTTGATTGCGCGGAGACACAAGGAAGCCGCCGCAGCGGCGGCAGTCATCGATGCACAACATGAGGTGTGGGAGTTTCCGGATGGTTCACTGCAACCCACGCTCGAAGTGCGCGAGCGCATCATCCGCGAGATCCGCACCTTTGCACCGGACTTGGTGCTGACGCATCGGCCGGATGATTATCACCCGGACCACCGCGCCGTGGGCCATGCCGTGCGAGATGCCTCGTATCTCGTCACTGTGCCGCTGGTTGTGCCGGAAGTGCCTATCCTGCGCAAAGACCCCGTCGTCGCGTATCTCTACGATCATTTCACCAAACCCTATCCTTTCCAGCCGGATGCCGTGGTGGACATCACGGCGCAGTTGGGAAAAGTCCTCGCGATGCTCGCCGCGCATGAATCTCAACTCTTCGAGTGGCTGCCATTCAACCGCCGGGAAGTGGATGCCGTGCCCAATGATCCATCCATCCGTAAACAAGTGGTGACGGAATTTTACGAATCTCGCGCCAAAGGTCTGGCGACGAAGTATCGCGAGCAAGTGCTGGCGGCCTTCGGCCCGGAACGCGCACAAAGCGTCGAGTGGGTGGAGGTGTATGAGATCAGCGAGTATGCCTCGGCGATGGGTGCGGGGATGAAGGCGAAATTGTTTCCAATATTGTAACTCTGCCGCAAACGGTTCCGTGTTTTACTGAGTTTTCTATGAAGTCTAATCTGTATCGCAGGCGTTGTGTGGCGGCGTTGGCAGTCTTGATGACGACCGTTTTGCTTGGTGCGGCGCATCCGCAGGCCAAGAGTGACTGGAATGTCACGGAACACATCCCCGTGGAGAAGATTATCCTGCAAAGCCATCGTGGAGCCGGGGTGCTCGCGCCGGAGAATACCGTTGAGGCATTTGAACTGGGCTGGAAGCTGGGGACGTATCCGGAATCCGACATTCGCACGACGAGGGATGGGGTGATCGTGGCGTTTCATGACGCGAACTTCAAACGCGTGGTGAAGGGTGCCGATGCGGAGTTGCAGAAGAAAGGCGTGGAGCACGTCACGTTTGAGGAGTTGTCCAAGCTGGATGTCGGGGCGTGGCACGGGGAGGACTTCAAAGGGCGTCGTGTTTCACGTATCAAGGAAGTGTTCGCGGTGATGCAGGGCAAGCCGGAACGCCACCTGTATCTGGACATCAAACAGGTGGACCTCAAGAAACTTGCCGATGAAGTGAACGAGGCCAAGGTCTCGGCCCAAGTGGTGCTGGCCTCAACGAAGCCGGAGGTCATCCGCGAATGGAAGAAGTATGTGCCGCAATCCGACACGCTGCACTGGATGGGCGGCGAGGAAAAGGTGTTACGCGAACGCGTGGCCAAGCTGAAGGCCGAGAACTTTGCGGGCATCACGCAGTTGCAGATCCATATCTACCTGAACAAGGACAAGACGAGTCCGAACCCGTTCACGCTCTCGAACGAATTCATCATGGAGTTGGGCCAGGAATTGCGCGCGCGGAATATCTTGTATCAAGCCCTGCCGTGGACGGATGACAAAACGGTCTTCGCCAAGTTGATGGATTTGGGTGTCGCGTCATTTGCTACAGATTATCCCGATGCGACGTTGAAAGAGATCAAGGCGTATTACGACCAACGGAAGGGGAAGAAGTAGAGGCAGTTGGTCGCGGCTTTAGGCTTGAGCCGAGGCCAAGTTGATTGAAAGACTGGGGCATAGCCAACGTCCAATCTGCGTGAACGATATGAAAATGTCCTTTGCTTTCGCCCGGGTGCTCGCCTTATGCGTGGTGGTGTGTCTTTTCACGGGCCTGGCCGGGGCGCAGGACAAGCCTGCCGCCAAGGAACCAGAGTGGAAATCGCTGTTTGATGGCAAGACGTTGACTGGCTGGAAGGTGCCCAACTTTGCCGGGGTCGGCTCGGTGGAGGTGAAGGACGCGGAATTGTTGATCGGCTCGGGCGATACGTTGAACGGTATCACGTTCACGAACCCGGTACCGAAGACCAATTACGAGATCGAGATCGAGGGGAAGAAGATCAACGGCTCGGATTTCTTCTGCGCGGTGACGTTCCCGGCGGCGAAGACGAACTGCACCTTTGTGCTGGGTGGCTGGGGTGGGGCGGTGGTGGGCATCTCCAGTATCGATCAATCCGACGCCTCGGAGAACGAGACGACGAAGTACATGAAATTCGACAATAACAAGTGGTACAAGATCCGTATCAAGGTGACAGCGGAGAAGATCGAAGCGTGGATCGATGGCGACAAAATGGTGAATCTGGAGTTGAAGGATAAAACTATCACGATGCGCCCCGGGGACATCGAATTGAATATGCCCTTTGGTATCGCCACGTATCAGACCTCGTCGGCGTTCAGATCGATCAAGATACGACCATTGGTGAAGTGATCGGCTTCAATCGCGGGCCGGTAATCTGATAGCACCATGCTTTTCTGTGGCCCGGCCGACTGCCAGTCGGCGACACAGCAGGTTGCCAACCTGCGCTACCGGAGGCGGGTTTTTCGGCCGGATAACCCGCAAAATCACCCCTTAAAACCGGGTGTGTTTTCTGAGGGTTTTAGTGGGAAATCGAGGGTAAATCGGGGAGTTTGCCGTTGACAGTCAGGGGTTCCACGGGTGTCATGAAACGCGTTACCGTTATTAGTCGAAGCGGGCTGTTCGTGCCCATATACAGCATTTTACATCTAGGCGGAATCATGAGCAAAAAACTGAATGTCGCGATCGTTGGTCTTGGCTTTGGAGCGGAATTCATCCCTCTCTGGCAGAAACACCCTCACTCCAACTGCTACGCCATCTGCCAGCGCGATCCCAAGAAGCTGAACGCCGTGGGCGATTACTTCGGCGTGGAGAAGCGTTACACGGATTTCGCCGAGATGCTGAAGGACCCGAACGTCGATGCTGTTCATATCAATTCGCCCATCCCGGATCACGCGTGGATGTCCATCGCGGCGTTGAAGGCGGGCAAGCACGTCGCGTGCACGGTGCCGATGGCCACGAGCATCGAGGACTGCAAAAAGATCGTCGAACTCGTCAAGAAAACGGGCCTGACCTACATGATGATGGAGACCGTGGTGTATGCCCGGGAATACCTCTTCATGAAGGAACTGCTTGATAAGGGTGAGCTGGGCAAGCTGCAGTTCGTCCAAGCCTCGCATCAGCAGGACATGGACGGCTGGCCGAATTACTGGCCGGGTCTACCGCCGATGTGGTATGCGACGCATTGCGTCGGCCCGGTGGCTGGTTTGATCGGCAAACCGGCGGAATACGTGAGCTGCTTCGGCTCCGGTACCATCCGCAAAGACCTCATCAAGCAATACGGCTCGCCCTTCGCGGTGGAGACGGCGCACATCAAGTTTAAGGATACGGACGTCAACGCCCGGATCATCCGCAGCCTGTTCGATACCGCGCGCCAATACCGCGAAAGCATCGACGTCTATGGTGACAAGAAGTCCGTGGAATGGCCGCTCGTCGAACACGAGCCGTTGATCCTGCACACGGCCAAGAAGCCGGAACCGAAGATCCCCAAGGCCATCAAATGCCCGGATTTCGCCAAGCGCCTGCCCAAAGGCATCGCCAAATACACCACGCAAGGCGTTTACGATGCCGCCAAGAAGACGCATCTCAGCTTCACGCAAGGCAGCGGTCACGGTGGCAGCCACCCGCATCTGGCGAACGAATTCGCGAATGCCTTGGCCGAAGGGCGTGAGCCGTTCCCGAACGCCAAACAGTCCGCCAACTGGACCTGTGTAGGCCTTTGCGCCCATGAATCCGCCCTTCAAGGGGGTAAAATCGTGAAACTGCCGAAGTTTACGCTTTGAGTTCCGGCAATAGTTTTGCATAAAATCGCCGCTCGAACCCAAGAACAGATAAATTATGTCAGCAAAAACTGAAGGTGTAGCACCTAATGCTAGCCGCCTCCTATGGGCAGGCTTTATGGCCATTCTGGCCGCCGGTGTCGGTTTCGCCATCCGTGGCGGTATCTTTGACAACTGGGGGAAAGAATTCGGATTCACTGCAACCCAGCTAGGTGCCATCGGTGGTGCCGGTTTTACCGGGTTTTGCTTCGGCATCATCATCGGCGGTGTGATTGTGGACAAGATCGGCTACGGCAAGCTGGTCATCGCGGCTTTCGCCTGCCACGTCCTTTCGGCCATCGTCACGTTTGGTGCCACGAGCCCGCAGAATGCCTACCAGATGCTGACGATCGGTATGTTCATCTTCGCCTTCGCCAACGGCACGTTAGAAGCAGTGGCGAATCCGTTGGTAGCCACGCTCTTCCCGCATAACCGCACGCACTATCTGAACATCCTGCACGCCTCTTGGCCGGCCGGTATGATCTTGGGTGCTGTCGCTGGTTGGATTCTGGACGATAAGATGGAAGTGAACTGGAAGATCCAGCTCGCCCTCTACCTCATCCCCACGATCGCTTATGGGGTGATGTTCTTCGGCCAGACTTTCCCGAAATCAGAAGCTTCCGCCAAGGGTTCCAGCCTGGGTGAGATGTTCAAGGATGTCGGTATTTTGGGCGCTTTGGTCGCCTGCTTCTTGTTGTCCTTGTTCTTCGGTGATGTGTTGAAGGGGGTTCTGACGCCCGATAATGCGACGCCCGAAGCGGCTTTGAACGCAGCAGCCTTGGCCAAGAACATCGGCTATGTCATTGGCGGTGTTTTGCTGGTCACAGTCGGTGTGATCACCAAGTTCTCCTTCGGTTCAGTTCTATTGTTCGTGTTGTTCATCACCCATGCGCTTGTTGGTGCTGTTGAACTGGGAACGGACGGTTGGATCCAGAACATCACGGGTAATCTCTTCAACTCACAAGAAGGCAAATACCTGTTCATCTGGACCTCCTCCATCATGTTCGGTCTGCGCTTCTGCGCTCATTTCATTGAGAAAAACCTGAAGCTGTCGCCGATCGGCCTGCTTTTGGTCTGCTCCCTCACGGCGGTGGTCGGACTGCGTCTGGCCAGCACCATGGAAACCTTTGCTGCCGCGTTGCTGGCTTTGGGCATCTACGCGGTGGGCAAGACGTTCTTCTGGCCGACGATGTTGGCTGTGGCTTCGGATCGCTTCCCGCGCACGGGTGCCGTGGCTATCTCCATCATGGGTGGTATCGGTATGTTGTCTGCTGGTATGATCGGTGGCCCTGGTTTGGGTTACTCCAAGGACCGGTTCTCTGCCGATGAACTGAAGGCGACGAATCCGGCGGTTTATGAAACAGTCAAAGCGGAGAAGCCCTCGAGCTTCCTCTTCTTCTCGGACGTGAACGCGATCGACGGCAAGAAGCTGGCGGAAGCCAAAGACGCCAAGACACGCACTCCTGAACAGCAGGCTATTGTGACCGCTGACCAGACGGGTGACCGCAAGACGCTGAAGGCGGATTCCTTCATCCCGCTGACTATGGCGGCCATCTACCTGTTGATCCTGCTCTACTTCAAGTCGATCGGCGGCTACAAGGTGCTGAGCATCGACGAAGAGAAGAAAGCTTAAGCTTTTCGCTCATATAACTTCAAAAGGCGGCTCTTCGGAGCCGCCTTTTTCATTTTGCACGGTCTGATACTTTTACGATAACTGTGCCCCTGCGCAGTTGCACAGCGGGGCGGCTTTTCCTAGTCTCTCTCCATGCCGCGTAAGGATTCGGATGGTAGCGAGAGCAAGGGCCATGGGATGAACGATGTCATCGGCATCGTACTCATCGGCGTGGCCGCGTTGTTTCTGCTCTCGCTTTTCTCCAATCACCCCGGCGACCTGCCGTTCATCAAGGAAGACAAGGACGCCACAGAACGGGTGATCCATAACTGGATCGGCCCCGTGGGTGCCTACCTGGCCTTCGCTTTGTTCTTTGTTTTCGGCGCGGCCGCCTATCTGGTCCCTTGCTTCCTCTTGCTCTACGGCATGGCGCAGTTCATGACGTCGCTGGAGTTTCTGAACCGGCGGTGGGGTTGGGCCGTGGCCATGGTGGTCATCTCGATGGGGATGTTCGATCTGCATGGCAGCGCGATGGAATCGTTGCGCAGCCATATCAATGCGCCGAGCGCCGGCGGTTTGCTCGGCATGACCCTGAACCGGTATCTCTTCCTGCAACTTGGTCCGGTCGGTGCGACCATCACTTTTCTTATCATTTACCTCATCGGCATGCTGTATCTCACGAATTACAGCTTCAAAGAACTGATCGCTGCCTTGAGAGAGATGAAGCCGAGTTTTGCGGGAGCGACCTCAGGCGGGGCGACGTTCTCCAAGCCGGACCAGACGGAGAAGGAATTGGAGAAGAAAGCCCGCGAACTGGAGAAGCAGGCCAAGAAACTGAAGGAAGAAGCCGCACGGGAGGAGAAGGAAGAACGCGAGGAACGCGAAGAAGAAAAGAAACCCGCCTTGGGGGCGGATTTGCAGCCTATCCCAGAGCCGATGGTGCGCGACCTCAGTGTGCCCGTAGCGCGTGCAGAAGAGCCTGCCGCCAAGAAGGGCAAGTCGGCGAAACCAGCCGCACCGGCACCTGAGCCCGCTTTGATGAATGTGGGGGATGTCATCCGCGCCACCGAGATTCCTGCAGCGACGACCGCAGACATTCTGGGTAAGAAAGCGGGAGCCAAAGCCGAAGAGTGGGAACCTTCCCGGAATGAACCGGTCGTGGTGGCGGCCAAGGTCGGCGAGATCGCGGAAGACAGCGCCGCCGCGCTCAAGCCGTTGCCGGAAGTGGATGAACCGCTGCCGGTCATCAAGCCCAAACCCGGCCCGAAGAAGAACAAACCCGTCACGGTCGCTTCGGTGCCGAGCATCGGCAACTACCAGTTGCCGCCGATGGATTTCTTCCAGTATCCCGACACGACCCTCAAACCGACGGAGTCGAAGGAAGAGTTGATGGCGAACGCGCGGCTGATGCAGAACACGCTCGCGCAGTTCGGCATTGAAGTGCAGCTCGGGGACATCACGAAGGGACCGACGATCACGCGTTACGAATTGCATCCCGCGCCGGGCGTGAAGCTCGAGAAGATCGCGAACCTGAACAATAACATCGCGGCCGCCCTGAAGGCCGAGCGCATCAATATTTTGGCACCTGTTCCAGGCAAGAGTTCCGTGGGTGTGGAAGTGCCGAACTTGGTGAAGACCAAGGTCATCATGCGTGACCTGCTGGAATCACCCGAGTGGAAGAACAGCAAGGCGCGCATCCCGCTCGCGCTGGGCAAGGATGTGTATGGCAATCCGATCATCGCGGACCTCGCGGAGATGCCGCATTTGCTCATCGCCGGCAGCACAGGTTCCGGTAAATCAGTGTGCATCAATTCCATCGTCGCCTCGTTGCTCTACAAGTTCGGCCCGGATCAGGTGCGCTTCGTGATGATCGATCCGAAGGTCGTGGAGTTGCAGCAATACAATGTGCTGCCGCACTTGGTGGTGCCGGTGGTGACCGATCCGAAGAAGGTGATCCTGGCTCTGCGGTGGGTGGTGAATGAGATGGAGAAACGTTACCAGATCTTCGCGAAGGTCGGCGTGCGCAACATCAAGTCCTTCAACGAACGCCCGAAGGATAAGCCGAAAGCACCGCCTTCCAACGAGTTGGAACTGCCGCTTACGGCGAAGAAGGAACGCATCGAGGCCGGAGCGGATGGTTTCGCCGTGGAGCTGGACGAAGAGATCGTGGTGCCGCGCGAGGATGACATCATCATCCCGGAGAAGCTGAGCTACATCGTAGTGATCATCGACGAGCTGGCAGATTTGATGCTCGTGGCTCCGGCGGATGTGGAAATGGCCATCGCCCGTATCACGCAGATGGCGCGTGCGGCCGGTATCCATTGTATCGTGGCCACGCAACGTCCCTCTGTGGATGTCATCACCGGTGTGATCAAAGCGAACATCCCGGCGCGTATCGCGTTCCAGGTCGCTTCGCGCGTGGATTCACGCACGATTTTGGATGCGATGGGCGCCCATAATTTGCTGGGCAAAGGTGACATGCTTTATCTGCCACCCGGTTCCGCGAAGCTTATCCGCGCACAAGGCGTGCTCATCACGGACCAAGAGCTCCAGTGTGCGGTGGATTTCATCGCTGCACAGGCGAAGCCGAGTTACGAGATGGAGATCCATCAGCAATTGCAGAAGCCGGTGAGCAGTTCGGATGGTGGCTCCGGCGGTGGTGGCAATGGTGCGGGCGATGAAGATGAAGACATCATCGAGCAATGCATCGAGGTCATCCGCAGTGAACAGAAAGCCAGCGTGTCCTTGCTGCAACGGCGCTTGCGCCTCGGCTACACGCGCGCGGCACGCATCATGGACGAGTTGGAGAATCGCGGCATCGTCGGTCCGAGCAAGGGTGCGGAGCCGCGGGATATCCTGATCGATCTCGATGGCGGTGGCGCGGATGGCGGCGGGCAGCACTCGGTGTAGTGAGCGGCTCTGCCTGAGTTTCCTTCAAACCGTAGCCGCGGACATTAGTCCGCGTTTGTTTCAAAGTTAGCGCCGATGCACATCGGCGGCTACATGCTTAGCACAGTGGATATTTTGTGGATACGTATCGTTGTGACATCTTGATTGCGGGTGGTGGCATCGCTGGCCTTTGGACAGCGAACCGGCTGCTGCGCGCGGGCTGGAATGTGTTGTTGCTGGAGTCAACCGCATTGGGCGCTGAGCAAACGCTGGCCTCCCAAGGCATCATGCACAGCGGCGTGAAGTATGGCATCGACGGCAGCAACCGCGAGATCGCCCAGCAGTTGAAGGCGTTGCCGCCGCGCTGGATGTCCTGCTTGGCAGGTAATGGCGAGCTTGACCTGAGTGCGGTGAAAGTGCTTTCCCCGGAACAATACCTGTGGTCATGCGATCGCTTCATCGGTGGATTCACTTCTTCCATGGCGGGCAAGACGATGCAGGGCGAGGTGGAGGATGTGCCCAAAGCTCGCTGGCCGGAAGTGCTCAAAGCTAATCCACCGAGCGGCTCTCTTTACGCGGTGAAGGAAGCCATCCTTGATATTCAGACGGTGGTGGAAGCGCTGGCCCGACCATTACAAGGCCGGGCCATCTTGGGGCAGATCCAAAAATTTCATACAGGCGATAAAGGCGTAGAGGCTCTCGAAGTGGGCATCACCGGTGGTCACACCATCCGACTGGAAGCAAACGCTTTTGTTTTCACCGCCGGGGAAGGGAACGAACAAGCGGCTGTGGCTTTAGGCTTCGGCATGGGAGTCACCCAGCGGCGGCCCTTACGCATGGTGCTGGCGCGTGGCGTGGCGCAGCCGGTCTATGGGCACTGCGTTACCACGAGTCCCAAACCTCGTGCCACCATCACCTCGCATCCGTACGCGGGCAAGTGGGTGTGGTATCTCGGTGGCGAGATCGCAGAAAAGGGTGCAGCCATGAGCGAGGCCGATACGTTGAAGCGCGCCAAGGATGAGATGCAAAGCATCTTCCCCTCTATCAAATGGAACGATGTGGAGTGGGCGTGCTTTGCCATCGATCGCGCTGAGCCACGCGATCCGAAAGGCAATCTGCCGCCGGAACCACGTTTGCTGGAGAAAGGCACCAGCGTCATTGCGTGGCCGACCAAGCTGGTGTACGCGCCGTTGCTCGCAGACCGTGTGGAGGAGTTCGTCGGGCGCTCAGGCTTGAAGGCATCGCCCGCCACGGATTTCTCGCTACTGCCCTCCGCTGCCGTCGGCTTGCTGCCGTGGCAACGTGACCTGAAATGGACCCGGTTATGAGTCTTGTACCGCAACGTCAATTCGGTCGCTTGGATATTTGCGGGAGTGTCATTGGCCTTGGCACAGTGAAGTGGGGGCGCAATCAGAAGGTGAAGTATGCGCCGTTTGAATTGCCGGATGACCAGACCTTGCTGCGCTTGCTTGATGAAGCGGAAGCACTGGGCATCAACGTCATCGATACCGCGCCCGCTTACGGCATCTCTGAGGAACGAGTCGGCAAGCTGCTGCGAGGACGGCGTGAACGCTTCACCATCGTCACCAAGGTCGGTGAGGAGTTCGTGAATGGTGAGTCGGTTTATGATTTCAGCGCAGCGGCCATCGAGCAGAGTGTGCTGCGCAGTTTGCAGCGATTGAATACAGAGCGTCTGGAGTTCGTTCTCTTGCATTGCCCGCCGAATGATCTGCCCGCCATCACCGATTCGCCGGCTTTAGAAATTCTAGCCCAATTAAAAGCCAAAGGATTCATCCGCTATTACGGTGTCTCCTCGATGACACTTGAAGGTGGATTGAAGGCGGTGGGACTGAGCGATGCCGTGATGGTGGCGTGGAATTATCTGTATCGTGACCAAGAGTCCGTGATCCGCAAAGCGGGTGAGCTGGGTAAAGCGGTGTTTCTAAAGAAAGCACTGCTTTCAGGCAATCTCCACGCTGCTGCCGATGGCAAAAGCCTCGTGGAAAATTGTGTGCATGCCGCTTTGGGGCTCCCGGAGATGTCCTCGCTGATCGGGGGGACGATCAACTTGGCGCACCTGCGGGAGAACGCAGCGGCAGCAGGCAATTGGTCACTCAAGGCCTAGCGGTGCGGAGACTCGTGGCCGTTTGGTTTGTCGTGCAGCTACAGCTGGACGAGGGGCCACTTTGATCTCCGTCTCATCTTTTTTATCCAGATTGAACTCCTGCAAGAATTCCTGGACCACCTGCAAGGCCGGGCTGCTCTGGCGTTGCTTGCTGAAGACGGCACAGATCCGGCGTGTGACGGGTTCCGTCAGACCACGCACGACGACAAGTTGACCCGAGGCGAGATCGCCGGTGATCTGGTTCTCGGGCAAGCAAGAGAAGCCGTTGGTGGCGAGGAGAGCCTTCTTCACGGTCTCCGGGTGTTCAAACTCCAAGGTGGCGGGCAGATTGACGCCTTGGTCTTGCAAGTTCTTGCCGATCAAGGCGGCTGTGGAGGAATCCGGGCTAAAGGCAACGTAGGGGCGCAGGTTTTCCTTTAAGGGACGTTCCCGCAGACCGGAAGCAGGGGCCGCCACAAAGCGTAGCCGTTCCTCCATTATGGTCAGGTATTCAAAACGGGCGTCTTCCCGGGGGCAGGAGATGATGCCGAAATCAGCCACGTTCCCGGCGATATCCGCAAACAAGCGGCTGATAGGCTGGTAGATAACTTCCAGGGCGATATCTGGATAGCGCGTTTGCAAGCTGTTGTTCAGCCGGGGAATGAATTCGATGGCGAGATTAGCCGTGGTGACGACCTGCAAACGGCCCCGGACGTTCTCTCCCAGTTTGGCGATGCGGGTTTTCAGGGATTCAACTGATTGTAACACCGACTGAGCGGTCTCGAACAATGCTTCGCCCGCGGGAGTAAGGCGAAAACGCCGTCGACTGCGTTCGACTAAAGGGGTGGCAAATTCTTCTTCCAAACAGCCGATCTGCTGGCTGACGGCAGGCTGGGAGATGCCGTTGCGATTGGCTGCTTCGCTGAAACTCTGGCTTTCGGCCAGATCCACAAACACTTTCAGACTCGTGATACGCACATCGTTCCTTGGCTATGTTTACTACTCGGTGATATAGACCGGGGAAGTGGTGAGTCCTCACGCAACGTTTTGCGGATTCTTATGCTAGCGCTGCCAGTTTTAGCTGGTTGCCCGCTGCAATCCCATCAACCTCCCGCCATTCTCAATAACATAAACAACGCGGTTTGGCAAAAGATTCGTGCGATTTGCGCGGGAAATCTTTCTGCAGGTGGTTTATTGGGGGTTCTTTAAGGAATGGAAACGGCGTGGGTTTTCAGGGCGTAGAGATCTTTGATCACCGCTGGAGTGATGTCTGAAACTTCTCTGGGGATTAAATAAAACGGCGTAGCGGGAGCCATACCCGCTACGCCGTAATCGGTTTAATGTCAATAAAACTGACGCAGGCAGCCGTTATTTGGCCTTGGCCGATTTCCCCTTCTGGGCTGGTTTCGGTCCAGCGTACGCCTCCTTCAGCGTCTTGATGTCCAGTTTGATCATCTTCATCATCGCGGCCGTCACGCGCCCGGCTTTTTCCTCGTCCTCATCCTGCATCAAGTCACCCAGGATGGTAGGGACGATCTGCCAGCACAGGCCGAATTTATCCGTGAGCCAGCCGCATTGCTGGGCTTGGCCGCCGGCCAGGAGTTTGTGCCAGAGATGATCCACTTCCTTCTGGTCCGCGCAGTTCACGAGGAATGAGATGGCCGGGGTGAACTTGAAGTGCGGGCCGCCGTTCAACGCGATGAACTTCTGGCCTTCCAGCTCGAAAGATACCGTCATCACCGAACCTTTCGGGGCCGGACAACCTTCCGGGTAATTGTTTGTGCTCAGGATCTTCGAATTCTTGAAGATGGAAGTGTAGAACTTCGCCGCTTCTCCCGCCTGAGTATCGAACCACAGGAAGGGCGTGATTTTCGGATCTTTGCTGGCGGTGATCTTGGCCGACTTGGTCTGGCGCGGTTTTTTCATGTGATTCTTTTCTCCGTCAATGACTCAACCCTTCACCATGATGTTGAACCCGCCGTAAGTCATGCGCTCGCAATCGAACGGCATGTTCTCCGGATCGCACATCGCCTGAACGCGTGGATCCTTCATGATCTTGGCCGTCACGCGATCACGATGGGCGCGCGATTTGTACACGATCCACGCGAAGACCACCGTCTCGCCCGGTTTGGTCTTGGCCAGCTTCGGAAACGGAATGCCCATCTTGGTATTCATATCCTCACCGACCGCTTCGTAGTATTCCAGTGCCCCAAGATCCTTCCAGATTTTCGCGGCCTTCTTGGCCATGGCGAGGTAAGCCTTCAATTTCTTCTTGGGGACCGGCAGGACGAATCCATCGACGTATTTCATAAGGTTGTTTTTATTGATGGTTATCAGTTTCGTATCGTTCTACTTGGCGGCGACCAGTGTCACGTAATGCTGACGGTAGCTATACGCGAGGAACAGATTGGCGATCATGATGATGATTCCCATGATCAAACCTTCCGGCGCAGCGAACGCATGGAAGAGCAGGATATTCAAGGTGATGGGAAATATCACCACGGTGGCCAAGGGCACAAAGCGGCCGACGACGAACGCGATGCCGCAGACCAGCTCCGTTATCTTGATCAATTTGAGCAGGTAACCCGTCGCCACCATGCCATCCATGAAAGCTTTTACGTTACCCGTAGGTTCTGGTGCTTTCACGAGGTTGAAGAGTACCACCACGGAAGACATGATGAACAGGAGCCCCAGCAGGACCCGCACGATGATTGTTGCGATTTTCATAATTGGTTTGATTCGTTATTGGCTTTCTCTAGTGGCTCCCGGGCGGTGAATTCGCTTAGGCCGGCATGGGTGTCGGCACGATGACCATCCAGAACAGGCCGAACTTGTCCTCGAACATGCCGAAGGCCGCGGAGAAGAACGTCTTGCCCAGCGGCACTTCCACGCGCCCGCCTTCGCTCAGGGCCGTGAACAGGCGTTTGGCTTCCGCCTCGTTCGGTGCACTGAGGGAAAGTGCGAACCCTTTGAAGTCGGTTTTGCCGCTGCACATACCATCCGAGCCCATCAACACCGTCTCGCCGATGCGGAAGCTCACGTGCATGACTTTATCGCCGGGAATATTCTGGGGACCGCAGCCGGGCTTGGCGGGTTCCGGGTTGTCCTTGTAGTGCATCTTCATGAGCACTTCGGCTCCGGCGGCTTGCTGGTAAAAGGCGAGGGCTTCTTCGCAGCGGCCTTCGAAGAAGAGATAAGGTTGAACGAGTGAGGTGTTAGGTGTCATGAGGTTAGGTTGGTTTGAGTTTTAAAGTTCAGGTTCAGGGATAGATATCGGCGGACAATGTGTGCGTCAGTTCCTCGGCCAGGCGGTCGAACATCTGCAGCCAGCTTGGGTGTGCGCCTGTGCGTTTCGCCAAAGCTTCATTCACAGTCTGCTGCAAGGTCAGCGTGGTCTTGCCGTCCTGTTCCCTCAACGTGATGGTCACCACGGTTTCCTCCGGCCAAGCCGGGTCCATGCCAGCGCTGATGGGAACTCGGCGATTCCCCTCGGCATCGCCGATCGCCATGGTGAAGACGACGCGCTCCGGGGCCATGATCTCGCGGTATTCCCCCACGCACCAGCACTGATGACCATCCGGCGTATGGATGCACGAATGATATCTGCCGCCGGGTTTGAACTCGAAGCGCCGGTATTCGATGCTGCATCCATTCGGCGCAAACCAGCGCATCAATTGCGCCTGTTCCGTCCAGGCCTTGAAGACCAAAGCGCGTGGTGCAGCAAATACACGGGTGATCAGCACTTGAGGTCCTTGGCTTGCGCTGCTGGTGGGAGAGTGGTTACTCATGGTTTCTAGATGCTTTGCGCCAGCGCTGCCTCCAGGCGGTCAAAGTTTTGTTCGTTCGCCTCGGCGGCGAAGGTGTTGATCTTGTCCCTTATCTCTGCGTTCTCAAAGATCATGCGCCACTCGATCTCCGTGCCTTTATCCTTCGGCGTGAAAGTCACAACCAGGCGGAAGGGCGGGCCGGAAATATGATCGAGCACGATGCGTTCTGGGGTGATTTCCAGAAAGGTGCTGTCGTTCGGATAGTCGCGGCCATCCGGGCCGTGCATGATGAAGCGCCATTGCCCGCCGGGTTTCGG
Source organism: Limisphaerales bacterium (assembly GCA_965283725.1). Classification (GTDB taxonomy): domain Bacteria; phylum Verrucomicrobiota; class Verrucomicrobiia; order Limisphaerales; family JAEYXS01; genus JAEYXS01. The sequence continues at coordinate 201,461 of CBDIPT010000002.1, forward strand.
TTCGAACACATGGAAGGTGTTCCGGAAACCTTTCGGTCCCCACCAGTTGGCGAGAAGCTTGGCGTCCGTCCAGGCGCGAATGATCTGTTCGCGGGTGTAAGGCACGACACGGCGGTTGATGATTTCGCGCGCGGGATTTGCGGGTGGCACAGGCATAGATGTTCAATGAGCTGCTTCGGCGTAGGCCACCAGACGGTCCATGCATTGGCTCCAGCCGACGTTGTGGCCATCGCGATCTTCCGTGGTGAGGAAGAGGGCGTGATGCAGGGTGAGATTGGTTTTATCGCCGAAAGCCGCGAAAGTCACTGTGACCAAGTTAGTCCGCTCGGGCAAGCCATCCATGGGCGGCCTCACCCAGGTGAAAACAATGCGCTCTGGCTCGACGATCTCGCGATACTCGCCCCAAACCCAGCACTCAAAACCATCTGGTGCGAGCATGCAGAATTTGTACCTACCACCGGGGCGGAAATCTTGTTCGCATACAGGCAGGGTGAAATCTTTCGGCCCCCACCAGCGCACCAGATGTTCCGGTCGCGTCCAGACCTTGAATACCAGTTCGCGCGGTGCGGCGAGGGTGCGCGTGATGATGAGCACGCGCTCGGCGGGTTCTTGTACGGGGATAGCGGTTCGATTCATGCAATACGGTATTAACTGTTTAACCTCCGGCCATCGCGCCGATGACCATGAAGGGTTCCTTGCCGTTGAGCACGTCAGCGGGCAGGGGAGTCGTTTCTGGCTCCAGGGATAAATCTTCTTTGCACGCAAAGAAGCGGATGAAGGGACGCCGCTTCAAGGTGCCGTGATCACGGATGGTGCCGCAGAGTGCGGGATACTTCGCTTCAATGGCATCGATCACGGCGCGGATGGTGATGGGTGCCGCCACTTCGAGTTGCACTTCACTTTCCACACCCGCGAGCTTGCGCAGATGATACGGTAAGACGACCCGGATCATGGCAACGTCTGGACTTCGACGGACAATACGGCGGGCAGATCGCGCGCGATGGCTTTCCAGCTATCACCACTATCTGCCGAGGCGTAAACCTGTCCACCGGTGGTGCCGAAATAGATGCCGCAGGATGGAAGCGTGTCCACACACATCGCATCGCGCAGCACGTTGACGTAGCAATCCTTTTGCGGCAGGCCGTTCGTGAGGGCTTCCCACGTGTTGCCGCCGGTACGGCTGCGATAGACGCGCAATTTACCATCGGGCGGGAAATGCTCGGAATCGCTCTTAATCGGCACGACATAGATGGTCTCGGGTTCGTGCGCGTGGACATCGATGGGAAATCCGAAATCGGACGGCAGATTGCCGCTGACCTCGCGCCAGTCATCACCCGCGTTATCACTGCGCATCACATCCCAATGCTTCTGCATGAACAGCACATCCGGCTTGGATGGATGAATAGCGATGCGATGCACACAATGGCCGACTTCCGCATCGGGATCAGGCAATTCGTATTGGGATTTCAGACCGCGATTAATCGCCTGCCACGTTTGCCCACCGTCTTCGGTGCGAAACGCGCCCGCCGCCAATGGCGATGTAGATGCGGTTCGGATTCTTCGGGTCGATGATGATCGTATGCACGGCCATGCCGCCTGCTCCTGGCTGCCAGAGATGACCTTTGGCACTGCGCAGACCAGAAAGCTCTTTCCAAGATTTACCGGCATCGGTGGATTTGAAGATCGCCGCATCTTCGGCGCCGGCATAAACGGTGTCCGGCTCGGTCAAAGAAGGTTCCAGATGCCAGATGCGTTTGAATTCCCACGGATGCTGGGTGCCATCATACCACTTGTGCGTGCCGACGATTCCTTCGTAGATGAACTTGTTGCTCTCGCCGGAAGGCATCTGGCCAGGGACTGACACAGGACCGCCGCCCGGAGTGCTCCACGTCTTCCCGCCGTCATCGGAGCGCTGGATGATCTGGCCGAACCATCCGCTGGTTTGCAAGGCATAGATGCGATCCGGGTTCACGGGGGAGCCTTTGAGATGATACATCTCCCAGCCCGCAAAAAGCGGATCGCTGATGTCCCAATGCTCACGCCGCTCATCAGATGTCAGGATAAAGGCGCCTTTTTTAGTGCCGACCAGTACGCGAACTTTGCTCATCGTTTTTTCCTCCGTGTTCTTTGGCGGGTGTTCTGGGTGATAAGGTAAACCTATTTTGCGGTTTCCACCACCGCTTTTAATTGGGCCAGACCAGCTTCAAAATCTTTGCCGATCATCTTGTCGCAATCCATGAACAGGCCCATGACCTTGAACGCGATGTTGCTTTTCCCATCCATCGTCCAAGTGACCTGGGTTTGATTGCCTTGGGCTTTAAATGTGAATTCTGCAATGTTTGTGGCAGCGAAAGGTTTTAGGAATTCCAAGCGGAACTTCACGGACTCACCCGGCTTGCTGTCGATGATGGTCATCTTGCCTTCGCCCACCTTGTTATTGCCTGCCCATGCTTGGCTCGCGCCGGTTCCGGCCGCCGGTCCTTCGTAGGTCTGCTTCATGTTGGGGTCCATCTTCTGCCAGGGCGACCACATCTCCCATTTCTTCAACTCGTTCACTTGCGCGAACACAGTTGCCGGCGCGGCATTGACCGTGGCCGAGCGCGTGACGCGGAATTCATCCGGACGCGTCGAAGCGATGGCGAGGAGGATGACAATGAGAGCAACCAGACCGATCAGGAGGTAGATGAACATAGTTTTGATTTTGGGTTTCATACGTCTTTGCGTGGCGAGAGTTTGGCGAGATAAGCGATGAGCCGTTCGAGGCTCTGGCTCCAGCCTTCTTGCATGCCGGATAGATAGATATCTGCACCGGGTTTTTCCATCTTCACCTTGGTATGCAGCAGGATGGTCGTCTTGCCGCCGTGCTCGGTGAAGGTGATGGTGTTCAGCACCTCGAACATCGGCTGCTTGTCCGCGCCGAGGGCTGCGCTGGTGAACACGATGCGCTCCGGTTCCACGATTTCGTGGAACTGGCCGGACATGGGATAGATCGTCCCGTCCGGCCCTTGCATATCGATGTAGATCGCGCCGCCGGGGCGAGCATCCACTTCACACACCGGATTGCTGAAGCCTTTCGGTCCCCACCACCGGGCGAGATGGATGGGGTCGATCCACATCTTGAACACCAGCGTCCTCGGTGCCGCGAAGACGCGGGTGAAGCTGAGTTCTCGTTTGGTGGCATCAGCCATAAGTGGAGTGCGTTCAGGTTTGGTTTAAGCCAGCGTGGCGAGATAGACCTCGAGTTGATCCCAAGTGCCACTGAAGCCGTTGCGCATGCTGTCGTGGCCCTCTTTGTAGGCCTGACGTTCGCTCTCCGAGGCGTTGAAGGCCGAGCCGCGCAGGGTGAGCGTGGTCTTGCCGTTTTCTTCCGTGAAGGTCATCACGTTCAGCATTTCCAACGGCCAGCCGGGTGCCATGGGATGCCGCGTGACGCCGCCATTCTCATCGGAGAAGGTGATGGTGAAGACGAGCCGCTCGGGCGGGGTGATTTCGCGATAGGTGAATTGGCCCCACATCACGAAACCATTCGGCGCGGTCATCTTGTAGAGGAATTTGCCGCCGGGCTTCACTTCCAGCTTGGCGACGGTCAAGGCCATGCCTTTCGGGCCCCACCAATGTTGCAGATGTTCTGCTTGCGTGAAAACTTTCCACACGAGTTCACGGGGCGCATTGACCGTGCGGGTGATGACGAATTCGCCACCGGAGAGGAGCGCGGAGAGTTGTTCCTCGAAGCGGTCCATCGTCTGGTTGCCGCCTTCGATCGCACCATGTTCCTTGACCACGTAATCGCGGGAGGCGGCGGTCTGGAACACGCTACGCATGGTGATGCGGGTTTTATCGCCTTCCGTGGTGAAGGTGGTGATGACCTCGAATTTGTGCGGGTAATCATCATCACCAGTGCCATGGCTGTAAACGAGCCGTTCCAGCGGTACGACCTCATGGAAACGCATCTCGTTTGGATAATCCCGCCCGTCTGGTCCATGCATCGTGTAACGCCAGATGCCGCCGGTCTTCAGTTCCGCAAAATGCGTGGTGGTGCGGAATCCGCGCGGTCCCCACCAATGCGTTTTGTGCTGCGGATCTGTGAAGGCCTGCCACACGAGTTCGCGCGGAGCGTTGAAAAGCCGGGTGATGACGATCTCGCGATCAGACGTGTCAGGGGAAGATTGCGCTTGGGTCATAAAAAATCAGTTAGTTTCCACGAATTTCTTGAGTGCGTTGCCGATAAGATCGATCCAGCCTTCCGTGAAGTTGGCCGGGTCGAAGCACGGAATCTTGGGGAAGGTCTCCAAGCCGGTATGCGTCAACGTCACCCGTGTCTGATTGCCCTCGGCAGACAGTTCGATGGTGACAAGCGAATCCCCTTCGTAACCCACATAGCGCCAGGTATAGGCGAGGCGCTTGTTCGGTATGGCTACGGTAACGCGGCAATGATGGGTGAACGCCTCGTTATCTGGACCGTTGCAAGTGAACTCGAACTCAAAGCCGACTTCCGGTTTGAAGGCGTTGACCGGGAAGCTCCACTGCCGGATGGCTTCAGGTGTGGTCAGGGCGGCCCAGACACGTTCAACAGGCGCCTGAAATACACGGGTGATGACCACCGAGCGCGGCAAGAGATCGGGAGATTTGGATGCGTGCATCATATCAGTTCACTTCGTGACGGAGGCCAGGTGCGTGGTGAGTTTCTCGAGGCATTGCGTCCACCCACCTTCGTGGCCATCGCGAGATTCCACGGATACGAAGAACTGCTGGGTGAGGGTGAGCTTAGTTTTATTGCCAAGATCTTCGAGCTGCACCGTGACGAGCGTCTCGTTTTCTGGTGTGCCGTCGTCCTCTTCCCAGATGTGAGTGAACGAGAGCAGTTCAACCGGCCGGATCTCGCGATAAACGCCGTAGAGCCAGAGCTTCTCGCCATCCGGCTTCACCATGCATGTGCGCCAACTGCCGCCTACACGGAAATCACCTTCCGCCACCGGGATGGTGAAGCCATGCGGGCAACTCCATTGCTTGATGTGCTCCGGTTCGGTCCAAGCGGCGAACACGAGCGCGCGCGGCGCATTTAAGATGCGGGTGAGCACCAAGGATGGCCCGGCGAGGTTCAGGCGGGGACTAGTCTTTTGCATGTTTTTTCTCCTTTTCTTGCAGTTCCTTCAGGTAGTCATCCAGGCGATCGAAACTTTGTTCCCAGAAATAGCGATAGTGCTCCAGCCAGTCCAAAGCCTCCTTCATCGGCTTGGCCTCGATGCGGCAGGGGCGCCATTGGGCATTGCGCGCACGGGTGATGAGCTTGGCCCGTTCCAGCACCTTGAGATGCTTTGAGACGGCGGGAAGGCTCATGCGGAACGGCTCCGCGAGGTCTTTCACTGACGTCTCACCCGAGGTCGCCAGCCGGGCCAGGATCGCGCGCCGAGTGGGATCGGCGAGGGCGGCGAACGTGACACTGAGTTTATCTTGGGACATTTGTATTAAACCAACGTGTTAAATAACTAAATGGTTAAATACGTCTCACCGATAGAAATGTCAAGCAGGTGATTTGGGCGGAAGGAAGACGGCAGGTTATTGATTCAGCAGCACGTTTCTCAATTTCTGATGGAGCGGGCCGGGAATCGTTTGGGAAAAGACGACCCGTCGGTCGGTCGTCACGGCGACATATCCGCGGGCGATTTTGGCTTCAGACAGAAGGGAGATGACGTGTTCCCGGGCGTGGGGCAGCACGCTTCCTTTGGCGACGTTAATTTTCCCGTGCTGTATCTCGATCAAAATGCTGGCATTCGCCGGGGGCAGATGATTCAGCCACAAAACTGTGAGCACAATCGCCCCGATAAAGATCACGGCGAGCAGGTGAAGCGGATCCATGCCTATACACAGTTGAGAAGTTACTTGGCGGCGACCATGGCGATGGCGAACAGGATTCCTATGGCGATCGCCAGATACAGGAAGAGGCGCGGGTACTTCCGCAGGATGCGGCGCAAGGTGTCTTCGGCATCCGAGCCAGAGCCGGAGGAGGACGGACGGTCATCGCCGTCCCGGGGACGCTTCATGTAGTCGCGATCTTGTATGCCCATAACGCGCGGAAAGTTGAGATGCTGTTTACTCCACCGCCAAAACTGAAGCACGGCGCGTAGAAAAGCAAGGGAGTCCTAACAAAGCGAGATGGTGATCATACCCGACATCCAGTGAACAAGGCTCCCGCAAGAGCGCAATCTTGGCCCGTAGTGTTTTCCATAAATTCACTTCACTTGTGTGCGTGACGTTTCGCCCAGTTTTCCAAGTGTTCATCCAGTGATTTGTTCTGGGACAACACTTTCAATTCCTTGCGGAGAACGACATCATGCTCATCAAACACGACGAAAAAGGCGCGCCAAGTTGACCGCTCCATTTCGCCGCTGGCGACACCTGGGGTGCCAAAAATCACATAACCGAACCCAGTGGCCGGTCTTTCCCATGAGTAAGCGAGTGCTGGAAGACGAACACACTCTCGCGTGGCCGGCCCAAGACGGGCAAGCACCTCGGCACGGGTGGTTTTGTGCGGGGTGATGAATCCGGTATCGTCGGAGCTCACTGGCCGACCACGGACTGGGCCGGCAGGCGGCACGGGGTAGACGATCGGGATGCACCCGGTCAGGGCGAGTGCAAGCAATCCTCCTGCCAGCGCGAGTCTCATTCACTTGTCCTTGGTCGATCCGATATCATACCAGATGAGGTCGCACAGACGTGCCTTGGCTTCCTGATAGCTCATGGTCGTATTCTGGTTGTTCCCGGAGTCACGGATGATGAACTCTCCGCCACCGGGGAGACTGGAATCATCACGATAGCCGACGAGCAGAACGCTGTGATAAGAGCCGCCGCAGACGGGCCAGCCTTGGCGCAGTGTCGCCCGTACCTGTTCGAGCAATTCCTCGCTCACGCCTACTTTGCCGTCGTGCTTTTTGATCCAGTGTGCCCGCAAATCATTGGTGCGAATCTGGCTGGCGGAATTCATCGCCTGTTCAGAAGGCTTGTACTGGGGGCTGAACTTTGCGATATACCGCATCTGCGAATCGGGACAGATGCCATAGCGCTCGTAACCCGCGAGGAGATCGTGGAAGAACTGGCCGCGATCGGCAGTCTGGTTCTTGATGACCTGATTACAAGCCCAGTTCAGATATTCCGGACTGAGCGGCACGCCGCGATCCTGGCGCCTGGCCAAGGCAAATTCCAAGGCACCCACGGTGGTCATGACCGAGCAGGTGTTGCGGGTTCCTTGCTGTCGCAGAGGCAGCTTCCACCGGTTGAACTCCGGGCGGAGATCGACTTCCCTGGGCGTCGCGTTCGTCCCGGCCGCGTCCGCAGAAAAATTCGGTAAAAGCGCCCCAAGCAAGATGCACAGCAACGACACGGGTAACACCTGCGATTTTATCATAACAAAAAAACGCTGGGGAATACGCCGCACCCAGACGGGCAACGACCGGTCGACGACGATCGACCTTGGATAAGCAGGAAATTAGCGTGAGCCCATGGGCAGGCAAGCAGTTTCAGCGGAGGCCATCTACCAGCGGCGATACCGTAAACGGACTTAGCGACGGTTCTGCTTGGGGCGGAGGCGGGCGGCGAAATCGGCCTCTTGTTTGGGGCTCAGGTTCGCTTCCAGTTCTTCGCGCAATTCATCGGCTTCGACTTCCTGGCCGATTAAATCCGCAGTCCAGTTGGGTCCGGCGAGGACGCCGTCCTTCTCCATGCCGGGCAGCCAGCGAAAGAGAAGATCGAAGAGCGTCACTTTCTGCGGCTTGTGCTCGGGGAACATCTTTGCCTGAACTTCGCGCGCCTCGGCCAGATCGGAGAAGAAGAGGATGACATCGGTATCTTCAAATTCCTCCGAGTCACAGATGGCGGTGCCCGCCGGACTGGAAAGGAGCCAGGCTTCATTCGCGGCGACGGTGCGCTGGATGAAGCGTTGGTAGCTGGTCTGGTTGGCAGAGGCGTCTTGAGTCATAAAATGGGTCGGGCCACAACACAGATGTGGAGGTTCCGGGTGGGAAGATAGGAGGCGCAGAGTGGAAGTTCAATGCCGAGAAAAGCGGGTTGTGCTGCGGTGGGCGTCGTGGACTGACGGCTGGAGGCCGGCAAGACGGGCCGTGTGTTGCGTCGTTCCCATTTTCTCTGGGAGCTGAGAAAAGTTTAGGCGGGACAACCCGATGGTCGTCCCGCCTAAAGCAGAGGAATTTCAGTGCGGACTATTCTTTGATGGTCCACTTGTATTGGTTGCCTGCGGGGACGCCCACCCAGTTGTCATACGCCGGAGCGAGGTAACGGTCAGGATAGGCCATGTTTTCGATCACGATTGTATCGCCAAAATAGATCGGCTCGCCGGGACGGAGGTCTTTGCCGTCGAGCCAGACCTTCCAGTTTTCGTAGTCGCCATTGTTATAGGAATAATAGCAGGTGCTGCCAGACTTGGGGGCCATCAGTTTGTTGTAGGCCGGGTAATTCCTATCCGGGTTGACGGTTTGAAGTTTGATGACATGCCCGCTCAATAATGGTTCACCGCTGGTAGCGAAATTGTGGACTTGCGATCCCGCACCTAACGTGGCGTACCAGTAGCTTTGGGAGACGGTGCCGCCGGCGAGGTTGCGCCCATCTGCACCCGAAAGCCGGAAGTTGGAATTCTTGGTGACCGCCCTGGCTCCGGGTTTGGAGAAGGCATTTCCCTGGTTCTCTTTGATATAACGTGTGGCCGCATCTTCCAGTTCACGGGCGCGTTGCGGGCTCAAGCCGGGAACCTTCCAGATGCCGATCAAGCCATCGCGCTCGTTCTTGTTGCCGAACCCGGCGATGGCCGGGTTATTTCTCAAGGAGTTTTTCCAACTGGTGTAAAGCTGGTCGTTCAATTGCGTCCGATTATTGAGGTTGGCCGATCCGCCCGTGCAGAAAAAAGTGCCACGTGTGCTCATGCTCTTGGCCGCCTGGGTTTGGGCACTCCCGACCCCGACTTTGCCGCTGGCGATGCCGTAGGAAGCGGTGGCTTCCGTTTCAATATTCAGGCCGGAGCGCATCTCCCGCTGTTCCATAAACGTGATGAAGGTGAGGTGCCCGCCAAACTCCAGGTAATTGGCGTAATGAGTGCCATACCGTTTGATGTCCTCGTAAGCGTCACCGGTGCTGAGGTCGTTCAAGACTTGCGGGATGGGTCGGGCCGAATTTTTCAACCGGGCTTTGAACTGGACGGTCTTGTCATCCACGAGGGCGAAGCTGGTGCTGCTGGAACCGGAGCTGGATTTCTCCACGCCCACTTTGACCGAGGCGGAGAACAGTCCTTTATCGACGCCGCCTTCGACATTGACGGAGAGTTTCTGGGAGAACTCATTGGCCGTGCTGCCGGTCCGGGTTTCGATATACGCGGTGCCGGAAAGGGCGGTGTATTCGTAATTAGCCGGATCGCTGACGTCGAAGATGGGCGCTTTCAGATAGGTTTCCAGAGCGTAATCACCGGAGGCATCGTAGCCCCGACCCAGATCGCGTTGTACGGCGGTCCGGTGAAGTTGCGGAATCGCCGCGACCGCAGGAGTTGGAGCGGGCGCAGGTGTTGGTCTGGGCGTCGGCGCGGGTGCGGGAGTGGGAGCCGGTGTGGGGGCGGGAGCTGCCAGCGGAGCAGCGGAGGATGAGGTGATGGCGTATTGGGTCGCTTTGTTTTGGCCGTAGAAGACTGCCTTCACATAGAGATCGATCTGAGCGGTTTCGCCCTTGGCATTCGCCAGATAGACGCTCCATTCGTCCCGGCCGGTCTCGTTATAATTGCCGCGGCCATCCGTCCACTGTTTCGGCCCTTTCTGGATGAACGTGGTGGTGTTCCCATTCTGGGTGAAGGTGACCTTGGTCACATTGCTTCCGTTAACTGCTGCCGCGGCCACGGTTGGCGCAGCGGGGGCAGTGGGTGGAGCTTGAGGAACGAACGGAGTCGCGGAAGAAGCGGTGATGGGGTGTTGGGCATTGTTCTTACTGTAGGTGACGGTCTTGGCAAAGAGATCGATCTGGGCAGTTTCGCCTTTGGGATTCGCCAGCAGGACACTCCATTCATCCCGGCTGGTTTCTTTGTATTTGCCGCGGCCATCCGTCCATTGCTTCGGCCCAATCTGGGCGAACGTGGCGGGGGTGCCATTCTGGGTGAAGGTGACCTGAGTCACGTTTTCTCCTTTGACCGGAACCGTCGCCGCTGCTTCAGCGGGCCGGTTTTTCTTTTGGGCATGGGAGGCTACGGGACTGAAGGCCAGCAGAAGGCACAACCAACCGAGACAGCGTTTTCTAAGAGCAGGGCAGGACATGTTTTTGGGCAGAAAAGGTTTTGGTTGCTGACGGGTAAGACGAGGCGACTCTGAAGCGAATCAATGGCAAGTCGAGGAATTCTGGTGATTTGCATGATTTTGGCAAATAAGGGTTTTGTTACAGCAATAGGTGGTTTGTTTTCAGGCGGAGCGGACGAGGAGATGCAGTTTGATTCCAGCAAGGATGCTGGTGCTACACGATCTTAGGAAAGGCACCGTGTGACATCAGGCCGATGTGGCTTAAGAGGAGGTTGTGGGCGGCGGGACTGGTGCTTTGAGAGTCGATGATTTCACCGGCACGGCAAACGAAACCGGAGTAAAGCGAGGTGCTGGTGAAGCAGCCACATCGGAGAAGTGCCTGGCTACGCCCTCGATTTCCAATTCCTTACCATGCGGATTTGCTCAGGGGTGTGAGGAGAAGTTTCATGGCCGATAGGCATGCGATGGCGCAAGGCCGCCAGCTTTAACAGGACATCACGCTCGGTTGCGTTACCGCTGCGCTGTAGGTGGCAACCCACGACGGCACCCGTGCGACCGCGTCCGGCCCAGCAGTGAACGTAAACCGGATTTTCATCTTCAAGGGAACTATCAATCACGTCGAGGATACGACGCATGGTCCAGACGGATGGAATTCCCCGGTCTGGAATGGGGGTACACAGGTACGTTACTTCCAGGCGTTGTTCGGCGGCCAAATCTCGCAGTAGATGCCAATAAGTCGGGACGGGCTTGGCGTCTTCGTTGATTTCACCTTCTTCGGTCAGGTCCAGAACGGTGCGAACCCCGGCAGAAAGCAGGGCCGATAGTCTGGCTATGGCGGCAGTGTTGCTGGCATCGCCAGGGTATTCGCCGGCCAAGAATTGATTCGGCAGTACCCAATACGAATTGGGAAATGGGACTGGAGTTTCGTTCATCAAGGCGATGTGATTGGCTGATGTGGCTTGGCTCAGCTTGATTGAAGGGTAGCCGATCCTTCACCGACCGGTTGATAGGTCTCTTCATCAATGCCGGTTTGTTTCCAACGATAAAGGGCGATGGTTCCGGGCACTAACCACATAAGAGGAAGAAAATACCAATAATATCGAGGTCCGAAAAAGAAAACGGCTAAGGTGGCTCCAAGTCCAGTCCAGAGATGGTTCCTGTAGCAATAGGAACTGTAGCGCTGGCGAAGCTCCTTCTCTATCAACCAGCGATTGCGGAGTTTTTCCGAAAAAGACAGATGATTCCGCCCCCAGTCGGCAACCATTGCCCAAAGCAAGAAGGCGATGAGTAGATGAAGTAAATAGCTGGACTCAAAATTTGGTGCGAAAGCGTAAATAAAGAGAAATCCCCAAGCCGCTTCTGACATCTGCGGCCAAGGACGTGCGCGCAAAGCCCAAGCGCAACTTTCTAAGAGGCGCATGCTGATTTTGGATATGCTCATATAAGCAATCGAACCGTCCTTTGGGTTTTTATCTGGATTGGAATGTAGCCAAGTCGGGCTGGGTAGGCAATTGCAGAAAGGATAGGCAACAGATTGCGGTATCAAGGACTGCTTGATGAGAGCTGGTTTGCGCGCTCTCACGAGGCGCGGCTACAGGCGAGGTATTCCTAGCGGATGCTCGGCGTTCCATTCAGAGGGGTTCTGATCGGTTGGTGTGATGAAGCGGGCTTTCAGCCCTTTTCTGGTTGGCGTGCGGAGACCTAGGCCGTTGGCCTAGGCTGCTATGAGACGCGCCTTTGGCGCTTTAAGAGGGGCAGGCACGCTCCAGCGTCGGAGTTTTATCCCGCCGTCGATTGAAGAGTATCTGATCCGTTTCCGACCAGTTGATAGGTCTCTTCATCAATGCCGGTGCGAAGCCACAGGAACTGACCGATCAGGCCGAAGAGCGCTCCATACAGAAAGGGTGTGAGAGCGGGCCAAGTGCTTCCGGTAGAAATAAGATACGTGAATAATCCCAAGTTAACCCAAAAGAATTTTTTTAAGCTGTAGGATTCGAACCGTCGATGGAGCTCCGCTTCAATCAATTTGTGCTTTCGCAGCCGTTCAGAGAAGGCGAGCAGGCGCTTCGTATAACGCGTGAGCAAAAACAGCAGAGCAAAACTGGCTATGAGCCCTATCCAACCCGCGATGCTGCCCATGGCGGAGATAGTAACATTGCCGGTGAGGACAAAACAGAAGCCCCAAGCAAACCACTTCAATTGCGCCCAAGGACTGGTGCGCGACTGCCACGCGCATTCTTCCAAAAGGATAGCCAGTTTTTCGGTGGTGGTCATGTGGACTCCTGATTATGTATAAATAATAAAAGAGGTGGACCGGGAATTCAATGTCAATAAAGGGGGAAGAGGCGGTGTGCTACGGCGGACGTTGCGAGCTCTGGCTGGAATCCGGCAGCACGGGGCAAGTTGTTGCGTCGTTCCGGTCTAGCGTGCGCCCCCTCACGTCGTCGACTACGGGAGTATTCGGGCCGAGCGGGTGCTGGGGAATGAGAACGACGACGAGAACGATCACGAGGAGTTATTACGGCATTGACAATTTGGGGCTTAAACGAGCCCATATAGAGCAAATCACACCATGAGCGAACCGAAGATTTTGACCACAGTTGTCGGCAGTTATCCGGTGCCTTCCTGGCTGGCGGCGTATCCTACTTCGCCGCACTTGCGCGATGCGTTGCTGGTGGTGTTGAAGACGCAGGAGTTGGCGGGGATCGATGTGATCTCGGATGGCGAGTTGTCCCGCTTCAATGTGAATCATCCGGAGACGAACGGGATGATCGAGTATTTCATCAGCCCAATGGAGGGAGTGGTGACGGGGCTTTCGCGCGAGGAGATCGCGCGGTTTCGCAGCCTGGAGAGCATGGGGTTCCGCACGCAACCGGCCGGTGTGGTGCGGAGCCGGGTGCGCGAGGGGCGGCTAAATCTGCCGCTGGCGTGGCAGGCGGTGAAGGGGTTGAGCACGCGCAAGATGAAGTTCACGGTGACCTCGCCTTACATGCTCGCGCGGACGTTATTGGATGAGCACTACAAGGATATCCACCGGCTGACGATGGAGATAGCGGAGGCTTTGCGGTTGCAGCTTACGGGTATCGATGCGCCAGTGGTGCAGGTGGATGAGGCGCACCTGACGGGGCATCCGGAGCACGTGGCGTGGGCGCATGAGCCGATCAATCATGTGCTGAGCGGCATCGCAGGTGAGCGGGGGTTGCATCTGTGTTTCGGCAATTATGGCGGGCAGAGCATCCAGAAGGGTTTTTGGCAGGATCTGATGCCGTTCTTGAACAAGCTCAAGGTGAATCATCTGGTGCTGGAGTTCGCGCGGCGCGGTTATGATGAGTTGCATCATTTCAAGGAATTGCGGCCGGACATCGCGCTGGGCGTGGGGGTGATCGATATCAAGGACAACGAGGTGGAATCGGCGGACACGGTGGCGAAGCGGATCGAGATCTCGGTGCAGACGCTAGGCATCGAGCGCATCAAGTGGGTGCATCCGGATTGCGGGTTCTGGATGTTGCCGCGCAGTGTGGCGGACCGGAAGATGGCGGCGCTGGTGGCAGGGAGAGACCTCTTTCTGAAGAGGTGAGATGCGGAATGCGAAGGGCGAGAACATCGAACATCCAACACCGAACGCCCAACATCGAGAGAGGGAAGAAGATCGGAAGAAATTTTATGAAGATGAAGCAGATTATTTTGGTGGGGTTGGTGAGTGTGCTGGTAGCGTCATCGTCGCAAGCGCAGGAGTGGACGCGGTTTCGTGGGCCAAACGGGACGGGCATCAGTGACGCGAAGACGATTCCGATCCAGTTCACGGAAAAGGATTATAACTGGAAGGTGCCGCTGCCGGGTGATGGACATTCCTCGCCGGTGATCTGGGGGGATAGATTTTCCTGACGGGCTCGCACGAACAACAGGGCGGGTTGGTGGTGCATGCCATCAGCGTGCATGACGGGCGCGTGTTGTGGCAGAAGGACTTTCCGTTCCCGGCATTCGCGAAGCATAAGTTCAACAGCTACTCGTCTTCCACACCGGCGGTGGATGCCGAGCGGGTGTATGTGGCGTGGGCCACGCCGGAGCATTACATGCTGGTGGCGTTCGATCACAAGGGCGGGATCGTGTGGCAACGGGATTTTGGGGCTTATGTGAGCCAGCACGGTGTGGGGGTCTCGCCGATCGTGTATGAAGAGATGGTGATTTTGCCGAATGATCAAGATGGCAACAGCTCGCTCATCGCGGTGGATCGCAAGACGGGCAAGACGGTTTGGGAGACGAAGCGCAACAGCAAGGTGGCGGCTTACTCCACACCGTGCGTGTATGAGCCGAAGGATGGAAAGAAGCAGCTTATCTTCAACAGCCAGGCGCATGGCATCACGGGCGTGGACCCGGCGACGGGCAAGGTCCTGTGGGAATACACGAACGCGTTTGATAAGCGCAGCGTGAGTTCACCGGTGATCGTGGCCGGGTTGGCGATCGGTTCGTGCGGCAGCGGTGGGGGCGGGAACTACATCGTGGCGGTGAAGCCGGGCGATGATGCGAAGAAGCAACCGGCAACGCTGGCGTGGGAGATGAAGAAGTCCGCATGCTATGTGCCGACGCCCGTGGTGGTGGGCGACCTCTTGTTCAGTTGGAGCGATGGCGGCATTGTGACTTGTGTGAAAGGCACGACAGGCGAAGTGAAATGGCAGGAGCGGGCGGGCGGGAATTTCTTCGGTTCACCCATCGTGGTGGATGGCCGGATTTATGCGATCTCGACGAGCGGCGAGGTGGTGGTGGTGAAGGCGGCGGAGACGTTTGAGGTGTTGGGGCGCAGCCAGCTTGGCGAACTGACGCACACGACGCCAGCGGTCGCAGGCGGCAAGCTCTACATCCGCACGTTGAAGCATCTGGTCAGTGTGGGCGGGTCCAAGATGGCGCCGTTGAAAGCAGTACAGTGATCAAATTATCAGACTCGACCTGCGGGCGGGCTTGGCCTGAAACTGGTCGCGTATGAAGACGTTGCCCCATACGCGGTCGTGTTTTGTTTGCGGTGCGCAGAATCCTACCGGGATGAGATTGCGATTCACGGTGGATGACGCCGGTGTGCACACCGCGTTCACGCCTTGTGCGGATCACGTCGGCTTTAGCCGCACCATTCATGGCGGTATTTTGGCGACGGTGCTGGATGAGATCATGGCGTGGGCGTGTATCGCGCAAGGGAAGCAACTGGCTTATGCCGCAGAGATGACGACGCGGTTCCTGAATGTCGTGCGGCCCGGTGATGAGGTGTTCGCGTTCGCCAAGATCGTGGAGAACAAACGCGGCAAACTCTTTCTGGCGGAATCGGAATTGCGTGCCAAAGACGGCACGGTACTCGTGACAGCCACTGGTAAATACCTGCCCATCAAGGGCGAGGCTTTGGAGGAGATGAAGTCCGATCTCGTGGCGGACTCAGGCGATATGGAGCTGTAGTGAGCGGTGTGGGTGCCCGGCCATTCACAGTTGGCGGAGATTGTATCCGAGCTGTTGTCGGATTGGGCCTATCCATTTCATGGCCCACTACTGCCGGCAAGATACCGGCAGCACATTGAAGGCATTACGGGGCGAGCTTCACTTCGAGTTTATTGCGCTTCAGCGTGGAGCCTTCGTTGAGCGAGAGTTGCGAGAGAGCCTTGTTGTAATCGGCCAGCGCGCGGATCTCGGAGGAGCGTGCGGAGGTCAGATCACGTTGCAATTGCAGGACCACGAAGCTCGTGCTCTTGCCGTTGGCGAGTTTCTTCTGCTCGGCATCCAAGGCGGCTTCGGCGTATTCGCGGGCTTTGCGCGTGGCATCGATCTGCTCGTAGTTGGCCTGGGCCAGACGCACGGAATTGTCGATGTTCACAATGGTGTCCTGTTCGAGCTTCTTGTAACGCAGGAGCAATTGTTCCTTGAGCGCTTTCGCGGAGTTGTGCGCGCTGCGAGCGGCACGGTTACCCAGCGGGATGGTGAGCACGATGCCGTAGGAGTGCTTCGGGTTTTCGCCGACTTCGATGTCCCGGATCACGTTGCCCATGTTCGGGCCCAAGCCGTTTTGGCCGAAGCTGCCGAAGAGATCGAGCGAGGGATACAATTGATTGCGCGTATAACGGAGCTGGATGGCCTGCTTCTCGAGGTCGATCCGGGACTGCGCCAGGTCGGGACGCTCTTCGATGCCGTTACGCCAGCTTTCCTGGACATCAAACGTCTGGGCGATGGGCAGCAGTTTGTCCTTCGGTTTGATATAGACCGGGCGCCACGCGGAGAAGTCATCCATGATGAGCTTCTTCAAAGAATTCTGCTGATCGGCCAACTGGCGGTTCGCGGTGATGAGGTCAGCCTGCCGCGCGGCCACTTGGGATTCGGCCTGCTTTTCATCGAGCGGAGCCAGCGCGCCCACTTCCACGCGCTTCTTGTTCTCATCGAGCAAGCGTTGCGCAAGTTCCAGCGCCGACTTTTGCACCTTCACGTTTTCTTCGGCGAAGATCAGGTCGTAGTAAGCTTGTTCGACGGCGGAGATGGTGGTCATCGCCTGCTGGCTGACACCCAGTTCGGAACTCCGCAGCGTTTTGCGGTTGAGCAGGATCTGGCGGCGGGAATCGTCGATCCACATGTTCTTCAACAAGGGCTGGCGCACGCTGATGTTCGCCGAGCTGCTGTATTCGGAACGCGCGTTATTGATGTCCCGGAAACCGAAGTTGGACGTCAAATCATAGCGCAAGCCCGTCGGCAACGTGCCGGTCAGGCCGGGGGCGACGTTCTCGGTGTTGATGTCTGTGGAGGGCAGCGCCCGACCATCACTATCAGTACCGCCGGGGGAGGAATTGAAATTGTGGGTCAGTGTGGAGGTGAAAGACGGATCCCAAGCGGCGTAGGAGCCTTCCAGCGTGAAGCGGTCCATCTTGGGCGATTGCTGCTGGATGCGGATATCGAGATTGTGCTCCAGCGCCATCTCGATGCAATCGCTTAGACTGAGTTCGCGGACGGATGGTTCGGGTGTCGCGCCTAACGCGGTGGCGGCGAACAAGGAGCAGATGCTAACTACCGGTAGGTAGGTTTGCGTAGCCCTCAAAAAATGCTTCATGCCCATGATTCAGTCACAAGTTCCGGATATCCGGAGATTTAAACAGCGAAACTCCGCAATGGTTGCGCTAAATCTATCAAGATTCAAGCCGGAGCTGCGGCTCTTTGCAGTCGGTCCGCAATCCCTTGCCATTCAGCGACTTGAGGGACCGGCTCGACTACGATCAAACTCGCTTTTTCCTCGTCGCACCGGTGTAGCTCACCATAAATAGCCCGGGCGAAGGCTTCCGCATCATGCGGAATAACGCTGACATTGGCCAATTGCTCGGTCAGCGGAATGCGGGTGTGGGCGATGATATGGGTCGTGGCCAAGTCGGCTTTGAGCGACTTCAACAGGTTGAGTAATGCCGCTGTATCGGCCCACTCGTGGATCACCAAGCGCGCTTTCGGCGAGTAGTGCTTTTGTAACATGCCCGGACTGCGGAGCACCTTGTCGCTGGCACCGAGACTCTTATCGGCCAGCTCACCCGTGACCGCCACCAGCGATTCCGCATGGATCATCCCCGGCCGCAAGACGCGCGCCGGTGTGCTGGTCAGATCGATGACGGTGGACTCGATCCCCACTTGGGCCTGACCGCCATCGACGATCAGCGGCACTTTACCGCCAAGCTGTTTGGCCACGTGCAAGGCATTGGTGGGAGAAAGCTGATTGGAGAGGTTGGCGCTCGGTGCCGCCAGTGGGAAGCCGCACGCCTTGATGACTTCCTGGATGAAGGGGTGGCTGGGCCAACGCACGCCCACGGTATCACCCCCGGCGGTCACGATGTCCGGCAGGTTCGCTTGCTTGGGCAGCACCATCGTCAAAGGACCGGGCCAAAAAGCGTCGGCCAGTTTATCGGCTACCTTGGGCCAGGCCGGCGTGCAATCCCGCGCCATGCTGCGACTGGCGACATGGATGATGATAGGATTGTGCGAGGGACGACCTTTGATGGCGTAGATACGTTGAACGGCGGCCGGGTTCAAGGCGTTGGCCGCGAGTCCGTAAACCGTCTCCGTCGGCAGCACCACCACTTCCCCCGCCCGCAACAGCTCCGCCGCCCGCTGAACTGCTGCTTGGAACAGTTGCGGGGTATGCGTTGGCAGAATCTCAGTTTTGCGTGTCGTCGGCATGCCCGGTGGCGAGAGGTTTTAAAGCGAACGGGCGGGCAAGGCAATCGGTGTTTGCCGCCAGCTCATGCCGGCGGGCAGACCGGGCGCGTTCAATTCGCCGGCTCTTTTTGCCGGAAGAACGCGATTTGGGGTGTGAAGGTGGTCGGGTAACGCGCCAGCATGTCGGACATCTTCATCAAGAGCCAAGCCTGCCGGTAATTGCCACCGTTTTTGGTGAAGACCACATCGTCGGCGATATAGACGGCCGCGTGATAGGGCACACCATCCGGGCGCAAAAGGAATACGACGTCGCCCAAGGTGGGCGACGGCACCAAGGAATAGTTTTCGGCCAGATCTTTCCGCCAGATCGCATCATTCTCGTAATAAGGAGCAGGTGTGCTCTTGAAGAAATTCATGGCTGTCCAAAAGCAATCCGGCTCCGGGCCGGGGCTGGCGGGCGGGCGGGGGAAAGTATTCAGACGGGTCCGGGCGAAGGAGGGCAACAAGTGGGCGACATCAATGGCGGCACTGCCCGGGACATGGGTCAGGGATTCCAGTAATGCGCTGACATCCTTGGCGCGCCCGCCGCGGGACCAATATTCTGTCAAAGCACCGATGTCACTGTCCGGCCGGATGCGCAATTTCATGAGCAGGCCGCCACGGACCATAAGTGTCCGGGCAAAGAAACGCCGTTCGGTCGGAGAGGGGATTTGTGCCAGGACTTCCGGAAGATCGGAGAAACAGAGCGCTTGCCCGCGTTCGTAAACGAGGCCCTTGACCAGTTTCAACGTGGCTGGTGATACGTTGCTGTTTTCGAACCAATCATCAAAGCCGTTTAAACGATAGGTGAATGGCCAGGTCTGAAAGTCGTTGTCCGGCGAATCCGCCAAGACCTCGTATATCCGGGTGCGCGCCTGGTTCGACATCTCCAGCACCAGCTTGGCTCCCGGTGTGAGGACAATAAGATTGTTCGTGAAGGACCATGCTGCCTGGTTTAGGAGGGTCGATTTCTGGGCCGGAGTGAGATCGCAGGACTGGATGAACGTGGCCAGTTGTTCCGGGGTCATACCGCTAAAGTTCCAGCGTGTCGGGGGGAAGCGGGATGGGTCCGCCGGTAGAAAATCATCCGGGGAAACGATGTTGATGCGAAAAAATTCCAACTCTCCCCAAGGCCCAGGATGGCCTTTGAAGTAGACTTCTTGCGGGCTGGTAGGGGGTGGCTGGGCAACTGGAGTGATCAATTGAACCGGATTCACTGCCGGTTCGGGTGCCCTTTTTTTGTGCACGAAATAAGCCAGTGCCAAGAATTGGAGCGAGCAAACAATCATCAATAGCCGGAGGAAAAAGGCACGGCGCCCTTTTCCAAGGGCTTCCTCAGGCGAATGGTCGTCCATATCCGGCATAGTTTACTTATGAAACGGCTTGAAAGCTTCAGCAACAGCCATGCCGTGCTGGTGCAATCAGGTCGTAAATTTTAACACTAAAAGGAGCGGATAGTTGCCCGTCGATGCTAATGCATCGATTTACCTCCCGTAGTGGGCTTGTTGCAGCCTTGGCGTAGGATTATATAATCACTTTACTGTGGCAATCTTGCTTCTACGTGAAGTTGCCGGTCATGATTCACCATGAATTCACGACATCGATCAACTGCCGCAGGCGGCCGTAATGGCGGCGGTCAAAATCAAAGGCGATGCGCGGATGCTCCAGGGCATCTTTTTCTTCCTGCTCTTCCTGGGCAGTCTCGCAGCTCGCCACTTTGCCCGAGGCGATGATGTCCGCGAAGTCTTCCGTGAGTGCTTCGAGCGCGGACGGCGTGGGCGCGTATTTCAGGCGGATGACCAGTTTGCCGTGGACGTAGCGCATGGAGTGGTAGTTTCGGTAGAAGCGCGTGATCCACTTCACGGCTTGCTCGGCATTATCCGTGATCTGGTAAAGGAAGAGATCGTCCGGGGAGATGAGTTCATTGCGTAACAGATGCTCGCGCACGGTCTTGTCCCAAGATTTCCAATAGGTTCCGCCGGGGCGATCGATGAGCACGATGGGCATCATCTGGGCTTTGCCGGTCTGCAACAACGTCAGTGCTTCATAGCCTTCATCCATGGTGCCGAAGCCGCCGGGGAAGAGGGCGATGGCATCGGACTGGCGGATGAACGTGAGCTTGCGGGTGAAGAAGTATTTGAACGTCATCAGCTTCTCGTCCTCGGAGATGACGGGGTTGGCGTTCTGTTCCCACGGCAAACGGATGTTGCAGCCAAAGCTGTTCGCCGCGCCTGCGCCCTCGTGACCTGCTTGCATGATCCCGCCGCCTGCACCGGTGATGACCATGAAACCGGCCTCGACCATCCGCTTACCGAAATCGACGGCGTGCTGGTATTCCGTCCACTCGGGTTTGGTGCGGGCAGAGCCAAAGATGCACACCTTGCGCCGCTCGGCATAGGGCGCGAAAAGCCGGTAAGCGTAACGCATCTCACGCACGGCGGCCTGAATGACTTTCACATCACCGCGGTTCTCAACGTCGGTCAAAAGCTTCAGGGAATTCTCCACGATGCCCTCGACGAGGTCTTCATTGTAGCCGCCGCCCGCGAGCCGGATGAGTTCGCGGATGGCCGGGCGCACAGCAGGTGCATTGATCGGCATGGGCCAAATGTAGCGCAACGGCGGGAGAAATGCAGCCAGATACAAATCTTTCTGTTTTTTATCATCGTGCTTAAATGGGAAACCTGCTTTCCTGTAAGCGTCGTAGGAAGAAACCCAAACACAGCAAACATATGTCGATCATCATCGGGATGTTAGTCGGGTTCGTGGGCTGGTTTCTCGTGCGTTATCTCGTTGCCGGTTTCTATACCGTGGACCAGAACGAGCGCGCGGTGAAGACCAGCTTCGGGCGGGCAGAGCGGATCGAGGACAAAACCACGCTGGATGATCCGATCGCGGATTCGCTCCGCAAGGATGAGCGGGACCGTTACGTCTTTCCGCAAGTGCGGGTGATCCAGCCGGGCGGGCCGTATTGGAAATGGCCGTGGGAGAAGGTCTATAAGATCTCCGTGGCCACGCAGACGGTGAACATGGCGTTCGATCCCGAGAATCCGCTGGCCAACCAAGGCGGCCGGATGCTGGAAGCAGTGACGAAGGATCAGTTGAACGTCGGCCTTACGGGCCAGATCCGGTATCGCGCGTCCGAGCGCAATCTCTACGCGTTCATCTTCGGCGTGAAGAATCCTTTCGCCCACATTATGGGTTACTTTGTTTCCGTGCTGCGCGAGCGCATCGCCACGTTTGAGGCCCCGGTGCCGATGGAGCTGGTGTTTGAATGCCCGCAATGCCGGCAACACCTTTCGGTGGAGCCGGGCAATGCGGGGGCCAAGATCCCTTGCCCCTCTTGCGCCAAAGAAATCATGGTGCCGCGTGCGACCGATGCCGGAGTGAAGCTGGTGCCTTCCGCGCAGAGCAAATCAATCTCTGTGCCGTTGGCGGACGGACAGATCGATACGCCGGATGAACTGGCCTCGGCCATCGGCATTTCCATCAACGATCTGCGCAAGAACCTGCGCGATCTGAACGAACACATGGACCGCGAGTGCCGTTCGTCCTCGGCCCGTTACGGCATGGTGCTGGATGCCTCGCTCATCACGGGCATCGATCCGCCCGAAGAAGTGGAATCTGCGCTGGCGGCCATCAATACAGCGCACAACCAGGTATCGTCCGACATCAGCCTGGCGCAGGCATCCGCCGATCAGAAAATCGTGCAATCGAAACGCGCGGTGGAGATCGAGACGTTGAAGGCGCAGACGGAAGTGGAACCGCTGGAACGCATGGCGCATCAATTGACGGATTTGAAGAACAACGGGCCGGGGGCCTTGGAGGCGTACCGAAGAAACGTGCGGCTCGCATTGTTTGAACAGGCCGAAAAAGTCTTCGTGGAGGTGGAAAAGTGAACTTCTTGATCGCAGCTGTGGTGACGTTTGTCGCCTGTTTCATCGTCATGCCGATCTTGCTCGGCCTGTTCCGGATGACGATCGGTTACACCATTGTCGAAGAACGGCGCTGCCATGTGTATATGCTGTTCGGCAAGGTGGTCGGGATGATCGATGAACCGGGTTTTCACTTCCTGTTCCCGGTGATGGGCTGGCGGGCGTTCTTGGTCCACTGGATCGGGCGCTGTCTCGTCGTGGATATGCGGATCGATCAGGAATACCTGCGCAGCCAGCCGGTAAATTCAGAAGAAGGCGCGCCCATCGGCATCGGTATCTGGTATGAGATGATGATCAGCGATCCTGTGGCGTATCTCTTCAAGAACACGGACCCGCGCGGTTCACTCGCGGCGAACGTCAGCAACTCCACCGTGCGCAGCCTGAGCAACATGCCGCTGGATCGCCTCATGTGCGATCGTCACGGCATGAGCAAGACGGTGCGCGAAGAGGTTTCGCCGAAATCCCACGAATGGGGTTACAAGCTCGGCTCCGTGTATATCCGCAAAGTGCATTTCCGCGATGCGGGGATGATCCGGCAGATCGAGAGCAAGGTGGTGAACCGCCTGCGGCAGGTGACCTCCGCCATCAAACAGGATGGTGCGAATCAGGTGAGTATCATCACCAGCACGGCGGACCGCAAGGCCGCGGTGGAATTCGCCAAAGCGAAAGCCATCCGCCCGCAGATCGTCGGCGCGGCATTGGACAAGATCTCGCGCGATCACGAAGTCTCCGCCACGATGTTCGACATCCTCGAGATGCAGAAACTCATCGATGGCCAGGCACGCATCACGATCATCCCGAAGCACCACGCCATGCTCTCCAGCATGCTCGCTTCCACGGGCGACAAACCACTCACGCCGAAAGGCACGCCCAGAGCGCAGAGCGGCAGTTGAGAGGTGCCGGTAAAGTGAATCACGAAAGGCGCAACCGAGGCGGTTGCGCCTTTTGCTTGGTAGCGCAGGTTGGCAACCTGCCGTGTCGCCGACTGGCAGTCGGCAGGCTTTCGACTATTTCACGGTTCGCAGATCGCCTATCATATGCATCGGCAACGGCATCATGGCCATCGTGTGCCGTTGGGTGGAGCAGACAAACAAAGGCAACATATGGCGCGCTATCGGTCTCGCGGATTGGGTCATTGATTTCGATAAATTTGTTGAACAACGCCCACGCGCGACAGTGGATAGTACGTAGCCAACTTGTTTTCCCCTAAAGGCTTAACCGCTTGGTTTATTCCATGTTGGGTGGCTGATGATGAGCCTGTTTTCTATCCACGCCCCGACCTTAAATTGCTCGTCCCTCGCCAGAAATGACGAACTTTTTACTAAACCTCTGTCTATTGTCGCCGATGGATAAGGTCGAATGACACGGTTTATATCAAAGACAATATCGACAGTGATGGTGGTGACCGGGGCTGGCATGGCAATGGGCGCAGAGTCCAAGCCGGCGGTCACGGTTGAGCAGCGTTTGGAGCAGATCGAGAAGGAGTTGCACAGTTTGAAGGACGAGAACCAGTCGCTGAAGCAGCAGTTGGGTGTGGATGGCAAAGCTGGCGTCGTGACGACTTCGGGCAAGGCCAAGAAGGTATCGGTTGGCCTGTTCACGCATCTGCAGGCGGAATTCGGGAATGCCCCGGACACGCGTTTTCCCACGGCGGACCGTTTTTTGATCCGCCGTTTCCGGCCCAACATCACCGGCAAGTTCGCGGAAGATTTTGATTTCAAGCTGGAAGCTGATTTCGGCAACAACTCGGTAGGCAGCACTACGGGCTACCGGGCGCAGATCACCGACGGTTTCGTGAACTGGAACCGGGCCGAGTATGCGAACATCAAGCTGGGCCAGTTCAAGACGCCGTTTGGCTACGAACAACTGGTTTCAGACACCAAGGTATTGACGGCCGAACGCTCTTTGCCGAACGACCGTTTGACGTTAAGCCGGCAAATCGGTGTGGCGGTCTCTGGCGAGCTGCTGGAGAAACGGCTGGGTTACAGCATCGGCGTGTTCAACGGCAATGGCGTGAACAACGGTTTCAATGACTCGGAGGAGTTCGCCTATATCGGACGCATCACGGGCGTGCCGCTGAAGACCAAGTGGCTGGATCAGGAAGTGAAGCTCTCGATCGGGCTGAATGGTTTGCTGACGGATGATGGCTCGGTGCCTTTGTCCGGTTTCGGTTTTGATTCCTCGGCGGCCGCCGGGGTGGATAACATTTTCAAAGGCAACCGCAGCGGCTGGGGCGTGGATTCGCAATTGCAGGTCGGCCGGTTTGGGCTGTATGCCGAGTTGCTGGGTTCGCATTTCCGGCCCGACCAAGGGAACTTCACGGCGACCACTTTGGATGACAGTTTTGACTCCTTGGGCTGGTATGTGATGGGGGCATTCGACATCGTGCCCGCGAAATTGCAGGCCATCGTCAAATTTGAATCTTTTGATCCGAACACATCCATCAGCGGAAATTCTTCGGACGTGTGGACCATTGGGCTGAACTACTACATCAAGGGCGATGACATCAAATTGATGTTGAATTATCTCCACGGAAATTCCGCCGGCGCGCCTGACGATCAGGGACGGCTGATCACCCGCGTGCAACTGGCATTCTGAGCTTCACGCCAGCGGAAAAACATATCGTTAGAGAAGTTTAAGGCGTCCCTATGCACTCGAATTGGACTATCAAAACAAGACTTATCATCGGTTGTGGCATCCTGACACTCGTGCTGGCCGCAGCTTGCACGTTGGGCTGGCAGCAATCCTCGGCTTCGGAGAAGCGCATCGGCGGAATCGTGAAGGGTAATCAGGAGGATCTCAAACGCCTGCATGAATCCGAAAGCATCGTCGAGGAGATGCTGTTCGCGCAAGGGGCTGAGTATGAGTTCAAGCTGGACCGGAAACTGGCGACGGCGAATGTGGTCTCGACCAATGTGGCCAGTGTGAAGGCACGGCTGAACTGGCTGCTCAACGCTGACACTTCCGGCGAGGCCCGCAGCGCCCTGACGAATGCGTTGGCACTGGCAGATGCTTATCTGGCCAGCTTCAACCAAATGGTGGCCGAGCAGGTCCGCCGCGGCCTGACGCAGAACGAAGGGCTCGAAGGCGAGCTGCGCAAAGCGGTCCATAGCGTGGAGAAAAGCGTCACCGATCTGAACCAGGTGGAACTGGAAGTCATCATGCTGCAATGCCGGCGGCAGGAAAAGGATTACCTCCTGCGGAAGAATCCGGAGTATGTGGCCAAGATCGGGGAGCTGATCAAGAAGTTCGAAGCGCTCGCGTTGAAACAGAACATGCCGGAGGCCGAGCGGGCGAAATTTACGACGGAATGGATGGCGTATCATCAGGCCCTGCAGCAGATCGCGGAGACGGATGTGCAGCTGGAGAAAAGCACGGCGACCTGCGAGCAACAGGCCGCAGCATTGCAGAAAGTGGTGAATGAAATCAGCGACATCACGGCGAAACAGATCGAGCAGGCGCAAGCGAACACCCTGACGATCATGAGCGCGGGCAAGACATACATGCTGGTCATCCTCGCCATCGGGCTGGTGATCGCGATGGTGATCACCATCACTTTGGAACGGGCCATCAGCCGGCCGATGAAGCGGGTGATCGATGAGTTGACGGTGACTTCGGAACAGATGTCGCAGGCGTCCGGTCAGGTGACGTCGATGAGCCAATCGTTGGCCGAAGGTTCCAGTCAGCAAGCTGCGAGTCTGGAAGAGACGAGCGCCAGTCTCGAAGAAATGTCTTCGATGACCCGCCGCAACGCCGACCATGCCCAGCAAGCCAAAGACCTGGCCACGCAGACACGCACAGCCGCTGACGCTGGGGCGCATGACATGGCGGCGATGAACACCGCCATGGGCGCCATCAAGGAATCCAGCGACAACATCGCGAAGATCATCAAGACGATCGATGAGATCGCATTTCAAACGAACATCCTGGCTTTGAACGCGGCGGTGGAAGCCGCCCGGGCGGGTGAAGCGGGCATGGGTTTCGCGGTGGTGGCGGATGAAGTGCGCAATCTGGCCCAGCGCAGCGCGCATGCGGCGCGGGAGACGGCGGAGAAGATCGAGGATTCCATCCGCAAGAGCGAGCAGGGCGTCGCCTTGAGCGGCAAGGTTTCTGCCGGTCTGACGGAGATCGTGACGAAGGCGCGGCAGGTGGATGACCTGGTGGCCGAGATCGCCAATGCCTCACGTGAGCAGAGTGCTGGTACTGGCCAGGTCGAACCAGGCGGTGACCCAGATGGACCGCATCACGCAGGCCAACGCGGCGAATGCTGAGGAAAGCGCGGCGGCGGCGGAGGAGTTGAGCGGGCAAGCCGTGGCCTTGCGGCAGGTGGTAGAGGATTTGGAGAACCTCGTGGGTGTGAGCAAGAGCGCGGTGAAGACCGGTGCGCACGTGGAAACCAAAGCCAAGCTCGTGAAGGCAGCTGCGAAACCGGCCAAACAGAACGGCACACCGGTGAAGGCTAACGGCGCGAAAAAGACGGCGCAGCCGAACGGGCATTTCACCACGGTCAGCCAGGAGGACAGGAATGCCCTCCCGTTGGAGGCGGCTTTCAAGGATTTCTAAGCCAGCAGGAAACTTTTAGCTAACTGACACGCGGGCTTCAGATTTGATTCTGAGGCCCGTATTGCTTTTGGCGGGGCAGTTGGGCCGGATCGGCGGCTGACACCTGGTCAGTTTCGCGCTTGCTTCGATGCCGTGATGCGGCTGAAATATAGGAACAAAGAGAATTCACCCCATGAGCATGTTCCTTGCGACCATCGCGCTGTTGCTGCTGGGCTTAGGCCTGAGTGGGACATTGCTATCGGTCTTTGGCTGGCGGGAGGTGATGAATCCGTGGCTCGAGGAGCGGATTGCGAGGACACATATTCGGACGGGCAAACTCCTGGCGTGGCTGGCGGCAGGTATCTTGGCATGCGCGGTTATCACCGTCGGTCAGACGGTCAGATTCATGCTGGTGGCACAGCCGGGGATTGGAACGGTGATCGAAGTGGCCACGAAGACGGACTCCGAGGGGTACGACAGCGCCATCCCTACTTACGTGTACGTGGATTACCAAGGAGTGAAACATGCCAGTTCAC
This sequence comes from Limisphaerales bacterium, assembly GCA_965283725.1. Lineage (GTDB taxonomy): Bacteria > Verrucomicrobiota > Verrucomicrobiia > Limisphaerales > JAEYXS01 > JAEYXS01. Next base: position 228,944 of record CBDIPT010000002.1, read on the forward strand.
CGACGATGGCCACATCGGGGAACGAGTTCCGGGTGGGCGACAAGATCCAGATCATCTATCGAAGCGATGATCCGTCGCGGGCATTGATCAACCGTTATGAGTATGTTTGGGGAAATGAGAGCGCGTTGGCTGTTTGTGGAAGCGTGCTGCTGCTGGTATCGCTCCTGAATTATTTCTGGCCGCAGATCGTACCCCTGTGCGGGATGTTTCCGATGGCTGAACGCGAACGGAAACGGATCGGGTGGGTGAAGGTGGTTTATGGCACCTGGATGGCTTTCAGACGGATGCCCGAGAGCCTGCGCTTTGCGACGGGTGCTGTGATCGCGTTTGCTTGTCTGCTGCCTTGCCTGCTGATTTCAATCGCTTTGGATGTGCTGGCCGGGCCGTCGCACGACACGGTGGCAGAGTGGTTCGGTTTTTTTGCGGCTTGGATCTGTTTGTGTGCGCTGGCTTATGGGTTGGTCCGTGCCCGGCGCTGGGTCCGTCCATTGGGTGTCCTCTGCGGTCTCGCCTTGTTTGCGTTGGGAGAACATGGCTTTTGGTTGTGGGACATGCTCATGTTTCTCTTCACGGTCGGATTGCCCTTTTGGAAACTGTACATGGATGCCGAGGTGAAGGCCTACTTTGGTATGACCTCCGTTCCAGCCCCAGCAACGATATGAAGCACCTCACCGAACATCTCTGGTTCAACGTTCCGGGCAGGCGCGGGTTTGTGAACATCACGGGGACGGTCGCGGACCTGTTGCGGAAGAGCGGGGTGCAGGAGGGGCTGTGTCTGGTGAATGCCATGCACATCACGGCTTCGGTCTTCATCAATGACGATGAGGGCGGGCTGCATCACGACTACGAGGTGTGGCTGGAGAAGCTCGCGCCACATGCACCGACCGAGCAGTATCAGCACAATCGCACGGGCGAAGACAATGCCGATGCGCATATGAAACGGCAGATCATGGGGCGTGAGGTGGTGGTGGCGATCACGAAGGGCAAACTGGATCTGGGGCCGTGGGAGCAGATCTTTTACGGGGAATTCGATGGCAACCGGCGGAAACGGGTGCTGGTGAAGATCATCGGGGAGTGAGGGTAGAGCATGAGTGTAAATCCAATAATAGAAGCCATCTGCCGGAAAGATGTCACTACCGCGATGTCGCTGATTGATGAGGGTAAATTTGTCAACGAATATGACGAAGGACCTGAGGAGCTGGTGGCGGAAACGCAAACGGTTACCTATCGTCGTGCTGGTCGAACGCCGTTTATTGTCGCGGCCGAAGCAGGGGTTTTCGAGTGCATTTGCAGGTTGCTCGAAAGAAAAGCGAAAGTTGATTTAAAAGAGAAATCAAAGGTGCCGCCTTTTAAGCGAACCGCCTTGAGCTATGCGGCGGAAAAAGGGCATTGGGAAACCATCAGGAAACTATTGCAAGCCGGGGCGGACCCGAATTCTAAAGACGATAACTTACGTGATGAGGTGAGAGGGAAAACTCCGCTGCACTATGCCGCGGAAAATGGTCATCTGGAGTCGGTCCGGTTGTTGGTTGAATTTCGGGCCAATCCAGACGCGCTTACGAAATGTGGTTATTCTTCTGCATTGCTGGCGATGGATCAGGGGCACTGTCGCGTAGTCAACTACTTGCTGAAGCTGGGAGTGAATGTGACTGTGGCTACCGACTATGGTTGGGATATCTTGAAGTCGGCCATTTCAAATACAAAAGCCGATGTTGAGATAGTGACTGCTCTTTTAAAAAACGGAGCGGATGTGAACGGGCAGACCAGGATTGCACAGCACTCCCTTGATGGAAGCTATCCTGATGCATAGATTGGACATGGTAGAAATGTTAGTCGGGCAGGGAGCTGATGTGAACAAGGGTAAAAGCAACGGGTTTACTCCTCTGATGTATGCGGTTCTTAGCCGAAACTGGGAAGCATGCGAGATTCTGTTGCATAAGAACGCAAATGTGGAAGCGTGTAACCGAAATGGTGAGACAGCCGGGCAAATTGCTGAGAAGGAAGGAACGGAAGGGGAGTTTAGCGTCGTTTTGGAGCGGGCTAGGAGTCGGAGGCAATTGGTGTAATCTGTACGTAAAGGGGTCAGTCCCACACATTGTGTGGTTAACTTTTAGGGCTGGCGCAAAGGTCCAAGGGGGTAAAGTCAAAGTGAAGTTTGCCCTGCGTTTGCGGGTGGCCGACAAAAACTGGAGTTGCCCTTGGAGATCAGATATGTGTGAAGGCTAGATTGTATGGGGTTCCTTTACCGTGAAAGTTTTGATATATACAATGACTGTCCTGACGGTTGTCCTGGTTGCTATTTGTATTTTGATAGTAACGTTATGGTTGCTGCCGTTGAGAGAGTTTTCAATGCTGCCTACGATTCTGCCGCTCTTTTTTGTTCCTGCTGCGGGCGTGGGATATGCAGTAGTGGTGAAATTGGAGTTCAATCCGAGGTTGGCAAAGGATTGCCGGTGGGTTTTGGAGTTTAATTATTTTGTTGTGATCTTTTCGCTGTTGTTACTGATCGCTTTTTTTGGTCCCTCGGGATTTGCTGTAAGTGCAGTGGCTTTCACTTTGCTCAAGTATTCGAGGTCTGCTGCTAAAAGAAAGGTCGGAACTTTACGCGACCAACCATAGCACGCGAGGTGCGAAGAAGAATAATCGCAGGGGCGGCTTCCCGGTTATGAACACCTCTCGAAACGAGGCAAAGGTCACCTACAATCTGACGAAACACCCCAACTCCATGCCCACCTCGGAGACCTGTCCTGGTTAACCGAGAGTGAGCGTCAACCGTAGCTTTCAATTACCCACATCTCCTTTTGCCAAAAGATAACCGAGGTGAATGTCACGGAGGCAGGTGAGGCCGCGCCAGAAGATTTGGTTGCCGGTAAAGAGGCCAGTCCCACACATTGTGTGGTCAACTTTTAAGGCTGGCGTGGGAACAGATCTTTTACGGGGAATTCGATGGCAACCGGCGGAAACGGGTGCTGGTGAAGATCATCGGGGAGTAGCGGCGGCGAGGAGTTTTTGCTGGCAGTGGAGCGCCAAGCCGTTCCTGTGGTGGGGGTTGTGTGAGTGACGGGCGGATGGGCTAAAGCGGGAACGAGCAGAGCCGATAGATTTGTGGTATATTGGTGATGTTAAGGCTTTAGCCAGCAGTGAGACACGTTGTCGTTTCCAAAAAAACGGGAATTTTGGAGATTGAATCTCCTTGTCCCATAGCCTAACGTCCTCAGCCGAAAATCAGGAATCAGGGTAATGCCTTAGCCTGCAGAATTTTTTTAGAGATAAACTATGATGAATGTTACCGAAGCCCCCGTGGCTGATCGCAAGGCGAGTGCAGAGGTGCCGGCGTGGAAGGCCACCGTGGCTAAGTTCGAGAAGCCCTCCCTGGCGCGGGCGGTGTGGCAGATGGTCAATACGCTCGGGCCCTATACCTTGCTGTGGGTGGCGATGTATTTCACGGTGTCCTACTCCTGGTGGTTGACGGTGCCGCTGGCCATCCTGACATCCGGTTTCGTGGTGCGGGCGTTCATCATTTTCCATGATTGCGGGCACGGTTCCTTCTTCGCTTCGCGCAAGGCCAACAGCATCGTGGGTTACATCACGGGCATGCTGACGTTGACGCCGTACTATCAATGGCGCTGGGAACATGCGATCCATCATGCCACGAATGGCGATCTGGACCGCCGCAGTGTGGGTGATGTGTGGACGATGACGGTCCGGGAGTATTGGAAGCCTCCAAGGGGACGCGTATCGCCTACCGGTTGACGCGGAATCCGTTCGTGTTGTTCGTGCTGGCACCGGTGTTTCTGTTTTTCATCCTCCAACGTTTTCCGGCGAAGAAGGCGAGTGCGCGGGAACGCCGGTCGGTGCATTGGATGAACTTGGGCATCTTGTTGATGGCGATCGGTATGAGTTCCATCTTTGGCTGGAAGAATTACCTGATCCTGCAAGCGATCGTGATGGGCGTGGCGAGCACGGCGGGTGTGTGGCTCTTCTACGTGCAACATCAGTTTGAGGACACTTATTGGGAAAAGAGCGAGAACTGGGATTTCACGGCGGCGGCGCTGCAAGGCAGTTCGTTCTACAAGCTGCCGAAGATCCTGCAATGGTTCTCGGGTAACATCGGCTATCACCACATCCACCACCTGAGTTCGCGCATCCCGAACTATAACTTGGAGCGCTGCCACAAGGCGGATCCGTTGTTCCAAAGCGTGAAGCCGTTGACGCTCTGGAAGAGTCTGCGGTCCGTGAACTTCCGGCTGTGGGACGAAGAGGAACGCAAGCTGGTGGGGTGGTCGGTGCTGAACAAGCGCCGGGCCCGGAATAACTGAGCGAGTTGATTTTTCAGGCGCTGCTTCGCAAGAAGCAGCGCCTTTTTTGTGCCTACGAACGGAGTTGCGGCCCAAGCCGGGTGATGAATTCGAGCGATGGCTATGGCCGGGGAATCGTTTTGATACGCACTGAGGGTTGCAGTTGCCAGTGGGGGCGGTGGGGAACAATATCAACGCACATATTCATTATGCCGAAACGTTTACTGATCATGCTGTCGCTCATCGGGCTCGGGCTGAGCACGAGTTGCCAGGCGCCCTCGCCGGGTCGGCGTGCGGAGCTAAAGGTAAGCAGTGATTTTCCGGGCGGCTCAGCGTTGGTGGAATCGCTGGACCAGACGAATCGCGTCCTGCAGATCACGCCGGCGAGCAATCCGGGGAAGGGCTGGGAGGCGTGGTGGTATTTCAAGCTGGAAGGGGTGCGACCGGGCGAGACGATCAAGCTGGATGTGGGGCGTGGCGTCTGGGCGACGCCGGATCAGGCGATGTTCAGTTACGATAATCGCCATTGGCAGCACACCGCACCGGGCAGACGGGTGAAGGATCGGATCACGTTCCAGCATCCGGTGACGCAGTCCACGGTATGGTTCGCGTGGGGACCGCCGTTCGTTTTAAGCGATGCCCAGCAACTGATCGCAGTTATGCAACGGCAGCTCAAAAGCGCGACGCCGTTTGTGCTGGCCACATCACGCGAAGGCCGGGCGGTGCCAGCCATACGCATCCAAGAATCCACCTTGCCGGAGAAGCGGCGGTTGGGCATCTGGGTGCAGGCGCGGCAGCATGCCTGGGAGAGCGGAGCGAGTTGGGTAGGGAAGGGGTTTGCGGAATGGATCGTTTCCAACGACCCACAAGCGCGGGAACTGCGGCAGAAGGCGGACATCTATTTCGTGCCGATCATGGATGTGGACAATGTGGAGCGCGGTGCCGGGGGCAAGAACCAGAGCCCGCATGACCATAATCGCGATTGGAGTGAACGACCCATTTTCCCGGAAGTGGCGGCGGCGCAGAAATACATCCAAGAACTGGACAAAGCCGGCCGGTTCGATCTTTTCGTGGACCTGCATAATCCCGCGCCGAATGACAAGCAGCCGTTTTATTTTGTGACAATCGGCGATTACCTGAGCCTGAAAGGGCGGAAGAATTTGCAGGACTTCTTCGCCATTTCGCGGGAGCAGATCCATGGCCCGTTGCCGCTGGCGGACAAGATGCGGGAGTCGGGCCCGGCGTATGACAAGGATTGGCAGATGATCTCGAAGAACTGGGTGACGAAGCAGACAAGTCCGCAGGTGGTGGCGTTGACGCTGGAGACCTCATGGAACACACCGCAGAGCACGCCGGCAGGCTATCTGAAAGTGGGCGAGCAACTGGGGCGGGTGATGGGGAAGTACTTCGAGCAGGAACGGAGATGAAGGCAGTTTCGCGAGCGAGAAGTGGTAAAATAGACTGATACTTTTGGGCGGTTTCTGCGAGGGGCGGATTTCTTTGTTCTCATTCCTATTTGCTTTCAAGGGGTTACGAGTGGGGCGGGAATATCTTGTTGGTGTGGGGGCAAGGTTTGTGCATCAAGCAGCGGTGAAGTTTGAGCAAGGGAGGGCAATCTGGTCGGTGTTTCATCGCGTCCAATGCTTCATAAATCATGGCCGTTTTTATGAAAGCACCACTCTCTACTCCTTTGGCTCACATGCCGCTGCCACGCCGGCAATTCCTGCAACGCTTCGGGATGGGTTTCGGCGCCCTAAGTCTGGCCGGGATGATGCCGGAAATTTTGGGGCCGACCGGGGCGGATGCCGCAATGAACTCGATGTCGCCTTTGTCCGCGAAGCAGCCGCACTTTCCAGGCAAAGCCAAGCGGGTGTTGAACATCTTCGCGCAGGGCGGTCCCTCGCATGTGGATACGTGGGATCCGAAGCCGGAGTTGATCAAGCAGGAGGGCAAGCCGGTAGGTGAGGGCAGCGGGGTGGCGTGGGGTTCGCCCTTCAAGTTCAACAAAATGGGCAAGAGTGGCATTGAGGTGTCCGAGGTGTTCCCGAACTTGGGCAAGCATATCGATGAGATGTGCGTCATCCGCGGCATGTATATCGATGCGCCGGTGCATGAGTTCGCTACGGTGATGATGAACACGGGGTCTGGGCGCCTAGTGAAGCCGAGTGTGGGCTCATGGGTCACCTACGGTTTGGGCAGTGAGAATGAGAATTTGCCGGGCTTCATCGTGCTGGCTCCGGGGCTGCCATTGGCCGGGGCGCAGAACTGGCGCTCGGCGTTCCTGCCGGGTGCGTATCAAGGCACGCATATCAACACGCGCTTCAAAGAGATCGAGAAGCTGATCGAGAACATCCGCAACGCCTACACGACGCGCGAGGAACAGCGCGATCAGCTCGACTTGCTGGTGAAGGTGAACACGATGCACAGCCAGCGTCTGCAAAAAGACGCGCAACTGGAAGCACGCATCCAATCGTTCGAGCTGGCGTATCAGATGCAGATGGAGGCCACGGATGCGTTCGACATCACGAAGGAACCGGAAGCGGTGCTGGCGGAATACGCGGCGGATACGGAGCAGGGCCGGCAGATGCTGATCGCGCGCCGCTTGCTGGAGCGCGGGGTGCGCATGGTGCAGGTCTGGCATAACGGCTGGGATCATCATCAGAATTTGGAAAAAGCGGTCCGGGGCAAGGCGGCGGAGTGCGACAAGCCGATTGCGGCGTTGCTGAAGGATCTGAAAGAGCGCGGGTTGCTGGATGAAACGCTGGTCGTGTGGGGCGGGGAGTTCGGGCGCACGCCGACGCGGCAGTTGCCCAATGCCACGAGCAAGTTCGAGGTGCCGGGCCGTGATCATAACAACCGCGGGTTCACTTACTGGCTCGCAGGCGGCGGGGTGAAGGGCGGCATCACTTACGGCGAGACGGATGAGTTCGGCCAATCTGCTGTGATCAACAAGGTGCACGTGCATGATCTGCACGCGACGATCCTTCACCTGCTAGGCTTCGATCACGAGAAGCTGACGTATCGTTATAACGGCCGGAACTTCCGCCTGACGGATGTTTACGGGAATGTGGTCAAAGACATCATCGCCTAACCCATCTGCCATGAAAGCGCTGACCTTATTTGTCTCTGGCGCGGTCCTGAGTCTGGCCGCGATCACGCACGCCGCATCGGAAGGTTCCAAGCTGACGCCGCAGGAACTGGATTTCTTCGAGCAAAAGATCCGGCCGGTGTTGACGGAAAAATGTTACAAGTGCCACAGCAGCCAGCCGGATGCGAAGATCAAGGCGGGGCTGGCGCTGGATACGCGCGAGGGTTTGTTGAAGGGCGGTGACAGCGGGCCAAGCATCAAGGTGGGCAAGCCGGCGGAGAGCCTTTTGATGAAGTCCCTGCACGGGACGGACCCGGACCTGTTGATGCCGCCCGCGAAGGATGGCGGCAAGCTGCCGGACAACGTCATCGCGTCGTTCGAGCAGTGGATCAAGATGGGAGCACCCGATCCGCGTGTCGCCAAGGCGGCGGTCTCCAAGTATGCGCCGGACCCGTTGAAGGCGAAGGAGCATCGGTTCTTCAATCCGGTGAAACCCATCGAGGTGCCGGTGGTGAAGAACCAGAAATGGACGAAGACGCCGGTGGACAGTTTCATCCTTGCGAAGCTGGAAACGAACGCGATGGAGCCATCCGGTCCGGCGGACAAGCTGACGTTGATCCGGCGGGTTTACTTTGATCTCACCGGCATGCCGCCGAGTGCGGAAGAGGTGGATGCCTTCATGGCGGACCGTTCGAGCAAGGCGTTCGAGAAGGTGGTGGACCGCCTGCTAAGTTCGCCGCAGTACGGCGAGCGCTGGGGCCGTTACTGGCTGGATGTGGCGCGTTACGGCGACACGATGGGCGATACCATCCGCAACAAGGACAACCGTTACCTGTATTCCTACACGTATCGGGATTACGTCATCAACGCTTTCAACACGGACAAGCCATACGATCAGTTCCTCGTCGAGCAGATCGCGGCGGACCGGCTGCCGCTGGGCGAAGACAAGAGTGCGCTGGCGGCGTTGGGCTTCCTGAGCTTGGGCAATCGTTTCGGCAATGATGCGAACCAGGTCATCGATGACCGCATCGACGTGGTTTGCCGCGGCACGATGGGACTGACGGTGACGTGTGCGAGGTGCCATGATCACAAGTTTGATCCGATCGTGATGAAGGATTACTACGCGCTGCATGGCGTGTTCAACAGCATCACGGAGCCAGCCGAGCCGCCGCTGTTGAAGCCGGTGAAAGAGACGGAGGCGTATCATGATTTCCAGAAGAAGCTCGCGGCGGCCGAGGCGGAACTGGCGCATGCGCAGGCGACGAACGTGCACACAATCATCACGAACCAGCATGCCCGCGTGGGCGAGTATCTGCTGGCCATCCATGAGTTCACGCACTCGGACCCGAGCGCGGGTTTGAACCGCAACTCGTTCTTCCGCAATCGCGATCTGGATACGCAGCTCGCGGGCAACCTGGAGCGGGCGTTGAAGCAGTTGAGCAAAAAGCATGATGCCGTCTTCACGCCGTGGAACCAGTTCAGCGCCATTGACGAGAGGAATTTCGCCGAAGAGGCCAAGGCGTTGACGGCCAAGTTCCGTGCCAACTCGGAACCGACGGCGAAGATCAATCCGTTGCTGGCGCGGCAGTTCTTGGTCACACCGAAGGATATGAAGGAAGTGGCGCAGCTCTACGGCAAGGTGTTCGCGGACATCGACCGGCAATGGCAGGTGTTGCTTGCAGTGAAGAAAGATGCGGACCCGAAAACGACGAAGCTCTCGGACCCGAACGCGGAAGCCATCCGGCAGGTGCTGTATGGGGAAGGTGCGCCGTTGACGATCAGCGAGCGGGAGATCGCGCGGTTGACGAGCCAGCAGACGGAGGCGAAGGAGAACCTGCTCATCCGCAAGGTCAACGAGGTGAAGATGACGCACCCGGGTTCACCTGCCCGTGCCATGGCGCTGCAAGACATGGCGAAGCCGCGTGACTCAGCGATCTTTCTGCGCGGCAATCCGAACAACCGCGGGCCCGTGGTGCCACGGCAATTCCTCCAGATCATCGCGAAGACGGATGCGAAGCCATTTCAGGAAGGCAGCGGCCGGCTGGATCTCGCCCGGGCGATCGCGAGCAAAGACAATCCGCTCACGGCGCGGGTGATGGTGAACCGCATCTGGCACTATCATTTCGGGCAGGGCATCGTGGTGACGCCGAGCGATTTCGGGCTGGTGGGCGAACCGCCGACGCATCCGGAGTTGCTGGACTGGCTCGCGGGCCAGTTCATGGACCACAATTGGTCCATCAAGCATATCCACCGGCTGATCCTGCTCTCGGCCACGTGGCAGCAGAGCAGTGACATCAACCCGAAGTATGCGACGAAGGATCAGGGTAATGCGCTGCTCTGGCGGCAGAACCGGTTCCGGCTCGATTTCGAGGGCACACGCGACACGTTGCTCGCGGTCTCCGGGGCGTTGGACCGCACGATGGGCGGGCAACCGGTGGATCTCGCACAAGATCCAGGGCCGACGCGGCGCACGGTGTATGGATACATCAACCGGGCGGCGTTGCCGGAGTTCTTCAACACGTTCGATTTCGCGCCGCCGGATATCAGCAGCCCGATGCGCGTGATGACGACAGTGCCGCAACAGGCGCTGTTCCTGATGAATTCGCCATTCGTCATCCAGCAGGCCAAGGCTTTGTCCACGCGGCCAGAGGTCGTGAAGGCGGCTTCCACGGAAGCCAAAGTGAAGACGATCTATCGTCTGCTGTATCAACGGGCACCTTCGAGCACGGAGTTGAAGATCGCGGTACAGTTCATCAACGAGCAACTGGGGCACAAGCCGCCGGTGGTGGAAGCGCCCGCGTGGAAATATGGGCAGGGCTGGTACGATCCGCAGACGAAGCGCGTGAAGCAGTTCGCGGTGCTGGGCGTGTTCGATCAGAACAAGTGGCAATCGGCGCGGCGGGCGGGGTCGCTCATGCTGGATGCGCAGGGCGGTCTCACGGGCGTGGGGCCGAAGCAGGCGGTCATCCGCCGGTGGACGGCACCGCAGGACGCGAGCATCAGCATTGCGGCGCAGTTGTCGCCGAAGGATGCGAAGCTGGGCGTGGCCGGGCACATCGTGAGCAACTTGCGCGGAGAACTGTGCAGCTACGACACGAAGAGCGGCAAGGTGAACACGAACCTGGGGAAGATCGACGTGAAGAAGGGCGAGACAATCGACTTCGTGGTGGAATCGCTGGATGCGAAGAATCCGGCGGGATTCCAGTGGTCGCCGACCATCGCGCTGACCGAGCGTGAATCCGCCGAGCAGGCGCAGGAGAAATACGAGTGGCACGCGCAGAGTGAATTCGCCGGACCGCCGCCCCCACCGCTGAAGGGCATGAACCCGTGGGAGAAGTACGCGCAAGCGATGCTGCTCTCGAATGAACTGGTGTTCGTGAACTGAGGGGGAGTGTTATCAACCGCAGAGAACGCAATGGACGCAGAGAAGGTAGTGCCGAAGCGGGGGGACGCATGGATTGCCAACCACGGCGTCATGCCGGGTTCGTTGCGGCGTATGGTTGGGCGTCATGGTCCAAATCGCAAATCATCTCGTCCGGATCCTCGACCACACGAGGCCGAGCACAAAGGATAAAACCGCAGCCAACAAAATGTCGGCGAGAAGGGCCCACCAATCAATGTAGAGCTGATAGGCGAAGCCTCCTAAGCCGCGAAATACAAACGGAAATCCTATGATCTCTAAGCCGTCTGTCTGATATGCGCCGCGGGTGCGTAGATACGGCAACAGATTCAGGCCGGCTGCGAATAGGCAACCGACCGAAGCGCCAATCCAGAAGTGCCTGCGTGGTGTGGGTGCTTGCATGACGTGCGGTGACGCCTAACAGATTTGAGGCCAGACAGTGGTTTGGCCTAGTATGGTTGTAGTTGTGGGGCTTGGGTTCACTTGTGATTTTTAAGATGCGCTGCTCAGAGCATATTCGCCAGTGGAAAGTTGGGTGAGATGAGTGTGAACTATTTCGGTGCTGGATGGTGACGGAGTTGCTGCTGCGACTGGTGCTGGGGGCACACAGTCGCGGTCCGGGGGAGAGGTTATCCCGCCCTTACAGGGCTTGGGTTTTCTGGGGGGCGGTTACCTGGGGCGTTGCCCTAGGCTGGGTTATCGCGGGCCTTTAGCCCTGGGGCGGGAGGCATGGGTTACAATATGTGGGACGGGTCCTCCTTTGAAGGCATCATCGCCTACTTTCTCTCGCTCCACATCGGGGACAAACACCACGAAATGGAATGTGAACATCAAGCTCTCCGTGGTCATACGTGCCAGCTGCGCAGTGTGCTCCGCAGGGCGCCCGGTGCGGAACTGCGTACCAACTAAAATGGTGTCCCTGTTTGTCGTTGCACTCATGCTCCTCAAACGTCGTCTCTATGCCGCAGTAAGAGCACTTGTCGGTGCGGACTTTGCCGGTTGGAACTGTGAAAGACATGCAATGATGACTAATGAATAAAGCCCAGCGGTCTGGTCCGCAATGGTGATCGGGAGCCACTGCGGCGTGATGGCCGGGTTCGCTGCAGCGCATGGTTAGGCGGCATGATGGTCATACTTGCTCTCAATCAAATGTCGGATGTCGTCTCGACTCATGTCGTGAAGAACAACTCCACGCTCCTGCGCCACACTCTGCGCCACGAACTGAAATCCACGCCAGAAACGCCGTGTGATGCTATCGAACTCTGGATGCGAAAGGCTCTCTAACGCGGTCGCGGCCAACGCATCTAAAGCGCGAAGTGCCGGTGTGGTATCGCTCGACGCACTCGGTAACTCTTCGACCAACATCGTCGTAAGCAACTCAAGCGGACTGTCGGACCAACCATCCGGATCGTCCCACTCAATCCGATAAGCGGACCAACTGCCCTGAAGCAATCGATGTCTATCAAGGCTCGGGTTTCCAAAAAAGTTGAGCAGTTTGGATAGACGCTCCATACACGTAGCTCCGCCTAACAGATATTAGGCCAAATTCCGGTTTGGCCTAGTATGGCTGTCGTTGTAGGGTTCAAGTTCACTCTCAGATTGAAAGTAAGTTGCTTAGAAAGGGTTTGCTACTGGAAATTTTGTCCGAGAATAGGTGAGAATAGCGAGGCTAAGGCTAACGGTTTGGCGGAAGACGTGGCAGGTTGGAAGCAGGATAAAAAATGAATTTTGTCTCCATGGAGCTCATGGAACGCACCGAAGGCTACCTGATAGTTGTAAAATCGTGCGAGGGTGGAGGCATGAGAAAGGAAATTGAAACCACGAAATACGCTAAATACACGAAAAGAGAAGTTTAACAGAGTGGTACGAAGGAAAGAAAATCGACGACTGTGCGAGGCAGCAGGGGGAAACCAGCAAATTGCCTATGGCCGGGGCGACGAGCCGCCCTGCAAAGAGAATCGAGGACGAAGGACGACGACGAGAACGAGGACGATTATGTATGAGGATATTAACGAGGTTGGTGTGGATTTTCGTGGGTTACATATTCAGCGGGGCGTCCGTATCTTGGTCGAGTTCCCGTGGTCCCTTTACGTTTTGAAATTATGAAAGCTCCAGCATTGTCACGTTTGCTTTGCACCGGTCTGGTGGGTTGGGCGACGAGTTCGTTCGCGGCCGATTACACGGTGCATTCCTTCAAGAAGACGCAACTCAGCGAGCATTTCTGGAGCGAGGGCGCGACGTTTGCGGATATCAATAAGGACGGGAAGAACGACATCATCTCCGGGCCGTACTGGTATGAAGGGCCGGACTTCAAGGTGAAGCACGAGTACTATCCCGCCGCGCAGAAATTCAAGACGAAGAAGGCGGATGGCACGGAGGTGGAATATCCGGGTTTCGAGGGCGGGCTGGGGACGAAGAACACGTATTCGGATAATTTCTTTGCCTACACGTACGACCTGAATGGCGATGGCTGGACGGACATTCTTATCTATGGATTTCCGGGCAAGGATGCGTCGTGGTTCGAGAATCCGGGCAAGGCGGGTTTCGACAAGCCATGGAAGAGGCATGTGGTGTTCGACGTGGTGGATAATGAATCGCCGACGTGGGCGGACATCGATGGGGACGGCAAACCGGAGATTGTGTGCAACTCCGGCGGGTTCTTCGGTTACGCGAAGCCGGGCAAGGATCCCGCAGAGAAGTGGACGTTTCATCCCATCTCGCCGAAGGGCAACTGGCAGCGGTTCACGCACGGCCTTGGTGTCGGTGATGTGAACGGCGATGGGAAGATGGATTTGCTGGAGGCGGGTGGTTGGTGGGAACAGCCGGCGTCGCTGGAGGGTGATCCGGTGTGGAAGCTGCATCGGTATGCTTTCAACGTGGGTGGTTCGCAGATGTTCGCGTATGACGTGAATGGGGATGGGCGCAACGATGTCATCACTGGTTTGGCCGCGCATGGTTTTGGGCTCGTGTGGTATGAGCAACTGGCGGAGAAGAGCGACGCGGGCGAGTTGCAGTTCAAACAACACGTCATCATGAACAAGGAGCCGCAGGAGAATAAGTATGGTGTGAAATTCTCACAGCTCCACGCGGTAGAACTCATGGACATGGACGGGGACGGGCTCAAGGACATCGTGACCGGCAAGCGCTTCTGGGCACATGGGCCGACGGGTGATGCGGATTCCGGCGCACCCGCAGTGAACTATTGGTTCAAGCTGGTGCGGAAGGCGGACAAGACGGTGGATTGGGTGCCGTATCTGATGGATGATAACTCAGGGGTAGGCACGCAACTCGTGGTGGGCGATGTGAATGGCGACAAGTTGCCGGACGTGGTCATCGGCAACAAGAAGGGCACGTTCCTGCTGACGCATGAAGCGAAGAAGGTGAGCAAGGCGGAGTGGGAGGCGGCGCAACCCAAGGTGATGTTTGACGTGAAGGATGGGGCGCTCGCACCGGAGAAGGTGGTGCCGCGCACGGGTGTGACGCCGCCCGCACAACAGGCGCAAGCAGCGATCAAACTGAATCCCGACATCGCGCCGGGTGGGGTGTTGCCGGTGGGCAAGGATGGCAAGCCGTTGAACTTGGATTTCGAAAAAGGTGATCTGAGCGACTGGACGGCGACGGGGGATGCGTTTAGCAAACAACCGATGGCCGGTGATGTGGTGAACAAGCGCCGTAATGATTTCGTGAGCAATCACGCGGGTCGCTATTGGGTGGGCACGTATGAGATCACGAAGGATCCGGGCGTGGGGACGTTGACCTCGGCGCCGTTCAAGGTGACGCAGCCGTGGGCGGCGTTCCTCGTGGCGGGTGCGCCTTACGAGAATACGCGCGTGGACCTGATCGATGCGGCGACGAAGAAGGTGATCTTCACGACGGCGGGCTTTGAGGGGGCGAAGTTCCAGCAGAGCAATAATGCGACGGAAAAGATGACGCCGGTGTTGGTGGATTTGCAGCCGCATCAGGGGAAGGAAATCTTCATCAAGCTGGTGGATGAACATCAGGGGCATTGGGGCCACATCAATTTCGATGATTTCAAATTTTACGCGAGCAAACCGGACTTCGGCACGCAGAACACGGCGGCGCGGAAGCCAGTCGGAGCCGGTGCGCCGATCGCGGCGGCCAAGCCGCCTGCGCCGGTGGATGATGTGAAATTCTCCGGTCTGTCACCCGAAGCGGCAGCAAAGGAGATGACGTTGCCGAAGGGCTTCAAAGCTCACCTGTTCGCCGGTGAACCGGATGTGAAACAGCCGATCGCGTTTTGCCTGGATGATCGCGGCCGGTTGTGGGTGGTGGAGAATTACGATTATCCGCGCAAGAAGCCGGAAGGCCAGGGGACGGATCGCATCGTGGTGTTTGAAGACACGAACGGGGATCACAAGTTCGACAAGCGCACGGTGTTCATCGAGAACCTGAATTTCGTCACCGGCATCGAGTATGGTTTCGGCGGTGTCTATGTGGGGTCGGTGCCGATCTTTTGTTCATCCCGGTGCAAGAAGGCGATGAACCGAAACCCGCGGGCAAGCCGCAGGTGTTGCTCGAAGGCTTCGCCTCGCAAGACACGCACGAGACGTTGAACTCCTTCACGTGGGGACCGGACGGCTGGCTGTATGGTTGCCACGGGGTGTTCACACACTCGCATGTGAAGGTGGCCGGTGCGCCGGAGAGTGAACGGCAGTTCATCAACGCGGGCATCTGGCGCTATCATCCAGGAAGAAGAAGTTCGAGCTCTTCGCCGAAGGCACGAGCAATCCGTGGGGATTGGACTTCAATGAATACGGCCACGCGTTCATCGAGGCCTGTGTGATCCCGCACTTCTGGCACATCATCGAGGGTGGACGTTATCAACGGCAGGCGGGTGCGCACAATCCGGCGAGCATCGCGGAGATGCGGCGGATCGCGCCGGATTATTTCAAACAGGATTTCAGCAAGGGCTCCTTGCGGCCGCAGAATCCGTATATCTTCGATGACATCAAGACGCACGGGGATCACGTGCACTATGTCGGTAATACGCCGCACAGTGGCAATGGGCGTTCCGACACGGCGGGGGGCGGTCACGCGCACGCGGGCTTGATGTGCTATCTCGGTGGCACCTGGCCGGCGGAGTATCAGGGCAAGGTGTTCATGAACAACATCCATGGCCAACGCATCAACATGGACATCCCGACGCGCACGGGTTCTGGTTATGTGGGCAAGCACGGGGCCGACTTCATCAACTTCAACGACCGGTGGTCGCAGATCATCAACTTGAAGTATGACCAGGATGGTTCGGTGTACATGATCGACTGGTACGACAAGCAGCAGTGTCATGTGGGCACGCCCGAGGCGCATGACCGCAGCAACGGTCGCATCTTCAAGGTGGTGTATAACGATCAGAAGGTGACGATGGTGGATCTGGCGAAGGCGACGGACAGCGAGCTGGTGAAGTATCAGACGCATCCGAATGAATGGTACGCGCGCACCGCGAAACGCATCCTGCAAGAGCGCAGTGCCAAGGGTGCGCTGGCGAAGAGTGTTCCTGCGGAACTCACCAAGATTCTGCTCAGCAGCAAGGAGACGAGCATCAAGCTGCGGGCCCTGTGGACGCTGCATGTGATCGGGGCGTTGGATGCCAACACCGCAGAGACGATGCTTGCGCAGGGTGATGATTACACAAGAGCGTGGACGGTGCAGTTGCTCAGCGAAAGTGGGTTAGTGACCCAGAAAGTGATCAAGTCAAACGAGGGTGGACAAGAGCTCGCTAAAGTCCTCGAAGACGTTCGAGGATATGGCGGCGAATGATTCCTCGCCTATGGTCCGGATGTATCTGGCGTCGGCGTTGCAACGCATGCCGGTAGACCGACGCGGAGGTATCCTTGAAGGCTTGCTGGCGCACGCGGAAGATGCCACGGACCACAATCTTCCGTTGATGTATTGGTACGCTACGGAACCGGTGGTGGCGGAGCAGCCCTCGGCGGGGCTGAACTTGCTCGCGAAATCGAAAATCCCGTTGATCCGCGAATACATCGCGCGCCGGATGACGATGGATAACAAGACCGTGGCCGCGAAATAATCGATAACGCTTTATTGCATGAGATTTCTGAAGACATTTACGGCGGTGATGGCGGGCGCTCTGTTGACGACGGCGAGCTTCGCGCAATCGACCGGCGATACGCTGTCGCCCTTGGTGGCAGTGCTCGCGCAATCGAATGATGCGCAACTGCAACTGGATATCCTGAAAGGTATCAACGATGGCTTGCGCGGCCAGAGTCGCGTGGCGATGCCGAAGGGCTGGGATGTGGTTTCCAAGAAGCTCGCGCAGAGTCCGAATGCAAAAGTGCAGGAGTTGACGCGGAATCTGTCGCTAGTCTTCGGCAGCTCGACGGCGCTGGCGGATTTGCGAGAGCAATTGAAGAACGCGGCGGCTCCGGCGGCGGATCGGGCGGCGGCGTTGCAATCGCTGGTAGCGGCGAAGGACGCGGAGCTGGAGAAGCTGTTGCCCGCGCTGTTAAACGATGCGGCGTTACGCGGCGTGGCGATCCGGGCAGCGGGTGGCTTCAATGATCCCGCCATTTCGCGGGTGTTGATCCAGAGCTATGGGGCTTTCACGGCGGCGGAGAAGCGGGATGCGCTCATCTCGCTGGCGTCGCGCGTGACGTTTGCGAAGGACATGCTGGCAGCGGTGGAGCAAGGGCGCATTGACCGCAAAGATCTGTCGGCAGATATCGTGCGGCAGTTGCGTGATCTGAATCAGGCGGACATCACCAAACAGGTGGAGAAGGTCTGGGGCAGCGTGCGAGCGACGCCGGCGGAGAAGTTGGCGCAGATCGCGAAAATGAAGAAACTGATGCAGACGCCGGGACGCCGCGATGACCCAATGATGGGCCGGGCGGTTTTTGCGCGCACGTGCCAGCAATGCCACACGCTTTATGCTGAAGGCGGCAAGATCGGACCTGATTTGACGGGGTCAAACCGTGGAGACATTGATTACATCCTGCACAACATCCTCGATCCGAACGCGGAGATCCCGCTGGATTACAAGACCTCTACGGTGGAGATGAAGGATGAGCGCGTCATCACCGGTATCATCAAGCAGCAGACGGAACAGGTCATCACGATCGCGAGCGCGAACGAGACGTTGACGCTGGCGCGCAAGGACGTGGCGTCCATCCGGGCGAGTGAGTTGTCCATGATGCCGGAGGGTTTGGTGGATCAGTTGAACGAGAACGATGTGCGTGACTTGATCGCGTATCTCGCGACCAAGGGTCAAGTGCCGATGCTCGCGACGAAGGACAACCTCGACCTGTTCTTCAATGGTAAGAACACGGATGGCTGGTCCGGTCCGAAAGGAAATTGGAAAGTGGTGGACAGCGAGCTTGTTGGTACCAGTCCGGGATTGAAGAAGAATGAGTGGCTGGTCGCGCCTTTGGCCGTGGGCGATTTCCGGCTTATCCTGGAAGTTAAACTGGCTCCTAATGCGGGCAATAGCGGCATTCAATTCCGCAGTGAAGCGTTGCCCGATGGCGAGGTGAAAGGTTATCAGGCGGATGTCGGCGTGGGTTGGTGGGGCAAGCTCTACGAAGAACATGGTCGCGCGCTGCTTTGGAAAGAGGACAGCGATCGCCATGTGAAGAAGGATGACTGGAACACTTATGAGATCGTGGCTGTGGGCAGTCACATCAAGACAGCGATCAACGGCCAGCGTTGTGTGGATATGGAAGACACTGCGGGTGCCCGTCGAGGCGTGATCGCTTTTCAGCTGCATGCCGGAAGCATCCCGTTTGAGGTCCGTTATCGTAAGTTCCAGTTGGAACTGAATCCGAAGGATGAATTGAAGACGGTAAAGGTTCGTTGATCATTTTCGCTCAAAAGCGCAAAGGGTTGAATCGTAAAACCGATTCAACCCTTTCACGTCTTAACGATTCAACGGCCTCAGTTATTCACGATGCTCACCTTGTCGCGGAACTGTTCGGCGGTGAGCTTGCCGGTGGCGAAGGTATCAATGTCAGCTTTCTTCACACGCAGGACGAGGCTGGTGGAGAGGTTGAGCTGGTTGCGAAAACGCTCGATGACGGAGCGGCGTTCCTCGGGGCTGACGTTCGGCTTCACTTCAGGTGGTTGCGAAGGCATGGGTGATGGGCCGGATAAGACCAGAGCGATCTGATGCTCAGGTTTGAGATGGCGCAGGTGGCTGGCGTCCTTGAGCAGTTGCAGCAACTGGTCTTTTAATATGCCAACTTTCACCGCATCATATTGCAAGGCGACTGGTCGCATCTCGCGGTTGCCATCCTGACCGTTACCAAAGAGTTCCTGACGTGCCTTATCCCAACGGTTACCCGGCTGATTGCCGTTAGGCGGGGTGTTGGCCTGGGTATTGCCTTGCAGCGGTAGAAAGGTGCGGAAGGAAAATACCGCGCCGTAATCATCAAGGAACAGTGCCTGACTCTCGTTGATGTTCAACGGAGGCATGAAACGGCGGGGTCCGTTCTCGTCATCCATGTTGACGGCAAAAGTCTTTTCCACCGTGCGCTCCACCAGGTGCATCATCGTGTTCAAGTCTTCCTCGAGTTCACGCTGCGGTTGCGCTTCGGCCTGCGGCCAGACGATGAGCACGCGACCGCCGATGCGGAACGCTCCGAGCGGCCGCTGCCGGTTCGGATCACCATTGGGGTTTTGTGGGCGCTCGCCTTCCCCTTGGCCGATGGCCGGTCGGGGCCTCTGCGGGCGTTCGCCCGGTTCGTTGCGTGGAACCGGCTCGCGTTCCTGTGCGGTGAGTTGAGTGGCGTAGAAGACGCAACTCCAGCCTGCGACGGCGGCGGTCAGGCTGAGATAAAGCATGCGGTTATTCATATACATCCTCATTTCTGCAGGCTGACTTGAGCGGTGATGACGGATGGTTTCGTGGTTGATTCCAACCGCGCAGACATGGCCAGCGTATCCAGTTCATAACGCAGCGAGGCGAAGTCCGCGAGCCGTTGTGCTTCCATCTGGCGCAGCGTTTGCACGACCTGTTGCTGGTCTTCCGTGCGCTGCTGGTCGAGCTTGGCGTTGAGCTGTTGCATCTCTTTCTGCCAGGCCTGTTTCATTTCAGCAACGACCTCGGTGCGGACCCCATCACGCAAAGCCACTGGATCGACCTTGGGCGTGGTCATGCGGCTGAGTGCGAAGCCAAACGTCGTCATGACCAGCGCAGCGGCGGCCCAGCGCACGACCGGGAACCAGCGGAATGCGGGGGCGTTCTGCTTCGCGGGCTTCCAAGTGTCGAGCCGCGTCATCGTCTTCTGCCAGCCTTGCAATTGCGTGCGGCATTCTGGGCAGGCGGCAAGGTGTGCGGAGAGCCGGGCCCGGTCATTCGCTGAGACCTCTTCGTAGAGGTAATCCATCCATTCTTCTTGTGCCGGATGTTTCATAAATTTGCTAAAATGATTTCGTCGTTACGTCTTGTGCACGTCCTCTTTCAAGAGCCGTTCCATCTGTGTCAAAGCCTCCGCCATACGCGACTTGATCGTGCCTTCCGGGACATCGAGGACTTCGGCGATCTCCCGGAACTTCAAGCCTTCGTAATGCCGTAAGACCAACACCGTCCGATATGTCTCAGGCAGCTTTTGCAATGCGCGCCGCACCATGTCGGCGCGCTCGGCGGCTTCGATGTTTTCGGCCGGGCCGCTGGTGTCATTCACCGGTTCGTGGATGACTTCGCCTTCGTCATTTTCCAATGCGGTCTCACCGCGCCGCGTGATACGGCGCTGTTCGTCGTAGCAGAGATTCAGCGCGATGCGCCACAGCCAGGTGGAGAACTTCGCATCGGCCTGATAAAGCTGCCGTTTTTCAAAGACCCGCACGAAGGCTTCTTGCGCCAAGTCCTGGCCGCGATGCAAGTCACCTGTCATGCGCACGCAGAGATTGCGGATGGGCTGCTCCCAGCGCTGCATCAACTGCGTGAACGCCTGCTCGTCCGCGTGCTGCTGCACCCGCCACATGGCCTGTTCATCCGTGATCGTGAACAAGGAGCTGAATATCGAGGAGGACATGTTTGGCGCACTCAATATAAACGGTCGCGCTACGGCTGTCAGCTTACTCTTGTTCCACTGGCGGACGTGATTGACGGCGGCCTTCGGGCCGATCGTCGTTGCGCGGACGGGCTTCGTCCGGTGATTGCATCCGGTGTTGAGGCGGACCGTCGAACTGGTGCGTGTCCTCCCGTTGTGGCCGGAAATCTTGACGATCGGCGGGTGGTGGTCCGAAGCGTTCGCCTTCCCGGCGCATCTGCGGACGCGGTGCGAATCCTTCGCCCCGCGGTTCCGGCGCGAAACGGTCCCCTTGATTCATCGGCTGACGATCACGCGGCCCCATGGCGAATTCCCGGGGTGGTGGCCCCATACGGTCGGGGCCTCGTTCATTCATGGGTGGACGATCAAACTCCCGGCGTGGCTCACCCATCGGCGGACGTCCTTCTGGTCTGAATTGTGGCCGGCGGCTGAACTGCTGTTCGCGCTGGGGAGGAGCGAATTCCGGCCGCGGACCGCGAGGCCCGTCAAAATTCTCGCGTTGCGGAGCCGGACCGCGCTGTGGCTCGTTGCGACGGAATTCTTGCCGATCAGGGAACTGTGGCTCAAAGCGGCCGCTGTCCTGACGCATCTGCGGTCTTGGGGCGAAACCTTCGTTGCGTTGACGGCGAGGTTCAAAGCCGCGGTCTTCATCCCGGGGAGCCGGCCGTTGAGGACGGTCGCCTTCGCGAAAATCTTCGCGGCCTTGTTCCCGGCGGTCGCGTTGAGGGCGCATCGGCGGGCGGTCATCCTCCGAGGTGCGGAGATCGCGTTCCTCCGGCTTGGTCACCTTGGACTTGGTTTCCTTATCTTCGTTGGCGGGCTGCGGCTTTTTCTGTTCAGCAGCGTGGGTGCTCACTGCCAGCAGGCAGGTCGCGGCCAAAATGAGGCTAAAACTGTTTTTCATGCGTCGGAATTGTTTCGATGGTTTGTTTTTCCGACCTCGCGAGGTCTTCTATGAGGTATTACGTCCCGGAAGCGAAAAAGTTCGGATATTTTTCCGGAAAACCCCGGAGCATGTTCATTCTGGACGACTTGGCCGGGATTTGCGCATTGTTTCCGCGCATGCAATTGACCTTCCGTCGGCTGGATTTGCAACTGGCACACCGGTGGACCATCGCGAGCAGCTTTGGTCCGGGTGGCAGCGGTGGCACTACTATTTTCGGCAGCGTGGTAGTCGAGTTGCGGGATAAGGATGGCGCCTTGGGCCTAGGCGAAGCGGCCCCCTCGAACCGCTACAAGGAAACCACGGACACGATCATGGAGTTCCTGAAACGGGTCGATGCCTCCCAGCTTTCGTTTGAAGATGTCCCGGCCAGCATGGCGTATCTTGATACCGTGGCTCCGGTAACTTTGGTCCCAAGTGCGCTCTGAACATCGCCTTGCTGGACGGAGCGGCGCGTAAGGCGGGCAAGGCCATCTATGATTTTCTCGGGCTGGGTTTCCAGGAGAACAAGCACATCACGTCATTCAGCATCGGCATCGCTTCGCCGGAGGACATCAAAGAGAAGGTTGCGAAAGCCCTGCACTATCCCGTGCTGAAGCTGAAGGTTGGCAGCCCGCAAGATCGCGAGAACCTGGCCGCCCTTCGTTCTGTTTCACCGACTAAAACGGTGCGCGTCGATGGCAACGAAGCGTGGAAGACGAAAGAGGAGGCGCTGAAGCAGATCGAGTGGATCGCCCAGGATAAACACATCGAGTTCATCGAGCAGCCGATGCCCGCCAGCACGGCCCCGGAAGATATGCGCTGGTTGAAGGACCGCAGTCCGTTGCCGCTCATGGCGGATGAGTCTTATAAATCTAGCGCGGACCTTGCCATCGCCGCCGAATGTTTCCACTACGTGAATGTGAAGCTCGTGAAGGCCGGCGGCATCTCTGCTTCCTACGAGGCATTGCAAGCGGCGCGCCAAGCGGGCTTGAAGACGATGATCGGGTGCATGATCGAGACGAGCATCCAGATCACCGCGGCCGCGCAGCTGGCCGAGCTGACCGACTATTTGGATATCGATGGCAACCTGCTCATCACGAATGACACTTATCTGGGAGCCACCGCGGTGAATGGCCTGATATCTTTTGCGCACACGCCTGAGCTGACGGGGCTGCGGGTGCGGGCGAGAAATTGATCCCCTTTAAAAATCAAGAAGGGCGGGAAGCAGGACCCGCCCTTCTTTTTTAACATCACCCTTGGCCTGGATGTGCCTCACAGACCCGGTGTGATGATTAATGTTTGGGCGAATGGCCCAAAGTGAGGAAGAACCCGACGACCGCGGCGACAATCCCGGCCATGAGCAGCCAGATGGTTCTGTCCGTCGGTGCTCCCGTGAAAAACCGTGAGACATCCGAGCTGAAAGATTCCGAGGCGTTGACGCCGAAAATGATCAGCACCGCGCCGCCGACGAGTAATGCGATTCCGAGTGGTTTATTCATAGCGTTGTAAATAATTCAGGTTTCTACACCTTGCGGCCGCCCGAGATCAGGGACACGAGGAAGAAGATGATGAAGATGAGGAACAAGACTTTGGCGATGCCTGCCGCCGCTCCCGCAATACCGCTGAAACCGAGCACGGCCGCTACCAAGGCTACAATCAAGAACATGATGGTCCAGCTTAACATAAGTATCCTTTCCTTAGGTTCGTTTCTAATGGCTTACTGATTCTTTATATAGCGGGTAGCAGGCCAATCATTCGTTGATCGTAGCCAGCTTTTCTAACTGACTTAGTGGCAGTGGGTTTTGGTTTTTCACAGGCTTGGTGCGGGTTTTTTGGCGAGTGCAGTTTGCGGAGATGGTCCAAGCCTTGTTGCGTTTTGCAGAGAAGCACGCTGAGGCGTTTAGGCGGTGACCAGCACTGGCGGCATGGCTGGTATTTCGGTGCCATCGCCCGCTTCTGGCGGGGTCGCAGAATGGGCCAGCAGTTCCTGCTTGGCTTCCGTGAAGGAAGACGTAGCGATCGAAAGATCCGTCGGCAATCCCGTTGTTTTCTCGTTCGCTTTCGTCGCCGCCACGATGGGCAGTTGAGGAAACCGCTGGTGAATCTGCGTGCGGAATTCTGTGTAGTGCGTTCCATCGGCGCCGGCCAGGTAACCCAGACACAGGGCTGTGGGCTGGTAAGCGGCGATCTCTGCGAGTTTCTCAGTCTCCGTGAGTTCGGCGGAGAGCACCGGCATGTAGCAGTGTTCCTCGGCCAACAACTCCGCGAGCATCAAGAGCACCAGTTCGTCCACTTCATCTTGCACCGGGCAGCCGATGATCAGTGCGTGCGGGGGATTTTTTTCCGGCGGCATGGCCGTGCCCGCTGGGCGGCCGTGGATCTCCGTCAGGATCTGGCGCAGCATCTGGCAGATGCGTTTCAGTTCGCGCGCGGCCAGCCGGTTTTGCGCGTGGTCGCGCCGGCAGGTTTCCAATACCGGCAAACACAGGGAGGTGAAAAATTCTGCGTTCGTATGGGCCGAGAGGTATTCCCGGACCAATTCCATGGCTTCATCGTGTTGCTGGGCGATGAGCCGTTGATAGAATGCGTGGTGCCGGGCGAGGGCCGGTTTGCTGTCGAGCAGTTTGCTGATGAATTCCAAGCCGGGAACGCTCTTGCTGATGACCACCAGACACACCGTCAACGGTGCGGCGAGGACCAGCCCTAATGCGCCCCACAGCCACGTCCAGAAAGCCATCATCACCAGCAAAGCCACTTCGGAAACACCGATGCCCTGGCCGTAAAGCACCGGCTCCAGCACCATGTTGTTCAGCAGTTCCCAACCCAAGATCAAGCTGATGACGATGAGCGGGGAACCCCAGCTATCGAACACCGCGAGGCTCATCACGATCGGCGCGACGGCACCCAGGACCGGGCCGATGTACGGGATGAAACGGGCGGTGCCGGCAAGGAATCCCCAGAGGATCGCATACGGCAGGCCGATCAAGGACAGACCGATGGCGATGCCAACGCCAAAGATGGTGTTCAGCAGGCATTGCCGCACCAGATAGCGGCTGACCTTGTCGCTGACTTCTTCGATCGCCTTGGTGGTCATCACCAAGTTTTCACACCCGGCCAGATGCAGCAGGCGGTCCCGCAAATCTTCCCGGCGCAAGAGCATGAAGATCACGAGGATGATGACCAGTCCGGCTGAGCTTAACTGTTCCAGCATGGAATCCAGCAGGGCGTTGTTGCTGCTGCTGGTAGTAGCCGCGGTCTTCTCTTCGGTGACTACGACCGGGGCATCGGGATTATTCTTTTGGGCGAAGGCCGGAGTTTCCTCCTGTTTGAATTCGTCGATGATCTCCTGCGCGATCGCTTTCACCTGGTGCAGCGATTCGCTTTTGCTGGCGCTGCGGATATCGGAAATTTTCTGCCGGATATTCTGCCGGTAAGCGGGCAGTTCGTTGGCGAGCCTTTTCAACTCCAGGGTGATCATGGTGCCGATGCTCGCGAGGGCGGTCAGGGTCAACACGACCGTGATGATGACCGACAAGATCCGGCCGGCCCCCCAACGGCGCAGTTTCGTCACCACGGGTGACAGGATGAAGCTGAGCAGAATCGCCAAAGCCAACGGGATGAGCAACGCACGGCCGAAATAGAGGATGCAGATGGTGAGCACCGCGCTGGTCAGAAACAGCGTGGCGGCGAGCCAGCGTGAGCGTTTTGGGTGATTCATTTCTGCGGGCATAATTTAACAGGGGTTGCAGGCGGCGTGAGGGTGGGACTTCCCCAATGCGGTTGGCGAAGCTGAGGTTCTCAGCTTCGTCAACAGAACGGCCGGGGCCGTTACTTGCGCGGCGAGAAACAAGACGCGCAGGCATCATCTATCGCTTCCCGCACTTTCTCTTTGGCTTCACCGGTGCGCTTTTGGATACGGCCCACCAATTCCTCTTCCTTGCCTTCGATGTAGCGCAAATCATTGTCCGTGAGTTTACCCCACTTCTGTTTGAGTTTGCCCTTCACGATGTTCCAGTTGCCTTTGATCTCCAGTGTTGTCATAGCATTTTTGGATTTGAGGTTTTGTTAGTTATGTCTTGAGCGTTCCCTCGAGAGGCAACGACTTGTCTGCCTGCTTCCTTTGCACTTCGGGTGCCAACCGGAGTCTGATGGCCTCATCTGGTAGGCCTGCAAGGGGTTAGGAAATTGGCTATATTCTGGCCGGGGCTGTTTTTCGTGCGCTATGCACAAGGAAGCCGACCGGGACATGCAAATAGTTCAGGCGGAAAGCTGCAGACTCACTCCACAAAGGAGGTATAACCCCCGCTAGCCCATTTTTAACCGCTAAAGCACGGTTCTGAGGTCTTGCTGACCAGCCAGCAGGACGTTGTTCAGCATGTGTATTGCATTGTGCAATGTATTTTGATCGCGAGGTATGCGATTTGCGCATTTTTGCGAGAAAGGGAGGTAGTGTTTTGTGACTTAAACATTTGGAGCTAAATGAATTAGGGAATTTTTATGAGGGGGGCACGTTTCTCGCTGATTAAGGGCATGAGACACCTGCGTTGGACAGTGTGAATCATAAGCAGTGAGTGAAAACCTTAACGCATCAAAACTATGCTTTATACCTTGGCTCTAATTCTGGTGATTGCCTGGCTGCTGGGGCTCGTCTCGGCATACACGCTGAACGGCTTCATTCACATCCTGCTGGTGGTGGCCATCATCGTGGTCCTCGTGCGGTTGATTCAGGGAAAGAAAATTAACTGACCGAACGGTATATAGGATGTTTGCTTTTTGTGCTAATGAA
Organism: Limisphaerales bacterium; assembly: GCA_965283725.1. GTDB lineage: Bacteria > Verrucomicrobiota > Verrucomicrobiia > Limisphaerales > JAEYXS01 > JAEYXS01. Next base: position 255,466 of record CBDIPT010000002.1, read on the forward strand.
TGGGCGAATAATAGTTCGTCTCCGTAAGGGCGCACATGTTACGGCAACCTAACAATCAAGTTTACAAGACGGTGGTCCTGGTCTGGCTGACCTTGTCCATCGCCAGCGTGCTGTTGGCTGCGTTGACTTGGTTGCAGTTGTCGGAACGGCTCTCGGCGGCACGCCAAGCGGTCGCGATCCGCTCAGAGATGGATCAGGTGCTCAAGCTCCTGCTGGATGTGGAGACTGGCGCGCGAGGCTTTGTCATCACGGGAGATGTGGAGCTGCTCGTGCCGATGCTGGCAGCCGAGACGGAGCTGCCCAAGAAGTTCGATCTCCTCTCGGAGCTGACCAAAGATGATTCGGACATGCTGAAACGCGTGATGGAGCTGCGTGGCAAGGTGGAGCTGAGCTTGGATGACCAGCGCAAAATCATCACGACCCGCCGTAACGACGGTTTCATGGCCACCAAGGCATTGTTGGGCGATGGCTTGGCCAAGAAGCACATGGATGACATCCGCCGGGAGGTCGCGAGCATCCATAATATGCGCGCGCATCTGGTTTCCGATCAGGGCGACAAGGCGCGCTCGCAACTGTGGCGGGCGTTCCTGACGAGCTTCGTCGCGGGCATATTAGGATTGGGCGCCGGTCTCTTTGCGTTCTGGCTCGCGCGGCTGACGTTGAAACATCAGGAGCGTGAGCGGGAACTGGTCGAGGCCAAATTGCAGGCGGAACGGAACAGTGCGGAGAAGACGGTGTTTCTCGCGAATGTCAGCCATGAGATCCGCACTCCGATGAACGCCATTTTGGGCTTCAGCGAATTGCTGGGTGGCGAGCTCACCGAACCCAAGCAGCGGCATTATGCGAAGGCGATCCGTTCCAGCGCGCAGTCCTTGCTGCAATTGATCGATGATGTGCTGGACATCTCCAAGATCGAGGCCGGAGCGATGGTGTTGCGGCCCGAACCTACTGACCCGCGTGAGCTGTGCGAGTTTGTGCGGACGGTTTTCGCCGAGATCACCACCCGCAAGAAGATCAAGCTGAGCTGCCACGTGGCCGAGGACATGCCCCGGGCGCTGTTGCTCGACCGCCTGCGCTTACGGCAGATCCTGGTCAACTTGGTGGGGAATGCGGTGAAATTCACCGATCGTGGCAGTGTCGAGACGCGCGTGAGTTTTGAGCGGCAGGAACAGAGCAGCAAGGTGACGCTCGTCTTTGAAGTGCAAGATACCGGTGCCGGCATCCCCAAGGAAAAGCTCGATGCCATCTTCCAGCCGTTCGTGCAGGGTGATGTGAACGCAAGCCGCGAAGGCAGCGGGCTCGGGCTTTCCATCGTGCGGCGTTTGGTAGAGCGCATGGGCGGCACCATCACCGTGGCAAGCATCGTGGGGCAGGGGTCCGCGTTTCATCTGCGCCTGCCGGATGTCGCCGTGTCACCCCGGTTGCCGGACAACCGGAAAGACTTGGCGGACGAAGTGGTGGACTTCAACCAGCTCATCCCATCCACGTTCTTGATCGTGGATGACAACGAGCTGAACCGTGAGCTGATGGGCGGGATGTTTGCGGGGACGCATCACCGGCTGGTGTTCGGTTGCAACGGGCGGGATGCCGTGGAGAAGGCCATGGAAATCCGGCCGGATCTGGTGCTGCTCGACATCCGGATGCCTGAGCTGGACGGCCATTCTGCCTTGCTGAAAATACGGAAGATACCCGGGCTGGATCTGTTGCCGGTGATCGCCGTGACGGCTTCCAATTCCTTCGAGCAAGCCGAAGATTCACAGGAGAAGTTCAATGGCTTCCTGGCCAAGCCATTCACCTTGCAGAAGCTCTTCAATGAGCTGGCTCATTTCATTCCGCGCCAATCCACCACTCTCGCCCAATCGGTGCCGATGGAATCAGCGATGAATCCGGCCCAGCGCGAGCAGATGCTCAGCCGCTTGCGGCGTCTGGAGCGCGATGAATGGCCGATCTTGCGCGATAGCCTGGGGGTGAACGAGGTCCAGAGTTTTGCCCGCAAGGTGGAGAACATCGGCAAACAATTCGAATGCGTGTCCGTACAAAACTTCGCCCGTTTGCTTTACGGTCATGCCGAATCTTACGCGGTGAACGAGATGGAAAAACATCTGCTGGAGTTCCCCAAGTTCCTTACGGAACTGGAGCAGGCCACGCAACCAAAGGCGGCCCGATGAGCGAGAGCACACACAAGGTCAGCAGCAACGTCGTCACACCCGTCACTTTCCGTGTGCTGGTGGTGGACGATCAGCCGGCGAACATCCAGGTGGTGGGCAGCGTGCTGGGCAAGCTGGGCTATGAGATCGTGCCGGCGGCGGATGGCCCGAGCGCGCTTAAACGCATAGCCCTGCGTTTGCCGGACCTCATCTTGCTGGATGTCATCATGCCCGGCATGAGCGGTTTCGAGGTGTGCCGTCAGATCCGCGAAAATCCCGCGTGGAAAGACATCCCGGTGATCTTCGTTTCGGCGGCGGATGACAAGGACCTCGTCGTCCGGGCCTTCAATGAAGGCGGCGTGGATTATGTCACCAAGCCGTTCAATCACGCGGAACTGCTTTCCCGGGTGCGGACGCATCTGATGCTGAAGTCCGCGCGCGACCAGTTGTATCAGCTCGCGGAAGACAAGGATGAGCTGATGGGCATCCTCGCCCATGACTTGAAGAATCATCTCAGTGGCATGCAGCTCAGTGCGCAACTGTTGAAGGACCGGATCAACACGGCGGCGGACGCCAAGACCGTGCGGCTCGTGGACAATATGCATCGTTCCACCGGCCAGTTGCTCTCTTTCGTGAAAGAGTTTCTGGCCAATGCGGCCGTCGAGCACGGCACCGAGCTTAGCCGGCAACGGCTGAACCTGGCCGAGGCCATCCGGGAAGCGGTGCAGGAATATCAGGAAGCCGCGGCCCGCAAGAATCTGCGGTTAAACATTTTTCTCCCGGAATCGGACGCCGTCATCTATGGCGACAGGACCGCCCTTAACCAGGTGCTGGATAACCTGATCTCCAATGCGGTGAAGTTCTCGTTTCCGGACAAAGAGATAAACATCACGGTCCAGGCCGTGGATGAGTGCCTTGAATGCACCATCCAAGACCAGGGGCCGGGATTCACGCCGGAAGACAAGCAGAAGATGTTCCGGCGCTATGGCCGGTTGTCTGCCCGGCCCACCGGAGGGGAACCTTCGACGGGACTGGGATTGAGCATCGTGAAAAAGCTGGTGCAGGAGATGGGAGGCGAGGTGGCTTGTGAAAGCCAGGCCGGCAAAGGCGCCACCTTCACCCTGAGACTGCCCAGCGCAATGCAGTAGGAAGGAGTATGACGTATGGACTTTTTAGTGATCGATGACGACAAGACGTTTCGGGAGGCAACTTGCATCCTGATCGACGACGAGGGCCATTATGCGGAGGGCGCGCCCGGCGGCAGCTACGCGCTCACGCGGTTGAAAGAAACCAAGTTCGACGCGGCCCTGCTGGATCTGCACCTCGGGGCGGATGACGGTCTGGACCTGCTGCAACAGATCGTTAAAAATTTCCCCCAGCTGCCGGTGGTGATGTTCACAGCGCAAGGCAATGTGAAGACGGCCGTGGAAGCGATGCGGCGCGGGGCGGTGGATTTCCTCGAGAAGCCCTTTCAACGAAAGGAATTCCTGCTGGTGCTCGCGCGCCTCAACAAGTTTCACCAGATGGGCCAGCGCATCGAACGCCTCGAGCGCGAGGTGAGCGAGAACAAATCCCAGAACGGCGAACCCATCTTTGATTTCACCTCGCCGCAGATGAAGCAGGTGATGGAAGTCCTGCTGCGTGCCGCGCCGACTCCGGCCTCCGTGCTGATCTTGGGTGAGAGCGGCACCGGCAAAAGCGTGGCGGCCAAGGCGGTTCACCAAAACAGCCTGGCTGCAGACAAACCGTTCGTCACCGTGAGCTGCCCAAGCCTCTCGAAGGAACTGCTGGAGAGCGAGCTCTTCGGCAGTGTGCGCGGAGCTTACACGGGTTCGGTGAAAGATCATTGGGGCAAAGTGAAAGCGGCGGAAGGCGGGACACTGTTTCTGGATGAGATCGGCGATCTGCCGATGGAGATCCAGCCGAAGTTGCTGCGCCTGCTGCAAGAGCGCGAGTACGAGCGCCTCGGTGAAAACGTCACGCGCACGGCGAATGTGCGCATCGTGGCCGCGACGAATCGCGATCTCAAAAAACGGGTGGCGGAAGGCGCCTTCCGCGAGGATCTCTACTTCCGCCTAAATGTGATCAGCGTGGAGATGCCGCCTTTGCGGGCCCGGCAGGATGATCTCGTGCGTTTCGCGGAATACTACGCGGAGCTGTTCGCGCATCAGTGCCGGCGGCCCAATATCCGGTTCACCGCGGAAGCCATGTCCTGCCTGCGCACGTATCCGTGGCCGGGCAACCTGCGCGAGATGCGCAATGCCATCGAACGGGCGGTCATCCTGGCGCGGAACGACCAGATCGTGCCGGAAGATTTCCCGCTGGAGATGCGCTCGCCCAATACTTTGGCGACGAGACCCGATGAAGCCTTGGGCACCATGATCTCGCTGGATAAGCTCGAAGAACTGCACATCCGCATGGTGCTGGATCGGGTGTCGAGTTTGGGTGAGGCGGCTTCCGTCCTCGGCATTGACCAGGCCACACTCTATCGCAAACGCAAACGTCTTGGTTTGAACTAGACGCGCAACGTTCAACAGGTTTGTTCCTGACGGCCTCCGGTGCTCACCGGAGGCCGTTTGCTTTTACGGCCTGGCTACAGTTCTACGCTGAACGAATTGAAAAAGTTCCTGACAGACTCAAGGTCGAATGATGATCGAGACTGAGGTTGAGTGGTATTTGGTGGCATCTCGGATTTCGTGCTGCGCTTTTTGCAAGCTGGTCGCCTGCGGTGAGGCCTTAGTTTGCAGAACGCATTGAGCTTGGGTTTGAGGGGGATTCTGAAAGTTGTTGGCTTTCAATGGGTTGGTGTGAAACGCCAGCGATGGCACCTCCATTGCTCAAATAGAATTCATGAAAGCTAACACCAACATCATGAAACGAATCAGCAGCCTCTGCTTGGGGACCATGCTCGGTGTGGCGCTCCTGTCCGCCGGTTGTGCGGGCAGCCGTTATGAGCGCAGCACAGGTGAGTCCATTGATGATAAGGCCACCGTCTCCCGGGTGAAGACCGCCCTGCACAGTGACGCGGTGTATAAATATCCGGACGTCGATGTCTCCAGCTTCAAGGGCACGGTACAGCTCAGCGGCTTTGTGGATAACAAAGAGCAGAAAGAGCGTGCCGGTGAGATCACCAAGAGTGTGGAAGGGGTCAAGGAGTTGAAGAACAACATCGCCTTGAAACCTTAAACAAAACTCACTCCGACCGCGGAATTCTGGGCGCGGTGGGGTGACCCGCCGCGCCATGAAAACCAAACCAAATCAACTGTGAAACAAACCTCAACCCCATTTGATAAACGCACCATGAAAACAAAAACATATCTGCTCGGGACCGCTCTGCTCATGACCATCGCCACCTCGGCCTGGGCCGATAATGCCGGCAATGAACATCCGGATGTGGACAGTCCCTATCGGGCACATGAGGCTGTGTTTGAAGGCTTCGGCTCGGCCTCGTTCAGTCGGGAGACCATCAACAACATCTCCGGCAATCGCATCAAAAACGATGCGCGGCTCGGGGCGGGTATCGGCATGAGCTACTTCTTCACCAAGAATTTTGGTCTGGGCGGCGATGCGTACACCGAGAACCTCGCGCATAGCGCGGTGGACAGCGTCTCTGGCAGCGCGATCCTGCGGCTGCCGTTGGGCTCCTCCGGCTTTGCGCCTTACTTCTATGGTGGTGGCGGTCATGAGTTTGATCTCACCGACCAGTGGTTCGCCCATGTCGGTGGCGGTTTGGAATACCGGTTCAGTTCGACGTTCGGCCTCTTCACCGATGCGCGCTACGTGCTGACGGACAAGACCGCCAATTACGGCCTGGTGCGGGTGGGTATCCGTACCACTTTCTAAAAACCATAACCCTGAAAACGAATACGCATGAAAACCTATATTCTGATGGTCACCTTTATCGCTGCCACGGCTTTTGTGGTGGGTTGCAAACCGGCCGACGAGAAATCGCCGAATGACAAGCCGGTGACCCAAGGCATGGATGCCGCCGCGCAGCAGATCGATAAGGTGAAGCAAGACACGAAAGAACTGGTCAAAGACGTCAATGAATACGCCTACGCGCAGCGCTTGGAATTTGCCGAGAAGATGCGCGCCCAGTTGAACGACATCAACAAAGAGCTGGATACACTGGCCTCCCGCGTGGAGAACTCCGCGGAACCGGCCAAGAGCGAAGGCAAGGCGAAGCTGCAAGTCCTGAAGGACAAGGTGGCCGCTCTTAACAAGCAATTGGATGAGATCAAGGATGCCAACGAATCCAAGTGGGATGAGATCAAGGCGGGCTTCCGGAAGTCCATGGATGATGTGAAGGATTCCTTCACCCAGGCGCGCCAATGGCTGAGTGACAAGATCGCTCCTTAAACGCGCCATCTTTTCGATGAAACCGGCGGGCAGATTCATCTGCCCGCCGGTTTTGTTTAGGAGAATGGCTTTAATCAGCCGAAGAGGGCCAGCGTTTCATCCCGTGATCGAAGCAAGGGGTGATTCCTAGATCTTGGTGATAATGGTTTTTTACCGCCAATCAGGGTCTTCAGATTTCCTGTTCCTTGTGGGTGCGGAGGCGGTTAAATCACTTATCCTAACCTGCGTTTGTTTACCTCTGCACTTGCGTGGATAAACGGCTCGCGCATAATTCTGCGCCGTAGAGTCGTAGTTGGTCAACCATTGGCCGTCTCGCCAAAAACCCCGCGCTGAGATGAATCTGTCAAAAAGCATTGGTCTGTACACGGACACCGCTCCCACCTCCGAGGAGCGGTTGTTGCAATATATCAATTTGAAACTGGCCGCCATGGGCCTGCCGACCGTCGTCACCCATGGTGACTCGGAACTGCATGAGATGGCCGCCTCGTTGCTTTCGCATCATCGCGAGAGCGAGCGGCTGTTGGCGAACTACCTTTGTTCCGCCGACTGGCGCATCCAGCAATTCCTCGACGATTATCTTTACGACACCAGTGTGTCGGTGAAGCTGCCAAGCCAGACCTTTGTGCTGGACCGGCATAGTCTGGCCCGCACGCTTTCCCTGCCGGTGGGCAAGGATGAGTTCGTCTCGGACATCGTCAGTTCCTACCGCACCAAACAAGGCGTCCTGCACAATCCCAAGAGCGACCGCCGCACGACCAAGGGCGTTTTCCACGTGGCCGATGGCGGCCTGCCTGTCCCGGCGGACAAGTATGAGGTGCCGAAGTATACCTTTGCGCTGATGTTGCAGAAGGCGCTCCAGCCGCCGACCAGCCTCTTGCGCCTCCCCATCACGAGCGAACAGGAGAAGAAGGCTGAGTGCTTTGTGACGCTTTTGCTGCGGCCGGTGATCTGCCCGGAAGTCAAAGGGTTCACGCCGAAGAAGAGCATGGAAGTGCGCTTCTTTGTGCCCGGCAACCTGGTCAGCAATCTGGATTTCGTGGAGAGCATTTTTGGCAATGCGGGCGATCCGTATCTGCCGGAGAACGATGCCGGCCTGGATGTGGAGCAATGGTCCGGCCACACGGGCTGCGTGGTTCTCGCGCCGCACCTCGTGGGATTGACGAAGAAGGAGCTTGGCCTGCCGCATTGGGACAAGGCCACGGAGCGTCAGCGCCAGGATGGCATGTGCTGGAAGAAAGAGGACGAACTCTACAACGACGGTCAGGCCTACAAGCTAACCGCGCGCGACAGCCGCGGCGTCATCGTCACGATCATCGCGGACAATTATTTCGGTTACTGCAAGAAAGAGGTCAAAACGCAGATCAGCTACGCTGCAAACCTCTTCGGCCTGTGCGAAGAAGAGCACGCCGGTGGGGCGATGGTGTATCCCGCCTACGATCTGGGTGAGGAGTTCAGCGGCAACCTGCACGTGAAGCGCAAGGAGCATAGCTGGCAGGAAGTCACCGAGAAATATGCGGAGCTGATGTGGTTGCAACCGGAGGGTTACGGCATCGACAAACGTTACGCAGACATCATCTACGTCTGTGAAGATGTGCATTTCGACCTGCATAAGCAGAAGGTTTCGTGGTCCTATGCGGGCAAGACGCAGAGCATCAAGCTGATGCCGGGCAAGACGTACATCCGTCCCTCCGGCTACAAGGTGCACATGGAGAAACCGCCGGGGGGCCGCACCTGGCGGCTTATCGGCACCGTGGCGGAAGGGGTGTTGTGCCACAAACCTTGCACGGTCTCCGGTGGTGGCAAATCCGAGATCTCCAAGCCCATCACGGATGCGATCATCCAAGGGCCTGTGTTCGTGGCGGATTTCAAGAATGACTTCGACCTGGTGGCCGACCTGCTCAAGCGGGATTACTCGGACCGCCTCAAGGACAAGAGCAAGGTGGATACACGCCCGGTGCTCAGTCCGGAGCGTTCCCTCGGTTCCGTCATCAAGCTGCTCAGTCCGGCTTCCCGTGAATACACGGAGGAGTATAACAATTGGCTGACGGCCATCCCGCAGCACATCAAGGAACTCGTCTTCGTGGTGAAGCGCTACTACAAGCCCGAGTGGGGTGATGATTGGCGCAGCCATTTCAGCGTGGATATCATCAACGGCACGCCCGGCAATGAGTTGAAGTGCGATGGCCGCAAGCTCGTCACCAATTACCTGCGGGTGGGCTATGACGAAGATGGTGCCTGGCGCACGTTCGGTCTGCGCAAGGATTTCCAACCGGCTTCCAAGATCCAGATGGAAGACGACATCACGGCCTCCATCGTGGTGCCGACGCCGGCCGTGGCCAACCTAAGCGGGCTGGATGAATATCCCTCGATCAAGTTCGTGCAGAACTGCGAATACCGCCTGTTCCAGCGCCCGGATGACGCGATTCATCGCGGCTACGACAAGCAGACGGAACTGGATTTCGCGCGGCATGACAATTTCTTCTCGAACTACGAGCCGTTGACCACGGCCTTTGCGAAGGAATTGATGGAAGACGCCATCGGGTTCGACAAATTCACCGCCCCCATCCAAGAGATCATCCGGCAGGCTGTGGCCGTGCCGAAGCCGGATTACTTTGTCTCCTCGGCGCATCCGCGCATCGTGGAAGGCAAGCCGTCCAAGAACCCGCGTTACCTGCAAACGCGCCCGGACTTGTTGAATCCGCGCTCCGTGTATCTCGCGGAAGTGGCCACGCGCCTGCAACGCCGCGTGCCGCTGGGTGAACCGGTGCCGACGCCTGTGAACGCCGTGCTGCCGGGCCGTCGTAACAATCCGCCGGAAGCCGCGGCGAAGATCCGTCCGCTGGCCGTGTTCAGCCCCATCCACTATCTCGAGTTGCCGGAGCTCTTCATGGAGTTCATCTCCAGCATGACGGGCAAATCGCCATCCACCACCGGTGCTGGTTCCGAAGGCGCGCTCACGAAGGGGCCGTTCAACGCGCTGCCGCCGATCGTCGATCTGAACAACGCGCTCGTGTCCTATCTGCTCACGGGTTACGAGAGTTTCATCACGTCGGCCGCTTACGTCGGGCCGAATGTGCGCGTGGATCATGACATCAGCCTGCTCATCCCGGAGGTCTGGTGCCGTATGACGGAGCAGGAGCGCGATCCGCAGTTCCTCATCCGGAACGGTTATCTGGAAAAGTGCGAGGACAAGGAATTCGAGGGCCGCAAGCTCCTCTCCAGCCGGTTGGGCTACCGCATCACGAAGCGTTTCGTGCGCACTTACTTCGGCCGTGTGTTCAATCACCCGACCATGGTGATCAGCGAGGACATGTTGCAACCGGAGTTGCAGGGCATGGATGTCTTCGCGGACGGCATGGACAACATCGTGGCGACGCACAAGCGCGTGGCGCAGTCCTACTTCGAAGACGGCAGCATCAAGGATGCGTGCCCGCCGCTGAAGGCGCTGCTGCACATCATGCGTGATGACCAGTTCGAGGGCAAAGACCTGACGAGCCCGGAGATCCGTGCGTTGTTCACCCGCGAAGCTTTGATCAGCAGTGATTGGTACAAGCTGCGTCTGGCTACGAAGCAGGAAAAAGACATCCGGCTCTGGCGCCGCCATGTGGATTACCTGTCCAAGTTCCTGAACAAGCCCGGCCATGTGGATGAAGCCAAACGTCTGGGGGTGGAACAGCGCCTGGACTTCGCCCTCGCCACGCTCAAGCACGTGAAATCACCGGAGTATCTGGTGCAATTGAACGGGACGCTGGGGGCAGATCCGAGCGTGTAAGCCATTCCAGAGAGTTTTCAGCCAAGGGCACTGCCGACCAGCAGTGCCCTTTTGCTTTCTGGCGAAGGATTGCTTGTGCCGGTGTTTCATGCTTTCTTTGAAACATTCACCGGTCCGGCAACGTCTGTGGAAGAACAGAGATCATGAACGAAATCTTTTCCCGTTTTAAAATATCGCTCGGTTTTCGGCTGCTGGTGTGTCTGTGCCTGCTCTGGCTGGGTGGCCAGGCACGTGCGGCCGCGCCGGAGAAACCGTTGAATTTCATTTTCATCCTCGTGGATGACCTGGGGTGGACGGACTTCGCGTGCTTTGGCAGCAAGTATTACCAGACGCCGAACATCGACCGGTTGGCGAAGGAGGGGATGAAATTCAACTCGGCTTACGCGGCCTGCACGGTGTGCTCGCCCACGCGCGCCGCCTTGCTCACGGGCAAGTATCCGGCGCGGCTGCACATCACTGACTGGATCGAGGGGCACAAGCGGCCATATGCGAAACTGAAGATCCCGGACTGGTTGATGCACTTGCCGTTGGAGGAAGTGACGATCGCGGAGATGTTGAAGACGAAGGGCTATGCCACGGCGAGCATCGGTAAATGGCATTTGGGTGCCGAAGAGTTTTACCCGGACAAGCAGGGCTTCGATATCAACTTGGGCGGCACCCATCGCGGCCAGCCGCCTAGCTACTTCTCGCCCTATGGCATTGCGACCTTGCCCGATGGACCGAAGGGTGAATTCCTGACGGATCGTGAATCGGTCGAGGCGTGCAAATTCATCGAGACCAATAAAGAGAAGCCGTTCTTCCTGTACCTGCCGCACCACGCAGTGCACACGCCGATCCAAGGCAAAGCGGACGTCATCAAGAAGTATGAGAAAGCGATTGTGCCGGGTTCGCGCCAAAACAATCCCGGTTACGCGGCGCTCGTGGAAAGCGTCGATGATTCCGTAGGCAACATCCTGAAGAAGCTCGCGGAGTTGAAGCTCGATGACCGCACCGTGGTTTTCCTCACCGGTGACAACGGCGGACTGAGCGGCACAGTGAATGCCCAAGGCTGGCGCAAGGGGCCGACGGACAACTCACCGCTGCGCCTTGGCAAAGGCTCAGTCTATGAAGGCGGTGTGCGGGTGCCGTTGATCGTGAAGTGGCCGGGGGTCACGAAGCCGGGCAGTGAGAATGAAACACCCGTCATCACGGTGGATTATCTTCCCACCTTGCTGGAGATGGCGGGCGTCAATGCGCCAGCGGGTGTGCCGCTGGATGGCGAGAGCCTGGTGCCGCTGCTGCATGGCAAGAGCAAACTGCAGCGCGAGGCCATCTACTGGCATTATCCGCATTACCATCCCGGCAGCGCCACGCCGTACAGCGCCATCCGCAAGGGCGACTTCAAGCTCATCCATTTCTTCGAGGACGATCGAGTGGAGCTTTATAACCTCAAGAAAGATCTCAGCGAAAAGAACGACCTCGCGAAGACGGAGCCCAAGAAGGTGGCGGAATTGCGCCAGCAATTGAATGAGTGGCGCACGACGGTTGGCGCGCAACTGCCGGTGCCGAATCCTAACTATGATGCCGCCCGCGTCTGGGAAGGTGAGAAACCGGCTGGTGGCAAGGGCAAACAAAAAGGCGGAGAGAAAGGGGAATGAGCTGTGTGCAGGTTGTTTCAGTGCAACCGCTGTCCGCTGCTAATCCGGTGGGCGTTCAATGGTGTGCTATTGCTCGTGGGGCTGTTACTCATCGGCTGTGTCTCGCCGGTGAATGCACAGCGAGCTTCGGCCAAAGCGCAACCACCGGGAAAAGAGATCGCGCATAACGAACCGAAGGTTGCGGTTCACACGGTACAAAAATGGAATCCCGTTTGGTGGTTCGGCAACGCTGATGACCCGGAGCCACCGGATTGGTATAAGCCGGAAGACCCGGCCCGCCATCGCAAATGGCATCTGCGCAATCCGCTGCACAACTTCACCTTCTACGTCGTGGGCGTGGCGGATAAACCGTTCGAGCGCGTGGGGCGTCATCCGCAGGGAGTATTCAATCCTGCTGGTGGCTGGAACTGGGCCACGTGCCGTTACAAGTATTGCCGCCTGCCATTTTTCTCTTATACACGCGGACGGTTCGCCACGTATTGGGGCTGGCGTGAGCGGGGGAACTTTGGGGTGAAACTGACCTTCCGCCGCAAGCAGGCCAATCCGATAGCAAAGGCCGGAGCAGAAGCTGACGGCTAAGAGTTGTGCTTTGGCCGTGAGTGGATTACGGTGATGGCCAAGTCCTGCTTTTACAAGGGGAGGCATTTGTTCCGCTATGAGCCGGCTGGCATTCATACCTGTCGTTGATCGTGAATTGCGTGTGGCTGCGCGCAAACGATCGACCTATTTCTTTCGTGTCGCGGTGGTGGTGGCGGCGTTCTTCATCTGCGGATGGTTTTTGCTGACCTATAATGTTGCGTGGAAGCAATCTGGATCAATCCTCTTCAGCAGGATCTCCGAGACTGTCTTCTGTGCGGCCATGCTGGCAGGTATCTTCACCACCGCAGACTGCATCTCGGTGGAGAAACGGCAAGGCACCTTGGGGCTTCTGTTTCTTACCAATCTCAAAGGCAGTGATGTGGTCTTGGGCAAGCTGGCGGCCACCTCGCTCAATGTCATCTATTCCATTCTGGCCGTGCTGCCGGTGCTGGCGGTGCCGGTGTTGCTCGGGGGCGTGAGCGCGGCTGATTTCCTGATGTCATCCGCCTTGATCGCCGTCACGTTATTCTTGTCGCTCTCCGTTGGCATGTTCGTGTCCTCGCTCAGCCGGACGGAGTTTGAAGCGGTATTGGGAACAGTGCTGGTGTTGATCGGCGTGTGTGTCATTCCGGCCATCGTGGCGCTGGTTTGGACCATGTTTTTCCCCATGCCTGGCCCATCTTCCCAGGTTGGTGATGTGAGGGTTTGGCATTGCCTGAGCCCGTTGGGTCTGTTGGCCAATTCCCGCCAGAACATCTCTTTCTTTGTAGCCAATCTGGCGGTTGTCCTCGCCTATGGTCTGGTCTTTTTGGTCCTTTCTGGTGAGATAGTTACCCGCGTGTTCCGGGATGACTTCGGTGCTTTCTTGAGGCGGTTTTTGCCCGGAAGCCGGACGGCGAAAGAGACAGAGAAACCGGCCAAACCCAGCATCAGCGAACGCCTTCATCATTACCGCCGCGGATTGCTGGACGTGAATCCCATCCTGTGGCTGGTCAATCGTGAACCGATCCGGGTCAAATATGTGTGGTTTGTCGTCATCATTGTCGCCATGGCCTGGTTTGCGGGGTGGTGTCTCGAACCAGACGTGGTGGCGATGGGATGTGACGGCGCTTTTCGCGCTCTTCCTGAACAGTCTGCTCAAGCTCCTGCTGGGTATGGAAGCGCCGCGTCAATTGGCGGAAGATCGGCGAAGCGGCTCGCTCGAACTGATACTTTCCACCCCTATTTCCGAGCGAGAGATGGTCGGTGGCTACTTTAAGGCCATCCAAAGCCAGTTCGCCAAACCATTCATCGTGGTGGCGGCGGCTGAACTCGGGTTGTTGTGGACAGGCGCCCGGCGTTTCCCAGATCAGGATGAAACGGCGGTGTACATTGTGGTGATTTCTCTCATCTTGCTCTTCGCCGATTCTGTGACGCTGACCATCGTGGGCATGTGGAACGGGATGGTGGCGCGGATGCCCAACCGTGCGGCTTGGCGGGGGATCGTGGTCGTCCTGTTACTGCCTTGGCTGATGTATCCGCTTACCACCGTCCTTGAGAATTTGTTTCGAGTCCAAGCCCAATCCTACAGTGGCTACACCTACTACTATTACAACCGACCGTGGTACTCAGAGGCCAAAAATCTTTGGATCATGTGGCTGCTGTTTTGCCTGGCGTACGACTGGTTCCTGATCCGCCGCGCCCGGAAGAAGATGAACGGCTCATTCCGAGAACTGGCCGCCAAGACGTACGCCAGCACGTGAGCATCGGCAGCTTACGTTGGCAAAGGAGTTTGCCGGACGCGCTCGATCTGCTTGATGAATTCTGCGGCCGGTCCGGGGATCATCAGATGATCGCTTAATGAATTCGTCTTCTCCACTTCCTTGCCTTCTTTGTCCGTTTCCTTGACGACGTTTTCTACGTGCACGGTGAAGAAGCAATTACTGTTCGGCGAGTGCTTGACGGTGACACGGGTGAAATCTGATGCGCCAGGCACTTTGGCTGGGACGCTTGCCAAGGCAGAGATGTTGCCAGCTTTGAGCTGCTCCAAGGTTTCCGGGTCACTGATCGGTTGCAGGGTTTCGATCTTCTTTTCTTCATCCAACCAGCATTGGTTTTCTTCACAATACGGAGTGCTGGTGATCATGGTCCAGGGGACCAACGTGGCGATGCCCACGACTATGACGGCCTCGATGAACCAAACGATGCCGAGGACAATGCCCGTCACATTACCCGAGTTGTTGAAACCAATGCCCCAAGAGCCTTCCTTATAAAGCTCCTTCATCACCTCAATGACAATGCCGGGGGAAAGCAGCCAAGGCAGTTTTTCCGATTTGGGCACGAGGGCAAGGATGTGGCCGTTCCAGTCAAAGTATAAGGCGATCAAGCCGACGATGAGGCCCGTCAGGAGTGCGACCGCCCCATTGCGCACCTTACATAGTTTCAACAACAGCCCGGCTCCAATGCCAAAGGCGAAGCTGTAGCCGAGGGTGATGAAGAAGTTGATGTAGATGAAGGGAATCCACTTCACGAGATAGGCATAGAGCAATCCGAGCAAGAGGGCCACGGGTATCGACGCCAAGATGGCGAGGATCGGTCCATGAACGCCAAACTTCCCGGAATGATGATAAACTTCGCATTTATCCATAGGCTTTGTGTGATGAGGTGCTCGGCTGAAACTCCTTGGGCCGATGGTTGAAGGGTCTTGTTAATGGGGAATTAGCTCAAGATTAAAATGCAAACTACACCAATACTTTCCTCTCTTGTGTGAGGTGGGGTGGATGCTTACCTTAGGATGAATAGTCAACAAACTTCCGAAAATGATGAATGGCGGGAGGAGAAGGTTTTCATGGCCGTTTAGAATCGCTCTTGGTTTAGTGCTGCTGGGAAGCTTGGTCGCTTTGACTCTGCCTGCCATGGTGCGACGGAGCCGATGTGATCCTAAGAACAATTGTATAACGAATCTGAAGCAACTTGATGGTGCGATCCAGCAATGGGCGTTGGAGAACAAGCTTGCGGAGACGAATGTGCCGATTCTTTTCGAAGCGGTGAAATATCTAAAAAACGGTGTGCTGCCGACTTGCCCGGATGGAGGGTCCTACGCTGCGGGGAAAACGATAGCTGATGCGCCGACTTGCACATTGGCTCGCACGTTAGGGCATTCGTTGCCTTGACATTGTTCAGCCTAAAGGAAGGATGAGGTTCGTTTAAAGGCCCTCATTCGATTCATGAAAACGAGCGCACAAATCTGCTGGTTGCTGGCGCTGATGATGACCTTCTCCGCCTGCCGCTCTCCTCAAGCATCGGAGACCTCCCCACTAGTGCGCCCTGATGAGAGAGGCTATGTCTCCGTTGCAACCATGGCAAACTTCCTAGACGATAGCGAGTCCACACTTTTGTTAATCCATGAGACATTAAAAGAACAGGGGATAAGAGATCGCCCGAATTGCCTCACCTACTGCAGTATCATGGTCCTTCAAAATGAGCGGGAACGTGCGCTAAAAGCTTTGCTGAAAAATCCCGAGTTGAAGAAGCGTGAAGGTGTTGAGATTCTTACAGATAACCAGATCAGGCAAAACCAGGAGAAAAGGATTCCCGTATTTCAAGTTGCCGGTGCTCCGGTGCAGTTCTTGAAAGTGGGCAAAGTTCTGAAAGCAGCATCCATCCGGTTCAGTATAAAGCGCCAGGATTCCTTGCTGATATACTCCGTGTCTCCATCTCAAAGGCGACTGACCCTAAAGCTCATCAAAGACAACCCCGCTTTGAAGGGCGTAGATATTCAATTGGTGAAGCAAGAAGAGGTCAGATGAACGAACCAAAGTCATCCAAGTTCTCCTTCGGCGTACGGCTGACGATCTACATCTTCGTCATCGGACTGATGGTTTCCATCGTGATTCCGAATTTTCGCCGGGCTCGGACCCACGCGGCAATGAATGTGTGCGTGGCGAACTTGAAGCAACTCGATGGTGTTGAGAGATCGTGGTCACTGGAGAATAAGAAAGTGCCGGACGATTTGGTGGATATTCAGGATGCGGCGAAATATTTGCGCGGCGGTGTCTTGCCGATCTGTCCAGCGGGCGGCAGTTATCAAGTGTGCCGGGTCAAAGACAGACCGACGTGCACCTTGGCGCATACGCTGGGACATTCGTTGCCTTAAAAACTCCTTAGCCGCCGTCGTGAGACGGCGCTGCTTGCTCCCGTAAATAAAAAAAGCGCCGATGTTGAAATCGGCGCTCTGGGATCGAGGTCAGCGCGGCCTTACGGCCGCGGCTACGGCATCAAGTTTTACGGGAACAATTCCATCAGGGCATCGGCGAAGAGCTTCATGCCACGGGCGTCGGGGTGATTGATGGAGTTCAGCATGATGGTGCTGTGCGGGATGCCTTGGCGCCAGAGGCGGCCGTAGCGGAGGGAGGCGTCCGCGAGAGCGATGTTGTGTTTGGCGGTGAATTCGCGCAGTCCCTTCACGTAGGGGCGCGGGTCGTTGTCGATGTCGCGTTCGCGGTTCAGGCCCATCCAGTCCGGGCGCGTGTAGTGTGGGGTGAGGATGATCCACTCGGAACCCATCGCCTGGAAATCCGCGAGGAGCCTGCTGTAACGTTCTTCCACTTGCGCGGGTGTGAGTCCGGCGTCGTTCACGAATTCGGACACGATCAGGTCAGGTTTCGTGGCGAGAACTTTCTCTTTGTAGTTATGCTCACTGCCCGGAGGTTCATTCAAGTAACTGCTGGTGTTACGTCCACCCCAGGCTTCGGTGATGAGTTCGATCTTCGCTTTCGGGAAGCGCTCTTGCAGACGGGTGACGAATTGGTTCTGCCAGCGGTTCTTTTGGTAATCGGGAACGTAGGTGCCGACGGTCACGCTATCGCCCCAGGCGAGGATGCGGATGGGTTCGCCCGATTGCAGTTTCTTGAGGGATTTCGGTGCGAATTTTTCGACTGGCGTGGGGCTGGTCTTGGCCGGTTCAGGATACGTGGCTTCGAGGACGGGGAAGAGATTGTTCGTGGTGAGCTGGTTGAGGTGGCCGGGGAGCCAGATGTTCGCGAGGCGGGTTTCGCCCGCCTTCAGCGCGGGTGGCAACGGCGCGGCGGCTTGCGGAGTGCCGGGGCGATATTCCACCTTCTTGCCCGACGTCAGCACGATGGCATCAAGACGTAAGAGGCTGTGCTGGTAGCTGGCATAGATGGGTTGGCCTTCTTTGATGGCGCCGTTCGCGAGCCGGCCAATCGTGCCCCAAGAGAGGTCGATGTCGTAATCCTTACCCCGGACGAAGGTTTCGGCGGAATCCTCCGGGCCGGCGCGCAGCACGAAGCTGTTCGTCACGAGCAGGTAGGGCGTGGTGGTTTCCTGCGCCTTGAGCGGGGTGAGTTGCGTGCCTTTGCTCCAGCCGCCACCGGTTGGCTTGAAGACAGGCAGGGAGGTATATTTCTCCGCTTTCACAGTGAGGAGCGGAGTGCTAGTCACTTTGATGGTGGCATTGGCCGGGCCGCTGACTTGGACTTCCCAGTCGCCGGTGAGTTTTAATTCAGCCGGGGCGGCAGCATGGGCGAGCAGGGGGAAAAGGACGCCGAAGAGGGCGACAGTGGAACGCAAACTCAGTGATTTCATGGATTTGTTTAGTATGAGGAACAGACGAAGGGGAGGGAAGCTCATTCAATTGGATTTAGCCCCGCCGGGGCTGGGCTCTAACGCGTTCTGTTCATAAAACCTCCGGTTGGCAATTGGGCGCGGACCAGTTAGGTTTGGAGCGACATGTCCCAGATGCCGCAAATCTTGTATTGCCACTGCAACTACGCGCAGGTGGTGCCGAAGGAAGTGAAGGAAGCCGTATTGCGCCAATTATGCGAGTCCGGCGTGGCGTTTGAAGCGGTGGCGGATCTGTGCGAAATGTCCGCCCGGCGCGATCCAGCGCTGCAACGGTTGACGCAGGGGAACACCATCAAGATCGCCGCCTGCTATCCCCGCGCGGTGAAGTGGCTCTTCGCGGCGGCGAATGCACCGTTACCCTTGGACAAGACAGAAGTGCTGAACATGCGTGTGCAGACAGCGGGAGATGTGATGGCTGGCTTGCTCAGCCCGGAACTGAAACCGAACGTGCCCGTGGGCAAAGTGACGGCGAGTGATGCGCCGAAGGCGATCGATACGGCAACGACTTAATTTTATGGCTCTCGCAAACCAAACAACCCTGCGGATCGTCCTGTATGAAGGCAACGGCGCGACGGCGCTCGCGACGGAAGAACGTTTCTCGGTGATGAGCGCGTTGTTGGCCCAAGGTTATGCCGTCACGCGCGCAGGTGCGGATGGTACCGTGGCTCCGGCGGACAAGAGTTCCGTACTGGTGCTGGGCAAGTTCGGCGCGCAGAAACCTGAGACGACCACGGATACGAGCGGCCAGGTCACCGTGCGTTTCGAGAATCTGGAAGACACGACGGCGGAGAGTGTCATCGCGAAAGTGGATGGCGTGCGCACGACGGCTGGGGCGGTGAAGCAAGGCGAGTGGAAGCCGTGGTTCCCGGTTATCGATTACGACCGCTGCACGAACTGCATGCAGTGCCTGAGCTTCTGCCTCTTCGGCGTTTATGGTGTGGATGGTGGGCAACGCATCCAGGTGCAGAACAATGATAATTGCAAAACGAACTGCCCGGCCTGTTCGCGTGTGTGCCCGGAGGCGGCCATCATGTTCCCGAAGTACAAGGCGGGGCCGATCAATGGCGACATCGTCAGTGATAACGATCTGAACCGGGAGAAAATGAAGATCGATATCTCCGCGCTACTGGGTGGTGATGTCTATCACATGCTCCGCGAACGCAGCGAGAAGGCGCAATCGCGATTCTCGAAGGAACGTGATGCCGATAAAGCTTTGGCTGAACGGCAGAAGTGCCTCGTGAAGCTGGCCCAGTCCGGTGATATCCCGGCGGAAGTACTGATGTCCCTGCCGTCGCCGGATGAGATCGCGCGGCGCGCGGAAGAGGCGAAGGCCAAGGCGGCGGCGGCTTTGGCGGCACAGCCGAAGTAGAGATGTAGGGATTGGAAACATCGAACATCCAACCCCGAACGTCGAACATCGAAAAGCTGGTCAGGTCTGCCTTCTCCCGTCGGCAGTTACTAAAGGTCGTTTTCTGAAACCATACGGGGCTCGATACCGTCTGGAGAAAGAACACATGATAGTTATGCCTCCATATCCTAGCCGTTGCCAGCGGAGCTGCTGGTTTTCCTTGTTGCTGGTCGCGTTGCTGGCCCTCACGCAACCGCTTGCCGCCGCCACCACTGCCAAGCCGAACATCGTCTATATCCTCGCGGATGACTTGGGCTACACGGATACCGCCACCTATGGCAGCAAGTATTACGAGACGCCGAACATCGACAAACTGGCTACGCAAGGCATGAAGTTCCGCAGTTACCACAACTGCCAGAATTGCCAGCCGACCCGCGCCGCGTTGATGAGCGGCCAATACTCCCCGCGCACGGGCGTTTACACGGTCGGAGGCATCGATCGTTTTGATTGGGAGACGCGTCCGCTGCGGCCGGTGGATAATGTGCAGAGCTTGCCGGCGGACAAGATCACCATCGCGCAATCGCTCAAGAAGGCGGGTTACGCTACGGGCATGTTCGGTAAATGGCACCTCGGCGAGAAGGCGGAATATCACCCCGGCAAGCGCGGGTTTGATGAAGCCATCGTCTCCATGGGCAGGCATTTCGACTTCGCGACGAACCCGAAGGTCGATTATCCGGCGGGCACGTATCTCGCGGATTTTCTGACGGACAAGGCGGAGGACTTCATCAAGCGCCACAAGGACGAGCCGTTCTTCCTGTATCTGCCGCACTTCGGCGTGCATTCACCGCATGAAGCCAAGCAGGCGTTGATCAACAAGTTCAAGGACAAGCCGGGCGTGGCGGGTCATAACAACCCGACGTATGCCGCCATGATCTACAGCGTGGATGAAAGCGTGGGGCGCGTGATGAAGTTGCTGGAAGAACTCAAACTCGCGGACAACACGGTGGTCATTTTCTCCAGTGATAACGGTGGTGTGGGCGGCTACGTGCGCGAGGGCATCAAGAAGGCCGGTGATGTGACGGATAACGCGCCGTTGCGTAGCGGCAAGGGCAGCCTCTACGAAGGCGGCACACGGGAGCCGTTCATCGTCCGTTGGCCCGCCAAGGTGAAGCCGGGTTCCTTCTGCGACGTGCCAAGCATCCATGTGGATATCTATCCTACGTTCCTCGAACTGGCGGGTGCCAAGCCGCCGGAGAATTACACGTTGGATGGCGAGAGCCTGGTGCCGTTGTTCAAGGATGGTAACGCCCAGTTGAAGCGCGAGGCCATCTACCAGCATTTCCCCGGTTACTTGGGGGCGGGGCAAAACTCCTGGCGCACGACGCCCGTGGGCGTCATCCAGGCGGGTGATTGGAAGCTGATGGAATTCTTCGAGGATGGCCGTCTGGAACTGTACAACCTGAAGAATGACATCGGCGAAAAGAACAACCTCGCCGAGAAGAATCCGGAGAAGACCAAGGAACTGCACGCCAAGATGCTGGCCTGGCGTAAAGAGATCGGCGCCAAGATGCCGACGAAGAATGACCCGACTAAGGCCAAGGCGGACGACGGTGGTAAGAAGAAAAAGAAGAAGAAAGCGGAGGATGAATAAAAGCCATGAAACAAGTGCTGCTCTCACTGGTCGTGCTGACCGCTACGCTGCTCCATACGCAAGCGGCGGAGACGAAACCGAACATCCTGTTCATCGTCGGCGATGACATGGGCTATGCGGATGTCGGGTTTCACAAGTGCAAAGACATCCCTACGCCGAACTTGGATGCCTTGGCCGCTGATGGTGTGCGCTTCACCAGTGGTTATGTCACCGGCCCTTACTGCTCGCCGACACGGGCAGGGCTTTTGACCGGCCGTTACCAGACGCGTTTCGGTCACGAGTTCAATCCGGGTGGCGGCAAATCCGGCCTGCCTTTGACGGAAAGCACCATTGCGGATCGCCTGAAGGCGGCGGGTTACAAGACCGGTCTGGTGGGTAAGTGGCACTTGGGTTCGCTCGAGGAGATGCATCCGCAGAAGCGCGGTTTTGAGGAGTTCTATGGTTTCCTTGGCGGCGCGCACAGTTACTTCAATGCCGGCGGCATCATGCGCGGCACCAAGCAGGTGGATGAACTGGATTACACCACGGATGCTTTCGGGCGCGAAGCGGTGGCGTTCGTGGAAAAGCACAAGAGCGAACCATGGTTCCTGTATCTGGCCTTCAACGCGGTGCACACGCCGATGAACGCCACAGATGACCGTCTGGCCAAGTTCCCGAACGTGGAGGACAAACAGCGCCGCACGTATGATGCGATGATGCTCGCGATGGATGAGAACATCGGCAAAGTGCGCAAAGCACTGGCCGCCACTGGTCAGGAGAAACGCACCTTCATCTGCTTCATCAGTGATAATGGCGGACCGACGATGAAGGGTGTGACGGTGAACGGCTCCAAGAACGCGCCGTTGCGTGGTTCCAAGCGGACGACGCTGGAAGGCGGTGTGCGCGTGCCGTTTCTTGTCGTGTGGCCGGAGCACATCAAGCCCGCCGTGTATGAAAAACCGGTGATCCAATTAGACCTTCACGCCACGGCCTTGGCCATCGCCGGTGTCGCACCGAAAGCGGAATGGAAGCTGGACGGCGTGAACTTGCTGCCGTTCCTGACGGGGAAAGAAAAGAACACGCCGCACGAGGCGTTGTATTGGCGCTTTGGTGAGCAGATGGCCATCCGCATGGGAGATTACAAGCTCGTGCGGTATGATCTGGCTGCGGAAGACAGCAAAGGCACCAGCGCAGTGAAGCTTTATGATCTGGGCAAAGACATCGGCGAGACCAAGGATCTGGCCGCAACGATGCCGGACAAGGCGAAAGAAATGCAGACGGCGTGGGCGGAATGGGACAAGAGCAACGTGAAGCCGCTCTGGGGCGGCGGCAAAGGGGACAATGACGGTCCCGAGCCGGATGCGCCGAAGAAGAAAAAGAAGAAGGCCGACGCCAGCAAGTAAACAGTTCAAAGCGACAGAATCATGAAGCACTCGTTACTGACCCTGACATTGATCGGCGTAGGCGTTTCGCTCGCGACCGCAGCGGATTGGAACCAATGGCGCGGACCCGGCCGTAATGGGGTGTTGCCAGATAGTCCCAAGCTTGCGGAGAAATGGCCCGCCGAAGGGCCCAAGAAATTGTGGGAGAGCGAGATGATTCCCGGCAATGACGAGGGCGGTCATGGCAGCCCGGTGGTCGCGGGCAAGCGCGCGTACCTCTCCGTCGTCTGGCATACAGATGTGCCTTCGGAGACACGCACCATCACTGATTTGGTGATGCGCAATCTCGGTTATCAAAGCCCCGCAGGCTTGGGCAAGGAACTGGCCGCAAAGATGGAGGCGGATCGCGAGGCGTTAAGCCCGCAACTGCGCGGCAAGAAACTGGACGAGTACATCGCGGATTGGGTGGAGAAGAATCTCAACAAACGCCAGAAGCAATTGATGAGCGGGTTTGTCTCTGGGCGCTTCAAGAAAGGCAAGCTGGCGATTCCGCTGCCGGATTACGAGAAGCTCAACGCAGTGCAGGATAAGCCGTTTGCCAGTGAGGCGGCCTTCAAGAAATGGCTGGATGAACAAGGCTTCGCGGAACATGTGAAGAAGGAGGTATTGGAGAAAGTGCCACCGACGGAACGGGTCGCCGAAGATGTGGTCGTCTGTCTGGATGTCGAAACGGGGAAGACCTTGTGGAAGGCCAAGGCACCGGGCGAACCCAAGGGGCGTAACTGCTCCAGCACACCCGTGGTGGCAGAAGGCAAGGTCTTCGCCATGGGCAGTACGCATCTGTATGCGGTGGATGCGGATGCGGGAAAGATACTTTGGTCCACGCCGCTTCCGGCCAAAGCGCCCGGTTCCTCACCGCTCTATGCGGATGGCACGGTGGTCATCAATGCGGGCAAGCTGACCGCTTATGATGCCGCCACGGGCAAGCAGCTCTGGCAGCTCGATAAGATTGGTGGCGGGCAATCTTCCCCGGTGGCTTGGAAGAAAGACGGCAAGAGTCTGGTGATCTTCAATGGTCGCAACGAACTTGGCGCGTATGATCTGAAGACGGGCAAGGAAGCCTGGCGCACCAATGGCGGCGGGGATGCCACGCCGTCCATCGTGGATGACATCCTGTCCGTGCAGACGAAGAATGCGGCGCAAGGGCTCATCGCGCTGAAGCTCAAGGCAGAGGGTGTGGAAGAGCTGTGGAAGTTCCCGCTGGATGCCGTGCGGACGCAATCCAGCCCGGTGATCTACAATGGCAACGTGTATCTGATGGATGACGGCTATCACTATTGCCTCTCACTCGCGAGCGGCGAGGTCCGCTGGAAACAGCCGGTGCCTTCGACGATCTCTTCGCCCTTGGTTGCTGATGGCAAAATCTTTGTGATGATGAATAGCGGGAACAATCTCCAGATGCTGAAGGCTACAGCGGACCAGCGAGTGGAGCTCGGCAAGGCGAACGTGCGGGCTTTGTGGTGTCCCTCGCCGACGATCTCGCAAGGCAAACTGCTGGTGCGGACGAAGGACCGGGTGGTGTGCTATGATTTGCGGGAAGGTTAAGTGAGGGGGAACACCGAACATTCAACATCGAACTCTGAACATCGAAAACAAAGCAGGCGTTAACGAACGGTCCAAGCATCTCTCCCGGCGGGAGGCGTTGAAGGGTGGAGCTTTGTTTCTGTTTGGTGCCGGGTTGGGGCCGGAACTGTTGCGGGCGGATACTCCGGTGCCGGGTAAGGAGTCGGAACTGGGTCATGCCATGGCGCAGGCGGCGAAGTGTTGTTTGGCGTGGTTGAATCCGCAGCAGGAGTTTCTGCCTACGGGCGGTTATGAGGTGGCGCATGATACGGGGCGGTGGTGGGATGCGTTGTTGCGTTATGAGGCGGTGACGGGAGTCCGGATACCCGAGGCGGCGGAGCAGGCGATGATGAAGAATCTGCGCTCGCTCACAGATAATTCTGCGGCACTGCTTACGGCCACATTGTGTAATCCGCATAACTTGCGCGAGACGTTGCTGGCGTACACGGAACTGGTGAAGCATCGCAAAAGTGAATGGGCGTTGCTGCAAGGGCGCACGCTGATCCAGACGATCTATGGTCTGCTCGAAGCGGACGGGCAGATGAATTACGAGAAGCTGGCGGAGATGACGGGCAAGCCGTTGACGAAGGACCAGCTCATGATGAAACGCTTCCCGGCGGGCGAGTGGTTCAATGCGACGGGCAGCACGGGTCGCGTGCTGGAGGCGGTCGTATGGTTTCATGAAGCAACAGGCGATGCGTTGGCAAAGGATCTGGCTGCACGATTGGCGGAGATACATCTGCGGCAGACGATCTCGGCGGATGGTAAGGTGAAGGCGGAGTTGCTGAATCCGAATACGATTGGGCACACGCATTCGTATTGCGGCACGTTGCGCGGGTTGTTGCTTTACGGGTTGTTGGTTGGTGACAAGAAATACGTGGAGGCGGTGGAGCGGACGTATCGCAAAGGGCTTTGGGGCACGAGCATCAGCTATTCCGGCTGGACGCCGCATGATCAGGGGAAGCTGCGTTTTCCGGATAAAGAGGGCGATCCCATCGCGGAGCACGCGAGCTGTGGGGATGTCGCTCAGATCGCGTTGTGGCTGGCGTTGCGCGCGGGCAGGACGGATCTGCTGGATGATGTGGAGCGGATGATCCGGGCGCGGTTGTTGCCGTCGCAAATCGTGGACGCGAGCAATCCCCGCAAGGATGGGGCTTGGGGCGTGTATTCGCATCCGTTCGGTTACGGGGCGATTCTGGATGTGTTCGCGGCGGTGTTGCATTCACTAGCGGATTTCCAACAGAACATTGTCACGACAGAGGAGGATGGGAGGGTGTCGGTGAATCTGCATTTTGCGACGGAAACGCCGTCGGTAAAGGTGAGCGTGAAACGAGGCGAGAAGGCCGAGGTGCGGGTCACGATGAAACAGGCACAAGGATTGCGCATCCGGGTACCGAAATGGGCAACGCATGAAACGGTGCATTTGATGGTGGATGACAAGAAGCAAGTCGCCTGTTGGGATGGGAATTATGTTGTCGTGGTGCAGCAATGGGTGAAACGCGGAAGCGTCGTCTTATTGAACCATGACCTGCCATCGCGCGAGACAACGGAGCAGATGCCGGTGAGCCATCGGAAGTTCAATCTGTCATGGCGAGGGGATGAGATAATGAGGTGTGAGCCGAAGGTCCCGATTTATCCGGGGAGGTGAAGAGTGAAAGAATGGGCACGTGGCAAGGATACCGCGTAACTCGCACACTGGATGCGTGAGATACGAGGATAAGTTGCGACAATTCGGAGAATCGAGGACGAAGGACGACGACGAGAACGGACTTATGACGATTGTTGAATTAAATCATGTGGCAGTGCACGTCGTGGATGTGGCCAAGAGCAGTGCGTTTTACGAACACATCTTGAAGCTGCAGCGGATACCGCGTCCGGCGTTTACGTTTCCGGGTGAGTGGTTCCGGCTGGGGCAGACGCAGGAGCTGCATCTGATCGGGGACCGGGCACAGCCGGTGCATTCGCATAATCGCGGCACGCACTTCGCGGTAATGGTGGATGATGTGGGTGCGTGGGAAGGGCACCTAAAGACCACGGGTTATCCTTTCTTTCCGCGCAAGGTCCGGCCGGATGGTGCATGGCAAATCTTCATCATCGATCCGGATGGGCACTATATTGAGTTGTGTTCGAAACCGGGGATGGTGAATCGTTAAAGGGGTTAAAACGTTAAAGGCGTGGCTTTTAACGATGTAACGGGCTTAACCTTTTAACGAATCTTTGGCTAATTCACCGAAAAACTGGTTAGTTCTGCTTCCTTACGTCGGCAGCTACGAGCTGGGGACGGGCCAAATTAACCTCCCAGCGGGCTTGACGCATTCTGGTTAGGCACCTATTTTGCTCCCCCTTATGGCTTGAGCGACCGGTCATGTTGGCCGGTCGTGTCGCCTTGTTTACCGACGGAAAGGACATTGCTGTGAATGTAACGGTTGAGACTCTGGCCCCTTGCAAGAAACTGTTGCGCGTCGAAGTGGACGTGCAGACGGTGGACGCCGCTTTTGAAAGCGCCACCAAAGAATTTCAGCGCTTTGCGCAACTCCCTGGCTTCCGCCCGGGCAAGGCTCCTCGCGATCTCGTGGTGAAGAGTTTCGCCGGTCGCATCGAGGAAGAGGTGAAGAAGAAGCTCATCCCTGATTCCTACCGCAAGGCCTTGGAACAGGAGAAGCTCAAGCCCGTCGTGTATCCAGACATCGAGGAGATCCAGTTCGGCAAGGGCCAGTCCCTGCAGTTCGCCGCGACGATCGAGACGGAGCCGGAGTTCGAATTACCGGAATACAAGGGCCTCGAGATCAAACGCGAGAAGGGTGTCGTCACCGCCGCGGATGAAGAGCGCGCCATGAACGCCTTGCGCGAACAACGCGCCGTTTACAGCGATGAAGAACGTGAAGTGAAGGACGGCGATTACGTCGTCGTGAATTACACGGGCACGAGCGAAGGCAAGCCTTTGACGGACATCGCGCCGACCGCGCGCGGTCTGACGAAGCAGGAAAATTTCTGGATCCACGTCGCGAAGGATCAATTCATCCCCGGCTTCACCGAGCAGTTGGTGGGCGCCAAGAAGGGTGAGACGATCAAGGTCTCCGTGGATTTCCCGGCGGATTTCGTCTCCCAGCCGCTCGCGGGCAAGAAGGGTGAATACCAAGTCACCATCGTGCAGGTGAAGGTGAAGACGTTGCCGGAAGTGAACGAAGAGTTCGCCAAGTCATGGGGTGCGGAAAGCCTCGAACAGCTCAAGACCGGCATCAAGACCGACCTGGAAAACGAACTGAACGCGAAGCAGAACCGCTCGCTGAAGGATCAGCTCGTGCAGGCGTTGCTCTCCAAGGTGTCCTACGATCTGCCGGAGACGGTGGTCAACACCGAGACGCGGAACATGATCTACAACGTGGTGAACGAGAACCAACGTCGTGGCGTGGATCGTGAGACGATCGAGACGCACAAGGACGAGATCTTCGCCACGGCGAACAACTCGGCCAAGGAACGCGTGAAAGCGATGTTCCTGTTCCAACGCATCGCGGCGAAAGAAGGCATCAAGGTAGAGCAGCAGGAAGTCGCCCAGCAGGTGATGTCCATGGCGCAGCAATACCAGATGAAGCCGGACAAGCTAATCAAGGAACTCGAGAAGAACAACGGGTTCGGCGAGATCCATGAGCGCATCTTGAGCGCCAAGGTGCTGGATTTCCTCCAGCTCAACGCGAAGATCGAAGACGTGGCGAGCGGCTCCTAGGCCCCGCTGACATAGAATATCGAAAGGCCCCGGACAGTGATGTCCGGGGTCTTTTTTTGTGAGGATAGAACCGCGCCGGGTCCTTGGACCGTTATTTTGTAGTCTACAAAACAGGGAGAGTCAGGGAAGGTAGGGATAATAGAGGTATTGATATGAACTGTCCTGTTTGCCGGTCGGTGATATTGCAGCCGGGTGAGCTTGTTAGCGGCCTGTCCTCCCAACGTTGTCCTGAGTGTCAGGGGAACTGGCTGAATTCTTATGAGCTTTGGGATTGGATGGGGCGGCAGCCAAAGACCGAAGAGGGAGCCGCGCACCCACCAGATTTCTTGCCGCAGACAGAGGAGAAGCCGGGGGCGAGGCTATGCCCTGAGTGCGGGCGGTTCCTAAGCAAGTTTCGCGTGGGAGTTGGTTCCGGGTTTGCGCTGGATCGTTGTGGCAATTGTGGCGGTGTGTGGTTGGACGGTAAGGAGTGGGAAGTTTTACAACAACACGGGTTGCACACGCAGTTCGGGCGGTTCTTCACAGCAGAGTGGCAGAGGTACATCACGCAAGCGGAGAAGCGGCAGCACTTGGAGAAGCTGTATCAAGAGCGGATTGGCGCAGAGGATTTCGCCGAGCTCAAACGGATAAAAGAATGGGTGCGCAAGCATGCAAAGGCGGCGGATATGCTGAGGTATCTGGCGGATGAGGAGTTGTGATGGATTGGATTTAGGGAGGCGGATGGGTGCTAGAGAATCCGGCAAAAAGGGAAATCTGAGGTTCGTCACTTGACGTAAACGATGTGATGGGGTTCCTTTTTGGTGCGGAACGGCAGGGAAAACCGGTCCGGTTGTAAAATACCAAGGGGGGAGCAGATGAGCAGTTCAATCCAAGCAGAGGTGCCGGTCGAAGTAGTGCGGCAAGTCGGTGAACTCTTCGAGCGCGGCCTTTATCTTCAGGCGTATGAGTTGGGCAAGGCCTATGGCTCGTTGCAGCACTGGCGTGGTGCCGGGGCGAGAGTCATCGCCGCACGTTTAGCACATCATCTGGGCTCGGCCAGTTTGTGCGCCCGGATCACGGCGCGGGCAGCGAGAGAATATCCGCATGACCCGGCGGTGCAGTATTATCATGCTTACACACTTTGGGAATGGCGTGGTTCGCTTCAGGCGTGGGATTATCTGGTTAATCTTGGGGAGATGCCGCACGCAACGCCAGATCAGCAGGCTGACCTGTATGCCTTGAGGGCGCAAATCGCCGGTTCATTGCGTGATTTTCAGACGGCAGAAAGTTTTTTGCTCAAGGCGGAGGAATTGCATCCGGGTGATCCGTGGTTGCAAGTCCAGCGTTCTCACCTGTTCGAGTTTCAAGACCGATACGAGGAATCCCTCGCGGCAGCTGTGGAGGCGGTCAGACTCCACCCGCATCCTTTTTACCGGCCAGGTGTGCTGGTCCAGGCTCATGCCTTGCAATTGTTGAACCGGGATGGCGAAGCGCACGAACTTTTGAGGCAAGCCACGCAGTGTTTGGAAAGCTCAGCTGTTGAGGTGCAGTTTTTTGCCCTGCAGGTGGAGTTGAAACAGTTTGAGGAGGCATTAAAGACACTGGAACGCTACGAGCGGCTCACCCCTCTGCTGGCGAAGGGGGGTGGAGAATGGTTGAAAGTGCAACGTTGCCGCATCTTGCATCTAAGCAGCCGGCATGATGAGGCGCTGGCAATCGCCCAAGAGCTAAATGATCCGTTCCATAAGAATCTGGCCCAAAAGCTTGCTGCCACGCCAAGAGTCACCCGCAGAGTGCTTTTACCAGTTGGTTTTGTGCGGCAGAATTACCGGACTTGTGCCCCGGCCACATTGGCAGCTTTGGGGCGGTATTGGCGATCGCCAACGGATCATCTGCAGTTGGTGACGGAAATCTGTTATGATGGTACTCCGGCTCACCGGCAACGTGAATGGGCGGAGAACAACGGCTGGCATGTCCGGGAATTTCGCCTCAGTTGGGAATCAGGCACAGCCTTGCTGGATGCCGGTGTCCCATTTGCGGTGACCACAGTCGAGACCAACAGTGCGCATTTGCAGGCAATCGTGGGTTATGACTTCGCCCGGGGAACTTTTGAGATCAGGGATCCGTACAACCCATATTTGCGCGAATTTGAGGCGGAGACTTTCCTGAAATATTACGTGAGTTCCGGTCCCCGTTGTTTCGTGATGGTGCCAGTGAGTGAAGCCAAACGGCTGGATGGGATACTTCTGCCCGACGCGGAGCTTTATGATCTGACGCATGCCTTGGATATCGCACTGGCAGGTTATGACCGGGCGAAAGCGTTTGAGGTGCTGCAACGGATGGAAGCATTGGATGACAATCATCTGCTTACCTGTCAGCCCGCCGCCAACTGGCGGCGTATGATGGCAACCAGAAAGAGAATGAACGGTGCGTCGATGCCCTGATCGGATTGTTCCCGAAGGATGGCAATCTGCAGCTAAGCAAGATTTCGTTCTTAAGGTCTGGCCCGCGCAATGTGCTGCTGGAGCATTTACGTGCTCTCTGCAAAGAAAAAGAGGCTGACCCCATCTTTTATCAGCAGTTTGCGATCGAACTGGTAAACGATGCGCGGCAGGAGCGGGAAGCCGAACGGTTATTGCGCAAAAATCTGAGTCGCCGGCCGAACGATGCGGTCAGTATGCAGGTTCTCGCCGATTTGCGCTGGCAGCAGCGGAAGATGGAGCAGGCATTTGAGCTTTACCGGTTCGCCGCTTCGATTGAGGAAAAAGGTGAAGGACCGACACGTGCCCTTTTTGCGGCTTCGCGCCATTTGCGCAAGCATCATGAAGTGATGGCCTACTTGCGGGACCGGTTTGCGCGTTTCGGCAGGTATTCCCACCTTTCGCTGACGACGCTTTTTTGGTCGGAGGTGGAGGTGTCGGAAGTGGCCCAGGCATTCAAACATTTGGCGCAAGCCCTGGAGTGGCGGCCTGAGGATGCTGTCCTGCATTGCTTCGCAGCCGATATTTTCGCGCGTTTCGGCAAATATGATGAAGCCAAAAAGCATCTGGAACATGCCCGTGGCCGGACTCGTCGGCAGGAGTGGTTGCGGGCGGCGGCGCAGGTGGCAACGATGGCTGGCAATCAATCCGAGGCGCTGCAGTTGTGGCGTGATGTCCTGGCGGTGGAACCCATGAGCCGGGATGCGCATGAAGCCATCCTGCACCTTATTTCCAGTTCTGAAGGCATGCAGGCGGTCAAGACGCATGTGCTCCAGCTGCATGCTCAGTTTCCCCATAACATAGATCTGCAGCAGTTGGCTGCCAGCTGGTTGCGCACTGAAGACATCGGCGAGGCCATCACAATTCTGGAAAAGACCACCCAATTGATTCCAGACAACGGATGGGCGCGCCGGGAGCTGGCAGACTTGCTGGCGGAGACGAACGCCTATGAACGGGCGTTGCAGGAGGCAGAACTGGCTTTGCAGTTGGAACCTAATGTGCCCTACGGGTACTGCGTTCGCGGCTATATCTATGCCCGGCAAGGCAAGGTCAAGGATGGGGCGGACGATTTCAAACGAGCCTTGCGCTTTTCCGTGGATAATGAGTTCGCCCAAAGATCGTTATTGGAAGGGTGTGAAGAACTGCACGAGAAAAAGCAGGTCTTGGAGTACATCCAACAGGAACTTTTGCGGCAGGTGATTTTGGGGCCGGGTTTGTTGCTGTTCCGGGAATTGGCATTTCCCATCATGGACGCCCAAGCGCTGAAAGCTTTTCTGCAGCTGGCGCATCGGGAACGGCCAGATCTGTGGCAGAGCTGGACCGCTTTGATCCAGCAACTGGTGGCACAAGGCGAGGTGCATGAGGCCGACCGGCTCGCTACGGCGGCCGTTGCCCGGTTCCCGCTTTCGCCACGACTCTGGCTGGAGTCAGCCCAGGCGAAACGAATGCAGGAGATGCTGGCTGCGGAGATCGAGTGCTTGGAGACGGCGGTGCGGCTAAGCCCGGCTTGGAATCTGGCGGCCCGGCAACTGGCCAAGGCTTACGAACGGGCGGGAGACTTCTGGAAGGCCCGCCGAGTGATCGAATCTACTTTGGTGCATCAACCCATGGATGAGTTTTTGCACGAATCCCTGGCGAGTTATCTGTGGAAAACCGGAGATCGAGATGAGGCTTTGGCCCGTCTGCAAAAAGCAATCGAGGTCAATCCCGGGCTGATCTGGGCATGGGAGCAATTACCCATCTGGGCAGCGGAGCGGGGCCAGCCTGGTCTGGCTGTAGAGGTTGCCCGCAAGCTGGTCACGAAACGACCGGGAGAGATGAGGTCATGGCTTTTGCTGGCCCAGCAATTACAAGGCGAGGAAACCGTGTCCGAGCGACTGGCTGCCGTGGACAAGGCGCTGCAGCTTAGCCCCAAAGCCGTCTGGGCCTACGAGACCAAGGTCAATATCCTGCTGCAAGCCAACCGCCATGAGGAAGCGCTGCAGGCGTGCAATCCCGAGGTGTTCAATGGCAAGCAACCCCGTGAACTGGCTTATTTGGAAGCCCGGGTGGAACGTATTTTGGGGAACCAGAAACGGGCAGTCACTTTGTTGGATCAATTGCTGGTCAGGCATCCGGATTATGTGGATGGCTGGTTTCTCCGGGCAGATTGGCACTGGGAGGCTGAAGAGATCGAGCTGGCCGCCCGTGCGGCGGAGAATATTTGTCGGTTACAACCGTTTGCGCCGGTGCCTTGGGGATTCAAAGGTGCTTGGGAGCGGAACCGCGGCAACAAGGACGCGGCGCTACAATGTTTCCGACGGGGTACAGCTTTCCCGCAATTACGATTACGCCGGATTCGCCCTCTTTGACCTGTTGATGGAAGAGGGGACACCGATGAAGCCAGCGAGGTTCTCCATTCTTTGCGCAAGCATACTCCGGGCATGGGCGTTCTCTGGCGTGATATCTGGCTCGCGTTGGCGCGCAGTGAATCGGAACGGGCTTTAGATCTGTTGACCAAGTTATTGCAGGCTGAGGGGGTGGAGGTTGAGCACATCGAGTTGGGACTCAAAGCGCTGCAGAATGCGGGGCGAAAAGAAAAAGCATATGAAATTCTGGAGAAGGTTTTACTCTCCGGACAAGCCCAGCCGCCCGTCGCCACTCTGTGGATGCGGAAAAAACTACAGAAATGGGACTGGAATGCGCTTTATGACCTGGCCATCACTCGCATTACGCGGCCGCTGAAAGTCGCCGCTTTGCGGGTGTGGATGCACACCCTGCTGGAGCATGTCCAATCCCAGAACGGGGATTTTACTGGTTGTTTGTTTGATTATTTCCGGCTCAAGAAGTGTCACTCCAAGTTCGCGGCAGAACTGACTGAAGATAACGATCTTTGGAGTCTGAACGCCGCAGTTTTTATCAACCTGAAGCGCCATCGCCAAGGTCTCAAGTGGGTAGCTGGCTGGCAGCAACGGAATGGATTGGAGCTTTGGATGTTAAGCAACGTCTCCGTGCTGGCCGAGCGCACGGGTGATGATATTCAGGCAGCCGAGGCATATGCCGCTGCAGCGAGATTGCCGGGCAACGATCCTTTGGCCGCGCGTGTATTGAGCCGGGCGGCTATCGAAAAAGGACTGCAAGGGGATGCGGCCGCAGCTGGGCAGTTGATTGCCCGGGTAAAGACTGATGATTTGGACGATTTGCAGCGGATCTATTGGCACTTGGGCAATCTGCTCTGCCGTGCCAGTTCCATGTCTGGGCATGTGCTTTCTGAAGCGGAGCGAAATACACTTAAAGAGCTTGTTGGCAGAAAGAAGCAACGGCCACATGACTTGCGTCTGGCCAAACGTATCGCCAAGGCCGTGTCAGTGCACGAAGGGAACAAGCGCTTGCCGATGTGGGTATGGTGGCAAGCCCATCAGAATGCAGTGATCGCCACAATCACCGTTTTGGTGGTGTTGTTCTTACTTCTAAAGCCCGAATAGGAATTTGTAGCCGGTTTACGCCTGCTCGTCTTGCAGCGAAGCCAGCACTTCTGGATCACGCACATCCACCCAGCGGCCGGCGATTTGGAGGCCGGCGAGTTTCTGGTTCGCGGCGAGCATGGCGGTGAGGGCGTCGGTGAGTTCGTATTCGCCACGCGGGGATTTTTCCAGCTTGGCGGTGAAGTCGAACAGAGCGGGCTCGAAGATGTAAATGCCGGCGTTATACCACGCGGTGTCGCCGGCTTTCAGATAACCTTGCTGGCGCAGTTCGGTGAGCTGGGCTTGCGAGGGTTTCTCGACGAGGTGGTTCAGGCAGAACGTGTCATCGAAAAAGAAGAGGCCGCCTTTGGTCACGTCTTCGCTGCCGGTGACGGTGACGAGGCCGGAGAACGTGCCGCTGTTGAAACGCTTGAGCATATCCGCATACGTCTCGGGCTTCACGAGGATGTCGCCGTAGGTGAGCAGGAAGGTTTCACTGCCGACGAATGACTTGGCGAGTTCCGGTGCCTTGCCGGTGCCGTCTTGGACGACCTGACGGGCGTAGATATCTTCGCGCCCCATTTGGAGCCGTCGCCGAAATAGCCTTCCACCACTTCCGCGTGCCAGCCGGTGATGATGCAGAACTCGCGCACGCCCACGCTGAGCAATCCCTCCACGATGTGTTCGAGGATGGGCTTGCCTTGGACCTTAAGCATGGGTTTCGGGATCTCAGCGGTGAGATCTTTCATGCGAGTGCCTTTACCGGCGGCGAGGATGACGGCTTTCATTTACGGGATGCTAGATACTGGATTCTGGATGTCAGCGTTATTCAACCCTTTCAGGGTAGTGATTATCTGCGTCGGGTTACCCAGGGTAGGCTGGAACTTCACTGCGTTGCGTTCTAGCCAACCGCTGGGCTGATTGATATTGCCCCTTTGGGGCAAAGGCAAGTTTGGGGCAAGTAAGCTTGCTAAAAAGCAGATGCTGGATGAGGCGTATGGCGCCCGCATCCAGCATCGAGAATCAAGCATCCAGCAATTACGCGCCGAACTTGTCGAACATCTTGGCGTTCGCCTGCATGTAGCGCATGAGATACTTCGCTTCGAACACGCCGAGGGAGCCCATGTTTGCGCCCGTTTCCGTGAAGCGTTCCAGCTTGTCGGAGCCGCTGCACTCGGAGTGCAGGAGGACCGGCTGCGGATGCCAGGAGTGGGACTTCATGGAGCACGGCGTGGAGTGATCACCCGTGATGACGATAACGTCCGGCTTCTTCTCGAGGAGGATCGGCAGCGCGGCATCGAAATCTTCGATCGCCTTTTTCTTGGCGTCGAACTTGCCATCTTCACCGGCCTTGTCCGTGTACTTGTAGTGGATGAAGAAGAAGTCGTAGTTGTCGTATTCTTTCTTGTACGTCTCGAATTGTTCCGTGATCGTCTGGGCGCCTTCGAGCTTCGTCATGCCAACGAGCTGGGCGAGGCCCTTATACATCGGATACACAGCGATGCAGACGGGCTTGAGCTTGTAACGATCTTCAAAGAGCGGGATCTCCGGTTGGTGGGCGATACCGCGCATCAAGAAGCCGTTGGCTGGGCTCTTCTTGGCGAGCACCGGGAGGGCGGCCTTGTAGAATTCAGCGATGAGCTTGGCGGCCTTCTTCTGCTTGGCAGATTTCGGATCGCGCGGCTCGGCGGTCGGGATGGGCAGACCTTCGCGGTTCGGGTCGGCATCTGTCAGCGGGCCTTCCAAGCCCTTGCCGCGGAAGATGACAACGAAGCGGTGCTCCTTGCCGGCTTTGATGATGACTTCGGTGTCGCCGATCTTCTTCACCTTCTTGGCGAGGAGCGCGCAGAGCTCTTCGCACGTTTCCGTGGGGATACGGCCAGCGCGGCGATCAGTGACGATGCCCTTGGCATCCAGCGTGCAGAAGTTGGCGCGGGCGCAGACATCACCGGCCTTCAATTCCACCCCGAGGCCGAGGGCTTCAATGACGCCACGGCCGACTTGGAATTCCAGTGGGTCATAACCGAACAAAGCCAGGTGACCCGGGCCGGAGCCGGGCGTGATGCCAGGAGCCACGGGGGTCATGCGACCTTGCGCAACGCCAGCCGCGACCAATTTGTCCAGGTTCGGGGTTTTGGCGGCTTCGAGGGGGGTGAGTTCCCCTTGGCCCATGGTGGCGATGTCGCCCAAGCCGTCCAACACGATGAGGGCGAGCTTGGTTTTCGTTTTGATGGTCAGTTCCGAGTAAAGAGCGTCGAGGTTCATGGTCCTAATTCAAGTTCAGCAGTTAATATCAGGGTTGCCGCGGCAGCCGTTGACTTGGCGACAAACGCGACGATATTGGAGTTGAGGGAGTGTATGGTCAACGGCGAATCGCCTGAAGAGCTATCCAGAATTGCGACAACGGGCATGATGTTTTGTGACAATGACAAAATATGCTAAGTTGTGAGAAAATCACAATGGCTTG
Organism: Limisphaerales bacterium; assembly: GCA_965283725.1. Lineage (GTDB taxonomy): Bacteria > Verrucomicrobiota > Verrucomicrobiia > Limisphaerales > JAEYXS01 > JAEYXS01. Next base: position 291,661 of record CBDIPT010000002.1, read on the forward strand.
GTGGCAAGGTACATACGGTAAAACGTCAGGGCTAAGGCCGTTTGGCAAGGGAGTTGCCTGTTACATTTGTGCAAGTGGACGCGAAAGCTAGGGAACGAACGGCAAAGTCGATGGACAGTCAATGTCACATACTGCTGATTGAGGACGATGCGGCAGATGTCGCGCTGGTGGAGTTAAACCTGCGGCGCAGTGGCCTGACTTTTCTCCTGCACCACGTCCAGCGGCGTGAAGATTTCATCCGGGCACTCCAAACGGTGCGGTATGATGTCATTCTGTCGGATTACACCCTGCCGGGGCTGACGGGGCTGGAAGTCTTGGAGATGGCCCAGCACTTGGCTAAAGGGACGCCTTTCATCATCGTCACCGGTTCGATCAACGAAGAGACGGCGGTGGAGTGCATGAAGGCGGGGGCGGCGGATTATGTTTTGAAGACGCATATCGGGCGGCTGCCGCAATCCATTATCAGCACGTTGCAACGGCATCGGGCCGAGGTGGATCGGGAGCAGGCGATGGAAGCCGTCCGCGAGAGCGAGAAGCGTTTTCGGATGCTGGCGGATTCCGCGCCTGTGTTGATCTGGATGGCCGGCAGCCAAGGGGAGTATCTTTATTTCAACCAACCCTGGCTGAACTTCACGGGCATCCCTTTGGAAAAGCAGATGGGGGATGGCTGGCTCACGGCCGTCCACCCGGAAGATGCGCAACGGTGCATGAACGAGTACCTGGAAGCGTTCAACGCGCGGCGGTCGTTCGACATGGATACCGCTTGAAACGGCGCGATGGGGTTTACCGCTGGTTTCTGGATCGCGGACAACCGCGGTTCTTGGGGGATGATAAATTCATCGGTTACATCGGTTCATGCATCGACATCACGGAACGCAAGGAGGCGGAGCAACGGTTGGGTGATTCCTTGCGGGAGAAGGAAGTGCTGCTGCAAGAGGTGCATCATCGCGTGAAGAACAACATGCAGGTGATTTCCAGCCTCTTCAGCCTGTCTTCCACGCAGCAGGTGAACCCGGCGGTGGCGGCGATGCTGAAGGAGAATCAAAATCGCGTGCAATCGATGGCGCTCGTGCATGAGAAGCTGTATCGTAAGTCTGACCTCTCACGCGTGGATTTTCGGGATTACTTGCATGACCTGATCACGCATCTGTTCCGCTCATTTGGTGCGATCGGCCGGGTGCATTATGTGCTGAACACGGAGCCGGTGAGCCTGGCGGTGGATTATGCGATCCCGTGCGGGTTGATCGCGAACGAGCTCTTAAGCAATGCGTTGAAACATGCGTTCCCGCAAGGGCGCAGCGGCACGGTGACCATTGATCTGCGCAGTCTGGATAACGGGGACATCGTGCTGGGTGTGAGCGATGACGGGGCGGGTTTGCCAAAAGAATTTGATGGTGCCCAAGGCAATACGCTGGGCTTGCAACTGGTCAATACCCTGACCAGCCAGGTGAACGGGCGATTGGAAGTCCGGCGTGAGCCGCAAACAACATTTACCTTAACCTTTCCGCCCATGGCGGAGAATCGGAGTGCCGCTGTATGAAAGAAGCTCCTGCAATACTGGTAGTGGAAGACGAGGGCATCGTAGCCCGCGATCTGAGCCAACGTTTAACCCATCTCGGCTACCGGGTGCCGGCCATCTCCATGACGGGAGAAGATGCGCTGCGCCAGGCCGAGGCGATCCGCCCGGATCTCGTGCTGATGGATATCAACCTGCGCGGCGGGATGGATGGCGTGGAGACGGCCACGCGCTTGCGAGCGAAGCACAGCCTGCCGGTGATCTATCTGACGGCGTATTCGGACCAATCTACGTTGGACCGCGCGAAACAGACGGAACCTTACGGCTATCTGCTGAAGCCGTTTGTGGAGCCGGAATTGCAGGCGGCCATCGAGGTGGCGCTGTTCAAACATCAACGTGAGCAGGAACAGGCGGAGGCGCAGCCGACGAACAATGCCACGTTTGAAGCTGCTCCTGATGCGGTACTCGTGCTGGATCTGGATGGAGTGATCCAAGAGCTGAATCCTTCGGCCGAGAGCATGTTGGGTCGCAAGGCGGAGAAGCTGGTGGGGCAACCATTCGGAGAGAGCGTGGTGTCTTTTGAATGGCACGGCTGGTTGCAAGAGGAGTTGGTGGAATTTCGGGCCGGCCGCAAAGCGAGCAGTGATCTGTGGCTGGAGATCCACGCGGTGCGCGACGCGGGGACGACGTTCCCGGCGGAGATGACGATGAGCGTCATCGAGGTGAAGGGCCACAAGTGGATCGCGGTGTTCCTGCGCGATATCTCGCGGCGGCGCCGTTTCGAGCAGGAAGTGGACAAGCTCATCCGCAGTCTCCAGAGCTCGCTGAACAACATGAAGACCCTGCGCGGGCTTATCACCATCTGCACGTGCTGCAAGAAGATCCGCGATGAACGCGGCGACTGGAGCACGCTGGAGCGCTACCTGATGGCGCGGACCCCCGCGACGTTCTCGCACAGCTATTGCCCGGATTGTCTGTCGCAGGTGCGGAAGAGTCTGGGGCTCTGACAGTTCAAAGTTTTAAGTTTAAGGTTCAACGTTGGATAGTTTCGCGTTGCTGGTTATTGGTTTCGAGCTGGGAGTCGCGTGCTATCCGGCAACGCGAAACGCCAAACTGTTTCCCTGGTTCTTGACAAAAGTGCGCTTTATGCGAGTTTCCACCCGTTGATGCGTTCTAACTCTGTCCAAGCTATTATGATCGCCGGGATCATGATTATTAGCTCCTCCTCGGGGCAGGGATAGACACGCACTAAAATAAACTGCGATTTCACCCTAAGCCCTGAGATTCTTCTCAGGGCTTTTTTGTTTTCCGAAATCTCCATGAAAACCCAAAAAGCCCAAAACATATCACTCACTGACGTCATAGCCGCCCAAGCCCGGATCGGCGGGGCGATTGTGCGCACGCCTTGTGAGCTGTCCATGGCCCTCTCGGAACTCACGGGGAGTACAGTGTGGTGCAAGCGGGAATACCGGCAACGCACGGGCAGCTTCAAGGAACGTGGGGCGCGCGCGGCGTTGAGTGTCTTGAGCCGAGATGTGGCCCGACGTGGCGTCATCGCGGCATCCGCCGGGAATCATGCGCTTGGGTTGGCGTGGCATGGGCGGCAATTGGGCATCCCGGTGACCGTCGTCGTGCCGCGATCTGCGCCGCAGGTGAAGGTGGCGAAGTGTCGTCAATTGGGGGCGCATGTGGTGCTGCATGGGGAAACGTTTGATGAAACGCGGGCGTTTGCCTTCGCACTGTCCGCGGAATGGGGACTCGAATACATACCGCCCTATGACGACGTGCGGGTGATCGCGGGTCAGGGGACGCTAGCGCTGGAGTTGCTCGGGCAAGTGCCAGATTTCGACGCGGTGATCGTGCCAGTAGGTGGGGGCGGTTTGCTGGCGGGCGTGGTGACAGTCTTGCGAGCGCTCAAGCCGGGCGTGCAAGTGATCGGGGTGGAGCCGGAGAACGCGGCGTGTTTCTCCAGTGCCTTGCAAGCGGGTGGACCAGTGCGGGTCAAGACCACAACGACGTTGGCGGATGGACTGGCCGTGGCGGAGGCCGGAGGAGTGACGTATGCGCACGCGGCCCAATGGGTGGATGAAGTAGTCACCGTGAACGAAGCGGAAATAGGCGAGGCGATAGCGACGCTGGCGGAAGTCGATGGTGCCGTGGTGGAGGGAGCGGGAGCGGCACCGCTGGCGGCGTTGCTCAGCGGCAAGCTGTCCTCACTGGCAGGCAAGCGCGTGGTGCTGCCACTGACGGGTGGAAACATTGACGCGCAGGTGCATGCGCGGGTGGTAGAGAAATTTCTGACGGTGCGCAGTGAGTAAAACGAAAAGGCGGCCAGTGTATTTTGAACACCGACCGCCGCGATTCAATAGGAATGATGGAGATTAAAGCCCGGTGGACTTAGGTTTGCTCGGGAACTGTTCATCGCATTTTTGCAGGAAGCCTTTGACCCAATTGGGGTAGGTATCAAAAGTGCTATTTGCATTGCTGCCATATACCTTAAATGCGGTCACATCATTTTGGATGGATTCCAGGTATTCGCGGGTTACAGCGGCATAGCCTACCTCCCATACGCCTCGCCCGCTGATGACCTCGCGTTTTTCATCAGTGAAAGGAATCTTGTTTCCCGTCTTGTCATATATTTCTTTCCAGAATGCCCAGCTCGCTTCATGGCCGCGCATAGTATCTACGACGATGAAATAGCTGGTCGTATCACTGCCCTCTTTGTGGTTGGCGAAGAGGTAATACTTTTCATAGGCAACGGGATCGCGATATTTGTTGTAGTAGACCACCGGGCTTTTGATCGACGTGATTTTCTTGAAATCGTCCTTCGTCACGCTGGTTTTGGCGGCCACGGTCGGGGCATCCCATTTGTCTACGCTAGGCAAGGTGGAGACACAGCCGGTAGTTCCTAGTAACAAGCCGACACCGAGAGCGATCAATATTCTGTTCATGATTTTCTTTTGCGGGAATGTTTGTTAGAGAATTTGCGCGACCCGGCCATTTGAAAGGATTGCCGTTGTTGGTGGTCGTGCTTGGCTCCCTGACTGTTCCTTACCCCTTAGGAATTAATCTGCCCAAAAAGAGGTGGCAAGAATAAATATAGAATCTCTTTTTATAACGGGCGAGCATAGGCTTTAGCGGCCGGTATCATACTCATATCGGGAGACGTAATAAGGCCCGAACTGACGGTCACTATGGTGAAGGAAACCGAAGTGCTCATAAATGGCTCGGAGCTTGAGACGCGAAGCTTCGCAATCGAGGCGCAGGTGACGACGTTTCAGGGAGCGAGTGCGGTCCACCGCCCAGGTGAGCAATGCTTGTGAGATGCCGCCGCCGGAGAATTGACGGCGCACGGCGAGGCGATGGACATAGGCGGCTTGGCCCGTCGGCTGGTCCGGCCAGAAGAGCGGGTCTTCGAGTTGGAACTTCAGGGTGCCAGCGGGAACGCCATCTTGTTCGGCGAGGAAGAAGAGGCCCTCTGTGACATCGGCGGCAAGGCGGTCGGGCAGGAGTTCGCTATCGCGCCACATGACTTGGCCGCTCTGCGCCAGCCACTGCGCAGCTTCCGTGAGGATGGCGCTGACGTGCGGTGAATCAGCGGCTGAGGCGGAGCGGATGGTGATGGGCATGGTTTAACGGCAACAAACTATGGCCGTGGATGCGCTCAAGATCAAAGCTTCGCGTATTCTTCGAGCAGTTCGTAGTTCACCTTTTGATCCGTCACCAAGAGCGTGTAGGGTTTACCTTTGTATTCGTAGTTGATGAGCAGGACTTTGTTTTTGTAAGGGCGGGGATCTACGTGCAGCCAGTCTCTGCGGGCGAAGAAGCCCGTCGGCTCGGTGTGCAGCAATTGGATGACGCGCGGAGTCACGTCCGCCACCTTCAGGCCGCTACCGAACACCGCCGAACGTATGGTGATGTCACGAATGACATTGGCATTTTGAACGACGGGAGCGGCGGCAGTGGGCTGTGGCGTGCTCGCGCAGCCGACGAGGCAAAGGCTGGCGATGAGCAGGAGCAGGGAAAGTGGTTTCATGGGGTTGGTAAGGTGACTGCTTGGTTTGTTGAGGAGCATACGGGTTTCATCGAGGACGTCGAGAAGGGGATTTTGAAAAACGAAGAAGGCGGTTCCGGGTGGGAACCGCCTTCAGTTATTATTGGTTAAGGTTTGAGTGGGGGTGGTTGGAGCGGATGGTTTAGCTGGCACGGGCGGGATCCACGTTGATTTTGCAGACCTTGCCATCGACGCTGCTCAGCCAGATCTCGCCGACTTTCACATCCACTTTGGTGCCTTTCTTGGCGGCCCAGATGGAGACTTTCCACACGGGACTGCCCTCGGGGTTTTGCTCCAGCCGCATGTCGGTGGCCAGCACGCGGAGGTTGTCCAGAATGGGTTGTTTCAGCGCGATGGAGAGAGCGCTTTCAGAATCCACCAGCAGTTTCTGGGGATCAAGTTCGGCGTAGCTGTCGCTCTCAGAGTCCAGCAGGCGGACGTTGCGTTTGACGGTCTGCAGGTAGCTGCCGACAAACTTGAGTTCAGTGCCAGTGGCGAGTTTCAGCTCGGTGCCTTTGGGTGTGTTGATGCCTTCGAAATAGGTGATATACCAAGTGTTCGGGGTGGTTCCGCCGGTGGATTTCTCCGACCGGATCTGCACCACCTTGTCTTGGGATTGTTCGATGACGTATTTGTTGCCTTCTTTAGCCAGCTCCAGAGCAGTCTTGTCCTGCACCGAAGCGGTGAGAAGCCCGCAAGCCATGATGATGGCGAGACCGAATCCAAGGCGATGGAACTGGGATAGAGTTTTCATACTGATTCTCTGTATCGCACAACGTATGCCACGGGAGCCGGTTGCCTTTTTTCCAGACAAGGGTAGCTTGTTTTGAGCTAGGACAGGTTTATGGGGTGGGTCGCCATTTTTCCCCGCAAGTTGCTGTTGTGGCGGTGGATAAATGGAAGTTGTGGGTTTGTCCAGGGCCGACGGGCAGATGGGGTAGAGGTGCGGACGGGACAGTTCCGGCACTGTTTTGCACCCTCAAATTGCACGGAAAGGGGTGAAAGATTGCAGGTTGCAAGCGGGCGGCTTGAACTGGTGCTGCGGGAGGAAAAAGAGGAGGTGGTGAAGGTGGGCGTTGGGGGGTGAAGCACGATTTACTCCATGTATTTTTTGCATCCTGCACAACGCGTGGTAATACTCTGATTGTGTTGAACGAGACGGACATAGCGGCGGCGGGGCAGGAGGGCATCCTCATCCAGGGCGCGCGCGAGCATAACCTGAAGAATCTCACGGTGACGATTCCGCGCGGGAAGTTCGTGGTGCTGACGGGCGTGAGCGGGTCCGGCAAGAGTACGCTGGCGTTCGACATCCTCTTTGCCGAGGGACAGCGGCGCTTTCTGGATTCCATGAACGCGTATGCGCGGCAGTTCGTGGAGCAGCTTTCGCGGCCGGATGTGGACCTGATCGCAGGCATCCCACCGACGGTGAGCATCGAGCAACGGAACTCGAGTGGTGGCGGCAAGAGCACGGTGGCGACGGTGACGGAGATCTATCATTTCATCCGCCTGCTCTTCGCCCGGCTCGGCACCCAATATTGCCCCGACTGCCAGATTCCGGTGGAGGCGCAGACGCGCGATGAACTCGGTGCCCGTCTGCAAGAGCAGATGAAGCAACGCGGCGACTTGCTCCTGCTCGCGCCGGTGGTGCGGAATCGCAAAGGTTTTCATACGGAAGTGGCGGAGTGGGCGGCGAAGCATGGTTACGCGGAGATCCGCGCGGACGGGAAAATTTACTCCACCAGCGAACGGCTGCGGTTGGATCGCTTCAAGGAACATGATGTGGAGATCGTCATCGGCGTGATGGAGAAGAAGCCGCGCGTGAAGCAGACGGGCAAGACCTCGCAGCAGTTGGTGGATGATGCCCTAGCCATCGGCAAGGGAACATTGCTCGCGCTGGATAATCATGGCGTGACGACGGTGCATTCCACGGCGCGCTCGTGCAGCGGCTGCGGCAAGTCCTTTGAGGTATTGGACCCGAAATTCTTCAGCTACAACTCCTCGCGCGGTTGGTGCCCGACGTGTCGTGGTTTCGGCGAGACATTTTATCTGCCGGATGCGGAACGTGGGGCACGCGCGGATGCGATTGAGGAATCTTGGTTCGGTTGGCAGGAAGGCAAACGGGAGATTTGTCCAGAGTGCAAAGGGGCGCGTCTCAATCCTTTGGCGCGGGCAGTGCGGTTGATTTTGGATGGCTTGCCCGCAACGGCCAAAGGCAAGAAGAAGCTGCCGGGGCAGACGATTGATGACATCGGCGCGATGTCCGTCGGGCAAGCGGCGGAGTATTTCAATGGCTTGAAGGTGTCGGGTCGCGATGCGGAGGTGGCGCGGGATATTTTGCCGGAGATCCGCGAGCGCATGCGCTTCCTGAACGAAGTGGGCCTCGGCTATCTGCAATTGAGCCGCAGTGTGACAACGCTTTCCGGTGGCGAATCCCAACGCATTCGCCTCGCCGCCCAACTTGGCTCCAATCTCAGCGGTGTGCTCTACATCCTCGATGAGCCGACCATCGGCTTGCACGCGCGAGACAATGAGCAGTTGCTCGATGCGTTGCAGAAACTGCGTTCGCGCGGGAACTCGCTGGTGGTGGTGGAGCACGACGAAGACACGATGCGGCGCGCGGATTACGTCATCGACCTTGGGCCGGGTGCCGGTGTGAAGGGCGGTCAGGTGATGGCGATGGGAACGCTGGCGGAGCTGATGATGCACAAGGATTCGCTGACGGGGCGGTACTTGCTGCATCTGGAGACGAAGAAGTATCCCACTCGCGGGCAACGGCGTCCGGTAACGGCACCGAAGAAAGCTCCGGCAAAGAAAACGAAGAAAGCGGTCGCAGAGGTGGAGGCAGCGGAGACGCAATGGCTGACGTTGCACGGAGCGAACACGAACAACTTGAAGGACGTGACGCTGGAGATTCCGCTGGGGCGCTTCGTGGTGGTGACGGGTGTGAGCGGGTCGGGCAAGAGCACGCTGGTGCGTGAGTGTCTGCTGCCGGCGCTGGAAGGGGCAGTTGGCCGCAAGGGCAAGAAGAACGAAAATTTAACGGGCGCGGAATTGCTCAGTGCGGTGCATGAGGTGAACCAGGCCCGATCGGGCGCACCCCGCGTTCCACACCAGCGACGTATGTGGGCTTCTTCGACGACATCCGCACGCTGTTCTCGAATCTGCCGGAGTCGAAGCTGCGTGGTTACAGCGGCAGCCGGTTTTCGTTCAACAGCAACCAAGGGCGCTGCCCGGTGTGTGAAGGGGCGGGCACGATCAAGCTGGAGATGAATTTCCTGCCGCCCGCGTACGTGAAATGCGAGGCGTGCAATGGCACGCGCTTCAACCAAGAGACGTTGGATGTTGAATACGCGGGCAAGAACATCGCTCAAGTGCTGGACCTGAGTGTCGTCGAAGGCATTGAGTTTTTCTCGGCGTTACAGAAGATCAAGCGGCCGTTGGAGGCGTTGCGTGATACGGGCCTAGATTACTTGCGCTTGGGGCAGACGAGCCCGACGCTCAGCGGTGGCGAGGCACAACGCGTGAAGTTGGTAACGCATCTGCTGACGGGTTTGAAGAATGAGCAGCCGGATCTGCGGTCCATCCGACCGTTGAATCTGAAGCCCGCGATTTTTATTTTGGAAGAACCGACGATCGGTCTGCACATGGCGGATGTGCAGAAGCTGGTGGAGGTCATCCAGCGGTTGGTCGAGACGGGGAATACGGTGGTGGTGATCGAGCATAACTTGGATCTGATTGCGGAGGCGGATTGGGTCATCGACCTGGGGCCGGAAGGTGGCGCGGGTGGTGGTGAGATCATCGCCGCGGGAACGCCGGAAGAAGTGGCGAAGGTGAAGGGGTCGCACACGGGCAGGTTTTTGAAAGCGTTGGTGGATAAGCCGGTTGCACCGGCGGGCCAGAAGAAATAAGACGATTTAGCGTGAGCCAGACATACGAAGAGATCATTGAGGGGAACAGCATTCACCGGACGGTGCTGGGCGGGCGGCATCGGATGGTGCTGGAGCGGTTGCATGCGCTGGTGCGGGCAGCGTTACCGGCGAATGGCCCGGCGCGATTGCAGGAGCCGCGTTCCGTGGTGCAGCTCACCGCCGGAACGATTCTGCGGCCGGATTTGTCACTGGTGACGGCGGCGACGGGGAAAGTGTTTCTGGCAGTGGAGATCATCAGCTCGGAGGATCACCGTTGGGATACGGTGACGAAGAAGGAGATCTACGAGGACTGCAAGATACCGCGACTGTGGATGGTGGATCTGCGCTACGATAATGTGGAAGTCTATCACGGCAGTCCGTATGGGTTGGGGCTGAAAGAGATTCTGGCGAATAAAGAGATGCTCACGGAGAAGCTGTTGCCCAATCTGTCCGTGGCGATGAACGAGCTTTTTTCTGATTAAGGATCACGTGATACGACTGGTTCTGTTTGATATCGATGGGACGCTGATCCGCACCAAGGGGATCGGCGGACGTTCCTTTGGGGCAACGTTCAAGACGGTTTTTGGCAAACAGCACAAGCCGGAATCGGTGAACTTCGCCGGGCGCACGGATTCTTCGCTGTTAAGAGAATTCTTTGGGCACTACGGGATCCCGCACACCGAGGAGAATCTGGAGCGGTTCGTGGAGACGTATGTTTTCTGGCTGGAACATCTGATGCATGAATACGGCGGGCATGTGTGTGCGGGGGCGCCGGAGTTGATCGCGGATTTCAAGGCGCTGCCGGACCGGCCTATCATGGGGATTCTGACGGGGAACTTGCGCATCGGGGCGGAGATCAAGCTGCGGCACCACGGCATCTGGGAAGATTTCGAATTCGGCGTGTTCGCGGATGATCATGAGGACCGGAATCAACTGGCAGTCATCGCGCAGGAACGCGCGGGCCAGATGATCGGTCGACCGTTGAAAGGCGAGGAAATCCTGGTGATCGGGGATACGCCGAAGGATATCGATTGTGCCCGGCATGTCGGCGCCAAGGTTCTCGCGGTGGCTACGGGTGGGCACACGATGGAAGATTTACGGCATCACCAGCCGACTTGGCTGGTGGAGAGTTTGCAAGGGGTGAGGGCGAGGGAATTGATGAGCTGAAGCCGCGCTCCGCTCACGCTGGGCCGCAGCGACCGCAATTGTTGGGGTTGCCGCTGCATGCGGGCATGGGCAGGTTCGTGTTGCTGTCGGCAGTGGCGGCGGCGAAGACGGAGAGCTTCTTCTCCAGCTTCGTGGAGCTACAATGGGGGCAGGGCGTTCTTTTCCAATCGGAGCTGCGCACCAGCACTTCGCTATCCTTGCCGCATTGCTCGCAATGAAACTCGTAGATGGGCATAGCGACGGATCGGTTCAACGTTTCTTGGTATTCATGGAGAGGATGCCCGCACCATGAGTCACCCAACCGCTGCCGCCGACGATGACCCGCCGGATCGGTTCACCCGTCTCCGGATGTTTCGTCAACGCGGCCTCGGACATCTTCTGTTGCAGTTCAAAGCGCTTCGGCTTTTGCTTCGGATCGCTCGGAATCGTTTCGTAAACGTAAGTAGCCATAGGTCGTAAGGGGAAAGTAACCGCAGATGGGCACAGATTCACGCAGATTTTTAGCGGCAAGAAATTTCAAATTCAAAGCCCCAAGCTCCAGAGAATAAGCAAACAGCAAACTTCAAATGATGCGCTCGGCTTGGGAAATGGAGGCTTGGAGCTTCTTTGGTGTTTGGAGATCTGGGTTTGTGGCTTCGCGGGGCAAATCCCATCTCTTGCGTTTAGGCTTACCCTGCGGAATACTGCGCGCGTGAAGATAACGGTCACCGAGTTGACGGATCAGTTGCTGGCGTCTTACGCGCAGTTGGGCGGCATCAATCATCTGGATGGCAAGAATATGCCGTCCAAGACGGCCATTGCGGGCATCACCGTCGATCTGTTGCGCCTGCTCTTCCCCGGGTTCTTCGATGAAAAGCCGTTGCACTCTTCCGAACTGAAGGTGGAGACGGCGTTGTTGATGGATTCCGTGCTGGGCCGCCTGGAGGACGAGATCTACAAGAGCCTGCTGTATCATAATCCCGAAAAGCGGTCGGCGCGGGAGTTGCGTCCGCGGGCGCATGAGTTGACGACGGATTTTCTGGGCTGCTTGCCGTGCATCCGCGAACTGCTCCAGACAGATGTGGAAGCGGCTTACAACGGTGACCCGGCGGCGCTGAGCCGCGAGGAGGTCATCGTGGCGTATCCCTTCGTGGAGACGATCGCGGTGCAGCGCATGGCGCATAAGCTTTACGAGAAGAACGTGGCGCTCATCCCGCGCATCATGTCTGAGTGGGCGCACAGCCGCACGGGCATGGATCTGCATCCGGGTGCGGAGATCGGTTCACACTTCTTCATCGATCACGGCACGGGTTGCGTGCTCGGTGAGACTTCGACCATCGGCAATCACGTGAAGCTCTATCAGGGCGTAGGTCTGGTGGCGCGTTCGCTCTCGGGCGGGCAGGCGTTGAAGGGGCAGAAGCGGCATCCGACCCTGGAGGACCGGGTGACAATCTATGCAGGCACAACGATTGTGGGCGGCGAGACGGTGATCGGGGCGGGCAGCACCATCGGAGCAAACGTGTTCCTGTTGCACAGTGTGCCGCCGAACTCGCTCGTGCTGAGCGAAGATGTGCACGTGAAGATCATCGCCAAGAAGGAGAAGGAGCGGTCGTTGGAGGCGATGGATTTCCAGATTTAATCGGCGAAGTAAGCCCCTTGGGGGCGGCCAAGTTAGTTGCTCCTTCTTATCAATTTTGCTACACAGAACGAAATTCATGTTCTGGTCTAATCTGAAAATCCTTGGCTGCGCTCTGTTAGGAGCGGGCGTGATGATTTTCAGCGGTTGCAAAAAGGAGGGGCAGACGGCTGATGAGCCGGAGGTGAAGGCTGAAGGTGGAGCGGCGTCGGCAGCGGCCGGTGCCAAGCCCAAAACGGGTGTGGCCTACGATAATTCCCTCGGGCAGAGATTCATCCCCGTTCCGGGCAAGAAGGTGTTGATGTGCGTGTGGGAGACGCGGCGGAGCGATTTCGCGGCGTATCTGCAGGCAGTCGGTGCACCGGTGGCCTCACTCGCGCAGAAGCCGGCGTTCCCGATCAATAATGTGAACTGGCATGAGGCCACGGATTTTTGCCGCTGGCTGACGGAGCAGGAACGCAAGGCGGGGCGCATCGGGGCGAAGGACCGGTATCGGTTGCCGACCAGTGCGGAGTGGACGGCGGCGATCGGGCCGGAGAAATATCCGTGGGGCAAGAAGTGGCCGACGATGGATCAGCGGCCTACGCTGAGTGGATATCTGCCAGATGCGGAGAACAACTTTGGTCCCGTGGGCAGCAAGCCGGCGAACACGAACGGATTTCACGATCTCGGGGGCAATCTCTACGAATGGTGCGATGATTGGTATGAGCGCAAGCTGAACAGCAGCGAGTTGCGGCTGGAGTTCAAGCGGTTGGAAACGGATATGGGCGGGAAGAAACTGAAGTTCCTGCGCGGGGCTTCGTGGGTGGGGTTTGATCCGCTGAACCTGCAGGCGGGTTACCATTACCCGAATTTTCCGGAAGCGCGGGGCGGGTTGTACGGGTTCCGCTGCGTGCTAGAGTTTGACAGTGCGGAGCCGCTGCCCCCGGCGCGCCCGACAACGGGTTGGAAAGAGACGCCGGCTTTGAGCAAGCTGGGGAAGGAAGGGCGCGAGGTGTTCTCAGGCCGATGCTCGGAATGCCATCAGCTATTCGATCCGGCGGGCTATCCGGATGACGAATGGAATTCGTGGATCGACAAGATGATCCCGAAGGCGAAGTTGAAAGGATCTGAGGGGGCGGCGGTGTTGGAGTTTATCAGGACGGTGCGAACGAAGAATTGAGGGGATAATGGTTGGTTCGAGGACGAGGGACGACGACGACAGGGTGGCGCCGTCTGACGACGGCGGCTACATGCGCTTGAGTTGCTGCGGTTCCTGCTTCATCTTTTCACCATGCAACGTGTCGTTTTGTTTTCATTGGTTTTAGTGGTGAGTGTGCTGGTGTCGTTCCGTGCCAGCGCGCATGTGGTGGTGTTTCCGCGTGAGGCGAAGCCGGGGAGTTATGAGGCGTTCTCCGTGCGGTGCCCGAATGAGAAGGACAAGGCGACGGTGAAGGTGGAGCTGGAGATCCCCGCGAATGAGGTGGCCATCCATCAGTATGAGCCGAAGCCGGGCTGGAAAGTGACGCTGGAGAAGGATTCTTCCGGCAACGTCACGAAGGTGACGTGGACGGCGGAGGGGGCGGGTTTGCTCCCCGATCAATTTGTGGAGTTCCGGATCATGGGCAAGATCAGTGCGGACGCGAAAGCAATCGGCTGGAAGGCGTACCAGACGTATGAGGGGAATGAAGTGGTGGCGTGGACCGGCGAGGCGGGGAGCAAGACGCCGGCACCGGTGACGAAGTTGAGCGCGAGTGCGAAGAGTGCGGAGACGGTGGCGCCAGCAGCGGAGGAAGGCGGGAAAGCGAAGCTGGCTTTTAATGTGGCGTTGGCGGCGTTGGGGTTGAGTGTGGTGGCGATGTTTGTGGGATTTACGCGGAAGGCGTGATTGCTAAATAGGGAAAGCTCTTTCGTCCCTTCCGGGACTTTGTTTTTGCGTGACACCAACCACAGCGATGAATCGCTGGGCTATTTCCTGCCGTCCCTCGCGGGACTGAATAAAATAAATAAATGAAAAACCCGCCGGCGATTGCTCACGGGCGGGTTTATTTATTTGAGAAATAGGGAGCTTACTTCAGCTCTTTGATGGTCAGGTTGCGGAACCAGACTTCGTCGCCGTGATCTTGCAGCTGGATGCGGCCCTTGGGGTTCTGGTTGAACTCAGGGGTCTTGGCGAACTTGCTGCCGGCGACCTGCGTCTTGAAATCTTCCGAGGCAGTGTCGTATTGGAGGACCAGCTTGCCGTTCAGCCAGTGCTCGATCTTGGAGCCCTTGGCCACAATGCGGGAGCTGTTCCACTCGCCGACGGGCTTGAGCGTCTTTTGGTCGTTGGGTACGTAGAGGTCGTAGAGCGCGGCGGTCTTGCGGCGGCCATCGCGGAGTTTGGCGTCGGGATGTTTGTCATCATCGAGCACTTGGTATTCCGGTCCAAGCCAGGACTTGCCGTAGAGGGCCATGCGGTATTTCACGCCGCTGTTGGCGCCCGCGGCGATCTTCCATTCGAAGCTGAAATCAAAATTGGCGTATTCCTTGGCGGTGTAGATATCGCCGCCCTTGCCAGCGCGGTGCAACACGCCGTCTTCCGCCTGCCAGCCAGCGGTGATGGGTTTGCCGTCGGCCAAGGTCCAGCCGTTGAGGGTCTTGCCATCGAAGATAGGAGCAGCGCCGTCTTTGGCGTCGCCCGCATTGGTCGTGGAGCAGGCGGTGAAGAGCGAGAGGGCGGCCAACAGGGTGGCGTAGTATTTGGTCATTTTCATGTGCTAAGGCTTGAGCTGCGGCCAGTTGACCCGGTTTCGGGCGGGGCTGGCAGGTAACCAGACGTCTGGGACCTACGAGCCGTTACAAGTGGTTCACTTATGACAGTGCAACCGGTTGGGCAGTTCAAGGAACGCGGACTAGATTGGGCTTCGGGCCGGGATTGTCCAAACTTTTCTAGGGGGCTAAAAACGTCGCTTGTCTCCGGCGGGCGCGCCGCTATACTGCGCCGATATGAAATTTTGGGCTTCAGCAGGTGTGACGGTGTTAGGCGCGGTGATCATTGGTGCGGCCATGGTGCATATGTCCCAAGGCAAAGGACCGGCGTTGTTCTTTTTGAGCCTCGCGGGGTTCGTGGCGCTGTTCGGTTATTTCTGCCTGCCGCCCAAGGGTCACGGCCACTAAGATTTAGCTACTTTCAGGGCTTCCCGACCGGGAAGCCCTTTTTGCTTTAGAGCCTGCTTGAAAAATGCATTGGCGGTGTCTGCTGGTCCAAGCGAACTGGGCGTTGTTGCGGCTCGGTCACAGATTTGTTTTATCAATATGCTCTCTCGCCGCGCCTAGTCCCAGTTCGTTTGTCCGGCGCAGCCATCACCAAGCCATTTTTCAAGCAGGCTCTGTATCTCATCTATGAAAATTAAACGCTTCGGCATTCTTTTGAGTCTGGTCCTTGGTTGTGCGGGGCTGGTGACGATCGGTCAGGCGGCGGATTGGGCGGAGTTCCGCGGTCCGGCGCAAGGGCAGGCGGAGGCCAAGACGTTGCCGCTCAAGTGGAGCGGCACGGAGAGCGTGAAGTGGAAGACGGAGATCCCGGGCAGCGGGTGGTCCTCCCCGGCGTTATTTCAGGATAAGATTTATCTGACCTCGGCCATCGCCAGCGAGGGTGCGCCGATGTCGCTGCATGCGCTTTGTATCGATGCCAAGAGTGGCAAGATTTTATGGGACACGGAAGTGTTCCGGCCGGAAAGCTCGCCGAACATCCACAAGAAGAACAGTCACGCCAGTCCGACGCCGTTAGTGGAGAAGGACCGTGTGTATGTGCACTTCGGGCATCAAGGCACGGCGTGCCTGGACCTGAAGGGCAAGGTCCTCTGGAAGAACGAGACGATCAAGTATGTGCCGGTGCATGGGAATGGCGGTTCGCCCATCGCGGTGGATGACATCCTGTTCTTCAGTTGTGACGGGGCGAAGGATCCATTCATGGTGGCGTTGGACAAGAAGACGGGCAACATCCGCTGGAAGGTGCCACGCGAGACAACTGCGAAGAAGACGTTTTCCTTCAGCACGGCCACGGTCATCACGGTGAACGGGCAGAAGCAGATCATCAGTCCGGGCAGTGCCGTAGTGACAGCTTTGGACCCGAAGGATGGGAAAGAGATCTGGCGTTGCCGTTATGCGGAGGGTTATTCGGTGATCCCCAAGCCATTATTCGGGCACGGGATGGTTTATGTGGCCACGAGTTATGACAAGCCGGCGGTTCTGGCGATCCGTGTGGATGGCAAGGGCGACGTGACGGATACGCACGTGGCATGGACGATCAACAAGGGCGCGCCGCATACGCCGTCCATGCTGTTGATCGGGGAAGAGATTTACATGGTGTCGGATGCGGGCATCGCGACGTGTGCGGATGCGAAGACGGGGGCGGTGCATTGGCAGGAGCGTTTGGGCGGGAATTATTCCGCCTCGCCGATCTACGCAGCGGGTCGCCTCTATTTCCAGAACGAGCAGGGCGTGGGTGTGGTGATCAAGCCGGGCAAAGTCTTCGAGAAGCTGGCGGAGAATAATATCGGCGAGCGCACGCTGGCTTCTTATGCGGTGGGGGATAAGTGCCTGTTCATCCGGGGTGATCAGCATCTGTTCCGGGTCGAGTGAGGGGAACCGCGAAATACGCGCTCTGAGAGCGGGCAGGTTTTCCAACGAATGGGGACAAGCGGATGGAGAGATGCAAGTGGCGTGACTAGCGTCGTTCTTGCGGCCAGGTTTGCTCCAAGCAGAGGTCGGATTTTCCGTCGAAGGGGCGCAGGCAGAAATTGGTTTTGAAAGAGGCCAGGTTTTCGGGCTGGAATTCTATTTTCAGCGAGACCATATCCACGCAGAAGTGATACGTGGAGTAATACCAATGGCCATCAGAGGCCTGAGCGAGGAAACAATCATGGATGTGCTCCTTTTCTTTGCGACAAACATTCTTGAAGGTCAGCCATTCGCCGCTCTTGAGGAGGATCAGTTCTTTTGAAAGCCAGTTCTCCCAGTTATCCGGATCGCCTGACTTGATGGCTTTCAGACTCGTGATCTGGTTGGTGGCCCAATCGGGTTGGGCCAGTCGTGCAGAGATTTCAGCGAGGCTTTTTTGTTTCCATGCGCGACGGGCGTCCGTGTGAAGCGGGTCGTAGCTATGCCGGCTGGCAAAGATGATGCCGAGCAATCCCAAGCTCACGAGCATGATGAGCAATTTCCTTTGCATGGATGAAGGGAAGGTCGGCTTGAGCTGGAAGAAAATCAATGGGCTTTTGGGGAAGGAGTGAGACACAGCACCGGGTGATCGAAGTTTTATTTGTTCATCGCCTGCTGTGGGGCTGGAGATTTGCCTGGAAGTGACACAAAAGCGTGATTTTTCTTAGCAAATCCCCGTTATACAGCCTGGCGATGTGCAACTGAAACCTCGGGTATTCCGTGCTTCGTCTCACTCCTCACCCGGTTCCACTTGGGGCGGAACCGACCTCTCCTCGTTGAGAGGAGAGGTCCCATTTCACAGGGTCTTCTCGTTTTGGGGCGGAATTAGTTCATGACAGGCTCTAAGGCAGTTTGACGAAACGGCTGCCAATATTTTATTGCGCGCTCTGGCTGGCGAGCTCGTTCAATGATTTCTCGAAGCGCACGGTTTCTACGTCGCCGTATTGTCCGGTGCCAGTTTCTTCGTAACCGTGCTTGCGATAAAATTTCAAGGTGAGCGGGCGGCTTTGGGCAGTCTCCAGGCAGAGGGTGCGGATGCCGGAGTGGAAGGCCCGGTGTTCCAGTTCGTGCAGGATCTTGGTGCCATAGCCTTTGCCCTGGAGATCGTGCTCGATGCGCATCCGCCGCAACTCTGCGACGGTGATGGAAAGACGGCGGAAGCCACCCATGGACACGAGGCGTCCCGCCAGCAAGCCAAGCAGGAATTCGCCGCCGGTGTAGTAATAAAATTGGTCGATGTTCAGGAGATCGGCTTCATCGGCCTGCTGGCTCATGCCCAGATGGAGACCGGTGATCGCACTGCGGTGAAGTTCGAGCATCGGCTCCTGATATTCGGCCTGGTAACGGATGAAGCGCATATAAGGAATGATAGGATTCAACCCAAGGCAAAGGGCGATGGGCCGGGTGTTTCAAATCGTGTGATGCGCGGATAATCGCAGCTCTGGCCAGATAGTCACGGAAAAGGTGGGCAATCCATAAGGTGCGGGTGTTTATCACGCCTTGCCGACTGCCAGTCGGCGACACAGCAGGTTGCCAACCTGCGCTACCGGGCTGGCAGGACTCGGCATGCTTTACTTCGTCCTCACGGGCGTGATGGAGGAGATGGAGCCGTTCTTCTCGAAATCTTTGCTGAAGGCGAGCTCGATCTTGGCGCTCGCGTCTTTGATGCCGGGGACGGTGATGGTGGGGACGGAACTGTAACCGTAGCCGGCGCTGTTGATTTCGTAGCTGATGACGGTGCCGTCTTTCACGAGGGCGGTAACGTCAGCGGGTTTGCGGGTCCACATCTCACCTTTGCTTTTCATGTAGCGGTAGCGGTTGGAGACGGTGTCGAGGCGTTCATTGGTGATGCCGTATTTACCGAGGACGCTCATGAGGGCGTCCTTGTTTTTGCGGGCTTCCGCTTCCGTGGGACCGCCGGAGCCGGGACCGGCGGGGTGGACACGGCTGAAGGCGTCCCGAAAGACTTCGGGTTTCACGCCGAGTGCGCCAGCGACGAGAACGACGGGGCGGCCTGTGTCGCGCGGGTCGGTATCGTAACCGCCGGAGAAGACCACGGCGACGCGTTTCACGTCCTTGGGGAGGTCTTTGGTTTCGGCGTGCGTGACGAAGGCGGCGGCCGTGACTAGGACGGCGGCGGCAAGGAGAGAGTAAGTGCGTTTGATCATAGCGTTGGTTGGTGGATGGTTCGGGTTACGCGCTTTTTATATCATGCCGCAGCCGGTAGGGACCAAGCGGGAAAAGTGGCAAAAGGTAAGTTTAATTGGGGATTCTTAATGGGAACTTCATGGAGGAGGGAGGGGTTTTTAACCGCGAAATACGCTAAAGACGCGAAAAGGGGAAAGGGAAACATCGAACATCGAACTCCCAATACCGAACATCGAGGTGGGCTAACCACAGAGGGGATAGCCAATGGCAAATGGCCCATAGCCGAAGCAAAGGATTGATTGAGGTGGTCTAGGAAGCCTGTTTCTCTTCGGCGAGGATGCGTTGGGCTTCGGCGGCATTTTCATCGGCGACTTGGAGGCGGACGCCGCTGTTGCCGAAGAATTGAAACGGGGCGAGGCCGGCGGTGAATTCGTCCGGGATGAAGGAATCGATGCCGCTTGCATCGAGCAGCATTTGAAGGTGCTGGGCTTCACCGAGGTTCAGGCAGTTGGCAATGGTAGTCATGGGTGATTCCTTTTTTGCAAGGTAGTGGAGGAGGTGAGGTTTATCAAGGGGACGTCGTTGGTTTAGTTCAGATATAAAATCATGCAGTCATGCTGCTGTTGAGCCGTAGTGAAGAAGGCTTTGAGGTCGTTGAAATAGCTAAGGATATAATCACGGTCCGAGTCGTTCCCTTCCCACGACAAGGGGTAGATGTCGGCTTCATGAACCTTGGCGAGATCGAAGCGAGTCCAAAGCTCTTCCGGTGAGATAGACGCAAGAGCGGTGGCGACGGCGTTGACTTCCGTGGAGGTAAGATAGCGGGCAGGGCCATAGCCGACATCTTCTTCGCCAATCTCAGCTCCGCCTAAAACTGCATTACATAGCGGCTCAGCCCCTTCCCACGGCTCGCCCGTGAGAAGAAAGTGGATAAGGTGCCAGGCTTTGTCGATGTCCAGCTGGGAACCATCGGGAATGTCTGAGTCTTCGGGATAGAGCGCGTTCAGAATAGATTCTGGTTCTTGCAGTATCTCGTCCAAATCTTCTTCCGACAAACGACGGTAGTTACCAATCATCGACATAAAGAGAGAGGGTTTGGATGTTCCTTTGAAGAAAAAGTAATCTGTGGGTGATTGGTTGGCGATTTCAAATTTCAGGATTTGAGATTTCAAAGTCTGGCGGGAGGGGGCTGTGAATACTCTCAAAGGCGGGCTTTGAGTCTGTTATGAGGTCTGAGGTGCAGGCCTTGGTTTGGGATGCCTTTGGACAGGCTGAGCTGGAGCTCGGCGCTCCAATTGTTGAGCGGCAGTTGGTGAAATTTTGTCCGAGAATAGCGGGGAATAGCGAGGTTAAGGCTAACGCCGATGGGGGAATCGTGCGAGAGTGTGGGCGTGAAGAGAGATGTTGAGAGTGAATGGCGGCACGGGCGCGGTTTCGGGGAAAAGGTTAGTTCCGCCTCGTCACCTCGGCGGCTACAAGATGATGGAAAAATTTGGACTGTCCAATCGGGTGGTTTTAGGGACTCTTTAACACAAGCAATGAAAGATTCTGTTTACAGCCATTGTACGGGTAAGGGTTTGTGGTCGGCGGTGGTGCTGGCGCTGGGGTTGGGTGTGGTCGCCAGTTCTGAGGTATCCGCCGGGGACAAGCCTTTGAGCATTTCGGGCATTTATCCGAGCCTGGCGTATTTCAATAACGAGGGCGAATGCGGCACGGGAGCAGTGGTGCCGTGGGCGGGGCGGTTGTGGGTGATTACGTACGGGCCACATTTGCCGAAGGGTTCCTCGGACAAGCTTTATGAGATCGATGATGATCTGAACATGACGGTGCGGCCGGAGAGCATCGGGGGCACGCCGGCGAACCGGTTCATCCATGAGGAGTCGAAGCAGTTATTCATCGGGCCATACGCGATCGACAAGAAGGGCAAGGTGCGGGCGATTCCGTATACGACGATGTTCGGGCGGATGACGGGGAATGCGCGGCATCTGACGGACCCGGCGAACAAGGTTTATTACGCCACGATGGAGGAGGGCTTATATGAAGTGGATGTGCATACGTTGGCGGTGAAGATGCTGTATGCGGATGAGCAGTTGAAGGATGCCGAGGCTCCGAAGGCGGATCTGCCGGGTTACCATGGCAAGGGGCTTTACTCGGGGCAGGGACGCGTGATCTATGCGAACAACGGTGAACACGGCGCGAAGGCGCTCGTAGATCCATCGATTCCCTCAGGTGTGTTGGCGGAGTGGAAGGGGAAAGAATGGGAGATCGTGCGGCGGAACCAGTTCACGGAAGTGACGGGGCCGGGCGGAATTCGCGGCAATGATCGCGCGGAGAAGGATCCGATCTGGGCGATGGGCTGGGATTATCGGTCACTCATCTTGATGCTGTTGGACAAGGGGCAGTGGCATGCATATCGGCTGCCGAAGGCGAGTCATGCGTATGATGGTGCGCATGGTTGGAACACGGAGTGGCCGCGCATACGGGACATCGGGCAGGGGGATTACCTGATGACGATGCACGGGATGTTCTGGAAGTTCCCGAAGGATTTCAGCTTTGAAGAATCGGGCGGCATCACGCCGCGTTCGACGTATCTTAAGGTGATCGGGGATTTCGCTGAGTGGCGTGGCAAAGTGGTGTTCGGTTGTGATGATACGGCGAAGAATGAGTTTCTGAACAAGCTGAAGGCGAAGGGCAATCTGGCGGGGCCGGGGCAATCGCAATCGAACTTGTGGTTCGTGGAGCCGGATGAGCTGGACAAGCAAGGTGTGCCGCTGGGCCGGGGCGCAGTGTGGTTCGATGAACCGGTGAAGGCGAATGTGGCTTCCGATGCGTTCCTCTTTTCGGGCTTCGAGCGGCGTGGGGTGCATCTGGTGCATGATAGTGACAAACCGGTTACGTTCACGTTTGAGGTGGATCGCAAAGGGCGGGGCGAATGGAAGGGCTTGTGCGCGATCGAGGTGCCGGCGCATGGGTATCGCTGGCTGGAGTTCTCCGAGAAGGACAAGGGCGCGTGGGTGCGCGTGAGTGTGAACAAGGATTGCGCGAAGGCCACGGCGTTCTTCAATTACAGCAACGCAGACAAGCGCAGCAACGAGGCGGCGGAGATGTTTGCGGGCATCGCGAAGCCGGGTGACAAGAATGTCTCTGGCGGGCTCATCCGGGCGCGCGGCGAGAATCTGCGCACGCTGAGCTTTGCGGCGTTGCGGGCGGAGAACGGCACGGTGAGTGATGCAGGGTATTTCGAAGTGGGCGCGGATCTGAAGCTCAAAGCCGTGGATGATCCGAAGGCATTGGATTACGTGAAGAAGAACGTGGCCATTCCGCATGGGATTTTCCAGGTGGATGCGGCCTCGGTGATCTTCACGGATGACAAGGGCAAGCGCTGGCGGTTGCCGAAGGGCGATCCGGCGTTCGACCAGCCGGGTGCGTTGGGGGATGAACGGATCGATCGCGAAGTGTGCACGGAGCGTGA
The DNA here is from genome assembly GCA_965283725.1 of Limisphaerales bacterium. GTDB lineage: Bacteria > Verrucomicrobiota > Verrucomicrobiia > Limisphaerales > JAEYXS01 > JAEYXS01. Next base: position 314,224 of record CBDIPT010000002.1, read on the forward strand.
CCTGTTCAACTGCCACGGGACGTTTTACGAATTGCCGGCGGAGAACGCGGGCGGCTTTGCGAAGGTGCGGCCGATCACGACGCATAATCGTCGTATCAAGGATTACGCTTCCTATCGCGGATTGCTCTTGATGACGGGCATCAGTGACAAGGCGCCGAAGAAATCGGAGCACATAATCCGGTCGGAGGATGGCAAGGTGGCGTATTGGGCGGGGGCGGTGGATGACTTGTGGAAGTTCGGCAAGGCACGTGGCGAGGGTGGTCCGTGGAAGAACACGCCGGTGAAAGACGGCGATGCTTCAGAACCGTATCTGATGACCGGATACGATAAGAAGTCTGTGCAGTTCCAGCACGATGCGAAGGGGACGTTGGCGGTGCGAATCGAGGTGGATATCACAGGGACTGGTTTGTGGCAGGTTTACGAGACGGTGCAGGTGCCGGCGAAGACGGTGGTGACGCATAACTTCCCGGACGCGTTCTCGGCGTATTGGGTGAGGTTGGTGCCGGACCGGGAGTGCAACGCGACGGCGCAATTCAGCTACCGGTAAGCAAGCGGTTTGATGGATGGGTGGCTAAAAATAGCGCGACAAAATTTGCTAACTCTTTTTTGCGGTTAAACGCGTTTTACCGTCCGAAATTATTAGAAATTTGCGGGCGGGGCTGCTACGGTGCGACGGCTTTGGGGAAAAGCCGCCTTGGCTGGATGTATATGGCTAAAAGGCGACACTTCAAAGCAGCTACGTTCAGTGCGCCATGGCGGACCCGCAAAACCAGTCAACTTCCCCTACCAAACCCTCGCCGAAAGAGGGCATCAGTGAGGCGTTGCTGAATGCGCCCGATTCACTGAACGCTTTTCGCCACGGGCTCCGGACGCCGTTGAATCAAGTGCTCGGGTATACCGAGATGTTGATGGAGGATGTCGCGGGGAAATCGGCGGAGGCGTTGCTGCCCGACCTGGAGCGCATCCATCTTATCGGCGGGCAATTGCTGGCATTGATCAATGAAGGGTTGGCCTCGTGGAAGCTGATGGTCGGCCGGGTGGACCTGGACACGATGCGTTTCGAGATGCGGAGCCCGCTCAATCTGGTCATCGGTTACGCCGAGCTGTGCCAGGAGATCGCGGTGGAGATGGGGGACAAGCAGCTCGTGCCTGATCTGCAAAAGATCATCGGCGCGGCGAAGAATCTGCAGAACGCTTTTGAAAGTCCTTCGCTGAAAGAGCGCGTGGACCGTTGCCTGCAGAACGAGCAATCCCGGCACCGCACGCGCTGGCTCATGGAAGAGCCGGAGGCAGATCTCAAGAGCGAGGGGACCATCCTGATCGTGGATGATAACGAAATGAACCGCGACATGCTCTGCCGCCGGCTGGAGCGGTATGGGTATGTGACGATCGATGCGGAGACGGGGGCCGAGGGACTGGAATTCGCGCGCAAGCGCAAGCCGGATTTGGTGCTGATGGATGTCGTCATGCCCGGCACGAACGGTTATGAGATTTTGAAGCAGTTCAAGGCGGATGCCAGTCTTTCGCACATCCCGGTCATCATGTTATCGGCGTTGGATGAGATGGAGGTGACCATCCGGTGTATCGAGATCGGTGCGGAGGATTACATCCCGAAACCGTTCAACCCGGTCCTGTTGAAGGCGCGCATCGAGGCTTCCGTCATCAAGAAGCGCCTGCGCGGCAGGAAAAAGGGTTGCTGGAAATGATGCGGGCGGAGCGTGAACGGCTGGAGCAGTTGTTGAACGGAGCCTTGCCGGCCGCCGCGGCTGAACGCATCCGCAAGGGCGAGCTGAACAGTGTGGATGAAGCGGAAGAAGCCACGGTGCTCTTCGTGGAGGTAATCGATTTTGCGGGGATGGAGAAGCGCTATCCGGTGAAGCAGGTGGCGTCGGTGCTCACGGAATTGTCGATGACGCTGGACTGGCTCGCGCGGTTCAACAAATCAGACAAGATCCGTTGCTCGCCGGGCAAGTTCCTCATCGTCTGCGGTCTGCTCACCACGCAGCAGGAGCATGCCCAGATAGTAGGGGACATCGCCTTGAAGCTGCAGCATGTGCTGCCGCTCTTGCGGGTGCAGTCCAAGACGGATCTGGCCCTGCGCATCACGATGGCGAGCGGTCCGCTCCAAGGTGCGGTCGTGGGGCGGGCGAGCTATTATTACGATGCTTGGGGCGAAGCCATCACCAAGGCGGCGTATCTATCCGCGAGTTGTGAGCCGGGAACGATTTTGGTAGAGGAACATTGCGCGCGGTTGTTGCAATCCAGTTTCAAGCTGGACCCCATTCATTCGCCGAAGATCGGTTCGCGGGTGGAGACGTATCGCCTGATGGCGCGGCAACAAGCTGCACAAGCAGCGTAAACTGCGTTCAGGTATCCAGCACGATGAATTTGCGCCGGAGCAGAGCGGCGAGCGAAGAGATGGCGATGATGTCGTCCGGCATCTGATCAATCACGCGTCCGACGGTGCCCAGTTCCATCACGAGCAAGAGGGCCTGCATCTCGTCCGGCGGCAAACCGGCTTGTACCCCATTGAGGCTGCCGCTGAGACGTAATTTCTGATCCCACGCGGGCAGCTCCGCTTCCAAAGGCCGCAACTCATCCATCAAGCGCAAGCCTTCCAGGATGGCCGTATCACCCGAGATATCGATCTCATCCGGGAAATGGGGGACGGGGCATTGCTCGAAGATGAAGGTGCCTTTCTGCCAGCGAAAGATGCGGAACAGTGCGCGCAACGGGGCGAGATTGCTCTCATCGATCGAGGCGTAGCAGACATGGCCATCGCGCAGATGGATCCGGGCGGCGATGGGGAGGTTCTCGATTCGGAGCGTGCCGGTGCGTCCGTAGCGGCAGAGGAACTGCAGCAGATCGGGCACGGCGGTGTCGGCGATGTTGCCTGAGAGGCCCATGCCGCCATCCACCTGGCCCCGGGTGCGGGCCTTGCTGACGAACGAAATCTCAGTTTCCCCACTGGGATTGTGGGCGGAAATGCTGAAACGGGTCACGGCCACAATCAGAGCCAAGACACGGCCTACCCGGATACGGTCGCCTTCCTTCAATTCGGCCTGGGCAACCTGCGCTTGGTTCACTTGCAGGAGGTCGTTGGGGTTCAACGCCCGGATGGCGACGCGTTCCCCCAGCCGGTGACCATGGCATAGCGGTGGCTGGTTTCGCGCGGGTTGATCTCCACATCGTCCTCCGCCGTGCGGCACAGCAGCAAACCACCACCATCGGGAACCGGAAACTCTTTCCCTTTGTTGTTGCCGTTCAAGAAATGCAAAGCCAAGGCCACAGGCCGTTATCATTGTCCGCCCATTCGTCCCCTGACAAGCCGCAACCGATGCGGGTGGGATGAATCTTTTTGTTTTCGTGTTGGAAAAAGTGAATTAATACATAACTCTATCACCAGCATGCGGCACCGCGTTGAAATCATAACGGGCGACATCACTGCTCAGCAGGTCGATGCCATCGTCAATGCTGCCAACAGTTCCCTCACGGGCGGGGCGGGTGTCGATGGGGCCATCCACAAGGCTGCCGGTCCGGAGCTTTACGAGGAATGCCTCGCCATCGGTGGTTGTCCCACGGGCGATGCCCGCGCGACGAAAGCCTACCAGTTGCCCGCGAAATGGGTCATCCATACGGTCGGTCCCATCTGGCGCGACGGTCAGCGTGGTGAAGTGGACAAGCTGGCCCGCTGCTACCAGAACTCCTTGAAGCTGGCCGTCTCTTTGGGCGCCAAGACGATCGCTTTCCCTTGCATCAGCACGGGTGCTTATGGTTTTCCTTTCGACAAGGCGACGTTGATCGCACTGACCGAGACGCTCAAGTTCCTCAAAGACGACAGCACGATTGACCGGGTTACGTTCGTCTGTTTTGGAAAGCCGTTGTCTGAGATTTATCAGAACACGCTGAACACGCTCGAAGCTTCGGCATAGGCTGGGCGAGTCTGTCTGCCCGGTGGTTCTTCCTGTCCGCCCTTTCTGCCGGTTTGGCAAAAACATTGTCCAAACACCCCGTTTGCGGACTAATAGCTTCAATCGCATGAACCGTCGCACTTTTTTGGCCAGCACTCTGGCCTCTGCCGTCGTCGCCAGTACCACATTTGCTGTCGAACAGAAACGCGCCCCGCGCATTTTGCTGCGTTCTTCGTGGCAGGTGGTGAACATCGGTGACATCGCGCACACGCCGGGTGTGCTGGCACTCATCGAGAAATACATTCCCGGAGCGGAAGTGATTCTCTGGCCCTCTGGTGACATCACACCCGAAGTGATCGCCATGGAGCACAACCGCTTTCCGAAACTGAAAGTGGTGAAAGGCGGTATCAATCCTGACGGCACCACCAAGGTCAAGGAACTCGAAGAAGCCATCGATTGGTGCGATTTCATCCTGCACGGCTCTGGCCCGTCCATGGTCGCCTACAAGGATGTCGCCGCGGCTGTGAAGCGCACGGGCAAGCCCTTCGGCGTTTACGGCATCACCTACGGTGGCAGCACCAAAGAACAACAGGAGTTCATGGGCAAGGCGAAGTTCCTCTACTTCCGCGACACCGTGTCGCTCGCCAAGGCCAAGTCTGAAGGCATCAAGTGCCCCATCATGGAGTTCGGTCCGGATGGTGCGTTCGCGGTGGACTTACGGAAGCCGGAACCGGCCGCGGAGTTCCTGAAAGCGAGCGGGCTTGAAGAAAAGAAATTCCTCTGCTGCCTCGCGCGTTATCGCTACACGCCTTACTGGCTCGTGAAAGATGGCCGCGCCAAGGATGACAAAAAAGACGCGCGCAACCAGGCGATGCGCGAGCACGACATCAAGCCTTTGCGTGACGCGATCATCGCCGTGGTGAAGCAGACGGACCACAAGGTGTTGCTCTGCCCGGAAGACGCCACACAGATGACTATCACGAAAGAAGACATCTACGACAAGCTGCCGGAAGACGTGAAGAAACGCGTGGTGTGGCGCGAGAAATTCTGGCTCACCGATGTAGCACTCAGCACCTACCTGAAATCTTCCGGCATCTTCGGCCTGGAGATGCACTCACCCATCATGTGCATCGGCAACGGCATCCCGGCCATCGTCTGCCGTTTCGAGGAGCAGACCACCAAAGGTTTCATGTGGCGCGATATCGGCCTCGGCGAGTGGCTCTTCGACATGGATAAACCCGACGAAGTCGCCAAGCTTACCGACACCGTCCTCAGCCTCGTGAAAGACCCGCAAGGCGCGAAAGAAAAAGTGGCCAAGGCCGCGAAGTTCGTGGAAGAACGCCAACGCATCACGATGGGAGTGGTGAAGAGCAATTTGCCAGTGTGATGAGGTGATTTTTCGGAGTAGAGATTTAATTATATGAAGATAGTTCCTTTGTTGATGACGGTTGGTACTTTGCTTGGGTTTACGAGTGTTGAGTTGGTTGCAGCTGAGCCCAGCGGTGATGCTAAGGTGGTTGCAAAGACTCCTGGCCTCGTCGCCTTCTGGACTTTTGGGGAAGAAGTGGGGCAGCCGCGTGTCTCTACTGGTACGAAGGAGAAGCATCCCTTGAAGGAAGTGGGTGGGCCGATTGCCCGGGCGGAAGGCGGGCCGTTCTCTGGTTGTTCTGCTGCTCTGAACGGAAAGCAGTATTTCTCGATTCCTTATGCACAGACGGGCGACCTCAATATCAGCGGGACGAGCGCTCAGGTGAGCATGTTCGCTGCGGTGCGGATCGTGAACTTGAAGCAGAGCCGGACCATTGCGGGGATGTGGAGCGAAGGCAAAGGTGCCAATGATGACACGGGCACGCGCCAATATGCGCTGCTCATGAACATGCCAACGTATGGTGGACCGAACAAACTCACGCCGCATATCTCCAATGAAGGTGGCGTGACGCGTCGGGCGGATGGCAGTGCGTTTCCGTGGTGCGCAGATTACGCGGCCACGGCGCACGAAGTGCCGACGGAACAGTGGTGCACGCTCGGGTTCACCTATGATGGCAAATACATCCGCGCTTATATCAACGGTGTGTTGGACAAGATGGAACTCGATCCCGTGAAGCATAAACGCACGGATCCTTACTTCACCAAGGAAGGTCCTGACGGCAAAGACCGCGGGATGAATCCCTATTATCACGGGCGCGGAATTTTCACCTACGATCCCGAGAAACATAAGAACCGCATCGGCGGCGCCGACTTCACGATCGGGGCCCGCTATGCCGTGGGTTCAATGCTGGGTGAGGCGACCATCGGCAAGTTCGGCGGCTTGGCGGTGTTCGATCGCGCGTTGACTGATGAGGAAATGAAGAAGCTGCACGACGCGGCGAATGTCAGCGCGTTGAATAAGTAATTTCTGGAAAAGCTAATCGCATGAATCGCCGCCAGTTCCTCCAAGTCTCCAGTGCTGCAGCCGTAGGTGGTTTGCTCGCCAGCGAATCGATTCTCACGGCGGCAGATGCTGCGAAGAGCTACGATATCATCGTGTATTCCGGCGTGCCTTGTGGCATCGCGGCGGCGATCAGTGCGGCACGTGAAGGCGCCAAGGTGTTGCTCATCGAGCCGATGAAGCACGTCGGTGGTTTGAGCACGAGTGGTATCAATACGGCGGAAAGCGAGCACATGCTCAAATGGACCATCGGCGGGTTTGCGGATGAGTTCTATCGCCGTCTAGGCCAGCACTACGGCACGGGGAAAGCGGAGTATTACTTCGAATCCAGCGTGGCGGAGAAGGTGTATCTGGACATGTTGAAAGAGGCGAAGGTTGAGGTGGTTTATGGCATCCAGGTGGAAAAGGTGGCGAAGAGCGGGGTCAAAATCAGCTCCATCACACTGAGCAACGGTCTCAACCTTTCCGCTAAAGTATTCGTCGATGCCAGTTATGAAGGCGACCTCATGTCCCGCGCCGGGGTGAAGTATGCCATCGGGCGTGAGAGCAAGGCGGAGTTTGGTGAGGAAGCGGCTGGTATCCGTTTTGATAAGACCGTGCGCCATGCGGCCACGGTGGATGAGAAGGGCAATCTGCTGCCGGGCATTAGTGCTTGGGCGAAGGATTTGAAAGAGGGTGAGGCACATCGTTCCCCGATGAATTACAATTTCCGCCTGTGCTTTGCCAAAGATCCGAAGCTGCAAGTGCCCATCCCGGCACCGAAGCATTATGACCGCACGCGTTATCGCTTGCTCGAAAACTGGCTGAAGGAAAAAGCCGGACGCAAGGAAGCGGTGAAGCTGACGGACCTGTTGGACTTCTACGGACGCCGTAATGGCAAGTTCGAGGTGAACAACAAGCAGGCGGCCATCTTCTCCATCGGTCATTTTGGCGGGCAGTTTGATTATTCGGATGCCGATTACGCCAAGCGCGAGAAGATCATCGAGGATCATTGGGATTACACCTTGGGTCTGCTGCATTTCCTCGCGAATGACGAATCGGTGCCGGAAAACGTGCGGAGCGAGATGAAGGCGTGGGGCTTGCACAAGGATGAGTTCACGGATAACGGCAATCTGCCGTACCAACTCTACATCCGCGAGGCACGTCGTATGCGCGGTGAGTATGTGGTCACGCAAAAGGATGTGCAGGAAGACCGGCGCAAGGCCGACAGTATCGGTCTCAGCAGTCATTTCATCGACAGTCATCACGTGCAACGTGTGGCGTTGTCACCGACGGAGTTCGTGAACGAGGGCCGCATCTGGCGCGTGTGCCATGCGTATCAGATACCGTATCGTGCGCTCACACCGAAGGCAGCGGAGTGTGAGAACCTGCTGGTGGCGGGAGCAGCGAGTTACACGCATGTGGCATTCTGCACGTATCGCCTGGAAAGTGTGTGGATGATCGGTGGGCAGGCCGCAGGCATCGCCGCAGCGATGGCGGCGAAGGCCAAGCAAACGGTGCAAGCCGTGGATGTGCCGAAGTTGCAGGAGAAACTGCGCGCACAGAAGCAGGTAGTGGATTTTATCCCCGGCCAACCCGAGTATTGGTACGACGTGAACAAGACGCCGAACGGGCCGCCGGAGTTTTGATGAAGACCGCAAAAAGGTTTATCCGTTGAATCGTTAAACACGTAAGCTACGGCGGACATCGCGGACTGCCGGCTGGAAACCGGCAGCACTAGGCATCGTGCTACGCCGTTCCCGTTCCGGCATCGCCTTGCTGTATTTAAACTGAGGATGGGCTTGTGGAGGATTTCTTCGGTCACTACGTGACCGGTTACTGATACGTGTGGGACAGCGGCTTGAAAGCCGCTGCTAGGAATCTTTAGTTCGCTACGCGAACATGGGACGATGGATGTAGCCTTTTCACGTGTTTAACGATTCAACGGCTTTTTGAGCACGAAGCTGTAGTAGCGCATCTGGCCGGTGGCGAAATTGCGATAGACCACCGAGCCTTTTGTTCCCGCAAAGTCTTGGAACGATTTCAGCAACCACTTGGGGATTAGCTTCTGGATGAGCGATTGTTTGCGGGTGTCGTCGATGTCGAGAGCGGCGAGCACGTTGGGCGTGATCTCGCGTTCAGAGATGATCTCCAGTCCGGCAGAGCGTAGTTGTGTGCGCCAGTTGCCGAGCTCTAGCGCATCACGAAAATCGGCGTGGAGAAAATAACCACCTGGCTTCAGCACGCGATGGACTTCACTCACGAACTTAGGGAAATCAGGATAGCAGTGGGAGGATTCCACGTTAATAACGGAATCGAAGGAGGCGTTTTCACAAGGCAATTTCTCTGCATCACCTTGCAGGAAGTTCAAATTGGTTACCTGGCTGTAACGCTCGCGGCAGAGGCTCACGGCTTTGTCGGAATAATCCACACCGGTGTAGCGGGCCGGTTGCAGAGCTTGCGTGAGAAAGGCGGCACCACCGCCGCGTCCACTGCCGACTTCGAGAACCGCCTTGCCTTTCAAGTCCTCACCACCTGTCGCAACATGATGATAAAGCTGCAAGCACCAGCGCTCGGCTTCGAGTGTGGGCGGCACTTCCACCGTCTTGGCAGTGGGCAGGCCCGCGTAGCCATAGTTCATGCACGTCCAGTCGGTGACCTGTTTGTAGCCCGCGAGGTAATCATACCAGCGACGCCACAGGCCTTTCTTGATCGCGCCAAAACTAAGCAGCCAGGCAAAGAATTTCGTCAGCACGCGGTTGTTGTTTCATGCGGTGGGGCTGGCGGCAATAGTGAAGGTAGAATAGCCAGTCAGGCATTTCATGCGTGTCAAAGCATTATCAGCCCTATCAGCAGGAAAATAAATCCCACTCCCATCAGAGCGAAAGCAGCCCAGTAATACTCTGCATGAATGTGCGATTCAGCGGGGGCTTGCGGATTGTAGAGAACGGTTATCTCGGTGCCACCAGTGACAAGCTGGCCATATTGTTGCGTGCCTGATACGTTAAAAATGTGACCGGAAACTTGGTATTCAACGACCGGACGGAAAGGAGCCTCACTGCAACCGTGGGGATGTTTCTCATTGCAGACCACAAGGCCTTTGATCTTTATGAAGTTTCTGACAGCCCGCTTGAGATGAACCCAATAGCAAATCCCTCCGGCCATCATGACAGTGCCGACGAAAGGGAAGATAAGTAGAAGAGCATGTTCGCCGGTATTGGTCATGTCCTGTTGCACTTGTTTTTAAATACTAGCTTAAGACAGATGTTGTCGGGAAGTATATTTGGTCAGTTCTACCTCCTTACCTCGGCAGCTATGCACGGGGCTTGCCTGTTAGTAAAGTCGGCGGATAATGGTGGGCAATTCACAAAGTCTATGCTGAAGCGCGCTCGTATCGCCGGTTTGTTGTTTGCTCTACTGCTGCTTTTCGTGTGCACGGTTCACGCGGCGGGGAAGCGGCCGAACATCCTTTTCTCCGTGGCAGATGATTGGTCATACGGGCACGCCGGCGCGTATGGGGCCAAGTGGGTGAAGACGCCGGGGTTTGACCGCGTGGCGCGGGAGGGGTTGCTGTTCCACAATGCGTTCACGCCGAACGCGAAGTGTGCGCCGTCGCGCTCGATGATGATCACGGGACGTTACTCGTGGCAGTTGGAGGAGGCAGCGAATCACATCCCGTTTTTCCCGGCCAAGTTCAAATCGGTCATCGAAGTGCTGGGTGAGCAGGGTTACACTACGGGCATGACGGGCAAGGGTTGGGGGCCGGGTGAAGCCAAGGACGCGAACGGCAAACGCCGCGAGATGACTGGCACGCCTTACCAGAAGCGCAAGCTGGTGCCGGAGACGAGCGGCATCTTTGCGACGGATTATGCGGCGAACTTCACCGATTTCCTCGCCGATGCCGCGAAGGACAAGCCGTGGTTCTTTTGGTATGGCGCGCTGGAGCCGCATCGCGGTTATGAATATGGCTCGGGCGTGGCGAAGGGCGGGAAGAAATTGAGCGACATCGATCGCGTGCCCGGTTGCTGGCCGGATAATGAAGTGACGCGGAACGATATGTTGGATTACGCGTTCGAGGTGGAGCACATGGACAAGCATCTGGTGCAGATGCTGGAACTGTTGGAAAAACGGGGCGAGTTGGAGAATACCATCGTCATCGTGACCGCGGATCACGGTATGCCGTTCCCGCGGGTGAAGGGGCAGGCGTATGAGGCCTCTAATCATGTGCCATTGGCCATCCGTTGGCCGGCAGGCATCAAGAAGCCGGGTCGTGTCATCCAGGACTTCGTGAACTTCACGGACTTGGCACCGACATTCTTGGATTTGGCGCAGATCGAAACTGCGAAAGCGGGCATGCAGCCGATTTCAGGAAAGAGTTTCACCGATATCTTTTCCACGGAGAAAGCGGGACAGATAAACCCCGCCCGGGATCATGTGCTCGTGGGGAAGGAGCGGCATGATGTAGGCCGCCCGAATGATGAGGGTTATCCCATCCGTGGGATGATCAAGGATAACATGCTGCTCTTGCAGAATTATGAAATCGGACGCTGGCCCGCTGGCAATCCGGAGACGGGTTACCTGAACTGTGATGGTGGGGCGACGAAGACGTGGTTGATCGAGAACCGCACCAACTTGGATGGGAAGAAGTATTGGTCACTTGCCTTCGGCAAGCGGCCGGGTGAGGAGTTCTTTAATCTGAAGAAAGACCCGGATTGCCTGGTGAATCTGTCGTCGGCGCCAGATTGGGAAAAGAAGAAGCAGACGCTCAAGCAGCAGATGGAGAAGGAGCTGAAGGAACAGGGTGATCCGCGGATGTTCGGGAACGGAAAGATATTTGATCAATACATCTACGCGGATCCGGGCACACGCAACTTCTACGAGCGGTTCATGAAGGGCGAGAAGGTCAAGGCCGGGTGGGTGAACCCGACGGATTTCGATAAGACGCCGGTGGATGATTGAGTCACCAGGCGTTTTTACGGGCGCATTCCACGCGGTGCCAGATGTGCTTGGGCATCTGGTTTTGCCAGACACCGCCGAGCAGGTGATTAAACCGTTCGCTTTGTTTTGATTCCTGCTCCACGCGGTCGATGAATTGCGCTCCGTGCATGGCTAATAAGCTTTCTAATGGGCCAGCGGCCAGCAGGGCGGTTTGCATCTCCGACAGATCGTGGGTGAGGATTTGCAGAATAGCTGACCAGGCCAATTCAGGCTCGTCGTAAACAAGATCGAACATGGTGAATTCACCATCCTCGAACTGGGATTGGAAGAGCCAGTCGGTGACGATCTGGTGCAGCGGGTTGGAGGGATTCATGCCGTTCGCAACAAGTTTGATAACACGCGGGCAACCGGATGCTCATTCCTTGGGTTTATCGGAGCCTGGTTGGGAGAGGATGAACTTGAGAGCATCGAAGAACCCGGCGAAGCGTTTTTTGCGGCCGAGATAGCGTTCGAGGACGTAGAAGAGATAGTAGTAGAAACGGCAAAACGACCAGATGGTGATGCCGATAAGCACGGCCGTTTTGACCGTGGGGACTTGGGCGAAAAGCAACCCGGCGGAGAATAGGCCGAGGGCCACGAAGAGGAGGCCCTTGGCATGCAGGAGCCGGGGGCTTTTGATGTCGCCGAGGATGTTCATGGGTCAGGTATCTGTTGATAGACAGGTTACACGATTTGGGCTGAGCAGCCAATGGGCATAAGCTTTATCGCCGAATTATCTTCCGGGGCTAGGCATTACCCACAAGTTGGGAAGCCGACAGCACGGGCAGCATTCCTGCGGTGGCTTCACCCGTTGCCGGGGGCGGTTCCGCTGCGGTGGAAAACACCGTTCACTTGCAAGACCTGGCCGGAGGCGGGGTCGGCGAATTCTTCGTCGAGGGCCACGAGGGTGTAGCCTTTTTCGCTCAGCAGACGGTACATCTCGGGGAACAGGATTTCGCCGGCATACAGGGGGGTGAGGGACATCTCCAGTTCCACGGTGTCGATGCGGGGGAGGGAGCGTTCGGCACCCCGGAGGACGCGGCTTTCGAAGCCTTGGGTGTCGAGCTTCAGATAGATGTGCCGGGCGTGCGGGCACAGGGTATCGAAGAGGGAGTCCAAGGTTTTGACGGTGACGGTTTCCTGCCCGACGTATCTGGAGTGCGGGGCGGAATGTTCGTGGGCGGGCAGCATGGCGAGCAGGGAGCTGCTGTAGGAATTACCGGCGATGTTGATCGTCTGTTGCTGGTCCGCATCACCCAGTGCGTGGTGAAACACCTCCCAGGCCGGGTCGCCTTGGGCGTGGTGCTGCAAGGTGGCGAAAGCGGCGCTCAAGGGCTCAAAGGAAAGGATGCGACGGGTGTAACCGGCATCGTGCCGCAAATGCCGGGCGAACTGGCCGGTGTTGGCTCCGACATCCAGCACGGTATCGATCGCGTAGGCGGCGAGCATCTGCTTGCGCCGGAGCATCGCCGGGGTGACGGCTGGGAACCGGGTGAGATCGTAGCCGAGCCGTTGGATGAATTTGCGGAGCTGGTATTTGATGGACATCGGGGTCTGGCCGGGAGCCGTTCACGGCGACGAACCGGATATGTATGTATGGTGGCGGCAGGCTAGAGGGTCCGGGCATGGCCCACAAGTTTTTGCGTTCTGGGAGGATAAGCGGGCGGCGAGGGAGATGATGTCCGGTGCGCAGGCACAGCGGCTGGCTTTTATACAAGGCTTTAAAGTTTATGTCCGGCGCTAGAGGGGGGAGGGCGAGTTGGTCAAAGGGGAAGGGAGTTCGCGGGCGGGCGTGGTGCTCGTTTTGGTGCGGGCTTGTTCGCGGCGCAACCATGCTTCGGCGAGGATGACGCCAGCCAAGGCGGCGAGGGTGCCGAGGAAGATATCGATAGGGCGGTGTTGCCAGACAAGGGCGATGGAGGGGAGGCCGATGATCAGCACGATCATGAGCGGCCAGCGCCAGTGAGGATAATTGCGTGTGGCGAACCACGCGGTGATGACGGGGCCGATGCCGTGGGCGCAGGGCATGATGTTGTGGGGTTGATCCAAGCGCCAGAGGGTGAGGAAGGCTTTCGCCCACGCGCCATCGGGCAGGGGCGGGCGGGGCAGCATGGTGGGGGCGAAGATCCACCAAGGCATGACGAGAAGGTAGCCGCAGATGAGGGCACGGATGCAGGCGCGGAACAAGGCGTCATCGTTGAGCGCGACGGGCAGCAGCCACGTCATAAAGAGCATGGCTTGGTAGGGGATGATGAAGGCGGGGATGAAGGGGACCCAGGACGGCATGGGCACGGCGGTGTGCGGGCCGGGGTGGCGGTGGCAGATAAAGAGATAGAGGCTCATCATCGTCCAGCCGACGAAGGTGCTGATGGCAAAACGGCGGAACACGCCGAGATAGGCGCGCGCGGGCGATGACAGGTGGTTGCTGATGGAGGGAAGGTAACGAGGGGGGAAGTAGTTCAAAGTCCAAAGTTTGAGGTTCAAAGTTGGGGGAGCATCGAACATCGAACATCGAACATCGAACATCGAACATCGAACATCGAACATCGAACATCGAACATCGAACATCGAACATCGAACATCGAACATCGAACATCGAACATCGAACATCGGGAGGGAGTTTTTAACCGCAGAGGGCGCAGAGAGGGGAATAGCCAATAGACAATGGCCAATAGCCGACGGGAATTTCAGATTTGAGGATTTGAGATTTCAAAGGGGGCGGGGAGGTTAACCGCGAAATACGCGAAAAGCCTATGCAAAGCTAGTGGTTTGTGGATTCGTTGCTTACCTGCATGCGAAACTATTTATAGCTGTAAGAAATACTGTTAACAAGAATCTTGGCGGCTTCGGTAGTTAACGCAGGGTATTCAGATTGAAGATATTCAGTGGCGGTTTTCCAAGTGGCGGCGTCATTAGGCAGCTTGGAGTAAAATCTTTCATCCAATTGGGTGATAATGGCGTGAGCTTTCAGGCTGGCAGGCACGCCGAAGTTTTTCTCAAGTTTTTGCCAATCAATGCCCCATGCAAGTGCGCTATCCTCAAGGGCCTGACTTAGGGTGCGGTAATCAGTCATACGCAATCGAGGGTCATGTGTTCCAGATAGGGTTTGGATACGGCTTTGACAATGTCGTGGGGGCGTTCATCGAGGCCGTTAGGCGGTGCGCCTACCAAGGTGAAATCGATATCGATCTTGAGAACGGTGCAGGTGCGGGAGACGTAGCGTTGGTGGGCGAAGTCATTGATGCCGCCATCGGCCATGAAGTTTTGGGAAACCTCGGCACGGGTCATGCCGGGTTTGATCTGCTCGCATTCAACTAGCAGGGCAGAAATCTTCTCTGTCATCGCTGTATCAAGCCGGTTGTCTGCAAAATAAACATAGGTCAAATCTTTGCCGCTTACTTGCGAGGTTGGGGCCGGTGTGGTTTTAGTGACGCAGGAGGCGGTGAGCAGCGCCAGAATAAGTGCGAGCGGTTTAAGGATGGGGACAGCCTTGGGCATGGGAGCAAGGTGCGCGGGCGTGGCGGGTTCGTCAAATGGGAAGAGGGTTTCCAGTGCTGAAGGAAAGGCGGAATGGCCGCCAGCCGCCGGGTGGGTCCCATTCGCCTTCACCTTGGATCGTGCCATCGGCGACTTCATTGACCAGAACGCCATCGATGCCAAGGTTTCCTTGCCGCCAGAGTAACTCGCCTTGCTCATCCAAGCATTGCAACGACGAATCCGAAGCGATGAGCAGATGTTTTTCCAGCGGGTAGAGATGACCGAAATAGCTGTCGCATCCGATGCTTGTCGTCTGGCGGGTGGCGGGATCAACCAGATGCGCGAATGAACCCAAGCCGATGACAATCCAACGGGTCCAGACGATCAGTTCTTCAAAGGCACCGAGGTATTCGGCGTAAACGTCGATGCGAACTATTGGGGCATCATCTTGTGTGACGTTTACCCAACGCCTCGGTTCGGGCAGCCCAGGTGGCATTTGACCGACGCGGATGGGCGGCAGATTGGGCCAAGGCGCTTCGAGAGTGTTTCGGAACGAGGCCTGATACATAGGCTAGATATGAATGAGAAACGGTCGGAGTCACTTTCCCCCTTCGTCCGTAAATGGGAAACTGAAATCGTGGAGGCGGTCGTAAAGACCTTGTGAGCGTTTAGTGCCCGGTCGTATTTGGTATTCTGCGGTCGTGATCACATCACGCGAATCTAGCTGAGTCATTTTTATATAATGCCCGATTCCCGCCAAATTTTTAGCGGCGTGAACGATGCAACGCAGAAGGCGAGCATTGGCATGCTCGGGTGATTCAAGGCAAAAACGAGTGAGCTGCTCTATGACGGCGTCCGCATCGCCACCGAATTTGCGACGGACGAACTGAACGATGTCTGCCTCGAAGGTTTGATATGGGTCAGTCATGCTCAAAATCTCCCGCCCCCACCTTCACGACGAATTCAGGAAAGGTTGCCGCCCGATCTTCCGTTTCTCCCGACTCATGCGACCAACGGACGACGGGTGTTTCACTGGCTGAATCCAAACGGGAGTAATCAAAACAATAGAAATCACCGGTGCCGTAGTCGGCGAAGGGAAGCAGATAACTGAAGTCGCGATTCTCATCCTCGAAATTGGCCAGCCAATCGGCCCAGCCATTTTGATATAGCCGGTCGATGGAATCCCACGTCTTGCGCGGGTCACGTTCATCCATCACTGGATAGATATGCACGCCTTCGGCATCGCGACCGTTGTTCTGGAGCAGCCAACTGCGGAAAGAAGGTGGGAAGATGCGACCCAAGGCAGTCTCGGCTTTGGCGACGGCTTCTTCTGTGGTGCCGAAGACTCTGTGGTGTTTGGTGCTCATGTGCTTAACGTCGCCGTTTCCAATCCAATTCTATTAATATTTTTGTTGCCCAAGTACCGTCCCATTGAGTGATTAAGCCATGATGTTGAAGTATTTTAATAATCTCGCGGGCGATAGACAGAGCTGCTGCCTCGCCCTCATCTACGGAACCATAACCAAGATATATGCCACCTCCTTCAACTGCTGCTTCGGTGTTCTGCATATGGTAGAACGTGTAGCCGCGAACTCGTATTCCGGCGCGGCCTACTGCTTCCATTTCGTCCCAAATCTCTGACTGGCCACAATTGCTGCAGCAACTGAAATCCTGCCGTGCCACGATGCCTAGTTTTTCCAATTCGGCAAAAGCGGCGTCAAGCCGGTCACAGTCAGTGGTTGGCGGCCAAGTCGCTTGTTGCTGCAGATGAGCTTGCAGTAACTCGTGGGTCAGGCGTTCGGCATGCGGGCGTAATTCTTCCGCATCATACTCGTCCGCCAGCACTTCGGTGGCAAAGGTGGGGATATCTACGATGCTGCGAAAACCAGCGGCTACGTCTCGTTGGATGTACCCGCGGAGTTCCTCTAGGGCTTGCTGCAGTTTCTCTTCGTTCATGCCGACGTTGGTTAATTATTACGATGGAGTCTTTTGATATGGGATTCATCCTCTACTTTGAGAGCGGAAGAGAAGTCCGGAATGACGGGGGAAATGTGGAGCACAAGGTTCCTGTATTTTGTATCAGATACTGACATTTCAATAAAAAAAGGCCTGCTTTAAAAGAAGGCTAGCGCTATGGGAAATGCGCGTCAAACGGGAAGGGTTCATCCGCCCCGCTGGGGCTGGAGGCAGCGGCTTCAACGTGGCCGATGCAGTCGGCTTCATCCGAAGAAGCAGCAATGTGAGTCGCGGTCCACTTCGGCGAGGATGGCTGCGATGGTCTTGGCTTCGGGGAAGGGTTGATAAGCATTCCACTTCCCGCTCGCGCGCATCCAGAAGAGACGCCAGACCTGATGGGAATCGATCCATTTGGCTTTGGCGAAGGGCAACTCGAGTATCCGATGTGTCTCCTGAAAATGAGGGCGCAGATGGTAGATCACCACTTCGGAGCCATTGATGTCCGCGCGGATGTCCAACTTGGGCCGGATGCGTGCGGGTGGGCGGCGTTTCTCGATGAAGGCGCCAACGGCTTGGAGGCAGGCTTGGAGTTGCGTGGCAGGCAGAGGCATCGGCGGAAATATCTGTTGCGGCAAGGTGGTGGGTCAATGGGGAAAGGGTTCGTTTGCCCCGCTGGGGCAAGGGGATTGAAGCGCCAGTTTGGGCCTACGTGGAAGTCGTTCTTACCGGTTAGCAGGCTGAGTGAGAGTTCGACATCCTGCGGTTGAGTGCGGTTTGTGTAATTTTGTCTGAGAATAGCACTGTTTAGCGAGGCTAAGGCTAACGCAGGCGGGAAAAATGTGAGAGGGTGGGGGCGTGAGCAAAGATGTTGATAGTGGATGGTTGAGAGTTGAGGGCCTGGAGGTTCGGGATTGGAGTATGCGGTCCGTCCCAGTTGGAGGGGCCGGTGGGGTTTGGGGGGGCGGCGGGGAGGGGCTTGGTTTGGGCTTTGCGGCGGCGACGCCTTACCGGGATGGTCAGGCAGGATGCCTGCGGTGCGGCTTGCGGGACGCAGGCGCTATGAGGGGGAGGTTGAACTGCGAAATACTCGAATTACACGAAAAGGATGAGGCGAACCGCGGCGGACGCTGAATAAATGGAAAGTGAGGTGTTGAAAAGGAGAGAACGGAGGGAACGGAGAAAAGGGCGTGGGGAATCGAGGACGACGATGAGGACGAGAACGATTTGGGAGGGAAAACAGGGGGTTTTGACGGGGAAAAATGTCACAAAATCGGGCTTTGACTGCGAAATGGAGTTCGTTATGCTCGCCAGCCTTGTTTTCATTAAGGTGATTTTATGGCTAAATTGACGGTCAATGATCTGAACGTGCACGGCAAACGGGTGTTTGTCCGGGTGGACTATAATGTGCCGATGGAAGAAAAGGATGGCCAGATGGTCATCAATGATACCACGCGCATCAAGGAAACGCTGCCGACGCTGGACTTGTTGGTGAAGGGTGGCGCGAAGGTCATTTTGGCGGCGCACTTGGGTCGCCCGAAGGGGCAGCGCGAGCCGTCGATGTCGCTCCGGCCGGTGGCGGTGAAGCTGGCGGACATGCTTGGTCGCCCGGTGGCGTTCGTGGATGATTGCATCGGGGACAAGGTGGCGCAGACGGTGAGCGCGATGAAGGAAGGGGATATCCTCGTGCTGGAGAACGTGCGTTATTACAACGAGGAAGAGGCGAATGACGCCGCGTTCGCCGAGAAGCTGGCCGCGAATGCGGATATCTATGTGAATGACGCGTTTGGGGCGGCGCATCGCGCGCATGCTTCCACGGCGGGCATCGCCCAAGTCATCGCGAAGCGCGGTGGCCAGTGCGCGGCTGGTCTGCTGATGGAGCGTGAATTGAAGTTTTTGGGTGACGAGCTGGAAGCTCCGGCGCGTCCGTTCGTGGTGATCTTGGGTGGCGCAAAAGTTTCCGATAAGATCAAGGTGATCGATCGTTTGCTGGAGAAGGCGGACACGATTTTGATCGGTGGCGCGATGGCGTATACCTTCAAGCTCGCGATGGGTTATCAGACGGGCAAGTCGCTGGTGGAAAAGGATGCGACGATGGTGGCGGTGCGCGCGCTGGCTAAGGCGGCGGATAGCGGGGTGAAGTTCCTGTTGCCGACGGATAACGTGATCGCCACGCCGACGGATACGGGCAAGCTGAACAAGAAGGGCAAGCCGGTGTTCGAGTTCGTGAATCCGCAGGTGAACACGGCGGCGGACATCCCGGCGAACGAAGAGGGTTTTGATATCGGGCCGGCCACCGCGAAACGTTATGCGGAAGTGGTGCGCGGGGCGAAGACGGTGCTCTGGAACGGGCCGATGGGCATGTTCGAGGACAAGCGTTTCGCGGAAGGCACGAACGCGGTCGCTCTGGCGGTGGTGGAAGCCACGCAGAAGAACGGCGCGAAGACGATCATCGGCGGCGGTGACAGCGTGAAGGCGCTGAACAAGGCCGGGCTGGGTGACAAGGTGACGTTTATGAGCACGGGCGGCGGCGCGAGCCTCGAGTTCCTCGAAGGCGCGGAACTGCCGGGTGTGGCGGCTTTGAGCAACAAGTAAGCAATTTCAACCGAGAGACACGCACATGGACAAAGAACGCAAACTGATCATCGCGGGCAATTGGAAGATGAACAAGACGGTCGCCGAGGCGCTGGACCTGGCAGGGCTTGAAGCGCGACCTCGCGGGCGTGAAGGAAGTGGACGTGGTCGTCTGCCCGCCGTTCACGGCTTTGAGCGAAGTCTCGAAGGTCATCGTGGATAGCAACATCCGTTTGGGCGCGCAGAACATGAGCGAACACAACGGGGGCGCTTACACGGGCGAGATCTCGACGGGGATGCTGAAGGAGTTCTCGGTGCGTTACGTGATTCTTGGTCACAGCGAGCGCCGGATGTATCAGAAGGAATCGAACGAGTTGATCGCGAAGAAGGCGTTGGCGGCACTCGCGGCGTCCATCAAGCCGATCATCTGCGTGGGTGAACTGCTGGCGGAACGCGAAGCGAACCAGACGGAGCACGTGGTGGGCAACCAGTTGCGTGGCAGCTTGGAGGGCATTTCCAAGGCGCAGATGGAAGAAGTGATTATCGCATATGAGCCGGTCTGGGCCATCGGCACGGGCAAGACGGCGACGGCGGAACAGGCGCAGGAAGTGCATGCATTCATCCGCAAGGAACTGGCCGCGATGTATGACGAAAGCGTGGCGAAAAAAGTGCGGATACAGTATGGTGGTAGTGTAAAACCGAACAATGTCCGGGAAATCCTCGGCAAACCTGACGTGGATGGTGCCCTCGTGGGCGGGGCCTCGTTGGAGTTGCGCGGGTTCACGGACTTGGTCAAGAATTCTATTTAAGCGAAAAATTATGGCTATATTGATTGGTCTTTTGACGGCGTTGCTGGTGTTGACGTGTTTGTTCCTCGGGTTGCTGGTCTTGATCCAGTTGCCGAAGAAGGAAGCAGGCATGGGTTCGGCGTTCGGCGGCGGCATGACGGACAGCATCCTGGGTGCGGGTTCCGGTAATGTGCTGACGGCGGCGACGCGCTATGCAGCGGGCATCTTTCTGATCCTGGCCTTGGGGCTGTCCATCCTGAAGACGCGTGAAGCGAATGCGGGCAAGGACAAGTTCAACAAGGAATTGAATGCAGCGGCGAAAGCCTTGCCGGCCCCGGCGAAACCGGTGGTGACGAATCAGGTCATCGGTGCGACGAACGTGGCGTTGAAGCCGATCGCGAAACCGGCCACGCCGGCTACGCCAGCGGCGAAGACGGAAACGCCTTCATTCGACGCGACGCCGACGATCCCGGGGGCCACACCGACGGCGCCGGGCGAAGCGTTTGGTGCGACGCCGACGATTCCGGGTGCCACCCCGACGACGCCCAAGTAAATCCGTTTTTTCAAGAACGCCCCGTGAGCGAAAGCTTGCGGGGCGTTTTGTTTTTGTGGGGAGGGGGAATCGAGGTCGCACTGAAAGAGATTGCGGGGGGCCCGCAACTCAAGCCGTTCTTTCGCTGAGGGGCGGTTCCACGGTTTCGAGTTTGACCATCTCGCCGCCCAGGCCGTTGGAGCCGATGTGAGCCGTCAGGAGCGGGCTGGGTGGGGTACGGAATTGGCCGGTGATCTGGATATCGCGCCATTTCAGGATCTCATTGATCTGGCGAGCGATGTGGACCGAGTAAGAAAGCGCGGCAAAAGGATACTCTTTCCCATCGGCGGCGAGCCATACCCCGTGATCCACGAAACCGAACCGGCGATAGAAGGACAAGGAGGCCGGGAGGGCGAAGATCAGCAGGTGATGGATGGAGGATGAATGGCCAATGGCGGTCCGGGCCACGCGCAGCAAGGTCATGGTGGTGCCGATGCGCTGCCGCTGGTAATCCGGATGCACCAGGCTGTAGCAGAGCGTGTAGATGCCTTTGCCCAGTTGCATGAGGCCGGAGCAACCGACGATCCGGCCGTGCACTTCCGCCACGATCATCCCGTTCTGTGGCCGGCGCAGATGGGCGGCAAAGGCGGCTTCTTCACCTTCCGGAAAACGCCCGGCCGAGTTCAGCCGGTAGAGGCTCATCAGCTTGTTAAAATCCCGCTCCTCATAGACGCGGAACCGGACAGGCAAAAGCAACGGGGGATTCAACTCACGATCCAAGTCCGTGTAAGCGAACTTGCGGCGGATCCATGTAAGCAATGCGCGCATGACAGGTGGCGGCCTCCTGATAACGGTAAGCCGCAACCCGCAGGTGTCTAATGAATTTTTTTTGATGGAAGGGCGGAGGATACGGGTTTCATGGGGAAGTGCGAACGGGGAAATAGTGAAAGGGGAGACGGGCCGACCTAGAGGTCGGCGCTCCAAGGGGAATGGCGCTGCACCTGATGGGTGGCTCTAAGAGGCGGCGTTGAACTGGATCTGCACGGTGCCTTGCTTGTCTTTCACGGTGCGGGCGAGGGGCTTTTCGTGGAGGTGCGGGCGGAAGTTGCCCTGGATCTCGTGCTTGCGCCATTTGAGGACGCCTTGGAGATATTGCGCCATGGTGGTGTGATAGGCCAAGGTCGCGCGGGGGTAAGGGTTGCCATCGGCTCCGGTCCAGGTGCCGCTGGCTTTGAACCCCAGTTTTTGATGAAAGGGCAGGACTGAGGAAACGGTGCAAACTGTAGCGTACAGGGGTTGGGGTTGCTTGGTCTTGTCGGCAGCCGTGGCGGCGAGGCGCAGCAGGGCGAGTGTGGTGCCGATGCGCTGGCGTTGATGATCCGGGTGCACGAGGCCGTAGTGGAAGGCGTAGATGCCGGTGCCGATCTGTTCCACGCTGGCGCAGCAGATGGGTTGGCCTTTGAGTTCGCCGACGATGATACCGTCGCGATGGCTCTGGAGGTAAGCGGCAAAGGACTCCTGACTGTGCGTGGGAAAATGCGCGGGCGCGAGGAGGCTGTAGAGCTGCAGCAGCGGTGTGAAATCTTCCGGCGTGCAGGTGCGGAAGAGGACCGGCAGGCGGAGCGGAGGATGCAGTTCGCGATCGAGGTCCGAAAGGGCGCTCTTACGACGAACCCAAGTGGTCAATTGCTGCAACATAGCCATCCGCCAAAGACGGTAAGAAATGGACGGGGCATGTCGATTTGTTTTTTGTGAAGACGACTGGATGGGTGCCCGCGAAAGACGCGAAACAAAGGGAAATGGGGATGGGCCTTTCAAGTCGAGCGCGTTGTGAGAGATCGAACACGGTCGGCAATTGCTGGAAGTGCCAATCCAAGCAGAACTAGTCAGCCGGGTTAAGTGGGGATGCCCAGCCATTGCCGGGGTTCCGCACGCATACAGAGCCGTGGGATTTGTGATAGTTAACCACACTGCATCCGATTCTATAGCGAGCGCGAACCTGACCAATGAAGACAAACCTTGAAGCGACTTGCAAATCTATGTTACCAATTTGAAAAGTCGGAAACCGAGCACAACTATGATCAAACGATTCGAGGTGCATGCCCTTTTCGGAAAAAAAGATTACAACCTGGTGTTCGACCCTCAACTCAATATTTTGACGGGGAAAAATGGCTCCGGAAAAACGACTATCCTAAAGCTTATTTGGCATTGTTTGAGTGGCAATTTTGAATCCGCGAGTGAAATCCCGTTTCGGTCGGCGACTCTGGAAACAAGCGAGTTCAAGCTGGTTCTTTCTCGGGATGAAATCGAGGATCAAAGTCTGCAAGCAGATATCATTGTCGATGGGCACCCTGTTCAGTTTGAAAGTGAATCGGCGAATTTTTGGGAAATTGGCAGCCGAAACAAGCTGTGGCAACAAAAGACTTTTTTATCCAACTTGTTCCATACTTCGCTCTACTTTCCGACATTCCGCCGAATCGAAGGCGGCTATTCTTCTGGTAAATCAGATAACCCATTCAGGGTGAAAAATCCAACGCAAGACTTACAATCTGCACTCCAGGATGTCTCTCAATCTTTATCCGAATCTGGCCACCGTTTCGTGGCCTCAATTTCAACTAATGATGTGGTTGATCTTCTGACAAGAAGATTCGCTGAGATATCCGAGCAAACAAATAGAATGCATCGTCGTCTTTCGAACTCAGTTAGAAAAACACTTCGTGATTATGAGCAACTTGCTGGAGCAGCGGGTAATCAAGGCGAGCGCAAGCTTGCAATCGCTGACGAGGCGTTAAACACTATTAAATCAAGCACACAACAGGCCGATAGTGAACGGAACGCACTGCTTCAGCCGTTTTTAATTTTAGAAGGTTTAGTGAAGGATATTTTTCAATATCGAGGCATCAAGATATCAAGTGGAATATTTTTTGGAGACTCCGTCGAGGCGACTCTATCTGAGAAACTTTCAGCAGGTGAGAAGCAGATGTTGAGCTTTCTTTGTTATAATGCTTTCTCAAGCAACTGTTGCATTTTTATTGATGAGCCAGAAATCAGTCTTCATGTCGATTGGCAGCGAATTCTTTTTCCCAAGCTCTTGCAGCAATCTACATCAAATCAATTTATCATCGCCACTCATTCTCCTTTCATATATTCAAAATATTCAGATAAGGAGCTGATTTTGAATTCTGACAAAGGAGAATAATGCCTGTTCCCCAGCCAACTGCAGAAGAGTTGGTCCAGCTTCTGCATAAAACGACTTTGCCGACCGTCTTGGTGGAGGGGGCTTGTGATGTCGTGATTTACCGGAAGATGGAGGAGCTTCTAGGTGGGTGTTTAGGCCATATTCTCCCTTGCGGGGGCAGGACTGTTCTTTTTGAGGTGTTCGATAGGCGAAATGAATTTGCGCATGTGCCGATTGCATTTGTAGCAGATAAGGATGTTTGGTTATTTCAAGGCGTGCCAGCTAGTCGTTCGGGCATTATTTTCACTGAAGGTTACAGCATAGAGAATGATGTCTATGAAGCGGATGTGGTTGAGCGCCTGTTGAGCCAGTCTGAAAGGGTACAGTTTTCTGGTCTTCTGGACAGTGTCTGTGATTGGTTTGCCTTTGAGATGGAAGAGTGCTTGGCGAATAGGGAATTTATCATTGCTGCAGGAATGGGGCGATTGCTTAATGGTACGCGAACAGCAGTGTCGCCTGCATACCTTCAGCAAAGGCGATTTCGCCAGCCCAATGCGAGCTTTCTCGCCTCAATCAGATCGGAATATAATTTAAAGCTAAGAGGGAAAAGTTTGTTTGAATTGCTGTCGCAGGTTCTCAGCGCACCGTCGAGAAGTGCCCGGTTTAGCAAGGGGGCGTTAATCGAAATGTGCGTTCAGATTAACGGCAATCCGCAAAGATTGGAGAGAATCATAATTGAAGTCCGCGCAAGATTGTCTCCCCAAACTTCATTACCATTAAGCCCGTAAGTGTCGGATTGCCTATTGAACGGATTAGCGAGTGGATGCTCGGCGTTCCGTTGGGCGCTGTGACGGTCGATGGTTTGATGGTTCGGGTTGGGAAAGAGCGATTTTTGAAATTTTGTCCGAGAATAGCTGAGAATAGCGAGGCTAAGGCTAACGGGAGGGTGGAAGATGTGCGAGGGTGAGTGCGTGAGAACGGAAGTTGATAGTGGATGGTTGAGAGTTGAGAGGATAGGGAAACATCGAACATCCAACATCGAGAGGGTGACGGCGGCTGCGAAAGGGGAAATATGAAATCGAGGACGACGACGAGCACGAGGACGATTACGAAGATCGCATATCGAACGGTTTGGGGCGATTTACGTCAAAGGAAGGAAATGGTCAGGGTTGTATCTGGCCGGAAGGTGCATTAGAGTGCGCCTCATTAATCAGGAACCCATGAAACGGCTTACACGCTTCTTTGTCCTGCTCGGTCTGGCTGCCTGCACGGCGCTGGGACACGCGCAGCAGGTGCCGGTGATCGAAAAGGAACTCTCCAATGGCATGAAATTGCTCATGCTGCCGCGGAAGGGAGAGCCGACCATCGCGGGCGGGTGGGTGGCGCATGTGGGGAGCGCGAACGAGCGGCCGGGCATCACGGGCATCGCGCATCTGTTCGAGCACATGATGTTCAAGGGCACGCCGACGCTGGGCACGAAGGATTACAAGAAGGACCTGGAGATCATCGCGGAGCAGGAGCGGGTGCGCGGGTTGATGCGGGATGAGGAGGCGAAGCTGCGGGCGGCGTATCGCAAGGGAACCATCGAGGATCCGTTCAAGCCGGAGAACCGCACGGAGCGTTACAAGGAGCTGGAGAAACAATTCAACGACCTGATCAAGCAGCAGCGCGAGATCATGGTGAAGAACGAATTTGACCGGGTGTATACGTCCGTGGGCGGCTCGCAGATGAATGCGTTCACCTCTACGGACATGACGGCTTATTTCATCACGGTGCCGGCGAACCGGCTGGAGTTCTGGATGTGGATGGAATCGGAGCGGCTCTTGCGCCCGGTGTTCCGCGAGTTCTATGCGGAGCGCGATGTGGTGTTCGAGGAGCGGCGCATGCGGACGGAGTCCACGCCGACGGGCCGGCTCGAAGAGATGTTCAACGCGATGTTCTGGGAATCGCATCCGTATTCGTGGCCGACGGTGGGCTGGCCTTCGGATATCCCGGCGATCTCCAAGGTGCAGGCAGATGAGTTCTACGCGCTGTATTATCAGCCGCAGAACCTGACGCTGGTGTTGGTGGGTGATTTTGATCCGGCGGAATGCCTGAAGCAGGCGGAGCAGTATTTCTCGCGCATCCCGCGCGGCAAGCAGCCGGCCCCGGATGTGGTGACGCTGGAGATGAAGCAGGCGGGCGAGAAGCGCATGAACGGCGAGGCGGAGGCGAACCCGATGGTGGACATCATCTACCACACGGTGCCGTTCGGGCATAAGGATTCGTACGCGCTCAATGTGCTCGGCCAATTGCTCTCCACGCGCACGGGGCGGTTCTACAAGGGGTTGGTCGTGGGCAAGAAGGTCGCCACGGAAACGTGGGCGCGGCAGGATTCGATGAAATGGGCCGGGGCCTTCAACATCGGTGGCGAGTGCAAGGACGGGGTGACGCCGGATCAGGTGGAGGCGGCGCTGTATGAGGAGATCGAGAAGATCAAGAACGAGACGGTATCGGCCGAGGAATTGCAGAAGGTGAAGAATAATTTCGCCGCGAGCGAGTATCGCAAGCTGGCGAACAACCACGCGATCATGCAGCAACTGATGGTCAGCGATGGCCTGGGTGACTGGAAGGAGATCAACAACGCCGGGAAGAAGATCCAGGCCGTCACGGTGGACGATGTGAAGCGCGTGGCGACGGAGTATTTCAAGAAGGACAACCGCGCGGTGGCCACCTACACGCGCAAGGCGGGCAAGGCACCCGCCGCGGGCGGGGATATCTTTGCGGGCCTGAGCGAGGAGCAGAAGACGGTGATCCGGAAGCTGCAAGGCTCCATCCAGGCGGAAGCGAGCGTGGAGAAATTGAAGGAAGCCTTGAAACAGATCGAGAGCCGGTTGGGCGGAGCGGACGCGAAGAACAAGCCGTTCCTGCAAACGTATCAGAAAATGGTGGCGGAACGCATCAACGCTTTGGAGAAAGGGACCAAATGAAGGGCGCGCTTTTGAATCGACGGACGTGGTTGGGCCTCGTGCTCGCCGCCGCAACGACTACCGCGATGGCGGGGGAGATACCGGATCGCCCGGAGAAGCTGCCGGTGAAGCCGTTGAAGTATGATGCGCCGGACCCGGCGAATCACCGCGTGGTGCTCAAGAGCGGTCCCGTGGCCTATCTGGTGCCGGATCGTGAATTGCCGCTGGTGAACATCAGCGTCCTCGTGCGCACGGGCGATTACTTGAACCCGCAGGGCAAGGAAGGCTTGGCGGGGCTGGTGGGTTACTTGCTCACGAAAAGCGGCATCCCGGCGAAGTCGGCAGAAGAGCTGGATGAACGGCTGGCGTTCCTCGCCGCGAACTTGAATTCCAACGTAGGCGAAGCGCAGGGGGCGGTGACACTGAATCTTCTCTCCAAGGATTTGGAGGAGGGCCTGCAAATCCTGCGGGATGTGCTGACGGCACCGAAGTTCCAAGAGAACAAGATCGCCCTGCGCAAGCAGCAGATCTTGCAGGCGATGCAGCAGCGGAATGATGACTCGGCGGCGATCGAGCAGCGCGAGCGGCGCTTCCTGGCTTACGGCGAGAATTTCTTCCTGAACCGGCACGCGACGGGGGATTCCATCGCCTCGATCACGGCGGAGGATCTGAAGGCGTTTCATCAGAAGTGGTTTCACCCGGACAATTTCATTGTGGCGGTGAACGGTGATTTCGATCGCGCCGAGATGACGGCAAAACTGGAGAAGCTGTTCGCGAACTGGCCGTTCAAGGGCGAGAAACCCGCCCCGGTGCCGAGCGAGGTGACGATGGCGAAGTCGGGCATTTACCTCGTGGACAAGGACGTGAACCAAGGGCGCGTATCCATTTTGCTGCCGGGCGTGTACCGGGATAACCCGGATTATCTGCCGATCCTGGTGATGAATGACATCCTCGGTGGTGGCGGCTTCACCTCGCGCATCGTGAACCGTGTGCGGTCGGATGAGGGGTTGGCTTATTCCGCGGGCTCGGGTTTTCCGGGGGGCGTGTATTATCGCTCGGCATTCGTGGCGGCGTTTCAATCGAAATCCCGCACGGTGCCGTATGCGATCTCGCTGGTGTTGGAGGAGCTGCAGAAGATGGGAGCCGCGCCGGTGACCGAAGAGGAATTGGTGACATCCAAGAGTTCTTTCGTGGACACGTTCCCGGAGAACTTTTCCACGGCGGCGCAGGTGGCCGGGACCTTCGCGGGAGATGAGTTGACGGGGCGTTACGCGAAGCAGCCGGATTTCTGGAAGACCTTCCGCACGAAGGTGAACGCGGTGACGGCGGAGGACGTGAAACGTGTCGCGACCAAATATCTCACAGCGGACAAGGTGACCATCCTCGTGGTGGGCCAAAAGGAAGAAATTTTGAAAGGGCACCCGAATCATCCGGTGAAGCTTACGGACTTGAGCAAGGGACCGTTGACGGATGTGCCTTTGCGCGATCCATTGACGATGAAGCCGCTGGTGAAATAAGTGGGTAATGGATGGCTTAACTGATTGGCAGGATGGGGTTTGCGCCAAAGGGACAGAGGTAGGGCCTGATGGCTGGGGAATAAATTCCAGTGGACAGGCGTCTAATGAAGTGTATTAATCGACCCAGCCACCAATCTTTAAGTCCGCTCATGCCGGGTAAGCGTGAGTGCAATGACTGGATTGTTGGACCGGGTAAAAATAACCAAAACACCCGCTGAAAGGTTAACTGTATGAAGCTCATCAAAGCGTTGGCCATCATGGCCATTGCCGTGTCCCTCATCTCCGTGGCAAACGCCGAAGACAAGAAGGCTGATACCAAGGGTATCCTGGTAAGTGCTGCGCCAAGGCTGCCAAAGAAGGCAAGAAGTGCGAGCACGAATGCTGCGTCAAGGCCGCCAAAGAAGGCAAGAACTGCGAGAAGTGCGGCGGCAAGAACTAATCGTTCTTCCGAACATTCTTAATGAACAGGCCAGTCGCAAGACTGGCCTGTTTCATTTTATCCGTTCGTGAGTCCCCGGGCAGAGGAGATCACAGGGTGACGACCTGATGCGTCGCTTGTGACCGCAAGGCCGCCGCAAAGAGTTCATGGCTCTGCACGGCTTCTTCGGGCGTGGCGCAGCCGAAGCGGCCATTCAACGCGCCGGCGCGTTCGGCGGCATAGGCCGCCCACATCTGCAGAAAGCAATCCGGAAAGCCGGGCTCGAAGATGCCCCCGGTGATCGTGCTGAAAGGGGTCTGGAAACCCAGATCGATACGCTGCCAGAGCTGTTCCTTGCCACGTTCAAAAATCCACAAGGTCTTCGGCTCTTTTGTGCTGTATTTGATGCCCCCATCGGTGCCGAGCACTTCGATGAACCACGTATTCGTTTCGCTTGGCGCGAGCCGTTTCATTTCCAGCCGCATCGGCACTTCCGCGCCATCGATGAGCACTTCCGTGTGCAGCATCGCGTTGTCCCAAGTATCGCAAGCGGCCATGCCGCCTTTGCCGTCGGGTCGTTGCGTGTAGATCTTCTGCAACTGCGAATACACGCGCAGCGGTTTCCAGCCGAGCCGGAACGGCACGTGAACCGCGTGCATGCCGAGATCGCCCATCACGCCGATCTCTCCGCAGAACTTGTTCATCCGTTTCCAGTTGATC
The DNA here is from genome assembly GCA_965283725.1 of Limisphaerales bacterium. Taxonomy (GTDB): domain Bacteria; phylum Verrucomicrobiota; class Verrucomicrobiia; order Limisphaerales; family JAEYXS01; genus JAEYXS01. Next base: position 343,624 of record CBDIPT010000002.1, read on the forward strand.
GTCTTGTTCGGATCCAGATCGCTGGCGTGATGAAAGCCGGAATGGATTTCCAAGACCTTGCCCAATTTCCCCGAACGGACGTATTGCGCCACGCGTTGCGGCCCTGGCAGGAAGGGGAATTCGGAACTGCACCGCACGAACCTCCCTGATTTCACCGCAGCTTCGTGAATGGTTTTCGCTGCGGTGAGATCGATGCCGAAAGGCTTTTCCGCCAGCAGATCTTTGCCGGCGGCCAACACATCGAGATAGAGCTTCTCGTGCAGATTATGCGGCACGGCAACGTAAACGACATCCACCTCGGCAGACTTCAGCAACTCGTTGTAATCCTTCGTGAGCAGCTTGATGGTGGGTATCTGCTTGAACCATTCGAGCAGACTTTCCTGCAGGTCACACACGGCGGTCAGTTCCACTTTGACCGGGAAATCTTGCAGCACGAACCAGCGCCCGAACGCGCTTGCCGCCTCACGTCCCATCAAACCGCCGCCGATAATCCCGACCCGCATCGTTTGTTTCATAGAAGGTGTTCCATCATCCGCACACAGAATGACGATTCAAGGATTCTCTTATTCACCGCACTTCATGATTAGTGAGCGTGCTTTCGTTGCATTGTAAGCTTGCTTTGGAAGAAGCTAATTATTAAGTCATTAACTGCAGTTTATAAACCATCTGCGCAAAGGGGAGCGCATGAATCGATTAATCCGTAGAACACCATTAAGTCGTAAATCAGCCTGGCTCAAACTGGCGCGTGAAGCCAAATACAACGCTGCCCAGATGGCGAAGCTGTGCAATATCACCTCCCGCCAGCTTGAGCGACAGTCGCAGATCACTTTGGGTTGCACTCCGCAACAATGGCTCGATGAGCAACGGATGCTTCATGCGCAAGCTCTTTTGCGTGAAGTAGATACTATCAAGAACGTCGCTTTTCAGGTCGGTTTCAAACAGCCTTCGCACTTTTGCCGCCAGTTCAAACAGCACTGCGGCCTCACCCCGACCGAGTTCATCGCCTCCTTTGAGCGGCATAGCCGCACGGATGTCGCTATTAGATAAGTGATGTCGGTATTGGATAAGTCGTTGGCGTTGTCCCTTCCTTAACAGTCAGTCACCTTTCCTGCACGCCCTTAACAAGCGGAACAGGAAATGAGAGCTGTACTACATCATAGTTTCCGGTCCAACTTCGCAGCACAGCCGTTTTCTAATTCACTTTATGTTCATTGCGGTTGCAGTTCCCACTGCGTGACCACAATTGGCGCCTAGGAGATCCCGCACCGGCGGTGATGGAGTTATCCCCATCCCTCCCCACTCCATCACCGCTGGCCGGGTTACCTGGATGGGCTCAGAGAGCCCACCTTTTTGATTCCGCAAGTCCCCCGCTAAGAATTTAGGGCTGGCTCCAGTTTGAATTCCCGTTGGCCGGCAGAATATGCCACAATGGTATCCGCCTCTTCCGTCCCTATGTTCAGAGCCTGATGCGCTACGCCTGCAGGGATGGCCAAGGTGTCGCCTGCTTCCAGAATAGTGATCTCGCCGCCCGTCTCGTGCTGCAACCGCCCGCGCAAGACATACAACACCTCGTCGCAATTCGGATGACTATGCCGTGGGTTGGAGGCGCCCGGTTGCAATGTGACCCGGCCCAAGGTCAATCCCGGTGTGTGCGTGAGTTCTTCCGTGGCGACCCAGCAGAGCGAGCCCCAAGGCTCTACAATGGCATTCTGCTCAGCTTCCGCGCGGCGGATAACGGTTCCGTGTTGGTGCATGCCATAAATCAAAGCACCGCGGAGAAACCGTTGCGAACAAGAAAAACGGCGTCCCGCAGGACGCCGTTCCTTAAATGATATGTGCGGTGTGGTTTATTCCGCTTTGGGCTTCTTGGGCTTGGCCGTCTTGGTCGCCGCCTTCTTCGTAGCCGTCTTTTTCACCGCGGTTTTCTTGGCGGCAGCTTTCTTCGGCTTGGCCGTCTTGGCGGGGGCTTCCTCCGTCGGCGCAGCAACCACTGGCGCGGGTTCCGGCGCCAAGCTTACCTTGGGCGCGTCGTTCCAGAGACCCTCGATATCATACCGCTCACGCGCATCGGTGCGCATGATATGGACGATGACATCGAAGTAATCCAAGACCATCCAGGCACCTTCGATCGTGCCATCCACCGCGCGCGGGCGAACGCCGAAGTTGTCCCGCACCTTCGTTTCGATCTCATCCGAGATGGCGCGCAAGTGCGGTTCGCTTGTGCCGGTCACGATCACAAAATAGTCCGTGATCGAGGAAACCGGACTCATGTCCAGGACCACGATTTTCTCACCCTTACGATTGTCTGCGTATTCGGCACACGCGAGCGCCAACTTCTTCGATTCCATGTTGCTACGGATAGTGCGGATTCCCGCGTTAAAGATAAAGCCGATTATTCCGGATGCTTTCCACGACGGCCGGGGGCACGAGGTGATCGATGGCCAAACCGGCCTTCACCCGCTCCCGGACCTTGGTCGAGGACACCCCGAAAGGGAACCCTTTCAGCACCTGTCCGTGAAACGGCGCGGGCAGGGGGGCCGGAGGCTCGCCCGGACGTGGAATCACGAGGAATTCCGCCATTTTCGCCAATTCCGCCGCCTCCCGCCACTTGGGCAGCAAAGGGACATGGTCAGCCCCGATCAGATACCAAAACGTCGCCTCCGGATGCCGCCGGTGGAACTCCCTTACGGTATCAATCGTGTAAGACACCCCGCCGCGGTGGATTTCCAGCTCATCCACCTCGAATTCCGTCTGTCCGGCCAAGGCCAGCCGCAACATCGCGGCGCGGACCTCGGGCGGGGTGGGCTTGCTCTCGGGCTTGAAAGGGGATTGCGCCGCCGGGATGAAAATGAGGCGTTCCAAGGCGGCCTCTTCCATCGCTGCCCGTGCCATCAGGAGATGGCCGCAATGCACCGGGTCAAAGGAACCGCCAAAAAGACCGATACGCTTCATGCGCGAAAACGCTAACACGTCAGCAACAGCGGGTCACGCCTTCGTAGCGGCGTTCCGTCACTTTCAGGTAAGCCTCTTCCCGGCTCATCGGCTCGGCCGCGGCCGGGATGTTTGTTCCGCCCGAGAGATTCACCACCGTTTTTGTCTCCGTTGCCGGCGGCAGACATTCGCAGGCAGCCAGTTGCTGCTCCCGCTCGATGGCGGCTTCCGTGGACAGTTCCTTGGCCAGTGCGAACACGAGTGCGGCCAGCCCGAACCAGTTGAACGGCTTGCCCTCGACGGCCGCATAAGCAGGCAGCCAGGTCGGCTCGCTCTCGCGCAATTGGACGAGCTTCTTCCGGGCGATGAGCAGGGTCCACTCGTAGATGCACATGACCAGAATGATCGCCACCATGATCAGGAACGTGCTCGTGACCACGGCATCCAGCTTCTGGTTGAAGTGCAGCACGCGGTTTGTCTTGAGCGCCTTTTCTGCGGCTTCAATGGCCTTGGCTTCCCCCAATTTTTGGGCGGCTTCGAGTGCCGTTTGCAGCTTGGGCAAAGCTTCGTTCAATTCCTTCGCCTTCGCTAGGAAACCGATGGATGGCTTTTCATGCAGCACTTTTTGCAGGCCGGCTGTCATCGTCACGGTCATCAACCACACAAGGGGAATCAAGGTGACCAAAGCATAGCGCAGTTTGCCCGGTGCGGGCTTGGGATTCTCCGGACTCGCCGGTGGCGGGTTCAACTGCATCTTGATGATGATCGTCGTGGCCAGGCACAGCGCGATGCCCGCGAGCAACTGGTTCGCGATGCCGAAGAGCGGCCAGAGCGAATTGATGCCGCCCAGCGGGTCTTTCACGCCCTGCACCAGGAAGTAACCCCAGCCAGCCACCAGCAACACGCTGGCGAAGAAATTTGCCGTCATGTTCTTGGTATCACCCAAGGGCTTCCAGATGTGGCCCAGCAAGTCCTGCAAAAGATAACGCCCCACGCGTGTGCCGGCATCAATGGTGGTGAGGATGAACAGGGCCTCGAACATGATCGCGAAATGATACCAGAGATCGAGCCACTTATGCCCCACGACTTTGGAGAAGATGTGCGCCATGCCGACAGCCAGAGTGGCGGCTCCGCCTGCCCGCCCGAACAAAGTGTGTTCACCCACGTCTTTGGCTTCCTTTTCCATCTGCTCCACGGTGATTGGAAAACCTTTTGCTGTGACCAAGGCCGCCGTGGCTGCCGGTTCACCCTTCACATTCATGGCGAAGTAAACCCCCGGGTCCAACGTGCAAGCCGCGATGAGCGCCATAATGGCCACGAGAGATTCCAAGCACATCGCGCCGTAACCGATAGGGCGTGAATAACCTTCCCGCCCGATGATCTTGGGCGTCGTGCCGCTGGCGATCAACGTGTGGAAGCCGGAGATGGCGCCGCAGGCGATGGTGATGAAGCAGAACGGGAAGAGTTTGCCGGAAAAGACCAAGCCCTCGCCACTCGCGGCAAAAGCGGTGATCGATGGCATGTGCAGCACTGGCAACACCACGAGGATGCCGACCGCCAGCGCGAAAATCGTCCCCAGCTTCATGAAGGTGCTGAGGTAATCGCGCGGCGCCAGCAGGAGCCAAACTGGTAGGACACTGGCCGCCAGACCGTAGATGATGACCGCCCACGCGATGGGTAGTTCTTTCAGAGTGAACATCGTCGCCAGGTCCGCGTGCTCATGCACATACTTGCCGCCCCAGACCGCGAGGAAGAGCATCACGATACCCAAGATGGTCACTTCCATCACCTTGCCCGCGCGGATGAACCGAAGGTAACAGCCCATGAACATGGCGATGGGAATCGTTGCACCCACGGTAAAGACACCCCACGGACTCTCCGCCAACGCCTTCACCACGATCAACGCCAGCACCGCGAGCAGAATGATCATGATCGCCAGAATCGCGAACATGGCGATGTAACCCGCCGTCGTGTTCAACTCCTCCTTCACCATCTGGCCGAGCGATTTCCCATTCCGTCGCATGGAGCTGAACAAAATGACAAAGTCCTGCACCGCACCACCCAAGACGACACCGATCAAAATCCACAATGCTCCCGGGAGATAACCGAACTGCGCCGCCAGCACGGGACCGACCAAAGGCCCCGGACCAGAGATCGCCGCAAAGTGATGGCCGAAGACGATCCACTTGTTCGTCTTCACGAAGTCCTTGCCGTCATCATGCACCTCACAAGGAGTCGCGCGGCGATCGTTCAGCGTCAGCACCTTGGCCGCGATCCACTTGGAGTAGAAGCGGTAGCCAATGGCATAGCTGCACACGGCGGCGATGAGAATGTAAGCCGAGTTGATCGGCTCATTGCGCTTCAACGCCAGGGTGAGATAGGCAAAAGCGCCCAACAAGGCGATACCCAGCCACACGATTACTTTCAGTCCGTTCTTCATTGCGTAAAAATATGAGTCCGGCCCAACCCGGAAACCTCAGGGATAAAGGACAAATTAAAGAAGTAAGTCCTCCCGAGGCAATCTTGGACTAAGAATAATATGATGAAGCCAGTCCGCGTGGGAATGGCGCCAGCCAAAGTGCTGCCGGTTTCCAGCCGGCAGTAAGGGCGCTCACGCACCTAGCAACCGCTCCGAAGCCTCAAACCCGCTACGCCTCCGCGCCAGTAGGAGCGCGGCCTTCAGGCCGCTTCAACGTCCAAGTTTAACGCAGGGTGCATGTCTTTCTGTGCGCCCGAAGAAAACCCCGTCTATGGTTCAAGTAATTCACGCCTGCTTGCTTGCGGATATTGAAGCGGCCTAAAGGCCGCGCCCCTATCACTTCCCGCTCCGCGGATTCTTCAGATAATACATCCGCCCATCTTCCGCCCCGATGAGCAGGTCCGGCACGCCGTCTTTGTTCCAGTCCACCACCGTCGGATGCGTATCGTGCCCCTCGATGTTCCGCGTATCCACGTTACCCTTGTTCTCAAACAGATACTTGCCGTCCTTCTGGGCGACTTGCCGCAGCCATTGCGCGTTCTGGCTGTTCAGGAGGATGTCCAGTTTTCCATCGCCATCCCAATCCACCAACGTGAGCTTCCGGCGACCACTGCCACCGGCGATCTTCGCATTGAGTTGTAGCGGCGCTCCCTTGTCATCGCAAAGAACACGTTGCGGCGGAAGCAGGGTGAGCTTCCTGCCCACCTTCTTCCGTTCAAAGAATGCCAGGTAACCTTCTTGATCCAACATCACGAGGTCCATCAAGCCGTCATGATTGAAGTCCACGGCCACGGGCGTCGTGCGCCATTGCGTGAGCAGGCCTTTGCCTTCCGGCTTCAGCCAACCGTAGGCGAGTGTCGGTTGCGCGCTGTTCCATTCCACTTCGATCGGTTGCGCGGCGGCCAGCTTGGGCTTTTTGCGCGTGCCGATGTTCTTATACCAAACCACCTTTCCGAGAATGGAATTCACGATGAGGTCCGGCAGGCCATCGCCATCCCAATCAGCCACGGATTGTGTCGTATAACCCCACTTCGCTTCTGCGGGACCCTGAATAGAACCGTTCGGGCCCGCCATGACGCGGATGACTTTGCCATCTGCTTCCAAACGTTTCGGCGCAGCCCACTTCGGCCGTTCTACGCCCGGTCCGCTCAAGTTCTCGAAGAATGCGATGTAACCCGCCGTGTCACCGCAGATGATGTCCGTGTCGCCATCGCCATCCCAATCATAACCCACCGGTGTAGCGAGCGCGCCAAACTTCACTTCATCCGCCTGTTGTTGGAAATAACGCGGTTGTTTGAAGATGGGGGAGTGGTCGCTGTGAAACTTGCCGGTGTTCTCGATGAACGCCACGCGGCCATCTTCATCACCCACGATCAAATCGTAATCGCCATCCTTATCCCAATCGAACGCTACCGGCACGATCATCTCCAAATCCATGTGCAAAGGCTTGCCATCATCAGCAATCAGCTTGATGCCCGCTGCATACTTCGGCGCCGTGCGTGTGCCGATGTTCTCGAAGTAGGTGAAACCATCCAGAAACTCGCCGCACAAGATGTCCAGATCGCCGTCACCGTCGAAGTCGATGAAGTTAGGGGAGGGGCAGCCGAATGTATCCAGACGTTTGCCTCCGGCTTCGATGAGAAACGGCTTGGCATACTTGGGTTGCGCGGTTGTGCCTTCGTTCTTCAGCACATAGATGATGCCGTGGAGCGGGCCATTGGTCCATTTGCCTTGCGCATCCCACGCATTATCCCAGCCGTAGTCCGCCCAATCTTCGATAGCTACCGTGAGATCCAGTTTACCATCGCCATCATAATCCACGTAACGCCATTGATTGTGCCGGATCTTGAACAGGTCCGGCTTGCTGCCAACGGCCACCGTATGCACGCCTTTGGTGGTGACGGGCAGCTTCACCGGATTATCGATGCCGGTCTTCAAGAAGTCCGGATATTCCTTTTCCGGTGACAGCACGCGCATCTTCCCATCCACATAGGAAGGAGTGATGTAAGTGACGGTCTTGCTGAGGCGTTGAGGGGCGGCAAAGACCGGCATCTTATTCTTCGCCGTGTCTCCGGTGATATTTTTGAAAACGTAAACGCCGTTGTATGGCTTGTCCGGACAGGAAACGATGAGGTCGTAATTGCCATCACCATCGACGTCACAAGGAACGGGCCACGCCCACAAACCGACACCGAGATCAACCGTCAGACCGGGGTTGTTATACTTGATGCGGTCCAAGTTCTGTGCTGACGCCGGTAGAATGGCGGCCGTCAGAACGGTCAGAGCAGCGGTCAGCAGGGCAAATGGCTTCATGGTCTTAGTTTACCTGGGCGATGGTGTTTGTCACATCGCAGATTGACATAGGATATTCCACTGGTATACCAGTGACATATCTCAAGTAAAGCGAAACCTGAAATCATGACCACACCTTCCTTGCGCCGTCAGGCTTACGATCATCTTCAGCGGAAGATTCTCTCTGGTGATCTGCGGGCTGGCATGGTGGTTTCCGAGCAATCAATCGCCAGCGAGATCGGCATGAGCCGCACTCCGGTGCGCGAAGCCATCCGCGATCTGGAACAGGAGGGCGTGCTGGAGCAGGTGCCGCGCTATGGCACGATCGTCAAAGAGCTGCAACGTCGCGATCTGGCTGAGTTGTATGAGTTGCGCGAAGCCTTGGAGCCCTACGCCGTGGCGCAAGCGGCAGGCAAGTTACCCGTGGACGAGTTAACCAAGCTCAAGCGCTTTTGCGATGAGATCGCCGTCCTCATCAAAGAACTGAACGATACCCGGAGGCACGCCTTGGATGCCGCGCAGATGCGGCGTTTGCTTTCCGCCGATCTAGGCTTTCACCTGGTGCTCCTGCGGGCGGCTGGTAATCGCCGACTCATGAAGATCGTCACCGATTCACGCCTGTTGACCGGCGTCTTCGGCACGCCGCGTCAGGAACATACCGGCGAAGTGCTGCAAGAGACCTTGGATTATCACACGCAGATCTTGAAAGCTGTGGAATCCGGCAATCAAGATCGCGCTCGCAAGCTGATGGCTGAACACATCCGCCTGAGCCGCCAGCAATCGCTCGAACATTACGATCGCCTGCACAACGAAAGTGATACCCGTACCATCTCACTCGGGCTCCCCGGCGATCTGCTGGAGGAATTAAACCGCATAGAAAGTGGCGATGGCGAAAAAGCTCCCACCCGCAAACCCCGCCGCCGCGCCGCGTGAATGCCATGAGACATTTTCCTGTAGCGCAGACTGGTAGTCTGCTGTGTCGCCGACTGGCAGTCGGCAGGTGCTTGGCTATTTCATGGCGTGCAGATCACCAATCTGCGCAACCATCCTCTTAGTGATTTATAGACGTATGAATAACTCCCTTCCTATGCTCCGCGGTATCGTTCCGCCCATGGTCACTCCACTGTTAGACCGCGATACGCTTGATGTCGCCGGTCTGGAACGCCTGGTGGAACATTTGATCGCTGGTGGTGTGGCGGGCCTGTTCATTCTCGGCACTACCGGTGAAGCTCCCAGCCTGAGTTATCGCTTGCGTCGTGAATTGATCGAGCGCACCACGAAGCTCGTGAGAGGCCGTGTGCCCGTTCTGGTGGGCATCACAGACACGGCCTTTGTCGAATCCCTCGCACTTGCCAAGTTCTCGGCCGATTGCGGCACACAAGCCGTAGTGACCTCTGCGCCATTTTACTTCGCCGCCGGCCAGCCCGAGCTCTCCGAATACATCGAGCATCTTGTCGCCGAACTGCCCTTGCCGCTGTTCCTCTACAACATGCCCGCATTGACGAAAGTCAGCTTCGAGCTGGACACTGTGCGTCGCGCCTTGGACTTGGAGCGCATCATCGGCATCAAGGACAGTTCTGGCGACATGATCTATTTCCACCGTCTGCTGGAACTTTCCAAACAACGTCCCGATTGGAGCGTGTTCATGGGCCCGGAAGAACTCACGCCGGAAGCGGTGCTCTTGGGTGGCCACGGTGGCGTGAATGGCGGAGCTAATCTGCATCCGCGCCTCTACGTGGATCTCTATAAGGCTGCCGTGGCCCAAGACCTCGTGCGCGTGCGCCAACTCCATGCAGAAGTGATGAAGCTCGCCGGTAGCATCTACACCGTGGGCAAGCATCGCTCGGCTTTGATCAAAGGCTTGAAGTGTGCGCTCTCACTCATGGGCATCTGCCACGATGCCTTGGCCGAACCCTTCCAGAGTTTTCGTGAGCCGGAACGTGCGCGCATCCGCGAACGCATGGTTGCCCTCGGTTTGAATCCTGTGAAATAATCTGCCAACCACTGAACACATGAAGACCTCGCTACTCTTGAGTGTTGTCCTCGCCATGACCGTACAACTCATGGCTGCCGATCCCACGCAACAACCCGGCTATCTGAAAGGCGAGTTCCTTTATGAGAGCGCGCCGTTCCCATCCTGCCACGCCTCCACCATTGCTGAAACCAAAAGTGGTCTGGTGACGGCGTGGTTTGGCGGCACGAAGGAGAGTGACCCAGATGTCGGTATCTGGCTTTCACGTCAGGAGGGCGGCAAGTGGACGGAGCCGGTGGAGGTGGTGAACGGCGTGCAAAAGAATCCGGCGGAAGGAAATCCGAAGCGTTATGCGTGTTGGAATCCTGTATTGTTCCAACCCAAGGACGGTCCACTGATGCTTTTCTACAAGGTCGGACCCACACCCAGCACTTGGTGGGGCATGCTCACGACGAGTGAAGACGGCGGCAAGACTTGGGCCGTGCCATGGTATCTGCCGAATAGCCTGTTGGGGCCGATCAAGAACAAGCCGGTGCAACTGGCCAATGGGGACATCCTGTGTCCCACTAGCAGTGAACATGATGGCTGGCGCGTCCACTTCGAACGCAGCAGCGACAACGGCAAGACGTGGTCCAAATCATGGCCAGTGAATGACGGTCGCAAGATCGGCGCCATCCAACCGAGCGTGCTGTTCTTAGGTGGCGAGAAGTTGCTCGCAGTGGGGCGCACCAAACAATCGCACGTCTTCCAAGTGGCTTCTGATGATAATGGCAAGACTTGGGGTGAGATGAGCCTGGCTGCTCTGCCGAATCCCAACTCCGGCACCGACGCCGTGACACTGAAGGATGGACGGCATGTGCTGGTTTACAACCACACCGAGAAGGGCCGTTCACCATTGAACGTCGCCGTTTCCCAAGACGGCAAGACGTGGCAGGCCGCCTTGGTGCTGGAGGATGAAACTAAGGCGGAATTCAGTTATCCCGCTGTCATCCAGACTGCGGATGGGTTGGTGCGCATCACTTACACGTGGAAGCGCAAACGTATCAAACACATCACCGTGGACCCGACCAAGCTGCAACTGCGTGAGATGGTGAACGGAGCTTGGCCGGGCAAGTGAGCTGCCGATGGGTGAACACAGAACATTCCTGCGGATAAGGCATCCAGTACCGCTTCAGGATGTGCTCAGCTCACTTCGTCTTTTGCGGATTGGCTTTGGTCCACTGGAAGAATTCGTCGAGCGTGTAGAAAGCCTGCGTCTTGTAGAGGCGTCCACCTTCTTCCACGAGTTCGTTCGAATTGAAGGACCACGCATCCCCGTTCTTCTTCATCAAAGCGGCAACCTTCTGGTCGAGCGATTTGATGAGGTCCGCCGATTTGGCATCGGTGGCCAGGTTCGTCATTTGGTAAGGATCTTTCTGATTATCGAACAGCACCCAAGGACCGTCTTCATAACGGGCGTAGGTGTAGCGATCCGTGATGACGCCGCGCCAAGGCTTGGCGATCTGATCTGGGGCGTAAGGGACGAAGATTTGCTGGAAGACCGCTTCCGGTCCTTTGGTGGTGTGCCCCAAGGCGACCTGCGAGAGGTCGTCACCTTGCATATTCTTCGGCACGGGCAGGCCGACCAGATTCAGAAGAGTCACGGGCATATCCACGTGGCTGAAGAGAGTATCCACGACCTTGCCCGCGGGCACTTTGCCCGGCCAACGGAAGATGCCTGGCACATTCGCCGATTCCTCATGCGGCTTACGTTTGCGGCGCATGCCGTGCGAGCCCAGCATATCGCCGTGATCCGAAGTGAAGAGGATGATCGTGTTCTCGTCCTGCCCTGTTTCCTTCAAGGTCTTGAGGATGCGTCCAACCTGATCGTCGATCGCCGTGATGGCAGCATAGTAAGCCGCGACCTCTTCGCGTCCGCCTGCTGGTGCGTAAGGTTTTTCGGGCAGGCCGGGATAACGCAGTTTGGGCGGGATGCCCGGACCGCCTTTGCTTGTCTCGCTATCCGGTTGCCAGTTCTTGCGCATCGTGAGTTTGGCCGGGTCATACTGCTTGGTGTATTCGGTCGGCGCACCGTAGGGATCATGCGGTGGACCGAGTTGCAGTGTGAGAAAGAAGGGCTTCTCTTTGGATTGAGTTTTCAAAAACTCCACGGCGAAATCCGTCGAAGCCTCGGGCTCGAACTTTTGCACCATGATGACGTCTGGGGTGTCGCGGAAATAATAGGGCGTGAAATGGGTGTGGCTGCATTCGTAAGCGGCCCAGTAGTCAAACCCTTGCCGACGCGGCCCCGGCGGAACGAAGCCCGGCAGGCGCGGGCCGCCATCCAGATGCCACTTGCCGATGAAGCCGGTGCGGTAACCGGCATCGCGCAAGATCTCGGCGATGGTCACTTCGGATTCCCGCAGCCGCAGGTCATTCGCGATCATGCCGTTCACATGCGGGTAAGTGCCGGTAAAGAGGATGGCGCGAGCCGGACAACATACCGGCGTGTTCGCATACGTGCGGCGAAAGAGCATGCCTTCCTTGGCCATCCGGTCGAGGTTCGGAGTCTTCACGTCGGGGTTGCCCATGCAGCCCATGGCCTCGGCCCGCATCTGATCAGGCAGGAGCAACAGGATGTTCGGCCGTTTTTCCGCCGCCGAAGCTGCGGAGACCAACACACAGACCAAAGCGAACGCGGACAAAAAGCGCTTCACCAAAGAAGGGATCATGACTATGAGTTTAATCTGCTGGAGAAGGTTGCCAAGAATGAATGCGGTCGGCTGTTTGGTGGACAGTGTGAAATGTTTTCCTGTTAACTGCTAAAAACCATGCCAGTCATAGATTTTGCGGTGATCGCCGGATACTTGGGGTTGATCCTCTTCATGGGCCTCTGGCTGGCGCGTGACACGCGGCAGAGCGAGGATTACATGGCGGCACACCGTTCGTTGCCGGGCTGGGCGCTGGGGCTATCCATTTTCGGTTCCTACATCAGCAGCATCAGTTTCTTGGCTAACCCAGGCAAAAGTTTTGCGAGTGATTGGGGCCCGTTCGTCTTCTCGCTGACCACGCCCATCGCGGCATGGATCGCAGTGAAATGGTTCGTGCCGTTCTACCGGCAGGGCGGACATGTCTCGGCTTATGAACATCTGGAAGAGCGATTTGGCGCGTGGGCACGCACGTATGCGGTCGTTTGTTTTCTGCTCACGCAGATGGCGCGCATGGGGACGATCGTTTATCTGCTGGCACTGGCGCTGGCTCCGGTATCGGGCATGCGGGTAGAAACCATCATCCTCATCGTCGGTGGTGTGATGACGGTTTACACCATCTTCGGTGGTATCAAAGCCGCCATCTGGACGGGCGTATTGCAAGCGCTCGTCTTGCTCCTTGGGCCGTTGATCTGTGTATTCCTCATCGCCGCCAAGACGCCGGGTGGCCTGGCGGGAGTCGTGGAGGTGGGCGTCAAGGAAGGCAAGTTTGGCCTCGGCAGCTTTGATCTCTCGCTGAGCAACCCGACTTTCTGGGTTGTGCTGTTTTATGGCTTCGTGGTGAACCTGCAAAACTTCGCGGTGGATCAAAGCTACGTTCAACGCTACGTGACGGCCAAGAGCGATGCGGATGCGCGGCGCAGTGTATGGATTGGTGCGTGGCTGTATGTGCCGGTGGCGGCGCTGTTCTTCTTTATCGGCACGGCTCTGTTTGCGTTGAAGGCGGGCAATCCCACGTTCTTTCCCGAAGGCTTGAAGCCGGACGCCGTGTTTCCTTGGTTCATCAACAATGCATTGCCGGTGGGTGTTCGCGGTCTCGTCATCGCCGCATTGTTGGCAGCCGCGATGGACCCCAATCTCAGCAGCATGGCGACGCTCACGTATTGCGATCTCTACAAACGCTACCTGCGCCCGCAGGCGGATGAAAAAGAATCCATGCTCGTGTTGCGCTGCTCGACACTCGGTTGGGGTGTGGTCGGTACCGCCATGGCGCTGTTCATGATGCAGGCTAAGACGGTGTTGGACCTGTGGTGGGAGCTGGCGGGTGTTTTTGGCGGAGGGATGTTGGGCCTGTTCCTTTTGGGCTTTCTATCAAAAAAGGCGACCGAACGGGCGGCGTTGATCGGTACGGCAGCAGGTGTGGTTTTGATCTTGTGGATGACTTTTTCGTCGAAGTTTCCTTCGTTGTTTGCGGGTGTGGTCAGCCCGTTTCATAATTTTCTAGTCATTGTGTTTGGCACGCTGGCGATCTTGCTCGTGGGACTGCTGATGGCTTCCCGGTGCAATAAAGCGGTTGAAGAAAAGAAGGGCGTGTGACGTCATTACGCTATGGGCAATTCTCCTAAGCGGCTTGGGTTGATCACGGTCAGCTTGCTGCTCACCTTCAGCGCGCTTGCTTGGAAAACGCCGGAACGCCTGCCGCGCGAGAATCTGCTGGTCTACCGCGCTGATCTTCACAGTGAAACCAAGCCCGTCAAATCCGCCCGCGACTGGCAAAAGCGGCGGGCGGAGATCGTTCGCAGCATGGAGATGGTCATGGGCAAACTCCCGGGTAAAGAGAAGCGCTGCACTCTTGAAGTGAAAGTGGAGGAGGAAACGGACTGTGGAAGTTATGTGCGGCAGTTGATCACGTATGCTTCGGAGCCGGGTTCACGCGTGCCCGCGTATCTGCTGATTCCCAAGAGCGCGTTGTATGAAGGCAAGAAAGCTTCAGCCGTGCTGTGTCTTCATCCCACCGAGAATTTGATCGGGCATAAAGTGGTTGTTGGCTTGGGCGGCAAGCCGAATCGCCAATACGCCGCCGAATTGGCCGAACGTGGTTTCGTTACTCTGGCTCCGGCTTATCCACAACTGGCGAATTATCAGCCCGACTTGAAGGCGCTGGGCTGGGAGAGCGGCACACTGAAAGCGGTGTGGGACAATATGCGCGGGCTGGACCTGCTGGAGTCGCTGTCCTATGTGAAGAAGAAAAGCTTTGGTGCGATCGGCCATTCGTTAGGCGGTCATAATGCCGTTTACACGGCCGTATTCGATGAACGTATCAAGGTCATCGTAAGCAGTTGTGGACTGGATTCGTATCTTGATTACTACAGCGGCAATCCGGCGGTGTGGCAGCCGGGCAAAGGGTGGACGCAAGAGCGCTACATGCCGAAGCTGACGAACTATGCGGGCAAGTTAGAGACGATCCCTTATGACTTTCACGAACTCATCGGCGCGTTGGCGCCGCGCCCTTGTTTCATCAACGCGCCATTGAAAGATTCCAACTTTAAGTGGGACAGCGTGGATAAAGTGGTGGCCGCAGCGAAGCCCGTCTATCAACTCTACGGCAAACCGCAAAACCTGCTGGTGGAACATCCAGACTGCGAACACGATTTTCCTGATGCCATGCGCGAGCAGGCGTATCAGTTGTTTGCTCGCGAGTTGCGTTAAGTCCGTTCTGTTCGTCTGCACGTTGGTGGTGCATCTGTGACTTGCGCTTTTGCCTGACTACGCCGATGGTGCGGCCTGTTATGGCATGGTTTTATCTGATATTGGGCGGCATCCTGGAAATCGTCTGGATGATCGCCATGAAGTACTCGAACGGGTTCAAGAATTTTTGGCCCAGCGCGATCGTCGTGGTCGCGTTGGCGGCGAGCATGTTCGTAGTGTCGCTTTCCATCAAAACGATCCCGATGGGCACGGCTTATGCCATCTGGACGGGCATTGGCGCGGCCGGTGGAGCCATCGCGGGTATTTTGCTGTTCAATGAATCGAAGGACTGGTTACGCCTTTTCAGCATCACCTTGATCATCGTGGGCATTGTCGGCTTGAAGCTTTCTTCTCCCGATGTGAAGCCTGCGGGCGAAACGGTCAGCGAAGTGCCAGCCACCAAGTGAGGCAGAGCAGGGTGATGAAACTGGCGAGCGACCATGCTTGCACTTGGCTCCTTGATAGCTTGAACTGAAGCCGCCGCAGTAACCAACCGAAAAATATTCCTGCCGCAAACCCGCCAGCGTGCGCGGCCAGATCGCTTTCCGGGCTGGCCCCCAACAACAGAAAGAGCAAAGTGCCCGCGCTGAAAGCGATGAAGATCCGTTTGTGCCGCAGTGCTGCTACGCCTTCGCCGATCGGTGGGCGGGCAATCAAGAGTCCCAATGCGCCCAGCACCATGCCGGAAGCACCCAGGCTTTGGTAGTTGTCTGCATAGTAGAACCAGCCCAGGAGATTGCCGGCTGCTCCGGCGAGATAGCTCACCAGCAAAGACAACCCGAGACCATAACGTGCCGCCGCGAGGCCGAAGAGCAAAGCACCCATGCTGGCATTGGCCGCGAGGTGCCCCAGATCTTGATGCAGTGTGATGGCGGTAAAGAGCCGCCACCATTCACCCAAGGTAAAAAGCTGGCTGTTCATCAGGCCCTTGTTGGCAAGATATGCGTCATGAGCTGCCAAGCCGTGCCAGTAAACAAGTGCGGCCACCCAGAGCAGGGCGAGCGGTTCGAAGCGCGGCCCTTCGTCCGTCCGTTGCATCCACCAGTCCCAGCCGCGGTTTTCGACGTGATACAGCTTGAGTGTTTGAAAAGCCCGCGTGGAATCGGTGGCGTCTATCTGCAGGGCGAATTTGCCCGGTTCCGTTTCCACGATGGTGACACCGATGCTCTGGCTGGTGAGCGCAAGGCTCCACTCCATCGCCTGTTGGCGATGCTTTACGGGGATCTGCACTGGAGCCGGAACGGTTGTCATGTGTTGTCGCTGTGTATCTCTCCGTCAGGATGCGGAGAAGTTCAAGCGGCAAACTTCCCGTAGCAATGCCCGTGTTTGTGCTATAATTTGTGCGGGCAATATAATGGCAGGTGAACCTAAAGACTGGCTCGACTACCTCGCGCACATCTGGCATGTGCTCGTGGCGGCGTTGACGCTTTTCATGGCCATCCTCACCTCCGGCCATGCCATTCTCCACAAACGCGACACCCGTGCCACGGTCATGTGGGTGGCGCTCATCTGGTTTGCGCCACTGATCGGTCCGGTTTTCTATATCACTTTTGGCATCAACCGCCTTCGTCGCCGGGCCTCGGAACTGCGGGCGAACGTCCCGCGTTACCAGACCGTTTCCGGCACGGCGACGGATCGGGAACAGCCCCTGCAAACGGTGGTCCGGCAGGCTCCGCATCTGGCCTCGCTGGTGCGGTTGGTGGGTGAAGCGGCGGACCGCCCCTTGCTGGCGGGCAATGCCGTTGAACCGCTCTTCAATGGCGACAGCGCCTTTCCCGCGATGGTCGCCGCGATCGACGCTGCGCAACAATCCGTCACGCTGGCGACGTATATCTTTGACCAAGGCCGCGCCGGAACGATGTTTCTGGAAGCACTGGAACGCGCAGTGAAACGGGGTGTGGAAGTCCGCGTGCTGATCGATGACACCGGTGCGCGCTACTCCTGGCCTTCCATCGTGCCGCAGTTGAAGCGGGCGGGCATACGCGTCGCCCGTTTTTTGCCCACGTCCATGCCCTTCCGCGTGATGGCTATCAACTTGCGCAACCACCGCAAGATATTGGTCATCGATGGCCACACTGCCTTCACTGGCGGCATGAACATCCGCGATGGCCACCTTCTGTTGCAGCAGCCGAAACGGCCCGTGAAGGATGTCCATTTCCGTTTGTGCGGTCCCGTGGTCGCCTACTTGCAGGAGATCTTTGCGGACGACTGGCAGTTCTGTACGCGTGAGCAACTGCACGGAGAAAAATGGTTTCCGGCCTTGCATCCGGCGGGCTCGGTGCTGGCACGGGTTGTCCCTGATGGTCCGGATGATCATTTCGAGAAGATCCGCTGGGTCATTCTGGGCGCCGTTTCCACCGCGCAGAAAACCATCCGGATCGTGAACCCCTACTTCCTGCCGGAGCCGGGACTTATCAGTGCCTTGAACATCGCCGCCATGCGGGGCGTGCGGGTGGAAATCCTTTTGCCCGGCACGAACAATCTGCCTTTCGTCCACTGGGCGATGATGGCCCAGCTCTGGCAACTGCTGAAACGCGGCTGCCACATCTATCTGACCACCGGTCCGTTCGACCACAGCAAGCTCATGGTCGTAGATGGTTACTGGTCCTTCATCGGTTCCGCCAATTTCGATCCGCGCAGCCTGCGCCTCAACTTCGAGCTGAATGTGGAGTGTTACTGCGCCAAGCTGGCGGGCGAGCTGGATGCCCATATCGACCGCAAACTGGCGACCGCCCATCAGCTTACCCTCCAAGAGGTGGATGCCCGTCCGTTGCCTGTCAAATTGCGTGATGGCGTTGCCCGACTCATGACGCCTTACCTCTGAATTGTTCGTTAAAAACACCGCTTGCGTTCCTAGACCGCTTGTGAAAAATTTCACGAGCTTTTATGGCACACGTCAAACTGCACATTCCGGGTCCGGTTGAAGTCAACGAGAAGACATGGCAGGCGTTCCGTTCGCCCATGATCGGTCATCGTTCCCAAGGCTTCAAAGACCTTTACGGCAAGATCCAACCGCAGCTCCAGACCCTGCTCGGTACGAAGCAGCTCGTCTATCTCTCCACCTCGTCCGCTTGGGGCGTGATGGAAGGCTCCCTGCGCAACCTCGTCACCAAGAAGGTCCTGAACTGCATGAAGGGCGCCTTCTCCGACAAGTGGCTGGACG
Organism: Limisphaerales bacterium; assembly: GCA_965283725.1. Classification (GTDB taxonomy): domain Bacteria; phylum Verrucomicrobiota; class Verrucomicrobiia; order Limisphaerales; family JAEYXS01; genus JAEYXS01. Next base: position 361,896 of record CBDIPT010000002.1, read on the forward strand.
TTTCCAAGCGCTGCGGCAAGGACGCCGAAGGTCTCCAATCCGAATGGGGCTCGCCCATCCGCGCCGAGGCTATCGACAAGAAACTCGCCACCGGCCAGTTCGACGCGCTCACGCTGATCCATAACGAAACCTCCACCGGCACCATGAGCCCGCTGGATGAGATCGCTGCGCTGAAGCAGAAGTATCCCGACGTCATGTTCATCGTGGACGCCGTCAGCTCCATGACCGCCTTGCCGTTGAACTTCGACAAGCTCGGTATCGACGTCCTCCTCGCCGGCACGCAGAAAGCGTTCGCTTTGCCTCCGGGCCTCACGGTGTTCACCGCCTCGCCCGCCGCGTTGGCCAAGGCTGCCACAGTGAAAGATCGCGGTTACTACTTCGACTTCGTGGAGTTCGACAAGAACGCGAAGGAAAGCATGACCCCGAGCACCCCGAGCATCTCGCACATCTACGCGCTCGGCTCCAAGCTCGATGAGTTCTTCGCGGAAGGCTTGGACGCGCGTTATGCCCGTCACCTCAAGCTGAACATGGCCACGCGCGCCTGGGCGGCGAAGCACGGCTTCACGCTCTTCCCGGATGCCGGTTTCGAATCCGTCACCCTCACGTGCATCAACAACGGTGCGAAGCCCGGTGGCCGCACCGTGGATGTCGCCAAGCTCCAGAAGCTGGTGAAGGAACAAGGTTTCCTCATCGACGGCGGCTACGGCAAGATCAAGGGCACCACCTTCCGCATCTCCAACATGGGCGATGAAACGGAAGCCACGATGAACACGCTCTACACCGCCCTCGATAACGCGATGGCGAAGCTCTAAGCCTGTAGCCGCGGACGCGAGTCCGCGCTGACAGATCGACTTCCAGCCGCCTTGGGAAACCAGGGCGGCTGTTTTGTTTGTCATCCGGGAGGGACGGTTTGTTGCCGACCCAAACTCGGGTGTTCTGGTCTTTCTTGTATGACCTCTTTTCACGCTTCCACTATGCCGCGATTTTTTAATATCCGTTAGCCTTAGCCTCGCTATTCTCGGCAATTCTCGGACAAAATTTCACAAAATCGCTCAATAGTAGGCTGTCGAACTCCAGCTCATCCAGTTAAACGACAAGGACGAGTTTCACGTCACCCCAAACCAAGGTCTCCACCGCAAGCCCCCAATTGATTTGCCACCACGCATTCTCTCCCTCACGCTTTCTTCATGAACCCGCGTCCACTTGGTCACTGGCTTTGGTGCGTTCTCTTGGCGTTGCTTTCAAGCTCTTCCCTTCGCGCTGCCGATCCCAAACCTGAAAAACACTTCCTCTACGTCGCCGAACCGGGCATCCGGGATTACCTTGAGTTCGGTGGCCACGGCGTGCTGGTCTTTGACATCGATAACGGTCACAAGTTTGTGAAACGCATCCCTTCTTCCGGTGTGGATGAAAAGGGCAAACCCATCAATGTGAAAGGCATCTGCGCCAGCGCCGCCACTCAGCGGCTCTACGTCAGCACCATCAAGACGCTGATGTGCTTTGATCTCCTGACGGAGAAAATCCTGTGGGAGAAACCCTACGAAGGCGGCTGTGACCGCATGGCGATTTCACCCGATGGCCAAATCATTTACCTGCCTTCTTTCGAGAAAGACCACTGGCATGTGCTCAATGCTTTGACGGGTGACATTATCACAAAAATCATCCCCAAGTCGGGCGCACACAACACGGTCTATGGTTTGGATGGCCGTCATGCTTATCTCGCTGGTTTGAAATCTCCGCTGCTGCGCGTTACGGATACCAAGACGCATACGATTAAGAAGGAGGTCGGCCCGTTCAGCGCGAGCATCCGGCCTTTCACCGTGAACTATGCGCAGACCCTTTGTTACGCGAATGTCAACGAACTGCTCGGCTTCGAGATCGGCGACCTCCAGACCGGCAAGATGATCCAGCGCGTGGAAGTGACCGGTTTTAAGAAAGGCCCGGTGAAACGTCACGGTTGCCCGAGCCATGGCATCGGCCTCACGCCGGATGAAAAACAAGTCTGGCTGTGCGATGGCGCGAACCAGCAACTCCATGTTTTCGACAACACCGTGATGCCGCCCAAGCAGATCGCCAGCATTCCTGTCCGCGAACAACCCGGCTGGGTCACCTTCAGCCTGGACGGCAAATACGCCTATCCTTCCACCGGCGATGTCATCGAAGTCGCCACCCGCAAAATCATCACCGGCCTGACTGATGAAACCGGCGCCCCAGTCCATAGCGAAAAAATGGTCGAGATCCATTTCCGCGACGGCAAACCCATCCGCACCGGCGACCAATTCGGTTTGGGCCGCAAGGACTCGGGGAAATGATTTAATGGCTGGCTAAACCTCCGCCCAGAATCTCTTTCAACAAGATTGCATCGGACGCACTCATTTCTGGAATGGTGTTCTGACAAAGTGCAGATGATTTCCTGAATGCGCTGGAAAGTTGCTGGATCAAGACTTGATCCTGTCGGCATGAACTTTGGATATCTCCGCTGCTATCAACCCCAGCATTGCCTCGATCACCCAATGTTTCTTCCTGTCAGGCAAGTTTTCTGATGCCAAGAGTTGGCATAGTTCTGTTGCATCGAACACGGCCATGAGCACGGCATCAAGGTCTTGCCCAAGATAGTTGAAATCTGGCTCACGTACCTAGCGGAGCATTTCTGTATCATAGCTTTTCATGTTGCGCGGGCGGGCTTCAACACTTCGCCGATTTCCGTTTCTTCCCGATGGTTCCGCGCGTCTTCACCTTCAGGATGTAGTCCGTGATGACCGGCACTGCACAACTGTTGTTGCCAAGGTCCGCCGACACCGGGCCGATTTCCCCTCCTCTTTGCAGCGCTAGCTCCGTCAGCGAGGATACATAACATCCCACCGAGATCACGAAAGAGCCCATGAAGTATTTCACCGCATCCGGCGCTTGATGGATGGACTTCTGCACCCGTTGCATGAGCTGCTTCAACTCTGCCATATCCAGCTCCGCATCCGGATTCACCGCCACCAGCAAGCCTAAGGTTGCCCAGCCCGCGGCGGCCACGAGCGGCTTCGGTGAGTTAATCCATTTAAGTGCCAGCGGATGACCCTGTGGATTTCCTGCCGCTACGGAAGCTACCGTGAATCCGGGCAAGGCTCCCGCATACGCTTTCTCCACCCAGCGTTGAAGGTCTTTCTTCGTCATCCGCGCGTCATCGGCGATGAGCCCCGCTAGATACATCGCGTCGTAATTCCCTGTCTCGTAGAGGTCCAGAGCGAGCTGGTAATCCTTCTTGATGCGTTTCTGGATTCTCTTCAGCTCGCTGATAGCCACGCCGAAACACGGTTCTTTCACCCCGTGATTGTTCATCAGCACTTTCTTGTAACTCGCTTTCCCGAGTGGCTTCAGTTCTTCAAGAATTTCTTCGGCGGTCATAGGTTTGTTTCTCCGTGTCTACTTCTTCCCCGGCACCACCGGCAACACGATGCACGAGGGATACTGCTGCCCGTGATAGATGGTGTTCGTCGCCACCGCCGTGCGACGATTCTGATTCAACGGCTCGCCCGTGTTCGGATTCACATCGAAGCGCGGAAAGTTGCTGCTCGAGATGTCCACGCGGATGCGATGCCCCTGCTTGAACACATTCGCCGTCGGGTAAAGTTTGATGCTGATGGGATAGATCATCCCGTCCTTGAGAAACTTCTCTTCCTTGGTGCCATCGCGATAACGCGCCCGCACGATGGCATCGCCGATCAACAGTTCGAAGCCGTTCGGGTAATCCGTGCTGCCGGGATACACATCCACCAGCTTCGCCGTAAAATCCGTATCCGGCGCAGTGGAAGACACCCATAGCTTTACCTCGATCTCACCCGTCACTTCGGTGTTCTCCTTCAACGGCGCAGTCTGGAAGACGAGCACGTCGTTACGGGCGGAGAGGGGAACGGGCTTCGGCCAGTTCCAGAAATTCGTCTGCCCGCGCTGATCCCACGCACCTGCCACCATGATGCCATCGCCTGAGGAGAGTTGCCCGCCGATGGTCGGCACCGGATTCTGCGGGTCAAATTGATAGCGCGTCGAGGCGATGCGTTGCTCGGCCTTCTCCTTCTGCAAGCTGCCGTCCGGATGCAGGTAGAAAGGCGTGTGAGCCGTGCGCTTCAGCGGCCACTCCTGTTCCTCACGCCAGTAACCGCCGTGGTTCAGTAAACCTTTCTCCGTCTTGTGACCATCACCAGTGCCCATCACGAAAATACGCACTTTGCTGGCGAAGGGCGCGGCTTTGCCCACCGCGTTATCCATGCCCTTGAGCCATTTGTCATACCACTCCAGCCGCCAAGCCCATTGATCACCGATGCTCGCGTCCTTGCCGAAATAGACCTGCCCATGGCTGTCACCCGTCTGCTGGCCATGGATCCACGGGCCCATGATCAGATAAACGGGGCTCTTGAGGGTGCGGCTGAGTGCGGCGTAATTCGCCGTCGTATTGCCGGCCCACGAATCATACCAGCCGCCGACGAGATACACTGGCACGTCCTTATACTTGTCCGGGTGATCCACGATATTGTTCTGTGCCCAGAATTCATCGTTTGCACCGTGGTTCATCGCTTCCACCAGCCAGTCCTCAAACTCGGGCGCAAGCCGGAGCGGGGTCATGCCTTTGCGCAAAGGCAGGAGCTTCAGGTAATCCAACCGGTTATCCGCCATGTCTTTCAGGATGGCGGCCTTCGCCGGATCACGGGAGGCACTGCTGCCTTTGCCCGCGTTCAGCATGATCCAGTTCCAGAACCGCATTTCAAATGCGCCCGCATGCCGCATGCTCTGGCGGCCGAGATTGGACATCGCATCCACAGGGATAACCGTGGCCAGTTCTGGTGCACGTTCTAACGCCATCGCGTGTTGCGTGCCGCCGACGTATGAGGTGCCCAGCATGCCGATCTTGCCATTCGACCACGCTTGTTTCCCGATCCACGCCGCGCAATCCACCCCATCGCGACCGTCATCCGTGATCATATGCCAGACACCTTCCGAGGCATAACGCCCGCGCGTATCCTGCGAGACGAACACATAACCCCGCGCCGCATAAAACTTCGCCGGACTCGCATTCCCCGCATTGCCATACGGCGAACGCGTGAGGATGACCGGAAACTTCTGTTCCACCGCCACCCCATTCTTCGCGGGCAGATATACATCGGTGGAAAGCTTCACCCCATCCCGCATCGCCACCATCACGTTGGTGCGCACGATGACCTCATACTCCGCCGGCCGCGCCACGAGCTGAGCCAACGCATCACCAGCAAGCACCATCCAGCCGAGCAAACTAAACGACAAAACCTTGAGACGGAAATTCATAAGCAAATCGGGATTACGGTGATAGTGATAGGCTACTTCAGAAATGGAGCAAAGGCGAAAACAGAGTTCTTGCTGAATACTTGCGAGCATCAGGAGTGCTCAAATTCAATGGCCGCTACCAAATGTTCCCCCTCTCCTCTAACGAGGAGAGGGCCGGGGTGAGGAGTGAGCGTGCCAATCGCGCCACCATTTCGCATGATTGCCCGAAAAACAAAAAGGCCGCAGCATCCAAGACGCTGCGGCCTTCGTTAAATTGCTTCCCGCTTACGGCGTGATGGCCAGGCGTTCTTCGTTCTGTTCCTTCTTCATGAGCACGCCCTGTTCTTTGTAGGGCTTCAGCATGAAATGCGTTCCCGTAGAGAGCACGCCTTGGATCGTCGCGAGCTTCTCGGAGACGAACCGCGCCACTTCGCGCAGGTCCTCGCCTTCCACGATGACCAGCAGGTCATACCCGCCGGACATGAGGTAGCATGAACGCACCTCGTCATACTTGGCGATACGCTGGGCGATGCGGTCAAAGCCACCTTCGCGCTCCGGTGTGATCTTCACCTCGATCACCGCCCGGACGATATTCACACCCAGCTTCTCCTCATTAAGGATGGTGCGGTAGCCGAGGATGACCTGGTCATGCTCATACGCCTTGATCTTCGCCGCGATCTCAGCCTCGGGCTGGTTCAGCATGGCGGACATCTGCGCCGGCTTCAGCGCGGCGTTCTCATGTAACAACTTCAACAACGGATCCATCCCCGCATTAGACCGAATCCCGCCCCATCCTGCACGCTTTTTAATCAACGTGCTACCGGTTTCCAGCCGGCAGTAAATTTACATCCACTGGTTAACCGGATTTGAATGATGCGCCGGAGTGAGCTCCGCTTCTTGTTTCAACTGCGGCTGTCTTATGATCACGCTCGAACTGCCGGCTGGAAACCGGCAGCACCTTGCGGTTGGCTTTTTCGCCAGCCTCTCGATGTTGGACGTTCGGCGTTGGATGTTCGATGTTTCCTCAACCGTCACTTCACCCGCATCCGTATCTCCTGCGCCACCACCGGCAGATCCATGATCGCCAAGCCCCACTCCGCTTCGTGATGCACATCGAACCTGCGGCCATTGATGAGTAGCTTCGGTTTCTTGTCCTGCTGGTGCAGCATGATGCGCCACGCCTGATGCGGACTCTGAAACTCGCCTTCACTCGCGCCGATGACGATTTCCGTTTCTGCTCCCACTGGCTTCACTTCGATACGCCGCCGCTGATATTGGCCGCTGAGATAGCCATTCGAGATCCCATCATCCTCGTACCACTCCAGCACGCCGTTGCCGCCAGGCCAGATATGCAACACTTGATAAGGTTCCGTTACTTCGCCCACGTATTGTTGCACCGGGCCGAACGGTAGAATCGTTCCCGCGCGCACGAAGACCGGGAGCATGTCCAACGGCGCTTGCACGAGGATGTGTTGCCCGCCCTCGAACGCTTCGCCGTTCCAGAAGCTGAACCACGTTCCGCGCGGCAGATAGACACTGCGCGCCACGGCACCCGGTTGCAGGATGGGCGCCACGAGCACATTCTCGCCCAATAAGAACTGATCCCCGCATGCCACGGCCACCGCATCCTGCGGATGATGCCACGCGAGCGGGCGCATGATTGGCGTGCCCTTCGCCCTTGCCTCCGCAAAGAGGCAATAGAGATACGGCAACAACTGGTAGCGCAACTGGATGTAGCGCCGGCAAATATCCTCCACCTCCGGGCCGAAAGTCCATGGCTCTTGATCGCGCGATTCGTTGTTCGTGTGATTGCGGAAGAACGGCGTGAACGCCGCGAGCTGCATCCAGCGCGCGAGCAGTTCGCCGGTGGTGTGCTCCAAGAAGCCTCCGGCATCCGCGCCGCAGAAAGGCACGCCGCTCAAGCTCAAGTTCAGCAGCATGGGGATGGACTCTGCGAGGTGTTCCCACGTGGAGCTGTTATCGCCCGTCCACACCATCGCGTAACGTTGCACACCCGCATAGCCCGCGCGTGTGATGACAAAGGGCCGCTGCTCCGGCGCATTCGCCAGCATGCCTTCGTGCGAGGCCCGCGCCATCATGGAACCGTAAGCGTTATGCACTTCGCCGTGCGTTTTCACGCCCAGTTCCGTCCCGTGCTGCGCGTCCAGCGGCAAGGTTTTGCCCGGCAGATCAAACGTCGCCGGTTCATTCATGTCGTTCCACACGCCCGCGATGCCTGCGCGCGCCAAGGCCGCTTGCTCCGTGGCCCACCACGCACGCACCTCCGCTGAAAAGAAATCCGGCAACGCCGATTCACCCGGCCACACCTTGCCGATGATGTCCTTGCCGTCCGCATCCTTCACAAACGCCTTCAGCTTGCGCCCGCGTTGATACACGCCGAACTTGCGGTCCACCTTCACGCCGGGGTCCACAATGCTTACAAATTTGAAACCCTGTTTGCCGAGCTTGCGAAGGAGTTCCTTCGGTTGCGGAAACGTCTTGCCGAAGGTGAACACGCGGTAGCCATCCATGTGCAAGATATCGAGGTGCAAGACATCGCACGGAATCTTCTTCTGCCGGAACTTCCGCGCCACATCCTCGATGTGCTTGCGCGTGGGGTAACCGTAGCGCGACTGCTGGTAACCCAGCGCCCACTTCGGCGGCAAAGTCATGTGCCCGGTTAACTCGGTGAACCGTTCGACGATTTGCGGCAGCCCCGGACCGAGAAAGAGATACACATCCAGCTCGCCCGTGGCCGCGTTGAGCTGCCATGCGTTCTCCTGCGTGCAGCCCATGTCCCAAGATTGCTTGCCGGGGTTATCCCAGAACACACCGAACGTCCGCCCCTCACGCAAACCGAGGCCGAACGGAATAGACACATACAGATTCTTTAACGAGGGATGGATACACGAAGCGTGGCCGAGGACATCAATATTCCAGAACTCCCGGATCAGCCCGCGCTTGTTCAGCGGCCCGGTGGCTTCGCCCAGCCCCAAAATCTTATCCTTCGCCTCCAAACCCAACCGCAGCGTGAAACCGGTCTGCTTGCCGTGCTCGATCGCGCTGGTGCTATGCAACACCGTCCAACCGTTCGCATCGGTGATGCGCCAAGCGCCCTTCGCCTTGTCGATTTGAAGACAGAATTGCTCCGTGCGCAGTTCGATGCCCTTTTTCCGCTCACAGACGAGGGTTGGCACGGTTGGCCGGTCTTGCGCCACGACCGCAAAGGAACCTTCGCTGAACGCCTTTGCCCTCGTCGCTCGCAATCGCACCAAGTCCGGTGTGATGACCGTCAGCTCCAACAGCCCGGCCTTACCGGCCAGCAAAGCCCCCTGCGCTGAAGTCGTTTTCAGCGTGAGGTTCGTGAATACTACCGGTTTCGGCTCAACCCGTTTGCCCATGCCCAGAGTAAAGACGGAATAGAGCAGGGGAACAAGGCTGACGGAGCGTGGTTGTCCCCTCGGCACAGCAACATCAATCAGTCAGCCACTTTAGTGTGGAGCTCTTAAGAGCAGGCCCGTCGTATTCTTCTCTCTCTCCCCTCAACGGGGAGAGGGCTGGGGTGAGGGGTGAGTCGTAGCACAAAAGCTTATTACGCTTTAGGTTTCGACTCACTCCTCACCCGGTTCCGCTAGCGGCGGAACCGACCTCTCCTCGTTGAGAGGAGAGGTCACATCTCACAGTTCTTGCAGTTTTGCTCTGCAATAGTTCATGACAGGCTTTTGATGGCGTTGTGGTCGAGGACGGCTGCGCTCCGCCCTAAACGTCCTATTGCTCATCTTTGCCGAATCCGCTTCAATCGCCGCCCGGTTTCGCACCATGTCTGAAACGACCGATAACTATCAGCTTGTGACGCTCGCCAATGGCGTGCGCAGTGTTTACTCGCGCGCGCATGACGAGACCTTTCATCCCGTCATCGGCCCGGTGGCCGAGGCGGAGGCGCTTTACGTGCGCCAGCTCCGTCTGCCCGAACGTTTCGCGGCGAGTGCTGAAGAATTTGTCGTGTGGGATGTCGGTCTTGGTTCCGCGGCAAATGTGCTGACTGTCCTGCGTTCCCTGACTGGTCTGCGTGGGCAACTCCGCATCGTTAGCTTCGATTGCACGTTGGAACCGTTAGCCTTCGCTCGTCAGCACGCTGCCGAACTCGCTTATCCCCTGGGCTTCGAGGCACAGTTGGAAACGTTGCTGCAAGCGCGCGCGGTGAAGTTCAACCTCGGCGATGTCGAGGTGAACTGGACCGTGCACGTCGCGGATTTCCCTGCGCTCCTCGCGCAAGCTGCTAAGGATACCATTCTGCGTGCGCAACTGCCCGCACCGCACGCTATCCTTTACGACGCCTTTTCGCCCGCTACGAACACGGCGATGTGGACGTTGCCCGTGTTCCAGAAACTCTACACTTTCTTGGATGCCTCGCGTCCTTGCGCATTGCCCACGTATTCGCGCAGCACGCTCTTACGCGTCACGTTATTGCTCGCGGGTTTCTACGTCGGGGCAGGGCATGCGACAGGCGAGAAGGAAGAGACGACTATCGCGGCAAATTCTTTGGAACTGCTCACCGAACCGCTCGGTGAGAAATGGCTGGGCCGAGTGCAGCGTTCCCGCAGTGCGGAACCCCTGACGGATGGCACCTACCGGCAAGCGCCCTTGAGCGAAGCGAACTGGGCAAAGCTGCGGGCGCACCCGCAATTCGTCTGATAGCCCCCTAAAATCCCCTAGAACCGCCGCTTCCCATTTGGCCCGCATCCGTTAAGCTCTTTCCCACATGCAGAATGCTGACCCTATAGCTGAGTTTATCGCGAAGATCGAAACGAGCCTGAATGATGGCACGTTCGTCCGCCTTGTGATGTCCGGTCCGATGGAGGCCAGTGACGGTCTTGAGCGCATCATGGTGCGCAAGGTGCAGTTGCGGAATGAGCCGCATCTCGCCGTGACCTTCAAGCGCCGCACGAACGATATCTCGAAGAATTTGCCCATCGATAAAGGCCTCGAATGGCTGGCGGAAATCCTCCAAGGCGCGTGGAAGACGGCCTTGCTCGGCACGACGTTGCGCGACTGGCAATTGCACTTCCCGCGCAAAGGCCAGCCGCAACTCGCGAGCCACAAGGCGGCCAGTGCAGAGGCGCCAGCGGCACAGCATGATCGTGAACGCGTGCGTGTGTTGGATGCCGCCGCGAACGACTGGCTCTACGCACTGGGCGTGACGGAAGTCACCGGCAAGGTGCTGCCCTCCATGGCGGACAAATACCGCCAGATCAATCGCTACCTCGAGATCCTCTCGCACCTGCTCGCGGACACGGTGGAAAGCGGGCCAACCGTTGAACATCGCGGACATGGGTTGCGGCAAGGGCTACCTGACTTTTGCCACGTGGCATTGGTTGAAGCGCACGAAAGAAACCGATGTTGAAGTGCTCGGCGTGGAGTCGCGCAAAGAATTGGTCGATAAGACGAATGAAGTGGCGAAGAGCATCGGCGCGGAAGGTTTGAAATTTACGGAAGGCACGATCGGCAAAGTGCGCCTGCTCGGTGCGGAAGTTCTCATCGCCTTGCACGCGTGCAATACGGCTACGGATGAGGCCATCCTACGCGGCATTGAGTTGAAATCGAAGCTCATCGTGGTGGCTCCGTGCTGCCACAAGGAAGTTCGGCCGATGATGCAGCATCCGATGGTGCTCGCGCCCGTGCTGCGCCACGGCGTGATGGAAGAGCGTATGGCTGAGTGGCTCACGGATGGCCTGCGCGCGCTGTTCCTCGAATGGGCGGGCTATGAGACGAAGGTGTTCGAGTTCGTGTCCTCCGAGCACACGCCGAAGAATCTGATGATTGCGGCGGTTCGCAAAAACGAACCGTTCACCAATGTGCCCGCTCGCGAGAAGATCGAGGAATTGAAACGTTTCTTCGGGGTGAAGAAGCATAGCTTGGATGACCTGCTGACGCGCCAACTGCCGCCCGCATGAACTGGGATACGATAGACTGGAATGCGCTGGAGCGGTTGCGCCAAGGTTATTTGGCCGGATCCGCCGGTGGTGCGGATTATTGGCGGAGCGAGCGGGATCTGGATTCCTATAACCAGACCTTCGCCCAGCGCATCGGCTGGAAGTGGGACTACGTGCTGGAGGAATTGCAACGTCGCGGTTGGACGCCGCCGAAGGCCGAGGTGCTGGATTGGGGTTGCGGCAGCGGCGTGGCGGGACGCGCGTTCATTGATCAATTTGGCGCAGACGCGGTGACAGGTTTACGCGTGTGGGATCGATCACCGCTTGCGATGAACTTCGCCCAACGCGTTGCGAAGAAAAAGTTCCCGACGTTACGTGTCGAAGCGGGGTTGCCAGAAGCGCCGCAGATATTGTTGCTCAGTCATGTGCTCACAGAATTGACGCCGGAGCAGACGGATGAGCTGGCGAAACTGGCGGCAAAAGCGGATGTCGTCATCTGGGTGGAGCCGGGCACGTATGAAGCCAGTCTCACGCTCATCGCCGTGCGTGAGCGTTTGCGCAAGGAGACGAACGTGGTTGCGCCCTGCACGCACGCGGAACAATGCGGCATCCTCGCGCCAGGCAATGAGCGCGACTGGTGCCATCACTTCGCCAGTCCCCCTTCGGCCATTTTCACAGACCCGGATTGGGGCAAGTTCTCTCACCTGATGGGGATTGATCTGCGCAGTTTGCCGGTGAGTTTTCTTGTGCTCGATAAGCGTCCGCAACCGGCGATTCCACCGCACTGCTTCCGTGTCATTGGCCGTTCGCGGGTTTACAAGGCCCACGGACTGATGCTCGGGTGCGATGCTTCTGGGGTGCGTAATTACGAACTGCACAAGCGCGATCATCCGGCGGAGTTCAAGCAGTTGAAGAAAGACAAGTGTGCCGTCTTGCAGCAATGGGAAAAGGAAGAAAACCGTATCACCGAAGTGATCAGCACAGACGCATTCGCCTCAGGTGAGGCGGCACCGGAAAGCGAGACGGAGGACGGTTGATCCTAAGAAAATAACGTCACGGTGATGAACTCGTCCCTCACCAATCCGGCCGCAGTGCCTGCCAGCTTCTGGCGCACGCCGGGCTTTTGGATTTTGGTGGCCGGCAATCTGGCGCCTTTGTTTGGCGTCCTTTTTCTGGGGTGGGAGACGTTTCCGCTGATGTTGCTGTTCTGGTGCGAGAATGTCTTTATCGGCCTGTTCAATGCCTTGCGTATGCTTTGTGCCACGCCACAAAGCAAGGTGCTCTGGGCGGCGAAACTGTTCTTCGTGCCGTTCTTCTGTTTTCACTACGGCCTCTTCACACTCGTGCACGGAGTTTTTGTGGTGGCCTTGTTCGGTGGCTCATTCAGTGGCGGCCATGGCTTAACACCGGGCTTCGACACCTTTTGGCGTGCCGTCCAGGAGAACCATCTGGGCTGGCCCGTGTTCTGCATCGGCAGCAGTCATCTGGCCTTCTTTATCTGGGATTACCTGTATAAGGGGGAATACAAAGAGGCCAAACTGCCGCTTCTGATGATTGCCCCTTACGGGCGTATCGTGGTTTTGCACCTCGCCATCCTCTTGGGTGCGTTCTTACTGATGATCCTGCGTCTGCCGGCGATCGCCTTGCTGTTACTGGTCGCACTGAAGTTCGGGCTGGACCTGGCAATCTATCTCAAGAGCCATTACGTGCCCGGGCTCACATTTTTCCGTGGCGCAAAATCGCGATGAGCAGCCAGAAGCCCATCAGTGCCGCGACCACGTAGCCCAGCAGGCCGATGATCGGTATTTCATGCCACTTGGGCGGGATGTTCGCGTGGATGATGATGGAGGAGCCGATGATGAGCGCGGCGAGTACCACGGAGAACGAGAGACGGTTGCTGATGCGTTCGGCTGATTCCATCACTGGCTCCAGACCGTCATGCTTGAAGACCATCCGGGCCTCGCCTTTCTTCACTTGCGCGAAGATGCGGCGCAGTTCGGCGGGCAGTTCACGGACGAGGTCCGACATATCGAGCCCGAAATTCGTGATGGCTCCGACCAGCCGGTTTGGTTGCAAGCGGCTCAAGCGGGCTTTGCGCAGGAAGGGCGTGGCCTGCGCGATGATGTCGTGATCGGGGTTGAGCTTGCGCACCATGCCTTCCATCAGGCCCAAGGATTTCAACATCACGAAGATGTCCGCCGGGATGTGCAAGTCGTGGCGGGCGGAGATCTGCAGGAGCTGCATGATGAGCTGGCCGAATTGCAGCTCTTTCACCGGGCGATAAAAGTGTCGGTGCATGAACTCGGCCACATCTACTTCCAGCTCAGGCCGCGAAGGGTCGGCATCGCTGGAGGACAGGCGGACGAGGGCATTCGCGACGCTGCCTTCATCTTGCTTGGAAATGCCCCAGCAGGTCGGCAAGGGATTCCCGGGTGCGCATGTCCAGGAAACCCATCATGCCGAAATCCAGGAAACATATGATATTGCCGCGCAGGATGTGGATGTTCGCCGGATGCGGATCCGCATGGAAAAAACCATGCACGAAGATCTGCTTCATGATGAGATCGCCGATGCGGTCGGCGAGCTGCTTGCGGTCGGAGGGCGGCAGGGTTTCGGGGACCAGTGTGGAAGCCTTGACGCCATCGATGAACTCCATGGTCAGCACCCGGCCGGTCGTCGCCTCGTGATAGACTTTGGGGATGTAGATGGTCGGTTCGCGGTCGAACTGCCGGGTGAAGCGTTCCACATGGGCGGCTTCGCAATTGAAATCCGTTTCGCGCTCCAGCGTCTTGGCGATCTCCTGGATCAGGGACACCGGATGATGCGCCTTCCAGCCGGGAATATGTTTTTCGGCGACCCCGGCGAGTTGCTCCAAGATTTCCAGATCCGCTTTGACCAGTTCCCGCACCTCGGGGCGTTGCACCTTGATGACCACCGCAGTGCCGTCGCGCAACTCGGCTCGATGAACTTGGGCGATGGAGGCCGAGCCGAGCGGGGTTTCATCGATCCGCCGATAGATCTCGGTCAGGGGTTGGTGCAGTTCTTTTTCCAGAATTTCGCGGATCTGGCTGAAAGGGATCGCCGGGATCTGGTCCTGCAGCTTGGTCAGTTCCGTGATGAATTCACCCGGCAGAACGTCCGAGCGGGAGGCAGGATCTGGCCGAGCTTGATAAAGGTGGGGCCCAGCTCCTCCAAGGCCCGGCGCAAGCGTTCCGGCTGCGAAAGCTGATTGATGGCCGGATTCGGCTTGTGCAGCCGTTGCAACGGGACGTTGAGGATGACGGGCAGTTGCAGCCGTTCCAAAAGGTCCTCGTAGCCGTATTTGAGGAATACCCCCGCGATCTCCCGTGCACGTTGCAAATGTTGAAACGTGCGACCGATACTCTCCAATTTACGGAACAGCATGGGGAGATATTACCCCACAAAATGGATTCTCACCATGCCGAAATCTTCGGCCGGGTTTTATTCCTGTTTGAAGCTGGCCGGCCTGAATCCGCGCATATACTTGTGGCAGCTCACACAACTCACCGTCATCTGCATGTAAGCACCCGTGGCGGCATCGATGTTTTTTTCTTTGGCTGCTTTCACCAAGGTCTGTGCGTGGCGGCGGAACTCCGTGGTGAAGAGTTCATACTCGGGCGTCTGCCGGGAATACCAGCCCGTATCTGGCTGAGCTGCACCAGCTTTTGCGCATTCAAGGCGATGCGGTCATAATCTTCCTTGGCGATGCCTTCCAGCACACCTTGGGCATGGGCCAGTTTCAAACGCATCACTTCGGTGGTCGGCTGATCAGCGGCCACGGCGACACGCAAGCCGGTCACCAGGCCCGTGGCCCCTAGAGCGCAAATCGCCAGAATGGGAATGATTCTTTTCATATGCTTGTCTAAAAATCGACCCGCCGAAATCAACTCGACGGGTGCTTGTCACCTTACGCCGCGAAACCGAACCGGAACCGTTCTTCTTCTACCGTCAGCTTCAGGCATTTTTGCAGCTTGCGGGCCATCAACATATTGGCCGCCGTCTTGACCATGCGGTCAAACGGAGCACGTTCCAGGTCCACTCCTTCATGCCGGATATGGGTGATCAGCAAACTGCGGTCTAACAGTTCCGAAAGGAACTCTTCCGCGCTCACCGGGTCATCCGTCTGGAAATGATGGGTCTGCAAATGTCGGCCTAGTTCGACTTCGTATTCGATGTGATATTTGGCAATCATAAGCTTTTTCCCGGTTGAGGTTATTTCTTGTTACAACTCACGCTGCACCTCTGCTGGCGAGTGCGCCTCTCATTTCTTGCCCGCTATCACTCCGCATTTGTTGGGTGGGAAACTGGCGGGAAACCCTGGGTAAGCCGTAGTGGGAAAGAAAACATCCGGTCACGAGCGGTTAAACTCATGACCGGATGGCAAACAATTTGCCGGCTGCGTTTAGAACACTTCCACGTTCAGTCCGGTGCGTTGCCGGACGTGCTGCGCGATCTTTGACAACGTGCGCAAAGGCAAGTGATCGCACAACGGAGTATGCGCTGGCCGGTTGGCGGAATAGATCTGCACCAGGAGATTTTGGTCCCTTCGGCCTTCAACTGTTCCAGCCGGGCAGAATAGCTTTCAATCTCATCCCAAGCCGGGGCCGCGCCATTATAGAGCGGAAAGAGGCTTTGGATGATGACCGGGCGTTGTTTGCCGATGAGCTGGATATTCTTCAGAACTTGCTCCAAAGGCACTTGGCCGCGGTTGATCTTGTCCGCATAAGTCTGGGTGCCGGCATCCAGCTTGATCCAGATCTCATCTGCCTGTTGAAGAACTTGATGCCTTCCTGGACTTGCTCGCGATTCAAGCCCGTACCATTGGTGACCAGCACAAACTTGAACAACGGCACTATGCCCATGGCGCGGATATGGACCACCGCTTGGACGGCTTCCAAAAAGTTTTCTGCCAGCGTGGGTTCGCCGTCCCCGCTGAAGGAAACCTGGCGCAATTTGAGCAATTCCCGTGGAATTTTTTTGAATGCGGGGCGTTCGGCCACCTTGCCGGAGTTCACCAGTTCAAGGGCGGTGCGCAGTTCGCTCACCATCACATCGATGTCCAAGGTTTTCTCCACGGGCGGGTTGCTGCGCTGGACTTCGCAATAGACACAATCGAAATTGCAGCGCTGATCAGGATTCATGTTGATCCCGATGGAGAGTCCTTTGGCCCGTGGGGAGACCACCAGATAAACGAAGTGGTGGTCCAAGAAATCCCGCGGACAACCGAAGGCGGTGTCAGTGGGGTTGACCCGGCGGACGGGGATGGTGGATACGGGGGCTACTGGATCAAGCAGGCTGCTCATGGATAAATTCGTGCTCTCGTTCGTGTACGACCAGCACCGGACAAGGTGCATGACGAACGACGTTTTCGGTGACACTGCCCAACATCACGCGTTTCAGGCCGGTGTAACCATGGGTGGAAAGGATGATCAGATCGGTTTTGCGTTCCTTGGCCAGTTCGGCGATCTCGTGGACGGCTGGTCCGGCACAAACCGCCGTGCCTTCCAGCAGTTCAGCCGGAACCTTGTCCTTGGCCAGTTCCTGGATCTTTTGTTTGGCCGCCTCGATCAACTGGTCTTCCAGCACCGGCACATCAATGGGGCCGTATTCACCAGCCATATAACTGACGTGAACCACATGCAGCAGGAGAATCTTGGCATGGAACTGCCGGGCAAAGGCGACGGCGTAGGCCAAGGCCTTGTCCGAAGCATCAGAGAAATCAACCGGCACGAGGATCTTTTTCAGGTCCAAGGCGGGCACTTCTGGTGTTAGTTGCTGGGTATTCATATACCTTAATATAGCAAACTTTTTCCCGTACTGCTGGATGCAAACTAGTGGAAGCAAGCGAACGGCTCCACACGGCGCTTGGTTTAGACTGGTCTTATTTTGATACACCGCTTGCATGAAAGTTGCTCTGTTCCCATGCTTGCGAAGCATGTTGTTACCTGTGTTTGCCATCACCTTGCTGCTGAGCGCGCTGCTGCTGTTCACCGTGCAGCCGCTGGTGGCCAAGTTGCTGCTCCCGTTGTTGGGCGGCGCGCCGATGGTTTGGAACACCTGCATGGTCTTCTTTCAGGCGCTGCTTTTGGGCGGCTATGCTTACGCGCACTGGTTGACGGGCCGCAATTCCCTCCGTCGGCAGGCCCTGACCCATCTGGGTTTGCTGTTACTCGGTCTGATATTTCTGCCGATCGCTCTGGCCCCGAATTCCAATCCGGCTGGCGAGGCTCCCTGGCTTTGGCTCTTGGCCAAGCTGTTCAGCCTGGTGGGTGTTCCCTTCTTCGTGCTCTCCGCCTCGGCTCCCTTGTTGCAGAACTGGTTCAGCCGCTCCGGCCATCAATCCGCCAAGGACCCCTATTTCCTGTATGCCGCCAGCAATGCGGGCAGCTTTCTCGCCCTGTTGGGATACCCGCTGCTAGCCGAGCCCATGCTCCGGCTCTCGCAGCAAACTTTGGGTTGGAGCGTGGGTTACGGGTTACTGATCCTGTGCTTTCTGGCGGTGGCGCTGCTTGCCTGGAAGATGCCGGAGTCCGTTCCCCTCGCGCCCGTGGATGTCCGTCCGATTGTCCGGCCCAGTTGGTCCCAACGCGGGCTTTGGATCGGCCTGTCGCTTTTGCCCTCCAGTCTGATGCTGGGGCTTACGACGTATCTTACCACGGATGTAGCCAGTGTTCCGTTGCTCTGGACCCTCCCGCTCGCGCTCTATCTGCTGACGTTCATCATCGTGTTCGCCCGGACGGGTGTGCGGGCCACGGCTTGGGCGGCCCGGGCGTTGCCGCTGGCGGCCGTCACGGTGATGTTTCTTCTGCTGGCCGAGGTGAAGTACCCGGCTGGCATCATCATTCCGCTGCACTTGCTCATCTTTTTTATCATCGCACTGGCTTTGCACGGGCGCTTGGCAGCCTTGCGGCCGGACGCCGCCCATCTCACCGAATATTATCTGTGCCTCTCGATTGGCGGGGTGCTTGGCGGCGCACTGAACACCTTGGCGGCTCCGCTTATTTTCAAGACCGTGGTGGAGTATCCTTTGGCCATCGCGTTGGCGTGCATCGCGGCTCCCGTGCCGGCTGGTGAACCACCGGCGCAGAAACTGGCGCGTCAGTTTGTCTGGCCGGTCGTCATCGGTGTGGTCACGGCTTTGGCGGCCACCTTTCTGCCAGGTCTTTCCAAGCAATCTCACCAGATCGCCATGTTCCTGATCTTTGGGGTGCCCTTAGTCGGCTCCTATTTTCTCTCCCGCCGTCCGTTGGTCTTTGGGCTGACCCTGGGGGCGATATTATGGGGGGCTTCGTTTTACACCGCCATTCATGGGCAGACGCTGCATAAGGAGCGGAACTTCTTTGGTGCCTTGCGGGTGACGTTGGATCCGGATGGGCACATCCGCCGTTTTTATCATGGCACAACGGTGCATGGCATCCAGTTCGTGGACCCGAAGCTGCAGGACATCCCGCTCTCGTACTACCATCCCAAGGGTCCGGCCGGAGCCATCATGCACCTGTATGCCCAGCAGAAGACCGTCCGGCGCGTGGCTGTGATCGGGTTGGGAGCCGGGGCGATGGCAGCCTACGCGAAGGCTGATGAGGTGTGGAATTTTTATGAGATCGACCCGGCCGTGCTGCGGATCGCTTCGGACACGAACTACTTCACTTACCTGCAACGCTGCGGAGCCAAGCAGGTGAATCACAAAATCGGTGATGCCCGCTTGCTCTTGCGTGCCGAGCCAGATCATTACTTCGACCTGATCATCTGTGATGCGTTCAGTTCCGATGTGCCGCCGTTGCACCTGATCACCAAGGAAGCATTGCAGGAGTTCCGCGCCAAACTCGCGCCCGGCGGTATGATCCTCTACAACATCTCCAGCCGTTTGCTCAACTTCCGGCCTGTACTGGGTAATATCTTACCGGGTCTGCAACTGCATGGCTTCAGTCTGAACGAGGGAGTCACCGCCGAGGAGACGATGCGTTTCGGCCGTTATTCCTCACATTGGGCGGTGATGGCAGCGGAGGAGAAAACGCTGGAGGCTGTGTCCGGCAACGAATATTGGAAGCGTCTGGAACCTGCGCCCGAGCAGCCGGTCTGGTCTGATGATTACTACAATATCCTTGGGATATTTGATTGGAACTAAGCCTGGCCGCCAGCGGTTCAACCCTTGGCAGCTTTCAGGTCTTCCAGTTCCGCGAGCGTCATCGCGCGGATGAGTTCCTTGAAGGTCATCGAGTGTTTCCAGCCCAGCACCTGTTGGGCTTTGGCCGGATTGCCTTGCAGGTTCACCGATTCGGATTTGCGCAGCAGCCGCACATCTTGCTTAACGTAATCGGCGTGGGACAGGCCGGCGGCTTCAAAGGCGAGTGTCACCACATCGCTGACGCTGTGCAGTATACCGGTGGCAAAGATGTAATCACCCGCTTCCTTGTGCTGGAGGGAGAGCCACATGGCGTTGACGTAATCCGGGGCGTAACCCCAGTCGCGTTGCGCCGAGGTGTCGCCCAGCACGAGTTCCTTCTGCAATCCGAGTTTGATGGCGGCGGCCGCACGGCAAATCTTGCGGGTCACGAAGTTCTCACCGCGCCGGGGAGATTCATGATTGTACATGATGCCGTTGCACGCGAAGAGTCCGTAAGTCTGCCGGTAGACCCCGACCATCTGCGTGGCAAAGGTCTTGGCGCAGCCGTAAGGGTTCACCGGATTCTTCGGGGTGTTCTCATCCTGCGGCGCGGTTGTGGGGCGGCCGAAGATCTCACTCGAAGAAGCATGGAAAAGGCGCGGCGGCACGGGCAGATCACGCACCATCTCCAGCAGCCGCAGCGTGCCCATCGCAGTGGAATCACAGGTGGATTCGGGGATCTCGAAGCTGAGCCCAACGTGGCTTTGCCCGGCCAGATGATAGATCTCATCTGGTGCCACACGGTTCAGGACGCGGCGCAGCGTCGTCGGGTCATCGAGATCGGCGTAGTGCAGGAACAGCCGTTGGTTGTAAACGGAGCTGTCCCCATACAGATGCTTAAGGCGAGAGCGGTCCAGACTGCTCGTGCGGCGGACCACCCCATGCACCTCATATCCCTTGCCCAAGAGCAGCTCCGTCAGATAGGAGCCGTCCTGGCCGGTGATACCGGTGATGAGCGCCTTGGGCATGGCGTTATTCCTCGTTCTTGCGTACGCGTCCGGCCAGCTGGTCTTCCAGCAGTTTGATGTCGGATTCGGTCATCAAACGGGCCAGTTCGGCAAAAGTCGTTTTCGGTGCCCAGCCCAGTTGTTTCTTCGCCTTGCTGGCATCACCGATGAGCAGGTCCACTTCGGCTGGGCGATAGTAGCGCGGATCGATCTCCACATGCTTGCGCCAGTCGAGACCGGCGACGCCGAAGGCTACTTCCAGAAACTCTTGCACGGAATGCGTCTCGTTCGTGGCGATGACGTAATCATCCGGCTCCTTCTGTTGCAGCATGAGCCACATGGCTTCCACGTATTCCTTGGCGTAACCCCAGTCACGTTTGGCTTCGAGATTGCCGAGGTAAAGTTTTTCCTGGAGCCCGGCCCGGATATGAGCCACGGCGCGGGTGATCTTGCGGGTGACGAACGTTTCGCCCCGGCGCGGTGACTCGTGGTTGAAAAGGATGCCGTTGCTGGCGTGCATGCCGTAGGATTCACGGTAATTCACCGTGATCCAGTAGGCATATACCTTGGCGCAACCGTAGGGGCTGCGGGGATAGAACGGGGTGGTCTCTTTTTGCGGCACTTCCTGCACCATGCCGTACATCTCGGAAGAGGAGGCTTGGTAGAAGCGCGGCTTGATGCCCACTTCGCGGATGGCTTCGAGCAGGCGGATAACGCCTGTGCCGGTGATGTCCGTCGTGTATTCTGGGGCGTCAAAGCTTACGCGCACATGACTTTGTGCGGCGAGGTTATAGACTTCATCCGGCTGGATCTTGCCGATCAGTCGGGAAAGGGCGCTGGCATCCGCCAGATCACCGTAATGGAGGAAAAGGTTGTGCTTGGGGGCGTGTGGGTCAGTATAGATGTGGTCCAAACGGCCAGTGTTGAATGTACTGGCCCGGCGGATGATACCGTGAACTTCATAACCCTTGGCGAGCAAGAGTTCCGCCAGATAGGAGCCGTCTTGGCCCGTTATACCCGTGATTAAAGCTTTTTTGGACATAGCAGTAAGACCTAGCTTCGCGCAGAGGTCAAAAGCTAGGCAAGCTCGTTTTCTGCCTAAGTGGCCTGATTAGAATCAGGGTTGAACGGTCGGAAACGACTGTCTTAGGCGCAGACGGCGGTGGTTTCGCTCCCTTTGGGAGCTCCCACAGGCAGGGCATCCGGGATGGGGGCGAATTCAGCAATGGCCTTCCAAAGGTGGCTCAGGTCCTTGTTCACATCGCCCGAGAGGCAGTCCGTGATGTCTCCGGCCAAGGCGGGATACTTCATCACCACGTCTTTGAAGGAGAAATTGGGATTGTAGAACGCGTAGATCAGCTTGCGCATGTTCTCGATGCCATGGCGGAGGTCTTTGGCATAATCGGCAAAGCGCTCGGGCGAGAAGTCTTTGGCCACGATGGCCGCATGCACGGCATCTGCCGCCATCACACCGCTCTTCAAGGCCAGCAGGATGCCACTGCTGAAGACCGGATCGAGGAAGCAGAAGGCATCGCCCACCAGCAACAAACCTTCGCTGCCACAATGACGGGAGTGGAAAGTGTATTCGCTGGTGACGTAATAAGGGCCCGTCTGCTGGCCGGCGGAAAGGTGTTCCTTGATCCAGAGGTTTTCGCCGACTTCGCGGTCGAACATGGCCTTCGGCTCTTTCACACCACCGCGGATCAGATATTTGCCTTCAGCCACCACGCCCACGCTGACCATGTCGTTGTGCTGCGGGATGTGCCAGAACCAGCCTTTCTCCGGCACGAAAGCCACGGTAGTCTGGCCTTCATCCAGTCCGGCTTCGCGTTTTGAGCCTTTGTAGTAAGTCCACACCGCCACCTTGTTCAGATACGGGTCCCGCATGCGCCAGCCGTTGCGCACGGCGGCGAAGGATTCCTTGCCGGTGCAATCCAGCGTGATGGGGGCGAAGTATTCGACGGTTTCGCCGGATTTCTTTTGGGCCTTCACGCCGATGACCCGTTCACCCTCCTTCAACAGCTCGGTCACCGAGATCTCTTCGATGACTTCCGCGCCCTTGCTGCGGGCGTGGTTAAGAAGCATGAGATCGAAATCACTGCGCAGCACCTGCCAGGTCTGGGCCACGGTTTCCTTGTCGTAACGGTTGAAAAAATAAAAGGGCTGGCTGGCTTTGCCGTTCGGTTGCACGAAGACCACGCTGTATTTCTTTTGAAAACCGGAGGTCTTCATCTTGTCGATGAGCCCCAAGCGTTCCAGCGGCTGGTAGGTAAAGGGGATGAGTGATTCCCCTACATGATAACGCGGGAATTTCTCGCGTTCGAGCACCAGGACGCGATGGCCCTGTTCAGCCAGGAGGGCGGCGGTCGAGGCCCCGGCAGGGCCGCCACCGATGATCACAGCATCGTAACTGGTAGCGCTTTTCATATGCTTTGCGGTCGGAAGTTAGCCCCGGAATCAAATTGTGCAAATCAAGGGGGCAAGATTTCTACGATTTCGGCCAAGGGACGTTGGTCTGGGTTCCAAAGAGTATTGCGGCGGCCATAGAGCCAGTGCTGGCCCTGCAGCTTGAACGCCGTGTTGATGAAGTCGTCCGATGCAAGGCGCAGGAACGCCTTCGGGCGGCTCGTATGGGTGACGTGATATTCCGCCAGCAAGGTGCCCAGCGGGATGCTTTCCGCCAATATCTGCGCCCGGGCGGGCGAAGGGAAAAGGGTCAGGTTGATCTTGATGGCGCCGAATTCAACGGGCTTGCCTTCCGCCGTCAGCAGCACCACTTCCCGGAAATAGAAATCGCCCCGTTGCTGGCTGCGGAGCACTTGCAGGTGAATCTTTGAGCCGTGGAATTTCTCCAAGGTCGGCGTCATGTCATTCTGATGCACGAGCAAGGTCTTGTATGGCTCGGGGACATCCTGGCCCTCCACCGCTTCGATGCGCGGCAACGGCCGGCCCGCCTGCGAGTAGAAGTCATCCAGCGGATACACGATCGGCTGGGCGGCCGAAGGTTCTGGAGTTGGTTTGGTGGTTGGTGCTGACATCGTTAACGGCCTTTAGGCTCGGCTGTTTCCCGTTCGCTCAGGCATAGCGCGTGTTTTTGTGTTCCGGCAGGAAGAACTCTTGCAGGAGCTTGTCCACCTGCAAGAGGGCTTCGCGGCTCAGGAGCAAGGTGTCACCTTGCTGCGTGAGGAAGCCCCAGTCTTTCAGGCGCTGGATGGGCTCGGCGAAGCGTTGCAGAACATCCACGCCGAACTTCTTCTGGTAATAGCCGGCCTCGTTGCGGCCCAGCTTGAATTGCAGGATGAACTCGCGGATGAGGCGTTCATCGGGCGTGGGCGTGAGGGCGCGGAAGGTGGGCAGCTCGCCTTTGTTGATGCGCTCGATGTAAGTGCTGAACTCGTGGTGATTCTGGTAATGCACGCCGCCGATGTGACCAAAGGAGGCCACGCCCAAGGAGAGCAGATCTGCACCCGCCCAGAGACGGTCACGGTAGATGAAGGTGGCGGTCTTCTTGTTCTTCACCGCTGTGTAAGCGCTGCCGACGGTGTAGCCGACCTTTTCCAGTTCCTTGAAGGCGTAATCCACCCAGCGGCGTTTGGTTTCCCAATCCGCCACAGGGGCGACGAGTTTGCCCTCGGCCTTCATCTGCTGATAGATGGTCGTGTTGAAGGGGATCTCCATCTCGTAGATGGTCACGCTGTCCGGGGCCATCTCGATCGTTTTGCGGATGTTCTCTTTCCAGTTCTCTTCCGTCTCCTCGACCATGCCGGCGATGAGGTCGATGTTGATCTGCGGGAAGCCGACTTCGCGCGCATACTTGTAGGCGCGATCAATCTCTTTGCTGCGGTGTGCGCGGCCGTTCACTTCGAGGATGTGCTCATCGAAGTTCTCCACACCGAGGCTCAGGCGGGTGACGCCGAGTTCGCGGATGGCTTTCAGCTTGTGATCGGTCAAGGTGCCGGGTTCGCACTCGAAGGAGAATTCTTCGAGGGCATCCAATGGCAGGAGGCGGTTCATCTCACCCAGCAGATGCTTGAGCTGGTCCACGCTCAGGTAGCTGGGCGTGCCGCCACCGAAGTAGAGGAAGCTGGGTTTGCGGCCGCCGATGAAGGGCTTGCTCGCATAGATGGTCAGCTCTTTGATGACGGCATCGATGTAATTGCGGATCTCGGAGGAATCCTTGTCCGTATAGACCTTGAAATAACAGAAGTGACAACGCTTCCGGCAGAACGGCACGTGCACATAGACGCCTAGATCGGTGTTCGGCTTCGGTGGCGTGTTCAGCGCGGTTTGCAGGTCGGGAATCAGCTCGGGTTTCCAAAAGGAAAACGGCGGATAATTCGAGACGAAGTAATTGCCGGCCGTCGTCTGCGTTTGCAGCGGCGGAGCGGTCACGGGCTTGGCGGGTTCAATCGTCGTCGTGCTCATGATAATCTTAAAATCTTATTTTTTGCCGAAGCAATACACGTTGCCGTCATCGCAACCGACCACCACGCGGTTCTCCACCACGGCGGGGGAGCTGCTGATGGGCTGGCCGATCTCGTAGTTCCATATCTCCGAGCCGTCTTTCAGCGAAACGAGATAGAGCCGGCCATCATCGGAGCCGACGATGATCTTGTCACCGATGACCACGGGGGAGCTGTCCACCTTGCCGCGGGTGCCGAAGGTCCAGACACCTTCACCGGTCTCCTTCTTCACGCAGTGCAGGCGCTTATCGCGTCCGCCGAAGACGACGAAGTCCTTCGTGATGGCGGGTGAGGAGAAATAGGCGAAGGCGCGATCCTTATAGCGCCAGAGAATCTTTTGGGCGGTGAGATCAAAGCAGAGGAAAACGTTTTCGTAATGACCCACGTAGGCGCGATTGCCAGTGACGGCGGCGGAACCGGCGATATACGCCTCCGCATCCATCTCCTTTACCTTCTTGCCATCGGCCACGGAGATCATGTGTAGCAAGGCATCGCAGCCGCCGAAGACGGTCGCGCCATCGGAGACAGCGGGGCAGCCGTTGATGTAATTGCCGGTCTCGTAAGTCCACACACTCTTGCCTGTGGTAGCGGAGACGCAGTGAAGCTTGGTGTCGTAACTGCCCGCGAGAATCCAGTTCTCCTTGCCATCGACGGATTTGGTCCAGTTCGGTGCGCCGAGGATCTTGTCCTCCGTGGCGTATTTCCAAACTTGTTTGCCGTCCTTGGCATCGATGGCGTAGAGCGAGGTGTCACTGGAACCGAAGTAAACTTTGCCGTCCAAGACGAGCGGGGAGGATTCAATGGTGCCTTCCGTCTTGAACTCCCAGAGCGATTTGCCGTCCGCCAGCGAGAAGGCATGCAGTTTCATGTCATCCCCGCCGATGAACACCTTGCCATCCACGATGGCCGGGGAGGATTTCACAGGGCCACCAGTCTTGGCGGTCCACAAAAGCTTCAGGTCATTAGGCAGGCTGGCGGGAGATACGCCGATCAATTCCGGGCTGCCCCGGAACATGGGCCAGGCTGACTTGGTGGGACCGCTGACGGGAGTTTCGGCGCGCAAAGAACCCAGCGCCAGCGTGGCCAGCGTGCCGCCCAAAAAATGACGTCGGCTCAACATGGTTGCGTTATATCCATGACGACAGTACCGGCTGTGGTCTGGCGGTCATGGCATCTGCTGTGAGACTATCGGCGAGGTCGTGGCGGTTGGCAAATAAAATAATACCTACACGTATTATCTTGGTGCGGGCAACTGATGGCTGGCAAGGGAAGTCCTACGCAGTTGGCGGGCAGGGACCTATGACTTCACAAGGCGTTGAAGCTCGTCCTCGATATAGAGGTATTCGGACTCCAAGCGGGTGAGCAGGGCGGGGAAAACGTCCCGGTGGTTTTCCTTGGCGGCTTTCTCCAGATCGCCGCAAAGACGGGCGAGCACTTCCGCGCCCAAGTTGGAAGCGCTGCCTTTCAGCGAGTGCGCGGCCCGTTGCAAGCCATCCATCCGGCCTAGCGTGGCATAGGATTGCATCTCGGCAATCATCCGCGGGGAATGTTCAACGAAGGCTGCGACGACGTCGGCCAGCGGATCGGCTCCGCCTTCTTCGCGCAGGGATTGCAACTCGCGGATGGCCTCCATGTTCAGGCGGACGATCGGTGCGTTATTGCTGGCGGTCTTGGTCGCTGTTTGCACGGAGCGTTGCAGCGCCGCCTGCAGGTCTTCCCGGCGGATGGGCTTGGCGATGTAGTCATCCATACCGGCTGCGAGACAGGTGTCGCGATCCCCCGCCATGGCATTGGCCGTCAGGGCGATGATGTGCAGGCGGTCCAAATCGGTAAGGCACTGGTGGCTGCCGGGGAAGTTTTTCTGCCGGATGGCCCGGGTCGTTTCGTAGCCATCCATCTCCGGCATCTGGCAATCCATCAGGATGATGTCGTAAGGTTTCTTTTGCAGCGCTTCCAGGACTTCAAAGCCATGGCCGACGACATCGGCCGTGTAGCCCAAACGATCGAGGATCTTGAGGGCCACCTTTTGGTTCACCAGATTATCCTCGGCGAGCAGGATCTTAAGCTCGGACCGCGAAGCCGGTTCGCCGGGAGTAGTCTGCGGCACGGGGTGAGCCTGCAAACGGACGCCGACCAATTGGGCGAAGCAGGAGAGCAGGTCTTGCGGGCGCAAGGGTTTGCCCAGCATGGCCGCCCAGACTTTGGACCGGAACTGGGTGTCTGCCGGGCGCTCACCGACATTGTGCAGGCAGATGAGTTGCGTGTTGGCGAGCAGGGGATCTGCCTTCACGGTCTGTGCAAACGTAAGGCCAGCCTCGGCGGGCAGATCGACGATCACGAAATTGAAGCGCACGCCGTTGGTGGCCTCGCGGCGCAGCATCTCCAAGGCTTCAGCCGGGGTTGCAGCGCCGCCATTCCGCATTCGCCACGAGAGGATGTAATGGTGGATGACCTTGCGGCGGGTGGCGTTATCGCTCAGCACCATGGCGCGTTGGCCGACCAGTTCCAAAGGTGTTTCCTGCCGTGGGCTGGAAGGTGCCGGCTGCTTCTCCAACGGGATGGTGAACCAGAACGTTGAGCCTTGACCCGGCACGCTATGCAGGCCGATGCGGCCACCTAGCATCTCGACCAGTTGCTTGCAGATGGCCAGCCCAAGGCCCGTCCCGCCATAGCGCCGTGTGGTGGAGCTGTCCGCCTGTGTGAAGGGCTGGAAGAGCCGTTCCTGCACTTCGGCAGAGATGCCGATGCCGGTGTCGGTGATGGCAAAGCGGATGGACGTGTTCTCGGACGTTTCCGTATCCGGCGTCACCTGCACAAAGACTTCACCGTGTTCGGTGAACTTGATGGCATTGGCGATCAGGTTCAGCAGGATCTGGCGGAGCCGGCCTGGATCGCCGCGCAAGGCGTGACAGCAATCCTGATGGACCATGTAGAGCAGGTCCAGCCCCTTGCGATGGGCACGCTCGGCGAGCAGGTCGATGGTGCCATCGACCACCTGGTGCAGATTGAAATCGACGGACTCGAAATTCATCTTCCCGGCTTCGATCTTCGAGAAGTCGAGGATGTCGTTGATGATATCGAGCAGGGCTTCCGCGCTGTTGCGGACGGTCTCGGCATAATCCCGCTGTTCGTGGTCCAGTTTGGTGGTCAGGAGCAGGTCCGTCATGCCGATGACGCCATTCATCGGAGTGCGGATCTCATGGCTCATGGTGGCGAGGAACTGGCTCTTGGCCAGGTTCGCCGCTTCGGCTGCGTCCTTGGCCTGCCGCATGGCTTCCTCGGCGCGTTTGCGTTCCGTGATGTCATGCCAGACCACGAGCATGACCGGTTTCTTGTTCAGGATGACCGGGGTGAGGCTGACTTCCACAAGAAAGTCTTCGCCATCCATCCGGCGATGCGTCCATTCAAAACGATGATGGCCTTGCTCATAGGCCGTGCGATCCATCTCGATGCACTTCTCCATCGAGCGGCGGCCATCCGCCTGAAACTCCGGCGACAAACGGGCCGGATGCAGGGCGAGGACGTCCGCTTTGTCCTTGCCGCGCAACATGGCGATCGTGGCGTGGTTACAATCGATGATACCCGTCTCATCAAAGAGCAGGTGGGCATCAGAAGATTGCTCGAAGAGAACGCGGAATTTTTCCTCTGCCGCTTTGCGTTCCGTGATGTCCTGGCCGATGGCGATGATGCCCGGCATGCCGGTATCGCTGGGGAGGGCGGTGACGTTCCACAGCAAAGTATATTGGCGGCCGTCCTTGGTGCGGACGAGGTTCTCGAAGTTCCGGGTGGCGTCGCCGTGATAAACCTTTTGGATGTCTTCCGCCACACGAGGGCGTTCGCCTTCCGGGATGACCAAGGTCAGGTAATTCTGAGCCAGCACTTCGTCGCGTTGGTAACCAAAGACACGTTCGGCTTCCTGGTTCCATTCAAAGATGGAGAAATCCGGGCGCAAGCCGACAATGACACTGCCGGCCGTCTCGATGACGGAGCGGAACTGGGCCTCGCTTTGACGCAGGGCTTGCTCGAAGCGTTTTTGCTCGGTGACATCTTCCGCCACATACGAGAAGCGGGAATGATCCGAAGGCGTATGGCCGACGAAGCTGACAGTGACGGACATCCACAGTTTGGTGATCTTGTCCTGGTGCTCGTATTCGAAACGTACGGGTTGCTTGCTTTGCTCGCTGGCCCGGTAGTTCTTCAGCCACAGATTGATGGTCTCTTTGCTCGCGCCGAGGTCCGAAGCGAGTTTGTATTCCATCGCTGTTGGCGTGGTGTAGAAGAACTTGGCCGAGGCTAGGTTGTCCCGGATATGCAGGATGTTTTCCCCGCGCAATTCCACGACCCCCATCATCAGCGGAGCGCTGTCATAAAAGCTGCGCAGAATGGATTCACTGCGGCGCAGTTCATCCTCGGCTTTTTTGCGCGCGGTGATGTCTGAACAGGCGCCCACGAACCGGATGGCCTTGCCTTCGGGCGAGAGGATGGGCTTGCCGCGTTGGGCCCAATAACGCCATTCACCGTGCGCATTGCGGATGTGGTATTCCTCGCTGAAAAGGGTGCCATTGGCGCAGGCCACGGCGTAAGCGGCGACCACGCGGGCGCGGTCATGGTCGTGGATGCTCTCGTGCCAGGCTGCGAGGGTGCGCGGGAACTGGCCTTCGTCGTAATCCAGCAGGTAATCCACTTGGCCGTAGTAATCCACGAGTTCGGCATCGGGATGGATGACGTAGAGCAGATCGCTGGCGTTGATGGCCATCTGGCGGTGCAGTTGCTCGGACTGGGACATCTGGCGCTGGGCCAGCTCCTTTTCTTCCACTTCCCGGCGCAGCTCCAAGGTGCGTTCCTGCACGCGTTGTTCCAGGTCTCCGTGCGTTTTCTGGAGGGCTTCATCCCGCGCCTGGATCTGCGCGAGCATCTCGTTGAAGCGCTCGATGAGGCGGCCGATCTCGTCCTCGCTGGTGCTTTTCGCGCGCAGGCTGTAGTCCCGTTTGCTGGCGACTTCTTGCGCCGTTTGTTCCAACCGCAGAATGGGGACGGAGATGACACTTTGCAGGCGGATGGAGATCAAGTAGGCGGCCAGGCCCGAGAACAGCAAGACCATGGCGACAATGCCCATGTAATTGTTGAACTTCTCGTTCTGCTCGCCGAAATCGGTCTCCAGGTAGATGGTGCCGATCGGTTTGTTATCGTAAAAAATCTGCCGGTAAACGCCGAAGCTTTCATCGGTCTTGATCTCGCCGGGTTCGCTCAAGCGGGGTGGCCGGTAGCTCTTTTTCAGATCGCTGCGGATGTAGCTGGCAAAGACCTCGCCGCTGGTGCGGTAAACGATGGCCGCCATGATGTGCGGGCGTTCCCGGAGCAGTTCCAAAGTGTCCTTCTCGGCGGCTTTGGCATCGTTGAAAGTGATGGCGGCGGAGCTGTTGGCTCCGGTGATGTCGGCCAGGCTCGTCAGATCGCGCTTGAGGGAATCGCGGAAGTTGACGACGTCGTAGATCAGGAAGCCGGTGGAGGCGAGCAGCAATGCCGCCAGCGCCGTCATCATGATGATGAGGGTAAGCTTGCGCCTCAGCGCGAGTTGATGCCACCAACGCATGGTTACTTCTTAACGTCCTTACCGTCGCGTGTGACCCGCGGTGCCAGCTTCAACACTTGAGAGTGCATTTTCAAGCCGCTACGTTCAAAAGCAGCCAGATTTACCTCGAACCGCACCTTGCTTTCCTGGATGTAAAAGCCGATGTGGCCGCCTTGCCGGGTAAATGTCTCAGTATCTGAGACAAAGACCACTGGGGCCAGCCTGGCGCCGGCCAACAATTTATCGGTATCTGTGCTGGAAACTGAACAATAAACTAAATGGCAATTAGTGGCGGTCTCGCCCGAGGTAAACCGCCGGATCTCCAAACGGCGGCCGGACACTTCCTGATTCTTCACGAGTTCATCCAACACGGCGCCAAACGGGTCACTACCGTAAATCCCGATGATGACGGGAGCATCCGTGGAGTTGAATACGTTAGCCGGCCAATCGACGAACTTGGCAAAGTTCACAAGCATGGCGGCTTTGACGTCATATTCTGATGGCTGCTTGTTCTGGCCGGACGTCGGTTGAGCCAGCAGCAGGAGCGCCACCAGCACAAACCAGCCGCTCCACCTGGGTTGGTGGCGGGCAGCGAGCAGTTGCTGGAGCAGGCGGGTCATCAGAAGTTCCAGGTGATTTTCCCGTAAACACTGCGTTCCACTTCATCCGGGAACACGAGGAAATTACGGCCGTACTCGAAATGGCGGTTATCCAGCAGGTTTTGGAACACGACGCTGATGTCCAAGTTTTTCGATGAGCGCCAGCCAATGCGGGTGTCCAGCCGGGTGTATGCCGGAACATTCTGGCCGGGCAGGGAATCCGTGTGCTGCAACAGCGCATCGAATTCGAAACCATGCGGCAGATCGAAACTGGAACGGAACTGGAACTGTTGTTGCGGGTTATCGCTCGCCCGGTAATTGAACGTGGAATCCGTTCCGGCGAAGCCATTCCGCAGGTGCATCTTCAACAAGGTATAGCTGCCGTGCAAACGCCACCAAGAGACCGGTTGCCAGACGGCGGAGAACTCGCCGCCGTACGTGTAGCCGTTCATGGAATTGTTCGCCTGCAAAACCACATTGGGTGGCGGAGCCAGCAGGGTGAAGGAGCGCAGGTGATCGTAACTGTTGTAAAAAGCGGCGATATCCAGGGTAAGCGATTTGAATGGCTGGATGCGGTAGCCGAGTTCGTAAGCTTCCAGCTCTTCGGAGACGAAATTAGGATTCCCCAAGATGGTCGTCGTGGGGCCGGGCAGGGTGCCGTTGGTCGCCAGCAAATCGGACTCTGCCCGCGAAGGCGAACGCATGGCGCGGGACCAGGCGAGCCAGACCGTTTGCTTTTCCGTAGGCAGCCAGCTCAGGCGCACGTTTGGTTGGACCTCAAACCCCGTGTATTGGTTATGCTCCAGCTTGCTGCCGAATGTGAGCCAGAGCTTATCCGGCAGCAACGCGACTTCATCCTGCGCAAAGAGGCTGGCCAGATGATCGGTGACGTCATGCGGCGTGAAGGTGATCGCCGGCGAACCGAAGGTCTGGTCGGAGGTCAGCCGGTAGCCCGCACCCCATACGATTTGATTGCGTTCACCTAATTCGAACTGGTGCTGCCAATCGATATTGAAGGTGTTCCGATACTCCGTGAGGACATCGAAGGCTCGTTCCGTGCGGTCAAAGTACGCCTGCAAGGTGCCGATGGACGTGGCGGAAAACTCGCGCTCCCAGCGGAAGTTGGCGTTCCCGCCGGCGATCTTCGAGTTTTGCGAAAGATTGCCGATGGCGGCGTCCCCCGAATACACATCCCCTTGAAAAGTGACCTTGTTGCCGTCGTAAGGACGCCAGTCCACCCGGTAACCGCCTTGCAAGATTTCCGTGCTGTTATTGCCGGTGGGGCCGTCATCACGCAGCGTGTACTTTATGTAGGTACGATAGGTGGTCGTGTCGCTGATCTTCCCGCCATAACGTGCGCGGCCAAAAGCTTTCTCCTCTGTGCCGCCACCCGCGGTCAGCATGCCGCCGGTCGTCTTGGCGGAATCTTTCGTGATGATATTGATGACCCCGTTCACCGCGTTGGCCCCCCAAAGACTGGCGCCCGGTCCGCGGATGACCTCGATGCGCTCGATGTCCGCCATCAAAGTATCCTGCACATCCCAATACACCCCGGAGAAAAGCGGCGTGTAAACACTGCGCCCATCGATCATCACCAGCAACTTGTTCGCAAACCGCCCATTGAACCCGCGCGAACTGATCGCCCAGGTGCCGGGGTTGATCTGCGCCACTTGCAGACCGGGCACCAGGCGTAGCGCCTCGGGTATGTTGTTTGCCCCGGAGCGGCGGATGTCGTCATTCGATAACACATAGATCGCCGCGGGCGCGTGCGAGATCGGTTCGGAATGCTTCGAGACCGAGGTCACCTCCACCGACATCAACTGCTCTAGCGACATGTTCGCCAAGCTGTTGTTGCGCGGTTCCTCGCCGCGGACGATCGCCGGCGCGGCACCGAGCGTGAGCAATCCAAGTGCTTGCAGCGTCAGCCGCCACAGCGGGGCGGGACGACGCACCGGGGGATGTATATGGTTGGAGCGCGACATGGCGTGAATGATTTTGTATGTCAGGTCTTCAATGACATTACGCGAGGGAAATCGCTCCAATCTTACCGGCCGTTCAGTGAGTCACCAATTTACCCAGCTCTCAGACGCCTTAGAAGTGAATACCCGCAGCCTCCGGAAAATACGGCACACTACGGAGAACTCGATGTAACTCACTCGCTTCCAAGCATATCGCGACTTCCCTCCCGTGGATAAGAGAAGTTATACAACTTTTCTTGGCTGAATGCCAGCAGGATATCGCGGGGGGTAAGGGAAATGGCCCTGTGAGCCAGCCGCTACCGGCGGGGGGAATTACCAAGAGCCTTCGACCAAGGCAGAAGCGATGTTACGCGCTAAGTCTTCCGCCAGATTCGGCAGTTCCTGCCGTTCAACACTCGCGAGATCCGAGCCGGCGCGCAGAGTCGTCCGGCCCGTGATATTCTTTTCCAGCAGAATCTTGCCCGTGCTCCGGTCCATCGCCTTGATGCGGGCCGTCAACGTCACGTTGTAATCGCGCACCGTGCGGATATCTGCCGGTTGAAAAGTCACCCCGCTGCGTTCGTATTTCACCAAGACCCCCGTCACGATCACGCTGCTGTCGCCCTTCGTATCCAGCTTGTAAGTACCATCCTGCTGGAGCGTCTTGCGCAAGGAACTCGTCACCGCCTCGATCAGGCGCGGTTCACCCGTCTTGTTCTGGAAAGCCTGCACTTCGATGGACCGCTCCCCGGCCTTCATTCCGTTCGTGGGACCGAGCTGGTAACCCGCGCAACCCGTGAACAACACGGCGGCGAGACAGGCGATGGCGAAACGCTTCATGGGCTTGCTCAATTGCTGGCCTTGGGCTCCGTCTTCGGCTGCTCCTCCGAGGTGCGGCCCAAGCGCTGCTTCAAGACTTCGATCCGTTCCTTGGCTTCCGCCGCGTAAGAGGAGTTCGGGTCCTTCAAGATGGACTCATTGTAATATACCAAAGCTCCCTCGTAACGCTTGGTCTTCTCGTAAAACTTCGCGATCTTGAAACTGCCCCGCGCCTGCTCCGTGCGCAGATCCTCGATGATCTTCTGCGCTTCCGGCACCCGTGTATCATCCGGATACAACGCCATGAAATCCGTCAGCACCGCGATGGATTGGGCCGCGGCGTTTTGATCATACTCCGCCGTCTTCGCCTGCTTCTGGTAAGCCGTTCCCGCCTTGAACAAAGCGTCCGCGGCGATCTCTTTCCGGTCATTGTACCGGTCGGCCGCCTTCTCGTATGCCTTCACCGCCAGATCGAAATCCTGCCGCTTCTCCCGCGCCACACCGATGTCCATCTGCGCCTTCGGAGCCACCTCACTGTATGGGCCGTTCTTGATCAGCTTCTCATACAGGTTCGCCGTCTTGTCCATGGAAGGATACAACGGGATGTAACCCCACAACTTGAACCATTGACCGCCCAGATAACGCTGCGCGATCTCATACTGCCGCTTCAAAACCTCGTCATACTTCGAATACTTCGGATACTTCTCGATCAGCTTCTGGTACTCCTTGAAAGCGCGCTCATCGTTCTTCTTCTCCTCATAGCACCGCCCGATGATATACTGCGCATCCGGAGCGTAATCCGAGAGTGGCCACTGCTTCACCGTGCGGAGTGCCGCGCGGAGCGCCGTCTTGTGATCCTTCTTGTCAAAAGAGTCTTGGGCCACCTGGAGCTGGTCCTTGGCGCGCGTACGCGTCCAAGTCCCTTCCTTGCCCACGGGCTCATAGATCCAGCCTTCGCCAGGACGGTAAATCAACGGCGCTGGCGACACGTGCGGAAGCGCCACGAGTCCCACCAGCAACAGCAACAGGCATACAGGCCGTTTTGTCATCCTGCGAACCGTATTGAACACGCCAACCCAAGTCAAGGAAGCCCAACACAAGTCCTTTAAATCGTAACTCTACCAAGTATCCCGCTTTCTTGGCCATTTGGGCAACATTCTACGCCACTGTAATGCCCCAGCCCCACCTGCGTCTGCCTCTGTGAATCCGGCTTAGTGCCGAACATTCACAAAATATGTTTGAGCAGAAATCCAACTTGCGGTGTATATATAGATACAGCGATATGCGTCGTGCGTTTGCCATTGTGTTTAGCCTGCTTCTGGTCATCGGCCAGTGGGCCAGTGCTATGCCGTCCGCACCGCAACGCTTGGCCACCGCTTGCAAAGCCTGCGCCTGCCAGCAAGCGGCCTGCTGCGTCGCTCCGGCCTCCGCCCCGACCGCTCCCCAAGCCCCGGCCACCGAATCCCGCTCCACCGAGCAACAACTCCTGACCGCGCTGGCCACCATTACGGTCGCCTTGGCCGAGCCAATTTCCACCGCCTTGCCCGTCGGCAAAGTCACGCTCCCCGTGACACCCGTTCCGGCCGTGCCCCTGTACTGCCAGAACTGCACCTTCCTCATCTGAGATTCCTCTGTGCGCACGTGAAGTGTCTTCACGCCCCGCGCCTCTCCTGCACCACGGACTAAATCCGTGATCTAAAGCCCGAGAACCGTTTTACCTCTCGGACCCTTGTTACCCAAACAACCCATGCCTGACCGGGCAAAGCGTCAGGCGGAATCTCATGCAATCTTTAGAAATCCATTCATGGAATGGCGGTAGCCCAGAAACAGTGCCAGTCATCGTGCTAGGTGACGTAACTCCTCCCTTGGTTGGGAGAGACTCCGTCGAGCCCTTGCTAAAAAGCGCTTTCCATCTCCCGTCCATAACACCCAATCACCCCGCGCAATCGAACCCACCCCTCCGTAGCGCAGGTTGTCAAC
The DNA here is from genome assembly GCA_965283725.1 of Limisphaerales bacterium. Lineage (GTDB taxonomy): Bacteria > Verrucomicrobiota > Verrucomicrobiia > Limisphaerales > JAEYXS01 > JAEYXS01. The sequence continues at coordinate 397,638 of CBDIPT010000002.1, forward strand.
CTGCTGTGTCGCCGACTGGCAGTCGGCAAACCATCAGCATGACGAGCGTGTTCCTCCTCACCATGCTGCTCTTCCGATTTGGCTCGGCCGCCCAATCCGCCGAAACCCCGCACGTCCACCCCGTTACCGTCACCAACGCCATCTCCCTCACGCCTGCGTACCTCGCCGAACTTGCCGCCGAGATGCGCACCAATCATCCCGCGCTCTCGGCTGCAGGCAAACGCATCGAATCCACCCAGGCCAACGTCGCTTCCGTCCGCGCTTGGGAAGACCCCACTTTCCGGCTCGGTGGCGAGATCGCCAGCCAATCCATGCGCGCTGACGATGGCGACCTCATCTACGGCGTCGAACAAAAGCTCCCGGTCTTCGGCAAAGAAAAACAACAACGCGCCGTCGCCGCTGCCGGTCTGGCTGTAAGCGAGCAGGAACGCGACTCCACCTATCAATTTCTCCGGCGCGATCTGGCTCAAGCCCTGTTCACTACCGCTTACGCCAGCCGCTCCGTGCAGGTTGCCAGGGAAGACATCGCCTGGTTGAAATCCCTGGAAGAAACCGTCGAAGCCCAATACCGCTTCGGCAACGCCCTGCAAAGCGATGTCCTCCGCGTGCAGAACGCACTCGCCAAACGCCGCGATGAATTGCTCACCGAAGAACAGATGCTCCATCACTCGTGGTTCAGCCTGAACCGTCTCCTGAACCGCCCGCTCACCAACGCCTGGCCGCAACTGAGCCTGCCACCCATCGCCGGACCCGTTCTGTACAGTGAACGTCTCGCCAGCCTCGCCGCCCGGCATGAACCCAAACTCCTCGTCATGCGCCAACAGCTCCTCGTTGCCGATCAAGATGTTGCTTTGGCTAAAGTGCGCCGCCGTCCCGATCTCGGCATCGGCGTGCAAGGTCGCAACTATACCGGCACCGGCGAATTCCGTTCCGGCGAGATCATGCTCTCGCTCTCGCTGCCGTGGTTCAATCGTGACCGCTACCGGAAGGATGTAATTCGTGAAGAATCCAAGAAACAGGCGCTCGCCCAGGAGATTGGCGATGCCGAACTCGAAGTCCGCCACAGCGTTCACGATGTCACCGTGCGCATCGATGCCGCCCGCCGAGAAGCCTTGCTCTATCAGGACAACATCATCCCGCGCACCCGTCAGATGCTCTATAGCCTCTACGCCAATTGGCAGGCAAATACCGGTCCCTTGCGCGATGTCCTCGAAACCCGCCGGGCCTTGCTCGAAGCCGAACTCGCTCGCGCCAAAGCCATCGCCACGCAACATCAGGCCATGGCCGAGCTCATCCTCTGCTGCGGCCTCGGTGATTTCGAAGCCCTCGAACTGCTCACGCGTGAACCCCACGCCAGCGTGAGCGAAGCCACGAACCCCAACGTGCTGCCGGTTTCCAGCCGGCAGTCCGAGCGCACTCGCAATCAAGCGGCGTATCCGAACTGAAACCGCGACAACATTTCCCTCCCATGAAAGCCACCTCATTCGTCCTCTTAGTTCTGGCCCTCGCCGGTGCCGCCGCCGGCGGTTACTACTTTGCCGCGCACCAGCACGGCGCCCACGCCACTGCATCCGAATCCGCCGGTCGCCGCGTGATCTTTTATCAGAGCCCGATGCATCCGTGGATCAAGTCGGACAAGCCCGGAAAATGCACCATCTGCGGCATGGACCTCACACCGGTCTATGAAGGGGAGAAAGGTGTCGAATCCAAATCGGGCGTTGTCGCCCTTGGCTCGAACTCCATCCAGGTCATCCACGTGCAAACCACCGTGGCGACCAACCAACCTCTCACGCGCGCCTTCCGTTTCGCTGGCACGATTGATGATGATGACACCCGCCATCGCATCCTTTCCGCATATGTGAAAGGCCGTATCGACGACCTCTTCGTGAACTACGTCGGCGCGGAAGTCACCGAAGGCCAGCCGCTCGCGACCATCTACAGCCCCATGCTGCTCGCCGCCGAGCGCGAATACGTCAACCTCGCCCGCACCGCCAAGGGCAACGAAGATGCCCAACGCCTCCTCGCCTCCGCCCGCCTCCGCCTCACGCAATACGGTCTAAACGAAAAACAGATCGCCAAGCTGGCGGAAAAGAAAGCCGATGACATCCATTCGGAAATCCTCTCACCCATGACCGGCACCGTCGTCGCCCGCAAAGTCTATTCGGGCCAATCCGTGATGGATGGCGAAGCCCTCTTCGAACTCGCGGACTTCTCGAAGATGTGGCTGCTCTTCGATGCCTATGAACAAGACCTCGCGTGGTTGAAGACCGGCCAGGAAGTCGAGATCACCACCCCCTCCGTGCCGAACAAAACGTTCAAGGCCGCCATCACGTTCATCGATCCCAACATCAACATGATGACGCGCAGCACCAAAGTGCGCGTGGAAATCCCGAACCCCATCATCGAGATCGATGGCGTCCGCCGCCGCGAACTCTCCCACCGCCTCTACGCTGAGGCCCGCGTGAAAGTGGATTCCGCGCCCGCACTCGTCGTGCCGCGTTCTGCGATCCTCATGGCCGAGAGCGGCAAGGCCTTGCTCTACGTGGACAAAGGCGGCAACGCCTACGAACAACGCGCTGTGAAACTCGGGCGCGCCGCCGATGGCGTCTGGGAAATCCTCGAAGGACTCAAAGCCGGCGAAGCCGTCGTCACCCAAGGCAACCTGCTCATCGACGCCCAAGCCCAACTCAACGCCAGCGCCAATCCCACCGCCGTTCACAATCACGCTGAGCCTGCGGCCACCAATTCAGCCCCCGCCGCGTTGCCCGCACTGACGACGGAGCAAGAGACGGCGCTGAACGAATTCCTCACCTTGTCCGATGCCATCACGTCCTCGCTCTCGGCCGATAACTTGAAGGCGTTCAACGCCCTGACCATGAAGACACACAACGCCGTGCCCGCTTTCGGTAAAGCCTTTGCCGCCGAAAGCCCCTGGCGCAAATACGTGGCTCCCATTGAAAAGAGCGGTCATCTCGCCGAAGCGGCCGATCTCGCCACTGCCCGCAAATCCTTCTATCCCTTTTCAACCGCTCTGGCGGACTTGGTAAGGCAAGCGCGCACGAGCAATCCCAAGATCACCTTCAAAGTGTTCTCCTGTCCCATGGTCAGTGACGCCGTTCCCGGCGCCGCGAAGCAAGGCTTCTGGATCCAAAAGCAACTCCCGCTGAAGAACCCCTATTTTGGCGCCGACATGCTCGAATGCGGCACGGAGGTAAAGCCATGAGAACGCCACGCCTCAACAACGGAGCGCCGAGCTCCAGCTCGGCCTGTCTCAGTGGAGCGCGGCCTTTAGGCCGCTTCAACATCCACATTCAAACGCGGTGTGAAATAATCAACCCGCTTGCCAAATTCACATTGAAGCGGGCTAAAGCCCGCGCTCCTTTTGCGCCTCTTGTGCCTTTTTGTGGCCAACCCCATTAACCCCTATGATCAACCGTCTCATAGAATGGTCCCTGAAGAACCGCTTCCTCGTCATCTGCGGTTTCCTCATCCTCGTCGCGTGGGGCGGGCGCTCGCTCTATCGTACGCCCGTCGATGCCATCCCGGACCTCAGCGAAAACCAAGTCATCGTCTTCGCCGACTGGGCCGGTCGTTCCCCCGAAGAGGTTGAGGACCAAGTCACGTATCCGCTCTCTGTGAACCTGCAAGGGCTCTCCGGCGTGAAGACCGTCCGCGCCCAATCCATGTTCGGCTTCTCCCTCATCACCGTCATCTTCGATGACAAGGTGGACAACTACTTCGCGCGCTCCCGCGTGCTCGAGCGCTTGAACTATCTCACCACCTTGATGCCCGAAAAGGTCACGCCGCAGCTTGGCCCCGACGCCACTGGCCTCGGCTGGATTTACCAATACTACCTCGAAGTCGATCCCAAGAAAGCCAAGGACGGCGGCTTGGACCTCGGCCAGCTCCGCGCGGTGCAGGACTGGTTCGTGCGCTATCAGCTTAATGCCGTCCAAGGCGTTGCCGAGGTCGCCAGTATCGGCGGTTTCGTGAAGCAATATCAGATCGAAGTCTCGCCCACGAAGATGCGCGCCTCCGACGTCATGCTCAGCGACGTGATGAACGCCGTGAAGGACAGCAACCTGAACGTCGGTGGCAAAGTCATCGAAGAGAACGGCATGGAATTCGTCGTGCGCGGCGTCGGCCTGGTGAACAAGACGAGCGATCTGGAAAACATCGTCCTCAAATCCACCAACGGCATCCCCATCTATCTGAAAGACATCGCCACCGTGCAGATCGGCGGCGACTTCCGCCGTGGCACGCTCGATGTGAATGGAAAAGAAGTTGTTGGCGGCATCGTTGTCATGCGCACCGGCGAGAACGCCATGCAAGTCATCCAACGCGTGAAAGAGAAGATCGCGCAGATCCAGCCTGGGCTGGATAAACAGGGCATCACCGTGAAGTCCTTCTACGACCGCAGCGAACTCATTGACCGCACCGTCGAGACATTGAAACACGCCTTGTGGGAAGAGATGCTGCTCGTCACCCTCGCGCACATCCTGTTCCTGTTCCACTTTCGCAGCATCCTCATCGTCACGTTGCCGTTGCCTGCTTCCATCCTGATCGCGTTCATTCTCATGAACCAGTTCGGCATCAGCTCGAACATCATGTCGCTCGCGGGCATCGCCATCGCCATCGGCGTGCTGGTGGATGCGGGTATCGTGATGACGGAAAATGTCATCCGCCATTGTGAACGCGCCGAAGAAGAGAAGGGGAGACGCCTCACTGCCCAAGAAACTTGGCAGGCCACCCTCGAAGCCGCCCAACTCGTCGGCCGCCCCATCTTCTTCGCCATGGCCATCGTCATCCTCGCATTCCTGCCAGTGTTCGTTCTGAGCGGCCAGGAGGGCAAGCTGTTCCACCCGCTCGCGTGGACGAAGACGTTTGCTGTCGTGGGCGCGACCATCCTCGCCGTGACCTTCGTTCCCGTGATGTGCTCGCTCCTCATCCGTGGACCATTCCACGCCGAGGACCGCAACTGGATCATGCGTTTCTTCATGTGGATCTATGAGCCGTTCCTTGATCTGGCTTTGCGCTGGCGCAAGACCGTCATGGGTTGCGCACTCATCATCCTGATCATTTCACAAATTGTCGCTTGGGGTTTGCCGCGTGAATGGCATCAGAAGATCGACGCCAAGAAACACCCGCAACTCGCCAAGCTCACCCAAGGCTTCGGCCGCGAATTCATGCCCGCGTTGAACGAAGGTTCCATGCTCTTCATGCCGGTGCTGCTGCCTTCCACCTCGCTCACCGAAGTGAAACGCATCATGGCATGGCAAGACACCGTCATCAGCCAAACACCTGAAGTGTTGAGCGTGGGCGGCAAACTGGGCCGTGCCGAAACCGCTACTGATCCCGCGCCCGTCGAGATGATCGAAACTACCATCATGCTCCGCCCCGAATCCGAATGGCGCGCTGGCATGACGAAGCAGAAGCTCATCGCCGAACTCACCGAGAAGCTCAGTGCCGTTCCTGGCTACGTCCCCGGATTTCTGCAGCCCATTGAGAACCGCATCCTCATGATCAGTACCGGCATTCGCGCTCAAGTCGGTGTGAAGATTCTGGGCGATGACATCAACGTCCTCCAGAAGCTTGCTTACGATGTGGAACGCGTGGTGCAGCAAGTCCCCGGTGCCGTCGGCGTCGCGCCTTCCCGCGTGCAATCGAAACTTTACATCGAAATCGAGCCGGATCGCGTCGCCATCGCCCGCTACGGCCTGAAAGTGCGCGACATCATGGAGATGGTGGAGACCGGCATTGGTGGTATGAACCTCACCACCACCATCGAGAAACGCGAGCGCTATCCCATCCAAGTTCGCCTCGAACGTAGCGAACGCAATGACGTCGAGCGTCTCGGCGACATCCTTGTGCCGACGCCCGCTGGCGCGTTCATCCCGCTGGGTCAACTCGCGACCATCCGCCGCATCATCGGCCCGAGCGAAATCGCCAGTGAGAACGGTCGCCTGCGTCTCTTCGTGCAAGCGAATGTGCAAGACCGTGACCTCGGCGGCTTCGTGGACGACATCAAAGAACGCATCACGCGCGACATCGTTCCTACGTTGCCGCCCGGTGTGACCATCGAATACAGCGGTCAATACGAGAACCAACTGCACGCTGAACAAACGTTGAAGGTCATCATGCCCGTGGTGATTCTCATCATCTTCATGCTGCTCTACATCGTCTATCACTCCGCGATGGAGGCGGCGCACGTCCTCCTGGCGATTCCCTTTGCCCTGAGCGGCGGTGTCTTCCTGCAATACTGGCTCGGGTACAATTTCAGCGTGGCGGTGTGGGTCGGCTACATCGCACTCTTCGGCATCGCCATCCAGACGGGCGTGGTGATGGTTGTCTATCTGGAAGAATACTTGGCGAAGAAGAAGGCTGCTCGTGGTGACGCTTTTAATCGTCATGATCTCATCGAAGCTGTGAAAGAAGGCGCCAAACTACGTCTGCGTCCCAAGGTCATGACCGTCGCCACTACCATTGCCAGCTTGCTGCCGATCATGTGGAGCACACGCCCGGGTGCCGAGGTGATGCAGCCTATCGCCGCACCCGTCATCGGCGGTGCCATCAGCAGCCTGATACACATCTTGATCGTGACTCCGGTGATCTTCGCGTGGTTGCGCGAACGGGAGTTGAAGCACGAACAAATCGCGAAAGCGAAAACCCCCAATCTGGTCTAAATTAATGGAAAGACCATAAACCCAATAAAGAACAAAACATGAAAACACTGCTAACCATGCTGGCCATCGCTGCGCTGACCATCTGCGCCGTGAATGCCGAAGAAAAGAAAACCGAGAAGAAAGCCGAACTCTGCCCTGTCTCTGGCGAGAAGCTGGGTGAAATGGGCAAGCCCTATGTCTTCATGCATGAAGGCAAAGAAGTGAAGCTGTGCTGCAAATCCTGCTTGAAGGATTTTAAGAAAGATCCGGACAAGTATCTGAAGAAGACGGCTCCGGCCAAGTAAGGCTTCCACCAATGGTTTTCACGTGGCCGTGCCTGAATCAGGCACGGCCATGCTTGGTGGCACGCCTCAGTTGGTTTTAACCAATATTTGCAAAGCACGAACTGCTGGCAGAGCGAGGTTGCTGTAGAGACGAAGGTGATATGAACACGAGCTTAAATAGCCCATCGGTACAAGATAGCAGCGAGCGCCGTTTGGTGCTGCTGTGGCTGCTCTTTCTGTTCACCGTCATCCTCGTCTCGCTACCTGTTCTTGCTGCGCCGGATGATGTTGATGACGCGGCTCCCATGTCCTGCGGCAGCACAGATTGCCAGCGGCAAAGTTGCGCGGCGCCCCCTGAACTTTCTGAACTGGATGTGTTCATTGCCCCCTCGGAAAACTCCACCACCGCCCGTTCATCCTCTTTGCTGCCCGTCGCGCTGGCAGTGCTTTATCTTGGTTCTGAGCTGGTCTCGCTTTCTGTTCCCGTCCGGTCTGCGCCGGATACATTGTTTGTTTTCATTCCTCTTCTCGTCATGGGGCCTGCCCATGCGGCCCACGCTCCGCCGGTTGCCTGATGCTGCGGCATCATTCCCAACCCTGTTTCACTGCCCAGGTTTCTCAGGCGGTGCGAGGCTTCAAGTTCTGCCGGTGCGCTCGGTAGCCTCGTAAGCGGAGCCGGTAAAAACCGAAAACTAAACTTACTATTGATATGAATACTTCAAAATGGATTGCGGTGTTGGCTGGTGTGGCTCTGGTGACGGGTGTGGCGATCGCCGGTGCGAAGCAAGAGACTGTTGCACACAAAGGCATGTCCTGCGGCATGATGGCCAAGGGCGAGATGGAAAACTGCCCGATGCACGCGGCGAAAGCTGAGGCGCAACCGACGGGTTGCTGCCAAAAAGAAGAGGCCAAGCCGGCCGGTTGCCCGATGCATGCGGAGGCCCAAGCCGCCGTTCCGAGCTGCCATGGTGATCATGCGGCCGCTGCTCCGGATGCGAAAGAAGCTCTCGCGCATGCTGATCATCACTAAGCCACGCTGAATCGTAGCAATGCAAAAGCCGGAGAGTGCAAGCTCTCCGGCTTCTTCGTATAAAAATCTGACCGCGTGCTTAATGCTTCGAGATCCAATAACCGATCGCTGCCACGAGTACCGATGATTGAAATCAGCGTGAGCGTGCGCACGAGCATCTTAGGTTCCTGATCATCCAGCTCCCGTTGCAATTTCATGCGGCGCTTCTCCATCGCTTCGCGCTCCTGCTCATCCGCGAGCATCTGCTCCGTACGTCGTCGCGCGTATTCCTCGGTGAGATCAGCGCCGGTGTCCGCGGCGGCTTCGATGGATTCGTTTAACACGGGGTCACGCGGGTTGCCGTGTTCCAGCTCCTTTTCCGCCACTTTGCGGTAGCGGTCGCTTCTTACTTCCGCAGTCATGGTCATAGGGTTGCATGCCCTTTCTCCCCCGGCAACCGCCGCTTTTGTAATCCCCCCAACGTGCTGGGTATGATCATAAACGGGCGAGGCCGGAACGGAACGACGTAGCACGGTGCCCCGTGCTGCCGGTTTCCAGCCGGCAGTTCGCGACGTCCGCCGTAGCATGCCATAATCACCCCGTCCCAAAGAAAACCGTTGATATTGAACGCCCTCCGCCTAAGTCTGTCCGAAATTCACCGGGACGGACTTTATTCTTCGTTCCTGAATACCCGCGAAGGCGGGACAGTCCAACTGATTGAAGAAGCACTATGAAGTTGAGCATTGCACTGACGCTGGTGGCCCTGAGCGGCCTGGCCTCCACCTCGGCTATCGCGCAAGAGGGCAAGGTCCTCTACGAGAACAATTTTGAGAAGGCCATGGTCGGCTCGTTGCCGGAGGACTTTCTGGTCCTCGATGGCGGCTTCAAAGTGCAAGAAGCGGATGGCGGCAAATTCGTGGAGCTCCCTGGCGCACCTTTGGAAACCTACGGCTTCCTCTTCGGCCCCACAGAAAAGCAGAACCTTGCCGTCAGCGCGCGCATTCATAGCAGCGGCAAAGGCCGTCGCTTCCCGTTCTTCGGCGTCGGGCTGAGCGGGGTAGGTGGTTATCGTCTGATGGTGGCTCCGGCCAAGCAGATGATTGAGATTTATAAGGGTGATAACGTCGTCGCCTCCATCCCGAACAAATGGGCCTCTGATTCCTGGACCATGCTCCGCCTCACCGTTCGCAAAGCGGGTGCGGTATGGAAAGTGGAAGGCAAAGTGTGGAAGCAAGGCGATGCCGAGCCTAAGGAAGTGACCATCTCTTTCGACGAAAAGGAAGAACCCATCGCCGGTCGCGCCACCATCTGGGGCAGCCCCTTCGCGGGCACGCCCATCAAATTTGACGACCTGAAGGTCGTGAGCGTAAGTGGTTCGTGAAGTCCTTTCTCACATCGCTAGTTTTGTTGGGCGGACTGCTTGGTCAGTCCGCCTTTTTTGCCCCGGCCCATGCTGCAGGCGGCTCCGTCGGCGCGGAACTGGTCATCCCGCCCGCCGAGACGTATGTGATCGGTGACAGCATCCCATTGCACTGGCGCTTCACCAATCAATCCACCGATCCGCTCGGCTTCATGTGGGAAGGCTGCTGCCGCGTGAATGGCCGCCTGACCATCACTCGTAACGGTCAGGTCGTCCAACCCATCCCGCCCGGTCAGGCCCTCGCGCACATGTTCGCCAAGGCTGAAGTCCTGGCGCCCGGCAAAGCGCGTGATTTTGATTCTTTCCTCAGCGATTGGGTGCAACTGCCCGAGACCGGCACCTACGAGCTTTATGGTCGTTACACGGGCGTGCTGGATTTTCAAAAGCCGCAGGTGCCGCGTGGCGTGAATCTCTGGCGTGATGGTGCCGCCACCCCCACGAACCGCCTCAGTGTGGTCAGCGTCACGGATTACCTGCAGCAACGGGAGCAACGCGCCAAACAACGCGGCTTGGTGCTTGAGTTTTCCGGGCCCGCAAAGTTCCCGTTGCTCGGCGCCACCGATTGGGCTTTGCGCGTGCGCAACGTTTCCGGCGAATCGCGCGTGGTCCGCTGGCCCGATGATTTCAGTGTCTGGCTGGTGAATGAAAAGGGTTTCCGCGAAATGCGCGTGCCCAGTGCCATCGATGGCGACTACACCGAGATCACCGTGCCGCCGGGCCAAAATCTCGACCGCACCATCCGGCTCGATTATGGCCGCTTGGAAGGCGAACCGCTGGGGCAATACCAACTCTTCATCGACCTTAAGACCGCCACCAACGGCTTGCCGCGTGTCGCCTCAAATCCGCTCCCGCTGAATTGGACTTACACGGCGGAAGACGTCGCCCAGCTTGTGCTCAAGGCGGCCTCCGGCAACAAAGCGGGCCTGCGCAATCCCGCGCTCAAATTCCTACGCGTTTACCTCGGTGAACTGGCACCCGCCCTCAAAGTAGCTCAAGTGCCCGCTGGTGAAGAGAAGGCGAAGCAGTTGCTGGCTGAGTTAAAACTGGGTTCAGCATTGAAAATATTTGCGCCCCAACCGGGCCGCAAAGACTGGGCTTTAAGCGTGAATGAATCCGGCGCGTGGAGATTGGCGGAAGACCCGGTGCGTGCCAGTTTCCCTGCCAACCTTGCTTCAATCGAACAAGCCCAACAGCTTCTTCGCATACGCCGCCATCTCGGCTTGGAAATGAGTTTCACGCTGCAACCTGAGGAGAAAGCGCCCGCCGCAACATGGTTTTCCACCGCGCAAGCCTTGGCACCCGTGCTGGAGGAGTTGGTGTCCCCTGTACATCTGCGAGCCTTACCGCAAAGCACCAACAACACCGGCATCGTGAACGTGCGCCAGGAAGCAACCCCGGCCAACGTGGTCGTGCTGGTGATACGATCCAACGCTGGTTTGAAATTGGGCGTCGCCCGCAAAATCCCCGATGCCCAATCCCCTCAACTCACCACCACCTTCTCCCCCGGTGACCTGAAATCCATGACCACGATTTCCAGTCCCGCGCAATTACTGGAATTCATCAACGACCCGCGCCTGCGCTCCCTCCAAGTCCAAGTCTTTTGCCCACCCGCCACAACGTGGTCTGAACTGCGTCAAGCACTGGAACCCCTCTGGACTAAGGTGAACCAGGTGGACTTGGCACTTGCGCCGTAGCGTAGGCTTCCAGCCTGCGAGTTACGCGGCATCCTTGCCGCGTTTTCATCAACTCCCTGTTATCTCCTTCAACAGCTTGAAGAACCCGCGCTTCCGTTCACTGCTGATGCCCCAATTCACCGGCACACTCTGGTAACCCTCATCAAAGCCCTCATCCTTCATCCGATAATCAAAGAAGCCCCACGAAGCGTATGCCTTAGTCGCTGCGATGAAATTGTTCGTCGGCTGTTCAAAATCGAAATGATCGTCCTCGTTGAACACGATCGGCATGGGGCGATAGCCCGCCACCTTTCGTGTTTGTGCCACCATCTCGCCGATACGCTGCGCGTCTTTCACCCCATTCCCGTGTACGAGCAAGAAATCAGCGGCGCGCACCACATTCTCCTTTGGTACCGCGCCACCGCCATAGGATGTGCTCACCAGTAGCCGCCGCCCAGTCACGCGCTTGCTCTTCACGCGTTCGATGAGTTCATGCACGCGGTCTGCCTTCAAGATGGCATGGTCGTAACTCTTCACATTGCATTCGTTGTCCGCCTCGATGAGCACATTGCGCCAGCCTTTCGCCAAGACCCAATCCGTTGCGTTGTCCACGGCGCGGATGACGGCGGCCTCATCCTGCAACCGCTGATCCTGCCCAAAGTAGAAGTAGCCGAGGATCACCACCATCCCGAGTTCATCAGCGCGGTTGATGATGCGTTCTGTGCGACGCATGAACGCATCGCGCAAGGATCCATCCGGTGCGAAAGCCGAATTCTCCCACGGCTGCGCATTGGAATAACCGTAAGGCGAGCCGCCTTGCAGATTCAGTGTGATGGCCAGCAATCCGTGCTTCCGCCACTCGGGCATGGCCGCGAGAAACTCGTTCACATTCCGGTCCGCATCCCATTTCTTCGTATCCGGGTAGGCCCACTGCGCGGCTGTGGCCGGATTCAAGTCATCAAAGGTTCCTTGAACCATCCGCGAATTCGGCAACAGCCCTTGGATCTTGAGCCCCTTCCACGTGCGCCCTTTGAAAGTCGGTTGGCCGTTCAGATAAAACTCTTCGCCGACTATGGAGACTTCTATCTTGCTGATGGGGCGAGAACTTTGGCTTGTGCTCTTGCATCCGGCAGCAAGCAAGGCAGTGCTGGCCGATAGACTGCTGAGAAAATGGCGGCGTGACCAAAGAAAGCTCATATGGATTGTTTGGCTATGTAATCAGGTGATGGCCCGATGTCATTTCAATTCTGACTCGTGTTTGGTCATCGAGTTGACGATTTATGGCTTCTATTTGCGATAGCAAACTCTTCCTGAGCTAGTCTGGATCACTCTGCTTGGCAAACATCAGGTTTTGCTAATTGATTTGAAACCTCATCTGACGCGATTACCCTAGGCCCCGATGGTTTGAACTCAAATGGAGCGCCTCGAATTGATTCATGATTGAGCACGATTCAACGACCGCCTCGAGCTCGTCGCGTTATAGGACCATGTTTCGGGCGCTGCGTGATCCCGGCAGCTTGACCGCTCAAGCAGGCATTCTTTTGCTGATTCTGGCCGCCATTTTTCTACGGCAACCGGCGTATTTTTTTGCACCTCAGTTCTGGGTGGAGGAGGGGAAAGTATTCTATGCCCAAGCCTGGAATGAGTCCGGCTGGGACACGTTCACTTTTTTATTTGCGGGCTACTGGAGCTGTTACGAAAACCTCTGGGCTCTGTTGACTGTTTGGCTCGTGCCGCTGGAGCAGGCTCCGCTTTTCTTTAAGCTCGGCGGCCTGCTGGTCATGCTGACGGCACCCATCGTGATCCTCCGCAGTGGTGCCCATCATTGGCAGCTTCCCTGGGCTAAGAGCTTGGGCTGCCTCATCGTGTTGGTGACTCCGTTGAATGACGAGTTATGGCTTAGTACGTTGGGTGCTAAATTCTATTTCTCCCTGACCATTGCCCTGCTTCTGCTGGAATCCACCGGCCAATTGGGCCGGGTTGACCGGATCTTTCAGTGGGCAGTGCTCGTGATGGGGGCCTTGACCAGCCCCTTGTCTTCCCTGTGCGCGCCTTTTTTCTGTTTGAAATGGTGGGGTGATCGCACGCCGGAAAATCTGCGCCGGGCCATCTGGCTCTCGGCCACGCTGGCTTTTCATTTCGTGATCATGCGGCTGCCCGCCGCCGGGTTTGGTGGACGGGCCATCCAGCATGATCTTTCCGTGACGATGCTTGCTTGGTGGAACAAATGTATTGTCCTCCCGGTCTTCGGCACCAAAGCCGCGGATGTGGTCGGGAACTGGCTGGTCTTTATGGTGAAGCAGCCTTCTTGGTGGCTGCCGCTGCTGGCGGTGGCTTTGCTCGCGCTTCCTTTGTTGCTGGCTTTTGCCATCTGGCGGAAAACGCCTGCCCCGGACCTGCTCCTGATGTTCGGAGCAGCTGTGTTTATCGGCTTTTGTTCGTTGTGGAACGCGCTCTGGGCCAAACATTTTTTACTCTATCCCACCTGGGCACCCCGTTACACGCTGGCACCGGGAATTCTCCTCGTTTTGGTTCTGTTGCATTTGGCCTTGCGGACACCTAGGGAATCACGCCTCACAAAAGCTGGTCTAACTCTGCTGCTGTCCCTGTCGTTGCTGGGGGGATTCTGGGATTTTCGGCATGCGCGTTTTTATCTGTCGGATGGCCCGTCTTGGGCGGAGGAATGCCGCCTATGGCGGGCTGATCCAAACCATGAGTTATCCATCTGGCCGCCTCCGTTCAAAGCCAGATTGAATCCTGCCAAGTGAAGTCCTCGCCTCGCCTTGGTTTGGTGGACAACCAGTTGCACCATTCGGCTGGTGACGTAAGATACAGCCGTGCCCGTCACGGATCACATACGCAACAAGCTGAGCCAGGTAACCCATAAACCGGGGGTTTACCTGATGAAAGACCGTTTCGGCACGGTGATCTATGTGGGCAAGGCACGCGACCTCCGCAAGCGCGTGAGCCAGTATTTCCATCCCTCACGCCGCATGGGCTGGGATTTGAAATTCAACGCGCTCGTCGATGCCATTCATGATTTTGATACGCACACGGTGAAGAGCGAGCCGGAGGCGTTGCTGCTGGAGAGCAAGCTCATCAAGGAATTTAAGCCGCGCTACAATATCAGCTTCCGCGACGACAAGCGGTTCATCATGCTCAAGGTGAATCTGAACGATCCCATCCCGCGCTTCACGCTCACGCGCCAGAAGCACGATGACGGCGCGCGTTACTTCGGTCCCTTTCCGGATTCTGGCGCTCTTCGGCGCACGCTGCATCTCGTGCGGCAGAAGTTCAATCTGCGCGGTTGCCGCCCGCTCACGCCAAATGAATCAGACTACAAGCATTGCCTCTACGGCCACTTAAAAGTCTGCACCGCGCCCTGTATCGGCAACGTGACGCATGAGCAATACTTGCTGCAGGTGAATGCGGGTTGCGATTTCCTCGATGGTCAATGTGAAGAGATGGTCGGCCAATTGGAAGTGGAGATGAAAGCCGCTGCCGCGAAGTTGGATTTCGAGAAGGCCGCACAGTTACGTGATCTGCTTACTGATCTCAAACGCACCACGCAGAAGACGGAGAAGTTCGAGCGCATCCCTTACAAGTTGCCGGTAGCAATCAATCCCGAAGCGGATATGCGCGAGCTTGGTCGCGTGCTGGGCTTGGCGAAGGCGCCGGAACGGATTGAGGGTTACGACATATCGAACATCAGCGGTACGTTCATGGTGTCCTCCATGGTGAGCTTCTGGCACGGGCGGCCGGATCGCTCGAATTACCGCCGCTTCAAGATGAAGACGGTGACGGAGCAGAACGACTTCGCGTGCATGGCCGAGACGATTCATCGCCGTTACGCGCGGCTCATCAAAGAGATCAAAGGCGAGGCGTTGCCACCGGAAGAGAAGACGGCAGACACGGGCGGTGAAGCGAGCAAGGATGAGCTGCAACGCGCTGTGGATGATGTGAGCGCCGCTTACCAAGGCCGTAAACCGAAGAAGAATCAAGACGCGGCTGCGATAATGGCTAAACCGGGTGAGCCTGTGGTGAAGTCGCCTGAGTTGGAGGGGGAGGCGGTGAGCGATATCGAGCCCGTTGCGCTGGAGTCCTCGGAGGAACTCAATGCGCCATGGGTGCCCAAGCCGCCGACGAAAGCCAAGCTGCCCGACCTGATCCTCATCGATGGTGGCAAAGGTCAGCTCAATGCCGCGTGTGAAGAACTCGCTAAGCTGGGCTTGCAAGACATCCCGATCATCGGCTTGGCGAAGGAATATGAAGAGATTTACCGGCCGGGAATTTCTGAGCCCTTGCGCCTGAGTCATGACACGGGTGCGTTGAAACTTTTACAGCGGGTGCGCGATGAATCGCATCGCTTTGCCAATACCTACAACGCGCAACTCCGCATTAAAAAGATTTCCGAGAGCATTCTTGATGAGTTTCCCGGCATCGGTAACGCGCGCAAGGCGGCGTTGCTTAAGAAATTCGGCTCCGTGCAGCGCCTGCGGATGGCAACGGTAGAGCAACTGGCAGAAGTCCCCGGCTTTGGTGGCAAAGCGGCTCAGGAGTTGAAAACGTTTCTCGAAGCGCGGACGAAGTGAAAGCTCGCGATAACCGAGATTGGTCGAAATGTTAACGCGGCCCCGCTCACCGATTCGACGTTTCACGGTTTAACCGTTTTAACGTCTTTCGGTTTACCGCCCCACTCATTCAAAGCCCGTTCATTCTCCGTTGGCACTGCCGAGATGCCCAGTTTCTCCATCGCTTCTCCGATGAGATAAAGCGAGCCCGTTACCAAGCGAAACTTCGCCTCCTTCGTGGCAGTGAGCGCTTGAGCGAGCGTCTCGTGGACGTGCAGCAGTACACACGGATTCGCGCGCTGGAATTCCTCAACCAATTCCGAAGGCGAAGCGGTGCGAGCACTGCCCACCGGCACGAGGTGAACCTCAGCAGCGAAGGGTGCCAGTAGACGGCACATCTGCTGCCAATCTTTATCCGCGAGTGCGCCCATGATCAGAACAGGCTTCTCTACGGCGAACCTTTCACGCAACGCGTGCGTGAGCAGTGTGATCCCGTCCTCATTATGCGCGCCATCGAGCAACACCCGTTGGCCGTTGCCCATCTCCACCAATTGCAAACGTCCCGGCCAATGCACCGTAGCGAGACCGGTCGAAATGGCGTCCTCACGCACAGGAAGCTGCATCTGCAATTGTTTTACCACGGCCACGGCCACCGCGGCGTTCATCCGTTGATGCGCGCCGAGCAGGGCGGGGGAATGCTTAAGAGCGGCAGCATCGGTATTCGTCACCAACGTCAACGGAGATCGTTTCTCTCGCGCGGTTTGCTGGATCACCGCGAGCGCTTCCGGTGCTTCCGCACCGGTGATGGCGGGAATTCCCGGCTTGATGATGCCGGCTTTTTCCCTGGCGATTTTATCCAATGTGTCTCCCAGCCACGCTGTGTGATCGTAAGCGATGTTCGTGATGACGCTCGTCAGAGGTGTGACGATGTTCGTGGCATCCAGACGTCCGCCCAATCCCGTTTCCCAGATGACGAGACCGCACTTCTGTTCGGCGAAGTATTGCAGAGCCATCACCGTGACCACTTCAAAGAACGTCGGATGCCGGTCGGCGGGGAAATGTGTGAGCTTCGTTTGGATGCCCTGCACCAAGCGGATGATATCGGCCTCGTTGATGGGCTGGCGGTTCACTTGGATACGCTCACCAAACGCCACCAGATGCGGCGAGGTGTAGAGCCCCACACGTAAACCGCTTGTGCGATAGATGCTCTCCAGCATCGCACACACGGAACCTTTGCCGTTGGTGCCTGCAATGTGGATGAATCTCAGTTTCTTATCTGGCGCACCACAGAGGTCGGCCAACTCACGTGTGCACTCCAGCCCCAGCCTCGTGCCGAACATCTGGAGACCGTGCAGGAACTGGATGGCTTCAGCGTAGGTCAAGCAAAGTCCCTTTTAGAACAAGACGGGTAAATTAGAGCACGAATTCGACGTTGCTCTTTCGCGCCCAGCGCCGGGCTTCTTCGTCGGGTGGAGGTGGGAACATGGCGATGAGCTCTTGGTTATACTTGTAAGCCTGCTCAAAGCTCATGGGCGTATGATTTTTCATGCCGCTCCAATCTGAAAAATCAAGGTCATCTGAAACCTCTTTTCCAGTGCTGCCATCAGGAGCATTCATGTGAGCTATCGTTTACAACGGCTTGTGGTGCATGTGTTCATGCACGGCGGCGATGAAGCCTTGGAACAGCGGATGCGGCGCGTTCGGCTTGCTCTGGAATTCCGGGTGGAACTGGCTCGCCAGATAGAAGGGGTGCCCCTTCAGCTCGATGACTTCCACGAGGTTGCCGTCCGGCGAGGTGCCGCTGAACGTAAATCCTTTGCCCTCGTATTGTGCGCGATACGTGTTGTTGAACTCGTAGCGATGACGATGGCGTTCATGGATTACGGAGGACTTGTAAAGGTCCGCTGCTTTGGAGCCGGCGGCCAGGTGGCACGCCTGGGAGCCAAGGCGCATCGTGCCGCCCATGGAGATGACTTTCTTCTGCTCATCCATGAGGCAGATCACCGGGTTCGTCGTCTGCGGGTCGAATTCAGTGGAGTGCGCGCCCGCGAGGTTGAGCACGTTCCGCGCAAACTCGATGCACGCGATTTGCATACCGAGGCACAGGCCGAGGTAAGGCAGCTTGTTCTCACGGGCATAACGCGCGGCCATGATCTTGCCCTCGATACCGCGTTCGCCGAAACCGCCGGGGACGAGGATGCCGCCGAGGCCTTTCAAAATCTTTTCCGCGCCGAACTTCTCGATGTCTTCGGCGTCCACCTTCTCGATCTCCACGCCGCAATCATTCGCCACGCCACCGTGGATGATGGCTTCGTAAACGGATTTGTAAGCATCGTTCAGTTCGATGTATTTGCCGACCACGCCGATGCGCACGCGGTGCTGCGGAGCGATGAGCTTGCGGATGATGTCCTGCCAATGCGTCATGTTCGCGGGCGGGACGTTGAGTTGCAACTGTCTGCACACGAGGTCATCCATGCGTTCGCGCTGAAGCATCAGCGGCACTTCATAGATGGAGTGATCCACGTCCTTCTCTTCGATCACGGCTTCGTACGGGACGTTGCAGAACAGGGAAATCTTCTGGCGCAATTCCTTGTCGAGCGGTTTCTCGCAACGGCAGACGAGGATGTGCGGGGCGATACCGATCTCACGCAGCTTGGCAACGGATTGCTGGGTCGGCTTCGTCTTCAGTTCGCCGGCGGCCTTGATGAAGGGCACGTAGGTGACGTGCAGGAACAAGGCATTGTTGTAACCCACTTCGAGCGCGAATTCACGGATGGCTTCGAGGAAGGGCAGGCCTTCGATATCACCCGTGGTGCCGCCGATCTCCGTGATGATCACGTCGGCCTTGGATTGCTCGGCCAGTTGCGTGATCCGCAGTTGGATCTCATCCGTCACATGGGGGATCACCTGCACCGTTTTGCCGAGGTATTCGCCTTTGCGTTCCTTTTCCAGCACCCGGGCGTAAACTTGGCCGCTCGTCAGGTTGTTCATGCGGCTGAGCTTCGTGTGGGTGAAGCGTTCGTAGTGGCCGAGATCGAGATCCGTTTCGGCGCCGTCATCCAGCACATACACTTCACCGTGCTGATAGGGACTCATCGTGCCGGGGTCGAGGTTCAGGTAGGGGTCGAACTTCTGGAGGGCGACCTTTAACCCGCGGTTTTCCAAAAGGGTGCCGAGCGCAGCGGCGGTCAGGCCTTTACCCAGTGAACTTACCACACCACCGGTGACGAAAATATATTTCATGGTCCAAAAATGCTAAGGACGGCAGTTACGCCGTCCTTTGTTAAGCGCCATTAAACCGGACCTTTAGCCCGCTGTAAAGTGGGGGGACGTAAGAACCATCCGATTTACTGCTTTGAGTGGTTTTCAGGGTGATTTTACCATTTGGTATAAGCTGAGGTTTGCGGGTTATCAGGCGGGCTTATCGTTTTTGGTTTTAACCCCTTTTTCGGATCAAGTGTAGGGGGAGGAGGTCTTCGTGTTTTTCTGTGGTCTAAAACCGTTGACGGTGCCGGGGCTGTCCCCTAGATTGACCGCGCATTTTACATAAAAACCACCCAAAAACATAGAATTTTGACCCCATGAGCAACCCCTCGGCAGTGGCAAAAGGTTTGGAAGGTATCGTAGCGGCCAAGACGCGCCTGAGCGATGTGCGGGGTAACGTCGGCCAGCTCATCTACTGCGGCTATGACATTAATGAACTCGCGGGCAAGGTGACCTACGAGGAAGTAGTTCATCTTTTGCATCACGGCGCTTTGCCGACGCAGAAGGAGCTGGCGGAGCTGAAAGCGACGCTCGCCGGGTTCCGTGAATTGCCCAAAGGCGTCATCGAAATCATCCAAAAGCTGCCGAAAGATACCCCGCCGATGCATGTGTTGCGGACCGGCGTTTCGGCCTTGGGCTGTTTTGATACGGCGGCGGAAGATGATTCCATGCACGCCCAGCGGCGCAAGGCTCTCCGCCTGATCGCCCAGATACCGGTCGTCACGGCATACTTCCATCGTCATCGGCAGAACCTGCCGTTGGTTCATCCCGATGCGTCCCTCGGCGAAGCCGCCAATTTCCTCTACATGATGGATGGCGTGAAGCCTTCCGCGGAAAAGGAAAGCACGATGGATATGTGCTACGTGCTCCACGCCGACCACGGCATGAACGCTTCCACGTTCAGCGCCCGCGTCACGATTGCGACCCTGAGCGATATTTACTCGGCCATCACCTCGGCCATCGGCACCCTTAAAGGACCGTTGCATGGCGGCGCCAATGAAGGCGTCATCAAGATGCTGAAGGAGATCGGTTCACTGGAGAAGGTGGATGCCTACGTGGAAGACTGCCTGGCGCAGAAACAGAAAATCATGGGTATTGGCCACCGTGTTTACAAGGTGCTCGATCCGCGCGCGCCGCATCTCAAGCGCATGGCGCAGATCCTCAGCTCCAAGCTGGGCGAGCCGAAATGGATCCAGATGTCCGAGCGCATCGCCTCCCTCATGCTGGAACGCAAGGGACTGCATGCGAACGTGGATTTCTATTCCGCCACGGTCTATTACTCCTTGGACATCCCGACGGACCTGTTCACGCCGATTTTTGCCATCGCCCGCACCTCGGGCTGGACGGCGCATATCCTGGAACAGCTTGCCGACAACCGCCTGATCCGCCCGCAGAGCGAATACACCGGGCCGACGGTCGGCCTGACGGTGGTTCCTATCGAAAAACGGTAAAACAATTTGCGAATCAAAAGGGCGGACGAAAGTCCGCCCTTTCTCGCGCTCAATCACAAAACGATTCTTTAAAAGATGAACATTCACGAATATCAGGCCAAGCAGTTGCTGGCCCAATACGGCGTCGCCGTACCGCAAGGGCAACCTTGCAAAACTGTTGCTGAGGCGAAAGCTGCGGCGGAGCAGCTTTTTAATGCGGGCCACAAGCTCGCGGTGATCAAATCGCAGATCCATGCCGGTGGTCGTGGCAAGGGCACGTTCAAGCATGGCTTCAAGGGCGGTGTCAAATTGGTGAAGTCGGTGGAAGACGCCGTCAATGTCGCCGATAACATGCTGGGCAAAATCCTCGTGACGAAGCAGACCGGCGAAGAAGGCCGCCAGGTCAGCACCATTCTCGTGGCCAGCGCCGAGACGATCAAAAAAGAATTTTATCTGGCCATCCTGCTGGATCGTGCGAACTCCCGTCCGCTCATCATGGCGAGCACGGAAGGCGGCGTGGACATCGAGGAAGTGGCCGAGCACAGCCCGGAGAAAATCCTCAAGGAATGGATCGATCCCGCGGTGGGCATCCAGGCGTTTCAAGCCCGCAAGATCGCTTCCGGTCTCGGTTTGAAGGGGGATGTCTTCAACGGTGCCGTGAAGCTCATCATGGGCGTTTACAAGACCTGGTGGGAATGCGATGCCGCGATGGTGGAAATCAATCCGCTGTGCATCGTCGAGACGCCGGAAGGCAAGGAAGCGATCGTGGCGGTTGACGCCAAGATCAGCCTCGATGACAACGCCCTCTATCGTCATAAGAACATTCAGGACATGCGTGACCTCGCGGAAGAATCCCCGCTGGAGATCGAGGCGAGCAAGTTCGCGCTGAATTACATCAAGCTCGATGGCAGCATCGCCTGCTTGGTGAACGGTGCCGGTCTGGCCATGTCTACCATGGACATCATCCAGCACTACGGCGGCATGCCGGCCAACTTCCTGGATGTCGGGGGTGGGGCAACGAAGGACCAGGTCACGGCGGCGTTCAAGATCATCTTGAGCGATCCCGCAGTGAAAGCGATTTTCGTGAACATCTTCGGTGGCATCATGGATTGCAACGTCATCGCGACGGGCATCGTGGCGGCCGTGAAGGAAACGGGTCTGACGCTCCCTCTCGTGGTGCGCCTCGAAGGCAACAACGTGGAAGCTGGCAAGAAGACCCTGGCTGAATCCGGCCTGACCATCATCAGTGGTGACACGATGGCGGATGCGGCGCAAAAGGTGGTCAAGACCATCGCGAAATAATAACGACTCTCTATATGTCCATCATCGTCAAACCCGATACGAAAGTTTTGATCCAAGGCATCACCGGTTCGTTTGGTGCCCGGCACGCCCAGTTGTCCCTCGCTTACGGCACGAATGTCGTGGCAGGTGTAACGCCTGGTAAAGGCGGCCAGTTGTTCGAGGGCAAAGTGCCCATCTTTGACACCGTCGCCGAAGCAGTGAAGGCCACGGGCGCCACGGCTTCCGCCGTGTTCGTGCCGCCTCCGTTCGCGGCGGACGCGATTCTTGAAGGCGTAGATGCCGGCCTCGATCTCGTGGTCGCCATCACGGAAGGCATTCCGGTCCGCGACATGGTGGCTGTGAAGCGCGCCATGGGCGGCAGCAAGACCCGCCTGATCGGGCCGAACTGCCCGGGCATCGTTACGCCGGGTGAAGGTCCGAATTCTACGGGCGGTTGCCGCATCGGCATCGCTCCGGGTTACATCCACAAAAAGGGCAGCATCGGCGTCGTGAGCCGTTCCGGCACGTTGACGTATGAAGCCGTGTGGCAGTTGACCAGCCGCGGCGTGGGCCAGTCCACCTGCGTCGGCATCGGTGGTGATCCCGTGAACGGCACCTCGCACTTGGACGTCATCAAGATGTTCATGGCGGATCCGGAAACTCATGGTATCATCATGATTGGTGAGATCGGCGGCAGCGCCGAAGAAGAAGCCGCCGCGTGGATCAAACAATACGGCACCAAGCCGGTCGCCGGTTTCATCGCCGGTTCCACGGCGCCTCCGGGCCGTCGCATGGGCCATGCCGGTGCGATCGTCAGCGGTGGCAAAGGTACGGCCGCCGCGAAGTTCGAAGCGTTCCGCGAAGCCGGCATCGGTGTCGCTGCGACGCCGAGCGAAATGGCTGACACGCTGCTCAAGATGATGTAAAGCGCGTGGGTGGTGATTGGTGAACCCTCACCACGCACCGTTCACTGATGGACCTGATCCATTTCATTCTCAATGCGGCCGCCATGCTCATCTGGTTGAGCTGGCGGTCGCATCGTTTTGTCCCGTCGAATGATTTCCGCGGCGGCACACTGCTTTCCACCCTTAAGAAAACGGAGCGCGGCCAGTTCAATCAGAAGACGCTGATCACGGCGCTTGTCTTGCTGCTAGGCATCCGGGCGATCTTCTACTGGATGATCGGTTCCGCCGTGAAGTGGGCGCCACGCATCGACATGGTGGTGATCAGCATTCCGTTCCGCAGTGATTACTTTGACCGCATGGTGCTGTACCTCGCTGCTCAGTTTTGCTTCGTGGCTGGGCGTCTTTGCGTTCTGGCTGATGTTCCTGCAACTGGTGAATCATCGCGCGGGCGAAGCGAATCCTTGGCAGGCCATCGTGCGACGGCATCTGGGCTGGGTGTCCGCGTTACCGGCCGGCTTGCGCATCATCACCCCGGCGGTAGTCGCCTTTTTGGCGTGGATGGCTTTAAGCTATTACTTCACATACCTGCGGATTTTGCCGGAGCCGCGGACTTGGCAGCATTGGGTCGGGCAGGGGGTGGTGCTGGCGGTGACGGTTCACCTGCTTTGCACGCCCATCATTCTGGCGATCCTGTTTCTGCACGTGCTCAACAGCTATGTTTATCTGGGGAACTACGCGTTCCTTGCGTATGTGAACGGCATGGCACAAAGCATCATGCGCGTTATCCGCTGGCTGCCGTTACGCTATGGCAAAGTGGATTTGGCACCCTTTCTCCTGGCGGCGTTGGTGGTGGGGTTTGATTTTGCCCTGCGTCGCGGCTGGGGCGAGGAGCACAAGTTCAGTCTGCTCTGGTGGTTTCAGCAGATGACCGTCTGAGGGCTATTTTAAGCCGCGGAAGAATCCCTTGGCGGTCTGGCAGGTGGCATGGCTGAGTTCCGCCAGGCTGCAACCTTTCAACTGCGCCACAGCTTCGCTGATCTCCTTCACGTAGGCAGGCTCGCAACGTTTTCCCCGATAGGGCACCGGCGCGAGAAACGGAGAATCCGTTTCCAGCATGAAGCTGCCGAGCGGTGTGGCCGCCAAAGTATCACGGATGGTCTGGGCGTTCTTGAAGGTGAGGATGCCGGTGAAGCTCACGAGTGAATTCATCGCCAGCACGCGTTGCATCGCGGCGGTATCATTGACGAAACAATGGAAGACACCGCGCACCTTGGCGGTGAACGGGCGCATGATGTCCAAGGTCTGCTCAAAGCAATCGCCACGTGTGTGGATGACCACGTTGAGGCCGGTGTCGGCGGCCACTTCGAGTTGTTGCTGAAAAATCTCCGCCTGCTTTTTCTTCAGCACTTCATCTTCCGCTACCGTGCCGCCATTGGCGCTGGGGAGGCGGAAGTAATCCAAACCCGTTTCACCGATGGCGACGACTTTGGGATGCAGGGTCAAAGCGCGTAATTCGCTGCGGATATCCACGCGTGCTTGCAACGCATCGTTCGGGTGCCAGCCCACGACGGCGTAAACCGCCGGAAACTTTTCGGCCAGTTCGATGGCCTTGCGGCTGCTGTCCAAGTCCGTGCCGATGGAGATGATCCGTTCAATGCCAGCATCGGCCGCGCGTTGAACGACGGCAGGCAATTCCGCTGCGAAGTCCGGAAAATCCAGATGGGCGTGAGTATCGTAAAAAACAACCGGCATGGGGCGACTATAGACCAAGCGCGCGGCTTGAAAAGAAAGAGCCGCGCCAGACCAACCAAAGTCTGGCGCGGCTGTGTGCCCTATACCAACAAATTATCAGTTGCCGCCGCCGCGGGTCCGACGACGACCCGTGTTATTGGCGTCGGTGGCCCCGGCTGCCTGCGGGTTCAGCTTGTTATTCAAATTCTGGATGGTCCGGTCCACCATGCCTTGCATGCGCTCGTCTTGCATCGTGGACTTCACGTTCTGCAGTAAAGCGATGCGGCTTTGGATGACTTCCGGGGTCATGGTTCCCGGTCAAGACTGCCGATGGCCATGAAGCGGGCCATGCCGGCGTCTTCGTTGCTGATGATGTCTTTGAACAACTGGTCGGACGTCGTAGCCATGCCCACATAGTTCAGGGCAGAGGAAGCGATGGCGACCTTGTCCCAGTTGTTCGTCACCCGGGCGTCGTTATACATGGAGTAAAGCAACGGTGCGGCTTGTTCCTTCAAAGCGGACGTCACAAAGCCCAACGCGCTGTTGTCGATGCGGCCATCGGCACCGATCACCAAAGTCTGCGCGGTAGCCACGAAAGTTGTGTCGTTATACTTGCGCAGAATCGCGTAGAGGTAGCCCTTGGATTGTTCATCAGCCCGGGTCGGATTATCGATCGCGAGCGGGTGGGCGAGCAGATCTTTCGCCGCAGCGACAGCGGCGGCGGCGTATTTGTTTGGCGCGATTTCATCCAGCAGAATCGTCAGCAGCGCGACTTCCACACCGCGCCCCGTCGTCTGGAGAGATTCCGCCAAGATGCCTTCCGCTTCCACCCCGCCGATTTTCTTAACGGTCTCGAACAGACCGATGCGCAGAGACAGCGGGTAAAGATCTTCGAGGCGCGTCAAATCTACCTGACCGCCATTTGCCCACGGGGGTGGGCCACCACCGAAACCGCCAAAATTACCGCGGCCGCCACCCGGTCCACCTTGTCCACCCGGACCGCCTTGGCCAGGTTGTGGCGGGCCACCAGCGGTTTGCGTTGTGCCGTCGGCGTTGGGTTGCTGGCGTTCCCGCTCGTAGGAGACGTCGATGTTCTGTTTCAGGAAGGCCTTGATGGCCGGCAAGGAAGCCGTGCCTTGATCCGCGAGGCTTTCCAATTGGTGAATGATATCCCGGATGCTGGAGTTCCGCGCCGTGCCGGTGCCGGCTGCGGGCTTGAGCTGGACCAGCTTGTCCAAAATCTCTTGCGGTGACTTTTGCAGGGTTTTGACGACCTCCACCGTCTCGGTCACTTGTTCAACACGGGCCGGCTTGTTCTTGGCTGTCTTCGCATCACGCTCCAAGCGTTCCTTTTCATCGCCCCACTGGCTTTCAATGCGGGCTTTTTCCTTTTGGAACTCGGCCGTCTTTTCGTTGGAGACGTAAACATAAGCGGCACCAAATCCAACTCCGGCCGCGGCAAGACTGACTAAAATGGTTTTCATAGTGATATAGGGTGCAACGCCTTTAAGAAATCACCGGGGCGAAAGAAAAGTTTCGCCCCATTCCCGGAAAGAATAGCTGCATCCGTACAGGATGAAACCTCGGGAAACAGCGGTCGCCCATCGGCCTTTTAAGCCGCTACGGCTGCGGCTGCTTTCTTGGTCACTGGAGCCGGGCTGGCCGCGCGAAGTTTGGCGATGATATCCGGCAGGATATTGAGCACGTATTCCACCTCTTCTTCGGTGTTGTAAATGCCCAGGCTGAAACGCACGCAACTCCTTGCGCGCTTGCTGCTTAGGCCCATGGCCGTGAGAACATGGGAAGGGGTTAGAGAACCCGTGGTGCAGGCGGAGCCGCTGGAGGCGCAAACCCCAGCCTGATCCAGCAAACTTAAGATGGCCTCGGCCTCGACGCCTTCAAACGAGATGTTGGACGTGTTAGGCAGCCGCGGTTCCCGTGCGCCGTTGCGCGAGGTGCGCGGAATGTTCTTCAGGATGCCCTGTTCCAAGCGATCACGCAGTTTGCGCCCCTTGGTGTTCTCGTATTCCACATGACCTGCCGCGAGTTCGGCGGCTTTGCCGAAGCCGATGATGTAGGGGACATTCTCCGTGCCACCGCGCCGTCCTTTTTCCTGCCCGCCACCGATGACGTAGGGGACGTATTTTGTGCGCTTCCGCACGTAAAGCATGCCTATCCCTTTGGGAGCGTTCAGCTTATGGGCGGAGAGGGAAAGCATGTCGACATCCAGTTCTTTGACGTCGATGGCCAGCTTGCCGGGCGTTTGGACGGCGTCTGTATGGAACAATACGTCGCGGCTGCGGCAGAGCGCACCAATCTCTTCCACGGGAAACAGCACGCCCGTTTCGTTGTTTGCCCACATCACCGAAACCATGGCGGTATCCGGGCGGATGGCCAGTTCTAGCCGGTGCAAGTCCATGGTGCCGTCGGGTTCCACGGGCAAAAACGTCACGTCGTAACCCTGCGCCATGAGGTGCTTGCCAAATTTGATATTGGCCGAGTGCTCCACCGCTGTGGTGATGACGTGTTTCTTGCCGGGTTGTGTGAGCAGGGCGCTTTGGATGGCGGAATTGTTACTCTCCGTGCCGCAACTGGTGAAAATGATCTCTTTAGCGTCAGCATTGATCAACGCTGCGATCTGTTCGCGCGCGGTGTCGATGTCTTTGACGACTTTGTTTCCGAAGCGGTAGGCGCTGGAAGGATTGCCCCAATGCTCCGTCAAAAAAGGCAGCATGGCATCCATGACCTCCGGAGCAATCCGGGTGGTGGCGTTGTTATCGAAATACACTAATTTCCGCTGGCTCATGCTGCCGTCTTTGCTAAATTTTCTGTCTGGGCTTGAAGCTCGGGCCATTCGTGCCGACAGGCTAGGGTGGATTAAATGGATGCACGCAGATTGGGTAAAGGACAATTTTGGCGGAAATAAACCGCGAATTGCGACCTTGGCTCCCCATTGACAAGGGGCTGAGGGTATGCAATCATTACTATTATTAGTAGTTTACTTATGATTACAGATAAAGCGGCTGCCCCAGCAGCTACCGAAGAAAAGAAATTGACCCATAACGAAGGGCTCAAGACGGCTATTCCCACCCTCGCGGGCAACATCGCCGCCACGCTGAACGATACCAATGCGGTCTGCTTCAGCACGGACGATGAACAATTTCTGAAGTTCCACGGCATCTATCAGCAGGATGACCGTGACAAGCGCAAGACCGGCAAGCTCTACATCTGGATGATCCGTGGTCGTATCCCAGGTGGCGTGCTCTCCGGCCCGCAATACCTCGTCTATGATCGTCTCGCGACGAACTACGGCAACAACACCCTGCGCATTACCTCACGCCAGAGCTTCCAGTTCCACGGCGTGGTGAAGTCCGGCCTCGGACCGTTGATGAAGGAGCTCAACGCCGCGATGATGGACACGATCGCCGCGTGCGGTGATGTGAACCGTAACGTCATGTCTCCGCCCGTGCCCGCGCGGAATGAGATCCACAAGCAATTGCTCGTGGACGCCACGCGCGTGAGCGAAGCGCTCATGCCGAAGACGAAGGCTTATCATTCCATCTGGGTGGATGGCGTGCAGCTCAATCTCGACGATCAGCAGAACAAAGATTTCGTCGATCCGCTTTACGGCAAGACCTACCTGCCGCGCAAATTCAAGACCGCGTTCGCCGTGCAACCCGTCAATGACGTGGACGTGTTGACGAACTGCCTTGGCTATATCGCCATCGAAGAGAACGGCAAGCTGATCGGTTACAACCTGACGGTTGGTGGCGGCCTCGGTCGCAGCCACGGCAATGCCGAAACGTATCCGCGTATCGCGGACGTGATCGGGTTCCTCACGCCGGAACAATTGATTGATGTCTCGAAGGGTGTGCTCACCGTGCACCGTGATTTCGGTGATCGCACGAACCGCAAGCATGCCCGCTTGAAGTACGTTCTCGAAGAGAAGGGCGCCGCCTGGTTCCGTCAGGAACTCGAGAGCCGTATCGGTTACAAGCTCGCAGAAGCGAAGCCGTTCAAGTTCACCAAGCAAGGTGATCATTTCGGTTGGGACACGGCAGCCGATGGCAGCAAGTTCCTCGGCCTCTACGTGGAAACGGGCCGCATCAAGGACAAGGAAGGCTATCGCCTGAAGACCGCGTTGAAGGTCATCGCGGAGAAGTTCTCGCCGGAGTATCGTTTGACGCCGTCGCAGAACATCATCCTCGCTAACATCAAGCCGGCTGACGAAGCCGCCATCACCAAGATCCTTGCCGAGCACGGTGTGCCGGTTGACAACCAGACGAGCGCTCTGCGCCGTGCCTCGATGGCTTGCCCGTCGATGCCGACCTGCGGCCTTGGCCTCGCGGAAAGTGAACGTTATCTGCCTGGTTTGATGGGCCAGATCGAAACCTTGCTGGATGAGGTCGGCCTGAAAGATCAGGAAGTCATCATCCGCATGACGGGCTGCCCGAATGGTTGCGCCCGTCCGTATATGTCCGAGATCGGTTTTGTGGGCAAGGGCCCGGGCCGTTACCAGATGTATCTCGGCGGCAACGAAGCCTGCACGCGCCTGAACAAGCTGCACAAAGAC
Organism: Limisphaerales bacterium; assembly: GCA_965283725.1. Taxonomy (GTDB): domain Bacteria; phylum Verrucomicrobiota; class Verrucomicrobiia; order Limisphaerales; family JAEYXS01; genus JAEYXS01. Next base: position 426,441 of record CBDIPT010000002.1, read on the forward strand.
TTGATCAAAGACCCGGAGATCATCCCGGAGTTGCGCGGTCTGTTCACCCGTTATGCGGCGGAACGCGTCGGCTCCGAACGCTTCGGTGACTGGGTGGAACGTGTGCTCTGGAAAGAGCAGGCGGCCGCCGCCACAGCAGCGCCCGCGGCGAACTAATCTCCCGCAGAGAACAAAAATGGGGCTGACCGTAAGGTCAGCCCCTTTCGCGCAAAAAACAATGACACTCAACTCAACCGTGCAACGCAGCGTGGACGTTACCGACCATGCTGGCGCTGGGCTTGAGCGTCTTGCTGCCGGCGCGCCACTTGGCGGGGCAGGCTTCGTCCTGGTGGGACATGAGGTAAACGTTCGCTTCCAGCTTGCGCACGAGTTCTTCGGCGTCGCGGCCCACGTTGTAGAAGTTGACCTCGGATGTGACGAGCGTGCCTGCGGGGTTGATCATGAACGTGCCGCGCAAGGCGAGGCCCGTCTTGTAGTCGAACACGCCAAAGATTTTGCTGACCGTACCCGTGGGGTCGGCGGCCATCGTGTAGTTCACGTTTTCGAGGAGCTTCTCGGAGTTGCGCCAGGCAAGGTGGGCGAACTTCGTGTCCGTGGACACGGAGATCACGCGCGCGCCGAGGGATTCCAGCTTCGCGGTCTTGTCCGCGAGGTCGGCCAGTTCTGTGGGGCAGACGAAGGTGAAGTCCGCCGGATAGAAGACCAGCACCGTCCACTTGCCTTGGGCCTTCAGGTCGGCAAGGGAGACCTTGCCAAAACCGCGGTCCAAGGGTTCGTAGGTTTCCATTTCAAAGTCGGGCACTGTGCTGCCGACCGGGATCGAGTGGATTTCAGACGTCATAATTTTAGTGTTCAAATATGCTCAGGCATTGCGGCTCCGAGCCTTTTTTCAAAGGGAGCAAAGAGAATGCCTAAGTGCCAAACCGTCAAGTTCACGGCTGCTTTTTCCGCGTGAATTTTTGCCATGCCCTATTCCCACCCCCAATCGATCGACAAGCAGAACGTCCTGCGCAAGGTCCGGCACATGTTGCCGGGCGCGGCGGCGTTGGCGGGGGCGGCGGGCTATATCAATTCGGTCTCACTTGGCTTTTTTCATACACCCGTCAGCCATATGACCGGCGCCGTTTCGCGCATGGGGCTGGATGCGGTGGAAGGTCGCTGGCGGGATGCGCTGGCGTCGCTGTCCATTTTGATCGGGTTCATCCTTGGGGCGGCGTTAAGCGGGATCATCGTCGGGGCTTGGAAGCTGATTCCGGGCCGGAGCTACGGCGTCGCCATGATTATCGAAGGTCTGCTGCTTTCTTTGGCCTGCGCCCTCCTGATCTTCAAGACGCGTTGGGCCTTGCCCGCGATCGCCATGGCCTGCGGCCTGCAGAACGCCACGACGAGCAGTTATTGCGGCCTGATCGTCCGAACTACCCATGTCACCGGTTTGGTGACGGATATCGGGGTGATGCTGGGGCATTGGTTGCGCCACCGGCAGGTGCAGTCTTGGAAGGTGCGATTTCTTTTCATCGTGCTGCTGGCGTTCACCGTGGGTGGCATCATCGGTGTGGTCGCGGATCTGCTCTACGGACCCATCTGCCTCGTTGTGCCCGCAGTGGGTATTTTGATCGCGGGTTCGATTTACTGGGGGTTGCACCATTACGGTCTGGTGGAGGCGATGCAGGATGCTTCGCCCAGGAACCACGGACGGGCACGTTCCCGAATTTTAATAAAGACGCTTAAGATCATGACTGCTGAACAAATCGCTCAAGCCAATGCCGAGCTGCGCCTGAAATCGCCGCTCGAAATCGTGAAGTGGGCCATCGGCCAGGCCAAGGGCCGCGCTGTGGTCTCCACCAACTTCCGTCCTTACGAGGCGGTTATTTTGCATCTGTGTGTGCAAGTGCAGCCGGACATCGAAGTGCTCTGGGTGGATCATGGCTACAATCGCCCCGCGACGTATAAACACGCGGAGCAGTTGCGCAAGCAACTCGGTCTGAACATCAAGGCGTACATTCCCAAGATGACCGTCGCTCATCGCGATGCCGTTTATGGTCCGATCCCGGATACAAACGACGAAGAAGGGTTGAAGCATTTCAGCGCCGTGATGAAGCTGGAGCCGTTCCAACGTGGTATGAAAGAGCTCGCTCCAAGCGTGTGGATCACTGCACTGCGCAAAGTGCAGAACCCGAATCGCGCCGGGCTGGACATCGTTTCGCCTGACCCGAATTTCGGCTCCTTGAAGCTGAGCCCCGTGTTCTATTGGAGCGATGCCGAGATGGAAGCCTATCTCAAGCAGCACAATTTGCCGAACGAGTGGGATTACTTCGATCCCGCGAAGGCCGATGAGAAACGTGAATGCGGTCTGCACGCGACGTGGGGCGGGGCAGCAGTCAAAAAGGCATAAAGAATTTCCCGATGAAAAGTTATCACTTAGATCATTTGCAGTATTTGGAAACGGAAGCGATTCACGTGATGCGTGAAGTCGCTGCGGAGTTTGAGCGCCCGGCCTTGTTGTTCTCCGGCGGCAAAGACTCCATCTGCATCCTGCGCCTCGCGGAAAAAGCGTTCCGCCCGTCGGACATCCCGATGCCGTTCTTGAATGTCGAGACCGGCCATGAATTTCCGGAGTTGCTGGAATTCCGCGATCGGCGCGCGAAGGAGCTGGGTGCGAAGCTCATCGTCCGCACGGTGGATCAGGCAGTGCAAAACGGTACGGCTTTCCTCACGAAGGCCGAGGTCAGCCGCAATAAACTGCAAATCCCTGTGTTGCTTGGGGCCATCGAAGAGTATCGCTTCGACTGCTGCATCGGCGGTGCGCGTCGTGATGAAGAGAAGGCGCGCGCGAAAGAACGTTTCTTCAGCTTCCGCGACAGCTTCGGCCAATGGGATCCGAAGAATCAGCGCCCGGAGTTGTGGAACCTCTACAACGCCCGCCTGAACAACGGCGAGAACATGCGTGTGTTCCCGCTCTCCAACTGGACGGAGATGGACGTGTGGGAATACATCAAGCGCGAGAAACTGGAAGTCCCCAACATCTATTTCAGCCATACGCGCGAGTGTTTTTACCGCGCCGGTCAATGGTTGCCGGTTCCGCCGCCTCACACCGATCCGACCACGCCCGATCCGTTTGCCGGGGCCCGTCCGGGCAATGAACCGCGCAAGACCATGGTCTGCCGCGTGCGCACCATCGCGGACATGATCAGCACCGGCATGCTGGAATCTCCCGCGAGCAGCGTGGATGACATCATCGCCGAGATCTCCGCCGCCCGTGTGACGGAACGCGGTTCCCGCGCGGACGACAAGGCCTCCGAGGCCGCAATGGAAGACCGCAAGAAACAGGGGTATTTCTAAACTTTTACGAACGTAATTTCCATGAGTCAGCATCCTATCGAAATTCTCCGGTTCAACACGTGCGGCAGCGTGGACGACGGCAAATCCACGCTCATCGGCCGTCTCCTTTACGATTCGAAATCGTTGATGGAAGATCAGCTTGAAGCGTTGCAACGCTCGGCAGACATCACCGGTGGCGGTCAGGTCAACCTGGCAAACCTCACGGACGGTCTCCGTGCCGAACGCGAGCAGGGCATAACGATCGATGTGGCCTACCGCTACTTCGCCACGCCCAAGCGCAAGTTCATCGTGGCGGATACCCCGGGTCACGTGCAGTACACGCGCAACATGGTGACGGGCGCCTCCACGGCGAACCTCTCCGTGGTGCTCGTCGATGCCCGTCTCGGGGTCATCGAGCAGACGCGCCGTCACTCCTACATCGCGGCGTTGCTCGGCATCCCGCACATCGTTTTTGCGATCAACAAGATGGACCTTGTAGGCTGGAGTGAGGAGCGATTCCTTGAGATCCGCGCGGAAATCGAAGCATTCCTGCCACGTTTGGATGTGTTGAAGGATGTGAAATTCATCCCCATCAGCGCCTTGAACGGTGACAACGTGGTGGAGCCTTCGAAGAATACCCCGTGGTATCAAGGTCCTGCGTTGCTCGGCCATCTGGAAACTGTGCACATCGCAAGTGACTGGAACATGAGTTCCTTCCGCCTGCCGGTGCAATGGGTGAACCGCCCGAACAATCCTCGCGATGAGAAGTTGCACGACTTCCGTGGGCTTAGCGGCCAGATCGCCGGTGGTATCGTGAAAGTCGGTCAGCAGGTGCGCGTGCTGCCCGGTGGCCAGAAGAGCAAGGTGAAGCAGATCTGGACATACGATGGTGAACTGGATGAAGCCTTTTGCCCGCAATCGGTCACCGTCGTGCTGGAAGATGATATCGACATCAGCCGTGGCGATATGCTCGTCGGCATGGAGAATCTGCCCGGCAAGAACTCTGAACTGCACGCCCGGCTCTGCTGGATGAATGACCGTCCGCTGGCGAACGGGAAAAAGTACTTCCTCAAGCACGGCACGCAGACCGTGCAAGCGGTCGTCACCGCCATCGAGCACAAGATCAACATCCAGACCTACGAGGTGGAGCCCGCTCCGCCCGCCCTGGCGATGAACGATATCGGCGAGATCCGCCTGCGCGTTTCCAAACCGCTCATCTATGACGGTTATTCCACGAACCGCCTGATGGGTTCCTTCATCTTGATCGAGCAGGGCAGTAACCTGACCGTGGCGGCCGGCATGCTCCATGCCCCGCTTGAACCCGTTAAGCCGGAATACGACGACTTCGCGATCTAACGCGTTTGAAATCAGCTTTCACAGCCCGATGAGCAGATCTGCTTCATCGGGCTTTTTGCTGCCTCGTTTCAATCCGCCCAAAGCTCGATCAACCAGCGGCTGGTGTGATGCCAGAAGCGGCGTGGCCACGAGGCGCTGACGTCGGGTGGTGGTACGGTTTCGCGCAGCGAGGGTTGCAAACGGAGCATACCGTGATCGGTGACGCCGATTTGCACACGGCGCAGGTTGCCCTGCGTGCTGGATGACGAGTTCATGGCCTGAACTTGTAAATAGCATAGGTGATGCCATCGTCGTTTTGTTTTGAAATGAAGCTGCATGCTGAACGATTTGGGGATGGTCCGCCACTGGTAGTGCTGCACGGCCTCTTGGGCAGTGGGGATAATTGGCTGGGACTGACGAAAATCTGGGCACAACAGTCCACTGTCTTGGTGCCAGATTTGCGAAACCATGGCCGTTCGCCGCACGCCGATGAGACCAGTATCGCCGCCATGGCCGGAGATATCGCTGAACTGCTCGGCGATCACGCCTGTGCGCCCGCCGTCATCTTGGGGCATTCGCTCGGTGGCAAAGTGGCGATGCGCATGGCCTTGGATTCTCCGCAACATGTGGCCGGGCTGATCGTCGTTGATATCGCTCCACGGGCCTATCCGCCTGCGCATGAAAGCATCTTTCGGGCAATGCTGGCGATTGATCTCAGCCAGCATGCCACCCGCACAAGCGTGGAGCAGGAACTTGCGGGTTCCATTCCCGAGCCGTCAGTGCGCCAATGGCTATTGAAAAACTTGGGCCGTGATGCGCACGGCCGTTTTGTCTGGAAGCCAAACTTGCCTGCATTGTCCCGTGACCTGGCTGAACTCTCTGCCGGTTTTGCCGCGGTGAGTAGTTATGATGGTCCCGCATTATTCATTCGCGGTGGCCGCTCGTGTTACCTCACGGAGGAAGATTCGAAGGGTATTCTACCATGGTTTCCCCAAGCTAAGGTAGAAACATTGGCGGAGGCGGGACATTGGGTGCATGTGGATGCGCCGGGGCGGCTGAGCCAGTTGGTGCAAGACTTCATGGCGTCGGTCTGAAGCACTGCTTACTTCTTTGGTTCCACCGGCTTGGAACGCAGTTCCTGCAAATAAGCCACGATCTGCCAGCGTTGCTCGGGCGTTAGGCTCTCGCCGAAGACCGGCATGGGCGTGCCGCTGATGCCGACCGTCAATACGCGATACCAGTCCGACGATTCATCCCCTTGACGCAAGCGCTCTGCCCGCAAATTGCCCGGTTTGATCGGGCGTTCCCAATGATCCAGCAATTGAGCTGCGTTCGGGCCGTCGCCTTGGCCCGTTGTTCCGTGGCAGGGGACACAGGAGACGGTGAAAAGCTCCGCTCCTTTTTTTCGCTGCTCCTTCAACTTATCCCCGTCATCCATCCAATCAGGGGCGACCGGAGTGGGAAACGGTTTGCCGTAATTCTTTGGGTCATTCCAACGTGGGGAGAAGAACTTGATGTATTCCACCACGGCGCGGAGTTCGCGTTCAGGCAGATGCCCGAAGATGGGCATGGCTGTGCCGGTGATGCCTTGGCGCACCGTTTTCAGCAGATCATCCGTCGTCGGCAGGGAATCGCCATCGGTGGAACGATACTTGAAGAGACCCGCGCGGAAATCACGCGGCCGGACATCCATCGTGAGTCCCATCTGACCACGGCCATCCCCACGTTCACCGTGGCAGATGACGCAATTCCGCTCATACACATACCGCCCTTGAGAGAACAGTTCGAAGCTGGGCAGATCCACCTTCGATTTGAATTTGCCCACGTGCTCAGCCGCCAGCGCCGAGCCCAGGCCGAGCGCCACCGCAATCTGCGTCAGGATCAACCCCGCGGCTAACCGGCTGAACGATTTGAACTGAGCCCTCATGGTGCGTATCACTTCTTCCAATAATCCGGCAGATCGCTCTTGGTCTCCACCAGGATTTCGCGGATCGCTTGCCGTGATTCCGGGCTCACCCGGGCGTAAGCCTCACCGTTCTCCTTGCCGGTCAGCACATCGTAGAGCCGTTGGTAGATCAGGGCTTTTGCTTCGGCGGGCAATTGGTTGAAGGGCTCCGAATAGATGAGGTAGCTGCACGGATACTTCAGCAGCCGCGTCTGCAGATCCAGTTCCCGGAGCGAACGGCCTTTGCTGTCGCGCGGACCATGCTGCGGAAAATCTTTGGTGAATTTGCTGCTGCCTTTGACCGGGCTCGGCAGCGGCACTTCATCGGCAAAAAGCAGATATCGGACAAAGCCATCCACGATGCTGTGCAGATACTTCGTGTGCTTGTACATCGCGAGGTTGATGCGGGTCTCGTAATTCACCCTCGTGATGAAGTTGTGCAGATGGGCCTGATGTTCGAAGAGCATCAAGGCCACGATGTCGCTGCCGGGTTCCAAGTATTTTCCTGGGTCGAAGAAACGGCTCAAATCCTTGAGGTTGCCCAGATAGCCCGGCGTCACTTCCTGTTTTTTGAACGCCTCTTCCCCCATCAAGTTGCCGTTATGCACCATCTTGCCCGCTTCGCCCGTGACATACCAGCCGGCCCAACGGTTCGTGAACGGTGTCTTGTGGTTCACCATCATGGAGCCGCTGAACATGTCCACGCGACCTTCTTCATCCGGGATGAACGAGCGCGCGAGGTGGCCCGGCACGCCCATGTTGCGCGTCGAGGCATGGCATTCAAGGCATTGGTTGTCCCGACGGATACGCGGGTTCTTCGGGTCGGCTTGTTCCAACGTGTAGAAGACGCCGCCCAGCTTCGGATCCGAGGAGGCGATCTCGATCAACGGAGAACCAGGGATGAAACCGATGTACACGTCATCATTGAAAAAGAGGGAGCGCGGATTCTTGGGGGCGATCAGATGCCGTTGCAGTGAAGTCTTGGAGAAGACCAAGACTTGTGATGAGCGGGGGATTTTCAGTTCCTTCAACAAAGCCGGCAGATAGCCGAACTTTTCATCGTAAGCCAGTTTGATTTCCTCGTAATCCAGCTTGCGCTTGAGCAAGGCCACCGGGTCTGTCGCCCGCACATGCGGGTAATCGATGATCTCCTCATCGAAGGGCATCATCTGGCTGGAGCCTTGAAAATCGACCGGCTCACCGCCGAAGAGACTGCTGTGGTCACCCAACCGCAGGAGGGTCAACAGGACAAGGCAGAGGGACAGTCCTTTACAGGTGGACTTAACGGTCGAGGAATACATGTATTCCAAATGCATCTATTTGAGGTTGCCTCATTCAGCCCAAGTTGCCAACCACGAATTGTCCGGTCCTGACCTGTGGTTGCCTGGCGGTAACCGCGGTTTTAATTCAGCACTTGGACGGCATTGGCACGGGAAATTTCCGGGCGGGAGATATGGGCGAAGAAATCGAGACCGCTTTGCCGGGCCAAAGTTTCCAACTGGCTATACGCCCGGTTCGGCTCCTTGGCCTGCCCGTGATCGGCTTCCAGAAACGCGACCAAAGCCTGCTCGGTTGTGCCGTTCTTTTGCAGCCAGCGTTTGAGCCCTGCGGTGACTTCATCGGGCAAGGTCCGATTGCCATTGGCTGCCACGATGATCATCTGCGCGTTGGCGACAGAACGGCGGGCATGCAAGCCGAACCAGGTGGCGTGCAAAGAATCAAACTGCCAAGTGTCCATTCGCAGCGGTTCGCTGCGCCCCAAAGACGTCTGCATGCCATGCACCAGCGATTTGGCTTTCTCACCCAAAAGCGCGTTTTCGTAGAGGAGTACGACTTGGACGTCGGCGTCTGCACCTGCCGCGTTACCCTCATGCCCGTTACTGCTGGAGAACTGGTCAGCCAGATTCATGGGTAAAGAGATAGCAAGAGAGGTGGCGTGAAACTATTGGGGCGGGCGATAGCTGATGGTAAGGGATACACTTAGCGGTTGGCAGTCACTTGCTTAGTGCACGACAACATTAGGTGGACTGCTTTGAGCGAAGGCGTGACAGGGGGAGCAAAACTTTGGCACTATCCGTGTCGTGGGTATTTCCCCCAAACAGTTCGCGGATCTGCAGGAGCGCACGACCAAGCGCGTGCGCAAAGCCGCGCCTGTGACTGTCGAGGCCGGGGTTGATCCCGGCAAGCGGCTCACAGTAGGCCGGCTGCTGGGCATTGATCCTTCATTGCGTGGAACCGGTTTTGGGGTCATCGAACTCGCCAATCCGCATCCGCGCACGCTGACGCAAGGCATCTTGAAATGCCCGGCGAACTGGGAGCAATCGCGCTGTCTCGGCCGCATCTCCCAAGGCATCCGCGACGTCATCAAAGAATTTCAACCGACGGTGTGCGCGGTGGAAGGACTCTTCTTCGCGCAGAATCTGCAGACCGCGCTCATCATGGGCCAGGCCCGGGGAGCCGCCCTCGCGATGGTGGCGGAGGCGGGCTTGGAGATTTATGAAATCTCCCCGCGCAAAGTGAAGCAATCCATTGTGGGTTACGGTGCAGCGCAAAAATTCGCCGTGGCCAAGATGGTGCAACGGATGTTGCATCTGGAAGAGATGCCCGAGGCGGATGCAGCGGACGCCCTGGCCATCGCGCTGGCTTTTGCGCAGACACAGACCAGTTTCTCGCTCACCTTACCGAAGCGCGTTTGATTTAACTCATGATCTCATTTCTCAAAGGCAAACTGGTGGACGCCCTGCCGACGCAGGCGATCATCGAGGTCCACGGTGTCGGCTACGAGGTGCTCATCCCGCTGTCCTCCTTCGACAAGCTGCCGCCGCCGGGGCAGGAGATCACCATTCTGACGCATCTTGCCATCCGCGAGGACGCGCATGTGCTCTATGGTTTCATGACGTCAGGCGAGCGCGATCTTTTCAAACTCCTGATCCATGCCGTCAGTGGCATCGGGCCGAAGACGGCTTTGAACATCCTGAGCGGTGTCAGTGTCACAGCGTTTCGCGGAGCGGTGGCGAATAGCGATGTGAAGGCGCTCTCGCAGATTTCCGGTGTGGGCAAGAAAACGGCGGAACGCATCGTGGTGGAATTGAAGGACAAAGTCGGCGCGGCCGCTGCCTTTGAAGCATCCAGTGCGAATCGTGCGATGTCCCCGGATGATCAGAAGAGTTACGATGCCATCCAGGCGCTCATGGCACTGGGTATGAAGCAGAACGATGCGCAGGAAGCTGTGCGCGCGGCTTCCGCTGTCCTCGGTGCCGAGGCCACGACGGAGAAACTGATCCGGGCCGCGTTGAAAAAAGGTTAGATGAGCCAGCCCGCTGCCAAACCCATTCCGCCGCGCCGCTCTGGTGTCGTCGTGCCGCAGAAGCCGAAGTGGCACGGGCTGCTGGCGGCGCGTCTGGTGCATGCGTTGATCTGGCTGGTGGCGTTTACCACGCGTTTTCGGTTGCGGGATACTTCTGGATTGTTGAATCAGGCCAATGAAGAGCCGGCTATCTTTGCCATTTGGCACAATCGCCTGGCTTACTCGCTGGTCATCTATCACAAATACGTCAAGCAACGCCGTCCGAATAACAAACTGGCGTCATTGGTGAGTGCCAGCAAAGACGGGGGCTTGCTGGCTCGGATCTTGGAGTTGTTTGATACTTTACCCGTGCGTGGTTCCAGCAGCCGTCGCGGCGCGCAGGCGTTGTTGGAGATGACCTCGGCGGCGAAAGATGGCCATGATCTCGCCATCACGCCGGATGGTCCACGTGGGCCGTGCTATCAGGTGCAGGAAGGAATAGTCGGACTTGCCCAAGTTACCGGGATGCCCGTGGTGCCGGTGAGTTACCGGCTGTCATTCAAGTTTTCATTGAAGAGCTGGGACCGTTTCCAGGTGCCACTGCCGTTTGGCAAATGTGAGGTGCACTTCGGCGACCCTATCCGTATCCCGCGTGACGCCACCGATGAACAACGGGCGGAGTTCAAGGCAGAGCTGCAACGTCGGCTGGTGGCGATGACGCAAGACTGAGTGCTGTCGGGCACCAGCTTGCGGCTTGTTTTCTTGGAGGCTTCTTCCAATATCTGATTGTCCATGGAAAGCACAGCACCACCAAATGTTTCGAAACATCTTTGGCTTTGGGTTGTATTCAGCCTGTTGCTACTGGGCTTGCTGGGTGTTGGAGGCTATTTGCTCGCTACCGGTAAGCCGGCGTTTTACAGCCCGCCAGATGTGGTGCGGAAGAGTAGGGATTACGATGAGAAAATGAACCCGCCGAAGGTTTCAATCGCCGGGTTAAACACGAACAAACTGGCATTGTCGGCAGTCAGTGTGACTACCAATCAGGGGAAAATCCGGATTGAATATCCCGAGGTTCAGTCTTCCGGAAACAGTGTGGTCGTGCAGGAGTTTAAGCTGCATCGCGCGGAGGCTGGGGAGTTGGTAAAGATAGAGGGCGTAGAGATAAATTTGAAACGCATCGGTCAGGCGTGGGCCATGCCCACGACCAACGCTAACCGGTGGCATCATGCTTCGGTGCCCGCCACATTTTACCGTCCGGATTTGGTGCCACTGAAAAATGATGAGGTAGTGGCTGAATTGCCTAATTTATGGGAGAGGCAAATCGGGTCCAGAGACAATTATAATGCCTATCGGTTTGATTTCGACATCAACGGGGGAGATTGGAAATTCTTGAGTGGCTCATTGTTTGATGCGCGAACACATGCGCAATTGGTTTGGGGTTATTCAAGCGGCCGGAGAAGCAGGGGGCTGGAGTGGATGATTGAACCGCACATATGGCATGAAACACCCCTCGATTTGGTTTTGGATATCTCCGTCGGACCGCTGGAAGAGGAAGAGATGGCGCCTCAGCAGGGAAATAGTTTTTCTGTCGGCCCTGTTATGTATCAGCTCATGTATTGCAGCGGTGGGTTATCCACCTCCACACATAGTTCCGGGTCTTCAGGGAAGATGGAATATATGGAGTTTGTGGAGTGGACCCCTGCGATCACCAAAAAGAAAGAGAGTGTCTTTCTCTTCAAATCCAATAACCGTGTTGATCAGAAGAATTTTGAGATCACTTATCTGGATGCTGAGAATAAACCGCTCAACACTTCTGCGGGTGGGCATTCCAGCCAGTATCTTTTTGATGCGGTATATGGTGATCTCGCGGAGGTGAAGAAAATCCGCGTGCGCAAGTATCCGGTGGCACACCGGATAATTTATCGGCTACCCGGTCTGCCATTAGGGGTTCCGAGTAATCAAAAAGTGGACAACCTCTTTCAAGCCAGTGTTCCGATGCTGCGTTTTGATTACGAGTATGAGCAGAAAGAGTTTATCCAGCGAGTGGCGCAGGTGGAGTTCGGCAGTTTTCCCCGCACCAATCTGCCAGCCGGAACATACCCGCGTTATTTCACCAATGCGACGGTGGCGGATGTCTTGAAAGACTATGAAAAGCTAATGGGGGCGCAGGGACAAGCGTACGTCAATCAGGAGAAATTGCAGATCGAGGTCGGGAAACGTCCTTGGCCGCTGGAGGCGCTGGGGAAAGTGCAGGAGTTTCTTAAAAAGATAAAAGGGCCGTGAAGCCCTTCACTTTAAAGTGTAAGCCACCGCGAGTTCAGTGAACTCTTTCACCTGTTGCCTGGCCCACGCTTCATCTTTGCCGAGTTCTGCTTGCATCAACGCCGCCACTTCCGGAGCCATTTCCACTGCGGCTTTGGCATCCAAAAGCAGGGCGCGGAGACGTCGTGAAAGAACATCTTCTATCGTGCGGGCCATTTCCTGCCGTACGGCCCACAAGACTTCCCCGCCGCGATAGGGCAGGCGAGGATGCAAGCGCTCGCCGCCGTCAGGGATCTCGCGACAGATGCGGTCTACGGCCAAAGCGAAGCTGCCATAGACGGCGGACCATGCGTGGTGGTCGGTCTTCGGTGCACTGCCATGCAACCGGAGTTCGCGCGTGCGACAGGCCTTTGGTTCCAGATGAGCGATTTCGATTGCGCGGTTCACGGTGTCCTCCGCCATCTTGCGATACGTGGTCCATTTGCCACCGGTGATGGTGATGAGTCCGGAGTCGGAGACCGCGATGACGTGATCGCGCGCCAGTTTTGAGGTGATGGAACTATCGCCAGATTTCACCAGTGGTCGCAAGCCGGTGAAGACGCTGCGGACATCCGAGCGTTTTGGTGCGCGGCTGAGGTAGCGAGCGCCATAAGCGAGCAGGTATTCGATCTCTTCCTCAAGCGGGCGCGGTTCCAACTCCGCTTGCGGTCGGGGCGTGTCCGTAGTGCCGAGCAACAGACTGCCGTGCCACGGGATAGCGAAGAGCACGCGACCGTCATCCGTCTTCGGCACCATGAGCGCGGTGTCGGTGGAGAGGAAGGACGCATCAAGCACTAGGTGCACGCCTTGGCTAACGGCGAGCATCGGGCGCACGTTAGCTTCGTCCATGCGGCGAATGTCATCGGTGAAGATACCCGTGGCGTTGATGACTGACTTGGTGCGCAGTTCATACGTGCGGCCAGTTTCGGTGTCTTCGGCGATCACGCCGCAGACACGTTTGCCCTCTTTGAGAAGCTTGGCCACGCGCACATAGTTCAGGGCGAGCCCGCCGCAATCCAGGATCGTTTGCGCGAGGGTGATGGCAAGGCGGGCGTCATCGAACTGGCCATCGAAATACTGAATGCCGCCGCTCAAACCCTCTGCCTTGATGCCTGGTAGCTTGGCTTGCACGGCATCGCGGTTTAGCCAGAGGGTGGAGCCGATGCCGAGCTTGCCCGCGAGCTTGTCGTAAACTGTAAGGCCAAGACCGTAGTAGGATTGCTCCCACCATTTGTAGGCAGGGACGATAAAGGGCAATGAATGCACGAGATGCGGGGCATTCCTCAGGAGCAGACCGCGTTCATGCAATGATTCACGGACGAGTGAGATATTGCCCTGCTTTAGATAGCGGAAACCACCGTGGATGAGTTTGGTGCTGCGGCTGGAAGTAGCCTTCGCGAAATCGCTTTGCTCCAGCAAAACGGTGCGATATCCGCGAGCAGCGGCGTCCAAGGCGGTGCCAAGACCGGTCGCGCCACCACCGATGACGATGAAGTCCCAAACATTGGGTTCGGCGAAGAGGCGGGCGATTTGTTCGGCGCGATTCACGAGAAATGACAGCCACTCATACGTCTCAACTTATCACATCGATTCGTAAATCGTAATTCCCAAATCGTAAATCAGTCCTCTTCCCACTTCGCAGCGCGGGTGAGGGCTTTGTTCCAGCCCGTGAGCAGGTGCTTGCGTTGAGCGGTTTTCATAGCGGGTGCGAAACGGCGGTCGGCCTGCCATTGCGAGGCGATGTCGTCGATGTTCTTCCAGTAACCGATCGCTAAGCCGGCTAGGTAAGCTGCGCCGAGTGCGGTCGTCTCGGTGACTTTGGGGCGCGTGACGGGTACGTTGAGGATATCCGATTGAAATTGCATGAGCAGGTTGTTCACGCACGCGCCGCCGTCCACACGCAATTCCTTCAGCTTCACGCCGGAGTCGGCCTCCATTGCATGAAGCACATCTTGCACTTGATAGGCGATGCCTTCCAACGCAGCGCGGGCGATCTGCGCACGACCTGAACCGCGAGTTAAGCCAACCAGAGCGCCACGGGCATACTGATCCCAATGCGGGGCTCCGAGTCCGGCGAAGGCCGGTACGAGATAGACGCCGCCATTGTCGGCGGCTTGGGAAGCGAGTGCTTCGACTTCGCTGGACGAGCGGATGATGCCGAGGCCATCGCGCAGCCACTGCACCACTGCACCTGCGATGAAGATGCTGCCTTCCAACGCGTATTCCGTCTTGTTCCCGATCTTCCACGCGACAGTGGTAAGGAGATTATTCTTCGAGGCGATGGGTTTCGTCCCGGTGTTCATCAGCATGAAGCAACCGGTGCCGTAGGTGTTCTTCACCATGCCGGGCTTCGTGCAGACCTGGCCGAAGAGTGCGGCCTGTTGATCGCCTGCCATGCCCGCGATCGGGATGGGGCTGCCGAACAGATTCGTTTCGCCGTAAACTTCGCTGCAACTGCGGACCTCAGGCAGAATGGAGCGCGGGATGCCGAAGAGTTTTAGCAAGTCGTTGTCCCAATCGCCCGTGTGAATGTTGTAGAGCATCGTGCGCGAGGCGTTGCTCGCATCCGTCACATGCACACGGCCGCTGGTGAGATTCCACACGAGCCACGAATCAATGGTGCCGAAGGCGAGTTCGCCGCGTTTGGCTTTCTCTTTTGCCCCGGGAATATTTTGCAACAGCCATTGCAATTTGGTGCCGGAGAAATAGGCATCCACCACGAGGCCGGTCTTCTTCTTGATCATCGGCGCGTGCTTCCGCTTCTTCAAAGAATCACAAACTTTCGCGGTGCGGCGATCCTGCCACACGATGGCGTTATGGATCGGCTGGCCGGTGGCACGATCCCAGACCACCGTGGTCTCGCGTTGGTTCGTGATGCCGATGGCGGCGATGTCGCGTCCCGTGAGTCCCGCTTTCAAGATGGCCTCAGCGGCGACATTGGATTGCGTGGCCCAGATTTCGCGCGGGTCGTGCTCCACCCAGCCCGGTTGCGGGAAGATCTGCCGGAACTCCTGTTGCGCGACGGAAACGATGGCGCCTTGATGATTGAAGATGATGGCCCGTGAACTCGTGGTTCCCTGATCCAAAGCAAGTACGTGTTTCATGCAGTGACGCGAATGTGGTGGTTCAAGGACTGTTTCGCACGAAAGCGGGATTTGTGCAAAGGGAATTACGGGAGGAAACACGAATGGACACGAGTGGGATGAGCTGAAATAGGCCAGCGGTTGAGTTTTCTCACTCCTCACCCCAGCCCTCTCCTCGTTGAGAGGAGACGGAGAAGATTTTTCGCTCAATGTGTCATCTGCCTTAACACGTCGTCGG
Organism: Limisphaerales bacterium; assembly: GCA_965283725.1. Classification (GTDB taxonomy): domain Bacteria; phylum Verrucomicrobiota; class Verrucomicrobiia; order Limisphaerales; family JAEYXS01; genus JAEYXS01. The sequence goes on from CBDIPT010000002.1 coordinate 441,947, forward strand.
GTGAGCCACGTTGAGTGATCTTACCGTCTTCCAGGCAAATGACTTCGTTGCATAGTTCGCGGACTTCGGCGGCATCGTGGGAGACGTAGAGCATGGGGACGTGAAACTCATCGCGGATGCGTTTGAGAAAGGGCAGCACGCGGGCTTTCAAACGGGCGTCGAGACTGGAGAGCGGTTCATCGAGCAAGAGCAGCCTCGGGGCGGTGACCAAAGCACGGGCGAGGGCGACGCGTTGCTTCTCGCCACCGGAGAGTTGGTTCACGCCGCGGGGGAGCAGGTTGCTGATTTCCAACACATCTACCACGTGCTCTTGGGTGAACAGGGAAGTGGGGGGAAGACTTGCCGAGTTGGAGCTCGGCGTTCCTCTGGCTGCGCGCAATCCATACCGGACATTCTCGTTTACCGTGAGATGCGGGAACAGGGCGAGGTCTTGCGGGACGTAGCCGATGTGGCGGTGCTCCGGTAGAATGTGCAGACCTGCTTCGGTGTCGGTGAGAGCGTGGTCACCCAACGTGATATGAGCGGAAGCGGGGCGGCGTAGCCCGGCGATGGCATCCAGCAACGACGTCTTGCCCGCGCCGGATGGGCCGAAGATGCCGGTGATGGGGGCGGATAGTTCCGCGTCCAACTCCAGCGTGAGGCGGTCGAGAGGCAAGCGGAGGTTGCGCAAGGAGAGTTTCATGAGCGCTTCTCCTTTTCACGACGCAGCAGCAGTTCACTGCCCCATACGGCGGCGAAGGCGAGCACGACGCTGAAGCCAAGCATGGTCCACGCCTCACTGTCTTGGCCGAGCTGCACGGATTGATAGATGGAAAGCGAGAGGGTAGTTGTTTCGCCAGCGATATTGCCTGCCACCATGATCGTCGCGCCGAATTCACCGAGGGCGCGGGCGAAGGCGAGTAGCACTCCTGCGAGTATGCCGCGTAAAGCCAACGGCGCAGTGATGGTGAAGAAGACCCGCCAACCGCTCGCGCCGAGAGTGCGGGCGATTTGTTCCAGTCGGGGATTCACTCCTTCAATCGCGGCTCGCGCTGAACGCACGAAGAGGGGAAATGACATCACAGCCAGAGAGATGAGCACGGCTTTCCAAGTGAAGATGATTTCCACGCCGAGCTTTTCGTAAAGGAAGGAACCGATGGGGCCGCGCTTGCCGAAAAGTTTCAGCAGAATCAAACCGGTCGCCACAGGCGGGATGACGAGGGGCAGGGAGACAAGTGTTTCGACAATGGATTTGCCACGCCAACCACGACGGGCAAGCAGCCAGGCCAGCGCGAGGCCTGGGGGATGATGATCAGCGTGGCGAGGGCCGAGACCCAAGCCGTGAACCAAATGATCTGCCATGCTTCGCCCGACATGCGTGTGCTGACCGTTTCTTGAGAGAGCTATTGGTGTCAAGGCCGCACAATAAAGCCGAACCGTACAAACACGTTCTTGGCAGTGTCGGATTCCAGATAACGCAGGAAGGCTTTGGCGGCTTCGGGCTGCTTGGCTTCTGTCACCATTGCTATGGGATAGCTGATATCTGGGCTTTCTGCCTTCGGCACTTCGTAAGCGATTTTTACTTTCTTCGAAATGGCGGCATCGGTTTTATAAACTATGCCGACTTCGACATTGCCGGATTCAACGGCGGCGAGGCAGGCACGGACGTTGTCGGTGGGGACGACTTTGTGCTCGATGGCACTCCAGAGCTTGAGCTTGGTCAGATATTCCTTCGCATAAACTCCAGCGGGAACGGTCTTGGGATCAGCCAAGGCTATGCGTTTCACTTTGGCTTCCGTGAGGTCGGCGGTCTTGCTCACCGTAAGTGTGCTGTCGCTGGTCACGACGATGACGAGGGCGTTGGAGAGTTTACTTTTGCGGGTGTCTTTGAGGACGAAGCCTTTCTTTTCCAAGCCATCCATCTTGGCTTCATCCGCCGAGAAAAAGACATCGGCAGGCGCGCCTTCCTCGATCTGACGGGCGAGCGTGCTGGACGCGCCGAAATTGAAGACGACTTTGTTGGTCGTTTCTTTTTCAAAACCGGTGGCGATCTCCTTCAAGGCATCGGTCAAACTGGCAGCCGCGAAGACGCGCAGGGTTTCAGCCTGCGCGCCAAGCGTCAGCAGTAAATACGCGAGGAGCAGCGGGAGTGATTTCAAACGGCGAATCATATAGCTGTCATTTTCATTCACCCGGATAACCAGCTACGGCAGGGCCAAAGCCGGGCTCGCGGAAGTTTTTCACACTGAGTTTCGCCGGGGCGACGGCTTCCACATGGCCGTCATAATAGAGCCCGTTCATGCGGCCGGTGTGGCGATCGGGGTAATGACTCGTGTTGGTGAACTCATTCCACGGTGGGCGAGGTGGTGTGCTGATGCGGGAGTCCGAGCAGCCGGGGCTGCGCCGGTGATCCCAGATGACCAGAACCTCGGTGGTGCGACGGATGAAGCCATCGGGGCGGTTCATGGGGCCGCCGTCGGTGTAGTTCATGCCATAGCCGCATTGCCACTGAGATTCCACGGGGCACTTGAAGAGGTTGGTCGCGCCAAGATACTTGAAGAGCAGGCCTTCTTTGAAGCCGATGCCGGGTTTGCCGTCAGGGATCTGGTAAGGGTCGTAAGGCGCCCACCATTGTTCGTTTGGGCCGGTAGGCGGTGGATTGCCCGGACTGGTACCAGAGGGGACACCAGCGGAAAGGCCGAAGGGATCACTCGGCGTATCGGGGCAGCGGCGATAAACCAAGTTGTAGTCTTTGTTATCGCCGCGATAGAGCAGGTAGCCCACGCCGATCTGTTTGAGATTGTTCAGGCAGGCGGTTTCGCGGGCTTTCTCTTTCGCCTTGGCGAGTGCGGGCAGAAGCATCGCGGCCAGAATGCCGATGATGGCGATCACCACGAGCAACTCGATGAGAGTGAAGGCAGCCGTCGGACAGTTCGTTTTGCCCCTGAACATGGAGGCAAGGAAACAGAGTCGTTATATCTTGTCAAATATATCGATGTGCCGAAGCATGAAACAGCGGTATGGTCTGGGTGAGTGAAATGGCTAGCGCAGTAAATCCAAAAGCGCAGCAGACTCTTTGATAGTCGCTTTGGCTGCCTTCACTTCCAGTTGGCGGTAGAGTTTCAAGACCTTATGCCCGAACTCGGTCACGGTTGCGCCGCCGTGGGTTTCGCCGCCGCGGTTCTTTGCCACGACGGGTTCGAGGAAGGATTGGTTCATGGTTTTGATCATGGACCAGGCGCGCATGTAGGAGAGGTCGAGCTGGCGCGCGGCTTCAGCGATGGAACCGGTCTCGGCGACGGCTTCGAGCAAGTCCGCCTTGCCGGGGCCGAAGGCGATCTCTTTGCCGCGCATCAGGCGGTAGCGGGGTTTAAGCTCGTTCGTGGCAGCCATGCCGGGAAGTGCAACCCGCCGGGCCGGGTTTGTCGATACTGATAAAAGAAAAGCCCGCCAGAAGGCGGGCTTTCGTAAACTGGTTGGGTGAAACGTCGCTTAGGCGCGTTCCATGTACTTACCCGTGCGGGTATCAATCTTCAGCTTCTCGCCGGTCTTGATGAACAGCGGGGCCTGCACGGTGATGCCCGTTTCCATGGTGACGGTCTTTTGGACGTTGTTGGCGGAGTCGCCACGGATGCCTTCAGGGGCATCGGTCACCGTCAGGACGACGGAGGACGGCATTTCTACGGACACCGCTTTTTCTTCCACGAACGTGACGGTGGCCACGCCGTTTTCCACGAGATACTTGATGGCATCACCCACGATTTCCTTGGTGATGGTCACGCTTTCAAAGGTTTCCGGGTCGGTGAACACGTAATCTTCACCATCCTTGTAGCTGTACTCCATCTTCACGGTCATCATCGGCACGATTTCGAGACGCTCAGCGGTGCTGAAGCGAACTTCCGAGGTCTTGCCGGTGCGGATGCTGCGGAGGGAGGCTTGCACGAAGGCGCGGAGGTTACCGGGAGTGCGGTGCGTGAATTCCAAGATGACGCAGACGTCACCATTGTAATTGATCGCCATGCCTTTGCGCAGGTCTGTCGAGGTAGTGGCCATAGTCTATCGCTAAAAACAGTTAAAATTGTCCGCCCAGTATCCGAGCGGAGGGAGGACACTAGCTAGTAGGGAATTGATTGCAAGCCTGATTTCCGGCGGGCGGAGGAGGTAAAGTTGGCGCTTGAGCTTGGGGGGAAAGGGTTGTTGAATATCGCGGCAGGGACAAAATCAGGTTGTACATGTGGCGGAAGCTTTTGGCCTAAATGGGTTTAAATGGCGCAAGAGCTTGCCAACTGGTCCCTTTATTGCTATTTACCACCCTGAGAATTATGCCTTCCTTTACCTACGTTGCGCGTGATGCAAATACCGGTCGGGAGATCCGGAGCAGTCTAGATGCTTCCACTGAGCAGGCGGCGATCGCTGCCTTGCTGAACCGTAACATGCTGGTCATCAGCATTCAGGAGAAGACCCGCAAAGGCAAAACGGCCGGCGGTTCCGTGGGGCTGGCCGACGTGGTGATGTTCACCCGTCAGCTCGCCACGATGGTGGATGCCGGTCTCGCCATGGTGCAGTCCCTCCAAGCCCTCGCCGAACAGACGACCAACAAGGTGATGCGCGACATCATCAAGGACGTCTGCAACCGGGTGGAAGGTGGCGATAACTTTTCCGAAGCGCTGAAGAAGCATCCCAAGGCTTTTGACCGCCTGTATGTGTCCATGGTGGACGCCGGTGAAAAGGGCGGTTTGCTCGCTGAGATTCTGTCCCGTGTGGCGACGTTCCTGGAAAACCGCCAACGGATGAACAAGAAGATCAAGTCGGCGATGATGTATCCGACGATCGTGAGTTGCGTGGCCGTCGGCATCACCGTGTTCTTGCTCGTCAAAGTGGTGCCGGTCTTCGCGGAAATCTTCAATGGTTTCGGAGCTAAACTGCCGGCGGCGACGCAGTTCGTCATCGATCTGAGCGATTTCATCAAGCAATGGTGGTTTGTGATCGGTGGTGCGGCCGCAGGTATCATTTACGGCTGGTTCGCTTACATCAAGACGCCGCCGGGCCGGGCGTTCTGGGACCGGACGCGCATCAAACTGCCGGTTTTTGGGCACATCGCTCATAAAATCGTGCTGGCACGGTTCACCCGTACGTTTGCCTCGCTGATCCGTTCCGGTGTGCCGATCTTGGAAGTGTTGAACATCGTGGCGAACACCTCCGGTCACGTACAGATGGAGAAGGCCATTCGCACAGCGGCTTCCGATATCGAACGCGGGGAAGGCATTTCCGCCGCCTTGGGCAAACACCCGATTTTCCCGACAATGATCATCCGCATGATTACGGCCGGTGAGCAGACAGGTAAGATCGACCAGATGCTGGAGCGTGTGGCGGACTTCCTGGATGAAGAGATCGAAGTGATTTTGGCCGGTTTGACCTCCTTGATCGAGCCGTTGCTCATCGTGGTGCTGGGGGTGCTGATCGGTGGTCTGGTGATCGCGATGTTCATGCCCATCTTCAAGATGAGCGAAATCATCAGCCCGCCCGGCCGGTAATCGTTGCCGCCACGGGGCGGTCTAAATAATCTAAGTAAGGAACGGGCTTGCTGGCCCGTTCCTTTCTTTTTAATCTGTTTCTTGCATGGCCAAAGTTCTGCTGGTTGATGATGAGATGACCATGGTCCAGATGGTGACGGAGATGCTCCGCGCCGATGGCCATGATGTCCACCCCTACACCAACGGAAACGCTGCCCTTGAGGCGTTGGCCGAGGTGGCTCCCGAACTGGTCATCACGGATCTCTATCTCGACAATACCCGCGCCCACGGTTTGGAGATCCTCAAGAAAGCGCGGTCCCTGAATCCGCCGGCCAGCGCCATCATGATCACCGGCTTCGGCAGCATCGATACGGCGGTCGAGGCGATGAAGCTGGGGGCTTACGATTATCTGGAAAAACCGTTCAAGCTGGACGAACTCCGGCTCTGCATCCAACGGGCGCTGTCCTATAATCAGGCTATTTCCGAGAACGTTTATCTCCGTAAGCAGCTCAAGAAGAAGTATCAGTTCAACCAGATCATCGGCCGTTCCGAACCCATGCTCGCTGTCTTCAAGATGGTGGAGCGTGTGGCGGCGACGGACAGCACGGTGCTAATCCGGGGTGAGAGCGGTACAGGCAAAGAACTGGTCGCGCGGGCGTTGCACTTCAACAGCAACCGCCAATTCGCCCCGTTCATCCCCATCAATTGCAGCGCGTTGCCGGAGAATCTGCTGGAGTCCGAACTGTTCGGTCACCGCAAAGGTGCTTTCACCGGGGCCATCAATGACAAGCTCGGCCTGTTCCAAGAAGCCGATGGTGGCACCATTTTTCTGGATGAGATCGGCTCCATGTCGGCCACCCTACAGAGCCGTCTGTTGCGCGTCTTACAGGAGAAGGAAGTCCGCCGGGTCGGTGACAATGTGCCCGTTTATGTGAACGTGCGCGTGGTCGCGGCGACGAATGAGGATCTGGAGAAGAAGATCAAGGACGGCACCTTCCGGGAGGATCTCTATTACCGGTTGAACGTCATCTCCATCCATCTGCCGAGCTTGCGCGAGCGGCGGGATGACATCCCGTTGCTCTTGGGCCATTTCCTGCGCCAGAAGGTTTCGCCGCGCACGGGCAATATCCTGCGGCTGACGCGCAAGGCCATGTCTGCCCTCTGCGCCTACGATTGGCCGGGTAATGTGCGGGAGCTGGAAAATGCCATCGAACGCGCCGCGGCCTTGTGTGATGGTGATATCATCCAGCTCTGCGATCTGCCGCCGCAACACCACAAGCTGGGGGATGTGAATGAACCGGAAGACGTGCGGGACGAAGCGCACCTCGCCAAGGTGACCATTCCGGATACGGTGGGACTTTACCCCGGCAAAGCGGTTGCTCCGTCGGCTGCGCCGGTTGCCGGTGCCGCGACCGCGACGGCAGCCCAGCCACCGGTGGCCGCCGCGATGACGGGTTCTTTCCAGCCGTTGAAGAATTATCTGCGTGAACAGGAAGTCGCCTTCCTGCAGCGCGTGCTGGCTTTTACCGGCAACGACAAGGAGAAGGCCGCCGAGATTCTGGGCGTCAGCCTGGCCACGCTTTATCGCAAGCTGGCGGAAGCTGAAGAAGGCCAGTGATCCGGCCTGACGGTTTAACGCCGTTCGTAGAGCTGGCGCAGATCTTCGGGCTTCGTGCCCAGATGATACAGAAACGTCACGCGCCACATCAGCCAATATGTGCGCAAAATCCCGCGTTCATGGAAGCGCCGCGCGGAGGTGGAAACGGTGGTCGGCGCGAGGGCGAGCCGGCCAATTTTCCGCAGACGGCGGCATAGTTCGAACTCTTCCATCAGAGGCAGGGCGGGGAAACCGCCGATCGCGGCCAAAGCTTCCTTTCGTACGAAGATGGCCTGATCGCCCAAGACGCGCCGGAAGAAATGCAAACGTGTCCAGCAACGCCAGCGCGAGCCGCGCATGAGCCAATGCGGGTCACGAAAACGCTTCCAGCATGCTCCACCTACCACAGAAGGATCCTGCAAGCACAGTTTCACGGCCGTGATCGCCGACTCATCCAACAATGTATCCGCGTGCAGAAACAGGATGACATCACCGGTCGAAGCTTCCGCGCCCGCCCGTAATTGTTTGCCCCGGCCGCGTTCGCTGGTGATCACCCGGCAGCCGAGCTGCTGCGCTACCGCGACGGTCTGATCCTGGCTGCCGCCGTCCACGATGATGACCTCGCGGTGTTCCTTGGGCAGCGCCGCCAAGGTGGCTGGCAGTGAGGCTGCTTCGTTCAAAACGGGGATCACGATCGAAATACTTGCTGGCGGCTGAACGGTAGAGACTTTGTTCATCACGGCCCGTTCGCGGGCGAAGAGAGCGCCGCCGATAAGGGCCCAGACCACGTAAACCAGCAAGGTCAGCAGGGAAGCGGCGAACGCTTCGGGGGCTTGAACCCCATAAAGACCGAACAAAAAAACGGACGCACCTTCGCGGACGCCCGCCCCGGCGACAGTCACGGGCATCGTCGCCGCAAACCCGATAGCGGGAAACGTCCACGCCATTTTCAACCAGGGGATGGGTTCGCTGGCCACCGCTTGCAAACAGCTCGCCAGGACGCAGCAGAAGCAGGCTTGCAAGATGAAGGCGTAAAATAGCCCGAGACATGCGGCTAGCGGTGCAGAGCGGAAATGCCGGAAGGCATCTTCCAAGGAAGTGGCGGTGCGGCCCAGGAAGGATTCGCGCCGCCGTTGCTTCCACCACCAGGCGATGGCTCCAGCGGAGAGCGCACCACCGAGCAACCACGGCCACTCGGGCCAGTGCAGGTTGAAGCGGCGCAGTTGTTCGCCGCCATCAGCGAACAAGGCCAAGGCAATGCCCGCGAGGGCGAGCAAGACGGAACCGCCCAAGCCGAGCACGCGGTCCAGAAAAGACGCGGCAATGACGTGCGGCAGAGGTTGCTTGAACCAGCGCGCATAGAGGCCGGTCTTCACGAGGTCGCCCCCCGCCGGCCCGAGCAGCAGGGCATTGAAAAAGCTGCCGATGAACGCAAAGCGGAACGTGGCACCGACATGCACGACGGACTTGGTGGCCCGCAACATGCCATGCCAGCGCAAAGCCCCAAAGATGGTGGCGCCGGCGTAAAAGACAAACGCGATGAGCAGCCAGCCGAAGTGGCTGCGCTGGAGGACGCTTGCGAGTTTGCCGGTGTCCAATCGCCGCAGCACCAGCCACAAAATGAGGGCGGAAACGCCCAGCCCGAGCAAACGTTGGGCAAGTATCGCAGGCGTCGAGGGCGGCTTCTGCATGTCTGGGTGAGCATAGCGGGAAGGGTTTGCTGGTGTAAATGGCGGGTGAGCCTTCATCCAATGACTGGTCGGCGCTCCGCTATTTTGCGCTTTACCCAAGGCGAAGATTCTATGGCATAGTGGGGTGGCCATGTTTGCGCTAGGCTCATTGTCCTTACGGTCGAATCTCTTTCTGTCGCCGCTGGCAGGTTATACCAACCTGCCGTTCCGGTTGACGGTCCGGGAAGTCGGCGGCATTGACCTGGCCACGACGGACCTGGTCAACGCGCGGTCGTTGCTGGAGAAGAACCCCAAGGCGTTCAAGCTGATCGAGACCTGTCCGGAAGACAAACCGCTCGCTGTGCAGCTCTTTGGTAGTGTGCCGGAAGAGATGCGGGATGCCGCAGTGTATCTGGAATCCATCGGCGTGGCTTCGGTGGATATCAACATGGGTTGCCCGGTGCGCAAGGTGTGTCGCGTGGGTGGTGGCTCGGCGATGATGACCGAGCTCGACAAGACCGCTGCGCTGGTGAAGGGCATGGTTGATGCCTTGAAAATCCCGGTCACGGCGAAGATGCGCCTCGGCTGGGATGATGATAATATCACGGCGCCAGATCTGGTCCGCGCTTTGGAGGACGTAGGCGTGGCGGGGATCTTTATTCATGGACGCACACGTGAACAGGGTTTTACGGGCACGGTGAATCTCGCCGGCATCCGCAAGGTGGTGCAGGCGGCGAAGCGGATCCCGGTCATCGGCAACGGTGATGTGACCACGCCGCAAGCGGCCAAAATGATGTTGGATGAGACGGGTTGTGCCGGGGTGAGCGTGGGACGCGGTGCGTTCTACAATCCATGGATCTTTGCGCATACGCGGCATTACATCGATACAGGGGTGTTGCTGCCTGACCCGACGTTTGAAGAGCGGGTGATGGTGATGTCCCGGCATCTCGAGCGGATGATCGAGGTGTTCGGCGAGGCACATGGTTGCCGGTTGTTCCGCAAGGTCGCGCCGTGGTACAGCAAACGCTTTGGGCCCGTGCATGTCTTCAACAAACGCATCGTGCTGCTGACTTCGCGGGCGGAGTATTACGAGATCGTTGAGGAGTATCGCAAGTGGCGGTTGCAGTTCCTCGATGAGAGCGGCGAGTTGAAACCGCAATTCCAGCCACCACCGATGGTGGCGTCCTTCATGCAAGCGAACGAACCGGGCGTGGCGCAACGTCAGGCGATCCCGGTGCCCAAGGGGCCGGTGGAAGTGTGGTGAGTTTTAGTCCCGTTAGGGACGCCTGAGGGTAGCCACGGGTGACCGAAGGGAACCTGTGGTCTAAGAATTGAGAACGATTGCGCTCCGGAAGGAGCGCGTGATGTAAGGAGGAATGAGCTAACTAATCACCCGCCCCTATCGGGGCGGAAAACTATTAGTATCTTCTTCCACGGGTTCCCTTCGGTCACCCGTGGCTACCAGCATTTGCCCCTCCGGGGCATAACCGAGGCGAAGAACTATCGTTTTTTTACTTAACTGAACTTCCCGAACAAATCTTCCTTCGGCCATTCTTTCACTTTGCTGGCGGCTTTGTGCAGTGCGGCATCGATCGCGCCGTCGGGCAATTTCTCGTCGCTGGAACGTTGATTGAAGACGGCAGCCCAGCTCAGTCCATCCCAACGGCGGACCAGCAAGGTGCTGGTGCCAGGGAGACTACCATTGTGCCAGGTGTTCGCTTTGCCTTCGCGGCCTACCGGGCGCACCAGCCAGCCGAGTCCGTAATAGCTGTCCTTCAGCTTGCCTTCGGGCGTGCGGGAGGCGGGGGCAGCGGGTGGTTCATACATCTCACGAATCGTTTCGGCTTTGAGGATGGGCGAATGCTGCGGGTCATCCAATGCGGCGGCGAAGCGTACCAGATCCACGGCCGAGGCGATCCACGCGCCGTGGGAATCCATTGCTTCCAGATAGAAACCGCCGTAAGGCCAGGGCACCTTTTCCTTCACCGAGGGGAAGACGCTGTCCACGAGTGAATCCTTGGGCAGGTAATACTTTACCTCGCCCTTGGTCTGCCGCAGGGCGAGCGTTTGCCCGAGCTTCATCCGCGTGATGCCAGCGGGTGTCATCACTTCTTTTTTGATGAACTCTTCGTAGTCCTGTTTCGCGATCTTTTCGATGATGCGCCCAAGGAGGCAGTAGCCGAAATTCGAGTAGGCGTAACGGAAGCCCGGATCGGCATCGAGTTTGCGGCCGAGCATATAGCGGATGATGTGCTCGGGCTTGGCGGGCGCTTCCACGGCGAGTTCGCGCGCGATCTGGACAGAGCGAAACATGGGGTCGAAGGAGATATCGCGATCCCAGCCGCCCGTGTGATGTAACAGGTGCCGCACGGTGATGTCCTCCCACCGTTTATCGAGCGGCTTCTCAGGCAGGTGCAAGAGGGCGAGCGCTTTATCATCCAGTTTCAGTTTGCCTTGTTCGGCCAAACGGAGAATGCCGACGGCAGTGAAAGGCTTGGAGATGCTCGCGATGCGAAAAAGCGAATCCGCCTTGGCGGGCAAACGCTTTTCGCGGTCCGCATAGCCGTAACCGCGGGCATAGATGAGCTTGCGGTCCTTGACGATGGCGAGCGCACCACCGGGGACTTTGCGCGCTGCCATGAAGGACTCCATCTCGTCATCAAATGGTGGCAACGCCAGGGCTTTTCTTCAGTTGCCTGTGAGCTGGTTGGCCTGCTGGTGCTCAGCACCAAGCCGGCCAAGGCGACGCCTTGAAGAAATTCACGACGGGACTGGGTTTTCACGGCTAAGAGAATAACTGAAACGATGTGCCAGCGGACATGAAAAATTTTCAGGCTGACATTGCTGATGAGGCGGGGGTTAATGGCGGCAGCGAATCTTGAAATGAAATTCTGGGACAGCCATTGCCACCTCTCCACTCCAGGGCGCACGATCGATGAACGGATGGCGCGATTCATCGAGATCGCGGACCGTGTGGGCATTGAACGGGTGGTGCTTTCCATGGGCCTGCCACCGTTGATCACCAATCCCACGCCGGACCAGTTGCGCCAAAAGAACGACGAGACGATAGAGGCCTTGCAGCACTGGCATCATCGCGCGTTCGGGCTGTGTTATGTAAGCGGGGAACATGTGGAGGAGAGTCTCAAGGAGATCGAGCGTTGCGTGGCCCAAGGGCCGCTCATCGGCATCAAGCTGTGGGTGGCGATGCGCTGCAACACGCCGCAGGTGGAAACCTTGGTGCGCCGGGCGAATGAATTGAAGGGGCTGATAGTCCAGCATGCCTGGCAGAAGACGGGCGGCAATCCGCCGGGGGAATCAACGCCGCAAGATGTGGCTGAACTGGCGGCGCGCGTCCCGGAAATTCCATTGGTCTGCTATCACGCAGGTGGAAATTGGGAGGCGGGCATCCGGGCGTTGCGGTCGCACAAGAATGTGTTGGTGGAGATCGCGGGGTCCAATCCGACGGCGGGCTTTATGGAGTTGGCCTTGCGGGAAGTGGGGGCGGAGCGCATCCTCTATGGCAGTGATGCCGCCGGGCGCAGCTTTGCCTCGCAGATCGGCAAGGTCTTGGGAGCACAGATACCGGAAGCGGCCAAGGAGTTGATCGCTGCGGGAAATTTGCGGCGGTTGCTCACGCCCATCCTCAAGGCGAAAGGCGTGGCGATATGAATGCGCCGATCATCGACACCAATGTTTTTCTGGGGCGCTGGCCTTTTCGCCGTTTGCCGTTGGATGAGGCGTTACTGCTGGCAAAGTCTTTCCGCGAGCACGGGGTGGAGCAGGCGTGGGCGGGCAGTTTTGATGCGTTGCTGCATCATGATGTGGATGGAGTGAATGGCCGCCTCGCGGTTTTGTGCCAGAAGGCGGATGAGAAATTGTTCCTGCCCGTCGGCGTTGTGAACCCGGCCCTGCCTGATTGGGAGGAGGACTTGCGACGGTGTCACGAGCGGTATCGCATGCGCGGCATCCGGGTGTTCCCCAATTATCATCGCTACACGGTGGGTGAGGCGGCATTTGGGAAGCTGTTGAAGCTGGCAACGGAGCGCGGGCTGTTCGTGCAATTGGCCGTCAGCATGGAAGACGAACGCACGCAGCATCCCCTGGTGCAAGTGCCGCACGTGGACCTGGCACCGCTGGTGGAAGTCGTGAAGGGAGTGCCGGGTGTGCGTTTGCAATTGCTGAATGCGTTCCGTTCGTTGCGGCCGGACCTCTTGCTGAAGTTGGTCAACGCCGGGCATGTCTCCGTGGAGATCGCCACGCTGGAAGGGGTGGCGGGCATCGAAGAGTTGTTGAAACAAGTGCCCCTAGAACGGCTCCTGTTCGGCTCGCTAGCGCCTTTGTTTTATTTCGAAGCGGCGCTGCTGAAGTTGTCAGAATCAAAATTGAGCGAGGAGCAGGAAACCGCGATTCGCCGGGGCAATGCAGTGAAACTGTTGGGGAGCAAATAAACTGGCCGCTCACTGCGTTGCAGCTTGGTGAGCATCAGGCCGCAACCGCCTGCGCCACGCTCATGAATTCCCAGAGCTGGCGTGCGTGCGGCAGAACGCTTTGTGGCGGCGATTGCTGGGCGTAGGCGAGGCGCGTGTAGAACCATACAAGCTGGCGTGCGGCTTCATCCAGCAACGGTTCCCGCTGCCCGAGCCGGAGCGCAAATTCGTAAGGTGTTTCACCATGTCCGCGAGGCTGGCCGTGTTCACGCGCCCAGCATTGCAAGGCCTCAAACGTGTAAGTGACCAGATTCTCGGGTGACATCGTGCTGGCCTGGCCGGATGCGAACGGGTTGCTGAAATCTGCGAACCGCAGCACAGGAGCCGCCGCCACGGTAGCCGCTTTTTCCTCGGCCGTTTTGGGCTTTCGTTTGAACGAGTTCAGGAAATCTTTGATCGCCTGCCATAAGGCTTTCAACCACTCCATGATGAGTTTGCGATAACGCCAGAGCCCATAGGCGATGCCTAGCGCGAGAAGCAGATAAAGGATGATCTTCACCCAATTCGTTTTTTCCTCCACGGATGCGGGCGTGGGCGCAGGTTGATCGTTTGGCGGCTGAGGTTGTGGTTGCTGGCCTTCGCCTTCCTTTTGCCCTTCTTTGGAGGTTTCGCCTTGCTTGCCGCCATCTTTCTTCTCGCCTGATCCGGCTTTTTTCTGACCGCTGCCTTCACCTTTTTCCTGGCCCTCGCCCGTTTTGCTCTTCTGCTCGCCTTTGCCGTCGGCGCTGCCTTGCTTTTGTTCTTCGCCCTTCGGCTGGCCTTCACCCTCACCTTTGCGTTTGCCTTCGCCTTCACCGGCTTCGCCACCGAGCATCGCATGTTCGGAGGCTTTCAGGACGATATTGGAACTCGCGAAGCTGATGAGGTTCGGCAGTGTGAACGTGGCGTTCGGTCGCGGCAGCAACAGGCACACGCCCATCACCACCCCGGCGAGTATGACGCCGTAGATGATCCATGAGCCCGTGATGATCAACGGCATCTCCATCCGGCGTTGTCGCAAGTAACGGCGCAAGCCGAGGAAGCTCGTGAGCAACAGCAGCGCCAGCGAGGACGCCACGTAAACCGAGAGCAACATAAAGCCGTAGGTGCGATCCGCTGATTCCGCCGAACCGAACTTGAGCTGGCCGATGCCGAAGAGCGGCAGCGAGAGCAGGGAGAACAGGATGATCCAGATGCCGGGTGCGTGCGGCTGGCCTTTGCGCGTGGCCTGGCTGCCGAAGAGGTGTTGCCACCAGAGGCGGCGTTTGCGACGGAGCGGATGCTTCTTCGCATCCGTGGCGGCTTCTTTCGCGGCATCGCCATCGAGTCCGCTGGCTTCGAGCAGGCCTTGACCGGAGGAATCTTCGTCATCATCGATCAGGGTGCAATCCCAGGTGAGCTGGCTGGTGCACCACCAGATGAAGCACAGGATGGCGAGCAGCACGAACAACGACACACCGAAGCCGATGAACCGGTAGAAGAAGAACGAGATGGCGCCGCCCAGCAGCAGTCCATAGATGGAAGCGCGCTCCGTACCGTATTGGATGCCAATGCGTGAGACCATCACGGACGCGAGCACGAACCATCCCAGTGCCCAGTTCACGCGCGAGGCATAACGGCCCGCATAACCGATCTTCGCGAGGAACAGTGCGAGGCTGCCCACCATCAGCATGATGAGCAGCGGACACACCAAAATGGCGAGGTGGTCCACGGTGGTCTTCTGCGGGGCTGGTTTGTATTCGCTCATCGCCACACCTCGCTGGCACAGAGTGATGACAGGCCTGCTTCGTCCGCGATCCAGCGAAACTCGACGCCTTCCGTCAATAGACGGCTCGCCCACGTCGGCGGCGAGGCCCAGTCGTGATACGCATCCGCCGAGAAAACGATCAGCACGGCCAAGACCTTGAACCCACTTCGGCGCAACGCCCCTAACGCGAACGCAGCCTCCTCCGTCACTTGCGGCAGAATGACGATGACCGTGGTATCACGCGCCAAACGGGATTCCACTTCGTCCACCAGTTGCGGCAGGGAAAGGCCGTCGTTCAATTCCACGCGCGCGAGGGTTTCGCGCAAGTGATTGAAATGTTCATCGCCCGTATTCGCTTCCAGCACGAGCGGGCGCAAGCGATCGGTTTGTTTGCCGGGCAGGGCGACACGTTGGGCGTCATCGCGCGTGGTGAATTCGAAACGCCAGCCTTCGTTGGCCACGCGCTCGGCACCATCGCGCGCATTGGTGGCGAAGGCGAATTGTTCGCCGAGCTCGTAGAGCGTGTTCGCGATGGAGACCACGGTGGTCACTGCCAGCTCGGCGCGATAATCGCTACCGGGCACGTTGTAATTCTCGCGGTGGAAATCGAGCAGCAGTGTCGCCCCCGCGATGCACGAAGGCTCATACGTCTTGCATTGCAGCACGCCCGTGCGGGCGGAGGCACGCCAGTGAATGCGGTTGAGGGGATCGCCTTCCACGTATTGGCGCACGCCGGACATGCGGGCCGTATCTTCAAAGAGCCGGTGCGTGAGCTTGATCTCGCCCATCGGCCGCCGCGAAGCAACGTCGTAGCCCTCCAACGGCACGACGTGTGGCAACACCGTGACGTAATGCGGTAATGTCAGCACGCGATAACGCCGATGCAGGCCAAAGAGATCGCCGCTCTCCACGAGCAGCGGACCGATTTGGTAATAACCGCGGCGGTGGAAGGTCACTTCGTAGGAGATCGTTTTTTCGCTGCGGGCGGAGACGCGGAGGAGTTGGAGTCGCGAGCCGGTGACCTCGATACGAGCCGGTCTCGAAGTCAAGGCGTCCGCGGGCAAGGAGTCTTCCACCAAGGCCCACGGCACGGCGAGCGGGCTGCCATTGACCAGGGCGATCTCGACATTTAGCGAACTGCCGACCTCCAACCGTGCTTCCATCTTCTCGCGTTTGGCCGAGAGATTGTCGATCCAGGTGCGCGCGAGCAGGCGGCTGATGAGCAGCACGCCCAGCAGCACATACATGGCATAGACCAGCAGTTCGAGCCGCAGGACCAGCCCGGCCACCAGCAACACCAGCGCTCCGATCACCCATTTCATCGTCTCATCGTTTCCGGCAAGAGCGGCACCGGCACCTTCCGCATGACTTCTTCAATCACACCGGCCGGGGTCACCTTGCGCAGACGGCTTTCTGGTTTCAGGATCAAACGGTGGGAGAGCACGGCGGGCGCGATCTGCTTTACGTAATCCGGCAAAATATAATCATCACCTTGGATGGCCGCCATGGCTTGCGCGGCACGGAACAGCGCGAGGGTGGCGCGGGGACTGCCGCCGAGGCGCACCGCATCGTGCTCGCGCGTGCCACGCACGATTTGCAGGATGTAATCCCGCACCTTTGGGTCTGCCTGCACATCACGCACTGCCTGCTGGCAGGCGACGACTTCGTCCGCTGTCACTACGGGACCGAGGGTCTCGATGGGATGCGCCGTCCGCATGCGGTCGATCATGCGGCCTTCTTCCTCCATGCTTGGATAACCTAGGCTGAGCCGGACGAGGAAACGGTCCAGTTGCGCTTCGGGCAATGGGAAAGTGCCTTCGTGATCGATAGGGTTTTGCGTGGCGATGAGGAAGAACGGACGCTTCAGGTCGTAGTTCGTGCCGTCCACCGTGATCTTGCGTTCGGCCATCGCTTCGAGCAGTGCAGATTGGGCGCGCGGCGTGGCGCGGTTGATTTCATCCGCCAACACGATCTGCGCGAAGAGCGGACCGGGACGGAACTCGAACTCGGTGGTCTTCGGGCTGAAGATGGATGCGCCCGTGATGTCATTCGGCAACAGGTCGGGCGTGCATTGGAGCCGTTTGAAATTGCAGCCGATGCTTTGGGCAAGCGCGCGCGCCAGCATGGTCTTGGCGACGCCGGGCACGTCTTCCAGCAACACATGACCTTCGGCGAAGAGCGCCATCAGCGTAAGTGTGATCTCGGCGCGTTTGCCCACCACGACCTGTTCCACATTGTCGAGGATGCGTTGGGCGGTGGTGCCCACGCGGAAAAGCCCTTCATTGCCCACCCGCGCGGTAGGGCCCTGGTGGGGCACGCGCACGGACTGGCCTTCCGGCAAGACAAGCGTGGTCGGGCTGCCGCACGAGGGGCACTCGATGCGTTGACCGGCCATCTCGATGGGGAACTCAATATGCTGGGTGCAGTGGCTGCAAGTGCTGATAGGCATGGTATTGATGGCTCACGTGTGTCGCTCAGGCTTTGTGTCTGCTAAATAGACCGGGCTGCCGGTGCTTCGTTTTGTGGACGCCGGGAGCATAGCGGGAGATATGCCGCTTGCACGCGGAAACGCGCGTAGCGCCAACCTCGCAAACTGCCGTCCAAATGCCGTTATTTTGTTTAACATATGAGGCGCAGTATGCCGTTTTATTCGTAGAGGTGTTAGCCTTAGGCTCGCTGTACCGCACTAGGCTCACACAAAATTTTGGTGAAGCGCAGTTTTTAACGGAGTGCTGGCTCGCCAAGCAAAAGGTGAGGCTCTATTTTTAATGCCTTGAAAGAAACGGCGTCATCAGCCCAAGCCATCGGTCAGCTTTGTTTGCAATGCGGGATGTGTTGCAACGGGGTGTTATTTCGTGATGTGGAGTTACAGACGGGTGATGATGCGATGAAGCTCGTGGGCTTGGGGATGCCGGTGAAGGGTGGAGTTCAAGGTTCAAAGTCCAAAGTTCAAGGCGGGAAGTTCAATCAACCATGTGTCGCGTTAGGCAGTGATTGCAAATGCCGTATCTACACTGACCGGCCCACGCGGTGCCGGCAGTTCGAGTGTGCGGTGCTGTTGCAGGTGGTGGCGGGCGAGGCGACGACGGAAGAGGCGCTGAAATTGATCCGCTCGACGCGGCGCAAGGCGGACAAGGTGTTGAAGCTGATGCGCGAGATGGGGGATACGAATGAGGGCGTGTCGCTGAGCGTGCGTTTCCGGAAGCTGCGGCAGAAGGTGGAGGGCGGTGATCTGTCGAAGCTCGCCGAGGATAAAAGCGAGGATGAGCTATACGATCTCTTCGGCCAGCTCAGCATGGCGGTGCATGAGTTGAATTTTGTTTTGGGCGAAAAGTTTTATCCGCAGTGAAGCAATGCGGGCCTCGGTCTAACCCGCAGGTTCGATGGTCGTTTTCTTAGGATGCCTGACCGCAAACCATGTGATCAAGGCAGCGACTGATTCCACTATCGCTGCTTGGATTGGCCACAGATTCAGAGTGCTCCAATGGATAAACTTCGCATCCCATAAGTAGTAGAAAGAGGCGCATACGGATGCCAAGGTCAGTGAAAGCACCCAGACACGGGCTAAGATTCCTTCAGCTTTTCTGGCGGCGAGGGCTAGAAGAATGAAGGGAAGAAAGGTCAGCGGATGCGGGCCCAGCCAGCCGCAGACGGCAAGGCCGAGAGCTATCAGTAGCCAAGAACAAACTGATATCGTTTTGCCCATGCGATGATTCTTCAAAACAACCTTTGGGTTATGGCAAAATGCTCCACGCCATACGCTTGGTCAATCGGTAACGTGGGAGCTAGCACGTTGCGATATTAGCTTCTTTGGGTGGATAGCTGTTTCTTGCCTTCTGTGCTTTGTTCATGCATCTAAAACTGAGAATGAATTAGATTCATGGATTGTTTTTCAGAAACCGCTTTTGACGTGGCGGGGCAAATCGGTAGGGTAAGGGCCGTGTTAGGGATATCAGGCATAGCAGACACACGCTCATGAAGCTTTCCTTCAGCAAGTACCAGCTCGATGGGTTCTTTGATGAAATGTTCTCCGCGCCCGGCAAGGTCCGGCCCCACTACCGCCGGTTGCTGGAGCGGTTCCAGAAACTGACGGCGGAAGACATGGAGCAGCGGCGCCAGATGGCCGACCTGTCGTTCCTCAACCAGGGCATCACGTTCACGGTTTACAGTGATAACCAGGGCACCGAGCGCATCTTCCCGTTTGATCAAGTGCCGCGCATCATTCCGGCGAAGGAGTGGGAACGCGTGGAAGCGGGGCTCGTCCAGCGCATCACGGCGCTGAACCTCTTCCTGCATGATATCTATCACGGCCAGATGATCTTGAAGGACGGCGTCATCCCCCGGCACTTCATCGATGGGGCCAAGCATTTTCGGCCGGAGTTCATGGGCTTTGATGTGCCGCGCAACATTTACATCCACATCTGCGGCACAGACTTGGTGCGGGATGATTCCGGGCAATACCTGGTGCTGGAAGACAATGGCCGTTGCCCGAGCGGTGTCTCCTACGTGTTGGAAAACCGGCAGACGCTCAAGCGGGTGTTCCCGAATCTCTTCGAAACGTACAGCGTGCGGCCGGTAGAGCATTATACGGAAGACCTGTTCAAGCTGCTCCAATACATCGCCCCGCACGGCAAGCCGAACCCGACCGTCGCCGTGTTGACGCCCGGTATCTATAACAGCGCGTATTTCGAGCATTCCTTCCTCGCCCGCCAGATGGGTGTGGAGATCGTGGAAGGCCGCGACTTGGTGGTGCGTGACAATCACGTTTACATGCAGACGACGAAAGGTCTGCAAGCGGTGGACGTGCTCTATCGCCGTATTGATGACGATTTCCTGGACCCGCAGGTGTTCCGGCGGGATTCCATGCTGGGTGTGCCGGGCATCGTGGGGGCTTACCGCGCGGGCAATGTCAGCCTGGCGAACTCCATCGGCACCGGCGTGGCGGATGACAAGGTGATGTATTACTTCGTCCCGCGCATGATCAAGTATTACCTCGATCAGGACCCGATCCTGCCCAATGTGCCGACGTACCTCGCCAGCGAAGCGGACGACATGAAATACATCATGGACAACCTGCCGAAACTCGTCGTGAAAGCGGCGAACGAAGCGGGTGGTTACGGTATGATGGTGGGCCCGCATTCGGACACGAAGACGATCGAGAAATTCCGCAAGCTCATCAAGTCCGACCCGCGCAACTACATCGCGCAGCCGACCTTGGGGCTGTCCCGCCACCCGTGCTGGGTGGATGGCAATTTCGAGGGCCGCCATGTCGATTTCCGGCCTTACATCCTTTATGGTGAGAAGGTGAGCATCATCCCCGGCGGCCTGACGCGCGTGGCGTTGAAGAAGGGGTCGCTGGTGGTGAACTCCTCGCAGGGCGGTGGCAGCAAAGATACCTGGGTCCTGGAGGGGACGAATAAACAAGGATTGCACCTATGTTAAGCCGAGTTGCCGATGGTCTTTACTGGATGGGACGCTACGTGGAACGGGCCGAGAACGTGGCGCGCATGGTGGATATCAACCTGCAGTTGATGCTGGATGTGCCCGCCCAGCAAGCCACGTTGATGGCGAAGAACTGGCTGCCGATCGTGGCGTGCTTCAACGACGAGGAGGAATACCGCCGTCGTTTTGGCAACAAGACGGAAGTGCAGGACGTCAGTGACTTTCTGGTCTTTGACCGGGAGCACCTGAACTCCATCGTGGGCAGCCTGTGCGCTGCCCGGGAGAACGCCCGCACCATCCGCGAGCAGATCACCTCGGAGATGTGGGAAGAACTGAACCGCTCCTATCTCTGGATCACGAGCAAGTCGGCCCGGCAGGCGTTTGAGCGGAACCAGTATGAGTTCTTCCAGCGCGTCATCCAGACGTTGCAGCTTTTTGACGGCATCACGAACTCCACGATGGTGCATGGTGAAGCGTGGGATTTTATCCAGATGGGCAAGCACTTGGAGCGCGCCGACAAGACGACTCGTGTGCTGGATGAGGAATTTCATCTGATGCGCCAAGGCGGCAAGGGCGCGGGGGATAACCTGCTGCAATGGCTGGCCGTGCTGCGCATGTGCAGCGCCCGCCAGACCTACCAACGCATCTACGGCTCCGGGGTGAAGCCGAAGAAGGTGGCGGAACTGCTCCTGCTCAATCCGGAGCTGCCGCGTTCGGTGCTCTTCTGCATCATCCATGTGGATGAGGCGTTGCGCCGCATCTCCGGCGTGGCACCGGGCCGCTTCACGAACCGCGCGGAGCAGTTGAGCGGCCGTTTCCTCGCGGAACTGACGTTCAGCAGTGTGGATGAATTTTACACGCGTGGCCTGCACAAGGCCATGGACGATCTGCAAGGACGGTTCAACCAGATCGGTGCGGAGTTTTACTCCACCTACATCCATCATGTGAAGCCGGAGTTCATCCCGCCGCCGGAACCCGTACAGCAGCAACAGCAGTAGTTTTTCTGTGAAACGCGGCTGTGTTCTGCCCTAGCAGAACCAGCCGCAGCGCGTGAATTTTTTCGTGGTTTTGAAATATGCGGAACCGCTGCGGCTGGTTTCGGTGGGCGAAACACAGCCGCGGTCCACTACTGCGGCGCAATTCCCTGCATCAGAATCGAGGGTAATTCATCACCGACAGGCTGATTCACCACGAGGCAACGCATCGGTGAACGCAAGGCCGCGAGCTTCGGCCAATCTTTCTCTCCCCCCACCAGCAACGCCGTGGACAGCGCATCAGATTCCGTGGCAGAAGGCAGCACGCACGCGGCCATGAGCGCGCCAGTAGTCGGCTCGCCCAAGCGCGGATCGATGACGTGGCCATACACCCGGCCATTTGCCTCGAACGCTTTCCCCCAGACGGCTGAAACGGAAAGCGCCTCATCACACAAGTCCACCGTGGCGATCGGCGCGAAGCGTTGGCGCGTCTGCGCCGATGCGGAAGAAATCCAACGTGCGCCTTCCTGTTGCGGATTCGCCAGGGCGATGGACCAAGCGGGGGCATCGAGTGGTTTGCCGAGTGCGTAAATGGTACCAGTGCCACCGTGGAGCAAGGCGCTCGTCACACCGGCTTCGCGCAAAATATCCGCCGCTTGTTCGAGCGCGTAACCTTTACCGATGGAGCCAAGGTCAAGCATCAGGCCGGGGCGCGCAAAGCGGACCGTGAAGCTCTTGGCGTCCAGTTCCAGATGCTGCCAGCCGATATTGGCGCGAGCTTCGGCCAGTTCTTCCGGGGTAGGAATACGGCCTTCCTTCTGCATCAAGCCCCAGCAGCGCATGAGCGGTGCGATAGTGATGTCGAACGTGCCTTCGGTTTCTGCAGAAAGCTGGCGGGCCAGTTGCAGCAGGGAGAACAAACGTGGCTCTACCCGCACGGCTTCGTGCGCGGCACGGGCATTGATCTGGCTGAGTTCACTGCCGGGCCGGTAGATGCTGAGCTGGGCTTCGAGGTGCTCGATCTCGCGGATGGCTTCCTCGCCCGCGGCGCGCAAGGCCACCGGATCATGGCCCTGCAACACGAGTTCGAATCGTGTGGCCATGGCCTGACAGGCAAGCGCGACGGTGTGCATTACGTGAGGCAGATTGCCATGCTGCGGATGGCGGAAAAGGCAAAAGGCGAAGCAAACAAGGGTATGCAATGCCAGTTGACCCATCAGAGCGGTTTCGTTAACCCTTGCTGAGACAATTCAATTTCATGGCTGCCATCAGCGTCATCATCGTCTCGCATAACAAGCCGAAGTTTGTCCGGCAGGCAATCGATTCTGTCCTGAACCAGACGTTTCAGGATTGGGAGGCCTGGCTTATGGACAGCGGGGTCCTGCTCAATCAGGGTTTCTTCAATGACCTCAAGGATCCGCGCCTGAAGATCATACCCAGCGGTGAGGATCGTGAACTGGCGAAGAATACCTTGATGTCTTGTTGGTGTTTCAACAACTGGCTGAACTCCGGTTTGCCTTCGGGCGAACTCATCCTTTATCTCTGCGACGACGATTTCTTCTACCCCACCGCGTTCGAGACCTTTTGGAATTATTACATCCAGCATAATCGTGAACCGCAGGCGATGTATGGCTCGCAAGATGTCGGGTTGGGCGGGCGCGATGGCAAGACGAAGATCATCGGCCAACGGATCGCGGACCGCCCGGCGGGGACGTTCTGCAACGGGCGCAAGCTGGATTGCGAAGTGGATTACCTCCAGTTCTGCCATACGCGCAAGCTGCTGGAACAGTTTGAGCAGGTGTATGGCACCAAGCGACCGCACAGCGAGGACAAGAAGGACGCCAATCACGCCGACGGCATTTTCATGGAACAGGTCGGGGCGATCACAACTATTTACCCCATTCCCGTAGTGGTGAGCTGCAACCGGCGCACGCCGGAGAGCGTGAATTGCGGCACGTATCAAGACACGCTCTGGAGCCAGTTGGTTTTCCGCGTCAAAGGCAAGCTCATCCGCGAATGGCAAAAGCTGCGCGCGAAGAAGTGAGCAGGGGAAAATCTTTGGCTTCAAATGGTCGTTTCTGCTATCCCTTCCAGCATGTTCCCAATGCAGCGTTACTTTTTGATCGGGTGCTGGCTGATTTGTGCTTTGATTGGCCGGCTGGAAGCAGCCACGGCACAGCGGCCAAACATCCTCTTCATCCTTACTGATGACCAGCGTTGGAATGCGATGGGTTGTGCGGGAAATCCGATCATCCAGACGCCGAACATGGATGTATTGGCGAAGGAAGGGGTGCGTTTCCGGCAGGCATTTGTCAGCACGGCGATCTGTGCGGCGAGCCGGGCGAGCATCTTCACCGGGCTTTACGAGCGCACGCATCGTTACACTTTCGGTACACCGCCCATCCAGGACAAACATACGGACATCAGCTACCCGGTGCAGTTGAAACAAGCGGGCTATCGCACGGGCTTCATCGGCAAATTTGGCGTGGGTGTCACCGCAGGTCGCGAGAAGGACATGTTTGATTATTTCCAACCGCTGAACCGCACGCCGTACATCAAGAAGATGCCGGATGGTTCGGAGAAGCATCTGACCGATATCGCGTTCGACAAGGCCGTGGAATTCCTTGGCACGGTGGACAAGGACAAGCCGTGGTGTCTCTCGCTGAACTTCAACGAACCGCACGCGGAGGATAATGATCCGCAACAATATTTCTGGCCGAAGACGGAAGATCAGCTCTATCGCAACGTCACCATTCCGGAAGTGAAGACGATGGCGGCGGAATATTTTGAGGCGAACCCGGAGTTTCTGAAAAACTCAGAAAGCCGCGTGCGGTATAAATGGCGCTTTGATGAGACGGGCAAGTATCAGGAAATGGTGAAGGGCTATTACCGCATGATCAGCGGCGTGGATCGCGTCATCGGGCAGGTGCGGGCAGAACTGGTGAAGCGCGGACTGGCGGAGAACACCATCATTATTTTCACCAGTGATAACGGCTATTTCCTCGGCGAACGCGGTTTCGCGGACAAGTGGTATCTCTACGAGCATTCCGTGCGCGTGCCGATGATCATCATGGACCCGAAACTCCCTGCCATCCGCCGCGGCGAGATCGTTGATTTGATGGCGCTGAACGTGGATCTGGCACCGACCATTCTGAATTATGCTGGGGTGAAAGCGCCGGCGTTGATGCAAGGGCACAGCTTGATTCCGTTGATCAACGGCAAGGCCCCGACGGATTGGCGCACGGATTTCTTCTACGAACATCTGTTTGACCGTAACAACATCCCCAAGAGCGAGGGCGTGCGCACGGAACGGTGGTCGTACATCCGTTGGTTCGAGCAGAAGCCCGTGGTGGAAGAATTGTATGATCATCAGACCGATTACGAAGAGGTAAATAATCTGGTGAAAGACCCAGCCTACGCAGGTGTGCTGGAGCAATTGCGGAAACGTACCGATCAGTTGCGCGATGGGTATGGTGGCGTGTTTGTGCCATGGCCCAAGCCCGCACCGGGTGCTGGCAAGGCGAAGAAGGCAAAAGCAAAGGCGGAGTGAGTGATTGAGTGGCGGATTTGCGGGCTGGGTGTTCGACGCAAAGACCGTGCTTCCAAACTCTTCGTTGAACCGGTCGGGCGATTTGCACGGTCGCAGTTATTACGCTGTTTCTTATCTGGAGGCGACATCCTGAAGCTAGTGTTTGCGAGCTTCATTTTCTTCGGCAATTAAAGGCTGGTTTTGTCCAACTGGGGACGAGCTTCACAGGGGCGAATATGGTTAGAGTAATCTTAAGGTGAAACCAGTTCAGGTCGTTCACATCAGGTTATGAATTTTGACTCCAAAGAGTTGGTGGCGGCATTGCAGAAACATCCTTTTTTCAAGGGGCTCTCCGAAGCGCATTACGAATTGCTGGCCAGTTGCGCCATGCGGACGACTTTCAAAGCCGGGGACACGATTTTCAAGGAAGGCGATGTGGCCAATCGCTTTTATCTGATCGAGGAAGGGGAAGTGTTGCTCGAGGCTGAGCTTTCGCCGCACGAGCATGTCGGCGTGCAGCGGATGAAGGGGGGCGATGTGCTGGGCTGGTCCTGGCTGTTCCCGCCGTATTACTGGCACTTTTCTGCGCATGCCCAGACACCGGTGACGGCCGTTTTCTTTTACGGCACCCGGCTGCGGGAACGTTGTGAGCAGGACCCAGTTTTAGGATATGAATTGATGAAACGGGTGTCAGAAATTGTCATCCGCCGACTGCAGGTTACCCGCCGGGAATTGCTGGTCATGAAGCACAATGAGGCTGTTAGCCTGGGTGGGCAAAAAAGAGTCTGAGCAAGATAGGCTTACTTGGTTGTAAAATTAAGGACACGCTTAAATTGTTATCGTGGTTGGGTGTCGGGTGGGTTGGCTGGTGGGTTGTGGTGGGTGATAATGTGGATATTGCTCAATAAAATGTGTTTTTATCAGGTGCAGATGATGGAGTTAAGGGTGAGCTGGGTGGTTTAACATTTATTGCTTACTAAGGGTTTCCCTTAGGGTGTGCAGGGGGATGCCATACGCCAACTCAGGGTTAGGCCCAATTGTTACCAAGCGGGGTCTTCCTTAAATTGGCACCGTGATAGCAACAACTGAACTCACCGATTCGCGCACCAACGCAACAAATCTTGCCGTCAGCGCGGGGCGTGCGGCGCAGCCCCCGGCGCATGTGGCTTTCGTGAATGCCAACCAGCACAAATCGCTGGTTGAAGCCGTTCTGCAATCACAGATCTACCAAGACTACGAGCGCGCCTTCTCCGAGGCCACCGGTCTGGCCATGACGTTCCAGCCGGTCGGGTCGTGGCAACTGCCGTTGTACCGCCGCCGTAACGAAAATGAATTTTGCTCCCTGATGGCCGGCAAGAGCCGTTCCTGCGCCGCCTGCTTGCAGACGCAGCAGGAGTTGAGCGAGAAGGCCTGCGAGGGGACCGCCACGGTCACCTGCCAGCTCGGCCTGTGCGACAGCGCCGTGCCGGTGAAGCTGGGCGATCAGGTCATCGGTTATCTCCAGACCGGCCAGATCATGAAGCGCAAGCCGACCGAGGCGCAGTTTGAGAAGGCGGCCGATCAGATCCGGACCTGGAAGCTGGAATTCGACCAGACGGAGTTGAAGGACGCCTACCTGTCCACCCAGGCGATCCCGCCGAAACAATATGAAGCGGTCTTGAGCCTGTTGCGGATTTTCGCCGAGCATCTTTCGCTGGTGTGCAACCAGATCGCGGTCCAGCAGGCCAATGCGGAACCGCCGGTCATCCAGAAGGCCAAGGAATTCATCCACGGTCATCAGGCGGAAGACATCACGCTGGGGCAGGTGGCCAAGGCGGTGAACACGAGCACGTTCTACTTCTGCAAGATCTTCAAGAAATACACGGGGCTGAACTTCACGGATTACGTGAGCCGCGTGCGCATCGAGAAGGCGAAGAACCTCTTGCTGAACCCGAATCTGCGCGTGAGCGAGATCGCTTACGAAGTGGGCTTCCAGTCGCTGACGCATTTCAACCGGGTGTTCAAGCGTATCGTCGGCCAGTCGCCGACGCAGTATCGCGAGCATCTGCCTTCCGTCTAAGCGGCGGGGTGTTGAATTTTTGGCGTGAGTTGCCGGCGGCGCTCAGGATAATGCAGGCATGCCTGATCATCCCGAGCCTGAGCGGCAAGCACTGGTGGAGCGTCTGCGCCAGTTGGAGGGTGCCAGCATCGCGTTGACGGAAAGCGAGCAACGGATGCGGGCGATCCTCGATACCGCCGTTGAGGGCATCATCACCATCAACGAGCGCGGGGTGGTAGATCTGATCAATCCGGCGGCGGAAAAGATTTTCGGTTACCGGGCGGAGGAAGTCATCGGGCAAAACGTGAGCATGTTGATGCCGCTGCCGTACAGCGCCGAGCATGACCGTTACTTGGGGAATTACCACAACACCGGCGAGGCACGCATCATCGGCATCGGGCGTGAAGTGGTGGGGCGGCGCAAAGACGGCACGGTATTCCCGATGGATCTTTCCGTGAGTGAAGTGAGGCTGCCCAACCGGCGGCTGTTCACCGGATTTGTGCGGGATATCAGCGAGCGGAAACGGGCGGAGAAGCAGCTTGCCCATTACGCCCGCACGTTGGGGGAAAAGAACAAAGAGCTGGAGACGATCGTGTATGTGGCCTCACATGATCTGCGTTCGCCGCTGGTGAATATTCAAGGTTTCAGCCAGGAGTTGGAACTGGCCTGCCGGGATTTGCAGAAACTGCTGGATCAAAGTGCGGGAGCACAAGTGGACAAGGCGGCGGTGCAAAAAATCATCCAACGGGATGTGGATGAATCGCTGGAGTTCATCAAGGCCGGGGTGGCGCGGATGGATCAGTTGCTGGCCGGTTTTTTGCGGTTTTCCCGTTTGGGCCGCGCGGCGATCAAGCTGGAGCGTCTCAATATGAACGAGCTGGTGGGCACCGTATTGAAGGCCATGGAGTTTCAAGTGCAGCAGGCGGGGGCCAAAGTAACCGTAGGGGATCTGCCGCGTTGTAACGGTGACGCCGTGCAGGTGAACCAAGTTTTTTCCAACCTGATCGATAATGCGTTGAAGTACCGCGCCCCCGAACGGCCATGTGAATTGCGGATCACCGGACGCTTGGAGGCGGGCATGGCTGTGTATGAAGTGGCGGATAATGGCCGGGGGATCGCGCCATCGCATCAGGGCAAGATATTTGAGATCTTTCACCGGCTGGACCCCTCGGCGGGCGAGGGGGAAGGGCTGGGATTGACCATTGCCCAGCGCAGTCTGGAGCGGCAGGATGGCCGCATCTGGGTGGAATCAGTGCCGGACGTGGGCAGCCGGTTCATGGTGTCCTTGCCCGCAGCGGGATAAAACAGATGCCGAAAGAAGTCGTCATATTGATCGCGGAAGATGATCAGGGCCATGCGCGCCTGATCGAAAAGAATCTGGAACGGGCCGGGCTGCATAATCCGGTGCGGCGCTTCGCCGATGGGCAGGAAATCCTGGATTACCTGTTCCGGCGCGGGGCGGGCGAGCATCGTCCGACGGATGGTTCCTTCCTGCTGTTGCTGGACATCCGCATGCCGAAGGTGGATGGCGTGGAAGTGTTGCGGCAGGTGAAGGGGGATCCGGATCTGCGCCAGTTGCCGGTGGTGATGCTGACAACCACGGATGACCCGCGGGAAGTGCAGCGTTGCCACGCCTTGGGTTGCAATAGTTACATCGTGAAACCGGTGGACTATGATAAGTTTTCCGAAGCCGTGAAACGGTTGGGGATGTTTGTATCGCTGGTGCAGGTGCCGGAACTGAAGCCGGTCACGGGCCTGGAGACATGATTGCGCCGAAGCAAGATGAGCCGTTGTGCGTGCTGATCGTGGATGATGATCCCGGTCTGGTGCGGCTGGTGAACCGTACCTTGCAGCGGGAGGGTTTCACCACGGCGGTGGCGGAGGATGGGGCGCAAGCGGTCGCATGGTTGAAGAAGCATCAGGCGGCGTTGCTCCTCACGGATCTGAAACTGCCTGACATGATGGGCTGGGAGATCTGTCAACTAAGCGGCACGGCGGAGCTGCCTTTCATCGTCATGACGGGCCAGGGTGATGAACGGGTGGCCGTGGACATGATGAAGCGCGGGGCGTTGGATTACGTGGTGAAGGATGCCGATTTTCTCGGTCGCCTGCCCGCCGTCGTCTCCCGTGCGGTCAAGCAGGTGGAGCAGGGGCGGAAGCTGGCGGTGGCGGAGTCCGCCTTGAAGCGCGAACATGCGTTCGTCACGGCGGTGTTGGAGACGGCGGGTGCGCTCGTGGTGGTCTTGGATCGCGTGGGCAATATCGTGCGGTTCAATCGGGCGTGCGAGCGCAGCACCGGTTATCTTGCTTCGCAGATGATCGGCCAGCCGGTCTGGAAACTCATGGGCCGGAAGGAAGAGCATGCCAGCGCGCGGGAAGGTTTTGAACGGCTGCGCAACGGGCTGGAATTCAGTGCGCATGAGAATCATTGGCGCGCGGTCAACGGGGAGGATCACCTCATCGCGTGGTCCAATACAATCTTACGTGACGCGAGCGGGCAGGTGGAGTATATCGTGGCCACTGGGATTGATATCACGGACCGCCGCCAGTTGGAGAAAGAGCTGTTGAGCATCGAGGAAAAAGTTCAACAGCGGATCGGGCATGATTTGCATGATGATCTTTGCCAGCGGTTGGCGGGCATCGAGATCATGAGCCAAGTGTTGGAACAGCAGTTGGGTTCCAAATCGAAAACGATGGCGGGCCGGGCGGCGGAGATCTCCCAGTTGGTGCGGGACGCCATCAGCCATACGCGGGCTTTGGCGCGCGGTTTGTCGCCCGTGGTGATGGAAGTCGAGGGGATCACGGCCGCGCTGCAGCAGTTGGCGGAATCGACCCGCAGCATTTTTGGGGTAGATTGCTCATTCAAATGTCCGGAAGCCATTGGTGTGAAAGACTTGTCAGTGGCGACACATTTGTATCGAATTGCGCAAGAAGCCGTTAGCAATGCCATCCGGCACGGCGAAGCCACGCGGATCGATATCGCGCTGGTGAAGACGCCGGAGCGGGTGAGCTTGCTGGTGGAAGACGATGGCAAGGGGTTGCCCGAACAGGCAGCCCGTCGGCGGGGAATGGGCTTGCGCATCATGAGGTATCGCGCAGGCGTGATCGGTGGTTCACTGGCAGTGCAGAAGCGAAAGACAGGCGGCACGGCGGTCGTATGTTCCGTGCGGGTTCTGACGGGTAAGCCGCATGAAAAAGGGCAAGAAACAAGCAGTTGAGAAGATCAAGAAACGGATCTTGATCGTGGATGATCATCCGATCATGCGCCAAGGACTGGCGCTGCTCGTCAACAATGACCCGACGCTGGAGGTCTGTGGCGAGGCGGAGGATGCGTCTACCGCCGTGGCGGCAGCGGTGAAGTTGAAGCCGGACATGGTCATCGCGGATATCTCCCTGCCGGGCCGCAACGGGCTCGAACTCATCAAAGACCTGCATGCACTGCAGCCGGGTTTGCCGGTGCTCGTCGTCTCCATGCACGATGAATCAATTTATGCCGAACGCGTCCTGCGCGCCGGTGGTCGTGGTTACGTGATGAAGGGGGAAGGCGGCCAGAAACTGCTGACCGCGATCCAACAAGTCTTGGGCGGTGGCATCTTCGTCAGTGAAAACATCTCGGCGCGCATCCTCGAACTGTTCTCTGGCCGCCGCAGCGGTTCCTCGCCAGTGGAGAAATTGAGCGACCGCGAATTCGAGGTGTTCCAATTGATCGGTCAGGGCCGCAGCACACGGGACATCGCGGCGGAACTGCACATCAGCATCAAGACGGTGGAAGTGCACCGCGTGAATATCAAAGAGAAGCTCGACCTCAAGACCGCGTCCGAGCTGATCCATTACGCAGTGCGCTGGGTGGACGGGCAGGGGAACGCGGGGAAGTGAGTTAGCGGGCGAGGTCCTGTAAAAGGCATGGTTATGCTTTTCCAGCCCTGAGGGCGAAAGAAAATAGCCCACCATTTTAATGGTGGGTAAGGATAGATTGGAAGCAAGTCCCGGCAGGGACGAAAGTAACTCTCTCCGCAGGCGTGTACCGTGATTGAGGATTTTTTGGTTTTGAGAAGGTGGTCTTTCGTCCCTGCCGGGACTTATGAGGTTTTGATGCGTTTACCCACCGTTGAAATGGTGGGCTATTACCGGGCATCCCTGCCGGGACTTGGGAGGAAAGAGGGCGGCTTGGCCGTATGGGTGAATGTTTTAAAAAGATGATTCAAGCCTGAGCGAACGTCTTTCATATCCGCTCGCCCCTTCTAAACTTCCCCTGTAACCTCTGTTTCCGCTACCCCGTCTGATACTGTTACCAGCCTTGTGCGGATTTTTCCAAGTGGTTGAATCCGAAAGAGTCACAGGGCGGAGGGGTTGACCTAAGTGGGTCAAAAACGAACTTTAAAGAAGCGATACGTTATGGATCTGAAACAGCATCTACCATCCGTGGCCGATATGTGTGTCACGCGCCGCCAGTTCTTGAACCGCTTTGGTATGGGCTTTGGTGCCCTCGGCTTGGCGACTATGCTGGGACCAGAATTTGGGGGAATTGCACAGGCGGATACGAATCTCTCGCCGCTCGCGGTCAAGGAACCGCAGTTCCCGGCCAAGGCCAAGCGGGTCATCCATATCTTCGCCCAAGGCGGGCCGTCGCATCTGGATACGTGGGATCCGAAGCCGGGCTTGGAGAAGTATCGCGACAAGGAAGTGAAAGAGATCGGCGGCGTGCCGATGGTGTCGCCGTTCAAGTTCACCAAGACGGGCAAATCCGGCGTGGAGGTCAGCGAATTGTTCCCCAAGATCGGTGAGAGCATCGACGAAATCTCCGTCATCCGCTCGATGTATACGGACATCCCGGCGCATGAGTTCGCCACGTTGATGATGAACACGGGTTCCGGCCGCATCGTGAAGCCGTCCATGGGTTCATGGGCGCTCTATGGTCTCGGTTCGGTGAATCAAAACCTGCCGGGATTCATCTCGCTTTCGCCGAACGGCAATGTGCTGGGTGGTGCTTCAAACTGGCGCTCGGCGTTCCTGCCGGGTGCGTTCCAAGGCACGATGGTCAGCACGGGCAACATGACCGCCGAGAAGGTCATCGATAACCTCAAGAATTACTACACGCCGCTGAAAGATCAGCGTGAACAGCTCGATCTGGTGCAGAAGTTCAACGAACTGCACAACCAGAACATGAAGCGCGAGGCGGAATTGGAAGCGCGCATCCAGTCCTTCGAGCTGGCGTTCCAGATGCAGACGGAAGCAGTGGACGCTTTCGATATCAGCAAGGAACCGGAACACATCAAGGAGATGTATGGTTCCACGACGCAAGGCCGGCAGATGCTGGTGGCGCGCCGGTTGGTGGAGAAGGGCGTGCGTTTTGTGCAGGTCTGGGACAGCGGCTGGGATCATCATGCGAATTTGCAGACGGCCATCGCCCGCAAGGCGCAGGATTGCGATCAGGGCATCGGCGCGTTGCTGAAGGATTTGAAGCAGCGCGGCATGTTGGAAGACACGCTGGTGATCTGGGGCGGTGAGTTCGGGCGCACACCGCGGCATGACCGTGGTGGTCGTGGTGAACCGGGCCGTGATCATCATAACCGTTCGTTCGTCTCGTGGATGGCGGGTGGCGGCGTGAAGGGCGGTTACGTCCACGGCGCGTCCGATGAGTTCGGTTACAACGCCGTCGAGGACAAGGTGCACGTGCATGACCTGCACGCGACCGTTCTGCAATTGCTCGGCTTCGATCACGAGAAGCTGACGTATCGTTATAACGGCCGTAATTTCCGCCTCACTGATGTTTACGGCAACGTGGTGAAGGAACTGATCGCCTAAGGTTTGAAGCCCTATGACGAAGTCATATTTTAAGCGGATGCTCCCGGTGGCCTTGGTCTCAGCCGGGTTTGCCCTCAGTGCCAGCGCGGCGACGGAGAAGCTGGACCCCAAGCAGTTGGAGTTCTTCGAGAAACGGATTCGTCCGGTTCTGGCTGCGTCTTGCTACGATTGCCATAGTGCCGCTGCCAAGGTCAAAGGCGGCTTGGTGATGGATTCGAAAGAGGGTTTGCTGAAAGGTGGCGATAGCGGTCCCGCAGTCGTGCCCGGCAATCCGAAGAAGAGCCTCATGGTGGAGGCCATCGAGTATCACAATAAAGACCTCAAGATGCCGCCGAAGGAAGAGGATCGCCTGAGCGAAGAGCAGGTGGCGGACATCGTGGCGTGGATCCAGATGGGTGCACCCGATCCGCGCGCGGGTTCGGCTCCGGCCATGAAGGCCATCAGCATCGAGGAATCCCGCAAACACTGGGCTTTCCAACCGATCCAGAATCCGCCCGTGCCGAAAGTCACGGACAAGAGCGGCTTCGTGAAGTCGGATATCGACCGTTTTCTGCTCGCGAAGATGACGGAGAAGGGGCTGACGCCGTCCGCACCGGTGGACAAGCGCTCACTCATTCGTCGTGCCGCGTATGACCTTATCGGTTTGCCGCCGACGCCGGAAGAGGTGGAAGATTTTCTCAAGGACAAGTCGCCCAATGCGTTCGCCAAAGTGGTGGATCGTTACCTCGCTTCGCCGCGTTACGGTGAACGTTGGGGCCGTCACTGGCTCGACGTGGCGCGTTACGCGGACAACACCGGCGACCGGTTGAACCGCGGCACGCCGAACTATCCGTTCTCATGGACGTTCCGCGATTACGTCATCGATGCCTTCAACAAAGACAAGCCGTTCAACCAGTTCATCAAGGAACAGATCGCGGCGGATCGCGTGGTGACCGGTGATGACAAGCGGGACATGGCGGCGATGGGTTTCCTCACGGTGGGCAAACGTTTCATGGGCAACCAGCAGGACGTGATCGATGATCGCATCGACGTGGTCACGCAAGGTTTCATGGGTCTCACGGTTTCCTGTGCCCGGTGCCACGACCATAAGTTCGACCCGATCCCCACGAAGGATTACTACTCGCTGCACGGTGTGTTCAATAGTTCGGTGGAGCCGGAAAAGGGACCGTTCCTCGTCGAGCCGAAG
The DNA here is from genome assembly GCA_965283725.1 of Limisphaerales bacterium. GTDB lineage: Bacteria > Verrucomicrobiota > Verrucomicrobiia > Limisphaerales > JAEYXS01 > JAEYXS01. Next base: position 475,893 of record CBDIPT010000002.1, read on the forward strand.
GACACGCCGGAATACCGTGATTTCAAGGAAAAGCTGGCAGCACTCGAAGTCGAAGTGGCTGAGACGGGCACGAAAGAATACGAGAAGGCGCTGGCCTTGGTGCGCTCCCAGGCAGGCGATATCTTGCTGGCGAACTACCGTTTCGGGGCCACAAAGACGGGCAAGGAATTGCGCGGCTTCCTGCGGGACAAGAACGTGAACTTCAACGCCTACGAAAGCTGGGCGGCCGGTTTGAAGAAGTTGAGCAAGGAGCCGGGGCCGGTCATGAAGCCGTGGTTCGATTTCGCGGCCTTGTCCAAGGATGAGTTTGCGGCCAAGGCTGCCGCCATCACGGAGACGGTGGCCAAGGATTCCAAGGTCAACCCGCTGGTCGGTGCGGCACTGGCGAAAGCCCAGCCCAAGACGATCGAAGACGTGGCAGCGGCTTACGGCAAGCTGTTCAAGGAAATCGATAAAGCCTGGCTGGAGTTGAAGGAAACCAAGGCAGCCGGGATGAAGGACGATAACGAGGAACAGATCCGCCTCGTGCTGCACGATACGAAATCACCGCTCTACCTGAGCTTGCGCGATGCGCGCAATCTCGTGGGCGGAGCCCAGATCCGCGCCTTGGAAAACCGCGTGCAGAACCGCATCTACACGCTGGAAACGACACATCCGGGTTCGCCGACGCGGGCGATGGTGCTGCAAGACGCGGCGAAACCTCGTGATTCATTTGTGTTCATCCGCGGGGAAGCGACGCGTAAGGGCGATCTGGCTCCGCGTCAGTTCCTGCAGATCCTTTCCACCGGTGAGCCGAAGAAGCTGAACACCGGCAGCGGCCGTATTGACTTGGCCGAGGCCATCGCGGACCGCAACAACCCGCTCACGGCGCGGGTCATCGTGAACCGCATCTGGGCGAAGCATTTCGGTGAAGGCCTGGTGCGTTCCATCAGCGACTTCGGTCTGCGCGCGGAACAACCGGTCAATCTGGAACTGCTTGATCATCTGGCCACGTGGTTCATGGACAACGGCTGGAGCATCAAGAAACTCCACCGCTACATGCTGCTCTCCGGCGTTTACCAACAGGGCAGCGCGGATAACGCGAAGTATGAGGAAGTGGACCCGGCGAACCTGTATCTGTGGAAGATGCCGATGCACCGGCTGGACTTTGAAGCCATTCGCGACACGGTGTTGATGCACGGCGGCAATATCGATCTGTCCGTCGGCGGCAAGCCGGTGGACATCACGGACAATCCGTCGCCCACGCGCCGCACCGTGTATGGCTACGTGGACCGCTTCTCCCTGCCGGAGATGTTCCGTACGTTTGATTTCGCGAACCCGGACATGACCACGAGCTCGCGCATGCCGACCACGGTGCCGCAGCAAGCCCTCTTCATGATGAACAGTCCGTTCGTCATCGAGCAGGCGAAGTTGATGGTGCAGCGGACGGATTTCCAAGCCCGTAAGACGGATCAGGAGAAGGTGAAGTTCCTGTTCCAGACGCTCTATCAGCGTGAACCAAGCGCGAGCGAGATCTCCATGGCGCAAAAGTATCTGGCGGCACAGGCCAGCAAGGATGTGAAGGCTGATGAGGGTAAGGCTGCGTGGAGCTATGGCTTCGGCAATTTCGACGGGGCAGCGAAGCAGCTGCGCTTCCGCGCGTTCACGGATGCGTCGGCGAACGCTTACATCAGCAACAAGAAGGTCGGTGAGGCTTCCTTGAACGCGGCGGGCGGCATGCCGACGGTGAACCCGAAGATCGGGGTCATCCGCCGCTGGACCGCGCCGAAAGACGGCCGGGTGTTCATCTCCGGGCCGATCGTGCATAACCAGAAAGAGGGTGACGGGGTGATGGCACGGATCATCGGCAGCCGGCAAGGCGAGCTGGGTAACTGGACGGTCTTCAATGGCAAGCAAGATGTGACCATCGAGCACGTGGATGTGAAGGCTGGGGACACGATTGATTTCGTGGTGACCTGCGGCAAGAACGCGGACAAGGATCGCTTCGGATGGGCCCCGGTCATCCGCATGGAAGACGGGCCGGAATGGAACGCCCGGACGCAATTCGCCCTGCCTGACAAGAACAAGAAGTATACCCCGCTGAACAGTTGGGAGAAGCTGGCGCAGGCCTTGTTCCTGACGAACGAGCTGATCTACGTGAACTGAAGAATCTGGGTTGGTTGGTAAAAATAGGGGGTGGAGCCGGGTGGCTCCGCCCCGCTTTATTTTTACTCATGGAGTCGTTTCCTTGTGTTTGTTCCTCGGGCGGCGATTATAGCTGCCTTTGCCCTTTTTGGGCTTATGCACCCGCACGCCCGTGTTCCATTTGACCAGAACACGTGGTTTGTTCACGAAAAGAGCTTAGCGGAAGGCAAGGGAGGTGGCGAGAGGAATGCAGATTAGGGTTTGACACCCCTAGGGTAGCGAAACTACGTTTCTGGGACCTAACCACCAACTAAGTAGTATATGTCCGACGAGACACCAGTACCGCCGAAGCCACCGGAAGCCGCGAAGGTTCAGCCGAAGAAGGAAACCGTCCGTATCAGCCTGCCGCCGAAGCCGAAAGAAACCGTGCGTATCGGTCTGCCCAAGCCGCCTGCGGCTGGTGGTCCGCCGAAGCCTGTGGCTCCGCCGGTGACGGCTGCTGCCGTGCCTCCGGCCCCGGCTGCTCCAGCCCCGGCCGCTGCCCCCGCGCCAGCTGCTCCTGGCGCCACGGTCCGTATCACTTTGCCGCCGGTCGGTGCCCGTCCAGCGGGTGCTCCGCCGGCTCCTGCGGCTCCGCCGCGGACAGCCACTGCCGCCGCCCCGGCCGCACCGACTGCTGCTGCTCCTGCCGCCGCTGCTTCGACCGCTGTTGCCGCTCCGGCCACGGCTGCCGCTCCGGCCCCCGCGCCGGCCAAAGGTGCCAAACCCGCCAAGGCGGAAAAGCCCGCTCCGGTTCCCGGTGCCCCGCGCAAGACGAGTGTTTTGGACTTGGTGCTGGCCATTTTCGCACTCTTGGTCAATATTGGCTCGTTCGTTATCGCCTTCATGTTGGGCCAGACGCCTAACTGAGCAGGTGCGGTGTCCTAAGTTTGCCCGGCAAACTCACCCGCTTGCCGGGCATGACGCTTGAATCGCTGGATACGAAACTGAGTTATGGCCTCTGCCAATATTGTCACTGGAACCGAAGATAATTTCGAAGCGGAAGTGATCAAATCTTCCGTCCCCGTCCTCGTGGACTTCTGGGCCGAATGGTGCGGTCCCTGCAAAATGCTGGGGCCGACGCTGGACGAGCTCTCCAACGAATACGCCGGCAAGGCGAAGATCGTGAAGGTCAATGTGGATGATCACCAGAATCTCGCCGCGCAATTTGGCGTGTCTTCGATCCCCATGTTGCTGTTCTTCAAGGGCGGCCAGATCCAGAATCAGATGGTCGGGGCCAAGGGCAAAGGTGCTCTGAAGGGCGAACTCGACAAGCTGGTTTGATAGCTTAAACCAAAACTCGGCGGCGGTTATGATTGTCACACCCCGCGAACTCGCACTCCGCGCCGAGCTTTATCATCAGGCAGGTTCTATGTTGAAGGCAGGCCTCGGCCTGCCTTCAATCATTGAGCAGCTGGCCAAAAAGCCCCCCAAGGCTTCCTTTCGCGAACCGCTCAACCTGGTGCTCTATCATCTCAATCACGGGATGACGTTTGCCGAGGCCCTTACCAAGACGAACCAGTGGATACCTGAGTTCGATATTTATCTGCTCGAGGCCGGAGAAAAGAGCGGTCGCCTGCCGGAATCCTTCCAGATGCTCTCGGATTACTACCGCGAGCGGGCCGAGTTGATCATGTCACTGATCCAAAAGGTGGCGTATCCCGTGTTTCTCTTTCACCTCGCGGCTCTGATTTTCCCGGTGTCCTCGCTGCAATCACTGACGGGGAATGGTACGATAGCGGGTTTCTTCCTCGGTAAATTGCTAATCCTTGGCCCCGTTTACGCCTTGGTGTTCCTGGCCGTTCTGGCCGGGCAAGGGCGGCATGGGGAATCGTGGCGTGCGACGTTGGAGACGATCTTGCATGCCATCCCAGTGCTGGGAACGGCCCGTCGCAATCTGGCGCTGGCCCGGCTTTCGGCCTCGCTGCAGGCCTTGCTCATGGCGGGCGTGGCGACCATCGAGGCCTGGATGCTTTCCGCCGCCGCGTGTGGTTCTCCTTCCCTGCGCCGTTCGGTGCTCTCGTGGAAGGTCAAGATGGAGCGCGGCGATACGCCTTCCGAATTGATCAATGGCGACAATGCCTTCCCTGAGCTTTTTGCCAATCTCTATCACTCCGGCGAGATGAGCGGCAAACTGGATGAATCGCTTGGGCGCATTTACCAGTATTATCAGGAGGAAGGCTCGCGCAAGATGCGCAACTTTCTCTCCATGCTCGGCGTCGCCATCACCCTGGGCATCATGATCGGCATCGCGGCGAACATCATCCTGTTCTACATGGGCTACTTTAAGCAGATCCAGGACGTGAGCGGCTAATCGTTCACGTCCCGGATTTTGTTTACGCGCTCACCGCTCAGTTCTTTTCCTCTACCACGTTCACGCGCATCTCGGCACCGTTGCAACGGATCTCCGGCACATACATCGCGTGGCCCAACACCGGCAAGGCATGGAACGCGCCCGGCACTTCGGCGCGGAAATCATAGCGGATCTCCCATACGCCTTCCGGCAACTTGTCGATGAACAGCGCCACTTTGCGATCGCGCAATTCCTGATACACCCAGCGCGAACGCCCCGTGTGATCGTTATCCGGCTGCGGTTGCGGTTTGATGACCCTCCGCGCGGCAATCCCCGGTGCGGCTGCCTTTGCACTTTGGATTTTCGCCTTTGGACTTGCCGCCGGTTCTGCCGCCGCATGCTTGCGCTCCACCGCCGCCGATTTTAATTCCTGCGCATACAGTGATTCGCCGCTGCGGATCTCCACCGCTTCAAACCCGGCCGGCTTCAAATCCTCGAACAACAGATACTCGTAGTTGTTCTTCGTCTCCACCGTGATGACCGTCTCGATGCGTTCGCCGCTCTTCACGCTCTCGCCATCTTTCAGCGGCACCTTGTCATACACATAACCCTTCAGCAGGGTGGGGCGGCCCACGAGCTTGTAATACTCGCGCTTCACGAAAATCTCGTTACCCACGGCCGGGATCGGTTCTTCGAGGCTGAAGAACTTCGCTTCTGCCGCGAAGTAGATCGCGCCTTCGCCCTTGCGCTTGATGCGGACCTCGTTCGCGCCGTCTTTGATGAGCTTGGCATCCACCGTGAATCGGCTTGGTGCCGTGAACACATCTGTGCCGCTCACTTTGCGGTCGGCGACCTTCTTGCCGTTCACGAAGACTTCGTATTCCAGTTCCGGCTTCAGCTCGCCACTCACGCGCAGGTAATCATTCATCGCGAGCACTACCATGGCAGTGTCGCGCGTGTTGCTCCACTGCGCACCGCGCCGGTTCTTGATGAGCCAGTTGCTGACCGGCTCGATCAATTTGTTCTGCGGATCAATCGTCAGCAACGCGCGCAAGCCCCAGGCCGTCGCTTCCACGCCGCCATCGCTCCAGCGCCAGTAAACGCCATCTTCGCCCCAATGCGCCGTGCCCATCACGGCATTATTTGACGGTGTGCCCGCGACGAGCACCGAGACATCCGGCCGATCATCCTTCTTCACCCCATTCTCTAAGTTCTCGATCAACGTCTTGGCTTCCTTGGCTTTGCCGAGGTGATGGGCGGACAATGCGAACAAGGCGCGGGTGTAAGCGTTCAACTGATCGCGGTTCTTCCACAAGTTATCGAACGCCGTCTGCTGGAACTTCGAGACCTTGCCTGTCTTTTCCGCGTTCATGTAAACCGCCAGCGCATGCAGCATCCATGCCTGCATGTCGGGGTTCTCCTCCTCCTCCACGAGCGTCTTGTCGAGGTAGCTCGCGCCACGGGCGAGAACATCCGCTTTGATCTCTGTGCCGGATTGCTTGGCGAGCGTGAGCCCCCAGACGACGTAAGCCGTCATCCAATGGTCGCTCTCGCCCAGCTTCCACCAGCCCCAACCGCCGTCGCTATGCTGGAAGTCGTAGAGCCGGGCAAGCCCGCTCTTCACCATGTCATCGAGCCGCTCCAGGTTCTTTTTACCCTTCGGCTGCGTTGCGGCCACACTCGCCTGTTCAATCCCGCCGAATACTTTGCCCATCACATCTTCCGGTTGCAGACCGAGATCTTTCATCGTCTTCGCCGTGACCACTGAGGGCAGAAAGCGGCTCATCGTCTGCTCGGTGCAACCGTAAGGGTAATCGATCAAGTAAGGCAGCGCATCGAGCATCGTCACCGCCATGCTCGGAGAGACTTGTACCGTGAGCGAAGTCGTCGCGGCCTTGCGTTCTTTCGGGATGTCCAGCTTCACCGTCACTTCACTGCCGCGCACTTTGCCGCCCTTGGTGATGAATTTCTCGATGCCGTGTTCATAGATCACGTAGTCCTTCTCCATCGCATCCGTGTATTTGCTGCCGATGGCTTTCGTGGTGAGCTTGATGGGGCCGTCCTTGTTCACGCGCGCTTTCCAATCAGCGCGCGCTTCGCCATTCGCCGGAACCTTCAGCGTGACCGCTTTGGCGCCCGGACCATAATCACTGCCGCTGATCTGATATGTCAGATGCGGGATCGGCAGGCGCTTGTTCACTTCTCCATCGGCTCCTGTGTATGCCGATTCCAATGACACCTTCACGCTCATCTCCTCACTGGTGTTGTTGTTTACCACCGCCGAGAGTACGACCTCATCGCCCACGGAGAAGAAACGCGGTGCTTGCAAGCGCACGATGAGCGGTTGCTTCGTGTGCGTGGTGGCATCATCGCTGCCGAACTGATTACCCTTGGCTACGGCGCGGGCCGTGGCTTTCCAGCCTGTAAGTGAATCCGGATAGGTCACTTCAACCGTCGCTTCGCCCTTTGCATCAGTCACTACGGTCGGTTGCCAGAGAATGGTGGAGCGGAAGTCATTGCGCACCTGTACGGCCGGTTCTTCCGCTGGCTGGCCGGGCTTTTTCTGTTTGAAATCCCCATCCCGCAGATCTTTTCTCAAAGCGGAGCCGCGTTCGCTCGCTTTGCTTGCCTCCATCTTCCCCATCGGTGCTGATGCGGGAGCTGCGGCCGCTGTGGCGGACATGGCATCCATCGCCACCGCACCGCCTAAGGCCAGACTTCTCGTCCGCATGTTGCCGCCGCCACCACCACCCATCCCACCTTTGTCCGCACCGTCGGATTCTGCATAGCCATTGGCCTGCATTTCGCTCTCCTCCTGGGATTTTTGACCCGCCTGCCGCCGCGCCTTTAAACGCTCTGCCTGCTGCTCTTCGATCAATTGCTTGTTCTCCCCTTCGACCAGTTTTGTGTAACCCTTTTGATTAAAAGTGCTTTGAGTCTGGGTGATGTTCTGCCGTTTCGTGCCGTAGAAAAACTGGCGCACGTCGCCCGCGTAATCACTCTGGATGTAATAGACTGATTCATCCACCAGCGCCACGGATACCTCCGAGCTCACTGGTTTTCCCGCATCATCTTTGGTCGTGATCTTGAGCGAACCTTTTTCCCGTGCCTGATACATCTCACGGTCCGGCTTCACCTCGACGGTCAGGAAGTTCTTCGTGGGCGGCACGATGACTTGCCGCGTATCCATGTGGAACTGCTTCTCGCTCACCATGCCTGCGCTCAGGAAGACGTTCGGGACATGCTTCTCTTCCACGAGGATGTGCAGCATCTTCGTCGGTCCGTCCATCTTCACGAGCCGATAGCTATCCAGGGTTTCGCCTTCAATGCTGAAAAGCACGTAACGGTTCTCCCCATTGGCCACGAGCATTACGGAGGCTTCGTTGCCCACGCGGAACGTGTCCTTGTCCACGATCACTGAAATGCCGCCCGTGCGGTAACCCGTATCCGTCGTCGCATTGCTCGCCACCCATACTGTCGTGTCGGTATTGATCGGCTGCGGCAGGCGGTTTGGCACCTGGTCTTTCGTCAGATAAGCGATACGATAATAACCTTCCTTCACCGGTTTGAAGGCGAACTCCGCTTTGCCTTCCGCGTCCGTCTTGAGTGGTTGCTTCAAGATATCCTCGCGCTCATAACCGCGGAATTTCAGCGTCCAGTCCTTCTGATCCGGACGTGTGGGCAGGGGAGGCCAGATCTTGCTTTGGGAACGCAGACGTTTCAGCTCATCGCCCTTCACTTCCTTCCCATCCGGTGTGAGCCAGATTTCCCACCAATACTCGCGCGTTACGCTGATCTCGCCTTCGGTCTTCACCGGATTGTTGTTCGCATCGAGTGCGAGCACTTCCACTTTCGTCTGGTCCTTCGGCGCGATGACCTGGCGATCCGGCTTCGCAGTGAGGTAATAACGCTGGCGCGTCACGCGCACCGTGCCATTGCCCACGATCTCCCGGCGCGAGGCATCGATCACCCGCGCTTCGATCTGATACTCGAAATCCTGCCCGGCATTCGCGGGTGTCTCGAACTTCACCACCGCCTTGCCCGTGGCATCCGTCTTGAGCGTTTCGCGCTTCACGCTCTGGCCGCGACCGCCCCAGCGGTTCCAGCGATTCTGCTGCGTGTCCATGTCTTCATAGAACCACGGAAACTCACGCGGCTGCGGACGGTAGAAGTAATAGGGATTCTGATACACCACCACTTCCACGCTCGCATTCGCCACCGCGCCGCCGAAGTAGTAGTCCGCCTGGATGCTTGCCTCGACCTGTTCGCCCACGCGGAAAATCTTCCGCTGACCATTCACTTCTGGCGTTTGCACCGCCACTTTGAACTCCGGCAGTTTGTATTCTTCCAGCCGGAACAATTGCGCATCGCCGATGTGGTTGTTCCTCGCCTTGTTTTGGAAAATGATGCGATATTCGCCGAGCCGCATGGTCTCGGTGAGCTCGATGGAGGCAGAGTAACTGCCGAATTCGTTCAGCTTGATCTCGCTTTCTTTCACGAGGCCGTTGTCCGGCCCCTCGATGCGATACCAGATGCTGTCGTTCGCGGGCGTGGCATAGACCGAGCCGTTGTCGCGCCGGGCGACGATCTTCCATTCCACATGCTCTTTGGGGCGATACGCCGGGCGATCCGTGAACGCGTAGATGCGCCAAGGCTGCTCGTTGCGGCCGTAACGGTAGGTGTTTCCTACGCTGAACGCCTGCTTGTCCTTCGCCGCCGCACCGACGTAGATCTCGATGTTGTTCGCCACGTCCTTCAACTCGAACAACGCCAGCCCATCCTGATCGGTGGTCTTTTCCAATTGGCTCCATTCCCATTTGTTTCCGGTGTAGTAACGTTGCCAGAGCAGTACGGGGCTTTTGCCCAGTGGTGAGCCATCCAATGCATTGCAGAAATAGACGAGCGCCTGTCGGCCGGAGGTCTTCAAGACGATCGAGGCATCCGTGATGAGCACGATCTCCCGGGCGGATTTGCCGCCCGCCTTGGCTTCCAGCACATACGCGCCGCTCGGCAGTTTGCCTTCGTAGCGCAGTTGGGCGTTGCCGGGGTTGTAGTCGCCCTTGTCCTTGGTGTCGTGCTTCCACGTTTTCACCTTCTCGCGACCGTTGAGTTCGATGGATTGCAGCCAATTCTGCCGCCGCTCCTCATTGCCGCCCATCTGCACATCCTTGGTGAGGTTCACCGGATAAAGCGTCAGCTCGATCTCCTTCACGTTCCGCCAGTTCAAATAATACTGCACCTCGGAACCGGGCAGAAAGATGTTCCCCACGGAGACATACAACTGCACTCCCGTGATGCTGTTGATCTGCTGCTGTGCCTGCTCAAGATAGCGTGATTCACCCTTGGCGAATTCCGCCACCAGCTTGCGGAACAGTTCCAGCGCCTTCTTGTTATCTGGCTCCTGACGGTAACCGCCGTTCTCCGTCGCGATGAACCGGCCCTGGCTATCATCCACTCGGCGTAGTGATACAAGGCGTCATCATACCAATCGTTGCCTTTGCCGAACTTCACAGCCGCCTCAAATTCCTCCGGCACCCGCTGACGTTGCTCGAAACTGCCGCCTTGGTTCTTGATCGTCATGCCGATCAGGTAATGCATCAATGCCTTGTCATTATCCGTCTGGGCGATCTTTAAGGCGTTTTCCAACGTGGGCAGGGGAACATAGTTGCCGTAATAACCGTAGTAATACCAGCGATCCGTCTGCACCGGCTTGGCCGCCCGGCGCACGATGCTCAAATAACGTTCCCGCGCCAGTTCCACATCCTTCGTGCCCGCCCACCAATCCAGCGCCTGCTGGTAACTTGCCCAGCCCGGATGCCAGTTCGCGCTGTTCTTGCGCATCCACCAGTAATCACCCATAGATTCCATTGCCTCCACCCACACGCGGTCCTTGTCCTCCGCGCGCTTGATGTCGCGTGTCATCACCTGGAGCGCATTATACGCCTGCTCCTGTTTGGTCGTGTCCGCTTGTTGCGAGGCCGCGGCGGAACGCCACTGCGTATCCGCCAACCGGAACTCCACCCAGCGCGCGTCATCCGCTGAAAGCGTCAGCGCCTTCGCCTTGAGATAAACTTCGTTCGCCTTCGCGTAAGATTTGTCGGCGAACAGCTTCTCCGCCTCCGCCTTCAGCGCCGGATAATCCGCCGGCTGGGCATGGGAGGAGAATATCGCAAGGAAAGTGATTAAGGCCAAAGCCACCAAAGTTTTCATGACAGGTAAAAGTATATCCGTTTTTCCGTTAGCTCGCATACAAATTCGTAATCGTCCTCGTCGTCGCTCTTGTGCTCGATTTTGCTGAATCGTTAAAACCGTTGCATGGTTGAATCGGGATCCGTTTCATCCGCTAACCCTTTTAACATTTTTAACGTCTTCTGTTCCTTTCATGCTCTCAACTTACTCGCTTTTCTGCGGCCCCGTTAGCCTTAGCCTTGCTATTCTCGCCTATTCTCGGACTATTTTTTGCCAATCGGTATCTATGGGGCGCCCTTGGCCGTCGGACTGGCCGTAGTTCCCTTTGCGGATGGTATCGGTTGAGGGGCTGCTCCCGGGGGAGGCGGCGAGGGAGGTATGTTCCACTGTGGTTTCGGTGGGGGGATGTATTGACTTGGCGCAATCGCCCCTAAATACGCTCGCGGCCTCGCGATCCCCAGCTTCACTTCCAGCTCATACCATTTCTCCTTCAGGCTCGAAACCAGCGGACTTTCGTCCTCCTCTTCGTCTGCTTGCGCTTTCACCCAGATGGCCGAGACCAGTGTCACGACACCCGCCGTGGCCATCGCCAGCCATTGCACCCGTCTCCGCTGCACGACCGCTTTCCCCGTCGGGCAATCCGCTGTCAACACCGTGCCATCCCGCCGCCGATACATCCGCCCGCACAGCTTCCCTTCCTTCGCTACCACCAGCTCCTCCACCTCCTTGGCCGTCATCGCTGAAAAATTATAAACATGCTTCTGGCAATGCTGGCAGAACCGCGCCCGCTCATCCCCCGCCATATCCTCCCACCGGGCCGGGCAAGCCGTCGCTACCTTCAATGCATTGATGTCCAGTTTTGCGCTCATAAAAGATTGGACGGGGAAGTTAAATAAATGCTCCCAACAAAGTGCGGCCGGTTTCCAGCCGGCAGTTCGAGCGCAACCACTGCTAAACCGCCTGTGATCAGGCAACGGCAATGCTTTGGAGCGCCGACCTCCAGGTCGGCGCGTCTATGCCGTTCCCCCTCAAAACACCGGAAACGACTCCGCCGGCGGATTCACCGGTGCCACCGCCTTTTCCTTCGGCACCCGTTTCGGCATGAACGGCTTCCCGTTCTCATCCAGGGCGGGAACCACCGCAACTTCTCTGCCATGCTTCCTAATTCCGTTTTGTTGCACCGCTGGACGAGCGCCCGATAAAACCGATTCGCCGCCTTCGGATCATTACCCTTCAACCACCCGCCTGCCTCATACAACAACTTGGCCGTCTCCACCGATTGATCCGGCATCAACTGTGCCGCCTGCCAGCCGAGGTCCGCTGCTTGATACCGATAATGCCAGCGTTGCTCCGGGATCACCGTATTCTGGCTCGCGCGCTTCAACTCCTCCGTCGTCGTCTTGAGTAATTCATTCTTCTTTTGCTGCCAGCGCTCCTCTACTGTCACGCCCGCCTCAAACGAGCCACCATGGATCGCCCAGTCCGGCTCCACCTCCGTGCCGATCAATTCCAACCCTTGTTTGCGCGTGATCTTCGCCGCTTCCCACAACGCCTTCGCGCGTTCCTTGGCCGGACGCTTGGCATCGCGCCCGATCGTCAACCAACGCACCCGTTCCTTATGAAAGACTGCTTCCTCTTTGCTGTAATAAGGGTAGGCATCTGCCCAACGTTCCTCCCGCGCCAACCGCCGCGCTAACAGCGACCGGATTTGGCTCGCGGTGGAGAACTCATTCGCGTGTTCCTCTGGATTGGCGACTGGCGGTGGCTTCGGCCAATCCTTGTCCACGTAACGCTTCAATTCATCCGTGGTCAAAACCCGCTCCGCCACGTATGCGGCATCCATCCAGAAACCACCGCGCAACAGGCAATCCAGCGACGTGACAAAATCCTTCCGTTGCAACTGCACTACGCCTAGCTCCCCGGTGATTTCCCGCCGGGCAGGTTTCGGATCATATGAATCAATCGGGTCACTGACTTGCAAGCGGTCCAGCAAGGTGGCCGCCACCCCGGCGTCATCCGCCTCGTCCACGGGCGGGAACTGCCGCGCCAAACTGGACAGCACCTTCGCGGCCTCATCGATTTTTCCTGCCCGCAACAGCAATTTCGCTTGCAGCCAGCGCACTATCGCCGAATCCTTCGGCGCCCGCTTTAACCACCGCTCTGCCACCTCAAACTTCCCCGCCTGATACGCCGCCAGTGCGAGTTGTTCGGTCAGTTCTACCTCCACCGCCCCGTTCTTTTCCAACAACCCCAGCCAGATCTCCGCCGCATCACCTAACTGCGGATCAATCAACGGTGAGGACCAAGTATTCTGGGAAATCAACGCCGCTGTCACCACGCGGCGGCATTGTACATCTTCCGCCAATATCTTCACCGCCGCATCACTTTGCCCAAACGCCGCCTGCACCGTCCGCCGCAACGACACCACCGCGTAATACTTGTCTCCTGCCGAAATCTGTTCGCTATACAATTCGATTGCTCGTTTGTGATTCTTCTGCAGAAACCACGCGCGCGCCTCCCACCCCAAGCTCGCCGCCGCCAATCCCGTGGAATCCGCAAATCCCGCCTTCACCAGCTCCCGCACTTTTTGAAAATGCCCCACCGCCTGTTCCGGTGCCGACTCCACCAGCATCCGCCCTAACATATACTCCGCCCAAACCGACCGGTAATGCCGCTCTGCTGCTGGGCGTTGTAATAACCCTGTCCATGCCGCGTGCGCCGTGTTTGTCTCCCCGCTGTAATACGCCACTGCTCCCTTCAGATAGTCGCTGAACTCGCCCGGTAAACCCGCTGGCACTGCCGTTCCGGCAAAACTTGGTTTCGGCTTCTGCGTGCTCGTCTGCCAATCAAACGGGTCCGCCTGCCATTCCTCCAGCTTCACGGCATACGCCTTGAGCTTTTCCCGCGCCCGCCGGTAACTCGCCAGTATTTCCGCCCGTTGTGCAAGCGTGGCACCGCCGTGTTGCAGACTCTGGCTAAGCTCCATCATCTCCGCCTCAAGCGTCTGATCTGCGTGGCTTTGTGCCTCCTTCGGTGGCACTGTTTTGAGTTCGCTCTTGGCGCCCTGTTTCCACGCGGCGATCTCGCGGAAGAAACTCGCCGTCGGCACAGCCAGCACCGATTCGTCGCAGTTGCTCAGCAGCCAGCGCGGAAAGTTCGGCCCGCACGCCCACGCCGTGACCGCAAGCAAAAGTCCGCCCATCGCGGCCACCTGCCAACGTCGCTTTGCCATTAATAAATCTGCTTTATCGCGCCACCACTTCACTGTGCACCTCCACGCTGGAATCAAATCGCAACCATCCGAGCAACCGCGATTCACCAGGCGCCATCGCCCGTGTCTGTTTCGTTGGCTTGAACTCGGCCATCATCGGCTTCGGTTCGTCGAGTTCGCTACCGCCCAAGCTGTCACTCGCCACCAAACGACCTTGCAGCCACTGCACGCGCACGGTCTGTTGTGGGATACCTTTCGCGTTACTGGCATTCGTCAGCACCACCTCCACCAAACCCGGCTCCGGCGAACGCGTCATCACCTGCCAATGCACTTCTGGCACTTGTCCCTTCATCACCTGTGCCAGCGTCGCCCAATCCCAATTCCACCGGTCACTCGCCACCGGCAGCCGATACCAGATCACCCCTTGCAAGTTGGCCGGTCGGTTCGTCGTCCACCCCCGAATGAGCGACGCCATCGCCTGCGGTTCCGCCGCCAATTCCTTCGTGACAACGTCCGGCGGCCAATCATTCGCCGGCCCTTCCGCCGAAGCCCCGATGAACCGTCCCTCGCGATTGAACGCCGTCAGGTAACTATACGTCGGCAACGCCACTTTGAACGGCACACCCGTCCGTGCCGCCGTTTCGACCGCTTGCCGGGCCGCGAACGGGTCGCACAATTGCACCGTCGCCTTGCTATCTTGCGGACGATTCAGCGCATGCACTTGCAAGACAAACCCATCGGTTGCTCGAACCAAATCTGTGAACTCCCGCCGATCCAACCAGCTTGGTAACGCAGTAATAGTTAGCGGCATCGGCTTCAACCTATCGCGCAAAGCCTCCACCCACACCCGGTACCCCGCCAGCTTCGCCTCCGCACAATCGAAGTCCAGTTGCACCTCCGCCGGTTCCACCCCTTGAGATCGCGCTTGCGCCACCAACGAAGCCGCCAAGTCGCCCAAACCCTTCGTGAATTTTCCCTCTCGCTCAAACGGTCCGCCATACGCCCCGATCCGCAAGGCCAACCCCACGCCCTTGCCGCTGCCCTTGAGCGACGCCCAATCCGGCTCCACCCGCGTCAGCTTCGGCTGCCCCTTCACCCAGGCGATCTCCGCCGCCAGCACTGTGAACCGTTCCATCTCCGGTGCTGCCTGTTTCACTGCCGCCCGCACTGGTTCATTCCAAGCCCGCTGCCAGACATACGCCTCCTGCGGCATCACACCCGCCCGTCGCTCCACCGCCTTCGGCCAAAAGCCGACCGTTAAGGCAATAGCCAGCCCGAACACCAGAAACAAAATGGGGGAACGACCGCGCATGACAGCGTGTAACGCGAACTTCTTACGAGCCCATTAAAATGTCCAGCAGTGTGAATACTTTTTTTCAGATTTCTCCAAGGAAGTTCAAAGCTGAGTTGTCTCAATAGCCAAACACTGTTAAAGACAAGGCGAACACCAAAACTGAATCGTCGCCAAGCGAGGCTGCATCTGTGGGGAAAATGATTGCCAACAACGTCTGGTATCGGCTGGCTCTGCTCTGGTGCGGAGCCCTGCTCGTGACCGTTATGGCGCAGGGAGCTGCACCTGTGCCCCAAGCCAAGGCGAAGCTGGCCATCCTGCCCTTACAAGCGGAATTGGAATCCACGGCTGACCTCTTGAGTGTTTCCTTGGGCAAACAATCGAATGTGGAGTTGGTCGAACGGCAGCAGATCAAGAAAGTGCTGCATGAACTCGCCTTGGGTGGAGCCCAAGCCCAGAACCAGTTGAAGCTGGGAGAAGTGCTGTCAGCCGATGGCCTGCTGTTTTTGGATCGCCTGAAGAAAGACAACCGGGAGTTCCTCAGCCTCAAATTCGTCGCCGTGAAACCCGGCGTTGTCATCCACCGGAACGAGGTGCCTTGGCCCTTGACCGAACCGCTGGTGTGGTCCGCTTTTGCCGCCGAACAATATGCCTCCCTGGTGCCCAAGCTCTTTGTCCGGAAGGAGGAGGCTATACCCGTATCCCTCTTGAGTCTGCATTCCTCGGTGATCACACCGGAGACGATCGCATTGGACCGGCAGTTGACTGACCTGCTGGCCCGTAACCTTATGGCGCAGCCGAAGATCTTCGTGCTGGAGCGGCAGAGATTGGAACGGCTAGCGTACGAGAAGGACTGGCAAGCGACGAACGAGACGTTCTGGAACGGAGCGATGGTGGTGGAAGGCGTGATCAACCCGGAAGGAATGACCCCGGGCGAGATCAAGATCAAAGCCCGGCTTGCTCCGCACGAGGGCAAGCCTGTAGATGTGGTGGTGGAGGGGAAGCGTGACCAGTTGGCTGAACTGGTAAACCGGTTGACCTTTGAAGTCGCCCAAGTCCTGCGGACTTCTGCCGATAAAAGCACGTGGAATCCGGTTGCCGAGTCTCTGAAATACTCCGAGGAAGCAAGCTGGCAGATGCGCTGGGGTTTTGCGGCTGAGGCTCAGCAGGCTGCCGAATCTGCCTGGGCATTGGGCTTGCGCACGCCTGCGATGGCCACCTTACGGGTAGATGTTTATGCAAAGTTTCTGATCAATTTCTATCCCAACTGGTTCAACGGCATACCCACAAACAAAGTCACGGCTGAGCATGTCTATTACTGCCGGCGTGCTTTGGAAAACTATCTGGAATTGAATCAAGATTCGGGAACTAATGCGCCGCCGGAGTGGTTAAAATACGGGGAGAATCTGCTGAATCTGGCCTCCATGCATCTGAACCATGTGAATCTGGCTGGTCAGCGGGATGGCTTAAAACGCAATGACCTCCGGCCGGTACGTGAGAAGGTGCGGGAACTGGCAAAGTTTTTGGAGCGATCTAATCCAGTATCGACGCAAGCAAAATTGCTTAACGGCAAATTGCCCGGATATCCTGGTTATGCCGTGATTTTGATGAACTACGGCGGCTTATGGGAGGAAACCTATGCGGCGGGGCTGAAGCATTTTGAGCGAGGGGTGAAGGCCGGATATTATTTGCCGCTGCTTAGCAAACAGAACGCGGGTGTCCCTTGTGGTTTGCGCCGTACCGCTTGGGGTGAGGAAAATCTCCTGGATTGTGAAGATCAATGGCAGGCCATGCTCGCCCGCTTGCAAAAAGACACCAACAAACTGGTCCAGCTTTCGGGTTATGTGATGGGGCTTAAGACGGCTGATAGCGACTACCAGTTCGAGGACACGTATCGCGAGCTATGGGGGTTCTTAAAGGAAAATGTCGATCTGTTGATCGATGGTGAATTGCCCATAGAAGTTGTTGGCTGGCTGGTAGAGCCTAGAGGCAACGCCTTCGCGCAATCTTCGATCTCAGATCGCAAGCGAGACGCATTCGTTTTAGGGTATAAGAAAGATTTTGAGCCGTGGCGAATTGCCGCTCAGGCGGCCGCCAAAAAACGGGAAGATGCGGCTAAAGTGCTCGAAGAGGAACAACGGTTTGCCGATTTGATCAGTCGCTTGGAGCAATTAACCAAGGACAAAAAACCTTTCAAAATGGGCGATTTCTTCCCGTTGAACGTTCCGCTTGATCTGATACGGGCGGAAAAATTACTCGCCGCAGTCACGGCTTACGAAGCAACTGTTCCCTCGGCAGCTTCATCAACCGGCTATCTTCGCTCACAGATCCAGATGGTTTATAGTAAGGCTGGCAAAACCATGCCAGCACGTGTGCCATCAGTCATTCTGGCTCCATCACCTGAAGCAATGAAACTGGCAAAAAAGGCGCCTCCAGTTCCTGTATCTAAAGGACCTGAACAATCTGCGATCCGGTTGATCGAAATAAAAGATGTCCCACGGGCACCAAAGGAAAACGTCCAGACTAATTCAACTCTGCTAAACATGCCGGTGCCTGTCATAGTGACGGCCGTCATGCCGAAGAAAGCGGAGGTAAACGATAAAGGCTGGAAACAATGGAAGTTGATGGACGGCAAGCTTTGGGTGGAAACGTGGTGCAATGTTTCAGAGCCATTTTCCAGCGGGAACTCGTATGGCTACAAATCCTTCACTGTCCGTTCTTTAGTCGAGGTAAATCTATCGCCTCCCCACGCGCAAACAGTCCATTATTCAGTCAAAGGCGAAAGGGATTATTTGGCGGGGCATTTGCTCAACAGTCATATGATAGGCGGGCCGCCTTTGGCCGGGGATCTTTCCACCTTCACCCAGTATAAAGGCAAACTATACCGGATGGATGAGGGCAAGGTTTGGGAGGAATCTGCTGTGGGTCTATGGTTCCCCATGAGTTGGGATGTGCCTGGCGCGAGCAAGTTGGCTGTGGTCCACGATCGGTTGTTTGCCAATACTTCAGAAAGCCTTCTCGAACTGGTGCCAGCCACTGGCGAGGTGAAAGTTCTCGCCAGTGCCCGGAACAAACCAGCCCGCACGTTGCTGGATAATCTGCCAGATTTGAATCAGGCCCTGTTATTTGCCGGACCGCAGGGCGCTATCCGGGTCGCGGTTGGTGATAACATATTCCAACTGCCCGCCAACGGAAAAGACTGGCAACGGATCACAAGTTTCATTCCGCATTCCCGCTATAAAAAAGTTTCGCGGGATGGATTGTTGTTTGAGGCGGTGGATGCAAATCGTGCGGTCGGATTCTCTGCTTTATTGCCAGGGAATAATGAATTCACAGAGTTGTTGTCTCTCATTGCACCCCGGCTTCCTGGGGCGCGTTCTGCCGGGAATACGGGGTATTGGCGCTGGACAATGGAAGAGTTGGTTGTGGATCGGGCGGCAAGGACAGGTGTTCTGGATGGCCGTGACTTCTGGCTGCTGTACGGTCCGGTGTTCGTCCCGGAAAGAGTAAAGCCAACCATAGATGAAAACTACCAACTGATCTGGTATTCGGCTGACAACCGGGACCCGCTCATGTTTAAGCCCAAGTTTGCGCCGGATTCTTTGGCCGTCATGCCGGGCCTAGGCATGGGACCTGGTGCGGATCTGCTGGTCGATGACAAACACATAGTAATGGCCGTTCCTTCCGAATCGAAGGCGTTCGTTTTAGATAAAGCTGCGTTGAAGAGTCTGGCTGGCCCCCAAACTGGCGACCGTGAAGCGCTGCGAAAAGAACGGCTCGCTTACTTGGAGAAGCGTAAAAAAATGTGGGAGAAAATGTATGACAGCAACCAGAACGAAAAACTCGAACCGGGCGAGGAAACGATGATGTTGAAAAATCGGCAAGTGCAGAAGGATTTGGAGGAGTTGAAACTGCTGAATGAACGCAAACCATAACTGGCGGCCAAGTTGTTGGTTGTTTCTGCTTCTGGTCTTTGGCCCGGGCAGTTTCCTGTCTGTCTGCGCGGCCGAGACCAACCGCCTCTACACCTTATCGCAGATATTGTCCCGCTGGCAGGAAGTTCCCGTTTCAGAAGTGACGGCTATTGCTGAGAAAGGAGATCTGACGGCGCAACATTATCTCGGTTACTATCACATGATGGGGATTGGCGGGGTGACCAATCAAACTGAGGGAGTAAGATGGTATCGGCTGGCGGCAGAAAAAGAGTTTCCCAATTCACAAAACAACTTGGGCCTTGCCTATCGTTTCGGCCAAGGCGTCAAGAGAAGTTGTACCACTGCCGTCGGTTTGTTTGAGTCGGCAGCCCGACAAGGTTTTCTTCCTGCTCTGCTCAATCTTTCCCAAATGATGCGTAACGATGAATACCCCGGGGAAAAATATGATGAGTTGAGGAAGATGTTTGAGCAGCTCGCATACAGTGGAGATCCCAAGGTCCAGATGCAATTGGGGCATTTTTTGCTGGATATGCCTGGTAAGGTTCTGGAATTCAAAAACGCGATCTATTGGTATAAAAAAGCCTTCGCTCAAGGGCGGCGAGATGCCTGTTACTATATTGGTTACTCGTATCAAAGGTTGCATGACGGAGACAGCCTGGCGCCTCTGTGGTACCAGCGAGGTGCTGATTTGGGGGATGATAGCAGCAAAGCGGCTTTGGCTTGGATGCTCCTCACCGACAAGACTGTAAAACAAGGCGTGCAAAAAGCGTTGATGATTTTTTCCGACTTGGCGGAGAAAGGGCACCGCGGGGCGATGTTCACGATGGGTCGTTTCTATGCGGATGAAAATTTGCCAGTGCTTTCCCCCTTGCCTCGCGACATGGCTCAGGCACTGGTCTGGTACCGGAAAGCAGCCGAAAAAGAACACACTGCCGCCATGGAGATGCTCGGCCAGCATCTGCTGGAAGGTTCATCTTCGATTGAAAATGAACGGGAAGGGGTGAAATGGTTGATCAAAGCAGAAGCGACCGGTACTTGGTCTGCGAAAAAACGGCTGGCAGGCTTGGCTTTAAAACGTCCCGAGCTGGTCCCTGATGGTTGGGGAAAAATCGAGGAAGTGGCTTTGGGGGGCTATGCAGAATTCATGTCTGCCATGGCCAGGCGATGTGGGCAGGGTGTTGCTATGCCCCGCGATGATCTGCAGGCTGCATTTTGGACCTTGGAAGCCAGTTTTAGATCCTATGACAATCCTTGGGGCGATGTAAAAGGCATCGATGGCAACGGTCGTTTACGGCCTCAAGCAAAAGTAACGGACCTTGAGTTTGCGGCGGTTTATCTCTCGTTGGTGAAAGCTTTGCGCGAGCAGCAAACGGTGTTCTTTAAAGCCGCCGCACAGGATTTTGAAAAGGGTGAAGGGGGGCGTGTCCAGAATCTGGTCTTTGCGGCGGTTTGTTACGAACAGGCTGGGATTTATGGTGACGGAGAAGCCAAAAAACATGCGGAGTCCTTGCGGACACAGTTGGACTTGCCTGAGTTGGCGAAATTCAAGCGTTGGTTGAACTGGCTGTCAGCTGCTGCGTCAAAGTTAAAGCGCGAGGAGCAAAAATGAGCGGTTGGATCTGCGGGTTTGCTTGCGGAAATAGTGTGAAGGTATAAAGTGCGAAACCGTCAGCAGTTGTCCCCTTGTTTCCCCTGAATGCCCGTGCCATGCTCGGCGTCAGCACTTACGCGCATGAAGGCCTTGCTTCGTCATACTCTGGTGGTTCTCTCGTTCACGACGTTTTCGGCTTCGCTCCCGGTCGCCCGTGCGGCGGATGCCTTTGACCCCGGCGTGAAGGACTTTGTCCAGCAGTTCAAGGGCAAGGGCGCCTTGGAAGATGGTTCCAAACCGCTGAGTCCGGAGGAGACACTGAAGCATTTCATCGTGGCCAAAGACATGGAGGTGCAAGTGGTCGGCGCGGAGCCGCTCATTCGTCAGCCGTTGAACCTGCACTTCGATGAACGCGGCCGTCTCTGGGTCGTGGAATACTTGCAATACCCTTTCCCCGCCGGTCTCAAGGTGGTGAAGTATGACCAGTATCTCCGGGCTGTATTTGATAAGGTCCCCGCTGCTCCGCCGAACCACGTCAAAGGTGCGGATAAAATCATCATCATGGAGGATACGGACGGCGATGGCGTGTTCGAGAAGAGCAAGACCTTCGTGGAAGGCTTGAACATCGCTACGAGTGTCGCCGTCGGGCGCGGCGGTGTGTGGGTGTTGAACCCGCCCTATCTGCTCTTTTATCCGGACAAGAATCGCGATGACATCCCGGATGGTCCGCCCGAGGTGAAGCTTTCCGGCTTTGGTCTGGAAGACACGCACGCCGTGGCCACCAGTCTGCATTGGGGACCGGATGGCTGGCTCTACGGCGCGAATGGCAGCACGACCACCGGCACGGTGAAAGGGGTGCATTGGCTGGGACAAGCGATCTGGCGTTATCACCCGGAGCGCGATGTCTTTGAGATTTTCGCCGAAGGCGGCGGGAACACGATGAGCGTGGAGTTCGATAAAAAAGGCCGCACTTTCTCCGGTACGAACTACGGCGATACCCGCGGTATGCATTACGAGCAGGGCAGCCGGGGTATCAAGACCTGGGGCAAGCACGGCCCGTTGATGAATCCATATTCCTTCGGCTGGTTCGAGCACATGGCGCACGATGGTTACAAGCCGCGTTTCGCCCAAAGCATGGTCATCTACGAGGGCGGCGCGATCCCCGAATTGGAGGGCAAGGTGGTGGCGAGCATGTCACTGATGAATCGCGTCGTGGCGTCTGAGCTTCTGCCAGACACCTCCACGTATCGCACGCGCGATCTGGATCCACTCATCCTTACCGATGATCGCTGGTTCCGCATCGTCGATACGCGCACCGGCCCCGATGGCGCAATCTATCTCGCTGACTGGTATGATAGCCGTCTCACGCACGTGGACCCGCGTGATACGTGGGATCGTGATCATGGCCGCATCTATCGTCTGCAAGCCAAAGGCGCGAAACCCATCGCCCCCTTCGATCTCGGCAAACTAAGCAGCAAAGAACTCCTCCCATATCTCTCGCATTCTAATAAGTGGTTCCGCCAGACCGCCGTGCGTCTGTTATATGACCGCAAGGACAAGAGCTTGATTCCTACTTTGCGCGAATTGGTGACGAAGAATAGCGGCCAGCTTGCGCTCGATGCCTTCTGGGCTCTGAATGCCAGCGGCGGTTTCGATGCCGCCTTCGCGTTGCAAACCATCAACCATGCGAATGCCGATGTGCGTGCCTGGACCGCCCGTCTGCTCGGTGATGATGGCAAGGTGACACCCGCGATGCGCGAGAAGCTCATCGCCCTGGCCCGCACGGAATCGGATGTCCATGCGCGTGTGCAGCTTGCCGCCTCGTGCCGCCGTCTGCCAGCAGCGGACGCTATCCCCGTCCTGCGTGAATTGATGTTACGCACCGAAGACGTAGCGGATAAACACGCCCCGCTGATGCTCTGGTGGGCGTTGGAAGACAAGGCTATCACGGGCCGCGCACAGATTTTGGAGTTGTTGAAAGAGACCCCGCTCTGGCACACCCCGATTGTCAGCCAGCACATCATCGCCCGCCTTGGCCAGCGTTACACCGCCGAGCGGACGGAAGAGAATCTGAATACCGCCGCACAACTCCTCGCCATGGCGCCGACGCCGGAGGACGTGGATAAGCTCGTGAAAGGCATGGAGCAGGGCTTGGAAGGGGATGTCGTCAAATCCGTTCCACCCGCGTTGAGTAAACAAGTCGCGGAAGTGTGGAAGACGCGTCCGGCCAGCGGCACGCTCATCAGTTTCGCTACGCGCCTTGGTTATGAACAGGCAGCCCAAGCGGCCTTGGAAAAAGTGGCGGACGCCAAGACATCTTCCGCCGATCGCCGCAAGTATCTGGAATTGCTCTCGGAACGTCGCGTCGCCGCGGCTGTTCCCGTGTTCCTCAATCTCCTGCGCGCGGAGAAGGTGGAGAACTTCCGGCTCGATATCCTGAACGCGCTGCAACGCTTCAGTGATGCTGGCATTGGGCAGGCGGTGCTGGAGCTGTATCCCTCCTTGAGCAACCGGTTGCGTGCGTCTGCCCAGACGATTCTGACGAGCCGCAAAGACTGGTCCGCGCAATTGCTCGCTGCGGTCGATAAAGGTGTCATCAAACCCTCCCAGATCTCACCCATCAATCTCGCCGCCATCCAGAATCATAAGGATGCGGAGCTGGATAAACTCATCCAGAAACACTGGGGCCGCCTGCGCCAGAGCCCGAAGGAGATCGAAGACAAGATTGCTTCCGTGCGTGCATTGCTGGCGAAGGGCAAAGGCGACGCCAAGGCCGGCAAGGAACTCTTCACCGTCGTCTGTGCCACCTGCCACACGCTTTTTGGCGAAGGTGCAAAGATCGGTCCCGAACTCACCGGCTACGAGCGGGACAATATGGACTTCATGCTCCCGGCCATCATCGATCCGCCTGGGCATCCGCGAGGAATACACGGTCTTCAACGTGAACACGAAAGACGGCCAGACCATCACCGGTTTCCTGGAAGAGAACACCCCGCAATCCATCACTGTGAAAGATCCCACGGGCAACAAGATCAAGCTCGCGCGCGAACAGTTGAAATCACTCGAAGCCTCCCACACATCCTTGATGCCCGAAGGGCTCATCGACGCGCTGAACGAAGAACAGATCCGCGATCTCTTCGCCTACCTGACCAAGAAGTGATTTTGTAGGCCGATTCGTTGAAACGCCACCCGTCCATTTGGAGCGCCGATTTCTAAATCGGCCCGTCTTTCATAGCGCAGATTGTTAATCTGCGAACTGTGAAATGGTCGAGTGCCTGCCGACTGCCAGTCGGCGACACAGCAGGTTGCCAACCTGCGCTACTCCTTCACCGGCTGCGGCCACGTCCAATCGCCTCCGTCTGTATTAATTCCTTTTGAAGAGCCAGATCCTTTCTTGGCGATAACCCCGCCGTCATCTTTTTGATTCCATCCAATGGACCATAGTTTGAACGAATCCGCAGACTGGCGTTCATATTTGAAAGGAGCTTGGCTGGCGATATCCAAAGGAAGGCTGGGGCTATAATCCGGCACAAGTGTATCCAAGGTCGCAGGATAGTCTTTATTCCTAAGATGATAACGTTCCAGCGCGATGGCGACGACGGCCAGATCACAAGTGGACTGCGAGTAGACGCCTTTCTGGAAGAGATTGCCCAGCGCAGGCATCAACACACTGACCAGGATCCGATGATTGGTGAATACGTAAAACAAGTCTCTTTTGGCGAGTTCCCGTTCCATGTTTTCTTTGGCTGCTTTGAGTTTGCTGACATCCAAATGATTCTTATCCGATGGAGCGGATGCCAAAATGAACTCCAAAAATGTTTTATTGTAACTGCGCTGCTCCAAATAGAACCAGCCCGTGGGAATTAGATAATATGGTGATTTTTCCAGACTGAAATTGGGCTGATTCCCGGCGCCTCCAATGTCGGAAATCATGGTCAGCATGTGCGGCTGTTTCCGCAGGTATTCAATGATGCTGTTACCGAAAAGCCGTTCGCCTTGGAAACCGTGAGTCCCGTCTTTGACGAAGTCGTAAGTAGCAAGTTTGGCCTGCAGTTGCTTTAGCTGGGCATCCTGCCAGCGATGATCCACCAGTCCTTCCCAAATCGTCCCAGCCACGATTTGAATGCACGCAAATCGGACCAGCTTGGAGATGAGGATGGGTTCCGCTCCGATCGAGTCAATCAGCCGGAACATCAGGCTGACGTCTTGAAAAGCTTGTTCGGATTTGCCCGCTGCCAGATTGGCAATAGCACGTAAGCGCAGGGTTTGGATGATGCCCTTCATTGACGCTAGATGCGTGAGGAGTATGCCCGCTTTATCTTCTTCCGCATACTTGATATCAAACCGGGCGAGTGGACGGGTGGCGCTGGCAGTTAGTAGCTCTGTCAGTTCGGCGTCGTATTGTTTCAAGGCATAGAGCACATCTTCGGCTGGGTCGCCCGGCTCTGCGCGATGTTGCATATTGGTGCTGGTGAAGATGTCTTTTTGCCAGCCTTTAAGGTCTGTCTTATCACCAGGATCGATGAACGATGTGTTCCGTATACCGAGTTGGTATTCCAAGGAAGGGGAATTACATATCCCAGCGCTCGAACTCGTTCCACACCATTGGTGTCCTTTTGCCGGGGTGATGTGCCCGGTGGATTCAAATCCAACAACGGCTTCAACAACGGCGTCATCGCAAAGTTTTTCTCATCGGGAACGGGTGGGGGAACCACGCTGTTGAAATCGAAGCTCACGCCTTTGGCTTCTTGCTCTTTGCGGTATTGTTCCCAAGCGCGTTTGCCGCGCCAGTTCTCCTCAGCGTGGAAGAGCACGAAGAGCGTCACCAGTGCGGCGAAGCTGAGCACGACGAAGCGGAAGAAACGCCAGCGCCAGGAACGGCGTTTGGGCGTGGGCTGGTCATTGCCCGAGGGTACGGATGTGGGCGTTGAGGATGCGGTATCACTCATAAAATTCTCCTTGGTCTTAGGCGACGGCGTAAGTCTCTTGCCGTTCACTGCGCGGCTTCAATCCATCGCGAGGTTTGTCAGCAGGGCTGATTTGGATGGCGGCGACGCCGATGCCGAGCAGTTCATCGCGCAAACGTTTTTGTTCGAGCACGGCCTGGCGGACTTCCGGGGCGGTTTCCAGCGGTTGCTTGGCCATTTGCGTGGGAGAGTCGGAACCGCTGGTCATATTGAGAAGCAAGGCCACGAGCCAGACGGCACCCATGCCGGCCCAGATCCGGCGCGGCTGCACGAACAGTTCCTGCCAGAGCGTGGCCCAGAAACCGGGTTCGGCCTCCGTTGGAAGTTCGGTGGCGATCACATCTTGGCGGAGGCGATCCAGCGCAGGCTCGGCGGAGCGATGTTTGTTCAAGAGATTATTACGCATGGAAGTAAGCGGGTAGGGCCCGACTGTTCTCAGCGGGCCGTGGTGCGGAAATGAAGGGAAGGTCCGATAGTTTTATACGTTTAGGCGTCAGCTCGCCTTTCGTAGTAAAGATTACGATTGGCTTCGGCGGCGGCGCGCTGTGGGCAGCGCGCCCTACCTTTGCCGGTGTGAGCGTCTGTGAGGCTTCATTGCAGCCATTTTTTTGGACCGCAGCTGTGTTCCGCGTCAGCGGAACCAGCCGCAGCGTGTGAAAGTTCAGCCGATCGTGTAATGCTTGGACGTGCTGCGGCTGGTGCTTGGGGCACACAGCCGCGGTCCACTGGAGAAAACTATGCGCAGGCAGGAATGCCTGCGCGGACGGCCCGCGAGACGCGGGCGCTACGCCGTAGCGCAGGCCTCTGGCCTGCCGTGCCGCAGGCGTCCCCGCCTGCTTGCGGAGGACAATTGTAACAAGCGCGGTAAATGCTATCTCCTTCTCCCCGAGGGAGAAGGTCGGGATGAGGGGGAGGAGATAGACGAAAACTCATTCAGCCGGGTTCTGCTTAGGGACAGGCTCTTCCCCCTCACCCCAGCCCTCTCCCTTGGGGAGAGGGAGAGTTTATCACCGCTGCCTGGCATTTTGGGTGATTGCATCACGGTTTTCCCTCCAGTTGTTTGCGCAGGGCGGCGCGGGCGTGGTGGAGGCGGGATTTCACGGTGCCGAGCGGCACTTCGGTGATGGCGGCGATCTCTTCGAGGGAGAATTCTTCCAGATAATGCAGCACGAGCACGGAGCGTTGGGCGAGGGGAAGTTGCTCCAGATGCTTTAGGAGTTCGGCATCGTCCTCGTGATCGATCAAGGTCTCGGCGGGATTCGCGGAGGGGGAGGAGAATTCCAAGGTGTCTTCCGGCAAGTTTTCCGCCAGCCATTCGCGTTCGCGCCCCTTACGACGCCATTGCTGGATGACCTTCTGATGCGCGATGCCGAAGAGCCACGAACCGAACCGCGCGTCTTCCCGCAGCGATTTGAGGTGCCGCACCGCATTGATGAACGTCTCTTGGACGATGTCCAAGGCGGTCTGTTCGTGGCGCACGAGTTCCATGACGTAAGCATAGAGAGGCAGTTGATAGCGTCGGAACAAGGTGTCCCACGCTTTGGCATCCCCCGCCCGGGCTTGCGCCACGGGCAGATGTTCAGAGTCGCCCACTGCCAGCATCTTTGCTCAGTGGAATGAAGTCGGCGAGAAAAGGTTCAATCCGTTAGCCGAAATCTTTTAAACCTTTAGACTTTAGCGTTCCATCGGCCATTTTGAAGGAAAGACCCAATCTCCTTGTGTCCGGTCCTTGCTATAAACCGTGAACCCCAACCTGGGTACGGTCCGGGGATAATCCGTGGTTTTCACAATCCCTCCATCGTCCTTGCGATTCCAACCAATGGAATAGATAACAAAGGAATCCATCGCTTCCCGGCGATACCGCATCGGTTGGCCATCGATGACATCGTTGGGGATATTGGTCAGATATTTTGGGACGAGAACTTTCAATTTCTCCGGATAATCTTGATGTTCCAGATGATACTCTTCCAAAGCACAGGCGATGATCAACATGTGGAGTCTGGACTGGTTCAGAGCCAGGGTCTGAAAAGCTCTAGCGGTGTTTGGATAGATCACTTTCTGCAACCAATTGTTAGGGTTTGATGAATGAGACAGCTCTTCGTCTATTTCAGCTTGATCTGCATCCAGTGCTGCCGTGTCAAACTTGCGATTGGGCGCATCGATGGAATTCAACAAGGAGATGGTCTTGTGCTCCATTCCCAACAAGTTTTGCAGATACCAACCTTGGGGAGCGAATCGCAGATAGAGTTTGACCGTGTTCAGGCTTTTATCGGGATTGTCCAAGGCATCGACCCAGTATTGCCGCGGTGAACGTTCTATCGCAGTGATAATGCTCACCCGTTCCCATTCGCCCCATGATTTGGTTAAATCGACCAGCAGATTGAATTTCTCCAAATTGCTCCGCAAACGGCGAAGGTCGGCCGGTTGAAAAGCGTGCGTCCGCAACCCGTCACCAATGGCATCCGTATGCAGACCGGCGATCGATACTTTGATCATGGCAGAAACCAACGTATTGGGCGGTTCCGATAAAAAGCCCATCAAGGTTTCCTGTCCATCCAGATAAAACCAGGCGCGATCCGGCCTGCCATCCAGCAACTCGAGCTTGGCCCCGGTGGCGAATGTTTGAGCCAGCGTCCGGGCAACGACGAAATTTTGCATCAAGCCAAGGTCTGGGTTTTTCGGATCAAACGGCAGTTTCAAACCTTCCTCCCGCAAGCTGGCGAACAATTGCTCCATCCACGGACGGTTGAATTCAAACCAAGCGCGCAAACTTTCTTTGGATACGTCTGGCTTGATCTGAAGCTCGTTGCTGCCTTTCGTAACAGCCAGGGCAAATCCCTTGGCCTTGAGTAAAAGTAGCAAAAGTTCCAACGAACCATTGTGCTTCAAATCAGGGATCATTTTTTTGTGAAACCATTCGCCGTCGAAGAGTAAAGCCTTCCGGCTGTTCGTGCCCAGTGTGAAGCCTGATATCTCAATCAGCTCATCCACTGACTGGACCAACTTGCGTTGTAGGTGCTTCTCGATCTGTACCGGCTGGTTTTTTCCGCCCAAATCAACCAGATCGGCGGCTGAAACACTGTCCGGAAACCGTTCCGGCAATCGGGCCAAGGCGTCTAATGTCGGCGGATATTCTCTTAAAATGTTAAGATGGCGATAAGGCATGATCTCTATGCCGAATTTTGGCGGTATGATCGTCATCTTGGGTTTCTGCAACAATGACCGCACAAGCTGTATCCGTTCCGTATCCGCCTGAATTTTCAAATACTGGTTCGTGACCACATACGAATCCCAATCCAGGTTCACTCCCTTAGCCGCCATCTCCCGCTTATGTTTTTCCCAAGCTGTTTTGCCGCGCCAGTTCTCCACGGTGTAGAACAAGGTGATCAGCGTGGTCGTGCAAGCGAGAAAGAAAACCACCCGGCGGAAGGTGAACGGGGTCCACACTTTATCCCGCAGAAATGTCGCGATCCGTTCGCCCCTAAAGCGGCTCGCCAAGTTCAGCAATGGCGTGGTGATATCCCACTGCCGATCCCATATACTGGGTTTCTTTTCACTCATACCCGTTTCTCCTCCCTGGCGTCTGCTGGTTTAATAACCGTTAGGCCAAAATTGTTTCTCTCGTGCGCAAATAAGCGCGGCGACGGTCGCTATCGATGTCACTGCGTGGCAATGCTGGTTTGTCCACGTGCGGTGGTGGGGCCGTTTCCGGCTCCAGCAGGCGGGCGAGCAGTTGTTGTTGCTCGATGAATGCCATGCGTTCTTCCGGCGTGATTTCCCGACGCGCTTCCATCTTCGGATGTTGCTCACCGCTGTTTGTCGCCCAGTTCAACCCCAAGATCACCACCCACACAGCCGCGAGTCCCGCCCAGGCTTGCGGGCAGGGCCAGAGCAGTTCGCGCCACCATGAGGCGGGTGCGGATGGTTTTGCCGGTTCCGCTTGTGCCGCGGCTTCCTGCGCGGCGGACAAAATCTCCGTCCGCCATTCGGCGGGCAGCTCGCGCAACGGCTGACGTTGCAATTGCGATTCAAAATCGTCCGGTTTCATTTGATCTCGTCATAGAGAGGACGCAAGCGCGTCCGTAATTTGTCTAATCCGTAGCGATAACGGCTCGCGGCGGTGTTCGGGGAAAGTTCCAAGGTCTCGGCGATCTCCTCAAAGGTCAAGCCCGCCCAGAGCTTGAGGTGGACGACGGCGCGTTGATCCGGCGGTAGTTCACCGAGGGCGAGGGAGAGTTCTTGGCGGAAAGCGTTGGTGTCTGGATCGGCGGCGCTTTGGAACTGGCCGGCGACTTCCGCAGTGAGTTCATCCACCACGCGGCCTTTGCTGGTGTGGCGGCGGATGAGGTCGATGGCCTGATTGTGAGCGAGTCGCAGGAGAAAGGCGCGGGCATCACGGACACCCATGAGCAGCTTGGGTTGCCGGGCGAGCTTGATGAAGAGTTCCTGAAGGATGTCCTTGGTGTCCGCCTCGCTCCGGGTGAGGTTCAGGAGAAAGGCATGCAACGTCCGGGCGTGCTCATCATAAAGCCCCTCGATGCGTTGCAAATCCGTCATGCTCACTTAGCAGACGTAGATACCCGCAAAGTTTGTCTAACGACAGCGCGGAATTTTTGAAGAGTGGAGCGCGGGTCTCCGACCCGCAGCAATGTCCGAAAAATATGTAGTGAAGTAATCCATCGACGGAGTCCTGCCCAACCCAGCGAAAACGGAAATCCAAGCCTGACTTTGCTCAGGGAAATTGCTGCGGGTCGGAGCACCGCGTTCCTAAGGCGTGCCTTGGCGGCGCATGAGGAATTTGGTGGCGAGGATGCCGAACACGAGTCCGCCGAGGTGCGCAGCGTGGGCGATGTTGCCGGGAATGATGCCGGTCATGCCGACAACTGAGATGACAATGCTGAGCCAGAGCAAGGTGCGGGCACTCATGGCCACGGGGATGACGAATAACAGCAGAACCTTCAAACGCTCAAAGGGAAACAGCGTCGCGAAGGAGGCGACCAGACCGGCGGCACCGGCGGAAGCGCCCAATACTAGGCTGTCGGTCCCGTGCCGTTTCAAGACGTAGAGTTCTATCAATCCGCCGACTACGCCGCTCAATATGTATAAGCCCAAGAAGCGCCATTTGCCGAAGTAGGCTTCCAGGATCTTCCCCATCACACTGATGAGCAGGCAATTGAACAGGATGTGGATGAAACCGCCGTGGAGGAACTGGTAGGTGAGCAGTTGCCACCAATGTCCCGCCCGCATGCCTTCCAGACTCATCGCCCATTTCGTCGTGAACGCGTTGTCGTTCCCGTCCCACATGATCTGTCCGATGAAGACCAGGACGTTCAGCAGGAGAATTTTCCCGGTGAAAGTCTGATGCCACTTGGGCGGCGGCGGATAGTAATACGGCGGTGGTGTGGCGGCTTCCTCCATAATCAGTTCATCCGGCCCAACTCATCCTGCACCAGCTTCACGAGCGGCTGAACGGTGGGGCTGTCGAACTGGAAGCGGCACCCGGCGGCAGTGAACAATTCCGGCAACGGACGCGAACCGCCAAGGGCGAGGGCATCCTGATAATCTTTGAGCGCCTTGGCTTTGTTGGCCTTGGAGTTTGCCCACACTTGTAAGGCACCGAGCTGCGCGATGCCGTATTCCACGTAGTAGAACGGGTAGAGGAAGATGTGCAACTGGCGGTGCCAGAGATATGCCCGCGCTTCTTCGTGGCCGGTCCAATCTGTGGAGCCGCCGAAGCGGTCCATGAGGGCGAGCCACGCGGCTTTGCGCTCGGCACGGCTATGGCCGGGATGCGTGTAGATCCAGTGCTGGAAGGCATCGACCGTGGCGATCCACGGGAAGATGCCGATGATGCCTTCGAGATGCGTGCGGCGGGCGCGATCGGCATCCGTCTTGTTGTAGAACGCCTCGATGAATTCGTTGCCGAGCAGTTCCATGCTCATGGAGGCGACTTCGCAGAACTCGATCGGGGCGTGGCGATAGGGATAGATATCCTGTTCGCGCGTGGCCAAGGCGTGGAAGGCATGACCGGCTTCGTGGAGCATCGTCTCGACATCCCGTTGCACGCCTACGGCGTTCATGAAGATGAACGGGAGGCGCGCTTCGTTCAGCGTGGATTGATAGCCGCCGGGCGCTTTGCCCTTGCGGTTATCGAGATCCAGCAGCTTGAGATCGCGCATCTGCTTGAAGCCCGCGGCGAGCCCGGCATCGATCTGATCAAAAATCTTTTGGGTATGCGTGACCATCTGGCCGACGTTCTCAAAAGGACGCAACGGCGCGCGGTTGAACGGGTCCACGGAAAGATCCCACGGGCGGAGCTGTTCCACACCGAGTTGCTGCTTGCGCACAGCCTGCAATTGTTTCACCACGGGGATGAAATGGTCTTCGATGGCCTGATGGAATGCCGCGCAATGCTCGGGGCCGTAATCGAAACGTTCTTTGGCTTTGAAGGCGTAATCGCGGTAGTTGGCGAAGCCCGCGTTCTGCGCGATCTGTTCGCGCAATTTGATGAGCCCATCGAAAAGTTCTTCAACCTTGTCCACTTCCTGCAGGCGGCGTTGGGCGATGAGTTCCCAAGCTTGCTGGCGCAAAGCGCGGTCCGGCTCCTCCAGATAACGGCCCATCTGGATGAGCGTCTTTTCCTCGCCCTTGAAATTCACCATGAGGCTGCCCATGAGCTTCTGGTATTGCTGGCCGAGCTTGGCTTCCTCAGTCTCCAGCGCCACGTTCTCCTCGCGGAAGAGTTCCACGTGGTTCTTGATGCTGCGGTCAAAAACGGAGTAACGCTTGTCCAGTTGCTGGCGGAGCGGATTGGCCAGGTAGAGCTTCTCCAGCTTGAAGTGGCGAGGCTTCAACTCGGGGTCGATCTTCTCCACGTAATGCAGGTAGGCGCTTTCGGCTTCCTTGCTCTCCGTGTGGCAGGACATGGCGATGTAACGGCGGGAGGATTCCTCATCCAAGGCCGCGCTGAGCTCGCCCCAATTCAACAGCCAGCGCTCGAAATCAGCCACGGTAACGCATTGGCTGGCTTCGGCTTCCAAGCGGTCGAACAGCGGGCAGAGTTGTTCCCAGCTTCCCAGATTGATCTGCTCCGGCACAAAGCGGCGCGGGCGATACGGCGGCAACGTTCCAAACGGCAGCAAGTTCATGCCTGCGCAAGATACTGAAATCTGGCAAAATGGAAACAATTCGCTTTCCCTTAAATAAAATCTGTTGTGTTGCCCATGCAGGTCGTGATCGAGGAGGGCTGCAGCCGCTACGTGGGCTGGTCTTAAATTGTCATCGGTTGGCTGAAAAAATCAGATATTTTCGTAAACACAGCTTGCTTCCGGGGAGCGGCTCTTGCTCATACTATTCCATCAGCCGGGATACTGAGGAGCACATGCCAAGCGTATTGGTTATTGATGATAATGATCCGTTCCGTTCAACCACAGCTTTGTGGTTGAGGCGGCATGGCTATCAGGTCGTCGAGGCGGCCAACGGGAAGGAAGGGGTGAAGGCCTTGGAAACCATGGTGCCGGACATCATCCTCACAGACATCCTCATGCCGGAACAGGACGGGCTGGAGACGATCCAGATGGTCCGCAAGAAACACCCCAAGATCCGCATCGTGGCGATGTCTGGCGGCATGCTGGACGGGCGCGTGGATTTCCTGCCGATCGCCCAGAAATTCGGGGCCAATCACGTGATGCCGAAACCGTTCAGCGGCAGCG
Organism: Limisphaerales bacterium; assembly: GCA_965283725.1. Classification (GTDB taxonomy): domain Bacteria; phylum Verrucomicrobiota; class Verrucomicrobiia; order Limisphaerales; family JAEYXS01; genus JAEYXS01. Next base: position 509,245 of record CBDIPT010000002.1, read on the forward strand.
AACTCTTGCTGGTGCTCGAAAAGCTGATGGCCAAGGATGAGCCTTCAGTGAACGAGATTTGAGACTTTAGGTAGCGCAGGTTGGCAACCAGCTGTGTCGCCGACTGGCAGCCGGCAGGCACCCGACGATTTCACGGTTCGCAGATTACCAATCTGCGACACAGCAGACCACCGGTCTGCGCTACAAATCTGACCACCTTCAATCCAGCATGTAGCGTTCGAGCCAGGATTGCGGCAAGGTGCCGTGGCTGATGAGCCAGTCGTTGAACTGCTTCAACTTCCAACCGCGACCTTCCACCAAGCGACGATACAGGCGAGCGTTTTCCAAACGGCCCAACCAATAGCTCATCGGCACGGCGGGTGAGCTGGTGTACCAGTTCACATCCGCTTCGGCGCGGGATTTGGTGAAGCCGAGATGCTTTTGCATGTGTTTGACGGCTTGCGCGTAGGAGTAGCGACCAGTCTGCAGGCGCAAGTCCACGAGGATGCGATGACAGCGCCAGAGGGCGTCGTGAAGCTGCTGCACTTCGAGCCACGGGGAGCGGTCAATCTTCAAGTCCACCATCATCTGCTCGCACCAGAGCGTCCAGCCTTCATAGAAGACGGCGTGCGCGAAGAGGCGGCGCCATTTTCTTGGGTGTTGGTTGGCGATAACGAATTGCAAATGGTGGCCGGGATACGCCTCGTGCGCGGCAGTCAGGCTGAGGCCGAAGTGCTGTTGCTGCTCCTTAAGCTTCTCGGCCTCGGTGGTCTTCGTGGAGCTGAGATCGTTCACCCAGAAGATGCCGCGCTGACGTTTCTCAAAGGCACCGGGGGAGGAATACGCCGCCGTGGGGAACAGATGGCGCATGAACTCGGGCACGGGGCGCACTTGGAGTTCATCGCCTTCCGGGAAAGTGACCGCTTTGGCGTTGCGAAACGCTTGGGCGACACGGTTTGTCTCGGTGCGATACACGCTGAGCAGGTCGCCACCGGGGTTCCACTGCGCGCGGGCCTTGGCCACGATGTCCTCGGCGTGACTGCCTTTGCCGAAACGCTGGCAGGCTTGCTTGAGCAAGGCCCCGACACGTTCCACCTCGCCGAGCGCGAGCGCCTCGACCTCGCCGAGGGAATAATCCAGGCCGACTTGATCGCGCACGCGGCGCTGCAAGATGGCGGAGCCGACGGAGAAGGAACCTTCCGGCGCGGGCTCACGCGCGCTCACGGTATCCCGGTATTGTTTGAGCGCCTTCTTGGCCCCGTCGATCAGCCCCATATCTTGGTTCGACGGATTCTTGCCGAGAAATCCTGCGACTGCCGTGAAGAGGGAATCCGCGCTATCGCACGTCTCCTGCATGATCTTGAGCCAGACGCGTTCGGGGCGGATGACCACGGCGGCATCTTCCGCGAGGAACTTCGGCGCAGCACGCAGGGTGCCCCGGATGTTCTTCGCGGCGCGGGCGGGTTCGTCATCGCCGCGCTGGAGTTCGTGCAGGAGGAGATTGAGCAACGTATCGGCAGCGCCGGGAGAAAGCTCATGCTGCCCGCGGGCGTAGTCCTCGCCTTCCTTCAGGAGCTGGTTGCGCAGGGCGAGGCGATCGAGGTGTTGCTCGTTCGTGAGTTCGCGAGGACTGATGTGTTCCAAGGCCGCGAGCGTTTTGCGCCGGAGCTTTTCATCGGCAGCAATGCTCGCGAGGTCGGCGCGGCCGAGTTTGCCTTCGCCGGATTTGAGGCCGGTGTAATTGGCGTAAACCGGATGTTTCTCCAGCACCGTCTCAAAGTAGCGGTCCAGAATGCCTTCAAACGTCTTGCCCGTCTGGTTCATGGGCCCAAGGTAATCGCGGATGCGCGGGGGACAAGCGGGATTTGGTAAACGGTTTTGACTTCAGTTGCTAATGGTGCTTACGAAGCGAACAATGGATTCGTAGTTGTAACCTGAACGGGAGCAGATTAGGTCGTTGGCGTTGTTGAGCAGTTGGTCCGGCATTTCTGGTGAAGCAGAATGGATGGCAAGCAAGGCCGCACTGATGTCTATAGCACCGACGCTTTGGAAAACAGTGGCAGCTTCTATTAGCAAAGGACTGGGATAAAGAGAGAGAAAGGAATCGATGCCATCCATATCGCAATGGACTTCGGCTTCTGCGATCAGCCAGATTTGTCGTTGAATCGGCGAGAGCGCGGTTAGTCCATTCTTGGCTCCGAGGGTAAGAGCTTGCTCGATTATCTGATCTGGTGACATGGGTTGAGTCTTATTCACGCAGTTTTGGCTTCCGCCCTTGCATAGAGTTCCGGTGGAGCGTCGTTGAAATACTTGAAGAGGGCGGGGCAGAGCCAGCCTTCGATGGAATATTGCGGGCACCAGTACCAGTTGCCGCCGTATTCGGGGCGTCGCCACTCCAGCTTGACGGTATAACCGGGGAAGGGCGTGGGAGAGAACAGGAGCCGGAATCCTTTATCGGCAGTCGGTATGTGGGCCACGAGCCGGTCGATCATCTGATCGATGCCGGAGACGAAAGGCTCACGCACAAGTCCGACGGCGGGGTCATCGAAGACCCACATGCCTTCATACTTATATGGAGCGAGGACAGAGATGGCGTTCATAAAATCGGACTGCCGGGCAGGAAACGAGTGAACAGTGAGTTTGCTATTGCAGGACAGGCCACAAGGATAGTTACGGTCAAAATAAAAGAGGCGAAGACGAACCCGGCAGTGCGCCGGTCTTTGAGTTTATCGCCGGTACGCAAGCCGCGCCAAATTGCTGCTAGACCGATGACGAGTGATGGGACGGCAAAGCCACTGAACGCAAAGAGATGGCTGCTGACGCAAAAGGTAAAGACCAGCAAACTTAGAATAACCGCTGGCAATCCGAAACAAAGACCGGGAATCAAATCACGTCTGCTTTGAGTGCAGAGGATGCCGAACAAGCCCGTGATAAACGCGGCAAGGAGAAAACTGCCTAAGACTGTGTACCAGACGATTATCATGTCGCGGGTGTGCTGATTTCCTTTTGGATAAGGTCGTGGGCGGGGTTGATTTTGGCAAGAGGATGGTGAGGGAGATTTATTCAATGCGCGGCAAGCTAGTCCTTCAATGTGGGCAGGACAAGTGGGATTTGGTGGCGGCGTTCATTTGGCCTCACCTGCGATATAAAACGCTCATGGCTTCGCATCGTCGCAAGTCTATACCCAAAGATTCCATCGGGCGTTTCCAGTCTGCTTCACGTATGGTAATTGTCTCACTACCTCCGTCATCTTTGAGCAGTCGTAGTTGGATTGCTCCTGGTCGACGTGGTCGAAAGAAGCCGCCGGCTTCATTGGCCAGACTTTCTAAGTTTGTTTTGGCTGATATTTTACAATGGTAAATGCCCGGTTTTACGACGTAGCCGGAAATACTTATGGTCTTAACGGTGAACGGCGTTGGAGTTTGGCAGCCTGTTATCCAGGTGCTTATAAAGGCGAGCAGGACAAGGCAAAGGAGAAGCCTGTGGTGTAGGCGCGGTGTCTTGTGATTGGTTCGTAGAGAAGTCATATCGGCCGGCCGACGGCGGCGGGAGTCATTTCAAGAGTCCCCATAATCCAGCCTCTGGTGGTGAAACTGCCTTTGCCTTGATAAGCCAAGCTATCCAGATAAATGGTGACGAGCTTCTGCTTGGTCGGTAGCGGAGGTGGCGTGTCTGACATGGATTTCCTTTACTAGGCAAACTAGTCCTTCGATGTGAACTGGACAAGTGGGATTTGGACGGAAATGGCGTAAGGCGGATAGCCAGCGCGCTCTGAGGAGGGAGTGATTGACGCGCCGGGTCGGAGACCGGCGCTCCGCGCTCCAGTGGACCGCGGCTGTGTCCTCGGAGGACCAGCCGCAGCGGGTGCGAAGGGAGGCGGCGGTGTGAGTTTTGACGCGAGGTTTGCTTTCCCCGTGCTGCGACTGATTCCGCTTGGGCGGAACACAGTCGCGGTCCGGGGAATGGGCTTCGGGCGTCGTAATGGGTCCATGTTCCTGCTTTTGGCTGGTGGATGTTGTGTGGGTTGGTTTGGGCTCGACGGAGTCTCGCCCTACCATTCAATCGGCGGATGATGTTCTCCTTTCGAGGTTGGGTGTCGGAGTTGGTCGTTGTTTTCCCCATCTATGTTTATCCGTGTTCATCTGTGGATGATGGATCGGGGATTCCTTGTTTCTTGCCCTTGCTCCGGGGGCGGTTGCCACGCACAATCCGGTCCGCACATGCCGGAATCGTTCCGTAACTGGGCCGAAGAGACGGAGCAATTCGTCCTCGAAGTCATTTTTGATCGCCGTCGTGGCAAAAGAGCCGCGGTGGTGCGCTCCATTCTGTACGGATTGTCCAAGGTGTTCGAGGGCGTCGTGAAGATCCGCAAGTTCCTGTATGATGTGCGCATCTTGCGGGATTCCACGCTGGGCATCCAAGTGATCGCGGTGGGGAACATCACGGCGGGGGGCACGGGCAAGACGCCGGTGGTGGAGAAGTTCGCGCGGGTCTTGCAGGATCAGGGGCGCAAGGTGGCCATTCTCTCGCGCGGTTATCGTTCCAAGCCGCCACCACTGCGGCGGCGGTTGCTGAACAAGCTGCTTTTCCGCGAAGAAGCCACGCCTCCGCGCGTGGTGTCAGACGGTAAATCTCTTTTGCTGGATTCCGAAACGTCTGGCGACGAGCCGTACATGCTGGCGTCCAACCTCAAGGACGTGGTGGTGCTGGTGGACAAGGACCGTGTGAAGAGCGGGCGCTATGCGATCGAGAAGTTCGGTTGCGACATCTTGCTGCTGGATGATGGCTTTCAGTATTGGAAGCTGCTGGGGCGGCGGAAGGACATCGTGCTGGTGGATTGCCAGCAGCCGTTCGGCAATGAGCACATGCTGCCGCGGGGCACGTTGCGCGAACCGCCGAAGCATCTGGCACGCGCGAGCTATATTTTCCTGACGAAAAGCGATGGTAATACGGCGGCCTTGCGCAAGCGCATTGCCAAATACAATCCCACGGCAGGCATCATCGAGTGTGTGCATCATCCGTTGTATTTTGAGGATGTGTTCACGGGGGAGCGGTATGGGTTGGATTTTCTGAAGGACAAGCGGGTGGCGTCATTCAGCGCCATCGCGCAGCCGGAAAGTTTCGAGCAAGGGCTGGTGAAGCTGGGTGCAGAATTGGTTTACACGAAGAGTTTTGCGGACCATCATCGTTTCACCCAGCAGGAAGTCTTGAACGCGATCAACCGCAGCAAGAAGCGGCAGGCGGAGATGATCGTGACGACGCAGAAGGATGCGGTGCGTTTCCCGAAGATCGACCGGCGCGACCTGCCCATCTATTTCATGCGCGTGGAGATCAAGATCCTGAGCGGGGCAAAAGATTTTGAAGATTGTGTGCGCCAGATCTGTTTCCGGTAACTGATGAATACGTTGCTCTACATCATCGCCTCAACACTCATCAAGCTGCTGCAAATGCTGCCGCTGCGAGGTGTCGCGCGGCTCGGGCGCTGGGGCGGCGGGCTGGCGTATCGGATCGATGCGCGGCATCGCAAGGTGGCGATCGATAATCTCACGCAATGCTTTGGTGATGAGAAGAGCCGCGAGCAGATCCGCGAACTGGCGCATGAGAATTTTCGTCGCCTCGGCGAGAACTACGCGTGCGGCATCAAGACCGCCGCGATGACCTGGGAGGAATTGAAACCGCACTGTGAATTCGTCGGTGCGGAGAAGCTGCAACCGCCGGGCAGCACCAACCCGCCCGCGAGCCGAGTGGTGGCGGTGGGGCATTTCGGTAATTTCGAATTGTATGCGCGGTTCGGCCAGTTCGTGCCGGCGTTTCAATGCGCGACGACGTATCGCGGTTTGCGCCAGCCAGCGCTGGACAAGCTCATGTTGAAGATGCGGGAGAAGTCCGGGTGCCATTACTTTGAGCGGCGCACGGGGGCTTCGGCGCTGAAGCATGCGATCACGTCGAAAGGGCTGATCCTTGGCTTGCTCGCGGATCAGCACGCAGGGGATAGAGGATTGCGGCTGCCGTTCTTTGGACGCGAGTGTTCGACGAGCGCAGCACCGGCGGTGTTCGCCTTGCGCTATCATTGTCCACTGCACACGGCGATTTGCTATCGAGTGGGGTTAGCAAAATGGCGCGTAGAAGTGGGACCGGAGATTCCGATCATGTTCCGGGGTGAGCCACGGTCGGTGGAAGATATTTCGCGGGATGTGAATGTGGCTTTTGAGCAGGCCATCGAGCGGGATCCGGTGAACTGGTTTTGGGTGCACAAGCGGTGGAAGGCGAACAAGTTTCGGGGCGGCTCGGATACGAAGCAAGGGCACGTGGCGGAGCGCCGGACGATACCCATTGCCGATATGGAGGCGGAGCCGTGAGTGCGGAGCCAAAACGCATCCTGGTAAGGGGCGTCAATTGGCTGGGGGATGCGGTGATGACCACGCCCGCGCTGTTGCGTTTGCGCGAACGGTTTCCTCACGCGCATATCACCTTGCTCACCCATGAGAAGCTGGCGGGGTTGTGGGAGCAGCAATCATGGTTGAATGAGGTCGTCACATTTTCCGCCGAAGATTCCCTGTTTGCGGTGGCGAAGAAGTTACGCGGGCAGGGGTATGATTTGGGGCTGATCTTGCCGAACTCGACGCGGTCTGCCTTGGAATTGTGGTTGGGCGGGGTGAAACGGCGGGTAGGTTATGGCGGGCGCGCGCGGAATTTCTTCCTGAACGAAGTGGTGGAATGGCCACAGGGAATGGTTCCGATGCGGAAGCGGTCGGTAGAGGAGATACAGGGACTGATTGCTGGGAAGCCGGATACGGCGCCAAAGCCGACCTTCAAAGATCATCAACTGCATCATTACCTGCACCTCGTAGGAGCGTTGGGGGCGAAGACGGGGTTGCTCGCACCCAAGATTGAAGTAGGGGATGCTGAGCGATTGGCGGTTTTACAGAAATTTGGGATTCCTACGGACGGAACACTGCTGTTGGGGGTGAACCCCGGAGCGGAGTATGGTCCGGCTAAGCGCTGGCCAGCGGAGAACTTCATCCAGGTAGCGGCAGAAGTGAGCAAAGAGCGACAGGCGACTTGGCTGGTTTTTGGCGGTAAGGGAGATGTTTCGCTGACGGAACAGATAGAGACAGGTGTCCGTAATGCCGCTAGTGAAAGAAACAATAAAGCATCCGTCATCAATCTGGCGGGACGGACAACGTTGCGGGAATTGGCGGTGATTCTGAGTGCGTGCCGGGCGATTCTCACAAATGATACTGGGCCGATGCACGTAGCTGCGGCGGCTGGGACGCACGTTTTGGCGGTGTTCGGGAGCACGTCGCCCGAGTTGACGATGCCGGGACTGCCTGAGGGACAAGGGGTTACGCTGTTGCGTGGGAGTGTGCCGTGCCAGCCGTGCTTCTTGCGGGAGTGCCCGATTGATAGCCGTTGCCTCAAGGCGGTAACGATAAAACAGGTCGTTTCGGCCCTAGTTAAAGCCGCTTAGTTGAGAAAATATAGGAGAAAAGGGGGTAAAGCTATGAGTTTACTTGCACTGGCACCTCATTTGCTCAATTCTCAAACTGCGGTAAGTGGAAGGCAATCTGTGGACAAAATAGCAGTATTTATAAATAAACCGCCTTTCACTGTGTCCACGCCGCACATAGAGAAAAGGTAACGTATGAAGATTCAAACCTCCCGCAAGAGCGGTTTCACGCTGGTGGAAATTATGATCGTGGTCGCCATCATCGGTCTGTTGGCCGCGATCGCGATTCCGAACTTCGTGAAGGCCCGCACGACGGCGCAGAAGAACGCGTGCATCGCGAACCTGAAGCAGATCGACGGCGCTAACCAGCAATGGGCGCTGGAAAACAAGAAGACGGACAGCGACACGGTGGACTCCTCCGGTTCTGTGAAGTACCTCAAGGGCGGCAACGCTCCGACGTGCCCGGCTGGCGGCAGCTACACGATCGCGGTCACCGTCTCGAACGCGCCGACCTGCAACTTGGCTTCGACGCTTGGTCACTCCCTGCCCTGATTTTGGGCCGTAAAGTTTAGTTGGAAGGGTGGGTGGTTGCTTGTGTAACTATCTATTCTTGAGCAACTTAATTCTTATGTGACCAATATGAAAATAAAGCAGCGAGCAGCCGGCTTTACGCTGGTGGAGATAATGATCGTGATAGCGATCATCGGCTTGCTGACAGCGGTGGCGGTGCCGAACATCATCCGGAACCGGACTTATGCCCAGCAACAGGCCTGCATTAAGAACTTGAGCACGATTGAGACGGCCAAGCAGATGTGGGGAGTGGAGTTGGGGAAGAAGGACGGGGACCAGCCGACGGAGGCGGAGTTGATTGGACCGACGCTGTATATCAAGGTTAAGCCAGTATGTCCTGGTGGTGGGAGCTATGATCTGAAGCCGATTGGATCGACGGTGACATGCACCTTGGCGGGGCACACCTTGCAGTTCTGAGCCAGACTGTCAGCGGTTATTCTAAAGATAGAGCTACATGGCCGGGGTTTATCCCCGGCCTTTTACTTTAGCGAACTTGACTTTGGTATTCATCTTGCTACTATTACGTTCGCGGTTGACGAAGGGCAATCTGTGGACTGCAGACGTACTAATAACTAAACAAGCCTTTCGTTGCGTCCACGCCGCAAATCGAGAAAGGTAAAACAAATGAAGATCCAAACCTCCCGCAAGAGCGGTTTCACGCTGGTAGAAATCATGATCGTGGTCGCCATCATCGGTCTGTTGGCCGCAATCGCGATCCCGAACTTCGTGAAGGCCCGTACGACGGCGCAGAAGAACGCGTGCATCGCGAACCTGAAGCAGATCGACGGCGCTAACCAGCAATGGGCGCTGGAAAACAAGAAGACGGACAGCGACACGGTGGACTCCTCCGGTTCTGTGAAGTACCTCAAGGGCGGCAACGCTCCGACGTGCCCGGCTGGCGGCAGCTACACGATCGCGGTCACCGTCTCGAACGCGCCGACCTGCAACTTGGCTTCGACGCTCGGCCACTCGCTGCCTTGATATCAAGCTAGCATAGTATCTTAATTCAAGAAGGCTTGAGGCGTAATGCTTCAAGCCTTTTTTGCTTAGAGGCTAGTGCTACAAGGACAAAGGCATGCAAATCAAGCGCCAGAGCGCCGGCTTTACGCTGGTGGAGATAATGATCGTGATAGCGATCATCGGCTTGCTGACAGCGGTGGCGGTGCCGAACATCATCCGGAACCGGACTTATGCCCAGCAACAGGCCTGCATTAAGAACTTGAGCACGATTGAGACGGCCAAGCAGATGTGGGGAGTGGAGTTGGGGAAGAAGGACGGGGACCAGCCGACGGAGGCGGAGTTGATTGGACCGACGCTGTATATCAAGGTTAAGCCAGTATGTCCTGGTGGTGGGAGCTATGATCTGAAGCCGATTGGATCGACGGTGACATGCACCTTGGCGGGGCACACCTTGCAGTTCTGAGCCAGACTGTCAGCGGTTATTCTAAAGATAGAGCTACATGGCCGGGGTTTATCCCCCGGCTTTTTTTATTTTCGCAAATATATCTTCAACTGGCGTTAAACATGCGTATGCTAATTCGTTGCGGAAATGCGAAGGGCAATAATCGTGAACAAAATCGTACTCATCAAAAAACCGCCTTTCGCTGTGTTCACACCGCATACAGAGAAAAGGTAACATATGAAGATCCAAACCTCCCGCAAGAGCGGTTTCACGCTGGTAGAAATCATGATCGTGGTCGCCATCATCGGTCTGTTGGCCGCAATCGCGATCCCGAACTTCGTGAAGGCCCGTACGACGGCGCAGAAGAACGCGTGCATCGCGAACCTGAAGCAGATCGACGGTGCCGGCCAGCAATGGGCGCTGGAAAACAAGAAGACGGACAGTGACACGGTGGACTCCTCTGCTTCCATCAAGTACCTCAAGGGCGGCAACGCTCCGACGTGCCCGGCTGGTGGTAGCTACACAATCGCGGTCGCCGTCTCGAACGCGCCGACCTGCAACTTGGCTTCGACGCTCGGTCACTCCCTGCCTTGATATCAAGCTAGGTTAAGTTCTTAATCCTTCAGAAGGGCTTGCAGTGTAACGCTGCAAGCCCTTTTGTTTGACCGGTTTCCGGCTTTTTCTAGGGCTGAATAGATTGGTCGGTAGGTGCTTTTTCGGGCGCTGGGCACGGCCTTAATAAGCGCGGAGAAAACTTTAGATTGTGCGTGGTTAGGTATTAAATGTTCCTCCGTGGTTAAGCGGGAAGCAATAATTCTAGGCAAACCAAGTAATCATCAAACACCCAGCTTCTCGCCTCGCCTAAGCCGCGCATAAAGAAAGAAAAAGTTATGAAGATCCAAACCTCCCGCAAGAGCGGTTTCACGCTGGTAGAAATCATGATCGTGGTCGCCATCATCGGTCTGTTGGCCGCGATCGCGATCCCGAACTTCGTGAAAGCCCGTACCACGGCACAGAAGAACGCGTGCATCGCGAACCTGAAGCAGATCGATGGTGCCGGTCAGCAATGGGCGCTGGAAAACAAGAAGACGGACAGCGACACGGTGGATTCGGCGGAATCCATCAAATACCTCAAGGGCGGCAACGCTCCGACGTGCCCGGCTGGCGGCAGCTACACGATCGCGGTCACCGTCTCGAACGCGCCGACCTGCAACTTGGCTTCGACGCTCGGTCACTCCCTGCCTTGATATCAAATTGGGTTAAGTTGTTAATCCTTTAGGAGGGCTGGTGGCGTTTTGCTGCCAGCCCTTCTGTTTTCCAAGGGGGGAGAATGAAAAATCCCGCCTCAAAACCGAAGGTGAGCCAGATGGTACGGTTTATGAGCTTCGGCCTCATGGGGGGTAAATGATATGTTCTGTGAGACAGGTGAGTGTACACTAAAGTTTACGGCAAATTACGCTTTGTCATGAAAATGTACACTCATACTTGGCGTGCTTTAGGGTAAATAGTTTGGTGGTGGGTTTTCTGGATGTTTTGTTTTTGCAAAAACCCTTTTATAATTGAGGGTTTTCAGCCGCTGGAGAGCATGAATCCGTGTGCTGTGGAGATGGGTGCGTAATTCTTTGGTAAAGTTGTCCTGCTTGGCATTCATTTTGCATTACTTGCCCTCGTGCGTCCGTGCGAAAGGCAATCTTGGACTGATCCCGTAATCAAAATAAACCGCCTCTCGCTGTGTCCACGCCGCGCATAAAGAAAGAAAAAGTTATGAAGATCCAAACCTCCCGCAAGAGCGGTTTCACGCTGGTGGAAATCATGATCGTGGTCGCCATCATCGGTCTGTTGGCCGCGATCGCGATTCCGAACTTCGTGAAAGCCCGCACGACGGCGCAGAAGAACGCGTGCATCGCGAACCTGAAGCAGATCGACGGTGCCGGTCAGCAATGGGCGCTGGAAAACAAGAAGACAGACAGCGATACGGTGGACTCGGCGGAATCCATCAAGTATCTCAAGGGTGGCAACGCTCCGAGCTGTCCGGCTGGCGGCAGCTACACGATCGCGGTCACCGTCTCGAACGCGCCGACCTGCAACTTGGCTTCGACGCTCGGTCACTCGCTGCCGTAAGCGCAAATTTACTAGGTTGCCAAGAAAGCCCGGAGCATTGCTCCGGGCTTTTTGATTGAACAAAGCCGGCCACCGGCAGTCATTTATCATAGCGGGTTTATTTGCGCTTGGGGTAAGCTGGCGCCTTTGGCACCATGACCTGATTAAGGGACAGCAATGCTATGGCAACAACTGAGCCGATCCTGAAAATCGACAACCTGCGGGTTGAGTTCCGCGGCAACGGCCTCAAGGATGAGGTGAAAGTCGCTGTGGACGGCTTGAGCTTGGTGGTGAATGCGGGCGAGGTCTTTGGTTTCTTGGGGCCGAACGGGGCCGGCAAGACTACGACCATGAATGTTTTGCTGGGCTTTGTACCGCCGACCAGCGGCACGGCCTACATCTTCGGTTCGGATGTTTCCCAGCCGATCGCCCGCCAGCGCATCGGCTACCTGCCAGAGTTGACTTATTACTACCGCTTCCTGACGCCGGAAGAAATTTTGCGCTTTTACGGTCGCATCTTCCGGTTGCCGAAAGACGTGCTGGAGAAGCGCATTGATGAAGTCATCAAGCTGGTGGAGTTGGAGCATGCGCGCAAACGGCAGATCAAGACGTTCTCCAAAGGCATGCAGCAGCGCGTGGGGCTGGCGCAGGCATTGATCAACAATCCTGACCTGCTCATCTTCGACGAGCCGACCAGCGGTTTGGACCCCATTGGCCGCATGAAGGTGCGCGAGATCATCCAGCGCCTGAAGAATGAGGGGAAAACAGTGTTTTTCTCCTCCCACGAACTGGGTGAGGTGGAGACGGTGTGTGATCGCGTGGTCATCATCAATCAGGGCAAGGTACGTGAAGAAGGACGGGTGGCCGATCTGGTCGCCAAGCATCACATGAATCTCGAACAGATTTTCCTCAAACTCATCGGCTATGAGCCGGTTAGCGTATGAATAATGCCTGGGCTTTAGCCGGTGTGGTGATCCGCGAGATGTATCGGCGGAAGGATTTCTATGTCCTGCTCATTTTGACGGTGCTGATCACGCTGACGATGGGGACTTTCAACTTCTTTAACGATGACAAAATCGTCCGCTATCTGAAGGAGCTTTGCTTGCTGCTCATCTGGGTCGCTTCCCTCATCATGGCCATCACCATGGCGGCGCGGCAGCTACCGATGGAGCGGGAAAGCCGGACGATTTTTCCACTGTTGGCCAAACCGATCACGCGGTGGGAAGTTATCTTGGGCAAGTTTCTGGGCTGCTGGTTTGCCTGTGGCCTTGGTTTGCTGGTTTTCTATTTCTTTTTTACGGTCATGAGCGGCGTGAAGGAGCAGGCGTGGCCCTTGATGCATTATTTCCAAGCCATCTGGCTGCATTGGATGATGCTTGGGATGGTGGTCGCCATGGCCATCTTTGGTTCACTGGTGTTCGCCGCGCCTTCGTCGAATGCGACAATCTGTTTCATCGTGACCTTCGGTATCTTGGTAGTCGGGCGGCATCTGAACAAAGTCGCACTGCAGCTCACGGAACCGATGAGCACCATTCTTTATACGATCTATTACAACATCCCGCATCTGGAGATCTATGATGTGCGGGACTTGATCATCCATAACCGGCCCTTGGTGCCCTGGGTGCCTTGGGTGCTGGCCACGCCGTATGCGTTGATTTATATCGGGATTTTTCTGGTGGCGGCCTGGTGGGTGTTCCGGCGCAAATCACTTAGTACCTGAGCGATGAAGAGTCCCGGCATCATCTTGTTCGCGCTCTTGGCCGCCAGCTTCACGCTGCTGACGGCTATTTTCCCGCATTTCCTTGCGTGGGCCGATCAAGGCAGCGGTGGAAAATCGCTCGTGGCGAGCATCATGGGGGATAGCCGTGAATTGTTCGCCAATCAGTTGTTCACCAAAGGGGATGTCTATATGCACAGCGGGTATTACCCGACCATTTTTGACAGCAAGAAATTGCACGCCCCGAAAGAAGGTGAAAAACCTGATGATCACGCGGCGCACAAGCATGATGAGAATGGCCGCTGCCTGACGGATGAAGGTGAGACGGATATCTTGGGCAAGCCGCTGGACTGGATCGACCGCTTCAGCCGCAATTTCTATATCACGGAGCACAGTCACCTCCGGAAGGGGCAGGAGCGTGAGATGCTGCCTTGGTTGAAGTTCGCGGCCGAGATGGATCCTCATCAGGTGGACATTTACACTGTCGCTTCGTTTTGGTTGCGGACGTCGTTGAAGAAGCCGAAAGAAGCGGAAGAGTTTTTACGCGAAGGCTTGCGTAATAATCCCAGCAATCCTGAGCTGCTGCTCGAGTTGGCGAAGGTCTATCATGATGATTATCATGATATCGATCATGCCCGGAATCTCCTGGAAATGGCCGAGAATCAGTGGGACAAGCAAGAGGCACCGAAGCAAAATCCCGACATGCTGCTGCTGGAGCAAATGGTGGCGCGCCTGGCGGATCTCGAATTCAAAGCGGGCCGTTATGAACGCGCCTTGGTGCATTACACGCGCCTGCGCGATCTTTCACCGGCACCCAAGGTCATCGAGGAGCACATCCGCAAGACGCAGGAAAAAATCGCCGAAGGCAAGGCGAAGTGAATTTGGTTGGGCGCGATAGCGTCGTATGTTCCGGGTTGTTTGGTGGGGTGGTTTTCTGATTTCAGGGAGGTGTGGTTTTATCTATGCAAGAAGTTCCCCAAAGTGCTTACGAGAAAGTGGGTGGCATGATGTATTTCCCGCGCCTGCTCGATAAGATCCGCCTGCATGCGGCCGGCCGGTTGCGCGCAGATTTCCAGGAAAACCTGGGGCGCCGGGCGGATGGCTGGTGTGTGGGCTTCTTGCGGGTTTCTTACGAGCAATTGAAAACGCGCGTGCTGGCTGGCGGTTCTGATGAGGAGATATTGCAATGGTGTTTCACGCAGGGGCGCGCCTTGAACGAGGTGGATCTGCTGGTGTGGAACAGTTTCATGACCAAGTTGGGGTGGAATGATTTTTACAGCGCGCGTTTAGCGCAGGGCAAACGGGAGAGCGGCCTAGCGGAACGCTCAGATATCGTCACCATGGTGGATTATTTTGATGCGGATGAAGGCCGTTCACCGCGCGGGCGCCCGGATGGCCAATAGTGGGCAGCGCAGGATTATTTTATTTAACCAAGAATTTTTCGGGCGTACCGCGCTTGGTGGAGGGGGTGTTTCTACCAATTGGTAGTTCAAATGCTGAGGTTTTAAGCCGTTTCCCCATATCACTCTGCCGGAATGGGTTTGGGGTGGAAGCTGTCTGTCTGGCAACTGGTAATTGATTTGGTGCGGAATATGTTTTGACAAACGGGACCGCTGACGCAAAATCCTGCCCGTTTGCGCGGGAAAACCCGTCCGCGCTGCCGCCCTATTGGCGTTTCCGGCTGCATTTTCCCGGCAAAATCTACTGGGAATTGTCGTTTTGGTGAACGTTGGCAGGCGGATGAGACCGGCTAGAGGTCGCGGCTTGATGGCAACTAATAGTGCTTATTAAGCAAACCTAAATCTAGCGCAGCGCACTGAACTGTGCTTGCGCAAAGACGATAGGAAGCCTAATTAAGGTTCTGACGCATGTGAAGTGCGTCTTATTTTGTGGTCAGTCTAGCATTAGAAGTTTGATGGGTAGCGGAACAGTAAAGCTCTTAGATTAACGAAATTGATGAGTAGCGGTCCGTTCGGCGGACGTTGCCCAGACAAATTAAGCGCCCAATGTCAGACATTTTTCCTAAATGGACCAATAAGTTGCCGCTGATGATCGTCATCGGCGCCTCGTTGGTTGGCACAGCGGTCACCGCTGGCGTGTGGTATTACTTCACGCCTAAATACACTCGCGCGGGCTACCAGCCCAAGCAGCCGGTGGCCTTCTCGCACAACATCCATGCCGATCAGTTGGGCTTGGACTGCCGTTATTGCCATAACGGGGTGGAGAAATCGTGGTATTCCAACGTTCCGGCCGCCAGCTTGTGCATGAACTGCCACAATCAGGTGCTGAAGGATGACCCGAAGCTGGAGGTGGTCCGTGATAGTTTCAATACCGGCAAGCCCATCCCTTGGGTGCAAGTGCATAAGGTGCCGGATTACGTCTATTTCAACCACTCGGTTCACGTGAATCGCGGTGTTAGCTGCGTGGAATGCCACGGTCCAGTGAACAAGATGGACGAAGTCTATCACTCCAAGCCGCTGAGCATGTCGTTCTGCATCGATTGCCATCGCAATCCGGAGAACGCCATCCGTCCGTTGGACAAGATCACCGATTTGAACTGGAAATGGAGCGAAGACCCCAAGGTCAATGCTGAGAAGCAGAAGGCTTACGGTCTCGAAATGGTGCACAAGATGAATGTGCAGTCGTCCCAAAGCTGCTCGACCTGCCATCGATGAAAACAATTCCCTCTACCCCGTCTGAGCCTGCCGTGGGCCAGAAGTACTGGCGCAGTATCGACCAGTTGCAGGATACTGCGGAGTTCCGCCAGTGGCTCGAGCGCGAGTTCCCTGAAGGCGCCAGCGAGTT
Organism: Limisphaerales bacterium; assembly: GCA_965283725.1. Lineage (GTDB taxonomy): Bacteria > Verrucomicrobiota > Verrucomicrobiia > Limisphaerales > JAEYXS01 > JAEYXS01. The sequence continues at coordinate 525,268 of CBDIPT010000002.1, forward strand.
CACCGATCCGGTGTCCCGCCGTAACTTCGTCAAGATCATGTCCGCCTCGTTCCTGTTGGCGGGTGTAGGTTTGACGGGCTGCCGCCGTCCGGAAGAGCATATTCTTCCGTTTTCCAAGATGCCGGAGGGTTATACCCACGGTGTTTCCCAATTTTACGCCTCCGCGTATCCGACGCGTGGCACGGCCATTCCGCTTGTCGTTCGCGCCCATGAAGGCCGGCCGGTCAAGGTGGAAGGCAATGCGCAACACCCGCTGGGTGGTGGCGGCACGGATCAGTTCGCCCAGGCTTCGTTGCTGAACCTGTATGATGTGGATCGCGCCCAGCGTTTCACGAAAGATGGCGCCGGTGTGGCCCGGGAAACGGCCTTGGATTTCCTCGGTGATTTGGGCAAGAAATCAGTCGCGAACAAAGGTGAAGGCCTGAGCTTCCTCTTGGAACGCAGCAGCTCGCCCACCCGCGCTCGCGTGCAGAAGGCCATCGCGGCCAAGCTGCCGAACGCCAAATGGTTCATCTATGAACCGCTTGATTTCGATATCAGCCGTCAGGCGGCCTCGCTCGCTTTCGGCAAAGATGTCCGTCCGTATTACAAGCTCGCCCAAGCGAAGCGCATCCTCTCGTTGGATGCCGACTTCATCGGTGCGGAAGAAGATGCTTATCTGAACATCCGTGGTTTCGCCAAGGGTCGCAAGACCAAGACGGCCAAGGATGACATGAACCGCCTGTATGTGGTTGAGGCGTTGTTCAGCCTTACGGGGGCGAATGCGGATCACCGCTTGCGCGTTCCGGCCAGCGCCGTTCTGCCGATCGCCGCGAAGATCGCGATTGCGATTCTCAGCCAGAAGACCGGTTATAGCACCGTAGTTCAGGCGCTCGAATCTTTGGCCTCCAAGGTCAAGGTGGACGAGAAGTGGATCACGGAATGTGCCAAGGACTTGGTCGAAGCCGGCAGTCACAGTGTGGTGCTGGCGGGTTACAACCAGCCTTTCGCGGTGCACCTGATCGCCAATGCGCTGAACCTCGCGCTCGGCTCGGTCGGCACGGTGGTGGATTACTTGCCGGCGGAAGAAGCCGTCAAAGGCTCCATCCAAGAACTCGCGGCCGCGCTGAACGCAGGCGAAGTCTCGACGCTCGTGATTCTCGGTGGCAATCCGGTTTACAACGCTCCGGCGGAATTGAACTGGGCTGCTGCCCAAGCCAAGGCGGGCACGGTTATCCGTCTCGGTTATACGGAAGATGAGTCCTTTGTGAAGAAGGGCTGGAACCTGCCGCTGGCTCACTATCTGGAATCTTGGGGTGATGCCCGCACGTCAGATGGCACCGTGGTGCCGATCCAGCCATTGATTCAGCCACTTTTCGGCGGGGTCACGGAATTGGAAGTGCTGGCCCGCGTGGGTGGCTTGGCCAAGACCAGCGCTTACGACCTCGTGCGTGAGACCTTCAGCGCCCTCGGTGGCGGTGATGAGAACGGCTGGCGCAAGTTCTTGCATGACGGTTTCTTGGCAAATACGGCCTCCAGCCCGGTCAAAGTTTCGCTGAGCATCGGGAATGTGGCGGATGTGCTGTCCAAAGCGACGCCGCTGAACGCGCCGAGCAACAGTGCTCTGGAAGTTGTTTTCCATCGCAGCTACAGCTTGGATGACGGTCGTTTTGCCAATAACGGCTGGATGCAAGAAACGCCGAACCCGATCACGAAGGTGGTCTGGGACAACGTGGTTCTGGTCAGCCCTGATACGGCAAAAGCACTGGGCGTGGGCCGTTTCAATGACAATCCGGCCGAGGGGCTGGATGGGCTCAAAGGTGAAAAAGAGATTTCTCAGACGCCGACCGCAGTCCGTGGCAAATTCGACAACCAAGTTGTTGAAGTGACGGTGAATGGCAAGACGGTGAAGGGTCCGATCTGGATCGTTCCCGGCATGGCGGACAATGTCATCGGCTTGGAGCTCGGCTATGGCCGTCCCGATGCTGGTCGTATCGCCAAGTCCCAGTTGGTGAGCGGCCAGATCATTCCGGCTGGCTTCAACGCCTACGTGGCCCGCACAACTTCAGCCGCCTATATCGCTTCTGGTGCGAAATTGACGGGCACTACGGAGACATATCCTCTCGCCAGCACGCAAGAGCATGGCGTCATGGAAGGTCGTTCGATCATCCGTGAAGCGAATCTCGATCAATACAAGAAGCAGCCCGATTTCGCTAAGCTGATGAACCTGCACCCGGCCCCGGTCACTCCGGCGCTGAAGGGCAAGGTGGAATCCGCTCCGTCCCTTTATCCGAATCCGTTGGATCAGTGGAAGGACAAGGCTGTTCATCAATGGGGTATGGCCATCGATCTCAGCGCGTGCGTGGGTTGCACCGCCTGTATCGTCGCCTGCCAAAGCGAGAACAACGTCCCGATCGTGGGCAAGGATCAAGTCCGCCGCGGTCGTGAAATGTCTTGGTTGCGTTTGGACCGTTATTTTGCGGGCGATGTGCTCAATCCGCAGATCGCTTTCCAGCCGATGCTTTGCCAGCACTGCGAGGCTGCTCCGTGCGAAAACGTTTGCCCGGTGAATGCGACTGCTCACGACGAGGAAGGCCTGAACGTCATGGCCTACAATCGCTGCGTCGGCACGCGTTACTGCTCGAACAATTGCCCGTATAAGGTCCGTCGCTTCAACTACCTCGATTACAACAAGCGCGGCCTGAATGATTTGGTTGGCCCGTTCTATCGCACGCCGGCTTTGCCGACGACGCAGATCGAAGGTGAATGGGCGATGACCCGTTGGTGGAAGAGCCCGGAAAACGGCTGGCGTGAAGCCGAAGAATGGGAACTGCTCAAGCTCGCCAAGAATCCGGATGTCAGCGTCCGTATGCGTGGTGTGATGGAGAAGTGCTCCTTCTGCGTGCAACGTATCGAAGGTGCCAAGATCGCCCAAAAGGTGAAGGCGCGCGATACGGACAACGTCGCCGTGCCCGATGGCACCATCAAGACCGCTTGCCAACAGGCTTGCCCGGCGGAAGCGATCGTGTTCGGTAACATCAAGGACCCGAACAGCGAAGTCTCCCAGTGGAAGAAACTGGACCGTGATTACTCGGTCTTGGACTTCCTGCTCACTAAGCCCCGTACGACGTATCTGGCGCGTATCCGCAACCAGAACAAGTCGATGCCGGATTACAACGAGTATCCAGGCACCTCGCAAGAGTGGTTGAAGGACCGCAAAGGTAACGAGAGAAACAGTTTTGAAGCGCACGGCCATGCGGAGCATGCCGGGCATGAACATGCCGAGCCTGCTGCCGAAGGTAAAGAGACCAAGAAAGGAGCGCACTAATGTCAGACGCAGCCGCCATTCCTGCTAATTTCAAGGTCCAAGCTCCTCCCATCGAGCTGGAACGCGAGATACTTGTAACGAAACAACGTGACATCGGTTGGATTTCCGACCGCGTCGCTTCCGTCATCGAGGGCAAGACGCCTTGGTGGTGGTGGGCCATGCTGGTCCCTAGTCTTATCCTCTATGCCGCCTTGGGCGCGATGATCGTTTATCAGATCTCCGTCGGTGTCGGTGTCTGGGGTAACTGCCATCCGGTCATGTGGGGCTGGGACATCATCAACTTCGTCTGGTGGATCGGTATCGGTCACGCCGGTACGTTGATTTCCGCGATTCTCTTCCTGCTCCGGCAGAAATGGCGCACCTCGATCAACCGTGCGTCTGAGGCGATGACGATTTTCGCCGTGATGTGTGCCGGTATCTATCCGGCTCTGCACGTCGGTCGTATCTGGTTCGATTGGTATCTGTTCCCGATCCCGAACTCGAACGGCATCTGGCCGCAATTCCGTTCCCCGCTGATGTGGGACGTGTTCGCCGTCTCGACCTACTTCACGGTCTCCGTGTTGTTCTGGTTCATGGGTTTGATTCCTGACCTCGCGGTCATGCGTGATCGCGCTAAGACGAAGCTCCGCAAGTTTGCTTACGGTATCTTCTCCTTCGGCTGGACGGGTTCCAACCGCCACTGGAGCAACTACGAAAAAGCTTACCTGTTGCTGGCCGGTCTTTCTACACCGCTGGTGCTCTCGGTGCACTCCATCGTGTCTTTGGACTTCGCCGTCTCGCAGTTGCCGGGCTGGCACACGACGATCTTCCCGCCATACTTCGTCGCGGGTGCCGTGTTCTCCGGCTTCGGCATGGTGCTGACTTTGCTCATCCCGCTCCGCACTTTGTGCAAGCTGGAAGACATCATCACGATGCGCCACATCGATCTGATGTGCAAAGTGGTGTTGGCGACCGGTTCCATCGTGGGTTATGCCTACATCATGGAGCTGTTCATCGCCTGGTATAGCGGCAGCCCTTACGAACGCTTTGCGTTCATCAACCGCGTGACTGGGCCCTACTACTGGGGTTATCTCTGGATGTTCCTCCCGAACGTCATCATCCCGCAGTTGTTCTGGTTCAAATGGTTCCGGAGCAATCTGAAGGTCATCTTCATCCTGTCCATCATTGTGAACATCGGTATGTGGTTCGAGCGCTTCGTCATCATCGTGACGTCGTTGCACCGTGACTTCCTGCCGTCGAACTGGGGATGGTATTCACCTACTTGGGTGGACATCCTGATGTATTTGGGCACGTTTGGTCAGTTCTTTACCCTGTTCCTTTTGTTCATGCGCTTTGTGCCGATGATCGCCATCTGTGAAGTGAAAGCGATCACGCCGCAAGCCGACCCGCATCACCCGCTGGGTGGTGCCAAAGCTGGAGGACATCACTAATGTCAGCGAGCAAACCATACGGCATTCTTGCCGAGTTTGATAAACCCGCCGATGTCATGCACGCCGCCGAAGAGGTGCGCGATGCCGGATACAAGGTCTGGGACGTACATACACCGTATCCGATCCACGGCATGGACGAGGCCATGGGATTGAAAAATTCCAAGGTCGGCTGGTTCTCCTTCTGTGGCGGCATCACCGGTTACACCACCGGCATGCTCCTCATCTGGTGGACGAACGCTGTTGATTACAAGATCATGATCGGTGGTAAACCGATGTTCAGCCCGTTCGGCGCTTTCCCGCCGTCCTACGAGCTCACGATTCTGTTCGGCGCCTTTGGTGCCCTGCTCGGCATGCTGTTCTTGAACCGCCTGCCGCGCCTGAATCATCCGCTGCTGAAGCATGACCGTTTCAAGCTGGTGACGCACGACAAGTATTTCATCGTGATCGAGACGGCTGATCCGAAGTATTCGCCCAAAGAAACCCGCGAGTTGCTCGAGAAGCTGGGCAGCAAACGCATCGAACTCGTGGAGGAATAAGGAATGAAATACTTTTTGTTAGGCTTCATTGCGTTAGCCGCCGTGGTCGTTCTGATCGCGGGCCGGCAGGGTGACAAGTTCACCAAGCCGCCGTTCGAGATCATCCCGGACATGGACCGCCAGCCCAAGCTGCGGCCCCAAGAGCCGAACAAGTTCTTCGGCGATGGCAAGAGCTCACAGCTCAAAGTCGAAGGCACCGTCTCTCGCGGCAGTGCTTACGAAGACAATCCGCTGAACACGGGCCGCATCACGGGCACGACCAACTTTGTGGACGTGCTGCCGGTGGCGGTCAATGAACAGTTGATGCAGCGTGGACACGAGCGTTTCAACATCAACTGCGCTCCGTGCCACGGCAAACAGGGTGATGGCAAAGGCATCACGACCAAGTACAACATGGTGGCGGTGGCGAACCTGCACGATCAACGCCTGATCGAGATGACGGATGGTGAGATCTTCAACACCATCACGCACGGTAAGAATCTGATGGGCTCGTCGGTGCCAATATCGACATCCAGGACCGGTGGGCGATCATCGCCTATCTCCGGGCGTTGCAACGCAGCCGTTTGTCCACCATTGACGATGTGCCGCCTGCGGCACGCGCAGCATTGAACAAATAATTTTATGGCTTCGCATACGACCTCCCATTCCGAAGCTCCACTGGACTTGTCCAAGTGGCGGTCCGTGCCGACCAAGCTGGCCATCGCCGGTGCGATCATGGCGGCCATCGGTGCCTTTGCCATCACGCCAGACGGCGAGAATGCTATCCCGCTCATCAAGCAAGCCAGCTTCTCCTACCTCACGGCTTACATTTTCTGCCTGAGCTTCATGCTGGGCGGTCTGTTCCTCACCATCTTGCATCATTTGTTTGATGCGAGCTGGTCTGTGCCGACCCGCCGCGTGACGGAAGCGCTCGCCAGCCTGGCCGGTCCGCTGGCCATCGGCTTCTTGCCTATCCTTGGCGCTGCGCTGGCCTCGGATTCCACCGGTCTCTATCAGTGGATGACTCATGCCGGCCATGACAGCCACGCCGTGCATGCCAAGAGCCCGATGATGACAAAAGCCGGCTTTGTGGTCGTCAGCTTGTTTGCCTTGGCCACTTGGTGGTTGCTGGCCAACCGCCTGCGCTTTTGGTCCTTGAAGCAGGATGAAACTGGATCGGCCGAATGCACCAAGAAAATGCGGGCGTGGGCTTGCGGTGGCATCTGGCTCTTTGCCATCAGTGTCACCTTGGCCATCATCATGTGGGTGAAGGCGCTGCATGTGGAATTCTTCTCCACCATGTATGGCGTGCAATTCTTCGCCGGTCTGACTTGGGCCAGCCTCGCCACGACCTATCTGGTTGCCCTCATCCTGAAGCTTCAGGGACCGCTGCAAGGCTTCGCCCGGGAAAAAACCTTCTACTTCCTCGGCTCGCTGCTGTTCGCTTTCACGGTGTTCTGGGCATATGTGACTTTCTCGGAATACTTCATCATCTGGAATGCCAACATTCCGGAAGAGACGTTCTACTTTGTCTGGCGCGAACAGGGTTCGTGGTTCGGTCTGAGTGTGCTGCTGATCTTCGGCCACTTCTTCATCCCATTCCTCGCGCTGCTGCGCATCGATCTCAAGCTGAAGATCTGGTGGATGGCGCCGATCATCGCTTGGACTTGGTTGATGCACTATTTGGATGTGACCTTCCATATCATGCCGGTGCTCCGTCCGTTCGGCTTCATGCCGCAACTGCTGGACTTGGGCCTGCTGCTGTTGCTGATCGGCACCCTTGTCAATCTGTTCGTCAAGTCGCTGAATGCGCATCCGGTGATCCCGCAGAAGGACCCCCGCATCGCCGAGGCGCTGGACATGTATGTGCCGCCCGCTTCGTCCAAGCTGGCCGGTGCCAAACACTAATCTGAACCGAAGAGCCTATGAGCAAATCATCCAGCTGCTGCGGTTGCATCAAACCTAAATACGTTGCGTTGTTCGTCGGCATCGCCGGCACGTTCCTCCTCACCTATGGTTTCATCCAGGTGATGCGGAGCTACACGGCCACGCCCGATCTGACAGCGGCCCGGGCTGCTGATCGCGCCAAGAACTTGAAAGAGTTGCGCGCGGAAGAGAACAAGGCGCTGACGGAATACGCTTGGCAGAACAAGGACAAAGGTTTTGTCCGTGTGCCCATCGAGCAAGCCACCAAGATCGCATTGGTGGAGTGGCAAGATCCCAAAGCGGCTCGTGCCCAGATGATCAAGCGCGTTCAAAAGTTGAACGAAGTGCCGCCTAAAGCGCCGGAAAAACCGAGCGCTTTCGAATAAGAACATTTTCCGAACAGGATTCATGAGTTCGGCCCCTACACATACTGAAGCCCCGGCTGCCCCGGAGATTCCTCTGGAGCAGGTGGATGCTTCGTGCCGGTTACCGTTGCTGACCCTGCTCGGCAGTTCGGCTGCCTGGCTGGCGGTCAGCGTCATTTTGGGTTTCATCGCCACGATGAAATTCCATTCCGCCAGTTTTTTGGCGGACTGCCCATTCTTCACCTACGGCCGTGTCCAAGCCGCCGCGTTCAATACGCTGGTTTATGGCTTCGTCGCGCAAGCGGCGATCGGTGTGATGCTTTGGTTGATCGCGCGTCTGGGTCGCACGACCTTGGTTTATGGTGGTTATGCCACGATCGGGGCGGTCATCTGGAACTTGGGTGTGACGTTGGGTTTGGTTGGTATTTTGATGGGCGATGCTGCGGGCTTTGAATGGTTTGAATTCCCGAAATACGCAGCGCCCGTCTTGTTCGTCGGTTATATACTGATCGGCGTGGTGGGCGGGATGACCTTTGCGGACCGGAAGACGACGGAGCTGTATCCGTCCCAATGGTTCTTGCTGGCGGCCTTGTTCTGGTTCCCTTGGATTTATGCGACGGCTGGTGGCATGATTCACTGCGCACCCGCTCGCGGCGTGATGCAATCGGTGGTGCATCAGTGGTATGCGCATAATCTGGTGACGGTCTGGCTGGGCAGCATTGGTATCGCGGCAGTCTTCTATTTCATTCCGAAGTTGAGCGGCAAGCCGCTGGCCAGCCGCAGTCATGCGATGACCGCTTTTTGGTTCCTGTTGATTTTCGGTGGTATGGGCGGAATGCACCATGGCATGCCGGTGCCTTCGTGGTTGCCGTCGCTCAGCACGGTGATGGCGTTCCTGCTGGTTGCGCCAGTTATCTCCTTTATCGCGAATGTCTACGCCACACTGGAACAAGATTACAGTTCCTTGTCTAAAGATGTGACCGCCAAGTTTGTGTTGGCAGGTGCGGTGGCCTTGCTGCTGGCGACCATCATGCAAGCCGTGGGTTCCATCCCGTCCGTCAGTGACATCACTCACTTCAGCTTTTATACGGTGGCGGTGACGAAGCTGTTCCTCCTCGGTTTCGCCGGGCTGATTCTGGTCGGTTCAATTTACTATATCCTGCCGCGGGTTACGGGTGAAGCTTGGATCAAGTCGCTGGTAGGCGGCAGCTTCTGGTGCTTGCTCGCAGGTGTGATTTTGATCGTCCTGCCTTTGGCGATTGGCGGTGCCAAACAAGGCAGTCTGCTGGCTAATCGCGATATGAATTTCATGGATGTCAGCAAGACCAGCTTGATGGCGCTCCGCCTGAGCGCGGTGGGTGATCTGGTCGTGCTGATCGGCAGCGGTTTGCTCCTCATCAATGTCAAACTGATGGTCTATCGGTTGGTTAAAGCACAAGTTCTTGGCTGTGTGTTGGACACTAAGCCAGCAAAAGGCCGGGAGGCTGTAGCATGAATTACGGACCGCTCGTTTTCCTAGGCATTTTTGCGACCATGATCACTTCATGGTTCGGAATGATTTTCGTGCCTCAATTACAACTGGGGCGCTTGCAACCGGTCGCGGCTGAAGTCAGCGGTGGGCTGTATCCCGCTGCCAAGGCGGGCATCGCCCAGCAAGGGGCGGAAGTCTATCGCCAGCAAGGCTGCTACTACTGCCATAGCCAGCAGATTCGTCAAAGCACCGTGTCGTACGATGTCGTGCTTTTGAAGGCGGGTGAGAACACGAATGATCTGGCGGCCGTGGTTTCCAAGTATAACACGGAGTGGGGTCAGGCGGGGCTGCGCAAGCTAATCCAGAATACGCCGCAAGTGGTTCTCAGTGGTGCGTCGCTGCAATTGACTGAGAAGTTCATGAATGATATCGGCAATGTCACCGCATCGGCGGATGACCAAAAGCCGCAAGCCATGGTCAAGATCATTCCTGGTGGACCTGATTTTGAACGGGGCTGGGGTGTGCGCCGCAGCGTGGCGGCCGATTATCTGTTTGATCACGTTCCGATGCTGGGCGAGCAACGGATCGGGCCTGATCTGACCAATATCGGTGCTCGTCCCTACAACACAGATTGGCATCTGGCCCACCTGTATAATCCTTCCAAACTGGTGCAGGATTCTAAGATGCCGTCCTACAAGTTCCTCTTTGAGACGCGTCGTGTGGGTCGCAACCCCGCGCCGGACGCCTTGAAGCTGGCTGAAGGTACGGTAGAGCAAGGATATGAAGTGGTGCCCAAGCAAGAGGCCAAAGCCCTCGCGGCTTATTTGCTCGGGTTGAAAACGACGACCCCGCTTTTTGAAGCTCCTATGCCTGCAGAAATCAAGAAGCCTGAGGCTGCAACCACCAACGCGGTGACCACCGCCGCCCCTGCCAAATGAGTGATTCCAAGAAAAATAAGTCAGGCAGTGGATTGGCAGAAAATCAGGAGCCAACGGTTAAATCCGAACGGTCCAGCGTGTGGGTCTTCATCTTGGCCTCTGTGCTGCTGTTCTTGGGTATGGGTTTTCTGGCCGAACAGGCTGGCGGTTTCCATAAGGATGTTTACGAGCCTTACTACTCCTACGACGTGGTGAAGCGTTCGCAGTGGAAGCCGGGTGGCGATAGTCCGTTTGAACGGGGCAAGAAGGTCTATGAAGGCAAGGGCTGCGTGGCCTGCCATCAAGGTGCTGGTAATGGCACGCCCGGACAATTCCCGCCGTTGGCTGGATCTGACTGGGTGAAGACGGAAGGTTCCGAGCGCTTGGTGCGTATTGTTTTGCATGGTGTGGCTGGTCCTATCACGGTGAGCGGCACAGCTTACAACGGCGCGATGCCGCCTTGGAAAGGTGTGCTGACGGACAAGGAAATCGCCGATGTGCTGAGCTACGTGCGCAATGCTTGGGGCAACAAAGGTTCTGTCGTGACGGAAGCCCAAGTGAAAGCCATCTCCGAGAAGGAAGGTTCCCGTTCGAATCCGTGGTCGCCTGACGAACTGTTGGCGATGCCGGACAAGAAGTAAGCGATACCCAGATTAGTTTTTGCAAACTGCTCCACTTAACCGTGGAGCAGTTTTTTATTTAGCGGAGGCTGCTGTTCGCCGTTCGATCTCGCTGATGGCCCAAACGGCATGCTCGGCGATCAAGGTTTCGCCGTCTTGACTGGCCAACTTTAAGGCCGAGAGAGCTTCGCTGCCCGCAGTGTTCCCCAAGGCCACGCAGACGTTCCGTAGCAGACCTCGCCGCTTGGTGCGCAGGACAGGAGTGCCGGCGAACTTCGCTTTGAATGCGGCATTATCCAGCGCAAGCAACGCCAAAAGATCAGGCGTGGCCATGTCCATTTGCCGATAAGGACGCAGGAGCGCGCCAGCTTGGGCAAAGCGGTTCCAAGGGCAGGCCGCGAGGCAATCATCACAGCCGTAGATGTGATTCCCAATGAGCGGGCGCAATTCTAATGGAATCGCTCCCTTCAATTCGATGGTCAGGTAGGAGATACACCGGCGGGCATCCAGTTTAAACGGAGCGGGCAGGGCATTGGTGGGGCAAGCTTGGAGGCAGCGCGAGCAAGAGCCACAGCGATTCGTCTCCGGTGCGTCCGGCTCGAGTGCCAGTGTGGTGATGATCTCCGAAAGAAAGATCCAGTTGCCGAGCTGTCGGCTGATGAGATTCGTATGCTTGCCGACGAAGCCGATCCCTGCGCGCTGCGCCAAGTCTCGTTCCAAGATGGGGCCCGTATCCACATACCAGAGCGAGCGGTTTTCCGGTCCACCGCAGGTATCCATGAACTCTGCGAGGGCTTTTAAAGGGCCAGCCAGCACGTCGTGGTAATCCTTATACCTAGCGTAGCGGGCCATCAGCCCTTGGCCAGAGGCTGGGGATTGGTTGCCTGCGTCATCGTGATAACTCGTTGCGAGGCAGACGAAGCTGCGGGCGCTTGGAAGGACCTGTTGCGGGTCGGTGCGTTTGTGGGCGTTGCGTTGCAGCCAAGCCATTTCACCATGCTGGCCAGCCGCCAGCCAGTCCGTGAGCTGTTCGCCGGTGGCCGGGAGGGCGCTGGTGAACCGGCACAGATCAAAACCCAGTTCAAGGGCTCGTTGGCGGATGGCTTCCTTCACGGGCTTTGGCGAAATCACGCCGGGCAAGCTGGAATTGGTGGCAAATCTGATGGGCCACTTCCCGGGCAGAACGAAACTCTGTGCTCACCAGCACATCGGCGTTCCGATAATGCGGTTCACGTTCGGTGAGCAGCCGGTTGATTTTGGCTTGGGGATCCGGGTCTTGGAGCAAGGGGCGATGGGTCTGGTTCCGCACACGGCGCCAGATGGTTTCCGGCGCGGCCCAGAGACAGACGACCAGAGAATGCTTCTTCAAAGAGGCTAAATTGTCCGGATTACACGCTAATCCGCCTCCTGTAGCGATAACGATGGAAGATTTTTCTTCCAATTGAGTGACTATGTCGCGTTCCAGTTGGCGGAAGGTCGGCTCGCCATTTTCCGCGAAGATCGCGGGAATGGTTTTGCCCGCGCGTTCCTCGATGAGGACGTCCGTGTCCAGAAACTGAAATTGCAACAAGGCAGCGACCTGCTGGCCCACGGTGGATTTCCCCGTGCCCATGAAGCCGACTAACGACAAGTTGCGGAGTTCACGTTCGTGACTCATTCACCGGATAGATAGGGTATAACGGTCCCCGAGGCACGCCCATTCTGCGAGTTTCGATATTAGATAAGCGCTTTGTCGCAAATTCTATTTTCAAAGTGGCTAAAACAAGATAACCATGCAGCGTGCCTGAGCGTGTTCAGAAAGGTGAGCGTGCGTTCCGTGGCATCCCGGTTTCGGCCGGGGTGGTTCGTGGAAAGGTCCTCGTCGTCGGCGCGTGTAAAGACACTATCCCGCAGCGCAGCATCACCCCGGAAGAATTCCCTGCGGAACTGCGCCGTTTGGAACAGGCGCTGATCCAGACCCGCCAGCAAATCCTTGAAGTGCAACGCCAGGTGGCGGACAGCTTGGGCGCGGCGGATGCCAGTATCTTCGATGCCCACGTCCTCGTCCTCGAAGACCCCACTTTGCTCGATGAAACCACCCGTATGATGCGGGTGGAGTTGGTGAATATCGATTACGCCTATCACCTTGTCGCTGAAAAGTATGCCGCCACGTTGGAGGCGATTGAGGATGACTACCTGCGGGAGCGGGCGGCGGACTTGCGCGACGTCAAATCCCGCGTCTTGAACAACCTTATCGGTCGGGCGCCTGAGGATGTGCTGGCGCACCTGACGGAGCCTTGCCTCATCATCGCCCATGACCTGACGCCTTCCACGACGGCGCAGCTCAATAAGAAGTTTGTGCTCGGGTTTGCCACCGAGATCGGGAGCAAGACCTCCCATACGGCCATCATGGCCCGGTCTTTGCAGATACCGGCCATCGTCGGGCTGAACGACATCACCTCGCATCTCGTCAGCGGCGAGTATGTGCTGCTGGATGGCTATAACGGTATCGTGGTGCTGAACCCCACGGAGCAGACGCTGTTTGAGTATGGCCAGCTCGTCCGCCGGCAGATGTCGTTGCAGGAAGAGTTAAGCGAGCTGCGGGACAAGCCTGCCGTCACTTTGGATGGCCGCAAGGTCATCCTGTCCGCGAATCTGGAAACTCCGGAAGACGTGGAGAATGTGAAACGCAGCGGGGCGGAAGGCGTGGGCCTTTACCGCACCGAATACCTCTTCATCAACCGTGACGTTCTGCCTTCAGAAGAAGATCAATTTGCGGCCTATCACAAAGTCGCTTTGGCCTTGAAAGGGCAGCCGGTCGTTATCCGCACCTTGGACTTGGGTGGTGATAAGTTTCTTTCCAGCCTCCAGATTCCGCAGGAGATGAACCCCTTTCTCGGCTGGCGGGCCATCCGGTTTTGCCTGCAGGAGACGGCCGTGTTCCGGTCGCAGCTCCGGGCCATCTTGCGCGCCAGCGCCGTCGGGAACGTGAAAATCATGTATCCCATGATTTCCGGGGTGGAAGAGTTGAATCAGGCCAATGCCTTGCTGGAAGAGTGCAAGCTGGAGCTCAAGGCCGAAGGCAAGGCGTTTGACGCCAACTTGGAGATCGGGGCGATGATCGAGATTCCCTCGGCAGCCTTGGCGGCGGATGCCTTGGCCAAGCGCGTCCAGTTCTTCAGCCTCGGCACGAATGACTTGGTGCAGTACCTCGCTCGCGGTGGACCGCATGAACGAGAAGATCGCGCATCTTTACGAACCCTCGCATCCGGCCATCTTGCGTTTGATCCAGATGACCGTGGAAGCGGCGCATCGCAAGGGTCTTTGGGTCGGGGTCTGCGGGGAGATGGCCGGTGATCCCGCCATGGTGCCGTTGCTGCTGGGGCTGGGCGTCGATGAACTGAGCTGTGCCCCGCCGTTGGTGCCGCAGATCAAGAAGCTCGTCCGCCAGATCAAGCAGACCGAGGCGGAAGCCTTGGTGAAACAAGCTTTCGAGTGTGATTCCGGCACGGAAATCCATGCTCTCTCGCAGCAACTTGCACGAAAAGTTGCGCCCACGCTTTTTAACGATACAAAATAACCCTGATGAAAGTGCTGATCCTAGCGGCTGGCTATGCCACCCGCCTTTACCCTTTGACGTTGACCCAGCCCAAGCCGCTGTTGCCAGTGGCCGGCAAGCCCATGATCGATTTCGTCATGGACAATCTCGCGGCCATTCCGGAGATCGACCATGTGTACGTCGTGACGAACGCAAAGTTCGCCGGGCATTTCCAGAAATGGGCTGACGCCTATGACTCCAAGGCGAAACTCCAGTTCACCATCATCAATGACGGCTCCACGGATGACTCCAACAAACTGGGTGCCATCGGTGACCTGCACCTGGTGCTGACCAAGGAGAAGATCAACGATGACCTTATTGTGGTCGCTGGTGACAATCTCTTCAGCGAGAAGCTCGGCGAGTTCGGCAAATACTGCCTCGCCAAGAAAGCGCCCGTGCTTGGTCTCTACGATGTCGGCAGTCTGGAGCAGGCCAAAAAGTACGGGGTGGTGAGCATCGATAGCGAAGGCAAGCTGTCCAAGTTCGTCGAGAAGCCCGCGCAGCCCGAGAGCACCTTGATCGGCATCGCGCTCTATTACTACCCGAAGGCTACTTTGCCCTTGGTGGACCAATACATCAAAGAAGGCAACAATCCGGATCAACCGGGGCGCCTCGTGCAATGGCTCTACCCGCGTCAATCCGTCTATACGTGGACCGTGCCGGGCATCTGGTATGACATCGGTTCCAAGGAAACGTTGGAAGAAGCGAACCGGATTTTCGGCAGGCGCTGAGTCCCATTTACAAAGCAAAAAGGCCGAAGAATGATTCCTTCGGCCTTTTTATTTTAGCTGAAGCACTACTTGATTCCCTGGGCCTTCACCTCGATCGCATAGAGCGATTTGCGCGCCGTGATGAAGAGCGTTTTCAAATCTTTGCCGCCGAAGCCCACGTTGGCCGGGCCTTCCGGCACGAGGATCTTGCCAATGAGTTCCCCGCTGGGTGCGAAGATGTGCACACCATCACCCGCGCTGGACCACACGCGACCGGCCTTGTCGCAGCGGATACCATCGGGGCCACCCTTGTCGATTTTGCCGAACACTTTGCCATTCGAGAGCGTGCCGTCGGCATTCACATCAAATACGCGAATGTGCTTCGGCGCGCCGGAATCGGCGATGTAGAGTTTCTTTTCATCGGGCGAGAAGCATAGGCCGTTGGGCTTGTCGAAATCTTTCACCAAGGCGGTGATGGTTTTCGTTTTGGGGTCGAAGCGGAACACATAATCGTCAGCCTGCTCCTTGCCTTCTTTTTCCTTCGTGCCCGGCTTGTTTTTCAGCCCGTAATCCGGATCGGTGAAGTAAATCGTGCCGTCGGATTTCACCACCGGATCATTCGGTGAATTCAATTTCTTGCCTTCAAACGAATCGATCAGCGTTTTGATGGTGCCGTCTTTTTCCGTCACGGACACGCGGCGTCCGCTATGCTCGGCGCTAACAAGGCGGCCTTGCAAGTCGATGGTGTTGCCGTTCGCATTCTGACTGTTCTCACGGAAGATGGTGACGCCGTCTTTCGCGGTCCATTTCTTCAGGTGATTCGCTGGAATGTCGCTGAAGATCAGATAGCCGCCGTTTTCATTGAACCACTGCGGGCCTTCCGTGAAGTTCATATCCGTTGCCAATTTCTTGAGGGGCGCGGACGTATCGACTGCGTCTTTGAAGGCCGCTTCGTTGCGGATATCGAAGATCGAGGCCGTTTCAGCGGCGGAGAGGGTTTGGGCCAAGGCCAACCCCAGCGAGGCGATAAGCAGAGTTCTCTTCATAAAGATTTCGGGATGCGAAAGCTTTAACGGAATGGCTGGCCTGCGTCACGCCAAAGAAAAAGCCCGCTGAAGATTTTTCAGCGGGCTTGGCAGATCAGAGGCGTTCAACGGCTCACTTCAGCCATTTCGGCACGGATTCGTCGGCCAGAATATCTTTGATGGTCTGGCGCTTGCGCACCACGGCGCTTTCCTTGCCGTTCACCAGCACTTCCGCCGTGAGCGGACGCGTGTTGTAGTTGGAGGCCATCACAAAGCCATACGCACCGGCAGAGAGCAGGGCGAGGTGATCGCCTTCGCCGACCTTCGGCAGCGGACGGTCCTTGGCGAAGTAATCACCGGATTCGCAGATCGGCCCGACGATGTCGGACGAGACCAGCGCGCCGCCTTTGGCGGTCAACGGAACGATCTCGTGGTAGCTGTCGTAGAAGGCCGGGCGGATGAGGTCGTTCATCGCGGCGTCCACGATCACGAAGTTCTTCTTGCCCGTGCGCTTCACGTATTCCACGCGGGTGACCAGGATGCCGGCGTTGCCCACGAGGAAACGGCCCGGTTCCATCAAGATGCGCAAGCCCAGCGGCTCGAGCAAAGGCTTGAGCGTCGCGGCATAGCTCGCGGGCGTAAGAATCTTCTTCGCCTTCGGCTGCTGCCACCATTCTTCGGAGGCGCTGGCGAGCGCGGGATTGTAGATGATGCCCAGACCGCCACCGATGCTGAAGAACTCGAAGTTATACTTCGCGGCCATCTTGGCTACGAGCGGGACCATCTTCTCCACGGCGAGCTTGAACGGCTTCACTTCGGTGAGCTGCGAGCCGATATGGATCTGGATGCCGCGCAGCCAAAGGTTCTTGAGCTTGCTCGCGCGGGCATAGACGCCTTCGATCTCTTCGATGGCGATACCGAATTTGTTCTCGTAGGTGCCCGTGGTGATCTTTGCATGCGTGCCGGCGTCCACGTTCGGGTTCACGCGCACCGCGACGGGGGCGGTCTTCTTGAGACGGCCCGCCACTTTGTTGATGCGCACGAGTTCCGCTTCGCTCTCGACGTTGAAGGAGTAGATGCCTTTCTTTAGGGCAAATTCGATCTCCGCTTCCGTTTTGCCAACCCCGGCGAACACACACTTGCCCGGATCGCCGCCGGCTGAGATGACGCGTTGCAACTCACCTGCGCTGACGATATCGAACCCGCTGCCTTCATTCGCAAGGGTGCGGATGATGGCGATATTGGAGTTCGATTTGACGGCAAAACAGACCAAGTGGTCGAGCGGGTCCATCGCGGCATCGAGCTTGTTGAAATGCTCGGCGATGGTGTTTTGCGAATAGACGTAAAGCGGTGTACCGTGTTCGGCGGCGAGTTTCTCAACCGCCACACCTTCACAATACAGCTTCTTTCCTACGTAACGAAAGTCATGCATGGGCGGTAGTTATGCCAGAGCGTAGCGGCTTGAAAATAAAAAACCCGCCGGAGTTTATCCGGCGGGTTGAAGTTTGTCGGGCGATTATTCGCTCAGAATCTTGGCGCGGCGCTCGTGGTATTCCTTCGGCGAGATCTTGTCCGCCTTGTAAAGGTCGAGCAGCTCTTTGAGCTTCGCTTCCTTGCCGGTAGCAGCCGGCTTGGTTTCGGAGGCCGTCTTCTTGTCCGCCTTCTTCTCCGGTTTCGGAGCTTCTGGCTTGGTGACGGTGGCAGCCGGAGCAGTGGTGGCCGGTTTCTTGACGGCAGCCGCTGCTTTCTTGGCCGCTTCTGCTTCCGCTTTAGCCTTGGCTTCAGCCGCTTTCTTCGCCGTTTCAGCATCGGCCTTGGCCTTCGCTTCCGCGTCCTTCTTGGCCTTGGCATCAGCTTTGGCTTTAGCTTCGTCTGCCTTGCGCTTCGCTTCGGCTTCTTTCTTGGCCTTTTCTTGGGCGAGCTTGGCGTCGGCTTTAGCCTTCTTGTCAGCTGCTTCCTTGGCCTTCGCGGCTTCCTGCTTGGCTTTGGCTTCTTTCTCAGCCGTCAATTTGGCGACCTTGGCCTGCTCTTCTTTTTTCTTCGCGGCTTCTGCGGCTGCTTTCTTGGCCGCTTCTTCGCGGGCTTTGGCATCCGCCTTGGCCTTCGCATCAGCCATTTCTTTGGCCTTGGCTTCGATCTTGGCTTTTTCTTCCGCCGCCTTCTTGGCGTCCGCCGAAGGGGCAGCCGGCTTCACCGGTTCAACCTTCTTAGGTTCGGCCACGGTGGCGACCACTGGCTTCTTCGGTTCTTCCACCTTCTTGACCGCCGGGGCAGGGGCCGCCGGTTTGGTCATCTTGGCCTGCTCGGCCTTCTTCGCTTCGGCTTGTGCCTTGGCGATCTTGGCTTGTTCAGCCTGACGTTTTTCGGCTTCTTCGGCCGCTTTCTTGGCCGCAGCTTCCTTGGCTTTGACCTCTTCCTTAGCCTTGGCCGCAGCGAGTTCTTTGGCCTTCGCATCCGCCTTGGCTTTCGCTTCCGCAGCTTCCTTCTGCGCCTTTAAGCGGGCCTTCTCATCCTTCAAGCGTTGTGCATCGGCCTTCTCTTTGGCTTCCGCGTCTGCTTTGGCTTTGGCCATCTGCGCTTTCTTGGCGGCGGCTTCGGCGTCCTTCTTTGCTTCGGCTTCCTTCTCGGCCTTGGCTTTCGCGAGCTTGGCCTGTTTCTCGGCTTCCGCTTTGGCTTTCTTGTCGGCCTCAGCCTTGGCTTCGGCTTCTTTCGCCGCCTTTTCCTTGGCCAGCTTGGCTTGTTTCTCCGCTTCAGCCTTGGCCTTCTTGTCCATGTCCGCTTTGGCAACGGGCTTGGTGGTCTTGGCCGCAGCGAGTTCTTTGGCCTTGGCATCCGCCTTGGCTTTTTCTTCCGCCGCTTTCTTGGCGCTCTGCGCCTTCATTTCGGCCTGGCGCTTCTCTTCAAGTTGTTTAGCTGCTTCCGCTTCAGCCTTGGCTTTGGCTTCCGGCGTGGCTGACTTCGGATCGATGACCGGAGCCTTGGCCATCTTGGCACGGGCTTCGGCGCGTTCTTTCTCGATCTGGGCCTGACGGGCTTTGGCTTCTTCGTCCGCCTTCTTGCGGGCTTCTTCACGTTCCTTGCCCTTCGCAGCGGCCATTTCATCCGCCTTCTTCTTGGCGGCGGCGCGTTCGGCATTGATACGTTCCGATTCCGTCATGAGTGCCGGGTCCTTGGTGGCCGGAGTAGGCGCAGCGACGGGCGGCTTGGCATCCGTCTTCGCCATCTTGGCTTTCTTCTCGGCTTCCGCTTTCGCTTTCTTGTCAGCATCCGCTTTGGCCTTGGCTTCAGCTTGGGCTTTGGCTTCGGCTTCTTTCTTGGCGGTGGCGGCGGCCTTCAAACGGGCTTCTTCGGCTTTCTTGGTGTCCGCTGCGGCGGGCTTGGGCGTCGTCGTGGCGGTGGTCACCGGCTTCGAAGGTTTGCTGGCCGTAGTGGCAGGAGCAGCGACCGAAGCGCTGGTAGAATGCTGCGTCGTGGCACGCGGCACAACGGAGCGCGGCGTAGAGGTGGTCGGCGTGGTGCGCACAGCGCGTTCACGCATCTGGGCGAGGGCGGACGCCTTAGCGTCGGCTTCAGCCTTCTGCAGTTCGGCTTCGCGCATCTTGGCGAGCAGCGACGCTTTGGCATCGGCTTCAGACTTCAGCAAAGCCTGATTGCGATCCAGTGCGAGCACCGAAGATTTGGCTTCCGCTTCAAATTGTTGGACAGAAACACCACGATTTGCGGCCGCAGGCTTGGAAGCCGGAGCAGCAGCGGTGGTGGCCGTGGCAGGTTTGGAACCGGTGGCCGGCTTCGCCGCCGTCTTGGTCATGCCCGCCTTCTTCTGGGCTTCAGCGGCGGCTTTCTTGTCAGCGTCCGCTTTGGCCTTGGCTTGGGCTTCCGCCAATTTCTTGGCTTCGGCTTCCTTCTTCTTGGCGACTTCGGCAGCCTTCTTGTCAGCGTCGGCTTTGGCTTTCGCGGCAGCGTCGGCTTTCTTCTTGGCCTCGGCATCCGCTTTGGCTTTGGCGTCCGCGGCTTTCTTCGCTTCGGCTTCAGCCTTCTTCTTGGCTTCCGCTTCCTTCTTGGCGGCTTCTTCCTTGGCCTTGGCTTGGGCTTCTGCGGCCTTCTTGGCGGCGGCCTCAGCCTGCTTCTTCGCTTCGGCATCCGCTTTCGCTTTTGCTTCGGCTTCTTCTTTGGCTTTTTCAGCGGCCTTGGCTTTGATTTTTTCCGCTTCGCGGGCCTCGCGTTCCTGTTTGCGCTTGGCTTCGGCTTCCGCTTTCAGTTTGGCAGAAGCATCGGCCTGAGCATAAAGAACGGTCTCGGCGTAGACGGTGGTGTCCGGCGTGACGGAGATCACTCCCCACGTAATCAGCAGGGCTAGCAGGAATAGCTTGGAAAGTCGCATTCCGGCCTTTTAGCGGGGATACAGAGCCAAATCAATGCTATTCCGGCACTTTGGTAAGTTCCAGTTTAGCCAATTTTTGCCACCAAGGCGTTGGATAGAGCAAAATGGACCCCAAAATATCCTGCCAAACCTCATTCCGGGTCACTTTTACCCGGTGTTTTGGGTCCAAAACCGGCTCAATTTTCAGCCGGTTCAGCGTTCTTGCACCGATCAAGATTGGCCAGGCACAAGCCAGCCGCACCCGGGGACAAGCCCAAGGCAACGCTTGCGTATAAGCCCACCCGGCAGCCAGATGCGCATTAGCCAAGGCCAAGTAGCCGTCATACAATGGCCGGAACCTTGGCTCATTCTCAGGTTTGAGTAATTCAGCAATTTCCAGACCGTGCCGGGATAGCTGATCCGCTGGAATATAGCACCGTCCTTGCCGTAAATCGCGCGGTAAATCGCGCAATATATTGATGAGCTGCAATCCTTTGCCAAATCGGATCCCTTGAGTCAGCAACCAAGCATCATTCAGCTGGGCCTTCGGAAAGACATGGCGGCGGCAGATCTTCGTCCAAAACTCCCCCACACACCCGGCGACCCGGTAGGTATAGTCATCCAGCTCAGCGTCATTCCGCAGGGCGATGAGCTTCTGCTCGCTTGCTTCCGCGAACCGTTCCAAGTCCAAGAGCTGCCCGCTTGTGATGACATTCAAGACCTCCCGGATGAGTTGCTTGTCCGTGGCCTCGGTCTGATCCAGCAGGGTTAAGGCCTCGGGGATGCGTTGTAACAATACTTGTTCCGCCGGGAGTCCTTGTTGCCGGGCCAGTTCGCCCAAAGCAGGCAGTTCGCTGCTTTCGCCCAAGATACGTGCCCGTAAGACGCGCAGGGCCGTCAACCGTTGTTCCAGCGAAACGATTTCCGTATCTGCAATCGTGTCCGTGGTGCGCGCCAGCAGATAGGCGAGGCCGATCTGGGAACGCACCGCCGCCGGAAGCACGCGCAACGTCAGGTAAAACGAGCGCGAAACATCCTGCAGCAACCGGGTCAGCAATTCATCAGACCGATATTCCATGTTTCACCGCGAGTGAAACACGTCCCTAGGCGACCTGTCAGCAAAGGATTGTGCGGTTGTTCAACGGGAGGCAGCCGTATGCTTCAGCACAAAATCCACGATCGGCTTCGGATCATCCAGACCATGCACATGCCCGATGCCTGGTTTGTGGATGACCTGAATTGAGCCGCCCAATTCCTTATAGCGCTTTTCCATGATCGCCGTATTCTCTTCGACCGGCACCACCTCGTCCGCGTCTCCGACCACATGCAGGAGCGGCACCTTGGCTTTGGCGAGCGGGGCGAGGTTGTCGATCGGGTTCTTCTTCCACGCGAGTGCTTCGGCTTCATCCTTGAACTCATACATCTTCAGCACGAGTTCCCAATCTTTCGGGCTGCCTTTGGAGCGTCCTTTGCCCCCGGGCCAGCTCTTGAAGTCGCACACGGGCGCATCCGCATAGATACATGCCACCTTGTCCGGGTTCGCTTGGGCCCATGCATAGATGTAAAGCCCGCCGCGGCTCATGCCCTCCAGTGCGGGTTTGGCGTTGAAATGATGGATCGTTGTGAGATACGCGTAGAACTTGTTCCAGACTTCTACGGCAGCGGGACTGCCGATAAGCTCCGGCGCATCAATGTAAACAAGGTGGAATCCCTGTGCTAGTAAGGCTGTATCCACTTCCGGCCGATGCGCCCAGAAACGGGCCCGCCAGATCCACGGCCGTCCGGCCGCTTCCGTTTTTGGCCGCACGATGTAAGCCTTGCGCTTATCGAACTCGATCTCGTGCAGTTCAAAGCCCCTCCAATCGGAGATTTTACCCGGGATAAGCTCTTTGCCGGTGAGCGGAGCAGGGGAAGTGGTCTTCAATTCCTTGCGCAAGGCGGGAACCGTATTCGTTAACTCACTGACCACCAGCTCCGCCATCAGTCGTGCGCCCTTCGCGGAGAAGTGAGTGCGATCCGTCGGGGCATTGCTGAGGTCCGCGCTGCCCGCATCACCTAATTTCGCGAAGACCTTGCCGCTGGCCGTGTGCAAGTCCACGAGTGTAACCTTCTTTTCCGCTGCGACCGCTTTCATGGCGTCCGCATAGGGCTTGAGGATGTCATTCAAGGAACCGTCCGAATTGAATGTGCGCCGGTGCATCGGCGTGACGAGCACTGGTTCTGCTCCGAGCGCGCGGGATTCATCGATGTAGCGCCGCAGGAAATCGCGATAATTCCCGTCCGCATCCGTGGCCTCCGGCTTCTCCTTGGCGTGCGAATCATTGTGACCGAACTGGATCAGCACGATGTTCGGCTTCAACGCCTTCGTCTTTTCCCATAAGCCTTCGGCGATGAAGCTCTTGGTGCTGCGCCCGCTCTTGGCCACGTTGGTGAATTGCAGCGAGCTGTTGAACCAATCTGGCAGGTAATGCCCCCAGCCGCGCACGATGGAATTCTCCGGATATTCGCAAACGGTGGAATCACCGAGGATGGCGATCTTTACGGTGGCGCTTTGACTTTCCGCCGCAGTCAGGCCATTTGCCCAAAGCAAGCCGCCGATCAAAGCCAGGAATAGAGAACGTGTCTTCATGGGAATCATGCTGTGCGAACGATGGTTTCCCGCTCGCGCTCACAAGTCAAAACGATAAGCTGCCAGCCACGGACGGAAAGTAACCGGGCAATGATGTGCTATGGATGAAGTGATGCAGGCAAAAGGCTGGCTCCTCGGTGTGATGCTGGCTTGTGCGCTCGCCGCCGGTTGGACCGGTTGGCGCTGGGGCGCGCGGCTTTTCCCGTCACCTGCATGGCGGACTTGGGGGCGTGTCTTTCTCGGTGGCCTCTTGTTGCTCATCAGTTTCGATGCCTTGCGTGAGGTGATGGCTTCGCCCAGCAACAATTGGAACGGTCCACGTCTCACGCCTTCGTTCACGCTCGTCAGTTCTTATCATTCTTACTACGGCTCCGATGCCGGACCGGTGTCGGGCAATATCTATGGGCCCGGTTTGGCCATCGCTTACTTGCCTTGTGTGTTGTGTTCCAGCCCGGAGTCGGCCATCCGCTGGGGCGGAGTGCTGAGCGCCTTGTGGTTGTTTCTGCCGGCGATGCTGCTTTTGCGACGCTTTACGAACACGCAAGTGAACGAAACGGGCCGTTGGCTTCTGCTGGCGTTGGGATTCTATTGGCTGGTGACGAATCCCTTCTGGCTGCGGCAAGTCGCCTTCAATGTGCACGCGGATGCGCCCGCCATCGGCTTAGGTCTGTGCGCCTGTTTGTTTGCGTTGCGGCTGGCGGAGAACGGCCGGACTTCGGACCTGATTCTTACGGCGCTCTTCACCCACGCCAGTGTGGCGACCAAACAAACTCTGCTGCCGTTGCTCGTGGTCATACCGGTATGGTTGTGGTTGCGTGGTCAGCGACCGCTAGCATTGAAGCTGCTTTGCGTCAGTGCTGTCACCGGGGCGGCGTTGTGGCTCGTGATTGCGCTGGCTTATGGCTGGTCCGCTGTGTGGTTCAATCTCGTTTACATTCCCGGTCATCATCCTTGGTACGAGACGGTGGGGCGTGTCTCGGGAGTGGCGAACGTGACCACGGCACATCGCATCGCGGTCTTGGGCGAAGCGTTCATCGATTATGTCCTGTCCAATGGCTGGCTCTGGCTGGTGCTTTTCTTGGCGGCGATTTTTGGCCGCAAACATCTCTCGCTACGGCGACCCGATTTCAAATCACCTAGTTCACTGCTCTTCCTCGCCGGTCTGCTGCTCGTTCCCATGTCTCTGTTAGGCCGGGTCAAAGTGGGGGGAGATTATAACGCCTTCAGTTATTCCGCGGTGTTTCTGTCGCTCGCCACTGTGATGCTTTTGTATTCAGCCATTTCTCGATTTACTCCGACCTTTAGCCTCTCGCTCTCGCCCAGTTCACATCGGTTGATTTTGGTCGCGACGGTTTCGGTCTTCGCTCTCAGCCCTGGTTAATGGGGCGCGCAGTTTGCTGGCGACGGAGCGTGAAACGGTGTGTCGCGAACAACAGGCTTTTGAGATCATGCGGAGCAGACCAGAGACGGTTTACTTTCCTTGGCAACCGCTGGCCGGGCTGATGGCGGAGGGCAAGCTCTATCACTTCTCCTACGGCGTGTATGATCGTTGGTTGGCGGGGCGTCCGTTATCTCTGGAACATTTCCAAGCGCACTTGCCCGCGCGCATGGCAGCGGTTGGGGTGATGAAGGGCAGCAGCATCGGCTACCTGCGGATGGCGTATCTTACTAATTACGCCCCCGCCGAGATCCGCGCAGAAATGTATCTCCTCAAGCCTGTGCCGGCCCAAGCACGGCCTTGATCCGGTCCAGCCTACGTCTGTATGCCGTATTGCTTGATCTTGTTATAGAGCGTTTGCCGGCCGATACCGAGGCGCTTGGCTGTTTCCAGCTTGTTGCCGCCGGTTTCCTTGAGCATCTGGATGATCGCGTTGCGTTCGATGCCTTCCATCAACGTCAGGCTGCTTTGCTCGGCGGGGATCGAAGTTTCCGTGATGCTCAGGTCCAGGTTGGAGATCTGGCGGCTGTCGCACATCAACACCGCGCGTTGCACTTCATTCTGCAACTGGCGAACGTTGCCCGGCCAATCGTGATTGCGCAGGAGATCGCCCGCTTCCGGCGTGAATCCAATGATGCTGCGTGCTGCTTGGGCGGCGAAACGTTTCAAGAACGCCTCGGCCAAGGGCAGGATGTCCTCGCGGCGTTCGCGCAAAGGCGGCAGGGAAATGGAGATCGCGCCGACGCGGTAATATAGGTCCTCGCGCAGTTTGCCTTCCTTGATGGCCTCTTCCACCGGGCGGTTCGTTGCGGCGATGATGCGGCAGTTCGTCTTGTAGCTCACGCGTCCGCCCACCGGCCGGACCTCTTGCTCCTGCAACACGCGCAGCAACTTGCTCTGCGTATCGATGGGCATCTCGGAGATCTCGTCGAGGAACAGCGTGCCGCCGTCGGCTTCGCGGAACAAACCGGTGCGGTCCGCGTGCGCGCCGGTGAAGGCGCCTTTCACGGAGCCGAACAATTCGCTCTCGATCAACTCGCGCGGCAACGCGGCGCAGTTGACCTTGATCAACGGGCCGGAGGCGCGATTGCTCAAAGAATGGAGCAGGTCGGCGATGACTTCCTTGCCGGTGCCGCTCTCGCCGCACAGGAGCACGGAGACATCCGTGGGGGCGACTCGTTCCACCGTGCGCAGCACATTCTTCATCGAAGCACTGCGGAAGACCGGGGAGCTGCCGCCGCTGATATTGGAGAGCGTGCGGCGCAAGGTGCTGGCCTGTTCGGTCAGCTTCTTGTGCTCGAGCGCCTTCTCGATGGAATGGACGAGCGATTCGTGATCGAACGGCTTTTTCTGAAAATCGTAAGCGCCCAGTTTCGTCGCCGAAACGGCGGCATCCAACGAGGCGTGACCGGTCAGCACGATGACCTCCGTGCCGGGCCATGATTTTTTGATGACGGGCAGGAGTTCCAGCCCATCCGCATCGGCCAGCTTCAAATCCAGCAGGACGACGTCCGGTTCCTGGCCAGTCAGAGCCTGCCGCAAGGCGGAGCCGCTGGGCAGGGAGGTGGCACGGTAGCCGTGCGTCGAAAGGAGGTTTTGGAGCAGGAGACAAAGCTCCTGCTGGTCATCAACGATCAATATTCTCGCGCTCATTTTCTCCGGTCTTTATCCACCGCACACGCAGTGACGAAACTTTGAAACAACTTTAAGTGTTCCGGATGGCGATCAAACAATCTCTCTGGGTGCGCCTGCACCGTTAATAAATACGGCAGGGCCTCAGCTTCTTGGTCGCTGAGTTCCAGTGCCTCGATCACCCCGTCTGCCGTGCGCCCGCTAACTTTTAACGGCTTGGCCACCCGGCCAACGGACTGGTGATGAGAACTGTTCGCGCCCAGTTTCGTATTTCCTACAATTCTTGCAAGCAGCGATTCTGGTGCCAATTGCACGTCGTGGACCAATTCAAACCGTGCATCAGAGCGATTATGCTCCAGAGCCCCCGGTATTTTCTGGGGGATATCCACGATCAAAGTCCCGCCTAGGGCCACATTCAGC
Organism: Limisphaerales bacterium; assembly: GCA_965283725.1. Lineage (GTDB taxonomy): Bacteria > Verrucomicrobiota > Verrucomicrobiia > Limisphaerales > JAEYXS01 > JAEYXS01. The sequence goes on from CBDIPT010000002.1 coordinate 551,610, forward strand.
ACCTGATGCCCACGGCAGATGCCGAAGATGGGCTTTTGCTGGCGAAAGATCTCCTCGATCAGCAGGAACTCCTGCAAATCCCGCTCTGGATCGGCCAGACAAACCGTCTTTTCCAGCTCCGGCGTGAGCTTAGCCCCGTAAATGGAAGGGTTTATGTCGTCCCCGCCCGTCAGCATCAAGCCATCCGCCCGTGCGATATACTCGGCCGCCAGCTCCGGGGCGGTGAAACGCGGCATCACCCACGGCAACCCGCCGGCCGCCAGGATGGCGTTATAATAATTCTGCGCCACCGCGATCTCGGCATCATACAGTTCCTGCCCTTTGGCATATTTGCTGGGGTTGATGAGGATCAGCGGGCGCATCGTCAGCCTTTCGGAATCTTGGCTTCGGGGTACTGTTCTTTGATCAGCCGTTTCACCTGATGTTCGTCCTCAGGTTGCAACAGCCGGCGGTTGATGCGGCGGCGGATGCCATCCAACAGCTCGAACCAGTCTTCCAACGCCGGTTCGGCGATGGCCTGCCACACGTCATTGCGGCGCTCCCGCTCGTAGAAGAGCCACTTGTCACCGGTGTGCTTCACGTAAACCTCGCGCTTCACACCCTCTTCGTTCCGGCCCTTCCAGCTGATTTCTGCTCTGCCCATATTATTCAGGTAAATCTACGGCCGCGACGGCCATGGCGGCGATGCCTTCTTCCCGGCCGATGAACCCCATGTGTTCATTCGTGGTCGCCTTCAAGCCGATTTTCTTCGGTTCCATGCCCAAAGCGGCGGCGATATGCAGCTTCATCGCGGGGAAATGTGGCCCCAGCTTCGGTGCCTGCGCGATCAGCGAGGCATCGATATCGATGATGCGCCCGCCGCGCAACTTCACCTGCCGCGCCGCTTCCTCGAGGAAGATCCGGCTCGGCGCACCCTTCCAGCGCGGGTCCGTGTTCGGGAAGAACTGCCCGATGTCCCCTTCGCCCAGCGCACCCAACACCGCATCACAGATGGCGTGCATCAAGGCATCGGCATCCGAATGCCCGTCCAAACCCTTCGTGTGCGGGATATCCACCCCGCCGAGGATCAGTTTGCGCCCTGCCACCAGTTGATGCACATCGTAACCAGTACCCACATGAATCATGCCGCTAATTTGGAGCCCATACGCCATTACCGCAAGCTGTAACCTTTATTCGTAGCCGCCGAGGTAACGAGGCGGAACTAACTAAGGCCCACCATCGTCCTGAACTCCGCGCCGTCAGGTCGGGGCGTGCTCGTCGTCGTCCTTCGTCCTCGAATCAAGCCGAGCGCCGGTCTCCGACCCGGCGAGTCACTTTATAACGGGAGGGACCGCGTACCGCGGTCCCATGCCAATCCTTTCCCGTTTGACGAAACACCGGCACCGGCGTAACTAAAAACCCATGAATAAGGACGTTTTTTCATCAATTGCGGGCGGAAGCCATTACCCAACAGAGCCGACTTTTTGTGGTCTAACAATCTGTTAGGCCCTAATACAGTGAAAACCATCAGCTACGATATTGATTCCCTAGCGGTTCCGGTCTCGTCGTTAGCAGTAGTCCCAATGAACTTCGGTCAGCCACGTCTTTGGGAAGGGCGTGCGACAAGTCGCTACGTGTTACAAGTGCCAGTTGATGAGATTTACCAGATACTGTCTAAAAGCTATGCCGATTATCTAGACGACGCGCTTCGATATCCTGATCCGGATTGTCAATTGGATCAGTCCTTGTCTCGTTTGAGTTGGCCACCGCTTGAGAAGCTTGCCGCTCAGGCCCCGGACACGTTTCAAGAGTTGATGGCATTCTATGACTACGACATTTTGCTTTCGATCGAGTCGCGACATTCTTCCCGTTCGTTTACTCACGTGATTGTTTGTGTAGACGAAGTCGTTTACAGGGATGAATGCGTTCGGTTGGCTGGTATTGTTGTTCCATTGAGATGATAAATTATAGACCTAACAAATCGCTGTGGCCTACACGGGATGGCGCTGGCAGTTCCGTCCTGCACTGCGGGGTGGTTGAAATCCCAAGTCTGGCATGGCTGGGTTTGCGGCGTTAGTGATACTCAATGCCATGCATCGGCTTTATCACGACTTCAACAAGCTCTTTCCGGGTAAGGCACCGGGGATGCGTTCTGCGCCACTTATATGCGTGGGCACGCGAGAGGACCTCGAAGCTTTAAACATCACGCTCCAAGACGGTATGGGAGTAATGCTTTATCAGCCGGATGATATTGCGTCTGACGGTTCGGCTGACTGGTTAGAGGTGCGAGCAACGATCAGGTTTGATCAGGAGGCCCAGTGCTTTATGGGTGACTTTATCTGGGACGAGTTGAAATATCGCTCCGAGGCTCAAGCAGAGAGGAAATGAAGCCGCCTGACCACACGCTGCAGCGAACCCGGCGTGAGCGTCGTGTTTGCAGTTCATGTGTCTCGAGTGCCGGATCGCTAAGCGGTTTTGTGTGATTACCAGCTTCAAGAGATCGACATCGACAGTTCGTCGTGCTGTTTTGCTAACGGCGTTGGCCTTGGTTTCGTTCGCCATTCCGATAATCTGGACTTTCGTGTTCCGACTTTACGCGCAAGGATTCGGATTGTTTGTCGTGTTATACTTCATCTTCGCCATCCCAGCAACAGTCGTATCGATCATTGCGAGCCGACGGCGGGAGTGGCAGCACCCAGACGGAGGCAAGCGTTTGCTGCTCGCATTTTACAGCTCACCCATTATCATGATTTTATTGTTGGCAGGATGGGCTTTGAGGAGGTGAGTGTTTTGCCATCAAACATTTGCGACAATCCCTTACATTCAAGACATTAAATTCTCAAACGGCTGCCGGATAACATGACGTTCCCCACGACCCAATTCACCTACCGCGTGACCAGCGCCGAGAGCCTGGACGCCATCCGCCCGCTGTGGGAACAGCTCCGGGCTTATCATGGGCAACTAGCCTCGCCTTTCGCCGATGAGATGGGGCGTGTTACATTCGAGGCGCGCAAACAGGAACTGCTCACCAAATCCACCAATGGGACGCTGCAGATCGAATTAGTCAGCACGGCTTCAGATGCAATAGACATCGCCTACTGTGTCAGCACCGTCTCGGCAGGAGGGCGAGGGGAGATTGATTCGCTCTTTGTGGATGCCCGTTTTCGCGGGCAAGGGATTGGCAGCGAACTCATTCGTCATGCGTTGACTTGGCTGGATGGCATGGGCGCGATGACAAAGGTCGTGTCCGTTGCCTATGCCAATGAAGAGGCGCTCGCGCTTTACCGCCGTTTTGGTTTTCAACCCCGCACGGTTTTGCTGCAACAGCTGCAGAAAGGCGGACAAACCGTTACGCAATGAAACCTAAAGGTATCTTAAATCTAGGGCGTGCTTTATGAGAGCTTTAGCGCGCATATTGGTGGTGATTGGAATACTGAATTTCGCCAGTTTTTGGATAATTAGTTTGCTCCTTGGTGGAGATGCCACAGGCACCAAGATAGTCGATGGGAAGTATTTTGTCTCCGAGCATGGTCGTCAGAGAGGTGTCGCGTGCCTTCTATGAGTATAGTCTGTTTCATACTCGTTCTGTCTGGGTTACCCATCCGTTGGCGTTGATTGGTGTTTGTCTTTTGCTGCAAGAGAATCAAGGACAGAAAACCAAACCTGCGGCATAGCTATTTGCTGTGGTGATTACCGGTTGTCGAAGTCTCCATCTTTCGTCTCTCCCGCCATTGACTTGAGGGCTTCTTCATCCATAGTAACCCCCACTTTAAATTTGGAGAAAATTATGGCGGCGAAAACGATTGAAAAGAATCCCCCGGCGGAAACTAAAGCAACGGAAAAAGCGGTAGAGAAAGCAGACAAGGCAGCCGATAAAGCCGCCGAAAAAGCGCTCGAAAAGACCGCCGAAGACAGCAAGTTGAAAGCGGCCCGCAATCGCGAGCTGGATGCCGCGATCGCGACGATCACCAAGACTTTCGGCGAAGGCAGCATCATGCGTCTCGGCGATGCCCGCGCGCAGACGAAGATTGATGTCATTCCTACGGGCGCTTTGGCGCTCGACCTCGCCCTCGGCGTCGGCGGTTTGCCGCGCGGTCGTATCATCGAGATCTACGGTCCGGAATCCTCCGGTAAGACGACGCTCATGTTGCACGTCATCGCCAATGCCCAAAAGGCCGGCGGTCTCGCGGCGTTCATCGATGCGGAACATGCCTTGGACCCCGCTTACGCCAAGAAGCTCGGCGTGAACTTGGACGACCTCCTCGTTTCGCAGCCGGACAGCGGTGAAGAAGCGCTGACCATTTGCGAAACCTTGGTCCGTTCCAACGCGCTCGACGTCATCGTCATCGACTCCGTTGCCGCGCTTGTGCCCAAGTCCGAACTCGAAGGCGAGATGGGCATGGCCACGATGGGTATGCAGGCGCGGTTGATGCAGGCGCTGCGCAAGCTCACGGCCATCCTGAGCAAAGCCAAGACGACGTGTATCTTCATCAACCAGCTCCGCGAAAAAGTCGGCGTCATGTTCGGCAGCCCCGAGACGACCACAGGCGGTAAGGCACTGAAGTTCTACGCCTCTGTGCGTATCGATATCCGTCGCAAAGACGCGTTGAAGGATGCCGCTGGCGCGGCCATCGGTAACCACGTGAAGTGCAAGATCGTGAAGAACAAGATGTCCCCGCCGTTCACCGAAGCGGAGTTCGATATCATGTTCAACCACGGTATCAACAAGGAAGGCTCCATCCTGCAAGTGGGCACGGACTTGGGCGTCATCGAGAAGAAGGGCGCGTGGCTCCAATTCAATGGCGAACTTATCGGCCAAGGCAAAGATGCCGCCGCGAAGGCACTCGCTGAGAAGCCTGACCTGCAGAAGAAGATCGTGGAAGCCATCTTGGTCAAGCACACCGAGAACAAGAAGGTGGCCTAAGCCAACTCTTTCTAAAAACAAAAAAGGCCGCGCTGAGTGATCAGCGCGGCCTTTTGCTTTCAGAAATAACTTACTTCTTAAACAGGCTCTTGATGCCTTCGGTGGCCTTCTTCGTGGTGTCCTTCGCGGCTCCGCCCACGTCCTTCACGGCATCCACGCCGATCTTGCCCAGCTTGCTTACGGAATCCGTGACCACCGTGGTGGTCTGGCCGAGGACTTCCTCGAACACGCGCTTGATCAAGTCACCCGGCGTGATGCCTTCCGGGCCAGTGCCGAGGTTGCTCAGCTTGATTTCCGGCACGGTAACCGTCATCGGCTTGCCACCGAGCATCGACATCGCCACAGTTACCTTGGCGTTCTTGATGATAAATTCATCCACTTGCAGTTTGCGTGAAACCCCTTTGCCTTTGACACCATCCGGCGCGGCCTTGTTCTCGGAGCTGCCGACGAACTCATCAATGTTCTTCAGGATTTGCGTCAGGTTGTTCTCCTTCAAGCCGCCTTCCAACGTGATCTCCGGTGCTTCTACATTGATGGATTTCACCACGATCTTATCGGACATCAGCGAGCCGAGGCTGACTGACAAGCTGGCCTTGCCGACCTTGATGGCGTGATCTGTGTTGTAGCCCTTCGGATTGCCCACGATCAAACCCTTCACCGAACCGCCACCGGAAAGGGGCATGACAGCGACACTGTCCAAATTGATGGTCACCTGGGTGACTTTCGGGCCGACGGTTTCCACGCCCTTTTTGATGATGCTATTGATGGAGAGGGCGACCACCACGAGGGCGACCACCAGCAACACCACCAATCCGATAATGATTTTGACCGATTTCTTCATACTTTAATCCTCTGGCTCAACCTGCTGAAACCAACTTACCCGCCGTTCTGTGGGTGTAAAGCGGGCAGATTTCCCTAGCTGGCCCTAACCTCCGGTCAGATTGGCGATTAGGTTCGTTGCATTCTGCAAAATCTGGCTTTCGGCCGGTTAAAATTAGCCAGAGTGGGAATGGTTATCCTAGCTGATGTGTGAGTTATTTTTCAGATTGTATAAAAGTGTATAACATTCTTATTTGCAGTGATTTGTGATTATTTTTTTGTTAAAGCTTCTACCAAATACTGCCGATGGCCGAGTGGGTGCAAAAGCGTCTTAACCTTCAGGGGATTGGGGAAGGGGCGCCAACCCTGCACTCACTGATGTTGTATGAGTCATCTTGCTGTGCCTGATTTGCCGGGAACCTTTGCTTCTTCCGGCAGTATATCGTCGTTTCGCCCACCGGCCGCGGCCATAGATACCAATGGGGTTCAAGGTGGGTTGCAGCACATCGATGTGCTGGCGCATTCGATGTCCGAGCAATTGCGGAAAGCCATCCGCGAGATCGATGACATCAACTTGCAAACGCGGATACTCGCCTTCAATGCCCAGATCGAAGCCGCGCGGGCGGGGACCCAAGGTGCCGCTTTCGGTGTGGTCGCCAGCGAGATGGTTCGTCTCTCGCAAAATACTACTGCCACGGCCACAACCATGGGTGCGGAGACGAACCGGAGCATCAGCGAAATGACCCGGCTGATCGGTGAGGTGGGCGCGGCCATGCGTGGCACCCGGCTTTCCGATCTGGCGCTCACAAATATCGAGCTGGTGGATCGCAATCTCTATGAGCGCTCCTGCGATGTCCGCTGGTGGGCCACAGACAGCAGTGTGGTGGACGCTTTGGAAAAAGAGGACGAAGCCACGCGCCGGTTCACTTGCAAGCGGCTGGGTGTCATTTTGGATTCCTACACCGTTTATTATGATTTGGTGGTGTGTGATCTGAAAGGCCAGGTGGTTGCCAATGGCCGGCCAGACCGTTACGGCTCCATCGGCAGCAACCAATCTACCACCACTTGGTTTCAAGCTGCCCTCGGCACGCGTGACGGTACCCAGTTCGGCTTTCAATCCGTCCACCGGTCTTCGTCCCTCGCCGGTGGTGAGTTCATTTTGGTTTACTCCTGCGCCATCCGGGAAGAAGGCAAAGTGAATGGCCGGCCGATTGGGGTGCTGGGCATCGTCTTCAATTGGGAAAGCCTCGCCCAGACCATCGTGCGCAATACCCAGATCAGTGCAGCGGAGAAATCGTGCACCCGTGTGTGCATGGTGGATGATACCGGGCTGGTCTTGGCCGATACCGCGAATAAATTGGTCACTGAGAAGCTGACGCTGCCGGATCAAAGCAACCTCTTCCGGCAGAAAAAGTCCTTTTGCACAGTCAGTTACCAAGGGCGCCCGCACATCATCGCTCACGCGTTGTCCCCGGGCTTTGAGACCTACGCTACAGGCTGGCATTCTTTGGTCATCCAGCCGGTAACTTTGGGCCATTGACGCCAGCCGTTAATTCGCTGCCCCTGCTTGTGTTTTGCCACCGTACGCGTATGGTGGCGGAGCATGTTATCCAAGGTTTTTGCCGCCAGTCGTATCGCGTTCGTTTGCGGCGCGCTGTTGTTAAGCGTTCCGGCCAGGCTCAGACCACTGAGCCGCTGGCGGGAACGAAGGCCTTGACCCTGCAAGGCGACCTCTCGGAGCAGATGGTCGCCGGCATCAGCAAATACCTGGATCGCGAAGCCGCTGCTTCCATCGAAGGCCGCGCCCGCTTCTGGAAACCGGATTTCTCCAACCGCGCCTTCTACAACCAGTCGGTGCAAGCCAATCGCGACAAACTGGCGGAGATCATCGGGGCCGTGGATCAACGGGTGCCCAAGGTGAACCTCGAATACGTCGCCACGACTTCTTCCCCGGCCAAGGTCGCTGAGACAGATCGCTTTGTCGTTTATGCGGTCCGGTGGCCGGTGTTCGATGACGTCACGGGCGAGGGGTTGCTCTTGCTTCCCAAAGGGCGGCTGGCCGCGCGCATCGTCGCGATTCCCGATGCGGATCAAACGCCCGAGATGATTGCCGGGCTGGCACCGGGTCTGCCCGTCGAGCTGCAATACGCGCGCCGGCTGGCGGAGAATGGCTGCCAGGTGTTGATCCCCACGCTCATCAGCCGTTCGGACACCTTCTCGGGCAACCCGCGTTTGAACCGCTTTACCAACCAGCCGCATCGCGAATGGATTTACCGGCAGGCCTACGAACTCGGCCGTCATATCATCGGCTACGAAGTGCAGAAAGTGCTCGCGGCCGCCGATTGGCTGACCAGTCAGGCGAAGGACCAGAAGTCCGATGTGGAACTCGGCGTGATGGGTTACGGCGAAGGCGGGTTGATCGCGTTTTACAGCGCGGCCCTTGATACCCGGTTCAACGCCAGCTTCGTCAGCGGCTACTTCGGCAAACGCGAGAAACTCTGGAACGAACCGATTTACCGGAATCTCCACGGCTTGCTGCCACAGTTCGGTGATGCCGAGATCGCGACCCTCATCGTTCCCCGTGTGTTCATGGCCGAGCATTCGCCCACGCCAGACGTCAAAGGCCCGCCCGCGGAACGCCCCGGTCGCGCCGGTGCCGCTCCCGGCAAGATCGAGCCGCTGGAATTCAATGACGTGGACGCCGAGATGAATCGCGCCCGGCAATTGGTCTCCGAAGCGTTCCGTCCCGCACTCATCTTTTTCTACGGCAACGAAGGCAAGACCATGGGGCCGATCGGCGAGATCGGCGTGCTGGGCATGCTGCAAGCCCTGCGCATCAACACGGACACCTTGCGTCCGCCGGGCTCGCAGCCGACGGAAGGCCGCCCCAATTTCAACCCGGAAGAACGGCAGGAACGCCAGGTGCGCGAACTGGAACGCCACACGCAACGTCTGCTGCAACTCGCCGGCAGTGTGCGGGAAGATTTTCTGTGGAACCGCGTGAAGCCGAATTCCACCAACGAGTGGCAAGCCGCCATGCGTCCGTTTCAAGCCAAGCTCTGGGATGACGTCATCGGCCGCCTGCCCAAAGGCACCAACGACCTGAACCCGCGCTCGCGCAAGATCTACGACAAACCGAAATGGACCGGCTACGAAGTCGTGCTGGATGTCGCGCCAGATATCTACGCGTGGGGTTATCTGCTTTTGCCCAAAGGCCTGAAGCCCGGTGAGAAACGGCCCGTCGTGGTTTGCCAGCACGGGCTCGAGGGCGTGCCGGAAGATGTCTTGAACGAGAACTTGGAGAGCAAACCCTACGGCTACTACAAGGCCTTCGCCGCCCGCCTGGCCGAGCGCGGCTTCATCGTCTTCGCACCGCATAATCCCTATCGCGGCAAGGACGCCTTCCGCGAGTTGCAACGCAAAGCGAACCCGCTCGGCAAGTCACTCTTCTCCGTCATCCTCGCCCAGCATGATCGCATCCTGGACTGGCTCAGCACCCAGCCGAACGTGGACCCGCAACGCATCGCCTTCTACGGCCTCTCCTACGGTGGCAAGACCGCCATGCGCGTGCCCGCTTTGCTGGACCGTTACTGCCTCTCCATCTGCTCTGGTGACTTCAACGAATGGATCTGGAAAAACGTCACCACCGATTGGCGCAGCAGCTATATGTTCACTGGCGAATACGAGATGCCCGAATTCAACCTCGGCTCCACCTTCAACTACGCCGAGATGGCCGCCCTGATCGCGCCGCGCCCGTTCATGGTCGAACGCGGTCATAACGACGGCGTCGGCTTGGACGAATGGGTGAGCTTCGAATACGCGAAGGTGAAACGCCTCTACGACAAGCTGAAGATCCCGCAAGCCACCGAGATCGAATACTTCGATGGCCCGCACACCATCAACGGGCAGGGGACATTCAAATTCCTGCACCGGCAACTGAACTGGCCGGAACCGAAGTAGCAATGTAGCCGTCCCTCATACGGAATCAGGAGGCGGAACTGACTAACCGTGTGGGAAGCTTAGCTGAAACGTCCCCCTTAGCTGCCGAGGTGACGAGGCTCAAACCTGCTACCCTCAAGTGTCACCCATCTCCTCGGAACGTGCCGTAGCAATCGGCATCCTGGAGGGATGAAAGAAAGTAGCCGGTTGGTTGAGCGAGGCACGAGCGATACCACCGGTTAGCTGGCAAAAAGAACAGCACTCTGAAGGAGTGCTAGAAATCAGGATGATAGGAGATGTTCTGGCATCCCTTCAGGATGCGGTTTCTAGAGCACAGTTTTCCGGAGGTATCACCCGTAAAACGGGTTCAACCTCCTGCTACTTTCTCTCAACCCTCCGGGTTGAAAACGTATCAGGGTAGTCAGTACCAGTACGCCCGCCGCCACTCCTAATCCTTTTATAATCTTCCCGGCCATCAAACCCATTTGACGAACTCCCCGCCCCATGGCTTATTAAGCCCTGTGACCAAGGCGCTTAACATCGATACAGTAACCCATATCCCATATGGAACAATGCCGAATCATTTCCCCCGCTATTAGCATGTTAGGCGTTTTCTCGCGTGCTGTGAGAATGAAGAGTCTGAGTATTGCTGTTGTTGTTTTGCTCGCGACATGGTCGGTGTTTGCCGCCGAGTCGACAGCTCAGATTCGCCTGGGTGCTCCTGCTCACATCAAAGCCCCGCCTGGTAGCGCGACTGCTGGCAGCACTTGGATTGAGTTTTCAGTAAGCGTAACGAATATCACGAAGCGATCCATATGGTTTCATGGCTATTCACTTAGTTCCCCCTTCTACAGCCTTTTCACCCGCCAGATTAATTCTGCCAATTGGACTGACCGAGGCGTAGGTTTCTGCGGCACTGGTGCTGGCATTTTTGAGCTTCCGGCTGGCGCTGCCACATCTTTCACCGTCGCTGTACCCGAGCGCTACGTCGGCGAGCAGCTTCGGGTCGAGTTGGCCGTTCTGGCTTCACCGAAGGATTTGAAGGGTATTTCTGTCTCCAGCGAGGCAGCCTCTATCAAATGACACCGCCGCCTAACCACACACCGCCATGTCTTGCCAACGTGTCCGCTGAAGCCTTGAGCGCAGGCGGATGGGTCGGGGTTCCCGCGGCTGCGGGATTGGGTCGTTAGCTCGCATCACGTGCCATGAGAAACCGAAAGAGTTCACTACTTTTCTCGTTCATTGCTGCTGGCTTGGTAGTCGTTGGCGTTGGAGTGTGGCTTTTCTTTGGTGATTCCATTCGTGAGCGATTGAGTCGTCAGCGGTTTGACCCGGTGGCGTGGAAGACGGACGACCGCAGCTACACGAACGCGGTCAGGATTCGGATGGTGGATGATCTCTTGCAGCGCCACAGTTTTCGAGGCATGACACGTGAGCAGGTTGTTGCCCTAGTTGGAGAGCCAGACAAGACGGAGTATTTCAAAGAGTGGGACTTGGTTTACTGGCTGGGTCCAGAGCACGGATTCATCAGCATGGATTCGGAATGGCTGGTTTTCCACCTCGACAGCCAGAAGAAAGTCACAGACTTGAGGATTGTGGGGGATTAAATGATGACACCTAAACATACACCGCCATGTCTTGCCAACGTATCCGCTGAAGCCTTGGAGAAAGTGGAAGCTCTGAGCGCAGGCGGATGGGCCCGGCCGCTGTGCTGTTATCGTTAGACCGATCAAGCACCACCACTATGGACGATAAAGAGAAAATCGAAGCACAGATTACCTCGGCATTTGCGGTTGTGGAGTATCCTGGTGATTGGTGCTTGCGAGACAGCAACGAGGGAGATGAGCCTTACTTGGTGGAGAAAGAGTTCAGAGGAAAGACCGACTGGCGTGTTCTTGACCCGAAGTTTCTCGACCAAGCGCCCGACGGATACGGTTCGGCACTCAGCTTCTTTTCGGACGAGGCATTTCACTTCTACCTTCCGGCTTACATGATTGCCGACGTTCGCGGACAGTTGGAGCGGGTCGACCCGGTTCACCACCTGACTCACGGTCTTGACGAGGCGTCGAGATGCGAGCGCATCAACCCACGCCGCTATGGCGAGCGGACGTGGTTCGAACATGCGCGGCACAAGTTTGCCATTTTCAGCCGCGAAGAGACGGCAGCGATTATCGGCTACCTCACCCTACGAAAAGATGCTTACGACTTCGAGCACCAGAGGATTGATGAGGCGTTGAAAAACTATTGGCATGAACGGGCGGCCTCCTGAGCAACTACCCGCGCCACTCAACTCTCAACCATCATCTATCAACCAATCCTCACCCCGTGATCACCCCAAACACCCCCGTGGAACCAAACACCCGCGCGTGTTCGATCTGCACATACCGATCCGTCATGCCCGCCAGATAGTCACAGACAGTGCGCTGCCAGCCTAGTTTGCGGGCGCGCTTGCGAAACTGCTCGCCGATCTCTTTGTGATGCTTGAGGTAGTGGTGGAACAACTCCTCCAGCATCGCCACGGCGCGCATGTTGGGCTTATGGACGACCGGGTTGTAATAAAGATTCGTGTAAAGATACTCGCGCAGCTCGATGTTCAGGTCGCGCCGTTCCTCGCTGTAACGCACCAGCGGGTTTTCCTGCAAGCGCACGTCATCCGCTGACTTCACACCCGCTGAGGTGATCAATTCCTCCGCCATCGTCACCACATCCCGCACCTGGTCATCAATGATACAGCGAATAGTGAAATAACGGCGCCGTTCGTCATCGAGCGACCCGTGCAATTTCTTCACGACCTTCGCCGCCTGCGCCCACACACGCACGTTCTTCTTCAGATCTTTCTCGTTCAGCAAACCCGCTTCCAGCCCATCATCCAGATCGTGGCTGTAATACGTGATCTCATCCGCGAGATTCGCCACCTGTGCTTCGAGCGAAGACGACTTCGCATCGAACCCCTTACGTTTGCTCGGGTGATCGTAGCTGGTGTAATGCTTCACTAACCCCTCGCGCACTTCCCACGTCAGATTCAGTCCAGGAAAGCCCGGATACTTGTGCTCCAGCTCCTCGACGATGCGCAGGCTGTGGCGATTGTGCTCAAACCCGCCGTGATCTTTCATCAGGCGGTTCAACACATCTTCGCCTTTATGGCCGAAAGGGGAGTGGCCGAGGTCGTGGGCGAGGGCGATGGTCTCCGCGAGGTCTTCGTTGATCTGGAGGGCGCGTGCGATGTTACGGCTGATGGCCGCCACTTCCATCGTATGCGTCAGCCGCGTGCGATAGTGATCGCCCTGTCCATTGAGGAAAACTTGGGTCTTATATTCGAGGCGACGAAACGCGCGGGAATGGATGACGCGATCGCGATCCCGCTGATATTGGGTGCGCCATTCGGGCGGGGCTTCCCTGTATTTCCTCCCCCGGCTGTCGGCGGAGAATTGCGCGTAAGGTGCCAGCACCAGCTTTTCGCGCTTTTCCAGATCCTGAAGGCTGCAAGCCATAGCCCTAGACTACCCTCAAATCCTTAAGGAGCCAACAACTGCTGCACTGCCACGCCTTTGAGTTCAAAGATGCGACGGATGGTGTCCTCGATCAAATTGTTCGGGCAGGAAGCGCCGGCCGTGATGCCTACGGTGATCTCGCCTTCGGGCAACCAGTTCTTCGTCTCCACTTCCTGGCTGATGTGCTGGTCCCAATGGCTGATAAGCGCGGCGGATTCCATCTTGGCCGCGTTCTTGATGAAGTATGTCGGCAAGACTTTTTCACCCATCTCCGCCAAGTGCGAGGTGTTGGAGGAGTTGTAACCGCCCACCACGATGAGCAGGTTCATCGGTTCCTTCAACATGCGCTGCAAGGCGTCCTGACGGTCTTGGGTCGCACCACAAATCGTATCAAAGAAACGGAAGTGCTGGGCCAAATTGTTGATACCGTATTTCTTTTCCAGCGCGGCCCGGATGCGGCGTTGCACTTCTTCCGTCTCACCGCGCAACATCGTGGTCTGGTTCGCGACCCCGACCGTTTGTAAATGTTTCTCCGGATCAAAGCCCGGCGAGTAAGCGCCCTTGAACTTCTCCAGAAACTCTTCTTTGCTGCCGCCGTTCAAGATGTAGTTGCAGACGTAGTCCGTCTCTTCCAGCGTGAACACCACGAGGTAATGACCAGTGCCATAAGCCGTCGCCTGCGAGGTCGTCGCCTTCGTCTCTTCGTGCTTGGCTTTGCCGTGGATGATGCTGGTGACGGCTTCCTTCGAATATTGCCGCACGCGCTTCCACACACTCATCACGTCACCGCAGGTCGTGTCGACGATTTGGCAGCCCTTGGCCACGATCTTGTTACGCGTGACCACTTCCGTACCGAAAGCGGGGATGATGACCACGTCGTCCGCCGAGAGCATCGTGATGTCGGCATCCGTGGGATGCGGCGAGATCGACTTGATGCCCAGATTGCGGATCTGGTCGTTCACTTCCGGGTTATGGATGATCTCACCGAGAAGGTAGATGTTACGCGGTTCCGGGAAGACCTGACGCGCGGCGTAGGCCAGATCAATGGCGCGTTCCACGCCGTAGCAAAAGCCGAACTCCTTCGCGAGCTTGATGGTCAGCATGCCCGGAGCAGAGAGGACCCCGCCATTGGCGCGGATGCGGTCCACCAGTTCGCTACGGTAATGCGTGATCACCTGTGCTTGGACGGCTTCCATCACATCGGGCCGGCGCAGGTTGATCTTGCCGGGGGCGGCTGGAGCGGTCGGAGCTTGCGTTGACATATCAGGGGATACTTTAGCAGGCTGCGACGGAACGTCCAGTGAAGGTGCGACCATCCAGTTCATGATCGCCTTCTGCGTGTGCAGCCGGTTCTCCGCCTGGTCGAAGATGGTCTGGGCATGGGCTTCCATCGTGGCATCATCGATTTCCTTACCGCGATAGGCCGGCAGGCAATGCATCACCAAGGCACCCGGCTTGGCCACCTTAACCAGTTCAGCATTAATCTGATAGCCCGTGAGATCTTTGATGCGCTGGGCGGCTTCCGCTTCCTTGCCCATGGAGACCCAGACATCCGTATAAAGCATATCGGCGCCCGTGGCTGCGGCCTTCAAATCTTCTGTGCAAACGACCTTGCCGGGGCCAACCGCCCGTTTGAGCAATTCCGCGCTCGGCTGATACGCCTTCGGTGCTGCAATACGCAATTCAAAGCCCAACTTGGCCGCCGCGAAGACCCAGCTTGCCGGAACGTTGCACGCGCCATCGCCCACGAAGGTGACGACCTTGCCTTGGATCGGCCCGTTCTTTTCCTGGAACGTAAAGATATCAGTCAGGATCTGGCAGGGATGCTCGTCATCCGTCAACGCATTGACCGTGGGGATATTGGAAAACTTGGCGAACTCTTCCACATCACTCTGCGCAAACGTGCGGATGACCGCACCGTGGATCATGCGGCCCAGCACGCGGGCGGTGTCCTTGATGGGTTCGCCGCGACCGAGCTGGATATCGTTGGCATTGAGGAACAGGGCGTTACCGCCAAGTTCACGGATGCCGACTTCAAAAGAGACGCGAGTGCGCGTGGAAGATTTGGAGAAGATGAGCGCCCAAGTCTGGCCCGCGAGTGGCTGCGTGGCATGCTTGCCGCGCGTCTGTTTAAAGACCGCCGCATCACGCAACACAAGTTCCATGTCCTCGCGGGACATCGTCTCCAGACTCAACAGATGCTTCATGTTCGCTTGCCTAAAAAAGCAAATTCGCGGGTCGTAAGCCGCCCGCCTGCCTCCCCTTTTCAACGAGGGGAAAACGCAGTTTATAGGGAAGTCACCCGTGGTTTGTCCACGGGTTTTTACAGAAATTTACGATAACGTAACGGGGCGAAATCGTGCTCGTCCTCGTCCTCGATTGTTTTTCCCGGCTTACGCCACCGCCTTGATGGCCTTTTCAATGATGGCGAGACCCTCTTCCGCATCGCTCTTGGTGAGATTGAGGGAAGGCAGCAAACGCACCACTTGTGCGCCGGACGGAATGGTCATCAAGCCCATGCTGTGCAGGCGATTGACGAACTGGATGGAGGCAGCCTTGTCACTCGTCTTGAACGCCGGCAGATCAGCCGACAACTCAAAACCAAGCATGAAGCCCAGACCCGCACATTGTTCACCACGTGCGGATACGTCTTGGCCATGTGTTCCAACCCGGTCTTGAGGAAGGCGCCCAAATTCCGTGCGTTGTCCGCTAGGCCTTCTTTCTCAATGACCTCGATGACCTTCAACGCCACCGCGCAACCCAGCGGCGTGCCGCCGTACGTCGTGCCGTGTGTGCCGGGGCCAAGGATGTTTTCAAGCTGCACGCCGTGAACCTCGCTCCGCACCCAGAAGGCACCCATTGGGAAACCGCCGCCGAGCGACTTCGCCATGGAGATGACATCCGGCAGGAACTTCTCGCCGCCGGGAACGAATTCGAGAATCCGCTGAAAACTCTGGAACCGGCCGGTGCGGAAGTGCCCGCACTGCACGCCATCCATCATGAGCAGCAACTTCTTCTCATCGCACAACTGCCGCAGACCGAGCAGATATTCAACCGTCGCCGGCGTGATGCCGCCTTCACCTTGGATTCCCTCGATCAAGATCGCCGCCGTGGCAGGGGAGATAGCCGCCTTCATCGCTTCCAGATCATTGAACGGCACATGCCGGAAGCCGGGAGTCATCGGCTCGAAACCCTTCTTCACTTTCTCCTGACCGGTGGCAGAGATGCCCGCAAGCGTCCGGCCATGGAAAGAGTTAACTGCCGTGATGACCTCGAACCGGCCCTCATCATGACCGAACTTCCGCGCGATCTTGTAAAGCCCTTCGTTCGCCTCGGCACCGCTATTTGCGAAGAACACCTTGCCGGGCGCGATATAGCTCACGATCTTCTGGGCCAAACGCCCTTGCGATTCGTGGTGGTCCAGATTGGAGATATGCACTAACCGCTTGGATTGCTCAATGAGCGCCTCCGTGACCGCCGGATGCGCGTGCCCAAGCGAGCACACCGCGATACCGCTGCCCAGATCCAAGTAACGCTTGCCGTTCACATCCCACAAATGGCTGCCCGCGCCATGGCTGAACACGAGTTCAAAACGGCCATAGCTCGGCACCACGTTGCGCTGGAATAATTCCAGAACGGCTTGCTGCTGGTTCTGCACGATCGGCGCTGGCGGAACGATTTCTTTCATTTTTGTAAATCAGGAAAACAAATCCCAACTGTCAGAGGAAAAGCATTACTCCTATTCAAGACGGTTTATGCCGCCACCTTACGAGGAAAGCAATCAGCCACTGTTTTCGAAATGCCAGCAGCTAAGGAAATCAGGAAAGCGCTCCATCTCCCTCGCCCCTCGGAGGGGAGAGGGCCGGGGTGAGGGGTGCCCCCTTTCCCATTGCCGCTTTCAAAATTCGCGAACTCCAAAACCGTAACCGCCTGCTCACGGGTGACATCAGGAAAGCACTTCAAGTAATCGTCGAGGCTCAGGCCGCTTTCGAGGTTGGAAAAAAGGCTCTCCACCGGAACGCGCGTGCCCACGAAGCAAGGCGCTCCGCTCATCCGTTGCGGGTCCACCCACACCGGCAATCCTGCTGGCACTGTCCAGTTCGTATCCATGATTTACTTCTAACACGTTCCAGCTCCGAACGCTAGAGCGCTGTTTGACTCAGAGAACGACCTCAGTGCCCACGCCGGCATCCGTGAAAACCTCCACGATGACCGCGTGATTCATGCGGCCATCCACGAAGGACACCTTGTCCACGCCTGCCTTCACGGCGGCCACGGCGCTGTCGACCTTGGGGATCATGCCTTTGTCGATGATACCCGCTTTCTTGAGGTCGGCGACTTCCTTGGTGGCGAGATGTGAGATAACCGTGCTCGGATCTTTGAAGTCACGCATCAATCCCGGCACATCGCTCATGAAGATGAGCCGCTTCGCCTTGAGCGCGATGGCCACCATCGCCGCCGCCACGTCGGCGTTGCAGTTGTAAACCTTGCCGTCTGTGCCGAGCGCCGTCGGGCTGATGATGGGCGTCACGCCGCGGTCGATGCATTCCAGCAACGGCTCCACGTTCACTTTCACCACTTCGCCGACATAGCCGATATCGATCTTCTGACCGTCGGGTCCATCAAGAAGCAGCTTCTTGCAGGTGAAAATTTCTGTGCCAGCGAAACCTTGTGCGACACCGCCGAGACGATTGATCGTCCGCACGATCTCTGGATTGATTTCGCGCGAGAGCACTTGGTCCACCACGGCAACGGTTTGTTCGTCCGTCACGCGCTGGCCTTGGATGAACTCCGCCTTGAGGCCGGACTTGTCCATGGCGCGGGTGATGGCCTTGCCGCCGCCATGCACCACCACGGGGTTGATCTCCACGGCCTCGAGGAACACGATGTCGCGCGCCACGCCATTGCGCACCGCCTCATCGGGCGAGTCCATGAAGCTGCCGCCGTATTTCACGACAAACGTCGTGCCGCTGAATTTCTGGATGTAAGGCAACGCTTCCAGCAACGTCGCCGCTTTAGAGATCAAATCCTGCACGGCGGAATAAAAGGAACTCAGGGCAAACTTGGCAATAACGATTGTTGCCTATCAGGATGTTTGTGCATCACGAAGTGATGCCAGAGAGCAGCCGGAGGTTGAGCGACCCAGGAGCGATACCTTCGGGCCGCGTGATAATAAGAAGCACTCTGAAGGAGTGCCAGAAATCTGCGATCCCGTAGGAATCGTTGGTTCCCTATAAACAGTTACGGAGGTATCGGCGTAGAACGCCTCAACCTCCGGCTACTGTCTGGCAACCCTCTCGGGTTGCTATGGCGCAAATATCTTTACCCCCAACGTCGTCGGGTCCGTCACATCACCCTTGTTGAAATCCACGTAATGCTCCGTCAGGTCGGCGGCATACATGAATGTCCCGGCCTTGCCGAGGTTCAGGTTGATGTGCAGTTCAAACTCTTTTGGTAACGCAGCGGCGCACAGGTCTTTGTAAGTCGCCTTCGTCGGCTGGCCGCGCTTGAGGCTCCAGAGAACTTTCTTCGCACCCGGCGCGCTGTAGCCGATGTCCACCTTCTCCTCCACGATCTTCGCCGAGCTGTAGCCGAGCGCATCGATAATACGGCCCCAGTTCGGGTCGCCACCGTGCCAGCTCGTCTTTACCAGCGCACTGTTCGCCACCGCACGCGCAGCCGCATCCGCATCCTGGATATTCTTCGCGCCATTCACGCGGACGGTTACCACGCGATGCACGCCTTCACCATCGCGCACGATCATCTTGGCAAGTTCGAGGCAAACATGATTCAAGGCCGCTTGGAACGTCTGGAAATCTTCGCTCTTTGTGCCCTTGATCAATTTGTTCTCCGCCAGACCATTCGCGAGGACGAGCACCGTGTCGTTCGTGCTCATGTCACCATCCACCGTGATGCGATTGAAACTGCCTGCCGTGGCTTCTTCCAAAGCGGCTTGTAGCGTCTTTGCTTCGATCGCCGCATCCGTAGTGATGAAGCAGAGCATCGTGGCGTGGAGACCTGCGGGTATCCTTTAGGCAATGCCGCCGGACGCGCACCCGTCGCGCTCATACCCGGCTGGATCATGCCTGCGCCCTTGCACATGCCGCCCATGCGCACTTTCTTGCCGCCGAGCTTGAATTCGATCGCCACCTGCTTCGGCTTCGTATCGCTGGTCATGATGGCTTCCGCGGATTCCGCCGCGTGTTGCACCTCGCTGCCGAGCAGTTGCAGAGCGTCATGGATGCCCGTGCGCACATTCTCCATCGGCATATTCACGCCGATACGGCCGGTGGAGCCGACCAAAACATGTTCCACCGGTAAGTGGAGCTGGCCCGCGACGAGCTTGGTCATGTCCAGCGCGTCCTTCATCCCTTGGCGACCGGTGCAAGCGTTCGCATTGCCAGAGTTCACCACCACGGCCTGGGCGATGCCCTTCTGCACACGCGGCACGCAGACCTTCACCGGCGCGGCGCAGATCTGGTTCGTCGTGAACATGCCTGCCACGGTGCAGGGCACTTCGGAGACGATCACGGTGAGATCGCGCTTCTGACCTTTGTTGGAGCCTTTGCCGGTGCCGAGACGTTTGATGTCGCAGAACACGCCGGAGGTGAGAAAGCCTTGCGGCGCGACGATGGCGCCTTCCACTTGCTTGAACGATTTCTTCATTAACTTTTTCTGCCGGTCGAAACCAGCGGGCGCAACGGAATCATGACGGGGCTCGGGTGTCAATGGGTGTGCAGAAGGTTTAACCACAGATTAACACAGATGGACGCGGATTACGGAGGGCCGATCTCCGAATCGGCGGAAGCTGGTACGAGGAGCGCGGCCTTCAGGCCGCTTCAACATCCGCAAGCCAGCAGACAAAAAAACGCCTAACGGTTTCCCAATCATCCTTAACATCTTCAGACCGGGTGGTAATTTTCACCTTGAAGCGGCCTGAAGGCCGCGCTTCTTTGACCTGCTGTTCCACTAAAGACAAAATCGAGCGACTCTGCCATACTGCCGGGATGAGCCAGTATCAGTCGTATAAGTATCTCCCGGCACTCGCAGGCATCTGCACGATGGATGAAGCGCAGCGGACCGGCCTTTCGGTGGAGGAATGCGTCCACCGGCTCAAACGTTTTCACTACGCCTTCAAACGGCTGCACCATATCTTTACCGCGCGTATCACCGCAGAGCCGGTCTATGAGCTAAAGATGGCCTTCAGCTACCACTCGCACCTCTGCGCCGAGCATGTCAGTGCCTTGCGCAAGCGTGTGGGTGAGATGCGCGAGCCACCACTTGGATTAGATGCCGTACCGGACAAGAGTCTGGAACTCTTCTTCAACGAAATCCTCAGTGCTACAACGACGGAAGAGTTATTGCTAGGTGTTTATGAGAAAGCCGTGCCTGCATTGAAAGCCGGACTGGAACGCCATCTCGCGGAAACGAATCCGCTGGTGGATCACCCGTCCGTGCGCGTCGTGCGGCATGCGTTGCTGGAGCTGAATGACCTTCTAGATTACGGTACGACGGCGATTGCCTGCATTGTTTCCAGTCAAGCGCGTGATGCAGCCAAAGGCTGGCTCACGTTGCTGGATGATTGTCTTGCTGTAGCCGGTGGATTGGATGGGGCGACGGAAGCGGTGCAAAAGAATCTGCCGCTAAAGCATTCGGCCAAGCCTTACAAGTTCGATGGTTTTCCGAAACGAGACGAGCGGTTCCCGGACCCTTACAACATGGGCGTGAACGCCGAGGTATTCCTGTATGACCAGCAGTTCTTGCCGGACCCGAAGACGCTGATGATGTTCTACAAGCGCCTGCGCGAGATCGATGTGCCGGAGATGATGGCGAGCATCATCGCGGAGACGCCGGACAAGCCGTGGGGTTATTATCACGACATGACGCGGCAGCTCTGGGACGAAGCGCGCCATGCCATGATGGGCGAAGTCGGCTTCGTGAACCTCAATATCAACTGGCCGGAAAAAGTGATGGTGAACTTCACGTGGTCGATGGCGCTCAATACGCAGTTGAAGCCTATCGAGCGGCATGCGGTGTTGTATTTCATCGAGCAAGGGTTGATGCCCAAGACGGGCAAACGCTTTGAGTGGGAAGTGGGCTTGGCCTCGCACAATCCGCTGGCGGGCCTGTTCCAAGATTACGATTGGGCGGATGAAGTGCTGCACGCGCGCGTCGGTCGTGACTGGTATGTGAGCCAGATCGGTGATGCCAAACAGGCCGTGCAATATGGCGACGAATGCTGGTCCAAGGTGATGATGGGTTGGAGCACGTGGCGCGATGAAGGCCACACCCAACACCGCAACTGGTGGCCGGGACTTTACACGGCGGCATGCCAGACTTGGGGCATCGAGCCTGATCCCAAGGTGCTCGCCTACAACGTGAGTTATGAGAACGTGCGGGCGGATTTGAAGGATTTGAGTGCTTCGGCCTGATTAAGGTAGCCGCCGAGACACGGAGGCGGAACTTGCCAAAACAGCGAGGGATAGGCACTTTATAGACGTGCCCACGATGAACATCCAAGGTGGATACTGGCTCAACCATTGGTCGAGGCTTTTGCAGGTCTGCTCAAAGATGATTCTTGCCAAAGTGATTCGACCAATTGGCTTTCAAGCCTCAATGCGGGCAGCTTTTTTGTTCCAGCCGATGCTTGGCATTGTAATCACAAAGCTACTGCTAGTTTTCCCTCAGAACCGGCTAGTTGATGTTTTGCATAGCTTGGTTGGCGTGATTTATGTTCTCGGGCCGTTGATTACGATCTGCCGTTGTCATTGTCTGGAAGAGACAGATTTTGTGCTAAGATCCGTGAAAATAATCTGCACACTTTTTGTTTGGTGGCTTTGGATGGCGTTTTTATTGGCCATATTTCTGCCAATGAGCATGTGACCGTGATGCAACGGAGTCGCAGCAGCGGCGCCTTGCCTAGATAAGATTTCGGCGTAGCCGATGACGTAATGAGGCGGAACTTGCATAAAAAAGAGGTCAGTTCTGCCTCCTTACGTCGGCAGCTACGTTGTAGTGGCACTTGCTTTCGGGTAACGCGCGTATGATGTTACCCGCCAAGTGGCACGTGGTATCTCCATGTTGGTTTTGCTCTGGGCGTTTGCGCTGACCGGTTACACGCAATCGGTCCAGACCTTGCAGTGGCCGACCAAGTATGCGGCCAAACCGCCAACCAATCTTGATGCCCGCTGGCTGGCCACCTTTCGCGTGGGGCTATCCAGCATCACTGAGGCGCAAGCGGTGGGCCTGAGCGGTCCGGCGGCGCAGGCGTTAGGTTTGCCGCAGGAACAGGCGGGGCGCTTGCAGCGGTTGCTCGTGCCGCTCTACGACCAGATCAAGCAGGACGACGTCTTCAAGTCCACCCGTTCCGCGCTGCCGTTTTGCTACTCGGAGGCCACGCCGACGAACGGGTTTGCCACGGTCTATTTCCCGGAGAAGCTGGATACAAACAAGGCACCCATAATTTTTCTGCACGGTTATGGCGGCAGTTTCCTGTGGCCGGTCTACCTGCTGGCACGGACGTTTCCGGACCGCCTTATCATCGCGCCCGCTTTTGGGCTGAGCGGAGCGAATATCCATCCGCTCTATTTGCAACAGGCCATGCGCGCCACCCAGGAGGCGTTGAAACTGGATGAGTTGCCGGGGAAACCCGTTCTCATCGGCCTCTCTGCTGGCGGCACAGGCGTGATGCAGATCTATGGTGCGCGGGCGATCAACTACACGGGGGCTATCTGTCTCGCGACGTATCCGCCGAGTGAGATGACGCGCTCTTTCCGGGCCGGGCACAAGCTGGGTTTCATCTGCGGAAGCAAGGAGTTCTATGTGCAGAACCAGATGCTCGCGAAAGGGATTGATGCTTTGCAGCAACGGGGTGCCAGCGTTACCCATCAGGTTTTGAAGAATGCCGATCATTTTTTCTTCGCCGAGTTTCCCTTGGCGACCGAGGAGTTGTTGCAAGCCGCCGTAAAACGATTGGAAACGGAAAAATAGCCATTGCCCGGCTGGCAGCTACCTTCTTGGTGCGGATGGGGCGCAAGGTCATCCCGCGCATCGCTTCCCAGCGCAAGCCGGTGGCTTAGGTGGCGGGCAATTCAGCGTTGCAAGTTTTGTTCCGCTGCCTTTCCCTTTCGGCAGCACTGGCCGTAAATCACAAGCGAGAGGGCTAAGCGGATGGAATTGACGGGGGATACCATAGGAATTATCGGACTAGGGAGTTTGCTTTATAGCATCTTCTGGCTGGTGATGGTCATTGATGCCTTCCGCCGGGAGGAGTGGGTCTGGTTTGTGTTTTTGTTGATCGCCTGGCCGGTCACAGCCTTTCTCTACTACTTCCAAATTTACCGTGATGGCGGCGGTGGCTTGAATCAAGGTTTTGAACTTCCCGGTGCGCATGACCGGCGGCGCATCAAGGAGTTGCAGGCGCAGATCCATCATCTCGACAAAGCGCATCATTATTCCCAGTTGGCCGACATCTATTTTCAACAAGGCAAGCTGGATAAGGCCGAGGTGAACTACAAGCTGGCCATGGAACGTGATGCGGCGGATCCCGACACGCGTGCGCATTACGGCCAATGCCTCTTGCGCTTGAAACGGCCGAACGATGCCTTGCCATTGCTGGACGCGGTTTGCCGGGAGGTGCCCAAGCACGATTACGGGCATACGCGGATGGCGCTGGCAGAAACCTTGGCAGCGTTGGGGCGGCGGGATGAGGCGATCCAGACATTTGAGCAAGTCTTGCAGGCGAATGGTTACGCCCGGGCCAAGGTGCAAGTCGCGGAGCTCTATTTGCAGGCCAACCGCTTGGAAGAAGCGCGCGGGATGGTGCGGGAAGTCATCGAGGATGATGCCCATGCGCCGGGGTTTCAACGCAAGCGTGATCGTGTCTGGGTGCGCCGCGCCAAGAAAATGCGCGGCAAAGTTTGAATCCGGGGGGATTTGCAGGCACATTGACCCCAAGCCATTTTTAGCATGAGGACAATGAACCTGTTCCAGTTCGCGTCGGTGGTGGTCGCCAGTCTGCTGGTCACCGCCGGTTTGTCTGCCCAGACCGTCATCGAGCCGGCCGCCGGCCGCTACTTCATCTCCAGCACGGGGAATGATCAATGGAGCGGGAAGCAGGTGGGCCCCAATGCCACCCGTACCGATGGTCCATTTGCCACCGTGGGTCGCGCGCTGGAGGAGATGCGCAAGCAACCGCTGAAGTGCGTCACCTATGTGCGTGGCGGTATCTATCATCTTTCCGCCCCGATCGAGATCAAACCGGAAGACTCCGGTCACAAGCTGGAGGCATATCCGGGCGAGAAACCGGTGATCAGCGGTGGCATTCCAGTGCGTGGCTGGGCTCCGGCTCCGAACAATAACAACCTGTGGGTGGCGAAGGTGCCTGAGGTGCAGACGAAACGGCTTTTCGCCGGGCAGTTCTGGGTGGACACGGAATTGCAGACGCGGGCGCGATATCCCAACGTTGACCCGGCCAACCCGGCGACGAGCGGCTGGAACTTCGTCATCAATGAGGGACCGGGCATCGGCGCGTTTGGGGCGGTGATCGCCAAGATCAACAACGCCGGGGACTGGGTGGAGTGGACCGTGAACGCACCCGCAGAGGGGGCGTACAAGGTGGCGTTCTATTACAGCACACAGAATTCGCAGGCGGGCTTTAACAACATGGCTGGCCGCACTTCCATCCAAGTGGGAACGCAGCCGCCGGTCACCGTGCAAAACCTGCCCGAGAGCGCCGGCGGGTTGAGCTTCTACCAATGGCGGGTGGTGGCGACGGTGCAGTTGAGCCAAGGGCCGCAGGCCTTGCGCTGGAACAATCTGCAAGGAGGTTTCATCAACCTGGACGCCATCGCGCTGAGCGATGATCCCGCGTGGAATCCGGCGGGCAGTGCGCTGGCGCGTCCCGCCACGCCGGGCAAACAATTGATCGTCATCCAGGCAGAATCGTTTTCCGCCGCGAATGCGAAAGACATGGTAAAGCCCGCCACGGGGATGGCGACGTCCAAGGGCAAGTTCCAGTTCCGCGCGGGTAACGTGAAGGACTACCCCAAGTCACCCGAGGTG
This sequence comes from Limisphaerales bacterium, assembly GCA_965283725.1. GTDB lineage: Bacteria > Verrucomicrobiota > Verrucomicrobiia > Limisphaerales > JAEYXS01 > JAEYXS01. Next base: position 576,825 of record CBDIPT010000002.1, read on the forward strand.
GAGGTCAATATGTTCACCGGGCCGGGTTGGCTGAACACCATCATGCAGGTGCGCAGCATCGATCAGGAGAAGCGCACGCTGACCTTGCAGCCGACGATCAGTGCGGCGTTTGATATCCTGCCGGGCAACCGCTATTACATCGCCAATGCGTTTGAAGAGCTGGACACGCCGGGCGAGTGGTATCTGGACCGTGCTTCCGGCAATCTTTACTTCTGGCCGCCCAAGCCGGGTTCCAGGACCGGGGGACGTTCCTGCCGGTGCTGGATCGCTTGATCGAGTTCAAGGGCAGTCCGGCGCAGAACAAGTGGGTGGAGGAATTCACCATCAAAGGCTTTGAGTTCCGGCACACGACGTATTCACGCACCGTCCAGCCATCCGCGGCAAACGATGCGGCCGTCTGGCTCATCGGTGCGCGCAAGTGTGTGCTGGAGGGGAACCGCTTCGTGAACCTGGGCGGGCATGCCATCAAGCTCGAGAACAAATCCGCCGGCAACGAGATCGTGGGCAATGAACTGACGGGACTTGGGGAGGGTGGCATTATTTTCACCGGATCGGCGGCCACGCAAGCCACGGGCAATCTCATCGCGGGGAATTGGATCCACCACATTGGTGATGTTTACAAACACGTGGCCGGGGTGATGGTGAACACCGGTGGCGGCAACCGCATCGCCAACAATCTGTTCGAGCACTTGCCGCGCATGGCCGTCTCGCTCAAGAGCATGGATGCCGGTAATTACTCGCACACGAACGTGGTGGAGTTGAATGACATCCAGTTCGTGAACTTGGAGACAGGTGATAGCGGGGCGATCGAATCGCAAGGCCGCCACCGCAAGGACACCGGCAATGTCATCCAATACAATCGTATCCGGGACACGGGCGGCCTGACGGCGGATACCGAGGGCAAGTTGCGCGGGCCGTACGCCACGTGGGGCATCCGCCTGGATGATTACACCAGCGGCACGTTGGTGAAGGGGAACATTGTGATCCGTTCCGTGCGCGGTGGGGTCGGGGTGATCGGCGGCCGGAACAATCTCATCGAGAACAACATTTTCATAGATGGCGCGGAATACAGGCGGCCTATGTGGTCGGAGACGCCAACACCACGAGCAACCGGTTCATCCGCAATATTGTGATGTTCAAAGATCCGCAGGCCGCCTTGTTCCATGCAGGGGGGACATGGGCCAACTCCGTGCTCTCGCAATCAGACCGCAACCTCTACTGGCACAGCCAGGAGCCGCGTATTTCACCGGCGCGAAGATCACGCCCAAGGGAACGCTGAAAACCTGGCAGGCGAGCGGGTTTGATCAGAATTCCATGCTGGCCGATCCCATGTTCATGAATGCCGCGCAGGATAATTATCAGCCCGCGAACGCATCCCCCGCGAAGCAACTTGGCTTTGAGGAGATTCCCTTCGCGAAGATCGGATTGCAGGGATTTGACCGGTCGTGGAAAAAGAAATGAGCTGATGAAGGGGCTCCGCCAGTTGTGGTTCGGCTGGTTGCTGCTGGCGCAGGCGGTATCTGTTCAAGCGGTGGAACAGCTCGTTGCCACGGTAAAGGAGTTCGCGGCCTTTCAGCGCGCGGCCAAGCCGGGAGACATCCTCATCCTCAAAGATGGTGTGTGGGCGGATACCGAGTTGCTGTTCGATGCGCAGGGCGAAGCGGGCCAGCCCATCACACTGCGGGCGCAGACGCCGGGCAAGGTGGTGCTGACGGGCAAGTCGCGGTTGCGTATTGGCGGGCAGCATCTGGTGGTGGAAGGGTTGTGGTTCAAGGAGGCGAAAGAGCGCCAGCATGACGTCATCGAGTTCCGTGCCACTTCGGTCAAACCAGCGCTGAATTGCCGTCTGACCGGTTGCGCTATCACGAGTTTGAATCCGCCAGATAAAAAGCGGGATTACAAGTGGGTCTCCCTCTATGGCGTCAGCAATCGCGTGGATCACTGTTACTTCGGCGGGAAGCAGCATGCGGGCACGACGTTGGTGGTGTGGGTGGGAGACAAGCCGAATTACCATCAGATAGACCACAATCACTTCGGGCCGCGTCCGCGTTTGGGCGAGAACGGGGGCGAGACCATTCGCGTGGGCACGAGCGAGGTGTCCATGAACAACTCCCGCACGGTCGTGGAGTTCAATCTCTTTCAGGAATGCAATGGTGAGGTGGAGATCGTGTCCAACAAGTCCTGCGAGAACATCTATCGGCACAATACGTTCTTGAACTGCGAAGGAGCGATGACATTGCGGCATGGCAACCGGTGCGTGGTGGAGGCGAATTACTTTCTCGGCAATCACCGCAAGAACACGGGCGGCGTGCGGGTTATCGGGGAAGATCATCGCGTGGTGAACAATTTGTTCTCCGAGTTGGAGGGAGTGGAGGCAAGGTCGGCTCTGACGTTAATGAACGGGCTGAAGGATTCGCCGCTGCACGGCTATTTTCAGGTGAAGCGGGCGGTGATCGCGTTCAATACGTTCTCCAACTGCCAATCTTCGGTGTTGATCGGCTATGTGAGTGATAATCCGAAGGGCGGAGATTTACCGCCGTTGGATTGTGTGTTTGCGAACAACTTGCTGGAGTCAGCCAAGGTGCCTTTGATCAAGGTGGAGACGGTGCCGCAAAACTGGAAGTGGCAGGGGAATATCGCGATTGGAGATGCTGGCATGGCGATTTCCGCTGGAATTGACCAGATTGATGCGAAGGGCAAAGACTGGCGTCCTGCTGGTGCTCCGATGGACTACAGTCGCACAGTTGGTAAAGGGGTGGCCGGTTTTCCTGAGGTTGAGGAGGATATCGAAGGTCAGCCGCGATATGCGGTGAAAGATGTTGGTTGCGACCAGAAGTCTGTGGCACCCGTAAAGTATAAGATTCTGACAAAAGAGACGACGGGGCCGGGATGGTTGAAGGAGAGGTGAAGAGGTTAACCGCGAAATACGCTAAATACACGAAAAGGGGAAAGACGCGCCGAACTGGAATTCGGCGCTCCGCTTTTAGAAACGGGCGACTTCGGTGAAGGCAGTGTGATTCAAGCTAAAGCCATTCCCGAACGGGGCATGGTTGATGGTTTTTAAAGCGATGCGACCGTCTTGAATGGTCAGGCTGGGCCAGCCTTGCGCGGTTGGGTGATAAAGATCGGGATGGGCGGTGAGCATTTGCTGCTGCACTTCTGCGGAATACGCTGAGAGGCCGGCGACGTAGTGGTGGCCGTTACGTTCTACGCTTTCGATACCGAGCGCGCCGGTCACGGCGAGGTCTTGCAGGAGCGCGATGGGGCCTTGGTTGCAGAGGTCTTCGCCGCTCATGAGCCATGGACGACTGGGTTGGATTTGCGCGCGGTGCAGCAGGAGGCAGCGGTTCGCGATTCCCTTGAAAACGCCCTTGCAATTCTTATGGCTCGTGCCCGCGTAGCCGAGGCTGAGGGCACGTGGCAAGCTGCCGAGCTCGCCATCGGATTCATCAATGATGATGGGCGGGTGATCGGGCCAGGCGGCGAGTGCGTGGCCGACAGCCTCGGTCAGCGCGTAGTCGCGGTGCAGCGGTTGTTCAACGAAAAGGAGATGCTGCAGAAAAAATCTTAGTGAAGGCTCGTCATGCAAGGATTCCCAGAAGGTGCGAAAGGCTTCGATGGTCTTGAACTGCTCGTTGCCATCCAGACTGAAGGCGTAATCGGCCGGCGCGTGCTGGTCTAGAATGGTGGCGATTTGCTGGAGACGGGTGAGGTCGGTAGCGGGTTGGCCATTTACTTTGAGCTTGAAATGGCGCAGGCCGTAGGTGCGGATGCAGTCCTCAAGCGATTGTGGCAGGCCATCGTGCAAACGACTGGCTTCGGTGATTTCACTAGCGGCGAGCGGGTCCGCGAGGCCGACGGTGTGACGGGCGATGATGGAAGGGAGCGGTTGTGACGGTAGCAGGTCACGTGGCGCCACACCGGCCAGCTCGGGATGGATGGCGGCGAGGTGAATACCGAGTCTTCCATCGTGCAAGAGCGTGGCAAAGGGTTTGCCGGTGGCGCGGCAGGCGGCATCAATCAAAGCGCGCTCAACGAGCGAAGTGCCGAAGTGGGCGAGCAAAGGCGGGGTGTTCTGCTGTGCTGCCCAGTTGCCTTGTTGCTGGTAGAGTTCAAACAATAGTGCGAACGCGTTCTGAGCCTGCTTGTTCACGGCCAGCGAAATGGCGTGCTGGATGACGTGGAGCATCTCCGCGATCTCCAACTGCGGGTCTTTCTCAGGGATTTTCGTGAACCATTTTGGTGGGAGCAAATCAGACGAGATGCCTTCGCTGCGGCGACCATCCACCTCGCAAACCAGGCGCACGAAGACTTGCGGCATGTGCATCATCGTGGCGATGCCATAGCGGAACGGCATGCGCGTATGCAGGTCGATGCGATGGATGCTGCCTTCGAGGATGCGGATGTTCATGCTGGTTTGCCTAAACTATACTAACCTTGCTTTCAAAGTCTCAAGGCTGCAACGTCTATTAGATTCTCACAACGACTGCTGAAAACGCCAAGGCATGAATATTGAACAAGGGCATAAGTGGCTATTTGAGCTCACAAATTTTCGCGTCCACATGTGTGATGAGAAAACCATCTCGCCGGTTCCTGGCGACGCTCCCAAAGGGACATTGCCTGGTTGGAAAAGGAACCTTATCTCGTTCGATTTACCTGATAGGCAGTGGACTCTGATTGATTACACGATTCCCGATAGGCCTACCCGTGATGAAATTGAAGGTAGTACGTTAATTAGCGGCGAACTTTTCACGGAAATTAAACCGCACGACAACTTAGATGAGATTCTGGAGACCGTTGACATTTTATGCATGTTACTCTCTTTTGCGTTAGGTCGAGGCATTGCTGCTCCTGATTGTTATAAGCAGTCAGATGAAAATGTAACTTTTGTTCGCAGCCGCAGTATGCGAATGGATTTGTATGCTGACGGCGGGTATGCTCTCATCGAAAACTCGCGAAAAGGACAGTTACGTTCGTTTCTGGAATGTGCCTATCCTATCGTTTTAAAAAAGAAGGGATGGTGGCTTAAAACTCTAGATTTCTCAATTCAGGCTCGGATGAGTGTGTTTCTCGAAATTCAAGCATCTCTTTCGAATGTTCTTTTGGATAGGATAGCCGCGTTCTATCCAGAAAATCGTGTTGGAGGGGAAATCGACGAGACTTTAGATGAGGTAATCAATGATCCACAATTCAAGAGGCAGATAACGGAATTAATCGAAGAGTATTGCGCTGGTTGGACTCAAAAACGGACTGAGGAATACATAATCCAGCACCTTGCTAACTGTAATAAACGCCCTTCATTCGCTAATGGCATCAAACGGGTCCACCGTCTGAACAATTTGGAAGAGCCTAAAGGCAAATTTTTGAGTCAACGTCACAAACTACTTCACGAAGGCGATTTGACTGACGGAGATGATGATGCCGCTAAATACGTTAATCAACTCTTTGCAATGACCGGGCGATTGCTGCTCAAAATGCTCGGCTATTCTGGTCGTTACTATGACATATCCAGTGGCGCATATGCTTTAATTTAATTTGTCCTGACCTGGGTCGAAATCTTTCGATTGCCTGCCCTTTGACAATTCGCCGCGCCTTGTTAGGTTGCAGGGTATGGATGCGTTGCACGCCCCTTGGCGGATTGACTATATCCTCGGGCCGAAAGGACCGAAGGATGGGCGCTCCATTTTCACGCAGATCGCCGAGTCGAGTGACGATGTGGCGAATTACGTCATCGCGCGGGGCAAGTCGTGCTACGCGGTGCTGAACCGTTACCCCTACAATGGCGGGCACATCATGACGGTGCCGTACAAGCAGGTGCCGGACTTCAATGGCCTCACGGACGCGGAGATGCTGGAGCTGATGCAGCTCACGCGGCGTTGCCAGGCGGCGTTGACGCAGGTGATGAAGCCGCATGGGTTCAACATCGGGGTGAACCTTGGGCAGGTCGCGGGGGCGGGGATCGTGGAACACTTGCACATCCATATTGTGCCGCGGTGGAACGGAGATGTGAACTTCATGCCGGTCATCGGGAGCACGGCGATCATTCCGGAAGCATTGACGGATACGGCGGCGAAGCTCCGGGCCGCCTTGTTAACCCTCTGACGAATCATTTTCTTATGGCCGACGAAACTATTCATTTTGAGAACCCTCGTCTCGTGCAGCAGCTCTTCGGTGCGGATTCGCCGAACCTGAAGTCGCTCGAAGACCAATTGCACGTGAAGGCGACAGCGCGCGACGGCTGGATCAAGCTGGAGGGCGAGCCGGATAACATTGGGCGGGCGAAGCAATTGTTCACAATCCTTGAGGATTCCATCAAGGCGGGCGGGCAGGTGCGGAATCGCGAGTTCATGTCCGCGCTCGGCGTGGTGAAGGCGGACGGCGTGGAGGCGTTGCGCAACCTGATGAGCGAGCGCATCCAGACATCCGCCGGCAAACCTTCCATTATGCCCAAGACGCCGGGGCAGAAGAAATATGTGGAAGCGATCCGGGAGCACGACGTGACGTTCGGCATCGGCCCGGCGGGCACGGGCAAGACGTATCTGGCGATGGCGATGGCGGCTTCAGCTTTGAAGGCAGGCAAGATCAGCCGGATCATTTTGACACGTCCGGCGGTGGAAGCGGGCGAAGCGCTGGGTTTCCTGCCGGGTGATCTGCACGAGAAGCTGACGCCGTATCTGCGGCCGCTTTACGATGCCTTGCACGATATGATGTCGCCGGAAGAACTGGCAAAGCATATCGAGCGCGGGGTAATCGAGATCGCGCCATTGGCTTATATGCGCGGGCGTACGTTGAACCACGCGTTCATCGTGCTGGATGAATCGCAGAACGCGACGATGGAGCAGATGTTCATGTTCCTCACGCGCTTGGGCTACAGCTCTAAGGCGGTCATCACGGGTGACCCGACACAGGTGGATTTGCCGGGGCATAAGAAGTCTGGCCTAGTGGAAGCGATCACGGCCTTGAAGAAGATCCCGGGCATCGCCTTCCACGAGTTCACGAAGCAGGATGTGGTGCGGCATCAACTGGTGCAGCGGATCATCGAGGCGTACGAGAAGCATCGCGGCACGGGACGGAACGAATGAGCAACGAGCTGCAATTGCGGAACCGGCAGAAGACGCGAGCGATCGATACGAAGTTGCTGAAGGCGGCGACGCGCGCCTTGCTGGTGGAAGAGCTGGCGTTGAAGACGTATCAACTGGGCATCCATCTGGTGGAGCCGGAGGAGATGGCGCAAGTGAACTGGGATTATCTGCAACACGAGGGTTCCACGGATGTCATCACTTTTGATTACCGCCCAGAGGTGCCGCCGGGTGAAGAAGTGCCGGAGCTTTATGGCGAGCTGTATATCTGTGTAAACGATGCGCTGAAGCAGGCGAAGGAGTTCAAGCAGCATTGGACGGAGGAACTGGCGCGCTATGTGGTGCACGGGGTGCTGCACTTGCGCGGGTTTGATGACCTGGAGCCGGCCAAGCGGCGGGTGATGAAACGGGAGGAGAACCGGCTGGTGAAAGCTTTGGCCGGGCGTTTTGCTTTGAGAAAACTGGCGGGTGGGGTTAAGGTGCGCCCGTGAAAAGATATTTCGGCCACTGGCAGGCCAATTTCTTCACCGGTCTCGCGGTGATCTTGCCGGCGGTCCTTTCTCTGGCGCTGGTGCACTGGCTGTTTGGCACCATTGCCAACCTGACTGACACGTTGCTCATCTTTATCCCGGCCCACATCACCCATGCAGAACATGGCAAGGGGCCGATGCACTGGTATTGGAGCGTGTTCGCGCTGGTGCTGGCGGTGGGGTTGGTGGCGCTCATCGGCACGGTGACTCGGCTATATCTGGGACGGCAAATCATCCAGGCAATGGACCGGCTGATGTTGCAGGTGCCCTTGCTGAACAAGATCTATGGCGCGATCAAACAGGTGAATGATGCGTTTGCCACGAGCAAGAATTCCTCGTTCAAGCAGGTGGTAATGGTGGAGTTTCCGCGGGATGGGGTGTATTCCATCGGGTTCATCACGGGGGATCAGCATAAGGAAGTGGAAGCCAAGACGCGGGAAAAGATGGTGAGCGTGTTCATCCCTACGACGCCGAACCCGACGTCGGGCTATCTCATCTTGGTGGCGGAGGCGAAGCTGACGAAGCTGGATATGCCGGTCTCGGATGGTATCAAGTTCATCATCAGTTTGGGCTCGGTGGCACCGGAGTATCAAGGGAAGCCAGCGGGTGCACCGAATGTGAAGATCGCACAACCGGTGGGGACCGAGCCAACTATCTGAACGCGCTTCAGGGGGCTTCTTGCACACACGGCGACCAGGCCGCAGATACTGTTTGGAGTGATTGTTGAGAATGAAAATATCATACCATGGTATTGTGCTGTGTTTCTTGTGTTTCTTTTTTGCGTGTAGCAAGGCTGAGAGAATTAGCAAGGCGGATGCTACAGCTTCTATAATCAAAACCACGTATTTTAATGTTGAATTTGAGCCGGATGGGTTTTCCCGATTGAAATGGCTTCGTTCCAAAGGTGTTTCGGATTCGGAGTTGGTTGTTTTTGTGAGTGATTGGAGTCGTAACCCTCAGAAAACGATTGAGGAATTGGATAAAAACGCGCCGCCGAGAAAAGACCTATGGGGGCATGATTTAAGAGTAAGGTGGCGATCAAAAGAGGATCCTGAGACTTTGCTGCCGGGCAAAAATCTGATCATTTGGTCGGTTGGTCCAAATGGAATTAATGAAAATTGCTCAGGAGATGATGTTGTGGTTTCTTGGAAGTTGTAAAATGATATGATATGTTTTTTTAGGTTCTTGTTGGAGTCTTCTGGTTTACTTTAAGTTACTCTATATAGGCATGCGATTTGAGTTCACAGGCAGTAGTGCGATTGGTGAAATCGACCCTTCCCTTTCTGTGGATATATGTGGAGAACTGCACCTTTGGATCTTTGGTGACTGTGGGTTGCATTCTCAGTTGGGGGTGTGAATGGATGAGCGAGCCTCAGGAATTATTTTGCGGACGCGGCCGTTGACGGAGACGAGCCTCATTGTGCATTGGCTCACGCCAGAGTTGGGGCGCATCGCGGTGGTGGCGAAGGGGGCGCGGCGGCCGAAGTCGGTGTTTCGCGGGAAGCTGGACATCTTCTATCAGGCGGATTTTTCGTTTCAACGTAGCCGACGATCCGATCTGCATAATCTCCATGAAGTGAGTTTGCGGGAGACGCATGAGGCGTTGCGGTCGGACATCGGGCGGGTGCAGCAGGCGGCGTATGCGGTGGCGATGATCGAGCAGACGACGGAGACGGAGACGCCCATCGCGGAGGTGTATGATCTTATGCTCGGTTTCTTGCAGCATCTGGTGCAAGTGGGAGCGAAGCCGGTGAATGTGCTCGCGTTCGAGCTGAAGCTGCTGGAGGCATTGGGTCAAAGTCCATTGTCGGAGGAAATCAAGCTGGGGAAGACGGCGCAGGCATTGATGGAGGCGTTACAGGATTGCGAGTGGGCGCAGTTGGCGGAGGCGGAACTGACGCTGCAGCACATCACTGAGCTGCGGCAGTTCCTGCATGGGTTCCTGATCTTTCATCTGGACAAGCTTCCGCGGGGGCGGAATGCGGCGATTGAGGCGGGAAATGGTTAACCGCGAAATACGCTAAAGACGCGAAAGGGGAATTCGACGTGCCAAGGCACGTCATGGGGAAAGCGGAGGCTGGCTTTCGCACTCCAAAGTTCAGACTATGCGCAGGCAGGGATGCCTGCGGGGACGGCCCGCGGGACGCGGGCGTTACGATCTCATGGTGTGAGTTTGAGAGCGCCGTTGATGGTTGGGTGCTCGGTGGTGAAGGCCTTGGTTTGGGCGTTGCGGCAGCAACGCCCTACCGGGAGAGGGTAAGGCGCGTGGTCCTGCGGGATCAGAACGGGTTGCTTTTGCCGCTCTTGCCGAATTTGCGGTTGCCCTTTTTGCCTTTGCCGTAGCTGGTGGGTTTTCCGGAGCCAGAGTCTTTGCCTTCGCCGCCGAGGAAAGTGCGTTTGAGTTCGTTGATCTGGTCGCGGAGCAGGGCGGCTTTCTCGAATTCCAAATTGTTCGCAGCGTCGAGCATCTCGCCTTCGAGCTGTCGGATGGTCTCGGTGACATCGAATTCGGGCTGTTTGTCGCGCAGGAAGGCGGTGGCTTTCGCGGTGACTTCCTTTTGCGAGGACAGGCTGTCTTCCACCGCGCGGCTGACACCTTTGGGCGTGATGTTGTGCTCGAGGTTGTAGGCGAGCTGGCGTTTGCGGCGGTACTCCGAGGTGGCGAGGAATTTCTGGATGCTCTGGGTCATCACGTCCGCATAAAGAATGACGAAGCCGTTCAAGTGACGGGCGGCGCGACCAGCGGTCTGGATGAGGCTGGTGGTGGAGCGCAGGTAGCCTTCCTTATCCGCATCGAGAATGGCGACGAGCGAGACTTCCGGTAGATCGAGGCCTTCGCGCAGGAGGTTGATGCCCACGAGGACGTCGAAGTCGCCTTTGCGCAAGGCGCGCAGGATCTCGACGCGTTCGATGGCGTCGATCTCGCTGTGCAGGTAGCGGATGTTAATGCCGATATCGCGCAAGTAATCGGTGAGTTCCTCGGCGCTGCGCTTGGTGAGCGTGGTGACAAGCACGCGCTCTTTCAGTTCTACCCGCTTACGGACTTCTTCGAGGAGATCATCGATCTGGCCTTTCAGCGGGCGGATGCTGATGGGCGGGTCTACAAGACCAGTCGGGCGCACGATGAGTTCTGCGACGCGCTGGCCGGACCATTGTAGCTCCTGTGCGGCGGGCGTGGCGCTGACGTAGATGACCTGGTCGTGCAACTTCTGGAATTCGTCGAAATTCAACGGGCGATTGTCCAGGGCGCTGGGCAGACGGAAACCATGGTCCACGAGCACGCTCTTGCGGGAGCGGTCCCCGGCATACATGCCGCCGATCTGCGAGACGGTGGCGTGGGATTCATCGATGACGAGCAGAAAATCGGGCGGAAAGAAATCGATGATCGTGGCCGGGCGCGAACCGGGCGGGCGCTTGGCGATGTGGCGTGAGTAATTCTCGATGCCGGAACAGAAGCCCATCTCTTCCATCATCTCCAGATCGTATTCCGTGCGCATCTTGATGCGTTGGGCTTCGAGCAGTTTGCCTTCCTTCTCGAACCACGCGATGCGTTCACCGAGTTCCTCGCGGATGCTCAGGATGGCGCGTTTCAATTTGTCAGCGGGGGTGACGAATTGTTTGCCGGGATAGACGGTGATGGCCTCGAATTGTTCCAACGGATCGCCGAGCAAGGGATCGAAGCGCGTGATGCGGTCGATCTGGTCGCCGAAGAATTCGATACGCAGGCCGTCTTCCGTGTAGCCGGGGCGGAGCTCCACAGTGTCGCCGCGCACACGGAATTCGCCGCGTTCGAAGGCGATGTCGTTACGTCGGTATTGGATGTCCACGAGGCGGCTGAGGAATTGGTCGCGCGAGATCTCCATGCCGACCTTCAACGGAATGACCATGGCCTCGTAGTCTTCCTTGCTGCCGGTGCCGTAGATACAAGAGACGCTGGCCACCACGATGACATCGCGCCGGGCGAAGAGCGAACTCATGGAGGAGAGGCGCATGCGCTCGATCTCCTCGTTGATGCTGGAATCCTTCTCGATGAAGGTGTCCGTGCGCGGGATGTAGGCCTCGGGTTGGTAGTAATCGAAGTAGCTGACGAAGTATTCGACGGCGTTGTCCGGGAAGAAGCTCTTGAACTCGGCGTAGAGCTGGGCAGCGAGCGTCTTGTTATGCGAGATGACGAGCGTGGGGCGGTTCACCTCTTTGATGATGTTCGCGATGGTGTAGGTCTTGCCGGAGCCGGTGACGCCGAGGAGCGTCTGATGCTTCGCGCCCGCGCGCAACCCTTCGGTCAGCTTCGCAATGGCTTGCGGCTGATCTCCGGCAGGTTCGTAGGGTGCGACGAGTTTGAACATGTGGCGGGGAAAGTACGGCGTGAGGCGGGGAGTGTCAAATGGGGGAAGGAGTTAACCGCAGATTGACATAGATGAACACAGATTAGCTGAAACATCGAACATCCAACATCGAACTCCGAACATCGAGAGGTGGCGGAGAGGCCCTGAATAGGGTTGCGGTGCGACTTGCTAAAAATGTGAACTGCGGCTAAGAATATGGTGAGTCAGGAAGGCTTTTGACCAGGACTTAGCAGGTTTATGCGGGCGCCACCATGTGGAATGCGATTAACTACGCTGGTTCTTCTTTAAATTTCTTTTTCTGCTTGAGAAGATATGCTAGATGTTTGCGAATTTGCTTCAAATCCTCCCCATCTCTGTTCCTGAATTGATAATAGAGATCGAGATCGTCTAGCGTCCGGATTCTCTTAATGTGTGTGAAAATGAAAGCGAAAGTCGTCTCGCATATCAATTTTAGAAATTGAACATCCACGTCTTTAATCTCGCTGTATTCTCCTCGATGAACTGCATTGTTTCTCTTGTCGGCGATTTCATTTAGAGCCAGTTTCAGGCCGATTCCGTCGGGAAGGAATATTTGTTTGTAAGCGGCTAACCTTTCACAAACAACATCAGTTTTGCCTGATGTTCGATCTGAAAGCGTTAGCAGTTCTGCCAATTGCCAGAAGCCGACTAAGCGCCTATGAATCATCGTTTCGCTTAAAGCTTGAGAGTAAAGACGAAGGGCTGTTGCAAGGAGATCTTTCGTGGAACCTTTTTGGGGTATAGCTTTAAAGAAAACAGCATTTTTAAGTATGGCTGCGAAGGTTTGTTCGTTAAGAGTTTGTGTTTTTTCCGGTTCTGTTGAATCGACTAGAATATGAGCGACCTTCTTTGTTTTTTCTGAAACTGCTACAATCCATCTAGCAGCTTCTGAATAGCAAGCGGACTTGGGGTATATAGACCAACCAAATTGCCGATTCCCAAATCCTTGTGTTAATTCGAAAATACCTTTTAGGGTTTCATAGGCTGCGTCGATTTCCAGCCATGCTTTGTACCAGTCTTTCCCTTTAACATGCACTCGCCAAAAAGTTGGAGGCGAAGTTCTTAAGCGAATTCCATACTGCAAAATATCTGCCTTGTAATGTTCGAGCTCATGCTTGGCAGATTCTCCTTCCAACATCTGAAATGAAGTTCCCAACACCTGCAGGCGCTTTGGGGCTTTGCTGTGTGTTTTGAAAAAGGCGGGTATCAGGAAAGTCCAAGTCGTTTCTTGTCTTTTTTGTGCGTCAGAGGGTGTTCGAGAAATGGTGGAGTAAACATTCTCGAAATCTTCAATACTTGAGAGTTCGGATTCTGCCATCATGGTTAATGCCTTGGCCAAATTCGCTTCCGTAATCCTAGGGCGGTCACAAATTTTTCTAAGAGCAAGTGCGCCTACTTGGAGTATCAAGTCAAAGGAGCAATTCTCATCAGCCGACGTGGATTTTGAGCTGGGACAATGCTTAATCAAATTTTGGATTATATGGCTTGCAGCTTTGCGGTTGCTGCTTGCTTTTGATTGCTCAGATCCAAGCCATCTAAATTGAGGGTTTTTGCTCACCTGTTCGTGAAGTTACGCTCAGCTTTATGAATGCCAAGTCAAACGTGAGGTGGTGGTTTTTAAATACGATTTGCTTCAATGATTTTTGTGATTAAGGTAAAACACATCAATCCTATGAAGATTCGCACAGCACTTTGTTTGATGGCTTTGGCCATTTCGGCGGTTTCAGTCAATGCACAGCAGCGGTTGCCGCGGGAGCCGTTCCCGCTTTGGCCGGAGGGCGCGCCGGGGGCTTTGGGCAAGGAGGACAAGGATGTGCCGACGTTGTCGCCCTATTTTGCGAATCCGGAGAAGGCGACGGGGGCGGCCATCGTGATCTGTCCGGGCGGTGGTTATGGCGGACTGGCGCCGCATGAGGGGCGGGATTATGCGATGTGGCTGAATGAGCAAGGCGTGTCGGCGTTCGTGCTGAAGTATCGGTTGGGCTCAGCGGGTTATCGGCATCCGGTGATGTTGAATGATGTGTCGCGCGCGTTGCGGTATGTGCGGGCGAAGGCGGGCGAGTGGAAGCTGGACGCGAAGCGCATCGGGATCATGGGGTCCTCGGCGGGCGGGCATCTGGCGTCCACGTTGCTGACGCATTTCGATGCGGGTGATGCGAATGCGAAGGATCCGATCGATCAGGTGAGTTCACGGCCGGACATCGGCATCTTGTGCTATCCGGTGATCAGCATGGGGCCGCTGACGCATGGCGGGTCGAAGAAGAATCTCTTGGGCGATAATCCGTCGCCGGAATTGGTGGAGCTGCTCTCGAACGAGAAGCAGGTGAAGAAGGATACTCCGCCGACGTTCATGTTCCACACGTTCGAGGATTCGGCGGTGAAGGTGGAGAACACGTTGGAGTTCGCGGCGGCGTTGCGGAAGAACGGGGTGCCGTTCTCGCTGCATATCTATCCGAAGGGTCCGCACGGGATCGGGCTGGGCAAGGCGCAGTGGGATCCGACGGCGCGGCATCCGTGGACGGGCGAGTGTGTTGGGTGGTTGAAGGAGCAGGGGTTTATCAAATAACGAGAAACATCGAACATCGAACGCCCAACTTTGAACATCGAAAGAGAGTGAGAGGGCGGGAAAGTGGGAGTGGGAGAATTTGGCACCCGTCTGGCTGAGAGGCTGGGCGGGTGTTTTTTCTGCCCGCGAAATACGCTAAAGACACGAAATGGGAGTGACGCGAATTGCGCGAATTTGCGCTAATTAGGTATCCGATCTTTGGAAGTGGTTCTGTTTCAGTGAGTTTTGGAGGGTGAGGATTATTTCGAGGAAATTGGGGGTTGGACAGCAGATGTCCTACCCCCTTCCGCATAGTGGATGCAGAAACTAACAAAGGTTCACTATGAAACTGACAGAACAAAGTGAGTTGAAGATGGAAACAGGATGTCGGCCGGTGGCGCGGCGGTATCGGCGGATATCGCAGTCGAACTGGTGGTTTTCGCAGATGCGGCGGGCAGTGAATGGGGCGTGTCCGACGGAGCAGGGGCCGGAACGGCGGGTGGTGCAGAAGGTGTTGCCTTTAGGTTAAGGGGAAACATCGAACATCCAACGCCCAACTTCCAACATCGAAAGGGGGATTGGTCGCAAAAAGGCACAAGAGGCACAAAGAGAAGAATAGATAGGGGCGACGCGCCAAGGCGCGTTCGGGAAAGCTTTGGCAAGCCAAAGCACTCCAAAGGGGAAGCCGAGCAAGGGCAAAGAAATTGTTGGGAACGGCGGCACGCCGTCCCTCCCGGGATTTGGGCGGGAAGGGGTTTGCATTCTGGCGGGCGGGGGGCAATCTTGGGGGATAATTTGTGAGCATGATTACGACTGAAGCGGGAAAGACGAATGGGGCGGGTGGAGCAGGTGCAGCGTCCATCCCGGCGATGCCGCCGGGGGTGGAGCTGACGACGTTGCCGAATGGGCTGACGATCATCGTGCGGGAGGATCACAGCGCGCCGGTGGTTTCCGCGCAGGCATGGGCGAAGACAGGGAGCATCCATGAGGGTAAATGGATGGGGGCGGGGCTTTCGCACGTGTTGGAGCACATGCTTTTCAAGGGGACGACGACGCGCACGGGGAGTCGCATCGATCAGGAGGTTCAAGAGGCGGGCGGTTACATGAACGCCTACACGTCGTTTGATCGCACGGTGTATTGGATCAATGTGCCGAACACGGGCGGGAAGGTGGCGATCGATATCTTGTGCGACATCATGCAGAACGCCTCGCTGCCGCCGGATGACTTGGCGAAGGAGCTGGACGTGATCCGCCGCGAGATGGATATGGGGCAGGATGATCCGGGACGGCGGTCGGGGCGCAGACTTTTTGAGACGGCGTATACGCGGAGTCCGTACCGGTATCCGATCATCGGGTATCTCGATATTTTCAACGAACTGAAGCCGGAAGATATCCGTGGCTATTACCATCAGCGTTACGCGCCGAACAATGTGTTCTATGTGGTCGTTGGCGATGTGAATGCGGCGGAGGTGGTGGAGCAGATCAAGGCAGCGTGGGCGAATTCCAAGGCGCGGCCCTTGCCGGACATCGTGTTACCAGTGGAGCCGCGACAGATCGCGGAACGGATCACCGTGGAAGAGGCGACGGTGGAGCTGGTCCACTCGCACATGAGCTGGCATATCCCGGACCTGCGGCATGTGGATGTGCCCTTGCTGGATGTGCTGGGCACAGTGCTAGGTGCGGGGCGGAGTTCGCGGCTGTATCGCGAAGTGCGCCAGAAGCAGGCGGTGGTGAATCATGTGGATGCGTGGACGTATAGTCCGGGCAATCCGGGGCTCTTCGGCATGAGCATCGTGTGCGAAGGCGAGAAGCTGGAGAAGGCGCAGGCGGCGGTGCTGGCACAGCTCGATCTCGTGAAAGAAAAGGGCATCACGGAAGCGGAGTTCGCCAAGGCGGTGAAGCAATTCACGGCGGCGACCCTTGCGACGCGCAAGACGATGCAAGGTCAGGCGCAAGATCTCGGCGGCAGTTGGCTCGCAGCGAATGATCTGAATTTCTCGGAGCGTTATCTGGAAGCAGTGCGCAAGGCGTCGCCAGCCGATCTGCAACGGGTGGCGAAGCAGTATCTCACGACGGAGAACCGCACGGTTTACTCGCTGGTGCCGACGGGATTGGCACCGAAGGCGAGCAAGGCGGCACAACAGCATCAGACGAATGCCATCCAGTTGTTCACGCTGGCGAACGGGTTGAAGCTGCTGGTGAAGGAAGATCATCGGCTGCCGTTCGTAGAGTTTCGCGCGGTGTTCCAGGGCGGCGTGCTGGCGGAGACGGCGGAGAACAATGGCGTGACGCAATTGCTCGCGCGGATGCTCCTGCAAGGCACGAAGAAGCGCACGGCGGACCAGATCGCGGAAGAGATTGAGTCTGTGGGCGGAAGCATTGATGCCTATGGCGGGAACAATAGTTTCGGGCTTTCGGCGGAGACGTTGAACAGCGATTTTGCGCTGGGGATGGAATTGATTACGGATGTGCTGCTGCACGCGGCGTTTCCGGCGGATGCGCTGGCGCGCGAACGCGAGATGCAGTTAGCGGCGATCCGGTCGCGCCGGGATCATCTGTTGCAGAGCTGCAGTTCGCTGATGCGGCGGACGTTGTTCGGGCCGAGCGGTTATGGCTTTGACGGCACGGGCACGGAGGAGAGTGTGGGGCGTTTGGACGAAGCGGCGTTGCGGAGCTTTTTCCATAAGGTCATCGCGCCCTCGAATTGCGTGCTGGCGATCTACGGTGATGTGAAGGCCCCGGCGGTGTTAGCGGCGGTGGAGCAGGCGTTGGGTGGGTGGAAGGATGCGGTGAGCGGTCACTCCTTCGTGAATGCGTTGCCGAAGCCGGAAGCGAGCGAGCTGCGGCATGTTTTCGAGGCGCGCGACAAGAAGCAGGCGGTGGTGGTGATCGGGTTTCCGGGGACGACGCTTCGGGCGCCCGACCGTTATGCGATCGAGCTGCTGGCGGAGGCGTGCAGTGATTTGGGCTCGCGCTTGTTCATCCGCATCCGCGATCAACTGGGGCTCGCTTACTACGTGGGCGCGCAGAGTTTCCCGGGATTGGTTCCGGGCGGGTTCTGGTTCTACGTGGGCACGGCACCGGAAAAGGTGGCTCTGGTGGAGGAAGAATTGCTGAAGGAAGCGGCCTTGCTCGTGAAGGAAGGGCTGACGCCGGAAGAATTGAAACGCGCGAAGGCGAAGATCATCGGGCAGAAGAAGATCGGGCGGCAGGAGTTGGGCGGTTATGCGCAGACGACAGCGCTGGATGAGCTTTACGGAATGGGCTACGCGAACAATGAGACGGAAGACCAGCACTATGAGGCCGTCACAGTGGAAGAGGTGAAGGCCGTCGCGGCGAGGTATTTGAAGCCAGAACAGGCGGTGGTGGCGGTGGTGGGGCCAGAAAAGAATGGGGAGTAAGCTCCAAATCCAAAGCTCAAAGCTCCAGAGAATGACCAAGCTCCAAACACCAATGGCCCGCCCGCAAGAGTTGGGGCTTGGTGCTTTGGATTTGGGATTTCGTTCAGAGGGTGGGCTATTGGCTGGCAACAATTCCTCAAAAAGGGTCTTGATGCCGGTGAGTTCGTTCTGCTTAATCACGCGCGTCAGGGCCCATGGAATGCGGACTTACGAACCCCGCCAGGGCCGGAAGGCAGCAACGGTAGTTTGCTCTACATCTGCCGTGGTGTCCCTGACACTTCCCCTTCGTGCAGTGTGACATTTCCCTTAAGCGATGCAGCAAAGCGCGGCTCTGTTCGGATAACGCGGGCCTGAGGATAAGTTCCTTATGCCGAAAAGTTATAACCGAGATGCCTAATTGCTATTTCCATAATAGTGCTTTAGGGGTTACGAACAACGGATACGAGGATTGGCATGGCAGTAAACGTTGATCCAGTACCCAACATGATAAGTATGAGAAGCATGGCGATGCGTTTATTTTTACCGGTCGTTTCCGCGGTCATCCTTGGCTTGGCCGGGTGCGGAAAAAAGGATGCTCCCGCCGTATCTTCCAATAAGATCCGGGTCGGCTACGTGGGCATCACTTGTGAGGCACCGATCTTCACCGCGGTCGAAAAAGGCTTTTTCAAAGAAGAAGGGCTGGAGGTGGAGCTGGTCCGGTGTGAGTGGAAGAACTACAAGGACGTGCTGGCGCTGGGCGGTTATGACATCACGCACCATCTGGTGATGTATTTCCTGAAGCCGATCGAGCAAGGGCTGGATGTGAAGTTCACGGCGGGCATACATCGCGGTTGTCTCCGGGTGCAAGCCCCAGTGAACAGCCCAATCAAGAGTGTCAAAGATTTGAAAGGCAAACGGATCGGGGTGCCGGGCATGGGAACGCCGCCGTTCATTTTTGCCAACCGGGTGCTCGGGGCCAATGGCATCGATGCCAGCAAAGACATCACCTGGCTGGTGTATCCAGCGGGCGAACTGAGCTTGGCACTGGAGAAGGGCGAGGTGGATGCCATCGCGGACTCGGAGCCGATCGGCAGCATGCTCGTTGCCCAAGGCAAAGTGAAAAACATCGCCGATCAGGCCAATGATGCGCCTTACAGTGAGGAGTATTGCTGTGCGGTGATCGTGAGCGGCAAATACCTCAAGGCGAACCCGAAGAACGCCGCCGCCGCGACCCGCGCTCTTTTGAAGGCGGCCAAGTGGGTGGAGACCAATCCCAAAGCAGCGGCGGAATTATCGGTCAAAGGGAAGTATCTGGCCTCGACCGCGGAACAGAATACCGTTGCCATTTCACATCTCCGTTATATCCCCAGTGTCAGCGGCGCCCAAAAAGCGGTGATCTCGGCGACGCAGGAGATGAAGATCGCCGGGATGCTGAGTCCCTCGACCGATGTGGCGAAGCTGGCAGAGAAAGCGTTTGTGCAGTTGGACGGTGTCTCGGACGAATGGGTCAAATCGCTGAAAGTGGAAACGATCGCCGGAGCGCAGGTCACCCCATCATGGTTGCGCTGGCAGTATGCCCAGATGAATCCGGCGGATGTGTTTTGCGGCTTGTGTCTATCGCCGGTTAATTGACGAGGAACATGACTGTGGATGTAAGCCAGAAAGAAGCCGGAAAGAGCGGGCTGCCAGACGATCAAAAAACCAGCGGGCAAATTGCTGGCAAAGGTTCGCCGGTCAAGGAGAAGACGCGTTGGCGGGCATTGCTGGCGTTGCCGATCGCGTCCGTCACAGCACTGATCGTGCACTTGGCGATTTCCAAAGAAGAACCCGCCGCGCAGACAGCTTCTTACACCGTTTTTCTGGCGGTGGTGATCGCGTTGTCGGTCCTGGCCGGGGGCGTGCATTTCGTCTGGCCAGCGTTCCGGCGCTGGCTGCAGCACATGAACCCCATCTTTGCTGCCGCAGTGTTTCTTTTGTGCGGCTGGGAAGTGATTACGACGGGCTTTCGCTGGTTGCCGATGCCCTATTTCCCAGGCCCGGCTGGTGTGCTGCAAAGCATGATCGATGACCGCAAGCTGCTGCTTGATTGCACCTGGAATTCGCTGGTCCTGTTGCTCGCCGGTTATCTGGTCGGTGTGTTCATCGGGGTGACGGCGGGGATCTGCATCGGCTGGTTCCGTGAAGCCCGTTATTGGGGTATGCCTCTGCTGAAGATCGTCGGGCCGATACCCGCGACGGCATGGGTGCCGTTGGCGATGGTCGTTGCGCCGAACGGAAAAGTTTCAGCCATCGGGCTGGTGGCGTTGGCGGTGTGGTTTCCGGTGAGCATGCTGACCATCTCTGGTATCGCGAATGTCAAATCCAGTTATCTGGATGTCGCGCGAACGCTGGGGGCCAAACCTTCTTTCCTCATCTTTCGCGTCGCCGTGCCAGCGGCCATGCCGAGCATCTTCATCGGTTTGTTCATGGGGCTGGGCACATCGTTCTTGACCTTGATCGTAGCGGAAACGGTCGGGGTGAAGTCCGGGCTTGGCTGGTATGTGGGGTGGGCGCAAGGCTGGGCGGAATACGGCAAGGTTTACGCCGCTTTGATCATCATGGCGGCTTTCTTCTCCACCATCATGACGTTGCTTTTCAAGATCCGTGACCGCGTGCTGGACTGGCAAAAAGGAGTGATCAAATGGTAGCCGCTACCCCGTCATCACCCGCCCCTGACTTCAGTCATGAAGGCTCTTCCTTGCGGGTCGAGGGCGTCAGCAAGTTTTTCCCGGCGCCGGACGATCCGGAAGGCCGCATGGTGGCGTTACAAAACGTGTCATTATCGATCGCTCCCGGCGAGTTTGTCTCGCTCATTGGTCCGAGCGGTTGCGGGAAATCCACACTGCTCCGGTTGATTGCCGGTTTGGAAGCTCCCGATGCTGGCGGGCTTTGGGTGGGAGAACAGGCCATCGTGGCGCCGAGTGCAGAACGGGGCTTGGTGTTCCAGGATCCTAATCTGTTCCCGTGGCTGACTGTCCGCCGGAATATCGAGGCCGGGTTGGTCGCGCGCGATGTCTTGCAGCAAAAGCGGCACGAGGTGGATGAGTATATGCACTTGGTGGGGCTGGATGGCTTTCAAGATGCCTATCCGCATCATCTCTCTGGTGGTATGGCTCAACGGGCAGCGCTGGCCAGGGCGCTGATCAATCATCCCAAGGTGCTTTTGCTGGATGAACCGCTCGGGGCGCTGGATGCCTTTACCCGGATGCGGATGCAACACGAAGTTTTGCGCATGTGGAAGGCGCGGGGAACGACGATGGTGCTGGTGACCCATGACATCGATGAGGCCATCTACATGAGCTCGCGGATCGTCATCATGACGCCCCGGCCCGGCAAGATTGAGCGGGTCATCCCGGTGGACCTGCCATTCCCCCGGGAGCGCAACAGCCCGGAATTCTTACAGCTTCGTGTGGATATCTTGGAGTTTCTGCATTTTGCCGGCCATGCGAAGCCCGATGAGGCGGCCGCAGAATAGTCCAGAACGAGGCGCTTTTTCTCCTTCTCCCGGTATCGTGCGGCTATCCTCCGCCGGTCGAACCCTTTCCTTGCCTGAAGCCTTGGCGAGATGTGAAAAACTTGGGCTCGTAAATCGCAAATCCTGAACCATACTTTCCCCGTCATGTCATACCAGGTCATAGCCCGGAAGTATCGTCCGCAAAAGTTTGAGGATGTGGTGGGGCAGGAGCACGTCTCCCAGACGCTCGCCAATGCCATCAAGGCGGGGCGCATTGCGCACGCGTATCTCTTCTGCGGTCCGCGCGGCACGGGCAAGACCACGATGGCGCGCATCTTCGCCAAAGCCCTGAACTGCACGGGCGGGCCGAAGGCGGATTTTGACGTGAATGACCCGAAGTGCCAAGAGATTGCCGACGGACGTTCGCTGGACGTGATCGAGATCGACGGTGCGAGCAATAACGGCGTGGAACAGGTGCGCGAACTGCGTGATACCTGCCGCTTCGCCCCGGCTTCGAGCAAGTTCAAGATCTACATCATTGACGAAGTGCACATGCTCTCGACGGCAGCGTTCAACGCGCTGTTGAAGACGCTGGAAGAACCACCCGCGCATGTGAAGTTCCTTTTCGCCACAACGGACCCGGAGAAGGTGCTGCCGACGATCCTTTCCCGTTGCCAACGCTTCGACCTGCGCCGCATTCCGGCGAATCTCATCGTGAAACAGCTCAGCTTCATCGCGAAGGAAGAGGGCGTGGAGATCGATGACGGTGCGCTTTTCGCGATCGCCCGTGCAGCGGATGGCGGGATGCGTGATGCGGAGTCCACGCTGGATCAATTGATCAGTTTTTGCGGCACGAAGATTGAGGAGGGCGACGTGCTCTCCATGTTCGGTCTCACGGCTCGGAGCCAGTTGCTGGCGCTCTCGCAAGGTGTTTTGGCGGGAGAAGTGGATGGGGCGTTGCGCGAACTCAATGCGTTGGCCAAGAGCGGCAAGGACCTCGGCCGGTTGCTGAGCGATCTGCTCAGCCACATCCGCAACTTGATGATTTTCCAGGTGTCCTCGGGCGATCTCTCCCTGCTGGAAGTTTCCGAGGCGGAAGCGACCATGCTGAAAGAGCAAGCCGGGTTGGTGAATGTGGAAGCGCTCAGCCGCATCCTCGAAGTGTTGACGGATTGCGAAGGCCGGTTGCGCGAGGCGGTGTCGAAGAAGATTTTGATCGAAGTAGCGTTGCTGCGGGCCATTCAGGCGCGCAATGCTGTGAGCATTGATTCGGTGTTGAAGACTTTGAATCAATTGCGTGGCAGTGGGGGCGCTCCGACAGCGGCGGCTGCTCCTTCTGCTCCTGTGGCGGAACCTGCGAAAGCAGCGGCTGCGCCCGCCCCGCGTCCGGCGTTCACTTCGTTGCGCGAGGCAGCGGCGGCCGTGCTCTCGGCTCCTCCGGTTGCGGCAACACCTGCGCCAACGCCGGTGCCGGCACCCGCACCGAAAGTGGAAGCGCCCAAACCAGTCGCGGCTCCCGCTCCGGCACTTTTCCCGATACCGGACGAAGACAAACCAGCTCCGACTCCGGTTGCAGTGTCGGCTTCCAGCGCGGATTTGCGACCGCTCTGGGATCAGGTGGTGGAAGCGGTTTCCCGGGTGAGCCCGTTCACGCGCTCGTACCTGCTGGAAGCCCATCCGGTATCCTTCCAGAACGGTGTGTTCATCATCGGGTATGACCCGGAATTTTCGCATCACTTGAGCCTGGTGGACAACTCCAAGAACCACGCGCTGCTGCAGACGAAGTTCAAGGAACTCGGGCAGGGTGAAGTGCGGGTGAAGTTCATCGAGTCGGCCGAGCCTGAAGGCTGGCAACGGCGTCCAGCCACAGTTCTGACGCCCGCTCCTGAGCCGGCCAAGGCCGCGCCATCCGCGGGCAACGGCGCACCCGCAGCGAAGGGGGAAGAGAAAAAGCCGAAGACTTCGGTGGAACCGGTGCGGATTGAAGATTTCAAGAACGATCCCTTGATCAAGAAAGCCCTCGAGATTTTTAAGGGACAGATCGTGGATGTGAGGGCATAATCACTTTTAACGCAATTTTACTATGTCGAGCATTGGCAAACTCATGAAACAGGCTGCGCGTATGCAGCAGCAGATCGAACAAACCCAAGCAGCGCTGGCCGCCAAGACGGTCGAAGCCTCGAGCGGCGGCGGAGCCGTGAAGGTCGTGGCGCGTTGCGACGGCACAGTGGCCTCCATCAAGATTGATCCGCAGGCGTGCAATCCGGCGGATGCGCAATTGCTGGAAGACCTCGTGCTGGCGGCGACGAACAATGCGCTGAACCAGGCCAAGGAAATCTCCAACGCGGAGATGGGCAAGATCACCCAGGGCCTGAACATGCCGGGCATGTTCTAACGAACTCGTTTTATTTTCGGGAGCCAGTGGACACTTGTTCGCTGGCTCCTTTTCTTACCATGGCTTCACTGCCGCAACCTCTGACGGATCTCATCGCTTCACTGAGCAAGCTGCCGGGCATCGGCCCACGCTCGGCGGAACGGTTGGCATTGCACTTGGTGCAAGCGGATATGGATGGCGTGAAGCGGCTCGCTCAGGCATTGGTGCAGGCGCGGGAACGAGTGCAAAGCTGCAAGGTCTGCGGCGCGTTGACGGAAGAACAGCCATGTAACATTTGCTCAGATGACCGTCGCGATGGCTCGATCCTGTGCGTGGTGGAACGCGCGGTGGATATCCTGCCCTTCGAGAAATCCGGTGTGTTCAAGGGCAAGTATCATGTGCTGGGCGGGCGCATCTCGCCGTTGAACGGTGTTGGGCCTGAAGATTTGCGCATCGCGGAACTGGAAGAGCGTGCAGGGGCAGAGGCGATCAAGGAAGTCATCCTCGCGCTGGGCACGGATGTGGAAGGGGATGCGACGGGGAATTATCTCTCCAAGCGGCTCGCGGCCAAGGGCGTGAAGGTGTCGCGGCTGGCGCAGGGATTGCCGGTGGGGAGCGGGTTGGAATTTGCGGATGAACTGACCCTGTCGCGGGCGATGGAAGGGCGTCGGGAGGTTTAGAGGATATGAGCAAACCCTCAGTTGTAGTCTTTGATTTGGGGAAGGTGCTGCTGGATTTCGATTATGGCATCATGACGCGGCAGTTGGAGCCTTTGTGCCAGGTGAAAGGGGCGGAACTCAAGCTGGTCATCGATCAATCGCCTTTGTTGCACCAGTACGAGACGGGCATGATCAGCACGGCGCAGTTGTTCGCGGCGTTTGGACAAAAGACGGGCTACACGGGTACCTTGGCGGAGTTCAGCGCGGCCTTCGCGGATATCTTCACGGCGATTCCAGGGATGGTGGAACTGCATGCGCAGTTGCATCAGAAGCGTATTCCTACGTTCATTTTCTCCAATACCAACGAGCTGGCGGTGGGGCATGTGCGGCGGCAATTCCCATTCTTCGCCAACTTTTCCGGCTACATCTTCTCTCATGAAGTGCGGGCCATGAAGCCCACGTGGAAGATTTATGAGGTCGTGGAGATGATGTCCGGACGGCATGGGGCAGAGATCCTCTACATCGATGACCGGCCGGAGAACATCGAGGCCGGTGCCGCGCGCGGTTGGCATACCATCTTGCACCAGCATCCGCATGAAACGCGGAAGGTGGTTGAGGGACATGGGTTGGTATGACGGTGGTGGAGCGCCGACCTCCAGGTCGGCGAGGCGGAGTATCAAATTAGCTCGCTGGGCTAAAACCTTTTATTCTAGCCGACCCAGAGGTGGGCGCTCCGCCTTATGGATTCTTCGCGAAAGCCTTTACCAGCATGGCGTCGTAGTTGCCGTTATCCCCGAGGTGCATAAGGCGTTCCGCCAAATCGTTCAAGGCTTGGCGCGTTTCATGGAAACACTCGCTGAGCGTCGAGAACACGGGTGTGAGCTCGTATTGCTTGGCCAGCCGATGATCACTGGCGACCCGGTAGCTGGCGCGTCCTAAGTCTTCGTAGTAGCTCAAGTCAGGAAACCCCTTCTTCTCGGCGCGATGCCGGATGCGGTTGGGGAACACGCCGGTGAGAAAGAGCGAGTGATTGCCGATATGCGCACGAATCTGGAAGCGCATGCGTTCATCCGCCTGTTGCAGCGCGGCGATCATCTCAAACAGATATTCTAAGGGATTGAAATCCGCCGTGAGTTGCAGATGCAGCCGTTCCAGGCGGGAGAACTCGGCGAGCAATTCGGCCACGTAATCCGCTACCTGCCGGTTCTCGATACCCGCCTTGCGCAAGACCCGGCGCACGAGCACGTAAAAATAAAGATGCGCCGAAACCTGCAAACAACCAGTACCTTGCAGCAGTGCCTGATAGAGCCGCTCGTCATCTAAAATCTGATCACGTGCGTCTTCATCAGCCAGAAGCTGGGTGAGGGCGGGGTTGGTGTCGGTGCCGGGACTGAGGATTCGCAGGACGAACTCAATATCTTCGGCAGTGAATTGGACTCTGCAGTTAGGTCGGATGACTTTCATACAGTGACAATTGCCGGGCGGTTTTCCCTTCGAGGGTATATCGAGCAGAATTGATTCCAGCTTGAGAGAAAGCCGTATTTAAGCGATTGGGCGCGTTTATTTGTAGGAAAACACCCAGCCCAGCACCGCTTTGACCAAGGAAGTGGGCATTGTTGACCAGTGTTAACGAGGGGACGGCGGGGTGAGGAGGCGCTTGCGAGCCTCGGCTGAAAGCTCTGTTAAGGGCGTCAAACATCCAGTTCACCGAGGTGAATGGAGATAAAATGACGCAAAACCCCTGATTTTTCAATCTCAGGGAATTCTGCTTTAAGAAGTGGCGACCCTACGGGGATTCGAACCCCGGTTACTGCCGTGAAAGGGCGGTGTCCTAACCGCTGGACGATAGGGTCGGCCGCAGCAGGGGCGTGAATATAGGGGAACAAATGAAACTGTCACGAGGAAAAAGCAAGAAAACGTAATTTTCTTTTACCGGGGCGGTTTGCAGGCATCTTTGTAATCGGTTGGCACGCTATTAGTTTTTGTAAGTTGTTCTTTATGAGTTATTAAAAACTCTACGCATGCGTTGGATATCCGTATTTATCCTGAGTTCTGGGTTGACATTTCTTGGCGCAGAATTAGTTTCGACCATGATTCGGGTAGCGGTACGTTTCTTCAGAGGGGTTCCCCACCCCCACCTCCTTGGCGTCTGCTGCCCGGATCATTTTTCTTTTTTTCCGTGTTGTTCCTAAAATACCTCTTGCGCACCCGCTGTCAGGTCCATATAGTTCGCGCTCTTTTAATAGAACGAAAGTCGATTAGTTATGCGTCGTCCTAAAGGCATCAGAACGAAGAAGTCCGTGGCCAAGCGGTTCAAAATCACCGCCAGTGGCAAGATCAAGCGCGCCCGTGCGGGTCGTCGCCATTTGCTCGCTGGCAAGAGCCCGAAGCGCCGTCGCTCTCTCGGCAAATCCGTCGTGGTGGACAAGACGGATATGTGGCGCATCATCGGCAGCCTGCCGTTCAGCCATTAATTTACACCCTTAACTGTTTTTACTGACCTATGCGTGTTACAAACGCCCCAGCTTCCCGTAAGCGCCGTATACGTACGCTGCAAGCCGCCAAAGGCTTCCGCATGCGCCGCTCCAAACTTTACCGCTATGCCGCCGACGCTCTCGATCACGGCATGCAGTATGCCTTCCGCGATCGCAAGACGAAGAAGCGCAACTACCGCGGTCTCTGGCAGGTGCGTATCAATGCCGCGGCCCGCGCTGCTGGCACCACCTACAGCCGCTTCATGGAAGGCCTGAAGGCCGCGCAAGTCACGTTGGACCGCAAGGCCCTCGCTGACATCGCCGCGACCGACGCCGCCGCCTTCACCGAACTCGTTCGCGTGTCGGGCGAAGCGCTGAAGACCAAGATGGCGAATCTCGCCACGGCCAAGGCCTAAGTCTTAGTTTTTCCATCAAGAAGGGCGGCCTAAACAGCCGCCCTTTTTTGTTGGTCGCGTTTATCCCTTCGCGTATCTTCCTGCCCGCACTATGTCTTTCGTGGCTCAGATCGACCCTTTGAAACAGTCCGCCCTGGCTGAATTGCAGGCGGCAACGGATTTGGCGGCCTTGGACCAGGCCCGCACTTCCTACCTTGGTTCCAACGGCAAACTCACCGCGCTGATGAAACAGCTCGGCACGCTTTCCAAAGAAGAGAAACCCGCCGCTGGCAAAGCTATCAATGATGCCAAGCAAGATCTGGAACGTCTGATCGGCGAACGCCGTGCGGAACTGGAACTCAAAGCCGCGCTGCCGAAAGAACCCGCTGATTTCACCGCTCCCGGCCGTCGTCACTCTTTGGGCAAGCTGCACCCGCTCACCCAAGTGACGGAAGATATCGTCCGTTGCTTCCGCAAGATCGGTTTCGCCGTGGCGGATGGGCCGGAGATCGAGGATGAGTATCATTGCTTCGATGCCTTGAACACGCCCGCCGATCACCCGGCGCGTGATGCCCAAGATACTTTCTACGTCGGCACCGGTCCGGGCGCGAAGCCGTTGCTCCGCACGCATACGTCCTCCGTCCAGATCCGCGTAATGGAGAAGCAACCGCCGCCGATTCGCATCATCGTGCCGGGTCGCGTATATCGCCGCGATAATGCCGATGCCACGCATAACCCGACGTTCCATCAGATCGAAGGTCTGTATGTAGATAAAGGTGTGACCGTGGGCGACCTCAAAGGCACGGTGGAATATGTTTTCAAAGAGCTGCTGGGCGATGAAGTGAAACTGCGCTTCCGTCCGCACTACTTCAGCTACACGGAGCCGAGCTTCGAGATCGATTTCGCGAGTTCGCTTACCAAGAAGATGGGCAAGGACTGGTTGGAGATCGCCGGTTGCGGCATGGTGCATCCGAAGGTGTTCGAGACCGTGGGCTATGATCCGGAGCAATGGAGCGGCTGGGCCTTCGGCTTCGGCATCGAACGCATCGCGATGATCCGCTACGGCATCGATGACATCCGCTTGTTCTATCAAAACGACCTGCGTTTCCTGAAGCAGTTCTAAGGAACGAAGGATTCGTTAAAATGTTAAAGCGTTGAATCGTGCAAACGGTTCAACGCTTTTTGCTTTTAATGATTCTGAAAAGAAAATCCCGGGGCTGGTAATATTTTCCCCAAGGCTGCCGACTAATTGTATAAAGAACCAACCAATTGAGTTCGGAACCAACAGTCGAAATTGAGTTTCTGGCGCTGATTGAAGCAAACCGGCAGAGGATTCTGCGGATTTGTCGGGTCTATGCTTGGACGCCGCCGGACCAGGAGGACCTGTATCAGGAAATCCTGTTCCAGATCTGGCGTGCGTTGCCGAACTTGAAGACCAAGGCCCACGCCAACACCTGGCTCTATCGCGTGGCCATGAACACCGCCATCAGCTTTGTGCGGAAAAAGCAGAGCGGTGGGCGCAATGATGTGCCGGTGGCGCAGGAGGATATTAAGAATTTAGTGGAACAGCAGCAGGTCGAGGCCGGGCACAATCCGCAGATCGATCGTCTATACGACGCCATAGCCAAACTCGATAAAGTAGAGAAAGCGCTCGTGACGTTGTTTCTGGAAGATTTGAGCTATGACGAGATGGCAGAGGTGCTGGGGCTGAGCGCGAGCCATGTCGGGGTGATGTTGCATCGCGCGAAGAAGAAGCTTTCCCAGCTCATGCAAGAGGAGGTTCCATCATGAACGACCAGGAACTCAAACAACTCTGGCAACGGCAAGTGCTGGCTCCGCCGGCGAAGCTACCGGATGCACAGGTGGTGCAGGCGATGAAGCAGAAGATGTCGCAGTTTGGTCGCACCATCTTCTGGCGAGATGTGCGGGAGGTTGCTGCTTGTCTTCTGGTGATCGGCCTTTTCCTGCCGGGTTATTTCCAGACGACTACCTGGCTGGCCCAGACGGGCTGTCTAGTGGAGGTGTTCGGTGCGATCTTTATCGCGTTCCGTTTGATTTACAGCAAACGGCGGGATGACCGTAATTTGACGGCCGATTCCTTGCGCGGCTATCTCCTGCATGAACGCTGCAAGATCGAAACCCAGATACGTCTGTTGAGCACGGTGCTGTGGTGGTACATTCTGCCGCTTTACGTTGGTGCTGTCATGGTGGCTTTTGGTGTAGGTGGTAGTCGTGGTATGATCTTCAAGGTAACCTTTGCCGTTTTTTATGCGGTCATCTGCGGTGGGATTTGGTGGTTGAACCAGTATGCCGTGAAGAAACATCTGTTACCGTTAAAAGCGGAACTGGACCAGACGTTACAGGAAATCCCGGAATCTGCGGAAACTAAGTCACTTCATGAATAAACCTATGAACTGGCCAGTGCCTCTATTGTTGGCGGTCATTCTCTTTTCCTTCGTTGCGCCTTATCTTGGTCGGGCGCAGGAGCGGCCGGACGATGCGCAGTTGAAAACTCTTCTGCGAGACCGTATCGATACGGCCCATGCGGGAGTGGGCATCGTGGTGGGGATCATCGATGAGAAAGGCACGCGCATCATCAGTCATGGCCATCTGAAGAGTGGTGGCGATGCCGTGGTGGACGGGGATTCCGTCTTTGAGATCGGGTCGGTGACCAAGGTATTCACCACGGAGTTGCTGGCGGATATGTTCGCGAAAGGTGAGGTGAAGCTCGATGATCCCGTCGCCAAATACCTGCCCGCGTCTGTCAAAGTCCCGACGCGCAATGGCCGCCAAATCACCCTTCAAGACCTGGCCACGCAATCTTCCGGATTACCCCGGTTGCCGGATAATCTCGTTCCGGCGGATGGTGCCAATCCTTATGCTGATTACACGGTGGAGCAACTCTACACGTTCCTTTCCGGCTACACGCTGACTCGGGATATCGGGGCGCAATACGAATACTCCAATCTCGGCATGGGCTTGCTGGGGCACGCGCTGTCGTTAAAAGCAGGAACAAATTACGAAGCCCTCGTGACGCAGCGCCTGTGTCGTCCGCTGGGGATGACGAATACAAGCATCACCCTTTCTGCGGCGGCGAAAAAGCACCTCGCCATCGGGCACAACAAGGTGGGACTAGCGGTCTCGAATTGGGATATACCGACGTTAGCGGGTGCGGGAGCTTTGCGTTCCACTGCGAATGACATGCTCAAGTTCGTGGCCGCCAACCTGACGCTTTCCAATGCCGACCTGAAAGCCGCGATGGAATCCGCGCAAACACCTCGTCGTGATGTTTCAAAAGGCATGAAAATCGGGCTCGGTTGGCACATCGCCACGCGAAATGGCGTGGAGATGATTTGGCACAACGGTGCTACAGGCGGTTATCATTCTTTCATCGGCTTTGATAAGAAGCAGCAGCGTGGGATCGTGGTTCTCTCCAATTCGGAGTATGACATCGATGATATCGGCCTCCATTGGCTGGAGCCGAAATATGCGCTCGCGAAATTGGATGGCTCAAAGGCCCGTCAGGCCGTGCCGGTGAAAGCCGGAGTGCAGGCGCGCTATGTTGGACGGTATCAGTTGGGACCGGCCTTTTTCTTCAACGTGCGGCAGGCTGGCGATCATTTGCAGGTCCAGCTCACCGGGCAGTCCTATCTCGATATTTATCCTGAAAGCGAAACGAAATTCTTCTGCGATATGGTCGATGCCCAGATCTCTTTTCAGCAAGATGGCACAGGCAAGACGATCAGCCTGACGCTGCATCAAAATGGTGCCAATCAGGTCGCTAAGAAAATCTCCGACGAAGCACCGAAAGAAAAGGGTGCGGCGAAGGTGGACCCGAAAATCTATGACGCTTATGCGGGCAAATATCAACTCGCTCCGGGTGCTGTCTTCACCGTCCGTCGCGAGGGAAATCGCCTGCTCGTGCAGCTCACCGGGCAGAGTTTCTTGGAGGCGTTCCCTTCATCGGAAACGGAGTTTTTCTATCGCGTGGTGGATGCACAACTAACCTTCGTGAAGAACAGCCAAGGCGAGGTGACGAGCTTGATCCTGCATCAGAACGGGCTAAACCAAGAAGCGAAACGGCTGAAGTAGTTGCCAAGGTGTTGGAAAACTTGCTTCTGCTTGAAAAAGCATAAGACGAAGAGTTAGCCTTTGAAGTCTGATAGCCGTGCGACAACCAGTAGTCATTAGTGAGGTGGCCAATCCTTCATCTACGAATCCTGCCGTGCGGGAGAAGAAACGCATTGAGGCGGTTCTGCGTGAACTGGGATTCAGCATCATTGAGATACCGTCAAACTGGCCACGCTATTCAGACGCAGTTCAGACATTGCGCAAAGTTCCCCGTCAACCTCGCCCTGTCCCTGCAATGCTAAATTGCTTCATCCATTCTGATGAGGAATACACGGAGTTATACGACGCGCTCAAAGCCAAGAATCTAGTGCTGCTGAATACGCCGGAAGAATATGTGCGCTGCCATTCTTTTGAGCACGCCTATCCTTACATTCACAAGCTGACACCCAAGACAGTGGTGGTGCATGACATTTGCGAAGTCGAAGAGGCTGTGAACAGACTTGGACTGCCGGTGTTCATCAAAGGTGCGGTGCAATCCCGGAAGGACCGAGGATGGAAGGCGTGCGCCGCGACGACCTTGAAAGAAGCTGAAGGCATCGTAGCGTCATTGTTTGGAAGCTATAGTTTTTCCGAAGGCACGGCCATTATCCGTAAACTGGTTCCCTTGCGGCACGTCACATGTCAGAAAGATGGCTTTCCGGTCGCCCGTGAGTTTCGGGTCGTTCTATACCAGCATGAAATCTTGGGCCTTGGTTACTACTGGCCAGTGCAAGATAAACTGCAAACCTTGGAAGAAACTGAGAAGACCGCAGTAAGCGAACTGGCAATCAAAGCCTCAATCAAACTAAACGTGCCTTTCGTTGTGATTGACGTGGCGCAACTGGAGAATGGCTCATGGACAGTCATTGAACCGGGCGATCCGCAATCTGCTGGCTTACCCAACTTTGATCTCCAAAAGTGTTTTACGCGTTTGGCAGAAAAGGTCTCTGGTGAGGTCGCGAAATAAAACCGGAAACGGCTGAAGTAAGCCCTACGCTACGTAGAGCGCGCCTTCCAGATCACGAACCAGATAGGTCATATCTTGGTAGCGATTGTCCGGTTCGTGCTCGAGGCATTTCATCACGATCTTTTCCAGATTTGCGGGCAGATCGGGATTTACCGCGCGCGGCTGGAGGAGCAGGGCATCGCGGTTCATCTGTTCGGCGAGGATTTCCTTGCCGGATTCACCATTGAAAGGCTTGCGATTGGTGAGCAACTCGTAAGCAGTCACGCCGTAGGCCCAGATGTCCGACCGGTGATCCACATACTTGCGCTGGAGCTGCTCGGGCGCCATGTAAGCAGGCGTGCCGGGAGTGCGGCCCATCTTCATCGGCTTCGTCGGACGTGGCATGGAGAGATCGAAATCCACCAAGCGGATATTCCCATTCCGCGTTACAAGGACGTTCTCCGGCTTGAAGTCCAAGTGCATGAACCCGCTGTCATGGACGTGCTGGAGGGAGATGGCCATATCGATGAGGATATTGCCGATGAACTCCGTCAACACGTCATCACCCCGGGCGTAGAGCATCTTCAAGTTGTCCCCCTCCACATACTCCATCACGCAATAGGGCTGCCCTTTGAGCTTCCCGTGCTCCACGTAACTGATGACGTAATCGTGATCGTGGATCTGGCTGAGGATCTCGCAACCGCGGAAGAAGCGCTTTTTTGCGAAGAAGTTGAAGCGCAGGCTCTTGTGCATCAACCTCAAGGCGAACGACTTGCCTTGAGCATCGCTGACATGCCAGATATCCGCCATGCCGCCGCCATTAATGCGTTCGTGCACGCGGTAAGCACCAAAAGTAGAATTGGACTCAACGCTCACAACAGAAACAACTCGGTAAAACTAGGGCCAAAGCATTAGCTAAAGCCGTGCCACCTTACGACAGGTAATTGGAATATCTGCTTGGCGGATAAGTTGCAAGCCCTTGTAATACAGCCATCGATGCGTCCCGCTAGTGTCATCGCCGCCTACTTTGCCGCCATCTTCATCGGTGGGGCATTGCTTGCGCCTTGGGTTCATGGACTGGTCCAGTTCCTGGCCGAGAGCCTGCCAGCTTTGAAGGGGTTGGCCGGGGCGCCGCTGCATCGCTACGTGAGCCGTTGCTTCATCATCATCGGAGTTCTGGGGCTGGTCCCGGTCTTGCGAAGGTTGGGGGTGAAAAGCTGGCAAGAAGTGGGTTTAAGGCCCGTTTCCATGGCAAAAAATGGTGTGTGGCTGGGTTTGGCCTTTGGCTTTTTATCTCTCGCCCTCGTCATGATTCTGGTCGTTTCAGCCGGCGCACGGAGCTTTGTGACGGACCGTTCGGCCGGTGATTTTTTGAAACATTTGCTGAACGCCACCTCGGCTGCTTTGCTCGTCGCCGCCCTCGAAGAACTCTTCTTTAGGGGTGTAGTTTTTGGTGCGTTACGGAAGCAGTTTTCCTGGCTGACGGCTTTGTTCGTCAGCAGCGGAATTTATGCCTTGTTACATTTTTTTGCCCGGGTGACCTCCCCGACGGAGGTACATTGGTGGAGCGGTCTTGCGTTACTGCCACACATGATGCGTGGATTTGGTGATGTTCAACAACTCGTGCCCGGCTTTTTTAACCTCCTGCTCGCGGGCATCATGCTCGCCCTGCTTATCAACGCACCGGCAACCTCTGGTTCTCCTATGGACTTCACGCGGGATGGATTTTCTGGCTGAAAAGCTATGGGTTCTTCACCCAGAATGTGTCGGAAGCCAATGTCTGGCTGTGGGGCAGTGGCAAGTTGATTGATGGCTGGGCCGCTTGCGGCGTGCTGGTTTTAGTGCTGGCGATCTTGGTGAAAGTTTTGCCAGAATCAGCGCCAAGGACAGATGGCGCATCCCCTCCCATTACTTGAGCGAGCCAATCACTGGCTGGAGCCGGTCATCGGTCTTTTCTACCCGAATGTCTGCCAGCTTTGCGAAAAGCAGCCTGCTACCAAAAAGCAGGGTTACGTCTGTGACGTTTGCCGCGCGGAAGTGAAGCGGATCCAAGCGCCTTTCTGCGCTTGTTGCGGCCTTCCTTTCAATGGTGCCATCACGCAGAGCTTCGAGTGTTTCAACTGCAAGGATCTCGATCTTTCCTTCAAGTGGGCGCGGGCTTCGGCGGCTTCGGAAGGCGTCGTGTTGGAAGCCATCCATCGCTTCAAATACAATGGCGGACTTTGGTTCGAGCCTTTCTTGGTGGACCTCTGGCTGGAGGGGGCTCGTGAGACCTTGGCGCAAGAGCATTTTGACTTCCTCGTGCCCGTTCCCTTGCACCCGCAAAAGCAGCGTGAACGGGAGTTCAATCAGGCGGAAAGATTGGTCCGCGCCTTGGCTCGAAAGACGAAAATTACCGCACGTTCAGATTTGCTGGACCGTGTCCGTGCCACCACTACCCAAACCAAACTGGACCGGCAGGAGCGGGCGGCCAATGTGAAACGCGCCTTTGCCATGCGTAACTCTAAGCAGCTCAATGGTCAACGCATCCTGCTGGTGGACGATGTTTTGACTACCGGAGCCACCACCAGTGCCTGTGCCGCCGCTCTATTAAGGGGTGGGGCAAGGGAGGTTTGTGTCTGGACAGTTGCCCGCCGGTTGTAGAAGATATTCCCCTATCTGAGGCGATGGTACCTGATGGTATTTCGTCTTGGATTATGTCGTGACGGTTCCGCCTAGAGGCGGCCGACTAGACCTATGGCAACGACGTCTATTACGAAAAAGTCTTTGGGTGTGGAAACTGTGGTTGAACCCGCAGTGACCCCACCGGCTAACACCGGCGAAACCACCTTCATGAAGAAGCCCAAAATCGGGTCTTCTTCCTCCAGCAAGAAACGGGATATCCCGGAAGGATTGTGGACCAAGTGCCCCAAGTGCACCTCCATGATCTATGACAAAGAGCTGGATGAAAACCTGAAGGTCTGCCCCAAGTGCCGCCATCATTTTCCCATCGGTGCCCGTGAGCGTATCCACTCCCTCGTTGAAGTCTGCTCCTTCGAAGAGATGGATGCCGGCATGACGGCGGTGGATATCCTGAAGTTCACCGGTGTTGCCTCCTACACGTCCAAATTGGAAGCGTATCAAAAGTCCACGGGAGCTAAGGATGCCGTCATCACCGGTATCGGCAAAATCTTCAACCAGAAGATGGCCTTGGGCGTGATGGATTTCAGTTTCCTCGGTGGTTCCATGGGTTCCGTTGTCGGTGAGAAGCTGACGCGCCTGATCGAGACCGCCACGGATCGCGGTCTGCCCGTGGTCATCGTTTCGCAAAGCGGTGGTGCCCGTATGTATGAGGGCATGTTCAGCCTCATGCAGATGGCGAAGACCTGCGGTGCTTTGGCCCTCCATGCCAAAGCCAAGCTCCCATACATCAGTGTGTTGACGCACCCGACGACCGCCGGTGTCATGGCCAGCTACGCGAGCGTAGGTGATCTCATCATCGCCGAACCCGGTGCCATGATCGGCTTCGCCGGACCCCGCGTCATCAAGGACACGACCCAAGCAGATTTGCCGCCGGGCTTCCAAACCGCCGAATTCCTCCTCGCGCACGGCTTGATCGATGCCATCGTGCCGCGCCTTCAGATGAAGCAGCAACTGGCTTACTATCTGGAATTCATGATGGAAGGCAACCGCCGCGCTGCCGCCTTGGGCTGAGCCGCGGATTCAATCTCTTTAAAGACAAACGGCGCGGATGATTCCGCGCCGTTTTCATTTCGCGTAGCGAAAGAAGATTCATAGCGGTGGCTTTTCAAGCCACCGTTGGATTACAAAACGAACACGGTCACGTAGTGACCGAAGATTTCTTTCATCGCTACGCGATGATAGGCTCTTGAAAAACAAAACCCGACGTTGAAAACGTCGGGCTATGATTCTTTCGCGCCTACGGCACGCCGGGTCTGGTTAGCTGTATCAATGATTAAACAAAAACTCCCGGCTGCTTAGGAGCGCCCAGTAGATGTCTTCGATCACTGGCCGCAATTCTTTCTCATCCGTTTTTTGCAGCACTTCCAGGATGCGTTTCTTTTCCGTCTCCGTTGGACGACGGGCGAGGGCGCTCAGGTAGGCTTCTTCCACGATCTGCTCCGGGGCCGTTTTCGCCATGAGCTGTTGCTCGATGCGATTGCCCTTGGCGGAGAGTTTCTGGTTCACCGTGTCGCCATTGGAAATGTGCAGAACTTGCGTCACGCTCGGATTATCTGTGCGTTCGCAGGTACAGGTGGCATTACGATCCGGCCGGCCGAACGAACTGAGGAAGTAAGACTTCACATTCGAGTCCGGCAATTGCATCGCGCGATAATCCTTCGGATACGTCTTAAACTCCGTCGGCGAACCGGTGACCTGCGAGAAGGCATCGAGCATCACCTCTGCCATCAACCGGCGTGGATAATAGCGCGCATAGAAACGTTTATCGGCGGAGTTGCCGGGCAGGGGAGCGCTGGAGCGTTGATACGTTTCCGATTGCAGGATGACGCGCATCAACGCTTTCAGATCATACTTCTGCTTTACCAGATAATCCGAGGCAGCGGCGAGCAGGTCCGCATTGCTCGCAGGGTTGGTCTTACGCAGATCATCAACACTCTCCACGAGTCCCACGCCATAGAAGTTCGACCAGAGACGGTTTACGATCGCGCGCGTGA
Source organism: Limisphaerales bacterium (assembly GCA_965283725.1). Taxonomy (GTDB): domain Bacteria; phylum Verrucomicrobiota; class Verrucomicrobiia; order Limisphaerales; family JAEYXS01; genus JAEYXS01. Next base: position 613,850 of record CBDIPT010000002.1, read on the forward strand.
AGTAAGGGTTTTCCGGCGCGGTCAGCCACTTGGCCAGATGCTCACGGCGATTTATGTCGGAATCGAAATTCAGAGCTTCGCCGTCCAGGGACGAGGTTTTTGCGGCTTGCCCGTGAGCGGTTGCACCAGCTCGCCTTGCGACGCGTCCACGATGATCTGGTTACCTTCACCCACGCCAGCCTTCGCTCGGACGCGGGCGAACAGATTCGCCATGCTGTAGTAATCGTTATTCGTCCACTTCTCCATCGGGTGGTTGTGGCACTGGGCGCAATTGATAGACATGCCGAGGAAGGCTTGCGAGGTCGTCTCGGCGAGCACCTTTGGCTCCTCGTGCAGGATGAAGAAATTTGCCGCGCCATTCTCCAAGGTGCTCCCGCGCGCGGTCACCACTTCCCGCGCGAACTGATCCCACGGCTTGTTCTGCGCCACGCTCTCCCGCACCCAATTGTAATAAGCCCACATTGCGGCGGGCTTGAGCTTCTCACTCTTCACGAGCAACAGATCGGACCATTTGTAGGCCCAATAATCCACGAACTCCGTGCGGCTCAGCAGTTGCTCGATCAACGCATCGCGCTTCTTGCTGGAAGTATCTGTGATGAAGGCTTTCGTCTCCTGCGCGGTCGGCAGCAGGCCGATGGTGTCGAGGTAAGCGCGCCGGATGAAATCTTCGTCAGAGCAACGCGGTGACGGCGGCAAGTTCAGGCTGCGCAACTTCGTGAGCACCTGTTCATCGATGAAGTTACGCTTCGGTGCCTTCGCATAAACCGACTTCGGGACGCTGTTCGTGTAAGGCGCCGTGACCGTTGCGATGGCAATGCGTTGGAGGTACCAGGCCGTGATCGCGCCTTCGCCGTAGCCCATCACCTTGATGTTACCCTTATCGTCGATGTTAGTGACCTCAGAGTTGGCATCCGTGTACTTTGTCCAGCGCGTGACGTCTTCCACGCGGCCATCGTTGAAATACGCTCGCACGAGGATCTGCTGCTGCTCGCCCGGTTTCAGCACCACATGGTTTGGCACCATTTCGATGCGTTCGATGCGCGGATCTTCCTGTTTCGGTCCCGGGGTGCCATTGGCGATCCATTCCGACAACACGCGATATTCGAGCGAGTCCGTATCAAACTTGATGCCGCCCTTATGCGGCACAGCCCCGGTGGGCTTGGTGATGAGCAAACTTTTCGCCGGTTCCATCAAGCTGATGCGGCGACCCAGCGTATGCCGGGTGAGCGCGAGATAATCGCCTTCATCATCATAACCGCGCAGGGAGATCTTGAAGCCGTTTTGCCCCGCCGCGGCGCCGTGGCAAGCGCCGGAACTGCAACCAAACTTGGCGAGCACGGGTTGCACGTGATTGCGGAAGGTCCAATCCGCCGGCTTGTCCATGCCCGTTACTGTGACCTTCGTAGTGAGCGTTTTCTTGCCCGCGGTTGCTTTCACAGTTGCGACCCCGTTAGCCACGGGAACCGCAAAGCCATTATCAATGCGGACGATATCCGGATTGCTCGACGTGTAGGTGACACCTTCCTTCAACTCGCCGACGAATTGCTTGTCCTCCACGCGCTCCACCACCAGATGCTGCCGCGCGATGGAGCCATTCAGGGTGATCTTCTCGGGCAGGATGGTAAGGGATTCGCTGGCTTGTGCCGCAGCAAAGCTCAACCAAAGGCCGCTCAGGATGGCTGAAAAACGTTTCATCGGCTTAGAACAATTCACGGATCGGTTGCGTGCCGAAGTCCACGAGCGGGAAGGGGCGTCCTTGCGGTCCGGGCAGATGCGCGGTGAGATCGAGGCCGAGGCTGTTATAGATGGTGGCGACGATCTCTGAGGGATTCACCGGGCGCTCGGCCGGATACGCGCCGATATCATCGCTCTTGCCGACCACGCGGCCGCCCTTGATGCCGCCACCCGCGAAATTCACCGTCCAGCAATTCGGCCAGTGATCGCGTCCGCCAGCGGGATTGATCTTCGGCGTGCGACCAAACTCCGCGAGGCTGCACACCATTGTGTTGTCCAGCATGCCACGTTGGTGCAGGTCTTCGATCAAGGCGCTATAGCCTTGGTCATACATCGGCGCGACGATATCACGCATGCCTTCGATGGCGGTGAAGGGTTTCGATCCGTGAATGTCCCAAGTGATTTCGTTGAAGACCGTGATGAACGTGTTCACCGTGACGAAGCGCACCCCGGCTTCCACGAGGCGACGGGAGAGCAGGCAGCATTGGCCGAAACGCGTCATACCGTAACGCTCGCGCACTTTCATTGGCTCCTTCGTCAGATCAAAGGCTTCACGGGCCTTGGCGCTCGTCATCAGGCGATAGGCGGAAGCGAAGTTCTCATCCATCAACTTCGCATTCTCGGTAGCTTCAAAGGAACGCACCGTGTCATCCACCACATCGCGCAATTCGCGGCGACGCAGCAACCGGGCTTCGCCGATCTCGGAAGGCGGCAGGAGGTCGGGAACTTTGAAATCTTTCTTCGAAGGATCGGCGTTCAGCACAAAAGGATCTAGCGCTTTGCCAAGGAAACCGGCGTCCTGGCCGTGGGGCATGTTGCCACCCGTTGGCCCCATGAGCTCGGGCAGAATGACGTTGGCGGGCATCTCGTTACGCCGGCCCATGATGTATTCCAACGCGGACCCGGCGTGCGGCGTGATGATACCGCCAGTGAAGAGGCGGCCGGTCTGCATCATCTGGTGGCCGGTGTCATGAATGGCCGCCGCCGTGTGGTAGCAACTGCGGACGAGCGAGAATTTATCCGCCAGCTTCGCGTGCAGCGGGAGAATCTCAGAAACTTGGATATCCGGATTGTTCGTGCGGATGGGTTTGAACGGGCCACGGATTTCGCGCGGCGCATCCGGTTTCATATCCCAGGTGTCGAGCTGGCTCGGAGCACCGAGGTTGAAGATCATGATGACGGACCGCTCGTCATGACCCTTGGCCACCTTGCCAGCGGATGCCAGCGCGGAATACTTGGCCATGGAGAGGCCGAGTGCGCCCAAGGCCCCGGCCTGCAAGAAGTCACGGCGCGTGACGCCATCACACGTGGTGATCGAACCTTTACCAGATACTTTTAGCATAGGCGCAAAACTGGGTTAAACTACGGGCGTTGACTGTGGAGCCTACCATAAGATGCTGCATCACGGGCAACAATAGACAAGACTACCCGTGCCGATGTAGTTTCCTGCCTCAGATTTAAGCGTATCAATCATGAGCCAATCCGAGACCTCCGAAGTGGCGAGTTGGAAGCACGACCCGAAAGTTCGGGTCGCTATCCAAGTCTTTCAACTGTTCATCCTGCTGATGCTGGTTCTGCAAGTCTTCACCGAGCGCAACCGCCGGGAGAAAGCGGTGGATAAAGTCTATCAAGCGGGACTGCTGACGGAGACGGCCTTGCGCCGGGAGAATTTTGACCTGAACCAGAAGCTCGAAAAGGCCGAGGCCCGGGTGAAAGAGCTTGAGAAAGCAGCGGCCAAGTGACGGAACGCCGAATTCTAATTCGGCCTGACTGAACTTCCCTGATTTGAAGGACTTGCCGAATCGGAGTTCGGCACCCCAAGCGTGGGCTTGACGAAAATGGCTGAGGGACGCTTAATTTCCGCCACAGGCAATGGACTCTGCCTGCCCGATCCTCGGGAAACCGCCACGGCATCCGCTGGGCTGATGACTCCTACCTAAAACGTAGAAGCATTATGCCTAAATCGAGTCTAAATCCGAATCTGAAGCTGCTGGTCTTGCCTCCTAAGGCCTTGCTCCGGTGCAGCGCTTTGGTCATCCCTTTGGCCGTGGTGGTAGGCTCCGCGGTCGCATTCTTCCTGTGGAGCCTGGAACGTGTTACCCAAATCCGCTTTGAACATCCTTGGTTGCTCTACCTTCTGCCGCTGGCCGGTGTGCTAGTCGGCTACATCTATCATCGCTGGGGCAAATCCGTAGAGGGCGGCAACAACCTCATCATGGACCAGATTCATGAACCCGGTGGCGGAGTGCCTCGGCGCATGGCGCCGCTGGTGTTGCTGGGGACGTTGATAACGCACCTTTTCGGCGGCTCAGCCGGACGCGAAGGCACGGCGGTGCAGATGGGTGGAAGCATTGCTAGCGGTTGGGCGCGCCACCTCAAGCTAGGACCGTCAGAATTACAGATTCTTTTGATGGGCGGCATCGCTGCCGGGTTTGGTGCGGTCTTCGGCACACCGATAGCCGGAGCGGTCTTCGCGCTGGAAGTGCTGATGATAGGGCGGCTCCAGGACGAAGCCCTACTGCCATGTTTCATCGCCGCGGTGATCGCGGACTGGACCTGCCACGCATGGGGCATCGGGCATACGCAATATCATATCGGCTTCTCCTCAGCGGGCGCGTTCAAGGTGGACCTCTTACTGTTGGCCAAGATTATCGTGGCTTCGGCGGCGTTTGGCCTCGTCAGCGTGTTCTTTGCGGAATTCTCCCATCGCTTGAGCGTCTGGCTTAAGCAACACATCGCTTCGCCAATGCTACGCCCCGCCATTGGCGGCGTTGTGGTCATCGTGCTGACCTTGCTGCTGGGTTCGACAGATTACCTCGGCTTGGGCGTCTCTTCACCGGACCCGAAGGCCATCACTATCGTCTCTTTCTTCAATTCGCCGGAGGTCCATCCGTGGAGCTGGTGGTGGAAGATTGTGTTCACAGTGGTGACTCTCTCGAGCGGCTTCAAGGGTGGCGAAGTGACGCCACTCTTCTTCATCGGCGCGGCTTTAGGTAATGCCCTGGCTGGCCTGCTCGGCGGACCGCCGGACCTCTTTGCCGCCTTAGGTTTCATCGCCGTCTTTGCCGGGGCCACCAATACTCCCTTGGCCTGTGCCATTATGGGCGTGGAGCTTTTCGGGGCGGAACATGCCATCTATTTCGCGACGGCCTGTTTCGTGGCCTATCTTTTCAGCGGCCATTCGGGTATCTACCTCTCTCAGCGCATCGGCCTGGCGAAGCATCGCTACGCTAAAGGTTCGCCGGGAAATACCCTGCGCCAAGTGCGGGAAAAGCAGGGGAATAGGAGCTAAGAAGCGGTAGTGCTGGCAGTATCCCTGTAGAAAAGAAACCCGATGGTGAGTAGGGATATTGAAGCGGGCTGAAGCCCTCACTCCGTGAGCGCGGCGTTTACGCCGCTTCTAGAGCAAAACAACAACAATTTAACTTCTGACTGCCTCTCTTTCTTGTTCCGCCAACGCCGCCCATTACACTCGCGCCATGTCTTGGACGGTTGTAACTACGGCTCCAGCAATGAACATCGTGGGTGAGTCCACGATTGCGTCGCTACGTGCCGCCGGTTTCCAGGTGGAGATGGCTCCACCGACGGGTCCTTTTCCCAAGGATGACCTGCTTCGTTACATCGATGGTGCCGATGCGGTTATCGCCGGAGTGGATCGCTTTGACGCCTCGGTCCTCGAATCTTCCGTCGCCAAGAATCTCAAGATCATTTCCCGCTGGGGGGTGGGTTACGATGCCGTTGACCTCGTCACGGCCACGAAGCTCGGTATCCTCGTCACGAACACGCCCGGTTTCCTGGATGAAGCCGTGGCGGATTACACCTTTGCTTTGCTCCTCGCGGCGGCGCGCGGCGTGGGTGAGGGGCATCACACCATGCGGCAAGGCCAGTGGCTGCCGCAGTGGGGTGAAGATGTGAATGGCAAGACGCTCGGCATCATCGGCTATGGCCGCATTGGCCGCGCGGTGGCCAAACGCGCTGCAGGTTTCGGCATGCGCATCCTCGCGTTTGATCTCTTTCCTCCGAAAGCCCCCGTGCAACCGGCGGCCGAGTTCGTCTCCATGGATGAACTGCTCGCCCAGAGTGACTACGTCTGTCTGCACGCGGCTTTGACGCCGGAAAATCGCGGCATGATCGGTCGTGCCCAATTACAGCGGATGAAACCCTCTGCATTCTTCATCAACACCGCACGCGGTGCCTTGGTGGATGAAGCTGCGCTGGCCGAAGCGTTGCACGCCGGAACCATCGGCGGCGCTGCTTTGGATGCCTTTTGTGTCGAGCCGTTGCCAGCGGATCATCCGATACGGACGGCTCCCCGGTTGCTGATGACCCCGCATCAGGCCTCTTTCGGTCGTGATACGGGCCGCACGGTTTGCACTGCGGCAGCGCAAGCCGTCATGGATGCGTGCGCTGGTCGTGCGCCCAAGTTTGTCGTGAACAAGGAGGTGCTCGATGCGCCCTCTTTACGGATAAAACTCAGTCCCTAAGTTTTATGAAAATTGTTGTCCTCGATGGTTACACCTTGAACCCCGGCGATCTGTCCTGGAAAGGGCTGATGGAGCTGGGCGAAGTGATGGTCTATGACCGCACCAAACCGGAAGAGGTGCTGGAACGGATCAAAGGTGCGGAGATTGTGCTGACCAACAAGGTGGTCATCAATCGCGATACCATCGAGCAATTGCCGGAGCTGCGTTACATTGGTGTGTTGGCCACGGGCTATAATATTGTGGACGTGGAAGCGGCCTACGAGCGGCGCATCCGCGTGGCGAATATCCCGGATTACAGCACGGCATCGGTGGCGCAATTGACCTTCGCGCTCCTGCTTGAACTGACGTTCCACGTCGGTCATCACGCCCAGACGGCCCGCGCGGGGCGCTGGCAGGATTGCCCGGACTTTTGCTATTGGGACAAACCGCTCATCGAGATCGCCGGGATGACCTTCGGAGTCGTGGGTTACGGGCGCATCGGGCAAGCCGTTGCGAAGATCGCGCAGAGCTTCGGCATGAACGTGGTGGCGTATTCGCGGAGCCGTACCGGCACCGAGGAAAACGGTATCAAGTTCGTAAGTCTTGAAGCGGTCTTTTACATCAGCGATGTCGTCAGCCTCCATTGCCCGCTCACGGCGGAGACGAAGCACCTGATCAATAAAGAGCGTCTGCAACGGATGAAGCCGACGGCGTTCATCTTGAACACGGGCCGTGGCCCGTTGGTGGATGAAGCCGCCTTGGCTGAGGCCTTGAACGCCGGGCGTTTAGGGGGTGCCGGTCTGGACGTGCTCAGCGTGGAGCCGCCGCGTAATGGCAACCCCTTGCTGACGGCCAAGAACTGCCTTGTCACCCCGCACATCGCTTGGGCCACCAAGGCCGCGCGGACACGCCTCATGGACATCGCCGTGAACAACGTGAAGGCGTTCCTGAAGGGCGAGCCGGTGAACGTGGTGAATTGGAAGGTTTAGCCACCGCGAAGCCTTCATCATTTCGCTTCCTTTCTCTTTGACCGGGAATCCTTCCCGTCACTAGAGTCCAACACCTTTATGGCTACGAAAACTATCATCAAACCGGCCAAGTCCGCCCCGGCGGTCGGCCCTTACAACCATGCTGTCCGTGTCGGTGAACTGCTGTTCTGCGCGGGCCAGATCCCTCTCGATCCCGTTACGGGCAATCTCGTAGAAGGCGACATCAAGGCGCAGACCGAGCGCGTGCTGCAAAACGTGAAGGCCATCCTTGACGACCAAGGCCTGAGCTTCACCAACGTGGTGAAGAGCACGGTGTTCCTGACGAACCTCGCGGACTTCGCGGGCATGAACGAGATCTACGCAAAGTATTTTACGAGCGATTTCCCGGCCCGTTCCACGATCCAAGTCGCCGCCTTGCCGCGTGCCGCCAGCGTGGAGATTGAAGTCATCGCGCACTTCTAAGCACAATCTATTATGTCTGGGCCGATGTTGAATCTGATGGTGTTAAGGACCGCAGATTTGGCATCGGCCCGTTCTTTTTACGAGGTGTTCGGGTTGACCTTCGTGGAGGAGCAACACGGTTCGGGGCCAGTGCATCTGAGCTGTGAACGTGGCGGCACGGTTTTGGAATTGTATCCCGGCAAATCTGGTCAGGCACCGGAGCGTTTGAATGCGGGCGCAACCATGCTAGGCTTCAGTGTGGAATCCGTGGATAAGACCTTAGAAAAGCTGAACATGCTCAAGGTAACTGTGGTAACGCCACCGAAAGAATCGCCGTGGGGCAAGCGCATGGTCGTGCTGGACCCGGATGGCCGGGCGATTGAAATTTCAGAACCAGTTCGTAAACTGTAATCCCAAAATCGTAAATCTCAGGATGGAGTTTCTCTACATATTTGTTGGTGTGGCTTTGGGGCTGACCATCGGCTGGCTCTTGGGCACTCGCAAGACGACCATAGCGCCAGTGGTAGATAACCGGCTGGAGGGGGAGTTGCGCCAGCAGTTGGCGCAACGGGAAATGGAACTGATCCAGTTACGCGTGCAACAGACGCAATCAGCCAGTGCCTTGGCGGGAGCGGAGGCCAAGCATCAAGCCGCGGAGCGTTTGCTGGCCGAGCAGAAAGAATTGCACGGAAAAGCACTGGCTGAGGCGAAACTGGCGCAGGATAAGGCGCTGATGGATCTGCGCGAGGCTTTTAAGGCGCTCAGTGCGGATGCGTTGAAGGCGACCCAACCGGAGTTTCTACGCTTGGCGAACGAGACGCTTTCCAAATTCCAAGAGACGGCGAAGGGCGATTTGGCGCAACGGCAGGAATCCATCAAGACCTTGGTGGAGCCGCTCAAGCAACAGCTTGATGTGTATCAGCAGCGTTTGCAGCAGAGCGAGACGGCGCAGTCGTCGGCTTTGGGTGAAGTGAAGAAGCATTTGGAGCATCTGGCTTTGCAGAGCCAATCGCTCTCGAGCGAAACGCTGCAATTACGGCGTGTGCTGAGTTCGAATCAAGCGCGTGGGCGCTGGGGGGAGGAGACGTTGCGGCGCGTGGTGGAGGCGGCTGGGATGAGCGCGCATTGTGATTTTGTGGAGCAAGCGCAAGCGGGCGAAAGCAAGCCGGATATGATCGTGCGCCTGCCGGGTGAGCGCGTGATCATTGTGGATGCCAAGGTGCCGGATCTGGAGTTTTTGATCGCGGTCGATGAAGCAGATACGGTGAAGCGCGCGGAGGCGTTGATCGCTCATGCCAAGAAACTCAAGGACACCATCAAGCAACTGGCCGACCGGGATTATCCGCAACAATTTGCGAACTCGCTGGATTACGTGGTGCTGTTTGTGCCGGCTGAATCGCTCTTCAGCGCCGCTTTGGAAGGTGATCACGACTTGATCGTTTGGGCGGCGCAGAAGCGGATTCTCTTGGCCACACCAACGTCACTCATTGCGCTGTTGCGTTCTGTATCCGTGAGCTGGCAGCAGCACGCGCAGACGGAGAACGCGAAGGTGATCAGTGAATCCGCGCAGGAACTCTTCGTGCGCGTGGTTAAGTTCACGGAGCATTTCGAACGCATCCGTGTCGGTCTGGATCGGGCGAACAACGCCTACAACGAGGCGGTGGGTAGCTACGAGCGCATGGTGCGTCCGAGTGGTGAACGTCTGCAGAAACTGGCGAGCCTGGATAACAGCAAGCAGTTGGCTGATGCGCAGCCGCTGGATACCACGCTGCGTTTACCGCCGCAGGGTTAAGGCGCTTACGCCTTAAAGAATTCCGTGACGACTTGCGCGACGCGGTCCACCTGCGCATCCGTCAATTCCGGGAACACGGGTAGGCTAAGGCAGGTCTTCGCTGCTTCTTCGGACACCAGGAAATCACCCAGCTTATAGCCCAGTGATTTGTAGCATTCCTGCAGGTGAAGGGGCAGGGGATAATGGATCGCACTGCCGATGCCGTTCGTTTCCAGATACTGCTTCAGCTCATCACGGCGCGCATGGCGCACGGTGAAGAGATGCCATGCGCTGTCGTAACCGGGATATTCACGCGGCAAGGTCAGCGGCGTGTCTTTCAACAAGCCCTGATAGCGATGGGCGATGGCTTGACGACGTTTCGTCCACGTATCCAATTGCTTGAGCTTCACGCGTAATACCGCGCCTTGGATACCTTCCATGCGATAATTGAAACCCACCTCATCGTGATGATAGCGGACCTTGGAGCCGTGTTCGCGCAGAGCCTTGGCCCGGATCGCGGCGGCATCGTCGTTGGTCACGAGAGCACCAGCTTCACCGATGGCCCCGAGATTCTTCGCGGGATAAAAGCTAAAGCAGGCCGAAGCACCAAATCCGCCGACACGCTTGCCCTTAAAGCTCGCAGCGTGCGCTTGCGCGGCATCTTCCACAATTGGCAGGTTGTGTTTCTTGCCGATTGCGGAGAGCGCTTCGATATCGAACGGATGACCGTAGAGATGCACAGGTAGAATCGCCTTCGTGCGCGGCGTGATGGCCTTTTCGACGAGTGCCGGGTTCAGGTTGAACGTCACGGGGTCGATATCCACATACACCGGTTTGGCACCGACGTAGGAGATCGCCCAGCTCGTGGCCGCGAACGTGTAAGGTGTCGTGATGACTTCATCGCCGGGGCCAACATTCAGCAGCAATAGTGCGATGTGCAGCGCGGACGTGCCGCTGTTCATGGCGATGCAATGTTTCACGCCGCAGAACTCAGCGAACTCTTTCTCGAACGCCAGGACATCCGGCCCGAGGCAGAACGTATTGTTATCGAGAGCGCGGGCGAGCGCGGCATCGATTTCAGCGCGCAAAGGACGCATCTGGGCGGAAAGATCGAGATACGGAACACGGTCAACACTCATGCCAAATTGTATGCGAATGATTTAAAGATTAACCCTGACCCAGCTTGCGGGATTTATCCGCAGCGGCCCGTACGGCGTTCATCAAGCCGGCGCGGAGGCCCGCTTTCTCCAATTCGTGGATGCCTTCAATGGTGGTGCCGCCGGGGCTGGTCACCATGTCTTTCAAGGCACCGGGATGGATGCCGGTTTCGAGCACCATCCGCGCGGCGCCGAGCATCGTTTGCGCGGCCAAACGCGTGGCGACATCCCGCGGCAAACCTGCGGCCACACCACCATCGCTAAGCGCTTCAATGATCAAGTAACCATACGCCGGACCGCTACCGCTGAGGCCTGTGACGGCGTCGAGGAGCGATTCCTTCACCTGCAAGGCGAGGCCGACAGTGGAGAAAAGTTGTTGGGCGAGCTTGGCGTCTTCCGGACCAGCGGCAGAACCCAAGGCAAACGCCGAGGCAGACGCGCCCAAGAGTGCGGGCGTATTCGGCATCACTCGGATGACCTTGCTGCCAGCGGGCAGGGGCTTCTCGAGCTTGGCAAGCGGCACACCGGCGGCGATGGAGATGACGACGTGTTGGGCGGTCAAGACGGGGCTGATCTCCGCGAGGACTTCAGCGACTTGATCCGGCTTTACGGCGACGATGAGGACCTGGGCACTCTTGGCGACTTCCAGATTGGTGGTTGCGCTCTTGGCGCCGGTTTCCTTGGCAAAGGCTTGGCGGGCGCCTTCGTAAACGTCACTGGCGATGAGTTGTTCGGGCGCGGTCAATTTCGCCTGAACAAAACCCTTGGCCAGCGCCGTGGCCATCTTGCCTGCGCCGAGAAAACCGATCGTGAGTTGTGCCGACATGACGGAGCTTTAGCAGTCCAAGGGGTTGGACGAAAGGCAAAAGGTTACTTTCGTCCCTGTCCCAACCAGAGCATCAGGATGGGCAGGAGGATACCCAAAACCAAGGAAACCCACACCGGCCATTGATTCCTGAGTGTTTTAAAGGCCAGCACCACCCCAAGCACAATAGTGATCGTGGCCGCGATGCACATGATGATGGTCAATGCCTTGAAAGCCTTGGACGAGGATGGTTTTACGAACTCTTCCTCGCCGGGATACACTTGATCCACATGCACAGTGCGGAGTTTCTGCACCAAGGTTTCTGCATCCGCGGGTGACTTGAGCCGTTCTGGGTTGGTCACCTGCAACCAACCGGTTAGGATGTAGAACAGTAGCATGGGGGTGAAGAAACACCCAAGATACAGATGGATACGCCGGATGTTTTTCATGCTGTTCGCTTAACCCTTACCGCACTTATTGCTGGGATGGATCCGGGATGAAAATCTTCTGGCCGATGACCATTTTGTTCGGGTTCAGATCCGGATTCGCCTTCATCACCATGTCTTGCGTGATCTTCTTGGTGACACCTTTTTCTTTCAGGGCTTCGTTGTAAGCCTTGATGATGGAGGTCAGGTATTCGCCCTTGGCCACCGTGTGTTCAAAGCCTTTCATCGGTCCGCTTGAGGCCGTCGCATGCTCGGTGTTTTTGTTCGGCGTTGGTGTCGGGGTAGGAACTGCAGGCGCGAGCGTTGGCAGCTTTTCCAAGTCCTTCAACGATTTGCGCAGGGAATCGACGATCTTCTTGTCTTCATCCGCGCGTTTCTTGTCCACGTCGTTGATGGATTCGATCACTTTCTTCAATTGATCCTGCGAAACGAGTTTGGAGTTGCCGGACTCGGCACGGCTTTCCACCTTGCTGATCTCCGCGAGCATCTCGGCGCGCGTCTTGCGTAACTCATTCTCCAGTTCGCCCACGCGCCGTTGCAAGGCGGCATTGGCCGTCAGCAAGTCTTCGATCTGCGCGCTGAGCCGTTGGTAACGCTCCGCCGCATCCTGTTGCTCCGCGATCGCGGCCGCCCGCGAGGCTTCCTGCGCCGAAAGACTCGTCGAAACCGTCAGTAGAAAAATGGCAAAAACACCGAACAGATTCTTCATGGTCAACAAAATAGAAGGCTTCAATATCTTGCGCAAGTGCGTTCCCGAAAAATGCTCCAGCGCGCTTCCGTTCCTCTCGGTCATGGCAACCTCCTTACCATGATCTCCTTGAAGTAAAACACACTTCCTGGGTCGTGGCCTTGCAGGGCGATGCTGCCGCCTTGAGTGTCCAGCAGACGGCCTTTGCGCTCTGGTGGACGTTCCGGGTTGGTCGGTTCGGTGTAATCCGCCGTCGTTTGCCCGTTGATCTTCACCTGAATGCGTTTGCCCTCCACGCGGATGTAAACCTCGAACCACTTGCTCTCATCCACGGGCGATTTGGCCAGGTCCACGATGGCATACAAACTGCCCGTCTTACGCTTTTCCTTGGCGGTGCTGTTGAGTTGGATCTCGTAACCCTTCGCCAGATGATGACTGGCGTCACGCGTGCTGGTATCCGTATGGATGAACACCCCGGAATTCGCATTCGTTTCCCCTCGAGCCATCAACTTCAACTCGAAGTTCTTGAATCGCGCCTCCTCCGGTTTGCCGGTACCCACAAAGAACAGGTGTGAACTGGCCGTCGTCGCCTGCGCCCGGATGGTGCCATCCACCACTTTGAAAGAATCCGGATACAGATTGGCCTTCCAACCGGTGAGGTCCTTGCCGTTGAACAGGGACATCCATTTTTCCTCTGCTGCCTCGATGCGGTGGACCAGCAGGCAACTCACCGCGACTACGAGTAAGCTGCTTAGACTTTTAAGTTTCGTGCACTTCATACTGCCATCCTTTTGCTGTTTACCTGTTTTTTCACTTCTCCCTCACCGCCTGCGCGTTCGCATTCCCTTTGGCTTTGGTGGCACCTGATCGCGCCGCCACCTCCGGCGGTTCCGGGAAACGCCCTTGGTCATCGGATTCCGTGATCCACTTGTCCAAGGTCGCCCGCAACCGCTTCAGCACCGCCTGATGCTCCGGCTTCGAGGAGTTTACCAGATTGTTCATCGACCACGGGTCCGTCTCCATGTCGTAAAGCTCCTCGGCGGGCATCGTGGGCGAGAGGTAAAAGTTTTTCTGCCATTCCGTCAGCTTGCCCACTTTGCCAAGTTCCTTGATCAGGTTCCAAGTGGGATATGAGGTTTCCTTGTAATTGTTCGGCTGCAGGAACGGTCGTTCCGGCATGAAGTTTTTAATGTAGCGATACCGCGCATCCCGCACCGTACGGAAGCGGAACGTCGTCTCATCGCACCGATCCCGCGCGCCGAAAGCGTATTCCCGTGCCGGCTCCGTTTTCTCGCCCAAAAACACCTGCCCCTGCATCTTCGCCGGTTTCGCGATGCCTGCCAGCGCCAGACTCGTCGCTGTGAGATCGATGGCTGAGATGATCTGGTCGGATACCTTGCCCGCCTGATAATTCTTCGGTGTGGGCAACCCCTTCGGCCAGCGGACGAGCAGGGGAATGCGCAAACCGTCGTCATAGCAGAACTGTTTCCCGCGCACATGCGCTTCCCCGTGATCGCCGATGAAGATGATCAACGTGTTGTCTGCCAGCCCATCCTTCTCCAGTTGCTCCAAGACTTTGCCCACCTTCACATCCAGCGCCGTCGCGGCATTCAGGTAACCCGCCCAATCCGCCCGCACGATCGGATGGTCTGGATAGATCGGCGGCAATTCCACTTTGGCCGGGTCCGCATGTTTCGGCGAATTCCACGGGCCATCTGCCTTCTTGCCGCCCACGCGATGCGTCTCGGAGAAATTGATCTGCGCGTAAAAAGGCTGCTTGTTCTTCAGCTCGCTCCAGTTCGCCGTATCGAACGGCTTGCCGATGTAAGTGAAGTTCCAGTCCGTCTTGCCCGTGCCTTTGAAGCCCGCCTCCTCCGGCATCTTCACGATGTTCGCTGTGAAATAACCACCGCTCCGCATCCAGTCCGGCAACACCTTCACCCCATCCGGCAGCAGATAACCATCATCCCGATGCGACCGATGATGCTGTGCGCCGATCGTTGTCTGATACATCCCCGTCATGAACCCTGACCGGCTTGCCGAGCACACGGGTGCCGTCGTGAACGCCTTGGTGAACCGCATCCCTTCCTTCCCTATCCGGTCCAAGTTCGGGGTGAATACTTCCTTGGTTCCGTAGCAACCCAGATCTGGACTGAAATCCTCTGCGATCAACCAGAGGATATTCGGGCGTTTGGCTTCCGCTGCGTGGATCAAACTGGTCTGCCAGCAAGCCAGCAAGACGGCCAAAAGAAAAATGGAGCGCTTCATGATAATGTGGACGGCTTTCAGCCTCGGAAAGTAACAGCCCATCGACCGCAGTTCGATAGAAACTTTACTGCGGCTGCCTCCCTCCTTTGTCCGTCCGCCTATCTTGAGTGCTCCCTCATTCATGCCCTCAGCATGGCATGCTTTTTGGTCTGACGTTAGTCTTAGCCTTGTTATTCTTGGCTATTCTCGGACAAAATTCACGAGAAGTCGCATTTTCCCCTCCGTAATCCTTCGTCTGCTGGGTGCTTTGTGACTATTTCCCTTTTTCCCCTGCCTTGGTAGCCGATGGCTGACTGGAAGGAAATGCCCCATCATACTCCGTCCTGTCGATGAAACCATCCCCATTGCGATCCAGTCTTTGAAAGATTGCCGGTGGGCCGCGGAATTCTTCCTTCGAGATTTTGCCATCCTTGTTCGTATCCTCACGTGTCAGGACCTGCTCGAACGTCGGACGGTTTCCCGCTCCCTTCGCCGCGGGATTGTTCATAGCTGGCCGCACAGCCGTCTCTGTCGTCGTGCTTTCGGAAGTCGTCGCTTCGGGCTTGGCTTCGATCTTGCCCGCGCCTTTCAAGAACTTGTCAAAGAACTCGTTCACCCGCGTTGTGACCTCCGTCGCATTGAAGCCCGGCCCGCCATGGCCTGCGCCGTGAATCGTATGGAAATGCACCTGCGTCCCATTTGTTTTCAGCGCCTCGAACAACGACTCGCTCTGATTGATCGGCACGGTCCCATCCTTGTCACCGTGCACGATGAGAAAGGCCGGATCATCTTTGCTCACATAGGTGATGGGATTCACCTTCGCCGCCTTGTCCTTGTTCTCCAGCACCGGCCCGCCGATGAGCTTGGCCTCCGGCGCATCCGCTGTTTTATGGCTTTCATACTTCGGTGTGCTCACGAACTGCACGAAATCTGTCGGCCCGTAGAAATCGCACACCGTCTGTACGCGGCTCGATTCATCCAGGTTCGCCCCTTTATCAAACTCCTTCACATCGCCACTGGTGCCGATCAGGGCCACGAGATGTCCGCCCGCTGAACTGCCCCACACGCCGAACCGTTTCGGATCCAGATTGTATTCCTTCGCATGCGCCCGCAGCCAGCGGATGGCCGCCTTGCAATCCTCGATCTGCGCTGGGAACACCGCGTGGCCGCTTAACCGGTAGTTGATACTCGCCACCGCATAGCCACGCCCGGTGTAACCTTCCCTCAAGGGCGGGCAGCCATCCTTCGATCCATTCTGCCAGCCACCACCATGCACCCAGATGATGAGGGGCAGGGGACCGTCCGCCTTCTCTGGCACATACAGGTCCAGTTTATTGCGCTCATGACCATTGGTCACATATTCCATGTCCCGATGCGCCTTCACTCCTTCCGGCACTCGCGGCGCGGGGATTGTGACGGTTTGCCCTTTAGCGTTGCCTTTGCCAGGTTGCGGCGTTGGTTGCGCCAAAGCAGTCAGCGCCAACGCCGCACAACTCAAGATCATCAAACAAGTTTTCATAAGTTTTTATAAGTAGGGTTGTCCCGCGTCTGCGGGATCAGCCATCTGTCGCCGAAGCATTTACCAACCTTCAACTGGTGTGCGTTTTCAGGCACAACGACAGCCAAATATTCTCCCTCTCCCCTCAGCAGGGAGAGGGTTGGGGTGAGGGGTGAGATTGATTTTATGGCGTTTAAACGTATCAAGCCTTACTCCGGTTATACTCCTTCAGGTCCCGTTTAGTTCGGCAATTTTCCTCATCCTGCCGCATTGTCTGCAATAATCGCGTGAACAACCCATGCGCAGCCTCCACGTCTTTGGCGCTCAAGCCCTGTTGCAGAGTCGCTATGATCTCTTCGTGGAATTCTTTCATCCGTGGTTCGAGTGCGCGGCCCAATTTCGTCAATCTCACCCGCACGGCCCGGCCATCCTCACGGCACTTTCGGCAATCCACGAGCCCCGCTTCTTCCATCTTCTTCAGCAAACCGGTGAGCGTACCCGTCGCCATCTGCGTCCGGCGGCTGATGTCCTTGATGATGCAATCATCCTGCTCGTATAACGCCAACAACACATGCCCCATACCCGGCCGCAAATGCTGGTCTAATCCCGTCGTGGCCAGCCGCCGCTCCACCAAGCCGAGAAAGGCATAGAACAGGCGGGGGAGATAAAGCGGCAGATCATCCAGACGAGATCCGGCGCTAAGCGTATCGCGCAACATAAGGTAAGAGGGGAGTTATTTCGGTAGCGAAATATCATGCTGCGTGAAAACTGGCAACCTCTTTCTGCCGTCACGGAAAATTCGCTGGTTGGTTGGCGGAAATTATCTGGCGCACGTTGCTAGGTAGCGCAGGTTGGCAACCTGCTGTGTCGCCGGCTGGCAGTCGGCAGAGTGTGCCCCTTACAAGGCGCTTGCGTATTTCAGATTCAGCGGCCCCAGCAGATCAATACCCCGCTTCGCCCTTCGCCGCCACCCGTCGCACGTGTTCCAACGCCGTCTTATAAGCCTGCTCGAGTTCGTCCAGACCGCCCACGGCCATTTCCAGATCCCGCACCAAGCCGTCCTTCAGGCTATAGATCCAAGGATGCACCGTGAGATCCTGCCCACGTGACCAGGCATCTTGGACAATCGTCGTCCGGCAAACATGGCAGGCCTGTTCGATGGCGTTCAGTTCGCACAACCGTTCCGCGCGTGCTTTCGGGTCTTCCACGGAGTCCAGCAAGACCTGATGCTTGTCCCGCACGTCTTGGAGATGCCGCAGCCAGTTGTCGATGAGTCCGAAGCGCAGGTTGTTCATCGCCGCCCAGACACCGCCGCAACCATGATGGCCGCACACGATGATGTGCTTCACTTTCAGCACATCGATGGCGTATTGCATCACCGAGACGCAGTTCAGGTCTGTGGTGATGACGAGGTTGGCGACGTTACGATGAACGAAGACTTCGCCCGGCAACAGCCCGACGATCTGGTTCGCCGGCACCCGGCTGTCCGAGCACCCGATCCAAAGATATTGAGGCGATTGCTGCGTAGCCAGACGTGTAAAAAAATCCGGATCCTTTTCCCGAACCCCGGACGCCCAGTTTCGATTGCTCGCTAATAATTCATCTAAACGGCGCATGTTGCGCGGTATTCTAGCGAAGACTTACGATTTGAAAACCCCGAATATTATCGTGTCGATAGGGAGAGACGCCGTCGAGCCCTTGCCCGCCTTGGTGCATTCACGAACCAATTGCGATGGCGTGGAATCGCAAGACGCATTTATTTCCCTCTCCCCTCAACGGGGAGAGGGCTAGGGTGAGGGGTGAGAATGACCAGACGCTTCTATCATTCTAAAACCCAGCTCACCGCGAATTCTTTTTCACGAACCGCGCCATGCGTTCCGCCGCGATCTCGATCTGGTCGAACGCCGTCGCAAAGCAGCAGCGCAGGAAACCTTCACCACTCGCCCCGAACGCGCCACCGGGCACGCACGCCACCTTCTCTTGTTCCAGCAACTTCACGGCAAATTCCTTGGAACCCATGCCGGTGGATTGGATGCACGGAAACGCGTAGAACGAACCGCGAGGCAGGTGACACTTCAGCCCCATGTTGTTCAGCGCATTCACGATGTAATTGCGGCGGAGCCGATAGTGCTCGCGCATCTCCACGGTGTCCGGTTCGCCATTCAGCAACGCTTCCAGCGCCGCTTCCTGGCTGATGATGCTCGCGCAGAGCATCGAATATTGATGGATCTTCATCATCGCCTCGATGAGGTCCGTGGGACCACACGCATAACCGATGCGGAAACCGGTCATCGCATACGCCTTCGAGAATCCATGCAGGAAGATCGTGCGCTCCTTCATTCCCGGCAGCGACGCGATGCTGACGTGCTCACCTTCAAACGTGAGCTCGGAATAGATCTCGTCCGTGATGACCACCAAGTTGTGCTTGTACGCGAGTTCCGCGATCTTCAACAGCTCGGAACGCGTCATCGTGCCGCCCGTCGGGTTCGTCGGGAAATTCAGCATCAACACCTTGGACTTCGGCGTGATGGCCTTCGCGATGGCTTCCGCTGTCAGGGCGAAACCATCTTCCGCCCGGCAGTTCACCGCTACGGGGATAGCGTGTGTCAACGCCACGCTCGGCGAGTAGCTCACGTAGCACGGCTCGTGATAGATCACTTCATCGCCCGGATTCAGCAGGGCGCGCAAGGCGATGTCCAACGCCTCGCTCACACCGACAGTGATGAGCACCTGCGTCTTCGGATCATAGCTCACCTTGAAGTTCTTTTCGACGGTTGCTGCGATGGCCTCGCGCAGTTTCAGCAGACCCAAGTTCGAGGTGTACGTGGTGCGGCCCCGTTCCAAGGCGTAAATGGCTGCTTCCCGGATATGCCACGGCGTGACGAAGTCGGGTTCACCGACGCCGAGGGAGATCACACCCTTGGTGTTTTGGACGATGTCGAAAAACTCGCGGATGCCGGAGCGCGGAATCGCACTGACATGCTTCGCGATGAACTGTTTGGTGTCTAGGGGTTGGGACATGAGAATACCTTGGGGCGGGCGCCGACGGTTCGATCACCGGGCGACCCTTTAGGATCAGGCTGCTGCCTTGTCCTGTTTACGCCGGACGATGGGCTTGGACTTGCCCAATACGACCGCACGCGTGATTTTTACGCCGACGATGTCTTCGCTGCTCGGGATGTCATACATCACATCCAGCATCAGCTTTTCCAGCAAACCACGCAGGGCGCGTGCGCCGGTGCCCTTCTTGATGGCCAGACCGGCGATCTCTTGCAGGGCATCGCAGGAGAATTCGAGTTCCACCCCTTCCATCGCCATCAGCTTGGCGAATTGCTTCGTCAACGCGTTCTTGGCTTCGGTCAGGATGGTCATCAACTGGTCTTCGGTCAGCTCTTCCAGCACGGAGATCATCGGCAGCCGGCCGATGAACTCGGGGATGAAACCGAAGCTCAGCAAATCTTCTGGCTCCACCATCTGCATGGTGGTCGTCCGGTCTTCCGGCGCGATGACACTGGCCTCTTTCGCATCGCCGAAGCCCAATACCCGCTTGCCCACGCGGCGTTGGACCACCTTGTCCAGCCCCACAAAGGCCCCGCCGCAGATGAACAGGATGTTCGTCGTATCGACGCGGATATACTCCTGCTGCGGATGCTTGCGGCCACCCTGCGGCGGCACGTTGCAAACCGTGGCTTCCAAAATCTTGAGCAACGCCTGTTGCACGCCTTCCCCCGAGACGTCACGCGTGATGGAGACGTTGTCCGTCTTGCGCGCGATCTTGTCGATCTCGTCGATGTAAACGATGCCCATCTGCGCCCTCTTCACATCGTAATCCGCATTCTGCAGCAGGCGCAGGATGATGTTCTCGACGTCTTCACCCACGTAACCGGCCTCGGTCAACGTGGTGGCGTCCGCGATCGCGAAGGGGACATCCAGCACGCGGGCCAGCGTTTTCGCGAGCAAGGTCTTGCCGGAGCCCGTCGGGCCGATGAGCAGGATGTTGCTCTTCTCGATCTCCACGTCCTGATGCGGCGATGTGATGATCGGCGTCGTGTTCGGTTCCGTGCCCTCAGCCACTGGCGCGGTCTGATCGTTCATCACGCGCTTGTAGTGATTGTGCACGGCCACCGCGAGGGTCTTCTTGGCGAAGTCCTGCCCGATGCAATACTTGTCCAGTTCCGCCTTGATCTCGACCGGTTTAGGGATGCGGATGCGCGGCTGGGCGCGCTTCACTTCCGCCTGCATCTCCTTATCGAGGACGTTCTTGCAAACAAGGATGCAGCTATCGCAGATGTAAACTCCCGGCCCGGCAATGAGCTTCTTCACCTCTGCGTGAGATTTCCCGCAGAAGCTGCAAAGCGTCAGATTGGTTGGCCGGGCCATGTTGTTTACATTTTAAGGGTCAAATTCTTAGGACGTCACGACCGAACTTTTGTCCGGCATGCCTGGGACTTCCTTGCGGGAAGCCACCACTTCGTCCACCAGACCGAACTTCTTCGCCTCTTCGGCGGACATGAAATTGTCACGGTCGCAAGCGCGTTCCACCACATCGTAGGTCTGGCCGGAATGCTTCGCGATGATCGTGTTCAGGCGTTCCTTGAGCTTCAGCATGTACTTCACGCGGATCTCCACGTCGCTCGCCTGGCCTTCGGCGCCGCCAAGGACCTGATGGATCATGATGTTCGCGTTCGGCAGGGCGAACCGTTTGCCCTTCGTGCCGCCGCAGAGGAGAACAGCACCCATGCTGGCTGCCTGCCCGATGCAATACGTATTCACGTCGCACGTGAGGAACTGCATGGTATCATAGATGGCGAGACCGGCCGTCACACTGCCACCGGGGGAATTGATATACAGATGCACGTCCTTTTTCGGATCCGTCATCTGGAGGAACAGGAGCTGGGCGATGATGACGTTGGCCACCATGTCATCCACGGGCGTGCCCAAGAAAACGATACGGTCAACCAACAGACGGGAGTAAATATCATAACCGCGCTCTCCGCGCCCGGTCTGTTCGATGACGTGTGGTATCAAAAAGTTGTTCATACTACGGCTACACTAGCGCATCGCGCTGATTCAGCAAGCTACTCGAACCCTGTAAATACCGTCAAGTAAAGTGCCCGACCAGAAATACCCCATTTTTTGCTCTCCGGTAAGGGGCTGGAGACCAAATTGCATCTCGAGTGAGTTCATTTGTTTTAAATCCCCAATCCAAAGCTCTAAACACCAGAAAAACTTCAAGCCCCAAGGTTCTCATGAACAGAACCTTCGTTTTGAAACTTTCAAACTGGAGATTCTGTTGAGCTTGGTGCTTTGGATTTGGGATTTTCGCTCTCTATCTTGTTCCACCACAAGTTATAAAGCCGCTCCAACGTCGCCGCCGGGTCCTCCACCAGCAACGCCTCTTTGATCTTCGTGGCATACATCGCGAAGGACAGCGGTGGCACTCGGTTCACCACCCGCACGCGTTTGGGCAGATGCACCGCCCCGGCGAGGAACCGCTGGGCTCCCTCCACGTCCAGAAACGTATGCACCGCATCCCGCCGTGCCTCCCGCATCAAGACATGATCTGGCTCATACTGCTGGAGCACGTTGAAGATGACCTCCGCCGAGAAATGCAGCTTCCGCACGGACTTCTGCTCGCCGAAATAATTCCGGTAAACCATCAAGCCCGTTTGCGCGGCGTTGCGGAAGTGGTATTGCAACAGGTCGGACCGGCTCAACGACTGCGCCAAATCCTCGGCAAACCCCGCCGCAGCCAGCAACCCCGGCAATTCTCCCGCCGTGAACTGTTGTTCGGGTGTCACGGTCAGCACAAAGCCGTAATCATCCGGCGTCGCCACCGCGTTGCCCCCGCGCAACCGGCTCAACCGCAAGGCCACCACCCGCGCCAGCGCATCATTCGCCGCCCGCCCGATCAACGAGTGAAAGAAGTAATGCCTGGCTGGCCCCGTCGTCCGCTGCACCCGCAGCTTGGTCTTGCGCTTCTTCTCGCCTGCGGCCGGTGCCAGCTCCTCTTCTGGCTGCGCCAGCAATTCCTCCACTAGCAGGAATTCCGCCGTGGGGATCTCTGATAGCTCGTGCTGGGCACGATACGTCCGCAGGATGATTCCCGCGTTGTTCACCCCGCAATCCAGCCGCTCGGCCACCCACGCCGCCAGTTCATCCGGGGTGGGGGCGGGGGACGCCGCTTCCAGCCGCCCGCGCAACTCAGCCCGGAACCGCATGATCTCCTCCGCCACACGATTGCTGAGCGGCATCTTGTTCGCGTTCCAGCGGGGGACGGTCGGCGTCGCATGGTCTGCGCGCTGCACGAAGCACTCCATCCAGCCGACTTTCTCCAGTTGCACCGCGCGCCCGCCGATCATGAAGACGTCCCCCGGTTTCAATTGCCGGATGAACGATTCTTCCACGCTGCCCAGCACCCGGTTCTTTAAGCGCACGGTCACCGTGCCTTCGCTGGGGATGACGCCTACGTTCTGCAGGAAATCCCGCCGCACTATGCCTGTGCGCGTCTCAAAGCTCGTTTCTTCCAGGTGTATCTTGCCGAACAATTCCTCGTATTGCTTGCGCAGAGATTTCCCGCCGCCGGCCAGATAATCCAGCACATCGTTGAAGTCCGCTTCGCCCAGATCGCGATACACGTACGCGCGCCGCATCAGCGCCAGCGTCCCGGTCCGTTCGCACTGCTCAGGCACCCCATGCTCACCAGATGCTGCGCCAGCACATCCAGCGGCGCTATGGGCAAACGCACATTATCCAGATGCCGCGTGCGCGCGAGCAGGGCCGTGGCGCAACACTCAATCAGGTCATTGATATTCGTGGCCATCAACAGCCCGCGGCTGATGGAGTGGATATTGTGCCCCGCACGACCCGTCCGTTGCAGTGCCTTGCTCACACCCTTGGGCGTTGCCAGCATGACGACCAGATCAATGGAGCCGATATCGATGCCCAGTTCCAAACTCGTGGAGCAAACCACCGCCCGCAATTCCCCGCGCTTCAAGCGATCCTCCACCTCCTGCCGCACATCGCGGTCCAGCGAGGCGTGATGGCATTCGATGTGATCGGCCAGTTCCGGTAAGGTATCTTTCAACCAGAACGTCGCCGATTCTGCGCCCGATCGTGTGTTCGTGAAGATGAGTGTGGTGCGGTTCGCCTGCACGAGCCGGCCCAATTCCTTGATCAACCGCTCGCCCGTGAAACCCGCCGCTGGATAGGGATTCTTGGCGAGTGGCGTATAGACCTTCAGATCAATCCGCTTCTCCGCACTTGCATCAATGATCTCGCATTTCCCATGTGTCCCCACCAGAAACCGCGCCACTTCATCCAACGGCGCCACCGTGGCCGAAAGCCCAATCCGCTGAACGTGCTGAGTTTCAAGTTCAACGTTCAAAGTTTCAAGTCGCTCCAACTTTGAACCTCGAACCTTAAACTTTGAACTCCTCACCAACTCATCCAGCCTCTCCAAACTCAAACTCAAATGCGCCCCGCGTTTGTTCTCTGCCAGGGCATGGATCTCATCCACGATCACCCAGCGAATGCCTGACAGGATCGGCAGCCATTTCGATTGGCTCAGCAAAAGGCACAGGCTTTCGGGCGTGGTCAGCAGGATATGCGGTGGCTTGTCGAACTGCTTTTGCCGCTCGTAGGAAGTCGTATCGCCCGAGCGCAAGCCCACGCGGATCGGCGGCTTCTCGCCATAGACCGCCTGCAGTGGCGCTTGCAGATTCTTCTCCAGATCATAGCCCAGCGCGCGCAAAGGTGAGATGTAGAGCAGGTAGATGCGGTTCTCCAATTCTCCGCGTTCCGCGAGGGCGGCCAATTCATGCAGCGCCGCCAGAAAAGCCGCCAACGTCTTACCCGTGCCTGTGGGCGAAACCAGCAACGCATTCTTCCCCTGCGCGATGGCGGGCCACGCCTGCGCCTGCACGGGCGTGGGCTTCCCGTAAGTCCGGGTAAACCATTCCGTGACCGGTGAGGCCGTTAACCAGGCAAAGCCATGCGTCGCCTCAAACGATTGTCCGAAATGCCGTGAAGTCAATAGAGTCTATCTTGTGGAGCGCAGTCTTTAGGCCGCTTCAACTTGCATTAACATTGGGGTGTTGAACCTAAGCAAGTCTTGGAATGCCAATTTCCCAGTGGCGTTAGCCACTCAAGATTCTTAGCCCGGCCTTTTTCAAGGCCGGGTTTATCGACGTAAATAGGTCACGTCACGTAGTGACGTTGGATGGTCTTTTGTGTTCTGCCGTCACTACGTGACGGATTGCCTTGTCGTTTTGAAAGCATGGGTTGAAACCCATGCCTATGAATCTTTATTCGCTACGCGAACCTTACTTCACCCCATCCGCCAGACCTTCCACCGGCTCCTCATGCACCCGCCGTTGCCGGATCCACCGCGCCAGCAAACCGTCCAGCGGACTGAATACCCACGCGAGGGTGAACAAGACGCTCGCCATCACGACCATCGCCCCGGCCATCGAGCAATCCAGCCAGGTGGCCAGATGGATGCCTAGCACGGAACTCAAAGCCGCGATCAAGACCGTCAGCCCATGGATGACAGGTAATCGATGTGAGAGCAGAAAGGCCGTCGCTCCTGGCAAGATCAGCATGGCCACGACCAGAACCGCCCCGACCGATTCAAACGCGCTCACTACGACGATCGAAAGCCAGGACATCAACGCGTAATGCACGAACGTGGCGTTGATGCCGAGTGAGTTGGCCAGGCCCGCATCAAACGAACTCACGAGCAGTTGTTTGAAGAACAGGATGACCATGACGATCGTCAGCAATGCTACGATGCCCATCCGTACAACCGCCGTAGGGATAAGTGGCCAAAATCCCACCTCGTTGATGGCTGCCATCAAATCCGGCGGATTTTCCGCCCCGATGAACCCGATCTCACCATACAGGACACATTCCTGGTCCAGATCGATCTGCGAGGCGTAAACGCTGATCAAGACCACGCCGATGGCGAACAGGCTGGTGAAGGCGATGCCTATCGCCGCATCCTGTTTTACCCGGCTCTTCTTGTGGATCAATTCGATCAAGACCGTCGTCAGCGCACCTGCGATAAGAGCTCCGGTGAACATCACGGGCGTGCTGCGGTTGTGCGAGATCAGGAATGCAATGGCGATGCCGGGTAGGATACTATGACTGATGGCGTCGCCTACCAGCGCCATGCGGCGCATCATGAGGTAGTTGCCGACCAGTCCGCAGGCGGTCGCGACGAAGAATCCCATCAGGGCGATCCAGATGCTGCCCCCGAAATTGCTCGTCCACGGCACGACCACGTGCTGGTGCCAGTCGAAGGTTGGGATGAAATCGTTCATGACCTTTTGCCGTAGCCGACGGCATCGTTGGCGCGTCCCGGCGGGTTGCTGCCGCGTTGGATGTCCGCCTGGCCGGGAATCAGTTTTCCGTGCGGATCATGGGTGGCGTAGTTCAGCCGTTTCTCCAGTTCCCGCACGACATCTTCGCCCAGCACATGCTCGATCTTCTCGGCATCCTCATGCACGTGATCGGCCGAGACTTGCGCGGCGTTCGTCAGGTAAAGCTCCCAGAGGCGGTGGTTCCGCACAATGGCACAGGCGCGTTGCCAGCCTTCGGGCGTGAGGTAAACGGTGTGGTCCTCATCCTGCAAGGTGGCCAGGTCGTGCCGTTTCAGTTCCCGCAATTGGGTGACGATCTCCTCCAGCGTTTCCCGCCGCCGCTCGGCCAGTTCCTTGGCGAAAACGCCTTCGCCTTTGAATTCCCGCGCTTCCAGCACGTGGTAGATGGATTTCAACGTGTTCTCCCGCTGGATGCGCAAACTGCGGGAACGCCGCCGCCACCAGCGCATGATGATGCCATGCTGTGGCCCGAACAGAAACGCCGCACCAAAGACGGTGCTGGCCCCAGGACCATGAATGGACCGGTGGGAAGGCTCGGGCCAAGGAAAGAGAAGAATGATCCGGCGGCACCGGAAAGCATCCCAAAAACCGCCGCCAAAAAAAGCATCCGGTGGAGGCGGTCAGTCAGCAGATACGCCGCCGCCGCGGGCGTGATCAGCATGGCGGAAACCAGCACGACGCCCACCGCTTGCAACGCGATCACGACGGCGAAGGCGAGCATTAGCATGAGCCCGTGATGGAAGAGTTGCACCGGAACGCCCGTCACCCGTGCAAAGCCCGCATCGAAGCTGGTCACCAGAAATTGCTTATAGAAAAGGCTGATGACCGTGAGTGTGAGCACCGTCACGATCGCCATGAGCTTCACATCCTCCGCTCCCAGCGCCGCCGCCTGGCCGAACAGAAACTTATCAACGCCGCTTTTATTGCCGGTCGGCAGCCGCTGGATCATCGTGACCATGCAGATGCCGACGGAGAAGAAGGCGGCCAGCACCAATCCTAACGCCGCATCTTCTTTGAGCTTGGTGGTATGTTTGATCGCTCCCACCACGGCCGTGCCGAGCAAGCCGGCCAGCGTCGCTCCGATGAAGATGGCCACTGGATCCTTGGACATGTTCCAAAGAAATCCCAACGCCACGCCGGGCAGCACGGCGTGCGAGAGGGCGTCCCCACGAGCGCCAATTTCCGCACGACAATGAAACTGCCCATTACCCCACACGTGATGCCAAGCAGCATCGAACCAAGCAGGGCGTAACGCACCGCCGGATCTTGAAAAGTGAAGAAGCGTAGCGCCTGCGTGCCCACGGAAGTTTCCGTGAGTTCACCGATTTTCGCCGCGCTGCAATCCAGCGTGAACCAAAACATCACGAGCGCTATCAGTGTGTAGCGTAAATGACGGTTGGCAGATGGTGGCTGGTGTTTCATCGACAAACTACGTCTTCATCCTCACCGCCTCAGCTACTTCCGAGAGGATCGTCAACCGCCCGCCATAGGTCTTCTGCAACAGTTCGTAGGTGAACACTTCCTCGGTCGGGCCAAAGGCGACGACGCGCATGTTCAGCAACAACAGCATGTCGAAGTAATTGCGGGCCGTGGGCAGATCATGATGCACCACGAGGAGGGTCTTGCCCTTTTCCTTGAGTTCATGCAGCAGGTCGATGATGGCCGCTTCCGTGGCTGCATCGACACCCGCAAAGGGCTCATCCATGAAATACAAGTCTGCTTCTTGGGCGAGGGCACGGGCGAGGAAGACACGCTGTTGCTGGCCACCGCTGAGATTCGCGATCTGCCGGTTCGCGTAGGGAAGCATCTTCACCTTGTCCAGACACGCCTTGGCCACATCCCGATCGTGCTTCGTTGGCCGTTGCAGGACGCCCAGGTGTCCGTAGCGTCCCATCAAAACGAGGTCCATCACATTCACCGGAAAATCCCAATCTACTGATTCACGCTGCGGCACATACCCCACGCGGCGGAAACTGTTCTTCAAGGGCTCCCCAAACACCTTCACCCAGCCGCTGCTCACCGGCAGCAGGCCCATCGCCGCTTTGATAAGCGTTGATTTGCCCGCTCCGTTCGGCCCCACGATGCCCACGAGCTTGCCTTTGGGCACCGTCACATCGATGCCCCACAACACGGGCTTCTTCTGGTAGGCCACCGTGAGGTCATGGACCTCCAGCGGTGCGGGTTCGTCGCCTGAGGGGGACTGGTTGTTAGTGTGCATGCTTAGAAACGCCACGAGATTCCCACAAACGGATTGATATCCGGCGCGGAGCGGGTGACGCCAAAATTCACTCCGGCATCCAATTGGATATCCTCAGTCAACCCATAGGTCAAACCAGCATTCGCGGTGGCCATCCACGGCGTGGCGGATTCCGTGCTCAAAGCGCTGAAAAACTCCACATAACCGCCGAGTTTGCCCGCAATGTCATGGCCAAACGTGATGGTGTTGATGAAATCCGCATGATGCCCGCTGCCTGCGCCGTCACGGAGGATATCCACTTCCAGCATCGTGCCCATGCTCCAACCACCGGGCAATTCTACCGCCAAGGGCAAAATCAATCCACCTTCCACGGAGTTGTTTCCCAAGCCGCTTGCCGCCGTGGGCAGCTTCACGAAAGGCATCACGCCGAAAGCCGTCTTCCCGCCGTCATTGCCCCAGAGATTGTATTTCATCCGCACCGTCAGATCGCCAAAACCTTGATCCCGCGTCACCGTGCCGGTGGACAAATCGTGCGAGCGGATGCGGTTGTAGACCGGGATGACGAATTGCAGGTCGAGATTGTTCAGCAAGCCGGCTTTGGCATTGATGGTGGCGAAACTGGTCGCTTCATCACGCGTATTTGCCCGGGCGGAATTATGCCGATCATAGCTGTAATTCCACAGGTCCGTCTCGAACTGGAAGTGCCCGGCATCGATGGTGTAGGGGCTTTCCGTCAAGTCCGGCCGGTCCGTGGACATCTCCCGCATCAATTCCCGCGGCGTAGGATTGAAGAGGTGATACTGCGATTTTTCAGGGGCTGTCTCTGCTGAAGCTGAAACCACCAGAGTGATCCCGGCTAGGATAATGGCGTAAGCTGGTAGCGCAGACAGGCAGTCTGCTGTGTCGCAGATTGGCAATCTGCGTGCGGTTAAATTATCGAAAGCTCTGCCGACTGCCAGTCGGCGACACAGCAGGTTAACTACCTGCGCTACGATCCCTGCGTTCACTTCAACGCCTCCACAATGGTCGTCAGGTTGTGCTTGATCATCCCCTCGTAGGTGCCCAGGTCATAACCATTCTCGATTTGTCCCGCTGTACCCATGGCATCCGAGAAGAGTTCACCGCCCACCTTGGCCCCGGAATCTTTGCTGATGCGCTGGATGGCCACAGGGGACACGCTGGATTCCACGAACACTGCTTTCACCTGCTTTTGTTTGATGAAATCCACCAGCTTCACCATGTCTGCGAGTCCGGCTTCCGTCACCGTGGAGACGCCTTGTAAACCCACCACCTGGAAGCCGTACGCGCGGCCAAAGTAATTGTAGGCATCATGGCTCGTCACCAAAATGCGCTTATCTTTCGGCAATTCGTTTGCTTTTTTGATCGCCCATTCATGCAGCGCGACCATCTTCTGGCTCAGTTCCTTGCCGCGTTTCTCGAATTGTTCTTTGCCGGCCGGATCGGCTGCAGAGAGGCCTTGAGTGACGGCGGCGACGCACTTTTCCCACAGGGAGACATCGAACCACACATGCGGATCGTAATGCCCCTCGAATTGTGCCGGTTGCAGCAGCAGATTCTTCGGGATATTCGCCGTGGTGGGGTAGATGTGCTTGCGGGTGCGGCTCATCTTGTCGAAGAGCTCCTGTATCTTCCCTTCCAGCATCAAGCCGGAGTAGAAGATCACATCGGCGCGCTGAAGCTTGGCGATGTCTGCCGCGGTGGCCTTATAGAGATGCGGGTCCACACCCGGCCCCATCAGCCCCTGCACATTCACGCGGTCACCGCCGATCTGCTTCACCATATCGCTGACCATCGTCACGGTGGTCACCACTTGCAGTTTGCCCGCTGCCAGCGCTTCCGCTCCGGGCAGCAACAAGGCGCAACCCAGACCCAACAACCAGCTTCGCAAAGTCATCTTCATAGTTTTCATCCTTTTACCGGCTTCGATTACGGCAGAGCCGCTTAAAGTTAGGCATACCTATAAATCACTTTTGATTAGTGTCAACTATTAAAGTTAGGCTAAACTAATTCGCGTTGAGCGCCTGACTGTGCGAACTCGGGGCCATTCCGCTTTCGACATCCTGTCTCGCACCCGTTAGATTGGTGAGGTGCGACCTTTGGATATACAGCAGATCGGGGATGAACTGGCCGTCAAGTGGGACGACCAGAGCGAGAGTTTTATCAAGCTGGAGAAGCTGCGTCGCCTCTGTCCCTGCGCCGGTTGCAACGGGGAGAAGGACATCTTCGGCAACGTCTATAAAAACCCCACCAAACCGTATTCGCAGAAATCGTTTCAGCTGACGCGCCTTTCCTATGTGGGCGGTTACGCGCTCCAGCCGTATTGGGCGGATGGCCACAGCTCGGGCATCTTCTCTTACGATTACTTGAAGCGTGTCGCTGAAGTGAGCGAAGACCAGCAAACGTCCGCCTTGCCGCCCGAGAGCGGCCAATAAACGTGTGAGCGACGCTGCCCCCATGCCGGCGCGTGATTGGTCCGACTTGTTTCCGGACCGCAATTACCGCTTTCTCATGCGGTTCAAGCAGGCGGACCCGGCCAGTTTTTTTCAACCGAGCGCGGAATACGCCGATGCCATCGCCGAGCGCCGTCAATGGTTAGGCGATACGCCCGAGCGCTACGGCGCCCTCTACGAGGAAGGCAAAGACCTCCTCGCCGAAACCCGCGGACTGGCAGAAGAGTGGGGCACTTTGCCGGAATTCCTGCCCGCCTCCGGTTCCAGTGCTGAACTTGGCTGGGAAGACCTGCTGCTTCTTGGCCGCAACTGGGAAACCGATTTTCTGCTGCTTAAAACCGATGGTGAGAAAATGCCGCGCCTGGTCGGTGGCTGCGTGTGCTTTCCTTCGTCATGGAATCTGGAAGAGAAGATGGGGCGGCCGATTGATTTCATCCACGAAGCGGTGCCCGGCTTGAATCGATCCATCGGCAGCTCGATCTCCACCTTCCTCAACAAACTGCGTCCGGACATCGCCTGGTTACGGGCTAATTGGGGCTTGGCCGCCGTGGGTGAACGCAATATGCATCCCTTGCGCGGCCTGCCGCGCTTGCAATCGCCACTCACCCTCGATGATGTGTGGTTGCGCATTGAAGATCAGGCGCTCGTCGGTCTGCCGGCCAGCGGCGGCGTGCTCTTTGGCATCCGCCTCACCACACAGCCGCTCCGCGAAGTAGTGAAGAACCCGATCGCCCGCCATGGTCTGCGCCGCGCGTTGGAAACGATGCCCGATGCGATGGTGGAGTATAAGGGCCTGAGTGCAGTGAAGAATGACCTCGTCGCTTTGCTAAGTTGACGAGTGCGGAGACCCGCGCTCCACAGTTACTTCCGCATCTCCGCCGTCCGCACGATCTGCCGCAACCGTTCTCCAATCTTCTGCGCGATCACGATCATCTCCTCCGCTTCTCGCGGTTCAAAATGCGCGCGGCAGCTTATGGCCCATTGCGCCAGCCATTGATCAAAATGCTGCGGTTGCAACCGCAGCGGCACATGGCGTGCCGCCATGCCACCGCGATAAATCGAAGGGCCGCCCGTCTGCATCGCCCAGAACTCCTTCACCGTGAAGATATGTGAGGGCCAGTCATCGACGTGCTGCGCAAAGATTGGGCCCAGCTCCGGATGTTCCGCCAGGCTGGCGTAAAAATTCCGCAGCAGAAGGTCCAACTTCGCGCTTCCACCGATGCGTTCATAGAGCGATACTTCAGCCATACCGAGCCAAGATAACCCGGCCAGCGCCGTTGGGGAATAATTTCCCGAGGCGATGACTCTTATCGGCACGAAGAATTTACGCGTGACCGTTTGCGTTTTGGGCAATCGGGCCTACTTTGCCCGACTGAAATCAAAATTTAGCCGTTACTGAGCATGAATACTCAAACCCTGAGCTTCCCGCCTTTTAGACTCACCCGCTTGTTGCGCACCGTCTTTGAACCGACTGCGGGCCAGCGCGTTGCCATCCTGATCGATTTGGCTGATCCCAAGCAGGTCAAAGGCTTTGCTTTCCTGAACGACCCCAAACTGACCATCCAGCGCCACGCTCATGATGTCTTTTACCAAGGCT
Organism: Limisphaerales bacterium; assembly: GCA_965283725.1. GTDB lineage: Bacteria > Verrucomicrobiota > Verrucomicrobiia > Limisphaerales > JAEYXS01 > JAEYXS01. Next base: position 645,737 of record CBDIPT010000002.1, read on the forward strand.
TCAAAAATGGCGGTCTGGCTGAACTGAAACTTACCGGCGGCGATCTTTTTGCCTACCAGATCACGGGCGGCAGCAATCTCGACCTGCCGGATGTGGCCTACACACCGGATGGCCGCGAGGTGAAATTTGAGCAGGACATCTATCCGAAATACGACCTCATCCTGTGCATCTCTACGTATTCGGCCACGGCTCCGCTTACCGCGTTCGCCAAGCAATACGGTTTCCGGGGTGCGACGATGCACGGCATGAACGAGATCATCCTGAGCAGCGGTCTCGCGGTGGATTATAACGAGGTCTCGCGGCAGGCTGAGAAGCTCCGTCTCGCCATGACCAAGGCGGACAAGTTCGAGCTGGATTACACGGTGGCGGGCAAGACCTACACACTGACACTGTTGACTGATCGGCAGGAAGCACAGAAAAGCCACGGACTCTGCCGCGGCACGAAGCCTGATGTGGCGAACCTGCCGGCGGGTGAAGTTTACTTTGTGCCAGCTGGTGCGGAAGGTGAATTCCCCATGCGGTATGAGGACGGCACCATCGGCCTCATGCATGTCAACGGCGGTCGTATCCGCCATGCTACCCTGCTGCAAGGCAAGCAAAGCACTGTGGAACAGCACAATGCGAAGCTCACCAGCGACCCCATGACCGGTGAACTCGGCGAACTGGGATTTGGCACGCAAGTGCTGCCGGTCTCTGGTCGCGATATCCAAGACGAGAAAGTCCTCGGCACCGTGCATGTTGCCACGGGTCGCAGTGATCATCTCGGCGGCAAACTGACACCTGATAAATTTGCCAATCACAAGAACGCCACGCACGACGACATCCTTTTTGCCCCGCATAAGACGCCGGAAATCAACGTGCCGCAGGTGCGCATGTTCCGTGACGGCAAGACCACAGTAGTGCTGGAGAACTACGCCCGGCAGAATATTTGCGGCAAGCCCTGGCTTCCTGATTTATATTAAGCCGTGAGCCAAAGTTACTACGAGAGCGATACCGCCATCTCCGAATACCTGCTGTTCCATTACGGCACGGCCGAGGAGATACTGCCGTATCCCAATGGCCCACGTGATGCCTTGTTCTATCCGGAACGCTGTGTGGTGAACGGTCTGGACGCGAAATTGCTGCCCGCGAAGTCACGCGCCTTGGATCTCGGTTGCGCCGTGGGCCGTTCCAGCTTCGAGCTGGCGCGGCATTGTTCGGAAGTCATCGGGATCGATTACTCCCAACGTTTCGTGGACGTCGCCACGCGCCTGCGTGATCAAGGCGGTGTGAACTACGTCTATCGCGAGGAAGGTGAGATCACTCGCAGCACGGTGGCCGTCGTGCCCACGACCATCGACCGCCGACGCGTGCGCTTCGAGCAGGGAGATGCCCAGAAACTTCGCACTGATTTAGGCACCTTCGATGTCGTGTTCGCGGCAAACCTCATCGACCGCTTGCGTGAGCCGCTGCTCTTCCTCCGTCAATTGCCCGGTTTGGTGAACCCGGGTGGCCAATTGATTCTGACCTCGCCCTACACGTGGCTGGAAGAATATACGCCACGAGAAAACTGGCTCGGCGGTACGCTCACTGAGGGCCGTCCCCAGCGCACGCTCGATGCCCTCAAGGCGGAGTTGAAATCTTCTTTCTCGCTGGAGCGGACCTTGGATTTGCCCTTCCTCATCCGGGAGCACTCCCGCAAGTTCCAATGGAGCGTCGCCCAAGCCAGCCTCTGGCGCCGCCGACAGTGGAGCGCCGAGCTCCAGCTCGGCCCGTCTCCCCCGTAACCGTCCCGCGTCTGTGGGATCAGGAGGCTGAACTGACTAACCGATAAAACGTTAAATCGTGAAAGGTTAAAACGATTCACCTTCCACGATTTAACCCTTTTAACGCCTGCTTCTGATTGCTTAACTCCGCGCGTTGCGTTCGCTGATCACCATGCTGGAAAGCACTGGTCCATGGGCACCCTGGGCCTTTCTTGGTCTTTTCCTCGTGGCGTCGCTGCTCATGGTCTGGCGGTTGGAGGCCATGATCAGCAATGGCCTGGGCGGCACCGTCATCGGCACGCTCGTCATGCCGTATTGCTCCGGGTTCGGTAACCTTGTTTTTGCCTTCTTCCTCGCCCGCGATAACGGCAATGGCGGGGAAGTGGTCGTGAACTGCCTCGTCAACAACGTCACCAATCTGACTCTGCTCATCGGTGTGCCGACGATGCTCTTCGGCATGAACATCGCCGGAAACGTTGCAAACGAAGTCAAGAAAGCCAAGGGCGATAAAAAAGGCAAAGGCGACAAGAAGGGGAAGGGGGACCAACAAAAGCAGGTCAACCGCCTCTCGCTGTTGCTCACGCTCGTTGCGGTACTTTTCTTCACCGGTATCGTCTGGGCTTTGGCGCGCGATGGTAAGCTGGATTTCAACGACGGCCTCGTGCTCGTGGGCGCCTTCCTTTTCTGGCAATGCTTTCATGTCTACGAAGTCCTGAAGACCAACGTGCAGCAGAACAAGACCTTGAAATGGCTCATGATCATTGATGTGGCCATTTTGCTGGTGGGAGCGTGGGGTATTTATGCCAGCACGGACTGGTTGCTGAAATGGTTGGGTCAACAAAAGATGGGTTTCATCAACAAGGACAACATGGGCTGGCTGAGTGGTTGGCTGATGGTCCTGCCCAATGCTTTGCTTGCTATCTATTACTCTTGGCGCGGCAAGCCGGATGTCACCTATGCCTCACAGGTAGGTGATGGCCACATTTGCATCCCGCTCTGCATCGGCCTCTTTGCGCTCTTTCATCCCATCCAAGTGCCCAAGAGTTTTGATCTGGGGGTGCAAATACTGGTCGGGGCCACCTGCCTGCACCTTGTCTTCATGGCGCTCTTTGGCCGTTTGCCCCGCTTCGTCGGCTGGGTGCTGACCGCCGGTTACGCGTTCTTCATCTACAAAGGCGTGGTGGGTTGATGAGGTGGTGGAGCGCCGAGCTCTGGCTCGGCACGAATCCCGAGTAGTCATCGAGGTGTGGAGTCGAACCTGTCTGTAACTCGAGCCGAGCTGGAGCTCGGCGCTCCCACGCTCACTGCGGGCTTGTGGCGGTGCGCCCGCTCTGCTTACGTAACGGCCCATTACCCATGATCTGGCAGCAGAATTACGACCCGCTTGGCAATCCGTTCCTCTCCACGCTCGTGGCGGCGATTCCCGTGGTCGTGCTGCTGGGCGCGATCGGTTGGATGCATGTGCGCATCCACGTGGCCGCGCTGGTGGGGTTGGCGGCGGCCTTGCTCATCGCCATCGGCGTATATCGCATGCCGTTCACGACGGCGATGGCGACTACTGGATACGGTGCTGCCTTCGGCCTGTTCCCCATCGGCTGGATTATCCTAAACGTCATTTTCCTCTATCAACTCACGGTGAAGAAAGGCCTCTTCGCCGTCTTGCGCGATAGCTTGGCGCACGTCGCCCCGGACCCTCGGATTCAACTCATCCTGATCGCGTTTGCGTTCGGCGCATTCATTGAAGGTGTCGCCGGCTTTGGCACGCCAGTAGCCATCACTGGCGCGATCTTGATCCAGCTCGGCTTCAAGCCGCTGCACGCTTCTGGCCTTGCGCTTATCGCGAACACGGCTCCCGTGGCGTTCGGTTCCCTCGGCATTCCCATCACCACACTGGAATCCGTGACCGGCATGGACGCCTTGCTCGTCTCCAAGATGGTGGGCCGACAGCTCCCGTTCTTTTCCTTCCTGATCCCGTTTTGGGTCGTGGGTGCATTCTCCGGTTGGCGCGGGCTGAAAGGTGTTTGGCCCGCGGCGCTGACGGCTGGTTTGGCCTTTGCCATTCCGCAATTCGTGGTCTCGAATTACCATGGTCCTTGGCTGGTGGATACTATCTCCGGCGCGATCTGCATCGCCGCCATCGTCATCCTGCTGCGCTTCTGGCAACCGAAGGAGATCTGGCCGATGCCCAAGCTGGATAACACGCCAGCCGATAATACGAAACCGAACGCGACGACGGATGAAGTGATTGCGGCTCAACCTTTGACCCGCCGCAGCATCACGCAAGCTTGGATGCCTTGGGCCATCCTCACCGGTTGCATCCTGTTCTGGGGCTTGCCGCAGTTCAAAACCGCCTTGGATAAAGTAGCCTCGCCGAAGTTCCCAGTGCCAGGACTGCATAATATGGTCCAACGCACCTCACCGGTTGCCCCACCCGGAGCGAAGCCGGAAACGGCCGAGTTCAAAGTGAACATCCTTTCCGCCACCGGCACGGGCATCTTGGTGGCGTCCATCATCGCGGGATTGTCGATGGGCTTTGGTCTGCGCGAACTGGTCCGCACATATTGGGAGACCATCTGGCGCATCCGTTACTCGTTACTCACCATCACGGCGATGCTTGCGTTGGGGAACGTCACCAAATACTCCGGCACCGATGCCACGTTGGGCCTCGCGTTGGCGAAGACCGGGTCGCTCTATCCCTTCTTTGGCACGATGCTCGGCTGGTTGGGCGTCGCCCTGACCGGTTCGGACACCGCTTCCAACGTCCTCTTCGGCAGCCTGCAAAAGATCACGGCAGAACAGATCGGCGTGAGTGCCATCCTGATGGGCGCGGCGAACAGCTCCGGCGGTGTGATGGGCAAGATGGTGGATGCCCAGAGCATCGTAGTGGCGAGTACGGCGACGAATTGGTACGGCCATGAAGGTGCCATCCTGCGCTACGTGTTCTGGCACAGCCTCATCTTGGCTGCGCTGATGGGCGTGCTGGTTTATTTGCAGGCTTACATCGTGCCGTTCACCTACATGGTCGTGCATGGGCCGATACCTCTCGGCAAATGATCTCCCTGTGAGCGAAGAGCAAAAATCCATCGGCTGGAAAAAGTGGCTGCTGGTGCTGCTGCTCATGCTGGTCGGCTGGGTGATCTATCAGATTCCGCCGCGCGATCCCGGGGTGGCCTTCCGCCGGGCGGTCTATCGGTGTGACCTTGCGAAGGTGGAGCAAATGCTGGCGGCAAATCCGGCCTTGGTGAACGTGACGAATGTCAATGTCATGGCTTTCACGCCCTCCCACTCCGGTTACCAGTCCATGAACTTCATGGACGAAGTCACTGTGGCGCTCTGGAAAGGGATGACCGGAGTGGCGTTGAAGAATGATTACGACGAATTCCGGAGTATCGAGCAGCTCGGCATGTCGCCGCTTCATATCGCTGTGTCCAAGAAGGATCAAACCATGACGGAATTCCTGCTCAAGCATTCGGCCAACGTCTTCGCGCGCGATTTGCAAGGGATGACCGCATTGCATCTGGCGGCGATGCGCAAGGCCGGCTTGGTGCGCCTGTTGCTGGCTTATAAAGCCGAACCGAACGTCAGCAATATGTATCTCCAAACGCCCTTGATCTACAGTGTCGGCCAAACTGACCCGGAAATCATGGAGCTTTTGTTGAAAGGCGGGGCTGATCCGAACCTGCCGGTCCGGAATAACTGGTATCCCTTGCATAGTGCCGTCACGGGCCGGACGACCAACTCGCTCCAGCTCCTGCTGAAATACGGTGCCCGGCTGGATGTCACCAACAGTATGGGCAAAACCCCGCTGGATGTGGCCCGCGAACGGCGCGCCACCAATGCCGTCCGGCTGCTTTCCCTGGCAAATCCCTGAAATGGCCGGTTAGGCCCGCAAAAGCGGCCTGTCCCAACCCCGAAAAATTGAGTTTTCTTTTGTTAGCGGCTCCCTAGACTTCACACCTGTTTGTTTTCCGGCCGTACCGGATGAACCTGAACTGGATTTAATTATGCCACTGACACATACAACCGACCTGTTCGCGAAGGCGCTCAAGGGCAAGTACGCCCTCGGTGCTTTCAATGTGAACAACATGGAACTGCTCCAGGCCATCATCGAAGCCTGCGAAGAAGAAAAAGCGCCCGTGATGCTCCAGATTTCCAAGGGCGCGCGCCACTACGCGAACCCGGTTTATCTGAAGAAGCTCATTGAAGCTGCGGTCAGCGTCTCCACCATCCCCATCGCCGTCCATCTGGACCATGGTGATACGTTCGAGCTCTGCAAAGAATGCATCGACGAAGGGTTCACCAGCGTCATGATCGATGCCTCCCACGAGAATTTCGAGAAGAACGTCGAGATCACCCGCAAGGTCGTGGAATACGCCCACAAGCATAACTGCGTGGTGGAATCCGAACTTGGTCACCTTGTCGGTGCGCAATTCGATGACGGTGAAGAAGGCGGTGCGCATTCGGCCAGCGGTCACTACACCGTGCCCGATGAAGCCGTGAAGTTCGTGAAAGAATCCGGCTGCGACTCCCTCGCGATCGCCATTGGTAACAGCCATGGTGCTTACAAGTTCAAGGGCGAACAGCACTTGGACCTCGAGCGCCTCAAGCTCATCAAGAAAGCCTTGAGCGATGCCGGTATGGGCGATTACCCGCTGGTGTTGCACGGAGCCTCCTCGGTGCCGAAGTACCTGGCCGACGAAATCAACAAGTACGGTGGCAACATGGGCACGGACACCGCTGGGGTGCCGGAAGCCGATATCGAAGTGGCCCGCCGTGTGGGTTGCACGAAGGTCAACATCGACACCGACCTCCGCATGGCCATGACCGCAGGCATCCGCAAAGTGCTCTGGGAGAAACCGAAAGAATTCGATCCGCGCAAGTACCTCTCGCCTGCCCGTGACATGGTGAAGGAACTCGTGCGCCACAAGATCAAGAACGTGCTGTGCTGCGCCGGCCACGCTTTTGACTAAGCCATCGACTTCATCTGAATTAAGCGAAAGGGCGGACGAAAGTCCGCCCTTTTTCTTTTCTCTTTTGTGTTTTTTGCGCCTTTTTGTGGCTAAACCCTCTCCAAAACTTCCCGTTGACGGCCAAGACTTCTCTGCTACGTTCCAATTAGTGAGCGCACTCAACACGCGATTTTACTGGTTTGGCTTTAACGGCTATTATTATAGCCGGCCGCACTTGCGTGTTGAGACGTCGCACTGACAGGCGACAATTTCCCAAGACTGAAAACTCAACCGCAGGTGAATCACCTGCGGTTTTTTATTTGTCGCCCCGCAGCGTGAATCATCGGACCTAAAAAGCAGCAGACATTATGATCATGGTCCTAAAACCGAACGTCACCCGTAAGGACGAACAGGCTGTGCTCCGTGAGATCCGCAAGCTGGGCTACAAACCCCATGTGATGCGGGGCGTCGCGCGCACCGTCATCGGCGCCATCGGGGACGAGCGCCAGAACCACACGCTGGAAACACTGACGAGCTTCGCGCAGGTGGAGAGTGTCATGCCCATCCAGAAGCGCTTCAAACTGGTCAGCCGCGAGGCGCACCCGGCGAACTCCACGATCAAGGTGACCAAGGATATCGTCATTGGTGGCCGCAAGGTCCAGATCATGGCGGGCCCATGCTCCGTGGAGAGCGAGAAACAATTACTCACCACCGCGCACGCTGTGAAAGCTGCCGGCGCAACCATCTTGCGAGGTGGCGCATTCAAACCCCGCACATCACCGTACAGTTCCAAGGTCTCGGCGAGAAGGGCTTGAAACTGCTCGCTAAAGCCCGCAAGGAAACCGGTCTCGCCGTCATCACCGAACTGCTCTCCGAACAGCATGTGGAGATGGTGGCCGAATACGCGGACATCCTCCAGATCGGCGCGCGCAACGCCCAGAATTTCCAACTGCTCATCGCCGCTGCCAAGACCGGCAAGCCGGTCATGCTCAAGCGCGGCCTCTCGATGAAGATCGAGGAATGGTTGCTTGCGGGGGAATACGTGCTCGCGAATGAAAATCCGAACCTGATGTTCTGCGAACGCGGTATTCGTACGTTCGAGACCTACACGCGCAATACGCTCGATCTGACCGCCGTGCCGATCATCAAGAAGGAATCGCATTGCCCCATAGTGATTGATCCGAGCCAAGGTGCGGGCCGCGCGGATCTCGTTGCTGCCATGTGCAAAGGTGCCGTGGCCATGGGCGCAGATGCCTTGATCATCGAGGTGCATCCGAACCCCGCGGAAGCCCTCAGTGATGGCGCACAACAGGTAACGCTCGAAGGTTTCGCGAAGCTGGTGAAAGACCTCCAACCGCTGCTCGCCGCCGTCGGCCGCGAGTAATGCGGGTGGCGCATCGTGGCGCCTTCTTGAAAAGTAGTTTGGTTTACGTGTGTGAAGATTCGCATGTGTTTGTGGCCGCCCCAAAGGGGCTGCAATCAATCAGCCCAGCGTTGCCTTGTAACGAAAGGAGCAAGGCTACGCTGGGTGGTGTTGCAAAAGTGCCACTACCCGGAACGGGTTGTATTACCGGCCGAAAGGATAAAACCCTTTCAGGGTATGCCTCATTCGGACATATACCCAGCGTAGGTCTGCTGACGCAGTCCAACGCTGGGCTAATAGATTTTGCTCTTTCAGAGCAGTTCAGAAGGTGATCTCCGATCCAGCGCGATTGTATAAAAATACTCTCGTGCCGATTGGGAAATCGGCGCTCCGCCGTTTTATTTCTTCGCGCTTTGCAACGCCTGCATCTTCTCCGCGTAGCGTTTTCCGAATTCGTGGAGTGAGGGCGTATCGAAGTGAAGTTGATCACCCTTGTGCTTGAGATCGGTGGATTCCACCACGGCGCAGTTCGGTGCCTTCTGTGGCAGTTGCGCGATCTGGTCATTCACTACGCGCCAGTAGGAAGGTTTGCCCTCCTTGTCCTTATCCACAAGGAACAACCCCAGCTTGCCTGCGACAAACGGCACATCACCCGCACCCAAGTCAGCGCGCAGGTCCTTCACCATTTGTGAGAGACGCGCGACGTAGTTGGTGGAAGTGGCTTCGGCTCCGGAATCATTCTCGCCCTGATGCCAGAGGATGCCTTTGAGTGTGCCTTCCTTCATGGCCGCTTTCGCGCGCTCCAGGGCTTGCTGATAAAGGTCACCGCCTTTTTGCCAGCGTGAGAGAGGAGTGCCACCCACGGCGCTTGGGATGAGGCCAATGGTCACCTTCGGATTCGCTGCCGCCATAGTGCGGGCAAAGCTGGAACCAAGGCCGACGCCGGCGATGGGTTTATCGAAGTGCAGCGGATCTGTCGCAGGGGCCCATGTGTTCGTCTTCGTGAACATGAACACGCGCGGATGCGGTACTTTGTCAGCATCTTCCACTTTGCCACGGCCCGCCATGTTCGATTGGCCGATGAGCAGGTAGAGTTCGAAATCTTTTTTGGCCGGGAGCTTGGGGTTCTCAGCCGCGGAGAGGGTGATCAGGATGCTTAAGGAAAGCATTATGGTGGTGATAAAACGGCGCACGGGAATCATGTGACAGGATTAGTGCAAGGAGCGCGTTGAAGCAAGCTTGAGCGAACTCGCAGTTTGCGGTCACTTCCCTTCCAAGGTGCGTTGCGCGGCTTTATATTCTTCGTTGTTCGGCTCCATCGCCAACGCTTGTTGCAAATACTGGCGTGCTTCGTCGCGCCGGTTTTGTTTGAGCGCAATAAAGTAACGCATAAAGGCTGGATACCCCATCAGTTCCTTGGCGCGCTGTAACTTGGCGTAAACTTTATCGGCTTCGGTCAACTGATCCAGTTGGAACAAGGCAAAACCATAATCCCGCCAGTACAAGGCGCTCGCACCCGGCAGTTGAACCAATTGTGCGTAAAATTGGCTGGCCGTGGCATAATCACCTTTGACCAGCGTGGCTCGCGCGGCGGCGGTCAGCCCGTAAGTGCTGTTCGGAGCGGACTCCAGCACCCTTGCTGCCTCGCGCGCGGCGGCAGCGGCATTGGCGGGGCTGATTTTGTTGAGTGCCCAGTCATCCGGATGGATGAGCTTGAATTCATACTCTTTGATGACGCTGTGGTTCGATTCCGTACGGCGCAAAAAGAGCATCGTAAAGTCATCAAAAGCCACCAAAGCCCAGTCCGGTGAAGCGGATAGTTGCTTGGCTAGCGGGCTCAATTGATGATCCAAGTTGATCGGCACCAACGCCGCACTGACGTGCCAACGGGTGAGGATATCCTGCCAACCGGGGGCGAGATTGATCACAGGCAGATATTCTTTTTGCCAAAAAGAAACGGTATAGGCATCCCCCCGGCCATCGACGAATGGTTTAAACTTGGGATACGCTTTCCACAGCATGGGCCCGCCATAACGCATCTCATTGAAAACGTTCTGTTCAGGCACCGTGCGCTGCATGAATGCGAATACGCCCGTGGGATAGAAAGCAGGATACAGACCGTAGCCGAATTTATATTGTTCGTCCGGAATGAATTTGAAGAGGGCGATACCCAGCCAGACGCCGGGCAGAATCACGGTTGAAAGATGCTTGTTCGTTTGCCAGACCATTGGACGTATCTGGGCTGCCATCTGGGCGGCGAATGGAACCATGGCCAGCGCGAAGAACAAGATAGACCGCTGGGCATCCAATGCCAGCAAGGCGAATCCGCAGAGCAGGAAACAGCGGGCGAAATTCCAGTGGCGGCGGGATAGTGCGAGCAGCACGGCCAGCAAAGGCAGTGTAAGGTAAAACAGTTTGTTTTCCGCCCACAATGGCCGCTGCAGCTCCGTGATGGTATCTTTCCAAAAGGAACTGTTAAACTGAAAGGGCACGAGCAGGATGCGGGCTCCGTGCGGGTTTATCAGTTCTAATGAGACGGCGGCGGCGATCAATCCCAGACCTACACCTGCCGGCCGGATCAGAAGCTCACGCCAAGTCATCGGTGGTTCTTCCGGGCGCTTGAGTAAACCAAGTTTACGGCCAGCAACTTCGGCCATCTCGCCGGCGGAAAGAGCGAAAAGAAAAGCCACGCCATAGACCAAGCCTCCATGGGTGTTCGCCCAAAACGCGAGCAGGAGGGGCAAACCGATCCATTGCCAGCGGCGCTGTCGGCCAAAGCGGATATCCAGATAGAGCAGGAGGGTGAAAATGATACTGGAGAGGAAGTCCGGACGTTCAAAAAAACGTGTCCGGCCAATGACCGTAGCGAGGGTGACAAACCAAAACGGCCATAGGGAATCGGGCGGGCAAAGTCTGCGGGCAGCCAGCCAGACCAGCCACATCGCGAGGCAGGCCAGCAGGCACTTGGCCGTGGTGAGGGCATACACTCCGCCGAATTGGTCCAGAAGATAAAGACCGGTGGCGGGCCACCATTGGTGCAAATACCACGGCTCCTGTGGTGTGGTGTAGGAAAAGGTGTTAACGGCGGGAATCTGGTGGTGTTCCCAGACGTATGCACCGGTACGAATATGGTAACCAAGATCGATATCCGACACTTGAAAGCAGGCGGCCAGAAAAACGAACACGAAGAGACCGGCAAGCAAAAGCGTCTGCGTGCGGCCAGTTTTGGGCTCTATGCGGGTCTGGTTCGTTTCCATTCGCCTCAAATGCGGAGAACTGCAGCGCATCGTGCGAATCGTCTGCGAGGGGCACAAGCAAATAGTCTTACCGCCATTCGTGCCGGGGATAGCGCCGCTGTAGTTCCGCTTTGATACGCGGGTAGTGCTCCTGCCAGAAGCGCGGCAAATCTTGCGTCACTTGCACCGGGCGGCGGCTGGGCGCGAGGATGTGACAGGAGACAGGCACGCGCCCCATGGCGATCTTGGGTGTTTGCGGGACGTCGTAGAGTTCCTGGATGCGCGCCTCGATGTAAGGTGGGCCATCGGCCACATAGACGACTTTGGGTTTGCGGCCGTTGGCGAATTCGAGCCGTTCCGGAGCGTGCTTATCAAGCAGGCTGTTCTGCAACGGGCTGAGCCAGCCTTTCACTTCGGATTTCACCGCGACGGCTCGGATATCTTTGTAACCGAAACAACCGTAGCAGAGTTGTTCGATCAGGTCTTTGCGATCTGCTTCCGTGATGACGGGCAATTCAAACTCCGGACACCATTCGCTCAAGCGTTTGAGGCGGAGAATCCATTGCTCTACGCTTTCATCCCATTCATCGAACTGCACGCGCCCGGCCATGACTTCACTGGCGAGGATACGCGCGGCTTCATCGGTGGGAGGTGGCTCGACGCGGCGTTTCTCCAAGGCCAGGCCGCGAAATTGGAGCAGCTCATCCGCGACGACGCGCTTGGTGTTGCTGTCGAAAAAGACGTGCAGTTTGCTCGTGATGTCTTGGGGGAACAGCTCCTGCAACCACTCGGGCTGCACGGCGGTGATCATTGAGAGAATGGTGCTGATGTTACCACCTTGGCTGCCTACTTCGCTGACTTCGGCGGCGACGATGAGTGGGCTGTTCTGTACCACACTTTCGCGCGCGAGTTCACCGCGGCGACCATGCACCAGTTCGCAACGGCGCGAGGTCGTATCGAGTCTGCGGCCTACGCGGTCGGAGAACGCGACGAGGAGGCACTTCTGCAAGACATCGTCTTTCGCGGCTTTCGTTTGCGTGTTCAAGCCTTCGCGTTCGGCGATGCGCAGGAAGTTGTCGCGCAAAGGGCCGACCTGTCGCGCGGTAGCCACATGGAGCCCGAACTTGCGGCAGACCTCGGGGCGGAAGTCTTGTTGCGAGGCTTGCTTCCACGCGCGCATGAGCAGCAGGAAATCACTGGGGGCGCTGGTGCCCAATAGGTCTTCACGGGCATCGGCGACTTGGCGCTCGGCGTTGCGGAGCAGGAGATCGCGGCCTTGGGTGAGGGCGGCGATCAAGGCGGCTTCGGGCACGCAACCGTAATCCTGCGCGGCGAGCAATAGACGCGCGTAACGCGGATGCATCGGAAAGGCCAGCATGCGACGGCCCAGAGCGGTGATGCGTGTGTGGGCGGGCTGAGCTTGTTCGGATTTATCAGTCGGCTCCAAGGCACCCAGGTCGAGCAGAAGTTCCTCAGCGTGTTCGAGGGCGGCTTTGTCCGGCGCTTCCAACCAGCGGAAGGTGGAGAGGTCTTCCACATCGGCGGCTTTCAACGTGAGGATGACTTCCGCAAGATCAAGACGTTTGATCTCCGGCAGTTCTTGGAGCGGACGATGTGCGTGTTCTTCTTCCGTCCACAAGCGCACGCAACGGCCCGGCGCGGTGCGGCCAGCGCGACCAGCCCGTTGATCGGAGGAGGCGCGGCTGATGCGCTCGATGAGCAATGTGTTGATGCCGCGATGCGGGTCGTATTTCGGGATGCGCGCCAAACCGCTATCGATGACGAGGCGGATGCCGTCAATGGTGAGCGAGGTCTCGGCGACGTTGGTGGCGACGACGACCTTCGGTTGGCGATGTTTCGCGACAGCAGCATCTTGTTCGCGGGGCGGCAATTCACCGTGCAAGGGCAGAAGGATATGACCACGTGCGGCGGGAGAACGGCGCAGGGCCTCGATAGTCTGCGTGATCTCGAAGCCGCCGGGCATGAAGATGAGCGTATCGCCTTCGCCGCCACTGTTTGTGAAATCCTCGAAGGCTTCTACGGCCTGTTCCCACACGGGCGTTTTGTTCGTGTAACTCGGGCGCGTGCTGTAGCGGATATCCACAGGATACATGCGTCCCTCGGAGATCAGGCGCGAGCAGCCATTACCCTTGCCGTTGCGCCACTGGCTGAGATAGCTGACGAGCAGTTCCGCGTTCAGCGTGGCGGACATCACGACGACGCGCAGGTCAGGGCGCGTCGTTTCCTGCAAATCCAAGGCACGGGCGAGCGTGATATCGCCATATAGATGGCGCTCGTGAAATTCATCGAAGAGGATGACCGAGACGCCCTTCAGTTGCGGGTCGGCCAGCATCTGGCGCAAGAGAATGCCTTCCGTGACGAAGCGGATCTTGGTGGCCGCGCTCGTCTGGTTCTCGAAGCGGATTTGATAGCCGACTTCACGACCGAGTGAAACATCCAGTTCCTCCGCGACGCGGGCAGCGAGCAAACGGGCGGGTAGACGGCGGGGTTGAAGTCCGACGACCTGGCCTTGCTCCAGCAGGCCGTGCTTCAGGAGCATCTGCGGCACTTGCGTGGATTTACCGGAGCCGGTGGGTGCGGATAAGATCAAGCGCGACTGGTCACGCAATCGCGTGATCAGTTCGTGCTCGATCTCGTAAATGGGCAACGCACTCGCCATGAGGGCGGATACGTTAGCGGTTTGAAGTTAAGAAGCCAGCTTCTGAATAGGAGGCTACCGCGCTAACGGCTTGCCGGGAATGGGTCGGAACTGGGGTTGCTGACGGCCGCGGCTGAGGTCGCGGAATTGCAGATGGATGCTGATGGCGCTCGCGATGGATTTGCTGTTCTTGTCCATGATGGTGAGCGATTCGTATTTCTTCCCTTTCTCCCAAGCGTTTCCGGCATTGATGAGGGAGATGCGGTCGCGGGCGTTCTCGTCGAAGAAGAACGTCTGGCCGTCCTCACTAAGCCGAACGGGAACGAGCTGTTTAACATGTGAATTCCCTTGTTTGCTGATTTCGATGAGTTTGCGTTCGCCGCGCACCATATCAAAACGCAGTGGTTCGTAAGGCGCGTGTTTGCCGAAATCGATCAAACCACCCTCGATGGTCACGGTGACGATGTCGCCAGTGCGAGCGTGCGCGTAGAGGGCTTCAATCCGCATCTGTTCCAGGCGCGCCCGTTCTGCTTCTTCCGCTTGCTGACGGGCAGAGCGTTCGGCATCGATGGCCTGTTGGCGGGCGGCGGCGGCGGCCCGTTCCTGGCGGCGTTGTTCATCGATAACTGTCTGCTGACGACGATATTCCGCCTGTTGCTCCGGGGTGAGGGCTTCCCATTGGGTCTTGCTCAGGCCCATCGGATTTTGACACCCGGCCAGAGTGATGAGCGCTAAAAAGAGGCAAACGAGTTTGGTATCCATGGCGATTTTCTTAACGCTTAGACGAAAAGGAGCCGGTTCGCCATTCAAAAGTGGCCGGACTTAGCGGGTGGGGTAACACGTGTTAGACGGGGTGGGGCGGGGTGAGGTTACAATTTTAAACTGCTTAAAATGCAGTAAAATTCTTAACGTTTTCACATCTGGTGCGGTCTATCAATACAACACGATCCGCTGACCGACAGCAAAGTGCTGGCGGCAGCAGAAAAATGAAAAATATGAAGAAACTTATTCTGACCCTCGCTGCGGTAGTTGCAATGGCCCTGCCAGCTTCGCTGCCAAGCCGGAAAAGGGTGCCAAGAAAGATCATCCGACGGCCGGTATCGTCAAGGCCGTGAATGCGGACAGCCACACGCTGACTCTGGGCATCGGCAAGAAAGACAAGAAGTCCGAGACCTATAAGGTCGCGGCGAGTGTCGATCTCTCGAAGGTTAAAGTGGGTGATGACGTCCAGGTGAAACTCTCGGATGCGAACGAAGTCACCGCCGTCACGCCGCACGAAAAGAAGAAAAAAGAATAAACGGCTTTGGTCCCGCTAGTGTGCGAACCGGTCCGCTCATTTGAGCGGGCCGGTTTCTTTTTGTCCACCTGATGCAAAAGATGAGCATGGATTATGTATATCGTGATACGATACAAATGCATTTGACGAATCGGATGCTTGGCGGGACAGTGCCGACAGTTGATTACGCTATGACAATCTTGTTGAAAATCGCCCTCGCCCTCTTTTCCGGTCTGGTGATGACGGCACTCCTGTAGTCCCGATGCGCTTCCGGTATTTACGTGACCCGTTGTTCCTGCTGGCCGTAGTCCTGTATATCGCCAATCGCTGGTGGTGGAAGCCGGTCTTCGGTGGATTCTTCCTGCGCGGCTACTTCAATGATCTTTTGCTGATACCTGCCGCACTGCCGCCGATTTTGTGGCTGCATCATAAGGCCGGTTGGCGTGGTCATGATCTGCCGCCTTCCGTAGGTGAGATCACACTGCATCTTGTGATGTGGTCCGTTATCGCGGAAGTCGTGGGGCCGAAGTTGTTTAGCCACAGTGTCGGGGATTGGGCGGATGTGGCCGCCTATACGGCAGGGGCACTGGCTGCGTGGTTATGGTGGCAGCAGATGAAGCGGCAGCCTAAGGAGACGACGTGAGCTTTGACCGCCTGGCACCGGTTTATCGACTCATGGAAGGAGTGCTGGCCGGGGAGAAGTTGCAACGCTGTCGGACCGCTCATCTCGCACAGCTAAAATCCATTCGCAAAGCCTTACTTCTGGGGGAAGGGCACGGGCGATTTCTCGTGCCGCTGCTGCTCGCGAATCCCACCGTGCAAGTGACGTGCGTGGAGGCCAGTGCGGGGATGCTGGCAGAGTCGCGCAAGGCGGTTCAACAAGCGGGCTTGGAGGCTTCTCGGGTAAGGTTCATCCATGCGGATGCGTTGACGTGGCAGGCGGAAGAACAAGGCTTCGATCTTATCAGCACGCATTTCTTTCTCGATTGCTTCACGGCGGAACAACTGGAGATGCTGCTACCTAAGCTTGCGGAATTGGCCACGCCTGAGGCTGCTTGGGTGGTCTCGGATTTCTGCGCACCGGAGCAGGGAATCGCGCGGCTGCGGGCGAAGTTGATCTTGTGGACGATGTATCGGTTCTTCCGGATAACGACGCGGCTGCCCGCGAGTCAACTGGTGGATTACACGGACAGGCTGCAGCGGCAGGGGTTTCGTTTGGAGTCGCGGGAGGTGTTTGAGTGGGGGCTGTTGCGGGCGGATTTGTGGCGGCGTGGGGTGTGATTAAAAGCGGGTGCAGCAGGCAAGGCATACTACGGCGGACAGCGCGGACTGCTGGCTGGAAGCCGGCAGCACTTGCTAGGTGCTTCGCTGGTATCCTTCATGGCTTTTCCTCCGTCTTGCACTGGGCGCGTTCGGCGATACGATAGCGGCAGTCAAAGCAGATGGAAGAAACCACGACACCGCCGCCGGAGCAACCGGCAGAATCGACGGGTGTGATCGCCGGGCAGCCGATCACGTTTGGGGGTGTCGCCGCGTTCGCGCTGACTTCTTGGCGACGGCTTTTCATCGTGCAGGCGATCGTGGCCTTGGCAGGGGCTGCGGCCGTAGGCGTCTTGCTCTTTGGCGCGCTCCTGCCGGCCTTGGACCAGGCGGTTCAGCGATTGCCGGACAACGCCTACATTCTGCGTGGTGAACTGGCCTGGCCAGAACTGGAAAGCTCACAATTGGTGGATGGCCACTTGCTGGCCATCGTCGTCTCGCCGACGGGGACGCATGAGTTGGGTCGCTCGGCGGATATCCGCGTGGAACTGCGGGCGAAAGAATTCCGGTTCTACTCCATGTTCGGTTATGTGGCGAAGCCCTATCCGACCAATGTCAAAATACCCCTTAGCCGGGCCGAGGCGGAACCTTGGTGGGGGGCACGACGCCCCTTTTTCATTGGCGGTGTGCTGGTGGGAACCGTCATCGGGCTTTGGCTGACGTGGATGACGCTGGCTTTCATCTATTTGTTCTACGCCAAGTTTCTCGCCTTTTGGGGGAATCGGGTGGTGACATGGAGCGGGGCCATGAAACTGAGTGCGGCCGCGTTGTTGACGCCCGCGCTGGTTTACAGTCTGGGTATCGCCAGTTTCGGCATCGGTCTGCTGCCTTTGGAAGGCTTGCTGGCCCTGTTCATCCTGCATGTGGTTCTTGGCTGGGTGTATGTGACAGCAGCCTCTTTCCGGTTGCGCCGGGAGAATGATGCTGGCCTGATCCCCAAGGTGAATCCGTTCGACCTTCCCAGCGAGGAGAAGAAGCCGGAAAAGCCGTCCACCAATCCTTTCACCGGTGCCAAAGAATGATGCGGACAGATGGTGAACAATATTGTGCAAGACACGGTTGCACCGTCCAAGGGCATCGTTTAGTTTTCAGCCTATGACTTTCTTACGGGCGATTTTTTGCGGTCTGACAGTGGCTGCCTTGCTGGCAGTCACCGGCTGTACGCCGCCCGGCACCGGGTCTGCGGATGAGCAAAAAGACCCCTACTATCTAAGTGGCAAGCGCCGGGTGAACAGTCTGGACTTTGGCGGGGCGATGGAAGATTTCGAGAAGGCGCTGGAGGCCAATCCCCGTTCGGCTTCGGCACATTTCGAGCTGGGCCTGCTTTATGAACAGCGCGTGAAGGATTATTCCGCGGCCATTTACCACTACGAGCGCTTTTTGAAATACAAGCCGGACACGGAGAATGCCGAGATCATCCGCCAGCGTATCATCACTTGCAAACAGGAGCTGGCCCGGACGGTTTCCCTCGGGCCTGTGAACCAGATGGTGCAGCGTGATCTGGAGCAACTGGAGAAAACCACAAAGGAAAATGCCCAGCTCAAGCAGCAGCTCGAGCAGATGCAGAACCAGATCTCGCAGTTGATCGCGATGCAGATGGCCCAACGCGGCCAAAGCAATGCGAACTTCACCCTGCCCAATACGGCCACGACCAACCGCACGGTGGTCCGTCAGGTCCAGGGCGGGCCGAATCCGGGTACGACAGGCAAGCCGAGCGGTGCCGGTGCGCAACTGGCGCCCGCCTCGCTCGAAGGCCGCACGCACATCGTCAAATCCGGTGACAGCTTGTATGGGATCGCCAAACAGTATGGCGTTTCCATGGCCAACCTGCAGGCGGCGAATCCCGGCGTGGACTCCAAGAAGCTGAAGCTGGGGCAGACCTTGCGCATTCCGACTTCCCGATGAATCATTAGGCCATGTGGAACCGCGTTCTGCTCATCGTCCTGGCGGCCTTCTGGCTGGCGATGAGCTATCTCCTTTGGCGGTCGGAGATACGCGGCCGCTATGCCGCGGGGAGCGAATTGCCAGCAGAAGTCGTCTGGGAAAAAATCCTGACCTCGCCGGACAATTCCAGCTTGGAGATCCGTCGGCGCGGTAAACGCATCGGTTACTTGCGGTGGTCAGCGAGCATCGGGGAGGAAACCGCGACGGGCAAACGGGCGGATGTTGATGTGCCCACCGGCATGATCAAGCGGATGACGAGTTACACGATCGATGCCGATGGCGGTTTTAGCAGCCCGGAATCACCGCAGCAGCAGTATCGCTATTACACTACGTTCAAGTTCACCACCAATTTCAACTGGCAGGAGTTTTCCGTGCGGTTGCATCAGCGCCCTTTCACCGCCGAAGTAGCCGGTGATGCGGTGAAGTCCCTCGCCACGTTCCGGCTTTCCGACGGCACCAGCAATTGGGAGCAGGAAGTTCCGCTGCAAGATCTGAAGGACCCCAAAAAACTGGCGGTGCGGTTCGGCGGGCCTTTGGTGGGGAATGCGGTGGGGATGTTCATGGATGAGGCGGTGACCAAGGCGCGCAGCACAGTCTCGGAACTGAAATGGCAGGCGCACAATGACTGGTTGAAGGTAGGCTATGCGCGGTTGCGGGTGTTCCGCTTGCGGGCGCAGCTTTCTGAGAGCCAGGAGGTCGTGGTGTATGTGAGCCGCGTGGGGGAAATCCTGAAGGTGGAACTGCCCGGCCAAATCCTGATGGTGAACGATGAGTTGAGGTTTTAAGGGAAGCCCATGATTGAACTCGTAGATCTGGTTAAAAAGTTCGGCGATCTGGTGGCGGTGAACCACATCAGCCTGAAGGTGGAGCGGGGCGAGTTCTTTGCCGTGCTCGGGCCGAACGCAGCGGGCAAGACCACGACGATCAAGATGCTCGCAGGGTTGATCAAACCCACGTCGGGTCGTGCGCTGCTCGCGGGGTATGATGTGCAGACGCAACCGCTCGAAGCGCGCCGTTGCCTCGCCTATGTGCCGGATTTTCCATTCCTCTACGACAAGTTGACGCCTTGGGAATTCCTGCGTTTCACCGGCCAGATGTTCCGGATGGAAGAGCAGCGCATCGAACAACAGGGACGAGCTTTGGTGGAACGGTTCAATTTGGGCGAGTTCCTGCGCAAGCCGATCGAGGGGCTTTCCCATGGCACGCGGCAACGCGTCGCGATCGCTTCGGCGTTGCTGCATGATCCGGAAGTCTTCGTGATCGATGAGCCGATGGTAGGCCTAGACCCGCATCATGCGCGCGTGGTGAAGGATGTGCTGAAGGAGCGGTCGCAAAAAGGGATGACGGTGTTTCTCTCCACGCACCAGCTCAGCGTGGCGGAGGAGATGGCGGATCGTATCGGGATCATCCATCAGGGGCGTCTCGTGGCGGTGGGCACGGCGAGCCAGTTGCGGCAGCAGAGCGGCACGGATGGGGCGTTAGAGAAGAGCTTCCTTTCGCTTACGGCGCAGGAGGCGAACTTCAACGAGGAACGCAAGACGCCGAAAGCCGGCATGGTGGCAAAATCATGAACGGTGCTGCGCCCATATCGGCTCCGCTATGGTTGCTGGTCAAGACGAACGGCCTGCAAGCATGGCGGCGTCTGCTCTCCTTCCGCGATCAGTCGCGTTTGCTCAGTGGCGTGATCGGAGTGTTCACGCTGGGGTATCTGTGGCTTTCCTACGTGCTGTTCTACAAGGCGATGATCTTCGTAACGCGGTTTCCCGGGTTGGGCGATGTGCTGGTAGAGCGGATGTTGTATCTGCTTTTCGCGTTCCTGTTCACGATGTTGATGCTGAGCAATCTCGTCATCAGCTACACGAATCTGTTCCGCAATCGGGAGACGACGTTTCTGCTGACGATGCCGGTGTCCACAGAAGTCATCTTCCGGTGGAAGTTCATCGAGTCGTCGTTGCTGGCGTCGTGGGCGTTCATCTTTCTCATCGCGCCGTTGGTCGCGGCGTTTGGGCAAAGCCAACATGCGCCGTGGCATTTCTATCCGGTCACGGTGCTGATGATCTTGCTTTTCATCGTACTGCCGACGGTGGTGGGCTCAGCCTTCTCCGTGGTCTTAGCACGGTTCATGGACCGGCGGGCGTTTCAAGTAGCGGCGATTTCTGTGGCGTTGGCAGCCTTGTTTTACGTCGCGTTTGGTTCGAAGCCGGAAGAATTACCGGATGATTTTCAAGACACGCGGGTGCTGGGGTTGATGGACCGTCTGCTCAAGCGCACGGACTTCGCGCAGAATCCGTTGCTGCCCAGCTACTGGCTTTCCACCGGCGTGCTAAACTGGTTGGAAGGTGCATTCAGCGGGGCGGGCTTTTTTGCGACGGTGCTGCTGAGCAATGTGTTGTTCTTCGGCTTCCTCTGTTTCACGCGCTTGGGACGACCGTTCTACGAGGCGGCATCGGTGGTGCAGAGCCGGGGCAGCCTATTCGGGCATTGGGAGTGGTTCCGTAAATGGCGCGATTTCAAAGGGGAGCGGCGCTATGAAACGGGCTTTCTGGAACGGGCGTTCGTGGCGGTGAACCGGCGCATGCCTGGTGATGTGCGGGCGATGCTAGTGAAGGATATTCGGGTCTTCTGGCGCGATACGACGCAGTGGGGGCAGACACTGATGCTCTTCGGGTTGCTCGGCGTTTACATCATCAACTTGCGGCATTTCTCGCAGCAGCTCACGGCGCCGTTCTGGATCCACGTGGTCTCGTATCTGAATCTGGGCGCGAGCGCGTTGAACCTCGCTACACTTACGACGCGGTTTGTGTATCCGCAATTCTCGCTGGAAGGGCGGCGCGTGTGGATCGTGGGATTGGTGCCGCTGGGGTTGCCGAAGATCGTGACGGCGAAGTATTGGCTGACAACGATCGGGTCGCTCATCGTCACACTGGGGTTGAATATCCTGTCGTGTCACATGCTGAAGCTGCCGTGGGAACGGACGCTGATGTTTGCGGGGGCTATCACGGTGATGACCTTGACGTTGAACGGGCTTGCGGTGGGATTGGGTGTGCTGTATCCGAATTTCCGCGAGGATAACCCGAGCAAGATCGTGAGCGGGTTTGGCGGGACATTCTGTCTGGTGCTGAGTTTCCTCTACATCGTGGCATCCGTGGTCTTGCTGGCAATGGGCACGCCGTGGCCGGGGGCGAGCAATGTGCAGTTAAGCAATGTGCTGCTGGGGTGGATCGGGTTCGGATTTCTTTCGGCGTTGCTGGGTTGGGTGCCGTTCAAGCTGGGACTGAGACGGGCGGCGAATTTTGAGTATTGAGAGCAGTATCACGTCCCGATCAGTTTTGAACCTTGATTTAGTGGTGGGCGTTGAAGCGGCCTGAAGGCCGCGAGCCTTTAAAACCAAAACGCCGCAACCAAGTGGTTGCGGCGTTTCGCGTTAAATCAAACTCGGCTTATTGCGCCGGTGCAGGGGCGGGGGACGGAGCGCCGCCGGGTTGGCCGGGAGGCGGTTGCACAACGACGACGGGCAGCGGGTAGCGCAGCTTCATGACGTCGTCCACGAGCACTTCCACCCAGTAAACGCCGGGAACTTTAAACTCCACTTGCGGGAGCACGGAGAGGTTCGTGGCGTGGTGCGCGGGGTCTTGCAGGCCGAACTTCACTTCGCTCTTACGGATGACCGTGGTCTGGTCCGGCGCGATGAGGCGGACGGATTCCGCGAACTGGCCGAGGCCGGCCGTCCAGCGGTTGAACACGCAGATGCGCACCGCGGTGATGGGCAACTGCGGCACACGGATGAGGCCCATGACGCCGATGATGATGAAATTGCCGGTGACTTCCTGGCGAACGTCTTCGCACAGGAGGGAGGATTGCAGATCAGGGAGAATACGAGCTGGGTTCATAATAGGTACGGGCTGCGAGCGTGCTTAAATTACTTCGTGGCCATTTCGGCGGCCCGCACGGTGTTGTGCAGGAGCATGGCAATGGTCATCGGGCCGACGCCACCGGGGTTGGGAGTGATCTTGCCGGCGATGGGCTGGATGTTCTTGAAATCAACGTCGCCCACGAGGCGGGAGCCGCCTTTGGCAGTGGCATCCGGGATGCGGTTCACGCCTACATCCATGACCACGGCACCGGGCTTCACCATGTCCGCCTTCAAAAATTCAGCGACGCCCATCGCGGCGATGATGATGTCCGCGCGGCGGCAGTGTTCCGTGACGTTACGGCTGCGCGAGTGGCAGATGGTCACGGTGGCGTCCGCGTGCTTGTCCTTCTGCACGAGGATGGCGGCCATCGGTTTGCCGACGATATTGCCGCGACCGAGGATGACCACTTCCGCACCTGCGATCTTCACGCCGGAACGGATGAGCAATTCATGCACGCCAGCGGGAGTGCAGGGGCGGAACCCGTGGTATCACCGAGCATCAATTTGCCGACGTTTTCCGGATGGAAACCATCAACATCTTTCGTCGGTAGAACGGTGGAGAAAACGATCTGTTCGCTGATGTGCTTGGGCAGGGGAGCTTGCACCAAAATGCCGTGAACCGCGGGATCGGCATTGAGCTGATGGATGAGCGTCAGCAGGTCCGCTTGCGAGGTGTTGACGTCCAGCACGATGGTCTTGGAGTCGATCCCCAAGCGCTGGCTGGTGCGCTCTTTCATCCCCACATACACCTTGGAGGCGGGGTCTTCACCCACGCGCACGAAGACCAATCCGGCCTGGATGCCCCGGGCCTTCAGCGCCGCGACGCGCGTGGCGGTCTCGGTGTGGATTTGTTCGGCGATGGCCCGTCCGTCGATCAGATTTTCCATGCGCTATTCGTCAATCGGCTCCAGAGTTTTGATCTCGATCAAAGGCATGTTCGGCCAGCGCGGGTCCACTGATTCCGTGCCGGAAACGCGGATCTTGCGGCCGAGGAACCACTTCAATTCCAGCCCCGTCTTGCCGACGTAGAGGTAATTGATCGTCGTCGTCATGCTGTCCGGCGCGGCCAGACGATAGCCGGAAGGCGCTTGCACGCTGACCGAGCGGCGCACGATGCCTTCGCGCGTGATGATGCGAAATTGCGGGGGAGCGGGCTCGATGACCACCGTCTTGTCGGCCGGCGTGGCCGGCACGGGGATCGTCACCGGGTCCAAGTTCGGCTTCGTCACCGGCACAGCGGGTGTCTCGACCGGCTTGGGCGGCGGCACGATGGCGACCGTCGGCGGGGGCAACGGCGTGGGGTCATTCATCACCTTGGCCGAGGCGGCGGGAGCAGCGGGGGCCGGGCGTTGACCGGGTTGCACCGGGCTTTCCACCTTGACGGTGGGCAGCGGCTCCACGGATTCTGTCTTCGTCGGGGCCTTCTTCGGCACTTCCACGATGTCCGCCGGTTTCACTTCCGTCTTGCCGTTGATGCCGGGGCCTTCGAGCAAGTCGGCGGAGACGAACGCGTAGGTGTTCGTCGGGGCGACGATCTCCATCCAGCCATCGACCGTGCGGATGGTCTGCACCTTGGCGCCTTTTTCGAGGCGGCCGAGGATGCTGAAATTCTCACCGTTACCGGCGCGGATGTTGAGGCGGTTGCTGGCCACTTCGCCTTCTTTCACGAAGGAGGCGTTCACCCAGACGGGCGTGTTCGTGGGCAGCGCGATCTTGAGCCACTTGGCGGGCTCGCCGGGACCGGGCTTCTCGATGTTCACGTGGTCGAGGATGACGATGGTCTCGCCTTCCTTGAGCTGCGTGACGACCTCGCTGTTCAGCGTGGCCTGACCACGGACGTTGACACGCTTGGCCTTGACCTTGGCCGACTCTTCAGCTTGGGCGAAGCACGTCGCGAGCGACAGTGCGATGAGCGCCAGTTTTTGCGGCATCTTCATGGAGGTGAAAGTAGAGAATTTATCTCCGGTTCTGTCAATGTCCGCCATTTACCAGATGGCAGGTCGCCTAACTTTATTTTTCCGATCTGGACGCGCACCAGGCGCTCGATCTCCAGCCCGAGGACCTCGCACATGCGCCGGATCTCGCGGTTCTTGCCCTCCCGCAGCTCGATCTCGATCATCGTATGGCTGTTGCTGGACTCGATGATCCGATACGCCGCAGCCTTCAGCATCTCCCCTCGTGCCGCACACCCTTGAGCAAGACATCCAGCGTCTTCGCCTCCACCTTGCCCGTGACCACCGTGAGATACTTCTTTGCCACGCCGTAACGCGGATGCGTGAGATGCAGCGTGAACTCCCCGTCATTCGTCATGAAGATCAGCCCCTCGCTCTCGCGATCCAGACGGCCGACGGTATTGAGATTGTCCCATTCCTTCGGCAGCAGTTCGCCGATGGTCTTGCGGTGTTCGGGGTCCGCCTTGGTGCAGATGTAGCCGCGCGGCTTGTGGACGGCGATGTAGAGCTTGCGTTTGGCCTTCACCGGCGCGCCATCCACCTTCACGGTATCGTGGAGCGGGTCCACCTTGGTGCCCAACTCGGTGACCACCTTGTTGTTCACCTGCACCCGGCCTTCCAGAATGATTTTTTCCGCGGCCCGGCGCGAGGCGATGCCGGCGTCGGCGAGGTATTTCTGTAAACGGATGCTCATAAGGGGGAAAAAGACCGGGCGGGAAACCGGTGATTACCGGACTCCCGCCCCGCGAAAAGGATAAAGATGCGCGAGGAAGACTATTCCTCAGGCTTGGTCTTCGGGAGACCCGTGATGCGACGGCCTTCCGTCCACTGTCCGCGTTTACGGATCAATTCCACACGTTCAAAGCGCTTCAAGACGTTGCGCTTGGCACCGAGGGTGCTCGCGGCCTTCAGGCTGTTATGCTGTGACATAAAATCTTTAAAATTTAACGGTTAAACACCCCGCCCTAAGGCAAGGGGCCGAAACATATACAAGCAAACCCCGCCCATGGCAAATGGTAAATTCGGGTAAAACGACCCGCTTTCCTTGGGAGGGATGGTTTGCGGAAGTCGAACTTCGACCGCCGTCCCAAACCAACCCCAATCCCGGTAGGATTCCTTGGACCGCGGCTGTGTTTCCTCCGAGAAACCAGCCGCAGCAGGTTCGCAGTGAAGTGAGCGTTCAGAGTATTTGAGGGCGTTCAGAAGTGTTGTGAGCGCTGCGACTGGTCCTCGGCGGACACAGTCGCGGTCGTTTAAGCAACGGCGTCGCGGCAGCAACGCCCTACCGGTTTAGCTTGGGAACGGCGACACGCCGTCCCTCCCGAGAAAGGGTCCTCACAATTCGTGGGAATTCGTGAAATCCGTGTCTACTCCCCGCCTTACATCTTCCCTTCGCGTTCCAATCGCAGCATTTCGGCGGTATAACCTTGTCTGAACGTGGGGTGGATGTATTGGTAGCCGAGTTCCATCTTCAGCTTGCGGTTCGCCACCTTTTTGTTCGTCAGGCCGCGTTTGCGTTCGGCGTTCTCGGTTTCCGTGGCGAAGGGCGGCAGGTCTTTGCCGAGGGCTTCGCCGAGCCAGCGGTAGAAATGCAGTTGCGTCACGGGTTCGTCATCCACGGCGTTGTAGATCTCGCCCGGATGCCCGCCTTTCAACGCCGCCATGATGATGCCCACGGCGTCGTCCAAGTGGACCATGTTGATGATGCGATCGCCCTTGCCATGGATGCGCGCCTCGTCCTTCAGGAATTGGTGGAAGAGATGGCCGCGCTCGGGTCCGTAAATACCCGCCACGCGCAGGATGATCGCGGGGAATTTGGTGGTCTGAAACGCCTGCAAGAGCAGCTTCTCCGTCTCCACGAGCACTTTGCTGGTGTCGTTGACGGGCATGGTGGTGGCGTTTTCCTTCACAGGCATGCCATCCGTCTGGCCGTAAACGCTGGTGCTGCTGGTGTAGATGTATTTTTTCGGCGGAGTCGACGCCAGCCATGCGAGCAGGTTCTTCGTGCCGTCCAGATACACTTGGCGATACACGTCCGCACCGCCTTTGCTGGACGAGACGCAGTTCACCACCCAATCGAACGGACCGGGCAACGCCGCGAGCGTCTCCGGCTGCGTGACATCCGCGATCAAGGGCTTGATGCCGACGGCTTCCAACTCCTCCAAACCAGCCGCGGAACGGCGCACGCCAAAGACCTCGTGACCCTTGGCCACCAAAGCCTTGCCCAACGGCAACCCCACATAGCCACAACCGATGATAAGCACGCGCATACCCGCAGGATAATCAGGAATGCCAAACCTCAAAGCAGAAACGGGCCAATCAAAAAACGGTAGGGAGAGACTCCGTCGAGCCCTTGCCAAACCTGAGCGTTTAATCCCGACGGAGCAGGGACTCAGGCAACACCCAGAACCTCCGTTAGAACTTGGCATGAACTATTTCCGGGTAAAAACGCGAAAAGCGTGTGAAATGGGACCTCTCCTCTAACGAGGAGAGGTCGGTTCCGCCTCAAGCGGAACCGGGTGAGGAGTGAGACGCAGCACAGGATGAGCGAAGTCTTAGTGGTGCAAATCCAGACTGAAGAGTGGGGGAGTTTGTTAGGGAAAATCATGCTTTATGCTGCGACTCACCCCTCACCCCAGCCCTAGCTGCTGTTGGTTCGTGCACGGTTCTTCAGAACTTGTTAGATGCGAGTAGGTTAGCGTGACTTCGCGGTCGCCGACAACGATCTTTTCGACTAATGCCTCGGCAATCTTTCGCTTCTCATCGGTGTCCATGGCGGGCCAGCGGTCATAGAGCGTGGTCGCTTCCGAGACCACTTCGTCGGTGGAGAGCTTGTTCACCTTGAGGATGTCCACCTCCGCTTGGAGCTTTGGCAAGGTGGCGAGCAACTGGTTCAGGCGTTCCTCGGCGGGTTTGTAGAAGTCACCAAAGCCTTGGGAAGTGATATGGCCTTCGAGGTAGAGGCGATGCGTACGGGACATCTCTTCCCGCACCTTGGCAATCTCCCGCTCATGGGCCGTTAAAGCCTCCTGTTTCTCGGCCAGTCCCCGTTGGGCTTCCGTGAGGCATTTGGACACACGGGAGGCATCCGCAAAGAAGGATTTGGATTCCGCCAGAAAGATGGCTTCGAGATCGTCCATGGGAATCTTGTTGCAGCACTTGCGGCAGAAATACCTCGGGGTGCCAGTGCGGACATACATCTTCTTGCCACAGGCGCAGTGAATCAGGCTACCGAAGATGTGGACCGGCACAGGACCGGGTTTCTTCCAGCCCTTGCGCTGTTCCTCGATCAACTGGTTGACCTGATTCCATGTCTCTTCAGAAACGATGGGTTCGCACGCCACCTTGCCCCATTCGCTCTCCGGCTTGATGGTGTTCTGCCAGTCCCCATGCTTGCGGTATTTGTTGAAGATATAGGTGCCCTTGGCGCTCGGGTCGGTCAGGACACGGGCAACTTGCATGTCATGCCAATTGTTGCCCTCTCTGGTGCGGTATCAGGCAGCGGTCAGAAGCTTGGCCACCGTGCCTTTACGGCGGTGCTGGAGAAAGAGTTCATACGCCAAACGGCGCACCGGTGCTTCCTCGGGATGGAGGATGAGCTTGCGGTCCTTCCACTGATACCCAAACGGTGCTTGGCCGTTGATGGATTTACCAAGTTTGGCACGGGTGAGAACCGATGCACTGACCCGTTCTGCAATCTCTTCCCGTTCCCAATGGGCGAAGACTCCAAGCAGATGAAAGAACATCCGCCCACCCGCCGTGCTGGTGTCGATGGATTCGCTCAAGGAGATAAGGTCGGCGTTCTGGTCGCGGAAAAAGTCTCCGAAGTCCTGCACCTCACGGAGATTGCGGGACAGCCGGGCCAACTTGCTGAACACTAGGCCGGTGATGTGGCCGCGCTTCACATCCTTCATCATGCGGATGGCCTCGGTATGTTGCATGACCGACTTGCCGCTCTGGCCGGCAAGGTCATACACCTCTTTCACCTCCCAGCCACGGGAAGCACAGTAGCTTTTGGCGCGTTCAAGGTGATGTTCAGGACTGTCGCCCTGGGCTTGTTCCTCGGTCGAAACCCTGATCCAAATGCCCACTTTTTTGGGCACTTCTTTGTGCGAAACGTTCATAGACAGTATTTTCCCTTCTATACGTGTTCATGCCATAAAACGCGTGCTGTTTTCAAGGCTGAAATGCGTAAAAAGATCTATTTTATTAAGGAAAATGAACGAAATATCGTGATCACTTGTTTTTGCCGCGTTTGGGTTTGATGGCTTCGCCGATGATCTTCAGGGCGGCAGATTCCTTGGACTGACGTTCGTCGTCGGTGAGAGCAGAACCTTTCGAGCGCACCTTGTAACCGAGAATGTTCCGCTCACCGGTTGGAAGCTCCGGCACAGCGTAATGGGCGGGTAACGTGCCGAGCCAAAATAGGAACTGCTCTGGTGTGAAATACAGCAACCGGTTGGGATGAGCTGCAGTCAGTGATGCCGTGGCCTGACGGAGCTTTTCCAGTCGTGTTTCCTCGGTGGAGATGAGAACGACGTGTTGATACCTGGCTTCCAGGCACTTGCGGGCATTCTCCACCTCGTGGGCGATAGGCGTGGTGACGGTGATTTTACAGGCGATGCTTTGCCTTCCTCGTTCCAACGCAAGATCAATGCTGCCTTGCTTGTCTGGAGTGGGTTTCTCAACTGTGACATGAAAGCCAAGGGCTTGAGCGCCTTCCCGCAAACTCTGCTGGATGTCCTGATGCTGAGGGCCGCCACGGCCCATCGCACCACAGATTTTCTTCTCTTCCGAAATAGTGGAAGCCAGTGACGTGACCGGCTTAGGCGCTGGAGGAATCTCGACCGAAAGAAGTTCGGGTGTGGCCGAAGAACTTTTCGCTACAGGCTCTTCGAGAACCTCTTTAGCTGGTGATTTGGCTCGCGATGGTTTGGGCTTCTCGGGCGTTGCCGAGACGGTCAACTGCTGCCGTAAGAAGGATTCAATCTCGGTCCGGGGAGTGCCATAGAGTTCACGGGAACGGGTGATGACATGATTGCGTGTGGCTGGTGCATCAGGAGAATACTCAGGCAACTCCACCCTCAAATTGAAATCATGGTCAGGACGGTCAATCCGGCAGATGGCCAGTCCCTTTTCGAGTTTGGTCAGGTCAGAGGCTTCGAAATTGGCAAACCCTTCCGCCAGTTGCTTGGCGACAGCATCCCCGACCCGAAACACGATCCGCGTTCCGGCGTTCGAGAGCAAAGCACTCTCAACGTCCTTATCCACGGAAAGCTGGTGGAGTTCATGGTGCGCCAGAGTCAGGCTGAGGCGATACTTCCTAGCCCCGTTGAGGATTTCCGCCATGGTCGGCGTGATGAAGTGATGGAACTCGTCGATCACCAAATGGAATGGTCGGCGCTGGTCTTCTGCTATTCCTTGTCGCGCCATGGCCAACTGCTGGAACTTGCCGACGAGCAAGGAACCCAGCAGGAAAGAGTTTTCCTTGCCGATGAGCCCTTGGGGCAGCTTGGCCTGGAATATTTTTCCCGAATCCATAACATTGCCGAAGTCCAGCTTGGGATGCTGCACCGCCAAGGCATGGCGGATGGGTTTCTGGGAAAGGAATGTATCCAGTCTCGTGAGAATCGGCCCGATGGATTTGTTGCCTGACAGCAGGCCGAATGCCTTGGACCAATAATAGCAGACTTCCGTGTCTTGGACCGTGGCCAGGAAGTCTTCTCGGAAACCCGGCTCCAAGAGGAACCGGCGAAGGTCGAGCAAAGTGCCGCCCTTGCTGCTTTCAAGGAACGCCAAGACCGCATTCCGCAACACGCTGTTCATCTGGTCGCCCCAACTGGTGGAGTTCCGTTGGAACACCGAGACCAAGTCGGAGGCGAGCAAGGACTTCTCGGCGTCGGAGCGGGCGGACAGCAGATTGAAGCCCACCGTGAAATCAGGGTCCGCAGGATCAAACAGCACCACGTCATCGTGGCGTTCCTCTGGGATAATGCCTAAAATCCGGTCAATCAGGTCGCCATGCGGATCGAGGACACCAACGCCCCGTCCTTGTTCGATGTCTTGCCGGATGAGATTGAACAGCAACGTGCTCTTGCCTGTGCCGGTGATGCCAATGACATGCAGGTGACGGAACCGTTGATCCTCACTGAGGATGACAGTATGGCTTTGTCCTAAGTGCTCGTTGGTTCCCAATATAACGCTGCCCGGCGAAGGTTGGAAAACCGGTGCAGCCTTGGTCTGTTTGCGTCCTGCGCTGAAGATCGGAGCGGGACAACTCGGAAGATGCACGAATCCCGTCAGTTCTTCCAGATTGAGCAGCATGCCACAGCGGCGGGATTGGCGGAGCACGACGTCCTCGACATGCTCCTCATACGGATAAGCTTCGTTGGAAAGCGGTATGAGCTCATTTCCGGTGGGATTCTGGAAGATGCGCAAGGTGCCTGCGAGATTGGCAGCGATGTCCCAGGCCCGGTCCAAAGCCTCCGCGCCGGAGGTCAGACGGATTACCACAGAGAATAGCGGGGCTGAAATTTTCCGTTCGCTTGCTGGCACGAGTTCCGGCGCGTTCACAAAGAACGGACGTCCGTCACTGTGGGATACAGACCGGACGATGTTCTCCTCTCAGCGATGCCGCACAGGTTGAAAGAGAATCTGATACAACCCGATTTCATCCGCTGAAAGTCCCTGTAATACACCGCAAAGGCTTGGAAGAAGACCGGAAACTTTGGTTGAAAGCGGCAGCATGAACTCCCGGCCCAAACCGAACTCCAACACTGCTTTCTCTCCCGAACCCGTCCAAACCGTCGCCAACTGATTGGGCAGCGTTTGAAAGGTCGCCGCTGGAAAATGAGCGGCAAGCAAGGGCTTCACTCGTCCAAGATCCCGTGCGGAGGCTGTGACCAGCAGGGTGACACGGTTACAGTTCCCGAAGACTTCAAACGACACGGGTTCGGCCAGTTGCGGCAGGCTCGACAGGAACGCCTGCATCGCCTCGGATTTGAAATGCGCCGTGGCGGGAAAGAATACGGCCAGTTCCACCGGTTCTGCCCTTAGAAGCTCCGAAGGGCTCGGCTCTTCCTCGGGTTCCGACTCTGGAATCGGCTCCGTCCCGGGACCAAACCACCGTGCGATCAGGCCGCTGACAAGCGTATGCTGTCGCCCATCCTCCAAGATGGGCTTATCCGCCAGAAATTGACCGTAGAACGGTCGGAACGGCGGTTCCAAGGCTACCGGCCCGTCCGCTACGACCTGGCCGCGACCTCGCCATTCCCAGGCGTAGAACCGTTCGTTGAACTCGTTTTCGAGGGGGGTGGACATGGTTTCAAGAGGTGAAAGTGGGATTCATAGGTATCCGTCAGTCCCGGCACCCGGCGATACTCCTCCAGCCGTTGGATGCCCTTGGTGGCGGTGAATTTGCCGGCGAGATGCCGGACTATTTCCGGCACAACCGTCTGATACATCAGCTTGGTGTCGTATTCGTAATAGGTTTCCTTGTGGAAGCGGGCATAGAGCGCACCGAATATCGGCACTTCGGGAAATTCCAGTTCGAATTTGTCATTGAGCCAGCCGATGAGGTGGCGCATGGAGCCATAGAGTAGCACGACAACTAACACGAGGAGGAGTGAGCCCGTGAACAGGCCGAACTTGCTGGCCAAGGCGGTAAAGCCGACGTAGAGGCCAAGGAGTGCGAGGAATATTTCCACAGGATGGATGGACACCGGCACGGTGCAAAAGCGGCTTGAAAAGAAGAAGCACCTGCCAAATGGAGCTGCGCAGACTTCAAAGACCAATTGGCCACGGGTGAGCCTGAGATACGTGCGTTTGGCTGATAGGATACTGCCTTCCTGATAGTGGATGAAGGCGACGGTGAGTCCTGGCACTTGGCGAGCGATCAGTTCCTTTTGAACGGCCTCATAAAACTCCCGCGAGGACATGTTGAACTGGTCGATGGGGATGTAGAAATGGTCGAGCACTTCGACCTTCTTTTCCCGTTTGATGATGGTGACGGCGAACGTGGTGGCCCGAACACCGGCGGCGGTCAGCAGAAAACCGACGAAGATGGCGGACCACCAGCCGAAGGTAACGTGCGTGAGCAACGAATCTCCTGAATTGACATAGAGGTAGGCCAGATAGCCGAACGGGAACAAGCCGGTGATAATCGCGGCGAAGACAAAGCCGCGCTTGGTATAGACGGTATAACTGCAGTAGAGGACGCATATTGGCAGAAGCCAGAGCACTTTCCCGGTACTTACCGCCTGCCAGACGTTGAAGCCGCTTAGGAAGATGCCGTCCTGCCCGACGAACCACGGGCAGAGGAAACTCAGCAGGATAAGCCCGCACAAGACAGCGGGAACGAGTCGGCCTTCGTAAGGATTACCCTTGGGCGGAGGTGGAGCAGACGTAGTGGGGTAGGTTTGGATGTCCATGGTGTTTCATTGGTTTCATCCCTCCCCTTGTCGTGCAAACGGCCACGTCCTTCTGCAGAAAGCTAATGAATCATTAAACTGCGTCAACCTATTACATCGTTCTTGTTTGAGGCTGGAATTAAGCTGAGATCGGAATCGACATAGCGAAGTCCGATACGGTCGAAGGTGATGGCGGCGATATCTTTGTGAGAATTTTTAATCATCATTTTCCCAAATTCTTGAAAACGATGACCTTCTATTACTGAGTAAGAAAGTTTCCATTCCAGAGGAATGTCATAAGCTTCAATCGCCCATCTCAATTCAAGCCGGACATTTTCAGCACCCAATACACTTTGCAAAGGATGAATATTATCACCTGGGAAAATTTGGAAAACAGGCTTGATAGCTGGAGCGACGGATAAGTTTTGAAATGTAAGATGATAAACCCTTGTGCTGTCGGCACGAAAGCTCGGCACCCCGCTGATTTCGAAAATGGGTATGCGCCCTTGGCGAGAGAGGTTATCAGCACTTGCCCGGCTGAAATCGTCTTTGAAATCCTTCACCAGCCGCCGTTTCAGTTCTGCAGAACTTTTGAATATCCACAGCCAGTTGCTTCGCTCTTTTTCTGCAAGCTCTCGATGTTCCCTAAGCAATGCCAGCAGTCCTTCATTGTGGGGTTCAACCCAAGTCAGTTTGAGGCGGTCGTCGTAACCGTTCTTCTTCCAAATCGCATAGTCCGCTTCGAGTTTGTCACGGACGTATAGGTATATCCGCTTCTTCAACTTAACCGCTTCGCGATACTCAAGGTGAGTTGCGGAGATGTCAGGATAATCTGCTTGCTTCAAACGCGCTCCGTATCGTCTTGAGAGAACGAAAATTACCGCCTCACATTTTCTCAGGTTGATGAGACAGCTTTCGATTGAGTTGGCCGAAGGGTGAGGCTCAAACTCAGAATCTGGGGCATCACTGAGGACGGCATCGATGCCGCCTTGGCGGAAGAATTCAAAGAGTTCCGAACGCAGGTCAATCAAATCATAGCAGGTGGAACTTATGAATACTTGCATGAAGCGGTTGTATTGATTGTTGCAGAAAAATCAATTCCTGCTCGTGCGTGCCAAGAAAAACCGCTCGGCTTTTTGCCGAGCGGATGATGTGCTGCCTAGAAAGGCAAATCTGGTTTATGCGTGATGTCCAGAGAACGTAGTTCTATTATGCCCGGTGCAATTTGGGTGACTTGAACGTGAGTGCCGGGCTTGAATCCCGCCCGTTCGAGCCAGCGGCCCATGAGCCGGATCTTAGGTTTGAAGAGGCCACGCCATGAGTCACCTTCGGCCTCTATCTTCAGATTACGAACAGGCGCGCTCATAGCTCGTGATCCTCAAACATCACCGCCAATGCGTCCTCGTCATCCGCGAGCAGTTCCTCGATGGCACTCTTGGTCAGAACTAAGCCAGGACTGGCAGTGGCATCCTTCGGGCAGCAGGGACACCGCAAGACGTTGATGACCGTCTGCCCGAACTGCCAGCCCGCCGCACGGAACTTCTCCCGGTAACGGTCAGACAGGCGTTCTGGACCGGACAGATCCGGCCACGCTTCAGCCTCCTCGAACGGGAGGTCTGTGTCATGGATGGCTTCATGCCGGAGATGGTATACATCCCACGGCTCACCACAGGTGGAGCAATGCACATCCATACGCTTTAGAGAAGGAAGGCTGCTTGCTCGGCCGTCAGGTGTTCAGGCTCCATGTCTTCCTGGTCGAAGACATATGTCTTCACGAAGGCGAACCGGGACAATCGGGTGGCCGTTTCCTCCCGGCCTATCCGTCCGGTCTCATTCTCGTCGAACATGACGATGATCTGGCTCTCCGAGGTGGTGTGCGTCCGTAAGAGTTCCTCCTGCGCACGGGACAGGCTGCTGCCCATAAGGGCGACCACCTTCTTGACGCCAAGCTGCCAGAGCTTGATGCAGTCGAAGTAACCTTCGACGATCACTAGCGGCTTCTCCGGTGGCTCTTGGCAAGCCCGGTCGAGGTTGAACACCTCCTGAGACTTGGCGAAGCCCTTGGGGAGCTTGTATTTTTCGATACCCTCGGGCGGTTCTCCCGGCCAGCGACCGGCGTAGGCCACCACTTCACCCTTCACATTGTGGATGGGAATGGCGATGTGGCCTTGCATGACCCCTTTGGTGCAAAAGCCCAAACCGAAATCGATGATGGTCTCTTCGGATAGGCCACGCTCGGCGAGGTAGGGATGATCCCGTTCCAGCTTCTCCAGCCGGAACTTGAGCGGGGCATTCGGTTTGGCCGGTTCGGGCTCCTTCACCGGTGCTTTTGGTCGTTCTGGTGCATCCGTTTCGTCTTCATCACCATTGGCCAGACCTTCAGTGGTGAGGTGAAACCACTCGATAGCCTTGTGGGCGGCGGCGTGGATGTCCACGCCTTCCATCTTGGCGATGAAATCGAGGGTGTTGCCCCCATGCTTGCACTCGCTGAAACAGTTCCAGAGGTTC
Organism: Limisphaerales bacterium; assembly: GCA_965283725.1. Classification (GTDB taxonomy): domain Bacteria; phylum Verrucomicrobiota; class Verrucomicrobiia; order Limisphaerales; family JAEYXS01; genus JAEYXS01. Next base: position 681,010 of record CBDIPT010000002.1, read on the forward strand.
TTTGTGAGACTCACTCTGAACTGGGTGGGATTGGAGCCATTGTGGATGGGACATGGGCCGCTGAGGCTGTCGCCCGTGCGTTTGAACTGGTCTAAGAGGCCGTAATGCTGGAGCAGTTGCTCCATGGACACGGCGGCCCGGATGGCGCGGAAATCCACGCGTGGTAGTTTCTTGGACATGCTTGATCTCCTGTGTGGGTTGAAAGAACGGAAGTCGGCGGAAGTGCCGGCTTCTCCGGGTAACAGAGTATCCAGAGAAATGGATTTGCCCGAGACGGGCAGAGTTGCTGGTGACGGCAAAGAAAAAGCCTCGACCATGATTGGCCGAGGCTATGTATCACCCGAAACTCCACTCCATCTGTTGAAATGACGCTTTGAGCTGTTCCACTTCCGCTGGTGCGGGAGGGTGTCCCTGCTGCTGAGGCCCGCCGGACTCAATCCGCATGGAAAGCGGCAACCACGGCATGAGGTAGTGGATGTTGGACCAAGCTGCCCAGCACTCCATTGACAGTGAGTTTCCATGGATGATCCGGGTCGGCCCTGATCCGCACGCTAATGGTGCACAGACTATCGCCTTGAACGGGTGTCCCGACCTGTGGGAACTGGCAGATGGCAATTTTGCCGTGATCGGCATCGACATGACGGATGCGGCACGACCGCTGTTACCCCCGACCGCCGGGTGCGGCCCGGATGAACGCATCGTGATGGTGCCGCGCAGGACGCTCATTGCGGCCCGGCGCGATATTCCCGAGCAGGGCTGAGAGCTGGGTGCTTGACGCGGCTGCTAGGATACAACTGCCCAAGTGTGGGACATTTTTTCAGCGAGCTTCCCCAGCTCCACCTCCTTAGTGTCCTGCACTTGGGCTTTCAAAACAAAAAATTCGGTTGGACAGCGTATGTCCTACCCCTCGGATTACGATTGGCGCGTGAAATGGAGTTGATGGATGAAAAAAACTTCCCTTTGTGGGGGCCACATTTAGCATGAGTCCGGTTCGCTGAGAGGGAAACAATATCATCACAAAGGGCTGGCAAAGCTGCCCCGTTGTTTTGACTGATTGAGAAAATGACTTTGGAGATGAAAAATCCGTTTATCGCCGCATCAAGCAGATGCTTGTTGGTGGCCATTTTGTTTTGCGCTGGGCTGTTGGGTATAGCACAAACCCCACCCGTTCCAGGGCAACCTGTGGCACCGGTCCTAGTTACCCCCACCGAAGGACCGGTTGCCACCAATCTGACGTTCTCAGCTAGTCCGACCGTAGCGGAGATCATGTCCGCCCGTGTCTTTGAGGAACCGTTGGTGCCTATGTGGGGTGAACCTTCGGCAGCAGAAAACCAAGCACTGGCCAATGCTCTAATCCTGTTCAGCCAGCGTGAGCGCACCGATGACTTTTCCGCACTGGAGGCGTTCTTGAACAGCCAGGTGTCGTATAACTGGTATCCGGCTGTCTCCTATGCAATTGGCTGGGAATACTATCACACCGGCTACTTCTCCAAGACCTTACAAGCATGGGAGAACGCATGGTGGTATGCGGAATTCGACTGGGAACCCCGGTCTAAGGAACTCGGAGACCGTATCTTGGGTGAGTTGGCCAGAATGCACTCACGAATCGGCGGTTTTGAGCGTGTGGAGGAATTACTGGCCGCTGCGGATGAGAGGCCCCTGACCGGCCACGGAGCTGAGTGCATTGCTGGGGCAAAACAAGCGCTCTGGCTGATGAAGAATCGTCCCGAAGTTTCCTTCCGCTGTGGCCCGCTGGCTCTTGCCAGCATCCAGAAACGGATCAACGGCAAGCAAGGTGTGGATAAAGCCATCTTCGATTCGGCATCTACTCAACAAGGGTTCTCATTGGCTGAAGTGCATAAGCTCTCGCAGGACGTGAACATGGGGCTGCGCATGGCCAAACGCGGTGCCAACCAATCTATCATCGTGCCGAGCGTGGTCCATTGGAAGGTCGGCCACTATGCTGCCATCGTCGGCAAGGAAGGAGATCGTTATCTTGTCGCTGACCCGACCTTTGGCAACAGCCTTTGGGTCAGCAAGACGGCTCTGGAAGCAGAATCCTCCGGTTATTTCCTCATCCCAGAGGGCACCTTGCCGAGCGGTTGGAATGAAGTGGAAACCCGCGAAGGCCGAGGCGTGTATGGCAAGGGGGTCACCACCAGCAGCGACCTGAACAACACCACCCCAAGTGACATGAAAGCACGTGGACCGTGCAGCACGGCGGGCATGGCCGTGGCGGACATGCACCTGATGCTGGTCAGCCTGAACATTCAGGATACCCCTTTAAGTTTTCAGCCGCCGCGCGGCCCCCGGATAGATTTCACTCTCACCTATAATCAGCGTGAAGCGAACCAGCCCGCTAATTTCAACTACGCCAACTTCGGCCAGAAATGGACCTGCAACTGGATCAGCTACATCAAAGATAACGGCACGAACACTCCGGCAGACGTAGAGCATTACGTCGGTGGGGGCGGGACGGAAGTTTACACCGGCTACAACACCACAAACTCCACCTTCGCAGTGAACTGGCGGACGCAAGGGACACTGAAACGCCTGACGGCTTCCAGTTACCAACTGACTTTTGCCGACGGTTCCCGGCAGATTTTTGAGCAGACGGACGGAACGACCGGCAATTCGCGAAAGATCTTCCTGACCCATACCATCGACTCCGCTGGCTACACGAACCTCGTTTTCTACGATTCCGGGCTCCGTCTGACCAAGGTGACGGACCCGCAGGCAAATAAAACGAACCTCCTGTTCTATTACAACAGCAGCAGTATGTCGGGCGCGACGAACACCATCCAGCGGGTGGATGATCGTTATGGCCGCTCCATCACCTTCGGTTACATCGACTTTCTGACTCAGCTTAGCTCCATCACCGATGTCATCAGCCTCACATCTTCCTTTGCATATGAAGGCAGCTTCATCAATACGCTGACCACGCCCTACGGCGTAAGCCGCTTTGATTACGGCGAAAATGGCCGCACCCGCTGGCTGGAAGAAACTGACCCGGAAGGCAACAAGAGCCGGGTCGAGTTCAATGAAACGCTGGATGCAGGCATTCCAATCATTGAGTCAGGCACCTCCGTGCCAAAGGGTCTCTATACCCGCAATTTCATCATGAATGGCCGGAATACGTTCTATTGGGACCGTAAGGCCATGCGCGATGCTCCGGGCGATTACAGCAAGGCTCGGCTCTATCACTGGCTCCACGGCGAGAACATGGTCACAGCCACCGGCATTCTGGAGAGCTATAAGGAACCGCTGGGCAGCCGGGTCTGGCTTAATTACCCCGGACAAAACAGCGACTATGCCGCCACCATTCCCGGAACTCTGGCGATGCCAAGCAGCATCTCCCGCATGGTGGATGGCGGTTATGAGCAAATGTTTCAATTGTTCCGCAATGCCTTGGGCAATGTCACCAATGCCATCGACCCCATAGGGCGCAACTTTACTTATGTCTATGCCACCAACGGCATCGACTTACTGGAAGTGCGGCAGACGCGCGGCACCAATAACCAGCTACTGGCCAGTTATACCTATAACAACCAGCACCTTCCGCTAACCGTCACTGATACTTCCGGCAAAATCACCAAATTCGGCTACAACAGTTACGGGCAGGTGCTCAAGATCACCAACGCCCTGAACGAAATCACCACGTTCGATTACGACACGAACGGCCTATTGCAGAGCATTGATGGCCCGTTGGCCGGAAGCAGCGACACCGTTACCTTCACCTATGATGCCTTGGACCGGGTGAGGACGGTCACGGATGTGGATGGCTTCACGGTCACGAATATCTACGACAATTTCGACCGTGTTACCACGAACTCTTTCCCGGACGGGACGACGGCGACAGTGGTTTATGACCGGCTGGACCCCGTGACGATGAAGGACCGCGAAGGCCGCATCACGCAGTATGAGTTCGATGGTATCCGGCAGCTTCGCAAAATCACCGAAGCCACTAACTGGGTAACGCGGCTGGACTATTGCAAGTGCGGCAACATAAAGAGCATTACCGACCCGATGGGACGCATAACGCGCTGGTCCTACGATATTCAAGGGCGGCCCACGGCCAAGATTTACCCCGATGACTCCCGGATCGAATACACCTACCAAACGAACACCAGCCGCATTTTCCTGATTAAAAACGAGCGCGGCCAGATACGCACAAACTGGTGGGAGAACGACAATACACTGCTGGCCGTCAGTTATTCCAATCCCACGGTCACACCGAATGTCCTCTTCACGTATGATACGAATTTTGTCCGGCTGACCGCCATGTCGGATGGCACTGGCACGACTGCTTTCGACTACTACCCCATTGCCGCATTCCCTGTCTTGGGCGCAGGCCGCCTCAAATCCGTCGATGGGCCAGATACCTATGACACCCTCGTTTATACCTACGACGAGTTGGGCCGTGTGAATGGCGAGAGTATCTATAACGGCGCGCTGGAATCCTTCTACAGCAGTATCCCCAACACTCTGGCTGGCAAATTCTATCAGGTAGGCTGGACTTACGATGCACTCGGCCGGGTGTTACAGGAAACGAACACCTTGGGTGATACTCCAGGCACCAGGCTTGTGCGCGGCATCGTCAATTACGCTTACTCTGGCGCGTCACCGAGGCTGAGCAGCATCACGTTACCGCATTATCTGACCACCAGCTATTCTTACTTCGGAAATACGAATGATTTCCGGCTCAAGACCATCACCCACAATGTCAGCAGCCAGATTTCCCGTTTCTCCTATCAGTATGACCGCACTGGGCTCATTACCAACTGGGTGCAGGAAGTCGGGACCAGCACGACAAACGAGCACCGTCTGTCTCTCAGTGCTGCTACAGAACTGACCGGCTCAGCCTTATACGTCAACGGTTCTTCCAGCACTAACTTTGCCTTCGGCTATGATTTGGCGGGCAACCGCACCTCTGAGGCGCAAGGGGGCACCACTTGGCGGACATGGTTCGATTCACTGAATCAGCTTATTGGTAAGGACAACAGTGGCACGGCTTCTGGTCGGCAATATGAGTGGGATGCCGAAAACCGCTTGGTTGCCATCGTCGAAGGCACGCGCCGAACCGAATTTGCCTACAACGGCTTTGGACAGTGCCTCTACATCACCGAAAAGACCAGTGGCACGACCACACTCACTCGCAATTTCATCTATTCAGGTAACCGCTTGTGCCAGGAGCGCGATAGCAACAGTTACTACAAGTCCTACTATACAGATGGCTACCATGACCTCTATCCAACCACGCTGGTAGGTTGTTTTTTTACACGGGATCATCTTGGCTCTGTCCGTGAAGTCGTAGAGAGCACGACCGGCGATGTCTTCAGGCGTTACAGCTATGACCTTTACGGTCGGACCACGAGCACAGATTATTTTACTATCAATTCACCCTCGGGTTCTCCTGCAGGCCCGCAGCTAGGGTTTACCGGGCTGCTTTCGCTCTTCGACCGCAAGCTGACTCTGGCGGCCTACCGTGTCTATGACCCAGACTTGGGTCGTTGGCTGTCGCGTGATCCCATTGGGGAAAATGGCGGTCTGAACCTTTACCGCTATGCGGGCAACAACCCGGTCAACTTTGTTGATTTGGATGGTCTTTGTCCGCAGATGGGCTTCGCTGGCAAAGATGGGCAGTTCAAAGACCCCAACACAGGGGGCATTCGTAACGGGAATGGCACACGCGCAGAAGATCAGTTAAACCCCTTTAATTCGGGAGGGAAGGAGAGGTTTGGAAAGCAACCTCCAAACCCCGGCGGAAAACTCGGTGATGAAGTGACCAGGCAAACAACAGACAATATTGTTAAGGCCTTACGGGATCGTGGCTACAACGTCTCAAAAGAAGTATTTTTCGAAAAAGGATCTGAAGGTTTAAAAAACCGCTATGCTGACATAACAGGATTTAATCCCACTACAGGAGAGAGTGTGATAATAAACATAGGAAAAATGACAAAAGGCGGCATTCCGATTGCAAGGGAAAGGCGAGCAATAAATGATATTTTGCTTTCGCCCACAATCAATGATTTCCCTGATTTCCGAGTGTTATTTATCCCGAAAGGATCACCAGGTTTACCACCTGGTTTTTGAAGCATATGGGCAAGCAAATCCGATTTTTTATGACGTTTGATGATGAGAATCGCTTTCTCGACGCGATGGGTAAAGGTCAGACTATGGCCATTATCCTCACATCATTTCCCAAGAAGGAAGATATGGTTGTCGAGCAGCTTAAGCCATCAAAAGGGCTTGCCGACTCATATTATGCACTTGTGCAGTCAGAGCAGATCAAAGATGTAACCCCGACATTTCATCCGCAAGCTGCAAGGTTTTCTGTGGACGTATCTAACAACAATGTCCTGCAATTCAACCGATGCTATGGAAAAGACGGTCGTCTAGTATCCGGCAGACTTTGGTATGAGGTTGAGAATAAGCCCGATACTTTTGTCACCTGGGCAGATCAACTGATTAAGTGGCTAAAGAAAAACTATATCCGCGATGAACGCGGTTTCTACATCGGACCTGACGCTCAAAAACAGTCTGGCGAGGGGGAAATTAAGCTGAGCTAAGGCTCAATCTGAAATATGCCTACGATAAAATTTACTGGCAATGCGTTCGTCCTGCTGAGCTCCGACCCTCCCTCACCTTTACCTGCATTGCTCCCGGAAGGGAGCGGCGATAATCCTGTTCCTATCGTTGGGCCAGTAGTGGAACCACCTGGCTGGCCTGACCTGAACAATCTGTATATGGGAGGTTTCCAGCCGCAAAATCCCAACCAAGTCCCAGACCAGTTTCTGAACATACCGGCCCAACTACCGGATGTCTCAAACCCGATTTTCTCCACTACACCACCACCTTCAACAGACGGCCTTAACCTTTACGGCAATTTTGAAATCGCCTCTGTGCCAGAACCTTCGACTACGGCTCTGGTCATATTGGGGTGTTCGGCCGCAGCAGTGGCAAAGCGTTTTCGCAAGGGACGTCGCTAAGGATTTCCAAGTTATCTATCCATGATTAAAAGAGCTTTCGGCAGATTGGGTATGTGCCTCCTGATGTTGTGCCTTTTCACGACGGCGGCACGGGCGCAGGTGCTGTTCACCAAAGACAGTTCCGGCAATCTGACGTCGGCTCTGACCACTTCCAGCAGTACGAACGCCACGCCGTCATCCGCACCGCAGGGCATCAAAACCGGGGATGAACTGTCTTTGACGATCAAAGTCACTGGCGTCATTCCTACCTCTTATCAGTGGCGGCTGAACGGCACCAATATCAGCGGGGCGACCAACGCCATGTATTACGTGGCAGAGGCGCAAGCGACAAATGCGGGGGCTTATTCCGTGGTGGCTTCCTATTCCGGCGGCAGTGTCACCTCCGTCGTCGGCAATGTCTCCGTGTGGGCGACCACGGAAGACCTTAAAGCAATTGCTTACGGTGGCGGAAAATACATAGCCGTAGGTAATAACGGAACCGCCGTCAGTTCCACCGATCTCGTTTCCTGGTCGCTGCTCAGCACGGGCACGACGAATAACCTTGCAGGCATCATCTACGATGGGGCTAAGTTTCTGGTAGTTGGGGGAAGCGGAACTATTTTGACTTCACCAGATGGGCAAACCTGGAGCAGCCAAACGTCGGGAACCAGCAACCGGCTTAATAGCATCACTTCCAGCGGCAGCCGCTACGTCGCCGCTGGCGAGAAGGGACTGACGATCTCCTCCTTAAACGGCACAAACTGGACGGCCCACACGTCAGATTTCAGCGACCTTCTGGCGATCACGTATGGCAATTCTACCTATGTCACTGTCGGCCAGAATGGAACTATCTGGGCTTCAGCAGACGGCACCAATTGGGATAGCTACGCTTATTCCACCAATCTGGCGTTGAACGCGGTCAGCTACAACACGGCAGGGTTTTTCGTAGCGTCGGGCGACTCCGGCCTGATATTGACCTCGACAAACGCTCATACATGGAGTGTCCGCAAGTCCGCCAACATCCGAAACTATCAGGCTGCCGTCCTGCATAATTCCAGTTCCATCATACTTGGACCTGAAGGGAAAGCTTATGCCTCAGCTAATGGCAGCACCTGGAACAGCATCGCCACCGGCACTTCGGAAGTTCTGAACGGCGCGGTATCGACCGGCAGCGCTTTGGTCGCTGTCGGCAATAAAGGCGTCATCGTTTCTATCCCAGTCAGCGTGGTAGATCACTATGAGTTCGCCTCAATCACATCCCCGCAGCGGGCCGGACAGTCCTTTTCCGTGAGCGTCACGGCCAAGGACGCCACGGGCGCGACCGTGAGCGGTGCAGACGGCAGCCTGACTTTGACAGCGGAATCTCAAGGCGCAGGCTCAAATGTCATCATCGGCAACCAGACGCCTGAATACAGTATCGACGGCGGAACGAACGTAACGATTCTTGGCTACGCCTTCACGCCCGCAAAAGATTTGGAGGTGACGCATTTCCGGCATTACTACGGATCTAAAATCACCCTGTGGGACATGGGGCAAGTTCGGCTGGCAGAAATGACGATCACCAATTCGCCGGGCTCATGGATTGAAACGTCGCTCGATGCACCGCTCACTCTCAAAGCAGGGCAAACCTATCTCCTGACCGTAACCGCGACGGGTTACTATTATTATCGCGGTGATCTCCTGAAGACGTTTACGGACGGCACCATCGATCAGGGCTTTGGCGATTTCAGTTCTAATTTCCCGCAGCAACCGACCTATACCGAAACCTTTCTGGTGGATTTGCGCTACACCGCCGCCCGGTCTGCCTCCACCAGCGTCAGCCCGTCATCGCTTATGCTGTCGAGTGGGACAGCCAGCGGCAGCATTACTGTATCGTCTTCAGCCAGTGCCGTGGTCCTACGGGTTACGGACAGCAATGGCAAAACGGGGACCAGTGCGCCCATTCTGGTGCAGTCCAGTGACGATATTGCTCTGACCATGACGGCCAGCGCTTCTCAGGTCGCCGTTTTCAACTATGTAAATTTTGCTTCGACCATCTACAACGCCGGTCCAGGTAGTTCGACCGGCGTTTATGTGACGAACGCCATACCTGCCGGGACGGTCTTCGTCACCGCCAGTTCCAGTCAGGGGACATGGCTTACCAATGCCAGCGGGGTTGTGTTCAACGTAGGGACTATCTCGTCGCAGGCGACTGCAACAGTCGGGGTCACACTAACCAGCACGAACGGCTCCCTACTGGTTACTAACATGGCCAATGTCGTTCGCACGGAGGCAGAAACAGTGACGACCAACAATACGGCTTCCGCTCGCACTTACTTTGCGCCATTCATTTTCATCTCGGCTCAATTCTCCTACAGCTTCCCAGAGGGTAATGTCGGCGCGGTTGCTCAGCCGGTTATCGTGCTGCTGTCCTCGCCCAGCAAGCTGGGCATCACGTTCAACTATTCCACGCAGGCGGGAACCGCAACGCCGGGCTCTGATTACGAAGATATTTCCGGCGTTGCTTATATCCCTCCTGGATCGTCAGGCACCGTCATTGGGGTTAATATTCTGGGCGATACCACGGTTGAAAGTAACGAAACTTTCACCGTCAATATCTACAATCCCACGAACGCCTTTACGCTGAATACGTCCACTACCATGACCATCACGAATGATGATGGTTTTTCCGGCCGCATTCATAGCCTGGTTTGGGATCAAGTTTTCTCCCCGAAGCGTGCCGGTTATCCGTTCTCAGTGACGCTCACCGCCAAGGACTATTTCAACAGCACCGTCACCGGCTTTACCAACACGGTGGACCTGCTGGCCGTCAATATCGGTTCGACAAACTCGCAAAGACTCTTGAGTTTCACGAACCATACCCGCGCTAACGACAGCGGCCTCTGCACCTACGGATACGATTTCACGCCGACCAACAGCATAATCCTGACCCATCTTCTGAGTTATTCCGGCACGAAAGTTTCGCTCTGGAACACCAGTGGCAAATTGCTGGCCGTTAGCACGGCTACTAGCACCTTGGGCGAGTGGACCACAAATCAGGTTTATCCGCCGCTCATCCTACAATCCTCTAACACGTATCGGCTGTCCTTTTACTCTGGCGGACAACCGTATTTCTCCCGCCCGGATCGTCCGGTCGGTTTCCCGGACGGTAAGATCGGCGGCAGTTACTACAGCTTGGGCGATGCTTTCCCGCAAAACTCCGACTCGACTCTACTTCAATTCGTGGACTTGCTGTATGTAAAACCGGCCGCCTTGTCGCCCAGCGTTTCAGGCAATTTCACCGCCGGTGTTTGGACAGGCAATCTCACCATCAACGAACCCGGAGATAATTTCCTGCTCATGGCGGACGACCGCGACGGTCATAAAGGAAATTCAAGCCGGTTTACAATCTATCCTACCAACGATTTTGCCGTTCTGTTGCAGACCTCAACTACGACGCCACAGGTTGGCAGCAATCTTGTCTATTCCATCCTCGCTCTCAATCCCGGTCCATCTTCTTCCACCGGGGTTTTCATCACGAACACGTTGCCACCAAACGCAAGTCTGGTCAGCATCACTCTCAGCCAAGGAACCTATGTGCAGACCAACGGCATGGTTATCTGTGATGTAGGAACCATAGGTAATCTCTCCGGCGTAGCCTTGACCATCACCGTAAAGCCGACTGAGGCTGGCACTAGCATTACAAATTCCGTCTCGATCACCCGCAACGAATCTGACGCTAATCTGGCGAACAATCAGGCCAGTATTGTGCTCTGGCCAAGCCTATCGGTATCGCAACAGCTTGCTGAGGCCACCGATAGCAACGGCATGATCTGGACAAGCAGCGAAAACCAGCTCTGGCTGCTGCAAACCAACATTTTCCATTCAGGCGGCAGCGCAGCGCAGACTGGACCAATCCTCCATAACCAGTTTTCAAGCCTGCAAACCATAGTCCGCGGTCCCGGTGTCTTGTCGTTCTGGTGGAAAGTTTCCAGCGAGATCAACGGTGACGTCTTGGCCTTTTACACAAATTCAACGCTGCATTCCTACATCTCCGGGGAAGTGGACTGGCAGCAAGTTACCGTCAATGTGCCTCCAGGCCTATTCACGAACATCTGGCGATACAGCAAAAACGGCTCGATCAATTCGGGTGCCGATGCCGGCTGGATTGATAATGTGGTGTTCACGGCCCCGACCGTCACGTTGACGTCGGTTACGAACACGACGAACGGCTTCAAGTTCTCTGTGACCGGCACGAACGGCCACCGGCTGATTGTTCAAGGCACGGAAGACTTCTTTATCTGGAAACCTATAGTCACGAACACGATCTCTGGGACGAACTTCCAGTTTACGGACGCCAATTCAACGAACTATCAGTATCGGTTTTACCGGACGTTTCATAGTCATACCCCATGAAGAAGAGTTATTACAATCCAACTACCCATATTGGCGAGCAGCCAGTTAGGGTTCTGAAGCACAACATCACTCAGCAATGGCAAAGTCTCGATCCTGAGTTCAAAGATGAATTGTTTGCTATCCTTAAACAGCACAATCTTCAACCAGTTCTGCACTATGAGTGTGAGGAGGGACCAATTTTATCGCCATCTAAGCAATTGATTCCGTTCGTTAGTGGAGAAAAGCAAATCACGATCCAAGAATCCTTCCTGTCGTTCGTTTGGGCGCTTTCCTATTGCCACTTGGTCTTTTTCGAGGAATTGAACAATAAAGTATTGCTGAAAAAGATGCATGGGCAAAATCATCCAATTGCCACTGATGCAGTATTAGGAGCACAGCGGCTGTTCAATTACGCGTGCGGCTTGGTGAATGAATATTCCAAGTGGGACAAAGACCAATTGCCTAACCCTGAATTCTATGATTCAGCGGACATTTATGTGGAGAAAACGAACGGAGTTTTCGTTTTAGCAATCGTATTTATTCTGTGTCATGAACTAGCCCACATCAAGTGTGGACACTTGGATGACTACATCCCTTCTGCAGATCTACCTTTGGCTGAGAATGAAGCTGACTTATGGGCCATTGAGATCATGTTGAAAGGGGCGACGGATGCAACAAAACAAATTAATCGTGGTGCTGGAATGATTCTGGGCTACTGCGCTTTGTTGTCGCTCGAACGCAGTTTAAGCAGCGAAACTCATCCGCATCTCGCTGAACGAATTGAATTGGTCTTACGTAAGCTAAACCTGTCCGACATTAGCCCGCTGTGGGGCATTGCATGCGTCTCATTTCGAATGTGGGATCAGCACCACAACAAGGCGAATCAGCGGATTAAGTGGCCAGACGAAGCCGATTCCTTCAAAGAACTTTTCTATTTGATATTTGAACAGGCAAAAACGTTTTAAAGAGTATTGATGCGATAAAAAAGCCTGTAGCCTTGCCACGGTGCGGAATCCAGTTCACGAGCTTGCTGCTACGATCGAAGCATATGAAACAGTCGAAGCTATTCTTTGCGTGTTCTAAAGGCAGAGGAGCCATGCTTAATCGCCAAAAACGTTACTGCAAACTTTGATTGAAAATGGTGAATTCCTAAAATCTTTATTGGATTCCATTTAGGATTCTGTTTAAAAAAGGAAGAACCAAATAAGGCTGTGATACTCAAAGGCATACACGTCCGAAATCTCAGGAGTATCGTAAGTGCATATCAGCATGATTTTCGATCTGTCTCTTTAGTTGTCGGAGCGAACAGCTCTGGCAAAAGCAGTTTTATAAGAATTCTCCCACTTTTACGCCAAAGTGTCGAAGCTGTGAAGAGGGGGCCTATCCTATGGTACGGCAGATTTGTCGATTTCGGAGTTTTCAAAGATGCAGTTTCGAGAGGGGCCGAAAACAGTGAAATCGAGTTTGGTTTTGTAGTGCAGCTACAAAAAAACTGGGAAGGTGTTCCGAGCGACTACTTTCGTCCGTACCTGCCAATTTTAAACGACGTAGATGTCATCATTAAATTGGTGATTGCTGAGGTGCCAGGCACTTCAAGTACGTTCACAAAACAAATCAAAATAGAGATTTTGGACCATAGTATTACGCTCAATGCCAACACTGATGGTATTGTTGAATCCATTCTGCTAGATCAAAACGCTATAACAAGTCACAGTTCTGAACTTAGGTTCTTAGCGGGAAAGGGGTTGTTTTCTGTCGAGGCCAAACAAAAGCAAAGGAATGCGAATATTTTCTCCGAGCTCGCGTCTGATCGGACTTCTATACCAGATGTGTTGATTCAAGAAGTATCAAAACTGTTTCATGGAGTTGCTAACACAAAAACAAAAAGAAGACTTACACGGTGGTTGGCATTGGGAGATTTGGAGAAGTTCTATTCTCACTTAAAAACACTTTCCGACACCACGCCTACTTCAGCTGACCGGATTAGAAAGTACAATAGTTCTTCTGCTTGGATCAAAAAGCTGCAAGGATTGGTAATAGTCGATAGATTGCCGCAAATGCTCAATGAAATAGCATCATTTTTGGAATCAGCATTCCGACACGTTGCGTATGTTGGTCCTTTGAGAGCCACCGCTGAGAGATTCTATCGGCAACAAGACTTGGCAGTTGATGAGGTTGATCCACAGGGTGCAAATTTGGCGATGTATTTAATGGGTTTGAGTGACGTTGAGAGAGAAGCTTTTTCGATTTGGTGCAAAGAGCACATAGGATTTTCAGTCTCACCCGCTATCGTTGGAGCCCATGTGTCAATTAATCTACGCGAGGCAGATAGTGACGAAACATTTAACATTGCTGACATGGGATTTGGCTATTCTCAGCTATTACCGGTGTTGGCGCGAATCTGGTCCGTATTCAAAGAGCAAAAAATTCCCACGGACGAGAGTTTTCGCCTTAGAAGCAGAATTTTAGGTGGGAACCGTGACCAATGGAATATCCCACGAATAATCGTAATTGAACAACCAGAGTTGCATCTTCATCCCCGATTGCAATCAAAGTTGGGAATTCTGATTGCGACCATTGCAAAGGTCAGTAAATCCATTGGAATTCCGCTTCACCTAATTTGCGAAACTCACAGTGAAGCTATAATTAATCAAATTGGCATTTTAGTCGCTCGTGGGGATTGTGATCTGAGCGAAGTTCAGATTTTGATTTTCGAAAAGAACACTAAATCGTGTCAGACTACCATATCACACTCTTCATATACACAAGAGGGTATGCTTAAAAACTGGCCGTTTGGCTTCTTCTTGCCTGTTGAGGAATGATTATCCATGTTGATTCTTCTGGAGTCAGGTATTGGGGAAAATTTGGATGCTTTGAGCAATTCAGAGTGGGACGCGCTCAATAATCTCGCTCTAGCGGCGAGAGAAGCGAATCACTTCATTTTGTGTCCACCGGCTGTTTCCCAACGCCTTTCTCGGAATAACAGAATTGGAGATCGAGAAAAAGCAATGTATCGATTGATGCATTCGAGGTTTCCAACTGATTACTCCGCGCTAGAGAGAGTCGATACCTATGTAAGATGTGGGCGTTTTTTGCATGGCCCTTGCAAAGTTCAGACAGGGCGAACTACTGAAATTCAAGTGCCGCTGGAGTTCTTCTCACGAACCAATGCTATTCAGTACCGTTGATAGTTGGAGAAAATGATGATGATTGTTCATTGATTAAGCAGATGGCACGGGTTTATGCCCATAACCACGGCGCACGAGCAATCCGCACCTGCTTAGAAGCTACGCCTGGACATGGGGGCAATACAGGTGGGTTTGTGCAAACCAGACTTGCCGAGGGCTTGCGTTTCATGCTGGTGGTTGTTGATTCAGATAAAAGCAGTCCGCAAGCTGCTTTGGGAACAACCGCATCTCAAGTTAGAAGGGTCTTTGATTCCAGCTCGAACAATATTTCTAAATTGATCATTTTGAAAGCACATGAGTTGGAAAATTTGCTTCCAGATAGCTTCTATTTATTGCCATTGCAGGAACACCAATCTCACTTGAGTTCTTTGGGATTTTTGAATCACCTGCATCGAACTAGTTGTGTTCTCGCCCGACTCTACATTGACATTAAAGGAGGGACTACACTTGAGGATATGTTGAGTCTGCAGTCTAGGGCTCAGGATCACAACTCGGTGTGGGGGCCTGTTTTGGAAGCTCTACGGCAAAATAGAATTCCCTCCCCACACAACGTTCAGCAATGTCTCGTAGTAGGAGTATGTTCCCGCGCAAATTTGTGTGAATGTATATTGGCAAGTCCAAATGGCTCAGAGTTACTGGTATTGGGCGAAACTTACCTGAAACGAAATGCTGCTGAGGCTTGGAATTCAATGCCTCTATATTTGCGAGATGTTTTCGAAGAAATTGCCAAGACTGCGTTCGATTGGGGATTCGCTTCTTCGCCTCAAGCAACATAATTTAAGGAGCCAAATTTTTGGCATATTCCTCGCATTTTTCTATGCTGAAATCCAAATTCCAAAAGGTTTGCGCGTTCGCCAAGACTATTCGCGGCGTGGTGAAACGGATGAGATGATGATGAGCGGCACGGAGTGCCTTTCACGTGGTATCTTGAACGTGTAAAGCCCAACACGTTGTCAGCTGTTAGGATTTTGGCCGGAGCGAAGGAACTCCACAAGGAAGAGATTCTGTAGCCTAGTCAGCTCATCGCCTTTGGCCTGCACAGTCTGGTTCTCAATACATTCAAGACGGGAAGGTGCAACTCCGGCTTTCGCAGCAGCTTCCGTCATGCTCCACCCCTTGCGAACTCGTGCTAACCGAAGGGCATACCCCAAGCTTTCCGTGCTTGTCGGACTCTTCTTATAGGCCTTACGCTCCCGTCCCATGGGCATACGAGTGTGGCTCACAGACCTTAGTGCACAAGGCATCAGGGACACTCTCCCCGTTAAGGGGAGAGGGAGATGATGCGGCGAACCTCTTCTTCCCATCTCATACTGATGTGCCTGACAGGCTCTAATGGCCCAAGCCCCCTTCGTGACGTGCGGTTACTTCTAGGCTTAGTCAGGGCTCGACGGAGTCTCTCCCTACCTTGTGAGGCGCCTACCCCAAAGGTTTCCATTGCCGCGAATAAAGACGCGTGTAGTCTAGTCGGCTTCGTTGTATGCTAAATACAGCGTTGAATTGATCGACCGAATGTCCGCCGTGCTTACAACTGAATCGTCCGCCACTGCTGCTCCCGCGAGCGGTCCAGCTCCCTTGCGTCTCCCCGAACTCCTTGCCCCGGCAGGCGATTGGGAATGCGTGAAGGCCGCCGTGGAGAACGGCGCGGACGCCATCTACTTCGGCCTGGATAAATTCAACGCGCGCATGCGGGCGCAGAATTTCACGGAAGCCTCCCTGCCGAAGCTCATGGAGTTCCTGCACCGGCGCGGCGTGCGCGGCTACGTGACGTTCAACACGCTCGTATTCCCGAACGAACTCGAAGCCGCCGAGCAATACCTGCGCTCGATCATCGCGGCGGGTGTCGATGCCGCTATCGTGCAAGACGTGGGCATCTGCCGCCTCATCCGCAAGCTCTCGCCGGATTTCCCCATCCACGGCTCCACCCAAATGACCGTCACCAGCGTGGCCGGTGTAGAATTCGCCCGCGACCTCGGCTGCAATTTAGTGGTGCTCGCCCGCGAATGCTCCATCGCCGAGATCGAAAAAATCCAAGCGGCGCAGAAAGAGAACAACCAGAATCCAGCATCTGGAATCCAGCAACTTCCCCTTGAGGTGTTTGTGCACGGCGCACTCTGCGTTGCCTACTCCGGCCAATGCCTGACGAGCGAATCTCTTGGTGGCCGTTCCGCGAATCGCGGCGAATGCGCGCAAGCCTGTCGTATGCCATATGACTTGCTCTCCGATGGCGTGCAAGTGCCCCTTGGCGACAAACGTTACTTGCTCAGCCCGCAAGACCTCGCCGGTCTGGAAGTGTTGCCCGGCCTGATCCGCAGCGGCGTGGCTTCCCTCAAGATCGAAGGCCGCCTGAAATCGCCCGAATACGTCGCGAGCATCACGCGCGTTTATCGGCAAGCGTTGGACCTCGCCGCCAAAGAGATCGCTTCCGCTGCCAACCTCACAAATCGCGTGGATAGCGCCGCGAAGTATGACTTGGAGATGTCCTTCTCGCGCGGTCTTTACACGGGCTGGTTCAACGGCATCGATAACCAGGAACTCGTTCACGCGCGCTTCGGCAAGAAACGCGGCGTGTATCTCGGCAAGGTCGTGCGCGTGCAAGGCGAGCGCGTCATCGTGAGTCTCGAAGCCGCGTTGAAGCCCGGCGACGGCGTCGTCTTCGATGCCGGTAAACCCGAGGAAGGCGAAGAAGGCGGGCGCGTGTATGAGATTTTCGAGTCGCGCATCGTGACGCCCGGCGCGCGTGAAGTCGGCCTGACCTTCAAGCACGGTGCCATCAAGTTCCCGCGCATCCAGCCCGGCCACATCCTCTGGAAGACAAACGATCCCGAACTGGACAAGCGCGTGCGCCAGACCTTCGAGGGCGACCAGATCCGCTATCAACGCCCCATCTCGATGGAGGTTCACGGCCTCGCAGGCAAGCCCTTCACGCTCATCGCTCGCGATGAAAATGGCCACATCGTGCAGAAGCAATCCGAGGTGATGCTCGCCATCGCCGAGAAGACGCCGCTTAGCACCGAGCGCCTCAAGGAACAGCTCGGCCGCCTCGGGGGCACGCCCTTCCGCTTGGGCGAACTTACGAATCATCTCGAAGGCAACGTCATTTTGCCCGTCAGCGAACTGAACCGCCTCCGCCGCGAAGTCGCCGCCGAACTCGAAGCCCAATGCGCCGCGCTGAAGCATTGGGCCTTGGTATCCGAACCCGTGAGCGCGAAGTGGTCCGCACCCGTCGCGGAAGTTCAACCAGCGAACGCCGCCATCAAAGGCCTCGAACTGATCGTCCTCGTGCGCAATCTCGCGCAACTCGAAACCGCGCTCGCCTGCGGTGCCGAGACGATCTATTGCGAATTCGAAGACCCAAAGAAGTATCGCGACGCCGTGACGCTCTATCACACCGCGCGTGGGTGCAAAACGCCCTTGAGCAATCCGCAAGCCGGCATCTTCGTGCTGCCGCCCCGCATCTTTAAGTCGGGCGAGGAATGGATTCTCAATCTGGTGCGCTCCAGCAATGCGGATGGTTATGTAGTCCGCAATTACGAGCACCTGAAATTCTTCGCGGGCTGCCGTCAGCGCGGTGATTTCTCGCTGAACGTGGCGAACCCGCTCACCGCCGAATATTTCATCCAGCGTTACGGCCTAGAACGCGTCACCGCCTCCTACGACCTAAACGTGACGCAGCTTGAAGCGTTGCTCTCCGCCACTTCCGCGCAATATCTTGAGATCACGCTGCACCAGCACATGCCCATGTTTCACATGGAGCACTGCGTCTTCTGCGCGTTCCTCTCGAAGGGCAAGGATTACCACGACTGCGGCCGTCCTTGTGAGAAGCATGAAGTGAAGCTGCGCGACCGCGTGGGCGC
Organism: Limisphaerales bacterium; assembly: GCA_965283725.1. GTDB lineage: Bacteria > Verrucomicrobiota > Verrucomicrobiia > Limisphaerales > JAEYXS01 > JAEYXS01. The sequence continues at coordinate 699,394 of CBDIPT010000002.1, forward strand.
GCTGCACACGCTTAAGGCAGATGCCGGTTGCCGCAACACCGTGTTCAACTCCATGGCGCAAACCGGCGCGGAATATTTCGAACGCATGGTCGCCCTTGGTGCGCGCCAGTTCCGTATCGATTTCCTGAACGAGACGCCGGAGCAAGTCACGCAGACCATCGCGAAGTATCGCCAGCTTTTGCGCGGCGAGATCACCGGCCACCAACTCTGGCGCGAACTGAAACTCGTCAGCCAGCTCGGCGTAACGCGTGGCCAGATGGAGGGACTGCGGATTGAGCCAACTCAAAGAAAATAAGAAATCTTTTTTGGCTGGCGCAGGGTTGCTCCTTTGCGTGTTGGCTTTGCGTTCGTCAATCAACAATACGAATGCCTTGATAGATTTCTTTAGGCCATCTGGACGCTCAGGTATTATTCAGGCAGACCTACAGAAAAAGATGCTTGCTCCAGAGACTTTATGGATTTTGGAGAAGCCGGATAGTTTTACGGTTTTCTCTATCAGCCCATTTGCCGAAATAAGAAGATGGGCATCGAGCACTACCAATAATCCGATTTCTGACACGGGAAGGGAGAAGTTGTTAGAGCATGAAATCATCGCCAAGGCAGAGATTTCAGATCTCAAAGAGCGAGCTGAAATTTTGGCTGCTGTGACCAATGGGTTGCGCATGCGGGTGGAAGAGGATATCCCGGTAAAATTTGATCCTTATCACGCAGTGCAGGCAAAGCGAGATGGCAGAACCGTTACGCTCTTGATTGCATTTGACGGTCTTAGCTTGGAAGAAAGACTGCTGTCCAAGCGTGAGTTGAAAATTGATAAATCCGCGCGAGAACCTTTTGACCGCTTATTTCAAAAGCATAAGCTTCCCTTGGATGATCAGGCGGTGAAGAGTCTTAAGTGAAAAACAAAAAAGGCCGCTGTTTCCAGCGGCCTTTCGTATTTCTAAAACAATCGCCTAGCGCTTCTTCAAGATCGCGCGGGCAGGGGCGCCATCGGCACCGAGAATCTTCAACGGCAGGCAGACGAGGTCATACTTGCCGGGTTCGATCTTCGCGAGGTTCAGGCCTTCGATGATCCAAACTTCGGCACCGAGCAGGATCTGGTGGCATTCCACGCCGTCCTTCATGTAGCCGCCCACGCTGAGGTAATCCACGCCCACAGTCATGATGCCGCAGTCCACGAGGTATTGCGCCGTGTCCGCCGGGATGTAGATGAATTTCTCATCGAACACCGAAGTCTTCGCCATCTTCCAGCTCTTGGTGGAGTTGCGCGTCTTGAAGAGCACGCGTTCGCCTTTCTTGAGTTTGTAAGGCTTCAACTCTTCCACCGTGATGGCCGTCTTGTGCTTGAGCTCGATCACTCGGCAAGGGCCGATCACGGCTTCAATGGGCATGGCCTCCATCGTGCGGCCATCCTTCACGAAATGGCGCGGAGCATCCATGTGCGTGCCGGTGTGCGCGCTCAGGGACATCTGCGTGAGATTGCACGGGATGGTCTTGCCCGGCTGGCCGGGGATGGGATCGCCCAGCTTCACGAAGAGCGAGATTTTGCACTCGGGATCACCCGGCCAGTGCACCATGCCGTCCCGCATTTCCACCGAGATATCGATCCATTCTTTGCTCATGATAGTTAGTAAAGGTGTTGTCGCTGCTGAGTCCAAGCTAACAAAGCGCGGGTGAAATGTAAGCCTGATATTTTCCTCAGATTACTAAGGGCATGGCGCGTCACGAAAAATGCTGGTTCATTGATTTTAACGCCGAATTACCGTGCCGGTAGGCACGAAAGATTCATAGCGGCGGCTTTTCAAGCCGCCGTAAGAGTCGCCTCCCTTCACCGTCGCGTCAGCGACGGAAGAAACCAACCACCTCAATCAAACAAATACCGCTCGTCATACTCCACTTCATGCTTGTCTAGGAACGAGATATATTCTGTTTTAAAATCTCTCGTCTGATGATGCTCCCGTTGCCCACGAATGTATTCGGAAACACTGGGAATGTTCGATTTGCTGACACTGAACGCCGCATAACCGTCCTGCCAGGCAAAACGACCTTGGTTCATTACTTCCTCATTCATCCAGTGCGAAGAAGCGCCTTTGAGGGATTGCACCACCTTGGAGACGCTATACTTGGCGGGAATGCGTATCAAGGCATGCACATGATCTTCGAGGCCACCTATACACATCGGTTCTGCGTCGAGGGATTTTGCGATTCCGCCGAGGTAAGCCCAAACCCTTTCTTCGAGAGCGGGAACGATCAATGGCTCACGTTTACGCGTGCTGAAAATAATGTGGTAGTTCAGGTTCGTGAAGGTATTTGGCATGACGTTCCTTGGGTTTCTGGCCGGATATAAACAAAAACCAACGGAAGAATCAACCGTCGCTACGCGACGGAGACATGGAAAAAGAAACGGCGGCCTGAAAGGCCGCCGCTATGAATCTTTCGTGCCTAACGGCACGGGGAAAAACGCGTTCGCGCACTATGTGTATCCAATCGCCGTGAGCACAATGAATACACCTTCATTCTTAATCCGCGAACCGGATCACGTTCTTGATGCCCTTATTCTTACCTTGGAGCAGTTCCTTGTAGTCACCCGGCGCGAAGCGGCCTGTGATGATGGATTCCAACTGCTTCGGCCAGCGGCGCTTGAACTCCACGAGGTCCGCGATCGCGTTCTCGAACGATTCCTTGTCCGCATTCACCGTGCCCACGACAGCCTGGTTCTTCAGCACCAGATTGCGCATCAGGTTGCTGCCGAGCAGTTCCACCTTTTCGCCTTCGGGCGGAATGCCCGTGAAGACGAACACGCCGTTCACGCCGAGCACTTGCATCACTTCAAAGGAGACGTCCGCCGCACCGACGGCCTCATACACGAGGTCGATGTTGCCGACCTGCTTGGCGAGTTCTTCCGCGGAGACATCGAGCGAGGAGATGTATTTTGCCCCGAGCGATTCCACGAGTTCCGACTTGGGATTCGGCGCCTTGCTGCGGGAATACACGTAGGTGTTGAAGCCGCGCACCAGCAACGCCATGGTGCCGAGGATGCCGATAGGGCCAGCACCGAGGACGACGGCGTTCAAACCGTGGCCCGGAGGCTTGCCGGGAATCGTGCATTTCCACGGGAGGCGGCTCTGCACGTGCCAGACCTGTTGCAAGCCCTTCTCAGCGATGGTCAACGGCTCAGTCATTACGGCGACGTCGCGCAGTTCGGCTGGCACGAGATTCAGGAACTTCTCGTCTTCCACGTAATACTCTGCCATGTAACCGTCGAGGGACTTGATGCCGCGCTCGACATAGTTCGCGGTGGAGCAGTAGTCCTGACGGTCAGACTTGCAGGGCTCGCAGGTAGCGTCCGTGCAAGGGCGGCGGACGGATGGCACTACGAGATCGCCGACCTTCAGCGTCTTCACGCCGGCACCCACTTCGATGATCTGGCCGAGGGATTCGTGGCCGAGCACGAGATAATCGCTGCCCTTCGGCGGTTCACCATAGGCGAACGTGCAGATTTCCCGGTCCGTGCCGCAGATGCCGACATCCAGCGTGCGGATGCGGACGTGAGTGCTCTTGGTGATGGAAGGTGCAGGGTATTCGAAGGATTGGAGATCTTTCTTCGCCTTCGAAACCGCGATGACGCGCATTGTCTTGCTCATGACTAAATCAAAATCTAACGCTCTCGCCGTCCGCCGGAACACCCCGGCAGACGGAGAAACGAGCGCGTATGCTAGCGCGGGATTGCGGCTTGTGAATCAAAATCTGAGGGGTTTTCACCGCCGGATGGCTGGATACGGCAAATCGCCCGGGTGTGCTTTAGGACGCACGCAGCTGCTTACTTGGCCGGACCGGTTGCCAGCGCCTGTTGGACAAAGGTGAAGAGTTCGATCGTGGCGGGATCATCCGGGATGCCGAGGTTGGCGTTGAGGCGGTTATGGTTGGTCTCCTTGGCGCCGTATATTTTGGCTGGAATCTTGGCGGCGTTCAATTTGGAGCCCAGACACTTGGCTTGGGCGCTGGTGTCCGGGTGATCCGCCACGTAGAGGATAAGAAAGGGCGGGATGCTTTTGCCGGGAGCGATGTGAGTGACGGCTGAGTAATCAATATGCTTGGCGGGATCATTACCGAATTTCAGGCGATGACCGTAAGTGGGTTGTGGCAGGCCATGCACCCGGTTGCGAGTTTCTGCTGTCTCGATGATGGCGGGGACGTCGTAGGTGTCGCCATCCACCGGCACGCAGCCTTTGAGGATGGAGAGGTCGAGCCCCTCGGCTTTGAGATAACGGTCATCAATGCAGATGAGCGCTGCCAGTTGGGCTCCGGCGGAATGGCCCATCACGAGGATACGTTTCGGGTCGCCGCCGTATTTCGTGATGTTGTCATGCGTCCACCGGATGGACTTGGCGATATCCTTGATGATGGCATCCATCTCCACCGTGGGCAGCAAACGGTAATTGGTAGAGACGAAGACGAAGCCTTTGTCCGTGAACGCCTTGGGCTTCTCCTGCACGCTGGTTTTGTCACCCGCCTGCCAGCCGCCGCCGTGGATCCAGAATACGACCGGCAGGTTCTTGGCCCCGGCAGGCGCATAGACATCCAGCACATGCCGCTCATGACCATTGGGAACGTAAGGAATATTGCGTGTGACGACCGGCTGCTTCTCCTGGGCGATGACCGGAGTAATCATCCAACCGATCAAAAGGAGGCTGAGGATGTTTTTCATGGCGCGCAAAGGGTAGCTTTTGGATGGGCCTGACAGCATTGTGTTCTAGGCACAAAAGGTTAATCTGGCAGCTAGGTCAAGCCTAAGCGCCGGGTTGTTTGGCCGACGCAGTCAAAAGGGACGAGTCAAACTGCCCAGACGCAATATCTCCGCCGGAGGTATCAGGCGAAATGTGGAACGCCGCAGGTTTATTTTAGGCTTCGGCCAACTCCCGGTTTGCACTCAATCCGGCTTCTGTTTTAATCAACTCCAGCCCTATGAAATTATTGCTGCAAGCTACCACGCTGGCGTTTTCGCTCGGCCTGATCTCGGCCACGGCGCAAGACGCCGCCCCCGCGAAACAGAACGCCAAGAAAGCCGCGCCCAAACAGACCGCCGGTGCGCCGATCAATGAGAACAAAGCCACGCCGGTCTCGCGGATCAAGGCGTTGAAAGATTTCCAGGTGGAACTGCTCTACTCCGTGCCTGCGGCGGAGCAGGGTTCGTGGGTCAATCTGTGCACGGATGACAAGGGGCGCATCATCGCGAGCGACCAATACGGCGGGTTGTATCGTTTTCCCGCGCCTGCCCCGGGCCAGCCGCTGGCCTCGGCGAGCATTGAGAAGATCCCGGCGGCCATCCGTGCGGCCAATGGGCTGTTGTGGTTCAACAACGGGCTCTACGTGGCGGTGAATGATTACGAGAACAAGATACCCAGCGGCCTCTACCGCATCAGTTCTTCCAAGGGCGATGACACGCTCGACAAGGTGGAGTTGCTCCGCGAGATGCAGGCGCGCGGCGATCACGGGGTGCATGCGATCGTGCCCGCGCCGGATAACAAATCACTCTTCCTCATCACGGGCAATGGCACCAAGCCGACGACGTTTAATTCCTCCCGCGTGCCGTTGATTTGGGGCGAGGACCATGTGCTGCCGCGCATGCCGGATGGCCGCGGATTCATGCGCGATGTGCTGGGGCCAGGCGGTATCATCTATCGGGTGTCGTTGGATGGGAAAGAGTTCGAGGCTTACTCCTCGGGTTATCGGAATATCTTTGATGGGGCTTTCAATCGCGATGGGGAGCTCTTCACGTATGACGCAGACATGGAGTATGATTTCAATACGCCGTGGTATCGGCCAACCCGCGTGAATCATGTGACCAGCGGCAGTGAATATGGCTGGCGCAACGGGGCGGGCAAACGCCCAGAATGGTATCCGGACAATCTCGGGGCGGTGGTCAATATCGACAGGCTCGCCGACGGGCGTGACGTTCGGTTATGGTGCGAAGTTCCCGGCCAAATATCAGGAAGCGCTTTTCATCCTCGATTGGAGCTGGGGCAAACTCTACGCCGTGCATCTGAAGCCAGAAGGTTCCACCTATACGGCCACAAGGGAGGAGTTTCTCTCCGGTTCACCCATGCCGTTCACTGACGCCATCATCCATCCGCAGGATGGCGCAATGTATTTCGCGATCGGTGGCCGCAAAGTGCAGTCCGGTCTCTACCGGGTGACCTACAAGGGAACCGAATCGACGGCCCCGGTGGTGACCAAGACGGATGCTGCCGCAGCCAAAGCCCGGACGCTGCGCCGTTCCTTGGAAGTGTTTCATGGCAAGCCGGACCCGAAAGCCATCAATGCCGCATGGCCGCATCTTGCCAGCAGCGACCGTTATGTGCGTTGGGCGGCCCGGGTTGCGCTGGAATGGCAGCCTTATGCCACATGGGCGGACAAGGCGTTGACGGAGAAAGACGCGGCGAAGCAAGTCGAGGCCTTGATGGGCCTGGCCCGTGCTTCCGGCATCGACCCGCAACATCGCAAGCCCACGGACCCGCCCGTGGACACGGCGATGGCCCCGAAGATTTACGCGGCGTTGGAGAAACTGGACTGGCGCAAGCTGAACCAAGAACAGCGCCTCACCCTGCTGCGCACGTATGAGATCTGTTTCGTGCGCTTTGGCAAACCCGATGATTCCACGGCCCAACGCATCATCGCCAAGCTGGACCCGCTGTTCCCGGCGGAAAACTTCCCGCTGAACTGGATGCTGTGCGAATCGCTCGTGGCGTTGCAATCGCCGACGATCGCGGCGAAGGGCATGGCGGCGTTGAAATCCGCGCCCGGCCAGGAGGAGCAGATGGAATACGCGCGGTCATTGCGCATGTTGAAGACGGGCTGGACCACCGCCTTGCGCACCGAGCAGTTCAACTGGTTCCTCCGCGCGGCGAATTACCGTGGGGGCGCAAGCTTTGAGAAGTTCATCGAGTTCATCCGCAATGATTCCGAGGCGACCTTGAGCGCGGAGGAGAAGGTGGCGCTGGCGGATCTGCTGGCGAAGAAGCCGGTGAAGAAATCGCCGCTGGAAGCACTGGCCGAGGCGTTTGCGGGCCGCAGCATGGTGAAGGAATGGAAGCTGGACGAATTGACCGCGCTGGCCGGGAAGGAATTGAAGGGCCGTAATTTCGAGAATGGCCGCAAGATGTTCGGCGCCGCGGCGTGCTTTGCCTGCCATCGTTTCGGCAATGAAGGCGGCATGACCGGGCCGGACCTGACCGGTGCCGGCGGTCGCTATAATGTTCACGATTTCCTCGAGCAGGTGATCGATCCGAGCAAAGAGATCAACGAGCAGTTCGTGCCCGTGGTGCTGACCAAGACGGACGGGGACACCATCTCCGGCATCATCGTGAACCTGAACGGGGATACGGTACAGGTGAACACGGATCTTACGGACCCGAACCAGCGCATCGGCGTGGACCGCAAGCAAGTGGTGAAGATGGAGCCTTCCAAGGTTTCCCCCATGCCCGAAGGCTTGCTGAACATGCTGAAGCAGGAGGAAATCCTCGACCTCGCCGCCTATGTGCTGAGCGGTGGTGATCCGAAGAACAAGATGTTCAAATAAGCGCCGGTCGCGGTGCTTAAGACAGCTTCCAGCGGGCCTGTCGCAAGACGGCCCGGCTGGAGCCTTTCAGCAATTCATACCAGACCGTAAGCAAGGAACCATCGGCCAGTTGCACAGTACCTGGGATAGCCGAGGTCACCCGAATTGCCATCGCCTGAGACGATCACGGGCTCGCTCCAGGTGGTGCCGTGATCAGTGCTGATACGGGCTTGGTTGCCCAACGGCGCGCGGCGATGCCCATAAGTCATCAAAAGCCGGCCATCGGTCAGCCGTAGCAGATGCGAGGGCAGGCCCCAAACGCCGATCGGATGCGGCTCTGTCCACGTCTTGCCGCCATCCGTGGATTCGGTCTGGAGCGTTTCACCCGCATTCGGCTGATTGTGATTCCGGATGTGCAGGATGATCTTGCCGTTCTCCGCTTCAACGGCGTGTAACTCATGATACTCGCTCGCCTTATCGCCCTTGCGCACGGGCAGTTCGGTCAACCAATGCCAGGTTTTACCATCATCGGTGGATTCGCAGACGCCGTTTCGCTTGCCGCCCGTCCATAACTCTTTACCGGCATAGATCTGGCGGCCATCGCGCAATTGGACCGGCCCGTGCGGGCTGTTGACGATGGTGGGATAGCGTTCTGACCAGGTGATGCCGCCATCGGTGGAGCGGATCATCCATTGGCCCAGTTCGGCCTGTCGTTCTGCGGCGCTGAGGCGGTTATGGACGCCTTGCCAGCGGGCCAGTTTATCGGCGGCCCATTTGCCTGATTTCTCCGCGGCAATCAACCCCGGTTCATAGGCCAGGGAGGTGAATGTGCTGACCAGCATCGTGCCTTTATTCGTCTCCAAAGCGCCGGCATCGCGGTCATCGATGGCCCCATCCAGCAAGACTCTCGGCCAAGTCCACGTCTCCCCATTATCCTTGGAAGTCATGGCCTGCACCTGGCCGAAGGGGCAGACGTGGCCCTCGCGTCCGCCGGAATAGACCAGCCAAAGCTCGCCATTGCGCCGCCGGGTGACGGTCGGCCAGCCGATGTAATACTCCGCTTGCTGGGAAATAACCTTGGTATCGGTGACCGTGAACCCCGGCGCGGCTGCCCTGGCTGAGCGCAACCCAAAGGGAGCGACCGAGCCGGCGGCGATGGCGGCTAAAGCCGTGCGGCTCAAGAAGGACCGCCGCGTGATGGCGGGGCTGGAAATGGAGCGGGTGTTCATGGGGAAGATAGACGTCGGTTCGAGTTGGTGAATTCGATTAAGCACCAAGTGCCGGGTTTTGTCACTTCATGCGTCAGATTTACTCCGGGGAATTTGGCTTGCCGTGGCGCGGGGGGCATCGTTACCGTCTGCGCTCTACGGTGGCCAGCTTAGCTCAGTGGTAGAGCAACGGTTTTGTAAACCGTCGGTCCTCGGTTCAATCCCGAGAGCTGGCTCCATTCTTCTCCCGGATTTTCCCGTCACACTTTTACCGCAGTGCCCGTTTGCTTTTAGTGGCAGAAGAACAAAATCAGCATCTGGGCAACCACGATGCGCAGCAGCATGGTCAGGGGATAGACGGTGGCATACGCGACGGAGGGGGATTCGGAATTGCTGATGGTGTTGGCGAACGCCAGCGCAGGCGGGTCGGTCATGCTCCCGGAGAGCAAGCCGCAGACGTTCATGAAGTTCATCTTCAAGATCATGCGGGCGATGAAGCCCACCGTCAGCAAGGGCACCAAAGTGATCACTGCGCCACAGGCCATCCAGATCAGGCCTTGCTGGCTCAGCAGGGTGTGGAAGAAGTGCTGTCCCGCCTTCAAACCTACACAACTCAGGAACAGCACGATGCCCAGATGACGCAAGGCCACGTTGGCGTTGATGGGCATATACCAAACCACGGGACCGATCTTGCCCAAGCGGCTCAGCAAGATGGCGACGATGAGCGGTCCACCAGCCAGACCCAGACGTAACGGCACCGGCATGCTCGCCAAGGAGATGGGATATAAACCGACCAAGACGCCCAAACCGATGCCCAAGAACATGGGTAATACATCGGTGTGGTTGAGCTCTTTGACGGAGTTGCCCACCAGCTTCGACACTTCGGTGATCGCCTCGTCTGGGCCGACCAATTGGAGCATGTCACCAAATTTCAGCTCGAGGTTCGGGGCGGCGGCCATCTCTAAATCGCCGCGGGTCACGCGGGTCACGGACACGCCGTGGACTTCGTTGAAGCTGAGTTCTCGGATCTGTTTGCCCAGAATGTCTTTTTGCGTCACCACCACACGGCGGGAGGTGACCTGACCGGGCAACGCTCGGAGATCGCTGGGGCTTTCACGGCCGATGATCTGGCGGAACTTTGTCAGATTGGCTTTTGTGCCCACGGCCAGAATGGAATCGCCAGCGTGCACGGCCGTATCGCCTTGGGCGGCGCAGGCCTCGGGTTCACCGGCGAAGCTGATGCGGGAGACGACGATGTCCATTTCCCGGCGGCCCGGCAGATCGCGCACCAGCACTCCGTTCAGGTTTTCGTTCTGCACCACCAGCGTCATCCGCGTGATCGGCTCGTGCCCGGCCATCTCTTCCTCGTGAAATTTCTTGGCTTCCTCCGCCGGGTTGACGCGGAAAACGGTGCGGAGAAAAAGCATCGCAAAGATGATGCCGAGAATGCCGAAGGGATACGTCGCGGCGTAACCGAGCGCGGGCAGATCGGCCCGCGCTGCGGCGAGATCGGGCAGGGCTTTGAGCGCTTGTTGCGCCGCGCCCAAGGCCGGGGTGTTGGTGGAAGCGCCGGAGAAGATGCCTACGGCGGCGGCCATATCCAGGCCCAGCAGATAGCTGAGCCCCACGGTCAGCACTGCGCCGATTACCACCACGAGCGCCGCCAGAAGATTCAAGCGCAGACCATTGGCGCGCAGCGAGCTGAAGAAGCCGGGCCCCACTTGCATGCCGATGGTGAACACGAACAAAATAAGGCCGAACTCACGGATGAACGCGAGCGTCTCCGGCGCGATGCCCAGACCGAAGTGGCCGAACACGATCCCGGCCAGCAACACACCGGAAATTCCTAGGCCGATGCCGCGGAAGCGGATGTGGCCGATCGCCAGCCCCAGGACGGACACGAGGGAAAGCACGAGCACGGCGTGGGCCACGGGCTGGGTTGTCTGCAAATCCAAGATCCACTTCATAATCTATCCCGCATCTTGCTTGGTCGGCTAAATCTGGCTTCGGGAAACGGTATAAGCCGCGTTCCCTGAAGCGCGCGGCTGGTGGTATGGCACTGCGCAGTGCTGGGGGTGAATATGCGCCCCCTCCGCAAAGTTTGGCCAGCCATTTTTGGCTGAACCCGGGGCATCGGTTGGCCGACGGGACTTGATTTCGCCGCGCTGCCGGGGGATGGTCCTGCCACTGCAATTTCGGTGCTGAACAGGAGTTGCCGCCAGTATCTTTAACAAATTTTGAACCTATGAAAATCGCTTTGGGCAGTGATCACGCGGGCGTCCGTTATAAAGAGATCATCGGTCGTTATCTGAAATCTGTGGGACATGAGGTGCATGACTTGGGGCCTTACACCGAGACCCCGGCCGTAGATTACCCGGTATATATCCGACCGGTGGCCGAACGGGTTGCGGCGGGCGAATTTGAGCGTGGCATCGTCCTAGGCGGCTCCGGTAACGGCGAGGCCATTGTAGCGAATCGCGTAAAAGGCATCCGCTGTGGTCTGTGCTGGAATGTGGAATCGGCGAAGCTCACCAAGGAGCATAACAACGCGAACATCATCTCCATCGGCCAGCGCATGGTGTCGGAAGAAACGGCGATCGAGATCGTGAAGACGTGGCTGGAAACACCCTTCGGCGGCGGACGGCACGAACGGCGGATCGGGTTGATTGATGCGGTGTAGTAGAGGCTACAACGACGCTTCCTCGAAACACTTGGCCGCGTAGGAGCGGTCGATGACGGGCCATTGGCCGCTGTTGATCGGCTGGAAAACTTCCTGCGGGAAACGTTCCCAGAGGATGGTCTTCATGTCGTCGAGGGCCAGAGCGTATTCCATGGGCGGGCCATCGGGGACGAGTTCCAGAAAGAGGATCTGGTATTCCGGTTCTTCATCGCCGATCTCCCGCAGGCCGCCGTAGAGCAGGCGTTTGTTGCCGGGCTTCTTGCTCTGCGATTCGATGACCAGCTTCAGCAATTCCACAAAACAATCGTTCTGTTTGTCCTCGAAGATGCGGATCTTTTCCAAAAGCGCATTATAGCTGCCAACCAGACGGAGCTTATAAGTTTCAGCCAGGTTGTGCAGGCGCGGGTCCATGTCCACCGAAGGAGAAGCCTGGCCGCCATCCACCGGCATGAGCCAAAGCATGAGCTTCCGTTCCATATCGTGATAAAGCAGGTTCGAGGCGATGGCGGCACGATGCCCGCAGCCGGTGCAGTTGAACTGGTTCAGATCGCGCTGGAGCACGCGCTGTTTCAAGGCCGGGTCCGACGTGACGTTCACGCTCTCCCATAAGGTGGTGGTCTGTTTCAGGCCGCACTTGGGACAGGTAATGGTTTGTTCGATGCTGGAACTCATCTAGGTGGAGATTAAAAGGGAAAGGGAGGGTTGGCCACAAAAAGGCGCAAGAGGCGCAAAAAGGGAGCCGTATTTCTCAACCCGGAGGTGTCGCTCGTCCCTCGCTCAACCTCCGGCTACTTTCTGACAGCCCTTCAGGCTGTTTGTTTGCCCCTTCGGGGCTGGCCGATCTGGAGATCGGCGCTCCAATAAAAAAGCGCCGGACGAATTGTCCGGCGCTTGTGGAAGCTGATTTGTTTTAAACGGCTAGTTCGCGAGGAACGAGACGTCGGTGGAGTTCAGTTGCACCACTTCCGGCGGGGCGTCGTCGCCTAATTGGATGACGAGCGTATTCAGGCCGGTGGCGGGCGTGAGCTTGGTGCTGGTGCCGAGTTTCACGGGTTGGCCATTAGCGGCACCGACGATCGGGCCGCCCTTAAGTGTAAACGTAGCCACGCCGCCTTTCGCCGAGGTGAATTGCGTGGCCGCGAAGACGCCGCGGATGTTGCGCGTGGTCGTCATGACGGAAAGCACGTCATCCTTCGGCAACGCACCGCTGACGCGAGCGAAGAGCGGCACCCAGTCCTTCAACGTGAAGTCACCTTTGATGACCGGTTCTACGCCGAGGTGCTGGTTCGGGCTGGTGATGGTGTAGATGCGCCAGTAGCGGGGTGAGCTGCCCTTCGAGGCATCGTAATCACCCGGCTTGCCAAGCATGGAGAGGAATTTGATGAGGTTCAGGCGCTCTTCCGGCAGCAAGGCATCCACCAGACCCGAGGGCATCAGGGAGGCACCGTTGCGGCGTTGGGCGATATTGCTCTTGGCCACGGAGACTTCCTGGTTGGCGGCATTGCGCACGACCAGTTCACGATCGTTTTCCCGCACCAAAATGCCGCTGAATTCCTGTTCATCCTTCGTCGTCACGAGGATGGAGTGGAAGCCTTCCTTGATCTTGCGATTCGGGTAGAGGACGGATTCCACGAGGTAATCTGCTGGCGCGCTGGCCCCGATGCTCGTCATGTCCGGGCCGACTTTGCCACCGGCACCGCCGATGGAATGGCATGCAGCGCAGGCGAGTTCCGCCCGGCGATAGATGCGCTCGCCGCGGGCGGCATCACCCTTTTGCAGAGCTTCGGCGGCGATGGCCTGGAGTTCCGCCGTCGTGAGTTCCTTGTCTGAAACGGTCAGCCCGGCCAGGCGGATGAGCACCGGCACGAGTTCCTGATTCTGGGCGCCTTCCCGGGCCACGCGCAGACCCGTCGCGGCGACGGCCTTGGGCAACGCTTCGTTCTGCAAAGCGGCGGCGAGACGTGGCGCTCCATTGCGGATCCCGAGCAGCGCGCGCCAGAGCGCCTGTGCTTCGGCGTCGTTCGTCGTGCTCTTCAGGAGTTCGATCACGCTGGGCAAGGCGCTATTGAGATTCAACCCGGCGAACGTCACCACAGCCTGGCGGCGGATATCGGCCGGTTGCGTGGCGGCGGTGAGGTTTTTCAAGCCGTTCACAACGGGCGGTTGGGCGCCGAGATCGCGCAAGGCATCGAACGCGGCGGTGCGGACTGCCGCGGAGGATTTCACGTTGCCGGCAGTCTCCAGCAACTGCGGGATGAACGCATTCACCTTCCACGCACCGGCGAGGCGCATGGCTGCCGTGCGGATGGAATCCGAAGGCGATTTCAACATCGGTGCGAACTGCGCGAGATCGCCGCTCGGGCGGACATTGCGCAGACGGGCGGCTTCGCCCAAGGATTGGAACACGCGGATGGCGGCGGGTTCCACGAATTCACCCTTCAACAACTGATCGAACATGTTGCGCAACTCCGCCGGACCACCGGCCTGGCCGATGAGCTCGATCCACGGGCCGCTGCCATTCTGGGGCAGGTGCTTCTGCGCAAAGAGACCGGCGAGCACTTCAGAGGCGAGTGCGGGTTCCACAGCTTTCAGACCGTATTCCAACTGCTGTTCGCGGCCTTCCACATTCCACGCGCCGGACTTCACGGCTTCGAGCCAGGGCTTGGCGAGGTCGTTGATGGTGAGCCACAGGGCGTATTCGAGGAAGCCATCCATCGGCTTGGTCAAGACGCTGAGCGCGAGATCGGCAGCCTTCAGGCCGGGATACTGGCTGAGGGCGCGCACCGCTTCGAGCCGGACACGGGCGTTATCATCCGCCACGGCTTTTTCCAAGAGCGCGAGGTCCTTGGCGGTGTCGCCACCGGTGAGATTCAGTTCGGCCCATTCGGAGAGGACGCGGACGGCCGCGGCGCGGACATTGCCATCCTTGGCGGCGAGCAACTTCTCGAGCAACGCGCGATTGCTGATGTTGAAGGTCTGATGCAGCCAGAGGGCTTCGAGCAATGCCTTCTCGTCTTTTTCCTGCCGCGTCCAGGTGGCGAGATCTTTGGCGACCTTGTCGGCTCCGCGTTCTTCCAGGACCCGACGGGCTTGCTTCTCGTTGAACGAATTCGGCGAGAGCAATTGCGCGAAGAGTTCCTTGTTGGTGGCTTTCACCAGTTCCGGTGCTTTCACGGTCTTGCCACCCTTGTAGGTGATGCGCCAGATGCGGCCATGGGCGTGATCGCGGCGGGGATCGCGGAAATCCACTTCACCGTGCTGGATGATGGGGTTGGACCAGTCGGCGATGTAGATCGCGCCATCCGGGCCCATCTTCACATCGATGGGACGGAAGGAATCGGACGTGGTGCGCATGATGTCCGGCAATTCCTTCGTCACGTAGGCCGAGCCTTGATCGCTGATGCCGAAATGCACGACGCGATGCGCGCGGAAATCGCACGTGATCATGGAGCCTTGCCAGTCGGCCGGGAAATTCTCGCTCTGGACGATCTCCAGACCGGCGAACTTGGGATAGTTGCCCGGGCTCACGCTGCCGAGGATGCGGCGGGCGCGGGCGTAGGTGACATACATGGCGTCCGGCACGCCAAAGTTGATGCCTTGGCCACCGGCACCGTCCGTGAGGAAGGATTGGCCGTAGGCATCGAATTGATGACCCAGGAATTGATCCAGCCGCGGAACAGGATGTCCATGCGGAGATCGCGGGTATCGAGCTGGAACACGCCGCCGCTCTTCAGGCGGATGACGCCGTGCGGTGTCTCCACATCGGAGCGGGTGTAGATGGACTGGCTCAGGTAGAGCCGGCCATCATGCCCCCAATGCAGCGTGTGCAGATTGTGATGCGTGTCTTCCGTGCCGAAGCTGGTGAGGACGATGCGCTTCTGGTCGGCCTTGCCATCCCCGTTCGTATCCTTCAAATGCAACAGTTCAGTGCTTTGCGCGACATACACGCCGTTATCACCGGGTTCCAAACCGGTCGGGAGCAGCAGACCATCGGCGAACACCGTGGCTTTATCAGCCTTACCGCTGCCCTTGGTATCTTCCAAGATGATGATCTTGTCCGTCGCCGCCTGGCCGGGTTCGATCTGTGGATACACTTCCGAGCTGGCGACCCAGAGACGGCCCTGCGGGTCGAAGTTCATCTGGATGGGTTTGCGCAACAGAGGGTTCTCGGCCCAGAGCGTGACTTCGAGATTATCCGCGACGGTGAAATTCGGCTTGGGCTGTTCCGTGAACTTCGCGGCTGCGGCGCCTTCGCGCGGCTTGGCCGGTTGGAGATCGGCCGGCGGGTTCGTGATGTTCAGCTTCCGCAGCGCGGCGATCTTCTTCTCTTCGATCTCGATCAACGGATCGAATTGCGGGATTTCCACGGCGTTGCGGCCTTGTTCCTTCTTACGGAAGCCGAAGATGTAAGCCATGTTTGCCGGACGGGAGCGGTGGAAGTACCATTCGTTCTTGCGTAGAATGACCTGACGGAGGGGGTCGATCGCCTTGCTGGAAACCCAGGCGCCGTTGCTGCCGAGCAGTGATTTCTCGATGTCTTTGGCGGCGGTGCGATACCCGGCATCCGTCAGGATGATGCCGTTCTCCGTCAGCTTGGCCGGCAAAATGAAGTAGGAATCCGAAGTCGGCTTGGTCTCCAAGAGCGAGACGAAGGGTGCCTGGCGGGATTTCGCGATCTCCGCGATGGCGGCGGAATAGGTCTTGAGCTGTTCGTTGTGCGGCTTGGCATCCGGCCACGGAGCGGGGAGCTGTTCGTGTTTGATCGGCCCGAGGAACACGAAGCGCGCACCGGGCGAAATCTTTTGGACGGTATCGAGCAGGCGATTGTAGTCCGCTTTGAACCGTTCGAGGCCGGCCTGGCCATCGAAGGAGCTCGCCATGCCGTAACCGAGGAAGACCACGGTGGGCTTCGTCTCTTCGATCTGCTTTTGCAGCATGCGCCAGCCTTCATCGGCCGGTTCATTGCCCGCCTGCAGCAGGCTGAGGCCGAAACGGGAATCGCCCGCCGGGGTATCGGCCGACCAGCCGATATTGCGGAACGTCACGTTCCGGTCCGCGAACCGGGTGGTGAGCATGAGCTCGATCCAGCCGTAATGCTGTTCGCGTTCGATGAAGGTATCGCCGAGGAACACGACGCGGTCCCCGTCTTTGAGTTCAAAGGACTGCGCGCGCGCAGCCGTGGCGCCGATGATCATGGCGGCTCCGAGAGCCAGCATGGCGGCGAATAGTTTGGTCAGTTTCATGCGATTTAAAATTCTGTGACGTGCCCGGTTTCAGCCGGAAACACGTGTTGCCCGGCTAACACAGACGAAGCCGGGCGGCGGCCATTCATCTTTGGGGCAAAAATGTGTCTGGTGATTAAGCCTGAGCGGGGAAGGGCGGGCAAGCCCGGTTTGGACGGTATCGATATTTGAGTGAAATCGGATGTAAACGGGTTTCGACGGCGGACCGCTGAGGACAGCGGTCCTTACCAACCTTGGGTGCTTTTGACTGTGAAAACTTGAACAACCGGCCCGGATTGTCGTCCAATCTTCAAATACGATGCCGATTTGAGCTGTTGCACAGTGTGCTAGACGTGACTTCTGCTTAATCTTACTCTTTTCCCAACATGCCCATCATCACCAGTGACAAAGCGCAGCCGGAATACGATGTCGCCATCGTCGGTTCGGGTGCGGGCGGCGGCCAGATGGCCTACACGCTGACCCAGGCCGGATTAAAATGCGTCATGCTCGAATCCGGGCGCAGCTACAATCCGGACACCGAAACCGCGATGTTTCAACGGCCCGATCAAGGCCCGCTGAGCAGCGTCTCCACGCCGGAAAAGTTTTTCGGGTTCTGGGATGCCACGGTGAACGGTGGTTGGAGCGTGCAGGTGAGCCGTACACCCAGGCAAGTGACAAGGCGGAGGAACAGTTCTGGTGGTGGCGGGCGCGCATGATGGGTGGGCGCACGAATCACTGGGGGCGCATCTCCTTGCGCAACGGGGAATACGATTTCAAGCCGCACTCCCGTGATGGCCTCGGCTTTGACTGGCCGATCTCCTACAAAGACGTGGAGGATTATTACACGAAGGTGGAGTTGCTCATCGGCGTTTACGGCACCAATGAAGGGCTCGAGAATACGCCCAATTCGCCGGATGGGGTATTGATGCCGGCGCCGAAAGGGCGGGCCTCAGAACTGTTCACGCAAAAGCACGGCAAGAAGCTCGGCATCCCGGTCATCCCCATCCATCGCGCCGTGATGACGAAGCTGCAGGATGCGGACAACATCCCGGCGAAGCTGCATCCCGGTAACAAGAAGGCGCAGAAGATTTTAGCGGATTCCATGCGGGGGCGCGCGGCATGCTTTTGGGCGACGCCCTGTGTGCGGGGTTGCAACATCCGGGCGAATTACCAGAGCACGACGGTGCATCTGCCGCCCGCCTTGGCCACGGGCAATCTGGACATCATCCCGGATGCGCATGTGCGCGAGGTCTTGCTGGATAAGAATGGCAAGGCCACAGGCGTGCTCTACATCAACAAGAAGACGAAGACGGAAGCCCGCGTGAAGGCGAAGGTGGTGGTGATCGCGGCGAGCAGTGGTGAGACTGTGCGCATCATGCTGAACACGAAGACGGCGCAGTTCCCGAACGGGGTGGCGAACAGCAGCGGTCTGGTGGGCAAATACATCATGGACACGGTGGGTGCTTCCGTGGGCGGACACGTTCCCGCTTTGGAAAATCTCCCGCCGCACAATGAAGACGGCGCGGGTGGTTCGCACTTCTACGCGCCGTGGTGGCTGTATAAAGAGCAGCTTGCGGGCAAACTCAATTTCGCGCGCGGTTACCACATCGAGATGGGTGGTTCGCGCGGGATGCCGGGTGGCAAGAATCCCGCGCCGTCAGATTTCGTGAAGGGTGCGTATGGCACGAAGTTCAAGGAAGAGGCGCGGCGTTATTACGGCTCCTTCGTCGGTTACTCCTGCCGGGGCGAGATGATCCCGAACGAGCATTCTTATGCGGAGATCGATCCGACGGTGAAGGATGATTACGGCGTGCCTGTGCTGCGGTGGCACTGGAAGTGGAGCGATCATGAATTGAACATGGCCGTGCATGCGGCGCAGACGTTCAGCGCGCTCATCGAGGCGATGGGCGGCACGGTGCGCAGCAAGAAGGTGAAGACGGGGCACGATATCATCGAACCCGGCGGCAAGATCATCCATGAGGTCGGCGGGGCGCTCATGGGCGCAGATTCGAAGAAGTCGGTATGCAACGGTTGGAACCAGACGTGGGATGTGAAGAATCTCTTCCTGTGCGATGGCACGCCGTTCCCCTCCAACGCGGACAAGAACCCGACCTTGACCATCATGGCCCTGGCTTGGCGCACGGGCGATTACATCATCGAACAAGCCCGGAAAGGCAACCTCTAAGCATATGGAAACTCCCGAACAATTTCCCCGCATTTCCCGCCGTGTGATGCTCAAGTGGTTCGCCACGGCAGCGACGGCCATGCAGATGGGTGACATGGCTTCGGTCTCGTTTGCGGCGGCCGCCGCTCCGGCTGGAACGAATCCGGGCGGGCCGTTGCCGAAGGGCTACGGGCAGGACCCGGATCTCTCGCAATATTACAAGCCGGGTGATTTCTGGAAGCTGACACTCACGCCAGAGCAACGCAAAACGACGGTCGCGCTGGTGGATCTTATATTGCCGGCCGATCATCTCGGGCCAGCCGCGAGTTCCTTGCGTATCCAGGATTTCATCGATGAGTGGGTGAGCGCCCCGTATCCGGAGCAAGTGGCGGATGCCAAGGTCGTGGTGCCGGGCTTGAAGTGGCTGGAAGACGAATCGCAGAAGCGGTTCAAAAAAGATTTCGCCAGCCTGAACGAGACGGAGAAGCGTAACATCTGCGACGACATCTGCTGGGCGCCGGATGCGAAGCCGGAGTTCAAGAAAGCGGCGGATTTCTTTGCGCGCTTCCGGAACATCGCGGCGGGCGCGTATTACGGCACGCCGGAGGGGTGGAAGGCCATCGGCTATGTGGGCAACGAAGCGCTCACGAGCTTCGACGGCCCACCGAAGGAAGTGCTGGAGAAACTGGGTGTGACGCAGACGGTGAAGTAAAACCGTTCTATTTTTAAAACGGATAAACCGCACGTGCCGATGAGGGCGTGCGGTTTATTTTTTGCCGTTGAACCAGTTCAGTTTATCCCAGTTGCCGTGGTAGATGAGGCCGAGGACGCGGGCTTCGACAATGAGGAGGTAAAGGGAGATCGGCGTGGTGACGAGCACGAGGATGATCCGCAAAGCGAGCATCTCAGAAGGAATCAGGTTCAGCGCGATATCGATGACAAAGCCGGCCACGAAGGCGGCCCAGAAGATGAGGCTGGCGAGGTAGTAATTCTGCAACACTTTGAAGATCGAGCTGAATACGGTCAGCGGATTGGCCGCGAGCAAGGTGTTGAAGATGGAGACGGAGAGGCAGGCCATGGGGAAATAGATCAGCCCGAGAATGAGCAGCGGCACCCAGACCCACGGGGTGGCGTTCAGCCCTTGATAGAGCAAATAGCCCAGCACCGGCGCAAAGCTGAAGAGGGTGACGCCGAGCATGTGCAACGTGGGTTGGCCGATGTCATCCCAGAGCAAGGCGAGGTCCGGCCAGTCAGGCAGCTCCTGATCACCATTCGCGGAGGATTGCACGATCTTGTGCAGATACGAAACGGAATAGCCGAAGAACAAAAAGGTGAAAAGGATGATGGCGCCGATGCCGAAGGGGCCGACCCTGGAAGCCCAGGCGATCATGATCTTATAGAACAGGATCATGAGGGAGCCGCCGATAAGCAGAATGGTGCCGGATGCGCGGAATGGGTAGCGGAAGATTTCCCCCAGACAGAGGAACAGGTTGCGGTTGCGCTCTTGGGTCACGCGTTGTTGTTGCATCCCCAGTTCGTAGGTGCCGATGTCTTCGCAGTAGCCGTTACAGGTGGGACAGTAGAACCGCAGCCCTTTGCTGGTCTTACGGGTGCGCACGCATTCCGGGCAAAATTCCGAACGGCAATCGGTGCAGATATAGATGGCGGGCTTGCGGAGGTGTTTGCTGCAGGGCCGTTGGACGGGCGGAGCTTCTTTCAGGGCGGCCTCGGCTTCCAGTTTTGCGGCGCGGTTGAGGCCGATGGAAATTGTGGGAGCCACCGCCGTGGTCTCCGGTTCTTTGGCGGTCGTGGTGTTTTTATCGCCGACGTGCAGGGAGCTGCCTTGGAATTTCCAGATGGTATCGCCGAAGCGGACGATCTGGTCCGGCAGGAGTTCGGCCTCTTTCACCGGCTGGTTTTCGATAAACGTGCCGTTGGTGCTGCCGAGGTCGCGGATGAAAACGCGGCCACGGTCTCGGCGGATCTCGCAATGCGCAGTGGAGATGGACGGGTGCGTGAGCTGGTAATCACATCCGGGGTCGCGCCCGAGGATGAACGTCCCCGAATCAAGGATGATCACCTCCGGCTGCGCACCGCGAATCATGTTCTTTAACTGGCTCATGGCAACAAGGCTCCGAGACTAAGGACAAGGCTGACGGGTTTTGCTCACGCGATGCGGGAAGAAAGCGGTGGGAAGGCTGTGGGGTCAATGGAAAACGGGGACGGGACCCGTTTAGCTCGATGTCCGTCGATATCTATAGGCTTGCTCACCCCTCACCCCAGCCCTCTCCCCGTTGAGGGGAGAGGGAGGACAGGTCACGCGTTGGACTAAGGATTTGGCTTAAATTATGAATAGTTCGCACCGAAGTTAATTCGCTTCTGTCTGGCTGGGGTTTTATTATTCTGACGGCATGACAAAGGCTGGGTTACCCATCGATATGCACGTGCACCTTGTCGGCAATGGCCGGCAGGGGAGCGGGTGCTGGTTGCGCGTGCGGGGGTGGTGGCACAAGCCGTTGGCGAATTTCATGCTGGGTCACATCGGGCTGGGGCATACGGAATTGCAAGCGGAGGATTTTGACCGGTTGTATGTGGAGCATTTGCGGCTACAGATCCGGGAGTCATCACTGAGTGCGGCAGTGTTGCTGGCGCAGGATTGGGTTTATGACGAGCACGGGCGGAAGATTGAGGGAGCAGGTTCCTTTTATGTGCCGAATGAGTATGTGCTGAAGCTGGCGCGCGAGTATGAGGAGTTTCTTCCAGCGGTGTCGATTCATCCGGCGCGGCCAGATGCGCTGGATGAGTTGGAAAAGTGCCTCGCGGGCGGGGCGGTGATGCTGAAGCTATTGCCGAATTGCCACAACGTTCATGCCAATGACCGGCGTTACACGAAGTTCTGGGAACGCATGGCACAGGCGGGATTGCCCTTGCTGGCGCATACGGGTGGTGAACATACGGTGCCGGTGGTGAATGAGGCGTATGCCGATCCGCGCACGTTGCAATTACCACTGGAGTGCGGGGTGAAGGTCATCGCCGCGCATTGCGCGACGAAGAGCGGTATCGGTGATCCGGAATATTTCCACATCTTCTGCGAGATGCTGGAGAAGTATCCGACGTTGTATGGGGACAGCAGTGCGCTGGTGACGTTAAATCGTTGCGCGCATCTAACGAAGTGTCTGCGACCGGGATTGGCGGAGCGGGTGTTTCATGGGAGCGATTTTCCGGTACCGATCTTTGGGCATCGGCTCTGGTGGCGGGGGGATTTGAAGCGGGAAGATTTCCGGCGGTGTCAGGCGATCAAGAATGTGATCGAGCGGGATTATCAGAAGAAGCGGGCGCTGGGTTTTAAAGATGAGCATTTCACGCAGATTTGGAAGGTGCTGCGGAAGGTGAATGAAACATCGAACATCCAACGCCCAACTCCGAACATCGAAAGGGGAAGTTAACCGCGAAATACGCTAATGACGCGAAAAGGGAAATGGAATCGAGGACGAGGGACGACGACGAGAACGAGGACGATTGCGCGGATAGTTTAGGGGCTGTTTTATTCCACTTTGTAGAGGTGGACGGACCAAGGCTCGAAGGTGTCGGTGAAGGATTTTTTTTCGGCGGTGATGGTGCGGTTTTCGTCTAGCACGGTGATCTTTCCATTCTTGGGCAAATCACTGAACGTGGCTTTGGTGGCGGCGTTGCGCATGCAGACGGCGAAGAGGTAGATGGTGCCGTTGTGCTGTTTGACCATAGTCGCAACCGGTATATCGGTTTGTTCCGAAGTGACGCGGATGGGGTTGGTGATGGTGGGGCTGTTCAAGATCGGGGCGAGGCGGGCGATCTGCTGGTTCAAGGTGGTGACGGCGGCGAGCATTTCGGCGTCATCGAGCAACGCGGCTTCGCGAAAGGTGGGTTTGAACTGGTGCACGAAATAGATGAGGCCGCGGGAACCGTGGATGAGAGACATCCAAGCCTCAGCGCGGACTTCGGCGGGCGTGGGTTTGCGGTTGGGGTTTTCAATGCGGGTGCATTCGAGGCAATTCCAGACGAGGCGATTGGTGCCTGCCCACTGAGAAAGGCGTTTCACGCCTTCCGCCACATACCAGAGGTTGCCTGCGATGTCTTTGTGATCGTGGACGGCAGGGTAGATATCGAACGAGGCGATGTCCGAGCCTTTCACGTATTCGGCGTAATCTTCCGGATGATTCCGGCGGACACCACGGCCGATGTAGTTATCCCACGCGACGCCCTGGCCGTGATTGAGGAACACGGGACGTGAGGCGTCGTTGGTGCGGATGCGCTGGTAGTCGGCGATGATCTTTTCCGGCTGGATAGGCGGTCCGTAGCCCTTGCCGCCTTTGATGGGTTGGGCGTTGTCGGGTTCATCACCGTGCATCCAGCCGATGATGAGTTTGTCGTCGCGGAATTTGAGGGAGCGTTCGCTTTGGCTGCAGATGAGTTTCATTCCGGTCTTACGCAAAGCGGTGAGCTGTTCTTCGGTCGGGCCTTGCCAGAGGCCGATGTAGGTATTGATGCCGGCACGTTTGTATTCTTCGGCACGTGAAGGGTTCTGCAACCAGACGGCGATGGGGAAGAAATTGGGGTCGGCGGAGGGGCCATTCGTCCATTGAGCGTAGAACGATGGGGCATCCGCTGCCTGCATGGCGGTGAGGCTGCTGCATAGGAGCAATAGAGCAAGCAAGGGCTTGAGCATGGTGTGAGGTGGAGTGTTGACGAGCGGGGGAGATTTGCAAGGGGGATGAAGGTTGGGAGCCGTAGGCGATCTCACTCCTCACCCCGGCCCTGTTCCGTTGAGGGGAGAGGGGGATTGGATATTTGTAAGCGTGAATGAGCGCTTTGGTGATGCGGATCAGTAGATGCTTCGGCGGCGGCTCGCTGGGGCCCTGACAGTGAATCAAAGAGTCGCCTGGCCTTTACCTGGTTTAGGTAGATGACGGCTGCTGTTCGGAGTGTTTCGACGAGGCGACTTATAGAAAATCGAGGACGAGCACGAGGACGATGAGGTGCAAAGTTAGTTCCGCCTCCCATAGTTCGGCGGCTACGGTGGGTTCTGCGCTGGAATTATTGGGGGACTCTCTCCATAGTCGGGGCGTGAGCGATGAATTAACCGAGTTGAAGGCGCGGTATGAGCGGCTGCGGTTGTTGTATCAAGTCAGCAACGTCTTCCATTCCACCCTAGATTCCCAAGAGGCGCTGGAGCGCATCATCCGGGAGGCGGTGCGCTTGATGCGGGCTTCGAGCGGGTCGGTGGTGTTGCTGAATCCGCACACGGGTTTTCTGGAAATCCAGGCGGCGAATGGCCTGCCGGCAAATGCGAAATCGCTCCGCTTGCGCGTGGGGGAAGGTATTACGGGTTGGGTGGCGCGGACGGGCAAGGTGGCGCGCGTGGGCAAGGTTTCTGATGATCCGCGTTACGTGATGGTGCGGCGGCATATCTGCTCGGAGCTGGCGGTGCCGCTGGTGGTGGAAGGTGAGATCCGCGGCGTGTTGAATGTGGATTCAGATCGCGAAGATGCTTTCAGTCTGGATGATCAGAGTTTGCTGGAGGAGTTGGCGTTGCAGGCGTCGAAGGTGATCCACAATACGTGGTTGTATGAGCAGCTTCGCTTGAAGGCGCGGTTGTTCGAGACGTTGGTGAGCGTGGGCCAGACAATCAATTCCACATTGAACTTGAACGATGCTTTGACGGTGGTGACGCGCGAGGCGTGTCTCCTGATGGAAGCGAAGATGTGTTCGCTCCACATGCTGGATGAGACGGGTAACTGGCTGGAATTGCGCGCGAGTTCGGGTGCGGGGAAAGATTATCTGAACCGGCCGCCGCTGAGTTTGCAGGAGAGCTTGATCGGCATCGTGGTGCGGCGGCGGAAGGCGTTACAGGTGGAGAATGTGCAGACGTCTTCGCGTTATCAGAATGTGGAGACGGCGCGGCGTGAGGGATTGGTGTCGCTGCTCAGTGTGCCGTTGCTGTTCGGCAATCAGGCGATAGGCGCGCTGAATGTCTATACGGAAGAGCCGCATAATTTCTCGAACGAAGAGATTAAGATTCTTTCGGCGCTGGCGGAGCTGTCAGCCATCGCCATTGAGAAGGCGCGGTTGTATGAGCGCATCGTGGATGTGGAGGAGCAGTTGCGCCAGACGGAGAAGCTATCGGCGCTCGGTCTGCTCGCGGCTGAGATCGCGCATGAGATCCGCAATCCGCTAACGGTGTTGAAGATGCTGTATCACTCGCTGGACCTGAAGTTTCCGAGCACCGATCCACGTGCGACAGATGTGCGCATCATGGGCGAGAAGATGGATCACATGAACAAGATCGTGGAGCAGGTGCTCGATTTTGCGCGGAACACGGAGCCGACGTTGGTGGAGGTGGATGTGAACCAGCTCATCGATGACCTGGGCTTGCTTACGCGGCACAAGCTGAAGAATCAGAACATCGAGTGGATCCGCAAATTGGAACCGAATCTGCCGACAGTGATGGCGGATCCGACGCAACTGGAGCAGGCGTTTCTGAACCTGACGCTCAACGCGGTGGAGGCGATGGTGGAGGGCGGGCAACTGACCATCGTCACGCGCACGATCCGGTTGCCTCGGAGCGCGACCGCGCCGACGCATGTGGTCATTGATTTCAAGGACACGGGTATCGGCATGAGCGTGGAGCAACGGCAACGGGCGTTTACCTCGTTGCTCAATACCAGCAAAGGGCGCGGGACGGGATTGGGGCTGATGATCGTGCAGCGTGTGGTGGAGACGCATCGCGGCACAGTGAAGATACGGTCGAAGGAAGGGAAAGGGACGACGTTTAGTATCTTTTTGCCGTTGTGAGGTGGCCCGCTAAATACGCTAAAGGACGCGAAAAAGGACAGGGAATGAATAAGCGTAAATAGCCGATAGCTGAAGGGGAGCGTAGGGCTGTAAAAGGCAAATGACGAGGATCGAAAACGGGAAATCGAGGACGAAGGACGACGACGAGAACGAGGACGATTTTTAAGGGCAGTGAATGGTTAAGGGGTTTTATTCAGGAGGACGATGCCGGTGTTGAGATAGGTGGCGTAGAGAATCCAGAGTTGATAGGGCAGCAGGCAGAGGGCGGCGGGGCGGTTCAGGGACCACAGTTGAAAGATCAGCAGGGCGACGGTGCCATCCAACAGAAGGATATCGACCAAGGCGAGGAGCGGCTGGTGAGCGCCGAAGAAAATCAGGCTCCAGGCAGTGTTCAAGATGAGGTGGGCGGTGAAGAGCGCGAGAATGGATTTCGGAGCGGAGGTCTTCAGCGCGAGGTAAGCAGCAATACCGATCAATAGATAAAGGGTGGTCCAAACGGGGCCGAAAACCCATGGGGGAGGATTGCCAACGGGTTTGACGAGTTGCTGATACCAGCCATCTGGCCGGACGACCACAGCGGAAAGCGAGGGGAGGAACGACACCAAGATGCAGATGATGAAAAGGGCGAAGCGGGGCATATCTGCTTAGGTATCGATTGGAGTCATGGGTGCAAGGTAGTGGCGAATGGGGGATATGCAAATGGCGGAGCGAGTATGTGGACGTGGCTGGGATGAACCGCAGACTTCGCTTAAGAATGTCGCGTTCCCCCTCATCCCGACCTTCTCCTGGAAGAAGGTGTTAACATCTCCCGCCGTCGTGACTGTTTGGTTACGGTCTGACCGACGGTAGACCTTAGTTGTGATGCTCAGCGTCGTTAGAAGAGAGGTCTCCTTTCACACGGCTTGCGTGTTCTTGCTGGGAAATTGTTCAGGGCAGGCTCTAAAAGCACATGCTTCTATCAGGATTTGGTGGCGGCGGCGCCTTGCAGGCGTTGATAGTTCTCCACGGCGGCGGCGGCGAGGAGGGAGAGGGATTCGACGGATTGTTGCAGGATAGGGTCGAACGGGATGACTTTGCCGGTTTCGGTGTCCTGGGCGTTGATGAGCTGGAGCACGCCGATGACTTCGTTTTGTTCGTTGAGCAGGGGCAAGGTCAGGAAGGATTGGGAACGGTAGCCGGTCTTTTGATCGAACTCGCGGAGACCCGGAAATCAAAACCCTCGACGTCGTAAGCATCAGCGATGTTCACGGAAGAGCCGGTCAGGGCGACGTGACAGGCGACTTGATGGTGGTTCGGCTTGCCGCTGACGGGGTCGAACAGGTTGAGCGGCGGGAAGGTGATCGGGTTGCCGGTGCTACCGCCCAGTTTGATCTTCAAGGAGTCGTTCCGCAGAAGGACGAATTTCAGGAATTTCTCGTTTTCCCGCAGATAAAGCGTGCCGCCATCGGCATGACAGAGGGATTTGGCCTCGATGAGGATTTTCTCCAGGAGGCGGTTGTAATCCGGCTCGCGCATAAGGGCGAGGCCGATGGGGATGACGACGTTGACGAGGCGGTCCGAGTGCTCCATCTCCACTTGGAGTTGTTGCAAGTATTTGGCCTCCTGCTCGCGCAGGCGGCGGGTTTCCAAGCAGGAATCGATGCGGGCGCGGAGCAAAACGGGGTCAAAGGGGCTGGAAAGGATGTCGGCGGCACCGAGTTCAATGCAGGTGGCGACGGATTCGGCTTCGTCCAAACCGGAAATCATGATGACCGGGATATCGCGCGTGGCGGAATCATCTTTCAACTCCCGCAGCACCTCCTCGCCGGGCATGCCGGGCATCATGGTATCCAAGAGGATGAGATCGAAGTCCTGCTGATCAATCAATTCGAGGGCTTTAAAGCCATCCTCGATGGTGGTGACGGTGTAGCCGTTATCGGTAAGGCGTTGAGCTAACCGTGTGCGGTTCAAGAGGTTGTCATCCACGATCAGGAGCTTTCCGCCGTAACGGGAGGCGGTTTTGCGCGCGGGTTGGCTGACGGTGGGGTTCATGGGGGAAAAGAGTAAAGCGGAGAGGGGAGGATGGCCAGCCTAGATGTAAACGGCGCGAACCCATCGAGCGCGGGGCTCGGGGCAGCGATGTCATTCGTGATTTGGGTGGTCATGGGCATACGCCAAATCGGTCCGGTCAGTGTATCCTCGCAGAGGTAGGATGGCATAAGTGGGAAAGAATTCACGCTTTAAATTGGCTAAAACGGGCAAAAGGAAGGGGTTGGTGCGTAGAAAGGGTCGTTTTCGCAGGTAAAGCAATGGCTTGAATTCTGCTGAGGATGGTGTTTAGTAATCACTGAGCCCGGCACGAAAAGGTAACAAAGTTAGTCGATTATGCCATTGACGCGGTGCTGGGGGTGGTTTAGTTCTTTAGCAATAGACGGGGCGACCTGTCGTTTAACCGGAGTCTAATATGAAATCATTTTCGTTTTTTAAGCTCTCCACGAGCCTTGTGGCTTTCGCCGCGCTCGTGTTGACGACCAGTCTCCAAGCGGCTGCCCCGGGCGTTGAAGCCGGCAAAGCCGTGGTGGTCTCCACCAAGGGTTTGGTCACGGGCAAGTCTGGTGCGCTCAAGGTCGGTGATGTGCTGAATCAAGGTGACACGGTCACAACGGGTGCTGACTCCGAAGTCATTTTTGACTTGGGTGAGAACGGCAAGGATTTGAAGGTTATCGAGAAGTCTGATGTGGTGTTTGAAAAGCTCCAGTTTCGTAAGGCTGACGGAGCGGTCAATGCCGACACGACCTTGAATCTCAAGAAGGGTGGCCTAATCGGTAACGTCAAGAAGCTCTCCGCTGCATCCAACTACGAAGTGAAGCACGCTGAAGGTGTGGCGGGTATCCGTGGTACCAAGTATGCAGTTTTGCCTGGTAAAGGGGTTGTCTGCGCCGAAGGCAAAGTGGTGGTGACTTTCACGGTCAATGGTGTGAAATTACCGCCGATCACTTTGTTGCCTGGCCAGATGGTCTTGCCTCCGGTTGGTGGTCAGCCGCCGCAAGTGGTCAACATTCCTGTGGATCTTGCTAACTTTTTGGCTATAGCTTTCCGTCGCGATGATGACCGTGGTCCGCGTCAAGTCGGTGGCCCACGGAACGAAGGGCCTCGTCCGAGTGCGAATGTTGGCGTAGGGGTTGAAGTCGAAGTGGAGCAGGCTCCGAACAATACCTAAGCCTAAGATAGTTTTCCAAACCACCCAGAGTGACCTTGAGTTGCTCTGGGTTTTTTGTTTATTTTCATCCCTGTGAAAGCCCGAATCCAGAAGCACTTGCCTTTGTTGATCGCGGCTGCCGTCATTGCCATCGTCTGTCTCATTCGGGTTTATCAGCGCCAGGTGCCGGCTTTGGAAGTCGTGGAGCGCATGGAGTGGTGGACGTACGACTGGCGGGTGCGCAAATCCGTGGATTACCCGGTGGCCACCGCCACGAACTTGGCGGCCGTTTACATCGATGACCAGAGCTTGCAGGACGTGAATGAAGCCTTTGGTTACAAGTGGCCTTGGCCACGTCAGCTTTACGGTAAGGCGGTCCGGGAGTTAACTGCGCAGGGGGCTAAAGCGATCGCCTTCGATGTGCTTTTTGCTGAACTGCAACCCGCTACACCGGAAACCAATGTGGAATTGCCGGGAGGCAAGACCATGGGGTCGGACGCCTTTTTCAGCCAGGAATTGAAGCACTCTGGTCGCGTGGTGCTGGCGGCGTTTGCGGAGACTTACACCAACCGCTGGCAACCTATTCTGCCGAATCCGTTCTTTAGCACCAACGCCATGGTGGTCAGCCATGCCACGAGCGATAAGGATTCAGACGGTGTCTTGCGGCGCGCCAAAGCCTTCAAAGAAGATCCCCAGAAAGGCCGCCTCTGGCACATGGGCATCATGCTGGCGGCGAAAGAACTGGGGTTGGATCTGGATAAAGCGGTGGTGGAAAAAGACCGGATTATCCTGCGTGGTGATAAAGGAGTAGAGCGGGTCATTCCCTTGGATGAAGACGGCTTTTTTTATGTGAACTGGAGTCTGCCGTGGAATGACAGCCATCGCCTGACCCAAGTCATTTTTACGCTCATCCTGAATCTGGACCACTTGCGGCAAAATGGCACCAAGGAGGAATACCAAGACTATTTGAAGCAGTTCCGTGAGGGGAAATTCCTGCCAGGTGGGGATAATCCGTTCAAAGACAAATTGGTGATCATCGGCTCCATCGGTGCGGGCAATAACATTTCTGATATGGGGCCGACGCCTTTGGAGAAAGAGACGTATCTGGTAAGCAAGCACTGGAATGTGGCGAACTCCGTCATCACGGGTAAATTTGTCGAGCGCAGCGATCTAGGGACGGAGCTGTGCTTGATCATTTTGATGGGCATCCTTAGCACCTGGTTCACGCTCCGTTTCCCGCAGCCTTGGCCCTCGGTGATGGTGGTGGTAGTGTCTGTTTTCTATGTGTTCGCCGCGTTGGGGCTGTATATCGGCAACCGTTACTGGTTGCCCATCACGTTGCCTGTGGTAGGCGGGAATTTCCTCACGCACGTTGCTTTGGTGACGTATCTGGTGGTGTTCGTGGAAGGGGAAAAAAAGCGGGTGAAAGCCGTGTTCTCCAAGCTCGTCTCACCGAACGTGGTGAACGAGTTGCTGACCTCGGAAAAGCTGAATCTCTCCGGCAGCCGCCGGCATATCACGGTGTTCTTTTCGGACGTGCGCGGTTTCACGCAGATGACGGATGTGAACCAGGCGAACGCCGAGAAATTCGTCCACGATAACAAGCTGGAGGGTAAAGCCGCGGAAGCCTATTTCGATCAATCGGCGCAGGATACGCTGGAGACGGTGAATCTCTATCTCGCTACGATCGCTGACCAGATCAAGCTGCACAACGGTACGCTCGATAAATACATGGGCGATTGCGTGATGGCCTTCTGGGGTTCGCCCACGCCGAATGAACGGCATGCGGTTTCCTGTGTGCAAGCCGCCATCGATGCCCAGCGCGCGATGCATAAGCTGAACATCGAGCGCGCGGCGAAGAACAAGCTGCGCGAAGAAGAGAATGTGAAGCGCGTCGCCGAGGGGAAACATCCTTTCCCCATGCTGCCGTTGCTTTCGTTGGGGACGGGTATCAATACCGGTATCTGCATCGTGGGTCTGATGGGTTCGGATAAACACATCCTGAACTACACCGTGTTCGGTCGTGAAGTGAATTTGGCCAGCCGGTTGGAAGGTGTCTCCGGTCGTGGCCGCATCATCATCGGTGAGGCGACTTATAAAGAATTGCAGAAGTTCGAGCCGGCATTGGCGGCCACCTGTGTTTCGCTGCCGCCCGTGATGGTCAAGGGTATCAAAGACCCCGTGCCCATCTATGAAGTGCCTTGGCGCGAGAGCAACAGCGAAGCGGACCAGACGGTGATGCTGTCCAAGGTATCGCCCGATCTGAAAGCTCCCTTGCAAACCTGAGCGGAAAGAAGAACTCATGCGCATCGCAGTTTATCCCGGCAGTTTCGATCCGTTCACCAATGGGCATCTGGACGTGGTGCAGCGTGCGGCCAAGCTGTTCGATCGCGTCATCGTGGGGGTCGCGGAGAATGAGGGGAAGGCTCCGCTCTTCACCAAAGCAGAGCGCGCCAAGATGGTGCAGGATGCAGTGAGTCCGTTGAAGAACGTGGAAGTGGATTCCTTTGGTGGACTGCTCGTGAATTACGTTGAGGACCGCAAAGCGGACGCCATCATCCGCGGGTTGCGGGCTGTATCGGACTTTGAATTTGAATTTCAGCTGGCCTTGATGAACCGCAATCTGAACGAGCGTGTGGAGACCATCTTCATGATGCCGAAGGATTCTTACACGTTTCTCAGTTCCCGGATCATCAAAGAAATCGCCCGGTTGGGCGGGGACATCACGGCCTTCGTGCCGCCTGGGGTGAAAGCTGCCCTATTACAGAAGCTTGCAAATCCCAGCCGCTGAACGAAAGTGACGACATGGCGTTGCTAGTCAATCTACGGCATCTGGATGAAGACTCCCAGAATGTGGTCGGCGAAATTACCGGTGAAGAACTGGGTTTGGCTGGCTTGGATGAGCTTGTGCACACTCCGTTACCGCTAAAGTATGATTTGGAGTGCACTTTGCTGGAGGGCGGCTTTTTGGCTCAAGGCCGGCTGGAGATGACGTTGGATTGCGAGTGCGCCCGGTGCCTGACGCCTTACAAGATGACGATCTTGGAAGAAGCTTGGGCCTGCCATCTGCCGGTGGAGGGGGAGGATGCAGTGCCCATAGTCAATGATTGTGTGGACTTGACTCCGTCTATCCGGGAATACATGATGCTCGAATTTCCGCAACATCCGGTTTGCGGGCCTGAGTGCAAAGGCTGGGTAAAACCAGTCGAGAAGAACGAGGCCAAGCCGGTGAATAAAGCGGCGGGCGAGAAGCCGTCGCCGTGGGCGGAGTTGGATAAACTGAAACTGAAATAATTAGAATTTTATGGGCGTTCCTAAGCGTAAACCTTCGAAGAGCCGTCAGCGTATGCGTCGGGCATACAACAGCGTGCTGTCTCTGCCGCAACTTTCCACCTGCTCCCAATGTGGTGCGCCTTCCGTTCCGCACCGCGTGTGCCCGAGCTGCGGCACCTACAAGGGCCGTCAGATTCTGACCGTCGAAGCGCTGGGTTAATATTTCCCTGATTGGGCGCGGCTGGTAACCACCTTCCGCGCTCTTTCCGTCTATGCGCATAGCGGTGGATGTGATGGGGCAGACCACGGCAGTCAGGTCATCCTGCGGGTGTCAAGATGGCCCTCGAGGCCTATCCCCACATTCACGAACTTATCGTCGTTGGCAACGAGACCGAAATCAAAACCGGTCTCGACAAGCTTGCTTTGCGCGATTCCCGCCTCCGCATACACCACGCCAGTGAAGTCCTCACGATGGAAGACAAACCCATCGAAGGACTGCGCCGCAAGAAGGATTGTTCCATCCTGCGCGCGATGGAGTTGGTGAAGGAAGGCAAGGCGGACGCAGCCATCTCTCCG
The DNA here is from genome assembly GCA_965283725.1 of Limisphaerales bacterium. Lineage (GTDB taxonomy): Bacteria > Verrucomicrobiota > Verrucomicrobiia > Limisphaerales > JAEYXS01 > JAEYXS01. Next base: position 732,081 of record CBDIPT010000002.1, read on the forward strand.
GGTAACACCGGCGGGCTCATGGCGGCGGCGACCATCAAGTTGCGCCCGCTCGAAAGCGTGGAGCGCGCTGCCATCGCCACGGTCATGCCGTCATTGACCGGAGCATTTGTCATGTTGGATGGCGGGGCGAACGCCGAATGCAAGCCCTTGCACCTGGCTCAGTTCGCTGTGATGGGTAACGTCTATTCCCGCGAAATCCTTGGGCACAAGAATCCGCGCGTCGGCATCCTGAGCAATGGCACGGAAGAGATCAAAGGGAACGAATTGACGCGCGAATCCCTAAAGCTCTGCAAGCAGCTCAATCTGAATTTCATCGGCTACGTGGAAGGGCATGACCTGTTTGAGGGCCATGTCGATGTCGTGGTCACGGATGGTTTCATCGGCAACATTGTCCTGAAATCCTGCGAGAGCCTGGGCAAAGCGGTCGGCACCATGCTCAAGCGCGAACTGAAAGCGAATCCGTTGCGCATGGCCGGGGCGTTGCTCGCCAAGGGCGCCTTGGATGCCATCAAAATGAAGCTGAATCCGGATGCTTATGGTGGCGCGCCGTTGCTCGGTCTGAACGGCAACGTCATCAAGGCCCATGGTTCCGCCAAGGAATTCGCCATCCAGAATGCGATCCGGGTGGCGTGTGAATCTGTTCAGCATCGCATCCATCAATCCATCCAGCAGGAAGTGGCCGCGGCGAACACGGCACTTGCCGCCGTGGCTTCAGTCTGAGAGATATTTTACCCATGAGTTCAACCTCCACTCGCAAGCTTAAGAACCCGCGTGCCGCCTATGACTTCCAAGGGCGCACCTGTTCCATCAGCGCCGTGGGCGCTTATGTGCCCGAGCGGATCGTCACCAATGCTGATCTGGAAAAGATGGTGGAGACCTCGGATGAATGGATCACCACGCGCACGGGTATCAAAGAACGGCGCATGGCCGCCGAAGGGGAATACACGTCCGATCTCGCTACGAAAGCGGCCATCAGCGCCATGGAACGGGCTGGCGTCACAGCCGAGCAGATCGATCTGATCATCGTGGCGACCATCACGCCGGACATGCCGTTTCCTTCCACGGCCTGCTTGGTCCAAAGCAAGCTGGGGGCGAAGAACGCGGCGGCATTCGATCTGGAAGCAGCCTGCTCGGGTTTCATCTACGCGATGGAAGTGGGCCAGCAATTCATCATGTCCCGCACCTATAATACGGTGTTGATCATCGGGGCGGAAAAACTTTCTTCCATCATCGACTGGAAAGACCGGAACACGTGCGTGCTCTTCGGCGATGGTGCCGGCGCAGTGATCTTGCAAAACCGCCCGAATTCGCACGGGTTGCTGACCGCCTGCATGGGCGCGGATGGCAACAAAGCCAACTTGCTCTCGATGCCCGGTGGCGGCAGCAAGCATCCGGCGACGCAGGCCTCGCTTGATGGCCGCCTGCATTACCTCCGGATGGATGGCAAGGAGACTTTCAAAAACGCGGTGAACGCGATGTACACGGCCGCGTCGGAAGCCCTGCGCCGTTGCGAGCTCGATATCACCCAGATCAAGTGCATCATCCCGCACCAAGCCAACCAGCGTATCATCGATGCCGTGGGTGATCGTCTAGATGCCAAGCCCGAACAGCTTTTCGTCAACTTGCACAAGTACGGGAACACCTCGGCAGCCTCGGTGGCCATCGCCTTGGATGAAGCGGTCACCAGTGGACGGGTGCAGCGCGGTGATCTTGTTCTGCTCTTGGCTTTCGGAGCCGGGTTGACTTGGGGTGCGGCGGTGATTGAGTGGTAACTCCAAATTGACGGCGGCAAAACTTGTGCTACATTTAATTCGGCGATGAGCACTAGCAAATTAGATACCTCCGGCGTTTTTGACCAAAGCGGTCAAAAAGCAGAACAGCGTCTGACTCTTTGCTCCAACACCCTCAAGTTCCGACGCAACGGTATCGAGTTCCTCAGCCACAAGCCTTTCCCTGTCTGGAGCGAGATGACCATTGATATCGAATCTCCTGATGCCAAGAAGGTTCGGGGTTCTGGTGTCGTTGTTTCCTGTGAAGGCAGCAAGCACAGCGGCTACGTGGTTTCGTTCATTTTCATGAACCTCTCCAAGCAGGCCCAAGACCGGCTCGCAGCCTTGTCCTTGTAAGATTTCCACTTTTTCTTTCTCTCCGGACTAGACGACGTCCGGTGATTCTTCGTATTCATGAGGGATGCACCATCCTATCAACGACGAGCGAATCAATCTGTTCCATAAGATTCTGAAAGCCGCCATGGATGCCGGCGCTTCGGACGTCCACATGAAAGCCGGACACCCCGTAGTTTTCCGTCTCCATCGCCGTCTGGTGACCATTGAAGCCCCGATTCCTGACCAGGAATATTTTGAGTTTTTGGAGGACCACATCATCCCCAAACACGCGAAAGTTCAATTTGAGACGGAAAAAGGCGCTGATTTTTCTTACTTTGCACCTGAAGCGGGCCGTTTCCGGACCAATTTCTTCATGCAACGCGGCACCTATGCCTTGGTCATGCGCCATGTGAAGAGCGAGGTGCCTTCATTCGAGGCTTTGGGCCTGGACCCGGTGATTTTGAAGATTGCCGAAGTGCCTCGCGGCATCATCTTGCTCGCCGGTGGTACTGGTTCCGGTAAATCGACCACGCTGGCCGCGATGATCAGCTACCTGAACGACAATTTCCGCAAGCACATCGTCACGCTGGAAGACCCGATCGAATATAGCTACGAAGACAATCAATCCGTCATCGAGCAACGTGAGATCGGTCTGGATTGCGAGTCTTTCGCCAAGGGCATGAAACACGCCCTGCGTCAAGATCCGGACATCATTCTGGTCGGCGAAATGCGTGATGCCATCAGCTTCCGAACGGCGATGAGCGCGGCCGATACGGGACATTTGGTGATGTCCACGCTGCACACCACGAACGCGGCCCTTGGCGTGACGCGTATCATGGACTTCTTCCAGGAGAATGAACGCGAGCAGGTACGTCGTCAGCTTGCTACCACGTTACAGGCGATCATCGCCCAGCGCATGGTCCCGAAGATCGCCGGCGGGATGGTGCCCGCGCAGGAGATCATGATCAATACGCCCATTGTGCGTAAGCTGATCGAAGAAAACCGCCTAAAGGAATTGCCGATCGCGATCGAGACCGGTGAAGAAGACGGTATGAAGAGCTTCAACAAAGCTGTGCTCGAACTGTTCAATGCTGGCGTTATCACGAAGGACGAAGCTTTGTCCAAGGCATCCAACCCGCAACAGTTGGAAATGGAACTGAAGGGCATCAAGCTCACGAGCGGCAGCCGCATCATCGGCTAACCGGCGTCATTTTTTCGAGGGCTGAATCGCAAGTCGATTCAGCCCTTTTTTATTTCGGCTAAGCTCCTGTGGCTCAGCGTGGCGGTTGCGAACAATAAAAAATCCCGGCCGATTTGGCCGGGCTTCTTGTTTGGGAATATCGATTACTTCTTCACCGCATCCTTCGGCTGAGTCACGCCGGGGAACTCATCCGTGCGGAACGGCGAGGCAGGCAGGCCATCTTTGTTAAAGAGGTTGACCACCGGATAGTCAGACCAGCCATAACGCACCGCGATCGGCTTGGCCACTTGCGGGCTGCTGAGGGTAACGACTTTGCCGTCGGTCTCGGCATCAGCCCAGACCCACTTCTTGTCCTCACCACAGATGGCAAAGCCCGTGAGCTTGCCGCCCTTGGCTTCCAAACCGCCGCCGACATAGTCGAAGCTGACGATGGCCTGGTTGCCTTTGATCTTCAGGCTCTTATACATCGGGCCGGAGAAAACGATCTTCTCCTTGTAGATTTCTCCCCGGGCGGCGAGGGCAAGACGTTCACCCACGGGAGTTTTCTTCGTGGGGTGAATGTCGTCCTTGTCACCCACATCGGTGATGACCGCCATGCCGGTTCTGTTAAGCTTCAGTGTCAGTGTCTGCGCTTCGCGCAACTCGGCCCAATCGCTCTCTACGGGTTCTTTGGTGATTTCTGCCAGCGAACGCTTCTTGTTCTTGTCCCATGGAGCCAATTGGACGAAGAGGAAGGCGAAATCGCCTTGGCCCCAGTCTTTGCGCCAGTTCTTGATCATGTCGGGGAAGAGCGTGCGATACTGCCAGGCCCGGCCCGCATTGGATTCACCTTGATACCAGATGGCCCCGGCGATGCCGTAGCCCAATATCGGGTGGATCATGGCGTTGTAGAGTTCGGTTGGTTTCCACGGTGCACGCGGAGCCTGGTAGTGGCCTTGGCGGCTTTGTGCTTCGCCAAGGCGTCTTCGTAAGCTTTGAAAGCCACCGGATACTTCTCGAGAATGTCCGCCTTGTAACCAGCGTTCGCTTCAAGCACTTCCTGATCCAGACTTCCGCCGGCGAACCACCCCAATCGCTCTCGATCAAACCAATCGGCACTCCGCGCGCTTTTTGCAGGGCTTGGCCGAAGTAGTAACCCACGGCGGAGAAGTCCGCCGACGATTGGGAGCTGGATTCCTGCCAGGCGAACTTGCCGACATTCCACGGCTGCTTCAAATCCATCAACGGTTCATCGGACTTGGCCTTCTGCACCTTGAAGAGGCGCAGATTCGGGTTGGCCGATTGGGCGATGTCCTTTTGCGATTCAAAAGATCTTGAGAGCGGCCATTCCATGTTAGATTGGCCACTGCACACCCAGACTTCACCAACCAAAACATTCTTGAGCTGGACCCGGTTCTTGCCGTGGACGACCAGTTCGTCCGGTCCACCAGCTTTCAATGGCTTGAGCTTTACCGTCCACTTGCCGTTGACCGGCTTGGTGGTGATGCGTTGATCGCGGAATTGGATTGTGACCGTCTCGCCTTCATCCGCCCAACCCCACACGGGTGTGTTCAGTCCCTGCTGCAGGACCATGTTGTCGGTGAAGATGGCAGGCAACTTGACGTCGGCTTGTGCCTTGGCTGCGAGAAGAGCGACGACGGCGAGTGCCGAGGTCCGCAGCCAACCGGTGAATTGATGTGTCTTGCTTGGGATCATAACGGCCACACAGGTTGGAATGTTCATAGCAGTGAAGCCTAGCCTTGGGCTGAGGTCAAATCAGAACGGCAAGAACCGCAAAAAGATGCGTGAAGACTACCTACGGACAAGGACAATGACCGGGGACTCAACATTTGTTGCTGCTGATGTGGGGGAAATAGAGGTGGAGATGTCTATTTTTCGCCACTCCGGTCGCAGGAACAAGTCTGCCGCCGCCGCCGATTCCCGGCTTAGGATGAGCACCTTGGCACCCGACTTGATGAAATCCTCCGCACTAGTCTCGGGTTCCCGTAAAGTTGAGCTTTGGCAAACAGAGCATTCGCAGCCGCGCACCGGGCTGTTGGCGGCTTTTTCGTTGCCGCCCATCCACGGCGTATCAAGGAAGTAAGCCGTGAACAGGCCGGTCCGGAATCCGATCACGGTACCGCTACCGGCTATCGGTCCGGTAAGACCTTGTTTCTTAAGTTCGTCGGCGATGCCGCGTGCCATGGTGGTGGGCTCATGGCGCATCGTGTCGGTGGCCACCATTGCTTTGATGGCCGGTATGAAACCGAAAGAGAGCAGGACCATCGCGCCGGTGATCCAGCCAATCCAAGCCTGCTCCCGCCATTGTGTCCGGGTGAGTTCGACCAGGCTGAAAGCGCAGATCAGTTGCACCGGCAGGGCCGCATAAAAGTAACGTTCATCGAACGGTGCCACCCAAACTGGCAGATAAAGCCCGCAGAGACAGAGCAAAGGCAACACACTCCAGCGCCAGCAATCAGCGGCCAGTTGTTCGCGCCAAGGTGGCTTGAGATAAAACGCCCCCAGCAACCCCACAAATCCCAAGTAGAACAGATCGAAGTTTACCAGATGCCCGATGATGGTCTCGAAGTTCCGTTTCACCAGTTGCACCTGATGTTGGAAATACGCACCACTGGCGAAAGGGGACCATGGCTTGTAATCCATGCGCGAGGGCTCTTCCCATTGCGTTACGCGCCCCGCTTCCGGTTGATGCAAGGTGCGGAAGACCGGATGATAACGATCCACATCCTTCGGTCCCACGATGCTGTGATTGATGCTGCCTGACGTGCTGAAAGTGAAGTGTCCGTATTTGCCTGATAACGTGATGAGCCAAGGCAACGCCGTGACAGCAAAGACCGCCAACGTGATGCCTGCGGCTTGGAACAGGCGTTTGCGATCTGCTTTCAACGCCAGTTTAAATCCGGCCCAAAGCACCGTGGTGCCAAGCGCGAGCGGAAAGGCTACGGCCTTCGTGAGGTAAGCGATGCCCCAGAGCACGCCTGCGATTACGGCCCAACGCGGTTGTTGCCACCAACGGTCAGAGAAAAGAATGCCCCACGTGGCCAGCAAGATACCTGTCATTAAGAGATCCGGAGAAAGGTATTCAGCAGACCAGAAGATGCTCGCGAGTGCGGTAATGAGTGCCGCCCCGATGGCCGACCATTTGGGCAGATTCACCGCGCGCAAGAGGGTGACGCACCCAGCTTGAAAAATGAGGGCGGACAACACCATCACCGCCCGGCCAGCCGTCAGGGGAGCAAACCCGAGCTTGATGCCCAAGGCGATGAGCCAGCTCAGCATCGGGCCCCAATAGCCGGAGATCGCCAGTTCCATCTTTCCCTGTGCGTAATATTCGCCCAAGCGCAGATACGCGATGGCGTCGTTGTTTAGTTGGTCGAGGTTGTTCTTGGCGGCGGTGGCCAGCAAGAGCGCCTGCACCGCGAGAATGATCCCCATCGCCCGCCACGGAAACTCCGTTCCGGGTTTCTGCTGGGCGGCATCCGGCTTGGCGGCGGCTGGTTTTGCGGAACCGCTAGTTTTCCCTTTTTGGCTCATTTTAACGTGCAGGAACGCCCGCATTAGCCCGCGAATGAGGGCATATCGCAAGCAATATGTGGTTAATGATACCGGGAAATTGGTTTTGAAAAAATCCAGATTTGGCCCATTGTGATGCCGAGTCGTTGCGCGTAGGCAGTTTAGACGAAATAAATCTGTAGCAGATACTTATGCTGAATCTCCATTCTCAGAGCGGTGGTCACAAGTGGCGCTTTTACCGCGCGGGCGGTTTTGATCAAGTCAGCCTGGATACGGGCGCAGACCTCATGGCGCTGGATCAGTTGGACCAAAAGCTCTGGGTGGCGCTGGCTTGTCCGGCCAAGGGACTGGAGTTCGATACCAAAACCTTGGAGCTGGTCGATACGGATAAGGATGGCCGCATCCGCGTGCCGGAAATTCTCGCCGCCGTGAAGTGGGCGGGGGGATTGCTCAAGAACCCGGATGACTTGACGAAGTCCATCGCTGCACTGCCTTTGTCCGCCATCAATGATGCCACGCCGGAAGGCAAGCAGATCCTCGCTTCTGCCCGCCAAATCTTGAAGGACTTGGGCAAGGCCGAGGCGACGACCATCACAGTGGATGACACAGCTGATACCGCCAAGATTTTCGCCCAGACCAAATTCAATGGTGATGGCGTCATACCGGTGGACTCGGCGGCCGACGCTGCAACTCAGGCGGTCATCACGGATATCATCAACTGTCTGGGTGCGGTCACCGACCGCAGTGGCAAGCCGGGGATCAATCAGGGCAAGGTGGATCAATTCTTCACTGAGCTCACGGCATTCTCCGATTGGTGGCTGAAGGCGGAGGCGAATGCGGCCACCGTGTTGCCTTTGGGCGATGCGACACCTGCCGCGTGCAGTTCTTTCAAAGCAGTCAAAGGTAAGATCGACGACTTTTTTGCCCGTTGCCGCCTGGGTGTGTACGATGCCCGTGCGCTCAATGCCTTGAACCGGCAGGAGGCAGATTACCTCGCGCTCGCCGCCAAAGATCTCACCATCACCGCGCAAGACATCGCCGCATTCCCGCTCTCAAAAGTGGAAGCGAGCAAGGCGTTGCCGCTCGTCGAAGGTGTGAATCCGGCTTGGGCTGCGCCGTTGGCGAAGTTCCAGGCAGACGTCGTGAAACCGCTCGTCGGTGACAAGACTGTGCTCACCGAGGAAGATTGGAACACGATCAGCGGCAAACTCGCAGCGTATGATGGCTGGGCGGGCAGCAAAGCCGGTTTGCTCGTTGAGAAGCTCGGCATCGCGCGGGTGCGGGAAATCTTGGCGGGCAAGACCAAGGACACCATCACGGCGCTGATCGCTGAAGATAAGGCGCTAGAACCGGAAGCCACGACGATCGCCTCGGTGGACCGCCTTATCCGGTATCATCGCGATCTCTACACGTTGCTGAACAACTTCGTCACGTTCCGTGATTTCTACGGTCGCAAACAGAAGGCGATCTTTCAGGTTGGTACACTATTTCTTGATGGCCGCAGTTGCGAACTGTGCGTGCGCGTGGATGACATGGGGCGTCATGGTGCACTGGCCGGTTTGAGCCGCTGCTATCTCGCTTACTGCGATTGTGTGCGCAAGAGCACGGGTGAGAAGATGACCATCGCGGCCGCTTTTACCGATGGTGATTCGGATTTCCTCATGGCAGCGCGCAACGGTATTTTCTACGACCGCCAAGGTCGTGATTGGGATGCCACCATCATTAAAGTGGTGGAGCAGCCGATCAGCATCCGTCAGGCCTTTTGGTCGCCCTACAAACGCGTCGCCAAGATGGTGGAAGACCAGATCGAGAAGTTCGCCTCCGCGCGGGACAAGGCTATCACCGATCAGGCGGCAGCCAATGTGGCCGGCGCCAGTAAGAAGATTGAAGCACCGACACCGCCTGCTCCGACGGCATTGCAAACTTCTGCGAAAGAAGCCTTCGACGTGGCCAAGTTCGCCGGCGTGTTCGCCGCCATCGGTTTGGCGATCGGCGCAATCGGCGGTGCGGTGGCGGCTGTGGTGACGGGTTTTCTGGGGTTGAAAGCCTGGCAGATGCCGCTCGCCATCGGCGGTGCGCTCATGGCCATCTCCGGTCCCGCGATGCTGCTGGCCTATATGAAACTGCGCCAACGTAACGTTGGGCCTATTTTGGATGCCAACGGCTGGGCGGTGAACGCCCGGGCGAAGATCAATGTGCCGTTCGGTGGTTCGCTTACCCAGATCGGTGAGTTGCCCGAAGGGGCGGCGCGCACGATGGATGATCCGTTTGTGCAGGTGAAGAGTTCCAAGCCCAAGTGGATTGTCATCGGCCTGGCGTTTTACATCTTTCTCGGCATGAACTTTGATAACGGGAACCTCAAGCTCTGGGCTAGTTACGTCAAAGAATGGATTCATCCGTCGGCGGACGTTAAAAAGGATTCAACCACTAGCACCAATGCCCTCCCTGCTGCCGTCACGAATGCGGTGACTGCGACGAATGCTGTCGCCAAGTGAGTCTGTTATAACTTGATGAAAACCTTCGCCAACATCGCCGTTGCCCTGCCTGCGGGAGAATCCTTTGAGCAGGTCTGGCTGCATGGCATAAAGCCGGCGTTTCAGGAGATGGCGGCGTTGGGGACGCGGTTGAACATTCTCCTGTCGTCCACGGCCCTGCGTTTGAACGCGCGGCAGACGATCGCGGCGGCGGATTGCCTGTTGGTCGATATCACCGGCAATAATCCGGCGGTGCTCTATTGTCTGGGCGTTGCCGAGGCGTTGTCCAAGCCGGTCATCATCGTGGCCCGTCACGCGGAAACGAACGTGTTCCAGATCAATGAACCTGTGCTTTCGTATGCGGATGAACCGATGTTGCTGCGCACGCAGTTGATCTCGCGCTTGAGCCTGGAGAGCGGAGAGACTTCGGCGCCAGTCATTTCGGTTCCGATAACCACATCCTCAGCGTCACCGGAGGCCGCCCGCTTCTACGAGATATTCGGGGACATCTTGCAACAGCATGGTTACCAGAACCATGGCGAGATCAAGTGCGAGAACGAGAAGACGTTCCTCTTGATCGAGCAAGACATGGACCTGTCGTTGGTGGAAGATCTCTCCCGCCGGGCGAAGGAACGCGGGTTGCGCCTGAAACTCCTGTAGCCGCCGACGTGAGGAGGCGGAACTGGCCTGTCTTGGAAGAACAGAGAGGTAGCTATGTGGCAAAAAGCGATTGTCGAACGACGGGAATGTGGCTTTGTCCGTTGCGCTTCAACAACACCGTCAACATGATGGGCAGTTGGCTAACGCGCTGCTGCGGTTTGGCCTGAAACCTGACGCAGATGCCTTGCATATTGTGAAGCGGATTCAGGCTGCCAAAATTCTGGCTCATTTGCTTTGGAAGGACTTGGCTTACGGAGCGGAGATAATGCCTTTCGAGGAAGCCACTGCTTTAGCCAGAATGTTTATCGAGGGCCACTCAGAATCAGGCACCAAGTTCTACGTAAATGCCGATTGGTCACGCAGTTCGTTTGGTTGGAGTGGATTAACGGATGCGACTTTTGATGGTGGGGTCATTGCGGTTTCTGCGAGCGTGGCGTCGTGTGTTTGGGTGGAAGATGAAGATTGATTCGGTTTGCTTCAACAGATGGGCACCCCGATAGCATTGCCTCAATTTCCCTTTCCTGCCCGTGCTGAATCTGGAAGAATCTGTACATTCCATGAGCGTATTTCCTGCCCGTATCTTTTGCCTTTGTTATGTGAATGGCGTTAACTCTCATGGTGTCGTATTTTGCCGCCGAGAATTACGGCACGGATACGGAATTGCTGAAAGCCAATCAGACGATCTATCACGACTGGATGCGCGCTTAGCACATCCTGTTTGATGGTCATTCCCCAGTGAACTCCGTGTGTCGTTTTTGTCGCAAAATAGGGTTTCTATTGTGCAGCTCCAGTAAAGCAAGACGTAGCTGGCGATTTAGGTTAAGGTGGCAACGTGAAACATCAGCCTCCAGCCCAGATCCAGAAGCATTGGCATCAACTGGTCGCGAGCGAAGTCCTGCAACTGCTGGATACTTCCGTGGAACATGGGTTGTCTGCGGAAGAAGTTCGCCGTCGGCAGGCGGTGCATGGGGCGAACCGGATGAAGGGTGGGCAGCACACTCCGGCGTGGCAGCTTTTCCTGCATCAATTCAATCAACCACTGGTTTACCTCCTGCTCATCGCCTCGGCGGTGACCTTTTATCTTCAGGAATGGGTTGATGCCTCCGTGATCTTTGGGGTCGTGCTGGTCAATGCCATCGTCGGCTATCTGCAAGAAACAAAAGCGGAGAAAGCCATCGATGCCCTGGCCCGCATGGTGGTCACGGAAACCACGGTGCGGCGTGAGGGTAAAAAGATACGCATCCATTCGGAGGCGCTCGTGCCGGGTGATGTCGTGCTGTTGCAATCCGGTGATAAAGTCCCTGCTGATCTGCGTCTGTTCCTGGTGCGCAACCTGCAAGTGGACGAGTCCCCCTTGACCGGCGAATCCGTGCCGGTGAGCAAGCACTCTGATGTCTTGGCGCTGGATACCATTCTTGCCGAGCGCAAGAACCTGGCCTTTGCGGGTACGCTGGTCACCTATGGTCAGGCCGAGGGCGTGGTGTGGGCCATTGGCAATCAAACGGAGACCGGCCGCATCGCGACACTGATCGCGGACGCGGTGGAGATGTCCACGCCGCTCACGCGCAAGATCGCAGAGTTCAGCCGGTTGCTGCTCTGGATCATCATGGCTTTGGCTGTGGTGACGTTCGCTGTCGGTGTTTTGCGCGGACAACCGGCGGTGGAGATGTTCATGGCGGCAGTGGCCTTGGCGGTCGGTGCCATCCCGGAAGGACTGCCCGCCGCCGTGACGATCACACTCGCGATCGGGGTCGCCCGCATGGCCAAACGGCAGGCGATCATCCGCAAATTGCCAGCGGTGGAAACGCTGGGCAGCACGACGGTCATCTGCTCGGACAAGACCGGAACGTTGACCGAGAACCAGATGACCGTTCAGGAAGTTTGGGCGGAGGGCACACCTTTACGGTGACAGGAACGGGCTACGAAGCCGCCGGAGAAGTGAAACATGGCGGAACGGGTTTGCAGGCGCAGGCTGATACCGCGCTGCACGAAGTAATGAAAGCCGGCTTGCTCTGCAATGATTCCCAGTTCCAACGCGAAGACGGACGACTCATCGTGCAGGGCGATCCCACGGAAGCGGCCTTGCTTGTAGCGGCCCGCAAAGGCGGCCTGATCGCCGCGGATGTGCATAGTGTCCACGGGCGTATCGATTCCATTCCCTTTGAATCCGAGCACCAGTTCATGGCCACCTTGCATCATGGCGGCCGGCGTGGCCGGGTGATTTACAAGAAAGGCGCCATCGAACGTCTGCTGGAGCGGAGCGATCACCTGCTTTCCGCCACCGGGAAGTTAGTGCCGATCGACCGGGCCGCCATTCGAACGGTGGTCGAGCAGATGGCAGCCAAAGGTTTGCGCGTGCTGGCTTTTGCCCGGCTTGAAGTGCCGCGCGAGCACGCGAAGTTGGAGCATCATCATGTGAAGGGCGGACTTACCTTTCTGGGTTTGCAAGGGATGATCGATCCGCCGCGGGCGGAGGCGATCCGAGCCGTGGCGCGTTGCCAGCAGGCAGGCATTGCAGTGAAGATGATAACTGGCGATCACGCCATCACCGCAGCAGCCATCGCCGGTAAAATCGGGCTGCAAGGGGAACGGGACGCCCATGGACAGTTGCGGGCGGTCACAGGACGGGAGTTGGAAAAGTTGGATGATACCGCGCTGCAATCATTGGCTGCCGCGGTCAGCGTCTTTGCCCGCGTGGCACCGGAACAAAAGCTGCGCTTGGTGCAGGCGTTGCAGGCGCAAGGGCACGTGGTGGCGATGACGGGTGACGGTGTGAACGATGCCCCGGCACTGAAACAAGCGGATATCGGCATCGCCATGGGGCGATCGGGCACGGACGTGGCCAAAGGCGCGGCGGATATGCTGCTGACCGATGATAATTTTGCCTCCATCGAGGCGGCGGTGGAGGAGGGGCGTGGGGTGTTCGACAACCTGACCAAGTTCATCGTGTGGACCATCCCGACCAATCTGGGGGAGGGATTGATCTTGCTCACGGCGATCTTCTTTGGCGTGGCCTTGCCCGCATTGCCGGTGCAGCTCCTGTGGGTGAACATGATGACGGCCACGCTCTTGGGCCTCACCCTCGTCTTTGAACCCAAGGAACCGAATCTGATGGACCGCAAACCGCGCGATCCGCAAGAGCCGATCCTGACGTATCCGCTCTTCATGCGTAGCGGGCTGGTCACTTTGATTTTGTTGGGCGGCGCTTTCGGGCTGTTCTTGTGGGAGCAAAATGGAGCGACCATCGCCCAGGCCCTACCCTGGTGGTGAATACCATCGTGATGGTGGAGATTTTCTATCTCTTGAACTGCCGTTCGTTGAGCCGTTCGGTGCAGTCGTTGGGCTGGTTCAGCAACCGGTGGTTGCTGGCCGGCGTGGGGGCGATGGTGCTGGCGCAGGTGGCGTTCACGCATCTGCCCTTCATGAACCGCCTTTTTCACACCGCTCCTTTAGGCGCAGATGAATGGCTGCGGATCGTCGGTGTGGGGTTGATCGCTTTTTGGATCGTGGGTTTCGAGAAATGGGTGCGATTTCATCGGCCCAAACCCAAAGCGTAGAGCATGGTGATAGTTAAGGTATTCCCAGAAAACAAAACACCCGCCAATCCTCAGATCGACGGGTGTGGTGATGAGTGAATGCCTGATGTGCGTTACTTCAATTCTTTGAGCTGCACATTACGGAAGGCCACGGGGTCGCTGTGACCGGCGAAGCCGAAGAAGCCGTTCGTGCGGTCTTTGCCGGGATGCTTGCTTTTGGCCATGTATTCAGTGACCTTACTCACATCCGTATCAAGGATGACGACGCCGTTGAGTTCCACTTTGATGGTGGAGCCTTTGACGGTCACTTCTTCGAAGTTCCAATCACCCAAGGGGCGCAGGTAACCGCGGTGCGCGGCGGAGATGCCGTAAGCCGAGCCATGGGCCTGACGGGGATCGAGCTTCTTATACTTTTCATTCTCCGTATCGAGCACTTGCAGTTCGCACATGCCGACGTAAGCAGTGTCGCCCTGGCCGGGATAGCGAATCGCGAGACCGTTGTTGCCGCCCGGAGGTAGTTGGAATTCCACGCGGGCCATGAAGTCCTTCAGGTCTTGGTTGTAATAGATGGTGCCGCCTTTGGCCGGTTTGCAGACCACGGCGCCGTCTTTGATCTCGTAATTTTCCACGGGACCCGCCCAGCCGGTGAAGTCTTTGCCGTTGAACACGGTCTTGAAGCCCGCTGCACCTTTGCTGGCGAGAATCTGATTTGCTTCCGTCGAACCGATCTCACGGATGAAAACATTGCGCCAACGGATCTCGCCGCCATGTGTCTGGAGCTGGATCGGACCCTTAGCTGGAACCGGCCGCGGATTGGCCTTGATCGCGGCATCTTTGCTGCCCTTGTCGTAGTAGTTCTCGAGGTTGGCGTGATCCACCACGAGCTTGTCGTTCAGGTAAACGGTCACGCGTGAGCCGACCATGAGGATGCGGAATTTGTTCCATTCACCGAAGGCTTTGTCCGCCTTCACGAGCGGGTCTTTACCGGGGGCGCCGGGGCTGTTGTTCCAGAGCCCGCCAGAACCTTTATCAGCACCGAGCTTAAACTTCGCTTCCTCGGTGTAATCCCAGATTTGCACTTGTGGAACCCCACGCAGGTAGATGCCGGAATCCGCGAGCGGCACCGTCTTGTATTCGAGGAGCAATTCGAAATCGCCGTAATCCTTCTCCGTGCTGGCATAGGCACCGAAGCCGTCGTTCACGAGGTCTTCGCCTTCTACATACCAGTGAGCTTTGCCGGTCTTGCCCAACTCCATCATGGCTCCCTTGTTTTCCGGAGCGCTCCACTTCTTGATCTGGGCGGCGCGTTCTTCCGGTGTCATGGCCAGCAAGGCGCGGTGATCAAAGGTCGAGCCACCACGCCAACCGGTGAGGTCTTTGCCGTTGAAGAGAGCGGTGAAGCCTTTCGGCGGGTTGGCGGCGGAGATGGCCGGGGCCTTGGTGGCCGTTGAAGGTTTATCGAGCTCGGTGGTGCTGCAGCCGGTCAGAAGTATGCCGGTCAGGGAGAAGACAATGGTTGGTGCCAGTAGGTTCTTTAGTTTCATGCGTGGTTGCCTGTTGGTAACGGCAAGGGCTTCGACGGTCAAGCCGGGGGATGAACTAAAATAGGGGAATCGGGAAACATCGGACATCGAATGTCCAACTTCCAACAACGAGAGGGGGAAGAGACTAACCGCGAAATACTCGAAAGACGCGGAAAGAGAGAATTTGAACAGGAAAGATTGAAGGAAACAGCGATGGAGAGGGGTATAGGATTTAATAGAAGGGCGCGAATAGGAGTGAGCGTGGGCGAAGTAATCGAGGACAATTACGACTGGCTTGCTACGAAACGGACTGGCCTTGGGTTTCCTTGCGGTGGAGGTGATAGGAGTAGACGGAAGTGATGACAGTCATGCCAATCGCCACCGGCAGCACCACCATGAACGGGTATTTCAATTACTTTTCCACCAATCCATAGGCGCGAGCCAAGGTCAGCAGCATGCCCTCGGTGTTTCCGCGGCCGTCGTTATGGTGCAGTTTGTCGTGGATGGATTTATCCCAATCTTCGGTGAGGAAGCGGAAGACGAAGCCGTTTGATTCACGGAGGCGATCTACGCAGCCTTGATATCCAGCACCATAGTGATGCGGCGCAGGGGGCAATTCAATTCGCCGACATCATGTGTGGCTACGGGGATGAAGCCCATCACGCGCGTGTGGAAAAGATAAGGACTGTGTTTCTCGCCTTCAAAGATGTCCGTGATGTAATGGGTGAAGCCACGTTGAACCGTTTCCTTGCTGGCTTCCCGCATCAGCGCACCGACCACGATGATGTATTTGCGGTATTCCGGCAGCACGGCGAAGCGGCCGATCTCGGCGATCTTGTTGTTGGTGATGAAGCCCTCGATATCCATGCCCGCACCCAGTTGTTTGAAACCGTATTCCTTGTAAACATCCAGAGGCAGTTCATAGAGTACGCGCAGCACGCCGACGGGCATTTCCTCCACGAACACAACGAACCACGAGACGCGAGGGTCGGTCAGATCCGTTGCTTGGAACATCTTCTGTTCATTGGCCACCCAATTCTTCTCAGCCTGATAAGTCGCCTTGAGCACGGAGATGGCGTG
>CBDIPT010000003.1:0-714865 GCA_965283725.1 Limisphaerales bacterium
GCTCCCCGAAGCTTCAACGCCGGAAAAGGAACTTGATGATCTCACGAAGCGGGTCGCCGAGGCGAAAGAGCCAGTCGCGGAAATCGTTGACCGCCGCGAGCGCCAGGCCATGCAACTGCGCGCCCAGTACACCGTAGAAAATCTGACCGCCGAATACGCCAAAGGCCGTTATGATCTGGTGATAGACTCGCGCGAAAAAGCCCTCTTTCAAGGCACACCAAGCGGCCCCGACATCACCGACGACATCCTCGCACTGCTCAAAGCGAAAACGCAGAAGTAGACAATCGTGCGGTTCTGTAAATTTTCCTCGCCTTGTTGAACTCCGTCAACTGGACCATACCGAATCCTGTTTGCCCGCAACTCATCAGCCATCCCTTCGTCTTGCGGCGATGAACTGGATGGAAGAAGCCTGAGAACTGTTGAACTTGGTGGCAGTCAAACCATCCGTATCAAAACATGGACGAGGGAGTCATTGATCCTTGATCACAACTGAAACCCATTAGAAAACAGACCTTTTCACCCCTCAAGCTCACGGCATGAGGAACACACGGAACCCTCTCACGGCAACGCCACCAGAGTCAGACGCGGTCTTGGGGGAGCCGAAGTCGAGCCAGTTGAGGTTGGTGCCGGTGCCGGTGATGGGGACAGGACGGTGGTCCAGGTGAGGCCGCCGTCGTCGGTGAACTGGAGCAGGTAGGTGCGGCCCAGGAGGCTCTGTTGCAGCGTCACCACATACCGGTTGTCGGCCAGGCGCTGCGTCAGCACCCCGCTGGTCAGCAGGTTGCCCCCGGCCACGCTCGGCTGCGCCTGCACCCCTGTCACATCCACCTCGAACACCGGCGCCACCGGCATCTGCCCCACCGTCGGCACCTTGTATTCGATCACCAGCACCACCGTCTGGCCCGCCGCCAGCGTCTGGTTATACTGGATATACGCACGCCCGTCCGCCGTCGTCCCCGCCGCGTCCATCACCGTCACCCCCGCCGGCAGGTTCCCGATCGCCACCCGCACCGCATCGATCGTCGACCCCGTCGTGTTCGTGATCCGCAACCGCTGCTCGTAATAACCCGTGTAGATGCTCGCCGCGCTCAAACCCGTCAGCTGCTCCACCACCTCGAACGTCGGGAACCCCGCGATGTTGCTCCCGTCCGCCGTGTCCAACGCCATCAGCCCGCCCGTCTTCACCGCCCCCGTCAGATTGCCGGCATCGCCCGCCGCGCTCACGCTCCCGTCCGCCTGCACCCGGTTCACATTCACCGCGGCCACCGTCCCCACCGCCAGCCCGCTCGCATCCACCAGGCTGATCCCCCCGTTGCCCACACTGGCCGCCAGCAACGCCACTTCCGTCTCCACCACGTTGCTCCCCGTCACCCCGATGCCCACCCCCGCCACCACCCGCAGGTTCCGCCCGTAAATATCCACCGCCACATCATCCCCGCCGTCCGTCACCCGGCCGCCCGTCGCCACCACGCTCACGTCACCCCACGTCCCCTGCGCCCCGCCATTGCGCGCATCCAGCAGGCCCAGCGCCACATCCCCGCCCGCCACCACCCGGATGTTCGCCCCCGCCGTCCGCACCGTCGTGCTCCCGCCCAGCACCACGCTGCCACCGGCCTGCACGTCCGCCGTCCCCCCCGTCACACCCAGGAGGATTCCGTCGGCCAAAGTCACATTCCCGCTGGCCAGCACACTCAGGCTGCCTCCCGCCACCGTCACATCGACCGTCGCACTCACGTTGCCCCCCGTCGCCGACAACAGCACGTTCCCGCTGCCGCTGTTGGTAATGGTGGCCTGAACCGCAAGGTTTCCGTTCAGGGTCCGCACCACGATGCCCGTGGTCGCAACGATGCCACTGAGGCTCCCCACATCGCTGCTGGCACCCAGCGTCCCGTCGGTTTGCACCCGGTTCACGCTCACCGCACCCACCGTCGTCACCGTCGTCCCGCCCGCCAGCACCACGTTCACACTGCTGCCACCCACCGCCAATGTCTGCCCGTCGAGCTCCAGCGCATCAGCCACCGCCGGCACCAGCGTCCCCGCCGTCCCCGTCGCACTCACCCGCACATTGCGCCCGTAAATGTTCACCAGCTGGTCCGCCCCCGCATCCGTCACACTGCCGCCGCCCGCGCTCACGCTCACATCACCCCACAGGTTCTGGTTCGCCCCGTTGCGCGCATCCGCCACCCCCAACGTCACGCTGCCGCCCGCACTGATCCGGATGTTCCCGCCCACCGTCGTGATCCCTTGCGTCACCACGTTGCCGCCCAACGCCACCACGTCCGCCGTCCCGCCCGTCACACTCAAAGCCGCATTCAGGTTCAACGCCAACCCCGCCACCACGCTCACGCTGCCGTTGGCCAACGTCACCCCGCTGTTCACCGTGACCGTCCCCGTCGCATTCAGCAAGACATGGCCGCTGCCGCTGACATTGACTGCGGCCTCAACCGCCAGGTTGCCGGTGTTCACCAGCACCAGGCTGTTCCCCGTGCTGGCCCCGCTCTGCGCCGCGTCCGTCACCCCCGCCACCACCCCGTTGGCCCCCACCGTCGCCACCGTCACACTCACACTGCCCACCGTTAAATCACCCGTGTTCGCCAGCCGCACCACCCCGCCCGCACTCACGCTCACCAGCGCCGTCTGCAGCACGAACTCGTCGTTCAACGCCCCGATGCTGCCACCCGCCTGCAACCGCACCGCGCTGCCCGTCACGTTCACCCCCGCATCCGTCCCGTCCAAAATGCTCCCCGCCTGCGCCACCACGCTCACCCGGCCCGCCCCCGCGTCCACCGTCCCCACCGTCACCGTCCCGGCCGCCACCACCCGCACATCCCCGCCACCCGTGCTCACGACCGTCACCGTCACGCTGCCCGCCGCCGCCGTCACACTCACTTCGCCCCCGCCGGTCGTCAGCGTCGTCCCCGCGCTCATCGTCACACCCTGCACCCCAGCCACCGTGATGTGACCGCTGCCGCTCACCACGCTCCCCGCCACCGTCACACTCCCGCCCGCTCCCAGCAAAATCTGCCCGCCACCCGCCACACTCACACCCACCCCGGCGTTCAACGCCCCGTCCGTCACCGTCAGGTTCCCGCCCAACGCCTGCACATACACGCTGCCGTTCCCCGCCACCACCCGCACATCGCTCTTCACCCCGTCAGCCGCCAATGCATTCAACGTCCCGTTCGCCCCCACCGTCCGGTAGCCCACCGTCACATCCCCCACCGTCACGCTGCTCACGTCGTTCACCGCCACACTCCCCGCCCCCGACTCCGCCGCCAAAACCGCCCCTTCGATGACCAGCGCCTTCGTCACCGGCACATACGCCCCCGTATACGTCACATCCCACGTCAACCGCACGCTCCGGTCCACCAAGATCTGTGGCGCCCGCAGACTCACACTCACTCCCGCCGTCCCATACGCCACCCGGTAGAACCGCCGGCTGTCCGCCGGCACCGGATCCACATACGTCACGCTCGCCTCCCCGCTGCTCACCGTCACCAGCTCCGTCCACGTCACAAAGTCCGTCGTATATTGCAGCCGGTACACCGGCGCGTTCAGCCCACCGATGTTCCCCGCCGCCGCCAAACTCACGCCCTGGCCATACACCCGCACACTCGTCGAACCATTGCCCCCCGCATCACTGATCGCACCCGTCTGCGCCACCACCTGCACGTGGCCCCACGTGTCCTGCACCCCGCCGCTCCGCCCGTCCAACACCCCGATCACCACGCTGCCGCCCGCCACCACCCGCACGTTGCCCCCGCCCGTCACCACCGTCGACGTGTCCGCCATCGTCACACTCCCCACACCCGCTTCCACAGCCACCACACCCCCACCCGTCACCACATCCACCCCAGCTCCCAACTCAACCCCGCCAGCCGCCAACAACGTGATATAGCCAGAACCAGACCGCACGTCCGCATTGATGTTCAGATTGCCATTCGCGCTCTGCAGCCGGATATGATTGTTGCCCGGCACACTCAACCCGATGCCGTCATTGTCCACCCCATCATTGATGGTAAGATCGCTGCCGACCGTGATCAGGATGCTGCCGTTGAGCACATCAATGTCGTTCAGGACCAAAGCGTCCGTTTCCGTCACAACGAAGGCTCCCGCCGCCGTCAGGTGCGCGATGAGCGTGTTCACCGTCGTGTCCAACGTCGCCGCCCCGCCCGCCTGCACCGTCAACACATCCCCCGTGATCTTCCCTGTGGTGTCAGTGATCGTCGTAAAAGAGGTCAAATTGATGTCGCCCACATTGCCCGCGTTGATGATCCCCGCGATGATCCCGCCCGCCGTCGTCGTGATCGTGATGTCATTCGTGTCGCTGTCCGTAGCGGACACCACGTCCGTCGCCGTCACCTGCCCACCCGCATTCACCGTGATTGGCCCGTTCGCCGTGTCCACATCGCTGAGGATGATCGCGTCCGTTTCCGTCACGACCAACGCTCCCGCCGCCGTCAGGTGGGCGGTGAGCGTGTTCACCGTCGTGTCCAACGTCGCTGACCCGCCCGCCTGCACCGTCAACACATCCCCCGTGATCTTCCCAGTGGTGTCAGTGATCGTCGTGAAGCTCGTCAGGTTCACATCACCCACGTTCCCCGCGTTGATGCCCCCCGCAATGATGCCACCTGCCGTCGTCGTGATGCTGATGTCATTCGTGTCGCTGTCCGTAGCGGACACCACGTCCGTCGCCGTCACCTGCCCACCCGCATTCACCGTGATCGGCCCATTGGCCGTGTCCACATCACTCAACACGATGGCGTTCGTTTCCGTCACGACCAAGGCTCCCGCAGCCGTCAGGTGCGCGATAAGCGTGTTCACCGTCGTGTCCAACGTCGCTGCCCCGCCCGCCTGCACCGTCAGCACATCTCCCGTGATCTTGCCCGTGGTGTCAGTGATCGTCGTGAAGCTCGTCAGATTCACATCACCCACGTTCCCCGCGTTGATGATCCCCGCGATGATCCCGCCCGCCGTCGTCGTGATCGTGATGTCATTCGTGTCGCTGTCCGTAGCGGACACCACGTCCGTCGCCGTCACCTGGCCTCCCGCATTCACCGTGATCGGCCCATTGGCCGTGTCCACATCGCTGAGGATGATCGCGTCCGTTTCCGTCACGACCAACGCTCCCGCCGCCATCAGGTGGGCGGTGAGCGTGTTCACCGTCGTGTCCAACGTCGCCGCCCCGCCCGCCTGCACCGTCAACACATCCCCCGTGATCTTCCCTGTGGTGTCAGTGATCGTCGTAAAAGAGGTCAAATTGATGTCGCCCACATTGCCCGCGTTGATGATCCCCGCGATGATCCCGCCCGCCGTCGTCGTGATCGTGATGTCATTCGTGTCGCTGTCCGTAGCGGACACCACGTCCGTCGCCGTCACCTGCCCACCCGCATTCACCGTGATTGGCCCGTTCGCCGTGTCCACATCGCTGAGGATGATCGCGTCCGTTTCCGTCACGACCAACGCTCCCGCCGCCGTCAGGTGGGCGGTGAGCGTGTTCACCGTCGTGTCCAACGTCGCTGACCCGCCCGCCTGCACCGTCAACACATCCCCCGTGATCTTCCCAGTGGTGTCAGTGATCGTCGTGAAGCTCGTCAGGTTCACATCACCCACGTTCCCCGCGTTGATGCCCCCCGCAATGATGCCACCTGCCGTCGTCGTGATGCTGATGTCATTCGTGTCGCTGTCCGTAGCGGACACCACGTCCGTCGCCGTCACCTGCCCACCCGCATTCACCGTGATCGGCCCATTGGCCGTGTCCACATCGCTGAGGATGATCGCGTCCGTTTCCGTCACGACCAACGCTCCCGCCGCCATCAGGTGGGCGATGAGCGTGTTCACCGTCGTGTCCAAGGTCGCTGACCCGCCCGCATTCACCGTCAACACATCTCCCGTGATCTTGCCCGTAGTGTCAGTGATCGTCGTGAAGCTCGTCAGATTCACATCACCCACGTTCCCCGCGTTGATGATCCCCGCAATGATGCCTCCGGCGGCAGTGGTGATCGCGATGTCATTCGTGTCGCTGTCCGTAATGGACACCACGTCCGTCGCTGTCACCTGTCCACCCGCATTCACCGTGATCGGCCCGTTAAACGTGTCCACATCGCTGAGGATGATCGCGTCCGTCTCGGTCACGATCAACGCTCCCGCAGCGGTGAGATGCGCAATGAGCGTGTTCACCGTCGTGTCCAACGTCGCCGCCCCGCCCGCCTGCACCGTCAGCACATCTCCCGTGATCTTCCCAGTGGTGTCAGTGATCGTCGTGAAGCTCGTCAGATTCACATCACCCACGTTCCCCGCGTTGATGATCCCCGCAATGATGCCTCCGGCGGCAGTGGTGATCGCGATGTCATTCGTGTCGCTGTCCGTAATGGACACCACGTCCGTCGCTGTCACCTGTCCACCCGCATTCACCGTGATCGGCCCGTTAAACGTGTCCACATCGCTGAGGATGATCGCGTCCGTTTCCGTCACGACCAACGCTCCCGCCGCCATCAGGTGGGCGGTGAGCGTGTTCACCGTCGTGTCCAACGTCGCCGCCCCGCCCGCCTGCACCGTCAGCACATCTCCCGTGATCTTCCCAGTGGTGTCAGTGATCGTCGTGAAGCTCGTCAGATTCACATCACCCACGTTCCCCGCGTTGATGATCCCCGCGATGATCCCGCCCGCCGTCGTCGTGATCGTGATGTCATTCGTGTCGCTGTCCGTAGCGGACACCACGTCCGTCGCCGTCACCTGGCCTCCCGCATTCACCGTGATCGGCCCATTGGCCGTGTCCACATCGCTGAGGATGATCGCGTCCGTTTCCGTCACGACCAACGCTCCCGCCGCCATCAGGTGGGCGGTGAGCGTGTTCACCGTCGTGTCCAACGTCGCCGCCCCGCCCGCCTGCACCGTCAGCACATCTCCCGTGATCTTCCCAGTGGTGTCAGTGATCGTCGTGAAGCTCGTCAGATTCACATCACCCACGTTCCCCGCGTTGATGATCCCCGCCACGATTCCACCAGCCGTCGTCGTGATCGTGATGTCATTCGTGTCGCTGTCCGTAGCGGACACCACGTCCGTCGCCGTCACCTGTCCACCCGCATTCACCGTGATTGGCCCGTTCGCCGTGTCCACATCGCTGAGGATGATCGCGTCCGTCTCGGTCACGATCAACGCTCCCGCAGCGGTGAGATGCGCAATGAGCGTGTTCACCGTCGTGTCCAACGTCGCTGACCCGCCCGCCTGCACCGTCAACACATCCCCCGTGATCTTCCCAGTGGTGTCAGTGATCGTCGTGAAGCTCGTCAGGTTCACATCACCCACGTTCCCCGCGTTGATGCCCCCCGCAATGATGCCACCTGCCGTCGTCGTGATGCTGATGTCATTCGTGTCGCTGTCCGTAGCGGACACCACGTCCGTCGCCGTCACCTGCCCACCCGCATTCACCGTGATCGGCCCATTGGCCGTGTCCACATCGCTGAGGATGATCGCGTCCGTTTCCGTCACGACCAACGCTCCCGCCGCCATCAGGTGGGCGATGAGCGTGTTCACCGTCGTGTCCAAGGTCGCTGACCCGCCCGCATTCACCGTCAACACATCTCCCGTGATCTTGCCCGTAGTGTCAGTGATCGTCGTGAAGCTCGTCAGATTCACATCACCCACGTTCCCCGCGTTGATGATCCCCGCAATGATGCCTCCGGCGGCAGTGGTGATCGCGATGTCATTCGTGTCGCTGTCCGTAATGGACACCACGTCCGTCGCTGTCACCTGTCCACCCGCATTCACCGTGATCGGCCCGTTAAACGTGTCCACATCGCTGAGGATGATCGCGTCCGTCTCGGTCACGATCAACGCTCCCGCAGCGGTGAGATGCGCAATGAGCGTGTTCACCGTCGTGTCCAACGTCGCCGCCCCGCCCGCCTGCACCGTCAGCACATCTCCCGTGATCTTCCCAGTGGTGTCAGTGATCGTCGTGAAGCTCGTCAGATTCACATCACCCACGTTCCCCGCGTTGATGATCCCCGCAATGATGCCTCCGGCGGCAGTGGTGATCGCGATGTCATTCGTGTCGCTGTCCGTAATGGACACCACGTCCGTCGCTGTCACCTGTCCACCCGCATTCACCGTGATCGGCCCGTTAAACGTGTCCACATCGCTGAGGATGATCGCGTCCGTTTCCGTCACGACCAACGCTCCCGCCGCCATCAGGTGGGCGGTGAGCGTGTTCACCGTCGTGTCCAACGTCGCCGCCCCGCCCGCCTGCACCGTCAGCACATCTCCCGTGATCTTCCCAGTGGTGTCAGTGATCGTCGTGAAGCTCGTCAGATTCACATCACCCACGTTCCCCGCGTTGATGATCCCCGCCACAATCCCACCAGCCGTCGTCGTGAGGCTGATATCGTTCGCGTCATTATCGGTGGCGGACACCACGTCCGTCGCCGTCACTTGGCCACCCGCATTCACTGTGATCGGCCCGTTAAACGTGTCCACATCGCTGAGGATGATCGCGTCCGTTTCAACTATCACTAACGGACCAGTCACAGTCACGTGCGCCACTAGAGTGTTCACCGTAGTTTCAATAGGATTGGCAAGCTGCCCCACGCCAGTGCCAGCGAGGAGAGTCAAGCCATCGCCCGAGATATCCAAGCTACCATCTGTATCACCATCCAAAATACTGCCAGTCGTAGCAGTAATGGTAACATTGCCAGTGGTCGAAACAAGACCGCCCAATGTCACGTTCACTTGTGCCGTCAAACTCAAGCTCCCGCTACCCGTAGTGATATTGCTCGTGGTGCTAAGAGTGATGCTGCCCGTGCTGGCCAACAGCTCGACCGTGCCGGTAAGCGTCGTCGTGACATTGGCGCCGGTCGTGAACTCAATACCGTTGTTCGCACTCACGGTCACATGTCCGCTCGTCGTGCTCACGTCCGCGTTCCCCGTCACACTCCCGCCCAACGCCGCCACCAAAATGTTCCCCGTCCCGTCCGCTGTCACCACCGCGTCGAGCACGATGTCTCCCGTTGTGCTCCGCAGCACCACGCTGCCGTTCCCCGCCAATGTCCGCACACCGGTTCCCGCCACATTCATCCCGTCCGCTTCCAACAGGAAGATGCCGCCGGTCGTGCTGTTCGTAATCACCAATGTCTTCAGCTTCGTCTCCAACGCATCCGCCGACGTCCCCACTCCGCTCACCGCGTTCACCGTCACCGTCCCGCTATTGGCCTCAATATCAATTAGGGTCTCGCCGCCGTCCACCAACGCCCCAGACGTCGTCGTCACCGTCACCGCCGTCGCACCCGTGTTCGTCGTCTTCAACCCGCCCAACGTGATGTCCCCGTCCGCCGTCAGGCTGACCGTCCCGCTCCCCGCATCGATCATCGCCGTGTCGTTCATGAACAGCGTGTCCCCGTTCGTCCCCGCCCGGTTGTCCGCCGTAAAGCTCACATTCCCCGTCGTCGCCACGATCACCACGTTCCCCGTGATGCTCAGCAGCCGCTCCGCCACCCCAGTGATCGTCCCGCTCCCCGCCGCACTGATATCAATGGCCGACCCGCTGTCGTTGATCACCAGGTTCGTCCCCGCATTCAAGGCGATATTCCCGTTGCCGCCGCTGGCTATGATGCGCGCATTGATGGTCAGGTGGTCGTCCGCCCCGCCGTCGTTCGTCGCCGTCAACGTGATGTTCCCCCCGCCCGCGTCCAACACATCATTCGCCACCGTCAACGGACTGCTGTTCGTGATGACGATGTTGCCCGCCGTCCCCGCATTGGTGATGCCGACGATCGCGCTCACCGTGCTGATGGTCAGCAGTGTCCCGCCTTTGCTGTTCAACACCTGGATATTGCCGCTCGTCGTGTTGCTCGCCGCCAGGAAGCTCACGGCCGTGTCCAGCGCATCCGCACTCCCGATACCCGTCACCGCCACCAGCGCCAGCGACGTCGCTGTAATGTCCGCCGTCGCCACCGCGTTATTGTCCACAATTGCCGCTGCCGCGGTCACCGTCACCACATCCACCGCCACGATCTTCGTCACGCTGATGTTCCCCACCGTCGCCGTCAAAGTCACATCACTGCCCACGCCACTGGACTGCACATCCGTCGCCGTGATGGTGCCACCGGCGCTCACCGTGATATTGCCGTTGGCCGTATCGATGTCCGTCAAGGCGATCGCATTGGTCTCGGTCACGCTCAGGTTCCCCGTCCCCGTGTTGTGCGCCACCAACGTGTCAATGCTCGTCAGCAGCGTGACCCCCGTCACCGCCGTCGCTGTCAGAGTTGGACCACTGGTCAGACCGCCCGTCTGGTTGATCGCCCCTGTTACACCACCCAACCCAGCCTCAAAGAGCAGCGCACCGGTCGTATCAATATTCGCCTGGATCGTGATCGTATCCCGTGCCGACAACTGCAACGTCTCCTGTGCCGCCAGACTGTTCTCCTTCACCGTGATGTTCCCGCCGTAGATCTCCACCTTGTCGTGGAATAACGTAGAACCAATCGTGACCAAGCCCGTGCCGTCAGCAGCACGACCAATCACGATCTTGCTGAATCCATCTCGCAACGTGGCAACATCCAAATCACTCAGGTCGAGCGTCCCCGTGCCGAACGCAGGCGATCCGACATCAATCGAGGCACTCGCGGTCCGCGGCACCAAAGTGACAGAACCCACACCCGTCACAGAATTGCTGCCGCCACCGAAGTCAATCCCGTCTGCTTCGATGTAGATATTACCGCTGCCGACATCGAGGGAAGAACGGAAGTTCGCCAACGTGGACGTCTTCAGGCTCACACCACTGGCCACGACTGCCTGCACAAAATTCGTCGAGCCACTACCAGCACTTTGTGTCAGCAAGCCAGTCAGCACTGTGCGGCCTTGGAAGGTCGCATCGCGCAACGTAGTGATCGTCAGTTCCGCCGCCGAAGTAACGCGAGAGCGCAGCAGGAGCTGACCGATAGATGCATCCATCGTGAAGGTCATCCCGCCTGCCGTCGTGGTCAGCTCATCACCGAAATCGATATTGCTCCGCACCGTCAGTTGCAAGGCGCCACCCAGCAGGACACGGCCTTGGAAGGTCGCCGCATTTGCCGAACTCACGGTGAAGCTCGTGGCCGAGGTGATGCGCGAGCGAGCCAGCAACACACCGCTGTTTGCATCCAAGGCCAGTTGGATCGAACCCACCGTGCTCGTCAAATCAGCACCGAAATCAATCAAGGAGGTAGCAGCCAGATCGACTGTGCTAGCCGTGACCTGACGGGCAAAGGTAATCTTGGAAGGCGTCTGGAACGTCGTGAAGTTCGCTGGCACCAGGGCAGGGCCACCGGAATGACGGACAATCAACGAACCATTCAGTTGCACCGAACCACCGAAGACCACTTCCGTCGCTCCTTCGATGATCAGATTGTTCAGACCGTTGCCTGCGATCGCGCCGATATCGCCTTCGATGACCACTCGGCCACCAGCGCGGATGGTCAGATTGTCCGCCGTGCCATCGCTATCGCCGTTGATCGTGCCCGCCGGCAACTTGATCAGCACATCACCGCCCGCTTCAATCACGCGATTACCATGAACGATCAGCGCATCGTTGATGATCACGTTACCCGCCACCGATTGATTGCCGCGCAGCACGTAACCCGTGCCGGTGCCGATGGAGGTAAAACTCGAGTTGCCCGAGCCCAGCAAGTCCGCGTATTGCGTGATGCCGTTGCCGTAGACGGTCAGCGGCGTATTGATCAGAACCGGAGTAGACGGCGCCGTGGCGGAGCCGATATCGATCAGATGATTCTGGTTCGGCTGACCAAAGGTGATGGAGGAATAACCACCCGTGATATTACCGGCCAACAATTCGTTCAGCGTGTAGTCACCGGCCACACCCGTACCGATACCCAAGGTCTGGCTCGGGTCTTGCGGCAGCAACACCAGCGGGATGCCCAAGTTCAACAGACTGGTCGGAACACGCTGTTCATTGACCTCGAGTGGATCGTTCGAGTTCTTGATCTGGATGGTCGTGCCCGTGAGATCAGCGATGTTGTGCGTGAAGAAGGTGATGCCATCGAGCTTGAACGTGATCGTCGTCGCATCGCGGATGATGTCGATGCGGTCGATGTTGAAATCATTACCCGGCAGACGCGGCACACCGTTGATCACCGGCGTGAAGTTAAGATTGAGGTCCAGCTCAACAGCACCCCGACCTGTCACCGTGATGGCTGCCGTCGCGGTGTGAAAACCACCGTCTTGATCGATCACCGTATATTCAAACGTATCCACCAACTGCATGCCCGCGACGAGCATCTGGAAGATGGCGGAAGAACGCGGCGTGTAAGTGATCGTGCCGTTATCCAGCACCAGGATGTTGGCACCCAAAGCCGTGCTTACCGGCGCTGTGCGGATGCGAGTCGTGCCAGTGACGTTGAAGAACTGGATGCCATTGATGCCCGCCACTCGCAGCACATCTGCCGAGCCTGCATCCGTGTCATTCGAAACGAGATTGAGTAACAACGCCGTGTCTTCGTCCGTGGTGTAAGCATCATTGAAGCCCACCGGGAACACGTTGTTCATGACCAAAGCACGCGTGCCCAAAGTGGTCTGCAGCCCATTCACATCCAGCAGCTTGATCGTGATGGTGTAAATACCTTCATCGGCATACACGTGCGTGACCGGCTGGGCAAAATTGGAGTTCGTCGAACTAGGATACGTGATGGTGATACCGTCACCCCAGTTCACCACGTATTTATCGCTGAGATCATTCAACGGGCTCAGGTCGAGCTTCACTGGAGAGCCTTCATTGGCGACCTTGATGAGCCCGGCCACTTGATGTGTGCCGTCTTCATCCACCAAGGATACGATGATGTCGTGGAAGCCCAGACCATCCGCGTAGGTGTGACCGACCGTGCCGCGGCTGTTGTAGCTGGTGGTGATGCCATCGCCCCAGTTCACGAGATACTGCGTCACCGTGTCCGTGCCCGGATCGGTCACGGTGCCCAGAACCAATTGGAACGCCGTGCGGGAATCAACCAAAGGTTGACCACTCAAGGCGATGATCGGCGCCACATTGCGAACGGTCACTGCCAGACCAGGCGCATTGTAGCTGGCACCCTGTTGAGCTGCGGCCGATACAGTGTAATTGCCGTTGTCCGCGTAAACGTGGGTGACTGAAGTCGGGTTACCGATGACCGTTTGCACACCTGTGCCATCACCCCAGTTGATCGTCCAGCTATTGATCGCATCCGGACCCGGATCGTTGGCGGAGAGGTTCAAGGTGAAGATCGAACCTTCATTCACCGTCGTAGCTGGGCTGGAAACGGTCGGAGCCGGCACCACGTCATTGACTGTGATATTCTTGGTGTTGGCGAACGTGCCATCTTCATCCGTGGCTGTGGCCGTGATCGTGCGGGAGGCCGTGCCATCCGCATACACGTGGGTTGCCGTCACCAAGGCACCCGTGAAATTCTGCACCGCCGAGCCATCACCCCAATTGATCTGCCAGCTTGCCACCGTGTCCGCACCAGCGTCCACCGCCGAGAGCGAGAGCGTATAAACCGAACCTTCGTTCACCGTAGCCGCACCATTCAACACCAACGTCGGGGCCACGTTCGCGACAGTCACGGCCACTGTCGTTGCGGCTGTGAAGATGCCGTCTTCATCCACGGCGCCCACCCGGGCGGTGTAAGCGCCGTTGTCATTATAGACATGCGAGGCAGACGTGGTGGCCGCTGCAAGGATCGTCGAGGAACCATCACCCCAATCGATGATCCAGTTGGTGACAACATCTGCACCCGGGTCAACCACCGCCAGCGTGTTGATATTCAACGAACCACCTTCATTGATCGCCGCAGCCGTGTTCGCGAAGCTGATGGCCGGAGCCACGTTCACTACTTGCAACGCGAACGTGTTCGTCGCATCGGCGATGCCACCATCCGAAGACTTCACCTTGGCGCTGATGACGTAACCGCCATCATCCGCATACGTGTGATTGGCCGTGCCGCTGGCACCCGTGAAAGTAGAGACCGTGCCATCACCCCAAGTGATTGTCCATTCGGTGACATCGGCCGCGCCAGGGCCACCGGCCGTCAGCGTCAGGCTAAAGGCAGCACCTTCATTCACCGCCGCCGAACCCGTCAACGAACGCACCGGAGCCGCACCCGCGTTCACAGTCAGTGATTGCGTTGCCGTATAAGGACCACCATCTTCATCACTGGCCGAAACCGTCACCGTGAAACCACCGGCGTTCGCGTAAACATGCGAAACCGTGCCGACTGCCCCGACGTAGGTGGTAGTGTTACCATCACCCCAGTTCACGAGGTAGGAAATCACCGTGTCGTTGCCCGGGTCAGTCACCGAAAGATTCAACGTGTAAGGCAGGTATTGATTGGCGGATGCCGTGCCCGCGAGATTGATCACCGGCTGTTTCTCACTGACCGTCACGGTCGCAACCGCCACGCTTGAGCCCTTGTCATTGCTGACGCGCACCGCGACTTGATAGGTACCATTGTCATTCGGGCCGTAGGCCGAGAACACCTGCCAAGCCAATGAAGCAATCGCTCCGATGATGTCACCGAAGATGCCATCGCCGTTCAAATCCCATTCATAGACCGCCGGGCCGTTCAACGTCGTATCCGGAATCACTGAAGCCGCGGCGCTCAGATTGATTGTATCACCTTCTTGGATCAGGTAAGGCCCACCGGCATTGGCCGTCGGTGCGGCGATGCGCTTCAAGCTTTCAACCGAGGAGTAATTGATACCGAAGCTCGCGCCGGTCACGCTGATGCTGCCACTCGCCGCGAAGCCCGCCCCACCCGTCGGCCCATCCACTGGTGTGTTCGGAACTGTGGTGTTCCCCTTCGTATCGACAATCAATTCATCCGTGCCGCCGCCGTTGACGGTCAAGGCCACACCTAGTTGCGTGCCGCTCGCATCCACTTGGACCGTGTTCGTGCCGGCGTCCGTATTGATGATGGTGGTGCCGTTACCCGTCTTGACCACGATGATCGTATCGTTGCCGTTGCCCGCGTTGACCGTCGTCGTTGCACCAGCACCCGTTGAACGCAGCTCCAAGCGGTCCGCATCGTCACCTAGATTGATGATGGTCGTCTTGCCTGCCGCCGTATCGAAGATCACCACTTCATCCGTACCGGCACCCGTGTTCAAAGTGAAGTTAAGCGTGACCCCACGCACGCTCACCAAGTCAGCGCCATCCGAGGTGGTTACTGTCAGCGAATCATCAATGCCAGAGAAACGGGTGAAGTAACGGTTGGCCGTCGGCAATCCCGTAGCGATGGAGAACGTCACAAGCGCACCCGCTGCACCAGGATACTTGCCCGACGTCACGTAAACGTTGCCACCCACAGATTCCACGGAGGAAGCTCCGACCAAACCGGTGACACCTGCGGCCCCATCACGCACGCGTTGCACGAAGGACAAGCTGCCCGTCGTCCCATCAATCTTGAACACCGCCAGCGAGTTCTCCGCCTGACCTGCCGCCACGACGTAAGCGTCATCGCTGGTGACCGTGAGATCGGACAAACCACTCATTCCGCTCACACCACCGGCCCCATTGCGGACCACGCCCACGTAGGTAAGCAGGCCGGTCAACGTGTCGCGCGTGAAAGCCGCGATGCTGTTGCTCGTCTTGCCGCCGACATAGAGACGGGTGCCGGTCGAATTCAAGTCCAGCACACTCGCGCCCGCCAGACCATCCACACCGCCCACACCTTGCTCCAAGGTCTGCACCACCGTCAGCGAACCATCCGCTGGCGTACGGGCCGCTACAACAACCCGGTTATTGCCCGGGCTGGTGATGTAGAGGAAATCATTCACGAACGTCAGACTTGCCGGGGCAGAGACGCCCAACGTGGTGATCACCGAACTGAACGTCAACGTGCCGTTCAACGTATTCCGGGTAAACAGGGCGATATCACCGCCCTTGTTTCCGACATACATGTGCAGGCCATCCTCACTCATGGCGATGGCCGAGGCATCCGTCAAACCGAACGTCGGGTTATCCAGACCCGTGACCGTCTGGAACGCGATCAGAGCACCCGTGCTCGGAATCCGGACAAAACCCGTGACAGCGTGGATACCGGGACGCGTGAGATAAGCCCAAATCCCACCCTGATCAAAGATGAGTTGGGAATCCTTGGTGATGCCATCCAACGTCGTCAGCGTGCCCAAGGTTACCAGACCGGAACCATCCAGTGAGGACAACAGGATGGAAGAGTTCGCATGGCTCAACGTGTAAGCGATCGAACCGGTTCCCGGCGCAAAGAAGCTTTGATTGAACCCAGCAAGGTAAGCGATGGACGATTCCGTGGTCGCATTATCCTTCGTCGTGCTCGTGATGCTGGCGGTCGTAGCGTTGCCGATGAGCACTTTGCTGTCCGTGTTCTGTTCGGCGTAGAAGTAATTGCCGACATAAACGACATCATTCACTGCCAGACGTGTGGCATCGCCACCCACATCCAGTGATTTGGAAGCCTGTGCAGAAAGATCGCCCGTGGCAAAAATTTGGTATTCTTGAGCGGACTGCTGCGTTGTCACCGCACCCACAATTGCAATGGTGTAGGAGATGTCATAAGAGCCACCCCCACCCGAAACCGTGACGGTGTGCGAACCCACGGAATCACCCTCAAAGATCGTAAATTCTCCAACACGATCATCCCCAGAAGCGGAGTCGTAATCCCATGCCTCGATCGTATCGTAGATACCGGGCGTCCCTGATCCATCACCTATGTTGAATGGCCCATAACCCAGACTGTGTAAAACCCTGTCACCAAGCGAAGGCGCATCATTACCATCGGGACCGAGAATTCCGCTGCCACCAGTGGAGCTGGTATACTTGAAATAAACCTCATCATGCTGGTCACCCGTGCCGTCCTGCGAGTCGCTGATGTAAATGTCAACCAGGGTATATTGGCTGTGGCCACCCGAAGTGATGGAGGAAGCCGTGGTCGTGTCGTAGCCGAAGATCACAGCCCCCGCCGCATTGATCTCCACGGAGGTGGCCGCTGCGCCACCGTTGGAGGCTGCATTGACCTGTCCGGTCAAGTTGCTGGCAAAGGAACTGGCCCCACCGGTGTGCGCCACATAAATCTTGGAGCTGTCCGCCTTGATTGCGATGTCCTTGACGCCGGAAATAGCCACCGTGCCCGGCGCAACACTCGCGAGAACTCCACTAGCACCGACGTTATAGCGTTCGATCCGGGACGATGTCGCTACGTAAACATTCGCGCTGTCTGGACTCACCACCAAGACATGGTAGCTAGCGAGACCGACTAGCGCCGTATCCGCCAACGTCAAAGCACCATCAGCCGAGTTACGGCTGTAGCGATTGATCGTGAAACCATTGGTCGTATAGACGTTGTTGCCGTTCGGTTGGAAAGCGATGTGCTGCGCTGGAGTCGCCGATTCCTTGTTACGATAGATTAGACGTCCCGTTTCCGTGTCCCGATCCAAACGCACCAAGCCACCATCAGCCGCCACATAGACTTGCTTGCCATCGGTGCTGACGACCACTTCATTGGCACCGTTCAGACCCGTTTCACCATAGGTTCCGTTCTTCACCTTCTGGACGAACTGAAGTGAACCATTGGACAGGATGCGGAAAGCAGAGATGGAGTTATCACTCCAGGAAACCACATAAATGAACTTACCGTCAGCACTCGCCGCCAGCTTCAGCGGATGACCAGACGTACCGACCAAGCCGTTGATGGCCAGCGCGTAAGTCAAAGTGTTCGTCGGATCACTGTCCACCTGATTCAGGACATTCAACCCTTCGATGATCTCGACGGAGTTGTTCAGGACAGTGACCGTCTGCGGATTGGCCACGGAGTCTTCCACGGCCAACGAATCGGTCGCGCTGCTGCCCCCACGGAACTCAACCACGCTCGCACCCAAGGCATCGACCAACTGCGTGGCATTCGCCAGCACTTTGCCATCCTTGTAACCCCAAGCGACCGCCGTGCTGCTCGCCGAGTTGTCGATCAAAAGCGTTTCCACCGAGAGTCCGATGCCAGCGAACGCGCTCGGCGCACCCGGGATGTTCAGCGTCACTTGGTCATTACCAGCATCGCCATTCAATGTCGTGGTGCTACCTGTGCCGACGGAGTTGATCGTGATGACATCGTTACCGTCGCCGCCTTTGACCGTTGTCGCGATCCCTGCCCCGGTCGAAGCCACAGTGACCGTATCAGCACCGGAGCCCAAGCGGACTTCCACTTGCTCAAACGTGCCGTAAGTGATGTCGGCCACGCCGAAACCCGAGAGCTTCACGTCCGTGATAGTGCCCGTCAAAGCAGCCGTCACCGCGCTGCGGTCCAAGATCAAGAGATCCGCGGCCCCCACTCCGCCATTGATCGTCACCGGCAGATCGACGCTCGTGATGGTGAAGGTGTCATCGCCGCCACCCAAGGTGATGGTGATGGATTCAACATTGCTATACAGACTCTGCGGATTGATGGACAACCGCTTATTCGTCAAGGTCGCGACCAAGCCGCTCACGGAACCACTGTCATTGATCTGGAACACATCCAGACCGCTGCCGCCATCCACCGTGTTCCCGCCCGGGTCCGTCCGGCTGACGACCGTGCCTGTGCCGATGTAAAGCGTATCCGCGCCCCAACCACCCTTGATGACATTGTTCCCGCTGCCACCGTAAATCGTGTCGTTATCCAAACCACCGTCCAAGATGTCATCGCCCGCACCACCGATGATGGTGTCGTTACCAGCGTCACCATAGACGGTATTATTGCCATCACCTGCATTGACTGTGTCGTTGCCGTCGCCGCCGTAAATCGTGTCATTACCCGTGCCACCCGTGATGGT
Source organism: Limisphaerales bacterium (assembly GCA_965283725.1). Lineage (GTDB taxonomy): Bacteria > Verrucomicrobiota > Verrucomicrobiia > Limisphaerales > JAEYXS01 > JAEYXS01. The sequence goes on from CBDIPT010000003.1 coordinate 18,799, forward strand.
GTCATCGCCTGCATCCCCATAGATGGTAGCATCGCCCGAGCCCGTGATAATTGTGTCGTTACCCGCGCCACCGTGGACTTCGACAGCCACGCCGGAAACCCCGCTGAAATCAAAGGTGTCATTGCCCGCACCACCCGCGATGACGAGGCGATCAAACGAACCGGTCAACGTCTGGCTGCCCGGCAGGCCGACGCGAGACACTGTGATGCTGCCCGCATTACCCGTGATGGTATAAGCGGCACCCGCCGTATCGCTCGTGCTGCCGAACGCTCGGTTGTTCGCTAACGGACCGGCATTGATTTGCACCACAGACAAACCGCCCAAGCTGACAATCTTGGCCAGTTGCGCCGCCGGCGTAGCCGGATTGGCCGCCGCTGCCACCGCAGTGCCCAACACGTCGCTCAAGCTCAAGTTGATATTGATGCTCGTATTGAAACCCAAGTCGCTCGCGCTCAGGTTGACCCGCGCCGGACCGATGCCCAAACCGCCGGAGATATCGAACGTGTAGTTGATATTCACGGCAGCATCAAAGATGGCCACGATATCCGTCGCGCTCTGGAAGTTCTTGGTCAGCGCGTAAATCTCATCCAACCGCAGCTTGCCATCCGCATTCGGATCCTTCAGGTCGAACGAAACACTGCCGCTCAAGCTGGTCGAAGCATCGAGCTTGGCGATCTCCACATCCACCCCGCCACTGCTGCTGCCGAAGAACGTGACTTCCAGTTCCTTGGCCGTGCCCGGAGCGTTCTTGATATAGAAACCATCCAGCAAATCCGCGTAATCCGGCGAAACCCCGGCCCGGGCGGCATCCGCGATGCGGGACAAACCGGTGGAGTCATACACGAAACCGAGCGGTCCGATATGGATATCCGTGCCGACCTGCACCTTGAAGGAGAGCGCCTTGAAATCAAACCCCAGCTTGGATTCCAGCCGGAAGTCCACTTCCGGCAGATTGTAGCTCACGATATCGAACGGCTGTCCGAGCAGCATGTTTGTGATTGACCCCACGCTCAGGATGTCCACGTGGAAGCCGCCGCGCATGAACACCGCACTCGGCAGTTGCTTGAAGGCATCCACGTTCAAGGAGTTCAGCATGCTGGCCACTTCCATCGGCTCCAAGTGACCTGGCACTGACACACCCGCGACTTTGTCCACATACTGGAAGCTGCCGAAGCTGATCGGCTTGCCATCATAGGTAGCGAGGAAATTGGTGATATCCGTGGCGAAGGTCGCCAGCGAAGAGATGGCATCAAAGAAGGCGCTGAGCTGAGCTGTGCTGCCACCCGACAAACGGGCCGCCAAATCCAAGATGGAGTAGTTACCCAGGCCAATCTCTGGAGAAGCTTGATCGGCTGGTTCAGGAAACCATTCGTCGCACCGGCGCTGCTGCCGATGATGTCCAAGATCGGCCCCAACGAGGTGCCAAAGATATTCGCCACGGGCTTGAGCACCAAGTTCAACAAGGAACCGGCATCCATCACCACGTTGTCAAAGATCAGGGAATCCAACCCCTTCTTCACGCGCTCACCCGACGGTTTGCTGAAGTCCACTACGACGGAAGCATCCAGCTTGAGATCGAACGCAACCGTCGGCAGGCCGAGTGAACCACCGGCGGCACCGAGCGCTTGCTCTGCATAGTTGCTGAGCGTCTGCCGGTCCGAGTTCACATGCAGACGGACCTTGGCCTTGCCCGCCAAGACCGGCGTCATGACTGCAGAAGGAGCGCTCGCCGCGTTGATCTCCGTCAAGCTCAGGCGGCTATAAGTTAGCTGATTGTCAGGATCGACGTTCGCCAAAACGAAATTCGGATCCTTGAAGTCCACCGAGAAGATCAGCTCAAACGAGGTCGTGTCCTGACGGTTGTAGATTACCTGCAGAGCGCTCGCGGAATTAAAGACCAGCTTGTTACCATTCAACGTGACCGTTACGGCCGTCGGCGAAAGCCCGGCCTGGCTCAAAGCGTTCGAGAGCGTCTCCGTCACCCGGCTCTGCAACTCCGCGAGGCTGGTGATATCGCGGTTCAGAATGGCGTTCATCGCCACCCGCACATTCTTGGTACCGACTTGCAGGATGAAATTGACGTCTTGCTTGAGCAAGGCACCGGAACCCGGAGCGGGCAATTGCGCTTCCAACGGCACCCCGGCAGCGGACGATTGGCCCGGTTCAAAACCCAAGGCGATGGCCCGGCTGTCTTCGAACTGCACCGGGTTCATACCATACTCCTCTGCCCCGGTGAGGGTCATGTTGGTGATGTCCGGGGTCGTCGCCGTGAAGATGAGTGCCGGACCGCCCGGACCACCGTCATTGATGTAGCTGTTCGTGCTCGGCGTCACTGCCCCGTTCAGGACCTCCGCATCCGCCGTCACCACGACCGGCGGATAGGCCGTGCTGTAACCATTAGACTGCAACGCGGAGTTGATCTGCGAATTCAGGTTCAGGAGGAAGCCCGCCAACGTCTCCGACCCGTGACCGCTGTAATTGATGTTATAGGTATGCACCCCACGGACCGTATCTTGGAGCGTCAGGGAGAAGCTGCCAGAGTAGTCATGCAGCGAGACCGCATCGCCTACCGTGATGAACGGATCGCCACTGACCTTGATCCGGGTGGTCGTCCCGTCGCTCACGGTGGCATGCAATACCCCAAGGTCGATCTCCCCTTGCAAGCCCGGCTCGGTCGTCACCGTCAAATTACCCAGCGCGTCCTTTTGCGGAGCAGCGTTAGCCGCGATGGAAAGTTTCAACTCCGGCGTCGGCGCTCCCGCCTTCAAGGCATCGACCGCATCACTCTTCAGATAGAAATCGCCCGGATGCGGCTCCGTGGTCAGACCGAAGCCCAGTCGGAACTCCCACTTAACCTTGATCTCGATCCCGTTCGGGCTCGCGATGTTCAGGTTCACGCCTTGCAAGCCATCGATGTTGCTCAGGTCGAAACCTTCGAAAGGAACGATCAGCGTGTAATTCTGTCCGAGCAACATCTGCCATTCCACAAAGTCACCGTTGGCCGAACCCGCCACCCGGACGATGTCCGCCGAGCTGATGTCGTTGCCGGCATCGGAGCCATCCTTCAACATCTTCATCCCGCTCGGACCGAAGGCGGCATAGAAAGCATCTTGGAGCGCATTCGCCAGATTGGCGTTCGGGTCGGCTTGCGCGGCAGCGAAGGCAGCCGTGACTCCCTCGATGAACTTCTCCTGCAAACCTTGCAGGCCAGTCATCAAGCTGTCCGTGGCCGTGAGGAGCTTGTCACCGATGACCGGAATCTTGCCTGCTTGGGTAGCGAGGTCTTGGAAGACCGCTTGCAGCGACTCGGTCAGGTTCTTGAAACCATCGATCAACGTCTGCGCGGAAAAGCTACGGAGCAGCGTTTCCAAAGAGCCGACATCCAGCAAACTTGTGGGGGTAACCGTGGAGAAAATGTCTGTCCCAGTGCCAAAAGCGGACAAGCCAAAGCGGGCAGAAGCAGGGGTGGAGATTGAGGCCAATCCCACCGATTTATCATTACGCATCTAAAAGAGAAGCACTTACATCAGAACCAGCAGGCGGGCCCTGCGCTGAATACAGACTGGCCGCCAACTGACTCAGCAAAGCTTGCGCCCCTTCGGCATCACTCCCACTGACCGCCGCAGGCGTTACCGGCACACTCGTATCGACCGCCGATACCACCGCCAAAACCTCTGGTGCGACCACTTCTGACTGCTCCGTGGCGACCACTGAATCCGTCGCTGTAGCGAGGGCATTTTCCGTAGTCGCAGCACCCAGATCTTGCACGGCCAAATCACCGAAAACACTCTGGGTTTGATCCGTCGAAATTGATTGATCCAACGAAGCGGTAGCGAAGAACTGTTCCTCTTGGGCTGGCTGGCTGTTGCCCCCCGCTGTCGCAAGGGTAACGCTTAAAGCAATCGGGTCACCCGAGAGCAAAACCCTTTGCTCGAGTGACTCAAGACCGTAACTCGCGTTATCCCGATTTCCCTTCAAAAAAGCCTTATTCAGCTAATTTTTCGCCCTATCCCCACGCCGTTACAGTTACAATTTGCGACAACGGCGCAAATGGTTACGCGAGTAAAATTACCAGAACAAGACATTTAGCGTTAAATATGTCCAACTATTAAACATATACGTAGTTTTACGCAGTATTACTGTATATTGTCATGCATAACGCAAATTATAGCGTGCCTTAATAATAGCCAGTCACGCCTCTTAGCGCCCCGTGCTATGGTTTAATGCCTGTTACCTTTCGGTCGCAGCACCCGTCTGTTCCGGCCAAATGCGCCCTTTAGTAGCCACCCCAATCCACCTGCAGAACCAGCCCGAAGGAAAGGCTATGCATTACCGGTTCTTCCTCTTGGCGCTGCTGGCTTTTTGGGGCTTCGGCGCAAAGTCCCTCGCGGCGGAAAACCGCCCACCGAACATCCTTTTCATCATGGCGGATGACTTCGGCTGGCGTGACTTGGGTTGCTACGGCAGCACCTTTCACCAAACCCCCAACCTCGATAAACTCGCCGCGCGTGGGGTGAAATTCACCCAGGCTTATGCCGCAAACCCGCTTTGCTCCCCCACCCGCAGCAGCGTGTTGACGGGGCTATGGCCCGCGCGCACCGGCATCACCGCCCCGGTCTGCCATGTCCCCCAAATCGTCTTGGACAAGCAACTCGCCAAGGGCAACCCCAAGCAACGGGTGCTCGTAGCCGAAAGCGTGACCCGGTTGAAGACGGACTACGTCACTTTGCCCAAAGTGCTGCATGAAGCGGGCTATCGCACCGGCCACTTCGGGAAATGGCACCTCGGTGCGGAGCCATATTCGCCACTGCAACACGGTTTTGACGTTGATTGGCCGCATTGGCCCGGGCCCGGACCCGCCGGCAGCTACGTTGCCCCTTGGAAATACCCCGCCAACTTGAAGATCGAGAGCCAACCCGGCGAACACATCGAGGACACTCTCTCTGGTCAGGTCGTGAAGTTCATCCGCGAGAACAAAGACCGCCCGTTTTATGCGAATTACTGGCAGTTCAGCGTTCACGCTCCCTACGACGCCAAGGACGAACTCGTGGCCAAATACCGTCAACTCGCCGACCCGAAGAATCCCCAACGCAACCCTGTTTATGCGGCGATGGTCGAAAGCTTGGACGCGGGCGTAGGTCGCGTGCTCGCCGCGTTGGATGAATGCGGCATCGCCGACCGGACAATTATCGTCTTCTTTTCCGATAACGGAGGCGTTAGTTGGGGCGGAAAGGGCGGCGAGGAACATAAAAGTATCCGTTTTCAGGCCGACATGACCAGCCCACCGACGAGCAACCTCCCGTTGCGCAACGGTAAAGCCAGTCTCTACGAAGGCGGTGTCCGCGAACCCTGTCTCGTCGTCTGGCCCGGCGTGACCAAGGCTGGCACCACCAACGACACCATTATCCAAAGCATCGATTGGATGCCCACCTTACTGGATATGGCGGGCGTGCCCAAACCCAAGAGCCTGAAGCTGGACGGCCTCAGCTTCGCGTCCGTGCTCAAAGGCGGTAAGCTCGATCGCGAGGCGGTCTTCTGCCACTTCCCACATGACACCCCCGCCAGCGGCCAACACCCCGGCACCAGTGTGCGGATGGGTGACTGGAAACTCATCCGCCTTTACGCCGGCAACGCCGACGGCAGCGATAAGCTGGAACTCTATAACCTGCGCTCAGACCTCGGCGAAACTACTGACCGCGCCGCCGAACAAACCCAGCTCGTGACCAAATTGAACGCCCTGATCACCGGTTTCTTGCAGGATACCGCGGCCGTCGTCCCCAAACTTAACCCCGCTTACCAGCCGAACTCAGCCCCCAAACCCGCACCCAAAGCCGCCGAGCCATTGCAAGGCTGGGTGGCCCGCATCAGCACAGCTACGGTAAAAGAGGGCATCGTGACCGTGACCGGCCAAGGCGCCACCCCGTTCCTCGGTGTCGGCGCGGGAGTCAACGGGCCCGCCAGCGTGAAGTTCCGCACTCGCAGCGCGAACGGCGGCGCGGGCAAGATCGAGATTATCCCGCCCAAAGGTTCGTCGTCTGAAGCAAAATCGACTTCATTCGAGCTCAAGGCAGGCAACTGGCAGGAAACCACCGTCAACCTCCCCGCGACCGGCCCGCTCGGCATCCTGCGTCTGTACCTTCCGGCTCAAACCCAAACCGTGGACCTCGACTGGGTGGAGCTCAAAGCCGATAACAAAACACGGCGTTGGGATTTTTAAGGATTAGCAGCAACACCGGTCTTCCGTGGAAAAACAGTTGGACAAGACCCGTCCGCCAACGGCTTAATCCCGGCTCACGCATGAGCCAAAGTTTTTCCATCCGCCTCGCTGCCCTGGCCAGCCTCGGCCTCCTGTCACTGACCACCTTCGCCGCCAGCCCGGCGAACACCGATTGGTCCAGCTACTTGGGGAACAAAGAGCGCAATCTTTACTCGCCGCTGAACCAGATCAACCGCAGCAACGTCACCCAGCTCAAGGTCGCCTACGAGACGGGCGACAAAGGCGAGTATCAGGCGAACAATCTCATCATCAACGGCGTCCTGTACACGCCTTCGCCTACCCGCAAGGTCATCGCTCTCGACGCCGCCACCGGCAAGGAACTCTGGAAGTGGGACCCCTCCAAGGAACGTTCCGGGGCCGGACGCGGTCGCCAACGCGGCCTCGTCTATTGGCAAAATGAATCCGGCAGCGAGCAACGCCTCTTCTCCGCTGTGAACAACTATTTGTTCGCGCTTGATCCCAAAACCGGCCAGCCCATCCGCAGCTTCGGCGAGAATGGTTCCATCCACCTTGGCGCCGGTTTGGATACCGAGACGCAACCAAACGTGGGCCTGAACACCCCCGGCGTCATCTACAAGGACATGCTCATCCTCGGCGGCATCGGCGGTCCCGGTGCCATCCGCGCCATTGATGTCCACACCGGCCAGCGCCGTTGGATTTTCCACCTCATCCCGCGCCCCGGTGAGGTCGGTTATGACACTTGGCCTAAGGAAGCATACAAAACCGCCACCGGCCTGATGCCTTGGTGCGGTCAATCGCTCGATGAAAAGCGCGGCATGGTATTCATCTCCACGAAGACGGCGGAGCCGGACTTCTATGGTGGCGATCGCAAAGGCATGAACCTCTTCGCCAACTGCGTCGTGGCTCTCGATGCCAACACCGGCAAACGCCTCTGGCACTTCCAGATCGTCCATCACGATCTGCTGGATAAAGACATGCCCTGCCCGCCCGTCTTGCTCACGGTCACGCACAAGGGCAAGAAGATCGACGCCGTTGCGCAAGGCACCAAGCATGGCCTGCTCTTCGTCTTCAACCGCGTCACCGGCGAACCGCTCTGGCCCATTGAAGAACGCCCCGTGCCGAAATCCGATTTGCGCGGCGAAGAAGCTTGGCCCACGCAACCTTTCCCGACCAAGCCCGCGCCGCTCATGCGCCAGCGTTACACTGAGGCCGATGTCTCGAACATCTCGCCCGAGGCGCAAATCGCAACATTGGACCGCATCAAGGCCTCGCCGAACTTCGGTCCCTTCCCCGCACCTAGCCTGAACGAGACGGTCATGTTCCCGGGCTTCGATGGTGGCATGGAATGGGGCGGTGGTGCCGCCGACCCAAACGGCATCTACTACGTCAACGTGAACGAGATTCCCTGGCTCGTGCAGATGGTGGAGACGCGTCGGGCCGACGGCAAACCGCTCGTGGCCGGTGAACGGGATTACATGGTTTATTGCGGACCGTGCCACGGTCTGGATCGCAAGGGCAACATTCCCGGTGGCTTCCCCTCGCTCATCGACGTGGAGAAACGCAAAACCCGTTTGGAGATCGAAACCATCACGCGCCAAGGCGGCGGTCGCATGCCCGCCTTCGACATGATTCCCGAAGGTGCCCGCGCGGCCATCCTCGATTACGTGCGGAATGAGAACACGCTTTCCGGCGGTGGCGGTCGTCCCGATGAAGCCAACACTTCCTCGGCTGCCGCCAAGCCACCGTTGTACGCCTTCGCCGGTTTCCGTCGTTATCAGGACAAAGAAGGTTACCCCGCCATCAAACCGCCGTGGGGCACGTTGAACGCAGTGGACCTGAACACCGGCGAGATCAAATGGAAAGTAACGCTGGGCGAATACGAGAAGCTCACTGCGCGCGGCATCCCGCCCACGGGCACGGAAAATTACGGTGGCCCCGTCGTGACCGCTGGCGGCCTCATCTTCATCGGTGCTACGGCGGACGAAACCTTCCGCGCGTTTGACAAGGATACCGGCAAAGTGCTCTGGCAGGCCAAACTGCCCTTTGGCGGCAACGCCACCCCGAGCACCTACACTGTGAATGGCCGCCAATACGTCGTCATCTCGGCCGGCGGTGGCAAGTCCGGCCGTCCCTCCGGCGGCAGCCTCGTGGCCTTCGCGTTGCCAGAGCCAGCCGCCAAGTAAGTTCTGGCTTACCAGCCCCTTTAGCCCCGCAAACCAACCTCTGGTTTGCGGGGTTTCATTTTTTGGGCATCAGCACGGGGTAAAACAGCTCTACTGCCCGCTTTTCAGACCGAGCAAGAACCCGCTAAAGCTGGCATGTATTTCCCAAAATAAGACTGCCGATTCTTATGGTAAGTCTACCAGCCTTCGGCGCAGCATCCAACGAGTAAACCTGATGCCCCGTTCGCCGGCCATCACGTGGCCTTAATTTGAGACTCTGATATGCGCATTTCCGGACGCACCCTTAGCCTGCTGGTCGTTGTGCTGATGAGTTGTATCATAGTGGCTGGCTGTTCCTATTTTCAGTTCAAGAAACAGGCACTGGCTGCCGAAATCTCCCAAGACTTGGGAACCATCGCCGATTTCAAGATCCAGCAGATTGATCAATGGCTGGCTGAAAGACGCGCCGACGGGGCCACCGCCGCTCACACGCCAGCGATCCAAAAACAAGTCGCCGCCTTTCTGGCTAATCCGGCCGATGAGGTGTTACGCGAAGACCTGCGCCAATGGCTCTCCGCCTTGGAACAATTCTACCAATACCGGGGCGTCGCCATCTATGATCGCCAAGGCAAACTACGGCTCACCTCCGGAGCTGGCTCAGTCGCGGGGGAAGCAGAGATCCAGCAGCACATCCAGACAGCGCTGGAAAAAGGCGAAGCGTTCATCACCGACATCCATCGCTACAATTCGAACGGGGTCGTTCATATGAACCTGCTGGTGCCGCTCGGGGAACCGGGCAAGGATACTTTGGGCATCTTGCTTTTCCAGATGGACCCGGAAAAGTTTCTCTATCCCCTGCTGAAATCCTGGCCTTCCGCCAGCCCCTCCGCTGAAACCGTTCTCCTGCGCCGGGACAAAGACGATGTCCGCTTCCTCAACAAAGTCCGCCATGCCACCAATTCCGCTCTCACCCAGCGCCTGCCCATCACGCCCAACAGCCAGACCGTCGCCGTGATGGCGGCCGAAGGGAAAGTCGGCCACACCGAAGGCGTAGATTACCGCGGCATACCAGTCCTGGCCGCCATCCGGCCGGTCAGCGGCACCGCGTGGATCATGGTCTCCAAAATCGACCGGGAGGAAGTCTATGCCCCGTTGGAAAAAGAAGCTGCCCAGGTGTCCTTCATCGTAGGGTTCGCTTTGCTATCCTTGGTCTTCGGTGCCGGCTGGTTATGGCGGCAGCAAACGGCTGTCCACCTCAGCAAACAGCTGGCTGTAGAAACGGCTCTGTTGGCCAAAGACAAACGGCTGGGCACGCTGATGCGTGAAGCCAGTGATGCCATCATCGTGTTAGATGACCAGATGCGGGTGACGGAGTTCAATGACCGCGCCTTAAGCCTCTACGGCTACACGGCAACGGAGTTCCTGCATCTGCCTGTCCAAGCGTTCCGTTCGCCCGACTTCCTCCCATCACAAGCCGCACAACTGGCCACCTTCAATTCGCCTCAAGGTGCCAACTACGAAGCCGTGCACGTGCGCAAGGATGGCACCAGTTTCCCCATCGAGATGACCGGACGGACGGTGGAAGTCAACGGTCACAAAGAGCTGATCGCCGTCATCCGGGATATCACCCAGCGCAAAGAGAATGAACGGCACATCCGCCAGCTCAACCGGGTGTACACCGCTTTGAGCGGCATCAACCAGGCCATCGTTCATGCCTCCAGCCCTGAAGCGCTTTGCCGGCAGATTTGCGAGATCCTCGTGAAAGACGGCCAGTTCAAGATGGCTTGGATCGGCTGGCTGGATAAGGAAACCAAACTCATCATACCTTCGAGTGTCTTTGGTGATGATACGAACTATACCAGTGCGCTTAAGATCTACGCCGATGACCGGCCCGAAGGTCGTGGCCCCAGCGGCACCGCGTTCCGCGAAGGCCGCACCTACGTCTGCAATGATTTCTTAAACGATCCCAACACCTTCCCCTGGCGGGCACCCGCCCAGCGGGCTGGCTTCAAATCCTCCATCTCGCTGCCCGTCAGGAAATCCGGCCTGATCGCCGGGCTTATCACTGTCTATGCCGGTGAACCGAATTTTTTCGGCGAGAAGGAGATCCGTCTATTGGAAGAGGCGGCCGGCGATGTTTCTTTCGCCTTGGACAATCTGGCCCGCGATATCGCCGCCAAAAAAGACCAACTCGCCCTGCAGGAGCGTGACGAAGTGCTCTCTGCCATCTTCAGCCAGGCAGCGGATTCCATCATTCTCGTGGATGGCGAGAGCAAACGTTTCACCGAGTTCAATGATGCCGCCCACCAAAGTCTGGGCTATACCCGCGAAGAATTCTCCAACCTGACCATCGCCAGCATCGATGCCAAATTGAGTCCGGAGGAGATGCAAGCGCATTTCATCGAATTGCGCACCCAAGGAAAAGCGTTGATAGAAACCGCCCATCGCCACCGCAATGGCCAGTGCCGGGATGTCCGGATTAGCGTAAAAGAGATCAATATTCGGGGCAAATATTACCTTCTGGCCGTCTCTACCGATATCACCGAAAGAAAGCGAGCTGAAGCCTCCCTCCGCAACAGCGAGGAACGCTTCCGCCTGCTCTTCAAGCTCGCTCCCATCCCCATGGGCATGTCCACTCCCAAAGGCGAGATCACGTTCATCAATGAGCAGTACATCAAAACATTCGGCTATACGCTGGAAGACCTGCCGAATCTGGAACAATGGTGGCTGAAAGCTTACCCGGACCCGGCTTATCGGCAGTCCATGATGACCGCGTGGGAAAATGCCATTCACGATGCCAAAGCCAGATCAACCTCCATCCAGCCGATCGAATGCCGAATCACCTGCAAAGATGGCTCCGTCCGCACCGTGGAAGTTTCGGGAACCGATCTCGGCAATGTTTTCATCGTGGCCTTCTTCGATCTTACTCAGCGTAAAGCCGCCGAGGAGGCACTTCAGCATGAACAGGAGTTCACCCGGGCACTGCTGGAAAACCTCGATGCCGGCGTGGTCGCCTGCGATGCCCAGGGAAAACTCCGCCTCTTCAATCGCATCGCCCGCGAATGGCATGGCATGGATGCCACCGCCATTGACCAGCAGAATTGGGCGAACACCTACTCCCTCTATGAAGCCGATGGCGTGACGCCGATGACCTTGGAGACCGTTCCGCTCGCACGTGCTTTCCGGAAGGAGACCGTCCGTGGCGCCCATCTGGTGATCGCCGCTCCGGGAGTTGCACCGCGCCATATCATCACGAATGCCTCCCAAGTCCTGACGCCCGAAGGGCACCAGATCGGCGCCATGGCAGTGATGATGGATATCACCGAAAAGTATGCCGCCGAAGCCCAACTGCTCCTGCAAAGTGCTGCTCTGAATGCCGCCGCCAATGCCATCGTCATCACGGATGTGCGCGGCCAAATCGTTTGGGTCAACGAAGCGTTCACCCGGCACACGGGCTACACCCGCGAGGAAGCCGAAGGACAAAACCCCCGGCTGCTCAAATCCGGTCTGCAAGGTGCCGAATTCTACTCCCACCTGTGGTCCACCGTCACTAATGGAGAAGTCTGGCAGGGTGAGTTGAAGAATCGCCGCAAGGATGGCTCGCTCTACGACGAAGAGATGACCATCACCCCGGTCCGTTCGGCCACGGGCAAGGTCACCCACTTCATCGCCATCAAGCAGGACATCACGCAACGCAAAGAGCTGGAGAAGCAATATCTTCGCGCCCAGCGTATGGAAGGCGTCGGGCTGCTGGCCGGCGGCATCGCCCACGATCTGAACAACGTGCTGGCTCCGATCATGATGTCCGTCGAACTGCTCCGCACCAGCGAGTTGCCGGCCGATTTGCTGCCTATAGTCGAAACGGTGGAGAGCAGCGCAAAACGCGGGGCGGACATCGTCAAACAGGTCCTGACGTTTGCCCGGGGTATCGAAGGTGACAAAGGCCCGCTGCAACTTCGTCACCTCATCAAAGACATGCTGCGCATGGCCACCGAAACCTTCCCGCGCAACCTGCACATCAAATCACGTCTGGCCGCCGACCTCTGGCCGATCAAGGGCGATGCCACACAACTGCATCAGATCCTGCTGAACCTCAGCGTGAACGCCCGCGATGCCATGCCCCAAGGCGGCGAACTTATCTACGCCGCTTGTAACGTGCATCTGGATGCCGCAGCTGCCGCAACGTACCCCTCGCTCAAAGCTGGCGACTACGTGAAACTGGATGTCAGTGACACCGGAACGGGCATCCCGCCTGAAGTCTTGGACCGCATTTTCGAACCCTTCTTCACCACCAAGGAACAAGGCAAGGGCACGGGATTAGGCTTGTCCACCGTGATCGGTATCGTCCGCGGTCATGGTGGCAGCATCACGGTAAAGAGTGTCGTGGGTGAAGGCAGCACCTTCAGCATCCTGCTCCCCGCCCTGCCAGCCGCCAAGGCCGAACAAGACAACGGAGGCGGAGCCCAGTTGCCCAAAGGCCGTGATGAATTGATTCTCCTAGTGGATGATGAACCCGGCATCATCAGTATCGCCGAATCGGTGCTGCAGCGCCACGGCTATCGCATCCTGCGAGCCACCAATGGCGTCGAAGCCCTCGCCCTGTTCCTGCAACACCAGCAGGAGATCGCCATCGTCGTGACGGACATCATGATGCCCGTGATGGATGGCGTGGCCTTGGTGACCCAGCTCAAGCGCCAGCAACCGGACATCAAATGCATCGCGGCCAGCGGCTTGATGGATGCCAAAGACAATCCGCACACGGATGCCCTTAAAGCCCTCGGCGTCCGGCACTTCCTGGCCAAGCCTTTTAGCGTCGAGCTCTTGCTGGGAACGCTGGACGAACTTCTGCATAAATAATCAGCGGGCCTGATTCTCTGCTTCTGGGACGGCGCCCTTCGGCCCTGTTCCACATTTCTGCTTTTTGCTGTAACACCTGTCAAAAAACGCTTCTGAGGTGGTTAGAGAACGGATAAAAACGTATGAAAACCACTTTGAACGAAGCTCATAATTGCCCGACCTGTGGTCAGCCTCTCCCGGCAGGGGCTCTCGCAGGGCTTTGCCCCGCCTGCCTCATGGCGCAGGGCTTGGAAACCGATGCCGGCAGCGGCGATGCGAACAAGACCCGCTTCACGCCCCCCACCCTTGAGTCGTTGGCGAAGTTATTCCCGCAATTGGAGATACTGGGGTTGCTCGGTGCTGGCGGCATGGGCGCCGTCTATAAAGCCCGACAACCGGCCTTGGACCGCTTGGTCGCGTTGAAAGTCTTGCCCGCTGGCGGAGCGGAAGGCGCGAACTTTGCCGAGCGTTTCAATCGTGAAGCCCGCGCGCTCGCCCGCTTGAACCATCCGAACATCGTGGCCGTTTACGAGTTCGGTCACGTGGAGAGCCTGCACTTCTTCCTCATGGAATATGTGGATGGCGCGAATCTCCGGCAGTTGGAAAAAGCCGGTCGCCTCGCCCCCCGTGAAGCCCTGCAGCTCATCCCGCAAATCTGTGATGCCCTGCAATACGCGCACGATGAGGGAGTGGTGCATCGTGACATCAAACCTGAGAACGTGCTCGTGGACCGCAAAGGCCGTGTGAAGATCGCGGACTTCGGTCTGGCAAAGATTCTCGGGCAGGACATCGAAAGCCTGCGCCTGACGAATGAAGGCCAGGTGATGGGCACGCCGCACTACATGGCCCCGGAACAGGTCGCCCGCCCGCTGGCCGTAGATCATCGCGCCGACATCTACTCTCTTGGTGTCGTGCTTTACGAGATGCTCACAGGCGAGTTACCGCTCGGGAAATTCTCACCACCTTCACGCAAAGTGCAGGTGGATGTAAGATTTGACGATGTGGTTCTTCGCGCTCTGGAGAATGATCCCGAGCGCCGCTACCAGCACGCCAGCGAGGTGAAAACACAGGTGGAGACAATCGCCGGAGGAGCCGCGCCTGCGACTGCTCCGGCGAGTTCTCCGCTTCCCTCTGGTCCGCAAAAGATTTATTGGGCCGGCATCCCGGTGGTCGTGGAACAGAACGGTCACCGCACGGTTTCATTCTCGGGTGTGCTGCTAACCATCGCAGCAGGCATTGGCCTGCTGATCGCGAGCTGGCTCTTCCTCGCCTTCACCACGGACAACCCCCATAGCAATTTCTTCATCCCGGCGTTGGCAGCGATGGCGATCATTATTGCGGGTGTGCGTTACACTCTACGCCAGCCGCTGTTGAGCACGTTGCCGCGCACCCCGCAAGGCACAGTGATATTACCGCCTAAACGCCCTTGGTGGCGTAACGGCCACTATTATGCATTGGGCAGTATCGCCGCCTTTTCCGTGATTTGGAACGTGACGGTGGAGCATACGTTTCTGTTCCAGAAGATGTTCCCTCGCCCTCTGCCAGTGCCGGCTCAGGTGATGCAAAACAATAGTGGCCCGATGCGCGTCAATTTGCCCGGCGGCGGAACCGTGGAAGTGATCGCCATCGGCAACCTAGATGCAGCACCGAATCAGTGGTGGGCACCGAACGGCCAGCCCATCACCAACGCGACCTACGAACTCCACAACCCGACTCCCATCGGCCAATCAAAAGGCGATGCCAGGCGCATTGGTGAAACACACCAACCTCCCTAAAGAGGCACAAGGACCTTACTTCGACATCGAGCCCAACATGTCCTTCGCCGCCGGAGGCAAAGTCTTTGTGAATGGGCAACCGGCTGAGGATGTGAATCAGGCCTGCTTCATCTGGCCCTCCTCAACAAGCCGCGCCGCTGTGCGCATCGGTTATGGACTCGATCCGTGGCGCACGGTCAGCACCCATGATGTAGCGAATCATCGCAACACCTACACCGCGCAATCCAACGATCCCAAATGGGGCATCACAGTCCATGATGCCACCGATGGCAAGGATGGAGCGCAGATCACCCTTATCATGGGAACGCGGCAGGCCGATTGGCATACCCGGGTGGTAACCGTGGACATGGAAGGTAAAGAGCGCACACAACACATCATGTCCAGCACTCAGAGCGGCAACAGCTCCATCGCCACTTATGCTTTCCCCGGCATGTTGCTGAAGGATATCAAGGAATTCCGCGTGCAAGCCCGCCTCATCCATTGGGTGGAGTTTCGGGATGTGGCACTGACATCTACAGCCCCGCTCCCTTCCGCAGTAGGATATCGATTTGTGACAGTCACAAATACGACCAGCAGACCTGTTGATTTAGATACCGTCGGTGACACCACAGGCTTGGTGAAGAATGGCTATGAAATCATAGTCAGCCGAGGGGAACTGCAAATTCATAATACGACTTTCGCCGTCGTCAAAGATGAAGAGTGGGACCAGCTAAGTCCGCAGCAAGTGATGGATCGCGTAGAGCAAGGCCGCTTTGCCCCCAAGAAACTAAAACCGCTTAACCCCGATGGCACAGGGTGCACCTTTGCCTATCAAACATCAGAAAACACCTTTGGTCTGTTACAGCTAGTCAACCTCAGTTCAAAAAGTGCGAACGCAACCCTCCGCATCAAGCGCATTGAAAACCCATTTGCCAAACGATTCATTTCAAAACCCACCCCTCCGCAAGGGTATAACCCCGCGCCCGCGACGCCGGAGAAACTGGCCGAACTTCCCAAGCTTCGTTTTCTGGCTTGGCAGGACGAATGGCTGACCAACAAACCGAATGGATCATGGCACCTAGACGGTTCAGCCGCGAACACGAAGTCAGAGCTAGACCTGCTCCACAATCTGGCTCCTGTTCGTTGTGACCCAAGGGAAACTGAAGCAGCCAAAAGAAACCCCAAGTTCTTGCATTTGTGGATTTCCCATCCGCTTTTCGACTCAGAGAATCACACGGTGCTGACGCTATTAAATACCAACGGTCAACCCATAAAATTGGGCGCTGATGGTCATAACCGTGGCACTCGACATGAATTAGACGACAAATCAGAAGGCTTGAGCTGGTATATCACGACCCTTAGCCCTGGTGAAGGGGATCAGATTCCCCTGCAAGTCGATATCAAGTTGGATTACGCGCTCGGCCCTCTGGAACATATCCAAGAAGTTGCAGCCGATTTCAACGGCTCGATGACTTTGGAAGCGAACAGCCTGCTTAATGGGCTTGGGCAGAATTCGGAAGGAGAAGCGTTTATCGCAATTTCCGTGGACACCAGGAAGGATGCCGGGCGGAGATTTATGGTGCTAGCTGTGACTGTTGAGGGAAAAGAACTGGCAGCCTCAAGTTGGGATCGCGGCGGCCAAGTAGGCGCATCGTTTCAGGTGGAACGTTTCGAGTTTCCAGTCCCACTGTCGCAGATAAGTCATTTTAAAGTCGGCACCCGCCCCATCCGTACCGTGGAATGGAAAAACGTGCAGCTTCCACGGAAAGGTCCGCAACTGTGAGCACAGCCAACTCATCTGAAGCTTCGAGCCCTCCACGTGGTGACATCTTCGTCACCACGCGCTGGACGGTGGTGCTCTCGGCGGGACGAAAATCCTCGCCGCATTCGGACAAAGCGCTGGCAGAATTGTGCCAGACGTATTGGTATCCGCTCTATGCCTACGTGCGCCGACAGGGCAAATCCAAGGAAGACGCGGAGGATCTCGTGCAGGCGTTCTTCGCGAGCTTCCTGGAAAAGAATTATCTGGCCGGGCTCAGCGCCGAACGTGGGAAGTTTCGCGCGTTCCTCCTTGTCGCATTGAAACACTTTCTCGCCAATGAATGGGACAAGGCGAATCGCCAGAAGCGCGGCGGCGGTGTGGAACATCTCTCGCTCGATTGGCAGAGTGCCGATGAGCGTTATCATCTCGACCCGCCTGATCCGGCGAGTCCGGACCGCAGCTATGATCGCGCCTGGGCCTTGGCGTTGCTGGAGCAGGTCATCCTCCGCTTGCAGCGTGAATGCGAAACGGATGGCAAAGGCGACCTGTTCCAACAAGCGAAAGGCTATTTGATGGTAGGCGAGCAAGCCATCCCCTACGCCGAAGCCGCTCGCGCTCTCCAGATGGACGAAGGTACCGTGCGCGTGGCTGTGCACCGCCTCCGCAAACGCTATCGGGAACTCCTGCGCGAAGAGATCGCCCAGACATTGGATAACCCGGCCGATGTCGCTGAAGAATTGCGCTCCCTCCTCGCCGCCTTGCAAAGCTAAGCTATTTGCATCCTCAAAATAGACCGGCTTGACAAAGTGTATTAACTGTACTAGTAATACTAATACACTTAACTTGCACCGTGTCTTTCACGTTCAACATAACCACAGGATCCAATGTCCCGATCTATAAACAGATCGCGGATCAGGTGCGTATGGCGGTGGCAAGCGGCAAGCTCAAGGTAGATACTCAGCTCCCCAGCGTCCGTGCTCTGGCCGAGGAACTCGTGGTGAATCCCAACACGGTGGCCAAGGCCTATACGGATCTCGCCCGGGAAGGCTTCATCGAATCGCGTGCGGGCAAAGGCGTCTTCATCATCCCGAAACGCAAGGTGGTCAGCCGCGAAGAAGGTTGGCGCCGTCTGGAGCCGTTGATTGATGGGCTCATCGGCGAGGCGATGGCCTTGGATTTCTCCCGCGAAGAACTCGAGCAAGCTTTCCGCAAGAAACTTTCCAAACTGAAGAACCCGCCTGACAAATCATGAATGCTTCACCTGTCATCCAATTGCGTGGTCTCACGAAGTATTTTGGCAAGCACCCGGCCGTCTATGAGCTGAACCTTGAAGTGCCACGCGGCTGCGTCTTCGCCTTCCTCGGTCGCAACGGTTCGGGC
Organism: Limisphaerales bacterium; assembly: GCA_965283725.1. Classification (GTDB taxonomy): domain Bacteria; phylum Verrucomicrobiota; class Verrucomicrobiia; order Limisphaerales; family JAEYXS01; genus JAEYXS01. Next base: position 36,931 of record CBDIPT010000003.1, read on the forward strand.
AAGACCACGACCATCCGCATGATGCTCGGCTTGGTGCAGCCGACTCGTGGTAGCGGAAGCATCTTGGACTGCGACATCCGCTCGCTCACACCGGAGATCCGTGCACGCATCGGTTACCTCACGGAAGAACACCAGCTCTACGCGTGGATGACGGTGAAGCAATGCGGCGAGTTTCAATCGGCATTCTATCCACGCTGGAACGACAAGGTCTTTCGCGGTGTTGTCGGGCATTTCAAACTGAAACCGGAGGCGAAGGTGAAGGACCTTTCCCGGGGTGAACGCGCTGGCCTTTGTCTCGCCCTCACCCTCGCTCCTGATCCGGAATTGCTGATCCTCGATGATCCGGCGCTTGGCCTTGACCCGGTCGCACGCCGTTCCTTGGTGGAGTCGATGATCTATCTCACTCGCCGTTCAGACCGCACCATCTTCTTCTCCTCACACGATCTAGCGGATGTAGAACGAGTGGCGGATCACATCGCGGTGATGGATCGCAGCATTCTTCGGGCGAGTTGCTCCATTGATGTCTTCCGGGAAAAAGTGAAACACATGCGCCTTACTTTCACAGGTGAGCCACCACCTCTGCCAGAACTTCCGGGCCTTTTGCAAGCCTACCGCAGTGCCCATGAACTACGTGTGATCTGTGTGGATCGCAATGGGGTCACCCACCAGGCATTGAACGCCCTATCCCCAGCAAAAGTGGACCCGCTGCCATTAAGCATGGAGGAAGCATTCCTGAGTTACCTGGGAGACCGAGGGGAAAAATCATTTATCCTGAAGGACATGGAGGAAGATGTATGAAAATTCTGATCTGGAAAGAACTACGGGAGCAACGGGTGCTGGCGGTGCTGGCAGCCTTGGTGATGATGGTGATGCTGATTAGAGCCGGCTGGATCTCGATCAGTAGCGCTTTGTCTGAAGGAATGGGAAGAGGCGGAGAGGTACAGATGCTGCAACCATTGATGGCTAAGAACTTTCATCTCTCTGTGGCTTTGATCTGCGGATTGTTTGCGACAATCATGGGGTGGATGCAGATGTTCAGCGAACGTCATCGTGATCTGCATGCCTACTTGTTGCACCGCCCTCTTTCTCCCAGAACCATCTTCCGCGCAAAAGTCACTGCCGGAATGCTGTTGTATGTCTTGGCGATGGGCTTGCCGCTGGCCGTCTTCATCTTGTGGGTATCGTTCTCCGGCAGAGTCGCCGCACCGTTTGAGTGGAATATGGTTCTTCCGGCGCTGACCTACTTCTTGAGCGGGACTGTTTGCTATTTCACAGCGATGCTGGTTTGCGTCCGTCGCGCGAAGTGGCAAGGCAGCCGTATTTGGCCGGTGGGCGTGGGAGTCTTCTTATATGCGGCATGCGCTGTGTTGCCTGTTTTTTGGATGGTAGGACTTGCGATAATCATTTCCATCAGCCTGACAGCATTGGCGGCAGCCGGTGCTTTTATAGCGAATGGTGAATACGAAGCTCAGAGCGGTTTGGAGAAAGCTGCTTTGACAGGCAGCCTTACCATGGGAGCAACCATCATCTACATCTTCTTGGCAGTCGTGCTCCATAACACATTGGAAGACCGCGACGACAGTTCCTACATCCGCTATCAGATCAGCCGGGACGGTGCCGTGTATAAAACTTCAGTGAAAGGAAGTGTCCAGGAAGTGACGGATCTGGACGGGAAACCGCTGACCGATGCGAATGGACAGAAGATAACCAATCTGCGTCATCCATACGGGCTGGCCACATCGGGCAGCCTGTCCCTGTATAGGGATGAAGAATTGAAAAAAAGGAAACCTGCCTTCCAAAGCAGCTTCACATACTATCGCTATTGGAAATCTGGCGAGGGCATCATCTGGTACGATTGGCTGCGCTATGGGCGATTGGTCGGGTTCGATGCCAAGACTGGGAGGATAGTGGGAAGTATCGGCCCGGATGGATTTACTGAAGGACTGGCAGGAAAGAGCCGGTTTGCCGTGCCGGATGATGATTATTGGTATCCGCGCAGCACGTTGACCGATGAGCACGCAGCTTATGCCATCGACGAACGTGCAATGACAACGAAGCCATTGTTGCGCGTCAATGATACCAATCAAATCTTGAGTGCAAGAGTGATACAGACCGGGGAAGGCCCGCGCTACACGGCCGTGGCCACACGCAACTCGCTCCACTTCTTCACGCCAGATGGCAAGCAATTGTGGCAGTTACCATTGGAGAAGGATCCCAGAGAATACAGTCTGATATATGTGCATTTGCTGGAAACGGCCCACAAGTTTGCAGTGACCATGGAGCCTTCATACAAACTGAATGAAAAACGCGGCGGAAAAATGCCGAAGTATTACTTCCTAGTGGCAAGCGGAGGCGCCATCGAAAAGCAGATGGAATTGCCAACTGATACCTACAGCAATGAAAAGGTCGGGCTCTCTAAAAAAATGCTCATAGGCAGCATGCCTTTGCCATTGATCATGCTCAATGATACATCATTAACATTCCTGCCCATGGCATTTTCCTGTTCGCTGCTGGTCGTTGGTATCGGAATTGTTCTGGGACGACGCCTTCGGTTGTCCATCAAAGCCCAATTTGTCTGGGCGCTATTTCATTTCGCGACCGGCATTGGGGGGTTGCTGGCGTTCATGTTTACTCGCAACTGGCCGCTGCTGGTGAAATGCCCTAGCTGCCAGAAACCGCGCCAGATAGAGCACGCGCATTGCGAGCACTGCCACGCGCCTTTCCCCGCACCAGAGAAAAACGGGGTGGAGATATTCGAACCGGTGACGGCGGAGTAAGGCCGGTGTTATCCGCTTTGCAGACGTGGTTACTTCTGCTTAGCTACCTCCATGCAACCCCGGATACTTTCTGCAGTCACCGCCTTGCTCTTGCTGGGCGGCACGTCTTACGCGGCTGATGCCGATGCCAAGGCCAAGACCGAAACTAAGGCTCCTGAGAAAGCCAAGGTCAAGGTCGATGATAAGACCAAAGCGCCCGGCCAACGCCCACCCACGCAAGCGAATGTCCGTTACGGCACGTTCGAGCGGAACGTGATGGATTTCTACAAGGCGGAGTCAGACAAGCCCACGCCACTGGTGTTTTACATCCACGGTGGTGGCTGGACGGGTGGGGACAAAGCCCGCGTGGGTGATCTGGAGAAGTATCTCGCCGCTGGCATCTCCGTCGTCTCGATCAATTACCGGTATACCACCCAAGCGCAGGATGTCGTGCCGCCGGTGAAGGCGCCGTTGCACGATGCCGCGCGCGCGTTGCAATTCGTCCGCAGCAAAGCCAAGGAATGGAACATCGACAAGACGCGCATCGGTGCCACGGGCGGTTCTGCTGGCGCGTGCTCGAGCTTGTGGCTGGATTTCCACCCGGACCTCGCCGATCCTAAGAGCGAGGATCCGATCGCCCGCGAATCCACCCGTCTCCTCTGCGCCGCGGTGAATGTCGCGCAAACCACCCTTGATCCCAAGCAGATGAAAGAGTGGACGCCTAACAGCCGTTACGGCGGTCACGCCTTCGGTTTCAAGGGTGACAAGGAAAAGAAGCTATCCCAGTTCGAAGAGTTCCTCGCCAAGCGCGACACCATTCTCCCCTGGATCGCCGAGTATTCCCCCTACGCTCTCGCCACGCCGGATGATCCCCCGGTCTATCTTTACTACGGCACGCCACCCGCCATCGGTCAGGAGCAGAAAGACCCGACGCACACCGCGAATTTCGGCGTGAAACTGCAAGAGCACCTGAATGAACTGAAGGTGCCGTGCGAACTTGTTTACCCCGGCGCGCCGGATGTGAAGCACAAGACCATCAGCGACTATCTCATCGAGAAACTGACCGCGAAGAAGTAATCCATGAAGCCGGTCACGCTCACGACGTTTGTGGCGATGCTGTTCGCGATGGCGCTGCTGGCGGCACCCATCGTAAACAAACTGAAACCGCATCCGGATGCGGTGCCGAACGCGCACAGCGAAGGGGATGTGGATAATCCGGAGCTGGTTCCCTTCATCGTCGCCGATCCCGCCACGCTACCGGGCATCGTGGTGGATGACACCAGCGCCACACTCGTGGGCAAATGGCAATACTCCACCCACACGCCGCCCTACGTGGGCTTGGGCTATCTGCACGATCAAAATGATGGCAAAGGCGCGAAGTCGGTGACGTTCACGCCGAATATCCCCGCTGAAGGCGTGTATGAAGTGCGGCTGGCCCATTGCTACAACGTCCGCCGCGCGACGAACGCCCCCATCACCATCCATCACGCTGGTGGAGAGAAGACCATCCGTCTCAACCAGCAATCGCCTTCAGAGCATGACAAACTCTTCACCAGTCTGGGCAAGTTCCGCTTCAGTGCTGGCACAAATAACTGGGTGCGCATCTCCAATGAAGGCACGGCCGGGAAATATGTGATCGCGGATGCCGTGCAGTGGTTGCCACAGGCGGAGAAGTAACGGACGTCGCCGCCTTGACGCTATCGATCTACATGGCTAGGTTAATCGGAGGTCAGTCGGAATCGCAAAGTCGGAGGAAACATCCCCAATGCATTACGCCAAAAATAAGATCGTGCCGAAGATTGTCGGCCTGCTGGCATTTGGCTTGTTGGCTATCCCAACGTTCGCGGAGGAACCATCAGAGCATGTGGCGAATGGTATTTCTGGCACGCAGATCAGCGGTTACGTGAGCACCTCAGCCAGTTGGTATCTCTATCCTCGCCCTCAGGTTCTGATGCCTTTGCCCACCACGGGAAACGCCTACTTCTCAACGGAATCGTTTCGCGCATTGTATCCTTATCCCGGGCCGGAGTCCTCATTCGCACAGCAGTTGGCAGGAAGCGGTGGGTACTACGGGATAGGAGTTAATGCCAATGCCCGAATGGGCGATGGCGATTCCCATGGCCAGTTTAGCCTGAACTCGGTATCTGCCGGTGTAAGCAGTGATGCCTCCAGATTCGAACTGTCTGTGGCCGCCGTGCCAGAACCGAATGTGCTCGCCTTGCTGGGACTGGGAGCGGGCGCCGTCGTTGCCCGCTTGCGGAAAAAGCGGAACGGTTAGTCTTCCACACCTTCAGCCCGTCAACCGCTTAAAAGAAAAATCGGCGCGCCGTCACCAAAGCGAAGCAGGAAAGCGCCGCAATCAATCCCGGATGCCATTCGGGCACTTTGGGTGTGAACGTGATGTCATGCAGCGCGATCCATTGGTTGCCCGGATTATTCGGCGCGCTGGAATCATTCCCGTATGTGAACGTGAAATTCGTGATCGTGGAACTGAACGCATACGTGGCGTTACCATCACTCGTGGTATCGGTAGCGCCCGTTGTGCCGCGGACGTAAATGTTGGTCCCGCTGCCCACGGTTTCATTCGCCGTGGAAGGTGTGATCGAAGTTGGCGCCACCAAGGTGCCCGTCAGGCTTCTGCCCAGCAGAACGATTTTATCCGTGTAGCCGCTGTCATTTCCGGCCGAACTTTTATCGATATCAAAGAGGGTAAAGCCCACCCCGGTGACACCGTTGGCATAGTTAAACGACACACTCACGGTGATGAGCTGGCTTTCCGAGCTATAGTTCATGTTCATGAACAAAGACTGTTGGGAGCCGCTCAGCCCGCCGGTCAGATCCGTCGTGTCATTCACATTCTGGGCGAAGTAGCTCGTATCCCCAGTGATAGTGATCGTGATATCGTTACCCGGATTGCTGGCATCGATATCAAACGATTGTGACAAAGAACCACTGCTCCAGTTCACCGAGTCCCAGTCCAGCACGATGGCCTGAGCCGAGCCAGGCAACAGCGTGCCCCCGCTTAACAGCAGGGCCAGCACTAACCAAGTGGACTGAATGGCTCTTTTCATACTGGAACTATTTATACATCGGCAGAAGCCGCCGGAACAATGAGTAAGCCTTCGTAGATTTTGCTGCCAAAACACGTAATTGGAGCCTCGTAGAACACCCTTAACGAAGGCCAGAATAATTATCCAACCCATTCTTAATAAGCGAGTTATAAAAATAAAAACCACCCTCCAACCCAATTGCAATTCGAGTGTGATTCCCGTTCTACGTAGAAGACCGCAAATCGGCTAGGGGAATAGCCTAGCGAGCTTAAGCAAGGGTTTCCTGCCGTTTAAGTTAGCCCTCAGAGCAAAAAGGGAAATGAACCGTAAATCAGAAGAAGAACCGGCGGACCCGACCAAGCCGAAGCAAAGCAACGCAGCAATCAAACCAGGGTGCCATTCCGGCACCTTAGGCTTCGCATCAAAACTGATGTCGTAGAGCGTGATCCACTGGTTGCCCGGGTTGGACGGCGCGTTCGTCTCGTTGCCGTAAGTGAAGGAAAAATTCGTGATAGCCGTGGAAAAAGTAAAAGTCACAGTCCCCACACCACTGGTGTCACTGATGGAAGAAACACCGCGCACATAGGCATTGCTGCCAGTGCCCACCACGACATTACCAGCGTTCGTTGTGATGGTCGGCAAGACCACCGCACCGTTCGTCCCCGGCCAATGATGCTCGAAATCTTGTCCGTATAGCCACTATCATTACCACCTACCAAACGATCCACATCGAATAACGTGAACGTCAAATTGCTTACCCCGCCGCTATAGTTCAGCCCCACCAAGACTGTGATACTCTCCGTCCGCGTGGTATAGTCCATGTTCAGAAACAGCCCGTTCTCCACGGGACTCAAGCCGCCTGTCAGGTTGGTGTTAACGGTGGGGGCAATGGCAAACCGGTTCGTATTTCCCGAGATGGAAATGAACACGTCGTTGGTGCTGCCGTTGTTGGAATTGGAGCTATCGATGTTAAAGGCCTGACTCATCCCGCCAGACCAAGTCACCGTGTCCCAGTCCAACACGACCGCCTGGCCAACCCGTGGACTCACAAGCAGCGCAAGGAGGAGCAAGCTGAGGGCGAACGACTTGAACTGAATGGCACGAGCCATAAGCATCTATTTATGTTTATATAAATAGTGCCATTAGTTACAATCTGTTTTGCACAACCTAATTTGCTTTTCGCTACCTCACCAAGGTTGAATTGCTGGTTTCCAGCGCCCGAATAAATAAACATAACACTTTTTCTAACAACAGGTTAGGAAACAAACGAAGGCTTTAAAAAGCTAACCTTGGTGGTTAAAGTAGTGCTTTTCACGGTTCAGAAGCTTCATAAGCAGGGTTTGCCATACCGAACAGCCCTATCGCCATGCCGGTTTAACCGATATCAGCGACCCAAGAAAACCGCACAAATCCGCCTCCAGCTTGTAACCTTCACGACCCGCAGACGTTATTATTAGTGACAACTTTGCCCGGTCCTCGCGGCAAACTGTCATGCTTGCACCTCAACAACCAACCCGTGCAGGAAAGATTTTGCTTATGATCATGGCCGATATCTTGAAGATCGCTTTGCTGATTCTGGCAACGCTCTTGGTGTTCATCAGTTACTGGGTAGGGGCACAAGCGCTGTTTCCCGCGCTGGTCGAACGCACGCGGACCACTTACAGCCGGCCTTTTTACATCACGTTCGTCGGCATCCTCGTTTCGGTGCCAATGGGCTTGCTCGGCATCTACCTCTTGCGCCTGCCCAATCCCGCCATCAAGATCATCGGCGGTTTGGTGCTCAGCTTGCCCGTGCTGCTCGGTTTGATCGGCTCTGCGGGCCTCTGCCAACGGATAGGCGCAGGTCTTGCCACGCCACTGGACGAAACTCAACCATGGCGGCGCGTCTTGCGCGGCGGCCTGGTGCTGGCGCCGGCTTACCTCCTGCCGTTCATCGGCTGGTTCGGTTTGACGCTCTGGACTTTAATCAGCGGTTGCGGTGCCGCCGTGCTCGCTTGCCGTTCCGCGAAATCTAGCTCCCCCACCTTAAATACCGTTTCACCACAGGTGGCCGGATGAACCTCTCGCGTCGCAATTTCCTGCACGCCACCGGCGGAGCCGCTCTGCTGGCAACGGTCGGGTGCGACCAAGTGCCGGAAGGTCTCCTGCCCATTCTACCGCAGGACAAGCGCACTACCGGCCCCTTCCAACCGCCCACGAGCGCCCAGCTTGATCTCGTCTCGCACGGTTTGAATCGCCTGACCTTCGGGGTACGGCCCGGGGATTACCAACGGGTGCGCGCTTTGGGCAAAACGGAAGCCGAAGCCTTCCATGCTTTCCTTGAGGAACAATTGCAACCGGAGCAGATCGAGGACAAGGTTTGCGCTTACACCATCCGCCGCTTTGAAACGCTGACATTGCCCATCGGCGAACTCTACGAATATCAGGAGAAACTGTTACTCGATGAATTAGTGCGGGCCACGACATTGCGCGCCGTGATGTCCGAACGGCAGTTGTTCGAGGTGATGGTCCAGTTCTGGAGCGATCACTTCAACATCGATCCCTCCAAAGGCGATTGCAAATGGCTGAAAGTGGCCGATGACCGTGAAGTCATCCGCGCCCATGCACTCGGCAATTTCCCGGCGATGGCGAAGGCTTCCGCGCTGAGCCCCGCGATGCTCTGGTATCTCGATGGCCGCGTGAACCGCAAGTCACGCGCCGAGGACAAGCCGAACGAAAACTACGCGCGCGAACTGCTAGAGCTGCACACCCTCGGTGTGCACGGCGGCTACACGCAGCGCGATGTGATGGAAGTAGCGCGTTGCCTCACGGGCTGGACCGTGCGCTCCAAGAAACCTTACTTCGGCATCGGCACCGTGGATTTCAATCTGAACCAGCACGATGCCGGCGAGAAACAATTCCTCGGGCAAACTATCCCCGCGATCCCTACTGGTTTGAGCAAAGATGCGCGTGAGGAGATGGCGCGCGGCGAGCTCGAGCGCGTGCTGGACATCGTCACGCATCATCCGGCCACGGCCAAATATCTTGCCGAGAAATTATGCCGCCGCTTCATCGCGGATGAACCGCCTACGGCTGCGATCGATACCGTCGCCAAAGCGTACTTAAGCTCCAACGGTGACATCAAAGACACCTTGCGCGCGTTGTTCCACATGGAAGAGTTCCGCACCACGCGCGGGAACAAGTTCAAGCGGCCCTTCAATTACATCGTCTCCGCCTTGCGCGCGACGAATGCGACGACCGAAGCCGAGAAGCCGTTGACGGAATATTTTCTGCGGATGGGCCACGCGCCCTTTCACTATCCCACACCGGATGGTTACCCGGAGGAAGCCACGCCATGGATGAGCACCCTGCTCTGGCGTTGGAACTTTGCGACGGCTTTTTCTGAAGGCCGTCTGGAGCATACGCGGCTGGATTTGCCGCAATTGGAAAAAAGTTTCGGCGGGCATGAAGGCTTGATGGCCCACCTGCTTGGTCGTTTGCCGACGGCGGAGGAGCAAAGCAGTTACCACAGTTCCGGCGCAGGCCTCGCCTTGTTGCTGGCGTCACCTGCCTTTCAACGCTGCTGATATGACCACCCAAACCCAGGCCTATGTTAGCGGCAATGGCGATAGTCGCCAGACCTTGGTGGTCGTGTTTCTGCGGGGTGGTGCGGATGGCCTGAACCTCGTCGCGCCGCTCGAAGATCCCGGCTACTACAAGTATCGTCCGCGCATCGCCCTCTCCAAACAGGAGGCCGTGAAGCTGGATGGCTTCTTCGGCTTGAATCCTCTGCTGAAAGATTTGGCTCCGCTCTATCAGGCGGGAAACTTGGCGATCGTTCACGGTGCAGGGTCGGAGGATGCCACGCGTTCACACTTCGAGGCACAAGACCTGATGGAGCACGGCGGCATGGTAGCAGGCGGTTGGTTGGGACGATTTTTGCGTTATCGCCAGCAAGACAGCGGCGGTTCACTCTCGGCAATGGCCATCGGTAAAGCCTTGCCCGAATGCCTGCGCGGTGCACCGGCAGCAACGGTGCTCGAATCATTGGAAGATTTCTCGCTCGGCAAAAACTCCGCCCGGCTCACGCGCGAGCTCACCAAGCTCTACGCTGGTGAGACTGGTGCGCTCGGCCAATCCGCGCGCGATACCCTCGGTGCATTGCAACGCATGGATCAGTTGCGCGCCACGCGTTACGTGCCGGAACACGAGGCGGCGTATGGTTACGATGGCTTCGCCCAAGGGCTCAAGCAGGTTGCCCGCTTGATCAAAGCGCAGGTGGGCCTCGAAGCCGTCTCCATCGACCTTGGTGGTTGGGATTCACACTTGAATCAATCCAACCTCATGGACCCGTTGATGCGCCGTCTGGGCAGCGGCCTGGCCGCGTTCCATCGCGACCTCGGAACCCGCATGAATCAAGTGAGCGTGGTAGTGATGACGGAGTTCGGCCGGCGCGTGATGGAGAACTCAGCTTTCGGGACCGATCATGGACGCGGAAGTGTGATGTTCGTCTTGGGCGGAGGCGTCAAAGGTGGTCGTGTCTTTGGGCCATGGACGGAATTGAAAGCAGATCTGCTCGAAGGTCCGGGTGATTTGCCCGTGGTGAACAACTACCGCAACGTGCTCGCGCCCGTGCTGCAACGGCACAGCCCCAGTGCGGATTTTAAGAAGATTTTCCCAGAGTTCACCTTGAGCGCATTGCCGCTCTATACGTGAACTAGTAACCGCTCATTCGTGACCGCGATCCAGCTTGCTCCAGGTGCCATCCTTGGCGCCGGGCGCACTATCGCCACCATGATCCACCCAACGGCTGTCCCAGTCATTCACCACAAAGGCCGCGCTGCCGTCGCCACGCAGCACATTCTTCCCGGTCTTGTGGGACTGCGCATACCACTCACCGACTTGGAACGGCTCACGAGTTTCGTAATCCGAGATCAACACGCGCCCGGCCCCTTTCTCCAGGCGGCTCGGTCCACCTTGGCGGCTGCCGCGAAAATAATAGGAACTGTAGGCCACCACACCCGTGACCCCGAGGCTGCTCTGGCAATTCGTGCCACCGGGACTGAACGTCGTGGCGGAAGGACAATAGAACATGCGGGCCACCAAGGTGTCTGACTTGACCATGCGGCCGTAACCCACGTAGTTCGTACCGTTCCAGATCATGTTCGTGGAGTTGCTCCCCACCCCCGGCAAACGGTCGTTGTTATCCGTGGCGGCCATGTGGCCGCCCAGCCCCATCTGCTTGAGATTGTTCAGGCACGAGGTGCGTTTGGCTTTCTCCATCGCCTTGCCCAGCACCGGCAGCATCAGGCTGGCCAGAATGCTGATGATGGCGATCACCACCATCAGCTCGATCAGACTAAAAGCCTGATCGCGCTTTCGCTTGGCCAAAGATAGGTGAGTTAAGGACATGATGCTGGGTTTACTTTCACCGATAGGCGGCTGAATTCCAGCCTAATTTACCCGTCTATGCCCTGAACCAGCTTGCTTTCTGCTTGTCCTCCGGGTGTATCATTCAGTCATATGATACGCCCGGTCTCTCTTATATTTACTTTGGCTTTGGCCGCGGTCTTCTCCGCGCAAGCTGGCACTTGGGTCACAGAGACTTTCGCTGGCACCGGTGTCGCCGGGTATTCTGGTGATGGCGGGCCGGCCACGAAGGCGCAGATCAACAATCCCTTCGGCGTCATCCGGGGGCCGGATGGCTGCATTTACTTCTGCGAATACACCGGGCAGGTCGTCCGCAAGGTCGATGCCAAGGGCATCATCACCACCGTAGCGGGCAGCGGGAAGAAAGGCCCGGGCGGCGATGGCGGCCCGGCGCTGAAAGCCGAATTCAATCTGCCGCATGAGATCCGTTTCGACAAGCAAGGCAACCTCTTCATCGTGGACATGCAGAACTTCCGCGTGCGCAAGGTGGATATGAAAACGGGCCTTATCTCCACCGTCGCCGGCACGGGCACTGCGGGTTTCTCCGGCGATGGCGGGCCGGCGGACAAAGCTCAACTCAATCAACCGCACAGCATCCAGTTCGATGCCAAGGGTGATCTTTACATCTGTGACATCGGCAACCACCGCATCCGCAAGGTGGATATGAAGACCGGCCAGATCTCCACCTTCGCCGGGAACGGCCAAAAGACGGCGACACCTGATGGAGTAAAATTCAAAGACGTGCCGCTGAACGGCCCGCGCACTTTGGACTTTGATACCAAGGGCAATCTGTGGGTCGCCCTGCGGGAAGGCAATCAGGTATTCAAACTGGACCTGGCCAAGGGGACGATCCATCACATCGCCGGCACCGGTAAGAAAGGTTTCACGGGCAACGGCGGACCGGCGAAGGAAGCGACCTTGAGCGGGCCGAAAGGCATCGCGTTGTCGGCGGATGATTCCAAAGTCTATCTGGTGGACACCGAAAGCCACAGTATCCGCATGGTGGATATGAAGACGGGCAAGCTGGAACTCATCTGCGGCACGGGCGAGAAGGGCGATGGCCCGGATGGTGACCCGCTCAAGTGCAAGATGGGGCGGCCGCATGGGATGTTCGTGGATAAGGACGGCACGCTCTACATCGGTGACAGCGAAGCGCATCGCGTGCGGGTGATCCGTGAGGTGAAGTAGTCAATCTGGCTCTAAAGCAAAAGGCCCGGCTGGTTTCCCAGCCGGGCCTTTTTTACCGCCATAGCTTACGCGAACGCCGCACGCAACTCAGCGATGTGCTTCGGGATGGCGTCATACGGGTCCGGCTTGGCCTCGTATTCCAGCGCCACAAAACCTTGGTAGTTCGCGTCCCGCAAAATCTTCACGAGCCGTTTGATATCGGAAGGCTCCTTCTCCTTGGCCCCGGCGCGCTGGATCTCCACCTTCACCTGCACGTTCACGGCGTATGGCGCGCACTTGGCGAGATCGGCATACGGGTCTTCCGTGTGGAAGTTGCCGGTGTCCAGATTCACGCCGAACCATGGGCTGTTCACATCTTTGATCAATGAGAGCAATTGCTCCGGCAGGCTCACGATGCCGCCGTGGTTTTCGATGCCCAGATAGATGCCCTTCTTGCCCGCGTACTCGCAGCACTCTTCCATGGCCGCGATGCAGTTCTTCCGCGCCTCCGCTTCCGCCAAACCTTTCGCTGCCGCACCGGCGAAGACCCGGATGTGCGGCGCACCGAGAATCGCCGCCTGATCGACCCACCGCTTCACATCAGCGATCTCGTCATCAAGTTCCTTGCCTTTGACGCGCGCGAAATTATTGCCCACCGCACTGCCGCTGATCATCACGCCGCGCAGGAACGCATGACGACGCAACTTCAGCAAATCATCCGCCGTGGTTTTGGGATCAAAGAAATAGCTCGTCAGCTCCGCGCCCTCGCAACCGTGGTCCGCGCAGTAATCCACGAACTTGAACATATCCATCTTCTTGCCCGCATCCGCGATTGTCTTCTGCTTGCCGCGCATCCACTCGAAGTGATCGCGAAAGCCATACGCGGCGAGGCTGAGCAGGAACCGCGGTTTACCCGCGCGCTTGACCGGTTCAATGGCTTGGGCCAAGGGCGAGGTGAGCAACGAGCCCGCGCTGGCGGCAACCAGACCGGTGCCTGCGGACAACTTCAGAAAGGAACGGCGACTGATAGAGTTCATAGGAGATTTAACCAAGAGTTAGGCCGAAGCCATGCAGACGGACAATCAAATTCTTCCGCAGCAGACGGCGTTAAATCGTTAAAAGGGTTGAATGGTTAGAACGATGAACCGTTTCAACGAATCACGATTTAGCATTTTAACGCTTCACCCTCACACCACCGGTTTCTTCCAGATCGGCACGACACGCTTCATCTCCTCGATGATCCACTGGCAGGCGGCGAAAGCCTCACCCCTATGCGGCGTCACGATCTCTATCCACAGCGAAGGTTCATTCACCGCCACCACTCCGATGCGATGCACCAGCCGCACCGACTCCACTGGCCAGCGCTTCTCCACCTCCGCAAAGATTTTCTCGAACTGATGCCGCGCCATGGATTCGAACGCCTCGTAATCGATCGCCTGGATGATCGCCTGCCCCTCCGCCGCGCGCACCACCCCCGCGAAGTAGATCGCCGCACCCATGCCGTGCGACATCGTGCGCTGCGCCACGAGTTTCGCTTCATCAATCGGCTCCCGCGTAATCGTCAGTTCTTTCTTCATCGCTCTCTCAACCCTCAACTTTCACCTCTCAACTGCTTCTCACCCCCCCTGCACCGGCGGGAACAGACTCACCTCATCACCTGCCTTCAACACATAACTGCGCCCCTGATATTCCACCCCCACGGCGATGAGCGTGGAATGATTCATCGCGCTCAGCTTGGGAAAACGCCGGATCAATTCCTGATAAAGCTGCTCGATCGTGCTCCCCTCGGCCAGCTCCACGCTCGTCTCAACGCAATCCGTCAGCTCCTTGAAATACGAATAGAAATACACCTTCGTCGTCATGACTTCCCTCCGCTTTGATACACGGATGGCTTCAACACGCCGATGTACGGCAGGTTGCGATACTGCTCCGCGTAATCCAGCCCATAGCCCACCACGAATTCATCGGGGATCTCGAACCCCACGTAATCCGCCACCACCGGCTCCACGCGCCGCGCGGATTTGCTGAGCAACACACAGAGCTTGAGACTGCGCGGTTTAAGCTTCTGCAACTTCGCCGTCACGCGCGCGAGCGTCTTGCCCGTATCAAGAATGTCATCCACCAGCAACACATCGCGCCCTTGCACATCCAGTTTCAACTCCTTCGTGAAGACCAGCTTGCCGGATTGCGTGCCGTGACCGTAGCTGGAAACCCCCATGAAATCGAGGCGCAACGGCCGGTTCAGATACCGCACCAGGTCCGCCAGAAACATCACCGTGCCGTTCAAGAGCGCGACCACCACCAAGTCTTTCCCCGCATAATCCCGCTCGATCATCCGCGCCAACTGCTTCACGCGACGCCGGATCGTGCGTTCGTCATACAACACGCACTGCATCTCCGCCAGCGCATGGTGCTCCTGCTTCACTTTTGCGGAAGATTTCAGCACTCGCTGCACACCAGCTTGACTCTTCAAACGTTTGCTCACCACCAGCCAACGAAACACTGGAACCTCACCTCACGCCAGCAGATTTCTCCAGCCCGCCGGCCCGCAGCCGCTGGTTCCCTCGGATCAATTCCCTGCTCGCGCCGTAAGTTTGACCGTTAGCGAATCATACCCCAGCGTGCGCTCGTAGGCGGCCTCATGTTCCACCCGCTCTTTCGCCGCAAGCACCGTGATGCTTTGCAGACGCTCAGCACAGCAACGCAACAGCGTGCGCAGAATCAAACGTGCGTGCGGCGCACCAAGGCAAAGGTGATTGCCGAAGCCGAAGGACAGATGCGGATTTGGTTTACGATCCAGCCGGATCTCGTGCGGCTCTTTGAAGGCGGCCTCGTCAAAATTCGCCGATGCCCAGCACAACGCCACGCGTCCATCCGGCGGAACCGTGATGCCTTTCACCTCCGTCTCCTCCGGGCAAACCCGGCCGATGTGCGTCAGCGGCATGAACACGCGGAAGAATTCTTCGCTCGCATGCACCACGCGCGCGGGATCTTCACGTAAGAATGCCAACGCCTCGGGGTGCTTCCCCAGATAGCCCAACACGCAGGAGATCGAGTGGATGATCGTATCGCGGCCACCGGCGAACGCGATGTTCGCATAGCCCAGCCTCTCTTCACGCGTGAGCGGACGACCCTGAAAAGTCGCCCTCATCATCGCGCTGAAAAAGTCGTCACCGGGATTCTGCGCGACCTGCTCGAACTTCTCGCGCAGGTATTTGTCCAGCCCCGTCTCATTGCTCAAGCCACCGGCCACGCGGAAGACATGCACGCCCCAGCCGATCCAGATCTCCGCCTCGGCCTCCGGCACGTTCAACAGATAAGTAAGCGCGCGAGATTGCAGCGGGATGGCGAAATCGTGGATGACCTCGAACGAATCTTGCTTCAAAGCCTCATCCAGCATGCGGTTGACCAATACCTCCACTTTCGCGATGAACGCCGGGTCTTTGGGCCGTTGAAAAAAAGGCTCCACCACCGCCCGGTAATCCGCGTGCTCCGGCGGATCGGTTTCCAGCGGCAACTGCCGCACCGACCGCACCGCCTCCTCCGAAGGGATCGGCACGCGACAAGGCGCATCGGAACTGAACGTCTGCCAATCCTTCGCCGCGCTCCGCACATCCGCATGACGCAAGATCATGGGGAGATTTTCGCCTTGGAACGGGCACTTCAAAACGCCGTCCTTCTGCCGGGCCTCACGAAATGGATCAGATACTTCGCTCATGCTACGTGCTCAATGTAAGATTGATATTGAGTGCAGCTTGCCGAGCCCCTATTCACCGGTCAATGGCTCCCACTCTCATGTTTTATGGCACAAAATACCGTATAAAACGACCCGCTCCGGTTCACAAATCGTGTACAATAAAAGCGGCGGTCAAATGACCGCCGCTTGCTGAAATGTTCTGAGACGATAGCGCACCTTACGCCACACTCGCCGCCAGCTCTTCCTCCACATCCACGATCTCTTTGATCTGCGTGAGGAACCACGGGTCAATCTTCGTCAGGTTGAAGATATCTTGCACGGTCATCCCGGCACGCATGGCGTGGCGGATGAAGAAGATGCGTTCTGCGTTCGGTACCGTCAGTTTGCGGCTGATGACGTCCTTCGGCAGAATGTCGCGGTCACCATACACTTCGGTGCCGATGCGCCAGGCCTTGCCGTCGCCGCCCAAACCGCTGCGGCCGATCTCCAGCGAGCGCAGGCACTTTTGCAGGGATTCCTTGAACGTGCGGCCGATGGCCATCGCCTCGCCCACAGATTTCATCTGCGTGGTGAGCGTAGCGTCCGCTTGCGGGAATTTCTCGAAGGCGAAGCGCGGGATCTTGGTGACGACGTAATCAATCGTCGGCTCGAAGCTCGCGGGGGTTTCGCGCGTGATGTCGTTCTTGATCTCGTCCAGCAGGTAGCCCACGGCCAGCTTCGCGGCGATCTTCGCGATGGGGAAGCCCGTCGCCTTGGATGCCAGCGCGGAACTGCGGCTCACGCGCGGGTTCATCTCGATGACGATCATGCGGCCCGTCTGCGGGTCCACGGAGAACTGGATGTTCGAGCCACCCGTCTCCACACCCACCGCGCGGATCACGGCGAACGACGCATCGCGCATGATCTGGTATTCCTTGTCCGTCAGCGTCTGGATGGGTGCCACGGTGATAGAGTCGCCCGTGTGGACGCCCATGGGGTCGAAGTTCTCGATGGAGCAGATGATGACGCAGTTGTCCGCCTTGTCGCGCATCACTTCCATCTCGTATTCCTTCCAGCCGAGGAGCGATTCCTCGATGAGGACTTCGCTGACGGGGGAAAGGTCCATGCCGCGTTTGGCGATCTCTTCAAACTCATCGCGGTTGTAAGCGATACCGCCACCCGTGCCGCCCAGCGTGAACGCGGGCCGGATGATGAGCGGGAAGCGACCGATCTTTTCCGCCACCGCCCAGGCTTCCTGCATGTTATGCGACGTGCCGGAGATGGGCACATCCAGACCGATCTCAAGCATCAGGTCTTTGAAAATCTGGCGGTCTTCACCCTTCGTGATGGCCTCGGCCTTCGCGCCGATCATCTCGATGCCGTATTTCTCGAGGACGCCCTTGCGATGCAGGGACATGGCCGTGTTCAGCGCCGTCTGGCCGCCGAGCGTGGGGAGCAACACTAATTTGCCTGTCGCTCCCAGGCGTTTCAACTCGTCCAGCTCACGCACGATGATCTTCTCAACTGCCTCTGGCGTAATCGGTTCGATATACGTGCGGTCGGCGAACTCCGGGTCCGTCATGATCGTGGCCGGATTGGAGTTCACGAGGATGACGCGGTAGCCTTCCTCGCGCAGGGCTTTGCAGGCCTGGGTGCCGGAGTAGTCAAACTCGCACGCCTGGCCGATGATGATCGGACCCGCGCCGATGATAAGAACCGAATGAATGTCTGTGCGCTTTGGCATGGTGCAAAAATCAATCGTCCTGACGACGCCGGACCGCCCGCCCAACGGGTTACGTCCAGCAAGTCAAAACGCCCCGGATGAAACACCGAACGGGCAAGAATGGGAAGGAGAACTTTTGCCCAGTCGGGGAATGTAACAAAAGGGACTATGAACTGGGGGTTGCGGATTTTCCGTCGGTATGGCATCACGATGTTCATCCGCTGCCAAAAGGGGATACTTGATACAGCCATGACGTACCGTTGTAACAGTCGATTTGCCTTGCTCGCTTTACTAGCGTTTTGTCTCCAGACGGCGTTCGCCCAACCCGCGCGGCAGTTAGGCAATTTAAAGCCAGAGAGCCCCTCGGATTCATATCAGTCCATCCGGAGCACCAGACCTTACAATTTTGCCGTTGTACACGGCATCGGCTATTTCGTGGCGGAAGACGGGGAACATGGTGAGGCACTTTGGCGTACCGATGGCACATCGGAAGGCACTTGGATGGTGGTAGATATTGCTCCAGATCACCCCACCAGCAGCATCGAAAGTCTGATTGGCGGTGAAAACCTGATGTATTTCCAAGCGGCTTTTCCTGCTGGAGAGGGTTACCGCCTCTACCGCAGCGATGGCACGGCGGATGGGACCTATCCGGTGCGGGATGAATCCGCGCGAAGTCCGGCCAACATATTTGAACGATATCCGTTAGCTGTTCTGGGTGACCAATTTTACTTCCGCGCCAATCTATGGCAGGGAGAGGCTGATTCCGGTTCGGAACTTTGGGTGACGGATGGCACGCGCCCCGGCACCCGCTTGGTCAAAGAACTCGCACCCGGCCCGGCTTCAGGCATCACCGCCAGCTTTAACCCTGGAGTGCTACCGGGGAAAGCGGGAGCAATAATCGCCGGGAAGATGGTGTTCGCAGGCTTGGAAACTCTGGCCGAAGGCATCCATCTTTGGGAAACAGACGGAACAGCGGCCGGAACCCGGCTGCTGAAGAATTTGGTGCCGCCCGAAAAACTAGGGAACGACCCTACCCAGACCAGCAGCTACCCGGATAACTTTCTGGTCGGGGACGGCTTGGTTTATTTCACCGCTGCCTCCCCGGTGGATGGTTACGAATGGTGGCGGACGGATGGCACCGCCGTCGGCACCTTTATGCTGCCGGAGTTCGCCATTGGCCGTCCTTCGGAATCCGATTGGGGCTTTTCCAGTGTGCGAAGCGGCACGGGTGCGGTAACCATTGGATCATCCTTATTTTATTCCGTTAGCCGCGTAGAACAAAACGGGGCCACAGTCCAATATATTCCTGGCATCGCCTGTTCCGACGGCACTGTGGCTGGCACTCACCTCTTGCGCGATCATCTGGATGGCGCCGCCACTCAGCCGGTTAAAAGCGCAGGCAAAGCGTGGTTCATTGCGTTCGACGGAGCAGAAGACACGCCGACCGACCGTCAGTGGGGGCTTTGGGTAGTGACTGGGGAAGGTTGCCGTTTTGTCACGCCGGTGTTGCGTTATTCCGGGATAATGGCGGTGGGGACCACAGTCTATTGCCACAATCCTGAAGGCGGTCTGCAAAGTATTGATGCCATGACGGAGCAGGTGTTATTCGGAGCCGCCGTCTGGGATGCGGACGATGAAGCCTGGTCAATCCCATCGCCTTTGCTTCAAGCCACCGAACTGGCGCCCGTAAACTTTGCGGCTTTTGGCAATCTGCTCTTCTTTTCCCACTACACCTCAGAATATGGATTGGAGCCTTGGGTGTCCGATGGCACCCCGGCTGGCACGCGGATGCTCTGCGACATCAATCAGCGCAAGGCGGGCAGCTTGGACCGGGATGGCCCGTTCAATGGTGAGTTGTTTCTTGCTTCAGAAAATACCGTTTACTTTCCCGCGCGGACCCAGCCCGGCAGCTATATTTATCAATTGATGCGTTTTGCTCCGGGCATGACGATGCCCGAAGCCGTTTCCGGATATAGTCTTGGAACCTGGTCGGGCAATGACAACTGGGGCGCAGAAATTGACGGAGCCATCATTTGTGCGGTCAATCCAGAATCAGAAACTGAACCCGGTGTCACCCAACTCTGCGTGATCCGGGGAAACAACTTGGCAGCGCTGATGCCAGCCGAAGGCGCGAATGATTTGAACCGGCCTTTTGGTTTCACGCGTTCTGGCACCAATGCGTTTTTCTTCGCTTACAATTCGACGGACGGCTTGGACCTATGGCGTACGGCTGGGACTTCCGGGACGACCCTGAAAGTCAAATCGTGGGTGGATTCGGCGCATACAGATTGGGGAAGTCTGGAACGATTGTGGCAGCCGATGGCCGCATTTATTTTGCGCTTTGGTTTTCGAGCGACTCCAGTCTTTCGACATTCAACTATGCTTTGTTTGCCAGCGATGGAACGCCGGAAGGCACCTATACTTTGGCTGCGGCGGTTCCTGCTTTCTCCCTTCCCATTGGAAATCTTCTTCCTTTGAGGACGGGCGTTCTGTTCTCGACGACGACCGGCTTTTATTACAATGACGGGACTCCAGACGGAACTGCCCCATTCGATCTGTTTGGCAGTTTCGTTGGCGGTCTTGTTGTGCCAACCCGCGCAGTGATTGGCAGGCAGTTATGGTATGTGACCGTCAGCGAAGCCCAGGAACAGAAACTCTACCGCTCTGACGGCACCCCGGAGGGAACACAGTTGATCAGCGGGGGAATATCTTCTTTTCAAGGCGGGGTGGAATTCAAAGGAGACGTCTATCTATATAACGGAACAGGAATTTACGTGGTACGTAACGGCACCACCTCGGCGGAATTGGTCTTTTCGGTTCCGTCGGGCACAGGCGCAATCTACGGCCTTTTGGCAGCCACCGAAGATGGCATCTATTTCTCCGCCAGTGACCTATTACACGGAATAGAGTTGTGGAAGACGGACGGCACAGCGACAGGCACGACGTTAGTGCAAGATATCTGGAAGGGATCGGAGTGGTCGCTTCCTTATAATTTGCGTCAGATCGGCACGAATATCTTTTTCACGGCCCAAGACTATCGCGGACGCGAGCCGTGGATCATGCCAGTTTCCTCTACGCCTCCAGCCAAGCTGTCGCATCTGGAAGATCTGGTTACTATCACTGGCAGCCGTTTCAGCTTCCAACCTTCGCTGGAGTCCGGTTGCGTGGAGACATGGCGCTGGCGCAACTTGCCTCCCGGCTTGAACTATAGTCCTGTTACGGGATTGATCTCTGGCATCCCACAGATGGGCGGCGCATTTAATCTCACCGTGGATGCAGCCAACGCGGGCGGAACCGCCATCGCGAGTTTCACCCTTCGCGTCGTGGATCCTGACTACGCCCGTATCAGCCTCACTCCGGCGGCCAGTCCCGGTAAGTTATCGCTCTCCCTGAGCGCCATTGCCGGCTTGCATTACCAGATACTGACCAGCACCGACTTAATTCATTGGGATACGATAACCGAGGATGCCGACGCTGATTTCACATTGCCGGAAGTAAACGCAGAAAACGGCCAGCGCTTTTATCAAGTGCTGACCGTTAATCCGCGTTAAAATGAATCGTTGCGAACGCTTGCTTACTCGAAACTCTGCTTCGGCTTCGCGGCTACCGGTGCGATGATTTTCTTCTGGCTCGGCGGTTCCAAGACATCCAGCTCATGGATGCTCCAGAAGAGGCCCTTCACTTCCCCTGTCTGGGTGATCTTGATGAACTTCGTCTTGGTGGCCGGGAATTGGATCTCCGTCACCGCATTCGTACCCTTGCCAGTGGCGATGGGGTTGCCCCATGTCTGGCCGTCATTGGACACTCGCACTTCATAGCCGCGCGGATAATCCCCATTGGACCCGGACGTATCCAGCACCAGCCCGCCGATGTCCGTCGGTTGCGGCAGCTCGATCTGCAGCCACATGCCCGGCACTTGAAACGCGCCCGTATCCCACCGGGAGGAGATGCTGCCATCGATGGCCTTGCCCAGCTCATTCGCGTGGTGGCTGGCCGTGAGTTTCCATTTGTTCCGGCTGGTCAAAGGCGCTTGCGGCAACATCGCCTGCACTTCCTCGGCCGTCCACGGGTCAAGCCGGGCCGCCGAAGCCGCGCGCAATTTGGCGACCTCCTTGGCGGTCACCGTGCTGGAATGGTTGCCAAAGCTGTTGCGCACATACGAAGCGATGGCCGCGATCCACGCATCGTCATTGCTGCCCATGGGCACCATCTGCGCATCGTAAGTCTTGCCATTGATCGGTCCGGTGATGCCCTTGAGCAGCACGAGGATCAGCCCATCCTTGTGCCCCGTGACCGTGCGGGAACCAGCCAGCGGCGGCGCCAACGTCATACCAGGCTTGCCTTCCATCGGCGTGCCTTTGCCGTCGGGGTTGTGGCAGGCGAAGCAAAGCTCCTTGAAGATCTCATCCCCGCGCTCGAGCAACTGCTTCTCGCTGGCGGAGTATTCTTTGCCCCAAGAGCGGGGCGGCGCGAGCATCTGCGTGGCGATCTCCCGCAGACCGGCGGAAGAATTCGTGCCCAAAGCACTGGTCTGGATCATCCCCTTGGCTTCCGGCAGGTTCAACACCTTCGCGGAGCCCAAGGCCTGAATGGCCACGTTGGCATCCGCATCTTTCACCGCCGAGACGAGTTCCAGTTGGAGCGATTT
Source organism: Limisphaerales bacterium (assembly GCA_965283725.1). Classification (GTDB taxonomy): domain Bacteria; phylum Verrucomicrobiota; class Verrucomicrobiia; order Limisphaerales; family JAEYXS01; genus JAEYXS01. Next base: position 59,360 of record CBDIPT010000003.1, read on the forward strand.
CTCACCGTTCTTGATGAGGCTCTCCGCCACGCGGATAGCCGCCGCGCGCACTTGCGGGTTGTTGTCTTTCAGCTTCTCCCGGACAAGTTCTGGCGTGGCCAGATTCAAACCTTCCAAGGTCCACAACGCATGCATCCGCGCGAGGTAATTGCCATTGTCGCTGGCCATTTTGACCAAGGCAGGCTTCACGGAAGCATCGTTGCGGAGCACGAGCAGCTTCTGGGCGGTATCGCGCCACCAGCCATTGGGGTGATCCAGGTAGCTCACCAGTTGCGCCGAGCTGGCGTCATAGAGCTTCGGCTGCGGGCCGGGCTTGAAATCCTTGTGCGTCAAACGCCAGATGCGGCCGTGGCCGATGTTCTTCTCCAGCCCATTCCGCAAGATGGCCTTGCGCAGGAAGCTGCCTTCCTTGGTCCAGTTGCCTTCCTGGATGATGCCGCGATACATGTCCACCATGTACAACGTGCCGTCCGGCGCGGTGTTCATGTTGACCACGCGGAAATTCGGATCGCTGGAGCGGAGGAACTCCGCCTTCGAATAAGGATTGCTCAGATACGTCAGCCCGTCTTTCACCTCGATCTTGGAGCGCCGCACGAGCCGGCCGACCGGTTCGCCGAAGAACAGATCGCCGCGCATATCCGCCGGCAACCGGTCACCGCGATAAACTTCCTGGCCACACGTGGCCGTGAAATGGTTCAACGTATTGTCTTCCGGCCGGAAACGGCCATTGCCGCCCTGCACATCCGCCAGACCGACCACCGGCCAGACGACTTCGAAATTATCTTTGAACTGCGTCTTGGTGTTGAAAGCCCCGTAGAGGATATGCGTCTGGAAATTCAGCGGCCCCTTTTCACCACCGGCATTGGAGAACCACAACTTGCCGTTATCATCCTGCGCCAACCCCCACTGGCCGCTGTTGCCGGGCGTAGGTTCCTTCAACGGCGGTTTGTCATAGCCCTGCCAGCGCAGGCGCCAGTTGTTCACGGCCATGTACATCCAGTTATCCAGCGTCCAGATGAGGCCGCTCTGCTGGTGCTCCATGTTGCCGCCGCGCGGACCACCCGCGTACCAAAGCTTCTTCATCGGCCACGCCGTCGCCGTTCGTATCGCGATACAGGTAGATATCCTGCGTGTGCGATTCATTGATCAGCAACTCGCCACGGCCCAAGGGCAAGATCATGCGGGGCAACAGCAGCTTGTCCACGAACACTGTGTGTTTGTCGAACTTGCCATCGCCTTTGCTGGACCAATGCAAGGAGACCCGGCTGACGGGCTTGTCTTCGTCCGTGGCATCGATGTCCTGCATGTACGTGCGCATCTCCGCCACGAAGATCCGGCCATTGCCATCGAAAGCCGCCACGACGGGTTCCTTGATGTCCGGTTCCGTGAGGACGGGTTCAAGCTTGTAGCCTTCCGGCAACTGGACCGTTTTCAGGAACTCAGCCGGGGCAAGCGGCGGGAAAGGATCAGCGGCGGAAAGCGGAGAAACCGCCACCACCAACGATGCCAAGGCAAGCAAGGTCGCAGATGTTTTCATGTGAGAATCTGCTGAAGGCTAAAGGACCTTGCGTGCCCGTCAAAAAGAATCGGGAGAAAATGGTCAACCGAATCGCAGAAACCGCGGTTATTCGGCTGTCACCATCCGGTTGAAAAACAGATGGGAAGGAAAAGCCGCTTAGCTGGGAAGCTGCGCCCGTAACGCTTCCACCTGTTTTTCCAAGTCGCGCATCCGCCGGATGATATCAGGCAATTGAGTGCTGGCGATGATCTGGCGCTTGGCGATCTTGTCTGGAAAAGCGGGCGTGCCCAAGACCTTGCCACCGTCTTCGATGTCCCGCATCACACCGCTCTTGGCACCAATGGTCACCTGATTGCCGATCTTGAGATGATCGGCGATGCCGGATTGCGCGGCGACTACACAGGTAATCACCCATCTGCGTGCTGCCGGCGAAACCAACCTGACCCGTGATGATACAGTGCCGCCCAATCTTCACGTTGTGCGCCACATGGACGAGGTTATCCATCTTCGTCCCCTGTCCGATCACGGTCGAGCCGAGCGCCCCACGGTCGATGCACGTATTGGCTCCGATCTCGACATCGTCTTGGATGACGACATTACCGATCTGCAAAACCTTGCGGTGACGGCCTTCGTCTAACACGTAGCCGTAACCATCTGAGCCGATGACGGTACCCGCATGGATAGCCACGCGATTGCCCACTTGGCACTGATAGTAAATGACCACGTTCGGATGCAAAACGGAGTCGTCGCCGATGCTGGCATCGTGCCCAATATGGTTCCACCCAGGAGTGCCGTGCGGGCACCGATCCGTGCGCGGGCACCAATGACACAATTCGGTCCGATATGCGCCGTGGGGTCAACTTGGGCCGTCGCATCAATCACGGCACTGGGATGAACACCCGGCGAGTATTGGTCCACCGGAAAGAAAACGGGCAGCAACCGCGCCACGGCGATGCGGGGGTTCTTCACCCGGATCAGCACCTTGCCCGCTGATTTGAAATCGCCCGCCACAAGGATGGCGGAAGCCTGGCTTTGCTCGGCCGCGACGAAGTATTCCTCCTTCTCCGCGAAGGTCAGATCACCCGAGCGGGCTTGATTGGCCGCGGCAAAACCCGTCAGCACGACGGAACCATCCCCGATGACTTCTCCCCGGACCTGTTCCGCGATTTGCGCGACTGTGAAAGGCATGATGATTTGGAATCAGTTTTTGCTGCGGCCGTATCCTTCGCCCGCAACTCACACGGCGGGCAGCGGCACCATCTGTTGCTTCTCCACGTCCCAAACCTTCAAGCGCAGGCAGCGGATGATCTCCAGCGGATGCAACGATGTGGTCTTGGGATGCTGCAGCTCCGGCATCTCGCGCAGGACTTCCGGCAACCGGTAGAACGGGATGTGCGAGTTCAGATGATGGATATGATGGTAGCCGATGTTCGCCGTGAACCAAGCCATCAGCGGACCCGTCTTCATGTAGCTGGAGGATTCCAGGGCGGCGGCCTCATACGTCCAGCCGGCGTTGTCCTTGAAAGTCACGCCCGGAAAGTTGTGCTGCGCGTAAAAGAGATACGTACCAATGGCTTGCGAGATGAAGAACGGCACCAGAATGGTCAGGATCAGCGCCGTCACCGAAGAAATACGTGACTGCCACCACCAGGATGACATGGATGATGAACGCGATCAGGCAATCGAAATGCTCCCGCGGGTTGTTGAAGAACGGATAGAGGCACATGCCGAACAGGAACATGAACACATACCCGAAAAGGATCGTCAGCGGATGCCGCATGAAGAGGTACTCAGGCGTTTGCCCTTGGAGGATTTAAAGAACTGCTCCTTCGTCATGATCGGGAACGAACCGATATGCGAGCCCTTGAGCTTGGAGTTATGGTTGTGATGATGATTGTGCGAGCTGCGCCAGATGCTGCTCGGACTGAGCACCAAAATCCCGAAGACCCACATCAATCCCTCCGCGAGCTTGGACTGGGGCAGAATGGCATGATGCTGCTGGTCATGATAGATGACGAAGAATCGCAGGATCAGGAACGCCGCCAGCACGCTGCAAATGATCTGACCGATCAGATGGACGTTCCATAACGTCCCGGCCAGCACAAACTTCAACAGCACCGCCGTGGAGATGATGTACCACCAGCTCCGGCCCGGATCATCGGTCGTGTATGGCTTGGTAGCCAATATCAGTTCTTTACCGGTTCTCATGGATTGCTTGAAAAGGCAGTTCCAGATTCAGCGAAATACCCAACTCTGTCGATGACAGACTTTGAAAAATCCCGGTGACAAACACGGGTTTATTGCTTGGCTTTGCCCCCTTTTACCGCCCCTTTGCTCAGGTCCATTTGGCAACTCGCATCATGCGGGGTCGCCTCGCCTACCTGCTCCACCGGCTGCGTGAACAAATAACGCCACACCGCTTCATGGATGTATTTGCCCGCCGCATCCTTCACCGCCGCACCACCCGGCGTGACGGAGCTATGGGCGCGATCAGCATTGCCTTTCACATCCGCCGCCGTGATCAAGCGGCGCGAATTGCCATACGGCGCGGGCACTTTGTCCACGTCCACGATGGGGCCGAACTTGTTCAGTCCCAACATTTCCCAAGAACGGCAATAGTGGTCACCCGACCAGCCGCCATCCAGCACGTGGCTGAAACCAAAGTAACGGTTCTCCGGCGTGGCGGAGGGCAAACCTTGCCACGTCTCCAACTGGTCACGCGGCCCGCAGAACATCACCACACGATCCACTTTCACGTGCTTGGCGAACCGCGCCGCCGTGGTGGAACCATGCGAGGCACCCGAGATGATCACCCGGTCCCAACGCAATCCTTGCTTGTCGTCGGTCAAAAAATAGCTCCAGCCGCCTTGCGGATTCTCCTTCGCCAGCCACTTCACGAATTGATACGAACGCTCCATCATGCCGTCAGCTTTCGGGATGTTCACCAGCGGGCTGAAATCCTCGCCCGTGGCCGCTTCCAAGCGGATTTGACCGAGCAGCTTGCCATCCGCCTGGCGACGAGTTGCCGAACTTGCCGAACCAGCCGTTGGCGTAATGCACCTGGATGGCGTGCAAGCCGTAGCTCGTCACACGGTCGAACAACTGGCCGTTGTGGCCCATCAACCAGATGACCAGCTTGCCCTGCGGCTTCACGCGCGTATCCACCGCGGCGTGCTCCACATCCGCCGGTTTGCCGCCTTTTTCAAAAACAAATTCGAGCTCCGGATGTTCCTTGGCCTTGGGATCGATCTGGCTGGCCCGGGCCGTCAGGTCATACTTCTTCGGCATGGGATCCTTGAACGCCAGCGGGGCATCCGCACCAAAAACGTGTCCGCCCACCAGACAGGCGGCCGCCAAATAAAATGAACTGAGGGATTTCATGTTTCGTTCTTTTTACCGATTGCCGTCATTTTGCACACGTGAAAATTATTCATGTGCGCACTTAAAACTTCACCGTGGCTTGCGCGGCTACGAGCTGTTCGCCCTGTTGCTGGCCGCCCTTCTGATGGCTGTAACTGTATTGCAGCTTGCCTTGCAGATGCCGCGTGAAACGGCAACCGAGCGAGGCATCCATGCGCCACATATCGCGGTCCCAATCTTCCTCACCGCCCGCACCGTTCGAGACAGGGTCGAAGAATTGCTGGTTCCAGCGCAGCGCGACAAAGGTGCGCGGCGTGAGCTTGTATTTGCCTTCGATGAAATAGGACGCCGTGTCCGCGTTGCCCACGTTCGGGACGTCAAACCGCGAGAAGATGAACTCGCCCCAGAACTGCCAGTTGCGCGACGCCCAGCTCACGTCGTAACCCACCGTCGTCTGCGCGTAGTCACTAAGCGATTTGCCGGCGGGCAGAAACGGTTTCGCTGCGGGCAAAAGATAAGCGCCGTAACTGGCGGACACGCCAAGCTTCCACGCCGCGTTCGGTCGCCAGCCCAAGCGGCCGCTCCATGTCGGGTTCGCCCAGTTCAGGTAACGCGCATCCCAAACGGTCGGACGCGAGGAGATGGAAGCGTTCTTGAAATCAAAGGCGTATTCGAACTTCTCCACCCGCCCAAAGATGGACGCACCGCTCGTGTAGGCTGGACCCCATAGGATCGGCAGCCACGCAGCTTTTTGATCGGCCACGTTCTTGCGCGCGAGGAATGCCGCTGGTGTGCCCGGCGCGTTCTGATCCGTGATGGTCAGCACATTCTCGTAAGGCACGGGCGCGGTGATGAAGGGGTTGTTCCATGAGTCATGCCGGTTCACCCATTCGCCGAAAACCGTCGCGAACTTCCCCACTTGCACATTTACCCACGGCTCATCGAAAGGCGTGTAGCGCAGCAGATATTCATCGAAGCGCGTGTCGTAATCCTTCGCACCGGGATCGAAGCCCCGATCAATGCGGGCCTGCACGAAGCTGTAGAAATGCTGACCGAAATGGGCATCGAGAAAGAGTGAGAGACGCGGATTAAAGTATTCGTTGTCATCCGGGAAGATGAGGCCCGGGGGACGTTGATCCACGTAGTAACCTTCCAGATCCAGCGTGCCGCTCAGGTCCGTGCGGAACCAGCCGTTCTTGGACTCGATGTGCAACGCCTCGTCCACTTGATCGAGGAACACCTGCGCCTGTGCCGTTGTGCTGGCGAGCGCGAAACTGGCGCCTAAGACAAATGCTTGCCACCGCTTCATACGTCATCCTCCTGCTGCGAGCGCACGCCGGTGACCTTGTATGCTTTCACGGGTTGCGAGAACCCTTTCAGCATCAGATCGGGCAGCTTCTCCACTTCCAAGGGTGCGCCCACTTTTTCCTTTGTAGCCCCATCGATCACCACTTCCATCGAGCCCGCCTGGCTGCACAAGCGCGCCCCCAGATTCACGCGCGCGCCCAGAACCGTGTAGTTCAAACGATCGGCCGAGCCCATACAACCGGCGACGGCTTCGCCCGTGGCGATGCCGATGCCCACCGAGAGCTTGTGTTGCGATGTCTCGTTCAGCTTCATCCGCTCCTCGATCATCCGCACGGCACAGCGCGTGGCGTTATACGCATCGTTGCCGTAACTCTTCGGCGCGCCAAAGATGGCCATGACGAGATCGCCCACGAACTTGTCCACCACGCCGTTGTGTTCATAGACCACTTGCGTGAGTGCGGTCATGTGCTCGTTCAACATCTTGATGACCTCCGCCGGGTCCATGCCTTGCGTGTGCGCTGTGAAGCCACGGATATCGCAGAAGAGCACGCTGATCTCGCGTTTCTCGCCACCGAGCGCCATGGCACCATGCACCATCTGGTGGGCCACGTCCTTGTCCGCCACCATGTCCAGCACGGCGCGATACTTCTCCTTGAGCGCCAACTCCGCGGTCATCTCGTTGAAGGACTTCGCGAGCTGGCCCACTTCATCCTTGCTGCGCACCGGCACGCGGACATCAAAGTTCCCAGTTTGCACCTGGCCCGTGGCCGTCACCAGCTCACGGATGGGCGCCGAGAAACCGTTGCTCAGGAACACGCTGATCAACAATGCCCCGGTGAACAGCAAAGCGCCGAACGTCAGGATGCGCCCTTGCAGATCCATCTGGTCCTGAATGATCTCCGCCATGGAATAGATGCTTACCTGATAGGTGGGCGGGAAGTTGGAATTTCGGTTCATCCGCTGGAAGAACACTTGATGCGGTTCGTTCCCGACCAGCACATCAAACGTCCCTTCCAGTTTCACCAACTGGGTTTCCATCATCTCGCGCATCTTGGAGTTGATTTCCACCGCATCCGCCGGGGCGAGGCTGGAAGTGTAGAGCATGTTCTCCGTCCAGATGCCGCTCTTGATGTGACTGTAATCGCTCAGGTCGCGTTCCGTGGTGTTCGCGAATGGAACGCCGATGACGAGTGCTCCGAGAAACTCATCTTCGCGGAAGATCTTGGTGACGATGACCTCCAGCAACTCGGGCCTGTGTTCCTGCCCTTTCCCGAGCCGGCCAAAGCCGCGCGCGCGAAACCCCGTCTCATTTATCGCCAGATACCCGGTCTGCTGAATCTCTCCGCCGGACAGGGTTTTGCTGACTTGTACCAGTTGAGGCTTAAAGCGTTCGCGGTTTGCGAGCATCTTTCCACCTAACAAAACACCTGATGGCGGCGGCACTTCCTTGCCCTGGGCATCGAGATACCGGAGCAAACCCGCTTCCGGAATTCCTCCCCGTTGCCTGGCCACCTGACCGAGGGCTTCGCGCAGGTTCAATTCATCCGCGGTTGTTTTGTAGAGCACCTGACTGTCGCCCGATTCCTTGGCTGCATCCAGCGCCGCTTTGATGCGCACCGAGCCGGCGAGCTCCAGACACTTGGATTTGATGGCCGAAAGCCGCGCCTCCTGCATACTGTTGAAAACAGCAATCTGCCCTGTGAACCGTTCCGCGAAGTAGCGTTGATACGCCGTCTGCATCCGGGTTTGCGTCACATACAGCGTCGTGCCCGTCGCGCCCACCACCACAAACATCATGGCCAGCAGCAACTTGAACCGGAAACTGAAGTTCGGCATCAGCGCGATCATGGCCCTTTAAAATCCACCTTCAATGTCTCCCCAGCCTTCAATTCCACGGGCAAGGAGCGCACGTCTTTCTCATCGACCCATGCCTTTAATACGTATTTGCCTGCCGGAAGGTTCTCCAGCTTGAACTTTCCTTCGGGCGTCGTCGTCACGAAATACGGCGTATCCAGCACCAAAATATTCGCGCGCATGTGCTCGTGGATCTCGCAATACAGCTTCACGAGGCCGGGTTGGTCGAACTGCACGGCGGCCGGTTTCTCCTCCTTGCGATAGCGTCCGAGGTCGAACCGCTTCGCTTTCGAGTAGGAGAAGACGTTGTGATAATCCTCGTTAGTGGTTCGGGAACTCCACGTAACTGCCTTTTTGCACGGGCAGAACGGATTGGGTGAATTGAAAACCCTTCTGCGCCATCTGCACCTGGTTCGTTTTCACCGCATTCGTGGACGCGGGGAACTGGCCTTCCAGATAGATCACCGCCACCGGCGCGGGGGCGGGCGCCACTTGCCCCGCCTTCAACCCATATCGGTCACCGGACGGCACCACGACCTTCGCCTTCGGCAAAACAACCTCCCCCTCCACCGCCGCAGCCGTGCCCGATGCCGGCGTTTGCGCCCAAGCCACGCCGCCACCGCCCGCCACCAGTCCGGCGAGGAGCAAACAGCCGCGCATCAGACGCCCAAACACGTCCCGCTTCAGGTTAAACAAAGACTTCATGGTAAATGCGACAGGGGTGAAGTTAGGCATCGGCACCGATTTAGGAAAGTATTCTGTTTTTGCCACCCTTGCTGTGATTGCAGGACGTTTCTGCGAAACGTCATCCCACCTCTCTGTGCTCCTTGAGTTCTTTGCGGTCAATTTCCTCTCCTTCGTGTCCATAACCCTCCTCCTTCCGCCGCCGGACTGACACCCAGCCGCTCTTGCCGAAAATCTCCACCGCCCTTAAACCATTTTCAACAAATATATTTTCACCCAATTAAAAATAAATCGAATAAAACAACCCACAACACCGCCTCACCCATGCTGCTTCGTTAAAGTAAGTCAGGTCGTGTCCATCTCCATCATTGAACTGCTCTTCCACTCCGCTTAATTTCCATGTTCAGGAATCATCCATGGAGCAACCAACCCCAACCCGCTGGCCTCGAAGAGCTTTCCTCGCCCTCTTTTGCGGCCTGTTGCTCTTGGCGATGACCCTGCCCAGCACCGGCGGCATCATTGCAGATTCACCACGCCATACCGATATGTGGCGCTGCGGTCCATTCCTGTTTTCCCCGCAACCATTCTTCACCGTAACTGGCTTTGTGGCTGTTTCCGTCGGCTGCATCATCCTTGGCGTAAAGCACCGCAATGGTCTGGAGACAATCGTGGAGATAATCGGTTGGCTACTCATGGGGACCTTCTTTATCTGCGTTTTTCTTGGCAGCCATTGACCATGCACGGCAAACCCTACCTCCAGCAGATCACGCTCAAGCGGGACACCATCCCCAGCTTTGACGCCTACCCGTTCAATGTCCCGGCCATCAAGCATCTCCGAACCCTCCGCTTCCATCCTGATGTCACGTTCCTCGTCGGCGAAAACGGATCCGGCAAATCCACGCTGATCGAAGCCATCGCGGTGGGCTTGGGTTTCAGCCCGGAAGGCGGTACAAAAACGTCCAACTCAGCACCGCAAACGATTTATCGCCATTGCACGATCACCTGCTTATCTCGCGCGGCTTCCTGCGGCCCACTGATCACTACTTTCTGCGTGCGGAGAGTTTCTACAACGTCGCCACCTACATGGACCAGATCGGTTACTTGGGCGGCTACGGCGGCAAATCCCTCCACGCCCGCTCGCATGGTGAAGCCTTCATGGCGTTGCTCACCCTGAAGCTCCGCGGCGACGGCCTCTACATTTTTGACGAACCCGAAGCCGCGCTCTCACCCAACCGCCAGCTTCAAGCTCTCCGCGCCATCTACGACCTCGTGCGCGACGGCTCACAATTCATCATCGCCACTCACTCACCCATCTTGCTCGCCTATCCCGGTGCCAAGATCATCCAGCTCGACCAGGCTGGCATTTCCGAGGTGAAATACGAGGACACCGAGCACTACCGCGTGACCAAGATGTTTCTCAACAATCACGAGGGCATGCTAAAGCATTTGCTGGAAGAGTAAGACGGATAAGGAATTATCACACTGAGCAACTTTAGAAACACACCCCATGAAACCCGAAGTCAAAGCCATCTTGGATCAAGTGCGCTCCACCGCCGACTTTGGTTACGTGGCGTTCTCGGACATCAACGACACCAACGAACTCGGCGATAACGCCCTGCACTGCGTCATCGTCTGGGGCGATTATGCCGCCGCGAAGATCTTGATCAAAAACGGCATCAACATCCATCAACCCGGCGAATTCGGCTTCACCCCGCTGCGTCATGCCATCGATTTCGAGCAACCGGAGATCGCCCAATTATTATTAGCCCACGGCGCTGTCCCCTGCACTGGACCGGAAAAATTTGACCGAGAACGCCACACAAAACACCTGCAACGGCTTTATGATTCCATCGCAGAGTTAGGTAAAAAGCTCGACGAGCACTGTGAAGGATAATCACTCACATGGATGCGAAAACCAATCCACTTTCGCACAATGAAGTCGCCGCATCGTAGTGCTCTTCACTATCGCGCTGATGGGTTATAGCGGTTCTGCAAGAGATTTTCGTCCACGTTTCTGAAAGGTTTGACAGCTAGCCCATCGTCCATTAATAACCTCCCCATCTGATATCGAGGGCAGTAACAATCCCACTAATTATGCACCACTTTAAAAGTAGAGTTTGGTTTCAAGTCTTAGCCATTTTGCTCATGACCATCTCCTTGCGCGCCGCCGACAAACCCGTGGACGTCTTGGGCGAACTCGCCAAGATCTCGGCCAATACAAATGCCTTGGAAAGACTGGTGGCCTATGATGCTTTGGCTGCCAAAGTTCCAAAACCTGGTACCCGCAAAGCGGAGGGCGAAGACGCAACGAACGACGGTAAGAACACAACCGTCACCAAACACGGCAACTGGACGCTGTATGCTTCGATCTCACCGATTGACGATAAACAGATTTATACCGCTGTTTTGGAAGCCAATGAGACGGTTCGCACTGCTCTCAAAGAAACCCGTCCAAAACTGGTCATCCGCCTGCGCGACGGGCAACGCCTCGCGACGTACATTGATTACGATACCTATCTGGGAAACGGGAACATCAGTGCCACGGTCCGGTATGGAACGGAAAAAGCCCGGACGGAAATTTGGGTCATTACGTCCAGTTTTGACGCGGCATTCGCAGGTATGAGCCCGGATGGTTTTGTCGCCAAGTTGAAAAAAACCGACAAATTTTTGATCCAGCTTGCTCCGTATGGCGAAGGTCTGGTCACTACCACATTCACCTTGGACGGGCTCAATGAATTTGCGGACACCATAATTAAACAGTGGAAGAAGTAGTGTTCAGCGAGCTTTCCCTCCGGTGGGATGAGGCTGCGTTTCCGCCTTGAAAACCAGCCGCCGCAGCTTGGCGACAATTCACGGAGGATCTCCCACATGCTTGCAGGACAAGCCACACTTATCCGCGGAGACCTAACCGTTAGACTATAGTTTCCAGCCGGGAATGACCATTGGCCTTGATCACCAAGGGCACAGGCTTTGCCGGGCGTGTGCTGGTTGGCGGACGCACACTGGCCGGGCGGGCTGTCGGGGTTCTTGCGGCCACGATATCGCGAGCCGCATTCCCTTCCACCAGTTGCAGCAGTTCATTGATCGAGTGGCGCAGAATTTCTGCCTGGGCGCTTAATTCCTCGGCGGCCGCGGCGCTCTCCTCGGAGGTGGCTGCATTGCCTTGCGTCACCTTGTCCATCTGATCTACGGCGATACCGATCTGGCTGATGCCCGTGGTCTGCTCCTGCGAGGCCCCGGCCACCTCGGCCACCAGTTCATCCACGCGGCGGATGTTCCCCGTGATGTCATCCAGTGCAGCGGCGACTTTGGCGCTGATATCCACGCCCTGCACGGTGCGCGTCCTTGAACTCTCGATCTTCTCGGTGGTTTCCCGGGCGGCCTGCGCACACCGTTGGGCCAGGACCCGCACCTCATCCGCCACGACGGAAAAGCCCATCCCGGCTTCGCCCGCACGCGCCGCTTCCACGGCGGCGTTGAGCGCCAAAATATTCGTCTGGAAAGCGATCTCGTCGATGGTCTTGATGATCTTCACGGTTTCATCATTGGAAGATTTCAAGGCCTGCATCGCGCCCATCATGGATTTCACCTCGTGCGTGCCTTGCTCGGCATCAGTGCGTGCCTGTTTGGCCAGTTCGTTGGTCTTCTGGGCGCTCTCCGCATTTCGCTTGGTCATGGCGGAGAGTTCTTTCAACGTGGCACTGGTCTCTTCCACGGAGGCAGCCTGATGGCTGGCGCCTTCCGCCAGTTGCTGGCTTGAAGCTGAAACATGCGCGGCGGCCATGGTGATCTGGTCGGCACTTTGACTGAGCACCTCGATGGCCCGGGTGACCGGCCCGGCGATGCCGCGCGAGAGCAGCACCCCGATGACCGCCGCCAGGAGAGCCACCACCCCGGCCGCCGAGGCCACCCACACGAGCATGTGCTCCTGCGCATGCGCCATCTGGGCCCGCACATCCGCAAAATCATCTTCATATGCTCCCGCACCGATGACCCAACCCCAAGGTTCAAAACTCGTGATGGCCGCGAACTTGGCGCGCGGTTTGGCCTCCCCCTGTTCCTGCCATTTGTACGTCTCAAAATCCACTTTGCCCCCTTGAGCCTTGGCCCCCTTCTCCAGGATGGACTTGATAAAAAGCCGGCCCTCCGCATCCCGGGTCTCCAGGATGTTCTCGCCATCCCGCTTGCCCCCTTGGGAAACGATGTATTTGCCGCGTTCATCCCCGTTGCTGCCGAGGACATAAACGTAACCGGTCTTGCCCACAACCATCTGGGTGATGGCATCGTGCAACTCCTTGTTGATCGCCGCCAGACCGATGCCGACGTACAACATGCCCATCACCCGTTTATGGTCGGCATCCCAGATCGGTTCATACGCCGTGGCGTGCCAGTCATTCACCACGTAGGCCCGGCCACGATAGGTCTCTCCCCGCAACACCGCCTGGATGACCGGGTTCTCCGTGCCATCACTGTTCTTGGCGGGGATGAAAGTACCGATGGCCCGCGTGCCGTTGGTCTTGGTCACACTGGTGCAGACGCGCAACATATCGCCCGCGTCGTTCATCCGTTGAAAGATGGTGCAAAAATCCCCGGTGAGCCGCTTGACCTCATCCACCACCAGCGCCGTCGTATTCGTATCCGTCACTTGCCCCAACCAGTTGGACCCCAGATGAAGTTGCGGCAGGTTGACCCGCACGGTTTCTTTGGTGGTCTGGTTGGCGGCCTGCCACGGCACCAGGTCTTCCACCGGATGCACGCCTTTGCCGGCCATGATCAATCCGCGCGCGACGCTCAGGTCTTGCGTCAACTGCTTCTGGTTACGTGCCTCGGTGCCCACGCATTGCCAGTAAATGCTTTGCGCGATCTTGGCCGCTTGATCGAAGGCCTGAGTCTGGATCGTCGCCTGCACTTCATGGTCCAGTTTGTGTTGCTGCACCAGTTGCGTGACCAAGGAGACGATGAGTGCCAATACGACCGGGCACACTGCTATCAGCGTGATTTTAGATGAGATTTTCATAATCTTTCCTGCCCGACCCTGTGCACTCGCGACAGATGGCAAACATTCCGCTTAATGTGGATAAAACTTCCCACCTCTAGCAGAACCGGTCGTCGGCATTGAGCGGAACCTTGTTTGAAAGGATCCGTTCGATGCCAGCATTCCCTGGACTTGGCTTGGTCCGTCAAACAGCTTGGTAAGCATTCCCGGCTTACCGGCTGACCATCGAGGGAGGTATCGGCAGAATTGTGCGGAACTTTCGGCCAGTTATAGAAAAAAACTCACCGCAATTTGCCGACCGAATTATGACAAAGCCAGAACAAGAAACTGTTGAATACCGGAGTGTTACGGCACGGCTCAGCAAAGCGCCTAAGGGAAGAAATCAGCGGATGATCACCGCACCGTCACCACGGTTAACGCCACCGCCCCGATCACGGCGATGATGCCACCGACGATGGAACGCGGGGTGGGCCGTTCGCCCTCGATGAAATACGCGAGCGGAATCACCGCCAGCGGGGTCAGGGCCACGATGGGCATGACCACGCCCGTGCCGTTGTTCAACAAGGCCCATTGATAGCAGCTCACGCCGAGCGTGGGACCCGCGAGGCCGTTGAGCAGCATCCAATACCAGCCCTTGCGCCAGCGGTCCGGGTTCACGGCAGGCAGGTCTTCCGGATGCTTCGCACCAGGCAGTTGCGCGAGTATCTCGCGCCGCTTCACCACCAGCACGATGAACCCCGCGAGGAGCAGGCCGCCCACGATGCGTTGGAACGCAGCAGTGATGCCATCGATGTGTCCGCCGGATTCCGTGATGACGGCGTAAGCCTTGCGGCTCAGCACCGCACCGAAGCCCTGGCCATACGCCGCGATCAGCCCGAACATGACGCCCGTGATGAGCGTCTTCCTCGGGATGTGCAGGTGTTCCTTCGGCGCGAGCGCGATGACGACACCGGAGAGAATGACCGTGCTGCACGCGATCTGTTTGCCGGTCATGGCGTGATCAAGCCAAAGCCATTCGGTGATGGCCGCCATGGGCGAGGCAAGGGTCTGCACGAGGACCATCGTCAGGCGCGAACCGATGCGCGGATAAGCCTGGAACAGCGCCATATCCCCCAGCCCGAACCCGATGCACCCGCTGATGAACAAAATGTAAAAACCGCCGCCGCCAAAGCCGCCGCCCCACGTGAACGCATAGATGGCAAGCAACGAGGTGGCCAGCGAGAGACGCCAAAAATTCGCCTCTGTGCCCCCCATCACTTTCGTGGCGCGGGCACCGGAGACGGCAGACATCGCAAACAGCAACGTTGTCAGGAACGACGGCAACATGGCGGCGGTAGTTTGCTGTTGCCGGACCACTTGTCACGGGAGAAATGGTTGGGGAAACTTTAAATCCAAAGCCCCAAGCTCCAAATAAAGTTCACCGCACAATTCACCAAAGCCGTCTATTCCAACTCCGACTTTGCCGTTCAGCCTGGAAGTTTCTCTGGAGCTTGGGGCTTTAGATTTGGTGCTTTTTCCCCTTTTCTCCCTGCCTTGCTTGGTGAATCATCCTACTACCTTATGACCACATGCCGTTCTCTTGTTTGCGCCGTCGGTGTGGCCGCGCTGGGCTTGGGCTCACACGCCCAGACGCCTCCGGCCAAAACGCCTCCGCCCGCGCCTGATGTCAAACCCGCCATCGTGCCGCCGGAACTCTTCGCCGCGCCTGATGGCCTCGAAGTCACCGTCTGGGCCACCTCACCGATGCTCTTCAACCCCACGAATCTCGATACCGATGAAGCGGGTCGTATCTGGGTGGCCGAAGGCGTCAACTACCGCAGCCACGCGGGCCGCCGCCCAGAAGGCGACCGCATCATGGTGCTGGAAGATACCGATGGCGATGGCAAGGCGGACAAGAGCCACGTCTTCGTGCAGGAGAAATTCCTCGAAGCCCCGCTGGGCGTCGCCGTGATGGGCAACAAGGTCATCGTCTCGCAAACGCCGAGCATGATCGTTTACACAGACGTGAACAATCACCAGGTCTTCGAGCCGGGCATCGACAAGCGCGAGGTGCTGCTCACCGGGTTCAATGGTCGCAACCACGATCACAGCCTCCACTCCGTCACCGCCGGTCCGGATGGCTTGTGGTACTGGAACAGCGGCAACTGCGGGGCGATCTTCACGGATAAATCTGGCAAGACCTTCCGCATCGGCAGCCCTTATCGACCGAACCTGCGCAAGGAAGATGTCACGTTCGATCCGACCGAAGTCGCGGGCAGCAAGAGCGATGACGGCAATGTGTGGATCGGTGGTTTCTCCGCGCGCATGAAGCCGGACGGCACTTACACCGAGATCATCGGGTTCAACTATCGTAACAGCTTCGAGCAGACGGTGAATTCGCTCGGTGATGTTTTCCAGAATGACAACGACGATCCCCCCGCTTGCCGCGTGAGCTACGTGCTCGAATACGGCAACGCCGGTTTCGCCTCGCGCGACGGCAAGCGTTCGTGGGCCGCGGACAAACGCCCGGGCCAGACCATCCAGAAAGCCGAGTGGCGCCAAGATGATCCGGGCACCATGCCGGCGGGCGATGTTTACGGCGGCGGCTCACCTACCGGTGTGGCCTTCTACGAAAACGGTGCACTCGGCAAGAAGTGGGAAGGCACGTTGCTCGCGTGCGAAGCCGGCCGCAACGTCGTGTTCGGTTATCAACCGAAACTCGCCGGGGCCACCTACCAGCTTGATCGCTTCGATTTCCTCACCTCGAACAAAGAGAAGCAGTTCGCCGGTTCTGATTTCCTCGGCGGTAACAACAGCGTGAATCACGAACTCAAGACGCTCTTCCGTCCGTCGGACGTCGTCGTGGGTGCGGATGGCGCGCTCTATGTCGCGGATTGGTTCGATGCCCGCGTCGGCGGTCACGCGGACTTGGATAGCACCACCTCCGGCACCATCTATCGCATCGCACCGAAGGGCTTCAAACCCAAGGTGCCGAAGTTCGATATCAATACGACCGCCGGCCAGATCGAAGCGCTCAAGAGCCCGGCGGTGAACGTGCGCAACCTCGGCTTTGTCCGCTTGCAAGAGCAAGGTGACGCCGCCGTGCCCGCCGTCAGCAAGCTGCTCGGTGACCGCAATCAGTTCATCGCCGCACGCGCCGTCTGGCTCCTCGCGCAGCTGGGCCCGAAAGGCGTCGCCAAGGTAGAGACGCTCCTGAAGGACAAGGACGAGAACACCCGCATCGTCGCCTACCGCGCCCTGCGCCGCAGCGGCTATGACGTGGTGACGCTCGCGAACCGCATGGTGAACGACGCCTCTCAGGCCGTCCGCCGTGAAGTCGCCCTCTCCCTCCGCGATCTGCCGCTCGCCCAGAAACAAGAGTTGCTCGTGCGCCTCGCTGAACAGTTCGATGGCAAGGACCGCACCTACCTCGAAGCCTTCGGCACCGCTGCGGACAATCAAGCTCCCGCGGTTTACGCCGCTATCGTCCAAAAGCTCGGTGCGGGCAAAACCGCCACCGATTGGTCCGATAGCATGGGCTGGATCGCCTGGCGCCTTGGTGCACCAAAAGCGATCAACGACATGAAGGCCCGGGCCTTGTCTGCCAGCGTCTCGCCGGACCAGCGCAAGCGCATGATGGACGGCATCGCCTTCATCAACACCCGCGAAGCTGCCATGGCCATGGTGGAACTCGCGCAGGCCAAGACCTTCCCCTACCAGGCGGAAGCCATGTGGTGGCTCTTCAACCGGATGGGCAACAACTGGAAGGAATTCGGCGTCGGCGAAGTCATGAAAAAGCTCGGCTTGTATGACCCGGACAAGGTGCAGCTCGTCGCGGTTGAAATGCCGCCTGTTCCCACCACCGCATCCAAGCTGCCGCCGATCAAGGACATCCTCGCCCTCAAAGGTGACGTTGCCCGCGGCAAGACGGCGGTCGTCGTCTGCTACACGTGCCATCACATCGGCGATCAAGGTGTGGACTTCGGCCCCGACCTGACAACGTTCGGCAAGCAACAGACGCGCGAAGTCATCCTCAACGCCATCATCAATCCGTCGGCGGAAATCTCGCACGGCTATGAAGGCAGCGAACTGACCGGCAAAGACGGCACGATCATCGCCGGCATGGTCCTCGCCAATGGCGATCCGACCATCATCAAGTCGATGGCCGGCCAGACGCAGACCATCCCGCGCAGCAAGATCAAGAGCGTGAAGAAAATGGACCGCTCCCTGATGTTCAGCGCCGACATGCTCGGCCTCGACGCCCAAAGCCTGGCCGACATCGTGGCCTACCTGCAATCCAACGAACTGAAGTAGTTCGCTGCAATAACTGACTTACGCCAACCGCGTCCGGGCAACCGGACGCGGTTTTTCTTTTGGAGCGCCGACCTCTAGGTCGGCGAGTTTATCGGTGGAAACCAACGAGCCGATCTGGAGATCGGCGCTCCGCTACCCCACCGCCCGCTTCAGCACATTCTCCGTGATCTTCTGCACCCGCGCATCCGGCCCGTGCGGACGGCTCCAGTGCGACCACGGCAGGATATGTCCCGGCGGACTCGACAGCCCTTGCGCCCAGAAGATCGTCGCCGCGTTGAATACGATGTTCCCTTTCGGCCCCGGATGCACCGTTGCCGTCCAATGCGCGGGCGTCACCCCGCCGCGCCAACTCGTGCCTTCCGCGATCACTTCCAGCCCCGGCAACTTCGCGGGCGCCCCATGATGCTCCCAGCCGACGAGCCCGGGAATCGCCTCGCCTTGCTTCATGCCCGTGCCCTTGAAAACCCAATGCTCCGGCTTCGTGCACACCCAATCGCCCCCGCCATTGAACGGCACGATGCTGCGTGCTCCCATGATCAGGCTCTCGTCTGGACCAGCGCGTTTCCATTCTTTCGTGAACACGCGGATCTCTTCCTCCACTTCCGCATCCGTCAATCCACCGAAGATGCCTTTGCGCGTAAGGATCCGATTCGCCTGTCCGCTTGACGAAGGTGAGAACGGCGTCACGCCAAACACCGAGTTGCCACTGAGCCACAACGCATTGACCCCTGCCGCGATGCCCGCTTTCACCGCCTCGTATTGCCGCACATCCCAATACTCATCATGCCCCACGCTGATGAAACTCTTGGTGCGCGTGACGTTCTCCGGCTGGAGGCAATCGCTGTTCGAGCAATAAGTCACGTCATAGCCATGCTGCTCCAGCCAGTAGAGCAACGGGAATTCCCAGAGCAAAAACTCACCGGAGCCGATGGACAGCGGATGTTCAAATATCTGCGCGTACTTCCCGTAAGGCCGGTCAAAGCTCACCGCGACACCCACGGCATGCGCCCCGCGTGGATCCGTATAGAGAGAGTAATTATCCGGCCACTTGTTATATGCCTGCCACGTGTTGTCACTGCATTGAAAGAGCACATCCGCCGGCCGCTCATCGCGCACGATGAACACGATGTAGCTCTGCCAATACGGTTCCGCTGCGGAGTCCGGCACCGTCGTCAAGCGCCCCAGATAAATGCCGCTCGGCCAATCAGCAGGAATCTTCAGCGTGGCACTGGGCTCCCATTTGCATTCAATCAGACGATTCTCAACGGGAGTCGGCACGGGCTGGGTCTTGCCCGCCACCGGCCCCAGTGTATGCATTAACCGCGCACCACGTCCGCCGTAGTATCCCATGCGGAAGAACTCGATGGTGAACTTCCGGGCGGGTGACGTGCTCACCATGATGCGCAATTCCTCACCAGCTTTGATGCTCTGGTGCGAGCAATACCCCTCGATGGCGGGCGAACGAAAGCCGGTAGTTTTATCCAGTCGCACACGCGTGAGCTGCCAATCCAACGCACCCTCTTTCTCGTTCTCCTTGCGGATGAGTGCGGACTCGCGCTTCACCTTGTCTTGGGCACTGACCGCGCCAGATACGCCCAGCGCCGCCGCCGTGACCGCCGCAGTTTTCAGGAAGTCACGCCGGGAAGGGTTGGTTGGATTCATAAATTAGCTGACGTCCAGGCTGGAGGTATCATTCATTATCGTATGGTTCCATGCTCTGGTTGATCACAACTACGAAAACACTCCGGCTGAAATAATTGAAGCAAGAATGTTAGCTGTATCCTCGCTGTAACCTTCTTTTCTCGACTCCCATCTGAATACGCGTCATCACTAAAGTTATTCTCATGAAAGCACGGCACATCCGAGTAGTCGTCTGGTTCCTTGGCCTTTTGGTTTTGGGGAATCTGGTTCCAAATCTTCTGGCCGCCAATCCGCCGGCCAAGCCGAACATCCTGCTCATCGTGGCGGATGATCTGGGTTGGCAAGACGTCGGTTGGCACAAGAGCAAGTTCCTGACCCCGGTCATGGACCGCTTGGTGAAAGAAGGCGTGGAGTTGGACCGCCATTATGTGCAGCCGGTGTGCTCGCCCACTCGCACAGCGTTGCTTTCCGGGCGTTGGACCAGCCGCTTCGGCCCGCATGTGTTGTCGCCCACGAATCTCCGCGCTTATCCGCCAGGCACCACAACCTTGGCCTCAGCATTGAAAGAGGCCGGCTACAGCACGTATCTCAGCGGTAAATGGCATCTGGGCTCCAAGCCACAGTGGGGTCCGAACAACTATGGGTTTGATCACAGCTATGGTTCTTTGACCGGAGCGGCTGATCCTTGGACGCATAAATATCGTGCCGGTGAGTACAGAACACCTGGCATCGTGATGGCAAATTCTTGGACGAAGAAGGCAACGCCACGGAGCTGATCGCGGCGGAAGCCGTCAAGTTCATCAAGGAAAAGCGTTCACCCTGGTTCGTCTATGTGCCGTTCCAGGCGGTCCACATCCCCGTGGATGCTCCAGCCGAGTATAAGAAGAAATATGAAGGCGTGAAGTTTGACGAGAATCCAGCCAAGCAAGATTCCTTGCTGCGCTTCGGCGCCTTCGTGAATCAATTGGACACCAAGGTGGGCCAACTGATCGCGACCCTGGAAGCGACCGGTCAACGCACGAACACCATCGTCATCTTCACCTCGGACAATGGCGGGCTGGCCAGCGGCGGGAATCCCTACGTGGGCGATGTGGCGGGCTCGCCAGCCTTGAGCAGCAACTTCCCTTTACGCGGTTTCAAGAACCAGCTTTACGAAGGTGGTGTGCGTGTCTCAGCCTTCGTCAATTGGCCGGGCGTGCTGGCTCCGGGCAAGAACGAGTCCTTCATCCATGCGGCAGATTGGTTCCCCACGCTGACGTCTTTGGCGGGTTGGAAGGCACCACAGGACTTGAAGCTGGATGGCTTGAATGTCTGGCCGCAGTTGGCCGGCCCGACCAAACAGGCACCGCGCACCATTTACATTCCGCATCCCGCTGGCTCCATCCTCATCCATGACGGTTGGAAACTGATTGATTTCAAAGCCACGAAAGCCAAGCCGAAGGCATGGAAGGAACTGTATCACGTGACCGAAGACCCCACAGAGACCAAGGACCTCGCAGCAGAGAAACCGGACAAAGTGACGGAGCTCTTCGCCCTGCTGGAGACACTGCGTAAGGATGACCGCAAGGATTTGCCAGCGGACCTGAAGGGTGAGCATCCGTGAAGTAAACCCAACGCGCACAGTTTTGCGATTGGGGTGCATTCGTGTCGTAAGAGTCAAGTTACACCAGCAGACAAAACCAATGCACTTTCAAATAAGCTCTTAGCGCCTGTCACAAACTATTTCTGCGCAAAAACGAAAGGTGTGTGAAATGGGACCTCTCCTCTAACGAGGAGAGGTCGGTTCCGCCCTTAGCGGAACCGGGTGAGGAGTGTGCCGCAGCATGTGGTAATCTGCGTCATAGCGGCAATAATCCAACCTACCTGATTGACGGGCAACTTGTGAGGGGAATCATGCTTTGTGTTACATCTCACCCCTCACCCCAGCCCTCTCCCCGTTGAGGGGCGAGAGAGATGATACGGCGAACCGCTTAATGCCGTTCCACACTGAAGTGCCTGACAGGCTCTGCCGGAATTTTACCCCTTCAAGAAATACCCGCGCTGCTTCTCGCTGATCGGCAGGCCCACGCGTTCCATCACGGCGAGCATATCTTCCCACACCTTGCGCTTCTCGCTCGGGGCTTGGTTGCGCAGCAGATACGCCGGGTGAAAGGTAGGCATCACGGGGATGTCGCGGAAGGTCATCCAATTGCCCCGTTGCTTGGTGATCGGGATGGGCTTGCCAAAGAGTCCCTCCACCGCCGTCGCACCAAGCGCGATGATCACCTTGGGCCGGATGATCTGGATCTGCTCCAGCAGATACGGGATGCACGTCTTCATCTCTTCCGGCGTGGGCTTGCGGTTTCCGGGCGCGCCCGCAGGCATGTCGGGCCGGCACTTCAAAATGTTCGCGATATAAACGGTGTCCCGCGATTGGCCCGTCGCCTGGATGATCTTTGTGAGCAATTGCCCGGCGGCACCCACGAACGGTTCGCCCTGCACATCTTCATCGGCTCCTGGCGCTTCGCCTACGAACATGATGTCTGCATTGACATTCCCCACACCAAAGACGACTTGCGTGCGGGAACGGACGAGGTTCGGGCACTTCACGCAGGCCAAGGCCCGCGTGCGCAATTCCGCCATCGCCGCCGGCCTCGCTTCCGGGGCCAAAGGTTCGATGACTGGCTCGGGCCGGATTCCGGCGGCCGGGGCGAAAATACTGCGTTCCTTCACCGGCTCGACGGGTTTTGGAGCCACGGGTGCAGCAGGTGGTGCGACCACCGGAGCGGCGACCGGGGAAACTCGCGGGGCCGGGCTGGGCGCCATGGCCGCAGGTCTCCCGGCAGCGGGGGCCGGGGCCGTGAGCGCTTTGAGCACGGCGTTGTCCACCGTCACAAAGCGCGACCCGCGCGCCTTCAGTTGCTGCAGATGCTCGATCGTTGCCTCGAGCAATTGGTCATATTCACCCGGCATGTTGCGTGCATGGTAAGCGACCGTGCGCCGAGTTCACGAAAAAATTGAGCCTTCGCCCCAGCTTCTTTATACTCCCGCCATGACACGGCACTGCCATAAATGCGGTTGGGAATGGAAAATCCCCGGCAACCCCGGACGCAACGACTCCTGCCACCAGTGCGGGCTGGACATGAAGGTCTGCCTGAACTGCGTCTATTACGATGCCCGCGTGGCCCAGCAGTGCCGCGAACGCCGGGCCGAACCGGTGCAATACAAGGACACCGCGAACTTCTGCGAATACTTCGAGTTCGCCCGCCGCGTCTTCACCGGCTCCGCCGCGGCGGACAAACGCGAACAGGACGCCCGCGACAAGCTCAAGAAACTGTTCGGGGATTAGAATTCGCCAGACAGACTGGTCGCTAAAAGAAGCGCGTGGAAATGGCGAACTGCGGGAAATGTTAACTCCTTCTCCTCGGGGAGAAGGCCGGGATGAGGGGTAAGGAAACGGCCACAAATAAATAAAGCTGCAGGTTATTCGATCGCTCTCTTCCCCCTCACCCGTGCCCTCTCCCTTAGGGAGAGGGAGCTTTTAACGCCACCGTTATGTCTTTTTTCCGATCAAGTATTTAAGTTCATTTCGGATAGGTTGGAAAACGCGCCTGTGTTTGGAATCAGTTCCCCTTGCATCCTGGCAGACTAGGGCGCATGTTCGTTTCCGAGGCAAAATGAATACGGCCACTTTAAGATTAACCGGCATCGCCATCATCGTCTTTGCGATCATCATCGCGGGCTCGCAGGCTACTTATGTGGTCAAGCCGGGGTACCGCGGCATCCGCGTGACCTTGGGCGAGGTTTCACCACAGTTCCTGAAGGAAGGCTTCGGGCTGAAGACACCCTTCATGACGCGCATCGTGAATATCAACGTGCGACAACAGACGTCCGAACTCCTTGCCAACTGTTACTCCTCTGATCTGCAACAGGTGAAGACCCAGATCAAGGTGCTTTACCGCATCCCCGAGGCTTCCACCGTCAGCATCTTCCAGGATTACTGGGGTGACCCGTTTAACTCGCTCATCGCCCCGCGCTTGCACGAAGCCTTGAAAGAGGTCACCGCCCAGCAAAGCGCCGAACAAATCGTGCAGAACCGCGAGATGATCAAGAACAAGGCGCTTGAGCTGACGCGCAAGAAGGTCGGCCCTATCTTGGAGATCAACGACCTTGTGGTGGAAGACATCTCGTTGACGAAGGAACTGGAAGCAGCCATCGAGCAGAAGATGGTGCAACAACAGGAATCCGAGAAGGCGAAATACACCCAGCAAAAGACCGAGATCGAGGCGAAGACCGCTGTCATCGCCGCACGCGGTGAGGCCGAGGCCATCCGCATTCGCGGCGAAGCACTGCACAAGAACCCCGCGTTCCTGGAATTGCAGATCGTGGATAAATGGAAAGGCCGCGTTCCGCGCGTGCTGGATGCGGATGTCAAAGGCTCACAGATGGTGCTGCCCTTGCAGACCACCAACAAACGGGAGGAAAAGTAATGAGACGTTCCAGGTTCAACCATTGTGGATGCGGACGGCAACAACTCCGGTAATTGGGCGCCGAAGCTCATCGGCATCGCCGCCATCATCTTCGTCCTGCTTATTGCCGGCGCACAGTCCACGTATGTGGTCGATCCCGGTTTCCGGGGTGTCCGCGTGACACTCGGCACCGTTTCGCCGGAATTCTTGAAGGAAGGTTTCGGCATGAAGATGCCGTTCATCTCCTCCGTGGATCAGGTCATGGTCCGCCAGCAAACGCACGAGATGAAGGCGGAGTGTTATTCCTCGGACTTGCAACAGGTCAACACCGTGCTGCAAGTGCTTTACCGCGTGCCCGAGCAGTCCGTGGTGAAGATCTTCAAGGAATACGCCGGGGCACCGTTCGAGAGCCTCATTGCGCCTCGCGTACAGGAAGCTTTGAAAGAAGTCACCGCTTTGCACACGGCCGAGATGATCGTGAAGCAACGCGAGGAGATCAAGATGCGCGCGCTCGAAGCTGCCCGGCGCAAGGTCGGCACGAACTTCCTCGAGATCGTGGATGTGGTCATCCAGGACCTCACTCTCTCGCATGAACTGGAGACAGCCATCGAACAGAAGATGGTCCGTGAACAAGAAGCGAACAAGGCCCGCTTCGCTCAAAAGCAGGCGGAGATCGATGCCGAAACGGCCATCCTCAAGGCGAAGGGCGAGGCCGAGTCCATCACCATCCGCGGTGAAGCCCTGAAGGTGAAC
The DNA here is from genome assembly GCA_965283725.1 of Limisphaerales bacterium. Lineage (GTDB taxonomy): Bacteria > Verrucomicrobiota > Verrucomicrobiia > Limisphaerales > JAEYXS01 > JAEYXS01. The sequence continues at coordinate 84,216 of CBDIPT010000003.1, forward strand.
CCGGTGTATATTGATCTGCAGATCGTCGAGAAATGGGATGGCGAAAGCCCCTTGGTCATCGGCGGCAAAGGTTCAGGGCTGCTCCTGCAGATGCCCACGGAAGAGATCAAACGGCCAGCCGCCACCAAACGCTAATGAACTTAACCCCACAACAACGCTTTTGGCTGCGCCTTGGCATCGTGGGCTTCGTGATGCTGGTGCTCTGCCTCATCTTTCCGCGGGCGCTGGCTTTCGCCGAGATGGCGGCGCGGGAGATACGCTACTTATGGTGGTTGATTCTGCTCGTGGCGCTGGGCGGGTGGCTCATATGGTTGTCCAACCGGAAAATACCGTAAACCACTGACTTGACCTTTTGGCGTTCTATGGCATTATCTCTCTCGGACTAGCACGAATTTAGGGCAACTTAGCGGCAGTTCGGTTTGTTCTTTGAATGCCCAACAAGTTTCGACTTGGGTGAGTACACACTCGAGTCGGAAATCTACATAGTCCCACTGTTGTACTGATTCCGAAAACTCCCCGGGCGTGGAGGGTCTTCCCCAGACCCCCACGCCCGGTTTATTTTTGTACTTTTCACTCTTCGCCACCCCACGTTAACGATATCCCCAACCGATAGTTCACGCATTCGTAACATCACGGTCACGCTATCGCGTTAATTCTTAGGCTCTTATGTGGTCCATTTTGGATCATTTATGGAAGCAGCCTTAGAGTTTAGTAAAGCCGCCCCCAAAGCATTATTGGTGGAGGATGAACGGGATTTGACCACCCTGATCGCCTACCATTTGGAACGGCATGGCATCAAGACCACCACCGCCTCGGATGGCGAGATCGGCCTTCTCCTCGCTACACGTAACCAGTTCGACATCATCATCTTGGATCTAATGCTTCCCTCCGTGAGCGGCCTGGAGATCTCCCGTCAACTGCACGCCCGGAAGGACTACGCCACGCCCGTGATCATCCTGACCGCTGTTTCGCCGGAAATCGTGGATTCCATCCGGGAAAAACTCTGCGCTGAACAGGTCATCTTCAAGCCTTTCAAGCCCCAGGAACTGGTGAACAGCGTCATCCACCTGATTCGCCGTCACCAATCGCTAACCCCCTCGCCCGATAATAACTAACGTGTGAAAGCTCAACTCCACGTCGTGCAACTGCGCCAGTTGCTGGATGGCAAGGCCGCCAGCCTCCAGCAAGCCCTCGAAAGCCTCGCCCGCGGCCGTTACCGGGGCATCGGGGGGTGCCTGAAGACCATCCGCACGTATCAGCAGCTCCGCGAGTGCGCTGAGAAATCCTCACCGCGCCATTTGCTCGCCAAATCGCAGCCCGCTTTGACAGATGTCCGCTTCGTCCTTGAACAGGCCCAGCAACCCAAGCTCGCCAGCAAACTGTTGCAGAAGCTCGAGACAACGGAGAACCACGCCGCCATCGTCTGGACTTGCGAACGCCTCGAACAACGCGCCCACAAGCAGCTCGAAAGCCTCTCCACCCGCGCGGTCAAAGCGCTGAAAGATTTCGCCGCTCTCACCCATCAGGAGTCGCTTGAGCCGCTGACCGATGCCCCCTTGCGCCGGCAGCACCAGCAGCAGCTCAAACGCCTCACCCGTGAACTCACGCAACAACTCGCGCGCGTGAGCAAAGAAGGCGTCACGCCGGAACAACTGCACACACTGCGCGAACTGCTCCGCCGCACCCGCTTCCTGCTGGAGGTCGACAGCCAGTTGTTTGAGAACGCCCTGCCGTTCGATGCCCGCTTGCTGGACGAATGCCGCGAAAAATTGAAGAAAGCCGATCAATGGCAGACCACCGCCCGGCTCTTGCACGAACTGGAACCGGAATTCAACGCCCGCCCGCGCCCCATGGCCCGTGAATGGCTGGCCTTGCTGGAAGAAGTGCAAAGCGGCGCCCAGAAACGCGCCCGCAAGCTCGCCAAATCCATGCGCCGCGATAACTCGCACTGGGCTGGCCTGCGCTACGCCCTCGCCAAGCTCACCCAAAAAGAAGCGGAAACTTCTTCCCGGTAGGGTGAGACGAGCCTGCCCCGATCGCTATCGGAGTCGAATCCCTGCCTTGCATCTATATTCTCTTGCAAGCATATTCCTTTTAAAGAATATATCCCCATGAAGCTTGCGAAGCTCCATAGTCTGCTGGCCGATGAAACCCGCCTGCGCATCCTGCACCTCCTGTTGCAGGGGCCGCTCTGCGTCTGCCATTTCCAGCAGGTCCTGCAGGCCCCGCAGGTGAAGATTTCCAAGCACCTTGCCGCCCTTCGTCAGCATGGTCTGGTGGCCAATCGCCGGCACAAGAACTGGGTCATCTACGAACTCGTGGAAGATCCCTCCAAAGCGATCGAGCTCCAACTGAAGGCGCTCCCCAAAGCGGCCAAAAAGGAAACCGTCTTCCAGAACGACTTGAAACGCCTGCAAAAAGTCAGCGATGACGCCGGTGAGATCGTATCCGCCTGCTGCGCCTAAATTACCCAGCCGATGAAAACCCTCACCCGCCAGGCACTCGCTGAATTGATGGGCACGTTCGCGCTCGTCTTCGCGGGCTGTGGCGCGATCGTCATCAATCAAGTCTCTGGCGGGACCATCACCCATCCCGGCATTGCCCTGACGTTCGGCTTCATCGTGCTGGCGCTGATCTACACCTTGGGTGACATCTCCGGCGCACACCTCAATCCCGCCGTCACCTTGAACTTCTGGCTCGCCGGCCGTTTCGAGCGCGCTGGCGTCCTGCCCTATATCATCGCGCAAACTTCTGGCGCTTTGCTCGCCTGTCTCGTGCTGCGGATTCTCTTCCCGGATCACCCTACCTTGGGCGCAACCTTACCCGCTGGCTCCGCCCTGCAATCCTTTGTGCTGGAGTTCGTGATGACGTGGCTGCTCATGCTCGTCATCTTGAACGTCTCCACAGGGGCGAAAGAAAAAGGCATCACCGCCGGGATCGCCATCGGCTCTGTCATCGCGTTGGAAGCCATGTTCGGCGGCCCCATCTCCGGTGCCTCCATGAATCCCGCCCGCTCCTTGGCCCCGGCACTCATCAGCGGAAACCTGCAACACATCTGGCTTTATCTCCTCGCCCCTACCGCCGGAGCCGCCCTCGCCGTATTCTCCTGCCGCCTCATCCGCGAGCCAGGTTGCTGCGACGCCTGCACCGCTCCCAAATCTCTTTGAACTAATATGAAACCTACCGTCCTCATCCTCTGCACCGGCAACTCCTGCCGCAGCCACATCGCGGAAGGCATCTTGCGCCACGCCGCCGGTGATATTCTGAACGTCGAGAGCGCCGGTTCAAAACCCGCGGGCTACGTGCATCCGCTCTCCATCAAAGCACTCGCAGAGATCGGCATCGACATCTCGCACCATCGTTCCAAGAGCATGAATGAATTTTTGCAACAGCCGGTGGAGACCGTCATCACCGTCTGCGGCAAGGCCGATCAGGTGTGCCCGCATTATCCCGGCCAGGTGAACCGCTTCCACTGGCCCTTCGATGACCCCGCCCACGCCACCGGCACCGAGGAAGAACAGATGGCCGTCTTCCGCCGCGTGCGAGATGAGATCAAAGCCAAGTTTGAAGCGTACGCAGATGAACGCCGCAAAGCGTTGAAGGGGTAGGGCCCGCTGTCCTCAGCGGGCCGCCGCCGAAGCAAATGCGCGGTCTTTGTATTCAGAACGAGCTGACACAAACCAAGATCGTCCTTTTCACCTTTAATAAGCTACAATCCTGTCCGGACCTCGGCCCGCTGAGGACAGCGGGCCCTACCTCTTGCCGCTTGGCTCATCTCGGCGTATTTTACCCTTATGGGCGAAATGACACTGGAAGAATCCGTCGAAGTGCTGGGCTTGGAAAAATTCAAGCGCCACATCTTCCTCTGCGCCGGACCCGACAAACCCAAGTGCTGCAGCGAAAAGACCGGCTTGAAGTCCTGGGAATTTCTCAAAGACCGGCTCAAGGAACTGAAGCTCGTGGGATCGGAACCGCAGGTATTTCGCACCAAAGTGAACTGCCTGAAGGTTTGCACCCAAGGCCCTATCGCCGTCGTGTATCCGGAAGGCACGTGGTATCACTCCTGCACGCCAGAGGTACTGGAGCGCATCATACAGGAGCATCTCGTCAAGGGCCGCATCGTGAAGGAATACGCCTTCGCAAAAAATCCGCTGACGGACGGATCCGTAGCGGATTGAGATTGTGTGAAAGTAACGCGGGTTACTTCCGTTGATACTCTTTCAAGAAGCCGATGAACTCCCGGCGATGATCTTCTTCGCCCGAGAGGATGTTGATGGCCATGTCCTGCGTCACGTAGTCCACACCATCGCACAGTTTGATGATCTTGTTGTATTGCGCGATAGCATCTTCTTCCGCGGCGATGACACCCTTGATGGTCGCTACGATATCCGTGGTGTCTTCGGATGGCTGCAGATACTTCTGCGCGCGCGGCAAGGAGAGCGAACCCGGCACGATGCCCCCGATGGTCTTGATGCGGTTAGCCAGCAGTTGCGCGTGCGAGATCTCCGTCGCCACATCGGCTGCCAGCGCCTTCTTAATGACATCTGAGCGCACGCCATCCAGATTAACAGAAGCCGCGATGTAGTTCTGCACCGTCTCCAGCTCCATCGCGTAGGCTTTGCTCAGTTCCTTGATGATCTTTTGATTTCCCATATTAACAGGCTAGCACAGGCAGCCCTTTCCGACAACTGATGGAAAAGAAAAAGGACGCCCGGAGGCGTCCTTCTCTGAAATATGTTAAGGTAACGATCAGCGGCGGGTGCGGCGCTTGACGTGCAATTGGGCCAGCGAGTGAGCCAGTGCCGCCTGCACGGAGGCCGTCTCTTCGTCGCTGAGCTTTTCCTGCAACCGCGCTTCGGCGCGCTTGCGGGCTTCTTCCGCCTTCGTCTCGTCGATGTCGTCCGCTTTCACGGCCATGTCCGTCAGGATGGCCACGCGGTCACCGGTGATCTGCACGAAACCATCACCCACGGCGAGGTGGCTTTCCTGTCCGCCTTTGCGCACAGCCACTTCACCAGCCACCACCTGCGTCATCAGCGGCACGTGCATCGGGTAGATGCCCATCTCGCCTTCGACACCCGGCAGCGTCACCATGTCCACGTCCTCGGAGTAGATCTTCGCTTCCGGCGTGACGATTTCTAGTTTCAGTGTAGCCATGTTTAGTTTCGGTTGAGGGTTGAGAGCGGGTTTTGACCACGGCTCTCAACCTTCCACTATCAACTAGCCTTTGATTTGATCGATCGAGCCCTTCATGTAGAAGTCGGCCTCGTTCACGTCGTCGTGCTTGCCTTCAATGATTTCCTTGAACGCACGCACGGTCTCGGCGACCGGCACCTGCTCACCCTTACGACCCGTGAACTGCTCGGCCACCGTGAACGGCTGGCTGAGGAACTTCTGGATACGACGGGCGCGGAACACCGTGGTCTTGTCTTCGGGCGAGAGCTCGTCCATACCCAAGATCGCGATGATGTCCTGCAAATCTTTGTAGCGTTGCAGCACCTTCTGGACGCCGCGGGCCACATTGTAGTGCTCTTCGCCGACGATATCCGGCGTCAACGCGCGGGAGTTCGAGGCCAACGGATCCACGGCCGGGAAGATGCCCAACTCGGCGATGGAACGCTCCAGCACGATCGTCGCATCCAAGTGCGCGAACGTCGTGGCGGGCGCCGGGTCAGTCAAGTCATCCGCAGGCACGTAAACGGCCTGGAAGGACGTGATGGAACCCTTCTTCGTCGAGGTGATGCGTTCCTGCAAGTTACCCATTTCGGCAGCGAGCGTCGGCTGGTAACCCACCGCGGACGGCGTGCGACCCAGCAGCGCGGACACTTCCGAGCCGGCTTGCGAGAAACGGAACACGTTATCAACGAACAGCAGCACGTCCTGGTTCTTCTCGTCACGGAAATATTCCGTCACGGCGAGAGCGGACAATGCCACGCGGAGACGCGCACCGGGAGGTTCGTTCATCTGGCCGTACACCAGTCCGATACGGGAACCGGGTTCGATGATCGGCATGCCGTTGTCATCCTTCTTCGGATGACCATGCTCGTCCTTCTTCACCTTGATGACGTTGGACTCGATCATTTCGTTGTAGAGATCGTTACCTTCACGGGTACGCTCACCGACACCCGCGAACATCGAGATACCGCCGTGCAGCTTCGCGATGTTGTTGATGAGCTCCATGATGACGACGGTCTTGCCGACGCCGGCGCCACCGAACGCGCCGACCTTACCACCCTTCAAGAACGGGCAGATCAGGTCGATGACCTTGATGCCCGTCGTCAGGATCTGCGGGCTGGTGGATTGGTCCACGAGCGCCGGAGCTTGACGGTGAATCGGGTTATACTTGTCGGCCTTGACCGGTCCCTGTTCATCGACGGGGTCACCCGTGACGTTGAACACGCGGCCCATCACGGCTTCACCGACGGGCATCGAGATGGGCCCACCGGAATCCGTGACTTCCATGCCGCGCTTGAGACCTTCCGTGGTGCTCATCGCAACGGCACGAACCCAGTTGTCACCGAGGTGCTGCTGCACTTCGAGCGTCAGCTTGACGGGCTCGCTGCCGGGAGGCGTGAAATGGATGGTCAGGGCGTTGTAAATCGCAGGCGGCGTGCCTGGGAATTCCACGTCCACCACGGGACCGATGATTTGAACTATTTTGCCTTTGTTCATGCAGATCTAGAATTAGCCCATCGCCATCGCGGCGCTGGTGATTTCCAAAAGTTCTTTCGTGATATTCGCCTGACGCAGTTTGTTGTATTCCAGCGTGAGGTCCTTGATGAGCTGCTTGGCGTTGTCCGTCGCGCTCTTCATCGCCACCATCCGCGCGCTGTGCTCGGAGGCCTTGGCTTCCAGCAGATACTGGTAAACCTGATAGTTCAGGTAGTGCGGCAACAGGTTGCCGAACACTTCACCGGCGTTCGGTTCGAAAAGGTATTCCAGCTCGCTCTTCTGCAGCTTGCCGGCCTCGGCATTGCCGCCGTTCACATCCGCATCCAGGGCGCTGAGCTCGCCGATCGGCAGCAGCGTGCGCATCTCGGGCTTCTGCGCGAGCGTGTTGATGAAGTTTGTGTAGAGCACGTCCACCTGGTCCACTTCGCCGCTCAGGAAGAGTTCCTGGGCGAACTTGGAGATGGCGCGCGCTTCGCTGAACTGCGGGGCGTCCTTGTAGGTGAACTCCGCCGCCAGATTGCGCTTCGTGCGGGCGATGAACTGCGAAGCCTTGCGGCCGGCCGTGATGTAAACGGTGGTGTTCTTGTCCAGCTTGCCCGCTTCACGCAGCAAGTTGGAATTCAAGGCACCGCACAGACCCTTGTCCGTGCTGATGACGATCAACGCCCGCTTCTTCACCGGACGCTGCTCCATGAGCGCGTGGCTGAACTCGCCCGCGCCTTCGCTCACCGCCGACAGCACCTCGTTCATGAGCGTGGCATAAGGCCGGCCCGCGAGGGCGGCCAACTGCGCCTTGCGCATCTTGGACGATGCCACCATCTGCATCGCCTTGGTGATCTGCGCCGTATTCTTCACCGACTTGATGCGTCGGCGTATGTCGCGCGTGCTGGGCATGGTTAGTTAGATACGTTTACGGCCGTTTCGCTTAGCGGTAAGACTGCTTGAACTCGGTGACCGCGGCCTTCAATTCCGCCGCCAAGGCGTCGTTGATGGCTTTTTCCGTGCGGATCTTCTCGATCAAGGCACCTTTGCGGGTGTTCAGGAAGTCGCTCAGCTTGCTTTGGAAATCCTTCACCTTGTCCACCGCCACATCATCCAGCAAGCCGTTCTGCATGGTCCAGAGCGTCGTCACCTGGTTTTCCACCGAGAGCGGATTGTACTGGTTCTGCTTGAAGAGTTCCACGATGCGCTTGCCGCGTTCGAGCGTGGCTTGCGTCTTGGCATCGAGGTCGGAACCGAACTGCGCGAAGGCCGCGAGTTCGCGGTATTGCGCCAGGTCCAGCTTGATCTTGCCGGCCACCTGCTTCATCGCCTTGATCTGCGCGGCGGACCCTACGCGGGACACCGAGAGACCGACGGAAATAGCCGGACGGACACCTTGGTAGAACAAATCCGTTTCCAGATAGATCTGGCCGTCCGTGATCGAGATCACGTTCGTCGGGATGTAGGCGGACACGTCGCCCGCTTGCGTCTCGATGATCGGCAAGGCCGTCAACGAACCGCCACCGCTGCGTTCGTTCACGCGAGCGGAACGTTCCAGCAAACGGCTGTGGAGGTAGAACACGTCACCCGGATACGCTTCACGGCCGGACGGACGCTTCAAGACGAGGGAAACTTGACGGTAGGCAACGGCCTGCTTGGAGAGATCATCATAGATGATCAACGCATCCATGCCGTTGTCCATGAACCACTCGCCCATCGCCGCACCGGAGAACGGCGAGAGGTATTGGTTCGCGGCGGAATCGGAAGCAGCCGCCACCACGATGATGGAGTACTCCAACGCGCCGGACTTTTCCAACTCCGCGATCACGCGCGCGACGTTGGATTGCTTCTGACCGACAGCCACGTAAATGCTGTAAACCGGGCGGAAACCTTTCGGGAACGTGCCATCCGGCAGTTTCGCCTGATTGTTGATCTTGGCCTGGTTGATCATCGTGTCCACGCCAATCGCGGTCTTGCCCGTCGAACGGTCACCGATGATCAGCTCGCGTTGGCCGCGGCCGACCGGGATCATCGCGTCGATGGCCATGATACCCGTCTGGAGCGGCTGGCTCACGGACTGGCGCTTCACGATGCCGGGCGCGATCTTCTCCACCGGATATTGGGTCGTGGAATGGATCGGCCCCTTGCCATCCAACGGACGGCCGAGCACGTCCACCACGCGACCAAGCAGCCCCTTGCCCACGGGCACGGAGAGCAACTTGCCGGTGGTGCGGACTTCCGCACCCTCTTTGACGCCGAGGTAGTCGCCCAAGATGATGGCGCCGACTTCGGTTTCTTCGAGGTTCAGCGCGAGGCCGATGACGCCGTTGCCGAAGTCCAACATCTCGTTGGACATCGCGTCGGTCAGGCCTTCGATCTTCGCCACACCGTCCGAGATTTCGCGGACGACACCGACGTTCTGCTTGGAGACCGACGTCTTGACGCCGGCGATCTGGGCTTCAATTTCTTGGAGAATGGAGCTCATAGCTGTTCGTTAAATTCCTAAATCGATTAAAGAGATTCCTGCAAGGCACTCAGACGGGCGGCCACGCTGCCGTCATACACGTCGCTGCCGACTTTGATCCGCAAACCACCGATCAGGGCCGGATTCACCGTGAAGGCGACCTCCAGACCGGGACCGTAACGCTTTTCCAGATTCGCCTTGATGCTGGCCATCAACTCGGGCGAGGTCTCGGTCGCGTTTTCCACGCGGACCGCACGGCGCTCGATGTCCAGCTTCACCAGGCGTTGGAAATGCGAGAGCGCAGCGAGATAACCACGCGGCTTGCGCGCGATCACTTCCTGCACCGCCAGGCGCACCCGGCTCTCGTCCAACAGACCGTTCGCTTTGCAGCTCAAAAAGAGCTGCTTCGCGTCACGACGGGCTTGTTTGCCGATTTTCACAGTAATTTTAGTTTGTCAGGCCTTGACCAGAACCTGCTTACGCCGCCAATTGACGGTTCGTTTCCTCGGCCAGACGCTTCTGGTCTTCCGCCGTCAGGATCTTGCCGGAAACTTGCATTGCCGCCTTCACCGCAAGGTGACCGATCTCACGCTTGAGTTCGGCTTCCAGACGCTTGAATTCGTTTTCATTCGCCTGCTTGGCCTTGGCGATGATCTCGGCGGCCGTATTCACGGCCTTCTGGCCTTCCACTTCGGAGATCTTGGCAGCCGCAGCGCGGGCCTCTTCGATGATCTTGGCAGCCGCAGCGCTGGCCTCATTGAAGAGGCGCTTGCGTTCCACTTCAGCCTGCGCGAGCTCGGCCTTGATCTTCTCAGCGTTCTCCAAGCTCTTCTTGATCGTTTCCTGGCGTTCGGCCAAGAGGTTCAAGATCGGGCCGTAAGCGAACTTCTTGAGCAGGAACGCGACGACGCAGAACGAGATGACTTGAGAGATGAACAATGACGCATTCCAGCCGAACGTCTCGGCGATTTTCTCAGGAATACTCTGTTCGGCAGCCGCTGCGGCAAGCATCAGATAATGAGTCATAAAAATTAAGTTTTAACTGGTTCGCATTAACCCGGGCTGCCGAAGCAGCCCGGATTAAACAATAGGCTTACTTCGCGAGGAAGATCGCGAAGAACACGATACCTTCCGCCAGAGCGGAGCTGATGATCGCCTGGGTCAGGATCTTGCCTGATGCACCCGGGTTACGACCAACTGCTTCGGACGCCTTCATACCGATGATACCTACGGCGAGGGCGGAACCGAGAGCCGCAATGGCTACGTGCAGATTGCCTGTGATTTCTGCGAACATGTTATTACCTTTCTTCTCTTCTTACTCAGCAGCCCCCACAGTCATTGCCAATGGTCAGACTGCCGAAATCGTTTAAATCTTAGTGATGCTCGTGACCCGCCTCTTCGTGCGCGTGGTCATCCCCACCGTGCGAGCAGATCAACTGCGTGAAAATCGCCGTCAGCAACGTGAACACCAAGGCTTGCACGAAACCGACCAGCAACTCCAAGAAATAGAACGGCAGCGGCACCAGCCAGCCGAAGTACTTGCCACCCATGATCGCCATGGCTTCGAGCAGGTTTTCACCAGCGAAAATGTTACCGTAGAGACGGAAGCTGAGGGAAACCGGACGGAAGACGATGGAAACGACTTCCAACAGACCCACCGCCAAGAAGACCAGCACCAAGAACGCCTTCATTCCACCCGTGGCATCACCATGATACCCAAAGATATGGCTGAAAGTGCCGCCCACACCATTGGCTTTCACTGCCCAGTACATCCACGCCACAAAGAAAACCATCGCCATGGCTGAAGTCATGTTAAGGTCCGCATTCGCGCCACGGAACAGCGGACTGCTGATGTGCCCCATGTGCCCTTCAGCATCTGGCGTGCCCCAACCAACCGTGCCCACGCCGGGAATCAAACCAAACCAGTTAGCAAACAGGATGAAGAGGAAGACGGAAGCGTAGAACCAGAACGTCTCACGAGCCAGTTTCGGCCCCAGCAGACCAGAAAGGAAGGCTTCCAAGCTTTCCACAATCCATTCCACGAAGTTTTGCAGACCGGAAGGAATCTTCTGCAGCTTGCTCGTCGCCATCTGCGCACCGAGAATCAAAAAGATGGCCACAATCCACGTCACCACCATGGAGTTCGTGATCTTGAAGAAGCCCAAATCCACCAAAACCGGCGCGTAAGCCGGCAACCCGTGGTGTTCACCATGACCTTCGGCATGGGCGGCAGCGTCGTGCGCGGCATCCGCCACATGGCCAGCAGCTTCACCTACGGCAGCCGTGGTGGCATGCAAAGCCTCTTTCGCGGCGGGAGCTGCTGATTCAGCAGTCCAACCGAACAGCGGCAGCGCGAACAAGGCACCTGCCGCCAAAATGGATTTCAGCGTGCGCATTCTATTTTAACCCAAAGTCGTACACGTGGGAGCCTTCGGCGTCACGCGGACGAACTGCGTTTTTTCGAAACGGAGCGGCAGATTGACCCATCGTGAAATTTTTCACAAGCGATTTTTTTGAACAAATCGACTCTCTTCGGGTCTACTAATGCGCTTAATCAGAAAATTCGTTCATATTCCCTGATTTTGACCCATTTGCAGCACTTTCCGACCACCCGGTAACCTCCAAAATCCGGTAAAATTCTTTTCTTTTTCGCAAGCTCGGAAAACACATTTTTGCCTGTATTTTCACTTACCGTTCGGAAGAATTCACCCCCCCTCAATTTTGCCGGTAACAAGCCCCCATCATGCAGTTGGGTAGAGGTGCCAAGGAAATCTACCGCCCCCATCAACCCTGCATAGGATCTTGGATTGCGACGGGAAATGATAAATTTTCTCCTTACCCCTGGCTCACAAAACAAAAACCACCGCCCGAAGTTATCCGGGCGGTGGTTTTCCAGTCAAATGACCAGCTAATCGCTTAGAAACCGACCAATTCCACGTCAAAGATCAGCGTGGCGTTCGGCGGGATGACCCCACCGGCTCCCCGCGCACCGTAAGCCAGTTGCGACGGGATGATCAGGACACGCTTTTCACCCTTTTTCATGTCCACCAAGGCCTCGTCCCAACCGGGGATGACCTGGCCGACGCCCACCGCGAAAGCGATCGGTTCGCCCCGCTCGATGGAGCTGTCGAACACCATGCCGTTCACGAGCTTGCCGGTGTAATGGGCTTTGATGTTGGTGCCGGGCTTGGGTTTGTCACCCTTGCCTTCGGCCACCACGAAGTATTGCAGACCCGTCTTGGTCGTCACGAGCTCGGCCTTCGGATACTTGGTCTTCAGGCTGGCGATGACGCCTTCCAACTGCTTCTGCTCGCGGGCACCCGCGTTCTTGCGCTCTTCTTCCACTTTGAGGGTGGCTTTCTTGAGCAATTCATCGAAAGCCGCCTGATCCGCCTTGAACGCCTTGGCTTTGTCGCCCTGGCGGATGATCTTCACCGTGTTCATCTTGATTTCCGTCACCGGGCGGTCCTGCGGCGAGCGCGGAGAGTTGCCGATGGCTTCCACGACATCCATGCCCTTCAGCACTTTGCCGAAAACGCTGTGTTTGCCGTCCAGATGGGGCGTGGCGCCCAAGGTGATGAAGAACTGGCTGCCATTGCTGCCAGGGCCGGCATTGGCCATGGAGAGGATACCGGCGCCCGTGTGGCGGAGGCTGGCATCAAACTCGTCCGCGAACCGGTAACCCGGACCGCCACGGCCCGTACCATCCGGGTCGCCGCCCTGGATGATGAAGCCAGGGATGACGCGGTGAAAGATCACGCCATCATAAAATTTCGTGCCTTTGGGCTTGTTGGAATCTTTAGTGCCCTCGGCCAGACCCACGAAATTCGCCACGGTGAGCGGCGTCTTCTCGAATTCGAGCTGGATAAGGATTTTGCCCTTCGTGGTGTCGAGTTCCGCGTAGAGCCCTTCTGGTAGGGTATTATCTTGTGCCATGATAGAAATGGGGAGGGTTGCGGCCAAAAGCGCACCACCTAACAACAGCGAACGGATCACTGATAGCTTCATATATTGTCTTAATTTCGGGTCAGTCACTCTATTGGACGCCCCAACCGGCCTTCCAGTTCAACCGCAAAATGACGTGACAAACCGGAAACCGGGGCGGAAGTTAGCCCACGTCCGGGCCGAAAGGCAACGGACAACCTTAGCATGCAAGCAAATAAAGAAGTAGCCGTCATCAAAACCAGCAAGGGCGAGATGGTCGTGGAATTCTGGCCCGACGTCGCCCCCAAGACCGTGGAAAACTTTAAAAAGCTCGCCAACAAGGGCTTCTACGATGGCACCTGCTTCCATCGCATCATGAAGGGCTTCATGATTCAAGGTGGGGATCCGCTAACCAAGGACCCGGAAGAAGAGTATCGCTGGGGCACTGGCGGACCCGGCTGGAAGGTAAAGGCCGAGTTCAACAACCGCCCGCACGTCCGTGGAGTTCTCTCCATGGCCCGCTCGCGCGATCCAGATTCCGCCGGCAGCCAGTTCTTCATCTGCTTGGGCAAAGCGGATTTCCTGGACGGTGAATATACCGCTTTCGGTACCGTCATCAAAGGGGACGAAGTGCTCGGGGCCATCGGCGATACGCCCGTGGTGATGGGCCAAGGGGGCGAGCGCAGCAAACCTTCCGTCCGCATCGCCGTGGAAAGCATCCGCGTCGGACCCGCAACGGCGTAACTGGTTTGGCCGCAAATTTACCATGGACCACGAACAACTAGCGCAAGTGCTCGTGGCCATGGGCTGTCCCAAAGACAAGTCTCTGGAGATGGCAGGGCAGCTCGATAAGCGGGCCAACCAACTCGCCGAGACCAAAGGCAAAACCTACGAAGAAGCTTTGACCCATCTGCTGACGCTCATGCGCCAGGGCTGGGCCGCCAAAGATCGGGGACTTTAGCTAACAGGGGAGACACATGAGTGACAAAATACAACCGTGGCCACTGGTGGAATCCAAGCCGCTGCACAACTACCGCGTCTTCCACACGCGCAACGACCGCAAGATCTCTCCCCGCACCCAGCAGGAACACGATTTCTTTGTCATCGAATCAAGCAACTGGGTGAACGTCATCGCCATCACAGAGGACAATCATCTCATCATGGTCGAACAGTTCCGCCACGGCACCAACACGGTGGAACTGGAGATTCCCGGCGGCATCATCGATGCGGATGATGCCTCGCCCGTGGAAGGGGGCGTGCGAGAATTGCTGGAGGAGACAGGCTTTGAGGGCGATCACGCCGAGTTGCTCGGCCAAGTGGCTGCGAACCCGGCCATCATGAACAACACGTGCTACACGGTGCTCGTGCGGAATTGCCGTTTCTCCTCGGAAACACGTTTTGATTCCGGCGAAGACATCGTGACCCGCTTCATCCCCGTCAGTGAAATCCCCGCCCTGGCTCGGTCAGGGAAGATCCAGCACTCGCTCGTGATGGTGGCGCTATATCACTTCGATCTCTGGCAGCGGGAACAGAAGAAGTAAGCTCTAAATCCAAGCTCCAACAAAAACATGGCGTTTGGCTATTTGTAATTTGATGTTTCCCTGGAGCTTGGTGCTTTGGATTTGGGATTTCCCCTTTATTCCTTCGTCATCAAAAACTTCTTCTCCGCCGTATCGTAGATATTCACCGCGTCCAAACTTCCGAGCCGGTGCAGAATAAAATCAGCAATGTCTTTCATCTGGCGAAACTGCTGATACGTCACCACGCCGAGCAGCTTCGCCTTGTTCCACGGGCTCGGTTGCATCGTCAGTGCGAGAAGTGACTTGCCGAGATACGGCTGACGGTTCACTTGCAACTGCCCCTTCGCATGCCGCGCGAGGAGTTTGCGCTCCACCTTTTGCAACCACGCGTGATTATCGCTGCGGCCCAGTACGAACACGTTTGCCTGTTGCACATCCGCCGCCGTCAACTCGGCATCGCTCTTCACCAGCAGACGGCCGGAGCGCATCGTGTTCTCATCCCAGGAAAAACGCGCGAGTTTCTCAATCTGCTGGCGCAACATATCGATCTCACGTGGCACCGGCGAACTCGCTGGATACGAGAGAATCACGCGTTCGCCAAAGAGATCCAAGAACGTACCGCGCCGCTTCGGCGTCAAGACAGGCTCGGGCGTTTTGCTTTTGCGTTGCGTGAGAAACCATTCCACCAGCGAATCTTTTTTGCGGTCCGTATCGTAAAGCCAATCCCATGAATTATGTCCCCAGCCGCGCAACTCGTCGTAACGCACCTTACCGCCCGCGAGCTTGAGGGTATCCACCATCCGCCGAGCGTTCTCCACCGGTACGACGTCATCACGCTCGCCATGCACACACCACACCGGCACGGACTTCATCGCGGACACAGCTTTCACATCGCCACCACCACAGACGGGCGCGATGGCCGCCCATTGCTCCGGATACGCACACGCCAATTGCCACGCCGCATAACCGCCCAGCGAAAGCCCCGTGAGATATTGCCGCCGCGCATCAATACGATAATTGGCCTTCACCCAATTCATCGCCTCCCAGATATCTACTTCACCAGGTCCGGCGTAATCAATATCCCCGCGCCCAAACGGGCTGAGCAAAATGACGTCCTCACTGAAACCGCGCGCGTGGATCTCAAAGCATTGCTCCGGGATCATGCGATGATCCGCATCCGAGCCGTGCAATACCACAACCAAGGGATACGCCTTGCGCCGCGAATAAGTCTTGGGCACCCAGAGCGCAAAAGGCTGCTCCGTGTCGTCCAAGGAAGACACGAAAGTGGCCGTGATGTAATCGGTTTGAACTTTTTGCAAGCGAGTGATCAGGCCACGTTTTGCTCCATCCGTTGCGCCCGACTCCCAATCTGGATCTCAATCTTATCCCCCAGAAACTTCGGTTTCGTGCGCAAGACATAGAGATCGGCCACGGCTTTGACGCGCGCCACCACTTCTCGCACACGGGAACGAACGGACAGGTTTAGCTCCACTTTGGCCGCACTGAACGCCACCGCCTCGATTCCCTTATGCTGCGCGAGGAACACAGCGCGATGCGTGTGAAAATCATCCGTGATGATGGTGAGCTTTACGCGACCGAACACTTCGCGGGCGCGCACCACGGAATCCAGTGTGCGGAAACCGGCGTAGTCCAACGTCATCGCTTCCGCCGGAACGCCGCGCGCCAGAAGGGATTCCTTCATATCCGTTGGCTCATCGTAGCCGACGCGGTGATTGTCGCCACTCAAGAGCAGGTGTTTCACCTTGCCCGCATGATAGAGTGCTGCCGCGGCATCCATGCGGTTTTGGAAATGCAGGTTCAGGTTCCCTGCCGCCAGATACTTGCCCGTGCCGAGCACCAGCCCCACGTCATTCGCGGGCAACGCGTTGATATCGGCGAACACCCGGTCATCCACACTGCGCACCACCCATTGATTCAAGGCGAGCACCAACAGCACGGAAGCGAGAGTTGCGAACAGCGCCATGCGCTTGTGCCACCAAAGTTTCTGCGCGAGCGTCTTCATGGCGGAAGGAGTTACTTCTTGCGCTGACGCACCGCTTCCTTCTTTTCCTCGAGATCGGATTGCAGCCGCTTCTTGGCCACGCTTAATTCGCGCTCCAACTCGGTTACTTTGGTATAATCCCCTTGGGCCTCGGCGGCTTTGATGCCGTCCTTCAGCGAGATCTCGCGCTCGGCGATCTTCGAGGCGTAAAGAGAATCAAGGTCCGCGATCTCCGCTTTTTGTTCGGCAGTGAGTTTGACGGTGGGGGCGGTCTTGTTCAGCCGCTCCATCGCGAGTTCGTAAGCGCTTTTCATGGGAAAGGTTAAATTGTGCTGCGTGAATGGTTAAAACTTCGTTTCACGCTAAAAACTATTTAGCACGGCACAGCGTAAAAAGCGATGAAAGAAGAAAGCGTAAGCAACGCAGCTTGGGCTGGAGCGCGACTCTCCGAGTCGCAGCAACATTCAAGAGCGGGGCGGTGTGAAGAACTTCAAGGCTTCTGCGGATGGCGCGGGATGTCGGCCCTTTTGGCAGCCGAATTTGCTTTAGAACATTGCTGCGACTCGGAGAGTCGCGCTCCAAGACCTGCCGTTCAATCCACCTTCACGAGCACCATTCCGTCCTCCACTTTCACCTCATAATGACGCACGGTGACGTTGGGCCGATCCTGTACACGCACCCGTGCGGCATTCAAATTCCCAACCGTGCATAGGGCAGGCTACGCGACCATTCTCCACCCAGCCGAAGCTGAGCGCCGCGCCTTTGTGCGGACAGGCATTATCCAGCGCATAGACCGTCTCTCCTTCGCGCAGCAAAGCGATATCCCGCTCCGCCAGCCGCACGGTCAATCCGCGTCCGGCCGGGATCTGCGATAAAGGTGCAGCGGGGAGAAACTCGCTCATACTTGCTGGTTCACGTTTGTTTGGGTGGCTGTTTCGTCAGGAACAGCACTGCCACCCCGATCCACGAAACAAAGGTCAAACCCCAGACCGTGGTTTGCAATGCCTGCCGGTTACGCTCGGAGACTGCCAGCGCTTCCGTCGTTTGCGCATTGGGTGTTTGCTGATGATCCGCCAGCGCCTGAACATAACTTGCCGGCCGGTTCACCACGGGCAGAAAACACATGACCGTCCAGATCACCGCACAGGCCGTCATGCTAAAGAAGAGCAACCGGCTTTTCATGGCTGCGGCGCGCCATCTTTCTTCACCCCCGCCACGGGTGCTTTCTTCTTCCACGGCATGTCCGGGAACTTCTCCGGCGTCTTGAACGTCTCCATCTTGGGCTTGGCTATTTGCAACTCTGGATCGCTTTCCGTCGCGGGTGCTGCGCCGGAAGCCGGAGCGGCCATGCCTTCGCGCCAGGAAGCGATGCGGGCCTGCAACCCATGATGCTCCGCCGTCTTCTTGTCGCCTGACTTCATGTAGAAGAGCGAGAGGTTCGTGTGCACGAGTTGCTCTTTGGGGCGCAGCTTCTCGGCCTTGTGCCCTTCCGCGATGGCTGTGGCGTAGTCTTCCTTGCGGTAATAGGCCATGCCCAAAGAGAGCTGGGCGTCGAAATTATCCGGTTCCACGGCCAGGATGGCGCGGAATTTCGCGATCGCTGCGTCGTAATTCCCGCAGCTAAAGTCATACATCGCGTCGTCGTATTGTTCCTGGAGGCTGGCCATAAGCGTTGACAGAGGAACGTAGCTTACGTTTCTCTACGGGCGCAAGCGGCACCTGATTATAATGACCATGCCCATCCAGCTCATTTCGACGGATTTCGACGGAACCTTGTTCTCGGAGTTTTCCAATCCCCCGGTGCCGGAGGTTCTGCAAGCCATGATCGCCCATTTCCAGTCCAAGGGCGCCAAATGGGTCATCAATACCGGCCGGGACATGAACAGCCTGATGGAAACGCTCGGCCGTGGCCATGTCCGCATCAAGCCGGACTACGTCGTGGTGGTAGAACGCGAGATCCATCAACGCATCGGCGAAGAGGGGCATTACAAGTTCGTGAGCGTGGAACCATGGAACCAGCGTTGCACCGAGGCGCAAAACGCCCTGTTTGAGCTGGTGCGGAAAGATTTGCCGGAATTGGTCGCTTGGGTGAACTCCCAATTCAAAGCCACCATCTACGAGGACCCCTGGTCACCCTTCTGCCTGATTGCAGAAAGCAATAAAGACGCCGATGCCATCCAAGCCTACATGGAGGAGTATTGCGCGCGCATTCCGGCGCTGACCTTGGTGCGGAATGACATCTATGCCCGGTTCAGCCACGCCGCCTTCAACAAAGGCACGGCCTTGGCCGAGATTGCCCGCCTTAATGGCATCGGACCGGAAAAAACCGTCGCCGCCGGTGATCATTTGAATGATTTACCGATGCTCAAAAAGGAGTTCGCCCACTCGCTGATCGCTCCGGCCAACGCCATTCCGCAGGTGAAAGCCCAAGTGGAGAAACAAGGCGGTTACGTGAGCCAGCATAGCTGTGGTGAAGGGGTCGCGCGGGGCCTCGAACACTACTTGGACCGCTTAAGGGCCAGCTAATACGCAAGCAGAAGCATTTCTAATGCAAAGTGGTAAAACCGCTCGCATTCCGCCAAATCGCCCTCTCAAAAAGCTTCATTTTACTCGTAAACTGCTGGTATTGAAGCAGATAAAGTTACACTAATCCATTTGACTAACCCCCGCCCCATGATAGTGTGAGGCTGAAACGCAGGCTCCGTCGCTTAACGGAAGTGGTGTCGATACATCACTAAATAGCGACAAAGCCTAAAGCGATTTTTACAGGCACATTACATGAGTGAGTCATTAACAGCCGCCCCGGCTTCGGGCGGTGCTTCCCCTAAAGTTTCCCGCATTTCCGAAGCTGTCATACGCATCGCGGGTAATTCTCAGGACGGTATTCAGGCAATCGGTGGTTTCCTCGCGCGGCTCGCTGGCCGTAGCGAGCAGGAAGTCATGACGTTCATGACCATTCCGGCCACCATTTCAGGTGGTCCTTCCATCTTTCAGGTCCGCATCGGCTCCGGCGAGGTTTTGAGCGCCGGTGATGAGGCGGATTTGCTGCTGGCGTTCTACCAGCACTCCTATGAAGGGCACATCAATTCCCTGAAAAAGGGCGGTATCGTCCTCTACGACGCCGATCACGTCACGCCCAAGCCCGAATGGCAGGAGATTTACCACCACATCGGCATCAATATCTCCAGCCTCACCGTGGAAGCCATCGGTGGCACCGGTCGCGACAAGGGCAAGAACATCTACTCCATGGGTCTTTTGGCCAAGATGTTCGACCTGAACGTGCCGAAGCTGATGAAACTCATCGAAGAACGTTTCGGCGGCAAAGACCCGACGATCGTCCAGAATGCCGTGACCTGCTTCAACGCCGGCTACAGCCATTCGCTCGAGAAAGCCGTCGAGATCTATCAATTTAACGAAGGCATCAACAAAGGTGTCAACCAGGTGGTGATGAACGGTAACGAAGCCATCGCCTACGGCCTCATCGCCGCCGGTGTGCGTTTCGGTGCCGGTTACCCGATCACGCCGTGGTCCGACATCATGGAGCTGCTCCGCAAGGAACTGCCGAAATACGGCGGCACCTTTGTGCAATGCGAAGACGAGATCGCTTCCGTCTCCATGGCCATCGGCGCCAGCTACGCGGGTCGCGTGGCCGTCACGGGTTCCTCCGGTCCTGGTATCTCGCTGAAGACGGAAGCCATCGGTTGGGCTGTCATGGCGGAAATGCCGTTGGTGGTCATCGACGTGCAACGCGGCGGGCCCTCCACGGGCATGCCGACGAACGTCGAGCAATCCGACCTCAACATCGCCTGCTTCGGCGGTCACGGTGATTCACCGCGTATCGTCATCGCCCCGGCGAATGTCGAAGAATGCTTCTACATGGCCATCGAGGCCGTGAACTTGGCCCGCAAATACAGTGTGCCGGTCATCTTCCTCACGGACCAAGGCATCGCCACGCGCATCGAAGCGATGCCCGAGCCGAAGCTGGAACAGATCTGCCAGGACATCAGCCCGGACCTCACGCCGGTGGCCGATCATAAACCTTACGATCTCAACGCCCCGGATGGCGTCACCCGCCATCTCGCCCCCGGCACGCGCGTGGGCAGCGGCAAGTATCCGATCGTCACCGGTCTGGAGCACGACGAGCTCGGTCACCCGACCGGTTCGCCGAAACTGCACGTCCAGATGGGTGCCAAGCGCCGCAACAAGCTCAAGAAGCTCGGCGCCGAACTCCCGGTGCCGAAAGTTTATGGCCCGAACGAAGGCCAGATCCTGCTCGTCGGTTGGGGTTCCAGCCAGGGTCCGATCCGCGAAGCCGTGGACCGCGCCCGTGCCGCTGGCGAAGCCATCTCCGCCCTGCACATCAAGTATCTCAATCCGCTGCCGAACGATCTGGACAAGATCTTCAGCGGCTTCAAACACATCTTCGTCGTGGAATTGAACGACGAGGGTCTCTACGGCTACGGCCAGCTCTGCGCCATCTTGCGCGCCCGCTATTGCAACGCCAATATCCGGGGTATCACCAAGGTTGACGGCCTCACTTGGAAGGTGAAGGAAATCCTCGACCACGCGCACAAACTGGCCAAGTAACCGAACCTTTTATCTAGCAAGCATTATGGAATCATTTGCCTTTCCGTTTCAAACGTTGCCCCGCACGGGCAGCCTGAACACTGCCCCGGTGCCGCCCGTCGCGGACGCCGATCGCAAGGGTCTGACCAAGAAAGAAGTCGCGGCCGATCACCCTACGTGGTGCCCGGGCTGCGGTGACTTCTCCGTCCTCGCGCTCTATTTCAAACTGATTGAAAAGCGCAAGATGTGGCATGAGAAGATCACGACGGTGGCGGGCATCGGCTGCTCCAGCCGTTTCCCCTACTTCGTGCAAGCGCACGGTGCCCACTTCATCCATGGTCGCGCCCTGCCCTTCGCCAGCGGCATCTCTTTGAGCCGTCCGGACCTGCACGTGTTCGTCTTCGGTGGTGACGGCGACGCCTTCTCCATCGGTGGTAACCACTTCACGCACACCGCGCGCAAGAACGTCAAGCTGACCTACGTGGTCATGGACAACCAGGTCTATGGCTTGACCAAGAAACAGACGTCCCCGACGTCGCCGATGGGCTTCAAGTCCAAGACGGACATCTGGGGTTCCTCCGACCGTCCGATCAACCCGGTGAAGCAAGCTGTGGCGATGGGCGCGACGTTCGTGGCCCGCACGACCTCCACCAACCCGAATCACGTGCTGCAGATGATGGAAGCCGCCATGGATCATGATGGCTTCAGCTTCATCCAGTGCTTGAGCGAGTGCATCGAGTTCTTCCCCGGCGCGTTCGACTCCGCCAACCCGCGCAAGGGTGGCAAGTTCGACCTCATCCCGGAAGGTCACGACGTGACGGATGAATACGCGGCCTACAAGCTCGCGGACGAACCGTTCCCCGGCCAGTTCGGCATCTTCTACAAGGCGAACCGCCCGACGAAGAACCAGAACGAAGCCAAGCTCATCGCCTCGCACCGCGAGAAGGTGAAGGACGCCAAGGACTGGCAGATCCTGCAAAAGAACTTCGACCGCATGAAGTAATTCAACGGTCAGAAAACAATTCGAAAGCCCCGGCCGCAAGGTCGGGGCTTTTTTGTTTCCCAAAATCGGTAGGGAAAGACTCCGTCGAGCCCAAACCAAACCTGAGCGTATCCGTCGGCCCGCAGCGGTGCTCTGGCAACAAGAATAACATTGGAACCCCATGCTGTTTCAATGTCCCTACATCCATGGGCTCATTTCCGATTCTCAATTCCACGACCATATTCTGTGACCTCCCCATCTGGAGCGATGGTGATGGAGCGATGACCTTCAGGTGTTTCCGGACGCCTTTTCACAAGAACAATCCAAGAACCGTCAGGCTGTCGAACTGGTTTATCGAATTTGGCCTGCTTGATCCAATCGTCATTTCTTGTGACGGCTACACGCGCTATTTCGAGAATTTTCGCTGCGGTGAGAGTGTATTCATCAACCGCTTTCCCTTTGTCAGGAACGGTTGTGTACCACCCGTATGGGGAGGTCATAACTTTTTTCCATTTGAGATAAATTACATCGTTTTTGGCCGGATGGGCTGCGATCTCTTTGGCGTATTTCTTCCGCAATCGCTGGACGCCATCGAGATCAATCCCGCCATTGTCATCGGTGAGATCCCATAGGGTTCTGTTCTCTTCACTTTGTTCTTGGAAGGCAACTGGCTTGCCGTCCTTAAAATGGGTCCATCGGCTCCAATGGTTCCGATCGAGTCTAAGTATGGCGACATCGTCATCGAACGGAGCAGTGAAAGAAGCATACTCTCCTTTAAGCGTGGTGGGCAGCAGGCAGTGCAAGTGGTATTGCCCGACTTCCGGTTCCACCATGCCGGGATGGTCGTTCATCTGGTATGGTTTAGGAGCAGATAGCATGAGGGTGCTCACGATCTTGCCCGTCTTGGTTCCTTTGATTGGTCCGATCACCTCCACTTCAACTCGTAACCATTCGAAAGTGACCTTCTCCCATGACGGATAGGACAGCCCAGTCGTAATGCCAGAAGGGGTGACGGATTTCACCTGGCCAACGAAGACCAGTTGCGAATCCTTCATCAAGGACTGTAGAGTCTCGGGCTGCACCAGGCGGGCGTGAGCGGGCATCGCTGGGAAGATGAGCAGCAAGAGTAGAGCGGCGAAGTAAATGGCGGTTTTCATGGGTTCTCACAGATGCTGGAGGTCTCGCAGTCAAGCATTGTCGCACGCTTATAGTCTGGATTGAGCCAGCATGGCTTTGGTTGTGGGGTTAGCTCTCACTCTTGATTTGACACTACGCCCATTATAGGGGCTTCGCCACAGGAAAATCTGGCTGAGCATGGGCTCGAGAGGACTCTCGCCCTACCAGATTAGCTATCTTCTCGGTTCATACCTCATCGCCACTGCCCCCGAGCCAAACTCTCGCTGGCTGACGAGCTTCAAGTCGCGATGCTTCGGCAATCCGGCAAAGAGTGTTGGCCCGTGACCGGCGATTCGGGGATGAATCACGAACAGGTATTCATCTATCAATCCCAGTTGGGCCAAGGCCAAGGGAAGCGTTACGCCTCCGAGGGAAATCGCCTTGCCCGGTTCCTGTTTGAGTCGTTGCACG
Organism: Limisphaerales bacterium; assembly: GCA_965283725.1. Lineage (GTDB taxonomy): Bacteria > Verrucomicrobiota > Verrucomicrobiia > Limisphaerales > JAEYXS01 > JAEYXS01. Next base: position 107,915 of record CBDIPT010000003.1, read on the forward strand.
GCTTGCGCCAGATCGCCACGGACGAGTTCGGCATTCCAATCGACATGGGTCAGGGTACTCGATACGACATATTTCTTCTTGGGGTGGATGACGTGGGCGAAGGGTTCCATCCAGGGCAACATCCACTCAGGCCGCACGCCGGTCTCTGCGGCGGAGCGCCAGGCGGACATCATCTGATAAGTCACGCGGCCATAGAGGAGGGCATCGGCCTGGACGATTTGCTCGGTCCAGAAACGGTGCAATTCTTCATCCGTGGAACCGGCGCTATGATCGCAGCAGCCGTCCAAGGTAATGTTGATGGAGTAGCGGAGGGGGCGCATTTACGTATTCAGTTTTGTTGGACAATATCTCTACCATAACTCTGCCCAGTACACGGCTATATTTCTCTGGGTGCTTATTGCGATACCAGCCGTGCTGCCGTGATTCCATGGAAAACCTCCATTACCATCGTTTGCCTCGATGACCATGATCGCATAGTCGTCAGGAAACTTCCGCGTGTTTGTCGTCCCACTGGTAAAGAAAAAGGTCGAAGGAATCTCGTTCGTCGAGTTCCGATGTTCGTCCCTGTCGCCACCGTGGTAAGTGACCAGAACACGGGGAGATATCTTGCTCAGTTCCGCAACCATGTCGGCTTGTGACATAGTGACCTTAAGCTGCAACGACGAGCCACCTTGGAGAAATCCAGGCTGGAAATAGAATGCGGCAGGATGCGAAGCTTTGTCAGGAAAGTGACCAACCAGATTGGTTGGCCATGTTGCTTTGATTTCGGAATAACGCGACACGTCAGTCTCACCTTGCAGTGATTCTTCGATGAGGGAACCTATATAATAGGCAAAACCTAGGAAGGCAACGAATGCCAAGAGCAGCACTGCCATGCATCCATTCAGGATTCGCTTTGTGCGCGGCTTCATAGTTTAACTATCATTCTTCGGCCGCACTTGGGTTTGGCCCAGGAAGACTTTGGTGGTAGGGTCGAATTTCACTCTTGGGTTGAAAATATGCTCCTTACAGGGGCTTCGCCATAGGGAAATTCTGGTTCAGAAATTTTGCACCCTCTGCGCCTATTTGCGGCTATATTCCACGCACGTTACTATGCCCATTTACGAATATGCGTGTCCCAAGTGCCGGAAGATTTTCAACTTCCTGTCCAAGCGCATCAACCCTGCTCGTCCATGTGAGGTTGTCACCAGAGCTGATATCCACTGCCAAGGCTTGTTATTAATCACCTTTTCAATCATATATACACGCATCCCGTGAACAAAGACTACACATCAACGGACAGCACTAAAATGACTTCACGTCGCTCTTTTCTCAAAGCCTCCGGGTTGGCGCTGGGTGCGCTCAGCTTGAACGGAATCGCGCAGACGACCAAGGCGCAGAAAACCGTGCTGCTGCATTGCGGCTGGGCGACGAAGAACATCGGCGATATCGGCCACACGCCCGGCACGCTGCGCTTCCTGGAGCAGCATCTGCCGCAGGTGAAAGTCATCTTGTGGGCGGCGAATACCAACGCGCAGGTGGATGCCATGTTGATGAAGCGTTTCCCCAAGCTGGAGATCGTGAAGGGTTCGCTGACGGAAAAGGACGGGCCCGTCCAGCAGGCGGTCAATCGTGCCGACTTCTTTCTGCGTGGGCCGGGCATGGGGCAGGACACCACATTCATGGCCTATTGCCGCAAGCAGGGCAAGCCTTGGGGCCTTCAAGGCCAGTCGTATTTTCCCGACATGGTCACCGGTCCAAAGGGAGCGGAGAACATCGCGCTCCTGAACACGGCCGCTTACATCTATTGCCGCGATTCCAAGACGCTCAAGCTGCTTCAAGGTGCCGGGGTCAAACCACCCGTGCTCGAGTTCGGTCCGGATGGCTGCTTTGGCATCGACGTACGCAATGAGGAGAAGGCGCTCGCGCGGTTGAAGAAGCATGGCCTGGAGAACAAGAAATTCATCACGCTGCAGCTCCGCACGCATACGCCCAGCAGCCCCGGAGTGGACGACAAGCGGCCGCAGAAACTCAATCCGCTCAATCCTACCCCGGAAAACATTGCCGACGACAAGCGCCGGGCGAAGGTGTATCAGGACCTCATCGCGATGTGGGTGAAGGAGACCGGCTGGAAGGTGGTCATCGCGCCGGAGGTCTTCAAGGAGATGGAGTATAACAAGAAGTTCATCTATGACACGCTGCCGGACGACTTGAAGCAGCACGTGGTGAACTTCGACGAGTTCTGGAACGTGGATGAGGCGTGCTCCTTCTACGCCCGTGCCCACACGGTCATTTGTCACGAGCCGCACACGCCCATCATGGCCTTGGCCATGGGCACGCCGATGATGCACACCTTCTCGGAATTTCACTCACCGAAATGCTGGATGTTCAAGGACATCGGCCTCGAAGAATGGGCACCGGAATTCGACAGCACCCCGGCCACGAAGATGTTCGAGATCCTCATGGGCATCCACAAAGACTACCCAGCCGCCCAAGCGAAGGTGAAGAAGGCGATGGCTTACGTGGAGGAACGGTCAGCAGCGCAGATGAAGGTGCTGAAGAAGATCATCGGTGCGTGAGGCAATTTGATTGCCGAGGCAGAACGCACGGTCAGGTCTTACGTAGGAAGCTTTGCTCCCATTTTTCAAAGAATTCCTTTTGTTCCTGCACGGTTGATATTTGGTCAATGGCGTTTGATTCAAATGTCCGCACGAGATCTGCCATGTCGCCCCACGGCTTCCCGAGTTGCAGACGATACAGAGACAAGCCTCTACCCATGTCCCGGGCCATACCGGAGGGGTAGTTGGTCCGGGAGACGCCATTCACGAGTGGAATGATGCCCCGTGGTTCCAGTTGCAGGCGGATTTGGTCGAGTGCGGCAAAGAAATCGCCGGCCGAGGCCGTCAATTCTTCCTCCCGGAATTTTAAGCCGAGCCGGCAATCCTCATAGGGACGAGTCACCAAGGAGTCATCGAAGCAGCAAAAGAGCGCCTTGATCAAGGAGCCATTGGCTTCACGGAGTTGCACTTCGTATTCTGCCTGCAGAACCGGTTCGCGTTTGAACCTCGCAGGAGATTCTTTCTTTTTGAATAAGCCTTTGAGAAATGACATGGAGTTAGTGCCACCTAACTTATAAAGCTCAGCGACGCGGTCCGCAAAGGTTATTGAGTGCCGCTGTGGTGGAATTGCTGGGTTCGTTGCACTGCGTGGTTAGCGAACCAACCACTGCGGCAGTGGTGCAATGACGTGAGAAACAAGAAATTGCCGTTACGTTGAATATCAACGGGTTGCATGTCTAGTTTCTCAGGAGGCGGCGACATGGCGGAATCTCTTAGTTAGTGCATAAATTGGCAAGCCGAGGCAGCAACCCCAAATGGCCGCGTTCAACACCGAGTACAAGACTAGGAGAATCGTGAAATGCTCGCTACTCACACCGTCCAACAAGAGAGATATCGGAGCACCCAATATCCCGAAAGTCCAAACAAGAAATACCAACCAAGGGGAAGGCGGCGGAAAAGAAGTGAACCCAAGGAATTGCGATAGATTTGTATTCGGCCATGCGGCCATCAGTAGTCCGTAAATTCCCCAAAAGAGCAAAAGATGACTGACTGCTATGATGCTGGCTATTTTCGGAAACGATTTCATGCATGTGTGATGCCGCCTAACGTACAAAGATCAGCGCGTGGTTAAGCCACGTCATCATTTAATCTCCTCTGCTGCCTTACTAAAAAAACTGCATTGCTCGCAGAGATCAATGCCAGTGCAAAGCAGTAGAACAACCATGTCTCCGCACTGCCGACATCTGGAATCCACGCCTTAACCACTCCAATCCCCAGAACGAGCCAGACGATGACCAGAATATCCAATGGCTGTGATGGCCGATGTAAGCGGTAAATATGTGTGCCAAGGGCCAGGGCCGTAGGAATCAGAGATGCGAGGATGAAAGCAACCGAAGGACGTGCGTAGAACAAGCTAATGACGAACCCCGCAAACGCCAAAAAGAGCAACCCGCAAGAAAATAGAAATCGTGGGTCACGATTGTATCTTGAGTGTTCAGACTTCATGGCGCGTTCGACTGGTCCACAGAGTAAAGCTCCGCGGCCAGGCCCGCAAGCGCGTGCGATTGCTGACAGCGCAGGATGGCAACCCGACAAACGATTGTGGGCGCAGGGTTAGCCATCATTTGCAGGTAACATAACCCACCTGCTCCAATGTCTTTTGATCGAAAGCGAAAACACGGATATGGCTCAAGGTGGCGCTGTCACCCTCAAACGAATATTCCCATTTCACGGTGACAATCCAAACGGGCTGTCTATTCAGCGTCGTGTGATAGGCTCCCACAGGCAAATACGCGAGTCTGTCCTTGGCATCCTGAAGCACTAAATCCAGCGCGTGGCGAAGAGATGCGGAATCGAGCTTCTGTATCTGTGCCTGGCGGGTCAGATTCTGCGCAAAGGTGGAAAAGTTATCTCGCCACTTATCCGTTTTGTTGTAATTAAACTTCTGCTCTTCTGGCTGGTTGGCAAATTTATCCCAGAGGAAACGCTTTCTATGGTCCAGGTGGTCCGGCAACGGACTCTCCAAGACCTTGACGACCGTGGCGTCAACGCCCAACGGCGTTCGCTTCCGCGATTTGTCAGGCATCAGATTCGCCGCAATTGTCACTAGCAACGCTACGGCAATAGCTGTGGTTACAAGTTTTAGGTTCACTCTTAGAGCGGGTCGGCGGTTGGGTCCAGTGATTTGTTAGGCGCAAGCATACTCATATCATCAGTCTCTTTTTGTGAGCGGTAGTAAGTGGCGAACCTAGTGGGTGCGCCAAATGCCACCATCCAAGCTCGAGGTAACGGAGGGGAGTATAAAAAGCCGAGGAGCTGGCGTTCAAGGCTGCGCCAAAAAGCTGAGCGTCACCGCCGCTGATATCGTGCTTCGTATACGAGCCGTCAACGCTGTAAGAAATATAATGAACTACTCGATGAGTGCGTCGGGCGCTGACGTAGCCGAGCGAGTAAAGAACAAGAAGCACTCCAAGGACGATCAGGATTCTTTTCCGGCGTGTGGGCATACGAAAACGCCTAACAGATACCAAGCTAAATTCCGATTTGGCCTAGTATGGCTATGGTCATGGGGTTGATTTTCACTCTTTAGTTGAAAATACGCTCCTTTGAAGGGATTCGCCATCGGAAAATATCGGCTCAGAAATTTTGTGCCTTCTGTGCCTTTTTGTGGCTATATTCCCCGCACGTAACTATGCCCATTTACGAATATGCGTGTCCCAAGTGCCGGAAGATTTTCAACTTCCTGTCCAAGCGCATCAATCCGGATCGCCTGCCCGTCTGCCCCAAGTGCGGCAACAAAAAGATGGTCAAGGAACTCAGCCGTTTCGCGATGATCAAAGGCGCGGCCGAACCGTCTGCAGCTGGCGGCATGGGCGAAGGTGGCGATGACATGCCGATGCCGAACTTCGATGATCCCCGGGTGCAGAAGGTGATGAACGAGATGGAGCGCGACATGGGTTCCATGGACGAGAACAATCCCAAGCACATCGCGCACATGATGAAGAAGATGAAGGACATCATGCCCGCCGGCTCCGTGCCCAAAGAACTCGATGTCGCCATCAAACGTCTCGAACAAGGCGAAGACCCAGACAAGATCGAGGCCGACATGGGCGATGTCCTCGGTGATTTGATGGGCGGCCCCGGCGGCAAAGGTGGTGGCGCTTACACGCAGGACAGCGGGCTCTACGATTATTGAGGAGCGCCGAGCAGAAGCTCGGTCCGAATCCCGTGTAGCTGCCGACGTAAGGAGGCAGAACTAACTGACTTCTTGCCGAGCAATGCTCGGCGCTCCGCCCCGCCATCGCGTTAGCGATGAAAGATTCATAGCCACGGGATTTAACCCGTGGTGAGCCCGCCAAGTTCCAGCGTCGCGTAGCGACGCAAGAAGTCCCTCCGCCGGAGAATCTTCCGTCACTACGTGACGGGCTTTCCTTTCCTTCAAACAGCGGCTTGAAAAGCCGCCGCTAGGAATCTTTCGTGCCTAACGGCACGGGAAGCATTGTGAGCGTCCGCCTCAGCCCCTTCACTCGTGCGCCAGTTTCGGCCGGTTGTTTCCATAAACATATTGTTGACATATAAACAATATATCTATAGACATAATCCCGTGAGCACGAAACCGCCACAACCCGGACCGCACTACGAAGCCATGCTTCAGCTTTTGCGCACGGCGGAGACGCTGTGGAACTCCAGCCGTATCTTCTTCTCCCGTTGGGACCTCAGCCCCAGCCAGTTCAACGTCCTCAATGTGCTGCGCGATTCCGCCGAAGGCCTGTCCCAAACCGAGCTCAGCCGCGAACTGCTCACCCACCGCTCCAACGTCACCGGTCTGGTTGACCGCCTCGAAGAGCGCAAACTCGTGAAGCGCCAGAGCGTGCCGGATGATCGTCGTGCCTATCGCGTGGTGCTGACGGAAGCCGGCCAGCACCTTCTCCAAGAGATTTTGCCCGTGTTTTATCAAGCCGCCGAAGAAGTCTGGAGCCCGATGTCCGCCAAGCGGGCGCGGGAATTGGTGGCCGAACTGGATTCTATCAATACTCAAGCCGAAGTGATTGCCCAAAAGTACGGTAACAAACCATAACCCCGAACAAGGAGGTCGTTATGCCCAGCCGATCCATGACCATGCCGCAGTTGGCGTTGCTGATACCGCAATGGTTCAGCACGCGACTTCAGAGCCTGCATTTCCTTGGCTCGGTATCGCTCGGCAAAGTGGAAACTGGTTTATGGATATTAGCCGGCGTCCTCGGGTTTCACGCCGCCTACATCACACCTGCGGCTGGAAGCTGGCTCATCCTGACGTATCTCTCCTTGGTGCAGTTGACCCGCTTGGAGCCTGGACGACGCAGCTTCTTTATCGGCATGGGGTTTGGCTTCCTCTTAGTCGCCCCGCAGCTCAATTTCTTTTACAACATCTTCCAGATCGCTGCCATTCCGCTTTGGTTGGTGTTGTCGTTTTGGATTGGTCTCTTTGTTTGGCTGGGTTCGCATCTACGCCGCCAGTTCTCCGCGTGGCTCTTTGTGCTGGCGTTGCCGCTGGTTTGGATGGGCTTGGAATATTTCCGCAGTGAACTCTACTACTTGCGCTTCGCATGGTTGACCGCCGGCTTCACAATGGGACCCAACCTGCCCGGCGGACTGCTGCAAGTCTTCGGTGTTTATGGCTTCGGCTTCATGCTGATGCTGCTGGCCTGCTTGCTGTCACTTCTACGTAGGGAAGCCATGCTGGCCGTCACCGCCGTTGCCATCCTCGCGTTCAGCCTGTCCACAAGGGACTGGTCCGCAGGCCTGAAACTGGGCAAACGCATTCCTACCCAATCACTGAACGTGGCCGGCGTGCAGTTGGAGTTCCCTACTGAAGCTGAAGTGCTGCGCAGCCTGAACGAAGTGCTCATCAAACAACCGGAAGCATCGCTCATCATGCTGAGTGAATATACTTTTCACGGGCCTGTTCCAGACAAAGTCCGTGCCTGGTGCAAAGCGCATGGGAAGTATCTCGTGGCCGGAGGACGCGCCGCTGCGGAAAAAGACGATTACTACAACACCGCCTTCGTCATCGGCCCAACAGGAGAGGTCGTCTTCCAGCAGGCCAAGTGCGTGCCGATCCAGTTCTTCCAAGACGGATTACCAGCACCCAAGCAAGTCCTTTGGGAATCTCCTTGGGGTCGCCTGGGCATCTGCATCTGCTACGACCTCAGCTTCTCGCGCGTGACGGATGAACTTGTCCGGCAAGGCGCCCAAGGCATTCTGGTGCCGACGATGGATGTCATCACTTGGGGTGAGCATCAGCACGAACTCCATGCCCGTGTGGCACCCGTGCGCGCGATGGAGTATGGCGTGCCCATTTTCCGGGTGGCCAGCTCAGGTATCTCCCAATTGATCGATGCCCGTGGGCGTACACTCAGTAGTGCATCCACCCCCGGAGACGGAGAAATCTTTGGCGGCCGGATGACTTTGACGACCCAAGGCTCGTTGCCCGCAGATCGCCACCTCGCACCCGCGGCGAGCGCGGTCACACCTTTGATCGGGCTCCTGGCCTTGGTTGGCAGCCGTAGAAAACAAAAGCTGGCCAGCCGCTGATACAAACTGATTTGCTGAACCCAACTTACCCATGAAAACGTTCCTGCGATTTCTCGTCCAGCTTCTCTACCGGTTCCGGGCGTATGATGTGGAGGTCTTGAAGACCAGCGGCCCGGTGCTGCTGCTGCCCAATCACGTCTCGTGGTTCGATTGGCTCTTTCTCGCCGTCTGTCTGGATGATGATTGGAAGTTCGTGACCTCCAGCACCACCGCGCAGACCTCGTGGCTGCACCGCAAGGTGATGGTGAACAAACGCACCTTCCCCATTGATCCCAGTTCGCCGTATGCCGTGAAGCACATGGCGGAGTATCTGCAAACCGGCGGGCGGCTGGTGCTTTTTCCAGAAGGCCGCCTCTCGCGCACGGGCAATCTCATGAAGCTTTTTGATGGCACGGGCTTCCTCATCTACAAGACGAACGCGAAAGTCATCACCTGCTACCTGCGCAAGGCACATCGCCTGCCGCTCTCGCCGAACTCCGGCTGGAAAGAATGGCTGCCCGAAGTCAGCGCCCACTTCAGCGGCGTGCATACCGCGCCAAAGCTGGAGAACGTGAGCACGAGCCAGGCACGCACCATCATGACGAACTGGCTGCGGGATAAGCTGGTGGACCTGCAATTCCAGACGGAAATGGCCTTCGGCGAAAAGAACCTGGTGCATGCCATTGCCGAAACAGCGGCGGACATCCCCAAGGTGATTGCGCTGGAAGACGTGAATCGCAAACCGGTGACCTTCCGCAATTTCCTCGTGGGCGCGGATCTCATCGCCCAGCAATTGCGGTTGAAATTATCCACCCAACCGGCTCCGGCGCATATCGGTGTCCTGCTGCCGAATATCAACGCCACCCCGGTGACGTGCACGGCGTTGTGGTCGTTGGGGCATGTCCCGGCGTTGCTGAACTTCAGCACAGGCATTCCGGTCATGATCGCGTGCGCCCAACTGGCCGGCATGAAGCAGATCGTGACTTCCCGCGAGTTCTTGAAGAAGGCGCGCCTGAATATCGAACCCATGGCACAGGCAGGTATTGAATTTCTCTTCCTCGAGGATTTGCGGGCCGGCATCACGAGCGGACAAAAGTTCACCACCTTGCTGCGGCATCTGCTCTGGCCGCGCACGGCCCTCCCCTGCACGAAGGATTACGAAGACACCGCCGTCATCCTCTTCACCAGCGGTTCTGAAGGCGTACCGAAAGGCGTCGAGCTCACGCACAAGAACGTGCTCGCGAACATCCGGCAGATGCTGGCAATCACGGATCTCCAAGACAATGACCGCGTGTTCAACTGCCTCCCGATGTTCCACAGCTTCGGGCTCACCGTCGGCACGTTGCTGCCGCTGGTGCGTGGGTTGTATTCGTTCGTCTATCCGTCCCCGTTGCATTACCGCGTGGTGCCTGCTGCGCTGTATGATCGCGATTGCACGGTGTTCCTCAGCACGAACACCTTTCTGAACGGTTACGGTCGCAAAGCGCATCCGTATGACTTCCGCAGTATGCGTTACCTCTTCGCTGCGGCCGAAAAGCTGCAGGAAACGACTGCCAAGACATGGTCCGAGAAATTCGGTGTGCGCATCCTGGAAGGTTACGGCGCAACGGAGTGCAGCCCCTGCGTGTGCGTGAACACGCCGCTGCAACCGCGCAATGGCACAGTGGGCCGCTTGATGCCGGGCATCGAATACAAACTCGAACCCGTGGAAGGCGTGGAAGATGGCGGCCGCCTGCATGTGCGGGGTCCAAATATCATGAAGGGTTACCTGAACGCCGACGCCAATGCGAAGTTCAAGGAGAACGGCGGCTGGTACGATACGGGCGATATCGTGGCCGTGGATGCGGATGGGTTCCTCTCCATTCGCGGGCGCTTAAAACGCTTCGCCAAGATCAGCGGCGAAATGGTGAGCCTCACCGCCGTAGAAGATGCTTTGGCTGGCGCCTTCCCGCAGTTCGGGTTGCGGTGCCAAGTGGCGGTGGTCTCAGTGCCGGACGAAGATAAAGGCGAGAAGCTCATCGCCATCACCAACGAACCCAAGATGACGCTGGATGACTTGCGCCGGGTGATCAAAGAGAAGGGCCTGAACAATCTAAGCGTGCCGCGGGAGATCAAAGCAGTGCGCGAGATCCCGAAGCTCGGCACCGGCAAGGTGAACCATCGCGAATTGCAGAAGCTCATCAGCGAAACGAAACCCGCGTGAACGAGGGGCCGATGCCCGCCGAAGATACCAAGGAGGAAGGCCTCGAGGCTTTACGGATGCGGGTGTATGGCTCCGCTGACCTGCCGACGCTGATCTATCTGCCCGGCTCCCATGGCGATTGGAGCGTGATCGCCGGTTTCCGCAATCAAGTGCTGCCGCACGTGCGCTTCGTCGAGTTCACCTATCCGCGCACGCAGTCGTGGACGATGGAGGAATACGGCCGGCAGGTAGCGGCTGCGCTGGCGGACAAGGGCATCAAATCGGGGTGGATTCTCGGCGAATCGTTCGGCTCGCAAATCGCTTGGAGCCTCATCAAGGCTGATGGCTTCCAATGCAACGGGATCATCCTCTGTGGCGGTTTTGTCCGGCATCCGTTCCCTTGGGGCGCAGCCCTGCTTCGACGCCTTGGCGGCCGTTTACTGCAAAGGCCTGAACGGATTCCTGCCTTGATGAGGCGCTACGAAAGCTGGGTGACGAAACACTACGAAAACACTCCTGAGCAAACCGCCGCGATAAAGGAATTCATCTCCCGGCGGAATGTTGCGGATGGTCTGGCAGCTCTGCACCGCTTGTGCCTCATCCAACAGTATGATCCGGGCATCATGGCCCGGACTTTCGAGCGGCCCGTCTATTACTTGGGCGGCTTCTGGGATCCACTCGTGCCGTGGTATCTGGTCCGGCCCTGGCTGAAATTCAATTGCCCCGGTTATATCAAGGGAAGAATCGTGGGGAGCGCTGACCACAACATCCTCTTCAGTGCCCCAAAGAAAAGCGCCCAAGCCGTTTTGCAATGGCTTGGGCGCTCTGAGAAAAAGTCAGCTTAGAAGCTCAGGACCGCAGCGATGTGACCGCGGGAGTTCTCGGGGCTATGCGGATTCAGGTTGCCGGAGTCCATCAACTGCCAGCCGTAATCGAAGCGCACGCTCAGATTCGTCCGGAATTGATAACGGAGACCCACACCCACGGACATCAATTGCACATGCGGATCTTCGTTGAAGAGAAGATCCGTGTTCTGGGTTTCACCCATGTCGAAGAACGCGAGGAGCTTCAGTTGGTCACCCGCCTTCTTGTCGATCATGCTGAACAACGGCAGATTCGGCGTCTGGAGTTCGTTGACGATCAGGTAGCCGTTGTCGCCGTTGGCTTCGCGTTCGTCATAACCACGCGGGCTGAGCGAACCGCCCAAACCGAGCTGTTCGCTCGTTGGCAGGTTCTTGGAGGAGATTTGACCGGCCGCACGCAGCACCCAGGCGAAATCTTCCGGCAACTTCGTGACGCGCTCCAAAGTAGCACGCGCATAAACATACGAAGAACTGGCGCTTGCACCGCGATAAGCACGGAAGGCTGCGTCGTCGTTATTCGCCGTCACGCCACCCGGGCTGTAGAAACCATCCAGCTTCAGCGTCGTGGAACCCCACTTGTCGAAGCATTCCGTGCGGTATTGTGCGGCGATCTGGAAGATGTCCAGTTCACCACCGAACACCGGGAACCCACCGAATTCCAGCGTGTTGTCCAAGCGCTTATAATCCAGGCCGAAGTTCACCAAGTGGCTGAAGTTATCGATGCGACCCAGCGGAATTTCATAACGGGCGCTGACTTGCAGGCTGCTGCCGCGCTGCGTCAAAGCCGTGGTATTGAAGTCCGCTTCAGAATCCGCATAGCCGCCGTAGAACGACAGCGTGTGGCGCCAAGGCAGCGGAATCTCGTAGGTGACATTGTGCGCATGGAGCAAATCAAAATCGATATCCGTCGTGTATTGATAGCTCAGGCGATGATCCAGACCGAAGGCGTTAAACCAGTTGAAGCCGGCAAACAAACGGTCTTCACCGGCAAAGCGCGAACCGGAATTTTCATAACCCACATAGCCGCGCAAAGGATAGCGTTCCTTGACCCGGAGCACGACATCCGATTCGCCAACTTTCTCACCCTGACGGAAAGCGACATCCACGAAGCGACCCGGATTACGGTTCATCCAGTCGATGTCCGAGAGCAATTTCTCACCATTGATCGCATCACCTTGACGGAGACGAACCGATTGTGTGAAGAGCGAGCTCTTATAGTATTTGTTACCTTCGACTTCGACTTTGCCCAACTTGCCTTCCAAGACGAAAATCTGGATGACACCGTTACCCACCGATTCTTGGTCCGGCAGAATCACATCCACCAAGGGATGGTGGTTCTTGCGGAAGAACAGCACGATTTCGCGCTGGAGACGTCCGATGTTGTAAGAGTTGATCGGTTGCCCCATCAACGGTTGGACCATGGCCTTGAACTCGATGCTCCGGAGCAAGTCGAGCTGGCTGCCCGGACCGACCACAACGCCATCCGCCGTGACGGCGCCCTTGGCCTTCACCTCTTCGCGGGAACCGACCAGCAGAACACCTTTCAACGCTGGACCGGGGTCTTGGGGCGACCCAGTGAGCCCGGCGGTTTTCGGATCTGCCGCAGGAGCTTTGGCGGCCGGTTTGCTTTCTGGCTGCTTGGGCTTCAACTTTTCAGTTTGAGCCGATGCAGTACCATTTGCCAGCAGCACTACCAATCCGGCACCCAACAGCGTCTTCAGTGTTTGGGGATACATATTATTCAAGGCTTAGCGATTCTTACGGGCCTCGTCCAAGGCGGCCAGGTCGTAGCTGGTCAGGATCTTGTCGTTCGGCAACGTGCCGATGAGTTTCTCTACCCGGTTCGTCGTTAGCAAGACCGAGATATCCGAACGGATCGGCAGAGCGTCACCCGGATACGGGAACAACCGGGCCGCATCGCGACCGAAGATCTCTTCAACCGAGTAGATCTTGTTGTTCAGGTTGAACGCACCCATCGGTTGCGAGAACAGGAACACGAACGGCGAATTCGGCAGCGACAGATAGAGGTTGATACCCGTGTTACCCGGGTTCGCACCGATGAACGTCGCGATCGCCTGGCCGTTGATCGTATCCACAGCGGAGACCGCCGCGTTGATCTGGACATTGCCACCCAGCGCATTCGCGATCAGGTCGACACCGGCAACCGTGCCGGAGAGGGTCGTCGGACCCCAAGGCACCGGAGCGTTTGGCTGACCGATCGTGATGTTACCGATGGTGGTGCTGGTCAGGACCGTGTCCTGCGCGAGCGTCACATTGTCGTTGTAGAGCTGGAAGCCAGTGGTCGTCACCGCGCCACCGTTGATGGCCGTGATGTCACCCACCAGACCGCCGAAGTCCGTCGTGATGCTCGTCAGCGGAGCGATGCCGCCAACCACACCCGTGAAGGTGGTGACACCAGCGGTGTTCACGATCAGGTTGGAGGTCGCCACCGTGCCATCATCATCGAGCGTCTGCGCGAAGGTGATGTTACCAGCCAACAGGCTGTTCAGCGTTGTATCAGCTCCCAGCGTCGCCGTGTCGTTGTAGGTCTGGTTGCCAGTCGTTGTGACCAGGCCACCGTTGATCTGCACCGAACCCGGAGCATCCGTCGTGAGGCTGGTCAGCGGAGCGATACCGCCGACTGCGCCACCGAAGGTCGTGATACCAGCCGTATTGACGGTCACATTGGCCGCACCTGCCACACCGTTGTCATTGAGCGTGGAGGCGAATGTTACGTTGCCCGCGCCTGTGCTCGTGAAGGTCGTGTCAGCCCCGACCGTCACTGGGTCATTGTAGGTCTGGAAGCCGGTCGTGGTGACCGCGCCACCGTTGACTTGCGTGCCACCAGCTGCGTCCGTCGTCACGGAGGTCAGAGCGGCTGCGCCACCCACCACACCGTTGAAGATCGTCTGGCCGGCCGTATTGGCGATCAGCGAGAACGCACCGTTCAACGTCTGAGCGAAGGTGATGTTACCCGCACCCGTGCTGGTCACCGTCGTGTTAGCGCCGATGGTAGCCACATCGTTGTAGGTCTGGAACGTCGTCGTGGTGACCGCACCGCCGTTGATGGCCACAGTGCCCGGAGCATCCGTGGTCAGGCTGAGCAGCGCACCCGCGCTGCCGACCGCACCGTTGAAGGTCGTCGCCCCGGCCGTATTGACCGTCAGAGCGGACACCCCATTGACCGTGCTGTTCAACGTGTTGTTGAACGTGACATTACCGGCTGCGGCTGCACCCGTGCTGGTGACGATCGCCGTCGCACCCAGGTTGACCGGATCGTTGTAGGTCTGCGTAGCGAACGTTGTCACCGCGCCGCCGTTGATCTGCGTCGAACCGGCAGCGTCCGTGGTGATGCTGTTCAGCGCCACCGTGCCACCGACCACACCGTTGAAGATGGTGATACCACCCGTGTTCACCGCGAGCGTGAACGGACCGTTGAGGGTCGTCGCGAACGTGATGTTACCCAGCGCCGTGCTGTTCAGCGTCGTATTGGCACCGAGCGTCACCGGATCATTGTAGGTCTGGAACCCGGTCGTATTGACCGTGCCGCCATTCAGCTGCGTGGTGCCGTCAGCATCCGTCGTCAAGCTGGTCAGCGCCGTCGTGCCACCCACCACACCGTTGAAGATCGTGGCTCCCGCCGCCGTATCCACCAGCAGGCTGAAGGCACCGTTCACAGTGTTGTTGAAGGTCACCGCACCCACACCGGCTTCATTGATCGTCGTGTTGGAGAGCAGGACCACAGGATCATTGAAGAGTGCGCTGGCACCATTCAGGTTGATTGTGCCCGCATTGATGCTCGTCTGACCGTCGGCATTCGTCTCCAAGTGCGAGAGGCGGTCCACACCGCCGACCACACCGTTGAAGAGCGTCGTGCCGCCACCCGTCGTGTTGACGATCAAGCTGCGCAAGCTGGCCGCCGAGGAGTTCAGCGTGCTGTTGAAGCTGATGTCGTTACCATTGATGACCGTGTCAGCGCCCAGGCGGACAGCATCGTTGTAGGTCTGATCCGCGCTGGTGATCACCAAGCCACCGTTGATCGCCGTGGAACCAGCCGCATCCGTCGTGATATTCGCCAGCGGCGTCACCCCACCGACCACACCCGTGAAGGTCGTGATACCAGCAGTGTTCACCACCAAGTTGAATGCGCCATTCACCGCCGAGCCGAAGGTAACGTTACCCGCACCCGTGCTCGTGAGCGTCGTATTCGCGCCCAAGGTTGCTGCACCCGTGTAGGTCTGCAGACCGGTCGTCGTGACCGTGGCGGAGGCATTGCCCGCGTTGAAGGTCGTCGTGCCGGAGACCGTCACGAATTCCAAGGCAGTGGTGTTACCGACGAAGTCGCCCGCACCGTTGCCGAACACCACGTTACCCGTGATGGCCAACGATTCCGTGCCAGCCGTCGTGCCGTTCACCGTGCTGTTGAACTGCACCGTGCCGGTGGTCGTGCTCAAGGTCGTGTCGGCGCCCAAGGTCACCGCACCGTTGTAGGTTTGACCCAACGTGGTGCTGACCGTGTTGTTACCGGCGTTGCCAGCATTGAAGGCCGTCGTGCCCGTGACGCTGACGAATTCCAAGGCAACCGTGTTGCCGAGGAAGTCACCGGCTCCGTTGCCGAACACCGCATTACCGGTGACCGTCAAGGACTGGGTGCCAGCCACCGTGCCATTAACCGTGCCACCGAAGGTGACCGTCGTGCCCGTCAAGATGTTGTCGTTGCCCAAGACCACTGGATCCAAGTAGGTCTGCGTCGTCGAGGTGGTCACTGCGCCGCCGTTGAGCTGCGTCGTGCCAGCCGCATCCGTCGTGACACTCACCAGCGGAGTCGCACCGCCGACCACACCGTTGAAGGCCGTCGTGCCTGCGGTATTTGCCGTCAAGCTGAACGCACCATTCACCGTGTTGCCGAGCGTGATGTTACCCGCGCCCGTGCTGGTCAGCGTCGTATTGCCACCCAACGTGACCGCCCCGTTGTAGGTTTGCAGACCGGTCGTCGTGACCGTGGCCGAGGCATTACCCGCGTTGAACGTCGTCGTTCCGGAAACCGTCAGGAATTCCAGCGCTGCCGTGTTCCCCACGAAGTCACCAGCCGCATCACCGAAAATCGCGTTACCGACAATCGCCAAGGATTGCGTGCCAGCCGCAGCATCATTCAAGGTGGAGTTGAACGTGATCGTAGAGCCAGTCAGCGTCGTGTCCGCACCCAACGTGACCGCGTCATTGTAAGTCTGCGTGCTCGTCGTATTGACCGAGCCACCGTTGATCTGGGTCGTGCCATCAGCATCCGTCGTGACCGTCGTCAGCGGAGCGAGGTTACCCACCGCACCGTTGAAGATCGTCGTGCCCGCAGCCGAATCCACATTCAGGCTGAACGTGCCGTTGACCGTGCTGTTGAAGGTGACCGTTCCGGCGCCCGCTTCATTGATTTGCAGGTTGGCCAAGAGGACAACAGGATCATTGAAGATAGCCGAGTTTCCGTTCAGGTTGATCGTCCCCGCATTGATCTGCGTCTGACCATCAGCATTGGTCACCAGTGAGCCAGGCGATCCGTTCCACCAATCGCACCGTTGAACAGCGTCGTGCCGCCGCCAGTGGTATTGACCGTCAGGTCTTGCAAGGTAGCCGCAGCAGAATTGATTGTGCTGCTGAAGGTGATGTCATTACCCGCGAGGGTGGTGTTCGCACCCAACGTGACGGCGCCCGTGTAGGTTTGATCACCAGTCGTAGTAACCGTCGTGGAAGCGTTGCCTGCGTTCAAGGCCGTCGTGCCGGAAACACTCAAGGAGGAGAGTGCCGCCGTGTTGCCGACGAAGTCACCGGCTGCGTCACCGAAGATCGCATTGCCCGTGATGGCCAAGGATTGCGCACCAGCCGCGGCTGCATCCACCGTGCCGTTGAACGTCACCGTGGTCGCTGTCAACGTGGTGTTTGCACCGAGCACCACCGCGTCGTTGTAGGTCTGCGCCGCCGTCGTCGCCACCGCGCCGCCGTTGATCAATGTCGTGCCACCTGCATCCGTCGTGACGGATGTCGTAGTGACCGCACCGCTGAAGGTCGTGTTGCCGGAGGTATTGACCGCCAGGTTGAAGGCACCGTTGACAGTGCTGCTGAAGGTGATGTTACCGGCCCCCGTGCTGGTCAGCGTCGTGTCCGCGCCCAAGGTGACCGCACCCGTGTAGGTTTGCAGACCGGCCGTGGTGACCGTGTCGGAGCCATTGCCCGCGTTGAAGGTCGTCGTGCCAGAGACCGTCAGGAACTCAAGCGAAGTCGTGTTACCTACGAAGTCAGCGGCGCTATCACCGAAGACCGCGTTGCCCGTGATCGCCAAGGATTCTGTGCCAGCCGTCGTGCCGTTGACCGTGCCGCCGAAGGACACGGTCGTGGCCGTAAGGGCCGTATCGGCACCGAGCGTCACATTGTCATTGTAGGTCTGCGCACCAGATGTGGTGACCACGCCGCCATCGATGGCCGTCGTCCCCGCCGCATCCGTCGTGATGCTTTGCAGCGCGCTACCCACACCCACCGTTCCGGCGAACCTCGTCGTACCGGAGCCGTTGACCGTCAGAGCCGCCGGACCGTTGACCGTGCCGTTGAAGGTCACGTTCACACCGTTCAGTGTCACTGCCGCCACACCCAAGGTGACGTTGTCGTTGTAAGTTTGATCGGCCGTGGTGCTGACACCAGCGCTGTTGATCGCCGTAGAGCCACCCGCATCCGTCGTCAAGCTCGTCAGCGGCGTCGCACCACCAACCAGACCGTTGAGCGTCGTTGTGCCGGTAGTGTTCAGCGCCAGATTGACACCACCGTTCAGCGTATTCTCGAACGTGATGTTGCCGGAACCGGCAGAGACCGTCACATCAGCCGTGCTCAAGGTCACCGGACCGTTGAAGCGCACTGTGCCATTGCCCGTCGTGCTGTCGAGCGTCAGACCGTCCAGCGTGATCGCCGAACTGGTGATGTTGACACCCGAAGCCGTCGTGGTCGTCACGTTGTCACGGAACAGCGTCGTGCCCGTGCCCGCAGCTTGCGAGATGCTACCAGCGTTAACTGTGTTCTCGAAGTTGAAGTTGTTCGCTGCCGTGATCGTGATGGCACCACCGGCCGTCACCGTGTTGCGGAAGATAACATCGTTGACCGCGGTGAAGGTGATCGCACCCGTCACGTTCACCGTGTTGTCAAAGTCCACGTTATTGGCACTCGGCACCAAGATATCGGAGAGCGCCTGGGTATTGCCCACCGTGCTCTGGATATCGATATTGCCACCTGTACCGCCGCGCAGCGTCAGACCGAAGTTGTTGGCCGCGAGCGAATTGATTGCACCTGTGATGGTGATGTCGTTACCGGCGACATTGCCGCCCGTAGTCGTGATCAAAGAGGCATCCGTATCCAAGCGGACGGAGTCATTGATGAAGATCGCCGTGCCAGCCGTCTGGATATTGGCTTGCAGAACCGTCGTCGCACCTGCACCGAAGATCAGCACACCTGCACCGTTAGCAGCTGAAGCACCACCAACCAGACCGTAAGGATTCACGCCACGGCCATTGATCGTTTCACTCAGAACGCGCGCGCCAGCGGCATTGACATCCGTCGTGAAGTCGACCGCTGCGGCCAGACCTTCACCCACCGTAGCCGTGCTTTGGACCAAACCTTCAACCAAGATGCTGCCCGTCGGAGACTGAATACGAACTGGATCACGGAAAGTCGCCGACCCGAGGGTAATTTGACCGGAGCCATCGAAGCGACCGATCGTGATGCTGTGGAAGCCATTGGCCAGTGCAGCAATGTCGCTGTCATCCAAATTGAACGTACCAGCACCGCCACCGATGCCGATCGAGGCCGTCGGATCAATTGGCCGCAGCGTCAACAAGCTGGTGCCGGACACGGAATCCGCACCCGCCGCGAACGTGATATCATTCGCCGTGACAGTCAGCTCAAAGTTACCGGCTGTAACCGTGCCGAAGATCACATTACCCGCCACGATTTCCGTGTTCTGGGTCAGCGTGATGTTCTGGAAGCCACCACCCGGCGTAAGGGAGGAGTCAAAGAACTGCAACTGAACTTGATTACCAACCAAGCTCTGATTAACCGACGAATTATTGGCGATGAGCTTCAAGCCTTGCAGGTTGAAGGTCGTGCCATCGATGCGTTGCGTGAAGCTGATCGTGCCCGTTTCAGAACGGAGCAGGACATCGCCGCCATCGATCGGTGAGAGCACCACATCGTCATTGAACGTCTGGTTGCCAGAGGTATAGACCGTGGCGTCATTCAAATTATTGAATGCCCCGGAGGTTGCGACACTGACCGTCGAGTTGATGCGGGTCGTACCACCCGCATCCGTCGTCAAAGTCGTGATCGTCGGTCCAGTCGCAAAGCTGGCCATACCCACGCGGCCTTGGAAGGTCGTCAGGCCCTGGGTATTCACTGCCACAATAGCGTTCGCGTCATTGGCGGCATCACCGTCCAGCGTGCTCTGGAACCAGATATGACCAGAGTTGCTGCTGCTGAATGTCGTGTTGTCTTCCACGATGACCGCATCACCGAAGGTCTGGTCACCCTTGGTGTTAACAATTTGGCCGATGAAGTGCGTTTCGCCACCCGCATCCGTAGTGAGGCTTGTCAGTTCAGCGATATTGCCGACTGCACCAGTAAACACCGTTTGACCAGTCGTGTTCACTGTCAGGTTGGCGTTACCCGCCGTACCGTCGTCATCCACCGTGGAACCGAACAAAATACGCTTGTTAGTCGTACTCGTGAGCACGGCATCCGCACCCAGCGTGACTGGGTCGTTGTAGGTCTGGCGATTCACCGTCTTCACGATACCGCCGTTGATTTGCGTGCTGCCCGCAGCATCCGTAGTCACGCTATCCAAGGCGGTAGTGTTACCCACTGCGCCACCGAACTTGGTGACACCGGCCGTATTCACCGTCAGATCGAACCCGCCATCAACCGTCGTGACAAACGTCACATCACCCGAGCCGGTGCTCGTCAGGATGGTATTCGCACCGATGGTAACTGCGTCGTTATAGGTTTGGAACGTGGTGGTATCCACCGAGCCGCCGTTGATCTGCGTCGTTCCCGGGGCATCCGTCGTCACGCTGACCAAAGCGTTGTTGTTACCCACCGCGCCGTTGAAGATTGTCGCGCCCGTCGTGTTCACCACCAAGGCGAACGTGCCATTAACATTGCCGTTGAACGTGATGTCACCGCTGGCCGAGCTGGTCAGCGTGGCATCAGCACCCAACGTGACGTTGTCACCGTAGGTCTGGAACGTCGTCGTATTGACCACACCGCCGTTGATCGCTGTCGTGCCACCCGCGTCCGTCTGGACACTGACCAGCGGAGTAGTGCCACCCACTTGACCGTCGAAGCGGGTCGTTCCTGTGGTGTTAGCCGTCAGGGCGAAGGCGCCGTCAACTGTCGAGAAGAACCGGATATTGCCGGCACCTGTGCTTGCCAAGACCGTAGCTGCACCCAAAGTAGCCGGATCATTGTATAACTGATTACCCGTGGTGGTCACCCCGCCACCGCTGATCACCACCGAACCACCGGCATCGGTGGTCACGCTCGCGAGGGCTGTGCCCGTACCGACCAATCCACCAAAGGTTGTGATACCGTCGGTGTTGACTGTCGCGCCGAAACCGCCATCCAAGGTGGTCACGAATTTGATGTCACCCGAGGCCGTGTTGCGGAAGGTCGTGTCTGCCCCGATCGTCACCGCATCATTGTAGGTCTGCGCACCGCTGGTCTTGACGGAACCGCCGTTGATGACCGTCGTGCCCGTCGCATCCGTGGTCACGCTATCCAGCGCCGTGTTACCACCGACCGCACCCGTGAAGGTCGTCGCGCCACCCGTGTTGGCCGTGAAGTTCTTAGAACCATCCAACGTGCTGGAGAACGTGATCGCACCAGCTCCCGTGCTGGTGACAACCGCATCTACCTGACCGATGGTCACAGCGTCACCGTAAGATTGATTGCCCGTGGTCTTCACCAGACCGCCGTTAATCTTGGTCGTGCCACCCGCATCCGTCGTGACACTCGCCAGCGGAGTCGTGTTGCCGACCATGTCCTTGAAGGTGTTGTTTCCGGTGCCGTTCAACGTCAAGTCAAAGCCACCATCAACCGTGGAGTCGAAAGTCACGTTGCCTGCGCCTGTGCCAATAACCACATTGCCCGTTAAGGTCACCCCGGTAGCGAAGGAAACCAGATCATCCGTCGTCGTGATGTCACCCGCAGTCGAAACCAGACCAGCGCCAGCTTGCGTAAACGCACCATCGAGGTTCATGTCGCCAGCAGCTGCGATCGTGAGCAAGCCACCATTGTTCACCGTCACCGTGCCACCGCTGGTCGTGCTCAAGGCACCATTCAGGGCAACCGTCGTGCTGGTGGTGAACACCAAGTTCTTATTTTGGGAAACCGGATTATCCGTGGCAATCTTGATACCACCCGTGTTCGCCGTGTCACCGATGGTCAGCAACGGCGTAGTGATACCGTCCAGCTGGTTGTCAGTGAAATTGATATCGGTCGAGGCATCTTCCACACCGAGTGACTTGCTGGCCGTGAAAGAGCGAAGCGTCACCGAGGTCGTCGTCGTGATCGCATTGAAGCTAATGCCATCTGCCTGGATATCCAAGTTCTTCAACGGAGTCGTGCCGCCCACAGTGCCCGTAAAGGTCGCGGTGCCAGCCGTGCTGACCGTCAGGTCAAAGGCACCATCCGTCGTGCCACCGAGAGTGATATTGCCCGCCCCCGTGCTGGAGAGCGTGGTGTTAGCTCCGATTGTGACGTTGTCGTTGTAAGTCTGGGCACCCGTCGTCTTGACCGAGCCACCA
The DNA here is from genome assembly GCA_965283725.1 of Limisphaerales bacterium. GTDB lineage: Bacteria > Verrucomicrobiota > Verrucomicrobiia > Limisphaerales > JAEYXS01 > JAEYXS01. The sequence continues at coordinate 129,879 of CBDIPT010000003.1, forward strand.
TTGATCAGAGTCGTGCCACCAGCATCCGTCGTCACGCTGGTCAATGCTGTCGTGGCACCAACTGCGCCATCAAAGCGTGTATTGCCACCGGTTACGATAGAGAGCGTGTTGCCGCCATCAAGCGTCGAACGGAAGCGGATTGTGTTGTTACCCGTGCTGGTCAGGGTCGTAGCCGCACCGAGCGTCACCGCGTCACCGTAGTTCTGCGCACCTGTAGTAGTAACTGCCCCGCCATTGATTTGCGTCGAACCACCAGTGTCCGTCGTCACACTGGTCAAAGCCGTTCCCGTACCTACCGCGCCACCAAAGGTTGTGACACCGGTCGTGTTCACGTCCAAGGTCCTGGAACCATCAACCGTCGTGGTGAATTTGATGTCACCCGAACCCGTGCTGGCCAGCGTCTGGTTATTGTTGACCGTGACCGCATCGTTGTAAGTCTGGTTACCCGTGGTCGTAACCGAGGAACCATTCAAGATGGTTGTGCCACCAGCATCTGTCGTCACACTGGTCAACGCCGTCGTACCGCCGACTGCCCCGTTGAAGCGAGTCGTGCCACCCGTATTCAAAGCCAACGTCTGCGCGCCATTCACCGTAGAACCGAAACGAATCAGGCCAGCACCTGTGCTGGTCAGCGTCGTGCCTGCACCCAACGTCACCGCATCATCATACGTCTGAGCGCCGGTGGTCGTCACCGTTCCTGCATTCAAAGACGTCGAACCGGCGGCGTCCGTTGCCACACTGGTCAAAGCCGTGTTGCCACCGATGACACCACCGAAAGTCGTTACGCCAGCTGTGTTGACATCCAAAGTCTTGCCGCCATCAATCGTGTTATTGAAGCTGATCGCGCCACTGCCCGTGCTCGCCACGACCACGTTCTTGCTGATGATGACTGGGTCATTGTAGGTCTGGTCGCCGGAGGTGGTGACCGCCGTAGTGTTCAGCACCGTTCCGCCCGCTGAGTCAGTCGTGATGCTGGTCAGAGCCGTATTGCCACCAACGATACCCGTGAAGGTGGTGGCACCAGCGGTGTTCGCCGTCAGGCTGAAGCCGCCATTAAGAGTCTTCGCGAAACCAATCGCGCCGCTGCCCGAACTGGCCAATGTCGTGTTCGCACCCAAAACTACGTCATCTTGATAGTCTTGCGCACCAGTTGTGCTGATGCCCGTCGTATTGATGGCCGTCGTGCCAGCCGCGTCGGTGCTGACACTCGTCAAGGCAGCCGTTCCACCAACGACGCCACCGAAAGTAGTCGTGCCGGAGGTGTTAGCCGTGAGGCTGAACGCACCATTGACCGTGGATGCGAAGTTGATCGCGCCACCACCGTTGCTGTCCGCCACCAGGTTCGCACCCAAGGTGACTGCATCATTGTAAACCTGACCGCCAGCCGTCGTGCGGATGCTGGTGGTGTTAATCGTCGTCGAGCCGGCAGAATCCGTGGTCAACCCGGACAAGCGCGTCGTCCCGCCAACCACACCACCGAACGTGGTCACACCAGAACCGTTCACCGTCAGAGTATTACCACCGTCGATGGTCGAGCCGAAGGTGATGTCCACACCGGCAAGCGTGCTGGATGCAGCGAGAGTGATCGCATCATTGTAAGTCTGATTGCCAGAAGTCGAAATGTTCGCCGCGATGCGGGTCGTCCCGGCCGAATCGGTGGTGATGCTGGTCAACGGAGTTGTGCCCCCCACTGTGGAATCAAAGCGGGTCGTGCCGCCCGTGTTCACCGCCAAAGTTTGCGCACCGTTCAACGTGCTCACGAACCGGATATTGCCACTGCCGCTGCTGGCCAAGGTTGTCGCCGCACCCAGCGTGACCGCGTCATTAAAGACCTGAGCGCCCGTCGTGCTGATCGCCCCACCATTGATTGCTGTCGAGCCACCAGCATCCGTCGTCACGCTCGTCAACGGCGTCGTGCCACCTACAGCACCGCCGAAGGTCGTCGCGCCAGTCGTGTTCACCGCCAAAGTTTGCGCACCATTGACCGTGCCACCCAGCGTGATGCTCGAACCACCCGTGCTCGCCAGCGTCGTCGCCGCACCCAAAGTCACCGCATCATTGTAGGTCTGTGCACCCGTCGTCGTCACCGCGCCGCCGTTGATCGCCGTCGTACCAGCCGCGTCCGTCGTCAGGCTGGTCAAGGCCGTGCCGCCACCAACCACACCCGTGAAGGTCGTCGTGCCGCTCGCGTTGATCGTCAGATCCTGCGCACCATTCAAAGTCTGCCCGAAGGTCACGTCCGTGCCCGCCAAGGTAACATTGGCACCCAGGGTGACCGGGTCATTATAGGTCTGGCTGCCCGTCGTAGTGATGGAGGCATTGATGGTCGTCGCACCAGCCACATCCGTCGTCAGATTCTTGATGTTCGAGAACGTACCATCCAGAACAGTCGTCGTGGAGTCGTTCAACGTGAGATCAAAGCCACCACCAGTCACACCGGCGTTCAGGTTGATACCCACACCCGTCAAAGTAGCGTTAGCACCCAAGGTGACCGCGCCATTGTAGGTCTGACCAGCCGTCGTCGTAACGTTACCATTGTTCAGAGTCGTCGGACCGGCAATGGTGATCGTGCCAGCCACCACTTCATCATTGAAGATGGTACTACCGGCACTGTTCTTCGTCAGCGTCCCAACATCCGTAACTTTGGCTGAGAAGGTTGTCGCCGCCGTCGAATCAATCGTCAGCGTAACCACTTGAATCACGTCGCCCGAGAAAGTCAGCCCACCGTTGGCCGTGGCGTTCACGTTGTAAGTGTTCTGACCGAGGAGCGTGCCCCCAAAAGTAATCGTGCTGCTATTGGCATTGAACGTTTGGCTCGCATTAAGGATCACACTGCCATTGTAGTTTTGCTGGCCAGTGGTGGTGACCCCCGTGCCATTCAGCGTGATCAAACTGGAGTTCAGCGTCAGCGAGGCGGAAGTCACCGAATCATTCAACGTGATAAGAGGAGCCGTGAAAACCAAATCCGCTGCCGTGCTGATCGTTGCACCAGAGTTTTGCGTGATGCTGACACTCGCTGCGAGCGTCACCGTTCCGAGCGCGTTATTGATGGAAGCCACATCGATGCTCGTCTTGGCAGCACCGACGTTGGCATCACCCGCCTGGTCAACCTTTGTCAGGTCAGTCGTATAGCTACCGTCCCCCGGATCAACCGCCACGATCTCAATCGCGCTCGGATCCAGCAACAAGCTACCAGCCACACCATTAGCAGCACTCAAGTCAACCAAGCCCTTGAACACCAAGTTCTGCTTGCCGGAAACTTCAGCGAAACCGCCGTTACCACCTTGCGCGCCACCCTTGGCGGAAATAGAACCGAAATACTTGGTCATCACATCGGACCAGATGATGACCGTACCACCATCACCCACCGTTGTCGCATCCGCCTTGATCACGGCCCCGGCAGACACAAACGTTGAACTGGCGTTCGGCACCGCCGCATTCTGGCCTTGATAATCACCACCGATGAGAACCTTGCCGCCACCCGTCTTGCCGCTGGCATCAATCACTGACGTGGTCGCCAGGCCAACTTTGTCACCCAGCACTTCAACCGTGCCACCCTTACCGTTCGGATTCGAGGCATCCAATGTGCCCGCGTTCACCACCGTGCCACCGACCGACTTCAGCACCAGCTTGCCACCTTCCATCGTCAAAGTCGGCGTCGCGCGAATCGTGCCACCGTTATTGATCGCCACGGCGTAGATGTTACCACCGGCCGCCTGAATCTCCGCCGAGGTCGCCTGGATCAACCCTTGGTTGTCCACACCCACGGCGGACTGCGTCGTCGCATCACCGAGCAAAACACCGATGCGTTCGTTACCGGACTGACGAAGTTCGATCTTCGTACCCGCCGCGAGACCAACCGTTCCGTCCGCTTTGAGCGTACCGGAATTTTTGACCGTGTGGCCGAACAGGAAAATGTTACCACCGAGCGCATTGATCGTACCCAAGTTTTCCACGCCAGCCATCGTGCTGCCGAGGAACTGCAGGTTACCACCCGTCATGAAGTCGTTATCGGCGATGTTCAGTGTGGAACCCACGAAGCTGCTCGCATTGATCACACCGGAAGGACCAACCACGATACCATTCGGGTTGATGAGGTACACTTGACCATTGGCCTGCAACGTACCGAGCAACTGGGAGGGGTTGCCAGAAAGCACTCGGTTAAGTACAGCAGCGTCCGAACCAGGCTGAATGAAGCGGGTGATCTCGCCCAAGCCGATGGAGAAATCCTGCCAATTAATGATGGCCCGGTCACTGGTCTGATTGATGGTTGTCGCGCCCGTTCCCGTACCGGAAATCGTCGCACTGCCACCAACGACCACGCCGCCCTCAGGATTGGCCTGCGCACTGTTTACCATAGCGAACCCCATCGCTAATGATGACAGTATCAGCCCTCGAAACAACTTGGTTTTCATGGGATTAATAAATGCTACTCCGTAAATCTACCTATATTCTTATCGAACACCTTGCAAAAGGTCAAGTTACAATTGCATTCCGCCGATTAGCCCAAGGAGGGGCAACCTCATATTTGAGACCACCCCTCAAAAAGCAAGACTCGCACCACTCGCTGTTGCGCGATGCAAGCCGGCATCGTGCACTAACTATTTTTTGCTCTTCGCTTCCAAATCTTTTTGGAACTCCGCCGCGCGCTTCTGCGCTTCCGTGATCTGTTCCGGCTTCAATTGTTGCAAAACGAACTGCCGGTTATTGATGGCGTTCGTGTTGCCTTGGGAGGCGGCCAAGTTGAACCACTTGTAAGCCTCCACCAAATCCTTCTGGGTGCCCTTGCCGTTCGCATAGAAGACCCCGAGATTGTATTGCGCCAAGTCCAAACCGGCCGAAGCCGACTTCTGGAACCAGACGAACGCCGCGTTCTGGTCCTGCTGCACTCCCTTGCCTTGGTCCAAGAGCCAGCCGACTTCGTTTTGCGAACGGGCCAAACCCGCTTCTGCCGCCTTCGATACCACTTGTAGGCCTCGGCTTCGTTCTTCGCCACACCCTTGCCGTTGGCATACATGACACCGAGGTTGTGCTGTGCGATGGCCAAGCCGGCTTCCGCCGCCTTCGTGTACCATTTCACCGCTTCCTTGTCGTCTTCCTTCACACCCGCGCCGCTGTCGAACATCCAGCCCAGCTCGTTCTGCGAAGTGACGTCACCCAGTTCCGCCGCCTTGCGGTAATTCTCCACGGCAGCCGCCATGTTCACCGCTCCGCCACGGCCCTTGGCATTCATCAAGCCGAGGTAATAGTAAGCTTGCGGCTGGTTGCTGGCTGCGGCCTTTTCAAACCATGCCTTCGCTTCCTTGTCGCTTTGCTCCACGCCGTTGCCGAAGAAATAGAGGATGCCCAAATTCTTTTGCGCCGTCGGTTCACCCTTGTCAGCCGCCTGGCGGAACAACTTCACCGCTTCACCTTGGTCGGCCTTGCCTGCGAGACCGGAAGACATCAGCCAGCCCAGTTCGTTCTGCGCCTGGACGTCGCCCTTTTCCGCGGCCTTGCCCAACCACTTCGCGGCTTCCGGGAAATCTTGCTTCACGCCCCAACCCTTGAGGTAGAGGACACCCAAGTTGCGTTGAGCCATCACCACACCCTTGTCCGCCGCCTTGGTGTAATACTTCACGGCCCGGGCGTAATCTTTTTCCACGCCTTGACCATTCACATAGTAGAAAGCCGCCTCCGTTTGCGCCGTCACATCGCCGCCATCCGCCGCGAGCGTGATGTACTTCAGACCAGCCGCCGCGTCTTGGGCCACGCCCTGACCACGGAGATACATGATGCCGAGGATACGCTGGGCCACGGGCTCACCCTGATCCGCCGCCTTCTTCAACCACGTGGCCGCGTCACCGAAATGCTGGATACACCTTGGCCCTGATAATACAGGATACCGAGCTGGGTTTGCGCCTTCGCATCACCCTTTTCAGCTGCAGCCTTGATCTTCTCAATCTCCGGTGCAGCACCGAACGAATTTGCCGTGAAAACGCCCGCCGTAAGCGTCAAAGTCAGTGCCGCAGCGGTAAAATTTTTCCCCAAAAAGCTCTTCATGCGGCGCGTTTAATAACTCAGTAGTTTGCCGTATGCAACGGCGAAACGGCTTCGTAACCAGAATTTAGCACGACTTATGCACCGTTCTTAGAACTGCAAATCCAACCCTCCGCTAAATTTCTCACCCTTGATAATCTACCTTGCACTTTAAACCTTACCCATCAATCGGGATGGCCTTTTCCCCTACTGGCCCGCCGGGGCAACCTGCTCCAGCTTCTCAAACCCCTCTTCAATCGACCGCGTATCTTGGATCCGCGCCAGCTTTGCATACAACCCACCCGCATCCAGCAGTTCCTCATGGTTCCCGCGCTCAATGACCTCCCCATGCCGCAAGACCAAGATTTGGTCCGCATTACGGATGGTGCTCAACCGGTGCGCGATGACAAAACTCGTCCGCCCCGCCATCAAATGCTCGAGCGCCTCCTGGATCAGCTTCTCTGTCGCCGTATCCACGGAAGCCGTCGCCTCGTCCATGATGAGGATGGGCGAGTTCTTCAGTAATGCTCGAGCGATGCTCACTCGTTGCTTCTCGCCCACGCTCAACTTCACCCCGCGTTCACCCACCTTGGAGTCAAATCCCTCCGCCAAACGGCTGATGAATTCGTAACAATTCGCCGCCATCGCTGCCGCGATGAGTTCCGCCTCCGTCGCATCCAGCCGCCCATACATGATGTTCTCCCGGATGGTCCCGTTGAAGAGAAACGGCTCCTGGCTCACCACGCTGATATGCTCGCGCAAAGATTCCAGCGCGATGCCTTTGACCTCCTGCCCATCAATCGTGATGCGTCCGCTCGTCGCCTCATAGAAGCAAGGGAGCAGGTTCACCAAGGTGGACTTGCCCGCGCCGGTCGGCCCCACGAGCGCGATCATTTGCCCCGGCTTCGCGTGCAGGTTGATACCCTTAAGCACCACCTTCTCCGGTCCGTAACCGAAGCCGACGTTCTCGTAAATCACCTCGCCCTTCACCGGCTCCTTTAGCTTCCCGTGCCGCTCGGAACTGGTCCGCTCCGTGGGCGAATCCATGATGTCAAACACCCGCTCACCCGCCGCGCGTGCTGCCTGCATCATCTGGTTCAACCCATGCAAGCGGTTCACCGGCTCATAGAACAGTCCGAGGAATAGGAGGAAACTGACCAATTCACCCACCGTCATCTTGTCCGCCAAGACCTGCTGCCCGCCATACCACAAGACCAGCACCGACCCCGCCGAAGCCACAAACTTCATCGCCGGCGAGTAGTTCGCCCACGCCCGCATAATGAGTAACGTCCCCTGCCGCAGTTTCTCCGCGCGATCCGCGAACCGCACATCCTCATGGTCCTGCCGCCCGAACGCCTTGATCTGCCGGACCCCTTGCAGGTTATCCATGAGCAACGCATTCATCGCGCTCGAAGCCTCCCGTTGCGCGCGATACCGCTTATGCGCCGTCAACGTGTACCAGAGTGCGCCCGCCGAAAGGATGGGAATGGGTACCAGCGCCAGCCAAGTTAGGGTCGGATTCGTGTAAAACAGGATGCCCAAGACACCGAAGATACTAAGAATCGCCACTGCCCCTTGCTCTGTACCGTCAATCAACACCCGCTCCACGGAATTTACATCCTCAATCACCCGGGTCATCAAGTCACCCGAGGATCGTTGATCGAAGTACCCCACCGGCAACCTTTGCAGCCGCGCATAGACCTCCCGCCGCATGTCATAAACCACATTCTGCTCCAGGATGTTATTGATACGGATGCGCAAACTATCGAAGAGATCCCGCAGAAGAAATGCACCTAGCAACATCAGGATGGAAGGCAAGAGCAAGTTCGCCTGCTTATGGCCGATGACCTGATCGATGATGTATTCCGTCAGTTTTGGGTAGGCAAAGGAACACAACACCGTCAGCAAAGCGCACGCGATGGTGGACAGCGATAACACCCGATACGGCTTCAAGTACACCGCCACGCGTTTCAGCACCTCCCAAGTGGAACGCTTCTTCGCATACGCCGGGTCCGCCGCCGTCAATCCAGAGTGTCTCGTCATCGCAATAAGTCCTAAATCACCGAGCCACCCATCATCCGCCAGACTAAAGATAAATCAAGCAGCGGTCTGACTGCTGTATAGTGACCATCGGCGCCCTCGACTTACTAGGAACCCGCTCGCCGCGCTGATTACTTTATCGTTATCGTTTTCTGTAACTCCCGAATTCGCTTATCCAATTCCACTGCTTTAACGTCTGCCTCGGCTAGCGGTAAGCCTTTGGCCATGCCCGGACGTTTATGTTCCGTGGCCGTCAACCACGCATCGCTCAGCACTTTGCGCCGCTGGGAAATCAGCTTAAGCCATTCACCCCCATCACGTTGCAATGTGGCTAAATCGATCTTATACCCCATCTTCCAGCCGTTTAAGAGCGCCCCAGCCATCAACCAGTGTCCATTGGCATCCGCATGCACGCCGTCCCCGGCGAACTTGAAGTTCGGGTCTTCCTTCCGCCGCTTGAGCAGGCTCTCAAGCATCGGCCCATGCACATCATAGACCACCCAGCCCTTTTCCCGTTGCTTCAACAACCACTCGCCATACTTGCCCAAAACCTCGTCATACCCCTCGTATGGCTGTTCATAAACCTCACGACCCGCCGGCAACGTCTTCGCCTTAATCGGCTGCGCGTCAAATACCGGAGGTGTCAAATGGATGATCTTCGCCCCGATCGCTTCCACCTTGTTGTGCAGCTTCACCATCCCCGCCTCGAACGCCTTCGCCCGCTCCACACTGTAAGGATGATAGATGCCATCGTTCATCCCGTAACACGCGATGACCAACTGCGGCTTCACCTGCGCCAGCACCCGGTCCAACCGCTCATGCAGGTCCGGCCGCGGAAACTTCCCGCCCGCATGACCCGGCTCAGACAGGCCGGACACCGTCTCACTCGGCAAACCCACGTCTAGGAATTCCACCTGCGATTCCGGATACTTCAACCGCCACGCCGCCTCCACATAATCCACGTATTGTCCCGCGTACGTGATGCTGTCGCCGAGAAACAACACGCGTTTCACGGATGCGTCCAAAGGCGCTTGCGCTGCTACCGGCGATTGCACCGCCAGAAGTGCCAGCCCAAATGCCGCCAAAAAGCCTCTTCGATTGATCAGGGGAAACATGATGTTCAGATTATGCCAACAACTCACCCAAGCGCGCAATACCTAGCGCGATCTCCGCCTCGCTCGCCCCGCCGAAGCTCAGCCTCATCTCGTGATTCGGCTTTGGCCGACGCGGATCTTCCGCGTAAGCCAGCTCACCGGGTACATATAAGACATCTGCCGCCAGCGCGCGTTTAAAGAAGCCGGACTTCAATCCCGTCTTCACCTTCTCGGAGGCCTTCGCCCACACATACAGCCCGCCATCCGGCTCACGCCACTGCACCGACGCCGGGAAATGCTCCCGCACAGCCTTCACCATCACCGCCGCCTTCTGCGCATAGCGCTTGTGCAAGTTTGACAGATGCCGCTCATACGCTCCCGTCGCCAACGCTTCTGCGAGAAGCTGTTGCAGTAGGTTCGCCGTGCCAAAGTCATGGTTGCCCTTGATCCGCAAGACCACCGGGAACAGTTCCTTCGGCAAAATCCCAAAGCCCACGCGGATGCCCGTGGCGAACGGTTTGCTATACGTACCCGCATAGATCACCCGGTCACTCCCCTCACACGTCAGCGCCGATGGCACATCCTGCCCCGCAAACCGCAGTTCCCGATACGCCGCGTCCTCCAATAGATAGATCCGATGCCCCGCCAGCTTCTCGTAACGCCGCAACAACTTCAGCGCCGCCGCCTTCCGCTCCAGTTGCGAGGTATACCCCGTCGGGTTCTGATGATACGTCACCAAGTAGAGCGCCTTCACCCGCGGCAGGAGCTTCTGCTTGCGCAACTCCTCCAGACACCGCTCCAAATCCGCCAAGTCCACCCCCTCCGGCGTCAGCTTCACCCCGCGACACACAATCCCCCGACTCTGCGTGATCCCCAAGAAAACGAAATAGGTCGGGTCTTCCACGATGACGATATCCCCCTCATCAAACAGCGCCTCCGCCAAGAGATACAGCAACTGCTGCGACCCATGCGTCATGATCGTGCGATCCACCGGCGCGCCGCCTTTGTCGCCGTCCAAATGTTGTAAGCGCCGCACCGTCAATTCCCGCAACCGCGCATCCCCCGCGCTCGCGCCATACTGCAACGCCGCCTGCCCGCTCTTCGCGTGCGACAACACCCGCCGCACCATCTCCTCCGTCTCCGCCACTGGCAGCGACGCATTATCCGTGAACCCCGCCGCCAGCGAGATCAGCTTCGGATGCTCCAGCGACTGCTTCATCAACCACGCGATCGGCGGTTCCGCGATGCGCTGGCCCAACTGCGAAAGAACATTACGTTTCATGCGTTGCAAGCACCCATCCTGCGCACGGGCCAATAACCTTTCAAGCCCAGCGCGTTTCGCTATCGTAATCGTCCTCGTTCTCGTCGTCGTTCTCGATTTGCGCTTCTTTCGGAGCGCCGGTCTCCGAACCGGCGCGACTTCTTAGGAGCATCCCCTAAACTATCCCGTCCAACACACTATGCGTGCATTAAAGAAAGCAACCTTCCTCGCAATGGTCCTATTTAACCTTCTTGTGACCCCCTTGTTTGCTGACTTCTCCGAGCCATTCACTGATTCGCCCATCGGCAAACTTGTAACCGGGCGTGGCTGGCTCATTGCGAATTCGGATGGCAAGTCAGGTTTCGCCGTCGTCGTGTTCACGGACACAGGCCACCGCGTTCTTCAGGCGACTGTCTCCACCACTATAAACGTTCAGCCATTGCTTGGCAGACAGGTAACCATTACCGCAAAAATCGGCGAAAGCAGAAAACTCGCGATCACAGACATAACACTGCCAGTTCAACCCTAAGGCATCCGTAAATCATTGAATCAGAGCATCAGAAAACTCCCATCATCCATTCCACAAAAACGCCCGGCGGGGCGGATGAGCCTCATCCTTAACTTGCGCGTAATATCCAAAACCGTCATAAATCCCAACCAAGGATGCACTTTGCAGAATCAAACTGTATTACACTCGAAAACGCCCGCACCTTGGCCTTGGCAAAGATTCGCTCGCTATGGTCAATCAACGATGACGAACCTTCGATAGCTGACGCGGCGACTATAGATGAAGCTTTCGGATGGGTATTCTTCTACAATACAAAACGTTTCCACGACTCCGGCAACGACCTATTCCGCCTTGCCGGAAACGGCCCGGTCATTGTCGATAAAACCACCGGTGAGGTTTCTATGCTTGTCTCTGCGGGCGGAGTCGAACACCAGCTTGCGAACTATTGCCGCACCCGGAATCTGGTCCGAAAACCAGCAGCCTTCCCTCCCATGCAAATCCGCCCCGACGACCTCACCGGCTCCGCGATCATCGCGCTCCTGCACGAACACCTTCGCTGCATGGCGGAAGTCTCTCCGCCGGAAAGCCGCCACGCGCTGAATCTCGATGGCCTGCGCCAGCCCGGCATCTCCTTCTGGACCATCTGGAGCGGACCCGATCTCGCCGGTTGCGGCGCGCTGAAAGAACTCGATGCCCAACACGCCGAGGTCAAGTCCATGCGCGTGGCCTATGCCTTCCAGAAACAAGGCGTCGCCTCCCAGATGCTCAAGCACCTCATCGCGGAAGCGCAACGCCGCGGTTACCAACGCCTGAGCTTGGAAACCGGCTCCATGGCCTACTTCGATCCCGCGCGAAAGCTCTACGCCAAGCATGGCTTCACCTACTGCGGCCCCTTCGGCAGTTACAAAGAAGACCCGAACAGCGTCTTTATGACCAAGGAGCTTTGATCTATAATTCTTCGACATTCCCAGTAACAAACTAAACCGGTAACAGCACTGCCATCACCGCCAATCAAACCACATCGCCAGTCTGTACGCATTACCGGCCGTGGATTGTGTAATCCAGTGCAACGGAACATAAAATTTATGAATATCAAACGCGTTGTACCTGACATCACAACGGAACGAATGGATGAAAGCCGCAAGTTCTACACCGAGTTCTTGGGCCTCAATATCGCCATGGATATGAGCTGGGTGGTAACGCTCGTATCTCCCAGCAATCCGACCGCTCAAATCACTCTCCTGAGCGGACCCGCAGCGGCGGGACCGCATCCAAACATGTCCATTGAAGTAACGGACGTGGACGCCGTGCACGCGAAAGCCGCCGTTCTCGGCTTTAAGATCGTTTACCCGTTGACCGACGAACCATGGGGCGTTCGTCGTTTCTTTGTCTCGGACCCGAATGGCGTGATCATCAACGTCATGAGCCATCGCTCCTGATGCGGGCGCGAGATGCTTTCACGATTGCTACCCCTTCTCCAACCCCACCAAACATCGCGCCCCAAACACTCGCGGCCAGCGCGATAGCGCCGCATCCATTCGCCGCACCCCATTCAACCACCCTGCCGGATACAAACTCGGTTTACTGAACCCGCCCGAGAGCAAGTACGCGAACGCACTGAATGCCTCGCGGTGAATCACCCGCCAACCGCCCGGCCACTGCGCCCATTCGTTCTTGAAGAACAATCGCGTCGCATTGCCCTGCGCTGCGTAATACGCCCGTGGACGCGGCAATGTCGTGGCATTGCGGATCACCTGGCCCATCCCCACCGGCTCGTGATGCCACCATCCGTAAAATGGGTAACTGCACGTGCTGATATACGGGTCCATGATGATGACCCGTCCGCGCGGCACGAGCACACGTTGCGCCTCTTTCAAAAAAGCGTTCGGCGCTTCCAGATGATGGAACACATCGAAGAGCACAAGGTACCAGACGCTGGCATCCGCGAACGGCAGCTCATACCCATCACACACCAAATCGAGCCAAGGGTTCGGGAAGAGGTCCGTGCAGATCGCCCCCGGCAGATGCGCTTTCAGGTTCCCCATCCCCGAGCCGATCTCCACCACCATGCCCGGCAACTTCGTATCGATCTGCGCCAGGATGCGCGCGTAGAGGTCCGCGTAAACCGTTTGCAGAAGCGGCTTGCGTTGCCAGGCCCGCTGGTTGGCCTGGATTTCAAGCTGATGCTGTTCGAGCGGCGTGGACATCACGCAAAGAATTTCAACCGGCGAGCCGCAAAGATCACCATCCGCAGCAACAACCACCCGTGGCTCCACCGTTGGATATTCGTCTCGCCATACGTGCGCGCCTTGTAGCGCACCGGCAGATCGATGATGCGCGCATTCAGCTTCGCCGCGCCGAACAGCAGATCGAAATCACCGAAGGGATCGAAGTCACCGAAGTAATTCCGGTTCCGCGCGATCTCCTCGTAATCCTTCCGGAACAGCACCTTCGTCCCGCACAACGTGTCCTTGATGCGTTGGCCGAGCAGCCAGCTAAAGATCAGCCCGAAACAATGATTCGCGATCATGTTCAGGAACTGCATCGCCTCGTCTTCCATCGGATACACGAGCCGCACTCCGTTCACGAAATCCGCCGTGCCGCTGCGCGCCGCCTCGTAAAACTTCGGCAACTCTTCTGGCGGCATCGTCAGGTCCGCATCTAAGATGAAAAGCAGATCACCCGTCGCCACCGCGAAGGCTTCCCGCACCGCACCGCCTTTACCTTTGGTTGTTTGCTTGAGGATCTTGATCTTGCGTTGCGGATACTTCGCCGCCACACGTTGGATCTCATCCCAAGTATTATCCTTGGAATGCCCCTCGATAAAAATGATCTCCGTGCCCGCGCCCATCTCCGGCGTGCGCAAGACCGCCGCTTCAATATTCCCCGCCTCATTGCGCGCTGGAATCACGACTGAACAGGTGTAGTGCTGTGTGGGCAAAACCTTCGGGATCGGTCGTGCCACCATGAAGACAGTCATGCATAGCGGTCGTAGGAACGGCGCGCAGAAGCGATTCAGGAACGGCCCGAGCAACGGTGTATTCACTGGCCACAGGATGCGCGTGTCCTGCTTCACCATTTCCCAGCCCGCTAGGTGCAGCAGGTTCTGCATGTCCCCGCTCGAAAGCCAGTTTTGCAAGAGCGTCGGCGCCTTCTCACCCATGCCTTCTGCCGCCGCGAGGACCGGCCGCCACACGTTGTTGAAGAAGTTCAGCACGATGCGCGTGCGTGCATGCGATACCTTGTGCAGTGCCTGCAACACCGCCTGCACATCCGGCAAGTCGTTCACGAGGTCCGACAGGATGATGTAATCAAACGGCGCTTCACTCGTGATCTCCGCGGCCTCTGCCACCCGAAACTCCAGCCCCGGATGCCGCTGTTGCGCCAGTTCCACCATCTTCGGGCTGAAATCCACCCCCAACCCATATGCTGGCTGCACCGCCGCCAGGAGATCGCCCGTGCCACAACCCACCTCCAGCACACGCACGCCGGGCGGCACCAAGAAAGTGAAGTAGGACCGGAGCAGCTCATGATAATGACGCGTGGCCTCCTGCGGCCGCGAAGCGGCGCGGGCATCATAAAACTCTCGGCGGCTGGCCATGTTGGGCCTAGCTGATACTGGAAGGCCCCGCCCAAAGCCAGCCTCAAACACCGCTTGTGGCCCAGTCAGTGCGGGTGCGGGGACGGAAAGGCCTTAAGCCTTGGCGGGTTCAAAAGGGGCGTTCCAGCTTCAATCCAGGTCGCGGTCAGCGAGATCTTCTTCATCGAGGCCGAGGTAGTGGCCGAGTTCGTGGAGGAAAGTGGTCTCCACCTCTTCTTGAAAGATCTCTTCATCGTCTTCCGCGAACTCTTTCAGATTCTCCACGTAGAGGATGATCTGCGCGGGCAGCGGTTCCCGGCTCTCCACACTATCAGGAAAGGCCTGGCCGACGAAGAGGCCTAAAATGTCCTCATCAAAGCCTTCCGCTACGAGATCCGGATGCGGGGTGCGTTCGTAGGTGACAGGCAGTTTGCGGGCGTGGGCCTGCAAATCTTCCGGCAGACGGGCGATGGTTTCTTCGACCGTTTGCCGCGCCAGCTCGAACCAAGGATCGAGTGCTTCCCCACCGGGCAAGGTGCTCATGCCTTGGTGGCAGCAGCACTGGCGGCTTTGGTGCTGCGGCTCTTGAGGAAACGCTTCATGGTCTCCGGATTCTTCTCGAGGAAATCGGAAAGATCAGAAAGGCACTCCAAAGTCACCGGGCTAAGGTGATGCTCGATACCTTCGATGTCACGCTTCTGCGTCTCATCATCCAGATTCATGAGCGAGAAGAAGCGGGAAAGCGTCTCGTGCCGGCTGCGGATGTGGTGGGCGACCTCGCGGCCTTTATCTGTCAGGATGAGTCCGCGGTATTTCTCGTAATTCAGATAGCCCAGCTCGGCGAGCTTCTGCACCATGCCGGTGACGGAGGCCTGGCGCACCTTGAGGGAGGAGGCGATGTCTACCACGCGGGCATACCCTTTCTCCTCGATCAACTCATGGATACGCTCGAGATAATCTTCGGCACTTTGGCTGGGACCGGCAGGCATTTCACCGCCAATAAACCACCGGGGCCATGGGTGTGGCAAGCCGGAGTGTCAGGGAAAAGCAAAAAGCGGAGGCCGAAGCCTCCGCTTTGAAATCGGACATCGGGCGAAGACGCTTAGTCTTTCGCTTCAATCGTCCACTGCCCCGCCTGCCGGTTCAGGGCGGTGTTGGTAGCCCCCAACGTCTTGGCTGGCGGCAACGTTTCAGAATGACCATCCACGTAGAGATAGTTGATCGTCGCGTTGTGGAAGGATTGGGCGTTCACGTAGTTGTTATTGCCCACGGTGGTGATCAGGTGATCGTTGGCCGTATTGATGAACTGGTTCTCCGGCGCGCCTTGTTGCACGATGGCCGCACTGTCGATACCGATGTCATTACGGCCGCGGATGAGTTCCGTCATCAGGATGGTGTCCTCACCCTGCAGGATCATGCCGGAAACCACCGCGCGTTGTTTCTTGGGATCCGGCGTCAAAGCCCAGCCGGTATCGGCCGCGCTGAAGGTCTCATCCGTCCAGGCTGGTGGCGGCGTCGCACCCGTATCTTCATAGTGCCAGCGCATACCCACACCGCACTTGTTACCGGGAGCCGGGGGCCAGCTCACATTGTTGAACTGGATGGCCTGGGCCGTCCGGTTCATGTTATGGATCGGCATGGCGTAGCTGCGCTTGGCGTCCGGGAAACGGGTGTCATCTTCCGCCAGTTTGTCTGCCGCGCAACGGAACACCTTCAGCGAAGGCGGACGCAGATTGATCGCCGTGCTGCTTAGACCGCCCTGACCGCGTTGCGGCTCCCAAGCGAGCAGGGAAGAGAACGCTTCCGGACCACCGGCATAGGAGTGCAGCAAGTCATCCCAAGTATAACCGACACCGGTCCGCCAGCGGAGGGAGGCGTACATCAGCTTTTCCTTGTTGTCCGCCAGATACATGCCGGTGAACAGACCGATCTGCTTCATGTTGCTCGTGCAGGTCGTGGTCAGGGCGCGCGCCTTGGCCTTGGCCAGCGCGGGCAGGAGCATGCCCGCCAGAATGGCGATGATGGCGATCACCACCAACAGCTCAATCAGCGTGAACGCTTTGATTAGCCCGGTGTTTGGCACCCGGGCAGAGGTTTGGTTTTTCATAAAGGTTGGTTTAGGTAGCATTAAAGATCGACGGACTTGACGCTCAAGGTCTTGGCATCAATGACATATTTTTTCCCTTTGGGTGCCTTCGGCACGTGATGCAGGAAGCCGGTGCTGACCAGTTGCTCCAGAGACGCTGGCGCATGACCGAATTCGCCGTTGTAGGCCAAGACCGCCTGGGCCACCAAACCGATGTTGGTGTCATGCGTCTCCGGGGTGGCGTTCTTCTTGAACTCTTCAATCTGTTTCGGCGTCATCCCTTTGAACTCGTCTTCGGGTCCGGCTGGCACAGCCCCCGCTGTTTGCCCGGCCGCAGCCGTCGGCGGGGGCGGCGTAGTGGACGCGGTTTCCGGGGCGGCGGTTCCGCCCGTGGCAGGTTTGCTCACCCCGATTTCAGTCGGCGGCTTGGGCGCCGGAGCGGGGACCGCGAGCGAATCTTCCTTGCCCCCACCACAACCGCTCAGGCTGGCAGCGGCTACGAAAATCAGGGCAACACGAACAGTTTTAGGAATAACTGGCATTCGTCACACTTTAAACCCAATTAACTCCTTACGACAAGTTCGTGTGAGTACGTATTTTTAGCGGTGGATTATAGTAATGCATAGGTGTTTTATTTAATATTCAAAAAACTTATATTACATTTAAGAACCGCGCAACCAACACGCTGCCAAAATGTTAAAACCGTCCGTTGGAATGGCGTCCGCGCGAAGGAATTCCAGCGATCCGCGGCCTGGCCCCGCTGACGAATGTTTGCCTGGTCTAGCCTCCGCTTAAAAAGATGGCCTCCTTCTGGCCACCAAAACCACCTTACCAAAGGCATTGGTCAGTTTATCGGGCGGCAGAAAGGCTGGGTGAAGCCAAGTGCTGCCGGATTCCTGCCCGCCGCACGCCCCCAGCACTGGCGGCTTGTTGTCCAAACTGCCAAACAAAAAGCGGAGGCCGAAGCCTCCGCTTTGAAACTGCTCGTGCCGTCAGACTAGATTAGTCTTTCGGATCGATCGTCCACATACCCGTTTGCTTGGAGGTAGTGGTGTTGGTTGAGCCCAAGGTCTTGGCCGGGGGCAAATTTTCCGTGTGACCATCCACCATCACGTAGTTGACCGTATCATTATGATAGGCCTTGGTGTCGGTGAACGTGGAGGCCGTGGTGGAGAAGTGCGCCGCGGCGCTATCCACGACTTGAAATTCCAAGGAACCCTGTTGGCAAGTAGAACCCGCTGTGCCGATGGAAACCCGGCCACGGGCGACTTCCGTCACAAGGATAGTATCGGCCGCGTTTTGAACGACGGCCAGACGGACGGACGGTGCACGACGCGGCGTGGCTGCGGCACCCCAAGCGTCAAACGTGTTCCACGCCCGGCCCGGAGGCTCGCTATCATACCAGCGCATGCCGACACCCGTGCGGCTGGCCGGTGAGGGCGGCCACTGGGAAGTCGTCGGGTAGATATAGGCCGGAGCGGCTGAAACAGCACCACCAGGTCCCGTCACGCCACTGCCTTTATCCATGGAGCTCGTGGGCATGCCGTAAGAACGGCGGGCATCCGGGAAGCGGGTATCGTCGTTGTTCAGCTTGTCCGCCGGGCATTTGAGGAATTTGAAGGCCGGGGGATTCTGGATGGAATTGCCGTTGGAATTATCCGCATAAACCTGACCGCCTTGGCATTTACGGGGTTCCCACGCTTGCAAGGTAGCGATCGTTTCCGATCCGCCCATGTAGCTGTGGAGCAAATCATCCCACGTCAGCGCCACGCCGGCCACCCAGCGCAGCACACCCAGCGGGATCTTATCCGCGTTATCACCGGCATACATCGTCTGCAGCACGCCCAACTGCTTGACGTTGCTGGTGCAATTCGAGGTCAGAGCGCGGGATTTGGCTTTGGCCAGCGCGGGCAGAAGCATACCGGCCAAGATCGCGATGATGGCGATCACGACCAGCAATTCGATCAGCGTAAAAGCCTGGCGTAATCGGGTGACTACGGGAGGGGTTGGGGTTTTATTCATAAGGTTGGGGTTAGGTGGATTATTTATTTTCGACGGTCACTTCAGCGGACTTGGCGTTGAAGACATACTTCTTGCCCTTCGGAGCCGGCAGCACACTGGGCAAATAGCGGGCTTTGACCAATTGATCCTGGCTGGTGGCAGGATGGCCAAACTCCTTGTAAAAACCTTCGGCCGCTTCTTGGATACGGCCGATGTTCAAATCGTGCGTTTCCGGCGTGGCCGTTTGTTTGTATTCCTCGATCTGCTTGGGAGTCATCCCTTTGAAGATATCCGTTGGCAGGGAAGGATCCACCGGCGGCGTGGCCTGACCCGTAGGCGGAGCGGTGGCGCCAGGTGCAGCTGCCGGGGCGGCATCAGGTGTGGCAGGCGTGGCAACACCTACCTCAGCGGTCGTTTTCTTGGGCGGCGGAGGAGGGGGAGAGAATCGTCTTTGCCCCCGCCGCAACCACTCAAGGTGCAAGCAGCGGCCAAAACCAAAGCGATGCGGATTGATTGTGTAGTAGCAGGCATTGCTACCACCTTAAATCCACTTAATATCGCAAGGCAAGTTACCGGACGTACGCATTTTGAGTGGTGCTTAGCTATGCAACCATCAATTAAGCGGCATCATAAGCTTAGTATATTCAAATGCGATTGATACTGACGTATTTTACTTCTTCATTTAAACATACAAGGTTGGTTTGTATTAACTAAGTTTAATAAAATTCTTTCACTCCCGCCAAGCCAGATACGCTTTCATCAGCTTTTTGATCCACACACAACGGCAGCATGATTGCTCCACTGCTGTGCCGCTATTTAGCTTAAGCCAGCGGCGGAGGCCGAAGCCTCCGCCGAATTCCAAGGGCTCAGTTTCCTGCAAATCAATCTGTCACCGACAAAGTCCACATCCCGGTCTGCTTGGATAGCGTCGTATTCGTCGCTCCCAACGTCTTGCCCGGTAGAAGGGTTTCCGCATGGCCATCCATGAAGATGTAGTTGAACGAATCACTGTGATAGACTTTCGAGTTCATGTAGTTCTGATTCGCGATATTGCTGATCAAGTGATCATTGGCCGTGTTGATCGTCTGGTTATCGAGTGAACCTTGCTGGCAGGTGCTGCCCCCGCCAGCATTGGGATCATTGCGTCCCCGCACCAGTTCCGTCACAAAGATGGTACCGCCGGGGTCACGTGCCACCGAGGCGAACACAGCCGATTGTTTGCGCGGCTCTTTGGCATTGTTCCACGTGTCCAAAGTATTCCACGCCAATGCGCCCGGGATGCCTTCTTCTGCCACCCACCGCAGACCGACACCCGTACGGCTGGCCGGCGAAGGCGGCCATTGGGAAGTGGTGGGGTAGATGTATGACTGGCTGGTCAAATCCATGGTACTGCGCGGCATGGCATAACTCCGCCGGGCATCGGTGAAGCGTGTATCTTCATTGGCCAGCTTGTCCGAAGGGCATTTCAGATGCTTCATGGCCGGGGCGTTCTGTTTGAAGTTCGCCGAATCCGAGTAATTCGGCCCACCTTGGCCGCGACGCGGTTCCCACGCTTTCAGATTGGCCCACGTTTCTGGCCCGCCCATGTAGGAATGCAGGTAATCATCCCAAGACCAGGCCACCCCGGCGACATACCGGATCACTGCGTAAGGAAGTCGGTCGTTATTATCCGCCTGATAGAGATTGCAGGCCAAGCCGATCTGCTTGGTATTGCTCAGGCACGTATTGGTCATCGCCCGCGTTTTGGCCTTGGCCAAGGCTGGCAGCAGCATGCCCGCCAAAATGGCGATGATGGCGATGACCACCAGCAATTCAATCAAGGTGAAGGCCAGTCGTTGCTTCCTTTCAACGGCCGACAGGCCGGGAATAGTAGAGCTCATAGGGTTGGTAGGGAGTTAGGGTTATTGGTTTACGGCAGTGACGGCGAGGGAAGTTGGATCGATCACATATTTCTTTCCTTTCGGAGCTTGTAACAGTTTGGGCAAATGACCGGCACGCACCAGTTCCTCGACGGAGGCTGGAGCACGTTTGTTTTCGTTGTAGAAGGAGTTGGCCGCGTCTGCGATCAGGTTGATCTGCACATCGTGCGTCTCAAGGCTGGCTGTTTCCTTGTATTCCTTGATCTGCTGAGGGGTGAGCCCTTTGGTGATGGCGGCCAAGCCTTCATCAGTAGTTGGCGGCGGAAGCGGCACTGCCGGGGCATTGGTCGCGCCGGCAACTCCGTTCGGCGCCGGGACAGCCATATCCTTCTCCACCGTCACTTCTTTGGTTTTAGCGGGTGGGGGTGGCGGTGCCAGACTGGTATCGTCTTTGGAACCACAACCGATCAAACCGGTGAGCACGGCCAAAATGCCGCTACAGACTAAGGTGGTAGTGCGTGCATTCATGAGATGATTAGAATTTATTACAATAACCACAATCTAACCATAGGCTGTTTGGGTGATTCTAATCGCAATGCATATTGCAATTTTATATTCATTATTCTTAATGAATAAACATATGTGATTTCATAAACTTATTGTTATGTGGATCAGCTAGTTTTCACCTGTTTCCCGTATTAGCGGCTATCGCATGGCTTTTCCGGCCTTCTTAGATTAATTTTCCTACTAGATGCAGCCAGGCATGTGCTTTAGGAACACGTCTGCTGCTGGTTTGTTACCGCAGAATCTTCAGCGCCTGAATGGCCGACCCTAAATCTGGCAGGTAATATGGGGATGCCTAAATCTGCGCTTGCCAAATCACCGGCACTATGGCTTCTTTTCTGCCCCTGTCGGTTAGTGCGCGGTTAGCTCAGTGGTAGAGCATCACCTTGACACGGTGGGGGTCACAGGTTCGAAACCTGTATCGCGCACCATTTCTCCCTTAAATTTCCCCTTGGCCCAGTCAGTTTGCTTTCTACGCGCGCATTTGGTCTGGGCAACACAGTTGACGGGAAGGGGCGGATGGGCGATTGGGTATCAGCAAGCAGCATGAACAACGAGGAGACACCCTCCACTGGCGAAGAACTGGTCCGGCACGTCACGGGCTTGGTTTCCCATCTGACGATCGACGAAGGCACGCTGAGCTACTTCCGCTCACTCTTCAAGGAATCGGACCGCGGCGCGGTGCTCATCTCCGCCACGCGGCTGGAGGAGAAGCTGGGCCTGCTGCATCGCAACTACATCACGCATCAGGTGGGCGATGCGAAGAAGGTGTTGGAGGAGTTATTCCGGCCGTATGCCCCGCTCTCCTCCTTCTCCGCCAAGATACAGCTCGCGTATGCCTATGGTCTCATTGAGGCGGAGGATTACGCTGATCTGAACGTGCTCCGGAAGATCCGCAATGATGCCGCGCACACCTCCGTGGAGTTCTCGCTGGAAACAAACGAGATGCGCCAGCGCATCATGCACATCAAGGCCGCGCACCGGGTGCTCTCGCTATTGCCGATGATGACGGAACTCTTCACGCCAGAAGAACTCGCGGCCTTGAACGAGCCGGAGGTAGTGCAGGAACATGTGAAGATGTACTACATCCTCTCCTGCTTCGCACTGGAGGCACGGATCATGTCACTCAATGCCGCCACCACACCCGCCGTTGAGTAACGGCTCTGAGCGGCGTAGGGTTTATCGGAACTAATTTCAAGAAATCACGAACGTCGTGAAATGGGACCTCTCCTCTAACGAGGAGAGGTCGGTTCCGCCCAAGCGGAACCGGGTGAGGAGTGAGACGAAGCACAGGGGAACTGAAATTAAAGCTGTTCATAGCCAGCCCTGGCGCTGGTGATTTGCTGAGGAAATCACGCATATTGCTACGTCTCACCCCTCACTCCAGCCCTCCCCCCGTTAAGGGGCGAGGGTGACGATACGGCGCACCCGCCTCTTCCTTTGTGAATATAAAATGTCTGATAAGCACTAGCTTTTAGGCTCTTACCGGCTCAGTTTCCCCTGCAGTTCCTTTACCTTGCCCATGATCTTCTCCTCCACTCCGCTGGCCCACGGGCCGGGATGCGTCGGGCTGAAGAGCATCGCGCCACCGGCCTCGTAACCGCCTTCTTTGAGCACGCGCTCACTCGGGATATAACCCATCACATCATTGGAATAACCCGCAACCCACAGCGCACCGGGACCGCTCCACTCGCGCTTCAAACGCAACGAGTAATCCACCACCACCTCACCGCCGAGGGCGACAAAGCTGAGTTCCTGGCCCAGCCGCACGACTTGCACCGGGTAAGGATACGTCGTAGGCAATGCTTCGCCCCGGTTGAGTTTGTCGAGCATGCGTTGGGCGTGACTCGCTTCATACTTGTCCTTGGAAGCGAGCCGCGCCGTGAATTGCTCGCGCGTCGGGGCCGGAGCGTAACTCAAATCCACTTCCGCCAAGGCTGAGCTCAGCGAACCGGTGAGATCCTTGGGTGGCGTGGTCAAAGCCGCTTCCACCGCTGTCGCTAGCGAACGCCCATGCCGTTGTGCGAGGTCCATCGTGCCACGCGGATAGGGATTCTGATCCCCGCCGCAACCGGTCATGAAAAGCGCGATCACGCCGGGGTTGTCCGCCTGCAGATACTCCTGGGCAAAACCCGCGTAATCCCCGCAGAACTGATACAGCGCGAGAGTTGTGTTATGGCACGCATAGCCAAAGAGCACGCCGCGCAGCTTGCCCGTGGCATCCAGCACGCGCAGCACCGGCACATCATGATCCACCACGCCCTCAGGATTTGGTGAGTTGCGATAAGTCCCATCCGGCTGCGGCAGCCGGCGGTTCATCGCGAAACCGCACCGCGCATGAAGGTAAGAGATACGCGCCGGGGCAAGTTGTTTCAGCGCCTCGCTCACCAGTTGGAAAATCTTCTCCTCCAGCTCCTGCCCGTACGCTTCGCCTTGGGCGCTGGGTTTGAACTCGATTTCGTCATTCGGCAGCTTGCCCAGCCGGAATTCAGGGCCGCTGTGCGTATGCGAGGCGTTGAGCAGAAAGCTTTCTGGCGCGAGCTGATGCGCGGTCAGCAACCGTTTCTCCAACGCTTGCCGCAAGATGCGGGGTACACCGATGAGATCCACCGTCACAAAAACAAAGCGATGCCCCGACGCGTCTTCCACCGCCAACGCCTTGGCAAAGAGATCCTGCGCCTTGCCCTCGGAAGGTTTGTTGCGCGAAGCGTAACCGGCCATCCACATGTTCGTCTGCGGTGTGATGGCGACACTGGCCAGCCCGGCTTTCCAGGCCAGCGGTGCCGCGGGCTTGGCGGCGCCTGGCCCAAACCGCTCAGCGAGAAACTTAGGATACCGGCCAGTAAGATGAGGAAGGCAGACATAGGCATGGTTTACAGGATTCGACGCCTTTTGTCAGCCGTGCCTTCACCGCGATTTACAAATGCAGGAGCAAATTCTACTCGTCACTATTCCTGCCCTATGATGAGCTTGCCTCGACAACCGCAGAAACCATGGAAGTATTTGTCGTCATCCTCATCATCGGCGCCGTTATAGCTGGCGCGATCTTCAGCAGTATGGCCGCCAAGAAACGGCGTGAAGAGTTCGCCGTGCTGGCCAGCCAGTTGGGGCTGCATTTCTCACCGGATGACGACCATGATCTGGCCGACGAATTCTCCTTCCTCGACAAACTGGACCAAGGCTCCAACCGTTATGCCTACAACATAATGTCCGGCGAATACCAAGGGCATCAGGTAAAGGTCTTCGATTACCATTATGAAACCCATTCCCGTGACTCCAAAGGGAACCGCCAAACCCATCATCACTACTTTTCCTTCTTCATGCTCATGCTCGGCCGGGATTTCCCGGAACTGACCATCGCGCCCGAAGGCTTCTTCTCCAAGGTCGCCCAAGCCTTCGGCTATGACGACATCGACTTCGAATCGCATGAGTTCTCCCAACGGTTCTGCGTCCGTTCGGCGGATAAGAAATTCGCTTACGATTTCTGCCATACGCGGACGATGGAATACCTGCTGGCCAATGACGATCTGCTGGTAGAGGTCGAAGGGCCGGTATTGGCCATCGCTTTTTCCCATTGTCTGGAGCCCTTGCAGATCAAAGAGAACCTGGACCGGCTGATCACCCTGCGTTCCTTGCTGCCTGAATATCTTTTCGCCAAACGATGACTATGCCCATCCTCCTTATTCTCGCTGCCATCGTGCTATTACCACTGTTGTACGTGGTCTTGCAGTACAACTCGCTGGTCGCATTGCGAAACCACATCCACGATGCCTGGGCTAACATCGATACCGAGCTCAACCGGCGCTATGACCTGATCCCCAACCTCGTCGCCACCGTCAAAGGCTATGCCGCCCATGAGAAAGAAGTGCTGGAGCGAGTCATCGAACTTCGCAACCGCTGCGCGGCCAATGCACAAGGTCCCAAGCAAGAAGATGAAAAAGCACTGGTCGTCGGGTTGCAACGCTTGCTGGTCGTCGCGGAACAATACCCGCAACTCAAGGCGGACCAGCACTTCCTGAAATTGCAGCAGGAACTCATCAACACCGAAGACCGTATCCAGGCCGCCCGACGGTTCTATAACGGGAATGTGCGCGACTACCGGAACAAATGTGAGATGTTCCCCAGCAGCCTCATTGCCAACGCCTTCAATTTTGCGCCACTAGATTACTTCAACGTAGACCCGGCCGTACGCACCGAGGTGCCATCCGCCCAGTTCTGATCACAGCTCGAAATTCACCTGCACCGGGAAATGATCGCTCGGGAACTGCCCACCTTTGCTGAACGTCACCAACTCGGCCTCGAGCGGTTTCGCCGGTCCCCGGTGTAAGATCCAATCAATCCGCAGCCCGTTCTTCAACGCTTCCTTGAATCCATTCACCGTGCCGATGCCGTCATTGATACGTTTTGCGGCCGCCATCCACGAATCCACGAAAGGATCTTCCTGCCCCGTGAAGATCTGATAGACCGGGTTCTGTCCGGCCACGGCGTTGAAATCTCCGGTGCAGATCACCGGCAGCGGCGTCTTCAGCGCCTGGACGCGTTCCCGGATCAACCGCGCGCTCTTCTCACGGACGTCTTGGTGGCGGTTATCCAGATACGTATTGAAGACGTAAAATTCCTTCGCCGTGCGGCGGTCCTTGAACTTCGCCCACGTCACCATGCGCTTGTCCGTATTGCCCCACGTCGCCGAGCCTACGACCTCGGGCGTATCCGAGAGCCAGAAGTGATTGAACTCCAGTGCCTCGAGCCTTTCTGTGCGATAGAAGATGGCCATGAACTCGCCCCGGCTGCCACCCTCGCGCCCCAGACCGATCCAGCGATACTCCGGCAGATCATCCGCCAGGTCATTGAGCTGGCCGAAACCACCCTCCTGCGTGCCGATGATATCCGGCGCGCAATGCCGCAGGCACTCCTGCATCACCGGACGCCGCTCTGGCCAGGCGTACGGCGGGTAATTGCTGGCGAAACGGAGATTATACGTCATCACGCGCAGGCTGCTGCTCCCAGCCTCAGGCTGGCTGCCAAATGAAAAGAGCGAGGATAGTTTGGATGTCTTCATGCCGTGACTCGACCGAGAAACTACCGGTTCGGTTCCGTCACGACAACCCGTTTTGCTCATCCCCAATCACACATTGTGACCTTGCCTTATGAAACTTATTGCCCATAGATATTCCTAATCCCAATGAAATCGATTCGACTCGTCGTATCACTGGCTACTGTCTTGTGCCTCGTCAGCCCCTGCCTCACCCCGGCTCATGCTGCGGAAGCTCCGCTGCACGCTAAGGCCTTGGCACCGGAGCAACAAAGCCTCGCCTACCGCTGGCTGGACGTCGCCGAAGAGGCGACCGCCCGCGAGGTGGACCGCCGCGCTGCGCGCCCCACCGTCATCTCCCGCACGCTCGCCGTCTGGGCCACGGCCATGTTCGATGCTTGGGCTGCCTATGATGAAAAGGCCGTCGGCTCCCGCCTCGGGGACAAACTCCGCCGCCCGGCAGCAGAACGCACCTTGGCGAATAAGGAAAAGGCCATCAGCTACGCTTCCTACGAATCCCTGCTCTACGTTTATCCGGAGGACAAAGCTTACCTCGATGAGCAGATGAAGAAGTTCGGCTTCGATCCTTCCGTCGTTTCCACGGACCCCACCAAGCCGGAAGGCATCGGCCATCTCGCGGCGCAAGCAGTCATTGATTACCGTCGTCACGATGGCGCCAACCAGCACGGCGATGAAGCCGGCGGCAACGGTGTGCCTTACGCGGATTACACCTATTATCAGCCCGTCAACCCGCCCGATAAGATCATCGATCCCGATCGCTGGCAGCCCATCGCCTTCACGCTGGCAGATGGCCGCAAGGTCACTCCAGGTTTCCTGACGCCGCATTGGTACCGCGTGAAGCCTTTCGTCATTGAGAAGAGTTCCCAGTTCCGCCCCGGTCCGCCGCCTAAGACGACCACGGACGACAAAGAATTGAAACGCCAGACCGACGCCGTGCTGGGCTACAACCGCAGCCTGAGCAACGAACAGAAAGCCGTGGTGGAATTCATGCGTGATGGCCCCCGCTCCACCGGCCAGAGCGGCCACTGGCTGCGCTTCGCCCAAGACGTCTCGCGCCGGGACAAGCACACCTTGGATCAGGATGTGAAGATGTACTTCGTCATCGCCAACGTCGCCATGGATGCTTTTATCGCGTGCTGGGAAACCAAGCGCTATTACGATTCCTCCCGCCCCTGGACCTTGGTGCGCTACTATTACAAAGGCCAGAAACTCATTGGTTGGGCCGGCCCCGATGGCGGCACGAAAGAGATGGCGGCGGAAGACTGGCAACCGTATTCGCCGGCATCCTTCATCACGCCGCCGTTCCCCGGCTACACTAGCGGCCACGCCACCGTCAGTGGTGCGTGCGCGAAGTCCCTGGAACTCTTCACCGGCAGCGATAAATTTGGTTTCGTGGAGCGTCGTCGCCACTGTGAACTCACCGAGAAGATGGCGGGCAACGAAGTGGGCCTCGACCTGCCCACCTTCACCGCCACGGCCGATATGGCCGCGCTCTCCCGCGCTATGGGCGGCTACCACATCCCGGTGGATAACGACGTGGGGCTGAAGATGGGCCGCGAACTCGCCACCTGGAGCTGGCCGAAATACCAAGAGTACTTCAACGGCACCGCCAAAGTGCGGCCTTGATTCAGCGAACGGGCTTTGGTGTCACTGTGAAGGTCGATTGCCCCCGCGCCACCTTGACCTCGCACCCCTCCTCCCGGAAACGCAACGTCACCGTGCCGCATTCGTGCAGGAAGAGGCTTTTCCACGGGCCGCTCTTTAGTCGCGCCATCAATTCCTTCGAGGCTTGTTCCAGCGCCGGATGCCACGCGCTCGTCACGATGACTACTTGCGGCTGGATGGCGGCAAGCAAGTCATCAGTCACCGGTTCTTCTTTCGTCGGGATGCCGGTCACTACGATGTCCGCCCGCAGGTCCGTTTCGCGTTCCAAGAGCGCGCGTTGACCGAGGCGACCGAGATCGGACAGCAGCAGCACGCGCATGCCGTTGAAGTCACCAAGTAGGACCACCGCGTTATCATCGCCAGAGCTGAACTTGTCCGTGGCGCGCGGATGCAGGGCTTGCCACGGGCCGAGATTCGTCCCGGCGCTGACGATTAATCGCTCCTTCGTCCAATCCGCCACCACGCGCCTGTAGCCGGGTGAGCGCGATGGGACCGGACTCGTGATGAGCCGTTCCACGTGGAACTCTTCGGCTACATTCGTGGCTCCGCCGACGTGCCGCACATCCCCATGCGTGAGCAGGAGATCAGGCACATGATTGATACCTTGGCTCTGCAAGAAGGGTTTTAACGCGAAGTCAAAGGCATCCGCAGAGCCGGTATCAATAAGCAACGAAGGATGCTTCCGCCCGCCGGCGAACCAATGCGCGTCACCACCGCCGACATCGAGGATGGTCAGTTCCACTTTGTTCCGCTGCTCCCACCAGCCATGGGTGAACACGATGGCGAGAGCCAAGCCCGCAGTCCCCGCGATGCGCCAGCGCCACGGTGATTTCCATTCTACCGCGAACGCCGGGAACAGCATCACGTAATAGAGCGTGACCACGAGCAGACCCGGTGTCGCCACGTACCACCATCCCTCCGGCGGATGCGCAAACACCTCGCTCCACCAGACCATGTGCCGCATCAAGCCCCATGCGGCGAGGTTGAACAGTTCCAGCACGGGCGGGCACCAGAACGTGAGCAAGCTCCCCACGTTCGCCATCAAGGCCAGACTGCTCAAGGGCACAAGCACGAGATTCGCGAGCAGGGATACCGGCGTGACGATGTGGAAGTAATATGCGATCAGCGGCAGCGAGCCGAGCCACGCCGCGAGTGAGGTGACCAAGTTGATCGTCACAAATCTCACCGGCCAATCCAGCCAGCGTTGCCAGCGCGGTCGCAGCTCTTCGGGTAAAAACGGATCCGGATGAAAGAGTTTCGCGCGCCACACTTCGATTGGCGGCGTGAGCAGACCGAGACTGAGCACGACAATGAAAGAGAGTTGAAAGCCCGCTTGGAAAAGCTGTTGCGGGTCCAGCAACAAGATGAGCAATGCGGAGGCCGCCAGCGAATTCAGCATGTTGCTCGGGCGCTCCAACATCCAGCCTGCGCCGATGACCGTAGCCATGATCGTGGCGCGGATGGCAGAAGCCTGCCAGCCCGTCGCCGCCGTGTAGAACCACAGCAAGGGCAGCATCAACGCGCCACAGAGTATCCGTGGGGCGTTGAACGCACGCAGTAGTGCCACCAGTGCCAAGGCGATCAAAGCGACATGCAAACCGCTGATGGCAAACACATGCATGGTCCCCGTGCGGATGAACGGCTCTGACACATCGTTCATGAGGCCACCCTTCCAGCCGAGGGCCATGGCTTGCACCAGCATGACCTCCGTATCACCGGGTGGCAGACCGTATTGCAATGTATCCATCGCCCACGCATGGAAGCGCGTGGTCCACGGTGCGGCGGCAGACGAATTCGCGGGCAACTGCCAATCCTCAGGCTTGGAGGTGCGCAATTGGTAATGGACATTCTGCCGCGCGAGGTATTGGCGGAAATCGAACAGGCCCGGGGCTGCCGCTTCGTCAGGTCGCGCCAACACGCCGGTGACTTGCGCGGTGGAGTTCAGGCGCAGCCCTTCAGGTGAAGCTGTGAGCGCTTGCACAAAGATTTCGCCGGCCACGTCATGCCATTCGCCTGCGTAACGTACGCGCGTCACCGCCATGGTCGTCGTGAAGTGCATTTTGATACCCTGCTTGCCCTCCACCTTCTTTACGTTGAGCGGGCTGTTTACTCGGCCTTCCACGATGGCCAGCTCGGTCGAGTCATTCAACACCACGCGCAGATCATTGGGCGAATAGATCGTGGTATGCAGCACCTGGGTGGTCCAGCCGAGGGCAAAGCAGGCAAGCCACGGCAGGTAGCGTTGCGTATCTCGCCGCAGCCACCACACGACGAGCAACGCCACCAGCAAGGCATACGGCCAGGCAATAGCGTGCCGCCAGACATCGGCAGTGACGATGCCTGCGGCCAGACAGATTACCCATGGCGCCAACGGCCACTTCAAGGGAACACCCTCCTCTTTTGCTTCAATTCACCGGACCCTTTGCCCGGTGACTAAACGAACTGCTTTAACTTACGCGCCGTCCGCCAGTGGCAGAACTGGCGCACCACGCACAACCCCACGAAAACCCCGAATGAATCCAGCAACACATCCCAAACGGACCCTTCCCGGGAAGGTACGAACGATTGATGCCATTCATCCGTCCCGGCGTAAAGCGTGGCAATGAGCCAGGCTTGAAACGCGACGCGGGTTTGCCAGTCATTCGCCAGCCAGCGGGCCGGTTTCGCCACCGCCCGCCAGCACAGGATGCCCAAGATAGCGTAGCCGGTCAGGTGACCGCATTTGCGGATATAAAACTGGACGTTCCACACCGTTTCATCCGAGACCGACCCAAACAGCCAACGGAGCAGGGGACCGATGATCCGCGAGGTGTTCTTGGCCGAACCTACATTCGACGAAGCGAAGTAGATGAGGGTCATCTGTACCAGAGCAGGCCACCACCAAAACAGCGCCGAACGCTCTTTCGGTAAAATGATTGCGGCTTGGTCTGGACGATTCACGCGGACTCTTTTAACTAGAGCGCATGAGCAAGGGCAATACGCGGGTCAAAAAACAAAAGGTCGATGCTTCCAAAGTGATCGTCCGCCAGTCCTCCATCCATGCGACCGGCTGCTTCGCCGCGTGTGACATCAAGAAGGGGGATAAGGTCATCGAATACGTCGGCCCGCACATCTCCAAGGAAGAATCCGCCAAAGAGTGCGAAAACGAGAACGTTTACATCTTCACGCTGAACGACAAGGTGGACATCAATGGCAACGTGGATTGGAACCCCGCACGCTTCATCAACCACAGTTGTGCGCCTAATTGCGAATCCGAGAACGATGACGAACACATCTGGATCCTCGCGATCCGGGACATCAAGGCCGGGGAAGAGCTAACGTATAACTACGGGTTTGATATACCCGAGTATCAGGATAATCCCTGCAACTGCGGTGCGGCTGCATGCATCGGCTATATGGTTGCCGTGGAACACTTTGAACACGCCAAGAACTACCGCAAAGAGCAACTGGCACTGGCCCAGAAAAAGTGATTGGCGGGTGGCCGAATGCGGCGGAAAACGAGCCGCTCGTGGGCGATGATTTTAGCCTTTTGCGCCTGGCCCTAAGAGGAGAGCAAAAATTCCAAATATATTTTTGAAGGAATTCCGGGGTGCCCCCGTCTCATTATCGTTAGTTGGTTTGGTTGGAATAGGTAGGTTGGTTGGACGGGTGCCCTGTAGGCACCCGTTCTTTTTACCCAACTACGGTAACGATAAAGTAATTTTACCCTGTCCCAAGGACTTCAATAAGGCACCCGCCAGTAACTCTTGCGCGCTGTTTGCTTTGCGATAGTCAGCCGGGATGCCGAAAACTTTGGCATCTGGTTTGCCCATTCGCACCTGCCGGAACTGAAATCCATACATCTGCCCTTCACTCTTCACTTGCAGCTTTATCGGTAATCCTTGCAGATCCGTCGCCTCCCAGAGCAGTGCTTCCTCCACTTGAATGCCCTCCTTATTCGTTAGCCGGTATTTCTTGCACGGATGTCCATCCACGGTCTCGCTTCCCAAGAGCTTCTTTTCCATGCGACCCAGCTTCAGAGCCGCGTCATTCTCGAGCTTGGAAGGTCCATTCGTCGCTTGAGCGAACTCCACATACGCCTTTTCCGCTGGGACAACCAACCGCGTCGCGGCTTGAGGGTGATAGAACATCTGGACGCGTTCCCAACCTGCTTGTTTCAACGGGCTTAAGAATTCGCTGGGAACGAGTTCACTGCTGACATCCGCCAACCGCAAATCCCAACGCATCTGCCCTTGATCCATGGCCACACCGAAAGGCAGCAGCAACGGCTTGCGCCCATCTTCGGAAGGCAATTGCAATTCCGCCCGCGCCACGAACGACCGCGAATCGCTGATGAATTCGGATAACGTCGCCGCCACCCAAGGCACTTGTTTGCCGAGGGCATCGACACTTTGGGCGCTGACCGGCTTTACCGCCAGCAGCGCCCAGAGCAGAAGACAAACTAGTTTACGGAGGGGCATCAATCATTAGACCGAGCAGCCATCCTTGGCTCACGGTCCGGCAGACTATTTGGACGGCGGCGTGCCAAAGCGTTTCATCATCACCGCTTGCAGCATCTGCTGCACATTATCGTTTGGTGAAACCGGTCGGCGGCGCAAAGAGCTTTGCCTCCGGCTTCTCCAGCTTCACGTCTTTGTAATCCATCTTTACCTTGTTGCCAGCATCAGAAAACTCCACCCGCACCGGGAAATCCTTCAAATCCGTCGCATTCCAGGTGAAAATCTCCTGCGTATTGGCACCAGATTTCACGGTGACCTTGTTCTTGATGCATTTGAAAGTATTCACCGTCTCTTCGCCCACTTTCTCCGTTTTCACCTCATCCTTGCTTGAGGCCTGTTCCGTGGAAGGGATGGGCATTTCGGTGTAAGCTTGCAAACCGGGATACACGAGCAGAAACGTCTTCCCGTCCGCCTTCGTGATGGAGATGGTCTGGCTCATGCCCATCTGCTTCATCTGGGCGGCGGCTTGCGGCGGTATGCTCGCGCTCTTCACTTCCGCGAGGTCCATGTTCCAGTAAACGCTGCCTTCGGAAAACGCGAAATCCACCGGCGCGCTCATCACTTCCTTGCCGGCCGCATCCGTCATCACCATCTGCACTTTGGCCGAGAATCCGGTATGCTTGCCGAATACCTTGGCGAGGGAGGAGTTCACCCCCGGCGGCTTGGTGCTACCACCACCCGGCTGCGCTTGCACCGAACCGGCCACGCACACCAGCAGACCCACCGTTAGACCCAAAAATTGACGCAATTTCATAGATTTTAGCTGAATAAGATTGGCTTGAACGCCCGCCAACATAGCCCAAAGCATACCAATCTCAAACATATTACGACGCGAAACCACCACCGTGGCAGCGCCACTTCGTCGCAATTTCTTGTTTATTCGTCGCGCACAAAGCGTAAAACGTAACCGGTGTCGGCGGATATCCTCCACCGCGCTGGGATCACATGACGGTTTATCTGAACGGCCAGTTCATTCCGAAGTCCGAGGCGCGTATCTCGCCCGATGACCGCGGCTTTCTCTTTGCCGATGGTGCGTATGAGGTCGTGCGCTTTTATCACGGCCGCTTCTTCGAGGCCCCCGCGCACTGGCAGCGCTTCGACCGCAGCCTCGGCGAACTGCGCATGTCACGGCCCGCCACGCTCGATTACGAAAAGCTCGCGCAGGAACTGGTGACGCGTAACGGCATGGCGGCGAAGGACGGCTACGTGTATATCCAGATCACGCGCGGTGCCGCTCCCCGCAATCACTCCTATCATCAGGAGATGGAGGCGACCGTTTACGGCTATGCTACCGAGTTCCCGCGCAACGTGGAGAAAATCCGTGCCGGTGTCCGCGCCGTCTTTCATCCCGATCAACGCTGGGCCCGGTGCGATATCAAATCTGTCTCACTGCTCGCCAACGTGCTCGCCGCCCAGATGGCCCGGGAGCAGGGAGCCGAGGAAGCCGTCCTCTTGCGCGATGGCTGGGTGACGGAAGCCTCCCGCTCCAACGTCGCCATCGTCAAAAACGGCGTCGTTCACACGCACCCGCTTTCCGAGCGCATCTTGAACGGCATCACGCGGCAGGTGACCGTGCGCCTGTGTAACGACCTGGGCATTCCCATGCGCCATGAACCGTTCACCGAGGCAGATCTGTTGCGGGCCGATGAAGTCTTCCTCATGGGCACCACCGTGGAAGTCATGCCCGTGGTCGAAGTCGCCGGGCAAAAGATCGCCAGCGGCACCGCCGGACCGGTGACGCAACGGTTGCAAAACGCTTTCGAGGAATGTGTGAACCTATGCCGGCAAAAAGCCTGAACCGCGTCCGCTGGCTGGCGACCATCTATGCCGCACTCATCGTGCTGGCCGTCGTACTCGCTGATGACGGCCATTATCAGTTCGTCTTTGCCTGGATCCGTGGCATTCCCGGCGGCGACAAGGTCGGACACTTCTGTCTGATGGGCGGGCTGGCCTTCGTGGTGAATCTCGCGCTTGGTCTGCGCACGTTCGCCCTAGCCCGTTGGAAAATTCTCTGGGGCAGCGCGATCGTCGGCACTCTGGTCTTGCTCGAGGAGATTTCGCAAGCGTGGTTTCCTTCGCGGACGTTCGATTTCGTGGATCTTACCTTCGATTTCCTGGGCATCCTCTTCTTCGGCTGGGTCGCGCGGAAATTGACCCGGCCCCAAGGGAGCTGCGAAACGAAACCCGCCGCCGATGGCGACGCCCGATACTCTTAAAGCCTATCCTCAACTATAGGCGGTTGGTATCGAGGGCCAAAGGCCCGGCCTTATATCAGCGTGGGCCAACGGCCCACGTAATGGTTTTCCTTAAGATTAAGCGCTGTAAGCGCGATTCATGCACCCAACAAACAGCATTACTAAATGCCACGGAAGCATTACCGCATGAATCGGGCTTTCAGCCCTTTCCTCGATTGCTAAATCTTTACCTTGGGCGTTGCCCAAGGCTGCTATGAAGTCGCGCCGTTGGCGCTGCATATGAGAACAGCGGGCCCTACCATCATTCTCGCGTGACGAAATGAAGTTCACACTCTAGGCTTTCGTCTCACCACTCTATGAAACGCGCATTCCTTTCGCTTTGCCTCGGCCTGCTGCCGCTCTTTTCTCAAGCGGCCGACCTCAACACTTTGACTGCGGAAGAAAAAGCTGCGGGCTGGAAAGTCCTGTTCGATGGCAAAACATTCACCGGCTGGCGGATGTACAAAGAAGACGCCAAGATCGGCGCCGGTTGGAAAGTAGAAGAGGGGATCTTGCACAAGTTGCCGGACGTCCCCGCCGGCGATCTGCTCACGGAGAAGACCTATACCGATTTCGAGTTTGCCTGGGAATGGAAGCTGGCGGAGAAGGGGAACAACGGAGTGAAGTATTTCATCATCCCCGAGCGCAAATCTGCCATCGGCCACGAATATCAAACCATCGACGACACGACGGCGCATGACGCGCTCTCCAGCACGGGTTCGTTCTACCTCGTCGTCGCCCCGAAAGCCGATAAACCCATGAAACCCATGGGCGAGTGGAACCAATCCAAGATCCTCGTGAAGGGCAACCATGTGGAACATTGGCTAAACGGCGCCAAGGTCGTGGAATACGAATGCGGCGATACGAAGATCCTCGAGCAGGTCGCCAAGACAAAGTTCAAAGGCGTGCTGAAGTTCGGCGAGAAAGTCACCGGCCACATCCTGCTCACCGATCACAAGGACGAATGCTGGTTCCGGAATATCAAAGTGCGGGAGATCAAGTAAGCGGGGAACCGTTGCGGGCCATCATATTGATTGTGCTCCGTACTTTGCCGTCATCACCCTCGACCCCAGAGACGGGAGTTGACGCACTTCTGCTTCATTATCCCTCAAAATCTCAGTCGATTCACTTTCGGAAGCACCATCTCCCAAGCCGAAGCGGGCGGAATTTGAGGTTTTGCTCAAACCCCGAACAAAACTACCGATATATCAGCAGATGACGGCATCCGCCGAGTAAGGGCAAAATCTGCGAAGCCTTATTCTACGCATTAGAAAACATTTTGATTGCTTGTCGTCACCTGAAAGTCACATATTCGTTCCAATTATACCCCTTGAATCAAATTTATGCCTCCGAGGACTGTGCATCCCTTCGGAAGCCGTGGCGACTCGACTCCACGGCGGCAGGCTGGTTTTACCCTGATTGAGCTGATGGTCACGCTGGCCGTGCTGGCTTTGATCGGCACGCTCATTCTCCCGGCCGTGGCCAAGGCCCAATCCAAGATGCGCACCAACAAGTGCGTCAGCAACTTGCAGGACATCGGCACGGCGATGAACCTCTACCTGCAGGATAGCCACGACAAGCTGCCCTACGCCTCCATCCGCTTTAACACCGGCAAAAAGGAACACCACCTCTCGTGGGATGACTTGATGGGACCTTACCTCGGGGTGGACCTGACCTTGGACCAACGCAGCCAGGACGGTGCTTCGGCGGGCGGCTCCTTCAAATCGCTCGAATGCCCCATGGATAAAGCCGGCATCAAGTATGCCTCGGACATGCCCCGTACCGAATATCGCCGGAGCTATTCCATGCCAGAAAACAACATGGGCCAAAAGACGGTCTCCGGCCGCAAAGCCACCGCGGCCGACTGGCCGCCGTGCCCGGTGAACCAGACGGGCATGGGCTTGGCACATGATGGTCGCACCCTCCAACCTAACAGCCGTTGGAACCCGGATGACGAACCCGGCTCCAGCAAAGTCCCTCGTTGGCAGGCGGCTTACCAGATGCCGATGATCTTGGATCAAGCGCAGACTATTTTCATGACCGAACGCTTCAGCGGCCTGAATCACGTCGGCGGTGTCGCCGAGGCGACCGTCGCGGACATCAGCCAGCATCTGGGCACCGACACCGGCATGACCCTGCCGGAACGCGTCAACTATCTGATGGTGGATGGCCACGTGGAAAGTCTCGCCCCCATGGCCACCTACAGTGTCACGAACCGTTCAGTCACCGCTCCCGCGAGCGGCATGTGGACGGTCCTTGCTGAGGACTAGGCAAACGCTTTTCTCGGGCGCATTTAAAATTTTCCATCCGCTCGCTTCCCGTTTTACTCCCGGCCGGTTTCCCATTAATTTATGGCCATGCGAACGCCGTATTCGGTTTGCGGACACTGGGCGGGGGAGTTTGATGAAGCGGGTCTGGAAGCCTGGGCGGCGAATCTGCGCACCCAGCTCGAGACGCCGCAGGTCACGCTTGGGCTGGTGCACATGACCCCGCATTTCTTCCCGCACGCCGCGCAAGTGTTGGAGTCTCTGCGCCTCCATGCCCGCGTGCCGATGCTGCTCGGCTGTTCCAGTGAGAACCTCGTGTGTGACAGCAAAGAGATCGAGGACAAGCCCGGTCTCGTTTTGAGTCTCTACTACCTGCCCGGAGCCAAGCTGACCGCCACCCGCTTCACGCAAGAGCAGGTGGAAGAAGCCAGCAGCCCCGCCTATTGGCATCACGAAACGGGCGTGAACCCGGACCAAACCAATGGCTGGCTGGTCTTCGCCGATCCTTTCAACCTCGATGCCGAAACCTGGCTCAAACAGTGGAACGAAGCCTACGCGCCCACGCCCATTCTCGGCGGCATGGCCAGCGGCGTTTACACCGAGCGGGAGACCCAGGTGTACCTCAATGGCGAGGTGTTCACAGATGGCGGCGTGGCCTTGTCCGTCGGCGGGGAAGTGGAGCTGGCGAGCGTGATCTCGCAAGGCTGCACGCCCATCGGCGAGACGTGGACCATCACGCGCGCGGACGGCAACCTCATCTATGAGATCGGCAGCAAGCCCGCTTACTCCATCCTCGCGAACACCTTTGAAGGTTTGCCGGACGACGAGAAGCGCAAGGTGCGCGGCAACCTCTTCGTGGGCCTCGTCATCAATGAATACCTCGAAGATTTTCATCGCGGCGATTTCCTCATCCGCAATCTCGTGGGCGGCGATCCGAACAAGGGTGTGCTGGTAGTGGGCGCACATCCGCGCACGGGCCAGACGATGCAATTCCAACGGCGCGATGCGGATGCCGCCACGGAAGACATGCTCGCGCTCCTGAAACGCTCGAAGGAACAACTGGCCGGCCGCACGATCTACGGCGGCTCGCTGCACTGCTGCAACGGTCGCGGCACAGGTCTCTTCGGCGTGCCCGATCATGATGCCGCCCTCATCCAGCAAGAGCTGGGACCGCTCGCGCTCACCGGCTTCTTCTGCAACGGCGAGATCGGTCCCGTGGGTGACAAGAATTTTCTGCATGGCTACACCGCCTCGCTGGCATTGTTCGTCAGCCGCGCGAAAGGAACGACGAAATGAGTGCGCCCGCGACCCCTAGCCCAATTCCCGCCGCCGCAGCCGCGAGCCTGCTGTTCCGCCCGGATTATTTCTTTGCACCGATCAAGCTGGAAGGCCTGTATCCCACGGCGCAACCGCTCGAGTTAGAGATCGGTTCTGGCGATGGCTCGTTCCTAGTGCAATACACCGCGCTGCATCCGGAGCATAATTTCTTCGGCATCGAGCGCCTGCTTGGCCGCTTGAAGAAAATTGATCGCAAGGGCCGTCGGCTTGGCCTGACGAACCTGCGTGCGATGAAGATCGAGGCGTCCTACTTCGTGGAATACCTGCTGCCAGCGAACAGTGTGGATATCATCCACATCTATTTCCCGGACCCGTGGCCGAAGAAGAAGCATCGCAAGAACCGCCTCATCAACGAACGCTTCACCGAGCTCGCGCATGGCCGCCTGAAAGACCACGGCATCGTGTACATGCGCACAGATGATGCCGATTACCACGAACAAATGGTCACGGTGTTCGACGCGAACAAGAAGTTCGAGCGCATCGAGACGCCCACCGAACTCAGCGCCGTCACGACGGATTTCGAACGCGGCTTCAACGCAGAGGGAATCCCGACGCGCTATGCGGCGTATCGGAAAGTGTGATTCGTAGCCGTCCCGCGACTGCAGGATAAGAGCGCGCTGCCCCTCATCCAGAAGGGATGAAAGAAAGTAGCCGGGGGTCGAGCGACCCAAGGGAGCGAATACCCCCGGTAAGCGTAGCTCGATGACACCACCCTGAAGGGGTGGCAGAAAACAGGCTGAGGCTGTATGATTACCAGTAACACGATCTAACGCTTAAAGAGGATGCACCTCCGCCTGCTCAGACTCTTTCTCGGTTTCGCCGCCTGCACTTGGGGTGTGGCAGGAGCGGGCGTGTTTCTGGATTGGTCCACCGCCGCGCAAGCCATGTCAGGCCTTGGCGCCAAAACGATTGTTTACGATCAGATGCTGGATTACTGGCTGCGCATGGCCACCGGGGCTTACGGTCTCCTCGGGTGCTGGTATCTGATCATGATGATCTGGCCGCAACGCTTTCACGCCGCCATCCCTTGGTTCGGCGGCCTGATGCTGGTGGAAGGCGTCATCCTGCTTGTCCACGGCCTGCGCCTAGGTCTGGCGCCATTTCCATTTTACGGAGACGTCGCCGCGTGTCTCATCGGGGGTGGAGGTATTGTTTATCTGTCGCGCGGAGCCGCAGTGGCTAGCGTCAAACCATCTTAGCTACTCGACCACGATTGACTGTCGTGGCGACAAAAGGCAACTTTGCTCAAACAAGGTCGCAGGTTCTGACCACCAAAGAACATGTTTGATTTCCTAAAGAAAAAGACGTTCACACCTGTCACTTCACACAAGCTAGAAAGTCTAGGCACACCGGGAGTCGTCACGTTCCTGGATGGCGATCGCTCTTCGACTGAACAGTTCGATCTTGTTTCTAGCTTGAGCGATACATTGCGAGGTCTGGGCATCAAACCAACAATCCACGGTTCTTGGTTAAAGGTGGATGGTGATATTTTCCTAATGCCGGAGATGCTCAGCGCCCAGAATTCGCCTAATGGCATCCAAATCGTGACGGTGATCAATGTCTGCCACGAGAAACTCATTCCCGGTGGATTATTCGAATATCAGCACGCGCTCGGGCCAACCCTGACGGAAACCATCACCCAGGGTTTTGATGACTGGTCGAAGATCGATTTTCCTGCAATCCGCGACGCAATCCACAATCGAGTCGAAACCTGCATGGCCATGGATTTCAAGTTTGACGTGTTTCGTCCTGCCAGACGGGCTTTATTCGGCCCCGTGGCTTCCTATGCCAAAAATCCGGCTCCAGTTGATGAAGAACACCCGTTCTGTCCTTGCTGCCTCCTGACGAACAGCCTTGAAGCGTTTAAGCCGCTATTGGAATCGGTATCATTTTTCGGTATCCGTCTGCTCGCCGCACGTAATAGCGAAGGAGTTTTGAGCGCGGATTGTCGCGTCAATGGCGTGGATTACGAAGCAGGAAAGAGGGCACTGATCAAATACGCCAGCACATGGCCAGGCCAAGGCTTTGAATTTCGAAAACAATACGTTGTTCTTTACTCGTGACGTTAAGATCACGATGAAAGAAGTTGCATTTGGTGACTATTCACCGATTCGGCTACCTAAGAAGAATAGCCTTAAACTCGAAATTTGTTTCAAATCATTTCATTTAATTCCAGATTTAATATGACCCCTCCCGCTTACTCCTCCATCGCCGATCGCGAACTCGTGCTAAACCGTATCATCGATGCACCGCGTGAGGCGGTTTACAAGGCGTGGACGACACCGGAGCTACTTATGCAATGGTTCGCGCCGAAGCCTTACACCACGCCCTCCGCCCAAATGGATGTGCGGCCCGGCGGTGCGAATGTCATCACCATGCGCAGCCCGGAGGGCGTGGATATGCCGAACCGCGGCGTGTACCTGGAAGTGGTGCCGAACGAGAAGCTCGTCTTCACCGATGCCTACACGAAAGCCTGGGAACCCTCCCAGAAGCCGTTCATGACCGTCACGCTTACCTTTGAAGATGCCGGTGCGGGCAAAACGAACTACACCGCGCGCGTCCTCCACTGGACCGTGGAAGACAAGCAGATGCACGAGAAGATGGGCTTTCACCAAGGCTGGGGCATTTGCACGGATCAACTGGCGGCATTAGTGAAAACATTAATCTGATGCACAGGCTATAGCCTTGCCAGTCCGACTCAGCTCGAAATACTCCCTGCATGGCAGCAACGGTTGATACGGCTCTTTATCTGGGGATCGAAGCGGGTGGCACGCGCACGACGGCTTGTCTTGTGACGGCCACGGGGCAGGTCGTCTGGCAGCAGGAAGCCGGGCCGGCGAATCTGCGGCTGCTCACGGATGACCAGTTGCTGCGGCATCTGCAAGGGCTGGCATTGCCCGATGGCAAGGCGATCACGGCCATCGGCATCGGCATGGCGGGGGCGCGCACGCCGGCAGATTGGGCGCGCATCACTAAGGCGGCGGCGCAGGTGTGGCCGGGCATTCCGTGTCACGCCACGAACGATCTGGAAACGGCGTTGCGCGCGGAGCCGTCCACGAATCCCAAGAAGCCTCTCGCGCGTGTGCTGGTGTTGAGCGGCACAGGCTCGTGCTGTTTCGGCAAATCACCGGCGGGCGTGATCGGCAAGGTGGGTGGCTGGGGACACATCCTCGGGGACAAGGGCAGCGGGTATGAGATCGGGCTGCGTGCGTTGAAGGCCTGTGTGTATTATCTGGATCGCGATGGTGAGTGGTCGCTGCTCGGCAAACGCATCTTGCGCACGTTGCAATTGAATGAGCCGAACGATTTGATCGGTTGGGTGCAATCGGCACCGAAGAATGAGATCGCCGCGCTGGCCATCGAAGTGTTCGCGGCGGCGCAAGAGCGTGATGAGATCGCAAAGGATATTCTAGAAGGGGCCGCGCATAGTTTGGCGAAGGATGCACTCGCCTGTGCGCGCAAGCTGGCGAAGAAGAGTGAGGCGGTGGAATTTCTGCTCGCAGGCAGTGTGCTGGTGAAACAACCGAAGTTCGCCGCGAGCGTGGGCAAACTCATCAAGGTGCAATGGCCGAAGGCGGTGGTCCTTACGCAGAGCCGGAGCGGAGTCTTTGGCGCGATTGAATTAGCGCGGGCAGTGCCCGCTCCCACTATCAAAAAAGCACAACCGATTGCGCTCGCGAAAACGGTGAAGGCGGTTTCGCCGATTCCGAAATCATCCGTGCTGTCGCCTACGGAGCAGAGGAATCCGCTGTCCACGAATCTGGACGAGTTGCCGACGATCGCAGCGGTGGAGCTGATGCTGGCGGAGGATGCGAAACTGCCGGCAGCGATCCTGGCGGAGAAGGAAAAGATCGCGCAGGTGGTGGAGTGGACGGCGCAGGCGTTCAAGCGCGGCGGGCGGCTTTTCTACGCGGGCGCAGGCACGAGCGGGCGGCTGGGTATCCTGGATGCGAGCGAGTGTCCGCCCACGTTCCGCACGCCGCCGGAGTGGGTGCAGGGGATCATCGCGGGCGGGCAACGCGCGATCTTCTCCGCCGTGGAAGGCGCGGAGGATGACGTGGAAGCAGGCGCACGGGCGATCGAGTTTCGCGGCATCACGGCGAAGGATGTGGTGGTGGGCATCGCGGCGAGCGGTCGCACGCCGTTCGTGTGGGGTGCGCTGGCGGAGGCGAAAAAGCGCAAGGCGAAGACGGCCTTGGTGTGCTTGAATCCGAACTTGATCATCGAGCCGCGGTTTCGTCCGAACGTGGTGATCGCGCCGCAGATCGGGCCGGAGATTTTGACGGGTTCCACACGCTTGAAATCCGGCACGGCCACGAAGCTGATTCTGAACATCTTCACGACCCTAGCGATGGTGAAGACGGGTCGTGTGGTAGGAAACCTGATGGTGGACCTGAACCCGAGCAACGTGAAGTTGCGGGATCGCGCCGCACGGATCGTGGTGGAACTGACGGGTGCGGATTACGCAGTGGCGCTGGCAGAGCTGGAACGCAACGGGTGGAACGTGAAGGCGGCGCGGGATGTGTTGAAGAAAGGGTGACTGAGCCAACGTTGGCAGGGCCCGCTGTCCTCAGCGGGCCGTGGTACCAATCGAGAAAAACGTCCGGATTCAAAAGTCGTTAGCCCTTAGTTCGCTTTCTGTAATGAGGTTATATTCAGCCTTCGACGGCGGCGCTGTGAGGACACAGCGCCCTATCAGGTTAAACAAATCGAACGCGTTCCTTATAAGGGCACGCTCGTTACCAGCACACCTGAGCGTTTGAGTTGTTTTAGCAGCTTCTCGTTTCCGGCGTGGGTGTTGGTGAAGAGGTGGTCCACATCGCTCATGGGGCAGAGGGTGCACATGGCTTGTTTGCCGAACTTGGTGTGATCGGCGAGGAGGACGACTTGGGCGGCTTGCTCAATCATCACGCGTTCGCTGCCGAGGACGGTTTCCTCGTAGTTCGTTGCGGCTTCGGCATCGATGCCGGCAGCGGAGAGGAAGGCCCACTTGGCGCGGTATTGGCGGAGGAAAGCTTCGGCCTGCGGTCCGCCTACCAAGCCGGCTTCCGGCTGGAGCAGGCCGCCGCAGAGATAGACTTCCGCACCGCGCTGGGAACCTTTGAGGCGGTCGATGGCTTGGGCGATGACGAGGGAGTTCGTGATGACGCGGATGCGTTTGAGCGCGATGAATTCGGCGAGCTGGAAGGTCGTCGTGCCGCCATCGATCATCACGACGTCGCCGTCTTGCAAGAGGGCCGAAGCGGCGCGGGCGATGGCTTTTTTGGCGTCGGCATTGTCCCCGAGACGTTTCGCGAAGGCGGGCGGGCCCATCTGCAAGGTGCCGCCACCGGCGAGGCGGATGCCGCCCCAAGTGCGCTCGACCTGGCCGGATTGTTCGAGTTCCACAAACGCGCGGCGGATGGTGGCCGAGGACGCGCCCAAACGCTCGCACGCATCCGTGAGCGAGAGCTCCGGATCGCTCTGCAGCAGCGCGAGGATCTGTTTGAGGCGTTGTTTGCGTTTCATACCCGGGAGGGTCGGCATGTTGCCGACCCAAACTGGTCAGGGAACGGCAGCATGCCGTCCCTCCCGTGATTATTTTCCAATTGACTACCTGAAACAGTTAGTCATAAATCAATCATAATTCAATCACTTTCTGATTGGGAAGTATTATTGATATGCGTCGTATTATCCGTT
Source organism: Limisphaerales bacterium (assembly GCA_965283725.1). Taxonomy (GTDB): domain Bacteria; phylum Verrucomicrobiota; class Verrucomicrobiia; order Limisphaerales; family JAEYXS01; genus JAEYXS01. The sequence goes on from CBDIPT010000003.1 coordinate 173,625, forward strand.
TTGCAACTTTGCTGCTAAGCCTTGGCTTCATGGCGATTTCCATGCCAAAGGTTTTGGCTGCGGAAGTTTCGACCAATGCCTATTTCACTTTGCCTGTACCCGATGGATTCAAACTGCTGATCACGGAGACCAATTCCGGGACTGCCGAGTTCACCTACGGTCGCCAGCACCCGGGCGAAAAGTCCTATGCAGTCTTCATCGTATCAGCCAAGGAAAAGGCGGAGGAGAATCGCGATCCAAAATTCATGGCCACAAAAATGGCTGCCTTTATCGAGGGTTACACCCTCAGCATGCAGCGGCCGTTTCAGGTCTTCACCAAGAAAAACGGGGCCGATGTGATGTTTGCAGACAATCCCTTTAAACAGATTGAATGGGAAGGCGAGGCGGGCGGAAAGAAAGTCATCGGCCGGTTGTATATCGGATATGTAAACGCCAGACGTTACGTGGTTCGAATCCAAGATTTAGTTCCGCATGCGGAAATAGAGATTCCGTTGATGGTTGAAGCCGTCAAAAAATTACAGTTCCCCAAAGAATAATACAACTCAATGAAGACCTATAAATTCGTCAATGACCTGTGGAAAGATGAGGAAGCCGCCAAGCTTAAGGGCATGGATCGCCTCGTGTATCGCTCGAACAAGCTGGGTGCGGATCAGCGCATCACGAACACCGGCGGCGGCAACACGTCCTCCAAGATCATGGAGAAGGACCCGCTCACGGGTGAAGAGGTGGAAGTGCTGTGGGTAAAGGGCTCCGGCGGCGATCTGCGCACGAGCTTGCGCGAGAATTTCTCCTCGCTCTACCAATCGAAGCTCATCGGCTTGCAGAAGTCTTACGGTGCCCGCGCGGACAAGGGGCTGAAGTCGCAGGCGGAGGATGACATGGTGGGGGCTTACAACCACACCACGTTCAACCTGAACCCGCGCGCTTCGTCCATCGACACGCCGTTGCACAGCTTCATCCCGGCGAAGTTCGTGGATCACATGCACCCGAACGCGATCATCTCCATCGCGGCGTCCAGCCGTTGCCAGGAGCTGACGAAGGAGATCTTCGGTGGCGAGATGGATTATGTGCCGTGGATGCGCCCGGGCTTCGAGCTCGGTCTGGCCATGCAGGAGATCGTGAAGAAGAATCCGAAGGCGAAGGCAATCATGATGGGTCAGCACGGCTTCATCTCCTGGGCGAATGACGACAAGGAATGCTATTACACCACGCTCGATTACATCGAGAAGGCGTCCGCTTACATCGAGGAGAAGTATCAGGCCAAGGGTGGCGATGCCGCCGCGTTCGGTGGGGCGAAGTATCAGACGCTCGCGCAGGAGAAGCGCAATGAACTGTTCGCCGCGATCTTGCCGTGGTTGCGCGGTCAGGTGAGCCAGCAGAAGCGCTTCATCGGCACGGTGCAGGACGACGACAAGATTCTCCGTTACGTGAATTCAAACGATGCGCCGCGTCTCTCGGAACTGGGCACGAGCTGCCCGGACCATTTCCTGCGGACGAAGATCAAGCCGCTCTATGTGGACTGGAATCCGCAGACGGAAGATCTCGCCGCGCTCAAGACGAAGCTCAAGGCGGGCATCGAGCAGTATCGCAAGGATTACGCGGCGTATTACGAGAAGTGCAAGCACGCGAACTCCCCGGCGATGCGCGATGCGAACCCGACGGTCATCCTCATCCCGGGCCTCGGCATGATCGCGTGGGGCAAGGACAAGAGCGAGAGCCGCGTGACGGCTGAATTCTACAACTGCGCCGTGGAAGTGATGCGCGGGGCGGAAGCCATCGACAAATACATCGCGCTGCCGCAGCAGGAGGCGTTCGACATCGAATACTGGCTGCTCGAAGAAGCGAAGCTGAAGCGCATGCCGGCGGAGAAAGAACTCGCGCGCCAGGTCATCGTGGTGATCGGTGCCGGTTCGGGCATCGGCAAGGAAACGGCGCATCGTCTGGTGAAGGAAGGCGCGCACATCGTGTGCGTGGACTTGAACGCGGATGCCGCGAACGGCACGGCGAAAGAGATCACGGACAAGCTCGGCCAGGGCATCGGCGTGGCAGGCACGGGCCTGAGCGGTTGCGGACCGGCCATCGGCTTGAAGGCGAACATCACGGATCGCGCGAGCATCCGCGAGATGTTGAACAATGTGGCCCTCGCTTACGGCGGGTTTGATTCCATCTGCGTGACCGCGGGCATCTTCGTGCCGAGCGACACGACGGGGCACATCCCGGACGACAAGTGGGCGCTGACCTTCGGCATCAACGTCACGGGCAGCTATCTCGTGGGCGATGAAGCCGCGAAGACGTGGAAGGAACAGGGCCTGAAGGGCAATCTCGTGCTGACGACCAGCGCGAACGCCGTTGTCGCGAAGAAGGGCAGCGTGGCTTACGACTGCTCGAAGGCGGCCGCGAACCATCTGGTGCGCGAACTGGCCATCGAACTCTCCCCGCTCGTCCGCGTGAACGGCGTGGCTCCGGCCACCGTCGTGCAAGGCTCGGCGATGTTCCCGCGCGACCGCGTCATCGGCTCGCTCGCGAAATACAACATCCCGTATAAGGACGACGAAGCGACGGATTCGCTCGTGACGAAGCTGGCGCAGTTCTACGCCGACCGCACGTTGACGAAGTCCCCGATCACTCCGGCGGACCAGGCGGAAGCCTACTTCCTGCTGGTGACGAACCGCCTGAGCAAGACGACGGGCCAGGTCATCACGGTGGATGGCGGGTTGTTTGAGGCGTTCTTGCGGTAAAGGATTATACGCCGGGAGGGACGGCATGTTGCCGTCCCAAACTGGCTGGCAAGGGTCGGCGACACGCCGAACCCTCCCGATTCAGAAGCCGCCGCGTGGAGAGATCTGCGCGGCGGTTTTGTTTTCAAAACTTCTCTACGAAGAAGGGCACGTCGAACCAGGTTTCGTTGAAGTCGAATTGGAGGGTCGGGGGTTCGAGCTCGGCTTGAACCAGATAGAAATCGTTGCGGGTGTGGAGGAGGCGGACCATCTCGGTGAACATCTCGTCCTCAAACGCGACGAGGTGGTAGCGGTTCTTGCGGACCTTGGCGTGGGTCATCTGGCGGACGAGTTGCGCGAGGGCATCGGGCGAGCGGAGCATGACCCAGATCTCGGCTTCGTGGGCTTTGACGGCGAGTTTGTCGAGCTTCTGCACGGTACAGTCGCTGCACTCGACCCAGAGGGCGGGGCGTTTCTCGTAGTCAAGCTGCACGACGCCGGGGATGAAGGGGATGTCTTCATCGTGAAGGTTCGGGCTGATCTCGAGGCGCTCGCGGAAGAGGATGACGTAGGCGAGGAGTTTCAGGACGATGTGCTCGGCGGTCTCCAGCTCGGTGCGGCCAATGATGAGCTTCTCCGGCAGCTTGCGCCGCCAGTCATCACTGCGCAGATCGAAATTGAATTTGCCGCTCATGCTTCGTCATCCGGGCGTTTCCGGGCCGTTAGTTGTGCCATAGAAAGGATAGGGGTGCAATGGGTGTTCGCGGGTGGGAAGAACAACCACCGTTAACAATTCTAGTGCCCGGATGCGTGAGGGCAGTTGAAGCGGCCTAAAGGCCGCGCTCCTCAATTAAGCGAGTTCCAGGGTGCGTTGGAACTTGGGGACGATACGGGCTTTCAGGAGTTGCTCGAAGGCGTGGGCGAGGCTGAGGACGGTCGGCTCGCTCCAGGCGCGGCCGAAGAAGGAAAAGCCGACGGGCAAGCCGTGGACGTTGCCACAAGGGACGGTGATGTGCGGGAAGCCGGCGGTAGCCGCAGGCGTGGAGCTGCCGCCCATGCTGCGATCTCCATGGATGTGATCCAGCACGCCTGCGGGACCGGCGGTCGGCGCGATAAGGACATCGACCTGTTGCTGGTCCATCACGCTGGTAAGCTGGCTGGCGAAGCGGGCGAGCAGGGCCTTCGATTCTACGTAGGCCGCGTCCGTGAGCGGGCCCATCGCGGCGGCTTCGCGCAAGGTTTCCTGGCCGAAGAAGGGGAGTTCGCGCTCACGCTCTCGGTCGTTGAAGGCGATGAGTTCATCAAGCGATTTCACGGGCGCATTGGAACCGAGCGAGGCGAAGTAGGCGTTCAGACCCGCCTTGAATTCATAGAGCATCACGAGATAACGGCTGCTGCCGAGTCCGTTGATGGAAGGGATGGCGATGTTATCAACCAGTTTCACGTTCTGCTGCCGGAGAGTTTTCAGCACGGCGTCGAACACTGGGTCCACCAGAGGATGCATGGTGAACATGCTGCGGACGATCCCGAGGCGGGCGCTGCGCAGATCGGTGGTGTTCAGAAAGCGCGTGTAGTCCGCGTGCAGGGTCGCGGTGGGGACTTGCGTGGCGGCATCGCGGGCATCGGGTCCGGCGAGGGCGCTGAGCAGAGCGGCGGCATCCGCCACGGTGCGGGTCATGGGACCAGCGGTGTCCATGCTGGACGCGATGGGGATGATGCCCGTGCGGCTGACGAGGCCAACAGTGGGTTTGAAGCCGACGATGCCGCAATAGGACGCGGGCGAAACGATGGAACCGTTCGTCTCCGTGCCCACGGCAGCCGCGCAGAGATTGGCGGATGTCGCAACCGCCGAGCCGGAGCTGGAGCCGGAGGGACCACGATCAAGGAAATAGGGATTTCGAGTTTGACCACCACGCGCGCTCCAGCCGCTGATGGAACGGTTGCCCCGGAAGTTCGCCCACTCGCTCAGATTCGTTTTGCCGAGGATGATCGCACCACCATTACGCAGACGTTCGACGATGAAGGCATCACGCGGTGCGATAGAACCCGCGAGGGCGAGCGACCCGGCAGTCGTCTGCATGCGGTCATGCGTATCGATATTGTCCTTGATAAGGATGGGGATACCGTGGAGCGGTCCACGCGAGCCTTTCGCTTGGCGCTCGGCATCCAGGCTCGCAGCGATCGTGAGTGCGTCGGGATTGAGTTCGAGGACGGCCTTGAGTTTCGGGCCTTGGCGATCGAGCGCTTCGATGCGCGCTTGGTAGAGGCGCACGAGTTCAACGGCGGAATACTTGCCGGAGCTTAGGCCATCTTGGAGTTCGGCAATGGTGGCTTCTTCCAAAGGAAAGGCGGGCAGGGAAGCGGATGGATGCGAACCAGTGCTGACACAGCCGGAGGAAAACGTGACGGCGACGGAAGCAGAGGCCAAACCCACACGTTGCAGGAAATCCCGGCGGTTCATGCGCGAGAACGTAAGGGAAATGGGCGCGCGAGGAAAGGGGAAGTCGAGACGTCAAGCCGCCTCGGGGTGAAAGCCAGCCGAAGCACTCCAAAGTAACAGGCTGCGCCTTTGGAGTGTGTTGCCTTCGCAACGCTTTAACCCACGCGGCTTGCCGCACCTAGGAATCGACGTAGCAGTCTATTGCATTTAGATACACCTGCCTGTCGGCGAATCAATCAGGGGCTCTAGTTTCAATACGCCATTATTATTTGCCCGCGCCTCTACTGCCGGCTGGAAACCGGCAGCACATTGCGCTGAAAACATCGACAGCTTCGCTCGCATTTCCCATGCTTACGGAAATGAGTTCACCGACTTCATTCATCCGCGCTGAGCCGGACGGGGTCACCCTGTTCGTGAAGGCGCAGCCGCGGGCGAATGCGAATGAAGTCGTGGGCGTGCTCGGCACCGAGTTGCGCATCAAGATCACGGCGCCGCCGGTGGACTCTGCGGCCAATGAAGCGCTCGTGCGTTTCCTCGCGGAAGAACTCGATCTCGCCAAGAACCAAGTGCAACTCGTGCGCGGGGCTTCGGCACGGCACAAGGCCATCAAGGTGTTCGGCCTTAGTGAGGCTGAAGTGAAGCGACGACTCGGACTGGGCTGAGCTGTTTGCGTGATTTTAAACTACAGAGGCAGCGACCGGCTGAGCATAGCCAGCCCTGCCACAAAACCTTACCTCCTGAAGCCACACGTCAGCGTGAAGAAGTGCGGGTTGAGGCCGGCCAAAGGTCCACGGAGCTTGGCCAGTTCCGTTTCCGGGCCGTGAATCTCCAGGCGGGTGAGCTCGGAGATCTTCAGCGCTTCCTGCAAAAGCGGGCCGACGTTTTCCAGGTGCGCCAGCACACCTTCGGCATCGAGGTAGCCTTCGCGGCAGAAGGCCTGTGCCGCAGAAGCTGAAGCCGTAGTAGAGGCACTTGGGCTCGTTCAAGGTCTTGGCGACGAATTGCTCGGTCAACTTATCGAATGCCGCGCGGTTTTCCGCCGGGACTTCGAAGTAGGGAACAATGGTGCAGCAGGTGTCTTGGGTGCTCATGGTAATGTTTTCTGGGAGCAATTTAGCCAGTTCGGGGCAATTGGCAACTTCCACCCGCCCCCTTTCTTCCCGGTTGCAGATTTTGGCCGGGTCGCTATCCTGCCGCTCCCTGATAACTTTAATCCTGAGAGCGAAAGACTAGATTTATGGCACTGCGTTTAGGTGATGAGGCGCCGAATTTTACGGCGGTTACGACGGAAGGTACGATCGACTTCCACCAATGGCTCGGCAGCGGCTGGGGCGTGCTGTTCTCCCACCCGGCGGATTACACCCCCGTCTGCACGACGGAGCTGGGTGCCGTCTCCAAGCTGAAGGACGAATTCGCCAAGCGGAACACCAAGGTGATCGCCGTCAGCGTGGACCCGATCGATGCCCACCACGGCTGGATCAAGGACATCAACGAGACGCAATGCACCACGATGAACTTCCCGATCATCGCGGACCCGGATCGCAAGGTCGCCTCGCTGTATGACATGATCCACCCGAACGCCGACGCGACGTTCACGGTGCGTTCCGTGTTCGTCATCGGGCCGGACAAGAAGATCAAGCTCACGATCACCTATCCCGCCTCCACGGGCCGTAATTTCCCGGAGATCCTGCGCGTCATCGATTCGCTCCAGCTCACCTCCAAGTTCAAGGTGGCGACACCGGCGAACTGGGTGGATGGCCAAGACTGCATCATAACGCCCGCGGTGAAGGATCCGGAAGCGGCCACGCTGTTCCCGAAAGGTTTCCGCACCGTGAAGCCTTACCTGCGCTACACGCCGCAGCCGAACAAGTAAGCGTCATTCTTTCAGGAAAGGCGGCTGGAGCGATCCAGCCGCCTTTTTCTTTAGTGGGCAACGCTGCGGACGGACGGGGCACGCCGGATTTCCATCGCGGCAGCGGACCGGGTTTGGCAAAATCAGGGACCGAATAGATCATGCTTACGAATACGACACGTTGCAGCGAGTTTGAGCACCCGGAATTCGCCATCGAGTGCGAAGATGTGCTGGCCCTGACCGGAACCCTGAACTGGTTCACAGACTGGCTCGAATCCTCCGTGCAAAGCGGCCAGGCCTTCCAGCCCGGCCAAACGGTTCAGCTCGGTTGGAGCATCCTGCGGGTTTCCCAAAATGACGCCGGGCTTTTGACCTTTTCCGAGCCGGACTTCACGCACAGCCCGGTGCAATTTCTGCCCGGTGTCACCAAAAGCCTGCTCCATCTCTTCCTGCAAAAGTCCGTGACGGACAGCGTGGGCCTGACCGCGAGCAACGACATCCCTTCGTTGCGCATGTCGGCCGTGATCTGTTCGCGCTTCTCGGCGAAAAACCCCGTCTTCTTTAGCCGCACAGAGCCGCGGGAAAACGATTGCGGCTGGTTCTTCGGCTGTCTGGACCCGGCGCATGATCACAGCTCGTTGGCGGAGTTGCGGAGCGTCTCACTTTATAATGCCGCCTTGAACCATGCTTTTGTCATGGTGCCTTATCTGGGTTTGCCAGCAGGCACGGACGTGATTTTGGCTGGGAAGGACATCGAGATCTATCAGAACCGCCAGCCCTTGCCCTTCCAGGCCGGCAGTTATCTGGCCCAATTGCAGCAAAGCCATTGAGGCACAGCCACCGACCCTTTTCCCTCCCTTCCGCGTCTTACCCCTGATTGGGCCATTCCCCTCCATTGACGGGAGTCCATTTTCCCGCGAAATTTCCTCGTAACCGCCCCGATGGGAAGGCGTCATCTCTTATGGGTACATGCTCGGGACTGATCGCATATGGCAGATGAGACGCTAGCGGCCTGCCTCGAACGTGTTCGACAGCGGGACGAAGAGGCGGCGCGTGAACTCGTGGCGCACCTCTACCCGCTGGTCATCAAGATAGTGCGGTCACATCTGCCCCGCCGGGTGGCGGAGGAAGACTTGGCCCAAGAGATCTTTCTCAAAGTGTTTGCGAATCTGGACCAGTATCGCGGGGCGGTGCCCTTCGAGCACTGGGTCTCGCGGGTGGCCGTCAGCACGTGCCTACTCGTTGCGCTTCCACAAGCGCCGGCCCGAACTGCGCTGGGCGGACCTGAGCGAGACGGAGGCCGAGGTGCTGGATAACATCACCCAGACCACCGATGCGCCGCATCCGTCCGAAGCCATGGCCGCCAATGAACTGGTGGGCAAGTTGCTGGACTGTCTCAGCCCGGAAGACCGGATGGTCATCACCTGGCTGGACCTCGAAGAAAAAAGCGTGGCGGAGATTCAGGAGTTGTCCGGCTGGAGCGCCTCGCTGGTGAAGGTGCGAGCCTTCCGCGCGCGGGCGAAATTGCGCAAACATCTGGCCGAACTGGAAAACGGAAAGAAGACGTCATGAGCAAGCAAGACGAACAATGGCAGCGGTTGGCGAAACTCGCCCGGCAAGCCCCCAAGGCGCCGGAGGCGGAGATGCCTTATGGTTTCGCCACACGGGTCGTGGCCCAATGGCCCAAGGCAAACGCCGAGCCGGCGCTCGAGATCATCTGGGAGAAGTTCGCGCTGCGTTTCCTCGGTCTGGCCTTCGCCATCATGCTGGTCACCGTCGGTCTCACTTACTCCTCGCTCGCAGAGGAAAGCCATGAGCTCGTGACCATGACCGATAGCGTCATCGATACTGTCCTCCAGCCATGAGTGTTTTGCGTCATTGGAAGATTGCGGTAGCTTTGACCGGCCTGTTCATCGTCGGCGTCGTGACGGGTTCCGTGCTCACCCTTGGAATCATCAAGAAGCGCGTCACCAGCAACAACACCGACTGGCCCATGGTGACCTTCCGGCTCTACAAGCACCGGCTCAAGCTGACGGCGGAACAGGAGAAGAAGCTGATGCCCGTCTTCATGAGCGCGGGCGATGACATCCGCCGCATCCGGCGCGATACTATGCTGAACGCTTTCGGCGTCATCCGGCAGGTGAACACAGAAGTGGAAAAGGAACTGACCCCGGAGCAGCAAAAAGAATTCGAGAAACTCCGCGAAGAGATGCGCGCCAAGTTCGAAGAGAAAAAAAGGGCGGGAAGACTTAAGACTGGCGGAGCTTCTCATTACTTCCGGCACTTCACCCGGAACGCCGCCGCCTGCTCCTGGATATTCTTCCTCTCCTCCATCTTCAGCCGGTCCACGTTTTTCACCTGCAAACTCATCCGCTGGTTCTGCCGCAGCACCTTCTCGTGCCGTAGCAGGAAATCCCAATACAACGTGGTGAATGGGCACGCGGCCGGCCCAGTGGCCTTGGCCGGATCATAGCGGCAACCCGCGCAGTAATTGCTCATGCGCTGGATGTATTTCCCCGAAGCCACATACGGTTTCGACGCCATCAAACCGCCATCACCGTATTGGGACATCCCCAATGTGTTCGGCAGCTCCACCCACTCCACCGCATCCACATACACCGCCAGATACCACTCATGCACCGCTTGCGGCCGGACGCCGAGCAGCAACGTAAACAACCCCGTGACCATCAGCCGCTGGATGTGATGCGCGTAACCATACTCCAACGTCTGCCCCAGCGCGTGCCGCAGACAGTTCAGATCCGTCTCGCCCGTCCAATAAAATGCCGGCAATTCCTCACGTGCGTTCAACGCGTTCAACGTCAGATAACGCGGCATGTGCAACCAGTAGATGCCGCGGACGTATTCACGCCAGCCGAGGATTTGCCGGATAAAGCCCTCCACCGCTTCGATGCCCGCCTGCTTCTCCCGCCATGCTCGCTCGGCGGACTCGATGACCAGGCGCGGATCGATGAGCTTTAGGTTCATCGCTGCCGAAAGTCGTGAGTGATACAGGAACGGTTCGCCGGTCCACATCGCGTCTTGATAACGCCCGAAATCCGGCAACCGGTGATGGATAAAATCTTCGAGCGTCTGCCGCGCCTGCTCCGGTGTCACCGGCCAATCAAAATGTTTCAAGCTGCCCGGGTGTTGCGGAAACTTGGCTTCCACCAACGCGATGACTTCGCGTGTGATCTTGTCCGGCGCGAACCGGCGTGGCACCGGGATATCACGCGGACCTTTGTTGCCGAAGGCTTCGCGGTTCTCCGCATCGAAATTCCAGCGATCCAGCACCGGCTCACCCCGCTCCATGAGCACGCCCGTCTTGCGCCGCATCTCGCGATAGAAAAACTCCATGCGCAACTGCTTACGCCCGGCCGCATGCGCAGCGAACTCCGCTTTGGAACAGATGAAGTGCCGGTCCATCCGCATATCGAGCGGCACACGCAGACGCTGCGCCACCGCCTTCAACTCCTGCTCCACCCGCCAATCACCCGGCTCTACTAGCACGAGCTTCGCCGGCTGCATCTGCTCGATGGCCAGCTCCAATTCCGCCCCCAAGCTCCCCCGGTTATCCGGCACATCCAAGGTGCGGTAATGTACGCGATAACCACGGGTTACGAGACGCTCACGGAAATGCCGCATCGCAGAGAGGAACAACGCCGTGCGCACCTTGTGCGACCAGACATGCGTGGACTCCGCTGCTACCTCCGCCATCCAGACGATGTCTTGGGCCGGGTCAAAGCCATCGAACGCCGCCGAGCCATCATCGAGCTGATCGCCCAATACAATGACCAAGTGCCTTACCTTGCCCTTTGCCGAAACAGTCATGGAAATTCTTTACTGAAGGACTCCGAACGCGGTTATGCTTACCTTAACCAGCGACGATATTATCCAAACCGCTTGAAATGTTCTCCCTCTCCCTTCAACAGGGGGAGGGATGGGGTGAGGGTTGAGCAGTAGCCCAAAAGTAACCGCCGCCTGCAGCTTCCTCACACGCGGGGCCGCGCCTGCACGGTACTCATCCCGCCATCCACGCTGATCACCTGGCCGGTGATCCAGGATTGCTTCGAGTCCAGCAGCCAAGCGACCGCCGAGGCCACATCCTCCGGCTCACCCAGGCGTCCGAGCGGGTGCATCGCTACGGACGCCTTTTGCGCCATTTCATTGGCGGTGAGGGAAGCTGTCAGCGGGGTGCGGGTGAGACCGGGTGCCACGCAATTCACGCGCACGCGATTGCTCGCATACGTCGCCGCCGCCGCAAGGATAAGTCCCACGATACCCGCCTTCGCCCCCGCGATCGCCTCATGATTAGCCAGCCCGCGCTGCGCCGCCACGGAGGAGCAGAACACGATGGAGCCGCCGTTCGGCCGCATGACACGCGCCGCAGCGCGCAAGATGTAGAAAGACGAAGTGAGATTGATATCGATGGTCTGCCGCCACTCCTCATCCGTCGTCAGATGCGCCGGCTTCAGCATCAGCGAACCGATGCAGCTCGCCACGCCATCGAGCCGTCCGAACCGCTCTTGCACTTGCGTTACCACCACATCGACTTCCGCCGAGACCGTCGCATCCGCCGTGAGTGCTGTGGCGTTCAATTCCGTTGTTAGCGCTTGCAGGCGTTCCGCTTGCCGCGCGACAACGACCAGTTGATGCCCGGCCTGCGCCAATAGGCGCGCCAAGGCCGAGCCGATACCGCCACTCGCACCGAATACGATGCTGACCGGTGCAGTTGTGTTCACAAGATGATGATCCGGTGCCGCGTTACGCGAAGGCCTGGGTGGCGTCCGCCTGTTCCATCATCTTGCGCAGCTTGAGCAAGGCCGAGTTCTGCAACTGGCGGATGCGCTCGCGCGTCACGCCGAATTTCTTGCCCACCTGCTCCAGCGTCTTTTCCTTGCCGCCATCCAGGCCGAAGCGGTAGCGCAAGATGGACGCCTCACGCGGATCCAGATGCCGCACCAGTTCCACGATCATCGAGGTGAGCGTCTTCTTCTCCAACGTCTCATACGCCGTCTCCACCTTGTCGTCCTGCACGATGTCGCCCATCGTGTTGCTGTCATCTTCACCGATAGGCGCGTCCAGGGAGGCGGGCCGCATCGCCGAGAGACGCATCAGGCGGATCCGTCGCGGCTTGATCCCCATCTCGTCGCTCACTTCTTCATCCGATGGTTCACGCCCGAGGTCTTCCGTGAGCCGCGCCACCACACGCCGCATCTTCGCGATCTTGTCCACCATGTGGACCGGCAGACGGATAGTTTTGGACTGGTTCGCCAGCGCCCGCTTCACGGACTGCTTGATCCACCACGAACTGTACGTGGAAAACTTCGCGCCCTTCGCCGGGTCGAACCGTTCCACCGCCTTCATCAGGCCGATGTTACCCTCGTTGATGAGGTCCAGCAGCGGCAACCCGAAATCTTCGTAATCCCGCGCGATCTTCACCACGAGGCGCAAGTTGGACTTGATCATGCGCTCCCGGGCAGCTTCGTCGCCCGCTTTGATGCGCGCGGCCAATTCCACTTCCTCTGCGGCCGTCAGCAATTTCGTCTGGCCGATCTCTTGCAAGTAAAGGCTGAAGGCCGTCCGCGGCTCATACTCGGCCGGGATGGGCTGGGAGAAGTTCTCCGCCACCTTGCTTTCTACACGGACCATTGCATTTTGCTCGGCTTCCGGTAAGACCGGTACCATGACCGTCTTGCTGAGAACCGGCTGCTGAGAAACGGTCGAGCGGGGAGCGCTCAAGGAAGCCACCGGGCGGCGAGCCGTCCGGACCGAGCGGGTGCGTGCAGAATGTTTCATATTTGTTCAAGTTGAGGGTTAACCACACCTCAGTGTCTATACTTTGTCTAGATATCCACCGATTGTCAACTGTTTGTCTAAATACATCTACTCACCGTTCAATCTATTTCAAAAAATCTTCACTTCCAGCCTTCCAACCGTGATAAAACTCCTATTTATGAGCCCTTTAGCGCTGTTTTATTCCCTAAGCATTACGTTTGTGCGGGCTAAATGGATGTCCATCACTTGCTTTTGTCTAAAATTTGTTTATTTTCCCGTGTCGAATTATGGATTTACAACATCCCATCAAAGTGGTGGCGCGACGCACTGGCTTGAGCCAGCACGTCATCCGTGTGTGGGAGAAGCGCTACAACGCGGTTGAACCCTGCCGCACGGACACCAATCGTCGCCTGTACTCTGATGCCGAGATAGAACGTCTGCATTTGCTGTGCCAGCTTACGCAAGCCGGCCACGCCATCAGCCAAATCGCCCGCCTCCCGTTGGATCGCCTCCAGGCCCTCGCCCAGCAATGCACGCCCCCGGCCAGCTCCAACACATCCGGCGCACCCGCTGCCGCAGCGCCCGCGAGTAATGATCAATACGTCGAGGAAGCCATGGCGGCCATCCGCGCGCTGGATCATGCCGCCTTGGATAATGTCCTCCATCGAGCCGCCGTCGAGCTGGGTCACCAAGGATTGCTGCAGAAGTTTGTCGTGCCGCTCACCAGCCGCATCGGGCTTGATTGGGAAACGGGCGTCATCAAAGTGGCGCACGAGCACTTTGCCTCCTCGGCGTTGTGCACCTTCCTCCACAACTCTGCGAAACCCTTTGCCCTGCCTGATTCCGCTCCCGTGATCATCGTGGCGACACCCGCCGGCCAGATCCACGAACTCGGCGCCGTGCTCGTCGCCGCCGCAGCGACGAACAAAGGCTGGCGTGTGACCTATCTCGGCACCAACCTCCCCGCCCACGAGATCACCGGCGCTGTCTTGCAAAGCAAAGCCCGCGCTGTTGCCCTCAGCGTGGTCTATCCGGATGCCGATCCGCACCTCGCCCAGGAACTCGTCTGCCTGCGGAAGAATCTCCCCTCGGACGTCGCCATCCTTGTCGGCGGCCGCTCCGCCAGTTCTTACGGGGAAACCCTCTCCGCCATCGGCGCCCACCTCTTGCTCGATCTGCACCAGTTCAACCGCAAGCTCGACGAACTCCGCAGCCCGTCTGCCCGTCGCCAGCTTCGCAGTGTGGAATAAATCTCACCATGGCCAACGTCTTTACTGCCGAACTCTGGCTGCCCCTGCCACGCGAGGAGATTTTTCCCTTCTTCGCCGATGCCGCGAACTTGGAGGCCATCACACCGCCTTGGGTGAACTTCCACACGCTCACCCCCTCACCCATCGAGATGAAGCCCGGCACGCTCATCGATTATCGCATCAAGATCCACGGCATCCCGGTGAAATGGCGCACGCGCATCAACGCTTGGGAACCGCCGTATCGTTTCGTGGATGAACAATTGCGCGGCCCGTATCGGAAATGGGTCCACGAACACACCTTCGAGGAGAAAGACGGCGGCACCCTCTGCAAAGATCGCGTGGAATACGCCGTCCCCGGCGGCTGGCTCATCGACAAACTCTTCGTACGCCGCGATGTGGAACGGATCTTCGCCTACCGGCAGGAGCGGATTGAGGCCTTGCTGCTGGGCAAGATAATCGCAAGCGCACCTAAAGTTACGGCTACCTAATTTACTTCCCAGCCCGGTTCGCTGTTATTCCCTGCTGCGCCGCCCACCGGTTCAGATCCTGCCGCTGGATCGCAGCCGCCATGAGGTCCGGGAACAGATCCGGCGTACAAGCAAAGGCGGGCACGCCCAACTGCGCGAACGCTGCCGCATGGTGCTGGTCGGACATCGGTGCACCATCATCGCTCAGCGCCAGCAACCCGATCATCTGCACCCCGCTCGTCACCAGATTCGCCACCCGCTTCATCATCTCCTGCGCATTGCCGCCCTCGAAGAGGTCACTGATGAGCACCAAGATGGTTTCCTGTGGCTGCCGCACCAGACTCTGACAATACGCCAGCGCCTGATTGATATCCGTGCCGCCACCGAGCTGCGTGCCGAAGAGCACATCCACCGGATCCGCCAGCTTCTCGCTCAGGTCCACCACCACCGTATCGAACACCACCATCTTCGTGCTCACCGCCGGCAGACTGGCCAGCACCGCGCTAAAGATGCCCGCATACACCACGCTCGAAGCCATCGAACCGCTCTGGTCCACACACAAGATGATGTCTCGCAGCGAAGTCCGTTTGCGCCCATACCCGATGCGCGCTTCCGGCACGATGGTCTTATAATCCGGCTGATAATGCTTCAGGTTCGCGCGAATTGTCCGATTCCAATCGATTTCATTATGGCGCGGCCGCCGGTTGCGTGAAGCCCGGTTCAGGCTACCCATGATGGCCTGTCGCGTCGGCTGCTCCAGTTTGCGCCGCAGCTCATCCACCACCCGTTGCACCACTATGCGCGCCGTGTCCTTCGTCTTGTTCGGCAACACATTCTTCAGCGCCAGCAATTGCGACACCAGATGCACATCCGGCTCCACTGTCTGCAACAGCTCCGGTTCGAACAACATCTGCTTCAAGTCCAGCCGTTCCAATGCATCCTTCTGCATCACCTGCACAACGCTTGCTGGAAAGTACTGGCGGATATCGCCCAGCCACCGCGCCACATTCGGGCACGAACTGCCGAGTCCGCCTTTGCGATCCGAATTGTAGAGCGCATCCAGCGCCTTATCCATCGCTGCATCCGCCGCACACAACTCCACGCCGCCCGCAGCACCGCTCGCCATGCTCTGGTCCGCCTCATTCCCCAGAATGAGCCGCCACCGCCGTGCATGCTCCGATTCCAATGTCGTTCCTACGGCCATAAATCTGTTTTTCAATAAATCCCGTAAATCACGTTAATCCTGTCAAAACCTCTTCCCCCCGTTACGTAACACGCATCACGTATTAAATACCCAACAACCTCCCCACCACCGGCAACGCCCGTTGCGCCCGCACCTCATCAAATTCACTCGCCCGCGCCTTCACCCGCACACGTCCCGTCTTCCCGCTCGTCACCCGTGTACCCATCTGTCGCCGCTCCGCAGCCGCAAAGGTAGAAAATGTCCGTCGCAACAAAGGCAGCACTGCTGTGAAATGAGTCGGCGTCAACGTGCTCACCCAATCATCAATCACCTGCCAAAGCGCTTCATCGTGCAGCAGCAACATGCCGCTCTCACGCAAGAAACCATCCGCCCACGCCGCTGCTTGCACGGGTGCATTCGCCGTGGATAACGCCAGCCCGAACCGCCGCGCCGCTTCCGCCTCGTCCAGTTGTCGTGCTTCCAGTAATAACCGCGTGGATCGTCCTGCAATAAGCCCATGCAGATTCGGCAGCTCCGCCAACTGCTTCAGCACCGCATACCATTGCGCTTGCTGATCTTCTTCCGCGCCACCTTCCTTGATGTCCTTCAACAAAGCGATGGCCCCATGCGCTTCCAATATTTTGCGGAACATCTCTTCTGCCGCTTCGTCATTCAATGAACCGCATGCGGAAGGCAGACCGATGCAGATACGTGTGACCAATCCGCGCACCACCTGCGCCACCATCTCGCCATCCGTCTGCCGCACATTCCCGTAGCGCAAGATGTTCGCCAGCGGCGGCAGTGCACTCATCAGATGCGCCACATCACTCGCCACCGCTGCGATCGCCTGCAAGCGCGCCATGACCTGCTCCGCCGCTTCCGGCAGATCGGCCAGCAGCACCGCATCCAGTTGCGCCGTCAAGGCGGGCAGCTCATTCGCCTTCTCGGCATCATCTCGCACTTTCGCGCTGGCTGCCGTCGCCACCGTCGTTCCCCAGATGCCCGCTTCGATCAACTCCACCGAAAACTCCGGCTGCCACTGCACGCGCCAGTTCTCATGAAAAGTTCCTTGCTGCCGTTTTGTGCCGCGCTCTTGTTTGCCCCATTCCACGCCCAGCAGATTCAACCGATGCAACAGCCGGCTGCGATCCAGGTCATTCGGTTTGCGCAAGTCCAGCTCCAGCACCCGTTGCGCTGCTTCCGGCGGCAAGCGCAACCGCTTCTGTTCCCGCGTCACATCTTGCATCAGCGGTACCATCGGCGTGCAGTCCGGCACTTCACCCAAGCGTTCGCCCACGATCAGCTTCTCGCGGATCAACTGCACCGGCAGTTCATCACCGAAACACAACACCGTCTGCGTCGCTTCGTTTAGCTCAGTCAACCCCGGCAATGGCCGCCCGCGCAATGCCGCCAGCGATTCCGCCAATCGCACCGTCTCGATCACGCTCGCGCTGGACGCATCCAAGTCTTCCGCGCGTAAAAGTTTGGCCACCCGCGCCAGCCAATGCGTCGCCACATGCTGCGCCGTGAGCGATTTCTGCGTGCGATTGTTCAACTCCCACAGAAAATCATACCACCCCGGCGATTCTACCCCGGCGCCATAACCCGATGCATACGCCAGCCGTCCATGCGTCCACGGAATCCACGTCGCCGACACCTTGATCTTTGGCAATCCCTTGAGCGTGGCCGTGTCGTCTTTGACGCTGGGCATCGTCGCCAGTGCCGGTGCATGCCACGCGCCACACACCACGGCGATCCGCTGAAACCCTTCCTTCTGCGCCGCGCGGATCGTCTGGCGCATCCACGCTTCCCGCTGCTTCTCTCGCTCCGGCTCCAACCTCTGTAATGAAGAGGGCAGGGAAGCTTCCCGCAACGCCGTCATCGCCTCCAAGATCGCTGCAAAAATATCATCACCCTCGCGCCGGTGCTCCATCATGTGCTCCCACCAACGCTCGCTATCCGAATACCCTGCCGCCTGCGCCAGGTACGAGAGCGGATCACGCCGCAAGTCCTCCTCCTGGCTCGGCGTTTCTTTCTCTCCGACTTCAATCTCTTCTCCATCCGCACCTTCACTCGCTTCCTCATCAACCCCTTCGGCATCTGCTTCTGTCTCGACCTGCTCTCCAGCGGCTTGCTGTTCCGCCAGCTTCGCCTCAATGACCGCTTTGAACTTTTCTTCCTCCTCTTTCCGCACCGCCATCTGGATGGACTGCGGCAAATCCATGAACCGCACCGGCACCTTACGCGTCATGCCATATTGGATCGCCTGCCACTCCGGCGAGAATACTGCGAACGGATAATAAACCGAACGCTGTGGTCGCTCCGGATCATAGATCAACAACGCCACCGGCGGTTTCATCTCCGCATGCACCGCCAGCGCCAACGCCTCATCCGCCTCGGGTGGCCCTTCCACCAAGATGCAATCCGGCTGCCACGCCTCCAGCGCCGCGCGCAAACTCCGCGCCGACCCCGGCCCATGATGCCGTATCCCGTATATGTTCAGTTCCGCTGACATTGCTTAATGCGTCACATCTCCTTGCGGCAAGCCCGGTAAAAGTCTTTCCACCCATCTCGTTCCTTAACCACTGTTTCAAGGTACTCTTGCCAGACAATGCGGTCTTGCACGGGGTCTTTTATGATGGCTCCCACCAAGCCGCTTGCCATGTCGACCGAGCGCAACGTCCCATCACCGAAATGTGCGGCGAGGCTCAGTCCCTGATTCATTACACCGATGGCTTCCGCCGTGCTCAAGGTGGCCGAGGGTGACTTCAATTTGGTTTTCCCATCTGTCGTCACACCGTTGCGCAACTCACGGAACACCGTCACCACTTGCCGGATCTCTTCCAGCGCAGGCGGTTCGGCAGGCAGTTCGAGCGCGCGACCCAACTGCGCCACGCGCTGTTGCACAATCTGTACCTCCTCATCCAGACTGTCCGGCACCGGCAGCACGACCGTGTTGAACCGCCGCTTCAAAGCACTGCTCAGCTCATTCACCCCGCGATCACGATTGTTCGCCGTGGCGATGACGTTGAACCCCTTCACCGCCTGCACCTCTTCGCCCAGCTCCGGGATGGGTAAATTTTTCTCCGAAAGAATTGTGATGAGCGTGTCCTGCACATCCGCCGGGATGCGCGTCAACTCCTCCACCCGCGCGATCGCACCCGTCTCCATGGCACGCATGAGCGGGCTGGGTACGATGGCCGCGCGAGATGGCCCCTTCGCGAGTAGCTGTGCGTAATTCCAGCCGTATCGCATGCTTTCCTCGCTCGTGCCCGCCGTGCCTTGCACCAGTAAAGTGCTGTTGCCGGAGATGGCCGCAGCCAGATGTTCCGCCACCCAAGTCTTCGCCGTGCCCGGCACACCCAGCAGCAGCAGCGCGCGATCCGTGGCGAGCGTCGCCACCGCGATCTCTACGAGCCGTTTGTCCCCTACGTATTTAGGGATGATGACCGTGCCATCCTCCAGCGTGCCGCCCAACAGATAGGTGGACACCGCCCACGGTGAGAGCTTCCAACTCGGCGGACGCGGCTTCGTATCCGCCTTCGCCAAGGCTGCCAGTTCCTCCGCATACTGCTGCTCCGCGTGTTGCCTCAATGAATTACTCATAGGTTTGTGACAAGATTTACAAGATGAACATGATTGTTGATGAACACTTCACACCTATTTCGATGACCGATCTACTGCTATTAAATTCTCCCAATAAATTTCTCATAATCCTGATAATCCCTTTAATCCTGTCCAAAAACCGCCTTCCTCATCTCCTGCCGAAACTGCGCTACGGCCAGAAACTCATCCACACCCTTGCTCCAGAATTCCCAGTTCTTCGCTCCCGTCGGCCAGCCATTGGTGACCTCGGGCAACACCTCCGGCGCCAGATGCACCACCAGTTCCTTGAAGCGATTCCGCAATTGCCATTCCATCCCATCCTGCGTGCACAGATTTCGCATCCACTTCAGCACCGCCCGGCTGAAGTCTGCGCTCCAGTCATGCAAACTCTCGAACAGCAGTTCGGTGCCAAATCCTGTTGGCGATTCCAGCCATTGGCTTAAATACCTCTCTCGCCGCTCAATCGGCATCACCGACCATAAATTCGGGGTCACCCGCCCGGCGTCCTCAGCGAAGAAACTTTCCGCCAGTTCAATGTCCTTATAGCGCACCGCCGCTTCTTGCAGACCCAAGTGCAAAGCCTTCTTGAACTCCGTTCCCATGGCGGCAGCGTAGTAGTCCGCTGATGTGCAGCCCCATTGCGCCCGCCAATACGAGGGCGGCACGCAGCCCAGCATCTGCGCCAGCCACCACGCACGTTCACCGATCTCCTTGGCCGGCGGCTTCGCTTCGATACCATCCCGCTGCATCACCTTGCTGCACTCGATCGGCAAGTTGATCTCCAGCGACGCCTTCGTGCCCTTCTTCAACTTCAGGATGCTGCCTTCCTCCGCTGGCTTGAACTTCAAGAGCGGTTGCAATCGTTCCTGCATCCGCTTCACCAAGGCACTGTCAGGAATCTGCGCCAGCAGATCGGCGGCCTTCTTCCGAACTTCTTTACGTTTGTCATCCAGTGCTCCTTCCAGGAACGCTTCATCCTCTAGACTCAAATTCTTTCCCAACACCTGAATGAACGCCCCGCGTTCCTCCGGTTCCTCTTCTTTCCACGTGACGGCCAGTAACTCTCGTGCTTTGGCAGAATCGCTCGCGCGCAATTTCTGTAACAACATCAAGCGGGCTTCGGGTTCGCCAGTTTGCCAGACGCTCTCTTCCAAGGTCTCACCTGTCATCCAGCTCCATTCCGATTGTTGCCCGGCGAGCCAGTGTCCTCGCTCGCCCAACATCGGCAATATCATTTCTCGCAACGACTCTTTTGCCTGACCCAGCGAAAGCAAGAGCGGCCCGGCTTCCGGTGGCGCAAGCTGTTTGGTTTGCGCACACAGACGCAACCATTCGGGCAGCAGCTCCGCCTTCTCGCCAGATAACATCGTGAGCAGATGACTTCCCGCCAAGGGCTTCACCCATGGCAACGTCTCTGGCGGACACCCTGCCACCTCTCCCGCATTTACCTTGATGGGCAATACACCCGCCCGTTCATACTGCCCGACCAACGCCGCTGTCCGCAGCAGAGCCTGCTCCCGCTGCGTCCCATCCACCCGCACCAGCATCTCACCGAACGGCGAGTCCGCCGGGACCGTCGGCAACCCTTGCCGTTCCGTCCCCAACAACGCGACCTGTGTTAAAGCACTAAATTGCATTTGCAGTTTCCCAGTTACGTATTACGCATCACGCATTAGTCTCTCATCATCTTGTCCATCTTGTTAATCCTGTCTAAATTCCTGTTCATACCCTTAAAAATCTCCCTTCCGCCCACACGCTCAGCGGCGTCAGCGTTTCCCCATTCCATTCACCGAACAGCGCCACCGGATGACCGCCGCTGACAGCGCGCAATTTCCAGCCTTGCTCCTCTTTCACTTGCAGCCGCAAGGCATGTCCCGCCACATCTTTTACGAACCATTCTCCGCTCTCCACTTGCGGCACCACCGCTGCCAATCCCAGCGGCACCCGCTCCGTCCAAGGATTTGCCGAGAAGACTTCCGCCGCGAACTGGTTCGCCACCGCAATCGTCTCGTGCGGATACCGCCAGGTGTTTCCCTCCAGTTGACGGACTTCTTTCGCCCGTTGCCGCACGAGCGCTCGCACGGGAAATCCTCCAGGGTAAAATACCACCTCCGCTTCCACACTCGTACCCACCAGCAGAGTCGCATCAAACGGCTGGTTCGGCCCGGCACTAAAACTCAAGATCAACGCTGGCCGATTGGTCCCCTGTCCCCACAGCCAAACCCGTTGCACCCGGATCCGTTCGTCCTCCTCCACCCTCTGACCAAGCACCAGCCAGTTGTCTTTCACCCCGGCTTGCGCCAGCAAATCATCCCGATTTTCCGTGAAGCCCAATACCGATCGCACATCCATCTGTTGCTCCGGCGGCAGTGTCTCCATGCGCGACCACCCTTCGCGCACCAGATGCAGCAGGGACAGTTCACGTAACATCCTTTCCGGCCAGCCTTCACCGGTCAGAGGTATCGCCTCCAGCGCACGCACGCGTCGAGCCAGCCCCGGAGCCTGCGCATCGACCAACCGTGCCGCCGGTGTTTCCCAGTAATTCGCCGGGCGGCCGGGTAAAGATGCCAGTCCCGACCGCACCATATCCGTCGCCCACGTGCCAAACTCTTCCAAACCCGCGCTCACTTTCGCCTCCCTTGAAGCCGCACGTTTCTCCGCCGCTGCCGCCGCCTTGGCTTGTGCTTGCGGGTCGAGCGGTTCCTCCGGTTGCGTGGCCTTGGCAATCTTCTTCTCGGCCTTCTCCGACCTCTTTGAAAGCCATTCCGTGGCCCATGCAGGCGGCGTTGTTTCGGTCAGAGTTGCTGGTTGTTGCGCCAGGATAAGAAAGAGTCCAAGCGAATGCTTGCAGGGAAATTTACGGCTGGGACAGGTGCATTTGAAGGCCGGCTCCGAAAGGTCGATGCATGTCTGGTAGGGATTCTTGCCGCTGCCCTGCATCGTTCCCCACGCGCAAGCCTCAGTGACGCCAAGAGTCACCCATTTGCGCGGAACGGAAAGGTCTTTGCCGGATTTGGCAGAGCCGGCATCTGGTGCCAGCGCGATGATCTGTTCAGCATTCCAAGGCATGCGAAATTTGGCTGCAGAAAGAGTCGCCAAAAGGTCTGCACGTGAACAGCTTTTTCTCGCTCGGAATGGAAAATTTCCGGTGACGAACTAAACTACACTACTTCCCCCGCCGCATGCCCTGATGCCCAGGCCCACTGAAAATTATACCCGCCCAGCCAACCCGTCACATCCACCACCTCACCGATGAAATACAGCCCCGGCACCTTGCGCGACTCCATCGTCTTGGAGGATAACTCATCCGTATCGATGCCGCCCAAGGTCACCTCCGCCTTCACGTAACCCTCTGTGCCGCTAGGCTTGATTGTCCACGTCTGCAAGCGCGTGCCAATCTCCTCCAGCTCCGACAGCTTGAAATGCTTTACCGGTTTCACGAGTTGATTCTGCGCGCACCATGCATGGGCAAAACGTCGCGGGATATGCTGGCTCAGGAAATTCGGCAGCTCCCGCGCATCCGTCTTGTTCGCCAGCAAGAGATCCTTCGCGGATTGGTCCGGCAGCATGTTGATGGTGATGGGATCATTCTCCCCGCGATACGAAGACACCTGCAAGATCGCCGGTCCCGTGATGCCACGATGCGTGAACAAGATGTTCTCGCGAAATGATTTCCCATTCGCCGTCGTGATCGTATCCACCGAAAGCCCGCTCAACTCCGCATACGCCCGCAAATCCTGCTCATTGAACTTCAGCGGCACCAATCCCGGTCTGCGTGGCAGCACCTTCAATCCAAACTGCTCCGCCAATCGATACCCGAAATCCGATACGCCCAGATTTGGAAAAGAAAGCGCACCACACGCGATCACCAGCGAGTCCGCCTCGTAAACTCCCTGATTTGTCTGCACCTGAAACCCCATCGTCTTCTGCACCGATGCTATCTTGCAGTTTAATCGCAGGTCCACGCCCGCCCATTCGCACTCCGTCAGCAGCATGTCCACAATCTCCTTCGAGCTGGTATCGCAGAACTGCTGCCCGAGCTTCTTCTCGTGATACGCGATGCCGTGCCGCTCCACCAGCGCGATGAAATCCTTCGGCTTATACCGCGCCAACGCGGACTTCATGAAGTGCGGATTGTTCGAGATGTAATTATCCGGCCCCGCACCCAGATTCGTGAAATTGCACCGCCCGCCACCCGAGATGAGGATCTTCTTCCCCGGCCGTTCATTGTGCTCCAGCACCCGCACCGAGCGACCGCGCTGGCCAGCCGTGATGGCGCACATCAAACCCGCCGCGCCGGCCCCGATGACCAGCACGTCCGACTTCATATTGTCCCGATTGCTCACGTGCCGCTGATGTAAGCGGCTTGGCCCTGCGATTTCAGCAACAATCTGCGCCCCGGCCTCATTTCGCGAACACCAGATCCGCCGCCTGCCACTCGGCGCACTTGGTTTCCTGATAGGCACCCATGCCGCCCATCACGTTCTGCAAGCGCGTGAATCCTGCCCGCATCAGCAGGCTGGCCGCGATGGTGCTGCGGTAGCCGCTGCCGCAGATGATCGCCAAGGGTTCATCCTTCGGGCATTCCGCCATGCGTTCCAGCAAGTTGGGCAAGGGAATGTGGCTCGCTTCTTCGATATGGCCGGCGGCCCATTCACCCTCGGTTCGCACATCCAGTACGATCGGCGCATCACCCCGTTTCAGCGCCGCTTTCAGGTCGCAGACACTGAGCTGCGATAGTTGCCGTGTCTCATGCAAGGCCTCGGCTTCCACATAACCCAGCACGTTGTCGAAGCCGATGCGCGCCAATTCCAAGCGCGCCTTGGCCGCATTCGCGGCTGCCCCCACCACCAGCACGATGGGTTTGTCGCCCGGCACGAAGAACCCCGCCCAAGTGGAAAACATGGCGCTGCCCAGCCCGATGTTCACGCTGCCCGGGAAATGACCGGCGCCAAAGAACGGTCCTGTGCGTGTGTCGATCACGTATGCCCCAGAATTGGCTGCGGCCTTCACCTGTTCTTCGGTCAGGCTCTTGAGCGCCGGGAGTTCGCCGTAGGGTGAAGCGCCCTGCAAGTTGATGCCCACGTCGTAGCTGAAGTAAGCCGGGCGTGCGGGCAGGTTCGCCGTCATCTGCTTCACGAACTCCTTCCGATCCTTGATCTGCGTCGCCCAGTTATGCTGCAACTCCTGCGCCACTGTGGTGAATGGAGCGGAGCCCAAGGCGCGGCCACAGAGCGAACCCGCGCCATGCGCCGGATACACCTTCACCTCCCCCGGCAGACTGAGGATCTTGTTGAACAGAGAGTCATAAAGCTTGTCCGCCAGCGCCACCGGATCGGCATCCGCATCACGCAGATCCGGACGACCCACATCATTCACGAAGAGCAGGTCACCCGTGAACACGGCTTCCGGTTTCCCGTTCTCGCGCGCCAGAAAGCTTAGGCTGTCCGGCGAATGGCCGGGTGTCTCCAGCAGCTCGATCTCCAGTCCGCCCACGGTGATGCGATCGCCATGCTTCGCCGCCACGCGTTCATACGTGGCCGGCGCGAGGTGGGAGATGTAAATCTTTGCCCCGGTCCGTTGTGCCAACTCGATGAACCCGCTCGCGAAATCTGCATGCGGATGGCTGTTCAGGATGGCCGTGATGCGCAATCCTTGGGCGGCGGCATCCGCGAGGTAATCCTCCACATCCCGCTTCGGATCCACCACGGCGGCCTCGCCGTTGCTGCCCACCAGATAGGACGCGTGGGCCAGCCCTTCGACAAAGTAACGTTTCAGTATCATAAGCCTGTATTTGTTGAGTGTTAGTTTCTTTAGATAAGATTTTTGATGAGCAACAAGGCGGCGACCACCAGTACGAATCCGGCGAAGCCCCTTTGCAACCGCGCCACCGGCAGGCGGCTGGACAGGTGATTGCCAGCGAGCATCCCTAGTATCGCCACCACCAGAAAAGCCCCGGTCAGCGGCCAGTCCACCGTGGCCTGGCGGCCATGACCGATCAGGCCCGCCACAGAATTGATAGCGATGACTGCCAGCGAGGTACCGATCGCCATCTTCATCGGCAACCGCGCAAAAATGACCATGGCGGGCACCAACAGAAAACCGCCACCCACTCCGAGAAAGCCCGTGAGCAGCCCCACGCCCAAGCCCGAGAAGAGGCAGCGCACCGGGCGGCATTCCGGCTTGGGCGTTAGTTCCTCTTCCCGTCGGAGCAGCATGATGGTCGCGATCACCACCATCAGCAACGCGAAGAGCACCAGCAAGGTTTGCGGCGAGACCATCGGCGTCAGATGCGCCCCGGCCCATGCTCCCAGCATACCCACGCCACCGAACATCAAAGTCGCCTGTTTATGAACCAGCTGTTCCCGGTGCTTGAACCAGGCACCGACCATGCTCGTGCCGCCGACCACCGCCAGTGACATGGCGACCGCCGCTGCCGGATCGATCCCCGCCGCATACACCAGCACCGGCACGGTGATGACCGACCCGCCTCCGCCAAGCAGGCCGAGGGCTAGTCCGATGCCCGCGCCTAATGTCAGTGCCAGTAGCATATTCCTTTCTTTATCATGTTGGACACATGGAGCGACCTCCGCTGTTCCGGCGTTATGTTAGGTCACTCATTCTTTGCCGTTTCAGCGGCGGCAACTGGTCTGACAGCGGTTCCACGGCGCCTTGGCCAGCAAGAGCCCCATACCGCACCAATCGGTGATGCCCGCAAAGATGAGTCCCGCCCCCACCAACCCGCTCAAACCATAGAACCCCGGATGCACCAAAGCACCCAGCAACACGCCTGTCAGGACGATTGCCCCGGCGGCGATGCGCACCTGGCGCTCCAAGGAAATCGGAGCCCTGTTTGCCCGGTCGAGCGGCAAGCCCGCCGCCGCCCAAGCGGTCAATCCGCCCTCCAAAGTGCTCACCTGCTTGAAACCCTTGGCTTGCAGGAGGCTAGCCCCCTGGCCGCTGCGTTTGCCGGACTTGCACACCACGACCAAGGGCTGATCCGTCGGGATTTCACCCAGCCGCTGCTCCAGCTCACCCAAGGGGATAAGCCGGGCGCAGGTCAGGTGTTCACCCGCGAACTCCATGGGTTCACGGACGTCGATGACGGTACAGACCTCCCTCCGCTCAAGCTGCTCTTGCAGTTGCTGCGGGGTGAGGCCGCGGTTGTTTCGGCTGGCAATATCACAGGTCGTATTCATATTGTTCTTAACTTTGATGTTAATTGACTATATAACTAATTAGTAATATATGTCAAGGGACGATTTTGTTTATGGCCGCCAAACCCAAACTGACCGCCGCCACGATGCCGCCTGAGGCCCTGGAGCTCGTGGCCGCCCGTTTCAAGGTGCTCGCCGAACCGATGCGCCTGCGCCTGCTCCAGTTGCTGGAAGCTGGTGAACGCACTGTGGGTGAACTGGTCACGGAAAGCGGGGCGGGCCAAGCCAACGTCTCCAAGCACCTCACCCTGCTGGCGGAGGCTGGCCTGATAGGCCGCCGCAAAGAAGGCCTGAACGTGTATTACTTTATCGCCGACCCGATGGTCTTCGACCTCTGCAAACTGGTCTGCGGCAGCCTGCAAAAACAACTCGCGCAACGGGCCAAAGTCTTTGGCGGCTAAGCCAGCACTTGCCTCGCCAAACGGGCCAGCTACCGTTCCTGCATGACGAAGGAAAACCAGCCCGCGTCAACCCCGGCACCGCCCGACAAAGCATCGGCGGATGTCTGCGACCTCACTGGCGAATACTGGCGCTGGTGCCCCCGTTGCGGCCACGAATTGCACAACGAGAAGTGCAAACTCCGGTGTCCTCGTTGCCACTACTTCATGAGCTGCTCCGATTTTGATTAGGCTGAAGCCCCCCTTTTCTTATGCTCTTTTTTGAATAAACTGCCCCTTCGCACCCTCTGATAAACGGGCGGTCCATGCTGGCACTTGCACTTTGGCACTGCCTCAGGTGAGATAACCAACAAGCACTATGCGTCTGATCACCAGCTTTTTGACTGGAGCCCTGTTCGCCACCGCCGCTCTCGCGGATGCCAACTGGCCCCATTTTCTTGGTCCCAACGATCCCGGCCACGCCCACGCCAAGAACATCCCCACGGAATTCGCCGAGGGCAAGGACACCCGCTGGAAAGTGGCGATCCCCGGTGAAGGCTGGTCCTCGCCCGTCGTCCTCGGCCAGCAGATCTGGATGGCCACGGCGCTGGACGAAGGCAAATCCCTCCGGGCCGTCTGCGTGGAAAAAGAAACGGGCAAGCTGCTCCACAACATTGAGCTTTTCCATGTCGATGCCCCCGCGCCCAAACACGCGCTGAACAGCTACGCCTCGCCCACACCTTATCTGGAAGAAGGTCGCGCTTACTTTGCCTTCGGCATGTATGGCGCTGCCTGTGTGGATACGAAGACCGGCAAGGTCCTTTGGCGGAATACCGAGATTCCCCATGACCACGGCGGCAACGGCCCCGG
This sequence comes from Limisphaerales bacterium, assembly GCA_965283725.1. Taxonomy (GTDB): domain Bacteria; phylum Verrucomicrobiota; class Verrucomicrobiia; order Limisphaerales; family JAEYXS01; genus JAEYXS01. The sequence goes on from CBDIPT010000003.1 coordinate 201,379, forward strand.
CAGTTCGCCCATCATCTATAAAAATCTCTACATCCTGAATTGCGATGGCACAGAGCTGCGCTACGTCGTCGCCTTGGACAAGGATACCGGCAAACAGGTATGGAAGACGAATCGCTCCAATGACATGAGTGCGGCCAACCCGCAAAAGCGGAAAGCCTACGCCACACCCACGATCATCAAGGTGAACGGCCAGGACCAGCTCGTGAGCACCGGCGGCTTCCGCGTGAGCTCCTACGAGCCGCTGACTGGCAAGGAGATCTGGTGGGTGGATATCCCCGGGTATTCCAACGTCCAACCGCCGGTCTATGCCCATGGCCTCATCTATCTCTCCACGTGTTTCGACAAAGCCCAGCTCTGGGTCATCAAGCCCGATGGCAAAGGCGATGTCACGAACTCGCACGTCGCCTGGAAATATGTGAAAGGTGTGCCCAGCAAACCCACGCCCATGGTCATCGGCCAAGACCTCTTCCTTGTTTCAGATGATGGTATCGTGACCTGTCTTGATGCCGTCTCCGGCCAGGAGATCTGGAAAGAACGCATCGGCGGGGCCTACTCGGCCACCCCCTTGCACGTTGACGGCCGGCTCTATCTTTTCAGTCACACTGGCGACATCACCGTGCTCCAACCGGGCCGGGAATTGAAGATCCTCGCCAAGAGCAAACTCGGTGATGGCTTCATGTCCTCACCCGCCGTGGTGGATGATGCGCTTATCCTCCGCAGCAAGACCCATCTCTACCGGATACAAAAATAGAAACGGCGTTCCGAAGAACGCCGTCGCGCGGGAGGAACGCGCACACACTAACTGTTTCACGGCTTTAGTTCAGCCGTTCCAAATGCAGGTCTGCTTTGAGGACCAGACCCGTTTCCGGGGACAAGGTCACCTCGCCGATATGCGCCTCGGCTTGCGTGTCATACTGTTTCAGCGCCCACAGGCGGATGCGCCAGACCGGCCCCATATCGCCGTTGTCGAGCATCGGCGCGGTAGCCACGACTTTCACATTCACCAGCAAAGGCTCTTTCAAGGCGATCTTGATCGCCTCGTCGGAATCGATCTTCAGGCGGGCACGGTCCATCGGTTCGCTCTTGCCGAAGGCGGATTCCAGCAAACGCAACGGACGCTCCACACTCACCATCTTGCCCGCCGCGAATTTGACCTCCACCGCCTTTAAAGCGGCCGTGGGATCGTAATACACCACGTACCAGATGTTCGGGATCGTGGACCCGATGGATTTCTCGGCGCGCACTTGGACAACTTTGTCCTTCGATTGCTCACCGATAAAACGATTGCCTTCCTTGATCAATTTGAAGGCCGTCGGTTGATCCGCCGGTTCAGCGGCTTTCATGGGGGAGCATTCCACCCCCACCGCAAATGCCGCCAGCAGCAGCCAATAACTGAGTTTCATTTTCATGGTTTGTACTTCCGCACAAGCCATGCCAACGGGGATGAACGCTCATCCGCTTGGTTTTCAAGGAGTTCGCGCCCGGTCCCGAAAAGCAAAAACCCGATTCCTGCAACCTTTGCGTTGCCAGAATCGGGCTGAATGCAAAACAGCTTACTTCTTCGTCCAGTTCACGGCGTTGATCAGCAACGTCTTGTAAGCCGGCAGATCATGCGCGCGGGCATCATGCCCCAGCGTGATACCCGCGATCTTCGTCTGCGGATGCTTGATCACAAACACCTGCGGGAAGGTCGCGTTCTTGATCTTGGAATCCGCCGTGGCCAGCACTTCGATCGGCGTGCCCTGCGCATCGGGGATGTAGTAATACAGCTCGTCCGTAATGGCGAAGTTCGCGGGCACACCCTTCATGATGGGATGCGCACCATTCGTCACCTTCACCTCGAACTCGCCGAGTTTGTCATGACCGCGCGAACCGCCACCCGCGATGGTCCTGTTGTATTCCGGCCAGTCGTTCCAGTTATACCACAGCCCAGGGTGCAACAGGATCAGCCCCTTGCCGGCGGCGATGTGTTTGCCCAGCGCTTCGCGGAGCTCGGCCGTCTGGAAGCCATTGCGATTCACGCTGAAGATGGCCACGTCCACGTTCGGCAGTTCTTTGGCCGTCACAGCCGGATCTTCCGTATAGTTCGCCGTAATACCCGCCGCCTTCAACGTGGCGATATCCGCGAAGTTGAAGAAGCGGTTGTAATCGTGCGAGCTGCCGCCACCCACGAGCAAGACCTTCGTGCCGGTGCCCCATTCGAACGGCTTCGCCGGCGCGACCGGGGCCGCCGGTGCAGCCGAGGCCACCTTCACCGGTTCTGCGGCCGCATGGCCGCCCGCACCGGGCAACTCCGCGGTGATCGCCACTGTCGTCGGCGCGAGGCCGTTCGCGAAACTCTCGATGATCAACTTCTCGATCACCGCGGTGCGCTTGAGGGGCTTCGTGTACCAACGCAGTTGGTTCTCCTTCACGATGTCCTGCGTCAGCTTCGAGCCGGGCACATCCACCACGCGGATGAAGTCGGCGAATTCCTCACCGTTCTTCATCACAAGCTCTTCGGTCTGTCCGTCCGCATACTTCACGGTGACTTTCATCGCCGGGGCATTGGCGTTGAAGGGGTGTCCCCAACCCGCCACACCGCCGAGGAAATGCAGCTTGCTGGCGGCATAACCTACCTTGGCTTCCACTTTTTGCGGGAAGCTGTGGGAGAACGTCTCGGCGCCACCACCCTTGAGGACCAGCAGATTGCGCCCCGTCTTCGCCGGATCCACGACGTTGAACGGTACACCTTCCACCGTCACCGTACCGAACTTCTTGAACTTCAGCGTGTCGTTGACGTTCTCTTCCTTGATGTAGAGGCCGCGCCGGGAATCCGCCGTGAAGGCCGTGGTCAGATCGATGAAGCGATACTTCTGATCGGCGGCGCAGATATAGCTGAGGATATCGCGCAGCCCCTCTTCGCCGAGCGCTTCAAAGCCATTCGGCATGAGCGACATGCCGGTGGAACGGCGGCTCTTGATCGTGTTCTTCTTGATCTCCATCTCGCCCGCAGCGTTCTTGAGGATGACCGAGGTGTTGTTCTCCTGCGCCACGATGCCGTCGTAGCTTTCGCCATCCTTCGTCTCGAAGCTGATGGCCACATAGTTCTGCTCCACCGCCCGGTTTGGATCGAGGATGTGCACCAGCAATTCCGCCGGGCCGTGAGCGCCCATGCCCGTCAGCACCGGGCCGACTTCGCGCCCGTCATTGCCGAACTTATGGCAGTTCGCGCAGTTCTGCGTGAAGAGCTCCTTGCCTTTCGCCACATTGCCGGTCTTTTCCACGGCAGGAGTGAATTTCGCGATCAGCGCGTCTTTTTCCTTCGCTTCCGGTCCGCGCAATTCATCGATGATCTGGTTGGCGCGGGACGCCACCTTGCTGTCGGCATGCGTGCGGAGGCGATGCAAGTTCGCCGGGCCGATGGTTTGCGGATCGACCTTCTTCGCTTGCAACGCATCCAGGAAGAGCAAGGCCCATTCGCCGCGCTTCATCAATTGCGTGAAGGCTGCGCCCTGCAAGCTGTTGTTCAGTTTCGGATAGCTCTCGATGATGGCCGCACCGATCTTCGCACCGGGCAGGCCGCCCAAGGTCTCGAGGAGGCCGCGTTGCAATGACTCCGAGGCATTGCTGCCCAGCACACTCAGGATGCCCGGCAGGATGCTCTCATTCACATGCCGCACCGCGAGCAGCGATTGAGCGATCTTCAGGCGCTGATCTTCCGCGTGGTTCACGTCCTTGATGGCCGCGATCAACCGTTCCAGCAGCGGATTCACCGTGTTATCCAGGCGCCGGCTCGTATCCCACCGCACGGCCAGCGGCAACGCTGCGATGCTCAAGTCTTCGTTCGGCGATTGGAACAGCCGTTCAAACGCCGTCTGCAAGGAAACCGACCAGCCGGGGCGCACATCCGCGCGCAATGCCTGCGTCAGACCTTCCAGCACGGATTGCTTCAACGGATCGGCCGTGGCGGGCTTGCTCACCATGGCGATGACGAGGCTCGCCGCTTCCTCCGCGTCCTGCTTCTCGGCCAGCTTCTGCGTGAGTTGCGTCACCAGCGTGCGCAATGACTGCGGGTCACGGGCGGCCAGAGCCGTCTCGATCATCTTGCGCGGCGCGGAATTCGCCACGCCGAGCGCGGCGGATTGCAGCCAGCCGTTCTGCAAACGCGAATATGCCGCGATCAAGGCGGCCGCGACCTCGTCATCCACCTCGAAGCTGCCCAAGGCCACGAGCGCCTGCAGCTGCACCTGCGGGTCAGCATCGAACAATTTCTCGTTGATGGCCTGATGCAATCTCACTTCCGGTCCACGCTGCGAAGTCGGCGGCAGTTGGGCCACCTTGAGACCGTTCTTGCGCACGGCCACTTCCCCGTCCTTCACCGAGGCGAGGAGCGTTTCCTCATTCAACCCACCGATGCGGTGGAGCGTCCAGAGGGCCGCCACGCGCGTGGCGGGCGATTCCTTCGCGGCCATGAGCGGCTGGATCTTCGGGGCCAGGGCCGGGTTCTCCGTCTCCGCCAGCAGCCGCACGGCGCTCAACCGCACGTTGTCATTCGGATGCCGCAACGCGGCGATGAGCCCGTCAATGTCTTTCGCGGACAGTTTCGGCAGGTCGAGCTTCTTCGCGTCTTTATGGTCGATGCGCCAGATGCGGCCGTAGTAGTGGTCACGGTCCGGACGGACGGCGGCATTGCGCGGGCCATGCTTCGGACCACGCGTGTCGTTATGGATCGCCGCCTGGTTGTAGAAATCCACCAGATACACCGCACCATCCGGCCCCGTGCGCACTTCGATCGGACGAAACCAGTAATCCTTGCCCGCGATGAATTCGAGATTCTCGCGATCCGGCACCCGGGCCGCCGTGAAGCTCACACCCTCAGGCTTCACCACTTCGTGATGCACGATGTTGATCGTGGGCTCGGTGGTGAAGTAGTTGTAGTTGTATTCGCTCGGCCAGGCACCGCCACCGTAGATCACGCAACCGGCAGCAGCCGTGAACTGGCCCACGAAATCGATCTGCACATAAGGCAGTTGATCATACGGGATGAGCGGATGCGTCGCATGCGTCTTGCGGACGACACTGAAGCTGTTCACGCCCGGCACGCGGCCCTTCGAGAGATTACCCTCACTCAACACCACGTTCATCAGCAGGTCACCGCTCGTCGGCTGCGTATAGAAGACCTCGTTGTCCCACGCGACTTGCAAGCCCCACGTATTGCCGCCCTTGGAAGAGTATTGTTCGATGGCCGTGCCATCCGGCTTGAAACGCACCACCCCGGAACTGATGTTGCCAAAGTTCTTCGAGCCATCGCCATTCGTCACCTTCGGGCTGCTGCTGTAACCATGCGTGGCATAGATCCAGCCATCGAAACCCCAGCGGATGTTGTTGATCACCGCATGCGTGTCACGTGTGCCCAGACCGGTGTAGAGCGTCACGACCTTGTCCGCCTTGCCATCACCGTTCGTATCACGCAACCAAAGGATGTCTGGCGCTTGGCTGACGATGACGCCGTCCTTGTAGAAGGCGAAACTCGTCACCAGCTCAAGGCCTTCGTAGAAGATCGTCTTCTTGTCCATCACACCATCGCCATCCGTGTCGCTGAGGATGGATATCTTGTCCTGCGCCGGACGGTCATAACGGCCTGTGGCCGGGTCCAGCTTGCCATCGACCCAGCGTTGGACTAAGTCTTCCGGCGAATTTGCATACCGGCCATCCGGATATTCCGGCGTCTCAGCCACCCACAGACGGCCCTGCGGATCCCAATCCACATTCATCACCTTGTTGATGAGCGGTTCTGCCGCCACCAGTTTCACTTTGAAATCCGGATGGATGACCAGTTGTTCCAGTTCCTGCTCGGGCTTTTTCGGACCGCCCGCCGGATAGCGCAGCGAGGCCAGCTCTTCCTTCGTGCAGAACTCGTCCACATTCGAACGCTTGGCCGACCACGCCATGCCCCGCAGCAAGACCGCGCGGAACTGCGGCTGGCTGAAGTTCGTATACAAATGACCGGGGATATGGACGAACGCCCGGTGCGGCTGACCGCCGGCCAGCGCCTTCTCATAAGTCCAGATCTGCGGCTGGATGTCATACACCGTGATCTTGCCCTTGCCCGGCTGGCCGCGCTGGTCGTTGCGGCGGGTCGCGGAGACATTCGGTGTGTAAGCCCCCGCCAATATCGTGATGTTGTCCCGGTCGAGGTCGAAATCGTAGTAGATCTCGTCGTTCAGATCGTAGTTCGCCACACCTTGGGTGATGGCGTGCGTGCGGTTCACATAGTAGAGGGACATCGGGCCTTCCAGCCACTTCGTCGTGCCGGGCACCCAGGTACCGCCGATGATCGATTTCAGATAGGCCGCGCCCTCCTTCGTCTTGGGCACCGAGGCGGTATGGATGACCGTGATACCGCCTCCGCGCTTCAGGAACTTCTCCAGCCCCGCGCGCTTGTCCGCCGGGATCTCGCCGCCATCCTGCGAATACATCACCAGCAGATCCGCTTGATCCAACTGCGCCTCGGTGGGGAACTCCATGCCCCCATTCACCGTCATGCCGCGCTCGGTCAGGAGCTTGGTCCAATCCCCCAGAAACCGTTCGTGCTCATGCGCACCGGGACCGTGGGTTTTCTGGCCGCCGCGGATGAAAACCCGCAGCGGGGCGGCCTCGGAGACCAAGGCCGAGGCGATAAAGGCGATCAACAAAAGGACCAGGCTAGACAAGCGTTTCATAACGGGTAAAGGGCGATTGGCGCCCACCTTACTGGAGACTGAATGCAAAGGCAAACTCATGGATGTTGTCATACTGTAGAAGCAGACGCACAAGAGCCATGCCACCAATCCACCAGCACCTTGGCCAGAAGCACCTGAGAATCCATAATCTTCTGGGAAAGCCGCTTAGGCCGGACAGGTCACCGTGTTCCGCTCCAAAAAACCCAAGGCTTTCCTCCCGGCTGACTTGTGTTATATTGGCCCCCACGTCGAAGACGGATGACAGGTCGTCAGATTATTTGTGAAAGCACTGGTAGAGACAGCGAACCGGAAAACTGAGCGGGCGTTCTTAGTGGGGGCGGAATTGAAGAATTCCTCCGCCTGGGAGTTGCAGGACTCGATGGAGGAGTTGCGCCAGCTCGCACAGACCGCGGGCGCGCAGATCGTCGGCGATGCCACGCAGAAGCTCGATTCCCCCGTCGCCGCCACCTACATCGGCAGCGGCAAGGCGGATGAACTGGCCAAGAAATGCCACGCCAATGAAGTGGATACTGTCATCTTCGATGATGAGCTTTCCCGGCCCAAGGCCGCAACCTCGAGAAACTCTTCGAGTGCAAGATCCTCGACCGCACTTCGCTCATTCTGGATATCTTCGCCCAGCGAGCCCGTACGCGGGAGGGCAAGATGCAGATCGAGCTGGCCCAGCTCCAGCATCTGCTGCCGCGCCTGACGCGTTTCTGGTCCCACTTGTCCCGGCAAAAAGGTGGTATCGGTATGCGTGGTGACGGTGAAACGCAGTTGGAAACGGACCGCCGCCGGGTGCAGGACAAAATTGCGCGTATCACGCGGGAACTGGTAGAAGTCCGCCGGCATCGAGCCACGCAACGCCAAGGGCGCCAGCGCAGCCTCTGGCCGCTGGCTTCCATCGTCGGTTACACGAACGCCGGCAAATCCACCCTCTTCAACGCCCTTACCGGGGCCGCTGTGTTGTCTGAAGATAAACTCTTCGCCACGCTGGACCCGACCACCCGTCGCCTGCATCTGGAGAAGACCAACCAGAACGTGCTGGTGTCCGATACCGTAGGATTCATCCGCAAGCTGCCCCATAATCTCGTGGAGGCGTTTAAGGCGACGCTGGAAGAAGTGGTGGAAGCGGACCTGCTCATCCACGTGGTGGACATCGGCCATCCGAAGCTCGATGAACAGATCGTGGCGGTGGATACGGTGCTGGAAGAGATCGGCGCGAAGGGCAAGCCCACGCTGATGGTCTTCAACAAGATCGACCGCTTCGATGACAGCATGCTTGTGAACCGGTATCGGGAAATCTTTCCTCAGAGCGTCGCCGTATCCGCCAAGACGGGTGCAGGCTTCCCTGATCTGCTGGAGGAACTGGGAGCCATGCTCCGGCCCATCCGGGAGTTTGTGGACCTCGCCATCCCGCACGATGCCGCCCAGACCATCGCGCGGCTGCACGCCATCGCGCAGGTCATCGAGCGTGATTACGACGGACCGGCTGCGAAGTTCAAAGCGCGCATCCCGCCACATCACATGAACGAGTTCACGCCTTACGTGGTGGCGAAGAACTAGTTTCACTTCTCATTTGAAAAAACTCCTTGGTTTGCGTTTCAATCAACGCAGCCAAGATGAGCACTCCCCTCCGTATCAAAGACCTGCCGGATAGCGAACGACCGCGTGAACGCATGGTATTGCACGGGGCCGAAGCCCTGCGCACGGCCGAGCTCATCGCCATCCTCCTGCGCACCGGCATGAAAGGCCAGTCCGCCATCCAGATCGCGGAGCAAATGGTGCAGCGGTTCGGTTCGCTGAACCGGCTGGCTTTGGCTTCCGTGGAGGAGTTGAAACAGGTGAAAGGTGTGGGCCGGGACAAAGCCATCGCTCTCAAGGCGGCGTTCACGCTGGCCCAGCGCATGGCCAAGGAGCTGCAATACGAATCTCCCGTGCTCGACAACCCGGACAGCATCGCGAACCTGCTGCGCGAGGAAAACCGCTTCTACGAAGTGGAGCATTTCCAGATCCTGCTGCTGAACACGCGCCGCAAGCTCATCCGCGTCGAACAAATCTCCCAAGGCACCTTGGATACCCTGCTCGTCCATCCGCGCGAGGTCTTCAAACTGGCCATCACCGCGAATGCCTCCGCCATCGTGCTGGTCCACAATCACCCCAGCGGCGACCCCACTCCTTCTGATGCCGATATCCGCGTGACCCGTGATCTCATCCGCGCCGGACAGTTGCTTAAGATCGATGTACTGGACCATATCATCTTGGGCAAACGTACCACCGAGCGCAGCCGGGACTATGTGTCCTTGCGCGAGTTGGGGCACTTCTACGTGTGAACGATTGCTGGTAGGGCCCGCTGTCCTCAGCGGGCAGCGCCAAAGCATTGGCCCATTCTAATTTCAAGGAACATAGTGACGACTGCTACTCTTCGTTCGGCACTGGGCGTCATCAGGTCAAAGACTTGCGTAAGCTCTGGACTTCGACTCTCGGCTCGCTGAGGACAGCGAGTCCTGCCTATCGCGCTTTGCTTTTGGGACTCCGCAGCGTCTTTGCCACCGTCCGTAACACCTCGCAGAACTTCTCCCCTGCAGGTGTCACGTCACCTTTCTTCGCGCGGGCGATGCCGACGGCGTGCCACTCCGTAGAATCCGAGATGGGACGATATACTAAGCGTTTTCCCGCGATGTGACGAAACTGTTCGCTCACGATGCCCACGTTATGACCGCCTTCCAATTCCGTGAGCATGGACGTGGAGCCGTCACATTCCACGGCGATACGTGGACGCGGTTTTCCGGTGAACATGCGGTCCAAGTGGCGATGAAACTCCGTGTATTCCCGCCGGATCAAGCTCACCAGCGGTTGGGTGGCGATCTCTGCTAACGTCACTGATTTCTTGCGCGTGTAGGCATGATCCGCGGCCATCGCCAAAATGAAGTGGTAGCGATGCAATTCTTCAAATGTGATGCCGTTCAAGGCTTCTTCCGTGTTCGCCACGGTGAGGGCGAGCTCCAGCGTGCCGTCCAGCAACCGCGCCATCAGTTCGTCTCCGCCGAGGTCATGCAGCACGATGCGCACGCGTGGTGCCGCCTTCTTGAACGCCGCCAACGCGGGCGGAAGAATCTCCACCGAAGGCGAGGGCGCATAACCAACATGCAGTTCACCATATTCACCGCGAGCAAGCGCCCGTACTTTTTCCACGGCTTCGTCCGTGTGCTTCAGGATTTCCCGTGCTTCTTCGAGGAAGAGTTTTCCCTCCGCCGTGAGCGTGACGCCGCGCGGACTGCGCTTCATGAGGTCCACGCCGATCTCATCTTCAAGATCCTGCACTTGTCGGCCGAGCGCGGGTTGGGCCACGCGTAACTGTGCGGCCGCCTTGGTGAAGTTCAACGCCTCAGCCACCGCCACGAAGTATCGCAGATGCCTTAATTCCATGCCTGAAATCCATTATGCCTAAAAAGCATGACTATGCAAGGAAGGCGGTATTAGTGTGAACCTAGGGAAGGAGGTAAACCTATTGGCAGATGAACGACACGTTCAACGAACCTGAAAATAGAAAGCAAAACATCATGAACACGAACAACAGCAAGAAACTCGCAGGCAAAGCAGCACTCGTCACTGGTGGTTCCCGCAGCATCGGCAAAGCCATCGCCAAACGCCTCGCAGCGGATGGGGCTTCCGTCGCTATCACTTACAGCAGCTCCTCGGCGAAGGCGGATGAAGTGATCCGCGAGATTGAAGCGGCCGGGGGCAAAGCGATCGCCATCAAGGCAGACGCCGCCAATGTTGAAGAGGTTCGCCTCTCCGTGGCCAAGACAGTGGGCGCCTTCGGCAGCATCGACATCTTGGTGAACAACGCCGGCATCGCGGCGATGGCGCCCATCGAGCAGTTCTCCCTGGAAGATTTCGACAAACTGATCGCTGTGAATGTGCGCGGTCTGTTTGTAGCCACGCAGGAAGCGGCCCGGCACATGAAGGAAGGCGGGCGCATCATCCACATCGGCAGCACGAACGCCGAGCGCATGACGTTCGCCGGTGGGGCGCCCTACGCCTTAACGAAAGGTGCGGTGGCCAGTTTCACCAAGGGTCTCTCCCGTGACCTCGGTCCGCGCGGCATCACCGTGAACAATGTCCAACCCGGCCCGATCGATACGGACATGAACCCGGCGGACAGCGAGTTCGCGAAGGCGCTCACACAACAGGTCGCCTTGCAGCGCTACGGTAACGTGGATGAGATCGCGAGCTTTGTAGCCTTCCTCGCCAGCCCGGAGGCCAGCTACATCACGGGCGCGAACTTGCTCGCTGATGGGGGTTACGCCGCTTGAGTTTATTTAGTTTCGACAAATCCACCCGCCAGAGCAATCAGGCTCGCGCGGGTGGATTCGCTTTTCTGCCTGGCGGTTTGAGCCATTCAGCATTGCTTTAGCCGCCCCGCTCCCGTAAGCAGTTGCCAACTCGATCAACGACATGATCCATCCGACCGCCATCATCGATCCGAAAGCCGAACTGGACCCCTCCGTGGAGGTGGGACCGTATGCCATTATCGACGGCGGCGTGAAGGTGGGAGCCGGGTGCAAGCTGGGACCATTCGTCCATCTGACGGGCAATACCACCATCGGGGTGAACAATACGTTCCACACCGGCAGCGTGATCGGGGATGCCCCACAGGACTTTAAGTATAAGGGGGAACCTACCCGCCTGCGCATCGGTGATAACAACGTCTTTCGGGAACACGCCAACGTGCACCGCTCCAACAAGATGGAGGATGACACAGTCATCGGTTCCAACAATTTCCTGATGGCCAATAGCCACATCGGCCACAACGTGGTGCTCGGCAACCACATCATCGTGGCGAACGGGGTCTTGATCGCCGGGCACGCTGTCATTGGTGATCGTGTATTCCTCTCGGGCAATAGCCTGGTGCATCAGTTTGTGCGGGTCGGCACACTAGCCTTGATGCAAGGCGGCTCGGCGGTAAGCAAAGACCTTCCTCCTTATTGCATCGCCCGGGGTGGGAATGGCATCTGCGGCTTGAACATTATTGGCTTGCGCCGCAACGGGTTCGGCCCGGAGGAACGTTTGCAATTGAAGCAAGCTTACCATGCCCTGTTCCGCACGCGCGAACGGCGGGTTCAAGCCTTGGAGAAAGCGCGTTCACGCTTTGATTCGCACGCCGTCAGGCTGCTGATTGATTTCGTCGCTACCACGAAGCGGGGTGTCTGTGCTGATACAGGCTTCGATAGTGGCGAGGAGTAGCACTTTTACCGGCGGAGTCTGCGGCTTGCTGCCACCCCTTTGCCTAGACCTGAATTATCCAAAAGCAAAAACCCCTTCCCGCTTGCGCAGGAAGGGGTTCAGCATCTAGTTAAGTACTAGATTAGAACTTGTAGATCAGGTTGGCAGCAACCGTGATGGCGTTCTTGTCGTTCACGCCGAACACGCCGCCGTCAACACCACCGTTGGCGTCGAGGAAACCACCGCTCATCTGGTGATCCCAACGGACTTCCAAGCGGCTGATCACGTTAGCCCAGAGGCTGTAATCGAGCGTGGTCGTGACCGCGAACAAGGAGTTGTTCGAGGTACCGGCACCAGCCACAGCGTAGTACGTACCACCGGAGGCAGTGGTGTAGTCAGCGCGCAGGTTGACCTTCAACTTGTCCGTCGCCTTGGCCGAGAGATACAGGGCCACAGCGTTAGCGTAGTTGGAAGCAGTCGCAACGTCTTGGGACTGACCACGGTAGTCATAAGCAGCACCAACGCTCCAGCCTTCGATCGGCAGCGGCAGAGCCACACCGACGTAGTAGTTCATCAAATCAGACTTGTTGCCGAAGCCGGCGACGCCGCTGATCGTGGAGTCGATCGCACCAGCCGTCAGGCTAGCACCGGAGAGGAAACCCCAGTCCGAAGGAGCGGTCAACGTGAAGGCAGCGATGTAGGACTTGTCGGATTCAACCACAGGCTTGAGGTTGATCTGATTGCTGTTCACGCCTTGGTTGGCAACACCAGCGGTGACGGACAGGAAGTCCGCAACCTTGTAGCTGGCCAAGATGCCCGTGTGCGTGGTGGGTTCGATACCCCAGCCGTAAGAACGACCAAAGTTCGGGTTGGAGTCGTGGTTGGTGACTTCATAACCAATCGGGGTGTCGAACACGCCGACCTTGAAATCAATACCATTGCCGACCGGAGCGCGCAGTTCCACGTAGGCTTGGCGGATGGCCAAGTCAGTAGCGTTACCGGCACCAACAACGGAGTTGGCACCGAACGCGTTCGCGTCAGGTCCAAACCACAGTTCGCCCTTGTAACCAGCGGCCCATTCGCCCTCGTCGAGGGACTTGGAGAGCGTCAAGTCAATGACGTCCAAGTTGAAACCGTCTTGCTTCTGGTAGTTGTCCACGAAGCTGCGGCCCGTGAAGGCACCAGCAACGCCACGACCAGTGCCGACCATCCATTGAGCAGAGGTGCTCACATAGCCGCTGATCTGGGTACCAGAAACAGCAGTAGCGACATGTTCAGAAGCTTCTTCAGCCTGAGCGATTGCGCCGAAACCGATTACGCCGGCCGCGGCCAAGCCCAATGTCCATTTATTCACATTCATTCGTTAGTTCCTCCTGCGATGTGTGTGTGTTGTATTTTAGTCGTTTTAGTTACCGGGGTAAAAACGGTTTACCCGCGCACCAAAACGGTGCATTGCCTGCGGAAGATAGCAAATGACCCCGCCTTGACAACAAGTTTTTTAAGTAGCTGCCCGGACGGCTTTTTGCGGTTTCCCCTTATTTTCTGCCAACCCCTGACTTTATTTGGTCCAGCTTGTCCCGCTTTCAGCCTCATCCGACAGGTTACAAAGCGGTTACTTTCTCTTTACCTTCCGGTAAAACCCCCTTTTCAAATCGCTTGAAATTTCTGTTTTGCAAGCCCTTCCCCAAGAACTACGCTCTCTGTCTGTGCCGCCTGAACTTGCCATCGTCGTCCCGGTTTTTAATGAAACGGAGAACATCCGTCTCCTGACGGAGGAGGTCTTGGCGGCAATTGCCCCGACCGGACGCACCTTCGAGCTGGTCCTCGTGGATGACGCCAGCACGGATGATACTTGGAAGCAGATCCAAGCCGAGCACGCCCGCGACCCCAGAGTGCGCGGCATCAAGCATTTGAAGAACGCCGGTCAAAGCGCCGCCGTCTGGACCGGTTTCCAGCATACTAATAGTCCCTTGCTGGCCACACTGGATGGTGACCGCCAAAATGACCCGGCGGATTTGCCGAGGTTATTGCTAGAGCTGAAGGACTGCGATTTCGTCTGCGGCAAACGGACCCAACGGCAGGACACCTGGGTACGCAAAGCTTCCTCCCGCATCGCCCGTTGGGCCCGGAAAGCATGGTTAGGGGCTGACTTTGAGGACACTGGATGTGCTGTGCGGGTCTTTAAGCGTGAAGCCATCGAAGGCTTGGCGGCCTTCAATGGATTGCACCGCTTCCTGCCCATCCTCGTCCATGCCAATGGCGCCCGAACAAAGGAAGTGCCGGTCAACCATCGCCCGCGCGTTGCGGGTGTTTCCAAATATGGGGTCTGGAACCGCGTCTGGCGCGGGATGTATGATCTGGTGGGCGTCTCCTGGTACCTGAAGCGCCGTTTTCGCCCGGTACCAGTAGCACATCACCCGCCTCAGTAGGCCGAAACGGCGCTAACAATCGCCACTTTCTGGCCACCTGTCCGGGCTGCCCTGCAAGAATAGTATCGGTCGGAATGCTGAATCACTTAAGTCGCCTCTACCGCGCCAACCTTTAAGTATTCCTCTCAAACCTCAAACACTGCCACCTCGGGGCGACAGTTGAACCTTAGCTTCAAGGTCAGCCACCCGATGCCTGAACTCACATACAGCGGACCGGCTGGGGTTTCGTACAATCCCAGATCATACCGGCCCACCCGATGTGGCACGATGAGTGCGCCAATGAACGGCAGACGCACTTGGCCCCCATGCGAATGACCAGCCAGCATCAGGTCAAAGGTTTGCGTGCCCAGTTGTTCTACCCATTGCGGGTAATGGAAGAGCAAGATCCGCCGTTCGGCCTTGGGAGCCACCGGCAAACCTCTCTTGGTGGTGGCACCAATGATCGCCAGCCGGCCATTGTCCGCCGTCACCGCTTTATCCTCCAGCCAGTCGCCACCGGACTTTTGGAATGCTTCCCGCACCGTCGTGAAATTGATGCCGGAAGAATCATCGTGGTTTCCCGGCACGCCGAAAATCGGGGCTTTGAGCCCGCTTAAAATTTCCAAGGTCTCACCCAGATACTGTTTGTGCTCCAACAGATCGCCCGTGAAGCAAACCGCCTTGGGCTCCAACCGGTTGATGGTTTGCACCACTTTTTCCAACCAGACCCGGTCCCCCTTGTGATGCAAGTCCGTGATATGTACCAACCGTGTCTTGGCGTTCGTTACCGTAAGGGCAGGGCGGCTTATTTTCAGCCAGCCCGGTTCCCACCATAAGCCGTTCAGTCCGGCCATGACCGGCGTGGCGAAGAATGCCCGCTTCAACCATTTGCGACGGCTAAGCTTGCGGTCCCCCGCCCGCGTCTGTTTGTCCTCAATCATGTAAGCAAAAGCGTGGACTAGCCCTTAACTGCTTGGACCGCTGGGCAGGCGATTCGTTTTGTTCACGGACTTGGCGGCTGCGTCGTCGTCCCGTTCTTGATCGGCCGGAGCACGATGTTCCGGATCTCCAAGGCCCGCTCACCCCCACCGGCTCCGTTCCAGATTTCAAAAAAGATCAGATTACCCAGCGATGCAGTGAAAAGGTCCGGCCGGTCAGCTTCATAAGTCGTCACCCCGTTGATGGCCTGCAAGATTTTAGTACCTTCCACCCGGATGCGGATTTGGTTCCACTCATCCACCCGCATGGCTTGCGGTTGATAAGGTTGTTGATCGGTAAAGACTCCCGCTGCCCCCACCAAGAGCACACCCTTGTTCGGATTCTGGCTGGCATCCAATGGCATCGCCAGTCCGCTAGGGATGCTGCCCGGCCGGGGCATCGTCGCCCGGTAAAAGATACCATGATGCCCACCGCCCGAGGCCCGGCTGGCTGGCTTATAACCAAAGGTGAGGTCAAAGTTTGTCACCGGTTCATTCCAGACCAGATACGCCCGCTGCCCCTCGGTCAAATGTGCTTTGATCACCCCCGCCTCCACCCGCCAGACGTCTGGCCCCACCTTGCTCCAACCTTTGAAATCCCGGTTGTTGAACAACGATTGCGGCCGGTCTTGTTTGAGGAAATTACCGATCAGCACGATCGCCAGCCAAACACCGAGAAAGACCGCCAACCGTTTCGGCCAGGGCCACTTTGCCCGCGGCGGAGCAGGGGATTGGTCTGTCTTGGCTTCCGTTGGCTGGGTTGGTTCCTTCGTGGTTGGCGGAGCCGGTGGCGCGTTGGTAACGGATTCTTTTGTGGCCGCTTGGGAAGCCGGCGTCCTCTGTGCCCCGACAGACCGTTGCGTGATCTCCGTGGCCAAGGCGCTGGTCACGGATTGCCCGCCAAGCTGCAACCATTCCGCCACGGCCGCCGCACTCTGGGGCCGTTGCGCCGGATCCTTCGCCAGACAGGCCATAATGAGCGCACTAACCTCCGGCGGCACAGTGTTGTTTAACGCCAGCTCGGACAGCCGTTGCTCCACGGGGTCCACGGGCAGATGCCGCACCTGATGTGGGATATCGCCGTGATAGAAAGGCGGTTTGCTGGTGAGCAATTCATACAACATCGCCCCCAGCGCGTAGATGTCATCCGTCACGCGCGGTGTCCGCCCATCCATCTGCTGCGGGCTCATGTAGGCCGGGGTGCCGCTGGTGTTCGGCTTCTGGGAGACCTGGCTCGTCAATTCGCCCACCACGGCGGCCAGCCCGAAATCGGCCAGCTTCAACCGCCCCCGGCTGTCCAGCATCATGTTGGCCGGCTTGAGATCCCGGTGGATGACCTTTTCCCCGTGCGCATACTCCAAGGCATCACACAACTGCCGGAGCAAAGGGCGAAGCTGCTCCCAAGTGATTAAGCGCTGGGGCTGTTGCGCCTTCCACGCCGCCACCGTCTGGCCATCCACGTATTCCATGGAGATGAACGGGGGTTCACCGGGAAATTCATTCAGATCGTGCAACCGGATGATGTTGGGATGGGAGAGACGGCGGCTACGCAATGTCTCCTGCCGCAAATCTTCCAAGGCGCCCGCGTCGGAACGGATCTCCGGCGGGACCAGCTTGAGGGCCACTGCTTCCTCCAGCCGCTGGTCTTGCGCCAGCCAGACTATACCCATCCCGCCCTGACCGAGGGGACGCTTGAGGAAATAACGGCCCGCACCGAGCGTGGAACCCGGTTGCAACGCGTGGCTGCCATCATACGTCATGCCGCACCTTAGTAGCAGAAGCCCCCACCCGCCCGCAACGCTTCTCCGTCTGCCGGGACTTGCGGTCCCTCCCAATACTCCGGCTTCTCATCCTGTCCCATCTATGTTCCTCTGTGCCCGTTAGATGACGCAACTCGAACAGTTGGAAGCTTTGCTGCAAGGCCCGGAGCCGATCCTGGCGCTCGCCCCGATGCAAGATGTGACGGACCGCCCGTTCTGGGACTTGATGCACCAGTACGGCGGCCCGGATGTCTATTACACCGAGTACTTCCGCGTCCAGGCAACCTCCAAGCCGGAGAAGTGGATCCTCGATGCGCTCATCAACAATCAGACCGGCAAACCTTCCGTGGCCCAGATGATCGGCAATGACATCCCGGCCCTCGTCCGCACGGCCAAGGAATTGCAGCAATACGGAATTGCTGCCGTGGACCTGAACCTCGGCTGCCCCGCACCCGTGGTCTATCGCAAATGTGCCGGTGGCGGTCTGCTCCGTGAACCTCAGCGCGTGGATAGCATCCTCGGTGCCTTGCGCGAGGCTATCTCGGTGAAGTTCACCGTCAAGACGCGCATCGGCTTCGACAGCCCCGCCATCTTCGCCGAACTCCTGCCCATCTTCGCCAAGCATTCCATCGATCTCCTCACCGTCCACGGACGCACCGTGCTGGAGATGTATCGCTCCGAGGTGCATTACGATTACATCGCCCAGGCGGTAAAAGCCATGAAGTGCCCCGTGATCGCCAACGGCAATGTGTATTCCCCAGCCAAGGCCGAGGACGTCCTCCAGCAAACTGGGGCGCGCGGCCTGATGATCGGGCGTGGCGCCATTCGCAATCCTTGGCTCTTCGCCCAGATCCGCCAGCATCGCCGGGGCGAACCAATCTACCAGCCGCGCGGGCGGGAAGTCCTGGAATATGTGGAACGCCTCTGGGCAATGACCCCGCTCGAACAGGTCCGTGATAACGCGCAGGTGCAAAAGATGAAGAAGTATATGAACTACCTTGGTATCGGCCTCGAACCGACCGGCCAGTTTCTGCACGCCATCCGCCGCGCGGAGACCAAGTCCGCCTTCTTCGCCATCTGCCGCCAATACATGGACCACGATGAGCCGATGCCGCTGGAACCGTTCCCCCTCAGCCTCGCCACCACCGACGTAGTCGGCGGCGAACACCTGTGAGTTGGGGCAGTTTACTCGTTGAAGTAAGGAGTGATCCTACTCCCGCCCCTTGAAACGAATCACCGCCCAGCACACCCCGGCCCCGACCGGTAACGCCAGCCACGCTGTGAGGCCGAAGCCGGTGGGCAGATAACCCAGCACCAGCGCGATCCCCGCCGCGAGCAGGGCATACGGCATCTGAGTGCGCACATGTTCCATATTATCGCAATCACTCGCAAAAGCGGACACGATGGTGGTGTCGCTGATGGGTGAACAATGATCGCCAAAGACTGCGCCCGCGAGCACCGCCCCGATCGTCACCGTCACCACGGGCGCTAAAGCCGAACCGCCCAATCCCACCGCCAGCGGGATCGCGAGCGGCATCACCAATGCCATCGTCCCCCACGATGTGCCGGTGCTGAACGAGATGAGCGAGGCCGTCACGAACACCACGCCCGGCAGCAATCCGGCGGGCAGCTTGCCGCTCAGGAAACCCGCCAGGAACTGTCCTGCCCCCAGCTCCTTGATCACACTGTTCAGCACCCACGCAAAGACCAGGATGAGCGTCGGCAGGAACAACGTCTCCATGCCTTTGAAGAAGGCGTGGATGACCCCTTCCTTCAGCTCTTCCGTCGGCCGCATGGCCGAGAGCAGCATCGTGAGCATGCTGGTGAACGCGGTCACCCACACGAAGACGATGGCCGCATCCGCCTTGCCCAATGCCTCGATCAAGCTCGCAGTCGTGATGGCCTTCTCCATCCCGCCCCCGTTCAGAAACAGCCCCAGGAACACGCCACCGACCAGCACCACGATAGGCACGATCGCCAGATGGAGCCGGGAGGTATCACCATGCGGCATGGAGCCCGTGTCTTCCGTTGATTTATTCGCCGCCTTGGCCGCGCGTTCCGCCTCCACCATCGGTCCGATATCCCGTCCCAGCCAGATGACCAGGAACACGATAAGCAGCAGGAACCAATTGTAGAAACGATACGGCAGGCTCTGCACCAGGAGTGTGAACGCCGCCGGGATCTCCGCTGCATTCAGATTCGGCGTATGCTCAAAGCCCTGCCGGATGACGGAGAGTTCATACGCCACCCACGTCGAAATGAGCGCCAGCCCCGCCACGGGTGACGAAGTGGAATCCACGATGAACGAAAGTTTCGCGCGCGAGATGCCCGCCTTGTCCGTGATCGGCCGCATCGCCTTGCCCACGAGCAAGGAATTCGCCAGCCCATCAAAGAAGATGATCAAGCCCAGGAAGTAAGCGCCCAGCCCGGCCTTGCGCCGGCTGTGCGCCCGCCCCAGAAACCACTCCGCCAACGCCGCCGTTCCGCCGTTGCGCTGCAGCAATTCCACCAGCCCGCCCATCATCAACGTGAAGATCAGCACATTCAGATTCCACGGATCTTTCAGGGACGTGATAAGATGCTTGGTGAAGAGGTCCAAGAACGCCGTGCAAGGATTGCCCTTGGCCAGCAAGAGCATGCCCGCAAAGGCCCCGGTAAAGAGCGAGATATAGATGTTCCGTGTGAGAAAGGCGAGACCGATGGCCAGCACGCTCGGCCAGAGACTCGCCACGGAGTTGCGCACTTCACCCGTGGCGAACCACAGGAAGGTCAGCAGAAACGCCAGCCACGCGATGAGAGTCTGGCGCTTCATCATTTAAGCGGTCATGGCTGGCTGTCGCAGATGGTAGGCGCGATAGGCTCCGATGACCACGGCGAACGCCACCGCGCAACCATAGAAGCTCAAACCCTCATGCATCGGAATGAGCGTGGCCTCCAGCAGCACATCCAGGATGACGACGGCATGGGCGAAGAGATCGAGGCGATTGGCAAAATACCCGCGCAGGTACGCTTGCAGCAACAGGCCGCTCAACACCGCGCTGGCCAGCACGCCCGAGGCCATGATCCCGCCGTGGCTCAAGTTAAGCCACAGATGGAAGATGCCCAGATAGGCCGCCAGCAGCAGCAGGCTGAAGCTCCAATGTTGCCATGTGCGGATCATGCTATGCCTTATTTAAAATGATTGTCTTTGGTGAGCCACTTGCGCTCGCCGATCAAACGTGAACCGGATTCGCGATAAAGCAAGTTGTGCAGCCCTTTGGGCAGATGATGCAAGGTCTGCACCTCGCTCGCGGACAGGTCACGGTTAAACACCGCGATCTCATCCATCAGCCCCACGTAGGCCAGGCCCAGATTCAGATAATTCTGCACCGGATCCCAGACCAGCGTGTTGTCAAAACCCACAAAGCTGCCCTTCAACTCGCCATCCAGATACAGCTTGCCGATGCCGTCCTTGCGGCCGGTATTGGCATATTTGAAGGTGAACACCACATGCGTCCACCGCTCGCGGCTGAATGGCGGTTGCACCACCTGCACCATAGGACGCGCGGGCGTGGGCATTTCTTCCCACTTAAGATTATTGGGGTTCCACAATTTATGCTGGGCCATGATGGCATAGCGGAAATGGCGGGGCGTCTGGTCCTTGCTGAACTCCACAAACATCGCACCATTCGTCCACGTCTGGCCGACGAATTGCAGCGGATCGCAATACCCGGGGGCCAAATCCTTGTCCGGGTCCAGCTTCAGCCAGAAGGAAGCCGTGCCGCTCCAGTTCGTGCGGACGGCCAGATTCGTATTGCCCTGATAAAAGACCACCGGGTCCATCTTCTTGGTGAATTCCAGTGCGGCCCCATGCACCCCGGCTCCATCCGCCCGTTTCACCAGGTCGCCTTCCGGCAGACCAGCCTTGGCCTTCGCCCGGGCGCTGCTCTTCGGCGCCGAGTAAAGCTTGGCATCACCCAAGGCGAAATCTGCGTCCACGCCGTGATCGAACGTCGCGGCAAAAGTCATCGCCTCGCGCAAAGGCTGCGTCGGGTCCGGTGAACCGGCCGCACGGCGCAATGAATTATCGGTGACGCGCCCGCCGAGCTGCCCCGGCGAGGAGCAACCGGCAACCAAAGCCGCAACCAGCAACAAACCCGATGTGAGAGAAAAAGGCCGTATATGCATAATGGGTGATCGCAGCGAATAATTGCCATACTTCCGCCGGGTATTCAATGCGCAAGAAGGCTCACTTATCTGAAGGGTTGCCAAGTGATTGATCGAAAGTCAAAATCAGGGCGTCTCACGTTCCGTCGCAAAACTACAAGGTCGTTTACCACTATCAAAGTATGCGCATCGTTTTGATTAGCTTGGGCGTTCTCCTCGCCCTGTTTATCGGATGGATCTGTCTGGCCATCGTTCGCCGGCGTTTACGGCGAGAAGAGCACGGTGGCCAGCCGCCGTCGGAAGCGGAAATACGGGAGTTCATCCTCAAGATACCGCAAATGGCCGAGGATCATCGCACTTCAGCCAGAGAGATTTTCGGCGTAGAGCTGGATTACAGCGCGGAGAGCATCCAGAAACTGGAGATCATGATCCGCGACGGCTGGCCGGATGGACCACCGATAATGCTGGACCAGACGGTGACGGCATTCGGGAGTTATTTCGGCGAGACCATCCGCGCCATCCACGGGGGTGAATGGCGCTACGATGATACACATGGTCTGCACTTCCAGGTCGGGACCAGTGACATGAAGATCTTTCCGTTCAAGAAAGTGCGGAAACGTTTTGTGAACGGCAGTGAAGATTCCCTGACGTATTTCTATTCCTACATCGCGGCGCAGCAAAAAGGCGATATAACCGAGGGTTAGGTGGCTAACAGTTGTTCAGACAGTTAGAGCTCATCCTGATGCACTTGCTTGATATGCGGGCGCATTATTTTGACAGCAGCCAAGACCGGTCGTCCATCCTTAGGATGCCTCGGATCGTGCCAGCCTGCTGTTAGTATAAAATGTTACAAATTGATGGCTCGGAGCCTCTAACCGCTCGCATCCGTCACACATTTTGCGTCAATTAGGCCTCAAACGACTGGATTTACCAATTTGCAACTATTTGTTAACCAATAGCTTAGAATAATACCGCCGTTTCCTCCTTATCAGCACGCAGGCATGATTTCACCGCGTATTGGCGTCAAAACCAGCCTACCTCACACCGGTTACCCTAGTACTTGACCTTTGCGGGCGAAAAGGCAGACTACGCGGCTCCGGTAATCAACCGGTGATAGTTGAGCGGCTTATGGAACATATTCGTAACATTGCGATCATCGCACACGTGGATCATGGCAAAACCACGCTGGTGGACTGCCTTTTGAAACAGTCGGGTACTTTCCGTGCTAACCAGCACGAATCCTCCGTCG
Organism: Limisphaerales bacterium; assembly: GCA_965283725.1. Classification (GTDB taxonomy): domain Bacteria; phylum Verrucomicrobiota; class Verrucomicrobiia; order Limisphaerales; family JAEYXS01; genus JAEYXS01. Next base: position 223,852 of record CBDIPT010000003.1, read on the forward strand.
AACGGCTCATGGACTCCATGGACCTGGAAAAGGAAAAGGGCATCACGATCCGTGCGAAGAATGCCGCCTTCAAGTACAAGAATTACCACGTCAACATCGTTGACACTCCGGGTCACGCTGACTTCGGCGGCGAAGTGGAACGTATCATGAACATGATCGACGGCGTGTTGCTCGTCGTCGATTCCGCCGAAGGTCCGCAAGCGCAGACGCGCTTCGTGCTCCGCAAGGCGCTCGAGGCCGGCGCGAAGCCGATCGTCGTCATCAACAAGATCGACCGTGAGAACGCCAACCCGAAGAAGGTGCTCGACCTCGTGTTCGAACTCTTCATGTCGCTCGGCGCCACGGACGAGCAGCTCGATTTCCCGTTCATCTATTGTTCCGCCAAGCAGGGCTACGCCAAGCTGGAGCTGGAAGACAAGAGCGACACGATGGAACCTTTGTTCGAAGGCATCGTGAAGCACATCCCGCCGCCCCGCGCGCATGCGGGCACGGGCTTCCAGTTGCTCGTGGCGAACCTCGATTACAACGACTACGTCGGCCGTATCGCGTTCGGCAAGATTTACGAAGGCAAAGTCAAGGTGGGCGATCCCGCCATCTGCCGCCATGGCCATGGCAAGATCTCCAAGGGCAAGATCACCGCGATCTTCCACTTCGAGGGCATGAAACGTATCGAGATCCAGGAAGCGCACGCTGGTGACATCGTGGGCCTCGCCGGTTTCGAAGAAGTGTTCATCGGTGAATCCATCTGCGATTCCGAACAACGCCAGGCGCTGCCTTACATCCCCATTGATCCGCCGACGATCCAGATGGAGTTCGCCGTGAATGACGGGCCTTTGGCCGGTCAGGACGGCAAGCTCGTGACCGCGCGTCACATCTGGGACCGTCTGGTGAAGGAAACCCGCACGAACGTGGCGCTCCGCATCAAGCAGACGAGCGACCCGAAGGTGTTCGAGGTCGCCGGTCGTGGCGAAATGCAGATCGCGATCCTCGTGGAGCAGATGCGCCGTGAAGGTCACGAAGTGCTCGTCTCCCGCCCGGAAGTGCTCTGGAAGAAGACGGCGGACGGCAAGTTGCTGGAACCGATCGAGAAGCTCTTCGTGGAAATCCCGAGCGAGAACCTCGGCACGATCATGGAGAACCTGTCCTTCCGCAAGGCGCAGATCACCAACATGAATCACGTGGGCAATTCCGTTTCCGTGGAAGCCCTCGTTCCGATGCGCGGTCTGATCGGTTTCGAGACCGACCTCGTCAACTCGACGAAGGGCATGGGTGTGATGAGCCATCTCTTCCACGAATACGGTGAAGACCGTGGTGAGATCGCCGCCCGCAAGAACGGTTCCTTGGTCTCCATGGATGCCGGTGAAGCCACCTCCTACGCGCTCAACATGGCGCAGGAACGCGGCCGCCTCATGGTGGAACCCGGTGACCAGATCTACGTCGGCATGATCGTCGGCGAAAACGCCCGTGAGAACGACCTGCCGGTGAACCCGGTGAAGGAAAAGAAGCTCACGAACATGCGTTCGCAGGGCGACGGCAAGGGCATCCAGCTCAACGCTCCGTTCAAGCTCAGCTTGGAACGCGCGCTGGAATACATCGGTTCGGACGAATACGTGGAAGCCACGCCGAAGAACCTGCGCCTGCGTAAGAAGATCCTCGACGAGAACGCCCGCAAGCGCGCCTCGCAAGGCCGTTCCATCAAGTTCGTGGAAGAAGGCGCTACCGAAGCGTAAGCCATTCCGTTTTCATAAACCGCGCTCCCTCAGGGGCGCGGTTTTTTTATGCCCGCAAATAACTAGGCTTCGTAAAGCTGGCGGCACTGGCGCAAGACCTCATCAGGCTGGCCGCTGGCTACCATCTGCCCAACGCCCGCCACCGGGGCCAGACAAACAAGCCGATCACTGAGGCGCTTGGCCTGACCAAGGTTGTGCGTCACCAGCACGATGGCGTGCCTGGTCTTCAGCCGCAGGATGAGCTCCTCAATGGCTTCGGCGGAGCGGGGGTCCAAGGCGCTGGTAGGTTCATCCAGCAGCATGACTTCCGGTTGTGACGCCAAGGTGCGCGCCAGGCAAAGGCGTTGTTGCTGCCCCACGGAGAGGCGCAAAGCCGAATCACGCAACCGCTCTTTCACCTCATCCCACAAAGCAGCTTCACGCAAGGCACGCTCCGCGACAGCGGGCCATTCGGGGCAGGGAATCTGGCCCAGATGCTTCACGCCAAAGATGACATTCTCGTAGATGCTTTTCGGAAACACGACGGGTTGCTGGAAGAGAATGCCGATGCGTGTGCGCAGGGCATCGGCATCCACGCTGGGGCCGTAAATCGATGCGCCATCGAGCAGGACCTCACCGCTCACGCGAAACTGGGGCGAAAGGTCCAGCAGCCGGTTCAGACTTTTGAGCAGCGTTGTTTTGCCCGCCCCGGAAGGCCCGATGATGCCCACGACCGTTTGCGCCGGGACTTGAAAGCTGATGCCCGTGAGCAGCTTTTTCGTGCCCACCGTGATCTCCAACTGGCGCACGGAAAGAACATTCCGTGCCTTGGTGGAAGCTGGACTGTATTCAACCGTAGTCATCAGTTTTGCCGGGCTTCTTCATGGATGCGCAGGCGCAGAGGCAACGCGATCAAGCTGAGCAAAAGTGCCAGCCCCACAAGCGTCAACGCCGTGCCCCAAAGTTTCGTGCCCACGGCGGGATCAAACGAATCCTGCGCGAGGATGAAGATGTGGTACGGCAGCGATAACACCGGACTTTCCTTAATCCCATGCGGCACCGTGGCACCGGCGAAGATCGTGGCAGTGAACATGATCGGCGCGGTTTCTCCGGCGGCCCGCACCAAGCCCAGAAGCGAGCCGGTGATCAAACCGCTGCGACATTGCGGAATGATCACCGACCAGACGACTTGCGTCGTCGTTAACCCCAATCCCTTGGCGGCTTCAAAATATTTCGCGGGCAAGCCTTCGATGCGCTCAATGAACGTGACCGCCACCGTCGGCAGCATCATGAACCCCAGCAAAATGCCACCCGTGAACCAGGATTTGCCCCAACCCAGCATCTGCACGAAAACGATCAGGCCAAAGATGCCGTAGAGGATCGAGGGCACGCCATTGAAGAGATACAGCAGAAGCATCAGGTGCTTGCGCCATGGGCGGTGCTGGCCATACACCCCGCACAACAAGCCGAAGCTGAAGGCCATGGGCAAGCATATCACCAGTGCCGTGCCGATGAGGATCAACGTGCCGATGACGTTGTAAAAGATGCCGCCATCCGCGCCGACCAACCGGATCTGCTCGGTGAAGAACGCCCAACTGATCGCCGGCAGACCACGCCGCGCGACCGCACCGACCAAAACCAGCAACACCCCGCACGCGATCAAGGCGCAACCCGCCGTAAGCAACCAGAAAAGCGTGTGCTTCAGCTTACGCATCCGCATCCTTCCTCCGCGCGAGACGGATGCTGATGAGGGTGAGCAGGAGTGTCATCACCAGCAACACCAGCCCCAGCCCCACCATCGCTGCCCAATGCAGGGGATCACCATAAGCGATATTTGTTTCCGAGCCGCCCAGCTTGCTCGTAAGGGTCTGGCCGGACTCGATCAGCGGACGTAAAGAGAAGAGCGCTTCCGGCCACTGATTATCCTGCCGGCCGACCACCAGAAACACCGCGATCGTTTCGCCCAAAGCACGGCCCAAGCCCAGCAATACTGCCGAGAAGATGCCGGACGCTGCTTGCGGTAGGGTCACGGAAAAGATGGTTTCTGTCTGCGTCAGCCCCAGCCCACGCGCCGCGATCCTTTGGGCGGCAGGAACACCCCGCAATGCGTCATCCGCCAGCGTCATGACCGTCGGCAGGACCATCACGCCCAGCAGAATGCCGGCGGTGAGCAAGGTGTCGCCGTTCAGCGGATCAAACCGTTGGAGCAATTCATACACCCAGTTGCGCAGCAGCAAAATGCCGAGCAAACCATAGACGACGGATGGTATCCCCGAGAGCAATTCCACCACGACCTTCACCGCGAGACGCAAACGTGGTGATAGAAACTCAGCCGTGAAGATAGCCGTGCCCAAACCCAGCGGAACGGCGATGACCAAGGCGATGAGTGCTACCAGCAAGGAACCATAGATCATCGGGGCCAGACCGAACTGGTGATGCCGATAGAACCAGACATGGCCGGTGAGATACGCCGCACCTTCATGCCGCCAGACAGGAATACTCTGCCAGCAAAACAGCACCACCATGCCTAGCAGGAATGCAACCGCCAGTCCACTGAAGAGCAGGCTGGACAGCCACGTGTAATTCCACCGGCGTGAACTGGGGTTCAGTTTGCTCACGGCTTCAATTCGGCCAACGACAGATAGCCGTGCTTATGCATCAAGGCCTGGCCACGCTCGCTCAGCATAAAATCCACAAAGGTCTTGGTGTTCCCCTTGGGCTCGCCATTGGTGAGCAGGAACAAGGGGCGGCTCATCGGATAAACACGGTTCGCGATGTTCTCCGTGGTCGGCGCCAGCACCTGGCCATCCGCCATTTTCAGGGCGACGGCGAAGATGGTTTTGTTATCTGCCAGGAGGATGAGAGCTGGGACATCGCACCTTTGGTCGAGGCGACTTTATTGCGCGTCTCCTCATTGCCACCTACTTCCGGAAAACTGACGGGCGGAGCTTTCTTGGAATCCCCGTAGAGCCAGTGCGTGAACACTTCCCACGTGCCCCGCCCCGGTTCCTTGTTAAAGAAGGCGATGCGCCGGTCGGGACCGCCCGCATCCTTCCAGTTCTTGATGCGGCCTTCGTAGATGCCCTGCAATTGTGCCTTCGTCAGCGTTTGGACGCCGCCTTCCCAGACATCGCGTGAGACGACGATGGCCACGGCATCCGCCCCGATATGCGTGGTCTTAAAGTTTACCTTGGGATACTTCTTCCGATCATCCTCGCTGAGATGCTTGGAGATCATGCCGATCTGCACCAAGCCATCACCTAACATCGAAATGCCACCCGAACTGCCGCCCTGCGTATCGATCTGGATATTCAGCTTCTGTTCCGCCCGCAAGATTTCAGCGGCCTCTGCGGCCGCGAGGTTTACCGTGGTGGAACCGTTGATCCTGAGCGCCTGCGCCCGCGCTGTGAGCGTCAACCCCAAGAGGATAACGAGCAAGCCGGAGAGATGGGCAAACCGTGCGATACGCATATATGCGCAAATAAGCACATATCAAACCGCAAGACAACCGTAAACCTCGGCGGAGGGGAGGATGATCTGTTCAACTGCCGAACTGATCGGCCTTGTTCTTGAAGAGCAAGTTGAAGGTCGTCAGGGAGCCGTAAGACTTCGTGATGTATTGCTGCATCTCCACCTTCTCCGCGTCCGTGAGGACGGGGTGCGCGTTGATCTTCTGCTCCAGCACGCGCAGATTGTTGCGGATCATCACGACCTTGTGAAAGAACACATCGAGGTCCACTTCCTTGGTCTGCAAGGTCGGGTCGCCCGGATGCAACACACAGCGGCCCTTGGCCCAGCGGGCGCCGAGTTCCAGCACCACGCTGTCATCACGTTCCAGCCCGAGCTTCTCGATCACGATATCCACCGTCTCGTTGATCAGTTGCTTCAGGGGTTTATCCAAGCCGCTGACGGCGACTTGCGGTTCCGCTGGCACAAGCTCCGCAGACACCGGTTCCACCTTGCGCAGACCGCCTTCGTCGAAGAGCACATCGGCCATGTGTTCCGTGATGGACTTCACGACACCGACGCCATACTGCGGATGGCGGACCTTCAGACCGATATTGAGCGCTTCGATTTTCATGGGGGCAACAGTTTGGGAGTCAGCCCAAAATTTTCCAGTGCAAAAGGACACAAAGTGGAGTGCCGAGCTCCAGCTCGGCTCGAATCGGCTGTCGAGGAACAGAATGAAACTGGTAGGGCTGGCTGTCCTCAGCCGGCCGCCGTCGAAGCCAATGACATCCAAATCATAGCGACGTTGTAGGGTCAGTTAACCAACGAATTAAAACAAAAGTGATCTAAACGTAACCGCATCTTGCTTTCAAGCAGCCCTCAGGCTTCGTCAGCGGACCGCTGAGGACAGCGGTCCCTACCACTACGGCTTGCTCCACGCAGCAGGTATTGCTTAACTCCTCCTCCATGAGCAATCCGGTCAGCAGTCCTGCGCCCGCACCTTCACCCTCCGTGAAGATGCCGCACAAGATCTCTACCTTGCTCTATTGCTTCGATGCCGCCGACCGCATCCTCCTGATCGAGCGCACCCAAGAGCCCAATCGCGGCCTCTGGAGCCCTTGCGGGGGCAAGCTCAAGACCGAACTGGGCGAATCCCCCTACGCGTGCGCCTGCCGCGAGGCCGAGGAAGAGATGGGCGTGCAATTCACCCCGGCGGACCTTCATCTGACCGGCATCGTCAGCGAACACGGGTATCACGGCCAGGCGCATTGGCTGATGTTCCTGTTTGAAGTGAAGCGCAAGCTCACCGAAGTGCCGCCGCCGCATCGCGAAGGCCGGTTCGCCTTCTTCAACAGGGCCGAACTCGCCACTTTGCGGTTGCCGGAGACCGATCGCGAAACCATCTGGCCGATGTTCTGGCAGCATCGCGGCGGTTTCTTCTCCGCGCACTGCCATTGCTACGCGGATGGCCGCAACGAGTGGGCCATAGAGGAATCCGTTCTGCCGCGCGCTTAAATTTATCTCCATGGCTGAAGAACCCATCATCGACCTGCACAGCGACCATTACTTCATGGGCGAAGCCTTGCGCCAGGCCCTGAAGGCTTACGAGGCGGAGGAAGTGCCCATCGGTGCCGTAATCGTCCGGAATGGCCGCATCATCGCGCGCGCCTTCAATCAGGTGGAGACGCTGAACGACGCCACCGCCCATGCCGAGATGCTCGCCATCACGCAAGCCGAGGAAGCCGTGGGCAACTGGCGGTTGAACGATTGCACGCTCTACGTCACGAAGGAACCTTGCCCGATGTGCGCCGGGGCGAGTGTCCATGTCCGCTTCCAACGCGTGGTCTTTGGCTTGGGCGATCCTAAAGGTGGCGCGGCGGGTGGGGCTTTGAACCTGTTGCAATTCCCCGGCCTGAACCACAAGACGGAGATCACAGCCGGGGTGCGGGAGGAAGAGTGCCGACAGATTTTGGTGAGTTTCTTCGGCGAGCAACGCGCCAAAAACAAAGCGCTACGTCAGGCGTCCAAAGAAACGCCCGAAGCGTAGCGCGGTGAGGGTCGTGAGCGACGGGTCTTAGCTCACCGAGATCAAGGAACAGACGGAGCCGTCCTCGTTCTGGGAGTTACCGCTGGCGCGCGGATCGAGCGCCAGTTCGTCATCCACCACCAGCAGGTAGCGATGGTGGCCATGTGCGAGTTCAATCTGCACATACCAATTGCCATCGAGCTGGCGTTTCATCGGCGTGGCCGTCAGGGACCAGTCATTGAAGTCACCCGTAAGATAAACTTGTTGGGCTTCGGCAGCGTCACAATAGAAATTGATCGGCTTGACCGTCTTCTTGGCCGCCATGCGGGTGAAACCACCTCGGCTTTGTGTCTGACCTAAAAACATACGTCTTACAAATGGTGAACCAACCAAGTCCTCGAACAGCGAGGGCGTTGTCTTGATCCACTTACAACTGGAATAGCAGTCAACATGCCAATTTCTGCTATGCCTTGAATAGTCACCCAAATGGGTGATGCTGAAGCCGATTTGAATGATAAAACCGTGCGGCTTTTGATTGCACCGTGTTGGTTTTTCACGCTAGCTGCGTGAAGAACAGCAGCCTTAAACTGGTTAAAACCGCGCAGGTCGCTCTCAGAAAATACTGGAATCGCTGCCGTAGTCTCAGCTTGAACACCACCGAAGCACATATCCCGCAAGCTGCTGCGCAAATCCGCGCCGCGTTGCTGACTGAACGCAATGCCGAGGGGCATTGGACGGGCGAGCTTTCCACCAGCGCGCTCTCCACCGCGACGGCTGTTTGCGCGCTGGCCACAGTGGCGCATCAGACCGGCGAGACGCGCTACGATTCCTTCATTCAACTTGGCCTGCAATGGCTTGCAGCGAATGCGAATGCCGATGGCGGTTGGGGCGATACCACGCGCAGTTTCAGCAACATCAGCACGACCACGCTCGGCTGGGCCGCCTTCGGATCCGTGAAAGGCGCGGATGATCAATACCGCTCTACCGTTAACGCTGCCGAGAAATGGCTCACGCAAAAGGCCGGTGGCGTCACCACAGACAAGCTCGTGCCCGCCATCATCGCGCGTTACGGCAAGGACCGCACCTTCTCCGTGCCCATCCTTACCATGTGTGCCATCGCAGGTCGCTTAGGTGTCGGTAAAGCTGCGTGGAAACATGTGCTGCCGTTGCCTTTCGAACTCGCCGCGTTGCCGGCAAAGTTCTACGCCGCCGCGCGCTTGCCCGTGGTTAGCTACGCGTTGCCTGCGCTCATCGCCATCGGCCAAGTGCGCCATGATCGCCTGCCAACGCGCAATCCCATCACCCGTTTCCTGCGCGACAAAGCAAAGGCCAAGACGCTGGAAGTGCTCACCAATATCCAGCCGCCCAACGGCGGTTTCCTTGAGGCCACACCGCTGACCAGCTTCGTCACTATGAGCCTCGCCGCCGCGGGCCAGCAGAAGCACATCGTGGCGAAACGCGGCGTGGAATTTCTCTGCGCCTCGATGCGGCCCGATGGCAGTTGGCCCATCGATACAAACCTCGCCACGTGGGTGACCACGCTCGCCATCAACGGCCTCGCTGCCGGTGGCGAATTGAACTTCAGCCCAAGCGAACGCGAACAATTGCTCGCGTGGCTGCTCGGCCAGCAATATCGCACCGTGCATCCTTATACGAACGCTGCTCCCGGCGGTTGGGCATGGACCAATCTGCCCGGCGGCGTGCCAGATGCGGACGACACACCGGGCGCGTTGCTCGCGCTGTATCACTTGGACATCGATAAACCTGAAGTAATTGCGGCCGCCGCCGCGGGTTGCGAATGGTTGCTCGGCCTGCAGAATGGTGACGGCGGCATCCCCACCTTCTGTCGCGGCTGGGGCACGCTGCCCTTTGATCGCAGCAGTCAGGATCTCACGGCGCATACCTTGCGCGCGTGGTACATGTGGGAAAAACACCTGCCCGCTGAATTGAAAAGCAAAGTGGCGCAGGGGATCGACAAAGCCCTTCGCTATCTTCGCCAAACGCAACATAGCAACGGTTCCTGGCTGCCCCTGTGGTTCGGCAATCAGCACTCGCCCGATGACGAGAACCCCACCTACGGCACCGCGAAAGTGGTGCTGGCCCTCAGCGAATTGGGCAGCCGTCTACACGCAGAAGATGTGACCGCATTGGAGCGTGGCGTCGAATGGCTCGCGCTGCATCAAAAGCCTGACGGCAGTTGGAGTGGCGCGAAAGATGGTCCGTCCTCGATTGAAGAAACCGCCCTGGCCCTTGAAGCACAAGCGGCTGCCCTTGCCTCCGGAAAACTGACTAAGCGAACGGTGCTGCCCGAAACGATTCTTAGCGGCGCAACGTGGCTGGCGAACGAAATCCATCAAGGCCACTGGCGTGAGGCGCAGCCCATCGGCTTCTATTTCGCCAAGCTCTGGTATTACGAGAAGCTCTATCCGCTGGTGTTCGCCGCGGGGGCCTTGGAGCGCGTGAAGGGATTGATGAAGAGCGGGAAGATTTAAGCTGTTGGTGATCGAGAAAATGTTCCCCCATTACTCTCCGGGCACCAAGTCGATCACGACCTCGTTTGCAGGTATATCTTCCATGATTACGCGGTACTTTCCCGCCGGCAACTCCCCGGCAAACATGCTTAGCTTATAAGTGACAACCATTTGTTCTCCCGGCATCAAATTTTTATTAAACTTTTCCCGGTCAGGATGTGGAATTGAAGGCGGCATCGGCGGCATTACCTTTCCAGCTTCATTGACCACTCTAAGATTTAAATTGGGGCTGGTGATTTCGCGACTATTGATCGTTTCCCCCACCTTTCCAGCGTTTTTGATCACCGCGGTTACAAACGCATCCTGCATGCTTTTCACCTTGGGCCTTTCGAGGCGCAATTCCACTCGCAGCCCGGTCTTGTGAATCTGTTGAACGAATTTTTTGGCGACATAGGGAACAATCTCAAAATTATTCGCGTGGCCATCGGTGAAAACGACAATGACAAGCTTCTCTGCATCCGGCAGCTCCACATACGCCGCATCATGCCGTGACTGACTCGTCCAGCCCGCCTTCGACCACAGCTTCGCTCCCGTCGGTAGCGCAGCACCGGTGTAGAGCGCCTGCCGGTCCGTGGTCGATTTCGGATCACGGCTCAAGAGTTCCCGCATCTCCGCACTTCGCTTCGCAGAAATCGCCTTGCCCAGCGCGATCTCCGTCATGAGCCGCGCCGTGGCATCCGTGGTCAGCCAGTTACGATGATTCGGTGCGCTGATCTTGCTGGATTGCGTCTCGCGACCATACGGGCCATCGCCCCACGGTTTACGGTTCACATTGATGTTCGTGTAACCCTGCGCCACGAGATAGCGATTCACCGCGTTGCGCTTCTCCTGCCATTTCGCCAATTCCTCCGCTGACAGCTCCGGGCCGCTTGTCGTCTCCGTCAGCAAATCCACGATGTAGCCGGTGGCGTCGTTGGAGGATTCCACGATCATGTCCTTCATCGCACGTCGCAACTCCTCGGTGTCCGTAATCTTGCCTTCCTCCATCCATTGATGCGCGGCGAGCAGATAGAACAGCTTCACCACACTGGCCGGATAGATGCGTTCGCTTCCACGATAGCTCGCCCGCGCCAGCTTGTTCGCATCCTTCAAGTCCACCACCGTCACCGCGAGCTGTTCGGGCTTGAGCCCCCTATCCGAAAATTGCTGCAACGTGTCCTTCACCACGCCATCGAGGATGCTTTGCAAAGCTGGCGAGGCAGGCAACTCAAGGGCTTGAAGAAAGTTCGTGGACATACAGAGCAAGGTGATAACAGCGAGTAGGAAGCGCGTGGTTTTCATGCAACCGGTGGCGGGGTGGGAGTTTTCTTCAATAGGAAAAGCATCTGCGAATCCCCGTGCTTCATCAACTTCTTCTCCTGCCAGAAGTCCGTGAGCGTCACACTGTCGCGCTTCGTGTGACCGAGCACAAACATCCCGCCTGGCGCCAGCAAACCCGGCAAGAGCTCATGATCGAGCAGCTTTTGGGAGAACGACGTGGAGCGTTTGCCGACGTTCTTCTCGCCAAACGGCGGGTCCGCCATGATGAGATCGAACTGCGCGCCCTGCTGGGCCAGTTGCGGGATGGCGATGAGCACATCTTGCACCCGCAGATCGTATTGTTGCGCCGGGATGCCCGTAGCTGCGAGGTTCTCCTTGATCATCCGCGCATGGCGCGGTGCCAGCTCGATACACACCGCACTCGCCGCACCGCGGCTCAGGCATTCGAGACTCAACGCCCCCGTACCGCCAAAGAGTTCCAATACGCGCGCGCCCACCACGCGATCCCCCAAGCTGTTAAAGATCGCCTGCCGCACAAGATCCGGCGTCGGCCGGACATCGTACCCTTTCGGAACCTTCAAAATCGTATTCGCCGCACTGCCACTGATGATGCGCATCAACCGATTAAACCGCGCTTTTATCCATCCGTCGAGCAAGGAGCCGAGGGCAATGTGCTGCCGGCATCTTGCCGGCAGTAAAGGCGCTACCACTTGGCACAGTCGTATCCGGTATAAAGCGCGAGGCACCCCGTATCGCCAGATGACATAACATGAAGCATTTCAAATGTGGTCTGCGCGCATAGGTCGTTAAATTTTCCCCCGGCCTTGCCTTTCAGGTCATCCTCCCGCATAACACACCCATGCTTGCCAAGGTGTGTTCGGCCTCGGTTCAGGGAATCGATGCCTACCCGGTAGAAGTGGAAGTGAATGCGGCTTATGGTGATTTGAAAATCATCATCGTGGGCCTGCCCGATGCCGCAGTGCGCGAATCGCTGGACCGCGTCGGCACGGCCATCACGAATTCCGGGTTCAAGTTCCTCATGGGCCGCACCACCATCAATCTCGCGCCTGCCGATGTCCGCAAGGAAGGCCCCAGCTTCGATCTCCCCATCGCCGTGGGCATGCTCGCTGCCAGCGAACAATTCGCGTGCGATCAGCTCGAGAATTTCCTGCTCACGGGTGAACTCGCTCTGACCGGCGCCGTTCGCCCGGTTAAAGGCGTGCTCGCCATGGCTCTGCGCGCGAAGGCCGAAGGCAAGGTCGGCATCCTCGTGCCGGTGGATAACGCACCCGAAGCCGCTGTGGTAAAGGGCCTGAACGTCATCCCCGTGCGGAACTTACGCGAGGCCGTGGGCTTCCTCGAAGGCGAAGTGAAAATCACGCCCTTGCGCGTGGACGTGAACGGCATCTTCGATCAACCCCACGATGACGATGTCGATTTCAGCGAAGTAAAAGGCCAGGAAACCGTGAAGCGCGCCCTCGAGATCGCGGCGGCTGGTGGTCATAATCTTTTGCTCATCGGTCCTCCCGGCACCGGCAAGTCCATGCTCGCGAAACGCCTGCCCACCATTCTCCCGCCGCTCACGCTCGATGAAGCGTTGGAGACGACGAAGATTCACAGCATCGTCGGTCTCTTGCAACCGGGCCAAGGCCTCGTCACGCGCCGTCCCTTCCGCGCGCCACATCATACGGCGAGCGATGCCGGTCTGCTCGGTGGCAGCATGAACCCCACGCCCGGCGAGATCTCCATCGCCCATCACGGCGTCTTGTTTCTGGATGAATTGCCCGAGTTCAAACGCAGCGCCCTCGAGACCATGCGCCAACCGCTCGAAGAAGGTAAAGTCACCATCTCGCGCGCGGCTGGCACGATGACTTTCCCCTCACAATTCATGCTCATCGCGGCCATGAATCCGACGCCGGATGGAAAAATGCCCGCTGAATCCCGCAGTTCTCCGCGCGATATCCAGAATTACCTGAATCGCATCTCCGGCCCCTTGCTGGATCGCATTGATATCCATGTGGAAGTGCCGCAAGTGAAGTTTCAGGAGATGACCAGTGGTAAACCCGGTGAGAGTTCGGCCACCATCCGCGAACGCGTCATCGCCGCGCGGCAGGTGCAGCAGAAACGGTTCGCCGGCAAACCACGCCTCACCTGCAATGCGCGCATGGGCAGCAAGGAATTGAAGTCCTACTGCGCGCTCGATGACACCGCGCGCGACATGCTCCAGCTCGCCATGAGCGACATGAACCTCAGCGCCCGCGCCTACGATCGCATCCTGAAAGTCGCCCGCACTATCGCCGATCTCGCGGGCACTGAGAACATCCAGAGCGATCATTTGGGCGAAGCCATCCAGTTCCGTTCTTTGGACCGGCAGTTGTGGACGTAACCAAAAAAGCGGTGTTTTCCGGGGTGCAAAAACTTTCTCTTTCCCCGGCAACTAAATAGCCGTTAATGCTCATTGTATGGCCAAGATACTCATTGTGGAGGACGGTGCGGGCTTGCGGGAAAACCTGACGATTTTGCTGAGCCGCAATGGACATGTGGTCCGGGCGGCAAGCGAGGGACGCGAGGCGCTCCGCATGATCACCACGGAAATCCCAGACTTGATCATTACCGATCTCTACATGCCGGAGAAGGATGGCATCGAGATCATCCAGGAAGTCCGCCGATTATACCCGCAGACCCGCTTGATCGCCATGTCGGGCGGCATTCACGGGGACAGCGGTACACTGCTCCAGATGGCAAAGCGACTGGGCGTCGATGCCACGCTGAGCAAGCCCTGCTCGATTCAAGACATTCTGGCAACGGTGAACTCCGTCTTGGGCAAATCAGCCTAAACCAGGGGACGCCAAACAGGGCGCAAAAACCAGTTCCGCGAAGAATCGGCCTGTCTTCCGCCAGCTCTTCCGTTTACTCTTCAAGCCAGCCGTTTGCTGCCCCTTTATAAATCCTCCTTCCAATTATAGATGCACCTGCCTGGGCTCCACCTCATGATGATTTGCGTCACGGGAGTTCATGGATTCCAAAATCAGCAACCGCTGTAAGCTGGGTTCATTGACGAAACGGGAGATTCGGTCTGGTCACGGGTTTTGCCTGAATCCGTCCAGCCGCGAGCTTGGCCAAGGAGGTTAAGGAAAGGGCGGCAGTGTTTTCTGCCTGCCGCCTGGGGGACACCCAGCCCAGGCCCTCTTCCCGCTCAGGGAAGAGGGCCGGTGGCGAGGGGAGGAAGCAGCCACTCCATGAAAAAGCGGTTTTTGGCCGGAATAAATTTACAAAGGCTGCGGGAATTTGTAGAAGCGGATTGCGACACCACCTGTTTCAATATCAGGGTCGAGCTCGCCCAGACCGGGACACCTGGGAGCAGAGAAAAATAAGGAAGGCAAAGGCAATGGTACTGAGGTGTGCGAATAAAGAAGAAAGCGACAACGCCATGATACAATCAATTTGGGAAGCGCTGAGGGAATCTATCTCGCTCATCAACTTGCCATTCACCATCATGCTGGTTGGCATTACTTTCTACTGGCTGCTGGTCCTCATCGGTATGGTTGATATCGATATGCCTTTCTTCGATTTCGGCGGGGACACGCCTGAGGCTGGAGGCGCGGAAGGTGGCGACAGCGGAGAAAGCGAAGGTGTTTTGCAGCCGATACTTAAGTTCCTAAACATTGGTGAGGCTCCGGCCATGATCGTGGTGACTATCACGATTCTGAGTCTGTGGGTCCTCGCCATCATGCTGAACTATCATTTTAATCCAGAGCACATTGTTCTGCGGGCCATGATGCTGTTTGTCCCTAATCTACTCGCCACCGGCATCATCACGCATTTCGCCTCCAAGCCATTCGCCAAGTTCAACCGTTATTTAAACACGGATCACGACAAGGCTCCACCAATGGTCGGGCTCGTCGGCACCGTGATGACCAGTGAGCTCGATGGCAAATTCGGCACCATCAATATCGATATCAAAGGAGCCCCATTGACCGTGCAGGCTCGTAGTGAGAACGGGAAAGTTTATAAACAAGGTGACCGGGTGCAGGTCGTCCGGGAGGACAAATCTTCGGGCATTTATTTTGTAGTACGCAGTTAAGAACAATAAGGAGAAAGCCAAGTTATGTTTGAAGTGTTAATATTAGTCGCGGGAGGAGTGCTGGTGTTGGCCATGGTCCTCTATCTGGGTGTTTACACCGTCTGTTTCCGCAAGGTGCAGCAAGGGCAGGCGCTCGTTAAGAACGGCGCCGGGGGCACAAGCGTGACCTTTTCCGGCAAACTCATCTATCCCGTCTTTCACAAGGCGGAATACATGGACATCTCCGTGACGCGGCTGGAGATCAACCGCCGCGGCCAGCAGGGCTTGATCTGCAAAGACAACGTCCGTGCGGACATCTCCGTGGCTTTCTTCGTGCGGGTGAACAAGACGGAGCAGGACGTGCTTCGCGTCGCCCAGACCATCGGTTGCGTGCGCGCCTCCGATCGCACGGCCATCGCCGAACTGTTCGAGGCCAAGTTCTCCGAGGCCTTGAAGACCGTCGGCCGCCAGTTCGATTTCGTGGAACTGTATAACTCGCGGGAGAAGTTCCGCGAACAGATCCTGCGCATCATCGGCACGGACTTGAACGGCTACGTGCTGGATGACGCCGCCATCGATTACCTCGAGCAGACGCCGCTCGAATTCCTGAATCCGAACAACATCCTCGACGCCGAGGGCATCAAGAAGATCACCGAGCTCACCGCCACGCAGGCGAAGCTGGCGAACCACATCGCCCGCGACCGCGAGAAGGTCATCAAGAAGCAGGACGTCGAGGCGCAGGAAGCCATCCTCGAACTGAACCGCCAGCTCGCGGAAGCCACGGAGAAGCAGAAGCGTGAAGTGGCCGCCATCACCGCCCGTGAGAATGCGGAAGCGATCAAGGTGCAGCAGGAAAACCGCCTGAAGTCCGAACAGGCACGCATCGCCACGGAAGAAGAAGTGGCCATCGCGGAAGAGAACAAGGACCGCCAGATCATCGTCGCGCAAAAGAACAAGGAACGCACGAACGCCGTCGAGACCGAGCGCGTGGAGAAGGATCGTCTGCTGGAAGTCACCGAGCGCGAACGCGTCGTCACGCTGGCCGATATCGAGAAGACCAAGGTCATCGAGATCGAGCAGAAGAAGATCCAGGACGTCATCCGCGAACGCGTGATGGTGGAAAAGGCCGTCGTCGCCGAGAAGGAACGTATCAAGGATACGGAAGCCTTTGCCGGAGCGGATCGCCAGAAACAGGTGGTGCTGACCAAGGCCGCGATGGAAGCGGAAGAGGGCCTGGTGAAATCCATCAAAGCTGCCGAAGCCTCCAAACGCGCGGCCGAACTGAAGGCCGAGGAGGACATGTATCGCACGGTGAAGGGCGCCGAAGCCTCCAAGAAAGCCGCTGAGATCCATGCCGAGCAGATCGTGCTGACCGCGGAAGCCGCCCAACAGGCCGCTGAGCGTGAAGCCACCGCGAAGAAACGCATGGCCGAGGCCGTGGTCGTGGAGACCGCCGCCCCCGGTTTGGGCGAGGCGCAAGTCCTCGAAGCCCGCGCCGCGGCGACGGAGAAGCAAGGTACTGCCGAGGCCAAAGTGCTCGAAGCGAAAGCCGCTGCCGCCGAGAAACAAGGAACGGCGGAAGCCAAGGTCATGGAACTGAAGTTCGAAGCCGAAGCCAAGGGCATCACCGAGAAGGCCGAAGCGATGAAGATATTCGATGGCGTCGGTCGCGAACACGAAGAGTTCAAGCTGCGCCTCTACAAGGAGCGCGACGTGGAGCTCGCCACCATCAATGTGCAGAAGGACATCGCGTCCAGCCAGGCGGTGATCGTCGCCGAAGCGCTGAAGAGCGCCAAGATCGACATCGTGGGCGGCGAGACGGTGTTCTTCGACAAGATCGTGGGTGCCATCACGACGGGCAAATCGGTGGACCGTGTTATCGACAACAGCCAGTCGCTCACCACGGTGCGCGATACGTTCTTCAACAGCGACCCGGAATATTTCCGCGAGCAGTTCAAGGGCTTCACCTCACAGTTCGGCCTCACCTCCGAGGATCTGAAGAACCTCACGGTGTCCGCCGCGCTCGCCCAGATGATCTCCCTGGCCGACAACGGCGAGACCAAGGGCGCGCTGGAACGCCTGCTCGCCGCAGCCAAACGCTTCGGCGTGCAGGATGAGAAGGTGGCCAAGGTGGCGGCGATGAAAACGGTTTAAGCTATGTGTGCGGTGGGCTTGCTCACCCCTCACCCCAACCCTCTCCCCATTAAGGGGAGAGGGAGGAGAGGCACCAAGCGATTGGTAACGAAATTCAATTCGATAGCTTAATCACGCATTATGGCTGAAGCACCGGCAGCGCCGCAGAAACCGAAGGCCGACGAGGTCGTGCTGGAGGGCGGCACGTATGAGATCATCCGCAACCGCCTGAACACGCAGGCGGCGGAGTTGCGCACGCGCTTGGAGAAGCTGAACGCGGCGCGCAAGGAGGTCTTCGGCTCGATCACGACGGGGCTCATCGCCACGGAGCGGGTCACGACAGAGAACAACTGCATCCCGCGGGACATCGTTTGCCTCGGGAAGAACAAATTCCTCTTCGGTTACAACGTCTTCTTCGGTCTAAAATCGGAGACGAAGCTCGCTGACGTCTTTGGCATCTACGAATTCAAGGAAGACCGCACATTCGCGGCGCTGCCGCTGGACCTGATCAACAACGAGCAGTTCGAGGCGGATTTCAAAGGGCTCTACAAATACTACAAGAACACGATCTTCACGAAGTTCATGACTATCGGCCCGAACCTCTACATGAAGTTCCGGGTCGGTGCGGGCGTGGACGATTTCAAGGCGTTCAAGTGGGTGATGAAGGACGGCGTGCTGAGCTACGTCGGCAACCGCTTCGATCACGAGGTCAAGTATCCGCCGCAGCATGAGTTCGAGTGGAAACGGGCGCATCGAGACCAGCATCGCAAAGGCAAGCACCCGCACATCTCCATCGAGGACCGCGTGTTCGTGGAGACGGTCGGCGGCGATCTCGACATCAAGATCGAGGACAACACGAACGTCGGCAAAGGAATCTACACGGAACCCGTCGAGCACAAGGATCAAACGCTCGATGATGCGGAGATCTTTTACGCCATCGTCGGCAATCTCATTTTGCTGAAGATCCGGCCGTATCAGGAGGACAAGTTCCGTTACCTCGTCTTCAACGACAAGCTAAAGGAAGTCCGGCGCATCGATGCCATTGAGGACTCGTGCGTGCTCTTGCCGGATGACCAGGGCATCATTTTCTCGAATGGTTATTATTTGCAACTCGGCGAGTTCAAGCAGTTCCCGTCCTCGCTTTCGCAGATGCTGTTCGAGCGGCGCATCAAGGCGCCGAACGGCGAAGACGTGCTGCACACGTTCTACAACCGGCAGGACGGCATCTACATGTTGATGCCGTATAACCTGATCGAGCAGAAGGTGGAGGCGCCCATTGTCTGCAATGGTTTCACGACGTTCGAGAATGGTGAACTGATTTTGTTCAAGGCGAGTGATGAGCCGTTGAAGCATCATGTCATCCAGGTGTGGCAGACGCCGTATCTGGACAACAACCTGCCCGTGCCGGAGCGCAAGGACAGTTACCTCTTCAAGCTCGGCAATCCGGCCATCGTGCGCTGCATGTCCGAATGCCATGAGGTGCTCACGCTGCTGAACAAGGAAGACAGCTATGCGGGCCTCTACGTGGACATGGTGAAGACGGTCAATGACCTGCTCGACACGTATTTCTGGCTGGATCACAAAGAAGCCTTCGAGCTGAAGACGACACTGCAAGCGGTGAAGGATGCGGCCTCCGGTGCGATTGATGAATACGAGAAGGTCGTCCGCATCAAGCGCAACACGAAGTCCGAGGTGGAGCGTGTCAGCGGCGCAGCGGCGGCGCTCATCAACGAGGTGGAGTCGGGGTTGTTCGAGCAGATCGGTGAGTTCGTGGACAAGCTCGCGCGCCTTCGTGGCTTGCGGGGTGAGACGATTTCGTTGAAGGACCTGCGCTATGTGGACAAGGCGCTGGTGGCCACGTTGGAACAACAGATTTCGGAGCATACGGAGAAGCTTTCGGCGAAGTGCGTTGAGTTCCTGTTGAAGAAGGAATCGCTCGATCCGTATCGGGCGAAGGTGAAGGGGCATGAGGAAGGTGTCGGCAAGCTCACGAAGGTGGCGGATGCGAAGGTGCTGGAGGAACGGATCGCGGGGACGGGACGTGAGCTGGAGATGCTCATCGAGATCGTCAGCAACCTGAAGATCGATGACGCCACGCAGACGACGCAGATCATCGATGGCATCTCGGCCATCTACGCGCCGCTGAACCAGATCAAAGTGGCGCTGAAGAAGCGCCGCTCGGAATTGCAGGCGGTGGAAGGCTCCGCGCAATTCGCCTCGCAGATGCGCCTGCTGGACCAGAGCGTGGTGAATTACCTGGAGATCTGCGACACGCCGGCGCGTTGCGACGAATACCTCACCAAGATCATGGTGCAGGTGGAGGAATTGGAAGGCCGCTTCGCCGATTTCGAGGAATTCCAGGCGCAGATCACGGAAAAGCGGGACGAACTTTATTCCGCGTTCGAGAACCGCAAGCTCGCACTCGTGGAGGCGCGGAACAAGCGCGCGGGTTCGTTGATGTCCTCGGCGGACCGCATCTTGAAGGGCATCAAGAATCGCGTGGAGGCGATGAAGTCGATCAACGACATCAATGGTTACTTCGCCTCCGATCTGATGGTGGACAAGGTGCGCGACATTGTGCGCCAACTCACGGAGCTGGAGGACACGGTGAAGTCCGGCGACATCCAGAGCCGCCTGAAGACCATTCGCGAGGACGCCGTCCGCCAGCTCAAGGACAAGCAGGACCTGTACGTCGATGGGAAGAACATCATCCAGTTCGGCAAGCACAAGTTCAACGTCAACACGCAGCCGCTGGAACTCACCGTCGTGCAACGGGACGACGCGATGTTCTATCACCTCACGGGCACGAATTTCTTCGAGAAGGTGACGGATGCGGAATTCCTCGGCACGCGCGATGCGTGGGAGCAGGAGATCGTTTCGGAAAGCCCCACGGTGTATCGCGGCGAGTATCTCGCGTATGAATTGCTGAAGGCGCTGGAGGCGAAGTCGCACGGCCAGAACGTCGAGAGTTTCTTGAAGCTCAGTGCGGAAGAGCAGTTCACGCACGTGCAGGAGTTCATGGCGCCGCGTTATGCGGAGGGCTATGTGAAAGGCATCCATGATAACGATGCCGCGCTGTTCCTGCGCGAGCTGGCGCGGATGCACTCCAGCATCGGGCTGCTGCGGTATCACACGCATGCGCGGGCTTGTGCGACGGTTTTCTGGCGGGATCAATCGCCCAAGAATCCGTTGCTCACGGCGAAGCTGGCGGGCTTCCGTCTACGTAATACGCTGTTCCCTGGTCGTGAGCAGCCGGACACGTATATCGCCGAGCTGCAAGGCCTCATCCGCCAGTTCAGCGAGACGAGCGGTTTGTTCCCGGCGAACTTGGCTGAGCAGGCCGGCGAATATCTTTTCCACGATCTCACGACGAATGAGAATTTCGTCACCAGCATCGAGGCGTCCACGATCTATCAGGGGTTCCAGGCGTTCCTGCGGCAGAAACATTTCGCGCAGAAGTTCGAGGCGGCGTTGAAGTCCGTGAGCGAGGACACGCGTAGTGCGTTCCAGCTCGTGTGCGAGTGGGTGGATGGCTACCTCAGCGTGGCCGAGCCGAAGCCGAACGCGGAGTATCGGAACGAAGCGGCGTCCATCGTGCTGCGCGGCACGTTCGAGCTGCGCTCGGTCATCGATGTGTCGGTGAATGCGCACATCCCGAAGCTCGCGGGGGCGCATCAGATCATCACGCCGGAGGGTTACGCGCTGAATTACAACGCGTTCATGGCGAAGCTGCAGCAGCACGAACGCGTGACGGTGCCGCGCTTCCAGCATTTCCACGCGTTGAAGGCAAAGCTCGTGGAGGCGAAGCGCGAGGACATGCGGCTGGAGGAATTTCAGCCGAAGGTGCTCACGTCCTTCGTGCGGAACAAGCTCATCGATTCCGTCTATCTGCCGCTCATCGGCGACAATCTGGCGAAGCAGATGGGTGTGGCGGGCGCGAACACGCGCACGGATCGCATGGGCATGCTGCTGCTCATCTCGCCGCCCGGTTACGGCAAGACGACGTTGATGGAATACATCGCGAGCCGGCTCGGCATCGTGTTCATGAAGATCAACGGCCCGGCCATCGGTCACAGCGTGACGTCCATTGATCCGGCGGAGGCGAAGAATGCGAGTGCTCGCGAAGAATTGGAGAAGCTGAACCTCGCGCTGGAGATGGGCGACAACGTGATGCTGTATCTGGATGACATCCAGCACTGCAATCCGGAGTTGCTCCAGAAATTCATCTCGTTGTGCGACGGCCAACGGCGCATCGAGGGCGTGTATCAGGGGAAGGCGAAGACTTACGATCTGCGCGGCAAACGCGTGGCGGTCGTCATGGCGGGCAATCCGTACACGGAGAGCGGTGACAAGTTCAAGATCCCGGACATGCTCGCGAACCGTGCGGACACGTACAACCTCGGCGACATCATCGGTGGCAGTGACGATGCGTTCAAGCTGAGCTACCTGGAGAATGCGCTCACCTCGAATCGTGTGCTGAACCAGCTCGCCAGCCGCAGCCAGAAGGATGTGTATGCCATCGCGAAGATCGCGGACACGGATTCGCGCGAGGGCGTGACCTTCGAGGGGAATTACTCCGTGGAGGAGATCAACGAGATGGTGAACGTGATGCGGAAGCTCATCCGCATCCGGGACATCGTGCTGCGCGTGAATATAGAATACATCGCCTCCGCCGCGCAGGCCGAGGCGTTCCGCACGGAACCGCCCTTCAAGCTGCAAGGCTCCTATCGTAACATGAACCGGCTGGCCGAGAAGGTCCTGCCCATCATGAACGATGGCGAGATCTGGACGCTCATCCAGGACCATTACCGGAATGAGGCGCAAACGCTCACCACCGGCGCGGAGGCGAACCTGCTGAAGTTCGCGGAGATCCAGAAGGTCATCACGCCGGAACAACTGGCGCGCTGGGACGAGATCAAGCGGACGTTCAAGCGCAACCAGCTTTTCTCCGGCACCAGCGAGAGCGACCCGGTGAGCCGCGTGGTAGTGCAGCTCTCGACGTTCTCGGAAGGCCTGGAATCCATCAAAGCCGTGCTCGCGCAAGGTATCGAGGCGCAACGGCTCGCGAAGCCGAGCAACGACACGGAGAAGCTGGTGAGCAGCATCGTGGCGCAACTGAACGCGTTCGGGCAAAACCTGGAAGGCATCAAGGGTGTGCTGGCGGAGGGGCTCAAGTCTGCGAAGGCGGGCGAGACGGCGAAGGCTTCACCGGCACTGGATCAAGTATCCAAGCAGGTGAATCAGTTCAACGACACGTTGACGTCCATTCAAGGTGCGATCGCGGAGCATTTGAAGCATCAGCGCGAGGTAAAGACGTTGCGATTGATTGATCCGGCGCAGCCATCGGATTTCCAAGTGACGAATATCTCGAGCGATACGTTGAAGAAGATCTGGGAGATCATTGAGGCGGAGAAGAAGTGGAAGGAACAGGGGAATAAGACTGGGAAAGAGGAAAAACAGTGATTTGAAAAATGGACTCCGTGAATTACATCAAAGCTCTCAAGGAAAAGAAAGAAACGCTCGATTCTTGGCTTATCGACCTTAAAAAACGAAATGAACAAGCACCTGATGTGCAACGCAGCGCGGAAGTGGTGGGTTTTCAAATCGATTTGATAGAATCCATGCCAAAAGAGCTTCCGAAAGAAGCTAAAGAAAACTTGGCCAATCAGTTTTCTTTTACCACAAATTATTGGCAAAAAACGCTGCCCTTGCCCCAGCAATCACCACTTTACAATCCGGCAAGTGGCTATGCTATGGAAGTTTCGTCTTCGAACACTGCATATCAGGCTCTATCATCTATTTCATGTGAGCCCAAAGCAAATGAACCCGTATCTTCTTGGATCAAAGACAAAGCCATATCATATCAGAAAATACAAGAAAGACACCAAAGGAGAGAAGCCATAGCCGGCAAGCTAACGCGGTTGTTTCCTGATAGGTGTGAAGAGTTTCAGAAAGCTTGTGACACGTACCAAAAATGCATTGCCGGTTTTGAATCGCAGACAGCTTTCGGGATCAATGCGCGAAATCTTTTAGAGCATTTGAAAGGCGATTTATTCTCAGTTGCAATGCGAAGATTAAGGGTGCAAAAAGTGAAATGGGACCAGTTTGCAAAGGCAATGGCGAAAGGAGGTCCCGACTCACAGGAGTGTGTATCACTGATGGCCGAAGAGAAAACGTATAAACATCTTCATGTTACTCTAACCAACTTGGCTAAGAATCTTGTCACGGTTACAGAAGCAAACCTCCGTAGCCACATGACAGAGTATCACGATCATATTTTTGCGGTGATCTCGCTAGTGGATGAA
The DNA here is from genome assembly GCA_965283725.1 of Limisphaerales bacterium. Classification (GTDB taxonomy): domain Bacteria; phylum Verrucomicrobiota; class Verrucomicrobiia; order Limisphaerales; family JAEYXS01; genus JAEYXS01. The sequence goes on from CBDIPT010000003.1 coordinate 247,329, forward strand.
AACCTCCTAGCTTCCAAATAATTGAGCTATTGTCGCTACGCGAACGGTTTTGGACCGCGACTGTGTCCGATAGGACCAGTCGCAGCGGGTCCGGTAAGGGAAGTGAGGTGCGAACTTTCATGCGTATCCGGTTTTCCACGTGCTGCGGCTGGTTCCGCTTGGGGCGGACTACCCCGACCTTTGGCGCAGGGCGAGCCACCGCGGTCCGGAAGCTCCGGTTCTTTCGCCCTGACGGGGCTTGGTTTCTCGGCCGCTTTTCCCACCGTTGAAACGGTGGGCTATTTTCGGTCGTCCCGGTGGGACTTGAGGGGGGCGCCCGCTGACGGGCACCGGCCACCTATTGGCGCTTCAAAGATTTTTTCTTAGGGTGGCGATATTCTGCTGGGACTCTTTGCTCGCCGGTGTGTCCGGGTACAGGCGGATGATTTCTTCGTAGGCAGCAATCGCTTCGGCGCGATCGTAACTTTCCAAAGCGGCAGCCCGGTTCAGCAGGCTAACAGGATCCTGCTTGCCACCGATAGGTTCCTCCAGTTCGCTCAAATGCCGGTAAATCCAGATCATACAGAAAATGCGGGCCACGACTGAGAGCCAAAGCCCGCCCATACCGAGGAGTCTTATGACCACCCCGATCACGATGACCACGACCGCACACCACCACGCTGCTCGTACATAAAACAGTCCGGCCGGGCCAAAGACGAGGGCAAGCAAAACGGCCAGCGCCTTGGACTTGCGTTTTGGCACGGCCTCGGTCCTTACCAGTGACGTGCCACAACCCGGGCACGCGGGCAAGCGCTCCGGATTCTCGCGCCCGCAGTAGCTGCACGAGGCAAACGGTTCTTCTTCCAAGGTCAAATTGGCATCATTCATCTTAAGGTTGAGCGAAGCGTTACGACAGGATGGTGCGTGGAGATCTCTATTCCGCAGGTTGGACCGTTCCGGCTCGCCACTTGCCCGCCTTCTTTCGGCGTCATCGGAACCGATTTCAGCCATGTTGGCAACCCAGCTTTTCAAATCATGACCTTTCGAAGATTCGTTTTTGGCGAGGCGGCGCGGCCTTACCAGGTTTAGGGCTTAGATTGGGACCGCAGGATGTGATCCCTCCTTTTTCATGGGGCATTATAATCGCGGCGGGGTGGAGAGGGGTCTGCACGCTTGACGGGGTGGGCGGGGTGATTGATGGTCAGTTGTCAGTCGGCTGAGAAAAGGAATTCCGTATGCAAAGCGTGTCGCGCGTTCATTCTTCCCTTGGTTTTCCCAAACGTCGGTGGGTCATCGCGACGTTGGCGTTGCTCGGGCTTGGGCTTTTGATCGGGGTGGGGCAGCAAGTGTTCGCGGCGGAGGCGGCGAAGACGAAGGCGTGGTCGGGGAATTGGAGCAACAAGAAGTTCAATACGAAGGGCGAACTGACGTGCACGGTGGTGGGGGAACAGAACGGGCAGTGGATCGCGAAGTTCACGGGCACGGGCATGGGCAAGCCTTTCACATATACGGCGTTGATGACGCCGAAGCAGAGCGGCACGAATGTGACGTTGGCCGGGAACACGCGGGTGGATGGGGATACGTATACGTGGTCGGGTTATATCAAGGGCGAGGCGATGACGGGGAGTTTTCGATCGGTGACGGGGAATAACGGGGATTTTCAGTTGAAGGTGAAGAAGTGAGGGGAAGCGGATACCGTATACTGGATGCTGGATGGGGAAGAGGGAGACGGGCCGAGCGGAAGCTCGGCGGTCCACTGAAACGCAGCAGGATGCAGCGTAACCCGCACGCTGGAAGCGTGCGCTACCAGGGACGCAGCCGGGAGGGACTGCGGGACGGCCCCGACCAAAACGCCGGGGTAGCAGGGGGATGGGGAAGAATTGCCAATCGACTATGGCCGATAGCCAAGGAAGGAGGTTTCTAGTTTTAGGTGCCGTTTCACCGATACGGCCTCCAATTCAGGCAAAAAAAGTGACTTTGCAATTTGTTGGGAGGCAGTGGGTTCGGATCGTTGTCTATGCCGCAAAGTTAAAATTTGTTGCGCATATCCTGCATGGTGTGCTAGTTTTTCGGTGCTGAGCCAGTTTGTGGCTCGGTAAAAGGAGATTGGTCGGTTGGTTAGTGTTCATGGCCGCTATTCCCTTTGTGTTCTTTGACAGTCGAATTAATTCAAAAGCGGGGATTTGCCCTTTACGGTTTTCTGGCACCCCTGCCGGGGTGCGTCGGGCTTTTGGGGGCTGACCGGTGGTGTCGCCCGCCAACGCGGGCTCAACCACCGGCTACATGCTTTCAAGCCTCCAGCTTGAATCAGCAAGCGTCGCTGGTGAGAGGAAACAATCAGTAGAAATTCGAGAGATCAATTCAGCTTTAGGGGCTGTTTAAAGAGGGGAATCCGTAGGGAAAGAGTGGTGGTAGAAGATGGATTCGAACCATCGAAGGCGTGAGCCAGCAGATTTACAGTCTGCCCCCGTTGGCCACTTGGGTATTCTACCAACCGTTACTTTGCCAACCGTTAGGGACGCGAATGAAACCAAACACCCGCACGCTTGTCAACCCGTCGTTCCTCCCATAATTTGCCCGGATGTTCGATTCGTTGACCGGCAAATTGCAGGATGTATTCCGTAACCTGCGCGGCTTAGGCAAGATCTCGGAGTCCAATGTCTCCGATTCCCTGCGCGATGTGCGCATGGCGTTGCTGGATGCTGACGTGAATTTCAAGGTGGCGCGCGACTTCATCGAGAGCGTCAAACAGAAGGCCATCGGCCAGCAGGTCATCCAGAGCGTTCACCCGGGGCAACAGGTCATCAAGCTCATCCATGATGAGATGGTGACGCTGCTAGGCTCCACGAACGCCGCGCTGAATATCAGCGGCAACCCGGCGTGCATCATGATGGTGGGCTTGCATGGGTCCGGCAAAACGACGTCGAGCGGCAAGCTGGCGAAGCTGTTGGTGAAGCAGGCGCGGCAACCGCTGCTGGTGGCGTGCGATGTGTATCGCCCGGCGGCGATGGATCAATTGGAGACGCTGGGCAAGCAACTGGACATCCCGGTGTTCCTGATGCGCGGCGAGACGGATGTGCAGAAGATTGCGAAGGGGGCGCTGGAGTTCGCGAAGGCGAATAACCGCAACACGTTGATCTTCGATACAGCCGGTCGTTTGCAGATCGATGAGCCGTTGGTGCAGGAGCTGGTGCGCCTGCGCGATCTGATCCAGCCGCAGGAAATTCTGCTGGTGCTGGACGCTGCGACGGGTCAGGAAGCGGTGAACGTGGCGACGCACTTCGATCAAGCGCTCAATATCACAGGCGCGATCCTCACGAAGTTGGACGGTGATGCGCGCGGTGGTGCGGCGCTGAGCCTGAAGACGGTGACGGGCAAGCCGATCAAGTTCGCGGGCGTGGGTGAGAAGCTGGATGATTTCGAGCCGTTCCACCCGGAACGTATGGCTTCACGCATCCTCGGCATGGGTGACGTGGTCTCCCTCGTGGAACGCGCGGCCGAGGCCGTGGACGAGGCTGAAGCGAAGAAGCTGGAAGAGAAGATGCGGAAGGGCGAGTTCACACTCGAGGACTTCCTAGATCAACTGCGCCAGATGAAAAAGATGGGTTCGCTGGAATCGCTGGTGGGCTTGCTCCCAGGGGCAGCGAAATGATCAAGGGCGCGGATCTCTCCAAGAGCGAGAAGGAATTTCGCCGCATGGAAGGCATGATCTGCGGGATGACGTTGAAGGAACGCCGTCACCCGCAAATCCTCAACGCGCGCCGGCGTCAACGCATCGCCAAGGGCAGTGGTGTCTCGGTGACCGAGGTGAACAACATGTTGCAGCGCTTCACGCAGATGCAGCAGATGCTGAAGAAGATGGGCAAGTTCCAGAAGATGATCGGCAAGATGGGCGGAAAGATGCCGCCGAGCATGGGCGGGATGCGATAGTTTGGCACTGGGCTGATAGCGGTGTTTTAGGCGTTCTCACCCCTCACCCTACTCTTCTTCCCGTCGAGGGGAGAAGGAACGCGGACGCGTTATAGCGCTCCCAGATTTTAACATTCTTTAGGTTGCGTCAGCGAGACAGCGGCCTATTGTTGGCTCTTTATCGGTTAATATTATGCAGACGTACCAAAATTTCATTGGTGGCGAATGGGTGCCGGCGAAGTCCGGTCAGACTTACCAAAACACGAACCCAGCCGATACGCGCGAAGTGGTGGCGCAGTATCCGCAGAGCGGCCAGGCGGATGCCCTCGCGGCGATCGAAGCCGCCAAGGCGGCGTTGGCCGGTTGGGCGGCGACAACTTCGGTGGCGCGCGGTCGCGTGTTGAGCAAGGTCAGCCAGTTGCTCGAAGCGCGGAAGCCCGAGCTCGCGAAGTTGCTCACGCGCGAGGAAGGTAAGACACTCGCGGAAGCCACCGGCGAAGTGCAGCGCACGGCGGATATCTTCCGCTTCTTCGGCGGCCTCAGCTACACCGTCGGCGGCCAGACGATCCCGCACGATCTGCCGAACAATTTGCTCTTCACACGGCGCGAACCCGTGGGCGTTGTGGCGCTCATCACGCCGTGGAATTTCCCGATCGCGATTCCCGCGTGGAAGATGGCTCCGGCGTTGCTGTGCGGTAATGCGGTCATCATCAAGCCAGCGTCCCAAGCGCCAGCGATGACGATGGAGCTGGCGAAGATTTTGACGGAAGCGGGATTGCCGAAGGGCGTGTTGAATGTCGTCACGGGTGATGGACGTGCAGTCGGTGGCGAGCTTTCCTCGAATCCGAATGTCGCGGCGTTGTCTTTCACGGGCTGTACAAGGTGGGCACGTCGGTCTATCAGCAGCTCGCGAAGAACATGACGCGCGCGCAGATGGAGATGGGCGGCAAGAATCCCACCATCGTCCTCGCGGATGCGGACCTCGATCTCGCCGCGCGCCTCGTGGCCATCGCGGGCTTCGGCCTCACGGGCCAAGCTTGCACAGCGACCAGCCGCGTTATCGTGGAGAAGAGTGTCGCTGAGGCGTTCACTGCGAAGCTCGTGGAGAAAGCCAAGGCCATCAAGGTGGGCAATGGTTTGCACGAAGGCGTGACGATGGGGCCCGCCGTAAACGAGCAGGAGTTCAAGGGCAACCTGGACTACATCGACATCGCGGTGAAAGAAGGCGCGAAACTCGTCTGGGGCGGTCAACGCCTCACGGAAGGCGACTTGGCGCATGGTTACTACATGCAGCCCGCGGTGCTCAGCGATGTGACGCCGAACATGCGCATCGCGCAGGAAGAAGTTTTCGGTCCGGTCGTTGCGGTCATCGCCGTGGAGAACTTCGAGGAAGCGCTCGCCGTGGCGAACAGCGTGGACGTCGGCCTGTCCGCCGCCATCGTAACGAAGGACATCAAGAAAGCCATGATCTACTCCGAGCGCATCCAGGCCGGCGTGGTGAAGGTGAACCAGATTTCCACCGGGCTCGCGCTGCAGGCGCCGTTCGGCGGCGTGAAGAAATCCAGCACGGATTCCTTCAAGGAACAGGGCGCGGGCGCGATCGAATTCTACACGCGCATCAAGACCGTGTATCTGGATTACTCCGCTTAATTGAAGTACAAATCTGCGGCGCCTGATGGGAAAATCGCCGCTTTAAAACAGCTCTATGTTTAAGCTCTGCCGTTTTTTAAATGCCAAAGCGCAGATCCGGATCGGTCTGCTGAACCCGGACAACACCGTTTCCGATCTCACCGCGGCGGGCATCGAACTGATGACGCCGCTGCTTGAGAGCGACGATCTGCTGGGCCGTCTGGCGGGTTTGTCACAGTCCGAGATGCCTTCCCGCCCGCTCGCGGAAGTGAAGCTGCTCTCGCCCGTGGAACGTCAGGAAGTCTGGGCTGCGGGTGTCACCTATCTGCGCAGCAAGAAGGCACGCATGGATGAATCCGAATTCAGCGCCAGCGCCTATGATCGCGTTTATGACGCCGAACGCCCGGAGATATTCTTCAAGTCCTTGCCGGAAAAGACCGTGCCCACGGGCGAATCCGTCGGCATCCGTCGCGACGCCAAGTGGAACGTGCCGGAGCCGGAGCTGGCTTTGGTGATCAATTCCCGGGGCGGGGTGGTCGGCTATACCATTGGCAATGACATGAGCTCGCGCGATATCGAAGGGGAGAATCTCCTCTATCTGCCGCAGGCCAAGATGTATGACCGTTCCTGCGCCGTGGGGCCGTTTGTGGCCGTCGGCGTGTCTGAAGATGAGGCACGGGCGTGGACAATTGGTATCGAAATCCAACGCAGCCAGAAGCCTGTGTTCAGCGGCGAGACCTCCATCAGCCAGATCAAACGCAGCTTCAAGGAACTCGCCGGTTTCCTCTGCCGCTCCCAGACCTTCCCGCACGGAGCCGTCCTGCTCACCGGCACGGGCATCGTGCCGAACGACGACTTCACCCTGCAGCCGAAGGACGTGGTGAAAATCACCGTGTCCGGCATCGGCACGCTTGTGAATCCGGTCGCCGTGGTGTAAATCTTGCTGGCTGGACGCTATGTGCACACGTCACATAGCGTCCAAACCAAGCTGGAGTTCACCATGAAACGTCTGTCCATTGCCGTTCTCCTTCTCTTTCTCACCCTGCCGTCCCTGCAAGCCGCCACGTGGCTGACGGATTACAACGCCGCCCTGCAAGCCGCCGCTGCCCAAAACCGGCCGGTACTGATCGACTTCACCGGCTCGGACTGGTGCGGCTGGTGCATCAAGCTCCGCAAGGAAGTCTTTGATAAGCCAGAGTTCGCCCAGTTCGCCGACAGCAAACTGATCCTGCTCGAAGTCGATTTCCCCAACAACAAACCACAATCCGCCGCCTTGCAACGGGCCAATCAGGCCTTGCAGCAGAAGTATGGCGTGCGCGGCTACCCCACACTCTTCCTCGTGGACGCCAAAGGCAATGTCATGCAGCAACTCGGCTACATGGAAGGCGGCCCGAAGGTGTTTCTCGCCGAGTTGAACAAAGGCCTCAACCAGAAGGGTTCACCCCCCGCAACGGCTACGCCGGAACCAGCGGTGGATAATGCGCCCACCCCGCTGGTGCAAACCGGCCCCGCCGTGAAAGTCGTCTATGACAAGCTCATCTTGAAAGGCATCACCGGCTCAGCCACGCGGCCAGTCGCTTTGATCAACAACAAAACTTTTTCGCCCGGCGACACGTTGAAAGTTCAAGTCGGCGAACAGACCATGAAAGTGCGCTGTGAAAGCATCACGGCAGATTATGTCATGGTGCTGGTGGACGAAGAGAAAGAACCGCGCAAACTCGTCTTGGGCACCAAGTAAGTCACTCCTTCAACTTGGAATCGATGATGATGGTCACTGGACCATCATTCAGCAGCGCCACTTTCATATCGGCACCAAATTCACCAGTGGCCACCGGCTTGGCTACGGCCGCCTCCAAAGCGTGCACAAACTGCTCATACATCGGCACGGCGAACTCCGGCCGCGATGAACGTGTGTAGGATGGCCGGTTCCCCTTGCGCGTGCTTGCAAAGAGGGTGAACTGGCTGACCACGAGCAGCTCGCCCGGAGCTTCGGTCACCGAAAGATTCATCACGCCTGCCGCATCGTCAAAGACCCGCAGCCGCGCGATCTTGCCGCTCAGCCACTCGATGTCCTCCGCCGTATCCGCATCCTCCACCGCCAGCAAGACCAGCAGGCCGCGCCCGATGGAACTCTTCACACGGCCTTCGATGGTCACGCTCGCTTCCGTTACTCGTTGGATGACTGCACGCATGGGAGAGAATCGTTTCGACGATGCTACGATTTAACCTTTCTGGCTTTCTTCTGAAAAACCACGATCCGGTTCGTATTCGTGCCTTTGGCGTTATTGTTCACACCCCAGCAATTCGCTGTCTTGGTGAACTCCTGATCGTTGATCATCACGAGCAAGGGCTGCAATCCGGCGGCCAGGCCGCACGCAATGACCGCCTCTTCCAACTTCACCTTGCCGCGCTTCACTTCCCCTACTTCAAAGGCCACATGCCCGCCCGGTTTCAACACCCGCTGCACATCACGCAGCACATTGGTCATGATCTCCTGCCACACCGCGATCTTCTTGGGCACGGTGATGTTGACGGCTTGCGAATCGATGCCGAGGAACCAGCAGCGCAACCAGTTGTCCGCCGCGTAATCCACGATGTCGAGAAAGGGCGGTGACGTCACCACGAGCGCTACGCAAGCGCGCGGCAACGTCGCGGCGGCATCCGCCATGGCCGTGCTGAAACGGGCGCGAGGAGCAACCTTCTTGATCGTCCGCCGCAAGGCCGCGTTCACGTCTTTCAGCAGCTTCTTGGATTTGGCAAGGATCAACTTGGGGACATCGCGGCGGGGCGGTTTCTGTTTTCGCACCCGGTTGATCTTGCGTTGTGATTTGACCGATACCGCCTGATTTGGCGGCATGGTATAGACGGAAAAAAAGCCCGGTGAATGCCCCGTCAAACGGTTTAGCGCCACCATCCCGATCCATTCATCCACGGAATCAAGCTGGCCCGCCGCCCGCCGGTCGAGCAGATACTTTCGCAAAGCCGAGATCTCCGCGAGCGTTTGCGGATGATAAAACACCAGCAACTCCCGCGGCTGTTCCCCCGTCGCCGTGAAATCGATCTCCTGCAGGCGGGCGGCGATCTCCGCCAAGGACGGCGGGCTTAAGCGCGGCCGGGTCAGCGTGATGCTGAGCGGATTCACATCATTGCCGAACGGCACCCGCCCCAGCAAAGCCGCCTCCACCAACGTCGTACCCCGGCCCATGAAAGGATCATAGACCACCTCACCAGGTTTCGTGAGGCGTTGGATGAAAAACCGTGGCAACTGCGGTTTGAAGCAGGCGCGGTAGGAAATCTCATGCAGGGAATTCGCCGCCCGTTGCTTCGCGGTCCAGAACTCGTTCACGAACGTCGGCACCACGACTGAAGGCTGGCCCAAGGCGGCGGTCTTCAAACGCCGGGTGGCGGCACCAAACTCTTTGAACGCCGCCAGCTCCGCGGCGAGCGTGGCTTGGGCACGCGCAGCGGCAGCAGGCTTTGGGGTCAAAGCGAATCCTAAAATTTCCGGCACGCCGGATGGTGTACCGCAGTCTGAAGTGCCAAGCAAAGGGAAACTCCGGTGGGACAGCGCTCACTCGAACTTGAACGGCACCGACTGGTCAAACTCCGCCCGTTCCTTCTCCGGCATCAACTCGCGTAAGACCCGGATGGTATAGCCGCCGATCAACCGTTTGTTCTCGATGATCATCCAATCCGTTGCCTCGGCTTTGGCCACGGAAGCCTTGTCGCCCACCTTCACATCCTTCACATAGACTGGTTCGTTCGCCACGTAGCCGACGAAGATCCCATCCGCATACACCACCTTGGAGAGCCAGATATCCTCCGTCGTAGTATGTCCGTCCTTCGTGTAGGTGAAACGCTTCTTCACGGAAAAATAAGTCTGCCCGGAAGTCGGCGACTCGACGGCATGCACGAACACATCGATCTGCTGCCGCGCCTGTTGGATGGCCGATTCCATGGCGCGCCGCGCCCCATCATCCACCTTGATATGGTCAACCTTTGTCATCGGTGGAGCCGGTGCCTGCTGCTTCGCGGGTGACGGTTCCGGCTGGCAACCGCACAGGAGCAACCCGCCGGTCAGGGCAAGGCTCAGAAGCGCGGATGACAAAGGCACCTTCATGTTTCAGGGGTTAACTTGCGGCAACAGCACAAACCTGTCCAACGGATATTCCCGGTCACGGGCCGTTCTGGACCCTTTTGACGTGACCATGACGGATTCCATGGCATCATGCCCGCCATGCCCAAGTTAACGGCGGTTCAGATCAAAGCAGCGCTGACAAAAGTTCCGGACTGGCAGCTTGATGGCCCGGCCATCCGCCGCACCTTTTCGTGCAAAGATTTCAACGGTTCCATCCAGCTCGTGAACGCGGTGGCCAAGGCCGCCAACAAGGCGGACCACCATCCGGACATCGAGATTCAATGGGACAAGGTCTCGCTGCGCCTCACAACGCACTCGAGCGGCGGCCTGACCGAGAATGATTTCGCGCTCGCCGCCCAGATCGACAAACTCTTCGTCAAATAACGGGGCCCCATGCGCCGCCCGCTGGATGTCAAAACCGTCTTCAAGCGTGCCTTCGGCTACACGCCGCCACGCGTCGTGCAGGTTCCCGGTTACGTCGAGCTGCTGGGCAATAGTGATGACTTCAACAAGAGCATGGTCCTCACACTCGCCGTGGATCAGTATTGCTACCTCGCTGCCTCACCGCGCACGGATGGCCGCATCGAACTCTTCTCCTCCGCGTATCCGGAACAGCCCGGGAAATTCTGGATCACCGAGTTTTCGTCCAATCCACAAGCGCCTTGGACCGACCCCATCAAGGGCGTGTTGCAGGCCCTGCGCAAACGGAACGTGCACTTCGGCGGTTTCACGGCAGCATTTCATACGAGTTTTCCGCCGGGGATGGATCTGGGCCAAACTTCCGGGCTAGCTGTGGCGACCGCGTTGCTGGTGCGTTCATTGTATCCGCATCGCCTCACGGAAACGAGCAGCGCCCGCCCGCCGCAGATGGATCGCAATGGCGAACTGCCGTCGCTCACGCCCAAGGAACGGCTCTACACGGCCCGCCTCTGCCAGATGGGAGCGGAGTTTGGCGGTCACCCGGCCAGCGTGCTCGGTCCGCTCACCGTGCTGCTCGGGCGTGAATTCCATACCGTGCAAGTGGACTTGCTCCATGCCACCACCGAAGTCCTGCCTTTGGTGGGCGAGTTCTGCATCATCCTCTGCGATGCCGGCCCGAGCGAAACGAAACCGGGGGACGCGACCGAGCTGAGGGCGTTGTGCGAATCTGCCGCGAAAAAGTTGCACGCCAAATCCCTGCGCTCCATCGAGCCGCGCTATCTTTCCAAGAACAAAGCCCTGCTGACGGAACGCGAACATCAGTGCGCCTATCACGTGGTGGGTGAGAACACGCGCGTGGCGTTCACAGATCGCGCGTTGCGCGAAGATGACTTGGCCCAACTCGGCTTCTACCTCTACCAAAGCCACGAAAGCGCCCACGACTTTTATAAGACCACGACCCCCGATCAGGACTTGCTCGTGGAGCTCGCACGCGAACAGCCGACGTGCCTAGGCGCCCGCGCTACGGGTGGACACTGGGGCACCAGCACCGTGAACATGGTTTCATGGTCTCATACCGATGCCTTCATGAAGACCATGCGCGAGCAATTCCAAGCGAAGACTGGTCGCGCCCTGAATGTGGTGCTCTGCAAAGTGGTGGACGGCGCCCACATGCCCAAACGCCGCACGGTGTTGTTTTAGGAGCGCCGAGCTCCAGCTCGGCTCGGCTCTTCATGAAAGGCTTCTCACACCTCCACCGTCTCCCGCAGATAAAGCCAATGCAGCCACCGCTTCGTCACGGGGCGTTGGTAAATCCGTTCCAAGGCCAGTGCGTATAGTTTTAGTTGTGGTGTATAGAGCTTCAACTTCTCCGGCATGTCCTCGGCGTAGAGTCGGTCCGTCTTGAAATCGAGCAACCACAATTCCTTCGCCCCGATCACCACGAGGTCCATCACGCCTTGCACCACCACAAACTCATCCGGCGGCAAACCCGGATTCACGCCACCTACTCCGCACGTCAACAAATCCGTCACCGTGAACCGCGCCGTGAACGGCAACTCGCGATGCACCTCAAACTGCCGCGCACGGATGCTGGAACCGGCGGGCGATGACCAGAATTGGCCGAGCGCTTCCAAATCCAACGCCTCGGCTTCCTCGCGCCGCAAAAGATTATCGGCCACGAGTTCGTTTGCCTGCGCCTGCAACTTCATCAGCGTGTCCGTCTCGTTCAAATCCACGAATTGCAGGAAAGTATGATGCGCCTGACCGACTTCTGAAGCTGCCAGTTTGGTGCGCTTCTCCGTCTTCGGTTGCGGCAATTGAAACTGGAACTGGTATTGCACCAGTGGTTTCGCTTCCTCATCCGTCTCATCGCGCCGCCGCCGCAAGGCGGTGACGGAGGTCTTCGCCGTTTCCGCCGTGGACGCCGGGAAGGGATACTTCCAGGTCAGTCGTTCGGCCAGATCCTCAGCGAAGGTGGAAGCTGGTGGCAACGGCTCATCCTCGGCGGGCGGTGCTGTCTCCGGGGCAAGCGCTGCCGCTGAAGTGTGCAATTGCCAGCGGATCAATTTGTCTCCGCCCGAAAGATCATCCGCCCAGTCAGCGGAATTCGTGTGTTCGCGCAACCAGAGCTTGAGCCAATCCCAGAAGGAACGGGCCTTGCGTGTCTCAAATTCTACCGAGCCGCTGCCTGTCACACCCCAGCGTTCATCCAGCAGCTTGCTGCTGCCTTTGCCGCTGAGGATCAACGTATCGCGCGCACGGGTGAGGGCGACGTAGAGCAGACGCAATTCTTCCCCCATCGACTCCCGCTGCTCACGGCGGCGAACCGCCCAGTGCGCGATGCTCGGGTAACGTTGCTCGCCCTCCGGCAGCACGATGCGCGGTGCCAGCCCCAGCTCCTCACTCCAGAACACCTCACCGTTCAAATGCCGCTCGTTGAATTTACTACTGATGTTTGCGAGCACGACCACCGGAAACTCCAGGCCCTTGCTCTTGTGGATGGTCATGAGCTGCACCGCATCCGGATGCCGCGGCGGTGCGGGCTCCAGATCATGCTCCACCTCTTCCTGCGCTTCGACGAATTGCAAGAAGCGGAACAACCCTTGGCGTTGATAGGGATCGTAGCGGCGCGCCAAATCCAGCAAGCGCTTCACATTCGCCACACGCTCTTCACCGCGTTCCGTCGTGAGCAGGAATGCTTCGTAATTTGTTTCGCCCAATACGCGATCCAAGCAACAGGACAACGAAGTCTGACGGATGAGCGCACGCCATTCCGCATGTTGTTGCAGGAAACGATCGACGACGAACCACGTCTCGTTCGCGTCCTCTTTGTGGTTGCGATGCCACTGATGTAACGCGAGCCAGAAGCAATCTTCTTTGCGTCCCGCACGGATGAAAGCGAGTTCATCCAGAGACAAACCGACCAAGGGCGATCGCAGCACCGCGAGCAGTGGGATGTCCTGCAACGGGTTATCCAGCAACCGCAGCAGGTTCACCAGATCCAGCACCTCAATGGTGACGAAGAAGCCCGAACGCTTCGCGAGCAACGGCACACCGGCGGCATGACACGCGCGCGCGAATATCTCCGCCCGCCCGGCAGCGTTGCGCAAGAGAATCGCCATGTCCGACCACTTCACCTGCCGGAACAAGCTTGTTTCCTTATCCCAAATCGAGTGCGCGTTCGCGTGCAGTTCGCGCAAACGATGTGCGACAATATAGGCCTCACGCTCTGTGGCCATGAGGTCCGCCCATTCATCCTCAGCACTCTCCGCTCCCTTGTCTTCCACGAGCAGATGAAGTTCCGCGCGCGGGGTCGGCTCCGCCCAAACACCGGTCTTGGGCGTTGCCTCATCACCCACACGGGAAAGAGCGGCACGGGCCTCGCGAGCGCCGAACTGCAGGGCGGCGGTTTCATCATAGTGCAAACCACCCAAGGCGGGCTGCATCAGCAGGCCGAAGACGGAATTCACGAAATCGATGACGCCTTCGCGACTGCGAAAGTTCTCGGTCAACGGCAAGACCTGATGGTGCGCCTGCCCTTGCGCCCAAGTGTGCTGGTAGTTCTGGAAGATGTGCGGATTCGCGAGCCGGAAGCGATAGATGCTCTGCTTCACGTCGCCAACCATGAAGCGATTCGCCTCCGCACCCGGACGGCTCACCGCTTGGATTATCGCATCCTGTGCGGCGTTGATGTCCTGACACTCGTCCACGAACACATGGTCCAGCCGCGATTGCCACAAGCGAGCGGTATCGGTGGGCTGGCCCTTGTCATCCAGCAAGAGCTTGAGCACAAGCTGCTCCAGATCGGCGAAGTCGATGCCGCCTAAATCCCGCTTGGCCTGGCGATACGATTCGGTGAATTCCTGCGTCAGCTCCAGCAGGGCAACCATCGGACCTCGGGCGATTTCCCAATCGACCTGTAAGGGGTTCGGCCCATCCGTAGTCAGTTGTGATTGCAGGAACTCGGCCTCATCGAAAAACTTCTCCAGCGGTTTGCGGCATTTCGTCTTGGTACCGCGCTTCCAGTCCGCATCCGCCGCCAGCGTTGCGCTCAGCGCCTTGGCCAGCGCCTCTTCTGTTGGCTTGGCGATCAAGTCCGCCAAGGCATCCGCAGCGGGTGAAAGATTCGCCGCGTCCAGGGTGCCTGCTTTCACCGCCGCCTGCCAATCCCGCGCCCAATCACTGCCAGCGGGCCCGAGAAGTGATTGCCACCTACCCGGTCCGGAACCCTGGTAAAACTCCAACGCCTTCGTCAGCCATCTCTGCGGTTGCGCCAGTGTTTGTGTGAAGACATGCAAGCTCTTAATGAGTTCGCGCACCCGCTCATCCGTGCCTTGGCCGTACCGCTGAATCAGATCGCGGATGGCGATTCCTCGTGGCGTTTCATCGGCATAGGCACGCTGGAACAATTCTTCCAACACCTCTTGCACCAGCGGACGCGTCTGCTGCTCATCCAAGATGGTGAGCTGCGGGTCCACTTGCAGTTCGTGGAAATGCTCGCGGATCAAACGCAGGCAGAACGAGTGCAGCGTGGAGATGAACGCGGTGTCCAGCAGCGCCAGTTGTTCGGCCAGTCGTTCATTCTCCGGCGCATCGGCGAGCTTCTTCTGCAACGCCGCACGGATGCGATGCCGCATTTCCGCCGCCGCCGCATCCGTGAACGTCACCATCAGAATGCGATCAATAGAGACGCCTTCATCCAGCACAAGCTGCAAGCAGCGCTGCACCAATGTCGTTGTCTTGCCGGTCCCGGCACCGGCGACGAGCAAAGTGTTACCGCGGGCGACAATGGCCGCGTGTTGTTGGGGCGTAGAGCGGCTCATTCCTCGGCCTCCTCGCCTGCTTTGGCTTTCGCCGGTTTCAGCACCCGGAAAGAATCGGTCCAATCATCAAAGCGGCACACCGCTTTGAATTTGCAATACTCGCAAGCGACTTCCTGCCCTTTGCGATAAGGCGAAATCGCGATGTCCCCGGCGAAGACCCGTTCCCCGATCTGGCGCAGTTGTTCTTCCGTTTGGGTGAGCAGCGCCGCGAAGTCGGCCGCCTTCAACCCATCTTTGCTGCGGGCGCCATCGTTGAATTGATCCGCCTTTTTTCGCTCCGCCCGCCCATCAAGGTAGTCGAGGTGCGTCAGATCGAAGCGACCGTAATGACGATGCGCCGAACGCGGGCTTTCTTTGGATTCGGACTGGGCTTCGAGCCGCGTTTTCTGGGAACCGCTCTCACCACGCAGGCTGATGTAGAAGGCTCCCACCGGCACCAAGTTCGCCACGCCAAATTGCTCCTGCGCCTCCGGCAACTGCCGCAAATAGGCGAGGTAGGAGAGCAATTGCAACTGCAAACCATGCTGCAACTTCAGGCCATCCAACTTCTTCTCACTCGATTTGTAATCGAAGACCGCGATGAGGGCCTTATCTTCCGCCGGCAGGCGATGGATATCGATGCGATCAATGCGCCCGCGCAACAACAGGGCGCGGCCATCAGCCAAGTCCAGTTTCAAGCCCGGTAGCTCGCTGCCCTTCATGCCGAAACTTAATTCGACAGCTTCAGGGTCCAGTTTATACGTGGCCATCCAATCGACGAGGATCGCCATCATGCGCTCCAACCGCTGGATCAATGTGCGGCCGAGGAACGCGCTCTGCTGGTCGTAAACGAACAAGCCATCGCGATACGTGGGCAACAGTGCTTCGCCGATCTGGCGCACCAGATTTGAGGCTTCCGTCGGATTAAGATCGCGCCACTTGCGATTGTCCCTCTTCAAGGCGCGATGGAACTGATCAAGGATCTCGTGCTGCAGACTGCCGCGCTCGCGCACGTCCGTTTCATAGTATTCGCGCTCCTCCGCTTTCAAACCACGCGAAGCGTAGAAGCGAAACGGACAGGCGGCGAAATCTTCCAGGCTGCTGACGGAACCGGGCAAGACCGTGCCATACAAGGTGGTGACGGCCTCCGCTGTCAGCCGCGTCTGTGCCAAGTTCTTGGTGATGACCTGCTGGCGTGATGAGAGCAAGGCCAGCGGTTGCCACAGCAAGTCGCGTTGGTGCTGCGCGAACAAAGGTTGCAAACGCTCGGGCCAATGCGGCAGGGCGAGCAATTCCGGCAGCGTTTGAATGGCGGCAGGCTCCAAGGAGCCGTTGAAGCGAACCACCTTGTTCTGCGGAAAGAGCTGGCGCAACTGATCGATAAACGGCGAGGGATTCAGCGCCAGGCCACTGATTCTGGCGCGACCAGCAGACCGCCAGCTTGTGTTGGGAACGAGTGAAAGCGATGTAGCCGAAGTAGCGTTCGTGCGCGAGACGCTGGCGGTTATCAAGGCCAAGCGTGACGTTTTGTTGCGCCAATACTTTGCGGTCGATCTCCGTCAGGATAAGCGGTGTCTCGGGTGGCGCGGGGAAGTAGCCTTCATTCACACCGAGCACGATGGCGAGTTGCAGGTCGGGATGACGCGAACGGTCAATCGCCCCGACCAAGACTTGATCCAACGCGGGCGGAATGACACCAACGGTAAGTCCCGCGAGGCCAGCGTCAGAAACGGAAAGCCAGTCACGCACGCCGAGCGACAGATCGTTGCCGAAAGCGAGTTCGAGATTGTCGCACCATTCGTTGAGCTGTTCCCAAACGGTTTGGTGGATGGCAGCGAATTGCGGGTGTTGCGGATCGGGCTTCTGGCTCCAAGCCTCCAACGTCGCGGGAGCTTTCAGATCAATCCACAGTTGGCGTACCGCATTGGCCAACACGTTACCGGAGACACCGCCGGTCTTCGTCAAAGCATCAACGAACTGAACGAACGGCGGCACGAGCCTTTGACGGAGCGCTTCCATGCGCTCGGCCAAGGCGGGTTCTTTCTCGATGACAATGGGTTCGCGCCAGCGGGCATGATTCCAGCCCCGGGCGAGCGCCTCGTTCTCCAAGGCATCGATCTGTTGATCCTCGATGGTGACCAGACCGCATTTGAGCGCGGCAAACCAGTCGTCATGCCGCCAGCCGAACGCAGCGAGACGCAAGGCGCTGCGCGTGAGTTCCGCGAGCGGGTGATGCGCCACAGATTCGCGACGGTCCATGAAATAAGGGATGCCGTGGCGATGGAAAACGCGTTGAACGATATCCTGATGCCCCTCCATGCTGCGCAGCAACACCGCCACCTCGCGATACCTTCCGCCCGCTCTGACGTGCTGATGGATGAGCCGCGCAGCATGTAGCACTTCCGCTTCAGCATCGAAGCATTCCACCAATTCGACGGCATTACTCGCTTCAGCGTACGGCTTGGGCGTGGTCCAATTAGCTTCGAGGTGAGCGAGAGCTGGGGCGTTTTTAAAACGGCTGTGGGCTGGATCGCGAGCCAGCGTTTCTGCCCGCACCGTCAATGTTTCATCCGTCACCAAGCGATTGCGGCAGTTGCGATACGTCTGCGCCACGACGGACCATTGCGAGAGCCAGGAGGGGTTCCCTTGCGGTTCGCCATCAAGGCAGAAGGCCAGCGTGGCGTGTTCGCACAAAGGCAGGAAGGTGGCGAGCAGGTGAAGCTCCTGCGGCGTCATCTCAGCAAAGCCATCCATCCATAAGCCACCGAGCTGGAAAGTCTCGTTCGTGCGGCGGGTGCTGTGCTTCAGGGCGGTCGTGGCGAGATCGAGGAGAGCGCTCGCGTCGTTCAACTGATGATCTTTCAGCCACTGGTTGTAAGCACCGAGGATGAGGCTGATATCGTGCAGCTTGTCACCGAGACGACCTTCGGCAGGCACCAGCGCAACCAGTTCCATCAGCTTGTTGGGCGAAAGCTGGTAACGCTGCACTTCACGCAAGAGCAAGCTGAGCTGTTGCGCGAACCCGGGCAGGCGAGCTGTTGCGCGAAAGACTCTGAGATCGAGCTGATGCCGCGCGAGCAAGGCGCGCAAGACCATGACACGGCCTTCTTCCGCGAGGATGCGCGGAGGTGTCTCGCCGAGTTCGCGCAGGATGAAATCCGCGAGACGATCAAACGCGACGATCTGCAAGCGTGAGTAACCCGCGAGTTCGGGATCGGCGAGCAACTGGCGTTCGAGCTGGAAGGTGGCCTGTTTCGGGGCAAGCAGGAGCAGGGGCGGTCCTTCGGGCCGCGCCGAAAGTTCCGCCCGGATCTCCGCGAGACAACGGTACGTCTTACCGCTGCCCGCAGGGCCAAGGAGAAAAGTTACCTGCACGCCTTATATTAGGCGGGAGCAGGCCACGGTGAAAACAAGAGAATGCGCGTTTGTTGGACGCAACTAAGGCTGCTTGGCCGGCACCATGAGACGCAGGCCGAAAGGATTGGTCACACTTTGGTAGTGCGCCCACTGGCTCCATTGATCGAGCGAGGTGTCACGCCAGAAACCATCGTCGTAGAGGCCGGTCAATACGGCGGCTGGAGGTTGTTGTTTCAACAGAGCAGGCAATTCTTGCGGGCCGATAAAATGCGCGCGTAACCGCAACGCTTCAGGCAAACGGTGCGCGATCACATACGTGAACGGGGCATACGCCAGTTCCGGGTACGTCTCCCAGCGACCGGATTCGATGGCCATGAGCTGTTGCAAGCACAGCAGGCGGGTGTTCTGGCCTTGAACCGCAGGCGCGCGTTCAGCGAGGTTGCGGGCGATCTTTGGCAAAGCGACGGCCACCCATTCTCGGGGCTGGCTGAGTTGGGCCAGACTTTGCCGGAGCGAACCGGCGAGGCCATAAAACGTGAACGCCACCCACAGGCAAACGAGCACTGTCATCGGCCGGGCTTGTTGCTGCCCCAGCAAAGCCAGGAGCACGCCGAGCAGCATAATGCCAAAAGCGACGGGCGTGCCGAGGTATTGATACCACATCGGCGTGGGGGCAAAAACGGCTGGCCAAGCGCAGAGAAACGCAGCGGCCAACAGCAGGCTGACCGCCCACCATGGCTTAGGACGGCACGATGCTTTCGCCAGCGCCAGCGCACCGATCAGCAAAGCTACCAACAAGCTCAAGTTGCCGGGCTCGGCGACGACGGTTTGGGTGAACCGGATTTTTTCGGCGGCGGTGATCCGCAGGCCGGGATCGACATTGCTGGCGCGATAGGCCGCGGCCACCTCTTGCCACCAGTCAGTCGTGTAGCGGTGCGCCCCCAGATTATTCAAGAAAAACAGTTCCGGATCGCGGAGCATGAAGGGGAGCACGGGCAGGCAGCCCAGGGCGAAGCCTAACACAAAGGGGAGCAGCAACCGCTTGGTGATGGGCACCAAGCCCGTTTCCAAACGCGCACAAAGCAGCGCAAGAC
This sequence comes from Limisphaerales bacterium, assembly GCA_965283725.1. Taxonomy (GTDB): domain Bacteria; phylum Verrucomicrobiota; class Verrucomicrobiia; order Limisphaerales; family JAEYXS01; genus JAEYXS01. Next base: position 266,657 of record CBDIPT010000003.1, read on the forward strand.
CAATCCCCAACGCGACCGGCAGGTAATAAAGCTTGGTGCAGACAGCCAGCGCCAACAGGAGGCCGGCGACACCGATCAACAGGGTGCGCTTCTTTTCCCGCTGAACCGCCGCGATGAGTGCCCAAAGTCCGCCAAAAGCAAAGGCGATGGGCATGATATAGTTCGAGGCCTCCATCGCACAGCGGATGACGGTGATGTTACCCAGCAGTCCGGCTACGAGGCCCAACGCCAGCCACCAACGGCCGCCCAATTGCCGGATGATGCCCATCAACGAGACCAGACTCAGCAGCAAGAAACAGAAACTGACGAGCTTGCCGGTGAGCAAATGATTTTCCGGCTGGAAGATTTTGAACACGGCCGCATAGATCAACGGGCTGTAAGGCATCTGCCAAAAGGCAAAATCCACGTAAAGCCGGTGATCATGCGCCATGAGCCAGCCCGCCGTAAGATACAGGCTCTCGTTGTGATCGTAGGAATTGACGATGAGCGAGAAGGCATTGGCCAGCCCCAGCAGACTTAACAGAGCGAAGACCGCCAGCAGCAGCTTCTCCCCGACTGGCGGCAGAAAAGCCGGCACTTGTGCAGATGAGTTGCTGGCGGACGGATCTGGGGTGACTGACACCCCGCCGTTCTAGGGGACGGAACAGCGGGGTGTCAACACGGTGGAGCGAAATAGCAGCCGCCAGACGGTCACTTGCCCGCGACGATGTTGTTGATCAACGCCGGGAAGGGGCATTCAGCGCAGGTGGCGTCCGAGTGATCGCAGAAATCGCGGACGATCTGCATCAGGCCCTGCTGTTCCGCCGCCGTTTCCAGCACGCGCGGACCCGTGCTGCCCAGCAGCCGGTGACGCGCCTGCCGTAGCACCGTGTTATCTTCCGCGCGCGGCCACGCAAGGTAACGGTCTTCCACCTGATCCAGCAGCTTGGCATTTTGTCCCTTCGCCGCCCGCAACCAAAGCCAGGGCAAAATCACGTTCATGGCCACATCCGTGAGACGTGCTTCCCCGAGCAAAGGCTGCTCCTGGGTCATCCGCGCAGCGTGCAGGGTCCAGCGCCAGGACCAGAAGTCATCCCGCTCCACTTGCATGATCTCCAGCAGTGTGGGCACCAACTGGCGCTTCGGGATGTCCGTGGCGAGCCATTCTTCCAGCGCGTCGCCAAATCTTTGCGCGCCAGCCAATGGGCCGCCAACGCGAGACGGCGTTGCGGGTGGTTGGCCGGGCGGATGCCATTAAACCGCCATACCTGACGGGGCAGGATGTGTTCCTGCAAAGCATCGCGGCGATGCCACCAGATGTCCCAGAGCTTGCGCACGTAGGCATCCACGGGCTGGCCGGGATCGCGGACATCCTCGGGCAAAAGATTAGCCAGACCGAACAGCACACCCTGCATCGTCGCCGGGCACCGTTCGCCCTCCATTGCTTCCATCAGGAGCGGCGCTAACTCGCCGAGGCGTTGCATCGGCCAGACGTTCTGTTTGTAGCCCAAGGCGCGGAAAAGAGTCTCGATAAGCACCTGTTCCCAGCCTACTTGCCGGGCCCGAGCCTCGATATGCGCCGCCTTGGCCTGCAAACGGACCATCGCCGCCTGCCCGAGCAGATCCCGCCACACCGGTTCATCCAGTTGCTTCAGCGGGGACGAGCACTGGCCTTGGAGTGATTTGGACAAGCCGTCCTTGGCATCGTTGGCCAGCCAATGCTGGAGATCTTCCAACGGTGAATCCAGGTACTCAGGCATGACCAGCGTAGGGAGGGGAGCCGGCGTTTTGCCTGCTTGCCAGACGACGTGGAGCATCACCTTCTCGTAAGCCGGGTTGGTGGCGTGTTTGTGGTTGCGCCAGCCGGCCGATTCGACATCGATCTCGATATCGCCCGCCTTGGGTGCCTGCCCGGCGAACTGGACCACGGCATCCTGAAAGTCCGGTCCGGCTTCGCGGTTGCGCCAGCCGGGATGCAAGATGCGGATGGCGTGCCCATCCAGAGTCTGCAATTCCCCGCGTTTGAGTCTCTGCTGTTCCCAAATGGACTGCATGAGCCGCTCGGGTGGCGGTTTCGGGGCAGCATCGTGCAACTGGGTGCTTTTTGTCGCACCCATCCGCCAACGTACGTAGTAATTCTGGGATGTCCTCCTCACCTAGCCATTGCTTTTCAAGGCGATGTGCGGCAATGTCAAGTCTCCGGAACTGTTTAGCAGCAACCGTTTGGAGCAGAAAAGTCCGATTGGACGGGGGTGATTCGACGCGAATGCGTTTATATGTTAAACCGTCTATTGAACTTACAAACTCTCCCCCGGTTCCGGGCAGGCCTATGAAGTCGTGGCAAAAATATTTTAGCCTTTTTTTGGCGCTCGGTGGTCTGGCGACGCTTCGCTCCCAAGGCGTGGTCGTCACCCAACCTGCCGCAGCGCAAGAAGATGTCAGGGTGGATGCTTCGGTCCGAGCCGTCCAAAAGGCCCTACCAAGCGTCGTGAACGTGGCTACGGAAACCCTCGTGGACACCCGCACGGAATATGACAAGGTGCGGGAGCAATTCTTCGGCTATAAACGCCGGCCACCAGAGAAGCGTTATAGCATCGGCTCCGGGGTCATCATCGATGAAGAAGGCTACATCCTCACCAACGAGCATGTGGTGAACCAGGCCTCACGTATCTGGGTGAAGCTCTCCGAAGAGGCTGGCGGTGGTGAATACGAGGCGGATCGCATCGTCAGCACCACCAAGAGTGACATCGCGCTGCTAAAAGTCCGCTCGAAGGATGGTGAGCGGTTTCGGGCCATCGACTTTGCCCGGGATGACGATCTGCTCTTGGGTGAATCGGTCTTGGCGCTGGGCAATCCATTCGGTTTAGGCGGTTCCGTGAGCAAAGGCATCTTGAGCTCCAAGAGCCGCCGTTCCACCAACGACAACCAGCCTTTGGACATCCCGGACTGGTTGCAAACGGACGCCGCCATCAACCCCGGCAACAGCGGGGGCCCCCTGATCAACATGAAAGGGGAATTGATCGGCCTGAATGTCGCCGTATTTGATGAAGGGCAGGGCATCGGTTTCGCCATTCCCATCAAGCGCGTGGGTGATTCCATGGCCCAGCTCCTGACGCCGGAAGCCATCCGCTCCCTCTGGTTCGGCGCCCGGGTGAAGCCGGGGGCCATTCCGTTGATGGTCGGCACCGTGGAGAAAGACAGCCCAGCTTTCCAGGCCGGCCTGCGGGAAGGGGATATCGTCCTGCGCATCAACAACAAATCCGCCCGCAGCTTTATCGATTACGCCCGCGAAGTTTTGAACGGCACGGTGGCCAAACCGTTGAATTTGCTCGTGCGCCGGGGGGAACAGACCAAGGAGATCACTGTCAATCTGGTCCCGGAAAGCACCTTCTTCAACCCCGAGTATATCGCCAAACGCACTGGTTTGACGCTACGGTACATCGGCGTGAACGAACTCTATCAGTATGGCTTCCGCACGGGTGGCTTTATCATCGAGCAGAACGAAAAGGGCGGTCCCGGCGAAGCGGCCAAAATCGGCCCGCCCTTCGTGATTCAAGGTGTTGATGGCGCTGTGGTTCCAGATATGGTATCTTTGGCGCGCTTACTCTACGGGAAAGAAAAAGGGACGAAGATCGTCATTAACGCAGCGCAAGTCATCAACATAAGGAGTACTTGGGGCGTCCAAAGGGCTGAATTCGAATTAACCCTTCGCTGATGATTTTTCATTTGGTGCCAAGGCCGAAGCCCGCAAGAATGAGGCATACGATTGCATGAGTGACGATTGGATGATTGAAGTGGAAAACCTGACTAAGCGGTATGCTGGCTATACCGCCGTAGACGGGCTTAGCTTCAACGTCCGGCGGGGCGAGATCGTCGGCTTCCTAGGCCCTAACGGGGCCGGGAAAAGCACCACCATGCGCATCTTATCCTGCTACATGGCAGCCACTTCCGGCTCGGCCAAGGTCGCAGGATATGACATCTTCACGCAGGCCGATGAAGTCCGTGCCCGGATCGGCTACATGCCCGAGAACAACCCCCTGCACAATGATATGCGGGTGCGGGAATACCTGAAATTCCGCGCGCGGCTCAAGGGCCTCTCCCGGGTGAAAAGCCGGGAACGGGTGGATATCGTCATCGATCAATGCTCCCTCAAGGACGTCCAAGGCAAGGTCATCGGCACTTTATCCAAGGGCTACCGGCAACGCGTCGGACTGGCGGATTCGCTCGTACATGAGCCGGAATTGATCATCCTGAACGAGCCAACCATCGGCTTGGACCCACACCAGATCCGTTCCGTGCGGCAGTTGATCAAGAGCCTGGCGCAAAAACACACGGTCTTGATCTCCACCCACATTCTGCCGGAAGTGGAGATGATCTGTAACCGCGTGCTCATCATCCGCGATGGCCGCATCCTCGCCTCCGATACCCCGGACAATCTGCAGAAGCTCGTCAGCAAAGACAGCCAGGTGATCGCCGAAATCGCCGCGGCGGAAGCTGACCTGAAGCAATGTTGGGAACAAGTTCCGGAGATCGAGTATTTCGATATCGCTCCGGCCGAGGGCAATTACCTGCGCTGCTCTTTTACCGGACGTGATGGTTTTGACCTGCGGCCGTTGATCTACGACCTCGTGGTCAAGAACGGCTGGAAACTGCGCGAACTCACGCGCAACCGGCATTCACTGGAAGACATCTTTGTACGCATCACGCGCAAGGACAAAGAAGAGGAGGGCTTCTGATATGCAAACGTTTGTGACCCTGGTCCGGCGTGAGCTGGGTGCTTTCTTCGTTTCCCTGACCGGTTACGCCGTGATGGCTGGCGTCCTGTTCCTGCTGGGCTTGAGCATGACGCTCACGCTCGCTTCCCTGAACAAAAGCCCCATCGCCTCGCCCATCATCGAAGTATTTTTTGATACGGCTTTTTTCTGGATCATCATCTTGCTGGCCGCGCCGGTGATCACCATGCGCAGTTTCGCCTATGAACGCGGCACGGGGACCTACGAGACACTCATGACCACGCCTGTCAGCGATCTGGAAGTGGTCCTGGCCAAATTCACCGGCAACTTGATCTTCTTCCTCCTCACTTGGCTGCCGTTGCTGGCCTATCCGCTGCTCTTGAAACGTTACACACCGGATGCCGCCGCCGTCTCGACCGGACCGCTGTCCACGACGTTCCTGGGCATCTTCCTGCTGGGCTGCCTGTTCATGTCCATGGGCATCTTCGCTTCCTCGCTGACGCGGAGCCAGATCCTCGCGGCCATGAACGCTTTCGCTTTGGGCTTGTGCCTGTTCTTCCTGAGTTTCCTCTCGAAGATGATCCCGTTGGGTGATGGCTGGGCCTCCAAGCTGGCGGCGCACATCTCCATGTTCGATCACATGCACGATTTTGTGCGCGGTTATGTGGATACACGGCAACTGACTTTTTACCTGAGCCTGACTGTGCTCTTCTTGTATCTGACCTTAAAGGTGGTGGAGAGCCGCCGCTGGAAATGAGCATGGACTCCGACCACACATCACCCAGTTTCTCGTCGAGCCGCCGCTGGTTCATCGGGTTCCATGTCCTTTTGGCCGTGGCGGCTTTCGCGGCCATCATCGCGATGGTGAACTACCTCTCCGTCCGGCATTTCATCCGCCACAACGTCACCGGAAACCAGTTGGATAAACTGACCCCGGCCACGTTGCAGGTGTTGCAATCCCTCACGAACAATGTGCGGGTCATCATCTATTTCGATCCCGAGCATCCGCTCTTTCCGTACACGAAATCGATGCTGGAGGAATACGCCGCGGCGAACCGCTTCGTAAAACTCGAGACCATCAACTACCGCACGGAACCCACGAAAGCCGTGCAGGTCCTTTCCGAATACCGCTTGCCGCAGGACAGCAAAGACATGGTCATCTTCGCCGCCAACGGCAAGATGGACTATGTGGCCCAGGGCGAACTGTCTGACTTGGACATGAACGACCTGATCCAGGGCAAGGGCAAGGAAGTGAAGCGCAAGGCGTTCAAAGGCGAAGTCTATTTCACCTCCAAAATCCTGACCGTCAGCAACGCCAAGCCCAGCACTGCCTATTACCTCATCCGCCATGGCGAGCATGAACCACAAGCGGAAGGGGCCTTTGGTTATAAGAAGTTCGTCGAATTGCTGATCTTCAACAATGTTAAGGTCAATGCACTGGATCTTATCAAGGGAACAGATGTGCCGGCCGATTGCGATCTGCTCATCATCGCCGGACCGCAGGAAGAGATCAGCACCGCTGAACTCGAAAAAGTGGATCGCTATCTGAGTCAGGGCGGACGCCTCTTCTTCCTCGCCAACGCCAGCACCAAACCCGGCCCCGAACGGTTGCTCGCCAAATGGGGCGTGGAATTGGGCAACAATCTGGTCTTCGATGCCCAGAACACGGCGGAAGGCCAGTTGATCCTGTTTGAGAACTACGGCAGCCATCCCATCGTCCAGCCTTTGAGCAAGAACAAGCTCGTGATCTATCAAAGCCCTTCCCGTTCCGTCAGCGCCTATCCCGGCAGCAATGGACAGGCAGATTCCGCCAAAGTCACCGACCTGTTTTCCACCGGCCCGGGCGGGGTGGCTTACACGGATTTTCACAAGGGAGTGCCTTATGCCACGCCGAACGACCGGCGGGGTGTCATCCCGGTCGCCGTCGCCGCCGAGAAGGGCGGATTGCGGACAGTCAAGCTGGAGCGGGGGACTACGCGGCTGGTCGTCTGTGGTGATTCCTATCTACTCGACAACAGCATGATGCAAAATCCCGGCAATGAAGAATTCGCCCGGCAAACTTTCAACTGGCTGTTGGGCCGCAATATCATGGTCGGCTCCATCGGACCGCGTTCCTTCACGGAATACACCATGGTAGTCACGGATTCGCAGATGACCATCTTGCGCTGGATTTTGCTGGGCGCCATTCCTGCGGGGTATTCGGCCTCGGACTGCTGGTCTATCTGCGGCGGCAACGGTGATTTTTTGCATCAGTCATGAACACGAAGAACACATGGGGGTTGGTAGCCGCGGCGGCGGCGCTCTTCGCGTTTATCTATTTCGTGGAGCGGCCGGCGAACCGGCCGGCCAAACCGGTCGATCACAAACTGCTGCCCGGCCTGCAAGTAGCCTTGATCTCCCGCATCGAGGTCAAGCACGGCACCAATCAGGTCATCGTGGAACGCACGAATGACACGTGGCGCGTCGTCTCGCCCGTCACCTATCCTGCGATGCAGAATCGCATCAAGGATTTCCTGGACCGCGCCAGCAAGCTGGTTTGGACCGGCACCATCTCGGCATCTGATCTCGCCAAATCTCCCAATGGTCTTGTGGACTACGGCCTGCAACCGCCGCTGGCACAGTTCACCCTCGTGCAGAACAGCCAGCGCCTGGAGGTAAAGATCGGCGGGCAAACGCTGGTGGACGGCCAACGCTATGTGCAGGTGGGCGATGAAGTGCTGGCCTATCTGGTGGATGAACGCATCGGCAGCCTGTTGCCCGCGAACGCCAATCTCTGGCGGGACACCTACGTGGTACCGCAAAACGGGCTGACCTTTAACCGCGTCGAGATCCGCACCGGGCAGGGCATCCGGGAATTTCAACGGGATGAAACAAACCAGCTCTGGCGCATCACCAAACCCATCACCGCCCGCGCGGACAACACGCGTTTCAAAGACTGGTTGCAACAATTGCGGGCCTGGAATCTTTACGGCTTCGTGGACAACCCGGCCCCGACGCTGGATACCGGCTTGAATGTGCCGGAACTGGCCTTGGTGCTGGCCCAAGGGACCAATGAAGTGTTCGGCCTGCAATTCGGCAACCAGATCACGAACAACGTCATCTATGCCCGGCGTTCGCTCCATTCCAACGTCGTCGTCGTGGCCGATCAATTACTGGAGCCGTTGCGGGGTTCCATCAATGAATTCCGCGACCGCCGTCTGCTCACTTTTCCGACCAATGCCGTCGATGTGGTGCAGGTGCAGAGTGAGGACACCTTCACCTTGCAACGGCAGACCAACGGCATCTGGCGCGTGCTGGATCAAACCAACTTTGTGGTCGATCCAGTCCTCGTCAATGATCTGCTCCTGAGCCTGAACGGGCTGGATATCTTTGAGTTCACCAAAGACGTGGTCACGGACTGGACGCCCTACGGTCTGGCGCCAGCCCAGCATCGTTACCTGCTCTTCTCTGGCGGCACCAACTTGCCCCCGGCCGGCACGAATGCTCTCGTCGCGGAACTGGATTTAGGCCGCAGCGTCGCCGGTACCATCTTTGCCCGTCGCCCGGATGAATCCTCGGTTTACAGCCTCTCCGATATTGAAGCGCAAAAACTTCCCCGTGCTCTTTATCAGCTCCGTGACCGGCGCATCTGGAACTTCACCACGAACGAGGTGAAGCAAGTGCTGATCGAGCAGAACGGCCACAAACGCGAGCTGGTCAAAAATGCCAAAGGCATCTGGACCCTCGCGCCAGGCTCGCAGGGCATCGTCAATTCCTTCGCTGTGGAGGAAACGCTTTACCGTCTGGGCGAGATGCGCGCCGTCCGTTGGCTGGCCCGCGGGCAGGGGAACCTCGCCCGTTACGGCATCAATCTGCAATCCCAGGCGGTGACCTTGGTGCTCGAGCGCGACGGCAAGGAGCAACGGCTGGGCTTGCGCCTGGGCAGCCTCACGCCGAACCGCAATGCTTATGCGGCTGTGCTGCTGGGTGATACCTCGGTGGTCTTTGAATTGCCGCAGGCCGTGCACGATTATCTCTCCAGCTATCTGAACGCTCCGCCACCGCCGGGCGCACAACAATAGTATGGCCGAACCAACACAGAAACCCTTCTGGCGCGGTTGCCGGCGGGTGTTTCGCTGGTGCCGCATCGCCAGCCTGTTGTTGGTATTGTTCGCGGTCTGTCTCGTCATCTTTCTCACCAAAGTCGGCCTGCCGGAAGTCATCAAGCGCCCGCTCCTCAGCGAACTCAGCAATCGCGGGATAGAATTCCAGTACAAACGCATCCGCTGGAATTGGTTTCAAGGCATCGTCGCGGAACAGGTCACCATCGGGGAAACGAATCAGACCGGCGGTCTGCGCTTGCAGGCGTCCGAGGTCATCGTGCGTCTGGATGATGAGAAGCTGAAGGATTTCCGCTTTCACGTCCGCGCCTTGGAACTGCATCAGGGGAACGCCCAGCTCGCGTTGAATGAGACCAACCAGCCGTTGCGGCTCCTGCAAGTCACCAACGTCTCCACCGAACTGCACCTTCTGCCGCATGATCAATGGGAGCTGCTGCATTTCAAGGCCGACACCATGGGCTTGCATCTCGCCTTGAGCGGCAACGTGACCAACGCTTCCAAGCTCGGCGAATTGATGCGCAAAAAGAAAGCGGACGGTACCGAGGGACCGAAGAAGCCCAAGGATGCCGCCGCCTGGCGCAAGCAACTGCGGGCCGTGGTCGATACCATCGAACGGATGAAGTTCACCGTGCCGCCGGAGATCTATCTGGTGGTGCGCGGCGATGGTGCCGATGCTTCGTCCTTTTCCGCCGAGCTGAATCTCCAGGCCAAGTCGGCCCAGACTCCGTGGGGCAGCTTGCATAACCTTTCCCTCTCCACGCCTTTGAACGTCCGCGAGCTGACCAATGGACTTTTCCAGGCCGAGGTGAAACTGCGCTTCGATCAGGGTGAGACTCCGTGGGGTGATGTCCAGCAGGCCAAGATGAATCTGCAACTGACCCACGGCATCACCAATCCGGCTCCCTTCCGGGCGGATTGGGACCTCTCCCTGAGCGGCTTGAAGCTGCCTTACAGCGGAGTCGCCGTGCAGCAATTGAACCTCAGCGGAGTCACGCTGCGGGAAACCAATTCGCCCAACCAGTTGGAGACGAAATTCCGCCTTCGTTCCCGCGCTGCGCAAAGCGAGTGGGCCCAAGCTTCCGGCGCCCAGTTGGATGCCCACCTGATCAGCAGCCTTACGAATCCCATCCCGCAGATCAAATCCCTGGACCTTACCTTGGAGCAACCCCGTTCGCGCTGGGCCCAAGCCCGGAAGCTGCAGTTGGCCGGCAACTTCGCCCTCACCAATGCACCGACGAAGACCGAGACGAACTGGGGCTTCTGGACCAACCTCGCGCCTTACGCCATCCAGTGGAAATTGAATTCCGAACAATTGCTCATCGGCAAATTGCGCCTCCCCTCGCTGGCCACTTCCGGACGCTGGACCGCTCCGTTACTCGAAGTCTTCTCGCTGGAAAGCGTGCTCGCCGGGGAAGCCGATGTGGCCCTGCAACTGGATGTGGCCACCCGCAAGGTGTGGACCAAACTCCAGACCGATCTGGACGCTCAACGCCTCGCGTACTTGATGCCCACTAACGCCCAGCAATGGCTCGCGGAGATCAAATGGGAGCGCCCGCCGTTGCTGAAACTGGAAGGACGCATGGAATTGCCCGCGTGGAACCAACCTGCCACGAATTGGAACGATCTGCTCCTCACGCGCGCCTGGCTGGCTGGTGGCATATCCGTCGGCCCCATCTCTTATCAAGACTTTGGATTGCGTTCGTTGGATACCGATTTTGCCCTGACCAACGGCGTCATCTCCGTCACCCGCCTGCATCTCGTCCGGCCCGAAGGCGAGTTGCGCATCGCCGGCCACGCCGATCTGGTGCACCAGACTTTCCTGGCCGACCTCACGAACAGCGTGGACCTGCTCTCGGCCCGCACCTTCTTCAAAGCCCCCAAGACCCGCAAGGTGCTCGATACGATCCAGTTCAACTCTCCGCCGCATATCGCCGGTAAGATCCAGGCCACCTGGACCAACTGGTCCACCCTGCAGGCCGCCGGGTTGGTGAACTTCACCAATTTCAGCTACGCCGGCCACGGCATGAGCAACCTCAACGCCGGCATCACCTACACGAATCAGATCATCCAGATCAACAACATCGACCTGCGCCGCAACGTGGAGGAAAACGCCACGGCCGACAGTGTGACTATCGATCTGGAGAAAGAACTGCTCAGCGTGACGAACGGCCTGACTCATTGGGACGTCGCCGATGCCACCCAGATCATCGGCCCCAAGACCTACGAAGCCGTGCAGCCGTATCAATTCGCCAACCCGCCCCTCGTGCGCGTGAACGGCATGATCCCCTTGCGCGATGCCGAGCGGGCGAATCTGCATTTCATTTTGTTGAAGGGCGGCCCGTTCCACTACTGGCGCTTCAATCTGCCGGAAGTGGCCGGCACCATCCACTGGGTCACCAACACGCTCACGATCACCAACGTCACCGGTGAATTCTATCAGGGCCGCATCAAAGGCGACGCCTACTTCGATTTCGCCGCCAAGGCCGAAGGTACCGATTACCGCTTTCACGTTATCGCCACCAATTCCAACCTCACGCTCTTCCTCAACGATATGCTGGAGAAGACGAACACCCTGAAAGGCACCATCGATTGCGATCTCACCATCACGAACGCGAACAGCAAATCCTTGAGCACCTGGATCGGCTACGGCACCGCCAGCATGAAGGATGGCTTCCTCTGGGATGTCCCGCTCTTCGGCATGATGACGCCGATTCTCAACGGCATCAGCGATGGCATGGGCAAGAGCCGGGTCAAAGAAGGCTCCGCGAGTTATTACCTCACCAATGCCGTCATCTACACCACGGACCTGGAACTCAAAACACCCACCATCCGCATGCAATACCGCGGCACAGTGGATTTCGATGCGAACGTGGATGCCAAAGTCGAAGCTGAACTCTTCCGTGATTCCAACATCATCAGCAAGACGCTCGGCTTTGTGATCACTCCGCTAACCAAACTGTTCGAATACAAAGTGGACGGCAGCCTGAGTAACCCGAAACTGAAGCCGCTCTACATTCCAAAGTTTCTCCTGTTACCGTTCAAGCCATTCAAGGCCTTGCGCGACATCTTCGAGGGCAAGCCCAAAGAGACCGAGGAACCGAAAACGCCCAAGCCCGAGAAATCACCGGACAAACCACAGCAGGGCAACCCCTAGCGCGATCCGGTACCAGCCGAACAGCTCGAACGTGTGCGTCTGCACAAAGCGCAACAACCAGCGCACCGTGATGAACGCCGTGATGGTCGCGCTCACAAAACCGATCGCGAACAACACCCAATCCACCGAGCCCAAGCCTTCCTTCGCCACTTGTTTCACGAGGCTCAATCCACCCGCCGCGATCAACGTCGGCACGCCCAGCAGGAAGGAAAACTCGATCGCCCGCGGCCGGCTCAACCCCAAGATCAACGCGATCAGGATCGTCGAACCCGATCGTGAAGCGCCCGGAAACGCCGCTGCCAGCAACTGCGCCGCACCGATGCTCAAAGCGATCACCCACGTGATCTCCTCCGAACCTTGCTTCCCGCGTAACCACCGCTCCACCGCGAGGAACAATACGCCGCCGATCAACGTGGCCCACGCCACCGGCCCGATCGTCTCCGGCAACCGCATCCCCAGCTTCTTCAAGATGACCCCGAACACCGCCGTGACCATGAATGCACCGCCCAGCTTCAGCACGTAATCCTTCGTCTCGCTCTGCTGCCACGTCTGCGCCAGACCGAGTATCCGCTCCTTGAAGTTCAGCAACACCGCCAGCACTGCTCCCGTCTGGATGCCCACATTGAAGAATTCCGAGTGCAGAAAAGTGGATTTGATCGACAACAACTTCTCCACGATCAGGAGATGCCCCGTCGAAGAGACCGGAAGAAACTCCGAGATCCCTTCCACGATTCCTAAAACCAACGCCGCCAGCCAGTCTTGCATGCGGCTTGTTAGACGGGAAACCGTCCGTCCACACAAGCAAACAATCTACCGCTAGGTAGCATCGCCATCCATGCGGAACATTTCTGTGCCCCGGCGAGTCCTAATTCTGCGCTCCGAGATCATAGCAAACCAGATCTCCCTTCGCATTCCGTGCATACAGCTTTCCGTGAGCAAATGCCGGCACCGTCCACGTCTTGCCGCCCAAGATTTGCGCGCGGGACTTCGGTTGAAAACCAGTCGCCGTGACTGGCCCCACCATCACCTGGCCCCGGGCCGTCAGCACCACCAGTTGATTGCCCACCGCGATCACCCCGCCATTGCCGATGCTCGGCACCGACCACCGCTTTTGCCCCGTGCGCGGATCCAGCGCCGTCAACGTGGCACTCTCCGTCGTGTTCCCGTCGATGCCGATCAGCATCCCGTCCAAAAGCACGCTGGGATTGAACTGATTGCGCATGTTCTTGTTTTCCCAAACCACCTGCGGCTGGTTGCCCTGCACCCGCACCAACGCACAACCGCGATTGTAACCCGAAGAGACAAAGAAATGATCCGTCATGATGACCGGATCCGCCGCGTTCACATCATAGCTCGTCTGCCACGGAAAGGACCAGAGCACCTTGCCATCCGCCGGGTTCAATCCCACCACCGCCCTCGCCGCGAACACCATCACCCCGCGTTTGCCGCCAAAAGTGAACGGCACCGGCGAGCCATAACCCGCCTTGTCCTTGCCATTGTTCCACAGCAGCTTGCCCGTCGTCTTGTCGAGCGCCGTACCGGCGGAACCGGCGTTATAGATCACCGCATTCCCTTCCACCAAGGGCGAACCCGAAAAGCCCCAATCCGGCGCCCCATTGCCCAGCTTCTGCCCGACGTTCTCCGCCCAGAGCACCTTGCCCGTCGTCTTCTCGAAACAAAAGACCTGCCCGCGGCGTCCCAGCGTATAAAGATTGTTCCCCTCCACCGTCGGCGTGGAATTGGGCCCGCCCTCATACAGATTCGGATCCACTGGCGCATCGTAACTGTGCGACCACACCACCTTGCCATCCGCCGCATTCAGGCAATACACCGTGTCCTTGTTCGCCGCATTGCCCGTCGCGTAAACCTTGCCGTCACTCACCACTGTAGAGGAGAAACCCGTGCCGATCTGCGCCTTCCACAATTCCTTCGGTGCCGGCAGAGGAAAGCTCGCGCCCAATTTATTGGTGGCGGCGATACCGTTATGATTCGGCCCGCGCCAGCGGTTCCAATCCCCCTCTTCCGCCCCGGCAGAAAACGAAAGCAAACTGCTGAAAGTGGTGATGACCGCAGGCAGAGAAAAGCGACGGGCGATGGCAATCATGCCAGACAAGTAACCCACGCACCATTATCCGTCAACCTGCCGCCGAAGCGAAAACACCACCGATTTTATTTACCGAAAGGTAGCTCCTACGCCCCTAACCACCCCACCGCATCCCGCATCAGAACACCAAGCATCTACTCGGTCCGTCGCCCCTTAAATGTAGCGACGACGTAAGGAGCCAGAACTAACACCTCCCTCTCGATGTTCAGAGTTCGATGTTGGATGTTCGATGTTTGGCTGCTCCCGCCTCTACTTCTTCTCCGTCTTAGTCGCCTCTTCCAGCCGCTTCACCAGCGCTTCGTAATCCTTCACGAGCTGGTTATACTTCTCCACCACCTCATTGCGTTCCTTCGCCAGGCGTTGCACCTCGCCGTTCAGTTGCTCGATGACCCCGTTTTGCTTCTTCACGGCCTCATTCTGTTTCTGGATCTGCTCATTCTGGCCCAGCACCGCCGCGTTCTGTTTCTTGATATTCGCATTCGCGTCATCCAGCGCCTTCTTGTAAACCGCATTCGCCGCCTCAGCGGACCGCAGTTTGCGCTCCGTTTCCGCCAGCTCCCGTTGCAAGCCGGACGTCTCGCCGAGCGATTTCTTGTTCTGCTCCGTCAGCTCCGCCTTCAACCCATCCAGCCGCTTCAGCTCCACTTCGAGCAATTTCAAACGTCCCTCCACTTCGCCCAGCTTCTTATCCCGCGCTTCTACCTCCACCTGCTTCGCTTGCAGCAAACCGCGCAAGCGCGCCTCCCGCACCCACTGGATTGCGATGAGCGTGCAAAGGATGACGGACAGCACCAGCAACAGATTCGGCAGCCACTTCTTCATCACTTCTTCCCCTCTTCCATCGGCGAGATGGCGAACGACACCTTCTGCACCCCCGCGCGGCGCACCATGTCCAGCACGTTGATCACGGACCCGTGGCTCGCGGCCTTGTCCCCGCTGATATACACCGGGATGTCCTTCTTCTCCGCCACCTTCTTCGTCAGGAAATCATACATCTCCGCCAGCGTCTGCCGCTTCTCGCCGATGTAGATATCACCCTGCTTGTCCACCGAGATGTTCACGATCTCCGGTTTGAAATCCTTCGTCGCCTGCGTCGCCGTCGGCAGGTCCATCTTGATGGATTTCAGCTTCACCATCGTGAGGCTGACCATCATGAACGACGCCAGCAGGAAGAACATGATATCGATCAACGGGATGATCTCAATCCGGGCCTTCTTATGCGGCAATGGGGAACCAATCTTCATGTGCGTCTAAAATAGGCTCACTCAAACTGCCGTCGTGGACTTGCGTGCACTGATCGTCACCGGTGCCGGCATCTCGCGGAACGTGCCGCCGTTTTCTTCCTTATGCTTCGCCGCCTGCACCATCACTTCGACATTCGTCGCCGCCGTTTCCAATTCAAACTGCAACCGCGCCACGCGCGCCGAGAAGTAGTTGTAAGGAATGAGCACAAAGATAGCGATGCCCAGACCCGCACCCGTGGCGATGAGCGCCTCACCGATACCGCCCGTCACCTTTTCCACTGCCAGCTCCGAGCCGCCGATGGAATTGAACGAACCCATGATGCCCGTCACCGTGCCGAGCAGACCCAGCAACGGCGCGAGCGTGATCAACGTATCCATGGCCGTCAGGAAACGGCCCGCGCGTTGCAATTCCACGCCCGCCGCCACTTGCAGCGCACCTTGCATGGAGGAATGCACATGATTGATCCCGTGCCAGACCATCCGGATGACGGGATCTTCCGAATCCTTCGCGCGCGTCGCCGCCGTCGTGAAGTCACCGACCTCGATCGCTGTCAGCACCTGCTCCAGCCGTTTCGGATCGCGCTTCTTGCTCAGTGAGGTCCACCACACGATGCGTTCGCCGACCACCGCCACGGCCACAAGCACCACGATGAGAATCGGCCACATGATGGGGCCGCCCTTGATAAACAGATCCACAACAGAGTTAGCAAACATGGGAAAAATCGGGTTCATCACAAAAACACGGTGAGCGCCTCATGGCTCATATTTAAAATCAACTGTGTAAGCGCGTTCAGGACCGGCTGGCCAGCGCCAATATTTTTTAAGCCATGCCAAAGCGTGGTCATCGAAAATTTCATGGCCGGAACTGCTTGCGACGCTAACATTAGTTGGGCGGCCTAACGTGTTCACATAAACGGCGAGCGTGACAGGACCGCGCCAAGATCTCGAAGCTCCCCGAGGGTAGTCCTTTGGCCAAGGGTAATAACCGCCATCGCCTGCACTCGGTTTGAATTCCACCGAATCACCTGCATTTCCTGTCCCACCTGGCTTGCCATTATCCGTCGGCGGAGCCGCCGGTTGCTTCAACTTCGCCGGTGGCGGTGCCGCATACTGTGCCGCCACCAAACGCACCGGCCCTTCCACTGGCACCGCAAACGTCACTTGCGCACTCATCGGCGTCACCGCCGGGATGATCGCGGGTGTTTCCACCGGTTCGCTCAGATCATTCTGCGCCGCCGCCGTATTGTTCGGCGCCGCCGGAGCGGCAGGCGGGGACGGTGGGGGCGGATTGAACAGCACCGGCACGATGTCCAGCTTCGCCGTCGCCTTCACCGGCAGCACAAACAACGGCTGGAAAATCCCGATGACCCCGATGACCGCGAACAGCGCACAGATCGCATTGGCCCAGGCAAACTTGGCGTTTGGGTCCGGCCCATCCTGTGGCAGGCATTCCCGCGCCAGCTCACACGTCAACCGCGTGGGACACTCCTCCGCCAAGCAAACGCTCGCGTCCGGCAGCCTGTGCCGGGACGACGACTTTCGTTGGCTCTTGGGTCGTGAGCATTTGCAATTTAAAGCAGAATAATAAGGTTAAATCTCAAGCACTAAGCGTCAAGGTCCATCATTGCGGCGTTTTGCCGCAGCGCAGCCGGAGCGCCGATCTCCAGATCGGCCCGTCCCTAACTTCTTAAGAAGCCACCGGTTCCTCTTCCCGCACCGTCTGTTGTTGCTGCTGGGCCACGATCTCCGCATTCAAATTCTGCGACGCCTTGCCCGCCCGCCAGTTGCGCCAGCGCCGGAAGGACAACGCGAAACCTGTATACACCAGCACCATCCCGCTCACGCAGCCCAGAAATGCGATCGTCTGCCCCACCAGCCCGAACGCCTCGCCCGTATGCAACGTCTTGTTCAACGTGCGGAACCCGCGCCGGAATCCGTAATCCGACAGGCTCTCCTGCGCAGCACCTGACCCGTGAAAGGATCCAACTGCACATGCACCGGCAGCACATTCATCCCTTTTACCTCCACCGCCACCTGCACTGGCTGCGGCGCGGGCTTGGCCCCCTCACGGTTTTCACCGCCACCACCACGTTGCCGCTGATTGTTATTTCGGAACGTGATCGTCTCCCAGTGCGGCAGCTCCTTTTGCAAACTGGCCAGCAACACATCCTGGCTCACCGGCCGCGTGCCCGGCTCCGGCGTGGGCACCGGTGCCAGCAACGCCTGCGCTGCCGCCCCCTCCGGCCGCTTGTAGATAAAATCCCCCACTGCATGGAACGCAATCACGGTGCCCGTAAAGCTCATGATGACAATCCCCGGCATCGCCCAAAACCCGAACGCATTGTGCCAGTTCCAGTCCCGCGCCTTGCCACCCAGTTTGAGGCTCGGTAACGAAACCGCGCGCAAATTCTTCCACGTCCACGAACGCGGCCACCACAGGTACAGCCCGCTCAGCGAGAGCAGCAAAAAGATCGTCGCGGAAATCCCCATCACCGTGCTGCCCAGCTCCCGCGCCGTCATCGGCTTGCGTTCCGCCTTCCCATCACTCGGTCCGCCCAGTCCAGCCGGCGCGGTCGCGTTGGCTATTCCATTGGTCGAAGCATTTGCCATCCCACCACCGGCATTAGGCCCGCCCTGCGCCGGTGCTTCCGCGCCGAGCCAGCGATGCCATTTCAACATGAAGGCAAAAAACGCCCGCGTCTTCGGCGCACCTTGCGGTTGGATCTCGCCCGTGTAGGGATTCAGGTAAACGATGTTCGTGCGGCCCAGATTGAACACCACCGGCTCCGTCGGGTCCGCCGCCACCACGATGCTGGCCGGTCGCGCCTCAGGCTGGGCCTCACGCACCTTATCCGTCAGTTCCTTGAGCGAGAGCCTCGGTGCGTCCGCGCTGGGCGCTTTCACTTTGCGGATGTCCCGCTCCATCCACGCCACCACCTGTTTCTCGAACGCCATCGAAGCGCCCGTGATCACCGTGATGGCGATGATGGCACCGGCCGTCAGCCCGATGACCAGATGCGCCCAGAACAAGATTTTGCGGAACTTCTTCACGACAATGCAGGATTACATCTCAGCCCACTGCCGGAGCAGGTTGTGATACACACCAGTCAATTGCACGGCGGACGGATGGTTCGGGTGATCCGCACTGATGCGCTGGATGCCCATGTCCAGATCGAACAACAGCGAGCGCTGCCCATCATCGCGCACCATGCTTTGCAACCAGAAGAACGAGCAGATGCGCGCGCCGCGCGTCACGGGCGTGACGTGATGCAGGCTCGTCGCCGGATACAGCACCATGTGCCCCGCCGGCAGCTTCACCTTCTTCACGCCATACGCATCCTCCACGCACAGTTCACCGCCGTCATACTCTTCCGGCCCCGCAAAGAACAACGTGGCCGAAAGATCCGTGCGAATGCGGTGCGGGGTTCCGGGGATCTGCCGGATGGCGTTGTCCACGTGCGTGCCGAACGATTGCCCGCCGGAGGACTTGTTGAACAAGGGCGGAAACACGCGCAACGGCAACGCCGCCGAGAGGAACAACGGATTCTTGCCGAGCGCGCCGAGGATCATATCACCCAATTGCCGCGCGGCCGGATGCCCCTCCGGGATCTGGACATTATCCTTCGCCTTCGCGGACTGGTGCCCGGCCGTCACGCGACCGTCCACCCATTCCGCCTGGTCAAGGATCACACGCGCTTCCGCCACCTGCTGCGGCGTGAGTACATCTGGGATGCTGATCAACATTTTGGTTGCTCCTGCTAGAACTTAAAGTTGGCCGTCAGCACAGCGGACCGCGCCGCACCCGGCACCACATGACCACCACCGACCCGGTCAATATACGTCGTGTTGGCCAGATTATACACGTTCAAACGCAGGTCGAAGTTTTTGTTGATGCGATACCCGATCATGGCATCGAACAAGATATAATCCGGCGCCTTGCGCGTGTTCGCATTACTGCTGTAACGGCTGCCCGTATATTGCGCGCCGCCGCCCACTTCCAAGCCGAACGGCAACTGGTACGTCGTCCAGAGGTTGAACGTATGCTCCGGGGTATTGCTGAGCTTGTTGCCCACTTCGGCCGCATTTTGCGATTTCACGATCTCGCTCTGCATGTAGGTGTAACCGGCGAAGACCTGCCACTCTTCCGTGATGCGGCCTGCTGCCCCCAACTCGATACCGTCCACCCGCTGAATGCCATCCAGCACGATGATGTCCGCCGGATTGGTCGGGTCTTCCGTGCGGGCGTTCGTTTTGTCCTGTACGGAAGATAGCCGCACTCAACGATAGCCGCTGTTTGAAGAACTCCCACTTGGTGCCCAATTCGTAAGTATTGCTCTGCTCCGGAGCGGTGTTCACGTTGTTGGCCGCCGTTGGTCCCGCAGACAACGTCAACCCCTCCGCCGAAGGATTGAACGATGTGCCATAACCAAAGTAGATGCTGCCATTCTCGCGCGGTTTGAAAACCAGCCCGGTGCGCCAGCTCACCATGTCATCTGTCCGGCCCAATGTGCCCGCATCCACATCGAAATGTTCAAAGCGCAATCCGCCATTGAGCTGCCACTTCTCACCCAGTTTCATCGAGTCAAAAGCGGAGAGAGCCACCGCGGTGGACTGCGCTTCCGCCAACACCCCCGTGCGCGTCACCGCCCCCGGATTCGGATCATCCGGATTGGGATTGTAGATATCCGTCACCGAGGTGACGCCAGTGCGGGCATAGTTTTCCGAGCTCTCTGCCGCGACTTCCAGACTGGTCACCAAAGTATGGTCCACCTTGCCGGTCTCGAAGCGGCTCGTGAAATCCGTCTGGTTGGCCAGGATGGTATCCCGCTGGTCACGCGATTGGATCTGCCGGTTCACCCGTGTGTCATTGATAACGCCCGGACCCGGATCCGAATCAAAGAATCGCGGCGCGGTGATCACCGAGTCACGCGAGGTGATGCCCATGCGGAACAGATTCCGCAACGTGTAAGAATCATTGAAATCGTGCTCGAACAGCGCCGTCCCCAAGTCCGTCCGGATCTTCTCGTAGTCGCGATTCTTCAGGCCGTAGAAATTCGAGAAATCCACCGGGGCTACCTGGCCCGCGTATGTCGCCAGCAACGGATCGGTGTTGCCCGCCGGCACCCAAGGGATGCCGTAATCCGGAGTGTTGTCCTGCTCCAAGTGAAAATAGCTTAGCGTCACCTTCGTCGGCGTACCCAAACCAAAAGCGAGGGAAGGGGCGACACCCCAACGCTCATTCGTCACCGCATCGCGGCCTGGCGTATCATTCTGATGCCACAGGCCATTGATGCGCAGCGCGGAGCCTTCGATGCCGGTCTTCAAAGGCTGATTCAGATCCAACGTCGAACGGAAATAACCATCCGTACCGCCACCCACGGAACCGCTGTAAGATTCCTCCAGCTTCGGCGCCTTGCTCACCATGTTGATAGAGCCACCCGTGGAGCCACGTCCCGTCGTGGAAGAGGAAGGGCCCTTCACCACTTCCACCTGCTCCATGTTGAACGGGTCACGCGAATAACCGCCGAAATCACGCACCCCATCGATGAACATGTCCGTGCGCGCATTGAAGCCACGGATGGAAAGGTTGTCCCCGGCCGGCACCCCGCCTTCACCCGCCTGGATGCTGATGCCCGGCACATTGCGCAGCACGTCCCGCAACGACGTGGCGCCTTGCGACTCCATCACCGCGCGCGGGATGACCGTGATGGTCTGCGCGGTGTTGATCAGGGGCTCGGTGTACTTCGGCGAGGCGACGGCTTCCGGTTTATACGAGGTCTCATCCTTCACCTTGTCGGCGCTGATGACGACGTCCTGCATCTTCACCGGTGCATTCGTGCTGCTGCCCGCGTTAGCCGGCGGCGTGTTGGTGGAAGATTGGCCATGGGCCGCACCCGCCAGCATGATGGCATTGACCAATGCCATCGTGGTGGCGGACGGGCGGAAGCTCTTGCTCTTCTTGTCCGTGAGTTCCAACGCTGTGTTTTTGTTTGTGCTCATGTACTTTAAATCCCGGCCCGGCGGTCGTCGGATGCCTTATGAAACTTGAGAACCGTCAGTGGTCTCAAACTTCTCCGACGACCGTCGGGCACGCTGCACAAACTAGGGAAACCCTCCCTCGCGCGCCCTCGGTGAGTTGTCATTTATTGCCGCTGACTTGCACAGCCGTGGTGACTTCGGGTGAAAAACGCAATTCACCGACAGGGAATCGCAAGTTACCGACGATTCCCGCTCTCACACGTCGCTAATGGAGAATAAGTTTCGTGTTTTTAAGCTGAAGGCTTGCACTGGGGCGAACGTCTTGGATAAGGACATTTGACCCTATGGAAATATTCCCACCATCGCTCCGCTTTTCTTCGCCTTTTTGGCGGCCAGTGATCCTGTGTACCGTCGGCCTGCTGCCCGGTCTCGTTCCGCTTGCGGCCCGGGCGCAGGAAACGAACTCGCTGGCGAAGCTCCCTGAGGTCGTCATCACCGCCACGCGCACCACGGAAACGGCTTTTGACATCCCGTTCTCCGTGAGCGTGATTAACAGCACGAAATTGGAGCAAAACTCCCCGCGCTCTCTGCCGGAATCCTTGCGCGACCAGCCTTCCATCATGCTGCAAAAGACCTCGCAAGGCCAGGGCTCGCCGTACCTGCGCGGCTTCACGGGCTTTCGCACCCTGCTGCTGGTGGACGGCATCCGCCTCAACAATTCCACGTTCCGCGATGGTCCCAACCAGTATTGGAACACCGTGGATTCCTTCGCCCTCGAGCGGCTGGAAGTCGTTCGCGGCTCCAGCTCCGTGCTCTACGGCAGCGATGCCATCGGCGGCACAGTGAACGCCATCTCTTCGGGGCGCACGGAGTTTGGACCGGGCTTTGATTGGGATATGCGTTCGCTCTATCGCCTCTCCACGGCCGAAAGTTCGCACATCGGCCGCACGGAAGTAAGCGGGCATCTGGATGAACATTTCGGTTTTTTCATCGGTGGCACTCTCAAGGAATTCGGGGATGTGCGCAGTGGCCGGACGGTCGGCAAGCAGGACCAGACCGGCTATGCCGAACGCGATTGGGACGCGAAACTGGAATACCGGTTGAATGAAAAATCCCGGCTCATCTATGGTCACCAGACCGTGGACCTGGATGACGCCATGCGCACGCACGCCACGATCTACGGTCTGCGCTGGAACGGCACGACTGCGGGCACGGACTTCGAACGGGAGCTGGATCAAAACCGGGAGCTGAACTACCTCCAATATCACGGCGAGAACCTTGACGGCTTCATCGAGGCCATCCACGCCAGTGTCTCGCACCATTTGCAGATTGATACGGAACGCCGGTTGCGCAGCGATCTGCGCCGGGAATATCAAGGGGATTACGTCAACACGCTCGGCTTCTCCCTGCAATTGGAAAGTCCCTCACCCCTCGGCCGCTGGATCTACGGCGGCGAGTATTACCATGACTGGGTGGATTCGTACTTCCGCCGTTACAGCGCAGCGGGTGCCTTGCAAGTGCAGCAGATTCAAGGCCCCGTGGCGGATGATGCCACGTATGACACCTTGGGATTCTTTATCGAGAATCATCTGCCCCTGCTGGATGACCGCCTGGAGGTCATCACCGGCGGCCGTTACAATTATATCGCCGTGGATGCGCGCAAAGTTCAGGACCCGGTCACGGGCCTGCCCACGTCGTTCTCGGGTTCATGGGATACGTTGGTCGGCAGCGAACGGCTTCTGTATCACTTGGATGAAGCCCGGCATTGGAATGTGTTCGGCGGGGTCTCCCAAGGTTTTCGCGCGCCGAACCTTTCGGACCTCACCCGCTTCGATATCGCCCGCACGGGTGAACAGGAGATCCCTTCCTTCGGCCTGCAACCGGAACATTTCATCTCCTTCGAGACGGGAGTGAAGACCGCTTACGAACGGTTCTCCGCCGAGGCGGTTTATTTCTACACGCTGATCGATGACCTGATCGTTCGCGTCCCGACCGGTGCCGTGCTGGGAGGCAATGCCGTCGTCAGCAAGCTCAACTCCGGCGCTGGCTACGTGCACGGCGTGGAGTTGAGCGGCAAAGTGCAGCTCGCCGAGGAATGGTCGCTCTGGTCCAACTTCACCTGGATGGAGGGGCGGCTGGAAACTCCCTTGATCGTCGGGGGCGCCCAACAGACGGAACCGGTGTCACGCTTGATGCCGACCACCGTGAACTACGGTCTGCGCTGGGAGGCGGATTCCGGCCGCTTCTGGGCGGAAGCCGCCAGTACCGTGGCCGCCGGCCAGCATCGGCTTACTTCTGGCGATCGCTTGGACACGCAGCGCATCCCGCCCGGGCACCCCCGGCTATGATGTCTATCATTTGCGCGCCGGCTGGCGGGTGAATCGGAATCTGAGTTTCACAGCGGCGTTGGAAAACATCTTCGATGCTGATTACCGGATCCATGGCTCCGGCGTGAACGAACCCGGCCGGAACCTGATCGTCTCCGCCGTGGTGAAGTTCTGACCTGACCCGGAGCCCTCACGTTACCCGGCACCACCGCAGGAGGGATATGACCGCGGAAAGGATGGCTGACCTTCATACTGGCTACCGGGTGACGTGAACGTCCGCGACGTTGCCCACTCTGCCAAAAGCAACGCACTCACGCTCCCGGTGCCTTGTCATTTATCATCGGCGCCTTGCGCTCGATCTTGCGGCTCCAAAAGCAATTCAGGCGAAATGGTTTGAACACTTTGGCCTCCTATGGCATCTATCATGGAGTGCGAAAACTGAAAACAGTGATGGCTCTGTTACTGGCGCTGGCCTGGCTGCCACTGACCTCGCACTGTCTTTTGGAGAGCCTGACGGAGAGTGAGCTCATCAGTTGCTGCGCGGCATCCAGCTCGGAAAGTGATGATTGCGCCGATAAGGGCTGCTGCACCGTGGAATCAGCCTATTATCAATCCCTGCGGCACGATGACCATGCCCCGGCACCTGTCATTTTGCTGCTTTCGGTCGTCAGCCTGCCACCCATGGTAGAACATGCGCTCCCGGATGAAGTCCGCCTGGGCATCTTGACCGCCGCTCCGCCCGAGCACGCCCGAACTTGGCATTTTGTTTCCCGCACGGCGCTTCCTGTCCGTGCTCCTTCTTTCCTTTCCTGATTAATCCTCGCCTGCGCTGAGGATTCCCCGCTCGTCCAGCAGATGCACCGTCGTGTCTGCCATTCTTGATCCGTAAATCCGTTTTGAATTTGTCCGTCCCTGTCCGGGCCAAGCCCGGTTGAATTTTATGAACCGTTTCTTTTTCCGTGTGTTGCCTCGTCCCATTGCCGCGGTGATATTCGCCGCCAGCCTGTGTGCCGCCCAAGCACAATCACCCGTTACGAACACAAGTCCCAGCTCACTGAGCATTGAGTCCTTGGTCGCCGAGGTGTTGGCTAAAAATCCTGAGCGCCAGTTCTACGAAGCCGAGATCACCACCGCGAAAGCCGGCCACAAAACCGCCGGTCTCATGGCCAACCCAGAGCTGAGCGCCACCGTCGGCCACAAGGGGGTCAGTGGTCCCGGCGTGGGAACGGAAGGCGTGGCGTGGTCAGCCTCGCTCATGCAGCCCTTCGAGTGGCCCGGCCGTATGGGCCTCCGCAAGGCGATCGCCAATCGCGACATCGCTTTGGCTGAACTTGGCTTGGACCGCTTCAAGCTCGCCCTGTCCACGCGGACACGCGCCCTGGCCTTCGCCGTCTTCGCCGCGCAAGAGAAAGCCAAAGCCGCCGAGGAGGTGGCCGGACGCTTCAAAGCCTTGCGCGAAGTCATGGTGCAACGGGAGCCCGCAGGCCTCACTCCGCTGCTCGAAACACGCGTCATCGAAGCCACCGAGCTGAACGCCCAACGCAAAGCCAGCGCCTCCGCTTTGGCGGCCAAGGCCGCTCTATTGGAACTCAACCAGCTTCGTGGTGTACCGCCCGAAACCCGGCTGATCATCGGCGCGACGGATGTGGCCTTCCAGCCCGCCGGTCCCACGGAAACGTTCATCCAACTCGCCCGTACCAATAACTTTGAGATCAAAGTCCGCGCCGTGGAACTCGCCCAGCAAGGCTTCCGCGTCGAATTGGCGAAGAACGAACGCTATCCCACACTTTCGGTCGGCCCGACCATTTCCGAAGAACGCGCTGGCAGTGATCGTGAACGCGTCATCGGCGTGGGTATCTCCGTCCCGCTGCCGCTCTGGAACCGCAACAAAGGCAACATCGATGTGGCCCAGGCCCGGCAAGTGCAGGCCGAGACGTCGTATTATGTCGCCCAGCGCGAAGTGGAACGGAACGTCGTCGAAGCGTTGCTGACGTATGAATCCAAACTGGGCGAGATGGGCAAATGGCGGCCGGACGCCGTGCAACATTTCCAGGCCGCTGCCGAACTGGCGGAACGTCACTACCGGCTCGGAGCCGTACCGGTGTCCACTTACGTGGAATTGCAGAAGCAATACTTTGAAGCGGTCGATGGCCTGTTCGATACGAAGAGCGAAGCTCTTTCCGCTGCCGTCCGGCTCGAACAACTTATCGGCCTGCCTTTGCCCTTGGTGAAGACCACCGCTCGTGAGGAGGCCAAATGAGATTGCTCAACCTGACACGGTTCGCACTCACGCTGCTGGTCGCGAGTCCCTTGCTCACCGGTTGCGGTCACAAGGAAGGTGATGGGCATGACCATGCCCACAGTGAAGCCGAAGGCCATGAAGGCCACGGACACGGTCATGAAGCGGAGTCTCCCTCAGGTGCCTCGTTCAAAGCCGGCAAAGGCGTCATGCTGACGGATGAGACCCGCAAGATTCTGGCCGTGGAAACCGCCGATATAACCGAGCAAAAGCTCCCGGTGCAGATCCATCTCAACGTGCAGATCTTCGGTGAGAAGCATCATCATGCGATCCAGGAAAATGACCACTCGAATTGTGACGTGCGTGGTTCCGGCTTCGTGACGCCGGAGCAATCCGCTGCTCTCCGCGTGGGCCAAGCGGTCCAGATCCAGACCCGCACCAACGGCACACTCACCGGCGTGGTCTTGGCGGTGGAAAAACCTCTGCTGCTCGGTGAAAGCGAAGTCATCGTCGGCGCGACTAACGCCACCGACAAGGTGAAGTCCGGCGACTTTCTTTCCGCCGTCATCACATTGCCCCGCAACGAGTCCGTGCCTGTGATTCCACGCTCTGCTCTGATCCGCACTTCGGAAGGCAGTTTCGTCTACGCCGTCAACGGCGAGGCTTACTACCGTACTGCGGTCAAGACCGGCGCCGAGAGCGAACAACTGGTGGAGATAACCGACGGCTTGCTGACGGGCGATGCCGTCGTGGTCAAACCCGTCGAAACGCTCTGGCTCATTGAACTCCGCGCCACCAAAGGAGGAGGCCATTCCCATTGATCCCGCTTGGGCGGCCCATGCGCCGTCCGCCATGTGCTTTTATTAATTTTGACCTATGTTGAACCGACTTCTTGAATTTTCCATCCGCCAGCGCGTGTTCGTGCTGCTGGTCACCTGCCTGCTGATCGGCGTGGGTGTCTGGTCCGCCATCCGGCTGCCCATTGATGCCGTGCCGGACATCACCAATGTCCAGGTGCAGGTGAATACCGCCGTGGGCTCGCTCGCGCCGGAGGAGATCGAAAAACTCGTCACTTTTCCCATCGAGAACGAGATGGCGGGCATTCCTGGCCTCGTTGAGTTGCGCTCGCTGTCCAAGTTCGGTCTCTCGCAAGTGAACCTGATCTTCGAGGAAGGCACGGACGTTTACCGCTCCCGCCAGCTCGTCAGCGAACGCTTGCAAACGGTAGTCGATGAATTGCCCGCAGGCGTGACGCCGAAGCTCGCCCCGATCAGCACCGGCCTCGGTGAGATCTATTATTACGTCGTGGAATATGCGTCCACCGCTACCAATAAGCCGCCGACCCGCGAAGCGCAGTTGATGGAGCTCAAGCTCCTGCATGATTACATCGTGAAGCCGCGCCTGCGATCCACTCCCGGCCTCGCCGAGGTGAACACCAGTGGTGGTTATGAAAAGCAGATCGTCGTCCAGCCGAACCCGGATAAATTGAAGAGCGTTGGCATGTCGTTCAGCGAGATTGCCGATGCCATCGGTGAGAACGTCGAGAATGCTGGCGGCAGCGTCATTCAGCTCGGTGGCGAGCAAGTGACCGTTCGTGCTGCGGGTCGCGTGCAAACCATCGCGGAGATCGAAAACCTCCCGCTCAAATTCGGCGGCCGGGCCACACCGCTCCGCGTCAAGGACGTGGCGGAAGTGGGCATCGGCAAAGCGGTCCGCACCGGTGCCTCCACTTATAACGGCGAAGAAGCCGTGCTGGGTTCTGCGCTGATGCTAGCGGGTGAAAACAGTCGTCTGGTGGCGAAGGCCGTGGACGCGAAACTCAAAGAGATCCAAACGAAACTGCCCGCCGGTGTGCTGATCATCCCAACGTATGACCGCACCGTTCTTGTGGATCGCACGATCCACACCGTGGAATCGAGCCTGTTCGAAGGTGCGGTGCTCGTCGTGGTTGTACTGCTCATCTTGCTAGGCAACTGGCGCGCGGCCCTCATCGTTGCTTTGGCTATCCCGCTCTCGTTGCTCATGGCCATGACCGGCATGGTGCAGGGCAAGGTCAGCGGTAATCTGATGAGCCTCGGCGCGATCGACTTCGGCCTCATCATCGATGGTGCGGTGGTGATGGTGGAGAACATCATCCGCCATCTCGCCGAGAAGCAGCACAAGCTGGGTCGTCGCCTGACCGCGAGCGAACGGGCGCACGAGGTGCTCATCTCGGCCAAGGAAGTGGCCAGCCCGATGTTCTTCGGCGTCATCATCATCACGGTGGTTTATTTCCCGATCCTTGCCCTCACCGGCATCGAGGGAAAGATGTTCAAGCCGATGGCCATCACGGTCATCTTCGCACTCGTCGGCGCGCTGGCCCTGGCCCTCACGCTCATGCCCGCGCTGTGTTCCTATCTGTTGGGCGGTAACATTCAAGAGAAGGACAGCTTCCTCGTGAGAATCGCCAAGCAGATCTACGCGCCCTTGCTGAACTTCTCCCTGCGCGCCCGCTGGTTCGTGGCGGCAATTGCCGTGGGCTTGTTTGCGCTCGCGGTGATTGTGTTCGGGCGATTAGGCGCGGAGTTCGTGCCGCAGTTGGATGAAGGCTCCTTCGCCACGCACATGATCCGCACCACCAGCATCGGCATCGATGCCAGCATCGACATGCAGAAGCGCGGCGAGAAGCTGCTGCTGGAGAAGTTCCCCGAGGTCGCCTACACGTTCAGCCGCCTCGGCACCGCCGAGATCGCGAGCGATCCGATGGGCGTGAATGTGGCCGATACCTACATCATGTTCAGCCCGGTGGAGAAATGGCGCAAAGTGAACGGCCAGCCCATCAGCAAGGAAGCCCTCGCCGCATTGATGACTGAAGAGCTCGGCAAACACTTGCCCGGTGAAGGTCACCTCTTCAGCCAACCGATCGAGATGCGCTTCAACGAAATTCTCGAAGGCACACGCGCGGACATCGCCGTCAAAGTGTTCGGGGAAGATTTCACGGTGATCGAAAAGATTGCCGGTGAGGTGCGGGAGATCTTGGAAAAGATTCCGGGCGCATCGGATGTGGAGTTCGATGCCCTCGGCAAATCGCCTTTGTTGGAGATCGTTCCCAAGCGCGAGGCCATGAGCAAATACAACCTGCACGCCGCTGAATTGAACCGCGTGGTCAACACCGCGCTGGCCGGTCAATCCGTCGGCATGCTCATCGAAGGCAATCGCCGCTTCGACATCGTGGTGCGCTTGAGCGAAGAGTTGCGCGGCAAGATCGATGACCTCAAGCGTCTGCCTGTGCGCGTGGATGACGGCGGGTTGCTCACACTGGGGCAGGTGGCCGATTTTAAGATGGTGGAGCAAGTAGCCGCCATCTCGCGCGAATACAGCCAGCGCCGCGCCGCCATCATGGTGAATCTGCGCGGGCGTGACGTGGAGAGCTTCGTGCTCGAAGCGCAGCAGAAGGTGGCCAGTCAGATCAAATTGCCGGACGGCTACACCATCGAGTTCGGTGGCCAGTTCAAGAACTTGCAAGAAGCGCGGGCGCGCCTCGCCATCGTCGTGCCCGTCGCGCTCGCGCTCATCTTCGTGCTGGTGTTCATGGCGCTGGGCAGCTTGCGGCAAACCTTCCTCGTCTACACCGGCATCCCGCTCGCCGTCACCGGTGGCGTGTTCGCCCTCTGGCAACGCGGGTTGCCTTTCAGCATCTCGGCGGGCGTGGGCTTCATCGCCCTCTCCGGCGTGGCTGTGCTGAACGGCCTGATGATGATCAGTTACTTCAACCTGCTGCGTGAACAGGGCCGCGATGTCTCCGCCAGCGTCCGCGAAGGCGCTATGACGCGCTTGCGACCAGTGCTCATGACCGCACTCGTAGCCGCACTGGGCTTCGTCCCGATGGCACTCGCCTCCGGCGCAGGCGCGGAAGTGCAACGCCCGCTGGCCACGGTAGTCATCGGCGGCATCCTTAGCTCCACCTTTCTGACGCTCGTCCTGCTGCCCACGCTTTACGAGTGGCTGGAACAAGAAAAGAAACCAACGGAAACGGCTGCCAGCTCAGGCAGAACCGCTCATTAAAATCAATCAACCAACAACCAAAAACATATGAAAACAAACCTCCGTATCCTCACTCTGGCCACCGCCTTGTGCATGAGCCTCGCACTTCCGGCCTTGGCCGCCGAGAAGCATGACCACAAACACCTCGCCACACCGAAGGGCGGACGCTTGCTCGATAAGACCGAGCCGCACGCCGAACTGGTGATCGAGAAAGACCGCAGCGTGACGATCAACTTCTATTCCGAGGAATTGAAACCCCTCGCAGCTACCACGCAAGTGGTGACGGTCATTGCCGATGCCAAGGGTGGCAAGACGACGTTGCAGTTCGAGAAGAAGGGCGATTCACTCGTCAGCACGAGCAAGCTGCCGGAAGGCGATGGCTACAACATAGTCGTCCAATTCAAGCAAACAGCGGAAGCGAAACCGCAGAACCTACGCTTTAAGCTGGACCTGAACACCTGCGCCGAATGCAAGCGCGCCGAATACGCCTGCACTTGCGAACATTGATCTCCTCTGTGTTTGACTGAGGACAATCTCAAGCCGCCGCCAGTTCGTGCATAGGCGGCAACACAAAGGGCGCGGGCACAACAGCCTGCGCCCGTTGTTGTACCGGGATGAAAAAGAGCAGATCCGTCGCCTCGAGTGCGCGCACGGTATAGTTGCTCTCCGGCAGCACTTGATACTGTTCGCCTTCCATGAGTTTTTGCGCACGATTATCTACCCGCATCAACACGCGGCCAAACGTCACCACCATGAGCAGGGAAACGCCGGGCACAAACTGCTTTAACTCCTGACCAGCCCGCAGGCCGACGAGCACGAGCTGTACGCAATCATTGCGGAACAACAGTCGTTTGGGTGCTTCGCCCAATGAGGTGAGGATGGTTTGCGGCAAGGTTTCTGCGAGGAACAAGGAGTCGTCATTCATATGGCGACAAGAAACCACATCAGGAAAAAGTGCGCCGCCCCGCGCTTGTCAAAAATCGTCGGCTACTTGCGCCGCTTCAACGGATAGAGACCCGGGCAGCAACCGTACGTTTCGTGGAAAGCCTGGCTGAAATGACTGGGGCTGTTGTAACCCACTTCCATCGCGGCCTTGGTCACGTTGTATTCGCCGGACTCCAAGAGTTGCGCGGCTTTCTCCATGCGGAGCCGGCGCAAGTATTGCGGGATCGTCTGGCCCGTGACCGTCGAGAACGTGCGGCTGAGATAGAAATGACTGCACCCGATCTTCTTGCCGAGTTCTTCCAGCGAAGGCGGCTCGGCGAGATTTTGACCCAGCAGAAAGATCACTTGCTCCACGCGTTCCTGCGCGTTGCGGCTCTGGCGTGAAGCGGGTTGCGCTTCTTCCTTCGGCAACTCCATGAAGAACGTCAGGGCCATCTCCAGCACCTTGCACTGATACCAGAGCGGTTGCGCGGCAGCGAAGACCGGCGGTTGCCGCAAGACTTCCACCATCTGCTGTTGCGCCGCCGCCAGCCGAACCGGTGCGGCTGGACCAACCGGACTCGGCTTGCCATCCACGAAGGCGCGCACGAGCGGATGCAACTTGCGCCCCAGCTCATTCAAATGCGCCGTGAGGAAGGTGCGAGAAAACTCGATCGTGAGAAATTGATGCTGTTGACCGGCGAGCCTTTTGCCGATGAGTGGTTGCTCACCCTGCCGATAAAACGCGACGCTGAGCGGCGTGATGTCCGCCCGCGTGCCGCCGCCTTCCACGAAGCCTTCGCCTGCCAGGTTCAGGCACAGTTCCACGCAATCCGGATGGAAACTCGCCGCCCAGTTGAAGTCTTCCTTGGCCGTGAAATCATGCCATTCCACGGAGAAGCCCAAGCCTTGGAAACTGCCGTAGAGCGGTTGCCAGCCGGAGCCCACGGCCCGCCAGACCGCTGCCTCGCCAAAAGCCGTCGCTGGCCGCTGAGAGTCAGGGCCTTGCTCGGTTTTTGCTGCTGGATTCGCCATTTACAACTACGGGACGCCAAATCGCTTACTGAGACTCAGTATCATTAATCGACAGTAATGCAAGCTTGGGAACCAGAATTCAGGGCGGGGGTGCCACAAGCTAAGGCTGGCCCTAGGCCGATGATTTGCTATGTTGAGGGCGGCTTTGAATATTCACGACCATCTGGGCATTGATCACTTGGCCCGCCGCCTGAAGCTGGACCCGCACTGGCTGCGGCGGCTGCGGAATGCTTTTTACAAGAAGCAATTGCCCGCCGAGCAAGCCCTGCTGGAACTACCGGAAGAAGTCCAGGCCGGTTTTGCCAAGGAAGTGGCCTTTCATTCGCTCGAACTGGCCCAACGGCTTGATTCCAAGATAGATGGCGCGTCCAAGCTGATCTTCCGCACGAGCAAACAGGAGTTGATCGAGACGGTCATCCTGCGCATCGCTACGGGTCGCACCTCGCTCTGTATTTCGTCGCAATCCGGCTGCGCGGCTGCCTGTGGTTTCTGCGCGACGGGCGCTTTGGGCTTTCGGCAAAACCTTTCGACGGAAGAGATCTTGGACCAGGTCATCCGCGCGAATCAGATTCTCGGCGGCGAACAACGCAAGGTGCGGAACATCGTTTTCATGGGCATGGGCGAGCCGTTCCATAATGAGAAGGCCGTGCATGGGGCCATCGAGCGGCTTAGCTCGCCGCAAGGGTTCGCGTATGATGAGAGTCGCTTGCTCGTCTCAACCGTCGGCGTGCCAGATGGCATGACGCGGCTGGTGGAGAAGTTCCCGCGCATAGGCCTCGCGCTGAGCCTGCACAGTGCGGTGCAGACCACCCGCGAGCGCATCATTCCGATGGCCAAGAAGTATTCGCTCGAAGCTCTCAAGAACGCCGCTCTCGCCGTCACGGCGCATCCGGACCGCGACCTGATGGTGGAATACACGATGCTCGATGGTGTGAATGATTCGGCTGCGGACCTCGAAGCCCTCGCGACGTGGCTGGAAGGCATCCAGACCCACGTCAACCTGATCCCTTACAACAGCATCCCCTCGTCACCCGACCTGCAACCGACCCCGCGCTTGCGGATCGAGGCTTTTGCAAAGGAACTGCGCGCGCGCGGCTTCAAGGTAACGATCCGTTATTCGCTCGGTGCGGATATCTCCGCGGCGTGCGGGACATTGGCGGGGAAAGATGGCGTCCTGACGGCCTCATAAAGTACCGCAGGTCGGTGACCTGCTGTGTCGCCGACTGGCAGTCGGCAGAGCGTCCGCCGATTTTACTGCACGCAGATTACCAATCTGGGCTACCTTCTCCGCGCATTGACTCGCGGCCCTCGCCCCGGCAGTCTGATGGTCTAATGGCACTGGATAAATTGCCCAATTCCGTTTTGAGCGGCCTTAAGGCCCGGGCGCAAAAGCTGGACCCCATCGTCAAAGTCGGCAAGGCCGGCTTGACGGACGGCTTTTATAAAAACCTCGACGAAGCGCTGAACCATCACGAGCTGGTGAAGATCAAGTTCGCCGATCTGAAAGAGCAGAAGAAGGAACTCATGCCGCAGATCGTCGAGAAGACGAACAGCTACAAGATCATGCAAGTGGGCAATGTGCTGGTGATCTACCGCAAGAAGCCGAAGGTCGAGGAAGCGGCCGAAGTCGATTCCGCCGCCGATTAACGCCGGAACGCCGAGCTCTAGCTCGGCTCGAACATCCGTGTCGAACTCTTTGGCCGAGCCAGAGCTCGGCGCTCCACCGCTCACTTCTTCGCCACGGTCGGCAAGCCCCGTTCGCGGCGGCGAAATTCCGACGGCGTGAAAGTGGTCACCTGCTTGAAATCCCGGCTGAAAAAGAACTGGTCGCTGTAGCCGCATTGGCTCGCGATCTGTTTGATGGCCTCATCCGTCTCGATTAACCGCCGCTTCGCGTGTGTGATGCGTTCGCGCCGCAACCATTCGTGCGGGCTCGTCCCCAGGCATTGCTTGAACACGCGGAAGAAGTGGGAGGGACTCATCCCCGCCATGCTCGCCAGTTCCGGGACGCGCCACGGCTTGAAAAATTGCAGGCGCATCGTCTCGATGGGTTTGCGCAAGCGATCGGGAATCGTGTGATCGCCGCCAGCCAGTAAACCGCTCGCCTGCCGTGATTCCGTCAGCCACGCCACGATCTGCGAGAGGTCACTGTTCAACCACGCCTCTGTCGCGTGCTCCGGTTCTTGCAAACGACGGAATACGCGATCGAACACTTGCCGCACGGATTTCACTGTGAGTGCGCCGAACACGGGATGCACCGCCACACCCAGCTTCGCTGCCCAACGCGCGCCTTGCGGCCCATCGAAACGCAGCCAGTAAACTTCCCACGGATCTTCCGGCACGGCCCAATAGGCGTGTGGCTGGGAGCAATCCACCCAGACCAGCTCGCCCGCTTTCACCGGATACACCTTGCCATGGATCTGCACCTCGCCCGCGCCGCGCAGACAGAGGATGAGTTCGTGGCCGGGATAGTGATCGCGTGCGATGTGGTGTTCCGGCCCGGCCGTCAGATGCCCCGCGCGCACCACGGAATGGAAACAGGCAAACGTCTCCGCCGAGGGCGTGTGGTAAAGCGACAGATGAAACTGCGTCTGTGCGGCGATCTTGGTCACAGATGCAGCATGCGGGAAAACCAAACAAATGTCCAATCCCCCTCGTACGGCCTCTTTCGGGAGGGACCGCGTAGCGAGCCAGAGTCCGATGCTCGCCGTATTTCCATTTGACCACTCAATCGAAAAACTTTACCTAGACCTCGGCGAACAAGGTTAATTCCCAACACGATACTACTTTACCAATGTTCCAAATTGAACCAGAGGACACGAAAGATTTTGGCCCATGTGAATGTTGTGGCTCAATGAGCCGGTATGTTCCCGGTTTTATCCAGCGGGATGGCGAACCTTACGCTGGATATCAAGTGCATTGGACTCTCGGACAGATTGCGAAACATGGCGCGGGTTTCTTCTTCATCCTTGGTTATTGGGGCGAAGGGACGTTGGCTGCGGATCGCTACGCCGTGGCGTTACGTTACCGTAATGATGCAGAAGCCACGGGGTTCATGATCATTGATGCGGACGAGACTGAAATCGCATCCCACCCATTGATCGGTCGTGCGCTACGCCGGGAAGACGTTGTTGGCACGCCACTGGCTCAAGAGGTATTCGACCTCGTGGACTTTATCTGGCTTCATGATCAACGGTTGGCAGAGATCACCCACGCACAAACACCTTGATCGTCTTCTCCACACTCAGGCACGACCAGATTACCCGCCGTTGTTTCCTTTAGGTGCGCGAACTGGCCGGCAGCCAGAGCAAAGTGACCCACGGCACGCAGCTTGACAGGGTGCCATACCTTGCCGACTGTCTGGCGGTTCTATGCGGTCTGACGGAATATTGAAGCATCTGGGCATTGCCTTCGCCATGGCGTTGGGCATCTACATCGTTTTCTATTCCTTCATCGAACACCAGCGTTCCGCCAAAGGCCCGTGGGAAGTGCGGTTCGAAGCCGGTTCCAATAACGTGCCGGTGATGATCGTCAGCCAGCCGAAGCTCAACATCAGCAATGTGCGCTTTGAATTCCCCGGTGGCGACATCGGCACCAACCAGCCGCAGAACATCAAGTTCGTGCAGCCCCGTGATTGGCCGTATCCCGTGGGTTTCGGGCAGATCATCTTTGAAGATCTCACTTTCCTCCCCGGCACCGTGACGCTGACCTGCTACGGCAACGAGATCGAACTGCTCCCGCGCATGATGAGCATCAACCGGCAGCAATTCCCGTGGAAATCCGGCGCCACGTATTCCCTCGTCCCGACGAACCCGCCGCCGCCCATCGAAGCTAAACCTTGGAAAAAGAAGGAATGAGCACGCAACCGCTTTTGGATGGCATTCATCCTGACCTCTACCAGATCCGCACGAAGGCTGCCGGTCCCGCGGGCAGTTTGCCGATCGATGCCGACATGCTCCTGCACCAGCCGAGTGGCAACCTCTTCGGCCTGACGCAAAACGCCGGCATGGGCTGGAATCCCGCGGAGTTGAATCGTAAACAATACCTCATCCTCAGCACGCAAGGCGGCATGCGCGCGCCGGATGGTTCGCCCATCGCCCTCGGTTACCATACGGGCCATTGGGAAATCAGTCTCCTGGTGCAAGCGGCCGCGGAAGAACTGCGCAAACAGAAGACGCTGCCTTTCGCCGCGTATTGCTCCGACCCGTGCGATGGCCGCACGCAAGGCACGACGGGCATGTTCGACAGCCTGCCGTATCGCAACGACGCCGCGCAGGTGATGCGGCGCTTGATCCGTTCGCTGCCCACGCGGAGCGGCGTTATCGGTGTGGCGACGTGTGACAAAGGCCTCCCCGCGATGATGATGGCGCTCGCAGGTGTGACCCAACTTCCCTGCGTGCTCGTGCCCGGTGGTGTGACCTTGCCACCGACGAATGGTGAAGATGCCGGGGCCGTGCAAACGCTCGGCGCACGCTTCTCTCATGGCATGGTGAGCTTGCAAGAAGCGGCGGATCTCGGTTGCCGCGCGTGTGGCACGCCGGGTGGCGGTTGCCAGTTCCTCGGCACCGCCGCGACCGCTCAAGTGGTCGGCGAAGCCCTCGGCATGTCCGTGCCGCACTCCGCCCTCGCGCCCTCGGGCGAACCCGTGTGGACGGATATCGCGATCCGCTCAGCGCGCGCCGTCGTAGAGATGGAAGCACGCGGGTTGAAGTTGAAGGATATTTTGACGGATGCGGCCATCCGCAATGCGATGACGGTGCACGCAGCGTTTGGGGGTTCCACGAATCTGTTGCTGCACATTCCCGCGATCGCATACACGGCGGGTTTGAAACGGCCGACGGTAAAGGACTGGATCGAGGTGAATCGCGCCGCCCCGCGTTTGGTCAGCGTGTTGCCGAACGGTCCCGTGCATCATCCGACCGTGCGTGCCTTCATGGCCGGTGGTGTGCCGGAAGTGATGCTGCACCTGCGCAAACTCGGCTTGCTGGATACGAAGGTGCTCACCGTCACCGGCCAGACTTTGGATGAGACCCTGAACTGGTGGGAGCAATCGGAGCGGCGGCAGAAGTTCCGCGAGATATTAAAGCAACAAGACGGCATCGATCCGGATGACGTCATCATGTCACCGGCGCAGGCGAAAGCGCGTGGCCTGACCAGCACGGTCACGTTCCCCACGGGCAACCTTGCGCCAGAAGGGGCGATCATCAAGAGCACGTCCATCGATCCCTCCGTCGTGGATGCGGATAATGTGTATCGCAAGGAAGGCCCCGCGCGCATCTTCGCCAGCGAACGTGCCGCCATCACAGCCATCAAAGAAAAGCGCATCCAAGCGGGCGATATCATGGTGCTCGCGGGCATTGGGCCGATGGGCACCGGCATGGAAGAGACTTACCAAGTGACGTCCGCGCTGAAGTTCCTGCCGTTCGGCAAGCAAGTGGCACTCATCACGGATGCCCGGTTCAGTGGCGTCTCCACCGGCGCGTGCATCGGGCACGTAGGACCGGAAGCCTTGGCGGGCGGCCCGATTGGCAAGCTGCAGGACGGCGATGTGATCCGTATCATCGTGGATCGCAACAGCCTGACGGGTAGCATCGATCTCATCGGCCACGGCGAGCAACGCTTCACGCCGGAAGAAGGGGCCCAGCTCTTGGCCTCTCGCACCATCCGTCCGGACTTGGCCGCGAATCCGGCTCTCCCCGATGACACCCGTCTCTGGGCCGCCTTGCAACGCGTCAGCGGCGGCACCTGGGGCGGCTGTGTGTTTGACGTGGATAAGATCGTGGCGGCTTTGGATGCTACTCGGTAATTAACACTTTCATCGGCCAATCGTAGGTACCAGTTATCGGGGGAGCATCCGCTCGCTTTCTCATATTCCCCACTCTCCAAGTAAGATGTTTTAATCATCTGCCGACCACGAACAGCCAGAAGCGTCGGCTTAAATATTTATTTCAAGAGGAGCAGAATTAGAAAACTGCGTTTAAATACGGTCAAAAGCTTTCTTCGTTTATACTGAATCCACCTTATCTCACTGCAATTATTGATGTATTGAGTTATCTTATTTTGTTTTATTATAATTTTAACTAATTTTTATTTAATTATTATTAAATTCGCCTTAATATTCTGATTTCTAGAGCCGTTAGTAGGCAAAAATGGGGATTTTAAATATGCATTGGTGGGCTATTAGTGAGTTCATGAGACACCCGTTGTATATAGCCCTCATATTAGGAGCTGCCTTAACAGCCTGTTCTAAATCGGAGACATCTGATGTTCCGGCCCCCGCTCCCGCCCCGAATACAGCACCGGCGAATCCCAGCATGTCACTGGCTCCAACAGCGACACCACCTGCTCCCAGCGCGCCCGCACCGAACTTGCAAGCTGTTGCCCCTGCTGGGGATACAGCGATGATGAACGGTGAAGTTTACGGCAAAGGAAACGATGGGAATGTGCTGGAAGGAGAAGCCTTGATCAAAAAAGCGCTTATGCAACACGTGGAGGGCAAAGGTTTGCCTTATCCATCACGGGTTGAGGAGCTGGTAGAACATGGTATCTAAAATCTTTGCCACCCGCTCCCGCCGGTAAAAAATGGGCGATTGACCCCGCGACCAAGAAAGTCGTTTTGCTCTGATAATTTTAACCACTCCCAAAACCAAACCTTATGACAACAACCAAACAAAAATTCACAGGTTTCACCCTGATTGAATTGCTGGT
Organism: Limisphaerales bacterium; assembly: GCA_965283725.1. GTDB lineage: Bacteria > Verrucomicrobiota > Verrucomicrobiia > Limisphaerales > JAEYXS01 > JAEYXS01. Next base: position 305,206 of record CBDIPT010000003.1, read on the forward strand.
GGTGATCGCCATCATCGCCATTCTCGCCGGCATGCTCTTGCCTGCTTTGGCCAAGGCCAAGCAAAAGGCCATGACTACCAAATGCCTCTCTAACTTCAAACAAGTTGGCTTGGGCATGGGCATGTATACCACGGACAATTCGGAAAAACTGCCGTATGCCGCTTTCGTCACAGGTGGCACTAGCGCGAATTATTCCGCCCTGCTGCAAAGCTATCTCGGCGGCAATATGGCGCGCACGGAGTTTAGCTGGAGCGTCGTGGTGGCCCCGGTCATCCAAGACACCGCTACGCGCACGGCCCCATGGCGCTCCTTCAAATGCCCAGCCGATAAGCACCCGAACCCGGTGGTCACCGGTGGCAACGGGTTGCAAAGCTATCGTGCCAGCATGAGCTATAATATGACCATGGCTGATTATCGTGGCGTCTACGCCACCAACTACCCCTTCTCACCTGCAAGCTATACCGGCGTGGGCGTCATGATTATCGACTCCGCCAGCAACAGACCACCAGGCTGGACACCAAACGGCAGCACGGCGGATGACTGGCCGTCTACCAAGATTTCCAACATTCCAGCGATCCGTACAGCCATAGTATTGGCTGGTAATGAAACCATCAGCCTTACCGAACAGATCGATCCTGATTTGCCGTTTGCCCAAGGCACCCGTCGTCCGATCTATTCACCTACAGGTCAAGGCACGACCAATGATGGCGACGTTAACGGCCGTCCCGGTCATTTCACTGGCACCAGCACCACCACCGGCGCGGGTGTCACGGACGTCACCTTGCACGGCTTGGAAACCGTCAATTACTTGTTTGTGGACGGTCACGCGGAGACGTTGAACTACCGCTCCACGGTTGCAGGCGGTGTGACGACGAACCAGACGAAGTACTGGAGCATCAACTCCAAAGACTAAGCTCACTCAGTCGTTTTATCAGGCCGTGAGGTGAAAGCCTCACGGCCTTTTCCTGCCCTGAAACGAGCTTTCCTCCCAAGACACTATTCCCTGTTTTCTTCGTGCGCCCCGCTGTATCCTGCGCGGGTAATGGATATCTCCACGGTTCTAGCAAATGAATCCCTGCGGCAGCAGGAATTCCCGGTGACCAAAGAAAAGGCGTTCCTCGCGCACGCGGCCGTGTGCCCCTTGCCGGAGCGCGTGGCCACCGCCATGCGCGATTACACCACGCGTTGCACCCAAGGCGATCAGGAGGATGTGCTGCCGGAAAACCTGCTCGCCGAGACGCGCTCGCTCGCCGCACAGATGATCAATGCCAAGCCGGAAGAGATCGCCCTCGTCGGTCCCACGTCGCTGGGTTTGAGCTTGATCGCCAATGGCCTTTCCTTCCGGCGCAACGACAACATCCTCGTCTATCTCGATGATTATCCGTCCAACGTCTATCCATGGATGGCGCTGGCCGATCGTGGGGTGGAAGTGCGGTTCCTGAACATCCGCGAACTGGGCCGTCTGCGCCCGCTGGATATCATCGGCCAGGTGGATGAACAGACCCGTCTCGTGGCCATCGCCTCGTGCCATTTCATCTCCGGCTGGCGGGTGGAGCTGGAAGCCATCGGCAAATTCCTCCGGGGCAAAAACATTCTCTTCTGCGTGGACGGCATCCAGACGCTCGGCGCATTTCCCACCACGGTTGAATACATCGACTTTATGGCGGCGGATGCCCACAAGTGGCTGCTCGGACCTTGTTCGGCCGGCATTCTCTATGTCCGCCGGGAATTGCAGGATCGCCTGATGCCGTCCATCTACGGCTGGCACAATGTGAAGTGCCCGAACTACGTGGCGCAGGAGGAGATCGTCTTCCGCAACGACGCGCGGCGCTATGAAGCGGGCTCGAACAATCTCGTCGGCCTGGCCGGTTTGAATGCGGGATTGAAGATGTTGCAGGAGATCGGGGTGGAACACATCGGCCGGGAACTCTTGCGCAAGCGCGCCTTCCTCGTGCCGCAACTGGTCGCCAAGGGCTACATCGTCCTCAATGCTGAAGTCGCCACGCAGAACGCCAGCGGCATCATCACGTTCTTCAAGGCCGACACCGATTTGGCCGCGCTGCATCAGAAGTTACAGGCGAACGGCGTGCAGACCTCCTTGCGCACTGACCGCACCGGCAAGCAATACATCCGCGTATCACCGCACTTCTACAACACGGATGAAGAACTCGGGAAGCTGCTGAAGTTTCTGTAAGTAGCGAAGGTTGGTAATCTGCCGTGTCGCCGACTGGCAGTCGGCAGGGCGGGCAAATTCTCGAACGGTCACCCGATCACGCGTGCTTCCACGAGGACTTGCAGGCCGCGATAGTAGGCCATCGTGCCATCATAGATGCCCGAGACCGGCACCGCTTGCGCAGGCAGCCGCGTGACCGCCACCCGGACATGTGAATCCGCCGCCAAAATACCGCAGGTGGGATCAAACCCTTTCCAGCCGGCGCCCGGCAGATAGATCTCCGCCCAAGCATGCGTGGCGCCCAGCGCCGCCTCATGCACCCCATCCGCCGCCTGACACAGGTAGCCGCTCACAAACCGCGCAGCCAGCCCCATCGCCCGCGCCGTCTCGATGAGCAGCAGCGCGAAATCACGGCAGGACCCGGAGCGGCGTTGCAAGGTTTCACCAGGGCTTTGCACACCCGGTTCCTCACGCCGACGGTAATTGAAGGACATCGGCACGGACTTGTTCAAGGCGGTGAGAAATTCCATCGTCCGCGCCCGGCCATTGATGCCCAGAAAAGGCCGCACCCAGTTGCGGATGGCCGTGTCTTCGCCCGGATACATGCGGTGCAGATACGGGGCGACATCCACCTGATCATCCGGCAGATATTGGAAAGGCAGTTCCGTGGCATACGGGTCCACCACGAAGTCGAACGGATTGTTATTATACTGTTCCACCGTGACGGCGCTCTCCACGCGCATCTCGCTGGCCGGTTCCAGAAAATCGACGAGCGCGATGGAATTGCCGAAGATGTCCTGGATCCACCGCAAGCGGTAGGCCGGGGCGATGCGCAACGTGGAGGAACGGATCTGGACGTCATGCCCTTCCAAAGGCCGCACCATGAGCCGGTGAGCCCCCAGCCGCACGGGCTGCGAGTACCGATAAACGGTGATGTGTGAGATGCTCAACAGCATGACGGCTTCAATGTCGCCGAGAAATCCCATGCTGCCAACCTTTCAAACGAATTATCGCTGCATGGCCGGAGAAAATCTGGAAAACCGGCAGAATGTTGGCGATTAGCGGTTCGCCTGCTCAATTCCGCGCATACTTGCGGATCTGCTTCTGCCACCACGGGGCGAGACTTTCACTCGGCCGTTGCCACGCTTGATGGTGGAGCCAGGACATCACACGCGAATCCGCCAGCACCAGCATGCGCTCGGCGGGCTTCAAAGCGTCCGGACCTTCCGCGAGCAACTTTTCACCGTACTCGCGCACTTCCGGGCGGGCGGCACCGATCTGGGCCAGTGCTTCCGCGTATTGCGGGTTCAACCATTTCTCGCGTTGCAGCGAGACGTGGATGGCGTTCACGTACGGATCAAGCACGGCTTCCGCGATGCCCGTTCCCGGCGCGAGTGGTTCGCCGGAACCCGTTTCATCGAGCGCTTTCATCCGCTCCCGCAGACGCTTGATCTCCGGCGGCGGCAGCAATTCTTCCGGCGTCAGGAACAGACCTGATTTGCGAGCTCGTTCGCCCCACGACGCCCGGCTCACAAAAACGCTCAGCGGGATGGAGATGACCATGCCCAACACCACGGGCGCGAACCACCAGAACGTCGGCTGGTCCAACTGCCACACCGCGTAACCCCAGACCAAGCCGATCAACGTATGGCCCCAGAGTGCGCGCACAGCCGTGCCCCACGCGATGCCATCCGCATCACGATTCTGGCTGCCCCAGTTCACGCCGATGCCGAGCAGAATCGTGGTCACGAACTTCGAGTGCCAGAGCATCTGCATGGGCGCTTGCAGCGCGGAGAAAAACGTCTCGGCGATCGCGCTGGCGACCGCATGGCGCATCCCGCCGAAGGCGCGCTTGCGCTGTCCGTCAAAGGAAAGATCGATCAATGCCAACACCTTGGGCAGGAAGATGACGATCATGCACAGCGTGAAGATGAGGAACGCGTGCTGGGTGCCATCCAGCTTCAGGAACGGCGTGAACGCATGCACGGTGATGTCCGAGAGGCCGGAGGATTCACGCACCCACAGGATGTAATTGAACGTCAGCAGAAAGAGCAGCCAGAGCGGGCTGGAGAGATAACCGAAAATGCCCATGAGCAGATGGATGCGGCTCACCCCGCGCAGACCCTTCGCAAACACCACCATGGCGTGCTGCATGTTGCCCTGGCACCAGCGGCGGTCACGCTGCGCGTTCTCGATCATGTCCTGCGGTGCTTCCTCAAAGCTGCCTTCGAGGTCGTACGCGAACCAGATCTGCCAGTTCTCTTTCAGCAAGAGCGCGGCCTCCACGAAATCGTGGCTGAGAATCTGGCCACCGAACGGTTTGCGCCCGGGCAAGTTCGGCAGGTCACAGTTCTGGATGAACGGCTCCGTGCGGATGATGGCGTTGTGGCCCCAGTAGTTGCCGAAGTTCTGCGTCCAGTAATTCAACCCGGAGATGAAGATGGGCGCATACAGACGGTTGGAGAACTGCTGCATGCGGCCGAAGAGCGATTCCGCATTCACCAGCGCGGGCACCGTTTGGATCAGACCCACTTCCGGATGCACTTCCATCAGGCGCACGAGATCGAGGATCGTCGCGCCGCGCATGATGCTGTCCGCATCGAACACGATGAAGTAGCGGTAGCGCCGGCCCCAGTTGTTCAAGAAGTCGCGGATGTTGCCGCTCTTCTTGCCTTCGTTGTTGATACGGCGGCGGTAATAGATTTTGCCGAGCGCATCGAGGTCGCGCACGAGATCGCACCAGCGGCGCTCTTCCTCCACCCATTTGTCCGGGTTCGTGGAATCGCTCAGGATGAAAAAGTCGAAGTGCTCCAGCTCACCCGCTTTCTGCAACGACCGGTAGGCCGAGCGGAGGCGTTCATACACGCGCGCCACATCTTCGTTGTAGATGGGGAAGACGATGGCCGTGCTGATGCCCTTGATATCGTGCGAGCTGTATTTGCCCAACTGGGTGATGCGCCGTTCATCCCCGATCAAACGCAGTACGAACCCGAAGATGGCATGCAGACAACCGATGCTGGTGAGCAGAAACAGGATGGTGAAGAGCAGCAGCAGCACCGTCTTGGCTGCCGACCAGCCCGTGCGCCAGAGCAAGTCGGCGAACAGCCACGCCACGAAGCCCGTCAGCAACACCGTGCACGAATAGAACAGGAACACCCGCCGTCCCCGCTGCACACGCGGCATGGATACGATGGTCGGGCTCGGCTCCGGATTCGGGGCCGCAGTTGGCGGAGCAGCAGACATGGTTTAGTGGGTCAGCACAAAGATGAGGATCAGGCCCAGCAGGAAGATGATCCAGACGGCGACCATCTTCACGTACGGCAACCGGCTGAAACTGTCGAACGTGGCGATCGGGCCCAGGTCCAGCGGCCGCGGCGTCATCTTGGACAATTGGAAATCGGGACCGGCGCGCAGATACGTCTCACGCATCGCCGTGACGAACTCTTCCGGCCACGGCCCGGGCGCAGAAATTGATCCTGCCATTTGCCCGGCATGTCCGCGAGGAAGAGGGCGAGGCGGCCGCGCGTGGACAATTGCTGGTCCACATTCGTCGGCTGTTCCTCCAGGACTTGGGAGAACCACGTGGTCACAGGCGGTCCATCTCCTCGGCGGCGATCTCCGTGGCACTGCGCTGCGGTTCGTTGGCCGCGCGGCTCATGGCTTTTTCGATGACCTGGATGACGAGATGGCCGAGCAACACCTTGTTGCGGATACGCAAAGCATGGAAATAGCTCTCCACCTTGGCGTAGGCAAAGTTCCATTCCTCCAGCGACCGCCCGGCCAACTGGCCTGGCGGGTGCGCGAATTGCGTCAGATCCATCACGGCGGACTCCAGTGGTACGTCCAAGTCTCGCTCACCACCCGGTCACGATGCTGCAAGGTGCAGCGGATGTCCACGGGGGACTTGTTGCCCTCTTTGGGCTCCATTTTCAGGATGACACGCCAGGTGTTGTCGAACGGATTTTGGAAAACCTGATTCTCCACGATGGCCGCGTTGGCACTGCAACTGGCGATGGCCTTGGGCGGATCGTTGGCCGGGATGGTCTTCAACTGCGGCCCGGCAAAATCGATCGCGATCTGGCGCCACTTGGCATTGCGACCATCCGCCCCGATGCGCGTGTTGATGACGATGTTCTCGGAGAGCTTCATGTCCGTCTCGCGCGTCCAATACATCGAGTACGCGTAGCGGAACGGCTCCATCGGCTCCGGCTGCTTCTTGGGATTCCAGAAGGCGACGACGTTATCCAAGCCCTCGTAATGGGTGCTGAGCTCGAGCAAGTGCACTTCCCCTTCACCCCAGTTGCCCCGCGGCTGGATCCACACGCTCGGTACCTGATGGTAGAGGTTGAAGATATCCTGGTAGTTCTGGTAGTTGCGCTCGCGTTGCAAGAGGCCGAAACCGTTCAGGCCGGTCAGCGCGAAGGCTTGATGCCGCATCTGCGAGGCGTTGTTCAGCGGGCGCCAGAGGACTTCGCCATTGGTGGACTTGATGAGCAAGCCATCCGAGTCATGCACTTCCGGGCGGTAATCATCAAACTTGCGTTCCGAGTTCTTGCCGAACCAGAACATGCTCGTGAGCGGGGCCAGGCCCAAAGTCTTCAAAGGTTTTTGCTGCGGATTGACAACTTTGATGAGGTCCGGCTGGCGCAGATAGAGGACGACATCCACATCCGCCATCGTCGTTTCGCCGGGGCGGATGCGGAATTGATAGGCCCCGGTGCAGCTCACGCTGTCTAGCAACGCGTAAAGCACGACTTCACGGCTCGAAGGGTCGGGCTTGCCCAGCCACCAATCCGTGAAGATAGGGAACTCCTCCGGGCGGTCCAGCTCGCCGGAATCGAGGGCCAAACCGCGCGCGGACAGACCATACCGTTGGCCCATGCCCAAAAGCCGGAAATAACTCGCCCCCAGAAACGAGCCGATCTCGTCCAGTTTCTCGGGGTTGTTCAACGGATAGACCAGCTTGAACCCGGCGTAACCCGTGCGCACGGGGATCTGCTTCTGGATGGTCAGCTTGCCGTAATCGAAAAACTCCTGCACGAACCGGATGGATTGCAGATGGGTGGCCGAGAACTCATTCACGTGCACCGGCTCTTGATAGAGGTAGCCAGGGTGGAAGAACTCGACCCGAAACGGCAGCTTGTCCGCCGCCCACAGGGCACGATCCGACCGGAAACGGATCTCCCGATACTTGTCGTAATCGAGCGAATCCGCACGGAGGACGTCCGGGAGGTCGGCTTTCGGGGAACGGAAAGGCTTTTGTGCCCGCTCTTGGGCTTTTTTAGCCACGTAGTCCAGCGTCACCTTGACGGATTCGACACCCATCACAGTTGAGCCAGCACAGAACCCGATCACCAGCCACACCAAAAGGCAGCGTTTCATCGTTTAGTTTGTCCTGTTTCAGACAAACAGGGCGGGGACATTAACGAAGCCCGGCCACTTTTCAAGCTCAGCGCGCAAAAGTAGGTCAAAGCCCCCATTAACTATCACCCGGACGCAGTCTAGCCGGTGGGATAACCGATGAAAAGACCCTTCGTAACCCGCTGGTAACGCGTTAGTTGGTGGATTTTGAAAAGGCGGTGGTGGGTTTAAACCGGCACCCGTCGGAAAACGCTCTTATTCCCCTGAAAAAACACTTTAAATCAAAACTTCATCCACCAACCGCCTCGGTGTAGGCCGGACATCCTCGCCAAAACCAAAGCGCAAAATGAGCTGCGGCTGGCCCGGCCGGGCGATAATTTCGCCCAAATCTTGCCGCAGTTCCGGCACCTCAACTGGTTGGTTCAAGAAAGAAGCCCAGACATCTTCCACCCGGGCACGTAACAGCACATGCGCGAGCGCCTGCCCCATGGCCAACCACTCGGCCGGGGTATCTTCCGCCGTGCCAAATACCGCCAGACCGGGGGAATTCAAGGCGATGTCCGTATTCTTCGCCGCCTGGCCCTGCCCCATATCGAAGGTCCGCACCACTAAAGGGCCGACCGATGAGATCAGATCATCCGCATCTTGGGCGTAGCCGGGAATGCCATCGCGGCAGAGGCGGTTATGCGGATGCATCCAAGCGGCGAGTTCCATCCGGAACCGCCGGTCAGACCATTGCATACGATCCGCTTCACCGATCAAGTCCGCGACCTGCGCGCGCTCCTCGGAATCCAGCACCCAATGCATCCAAGCCCCTTCGTGAAAAGCGGCGGTGTGCAATGCGGCCATCAATTTGGGCGGCAGCGGATCCGTTTTGAAGCGCTGACGATTAGTCCGGCGTTTCACGATGGCGTGAAACATCAACGTTTCTTCGGGCGCGGTGTTCCCGCCTTCCCCGATGTGGATACGTGCCAGCAGATCAGAATCTTCCGCGTCCGGCAGGATATCGATCCCGCCAAAAAGATGGAAATGCCGTAACGCCAGCCGCAGGTGAAACAAGGCGGCCCCACAACTCATCGTCAACTCGCGGTCATGGGGGTCCGAAACTGGCAAAGAACGGCTTCGGTCAGCAAAAAGATCGATGCTGTCGCCCCGGATACGGAAGAGCCAAGGTTGGGTGTTATGACTGGAGGGTGCGAGCAAGGCGTAGCCCAAGACGAACTCCAACTTCTCCGGCAGCGAGGCTTGGGCGGGAAAGGCACTCTCAGTTATTTCCCAAGGTGAATTGAACGCATTCATAGCCTGATCCTGATTTGTTCTGACCAAGTCAGTCTCCGGCGTCTCAACGCCGAGTGCCTTCCGTGCGTTGTCCGGAAATAGGCGTTTCTTGGCAGCCCCAAGCCAGTTTCAGCCAGCAATTTTAAGCCCTGCTTCCCAAAGAGGAAAGCGACTCAGCCCAGCATAATCAACCTTACAACGTAGGCTTCGGCAAGGTGCGCCACCGGATGACCACACCTTTGGCAAAGGTGATCTCCGAACTGATGTAATCCCGCGCATTGTAATCGCGGTCCAGATAACGCTCCAGATACGTCCGACCATCCCGGGAAACCTCGCGATACGTCCAGAAACGGTTCTCTTCCAGCACAGTGCCGTGATATAGCCACGTCGTGACGCGACCATTACTATCTTCACTGGTAACCACTTGCGAAGGTTGCCCCCACGCGATGTACACCGCGTCTTCGGTCATCCCTATCTTAATCTGGCCCTTGTCCACCAGTTCACGCTGATCGGCAGGCAGGGAGCTATACGCGGCGGAACGCTCCGTTTTACGGGTTTCCACCGTGCTGCTCTTGCAACCGGCCACGACCAAAACACCGGCAGCCAATATGGACCAAATCATTTTCACGTTGAACCTTTAGACGACCGGGCCTGTCAGACGATTCAGCCCGGGTCCTATAATGTAAGCTCATAAACCAATTGAAGTAAAGGGCACCCCGGTCTAGATTCGCGCGACTTATGCCATCTGAAAGCTCTGCCAATTCCAGCCAAGCCTGGCTGTATTTCTCGTTGTTAACGGTTTTCTGCTGGGGCGTTTACGGCCTGCTGCTGCATACCGGCCAGCTCAGCATCAACCCGGGTGGTGATGCGGCCATGAACCGCTACAAGGCGTTTCTCTTCGTTGGCATCGCTTACTTCCTCGTCGCCGTTTTGGCACCGCTCTTCCTGCTGATGGCCAAGGGCGTCGCGTTCTCCGGCTACACCAGCAAGGGTATGTGGTGGTCGCTCATCGCCGGTATCGCGGGTGCGATCGGTGCCTTGGGCGTGCTGCTCGCCTTCGGTGCCAAGGGCAACCCCACCGTGGTGATGTCCATCGTGTTCGCCGGTGCGCCGATCGTGAATGCCATCGTCGCCATCATCCTGCACCCGCCCGCCGGAGGCTGGGGCTCGATCAAGCCGCAATTTCTCCTCGGTATCGTGCTGGCCGCCGTGGGTGGCACGCTGGTTTCTTTTTACAAACCCCCGATGGCGCAGCCAGCCAAGCCGGCGGTGACGCAGTCCGCCACGGCTCCAGCCGCGCCTGCTTCGGCACCGGAAACCAAGTCCAAGTGACCGCCGCCGATGACTCAGGGCTTTCCAACCCGTGCGGTCATCGCCCAAGAGCAACTGCTTGCCCTGAACCGGCTGCTGGACGTCATCCACGGCGGCAACCGGTTCTATCAGGAAAAGTTTGCGGCGGCCGATGCGCCTCATCGCGCCGCTTCCCTCGCCGAGTTCAGCGCCCGTTTCCCTTTCACTACGAAACAGGAACTGGTTGCTGATCAAGCGGCCTTTCCGCCTTTCGGCACGAATCTCTCCTTCCCGCTGGAACGCTACACGCGCACACACCAGACCAGCGGCACCACGGGCAATCCCTTGCGCTGGCTCGATACGCCGCAGAGCTGGGATTGGATGGTGCATAATTGGGCCGAAGTTTTTCGCGTGGTGGGCATGACGCGACAGGACCGCATCTTCTTCGCCTTTTCCTTCGGCCCCTTCATCGGCTTCTGGCTCGCCTTTGAAGCAGGTCAACAGCTCGGCGCCATGTGCATTCCCGGTGGCGGTCTGAGCACGGCAGCCCGCTTGCGTTCCATGCTGGCGCATCAGGCAACCGCGCTCTGCTGCACGCCAACGTACGCGCAACACCTCGCGGAAGTCGCCGCGCAGGAGAAGATCGATCTCACGCAAATCCCGTTGCGCACCATCGTCGTCGCGGGCGAACCGGGCGGCAGCATTCCGGCCACGCGCGAACATCTCAGCCAGCTCTGGCACGGCGCCCGCATCTTTGATCACCACGGCATGACGGAAGTCGGTCCCGTCACCTACGAATGCCCCGCGCAAGCCGGCGTTCTCCACGTGCTGGAACCTGCTTACATTGCAGAGATCATCGATTCGCAAACCGGTCTCGCAGTGGCTCCTGGTGAAACCGGCGAACTCGTGCTCACCACCTTGGGCCGCACCGGTTCACCTCTACTGCGCTATCGCACCGGCGATTTGGTAAAAGCACAGGTGCGTAAAGAAGGAGAAGCCTGTGCGTGCGGTCGCCATGCCCTCGCACTGGTCGATGGCATCTTGGGCCGTTCCGATGACATGATCGTGGTGCGCGGGGTGAACGTCTATCCCACGGCGGTGGAATCCATCGTGCGGCAATTCCCAAACGTGATCGAATACCGCGCGACAGTGGTGAAGACACAGTCGCTCACGGAATTGAAATTAGAGATTGAACCGGCAAGCACTTGCACGGATGTGGCCAAACTCGTGCGCCTGCTGCAACGCGAGTTCCAAGAATCCCTCGCTCTGCGCGTGCCAATCGAGGTCGCGCCCGCCGGATCATTGCCGCGCTACGAATTGAAAGCGAAGCGCTGGGTGGTGGAAGGGTAGTCGTCGACTATTGTGCTTCAATCACCCGGAAGAATTTCTTCCCGCCCGTCGTGTCCAAATCCGCTTCCATCGGCAAGAGCATCTGATTTGTCGTGGTGAAGGAGCGGACTGTCTGCCAGTCACGCAGGTTCTCGGAACTCTGGAAGAGATAACTCGTTGCCGGGCGCAAAATCGAAAGCCACGTCAGTTTAGGCGGGCTATCAAAAGGAGCGGCCATCAATGCCATCGTTCCAGTCTGTACCAGGTGCTGGTTTTGGATAAATCGTCAAAGCCTCTTCCACGCAAGTAAAGCTGCCCCAACGCAAACTGTAGAGAACATCTTGGGAAACATTGAGGACCTGCTGTATCGCCGTGATCGGGAGCAGATTGGAAAAACTGATCTCGGTATTTGGCGGGATAACACCCGGTCCGGCGCCGCTACCTGTAAAGCCATTGAGTGCAGCGTTGTTGATCCAGTTTGTCGTTCCGCTCGTGCGCGCAATCACCGGGAAACCTCCGGTTCCGGTGTATGACCCCAAGTCGCCCGCCGTAAAGACGATGTCCGGGCGAACAAGATGACGACGGACATGTTGCGTGTGCGTGATGTTGTCGCTAATATAAGTATCATCGAACTCTACCGTCACATTCACTGAAACAGCCGGATAGACCACACCCGATACTCGTTGGAATGTGAGTTTTTCTACCCCCGGCCGGATTGCTCCGTTCACGAGCGTGCCTTCACCGACGAGTTCTACATCTGCTGGCAATTGCTCAAATTTCTTGTTCTGAGCGGAATAAAGGTATTTGAGCCCGCCCACGTCGTCCTGACTGAGATTCTTGAGATAAATTCCGGGCCCGAGTAAAACGTCTGCTGCACCGGGAGTCCAATAGGCCAGCGGATCCGTAGGCCGTTCACTCGCGTCGACCCCATTAGCCATCTCCTCAATCGTATAAATGACCGACGCCCCGTTGATGGCCGCGGATACCGCGCGGGTTACCGGGTCGTAGTTTCTTTGCACCACGGTATAGTTCGTCGCATAAGGCAGCGAGGTGACCGATTTTTCACGTATGGTGAACGCCCACGAAGCGGAGGACGTCAAACCGAGCTGTTGCAACAAATAGACCAACGCCTGTGATTTAAGGTCATAAGCATAACCTTGTTGTGCCAGAGTATTATTGCCGTAAATATTCTTGGGATAGGCATCGATATTGATCAAAGCCGCAGGTGGCAAATCGTTTAATACAGCCACGGCTTTTTCAACTTCAGCAACCCCTTCTTCACCAAAAAACGCAACGAAGGATGCATCAAATCCGTAAGTCACCACCGGCAGATTGCGGCGATATTCCTCACCCAACACCATGGGACCACCCGCTTGCCATTGGTAACGATACCCGATTTCAGGCGTCATCCACTCAGTAAATGGGCCTAAAAGCGAAAAGGCGTGCGTGTTCGAAATGGCTCCTAGCAGCACCAGACCGGTGAGAACACTTCTCCAAAGATTTCCAGTGATACAACGATACGACATAAAAACTGCGCCTCCTTCGATACAAAAGGCATGGTCTTTTTATATCACACCCAAAGCGGGCAGCAAGCGGAAGACTCAACCCGGCGGCCAGGCCATGTGACGCCCGCCCATGATGTGGCAATGCAAGTGTGGCACGCTCTCTCCCCCATCACGGCCGTTGTTGATGATGAGCCGGTAGCCATTCTCCGCGAGCCCCACCTGACGTGCAACCTCGGCCGCCTTCAGCAAGAGATGCCCGAGCAGTTGCTGGTCTTCCGGTGAAGCTTGATCGATACGTTGAATGGGTTTGCGGGGCACGATGAGGATGTGCGTCGGCGCTTGCGGACTGATGTCCCGAAACGCCACGACCTTATCATCCTCGTAAACGATATTCGCCGGAATCTCGCGGGCCGCAATCTTCTCAAACAACGTCTTGCTCATGCCTCGTCAATTTAATCCGGGACGAGAAAATTAGCCAGCGGGTTTGTTCGTGTTCAACGGTGGAGCGCCGATCTCCGATCCGGCGCGTGTGCGAACACTCAATTTGCTATTGCGAACCCACTGGAAAAAGAATTTGATAAATCATCCTTAAAAGGAAGAACCCAGTGCATCAATGGAAGAAGTGTTTATTCCAGCTATCCTGTTTGTCGCCATTCCCGGCACGGTCCTTTTTTGCGGCTGGATTTCGCTGCGCGTATCGAAACACGCTCAAAGACCCTATCTTTGGTTTGCGATCCAAGCGAACATTGTCACTAGCACAGTCGGCTATCTTTTGGGTGTAGACACACTTCTTGGGGCCATCGGGCTATTTATATCATACGCTTTGGTTGCTGTAATTGGTGGTGTCTTTCTCTTAAAAGAGGCTTCACGTCGCCGATGGAGAAGTTGTTTGTTGGCAGTTACCTTTTTCATAACATCGTATTTTACCGGGATTGCCGGGTTGATGCTTCGCCACGAACAATTTCATCATGAGCTGGAGGAACAGGGGCCGCCCGAACCAGCCCCTAGATTGGATACCAATTTGCTATTGCGTCCCCAAGCAGTCAGCGAATGATAGTGGTCATGGGATTGGACGGAGTAGAACTGGTCATGGCTTTTGAAGAGGAGTTCGGCATCGAGATCGCCGATGCGGATGCCGAACGCATGCAGACACCGCGTGATGTAATCGATCACATTTCCCGGAGTTTCCCCGAAAGAGAAAGAGGCGCTATCGCCGAACGCGTGCGGGAAGTAATTATCAAGCAACTCGGCATCGATGAAGATATATACCGGGAGGATGCTGATTTTGTTAAAGATTTCGGTATAGATTGAATCACTCTCCGCCAGCACCCTGTTTCCTTCGCGCTTTATCCGCAGCAATCATCGCTTCCAGCTTCTTCGGGAACTCGGCCGCCCGTTTCGCCGCATCGAACTGTTTGCGCGATTTGTCATTCAGATGACGTTGCCCTTCGATATCCGAGTTCTGCAGCGAATCCGCCCAAGAGCGTAACTGACGGGAACAACTAACGGCTAAAGCACGCGCCTGCTTAATCTGCGTGCTGAACGCCTTCATGCCCTTGCGGCTGTTCAGGAAATGCAGCATCGAACGTGTCTCCCCAGCAGAACCGCGGGCGATATAGAGAAAATAGAGCAACTCATTCGTTGTGCCGCGTTCAAAACCTTCGGCGATGTTGTTCGAGATAGAAAGCGAAGCCCGTTCCAACTGATCCCGCAAACTGGCTGACCCACGAAAATTATCATCCTCCGTCAAATCATAGATCACCGTGGCGAGACGCATCGCTTCCTTCCAAACCGGGAGATCTTCAAAACGTTCGTAGGTCATAAAATGGGAGATGTTGAGATGTTTCTATTTGAGTTCTACTTGGTTGGCCGCTGATTTTGTCCTCCAAAGATCAACTATTTCCTACGAATACTTCCTCCTGCCAGGTTTTGAAATCTCAAATTTGAAATTTCAAATCTCAGATATTGGCAGATGATAGCCGTAACCACGACAAATACACGCCATGATTGAATATGCAAAACCGGGCGGAGATTGCTCTCACGCCCGGTTGAATTTCTTTGGTTAAAGCCTACTCATCCCGTGCCTGCGGGACTGCTACCGCGATCAGGCCTTGCCTGACAGCGATACCTTAACGGCTTCCACGCAGCGACCACACAGCGTCACGTGTTCGGCGTTTTGGCCGATGTCATTTTCCCAGTGCCAGCAGCGTTCGCATTTCTGGCCGGTGGCTTTGTTCACGGTGAAGCTCACTTGCTCGCTGTCGTTCGCGGCGAAGGTAAGCTGCGAGACGTTCAGCAACTCACGCAGGTCCGCTTCATACTGCTGACCCAAGGCCAGTGTTTCGGCTTTACCGGCCAGCGCGAGATTCGCTTCGAGCGCTTTGCCGATGAGTTTGGATTGGCGGGCTTTTTCCAGCTCCGGCAAGGCGGCTTCGCGCAGCGCGAACAACGTCTTCCATGCGCTTTGTTCCGCTTCAGAACGCGCAAAGCTCGTCGGCTTCCAGTCGGACGCGTGCACCGAGGTGCCCTTCTTGCCGGGGATGAATTCCCACGCTTCATCCGCCGTGTAGGCGAGGAGCGGGGCGAGCATCTGGCAGAGGCCGCTCACGACCCGATAGATCGCGGTCTGGCTCGAGCGACGGCGCTGCGAATTCGCCGCATCCGTGTAGAGCCGGTCTTTCAGCACGTCGTGGTAGATGGAGGAAAGTTCCACGGCCACGAACTGGCTGATCTTTTGATAGACGACGTGGAATTCATACGCGTTGTAAGCGGCCAGCACAGCCTCTTCCAGCTTCGCGAATTCACCCAGCACCCAGCGGTCGATGCCGGTGAGTCTGTCGTCCGCCACGGTGTCCGTTGCCGGATTGAAATCGAACAGGTTCGAGAGCTGGTAACGCAGCGTGTTGCGGATACCGCGATAGGTTTCGGCGACCTTCGTGATGCGCTCTTCGCTCACCACGATGTCACTGCGATAATCTTGCGAGGACACCCAAAGGCGCACGACGTCCGCGCCCCATTTCTTCACGTAGGCCTCGGCGGTCTGCGGTTTCTCGTAGCCGCCTTGCTTGCTCTTGGAAATCTTCTCGCGATCCGCATCCACCATGAAACCATGCGTCAGCACCGTCTTGTAAGGTGCCGCACCATTGCCCGCGAGCGAGAGCAGGAGCGAGGATTGGAACCAGCCACGATGTTGATCCGAGCCTTCGAGATAGACATCCGCTTGGAACGGTTTATCGCCTTTGCCGCGCAATTCCGCACGTTGCGCGATGACCGCACGGGAGGACGAACCGGAATCGATCCACACATCGAGCGTGTCATTGGAGCGCGTGACAGCGTCCGCGCCTTTCCAATCGGCAGGCTTCACGAGCGCCCAGAGTTCCGGCGCGGTCTTCTCAAACCACACATTGGAGCCATGCTTCTCAACGAGCGCGGCAACATTGCGAATCACCGCAGGATCAAGGATCGCGTTCTTCTCGGCATCGTAGAATGCCGGGATAGGCACGCCCCACGTGCGTTGGCGGGAGATGCACCAGTCAGGACGCGATTGCACCGCGCCCTTGATACGATTCACGCCCCAATCGGGCACCCACGTGACGCGGTCGATTTCTTCGATGGCGCGTTGGCGGAAGGTCTTGCTGTCCGTGCCGACAGTGTGATCGATCTTGATGAACCACTGATCCATCGCGCGGAAGATGATAGGCGTCTTGCTGCGCCAGCAATGCGGGTAGCTGTGGTGATACTTCTCCTCATGCGCGAGGAAGTGACCGACGCGCAGGATGTGCAGCACACCACGATTCGCATCGCTCTCGCCATGCTTGTCCAGCGTGGAGAGGCCGATGAGTTCGGCGGGCATCTGTTGCTCGGCGGGCAGATCATTCGTGTGAGCGAGGCAACCGTTGTCATCCACGGGGGAATAGACGGGCAGGCCCAGGCTGCGGCCAAGATTATAGTCTTCAGTACCGTGACCGGGCGCGATGTGCACAAAGCCGGTACCGGTCGTGTCTTCCACAAAGTCCGCCGGATACAGCTTGCCCGTGCGCTGGCAGAACGGGTGCTGATAATCAATGGCCGCAAAGTCATCCTTGTCCACGGAACGGACGATGTTCCAGTTGCTCCACTTGCACTTCTCCGCGACTTTGCCGAGCAAGGCATCGCACACGATGTAAGCGGCGTCATCCGCCTGCACGATGGAGTAATACAGCTTCGGATTGAATGCCACCGCGAGGTTCGCGGGCAGGGTCCAAGGTGTCGTCGTCCAGATCAGTAGATTGAGGCCCTTGTGGCCGACTACCGGGAACTTCACATAGACGGACTGGCTGACGTGGTCGTTGTATTCCACTTCCGCTTCCGCGAGCGCGGTCTTGTACGGGATGCTCCAATACACCGGTTTCTTGCCACGATAGACAAACCCTTGCGCGACGATATCGGCGAACAGGCGGAGCTCGGCGGCTTCGTATTCCTTGTTCAGCGTGAGATAGGGGTTCTCCCAATCACCGAACACGCCGAGGCGTTTGAATTGCGAGCGCTGGAGATCGATGTATTTGCGGGCATACGCATCGCACGCCGTACGGATGGTCGCGGCATCGGCGGTTTCGTTGCCGGCTTTGCGCAGTTCTTGCGAGACCTTGGCCTCGATGGGCAGGCCGTGGCAGTCCCAACCCGGCACATACGGGGCATCATTGCCGCGCAGGGTCTGGTACTTGATGATGATGTCCTTCAGGATCTTGTTAAGCGCGGTGCCGATGTGCACATCGCCATTGGCGAAGGGCGGCCCATCATGCAGCACGAATTTCGGCGCACCGGCGCGACGGGCCTGAATCTGGCCGTAGAGGCCGGCTTGTTGCCAGGCTTTCAGGCGTTCGGGTTCGCGCGTCACCAGATCGGCCTTCATGGAGAAGTCCGTCTGCGGCAAGTTCAACGTATTCTTATAGTCCATCGCAGCCCTTTTAAAAGGAACGTGGACGCTATCAAACCCCAAGCGAGGGAGCAAGTATGCGCTGAAGGTGGGAAATAAGGCTACGAACTGGGCAGCATCGCGCGGAGTTCGGCGACGATGGGCGGGAAGAGCTCAAGGAAGCGGGTGACGTCTTCTTCCGTATTATCCACACCTAAGGAGAGTAGGAGCGCACCTTTGGCCAAAGCCGGAGGTTGGCCGATGGCCGCGAGCGCGGGCGAGGTTTTCAATGCTTTCGTCGCACAGGCGGTGCCGCTGTGCAGGGCTATGCCTTTCAGATCACACCGTAACACGACAGCTTCACCTTCAATACCTTCCAAGCTGAAATGGATATTGGCCGGGTGACGCAATGGACCGGGCGCAGGGCCATTGAAGGTCAGTTGCGGCACTTTGGCAGCAAGACCGGCCCAGAGCTTGGCTTGTAGAGCACTCACATGCGCGGCGCGAGCGGGTTGTTCTTTGCTCGCAAGTTCGGCGGCGATACCAGCGCCGATGATGGCGGGCAGATTCTCGGTGCCGGGTCGGCGACCATCCTCTTGCACGCCGCCGTGCAGGATATTCGTAAGCGGTGTGCGACGATGGCGATAGAGTACGCCTACGCCCTTGGGCCCGTAGAAGCGTTGCGGACTGAGCGAAACGAGATGCACACCGAGGTCCGTGACATCCAGCGGCAACCAACCACCGCTGAAATTGGCATCGAGCAAAACCGTGATGCCGCGTTCAGCAGCGATGGCTCCGATCGCCTTCACTGGTTGCACTGTGCCGAGGTCGAAATTCGTGTGGTGCAGACAAATGAGGATGGTTTCATCCGTGATCGCTGCGCGGATAGCGGCGGGATCAATGCGGCCATCGCCTTGCACCGGCACCTTGGTGGTCGTGAAGCCCTGCGCTTCCAGCCATTGGATGGAACCGGTCACCGCTGGGTGTTCCGCTGCTGTGTAAATGACATGGTTGCCCAAACGCTTACCGGCCAGCGCGGCGCCTTTGATGGCGAGATTCACGGCCTCCGTACCGCCGCTGGTGAAGAGGATGGATTCCGGCGTGTCCGTGTGCAGCATCGCCGCGAACTGCTCGCGGGCTTGCGTCAAAGCCTTGCGCGCCGCGAGACCTTCCTGATGGAACGAGGAGGTCGAGCCGAAGTGTTCCGTGAACCACGGACGCATCGCCTCGAAGACTTCCGGCCGCACCGGAGTGCTGGCTTGGTAATCGAAATAGATGCGGCGCATGTTGCGGGCAGTCTAGCAGGGTGCGGGGAAGGAACAAGGCTGAGCGCGCAACGGCTCATTTCGCCGGGGAAATTGCCGTCTCTTTCAAAGTTTGTTTGCGTGCCTCCAGAACAGCAACGAACACATCACTGAAATAATTAGTCAGCAGCACACCTGTCACAACGCCCAGCCCTATTACTTGAGCGTTCAAGGCGATCGTAGGCACATCATCTGGTTTCCAAAGACTAAGCAGGGCTAAAATAATAGCTCCTGCGAAAAAGAGCGGAAAAGGCTCATCGATCGCACCCTTGGCGATCCGTAAAGTATCTAGGAAATAGAGGCAGCCTAACAAAAGTCCACCCATGATCGCCGCCAAAGAAAACATCCCGACCAGTGAAGGCAGGATAGCCATCGTTAACCCCAGCAACACAAACCTGCGACGGTAACGTATCGCATTCGCCAGCCGGTAACACGTATGTGACAGCGCTACGGTTTCTAAGTTGGTCATAAGCGAGTTTACGCTGTCACCTTGATTGGTTTATTGGCTGCCGCCCGTCTAGCCACGGTTTCACGGCAAAGATAGCAGAGCCACATATAAACAAAGACCGGCGAACAGGCGTATTGTAAACCCACAAGGGTGCGAGGCCAAAAGCTCAGTTCACGCGGCTGGATTTGCGCCCAGACAAGCACCCAGATAATCACGCGGAAAATGCCCAGGGGGACTCAATCGGCTTGTTTACCGTGCGCAGCAAATGAAGAAACAGCAGCCCGCCCATCGCTAAGCCAGCCATGATTGCGGTTGGATAAACAAGACCCAACAGAAGTACAGCAACACTGGGTGAAAGCAGCAAGAGGGATAGCCCGACACCCGGCCGCTCGCACTGGTCATAGCGCGGAACTCTCGGTGTCGATGCGATTGTGGCAGTCTCTTCCATGGCTTTCTATGTGCGGTCATACGCCTGCCTTTCTATCCGGGCAAGCGAGAAAAAAGCAATTGGCACGTTGGGCCAGTGGAACTGCCCGCGAATCGCTTCCCACTTGAACCATTTTCAGCCATCGCATTTCGTAACAGTGCGCCAGTTAAAAAGCAAAAGCGCCGATGGGGTCATCGGCGCTTTGCTAAACTGACTGTGCCTGAAGGCGGCGGCGTTAGATGTATTCTTGGATGGTCTGTACGCCGTAACCATCGCGCTTCAACGCCGCGATGCCCAACGCGGCGGCTTTCGCGCTACTGATGGTTGTCATGATCGGCGTCTGCGTGAGGACGGCGGTGGTGCGAATCTTCACTTCATCCGCGCGCGGCACCTGGCCGGACGGCGTGTTGATCACGAGCTGGATCTCTTTGTTCTTCAGGAGGTCCACCGCGTTCGGGCGGCCTTCTTGCAGCTTGAAGATGCGTTGCACCTTGAGCCCGGCTTGCTCCAGCACGGTGGCCGTGCCACCGGTGGCCACGAGCTCGAAGCCCAGCGCCACGAAATCCTTCGCCACGGCGGCGACGTCACCCTTGTGGGCATCGCCGACACTGATGAACACCTTGCCTTTGAGCGGCAACGAGGAGCCGGCCGCCATCTGGCTCTTCGCGTAAGCGATGCCGAGGTCCATGTCCAAGCCCATCACTTCGCCCGTGGAACGCATCTCGGGCGAAAGCAGAATGTCCTGACCCGGGAACTTGTTGAACGGGAACACCGATTCCTTCACCGCCCAATACTTCGTCCAGATCTCCTTCGTGAAACCGAGTTCCTTCAGCGTCTTGCCCGCCATGACTTTCGCGGCGAGTTTCGCGAGCGGATAGCCGATCGCCTTCGAGACGAACGGTACCGTGCGCGAGGCACGCGGATTCACTTCCAGCACGTAAACGACATCGCCCTTCACGGCGTATTGCACGTTCATGAGGCCGATGACCTTAAGTTCTTTCGCCATCGCGTGCGTGTAATCGCGGATGGTGTTAATCGTCTTCTCGCTCAGCGTGTGCGGCGGGAGGACCATTGCGGCGTCACCGGAGTGCACCCCGGCGAACTCGATGTGTTCGAGCATGCCGCCGACCACGATCGTGCCCTCCGCGGGATTCTGGAACTGGCCCACATCCGTGATGCAGTCCACGTCCACTTCCGTGGCGTCTTCGAGGAACTTGTCCACGAGCACCGGACGACCGGCGGAGATTTCGAGCGCGGCGTTACGATGGAAGTAATCCCGCAATTCGGCTTCCGAGAAAACGATCTGCATCGCGCGACCACCAAGCACGAAGGACGGACGCAGCAACACGGGGTAGCCCAAGCGCGTCGCCACGACCACCGCTTCTTCCACCGTAGTGGCGGTGCCGTTCGGGGGCTGCGGGATCTGCAGCTTGTCGAGCATCGCGGCGAAGAGCTTGCGGTCCTCGGCGATCTCGATGTTCTGCGGCGAGGTGCCGATGATGTTCACCCCGTTCTTCTGCAAGCCGAGCGCGAGGTTCAGTGGCGTCTGACCGCCGAACTGCGCGATGGCGCCCCAGCAGCCTTCGCGTTCGTAGATGTGCAGCACGTCTTCCAACGTGAGCGGCTCGAAGAACAACTTGTCCGACGTGTCGTAATCCGTGGAAACCGTTTCCGGGTTCGAGTTCACCATGATGGTCTCGAAGCCGTCTTCCTTCAGCGCGAAGGAAGCATGCACGCAGCAGTAATCGAACTCGATGCCCTGGCCGATGCGGTTCGGGCCGCCGCCAAGGATCATGACCTTCTTCTTGGTGGTCTTCTTCACCTCGTCGTCACCGCGGTCGTAGGTGGAGTAAAAGTAGGGGGTGTACGCCTCGAACTCGGCGGCGCAGGTGTCCACCAGACGATAGCTGGGGACGAGGCCGATGCTCTTGCGTTCGGCGCGGACGGCGTCCTCCGTCGTATTGGTCAAATGAGCGATTTGACGGTCAGAAAAACCGTAGGACTTCGCTTTGGCTAACAATTCCGGATTCATCACGTTGAGTTGAGCGATTTAGTAAACCGCAAAACGGCCAGAAGTAAGCCTGACCCCGCCTAGGCTGGCAAGCATGTCTTCGTGACGATTTGCAAAAAGAATGAGGGGAGGGCGGTAAGATTCTCGAAGCCATTTCCGCTTAGGCCCTCAAGTCCGGCTGGCTTCCGGACGTCGAAGCGGCCTGAAGGCCGCGCTCCTTTATTGCGTCACTTCGTCTGCGCGGGGGGAAACTCGCCTTGGTAATGCTGAAAACGGGCGGAGATATCGAGGATGTATTGGCGGGTGGTAGGGAAGTCCATGGCGGCCAGGAAGGCGGCGCTGTTCGTGGCTGCAGCCCCTTTGTTCCAGCGCAGGACGTGGCTCCGGCCGGCATTGTAGTCCGCCAGCGCGTAGGGCAGCGGATTGTCCGTATTTGGATAACGCCGGAGGAGCTTGCGCAGATACCAGGTGCCCGCGTACGTATTCTTCTGGGGATCAAGCAGTTCACGATGGCTGAAGAACATGATTTTCTCCGCTTTGGCCCACTCCATGGCAGCCGGTTCGCGGATTTGCATCAGGCCCAATTCCCCGGCGCTGCCCCGGGCTTCATGATCGAACCGGCTTTCTTTCCAGATGACCGCTTTGATCAAGGCGGGGTTAAGACCGTATTTCTGGCCGGCCGCGAGGATTTGCTTATCGAAGCGGTGTTCCCGCTCCAGCAGCAGCCACCAGGCAAAAACGGCGCCGTTCACGAGGAGCAGCGCCAAGAAAAACCAAAACCACCGGCGCCGGTCCAATGAATCCTTGATCCTGTCGCGCAACGTTTGTTCGGGCATGGTCCGCCTCCAATCGTCGGCGGCTAAATGACTTTAGAACAGGCTGTTCGCCATGGTGCCGAGGACGCTCAGCGGGCCGGTGTCTTCCAAGCCTTCGGTGGCCTTCTCGACCTTTTGCAGCGTCATCTTCACGTTCTTGTAGAAGCTTTCGTCGTTCACCAGCTTGCCGACCGAGCCTTGGCCCTGGTTGATCTTCTGGAGGATCTCCTTCAGGTTGACCATGGCCGTGGTGGTTTCCGAGTAGAGCTTCTCGTCCTTCATCAACTTGCCGAGGGAGCCTTTGCCCTCGTTGATGTCCGCCACGACTTTGCGGGCATCGATCAAGGCGCCTTCCGCCTGGCCGATGGCCCGGTTGGCGTTATCCACGATGCTCCGGGCATAGGTGACGGTCGCTTTGACGTCGTCCGCCGTGGCGGTGAGGCTGGTGATGGCGTTGGTGGCCTGCACGAACAGGCTGTCATCCATCAGCAATTTGCCCACGGTGCCTTTGCCTTCGGCCATCTGCGTGGAGATGTTCTGCATGTTCCCGAGGATCACGCCGATCTTCGGGTTGTTCTGCTTCAGGAAGTCCGTCATCGGTCCGAGGACGTTCTGGAGGCTGTCACCGCTGAAGCTCTTGGTGACGTTCTCGATGCCCGTGGCGACGTTATCCAGCTTGGCCATGATGGCGCTCAGGTCTGCCTGCTCGGCGGTCTGGATGGTGCCGTTGTCCTCAAACTTGGTGGCGGCGGTGCCGAGATTGATGGACACGAAGTTCTGGCCCATGAGCCCGGCGAACTTGATCGTGGCCTTGCTGTCCGTCTTGATGGCCACGCCTTCCTTGATCTTCATGGTGACCTTCACCTTGTCGTTGTCGAAGCCGATCTTGTCGACTTTACCGACCTCGACGCCGGCCAGCTTCACGGGGTCGCCTTCTTTCAGCTCCTGCACATTGGTGAAGGCGCCGTTCAGGTGGTAGCCGCGTTGGAACAGGCTGGAGCCACCGACCATCTCAAACAGGATGAAGGCGGCGATCATCGCAAGAGCGAAGAACAGGCCGAGCTTGGTTTCGAGCGTGTTTTTCATAGGCTTTTTCTATTGGTCAAAATTTAAAACTGGCGTTGAGAAATTGTTGGATCTGCGGGTCTTTGGATTGCTGGATCTCCGCGGGCTTGCCCACCTGGAGCAGCTTGCCCTCGTGCATGAGCGCGATGCGGTCGGCGATGCCAAAGGCGAGGTCCCGGTCATGCGTGACGACGATGGAGGTCACTTTGTGGGATTTGTTCAACTGGTAGATCTCCTCGCCGATGGTCACGGCGATGAGCGGGTCCAGCTCGCTGGTCGGCTCATCATACAGGATCAATTGCGGCTCGGTCACCAAGGCACGGGCGATGGCCACGCGCTTCTTCATACCACCGGAGAGTTCTTCCGGCATGCGGCCTTCCTGGCCTTTGAGCCCCACGTCCGCCAGCTTTTCCGCCACGATCTTATCGATCTCCGCCTGCGGTTTCAGCCGGTGCTCGGCCAGATACAGGCCCACGTTTTCGCCGACGGACAGGGAATTCAACAAGGCACCGGACTGGAACACCATCGCGAGCCGGTATTGATCCATCACGCCGGGTGTCTGGATGGATTGGCCATCGATGAGGACATCCCCCGCGTTCGGCGTTTCCAGCCCGATCAGATGTTTCAGCAACACGCTCTTGCCGCTGCCGCTCGGCCCCATGATGACGAAGATCTCGCCGGGCTCGACCTTGAGGTCGATGCCATGCAGCACTTCCACCGGCCCGAAACTCTTGCGGAGTCCCTTGACCTGGACACTGACACTCGGACGGTTGGGAGCAGCTTGGCTCATAGATCAAAATACAGCAGGATGCGCGTGAGGACGTAATCCAAGATCAGGATCATCACGATGGAGTTCACCACGGCCTTGGTCACCGACCGGCCGATGCCGCGCGGACCACCGATGGTTTGCAAGCCCTGATGGCAGCACACCGTGCCGATGGTCATGGCGAAGACGAAACTCTTGATGAGGCCGTTCACGATGTCGCTCACTTCCACGACACTGCGCAAATTATTGAAATACGTGGCAAAGGAGATGCCGATCTGGTTGTTGAACACGGAGACCAGCGCGCCACCCATCCAGCCCACCATGATCGCGAAGACCACCAGCATGGGCAGGGCGATGCTGATGGCCAGCACGCGCGGCAAAACGAGATAGTTGATGGGACTGATGTTCATCGTCTTCAAGGCATCGATCTCCTGATAGACGCGCATGGAACCGATCTCGGCCGCCATCGCCGAACCGATGCGGCCCGCGATGAGCACGGCCATCATCACCGGACCCAGCTCTTTGCAGACGGACAGCCCGACGATGCCGCCGATCAGGCTGGACAGCCCGCGCTCCACCAGCACCGGCCCGGTTTGCAACGCGAGCACGCCACCGATGAACAGCGAGAGGATGCACGCCATCAACAGACTGGCGTTGCCGATCTCGTACAACTGGTCAGATACCTTCACGCGCTGCCGCCACGCTTGCGGAAGCGCTTTCAGCGTGCGCCAGAAAAGGATGAGCACTTCACCGATGTCTTGAAACATAGTTACTATGGCTTCGTAGTGGCAGCCGGCTCTGCGACCGCAGGAGCCGGGCCATTCGCCCGTTTGCCAAAAGGCACGTAAAAGAACCGCCAAGAACGCGCCTCAGCCGCCTTTTCATACTGGAAAAGGCCGAACAGGAGCGAGTTCTTTGTCGTCGCCGGCGTCTTCTCGTGGCGATAAAGGTTCCACAAGAGGGATTGGCTGCTCTCCTGCGTGCGCGGATTCCGCTCATCCCGCCAGAGGGACCAGAGCGGCGAATAGCTGCGCTCGATGCTCTTGTTCCCCGGCAGGAACGGTTCCAACGGCGCCAGGACTTGCAAGCGGTTGCGACCGTCCAGTTCCTTGCGGAAGGTGAAGAACGGCCAGAAATCCACGCGGCGGAAATGCTTGCTGGTATCCGTGTTGCGTTCGATCAAGTCCGAATAGAGGAAGAAGAAGATGCGGGTGCGTTCGCGATCCAGCGGTTCGGCTTTGGTGCGGTTATACTTCCAGATCGGCCACAGATAGAAATCACTCTGTTTGAATTCATTCTTGGCCTGACCAAAGAGCGGCCAGAAGCGGTTGATGGTTTTCTCTCCGCGGGCAAACACGATGAAAGGCCAGGGCAGACCATACTCGTGATATTTCTTCTCCCGGTCATCCGTATAGGTGAAGAGCGGCCAGAGATAGGTGGAGGAATCCCGCAACGGCGCGCGTTCCAGACTGTAAAAGGGCAGCAGCACCCGGACTTTTTGCGGGTTCTCGGTGCCCAGATTCAGATCGCCATCAAAGAAGAACGGCCAGAGCACGAAGGTCTTCTCATGGCCGGGGATGGTCTCGACTTCCTGATAGACGTTCGTCTTGGTGGTGAGGCCCTTGAACTCATGCCCCACGAGCGGCCAGAATTGCCAGCCATTGAGGTTGTTACCGTGCCGCAGATGGAAGAAGGGGAAGAGGTAGTTATCCGTCACCACGTCTTTCTTGCGGCTTTGCCCGTAAACCGGGAAGGCGACGAAAAAGATCTCATCACGGAACAGACGGTTCTTCAACGTGCCGTAGAGCGGCATCAACGCCGTGTAGTTCAGGTTCGTGTCTTTCGAGCGTTGCTGGAAGTAGAACGGGAACAGCGTGAAGCGGTCTTTATCCACCTCATCCAAGGTCTGGCCACCAGAGAAGCTGAAAAGCTGGAAGATCTGAAAACGGTATTCCTTGCCGAAGCGGTCATACGTCACGAGCGGATACAGGATATCCATCTCCGTCATGTCCACTTCGGGATCCGTCACGCGGGCGATCAACGGCGGGATGGCCCAGAGTTTGTTGCTGACGCTCTGCTGGTGATAGTAAAGCGGTCCTAAAGCTTCGAACCGCTCGCCCTTTTCCAACACGAGAGGAAAGGTATGCGCCAACGGTCCCGCCGAGAGGGAATTGGTCTGCGCCAAGGCCGGAAACGCCCAAGAAATGAGCGCCAAGGCCAGCAAGCAGGTTAAACGACGTAAAGGCATCTACTTATATAGGCGCAAGGCCGGTGAAACTCTACGGAGACTCGCAGGAACGTCAAGTAAGGGCGCGTTTTTCATATAGAACCGAACCAGATAGGCCAGAAACATAGCTATATCGTTATCGTAAGTTCTTATTACCGTTAATTGCCGCATTTTCCCAAAAACAAGGTTTGACTTCTCCGGGCCGCTTTTTTATGTTTTGGACAAATCGATTGAGGCATTTTTACCTCGGTTCCTCCCGGCCCAGTGGCAATAGTGCATTATTGTCACTGGGTTTTTCGTATCTGCCAGCCCAACTTTATCAGTAACATCAGCAACGCTGGCAGGAACGTTAACGCCGCAAACATGCAGGCGCCTGTGCCCAAGGACATCACCCAACCCAAGCTCTTGATGCCTTGGTGATCCGCCAAGATCAGGCTCCCGAACCCGGCGATTGTAGTCAACGCCGAGACGATCACCGCTTTCCCGGTGCTCTTGGCCAAGATACTCGGACTCTGTTCTTCCGCAAACCGGTTCAAGATGTGGATCCCGTTCGTCACGCCAACGCCCACCACCAACGGCAGCGTCATGATGTTCGCCGGATTGAACGGAATACCAAAGTAACCCATGATCCCTATCGTCCAGATGCTGCCCAAGGCCACGGGCAACAACGACAAGATCACGCACGTCAACGACCGGAAATGGATGAACACCATGATGGCGATGGCCCCGAGTGCATACCAAGCCGCCTCTTCGTAGCTCTTGCGCAGCAGATCGGTGTATTCCAGCAACTGCACGGGCGTGCCGGTGATGATCGGGTGATTCGTATCCTTCGGGTCCAGGTTCTGCCGCAATTCAGCCACGAACTTCTCCTGCACATCCCGCCGCCACACGTCGTCTTTCGGGAACACCTGGATGAGGTACTTGCCATGTATGCCGATAAAGCGGTTGCGCAAGGCTTGGGGCAGATCCTGCGCCCGTAACGGGGCCCGGTCATCCTGGCTGCGCAAGGAGGCAAAGGTATCCCGCAGGTCCTGCAACAGCGCTTGCTGATAGTAGGCCAGTTGATAGCCGTTCGCCTCTTTCTCACCGGCATTGATGCGCGTGCGCAGTTCGCCCACGGCATCCCAGAGGGATTTCATATTCCCTTCCAATTCCTTCTCACCTTCAACGTGCACCACTTCGATGCCTGCGCCCAGATAGCCTTGCAGCGAATAGAGCGTGAGGCTCAGTTCCGGGATCTTCACGGGTTTCTCGTCCACTTCGGTGAAGCGGATGTCCGCCACGGTTTCCTTCACCTTGGTCACGAGCTGCAACTTGCCCTGCTGGTTCTCCGCCAGATACCGGCCCATGGATTGCACATCCGCCACGGTGCTCAGGCCCTTCAGTTTCTTCTCCACCGCCACGGCTTCCGGCAGATTGTCCACTACCACCGCACAATAGAGGACGGAATTTGACGCCGAGTGGATCAGCTTTTCTTCAAAGACCACGGCTGGCAGTCCCTTCGACTGCATGTTCAGCAGGTTGTAATCGAAATAAACATGCCGCGATGCCCAGACTGAGACGACGGTGGCGATGACGGTCAAGGCGATGACCGTGTACGGCCGGTCCAGCCAGATCCGCTCGATTTGGGCGCGTTTGTCGTCTTCCGGCCGGGTGACATGCGCGTGATCAATTACATTTTGCCGCCCGCGTAGGAGCAAGGCCGGCAGCATGGTCATCATAGGAATCAAGCAGATGACCAGACCGCCACCGGCGATGACGCCCATCTCCTGGATACCCTTGAAATCCGTCAAACTCATCGCGAAGAACGCGCCCGCCGTGGTCAAACAGCCCGTGAAGATGCCGAGCCCCGTGTTCACCATCGCCTTTTGCAACGCCACTTGCTCGGTCGCGCCGTGCCGCAATTCCTCTTCATACCGCGTCACCAGATGCACGCCGAAGTCGATGGCCATACCGATGAGCATCGGCGCAAACGTGATGGTGAGGATGTTCAGGTGGCCGACGGTCAAGGTGGTGTAACCCATCGTGTAACCGAGCCCGATGACGAGACAGGCAGTCGCCTTGATGGGGCGGCCGGATTCCTGGTAGCCGTAGATGAAGATGATCGCGCAGAGCACCAGGGAAACGATGGTTGCCATCAACGTGTCCTTCTGGGACTGCAACATCTCGTCGAACTCCAGGATGGGCTCACCCGTCACCCCCACGTTCACGCCCGGCACTTCCTTCTGCACCTCGGCGACCAGTTCGCGCAGGCGTTTGATGGCATCCTCCGTCTTGTCCTCGTTGACCGCCTGCGCGGTCACCAGATAGATCCGCCCGCTGTCAAAAGTGATGTAGATCTGCTGCTCGGCTTCTGCGCCTTGCCCGAAGAGGGCGTTCACGCCGGGGGAAGGCGGCATGCCGGGCCGGTCCATCGAGTCCTTGGCCTGCCGCACGATGCGCTCCAAGGCCGGCAAGGCCTTGATCATCGGCTTCACATCCACATTCGTATCCCGGCCTGCCTTGAGGAACTGGCTGTTGATGAGCTGGAACAGGGAATTGAGATTCGTCGCTTGGGCGAAGTTTTGGACGAAAGGCTTGTACTCCACCAAGGTCTTTTGCAGTTCGCCCAAGTCATCCTCCGGCACGAACAGCAGGGCTTTCGGGCCCATGAGCTTGAGATCGCCCTTGTAGAAGACATCCACGAAGAGGTTCGTCTCCGCCTCCATCCGCGCCCCGAGACGCTCCACGAACTGGCGGTTCTTCTCCAAACGGTCGCTCTCCACCACCACCACCAGGTCATCCTGCCGGGGGAACTCTTCCTTGTACTTGAGGAAGTTCTGGTGGTATTTCTTCTCCCCGCCCACCAAGTCGTTGCGCTTCGTGTTGAAGCCCAGCGCCATCACCGTATAGACCACGCAAACGATGAAGAGGACGATTTGCGGATAGATGAACCAGCGCGGACGATGGTAAACAGGTGACAGCCAGGTCAGGAAACGCTCAGGAAGAGATAGTTTAGGCGACGACATGCCAGAAATTCAGCTTAATCGACCCGCCCCACCCGCCGCCACCCGGCTGGACGTTGGTTTGGTTCGCCTTTCATTCGATGGATAAGCACGGCCATATTCTGCTGCTTCAATTGCTTGTTCAACCGATACTCGGATGGGGCGGAGCACCGTTTTGTTCATTCTCCACAAAAACCGCCGTCCCGTAACACAATACCTCAGAAATGCCCGGCCCGATCTCGGTAGCATCATACCGCACCCCGATGACCGCATTCGCGCCCATCTCGCCTGCATGAGTGAGCATCTGGCGATAAGCATCATCACGCGCCTGTTCACAGAGGCTCGTGTAGAGCGTGATATTCCCGCCAAAAAACGCCTGAATGCCCGCCCCCAGATTGCCGATCACCGAACGCGAGCGCACCACGATCCCGCGCGCGATGCCGAAATTGCGCGTGATCCGGTAGCCGGGCAGTTCAAAGGCGGTGGTGCTTAACGGATGCGTAAAGCTCATTCAATTCCCGTGATTCAACCTCAGGAACCGTCCTAGCAGAAGCCAATTTTTCGCCGATGGAGTAAACCTGCCCAGCAACCACCCCCCACCTTTACGGCAGTTCTTGGATGGTGATGTCCTTATACCACGCTTCGGAGGCCGGGCCGCTGTGGATTTGCACGGCGATGATGCCGTAACGCGGGATGGTCGCGTCTTCCTCGGTATAATCCACCGTCGGGAAGCCGTTCACGAAAAGCCGGATGCGCGCGCCTTCGCAACGGATCTCATACTCGTTCCACTCATTGAGCTTCACGAACTTGGGGATGTCCGCCTCCGCCGGAGCCGCCAGCACCTTCTTGCGCCGGGATTCATCATAGAGCGCGCCCCAATACTTTTGCCCCATATCCGCCTGATAGCCGTAGACCTCGTGGTGATTCGGGATGCGCTGCGTGCGGATCTGGATGCCCGCATTCGCCTTCTCGCCGCCGAGGAGCTTGAACTTCGCCTTGAGCACGAAGTTGGTGTACTGCTTCGTCGTGCAGAGGAATTCATTGCGGGGAATCGGGGCCTGCAAGGTGCCGCCCACGATCGCGCCATCCTGGATGCGGAAACTCTTGTTCGTATCGCCTTCCCAACCGGCAAAGGTCTTGCCGTCGAAAAGGGCGACCGGTTTGGCCGTTTCCGCAGCGGATACGGTCAAGATGGCCAGCGCCAGGCAACAAAGGCTCAAAAGTGATTTCACGGAGGACATGGCTCCGATATAGGACTGCGGAGCCGGAGTGTCGAGCGCAGAAGCATGAAAATGGCGGCTGGCCGTTGCCATCGTATTCCGTGGATTTTCTTCTGACAGATCGCCCTTTCTGGTGTCTAATTCTCGCTATGGGAAATCAGGCACCATTGTTGCGGCTGGAAGGATTGTCCAAACAGTACCCTTCCGCAGAAGGGGCGGCGCCGCTGTATATCTTGAAAGAGGTCACGCTGGACATCGCGCGCGGCGAGGCCGTGGCGATCATCGGGCCCTCCGGTTCCGGCAAGAGCACTCTGCTCAATGTCTTGGGCACGCTGGATCGCCCGAGCGCGGGCAAGGTGACCTTCGATGGCCGGGACATCACGCAACTGGACGAACTCGCACTGGCGGCGTTGCGCAATCGCGAGATCGGTTTCATTTTTCAATCCCACCATCTGCTCCCGCAATGCACCGTGCTGGAAAACGTTCTCGTGCCGACGCTGGCCGATGGAAACAAACGCGGGCCGGAAGCGCTGGAACGCGCGAAGCGGTTGCTCAAGCGCGTGGGCCTGGCGGAACGGCTGAACCATCAACCGGGTCAGCTCTCCGGCGGTGAACGGCAACGGGTGGCGGTGGTGCGCGCGCTCATCAATCAACCGAAGCTCGTGCTGGCGGATGAGCCGACGGGGGCCTTGGATCGCGCCTCGGCGGATAACCTCGCGCAGTTGCTCGTGGAATTGAACAAGGAAGAAGGCGTGACGCTCATCGTGGTGACCCACGCGCCGGACCTCGCCAAGAAGATGCAACGCATCCTCGAACTGCAAGATGGTAAACTGGTCGAAACAAAGGGCTAACCACAGATGGACACAGATATACACAGATGGGGAAGGGCTGACATGTGTCATCAAGGTAGGGAGAGACTCCGTCGATCCCTGACTAGTCCTCAGAGCGTCCGTCAGCCAGTGCAGGGGCTTGGGCACCGAAATTTACGGGCGAATGTTTTGGATTTTGCCAGAGCAACTCTTTCGCTGTGCGGATACAACAAGGTTTGGCAAGGGCTCGACGGAGTCTCGCCCTACCTTCTGAGTATCTGTGTTCATCGGTGTCCATCTGTGGTTAACCTGGAGGCTTCTGTATGATGGGCATGGGAACATTGGTGCGGCGGAGTTTGGCGTATCATTGGCGCGCGCATCTGGGGGTGTTGCTGGGCGCGATCGTCGGTAGTGCGGTATTGATCGGCGCGTTGCTCGTGGGCGATTCGGTGCGAGCGAGCTTGAAGAAGCTGGCGTTGCTACGGCTCGGGCAGACGGAGCAGGCGTTGGCCTCGAATGACCGTTTCTTTCGCTCGGCGTTGGCGTCGGAGATTGAAACGGAAGTGAAGACGCCGGTGGTGCCAGTGGTACAAGTGCTCGGCACGGCCAGTGTGCGCGGGGGCGAAGGCCGTGCGAACAAGGTGCAGGTCCAAGGCGTGGAGGAAGGCTTTTGGAAACTGGCGCTCAAGAAGCCGGGCTTCGCGACGATTCCCGATGGCTCGGTGGTCTTGAATGAATCCCTCGCGCATCAGCTTGGCGTGAAGGAGAAGGACGATGTGGTGTTCCGCGTGCCGAAGCCTTCGGCGCTTTCGCGTGATGCGCCATTGTCCTCGCAGGAAGATTCCGCCGTGGCGTTGCGCGTGAACGTGCTGGCGATCGTGAGTGACGAAGAATTCGGCCGGTTCGGGCTGATGGCGAGCCAGATGCCGCCGTTCAATGCGTTCATGCCGTTGAAGTGGGTGCAGGACAAACTCGCCATTCCGGGCAAAGCGAACCTGCTGCTCGTGGGTAAGGGTGAAGCGGATGAAGCCAAGCTGACGGCGGCGTTGAAAAAGCAATGGAAGCTCGCGGATGCGCAGATGGAGTTGCGCGACTTGCCGACAGCGAATGCCTTTGAGGTGCGCACACCGCGCGTGTTTCTCGATGCGCCGATGGCCGAGGCCGCGCAGAAGGTCGTCGCGAACAGCCGGCAGATCCTTACTTACTTCGCCAATGAAATCCGGATCGGCACGAACATGGTGCCGTACTCGATGGTGACGGCGGCGGGCGCGCCTTTGGTGCCGACGGATCTGAAGGAAGACGAGATCGTGCTCGGACAATGGGCGGCGGATGACCTCGGCGCGAAGATCGGCGATACGGTGAAGCTGAGCTATTACTTCGTGGGCATTGGTCGGAAGCTGGAGGAGCGCACGAATACGTTTCGCGTGCATTCCATTGTGCCGCTCAGCGGCGTGTATGCGGACCGCAGCCTGATGCCAGATTTTCCGGGCATGACGGATGCCGCGAATTGCCGTGATTGGGATACCGGATTTCCCATCCGTGCCGATGCGATCCGCGACAAGGACGAGAAGTATTGGGATGATTACAAGGGCACGCCCAAAGCGTTTATCTCGCTGGCGGCGGGGCAAAAGCTCTGGTCCAACCGCTTCGGCAATCTGACGGCCATCCGCTTTGATCACAGCAACCTTACCACAAATCAACTCGCGCAGGCGATCCAGCAGAAGCTTGATCCGGCGAGTGTCAGCCTGAGCTTTTTGCCGGTGCGTCAGCAGGCGTTGACGGCGGTGGATCAAGCGCAAGATTTCGGCGGGTTGTTCATCGGGTTCAGCTTCTTCCTCATCGTGGCGGCGTTGCTCTTGATGGCGTTGCTGTTTCAATTGGGCGTGGAACAACGGGCGCGCGAGGTCGGCACCTTGCTCGCGTTTGGCTTTACGCCGAAGCAGGTGCGGAATCTGTTATTGGGCGAGGGCAGCGCGATCGCGTTGATCGGCGGTGTGCTGGGAGCGATCGGTGGCATCTGGTATGCGCAGGGGATGCTCTACGGACTGGCGAACTTGTGGCGCGATGCGGTGGGCACGTCCTCGCTCGCGTTTCATGCAGAGCCGCAGACGTTGGTTATCGGCACAGTAGCGAGCATTATCGTGGCGCTCATCACGATCTGGCTCGCGGTGCGCAAGCAGGTGAAACGGCCCGCGCGGGAATTGCTCGCGGAAGGCGCCGAGGAACGACGCAGCGTGCTGGAAGGCGCGGGCAAGAAGAGCAAGGCGGCGATCATCGCGGCGGTTTGTATCGTGCTCGGTGCGGTGATGGTGGGCTGGGCGAAGTTTGGTGGCGGCGGCGATGCGGCGGGGATGTTCTTCGGCGCGGGCGGACTATTCCTCATCGGCGGACTGGCAGCGAGTGCGGCGTGGCTGAACAAGTTGCGCGATGCGGGCTTGAAGCTGACGGCGGATGAATTGGCGGCGGCGTTTAATCTGAACGGCTTCGGCATCCGCAATGCCGTGCGGCGGCGCAAGCGCAGTCTCGCGACGATCAGCCTGCTGGCATGCGGCAGCTTCCTCGTGGTGGCCGTGGGTGCGAACAAACTCGACGCGAAAGCGGACGCGGCGAAGCGGTCCGCAGGCACAGGTGGGTTTGCGTTCATCGGAGATACGACCTTGCCGGTGGTGCATGACCTGAACACGAAGGAAGGGCGTGAGTTCTTTGGGCTGGATGAGAAGAAGCTGGCGGGTATGTCGCTGGTGCCGTTCCGGGTGAAGGATGGGGATGATGCGAGTTGTCTGAACTTGAACCGCGCACAGACACCGCGTTTGCTCGGCGTGAATCCGCAACTCTTGCAGGAACGCAATGCGTTTACGTTCGCCGGGCTGGCTGATGGACTGAACGGCAAAGAGCCGTGGAATGCGTTGAAGAGCGCGGGGAACAGCGACGAGATTCCGGCTATCGGTGACTTCAACTCCATCATGTGGGCGATGGGCAAGAAGGTCGGTGACACACTGGACTTCCGCGATGAACAGGGGCGGACATTCAAACTGCGCATCGTGGGTGCGGTGGCGAATTCCATCTTGCAAGGCAGCTTGATCATCGATGAAGCGGCGCTCGTGGCGAAGTATCCTTCGGAGAGCGGTTACCGCATGTTCCTCATCGATGCCCCAGCAGAACGGGCGGATGAAGTCTCGAAGACGCTGACGAAGGCGGTGCAGAACGAAGGGTTGGAACTTACCTCGACAGCGCAACGCCTGAATGCCTTTAACGCGGTGCAGAACACGTACCTCAGCACGTTCCAAGTGCTCGGCGGGTTGGGGCTCTTGCTCGGCAGCTTGGGCTTGGGTGTGGTGGTCCTGCGTAATGTGCTGGAACGGCGCGGCGAGCTGGCCTTGATGCAAGCGATCGGGTTCCGCGCGCAGACGTTGAAGTGGCTCGTGATCAGCGAGCACGGCATGCTGCTGTTCGTGGGCCTGGCGGTCGGGGTGATCTCGGCGTTGATCGCGGTGTTACCGGCGTTGCTTTCACCGGGGGCAGAGATTCCTTACGTGTCGCTTTCCCTCACGCTCGGCGCGGTGCTGGTCAGTGGGGCGGTGTGGACGTTCATCGCGGCGACGTTCGCCTTGCACGGGCATTTGCTGGATGGACTCCGGAGCGAGTGAGTTGCCGGGGCGGCCAAATCAGCGCGGGCAGGTGGGGAACCGGCCCGCGCCGGTTTAAGCTGACGCTCCTTGATGAACGGCGGACACGGAAGGGTGAGGGGCGTCCGCGAAGTTCCATTTCGCACGCATAATATCAGCCCGCTCCGTTACGGCTCCATGGCCCGCGCGCAACAATCGCGTGAAGTAAACGGATTCTGATTGAAGAGGGGGCCGGGCAGGGACGTCGGAATAAGTGGTATGGGGCCGGGGCCTATCTCTTTGACAGGGATGGGCTGGGATGGTTTAAACGCGCGTATCCCTGCATGTTTTTTGCTAAGAACAGCCTGCGTCAGTACGGCTTCGTGGCCGCGTCGCTGCTTTTTTCCGCCCTGCCCGTTTGGGCGGCGGGCAAGGCGGAGCCGGTTTTTGAACGGGATATCCGGCCCATTCTCAAGACTCATTGCTTCCATTGCCACGGCGAAGAGGAGAAGCCCAAAGCGGGCTTGGACGTGCGGTTGCGGCGCTTCATCCTGCAAGGCGGCAAGGATGGTCCCGTGCTGGTGCCGGGCAAACGCAAAGACAGCGAACTTTACCGCGCCGTGTTGTCCGGCGAGATGCCCGAAGGCGAGAAGAAGCTCACGCCGGAACAGGTCGAGCTGATCGGCCGCTGGATTGATAAAGGGGCCAAGACCCTGCGGGCGGAACCGGAAAAGCTGGACGCAAATTATTTCACGGAAGAGGAACGGGCACACTGGGCCTTCCAACCACTCACCCGGCCCGGCGTGCCGAAGGTGACGGGCAGCAAGGTCAAACTGCAAAACCCGATCGATGCCTTCATCGCCGCCAAGCTAAAGGAGAACAAGCTGACGTTCTCGCCCGAGGCGGATAAAGCCACGCTCATCCGCCGGGCAACGTTCGACCTGACTGGTTTACCCCCAACCCCGGCCGAGGTGGATGCGTTCCTGGCCGATACATCCCCTGAGGCGTATGACAAGGTGATCGACCGCCTGCTGGCCTCGCCGCATTACGGTGAGCGTTGGGGCCGGCATTGGCTGGACGTGGCGGGTTACGCGGATTCGGAAGGCATCACCCCGGCCGATGCCGTGCGCAAGTACGCTGGAAGTATCGGGATTACGTCATCAAGGCGTTCAACGAGGACAAGCCTTTCAACCAGTTCATCCTTGAGCAGATGGCGGGGGATGAACTGGTGAAGCCGCCGTACAAGAATCTTTCACCGGCCGAGCTGGAAAAGCTGATCGCCACCGGTTATCTGCGGATGGCCCCGGACCCGACGGGTTCCGGCGCGCCGGACCAGAAGATCGCCCGCAATCAGGTGGTGACGGATACGGTGAAGATCGTTTCCACGTCGCTGCTCGGCATGACCGTGGGGTGCGCCGAGTGTCACGATCACAAGCACGACCCCATCCCGCAGGCGGATTTTTATCGCATGCGCGCGGTGTTTGAGCCGGCGTATGACTGGAAGAACTGGCGCGTGCCCAGTGGCCGGGTGATCTCTTTGCTGACAGATGAGCAACGCGCGGCCGGTGAGAAGATCGAGGTCGAGGCCAAGAAGCTCGATGAAGCACGAAACAAGCGGCAGGAAGAATTCATCAGCGAGATCCTGGAAAAAGAACTGGCGAAGCGGGAGGAATCTTTGCGCGAACCCTTGCGCACGGCGTATCGCACCGCCGCCGCCAAACGGACACCGGCCCAGGTGAAGCTGCTGAAAGATCATCCCACGGTGATGAGCCTGACGTCTGGCTCGCTCTATCTCTACAACCAGAAGATGGCGGATGAGCTGAAGAAGATGACCGATGCCGCGGCAAAAGTCCGCGAACAAAAACCGAAGGAAGATTTCGTCAGCGCGCTGACGGAACCGGGCGGGAAGATACCTGTGACCCAGATTTTCCATCGCGGCGATCCGGACCAGCCCAAGGCAGTTGTGAAGCCGGGTGACCTCGCGATCCTCGCATCGCTGCGGAAAGTGGACCTGCCAGAGGATGATACGACGTTGCCCAGCTCCGGCCGGAGACTCGCCTTCGCGCAGGAATTGACCGATGGCCGGCATCCGTTGACCACCCGGGTGCTGGTGAACCGCATCTGGCTGCATCACTTCGGGCGGGGATTGGTGAACACGCCGGGAGATTTTGGCACGCACGGGGACAAGCCGAGCCATCCGGAGTTGCTCGACTGGCTTTCGTCCGAATTTGTGGCCGAAGGTTGGAGCGCCAAGAAGCTGCACAAGCTCATCATGACTTCTGCGACCTACCGGCAGGCGGCCACGCGGGACGCGAAGAAGGAGCGCATCGACGTCGAGAACCGCTTGCTCTGGCGCATGAACGTGCGGCGGCTGGAAGCAGAAGTGCTGCGGGATTCGTTGCTGGCGGTGAGCGGCAAACTGAACCCCAAGATGTTTGGCGAGCCGATCCCCATCATGGAGGATGACGCGGGACAGGTGATCGTAGGCATCGATACGAATGACACGGCGGGCCGGCCTTCCGGCAAGGTGATACCGTTGAACGGGGAGGAGTTTCGCCGCAGCCTGTATATCCAAGTGCGCCGTTCGAAACCGGTGGGATTGCTGGAGACCTTTGACATCCCGGCGATGGAACCGAACTGCACCAGCCGCAATGCTTCCACCGTCGCCCCCCAATCACTGGCCTTGATGAACGGGGAATTTGCCTTGGAACAGGCGAAGTATTTTGCGGGGCGGGTAGAGCAGGAAGCAGCGAAAGTTGGCCAGATCGAATATGCTTGGAAACTGGCCTTCGGCGCGGCTCCCAGCATGGCTGAGGTGCTGCAAGCCAAGGCCTTCATGGAGAAACAGCAAAAACATTTTGCGGCCAATCCGCCCGCGCAACCGGCGCCAGCGAAAGGCAAGACCGCTCCACCCGTGCCTACGGCAGAACATCTGGCCCTCGAAAGCTTTTGCCAGGTGCTGATCAGCGCCAACCGGTTTCTGTATGTGGATTGAGAGTGAAAGTATGAAACAGACAGCCGATGCTGGGATGAAGCGCGGCGGTAACGACGTAACCTCTCCCCTCAACGGGGAGAGGGAGATATGCGGAGCCGCGTTGTTCATTCATACGGCAGCTTGAAAGGGTCGTTTCCCTTAAATTTAATTTTGCATCATGAACCCCTGTTACACACGACGTCACTTTTTGGCCCGGGCGGGTTTTGGGCTCGGCGCCGTCGCTTTGCCGTGGTTGTGGCAGCAGGATGCCAAGGCGACTTCCAAGCCGATCCTTGATCCCAAGTCATTCGATCTTCTGCCCAAGCAGCCGCAGTACGCCCCGCGCGCCAAGGCGATGATCTCGATGTTCATGCAGGGCGGGCCCAGCCAGATCGACCTCTTCGATCCGAAACCCGAGCTCGACAAGCTGGACGGCCAGAAGTTTCCCGGCGAAGTGAAGTACGACAACGCAGCGGAGGCGAGCCCGAAGGTGATGGCGTGTCCGTGGAAATTCAAGAAATACGGCCAGAGCGGGATGGATGTGAGCGAGCTGCTGCCGCACTTCGCCCAGATCGTGGATGATGTGACCCTCATCCGCTCCATGCACACGGGCGTGAACAATCACGGGCAATCCATCTTTGCATTGCAAAACGGGCGCATCATCGGCGGCCGGCCTGTGTTGGGAAGCTGGCTCGGTTACGCCTTGGGCTCCGAGAGCCAGAATCTCCCGGCGTTCGTAGCACTGACCGATCCGCGCGGTCTGCCGGTGGAAGGTGTGCAGAATTGGACGAACGGTTTCCTGCCCTCGATTTACCAAGGCACGGCCGTGCGGGCCCGCGAACCGCGCATCCTGAATCTCGATGCCCCGGCGCATCTGAAGGGCGTGGCGCAGGAGAATTATCTCGAACTGCTCGGCTCCTTGAACCAGGACCATCTGCGGCAGCATCCGGGCGAGACGGACTTGGAGGCGCGCATCGCCAGTTACGAACTGGCCGCCCGCATGCAGCTCGCGGCGAAAGAGGCTTTGGACATCAGCGGCGAGAGTGAAGCCACGAAACGCATGTATGGGGTGGATCATCCCGCCACGAAAGATTTCGGCACGCGCTGCCTCATCGCCCGGCGGCTGGTGGAGCGGGGGGTGCGGTTCGTGCAGCTCTACACCGGCAACCAGACGTGGGATCACCATGGCGGCATCATCAAGTCCTTGCCCGCAGCGTGCCTGTATGTGGATCAACCGGCGGCGGCGCTGGTGCAAGATCTGAAGATGCGCGGCCTGCTGGACAGCACGGTGGTGCATTGGGGCGGGGAGATGGGACGCTTGCCGGTCATCCAGAATGACACGGGGCGCGACAAGATCGGCCGCGATCATAACACTTACGGCTTCAGTATGTGGGTGGCCGGGGGCGGGTTTAAAAACGGACTCGTCTATGGTGAGACCGATCAATTCGGCCACAAGGCGGTGAAGGACATCGTGAACCATTTTGATTATCACGCCACGTTGCTTCACCTCTTTGGCATTGATGCCAGCAAGCTGGTTTACCGGCGCAATGGGCTGGAGGAATCGCTGCTCGCCGGCCAGCCGGGCCAGGTGGTCAAAGGGTTGCTGGCGTAAGGGCGGTCTAAGTTGCTGCCCGGTAATTCAGCCGTAAGATGTGAAATGTGACCTCTCCTCTAACGAGGAGAGGTCAGTTCCGCTTGAAGCGGAACTGGGTGAGGAGTGAGACGAAACACGGGGCATCCGCAGTTGTCCTTGGGTAAGTGCGGGTATTTGCTAAGGGAAAGTATACGTTTTTGCTACGACTCACCCCTCACCCCAGCCCTCTCCCCGTTGAAGGGAGAGGGTGATTTGCTACGGCGGATGTCAGCTAAGCATTTGTCATTTCCTATGCATCTCTAATGCCAGACAAACACAGTTCTGCTTTACTGCGGCGTCCTTTATCGCAAGCTCTTAGCCATTCACATGAAACCGATCCGCGCACTTCTGACTTTGGCTTTCACCCTCACGGCTGCTTGGCCCATTTGGGCGGCGGACCTGCCGGTCACGTTGATGACCAAGCCGGGCAAACTCATCTACGAAGAGACCTTCAACAAACCGTTACCGCCGCCGGTCGGCAGCACCGCGGCCTTTGCCAGCGGGTTCAAAGGCTGGCGCTGTAATGTGGCGGAGCGTGGTGGGCATTGGGAGTCAGCGGACGGTATGTTCACGGGCAATGAGAACCCCAAAGTCTCGCACCCGGCCACGGCTTCGTATGGGTTTGATTTCAAGAACGCCGTCATCACCTGCGAGGTGCGGTTAAACGATGTGCCGTTGGATGGCCGGAAATCCCGTTACTTCAATCTCCGCACCACCGATGACAAGGACTACGTGTGCAGCATCATCTTGAACGAAGGCGGCATGCGCATCCAGAAGGATGACAACGATCACGGCGGTCCGGACAAGGCCGAGCCGCTGGGGCAACTGAAGACGCCCATCAAGCTGGGGGAATGGCAGAAGGTGACCTTCGAGATTTTGGGCGACGAGATGGTGGGCACGTTGAACGGCAAGAGCCTGACGGGCAAACATCCGCTCATCGCTTCGCAAAAGCGCAGCATCATGTTCGTCTCCGGAGTGGTGTGCAGCGTCCGCAACCTGAAGATCTGGGAGGCGGAAGCTAATCCGGACTGGGCGAAGAACAAGGCGAAGCTGGCCGCTCCCGTCCCAGCGGCGAAATAAGTTAGTTCCGCCTCGTTACCTTGGCGGCTACCGCGCTTACTGCACCACCAGCGCGCAATCGCCATGCGGTTCACGCGTGAGGCATTCGCGGAGGTATTCCACGATCTGATCGTTCAAGTTCTGGCACTTGAAGTTCCAGCGCTTCGCGCCCACGAGCTGCTTCACGCAACTGCGCAGGCCGGTGAAGTAGATGACCTTGGGCGTCTTGCCGAGTTGCGCTTCCATCTCCGTGCGGAGACGCGGAAAGAAATTCAGCTCAAAGCCTTTGCCCGAATCGCACGCGAGCTGGCGCAGATCACTCTTCACGATATGGCCGGGCTGGGCACTGGTCTTTTCCTGGTTGATGGCGAGGCCGAAGCTCTGGAGCACGTGCTCAAGCGCTTCGGAGAATTCATTGATGGAGACATATTCGCGTCCCTGCTCGTGCTTGAAGTAATGGAGCACGGCGGCAGCGGCGTGCCGGATGATTTCGGGGTCGAGGGAATCTGCCGCATCGCCGATCAGCTCCACCGTCACCTGCTCCACGGAGCAAGGGATGGCGTCGCCATTGGCGAGCTTAAAGACCAGGCAGTCGGAATGTAGCTGTATCATGTCGCACCTCCAGTTTTTTAACGGCCTGCACGAAATCCGTGGCTTCTTGAAAACCACGGTAAACGCTGGCGAAGCGCACGTAGGCGACGTGGTCGAGCTCGCGTAATCCTTCCATCACGCGTTCGCCCACGGCCATGGACGGCACTTCATGTTCATACTTGTCGGTGATATCCTCGGCGATCCGGTCCACCAAGGCCTCGATTTTATCCGCCGGGACGGACAGCTTGCGGCACGCCATCTGGATGCCGGAGAGCAGTTTATCCCGGGAAAACTCTTCCCGTCGGCCATCGTGCTTGATGACCATGAGCCGGGCGCGCTCAATCTCCTCGTACGTCGTGAAGCGGTGTCCACAGCCGAGACATTCGCGGCGTCTGCGGATGGTGGAGCCTTCGCGGGAGGACCGCGAATCAATCACCTTATCTTCCTGGCAGGCGCACTTCTGGCAGCGCATAAAAGAACACCACTAATCTACCACACTTCTGGATGTGGTAAGGCACAGTTAGCACACCAAATATTGTGGCGTCAACGGTCAAGTCATCGAACTCGCGGGATTCTCCACCGGTTGCGAGTTCTTTCTGCCCGCGCACGCCAAGCTTCGCCGACGGAAAGGATGCAAAGTCCGGCTCTAAGAGATTGGCCATAGCGGGCTGGGGCCTTATGCCCATATTGCCAAAAATTGCTACACTGCGACAATAACGGGTGATGCTGTTGTATTTGGCACGGGTCGTTTTGGTGGCGCTGTTGTTAAGCGCGCCTTCCGCATGGGCCGTG
This sequence comes from Limisphaerales bacterium, assembly GCA_965283725.1. GTDB lineage: Bacteria > Verrucomicrobiota > Verrucomicrobiia > Limisphaerales > JAEYXS01 > JAEYXS01. The sequence continues at coordinate 347,766 of CBDIPT010000003.1, forward strand.
GTATTGGATTGGTCGGCGGTATCGTGGACGCCGGGTTCCCTAAGCCAGAGCTATGATGTGGATGGAGATGGTAATAATGACATCAACGTCGCCGTCTCTGGCACTACGTCGGCTTTATTATCCGGCTCACCCCAGATTAGCGGTTCTACCTTGGCCTTTGCCTTGGATTTCCCCGACCCCTCCAGTTCCATCACGGTCACTATCACTTTTATCAACACTTTGGCCGGAGGCTTGAACTTCACGCTCTATGACATCGATGCCGATCGGAAAGGCAGCAGCTCCAACTACGCCTATCAGGATACTATCTCCAATCTGAGCGGCGTAGCGGCGATCGGGTCGGTGCTGCCGAGCGTCACCACGGGTTCGGCGGTCAGTTATTCGAGCGGGACGGCCACCGGCCAGAGCACAGTGTCGGCGGGCTCCAGCGATGGGAATCTCAGTTCTACCTTCACCAATGAGGTGATCGTGGCGCAATTCACGTTCGGCAGCGGTGGAAACATCACAGGCAATAATCCAGACCAGCAAGATTACGCCATCGGCAACGTGACTTTTAATAAAGTGCCGGAGGTCGGGGCGGCCCGGATGGCGATGCTGCTCTGTGGTATGGTCGTGGTGGTTGGACGGTACGCGCGGCGGTTTGGGTGGAAGGGGTAGGTGGTAAAGACGGCACGTTTTCGACAGGGAAGAAGTGTAACCCATCTATCCGGGATTTTCTGTCACCCATCTCTTCGGAACATACATCGCACGGCCCATCCCGAAGGGATGGCAGAAAGTAGCCGGTCGGTTGAGCGAGGAACGAGCGACACCACCGGATCGCCCCCCAAAATCAGATCGCACTCTGAAGGAGTGCCAGAAGCCCATGACTTCATTCTGCCTCTGGCATCCCTTCAGGATGCGGTGATTCTTTACTAGCCTTCCGGTGGTGTCGCCCGCTGGAGCGGGCTCAACCACCGGCTACTATCTTTCAACCCTCCGGGTTGACCTGCCAAGCCATGCCTCCCGTCATGTCCGGCAAATTCAAATCATATTCTTCCAATAACTTGACCCCCTGCCGACGTCTAAGGAAAGATATGTCCATGATCCAACGTCTCTTTTATCCGACGGCCTTTGCCGCTTTGGCGCTGGCCGCCAGTGTTTCCGCGGCCGACAAGACTCCTACATTCAAACGCATCGAGGTCACCGATGTCTTTTGGTCCGAAGGCGGGCACTACGGCGATTTCAACCACGATGGCAAGATGGACATCTGCGCCGGGCCTTACTGGTATGCCGGGCCGGACTTCAAGGAACGCCAGCAATACGCCAAGCCGCCCGAGAAGAACTACGATGCCGCCAAGAGCTACTCGGATTACTTCCTGAGCTATTGCTACGATTTCGATAACGACGGCTGGATGGACATCATGGTCTATTCGTGGCCCGGCAAGGACACCACGTGGTATCGCAACCCGCAGAACAAGGGTGGCGATTGGGAAAAGCACACGATCTTTGACGTGACGGATGGCGAATCCCCGGACTTCCAAGACGTGACGGGCGATGGCAAACCGGAGATCCTTGCCTACACCGGCGGCCAGCTCGGTTTCGCGGAGATCGATTGGAAGAACCCGGCCGCCAAGGCGAAGTTCTGGCCCATCACCGGCGTCGATGCCAAGAAATACTTCCGTTATTACCACGGCTACGGCGCGGGTGATATCAATGGCGATGGGAAGGTGGACATCCTGGACAAGGAAGGCTGGTTCGAGCAGCCCAAAGATTTCCGCAAGGGCGAGCAGTGGACGCAGCATAAGTTCGCGTTCGCACCTGAAGGTATGCGCGGTGGGGCGCAGATGCTGTGCTACGACGTCAATGGCGACGGCTTGAACGATGTCATCACGAGCTGGGACGCACACGGCTACGGCCTCGCTTGGTATGAACAGGTGCGCGAGGGCGGCAACATCACGTTCAAGGAACACGTGCTGGTGAACACGAAGGAAACGGATAATCCGCAGGGCGTGAAGTTCACCCAGATCCACGGGCTCGTGGCCGCCGATATCAATGGGGATGGTCTGAAAGATTTCGTGGCCGGCAAACGCTTCTGGGCGCATGGCCCGGGCAAGGACGCGGAACCGGACGCTCCCGCCGTGCTCTATTGGTTCGAGCTGAAGCGCAAGGGCAAGACCGCGGAATTCATCCCGCACCTCATCGATGACAACTCTGGTGTGGGCACCCAGATCACCGTCGGCGATCTGAACGGCGACAAGAAGATGGACGTCCTCAGCAGCAACAAAAAAGGCGTCCACGTGTTCTTGCAGCAGAAGTAAGGCACACCGGCAAAGTTAGTTTTTCCGAAGGGCGATTGAAGTGATTCAATCGCTCTTTTTCTTTTTGCGCCTCTGTTTTTGCGCCTCTGAGTTAGTACGCAGCCATTTATTCGCGTAGCGAATGCGGATTCCTAGCCACGGGCTTTAGCCCGTGGTAGCTCGTTTTAATGGGCGCGTCACGTAGTGACGTCAGAGACTACGTACGATAGTGATTCTTCCGTCGCTACGCGACGGTGTCTCTGTTAGCATCTTGTCCGTGGGTTGAAACCCACGGCTAGGAATCTCATCGTCCCGCTGGGACGAATAACCAAAACATGGAGCCGGTAAATACAACTACAGCCAAAGAGCCATCACCCCGTGACCGACGTGGGCGATTCATGCGCATCGGCTTGCTCGCGTTCATTTTCGTCATTTGTCTCATTCTTTGGGGCTCCAAGGCATTGCAGCCGAAGTATCAGGGGAAGACGGTGGAGGAGTGGTTTGATGGGGTGACGACTGGATCGTCTGGCTCGGAGGCTGTCAGCAACGACCCGGCGGTAATCGGGCTGCGGCACTTGGGGACGAATGCGGTCTGGTTTCTCTGGCGTGAACGGGCACGGAAAGAATCACCCATGCTGTCAGCGCTGCAGAAGCGCATCGATCAGTTCACGGGAAGAAACAAAAATAATCCGCCCGAGTTCAGTCGGGCATATACTGCTTGGGTGGTGCTCTTGGTATTTGGTCCTGAAACGGAGGTTTTGATCCCAGAGGCACTCGAGCTGCTAAAGAATGGTCAACCGGAGGAAGCAGCGCACGCGGCGATGCTCTTGGGGCGGACCCGGCAACAAGCGCCAGTAATCGTCCCGGCGCTCTTGCAATCGCTGACCATGACGAACCGCAATGGCGATCACCGGGTATCGCATATCGTGGGCTTGAAGGAATTTGGCCCTGAGGCCAAGGCCGCGTTGCCATATCTCCGCACACAGTTGGCCAAGGCAGCCGTCTCTAACTCTTACGAGGGTTACTGGCTGGCCAAGGCTATCTTGACCATCGATGGCCCCGGACCGGAAGTGGGCTACTTCACGAAGAATCTGCTCCCTGGCAATTACCCCAGCAGTTATCCCGCCTTAGCTACACTGGAGCAGCTGGGAACGAATGCGCGGACGGCTGCGCCCAGCGTGTTCCTATTCGCGCAAACACTGACCAATCAGGTGGACTCGAATCGAGTGATGGAGGTCATCCGCAAGATTGATCCGGAGGGAGTTTACGCAAAGCCGTGAGCACCGATACGAACAATCCTATTGCCGACAACCGCGCAAAGTTGGTGCGCCATCGCTGGCTCTGGAGAGTGGTGATTCTCTGCCTGCTGCTCTGGGGCATCAAGGCCATCCATCACGCGCTGCAGCCGCAGTATCAGGGGAAGACGGCGGCGGAGTGGTTTGAGGACATGCCTTTCAATGACTTTAGTATATCGTTCAATGATTACCGAACAGAAGTCACTGACCCCACAGAGCCAACACTCATCGCGTTCAAGCATATGGGGCCGAAAGGCGCACGCTATCTCTGGACGGAATTTAAAAGGAATGATTCACAACTAGCATTTTGGCTTAGAAATTTTTGGAATGGCCTTAAAAACGATACGCTCTCGTCTTCGGCGTATATAGTCCGTCCAGCAAAAGCATACTGTTTGTTGGAGCAAATGGGGCCTGAGGCAGAAATCCTAATCCCTGATTTGGTTGAGTGTCTAAATTCCGACGAGTCTGGAAATAGAAGCCCTATTGCCAGTCTATTAGGTAAAATCCAGCGACAGCCTCAAGTCGTGATGCCAGCTTTAATTAAGCACCTGAACACACCGAATCAAGATTCCGACGATTACGTGGCTTGCATAAATGCATTGGGATGTTTTGGTCCCTCCGCTGCAGTGCATCTTCCTGAACTTAAAAAATGTCTGCAAGACCATCATTTCAACGAAGAACAGCGGATTGAGATAGCAGCAGCCATCACACGGATCAGCGGAAATTCCACGGATTTGAAGAGGATTGTTGATGATTTTTTTGCCAAGGACTATCGCAATATAAATACCGACATCAGAATCGTCTCGGCACTGGGCGAGTTGGGTCCACTCGCGCGCGAACTCAGCCCGACGCTCAGAATATACGTTAATTACAGCGGAATTCCGGCGCTTTCAAATGCGGCAGCGATAGCAGTCCAGAAAATTGATCCGGAGGGCATTTACGCCAAGCCATAAGCGGAGCGCCGATCTCTGGATCGGCGAGAGGGGAAGTTATAGTCGAGCCGAGCTGGAGCTCGGCGCTCCTACGTTGCATTCGTCATTTACCAGTCGCTTTGACACAGCATAATCTCGGCCTAGAAACATTGGCATGAAAAGCGCGGGTTCGCATTTGAAGGATCTGGATTACTCGGTGGTGCAGCAATGCATGCATTGCGGGCTCTGCCTGCCCACGTGTCCCACGTACGATGCCACGAAGCTGGAGCGGAACAGTCCGCGCGGACGCATCGCACTGATGCGCGCCATAGCGGATGACCGGCTGGAGGCGACGGAGGAATTCGCAGAGGAGATGTATTTCTGTCTGGGCTGTCTGGCGTGCATGACGGCGTGTCCGGCGGGGGTCAATTACGCGGAGCTGTTCGAGCACGCGCGGGCGGAGGCGGAGGCGAGCGGGGTGATGGATTCGCCGAAGCGCAGTGCCATCCGCAGTCTCACGTTAAACTGGCTTTTCATGGAGCATGGGCGCTTGCAGGCGTTCGGCAGTGCGTTGCGATTGTATCAGGGGCTCGGCTTGCAAACGGCGGTGCGCTCGAGCGGCGTGTTGAATCTCATGCCGAAGCGGTTGCGTGAACTGGAGGCGATGACGCCGACGGTGCAGCCTTTCTTTTCATCTGATTTGATCCGGCCCGTGACGCCGGCGGTGGGTGAGAAGAAGTATCGCGTGGCCTTGCTGACAGGTTGCGCACAGGACTTGATCTTTAGTGATGTGAATCGCGACACGGCGGAGGTGCTCGCGCAGAATGGTTGCGAAGTGGTCACGCGGGCTGACCAGCAATGCTGCGGTTCGCTGCACGCGCACAATGGCGAGCTGGAGATGGCGCAACGGCTCGCGCGCAAACAGATCGACCTGCATCCGCCGGAGCAGTTTGATGCGATCATCACGAATGCAGCGGGTTGTGGCTCGCATCTGAAGCATTACACGAATCTGCTGAAGGATGATCCTGCTTACGCTGACCGCGCGAAGCTGTGGGATGCGAAGGTGAAGGACATCCACGAGTGGCTGGCGAAGATCGGCATCAAATCACCTGCGGCGGAGAATCAGCCGACACAGAATGTGACGTATCATGAGGCGTGTCACCTCTGCCACGGGCAGAAGATCACGGCGCAACCGCGCCAGGTCTTGAAGGCCATTCCGAATCTCAAGCTGGTGGAACTCCCCGAGAGCACGTGGTGCTGTGGCAGTGCGGGCATCTACAACATCGTGCAGCCGGAGATGGCGAACGAACTGCTCGATCGTAAGCTCAAGCACATCGTGAGCACGAAGGCGGAGGTCGTGGCGACGGGGAATCCTGGTTGCCTACTGCATATCATCAATGGGGCGAAGCGGCAGGGGGTGAATATGAGGCTGGCGCATCCGATCACGTTGCTGGCGGAAGCGTATCGGCGCGCGAGTGCGAAATGACGAATGACCAAGACCGAATGAAGCACCGGATGGAGAAAACATCGAACATCCAACATCGAGAGCGGTAGGGAGAGACTCCGTCGAGCCCTTGCCAGACCTGAGCGGGTGCGCAAGTCAGATGAGGGGCTCCGGCAAAGCTTGAGATATTCGAAGATTATTTTAGCGCCAGAGTTCCCAAATTGAAGCTTAGATATTTCAAGGTCTAGTTAGGGCTCGACGGAGTCTCGCCCTACCGTGGCAGTTAGTTCCGCCTCGTTACCTCGGCGGCTACATAGTTTTGAATTTTTATGCGTAGTAAATCAGAGATCATCGCGGCGTTGAAGAATCCGGGCATCATCGCGGTGGTGCGGGCGGAGAAGCAGGAGCAGGTTTTGCCGTTGTCCGAGGCGTTGCTGACGGGCGGGGTCATCGCCATTGAGATCACGATGACGACGCCGAATGCGATTGAGGCGATTCGAGAGGCATCAGCCAAGCTGGGTGATCGCGCGCTCATCGGTGTGGGCACGGTGCTGGATGTGGCGACGTGCCAGCGGGCGATCGAGGCGGGCGCGCAATTCGTGGTGACGCCGATCATGCGGCCGGCGATCGCGGAGGCGGCGCATGCGTTGAACAAGCCGGTGATGCTCGGCGCATACACGCCCACGGAAGCGCAACTGGCTTACGAAGCGGGCGCGGATTTCATCAAGATTTTCCCGGCGGAAGGTTTGGGGCCGAATTATATCAAGTCACTCCGCGCGCCGTTGCCGCACTTGAACATCGTGCCGACGGGTGGCGTGGATCTGCACAACGTGAGCGAGTTCTTGAAAGCGGGTTGCGCGGCCTTGGGCGTGGGTTCCTCACTCGTCTCGAAGAAGCTGTTGCAGGAGGCGAACTGGGCGGAACTGACGCGGCTGGCGAAGGCGTTCGTAGCGGCGACGAAGGGGTGATGGCCCGCTAAACACGCTAAATGACGCGAACAAGGGGAGCCTGAACAGGCAAAGAAGTGGAAGAAACCGTATGGACTTATTATTTCGGTTCGGGTGTTGAAAGTGGGCCTGTATTTTGACGGCGTTTCAGGCGAAGCATCTGACCGATCACCAGAGCGATAATCGTGCAGATCAAACTGCCGCCCCAGACCCATATGAAGGCGATGGGGAAATTGTGAGCTGCTCCCGCTATGTTCCCGCCAACGTCGTTGCCAAAGTCAGGCCGGACTCCCGGGGCGGTGGTGAGCACAAAGAAAAGATTCAGGATGACGGCAAGCCGCAGCATCCACCGGACTTCACGCCAGTCTTTTGACTTCACGGCGAAGCTGATCAAGAAGGGCAAATAGACGGGCAGGTAAAAGACGGCACCGAGTAGCAATACCACGAAGAGCAGGAGGAGGTTCATAGGCGTCTATCCTTCATTGCAGCTTTTGCCGTCAGGCCGGGAGGTCAGTGTTCGCGTTTCGCGTAAAGTATGATGGAGTTTTCAAACATCAGGATGGAGCCGGCTTTTTCATAGCCCAGCACATGCGTCATGAACCAGAAAGCCGGTATCCAGAGTTCCTCCGTTTGCAAGTAAGCCTTGCTCCATTTGAACTCCGCCAGATGGACGCGTTTTCCGTTATCGATGAACACGGAGGAGGGACTGCGCACCCACCAATACGTGAAGGTGCTCACATAGAGCGCCAAGAGAATCGAGGCGACCAAAACCAGCCATGGAAAGAAACGGCGCATGGGAAGTTATGGCATGTTTTGGGCCGACCGCGTTGGCTGAGTTTTGCACACCTCGGTATGTCTCAATAATCCATCGAGAGGGCGGTTCGTCAAATGGGAAAGCGGGGATTGATCACCCGCGAAACACGCTAAAAGACGCGAAAAAGGGGACTAGATAAATGGCGGTTCCCTGTCGGCACGCGCAATCAGTCTGCTGAATAGTCTTTGCTCTTCACCCGGCCGTTCTCGAGCTTTAAAAAAATCCCTTCGCAATTTGGCTCGGTAGAAGTCTCGGGATTCATGAAGAAGCCCAGACTGGTGGGCGTGTCGTCCATGAGTTTCGGGCTTTGTCGCGGTCCTGACTTGGGATAGCGGCGATCCATTGCTGCTAAAACTTCCGCGCGCGTCATGCCGATCTGAATGTCACGGTAGAAGGCCTTGTAGGTCCGGAAGCGTCCATCGATCAATTCCGGGTGCAAGGCAAGGACCAGGTAAACAGACGGCAGCGCGAAGACCAAGGCCAAGATAATCAGCAGGACGCGCACGCCATTTCCACGCACCCTACTCGCAGCGAAGAGGGCGAGGAGCGCCAACAGCACACCCATGGCGGCGACCAAAATCACAATATGGACTCCTGAGCTCATGAGTGCTGGGTCTGTTTTGGGCTAGGTTTAATTTAGTGCGGCTTCAATGGGTGTCCAGCGGGATTTGGGGAAGGTTAATCATCGCAGGAAAGGCGAGGAATTGATGGTCCGCGAACCACGCTAAAAGGGGCTACTGAGTGGGATGGAGAAATAGCCGATCGCCGGATGCTCAGCGTTCCGAGAGTGGCGGCAGGGATGCCGAGTAACCCGCACGCTGGAAGCGTGCGCTACAGGGGCGCAGCCGGGACGGACTGCGAGACGGCAAGCGGGACGCTTGCGCTACGAAGTGGGGCGGCGGTAGGCGTCATTTTGAGCTGTGAAGACTTCAATGGGCAGAGGCTTCGACGGCGGCGCGGTGAGGACACCGTCGCCCTACCATTAAAAAGTGCGCTTGCAATTTCTTGGAGGTTAATGGGTTGTGGTTAAAATAGTGCCTTAGTTAAAATATTTGTTGCTATTTCAGTTTTATTAGCGCACTTTTCCTGCGGCTGGCAACGTGTAGCTGGCTAAAGGAGTTGGTGATGGCGATGGTGTTCGTTCCCAATATCTCCTTTTGTGATCTTTGACATAGTTTCCCGTGGGATTAAGGGAAGGCAGCCGTTTGGCAGGGCTGGTTTTTCCCCCTTGGAAAGAGCTGGGCATTCTTGCGCAACCTGAGGGTCGGCGATGAATGGGGTTTTATTTTCTCAGTGTTTCAGGGCGTCCTTAAAGCGGTGGAGCAGATGGCGGACGAGACTTGGCGGATCTTGGCAAGATCTGGGCGGTCGCGCGTGTCTGGGGTTCATGTGAGGGGAACGGGTTAGTTGAGAGATTTTGGTTGAGAGTTGATGGGGGGAAAGTTAGCGCCGACTCATGTCGGCGGCTACGGGGGGAAAGGCAACGGAGGAGAGGGGGATGGGGCGGCAGACGTAAGGGCGCGCTGCGGTTATTCAAACGGTCAGTGACTTCAATAGCGGACGGCTGAGGACAGCCATCCCTACCTACCGATGGGTTTGATCGGGGTTTCTTCAAGCATTGCCAAGGGGTTCGGGGGTTCTCTATGATGGTCCGTCCCGAGCGGCGTGTCCGTGGCGGGGTGTCTGATGGAATATAAGGTCCAGTTTGAAGTGTTTGAAGGTCCGCTCGATCTCCTCCTTTACCTCGTAAGGAAGGAGGAGGTGGACATCTATGAGGTCAACCTGACCAAGCTGGCGACGCAGTTTATCGAACACATCGAGATGATGCGGCGGCTGGACCTGGAGGTGGCGGGTGAGTTCCTCGTGATGGCGGCGACGCTCATGTATATCAAGAGCAAGGAGTTGCTGCCCGTGGAGAAGCAGGTGGTAGTGGAGGGCGAGGATGATGAGGAAGATCCACGCTGGGAGTTGATCCGCCAGCTCGTCGAGTACAAGAAGTTCAAGGACGCGGCGGCGAAGTTGCAGTATCGCGAGGAGACGCAGGAGAGCGTTTACGCGCGGCAACCGGGCAAGCCGGAGTTCGCCGCGGAGGAAGCGCCACAGAAGATCGTGGTGTCGGTGTTCGACCTGATCGGCGCGGTGAACAATATCCTGAAGCGTTTTCAGGCGCGCGAGGGCGAGAGCCGCGATATTTTCCAGGACAAATGGAGTGTCAGCGAGAAGATCGAGGTGATCCTGACGACGATCGAATCCAAGGGCGCGGTGAAGTTTTCCGAGCTGTTCGATAACGCGGTAAGCCGCACGGAAGTCGTGGTGACGTTCCTCGCGATGTTGGAGTTGATCCGCTTGAAGCGCATCTTGATCGCGCAACCGGAGCCATTCTCAGACATCGAGATCACGCGCAATGATCTGAACGAAAATACGCCGACGAATCTGGTGACGAACATCGACGGCGCGCACAAGAACAACGAGTCCGAAGCCGAGGCGAAAGCGATGGAAGCGGAGACTCTGGTGTTGCAAGCGGAACCACTGCCCACGCCGACACCGGCTGCGGAACCGATAACGGAAGATGATGAACCGTTGAAATGATTTCCTGACCATGGAACTGAAAAACATTCTGGAAGCCATCCTGTTCGCGGCGCAAAAACCGCTGAGCTTGAAGGATATTCGCGACATATTCGCGACGACGGCCAATAACTCGGAGGACGAAGCGATCCGCGCCTTCAAGAAGGTGAAGGATGATGACCTGGAGCAATTACTGCTGGCGCTCGAACAGGAATACGAGCAGGCCGCGCGGACGTATCGGTTGCGGTGCGTGGCGGGGGCGTGGCTCTTCGTGAGTCAGCCGGAGTATGCGCCGTGGATCAAAACGCTGGTGGGTGAAAAGGTGCGTCCGCCACGTCTCTCGGCACCGGCGCTGGAGACGCTCACGATCGTGGCGTATCGGCAGCCGATCACGCGCTCGGAGATCGAACAGATCCGTGGCGTGTCCGTGGATGGCACGATGCAGACGTTGCTCGAGCGTAGCTTGGTGGAGCAGAGCGGTCGTGCGGAAGTGGTGGGACGTCCGGCGCTTTACAGCACCACGCCGATTTTCCTGGAATATTTCGGGCTCGCGAAGCTGGAAGATTTGCCGGACGCGAGCGAGTTGCGCCGCATCCCGGTGACGAAGCCGGAATCGTTGCTGACGGTGGATGCCGGTCTCGCGACCGCACCGCCGGATGCGCAGATGCCAGTGGTGGAGAACGTGCCGACGGACGCAGCGCCAGCGGCAACGGCTAGCGAACCCAGTCCGTCCTAATTTTCATGAGCCTCCCAGAACATCGTCAGGCAATCGACCAGCTCGACGCGCAGATCGTGGCGCTGCTGAATGAGCGCACCAAACACGTGCTGGCCATCGGCGAGATCAAGCTGAAGGCGGGCGAGGAGATCTACGCGCCGCATCGCGAACGCGTGGTGCTCCAGCGCGTGTGCAAGCTGAACAACGGGCCGATCACGGATTCGTCGTTGCAGGCGATCTATCGCGAAGTGATGTCCAGCGCGCTCTCGCTCGAGAAGTCGTTAAGCATCGCGTATCTCGGGCCGGAAGCGACCTTCACGCATCAGGCGGCTATCCAGCGGTTCGGCTCGAGCTTGAATTACGTTTCGCAGAAGACGATTCCCGATGTGTTCAGCGAAGTCTCGAAGCGCCGCGCGGATTACGGTGTGGTGCCGGTGGAGAATTCGACGGAAGGCGTCGTAACGCACACGCTCGATATGTTCGTGGACAGCGACCTGAAGATCGTTTCGCAGATCGTGCTGCCGATCTCGCATTGCCTCGTGAGCAAGGCGAAGAAGGACAAGATCAAGAAGCTCTTCGTGCATCCGCAGACACTCGCGCAATGCCGGGGGTGGATCCAAAAGAATTTGCCGCACGCGGAACTCATCGAGACGTCGTCGAACGCGCGCTCGGTAGAATTGACGTTGGCGGAGAAGAACACGGGCGCACTCGCCGGTGTTTTGGCCGCGGAGAAATATAACGTGCCCGTGCTGGAACACGATGTGCAGGATAATTCGGCAAATGCCACGCGCTTCCTGGTGCTCGGCCGCCAATGCAGCCCGCCGACGGGACATGACCGCACGAGCTTGATGTTCAGCATCGCGGACAAGGCCGGCGCATTGCACTCCGCGCTCGCGCCGTTCCGCCGTTACAAGCTGAACATGACGAAGATTGAATCCCGCCCGAGCAAGCGCAAGGCGTGGGAATATTTCTTCTTCGTGGATGTGGATGGCCACATGCAGGACAAGAAGCTCGCGAGAGCGCTCGATCTGCTCGGTACACATTGCAGCTTCGTGAAGGTGCTGGGCTCCTATCCGAACATGGAGTAGGGGTGCAGTGCGCCTTCCCCGTTTGGACTGCGGGGCACAGTCCCGCGTCCAAAACAAAAAAGCGCCAGAGCTTTCGCCCTGACGCTTTCGGAAAAAGCTTCTTCCGCTAGCTTACAGTTGTTTGATGCGGATGTTGCGGAACCAGACTTCCTGGCCGTGATGTTGGAACACGATGAAGCCCTTGTTGTGCTTCATGAATTCCGGCAGATCCTTGAACTTGCTCTGCTTGATGAGCGCGGCGATTTCCGGGCTGCCCCAGGTGTATTCCACGACCTTCTTGCCGTTCAACCAATGCTCCACGTGGCCTTTGTTCACCACGAGCTTTGCGGTGTTATACTCGCCCACGGGCTTCAAGGTCTTCTCCGCATTCGGCGCGATCATCGCATAGAGTGCACCGGCGGAAGTCGTCGGCTTCTTGCCGTCGCCGTGGCCAGTGTCATCGAGCACCTGCATCTCCGGGCCGGTATGCAGGCGGGACCCGCCGTCTCCTGTACGTTGTAGATCACGCCGCTGTTACCGCCAGGCGAGGTCTTCCATTCCAGCTCCAGTTCGAAGTTCTGGTCCTGTTCCTTCGTCATCAGGTCCGCGCTCTTGCCGGGCAGCACGTGCAAGGCACCATCTTCCACCTTCCACTTTTCACCGGGGAACGCGTCCGTCTTGTAACCCCGGAAGGCATCCGTGGATTTGCCGTCGAAGAGCACAGTCCATTTAGCATCCGCCTTGCAGCAGGCGCAGTCGGACTCCGTCGTTTTGCAGGCGGTGAAGACCACGCTGGTCAGCGCCAGCGTCGAGATAAGTACCAGTTTTTCAGCATATGATTATTAATGACCGCAAACGGGCAATCTATTCACAAAGAAAATAGCGATGGCGAATGGCCTGACTATCAACCATCCACACATCGCTATCAACTCCGGATTCTTTATTGCTGCACCTGTGCGTCCTTCGGCAGCGGCATGTCTTTGCCCTGGCGGATATATTGCCAGAGCGCGTTGATCTGTTTGTCCGCATCACCATCGTATTTGTCCGTGAGCGGGCTCTTACCTTGATCGAAGTACACCGGCATCTTCGTCTGTGGATCGATGCGCAACGGATTCAGCAACCAGCGATGGAAATAGGCCGGCAGCACGCGTTCGCTCGTGTAAGCGAAGTTGATGCCAGCGCTCTCGAACACCTGCGTGGCCCCGAGCTTGCCCACGGCATGGCACGCGATGCAGGAGAACCCACCATCCGTACCGATGAAAGTCCGCCCGATCTCCGCCGCTTCCTTGTCGATCGGCGGCTGTTCCGGCGTCTTCGGTGGCAGACCGTGCTGTGCGGCCAGACCATGCGCCAGCTCCTCCGCGTACTTCGGGAACGCCGGCATGCGCAGTTCCAGCCACGGACGCGGCTTGTACGGGATCTCGCCCGCGATGAATTTCGCGGCCCATTCCGGCCGCAGCTTGCCGCCAAGGATGCCGAACACCGGGAAGCCCTCGAGCTTGCCATGGCACTCGGTGCAGTTCAGCGTGCGCGACTGGCGCTCGGCGAATTCCGCCGCCACGTGCCGTTTCAATGACGTGCGATCCGTTTGCGCGAAAGCCTGCAACGCCGCGCGCTCCTCCTTCGTGAAACTGAAGAACGGCGCCTTGCCCGTCTCGGTTTCGGCGAGACAGCCTTGCGTCCATTTATCCGCCGTCAATTCCCCGAACCGTTTCGTGGCGAAGGTCGTCTTGTCCGGCCCGTTATGGCAGCTCAAACAGCCCACGGTGGTGACGAGTTCTTTGCCGCGCGCGATGGTATCAGCCGCCAGCGCAGGCAAGGGAGCGTCCGCCTTGGCGAGCACATACGCCGCGAGCTGGCTGGCTTCATCCTTCGTGAGATGGAAGTTCGGCATGCGGATCCAATCATAATGTTCCGTGGGCTTCTGCAGGAACGCGACGAGCGAACCCGGCGCAAACTTCTGCTTCACGTGCTGGAGCGCGATCTTCTTCGCATCCGGCTTCGCATCATCCGGCGAGATATGGCAGGACACGCAATGCAGCGCTTCAAAGAGTTTCTTGCCCTTCGGCGCCATGTCCGCTGCGGGATCCGCTTCCGTCGTGGCATTCGCGGCTTTCAAGGAACCGAGATACGCGGCGATTGCTTCGGCATCCGCTTTGGCCGTGGGCCCGTGCACCATCTTCGGCATCTGGGCGACCGCGCGGCTCGCCTTCGGGTTTTCCACCCAATGCGCCAGCCACGCCGGATTCCGGCGCGAACCGATGCCGGTGAAATCCGGCGCATCCAGAGCCAAGTCCGGCAAGGAAGTAACAGCCGGGCCCGTATGGCATTTCACACAGCGATTCTCAATGAAGAGCTCGCGGCCGAGGCGGAGCTGCATGCCTTTGTTCAAAGCCTCGCTGCCCGTGTGCGTGAGCACGCTCAGAGCGATCGGTTCATGCGCGATATCCGGGGCGGCCCAGAGCAGGCGCAGATAAGCATCTCCGGCATCGGGTGCGGTGTAAGTCACCTTGATGCTGTTCAGCCCTTTGTTCAACCGCACGCGCTTGCTGACCTCCGTGGTGCCGTTGACGATGGTCGCTTCGAGCACCACGTTCGTATTCACCTCGAGCTTCACGCTGCCGTTCAGCTCGGCCTTGAACGTGTAATTATCCCGCAGATCAACAGAGATGAACCCTTCCCACGTGGACGTGAATTTGCCGGGATTCAGAAAGGGCGTGACGGGTTTGCCGTGCTCGGCGAAGAGCCAGACATTCTGCGTGACGGCAGAATCGGACTGGCCATCCAGCGTATAAGTCACCGCCAGACCCGGCTCGGTCTTCGGCGCATCCTGCGCGATCAATGCTGCGCTGCCGGCGAACAACAAGGCCCCCAGCAACAACAGCGTTTGGTTCAGCTTCTTCACGTATTTTATGCTTTGGTTTCGTGAGCCGCCCGCATAAGAACGGCCCCATTAGTTTTCACTCGTTTGACGCCTGCGCCCGGGCGCACTTCCGGCGTCGAATATAACTGATTGGAAGGACGCCGCCTTTCCACACCCGCTGATAATCTGCCCCAAATGTCCGTCCGCGCAAACTCCGCAACCAAGCACGGTTGCGGGTTATACGCGTAGCGCAGACTGCCTGTCTGCGCTACACGGCAAGCAGTCTTTCCGCTTACGGGACAACGTTGATCGTGTGGACGATGTCCTGCTTGATCTCCGCGCCATCTTTCGCGGTCACGAACACCTTGATCATCTGTTGCATGACCGGGCGGACATCTGCGAGTTCCAGCGTCACCGTACAGGCCGTCGGCCGAGAGCTTCGCGGACTTCACTTCCACCGTTTCACGCCCCTGCTTCTTCGGGTCCGTGACGTTGAATTCCGGCGAGCCATAATGCTCGGCGCGCTCGTAGTTCCAGCGCTTCACGCTGTAATTGCCGATGTCTTCCGCATCCTTCTGGTTCAGCGGCTGCGTGAAGGTCAGGTCCACGCCCGTCTTGGTGACGTGCAGTTTCTCCACCGAGTGTACCGGCTTGTTGTTGTAGCGCACGCGGTCGAAACCGGTGTTGTTTGCCGCATCCGTCTGCCAGCCCTTGAGACCGGCGATGTAAAGCTGGCCGTCCTTCGGGTTAAACTTGGCACGCATCGCCGAGGAGGTGAAGCGCACGGGCAATTGCACCACGCCGCCTTGCATCTGGCCTTTCACTTCCTCGTTGAGCACGAGGTAGAGACGGCACTTGCCGTAAGAGAGGTGCAGGAGGCTGCCGGCGAACGGACCCCATTGCTTGCTCGTCACCCAGACCTGGCCGCCACCGGAGTTGTCAAAGTTCTCCGGGCCATTGTGCGGCAGCCAGCAGAGCGGCTGCTTGAATTCCGGCAGCGGAGATTTGTGCGCGAGGTCTTCCACGCCGTAGAAGCCGTCTTTCTTCACCCAGTTGATGGGCGTCGTCGGCACCCAGGTGCCCTCGTTATCGCTCGTGGTGATCTGGTCGTCCGGCCCGATACCAAACCCGTTCGGCGCGCGGAAACCCGTGGCGAACACTTCCAGTTTGCTGCCGTCCTTGGAGATCTTCAGCATCGTGCCCGAGTGGGCGCTGATCGAGCCGTTGCCCGGATGCTTGCCATCCTGATCGGCGAAACCACGGCCACCACCACGGACGGGACCGGCCTTGGCCACGTAGAAGTTGCCCTGCTTGTCCGTCTGCAGATCGAACGTGAATTCGTGGAACCCGCGCGAGGACTTGATCTCGTTGTTGAAGTTTTCGTAGTAGTCCGCTTCACCATCTTTGTTCAGGTCATGGTAGCGGGTGATCTCATCGCGGCCGGAGGTGTAGATGACGTCATTGACGATCTTGAGCCCGAGCGTCTCGTAACCGCCCGAGGCGAACCGGCGCCAGACGAGCTTGTCGAGTTTCTCATCGATACCCGAGACGACCCACACGTCGCCATCCCACGTGCTCAGCGCGGCGCGCGTCCCATCCGCGAAGAAGTCCATCCCGCCGAAACGCACGCGGCGATTCCACGGGTTGTTTTCCGGCGCGGTCAATTTATCGAGCACATAGGCTTCATCCGGCGTCTTGGAGTTCGCCAGCACACCTTGCGTGATGACGGGCTCGGGCCAGTGCGGCGCGGCACCCTTCTCGAATTCCACGAACGCCGGCTTGCCTTCCGTCAACGCCGCGAACTTCGCGGTATCGGCCGTGGCGCCATTCCAGATCACGAGCTTGAAAGTGCCCGCCGCCGCGCCCTTAGCGAAGCTCAGCAACACGCGGCCATTCTCCGTGGTCTTCAACGTCACGCCCTTCGGGGCATCCACCAAGGCCGCGATCGTCACCGTGCCGTTGGTCGCCGTCAGCGTGGCTTGATTGCCCTTCACTTCGCCTTTGGCCCCGGCCACTTCGGCGATCAGCGAGACCATGTCCTTCTTGGCCTTGGCCGTCTTGAACGTGCGGACGAAACCGGTCTGGCCGTCCTTCACGACGCTGGAGGGCTGTTCAAAAATCTTCGTGTCGAGCACCGTGTAGCTCAACGTCACCGACATGCCGCTGACATAAAGACCATCCCACCGGGCCAAGGACTTCGGCACCGGGCCAAAGGGTTCCGGCCGCGGATCATTGAACGCCGCTTTCGCCTCGTCCCAGCCGGGCAGCATCGGCGTGCCCCACTTCTGCTCGCCGTTGATCGCCGGATGCCCACCGTGCGCCCCATCGAACGCCACGCCGCGTGCGGTGATATAGTTACCGGTCCAACCCGCGCTGTAGCGGAGCAGATCCGTGTCGAAGCACGCGAAGGCGTCGTTATCGAGAATGATGGCTACACCCTTGTGCGAAATGTTGTTCGCCGGGAACTTCGCCTCGATGCATGCCTTGGTGTACGGGAAATCGCCTTGGAGCATCGGCGATTTGCTCTCCTTCCAGCTCTTATCATTCTTCTTCTTGGGCTGCTCCTGGGCATTCACACTCAGGACAGACAGCGCACACAGGGCGACACAAACATGGGTCAGCAATCTCATATTATTATACATGTCTAACTGCACAAAATTCCATGGACGGAACTTTGGAACGGCAAAGATCGGGTTTTCTACCCAACCGCCCGAGGCGCGTCGAGTCGCAAAATCAAACCCACCAAACCACCGTGCGGCAGAGTTGGACGCGGCGAACGGGCGGGAATTCAAAGCGGTTCCATCAGGGGACCGCCAAGCTTAAGTTCCCAAGCCCGTCTTTCCGCCGCACATTCTCCCACGGCTTGCAGTTTAGCCACAACGTGTTAGGACGGATGTTCCCGCCTGCCTTCACCGGGAAAAATTTCAGGCGTTGAACAGCTTTCGCCATCCAACGCCTTGATGATCAATAAGTTCTGTAAATTCGCTTAGAACTGCACCGTGGGGGCGTTCTTCGCTTCAGCCGGGGCTTCGAAGAAAGGTTCTTCTTTGAAACCGAGCATACCCGCGATCAACACCGCCGGGAAAGTCTGCACCGCCACATTATGCTGTTGGGCGCTGTCATTGTCGTACTGGCGCGCAAAGGCGACCCGGTTCTCCGTGCTCGTCAACTCTTCCTGGAGCATGATGAACTGCTTGTCCGCCTTCAAAGCCGGGTAGTTCTCCGTGACCATCAGCAAGCGGGAGAGCGCGGAACTCAGCTCGCCTTCCGCCTTCATCCGTTCAGCCGTACTGGCTGTGACGTTGACACTCGTGGCTTTGGCGCGGGCGCTGATCACGGCGTCCAACGTCGTTTTCTCGTGCGTGGCATAACCCTTCACCGTGTTCACGAGGTTCGGGATGAGGTCATGCCGGCGCTTGAGCTGGACATCGATCTGCGACCACGCATTGCGGACGGCCTGGCGCAGCTTCACGAGACCGTTGTAGATGCCCATGACGTACAGGCCGATGACCAAGGCGATGCCGACCAGAACTCCCAGAATGATTAGTGCAATCCACATGCAGGCATATTACCTGACACTGCTCCAGATGCAATGCCGACCGGACTACAAGACCGGGGCGCGTTTGGAATGAGGGGAACGCCGAGCTGTAGCCCGGCTCGGCCATCTTGGCGGCGCAGAACTGGCCAACGAACAGATCGTTGGCTTGACGGCTATTTTCGCTACCCGCCGCGCCAGAACTCCATTTGCTTAAAATCATTCATGGATTTCGTGAAAACTTCGTTGTTTCGTGAATAGCTCCGCCCGCGTATGCTCACCGCATTATTGTTATGAACAAGACCAACGAGCACCTCTGGCAGCGTTTCCAGCAGTTCTACACGGAATTTCCGAGCATCGGCCTGGCCCTCGATCTGAGCCGCATGAATTTCGCGGACGATTACTTCACCCGCATGGCCGCCCCCATCCAGAACGCCTTCAAAGCGATGGCCGAACTGGAAAAGGGCGCGATCGCCAACCCCGATGAGAAGCGCATGGTGGGCCATTACTGGCTGCGCAACTCGGACCTCGCACCCAGTGCCGAGCTCAAGCGCGAGATCGATGACACGCTGAAGGCCGTGAAAGATTTCGCCGGTATCATCCACCGGGGCGAACTGTGCGGTGCCAGCGGCCCGTTCAAGAACGTGCTCATCGTGGGCATCGGCGGTTCCGCCCTCGGTCCCCAATTCGTCGCCAACGCCCTCAGCCATGCGAAGACCGACAAGCTGCGCCCCTATTTCTTCGATAACACGGATCCCGATGGCATCGACAAAGTGCTCGCCCAACTGGACGGCCACCTCGGCAGCACGCTCGTCGTCGTCATCTCCAAGTCCGGCGGCACGAAGGAGACGCGCAATGGCATGTCCGAAGCCCGGGCGGCCTACACCCGGGCCGGCTTGAAATTTGAAGACCACGCCGTCGCCGTCACCGGTGCAGGCTCAGAGTTGGACAAGGTCGCCGAACATGGTTACTGGCTGCGCCGGTTCCCGATGTGGGACTGGGTGGGCGGCCGCACAAGCGAGCTCTCCGCCGTGGGCCTCTTGCCCGCCGCGCTGCAAGGCCTGGACATCGATGGTCTCCTCGCCGGGGCCAAGGCGTGCGATAGCGTCACGCGTTCCACCGATGTGAAGGCGAACCCTGCCGCGCAGCTCGCGTTGATCTGGAAGTACATCGACAACGGTGCGGCCACGAAAGACATGGTCATCTTGCCGTACAAAGACCGCCTGGAACTGTTCTCCAAATACCTGCAACAGCTCATCATGGAATCGCTCGGCAAGGAACACGATCTGAGCGGCAAGGTAGTGAACCAGGGCATCGCGGTTTACGGCAACAAAGGTTCCACCGATCAGCACGCATACGTGCAACAGCTCCGCGATGGCCGCCACAATTTCTTCGTCACCTTTGTGCAAGTGCAGAAAGATCGCGATGGCCAATCCCTCTACGTGGAGCCAAACGTCACCTCGGGTGATTATCTGCAAGGCTTCCTGCTCGGCACGCGCACGGCGCTCTTCGAGAAGGACCGCGAATCCATCACCATCACGGTGAAGGATTGCACGGCCTTCAGCATAGGCGTGCTCATCGCGCTCTACGAACGCGCCGTCGGCCTCTACGCCACGCTCGCGAACATCAACGCGTATCACCAGCCCGGCGTGGAATCCGGCAAGAAAGCGGCGACCGCTGTGCTGAACGTGCAGGCGAAGCTCATCCAATATCTCCTGGATAACCGCGGCAAATCCCTGACCGTGCAACAGCTCGCCGACGGCATCGGCGCAGTGCAAGACATCGAGACGGTGTTCCACATCATGGAACATCTCGCGGCGAACCCGGAGCGCAGCGTGCGCAAAGCCGCCGGCGGCACCTCCTTCACCGCGACGTATCACCTGGCGTAAGACGCGCTAGTTTATTTCACGGACAAGCGGCTGGAGATGATCTCCAGCCGCTTTTTGTTTTCCGTTTTGAAATCTCGCTGCACTCCTTGGCCGGCTCACGGGCCTTTCCCCAGCAACCACGTCAACGCCCCGGCCAATTCCGCACGCCACGGCGTCGTGGAATGCACGCCCTCATGCACGCTGTATTTCACCGTGGCCCCGAGCGACTCCAATAATCTCGCCCCGTTCTCCACGCCTTCGATCTGCGTGATGGCTTGATACAACCCACTCGGCGCGTGCGTGAGATCCTTCGCCGTTTCCTTGTCGCCCACGCTCAGCCAGAACTTCCCATTCGTGCGCGGCCAGTTCACTTGTTTGTCCTTCAACCACCAAAACGAACCCGATTGGCACAGCGCCCGCGAAAACACCTTCGGATATTTCAGCACCGCATACGCACTCGCCAAGCCGCTCAAGCTCACGCCGCAGATCAAGTGGTCGCTCTCTTGATCTTCGCATTCTGCGCCTTGGCCCATGACACCACGTTCTCCGCGATGAACTGCGTATACCTGTCGTTGCAGGTGAAGTTCGCGTGGCGCGCCTCCATGTTCACGTGCGAGACGAACACACACGTCATCGGCGGAATCGCACCGTTGCTCATCAACTCCGCGAGCACCGGCAACGCTTTCATGTTGCCGAGATAAATCTCCGCATCGAGAAACACGCACAGCCGATGCGCCTGATCTGTCGGTCCCGGCACGAGCCACAACGTGCGCGTGAATTCGCCCGAGGCGCTCGTGATGCTGTGTTGCTCGGGTGAGGACATGCTTGATGGCTCGCCGTGACGTGCTTACTCCCCAAACGCATACAACGTCGTCGCCGTGCGCAGATAAAGCTGCTTATCCACGAGCGCGGGCGTTGCGGCGATACGTTCCTTGAAATCCACCTGATGCAAAACCTTCGGCACTTCACCGCCTGCGGCGAACACCGTCACCTTGCCATCGAGCGAAGACACAATGATTTTCCCGTCGGCCGCCACCGGTGAGGAGTAGTAATTCCCCACCGCATTCAAGCGCTCCTGCTGATACGCGATGTTACCCGTCTTCGCTTCAAAGCTGGACACCATGCCGCCGTCTTTCACGATATAAACGCGCCCTTGATAATACAGCGGCGACGGCACATACGGCAGACCACGTGTTTGTTTCCACGCGATCTTACCATCCGGCGTGACCCCGATGAGCACGTTCTCGCCCTTGGACATCATCGCTTTCATCGCATCCGCGTCTTCCTGTGTCAGCTTGCCGTCACCGTTGACGTCTTGCGCGCGGAAGAACGTTTCCAGCCAGGTGCCTTTGGCTTCATCCGGCGTGATCATGCCATCCTTGTTCTTATCCATCTGCTCCAACATCTGCGCGAAGGTGGGCATCGGTGAATCACCTTTGCCCGGCGACCAACCGGCGAAGAAAATCATGCCATCACCTTCCACCGCCGTCGTGCACGTGAAGGAAGGCAATCCAGCGATCGACCACGTCTCCTTGCCGGTCTTCAAGTCATACGCCTTCAACTTCAATGAGCCGGACATCACCACCTCGTCCTTGCCATGATTCTTCCACACCATCGTGGAACCGAAGCTCGGGCCCACATCTGGTCGCGCCGTTTCCCACGCCGTCTTGCCCGTCGACAAATCCACCGCGAGCAGCGAACAACCTTTCACCATATCGCGATTCAGCAACACCACGTCGCCCGCGAGCGTCGGCGAATTGCCCGTGCCGAAACCGCCCGGCGTCTCTGCGACCGGGAGCGGGTGCTGCCACAGTTCTTTGCCGTTCATGTCATGGCAAATCAGCCCATAACTGCCGAAGTAACTCACCACATGTTTCCCATCCGTCGCGCAGCTCGAGGCCGCCGGCGTGCCTTCCGTGACGTGAAATTCTTCCAGCTTCGTCGCCGGCACGGTCTGCTTCCAGAGCAGCTTGCCATCCTTCCGCGCGTAGCAATGCACCTCGAGTTTGCCTGCGTTGAACACCGTCAGAAAAAGGCGATCGCCCCACACCACGGGCGAGGACGAACCACCCGGTACAGATACCTTCCACAACTCATTCTTGCCCGGCCCAAACGCGGTCGGCGGATGCGCCGTCTCGGAGACACCCGAGCAATTCGGCCCGCGGAATTGCGGCAGGATGAATCGGCAGCGAAGGTAACAGTACAAGCAGCGATAAGCAGAGCAGCAGAGCGGATGAAAACGTTCATGGCGCGCGCAATATACTGAAACTGGCCATTTCCGCAAGTGACGGCGGAGTGACGAAACCCGTTCGCGTAGCGAACATGGATTCCTAGCCGTGGGTTTCAACCAAGCTTTGTGAACGCCAACGGCGTTCCGTCCCAAAGCCCAACGTTGCCTCGCACCAGCGACGCTACGTTGGGGCATCGCGTCCCGATATCACAACCCAAAGCGGGTTGCGTCAATGGATTCGCGAGCACAATGGAAGCTCGTGGATCATCGCCCGCGTCACAACCACGTTGTGGTTGGATGATTTTCTTATCATGTTACCCAACGTAGTTCCGCAAACGGAACAACGTTGGGCTTTGGGACGTAGCCCCGTTGGGGCTGAACTCAACGCTTCATTTTACCGAACACTCCCGCACATAATAAATATCCCACTCATCCTCGCGCACTTTCACAAAACCATGCCGCTGATAAAAGCGGTTCGACGCGCTCTCGCGCAAGGCGCCGACGTGAATGGGCATTTGTTTTTCCTCCGCCTGTGCGATGAGGTGCTGCATCACGAACGAACCCACGCCACGCGATTGGCTCTGCGGATGGATATACAGATGATCCAGATGAAAGCCATCCGTCAACGGACGAAACGTGTAGAACCCGATGCGCTCGCCCGCCAGCACGATGAACTGCGTGTGCTCCGGATAAAAAGAATTCTGCAATCGTTCCCGCGCCCGCTCCGGATCAAATCTACCAACCTGCTCCAAACTCTCCCGCATCGCCGCGATACGCAACGCGACGAGGGAGTCGAAGTCGTTCGATTCCACGGAGGAAAAAGTAAGCGCGAGTGGCGAAGGGTTCATGAATAAAAGCCTTCCCAATATTTATCGTGATCGCAAACGAACCGGGATGGCTCGGAGACACGCAATTCGTTGTAGCGATTTGTGAAGGCTTTTAACGCATTTGGTATGGATAGGCCGTTGCGCTCCCTTAATAAGCCAATCGCTTTGATTATTTGATTCGCGAAAATCAATTCATCGAGTTCTGTTTCCGGCAACGGTGTTGATGCTCTTGAATCCATTCCGCTCACGGGTTGGGTTTTGCGGTTAAGCCAGTAACACACAATGATCCTTCCCAGAGGTCGTAGCGTTCGGACCAGTCTTGGGGAACTTCGAACGTGAAAACCAGCGCTGGTTTTTCATCCTTCTTTTGCCAGCCGCTCCAGTCGGTTATTGGTCGTGAAATTTCAATGGTTTCATCTGGCTTCAATGATTTTATTTGAAGACGCTCTTCCCACATCTCTCGTGAAGCCCACATCCAATCTGAACCTACATAACGCCAATCGTAAGTGAGCCACAGTCCAGTCTGGATGGACGATTTCTCAATGTAAGCGTACGCTGGATTGGTATTGGCTCCTATGTAAAAACCGCCTAGTGCATAGCCGGCCGAAGGTATGCGGTATGAGTTCGTAGTATTGTTCGTCAGTCGGTAGATGTAGTTGGAAGCATCCTTTTGATAAACGCTCAATGCCAATGGTGGCGGGACTTGTTTTATTTTCCGTATATCCGAGCTAGTTATCACGTTTGTGTTCAAAATTAGAGTTGATCTAGCTGTTCCGGTCTTTTGTTCCCTGTCTGGCCACCACGTTATGTAAAGAGCTCCCCTGATTGCATTGGTGGCTTCGGACATCGTCAAACCTTGCAGTTTGATATGTGTGCTTTCCCCTAACAATACAGTGCCATTGGATTGAACAATGCTTATCAGGGTTCCAAAAGTGCTAGTATCCAAACTGTTAGATTTTCCTGCCGCGAAGCGAATCTCCAGTCTATCTCCTGGGAAAATGCGATTCGTATCTGTTGCCAAAATAGTGGCAACTAGAAGTAGAAAAAGATTATGACCACTGCTCGAGTTTGCATGAATGGTTAAAGCCTCGCTCTTTGCATGGACAATCATTGACGGCGTTATTCACCATCTGTCGCGTTGATGAAAAATGCAAGCGTCTCCTAATCCTGAGGTTTCCGTTGTCACTACGTGACGGAACGTTTTTGCGGTGCGGGACCGTGGGTTGAAACCCACGGCTAGGTATCTTTGTTCGCTACGCGAACTTTTCGGGGTCGTGCCAATCCGGGAAATTCGTGTCTCTTCCCATTCCGGCCTCTTCCTAGTTTCCCTCGGCTGGCCTCCTGTGCTAGCGTGGGGCTCGCTCGAATGGGCGTCGGTGCGGGTGACTATGAAAATCATCATCGTCGTTCTACTGGTTCTGATGGGTGTGGGCCTGATCGCCCTCACGCCAGTCGCCAATGTTTATGTCAGTAGCATTGGATTCAAGGCACCTAAATCCGTGCTGGCCTCGGCGGAAAAGAATGAGGTGGCCACCACCAATTTTGCGCGGCTTATGCAACTCACAGGTGTAATGTTGATTTTATCCGGTTTAGGAATCGGTTTATTATGGCGCGTCAAAGCGCCGGTTGATTCATTGTAACGATTTACTATTTAACGAGTTACGAGTTTAAAACATGTTCGTTTATCCGCGTCAGTTTGAGGCGATTGTGGTGGGCTCGGGGCACGCTGGTGTCGAGGCCGCTTTGGCGGCGGCGCGCATGGGGGCCAGCACCCTCATGCTCACGATCAATGCCGATACCATCGGCCAGATGTCTTGCAACCCGGCCATCGGCGGCCTGGCCAAGGGGCATCTCACGCGGGAGATCGATGCCCTCGGCGGCGAGATGGGCAAGTGCACGGACATGACGGGCTTGCAGTTCCGCATGCTCAATACCAAGAAGGGCCCGTCCGTCTGGGCACCCCGGGCGCAGTGCGATAAGAAGGCCTACCAGTTCCGCATGAAGTGGGTCTGCGAGCGGCAGGCGAATCTGGACATCAAACAGGGTCAGGCCGCGAAGCTTCTTTTCCGCGATGGCGAGGTCTATGGCGTGGAGACGACCCTCGGCGTGCAGTATCTCGGCAAGACGGTGATCATCACCACGGGCACGTTCCTGCGCGGGCTCATGCACATCGGCAGCACCCAGCAACAGGGCGGTCGCGCTGGTGAAGCGGCGGCGATGGGTCTGTCCGGTTCGCTCAAGGAGCTTGGCGTGGAACTCGGTCGCCTGAAGACCGGCACTCCGCCACGCCTCCTCAGCCGCACGATTGATTTCACGAAGACCGAGAAGCAGGACGGTGATGAGCCAGTACCTTACTTCACGTATTGGAAGGACGATTTGTTCCACGTGGAACATTCCGGCATCAACCCGCGCGACGTCGGCCACTCGAATGGCAAGTATCCGCCTGGCTCCATCCTCGACCGCATCAACGGTCAGATGAACTGCTTCATCACCTACACCACGGATAAAACCGCCGAGCTGATCCGCGCGAACCTCCACAAGTCCCCGATGTATTCCGGCGTGATCGAGGGCGTCGGCCCGCGCTATTGCCCGTCCATCGAGGATAAGATTGTGCGGTTCGCGGAGAAGGAGCGGCACCAGATTTTCCTCGAGCCTGAGGGCATCAGCACGGATGAAATCTACGTGAACGGCTTCTCGACCTGCCTGCC
Source organism: Limisphaerales bacterium (assembly GCA_965283725.1). GTDB lineage: Bacteria > Verrucomicrobiota > Verrucomicrobiia > Limisphaerales > JAEYXS01 > JAEYXS01. The sequence continues at coordinate 373,828 of CBDIPT010000003.1, forward strand.
TTTCGAGGTGCAAGTGGAGATGGTGAAGTCCATCATCGGCTGCGAAAACGCCGAGATTCTCCGCCCCGCCTACGCGGTGGAGTACGACTTTTCCTTCCCCACGCAACTGCATCCTTCGCTGGAAACCAAGGTGTGCCGCAACCTGTTCCTCGCGGGGCAGATCAATGGCACTTCCGGTTACGAAGAGGCTGGGGCGCAAGGACTTATGGCGGGTATTAATGCCGCCCGACGTGTCCAGAATAAGGAACCGATCGTCCTCCGCCGCGACCAGGCTTACATCGGCGTGTTGATCGATGACCTCGTCACCAAAGGCACCACGGAGCCGTATCGGATGTTCACCTCGCGCGCGGAGTATCGCCTGCTCTTGCGCCAAGATAACTGCGATGCCCGCCTGTCCCAGCTCGGCTACGACATCGGCCTCCTGCCCAAGCGCAACTACGATAAGTTTGTGGCCAAGCAGCAGACCATCGACGAGGAGATGGCGCGGTTGAAGTCCGTGCGCGTCGGTACGCTCACTCTTTCCCAGATGCTCCTCCGGCCAGAAGTCACCTATAAGGATTTACCTGCCGAGAATCAGAACGGCGCCTTGAGCGGAGAGATCATCGAACAAATCGACATCCTTCATAAGTACTCCGGCTACATCGAGCGCCAGGAAGAAGACGTCGCGCGCTTCCGTTCCATGGAAGATAAGCAGATTCCGCCATGGCTGGACTACGCGAAGATTCCCAGCCTCCGCACCGAGGCGCGCCAGAAGCTGACGAAGATCCAGCCGGCGACCCTCGGCCAAGCGCTCCGCATCTCCGGTATCTCCCCGGCGGACGTCACCCTGATCATGGTCGCCATGAAGCGGGGTGGCCAAGGCGGCGAAACGGGTAATCCTGTCCCCCTCCCGCCGACTGCACCCGTTAAGGTCCCCACCGCTGCCTGTGGTGATGATGCGGATACCTGCGGAGCGGCCGAGCACTTCGAAGGCCCGAGCGGCCACAACTCCTGCTGCGGGGATTTGTGAGAGGGTGGTTTACTCCGACTCGGAGTGGACGAATGTTCCACGTGGAACACTATCTTGTATCTTCTCTCCATCTCATTCGTCTGTCCTCATTCGGTTGAAACCCTGCTCCCTCGATGCAGCCACCAAGGACAGGAGGCGCAAAAGGGAATTCTCCTATCTATCTGTTATACACTCCAGGTAAGTCCCTTTTCTTTTGGAACATCGCATAACCAAAGCCTACCGCGTGCTTCGACCTCGGCGCGCTGAGGACAGCGCCGCCCTACAGTTCACCTGAAACGTCCGCCCACTAAATGTGTCCACCATGTCCCCGCACATCCCGCTTTACCCATTCGCTTGCCCCTATTCGGTTATGGATTCTGTATTCCAAATGTTCCACGTGGAACAATCCCTGTGACTCAACCCTCGCGGCTTGGTCTAAATGACATAGCCACTGAAAGGCCCCCATGCGCGAACTCTCCTTACTCGATACCCTCAGCCTATGCCTGCTCTTGGTGTTCAGCGTGATCTTGCCCCTCATGCTAAGCTTTCGTCCGCCGTTCGATACCCGGCATAGGAAAGCGTGTCTAAAGATAGTTTGGCTGGGACAACTCTGGCTCGCATTGGCAGGAATAGCCATTTACGCCTCGGCCGCCACTGCGCCTTACGCCACGGTATTAGGCGCCTCGGGTTACCTGCTTTGTGTCCGGACGCTGCTCCAAAGACTCCACTCAGGCGAGATTAACGGGTAAATGGCCGTGATAATGTTCCACGTGGAACATTATCTATCTTAAGGTCGGGTGTTACCTATGTCCTGAACTACCGTGGGAAACTTCTGGCCTTAGCCCCTTGTTTCGCTGTCTTCCGTCGCTTTAACGGAGGAAAAAGCGCGTACAGGCTACTTACCGGCGGCGAAAGCCTGTCGCAAGGCTTCAACCCGGCGGCGGTTCGTGCCCAGATCAGAATAGCCGAGGCGGGATGCGGAGCGCACATGAATGACGCTCGCCGGCTCATCGACCAAGAACTCGACATCATCGATGAACCCGAAAACGCGCGTGCGATACTCCGCGTAGAGGTAATTCCCCTCATCTCGCAGTACACGCGCACCGCTCATACTCTCTACGGCCTGGCGCAGCCGCAGCTTGGCATCCTTCACCGTACCGGTGAACTTTAGCGGCTCCACCCGCTGATCTGCGCGCTCCGCCTGGCTGCTCACGCAATTGGGCGAGGGCGGGCATTCCAGCAAGTGCGCACCCTGCGGCCCGAGATTCACCGGTCGCGGTGACGCCGCACCAATGACCAGCCGAAGCGTCACATAAGCCACCACTACGATTACAAAAATCACCCACATACGTTTAGCGTCCTTTGGACGTGCAGACATAGTATCACCCTAGAGGTTCAAAACGATACGTAAACACCGAACTGTCACTACTCAACCCTCGGCTCGCTTCACCAAGCCAAGAAAAAGCCGCTTACTCGCTTATAACACGACTTTCGGATTTATCCAGAAAACAACATGTAATAGTCTTATAATAAACAGGTTATAGAATATAAGAAAGAAGCCGCTGACTTTAGCCGTCAGCGGCTTTATCGATAATCTAATTATTATGCCTTACTTGGTAAAAAGTTCGGCGAAGAAGGCTTTCATGGCTTCCCACGAGCGTTTATCCGCCTTTTCATTGTAGGCAGCGCCTTTGGAGTTATCGTTACCGGCGTCCCAATGCGTGAAGCTGTGAACGGCATTGCCGTAAGCCACCAACGACCAATCTACCTTGGCATCGCGCATCTCTTTCTCGAAACCCGCGACTTCAGCCGGCGGCACATTCGGATCATCCGCACCGTGCAGCGCGAGCACCTTGGCCTTGATGTTCTTCGCGTCATCCGGCGTCGGCGAGCTCAAGCCGCCGTGGAAACTGACCACGCCGGAAACAGTCGCACCGCTCCGGGCCAGTTCGAGCACCGTCGTGCCGCCGAAGCAATAACCGATCGCCGCGACCTTGCTCGTGTCCGTGAACTCATTCTTGGTCAGCACGCCGAGACCAGCGATGACGCGTTGGCGGAGCAGCGCGCGGTCGCCCTTATATTTACCGGCTTGCGCGGCGGCATCTTTCATCGCACTCGGGCGGACGCCCTTGCCGTAGATATCCACGCAGAAAACATTGTAGCCGAGCTGCGCGAGCATCTCCGCCCGCTTCTTTTCGTAATCACCCAGGCCCTTCCACTGATGCACCACCAAGATGGACGGGCGTTTGCCCTTCACCGCATCATCATACGCGTGCCAGCCTTCGAGCACCGTATCGCCATCTTTATATTCCACCGCTTTGGCTTGGACGGCAGCAGACGCACTCCAGCCCACCAACAATAACGACGACAGCGCAACGAGAAGTGTTTTCATGGGAGTCAAAATAGTCGAAGACGCGCGCCGGTCAATCCGCACACGTAATATTCCGGTGAAGAAAAAGGAACGACACGAATTTCACTAATTAACACGAATTCAAAAGACCCTGTCTTCTCTGTTAACTCCGTTTCCTCCTGTTAAGGAATCGGGGCTCTTACCTTTTTCGCGAAATCAATTCGTGAAAATCTGTGCAATTCGTGTCTTCAGAAATCCGTGTCTGTGTCTTCCGCGTATTCTGTGGTTCACCTCACATCGGCCTGATCCCACGCCGCGCGAATTCATTCAGTGTCCACTCGTATTCTTTCACGAGCTGATCCACCACGTTGCGCTTCTTCATCGCGTCCGGCATCACTTCCCACGTGTAAGTTTCCATCTCGATGTGCGGACACAGCGATGGATTCTTCGCGAGGATATCCAACACGCCTTGAATATGATCCGACGTGCTCTCGTAGATCGCCGTCGGCTCGCTGTGCAATGGGATGTGAAAATGAATGCGCCACTCGAGGCCGTTGCCCGTTTCCGGTTTTTGAGTGCGAGCTTCGCGCGCGGCGAATTCATCCAAGGCCACATCGAGATCCTTGTAGCGTTTGATATTTCCGTGTGCGTCGCGTTCGATGACCTGGTGGAAATACACCGTATCCACAAAGGATTTCAGCGCTTCCCGCACTTGCGTTGTGGGACGCACCTTCAGCGCGGAACTGAAATGCAGTTTGGAAATCTTTACCCCGTTCGCCTGGAAACGCGCGATGACATCCTTCGGTTCCTCGTATTCGATTGCGAGATGGCAGTTGTCGTAATTCACGCCAAGATGCTCACCGAGGCGCGCATCTTGCGGACGTTCATCACGCATCTGATTATAGAACTGCACCATCTCCTCACTCGTCTCCAAGTAGCAGAGCGGTTCCGGCTCCAGACCGAGGTGCAATTTCTTGCCCGTGCGCTCGCTCACCTTGGCGATGTGTTCCACCGTGCGCCACAGATTGCGACGCATCGCGGCGACTTGCGATTCGTTGGTGATGAATTCTTTGAACGAACACGGCACCGTGCTCACACTGCCTTCCACACCTTCAGGCACGATCTGCGCGAGCAGATCAAACAGGCGATTCGTGTAAACCACGCGCTCGTCCGCTGTCCAGTCCGGTGCATACACCTGCTCCTTTACGCGCGTGCCGTGAAAGCTGCCGTAGGGAAAGCCATTTATCGTGAAGACGTAGCAATTCTCTGCATCGAGCCATTTGCGAAATTCCGTGAGCCGCGCGGGTTCGCTCAATTCCAGGGAGGCTTGATTCCCCAAGCGCAAGCCGATGGCGTAGGGCTTGCCCTTCGCCACGCGATCGCGCACGCCGAGCGTGAATTGCTTCAACGTGCCAAACGTTTGCTCCCACGTCTCACCGCGATGAATATTCGTACAATAGGCCAGATGCAGCCCGTGCGTCAGTTGCATGAAGCGATTGAACAGGATTTATACGCAAAAGCGAAAGAGGATTCTTTCGACAGGATTAACCAGATGCACCGGATTTTCCATAGACCGTGCAACGTGAGAATCAGTTTCCTGTTAATCCCGTAAATCTTGTCGAAACATTACGCGGGCAACTTAAACTTCGGCGACTGGCTCATGAACGCGATGGGATTCTGATACGCCACTTTGTCGATGAGGTTCGCGGTGTGGCCGCGCTTCTTCATCTCCAGCATCGTGCGCGGGACGGCGAGCGGAACGCTGATGCCCCAATCACACGCGCTGTTCATCCAGATGCGATCGGTGCCGTACACTTCCAGCATGTCGATGGCGCGCGCCGGCGTGCATTTGCTCTCCGGATAAAGCGTCATGCCGGCCCACATGCCCGTGTCTTTCACGAGCTTGATGGTGTGTTCCTCCACATGATCGATGATCACGCGCTCAGGGCGGATACGCTTATCACTCTTCAAGACATCGAGGATGAGCTTCGTGCCCTTGAGCTTATCTTCCAGGTGCGGCGTGTGGACGAGGATGAGCTGGTCATGCTTCGCCGCCACTTCCACATGCATCTCGAGCACCTTCAATTCATTGCGGGAATTCTTGTTCAACCCGATCTCGCCGATGCCCAGCACACCTGGCTTGTCGATGAATTGCGGGATGAGGTCGATGACATCTTTTGCCAAGCCTACGTCTTCGGATTCTTTCGGGTTGATGCAGAGCCAGCAGAAGTGTGCGAGGCCGAACTTCGCCGCGCGCTTGGGCTCATGCTCCGTGAGTTGGCAGAAGTAATCGTAAAACCCATCGGCCGACTTGCGATCATATCCGGCCCAGAACGCCGGTTCACAAACCGCTTCGCAACCCGCCGTGACCATGGCCTGATAATCATCCGTGGTGCGGCTGACCATGTGGCCGTGTGGTTCGATGTAACGCATGATAAAGTTGAGTGAAGGTGGTGTTGAGGGTTGAGAGATACGTCGTTAGTTTACGCCTAGTGACCGGCGTAGGCCGCTCAACATTTTGCTTTGCACTTCAGCCGCTGAATAAATCGCTTTCAATTCATCTTCCGTAAGGAAGCCTTGCCGTTTCGCCAAAATAGATTGAGAAACGACTTCAAAAACAGAACCGGTGGCTATCTCAATGAATCGCGCGTAGTCGTCGCGAGAATGACGCGACGTTCCTTCGGCGATATTGGAAGAAATCGACACCGCCGCCCGCCGCATTTGACTGGTCAGACCCCAGCGCTCGTCATCAGGAAAAGATTTTGTGACGGTGTAGACCATATCGGCGAAATCTATCGCCTTCTGCCAAACTTCAAGCTTCTCGAAATTAAACATAAGACATCCGCATGAAATCTCACTCAACCCTCAACACAAACCCCACTCAACCATTGTAGGCTCCGATAGCACCTTTCACGGAAGCCTTTTCCAGCGGTTCGATGGAAGGATCGCTCAATGAAAGCAGCACGTTCTTGGCCCGCTCCGCGTTTCCGCCATCAAGTTCCTTCAGGGCTTGGCGGAAAGCGGCTAGACGGAAGTCGGCTTCGCCTTCGGCCCGGTCCACGCGGTCGAGGAACGCGGCGATGTCGATGAGCTTCGCGCGGGCATCCATGAAATACAGGTCCAGCACCTGCTGACGGTTTAGTGGCATAACGATATGAGGCAATATACGCCTACGTAAGAAAGGGACAACGGGGAAAATTAGGGGAAATCCCAAATCCAAAGCGCCAAACAACAAGGAAGCTCCAAACAGAAAAGCTCCAAGCCGATTTGCCCAGAAGTTGAGGTTTGGTGTTTTTCTGGAGCTTGGAGCTTTAAATTTGAAGTTTCAATAAACCTTCCCTACCGTGCGTCAGATTACCCTATGTGGCGTGTGCGCTTACTGGTTTGGACTGCTGTGATGATGCTGGCTGGAGCTGCTAGTGCGGCTTCGGCCAAGTCGTCCGACGTCAGTTTCTCCCGGGACATCGCGCCCATCCTCATCGCCAAATGCCAAACTTGCCACGGCGCGGACAAGGCCAAGGGCAAGTACCGCCTGCATACCTTTGAAGTGCTTCAGAAACCCGGCTCTAGTGGCGAAGCAGTTGTGACGCCGGGCGAGCCGAAGAAGAGCGAGCTCTACCGCTTGCTCGTAGCGAAGAACGCGGACGACCGTATGCCGCAAAAGGACGAGCCATTACCGTCCGCGCAGATTTCTCTCATCGAACGTTGGATCAAGAATGGCGCGAAGTTCGACGGGGCCGATCCCAAGCTGGATCTCGTCAGCCTGCTCCCACACAAGGAACATCCCGCGCCGCCTGAGGTCTACACGCAACCGTTGCCCGTGACCGCACTCGCTTTCTCTGCCGATGGCCAGACGCTGTTCACGAGCGGCTACCATGAGATCATCGCGTGGAACTTGGAGAGCAAGCAGCCTACCCAACGCATCCGTAACGTGGCCACGGAAGTCGAGGCCTTGTCCTTGTCACCCGATGGCAAACTCCTCGCTGCGGCCACTGGCCAGGCAGGCAAGCTCGGTGAAGTCTTGCTCATTCCCTTAGATTCCGCGAAGCCCAAGGTGCTTGTGAAATTGCCCGATGTAGCTCTTGATGCTCAGTTCAGCCCGGATGGCAAGCAGCTCGCGACTGGCGGAGCAGACAATGCCATCCGCATCTTCGACATCGCTACCGCCAAGGAAGTGCGGAAGATCGAGCAGCACGCCGATTGGGTCATGGCCGTGGCCTGGAGTCCGGACGGCACACACCTCGCCTCCGCCAGCCGCGACAAGACCACGCGCGCATTCGATGCCACGAACGGCGAACTTATCGCAACGTATCCGGATCATGAAGAACCGGTCTTCGGCGTGGCCTTCGCTGGCACGAACAGTGTGGTGGCGACCGTGGGGCGGGATCGTAAGTTGCATCTCTGGAATGCCACGGACGGCAAGCGGGCCAAAGATACGAAAGCCCAAGGCGGTTTCGGCGGTGATGTGTGGCGGCTCATCAGCACGCCCACGCAACTCATCGCGGCCAGCCGTGATCGCGAAGTGCGCGTTTATGATATCCAGCCCTTGAAACTGAACCGGAAACTCTCCAGCCACGCCGATTGGGTGCAAGCCCTCGCCGTCTCACCTGATGGCAAAGTCCTCGCCAGCGGTGCGCATGATGGCGAAGTCATCCTGTGGAATCTGGCTGAAGGGAAGATCCTGCAACGCTTCATCGCCTCGCCGGGATATCGTTCATCGGTAGCGCAGGTGAAGTGAGCAATATGCTACCAAACCACCGTTAGTAAAATCAATCCTGTCTCCCCAACTCTTCCCGAAGAGCACAAATAAGAACCTCGATAAGAGTTGCAAAAATCGTTTCGGTCTTAGCTATGGCCACCCCACCCATATCCTCACGACAACCCGGTACAACCAATGCAGTCTTAACGGCGGGTTTCCATTCCAAAAAAAGATGCTGATCATCAAATTCATGCAAGATAGGCAGCGGAACCAATATAAGATTATGCGCTCTCAATTTTTGAACGGCAAAATCTGGCACTACAGTAGCATACCCTCCACTGTTAAGCGCCTCAACGACTTGCGCGTAACTATCGCAAACCAGTCCAACCCTATGTCCTTTCAAATTTCTACAAATATCTTCGGCCTTATTACCGCGATCGTTAATCACATGCTCCCTCAAAACCGCAAACGGGAGATTAACATCACCAGAAGACTTCGGCTTTAAACAAACATACCTGAATTTTCCAATCAACTGGCTTGCAATTTGAGCCTGAGATCTTCTGTCTGCCGCCTTCTTTTCAACAGCTTCACAATCTCGTTTTATGGGCTTCCGCGATACCCCAAAATGAATCGCACCATCCTTAATTAAGGATCGAATTCTTTCTGTCCTAACTTCATTCACCTTAAATAATAACTGCCTCCCGCACAAATCTTCCATTCTAGCGTGAAGCTTTCCCAAAGCAGGCAAAACTACCCAGTTTAGTATCGCACCACCACATCCAAAGCTAATTGTCTGCCTCTGTAGAGAATCATCATAGAAAGAAGAAATAACGTCCTTACAAATCGACAGAGCGTCTCCCAAGGCATCAGCTTGTTCACTCCACTTATTTCCTTCTTTTATTTTAAAACGGAAAAGATCTTCAATCCGAGAAAATAGTGCGTTTCGTTCTTTCGAGTTTAATCCAGTTGAAGAATGATTCTGCGAAAGATACTCAGAGTGAAAATTTACGAGGTCAGCTATGGTTACGTTAGACTCCAACGCAGCCGAAGCAAATTCACGTTTCATTGAAATTTTACTTTTGGCCATAGCTTTCTTAAGGAAGTGACTTCCAGAAAAGTAACGAGCAAGGAAGTCACTTTCAAGGATTTCTAATGTAAGCGCCCAAGCTCGGTTGATATTCCTGTGCAACTGTTGCAACTATATTTTCGTTAGGTAAACATCAAACCAACAATCAAGGTTCACATGTCTAAACCATACAAAAAAAGAGAACGCTTAGGTCCCACTAAGTATGCTGAAACCGTTCAACATAGCGACGGCTCAGGTCATCGGACCGTAAAACAGGCGGGCATTATCTTTGACAAAGTCTTGTCACATAAGACTTGGAAGGGCAAATAAATACCCTATCATAAGAAACGCAAACCACAGCTTCGGCTGTGGTTTTTCTTTTCAAATAAAGCATGAATTCTATGCAAACATATTTGTTTGTGGTCGCCTGAAAACAAGCTTACCCATTTAGCTTTATCGCTAAGACCAAGGTAAGTTCATTTTTTCCTGCTCGTAAATAGTCCCTCGTAAATCGTAAATTTCCCCATGGCCACATTCACAGAATTGCAGAGCAAGACGGTCCTCATCACGGGCGGGGCGAATGGCATCGGTGCCGCGATGGTTCGCGCCTTTGCACAACAAGGCGCCAACGTGGAGTTCTGCGATGTGGACGTCAAAGCCGCGAACCAGCTCGTGAAGGAGTTGGGTTCCACGGTGGTTTTCACCAAGGTCGATTTGTTGAAGGAGTCGCAAATCAAAGCGTGGATAAAGGGCATCGTCAAACGTCAGGGTGAGATCGATGTGGTGATCAACAACGCCGCCTCCGACCCGCGCATTCCTTTGGAAGAAACAACGGCTGAAGCGTGGGATACCTTGCACGCGCGGAATCTGCGCGCTTACTTTCTCGTGTGCCGCGAGGCCTCACCGCATCTGCTCGAAGGCTCCTCCATCATCAATTTCTCTTCCATCACGGTGCACAACGGCCCAGCCGTGATGAGCGCCTATGTCTCCACAAAGGCGGGCATCATCGGTTTCAGCCGTTCGCTGGCGCGCGAACTGGGGCCACGTGGCATCCGCGTGAATATCATCTCGCCCGGCTGGATCATGACCGAGCGGCAACTGCGCGAATACGTGACGCCCGCCGCGAAGAAAGTCATCCACGAATCCCAGTGCATCCCTACGCTGAACCAGCCGGAGGAGATCGCGGATGTCGCCCTCTTCCTCGCCAGCGACCTGAGCCGCGCCATCACCGGCCAAGAGCTGCTTGTGGACCGTGGTTGGGAACATTCGTAAGTCATCGGCAAGACTGCTATCCCCAGTGAGGCTTGCTTTACGCTTGCGGGCCGGGCGGGTTTCTTCACTCTTTAACCATGAATTCCATTTCTCGTTTCGTGGCGGCACTCGCTTTTTTCTGTGCGACGGCCTTAGCGCAAGCGGCGCATCCCTTCCTCGCGTGTGATTACAATGGCGGCAAGGTTTCGCGCGTCTCAGCAGACGGCAAGATCGAGTGGCAATATGAATGCAAGAACCCGCAGGACATCTGGCTGCTGCCCAATGGCAATTATCTCTTCTGCTTCCTGACCGGCGCCGTGGAAGTCACTCCGGACGCAGAAAAGAAAATCGTGTGGGAATACAAAGCCCCCACCGATGTGAAGAACGAAGTGCACGCGTGCCAGCCATTACCGGATGGCAAAGTGATGATCGTGGAAGTGGGCACGAGCCGCATCATTGAGGTCGGTCGAGATGGCAAGATCGCGAAGGAGATCAAACTCGTCACTGATCCCGCGGTGAAGATGCACAACCAGTATCGCGGCACACGCAAGCTGGCGAACGGTCATTACCTCGTGTGCTTCAAAGGTGAAGGCAAGATTGTGGAACTCGACAAGGACGGCAAAGTGGTGCGCGAACTCAAGGTGCCCGGTGATCCGCATGAAGTGGTGCCCGTGGGCAAAGGCAACTTGCTGGTGACCTGCGGTGACGGTCACAAGGTGCAGGAGTTCGATAAAGACGGCAAAGTCGTCTGGGAATTGAACGAGAACGATCTTGAGGGAAATCCGCTCCGCCTGATGGCCGGTTGCCAGCGTCTGCCGAATGGCAACACGATCTTCTGCAATTACCTCGGCCACGGCTTCACCGGCAAACAGCCACAAGTGCTCGAAGTGACGCGCGATAAGAAAGTTGTGTGGCACGTGGAAGATCACGTGAACTTCAAGACAATCAATCAGATCCAGTTGCTGGATGTGAAGGGGAACGTGTTGAAGGGCGAAATCCTGCGCTGATGTTAGCGCGCCGCAGCTAGGTAGCGCAGGTTGGTAACCTGCTGTGTCGCCGACTGGCAGTCGGCAGGTTGTTCGACTATTTCATGGTCCGCAGACTGACAGTCTGCGCTACGAAAAAGCGCGAGCGCAGCCGTTTTGTAGCTTATTCGGGCCGAGCTAGAGCTCGGCGTTCCGCTTACTTCGTTTCTGGCGGCACATTGCCGTAGGCCCACGGTGAACGATACGGCGGAGCGGGCGGCAATGTCGGCACCTTGGCGGGCGTGAAGGTATTCGCGAGCGCCACACCGGTATCAGCGAACTGCTGACCGGCGGTGATCTCCAGATTGCTATACGCGGTAAGGCGAGTTTCGTAGCCGCCCCCATTGGGCCCGAAAGCTTCTAGCGTGGGCACATAACCGACACATCCATTCGCAAGTTCTACCGGAAAAGTCAGCGGGAACTTGCTGCGCTTCTTGATATCCAGGCCGTATTCCACGAAGTACTCGGCGGGATTACTGACGCAGACCAGAGGCCCGACCTGGATCGCTTGCACTTCCACTTCCACCTCAGGATGTTTCTGGATCAAGGCATCAAGCATCAGAATCTCTTTGGCAAAGGTGATCTCGGTAGCGCTGTATTTCTTGGAATCACCCTGCACGATCTCCAGACTTTGTTTGAGCCGCTCCGGAGCCGGCTTGCGACGCGGGATGTGCCATACTTTATTCGTGAAGTTCACAGGCACATCTTTGCCCGTGGCCAAGGTCAGCAACACCTTCACCGCTTCCGCTCCCACACGACCACCGACCTGTCGTGACCATTGCTCGGCACCGGGACGCGCGTAAGGGCTAAGGTTATCCACCTGCGTGACATCGCCGCAGGCACCTTGCAGGTAGACGACGATGACATCCGGGCCGAACGCGCCCCGGATGGTCTGTTCCAGGTATTGAATCCAGTTCGCCGAGATGCCGCCAGGATTGGTCGTGGCGTGGCAAGCATAGTTCACCACGCAGCCGATGAGTTTGCCTTCCTTGTTCCAAGTGCCCACGACGCCCACTTGGGGATCGATCGGTGCCGCGTAGCCGATGATGTCCGGATTACCCGCGCCGGGATGGCTGTAAGAGAGGCCATTCTTCATGCGCAGACGACGGTTGAAGGCCACCTTGTCCTCATGCCCGGAACCGAACCCGGTCTGGACGTCTGCCCGTTGTGCATCCGCCTTGACCACGGCGGCCACGATCTGGTCCTCCACATACTTCAGGAACTTCGGGTCCGCACAGGAGGAGTCTTGGTAGGCGAGTTTCTTCACCAAGTCGGAGGCGTGATCGAATTCACCGGGTTGCACCATGCCGGTCGGGCCGGAGGAGTGGGAGTGAGATGCCCCCAGCATTATGGCGCTGGGCTCCAAACCGCATTCCTTCTGAATCCGCGTCCGGGCCCGGAGCACGAGATCGCGGGGAATCATCAGGAGATCGAGACCGACCAAGGCGACCCGCTTTTGGCCGTCATCGAAGACCGCCGCCCGAACCTTGCAGGGGTCATGTAGCGTTTTATGGAAGGCTTTGCCGTAACCACCGGGTTGTTCCATACCGATATCCGGGGTGATGTCCGTTTCTGCGTAGCCTGCCTTATGGATCGGCGCGGCCGCATAAGTTCGGGTAAAAAGCGACAGGACCAAGAGGCAAATCAGCGGCAGGCTTTTCATATTCAAGGTGTAATGACGCTCAAAGCCGATGGCAACTTCGAAGAAACTGCACGACCGTACGGTAGGTAACTTTATGAAACTCTTATTTGCGAAAAACGCCGGGTCGGTGAACATTGGCTTGTCGCATGGAGGCGCATAGGTAATTCTTGTGCCCTCCACTGTTGTTGCATGAGTTCAGTGTCATTAAGTCCGAATGCGGGTGGGACGTCGTCCCTGAAGATGGTGCCGTGCGGTAAATGCGGCAAAAGCATCTTCATACCCAGCAATCTGACGCCGCTCTCCACCACCCCGTGTCCCAAATGCGGGCATCCAGTGATGCTGCCGCTCAAGCTCCGCCAGTTCGAGTTGCGTTCCGTGATCGCCTCGGGCGGCATGGGCACAGTCTATCGTTCCTACGATACGTCGTTGGAACGCGAGGTGGCAGTGAAACTCATGCGGCGCGAATTCACCAGCGATGCCGCTTTGGTGGAAAGTTTTGCGCGTGAAGCCAAGGCCTGCGCCGGCTTGAACCACACGAACATCATCCACATCTACGCCTTCGATGAGTGGGATGGGGAAAAGTACATCGTGATGGAGCTGGCCGACTGCGGCAGTGTGGACGACCGTATCGAAAAAGAAGGTGCCATGCCGGAGCTGGACGTATTGGACGTCGGCATCGCCGTGGCCAAGGCGCTCCAGGCCGCCAGCCGTCACAATCTGCTCCACCTCGACATCAAGCCCGGCAACATCCTCTACAATGCCGAGGGCGAACCCAAGCTCGTGGATTTCGGTCTCGCCCGCAAAGCAGATGCCGAGAAGGACGAGGAAGAAGGTGTGCTCGGCACGCCCTACTACATCGCGCCGGAACGTGTGTTGCAAACAGGGGAAAGTTTTCTGTCCGACATGTACAGCCTCGCCGCCACGCTGTACCACGCGCTGACGGGCCGGGTGCCATTTGAAGGGCCGGACATCCAGGAAGCCGCGATGGCGCACGCACATAATCCTTTGGTGCCGCCGAACCAGGTGAATCCGGCGATCACCGCGCCGACGAACGAAGCCATCTGCAATGCGATGGCCAAGGAACCTGCGCACCGTTACCAGAGCTATGATGAATTCATCATGGCCTTGGAATCAGCCCGCAGTTATCTCCTCGTGCAGAAGTATCGCAGTGCGGAAGAGGCGTAAGCCCCCTGCTCCGGTTCACTTCGCCGCCAGCCGCGTCAGGATCATTCCCAAGTTTTTGGCGTTGAGCGCCAGACTGTGTTTTTCCTCCACCCAGGCCCGCGCTGCAGCCGCCCGGTGAATCGCCGCCGGATAATCCGTCAACAACACTTCGATCGCCCGGCGCAATGTTTCCGGCTCGTTGTCAGACAGCAGCAACCCCCGCTCGTTCGCGCCCAACAACTCCGCGGCGGCTCCCACGCGTGCCGCGATGACCGGCGCACCGAAGGCCATCGCTTCCAGCAACACCAGGCCGAAGGTTTCCAGCGTCGAGGGGAACACGAACGCGTCCGCCTGTGCCCAGAGCGCGTGCCATTCGGGCGAATAAGCCTTCACATCCCGATGCACTTTCACGCCCCGTTGCTCCGGCACCGGACCGAAGGTCACGATGTCCAACTCGGCACGATCAGCGAAGTGTTGCGCGAAAACCTCGAGCAATAACGGACCGCCTTTGCGTTTAAAATCACCGCCGATGAACAGCAACCGCGGTTTCTTTGACACCGTGCGCGGGCGGAAAGCGAGCTGCTCCAAGGCCAGCGAGGGCGAGAGCAACTGGATCTTCTCCGGAGGCAAACCGTAATCCTGCCGCAAACTTTCCGCGACGTGTTGTGACCACGGGAACAACCACGACGCAGCGGGCAATACTTCGCGCTCCGCTGCCAGCACCGCCCCCAGCGTCACCGGATTGAACCAGCGGGAAAGCGTGTTCGGTGCGAACCACGGTGAGCTGGCCAGTTGATGAAACGTGGCATCCAGGCACACGCACACGGGCAGTTCCTTCGCCACGTCCCCCAGTTGCAGGGCGACGCTCTGCGTGTTCACCACCACGACATCGATCCGTTGCGTCGCGCGTAGGGCGGCCAGTTGTTGCCGGACGTTCTGGCTCACGGCAAAGCGCCAGCGGGCGTTTTGAAAATCCAAACCGTAACGGCGCAGCAAGGGGATGGAGAAATCCGCGCGCCGTTGCAGATCAGGCGGAAGCGGCATGGCATCGATGACATGTGGCTGAATGCCCGCCTCCGGATGCGCCGTGAACCAACGCACGAAGGGCAGCAGGTAGGAAGCATGCCCCAGCGTATTCTCGTTGATGAAAGCGACGTGCATCACTCAGTTTTTCTGGCCTTGGGGAACAGGCTTTGGGCCAGTCCGCGCCAGGCGCCCAGCTTGATCGGCCACAGTGCGAGGCTGCGGGCGTATTCACGCACCGCCTGCGCATACTGGCCATCTTCCCGCAACGACGTGGCGATCCGGCCATGAAAATATGCCATCGCGCGCCGCCGGAGCAATCTGGTTCCGGGCCGGTCCAGATGCCGCGCCGCCGAGGTGAGCTGGCAGACCCAAATGGCACGGCGCTGGTTGCGATGCCGGTTGCCCCGGTGCATGCGAATGCGGTAAACAACTTCTGGCAGATAAGTAAACCGGGCGGCAAAAGCCAGCCTCAGGGCCAGGTCGTGATCTTCGCAAACATGGCAGCAGCCTTGATCGACAAAGCCGCCGATGCGTTGCAACAGTTCCTTGGGGTACATGGCTGCAAAGATGGTTCCAGCATCGTAGAAAGCGAGTTCCGGCAAAAGTATCCCCGAACGCGGGGCCAGGGTGAACGAATAATCCGCCGGGTTCAGCGGCGATTCGGCGTGCACGCTCGCCCGGCCAAAAGGAACTGTGCCGGGGTGCTTCACCGCCATTTCCACCAGCTTCGGTATAACGCCCGGTTCCAGCATGTCGTCCGAGTCCAGAAACACGAGGTGCGTACCAGTCGCGAGGCGCAGCCCGTGATCGCGCGCCGCCGCCGGACCTGCGTTCGCCTGTTTCACGTAGCGGAGACGTGGTTCCACCAGTTGCGCAATGACCTCCGGGGTATTATCCGTCGAGCCATCATCCACCACGATGATCTCCGTCACCGCCGGTCCTTGCGCCTGCACAGAACGCACCGCCTCCGGCAGCAAGGCTGCGCGATTATGCGTCGGGATGATCACGCTGATGCGGATGTCCGCTGGGCTCGGCGTATCATGCAGAAGGTGCCAGCAAACTTTGCCAGGCGGTGATGAGATCGGCGCAAACCGTGGCAGGGTGATAACGGGTCTCGGCCAGATGCCGCGCGGCCTGGCTCTTCTGCTGACACAAGACCGGGTCTGCGGCCAGTTTTTGGATGGCTGCTCCCGCTTCGCCGCGGGTCGTCATGGAGACGGGCAGGCCGCCCTCGCTGGTTTGCCACATCATCACGGGATCGTTGTGATGCACGATGGGCAGACCGGACGCCATCGCTTCAAGAATGGCGATGGAAAATGGTTCGGCGAGCGAGCCGAGCGAATACACATCAGCGGCCTGATACAGCCGCGGCATCTCCGGGCGCGGCACGCGACCACAGAAATGCACGCGGTCGCCCAAAGCAGTCTGCACCTGCCGCATCACTTCGTCCCGCCCGTCCTCATCCACTCCGGCATGCACGAGCTTGATGCGACGGTCCAAAGGTTGCAGCTCTTGCGCCAGCCATTCGAGCCGTTTGCCGCTGACATTGCCGAGGGGGCCGATGGTCAGGATGAGATAATCTTCCGGGGAAAGGTTCCATTGTGCGCGCGCCTGCGCTTTCTCCACCGGGGAAGCCGGGCGAAAGGTCGCGACATCCGCACAGTGCGGGACGGCAAAGAAATTTCGCGCGGCCTCGACACCGATATCCTGGCGGGCCTGTTCGAGATACGGTTGCGCGAGCAGATGCACGCCGCCGAAGGGCCGCGCCCAGTCGGGCGAGAGCCGCATGCCGTTCATGAACACGACGCGGGCACCGTGCAATTTTTGGAAGCGGTTGAGATGCCAGCTCAGGACGGGATCGCCGCAATACGCGATGTCCACCTGCTCCTCCCGCAAGCGCAGGAGGGTGGCGGGCAGGACCGACCATTGCTCGAACATGTAGCGGCGATGCCAGCTCGCCTTGCTGATGAGTGCTGCATCCCGGCTCAAGCCGTGCAGCGAAGAATAGCCGGCAGGTGCCCCGGCCAGTTGACCGCCGCTCCAGAGCAGGACCTCCACACGTTCACGCGGCAGCAGGCGCGCCAGCTCCAGCATCCAGACTTCCACCCCGCGCAAGACATGCCCCAAGCCGGAAGAGATCAAGGCCACTTTCAACGGCTTGGACGCAGGCTTCATGGTTTGAAGAAAAACCAGGAGGGACTGTCCTGCTCGCCGGTGACGTACAGTTTCAAACCATGTTCCCGGACGAATTCATCGACGGCGCTTTTCACGCCGAATTCACCGAAGGAGAAGGAGCCGTCCATGTAATCGTGCCCGGCAAACATCCCGCCCGGTTTGAGCTTCGGCCACCAGAGCGCGAGGTCTTCCTTCACCGCTGCGTAATGATGCTGGGCATCGATGTAGGCGAAATCGAGCGAGGCATCCGGGCACCTGGCCGCGGCTTCATCGCTGAGGTTACGCCAGATCTCGGCCCGCGCACCGAACTGCGCGAGCCGTCCTTGGGTCTCCGCGAACAGTTTGTCCATCGCGGCCTGGCCCTGATTGCAATCATCCTTGTAACCGCTGGAGAAATGCCGCCAGGGATCCACGGCGATGAGCTTGTTACCGCGCCAGCTTTCCAGCAGGAAACAGGTGAAGAAACCTTCGAAGACGCCGACCTCCACGCCCGTACCCACCAGCCCGCGCGCATTCAGCAGACTGGGCAGTTCCCAGCGGCCCGCCAGATGCAAATCCGTCCCTGCCTGGCGGAAGGTACGTTCTTCCCAACGGCGTTTCAGCGGGCGGAGTAGCTGGCGCAAGTAGCTCATGTTCTAGGGAATGGTGTACCGGTGAACGGGCTGCAAGCCAAGCAAAACGCTTACTTGCGCTTCACCCGCCACGCATGAAACCGCAAGCGCAACTCGAACAACGTGAAGCACAGCACATAGGCTTGCGCGGAGAACCAACCGTGGAACTTCTGGTAGTAATACTTGCGGCTGTCCAAGTGGTGCTTCCGTGCATCGGTCTTGAAAGCTTTGCTGATGCCGCCGAAGTGACGCAACCCGGGCAAGGGATGATACAGCACCTTGTGACCGGCACGCCGCACCCGTTCCGCCAGATCGATGTCTTCATCGTTCAGGAAATAGGCGGGATCAAACAGCCCGAGCTGCTTGACGAGCTGGGCGGAGATGATCAGGAAGCTGCCGGCCAGCCAGCCCACCTCCACCGGTTCCGCCGGTGAAGCGACCGGGAGTTTTTTCAACACTTGCCGGGGGGCGAGGACATAGGCGAAGTCATCGATCAAACGGATGGGCGCACCATAGGAGCGTTGCCAGTGACCATTGCCGTCCTCGTGATTGGCGCCGAGCAGGCCCACGTCCGGATGCTCCTCCGTGTAACGGACGAGTGGCGAGATGCAGTCGGCAAAGAGCTCCGTGTCCGGATTCAACAGCAACAGCCAACGGCCTTCGGCGCGTTCGGCGGCGTAATTGTTCGCGCGGCCGAAGCCGAGGTTCTCCGTGAGGCAGAACCAGCGCACGGGCAGGTTGAGCGCCTTCGCCTGCGCGATGCTGTCATCCTTGGAAGCGTTATCCACCACGAGCACTTCAAAGCTCACACCTTGGATCTTCTCGTACAGACTCCGGAGGCAACGCGCCAGGTAATCCCCGCAGTTCCAGTTGACGATGAGGATGGAGACGTCTGGCTGGCTCATGATTTGGGCAGGAAGAAATGCTTGCCCCGGGCCATCTGCCACGGCGCGTATTCATGCGATTTACTCCGCCAGTTGCTCCACGTGGTGTCGAGGAAGACGCTGGCGCCCAAGATCCACGCCGCCCCGAAGGACAGGTGTTTGCGCGCGAAACGGACGGCACTCGCCCGCATCTCGGCGGTCGAGCGCGAGGCCAGTTTCTTCACGCTTTTGCCATGATGATGGATGACCCGCCAGTCCGGCAGGTACTGCCAGGTGTAACCGTGCTGCCGCCAGCGCCAGCAGTAATCCACGTCGTTGAAGAAGATGGGGAAATCTTCATCCAGCAAACCCGTGCGCCGAAACGCTTCGCCACGCATCAAGACGCAGGCGAAGGCCGGCTGCTCCATCAGCATGGGCTTGGTATAATCGTCATGCAGCATCAGGAAGCGGTTCATGGCTTCACCCGTGCGCCAGGATTTGATGAACCGGCCACAGCCGTACTGCACCACCAGATTGAAGAGCGAGGGCAAGCGGTGATAGAAGCGCTGAAATTCACCGTCCGGATACTCAAAGCGGCCGCACGCGCCGTGGATGTCCGGATGCGCATCCATGAAGGCGAGCGCCTTGGCCAGTGCATCGGCCGCCGGAAACCATGCGTCATTGTTCAACAAGAGGACGTAATCCGTTTTCGGGAGCTGACGGAGGGCGGCATTGTTACCGGCGGCAAAGCCGGTATTCGTCTGGTTTTGGATGAGCTGGATCTCGGGGTAAGCTTGTTTGGCTTCCAGTGCGGAGCCGTCCGTCGAGGCATTGTCCACCACCCAGACCACAGGCTTGGCCGTCTGCTGGACCATGGAACGAACAGCTTCCAGCAGCAGCGGACCACCGTTCCAATTGACTATGACGACATGACAATTTGCCATCACGGTTATCAAAGGATATTCCCGCGTGCTCTGCAAGATAGATTGCGCCCGCCAAAATCACAGCAGGCGGCGCAGACAGCCAAAGCCATAACGGGTGCCGAGGAGGCGGGGATTGCGCCGGAATTCCTGAAAGAAAAGCTGGCGGGCGGCCGGTAGCTGACCCGCCGCCCGCAGCTCCAGCACGCGGCCCAAGACCTGAACGCTGTCCCATTGCTGTTGCAGCCGGTGATAACGGCGTTGGCCGGCCGCCGGCAACCGGGCCAGGTAATGTGCGCGCAGGGTGCAATCTTCCGTGGTGAAGCGGCTGCTTTCCGCAACGGTCTTGCTGGCGGCATGCAGGCGAAAGCTCGAGAGCTGGACATCCAGCGGCACGCAGCGCACGCCCTGGCTGATCAAGCGCACCCAGTATTCGTAGTCAAAGCAGCACCGGTACTGTTCATCGAAGTAACCGTATTGCTCCATCAGTTCGCGCCGCCAAAAGGTGCCCGGCTGGGTGATGCGGTTGGCGACCAGCCAGGCGGGAACATCCGGTTTTGGATCGGGCTGCATCAAGCGGCTGGTCACGCCTTCGCCGAAGAAGAGGCACGGGCCGGTGAGCCATTGCACGGCGGGCTCGGCGGCGAAGCGGCGGGCGATCGTCCACAACGTATCCGGCGTATGCAGGTCGTCGCTGTTCAGATAGGCCACGATCTGGCCCGTCGCCCGTTGCAATCCCTTGTTGATGGCATGGGCCTGGCCGCGATCCGGCTCGCTCACCCACCACGCGAGGTGGGCCGCGTGCCGCCGGATAACCGCCACGCTGTCGTCCTGGCTGCCGCCATCCACGATAATGTATTCGAGGTGCGGATAGCGCTGGTTGAGGACGGACAGGATGGTTGCCTCAAGGAACTGTCCTTGATTGAAGGACGGCGTGATGAGGCTTATTTTGGGCAGATCGGCCATGTGCCAACGCCATTTGATGATGGCTCAAGGTTCCCTGTCAACGTACCGCTGCCACCCAGCCCGTTCACTGCCGATGCGCCACGATATTTGTGCGCGCGGCCGGCTGCGGCAATGGCTGCAAGGTGCCAGCCGCCGTGATGCTTTCCACGACGAACCCCAGTTGTTTCAGCGCGGGCAAGATCACCGTCAGGGTGGCGGGCTCAACATCATCGAACAACAGTTGCCGGATGCGGCCGGCCTGCAACAACCCGGCGGCGGAGGTCTGTAACGCGGACCATTGGGCAGCGGATTTCAACCGCAGATAATCGACGGTGCGCCACTTCCAGGCCGTGGCAAACGTGTCCAAGGTATAAGCCGGATCCGCGGCCAGCACCGGCCGGCCGATGACGCGCACGCAACCGGTCAGCCCGTTCAGGGCCGCGTTGTTCACCAGTTGCCGGTAGTCGCCGGGGTCCGCGGCAAAGGCATAGACCGAGCCCGTGTCATGCACGTGCCGCGCCGCCAGCAGCGCCACCCCGCCCACGTCCGGACTTAGATCCACGAACACCTGACCGGATTTCAACTGGGCCTGGAGATACGCCAACAAGGCCGGGTTATCCATCACCTCGCCCTGACCATGGCGCGGCGCGCTGGTGTCTTGCGCGGTGAAAAGATACGCGAGGCCGAAGCGGTCACGAAAAATCCATGGCTTGCGGGCAAAAAGCCGCTGCCAGAAATCTTTGACTATGACGCCTATCGTGCTCACTTCACTTCATCCGCCAGATGAGTAACCCCGCTGAGGTTCACGAGTTTCTCGAACAATCCTTTGCGGGCGACGAGTTCATCCCAGGTCCCCTGCTCGGCCACTTGGCCCGCTTCCATCACCACGATGTGATCGGCATTGCGGATGGTGGAGAGACGATGCGCGATGACCAGCACCGTGCGGCCCGTGGTGGCCCGCTCCAAGGCGGCCTGCACCTGCCGTTCAGAAATATTATCCAAGGCGGACGTGGCTTCGTCCAAGATCATGATGCGCGGCTGCCGCACCAAGGCCCGGGCGATGGCGAGCCGCTGGCGTTGCCCGCCGGAAAGCAACGTGCCGCGTTCGCCCACGACCGTCTTGAGCCCTTCGGGCAACTCGCTGATGACGTCATCGAGGAACACATCCGCCACCGCCTGTTTGATATCCGCCTCCGTGCAATGATCGTAGCCGTAGGAGATGTTGCTCGCCAGCGTGTCATGAAACAGGAAGGCCTCCTGCTCCACCACCGCCACGCGCTGATGCCAGGAAGCCGGTGAATAACTCCAGTAATCTTCCCCGTCCACCGTGATCTGGCCGGCGGAAGGCTGGCGGAAACGGAGCAGCAACGTCGCCAGCGTGGATTTGCCGGAACCCGAAGGACCGACCAGGGCCACGGTCTTGCCGGCCGGGATGGTGAAGCTGATATCCTTCAAGGCTTCCGTGCCGTTCTCGTAGGTGTAGCAAAGGTTGTGGAAACGGATCTCTTTCTCCACGGTCTTAAATTCGCGTTCGCCGAATTCATGCTGCGGGAAATCCGGGGCCGTCAGCCACTTGTCCACTTCCCGCACGCCCGGCGCCAGATAGATCAACGTGCCCAGCAAACCGTAAACCTGATTCACCAAGGGCAGCAAACGCAGGAGAATGAAACCGAAGCCGGCCAAGTGCGACGGCAGCATCTTGCCCGTGCTGACAAAGAACCATACGCCAGCCCGACGATGAGCATCGCCCCGCTCACAGCCACGGTCTCCGCCAACGGGGACATCAGCGCGTTATGCTTGGCCACCCGTTCCTCCGTCTCCGCCTGTTGCTGGTTCGCGGCGTGAAAACGTCCCGTCTCACGTTCCTGCGAATTCGTCGCGCGCACCACGCGGATGCCCGTGAAGGTGTCTTGCAGACAGGTCAGCACCTGCTGGTTGTTATCACTCACCTCTTTGCCGCGCTTGGCGAGCAACCGTTGCAGGAACCCGATGGAGAGGCCCATCAACGCGCCGAGGGCCATCGTCATCAACGTGAGCGGCCACGAGATGAAGAACAGCATGCCGAGATACAGGATGGCGATGCTGCCCCGCTGGCCGATGAGCAAAAGATAATCCACGGCCAGGTCGTGCGGCCGGTCTCGTTGAAACAGACATTGGTGATCTCCCCGGCCGTGCGCTGCTCGAAGAGGCTGAGGGGCGCGTTCTGCAATTTGATGAACAACGCATCCCGCAGGTTGATGGAGATGCGGCGTTTCAGGCGCGCGGCCAGCATCTGGCTGAAGTAGAGGACCACGTTCTTGCCCACGATGGCCAGCAGCACGAGCACGCAAAAAGCGCCGACATAAAAAGCCGTCGATTGACCGGGGATCCAGTTTTGCAGAATGGAGATGGGCCGCATGGGTGCGACGCCTTCACCACCCAGCAGCAGCGAGAGCAACGGAACCAACAGACCGACGCCGATGCTTTCCAGCATGGTCGCGAGCAAAGCCGCCCCCACGACAGCCAGGATCAGATGCCGTCCACCCCGCAACTGTGGCCGCAAACGCCAGAGTATCTGGATGACTTCGATCGTGCTTTTGATGGCCGTACGCATTGCTCGCCCGCAGCTTAGCGGGCGGGCGCAGGCGTAGCCAGCCCCTTATGGCGCAGCCGGAAGAAGAGGCGGAAGAGCGGGCAACCCAGATTTCCCGGCAAGGCGGCGCAGAAACGCTGGAGCCGCGTCACCTTGGTATGCTGGGTAAAATAGGGGCTTTGCAGATAGCGCTGGGCCCGGGCGGCATCGCCCAGCAAGAGGCATCTGGTGACGGCTCCGGGAAGCATCGCGGCAAGGAACTTTTGCTTGGCTGGCTCGGCTTCCGGACTGGCGGGCCAAGGCAGGAGGTATCCACCAACCGTTCACCCCACAGCCCGGAACCGGTGGCCGATTGCGGGTGTGTACGATATTCCATGAGGTAATCCGGGCGGAACACAAAGCCCGCATGCTCCTGTGCGAGGGGCAACAGAAAGACCAGCTCCGGTGTGTTCAGATCTTCTTTGAACCGGATCCGGCGGACATCGGCCGTGCGGAGCAAGGCGCTGCACAACGGGATGGCATTGCGCCAGACCCAATCTTCCACATGAGCCAGCCGGCCGGCGGGTAAATGATGCCGCTCATAGGCCCGGGTGTTCTGCTCGCTCTCCGCCGCCAGACGCTGCCCCGCTGCATCTATCAGATAATGGTTGCTGAACACCACGGCGGCATCTGGCTGGATCAGTTCCGCCAGCTTGCTCACGCATTCGGGCAGGAGGCGGTCATCATCGCCGATATAGATCAGCCAATCACCGCGCGCGGCATCCAGGATGAAATTCCAATTGCCCGTCAGCCCCAGATTACGCGGCGTCTTCAGGTACCGTATGCGCGGGTCTTGGGGCAGCACCGTTTGCACCCAAGCCCCGATCTCGGTGCCGGGACCGTCATCGCTGATCAAAATCTCGATGGGCGCATATGTTTGCGCCTGCGCCGAAGCGACGGCTTCTTGCAGATACGCCAGGCGCTGGTAAGTGGGGATGGCGATGGTGACCAAGGGGTTCAAGCGCGTGATACCTCTTGCTGGGCCAACGTCACAAAATGCCGCACGACCACCGGCCAGTCATAGTGTTGGCGGTAATAATCCCGGCCGCGTTCACCCAGCGTCTGCCGTGCCGCCGGATCGGCCAGGAGCTGGGCCACGGCGCTGGTAAACTCGTTTTCCTCAAGCGCCGAGGCGAGCCGGCAAATGTTGGCGGTGCGCAAGGTCGGACCGGTGTTGTGACCGTGGGTGGTCACCACGGGCGTGGCATGGCTCAAGCCCGCCATGAACGAGGTGCGCCGTTCCGAAACGCCATCGATGAACGGCAACAACAATGCATCGATGCTCTGCAAAACGTGTGAGACGGCCGAGGCGGCAAGGTAGCCGGTGCTCTTGATCAAGGGCGATTGCTCCGCCTGGGCGAGTTCCTCCGCCTTGCCGATGAGGATGACGGCAACGGGTTGTTTCGTTTCCTTGGCTGCACGTTCACGCGCAGCGATCACCCATGCAAGCTGCTTGGCGGCGCTCGCCGTGCCGAACCAGCCGAGCACCAAGGTATCCGCCGACCACCCCAGCGACTGGCGCCATTGCTGGCGATGAGCCGCGACATCCGGCAGCGGAACGACAGGTATCGTGCTGGGGGAACAGGCACAGGAAATTTTTTCACGAAATTGCGGCATCCGGGCCTGCCATTGATCCCGCCAGGCTTCCGTGGAAGTGACGATGCGGTCGGCCGAGGCGAGCATCTCGCACCATTGCTGGCGGTGTTTCCACGCGTACCAGGACGTTGCGGCCACAGGGAAAAAGGCGCGGCGATCTCATGCCCGATGACGATCTGCATCCGGTGTTTCGGCGTGCGCAACCGGGTGATGAGCCGCGGAATCACCGGCGCCACACCGCCATGCCCATACATGTGCGGCACATAACCCCAGAGCAGAACCGTCTCCGGCGGGAGGGCATCCAGACAACGGAACAACTCGGCTTCATTTTGCCAGTCGCGGATGTAACGGACCTTCGTCGGCGCCGGGGGCACCTCCGTGTCTTCCGAGGTGATGAGCGTGACCTGCGCCTGCTGGCTGAGCAAAGAAAGCAGCAAGGCGGTATAATCGGACACGCCACCGCGCCGTGGCGGGTAGTCCGGACAGATGATGGCAACGGACAAGTTCAACTGTGGGGCAAAAGCTACACAAGCGGAGGGAATAAGCCAATCAAAGCCTGTCACCCATCCGCGCGCGCGGATGCCGCCTGCCTGTAATCATTGGATTTTGGCTGACGCTGCCCGGCACGGCGGGTAGATACATCCACGTGCCGTTGAAACTTCCCCAAAGCTTTGCCCCCATCATCGCGGAGGAACCCATCGATGAGATGGGCCGGGAATTTCAAGCGGTGTTCGGCACGTGGCTGGATGAGACGGTCGCGCGGAAGGATGGCGAGAACACTCCCGGCCACTGTAAGGTGCTGGCCTTTCAACTGTTTCGCCGCCGCCTCGCGCTGGCGCAAAAGTACAACACCTATTTCGCCACGCAGATGGTCGCGGGTGAACGCGAGCTATGGCGTGAGCGTTACACCGGTGTGCAGAACGGGCATTGCTACAGCTTCGCCATCCGGCAACTGCCCCGCACCACACGTTTTTATGCTTGGTGCCAGGAGCGTCGTGAAGCGCCGAACGGCGAGCGCGTCTGGAATGAACACCTCAAACCTCACCCGCAGCTTCCGTTGGGGCCGCATCCACCCTTGCCCGTGATGCCGGTTTGGGGCCGCTTGCATCAGCCGCAATTCCGCGCACGCCGGGATGGTCCCTTCTGGTTACGCCGGTTGCACTACAGCAGCGATGTGTATCTCATCGAGCACCCGGATAATCGCTGGGTGCCGAACATCCGGCAGGAAGCACAACAATATTGGTGCCGCGCGAATGATCCGCAACGGAACTTCCGCGAACGCGCGCTGGATTTGGCGGCCTTCGAGTGGCTCTGGTTCTGGACGAATCCCTTCGGCCGCGCGGGAGCGCTTACCGGCGATGCACTCTCACTGCTCACTCAAAAGCAGTTGATCTTGGATGGGCATCGCGCCCACATCCGCCCGGGGTATTATCACCAAGATTGCGAAGCGCTCCTGTTACCGTGGAATGAGTACCTGGAAAAAGAGCGCACGATGTGATGAAGGGGTTCATACCGCAGTTTGGGATGTGATTCCCAAATCCGGGCAGAGTGATTGTTTTCAAAGCGGCCGTTGTCTTTCTTTTGGTTTTGGCCTATCTCAGCTCGATTAAATCTATGCGTTCGCCAGAGGAAATCAAAGACGCGATGAGATTCTTGGTCGCCCTCGCTTATTTCGCCCTGTTCTTTCTCTTTGGAACAAATCTCCTCGCACTGCTGTTTTATGGGCATGTCGTCCGTGATTATGGTGCCTACCAGAAAAAGACTTTCGTCGTCCAAGAAACCGCCCGTGCACGTGATTCCGAAGACCATGATTTGGTTAAGGGCCGTATCGACGGTCGGGAACTAGAAGTAACGTATGATGGGAAAAACTTGTTTCAAGTGACGGATTTCACCCTGATCAAGCCGGGCGACACTTGCGACGTTTACCTCAACACCGCTGGCGCTAAATTTGGCTATAACGAAAGGAATATCTTCCTCATCTCGGTAGAAGATTATCTGCATGCCCAGGCCCGCCTGATCAAACATCTGATCGGCGTGTTGGCTACAATGCTTATTACTTTCTTGATCTGGAAAAAGAATCCTTGGTTCCACCCTTTTCGGGCTGCCCCCAAGCCAGCCAAAAGTTCTGCGTAAATGAACGCTCATCACCACAGTTGTCTTTCCCCCCGTTTTCGCCTACCTCAATGACGTGCTGCCGGTTTATTTTGATTACAATGCCACCACGCCACTCGATCCGGTGGTGAAGGCGGTCATGTTGCCGTATCTGGATGAGATCTATGGCAACCCTTCCAGTGTGCATCAGGTGGGTCGGCGCGCCCGGGCACTTTTGGACGAGGCCCGGGACCAGTTAGCCCATACTTGGAAGGCCAAGCCAAGCGAAGTGGTGTTCACCAGTGGCGGCACGGAGAGCAATAACCTCGCAATTTTCGGTGTTGCGCGGACCTTTAATGTTAAAGGAAAGCATTTAATCACCTCGGCCATCGAACATCACGCCGGGTTGCATTGCTTTCAATACTTGGCGAAGAAGGAAGGGTTTGAGGTCACTTACTTGCCGGTGGATGCCTCGGGGCGCATCTCCCCGGAGGATTTGGCCAAGGCGATTCGGCCTGATACAACCTTGGTCAGCCTGATGGCAGCGAACAATGAAACGGGCACTATCCAGCCCGTGGCGGAACTGGGGGAGATATGCCAGGAGCGTGGAGTCCTCTTCCATACGGATGCCGTCCAGTGGTTCGGTAAGGAGCCGTTTGCCTCTATCCGCCAGTTTAACGCTAACTTAGTTTCGGTCTGTGCCCATAAGTTTCATGGGCCGAAGGGCGCCGGGGCCTTGTATATCCAATCGCCCTTGCTGCCGGATCCGATTCTCTTTGGTGGCGGGCATGAAAATGAGCGGCGGGCCGGAACGGAGAACCTCGTCGCCACGGTCGGCTTGGTGGAGGCCTTCAAACAGTTCGTGCCGAAGCCGGTTTTTGACCGCAACAAGCTCCAACCACTGACGGAACGGCTTTTGGCGGGTTGTTTGGCGGTTCCGGGGGTGCATTTCCGGGGTTCCACCGTAAATCGGCTGGCCAATACGATTTCCTTTACCGTTGAAGGATGTGATGGTATCTCTTTGATGGCTGGTTTGGACCTTGAAGGCATTTGTGCCTCCAGTGGTTCGGCCTGCTCTGCGGGTTCGCTGGAGCCCTCCCATGTGATGACCGCCATGGGTGTGAGTGCGAATCAAGCCAATGCCTTGGTGCGTTTCTCGTTGGGACGAGACTCGACTGAGGAGCAAGTGGACTATGTCATCGCCCGTTTTCCCGAGGTCGTGATGCGAATACGTCCCTGAGGAACGGTCCAAGAACCTGTGAATGACTTACCAATAGTGCGAACAACTTTGAGTAAACCACGATACCAGTTATGGGATGGGGTAGTTATCCAGACCCCGATACCTTGTGTAAGTGCCTGTCAGTAGCTTGACAATGAACGTTATTTTCCTTATTCACACCCCTTAATAATACGAAGTTCTTGAAAGATACTTTGTACTAGTAAGAGCGCATGAAATTCACCATCGCCAAAGACCAGCTTATCAATGGGTTGCAAGCCGTGCAAAATGTCGTTAGCACGCGGACCACGCTACCCATCCTTTCCAACGTACTGCTGCGGGGCGAAGGGAACCGACTCGAACTGACGGCTACGGACCTGGATGTTTCCATCTCCGGCTCCGTGGAAGCCCAGATTAGCAAGGGCGGCTCAGTGACCCTCCCGGTGAAGCGCCTGTTCAGCATCGTGCGTGAACTGCCGGCGGCCGAGATTGAGATTGAGATCGACGAAAAGAACGTGTGCAGCCTTCGTTCTGGTGCGTCCTTCTACAAGATCAACGGCATCGCGGCGGAAGAATTTCCTCCCCTGCCCCAGTTCAAAGAGAACAAGAAGGTCACGCTGCCGCAGGAAAAGGTGAAAACGATGCTCAAGCGCACGTCCTTCGCCATCTCCACGGATGAGACCCGCTATGTCTTGAACGGCATTTTCGTGAGCCTCAAGACGGATCGCGTGACGATGGTCGCCACCGACGGCCGCCGTTTGGCTCTGGCTGAAGAAGAGATCGGCACGGATGCGCAGGGAGATTTCATCGTCCCGACGAAGGCGATCAATGAACTGAACCGTTTGCTCGGCACCACGGGCGAAGTGGAGATCAAGTTCACCGAGAACCAGGTGGCGTTCACGCTGAAGGATGACAAGGGCAACAGCATCTTGCTCATCTCGAAGCTCGTGGAAGGCAATTACCCGAACTACAAGCAGGTCATCCCGCAAGAAGCCAAGGAACGCATCCCGCTGAGCCGCGAAGAGCTGCTGCACGCCTTGCGCCGCGCGGAG
Source organism: Limisphaerales bacterium (assembly GCA_965283725.1). Lineage (GTDB taxonomy): Bacteria > Verrucomicrobiota > Verrucomicrobiia > Limisphaerales > JAEYXS01 > JAEYXS01. The sequence continues at coordinate 403,119 of CBDIPT010000003.1, forward strand.
ATCATGACGAGCGAGAAGACGAACTCCGTGAAGCTCAGCTTCGTGAAGAACACTCTCTCCATCACGGCGAACACGCCGGAGATCGGTGAAGGCCGCGAAAGCATCGCCGTCAACTACAAGGGCAACGATCTCGCCATCGCGTTCAACCCCACCTACATGATGGATCCGTTGAAGGCGCTGGATAACGAAGAGATTTTCATCGAGCTGACGGATGAACTCAGCCCGGGCGTCATCAAGATCAACGGACCGTTCCTCTACGTGCTCATGCCCATGCGCATGAGCTAAGCGGGAGCGGTCGTTAACACGCCCAGATCATGACCGGAAACCAGCGGATGGCCGTCCTTGCCGGGAGCATCCTGCTGCTGGACCAACTCACGAAGTTCATCGTGCTGAAGTTTCTGGGTCGCGCGGAGGAAGTCGTCATCATTGACGGCTTCTTCAAATTCGTTCACTGGACGAATACCGGCGCGGCATGGAGTCTCTTCAATGGCAACAACGAGATGCTGGGAATCATCTCGCTCATCGCTTTGGCGGCGCTCTTCATCTTCCGCCATCATTTCGAGGCGCACACCAAGCTCGGGCAGATCGCGCTGGGGCTGATGTTCGGCGGCATCATGGGCAATCTGGTGGACCGCTTGCACCCGGATCGCTACCACGTCATCGATTTCCTCTATTTCTTCGTTTACAAGCGTGGCGGCGGTGAAGCGGGCTTCCCGGCCTTCAACGTCGCGGACATGGCCATCTGTACGGGCGTGGGCCTGCTCTTCCTGCTCTCCTGGCAGACGACCACGGTGGAAGTGGCCCAAGCCAAAGCCGAAGCCCCCACGACGCCCAAGGCGGAGTAAGTGATTTTGGAGGCCCTCCCCGAGTTGGGTGAATTAAAATCGCGATGACGGCGGCGCCAAATCTTAAACCCATCTACGTTTGCGGCTGCACCGCGAGCGGCAAATCGGCTTTGGCCTTGGCGCTCGCGCAGCAGCTCGACGGTGAACTCATCTCGGTCGATTCCATGCAGGTGTATCGCGGGCTGGATATCGGCACGGCGAAACCTTCGCACGAAGAACAGCAGTTGGTGCGGCATCACCTCATCAATGTCGTGGAGCTCACGGAGCCTTTTGATGCTGCGCTCTTCGCGGCCCAAGCGGATGCGGCCGTGCACGATATTCAAGCGCGCGGCAAAGTCCCCATCTTCTGCGGCGGCACGGGCTTCTATTTTCAAGCGTGGCGTGGTGGACTCAGTGTGATTCCCAAAGCCTCGGCGGATTTGCGCGCGGAGTTGGAAGCGACACCACTTGCGACCTTGCTCGCCGAGCTGCAAGCGAAGGATCCGCAGACGTACGAGCGCATCGACCGCAGCAATCCGCGGCGCGTGTTGCGGGCCATGGAGATCATCCGCACGACGGGCCAACCAGTCGCGGCGACGCAACCGCCGGAGGAAGGCAAGAAGCAGGCACTCATCGTAGGACTAACCTGGAAGCGGAGAAATTGCGCGCGCGGATCGATCACCGCGTGGATGTGATGTTTGCGCAAGGGCTGGTGGCAGAGACGCAAGCGCTGCTCGCGCGGGGGTTGGAGCAGAATCGCACGGCGATGCAAGCGATCGGTTACCGCCAAGTGGTGGAGCACTTGCGTGGTGAGCGGTCACTGGCCGAGACGATCGCGCTGATCAAACAAAAGACCTGGCTCTTCGCACGCCGCCAGCGGACTTGGTTCCGAAATCAACTGAGCGTGAAATGGCTCCCGGCGGAAGCGATGGATAATGTTCCGGTGATTACGGCCAAAATCAACCGGTCCTAAAATCAAGGCAGCAGACGGACGCGATAGAAGATGTTCGTGAAGTTGTTGGTGTTCTTGTCCAACACTTGCACGATCTTATTGGTGGCGACGTTCGTGACGAACGGAGTCCAGTTCGTCAAGTTGGTGCTGTAATCGCTGACGTATACCAAGTTCGTATCGGCGGTATGCGTGAACACGTACTGCGTGGAATTGGTGAGCACCGGCAGGGTGTTGGTGAAGGGCGTGTAGAGGTTCAGCGTGAAGCGCAAGGAGTTCGCGAACACTTCCAAGTTATCATACGCCCGTGCTTGAACGAGATAACGCCCAGGGAGAGCGTTGCTCCAGACGAAGCTGTAGGGGGCGTTGCTCGCGGTACCGACGAGATTGGTCAAGCTCGCCAGATTGGTGGTAACGCCATAACGAAACTCCACGCGCCGGATGGTGCCGTCGTCATCGCTGGCCTCGGCCCGCAAGGTGATGTTGGTCATCAGATTCGTCACCAAGATAGCCGCATGATTCGTCGGGATGGTCAGATTGACGATCGGGGCAGCGTTGGCAGGCTGGACGACCACCACGGAAAAAGATGTGCCGTAACGGCTGTCGACATACACGTATGTGCCGTCGGTTGTGTAGGTTTGTAGAATCTCTTCGCCGCTGAACTGGATTCTTCCCAGCAAGAGGGTGCCGTTCAGCGTAATGCTGTGATAGTCGTTCTTGATCTTGAACAGAACCGAGTCGCCCACCACAAGATTGGGCAGAGGCGAAGGTGTGGGCAGGAACTGTGCCCCCGAGACATCCACGGGATAAGTTGTCGCCGCCTCGGCGCGAAAGGTCAGTGTGAGCAGCGCCAGCAACGCAACCCCCAATGCACACAGGGCCTTAAAACGACTTATCATCAAATAACGCAGGTTCCCGAGTATCAAAGGCGAAACCTCTCTCTTAAACAAGCTTGATGGCAAGTGGTTGCGCGGAAAGTTTGTTTAACTGTGCCGGGGGACAGGGGAAAGGAGGGACTTATGGGTCTGGAGGAGGGCTTATAGCGGGCGGTTTGCAACAAAAAGCGCGGCTTTTCTCAGGAAAAGCCGCGCGCAGTGACGTGATCAGGCCAGATCAAAGAGCAACAGGTGCCCTTTGCTGCTAGTGCTGAACGCGAGTTCTTTCTCGTCGCTCACGGCGGCACCATCGCCGGATTCCAGCGTCACACCGTTCAGCGTGACGGGGCCTTCCACCACTTGCACCCAGGCATGGCGACCCGGGGCCAGCGTGTAGTTCAAGCTTTTCTCAGGCGTGAGCTTGCCCGCGCTGAGCGTGACATCTTGATGGATCTTCAAGGTGCCTTCGGTCGGGTTCTGCGCTGCCACCGTGGACCACGCGCCGGGTTGCAGACCCAAAATGGACTTCTGTTCGTAACCGGGCCGCAAGCCCTTCTTCTCGGGCATGAGCCAGATCTGCAACAGATGCACGGGCTCGATGGGCGAGTAGTTGAACTCGCTGTGCTGGATGCCCGCACCAGCGGTCATGCGCTGCACGTCACCGGCCTTTATGATCTCGCTGTTGCCCAGACTGTCGCGATGCTGGAGCGCGCCACTCAACACGTAGGTGACGATCTCCATGTCGCGATGCGGATGGGTATCGAACCCGCCACCACCGGCGACGCGATCTTCATTGATCACGCGCAACGAGCGGAAGCTCATGTGCTGCGGATCATAGTAGTTCGCGAACGAGAACGAGTGATACGAATCCAGCCAGCCGAAGTTGGCATGACCACGTTCATTGGAGGGACGTTTTACGATCATAGGTCTAGCTTTCTCTTTATTTCAGGTTTCGCAACAAATCAGTTTTTCGCTTCAAGCTTCTTGGCCACCAGTGCGTCCAGTGACCATTTGCCTGCGCCTTGCAGGACGATCGCGAAGGCGAGCACAGCCATCAGAATGTGATATTCAAAGCCTTCACCGGCCTGCTTGCCGGTCCAGTTCATGAAGAACCCGTTCGGCGTGTGCGCCATGAGCGCGGCGACGGTGATGGTCGCGCCAATGCCAAACGCCGCGAGGCGCGTGCTTAGACCGAGCACTAGGCCGATAGGCCCGAGGAACTCCGCGAGAATCGCCAGCACGGCGAAAGGCGCGGGGATGTGCAGATTCTCCGTGAAGAACTTCATGGTGCCTTCAAATCCGTAGCCGCCGAACCAGCCGAGCACCTTCTGCGCGCCGTGCGGGAAGATGACGACGGCGAGGCCCAGACGCATCAGCACCGGCGCGAAGTCTTCGCGTGTCTGGAAGAAAAGTTTCAGTGCTTTCATGACGTAGTTATTGGTTGAGCGTTCGTATTTCAGTTCAGAACTTCGTGGCGAGCGCGACAGCTTCCGCAGTGCCTGCCGTCACGGCTTTGTCTTTGCCGTCCGCGCCGTTCAACGTGCCGTTCACATACACGGACTTCACATCGGTGAAGCCGATGAAACCGAGGACGAGTTCCAGATACTTGCTCTGGAGATCGTAGTTCTCCCACGGCGTGCCTTTCGGGTATTGGCCGCCTTGGGCGTAAATCACGAGAGCCGGCTTGCCGGTCACGAGACCTTTGTAGCCTTCGCTCGGCGTGAAGCTGAACGTGAGGCCGGGTTGCAGCAGCACGTCGATGTAGTGCTTCAGGATGTACGGCACGCCGAAATTCCACATCGGGAGCGAGATCACATACTTGTCCGCCGCTTTGAACTGGGCGGCGACGCGCTCCACGGCTTCCCAAGCCGCCTTCTGCTCCGCCGTGTGCGGTTGGCCATGCATGATGGCATACTTGGCATCAATGGTAGATTGGTCAAAGCGCGGCAGCTCCGTGGCCCAGAGGTCCAGCGTCTCAACGGTATCTTGCGGATGCGCGGCGCGGTAAGCGGTGAGGAAGTTATGGGCTACCTCGATAGAGGCGGAACGTTCCTTGCGCGGGGAGGCTTCGATGTAAAGTACTTTGGCCATAGGTCAGGTTTAGTTAAAGTGTTTCGATTTCGTTTTAAACTGTTACCTGCTCCTAATGCTCAAAGCGTGCCAAGGCGGATGAATCTTAGAGAATAGTCATAATAGACTAATAATAAGTGTGTTATGAATAATATAGAGTTGGGTGAAGGGTAGTTTTAAAAGCCGCTAAATAACGATAAACAACGAAATCACGTGTACTAACGTGATTTGGTCGAGCTAATTGCTCAAGGCGGGAGAAAAGCTTACTTCAACCGGAACGGCAGCCGTTGCAGCGGTGGCTTCTGTTCGGCGGAATCGGTAGAGGAGTTCGCCGCGGGGGTGCGGGCACTGGGAGTGGCCAGCCACGGGACCAAGGCAACAACCGCCCCGGCGATGATCAAAAGGGAGGCTAACAGCAAGGAACCGCCGGACATCGGGCGCGGTGCGAGCAACCAGACGGCCATCGCTCCGCCCACCAAAACCACATCTGCCGCCCAGAAAGGCCAGCGCGGCAGCGCTTGGATGCCAGTGCCGACGGGCAGGGCTTGCGCCTTCTTCTGGTAGATCGAGGGGCCGGTGGTCGGTGCGGGTCCGAGCGTTTGACGGCCCTGGATGGTCTGGGGTTCCGGTTTGGTCACAGGAGCGGGGGTGGTCGTGGTGGTCGTTTCCGGGCGCGCCACAGATTTCGGGTCCACCGACAACGTAGGGATGCCGGTGACCACCTGCGCTTCTTCCATCAGCGGTTTCAGCCCGCGACCCAACACAGAACGTGCCACACCCTCAACTTGGTGGACACCTGCCCGGTGCGCAATCCGAAATTGTTCACAAAATTATTTCGAACACTTGACAGATGCACTTTGTCATACAAAGTAACATTATGAATCCCGATTGGGCCAGCGAGAATCTGCAAGTGATCCGGACGCTCATGGAACGTTCCGTCATGTACCGCCGTGCGCTGGCTCCCATGACGCTGATGGCGGGTGCGCTTGGTTTGGTGGCGGCGGCGGTCGGCTGGTTTGCCAAGCTGGATCAACCGGCGGTCTTCATCACCCATTGGGTGGTGGCGGCGGGTATCATCAATGTCGGCGCCCTGCTGCTCGCCCGCAAACAGGCCATCAACGAACAAGAAGTCTTCTGGTCCTCCCCGACCAAACGCATCGCACTTGCCTCCGCCCAGGCTTTCTGGCCGGTGGTCTTCTGACGTTGGCGGTCGCGCTCCGGTGGGCCACCAGTGCCGAGGTCATTCCTTGGCTCATCGTCATCTGGATGCTCTTCTATGGTTGCGCGCTGTGTGCCGCGGGATTCTTCATGCCGCGCGGCATCAAACTATTTGGCTGGCTCTATCTGCTATTGGCTTTCGTGCTGTTGTTCTTTTTGTGGCCGCAGTGGGTGAAACTTTCCGTGCAGGCTAATCACCTGGTGATGGGTGCCGTCTTCGGGGGCGTGCATCTCGCCTATGGGACCTACCTGCACTTCACGGAAAAACGCGGAAATGCCTCGTGAATCCAGAACCTTTTTTACAGCTGGACCGTGTCATCCACGAGAAGGGACGCATGGCGATCATGTCCCTGCTCGCGGCCGGTGCGGAGCTGTCGTTCACGGAGCTGCGCGATTCGCTGGGCATGACGGATGGCAACATCACCACGCACATCCGCACGCTGCAACAGGCCGGCTACATCGCCGTGACAAAAAGTGTGCACGAGAAACGGCCGCTGACCACCTGCGCGCTCACGCCCGCGGGCCGGAAGGCGTTCGAGGACTACATCAATCTGCTCGAGCAGATCGTGAAACAGACCAAGGGCTGAACGCATAACCTATGAACTCAAAGCAAGGTAAACACGCGCCGCTCCTACCCAAATACTTTGTATTACAAAGTAATATTCACGTCAGTTATTTACGGATTTTTTCAACCCACCAATCGCTATGAAAATCTTACGCGCAGAACATCTTGGTATGTGTTTCGGTGTGCGCGATGCCATCGCTCTGGCGAAGGCGCACGCCGCGAAGCAACCCGTCACCATCCTCGGCCAGCTCGTGCATAACGAAACGGTGCTTGGCGATCTGCGACAACGCGGTGTCCGGATGGCTGAACAGCTCGGTGACGTCACCACGCCGAACGTGCTGATCACGGCGCACGGCACCTCGCAGCGCAACCTCGCGCAGATCCGCGAGCGCGGTCTGGAAGTCTTCGAGGCGACCTGTCCGCTCGTCCGTTACGCGCACAACTCCGTGCTGAAACTTGCCCGCGCGGGCTATCACCCGGTCATCATCGGCCAGCGCAACCATGTGGAAGTGCGCGGACTCACGGGTGATCTCGATGCGTTCGATGTGGTGTTGAATGAGGAGGACATCGCGGCGCTGAAACCGCGCGAACGCTTTGGCGTGGCCTCGCAGACCACGCAACCGATCGCCCGCGTGCGTGAACTCGTAGGCGTACTCAAGCACCAGTTCCCCAAGAGCGAAGTGCGCTTTGTCGATACCGTCTGCCAACCTACGAAACAACGGCAACAAGCGGCGGAAGAACTCGCGGAACAGAGTGATGTCGTGGTGGTGGTCGGCGGGGCGAACAGCAACAACACGAAGGAACTGGTGAACACATGCTGGCGCTTCTGCCCGTATGTGCACCACGTGCAGGGGCCGGAGGATTTGAAGGCAGAATGGTTCAACCACGCAGAAATCATCGGCCTTACCGCCGGTACATCCACCCCGGATTCTGTCATCGATGCCGTCGAGGCACGACTGCAGGAGATGACGTACTTCAAAAACCAAAAACAGGAGGAGCATCATGAACTACACACGCTGGATAGAGCACTTTCGTAATAATCGCCTCAACCGGCCGGAACCGGATTGGCAGGCACCGGTCACGATGTCGGCCGAGAAAATCGCCAAGATGATCCCGTCGCTCGAGCAATTTGAACTGGGTGATGGGGGAGGGCCGGCGAGTTTGATCGCGCATGATGCGGAGAGCTTCCGTGGTTCATCCGAGGAGATGCGGACAATCGTGGATCTGTGGTTCACGGAGGAGCGGGAACATTCACGGCTGTTGAGCGGTGCGGTGAAACGATTTGGTGGGCGGAAAATCACGGGGCATTGGAGTTTCACGGCCTTCTGTGCGAGCCGTCGCATCTTGGGTGTGCGCTTCGAGCTGCAAGTTCTGCTGCTCACGGAGATCGTCAGCACGGCTTACTACCGGCTGTTGCGCCGTCATGCGGATGACGTGGCGGTGAAGGAGATGTGCTCGCTGATTTTGCGCGATGAGACCGGGCACGTTTCGTTTCACCGGGATCGGTTGTTATCCGAGGGCCGCAGCACGGCGGGCTTCAGCGGGCTGTTTTGGGAACTGCAATTCTGGCTCTGCGGCCACGGTGCCGCGACGATGCTCTGGGCGAACCACGGACCCTGCCTCATCCCGCTCGGTGCGAGCACGGCGGAATTTTATCGTGAAGTACGGCTGGAGATCTCTCGCTTTGTGCGCCGACTGGAACGTGCTTCGGTGAGCTGTCACGTGAAAGCGATGCCCACCTTGACTCCCGCTACTTAAAATCGACTACGAGGAAAACACTCATGAACTGGCGACGTTACTTTGAATGGAACCGTGACCGCGCGGAAGAGATTCCGTGGGAGCGCGAAATACAACTGGAACCGCATCTGCGGCAGCCGCTCATCGAATCGCTGCGGCATTTCCAGCTCGGTGAAAGCGGCGATGGTTTGCACATCCGTCAATCCGCCCGCGCCACGGGGGATGAACTGTATGCGGGCAACGTGGATCTGTTCATCGATGAGGAGCGGCGTCACTCGCGCTGGATGGGGCAGATCTTGCAGAAGCTCAACGTGCCGTTGATGCAAGCGCACTGGAGCAATGATGTGTTCATCCGCATGCGTCGCTTGCTCGGCTTGAAGCACGAACTGCTCATCCTGCTGGTGGCGGAGATGATTGCGAAGCGTTACTTCCGCGCACTGCGCGATGGCACGCAAGATCCGACCCTGCGTGCCGTGTTCAGCCGAATCCTCACTGATGAGGAAGGGCATCTGGCTTTTCACATCGATTACCTGCAACGCATGTTCGCACCGATGTCCCTGCTAAGCCGGGGACTGATCCGGATCGTCTGGCGAATCATCTTCCGGGCTACCTGTGCGGTCGTGATTCTGGGGCACGGACGGGTTATGCGGGCATGTGGCGTTTCGCCCGTGCAGTTCTGGTGGGACAGCGGATTGATCTTCGATGAAGTCGCCGCCGCCATTCTGAGCTGTGCGGTGTGGAGCAGGCCGGTTGAGGTGCCGAGTGACGAACCGGCTCGAAGTGTCAGTTAGAACGAATCAGTGAGCTTGAGCGGATTGATGGCGGTTAAAGGAGGAGATCATTATGGAGACATTTCATGCAACTGACGGGACGGAGCGCGGTGATTCAACGGAGCAAGAGTGGCTGACGTGGCGGGCAACGTGGCGAACGGCCTTGGCGCTAGTCGCTGCGACGGTCCTCTGCGGAGTGCTGTGGAGTGCGCGCGTGCTTGTGACCCGAGAGATTTATTTCGGCTATCTTATCTGGAATCTGTTTCTCGCGTGGTTGCCTTTGGGCTTCGCCATCACGACGCGTAAGTTGTTTGAGCAGCGTGGGTGGAGCTGGCGGACACTGGCTTCCGGTGCGGCGTGGTTGCTCCTGCTACCGAATGCCTCATACATCGTCACGGACTTGATTCATCTGCGGAGTCATCCGCCGGTGCCGTTGTGGTTTGATGCCACGTTGTTCGCGGCGTTTGCATTCACGGGCGTAGCGCTGGGGTTTGTGTCGTTGCGTTTGATCCATGACGTGGTGGCGCAGCGACGCGGGTGGTTACGGGGCTGGCTCTTCGTCTTCGGGGTGCTGGCGTTGTGCGGGCTGGGCATCTACCTCGGTCGGATCGAGCGGTGGAACAGTTGGTCTGTGCTCACGGAACCGCACAACCTCTGGGCGGATACGCGGCACATCCTTGGCTCCTGGGAGAACATCCGGCTGACGATCCGCTTCACGGGCGTGTTCTTCGTCTTCTTGTCCCTTTGTTATGTGCTGCTTTCCGGTTTGTCGTATTGGCCGGTGCCGGCCACGACCCAACCGGCGGAACCACCAACCAATGAACGTAAGCCAAGGAGGATTGTATGAAAACAATACCCGAAAATCTGCGTCGCTGGTTGCTGGGAATGCTGGGTGTGGGCGTGGCCGGTGATCTTTTGCTGCGCGTCACGCCCTGGGGTTTCAATCTCGTGATCTGGGTTGTTCTGCTCGCGGCGTTGGTGTTGGTGCTTTTACGCACGGAACGGCAGACGATGAACCGTAACCAGTTCATCTGGTTCAGTGTGGCGACGGCTTTCAGCCTGATGTACGGCTGGCGTGATTCCGGCGGGTTGCAGTTGTTGAACACCCTGTCGATGCTCGGCGCGGTGGGCTTCGCGTTCTGGCTGGCGGGCATTGGCCGGGTTAACGTCGGCGGGCTGATCATCACCGGTCTGCGCTTGGTGGGTGGCATCGTGCTGCCCTTGATCGGCACATTCCATGTCATTGGTTCCTGGCTTACCCCGGTGGCGACAAACGAATCAGGCAAGGAGACGTTCAGCTGGACACGCTTCTTCCGCGCCATACTGGGATTGATCATCACCATCCCCGTGATCCTCCTGTTCGGCTCGTTGTTCGCTTCGGCGGATTCCGGCTTCAAAGAAGTGATCCGGAAGCTGACGGACTTTGACATGAGCAATGTGGCGACGCACGTGCTCCTCATCGGTCTGTTCGGCTGGGTGGCGGGCGGGGTCATGTATTGGCTCTGGCCACGCAAAATCAAGGAGGAAGCAATGGAGCCGTCCTCACCGCAACTTTTGGGCAGTATCGAGATCGGCACGATGCTGGGCGCGCTGAATCTTTTGTTCCTGCTCTTCATCGGTGTGCAGGTGAGCTACCTCTTCGGCGGGGATGCCATGGTGCAAAAGACGGCGAACCTTTCGTATGCGGAATACTTCCGGAGCGGTTTCTTCGAATTGCTCACCGTGGCGGCGCTGGTGCTACCGCTGTTGCTATTCTGCGATTGGCTCTGGAAGGAAGAGGAAAGCCCCAAGCGTTTCCATCAACTGGCGACGTGTCTCCTTGTGCAGCTCGGCGTGGTGATGCTGTCGGCGTTCAAACGGCTCGGGCTGTATCTGGAGGCGTATGGACTCACGGAGCAACGGCTTTATGCCGCAGCGGTGTTGTGCTGGTTGGGATTCGCGGCGGTGTGGCTGGGCGTCACGGTCTTGCGCGGAAAACGTTTGTTGTTCGCACCGGGCATTGTGACGGCAGCGTTCGCCGTGATCTTCGCCCTGAATGTGATCAACCCGGATGCGTTGATCGCTAAGCATCAGTTGAGTCGCAAAGAAGCGGGGAGGAATTGGGACCTGCAATATCTGCTGCGCCTCAGCGCGGATGCCGCGCCGGTAATGGTGGGGCAGTTGGACAAATTTACCACGGCCGAGCAGCAACAGATTCTCGGGCGCATGGTGAATCGCTGGACGCTGGGCACGGAGGATTGGCGCACGAGTAATTGGTCGCGCTCACAAGCTGCGGCGTGGAAGGAGAAGAATCCGGCGCTGGTCCAGAACATCCCGGTGCAAACCGATACGCGAAATGGATGGGAAAAGATGGATTATAGCTGGAGCCGGTGAAGGCCTTTGGAGGTGAAATGATGGATATCATAGACATAGCAGCTAGTAGTTTGATCCTGCTTATCTTTTTGGCTCCCTTTTTTTGGCCAGTATTCATCGGCATTCTGTGGCTTGGTTGGGTGATGGAGGCTAAGAAGAAGAACCCGGCGGCCAGCAGCTATCGAAAGCTGACGCTGCTGTCGGTGGGGATCGGCTATCCGCTGCTCATCTTCTTTTTGAGCACGCTTTTAGTACCTGCGTCAAAAGCGGATTGCCGTTTTGGATGGTTGGACTGTTTTGTGAATGGCAAGCTGGCGCTGACGCCGCTGGTTTTTTGGGCTTGTGCTGCATTCTATATGGCGCAATTCGGGACAAACAACGCCACTTCCAAAAAATGGGTAGTTCTGGGCTTATTTACGGGAGCAGTTGTGAGTGGAGTTTGTTTTATTCTGGAATGGCTTCGCGGATTCAATTTGATGTTGTTGGTGCCGCTTTATGTATGCATCTGGTATGCTAAACTAGGCATCCTTTTTTGCCGCACGGTTGATTTCAAGCCCGCTGATTATCTTAAGACCATTTTGCTGGCGGCACCGTTCTGGCTGGTGAGTGGCTGGTGGAGTTATCTGAAATACCTTTCTTTGCCGGAGAAATCTTCTGGTTGTTTCGTCGTGACGGCGGCGACGCGGGGACACGAAGCGATTGTAGGGCCGTTTACGCGCATTGAACGAAGAGGTGAGACACGTGTAGTTAACCGTCAGCTCCTGACCTTCTGGCAGTTCGAAGCGATTTGGCGGAGGAGTTTTCCGGTACACATCGCGGTTTTCGGCGCATCTACAATTTCGTCGGCCCATACGTCGCTCGCAGCATCCGCGCCAAGGTGGTGGCGGATGGAGTTTATCTGTTGTTGAAGCCGTGTGAGGTGATGGCTGCGATCGCTGTCAGTTTGAGTGAGAGCAGTGCGAGAAAACCGATCCAGGGGCAGCACGATATTTAAGCATGTCATGAAAGCACTTCGCAAATTCCGGCACCCAGTCTGCGTCGTAAGTGTCAGTTTGGTGTTGGCCATCGCGATTTGGCTTCCTTGTGTTCATTGGTTGTTCATTCCGAAAGATACGGAAATCTATTCGGTGACGAATGTCCCACTTAAAGCCGTGGCGTTGGCTCGGAGGCACACCACGCTCTGGAGCGATCCGGTTTTACGCGAGCAAGTGTTGAACAACATGCGGCGGAGCAATGCCGAGTGGGATTTCATGGGGCGCACGTTTCTGGTGCTGTCCCTGTGCGAGATGAGTTTGCGCCAGCCGGCTTTGGCCAAGGAGTATCTGCCCATCTGCGATACGATCATCGCAGAAACCATCCGCCTTGAAAAAGAGCAGGGTATGTATTTCTTCCTGATGCCGTATGCGAAGGCCAAACCGTTTGTCGCCCAACCCGCGCGGAGTCTGTTCATCGAGAGTGAGATCGCGCTGATGCAGGCTGCCCGGCGGATGGTGGCGGAGAAGCCGGAATATAAAACTGATTTCGGCCAGCGCATCGAAGCAATTGTCGAACGGCTGGAAGCGAGTCCGTATAAAGTCATGGAGAGTTATCCAGATGAATGCTGGCTCTTTGATCATTCCATGGCATTGGCGGCGATCCGGTTGGGTGATCATCTGGATGGAAGCGACCACCGCGCTTTTCTTCAGGAGTGGGTGAAGCTGGCCAAGCTGACTCTGATAGACAAGCAGACGGGCATGTTGATCTCCAGTTTCGGTGCGCGGCGGCAACGCATGGATGGACCGGAAGGTTCCTCCATCTGGCTATCTCTGCATTGTCTGCGCTTGGTGGATGAGGGATTTGCCCGGGAACAGTATCAACTGGCGAAACAGCATCTCTCACGAAGCCTTTGCGGTTTTGCCTGGTCGCGCGAGTGGCCAGTCGAGGCGCGGGGACCGCAAGATATCGATTCTGGGACTGTGATTCCCTTGCTCGATGTGAGCCCGGGCGGGAGTGGGTTGGCATTCATCGCAGCGGCTTCCTTTGATGATAAGGAGTATTTCAAGAAATTGTACACGACGGTGGATTTCGCAGGTTTTCCAACGGAGGAGAATGGTGCGCTGCGCTATTGCGCGAGTAATCAAGTAGGCGATGCGGTGATGCTTTATTCGTTGGTGCTCGGACCCATGTGGGAACGGGTGATGAAAGGAACAAAATGAAATGGCTTAGAACCTTATGGATCATTTGCGGCGCAGTCAGTGGCGCGATACTGGTTTTGTTTTTCGTGTTAAACCTCTTGGGTTGGCGAGAGAATATGACAGTCCTTAGCGGCACACATCCGCAGGGAAGCGATGCCGCTACCGCGAGCTTCAAAGCGATGGCGTATATGCTGACCTACTTCGCATCGGTGCTGATTGTGCCGGTGCTCTTGCTGACGGCGGGAATCAGCTTTGTGTGGGTACGTTTTTTCGGAGGAGAGGAGTAATTAGGTTCCTTATCCCGAAGTCGCGGAGCGGCTACAAATTGAGATATGACAACTTTACAAAAGATTCGGTTTTGTGTGGCGGTGATGATCGTCGGCCTTGTCTTCAGCGGGCTGACGGCGATTCCGCTGGAGACGGAGCTGGGCTGGATGGCTAGCTGGCTCGGGGTGGATCTGAATGGAGCAGCGCCGGAGGCTGGATTGGGACATTGGATTTATCGCGTGGCGCAGGGGCTGAAGGAGATGAATGTGAAGCATCCGTTCCTGGCGTATGGCTTCGACTGGCTCGCGTTCGGGCATGTGGTGATTGCAATTGCGTTTATCGGTGCATGGCGTGATCCGGTGCGGAATGTGTGGTTGTTTGATTTCGGCAAGATCGCATGCGTGCTGGTGATTCCGTGGGCGCTGGTGTTCGGTGAAGTGCGTGGCATTCCGCTGTATTGGCGGTTGATCGATTGCTCGTTCGGTGTGATCGGATATGTGCCGATGTGGCTGTGTGGGAAATGGGTGAGGCAGGTTGCACCTGCAAGCCAATGATGGGAAAGGTAGCGATGGCCTTCGTCTTTCTGTGTCCCTTTTTAATTAGGGGCATTGCTGCGGCTCGGAGAGCCGCGCTCCTTACGGAACGACGATGCGGAGGGCGCTGGGTTGGACGGTGATGCGGGCGGGGAGGGAGCCGATGGTGTCGCCTTCGAGTTCGAGCGGGGTTTCCATGGCGGCATTTAGCTCGATGCATTCGGTGCGGATATAATGAACCCCGGCTTTCTGGATGTGCGCGCCGGTGAGCTGCGTGCGGCCGAGCCGCAGGAGCATGGGCAGATTGATGCGCGGGAAGACGGAGACATCGATGAGGCCATCGGCCGGATGCGCTTCCGGGAACACGGGGAATTTACCGCCGTAGTATTTGCCATTGCCGATGAGCACCAACTGGCCCGCAGTGGCGTGCGTGCCATTCTTCGCCTCGATGTGATGCGGCTTTTCCGAAAGCGCGCGAAAGCCGGCGATGACGTAGGCGAGCGGACCGATGAGTTTCTTGGTCTGCCAATTGACGAGTTGGATGGCGCGGGCATCGAGGCCGGCCCCGGCGAGTTGCGCGAAGCAGCGGCGCTGGCGGTCCGTCGGTGAACCGTATTCCACCCACGGGAGATCGATGAGACGTTCTTTGCCGCGCAGGATCATGGGCCACGCTTTCGCGAGCGAAGTAGGGATGCCGTATTCCTTGGCGAAGACGTTCACGGTGCCGAGCGGAAGCACAGCGAGGCGGGACGATTTCAAACCTTCCGGTGTGCTGGCGATGCCGTTGAGGACTTCATTTACCGTGCCATCTCCACCGGCGGCGACGATTGTTTCAAAACCGTCACGAACGGCTTCGGCGGCGAGAATGCGCGCAGCGCCTGCGGCCCAAGTGAGCTTCAAGGCGCATTGTGAACCGATCTCGTCCAGGTGGGCGCGAAAACGTTTCGCTTTCTCGCCTCTCGCCACCGGATTGAAGATGACGCACGTACGCATGTTGGGCAGATATGTTGGTGGTAAAGGAACGGGAGTCGAGGGAAATCCAAAATCCAAAGATCCAAGCTCCAAAGAATATTAAAATCCTAAACCTACAAATGGCTCATTTGTCTTTTGGAGCTTGAGCCGTGGAGTTTCTTTGATGTTTGGCGCTTTAGATTTGATGCTTTATCAGGATGACTGGCCTTCTCCTGAAGATGGGTTACCTTAAAGCCATGTTTATTGCCGGACTGGGCACTGCGGTTCCGCCGCATCGCTACACTCAAGAGGAGTGTTGGCAGGCGTTTCAGGCGGCAGCTCCGTTTGCGCAATTGCCGGACAAGTCGCGGGCACTCATCCGAAAAGTGCTTTCCGGTTCCAATGGCATCGCTTCACGTCACTTCGCGGTCGCTCCTTTGAGCAGTGCATTTGAGATCACGCCGGATGTTTTGCATAAGCGATTTGCCACAGCAGCGCCGGCACTCTGCACCGAGGCCGCGCGCAAGGCGTTGACGGAAGCGCGGGTAAGTGTGGAGGAGATCGATGGCGTGGTGATCAGCACGTGCACGGGCTACTTGTGTCCAGGTTTGACGAGTTATGTTTCCGAACGGCTCGGCTTACGCGCGAATGTGCTCGCGCTGGATCTGGTGGGGCAAGGTTGCGGCGCGGCGATTCCTAATCTGCGCGCGTGCGAGGCGTTGCTGGCGTCCGGTCGCGCGAAGCATGTGCTCTCCATCTGCGTGGAGGTGTGCAGTGCGGCGCTCTATGTGGATGATGATCCGGGTGTGCTCATCAGTAATTGTCTCTTCGGCGATGGCGCAGGTGCGGCGGTGGTATCCGCCGCAGCGCCCGCACATCAGCGGCGCGTCGAATGGGTGGATACGGATACGGTGTTGAGTGCGCCGGATCGAGATTACTTACGCTTTGAACAACGGAACGGTTTGCTCCGCAACCTGCTCGCGCGGCAGGTGCCGGCATTGGCGGCGAAGTTCGTGGAGGAAGTGCTGACAACGGTGTTGCAACGGCATGCGTTGCCACGGAGCGAGATCGCCGCGTGGCTTTTGCATCCGGGTGGGCGCGATATCTTACGGGCGTTGCAGACGCGGTTGGGTTTGGCGGATGAGGATTTGAAGTGGAGTGCTTCGGTGCTGCATGATTATGGAAACATCAGCAGTGCGTCTTTGTATTTCGTGATGGATCGCGCGTTGCGTGGCGGGCAGACGGGCGGGTGGTGGTGGTTGAGTTCGTTTGGGGCGGGGTTTAGTTGTCATGGGGCGCTGGTGAAGGTTGAGGGAAACACTGGTTAGCTATTCGCATCGTTGGCACTCTCACCCCTCACCCCGGCCCTCTCCCCGTTGAGGGGCGAGGGGGAGAAGGCTTTTGGCTCGCGGAGATGGGTCTTATATTCGGTCCTCACTTCCTGTTGTCAGAAAGTCTTCAGCACAGCAGTTTAATGGAGCCGATAAAATAATCATGGGTTTGGCGAAGCGACAGTTGCGGCGGGAGTTGTTGGATGATCTGCCGGCGGAAGCACCCGACGCGGTGCATTCGCGGGCGGATCTGCGGCGTATCAACGGGTTGATGGGCAACGCCCGCTGGCTGGCACGTTCGGCGCGGGAGTTACCGATCGCGGCGCCGGAGACCTTGGTGGAGCTTGCGTGTGGGGATGGAGAACTTGTCCTGAAATTGTTACGGCTTAATCAATGGCGACCAAAGCAGCTCATTCTCTTGGATCAACAGCCGGTGGTGACGACGAAGACATTAGCTGCATTGCGTGAACAAGTTGGTTCCGTGGAGGTGGTCACGGCGGATGTATTTGCTTGGTTGGCGGAAAAGCAAAATGAAGGTGTGGACCTCATCACGACGAATCTGTTTTTGCATCACTTCACGGATGAACAGCTGGCGGGGTTGCTGAAACTCATCGCGGCCAAGACGAAGGCGTTCATCGCGTGCGAGCCGCGGCGATCGGGATTCGCGCATTTCAATTCACGGTTGATTGGTTTAATCGGGTGCAATCACGTGACTAGGCACGATGCGGTGGTGAGTGTGGAGGCGGGTTTTGCGGGGAACGAGTTGGGGAAATTATGGCCGGCGGGTGACGAGTGGAGGCTGCTGGAATCTTCCGCCGGCTGGTTCAGTCATCGGTTTGCAGCCTCGCGGGTCAGGAGTGGGAACCTATGAAGCCGCTCAAGATCATCGGTGGTGGTCTGGCGGGGTTGAGTTTGGGCATCAAGCTGAGGCAGGCCAGTGTGCCGGTGACGTTGCTAGAGGCGGGGCAGTATCCGCGGCATCGGGTGTGCGGTGAGTTCTTGAGCGGGCGTGGGCGGGAGCTGTTGCAAGAGTTGGGAGTCTATGAACCGGCCAGGCAAGCGGGTGCGCTGGAGGCGCGGACGGTACGATTCTATTCGGGCGACCGGGTTTCGCCGCTGCTCGATCTGCCCAGTCCGGCGTTTTGCTTTTCGCGGTATCGGCTGGATGAGCTCATGGCGCGGACGTTTGTCGGGCTGGGGGGCGAACTCCAGACGGGCGTGCGGTATCAGGGGGATTACGGCGAAGGGGTAGTCCGCGCGACGGGGCGGCAAGTGCAGATGGAAGTGGAGGGCTGGCGTTGGATCGGCCTGAAGGCACACGCCCGGAATGTGACCTTGGATGCGGACCTCGAAATGCATCTCCTGCCAGATGGCTATGTAGGTCTTTGCCAGGTGGAGGGCGGTGAGGTGAATGTCTGCGGTCTTTTCCGGACCAAGGAGCCACAACCAAATCTGAGAAACACGTGGCGGAATCTATTATCTGGACATAAAAACTCTACGTTAACGAGAAAGCTTTCTCAAGATTGCTTTATTGAAGAATCTTTTTGTGCCGTCGCTGCCTTACCCATACGGCAATATAAGGTTAGCCCTATGGCAGGTGTTGGGGCTGGGGATATTTTAACCATGATACCTCCCGTTACCGGTAACGGAATGTCTTTGGCCATTGAATCGGCCTTACAAGTAGCTCCTTTACTGGTGGAGTATAGTGCCAAAAGAGTTAGCTGGTCCGCGACGGAAGCGCTTGCCCGTGAGGAATATAATCGACAATATGGTGCGCGTCTCCGGTGGGCGGGCCGGTTACAGGCGGGAATTTTTCTGCCCTGGCTTCGCCCGGCTCTTTTTTCGAGTGCAATTCAGTTTCCGAGTCTGTTTCGGTTATGGTTTCGGCTAACACACGGCTAAAAATTGTCCTAAAGGGGCACATTCTTGCCTTATTATTTGCTGAGACTGGCCCGCGCCCTGCTATTAGTAGTGACATCGACCTTCAACCCAAGGGCGATCACAGATGGAGACCCTGTGAAACAGCGAATTTTAATTGTAGATGACGAAGAAATAATCGGTGAGACACTGCAAACGTATCTGCAAAGCAGCGGATTCGAAGTAGTTACGAAAATGACGGCCAAAGATATTGTCCCGATTTTAGGGGACAGTGTCTTTAACTTGGTCATTTTGGATCTGGCCCTTGCCGATGCTGATGGATTGGAAGTGCTGGAAATCGTGAAGCACAAATATCCGTCGTTGCCGGTATTGATTTTAACCGGCATGGGCTACGACGATGAGCTGATGAAGGAAGCGATGCGGTTGCGCGCGGATGGGTATATGAGCAAGACGGTGGCCCTGCCTCAATTGCTCAGTGAGATCCGGCGAATCTTGCGCGGTCCCTTTGTCGGTCACAAAGTCGGGGTTTGATCCCGGCAAGAATCGCTTTAGGTCAGGTAAATTTGGTGGCGACAAGGCTATGCGAAGAGTGTAGTCCTAGTCATCAATCCTGAAAGTTTCCAGGTACGGGCCGTATGCCCCGTTATCTGAGCTGTATTGCAGCTCTGCAAAGTCGTGAATGATATTGGTATAGATTTTTATTTTTCGCGGGAATATCTGAAGCCCGCCATCATCATTTCCCTCCTCAGTGTGTGGGTGCTGGTGGGCCTCTTTTATTACCTGAATCGCTATACCAAACGGCGGTACTTCACCACGTGGACGGTGGCCTGGATGTTCTACGCGGTCTGGTTGACGCTCAGCCTGAGTCTCCAGAATGCGCCGGACAAGCCGATGCTGCTGATGTTCAAGCATTGGTGTATCTGCATCTCCGCCGTCTTTCTCTTATGGGGCAGTGCGCGTTTCCTGAATCAGCAGGTGCAGCAGTTGCAGGTAGGGTTGTTCATGGCGTTCCTGCTGCTGTGGAGTTTCGTCAGTTCCTTTTATCTGGATGACTCGTTGTATGCCCAGTTGCCTATTTTCGGGCTGATCGGCCTTACGAGCCTCATCACGGCCTTCTGTTTCTTGCAGTTCCGAATGCGGCAGCCTTACATCGGTGCGGGGTTGCTGAGCGTGGGCTTTACCCTTTGGGCGGCGAATATGATCGTGTATCCGTTCCTGCAAGGGTCGGAATACCTGGTCACCTCGGGTTACTTCATTTCGGCGGTGGTGCAACTGTTCATCGCGGTCAGCATGATCGTGCTGGTGCTGGAAGAAGCGCGGACCCGCAATGAACTGGCCCTCCAGCAGATGCGCACGCACAAGTCGGAAACGGAAGTGCTCGAATCCCGCATCGCCTCCACGGAAGAACGTTACCGGAGCCTCTTTGATCAAGCCAGCGAAGGCATCGTCATCACCACCACGGAAGACATGCGCGTGATGGAACTGAACCAGACCGCGCGGCGCCTCCTGGGTGTGGCGAAGTCGGATTCCCTGCCGCAACCGCTCTGCACGTTCCTCGAACTGGGCGAGAGCAAGCCGCGCCCGAATGACGGTCCGGAATGGTTTTCGGCGTTGCGCCAATGCCGGCAGGTGAAGATCACCCGGCGCGATGGCAGCAGCGCGGCGGCCGAGGTCGATGGTGCGGTGATCAAGTTCGACGGCCGCCCGGCCTACCAGTTCTTCATCCGCGAACTCACCGAGCGCACGCGGCTGGAACAGCAGCTCCGCCAGGCAGAGAAACTTTCGGCCTTGGGCCAGCTCATCTCCGGTGTCGCCCATGAGTTGAACAACCCGTTAGCCGTCATCAAGGGTTATCTCGAGCTCGTTCTGGATCGCCACGACATCGCACAGAACACCCGGACCGATCTGCAGAAGGTCGCCTCGGAAGCCAATCGCGCCGCCAAGCTGGTCAGCAACTTCCTCTCCTTCGCCCGCGAACAGCCCGCCATGCAGCGCATGACGAACCTGAACGAACTCGTCCAGCGCGTCGCGGAATTGCGCCGATTCGATCTGCGCATCGCCAGTGTGGATCTCGTGCTGGAGCTGGATCCCGATCTGCCGCAGACCTTGGCGGATGCGGACCAGATGCAGCAGGTGCTCGTGAATCTTGTCACCAACGGCATCCACGCCTTGATGGATGTGGAATTGCCCCGGCGCCTGCTGATCAGCACCAAAGTGCAGAACGGCAACATCGTGCTGGTGGTGCAGGATAATGGCCCCGGCGTGCCGGCGGATTATATCTCACGCATTTTCGAACCGTTCTTCACGACGAAGGAAGTCGGCACCGGCACCGGGCTGGGTCTTTCTATCGCCCACAGCATTTTGGCCGATCATCATGGCCGCATCTACTACGAGGATGCCACGCCGCGTGGCGCACGGTTCATCATGGAGATGCCCATCCGTGAGGGTGCGCCTGAAGTGGCTGCCCCCGCGGCGAAAGTGGAGAAGGATAACGGCAAGCAATCGATCACGAATCCAGAGAACGTGCGCATCCTCATCCTGGATGACGAGCGGGCGATCGCGGAGTTGCTCGGCGAAATGCTGGGCCTGCTCGGTTATCAGTCCGAGCTTTGCCACAATGGCCATCAAGCCTTGGAAGTCCTGGGCGAAGAGAACTTCGATGTCGTGCTGTCCGACTTCCGGATGCCCATGATGGACGGGCAGGAATTCTACAAGCGCGCCATCAAGCTGAAGCCTTCCATGGCCCGCCGCTTTGTCTTCCTGACAGGTGACGTGGTCAGCGAAGACACGCGTGACTTCCTCGAATCCACCGGCAACCCGCACATCGCGAAGCCCTTCCAGTTGAACAAAGTGGAAGAAGCTGTAATCAAGATTCTGCGCGAACAAGCAGTAGCGAATTAAGGCTGCAGCCGCGAAGTAGCATCGCGTTACCCGACAACCGGCACGGCTTGCCGGGGCACACCCACGGCCTGCTTCATCAGCAAGCGGCCAAAGATTTTTGCCCACACCCGGGCCAAGGCATTAGGGCGCACCCGCGGATGCAGATCGTGAAACAGCACTCGCGTTGGTTCCGGCAACATGTCCGAGATCACCTGATAGCGGGATGACACGCCTACCATCTCCCCGAGCAGCAAAATGTTTTTCGCGTGCCGTTCCACGTTAGGTGAGAGCCCGGCATGAGCCGCTTCTACGGCGCGGGCGAACTGCTCCAGCAGTTGCCTGTTCGTCGAGAAAGGAATGCCCATGAGGCGGAACACTTTGCTCATGTAAGCGAGGTGCGACCGCTGCTCTTCCGGTGTCAATCCGCCGCATTCGCGCTCCACATTCTCCATCAGGCTGAAGCCGAAGTGGGTCATCATCCAATGCGGGATGGTAAAGCGCTCGTGCCGCCGCATGATGCTCTGCAACAGATTTCGTACGCGCTCATTGGAGATGCCGCCGGTGGGCTGCTGGCCGGAATCTGTCACGTCCCGGATGAACAGATCCGTCTGGTAAAACGAATTGGCCATGGACTTGAACGACTGGAACCGGGGCGGATGCGAGGTGTCGTGCTTGAGGATGAAATCTTTCAGCAGGAAGAAATTCAGATACGCGCCGATGCCCGGCCGGTAACCGCACGTGAACCACAGGCGGCTGACGGTGGCTAGCTCAGCGGGAAATTCCGCTCCCAGCAACGCGGGATCGAACTGCGCATAGGGCGGCTCCATCTGCTGGAACAACTGCATGTACTCGGTGGCCTTTGGTTGCATCACAAGGGTTTATACGTCGGCAAACAGCCTATAGATTCAGCCGTTTTGGAGAAATGGCAAATACTGGCCTAAAATGCGTAGCTACGCTTAACTTCTGCCCATGCTGCGCTACGCCACAGATGCCGTCATCACGGTGGAACAATTTCGCGATGTGCTCCAACGCTCCACTTTGGGCGCGCGGCGGCCCATCCAGGATAGCGCCTGCCTGCAAGGAATGCTGACGCATGCAAATCTTCTGGCCACCTGTTGGGATGGCGATTTGCTCGTGGGCGTGGCACGTTCCGTGACGGATTTTCACTACTGCTGTTACCTCTCGGATTTGGCGGTCGATGAGGCGTATCAGAAGCGAGGCATCGGTCGGGAATTGATCGCGCAGACGCAAAGCAAGCTGGGACCAAACGCCAAGCTGATCCTGCTCTCCGCCCCGGCGGCGGTGGATTACTACCCGCACATCGGCTTTGAACAGCATCCGTCGGCGTGGGTGCTGGCGCGGGAACGCTCGGTAAACACCAAATCTAAAGCTTAAAGGGCTTGCCCGTCTGCGGTGCGTTGCCCATTCTTCGCGGCATGGCCGAACGGATGATTTCGGATGTGTTGACCAAGCCGGACGCAGCGTTGGAGATGACGTTGCGGCCCTCGCTCTTTTCCGATTTCACCGGGCAGGCCAAGGTGAAGGAACGCCTGGAGATCGGTGTCACGGCGGCCAAGCAACGCGGCGAAGCCATCGATCACATCCTCCTCAGCGGACCGCCTGGCCTCGGCAAGACTACCTTGGCAAACATCATCGCCAAGTCCATGGGCACGAGCCTGAAGTCCACCAGCGGGCCGACCATTGAGAAGGCCGCGGACCTCGCGGGCTTGCTCACGAATCTGGAAGAAGGCGATGTGCTGTTCATCGACGAGATCCATCGCCTGCAAAAGACCATCGAGGAATATCTCTATCCGGCGATGGAAGATTTCAAACTCGATATCATCATCGACCAAGGCCCGAACGCGCGCAGTGTCCGGCTGAATCTACCGCGCTTCACGCTCATCGGCGCAACGACGCGTAGTGGTTTGCTGACGTCGCCGCTGCTCACGCGTTTTGGTATCAAAGAGCGGTTGGATTATTACAACGCCGATCAGCTCCAGAAGATCGTCGTGCGCGCCGCGAACTTGCTGAACATCGAGATCGAGGAACACGGCGCGATGGAGATCGCCCGGCGCAGTCGTGGCACGCCGCGTATCGCGGGCAATCTGCTGCGGCGTGTGCGGGACTACGCGCAAGTGCGGGGCGATGGGCGCATCACGAAAGATATCGCGCACCTTGCGTTGGCCATGCTGGAGATTGATGAGCATGGTCTGGATGAGATGGACAAGCGCATCCTCGAGACCATCGTGATCAAGTTCAGCGGCGGTCCCGTCGGCTTGAATTCTCTCGCCGTGGCGGTGGGTGAAGAGGCGGATACGCTGGAAGAAGTTTATGAACCCTACCTCATCATGGAGGGTTACCTGAACCGCACGCCACAAGGGCGCATCGCCACGGAGCTCACGTACCGCCGTCTAGGCCTCAAGGCCATCAATACGAATCAATCGCGGTTGTTGTAATTTTCCCCTTCCGCCTGCGCCGTTTCTTTCCGTCCGGTTTTAACCATGTGAGTGGGTGCATGTACGCTAGTGGCGGAGTGGCGTTTCATCGTTTGCGGGATAGTGAATCACTAAGAAAAAGTGATTCGGGCAACAGACGCCAAGGAGGTGGGGGTTGGGGGACCCCGCTGAAGAAACGTTCTGTCACCCGAATCAATTACAAGCTAATCCACATATGGCAAAAAGCCATACGTAATCATACGGAAAAAGATTTAGCACAACGAATATTCTTGTGTAATGTGTTATCCAATAACGACTCAGGAAAGCACTTCACTAAATCGTGGCGGCGGTATTTTGTTTTTCTGGAAGCAAAAATAATCCAAAGGCTGTGAGCATACCGTTCAGGATCAGCAGCTCGTTGCCGAATTGGTAACCGTTGAACCAAGCCTTCGAATTAGTGTCTAACAAGTAGCACACGACGGGCGTGATCAAGCACACGATCGGCACGCCAATATCCCTCACACGGCGACGGCAAAGTATCCCAAACGCGAACAGGCCTAAGAGTGGGCCGTAGGTGTAATTGGCGATTTTCAAAACCGTATCCACGATGGACGGCACGCCGATGGCCTCAAAGGACAGGATGGCGAGCAGCAAGACGAGCGCGAAGGTGAGATGAACCCGGTGCCGCAATGAGGTCTTTTGCGCTTCGGTCATCCCTTGTTTTTTCTCCATGCCGAGGATGTCGATGCAGAAAGAAGTGGTCAGGGTCGTCAGCACGGAGTCGGCGCTGGAGAACGTCGCGGCGGTAAGGCCGATGACGAAGACGATGGCGGCGAACATGCCCAGATGCTTCAAGGCCAGCAACGGGAAGAGCTGGTCCGATTTCGCCGGGACTTCAATCCCCTTCGCTTGCGCAAAGCTGTAAAGCAGCACCCCCATGGAGAGGAACAGCAGATTCACGAAAACAGCGACGAAACTGTAGGACACCATGTTGATCTGGGCTTCACGCAGGGAACGGCAGCTCAGGTTCTTCTGCATCATGTTCTGATCCAGCCCTGTCATCACGATGGCGATGAAGGCACCGCCGATGAACTGTTTCCAAAAGTAATTGCTGTTCTGCCAGTTCCAGAAAAAGACCTGGGAATGCGGGCTCTGCTGCACAGTGGAGATCAGGTCCGTCAGCTTGAGCCCGAGCTGTTGCATGATGGCCACGATAGAGAACACGACCCCGAGCAGGAGGAAGGTGGATTGAAAGGTATCCGTCCATACCAAGGTCTTGATGCCGCCCTTATAGGTGTAGGCCAGCATCAGCAGGATGATGCTCGCCACGCTGATCCAGAACGGGATGCCCCAGGCATCAAAGACGAACCGCTGGATGACACTCGCGGCGAGGAAGAGCCTTGCCGCCGCGCCGAGCGTGCGGGAAAGAATGAAATACGCGGAGCCCGTCTTTTGGGTGTGATCGCCAAAACGCGTCTGCAGGTAACTATAGATCGAGGTAAGGTTCAGCTTGTAGAAGAGCGGCAGCAGCACGCCCGCGATCACGAAGTAGCCCAGCACGTAACCCAGCACGATCTGGAGATACGCGAACTGCGTCTTCACCACGGCGCCGGGCACGGAGATGAACGTCACGCCGGAGAGCGAATCCCCGATCATGCCGAAGGCCACGGCATACCAAGGCGAGGATTTGTTACCGAGGAAATAGGAATCGTTCGTGGCGTTGCGGCTCGTGTACCACGCGATCAGCAGCAGGAAGACGAAGTAAGCGCCGATGCAACTAAAAATGAAAATGGGTGACATAGCCGCACATGTCCCGGCTGGCACTTAACCAAAAGGCCCGCACAGGAACGTGGTCATTACTGAAGAAAGAGACGGTCCTTGGCGAGAGGATTTTACGGAACCCGCCCGCCGGTCCGGGCGCCTTACACCTCGAGGTGCATGCCCAGCTCCACTACGCGGTTGGCCGGCAGGTCGTAGAACATGTTCGCCGGTTGCGCGTTGCGTGAGAGGAAAGAGTAAAGGCGTTTGCGCCAGCCGCACATGGTGGCTTTGCCGGTCGGCACGATATTCAGCCGGCTCAGGAAAAACGTGGAGGCATCCGGATTGATCCGCAGACCCAGCTTCGCTGCCATCTTGATGACGTCCGCCACTTGCGGTTCCTGCATGAAACCAAACCGGCCGATGACGCGATACAGCCCGTGCCGCAATTCTTCCACGGTCACCTGTTTGTCCAGCGGCACATGCGGTTCATCGGCCGTGCTCATGGTGAGCAGGATGACACGCTGGTGCAGCACGCGGTTGTGCTTGATGTTATGCAGCAGGGCGAGCGGCGTGCCGTGCGGGTTGCCGGACATGAACACCGCCGTGCCCGGGACGCGGGTGGGGTTCTCGATGTCCAGACTTTGCAGGAAGAACTCGATGGGCAACGCGCGGGATTCGAGATCGGCTTGCACATGGCGGCGGCCTGATTGCCAGGTGGTCATCACGGCGAATATCACCGCGCCAGCGACCAGCGGGAACCAGCCACCGTCCGGGATCTTCAAGGCGTTGGCGCCCAGGAAAGCGAGTTCCAAGACTAAAAAGAGACCGCAAACGGCCAAGGCCCGGTCCTTGCCCCAGCTCCAACGATGCCGGGCCACGCGATAGAGCAGGATGGTGGTGACCACCATCGTGCCCGTGACGGCGATTCCGTAGGCCGCTGCCATTTTGCTGGAACTGCCAAAGCCGATGACCAGACCCACGCAGCAGATCATCAACCACCAGTTCATCTGCGGCATGTAAATCTGGCCGCGTTCACTGGAGGAGGTGTGCCGCACCGCCATGCGCGGGAGGTAGCCGAGTTGCATGGCCTGCATGGTCAGCGAGAACACGCCGGAGATGAGCGCTTGGGAGGCGATGACTGTTGCCAGCGTCGCCAGGATGACCAGCGGATAGAGCGACCACGTCGGCGCTAGGAGATAAAACGGATTCGAAGCCGCTTCCGGGTTGGTCAGGAGCAAAGCGCCTTGGCCGAAGTAATTCAAAGCCAGCGCAGGCAAAACGATGGTGAACCACGCCCAGCGGATGGGCTTGGCGCCGAAGTGGCCCATGTCCGCATACAGGGCTTCACCACCCGTCACCACGAGGAATACCGCACCAAGTACCGGGAAACCGACCCAGCCGTTATTCCAGAGGAAATTGAAACCGAACAACGGGTTCACGGCCTCGATGATCTCCGGGGCCATCAAAATGCCACGGATGCCCAAAGCTGCGAGGACGCCAAACCAGATCAAGGTGATGGGACCAAAAATGCGGCCCACACCGCCCGTCCCATGGTGTTGGAACAAGAACAGGATGAACAAGATGACGACAGTGATCGGGATGACGTAGGCTTCGAAGACGTGGGTTGCGACGTTCAGACCTTCCACGGCGCTGAGCACGGAGATGGCCGGTGTCAGCATGCCGTCGCCATAGAGCAGGCAAGCGCCAAACAAACCCATGATGGTCAGGAATGAGGCCACCTTCGTTGGAGTACCTGGAACGTGGCACGGCCAAGGCGAGCAAAGCGAGGATACCACCCTCCCCATCGTTATCCGCCCGCATCACCACGGCGAGATACTTCACGGAGACCAGCAGAATCAAAGACCAGAGAATCAAGGAGAGGATACCCAACACATTCTCTTGAGTAGGAGCAACATGATGGGAACCGTGAACCATGAAGCATTCGCGCAAGGCGTACAGCGGACTGGTACCGATGTCCCCATAGACCACCCCCAACGCCCCAAGCATCATCGTCCCCAAGCCGGTCTTGGAGATATGCCCAGTATTGCCCGACTCGACTTCGGCCGGAGCAGGCTGGTCCACGTCAGCAGATACAGATTTCATGGAAGTATGCAAAGCACCATGGAAAGGGTGCTTCCTAGGCGGGAGAGATTCCCGTCAGCAAGTTAGTCTGCCCGGTGAGCCTGCTTCCAAACCGCAGAAGCAACGACAACTGTTTTAAAGATCGAGTTTTCACTCTGTCTGCTTTGGCAACGTAAAACGCAAGAGAACCCTTACATTATTGAGGGGTTTCGTCAAACACCCTATGAAACAGCGGGTTTCTGCGGGCTAAAGCCAACGAGAAAGTGCGACCATTGGGGCTAACTATAACGATAACGCCTGTAATCCAAGCGAGTTACGCTCGCCAAATTACGGAGCTTTACTTGGTTAACAACTCGAAGCCTGCGGCCGATTCCCGGGCTTTGAAGCGGATGGGGGAGAAAAGTTTACGGCCTTCCACGCGCAAACTGCCATGGTGATTGTACCACGCACCTTGCGGTGATTTTGCCCGATTCATCTCCAGATCAAAGACATCCAGAGCCCCGATGAACCCGCCGAAGAGTTTGACACGCTCAGCCAAACGTAAGTCCGCGCGAGCCACTTCGTAATCCTCGCAATCCACCCAGATGAGCCCGGAGAGCTTGTTCAAGACCCGGTCCTGCATCTTGTCGACCGGCAGGTCGTCACTCCGCGGGCGGAAGGAAATCACCCAAGACATGCGGCCATTGTATTCTTCCCGGCCTTGGAGCTGATACCAGTACCGGGCGATAAGCTCGCGGGAGATGAGCACTTCCACCTCTTCGTCTTTACCCGCTTTCTTTTTCTCCTCGAACCGTTGGGCGCGCTTGCGGTCCTTCTCTTCTTCGTCCTTCAAGGCTTTGCCCGTGAGTTCCTTGCCATTGACCAGCAGGAGCTTTGCGCGCGGCAACCCGCCCACCAATTTCACATCGTAGAGCTTCTCTTTGCGTTCTTTCACCGCGCCATCGCTGTCCAGCTCCTCGATCACGGTGGTTTGTTTGTACGCGAAGATCGGATCTTTCTGGATGGCCACCGTGCGGGCGCGGGCGACCAGGTTGCTCAGGATAGTCTCCACCGGCGGGAAGGTAGTCGCCTTCTCAGCCGCATGGAGCGAGCCGCCCAGAAAAGCCAGGGCGGTGAGCCAGAAAAATGTCCTCAATAAACGCATACCTGCAACGAACTGTCCCCTTTATAGCACAACTCGGGCCTTTAAGTCATGTTACTTTATTGCTCACTTTCTAGGCCTGTTCTTTCCGATGGATTAAGACCCTGCTTTGCGCGTATCGTTGCGGCCAAGGAAATCCCATCTATATGAATGCTGCCCGTCATGCCTTGGCCCTGCTCGGAACGGTCGTTTGCGTCACCAACCTTGCCGCCCAGCCAGCGCCCGAGCTGAAGAACAAGGTGATCGCGCAGGTGGATGCCGAGGCCAGCTCGCTCTTCCAGCTTTACCAACACCTGCACACGCACCCGGAACTTTCCTTTCAAGAAAAGCAAACCGCCCAACGCATCGCGGAAGAACTGCGCAAGGTGGGCTGTGAGGTCACTGAGCACGTCGGCGGGCACGGCGTTGTGGGCGTCCTGAAGAATGGCAAAGGCCCGACGATCATGGTCCGCACGGACCTTGATGCCTTGCCCGTACCGGAACAAACCGGCCTCGCCTACGCCAGCAAAGTCAAAGTCACCGATCCCGACGGTAAGGAGGTACCGGTGATGCACGCTTGCGGCCATGACGTGCACATGTCCTCGCTCGTCGGCACGGCGCGGGTGATGAGCAATATGAAAGATCAATGGCGCGGCACCTTGGTCTTCATCGGCCAACCGGCGGAAGAACGGGGCGGTGGCGCCCGGGCAATGTTGAAAGACGGCCTCTACACGCGCTTCCCAAAACCGGACAAAGTCGTGGCCTTGCACGTCACGTCGGATATGCCCGTCGGCATGGTGGGTTACGTGCCGGGTTTTGCGCTCGCGAACGTGGACTCCGTGGACATCACCATTCGCGGTGTGGGCGGTCACGGCGCGTTTCCGCATGGCGCAAAAGATCCTATCGTGCTCGCAGCGCAAACGGTGCTCGCGCTGCAAACCATCGTAAGTCGCGAAACGGCGCCGACCGATCCGGCGGTAGTGACTGTCGGTTCCATCCACGGCGGCACCAAGCACAACATCATTCCCGATGAGGTGCAACTGCAACTCACGCTGCGTTCCTACTCGGATCATGTGCGGCAACAGACCATCGCGGCGATCCGGCGGATCACGAAAGGTCTGGCGGAAGCGGCGGGTGTTCCAGAGGACCGCATGCCCATCGTGAAAGTCAGCGATGAATTTACACCCGCATGCTACAACGATCCGGCGCTTACCAAACAACTAGCCACGGTGGTGAATCAATGGCTGGGTGACGGTGCCGCCGTCGAGCGCAAGCCCGTGATGGGCGGGGAAGACTTCTCCGAATACGGTCGCACCGCAGATAAGATCCCCATCTGCATTCTGTGGCTCGGCGTCGTAGATGTTCCCACCTACAAAGAATCCGTCCGCACCAAGAAAGCCTTGCCCACGATCCACTCGCCCTTCTTCGCTCCCGCTGCCGAACCGGGCATCCGCTCGGGTGTGACGGTGATGAGCGGGGTATTGTTCGATCTGTTGGGGAAACCTTAATTCCACCAGTTGTACCATGCAAAAAGTGAACCTCGCCGCCATTCCGGAAACGGAAGACCAATCGCCCAAGGGCAAATACCATTCCTACTACAAAGGCATCTCGGAAGCCCTAGGCCGGGACATCAGTTCCATGGACCTCACGAAGCGTCATCCCTTTGACGTGGAGTGGAACCTTCTGCCGCCCGGCGCCACGCATTGCCCGTATCACTTCCACACCGCGCAATGGGAATTCTACCTCGTTCTTTCCGGCACCGGCACCATTCGTGATGAGGCTGGCCTCACCGAAGTGAACGCTGGTGACGCCTTCCTCTTCAAACCCGGCGAAGCTCATCAACTCAGCAATCGCGGCCCGGTGGACTTTGTCTATCTCCTCGTGGCGGACAACCCCATCGGCGAAGGCTGCTATTATCCGGACAGCAACAAGTGGCTTGTCGGCCACAGCACGCAACGCCGCCGGATTGTGACCGAGCAGACCGCGGAGTATTACGATGGGGAGGAATAGGCGGTTCTTTTAAGCTGGCTTGTCTCTTCATCGTAAACATGCTTTATTAGCCACAGAGGGCTGGTCATCAGTTTGTTCGTTATCCCCTCATACTTGTACAAGGAGTTATGCGTATAGTTAGTTACGTGGACCAAGCCCAAGGCTGGCCACAAGCGGGCCGCCATATCATGGCGCAGTTCGATTCAGATTCCATCTATGTCTATCAGGCGTATCGCCCGGCCATTGCGCTTTATGCCGTCCAGCATCAGCGGTTCGGTGGCGAGTTCAGCTACAGCCGCATGAGTTGGATCAAGCCGAATTTCCTCTGGATGATGTATCGCGCCGGTTGGGCGACGAAAGAAGGTCAGGAACATATTTTAGCCATCCGGCTGAGGAGGCCGTTCTTTGATGAGTTGCTGAAAGCCGTCGTGCCTTCCAGTTGGGATACGCGCCGTTTTGCGACGCGCGAAGACTGGCAGACAGCAGTGGCCCAGTCGGACGTGCGGCTGCAATGGGACCCGGATCACAATCCGGCCGGTCACCCAGTGGAACGTCGCGCCGTCCAGCTTGGCTTACGTGGTGAAACCTTACGTCGATACGGCACCGAAGCGATTCTGTGCATCGAAGACATCACGCCTTTTGTGAGGACGCAGCATATACACGCACAAAGTGACTTGGCAAAATTGCAAATGCCGAAAGAACAAGTCTACCGCCCAATCGACGAAATGGCTGCTTATGCTGTGGGGATTGAAACCGCCAGTTGAGCTTCAGCCCTTTTAGCGTAATCCGCAGTTACATCTTCTTTCCAACTTACTTGATTTCCGAGCCCTGTTGCTTCTCCAAGATCTTATCAATCGTCTTGTCCAGCAGATCACGGTAGGTCTGCACGTCGAGGCAGCGCGTGTCGGGTGTGCCTTTCACTTCGTAGAGCCAGCCCGCGCCGAAAGAGTCTTTGTGGATGAGATTGATCTTTTCCTTCAACACCGGGTTCACACCGAGGAATTCGCCTTCTGCGATGCAGTAGATGTCGGAGATAGCCTTGAAGCCTTCCACCCAGCCGACGATCTGCCCTGGCTTCACGGCGGCACCAGCCTGTACTTCCCAGCCGTGATCCACCATTTCGCCTAACATCCGGGTGGCGAATTTGGTAAGGCCCACGCGCCAGATGCCTTCGGTCGCCGTCTTCGCGATCCAGCAATGGGACGGGCTGTAGAGATAGTCCACCGGCATATGCGTCACGAAGTGTGAGCGTTTGTAGTAGAGCTTGCCGGTTTCCGTATTCATGTGTCGCGCAAAGAATGGGAAGGCGACGGCAATTGGCAAGCCTGTTGAAGGCGATTCCCGGTGAAATATCCAAGATTGAGTATCAGCTTATATCAGCGTATATTCACACCATGGCGTTAACGCTCGACCAAATTGTGGAAGAAGCCCGTCGCTTGCCCGCCGAACAAAAAGCGGAACTGGTGGACCGTTTGACGTCCGATTTGCATGCCGTTTCGGATGTCGAATCGGCTTGGCGCCATGAGCTTCGCCGCCGGGTTCAGGAAATTGAGTCCGGCCAAGTCACCGGCATTCCCGGTGAAATTGTATCCGCTCGTATCCGGAAAATCGTCGGCCGGTGAAGCCCTACATATTCCATCCAGAAGCGGAAGCCGAGTATGTGGAGGCAGCGCAATACTACACCGGCATTGATCCGGAATTAGGCGGCCGCTTTTTTGATGATATTGAAGGTTTGATTTCCGAGCTGCAACAACAGCCCGCCCGCTTCTGGCAATTCGAACCGCCCGTCAGACGTCATCTCTCCACCGTTTTCCCCTACGCTGTGGTTTATCTGGAACAGCCGGATCGCATCTGGATTGTTGCAGTTATGCACGGGAATAGAAAACCGGGCTATTGGCGGGAGCGGTTGAACTGAGTAACCTGTTAACCACATTGAACTACTTCGACCACAATGCCACGACGCCCCTGAGTGCGACTGCCCGAGCGGCCTGGTTGCGTGCGGCGGAAGAGTTCATCGGCAATCCTTCCAGTCCGCATCGCCTGGGCAGTCGCGCGGACCGGGCCTTGACCGAAGCCCGCGAAGAACTCGCCGCCATTCTCGGCGGCGATGCCCTCGATCTCGTGTGGACCTCGGGCGCAACAGAGTCGAACAACTTCGTGCTGCACCACGTCGCGCAGACCGCAAATGCTGAAGTGTGGGTCTCGACCATCGAGCATCCGTGCGTGCTTGAAGCGGCGCAAAAGTGGTTGCCCGGACGGCATCGGCTCATCCCGGTGACGCCTGCCGGAGTTGTTAATCTTACTTGGCTTAAAAGTGAGTTGGCTAAGCAGCGTCCGGCGTTGATCGCCGTGATGGCCGCAAACAACGAGACCGGGATCTTACAACCGTGGCACGAAGTGCTCGCTCTGTGCCGTGCGCATGAGGTGCAATTCTTCTGCGACGCCGCGCAATGGCTCGGCAAGTTGCCTGCCAAGGGCTTGGGCGCGTGCGATTTCGTCAGCGGGTGCGCACATAAGTTCGGTGGACCGCGTGGGATTGGTTTCTTGAAATGCCCGGGCAAAGGCAAGGTGCATCCGTTGCTGGTGGGCGGTCCACAGGAAGAGGGTCGTCGTGCCGGCACGGAGAATGTCGCCGGTGCGCTTTCGCTCGTCGCCGCGTTGCGTGAGCGCGAAGCCGCTCTCGCTCGTGGTGAACAGCAAGCATGGGAACAGGGGAAGACCGAGTTTGAACGCGAATTGCTCGCCGCCTTGCCGGGCAGCGAAATCGTGGGAGCGAATCAGCCGCGTCTGTGGAATACCGTTTCAGCGCTCATGCCTGAAGCAGACTGCCAGCAGCGTTGGGTGGTGAAATTGGACAAGGCAGGATTCGCCGTCTCCACGGGTTCCGCCTGTTCCAGTGGCAAGGAAGTTCCTTCCCATGTCCTGCAAGCGATGGGCATGTCTGCTGCCGATGCCAGCCGGGCGTTGCGCTTCAGTGGCGGGCCGGGAACGACGAAAGCCGAGTGGCAAGCGTTGCTCGCCGCCCTGGTGCAGACAGAAGCGGCGATGCGCATGAAAAAGTAACCGGCTCAGTTCGCGTTCGCGGGAGCGGTCGCTTGGTTGGGATCCAGAAACTCCAGTTGCTGCAAGGATTCGGTCTTCAATTCAGCCGCCCCGATGCCCGGCAAGGTGATCTTCGCCACGCCGTCTTTCCACGAGTTCAACACGAACGTCAGGATGCCTGCATTGCCCAGGCGCGCCCGGGCGAGCCGTGCTTTGTCCGGAGCGGTGCTGGCGATGTCCAGTCCGCTGAACTCCACGCGTTGCACGCGGTCCAGAGCAATCTTGAACGGCGTCTGTCCGGTCTGCAATTGCACACTCGCCGCGTCATAGCTGAGCAGTTTGCCGACGAGCTTTTCCCCCATCACCGTGATGATGGCCTCGTCCGGGCCGCGGTGCGGGTTCGCACCAGTTTCCTCGATGCGGCCATCCCATTGGCGCACGCGCAAATTGCTGAGGCGGATACTGCCCTGGCCCTGGTGCACGAAGCGTACGCCGGTGCCTTGGGCGGCCAGCAGTCCTTCGTTCCATTGCTTCGCCACCACCCCGTCGATGAGCAGGGTCACGCTGCGCCGCAATTTGCTCGCGTGGATGGTGATGTGGGCGTCGTTCTTCTGGCCGAGCAACGGCGCGATGATCTGGCCCATGTTCCGCAGCGGTTCCGCCTGGCTGACGTTCAGCAGGCTGATGGAATGCGTGTTGATCTGCAGGCTGTAAAACGTGGCGAATGGCGGTTCCGATTCCTTGCTGGTCAGCTTGATGGGTTTCAGGGAATCCGTGAAAACGGCGATGGCGAGGTTCAGGGTGCCGCGCCAGTTCAGATCGAACTCGACGGTACTGGTCCGGCATCTTCAAGTCACGCGCGATGGATGCCGCCTTCGTCGCCACGAACGCGCCGGGTTGAAAGTTCCAGAAACCCGCCTCGTCACCGACACTGGTCACATCGGCAAAGGTCCAATCGTTCGTGCTGCTGATGCCATCAAAGATGGTCACCACATTCGTAGACTGCGGCGAGATGGAGCGGAGCAACTGGCGCGGGATCGTGAGCGCCCCGGCGCAAGCGGATTCAAACTTCAACCAACTCGCATCCAGCGAAACAATGTTGCCATCCAGCATGTCTCCGTTCCGCAACCGGATGCGGGCGGGCAAGCTGCCCTTGGTGGGCGGCGAGGTCACACTGCCCAGGTCGATGGCGGACACTTTGTCCACGGCGAACTTCATCTCGCCCAGGCCGTCCGCGCGCGTCCAGCCGACGGCGCCCGCTTCAAAGGAGGCCATCTTGCCGCGCAAAATATCGCCGTTGTCGAGCGTGAGCGTATGCGGTTCGACCACGGGTTCCGCCGCGGACGCCACCGTGTGCAGGCAAAGCAACAGCAGCAGGGCGAAGGCCCGGCCCAATCTGGATTTACCCGGCATGGCGAGAGAACTATTCATCGATCCAGTTGGCGTCTTTGCGCAGCAAGCCGCTTTGTTCGAGGGCTTGGGCCCGGTTTAGATTGAATTGCAGCAACTGGATCCAGGCCGGATTGAGACTCACCTGGCCGAAGTTGCGGTTCGAGCCGGTGACTTTCTCGTTGCTCCATTTGTCCACGGTAAAGGTCACGCTGCCACCGCCGAGGAAGTTCGCGCGGATCTCGTTGGCGAGAATGTTCGTGGCCGGTTGACCGGGGCGCATGTAGATATCCGTGATGCGTTCGACCGGGATCTTCAACGGGCTGAAATCTGTCTGTATCGTGACTTTGCCCTGGGCGATAGAGAGCAATTTGCCTTCCGCCTGGTCGTTGTTCACGAGGTTCACTACCTGGACGCCTTTGGGCTTGGTCTCGGGCAATTGCGCATCATCCCGGCCATCCCATTCGGAGACTTTCAGATTGCTCAGGCGCATCATCGGGCCCATGCGCTGGGCGAAGTAGCAGATGCCGGTGCCGCGCGCGACGAAGCCCGCCTGATCCCGCCATTGCGCGACCTGTTCACCATTCACAAAGAGGGCGATGGTGGCCGTATCCCGGTTGGTCCGCAGTTCCATGCGCACTTTGTTGCCATCCCGCATGGAGGGGACCTGTACCTGCCCGATGTGCGTGGTGCCAACACCCGCTTGTACGCGTTGCAGATTCACGTAGCCCGAACCGATGTAGAACATGTAGGACGACGCCCCGAAATCAAAGCGCTCCACCGAATCTGTGTAGATGGAAAGTGCCAGGCTGAGCTGGCCATTCCAGGACATGTCAAAGCTGATGCGGGATTTGGCCGGCAACTGGACATCGCGACCGAGCGATCCCACGGCCGTGGAGAAAAACGCGCCGTCCTCGTACCGCCAGACATCTTTCCCCGGCGAGACCTTCCAGCCATCCGGGCTGGTGGGCCCTTCAAAGACGGTCGAAAAACCTTTCCACAGAAAGCGGATGGATTGCACCGATTCACGCGGGGCCTTCAAACGCCCGGCGAACCATGTATCCAGTTCCACGTTCTGATCGTCCATGCTGACGAGGTTGCCGAAGACTTCGTCGCCGTTATCGAACATCAGCCGGCACGTGCTGTTCTGGGCCGGAGGCGGTTTCTCGGCGTTGCCAAAGCGGATCTGGCGCAGGTTGTCCGGCTTCAACTGGAACGGGGCCAAGGCGGCCGGATGTTTCCAGTTCACCGCTTTGCCGGGTTCCAGGCCCGTCAACGAACCGTGCAAGGTCGAGCCATCGAGCAATTGCAACACATCCGCCGCTTGCACCGGGGCAAGGCTGCCCAGCCACGCTCCGAGCAGAAGCGCGCTGATCCGGCGGATGATGGGCTGACGGCTACCGCTCATAGATGGGCAAGTAACGATAATTCAAAGCGAGGGACAAAAGCGAGGCGGAGGTGCTGAACGTATTGCCGAACTGTCCGCTCCAACTGCCATCTTCATTCTGCGTGGCCCCCAGCGTCTTGATGTTCTTCCGGTTCCAGTCCGCCCATTCGGCGGGCGAGGCATGGAAGTACGCCTGCGAGGCATAGTAGAGGTAGTAGTGCTGATAGTGCGGCTCGCTCGGGGCGCCTTTCAAGAACTCCAAGGCCTGTCGATACGTCGGCGAGCTCTTGGATTTGGCGAGCGAGAAGACGAGGCAGCCGATGGCCGTGCGAGCGCCGTTCGGGCCGACAGCCGAAGTGTAGCCGAAGCCGCCTTCAGGGGTCTGGCATTTCTTGAAATAGTCCATCGCCTTCTGGATGGCGTCTTCCGGCACCGCGAGCCCGGCATTGCGCGCCGCAAAGAGCGCGACCACCTGGCACCCGCTCACGGTCGTATCCGCATCCAGGCTTTCCGGCGAATAACGCCAGGCGGCGAAGCTGTTCATCTTCTGCGAGGAGATGATGAGGTTGATGGCTTTCTGCAAGGCGGGCCCGATACGGTCATCATCCACCATGCCGTAGGATTCCGCCAGCGCGAGCGTGGCGAAGCCGTGATTGTACATCGAGCGCCCGATGTAGCCGGTCTCCTTGTTCATCTGGGAGAGGATGAAATTGATGCCGCGCTTGATGGCGACACTGTAAGGCCCCACGTTCGGGTCGTCGCCGTGCGCCAGCATCGCCACGACCGTCAATCCGCACACGCCCGGCTCGCCGCCGTAAGGCTGATCGCTCCAGCGGCCTTCCGGCGTCTGCGTCTTGAGGAGGAATTGCAGGCCGCGCACATAGATGGCATCCACTTCGGAGGACGCCGTGTCGGTGCGCTCCATGAAGAGCTGCTGCGCCCGGGCCGGGGTCACCAGCCAGAGCAGCGCGGCCAACAGGCCCAGCCATGTCACACGTTTACTCATCCAGTTTCTCGATCGCCTTGTAATAACTTTCCAATGCTTCGCGGAATTCCGCCGGCAAAGGTTGGGTCGTGCCGGTGGTGTTGCCGGTGGCACGGTTCGGGCCGCGGGCGCTTTGGGCATCGCCAGTCGCCGCTTGGTTGGCCCGGTCCGTTGAGCCGCCGTTCTGGTTCACACCGGGTTCGCTGCCGGGCTTCATGCTCATCGGCTGCCCGGCCGCCTGTGGTTGCGCCACCATCTGCATCATGAACGCCATCTCCTGCTCGGCGCTGCTTGGGGACTGGTTCTTCTGGTTGTTCTTTTTCTGCTGCTCGTTCAGCAGATTGATGATGTCGGAAAGGTTCTCCACCACTTTCACTTCCGAGTCCTGCGCGGCGACATCGGTCTGCGGCTTTCCGAGCAGGCCTTCGGCATGGCGCATGGATTGGAACGTCTCTTCCAAGGGCTTGTCGAGTTCGGGGATCTGGTTCTCCAACTGCGTATCAATTACCTGGCGACGCGAGGCGAACTGCGATTCCACGAGTTTCTTCGCGTTCTGCGCGTATTGCGTATCGATGTCTTTACGCTGCTCCAGCAGCCGCGTGCGGTCGATCAGGTTGTATTGGGCCTCGCGCATGCGCAGGAACGTCATGAGCAGTTTGATGGCATTATCCTGCGGATTGCCGCCTTTGCCATCCTGGCTTTGGCTGTCGGATTTCGGGTCCGGTTTGGGCTCCAGTTTGTCCGCCCATTCGTTGAAGCGTTTCGACCAGCCGTTCAGGTTTTGAAGCGATTGCAGCGAGATATTGGCGAGCATGGTCTGGCGCAGCTTGTCGAGCTGGGCCGTGGTGTCCGCTTCCTTCATGTCCTTGCTCACCTCGCCGTAAGCGGGCCGTTGCGTGCGCTCAAAGAACCGGCTCATCTCATCCTGCACGCCCTGCGCATCCTTGCGGGTTTTCGCCTGGGAAGTCGCCAGGTCGTTCAACGTATTCAAGTAACGGCTGGGCAGTTCCGTAACCATCAAGCCAACGGTATCGGGGATGATCGTCTGCAGATACTCGCCGATCTTAGTTTCATCCTTGGAAAGCTGGCGCAGACGTTGGGCCAGTGTTTGCGCCTGCAAACGGTCCAGCCCTTGATTCATGTTCTGCTGCATCTTTTCCAAGGCGCGCAGAGCTTCTTCCTCGGAAGTTTGGGCTTTGGCCAGTTCCTCTCCGCGTTGCTTGGCGTCTTGCTGGGCTTGCTGCAACGACTTGGCGGCGTCTTTCATCTCGCCTTTGCCCAGCTTCTGCATGGCCTGCAAGGTCTTGGCCCACTCGCGCAAGGTCTCTTCGTTGAAGGTCGGATTGCGCATCGCTTCGCGTAAGGTCTCGGTGCCGGAACGTGCGATGTCCTGCAACTGCCGCGCCGTCTGTTCCTGTTGCTGCGCCTGCTCCCCGGCTTTCGCGGCGGAAGCTTCGGTGTTCAGTTTCTCCTCCGACTGGCTCTTCAGATCACGCGTCGCATTTGCGAGGGCTTCCTGCTTGCGCGTCACTTCTTCCATCTTGGCGAACATCTGTTCGAACTGTTGGCGCACCATCTCGGCGTGTTTCACATGACCGATGACGTGGATGCGGAAGCGCGGTGATTCCGAAGGCACGCGGTTCGGGAAGTAATCCGTGGCTTGCGCGTGGATTTCCACCGTGGAGTCCGCCGGTATGTTCAACACTGAAGGGCTGAACACGAACGAATCGTTGAACTGTTTCTGCGCGGTGTTCGTGGTCTGGCGCTGCATCAATTGCGTGCCGGGCGAATTGGTGACGACCGGTCCGGCGACGATCTGCCAGGCGAGCGACAGTTGACGTACACCGAAGTCATCGCGTGCACCGGTATTGATGCGTAACACCTCATCTTCAAGGATGGCGACATCCATGCCCAGATCGGTCAGTTCCACCGAAGGCGCGGCATCAATGACTGTCTCGACACCGAGCAACCACGGCGAACGATTCGTGAGGCCGAGTTCATCTGTCCAGGTGAATGAGCTGCGCTGGATGTTATCTAGCGTGAGAGCAGGACTTGTGAATCGGCTGCCTTGCGTGATGAGCTTTTGCGGCGCTTGGCGGTCTAGCTGCACACTCGCGGACTTGAGCGAACGGCTGGCTTCGCCGGTCAGGGTGACCTTGGTATCCGTCAACACGCGGAGTTTGCCGCTCAAGGCGGATTCGATCTGCGGGGCTTGTTGCAAGTAGGCAGGCAATTCGAGCTTGGCCTGCAGTTGGCGCAAGGCTGGACGATGCTCGGGGCGGATGTTGATGGTGGCGATGGCATCCCCGGCGCGCAGGCGTAACTGGCCGGGCTGGGTTTGCGGTGGCAGTTCAAAATGGACGCGCCCATTTTCCACGGCGGATTTACCTTCATGCAGACCCAAGGTGGCCGAGGCGGAGCTCGGGTGCCAGAAGGAGCGGAACTGGACCTGCGCCGAGAAATCAAAGGCTTCACCGTGAGGCACCACGAGTTCGGCCGGCAGACCGTCCCATTCAATGAAGGTGTAACGGGGAGCGTCCGCCGCCGGCAAGAGCCAGCGCTTCACCGCATTGCCCGCGGCACCGGGTGAAACGATACCGATAAGCAGCGCCACACCGGCCATCGCGCCGGCACCGATGAGGAATTTCCGGACAATGCGGAAATCCACCGCGGCGGTGAAATCCATCTTGGCGGCATCCTCGGTGACCTGCTTGATGGCTGCCGTACGGAGTTCGGCGGAGATTCCCTCAGGAAGTTCTGTTTGCTCGGCCAGTTCCACGATACCGAGCAAGCGATCACCGAGACGGCGGTGATGTTTTTGGACGATCTTCGAAAAGGCACGCAGATCGCGCCGGCGCCAGTACCAGAGCGACCACCAGCGATGCATCAACCAGAATCCAACACCCAAGGCACCGCATGTCAGGAACAGGCGCATGATCCGTGGCGTGTCCCAGAAGCGATCCGAAATGAAAAGGACCAGCAACGACACCAGCAAGACAATCGCCGTGGCGGCCGCCGCCAGCGTGGTCTCTTTACGCCAAAGCGTCCGTTCCAGCGCCGCAAATTGCGCGCGCAGGGAATCAGGCAGTTCTGTTGGTCGCGATGCCATTCCGTTTATAGTTTATACCATGCCCGCGAGTTTGCGGGCCGTCCAATAAATCCCCAGCAATAATAGTATCAGGCCGCCCCAGCCCGGTTCCGCCCAGAGCCGCGTGCGGCGTTCCAAAGGCTTCGGCTCCGGCAGCAGGGATATCTGCTGGATAAGCGTATCAAGTTCCGCCGCAGAGACATTGATGCCCTGGGTCAGCGCGGCCAGTTCACGCAAGACGCGGGCGTTCGCGGGCTGGCCCAGTTTCTCTCGCTCTGGTCGTTTGACGGCAAGGGTGGTTTCCAGCTCCCGGTTATTCTCCGGGGAGTTCAATTTCAATTTGTAAGCGCCGCCTTCCGTGGGCTTGTAACTGCCCTT
Organism: Limisphaerales bacterium; assembly: GCA_965283725.1. GTDB lineage: Bacteria > Verrucomicrobiota > Verrucomicrobiia > Limisphaerales > JAEYXS01 > JAEYXS01. The sequence goes on from CBDIPT010000003.1 coordinate 444,149, forward strand.
GAAAACACCCCAACCGCCTTCGATGGAACTGAAAGCGACGCGTTCGCTGCGGCCCGAAGGCGCGGTGATGGTGGCGGTCACGGAACCTTTCTCGGCGGGGAAACCTTCGCGGTTTAATACGGTGGCCTGGAAGAAAACCGTCTCGCCGACATTCGGGGCTTCCGGGCTATACGTCAGGCGGATGCCTTCGCGCTCGGAAAGATGACGTTGATGGGCCATCCAACGCACGACACCACTCCAGAAACGATAGTGATAACGATCTTCCACCCCACGCCGCCAGCGCCACGCGCTGTCCGTGCCCATGAAGAGCACCTTGCCGGTGCCGTAAGGCCGGGTGACTACGAGCGGCACACGGCCCCATTTGTTGCGGACGGAAGAATGGACTGCGAGCACTTCGCTGCCTGGACGGCTCTTCTCCACGGCGGCGCTCCAGAAGAAGCCGGGCAGGTTCTTCCAGATGAAGGCGTTCTTCGCTTCATCGGCATCGAAGCGCGTCAGGAAATGATCGGCACCATCGTTTGAGAGCTGGAAGGTGGCCTCGTTCTGCAAGGTGATGCCTTCGGGCTTCGTTTCATCGAGGACAACCGGGAACAGGTCGCCCAAGGCGGATTTCAGCAAGGTGTTCTCGCGACCACGGCGACCGGGCAAGAAAACGAGGCCGCTGGCTTGTTGCTCAATCAACCCACGGAGCAATTCCACATCCGTCTCCTTCAACTCGCCATCGCCAAGGCCGACGTCACCGATGAACACGACGTCGTAGCGGGAGATCTGTTCCTTCGTGCAGGGAAGGCCGGGAGATAATCGTTGCCACCACCCATGCCGATGCCGGGATGGAACAGCACTGTGTTCAACTCCACACCGGGATCGCGCTCCAAAGCGTTGCGCAGATAGCGGTATTCCCAGCGCGGTTGCGAATCCACCACGAGCACTTTCAAGGATTCCGACCGCACGGCGATGCGCAAGGTCTGCGCATTGTTCTTGGGCAAGGCTTCGTCAGGTTCCACGGGCACTTGCAGCAAGAGCGAGAAGTCACCGACGATGCGTGGCGACCAAATGATGGTGTCCTGCAATTCACCGAGCGCGGGAATGGTCACATTGCGCTTCAGCTCTTCGCCGTTCTCTTCCTTCAGCGTGATGGTGGTCTTCACTTCGCGAGGCAGGTGGCTCTTGATGCGGAACGGGATGGAAATCTGTTCACCTACGAGTCCGTAAGCGGGCGGCTTCACCTGTTCCAAAATCAGATCGGGCAGCGGCGTATCGCGCCCCGTCGTGACCGAGAAGATGGGGATGCCTTGCTCACGATAACGCGCAGCCGCGATAAGCGGGGACTTGCCCGCGTTCCAATCACCGTCCGTGAGCAGCACGACGGTCTTGAGATTCTTGCGCTGGTTCAGCGAGTTTTCCAGCGCAGCGTTCAAATCAGTGCCAGCATCGGCGTTGGTGTCGGCTGGCGGAGAAGCAAAGGCCTCGTAAGTCACCTTGGCTGACTTTTCCAACGGCTTCCAGAATTCACGCTTCTGCTGGGCTTCGAGCCAGTCGCGGCGGGTAAGGAGATTCGTGCCTTGCTGGAGGTCGCGGGTCTCCATGCTGCCGGAGTTGTCGGCGAGCAGCACGATCTCAGGTGCTTCGGTGCGTTCGATGCGTTGCACGCGCTCTGGGCGCATCAAGGTGATGAGCAAGAGCGTGATGATGACGAGGCGCAGGCCTTCCAGCCAACGCGTCGCCCGATGGCCGGGCCGGCGACGGCAATGCACGACGCAAAATGCCACGGCCGCGCCCCACGCGAGGAAGCCGAGCAGCATCCATGGACCAGAGACGGTGAAAGACCAGTTGGTCATCGTGCCACCTCCGCCGTCTCTTCCGTGCGCCGTGGTGTGCGCTGACCGGTGACGTTGTCGCGCTGCACGGTTTTCGCCGGCAACACAAGGAAGCTTTCGACGAGCAGGAACAGGAGCATCGCGGAGACGAAGAGGCGCCAGATCTCGCCTTGCAAACGGTCACCGCCCGTGCCGATGTCCTCAAACCATTGCAGGCCGATATCAGGCATCAAGCCTGTGATCTCTTCACGCGTGACCGTCTCGGGCGCTTCTTCGCCACTCGCGCGGTTCATCGCGGCGAGACGCTCACCGGTGCGATAAATGCCTGCTTCAATCTGCGGGTTCAGGCCACCGCCTTCGACGGCTTGCCAGGACAGGCCTTGATCCACCGCCGAAAGATCGCCGCAGTGCAGCAAGCTGGCTTGCGTGAGGCGACGGCTGCCAGTCTGGAGCCAGCGTTGTGTCACGGGCACAAGGACGGGACCGCTGCCGAGGGAAGACCATTCGCGCTGCGGCAAGGAGGCGAGGAAATAGACCTGGCCTTTGCCGATTGTCTGACGCGTGAGCAAGGCACTGCCATCCGTGAACTGAGCCAGCGCAGGTGCATTACCGTTGATGCGTTGGCGTTGGGCAAAAGCGGTTGTGCCCATGGGCAGACTGAAACCTTCCTCAGTCTTGGCGAGCGGACCTTCCTTCTCTTCCCAACGTTCGATGCGGAAGGCCTTTTCATCCGCGGCTTTCTCCAAGGCACCCCAGCCTTGGCCGAGGAACTGGCCGTTGTCGTTCTTGCCTGCGGGTAAGAAAACAACAAGGCCGCCGCTTTGGATGAAGGTGTTAAGTTTTGTAGCAACATCGCCCGTAGGCAGTGGCGCTTGCCAGAAGATGAGAACATCGGCATCGAAGTTTTGTCCGGCAACATCAGAAGGTGTCAGCAAGCGGGCCTCACGAGCACCACCAGCAGTGCTGACCGAAGCGGCGGCGCTCAGCCAACGACCCAAGCGCGTGTCTTCGGTGACAATCGTGGTGCGCAGCTTCGCAGGCGGACCGTAAACGAAATAGGTGCGGTTATTGCGCTGGTTCGCATCGGCAGGTATCTCGACGAAACCCCAGCCGCTGCCGCGTTGCGTACCGAGGTTGAGCTTCTGGCGCCAGCGCAGGTTGCCGCCCGTGACGGCTACTTCCGTTTGTGAGGGCGTGCCGTTGAGATTCACCGTGACCGGCAAGGTGGCAGATTGATTCACGGAACGTTGGATATCGACGGTCAGCAGCAGCTCGGCGAGTTCACCGCGATCGGTGCGGAGGACGTCTTGCAAGGTGAGCGCGGTGTCGGCATCGGCGGTGGCGTTGACGGAGAGAACACGCAGGTGGACGCGTTGCTTCATGGCGGCGAGTTGCGTGTGCAAGGCGGGCCAACGTTCGTCATCGGCTTTCCAGTTCGTGCGTTGCAGATCGGAGACGATCCAAAGTTCAGCCGTGCCGGTGCGATTTTCTTCGAGCCAGGCGAGTGCGGCTTGCAGGAGCGCGGGGAAATCAGCGGTGGTATCGGTCGCTGCGGTAGCAGGGAGTTCGCGCAGGTCGGAAGCGCGAGCGAGCGGTTGAGGACGGCGCAGTGCGCTATCGATGACAATCAACTGGCTGCGGCCCGCGAAAGGCTCGGCGGCTTTGCTGAGGGAGTTGATGGCTTGCTCGCGGCGCGTGGTGTTACTGCCGACGAGCTTCGTCTCCATGCTCGCAGAACGGTCCAGCAAGATGACGATAGCATCCGGCGCTGCCGCGACGGACCAGCCGAGCCAGCCACCGGCCAAGGGGCGACCGAGGAACAGGATAAGCATCAGCACCGCGAGCGTACGGAAAAGGAGAATGAGCCATTGCCGCAACTTAGCCTGACTCGTGGAGCTCTGCGTGGCGGCGACCAGAAAGCGCATCGCGGCCCAAGGTTGCGGCCGGTGACGCAGACGGTTGATCAAATGGATGATCACCGGCAGCAGCACCAGCGGCAAGGCCCACAAAATCTCTGGTTGCAGGAAGGTCATTCGGTATGGGAGGGAAACATCGAACGTCCAAGGGAGGCTTCAGATTCGGAAACCCGCTTAATATTGATAAGGCGCTTTCTCCTCACCCTGGCCCTCTCCCTTGGGGAGAGGGAGAATTGATTGGCCGCTTGGGGTGTTACCGTGAAGACTTTTAAAAATTGTCCACTTCCTGTTCCCTCACCCAAAGGGAGACGGTTAGGGTGAGGGGGAAAAGGGCAAACGAATGCTATTGGCATATCTGAATTGCCGTTGCTCCGATTGTTCATGTGCTTATTCGTGGCCATTCGTTTTAGCCTCGGCCGGCGGCGGCGTGGGCTCGTTCGCTGAGGAAATCGGCCAGCAGTTTCTCGTAGCTTTGATCGAGGACCACCTGGCGATACTCGGCGTTGAACTCGTGGCAGCCTTGCTTCAGGCGCGCGAGGTGCTTGTGCAGTTGCGCGAGGTATTCGTCGCGGATGGTGTTCGGCTCGGTCACCAGATTGAATGAGCTTTCCAGATCGTTGAAGCGCACGGGGCGATCGAAACGGAAATCCATTTCCATCGGGTCCAGCAACTGGAACAGCGCGAGGTCGTGCTTCTGGAAGCGGAGATGCTGGAAGCAGTTTAACAACGCTTCGGCATCTTCAAAGCCATCCGTCAGCACGATGATAAGCGCGCGACGGCGCACCTTCTCAGCCAGCTCGTGCAGGGCTTTCACGAGGTTGGTCGTTCCCTTGGCTTCGACCGATTCCAAGGTATCGAAAATCAATTGCAGATGCGCCGGATTCCGTTTCGCCGGAATATCGAGGGTCTGTTTTTCACCCACGCATAGGAGACCGGCGGCGTCGCCTTGCTGGATAGTGAGATAGGCGAGCGAGGCGGCGATCTTGCGCGCGTAATCGAGCCGGCTGCCGTGCTGGCCGGTGAAACTCATCGAGGCGCTGGTATCGAGCACGAGGTAGCAGCGGAGGTTTGTATCCGCCTCATACTCCTTCATGTAGAAGCGGTCGCTGCGGCCGAACACGCGCCAGTCGAGGCGGCGAAGATCGTCGCCGGGAACGTAGTTGCGATACTCGGCGAACTCCACGCTGGAGCCGCGATGCGGGCTCTTGTGATGGCCGGAGACGCTGCCCTCCATCGGATGGCGCGTCACCAACTGCTGGCGCATGAGCCGCGCCAACACGGCGGGATCAAGGAATGCTCTGGCGCGTTCGTCAGCCACAATATTCGAGGAGAACTATTTGTCGCGACGCAATGTTTCCACCAGACGCCCGATGATATGCGGGCTGGTGATGCCTTCAGACTGTGCCTGGAAGTTCGTGAGGATGCGGTGCGTGAGCACCGGCTTCGCGACGGCTTCGATATCTTCCGTGCGCACGAGGTAGCTGCCGTGCAGGACGGCGTGGGCCTTGGCACCGCGGATGAGATATTGCACGGCGCGCGGACCGGCACCCCACGTGACCCATTTGCGGATCCAATCGGGCGCGCCTTCGGCGTTGGGTCGTGTCATGCGGACGAGGTCCACGGCGAGGTCATAGATATGATCCGGCACCGGAACGCGCTCCACGAGCTGCTGGAAGCTGAGCACTTGCTCGCCGGTGATAAGCTTGTTCAACGCAGCGGGTTTGCGACCCGTCGTCTCGCGAGCGATGCGGCGTTCATCTTCCAAGGTGGGATAATCCACATGGATGAAGAACATGAAGCGATCCAACTGCGCCTCGGGCAACGAATAGGTGCCTTCCTGCTCGATGGGATTCTGGGTCGCCAGCACGAAAAACGGCGAGGGCAAAGGAAAAACGCGGCCGGCGGCGGTGACCTTATGCTCCTGCATGGCCTCGAGCAGGGCGGATTGCGTCTTGGGCGGCGTGCGGTTGATCTCATCCGCCAGCACGATGTTCGAGAAGATGGGGCCTTTGATGAAAACAAAGGCGCGGCGGCCGGGCTGGTCCGTCTCCTGCAAGATATCCGTGCCGGTGATGTCCGAGGGCATCAGGTCTGGCGTGAACTGGATGCGGTTAAAGGTCAGGGACATCACCTCGGAGAGGGCGTTGACCATGGTGGTCTTGGCCAGGCCGGGCACGCCCATCAGGAGCGCGTGGCCCCGGGCAAGGATGGCGATCAGCAACTGCTCAACGACGATCTCCTGGCCGATGATGACCTTGCCGACCTCGGCGCGCATCTGTTTGTAGAGATCGCGCATGTCATCGATGGCGGCGACGTCGTGCGAGGAGGTTTCCGAGAGGGGAGAGTGAGAAACAGCGCTCATGGTTGGTGAATCAGACGTTGAAAACGGTGTTCTGTTCAAGCGCGGACCGGCGTGAACCGCAAAAGACAAACCGGGGACGAGGTGACAAGCCGGGTTCCTTGACCCGGCGGGCAGAACGGCAAGGGTTTCAACATGGGAGTAAGGTAGCCTCGCAACTGGCAGGTGTAAACGAATGAAGGTTAGAAATTATTGCGAATGGAACGACACAAACAACATTGCCCGGAAACACTCTTACACCTATCTTTTCCGGGACATGAATCCGCTAGTGCTATGCCTGCTCTGCCTGATTTTGGCAGGGCAGATCAGGGCGGCCGACAATCAAGGAGGGAGTGTTAAACCACCAATGACCGAGGAACCATTGTTCATTAAATTGTGCCGCCAGAAAGACCTTGATCCGGACACGGCTAAAATACTGGTCCAGATGATGACTTCCGCTGCGCCAAAATTGATAGATAACCCCGAATTGGATGTAAGTGAGCTTCTATTTTCAACCGAGATCGCCGCGCCAAAACTGCTGGCCAAGACCTCGCCGGAACTGCTGAAAGCGATATGGGCTCAGCTAGAAAAGAAGACTTGGTTTAGCCTGCAGGGCGAAGACATAACCAACATCCATGCCGTGACGTGTCTGCCGCACCTGCAAACTTTGGTGATCAATGCCAATTCGGTCTCAGATATCTCAGTTTTATCTAAGCTGAAAGCGTTACGCGTATTCCTATGTGCAGGCAATCAAATCAAGGATTTCAAGGCTTTGGCGGCATGTCCGGAGCTGGAAGAGCTGGATTTAAGGGAAAATCCGGCCGAAAATCTGAAGGTTCTGGAAGGGCTGCCGAAACTCAGGAAGCTTAAGCTTTCGACGGAACAATCCGGTGCGTTCGTCGGGTGCAAAATATTACCAGAGTTGGTCCTGCTTGATCTCTATGGGCAAACGGTCTGTGCGCCTAGGGATTTACCATCCTGCCCTAAGCTCGTGAACCTAAGCGTGGACAAAATCGATGGTTTGGATGGATTGGAGCGGTTCCAAAGATTGCAGAGTTTGGATCTTACGGGTGCATTTCACGAGCTATCGCCTTTGGACTCCTGTTCGAAAATAACCCATCTGAAGCTGAGGACTTCATCGCCTTTGGATTTGGCAGCCCTACCGCAGCTTCCCGAGCTTAGATCGCTCAGCATCACAGCACCTGAAGTAAAGCATATTGAAGCGTTGGGCATGGTAAAAAATCTAAGAGAACTGAATTTTTACGGATCACTGACGGCAGCGGACAAGAAGCAGGTCGAAAGCATCCAAAAAGCGCTAAAATCATGGGATGCGGATTTTCTGGCTGAACTGGAAATCCGTAAACCCAATAGCCACTTGGTTGTGGTCAGTCAGGAGGAATTTAATCATTTCGATTCAAACCCCTTTGGAATCAAGCCAACTGACCTGAACGAAGAGCTGATTCGCTCGGAGCGGTCCTGGCTGGAAAAGCAGATCGGACAGAACCTGTTCAAGCGCTTCAAAGATGAGCGCGATATAACTTTCCCCTTTATGGGTGGAGGCACCCGCCGTTCCTTCTCACTCTGTGCCTATTCATTGAAGGCTTATCGTGCATTTCCCGAGGTCGTTGCAGCGGTACAAAAGGAGCTTTGTGCTGCCAAGAACGATTGGATCATACATTTTAGTTCCTCACTTGGGGAAGGGGTTGATGCGGAAAAAGTGTCAGATGACACCGACGATTTCACTGTTTGGATCTATCCAGACAAGATTGTTACCACAGAGGAGGATGCCGAATTGGTGCGCAAGCTTTTGAAGAAATAAAGCAGCACGACTGTCTCTTAATTCAGCGTAACTCATTAGGTTTGCCGGGCGTCTGTCAGGGTATTATGGTCCCATGTATTCCTATGCCGCGCCACATCGCTTTGCTTGCCGTCGGACTGTTTTTTGTTTTTGGACTCGTAACGGTTCAGGCTGCCACGGCCCAGAAGCCTAATGTCCTGTTCATCGCCATTGATGACCAGAATGACTGGGTCGGTGCGCTGGGCGGGCATCCGCTGGCGAAGACGCCGAACCTCGACAAGCTGGCCAAGCGCGGGACGGTGTTCCTCAACGCGAATTGCCAGGCCCCGCTGTGCAATCCTTCCCGCACGAGCCTGATGACGGGGTTGCGCCCAACTACGACGGGGGTTTATGGGCTGGCGCCGTGGTTCCGCACCTTGCCGGAGTGGCAGGACCGGGTGACGTTGCCGCAGCACTTCAAGGCGAACGGTTACAAGACCTATACCGTGGGGAAGATCTATCATGGCGGCGTGGGCGGACCGCAGATGAAAGCGAAGGAATTTGATGTCTGGGGCGCGGCAGGCGGGGTTGGGGTGAAGCCGGAGAAGAAGCTCATCCCGCCGACGCCGATGGGTAACAACCCTTTGATGGATTGGGGCGCATTCCCGCACAAAGACGAGGACAAGGGGGATTATCAGGTGGCGAGCTGGGCCATCGACCAGATCAAGCAGATGCCGAAGGATCAGCCGTTCTTCCTCTCGGCCGGGTTCTTTCTGCCGCATGTGCCGTGCTATGTGCCGCAGAAGTGGATGGACCTGTATCCGGACGATGATTCCGTGCTCCCGCCGGTGAAGGAGAATGAGCGGGCGAACCTGCCGCGCTTCTCCTGGTATCTGCACTGGGATTTGCCGGAACCGCGCTTGAAATGGGTGAAAGAGAACAATCAGTGGCGGAACCTTGTGCGTTCTTACCTTGCCAGCGTGAGTTTTTCCGATGCCCAACTGGGCCGCATCGTGGAGGCGTTGGAAGCGGCGGGATTGGCGGAGAATACGATCATCGTGGTGTGGGGTGATCATGGCTGGCATCTGGGCGAGAAAGGCATCACCGGCAAGAACACGCTCTGGGAGCGTTCGGCGAGGGTGCCGCTGGTCTTCGCCGGGCCGGGCGTGGCCAAGAACGGGCGTTGCAGCCAGCCTGCGGAGTTGCTGGATATGTATCCTACGCTGGTGGAGTTATGCGGATTGCCCGCGCGGAATGATCTGGAAGGGCACAGCCTCGTGCCGCAGTTGAAGGATGCCAAAGCCAAACGGGAATGGCCGGCCATCACGTCACATAATCAGGGCAATCACGCGGTTCGTTCCGAGCAGTATCGGTACATCCATTATGCGGACGGTTCGGAAGAGCTGTATGACATGAAGAACGATCCGAACGAATGGAAGAATCTGGCGGGGGATAAGAAGTACGCGACGGTCATCGCGGAACATAAGAAGTGGCTGCCGAAGATCGATGTGCCGCCCGCCAAAGGCAGCGCTAATCGGGTGCTGACGTATGACAAGGCGACGGGTGATTTCGTCTGGGAAGGCAAGACCTACCACAAGGATTCGCCGATCCCGGAGTAGTTGAGAGTCGGGGCTTGAGGCTTGATGGCTGGGACTAGGAACAGACCAAGTTGTCCCAAATACGAACGCTTACAGGCTTAGATGGCCGAGGGCCAACAGGCCGTAGTAGGTGTATTCGCTGTCGAGGTGTTCATCGGTCCAATTGCCGTGGAAGGAGCCTTGGGCGGTCCAAAGGGTATCGATGAAATCGAGAGACTTCTCCTTGATCGGCTCGAGGGGCATTTCCAAGCCAGACAACGCGTGCAAAGCGGTCGCCGTGGTCAGCAGATCAGGGATCGGGGCGCCCGGAATGGCCAGGAAACCGCCGTCGGCGTGCATCTGGGCCATAAGCCAATCGCCCACTTGCGGATGAATGGGCAGGTGCAAGTGACGGAGCAAGGTGATGGCGGCGGCGGTGGAATTGGTGGCACCGAACTTCATGCCGCGTTCATTGGTCCACGCTCCATCGGGCGTTTCCAGAAACTTCAGGCATTGCACCACACGCAAAGGTTCGGGCAATTCCACACCCAAGTCTTGATAGGCGGCGAGCGCGAGGAAACAGCCGTAAGCGGTGCCGAACTGGCTGGCTGGCAGCGGATGATAACCCCCATCGGTCGCGCGAAATTGTTCGAGGCGTTGGGCGACGCGGGTGGTGAAACTGGCCGGGCGCTCACGCAGGATGGCGGCGTCTTGATTGGCCAAGGCGGCCCAGCAACGGGCGAGGCAGCAGAGGTGGACGAAATCCAAATTCTCGCCGACGCCATGACTGGCCAGATAGCGCGCAACGTGGGCCAAGCGGATATCGGCGCGAAGCGCGAGCAAGCCTTCCAGACCAAACACGGTATAGTAGAGGTCACTGAGGCCGGAGCGATCGCGCCAACCGCCGTCGTCGTTCTGCTGGCTGAGGAGGAAAGCGCGGACGAGGTCGGCGGAATCGCCCAAAGCTTTGGGGGCGACACGCGCGACTTGCAGCATTTCCAGCCGGATACTCATGAGGGGTGGAGGCTAGCGGGGAGAGGGCGGTGGAGCAATAGGAGAGGTGGAAAGGGAGGAGGAGAAAGGGGGAAACATCCAACATCGAACGCCCAACTTCGAACATCGAGAGCAGATGGGCAAGCGGGCCGAGCTGGGGCTCGGCGTTACGTTGGAAAATTCGTCTTTGCAGGTTGTTTGTGCGGTTTATGCTGCGGAGGTGCTGTTGTCACTCACAGAGCAATTGAATTCCCGCCAAAATCTTTCGGCGGAACAGATCGCCGTGGCCATCAAGGATTTGACGGGCGAAGGCGCGTCGGCCGAGGTCAAAGCGGATTTTCTCACAGCGCTCGCGCGCAAAGGCGAGACGGTGGAGGAGATCGCCGCGTTCGCGCATGGCATCCGGGAGCTTTCCCTTGCCGTGCCCCTAGACCCGGCCACCCGCGCGGGTGAAATCCTGGATGTATGCGGTACGGGCGGGGATCGTCTCAACACGTTCAACATCTCGACGAGCGTGGCCATCCTGGCGGCGGCGGCGGGGGTGACGATGGCGAAGCATGGCAACCGCGCCATCACTTCCAAGTCCGGCAGTGCGGATGTGCTGGAGGCCCTGGGCATCCCGGTGGACAACACACCGGAACAGGCGGCGGCCTTGCTGCGGGAACATCAGTTCGCATTTTTTCTGGCGCCCCGGTTTCACCCGGCGTTCAAGCACATCGGTCCGGCCCGCAAGCTGTGTGCGGAACGGGGGCAGCGGACCATCTTCAATTTCATCGGGCCATTGATGAACCCGGTGCGGCCGACGGCACAACTGGTCGGCGTGCCGAATCCGGCGCTGACGGAACCGATGGCACGCGTGCTCCAAGGCTTGGGCATCCGCCGGGGCATGGTGTTATGCGGGCGCGTGGAGACGGCCATGCTCGATGAGCTGTCCACCATGGGTGATAACCATGTGGCGGAGTTCTATCAGGACCGGGGCTTTCATACGTCGGTCTGGCAGGCGGAGTTCTTGCCGCTGCAAAAGGCCACGTTGGCGGATCTGGAAGGCGGGGATGCGCAGGTGAATTCTGTGATCGTGCGCCAAGTGCTGTGCGGGCAGGAGCGCGGACCGAAGCGGGACGCGGTGCTGTTGAACGCAGCGGCGGCGTTGCATGTCGCAGGCAAGGTGAAGACGTTGATCGAAGGCTGGGATTTGGCCGGAGAAACCATCGACAGCGGCAAAGCGGCCGCGAAGTTGAAGGATTTGGCGCATCGCCACTAAGACCATGGCCGAAGAAACCAGCCAGTATAAGATGATCGGGGCGGACGGCGTGGAGTACGGTCCGGCCAGTGCTGCCGAGGTGAGCGCGTGGATCCAGGAAGGCCGCGCCGGCGCGAAGACTTTGGTGCGGAAGACCAGCGAACCGAACTGGCGCAAGCTGGGCGAGTTCGCGGAGTTCGCCGCGGCGCTGGCGGCCAAGGCGCAAGCACAACAACTGGCGAATAATGAACCGCCGAAGAACAAGCTCGCGCGGATGGGGTTCACGCTCAGTCTTGCTTCCTTGCTCTGTTTCTGTCTGCCGTTGGCCCCGTTCGGGCTGGCTGCCTCGGTGGTCGCCCTGTTCCGTATCAAGCGAAACACGGCTCCGAAAGAAGGGCTCATGTTCGCCCTGGCGGGTTTGAGCATCGCCTTGCTGGTGTTTCTGGCGTATATGCTGTTGCTGCTCTACATCCCGCGCTTCTTCACAGGTGAACCGTTGAAAACACCTTTTGGCCCATGAGCACGAACCAGCCACCGTTCCTGAACGAGGCTCCGGCGAAGGTGCAGAGCAAGGGTTGGATGCTGGCCGGGGTGGGTGCCGCGGCGGTGGTGGCGATCCTGTATTTTTGCCCGCCGGAACAGAGCGCGTTTTATCCGCAGTGCCTCTTTCATCAAGCTACAGGGCTGGATTGCCCGGGTTGCGGCGGATTGCGCGCCACGCATCAACTGTTGCACGGAAACTTCGCGACGGCGTGGCAGCTTAATCCATTCGCCGTCCTGCTGCTGCCATTGCTGGCCTATGAAGGGGCCATACGCATCCTGCGACGGAACACTTGGCCGAGCTTGGGGCAAAAGCCGTGGATCGGTCTCGGTATCGTGGCGGTATTCATCGGGTTCGGCATCGTGCGCAACTTACCGGCGCTGGCGGGTAGATAGAGGTATGCAACTGACGCTCGCAAAGTGGTTGAACATCAAGTGGCCGCTGGATGAGAAATCCGCGCGCGGCTGTCTGGTCATCAACCTGGCGTTCTGGCCGGGGCTGGGGTCGGTGCTGGCGCGGCGCAAGAGCGGCTGGGTGCAGATGGCCATGGCGCTGCTGGCGTTGTTTCTGGTGATGTTCGCGCTGCAGCAGTTCGTGGCGATGATCATGAACGAGACGCGGCCACCGACGTGGCAAGATCACTTTGTGTGGGAAGCGGGCGCCGGGTTCGGCCTGTTCCTCAGCGCGTGGATCTGGGGGGCCATCACGGGCTTCGCGATCAAAGCGCAAGTCGGCCAGCCGCCGAAACTGCCGACCACCCCGCCACCGTTGAATCGATAACCATGAAGCCTTTCAAAGCCATCGCCGCCATGTCGTTGAACCGTGTGATCGGCAACGGGAACCAGATACCATGGCATCTGCCGGAGGATTTCAAGTGGTTCAAGCAGACCACCAGCGGGCACATCATCGTGATGGGCCGTAAGACGTATGAATCCATCGGGCGGCTGCTCCCCAACCGCACGACCATCATCCTGAGCCGGAAAGAGTTCAACGTGCCTGGTGCGCAGACATTGCATGATTTGGCGGCGTTAAAACCGGTGGAAGATGGCCGCGAGACGTTCATCTGCGGCGGGGCGGATATCTATCGGCAGGCCCTGCCGCAATGCTCGGATCTTTACCTGACTTTGGTCAAACGCGAGGTGAGCGGTGATGCATTCTTCCCGCCCTTTGAGGATCAGTTCGAGCTGGTCGAGACACTGCGGGACACACCAGAGTTTGCGATTCGGCATTACCGGAAGAAATGAGGGGTGGTTGAGGGTTGGAAGACAGTTCTGTTGGTCTTAGTGGCAGCGCGGTGCCATAAAAATAAACGCCGGGGGGTTGGGCGTATTATTAGAGCAAGACGTTTGCAGCCAAGGTGTTAGGCCGATTGAGGAATTTTTTAAGAAAAGGAGCACATGGACAGCGTATGTCCTAGGCCCCCTGAGATAGTGGTGGGCAGAAAGGAGGATGGAAAGAGCAGGAGGGCTAGATAGATTCTGACGGCGCACGCCCAAGAAATGACTGATGGCTGTAACTATGCGGGCTTACCCAGCGTCTGCCCTATTAACATAACCCATCGCGACCATGAACTTAAATAATCCTAACTTACCCGGGTATCTCTCGCCGAGCGCGTTCAGCCGTCGCAGTTTTCTGGAGAAGGCGGGGATGGGGTTTGGGGCCTTGAGCCTCGCGATGCTTTTGGGCGAGGACGCCGTGGCGCCCAGCGCATTCGCCGCAGAATCACTTTCACCGTTGGCTGCGAAACCAGCTCCGCTGCCCGCCAAGGCGAAGCACGTGGTGCATATCTTCGCGCAAGGTGCGCCGTCGCACATCGATACGTGGGATCCGAAACCGATGCTGGCCAAGTATGATGGCAAGCCGTTGCCGGGCATGGGTGGGGTGGCGATGCCCTCGCCTTTCAAGTTCAACAAGATGGGCAAGTCGGGCATCGAGGTCAGTGAAGTGTTCCCGAAGCTGGGCGAACATGTGGATGAGATGGCCATCATCCGGTCCATGTGGACGGATGTGCCGGCCCACGCGATCGCCTCGGTGATGATGAACACGGGTTCGCTGCGCATGCCGAAACCGAGCTTGGGCTCGTGGGTGGTCTATGGTTTGGGCACGGAGAACCAGAACATGCCGGGCTTCATCTCGTTGCGCGCGGGCAAGGGCGGTTATTCCTCCAACTGGCAATCGGCTTTCCTTCCCGGCATCTATCAGGGCACGAGCATCAATACGCAGGACAGTACGGTGGAGGAGATGATCCAAAACATCCACAGCAGTTACCTGAAACTGCCAGAGCAGCGGCGCCAGCTCGATCTGGTGCATCAGTTCAATGAACTGCAAAGCCAGCAACTGCAGAAGGACGCGCAACTCGAGGCGCGCATCCAGGCGTACGAACTCGCTTTCAAGATGCAGACGGAGGCGAGTGATGCCTTCGATCTCAGCAAGGAGCCCGCTGCGATGCGCCAGCTCTACGGCAACACGGAGCAGGGCAAGCAACTGCTGCTGACGCGGCGCTTGATCGAACGCGGGGTGCGTTTCGTGCAGGTGTGGGCGGGCGGTTGGGATCATCATAACAATCTGGAGACGCGGTTGCGCGAGAAGGCCGCGGAGATCGATCAGCCATTGGCGGCGTTCATGACGGATATGAAACAACGCGGGCTGCTGGACAGCACGTTGATCATGTGGGGCGGTGAGTTCGGTCGCAAACCGGTGCATGACAAGAACGGCAATGACAATCCGGGCCGGGATCACAACGGCAAAGGTTTCTGCACGTGGATGGCCGGCGGTGGCGTGAAGGGCGGCGTGACGTATGGCGCCACGGATGAATTCGGCAACGCGGCGGTGGAGAAGAAGGTGCATATCCATGATCTGCACGGAACGATCCTCGCCTTGCTGGGCTTCGATCATACGAAGCTGACGTATCGCTACAACGGCCGGGATTTCCGCCTGACGGATAACTTCGGCAATGTGATCAAGGACGTCATCGCGTAAGGGCTGCGTATGTTTAAACCAACTTCATTCAACCTTAGGGCAGCCACGCTGTTAAGCTGTGTGGTGGGCGGGTTGTCGCTGAGCGCGGCGGAGCCGAATGCCACGCAGGTGCAGTTCTTCGAGGCGAAGATCCGGCCGATCTTGGCGAACAAGTGTTATAGCTGTCACAGCGCTGCTGAGGGCAAGAGCAAGGGCGGGCTATTTCTGGATACCGCCGAGGCCACGCTCAAAGGTGGCAACACGGGTCCGGCCGTGGTGCCGGGCAATCCGGACAAGAGTTTGCTGATCCAGGCGGTGCGTTATACGGACGCCGACCTGCAGATGCCGCCGAAGAACAAGAAGCTTTCTGACGCGGAGATCGCCGATTTGACGACGTGGGTGAAGATGGGAGCGCCGGATCCGCGCAAATCGGCCCCGGTCGTCAATACCGCCAAGCGTTCGGCGGAGAAATCCGATCACTGGGCATTTCAACCGCTCGTGAAGCCGGCGATTCCCGAGGTGAAGGACACGACGTTTGTGTTTAATCCGATCGATTCGTTCGTGGTGGCGCAGTTGGAAAACAAGGGTATCAAGCCCTCGCCCACGGCCGACAAACGGTTGCTCATCCGCCGCGCGACGTTTGACCTTATCGGTCTGCCGCCAACGCCGGAAGAGGTGGAAGATTTTGTCAAAGACACATCATCCAATGCGTTTGAGAAGGTGATCAACCGTCTGTTGGATTCCCCGCAGTACGGCGAACGCTGGGGCCGCTTCTGGCTGGATAGCGCGCGCTACTCGGACACGAAGGGCGAGGTTAAGAAGAAGAAGGATACCCCGGACTACCCGTTCGCGTGGACGTATCGGGACTATGTCATCAAGGCTTTCAATGAGGACAAGCCGTACAATCAGTTCATCATGGAGCAGATCGCGGCGGATCGCCTCGGGAAGGGCAGCAAAGACAACAGCAATTTGGCCGCGCTCGGCTTCCTGACCATCGGCCAGCGGTTCATGGGCAACAAAAATGACGTGATCGATGACCGCATTGATGTGGTGTCGAAAGCGTTCCTCGGCCTGACGGTGGCGTGTGCGCGTTGCCACGATCACAAGTTCGATCCCATCCCGACGGCGGATTACGATTCGTTCTACGGCATCTTCGCGAGCTCGATGGAGCTGGAGAACCTGCCGGTCATCGGCAAACAAGGGACGCCGGAACAGTATCAGGACTACGTGAAACAATGGGCGCCGATCCAAAAAGAGCTGCAAGAACTGGAACAGTTCACCGACAAGGACAAGCGCAAGGGCAAGGCGAAGACCGCCGCCAAACCCGTCATGACCAAGAAGGAGATGGCGGAGAAGGTAGTGCAGTTGAAGCGCAAGCTGAATGAACTAGATGAATCGCATCCGGGCGCCCCGGTACGCGCGATGGTGCTGGTGGATTCGCCGAAAGCAGCGGACGCAGCGATTTTGATCCGCGGTGAAGCGCAAAGCCCGGGCCAAGTAGTGCCACGGCGTTTCCTCGAAGTGCTTTCGGGGCCGGAACGCCCGACGTTCCAGAACGGCAGCGGCCGCTTGGAACTCGCGCAGGCGATCGCCAGCCCGAAGAATCCGCTCACGCCGCGCGTGATGATGAACCGTGTCTGGCAGCATCACTTCGGCGAAGGCATCGTGGCGACGCCGGATGACTTCGGCAACCAGGCCACCCCGCCGACGCATCCGGAATTGCTGGATTACCTGGCGACGGAGTTCGTGAAGCAAGGCTGGTCCATCAAGGCGATGCACCGCTTGATCATGCTGTCGCATACGTATCAGCAAAGCAGTGCGAACAACCCGACTTACGCGCAGATGGATCCTTTCAACAAGCTCTTGTGGCGTGCGAACATCCGGCGACTGGACTTCGAGGCCGTGCGGGATTCTGTGCTGGCCATCGGCGGTTCGCTGGACCTGACGCAATACGGCAACCCGGTGGAATTGACGAAGGAACCGTTCATCACGCGGCGCACGGTGTATGGTTACATCGACCGCGCGGATCTGCCGGAGATGTTCAATCACTTTGACTTCGCGAACCCGGACATGACGAACGGGAAACGGAACGAGACCATCGTGCCCCAGCAATCGCTCTTCATGATGAACAGCCCGATCGTGGTCGAGCAGGCGCGCAATCTGGTGGAGCTGTCCGAATTCGAAGCGCTAAAGACCGACGATGAACGGATCACGTTCCTTTATGACCGCATCCTGCAACGGCCGCCGAGTTCGACGGAGTTGCGCTTGAGCCAGCGGTTCGTGAGCAGCAGCCCGGCCGTGCTAGAGAAGCCGGAAGCGGTGGCCGCCAGTCCGGCCGCCCGGCAAAAGAAGGGCAAGGCCAAGGGCAAAGGAGCGCGGGTGACGACGGTGCAACGGAACCGCGAGCCGCTGACCGTTTGGGCCGAGTACGCGCACGCGCTTTTCATGAGCAACGAAGCGACGTTCCTCAATTAAAACAAAGATTCCGCAAAACACCCCGCGACCAATCCGGTTGCGGGGTGTTTTCATTTGGCGCGATGGAAGGCGCAAGCAGTAGAAAATGTGGATAATCCAGAGGCCGGAGTGCATCGGGAATATATTGCGGGAGTCGAGGCAAGATAATGCCCGTAGAAACCTCAAAATGAGGCTGGATTTGCCCAATTTCGGCTTTGCTTGGTAACGGGAAAGTGTTGAATAAGAAGCCCTACAACCAGTCCAATGAACGTGATGCTATCGCTAATCAATTCTCGTGTGACCGCCACTGCGGTTATCAGCCTGTTGTTCGGGGCCTCGGCCGCGATGGGAGCCTCGGCGCCAGACTTCAAGAAAGGCGCGATACCTTTCATGGACAAGTATTGCTATGAGTGCCATGGCGGCAAGCATACGAAGGGCGATCTGGACCTGAAGGCGATCAAGGATGACAAGCGCATCCTGGAAGACCACAAGCTCTGGCGCGGTGTGCTGCAACAGGTGAACACGGGCGAGATGCCCCCGAAGAAGGCCAAGGTGCAACCGACGCACGAAGAGATCGAAGCGTTCAACAACGCGATGACCGTGACCTTCGCCAAGGCGGAGTCCAAGCAGAAGCCCGATCCCGGCCACGTCACCGTGCGCCGCCTGAACCGTACCGAATATAACAACACGGTGCGCGACCTCCTGGCGGTGGATTTCAACCCCACAGAGAATTTCCCGGCTGATGATATCGGTCATGGTTTTGACAACATCGGCGATGTCTTGAGCATCTCCCCAGTGCATCTGGAGCGGTATCTGGATGCGGCCGAGGGGTTGGCCAAGCGTTCCGTGTATATCACGCTGCCCAAGCCTTCCACCCGCACGACCTACTCCATCTTCCTGGAACCCGGCGGTTATGGCAGTGAGAACGGAACCCGCCCTGTCACCAACCGGGAATCGCAGCTTTTCGTCACCCATAAGATCGGCATCGCCGGAGAATATGTGTTCCGGGTGCGGGCCGCTTCCACGAACGCGAATGAAGCCGAACCCGTGCAGATGACATTGCTGCTGGATGACAAGGAACTTACCAGTGTGGCGGTGACGAACAAGGTGGGCAAATGGAAGGAATTTGAAGTCAAACTGGATGTGCCTGCTGGTGAACATGTGTTTCGCGCCCGTTTTGCCAATGCGCAAAAAGAATCCGTCAACCGGATGCTTTACATCAATGAGTTCAAAGTCGTTGGTCCGGCGGATACCCGTTCCGAATTCATGAAGCGCGTGGATGCCATCGCCACGAGCAAGCCGAACGCGGAACGCGTCCAGCCGGTCACCGAGTGGTTTTTGAGCAAAGCCTTCCGCCGTCCGCCGACGAAAGAAGAGGTGGCGCGGTATGTCAAAGTGTTCGCCGCCGGCCAGGCCGCCAATGAAGGCAAATTTGAAGGCGGTCTGCAGGAACTGGTGAAGACCAGCCTGTGCTCGCCCAAGTTCCTGTTCCGCTCGGAACTGGATGACCGTCCTAAGACCAAAGACGCCCATCCGCTGGATGAATATCAACTGGCCTCTCGCCTCAGCTACTTCCTCTGGAGCACGATGCCCGATGAGGAACTGCTCACTCTGGCCGGGAAGAATGAGCTGACCAAGAACTTGGATGCCCAGATCCAGCGCATGTTGAAGGATCAGCGCTCTGATGCGCTGGTGCAGAACTTCGGCATGCAATGGCTGCAGATCCAACGGCTGGCCAGCTTTGCGCCAGACACCACCCTGTTCCCGGCCTTCGACGAGCAGCTCCGCAAGTCCATGATGCGTGAGACCGAACTCTTCCTGACCGAGATCATCCGGGAAGACCGGAGCGTGCTGGATCTGGTGGATGCGGATTTCACCTACGTGAATCGTCCCCTCGCCCGCCTTTATGGCATTGAGGACAAGGCGTTCGGCAACGGTGGCAATCGTGATCGCTGGAATGGCCGGCGGGGTTTGGGCGAGTTCGTCCGCGTGACGTTCCCGGACAAGAGCCGGGGCGGTCTGATGACCCAGGCAAGCATCCTGACGGTGACCTCCAACCCCACGCGCACCTCGCCGGTGAAACGTGGCAAGTGGGTGCTGGAACAGATCTTGGGCACGCCCCCGCCGCCGGCACCTTCGGGTGTTTTGGGCTTGGAACAGCAGAAGGAGTTGAAAGGCACCTTACGCCAGCGCATGGAGCAGCACCGGGCTGACCCTGCCTGCGCCGGTTGCCATCGCCAGATGGACGCACTTGGTTTCGCCTTTGAGAACTTCGATGCCATCGGCCGTTTCCGCAAAGGTGATGCTGACGGTGCCATCGACCCATCCGGCACCTTGCCTGATGGACAGAGCTTCCAAGGCCCGAACGAGCTGAAGAACATCTTGAAAGATAAGAAAGAGCTCGTTGCCCGTAACGTTACCGAGAAATTGATGATTTACGCACTCGGCCGGGGTTTGGAGTATTACGACGAGCGGACCATCAAGAAAGTGGTCAGCGAGATGGCCCAGAATGATTACAAGTTTTCCACGCTGGTCAGCTCCATTGTGAAGAGCGATCCTTTCCGCCTGCGCCGCGGGAAAGAGTTGAAGGAAAAGTACGAATCTGCTGAATAATTAGGAACACCAACCACTCTAACCATAAGACATATGAATAACCACCTGCATATTTCCCGCCGCACCCTGCTCCGCGGCATGGGTGCTGCCCTCGCCCTCCCGTGGTTGGAGGCCATGGGGCCGATGACCAGTTGGGGGGCCGATACGAAGCTCAGCCAGGCGGCGCCGAACCGGATGGCGTTCCTGTATGTCCCGAACGGCATCAACATGGCGGATTGGAAACCAGGGTATGAAGGTGCGCTGAAAGACCTGCCCAAGGTATTGCAGCCGCTGGAATCGTTTAAGCAGGATTTCTCCATTTTGACCGGTTTGACGGCGGACAAAGCCTTCGCCAACGGTGATGGCGGTGGTGACCATGCCCGGGCATTGTCAGCGTTCCTGACCGGTTGCCAGCCGCGCAAGACGGACGGCACGGACATCCGCGCCGGTATCTCCGTGGATCAGGTGGCGGCCGCCCAGATGGGTGACAAGACCCGGCTCGCCTCATTGGAGATCGGCACGGAAGCCGGTTCCATGGCGGGCAATTGCGATTCCGGTTACAGTTGCGTTTACTCCTCCACGATGGCTTGGCGTTCCGCCACGCAACCGTTGCCGAAGGAAGTGAACCCCAAGCTGGTGTTCGAGCGCCTGTTCGGCTCCGGTTCGAAGGAAGAACGCGCGAAACGTGACGCCCAGCGCAAGAGCGTGCTGGACCTGGTGAAGGAAGAGTTCAGCGAACTGAACGGCAAGCTGGGTCGTACCGATCAACGCAAGCTGGACGAATACTTCTCCGCCGTGCGCGATCTGGAGCTGCGCATCGAACGGGCCGCCAAGATGCCGGACTTGAAGGCGCCTGAGAATTTTGCCCAGCCGGCCGGTATTCCGCAAAGCTACGAAGAGCATATCCGTATCATGGGCGAGTTGATGGTGCTGGCATTCCAGACGGATGCCACGCGCATCTGCACGTTCGTGCTGGCCAATGAAGGCAGCGGCAAACCGTATCCGTTCATCGGCGTGAAGGAAGGTCATCATGACCTTTCGCACCATGGCGGCAGCGAGGAAAAGAAAGCCAAGATCGCCCAGATCAATCGCTTCCACGTGACCCAGCTCGCCTATGTCATCGAACGGATGAAGTCCATCAAGGAAGGCGATGGAACGCTGCTGGATCATACGATGCTCTGCTACGGCTCCGGCAACTCGGACGGTAACCGCCACAACCACGACGACCTGCCGATCTTGGTCGCCGGCAAGGGCTGTGGCACCATCAAGACGGGCCGCCATGTGGTCTATCCTAACCGCACGCCGCTGAACAATCTGTGGCTCTCCATGCTGAATCGCATGGACATCAAGACCCAACAACTCGGTGATAGCACCGGCGAGTTGCAAAACCTGGCATAAGGTTTCGTTAATAGTTTCGCCATCCCCGCTGAAGCGATTCAGCGGGGATTTTTCCTTTTGTGCTTCTTTGTGGCCTTCGACCTTTTCCTCCCTAGAATACGCCCCCGTGGAACCGAAATCGCTGCCCATTTGGCAGGTCCAGTCACAGATCGTGGAATCGTTGCGTGCCGCGCACCGTTTGGTGCTCGTCGCGCCTACCGGCTCAGGCAAATCGACCCAAGTCCCCCAGATGGTCCTGGATGCGGGGCTGGCCGGGGACAAGAAGATCGTGGTGCTGCAACCGCGTCGTGTCGCCGCTCGCACCGTCGCTGCGCGCGTGGCGTGGGAACGGAATGTGACGCTCGGCAAGGAAGTCGGTTACCAGGTTCGCTTTGATGACCACACTTCGCTCGGCACGCGCATTTGTTTCGTGACGGAAGGCATCTTGCTGCGCTGGTTGCAAGATGACCCCACGCTCGCGGATGTCGGCGCGATTCTCTTCGATGAATTTCATGAGCGCAATCTGCTCAGCGATGTCGCACTCGCTTTGGTGAAACGACTGCAAGCGCATCAACGTCCTGATCTGCATCTGCTCGTCATGTCCGCCACACTGGATGCCGAGCCGGTAAAGAAGTATCTGGATGATTGCCCCATCTGCATCTCGGAAGGTCGCAGCTTCTCCGTGCAGGTGAAGTATATCGATTACAAGGACGAGCGGAATATCACGGAGCAGGCGGCCGATGCCGTGGAGAAGATCATCAACTCGCATGAGTCCGGTGACATCCTTGTGTTCATGCCCGGCATGGGCGAGATCAACGCCACTATCGGCGCGCTGCACAGCATCCGCGTCTCCGAGAAGCTGCTCTTCATCCCGTTGCACGGCGAACTCACGCCCGAGCAGCAAGACCTCGCGTTCAAGCCCAGTGATCGCCGCAAGGTGATCGTGTCCACGAATGTCGCGGAAACTTCCGTCACGATTGATGGCGTGTGCAGCGTGGTGGATAGCGGGCAGGCGCGCGTGGCGCGTTACGATGCGGAACGCGGCATCAGCACCTTGCACATCGAGGAGATCAGCCGCGCCTCGGCGGATCAGCGTAAAGGTCGTGCGGGTCTGGACGGCACCAGGTGTGCGCTATCGGCTGTGGACGGAGAGCGGGCACTTGAATCGCCCGGAGCGCAACACGCCGGAGATCCAACGCGCGGACATGGCGGAAGTCGTGCTGCTCCTGCACTCGCTCGGCATCAAGCATGCGGCGGGTTTCGATTGGCTCGACAAGCCGGACCCCATCGCCGTCGAACGCGCGGAGAAACTGCTGCACACCTTGGGCGCGTTGCGCCACACTAAGCAATCCGAGGGGGATAACGAAAAGCTGCAAGGCGATCTTACGCCTATTGGTAAGCAGATGATGCGCCTGCCCATGCACCCGCGTTACTCGCGCATGCTCGTGGAGGCGCAGAAGCGCGGTTGTGTTTCGGCAGCGGCGTTGTGCGCCGCACTCGTGAGCGGACGCGATCTGCTCACGCGCATCGGACGTGATGAAAAACACATCGCCGAGGCACGCGAACTTTTCGAAGGCAGCCAAGACTCTGATTTCTTCACGCTCATGCGCGCGTATCAGTTCGCGCGCAAGAATGCCTTCAGCGAAAGCACTTGCCGCCGCTACGGCATCAATGCCCGTTCGGCGCGGGAGATCGAGCAAACGTATCTGCAGATCGTGGAGATCTGCCGCCGGCAGAAGTTTCACGAAGTCTCGCCGGATGAAGCGCCACCGAAGACGGATGACACGTCTCTTCAACGCTGTTTGATGACGGGCTTCATCGATCAACTTTGCATCCGCCGCGACAAAGGCACGCTGGAATGTGATCTCACCGAAGGCCGCACGGGCACGCTCATGCGCGAGAGTGTGGTGCAGCAATCGCAGTTATTCGTCGTCGCGACGATCCGGGAAGTCAGCGGGCGCACAGGTCACATGACCTTGCTCGGCATGGCCACGCATATCAAACCCGAGTGGCTCGCTGAGACGTTCCCGGATCAATTGCAGACGCAGGTGGAGCATCTTTACGATCGCGGGCATAAACGCGTTGCCGCCGTGAAGCTCGTGCGCTTCCAAGATCTCGTCATCCAGCACGAGCATCAGCGTGAGGTGGAACCGGAAGCCTCTGGTCGCTGTCTCGCGGAAGCGGCGCGGAAGAACTGGTTCGAACTGCCGCTGTTCAATCACGAGATCAAGCAATTGATCAACCGCGTGAACCTCATCTGTAGCATCCAGCCGGAATTGGAACTGCAACCCTTCGACGAAACCGCGATCACACGTTGTCTCACCACTGCGTTCCACGGACAGACGCTCGCGAAGGAAGCGCAGGCCACGAATCTCAAGGATGCCTTCCTGAAACATTGGCCGAAGGGCCAGTGGGATTGGCTCAACGAACTCGCGCCCACGACGATGCCTTGGGGTGAAGGCAAACCGGCCAAGCTGCAGGACGTGGAAGATGACGATAAGAGCACCGAGTGGCCCATCCTCCCCGAACTCCAAGTGAAGATCACCGAGTGCTTCGCGCTGAAAGAACATCCGCGCTTTTGCGAAGGTCGCATTCCGGTGCGTCTCTGGGTCTGCGCGCCGGATGGCAAACGCCTCGGCTCAACGATTGATTGGCCGGCTTTTCGCGCGAAGGAATATCCGAAGCTGAAAGCGGCTTTGCAGAAGAAGTTCAGCAGTCTGCTGTGGCCGTAGGAGTGTAGCGCAGATCGGTGATCTGCGTGCCGTGAAATAGTCGTGAGTCTGCCGACTGCCAGTCTGCGCTACAACACAAGCGCTCGACTTTCTTGCCCGCCGTATTACCCTCCCGTCCAGTTCACCATGAAAAAATTCCTGCTCACTTGTACTATGTTCGTTGCACTCATCGCCTCGGCGGTGGCGGCGCCCATCAAGGTCCTGATCGTCGATGGTCAGAATAACCACGATTGGAAAGGCACCACGCCGTGGCTGAAGAAGCTGCTGGAAGACACCGGCAAGTTCACGGTGGAGGTTGCCACCACGCCGCCGGCCAAGGGCGACATGAGCACGTTCAAGCCGGAGTTCGCGAAGTTTGATGTCGTGGTGTCCAACTACAATGGCGAGCCGTGGTCGGATGCGACGAAGGCGGCCTTTGAAGCATTCGTGAAGAATGGCGGCGGCTTTGTGGCGGTCCATGCGGCGGACAATTCCTTCCCGGAATGGGCGGCTTACAACCAGATGATCGGCATCGGCGGTTGGGGCGGGCGCTCGGAGAAGAGCGGACCGTATGTGAATTATTGGGAAGGCAAAATCATCAAGGATCTGGCTCCCGGCAAAGGCGGCAGCCACGGTGCACAGCATGAATTCCTCGTGGAGACGCGCGATGCAAATCATCCCATCATGAAGGGCCTGCCCGAGAAATGGCTGCACGCGAAGGATGAGCTGTATGACCGCCTGCGCGGACCGGCTGAGAACCTGACGGTGCTGGCCACGGCATTTGCGGATCCCGCCAAGGGCGGTTCAGGCAAGAACGAACCGATGTTGATGACCCTGAGCTTTGGCAAAGGACGCGTGTTCCACACGACCCTCGGTCATGCCCGGCCTGAAGGGAAACCGGCGATGGAATGCGTGGGCTTCATCACCACGTTCCAACGCGGCACGGAATGGGTCGCCACGGGCAAGGTGACGATCCCGGTGCCGAAGGATTTCCCGACGGCGGAAAAGAGCAGCTTGCGACCGGACGTGAAGTAGGCGGGATATAAGTCATAGCGGGTTGGCGATCTGCGGCGCCGAATTTTTGGACGTCTTGCCGACTAGGGTCAGGCGCTGCCGAAACTTCACTCGCGGATAGCGACAAGGTCATCATTACCGCATGACAAGCGGCGGGGCCTCAGGCAAAACTAGCCGCGAGATGACCGAACACGCCGTAAGCCCACCAGCCCAGCCCAGCGGGGGCTATGTGCACTGGTTTACACTGCGGCGTTTCGCTCTCGCGCTGTTCCTGCTCATCGTTCTTGCCTATCCGGATGCGCTGGTGATGGGTCGCAGTTTTTATTTCCGCGATTTCTCGTTCTTCGGTTATCCGCTCGCCGCTTACCACAAGGAATGTTTCTGGCAGGGCCAGCTCCCGTTCTGGACGGCCTATCACAATCTTGGCCAGCCCTTCCTCGCCCAGTGGAACACCCTGACGCTATATCCCGGCTCGCTCATCTACTTGCTGCTGCCGTTGCCATGGTCCTTGAGCGTGTTCAGCCTCGCGCATCTCTTTGGTGGGCTCGGGATGTTTGTGCTTGTGCGGCAATTGCTGCAACACCCGCTGGCGGCCGCATTCGCCGGCCTTGCCTTTGTCTTTAACGGCTTCGCGCTCACCATCCTGATGTGGCCGAATAACATCGCCGCATGGGGCTGGCTCCCGTGGGTCGTGTGGTCTACGCGCCAGGCGTGGCTGAACGGTGGCCGGGCTTTGCCCTTGGCAGCGCTCATTGCGGCCCTGCAACTCCTCACTGGCGGCCCGGAGATCATCCTGCAGACGTGGCTGCTCACCGGTGGCTTTCTGCTGTTGGATCTCTGGCAAGCGGGCTGGTGTATCCGGAAGCTGGGCCGTTTCGCCGCCATATTTGGCCTGGCACTGGCGTTATCCGCCATCCAACTCATGCCGTTTCTCGATCTGCTCGCACATTCACAGCGGGACACCAACTGGTCCTCCAGCGATTGGGCCATGCCGGTGTGGGGCTGGTTGAATTTCTTCGTGCCGCTCTTTGGTTCCCAGCAAGGCTCGCAAGAAGTGTATGGGCAGGTCGGCCACTCTTGGGTGAACAGCTACTATCCCGGCGTCATCATTACTTTGCTCGCGGTGCTGGCCGCCTGGCGTAAACCCACGCGGCTGGTGTTGGGCGGCTGGTTGCTTGTGGTGTTCTCGCTCGCCTTGGCGCAAGGCGGTGAAGGCCTGGTGGACGATAGTTTGCGCACGCTCGTGCCGCCTTTGGGCTACATCCGTTTCCCGGTGAAGTTCATTGTGCTCGCCATCACCATCCTGCCGATCCTCGCCGCCGTTGGCTTGACGCACGTATGGGACAAAGCCAGCGATGACCGGTCGCTCCGCCAATCCTTCATCGGCCTCGATTGCCTGCTGGTGGCCTTGTCCCTGCTCGCTGGCGGGCTGGACAATTACCTGAACTTTACCCGCGTGGACTGGCAGGCCACGTTGCTGAGCGGTCTTCTGCGAGTGGTGCTGTTCGCTGTGGTGGCGTTGCTGGCCTTGCGCCTACGCTTGCCGCGTTCGTGGAAAGATCACGCCGGCTTCATCGGCGGGATCATCGCCCTCATCTGGCTGGACGCTATCATGCTCGGGCAACGGCCCAATCCCACCGCTGCCGCGTGGGTCTTCAAGCCGGATTTCATCCGGGAAGAACTAAAAGTCCCGGCCAATGTCGGTCCGGCGGGACCGCGCTTCCTGGCGAGCGCGGAATCTATTTACCGCCTGCGCGGTTTCACCAAGAGCACCGGTGAAGAGCAAGTGGCCTATGCGCGCATGGCCTTGTTCGACAACCTGAACCTGCTCGATCATCTGCCCAAGCTTCACGGCTTTTACTCCCTGGATCTGCGGGCTTATTCGGAAATGCTGCCTTGGTACTACACGCAACCCGAAGCTTTGGTGCGGCCATTGCACGAGTTCGCGGGCTTCGCCTACACCCAGCCGCCGGGCAAAGCCGCCGAGTGGATCAAAAAATGGAACCCCGCCCCGCCGATCACGGCGGGGCAAAAGCCGGTCCTGCTCCAAGAAGGCGAAGTCCTCACGCTGCTTGCCCAAGGGAAATTTCAACCCGCAAAGGAAGCTTATTTCTATTCGGCGGAGGCCAAAGACCTGGCGGATGTCGTTCCCGGCCAGGCGGAGATCAAGAACATCCAATGGCAGCATGAACGCATCCAGTTCTACGTGATCGCCCAAGCACCCTCGGTTGTCGTGCTGGCGCAAACGTATTACCATCCGTGGGTGGCGAAGATCAAAGGCCAGAGCATTCCGTTGCGCACCGTGAACCACGCGTTCACCGCGTTGAAGGTGCCCGCTGGCATCCACCAAGTGGAGCTGACCTATGAAGACCAAGCCTTCCGCCGCGGTCTGCAGATTTCAGCCGCCGCGCTGGCCATCGTCCTCGCATTGTTCTTTTGGCCGCGCAAAACGCAGGAGGTCGCCGCGTGAACCGCTTCGTCCAAAGTCTGCAAAAACTGAAAGAACGGCCCACGTTGGCGTTCGGCCTCTTTCTCGCGCTCGCGTTGATCATCACGCATCCGGGCGTGTTCTTCGGCTCGCGCGCATTCTTCTTCCGCGATTACGGCGTGCTGGGCTACGGCTTCGTGCATCATTATCGCGAGGCCATCCTGGATGGGGAATTGCCGCTCTGGAATCATCTTAGCAACTGCGGCCAGCCGTTCCTCGGCCAATGGGGGACTATGGTCCTCTATCCGCTCAGTCTCATCATGGTGGTTTTCCCCATGCCGTGGGCGCTCGGGTTTTTCTGCCTGCTGCATCTCTGGATCGGTGGCATGGGCATGCGCAAGCTCGCGCTGGATCTGAAGCTCGGTGGCTTCGCAGCGGCACTCGCGGGCACGCTCTACATTTTCAATGGCGCCACGCTCTCCAGCCTGATGTGGCCAAACTACACCGTGGCGCTCGGCTGGCTCCCATGGGTGCTCTGGAGCGTGCGTTACGCCTGGCAGCAAGGTGGACGCTGGACGCTGGGTGCGGCCTTGATCGCCACCATGCAAATGCTCACGGGCGTGCCCGAGGTCATCCTCTTCACGTGGTTCATCGCGCTGGTCTGGCTGATCAGTGAACTCTTTCTGCCTGGCGAACAACGTCGGCGTTACATTCCGCGCTTTCTCGGCACGATCCTGCTCGTCAGCGGATTGAGCGCGGCACAGTTGCTGCCGTTCTTCGAGACTTTGGAACTCTCCCATCGCGTGGCCGGATTCGGCACGAACAACTGGTCCATCCCTTGGTGGGGCTGGGTGAATCTGTTTGTGCCGATGATCCGCCAGATGCTGACGTATCAGGGCACGTATTTCCAAGAAGGCCAGGAGTTCGTCAGCACCTATTACTTCGGCGCAGCGGTGCTGATTCTTGCCCTCGCCGGACTCTTTCGCAGTGAGCGGCGGATGCGTTGGTTGTGGGCAGGCGTGGCGCTGCTTGGGATGTTGCTGGCCATTGGCGGCAATCTGCCGGGTTACGCGACGCTTCGCTCTGTGGTGCCCGTGTGGTCACTCGTCCGTTTCCCGGTGAAGTTCATCTACCTCGCTGTTCCCGCACTCGTGTTGCTCGCCGCGTTCGGCTGGCAAACCATCGCGACCGGCAAAGGACGCAATTGGTTGAGCGATGGCAAACGCGTCGGCCTGATCATCGGCATCGTCGGTGGAATCATGCTGCTGGTTTACGCCGGCGCTTGGGCGGCCCGAAATGGTTTCGATAACTGGCCCGTCATCCGCAGCAACACCATGCTGCGCTTCCTCGTCTGTGCTGGCTTGCTCGGCTTGATGCACTACGTCCTCACGGAAGCCGATGCCGCCAAGCGTCTCTTGGGACAGGTCGCCTTGCTTACTGTGCTTGTCGGTGAAGCAGCACTGCACTTTCCCAAGCTGAACCCCACGGTGGCGAGCGAAGTCTTCGCGCCCAATGTCGTGCGCGAATACCAGAAATTCCCGGAGCCGCAGCCGACCAATTTCTATCGCGTCTTCATCACGCCGAAGGCCGAAGCCGCGTTGCTCATGAGCAACAAACCGGAGTTCGAGCCGGAGTTCTTCGGTCGCCGCCTCGCGCTGTGGTCCAATCTCAATCTGCTCGATGGGATGCCGAAACTGAACGGCTCTTCCACCTTGCCCTCGCGTTGGGAAAAGGAAGTAGAAGAGGCTATCTACTCACGCACGAATCACCCACCAGCACGACTCATTGATTTCCTCGGCGCACGCTTCGAGAGTTCCAGTGAATCTGCGGTGGCGTGGGTGCCGCGGACGAATGCGTTACCGCTGGTGACGGCGGGACAGGCGGCGCACTATGGCGAAGGCCGTGAAGTGTTACGTCAAATAGCTTTGGAGAATTTCGACCCGCTCAAAGATGTCTGGCTCTCGGAGCTAGGTGGTGTTCGTGCAGATCTACCCACAAAACCAGTTAAAGCGCTCGTTCGCGATATTTCTATTCGCCGTCACGAGATCAGTTTTACGATGGAGGCCGAAGAGGATACTGTAGCCGTCATCGCTCAATCTTGGCATCCTGCATGGAAGAGCGACCGCTATCAGTTAGTTCGCGCTAATCACGCTTATCAGGCGGTTTTGATTCCTGAAGGTACCAGTCATGTGCGGCTCCATTACGAGGATGATTCTTTCCATCTCGGTCTTAACATCGCCATCGCTACTGCTCTTGCCATGATCGCAGGCTGGTTTTGGTTGCGTCATTCTTCAACTAAGAAGCCTCTCAGCCAGACTCCGTGAACTCGCAGACCACAGCCAAGATGAAACAACTGCACCAAGCGTTGGAACGCTGGTGCACGACATGGGGTCTTTATCGTTTAGCCCGCGAGGCCACGATCCTTTTTCTGACCAGCTCGGCCTCGCCTTGGGCAAGTGCGATGTACGGGCGGGCAAGATTCTGCTCAATGGCGTCCTGCTCCTGCCGGAGAACGAGAAGCTGCTCTACGAGACGCTTTGCCACGAAGCCGCGCACATCGTCGCGCATCTGCGCTACGGGCCAGCCATCGAGGAGCACGGCGTGGAATGGCAGGAATATATGGAGAAGGCCGGCTTCACGCCGCGCCCGCACATCGCCGAAAAAGAAGTCTTCGGCCTGCGCCTCAGCGCAAGCGGCGGTTCCGTCGCGAACAACTGAGGAGCGCCGACTCATCGCTGTAGACCGTTTTGCCAAAACGGCCATAGCAACACTTCTTGCGTCACTACGTGACGCCCAGCTTCGCTCGCAACAACCACGGGTTAAAACCCGTGGCTAGGAATCTTTCCTCGCTAACGCGAGGAGGAAAATGCCCGTTTCGGCGAAACGCCCGACAATCCACTCTCACTTCTTCTGCTCTGCCACGTGCTTTAGAATCGCATTGCGCATGGCTTCGGAGGCTTTTGGCGTGTTGGTGTGGCCGGCCTTGATGTCGTGGAAGATCTCTTTCTTGCCGGTGAGATTGTTGTAGGCGGCAAACACACTCGTCGGCGGGCAGGTCGTGTCGATGAACCCGACGGTGAAGATGCCGTCCGCCTTGGTGCGCGTGGCGAAGTTCATTGCGTCATAGTAACGCACAGCGGCGATGACTTTCGCGTCCGGCTTGCCATCGGCGCCGCGAGGCACGACTTGCGGCCAGCCATTGGCACGACCTACGACCACGCCCGTGTGATCACACATCGCGGGGACGCCCGCCGCGAGGAACGTCACGCGTGAATCCATGCCCGCCGCTACGATTGCTTGCGCACCGCCCTGGCTGGTGCCGGACACCACGACCGTTCTGCCATCCCACTCCGGTTGCGCCGTGAGGAAATCGATCGCCCGTACGAGCCGCAGGAACATGCCGAGGAAATAAAATGTTTCGCGCGAATCACGGCCTCGCTGGCTGTAAGCATTCAAATCACCGGCGGTCAGGTCCGTGTAGAATTTCTCCGGTTGCCCGTTCGGGATGCCGTGTGCGTTGATATCCATGGCAAGAAAGCCTTGCTTCGCCCAGTTCGCTGCGCCACCCAAGCTGGAACTGCGCACCCCAGCACCGTGCACAGTGAGAATGATGGGCAAGCTCTTGGGCTTCGCGCCTTCGGGTCGCGCAAAATAGCCTGACACCGGCGCACCCACGCTGGGCGTTTGCAGATCGAAGCATTCCACACCCGCTGTCGGCGATTTCACCGAAGTGAGCTTCGGAGCCAAAGGGATCTTCGCGAGCTGCGCTTTCTTCTCCGCCCAGAAGGAATCGAAGTCATCCGGCACCGGCATACTCGGTTTGATCTGCGTTGGATCGATACCTGCGCCGCCGCGAGCGGTCAGGTTGGTCTTGAGCGCAGGCAGCGGATACGACGCGAGAAGATGCAGAAAGCCTGGCTCGTCCAGTTTGCCGGTCACCGTCGCCTTGCCGTTCTGCAACTTGGCCTTGCCGCTTTTGGGCGAGACGCCGTCCTTGCTCAAGGTCCAAGCCACTTCTACGTCGCTTACCGGTTGTTTATCGAGCTGCAGTGAGAGCTCGAATGTCACCGTTTCACCCGTGTGATACAGCGCGTTGGTGCGATCCGTATTGACGCTGAAAACGTAATTGGTGACGGACTTGGCTTCCTGAGCCGCCAGCGGCAAGGCACTGAGCGCACAAAGCAAACCGCCCAAGAACCAGCGACGAGAAAAGGTGAATTTCATGTGCCGTCATTTTCAGGACGGCCAGGCTGTTTGGGCAAGTGGAAATACGACCAACCTCAGCGCTGGATCACTTTCTGCGGCACTTCCCACCTGTCTTCCAGTTGCATCATTTTTGCACGCGAACTTTCGTAGCCTTTATAGGCCGCTTCGCCCATCACCGTTTGCATCGCGCTGGCGGTTGACTGGTTGACCGTCATCAACGCCTGTTGTTTTTGCTCCATCGTCAATTTGGCGTTGCTCATGATCCTGGTCGTTTCCGTATTGGCGGCACGTCTCAGATCGTACGCTTTCAAGGCTGTTTGCTTGGGCAGCCCGCCAGCGAGTGCCGCCTGATAAATCCTTTGATATTCCGGGCTGCTCACCAACGCATAGTCACTATACCGGTCATCACCCAAGGCTGCGCGGATGGCGGTCTCCTTCTTTGCCTGCGCGTCTAGCTTCTTGTTATAGGTGACCGTGTCTTCCGGGTCCACCGAACCGGCATAAGCATAAGGCCCAAGGTCCAGGAATTGCTGATACTCGACCTTGAAGACCGAACGAAACTCCTGCTCCGTGGGGACGAATTTGTCCAGGCTGTTGTGTACCCGCCCGGACACATAAGAGAGCCGCAGGAGCAGTTCATTATACTCATAGGAGCTGAGCAGGTTCTTGATGGCCGCATCCCGCTGGATGGCGATGTCATGAAACTCCTGCTTGATCTCCTCACCCACGTAGGCCTGATATTTCATACGCGCCTGCGCCTCCAGACCGTCATAGTAGCCCCAGATGTCCCGTGCCTTGGCGAGCTTGTCGACCGTAAGGAACGGATACCGTGCACCATCATCATCCGGCAGGCCCAAACGCACGCGCCGTTGCCGTTCCGCCTCCGGTCCGAGCAAGGAGGCCAGCAAGTCACGCCGTTCTGCGTGGATCAAACGGCCCTCCAGATCCCGCTCCAGCTTGGCGCGAAGAAACTCCTCGTCCGGCTTCCAGTATTCGCCGTACGTGCCATCACGGTTGGTCTTGTACTTCATGTTCACCGCGCGGAATTTCTTCGCCAGCACCTTCTCCACATCGGCATAGATGATATCCTGGATGGTCGCCTCCGGGCACTTGATGGCGCGCAAATTCGCGATGTATTTGTGATAATCTGCTGCCTCCAACTGGCTCCAGTGAAAGGGCTTGGGCGGCAGGGTGACGATATTGGTTTCCGAAGCCGGGGCATTGCGCGAAACCACGACGGTTTTCGTTGCCGCTTGAGGCATTACATTCTCTTCGGCAGCCAAAGGTTTTGGCCGCTTCACCTCATGGACGACGCCCGCCACCAAGAAGGCGTTCAGGCCGATTGAAATGATGATGCCAAAAGTCAGATTCATAGGATAAAATCGTTAGTTTCCTATCCTCCGCAGCCAATAGC
This sequence comes from Limisphaerales bacterium, assembly GCA_965283725.1. GTDB lineage: Bacteria > Verrucomicrobiota > Verrucomicrobiia > Limisphaerales > JAEYXS01 > JAEYXS01. Next base: position 477,502 of record CBDIPT010000003.1, read on the forward strand.
CGGGCCCTTTCAGGTAATACTTGGTCCCCTTCTCCCCCAACTCTGATTGGACGGCTTTTTCGGTGGCAACCCGAATATCCTGCAGAGCTTTTGTACGTTGCTCGGGGGAAAGCGCCTGATTGGCGTTGAGTGTGCGGACGGCTTTTTCCACATCTGCTTCCATGGCCTGTATCCGCACGGCGGCAGATTTATCAAAGCCCAAGTATGGTGCGGCAGAGACCAGTTGGCGGTAGGCCGGGTCTTTCATCCGTTGCACCTCGGTATAACGCTCCTCACCCAAGGTCTGCTTCATGGTCTCATTCATCCGCTGCAGTGCTTCCGTGAATTGCTCCTTGGTCTGTCCTTCGCCGGGTTTGGCCTCAGGCCCCAGATTTCTGGCCTCATACGTGGTGGTGAAAATCTTGCGGAACTCTTCTTCGCTGGGACTCGCGGCTTTTAAGCTGTTGCGCAACTCGCGGGAAAGGTTCGAAGTGCGGACCTCGTATTCGAAGATCTCCTCGGGGGACATGAAAGGCTTCATCTCGGCCAGCATTTTTTTGCGGACATTCTCATTCGGGTAGTTGGTGCCTTGCCGCTGGGCGCCACCGAGTTTCTCGTAGTTATACTCCAGCTTCTCCAGTTTCAGCCGCTGTTCCTCGGTCAGATAGGCATAGCGGGTCTGGCCGGAGTCCTCATAGTAATTATGCGCCACACGCCAGCTTTTCTCCGTCAGGCCGAGCAGGTCCTTGATCAAGTTGCGGCGTTCCTCTTCGAGTTTCTTGATCTCTTCGTTGGCATTGGCGGCGCGCGGCGGCTTGGGCTTGCTGTTGAGCCAGAACTTGTCCTCCATGGGGAGGTTGGCCCCTTTCAAGATGTTCAGTTTCGGCTCATAGGTGAGATCCAGCTCGGCGATGATGATGTCGTAGATGGTCAGCTCGGGGCAGCCGACTGCGCGCAGGTTCTCGATATACTTTTTGTAATCCTCTGACTCGAGCTGGCTCCAGGTAAAATCGGTCTTGAGCTGGTTGGTGATGACCACGTCCACACGGTTGGTGGCAACCGGTCGGGTGCTGGACCGCGTCACCAGAGCGGTGGCATCTTGAGCGGGCGCAGACTCCGGCTGGCGTTTCGCCAGCAAGGCCCAACTTGCTCCCAGCCCGATATTCAGGCAGATGGATGCGATGAATAACTTCCTTGGCATCATAAAAAACTCAATGCGATGACATACCTCCTGCAAGCGTATGTTCACTCATACACCACTGTTCCGCCTGCCTAGTGTAGCGGCGGCAAACTCCAGACCCAATCAGCGCTGGATCACCCGGGTCGTGGTCCGTGTTTCCGGCGCGAGATTGCGCAACCACCAGCCGCCGGAGCTTTCGTACTTCTTGTAATTCTTTTCGCCCAGGCTTGTTTGCACGGCCGAAAGCGTGGCTTCGCGGATGGCCGATAGGGCTTGCTGCCGCTGCTCTGGCGTGAGGGATTGATCCGTGCGCACTTTGCTGATCTGCGCTTCGGCGGCTTCCTTCACGTCATAGACTTTGCCGGCGGTTTCCTTGGGCAGATCGCTGTTCTGCACGAGGCGGTAAAGCTGCTGATACTCGTAGTTCTTGGCCCGGGCGTATTCTTTGTAACGCTGTTCGCCCAGCACCTGCTTGTATTGGTCTTCCTTCAGCTTCTGCTCGTCCTGAAATTTCTTCTGCGCCACCGGATCATCCGGATCCGGTCCCGTGAAATTCTGACCGCGCGTGCTCATCCAGGCATCTTCCACTTTGAAGAGCGCACGGAATTCCTGCTCAGAAGGTTCGAATGCTTGCAGCGAATAACGCATCTGCTGGGAGGTGTTCGACTGGCGCAGCTTGTATTCCTCCAGCTCGTACGGGGTCAGCACCTTGGCCAGTTCCGCTTCCCGCTGCTTGTTCAAGGCGTTGAACTCGGCGGAACGCTCTTCACCGAAATAATCACGATATTTGGAGTAGAGGGCCTGTTCTTGGTCTTGGAAGCGCTGGTAGATATCCTGCGCCAGTTTGCGTTTTTCCTCGGTAAGGAAAGGGAAACGCTGCGCTTCATAATCGGGGATGCCTTGGCGCTCGCGCCGGGCTTTTTCCACATCCACCCCGAGCAGATCGATCAGGAGCTGGCGCTTCTCCTCGGCCAGTTCACGGGATTTGCGGTTGCGCTCTGGATTGTAGGTGTACATCTCCGACTTCCAATATTCGGTGGAACCGCCGGGGCCGGACTTGTATTCACGGTTCAAGGCCCGCTGCTTTTCCGCGTACAGCTTCGTCACATCATTATAGATGATGTCCTGGATCGTTTCTTCCGGGCAATGGATGGCCCGCAAGTTCGCCACGTAGCGGTGGTAATCCTCCGCCTCGATCTTGCGCCAGGAAAAGGCTTCCCCCGGCACATCCACGATGATGGGAGCGGCCAACGGCTTGCCGGCCTTGATGATCTGCTGTTCGCCTGCGGCATTCTGGTTCGTGGCGGTGATCGCCTGCGAAGCCGAAGGTGAAACGGATTTCTGCCGCACCACGCTGGCGACCAAAACCGCGTTCAACCCCACGGACAAGATGATAACGTAGGAGAGCTTCATGGCGTGGCAGTCATCTGCCGTGGGGCGATGTTGTTCAACCAATAACCGCCCTGGCGCTTGTAATACTTGTAGCCCTTTTCACCGATCTCCTGTTGCACGGCTTTCTCCGCGGCGGCGCGGATGTCTTGCAGCGCCTTGCTGCGTTCCTCCGGGGAAAGGGCCTGATTGCGCCGGACTTCGTTGGCGGCCTTCTCGGTATCCGCCTTCATGTCGTAGACCCGGGCGGCCGCAGCTTTGTCATACCCCAAAAACTGGGCGGCATTCACCAGTTGTGAGTAGCTGTAATCTTTGGAGCGCTGCATCTCGGCATAACGGTCGGCACCTATGGTGGCTTTCAGGCTCTCCTCGGCCTGCTTGTTGGCCTCGGTCATCTCCTTGTCCTGTTCCGGCGTCAGCTTCTCACCGGTCTGGGTGCTGGTGCGAAAATCTTCCTGGGCGCGCCGGGCGGCGAACATCGCGCGGAACTCTTCTTCCGTGGGCTCAAAGCCGCGGAATTCAAACTTCATGTTCCGCGCCGTGTCCGAGGTGCGGATGTCATACTCGAAGGTCTCTTCCGCCGTCAGGAAGCCTTTCATCTCCGCCAACTGCTTCTTTTGCAGGGCGGCGAGCTCCTTCTGGGTCTCCGTGTCGATGGTTCCGCCCGCCTTCTCATAGATCTCGCTGCGGGCTTTGCCGTATTTTTTCTCCAGTTCCTTCGCCAGCTCCTGCTTTTCCGGTGAGAGGAAAGCGAGCCGGGTCTGGCTGCCGTCATCGTACGAAGAGTAGGCCATGCGCATCTCCCGCTCATCGACTCCAAGCAACTCTTTGATCAAGGCGGTACGCTCTTCGTAGAGCGCCTTCAACTGCGCCGCTTTTTCCGGATCGCGCTTGCGCTGGTTGCTGCTGTAGCGGTTCTCCTGCCAGAATTTCTGCGGTTCGTAAGCGGTGTTATCGCGCAACTGGACGAACTTGGGTTCATACAGTTTGTCGATGTCCAAGATGATGATGTCCCGGATGGTGGCGTCCGGGCAGCCGATCGACCGCAGACGGGCGATGTAATCCTTGTAATCGGCGGACTCGACCTGCCGCCAATCGAAATCGAACTTCACCTCATTCGTGATGATGGTGGGGGAAGGGCCGCCGTTGGTTTTCTTTTTCGCTGCGGAAGTGGCCGTGGAAACTCCGGTTTCGGCGGATGCTACCTGAGAAGGAGCGGACCCCTGACTGGACCGGACCAAAGCATAACCCAATCCCGCGTTCACGAGCAGCGAGGTGATCAGTATTACCTTGGGAGACATGACGACTATAGTAATACCCCCAGCCGCCCAAATAGACAAGCAGGTGTTTATTACCAATTTTGTCCGGCCGGCCTAATAGTCGAACACACTGATCTCCCGGTTGGCTTTGCGCAGTTTGTGGGAAAGGCTCAAGGCCAAGTTTTTGAAGAGGACGATCTTGATGTTTGGATGCGTCTGGCTCAGGGCTTCAAATTCATCGAGCTGCAGCAAATCGCATGTCACGGGGGTATCCGCCGTCACGACTGCCGAGCGCGGTGCGCGGTCCAGCATTGCCATCTCGCCAAAGGCCATGCCGGGGGAGAAGGTGGCGACACGCTTCTGTGCCCCGCTGGCCAAAGTGACCGTCACACTGGCCGTGCCGGAGCGCAGGAAGAAGAGTTCCTTGGCCGCTTCGCCGAATTGCACCATCACCTCGCCTTGTGTGTACTGCTTCCGCACGAGCAACTTCTGCATCACCGCGCGTTCTTCCGGGTTCAACCCGGCAAAGAGTTCGTAGTCCTCCGCCACCTTGGTTGGATCAGCGGACCAGCCGCTCAAGCGTGAGGCCAGCAGGCGGTTCTCGCACCATTCAAGGGCCAGATCGACGTCGTTGAAGGTGTGGTAGAGGGCTTCAAAACGATCCTTCAACTTGAGCCGCATGTAGCGGCGCAGCCCGGCGGCTTTGCTTGTGTGGGTGAAGAGGACGGGCTTGCCCAGCGCGGTGAGCTTTACCAGCAAGTCGTAGAACAGGTGGCTGGCGCTTTCATTCAAGCTCAAGGTGTGTTTGAAATCCAGCACGAGGCAATCCAAGGACGACAAGGAACTCATGATGTTGTCCACCACCACCTCCGCCGTGGCAAAGACTAAGTGCCCTTGCAACTGATAAACCCGGATGCCTTGACCGAACTCCCGCAGCACCAAGGATTCCTGTGTGGTGCGCACCCGGCTGGAGTTGACCTCGGCGCCGTTGAACTGCAAGCGGACGACGGATTTGCTGGCCAACGGCGTATTGAAAAGATGCAAGTCCAAGTGCCGCGAGATGGCATCGCACACTTTGATGCCCCGGACGCTGTTGCCATGTTCATCCAAGCGGGGGGAGAACACGCCGATGCCCATCTGGCCCGGCAGCACAGCGATGATCCCGCCTGAGACGCCGCTCTTGGCCGGCATGCCCACGCGGTAAATCCATTCCCCGGCGTAATCATACATGCCGCAGGAGCCCATCACACTCAGCACGCTCTCGACATATTCACCGCGCATCGCCTGCTTGCCGGTGATGGGGTTGAGGCCGCGGTTGGCCAAGGTGGCGGCCATCACCGCCAAGTCCCGGCAGGTGACCGAGATGGAGCATTGCTTGAAATAGAGGTCCACCACGGGATCGGGCGGTTCCGTGAGGATATCGAAGTTGCGCAACATGTGGCCGATGGCCCGGTTGCGGTGACCCGTTTCGCTTTCGGAACGATAGACCGGTTCATCCATCGTGAGTTCCCGGCCCGCCAAGGCGGAGAACGTCTGCAATATGCGTTGAAAACGGATTTGCTGGGTCTTGCCCGCGATTAAACCGGCCGTGGCTATGGCTCCGGCATTGATCATGGGATTGCGCGGGCGGCCAGAGTCCTCCTCCAGGCTGATGGCGTTGAAGACATCTCCGGTCGGTTCGACCGACCTTGGACATGACCACCGCGCGGGTGTTGTCCTCCAAGGCCATCCCGTAAACGAAGGGTTTCGAGATGGATTGAATGGTAAAGTGTTGGCCAGTATCCCCGACTTCATAGATATGGCCACTGGCGGTAACGATACAGATGCCGAACCAATCGGGGTTGGCTTTGGCCAGTTCAGGGATATACGTGGCGACTTTGCCCGTGTGCTGCTCGGCATACGTCTGCTGCAAACCCGTCAAATAATCCAGAATGGGCGAAGATGGTTGTGCGTTGTTTGACAAGTCGTTGTGCATGCGTTCGGCAGAGCGCATTTGCAAGAGTCGTGCCACCAGTCAGGCCGCGAGAGATAAGCCCCAACCGAACCTTGAACGATTGGCAAAATGCACGGTTTAGCCATTGATACTCCGCAGGAAGAGCAGGCTTTAATGGCTTCTTTTGACCATCATTAGCAATGCTCTGGGCACGGATAAATAGCATCAGGTTGAGAATCTCGCCTCACTGTGAGCAATAAATCACACCTTAGGTGGATGGGAACTTATGCTTAACAGAGCGAACTCGGCCTCTTACTTACGGGATCAACCCCATAGCCAAATACCACTGGCAGAAAGTATTGGTAAGGGTTACTTTGGCCCCTGACCCGTCATGCGCACACCCAATGACGGCCAGAAAGCGTTCTCGAGGCAGCGCCCGCATAGGCATGAAAAGTCGTAATGGATGGAGGCACGTCAGCAGCCTCGGTACGTTGTTTTTCGTCACGGCAGCCACTTGGTTGTCGGCGGCTGAGACGTGGCAATTCCGCGAACCCAAGTCTGCCAGTTATACCACGGATGCGGCTCCTTTGGGTCTGCAAGGTGCCGGGACGGAAGCCGTGCTTGAAGTTTACCCGCCGGATAATCCTGACTACCGGGTGGAACTGACCAAGCGGGTCGTCCTCCGGGGCAAATTTCCCGAAACCCTGACGACCGTCCTTGCCAAGAGTCCCCTGGTGATTTCCCGCCGGATCGATGACCGCACCGTCGTTCTTGAGGCCACTGATGCCTGGACGGCGGCCCGCGAAGCCGCCCGCCTATCGGGTTATGCCAACGTCGAAGTTTGCACACCTGTTTTCCGCCGGCCCTTTGCGTTGCACGGGTCTTACGCGTCCCGCACCAGTGATACGTTGATGCCCAACCAGTGGCACTTGGAGAATCGTGATGCCAACGGCAATCCCGCCGGGGCAGACATCAATATCCGCGCGGCTTGGCCACTGGCCAAAGGTGCCGGAGTCACGGTAGCAGTAGCGGATGAAGGGGTGGAACTCTCACACCCTGACTTGGTTGGCCGCACCGCTGGCGCGCCGCACAAGAATTTCCATAACAACAGTGAAAACGGCAATCCGATGAACCTCTTGGTCAACCGGCACGGCACCAGTGTGGCCGGGTTGATCACGGCGGATACGGATAACAGTTTGGGGCTCGCGGGCGCGGCCCCACTCGCCAGTCTGGCGAGCTGGGTTATCTTCGACGGCAGTGGTTCCATCGCCACGGATGAACAACTGGCGGTGATGTTCGGTTACCGGGCGGACGTCGTGAACATACAGAATCACAGTTGGGGCGGGCTGGCGAATCAGCAGGTGGTGCCGTCCTTTCAGGAATCCATTGCGCTGGATGACGCCGTCACCACGGGTCGCAACGGGCATGGCGTGGTGATCATCCGTGCGGCGGGCAATCACCGCACCTCCTTCGGCAATGTGAATGATGACGGTTATGCTTCCTCGCCGAACGCGATCGCCGTGGGTGCCGTCCGGCTGGATGGGCGGGTGGCCAGCTACGGCAGCCGGGGTTCCAGCATCTTGGTGAGCGCGCCCAGCGGCGACAGCGGTTTTGCCACCTTGGTCAGCACCGACCTGACCGGAGCGAACGGTTACAACCAGATCTCTTTCACCGGGGATCAAAACAACTACGTCTTTGGCAGTGTGGGTTTCTCGGGTATTTCTGGTTCCACACCGCAGATCAGCGGTATCACGGCCCTGATGCTTTCGGCGAATCCCAATCTCAACCTGCGGGATGTGCAGCACATCCTGATACAATCCGCCCGGCACTATGACCTGGCTGATCCGGCTGTGCAGACGAACAGTGCTGGTTTCCGGACCAGTGATAACGTCGGGTTTGGTGTGCCCGATGCCGGGGTCGTCGTAAAACTCGCTCAGACGTGGTCCAATCTCCCGCCCCGCACGATCATCAAGAAGAGCTATACCGGCGGCACCGCCATCCCTGAGCTGGGCACCAAGGTGCAAGTGCTGGGGCCGAACGTTCCGCTGGCCATCACGGCGATACAGGCTTATCCGACGGATGACGGTCCGCGCGTTGACAAACCCATCACCGCCTTGCCGCTGGTATTCGTCGGCTACGCCGCGAGCACCCTGACGACGAACCTGCACGGCAAAGCCGCCCTAATCGAGCGCGGCGCGGACGAGACCTTTGCCAACAAGATCAAGCGGGCGGCGGATGCGGGTGCGGCCTTTGCCGTGATCTTTGACAATGTCACGAACAACAACCCGTTGTTCATGGATGTGGACGCTTTCTCCCCCATACCGGCGGTGTTCATCGACCGGCTCTCCGCCTTCACCTTGACGAATTACCTGGCCCAAACTCCCACCGCCACCACCATGATCAATGTCCAGCAGGCGGCCATCAGCTTCAATGTGACGGAGACGTTGGTATGTGAGCATGTGTCCGTCCGCCTGACGGCCAATCACCCCGCCCGGGCCGATCTGCGCATCACGTTGGTTTCTCCGGCAGGCACCGTCAGCACCTTGCAGGCGGTGAACAATTCTGTGGGTGGCGGTCCAACGGACTGGACTTATTACTCGACCCAGAATTTTTATGAATCTTCCAAGGGGCTTTGGACGATTCAGGTCACGGACGAGCTCACCGGCAGCACGGGGCTGCTGACGGATGCAGAATTGAGCATCTATGGCATTCCCATCACCGATACAGATGGGGATGGGCTGGATGATGCCTGGGAAATGGCGAACTTTGGCACTCTGGCCCAAGGCCCGAAGGACGATCCGGATGGCGATGGCTGGAACAACGCGCGGGAACAGATCCGGGGAACGAATCCCACGGTGGCCAACGACGCATTGGCGATTGATCTCTCCGTCTGGAACCAGAATTTTCTGCGGCTAAGCTGGCCGGCCGCCGCCGGGACGGCCTATCCAGTCGGCACCTTCACGGGCAGTACACCGACCGCCACCACCTTGACCAACGTCTCGGGCAAGTTCCCGGTCACCGAACTGTTCGTGCCTTACACGAACAGCGCGAACCGGTTTTTCTTCCTGCAACCGAACACACCTTGATCCGGCTGGCTCCCTGGATTTACTGCCAGGCTACTTCGCTCAGGTCGAGGTGCCAGTTCTTGCCATCCGTCACGCGGGTGACTTTGTTCTCCACTTTGTAAAAGACCTCTTCGAGGTTTACTTCGGGCGGCAGGATATTGATCAGCAGATCACCGCTCACGATGGAGATGAGGCGCGTGCGCTTTTCCGGGCGGCGCACAAAGACATACTTGGAGCGGTCCACGGCGAAGACATTGCCGGTCACGCGGGCCACGCCTCCTTCGTAATCTTCTACCACCCCCAGAAAATGCCGCCGCGCTTCCGTCTCAAACAGACGACGGTGGATCACATGAATTTTTTCGCCCTTCTTGAGAATCATGCGCGCGAAGCTAACAACCCGGATGCCGTCTGAGAAGCAGGAAGCGGCTATTGGGGCAAAGAAATGCGAAAGGGATCACCGGTGGCGGTCTGGGGTCGCTCGCTGGCGGTCGCTTTGGATTCGTTGGCCGAATTGATTTGCAGCTCAGATCCGACGGGCTTCAACCCGGCCGCTGGATTCACCGTTTGCATCTGGGCCGGCCCGGAAACTCCACCGTCTGCTGCCGTTCATGGCGCCGGTAAGCCATGATCGTGTCCGGCTGGGCCGGGCCTAAAAGCCCCAGAAACCGGCGCACATTCTCAAACGCCAGGACGGGCGGCACCGACCGGGTGATGGTGACTGTTTCAGGCCGGTTTCGTGGTATGACGGGAGATTGGTTAGTGCCAGTGGCGTTCAGGATATTGGCATTGGTCGTGGCACCGGGCGGCAAAGTCACCACGACCATATCTACTGTACGCTCGATCAGCCGCACTTCCGGCAAGCCCGCCTGCGGCGAACGCCGGATGAGCAGCAATTCGATGATGGCCAGCAACAGAAACAGCGCCAGCAGCACTTCTGCCGCGCGAACTATTTTCTTGGTCTTGCTGTCTGCCTTGCCAGCCATAAATCGTTATCGGAGCGTGGTCAACGAGCGCATCACGGCCCGGCGCAACTCTTCGTTGTTTAGCATCTCCACATGATTATCCGCAAACAGTATGTTGCCATTGCCCATGTGCATCTCCTGAGTCCAAGCGACCCGTTCGCCCGCATTCAACCATAATACCCGTGCGACATCCGGCGTATCGACGACGATATTGCGATCCCCGCCCAAGAAATGCGTGGCATTGCCGAACTGCGCATCCACACCCACGAAATAGCTGACATTGGCATTGGTCAAGGTCGCCCAATTCGTCGCGACCAGCAGACGGTCAGCCGGGCAGACTAGGAGTTTGGTCTGTCCGACATAATTCGAAAGCACTTGATAATGCCGCCACGCCTCGCCGGAAGAAACCCACTCCTTCGTTCCTCCGCTTTTCACGGCGATGCCCATCGGGTAATGGTTTTCGTGTTCATCCGCAAAAAGCCGGAAAGCCAGACCGACCTGCCGCATATTGCTGAGACAATGGGTCTGCAAACTCTTCGTCTTCACCTTCTGCACTGCAGGCAGGTATAAGCCGGCCAATAAAGCGATCAAAGCGACCACCACCATCAATTCGATGAGCGTCACCCCTTGTTGCTGTTGATACCTTAAAAACTTCACAACCATTTTGATTTGGACCACCCCCGGCCAATTGCATCACGAGTTTGAATCAACCTGCCATAATTGTCACTCCCTACTAAACTGGCTTCATCGGTTGAAAATTCTGGCCAGTAAGGCTAGCTTAATTTTGCTCATCCGGGAAAAATCTGCAAAGGAATGTTTGCCATGGAGGGGAAAATCTAGTATGAACTACGGATAAGAGGCTTCCCCACCAGTATTTTCGCGACAAGCCTTTAGTTGCCGGGGAAAGCCGCCGATAGGACTAAGTAATAATACGGATTGGTTTGCTGCCGACAGAAAATGGCCCTAAATTAGCCCTGTCGCCGCAAACATTGGAGCAGGAAATGGTTACGCTCATTCTGGCTGAAGATCATGTGATCGTCCGCAAAGGCATCAAGTTGATGCTGGAGCGGGAGTCTGACTTTCGTCTCTTAGGGGAAGCGTCGGATGGCTTGGAAGCGGTCCAGCTGACCGAGAAGCTCAAGCCGGATGTGCTGCTTTTGGACCTCATGCTCCCCCGCCTGCACGGTCTGGAGGTCATCCGTCAGGTACGCCGCGATTCCCCCAAGACCAAGGTCATCATCCTGAGCATGCACTCGGAGGAGCCTTACGTGATGGAATCCCTCCGTTACGGCGCGTCCGGTTACTTGTTGAAGGATTGCACCCCGGATGAACTGATCAAAGCCATCCGTGAAGTGCTTGCCGGTCGTCGTTACCTCAGTCCTGCCTTGGCCGAACGTGCTTTGGCCGGCTACGTCACCCATCCGGGCGAGACGGAAGAGGATGTCTACACCACCCTTACCAAGCGCGAACGCCTCGTGCTGCAACTGGCCGCCGAAGGTCTCACGACGTCCGAGATCGCCAAGAAGCTGTTCATCAGCCCGCGCACCGTGGAAACCCACCGTGCCAACCTCATGCGCAAGCTGAACCTGCATACGCAGACGGATCTGGTGAAATTCGCCATCCGCAAGGGCATCATCTCCGCGTAAAGCGTCCTCCTTTCCGGTCGGTCGCAAGAACTGCCCGCGCTTTTCCACCCCCGCCTTCTGATGGAAATACACCGTCCCGTAGGCCGGAATTACCGTCTGGTACGTATGGGCAAAATGAAGGGCTGGCTTAGATTGATAACAACGATTCAGCCAAGACTTTCATGAAGACCGAAGAAACTATCGCTCACAAGCTCACCGAATGGTGGAACGGGCTGGTTGCAGGTTCGCAGGATGTGGCCATCCACTTCGCCCCAGTCGCCGCCCCGATTCCGTTGCACGTCCGGCATGACCGTCCGCAAACGCGGGCCACCCCGCGCGTCATCAATGTCTTGGCCTACATGGATACCCGTCCGGTGAAACCGACGACAACCAAGTAAGCTCCCTGTTCTCTTTCTTACGAACCGCCGGGCAACCGGCGGTTTTCTCGTTTCTACCTGCTTCTCCCGCTGGGTGTTTTGAATATTTACCCCACCTTTGTTCGTCTTAGTTTTGTTCATGATTGACCCGGCAAGCGATTGGGCTAACGTCGCGTCAACCCAATTGGTCTCCAAAAACCGAACATAGGCTTTATGTCTCAGCACACGAATCATCCATCGTCCGGCGATTCCCGTCGGAGTTTCCTCAAGAAAGCTGCCATGGCCACCGCTGTGGTCGCGGCGAATCCCTTCAAGACCCCCGTTTACGGCCAGAGCACGGCGCCTTCTACCGGTCGCGTCATCGGGGCCAATGACCGCATCACGGTCGGCTTCATCGGGGTCGGTGGTCAGGGCTTTAACGCCCACGTCCGCCAGATGAAGGAAAAGGCCGGTGATCATAACATCGCGCAAGTAGCCGTTTGCGATGTCTCGAAGTATCGCCAGAACTTCGCCAAAGATTACATCCAGAAGGACAACGCCAACGCCAAGGTCGAGACCTTCGACGAATATCGCAAACTTTTGGAACGGAAAGATATTGATGCCATCGTCTGCGCCACTGTGGATCATTGGCACACGCGCGTCTCCGTGGACGCCCTGAACGCGGGCAAGCACGTCTATGTGGAGAAGCCCATGACGCGCTATCTCTTCGAGGCCTTCCAGATTTACGACACCGTCAAGAAGACGGGCAAGGTGCTGCAAGTCGGTTCCCAAGGGTGCTCGGACTTGAAGTGGCACAAGGCGGCCGAATGGATCAAGGCCGGCAAGATCGGTCCCATCGTCATGAGCAGGGGTCCTACATGCGCAACAGCCCTTACGGCGAATGGAACTACCCGATCCAGCCGTGGCTCACCAAGGAAGACATCAACTGGGCCAACTGGATCGCTGGCGTGAAGAAAACCACCGGCTTCAACCCGGATCACTATTTCCGCTGGCGCAAATACTACCCGTATTGCTCCGGTCTGCTGGGCGATCTCTTCCCGCACAAGCTGCATCCGTACATGCTCGCCACGGGCAACCCGGAATTCCCGGTGCGCGTGGCCGCCGTCGGCAGCAAGAAATTCCAGACCGACCTCAAGAAGGAAGGCCGCCCCGCTGACAAAATCACGGAATATGTGCGTGATGTGGAAGAAGTCATCCAGCTCATCGCCGAATTCCCGAGTGGCTACGTGATGCATATCACCAGCAGCACGGTGAATGAACAGGGCACGCAGGAGATGATCCGCGGCCACCGCGCCACGCTCACCATGGCGGGCAACAAGGTGGAACTGAAACCCGAACGTCCGTTCGCCGACGAGATCGATCCGGAGACCAGCGAAGGCTTCCCCGGCGAAAGCGTGCCGGCGCATCACAAGAACTGGTTCGGCGCCATCCGTGGCACCGAGAAACCGAATGCGGGCATCGACCTCGCCGTGCGTGTGCAGACCGTCATCTCGCTGGCTGAAATGAGCGATCGCCTCGGTATGATGTGCTACTTCAACGAGAAGACGCGCAAGGTCACCGACGGCCAAGGCCGGGAGATCAAGCCGCTCGATTACGAGACCGAAGCCCAGATGACGCCCAAGACGTCGGTCTAAGCGCGAAGCTGAAAGTTTTCCACCGCCCCGCAAGGCAACTTGCGGGGCGTTTCTTTTTCCGTTCGGGAAAAATCCATTCAGCTAACCAGTCCAACCCAGATTCAAGCTTAACAGCCTGAATCACTACTACTACTGCTGCTCCCGCTATCACAACCTCCACCGCTACTGCCCGAATCGAAGCTGCTGCTACCAGAATCGAAACTGCTGCTGGTATCACACCCGCCCCCATCGTAACGCGAACTGGAATCGCAATCGTTGGTGCTGCTGGCCGAGGAATCACCACTGGAAGAATCATGATGGTGATGATGCGTGCTCTCGTGCCAGCCCACCGCATTGTTGCGGTCCCGCGTATCATCATCGTTGCTGGGGCCGGAGAAGAAGCCGCTGCCATAATCCATCGGCCACCAACTGCTGCCGGACGAAATGCCCGGACCACCCCGACGTGAGCCCATAAGCCCACGAATGATCATGAAAACAAACACCGCCCCGAAGATGATGACGATGAACCCCATAGGCTTTGAACGTATCAGCACCGAAATGTTCTGGGTATTACAAAAACATCAGATGGGCGTAACCGGGCGTTTTACTTTCAAGACAGTTCCCGCCCTTGATAGAACACACGAACATTTGCCGACTCCACTAACGGCAGCCTTTGGAATACATTCTTCCAGAGCCGCCGCACTTTCTCATCAAAAAAAGCTTGATGAAACCGGATGTCCGCACGACCCGCTTGAAAGGTTCCCGCCAAGGCATCGCCCTTGTAATCATCTTCGTAACTCAAGCCCGGCAGCTTCACTTCACGATGCTGTTGATTCGCGGAGAAGAAGGCGATGCCTCGATCGTTCAATAGGAACTTGATCATGCGGCTGTTGGGCTCGGCCGCCTGCTCAAAGAGGTCCGTATTATAAACGTTAAAGGGTGCCATCGGCGTCAGTCTCTAACTCGGAGGTCACTCCTGATTTCCGGGCCTGCTCATATCTTTGGAAGCCCTCATGCAAACGAAACCAATATACCGGTGCAAAGAGAGAGTAGAGGCTGGTCGATAACGGTCCATACCCTGAAACCGTCAACCAGGTGGGTTTTATTTTGCCCTCCACTGCACTGCGAAAGACCTCGCCTTCAGAGAACAGCATCACAAACGGCATCGAGTTGTTGAAAGGGCCGGCAGCCGAACCGCATTCCGGGCAAAACCAATGATGATATTCCTGAGGCGTAAAGCAGCGCACACAAACCGGTACGGCGTCCGGCTCTTGAATCGCCTGTTCCACTTCTGGCCCCCACGGATCGGGCGTCAGTTCGGGCTGGCTCATAACTGTTCCTTCGTCTGTGGCGTGATGGGATTACGACACCTCTTCATGTGAAGTATGAAGCCATATTTCAGCCCCATCCGTCCACAGCAAACGCAGGCAAATGCCAACGCTGACTGCATTTCACCGTTTCGCCAACAGCACCAAAAGCACACCCATCGCGGCAACCATCAGCAACAACACCCCTGCGCACCCTTTCCCGGATGCTTTTGCGCTGAACCGCTCCGGCGATCTCTGGCGCAACTCCGCTTCCATCTTCTCCACGGCATCTTTGGATTCCTTCAATCCTTGATTCGTGGCTTCGCGATACAGTTTGATGGCTTCAATCTTTTGGCCTTGAAACAGCGCCTGTTGCACTTGCGCCAGCAGGTTGGCATCCAGATCGGGTGCCGCGACGGTGCTGGCAGGCACGGGCAAAGAGCCTGTTTGCTCCAAGGCTTCCACCGCTGCCTTGGCCTCAGCCAGACCAAGGCCGGTGTATTCTCGATACAGTTTGATGGCCAAGAGCTTGTTACTATCGCGCAACGCATCCCGAACCGCTGTCAATTGGGTGGAGTTCAATGGTGTGCTCATGATGATAGATGCGGCTCAGCGCGAAGCCAAATTATCAAAGCCAGTAGGCGCAGCTATTACAATTCCGTGCGGGAATTATCCTCCGACGAATCACACCGCCCGTGCTTCCGTGCTTCCAGCCGGCAGTCGAACGCGATCGCCGTAACACCTAACGCTCTAACCCATCGCTTTGCCGGCTGGAAGCCGGCAACACATTGCTACTTCCGCGCCTCGGGCGTGATGCTTAGCTCCACCTTCTTCCCCTCGCGTTGGATGACCACTTTCACCGGCACGCCGATCTTCACGGCATCCAGCGCATAAGTGTAATCATAGATATTCGCGATCTTCTGCCCGGCGAACTCCACGATGATGTCGCCCGCTTTGATGCCCGCCTTGTCCGCCGGGCTGCCACCGCGGGCGCCACTTAGCTTCACACCTTGCACTTCAGAGGCGTAGTCCGGAATCGTTCCCAGGTACGCCCGCAGGCCATCGCGGGCACCGCCCTTGTCGCTCTTCTGCACCTTCACGTAATCCGGGCGCGCACCTTCCTTCACCAGATTCAACGTGATCTGGCGCGCCATTTTCGTGATGCGCTCCATGCCTTCGTAATTCAGCGTGTCCGTATCATCACTGGGGCGATGATATTGCTCATGGCTACCGGTGAAGAAGGCGAGCACCGGAATGTTCTTCGGATAAAACGCCGTCGTGTCCGTGGGCAGATACGGATCATCTTGCAACGTAAGGCTGAAACCGCCGGCGACATTCGCTTTCTCGATGAGGCCCTTCCACGCGCTCGATGAACCAATGCCTTGCAGTGTCAGCTTGTTCTCGCGCAAACGGCCGACCATGTCGAAGTTCAGATAGGCCACGACGTTGGAGAGCGCAAGCGTCGGCTTGTCGGCAAACTGCGAGGAACCGATCAGGCCCATCTCCTCACCGGACCAGAAGGAGAACACCACCCCACGCGTGAACGCCGCCGGATTTTTCGCACGTTCGGCGGCGAGATTCGCCGCGAGTTCGAGCACGGCGGAAACCCCGGAGGCATTGTCATCAGCACCGTTGTGAATCTGGCCTTCCTCGCCCTTGATTCCGAAGCCGCCCGTCTCGCCGTGCCCCAAGTGATCATAATGCGCGCCGAGCATCACATACTCCGTGGAGCCGTTGGCGGGCGGGATGACACCGATAACGTTGCGATCCGTCTTCTTGAGGTGATTCACTTTCGTGCTGAGACTTACGGCGAGGCCGGGCAACGTGAAGCGCACATCGGCTGCGTGTGGGTCTTCTTGGTCCAGCGCATCCTGCAATTGCTTCAAGGTCTTGCCGCTGCCCGCGAGCATAGCATCCGCCACCTTCGCCGAGATGGACGCGGCCACGATGCCGGAACCGGCGAGGCTGCTGTCATAGGTCATCGGGGCGAGTTCGCCGGGGTTCGGCGAGTTCGGGCCCGTGACGATAAGCAAGGCCTTCGCGCCGTGTGTGCGTGCGACCAAGGCCTTGTAACGCAGTCCGGCGTAACGATTCAGTTCTGCGCGCCGTGCTTGGTCCACACCCTCCGGCACATACCGGAACGCGACGACGATCTTGTTCGAGACGTTCAACGTGCCGCCGTAGGAATCATAACTCTCGCCCAGCTTGCCCGGCACGGTGAGCCCGTAGCCCACGAACACCACTTCCCCGGCCACCTCCCCATTCGCACTGAAAGACAGCGGGCGGAAGTCCTGTTCCACTTTAAAGTCCGTGGTGCGGATGACCTCGCCGGTCTTCGTGATGCTCAGCTTGTTGTCATTGGTGACCGTTTGCACTCCGGCAGTGAACTCGAAGTTCTGGAAGAACGTGCCGTTATCGCCGAGGGGTTTCAGTCCGGCTTCTTTAAGCTGTGCGGCAACGTAATCGGAAGCCAACTGTGCGCCCTTCGTGCCAGTGAGGCGGCCTTCAAGCAAATCGCTCGCGAGATAGGAGACGTGGGCATACAGGTCGTTTGTGCTGATGGCAGAGGTGAGCGAGGTTTGCTTTGATGTGGCGGTTGCCGGTGCAACTTGCGCCGTGCTCGTGCCTTGTGCGCCAGCGGACTTCAGCGCCGCCAGGGCGGCTTCATGATTCCAGTTCGCCATGAAGATCTGCGAGCCCGAGCCGCCGCGACCAGAGGTCCAGCAAAGCTTTTTGCCATCGGGTGAGAAGACGGGGAGGCTGTCGAAGCCATCGGTGTAGGTGACGCGCACGGGTTCGCGCGTGCCTTTGGCATCCACCATGTATAATTCGAAATTAGCGAAGCCTTCCTTGTTCGAGCCGAAGATCACGTATTCGCCTGAGGGATGAAAATAGGGTGCCCAAGACATCGCCTTGAAATCCGTCAGGCGCTTCACATCGCTGCCGTCCAGCTTCATGGTGAAGATGTCCGCGATGTCGCCCTTCTCGCTGAAGTGGCGCCACACGATGCGTTGGCCATCCGGCGTGAAGAACGGCCCACCATCGTAACCGGGCTGATTCGTGAGCCGACGCACGTTCGAGCCGTCCGCGTTCATCAGATAGATCTCGCCGAAGTACGCGGCATCCACCAAGTAGCGCTGGTGATCGCTCTGGGAAAGTTTCTCCAAGGGGAACGCACTGCGCGTGGAGCAGAAGGCGATGAGTTTGCCGTCGGGCGAATAAGAACCTTCGGCGTCGTAGCCTTGCGTGTTCGTCAGGCGTTTGACATTGGAGCCATCGCGCTTGGCGGAAAAGATCTCGAACGTCTCATCGTAATCCCACGCGTAACGGCGGGATTTGCCGGAGGCGCGGAAATCCAGTTCGCCCTTCTGCTTCGTCTTCGCCTCCGCATCGAGATGCGTGGAAGCGAACATGACTTCATCCGAATTGGCGCGGAAGAACGCGCAGGTGGTCTTGCCGAAACCGGGCGAGATGCGCTTGGTATCGCCACTCTCGAGGTCCAGCGTGAAGATCTGGTAGAAGGGGTTGTCCGCATCACGCTCGCTCTGGAAGATGAGCATTTTGCCATCGGGCGAGAAATAACCTTCACCGCTGCGACGGCCCTCGAAGGTAAGTTGCCGCGTCTGCGAGAGGAACGTGGATTCATCCGCCGCCCAGGCCAGACTCGCGCTTGCCATCAAAACGCCGACGATGCTGCTCAACCAGTGACGCTGTTTCATACGTAGTATCTGACGTATTAAACCATCAATCCGCACAAAACCAAATGGGGAAATTTTTGCGTAATATTGGCTTTGAAAGATTGCCCCTCGCGTAGCGAGGAAAGATTCCTAGCCACGGGTTTCCAACCCGTGGATTGACCGCCCAATGTCCTGCGTCACGTAGTGACGCAAGATGCCTGCGATTCTGGCAGGGAAATCCGTCGTCACTACGTGACGATGAGCAGTGGCGTGTATACGGCGGCTTGAAAAGCCGCGGCTAGGAATCTTTCGTGCCTAACGGCACGGGGCAGGAACAAATCGCGAATTGGGTTCACTCACCTCTGCGCCTTTTTGTGGCTATTCCTTACTCAGAAGCTTTTGCTACGAGACGCAGTTCGCCCCAGCCGACTTCGTGAGCGCCGTAGCCGGCTGCTTCTACGGCGTTGAAGACTTCTTTGAACGGGGTGAAGCGGAGTTTATTGGTCAACGCGGACGAGGCGAATTGAGGGATGGGTACGAACTCGGCCTTGATCTGCGTGGCGTCGAAGCCGACTTCTTTGAACAGTTCCAGCCATTCCTCCGCCGTGCGATACGGCCAGAGCTGGGCTTGCACGACGTCCATGAACTGCTGGCTCTCGGGTGAGTTATCCCGCAGGCACGGCAGCACGGCAACGATCGTGCCCGCTGGATTTAGATGCCCCAAGGCAAGGTCGAGCAACGTCTCTGCTGGCAGAATCTCGGTGAGCGGACCGGCGAGGAGAATGGCATCGTAGCCGTGCTCGATGGCGGTGGGTGTGCCGAGCATCGCAGCTTGCAAGAGGGGCATGGCTAGGGCGGGATCGGACCAATCACTGCCGGACAGTCCCGCCGTAGTCTGCGCGACGAATTGGGCCTGCGCCGCCAAATCCTCCGCCGACCAGCGGAACGGCTGGTCATGGGCGTAGTATTGCAGGAACTCGGCAACCGCCGGTGAAAACACCATGGTCAGAAAATGCGGGTTTTCGGATGGACTGGCAAGAACAGGGCAAGGATTGGGCACTCGACACTCTGCGGCTCTGGGCCTATTGTCCGCGCGATGTCTGATGGTTCTTTAGTTATCGCGGGGCGCACGTTCCGTTCCCGCCTGATCCTTGGTACGGGCAAGTTTTCTTCGCCCGAAGCGATGCGTGATGCCCTCGAAGCCAGCGGCACGGAGATGGTCACGGTGGCCCTCCGGCGCGCGGACTTGAGCGGCAAGGGTGATCCCTTCGCCAACATCCTCGATTTCATCGATCCCAAGAAGTATCTCCTGCTGCCGAACACGAGCGGCGCGATGAACGCGGAAGAAGCCGTCCGCCTCGCGCGCCTCGCCGTCGCTGCCGGTTTGCCGAAGTGGGTGAAGCTGGAGATTCATCCGGACCCGCGCTACTTGCTGCCGGACCCGATCGAGACGTTGAAGGCGGCCGAGATTTTGGTGAAGGAAGGTTTCACGGTGCTGCCGTATATCAATGCGGACCCGGTGCTGGCGAAGCGCTTGCAAGAGGTCGGCACGGCCACGGTGATGCCGCTGGGCTCGCCCATCGGATCGAATCGCGGCATCCAGACGCGCGACCAGATCCGCATCATCATCGAACAGGCCACGGTGCCGGTGGTTGTCGATGCCGGTATCGGTGCGCCAAGTCACGCGGCGGAAGCGATGGAGCTGGGCGCGGATGCGGTGCTGGTGAACACGGCCATCGCGGTGGCGAGTGATCCGAACCGTATGGGCATCGCCTTCAAGCAGGCGGTGGAAGCGGGTCGCACGGCGTATGAGATCGGCTTGGGTGCGCAATTGAACACGGCGAGTGCCACGAGTCCTTTGACGGCTTTCCTGGATTGATTTTACGCGCATGAAAACGCTTACCCCAAAACGTCTGCAAGCGATCCTCGCCGCTGCGTCCAAGACGCGCGTGCTGGTGATCGGCGATGTGATGCTGGACCAGTTCATTTGGGGCCGCGTGACGCGCATCTCGCCCGAGGCACCGGTGCCGGTGGTGGAGTTCGAGCGGGAGAGCTTCATGCCTGGCGGTGCGGCGAATGTCTCACGCAACCTGACGGCGCTGGGCGCGAACGCGGAGCAGTTCGGCACGGTGGGCAGCGACGAGGCCGCGAAGACGCTCAAGCATTTGCTCAAGACGGATCGCGTGGAGACGCACGGATTGCTGACCTTGCCCGGCCGCATGACGACGCGCAAAGTCCGCCTCGTGGCGCATCAACAGCAGATCGCGCGCGTGGACCGCGAGAATCGCGGGGACATCGATAACAAATTGACGGCGCGCATCCTGAACGCGGTGGATAAGCGGTTGCCCGAGATCGATGCAGTGATCGTGGGAGATTACGGCAAAGGAGTGGTGACGCAGGCGCTCTTGAATGGTTTGAAGGAACGTTGCCGGGCGCGCGGCATCTGGTTGAGCCTGGACCCGAAGCCCACACATCACTTGGATCTCACCGCGCTCTCACTGATCACTCCGAACCGCAAGGAAGCGTTCGAGCTCGCGGGAATGCGGGATAACAGCCGTTGCGCGAACCCTCTGGAGGACAAGTGCCTCATGGAACTGAGCCACAAGCTGCTGAGCACGCTGCAACCGGCATTGTTGCTCATCACGCTGGGCGACCTCGGCATGCTGCTGTGCCAGCGCAACCACGCGCCATATCACATCCCCACGGTGGCGCAGGAAGTTTTCGATGTCTCCGGCGCGGGCGATACTGTCATCGCGTCGTTCACGCTGGCGATCGCGGCAGGGGCATCGCCAATCGAAGCGGCCATCTTCTCGAATCACGCCGCGGGCGTGGTGGTGGGCAAGGTCGGCACGGCCACCGTTTCACCCAAGGAACTCACGGCGAGTTTCAAACAGAAGAAGTAACCGATGAAACGCGCTGTATTTCTAGACCGCGACGGAACGATCAACATCGAGAAGAAATATCTCTCGAAGCCCGAGCAGCTCGTGTTCTTTCCGGGCGTGGAAGCGGCGATGAAGAAGCTGCAGGATGCGGGTTACCTGCTCATCGTGGTGACGAACCAATCGGGTATCGGGCGCGGTTACTACACGGAAGCGGACATGCACAAGGTGCATGAGAAGATGCTCAGTCTGTTCGCGCCGCATGGCATCCACGTGACGAAGATTTATTACGCACCGGAATCACCGGAAGAGCCGAGCCGTGGTCGTAAGCCATCGCCCGCGTTCCTGCACGATGCCCGCGATGAGTTCGGCATCGACCTCGCGCAGAGCTTTATGGTGGGCGACAAGCTCATCGACATCGAGTGCGGTTGGAATGCAGGCGTGAAGAAATCCATCCTCGTGCGCACGGGCTACGGCGCGGAGTGGGAACGTGATGAACCGGAGAAGGTGAAACGCGCGTGGGTGGTCGATTCGCTGGAAGAGGCAGCCGAGAAAATCCTGAAGGAAGGCTAAGATGAAACTTTTGCCATGCGGTGCACTCTGTCTCGGCTTGCTGGGAATGACGCTGGGTGTTGCGGCGGCAGAACCAACGGTGGCGCCCAAGACAGAGAGCCGTCAGGTGACTGTGGCGGAGGAAGGTTCACTGGCTTATAACGCACCGGGCGAGTGGGTTTATTCGGCGCCGAAATTGCCGAACGGAAAGTTTCCACCGACGTTCAAGCTCAGCCCGAAGGATCAATCTGCTTCCCTGTTGGTGACGGTGTTCTGGGATGGCTTCGGCAACCGCGCCACGCCGATGACGGATGCCGAGCTGCAAAACGTGCTCAAGGTTTCCTCTGAGCGCCAGTATGTGCCTACATCCGTGGAGAAGAAATTGGAGATCCTGAAGTTCACTCAACCTGGTGTTCATGGCTGGTATGCGCAGTTCACGGATGCCTCGCTGGTGGGCAAGAATCCACCACCGGGTGATTTCAAGGTGGTGACCTCAGGCATTTTCCGCGCCGGCAATCTGTGGGGTAATTTCACGTTGCTGACGAACGCGAAGGATGACGCCGGTTTCAAGACGGGCCTGAAGGTCATCGAGTCGTTCAAGAAACTGGAGAAGCCGCTCTGACGGTAATGCGTTTCACATGGCACAGCAAAAGACATCAATGAATTGGCTGCTGAGCGTATTGGCTTGCGCCATATTGATGACCGGTTGTGCTTCCAAGTCATCAGCTCCTGCGGCCATACCAGCAACCAAGCTGCCAAAGAAAGTTTCCGCTGAGCCCGCCATGCCGAGCATCCGGGAATTCAAGATCGGCGAGCATGGCACCCTTGGTTTCCTGCTGCCAAAGGGCTGGGTCTTCACACCGAAGAAGAGCAACAGCCCGTTGACGCCCTATTCTTTCCGTATCGATGCGGCAGATAAATCCGCAGCGGTGATGGTCAGTATCTCGTGGGATGGCATCCCGGCCAAGCTATCCACGCCGACGGCCGAGGAACTGGAACGCCTGTGCCGCGACCGTGCCACCAAGCAATACCTTCGCAGCTCGGTGGAGAAGAAGACTGTCGTTAAACAATTTGAAGGCACAGAGATGGATGGGTTTTATGCCCAGTTCACAGATGCTTCGTGGACGAATTCCGAAGTGCCGGCCGGCGCGTATCGTGTGGTGACGGATGGTGTGTTCCGTTGCGGCAATCTCTGGGGCAGCGTCACCGTTTATTCGCAGGACAAATCAGGCGAGTCATTTACGCCCGCCTTTGCGATGATCAAATCTTTCCGCAGACTTTAACGGCTCTATGAAAATTGTTGGTATTCTTCCCGCTCGTTACGCTTCGACCCGGTTTCCGGGTAAACCGCTGAAATTGATCGCGGGCAAACCGCTCATCCAGCGCGTCGTCGAACAATGCCGCAAGGCAAGCACGTTGAGCGAAGTGATCGTGGCGACGGATGACGAACGCATCCGCGCCGCCGTCGCGCCGTTCTGCCGCGTGGAGATGACGAAGGAAAGCCACCCAAGCGGGTCAGACCGCATCGCGGAAGTCGCCGAACGCCTCGACTGCGATGCCGTGGTGAATATCCAGGGCGACGAACCGCTCATTGATCCGCACGTGATCGACCTCGTTGCCATGGCGCTCACGCACTGTGAGATGTCCACCGCCGCCACACCGATCAAACACTTGGACGAATACGATAACCCGAATGTGGTGAAAGTTGTCACGGACCTGCATAATCGCGCGCTCTATTTTTCACGCCGCACGATTCCGTACCTGCGCGACGCGGCCAGCAAGCCGACGGCCGAGCAGTTGGCGGCGTTCCCGTTTCTGAAGCATCTCGGTATCTACGGGTACCTGCGCGAGACGCTGCTAGGCTTGGTTAAGCATCCTGTCTCTGCGCTCGAACAGGCGGAGAAGCTCGAACAACTCCGCGCGCTGGAACACGGCATCGCCATCCACGTGAGTCGCGTGGATTACGAATGCATCGGCGTGGATACGCCGGAAGATGTGGCGCGCGTGGAAGCGATTTTGAAAGCAACCGGTGCGGCCTCATGACCATGTCTTCCAAGTCAAAAAAAGAACCCGTCCTCGCCGTCGATGCGCTCACCATCGTGCGCAATGCCCAGCTTATTCTGGACAACGTCTCGTGGCAGGTTCTGCCCGGCGAACATTGGGTGATCCTTGGCGCGAACGGGTCCGGCAAAACATCGTTGCTCAGTTCGCTCTCCGGTTACATGCCACCTACCAGCGGTGAGATCGCTGTCTTCAATCGCGTTTACGGCGAGACGGATTGGCGTGAATTGCGCCAGCGCATCGGCCTTGTGAGTTCGTCGATCCGTCAGATGATGGCCGAGTCCGAGACCGCCATGGAGACTGTCGCCAGCGGCAAGTATGCGATGATCGATTTCTGGGGGCCGGTGAAGCGCAAAGACAAGGTGCGCGCGCTCGAGATCCTCGCGCAAGTGGAGTGCACCTATCTGGAGAAGCGTCCGTGGCTCTATCTTTCCCAAGGTGAACGCCAGCGCATCCTCATCGGCCGCGCGTTGATGGCCAGTCCGCGCCTGCTCATCCTGGATGAACCTTGCGCGGGCCTTGATCCGGTGGCACGCGAGAACTTCCTGCACTTCCTGCAACGCTTGGCGAAATCACCGAACGCACCCACGCTCGTGCTGGTGACGCATCACGTGGAGGAGATCACGCCCGCGTTCTCGCACATCCTGATGCTGAAGGCCGGTCGCGTGCTGGCTTGCGGCCAGAAGAAGCAGACCTTGACCGCCAAGAACCTGGCCGCAGCGTTCGGCGCCCCGGTGAAACTCACCACCAAGCGCGGCCTGTATCAACTGAGCACGCAAGCGACTCGTCGGAATGTGATTATTTAAGGCCGTTCGGCACTTGCGAATCAACGCGCAATCAGTCTAAGGTGTCCGCGGATTTATTGGAGGAGTATTCAGCGCCAAATCCGTCAACCTATGGAAATCAAAATCCAGTGTGGCTGCGGGGTTAAGTTCGCGTTCGAAGTGGAGCCGGTTCAAGGCCGGATGCCCGTTTCGCTCACCTGTCCGCGTTGTGGAGCCGACCAGACCGCGCAGGCTAACCAGCAGATTTCCCTGAAACTTGCTCCACCGCCGCTGCCCAATGGCCGCCGCGGTTTGAAGATTCTCAATCTGCCCGGGTATAACGTCGAACCGCCACCACCGGTTCCCGTCGCCACGCCCATCCCTGTCGCAGCGCTGCGTGGGGATACGACACCTCTGGCCATCCCCATCGGGGATCACTCTGCGCCCGTGGCACCTGCCGCTGCTTTGCCGCCGGGAATGCCCCCGGCCCCAGAAGCTCCCGCCGCGCCTTCCGTAGGCGGCTTGAAGGTGAATAAGACCAAGAAGGCGGAGACACATGCCCCGGCACCTGCGCCGAGCTTGTCCACGGCCTCGGCTCCAGAGGAATCCGCCGCGCCGAAACGCACCTACACTGCACCCGTCATCCCCCCGGCCAATGATGAATCTCCGCGCGGCATCATGGGCTGGCTGAAGCTCAGTGGCCGCAGCATCGCCGGTGTCGGTGTCGGCTTCCTTGTCTTGCTCAAATTCCTCGGTAAGACGAAGATATTCGTCAAACTCATCGCCCTCATCTTTGGCGCTACCGCTGCTTCCAGTTCCTCCGAACTGCTGGATCTGGACTGGAACTTCAAATACGACGACGCCACCCAGATTTACGTCAAAGCAGATGATCATCAGAAGGTCTTGGACGCCTGCACCGCCTATTGGAAGAGCCAGGGCAAAACAGTGAAAGCCGAGAATGCCAGCGCGCATGAAGTCATGGCCAATCGCTATCTGCTCACGCCCGCACACCAAGGCTACGTGGCGCTCATCGGCAGCTTCAATTGGGAACCCGGCTTTGTGGATGGCCTCGCCAAGGACTTATCCACCCAATTGAACACCACGGTCATGACTTTTGCGGATACCGATCAGGACACCAAGGGGTCACACCGCTTCGCCGTCTATGAGGCCGGTCAGAAACACTTTGCCCATCAATACGAGTACGCCGTGGTCGGCAAGGAATTGAAGGACAACTTCAAAGTGGAAGGGGAAGCCTGGGTGAAAGACAAAGGTTACTTCAAGCCCGGCAAGGAAGGCTTCGCCGAGTTCACCCCGCTCCATATCAACCTCATCTCGCACAAGCTTGGCCTGCATTGGTGGGACTTCCCGGACCAAGCCACCGGCTTTCATGACTTGAGCGAGTAGGCATCACGGCCTAGTGTTGCCTGGTGAAAAAGACGGCTCAGCATCGCATCGTTCTCGTCACCGCGCCGGATTTGAAAGTGGCCCGCAAACTGGTGAAGGCCGCTTTGGAAGCCAGGCTCGTCGCGTGCGGCAATCTGCTGCCCAAACTGGAATCTCACTATTGGTGGCAGGGCAAGCTCGTGCACAGCGCTGAGGTGCTCATCCTCTTCAAGACCACTTCGGTCAAGCTCAAGGCATTGGAGAAAATCATCTTGGCGAACCATCCGTATGATACGCCTGAATTCGTCGTGCTGCCCCTCACCGCCGGGAATGAACGCTACCTCCAATGGGTAACGGATTCCGTAAAGTGATGTTTACTGCGAAATCGGTGCCATCATCTTCCGGTTCATGATGAGCATCGTGCGATTATTCTCCTGCGCTTGCTTCCGAAATTCCTGGAACTTCTTTAGCTCTCCTTCATCCAGAAAACCCGTCGCGCGGGCGCTGACCCGTTCATAGATGCCATCCAAGACCTTCAGGCTGATGGCCTCCTGTTCTTCCGAAGCGATGTTGCGGAAATTAAGCATCGGCAGCGGTTGATAATCTGCTGACAAACCGGCCCCTACCAGCCCCGCTCTGGTTTCCTCCTGCATCGCAACAGTGAGCTGTTGTTTCTTATTCGCTTTCGCCTCTTTGTCGCCCGTGAGGTTGCTGGAGAATTGCTGCACCGTCAGGCTGTTGAGCAGATTCTTGGAATACTCCTGATATTGCGCCAGACCTTCCTGACCCACCAGAGCCTGAAGCTTGCTGTTCAAAGCCGCCTCCTGATTCGTGAACAACTGGTCGATCTCTTTTGGCGACTTCTTGTCCTGCAACGCCTGCGTGATGATATCAATGCCCTCCATGACTTGATCCGCCATGAGGTCGTTGAATTTCTCTGTGGCTTCCGGCTCCAGCTTCAGATTTTTGACCAGATCGCTGAAGAGCATCGTCATGCCCATCTTTTGCTGGTCGCGCATCAGCTTGCGCGTCGCCGGATCGGCCGTGATCTTGTTCAGCGGGCTCTTCTGCCCGATGGTCGCCTTTTCCTGCTTCAGCACGCCCACCTGACCGCGCAAGCGCAGCACCTCCGTGTCGTTCTGCGGCTGCTTCACTTTGGCCAACTCTTCAGCAAGTGCTACCTGCCGTTTCTTCGCCGTATCCCGTTCACTTTGCAATTCCTTGATCTGCCCTTCCAACGCCGCCTGTTGCTTGATGTAAGCTGCGTTCTGTTCTTGTAGGCTGGCAATCTGGCGAGTTTCGTAGATCAAAGCTCCTACGGCGACGGCCAGGGTGGTCGTCACGGCAATTTTTTGTAACGTAGTCATAGCGATAGTTTGGATAGTGGTAGTGGTGGTGACCGTCGCGGCGGCAGTGGCCGTTCCGCTCATGGCAGTGGCCGTCGTAATCGTCAAGGCCAAGCCTGCAGGCGCAGCTTGCACCGAATGCGCCGTGATCAAGAGCACCAGCCCGCTGGCCCCCACCGTGACGCCGCGCTGCGCAAAGGCTTCCCGCAACCGGTCCACGGCACGGTTCACGCGCTTCTGCGCGGCTTCATCACTGATGCCCAATGTCACGGCCATTTCGCGCGCGGACTTGCGCTCGAAATAACGGAGCAGGAGCGCGTCGCGGTCCGGCTCGTTTAATTCACCGAGCGCGGCGTCCAGATGCGGGGCGATGTCTTCCCACGCCGCATCGGTCTCGGCGGAAAGCAGTTCTTTCATGGCAGTGGCCTCCTGTTCGCGGTTGCGCCGGCGCACATCCGTGCGGACGGTTTGGGCGGCGATGTTTTGCGCCGTGCGATGCAACCAGCCGGACAACACCGGATGCCCGGTGAGCTGGCCAGCCTGCTTGGCGAGCGCGACGAACACCCCCTGCGTCACATCCTCCGCCAGGTGCGCATCACAGACCATGCGCAGCCCGGCGGAGTAGACGAAATCCATGTGCCGACGCACCAGCTCCGCGAAGGCCGCTTCCGAGCGTTTCTCCGCGTAAGCGCGCAGCAATTGTGAGTCAGTCTGGTCGTTCACTCATCCTATAGTAGCCGCTGGCGCGGAAATCGGACAGGCCCGTCAAAACTATCTTCAAGAGATTCGGCCCGAGGCGTTTCTCAGCGGATAAATTTGTCGGTTCTCACGTGCAGGATCCATCGATCCATTTCAGGGCCTACTTTTTCTCATCCGTGGTTACGCCGATTGCTTTGGAGAGCATGCTGTTTGAGGCCAAAAGCGGTCCCACCAAAAGCAAAGGGAGGATTAAAGGCCAGGGGAATTTGGCATCGTCAAAAGCAATCTTCAAAATCCCCGGCAAAGCCATGGCGGCGAGCCAAAGGATGGTGTTCCACTTCAGCATACCCTGTTTCTCAGCTGTGGTCATAAGTTGGTCTCCAGTTGTTTGGCGATAACACCGTACGGTATCTGGTTCGTCCTATAGTAGCCGCCAGAAAGCAAATCGGACAGGACGGAAAAAGAAAAGACCCGCAATGTTGGAAAACATTGCGGGTCCAAGGTTTTTGCACCACTCGGCTTACTGCTTCGCCAGCGTCCCGCCGACTTTGGGCAGGCAATAAGTCAAAATGCCCATGCTCAGCAAAGAACCGCCGAGCAAGATCAACGCCGCCGTGCTGTTCCCGGTTTGATCCTTAAGATAGCCGACCAGGTGCGGTCCGGCATAACCACCGAGATTGCCCACGGAATTGATCAGGGCGATGCCGCCCGCCGCCGCCGTTCCGGAAAGGAACGCGGTGCTCAAGGCCCAGAAGGGGGCGATGGTGGCCTTCAGGCCGGCAAAGGCGACGATCAATCCGACCATGCCGAGATAAGGATTTTGCGCTGTCCCGGCGATCACAAAGCCAACCGCCGCGCAGATGGCCGAGACCGAGATATGGCCCCGGCGTTCACCGGTCTTATCCGAACTCCGGCTTACGTAATACATCGTCACGGCGGCAGCCAGATAGGGCAAAGCATTGATAAGGCCGACGATAGCGTCGTCTTTGCCGCCCGATAATGCTTTGACGAGGGTCGGCGCCCACATCTCAAAACCGTAGCTGCCGATGTTCATCAGGAAATAAAGCAGGCAGAGCAACCAGACCCGGCCGCTCTTCAGGATTTCCCGGAAATCATGGTTCGCTACCGTCGGATTGGCCGACGCCTCCAGCCGGGAGAGGATGAACGCTTTTTCCTTTTCTGAAAGCCACTTGCTGTCTTTGGGGCTATTGGGAAGGTAGACGAAAACGATGATTCCCAGCACGATTGCCGGAATGGCCTCGATAAAAAAGAGCCATTGCCAGCCATGCATGTGCAAGCCACCGATGTTGTCCAGCTTCAGCAAGGCACCGGAGATCGGTGAGCCGATGACACCTGCGGCTACGCCGCCCAAAGCAAAGAGGGCGATCGTGCGTGCCCGTTCCGCCGGCGGATACCAATAGGTGAGATAGAGCAACACACCAGGGAAGAAACCCGCTTCTGCTGCCCCCAGCAAAAAGCGCATCACGTAGAACATCGTGACGCCTTTCAGGAACATGAACGCCATGGAGACGATACCCCAGACGATCATGATGCGGGCGATCCAAATCCGTGCCCCGACTTTCTGCAAAATGAGGTTGCTGGGCACTTCAAAAATGAAATAGCCGATGAAAAACAGCCCCGCCCCCAGACCGTAGGCACTGTTGAACTGCTCCGGACTCACGCCGAGCACTTCCTGCAAGTGCAGCTTGGCAAAGCCCACATTGATACGGTCGATATACGCGATAACGTAGCAGATGAAGAGCAGCGGGATGAGACGCAGCGTCACCTTTCTACAGGCAGCCTTCTGTTCCTCTGGCGTGAGACTGTCAGCGGTCATTGGAGAATGCATTGATTCCTACAATGTTTCCGAAAGCACCGGCTGCATCAAACAATTTTAACAGATTGCCGCGCTTTTTATCGAAGGGAGGAGCACCGATCTCCGATCCGGCGCTTAGCCTCATAGGGAGAGACTCGGTGGAGCGCTACCGGATAACTGCTCTTACTCCTTCCACCGCCGTAACCGCAAGGCGTTCCCGATCACGATCACATCGGAGAACCCCATCGCCGCCGCGCACAGGAGCGGGCTCAAGAAACCTAACGCCGCCAAAGGAATCGCGGCGGCGTTGTAGAAGAACGCCCAGAACAAGTTCTGCTTGATGGTGCGTAGCGTGGCTTGCGCCAGGCCGATTGCTTCGGGTATCGCCTGGATGTCCGATTTCAGCAAGATGATGTCCGCCGCCTCTCGCGCTACATCACTCGCCCGCGCTACTGCGATGCCCAAATCCGCCTGTTCCAATGCCGGCGCATCGTTGATCCCATCACCCACGAACGCCACGCGTTCGCCCTGCGCTTGTAGTTGTTTGACGATCTCCGCCTTCTGTTCCGGCCGCACTTCCGCGAAGACGTTCTCCGGCAAGATGCCCGCTTCCTGCGCCAGCGCTTCCGCCGTCGCCTTCGCATCCCCCGTGAGCAGGTAAACACTTCCGGTCCGGCCGAGCCGGTATTGCAGTTGCACGATGACCTCCAGCGCCTTCGGCTTCAACACATCGCGCAGAGCTAGCACGCCGATCAACTGCTTCCCGTCCGCCACCCCGAGCACGGATGCCCCCTGGCCCATCCACTCTGCGCTGAAGCTGTTCGCTGCAGTGACATCAATGCCCAGCTCCTGCAACCACCGCAGTGAACCCAGCCGCAACGTCTCTGTAGAATGCGCAGGCAATTGTGCTTCGATGCCTTTACCGCGCAGCTCTGTCCAGTTCTGCGGCGTGGTCTGTTTGAAGTTCATGGCCATGACCGCCAGCGGTGCCGTAGCCAGCGTGGCAATCTTCCCTAACGGCTGAAACCGTTGCGTCTGGCTGGGATTCCCCATCACCGGTGCCGCTAACGTACTCGCAAGCGGTTTGCCGAACGCTGTGATGATGGCCACGCTTAATGGATGACTTGATGGCGCCGCCAACGCCGAGGCGATATCCTTGAGCGTGGATGCTTCCGATCCGTTCGCTGCCCGCAAATCCTCACTGGCCACCACCGCCGGTTTGCCTTCCGTCAACGTCCCCGTCTTGTCGAACAACACCGCTGTGATCGTGCCGGATTTCTCCAACGCCGCACCGTCACGGATGAGGATGCCTCGTTGTGCTGCGGCATTCGTTCCCGCCATGATGGCGGCAGGCGTCGCCAAACCCATCGCACACGGACACGCCACGATCAACACCGCCGCCGCATGGATGACCGCCGCCGCAATGGCCGTATCCGGCAGATGGATCGCCCAGAGCCACGGCACGAGCCCTTGGCTGAATGCGCTCGCCGAAGCAAACGCCAGTCCCCACCACGCCGCTGCCGCTAACGCGATGGTCACTACCACCGGCACAAAAATGCTGCTGACTTGATCCCCCAATTTCTGGATCTGCGCCCGGCTGTTCTGCGCGCGTTCCACCACCGCGATGATCTGCGCGAGTGCCGTCGCCGCCCCGGTCTTCGTGACCTTCATGAGCAATTGCCCGTTCTCCACCACCGTACCGGTATAGAGCGCGCTACCGCGAAACTTATCCACGGGCAGGGACTCGCCCGTCAGCATGGATTCATTCACCGCTGAGCCGCCCTCGATCACTTCGCCATCCACCGGCACGCGATCACCCGGCCGCAAACGCACTTGATCCCCCGCGCGTAACTGCGCCACCGGTACCGTGTTTTCCCGCCCGTTTTTCTCCAAGCGAATAGCCGTGTCTGGCGCCAAGTTCACGAGTGCCTTCAACGAACTCGCCGCGTGCTCCGTCATCATCGCCTCCAGCCAATGCCCGACGCTCACCAACGAGATGATGCCTGCCGACTCCATGAAATACAGATGACCATGCCAGCCCGCGAACAAGCCCCAAGTGCTGTAAGCAAACGCCGTGGTGGAACCGAGCGCCACCAGCGTGTCCATGTTCGAGCGACCTTGCTTAAGTTGGTTCCAGGCGCCGCGATAAAATCGCGCGCCACAGATAAACTGCACCGGTAACACGAGCACGAACGCCAGCCAGTGGAACCATCCCGTCATGCCCAGCCCCAACACCCATTCGCAGAACATGAGTATGGCCGTGACGCTGCCACCTACCACCACGTTGAATTTCCAACCAGATAAGAGACTTGGTTTTGTGGGTGTCGCTGCCTTGCCTGACTCCTCCAATTTGGTCTCATAACCCGCCTTCGCGATGGCCGTGATCACCGCTGCTAAATCTTTTTTCGCCCCCGCTTCCCATTCAATACCCACCCGGCCACTAGCCAGGTCTACCTTCGTATGAGCCACCCCTGGCACCGTTTGGGCGGCTTTGGTCACATGCCCGACACAGCTCTGGCAATCCATCCCGGAAACCACGATGCCGCCCGCCTCTGTCTCCCCAATACTAGGCTCATACCCAGCGGCTTTCACGGCTTGCAAAAGCTGGTTGGCATCCGGAGTGGTATTCTCATCCCAAGTCACTGTTGCGCTGGAAGTTGCAAGATTCACACTCGCCGTTACCACTCCCTTCACTGAGCGCAAGGCATCACCGGCGTGCCGCACACAGTTCTGGCACGTCATCCCTTCGATTTTTAGTTCAGTCTGCGGTTTCATATCACTCAGGCAGACGCAACCGATGCGCTCGCATTACACCTTGGACGCTAACCCCTCACAGTGTGCGCCTTACGAGCAATTTAAGCAACGGAGAGAAAAATAGTACGTGTGCGTTATAATTTTTGAATAGTTTCCGCCGCTCGGTGGTCAGAAAGGACGTCGGTTATGTCAGGATTAAAACACACAAAACCTATGGGAACCACAGTGACTACCCTGTCGGCGGAGTTCGCTCCGGAGGTGGATTTTGCAGTGCGGCCCCACGCCGTCCGTTCGGAACGGCAGGTGGAGATCGCCCGGTTGGAACAGCTCAAGCTTAAGCTGGTGGCTGAATGGATGCGCCGTACGCGCAACCCGGAGACCTACGCCACGATCCGTCAGGCCGCCCACGAAGCCGTCTCGCTTGCGTGGCTCAGCGGAGTCCCCTTGCTGATGCTGCCCGAGTTACTGAACGAGAAAGTGACGACTGCGCTGAACCGGCACGCCCGGCAGAAGCAGATTCTGTTGCGCAGCAGCCAATTGCTCCGCGCCGCGTAAGCCGTTTTTCCAGCGGCCTGCATTCCGCCGTTTAATGCAGCATTGCCAAGGGATTCGGCTCGCGGATCAGCTTGGCGTCCAGATCAAGGAAGAAGTCCAGCCGGCGGTCCGCCTCAGGTTCATTGATCTCTCGCGCCATCAACCAATAGGTGGCGTAGTGATTTCCTTCGGATTCCACCAAGCTCGCGTAAAACGCCGCCAGTTCCGGATCAATGTCCTTCATCCGTTCGGCAAGAATCTGGAACTTCTCGCAGCTCCGCCCTTCGATGAGGGAGCAAACGATGAGATGATCGATGACCTGATAGCGCGCTCCGGGCCGCATATTGCTCATGAGCCCGCGTATCCACGGACTCGGGAACGGCTGGCCAAACGGGATGCCGCGCCGCTTCAGGATTTGCAGGACGAGCTCGAAGTGTTGCAGCTCCTCGATGGCGATGGCGTTCAGCTCATGCACCTTGCCGAACAGCTCGCGGTATTTCTCCAAGGTCAACGCCGTCGTCGCGGCCTTGCGCTCCAGATGCGCATGGTCGATCAAGACCGCCGGAAGATCATTCACGATCTTCTCAAACCAGCCATCCAATATCTTTGCCCGAAACAGCAACATGCGCTGAACTCAATCACGTATCTGCCCGGAACAGCAAGCAGAGAACGGAACGCCGATTTCCCTATCGGCGGGAATCGCGGCACATAAAAGCTTAGAGCCTGCGCTGAACTATTTCCGGGCAAAAACGGCGAGACCATGAGAAATGTTACCTCTCCTCTCAACGAGGAGAGGTCAGTTCCGCCCCAAGCGGAACTGGGTGAGGAATGAGACGAAGCATGGCGTGGTCAAAAAGTTTAAGCGCTTATTTCGGGCGATAACGATTGGGGATTTTCGAAATAAGAACATCCCGTGCTACGACTCACCCCTCACCCCAGCTCTCTCCCCGTTGAAGGGAGAGGGAGAAAATGCGGACGCGCTCTTAATTATTTCCGCGTCAAAGTTTATGCCGGGCTCTAAGCCGATACGGAATCGGCGCTCCCTTACGGATTCTCCTCTAAAATCATCCGTTTCCGCGAGTAATCGAAGATCACCCGGAACTTCAGCAACGTCGGCATGCCGATGTGCCCCGCTTGTGTATCATCCACCGGCGAGCCGTCCGTAAAGAAGCTCGTGGAGACATTCTCCGCCGTCAGCTTGCCCAGCTTGAGCTGCGGAATCTTTCCATACCGCACCCGCGCCCCACCGCCCACGCCCTTACGCGAGCCATCCCTTGTCTCCTCGGGTTCACCGAGCAGATCATACGCCTTTACAAACGGACTGCCCAAGCACATGCCCGAATCACACCCCGTATCGATCTCCATCCGCGCGGTGATATTTGTTCCCTTGGCACTCAACATCTGCACCTCTACCACCGGTGTATCCTTGGGAAACTCCAGCTTCAATACCTCACCCTTGCCCGTGTAGTTGAACGTCTTCGGCTCGTGCAGCCGCATGGTCTTCGTCTTGCCATTCAGCTCCACCACATAACGCCTGAAGAAACCCACGCCCAAGATGCCATCCTCGTGCTTCTTCCGTTTCGCGTCTGACGGCAACGACGCGATCCGCCTTGGCGCGTAGGTGACCTCGCCGAAATCCAGCTTCGCTCCATCGTACGTGCCCGCCTCTTCGCGACCCGCGATACCGATAATGTCCAGGCTGCCCACGTGCCGCAACTTCAGCGGCTCGATGAGCTGCGGGTGGATCATGTTGATGCCGTAACCCGTATCGAGCAGGAAGGAAAGCGGCTGCGAGCCATTGATTGTCAGCGGCACCATCACGCGCTCACGTTTGAGTTCGATGGGCACGGTCCAAGCCGTGTTGGTCGCGTCCGCCGCCATAGAAGGATGAGTAGCCATAAGCAATAGCACCGCAAGAAAGGCCCCGACCCAAGGGCGCATGGAGACAGGCTTAAGCACCCCGCTAAAGTTCCGTGTTTTGCCCGTACTGGCAAATGGAATTCTTCCCCGAAGCGCTGGCTTTAATTGCAAGCTCCGCTTGCATCCCGTCCTATTTCTGCGCTCAATAAAAACTACATTTCTAACGTCTGTTACCTGTTATGAAGACGCTGCGAGTTTTGGCCCTGCTCCTCCTGAGCCTGTCTAGTGTCCACGCCGCCGAACTGCCCGGCGACAAGATGATTGCCGAATACTTCCGGCGCGAAACGGCCAAGGTCAGTGCCCAGAATTTCGCCAGCATCGAGTCATTGGCCGACTGGTCCCGCTGGCGCAACACCTACCGGAAGCAACTGCAAGAAATGCTCGGTCTTTATCCCCTGCCGGCAAAGACCGACCTGAAGGCCACCATCACCGGCCGGCTGGAGCACGAAGAATTCTTTGTCGAGAAACTGCATTTCCAGTCCATGCCCGATCTTTATGTGACGGCGAATCTCTACGTTCCCAAGAACCTCACCAAGAAAGTTCCCGCCATCCTCTACGTCTGCGGTCACGGCCAGATGAAGACCAACGGCGTAAGCTTCGGCAACAAGACGGCTTACCAGCATCACGGTGAGTGGTTCGCCCGCAATGGCTATGTCTGCCTCACGATCGATACCATCCAGCTTGGCGAACTCGAAGGCATCCATCACGGTACGTATCGTGAAGGCATGTGGTGGTGGAACTCGCGTGGTTACACGCCCGCCGGCGTGGAGGCGTGGAACTCCATGCGCGCGCTGGATTACCTGGAGTCCCGGCCGGAAGTGGATGCCGGCAAGTTCGGCATCACGGGCCGCTCCGGTGGTGGCGGTTACTCCTGGTACACGGCTGCACTGGATGAACGCATCAAAGTCGCCGTCCCCGTGGCAGGCATGACCGATATGCAAAACCAGGTCGTTGATGGTTGTGTCGATGGCCACTGCGATTGCATGTTCATGATGAACACGTACCGCTGGGATTTCGCCAAGGTCGGTGCGCTCATCGCTCCGCGCCCGTTGCTCATCGGCAACACGGATCAGGATAAGATCTTCCCGCTGGATGGCGTTACCCGCTTATATAATGAGATCGGCCGCATCTACAGCCTCTACGGCGCGAAGAAAGATCTCGGTCTGCTCATCACCGCCGGCCCGCACAAAGACACGCCTGAGCTGCAAGGCCCGGCCTTCAAATGGTTCAACCATTACCTGAAAGGTGATGACACGCCCATCACCATGGCCGCCGAGAAATTCTTCACGCCCAGGAATTGAAAGTGTTCACCACGCTGCCTACCGATCAGCGCACCACTCATATCCACGATACATTTGTCCCGGCCGCCAAACCCTCACTCCCCTTGGATCAGGCAGCTTGGGGCAAGCAGCGCGACATGTGGATGCGAGAGCTGAAAGACAAAGTCTTTCGCGGCTGGCCCGCCCTGCCGGTGGTCAATGAGTTGCAGCGGCAGGCCAATATTTTGGAAACGAGCATGGAGTTCACCAAGTGGACTTACACCAGTCAGGACGGCATCGAACTCCCGCTCTACTGCATCGCCAAGGGCAATTACCAATCAGCCCATAAGGTCAAACTCCATGTGCTGGACGAACGCGGCTGGACGAACGCACTGGCCTCCTTGTCCGCCTTCTTCCCCAACCAGATGCGCGCCGAGTTGCAATTATTCCCCGATG
The DNA here is from genome assembly GCA_965283725.1 of Limisphaerales bacterium. Classification (GTDB taxonomy): domain Bacteria; phylum Verrucomicrobiota; class Verrucomicrobiia; order Limisphaerales; family JAEYXS01; genus JAEYXS01. Next base: position 514,291 of record CBDIPT010000003.1, read on the forward strand.
TCAAACCCGACAACCTCGGCTGGATGAAAGCCGTGGCGGATGTGGAAGACCAGCAAACGGCCGTCATCTTCCTGCCTCCCCGCGGCATCGGCCCAACCGCCTGGAATCGCGATCCCAAGGCTCAAGGCCAGATCCGTCGCCGTTTCATGCTGCTCGGGCAAACGCTCGAAAGCATGCGCGTCTGGGACATCAAGCGCGCCGTCGAAGTTTTGCGGGAGGAATTCACTGATCGTACCGTGCAACTCGTCGGCGAACGTGAGCAAGGCATCAATGCCCTTTATGCCGCGCTCTTCGTTAACGGCATCGCCTCGCTGGAACTCATCGAGCCGCCCGTCTCGCATCAGACCGGCCCGGATTACCTCAATGTCCTACGCTATCTGGACATCCCGCAGACGGTCACCATGGCCGCCAACCAGTTCCCGGTGAAGATCACCCGGGGCAAAACAGCCCAGTGGACCTGGACCACCGAGACCGGTGCGAAGCTCGGCTGGCCCCAAGGCCGCTTCCTGATCCAAGACGCCCGCAAAGCCGCGCTCGACCAGCTTAAGATTGGATTGGAATAGCCAGTCCCCTCAGGAACCACGCTCCTTTTTCTCGGCCACGCCGAGGGACTTGGTGCCGCAATAACTTGCGGCATCACCAGCTTCCCGTTTGACGAAGCATACCTGCGATGGCTTACTAAACGCATATACAAGGTTTGGGAACTCACGCTCATAAAATTGATGAAATCGCCCTTAGCTCTCTCTACCCTGCTGGTCGTGTGCCTCACGCTCATGACGGGCTGCGCCACCACTCAACCCCAAACTAAATCGAACCCCGCCCGCCTCCGCGCGATGCACGTCGTGACTGTGGCCGATGATTTTGTGGTGAATGTCTATCACAACGGCGTGCGTGTGCCGGAGGCGAAGCGCAAGCTCGTGCTGGATCGTTTTGGCGCAACGATCGAGCGCACGAACATCGAGGTGCAGCAGGGGGACTGGCTGGTCTTCCACGTCGTAAACAACCGCCTCCGGTGGGGTGGGGCTTATTACTTTAGCGCGGCTGGCGTCATCGCCCGTGGCGAATGCGGTTTCGTGAGCGACCTCACCTCCGGCAACTGGAGCGCGTGCGACAGCCCGGCCGCCGCCGACAAGTTCATCACGCAGAAGAAATATCTGAGCGATCATCATGCGGTCGCCATCGAACGCCCTTGGCACGAAGGCACCACTTTGATGAAACAGCAAGCCGGTGATAACTGGAACGGCGCACCCATCTGGGGCCGCGAACGCAGCACTTGGTTGAAGGTGATCGTGCCGTAAGCGGAACTTGCATTGATCTTAGCAATACGCGTCTGCTTTTCGCTGTTATCCTATTCGCAATCAGCAGCATGGCCGAATTTTTATCACCTAAACGGCCTACTGAACGCTGCTTGTGACCTTCACGTGGCCCGCGTAAACTTTCTATCAATTTAGCCTGATTACCGTTGGCAGTCATATTCATAGCCTGGCTGATGTGCAGGCTGGGTAAGTCGGTAATCATTCGCCATGCCTTTTCAAATCAAATTGGAGCACGACATCATCCGGCTTACCTATACTGGGTTTGTTACCAAAGCAGAGGTATTTGCCTCGGCCCAAGAAATTTTGCGTTTGGAAGGCGAGCTGCCCAATCGGCCCGATCAGATTACCGATTTGTCCGGCATCGAGGGGCGCGAGACCAACTACCAAACCTTGTCGAGCGTGGCAAAAGATCGACAGGCAAAAACGTTCTACAATGCGTTCAAAATCGCACTTGTAGCCCCGACGCAGCTTTCTTTTGGACTCGCTCGAATGTTTCAAACACTCATTGATCATCCGCAGATCAAAGTTGAGGTCTTTAACACCATGATAGAGGCAGAGCAATGGCTGGGCATAAAGCGCTGAGTCGCCTCCGCACTCGCCAAGCGCCTGCTCCTCCTATATATTCCCCGCCACCATGAGTTTAGCCGGGGAAGCCCAATTGCTCGCGCGCTGTCGCCAAGGCGATACCGCCGCTTGGGATGAACTCTTTGACCGGCACTACGCCGCCTGCGGGCGCTTCCTGTATCAGCTCTCCGGCAGCTTCACGGCGGAGGATGTTGAAGAGATTTGCCAGGAAACTTTTCTGACCATCATCAAGAGCCTGAACACCTTTCAGGGGAACAGCCAGTTTCAGACCTGGCTCTTCCGCATCGCAGTGAACAAAGCCCGCGACTTTCAGGAGAAGCAGCGCGCGGCCAAACGCGGTGGCGGCCAGTTACCATTATCCCTGCAATTAGAAGACCCCGAGACCGGGCTGACCATCGACCCCCCCAGCTCCGCACCGCCGCCCGATGCGCACCTCGCCCAGCAAGAGGACGCCGCGTTCATCATTACCGCTTTAGGGCAACTGGGTGATCCTTGCCGGGAAATCATCGAGCTCCGTTACTTCGGCGATCTGAGCTATGAGGAAATCTCCAAAGCCTTGGACCTCAACGAGAAGACCGTCAGTTCGCGGCTAAGCAAGTGCCTCGATAAACTTGAGGGAATCGCCCGGTCAAAAAAAACTGGAGAGAAACCGTCAGTTTTCCCGTCCAATACTTAGCAGACCATGTCACAAGAACCGGAAAAAGAGATCGAGAAGCAACTGCGGGCGCACGCGGAGCAGCGGCGTGCCGAGGCAGCAGCGCAGCTCGGCACGGGGCCGCATCCGGCCACGCGCAAGCTCTTGCACGGTGAGATTGGCCGGACTTATGGCCCTGCCCCGGTCGCGCAAAAAGCCACGAAACCTTGGTGGTCATACTGGCCGGGCTTTGCCTTTGCGGGTGGATTGGCCGCCGTCTTGATGTTGGTTTTCGCCAACCGCCCTGCCGAAGAAACCGCGAAGCACATGGCCAAAGCAGATGCCTTGGCCAGCAGCCCGACGCCGGTAGCCGCCCCCGCTGCTGCTGCTCCCTCGGCTGCACCGGTTGCCCTCGCGGCTGAGGTGACGGAGGTTCGGAAGGACATGAGCGTTACAGCCGCAGCTCCGGCTGCGCCCCCGCCGGTGTTGAATCCGGAACCGGCGGCGAAGTTGGGCGGGACACTGCGTGGTGGCAGCAGCGCGGCTGCAGGCGCGGCCCCGGCCGCCAGCCAGCTGGCCGATCGGATGGAAATGGCCAAGGCGGAAGCGGATAAACCGCAACTGAAGGTCTTTGCCAATCGCAGCCGCCAGTTTGAACAGACGGAATTGCGTCCAACCGCTGATGCCACCAAGCAATCGATGGATCGCGGCAACAGCCGGTCAGCGGACTTGAAAGACAGTGCACCGTTCGCCTCGACCGCTGCTCCGTTGCCCGCCGCGCCACCGGCTCCGCCTGCTACCGGGATACCGATGGCCGCCCGGGAGGCCTTGGCAAGCAACGGCACGGCCAGTAAACCGGCGATTCCCGCCAAGCGCGTAGCCATCACGGCCCCGGCCGCCGCGTCGGCCATGACTACGGCCGAAGGATATATCACGCAAAACAGCGTGGTGGTAGTGGAGCAGAAGAAGCAAGCCGCGCAACGGCCAGTTAGCAATGGCGCCTATTTCGCGAACAAGCTGGTTTCTGACTCCGAGAGCAACGAAGCACCCGTTCCGCAATCACCCCATCAGGCTGCGTTGCGCAAGAATTTCCAATCGCCGCCCCGTCCCGCCGTGCTGACGCAATTCCAAGTGGAACAGAACGGCAACGAAGTGCGGTTCATCGATCAGGACGGCTCTGTTTACGTCGGGCAGATGGGCGGGGCAGCTGATGAAGCCGCCCCCTTGGCCGAAGCCGAAAAGGCCGCTGATAAGAAGGAAGCGGTGAAAACCAAAGCGTTCGAGGCGCAATCTAATCTACAAAATGGCCGTCAGTCTGGTGGACTTGGCGGCGGCCAGAACGCCCAGTTTTTTCGCGCGTCCGGCCTGAACCTTACATTGAATCAAAACGTGGTCATCTCGGGTGAATTTGTGAACTCGCTGGCCATAGCAGGGGAAAAATTAAGCCCGACGAATTACAGCGTCTCCACGGCTATGCCTGACGGGAAAGCCAAGGCTACGGTGGTGCCGCCCCCGACGCAAATCCAAGGCCGTGTGCAGATCGGCGAACGCCAGGAAATCATCCTGAACGCCGTGCCAATGGGGAAATAACTACGCTTCGATCGCGTATTCGCCCAGTTTGGTCTTAAGCCGTCGCAACCGCCGGTGTCGGCAGCACGATGTTCAACCGCGCGAGGTTCTTCTCCTCGAATTCGCTGCACCAGCCTTTGACTTCAGCTTCGTTGAAGATCTTGCCGATGACGCGGCGGAGCAACCCTTTCAGGTTGGCGTTCTCCACATCACGCAGCGCACGGATGGCTTCCTCTTGATATGTCTCGAGCAAGGTGTTCGCGCGGTCATCCGCCTTGAGTTCGCGGTAGAGCGCTTCAATCCGTTGCGCCGTCACGCTTTCCAGCGGTTGGCGTTTCCACCAGGATTCAAGCTGCGCGGCGGCTTCACCTTTCGCCCGTTCCGTGGCGATGGCGAGCAACACGCTCGGGCGGATGCCTTCGATGTCGTTCGTTTCACCTGCCGCTCCGAGATCGTTCAAGTCATCGCGGATCTGGTAAGCGATGCCCAAGGCCTCGCTGTACTTGCCGATGGCGTCGCGGAACGGCGCGTGATTGTTCGCGTAAACCGCACCGAGACGCAGCGCAACTTCAAACGCGGGAGCCGTCTTGCGCCGGAAAATATCCAAAACTTCGGAGGACTTCAGCGGCTTGGGCTGGCGCGTCCAGCACAGTTCCGCACCTTGACCTTGGCATAGCTGGCGCTGGCCTTCAGCCGCCACCATCAGCATCTCCGCCTTTTGTGCGGCACTGATATTCGCCGCCCCGATGAGCCGGTAGCCTTCACCGATCAAAAGATCGCCCACATTTAGCGCTATGGCTGTGCCGTGTTCCTCGTGCAACGTTTTCTCGCCGTAACGCTGCGCATCATTGTCCTCGATGTCATCATGGATGAGCGAAGCCTTGTGGAAGCATTCGACCGCCACGGCGATTTTCTTCAAATCTTCCGGCAACGCCTCATCCGTATTCTCGCGCAACGCCTGATAGGCGGACACTGCGAGGAACGGACGCCAGCGCTTGCCCGCGCGCCCGAGCCATTCCCGGGCGATCTCTTCGGTCTCGCCTTCGGCCGGTCCCATGATGGCCGTTAGTGATTCCGGCGAGAACCACGCATCGACGTCATTGCGCAATGCGCTCAGGTCGAGCCGCCGCGTCTTGTCGTCGCTGGTCAGATGGATGACGTCCCAGACCCAATCGATATCCACCGTGGTATCGATGCAATCGTCTTGGAGCAGGGGAATGGCGATGCCTGGCACTGCCGCCGCTTCCATGTAAGGAAAGGCGCGTTCCAGCACGCTCAAGCAACTCACGCCCACAATGGCGTCGATCTTGCCCGTCTGGATCAGGGACATGACGATGGCGGAACCTTCCGCCACCAGCACGGCGTAACCCAGCCGTTCGGCTTCGGATTGCAGGTCTTGGATCGTGCACAGCCCGCATTGTTTGCACAGCAGGCCAAATTCATCGAAGGGCGCCGGGCACTTGCTCTCTACGCGCAAGCACTTGGGCAAGAGAAGCAAACGGCGTTCGTAGGGGATTGTGGCCAGCGTTTCGCGCCATACCTCGTTGTTCAGCAAAACACCGATGTAATCGCGGTAAATGGTGTCCAGCTTGAGCTGGGCGATGAGCGTGTCCGCGTGGACCTTCAAGTCCTCCATCGGCACCGGCGGCACGAACTGTTTCTCGGCCACATACTGCCGGACAGCCCGTTGCACGTGATCGCGCTGGATTTTCGTCTGCGGGATGTTCTTCTTCGGCGCACGGATGCGCTGTTGCGGCACCGGACGCGGTATGATGAGAGGCGCAGTTTGCATGTCGTCAGTTCACTACAGACGTTCAGACGCTCGGACCCGTCCATTTCATTCAGGCTAAACACCAGCAATCCGGACGAGTTCTAGGCTTTTGTGCATTATTGGCACCAGCGCATAACGGGTCGAGCCTTTTTCCTATTTTGGCAAGGGGAAGACTAAAGAAGGGTGAAGGCAGGCCTAAGCGGTCACAAAGCCAGCTTGTAGCCATCCGTGGCAAAAGTGAACGGAATGCCGCCCAGATGCTTTTCCGCCAGCTTCTTGGTTGCCGCCAAGTTTTCCCAATACGGCCGCGCCACGTGCATGAACACGATCTGCCCGATATCCCGCCCTTTGAGGTAACGGAACAGGTCCTTGGGTTCGAAGTGGGCCAATTCACAGACCAAGAGGTCAACGGGCTTGGCCAGAAGCGGTTCCAAGTCCTTCGGTGCGCCGATATCGGCACTATGGGCCACGCGCAGCTTGGCTGTTTCCAGCAAAAAACCATACGCCGCGAAGTCCAGCGGATACTTGCGCTGGAACGATTGCCGCAAGCTCTCCAGATGCGTCGTGGGATACGGGGTCACGCTGACCCCTTTGACCTTGAACGTCTTGCCGGTCTGCAAAGGGATGTAGCTAGGCTCGAACGCCAGCAATTCCTCAAAGATCATCCCCGCATTCAGCAGTTCGCGGATGGGCTTGATGCCATCCTCCGGCAGATGGATGGGCAATGCCTTCTGGCGCTTTTCCAGCCAAAGCCCCTGCATGAACATGAAAAAGCCGCCGATATGATCGCAATGCAGATGGGAGAGCAGCAAGGCATCGAACGCGTCGTAATCGAGGCCGGAATTCTTATAAGCACGGCTGACGGATTCGCCGCAATCGATGATGAACGAGGTTTTGCCGAAGCGATACAGGAACGACGAATGATTACGGTCAGCACAAGGCCAGCCGTCTCCCGTACCAAAGCAGGTTAACTCGAAAGAATTCATGCGCTCCCGGCAGAACGCCCCTTACATAGCCGGTTCGCTCCGGCTAAAGCAAGCCGTGTATTATTAAGGAAACATTATGAGTGGCAGGGAAAGGAGTTTCTCAATTAGCTCGCCAAACAGTGCGGCTGGTACCTTATCGAAGGCAGTGGTATCGCCCAGCCTTAGGCCGAGACTTGGTGAAATAACCGGACTTGCCCCAATCGCTCACCCCACGAACCAAAAGAACACCACCGCCACCAGCGTCGGCGGCAACGCTCCGAGGAACAACCCCAGCGGGCTGATGCCTTCCTCCTCAAACGCTTTCGAGCTTTGCAGGATACCCACGCCAGCCGGATTCGGCGCGTTGGCGATCACCGTCAGCCCGCCACCCGTCACTGCTCCAGCCACCAGCGCATACTTTAATTCCTCCGAGATACCTTCCACTAAAGTACCCAGATACGTGAGCGCCGCATTATCCGTGATGGCCGTCAGTCCCGTCGCCCCGAAATAAAGCGTCGCTCCGCCCAACCCTTGGATGAGCGGCTTTAACCAATACGATTGCAGCGAACCCAGCGTCACCAAGCCCGCAAGGAAAAAGCCCACCAGCAACCCCTCGCGCAGTTTTAGCGCGTCCTGATACTTTGGCGTGGCGGTCACCAATCCCAAAAATAGCATGAACACGCCGAAGAACACATCCGGGTGATGCGCAAACGCCACCACCGCCGCGAGGAATCCCATGTGGCAGACAGTCAACCACGCCGGCACGCTCGCGCTCTCATCACCCACGACCTTCACCGTCAGCAATTCCTTCCGGAAATAATACGTCACCGCCGCTGTCGAGACGAGACAGCTCAACGCCGCGCGCCAGCCGAAGTGCGTGAGCATGTAAGCGGTGTTCCACTCCCATTTGCTCGCCACCATGAGGACCGGCGGAGCGGCGAAGTGCGTCAATGTGCCGCCGATGGATACGTTCACGAACAGCAACCCCAGCGTGGCATACGCGAATTTGTTGCTGATGCCTTGATCGAAGTAACGCCGCTTCAAAACTAGCGCGAGCAGGGTCATCGCCGCCGGTTCTGTGATGAACGAACCCAGCAGCGTCCCCACCGAAAGTGCCGTCGCATAAAAAGCCATTCCCGGCGCCAGTGGCAGCAGCCGCGCCAATCCGCTGATTAGCGCCTCCGCTAGCTTTACCACCGGCCGTGTAGCCGCCACTACCATCACCACCAACACGAATTTCGGCTCCGTATAGTTCAGCCCCTCGATGTAGTTCACCGCCTCGCCTACCGACCCTTTCAACGCCGCGATCCCGGCGAACAACGCCGCCGCCCACAACCCGAACACGACCTCCGTTTCAGCCAGAAAATGCAACAAATGTTCCTGCACCGACCCCTTCGGCATCGCATGCGCCCAATGCGCGAACCGTTTGACGGAAAAGGTGTGTAATACCGCAGCCCCGAAAAGCACGGTCGCCAAAATCTCCATGGAACTGGCCGACATAATCCCTAATTTGTTACCCGTAGCACGAGGTGACAAGCCTTACCGCCTACAATTCACCGCTTATTTTCCAGCGGTGGACAAAAGAAACGGAGCGCCTGCCTGACGACAGAACGCTCCACAATCCAACCCGTCAGCATGTCACTTAGAATCGTGCGTTGAGCGAAAGCCCGAAATAAGCTGCGCCATCACCATTGATGAGCAGGTTCGCCTCATCGTACGTGAAGCGGCGGTCGATCACCCAGCCGCCTTCCACCGTGGCCGTGAGGTTCTTGCCCAGCTTGGCGCGCACACCTGCACCCACCCGGATTTCGCGATAGCTAACAATCTCATCATTCACCAGCGGCTGCCCCGTCCGTGTCCCAAGATCTTCTCCGACGCGGTACGCGCCCCCCATCAATTCACCACCCGCGAACACCGCCGCTTCCGGGCAGACCTGATATTCGATCGTCGGCTTTGGCAGCAGCAGCGAGAGCGTCCAGTCGGGCGCAAAGTTCCAGCGCACACCGATGCCGCCGATGATGGGGATGTCGCGCCGGAAATCCGCATTGATCGCCGCCACCCACGTCAACGTCTTGCTCTGGGCATAAGCGATTCCCACGGTGACCGGGGCATTGAAGTCCCCGCCGTTGATATCTTCCAGATCGCTAAACAAGCCCGGCCGGGCATCCACCCGGAGCGACCATTGCTCGGCAAACCGCCATTCATTCTGAAAACTCAGCGTGAGCGCGTTCACCGTGTTCGGCAACGGCACCCCGGCGGGCAGACCGAAGCCGGCCCGTTCCCAGCCAAAACCCAGGCCCCACGCATAGGTGTCGCTTTCTTTGAAGCGCAGCAGATAACTCACATCCGTATGAAAGGCATCCATCTTGCCGGCCGTCACGGAGCCGATGGAGAGATCCGCCGGCGCGGAATAAGAAAAGCCCGTGGTGAACTGATGTTGCAGTTCGGACGCCTGGGCATGGTTAAAAGCAGTTGCCGCCCCCAGGGCAGCCAACGTCATGATTTGTTTGGTACGCATAAAATCAGGTTTAGCGCGGCAAGTTAACCCCGATTCGCCAAAGCGCAACCATCTGGTATTTGCTTGGGCGAGCGGCTTATTTAGGGGCTTCACCTTAACCCCGATCCCCGCGGCCAAGATGTTCCCGTTCAAAGCTTGGCGTTTGTCCGAAGAGCCACTAGGTTTGCAGCGTCTAATTCACCGCGTATGTTTATGAAGACGCCAGCCTTTGCTTCGATGGCCGCCGGATTGCTTCTGGCGCTGACTGCTCCGTCCGCTTCCGCTGCCGGGGTCGATACCAGCAAACTGCCTTTGCCAGTCCCGCGCAAAGTCGATTTCGCGAAAGAGATTTACCCCATTTTCGCGGACAAATGCATCAGTTGCCACGGCCCGCAGAAGCAAAAGGGCAAATACCGCATGGACACGAAGGAATTCGCGCTCAAGCCCGGCAAGGAAGGCCCTTTCATCATCGTCGGCAGCAGCGAGAAAAGCCCGCTCATTCACATGGTCGCCGGTCTGATCGAAGAAGGCCTCATGCCGCCGCCGAGCGATAAACCCGGCGAAAGCGAACCGCTCTCCAAAGAACAGATCGCTTTGCTTCGCGCTTGGATTGATCAAGGCGCCGTCTGGCCCGATGGTGAAATGAAACTGGTCGCCAAAGAGCTGACCTTTGCAGCAGACATCAAACCCGTCTTCGAGAAATCCTGCGTGAGCTGCCACGGCTCCGCGAAAGCGGAAGGTGGCTTCAAGGCCGACACGCGCGAAGGTGTGTTGAAAGGCGGTGCCGGTTACGGTGCCGCTGTGAAGCTGGACAACGCCGCGCGCAGCCCGCTCGTGATGATCGTCTCCGGTCAGGATGGCGATATCCCGCAGCCTGAGAAACACAAGTTGCCGCCCAAAGACGCCGAGCTCGTGAAGAAATGGATCGAGCAAGGAGCTAAATAATATGGCCACCACGCGCCGCAGTTTTCTGAAGAGCACGCTTGGCGCCACCGCCGTGACCACCTGGTCCGCGCAATCCTGGCACAAGTCGCTGGTGCGAACAGTGCCGTGCGGGTGGGTGTCGTCGGCTTCAATGGCCAAGGCCGCACACATCTCGAGAACCTGCGCAAGATCCCCGGCGTGCGCGTCGTCGCCCTCTGCGATGTCGATCGCGACGTCCTGAATCGCGAAGCTACGGAAGCCCAGAAGCGCAACGATTCCGTGCAGACCTACACGGACGTCCGCGAACTGCTCGCCAATCCGGACATCGACGCCATCTCCACCGCCACGCCGAATCATTGGCACGCGCTGATCACCGTCTGGGCCTGTCAGGCGGGCAAGGATGTGTATGTGGAGAAGCCCGTCTCGCACAACATCTGGGAAGGCCGCCAGATGGTGAACGCCGCGCGCAAGTTCGGTCGCATCGTGCAGACCGGCACGCAAAGCCGCTCCAGCGAAGCCATCTCGCAAGCCATCGAATATCTTCGCGCGGGTAAACTCGGCCGTATCACCATGGCGCGTGGCCTCTGCTATAAACGCCGCGCCACCATTGGCCGCGTGAACAGTGCGCAACCGATCCCTGCCTCAATCGATTACGATCTCTGGGCCGGTCCCGCACCAAAAGCTCCGCTGCAACGCTATCGCTTGCACTACGACTGGCATTGGGTCTGGGACACCGGTTGCGGCGATCTCGGCAACCAAGGCATCCACCAGATGGACATCGCCCGCTGGGCTTTGGGTTACGATTCCTTGCCCGCCAAAGTCGCGAGCATGGGCGGTCGCTTCGGTTATGCGGATGACGGCCAAACGCCGAACACGCAGCTCTCCATGTTTTACTACGAGCCCGCGCCCATCTTCTTCGAAGTACGCGGTCTGCCTGAGAAATCCGGCGCGAAAGAGATGCCGAAATTCGCTGGCGCGGACATTGGTGTGATCATCCATTGCGAAGGCGGTTACCTGCGCATCCTCGGCAACGAAGCTTACGCTTACGACAATTCCGGCAAGCTCGTGCAACCCTTCAAGACTACCAACGACCACAAGCTCACGCACTTCACGAACTTCATCCAGACCGTGCGTGACCGCAATCAACCCGCTCTGCACGCGGATATCTTGGACGGCCATCTCTCCAGCGCGCTCTGTCACTTGGGCAATATCTCTTACCGCCTCGGCCACACTGAAGAGCGCGGCGAGATCACGGAGAAGCTCACCGATGAACCCATCTTGCGCGAAGCCTTCGCCCGCATGAACGAGCATCTCACGCTCAACGGCATCAACCCCGCCGCGCAACCCGCCACCGTCGGTCCGTGGCTGAAGTTCGATGCCGCTCGCGAATCCTTCCCGCAAAGCGCCCGCGCCAACGCCCTGCTCACCCGCAACTACCGCCACCCCTTCGTGGTGCCCAAAGTGAATTGGGGTTGAACATGTTTGCCCGCTGGCGAATGACCATTGGCAAAAGGCTGCCGCCAAGGGAAGGCGAACGAAAACGCCAACCGCGAAAAATGTTAACTTCTTCTCCTGCTGACTGGCCGAGCTACGGGGGAGAAGGCCGGAATGCAGGGGAGCCGATTATTCATAAGCAGAAGTTTGTTCTCTTGCTCCTGTTAGCCTCTCTGCTTACCGGCTGCGTTTCCACCCAGCGAACCTCATCATCCGCCCCGCGCACAAAAGCCATCGATCTCCCGCCGCTTACTGAGCAACGGCAGCAATCCCTGCTGGCGGCGGCCAAATCCATCACCGTCGAGTTCCCGGAACCTTGGACGGAGAAATCCGTCACCGTCTTTCAGTCCGTCGGTGCGCCCATCACAATCAAAGCCTCCCGCACGGTCGCCAAAGTGAAACACGGCACCGCTATCCAGGACTGGCCGCAGCTTGCCTTTGTCTGCCCGCGTTCCGGCAACACCTGGATCGGACCAGAGTGTCCCCTGTATGTTGAAACCTCCACCGGTTTATATGGTCTCAAAGTGACGGACCGCTTGGAGTGGCATACGTGCGGCGTGGTTAAAGAGTATTCCTTCAAGCTGCCGCTCTTTGACGACTTGCTGCTTCGTTATCTGGGTGAAGCGCCCCATTTCTTCGTCCGTGCCGAACGCCCTGACTTTTATTATGACCTGCAAATCCTCGGCGCAGATTTCTTCAAGGCGGCCCAAGGCAAAAGCTGTCTCCACGTGTCGAAAGCCTCCCTGTCCGTCGGTATCTTAGAAGTAGAGTTGATGAACACGTGTGCAAAAACTCAAGCCACAGTGTGGTTCGATGTCCAAGCGCGGGAGCTCATCCATTGCCAGCGGGATGGCCGGGAACTTTTCCCCTGACCCCTTTTACCACCACGAATCCCACCTCGGGCTTTGACCTTTCCCCTTCTTCGTGAAAGGTTAGCCGTGTAATGCGTTTGATTGGCACCATTGACGGCGATAAACACGCCGCCACGTTTAGCGACTATCTGTACACCCGCGGCATCGAGAACACCGTGGAGCGGAATGACGCCAATCTTTTTGACGTCTGGGTCGCTGATGAAGAGAAACTGGAAGAGGCGGCGAATCTGCTGAAGCAATTCATCGCCAACCCCGTCGCGCCGGAATACGCCAAGGCGCCGGACAGTGCGCGCCGTCAGCGGGCCAAAGAGATCGCCGAGGCTGAAGCCGCGGAAGAACGCGTGTTCGACAGCCGCGAGATCCTCACCCGCCAGCGCACTGGCACCGTGTTCGTCACCGCGCTGCTCATCGTCATCTCCATCAGTGTGGGCCTGTTCACGAAGCTGGGTGAGGATGTGGACGCGCTCCAGCCTTGGATGATCACCAAGTATGAGATTTCCGGCCCGCTGCTCCGTTGGGAGCCTGGCTTGCCCGAGGTGAAGCACGGTGAAGTCTGGCGTTTGATCACGCCCATGTTCGTCCACTTCGGCGGGCTCCATCTCTTCTTTAACATGTACTGGCTGCTGTTCTTGGGCTCAATGATTGAGCGCTCGATTGGTTCAGGCCGCTTGCTCCTGTTTGTGCTGGTCATCGCCGTTCTGTCGAATCTGGCCGAATATGGTTTACGGTTGCCTCCCTTGAGTAATGGGGCACCTAATTTCGGCGGGATGTCCGGCGTTGTTTACGCGTTGTTCGGTTTCGCGTGGATGAAATCCAAATATGATTTTGCCTCTGGCATTGAGATCCAGCCCAGTACGGCGGCGATGATGTTGATCTGGTATTTCGTCTGCCTCGTCGGCGTGATGCCCGTTGCGAACATGGTCCACACCGTCGGCCTGGTCGGTGGCATCGGGTGGGGTTATGTCTCTGCGCGCAGCAATCTGCGGCGTTAGACTAAAACTTCTCGTGCCAGGAAGTATGTCCGTATTTCTCGCCCATCAAGGCATCGATCTCGCGCGTCAGGTTTTCCTCGTACTTCATCGTCGCACCCCAAGCCTGGCGCAAGGCGCTTTTGAGCAAGAGCGAGCTTAACGGGATGTTCGTGATGAACTCCGTATGGGTCCGTTGCTGGCGGTAATCCGGTTGGAGCAGGGGCACCTGCAACGTCTGCTCGATGAGCCCCAAATCGAACTTTAGCAGGAAAGTTCCGTGAAAAAGTAACGCGCTCCGGGTGCGCCGTTGGGAGTTTCCAGAGAACTTTTTGCCGTTCCAGACCAGATCCGTGTGCCCTTCCACCGAAATATTACCGGGTAACATCAGCTTCAGGGTATCCCGGTGTTTGGCCATGATGAAGGCATTGGCACCGGACACCGTATTAACCTCCGGAGCCCAGACCAAAGGGAGCACTAAAGCATAGCTCAGACACCCCGGTCCCTGGAGCACAGTGCCACCCCCGCTACAGCGCCTAAGTATCTTGACATCAAGCGCTTCGCAAGCGGGCCGGTTGACCTCTTTGGGCAGCCGGTTGGCGTAACCCATGACTACAAATGGCTGGCTGGATTCCCATAGGCGCAACACCGGCTGCTGCTGGTAATCGCACCAGTTCAGCAGGGCCTCGTCGCACGCCAGATTCCGCTCCGGTTCGGCAAACGTTTGGTCCAGAACATGCATCCGCTTGGTTTTCCCAAAAAAACAGTTATTTTGCCCGCAGTCAGCCAAAAATTGGCTGCCGAATTAGGTTGGCGGACAAGCCGCGCTACTTTTACATGTTGCGGCTTCGGCGGTCATCCGCCGGACCTATGTTGGTCAACCTTGGACGACGGGACAAGCAGTGAGCACAAAGATTTTAGAATCCGCCTCGAATACAGGCGCCGCAGGTAAATCCGGCAATACCGCCATCGCCCAAAAATGGCTGGTGGCGCTGGAGCATTTTGTCGATGCCACCCTGGCACAACAGAACCCGGAACAGGCCCACGCCTTTCTGGAACGCCTGCTCGAACGCCTCGAAGAAGCGGGTGTGAAGGCCCCCCGTCCGGTCAGCACACCGTATGTGAACAGCATCCCGGTGGAAGAGCAGCCGCCGTATCCGGGTGATTGGCAGATGGAAGTGCGCATCAAGAGCCTCCTGCGCTGGAACGCCATGGCGATGGTCGTCAACGCGAACCGCAAGCATAACGGCCTCGGTGGTCACATCTCCACGTTCGCCTCGTCGGCGACGCTTTACGAGGTTGCCTACAATCATTTCTTCCACGGTGGCGATGGCCAGCGTCCGGCGGACATCATCTATTTCCAAGGCCACGCTACGCCCGGCAACTACGCCCGTGCATATCTCGAAGGTCGTCTGTCCGAGCAGCACCTGCACAACTTCCGCCAGGAGCTCGCTGAAGGCGGTGGTTTGTCCTCTTATCCGCATCCGTACCTGATGCCGGATTTCTGGCAGTTCCCGACCGTCTCGATGGGGCTCGGCCCCATCATGTCCATTTACCAAGCCCGCTTTAACCGCTATCTGAAAGCGCGCGGTTTCGTGAACTGGGAGACGGAACCCAAGGTCTGGGCCTTCGTCGGTGATGGTGAATCCGATGAGCCGGAAACGCTGGGCGCTCTCACGCTCGCCTCGCGCGAGAACTTGGACAACCTCGTTTGGGTCGTGAATTGCAACCTCCAGCGCTTGGACGGCCCTGTCCGCGGTAACGGCAAGATCATCCAGGAACTCGAATCCGCCTTCCGCGGTGCCGGTTGGAATGTCATCAAAGTCATCTGGGGTTCGGATTGGGATGAGATGCTCGCCAAGGATGCCAAAGGGCTTCTGCGCAAGCGCATGGAAGAGGTCGTCGATGGCGAGTATCAGAAGTACACCGTCGAGCCCGGTTCCTACATCCGCAAGAATTTCTTCGGCAAACACCCGGAATTGTTGGAGATGGTCCACCACCTCACGGACGATCAGCTCAGCAAGCTCATGCGCGGCGGTCATGATATGCGCAAGGTGTTCGCCGCCTTCAAGGCCGCCACCGAGCACAAGGGCCAGCCCACGGTCGTGCTCGCGAAAACGATCAAAGGCTATGGCCTCGGCGAAGCCGGTGAAGGCCGCAACGTCTCGCACGGCCAGAAGAAGCTGAACGAAAAAGAACTCCGCACTTTCCGCAAGCGTTTCAACATCCCCATCAGTGATGAAGAGATCGCCGAAACGCCGTTCTACAAGCCCGCACCGGACAGCCCGGAGATCAAATATCTCCAGAAGCGCCGCAAGGAGCTGGGTGGTTATGTGCCCAAACGCACTGTCACAGCAGCGAAGCTGAACACGCCTTCGCTCGAGAACTTCAAGGATTTCCTGAAAGGCTCCGGCGAGAGCGAAGTGTCCACCACTATGGCCTTCGTGCGTTTGTTGACGCATCTGCTGCGGAACAAGGAGATCGGTCGCAACGTCGTTCCGATCATCCCTGACGAAGCCCGCACGTTCGGTATGGATGCCTTGTTCCGCGAGGTCGGCATCTACTCGCCGAAGGGCCAGCTTTACGAGCCGGTCGATAGCAAGTCGCTCCTCTACTACAAAGAAGCGAAAGACGGCCAGATTCTCGAAGAAGGCATCACCGAAGCCGGGGCGATCTCGTCCTTCATCTCCGCCGGCACAGCGTATGCCACGCACGGGGTGAACATGATCCCGTTCTTCACGTATTACTCGATGTTCGGCTTCCAGCGCATCGGCGACCAGATCTGGCTCGCTGGTGACATCAAGGCGAAGGGCTTCCTGCTCGGCGCCACCGCTGGCCGCACGACGTTGAACGGCGAAGGCCTGCAGCACGAAGACGGTCACAGTCTCCTGCTGGCGAGCACGATCCCGACCTTGATGACGTACGACCCGGCGTTCGCCTATGAACTCGCGGTCATCGTGCAGGACGGCATGCGCCGCATGTATCAGGAAGGCGAAGAGATCTTCTACTACCTGACGCTGTATAATGAGAACATCCCGATGCCCCCGATGCCGGAAGGCGTGGAAGAGGGCATCCTCAAGGGTCTCTACAAATTTAACACTGGGGCTAAAGGTCTGAAGCACAAAGCCCAGATCATTGGCAGCGGCACGATCATGCAGTCCGCGCTGAAGGCTCAGAAGATCCTCGCCGAGAAATACAACGTCTCGGTGGATGTCTGGAGCGCCACGAATTATAAGCTGATGCGGAACGAAGCCCTGCGTTGCGAACGCTGGAACATGCTGCATCCCACGGAAACGCCCAAGAAGCCTTGGTTCCAGGTGGAACTGGAAAAGGAAAAGGGCCCGTTCATCGCCGTGTCCGATTTCATGAAGATTGTGCCGGACCAAATCGCTCCGTGGGTTCCGGGCGGCCTGACCACCTTGGGCACGGACGGCTTCGGCCGCAGCGATACGCGCGAACGCCTGCGCCGCTTCTTCGAAGTGGATGCCGAGAGCACCGTGATCGCCACCCTGTATGCCCTGGCCAAGCGCGGCGACATCGAGCGCAAGGTCGTGGCCCAGGCCATCAAAGACATGGGCGTGGACCCGGAAAAGGTGTTCCCGTACCTGCTGTGAAGTGACATTTGCGTGGCTTGGCCGCGCATAGTGGCAGCCGTGGGTTCCGACCCACGGCTTCCGCGTTAAAAAGATTTTGCATCGCGCGAGCGATGCCGCACTGAAATAGAAAATTTATGGACGTCAAATTACCGAAGCTCGGTGAAGGTGCCGATTCCGGCGTGGTGGTCGGGATCCTGGTCAAAGAAGGTGACAAAGTCACCAAGGGTCAAACCCTGATTGAACTCGAAAACGAGAAGGCCGTCGCGCCCATCCCCTCCACGGCGGATGGCGTGATCAGCAAGATCCACGTGAAAGAAGGCGCCAAGATCTCCATCGGCGCGCTCATCGTCACGTTGGAAGGTGCCGCCGGTGCGGCTCCTGCTGCCGCTCCGAGCGCCGCCCCGGCCGCCGCCCCCAAAGCCAAGAAGGCCAAGGCCGCTCCGGTAGTGGTCGAAACTGAGGACGACGATGATGACTCCGGCGAAGTTGCTGAAGAGGAATCCTTTGATGACGTCGAAGTCGCCGCACCGCCTTCCGTCCGCAAGGTCGCCCGTGAGATCGGTCTGGACCTGCGCCGTGTGAAGGGCAGTGAAGAAGGTGGCCGCATCGTCATGGCTGATGTCCGCGCTTACATCCAGAAGCTCATCAAGCTTGCCGCCAAGGGCAAAGCGGCTCCGGCCTCTGCCGCCGCTCCGGCTGCACCGGTGAAGCCCGTCGCCGAATCCATCGACTTCGCGCAATGGGGTGCCGTGACCAAGAAGCCGATGTCCGGCCTCCGCAAGGTCATCAGCCGCCGCATGGTGGAAAGCGTTACCACGATCCCGCAGGTGACGCAGTTCGACGATATCGACATCACCGCACTGAACGATCTGCGCAAGAAGTTCTCCGCCGATTACGAGAAGGCCGGTGCGCGCCTCACGCTCACGCCGTTCGCCATCAAAGCGCTCGTCGCCGCGCTGAAGAAGCACCCGATCATGAACTCCAGCCTCGATGAGGCCACGGAAGAGATCGTGTTCAAGGATTACTACCACATCGGCATCGCTGTGGACACGGAAGCCGGTCTGATGGTTCCGGTCATCAAAGACGCCGACAAGAAGAGCCTCCTGGAGATTTCCAAGGAACTCGAAGAGATCGCCAAGAAAGCGCGCGATCGCAAGCTCTCGCCTGATGACATGAAGGGTGGGACGTTCACCATCTCGAACCAAGGCGGCATCGGTGGTGCTCACTTCACGCCGATCGTGAACAAGCCGGAAGTCGGCATCTTCGGCATGGGCCGCGGTGCCTTGAAGCCGGTCGTCGTCGGCAAAGAAGTGCAAGTGCGCTTGATGATGCCGATCGCTATCTCTTACGACCATCGCCTCATAGACGGCGGCACTGCTGCCCGTTTCACCGTGGACTTGGCTGCGGCTTTCGCGGCGATCACCGAAGCGGACGCGAAACTCTAACCGCGACCTAACCACAACGATTAAGATTTAAGACATATGGAAACGATTAAGACCGATATCGTAGTAGTAGGCGCTGGCCCCGGTGGATACGCCGCCGCGTTCTACGCTGCGGACCAGGTAAGAAAGTTATTCTGATCGAGAAGGATCCGAAACTCGGTGGCGTCTGCTTGAACCGCGGTTGCATCCCGTCCAAAGCGTTGCTCAACGCGACCAAGGCGATCAAGGAAGCCCGTGAATCCGCTCACCGCGGCATCACGTTCGGCGAGCCGACCATCGACCTGAACAAACTGCGCGAATGGAAGAACTCCGTCATCAATAAGCTCAGCGGCGGCGTCGCCTCCCTCGCGAAGATGCGCGGTGTGGAAGTCATGCACGCCCGTGGTTATTTCGAAGGCTCGCAGTTGCTCCGCGTGGAGACCGAGCAAGGCCAGAAGTTCATCAGCTACGACAAGGCGATCATCGCCGTCGGTTCCCGCGCCACGTTGCCCAAGGCGTTCGACCTCGGCAATCCGCGCGTGATGACCTCCCGTGGCGCGCTGGAAGTGGAAGACATTCCGGAGAACCTGCTCGTGGTCGGCGGCGGCTACATCGGCATGGAGCTGGGCACTGTGTATGCCGGCCTTGGCAGCAAAGTCGTCGTCATCGAAGCGATGGATTCTCTCCTTGCCGGTGCTGATGCCGATCTCGCCCGTCCAGTGGTCGCCTACGCGAAGAAGGCATTCAAAGAAGTGCGCCTGAAAGCCAAGGTCCTCGCCATGTCCACCGTGGGCAAGCAGATCAAGGTCACCAGTGAATTCAACGGCCAGAAGCTTGAAGAGCTCTATGACCGTGTGCTTGTCGCCGTCGGTCGCGGACCGAACGCCGAAGACCTCGGCCTCGAGAACACCAAGGTCACGCGCGATGAAAAAGGATTCATCAAGATCAATGCTCAGCAGCAGACCGAAGACCCGAACATCTACGCCATCGGCGACGTCGCCGGCGGCATCATGCTCGCGCACAAGGCCTCGAAGGAAGCCCGCATTGCCGTGGACGTCATCACGGGCCACAACAGCGCGTTCGAGAAGATCGTTATCCCGGCCGTCGTGTTCACCGATCCTGAAGTCGCATGGGCCGGTCTGACGGAAGCAGAAGCGAAGAAGCAGGGCCGCGAAGTGAAGGTCGCCAAGTTCCCTTGGGGCGCTTCCGGTCGCGCACTGAGCTTTGATCGCCCGGATGGTTTGACCAAGCTGATCATCGATCCCGAGACCGAGCGCATCCTCGGCGTGGGCATCGTGGGTCACGGTGCCGGTGAACTCATCGCCGAAGGCACGCTTGCCATCGAGATGGGTGCCACGGTGACGGACCTCGCAGAAACGGTCCACCCGCATCCGACGCTCTCCGAGACGTTGATGGAAAGCGCCGAAGTGTTCTTCGGTCACGCCACGCACACGTTCGTGAAGAAAGCCGCTCCCACGGAGTAATCGTAGCCGAGATAGGGAGACGGACCTAAACTCTCCAAACTGTTTGCCGTGTCCATTACGGCAAACGCATCCGAATATCACCCTCTCCCCTCAACGGGGAGAGGGCAGGGTGAGCAAACCCAACGGAATCAACGAAGCCAAGCGTTTCGATGATAACCCGCTTTAGAGTGATTACTTTTCTTTCAGCCTGCTGTATCTTCACACCATGAGCCTGCTCCCGTTACACGAGTTCCACGAACTGCAAGACGCTCAATTCACCGAGGTGAACGGCATCGAGTTCGTCGCGACCTATGGAGACGTGGCCGCCGAGTACCGCGCGCTGAAGGAATCCGCCGGGTTCATCGACCTCAGCAATCGCGGTCGCATCTGCCTGCTCGGAGCCGACCGCATCAAGTTCCTCCACGGCCAAGTCACCAATGACGTGCAGGGCTTGAAAGAGGACGGCGGGTGCTACGCGGCGCTCGTGAACGCCAAGGCCAAGATGGAGAGCGATCTCTACATCTATCGCTTGGCCGATGAACTCCTCCTCGATCTCGAACCCGGGCTCACGGAGAAGGTCACCACGCGCCTCGACAAATACATCATCGCCGATGACGTGCAGATCGTGGACGTCGCCCCGCACTACGGTCTAGTCAGCGTGCAAGGCCCCAAGGCCGCTGCGGCTGTGACCGCGCTGGGACTCGTTCCCACTTTGCCCACCGCACCTCTGCAATGGGTGAAGGATAACATCCCCGACGTCGGCGACATCTACGTGATGAACCAGCCGCGTCTCGGCACAACGGGCTTCGATCTCTTCATCCCCAGCGCCGGTCTTGGAATGATCGCCGACAAACTCCTCGCCGCCGTGAAAGCGCAAGGCGGTCGCGCCTGCGGTTGGGAAGCCTTTGAAGCTGCGCGCATCGAAGCAGGCATCCCGCGCTACGGTGCGGACATGGATGAAACCAATCTCGCGCCGGAAGCGGGGATCGAGAAACGCGCCATCAGTTACACGAAAGGCTGCTACATCGGCCAGGAAGTGAACGCGCGCATTCGCACCTACGGCCAAGTGGCGAAGTCATTGCAGCGGCTTGAGCTCATCATTGGCGTTTCTGAATCGCCTGCGAAAGGAACCAAGCTGCAAGTGGCTGGGAAAGATGTGGGGTATATCACTTCAACGGTACGTTCACCGGTGAGCGGTGAAGTGCATGCTCTTGGCTATGTGCGCAAAGAGCAAAAAGCGCCGGGAACGGTTTTGGATTTACCCACAGGACAGGCGAAAATTGTGGGCAATTGAGCCTGCTATCTCTACCCAAGCATGGTTTTTGCAGTTCGCATAGCGAACCTAAGATTCATAGGCATGGGTTTTAACCCATGCTTGTGCAGTAAAGGCGAGTTCGTCGCGTAGCGACGACAGAACAAATTCTTCCGTCACTACGTGACGGGTATTTTCTTTCACCTAAACCCGGCCTTGAAAAGGCCGGGCTATGAGTCTTTTGTGCCTAACGGCACATCAAAATGCGACAAGAACTGTACGAGACAATCACTTCTGATTCAGCAAAAACGCGAGCAGATCATACAACTGCTCCGATGTCAGTGCTTCGCCAAAATTATCCGGCATCAATGAATTCGCGGACTCCTTGCGCTCCTTGATGTCCTTCTTCTGGATGCTCACTTCCTGCCCGGCCGCATTGGCAATCACCAATACTTCACCCTCTTCCCGGCGCGGCAACCCCGTCGTCACTTCGCCATCTTTCATCACGAGCGTGTGCGCCCGGAACGCATGATCCACGTTGCGATTCGGGTCGAGCACATCTTCAAAGATCCGCTCCGCTCCGCGATTGCCGATACCATCCAACTGCGGCCCCACCAAGCCGCCTTTGCCCTTCACTTGATGACAGGCCGCACAGGTCGTATTGAACAGTTCCGCGCCCTTACGCACATCCGTCGTAGCTCCCACGAAGCCCGCTCGTCGTTCCACGATGAGCTTCTCCCGCACCGCATCTTCCGGCGGCAGATTCGCCATCAGCTTGTTCACGCGCGCTTCCCATTGGTTCGGCTTCACCGCCGCGAACTTCTCCTTCACCGTGCGTTCCGCCACCACCGGCGCAGAAATCTTGCCGCCCTCGGCCAAAGCGATCACCAGTTCCGCCCCCTCAGGTGAACCGGCCAGCATCAACACGAGCTTTTGCAGCACGCGCGTCGGCGCCGTTTGCAGATTTTTGCCGATGGATACGCGTGATGATGCTTTATCACCGGTGAAACAATCCGCGAGTGATTGCTTCGTCTCTTCCGGCACGGAGGGATCCGTGAGCGCCCCGACCAAAGAAGAAAGCAAGCCATCCCCTTTAAACCCAGCCACGGCCGAAGCCGCTGCCGCCCGCGCGGAGAAATCTGTGCCGGAAGCGCGCAGCAGAGCTATCAATTGCGGCTGCAAATCACGCAAGTTCATGGTCTGCGCCAGTTCGGCTGCGGCCTTCTGGAACTTCGCCGTCTGGTTCGGATCCACCATCGCCAACTGCGGCAATGCTGGTTCAAATCTGCCAAACGCCAGCCACGCATACGCCGTCTCCGTGTTCGCGTCCACAACCTCCACGTAACCGCGCTTGCCTTTATGAGCCGCAAGATCCCACGTGATTTGCTTTGCCGTATCGTTGCGTGGCGGCGATACCTCGAACAGCACCGCACCCGTGCCTGCTTCCCGCAGCCGGACGAAGTTCTTCTTCATCAAAGGTGTTTTGGGCATCCCATCATGTCCGCACAGGTAAAAGCTGATCTTGTCCGGCAGATCGAAGGCGCCAGAACGCAAGGTGCCCGTCAGTTTTTCCCCGAGCGGAAAGCTCGAGATGAGTTGTGCCTTTGTACCGTCGGCCAATCCGCGTTCCTGCATCGTCCATGGATTCTTTGTATCGCGCAGCCCATCCACCGGCGTGTTGCCCCAAGCACCCTGTTTCTCCGGTTCGGCCAGCAACTTCGGCGCCAGCGCTTTGCCCCAAGCCTGCAGTTTTGGGGTCAGCTTTTGCCCACGTTGATTGAAACCCTGTTGCACGGTCTGGAAGAGGGTGAGCTGGGCTTCCAGATCCTCGGCGCGCTGCTGTTGCACGGTTTCCGCCAAGGTATCCAAGGCGTCTGCGGGAGCATAACGCGCCACGTTTTGCAGGAGCCGCGAGCGCAGCTCCAAGTCTTTGCCGGCAATTTCTTGATTCTTCAACAGGAACACGGCTGAGGCTTCCGATTTCAATCCCAGCGCCATTTCCACCAGCAACTCCAGCTCTTCCTTGGACAACGTATTGGCTGCTTGAAACGCCCATGCTCCCACATCGTTCAACTGGTTGCGCAACGCCATCCGCGCCATGTGTTTCAGATGAGTGTCCTCGGACGGCACCTTCGCGATCAATGCCAGCAGCGATTTCACCCCATCCACCTTTGTCTGCTGCGCCAAAGCCTCCGCCGCACAACGTTGCACCATTGGCGCGGAATCTTGCAGGGCGTTCACGACCAGCTTTTCCAGCGCCGGGCTTAGTGCCGGAGCCGTCGGTATGTTTTGCCGGGCCAACCCGCGATCCGCCACGATCCGTAACGCATGGACGCGTGCGCTCGCTACCGGGGCCTGCAAGGCCTGCTCCAGTTCTTTGTCTTTCAGCGCGCCCAGCCGCTCGCGTAACCACAGCAAGTGGACATAGCGCAGCACCTCCGCCGATTGCTGGACGCCGCCGCATCCAACGCGAGCGCCTTCTTGCCTTTGCTCTCCTGCCACGGCGCTTTCAACGATATCTTCGCAAATGCTTTGCCATGCACATCGGCGATGGTGTTCATCGCCAACGTGCGGCGCGTCATAAGCGGCGAACCCAGCTCAGCCATCAAGCCCTTCAAATCTTCCGGCAGCTTTGGGCTCGGCAATACCGCCTTGCCATCGGCACCCTTATAGACAATACGCCAGATGCGACCACGCTCACGATCACGGCCCGGATGCGTCAACGGCACTTCGTAGTGGCCGATGATGCGGTTGTAGAAATCCGCCACATACAGGGCGCCATCCGGACCAAATTGCAGGTCCACCGGCCGAAACCACGGATCATCGGTGGTAAGGAAATCCGGCTGTTCATGACCTTTGCTGCTTGAGCCAAGCCATTCCACCCGGTCGCGATTGATCCGGCTGGTCATCACATTCCCGATGATGAGATTGCCTTGAAACTCCGCCGGCCAGGACGGATCTGTGATCATCTGGATACCGCAAATGGCTGTGCTGCCATGGCTGTGCTGGATGGTCACCGGGGCGAAGCCAAGCCCATCATGCGGTTTGCCGAAACTGGGATAATACGCCCCCCGCAGAAGCTGATAGATCGGCGAGCTATGACAATCCGCCGAGTAAAGATTTCCTAACGGATCGAAGTACAGGCCGAAAGGATTCACCTGTCCCCAAGTATGATGTTCCAGCCGTGAACCATCGAGGCGCATGCGATACGTGTTGCCCGAGGACATCTCCACTTCATGCCCGTCTTTGCCGCTCACCTTCGAGTTGTTGCTGAAACCATGTGTGGCATACAGCCAGCCATCGAATCCCCGCCGGAAGCTGGCCTGTTGCCGTGGGTGTCGCGGGTGAAATCAAACGGGCCAAAGAGCTTCTCCTGCTTGTCCGCCTGCCCATCGCCATCGGTATCCTCCAGTAACCAAATGTTCGGGATGGCCCACATCACGCACTTCCATGTCAGTTGCTTCGGATTGATGGAGGAGGGCGAACGGAAAGGATAAATGCCGATGGGAATGTTAAACCCATGCGCGAATTCCGTGATCTTGCGCGCTTGGCCATCCGGCGCGAAGTCCTCAAAGATCATCACCCGATCCCGCGGCACATTCGTCGTGGCGGGAAAAGGATACTCGATGCTCGTCGTGACCCAGAGCCGCCCGAGGGCATCGAAGGTCATGTTCATGGGTTTGTTGATGTGAGGCTCGGTGGTGACGAGCTGCATCTCAAAACCCGGTGGCAGATGAAACGTCTTCTGCTCCTGCTCGGGTGTCAGCGGATCGGTAGTGCGGACGCCGGCGGCAAACGGATCATCGGCTGCAGAGACGGTAGTCGCTATGACGGCAAGCAACGCGCACGAAAAAGCACGCAGGCGCAGATGGGCAGGGAACATATGCCCGCGAGTTTAATGAACGAAGCGCAGAAGGCAAACGAACGTTGAAACGGGCTAGGGAGCAGTGTCCACAAGCTCCCTAAAAGGAGCTTACTTTAACTTCAGGAAATTCTTCAGAATCAACCGCCCGCTCTCGGTCAGGATGCTCTCCGGGTGGAACTGCACGCCCCACACCGGCAGGGTCTTGTGCTTCACACCCATGATCTCGCCTTCTTCCGTCTCGGCGGTGATCTCGAGGCAATCCGGGATGGTATCGCGCTTGATGACCAGCGAGTGATAACGCGTGGCGTTGAAAGGATTCGGCATGCCTTCGAACAGGTCCTTTCCGTTATGCTTAATCGGCGAAACTTTGCCGTGCATCATGCGGTTGTTCACCACCACTTCGCCCCCGAAGGTATGGCCGATGCACTGGTGACCGAGGCAAACTCCGAATAGTGGTATCTGACCGGCAAACGTCCGGATGATCTCATTGGAGAGCCCCGCTTCCCGTGGGGAGCACGGTCCTGGGAGATCAGGATGCGTTCCGGCTTTAGCGCGCGGATCTGGTCCAGCGTGATCTGGTCGTTGCGCTGCACCTGCAAATCCACGTTCATCTCGCCCAGGTATTGCACGAGGTTAAACGTGAACGAATCGTAGTTGTCTATGACCAGAACCATATCAGTTCGCGCAACGTAGCGCGGGTTGGGCGTTTTGGAAACTGGAAAGGTGAAATGTCCGGGAAGCTACGCAGGGGGCATTTAACGCTTCTTCCGCTTCTCTTTGAACAACTCCATCTGCGGTTCCTTGAAGAAATCGTAGTTCTTGAGGATACGGATGATCTGGAGCAGGTCGGACTTCTGGTAATTCCGGTTCGTCTCCGTGTAGTTCACCAGATCGCTCAACATGCTGTGGAAAGGGATGACGGCATCAATGCCCTTTGCCCGCAACAGTTCGATGCTCTGGTCCCGGGCCTCCACACTGTTGGGTAATGCCGGCACCACGAGAATCTTCGTCACCGGCCCACCCTCGCCGATCGCCTTTTCCGCCTGCTTGAACACCTCCGGCTGCACGAACCGGAAAATCTCCGGCGCATGCGCCAGCACGGCCGGGCTAAAAGTCTCCGTATGCCAGCCTTTCACCACGACCACGGCCCGGGCAACGCTCGGCAAATCCCGTGAACCCAAAATGAACGGCAATGGCTCCGTGGAGATCTCGTAGCGGGGGTTCAGGACAAAGAAATCGATGTCATCATCCTCGCGCTTGGAGGGCGCCACATACTTGCGCTGCTGGCGGACGAAGAAACCGTGGAGCTCGAAATACTCGCGGACAATCGTTTCGCTGACAGCAGACATAAGTTTGATTACATGAGGTTAATCCGCGATCTCGTCCAGCACTTCGTGAATCATGGCATCGGGCACCTTCTGCCCCCAGACGATTTCGCCTAATTTCTTCGCGAGGACGAATTTCACTTCGCCCCCGCTGTTCTTCTTGTCCAGCCGCATCGCGCCAAAGAGCGCCGTGCGTTGCTTGGATGTCAAAGTCACCGCGATGGGCAAGCCCGCCCGCGAGAATAGCGTAGCAATGCGTTCCACCTCCGCCACGCTCAGCCCGCTCAGCCGATGCGATAGATGCGCGGCTGCCACTTGGCCAATGGAAATAGCCTCGCCATGCAGATACTTGCCGTAAGACGAGATGGCCTCGAGCCCGTGGCCGATGGTATGGCCGAAATTCAAGATGGCCCGCAGACCCGTCTCCGTCTCGTCCTGCACCACTTCCGCCTTCACCTCGCACGAACGCGCGACGGCATGCGTCAGCGCCGCGCTGTTCCGCTTCAAAAGCTTGGGCAAGTCTTTCTCCAGTCGCGCGAAGAACGGTTCGTCATAGATGATACCGTACTTGATGATCTCCGCGAGGCCGGCCTTGAATTCACGCTCGGGCAGGCTTTGCAGCGTGTCCTGATCGCACAGCACCAGTTTGGGCTGATGGAAGGAGCCAACGAGATTCTTGCCCGACTTCAGGTTCACCCCCGTCTTGCCACCCACGGAGCTGTCCACCTGGGCGAGCAACGTTGTCGGCACTTGCACGAAGGCCATGCCGCGCAGATACGTCGCCGCCACGAACCCGGCCAGATCGCCCACCACACCGCCACCGAGCGCGACGATGAAGGATTTCCGCTCGAGTCGATGTCCGGCGAGCTGGTTGTAACACTGTTCGACGACCTTCAGGTTCTTGGCCTGTTCCCCCGCAGGCATCGTGATAAGCACCGGCTCAAAGCCCGCCGCCGTCAGGGATTTCAAGGCCGTCTCGGCGAAGAGCTTCGTCGTATTGGTGTCCGCGATGACGGCGCAACGCTTGCCGAGTTCCAGCTTGCGGCATTCCCGCCCCAAGCGGCCCAGCAGATTGCGGCCTATGAAGATATCGTAACTCCGGTTGCCCAAGGCAACGTGAACCGTGCGCATGGCGACAGGATAGGGGATGCCAGCAGGGAGTAAAGTCTGGTGCTGCGTATCGCGCGGACTCAGTCCTTCGGCTTCGTCTCGTTCGCTCCTGCCAGGACCCAGCCTTTCATCACCAAACCGAGCATGATGCCCGTGCCCAGGATCACCCAAAACAGCATCGGGTTTTTCTCATCCAGCAGCCCCGGCGAGTAATTCATGCCGAACATGCTGGTCAAGGCCGTGAGCGGCAGGAAGAGCGCGGCCATGATGTTCAGACGATGGCTGGCATGCAGCGCCTCTTTGCTCAAGCGTGCCTGCTCGGCGGATTCGCGTGCCGTCATGAAGTCGATCGCATTACGGCAGTCCTGCAGCAGCAGATCCATGTTGCGATCCACTTCATAGGCCAGGTCGCGGGCATCGATCAGCCCGGTATCTTCCTTCACGGATTCGCGGGCGGTTTGCAGCGCCTGATGCAGGTTGCGCGCCGCCCGGGTTAACGGTGTGAGGGCTTCGACCAGATCGAATAATTGCTGGGCCGTGGTGGCGTGTTCGTAATCGCGGGTTAGCTTGGCTTCGAGTTCCGCATAAGCTTGCACGTGATTCTTCAGTGCACCCATGCCTGCTCCGCCCGTGCTGCAATGCCAGATGCCTTCCGCGTTCCGCCAAAAAAGGACGCCATCGCGATGCGCCTGATCGGGTCCGGGCGGTTTGTGCAGCACGATGAGCAATTGGCCTTCTTCCACGATGGTCCGTTGACGACCGTAAGTGTTCTGGCCAAGGCGCTTGCTGATGGCTTCAGGAAGTTTCCAGTTGGAAGGCGTTATCATACCATGTCTCCGTGTTTATTACGCCTTCAGGGTGACCTCTCTCTTACTCCGCCGCAACGCCAAAGCGGCTACAACTGGGAGCGGATTGTGTAGTGGGCTCCAAAAGAAGGCTTCCGGCATTATAGCCAATCATTCCTCAATCTCCGTAAGATGGGCGTAGTTTCCAAGAGGCGAAGGCAATGGTCAAACCCTCCCAAACTGGAATGCTGGAACCTAGTGTGACCTCAGTTTCGCTATGACCCTGATTCTGCGTGATTGAGATGACTTGGGAAGCTTCCCCCTCAAAGCCGTTAGTTTCCATCTTATATTCTGGTTGGTCAGGCAGTTTGAAAAACAAGGACTCGAAATGAGAGCGCAATACCAAGCGTTGATCACCCTTTGTGTCCATGACTTGCCAATTCAACCTGTGAGTCATCGGTTCATATTTATACCAGGCTACCGGCGCGCCTTCTGGGTAAAATCTCTCGATCCTCAATAACCCGTTCTCTTTGGCATCTAGCAGATGCAATACACCCTTTATTTTGCGAAATAGAAAAACGAGCGCCCCATCTTGGCTGATAGTGCATTCTCCACGCCAGAATGAGTGCCGAAAAAGATACCTCTGATAATACTTGGCCAATCGATTGATCTTTTCTTCAAGCCCTTACTTCAACACTTCCTTCAGCACTCGTCCATCCACGTTCAGCATCGGGATGCCCAAGAGCGTCGCGACGGTCGGGGCGATGTCCACATTGGCGATTTTCTCGATTTTACCGCCGCGCTTCACTCCCGCACCCGAGATGATGAAGACGCCATCCAGTTGCGGGTCCGTATTCTTGTAGCCATGGTGACCGGGGTAGGCATCCGCCAGCACATCGGTGACCCCTTCTTCGCCTGTCACGGAGCCGTTGAAGGCGTAGCCATCTTTGGGATAGATCACAAGGTCAGGTCCTTGATTGCTCATCTCAGGCGTCGGCATGCCCAAGGCGGCGTAGTCTTTGGGTTCTACGATCTCCGCCACACCTTCCATCGCCGCCAGCAATGGCTTGGCCTTGGCGATGACCTCCGCCTTGTTCTTCGTCGTGGCGTAAAACATGGCGATGCCACCTTGGGCCATCACATACCCTTCGCAACTCGTTACCGTTGGGCCTGCGGCGCGGATCAACCCGGCCTGGCGCAAAGGAATATTGGGGCGAATGATCCGGCGGGCGGTTTTAAAGCCGTGATCCGTCACAATGATGACGGTCGTCTTGTCGCGCAGCTTGCTGCGATCTACCGCATCCAGCAGTTCGCGGATGCAGGTGTCCGCATACGCGTAGGCGGTGAGGCTGGGCATGGTGCCGGGACCGTATTTGTGGTTGTTCGCGTCTGTATTGAGGAGGTGGAAGTAGAGCAGATTCGGTTTGTAATGCTCGAAGATATGGACGGCCGCGCGGGTCCACATCATGTCGCGCCAGGGCGGGTTGGCTTTGTTGAAGTCCTGCAACTCGGCATCCGTGATCAAACCGGCCTTCACCATCTCCTGCTCGATCTTACCGACGGGATTCGGGCGTTCCGGGAAATCCCAGTTGAACGTGTTGGCATTCGTCGTCGGCACCCAATCCACGTGCGCTGTCGTCAGACCGGCTTTGAAAGCGTAGTCATAGACCGTGGGCACGCGGACCATCTCAGTCTTGTCACGCCATTGCTCGATTTTCGGCGGCTTGCCTTCACCTTGCGGAATCAGCAGACCGTTATACATCACCTGATGTTTTGCCGGGGTGACGCCTGTGACGAGCGTGGTGTGGTTGATCCACGTCACAGAGGGGTTGGAGACCTTCATCGGTGCACTGACACCTTCGGCGGCCAGTTTGCGCAGTGTGGGCATGGGCAGTTTCTCATCCTGCCAGATCCAATGCGGAAAACCATCCACGGTGATGACGATGACATGTTCATCCTTGGCGGGAGCGGCCACGGTCATGTGGGTCAGGAACAAGGTCGCAGCGAGCGCTGCCAAACTGCGGGTAAATCTTGCGTACATAGGAATTAGGACATCAAAGCCGAGCGGTTTATTCAGGGCAAGCTTGGCGGAAAGATTTTACGGTTTTGTCACAACCGGCGGTAAATTGCGCAGGATGCGCTCCGCCGCATCGCGAACTCCGGTGTCCGCATCTTTCGCGGCTGTTTCGAGCAATGGACGCAGTGCCGGACGGCTTTCCGCCATGCGCCCGACGATGAATACTGCTGCGCCGCGCAAGCGCGCGTCTGTGTCTTGCAACAGGGGCTGTAACACCGGCAGCAACGTTTCATCCGCCTCCCCCATACACGTAAAATGGAATGGTAGCGGCCCGGCTCGAATTCGCTTTTCAATGCCGTCAAAATCTCACGCGTATGCGGATAGGCCGGTCTACCAAGCTGCAACACGCCTTGCGCGGCATAGTTGCGGTTGCGGATGTCGGCATCATTCAGGGCGGCTGCGTAAACCGGCACCAGTTCGTCGCTTTTACCCGTGATTTTCCAGAGCGCATTGGCTGCGGAGATGCGCGGATGCGCCGCCGGATCTTTCAATGCCAGGCGCAAGGCCGGCACGGCGGCTTCGGCCCCGGTGCCGATCTGACCCAGCGTGAACGCAGCACTGCTGCGCACCCACGTCTCCGGATCTTGCAGCGCTTTGATGAGCGGCGTCGTGGCGAGGGCAGCCTCCGCCTGATAGGTGCCGATGGCGTTGATGGCATCCAACCGCACGGTCACGACCTTGTCTCCCATGGCGTAGATCAGGGCGGGCAGGATTTCATGCGAGCCCACGCCGCTCCGGGTCAAGGCGACGATGGCGGCGCTGCGCAGTTCCGGCACGTCATCACGCATGACTTCGAGCAAGGCCGGAACCGCCGAGGCCGTGTGCGGTCCCAGATCGGCCAAGGCCGACGTCGCCAGGAAACGGACGGAGGCATCTGGATGCTTCAACGCTTTCGTCAACGGCTCCACAGCGACTTCGCCAGCTTGGGACAACGCTTCACGCGCCGCTACGGCCAATGATTGTTCCTTGTCATCCAGCGTGCGAACCAATGCCGGAACGGCTTGCGCATCACCGGGGGCGATTTGTCCGAGCAATTGCACGGCCGTAGAACGTGCGCGGGCGTAATCGTAAGGCTTGAGCTTCAACCACGGAAAACGACGGGCCACACTGTTGCGAAATGTGTCGAGCTTGCTCTCCGGCTGTTCGATGACCTGGATGAGATACGGCGTCGCCTGCGGCCCGATCTCCGGAATGGTCATTTGGGCGCGATGGGCCACCTGATAATTCGCATCACCCAGTTCCCGCACCCATTGGGGCACCGGTTCGCCTTCGTGCATCGGTGGTGGATTGCGCGCGGCGTGAAACCGCACGGCGCCCCAAGTCAGCCCTCCGGCCAGGAACAGACCGGCGAACCACCAACGTGCTTTGCCTAAGTTGAGGGCCATCGAAGAGTGTGCCCGCCCGCGCTTACGTATCCCGGTGTGTCGGCTGCGGCTTGCCCGGACGAAAAGCTTCCAGATGCTGTTGCTTGGCCACGAGTCCTGGGAATTGCTGCACCACTTCCGTCATCGTTTCAGTGAGCACTTGCTGCAAAGCTTCTGGTGCCGCTTCCGCCCGCATGTTCACCGTGAGGTGGCCGGCGACGAACGGGTCTTCCAGCTCGGAGGAAAGTTCGGACACGTAATCATTCCGCACCAGGTTCAGCACGGCCAGTTCGCCCAAGCTGTCCTCAGGTTCCAACGTCATCTTGAAATGCGCGACTTCGCCGTTCACCGCCACGAGCTTTTTCTGCACGGCCTCAGCGATGCGCCGAAGCAACTCGTTGGCATCGGTCTCGCGATCGGCTTTCAGATCGTAGGCCGCATTCAACCAGCCCAACAATGCCTCGCCATCCGCATAGACTTCGTAATCCACCTCCATCACCGCCCGCGGTTTCTGCGTCGTCTCGTTCAATTCCTTGAACCATTCTTCCAAGCCTTCACCTGTGCGGGCGGAGATGGTCCTGATCTTGGCGAGCGGGAAATTCTTGGCCAAGGCCGTTTGCAGCTCGGTCAGCTTCTCGGTGGAGAGCAGATCGCATTTGTTGATGACGATGATGTCCGCTTCTTCCAATTGTTTCCGATAGATGTACTCCACCTTGGAGGAAAAGCGTCCGCCGGATTCCAGCCCCAGCACCCGGGCGGCCCGGATGGGGTCCACTAGCACGCTGAGCGGGGCGATGGTGTAATCCTCGCCATACATCCGGCGCAGCGGATACGTGACCGTGGCCACGAGGTCCGTGCAACTGCCCACGGGCTCGGCGATGAAGACTTCGGGCAAGGTGCGTTCGTTCAGGCGGTTGGCGGCTTCCACCAGCGAGTTGAAGCGGCAGCAAAAGCAACCGCCGGAAATCTCTTCCACTTCAAAGTCATGCGCGGCAAGCAACGCGGTATCCACGAGCTGGCTGCCTTGATCATTATCGATGAGGCCGACGCGCAGACCGAGGTTGTCATCCAGCCATTGGGCGAGCTTCAATACGGACGTCGTCTTGCCGGCCCCGAGAAAGCCGCCGATCATGATATAACGGGCTGGAGTGGTTTCTTCCATACGGATAATACGCGCAGTTGAGACGGACCGGATTCACCCTGCATTCAGATAAAAGCGAAATTTGGTCCGACCATGTTTGCTTCTGGCCCCAAGATTATCTAGGATTTCAAAATGGCGAAGGAAAAAACCGGCCAAACTGAATGCGTGCCCTGGCTCAAAGCCTTGGGTGACGAGACGCGTTTTGCGATCATGCGGGAACTGATCGCCCGTCCGTTGAGCGTCGGTCAGGTTGCCCAGGAACTTTCCCTCACCCATTACAACGCCTCCAAGCACTTGCGCATCCTGCGCGAGGCCGGATTGATCGAGCAAAAGGTGCAGGGCCGCGTGCACGAATACACCGTCACCCCGAGTTCCGCCGCCGGATGTCCGCGAACAAGACATGTCTGGACCTCGGCTGCTGCAGCTTCGAATTCGAACAGAAGAAGACATAGGAGACGGAGCGCCGATCTCGGCCCCGGCGCGTCTGTTGTTGTTCAAAGCAACCTCGCCGGACCGGAGGTCGGCGCTCCGAATGCATCACTCCTTCTGCGGCGCAATCGTTCCGTTCAACAACCCGCCGTGATCGCCACCTGACCACGTTCCTGCGTAAGTGTTACCGTAAACCATCACGCGGGCCGTATAGGAGCCACCACCCGGCACCGGCACATCATCCACGATGATGACCGCCGTATCACCCGCCCACTTCACCTTGATGGGAATCGGCGCCACGATGTCGCGTTTGCCGTATTGGATGCGCGTCGTGATCACCCAATCATCGCCTTTCACCTTGCCCACGCTTTGGATGGTGTATTTGTCTTCTTTCTCCGGCCCCATCTCGCCGTCCTTTAAGGAGCACCACCGACCAGACATCACCGACTTTGTCATCGTGGCCTTAAACTTCGCTTCCAGCTCCTCCTGCGTCAGTTGTGGTTTGGCGGCGGTCAAAGCAGCGGGGGCTGCGCCCTCTGTTGCGGCTGGCTTTTTATCCTGCCCCCAATTGGTCTTGGGCAAGGCCACTACGGCGAGCAGCGTCAGCAGCGAAAGGATTTTGGATTTCATACGCTCTACCATGGATTCAAGCGCCGCGAACTGCAAACACGATCCATCTATGTGCCAGCCGATGAAGTCCATCGGCAAATTTCATCGGCGGCTTCAATTACCCTTGCTCGCGCAAGGCGGCTTCGCAGAATAGCGGGATGCGTTTCTCTGGCATGGTTCGTCCCGCGGTGGTGCTCGGAGCGGTTTGCTCCTTGAGCGTTCTTTTCGTCACGCAAGCGGTTCACGGGGCCACGCCAGAGCAGGTTGCCGCCTGGAAAGCCGCCGCGACGCGGGGGGATTTGGATTCCCAAAGTTATCTCGGCTACATCTACGCCAATGGCGAAGGCGTCACGAAAGATTTCACCGAATCCGCCAAGTGGTATCTCCTCGCCGCGAAGCAGGGCAATGCCCCCGCGCAATATTATCTCGCGTATCTTTACAGCACTGGCCAAGGGGTCACCCGTGATCTCGCGGAAGCAACGCGCTGGTATCGCGAAGCGGGCAACCAAGGCATCGCCGCAGCTCAATTCGCCTACGGTTTCGCTTGTGAACGGGGTGATGGGCTGACAGCGGACGCCATCGAAGCCGCCCGTTGGTTTGAGAAGTCCGCGTTGCAAGGCTTCGCTCCCGCGCAGAACTCGCTCGCGCTTGCTTATTATGCCGGCAAGGGCGTGGTGAAAAATGCCGCCAAGGCCGCGGAGTGGTGGACCAAAGCCGCCGAGCAAGGGATCGATACCGCACAGTTCAATCTCGCTGTGCTCTACGCCAATGGCGAAGGCGTGAAACGTGACACGGCCGAGGCCATCAACTGGTATCAGCGCGCGGCCGAGAAAGGCATCGTTGCTGCCTACTACAATCTGGCTGTGCTTTATGCGAATGGTGAGGGCGTCGATAAAGACTTGGGCGAAGCACTGAAGTATTACCGGCTGGCCGCCGAGTTGGGACACGTCACGGCCCAATATCAATTAGGTGCGATCTATGCGCTGGGCCAGGGCGTCAATGTGGACAGTGCGCGGGCCATCGAGTGGTATCAGAAAGCAGCCCAGCAGAAGCACCCTGAAGCCATCTACAATCTGGGTGTGCTCTACGCCACGGCCGATGATGTGCCGGATGATTTGGCGAAAGCCGTCAGCTATTACCGGCAGGCTGCCGACCTAGGCCTGGCCGCCGCACAACATGCCTTGGGCCATGCCTATCAAGCGGGCGAAGGAGTGAAGAAAGATTTGGCCGAAGCCATCAAGTGGTATCGTCTGGCGGCGACGCAGAAGTACGCCCCTTCCACCGCTGCTTTGGCTTACCTTTACTTTCAGGGTGAAGGGGTGAAGAAGAGTCCTGCGGAAGCGGCCAAGTGGTACCGGCAATCGGCCGAAGCCGGGCTGGCCAGTGCACAGTCGAGCTTGGGCTATCTCTATTATGCTGGCGAAGGTGCGACGCATGATCCCGTTGAGGCCGCCAAGTGGTGGCGCAAAGCCGCCGAGCAAGGCGAGCCTTCCGCGCAGTTCAATCTCGGCCTGCTTTATACCAATGGCGAAGGTGTGCCGAAAGATCCCCAAGAAGCCGCCAAGTGGTTGAAGCTGGCCGCCGATCAAGGTTATGCCGCCGCCCTCTATAACTTGGGCAGTCTGCATAACGACGGTGCGGGTGTACCGAAAAATCCGCTCGAAGCCACGCGGTATTGGAAAGCGGCCGCGGCCAAGGGGCATCCCGGAGCGCAATACAATCTGGGCGTACGTTACGCCACGGGCGAAGGTGTGTTCCAAGATTGGAAAGAAGCCGTGAACTGGTATCAGAAAGCGGCGGACCAAGGGCATCCGCAAGCGCAGTTCAGCCTGGGCGTGCTGTATAACGAAGGCCAAGGTGTCGCCAAAGATGCGGCCAAAGCGCTGGCCTACTGGCGCAAAGCGGCTGATCAGGGAAATGCGCCGGCCCAGTTCAATCTGGCCCAGGCTTATGCTGCTGCGGGTGAGGCCCAGCAGGCGGTGAAGTATTATCAACTGGCGGCGAAGCAGGGGAACGCCACGGCTGCGTACAATCTGGCCCTGCTTTATGCCAAAGGTGAAGGCGTGAAAAAGGATCCCGCGCAAGCCCTCAAACTCTTCCGCGAAGCGGCTGTGAAAGGTCATGCCGCCGCACAGTTCAATCTGGGCGTCAGCTTTGCGAACGGCGAGCAGGTGACGAAGGATCTCGCGCAAGCTGTGGACTGGTATCGCAAAGCCGCCGAGCAAGGCTACCCCGCCGCGCAATACAATCTGGGTGTGGCTTACGCCAACGGCGATGGTGTGCCTCGGGACATCACCGAAGCGCTCAAGTGGGCCGAACTGGCCAGCGCCGGCGGTTCAGCGCCGGCCGCCAGCATGAAGGAGAAGCTGCGCCCAACACTTTCCGCCAGCGAACAAGCCGACGCTGCCAAGCGCGTGATGGAGTTCAACCAACGCCGCTAGAAAACAAAAAAGCCTTGGGAGAAACTCCCAAGGCTTTTCGTGAATCGATTTGGTTGCCGCTTAGTCGCGCGGGTTGACCGTCCAGACACCGTGCGGATTCGTCATGCTGGTAACGGGCGTCAGCGTGGCACGGCTAACCGTAGCAGCCGGGGCCATGGATTCGACACGGCCATCAAGGAACAGGTAGTTCACGTTGCCGTTGTGATAATTCGCCCCCTGACCGCTGGCCGACCCGGTGAAATGGCTGTTCGGGTTGCTGATATCACCACCGGTTACTGCACCCAAGATGTTGTTATCATCGATGTGTTCGGTGGTGTAGAGGGTTTCCGTCGGAGACACAATGGAGCCATTGTAAAACGCCTTCTGACGATAGGCCCAACGGGTGCTGACGTAAGCGTTGGTATCAGCCGTATTCCATGTTTGAATCAGATTGGCAGCGCCACCAGCAGGAGAAAACCAATCCCACCACAGACCGACACCGGTGTCGCTGGTCGGGCTGGGCGGCCAATATAGGCTGTTCGCCGTCATGTTATGACGAGCGATGGCATAGCTGCGACGGGAGGTCTTGGAGACATCCGTGTAGGCCGCATTATACCAAGCTGTATTGGCCCAAGTGGCGGTCACGACTAATTTGTCGGCCGGGCATCTAAAGGCCTTGGAGGCTTTTTCCGCCGGTAACGTCAAACGCCAGTAATCTTGGGAAGCGGCAAAGTCACCCGCCAAAGTAAGGCTGCCGCTGGCGTAGTTGCTCAGCAGGTCATCCCAAGAGATATCATGGCCAGAATCCATGCGGACAAGGCCGTAGGTGATTTTATCTTTGTTATCACCCAAGTACATGGCACTCGCCGTGCCGATTTGCTTGAGATTGCTCATGCAGCCGGCTCCAAGCGCCTTGGATTTGGCTTTGGAGAGGGCGGGCAGCAACATGCCGGCGAGAATGGCGATGATCGCGATGACCACCAGCAGCTCAATCAGGGTAAACGCCCCGAAGCGTGAAGATGATTTTTTCATGTCAGTTGTAGGTTAAAGATTATTGTTGATTGACCAGAATGATGCGGAGGTTGGGCTCGTCGATTTTGTACATTTTACCAGCGGGAGCAGGCGGGAGCTGATCGATACGTTTGGCGGTGACCATTTCATTCAAGTCTCGGGGACTGCGCATCTCCACGCTCCGGAATGACTGGTAGGCGTTGTTCAGATTGATCAGGTGGTGGACGTATTCTTTATCCACATTTTCCAGCAAACCGGGACCAGAATGGGCGGCTGGTGCTGCGGCAGGGGCACCACCCGTAGTGGGCGGCGGTGTTGCGGGTGCTGCTGGGGCGGCAACCGGCGGTGGGGCCACGGGTGCAACCGCAGGCTGGTTACCTACCGTTGGGGCGGTGGCAGGTGTGCCTGGGGGGGGCGGCGTTGGGGTCTCTTTTTCCGAGCAACCGGCGATTAAAAGACTGCCCACCAAGATGATTCCGGCGTACGACTTCATATATGCTGACCTCAAGTATGCCAACTGCGCTATTACTCACCGTTAGGCAAATAAATGTTTCGCAAGGGCTGAATTAGGATTTGATACAGTTATTTAACTTATCTGCCAGCAGGTCAATTAATACTGCATAGGCAAATCGGACTAGTGATGATGTATTTCACACTCAAATCTATCTAAAATCCAACAATTTAGATAACGCCCTTAAATTTGACGTAGCTCGCCGGTTTATTATTCATAATCCTTTAAACGAAAGGTGGTTCGGTTGATTCTTGTGACTTCCTGATTGCTTGTAAGCGGGTAGCTGAGAATTGAGGCCATTCCAGATGGCAAGTTTTCTTCACTCGGCTGTGCCACGCTCTGCTTGACACGTTACGCGGTCGCATTGACAGCCCTCAAACCCGCGTTATAGTTGCCGCCCTTTGTTGGGTAACTATATGAACCGGAATCCGCATGTAGCTGTGGTCGGTGCGACGGGAGCCGTCGGCATCGAGATGATCAAGACGCTCGAGCGTCGCAATTTCCCCGTGGGGAAATTGACGTTGCTCGCCTCTGCCCGCTCCGTGGGCAAGACGTTGACCTTCAAGGGTCAAGAGATCACCGTGACCGAGCTGACTAAAGACTCTTTCAAGGGCATCGACATCGCCCTGTTCAGTGCCGGTGGCAGCATTTCCAAAGAATTCGCCCCGGCCGCTGTAGCCGCTGGTTGCGTGGTCGTGGATAACTCCAGCGCCTTCCGCATGGATGACTCCGTGCCGCTCGTGGTCCCCGAGATCAACGCCGAGGACGTGAAGAAGCACAAGGGCATCATCGCGAACCCGAACTGCACGACGGCCATCACCTTGATGGCGCTCTATCCCCTGCACAAGGCGTTCGGTGTGACCCGCGTGTTCGCCTCCAGCTACCAGGCCGTTTCCGGCACAGGCGCGAAGGCGATCGAGGAATTGAAGAACCAGGTGGACCAGATCGTGGCTGGCCAACCGGTGACGAAAGAAGTTTATCCCCATCAAATCGCTTTCAACGTGTTGCCGCAGGTGGATTCGTTCCTCGATACCGGTTACACGAAGGAAGAGATGAAGATGGAGAACGAAGGCCGCAAGATCATGCATCACCCAGGTTTCCGCGCCAGTGTGACGTGCGTGCGCGTGCCCGTCTATCGCGCCCACTCCGTGGCGGTCAGCGCGGAATTTTCCAAGCCGATCACAGTGGAAGCCGCCCGCGCCGTGCTGGCGAAGGCTCCGGGTCTGGACATCGTGGACAATCCTGAGAAGAAGGAATATCCGCTGCCGCTCTACGTGGCCGAGAAGGACAATTGCCAGGTGGGCCGCCTTCGCGTGGATTGCGCGCTGGATAACGGCCTCTGCTTCTGGGTCGTGGGCGACCAGCTCCTCAAAGGCGCGGCGCTCAACGCCGTGCAGATTGCGGAAGAGTTGCTGAAGTAATTCCGCCTAAGAATTCAAGAGCCCCGGTCTGAGCAATCAGATTGGGGCTTTTTGTTTTCAACTGCAGAGAACTCAAAGAGCACAGAGATAAAGACCGACTTTAATCTCCCTTTGTGTCCTCTGCGTTCTTTGCGGCTATTTCGTTTCTAGCCCCCGCAGGAATTCCTCTACCCCCGCCCGATACTGCTCTGCCCCGGCAAAGAGCGTGTCGTTATGATCACCTAGGACTTCGTAGAGCTTCTTTGGTTCGTTCGCGACCGCGAAGTTCTTCTCCGCGTGATGGAAGCGGATGAGCGTATCCGTGCGGCTGTGCATGATCAGCACCGGCACGCGAATCTTCGGCAAGCGTTCCCACGTGTTGTAATGAATGGAGGCCAGTACGCTGACAGGCAACCAGGGAAAATCTCTTTCCCCAGATTCGGCACGCTCGTGAAAGTGCTTTGCAACACCAATGCTCCGACCGGTTTCTCCGCCGCCAGCCAGCTTGCGATGCCGCCGCCGAGGGATTCACCAAGTACCATGATGTGTTGGGGTGCGTAGCCTTTGGCCAATAACCAATCATATGCCGCCAAGGCATCCAGATACGTTCCTTGCTCCGAGGGCTTGCCCGCGCTCAAGCCGTAACCGCGATAGTCAAAGGCCAGAAAGTTCACCCCCGTCCCATACCAAAGCCGGTAGAGATCAAGGCGATGGCTGATGTTGCCGCCGTTGCCATGACAGAAGAGGACGGCATAGCGCGCGCGCGGAGAATCTTTGGCCGCCGGGAAGAACCACGCATTGAGCCGTACCTTGGCCAAGGTGTTCAGCCAAACTTCCTCGCTGGGAATGCCGGCATCCGCCAGCCGGGCATCGAGTTCCGGGCTGGGGTGATACACCTGGCTGTGTTCAAACGCGCGTAACATCACGAATAAGATTAATACAACGGTGGCAGTGCCCACCAGCCGCCGCCAGCGTTTTCTCGTAACGTCACTCATGCGGTCAACGTCTGGCTAGGGACACTATGCAATACGAATTGCACCGGGCTTTGGATGGGCGCTATTTTCATGGCATGCGCAAAGTCTTATTCGCTCTCTCGCTGTGTCTTTTGACCATGGCCGGGAGTGTGGCTGCTCAAACAAATGTTCCACAACTGGAAAAGATTCCCGGGGCCAAGCCACGCAATATTGTCTTTATCCTCGCCGATGATCATCGCTATGACGCCATGGGCTTCATGGGCCATCCGTTTCTGGAGACGCCGAACATGGACTATCTGGCGAAGAACGGTGTGCACCTGAAAAACGCTTTTGTCTCCACCGCGCTCTGTTCGCCCAGCCGTGCCTCCATCCTCACGGGCTTGTATCCGCACAAGCACAAGATCGTGGACAACAACACGCCCATCCGCCCCGGCACCATCTACTTCTCACAATATCTGAAACAGGCCGGTTACCAGACCGCCTTTATGGGCAAGTGGCACATGGGTGGTGAAAGCGATGCCCCGCAACCCGGCTGGGATCATTGGGTCAGTTTCCTTGGCCAAGGCACGTATCTGCCGAACAAGAACGGCCTGAATATCGACGGTAAACGCGTCGCCCAGCGCGGTTACATCACGGATGAACTGACGGACTATGCCATCGAATGGCTCGACCGCCGCGATCTGAACAAACCCTTCATGCTTTATCTCTCGCACAAAGCCGTGCATTCCGAGTTCATCCCGGCGGATCGCCACAAGGGCAAGTATGCCGGCAAACGCGCTCCTGTTCCCGCCGAATTGACGAACAACAAAGATTACTACAAAGACAAACCGATGTGGCTGAAGAACCAGCGCAATAGCTGGCACGGCGTGGACTTCCCTTACCACAGCGACATGAACATTGATGAGTACTACCAGCGTTATTGCGAGACGTTGCTGTCTGTCGATGAAAGCGTCGGCCGCGTCATCGAATGGTTGCGCAGCAAAAAGCTGCTCGATTCCACTCTCATCGTGTACATGGGCGATAATGGTTTCATGTTTGGCGAGCATGGTCTTATTGATAAACGTGTCGCTTACGAAACCTCCATGCGGGTGCCGCTCGTGATGTCCTGTCCGGAGCTGTTCCGTAAAGGCACTGTGGTGGAAAAGATGGTGGCGAATATCGACATTGCTCCGACATTTCTGGAAGTCGCGGGCTTGAAAGCGCCAGCCTATATGGATGGCCAAAGTTTCGTCTCGTTGGCGCAACAGAAGGAAGTCGCGTGGCGGGATTTCTTCGTTTACACCTACTATTGGGAACGCAATTTTCCACAGACCCCGACGATGCACGCCATCCGCGAGGAACAGTATAAATTTATCCGCTATTACGGCATCTGGGACACGGATGAACTCTACGACATCCGCTACGACCCAACGGAATCCAAGAACCTGATTAACGATCCGCAGTTCAAGCCGCTGGCCGAGAAGATGCGCAAGAAGCTCTTCAACGAACTTGAGAAGATTGATGGGATGGAGATTCCGCTGTTTCCGGACAAGGGCGGCTCTTCCAATCTACGCCGCGCCGGTGGTTCCGAAGCGGCTGATTTCCCTGAGAACCTGATGCGTAAGAAATCTGCGAAGGAATAACGCAAAGCGCCGATTCTCAATCCGGTGTCGGTAGGGCGAGACTCCGTCGAGCCCTACCGATGATACCCGGTCACTTACTTCCTTGGCCCCAGATTGTTGATCCAGTTGCCTGTCTGGCTGGACTTGAACGAACCATAAGCATCTGCGCCCAAAGTGGCTTGAAGATTATTCTCCGTCGCCTGCTGGATGCCTTGCAAGGCGGCGTTCTTCTGTTCCTGGCTCAAGCTATTATTGTTGCGCACTTTGCTGGCCTCGGCTTCCGCCGCTTTCTTGGCATCCCACACCTTCACCGCCGCTTCCTTCGGCAGGTTCTGCCGTTGCACAAACTTGCTCACGCCTTTGTATTGATAATCTTTCTCACGCTCGTAATCCGCATAACGCTCTGGCCCGAGCGTCGCCTTGATCTGGTCGTTCAGCTCTTTTTGCGCGGCCTGATACTTGTCCCGGCCTTCCTTGGACTGGTCCATCATGCCGAACATGCCGCCATTTTGATCGTCGAACGCCTTGCGCAGTTTGAAAAGGTCTTTGAACTCCTGCTCATTGGGTGAAAACCCGTCCAGTTCCATCCGCATCACCATGGAAGTCTGGCTCATGCGAAGCTGGTATTGTTCATACTCTTGCGGCGTGAGCATCTTGGCCAGGTTGGCTTCATATTCCTTTTGCGCTGCGGCCAGATTCTTGCGGTCCTGTTCGTCCGGTGCGCCACCGCTCATGGACTTCATCATCTTCGCCTGAAACTGCTGCATCATCTCCAGCACCTTGCCTTGCTTATCATCAGGCAGGAAGTTCAGGAGCCGTTCGAGTGGGTTGAACGCCGCCGCCATCAGGTCCGGTTTGTCAATTGTATCAATGCCCAGCAATTCTTTCAACAACGCCCGTTTCTCTTGGGCCAACGCTTGCAGCTTGTCCATCACCTCGGGATTGGTCGCGTTACCCATGAGTGCTTGCATGCCCGTCTGCCAGTATTTGAACTCCTCTTTCGACTTCGTGATCTCCTTGCGTCGCGAGGCGAAGAGCTTGTCCACGTCCGCCTTGATGATATCCGCGATTGTCTCTTCCGGACAACCGATCGACCGCAGGTTCGCGATGTATTTCTTATAATCGCCGGACTCTACCACCCGCCAATCGATCTGCTTTACCACCGTGTTGGTCTCGGTCACGGCCACTTCCACCTTCTTCACCACGGTCTTGGACATCACCACCTCTTTGGGAGCCGGGGCGACAGCCGCTGGTTGCTTTGAAACCAGATAAACCGCCGTGACACCGAGAACGGCGTTCAGCCCGATGGAACCGATCAAGAGGGTGCGTGTGCTCATAGGACTTGCAGTATATCAGGTAGTTGGCTTGCCACTATTACAAAACGAACGGCTTCATTGGAATCCCCTAAGGCTTGGTTGCCGGCTTCGCTTCGGCGGGTTT
Organism: Limisphaerales bacterium; assembly: GCA_965283725.1. Classification (GTDB taxonomy): domain Bacteria; phylum Verrucomicrobiota; class Verrucomicrobiia; order Limisphaerales; family JAEYXS01; genus JAEYXS01. Next base: position 557,680 of record CBDIPT010000003.1, read on the forward strand.
GGCGTCCGTGATGCTGACCAATGTCCGCACTGATTTGATATTCATCGATACCACATTCGGTTGGGCACCCGCGTTCACCTTCATATCCAGCGAAATGGAATTATTGGCGGATACCAGCATGCTCTTCTCCGGTCCAGGACCGTCTCGCCATCCAGCTTCACATTCTCGAATTGCACGGCAGCCGCTTGCGGCGTAGTGCCGGCGCTGACCTGTGCTGTGCCGGTATTCTTGATGATGGCGCACCGCTTCTTGTCCCGCTCTTCGTAACCTTTCAGGGAAGACTGGATGGTGAACTTCGCCACCATTCCGCCCATGATCGGCATCTCAAAGGTATTCGTCCAGGCATCCCCTGGCGCGACGGCCTGCTTGGGCAAGCCCTCGGCCATCAAGCCCATCTTCTTCATCGATTCCTTGTTGAACTGGGCTTTCAGCATCGTGGACGAATTCTTATCCAACCCCAGCGTGATCTTTCGCACCAAGTTTGAGACCCCTTCCACTTTGTCAACGTGGCCAGCTGCATCCGTGGTATAATTGAATTTGCCGCCCACAATCTTGCGGTTCAATTTCGCCAGCGCATTCGTCCGGTCCGTCTTCGGATCATCAGCGGAGTTGAATGCGGCTACCACGCGATCACCCATTTTACTCTCCACCTTGTTCGCCACAAACTCGACTTCGATCTCCTGGCCCCCGTCAGGTTTTTGGCTGAGGACGGTCAGAGCCAGATCCCTTGCGGTGGTCGCGGTTGTTTTGACCGGCTCTGGTTGGTTGGGCAGTTTGAGCGGCGTTTCACTGATTGATTCCTCCCGCAAGAGGTAACGTTTGCCTACCTCCAAGGTAACCTTCAACTCCACCGCCGGTTCCTTCGGTTTGGGCGCTTCGGCCGGTGCTGCCGCCACCGGTTTCGCTTCGGCCGGTGCGGGTGCCTTCTTTTTTCTGAGCAACCGGTTGCCAAACCGATACCCAGCAAAATCACAGGCACTGCTTTTAAATAACGGTAACGCATAGCCGATCCCTTATCTTAATCAGTCGGAAGAAATGTTTGTACAACGGGTAACACCTAAGAGCTATCAGTTCGCCGTTCATCGGCAATCCAAAAGTGGCCTGCTGGCTTATCTGTCTCCTTTTGCTGTAACAATTACTGCCATCTGCTTAATATGACAGGGAAGCATACGTGTCCGCTACTGAACCATCTACCAAGGCGCCCTCGCTCTTCGTAACCACCCGCTGGTCGGTGGTGCTCGCAGCGCAGGACAAGGCGTCCCCTGACTCCGCTGCCGCTTGGGAGACCCTCTGCCGCACCTACTGGTTCCCGCTCTATGCCTATGTCCGGCATCAAGGCCATAGCCCGCATGATGCCCAAGACCTTACGCAGGAATTCATCGCCCGCTTTCTCGCCAAGGATTACCTGAAAGCGGCTGATCGCGATAAAGGCCATTTCCGAACCTTCCTGCGTGTTACCCTCAAACGCTTTCTCCTCAACGAATGGGACCGCGTCCGCGCCCAGAAACGCGGCGGCGGGCAAACCATCGTCTCGCTTGATACCGAATTGGCCGAAGCAAAGTATAAAACCGAACCCGTCGGCCAGGCTCCGGATCAGCTTTACGAACGCGAGTGGGCCATGACCCTCTTGCAAAAGACCATGGCCGACTTGCGCCACGAATATGAAAAAACGGCCAAGGTCGCCGAGTACGAACGCCTGAAGAACTGCCTTACCGCCGATCGCGGCGCCATCCCTTACGCTCAAATCGCCACGGACCTCGGCCTGAGTGAAGGGGCTGCCCGTGTCGCTGTCCATCGCCTGCGCAAACGTTTCCGCGAACTCTTCCGTTCCGCCGTGGCCGATACCGTTTCTGAGGCCGGCGAGGTGGATGAAGAAGTGCGCTACGTCGTTGGCCTCCTGAGCCAAGGCTGAAGCCAATGAGAAACTTGGTAACAAACTCTGCGGTTCGCTTAATCACTAGGTAATGAGCGATACTGGCCACATCAAATGCCCGCGTTGCGGCAAAGAACTTCCGGTCTCGGCACCGGAGGGACTCTGCCCAGCGTGCCTTGGTGCCCTAAACTTCGTCACCGAAACGGAGATGCCTGGCGCGGAAGCCCGCGAGGCGCTGCCGCCGCTCACCCCGCATGAACTCGCCCCGCACTTCCCACAGTTAGAGATCTTGGAATGCCTTGGGCGCGGTGGCATGGGTGTCGTTTACAAGGCCCGGCAACGCACCTTGAATCGGCTGGTGGCCCTCAAGCTCCTTGCGCCTGAACGTGTGCAAGATGCCAAGTTTGCCGATCGCTTCGCCCGCGAGGCCCAGGCGCTCGCCGCCTTGAACCACCCGAATATCGTCACCATTCACGACTTCGGGAAAGCGGGCGGATTCTACTATCTTCTCATGGAGTTCGTGGATGGCTTGAACCTCCGCCAGCTCCTGCGCTCGCGCAAACTCCAGCCCGCGGAAGCCCTCGCCATCGTGCCGCCCGTCTGCGAAGCCCTGCAATACGCGCACGAACACGGCATCGTCCACCGCGATATCAAGCCCGAGAATCTGCTATTGGCGAAAGACGGTCGCGTGAAGATCGCCGACTTCGGCATCGCTAAAATGCTCGGCACCGACGGCGGCATTCCTTCCATCTCCCTCTCCGCCCCCGGAGGAGAGGGTCGGGGAGAGGAGGTAATTGGCGCACCTGTCACGCAACACACCACCCTGGGCACGCCGCAATACATGGCGCCTGAGCAGCGTGACCACTCCCAATCCGCCGATCACCGCGCCGATATCTACTCCCTCGGCGTCGTCCTCTACGAACTCCTCACCGGCGAACTCCCCGCGGACAAACTGCAGCCCCCCTCCCGCGTCCGTGGCGTGCAGATCGATGTGCGCCTGGATGAGATCGTCCTCCGCGCCTTGGAGAAAACGCCCGCACTGCGCTACCAGACAGCGGGCGAATTCAAGACGCAGGTGGAGACAATGGCCACTTTTCCAGCAGCGACCAAGCCGGCCAGCTTATTAAAACTAGCTCGCGGTCGATATACGACACCTGAGTTTCTGGCGACACCGATAGGCGGCCTGAGAAAGCATCTGGGGTTGGGTGAGTTATCTCTGTTTTCAGATCATCTGGTTTTCACTGCCGGGGATAGACGCACCGTCATTCCTTTTACAGCTCTCAAACAATTGGGTAATTCACGTGGACCGCTCTGGACGAGTCCGGTCGGGCACGAATATCTCTCACTCATCTATGAAGACAACGGGCAGCCGTGCCACCTGATGTTCATGCCGGGTGAATTCATGTTTTCCCGGGCTCACACCACCGCTGAAGCTGCCCAAGAATGGGTATTGGCCATTCAAGCTGCCACCCAATCGGCAGGTGGCAAACCTGTACCGGTGATCCCTGATGGCCCACAGGTCATACCTGCTTCGCCGTGGCTGGCTACCTTGATGTTGGTACCGCTGCTTTGCCCGCTGGCCTTTGCATGGTGGATGCAGAAATACGGTGTTCTCCGGTCAGCCGGTTCAAGTCTGCCAAATGAACTATTTCGGCTGACCATCCTTGCCCCACTTTTGATCATCATGCTGGGCTTTCTTGCAGTTATGGTCTTTTCTGCCAGAAGCCGTTTCCTGGATAATTTACGGGACACGGAAAAAGACAACGGCGGCGGATTTTCTCCGGCTTTGACTGTGGTGTCGTTTTACACTGGCATGATTCTGGGGTTGGGATTGCTTAGCTTCTTACCCGGCAAATTCAATCGGGACTCCAGCTATCTCTTGCTGGGAACCATAACGCTCCTGTTTTCACCGATCGCCGGTGGGTTGCTAGACAAGATTTGGTTGCAAAAAGCAGATGAGCAGCAGAGGGCGAAACGGACTAGAATTCTCGCAATATTGGCATGGTTGCTTTCTGTGCCCGTGATCGGCTTTTCGATTTTCTCCTTTGTCGGGTTGATGTCCGAGTCCGATGGTTGGCATCCTGCGAGGTCGGAGGCTTTGATTGTATCTTTCACTTGGCTGGGCAGTATGTTGTTACCATGGGCAGCTATCCGCTTGCGTGACCGGCCCGCGAAATTTAAAAACCGCGTATGGCAATTTGCCGGCCTTTTGACTTTAGCTTGCCTCAGCCTTGGCTTTGGTTTGCGTCAATACGAAGGCTGGCAAAAAGACGCCCGCCGAATGGGTGCCGAGCGAAATGCGGTCGCGTTATCCGCTCCGGCCACGGTTGATCGTGCAGTAGATCATTCTCCTTTCATTGCCCATCTGCCGAATGGTGGCAGTGTCGAATTGTTGGCCGTTCGTCTTCAGAACACACCTACGAATGAACCATGGTGGAAACCGGACGGCACACCTTCATCTTACGGTGGTGACATCACCATGGAGGGCATGCCTAAATCCGATGGCGGCGTCCTGGGTTTGCTGAAAGTGACTTGGCCAAAAACCTCCACTAACACGACGGATTTCTCAATGGATGCTGGCCGGTTTGCACTGAAGAATGGATTACGCCAGCCAATCGAAGAACTTCGTATAGAACATTTTGACCGGGCAATCGCCATTAATGACACGACGATACTCTCGCTAGAAACGGGTGTCCGCGAATGGCAGACGGTGATGTCCTTCAAACCCGGTTTGGCTGATTATATTTTTGGCGGTAAACGCCGTCGTCAGTGGGAAATCTCTGAAACGACCGCCGGTAATCTGAAGGTGGCTTGCAGCAAGCTTTTTAGGCTACCGGGCAATGAGTATTCCCTCGCGGTGATCGATAAGAAGGGGAATCGCTGGGCTCCATCTTCTTTTCGAATAACTACCACCACTGGCCAGCTTGAAGGCGAATATGAAGCATCCTTTGATGGTATAGGTAATGAAAACACCGGCCGGGTGACTCTCCAGGATGTCGAAGAAATCCGCTGGCAGATTCGGCCTTATGATTCCATCCAGTTTCAAAATGTATCTCTTCAGCCCGGAAAGCACACACAAGTATCTATAAATGAGTTCGTCTCCGAGACAACGCCATCGTCGCTTACTGCCAACAGGGAAGTGCCTTCGGGTGGACGGTTGGAGCTCAACATCAGTAATGCAGAGGTCACAAAGCAAAAACCGCTGTTTTTAGACTTGGAAAAGAACGCCAAATACTACGCTCCAATCCCGGTCTATTTTTCGGCTGCAGGTGTTGTAGAACAAACTCGCTCAGCTACTGATTGGCTGACAACGAATGACATAGATTTAGTGAGTTGGTCTGTTCCTGGTATGGCCAGTTTGTCTGGTATCAATCTCCAAGGTTCTGCCGGCGTTGATAAACTAATTTTCGACGACTTACAGAACAATCCTCAATCAGATTACTGGAGCATCTTGGGTTGGAACAAAAACTTTGTTTACCAGGAAAGAACAGATCGCGAGCGTGGTCCTTCATATTGGATACTTCGTACGGCAAAAGGCAAAATAATCATGCTCGAGGTTTCCAGTTCTGAAGTGAACGGCGGCCAGCTATCAATCCGTTACAGATTTGGAAAACAACCTCAATCGAAGGAGAACAAGACACAGAGCTCAAATCCAAATCAACCTCAGTCGGTCGGTTCATCGACTCCCTACGCAGTTCCCTTATTGCCACTGATTTTGCGCTTCCTGTTTTTAGCTCTAGTAATTGGCGGACTAGTTTCGGTCTTTTGGTTCATGCAGAAAAAAGGACTGAAAGGTTGTCTGCTAGCCTGTGCGATCACGCTGGGTGTTCTCCTCGGTTTGGTTGGCATGATCTGGCTGTTCTCCTTCGGTTTCAGCGCATGGAAGGCGAGAACGGTTCATGCCCCTGCCGGCACGACCTTGGAATTGCGGCCTATCAGTCAGCAAGCGCCTCCGCCGCAACCCAATGGGTTGGCTATGCAGGTGCAGAACGGATTCAGGTTCAAGGCCAGTGGTGCCCAGCTCGTGACGTTTGAGTTCTTCATGCGCCAAGGCGATGACCGGTTGGTGCCTTTGCCGCAACTTACGGCCCGGCTGGCCATGGCATCGAATTACAGCTTGGAGAGTTCTATCTACTGGGCGGGTGTACGCGGTGATGATGCACGTGGCACCAACCAGCTCTGGTCCTGGTCCGTGCATGCTTACGGGCAAACCCAGCAGCCCTTGCCCAGTCGTCCAGATTACGAAACGAACATTACCTACCATTTGCGTTCCGGTGAAGTCCTGAACTGGTGGCAACTGGCCCTGCCCGCGCAAGTAAACCTCATGCCCGGAGCCGCCCCGCAAGACATCCCGCTCTTCCGCACCTTCGGCTCGGCCACGTTGGACCCCAAGCAACCCAAGGAAGCCATCGTGCGCGTGAAATGTGAAGCTCTGCCTGCGGGTTATCAATTTGGCCGGGAGCAGTATGAGTTGTTGTTGGGTAGTAAGGTTAATACGTTCCGGTCAGTTGCTGAAGGGGTGCAGACTGATGAATTCGAAAGGACGGTTTCGAAAGAAAAGATGACTTGGCAGAAGTGGAGTAAAGCAGCGGTAGATGAGGCTCGAAAAAACGGCCATGCCGTTTTGGTGGATTTTACGGCTGATTGGTGTTTAACGGGCCAAGCGAACCGTAAAACCAGCATTGAAGTAAAAGCCGTGAGGGAGAAGTTGGATGCAATCGGCGCAATAGCGCTTAGTGGGGATTATACGAAGGCTGATTCAGCAATAACCAAGGAACTGGAAAGGTATAAAAGGGTAGGTGTTCCACTAACGATTATTTACCCGGCAAATCCGGAGGCCGAACCAATAGTGCTTCCAGAACTGCTGACACCAGCCGCCGTCGTTGAAGCCTTGAACAAGGCGGCACAAGAACTTGTGGGGAACAAGCCGTAACAATCAGGCATGGTTGTTGTCTGGGCTGGAACGCGGTAACTTGGGGGAGTTACCGCGTTCCATTTTTTAAAGGTCCAGTATCCAGAAAAAGAGTTTCTGCGCGTGGGTTTGGTGAGGGAGCGTCGTAATACAGATGTAGGCACTGACGGAAAAACTTTTTACGCCTGATCTTATGAAGAAAACTTTGCTCACTCTCGGTATGGCCCTGAGCCTCACAACTTCCCTGCTGGCTCAAACCAACCCCAAACCCGCTGCGTCCGCTGCTGAGCCAACCCAACCCAGACGTTACCCGGCGGAGGTATTGAAACATGAGCCTTACCGGGACATCACCTTGAAGCCCGGCACCTTGCGCAATGTGGTGCAGCAACTCGATGTCATCTTTTCTGCCGCGCTGGAAAACAGTAACGATGTAGGGCTGCGTATGCCGAATCTGGTCTGGACCGAGGATGTCATGGACCTATCCATCAGCGCACCGCTCCGTCTCTGTGATGTCATGGCGTTGGATGCATTAACACTCGTTGGCGCTGCCGCTGGTTGCCGACTGGAACCAGTCGAAAGTGTGCCCACAGATACTCAGCCCAAGCGTGTGTTGGGCTACAAATTCGTGCGCAGTGATTCGGTGAAACCCGTCCCGACCACAGCTGTGATAACCGGAGCCAAGGCCATTGCTCCCGGCAATCCGGTTACAGCCACCTTGGCCTTACCTTCTGGCGGCATGGTGAATAATCCTGCACTGGCGCTGAGCTCAGCCAATCTGGCTGCCTCCCTGACCCAGCTACAGCAGCAGTTGCTCAGCATGAAGCAGACCCTGACCACGAATCATCCGGCCTTTGTGAATCTGACTCAACAGATAAAAGAGGTGGAGCAGCTCCAGAAGGCACAATTAGCCACCGAGATCACGCGGGTTTATCCTCTAGGAAGCATCATCCGTGGCACCGGCAAAGAGGCGGATGAAAAACTGGAAGAAATCATCACATCCATCCGCGCCACGGTGGAACAATCCATAAGCCCAACCCCAAAACTTATTATCACGTATCATCGCGGTGCCAACATAGTCGTCATCAAAGCCCCATTGGCCGCCCAAGACCTGATCTCGCAGATTTTTGAAGCAATCAATGCCGATGCCCACGGCAATCGTCCTCAAAGCGACGCCCAGAAAACCGGAAAATAATTTCAACCAAAACATTCCTTCTGTCCACCGGGACAACATGGAACAAGCCACCCCAACACCACTGCCAATTGTGACCGCTCAAAGTGCCTTCGCCTTTGCGGACACGTTGCATCTTACCACCCGTTTGCGGGCTGGGGATGAGGCGGCTTTTGCGTGGCTGCACCGGGAGTGGGGTGTCCGTTTGAATCGCTATTGTTTTGCGCTCGCCGCCGGTGATACGGCTTTCGCCGGAGAGATTTCCCAGGCGACATGGCTGCGGTTGGTACGGCATTTACGGCCTTTGCCCGAGGAACAGGCTTTGTGGAACTGGCTGGCTTGTGCCGCCCGGCATGCCGCCACAGATTTGCGTCGTACCGGTGGGCGCTATCGTCAGGCACTCGATCGCTTTCTGGATTGGTGGAAGATACGCGAGGCTGACACGGAGGAAATGCCGGAGACGGAGGCCGCCTTGCTCCACGCGCTCGAAAAAGCGTTGCAGCAATTGAGCCCCGAAGAATGCGCCCTGATTGAAGGACGTTATTTCAAGGGCGATTCCTTGCTGGCCATCGGGGCGCAATGCGGACTCACGGAGCGGGCCGTGGAAGGCCGCCTGGCCCGTCTGCGCCAACGCTTGCGGGACCAGATCGCCAACGAATTGAGATCATTATGAAACCGGAACAAGAACATTTGCGGCCATTGCTGGATGATGTGGTACCGGACGAAGCGAGCGGGATCGGCCCAGACTGCACGGGCGTGCTGGCCATGGTGCGCGCGGAGCGGGCCCGGCGGATTCAGCAACGGGCAGCTTGGGGAACGGTAGGTGTATTGGCTTTGCTGGCCGCTTTTTTCTTTGCCCAAAACCGACCCAAAACCGACCCGCAACCGATCATCACCGCAGCCGTGAGACCGAAGCTAGCGTCACAATCTGTCACACCTTCGTTCAAAGTGGAGGTCATCTCAGATGATGAATTGCTCGCCCTTTTGAAACAGCAGGGAACGCCTTCCGCACTGATGGAATGGCCGGATGGAAAACGAACGTTGCTGATTGTCGAGCAACCATAAAAGCAAGAGGCGGCCAGTGGGCCGCCTCTTCCGTTGATAACCGATAAAACTGGATTGCCGCGAGCTTACTTCTTATTCGCCGCACCCCAACCGCGTACAAAGCCGATGCACTGCGCGATGTCCGGCACGGAGTTCTCCCAGTTGTATTCGTATTCGATGGCGATATTGCCATCGAATTTCTGGCGACGCAGTTCTGCGAGGATCGCGCCGATGTCCGTGATGCCGGTGCCGAAGATCATATCATGGTTGCTCGGCCCAAGGGCGCCACGGTCCTTCATATGCAGGCTGATGATGCGGCCTTCGAGCGCTTTCAAACCATCCATAGCTTTGATGCCGGAGGTCTGCCAGTGGCCGATGTCCGCGCACGCGCCGATGCGGGGATCACGGCCTTTCAAAATCTTCGCGAGATATACCGGATCCCAGATGCGATAGTTGGTGTCTTCCACCTGTTTGCCTTCCGCGTCTTTTTTGAAGCGTTTGGCGTGTTCATGGAAGGCTACGCGGATGTCGTATTCCTTCACCATCTTCTCGATCATATCGAGCGAACCTTCGGACTCCGTAGTGATGGCATACAGCTCCATCTTCTTGGCGAACTCGAACACCTTGCGCGCGCCCGCTTCATCCTTGGGGATATCCACCACGCCGTAATTCACCACGCGCACGCCGTGCTTCTTGAGCTTCTCCTTCACGAGATTCAGGACTTCATCCGGAGCGTCGTGATTGCAGAACGCCGTGGGCATCTCCTTGCTCAGCTTGTGCTTGGGATACAGCTCGATGATCTTGCCGCCCGTCTGTTCCGTCTTCTCGATGGCTTCGAACAACGTGAAGCGGTTGAAGCTGTACGCCTGCACGCCAGCCGCGAAGCCGCCGACGTGGTATTCGGCAGGGATGGGGTTGGCGCCCTGGCTGCTGGCCGAGGGCAGAAAGGCGATCGCTGCGAACAGCGACAAAAAGCTACGGCGGTTAAAAAGGGATTTCATGCGGAATGAGATAGCGTGAAGCCGCGCGGGGAGCAATCAAATCCCGCTAGCCGGGGGTTCTTCAGGTTCAACGGCACGTCCGCGCCTTTGCCCACCACGATGTGCACCGGCATGCGCGCCATTTTCTCGAAGATCTGCCCTTTGCGCCGGAGCGGCCACCATTCGTAGAGATAGATCTCCAAGGGCCGCCACATCGCCACCCAACCGGCAATGGTCAGGTTCTCTTTCACAAAGGTAAGGAAAGTGCCCGTGTCCTGCTTGCTCAAGATCTCTGCCACCGATAGGCACGCGCCCAAGAACACCAGCCCGATGATCAGACTTATCCTGCCGGTCTTCATCAACCGTTTGAACTCCATCCAGTTCAGCTTCGCGCGATAATCGAAATAATGATGAATCGCGTCCGTCACCGTCTTGTGGGCATCCGGCCAGTCCGGCGTGCGATCCACCTGGATCACGAGTTCAATGGGGTCTTTCCGGGGATACTCTTGGGCCCAACTGATGATAAATTCCTCAGCATCCTGATCGAGATCCTTTTCTTGAAACGGTGATGGATCCATCGAATTGAACAACTGGTTGATATCGCGCAGATGAACCCGGATCCGATGATGATGCGCCGTTTTTTTCATGGTTGCTGGAACCAGCTTAAACGAAAAGGAGACCGATGGGAACCGCTCAGAACCATCGGTCTCCCCTCGCACCGGCGTGGCGTTCTACGGCCTCGCCAGGCGATCAAACCATCGTGACTTCCACCTTCTGCACCGGCGGAGCGGCGGTTTTGGGGATAAACACCGTCAACTCACCGTCACCAAACTCCGCGGTGATCAGTTTCTCCGCGGCATTATCCGGCAGGACGAATTGCCGTGTGAAACTGACACTCTCTGCCCGTTTGCCTTCCAAGGATTCCACCAACCGCTGACTTTCACCTCTTAATGACAGTATGCTGTCTTGCCTGGTCAGCTCGATGTCTTCACGGCGGAAGCCGGGTAGTTGGACTTTGAGTTCATACTCGCCGTCTTTCTCCTGCACTTCCACCTCAGGCATGGCCGCGGGCCATACTGGCCCCGTTGCCGGTCTGTAGGGAGCTCGACCCATGTAGGTTCCGAGGTGTTCCTGCAACTCTTCCAGTTCCCTGAAAGGCACCCAACTTGAGAGTGTGTTCATAACCCGACCACTTTCTGGCAGGTTGTGTTGGGTTTTCGAAGCGGGACGGCCTGCCGTCATCTCTCTCCGGGAGTCCTGGTCCCTCACACTTACCTGCATGACCAGCTCCACATCTTACGTACGCCCGGCAAGGCTTTGGTGCTTTGCACATCTTGCCTGAAAATGGACGGGGATTGACTGCGCGGTTCAATAGAGAAAAGGGATCAGCCGCTTCACCTTTTGGGCATAAGCTGCGTAGGCGGGAAATCTTGACCGCAACCAAATCTCTTCATGCCGTCCTTTGGCATCGAAGAAAAAGAGATTCACCAAAGCGATGAACAAAGCCGGGCTACTGTTCCAGATCAACGCCCAGCCAAAGCCCGCGAATACCAGACTGCTGTACAACGGATGCCGCACAAAACGGTAGATACCCGTGGTGACCAGCTCGCCATGGTCCAGCGGCTGTGGGTATGCGGTGCGGTTTTTGCCAAGGTGCTTAACCCCCAGCACACCCAGAAAACCGCCGAAAATAAACCAAGCCCAGCCGCATAGGACATTCATCAGCACCGTCACATCTTCACGAAAAAGCGGTCCGGCCAGGACGAGTGCTAGCAAAAGGACGCTCTGGCTCACGACCCACCATCCGCCTTTGTCACGAAAACGGTTCGGCTTCACAGGATATCATTCTCGCTCGTCGGCCGGTACATGATCAGGTCTGCCTTCTGCCGGTCGAAGACATAGACATACATTTGGCCCATCACCCAGGAGAGGAATGCGGCCAAGCCCAGAAATGCCAACGACCACACGGGTGGAGCAAATACCCGACGAGCAGGCTGAGCACCAAGATGATGCTCAGTGCCGTCAGTGCCAGGATGAAGCTGCAGCGCCAGAGGAAATGCGAACGCCGGTGCGTCAAAGCGCGTGACAACCAGTTCGCACACAGGGCGGGCTGCAAGACCAGGCCGATCAAGCCCAGCTTGAAGCCGAGACACAATCCGTAAAAGAAAGCCCGCTTCGTGTCATTCGCCAGCGCGAAATGGAACACCAGACCCGAGAAAACCATTAAGATCGGCAAGGCAGCCAAAGCCCGGACACACGATGCCTTCCAGTAGAGCCGGAGGATTTCGCGAAATCCGACCGGGAACCCTGCCATGAACGGCACTTGCACACTCCCGATTTGGTAGCCTTGAAAGAGCCGCCGAAAATCACCACCGACCGGCGTCAGCATGAAGAACGAAAACAACCCGGTGAGCAGATAGATAAGATAGGCGATCTCATTCCGGTTCGGCGGCAATGGGACACCGACCAGCAAACCCAGCCCGGCGACAATGAACGCCCGCTTCCACCGGCTTGTCCACGCAGGCAAAGCACCGACGAACGCTTCCACCAGCAGCATCTCCCGGGGCGTCAACCAGCGCTGGAAAAGCCGTTCGATCCACCCGGCCGCGACCAACGGCTGCGCCTGCAAGAATTCACGTGATCGTACCTGGTCCAGATGATCTGTGATGCCCTCGCGTTGCCAAGGCTTCGCTTCGATCACTGCCCGCCCGCCCGCGGCTTCCTCATCCGTGGAATCGTCTTCCGCCGCCATCTCTTCCTCGGGCAGTTCTGTATCGGGGACATCCGCGAAGCCGTAGACCGAAGCGATCACTTCCCGGCCTGAACGTCCGAAATGAAACACTGCCACCACTGCCAGCAACAGCAGCCACATCACGCCGTTGAACCCCGTGATGGTCTGGCTGAAAAGTTGCGAAACCCAGCCCGTGGGCAAAATAAAATTCGCCACCCAGGCGTTCCCATCCAGCCAGGAAATCCATTCGGGCCGGATGAAGTTACGGGCGAATACCGGGATCACGAGCAAGCCGAGCAGACCAAGGCCGAGCAGTTGATAAGGCCATTGCGGGCGGTGTCCGGCCAGACCGGTCGCCAACGACACGGCGAGCAACCATTGCACACCCGCGGCCACCAAGGCAGCCGCAACGCCAGGCCAGCCGGCATTCCGTTGTTGGGCGATCACGAGATAGGCCACAAACGCATACGCGAACAGCCACACGGAGCGCCACAAAGTCTTCTGCCATTGCCAATGAAAGACCGTGGCATCCGCGATCGGCAAAAAGGACAGGGCCGCCAGATCCGTGCTGGCGAAAAGACACTGAAAGATGCGCCCCACATGGAAGAGCACCATCATGAAGCACCAGACGGAGACGAATGCCAGTTGCAACCCCAGCGATTTGCCCGTTTCGCCCAAGGCATACAGGCCCAAGGGCAGAAACACCAATGCCGCCAAATGCTGGAACAAGGTATCGACGTTCATGGTCCCCGCTGAAGTGCGGTTGCGCCGGGCCTCCTTGCGCAGTTCGGGGGAGGCTTTGATGCGCTGCTTTACCGTGCGCCGCAAAGCTTTTTCAAAAGCGGGCGAATGCAGCTTCATGAAGTGCTTTCCTTCAGCTCGCGGAAGAGTTCTTCCAGCACATTCGCTTTGTCCGCCGCGCGTTGACGCAGATTCTCCAACGTATCAAATGCCCGCACATCACCTTGATGGATGACACAGACGCGGTCGGAAAACCGTTCGGCCACATCCAGCAATTGCGTCGAATAAAGCACCGTACGGCCGCGCGCGCAGGCCTTGCGCGCATGGCTCTTGAACGCGTTGATGCCGTGCGGGTCCATGCCTGAGGCGAAAGGCTCGTCCAGCAACCACAACTCCGGATCCGCGGCGATGAGGCCCACCAATGCCACTTTGTAAGATTGCCCGCGCGAAAGCGTGCTCACCGGCCGGTTTGCGAGCGGCAACAGATCGAACTCGCCCAGCAATTCGGCGACGCGTTCTTCCACGCCCGGTTTGTCCGCCGCGAACAAACGCAAGATGATGGAGAGATTCCGCAAGGCCGTGTGTTCCCAGAAGAGGAACGGGAAATCCGGCAGGAACATGTATTTTTGCCGGAGATCCAGGCGTTCGCGTTTGAGGGACTCGCCATCGAAAGTCACTTCACCTGCATCCGGTGAAACGATGCCCGCGAGGCAACGCAGAAAGGTCGTCTTGCCGGCACCATTCGGCCCCAGCAGGCTGACGATCTGGCCGGGGGCGATCTCCATGTTCACCCGGTTCAGGGCCCGCGTCTGGTCATACGATTTAAGTACGCCGCGTAATTCAACCAGCATGGATCCGCTCCTTTGCCATACAAATCATTAGGCCGAAATATGCCGCAACAACCCGGCGGCGGCGAATAAAAAACGGCAGGGGATTGGCCCTGCCGTTCTTCGTTAAAAGGATCAACCGGTTAGAACTTAACGGTTTCGAGATAACGCAGGCTCGGGGTGAGCTGGTCGTTCACCACCGGGGATTCATCCTCGATGAAGTAATACTTCACGCCCGCTTTTTGCGAAGCCTTGAGAATCTTCGGCCAGTCCATCTGGCCTGAGCCCACGGCCACGTCATTCTTCACGTCCGATTTTCCGTCCATGCTGCCCGCCACACCTTTGCGCTTGTCCTTGATGTGGACGAGCTGCCAGCGCTGGCCGTACTTCTCGAGCAGCTTCACCGGGTCCTGACCGGGATGCACGACCCAATAGACGTCCATCTCGTAGGAGACGAATTCCGGTTTCGTTTCTTTCATGAGCAAGTCCATGAGCGTACCGTCACCGTGCGGCAGAAACTCGTAGCCGTGGACGTGATAGAAGAATTTGATACCATGCTTCTTCAGCACTTCACCGGCCTTGTTGAAGACTTCGATGGCCGTGCGGGCCTCCTGTTCGTCGAACGCATCCTTGTGCGGAATCCACGCGCAACCGGCGTATTCCAAGCCCAGCGCTTTCGCATCTTTGGCAACGCCTTCCGCGTCATCACGATATTTCTCGAACGGGAAGTGGCCGCTGACGGGTTTCAGGCCGGCTTCATCGAGCAGGCTCTTGAATTTCTCCGGCGGGAGATTGTAGGTGCCGGCGGTTTCCACAATCTGGAAACCGTAGTCCTTGGCTTTTTTCAACGTGGGCGGGACACCATGAGCGGTGAACTCGGCGCGCAAGCTGTAGAGTTGCAGACCGACGGGGCCTTTGAAATCAGCGCTGGTGCCGACGGGTTTATCCGCAGCAGTCAGATTGGCAGCAGCCACCAACGACAATGCTGCCACGAGTGAACGGGCGATTAGCTTCATGCCTGTGATTGAAGCGGAACGCGCGCCGCTGGCAAGTGCGAAGGAGCGATTTCAACGGCCCCTAGCAACTAATTCTTGAGCGCTGCTACAGCTGCTTCCTGAAAGGCCTTGCGCATCTCGGAAGCATCGCCATTCGGCAAGCCGGCCCGCTGGATCATCATAATGAGGATGAGATTCTTTTGTGGATCGGCCCAGCTCTGGGTGCCGTAGGCACCACCGTGTCCGAATGTGCCCTTGGACAGCATGCCTGTGACGCCTTGCGGCTCTTTTACCACGGCAAAACCAAAGCCGAAGCTCATGCCATCGACGAAACCGGTTTTGATCTCACCGGTCTGGGTACTTGTGAATTGTTTCATCCCGGCTTCTGAGACAAGCCGTTTGCCTTGCCACACGCCGCCATCCAACAGCATCTGGTAGAACTTAAGCATATCCTCCGCCGTGGAGAACAGGCCGCCAGCGGGAAAGGCGGTGCGATACTTGTCCGACAGGCTGCCTTGGATGAAGTAAATGCCAGTCTCTTCGAGATCTTTTCCGTTGGCCGCCTTCTTGTAAGCCTTCACCACGCGCTTCGCCTGGGCGGGTGCAGGCCGGAACGTCGTGTCCTTCATCCCTAGCGGTTGCAAGATATGCTCCAGCATGAAGTCCTCATAACGTTCGCCCGAAACGATCTCCACGATGCGGCCCAAGGTATTGATGCCTTGGTTGCTGTATTGCCAGCGTGAGCCGGGCGGAAAGCGGAGCGGCTGCTGCGAATACGCCATGGCCAGCTCGGCCAAGGTGCTATCCGCCCGCGGTGCGGCAAAATCGCCGATGCCCGAGGTGTGGGTGAGCAGATCGCGCAACAGGATGGGGCGCTGCGGCCGTTTCAAAGTCAGCGCATCTTTGTTCTGCGTCTCGATCAACCACTGGTTCTTGAACTCCGGCAGATACTTCTCCACCGGGTCATCGACGGAAAGCTTGCCTGCGTCTTGCAGCATGAGGATGGCCGTGGCGGTCATAGGCTTGGTCATCGAGGCGATCCAAAACAGATCATCCGTCCGCAGCGGCTTGCCCAGCTTCAGGTCGCTCATGCCTACCACATCCAAGGCCGCGAGCTGCCCGTTCCGTGCCACCAATGTCACGGCGCCGGAGATCTCATGCGTGGCAACGAACCGCTGCATGCGTTGCGGGATGTCCCGCAATTTCACGGCATCCATCCCTGCTTTGGCAGGATTGGGTGTGGCCGCCGGCAGGGCGGGCACCAGACAGCATAACGCCAGGAGAACAGCTACGGAACGAGGCATGGTTGACATGGGATTTAGTGGATTATTTCTTCAGGATCTCGTTCAACACGCGGCCTTCGACATTCTTCATTTCAAGGCCAAGGACCGCGGCCATCGTCGGGGCCACATCGAGGTTCTTCACTTCCGGCAGCACCACCCCCGGCTTCACCCCGGCGCCGTAAGCCACAAAGCTCGCGTACATCAGCGGATGCCGCGGGTTATAGCCGTGCGTGCCTTTCACCGGACTCGAAGGCGTGATCAGATCTTTCGGAGCCGGGCTGTCCGCAAAGGAGTAGCCGTCTTTGGCGGCGATCATCAGGTCGGGCGTGCGCGGGTCTTGCGACGGCAGGACTTGCCCATACTGGGCGAAATCTTTGGGTTCGATGACCAGTTCCATCCCTTCCACCTGCTTCAACTTCGCCACGAGCTGTTTGCTGATGGCTTCGCGATTCGCCTCATCCCGGATGTAGAGGAAACCCGCACCACCTTGGGAGAGGAAATGCACCTTGCTGTCCGTGATCTTGGTTCCGGCGATGGTCACCAAACCTTCCTGCTGCAGCAGCACGTTGATGTTGATGTTGTTCGTGTAGCTGATGAAGCCGTGATCCGAGGTGATGAAGAACGTCGTGCGGTCCAGCATCCCGGCGGCTTTTACGGCTTCCAGCACTTCGCGCACGCGGTTGTCCGAGTCGTTGCAGGCCCAATATGCCTCCGGGCTGTTGCGGCCGTTGCTGTGCTCAAAGGCATCCACGGAAACCAGATGCAACAGCAATACGTTCGGCTTGTGCGTGGTCAGGATATGCTCGGCGATGCGGGTGTAGAGCCAGTCCCGTTGCGGTTTGCCCGCGTTGCCGGATTTGCACCACTCCATCTGTTTCTCAGTCGGGATGCCCTTGGCCTTCAGCTCGGCCATCAGGGAAGGTGTCCCATATTTATCGAACAGCTCCTGCTCGAACACATCCGGCACCTGCCAATCGAGATGCTTGGCGTTGCGGCTCGAAGGCCAGATGACGCCCGCCGTCTTGAGCCCGGCTTGGTGCGCCACATCATAGATGGTAGGCACCTTCACCACCTGTTCCTTGTCAAAGATCGGATCCGGAATGAGCGCGACGTTTTTGTTCTCTTTGCGATCGTAATAATTGTTACCGATGACGCCATGCTTTCCCGGCGGCACGCCGGTCACGAGCGTCGTGTGGTTCGGCCAGGTCACCGTTGGAAAGGAGGCCTCCATGCGTTCTGCCCGGGCACCATTCTGGGCCATCGAGCGGATAGTGGGCATGTGGGCCTTGGGGTCATTGAAGTAATAAGAGGCCAGGCCATCGACACTGATAAGGATGACCGTGGGTGCCGGTTGTGCTGCCATAAGCAAGGCAGGCGCAAGCGCGATAAGACCGAAAACGAACGCACCAAAGCGACGGGTAGTGAACTTCATAAAATAAGGTACGCGCAACCGAGCGCGGTATTCAACAGGCTTAGACGAAGTTTAGCGGAGAAACTTCAACGACAGCAAGGCGGAGGTTTGCGCGTTCGCGTGTGGTCGGGCCCGCTGTCCTCAGCTGGCCGCCGTCGAAGCCAATCGTATTTGACGATTTATAGCGAACGGATGTCAGAAAACTCCAGCTGCTAGAGCTATTGCCGTGACTGTGCCCTTAGTTTAAGCCGACTGCAGGCTTCGTCAGCGGCTGGCTGAGGACAGCGAGCCCGACCACCGCAATTTATTTTGCCAACACCGTCTCCGCCATCACGCGGATGAGCTGTCCGCCGAACTTTAAACGGTCTTCGTGGGTGGTGTAGCGGCCCAGTTTTGGTCCTTTTAGCGTACGCATCTCCATCAGGGCCACCGGCACATGGGCTTCACGATACAATGAGTTCGTGTCGTTGACCGCAGTCATGCGCAGGCCGAGTTTGCGGGTCGGATCGAAGAGCGTCTTGGACTGGAGGTTGTCGAACAGCTTGCTGAACATCGCTTGCGGCGCGTCATCCACAGCTTGGGTTTCGAGATATTCCGTCTTGGTGTTATGCAGATTCACCATCACGTCGATGGGCTTGCGGGCATGCTGGCTGAGGATGGTCTTCTTCGCATACCAGACTTCGGGCATCGATTTCAGGAAATCTTTGTGCCGCAGATCGACTTCGCTCCAGTGCCGGTTCACATCGAGCCCGTTGGCGTTGAAGCGGACCTTGCCGGTCGCACAGCCATCGGGGTCGAGCATCGGCGTGAATTTGAAGATGACCTGGTCCCGCAATTTGACGGCTTCCGGATCGTTGGAGGTGGCCCAACGCAAGGCCCCTTCCATGGTGAAGGAGGTGCCGGTTTCCCAAGCGTGCTGCCGGGCTTGTAACCATACGACACGCTTTTGGTCATCGGGAATGTCCGGGTTCGTGACCGTCACGAGATGCATATCCCGGCCTTGCACAGTGCGGCCGTACACTTCAACGGTGGCATAAGGCGAACGATTGATATCCTCGAGGCAGCGCAGCAGATCGGCATGCGTATAAGGCACGAGGTTGGCGATCCAGACAGAATCTTGCTCTGGCGTGATACGCAGCGTGAACTCCTTCTTTTCATCATTCCATTCCCCACTCGGCAGATAGGTCCAATTCTTTTGGTCATAGCTGATGACCAGCTGATCCTCCTTGTCCATCGAGACGGAACCGGGCTTGTCGTTGTATTCGCCTGCCAGATCGGTAAAGGTGAGCACCAAGGATTTCTTGGCGACATTATCCATGCGAAAATAAAACCAGCTTACTTGCCGGTTGCGCCCGCGCTCATCGGACTGGCCGGGGAGGTAGCAGCGGAACTCATTCGTGCCGACGGTTTCTATCTTCCCCAGGCAGCCACCTTCAAAATTGGTGTTAAAGCGCGGGGCTGTGGTGGTTTGGGCGGAAAGATTCGCCGCCAAGAGGCAGAAGGTGATGAAGCAGAACAAACGCTGGAACATGACCGCAGCTTAATGTGCCCGAAGAAATTGGACAAGCATCCCGGCAAACTGCCCCGTCAACTTACTTTGGAGCCGGCCCGGTCTTTTGCATCAGCGCTGCCTTGGAGACGGGCTGATCGCAAACCTTGGCTCCATTTGTCGTGGTAAGGGCGCTCTTTCCCTGCTTGGCCAAGTAGCTCTTCAACAACGAGGTGCGACTGCCGGGAATCGCATGGCACTCCGCACCCGTCTTGGGGTCGGTTTTGCACACGGGGTCTTTGGGCGCGGCATCCTCGCCCCAAACACTCCAGGCGCTAAAGCCAAGCAGCAGAGCGCAAAGAGTTAGGCCGGGGCGTTTCACGTTGTGCAGGTAAGCAGCTTCCATCTGTCCCGGCAAGGGGGTAAAATCATTTGGGCTGTGGCTTCAACATCTTCATCTGGATATCCACCATGCCCTTGATCATCTGGATATCTGCTTGGGAAAGGCCGGCTTTCACGGGGTCCACGCCGAACGCCGGGAACCATTGATCATGGGCGGGGCGATAGTTCAACTCCTTGCGCAGCCGCATCTCCATATCAGGCATGTGGGCGGCGCCGTAGAAGATGGCGATGGATTTCGGGGGATTTGCCTCGTGCATGGCTGCGCGCACATCTTCGATCACCACGGCGTTGCGTTTCTGGATCAATACGCTCAGCAATTCCTTGAGCCCGGGTGAAGGGATTTCAAGATTGGAGAGATCGCCATCCAGGCCACCGAGCACCTCAATGAAGGTCAGCTTCACCAACGCCTGCATCTTCTCGCTGGAGCCGATGAAGCGCAGGCCGATCTGCAACACCTTGCCTAGGAACCCGGAGCCATCCATGGCCGAGAGCAGATTCTCAAACTGTGCGGAGCCGGTGTCTTCATCGGTCGGCCGGCCGGGTCGGTTAGATTTGGCCGCAGTGCCGGGCGGCGGTCCCTGGTGCTGGCTTGGATTCAGCACTTCGGAGATCTGCAATATCGTCATGTCACTGTTCAGGAAGTGCGGGCGTTCATAATCGATGGCCTCCAGTTGGAACTTCAGCCCGAGGGATTTCGCCATATCCGCCTGCAGCGAATATTGGCCGGCTTCAGGCTTGGGCATCTTGGGCCGCGGTGGTGCACTGGAATCGCGCGGTTTGGGCTTCGCCCGTTCTTCACTGGCCCGCACGCCTTCAAAGAGCACCCGATCGGTGCTCTCCAACAGGCTTTGCAACTGGCTGTAATAAGCCTCATCCCCCAGATGCGAGACGGCGACGAGGTAGATCTTGGGCTGGTGTTTGTCCGCGGATTGGAACTCGCGCACGACGATATCCAACGAGGCCGCCCCATTGGTTGCACGCGTGACACGCATGTAAGGCTCCGGTGGTTTGGCGGGGTCGTACTGGCTGGCCGGTGGTGGCGTGCGGCAGGCCGAAAGCCCCAAGGTCAGCAACAACAGCAGGTTTAGCTGCCACCAACGGATTCGATTCATACCTGAGTTCATGGCCCAAAATTTCGCTGGCACCTGTTTTGACTGATCCAACACCCTGCGTGGTTGCAAATTGCCCTAGGGTTTAAGGCTGTTCGGCGTTGCCCCATAAAGTGCCTTTGCGTTAAACTGCGCGCCAGCCTGAATTGGTTGAGCCAGCAACCACTGTTTCGATCCTTGATGATTATGCGTCAATCATTGCCATTGTTCCTAGCAATCTCGTTGTTACCGGCGTTTTTGCAAGCCGCCTCCGTACGGGATTACGGTGCCAAGGGCGATGGCACCACGGATGATACCGCCGCCATCCAAAAAGCGGTGACGGAGAACAAGGAGGCAACGCTCGAATTTCCCAAGGGCAACTATCGCCTCACCAAAACCATTGAAGTGGACCTCGTAAAGAACGGTCACTTGAGCCTCACGGGTTTTGGGGGAGCAGGCCGCATCACCATGGCGGGGGCCGGACCGGCTTTTCGTTTCGCGGGCAACCATACCGGTTCAGCCGATCCCAAGTCTTTCAAACCCGGAGTCTTAGATGGCCAACGGATGCCGCAGGTGGATGGACTGGAGATCGTCGGGGCAAATGAGGAAGCGGATGGCCTCGAATTCACCGGGGTGATGCAAGCAACCGTGCGGGCCACGCTCATCCGCGAAGTGCGCCATGGCATCCATGTGACCAACCGAAACCGCAACGTGCTCATTGATAGCTGCCACATCTATAATCTGCGCGGTGTCGGCGTATTCTTTGATCACCTGAATCTGCATCAAGCCATCATCCACGGCAGCCACATCAGTTATTGCAAAGCGGGCGGTATCAAGATGCTGGCGAGCGAGATCCGTAACTTCCATTTCACCGGGAATGACATCGAGTATAACTACGATCTGAACGCTGAAACCTCAGCGGACATCATGCTGGATGTGACGGAAGGAAGCGTGCGGGAAGGGACGATCGCCAGCAACACTATCCAGGCCAAGCCCAGCCCCGGCGGCGCGAACATCCGCATCATCGGCAATCCTGCGACACCGGACAAGGTCGGGGTCATCAGCATCACGGGCAATATGATCAGCAGCCAGAAAGTGAACGTGCACCTCGTGCGTGCCCGCGGCGTGGTGCTGAGCGGAAACAACATCTTCGTCGGGCATGAGCATGCGTTGCTCCTGGAAGATTGCCGGAACATCTCCATCGGTACGCACGTCATCGATCATAACCCCGATTATATCGGCGATGTAACCGGCGGCATCACGTTGAAGAAATGCAACGGCGTCACGCTGACCGGCATCCACATGGAAGATATCCGCACGGGTTCGGAAACGGAGGGCGGGGCGATCCAAGTGTTGGACTCGGATGCGGTGAACATCAGCGGCAGCCAGATCTTCGAGCCGCAATATCGCGGCATCTACATTCTGAACTCGCACAATGTTTCAGTGGCGCATTGCACCATCGCGGATCGCCGCGAGGAACCCAAGCTGATCAATTCCATCACCGTCACCGGCCGTTCCAAAGGGGTGCTGTTACGCGGGAATATCCTGATGCGCGGCAAGTCCGGCGATATCGGGGCAGAAGCGTTCTCCGCCAAGAGCGAGGGGAACAGCAACTTCGTGAAGTGAGATTGATAGGGGGGGGTGCCGTGGCGCAGCGTGATAATCACCGCCAATCACGCCATCCAAAAAACCGATTAGCCAATCCGTACCGTTTCAGCGATGATACGGGCATCTGAAAGAGATACTATGGAACTCTACCAGTTGCGCACCTTTCTGACGGTGGCGGAGGTCGGTCATCTGACCCGCGCGGCCGAGAAGCTGTTCACCAGCCAGCCCGCCGTGAGCACGCAGATCCGTGCGCTGGAGGAGGAGCTGGGAGTCCGGCTTTTTGAACGCACGCCGAAAGGCATGACGCTCACGAGTGCAGGTGTCGCCTTGCAAGGCCATGCCCGGCGCATCGTGCAGGCCAGTCGCGAGTTCAAGCAGTTCGCCGAGACGTTCCGCGATCATGTCTCCGGCCAGATGGTCATCGGCATGAACAACCGGCCGGAGGTCCTGCGCCTCGTCGAGATTCTGCAGCTCCTCACCAAGCAACATCCTGATCTCTGTTACGAACTCGTGGGCGGCAGCAGCGGGAACATCATCCAAGGGATGGATGACGGCGCCATCGCTGCCGGTTTCTTCGAAGGCGAATGCACCAGCTCGCGCATCACGTTTCATCATCTGGATGATATAGAGCTGTGCCTCGTCGCGCCCAAGAGCTGGGAAGCCGAACTTACGCGGCCCGATTGGAAGGAACTGGAGAAGAAGCCATGGATCTTCGTTTCACCCATGTGCTCGTATTTCCGCACGATTGAAAATGTGTGCCGCGAACAGGGCCTGCAACTCACGCCGCGCTTCCGCGTGAACGAAGACATCACCGTGTTGAATCTTGTCTCCGAAAGTCTCGGTATGACTTTGACCGCCCGCAATCAGGTGGAGATGAGTGGCCTGGGCGAGAAGCTCTTCATCCTGCCGCACTACCGCGCCTCGGTGCCGCTCTGCCTCGGTTATCAAACGGCCCGCGCCCACGAACCCGCCATCGTTGCTGTGAGAGATGCGGTGCTCAGTGTGTGGGAGAAGGTCCCAGAAACAACCGTTTCCAAAGCGCCAAAGAAATCGACTAAACAAGGCGGCCAACGGGTGAATCTGCCGGTGGTGAGCAAAGGCCGTCGCAGTTGAAGCATAGTTTTTATCATCATGAAAATCGAAGGCATCAAAGGCTGTTACGAGAAGACCCGCGGCATTTTTTACTTCGCGCGCATGTGCTCGAAGATCCGCCTGCACGCCGCTGGCAAGTTGCCGGAGGATTATTTCGAGATGCTCGGCAAGGGCTTCGATGGCCGCACCTGCCGCTACCTCCAAGTGCGCTACGAAGACGTGAAGAGCCTCGTGCTTGCGGGCAAGTCCGACCACGAAGTGCTCGAGTGGTGCGAGACGAATGGCCGTCGCCTGAATGACGAGCAGATCCTTATCTACAACAGTTTCATGAGCAAACGCGGCTGGCGCGATGATGAGACGGATGGGTTCATCCCGGACATGATCAAGCAATACGGCTTCGCGGACGACGGCAAGGTCATCACCGACTTCGATCTCATCGAGATGGATGAAGGCCGTTGGCAACCGGACCAATGGCGCGCCGCCTGGAAGTAAGCTGGCAGGGCCCAAGGCATCCAGAATGGTCAAGGGGCGGGAAATGTTAACTCCTTCTCCCTCGGGGAGAGGGAAACAAATTGGCCGCCGCCTGACACTTTAATCCGTTCAGCATTTTACCCGTTGGCCACGAAAGCACTTTCGCGACCCGTTTCAATTTTTAACACCATGCTCGCCACCATGCGCCTCACCGAAGAAATCAATGCCCGTAGCTCCGCTGCCTCACTCGCAGCGCAGGGGCAGGTGTGGTCGTTGGCCAAAGGCGAGTTGCGTTCGTTGTTTCTGGCCGAAGGTGAACATCTTCACATTGAAGTACTCCACGGCGAATGCTGGATCACCATGGAAGGTGATGCGAATGACTATGTGCTGTCCGCCGGCAGCAGCTTGCACTTCATCGGACCGGGGTTGGCGATTGTCGAAGCATTATGCGGAAGCGTCGAGGTTGCGGTGAGTTACCGTAAGAGCTCAGCCCCGACAGGCGCTGGCGTCAGTAGCCACGAGTTCCCTGCGGTCACTCGTGGCTACTTTCGTGACGCCCCTCTGGGGCGCAACGTTACTCATCCATCATCCGTTTAACTTAACCACTCCCGCCGATCTCTAAACCGGCGGGAAAAGTGTTCAACCTAGAACGTAACTGCGCGTTGGCTGGGGGAACCACCGCGCCATCCCATGGCGTTGCGTTCTAGGTCAAAATTCCCTTCACGACCTCACCTTTCACATCGGTGAGACGGAAGTCGCGACCGGCATACCGATACGTGAGCTTCTCGTGATCGAGGCCCAGCATGTGCAGGATGGTCGCGTGAAAATCATGGATGTGGACTTTGTTCTCGACGGCCTCGGAACCGTATTCATCCGTCTGGCCGTAGGAGAAACCCGCCTTCGTACCGGCGCCCGCCATCCAGACGGTGAAGCCTTTGTTGTTGTGATCGCGCCCGTCGTTGTTCTGCGCGAAGGGCGTGCGGCCAAACTCACCGCCCCAAATGACAAGGGTATCCTTCAACAACCCGCGCTGTTTCAAATCGGTGAGCAAGCCCGCAATCGGTTTATCGACTGACTCGGCATTGCGCGCGTGATCGGCCTTCAGATCGCGATGCTGATCCCAACCGCCGGAGCCGACCTCTACGAAGCGCACTCCAGCTTCCACCATGCGCCGAGCGAGCAGACATTGTTTGCCGAAACGATCCGTATCGCCATCGCCGATGCCGTACATGGCCTTCGTCGCTTCCGTTTCCTTGCTGAGATCCATCACGCGCGGCACTTCGCTCTGCATGCGGAACGCGAGTTCGTAAGATTCGATGACGCCTTCCACTTGCGGATTCACCTGGTCTTGCGCGAGGCGTTCGCGGTTGAGCGATTGCAGGAAATCCAATTGTGCGCGCTGGCCGGAGGGCGAGAGCTTGCTGTTCGAGATGTTCGCGACTTTCGCTTCCTGGTCCAAACCCGCACTGCGAGCGGCGCCGATACGCGGACCTTCCGCACCGATGCGGGTGCCTTGATAGATCGCGGGCAGAAAAGCACTCCCGTAATTTTGCGAACCACCGTTATTTAGCGGCGGGTTCAAGGTGATGAAACCGGGCAGATTTTCGTTCTCCGTGCCGAGGCCGTAAAGCGTCCATGCGCCGAGCGAAGGCCGTACGAACTGGAAGCTCCCGGTGTGCATCTGCATGTAAGCCTGCGGATGCGCGGGCAGATCCGTCTGCATGGACCGGATGAGGCAGAGGTCATCCGCGTGTTTCGCCACTTCGGGAAACAGCTCGGAGATCCACAAACCGCTCTTGCCGTTCTGCGTGAATTTCCAAGGCGATGCGAGCAGCTTCGATTGACCTAAGCGGCCTTTGGCGGAAACGCTCTTGCCGTCGTTCTGTTGCAGGTACGGCTTGTAGTCGAAGGTGTCCACGTGCGAGGGGCCGCCGCTCATGCACAGAAAGATGACACGCTTGGCCCGCGCCGGAAAATGCGGCTGCTTCGGGTCCAGCGGTCCGGCCTTCATCGCGGCATCTGCGGCCTTGGCCGCCAGCCCGGCGAACGCCATGTAGCCGAAGCCCGACCAAAGGCTCTTCAACATCGAGCGGCGGGAGAGAAACCCGTCCGCAGTTCCAGAAGTGACAGTGTTCATAGGCATGCTTCAGTTAACGATGCGGAATTCCGCGCTACCGAGCAGCGCCTGGCAAAAGGCCGTCAAGGCCGCCCAACGCAGACGGTCACGGTTGGCGAAATTCTTGGCTTCCGAGGTGTAGAACTGTTCGAAGAATTTGCCCATGGCGACGATCTCCTTGTCCGTCGCGCGCCGGCAGTAAGCCAGTTCAAACGCTTTTTGGCCCAATTCATTGCCGTTGGCACCGGTGGCATAGAGGCGCTGCGCCATGGCCTCCGCGATCTTCTCCACGCTCGCACTGTTCATCAGGTAGAGCGCTTGCGACGGAACGGTCGTGCCATCGCGGCTGCCCGTCACGAGGCTGGGTTCCGCGAAGTCAAAGGTGGAGAGCGCTTCGGGCACTTGATCGCGCACGATGGGCAGATACACGGAGCGAGAATTGTTATCCCGTTGGAAGGTGGCAAAGCGGAGCAACTGTTGCGCGGGGCCTTCCGAAGCCGCGACGGCGGAGCCGCGGAACGGCGTGAGATCCAGCGTGCCAGCCGTGGCGAGCATGGTGTCACGGATGGCTTCAGCGTCCATGCGGCGCTTGCTCATGCGCCAGTGCGTGGTGTTGTCCGGGTCGACGTTATAGTTGCTGGAAGAATAATCCGAGCTGAGCTGATACGTGTGGCTCATGACCATCTCCTTCACGAGCCGCTTCACCGACCAGCCATTCTCCACGAACGAGATCGCGAGCGCATCCAGCAAAGCTTGATTGGAAGGCTTCTGGCCCGTATACCCAAATTATCTGGCGACGCCACGATGCCTTGGCCGAACAGATTCAGCCAGATGCGGTTCGCCATCACGCGGGCCGTGAGCGGGTTCTCCGGCGAGGCGATCCATTCTGCGAGTTCCAGACGGCCGCTGCCTTTACTGATCTTGGATTCTGGTTTCGTGTTACCGAGAACTTGCACGAATCCGCGCGGCACGACGTCCTGCGGCTTGTCGAGTTCACCGCGCGCCAACAGAGCGATATCGCGCGGCGTGGTCTTGTCTTGCACACCCATGGCGAGCGCGACGGTCGGCTTGCCGTTGGCGTCATATCGGTCGAAGATTTTCTCGTAGAGAGCGACGAGTGTATTGCTGCGCAGGAATTTGGGATTCGCAAACATCGTGCGGTCTCCCTTGGTGCGGGACTCGGCCTTCAGTTCTTCCAGTTCTTTTTGCGAAGTCTCCAACTGCCGTTTCATCAGCGCGGTCTGTTGGGCGGGTAGTGGCGGCGCTTCCGTCACCTTGGCCCCGGCGGGCAGCGTGATAAGCGATGAAGGCTGGTTATTCTGAACGAAGCGCGGTGTGCCGTAGCGTGTCTCCGTGCTCATGAAGATGCCGGCGAGTGCGTAGTAATCCGTCTGCGGCACGGGATCGAACTTATGATCGTGGCAGCGCGCACAAGCGACGGTCATGCCGAGCATGCCTTGCGTGACGGCATCGATCTGTTCGTCCGCGACGTCCAATTGGAACTGACGGAAATCGCGGGTGTTATGCCCCTTCGGGCCGATGGCGAGGTAACCAGTGGCGATGAGCTTCTGCGCTTTGTCCGTCTCGTTCTTCGCGGGCAACAAGTCTCCGGCGAGCTGTTCTTTCAGGAACTGGTCGTACGGTTTGTCTTCGTTGAAAGCTTGGATGACCCAGTCGCGATAGCGCCACGCGTGTGGGTAAACGATGTTCACGTCCTTGCCGCTGGATTCCGCATAGCGCGCGACGTCCAGCCAGTGACGGCCCCAACGCTCACCGAATTGCGGCGAGGCGAGCAGCTTGTCCACGACCTTCTCGAACGCTTTGGGGTCCGTGTCTTGCTGGAACGCGGCCACCTCTTCAGGTGAGGGAGGCAAACCAATTAGATCAATATAAACGCGGCGCAGCAACGTGGCCTTGTCGGCATCGCCCACGGGGATGAGGCCCTTCTTGTCCAGTTCTGCACGGACATAACGGTCGATATCATTACGCACCCAGGCGCTGTCTTGGACGGCGGGCGGAGCGGTCTTCTTCGGCAATTGGAAGGCCCAGTGGTCTTTGCCCTTCTCCGGGTCCCAAGCTTTCTTCGCCAGGGTGCCTTTGCCTTCGCGCGGATCGGGCGCACCCATCTTCACCCACTTCTCGAAATCCGCGATGACTTCGGGCGCGAGCTTGCCGCCTTGTTTCTTGGGTGGCATCTGCAGATCGGAATCCGTGTAACGCAGCGCCTTGATGATGAGGCTGCCATCTAGGTCGCCCGGGATGACGCCATGGCCGGTATCACCGCCGGTGCGCAACCCTTCCCGCGTGTCGAGGGCGAGACCGCCTTTGACTTTCTCTGCTTCGGCGGAATGACAATCGTAGCACTTGCTCACCAGCACGGGCCGGATCTTGTTCTCGAAGAAGGCGAGTTCTTCACTCGTCGGCGGGCGTTCGGCCATCGCCGGTTTGGCGGCGGGCTTGGCGACGGGTGGTAAAGCGTCGGGCGGCGGATTGCTCTGGAGGCGGGCCGCGCGTTGGATCTCGATGATGCCCCGGTATTCCTCGATGGTGAGCTTGTCGTCGCTGTTCTTATCGAGCTGGGCGAAAAGGTAATCCACCGCATCGGGATTCTCCTTCATGCGGGGAGCGTACTGGGCCATCTTGCCGAACTCCTCGCGGCTCAACTTTCCGTCCCGGTTGATATCGAGCAAACGGTAAAGACCTTCGAGCCGTTTCGCATCGGGCGGGCCATTCGGGGCGGGAGCGGCGGCTTGCAGGAGGCAGGCGGCGACGCCCGTGCCCACGGTCAGGGCGATAATCCCCCACGACTTGCGGTTTGGTTTCAGGACAGTCGTTTTCATGGCGCGTTTCACTCGTCGTTGAGGCTGATGACGCCTGCCAACACAGTGAGTTACACACTATTTTACGTCCCAAGCGGTGATTTGGGTCGGAAAACAGGTGAATAATTGCACCATGCTCCATGCTGTGCTGCATGGAGGAGGAAAGATACCGATGGGTAGCAGGGCCTAAGGCTTCGGTGCGGGCGCGGACGGGAGGTTGATCTCTTTGCAGAGCGAGCTGGTCGTTGCGCCGCGTTCGTCGGTCACATTGAGATAGAAGGTGATGGGCCGGTCTTCCGGCAACGGTGCGCTGACCACGTCCCCCACAACTGAGGCCGGGTTGGCGTGCCATTGCCGTTGTTCAAAGGGGCCTTTGTCCGTGGTGTAGCAAAGCTGGCCGGAACGCAGCGGTACCTTGGACTTGCACTGGGAGACGACGGATGTCTTGCCGAGGAACGTCATCTCGCCGACTTCCGCCAGCGGTGCGCCACCACGCAGAATGCTATCGGCATACAAGGCGATCTCCTCCGGTGCCCAGCCCGCCTGATGCGAGTGTTTGAGCGTGATGTCCATGTGCAGATTCTTCGGGGCTGGCACGAGCCGGAAGCTCTTCTGGTAGACGCCGAGGCGGTAATGGAAATCCGTGGGGCGGTTCACGAACAGGGTGGGGCATTTTACCCGGGGCAGATAAACGGAAGGATCGAAGAGATCGCACCAGCGCTGCGCTTCCTTTGGGCCGAGTTCCTTGAACTGCTGGAGCCACGCGCTGTCTTCCCAGAGGTAGCCGCTGCCATAGACCGGGATGGCGCATTTCAGGCGGTGATCCACCCCGGCGATGATGCACGTGAGGTAACCGCCCCAACTGATGCCGGTGATGCCGATGCGGTTCGCGTCCACTTCCGGCAGGCTGGCGAGCAACGAATGACCGAGAATGACATCGGCCACGGCCTGATACGTCCACATATCCTTCACGGTGGAGTAAGGCAGTTTCATGAACTTCTCCAGATCTGTCTGGTCCGGACCGCCATCGATCAGGTGCAATTTGTTCGGGCCGTTCCCGGCGGTGTCCATCGCGAGGGCCACGTAACCGCGCTTGGCCCACATATCCGCCCAGCTCGCGAACGCCTGACCGCCGCCGCCGTGGACGAGGAGAATCGCCGGGAACGGGCCCTTGCCCTCGGGCTTGCCCAAGTAACCGAACACCTGTGTGGGTTTGCCCTGATACGGTACGCCTTCGTAATAGACCTCACGGATTAGGCCGGTGCCTTGGCCGAGTGTGTATTTGGGCGGCTGCGAGAGGACCGCCATGTCCCAGAGATTCGTCGCGACTGCGGGTGTTGGCTGGGCCGCAGGTTTGGCGGGCGACTGGCAACCAGCCAGCAAGACCAACAAAGCGACACCCATCAGGAACCGGGAAACGACGTTCATGCGTAAGGCTTTAGCCGAAACAGGGCCGCGCGGCAAAGCGAAACGACAACGGAAAATGAGTTCACCCAGCCAAAAATCGAGCTGGCGACCGTAACTTCCGCAAGGTGTAAGCGTCTTATGCTCAAATGACTTCACTTCGGTCCTATTTATCAATCCTGCTTTTCTTGGCGGCCTGCTCTTGGTTGCCCGGGCAGACGGTGAAACAGGCCAAGCCCGTGTTGCCGGATTCGGTGGAGCAGCGGGAAGTCTGGATCTGGAGTGATGGCACCCGGATGGCCGGGGATCTGTATTCTCCCAAGGGATTGAAGCCGGAGGACCGGTTACCGGCCATCGTCTTGTGCGCGGGCACAGGCGGGACGAAGGGCGGAACGCAGGCGCGGCTGGCGCCGTTGCTGGCCACGAACGGGTTCATCGTGCTGGCGTTCGATTATCGCGGCTGGGGCCAGAGCGAGAGCCAGTTGATGGCGGTGGGACCGCAGGGCAAGCCGGATGAGAAGAACGAACTGACGCTCAAGGTGAAAGCCTTGCGCTGGCAGATGAATTACACAGACCAGACGGCGGACATCCGCGCGGCGATCGCTTTCGTGGCGGGTGAGACGAATGTGGACAAGGAACGCATCGGCCTCTGGGGCAGCAGCTATGGCGGCGGATTGGTGACATGGATGGCGGGGAATGATCCGCGGGTGAAGTGCGTGGTGGCGCAAGTGCCGGGCATGCCCGCGCGTCCGCCCCAAGGCGAGTTACGCCTCTACGACCAGCTCACCAAACAGGCGCGCGGCGAGATCGAGCCGGTGCCGATCGAGACCGGGAAGCTGACAGGCAAGATGGCGACGTATGAGCAGATGCGATCAAATCCGGCCAAGAGCATCGGCTTCAACAATCTCGAAGCAGCGGCGAAGATCAAGGTGCCCGCGCTGTTCGTGTTGGCGGAGAACGAGGAACTGAGCAACAACGCGACGGTGGAACGTGTACCAGATGAGATGGTGAAACGTGGCGTGCCGACGAAGCTGCACACCATCAAGGGCATCACCCATTACGGCGTTTACCGCGAGGGATTCGCGGAGGCGACGCAGGTTGAAGCAGTGTGGTTC
This sequence comes from Limisphaerales bacterium, assembly GCA_965283725.1. Taxonomy (GTDB): domain Bacteria; phylum Verrucomicrobiota; class Verrucomicrobiia; order Limisphaerales; family JAEYXS01; genus JAEYXS01. Next base: position 589,249 of record CBDIPT010000003.1, read on the forward strand.
AAGGAGCATCTGGAAAAACCGGAGAAGAAATCCAAGCCGTAAGCCATCACCGGGATTAGTTCAGAGCTGATGGCTTTTTCCCACGACTTGACCGCCTAGGTGTGTGGAAAGGCAAAAGGGAGAAAAGTGATTTTGAGGCGATCACCTTCGCCCCCGGCGTCGGGGGCGAGGGCAGGGGGAGAGGGGGCATCGCGAAACAAAGAGGCGACCAATCCATTCTGCTCAACGGTCATGGCTGAGTGTGTTGTTTGGATGGATCAGCCCCACCTCTCCCCGCGCCCTCTCCCCCAGCTACCGCTGGCGGAGAGGGAGATGACGCTTGGTGCTCAGGTACGACTACTGCTTCCAATCAGTCCATCAACGTTCATGACTGACCCTAGGCCTACTTGGTGACGGGCGGTTGCACTTTGCCGAAATCATAATGGCGGAGCAGGTCGCGCCATTCGGCCAGCGCGCCTGGATTTTTCCTGCTATGCAAAATTTCTTTGGGTGGGACCAAGGGAGTGGAAAGGTCACGGTTAACTATTTCCAATAGCGTGCCAAGAGCGCTCGAATCCACCCGGTCGAATCTTTTATCATTCACGATCGCAGCCAGCAGCTTATGCATGTCTGCTCGCTCATCCCGATCTACTAAATTCAAAAAATAGTATGGGCCAAGGGCTGAGGAAGGCACGGTATAGAACCAATCAACCAATTCTGTCGCTGCTTTCATTCCTTCATTGCGCCACAGTGCCGCTTGAAGCCATGCTTGATTGGCTGCGCCGTCACTATTATCTGGCGAGTACCGTTTCATGCCTTCTTTGATCATGCGCTTTGCTTCATCGGGTGAGCGTCCGTAAGCGACATCGACAGCGGCGACTCTCCACAGAGCAGACCTGTATGCTCCCGCCGTCTGTTCTCGGGCCAGCAGATAAGGGACATCCTCAGGCCGCAGCAGTTCGCGACCTTCTTGCAAAATAAAATCCTGCAGCGCATCCAAAGAAAACATTTCTTTGGTCCGTCTTTCAATCTGCCTGAAAAAACGGGCTTTCGGTGGGTTATCTTTGAAAGAGTCCGAGAAAGCAGGCCGGATTTCTGGAAGCTGATCACCCGGCTGGCCTTTGAGAATGCGGACTATTTCATCATGATTTAGTTCACGAAAGGCAGAGAGCGTCGCTTGGCGCAAAGCGTCCTCATCGAAATAAGTGTTAAACCTTGAATGATATACGTGAAAAGTCATCCAGGCTTTCGCATTAACGGGCAGGCTTTGGAGATCGGCCAGCACACGTTTTGTATCCGCCTGATAAAGCGCCAAATCTGGATCAAACCCATCATCTGGTGAGTAGGGTTCCAACTCCGGGATATTGGGAGGAGCTGGTGGCTTTGGAAAACCCGCCTTTGCCCATTCGGCATAGGTTTCTTTCGTGACAAGCCATTTTCCATTTTCAATTTTGTCGCCATGTGGAGCGCCCCAAAACGTAAGCATAGCACTGGCGATATCAGCCACAGATTGAGCACTCTCCTGATCTCCCGAAAAGCCAAAGGAGGCCGTACTGCCAGTATAATCGGATAAATCAGAAAATGTCCGCTCGCGATCTTCAAGAAGCGAAGCTAGCTTGGGGAAGTCTTGCCGGTCTTTGCGTTGAAACAAAGCCCCCAAGGCCAGCGTTCGAACTTTTGGGTTCGAATGCTTAAGCAGACCTATGATTTCATCTCGCTGTAAGCTAAAGCCTTGAAGGTGCTTGAGCAAAACAAGCTGGTCGATGGCCCATGACCGGAAGCGCGCCTCGTCCTCCTTCCCTGCATAAGACATCCTTCGCTCCAAAGCGTGGTTCTCAATGATGACCGTGTGGGATAAATGGCGGTTCGTGCGGGCGATTTCCTCGAACGTTTTTACTAAGGTATTCGTCTCTACCGCCCTTGCCTGTCTTGGGAGCAAGGCGAGCAGAGCCAAACCAAGGGAGAACAGGAGCTTGCGGTAAAATCCTTGGAGCATGATCTGTTTCATGAGCAGCGACGATAGCGTATGGAAACGGCCATGGCTTCGTCCCAAAGTGCCGTAGGTGATGCGATTGCGCGAGTGGAAGTTGGAAAGTTTGCGGCAAATTTCGCTGCCTGCGTGAAAGAAAGTTTTATTCCAAACGGCCGTTTTCAACTCAACCCATTCTGAACCAGTGAGTTAGATCGTCGGAAGCGGTTTTAGAAATATTAGGGCCTTGGACAGCCTATGTCCTACCCCTTCCATTATGGTAAGCGGCATGAGGAGGGGGAGTTTAAAAAGGGTGAGACAGGCGTGGAGGGCTTTGGCGGACGTCGCGGACTGCCGGCTGGAAACCGGCAGCACGGGGCATCTTGCTACGGCGGACCTTTTCTGCCATCACCCTGCTGCAGTCTCAAGCAGGAGGAGGGGTACGGCCAAAGCAGGGTGGACAGGATTCGCTCAGTCGCTAAGACTCGGAGAGATACAGCACTCAATCGCCATGCGCCTGACGCCTACATACCTATTGCTCTCGCTCAGTCTGGTTTTTGCCGGAGGCGGCGCGGTGCGTGCGGATCAGGCCACGCTGGCGGTGGGGACGTTCAAACCTTTTGCCGAGCAGCATTGCGTGGAGTGTCATGACAAGGACACGCAGAAGGGCGGGCTGGATTTGACAGCGCTGTTGGCGAAGCCGGATTTCACGAAGGAGAGCGCCGCTTGGACGCGCATCCATGACCGCATCGCGGAAGGTGAAATGCCGCCGGCGAAGAAGGCGCGTCCGCCTGAAGCCGCCCTCAAGCAAACGACCCGTGCCCTCGCCGCCGCGCTCACGGAAGTGGATGCGCAAAAGCAATTGGCAGATGGCCGCACGGCATGGCGTCGGCTGAACCGCGTGGAGTATCAGAACACCATCCGCGATCTTTTCTACGTGGACCTGGAGGTGAAAGAGATGTTGCCCGAGGACGGTACCAGCAGCGGGTTCGATACGGTGGATCGCGCGCTGGATGTCTCGCCCGTGCACATCGAGAAATACTTGGAAGCGGCGGATGCCATCCTGGATGCCGCGATCGTGAACCGTAAGCGGCCCGAGACGCGCAAGGTGCGGTATCAGTATGCGGAGGATAAAGGGGAACTAGGGCGGTCCATCGGTGGCCAGATCTTGAAGCTGGAGGACGGCAGTCTGGTGTTCATGAATGAGCTGTATCCGCCGAAGCTCATGCGCGAGTCGGCGGTGCGCGAAACCGGGCGTTATCGTTTCCGCCTGTCGGCCTACGCGTGGCACAGCGCGGGCAAGACGACACCTATTCTGATCTACGCGGGCAGCCAGAATCCGCAGTCCGGCAAAACGGAGCTGACGCAGACCTTTGATGCGCCGCCGGACAAACCGACGGTCTTCGAGTGGGAAGGGCGGATGCAAGCGCGGGACAACATCCGCGTGGTGACGATGGGGCCGATGAAGCCGTGGCCGGACAAGCCAGAGAGTTACCAAGGCATCGGCCTTGCCGCGCAATGGCTGGAGGTTGAAGGGCCGATCGTGGAGGAATGGCCGCCGAAGAGCCACACCGCCTTGCTCGGCACCGTGGACCTGACGAAAGGCACGTTGAACGATGCGACGGATATCTTGAAGCGTTTCGTGCCGCGGGCGTTTCGTCGCAACATCAGCGACGCCGAACTCACGCCCTATATCGCGCTCGTGAAAGCACGGTTGGATATGGGGGTGAAGTTTGAGGATGCTTTGCGTGTGGGCTTGAAGGCCGTGCTGACAGCACCGGACTTTCTCTACTTGAAAGCGAAGCCCGGCAAGCTCACGGACCCGCAACTGGCCGCGCGCCTCTCCTACTTCCTGTGGAGTACAATGCCGGATGAGACATTGCTCACGTTGGCAAACCAAGGCCAGCTCAAGAAGCCCGACGCCTTGCGCGCACAAGTGGAGCGGATGTTGAAAGATCCGAAAGCAGTGGCGTTCACGGATAATTTCACGGGTCAATGGCTGGGGCTGCGCAACATCAAGGCGACGAATCCTGACAAGGAGTTGTATCCGGAGTTCGATGAATTACTGGAACGCTCGATGGTCATCGAGACGAAGACGTTCTTTAACGAAATCCTGAAGAACGACCTGAGCGTGGTGAACTTCATCCACAGCGATTTCGCGATGTTGAACGAACGGCTCGCCACGCATTACGGCATTCCCGGTGTGCAAGGGATGGATTTCCGTAAGGTCGCGCTCAAGCCCGAGTGGAAGCGCGGCGGGGTGCTGACGCAGGCAAGCATTCTTAAAGTTTCCGCTAATGGTACGACGACGTCGCCGGTCTTGCGGGGCGTGTGGGTGCAGGATCGCCTGCTCGGCAAACCGGTGCCGCCCCCGCCGAAGAACGTGCCCGCGATTGAACCCGACATCCGTGGCGCGACGAGCATCCGTGATCAGCTCGCGAAGCATCGCAGCGTGGAGACGTGCGGCGCGTGCCATGCGAAGATCGATCCGCCAGGCTACGCGCTGGAGTGCTTCGATGTCATCGGTGGCTATCGCGCAAACTATCGTTCCAAGGCGGACTGGAATCATCGTGCGTTCGTGGACGGCAAACGCATGCCCTACGGCAACGGGCCGAAGGTGGAGAACGCCGACAAGTTGCCGGATGGTCGCGCGTTCAACGGCATCGAGGAGTTCAAAGCGCTGCTCCTGAAAGACCGCGAGCAACTCGCCCGGGCCACGACGGAGAAGCTGCTCGTGTATGCCACGGGCCACGGGATGGAATTCAAAGATCGCGCCATTATCGAAGGCATCGTGAAGCGCACGGAACCGAGACTGTATGGCCTGCGCAGTATCGTCCATGAACTGGTGCAAAGCCCAACCTTTCAATCCAAATGAGTATGCACGCAATCAATCGCCGTTCCTTTCTCCGCGCTGCGGGAGTATTGCTGGCACTGCCCGCGCTGGAATCATTGGGTAACGCTGCGCCCGCCACCGGTGCGCCGCGCCGGATGGTGTGCGTGAACACGTCGCTGGGCTTGCACGGCGATTACCTGTTCCCGACAAAGACGGGGCGGGACTTCGAGCTGACGCCGTATTTGGAAGTGCTTAAGGATTTCCGTAATGATTTCACGATCTTCTCGGGCGTGTCGCATCCCGAGGTGGATGGCGGGCATTCTTCGGAGGCGAGTTTTCTCACGGCGGCAGTGCATCCGGGCAGCAGCAGTTTTCGCAACAGCATCTCGTTGGACCAGTTCGCCGTGGAGAAGCTCGCACCGGACACACGCATCCCTTTCCTCGCGCTGGCCACGGATCGTTCGAGCCTGAGCTACAGTCGCGCGGGCGTGCAGATACCATCGGACAAAAAGCCTTCAGCTATCTTCCGCAAGCTGTTCGTGGATGGCACGCCCGCTGAGGTGAAGCAACAAGTGCAACGGCTGAAAGATGGCCAGAGCATCATGGACACGGTGCAGGCGGAGGCGAAGAAGATCGAGCGCGATGCGACGGCTTTGGATCGTGAACGGTTGGACCAGTATTTCACAGCAGTGCGCGAGGTGGAGCAACGTTTGGTGAAGGCCGAGGCGTGGTCGCAGAAGCCAAAGCCCAAGATCACCGCGCCCATCCCGAACGACATCGCGGATCGCAAGGATATCATCGGGCGCACGCGTCTGCTCTTCGATGTGATGCATCTCGCGTTGCAGACAGATTCCACGCGCTTCATTACCTTGAGCATCGATGGCATGAACGATGTGCCGCCGATCCAGGGCGTGACGATCGATCACCACAATCTTTCCCATCACGGCAAGGATCCGGAGAAGCTGGCGCAGCTCAAGATCGTGGAGTCGCTCGAGATGCAGGCCCTGCGCGATTTCCTGGCGAAACTGCGCGAGGCGAAGGAAGCGGGCGGTTCCGTGTTGGACAATACGATGATTCTCTACGGTTCCAACCTCGGCAATGCGTCCAGCCATGATACGAAGAACATGCCGATCATCGTGGCGGGTGGCGGGTTCAAGCATGGGCAGCACCTCGGCTTCGATGCGAAGAACAACACGGCGACGGGACAGATCTTCGTGAGCATGTTGCAACGGCTGGGGGTGGAGACGGATCAATTTGCCAGCGGCAAAGGGCGGGTGAATGGGTTGGAGCTGGTATGATAAATTTCGCTATCACCAACAGCTCACGGCGTGATTTCCTGCTGACATTGGGCGCGGCCGTTTTCACCACTGACCGTTTGTCTGCTGCCGATGCAGTCGCGCGCAAAAGCGAACTCAAATTGGCTGGCACGGGGTTTACGCTGGATGGTCAGCCGTTTCCCTACACGGGCGTCAGTTTCTTCAACGCGATCTATAATCCCACATTCAATACCGACAGCGCCACGCGACGCACTTGGCTGCGCAAGTTCCGCGCTTACGGCATCAATGTCCTTCGCGTCTGGTGCCAGTGGGACAGCAAGCGCGGCTTCGTGGATGCCGGTCCCGCATCGACGCTTTATCAAACGGATGGGCAGTTGCAGGAAAAGCCGTTGGCCACAATCAAAGCTATCCTGGCGGACGCCCAAGCAGAAGGCCTCGTCATCGAATTGTGCCTCTTCGCTCACGAGAGTTTTCAGGAGAAGACCGTTTTGGAACCGAAAGCGGCTTTGCGCGCGGTGACGGCCGTGACGAAGGAATTGCAACCGTGGCGCAATCTCATCATTCAAGTCTGGAACGAGCACCATGACGAGATGGTGCTGCCATTGGTCCGTGCCATCCGCGAGGCGGATCCACAACGGCTCGTGACCAGTTCACCCGGCTATTCGGGCGTGTTGGGCACCAAAGAACTGAATGAGGAACTGGACGTGTTGACGCCGCATACCAGCCGCCAAGAACGGGGCAAGACATGGGAGATCGCGCCCAAGGAAATCGCCAGCCTGATCAAAGAATTCAAGAAACCGGTGGTGGATGACGAACCGGCACGGAATGGCACGTCCAGTTTTGGCGGCCCGAAGGAAGCCACGCAACCGATGGACCACATCTTGCACATCTGGGAAATCCGCAAAGCAGGTGGTCATCCGATTTACCACCATGACATGTTCCAGACCGGCTATGGCACTCCGGCGTGTCCGCCGAATGGCATTCCTGATCCTGGATTCAGCCCGTATCACCGGCAGGTGTTTGAGTTTTTGAAACAGGGAAACCGTTATCGCCCAACTGATAAGACATTAGGCAAGCCCTCTGGACCTTAGCTAGATATAGTGAATTTCATGAAACCAAATTCCGTTTCCGGCGTCACTAAGGGCATGAGTCGAGTTAAGACAATGCGGAAGGTATTGGCGGTGGCCGGGTTGGCGGGTCTTGCGACCCTGGCTGGGCTATCGGCCCGGGGGCAGGCCGTGGGGGATTTGGAGAAGCGGTTTCGTGAGCTGGACAAGGACAAGGATGAGAAGCTCACGCCGCAGGAGTTGACTGACAAGGCTTGGTTTGAGCGGCTCGACAAGGACAAGGACGGCATTGTGACGCTCGAGGAAGTGCGCAACTACACCAAGGCGATGAAAGCCATCGCCAAGGCCGGGAATGCGAATGGTGAAGCCCTCTTCGCGATGCTGGATCGCAATGGCGACGGCAAGCTCACGCGCGAGGAAGTGCCGCGCCCGGAGACCTTCGACCAGCTCGATGTGAACAGCGACGGGTTTGTGACGTTGGAGGAAGCGCGCTCCGTCTTGGCGAACGTGAACGCCATGCGCGGCAAGGCGAAGAAAGAGACGGTCGCCGCACCAAAGGAATCACCGCGCGAAGGCCCGAAACAACTCAAGGGCAGCGAAGTGGGGGTAGGCCGGATGCTGCCGGATATCGCGTTCACTGATGTGAAGGGCAAGACGGGCAAACTGAGTGATTTCAAGACGAGCAAAGGCCTGGTCATCGCGTTGACGACGACCTCCTGTCCCGTGAGCAAGCGTTACGTGCCGACACTCGCGAAGTTGGAAAAAGAATTTGCGGCGAAGGGCATCACGTTCCTCTTCGTGAACCCCACGGAGACGGATACGCTGGAGAGCATCAAGGACGCGATCGCCACGCAAGGGCTTGCGGGCCGTTACGTGCATGACAAGACGGATGCGTTCGTGAAAGCAATCGGCGCCAGCTCCACCACGGAAGTGTTCCTCGTGGATGCCGCGCGCACGGTGGTTTATCGCGGGGCGATTGATGACCAGTATGGCCTGGCATATTCGCGTGATGAGGCGCGGGATACCTACTTGGTCGATGCGCTCAACTCCTTGCTCGCGGGCAAGGTAACGGAGATCGCCGCGACAACTGCGCCGGGTTGCGCTTTGGAGGCGGTCGACACCAAATCGCTCGCCACCACGGTCACGTATCACAATCAGATTTCGCGCATCATGCAGAACAACTGCGTGGAGTGCCATCGTAAGGGCGGCGTGGGACCGTTCAGCTTGGAGACCTACGAAGACGTGAAGGCGCACGCGGGCATGATCCGCAAGCAAGTGGATCGTGGCGTGATGCCGCCGTGGTTCGCAGTCCCGACGAAAGCCGGCGAAGTGACACCGTGGGCAAATGAACGTTCACTCGCTGAGCATGACAAGACGGTGTTGCTCAACTGGCTCACGAGCGACCGTCCCGTGGGCGATATCGCCGATGCGCCCATTCCGCGCACGTTCCCTCCCGAATGGAATATCGGCAAGCCGGATTTGATTGTGCAAATTCCGCAGCCCATCGCGGTCAAGGCCACGGGCACGATGCCCTACTCGAATATCACCGTGGAGACGGGTTTGAAGGAGGACAAGTGGGTGCAGGGTTTTGAAGTGCAGCCGACGGCGCGGGAAGCGGTGCATCACGTACTGGTGTTCGTGCGGCCGCCGAAGAATGCGGCAGCGGATGCGGCCTTTGATGATGATCGCGCGGAACGTTCCGGTTTCTTTGCGGCGTACGTGCCGGGCAACAGCGGCCAGATGTATCCCACGGGCATGGCGAAGAAGTTGCCCGCCGGTTCACGGCTGCATTTCCAGATCCATTATACGCCCACGGGCAAAGCGACGACCGATCAGATCCGCGTCGGCATCATCTACGCGAAGGAAGAGCCGAAGCATGTGGTGCAAGTGGCGGGCATCTCGAATCCGTTCATCAACATCCCGCCGGGTGCGGCGAATCATCAGGAAACGGCGCAGATCAAGGTGCCGTTCGATGCGCACGTGTTCCAGTTCATGCCGCATATGCATCTGCGCGGCAAGGCGGCGAAGTACGAGGCCGTCTATGCGGACGGCACCACGCGCACGTTGCTGGACATCCCGCGTTACGATTTCAACTGGCAGTTGATGTATCGCCTCGCGGAGCCGGTCACGGTGCCCGCCGGCACGACGTTGAAGGTGACGATGACCTTCGATAACAGCCCGGGCAATCCGGCGAACCCGGACCCGACAAAGAATGTGCGCTGGGGCCAGCAAACCTACGACGAGATGATGCTCGGTTACATCGCCTACTACACGCCGAATGACCAGCCGATCAAGCCGACGAAGAAAGACCGGGCGGCGAGGTGAGATTTCCAACCGGTTGCAACCACATTGATTTTGTGGTGTTCTTTTCCTTATGAGATGGAGGGGAACAAGCATGCGTGGCTCGCTGGGGCTGTTGATATTGCTCGCCTGTTTTTGTGGTCGTAGTGAGGCTTATGCTTGTGAACCTATCCTTCCTCTCTTTCACGCGCTGACAGGGGCTAGTTTCGTCACGAAATCTTTCTGGGGCCTGGCCGCGGCGGTCTTAGTCAAGTGCGTGGCCTTTGCCTGTTATGAGCAATCATTGTCCTGGCCCAAGGCGTTTTTCTTCATGCTGCTAGGCAATGTGGTGACGAGCGTGATCGGATTCGTCGTCGCCGGTTTTGCGGCTGCCGGTTCGGCTTGGTTCATCACGTTGCCGCTGCTTTTTGCCGTCACTCTTTGGCCTGCCCGTCAACTGTTACCACGGCTGACTTGGCCTTGGTTGAAAGTATTTTCCCCAAGCAGTTTGGCGGGGTTCATGATGTTGTTGCTGTTTCTCTCCTACGTATTTTTCGGAATCGCCAGGTCGTTGGGCGATCCACCGGGTTGGGGTTATTGGCTCGCCAAAGCGGGCGGCCTTTATCTGGCAATCATCATCAGCATGGTGATCACCACCTTCTACAAATGGATGGTTTATGTGCTGGCTCGCAAGCCAAAGGAGCCGCCGACGTTCTACCAAGCTGTCGTGCGGGCCAATATGCTGACGTTATTCATCATCATGGGCTGTACAGGCGGCATATATTTTGCCGCAACGGTTCGCGTCACCTTTCTTTACATTCATGGAGCGATGAGGCGGATGGGGGCATGCTGTTCTGGGTACGAAGGCACGCCTTAAAAAATCATTTTCTCGGCGGTTCGCCCGCCAAGCTGGAGTTCGGCATTCCAGCTTCACCCTGGAATTGCTTATCCCCCGCCACCTGTGCCACCTTGCAGGTATGTCGCGTGAGTATGTGCTGAAGCAACCGTTCCGACCGCCGGTCAATCTGCAGATTGATTACGCGGCGGAATTGAACGCGCAGCAATACGCCGCCGTCACTGCTGCGCCCGGACCCGCGCTCGTCATCGCGGGCGCTGGCTCGGGCAAGACGCGCACGCTGACGTATCGCGTGGCGTTTCTGTTGGAGCAAGGTATCCCGGCGGATCGCATCTTGTTGCTGACGTTCACGAACAAAGCTTCGAAGGAGATGATGCGGCGCGTGAACGATTTGCTCGGCTCGGAACTGAGTTCGCTTTGGGGCGGCACGTTTCACTCGGTCGGCCATCGCATCTTGCGGCGCAATGCGGAGAAGATCGGTTATCGCAAGGACTTCAGCATCATGGACGCGGAGGATGCCAAGGATCTCATCGGCACCGTCCTCGGCGAATCGAACATCGATGTGAAGGAGACGCGTTTTCCAAAAGCGGACAACCTCGGCTCCATGTTCTCCATGGCGGTGAACACTCGGAAGAGTATCGGGGAAACGCTCAGCCAGCATTACGATCATTTCAGCCATCTTGCGCCGCTCATCGCCGGGTTGCAGGTGAAGTATCAGGAGCGCAAACGCGCGGCGAACATGATGGATTACGACGATCTGCTCGTGCTCTGGCTGAAGCTGTTGCAGGAGCATGAGGACGTCCGCACGCAGTATCAGCGGCAGTTCCAGTTCGTGCTGGTGGACGAGTATCAGGACACGAATCTGATTCAAGGCGAGATCATCGATGCGCTCGCCGGGCAGCATAATAATATCATGGCGGTGGGGGATGATTCGCAGAGCATCTATTCGTGGCGCGGCGCGAATTTCCGCAACATCCTCGATTTCCCGAAGCGTTATCCCGGCGCGAAAGTCTATAAGATCGAGACGAACTACCGCAGCACGCCGGAGATCCTCCAGCTCGCGAATGCGGCGATCAAGGCGAACACGGAGCAGTTCGAGAAGCAGCTCGAACCCGCCCGCAAATCTGGCATCAAACCCGTGCTGGCCGTTTGTGGTGATGCGAGTGAGCAAGCCCGCTTCGTAGCCCAGCGTGCGCTCGAGCTTCGCGAGGAAGGCACGAACCTCAGTGACATGTGCGTGCTGTATCGCTCGCATTTTCACGTGATGGAACTGCAGATGGAACTCACCCAACGGAACATCCCGTACAGCATCACCAGCGGCATCCGCTTCTTCGAGCAGGCGCACATCAAGGACGTCGCGTGCTGGCTGCGGCTGGTGGCGAATCCGCAGGATGAACTCGCCTTCAAACGCCTCGTGCTCTTCCTGCCCGGCGTGGGCGGCAAAGCGGCAGAGAAACTCTGGCGCACTTTCCAGGCGAACTACCAGGCACAGTTGCCGGGTACGAAACTTCCACTGGCCACAGCCTTGCAACAGACGTCGAAGGATGTGCCGAAGAAGGCCGTGATGGATTGGGCGCAATTCACCGCGACCATCTCGCAGATGGAGACCGAGCCCATCCGAGAACAGCCCGCGAACTTGATCCGCGTGGTTTTGCAGGCGGGTTATGAGGATTACCTGAAGCGTGAATACGCGAACTTCAAGCAACGGCTGGAAGAGGTGGAGCAGTTCGCCACGTTCGCGTTGCAATTCGAGAACACCACGGATTTTCTCTCCCAACTCTCGCTCCTCACCAACGTGGAGGCGGAGAGCACGAAGGCGAACGATGACGACGAAGACCGCCTGAAACTCTCCACCATCCATCAGGCGAAGGGCCTGGAGTTCGACGTCGTGTTCCTCATCATGCTCTGCGATGGCCTCTTCCCCAGTTCCCGCTCGCTGGATCGCCCGGAAGCCGAGGAAGAAGAACGCCGCCTCTTCTACGTGGCCGTGACCCGCGCAAAGAACGAACTCTACCTGAGCTACCCCCTCATCCGCATGGCCCAAGGCTACGGCGAATCCATGCAGCAACCGTCACGGTTTTTGAATGAACTACCGAAGGAGTTGCGGGATGAGTGGACGTTGAGGTCGTATTCGAGCTTTTATTGACCACTAATTCCTCTATGCAACGGCGGAGCGGCAGCTCCGCCCTACCTTAGCTCGGTGGGGCAAAGCTGCCGCTTTGCCCAAACTTTCCTGCGGAACACCCTCTTACCATCAGCCGGAATCCGGCAGCACATTAGCCTCCCTAAAAACTCGTTGACGGTGGGGGGGCCGCCGTTACCATGCCCGTTCGGTTTTTTGACTGAACTTGGAACCTAATAACGAATAAGAATATGGCTGTAAAAGTTGCTATCAACGGTTTCGGGCGGATTGGCCGGTTGGTCTTCCGCGCGATGGTGGAACAGGGTCTCGTGGGCAAAGACGTGCAGGTCGTCGCCGTCGGTGACATCGTCCCCGCTGACAACCTGGCCTACCTTCTGAAGTATGATTCCACCCAGGGCCGTTTCAGCGGCACGGTGGGTTCCAAGAAGTCCTCCGCTGACAAAGCGGAAGACGATGTGTTGATCGTGAACGGCCAGGACATCCTGGTGGTGAGCGCCAAGAGCCCGGCGGAGTTGCCCTGGAAGGCGCTCGGCGTGGACGTGGTGATCGAATCGACCGGTCTCTTCACGGAAGCAGACAAGGCCAAGGGCCACATCGCCGCCGGTGCGAAGAAGGTCATCATCTCCGCTCCGGCGAAGGGTGAAGACATCACCGTCGTGATGGGTGTGAATCATGAGAAGTATGATGCCGCGAAGCATCACATCATCTCGAATGCGAGCTGCACGACGAACTGCCTGGCGCCGCTGGTGCACGTCCTCTTGAAGGAAGGTTTCGGCATCGAAGAAGGTCTGATGACCACGGTGCACGCTTACACCGCGACGCAGAAGACGGTGGACGGCCCGAGCAAGAAGGACTGGAAGGGTGGCCGTACGGCAGCCCAGAACGTCATCCCGAGCACGACGGGTGCCGCCCGCGCCGTGGCGCTGGTTTGCCCGGAAGTGAAGGGCAAGTTGACGGGTGTGGCCTTCCGCGTGCCGGTGCCGACCGTGTCCGTGGTGGACATGACGTTCAAGACCACGAAGGAAACCAGCTACGCTGAGATCTGCGCCGCGATGAAGAAGGCGAGCGAGACGTATCTGAAGGGTGTGCTGGACTACACCACGGACGAAGTGGTGAGCAGCGACTTCATCCACTGCACCTCGTCGTCGATCTTCGACGCCGGTTCCGGTGTGGAATTGAACAGCCGCTTCTTCAAGCTGGTGAGCTGGTACGACAACGAATGGGGTTACAGCAACCGCGTGGGCGATCTGCTGAAGTACATGATCGCGAAGGGTCTGTAATTCGGATTCGTAGCAAAGTTTGGACGGCGGCTTGGGTGACCAAGCCGCCGTTTTTTGTTTTAGGAGCGCGGTCTTTAGGCCGCTTCAATATCCGAAAAAAGCAAATGTAGAAACTGGGTAATGGTCTTATGAAAAATGGATTGGACGACTGCCTCAACCAGAACGGTTACCATCGAGTTATCTGACATTGAAGCGGCCTAAAGGCCGCGCTCCTTCTGTGAAAGTTTTCAGTGTAAAACACCACTCATCCGCCTTACCTTCCTCTCATGAATCGTCGGAACATCCCGGTGTATGAACTCAGCGAATACCGTTTCGCCGAGGTGCGCACGGAGGGAGTGTTCGTGGAGAAACTAGAGGATACGCTCACGTTGCGGCCGAATCGCGTGCAGCCGCATTACCACCATTTTTTCCAGGTGTTTCTGATCTCGGGCAAGGGTGTGGTGATGCATGACTTCACGGAGCGCCCGCTGAACGGTGCAGCGATCTTCTTCACCAGTCCCGGTCAGGTGCATGCGTTGAAACCGGCCACGGTACTGAGTGGCATCGTGGTTTCGTTCAGCCAGTTATTCTTCGATCACACTACGCCGCCGCCGAGCGCATTGCTGGATTTCCCGTTCTTCTTCACCAGCGGGCAGATGCCGCTGCTTTCGTTGCAACCGGAACAAGAACGCCATTTCCACGCCTTATTCAGCGAATTACTACGCGAGTTTCGCAGCAACGAATCTCGTGCAGAAGACGTCCTGCGGGCATATCTCCAGATCGCCTTCACGCACGCCGCGCGACTTTATGCGCAGACGCAAGCGACCGAGGCCTCCTCGCGACCAGCACAACTCGTGCAGCAATTCCGTCTGCTCGTGGAAAACCGCTTCCGCGAACTGACCGCGCTGAATGATTACGCTGCCCTCCTGAAGGTCACGCCGAATCACCTCAACGACACCGTCCGCGCCCAGACTGCGCACGCGGCGGGCGAGATCATCCGCCTGCGCCAGTTGTTGGAGGCCAAGCGTTTACTGCTGCACTCGGACCTGAGCATTTCCGAGGTCGGCTATCATCTGAATTTTCAGGATCCCTCCTATTTCAGCCGCTTCTTCCGGCGCTATATGGATCAATCGCCCGCCGACTTCCGCGCACAAATCCGAGAAAAATACCAGACTTCGCCGAGTTAATACCGGGAGCGCCGGTTGTTCCCGTGTCCGGACAAGGTAAACTGAGGAGTAATCGAGTTCGTCAATTGGGCAGAATGATCGCCCGGCGGCGACCGATGAAACAGTCTATGTCTCAGGCCCAAACCATCACGGCGGAAGTGCAAACCCCGCCTGAAGCGCAGCCCAAAACCCAGCAAACGGTTTTGGCGATCCTCTTCGCCATCAGCTTCTCCCATTTGTTGAACGACGCCATCCAGTCGCTTATCCCCGCGCTCTACCCGCTGGTAAAAGATTCCTTCAAGCTGAGCTTCACGCAGATTGGGCTCATCACGCTCACATTTCAGATGACGGCCTCGCTCTTGCAACCGGTCGTGGGCATTTACACCGATCGTCATCCGAAGCCGTATTCGCTCGCCATCGGCATGGGCGTGACTTTGCTGGGCCTCATCATGCTCTCCGTGGCGCATAACTTCCACATGCTGCTGCTGTCCGTGGGATTCGTGGGCGTGGGTTCCTCCATCTTCCACCCCGAAGCGTCACGCATCGCGCATAAGGCCTCCGGCGGACGCTACGGTTTCGCGCAATCCTTGTTCCAAGTGGGCGGCAACTTCGGCAGCTCGCTCGGACCGCTCCTCGCCGCGGCGATCGTCGTGCCACGCGGTCAATTCCACGTCATCTGGTTCTCCGTGCTCGCGTTGATCGGCATCATGGTCTTGTCGAAAGTCGGTGCCTGGTATGCGAAATACTTGGCGGAACATGCTCAACGCAAAGTCGCCGCGCGTGTGAATACGCAACCGCGTTTCAGCACAGGCAAGGTCGTGTTCTCGCTGTGCATTTTGTTGGCGTTGATCTTCTCGAAGTATTTCTACCTCACGAGCCTCGCGAGCTATTACACCTTCTATCTGATGAGCAAGTTCCACGTCACCACGCAGATGTCGCAGGTGTATCTGTTCGTGTTCCTGTTCTCGGTGGCGGCGGGCACAATTATCGGTGGACCGCTGGGCGACCGCTTCGGGCGAAAGCTCGTCATCTGGATCTCCATCTTGGGTGTCGCGCCATTCTCGCTGGCCTTACCGTATGCAAATTTACCGGTGACCGTCGTGCTCTCCGTGTTCATCGGCATGATTTTGGCGTCTGCATTCTCGGCCATCTTGGTGTATGCGCAGGAACTCGTGCCGGGCAAAGTCGGCATGATCTCCGGCCTGTTCTTCGGGCTGGCGTTCGGCATGGCGGGCGTGGGCTCAGCGCTGCTGGGAAAATTGGCAGATCACACCAGCGTGGAATACGTCTTTCACGTGTGCGCCTTCTTGCCGCTCATCGGCATCCTGACCGGCCTGTTACCGGACATCGGTTCCGAACGGCGCAAGGCGAAGGCGTGAATAAGCCGCCCGGCCAAGCAGTCAAAACCGGTGGACAGAATAACGGTCCGCGCCTAAAGTGCGGCCAAACTAAACCTTAATTTTAAGTCCTGAATTATGCGCAAGTTACTCGCTCTGTTGGTATTCGTCGGTAGTGTGGCTCTCGCCCAGGCGGATGAAGTGAAGTTGAAAGTCGAAGGCATGGTCTGCGAAGAAGGCTGCGTGAAGACCGTGGACAAAGCTCTGGGCAAGCTCCCCGGTGTGACCAAGAAAGAAGTGAAAATCGGCTCCGCGGACGTGACATTTGATGCCGCCAAGACATCCAAGAAAGACATCATCGCTGCCATCGAAAAAGCCGGCTACACAGTGAAGAAGTAAGCGCTAGCTCGCATAGCATTTCTCCCTCGGCCATCCGGTAACGGATGGCCGCTTTCTTTTTGTATGGACACAGGAATCAACGCTGATTTCCCGCCCGCGCTCTAATCCTCCGCACAAACTCATGCACTGCCTGCGTCGTATTCCCCTCATTCCGCAGCGGCTTCAGCACCGGATTGCCTGGTAAATAGCTCGCCGGATTCGCCCGTTGCTCCGCTGTGAGCAACTGGCGCGCGGTCAGATTCGGATTTGTATAAGGAAACTCGTCACTGATCACCTTGCTCACCTCTGGGGTGAGGCAATGATTGATAAAAGCCTCTGCCAATGCCTTCTGCGGTGCAGCTTTGGGAATCGCCAAACTATCGAGGAACATGTGCGCGCCCTCCTTCGGCAACACATACTGATACTTGTGATCCTTCAACCACAACGCCGCCGCTTCACCACTCCACACAATCCCGATATCCGCTTTGCCGCTGAGTAACGCATCCTTCGGACTGTCGGAATCGAACACTGCCACCTGTGGCAACCACTTCTCCAGCACCGGCACAATCGCCTGCAACGCCGCATCGTTCACATTCGTGATCGGCCTGCCCAGTGAAGCCAGCGCCCACGCGGCCATCTCACGGTTATCGTCCACTACTACGATACGTCCCGCATACTTGCCGTTGAAGACATCCTCCCACGTGTGGATAGGTTCTTTGATGCGGTCCGTATTCACCACAATACCGACCGTACCTGCCAACCACGGCACGCTGTAACGATTCTCCAGATCATGCGCCAGCCCGCGATACTGCGGGTCTAGGTGTCGCGCATTCGGAATCTTCGCGTAATCCAATTCCTCCAATCCGCTTTGCTTCACCAACGTCTCCACATAGAACCCGCTCGGTTGCACCAGATCGTAGTAAGCAGGCCGCTCCTTTAACTTAGCGAGCATCTGCTCGTTGGAGTTGTAATTCTCAACAATCACTTTCGCGTCGATCTTTTTGGCGAAGCTGTCGATGACCCGCTTCGGCACGTACTCCGTCCAGCAGAGCAGATGCAATTCTGCCGCCATACTGCTGGCGGGCAACGCGACCAGCAGCAGACCGAATGCAACGAAGAGGCGGAGCCGTTCTGACACGCTCAACCAATGGAAGTGCAAAAATGATCGCATCACCTGTATCTGATAGCTTCTCAGTCTGGCATTCCGGCGTTCAAACCTTCACCTTCATAGCTTCGGTATTGTTCACCTTTGCGGGCAATCCCTTCAACCACTGACTGCGCCCGCTCTCTGGTTCGGACACCTTCACGGAATAATTTCCCGTGGCAAAGACGTGCGGCTGGAATCGCCCATCGCGCAATCGCAAAGCATACACCAACTCCCCCGTTTTCTCCTCAAACACCTCCACCAGCGGTTGCGGCACACCTGTGATCTCCAGTTTGGGCAGTTGCGCCGTGGCTTTGCGCGCATAATTCTCCATCGTTTCAATCTCCACCGGCCAGCCGGGGAATTGCCCGCCCGGCTTCGTCGGGTCCGCGTTGTATGGCCAGCAATCGACCGTGATCATCCGCTTCACCTTGTCAAAGCGCACCAGCCCAAGCCCGCTCGTCTTAGCCACCACCTGTTCCATGATGGGCTTCGGCGGCTCGTCAGGCCCGTTCGCAAAGGCCCTCACCGTCATCGGGTTATCGAAATGATCCAGAAAATCTCCCAGCTCGCCCTTCGTGCCGGTCTTAGCATTGCGCCCCGTCTTCACCGGTCGCCACCAACGCGGGTAGCCCACGTTCACCGCTGGACCCGCAAACGCCAGACCGGCGTCCTTGTGTGCCTCGATGCCGTAATGCACCACGGCTGGCAGATGCTGATCCCCCGCGATATGAAACGCGAACGCCTTGCGGATGATCTTCAACGCCTCGTTGCGCGGTGTCTGCGGCCACCCGTTCGCGTCATAATCGGCGCGCAGTTCTCCGTCCGGTCCGCCGTGCGTCGTGGCCATCGCCGTGAAGACCGTCTGCGAGATGACCGCCTTCATCTCGGCCTCCTTCCAGTCGCCCAGCCAGTCCTTCAGGAACTGCATCTGCTTCTCGCCCAGCAGCACCAGCCCGGGCAGGTCCGCCGTCTTGGGGTCAAAATTCAAGCCCAGCACATGGTCACCTCGGGCTGTGTCCGTCTTCGGCACCTTGCCCTCGGGCCCGGACTTGTACTGCCTGTCCGCGAGCACCGCGAAGCTGACACCCCCGTAAGTCAGCGGTCCGTAATAATTGATGATTCCCCGCTGGCACGGGTTCGGATCATACGGGTCCGGATGATGCGAGGCTTGCGTCCGGTGAACCACGTTCACCCATTCCGCCTGCATATCGTAGCCGCCTGCCTCCTGCGTCGTCTTGCGCCCCTCGCCAGCTTCGCCCCACAGATTGCCCTGATAGACATCATGATCATCCGGCAGCGAGAGGCTCGGCCGGTCTTTCGTCAATTCCCGCCAGGTCCAGCCGTGGAAATACCATTTGCGCAGATAATCCAGAATGGCCGGTTCCAATGGCGTCCGCTGCACCCCATAACCGCCGCAGCTTTCGTAGAACTGGTCACCCACGAACGCCAGCAGGTCTGGGTCCAGCTTGGCCATGTTCGCCACGAACTCCGTGTTCGGGAAGATGGCATGGATGTTACACGACACATCAGCCACGGTCAGCACCGGCTTGTCTTTCGGTTCTCGTCGGATCGTCCCTGACCATTGGCTCAGCGCGGACTGCCCCCGCGATTTGAGGACATACAACAAGCGGTACGGAACCTCCTTGCTGCTGTCCCAATTCTCCATGCGGAATGTTGCCGTGCGCGCCTGCGGATGGATCTTTTCTTCGCCCGCCGGTTTCCAAGCGTTTCCTTTTTTGAGTTCCAGCCGCACCGTCTGGCTGTCCTCCGCTCCGATCGGCGGCATCTGCGCCGTGAGTTTGAGCACGCCTTTGCTCAGCGCATACTGCGAGAAAAGGATGGGTCCGTAGGTCTGCTTCTCGTTCACGTTCAGCTTGGTGCCGCTCACTTTCCAGTCGCTGAACCAGAATTGCCCTGTGCCGAAATTGATATCCGCCGTCTTGCCTTTGGCCTTGGCTCCGCGTGGTCCCGTTGTGCCGAAATTATTGATCAGCGCGAT
Source organism: Limisphaerales bacterium (assembly GCA_965283725.1). Taxonomy (GTDB): domain Bacteria; phylum Verrucomicrobiota; class Verrucomicrobiia; order Limisphaerales; family JAEYXS01; genus JAEYXS01. The sequence goes on from CBDIPT010000003.1 coordinate 608,939, forward strand.
GTTGCCAATGAGTTGCGCGCCATTGACCTTTTCCACTGTGGATTGCCCGAGCTGCTTGTGCGTGGCCGCATCAAACACCGTCAGCGTTACCTCAAAGTCGTCGGCCTTCGGTTCCACCTGCACGCCCAGTTCCACCGCCTCGCGATCCAGATCCACCATCACTTTGCTGTTCGCTGCTGACCCTAGTCCTCCGATGAACAGCGCTCCCTTCGAGGTCAGTCCGATATGGAAACCGCTGCCCGGCGCGGGCCACAGGTTGTTCCGGTAATCATGCCGCTCGGGATAATCCTTCAACGTACCCAAAATCCCGAGCCTCATCCCGAAGGAACCCTGGCTCGCGCTCAGCTTGCCGCCGCCCACCCGCCCGATTTTCACGCTCATCGTGATGGTGCCGCGTTGTGGGCCCACTTGGTGCGTAAGCAGATGCACCTGCCGGTCCAGTGCGGCGTTCACACATTGCGCCCGGCCGTTCTTCACCTCCCAGTCCTGCATCGGGTTCGCCCAATACTCCGGCCCCAGCCACACCCGGTCCAGGCTCTGTTCCCACTGGCTGTTGAATCCCTTGGGTGCCTCGGCGGCGGACGCGATCCTTGGCAGGACTTTTGCCGCCACCACGGTTCCGGCGGCGACGGCGGCCGATTGGGAGATGAATTTCCTGCGTGTGAATTTCCCGGTGGATTTCATGGTGCGATTAAAATACGGGTGGACGGGAACGAAAAGAATTTGTTCAAGCAGTGTGATACGGCCGAAAGGGATTAACGCAACCGCGCTTTCAGAAAATCGGCGATTTCCTCCACCATCGGATTGAACCATGGATTGCTCCCCCAGCAACCGTGCTTGCCGCCCTGCACGATGACCAACCGGTTCGGCACCTTCAGCGCATCCAGCTTTTTGCGGAACTCGACGTAACGTTCGCCAGGTGAATCGAACTCGCCCTCGATGAGCAGAATCGGCGGCGTGTCTTTGGACAGATGCGTGATCGGCGAGGCCGCCACATAAACGTCCTTCTTCTCTTCGTATTTCCCGCCGAAGAAGATCCACTGGCTTTCAATCGGCTTCTTCGTTTCCACCGCCCGCGTCGCCTGATCCACGCCCGCACCCATCATCACGCACGCTTGCAGGGCGCTGGATTCTTTTTCATTTCCGCCCGTGCCTTCAAACTGTCTGCTCTTGCCTGTCCCCGCCAGCATTCCTACCAGATGCCCGCCCGCCGATCCGCCTACACCACCGATGTGTTCCGGGTCGATATGATATTTCGTTGCATTCGCCCGCATCCAGCGCACCGCCGCTTTGCAATCTTCCACCGCTCCCGGGAATTTAGCCTCGCCCGCCAGTCGGTACTCGATGGTCACCGCCACGAATCCTCTTGCCGCCAGTTGCTGCGCCATGGACCGGAATGACTCCTTGTTCCCGCCCGTCCAGCCGCCACCGTGTACCACCACCACGCCGGGAAACGGGCCATCCCCTTTCGGCGCGTAGAGATCCAGCTTCAGTTCGCGTCCGCCGCCAGTGCCAAATACCAGATTCTCCTGCGCCATCACGCCTTCCGGTGCCTTGTCCGAAGCGCGGGACGGCTTGGCCTCCTTCGGCACTTCTACGAATTTATCCACCTTCACACCGGGGGCCGGAGTAAACGTGGCAGCTTGCAGTCCAGAGAGCGCTAACAAAGACGCCAGCAAGAAAGTATGAGTTCTCATGTCTTTGGATAGACGTGTGGAAGTGCCTGAAACGTTACGCTTAACTGATGATCTCTTTGATCACATGCCCATGCACATCCGTCAGCCGCCGGTCGATGCCGTTGTGCCGGAAGGTCAGCTTCGTATGGTCCATGCCGAGCAGACGCAAGACCGTCGCATGGATGTCATACACCAGCGTGGGATTATCGCGGTCCAAGGGCTTGTAACCCCACTGATCGCTCTCCCCGTGTGTCACCCCACCTTTGATGCCGCCACCGCACAGCCAGTTCGTGAAGCAATACGGATTATGATCACGCCCTTTACCGCCTTGAGTGGAAGGCATACGCCCGAACTCCGTCGTCCACAGGATGATCGTATCCTCCAGCAAACCGCGTTGTTTCAAGTCTTGGATCAAGGCCGCCGTGCCTTTAGCCATCCCCATCGCGAGCGGACCATGATCGCGCTCCACATCTTCGTGCGAATCCCAATTGCGACGCGGGAACCCGTTGTCATTTCCTGACCAGATCTGCACGAAGCGCACACCACGTTCCAATAGTCTCCGCGTCACGAGACATTTGCGTCCGAAGTAATCCGCCTCTTCCGCCGCATTGATCTCCTTCGGCCACTCCTTCGTGGAGCGGTCGATGCCGTACATATCAGGATGTAATCCGGCTCCTTCGAGACATCGAGCGCCTCCGGCGCACTAAGCTGCATGCGCGCAGCGAGCTCATAACTGCGGATGCGCGATTCCAAGCGTCCATCGCCCTCACGCTGCACCGCGTGTTCATGGTTTAGCGACGCCATCAACCGTTGCGCCGCAGCCTCACTGCTCGGCGTGATGTAACTGCCGTTCTTGTGCGGATACAGATCTGCGATTGGTGTTTTATTACCGGGATATATCACCGTGCCGCTGTGTTGCGATAGCAGAAACGCCGCATCCCAATTCTTAACTCCATTCGACGCCAGCCCGCGATGATCTGGCAGTACGACGAACGTCGGCAAATTCTCATTCTCACTGCCTAACCCATAACTCACCCAGCTCCCCATACCCGGAAAACCCGGTAACTGAAACCCCGTCGCCTGCAGCAACGTCGCCGCGCTGTGCACGCCCGATTTGCCGACGAGATTGTGGATAAATGCAATGTCATCCACACACGGCCCGAGCGCCGACACAACCTCGCTGATCTGCTTACCGGATTGCCCGTATGCCTTGAAATCCCAGATCGGCTTCTTCCACGGCCCCAACCCGTTCTGAAACGCCTCCACCTTCTCGCCAAAGTCCGAGGGCTTCCCGTCCTGCTTGATGAGTTCCTTCTTAAAATCCCACAGGTCGATATGACTCGCCGCTCCCGCCATGAACAACTGCACCACGCGCTTTGCCTTCGGCGGAAAATGGGGCAATGGAGTTTTGGTTTCCGCAGCGAGCAATCTTTCCTGCCCAAGCAACCCCGCCAACGCAATGCCACCCAACCCACCACCACTCGACCACAGAAACTCGCGTCGGCTCACGGGCCGCTTCACCTTCATCTGATGCCAAGGCGAGTTGTTCCTCATGTCACTTAGGGCCGCTTGTGCGTTCTGTTCTCAAGGTATCTGTTGTCCTGTATGATTGGCGGCGGAGATGTCCGGGATATTTCAATCTTTTATAGGCCTTTTGCAGGGACTAGCCAAGGGAACTTCTGGTCAAATCCGGTTTCTTTTTAAAGGAACCGCGCGATCTGAGGGTTTATACCCTTCAAATCGCGCGTTCTCGAACAAATGGACGACTGTTCCGCCAACTCGTCCCGTTACGGCACCACCAACACCGTCCGATAGAACCGCCGTGGTTGACCCGGCGAATTCTCATCCACCACAATCTGCGAGCTGGTGGACAGGGTGACCGTCCGCAGCAATTGCCAGGTGACCGGCTCGTTCAACGAGGTGGTGAAATCGATCTGGTATTGGTTGCCAACGGTCCCATTGATCAGGATGCCGGCATACATGTGCAGATCCACCATCGTCAGTTGGGCCGTGCTTTCCACACTGCCTGCCGGACCCGTGATGACAACCGTATAAGTCCCTACATGTGCTCCCGAAGAAGCGGGGATTGAATAAGTGTACGAGGTGGCACCATCGATCACCACGTTGTTCTGCTTCCATTGATACGTGAACGGCCCCGTGCCAGTGGCGGTCACGCTGAAGGTCACGGCGCTGCCGGGCGATACGGATTGGCTGATCGGTGCCACGGATACCGTCGGCAGCGTGTTGAGGGTCAGGGCTGCGCCATCACTCGGCGCCGAGCCCGCCGCATTGCTGACCACCACACTGTAAGTCGCCACATCCAGCGCCGAAACATTGTTCAGCGTCAACGTGTCCGTGTTAGCTCCATTGATATCGTTGCCATTCTTCTTCCACTGATAATACAGCGGGGCGGTGCCGGTGGCAGTGACCGTGAATTGCACGTTGGCACCCGCATTCACTGCGTGGCTTTGCGGTTGCACACTGATGTTGGGCACCTGCCGGACGGTCAGAATGGCCCCATCGCTCGGGGCTGAACCCGTGCCATTGCTGACCAACACGGTGTAGGTGGCTGCATCCAGGGCGGAAACATTATTCAACGTCAACGTGTCCGTGGTGGCCCCGGTGATCTCGCTGCCGTTCTTTTTCCATAGATAGGAGAGCGGTGCGGTTCCGGTGGCGACGACGGTGAATTGCACGTTCGCTCCGGGATTGACCGTCTGGCTTTGCGGTTGCGTTTGGATGGACGGCGCCGTTGGTCCGCCCGAGGGCGTGAAGGTGAATTGATCCACCCAAGCTGCATCCATTCCGGCACTGTTGGCTCCATTCTTGTTATACTCCCACAGCACGGTGTTAGGACCTTCCGGCAAGGTGACGGTCACCAGTGTCCAATCCACTTCGCCGGAGATGGACTGCTTGGTGAAGTTGTTCCAATTCAGGGTAAAGGTGAGATAATCAGCATTGGTCTCAGAAGACACCTTCCACCAGAACGACAGCGTCCCGGGCCCCATAATCGTGCCTTCAATGAAGGCATGGCCGTTATCCATGAGCATCGGGGTTTGTTCCGCGTCCGTATTGTCATGAGTGAAGGTCCGTTGGCCATACCAGCCTGTATCCGTGCTAATGATGTTGAAGCCGGACGTGAAGATATCCGCCGTATCGAAATCAATGGCTTCTCTCAGGCTGATGCCGGTGTTGAAGAAATTGATGTCGGGCACCGTGTTGCCAGCGGAAACAGTGATAGTTCCAGCTGTGGCAAAACTCGCTGCGTTCGGATACCATTGTGGCGCTTTCCGGTTGTCACCCGGCACGAACCGCAGTTTGTAATTTCCTGGTGCCACGTAAGGGAACACGTAGTTCGGCTCACCGAACAGGTAGATGAAGCGTTGCTTCACCAAGGCCTGGCTGCTGGCATCATACAGTTCCAATGTGCCATTCAAATGCGCCATCCCGCTGCTTCCTTGCTCGACAATCCTGCCAGTGATCATCCCGCGCGAGGAATCGTTCACAACGGTGAGCGGCACGTAGCGTTTGGAGGTCTCCGTATAACCGCTCTCGTAAGTACCCGAGTAATTGTAGGCATAGAAGAGATACGTGCCGGGCAGTTCACCTTCAGTCACTTTGAACGTCGTGGTCACCTGGGTGCTGCCCGCTCCCCATTCTGTGTTTTGATTCACCAAGGTGATGTTCTGCCAGCCCACCGAGCGGATCCGTGCTCGAAGCATAGAACGTGTTCGTCACATCGCCTTTGTTCGAGATGGTCGGATAGGCAAAAGCAGCGCCGGTCACTTTGGGTGAGCTAGGCACCGAGACATTCACGGTCAACGTTTCACTGTAACCGTTAGGCGCGGTGACCGTGAGAGTAACACTGCCGTTGTCCAAGGCGAAGAAGCGCCAGTAGTTGAAATTGTCCTTCTGCGCAAAGAGCAACGTCGGATTGCTCGAATCTACCGTTGCGGCCGATGCATCAACGGACTTGCCTGCCGAGTCATACAAGGTGAAGCCTAATCCGTTTATCTCCCCTTGCGTGTTGATGGCCAGCGGTCCCGCTGGCAGTTCCGAGCCCAGCAGCATGAATTTGATATCCGTCACGTTGACCACTTCGATCTCGAGAGGCACGAAGCGCGCGTACGAACTTCCTTCGAAAGTCTGGATATTGTAAGTGTGCTTGCCGGCTGTCAGGCCGCTCGTATTCAACTTCATCAGCACCCCGCCTGAGACCTTGGTATTTGCCGGAGAAAATGTCGCGGCTTCCGGTGCATCAGGAAGAAAGAATCCGATGCCGCCAGCCGTGGTGAAGCCGTTCAGCAGGTTGACCTGCAAGGGCACATAAGCGGTCGCTCCTTTCGCTACGCGATAGGGGCTGCCCAAGACATCCACGGTAAAATTGGGCGAGGTCACATCAAAGGAAAGGTCTCCGTCCGCTTCAACGTAATCGGCGAGCAATGCCCAGCGTCCGTTCCTTGCCGGTTCTTGGACCGTCGCCGTGACTTGTGTGGCTGTCCATGATTGCACAGCCACCCCTTGGCTTGAACCCCGCAAAAGCAATTGCCCTGGCTGGCGCCAAACCCGTTCCCTGTGAAGGTTACCAAGGTGCCATAGTTCCCGCTCATGGGCGAGTAACCCTCCACTGCGGGAATGGTCCCGGGATTCAAAGCGCTGCCAGTGACCGAGAAATCATCCGCATCAAAATCGCCGTAATCCGCTTTATAAACGAGCAACGCCGTTAGTTTTCGGGCATCGGCTGGAAAGGTAAAATTGCCGTTCACCGTGGTCCAATCGCTGACGGAATCGTTGCTCGGATTCACCACTTCAACTTCGCGCACCTGATTGCCCGTTGAGACATATTGCAACCGCACGGAAATGGTATTGCCCGCAACGGCGGAAGTCTTGCGCAGTTTGAGCGAGACCTGCACCTGCTGGTTGGCGATTCCGGTGACGTTCAAGCTTTGTCGTATCAATCCGCCAATATACGAACCGGGCGGATGCAGATTCACATGACCGCCTGTCGTCGCGTCATAGACATACGGGTTCCAGCTGCCCGTGGCCTCGCTGGTCTTCCAGTAGAGGGTATTGTCGCTAAATGATCTGTTGCGTAACAGTTCTGCTCCTCGGCTGACGGTAGTCAGCAGGCAAATGAGCGTGAAGATAATCGGCCAGAAGATGAGGTCGAAACGGGTGTAAGAAGTGTGTGTCGTTTTCATAGCGATACCTTTCCGATTTTAAGCTAAAACGAAGTGCTGGATCGCTGAACGTATATCTTGCTGGGAATCCTCTATTTTTTGCAATTTTCCTACGGTCATTTCTGGCCGGGTGAAGGCAAAATAAAGGAAGTTATAGCGGTGAAATTATGAGAAGTGCTTTGATTGCCATGAGCGGACCAAGGACAGCTACCGTAATACGACAATCCGAAAAACCATTAATCTACAAATGTGAATTCATTGAGATTAAGGATGACGCGACAAGCATTCGTCATCCCAAATTCTTTCGCATAAACTACCAGCTTTTTTGTTTCATCCTGTGTCGGCTTACGTCCTGTCGCTTCGTAGAATCCGCGTTCAATCTGTGCCACTGCATCCCCACCGCCCGCTTCCAACTTCTGCGCGAAGTGCTTCGCCATCGTTACCATCAAGCCGTTGTTCAACAACGCGAGTGCTTGTAGTGGTGACAGGCTCTCATTGCGTTTGCCCACCAGCATCGAAGGGTCCGCGCAATCCAGCGTGGTCATGAACGGCTGCATCTGCGATCGCACGATGAACCGGTAGATGGACCGCCGATGCGAAAACGGATCCTCCGGATCATGCAGATGATATTCGTAATGCGGCGAGTGCTCCGGCTTCTCGATGATAAAATCCTGAAACGCCGGCCCACCCATCTTGAGATTCAATTTCCCGCTGACAAACAACACACTGTCCCGCACGCCCTCCGCATCTAGCTTCCGCCGGTTCATTCGCCACAGATACCGGTTGTCAGCATCCACCGCCGCCGCTGTAGCCGCCGAGGTAACGAGGCGGACCTTGCCCGAATTCGATGAATCTGAACTCTCAGTTACGCCTGATGTCTGCTTATACGTCGCACTCGTCACGATGAGCCGGTGCAACTTCTTGAACGACTGGCCGCCATCGCGGAACTCCATCGCCAGCCAATCAATCAATTCCGGATGCGTCGGTTGCACACCCATCCGGCCAAAGTCATTCGGCGTCTCCGCCAGTCCTTTGCCGAAATGATACTGCCACACGCGATTCACGATGCTGCGCCACGTCAGCGGGTTCTTTTCGTCCGTCAGCCACTTCGCCAGATCCGCGCGCCGTTCGCCCTCCGGTCCTTGGGCGTCTTTCTCAAACCGTCCTGGCAACCAGGAGATCGCCTGCAACGCGCCCGGTAACACTTCCTTGCCTGGCGAGAGCACACTGCCGCGATTTAACACATGGATAGACCGCGGTTTGCCCCCACTCGCACCCGTGCCCACAAAGTTGCCTGACCCATAAAGCACCGTGCCCGCATACACCACATCCGGCTTCGGAAACGCTGCCAAATCGATCTTCGTACCGATTCAAATCCTGTTCGATCTGCGCCTTCTCCGCCTTAGCATTCGCATCCAACAGGTTCTCCAACAACTTCGCCCGCTTGTTTTCGAGTTCAGCCATCTGTCCTGAGATGACCGGATCGGGCTGGGGCGCGACAGCATCCACGAGGTTCGCCTTGCGCCAGCGCGGTGGTGCTTCAATGGAGTCCAACGCACTCACTTGCGCGTTCGCCGCCAAGTTATGCCCTGCGCTGTCATAGACCTCCAACTCTGCGAGCGCAAAAATGTAATCGTCCTTGCGCAGTGCCAGCTTTGTCGCCGTCACCCGGACATAACGCCCCGTCGCGCCGGACGACGCAAAGCTCTGCGGTGTCGTGCCCGGATTGCGTGCGTCTTCCTTGTCCTTCGCCGCGATGACGATCCGTCCAGTCTTGAACTCCGCATCTTCGCTCACCTCGATTTTGAACCGAACGGGAAAGCCAAAGCCCGCTCCGATACTGTTGAAATCATCGTAACATGGCTGCAGTAAAACTTTCTCTATCACCGCGCTCTTGCCCAAATCCACCTGCACCCACTTCTCCGTATTCTGCTCTTTGGCAATGGTGCTGTGATAACCAAACTCCGAACGCGTATTGCCTTGGCTCTTCTTGGAAGCCGCCGCGATTTGTTCATCTAGCGCGATGAGTTCCTTGCCGCCCAGTTGCTTGATCTTGTCTTCGATGGCTTTCTTTCGCGCCGTCAATTCGCTCTGCTTGTTCTCCAGATCATTGTAGCGTTTGGTCAGCCCTGCATCCGCGAAGTATTTCTTATCCGTGCGGTCCAACGCGGCGAACACTGCCTGCAGAGAGTAATAATCCTCTTGCGAGATGGGATCGAACTTGTGGTTGTGACACTGCGCGCAGCCCACCGTCAGGCTGTTAAACGTCTGCATCGTGTTCGACACCATGTCATCACGATCCAAATGCCGCGCGATTTTTCCATCCGTCTTGCTCTCCGGCACCTCCGCATGCCCGATGAAGTCCCACGGCCCCGCTGCGATGAAGCCGAGAGCTTCGATACCATCGCGTGTGCCCGGATACATCACATCCCCTGCGATCTGTTCCTGCACAAAGCGCGCATACGGCTTGTCCTCGTTGAACGCGCGGATGACGTAATCCCGATACGGCCACGCATTTGGACGCGGCTTGTCTTTGTCGTAACCATGCGTGTCCCCGTAGTGCACCACATCCAGCCAATGCCGCGCCCAGCGTTCCCCGTATTGCTGCGAAGCCAGCAAGCGATCCACCAGCTTCTCATAAGCCTGCGGATCTTTATCGGCGATGAAGGACTCAATCTCTTCCGGCTTCGGCGGCAACCCTATGAGATCGAAATAAAGCCGCCGAATTAACGTGCGCCGATCCGCCTCGGGCGATTGCGGCAAACTTTTCTCCTGCAACTTCGCCACCACGAACGCATCGATCGAATTCTGAACTCTAAACTTTGAACCTTGAACTTTCGGAACTTCTGGCCGAGTCAGCGGCTTGAGCGACCACCAATCCAGTTTGTTCTCCACCTTAACACTCGCCGTCTCCGGCCACTCAGCTCCTTGATCAATCCACGCCCGCAGTAACGCGATCCGCTTCTCCGTCAACCGCTCACCCTTCGGTGGCATCGTGATCTTCTCATCCTGTCCGGTCACGAAGCGGATGAGCGGACTCTCGTTACTCTTGCCCGGGATGATGTTCGGTGCGTGATAGTCACCGCCGTTCAACGCGATGGACTTGGCATCTAGCCGGTAACTGTTCTTATGCGTCTCCGGCCCATGACATTTCAGGCACGTCTGTTGAAAAATCGGCTGGATATCCCGAACAAAATCCACCTTCTCACCAACCGCTGCGAAGGAGTCTCCACTGAACCACGCCACCGCCCCGCCAAATAACAACGCGTGAAGCCACGGACGAACCGCGAGCTTCACGCGTCTTGAAGAACAGGGGAGCATCGTAGATTATCGCTGCGCCTTGGCGGGCTTCGATTTCAAGCCCACGCTGTTCACCGTCACGACTTCATAAATACCCTTGGCACCCGAGGCGTCCTCATACTTCATCACGGGCAACGGCTTTTCCGGCGTGTCATGGAAGGAGAGCGGCTGGAACAACGGCGCTTGGTTGTAGCGCGCTTGTGGCTTCTCCGGCAGCTTCGCGATCTCTTGACCGTCGCGCAAGATGATGAACCCACCGATGCCACTCTCGAAATCCGCTTCCGCTTCCCATGTGATCTCATTGCCGTTCACCGTTACCTTGGTTGGTGCGGGCGGCGGAGTCGTATCCGTGGTGGACGCGGTCTTCGTATATTCCATCCACGCCTTGGCCACGGTTTCATTCGGCAGCCAGACGGCTTCCTTCACGTCACCTTTGAAGGCCTTAGCCGGTTCAGCCTGTTCACCCAGCAACGGTGCGAGCCATGCCGTCTTCATATCCACGGGCTTGAGCTTCTGATCTTTGCTGCCTTTCGCGGGTAAGCGCATGGCGAGGCACGCATCAAAGAACGGGATGGCCATGTACCGCGAGCCACCCGTGTCGTGGCCGGACTTTGCATCGGGCGCGAAACCGATCGGCGCACCCTTCGCGCGATATGCCTTAAACATCGCCATCGAGCCCGTCCACGCACCATTGAAACGCTTGTCGCCGTTCTCCTTCACACCGGGATTGGCCATCATCGGGATCTGATACATGGACTCGGGCAGTTCCGGTTTCGGCACCTCACCGCTCTCCCACGTGCTGAAAGCCGTGCCCGAGCGGAACCAGATGGCCACGATACGATCCGGATACATTGTCTGCATCAAGCTCGCCCAATATCCGCCGCCCGAATGCCCCCACAAACACCACGGCACCTTGGCGACTTCCGGGTGTCCGGACTTCGTGGCCAGCTCCGTCAATGATTCTACGAAAACCTTGTGCGAACCATTCCGCGGATCGCACCACAGCCGGCAGTTCTGCTTCTCGCTCTGGTGATAGGATGGCCCGAGCAGCGCGCAATCCCATTTCTTCGCGAGCGCTTGCCAGTGCAGATCATAGGCCGCCGTCTCGCCGCCCTTGCACGCGCCCTCACCGCAACCGTGCTGATGCACGATCACGCCGCGGATCTGCTTCACGCCCTCCGGCACCCATAGCGTAAACGTCACGCCAATCTGCAATTCGCCTTCCTTCGCAGACGGCGGATACTCGGCTTCAAAATATTGGCCGGCACCGAAGGCGGCCGTGGCCGCCAACAGAGTGGTGGTTAAGAAAGCGGCAAGGGCTTTGAATCTCATAGGTTCAGTTCGCGTTAAAGCGGTTAAAAGGTGAATCGTTAAATCGTATTCACGTTTCAACGATTTAACCAATCAACTTATTCACGGTTTCTTAGGCCAAAATCTTCTCAATGACATGCCCGTGCACATCCGTGAGGCGACGTTCCGCGCCGTTGTGATAATAAGTCAACTTCTCGTGGTTGAGTCCGAGCAGTTGCAGGACCGTGGCGTAGAAGTCATAGACATACGTCGTATCCACGGCGGCGCGACGACCGAACTCATCGGTAGCGCCGTAGCTCACGCCGCCCTTGATACCCGCACCCATCATCCACGTAGTGAAGGCATCGGGATTGTGGTCACGACCATCAGTGCCTTCCTGTCGTGTCGGCATGCGACCGAATTCGGTGGTCCATAGAACCAGCACATCATCCAGCATCCCGCGCTGCTTCATATCTGTGAGCAGTGCGGCAGTGGGTTGATCGAAGATCGGGCAATGCCGTTCGTAATCTGCCTTCAACGTCTTATGCGCATCCCAGTTCAGTAGCCCATCGACCGCCGAGGCGCGCGAGGCACAGTAAAGGCTCACGTAACGCACACCTTGCTCAAGGAAGCGACGGGAGAGCAGGCAGTTGCGGGCGTAAGCGGCCAGCAACGGATTCTTGCTATCCGTGCCATACATCTGCTGCACATGCGCGGGTTCTTTCGAGATATCCGCGACTTCGGGAGCCGTGAGCTGCATACGCGCGGCGAGTTCATACGAGGCCATACGCGCCTTCAATTCACTCTCGCCGGGATGCCGCAGAGCGTGTTCGCCATTGATTGTCTTTAGGAACTCACGCGTGGCTTTCTCCTCGTTTTCACTGACGGAAGCGGGCCGAGCGAGATTGCGCAGTGGTTGTTGTGCGGCCATCGCTACGGCCTGATAATCCGCGGGCAGAAAACCGTTCGACCAGTTCGCCTTGCCGTTCGGTGGTTCGCCGCGTACGTCTTGGATCGCCACGTACGTTGGCAGATTATTATTCAAACTGCCGAGCGCATAGCTGGTCCACGCGCCGGCACTCGGAAAACCTTCACGCACGAAACCGCTGTTCATGAAGATGCAGCCGGGACCATGCGTGTTCGTGCGGGACGCCATGCCGTGCAAGAACGCGATGTCATCAACGTGTTTGCTCATGTGCGGCAGCATGGAGGAGATCATCTTACCGCTCTTGCCGCCGGGCACGAAGGCCCACGGCGACTTCATCAACGGGCCATTCTTACCCTGAAAGCTCACCATGTTCTCTTCACCGGGCAACGGCTTGCCATCGTATTTCTCCAGTGAAGGTTTGTAGTCCCACAAGTCCACGTGCGAGGCCGCACCGGGGCAGAAGATCTGCAAGACCTGCTTGGCCTTCGGCTTGAACTGCGGCTGGCCGGGCTTCCATGCGGTGGTCTCGGCGGTTAGTGCGGCACCAAGCAAATCATCCGCGAGCAAGCTGGTGAGGGCAACGCCGCTGAGGCCGGACGTCATCCGCCCGAGAAAATCGCGGCGGGTCAAGGCGAGTAAATCGTTTTGCTTTAGTTTCATCGTTTTACTCCAGATAGATCAGTTCGTTCGCGTTCAGCAGGGCACGGCAAAAGGCGTTCAACCCAAACTGGCCGATGAGTTCCGTCGCCGCTTTCAGTTCGCTCTTGGTCGGTTGACGTTGGAAAGCGAGGGTGTAAGCGCGTTGCACCGCTTTTGCTGCATCATCCTTACCAGTGCCCTTTTCCACGCGAGCGGCCAAGGCAGCCGCCATATCGAGCGTGAAGCTGTGGTTCAGCATGGTGAGAGCTTGCAAGGGCGTGGTAGTGTTCGCGCGACGTGGTACGCCGAAGGCGTTGTCTGGCAGATCGAAGTCGCTAAGCACATCCACCACGGACGCGCGCACGCTCTGGTGATAGACTGCGCGGCGATAGGTCTCGGGGCCAACCTTGTCCAGCGGCGAGTAAGTGGAGACATTATCCGATTTGTATTCGTAGAGGCGAAAGCCGGGACCGCCCATGCGTTGATCGAGCTTGCCGGTGACGGCCAGCATGGTGTCGCGCACGGCTTCCGCATCAAGACGGCGGCTGGGAAAGCGCCAGAGGAAACGCGCATCCTTGTCCACGCGCGCGGCGGATTCACGGAAATCAGCCGATTGCTGATACGTCTGCGAAAGCAGGATTTCACGATGCACGGCCTTGAGCTTCCAACCATTCGCATGCAAGCGGTGCGCCAAGTAGTCGAGTAACTCCGGATGCGTGGGTTGGCCGCCCAGGAAACCGAAATCACCCGGCGTGTCCACAATGCCCGTGCCGAAATGATAGTGCCACAGGCGGTTCACCAATACACGTGCGGAGAGCGGGTTTTCATCGCTCACGATCCACTTCGCGAGGGCGAGGCGGCGTTCGCCTTCGGGTGCAGTGGGCGCGAGTTCGTAGGACTTGGTCACGCGCTCCAACACATTCAGGCTGGCGGGTTTCACCACGTCGGCGGGCTTCATCGGGTCGCCACCTTTTTGCACCACGGTTGGATCCTTAGGCTGGGAGAAATTTCCCATCCATACCGTCGGCAAAGGAGGGATGGCTCGGAGCTTCGCATCCACTTGCGCGATCGCTTTGTTCAATTCACTGAGGTGTTTGCGATCCTCATCCGTGGTGGTGATGCGGCGATTGATGCGTTCCGCCGCGAGCGCGGCGTTGAAAGGCTTGCGATCATAGGAATCCACCGCCTTCTTCCATTCCTTGCCGTCGAGTGAGGTGAAGACTTCGTATTCAATGACTGCCGGTGCTGCTCCGGCGATCACACGGTCGTCCGGTCCGGTGTAGTTGTTGAAGAGCGTGATGCGGTCGATGCTCTCCGTCTGTGCCAGCGTAATCGTGAGTTGTGCCGGGCTGCCAATGAACCAGCGCGCGCCGAACTTGCCATCGTTCACCAGATTCACGTCGTAGGCGTTATCGAAATCCTTCGCTTCGCGGCTCTTGGTGCCTTCGGCTTTTGCGCCATTGCTGGCGAGCGCCACGTTGCGTTCCTTGGACCAGACTTGCACCTCTTCCAGTTTGCCACCGGCACCCGTATTGGGGCTACTGGAAGTGGCGAGGAAATTGAAACGCACATAACGCGCCTGGACCGGCGCGAATGCTTCGTCCGTCTGCCGTGGGCTGACGGCCGGACGCGGCGTCGGGATGGCTTCCAGCTTCTTACCGCGCTCGGCGATCTCCTTGTCCAACTTCGCTTTTTCGGCGACCAGACGCGCACGTTCTTCGTTGAGCGGCCTGGTGGCCGCATCGAATTGCTTGCGCTGTTCGGCGGTCGCCAGCACGCGTGAACCATGCTTCGCGCCTTCAAACACAGACTTGATGCGGTAATAATCTTCCGTGGGGATGGGATCGAACTTGTGATTATGGCAACGGGCGCAATTGATCGTGAGGCCGAGGAAAGCGGAGCCGGTGGCGGTGACCATGTCATCCAGCGTGGCAGCCCGGATGTTCGCGGCGGCCACGACGTCCTGATTGCCCACATCGTCGTATGGCCCGATGGTCATGAAGGCGGAACCGATCTCGATATCCGGCTGATCCTTGCCCACGACATCGCCCGCGAGGTGTTCGATGATAAACTGATTGAACGGCTTGTCCTGATTGATCGAACGGATCACGTAGTCGCGGAAAGGCCACGCGTTATCGATGATGAAATTGCGCTCGAAGCCATTGCTCTCGCCGAAGCGTACGATGTCCAGCCAATGACGACCCCAGCGCTCGCCATATTGCGGTGAGGCGAGCAGGCGATCCACCAACTTGGCGTAGGCATCAGGCGATTTGTCCTTCACGAAAGCATCGACTTCCTCAGGTGTGGGCGGCAAACCGGTGACGTCATAGGTGACACGACGGATTAGCGCGCGACCTTCAGCGGGCGCGTTCGGTTGCAGATCTTTCTCGGCGAGCTTCGCGAGAATGTAGCGATCTATGGGATTCGCCTGCCACGCTTTGAAATCGAACTTCGTGCGCTGAGGCTTGGTGACCTTGCCCGTTTTCGCTTTTAGGTCACTGGTTTCTGGCGGTTGCGCCTTGGCCAAAGCTTGTAGCGACCACCAGGATTTATCGCCACGCTTCGCTTCCACGGTGGCGGCTTCGCGCGGATCGGGAGCGCCGAGCTTCACCCACGTGGTCAAATCGGCGATCTGTTCAGGCGTGAGCTTCTTCTTCGGCGGCATCTCTTGGTCTTCGATCTCATGCCGCACGACTTTCAGAAGCAGACTTTGCTCCGGCACGCTGGAATCGAGCAATGGCTTGCCGGATTCGCCGCCTTTGGCGATGCCCGGTTTGGAATCGAGCCACAGACTGCCCTTAACCTTCTTCGCCTGGGCACTATGACATTCGTAACATTCTGCGATTAACAGGGGTCGAATCTTTTGCTCGAAGAACGTGACGTGTTCTTTCGGAAGCGTGGCGGCGGAGAGAGAAATGGATGGGATGAGCCACACACTCGCCAACAAAATTGTAGCGCAGACTGGCAGTCTGCTGTGTCGCAGATTGGCAATCTGCGAATCACCTGAAAGCAAGTGAGCCTGCCGACTACCAGTCGGCGACACAGCAGGTTGACAACCTGCGCTACAAATAAGCGCGGCCATGTCATGACCACGGCTGAGTAAAGTGATGAACTTACGCCCAAAACTCATACGCCCGCCTTTCCTTTACCGCGCAGCTTCAAACCCTTGGCGATGTCCTGTGCCGCTGCCTCCAGGTGCATCTGCATTGCCGCAAATGCTTTCTCGGGCTGCCGCGCTTCGATGGCGGCGAAGATTTGACTATGATGATCCACGGCCACGGTATTGCCAGCGGCGGAGAGGGTGGTCTTGCGGCTTTCCCGGCCCAGCTCGGCGAGCGAATCCAGCAGCAGACCGCAGATTTCATTGCCGGCCGTGGCGGCAATGAGCCGATGAAATTCAAGATCCGCCTCGATGGATTCATCCTCCGTCTGTGCAGCGGCTTGGCGGGTTTGGTTTTGGCGCAGAGTGCGTAAATGGGCGGCAGTGGCTTTCTCAGCGGCCATGCGAGCGAGGCCGGGTTCGATGAGCAGGCGCGCCTCGGTAAGCTGGCGCAAGCGCTCGGCGGTATCGGGGATAAGGAGCGAGACGGAGCCATTCAATGGCTTGTGCAGTTTATCCACCACCTTGATGCCCACACCGTGGCGGATTTCCAAGAGTCCTTGCAGTTCCAGTCGTTTAGTGGCTTCGCGCACGACCGGGCGGCTTACGCCGAGGCGTTCGGCGAGTTCACGTTCAGGCAGGAGCCAACCCTCATTGGCCAGCTCATCGTTGCGGATCTGGCCGGAAAGCTGGCGACACACCTCATCTACAAGGGATGCCGGGCGTTCGATAGTTTGCAGGGACATGGTAAGAGGTCTTACCACTTGGGTTTATCGCGTCAAGCGGGAAGTTCTCGATTTGTTATCTGTGTGCTGAATCAGAGGCCAGAGTAGCAATCTTTGGCTGAACGTAAATACTCCGAAAACTGGGAGACCCTCGGTAACCAATCTTGCGGTTTAGTTAGCGTCCGGTTGAATTTCCATTGCCTCGGCGCAGTCAATGGAGTTGCCTAGTGCCATACTCATGAAACAACTGCTGCCGCTTTCACTGCTGCTGGCGGGCATCGCGACTTCGTTTGCCGATGGCCCTGCCGATAACAAGATCGACAACGTCCGCCGGGTGCCGCCTATCGGTGTGCCGGTGCCGGACAAGGACCGTCAGGAACTCCAAACCAGCCTTGATGCGCTGGGCAAGGAAATCGATGCCCTCAAGCTCTCGCTCGCGAAGAAGGCGGACCTGCTCGCCTTGGTGCCGGATGTGCAGATCTATCACAAGGCCGTGAGCTACGCCTTGAAGTATGAGGAGTTCTCCAAGACGAACGAGATCGCGGCGGCGAAGCAGTTGCTGCAGACGGGTGTTGATCGCGCCAAGCAATTACGCGAAGGCAAGCCGACGTGGACGAATGCCACCGGCCTGGTTGTGCGGGCGTTTGAATCACGCATCGATGGCTCGGTACAGCCTTATGGCTTAGTGGTGCCGGAGTCGGTGAAGACTGGCTTGCCCACGCGTCTGGACATCTGGTTGCATGGTCGCGGCGAGGTGATGAGCGAAGTGAATTTCATCCTCGATCACCAGCGCAACCCAGGCCAGTTCACGCCGCCGAACACGATCGTGCTGCATGTTTACAACCGCTACTGCAACCCGGCGCGATTCGCGGGTGAGACGGATGTGTTCGAAGCCTTGGCCCATGTGAAGAAGTTTTACGCCATCGATCCGAACCGGGTGCTCGTGCGCGGTTTCTCCATGGGCGGTGCGTCCACCTGGGGCTTCACGGTCCATTTCCCCGGCATGTTCGCGGCCTCGCAACCGGGCGCGGGTTTCTCCGAGACGATTGATTTCCTGAAAGTTTACCAGCAAGAGGAGCTCAAGCTGAACGAGTGGGAAAGGAAACTGCTCTACATGTATGACGCGACGGACAGTGCCATCAATCTCTTCAATGTGCCGACGGTGGCTTATAGCGGCGAGAAGGATCGCCAGAAGCAGGCGGCGGATATGATGGTGCAATACGCGGCGAAAGAAGGCATCCAACTCACGCACATCATCGGGCCGAACACGGAACACAAGTTCGAGCAGGAGCAAAAGCAGAAGTGGAACGGCGCATAGATGCCATTGCTGCGCTGGGCCGTAATCCGGTGCCACGGCAGGTGAAGTACACCACCTTCACGCTGCATTACAACAAGGCCTTCTGGGTGACGATAGACGGCATGGAGCAGCATTGGGAACGCGCCCGCGTGGACGCGGAGTTCGATACGAACGACAACGATTTCGAGATCAAAACAAAAGGCGTGACGGCGTTTACCCTCGACTTCGGTTCAGGCGAATATCCCTTGGACATCACGCGCGCCGCGAAGCTGGAAGTAGATGGACACACGTTGGAATTGCCGAAGGCGTTTTCCGATCGCAGCTTCACCGCGCGTCTGCGCAAGGAGGGCAAGAAGTGGAAGCTGGTGAGTTCCACCGCCGTGGAAGGACTCGCTAAGGTGCACGGTCTCCAAGGACCGATCGATGATGCGTTCATGGATTCCTTTGTCTTCGTGCAGCCGACGGGCAAGGCGATGAATGACAAGGTAGGCAAGTGGGTGGAGGGCGAGTTGCAGCACGCTATCACGCACTGGCGGCAACAGTTCCGCGGCGATGCGCGCTTGAAGAAGGACGCGGAGGTTACCGATGCGGACATCGCCCAGCATAACCTTGTGCTCTGGGGCGACCCGCAGAGCAATACGGTGCTGGCGAAGATCGCGGACAAGCTGCCCATCCAATGGACGAAGGATGGCGTGCGGGTCGGCACGCGCCTGTACGCGGCGAATGAGAATGTGCCGGTGCTGATCTATCCGAATCCGCTGAACCCGAAGCATTACGTGGTGATCAATAGCAGCTTCACGTATCGCGAGTATGATTATCTGAACAACGCACGACAGACGCCCAAGCTGCCAGACTGGGCCGTGGTCGATATCACCAAGCCGGTGACATCCAAGGCACCGGGTGGAATCGTGGATGCGGGCTTCTTCGGGGAGAAGTGGGAGCTGATCACTAAGAAGTAAGCGGTTCGATCAATTGAAAAGCAAAAGGGCGCGTGATGAACGCGCCCTTTTTACGTTTGTAGCGCAGACCGATGATCTGCTGTGTCGCCGACTGGCAGTCGGCAGACGCTACGACTATTTCACAGCTCGCAGATCACCGATCTGCGACACAGCAGACTGACAGTCTGCGCTACGATTTACTTCGCCGTGATGACCACGTAGTTGCGTTTGCCTTTGCGGAGCAGGATGTGCTTGCCGAAGAGCTATCTACAATTTTTCATCCTCAATCGTTCCTGGGAGAATCTTCAGGCCTTTTGGCGTAATAACCATATAATTCCGTTTGCCTTTTCGGATCAGAACATGCTTTCGGAAAAGCAGATTATTAGCATTTAGAGTTTGCTGAGGATTGCTCTCTTTTACGTTGTTTACGTAAATGCCTCCTCCTTCAATGTCTTTCTTCGCTTGGCCTTTTGAAGGCGACAAACCCGAAGCGACTAAAACTTCAACCAATGGAACACCACTGTCAGATGGATTGCATTCAATCTCCTTCGTAGGCACTTCACCGACTATCTCATTGAAAGTAGATTCCGCCAGACCAGCCAAACTGCCGCCGAAAAGTATCTCGCTCGCGCGGATGGCTTCTTGCGTGGCGTGTTCGCCGTGGATGAGATCAGTGCAGGCCTTCGCGAGTGCCTTGTGGGCTTCGCGCGCACCGGGGTTCGCGATGTGTTTCGCTTCGAGATCGGCGATCACCTCCTGCGTCAGGAAAGTGAAGAATTTCAGGTAACGGATAACGTCACGGTCGTCCGTCTTCATCCAGAACTGGAAGAACTGGTAGGGGCTGGTCTTCTTGGGGTCGAGCCACACCGCGCCGCCTTCGGTCTTGCCGAATTTGGTGCCGTCCGCCTTTGTGATGAGCGGGAGCGTAACGCCGTAGCCGTAATGACCACCCTTCTTGCGGAGCAGGTCGATGCCCGCCGTGATGTTGCCCCACTGATCGCTGCCGCCGATCTGGAGTTCGCAATCGAACTTCCGGTTCAGGTGATAGAAATCAAATGCCTGCAACAGTTGGTAGCTGAACTCCGTGTAACTGATGCCTACTTCACGGTCTTCCATGCGGGCACGAACGCTCTCCTTCTGCACCATCTGGTTCACGGTGAAAAACTTGCCGATGTCCCGCAGGAAATCGAGGAAGCTCAACTGTGCCGTCCAGTCCGCGTTATCCAAGAGGCGGGCGGGATTCTTCTGTGTCTCGAAATCAAGGAGGCGCGCCAATTGCGGACGCACGGCATCCACGTTGGCTTGGATCATTTCCTTCGTGAGCAACGAGCGTTCAGCGGATTTGCCGCTGGGATCACCGATGCTGCCCGTGGCGCCGCCGGCGATGGCGATGGGAAAATGGCCGTCGTTCTGAAAACGACGCAGGGCGATCAACGGCACCAAGTGACCGACGTGAAGGCTGTCCGCCGTGGGGTCGAAGCCGGCATAGAGCGTGATGGGCTTTTCGGCCAGGCGTTTCGCCAGGCCTTCCGCATCCGTCTGATCGGCGATCAAGCCGCGCCACTGCAGTTCCTCAATAATATTCATGAGCGACTTATGTTATGCGGGGAGGGGAAGCCGGGAAACAAGGAAAAGGTGATTCCTTAAAGACGTTAAATCGTGAAAAGCCGATAGCGACAGCACGCTTTGGCCTACCTAGCGGCGCGAGGGAAGATTCTTAGCAACGGGCTTTAGCCCGTTGGAACGGTTTTTCAGTGTTGCGTCACGTAGTGACGAAAGATTGTCATAATTAACGGATATCTTCCGTCGCTACGCGACGGGCTATCATGATGACTGACGGCGGCTTGAAAGCCGCCGCTGAGGATTCTACCGTGCCTAACGGCACGAAGATAACAGTGGCTATTGTCAGGTTGCGTGTCATTCCCTGGCACCCTAAACTCTTTCCCCATGAAATCCCTGTTCCGTCTTTCGGCCTGTCTGTTGGGCGTTTGGGCCATCGCGCTTTCCGTGAATGCGGCGGAGGCGAAGCGTTACAACGTGCTGTTCATCGCCGTGGACGATCTACGGCCGGAGTTCGGCGCGTATGGCAGCAAAATCGTGAAGAGCCCGAACTTGGACGCGCTCGCGGCGAAGGGGTTGGTCTTCAACCGCGCCTATTGCCAGCAAGCGGTCTGTTCGCCGTCGCGCTCCAGTCTGCTCACGGGGACGCGGCCGGATACGACGAAGGTGTGGGATCTCGAGACGCATTTCCGCACCGCCCTGCCGGATGTCGTCACGCTACCGCAACACTTCAAGAACAATGGCTACTTCGTGCAAGGCATGGGCAAGCTGTACCACGGTGGTTTCGATGACCCGCAGTCTTGGTCCACGCCGTGGCAGAATCCGAAGGCGAAGCAGTATGGTCTGGATGTGAACAACCAGATGGGCGCGCGCAAAGCCGCCGCAGCGGCGGATGAAGACGCCCCCAAGAAAAAGGGCAAAGGCAAGGCGAAGGCGGGCACGGCCTTCAACTCCCGTGGACCGGCGTTCGAATCTTCGGATGTGCCGGACAATACCTTTCACGACGGGGCGCTGGCGGACATGGCCATCAATGCGCTGCGCGAGTTAAAAGAGAAGAAGCAACCGTTCTGGCTGGGGGTCGGTTTCATCCGGCCGCATCTGCCGTTTGTTTCGCCGAAGAAGTATTGGGACATGTACGACGCCAAAACCATTGAACTGGCGCCGAATCCGTTCCGCCCGAAGGATGCGCCGGAGTATGCCGTGCAGCCTGGTGGTGAGATGCGAGCCTATGACAGCATCCCGCAGGGGCATATCCCGGATGACCTCGCGCGGAATCTGAAGCACGGTTACTACGCGGCTATCAGCTACATGGATGCCCAAGTGGGCAAAGTGGTGGCGGAAGTGGAGAAGCTGGGACTGCGCGATGACACCATCATCATCCTCTGGGGTGATCATGGCTGGAAACTCGGCGAGCATGATGCTTGGTGCAAGCACACGAACGTGGAGCTGGATACCCACGCGCCGTTGATCATCTCCGTGCCGGGCCAGAAATCCGCTGGCAAGAAGACGGATGCGCTCGTGGAGTTCGTGGATATCTACCCCTCTTTGGCTGAGTTGTGCGGGCTGCCGTTGCCGAAACACCTGGAGGGAACGAGTTTTGCGCCGGTCATTCAAGACCCGGCCAAAGCGTGGAAACCGGCGGCTTTCAGCCAGTATCCGCGCGGGGTCCAAGGCAAGCAGCTCATGGGCTACACGATGCGCACAGACCGGTATCGCTTCACGCGCTGGGTAGGGCGGAAGGATCATTCTGTAGTGGATGCCGTGGAGCTGTACGACGAGAAGCTGGACCCCATGGAGAACACGAACATCGCGAACGACCCTAAGAACGCAAAACTGGTGGCGGAGCTGACGGAGCAGTGGTTGAAAGGCTGGCAGGGGGCAAAGCCGAAATAGGGCAGCCTCCATTTTTTGACCGCTAAAGGCCAATCCGGCTAAAAATTTAGCAAAGCAAGGTTGGCGGATGTTTAGCCGTGCAGTAAGGTGGGGAGCACGATGGGAGAATCGTTACGGACATTTTTCAAAGCATGGCGGATCTGGCTGGCCACTTTAGGCGGGCTGGCATTGCTGGCATTTCATTGGCTGGAGGACAATGGCGCGCAGTACACCTGGAGTGATGAGGTGATGAAGGGGATCTCGTATTTTCTCCCGGCCTACCTGCTGCTGTGCCTGGTTGATGCGCTGATCTGTTTTGCCCGGGCTATCTTCACATCCTCGATTCCTGACCGGCGCAGATTGATCGGCACCGGGGTGTTTCAGTTGATCTTGGTGACGGTGATCGGGCTGACCTACAATAACATGCACGAAGGTGCGTTTGCGTTCTAAGTCAGTTCACTTACCCATCAGTTGCAAAAGTGTTTTGGCGCAGCGTTCGGCGAAGGCGGCATCATTGACGGCATTCTCCATTTCGATCACGGGAATGTTCGGCCGGAGGTGAGCCTTCAATTCGCGGAAGAACGCTTCGTCAGCCGCCGCATCGTGAAATGGACCGCCGGGAGCGGCGATGACGCTGAAGCCCAGCTTGGGCAATAGCACGGTGATCGGCCCGATGGAAAGGTTCAGTTTTTCGGCAATGAAGCGACCCAAGGTCTTGGATTCTTCCACGCTCGTGCGCATGAGGGTCACTTGCGGATTGTGCCGGTAAAGCGTGCGGCCTTGATACTTGGCGGGGACGGTTTCGGGCGCGTGAAAGTTCACCATGTCCAGGCAGCCTGGTGCGACGATGGCGGGAACTCCTTTGCGCGCGGCGGCTTCTAGGCGGGTGGGACCGGCGCTGAGGAAACCACCGGCGACCTCATCTGCCCACTCTGTCGTGGTGATATCCAGCACACCGCTCACCATGCCGGATTCGATGAGCGATTCCATGGTGCGACCACCCGTGCCGGTAGCATGGAAGACGAGAACTTCAAAGCCCGCTTGTTCCAAGATAGCCTTGGCGTGATTCACGCACACAGTCGTGTTGCCAAACATGCTGGCGACGATGATGGGCTTGTCCTCGGCCTTGGGTGGTTCTACTTCCACCATGCCGCAGATGGCTCCGGCGGCGCGGGTGAGGATCTGGCGGGAAATACGATTGAGCCCGGCAACGTCCACTATGCTCGGGATCATCACGATGTCCTTGGAGCCGACGTATTGGGCGGTGTTCCCGCTGGCCAGGGTGGACACCATCACCTTGGGGAAACCGATGGGCAGAGCGCGCATTGCCGCAGTACCAATAGCAGTGCCGCCACCGCCACCGAGAGAGATGACGCCCTGAATCTTTTGCGCGTCCACCAACTGCTTCAGATAAACTGCGGCTGCTCCCGCCATGGCCGCGACAGTTTCGCCCCGGTCCTTGCGAGCGCGCAAAGCAGCGAGGTCAACGCCTGTGGCGGCGGCAACCGTCTCGCAGGAAATATCGGGCGTCACCTGGGCAGCATCCAGCGCGCCGACGTCAATCAGGAGGGCCTGATGACCGCGCTGGCGAATCTGTTCTGCAACAAAGGCATGCTCCAGGCCTTTGGTATCGAGCGTGCCGAGCACCGCAATAGTGGACATAGGCCAAGCAAAGAGAATCCGGCAAGGAAAGGCAAACCTTGAAGCCTAGCAAATTACGGCACGGGGCTATGGGAAATGCACTCGATGCCGTTTCACACCGCAACCCGCAGCCGGGGCGGCTACATCATTTCAGGTCCGCGAGGGCGGCGCGCATCTGCTGCAACAAAGCGGTGACTTCGGCTCGGGAATCATAATCTTTTCTGCCGCTGGCGAGTGTCTCGATCGGCAGATAGCCGCGATAGCGGGACTGGTGGATGATCTTGATCAGCTTGGGCATGTCCACTCGCGGGGATTTCATGCTGCTCTGCATCGTCTCTTTGATCTGCCAGTTCACGGCGTAGGGGGCCATGAGGGCGATGTCCTTGTAGGGATCCTCCGTGAGATATTTGCCCGTGTCCACCAAGGCACCGCACCATTCGTGATCCACACGTTTGAGGAGACTTAGATGCTCCTCGCCGGTGCTGAGGAAGTCGCCATGATTCTGCACGGCCACCAGCACGCCATGTTTCTTGCCGTGCTCGGCGCAAGCACGCAAGGAATCGGCCATCCAGGTCTCGACAGTGGCCCGGTCAGCATTGCCTGCGGCAGCCTGCCACTCTTTGAAAGGGGACTGCGGCCCGGCGAAGACGCGGACCACGGGAGCGCCAAGACGGACGGCGACCTCGATCCATTCCTTGGTGAGCTGAACCCCGGCCGCGCGCACGGTAGCATCCGCCGTGGCAAAATCATTACGCACCCCCGTGCCGCTGATATCCATGCCCAAGGCGTGAACATGCTTTTTGATCCGTGCGATGTAGCTGTCTTCCGGCGGTTTTGGATAACCGGGGAAGAAATAACCCGTGAGATCCACGGCGGCGAAATCGAGTTTGGCGGCAAAATCGCACACGCCGAAGAGATTGATGCCGGTGGTGGCGTCCTTGGCGTTAGCGTTGAGCATTTCCAGGAAGGAATAGGCATTCAACGCGGGTTTCAGCGAGGGACTGCCCACGTGATTGATCGGCGAGATCGCTGCCAGGCTGCCTGTGGTGGAAAGGGCCGTTGCCGCCAACGGCAATAACGCGGCGTAACGCAAGAATGTGCGACGACTGGTGGGTGGCTTCATACGGCTGATGGGCGAAAGTGAAGACTAGCCACGACGCTCTCACAAGCGAATTAAAAGCCGTTTAGGTCTGCCTCCTGCGTCGGCAGCTAAGTTGATTTAGCGGCGGCCATCGTACCAGATGGCGGCGGTATCCGCTTTCTTCAGCGTCTTGCCACCGGTAAGCAGCGTGCGCAGGAGGAAGCGGACGTGCTCTTTCTTGGAGTAAAGGTGTGCTTTGCGGGCGGAGGTGAGCAGCGGGTGGCGATGCAGGATGATCAGGTCTTTCTTTCGCACCTTGGCGAGTTTCTTGAGGCGCTTGCTGAACTCGATCTCTTCGCTCGCATACAGTTCCAGGCTGAAGCCTTGCAACTCGCGGAACGCCGCGGCTTCACAAAAGACGAAGGAACCCGCCGCCCACTTTTGCCAGCGGCTGAGGCGGTTCCACCAATCGGCCAAGCGGCCCATGCGACCGATATCTTCATCCAGCTTCACCACACAACCGCCACCGAGGTACTGCCGGAATCGATGTGGTCCGCCAGATCATGCAGCAATTCCTTGCTCGGGCGGGAATCCGCATCCACAAAGAGGAACCACTCGCCTTGGGCGATGGAAGCGCCGGTATTGCGCGCACGGGAAATCTGGTTTTTTGGCTCGAAGACCACCCGGGCACCGGCCGATTGCGCGATCTCCGTCGTGCGGTCCTTCGAGTTGTTATCGCAGACACAGAGTTCCCAGGCCCAGCCGCGGGTGGTGAAAGCGTGCGCGGCTTCCTTCATCGCTGCCAAGGACTGGGCGATGAGCTTCTCTTCATTGAAAGCGGGAACAATGATGGAAATTTTTACGGGCACGACGGGAAAGTAGGCCGGAACGGGGCTGGACGCAAAGGCAAAGCGGTCAGGGTTCAGTGGTCAGCATATTGGCATCCCGCGTCAGCACCCAGTTGCCGTCCGCCAGTTTGCGGAAGACGCTGAGGGTGTAGCCGGAGCGGCGTTTTGAAGCGCCCGCCTGCACGGGCGTGATGGTCACGGAAAGCTGGGTCCAGCAATAGGCAAGATCACCCGTGACCTGGATCTCCTGCACCTCGGAACTGGAGTTGATGCGGAACAGCTTCAGCGCCGTCGTGAAACCCGCGGCAAACGCATCTCGTCCACGCATGGGCGGCTGGCCCGGCTGGAGGAAGACGACGTCCTCAGCCATCAAGGGCAGGATACGCGAGATGTCACCCAAAGCGGTGGCCTTATGCCATTCTGTGATGACGTGGCGAATCTTCTGTTCATCGTTCGGCATAATGATTCCTCGTTACTACGGCCGTTAACATAAAAAAGGGGAGAAGGTGTCGCCTTCTCCCCTTTCACCTGAGACAGTATAGCCTTACTTCGCGGCGAGCGCAGCTTCAATCGCATCGGTCACTTCTTTGGATTCCGGCGCGGCCTTGGAATCGAAGCGCTTGACGATCTTGCCATCCTTGCCAATGAGGAACTTGTTGAAGTTCCACTTGATGTCACCGGGGAACGGCGATTCTTTGCCGGCGAGGATCTGATACAGCGGATGACGGCTCGCGCCGTTGACCTCGATCTTGTCGAACATGGGGAAGGTCACATTATATTTGCTGGAGCAGAACTGCTTGATCTCCTCGTTCGTGCCGGATTCTTGCGCGCCGAACTGGTTGCAAGGAAAGCCGGTGACGACCAGACCTTGGGCCTTATATTTCTGATAGGTGGCTTCGAGCCCCTTGTATTGCGGGGTGTACCGCACTGGAAGCGACATTGACGACGAGGATGACCTTGCCCTTGTATTCTTTGAGCGAGGTGTCTTTGCCGTCGATGTTCTTCAGGGGCACATCGTAAACGGATTGCGCGGCCGAAGCCGTCAAGGCAGTAGCCAGAGTCATAATGGCGAACAGGGACGTGAGTTTCATGCGCTGAAATGTAGGGGCAAAACGGCGGCTGTCAAATCGGATACCCCGGGCTAAAGAAACGTCAACTGGCAGCGAATAGCAAAAGGCAGAAAACGTCCCCTGTTCCATTACAATTTTCTCGCCGCCAGACGATGGACCCGTTTTGCTTAAGGGATGCGCATTCCCAAGTTTTTGATACCCGCCATGGCTGGTCTTGCCATGATCGGCAGCAGCTCGCTATTGGCGGCGGAGAAGCCGTTGGATTATCGCTATAAGATCGAGGTTTTGGCCGAAGGGATGCCGCAGCCGATGGAGCTGGAACTAGCTCCGGATGGGCGCATCTTCTTCAACGAAATCAACGGCAAGTTGCGTATCTGGAAACCGGATACGCGCAAGGTGGTGGAGGCCGGTTCGGTAGAGGTCTTCAATGGTTTGGAGAACGGATTTCTGGGTTTCGCGCTCGATCCGAAGTTCGCGCAGAACCAGTGGATCTATTTCCTCTACTCGCCGAAAGATTACACGGGCCAGCGACTGAGTCGCTTCACGATGAAGGGCGATGAGCTGGACAAGACGAGCGAAAAGGTGGTGCTGGAATTCGCCGAGCAACGGTTGCAATGCTGTCACCATGCGGGCTCGCTGGAGTTTGCGCCGGATGGCTGCCTCATTTTCTCCACGGGCGATAATACGCATCCACACGCGGACTCGGAGGGTTACGGGCCGATCGATGACCGGGTGGGGCTGGAGCCTTGGGATGCGCAGAAGTCCTCCGCGAACACGCAGGACTTGCGCGGCAAGATCAACCGCATCCGCCCTACCCCGGATGGCAAATACACGATTCCGGACGGCAATCTGTTTCCGAAGGATGGCAAGGTGGGGCGGCCGGAAATTTATGCAATGGGTTGCCGCAATCCGTGGCGCATGAGCGTGGATGAGAAGACGGGGATCATCTATTGGGGCGAGGTGGGACCGGACGCAAACACGGACGGCAAGCGGGGTTCGCGCGGTTATGACGAATTAAACCAGGCGAAGAAGCCGGGTAATTACGGTTGGCCGTATTTCGTGGGGAACAATTCCCCGTATGCGCGCTACAATCACGACACCAAGGAAGTGGGCGCGATGTATGATCCGCTGCATCCGGTGAACGAGGGGAAGAACAACACGGGGGCGAAGAATCTGCCGCCCGCGGTGCCCGCGATGATCTATTGGCCATACGCAGACTCGCCAGAGTTTCCGATGCTGGGCAAAGGCGGTCGCACGGCGTGTGCGGGGCCGGTGTTTCATTATAAGAAAGAGTTCGCGAAGACGGATGGGTTTCCGGAGACGTTCGACAACTGCCTGTTGTTCTATGACTGGCAGCGGCCGTTCGTGAAGTGGGCGCGGTTGAATGAGAATGCCGATCTGCAAGGGATTGAGGATTTCACGTCCGCCGTGTTGCTGGTGAATGACAAAGACCGGCTGGCAAAGCTGGAGAACAGCGAGGCGTTCATCTTGAAGCGGCCAGTGGACATGCAATTCGGGCCGGATGGCTGCCTGTATCTGTTGGATTACGGCGAGACGTGGGCGCCGAACAAGGATGCGAAACTGCTGAAGATGTCTTATGTGCGCGGCAACTTGCCGCCAGTGGCAAAGATCTCGGGCGAGAACACGGCGGGACGTGAGCCGTTGCAGGTGAAGCTCTCAAGCGCGGGCTCGAAGGATCACGAAGGCGATACGCTCTCGTATGAATGGCTGGTACATCCGGGCAACAAGGTGGTGTCGCGTGAGGCGAATCCGACGGTCACTTTCGACAAGCCCGGCAACTACGTGGTGGAGCTGCGGGTTAGCGATGGCAAGGGCGGCGTCAGTGCGCGCAGTTTGCCGGTGCTCGTGGGCAATGCGGTGCCGGAGGTGCGGTTCATCGAACCGCAGAATGGCGATTTTTTTACGCCGGGGCAGCCGGTGAAGTATCGCATCGGCGTGAAGGACCAAGAGGACGGCACGTCCGAACAAAATGATGAATTGATGGAGGCGCGTACGTTCCTGAATGCGACGTGGTCGGATGCGGACGGCAAGAGCGGCAGCGTGGATCCCGGTTTGGCGATGATGAAACAGAGTGATTGTTTTAACTGCCATGCGATCGAGCAGAAAATCGTCGGGCCGCCGTTGCTGGAAGTGGCGAAGCGGTATCGCGGTCAGGCGGGAGCGTTGGACGCGACGGTGCAACGGGTGATCAAAGGCTCCAGCGGCGTGTGGAGCGAGGTGCCGATGTTGCCGCACGAAGGACTCACGACGGATCAGGTGACGATCATCGTGCGCTGGGTTTACAGCTTGGAAGAAGGCAAGACGGGGCCGGCGATGATCCGGGGGTTGGCGGGCATGGTGACGCCGCCGAAAGATCCGAAGCAAACGATGGGTGTGTTGGAGGCGAGTTATACCGATACGGGTCGCGCGCCAGCGGGATCACTCGTCGGCAAGGCGGATATCAAGTTGCGTACTCGCCGGATCGAGGCGGAGGCGAATGATGCTATTCTGGGGTGTCGCCGTTTAGGCGGCAGCAAGGCGAGCGGCGGGCAGTTCCTCGGGGCGATTGATCACGGGCATCATGTAAAGTTTGAGCGCGTGCATCTGGGTGATGCAGGTAGTGTGACGTTCCGGGTGGCGTCGGGTGGCGTGGGCGGAAGCATCGAACTGCGCGCGGGCTCGGTGACGGGTGAGGTGCTCGCGAGTGTGGAAGTGAAGCCGACGGGCGGTTGGGAGAACTGGGTGGAACTCAGCTCGCCACTGAAGGCCGGGCCCGAGCGCGCGGATGTCTATGTGGTGTTCGTGAACCCGGGCAAAGGCGGGTTGATGAATCTGGATTGGGTGGAGTTTAAGGGGAAGTGAGCAATGCCAGATGAGTTAAAATGGTTTCAAATCGTCGCGTCCATTTCGGCGGCCGCGGCATTTGCCATGGGTATCTTGGATGGCTATGCCGTTCCCAACCAGCATCACCACGCATTGCCTTGCTTCCACTGTTGGCGCCTTTCATGGCCGTCATCACTCATTTCTCTTTTGGTGATTGGCACGCAAATGGAAATCCCAAACTGAGTCTCATCGCTATTTTGATTTATTGCACCAGTGTTCCATGGTGCTTCTTTTATGCGTACCGGGCAAGGAAGGCTGAGCGGGACAAGGTCTTAGCAACGGCAGCGCTTGCCATAGCGAGCTTTCTCATTATTCCACTGCTTGCATTAAGTTGCGGCTTTGCTTTCGTGATGGTCAAAGTTTTGGGACAAGGCGCGAACTGATGGCCAGCTTCGTCTCGTAGAGGGAGGCAAAGGCGGGCTGATGGGTCTGGATCGGAGGAAGTTCAAAGGGAAGTAAATTGACGACTTCGTGAAAACATCTTCCGTCGCTACGCGACGGAGATTTCAACCGACACAGTCAGCGGCTTGAAAGCCGCTGCTAGGAATCTTTTGTGCCTATGGCACTGGAAAATGGTTGAGAGCGTTTGAATCGCTCGCAACTTATTTCGCCGATGCAGTTGTCGTGGTGCTAGCAACCGATTCGGTAACAGGTGCGACTGGAACCTCGGTAGCTAGTTCACTTTTAAAGGGATACACCAGTTGCTTCAGCAAGTTGTCGGGCATTTCTTCGTGGATGCCGAACTCGGTGGGGTATTTGCCGACGGGCATGTAGTAGGTGCCGAAGAGCCTGTCGAAGCATGGGAAGAAGCCGGCGAAGTTTTTATCCATGGCTTCGGCTTCTTTCGTGTGGTGCCAGCGATGGAAGACGGGACTGGCGATGAGGCCGCGCAGTGGACCGTAATCCCAATCCACATTCGCATGCAGGAAGATGGCGTAGAAGGTGATGATGGGCGTGTAGGCGGCGAGCACGGTGGGGTTGAAGCCGAGGAAGAGGAGCGGGAACACCTGGGCGAGCTTGGTGACGGCGTCGTTCACGGGATGCACGCGCACGCTGCTGAGCCAGTCCACTTCTTGCGAGCTGTGATGCACGGCGTGGAATTTCCACCATCGGCTGGTGTGAAAGAAGCGGTGGGTCCAGTAGCCGATGAAATCGCCGAGGATGAAAATCTCGATGCCTTGGAGCCAGAGCGGTTGGAGACTGAGTGGGCCGAAGCCGACGTAGTTTTTGCCGCGCAATTCTTCAGCGGAAACGCCCATGATGACCACGAGGAGCAAGGCCGGAAGCAAGATCAGCGTGCGTGAGACCACCTTGGTCACGAGCGGAGTGAAGATGTAATAGCCGACATCAACCAAGTAGCCGCGACGCAGCCACTTCTGTCCCCGAATGTTCGGTGACAGGCGCTGGATCAACCAGAACAGCAGGCTCACGAGGAAGAACCCGATGATCATGGTGATGAGTTGCTTGGTCATACGGGAGAGATGACGTCGGGGAATGGGAGTGGTTACGAGCGTAAGAAGATTTGCGGTGTGGAATAAACTCCGTGAGGTTCAATATTTGGCGACATTGCGCACGTTGAAGCGGCGTAAACGCCGCGCTCCTATGGCCGTTTCGGCGAAACGCCCTACCGACATTCGAGCCGAGCTGGAGCTCGGCGCTCAAGTTGGGATGGCGCTGGATTGGTTGATCGTTTGGTGTTAAGGAAATGCTTATGAAGCTCGTTTATCTCGTCCTTGCGTTGGGCGTTGCTGGCGTAACATCAGCGGTAAAAGCGGCTGAGCCGAAGCCGCTGGATCCGCCGGCGCAGATCGCGGCGAAGGTGGAGCCGACGCGAAAGGTAGTTTACAAGCAGGTTGATGGACGGGAGTTGCATCTGCATGTGTTCGAGCCGGACGGATTCAAGGCGTCTGACAAACGCGGATGTTTTCTCACGATCCATGGCGGGGGCTGGCGGGGCGGTGAGCCGCGGCGGATGTATCCGTTCGCGGTCCACTTCGCGAAGTTGGGCATGGTGGGCATCAGCATGGAGTATCGGTTGGTGACGACGAAGGGCACGAACACGGTGTTCGATTGCGTGAAGGATGGGCGCTCGGCGGTGCGTTATATCCGTGCGCACGCGGCGGAGTTGGGGATTGATCCGAACAAGATCGTGGTGAATGGCGGTTCCGCAGGCGGGCATGTGGCGGCAGCGACGGCGATGTTCACAGGAATCGATGAAGCGACGGATGACTTGAAGGTGTCATGTGTGCCGAACGCGATGGTGCTGAACTATCCGGTGATCGATACCTCGAAGGAGGGTTATGGGAATGCGTTGATCGGGGTGCGGTGGGAGGAGATATCTCCGGCGCATCAGGTGAAGGCGGGATTGCCGCCGACGTTGGTGCTGCACGGCACGGGCGATACGACGACGCCTTTCAAAGGGGCGCAGAAGTTTTACGACGCGATGATCAAGGCTGGCAACCGGTGTGAGTTGGTGGTGAATGAAGGCGGGCCGCATGGGTATCTGATGTTCGATGGGGCGCTGTTCCACGATGCGCTGGTACAGACGGAGTTGTTTTTGAAGTCGGTGGGGTGTTTGTAAGGGAGGAAGGTGTGAAAGGGGGAAAGCGGCAGTGTGTGCGGTGAAGCGGGTTGATTATTCACCGGACTTGCAATGGTTCACGGACCGGTTAGTTCTGCCTCCTTGCGGGGCAGCAACGCCTTACAACGTCACCGGCTTCCACGGCAGGCCATGCGCTTCGCCGACGGCTTGGCAGGTGATCTCGCCGTTCAGCGTGTTGATACCACCAACTAAGGCGGGTTGGAGTTTGCAGGCTTCGATGAGGCCATGGTCGGCGAGCAGTTCCACGTAGCGATAGGTGACGTTCGTGAGCGCCTGGGTGGCAGTACGGGCGTAGGCGGCGGGCATGTTCGCCACACAGTAATGAGTGACACCTTCTTCCACAAAAACGGGGTCATCGTGCGTAGTAGGGCGTGAAGTTTCCGCGCAGCCACCTTGGTCGATGGCGATGTCCACCAGCACGCTGCCGGGGCGCATGCGCTGGAGCATGTCACGTCGGATAAGTTTGGGTGCTTTAGCGCCGGGCACAAGGACGGCACCGATGAGGAGGTCCACGCTGGGCAGAAGATCAAGCAGGTGTGCCTCGCTGGAATAGAGGGTGTGGGCGGTATGCAGAGTGATATCGAGGTAGTGCATCCGTTCGAGGTCCACTTCGAGAATCGTCACATCCGCGCCGAGGCCCGTGGCCATACGGGCGGCGTTGATACCTGCCGTGCCACCACCAAGCACCACGACTTTGCCCGGCAGCACACCCGCAACGCCGCTAAGCAGAACGCCGTTGCCACCACGATGCTTGGAGAGGAAGTAGGCACCCATAATAACCGACATGCGGCCCGCGATTTCGCTCATGGGTTCAAGCAACGGCAGGCGGCCTCGTTGACTGATGGTTTCGTAAGCTATGCCCGTGACGCCGGATTGCAGCAGGCCGTTCGTGAGGTCTTTGCTGGCGGCGAGGTGCAGGTAGGTGAAGAGCATCTGGCCGCGCCGGAGCAAGGGCAGCTCGGAGGGTTGCGGCTCTTTCACCTTCACGACGAGTTCGGCCTGTTGAAAGACCTCGGCGTGTTGCGCGACGATCCGTGCGCCGGCTTTTTCGTATTCGGCATCGGCGTAGCCGGAGCCGGCACCGGCATCGTGTTCCACAACGACTTCGTGGCCGCGCTTGATGAGTTGATACGCGGCCGAGGGCAAGAGGCCGACGCGGAATTCTTTGGTCTTAATCTCCCGAGGAACACCGATGATCATGGCCGCACCATAGCACAGGCGCAGAAGAATTGCAGGTCAAATACCTTCGGTCTCGATGGGCTCGTCATGCAGGACGTGGTTCACGTTCACGAGCAGTTTCCGCGCGGTGAAAGGCTTGTGCAGAATGGGATGCACTCCCAAGCGCTTGAGCTCATCCACTTTGTTCGTCATGGAAGCGCCCGAAGCGAGGCCGCTGCAGGCGAGGATCTTCACTTCCGGGGCCATCTTGCGCAGGCCGCGGACGAGCGCCACGCCATCCATGTAGGGCATCATGATGTCCGTGATGACGAGGTGGACTTTGCCGATCTGCTGGGCCATGAGGGCCATAGCTTCCGTGCCATCGCTGGCAAGGATCACGCGGTAGCCGTGGCGGGAAAGGATATCCTTGCCGACCATGCGGATCATCTCTTCATCATCCACCAGCATCACGAGCTCGCCGTGGCCTTCAGGCAGCGTATTCTGCGGTTCGGTCTTGAGATCACGTTCGCCAGTTTTGATGGCGGGCAGATAGATCTGGAACTCCGCCCCTTTGCCCGGCTCGCTGAGCAAACGGATGTAACCGTGATGGCTCTTCACGATGCCCATGACGGTGGAGAGACCGAGACCGGTGCCCTTGCCCTGGTCCTTGGTGGTGAAGAACGGCTCGAAGATGCGCTCCTGGATATCGTAAGGAATGCCCATGCCGCTATCCTTCACCGAGAGGACAGTGTAATCGCCCGCGGCCATCTTGGTGCCCAAGACACCCGTGCCATCGGTCAGGCTGGTGTTATAGGCATTGACCGTCAGCATGCCGCCATCGGGCATGGCATCGCGGGCATTGACGCAGAGGTTGAGCAGCACCTGATGGAGCTGGGTGGGATCGCCCATGACATTCCACAGATCATCAGCGACATCACTGCTGATGGTGATATTGCGCGGGAACGCTTCCTTGGCCACGCGTACCATGTCTTTGACGAGGTGCTTGGGCGTGAGCAGGAGGCGTTCACCCTTGATACCCCGGGCGAAGGTCAACACCTGCCGGACGATGTCTGCGCCGCGTTGCGCCGAGTCTTGCAGGCCCACGAGGATCTCCGCCGTCTCATCATCCGGGTGCAGTTCCTTGAGGATCTGGATGGACATGATGATGGGCGCGAGGACGTTGTTCAGATCGTGCGCGATACCACCGGCGAGCATGCCGATGCCCTCCATGCGCTGCGCGCGGAGGTATTGCGCCTCGAGCTGCTTGCGCTGAGTGACATCCTGCTTGATGGCGACGAAGTGGGTGACATTCCCGGCGGCATCACGCACCGGCGTGATGGTCATGTCTTCATCGTAGATGGAGCCGTCTTTGCGTTTGTTGGTCAGTTCACCGCGCCAGACGTTGCCTTTGAGGATGGTCTGCCAGAGTTCGTGATAGAATTGATCCGTCTGGCGGCCGGACTTCAAGACGCGCGGGGTCTGGCCGATGACTTCCTCCGGAGTGTAGCCGGTGAGCGCGGTGAAAGCCGGGTTGGCCCAGACGATGGCCCCTTTGCGATCCGTGATGACGATGCTGTTGGCCGCCGCGCGCAGGGCAGATTCCTGCAACAACAGCCGTTCGTGGGCGCGCTTGGCCTCCGTGATATCGATGAAGGCCCCGATGATGCCACCGATCTGGCCGTTGGCATCCAGGAACGAAGCCTTGTGGAAAATGACATCCCGCCCGACGCCTGAGGGCTGCTTGATGCGGCCTTCATAGACCAGCGTTGTTAGATGTTGGAACAGTTCGCGATCCTTCTGCAAGCAGATGGCTGACAATTCCGGGTCGAAGACATCGGAAACGGTTTTCCCGGCAATCTTGTCACGCGTCAGGTTGGTGAACTGTTCAAAGGCGCGATTGCAACTGAGGTAACGGCCGTTGGCATCCTTGGTGAAAACCGCGATGGGCATGGAGTCCATCAAGGTCATCTGGAACTGCAACTGGTGCTCGAGTTGTGCTTCGATCTCCTCGCGCTCGAGCATATCGATGCCGATGCCCAAGATGCAGGGGCGTCCGTCGAGCTCGATCCGGCGGCCATGGAAATGATGAGGGTGAGAATTCCCGGCGGTGCAGACGATGCGGGCATCCGCCTGTTCTTCGCCCTGCATCAAGGCCCGCTCGATGGCCGCCACCACATGAGCATGATCATCCGTGTGCAGCAGTTTCAGGCAGGATACGCCTTTGAGCTGTTCGCCGGTGAGGCCGGTGACTTTTTCCAGTTGTTTGTTCCACGAACGCAGCCGCCCATCGGCCTCCAGCACATAGAAGACCCCGGGCAAAGCATCAATGACCCAGCGAGAAAAATCACGTTCCTGCCGGAGTTGTAGCTCCATCTGCTTGAGCGACGTGATGTCCGTGATGCGAACCAGAGCGGTCTGGCCAGTGGGCAGATCCAGCTTCCGGGCCGCAAGCAGGCCCCAGAAATGGTTGCCTTTCAGCGTGGTGTATTCCACTTCTTCGGTCCACTCGCCGCCCCGGGACACGACTTCGCTGGCTTGTTTGGAAATATCGGGATCGCGGGGAATCCGGTGCCAAGTATAGCCCGCCTGGCCGACCACTTCGGACTTGTCGGTAGCCTCGAACAGGCTCAAGGCCCGGCCGTTGCAGTTTTGGATGAGCCGCGTATTCCAGTCCACGAGGAACAAGGCATCCAGCGAGTTGTTGAAGACGCCGCTAAAGAGCTGTTCGTTCAGGCGCAGGGCTTCTTGGGCCTGCCGCCGCTCGGTGATGTCTTCAAACACACCCAGAACGCCCAACACCGTTCCATCCGGCGAAAGCAGCGGGATTTTGGATGTCTCGAGCCAGCGCTTGGTGCCAGCGGCCGTGGTGATGGGCTCAATGATATTGTGGCGGGCTAAGCGTGATGCGATGACCTTCTGGTCGTCCGCCACGTAGCCATGAGCCTCAAGCTGGGCCCAAGGCAGGTCGAAGTCAGTTTTACCCACGATCTCCGCCGGGCTCTTCACCCCGGCCGCTTGCGCGAAGACCTGATTGCAACCCAGATAGCGGCTTTGCCTGTCCTTCCAGAAAACAGCTTGAGGAACGGTATTAAGGATATGTTCCAGCATGCGGCTCTGATCCGCCAACCGTTCTTCAGCTTGTTTTCGCTCCGAGACATCACGGAAATAGCCGCCCAAGTATTCCCGGCCATGGTAGACGATCAGGTTTAGCAGTACTTCCACCGGGATGAAGGTCCCATCCGCGCGCCGGTGAGTGGATTCGAAGAGGAAAAACCCTTTTGTGCGGCATTGCAGCAATGCATTCTGCGTTTTCTCTGGCGTCGCCCGGGGATTCCAGTCCTGCACGCGCATGCTGAGCAGTTTCTCTTTGGTCGTTTTGAAATGCTTCTCCGCCGCAGCATTGACGTAAACGAGTTTGAAATCGTCCGCCGGATCGACCACGAAAATGGGATCATTGGAAACTTCGGTGAGCTGGCTGAAGAACCGCAAGTCCTCGGCTGTTTTGTCACGGGCATCCAGTTCCCTTTGGAGCAGCCATTTGATCAAAAGACCGGTCACGAACACATACGCCAGTCCTTTGATAGTATCCACTACACCATGCCAAAACACGTCTTTGATTTTGTTGGCGACGATTAAATCGCTCAACAGGATCCAAGCAAAACCAACCAACAGATAGATAAAGAAAATACGATAAGCCGCCGCTTTGGGGGTTCTCCCCATGGGCGTCGGCTTATCGTTAAATCTATGCTGCGACATGTTCTGTGCTTAGAGCCGACCCTAAGAGAACGTACACAATCGTACCATCCCTCAAAATCTGACCCCAAAGCAGCGTCGCAGCACCTGGCCGTTTTCGCCAACCGCTTTTTGCTGCTTACCAGTGCAAGTTTGCACCGGGGTTTTACTTAGTTATCAACTGCTTACAGAATATTCGCGGCCAATTCGGCCAGCTCTGAGCGCTCGCCTTTCTGCAGTTCTATATGCGCTGCAATGGCATGCGGACGGAACCGGCTCACGATGTAGTTGAAACCGTTCGAGGCCGAGTCCACGTATGGGTTATCGATCTGATAAGGATCGCCCGTGAGAATGATCTTCGTCCCTTCGCCCGCGCGCGTGATGATGGTCTTCACTTCCAGCGGGGTCAGGTTCTGCGCTTCATCGATGATCATGAACTGGTTCGCGATGCTGCGGCCGCGGATGAAGCTAAGCGCTTCCACCACGATGGAACCGGAACGCATCAGGTCCCCGCTGCGGCGATGTTCGTTGCCCATGTTCAGATCGCTCAGGAGCTCGAGGGCGTCATGGATGGGTTGCATCCAGGGATTCAGCTTCTCTTCCAGCGTGCCCGGCAGGAAACCGATCTCTTTGCCCATGGAGATGGTCGGGCGGGCCACGATCACGCGGCGGAACTCGCGGTCCATGATGGTGCGCTTCAAGCCGGCGGCCATGGCCATGAGCGTCTTGCCGGTACCGGCCTTGCCCATGAGCGTGACGATCTTAATGCGGTCATCCAGCAACGCGTCGAAGGCGAAGTGCTGTTCGCGGTTGCGCGGCTTGATGCCCCAGACGCCTTCGCGGACATCGATGATCGGCACGAGCTTCTTGCCCGTGGGATCTACCTTCGTCAGCGCGGTGCGTTTGGGATTCGCCTCATCGACCAGCGTGCAATACTCGCTCGGGCTGTAGCGCATGGAGGCATCCAGCTCGAGTTCTTCATTGGAACGGAACTTGGCCAGCACTTCGGCGGACACGGCCTTCTCCGTCATGCCCGTGTACAATTCCGAGATGTTGACGCGGTCCGTCTCGTAATCTTCCGCCGGCAGGCCGCTCGCATCGGCTTTGATGCGGAGGTTGATGTCCTTCGTGACCAGGATGGTCGGGATCTTTTTGTCTGAGGCCTGGATATCCAGCGCGCGGGACACGATCTTGCTGTCCACCGTGTTGCTGATGAGCGCCTGGCCGTTGTTATCCTTGAAGACGATGCGGAGCCGGCCACCGTTCGACAGCTTCACACCTTCGCTCAGGCTGCCTGTGGCGCGGAAGCCGTCCATCATGCGGGAAACCATGCGCGCATGCTGGCCGAGTTCGGAGGATTCGCGCTTGAAACGGTCAATCTCTTCGATCACCTCGATGGGGATGAAGACATTGTTCTCCTGGAAGTTCAGGAGGGAGTTGGGGTCGTGGAGGAGTACGTTGGTGTCGAGTATGTAGTTTTTCACTTGGTTAAATCCGCCAGTTTAAGCTTGGCCATCCGTTTGTACCAGTCCGCGAGCTGGGTGTGCTCGGCGGGCAGGCGGTAATGGCCGGAGTAGAGATAATTGCCGAGCATGCCGAAGAGGTCGAAATCGACGAAGCGCGGCCGTTCATCCAGCAGGAAGGGACGGTCGAACAGCATCTGTTCGAACGGGGACAGCTTGGCGCCGAGCTCGGCCACCAGCAGCTTCTGCTGTGCTTTCCAAAGATCGAGACAGCCGCGGCCGAACTTGCGCTCCTTGTGCCGCAAGAAGCCCAGATGACCGGCGACCGGCACGAACTCGCGATAGTACACGTCGTTGAGCTTGAACCCGAGGCCTTCGATGTCGTTCTCGATGTAGCGCCAGAGGATGCTCTGGAGTCCGCGCAGTTCGCGCGGAAAAAGGCCGAGTTCGAACTTGTTATCGAGATATTTGGCGATGACCTGGGAATCTTCCTGGGTCTCGAAGAGGACTTGCCGGCCATCCTTCAGCACCGGCACCTGATAGTAGCGCTGCTTGGTGAGCTGCCAGATCAGCGTGCGGTCATGGTTGGGAACCTTGACGTTTTTGAAGGGGATCTGGCCAAACTCGAGGATGCGGCGTTGAACGATGACAAACGGGCTGTATTCAAATCCGTAAAGTTGGATCATAGATCGGGTGCGTATCCTTGCCGGCGAACGGGGCGGGGCCAGACGGAACACCAAGCCACGTGGGACCGGCGGTGAAAAGTTGCGGGTTGAGGGGGCGAATGGGGACGAAGAAGACCGGCTTGGGGGATTGACGCCCTGACCATCGCTGCCATCGGCAGTAATCCACCCCACAGCTCCTGCAAGTTCTTGCTGGAAAAAACCGGGCTTATCGGCACAGGTCGAACTTAGGAGCGGATGGCCAAACTGACAAGTGGAAGTTGGTGACTTTTTTGCGCCGCGCGTTTTTTTGGCGGAAGGCTTTGCCTACGGCCCCGCCCGGCCTCACTTGATCCCTGCGAGCCTTTCTTTCCAGATCTTGTGCAGATGCACGGTGGCGCGCACGTCCCGCAGGCAATACTCGGCGATCTCACGATGCTGGCCCGCTTGCATCATGGCATTCACATCCATGCCGGTCACACCGTGGCTCTTCGGCGACTCGATGCCGAAGGCTTTGCAGTAGAAATCGAGGTTGAACTTGCGCGCGGCTCCTTCACGTCCGCTCACATTGTAGAAGCTCAACTGCTCGGCGAGATCACAATGCGGTTCCACCTGGTAACGGTAGCCGAGCCAGTCCTTGCGTGAGATGGGCACGTTCAGTAACGCCGAGCGCAGATACATGAACGGCACATCAAAACCGCGACCATTGAAGGTGACGATGGATTCATAATGCTTCGCCACGTCCCAAAAAGCGGTGATGAGCTCTGCTTCATCCGCGAACGGCACGAATTCGACGGGTCCGCTCTCCGCGGCGTCCTCTTCGTAATCATCCGCGAGAAAAAGCACCTGCCCGCGCTGTGAATCGGCGTTCAACATGCCGATGCACACGACTTGCGACGTCAACGGCCACAGGCTGAACATGCGTTCTATCTCAGTTTTGCGCTGGCCGCGCAGCGTCTCATCCTCGATTTTCTCAGCTTCGCGAAAAAGGTATTCGATCTGCACATCATCGAAGTGATCGAGCGAGAGCGCGGAGGTTTCGATGTCAAAAATGAGCGTGGCCATGGTGTGGTGTCCTTTTGTGTCGTGGGCCGAAGCGTGACAGGTTCGGAAAACGAAAGGAAGTCCTGTCAGATGTTTCTGAGCAGGACTTCCCTCTGAATTTTTTACTTACCAAAGAAGCTTACTTCTTC
The DNA here is from genome assembly GCA_965283725.1 of Limisphaerales bacterium. Taxonomy (GTDB): domain Bacteria; phylum Verrucomicrobiota; class Verrucomicrobiia; order Limisphaerales; family JAEYXS01; genus JAEYXS01. The sequence continues at coordinate 649,777 of CBDIPT010000003.1, forward strand.
TTTGCAGCGGGTTTAGCGGCGGGTTTTTTCGCGGCTTTCTTTGCAGCTTTCTTAGCGGCCATGCGACTCACCCCCCATCAGAGTAGGAATAAATCCTGATACGACTTGGTTGTCTCGTGTATTGTTCACGCGTGTATTCGACCACTGCACTGAGGCTTACTAATGTGTAGTTAATAGATTGATGGTTACGTTTTGCAAAACTTTTTTGCGTTCGACGTAAGATTTTTTTTGCGCACACTCATCGCACTGATGTCACGCGAAGCAAAATTGACGCCGATGATGGCCCAGTACCGGCGCATAAAAGGCGAGCTGCCGCCCGATGCGCTGCTGCTGTTTCGGCTCGGCGATTTCTACGAGATGTTCTTCGAGGATGCGCAGCTTGGCGCGCAGCTTTTGAACGTCGCCCTCACGAAGCGCGGTGACACGCCGATGTGCGGAATCCCCTTCCACGCGGCCACAAACTACATCTCGCGCATCTTGAAAGCGGGCCGCAAGATCGCCATCTGCGATCAGGTGGAAGAAGCGAAACCCGGCCAGCTCGTGCGGCGGGAAGTGACGCAGATCCTCAGCCCCGGCACACATTTCGATGAGCGCATGCTCACGGCGGAACGGAACAATTACCTCGCCGCCATCTATCGCAGCGGCAAGCGCACGGGGCTGGCCGTCGTGGATCTCACCACGGGTGACTTCAAAGTGACGGAACTCGCGGATGAAGCTGCGTTGTTGAGTGAATTGGAGCGTTTGCGGCCGGCAGAGATCATCCATCCGGCGGAAGATGGCGCGTTGAATGAGCTGTTGCCAGGTACTTTGGCGGTGGTGAGCGGCTATGATGGCTGGGTTTTCGCGCCGGAGACGGCGCAGTTCACTGTCCGCGATCACTTCAAGGTGGCGTCGCTCGATGGTTTTGGTCTCAAGCACCGGAATGCGGCCACGGGCGCGGCTGGGGCCATCCTGCACTACCTGACGCAGCATCTGCGGCGTGATGTCTCCCATCTCACGCGCCTTTCGTGCTACGAATGCGGGGATTACCTCACCCTTGATGCCATTTCACTCCGCAATCTGGAGATTTTGGAGCCGCTGCACAAAGACGCACCGCGTGATGCGTCACTCTTCGGGGCGTTGAACCGCACGGTGACGCCCATGGGCGCGCGTCGCTTACGTGATTGGCTTACCCAACCGCTTGCATCCGTCGCCGCGATCCATTGGCGGCAAAGAGCCGTGGAAACGTTGATGCGCGATGTCCGCACGCTGGAAGAACTGCGTGTGAGCTTGAAGGAAGTGCGCGATTTGGAGCGCACTATCGGGCGTTTGAGTCTCGGCAGCGGCAATGGCCGCGATCTGCAGGCCTTGCGGCTTGCATTGGCCCAGATACCGGGCTTGCGCCGCGTGCTGACCACCATGCTGGCACAGGCTGCGCCTACGACGGAGGCGTTGCCCGCTTTGGAAACATCGGCTCCGAGCTCGGCGGAACCGGTTCCCACGCTCTTGGGCGAGCTGACGTCGCGCTTGAGCGAGCTGCCGGACATCGTGGACCTCATCACCCGTGCCATTGTCGATGAACCGCCGCTCGCGGTGAAGGAAGGCGGGCTTATCCGCACCGGTTTCGAGGCGAATCTCGATGAACTGCACGCCGCGATGCGTGATGGCAAGGACTGGATCGCCAAATTGCAGCAAGACGAGATCGAGCGCACGGGCATTCCTTCGCTCAAGGTGCGGTTCAACTCCGTTTTCGGCTATTACATCGAGATCACGCGGTCGAATCTGGATAAAGTGCCCGCCGATTACATCCGCAAGCAGACGATTGCGAACGGCGAACGCTTCATCACCCCCGCTTTGAAGGAGATGGAAGGCAAAATCCTCGGGGCTGAGGAGCGCAGTACCAAGCTGGAGTATGAAATCTTCCTGAAAGTGCGGGAAAGTGTGATCGCGCGGCTGCCGGAGATCCAAGATACAGCGCGGGCCCTGGCGCAAGTCGATGTTTTGTCGTCCTTTGCCGAGACGGCGCGGATGTACAAGCACATCCGGCCGGAAGTGAGCAACGAAGGGGTGTTGCACATCCGCGATGGCCGTCATCCCGTGCTGGATCAAGCCATCACTGAGGAGCGTTTCGTGCCGAATGACACGGAACTGGACAACACCAAGCAGCAGATCGCGCTCATCACGGGTCCGAACATGGCTGGTAAGAGCACCTTCATCCGCCAGGTGGCCTTGCTCACGCTGATGGCGCACACGGGTGCGTTTCTGCCGGCAGCTTCCGCGCGGATCGACCTCGTGGACCGCATCTTCACGCGTATCGGGGCCAGCGATGACATCGCCCGCGGCCAATCCACCTTTATGGTGGAGATGAGCGAGACCGCGAACATCCTGAACAACGCCACCGCCCGCAGCCTGATCATCCTGGATGAGATCGGCCGCGGCACGAGCACGTTCGATGGTTTGAGCCTCGCGTGGTCCATCGTGGAGCATCTGCACAACCAATCCGGTGCCAAGACACTCTTCGCGACGCATTATCATGAGCTGACGGAGCTGGCGGGCCGTTTGCCGCGTGTGAAGAACTACAACGTGGCCGTGCGCGAGTGGAACGATCAGATCATCTTCCTGCGCAAGATCGTCGCGGGTGGCACGGATAAGAGCTATGGCATCCAGGTGGCGCGCCTCGCCGGTGTGCCCAAGACGGTCATCGAACGTGCGAAACAGATTTTGGTGAACCTCGAGGACTCTGAATTGACGCCGGAAGGCAATGTGCGTCGGCCCACCGCGCGCAAGAATCAAGACCGCGAGAAGCTCAAACAACTCGCGCCGCCACCACAATTGGATCTGTTTGGGTGAGGTGCCGCTGCCTCAAGAAGCGGTGATTTCCAGCTCCTCTCCCCAAGGAGAAGGAGCTGACACTTCCTACGACAAAGACTTAAAATCCGTTCGTTGTGCGGCGTATTTTTATGATCCGCGCCGGGTCGGAGACTGGTGCTCCTTGCTACGCCTCAGCTCGTAAAATCTCCAACGGCGGGTGATTCGCCACGCCGCGGTTCGTGATCCAGCCAACGACAAGTGTGAAAACAGGCAGCACGATCAACGTCACCATCACGGCGAGCCAATCGACGACGAAGTTCATCTTGAACACCCACCACGCCAAGGCTGCGTTCGCCAGCAAGGCGAGCAAGACCGCTGTCAGAGCCGCTAGTCCGCCCAAGCAGAGGTATTCCACCATTTGAATCTGCTGCACTTGTTGGCGCGAAGCCCCCAGCGTGCGGAGCAGGACGCTTTCTTGAACCCGTTGGAAGCGTGCGGCCATCAACGTGCCCGCCAGCACGATGATACCTGCCGCCACCGTGAAGAGGGACATGAACCGCACGACGGCCGAGACTTTTGTGAAGATGTCGTCCAGCGTGTGGATGACGAGTGTGAGGTCGATCACCGAGACGTTCGCGTACTTCTGCAGCACGGCGCTCTGCATCCGGGCGGAGGCTTCCGGCGTGGCCACGTACGTGGCGAGGATGAAGAAGCGCGGGGCTTCCTCCAGCACCTTGGGCGGGAAGATCATGAAGAAGTTCGGCTCCATGCGCCGCCAATCGACCTTGCGGATGGCGGTGATCTTGGTCTTCATCGGCACGCCTTGGATGTCAAAGACGATCTCATCGCCGAGATCCACTTGCAGGTCTTTGGCGATGCCCTCATCTACGGAGATGGGCACGAACTTCTCGGCATCGAAAGGCGCGGGGGGCCATTGGCCCCGGATTAATTCCTCGCTGGGCCCCAGTTCGTTGCGATAGCTGGAGCGGTATTCGCGCCGCAGTGTCCAGGCCGGGACGTTTGAGCGTTCATCCTTCAAGATCTGTTCCACGGTCTGGTTCTTGAGCGTTTGCAACCGCATCGTCACCACCGGTGCTTCCTGCATCACCTTGAGCTGTTGCGCGGCCAGAACTGCACGCACCCCGTCCTTTTGATCCGGCTGGATGTCGAAGAGGATGGCATTGGGCCGGTCCGTTTCATTTTGCGGGACGAGCCCGTGCAACATCGCATGTTCCGTCAAACGCAGCGTAAGCAGCAGGAAGGTGCCGAGCCCGAGCGAAAGCAGCAGCACCAGGGTACGGTTGTTGGGCCGGTGCAAGCTCGCGAGGCCTTGCCGCCAGACAAAGGGCAGGCTCGAGCGCGTGAAACTCTTCGCCAGCTTGCGCAAGCCTTGCGCGACCAAGGCCAATAGGCCGATGGCCGCTGCCAACCCGGCGACCAGGCCGACCCCTACCTGCCATTTCTGAGTTTGCTGCAGGGCAAACCAGAGCACGCACGCGGCCAAGGCCACAACGACGAGGATCTGGCTGTAGTCGAACTTGGCCGGCTCATCCTCCCAACCCCGGCGTAAAGCCGCCAAAGGCGAGATGCGGCGCACGGGCAGCAGCGGCAGCAGTGCGAACAGACCGCAGAAGAGCAGCCCGAACGCGCACGCCTTAAACATGGCCACCCACGAGAAACGGAAGACCACCTCGAAGGGCAGGAAGTCTTTCATGATATCCGGCAGCATGCGCTGGATGCCCACCCCGACGAAGGCGCCCAGCAGCGCACAGAGCAAACCGATGACGAGCGCTTGCAACAGGTAGATGGTGAACGTCCGCTCAGATTCCACACCCAAACAGCGCAGAGTGGCGACCGTAGCGAGCTTCTGCCGGATGTGCAGTTGCAAGGCCGTGCCGACCGCGATGCCGCCGAGCAAAAGTGCGATGAAGCCGGAGAGATTGAGGAAGTTGTAGAGATTGGACATCGCCTGGCCCAATTCTTCGCGTCGTTGTTTCACGGTTTCGAAGTTGAGGCGCATGCCGTTCAGCTCGCCGCCGACCTGCTCGATGAGGTCATCCACATTCACCGTCTCGGGAAAACGGAAGCTCATGCGGAACCGCACCAGGCTTTGCGGGCGCAGCAGCCGCGTCTCCGCGAGATCGCGAGTGGAGATATAGACACGCGGCGCAAAGGCGCCGAACGCGATGGTCTCGCCGGGGACCTTCAGGAGTTTGCCGGCGATGACTCCGGTCCAAGCGCCCAGTTTGATGGGGTCGCCTACCTTGGCGTTGTATTGGACGAGCAATGTTTCCTCCACCAGCACGCCACCTTGGCGGAACGTGCTCTTGGCGGTGGCCGGTTCGGTGGTGAATTCGCCATAGAAGGGGAATTGATCATCCACCGCCCGGAGCTGGACGAGCCGGCCATTGTTGCTCTTGGGAAAGCTGAGCATGGCCGAAAGGTTCGCCCCCTCGCTCATCTGGCCGCGGAAGGACGCGAACAATTTGCGCTGCCCTTCCGAAAACGGGCGCCGGCTGCTGACGACCAGGTCCGCACCGAGCAACGAACGCGACTGGTCATTGATGGCATGGTGCAAGTTCTCACCAAAAGCCATTACCCCCGCGATCGCTGCCACGCCGACCACCATGGCCAGCGCGAAGAAGAGCAAACGACCGCGGCTCGTGCGGCTGTCCCGCCACGCCATGCGCCACACGAATGGATCGAACCACGCGAACGGCGGGGAGGATTCGGTAGTGTTGGTGGACTCACCAGGCATGGTCGTTTAGGCGCGATTTCCTAGTAGCGCAGACTGGCAGTCTGCTGTGCCGCAGGTTGGTAACCTGCGTGCCGTGAAATAGGCCTCGGCTCTGCCGACTGCCAGTCGGCAGAGCATCCGCCGTTTCAGCAAGCCGCAAATTGCCAATGTACGGTAACTGTTCCCCGTGCCGTTAGGCACGAAAGATTCATAACGGCGGCTTTTAAAGCCGCCGTCAACGATTCGTAAACACGGTTCGTCACGTAGTGACGACGGAATCATTACCCAGCAAACACCGGTCATTCTTGCGTCGCTACGCGACGCTGTCGATAGCACCACGCTTAACCACGGGTTAAAACCCGTGGCTATGAATCTTTTCCTCGCTGACGCGAGGGGGCAAAGCGTACCCAAGGCTGATTCAGCCAGATGCGTTGCTTTTATGTGTCCCTCCGCGTTCATCATTCCCCTTCCACCATTTTGCCGTTGCGCAGGCGGATGATGCGTTGGGCCTTCCGGGCCAATTCGGCATCGTGCGTCACGAGCACCAAGGCTGTCCCGGCCGCCGCATTCAGTTCAAACAACATGGAGACGATGCGTTCACTTGTTTCCCCGTCCAAGTTGCCGGTGGGTTCATCCGCGAAAAGGATCTGTGGGCGATTGATGAACGCCCGTGCTAAGGCCACGCGCTGCTGTTCACCACCGGAGAGCTGCGTGGGGTAATGCGTGAGACGATCGCCCAAGCCCACCTTGCCCAGCAGCTCGACCGCCAGTCCGCGCGCGTCCTTCTTGCCGGCGAGTTCCTGTGGCACCATCACGTTCTCCAAGGCCGTCAGCGTGGGGATGAGCTGGAAGTTCTGGAAGACGAAGCCCACATGATCGCGGCGCACCCGGGCGCGTTCGTCTTCGGTGAGCTTGCCGAGGTCATGACCGGCCAGCAGTACGGAGCCGTGGCTGGGCTGGTCTAAGCCCGCGCAGAGGCCGAGCAAGGTAGTCTTGCCACTGCCGGAAGGGCCCACGATGGCGCAGGTGGAACCGGCGGGCAGCGCGAACGTGACATCCGCGAGGACGCTCAGGGCGTGCCCGCCAGTGCGAAAGTCTTTCCCGAGCTGTTTGGTTTCCAATATGGCCGACATGCAGTCCCTGTTCATTCCATGAGTTCGTGCGCAGGTCAAACGCTCAGTTGGAGCGAGGATCTCCGACCCGCAGCAATATCCATCAATCCAAGGCGTTCAGCTATTTTAATGCGTAATACCGGTCGAACCTTCCTGCGGGACACAGTCCCGCGCTCCGAAAGACCGTGGCCGCGCGTTGACAGATGCGCCATCGTCGTGTTCGTTACCTGCGATGGCACGAAATAACGCGAACAACAACGCCCCTTGGACCTTGGCGATGGCCATTCTGTTCATGTTTACCCAGCTTGCTGGCGCCGCCGAGCCAATGGCTGTGAAGAATGTGCTCATTCTGGGCGACAGCCTGGCCGCCGGCTATGGGGTGGAGCGCGAACAGGCTTTTCCTTCACTGCTCCAAAAGAAGCTCGAAACGGCCAAGCTCCCTTACCGTCTCGTGAATGGCGGCGTGAGTGGCGATACCAGCGCGGGCGGCTTACGCCGGATCGATTGGATGCTGAAACAACCAGTGGACGTGCTCATCCTCGAACTGGGCGGCAATGATGGTTTGCGCGGCATCGCGCCGGAATCTACGCAGGCGAACCTGCAAGGAATCATCGACAAGGCGAAGCAGAAGAACCCCGCCGTGCGCATCCTGATCGCCGGGATGCAGATGCCGCCGAACATGGGGGAAGAATATACGAAAGCCTTTTCGGCCGTCTTTCCCACTGTGGCCAAGGCGAACCAAGCGGTGTTGCTCCCCTTTTTGCTGGAAGGAGTGGGTGGCAAGGAAGAGTTGAACCAGCCAGACGGGATTCACCCGAATCCCAAAGGCCACGCGATCGTAGCCGAGACAGTGTGGAAGGTGCTGGAACCGATGTTGAAGTGAGTATTTAGTCGAAAGATACCCAGACGGATGATCGCTTACTTTCGCTGTCGTAGTAAATGGTGGCGGAAAACCGTCCTGTCGTATCCATGTTCAAGGAATACATACTTGAAATGCCCGCTTCATTCTTAGCTCCTTCATCTCGCCAGACGGCTAAAACATTCTTTTGCTTCAACCAAGGCATCATCTGGGCCATGACCTGTTGCGGCTTCAGTGACGTCTCGTAACTGTAACCTTCATAGGACAGTTTGTATTGGTCATCCAAGGTCTGATTGTATGAAACGGGCTTGGTCAGTTTGGCCGCAGGCGGCAGCGGAAAGGATTTAGTAAAATCCCTCAGCGGATAGCCTAAATAAGCCTGATTGGTTGTATCGATCGACCAACGACCATAGGGGTGGCGCGAAAAGCTGTTTTGGTGGAATGAAAAACGACAGGTCTTACAGATCACTTCTATTTTGGGAGAATCATTGTAAACACAACAACCACCCAGAACATATTCGAGATTCTCCTGCCGTTTTTCGGCTTCTTGTCTGTCCTTTTCGTTTTCATAGCGGACCAACCCGTAAACTATGCGTACATCCTTTAATTCGGTATGGCCATTAGGACACTTTTGCAACTGATTGGCGTTTATGACCACTTTCGGGCTGGCAAGATTCGGGATAGCAAGACGGGTGAGCGGTTTAAATACTTTAGGATCATTGCTGGTGCAAGAGATCCACAAGGGGAGGCAGATGCACTGAAGGAAAAACATGATGCAAGCGCCGCCCATATAGCTGCTAAAGGGCTTTTCCAAAAATCGGAAGGACAGCAATGAGCGTAGTGATCGCATAATCGGAATCAGGTTAACTGCTTCATACCGCATACCACACGCGGATCAGGTGATAGCCCCAATGCCCGATGACATTTTCCGGGTCCACCATCAGCGCGGGGTCCTTCATGCCGGCGACGGTTTCCACATTGATGACCTGGATGTTAAATCTCGCGATCCACTCATTGGCGCGCGCGACGACGGCAGGTAAATCCTCATGCGCGGGCGAGAGCAGCGATTCCTGCAACAGTGTGGGCGTAAAGTCTTGGTAGGCGATGGCCATGTGTTTCCTTTCCAAGTATTGAAAAGAAATCCCCGCGCTTTGGCAATGAACCAATGGGTGGGATTTAAGGTCAGCGGGCGATTCTTACCCTGAGCCGGTGGCGGCGAATAGCCCGAGGGCTGGCTTGCGTTGCCCCCTTGGAGGCGTCTAGGCTGCGGGCGTCGATGCGTTTGCTTGATCGCTATCTCCTGCGTGAGTTGTCTGTGCCGCTCAGTTATTGCCTGGGCGCATTCCTGGTCTTTTGGATCTCGTTCGATCTCTTCAACCAGTTGCCCGATTACCGCAATGCCGGGTTTGGCGTGTCGGAGTATCTCCTCTACTACGGTTATATCCTGCCGGATTTCCTGCTGATCGTCATGCCCGTGGGTCTGTTGCTGGGCATGCTCTACACGCTCACCAACCTGACAAGGCACAATGAGCTCGTGGCCATGCGTGCGGCGGGCATCAGTTTGTGGCGCTTGAGCATTCCCTATTTCGCGGTGGGCATCGTGTTCAGCGTCTTCCTGTCCCTGCTGAACGATGTCTGGCTGACCAGCAGCAGTGAGAAAGCGCAGGAGCTGCTGACGCGCAATGACACGAAGCGGGTCGATCCCAAGGATAAATGGATCCGCAATTTCCACTTCCGTAACGAACACGATGCGCGCACTTGGAGCTTCTCGGCGTATAATTCGGACACGAGCGAATTCCGCGAAGCACTGGTGACGTGGAATCTGCCGGATGGCACCCGCCAGACCATCGTCAGCAAGACGGGCGGCTGGAGCAACGGTACGTGGTTCTTCACGAATGCCCTGCATATGACGTTTCTCAAACCCAACTCCGCCGTGCCGGATGATCGCATCGTGACGAACCGGCTGGAGATGAGCGTCTTTGCCGAGAACCCGGAGCAGATCCGGAGCGAGCTGAAGATCAATGGACTGAGCGCGCAAACGCTGTCCAAGAAAGTGCAGCTAAGCCTGCGCGAGATCCGTTACTATCTGAAGATGCACCCGGACTTGAGCCCAGACCGGCGCGCGTTGTTGATGACCCAGTTGCATGGCCGTCTCGCGGCGCCCTGGACGTGTCTGGTGGCCGTGCTCATCGCTTTGCCTTTCGGCGCCACCACTGGCCGGCGCAATGTCTTCGTGGGCGTGGCGAGCAGCATAGTGATCTTCTTCGCGTTCTACGTGATGCAGAAGCTGGGCTTGGCGCTCGGCACAACGGGCCGCATTCCCGCGTGGATCGCGGCGTGGTTTCCGAATCTCAGCGTGGCTGTGCTCGGCATCTGGCTGACGTGGCGGCAGAAGTAAAAGCAAACAGCACCGATGCAAGCATCGGTGCCGTTGTAAAAGTCGTCAGCCTGCAGCGTTAGAACTTGAACGGGGGGATTTTCTTCACCAGTTCGGCCGCCTGCTCGAAGGTGTTGATGTCACTATCTAATTCGATGAGCACCCATTTCTCCGGGAAGGAATACGTGTTGCCCGGCTTGATAGTCGCCTCCGGGCTTAACGGTTCGATCTCGGCGAAGTTCTGGTTCCAGTACACCTCGATGGAGTTGCCGCCATCCGAGTAATAACCTTTGGGCGAGTACGGGAAGTATTTGATGAACAGCAGATTGCCCTTCACATAGGCGAGCCAGCCCGCATCGCTGTCCGTGCCAATCTTCGCCTGCTCGCCTTTGCAATAGGCCACGAGCGTGTTCTTGATGATCTTCACGTTCTCGTGCTGCGGATTCACGCCATCGTAGAAGTATTTGCCTTCCGCTTCACGGCGGATGGCCCACTTGGCCGGGAAACGGCTCTTGGCCTTTGGCAAAGGCAACAACGCGAAGCCGCCGCCTTGGCACAAGGTGCGATCCCACACGCAGTAGGAGACATCGTTCGTGGAGATGTTCTTGATGTTCTGCAGCACGCCCAGTTCGCCGCTCAAAGGATCGAGCACGATTTCGCGGCTCAATTGCACGCCGGTGGCGGCATGCGGTTCGCTCTCTACGCGCACGGTCATATCGCGCGGAGCGGAGCCCTTGTATGGTCCGATGAACAGGGACTGGCGCGGCGGGATGACGGGTGAACGCAGTTCCGGGCCGATATCACTCTGATGTCCACCGGAAGAGAATCCTTTGGGATGGGTTTCGAGCGTGCGACCCGGCGCATCCGGCGCCTGCCACATGATGTTCTTGCCGTCGTAGGAGAACTCCATGATGCGACCGCCGACGGCGGGCGTGACGACGACCTTCACATCCGCATCCGGCGCTTCGAGCACGTAAGAGCCTTTCCAGCCCTTGTACATGATCTCCCGCACACCGGGCACGATGGTCGGTGCTTCCGGGGTGGCGGGAGCCGGAGTCTGGGTTTGTCCGGCAAGGGTGCCGGCGAGCAAAGCCAAAGCAGTAAGGGTGCGACGCATAAAAATCATTTTCAACGACACCCGACACTTTGGCGAAACCTGGCCCGATGACAAGCGCGCGATTCTAGCGCTTCCGCAACATTTCGATGGCTTTATCGAGCTGCGGATCGCGGCCCTTCAACCAATCATCGGCGGTCATCGGTACACGGATATCCGGCTGCTCCCCCTTGTTTTCCATGGGTGTGCCGTCCTGCCGATAGACACCGCTCTGCGGCATGCGGGCGTTGGTGCCATCCACCAACCGCATGCCCATCGTCCAGATGACATAACCCGGCGTGGGCATGCCCACGAGGTGGCCCAGCTCGCGCGTGCGCATGGCGTTCGGGAACATCTCGCCGTTCGAGTAGCTGTGCTCGTTCATCAAGACGATGACCGGTTTGTCCCAAGCGCGATTCGGCGCAGGTTCAGGCGCGCCATCACGCGGGCGGAACCACGCATGTTGCTTGCGCTCCAGCCAGTCGATCAAGGTGTCCGAGATGTTACCGCCGCGATTGAACCGCACATCGATGATGAGTGCTTCCTTGCCCGCGATGTATTCGTACGCCTCGCGCTCGAAGCGGTTCTGGTCATCGCGGCCCATCGCCGAGATGTGCAGGTAACCGATCTTGCCGCCGCTCTTCTCGGCCGTTTCCTTTTCCAGCCGTTCGATGCGATTCTGATACAGCAGATGGTCCCAATCACCCTGCTTGAGCGGGCGATACTTCACGATGCGCGAGCCGACGCGCTTCGGCTCCGTGTTCACGGCGAATTCGAACAGGCGGTCGCCCTTGTCATTGATCAGATCGTAGAGCTTCTCATCCAGCTTCACGTCCTGGCCATTGATCAGCATGACATACTCGCCGGGCAAAATGCGCGTCTTGGCGAAAGAACCCGGCGCGCCTTCGGGCACACGGGCCACCTTCAGGCCGGGGCCTTTGTAGGAGTAATCGAACTCGAAACCCAAATGCGGCGTGCTGGCATTGCGGACGGAGTTCGTCGTGGGAGAAACCTCGCTGTGCGAAGCTTCCAGCTCGCCGATCATCTGGTTCAGGAGCGAGGCAAACTCATCGTTCGTATCGATGGCCGTCAGCAGAGGTTCATAACGCTGGCGGATGGCGGTCCAGTCACGCCCGTGGAAATTGGGGTCATAGAAGCCGCGATTGTAGGAGCGCCAGAACTGTGTGAAAGCGGCCTTGCGTTCATCCGCCACATCGCGCTCCCATTCAGCGAGGAAGCTGACTTTGTCCTGCGTGGTGGCATCAGGCAGCTTCGTCTTGAATAGTTCGCCGCTGTTCACGAAGTAAGCGGTGTTGCCGTCCTTGGAGAGGCGCAGCGCGGATTTGTTGCCGCCTGTGGTCAGGCGCTTGGTGGTCTTGCCATCATAGGTGAGCGACCAGATATCCCGCTCGGACAGGAAGAGGATCAAACCCTTGCTCGTGAAGGTCACTTCACCGTCTGGATATTGCGTGGCCACGCGCCGGATGCGGCGGGAGATGTCGGCGAAATCGATCTTCACCTTCACGTCGCCGGGGGGCTTCTCGAACTTCAGCTCGGCGTCATCCAGGCGGGCTTCTTCTTTTTGCAGCGGCAGCGCATACAGGCCGTTCCCATCGCGCGTGCTGCGGAAGAAGATGTATTTGCCATCCGGAGACCAGGCAGGATCGCTATGATACGCATTCAGTTTGGTGACATTCACCGCCTCGCCCCCTTTGGCCGGGACGATGAAGAGATTCCACGAACGGTTGCCCGCTTCCGCGCTGTAACAGAGCCACTGGCTGTCCGGTGACCAGGAGTAATCACCACCGCCGATGCCGTTCCATTGCGGCGCGGGCAGGGAAACGACCTTTTTCGCTTCCTTCGTCTTCAAGTCCAGCACGTAGAGACCGCCATCCGCGCCAGCGACCCAGAAGGCCATCTGTTTGCCATCGGGCGAGAGATGCGTGCGCGTGATGTCTTCGTTGCGCTTCCACAACGGCGTGACCTTAAGCGTCTCCAGTTCCATCTCGTAAAGGCGCACGTTGAATTCGCGATCCGAGGTGAAGTAGAGCTTCTTGCCATCGGCCGACCAAGTGAAGTCCGAGTCATCACCGGCCCAATCCGTGAGGCGCCGGGCGAACTCGCTATTGCGCGCATCTGGGCCCTTGGACTTCTCCATGGGAATCGTCCAGATGTCACCGCGCAAACCGAACGCAAACAGTTTGCCATCCGGCGAAGGCTCCGCTTCCGTGACATCTTTGCTCAAAGTCTCGCCCCGGCGCGTGGTCTGCTTGGTATCCACCGAGACATAGAGCGCGAGCTTTTGCGGCTGGGCACTCTTGTTTTTCAGTAACCAGAGGTTGTTATCGTACTCGAACGCAACGTCTGCCGATTTGCTGGCGACACTCGGCCAACGTACCGCGCCGCCGCTGAAATTACTCCAGCGCGTACGTTTGCCATCGGGCTCGATGAACCAGAGGTTCGGCGTGCGATCCGGGTTGTTTTTGATCTTCGCCACGGTGGCGTTGAGGTTGGTCGTCGCCGGAGTTTGTTCCCCGATCGACACGGTGACGATGCGTTTGCCATCCGGCAAGAACTGCGGCCAGAGCTGCTGGAACTGATTCGTCGTGACCTGATACTTGCTCTCGGAGCCAACGTTCAAGACCCAGACCTGTTCCGCCGCGGAACCGACGTAGCGCGGGCGCGTCCATGGAAAACCGTAGCGACCGTAGAGGATGCGTTTGCCGTCGGGCGAGAAGCTGGCGGACTCGAGTTTGGCAAAATCTTCCGTGTAACGCGTCAATTCACTGGTGGCGACGTCCACGCTGTAGATGCCGAAGTTCGCCGTGTCGCGTTTGCCGGTGAAGAGCAACTGCTTGCCATCCGGACTCCAGCCGGTGGGCATATCCGCGCCACCGTGCCAGGTGATGCGCTTGGCCTGGCCGCCTTCGCTGGGCATCACGTAGATGTCCCAACTGCCCTCGCGCCGGCTGGCAAAGGCAAGCCACTGGCCATCGGGCGAGAAGAGCGGGTAGGCATCGCTCTCGACGTGTTGCGTGAGCGGCGTGGCGCGCCCGCCTTCATGTGAGGTCAGCCAGATGTCGCCGCGATAAACGAAGGCGAGGCGTTTGCCGTCCGGGCTGAGAGCCGGTTGGCGGGCGCCTACGATGGGGTCTGCTTTCGGAGGTGCGAGTTGGGCGTTTAAGGGAATAGCCGAGACGAAGGCCAGAACGACGGCCAGCCGTTGAAGTATGCGCATGGGAGCCACGCGCCAGTTGTAAGCGGAGCCGCGCACGCGGTCAAATACGTGTGCGGAGAATTTAGCGATGATTCGGAACCGGCAATCAAGGGAGCGTAATGACTTCGCACCCAGCACGTTCATTTCCTGCAGGTCTGGCCAGGGGTGAAGAGGAAAAAACTGATACTAAGCCTAACCGACGAACCTGTCTGGAAGGCCAGACGGCGGCTTGAAAACCGTCGCTAGGATTCTTTAGTGCCTGACGGAACACCCAACAAACATCTTTGACTAAGATTGACTCTCTGTTCGTCTGATAGAGGATTGCTCACGCACATCCAACCCATGAAAACCGCTCTACTCCGCTCATGGCTGCTCGGCTTGTCTGTCCTGTTGGCGCACAGTTTGTTCGCTGCAGACACCGCCTTTATCGAATCTTCTTTGGCACGGCCTATCCTCGATAAGGACAAGGCGTGGCAGGAGGTGGCGGATTATACGGAGGGCAAAGTTCCGTTGATGCCGAAGGTCCGCACCGCCGCGCAGTGGGAAAAGGAAGCGAATCGTTTGCGGCAGGAGGTCATGGACCGGGTCATCTTCCGCGATGCGACGTCGCAGCAATGGCGCGATGCCAAGGTGGGTGTGGAGTGGCAGGAGACGATCGAGGGCGGGCCGGGTTACAAGATCAGGAAGCTGCGCTATGAAGCATTGCCGGGCTTGTGGATTCCTGCGCTGTTGTATGAGCCGGAGAAGTTGACGGGCAAGGTGCCGGTGATGCTCGCGGTGAATGGCCATGATAGCTTGGGCAAGGCGGCGGATTACAAGCAGGTGCGCTGCATCAATCTCGCCAAGCGCGGCATGCTGGTGCTGAACGTGGAGTGGATCGGCATGGGCCAGCTCCGCACGGATGGGTTCATGCACTACCGCCTGAATCAGCTCGATCTTTGCGGCGTGAGCGGCATCGCCGTGCATTTCCTCGCGCAACGGCACGCCTTGGATTTATTGCTCGCCCAACCGAATGCGGATGCCACACGCGTCGCGGTGTCCGGTCTTTCCGGTGGTGGTTGGCAGACGATTTTCTTCAGCTCCTTGGACCCGCGCGTGACGTTCTGCAATCCCGTGGCCGGTTACTCCAGCTTCCGCACGCGCGCCCGTTACGTCAGTGATCTCGGGGATTCCGAGCAGACGCCGAATGACCTCGCCACCGTGGTGGATTACACGCATCTCACCGCCATGCTTGCCCCGCGCGCGGCCTTGCTCACGCACAACGCCACGGATAATTGCTGTTTCGCCGCACCGCATGCCTTACCGCCGTTGCTGGAAGCCGCTGTGCCCATCTACCGCCTCTTCGGTGCGGATACGAAGTTACGGCATCAGGTGAATTACGATCCCGGCACCCACAATTATCTGCAAGAGAACCGCGAGGCGATGTACCGCGCCATCGGAGATTACTTCTATCCGCACGATCCAAAGTTCGTGTGGCAGGAGATCAACGTGACGAACGAATTGAAGACGGCAGCGCAACTGAATGTGGCGCTACCGGACAATAATCTAGATTTCCAAAAGCTCGCCGCGATCGCACGTAAGGATTTGCCCAAGCACGCGGAGATCCCCACGGAGCCAGGCAAACTGAAGTCCTGGCAGAAGGCAAAACGCGCAGAACTCGCCGCGATCGTGAAAACGCATCCTGGCAAGGTGGAAGCTACCCAGCTTGGCGCCGAAACCACGAACGGCGTGACTGCGACTTGGTGGGCTTTGCGCGTGGATGACGCGTGGACGGTGCCAGCGGTGGAGTTCGTGAAAGGCACGCCAACGGAGACGGTCTTGCTGGTGGCGGAGAACGGCCGAAAGAGCCTCACGAAACAGGTGGAGATGTTGGTCGCCGCGAACAAACGCGTGATCGCGGTGGACCCGTTCTACTTCGGCGAATCGAAGATTTCACAACGCGATTTCCTCTACGCATTGCTCGTCGCCGCAGTGGGTAATCGCTCGCTGGGGCTGCAAGCGACGCAAGTCGCGGGCATCAGCCGCTGGGCGCAAGGCCGTGGTGGTGTGCCGGTAACCGTGCAAGCGGTCGGCCCGCGCGCGAGTGTGTTTGCGCTGGTCGCCGCCGGGTTGGAGGACAAAGCGATCGCAAAGCTGGAGCTGCAAGGGTCTCTAAGTTCGCTGCATGATGTGCTTACGAATAATTGGACGGTGGATAAATACCCGGAGCTGTTCTGTTTTGGGCTGCTGGAGAAGTTCGATCTGCCGCAGTTGGAGGCGCTTGTAGCGCCGCGTGCGGTGGTGAAGAAGTAAGGCTGTCGATACAGGTTCTTTAGCCACGACGAACCGTGGCGCAGGTTGGCAACCTGCTGTGTCGCCGACTGGCAGTCGGCAGGCTGTTCGACTATTTCACCGCACGCAGATGGCCAATCTGCGCTACAAGGGAAGCGCTTGCTCATCACCCTCGCCGCCGACTTCGGGGCGAGGGTGATGAGAGCGTCATTCGGGGATGCGGAGCCTTTTCAGGCTGCGTGTGCTTACACCACGGGCTCCCAGCCGGGACGGTATTCGCGGGTCCAGAGTTTCTCGGTGCCTTCGGAGTTGATGATCTTTTTCTTCTGCTGGTCGAACTGGATGACCTTGCCGCTGCGGTAGGCGATGTTCGCCAGGTGGCAGAGGAGCGAGCTCTTCTGTGCTTCTTCGATCTCGGAGTTCAGCCGTTCGCCGATGCGGATGGAGTTGATGAAGTTCGTGAAGTGCGGGATGTCACTGGCTTTGCCCGGGTTCTTGAAGGTCTCGACGCCCTTATTGTCGTAGATGGAATAGCCCGCGCTGGTCATGGAGAGCACGCCGCCTTCGCCATAGAACGCGGCGAACGGTTGCACTTCGGGTTTGCGCAGGTGGCAGCTCGAGATCTCCAGGGTAGCGCCGCAAGTGCCGAAGTCATAGACGGCCACGCCGGTATCGGGCGTTTCCTGGTCGTCATCGTAGTGGTAGCGGCCGCCGTTGAAGACGACGCTCTTCGGGTGATCCACGCCGAGGCCCCAGCGGACGATGTCCAGCATGTGCGGGCCGTTGTTCGCCATCTCGCCGCCGCCGTAGTGCCAGACCCAATGCCAGTTGTAGGGCACGAGGTTGTCCGCGTATGCCCGCTCGGGCGTGGGGCCTTGCCACAGCTCGTAGTTCAAGCTCGGGGGCGGGGCGAGGTGTTTGCTCTTGTTGATGCTGAGGCGGCCGTTCGTGTAGTAGGAGCGGGAGTTGTAGATCTTGCCGATGGCCCCTTCACGAAGCTTGGCGATGGCTTCGATCATCGCCGGGTAGCTGCGGCGCTGGTTGCCCATCTGAACGTTGCGATTGTATTTGCGGGCGGCGGCCACGATGAGTTCGCCTTCGCGGGCGTTATGGCTGCCGGGCTTTTCCACATAGACGTGCTTGCCGGCCTTCATGGAAAGGATGGCGGCGGGGGTGTGCCAGAAATTCGGCATGGCGATGGACATGGCATCGATCTCGGGGTCATCGAGGATCTGGCGGAAATCGGTGACGGCCTTGGGCTTCACGGACTGGACCTTCTCCAGGTCCGCCGCGGCTTTGGCGAGGCGGGTGCCATCGACATCGCAGAGGTAGGCGATCTCCACGTTCGGCACGCCGAGGTAACCGGCGATGTGGGCACGACCACGGCCGAGGCCGACGATGCCCACGCGGACGCGGGCGTTGGCGCCTTTGGCCTGGCCCAGCAGGAGGTTGGGCGTGGCGATGGCGGCCAGGGCGCTGAGGGCGGCGGTCTGCTTGACGAATTGGCGGCGGTTCAACGGAGATGACATAATACGATTCAGGTTGGTTGAAGTGCGGTCACGCGATGTGACTCGAACTTAGTGAAGGCCGACGCTGGCCAACAAGGGAAAATTCAAGGGGATTGAATGCGTGGGGCGATTGCGACGTCTGAGCCATGTTGGGTAATTCCTGACATGTCCCGTTCTGTACGGCGTGGGCAGGCCCGGTCAATTGCTCGCCGGCCAAGCTTTTCCACTTGCTTGCCGTCCCGGTTTTGAAAGTAATCAACGACACATGAAAGCTCGCAACCTGTTCGTCCTTACCACGTTCCTCGTCTGTTCTTTCACGGCGGCTGCGGCCGATCTGAAGCTGGGCATCATCGGCACGGATACCTCGCACGTGCCCGCCTTCACGAAGGTCTTGAACGATCCGAAGGCCAAGGACCATGTGGACGGCGCCAAAGTCGTGGCCGCATTCAAGGGCGGGAGCAAGGATCTGACAAACAGTTGGGGCCGCGTGGACAAATACGCCGAGCAGATCGAGAAGGAACACGGTGTGAAGATCTATGACAGCATCGAAGCCATGTGCAAGGACGTGGACGCCGTGCTGCTGGAAAGCGTGGATGGCCGGCCGCACCTTGCGCAAGCGATTCCGGTGATCAAGGCGGGCAAGCCCATCTTCATCGACAAGCCCATGGCCGCTTCCTTGAAGGATGCGCTCGCAATCTTTGAACTCGCCAAGAAGCACAAGGTGCCGGTCTTCAGCGCGTCCTCGTTGCGGTTTGGCAAGGAGACGATCGCAGTCCGCAATGGCAGCATTGGCAAGGTGCAGAGCGCGGAGACCACGAGCCCGGCGCATCTGGACCCGACGCATCCGGATCTCTTTTGGTATGGCATTCATGGCGTAGAATCCCTCTTCACGGTGATGGGCACCGGCTGCGAGACAGTGGAGCGGCGCAAGACGGCGGATGGATTGATCCAGGTCGTTGGCACTTGGAAGGATGGCCGCAAAGGCACGTTCACGGAGAGCAAGGCTTACGGCGGCAAAGCGGTGGGTGACAAAGGCGAGAGTGTCGTGGGCAAGTATGACGGCTACGCCGCGCTGGTGAAGGAGATCGTGCCGTTCTTCCAGACCGGCAAAACGCCGGTGCCGATGGAAGAGACGATCGAGATTTTGGCCTTCATGGAAGCCGATGTCGTGAGCAAAGAAAGCGGCGGCAAGCCGGTGAAGCTCGCGGACATGATCGCCAAGGCGAAGAAAGAGATGCCGAAGGTGGAGTAAGTTGGAGCGCCGAGCAGAAGCTCGGCCCGAACAGAGCGTCGCTCTATATGATGTGTGGCCGGTAGCGCAGATTGGTAATCTGCGTGCCGTGAAATATTCGGAAATTCTGCCGACTGCCAGTCGGCGACACAGCAGGTTGCCAACCTGCGCTACCAGCCGAATTGGAATTCGGCGTTCCATCGGGCTTGCACCCATCGCTTTATATCCTCTAACTTACGCGCATCATGAATGCCACGGAGGCGTTTATTGCGCTGAACATGATTGGGAACGTCGGCCCGGTGCGGGTGCGACAGCTTTTGGATTTCTTTGGTGATGCCCCCGCGATCCTCGCCGCGAGCAAAGATCAGTTGATGCGCGTGAACGGCATCGGGCCGGAGATCGCGGAGAACATTTCCACTTGGGAGAGCACGGTGGATCTGGCGGGTGAATTGCAGCGAATCAAGGATTACGGCTGTCACGTGGTCACGAAGGATGATGCGGTGTATCCGGCACATCTGCGGGAGATTTATGATCCGCCGGTTGTCTTGTACGTCAAAGGTGCATTGCTGGAGAAGGACCGGCATTCTGTGGCGATCGTCGGTTCACGCATGACGACGAATTACGGCCAGGAGACGGCGCGCAAGTTCGGTTATCAACTGGCGTACACCGGGGTGACGGTGGTGAGCGGCGGCGCGCGGGGCATCGATACATCCGCACATCAAGGGGCGTTGAACGCAAAGGGGCGTACCATTGCGGTGCTCGGCACGGGTATCAACATCGTGTTTCCAGTCGAGAATGCGCAACTCTTTGAGCGCATCGCGGAAAATGGGGCGGTGATCACGCAGTTCCCGTTTAATCGCCCGGCGGACAAGCAGACGTTCCCCATCCGCAACCGCATCGTGGCGGGCATGACGCTGGGTACCATTGTGGTGGAGGCAAATCTATCCAGTGGAGCGCTCATCACGGCGCGGATGGCCGTTGATGCAGGCAGGCAGGTCTTTGCGGTGCCGGGACGTATCGATTCACCACGCAGCAAGGGGTGTCACGAACTGATCAAGAAAGGCGCGAAGCTCTGCGAGAGCGTGGAGGATGTGCTTTCGGAGTTCGAATATCTTTTCCCCACGACGAACCGGCCGCCCTCGTTGGCGGAAGGCGGCGAGCTGCCTGCGCTGGAGCTTTCGGCGAACGAAACGAAAGTGCTCGATGCCTTTGCCAAGAGCGGCGAAACGAGTATGGACGAGATCATCCGGCATAGCGGATTGCCGGCATCAGCCGTGGGCGCGACGTTGTTCGGGCTGGAGATGAAGAAGATCGTGAAGCGGCTGCCGGGGAATCTGTTTGCGCGGAACCGGTAAACCTGGGCAGGGACGCGCAGCCGCGCGTTCCCTACCTGACAGGGTTTACTCCAACGTCTTTTGCTTCGGCGGGGGCGGGGCTTCGCCGGTGGTTGGGACCGCCGCAGCTTCTTTGAGTTTTTCCACGAGTTCCTCGGATTTCCATTCGTTGCCGATGAAGATGTGGTGCACGCGGCCGCGGGTATCGATGACGACGGTGCGGAGGGTGTGGTTGAAGTTCAACGTGCCTTCTTCGCGGCTGAAGACGAGGCCGAAGCGCTCGGTGATGTCATCGATGTCGATGATGGCACCGGTGAGGAAAGACCATTTCTCCGGGTTGTAGTGATAGCGCTGGGCGTAGGATTTCAGGATGGCGGGGTTGTCGAAATAGGTATCGAACGAGAGGCTGAAGAACTGCCAGTTCTTGGGAGCTTGGGCGTCGGCCTCGAGCGCCTGGTAGGCGCGCTTGAAGTTTTCGCTCATGCGCGGGCAAAAGTTCGGGAAGGGACAGCGCGTGAAGATGAAGGTGAGCGCGACCGCCTTGCCACGGTAATCATCGGTCTTCAGTTCTTTGCTGAATTCATTGATGAAAGGATAGTTCGGCAGGGTGTCGCCGACCTTCAGCAGGTCCACATTGCGGACGAGGCGGTTGCTGGTCGGCGGGGCCACGGGCATGTTCGTGGTGGAGAGCACGCGGATGTTGTCGATCCAGCCGTCGTCCGAGGTCACGAGCAGGCGGAAGGCGATCTGATCGCCCGCTTTCACGCCTTCGAGGTCTTTGGCGTCCTTCACGCTGAGGGGCATGGTCATCGCCTGCATGTAGTTCGTGACTTCCTCGTGCTGGATGATGGCGGTGGTCTTGTTCGGGCGGATCTCGCGCACGATGCCCTTCACTTCATAAGTATTGGTGGTGCCCGGCGCGGGGTCTTTGCTGGGGCTGGCATCCTTGGCGGGCGCGGTTTTTTCCGGCGCGGCCTTGGGGGTGGGGGCGGGATCGCAACCAGCCAAGAGGCAGGTCATCGCGCTGAGCAGCGCGGCCTGGGCGAGACGGATCGTATTTTGGACGAGCATCATTTGAAGCTGTATTCTAGCACGCGGACGGTTGAGGCACAACGGCGCGTTGGATAGTTCTGCCGGTTTTGACCGCTGGGGAGGGGTGGGCGTTCAGTGAAGGTGGTGACCAATACTGCTGGTGGCGAGGATTCCAAGACGGACCGATTGGGAAATCGGCGTTCCGTCATTGGCGGGGGACGGATTCGTGGATTTTTTCGAGATCCACAGCGAAGCCATTGGTGGTCTGGCGGTAGCGGAGGTCGAAGTAGCCGTCGAAATTGGCGTCTTTCTTGATGATGAACTCACCGGGGACTTTGCCGGGGCGGCGTTCTTCGTCGATGAAGCCGTCGCCGTTGGCATCGATGCGGACGGTGCCTTCACGCTCCCACGTTTTCTGGCGCTGATTCTTGTCCTTGGGCACGAGGGTCCAGCGTTGCCAGCGTTCGAGGCCGAGGGCGAGCGCGATGCCGAGGGCGATGAGGATGGCCCAGCGTTGCCATGGTTCCAGGCCGCGCCACCACGCGATGATGGCGCTCTGCCAATGCGCCCAACGTGATGGAGTGGCGGCGGGGGGATTCACGGTAGTTTAGAGTCTGGCAGGCACTTTTGTGAAGTTGGTTTGACGAAAGCTTCTTTCGTCCCTGCCGGGACTTGTGATTGTGCATGGCCTACCCAGCGATGAATCGCTGGGCTATTCTCTGTCGCCCTCCGGGCTGGAAGACCGGGATTTTGTCCCGTCAGGGACAGCCGATAATAGCCCACCGTTTCAACGGTGGGTTTGATTAGACCGAAATTACAAAGCCCCGGCAGGGGCGAAAGACCGGATTCTTGGCAAGCTGCTGAATAACTTCTCACGCCTAGATCACGAACGGCTTTAGAGCCTGGCGGGTGCTTCAGGATGGAGTGAGAGGCAGAGAATCGCTTATTGGGGAAAGATGGGCTGACTTTGCTTAAGGATATCGCGTTCCCCCTCATCCCGGCCTTCTCCCTGGGGGAGAAGGAGAACATTTCCAGCGGGAATTTCAGTTTGGCCACGGTCTGGCAGTCGGCAGGACTTGGAGGGGATGCACAACCTCGTTGAGAGGAGAGGTAACATTTCACACGCGCTCTGCTTTTTTAGCCGGAAAATGTTCATGACGGGCTCAGTCAAAGACGGAGACGCTTAGGCCGGTTTGCTGGCGGATGGTGTCGGCTACGGTCTGGAGTTCCGCGAGAGTGAGGCGGCTGACGTAGTCGGTGGGCGTGGGCCGCGCGAGGGTGTAAGCGTGCACTTCGCGGATCTGGCCACCGGCGCGCAGGATTTCGTTGAGGCGGTCGCAATAGGCGGTCAGTTCAGCCGGAGGGATGATGGCTTCGTGGATCTTAAGGAACAGACTCTGGATGACGATGGGGCGCGCTTGGGCGGTTTGGGTGAGATTCTTCAGGATACGATCAAACTGGATGTGCGTTCGGTTCACCAACTGGTAGTAAGGTTCCGTGCCGGCATCGAGTTTGGCCCAGACTTCGCCGTTGTTCTGGTCCATGAGGGCGAGGCCTTCTTTCACCGTGGTCTTATCCAGACCGGCGGCATCGGTGATGAGGACGATTTTGGTGCGGTCGAGACCTTCGGCTTTTTTTACTTCAGCGACAGCGGTGACGCATTCGGCGAAGTTGACGATCATGGTGGGTTCGCCGTCGCCACTGAAGGCGATGTCCTTGATATCGCGCGTGAGCCAGGGAACTTCATCGAACTTCGGCTCCTTTGCGAGGCCACCGTCTTTGGCGAAGCGGATCATGGCGATGAGTTCGTCCTTCATCTGCTCCAAATCCACGCGGGAGACTTTGCCGGGGACTTTGCGATCCACCTCGCAATAGACGCAGTCGAAGTTGCAGACCTTGTCGGGATTGAGGTTGATGCCGATGGAGAGCCCGCGCGAGCGGCGCGAGATGACGGGATAGACGAACGTGAAATCGGCGAAGTGCCGGGAATGATCCTGCACAGCCGCCCACGAGTTGCGAATCTGGATTGGCGTGTCTGCCACGGGGACAATGTATGCTAGTGGAGGCGGAGCGCAAAGGGAAGTTGTGGGGTGGCGAAGGGGATACGGTGGGCGCGCTCACTCCTCACCCCGGCCCTCTCCTCGTTGAGAGGAGAGGGAGAACATTTCACGCGGTGGGTCTATTGTGGAGGCGATGGAAGATTACTCGTTTTGAGCAAAGAATGAGGGCGAACTTTTTGGGAGGGGTGGTGTTTTTAATGACAGAGATGGGGGAAACATCGAACATCCAACATCGAACGCTGAACATCGAGAGGGGGAAGCGACGCGCCTTGGCGCGTCGGTGGGAAAGCGGTGCCGAGGCCCCGCACTCCCAAAAGGGGGCGAGGACGACGAGGACGAGAGCGATTACGAGGAGAGCGGAGAGTTTGCCTTGAGCTAATCCTGATCTGAGACGAAAGTAAGCTTATGAGTGACCGGCAGAGTCCTGCACAAGCCATCCAAGGGCTGGTTGGCAATATTTCAAAGGCCTTCATCGGCAAAGAGGAAACCGTATCCCATGCTGTGCTCGCCTTGGTGGCGGGCGGGCATATCTTGCTGGAGGATGTGCCCGGCGTGGGGAAGACGCTGCTGGCGAAGGCCATCGCGCGGTCCATCTCGGCGGATTTCAAACGTATCCAGTTCACGGCGGATTTGCTGCCATCGGACATCAGCGGTGTGACAGTGTATTCGCAGGAGACGCACAATTTCACCTTCCGACCGGGACCGATCTTCACGAACATTTTGCTCGGTGATGAGATCAACCGCGCGACGCCGCGCACACAATCGAGTTTGCTCGAGGCGATGGAGGAGCATTCGGTGACGGTGGATGGAGAGTTGCATCCACTGGCGGCGCCCTTCTTCGTGATGGCGACGCAAAATCCGGTGGAACTGGAGGGGACGTATCCGCTGCCGTTCGCGCAGATGGACCGGTTCATGGTGCGCTTGAGCATCGGGTATATGAAGCGCGAGGCGGAGGTGCAGATGCTGCGGGCGCAGAAGGAACATGATCCGTTGGAGAGCGTGGCGGCGGTGATGGATTGCGAGACGTTGTTGCAGTTGCAACATCAGGCACGCGCGGTACGGGTGGAGGATTCGCTGGCGGGTTATGTGATCGATATCGTGCAGGCGACGCGGAAGGATGAGTCGCTGGAGCACGGGGCGAGTCCGCGCGGGAGCCTGGATGTGCAGAGCTTTGCGCAAGCGTTGGCGTTGCGGGCGGGGCGCGATTATGTGTTACCGGATGACATCAAGCTGGCGGCGCGATTGGTATTGCCGCATCGATTGATCACGCGCAAGGGCACGCGGAATGTGAGCGTGAATGCGCGCAGTGTGATTGATCATCTGATCGATTCCGTAGCGGTTCCTGTGTGATGCGTATCACCCGTACAGGCTGGTTGCTGCTGGGGATCGCGGTGGCGCTGTACCTGGCGTCGCTGACTTCGCAATCGGCTTTCTTGCTTCTGCCGGTGGGCATCATCGGCGGGTGTGTGGTGCTTAATATTTTCGGCGCGCGGCGGTCGGTGAAGCGGGTGAAGCTGGTGCCACCGGCGAGCACGGAGCTGGCGGAGGGGCAATCGCTGCGCGAGCCGTGGCAGGTGCAGAACGAGAGCACGCGTGAAGTGGGGCAGATCACGGTGGAGAGCCAAGGGACGGTGTTGTTGCAGATGGCGTCGCTCGCGGGGAAGGCGCAGGCGAATGTGGTGCCGGCAAAGCAATTCACGCGGCGCGGGGTTTACAAATTTGAGCAACTGCAAGTGAGGTCCACGTTTCCCTTTGGGTTGGTGAGTGCGAAGAAAGCGTTTGCGGCCCCGGGGGAAGTGGTCGTGTATCCGGCGATCTATCCCGCAGCGAGCCCGAAGGCGGCGGGGTTTGATTCGGTGGTGGGCGGGAAATTTCAGGGGCAGAAGCGGTCGGCAGCGGGGACACATTTCGCGGGGTTGCGACCGTTTCATGCGGGCGATCCGCTGAAGCAGATCCATTGGAAGAGCAGCAGCAAGGGGCGCGGGTTGATGGTGAAGATGTTTGAGGAGGAATTATCCGGTCGCGTCGCGATCATCACAGATGCAGTGGGCGTGCCGGATGGCGCAGTTCTGGATGACGCGTTACGTGCGGCAGGGTCGCTGATGTTCGCGGCGCTGGATGCGGGGCATCATGTGGAGTGGGTGAATTTGGCGACGCAGGAAGCGGTGCTGTTTCCGCCGTTCACGGATGGGCAGGAGATATTGAATTTGCTGGCGCGGGTGGAGGTGCTGGTGAGTGATCTGACGGCGGAGCGTTTGAGTGAATCCGTGCGCAAAGTGTCGCGGAAGAGTGCGTTGAGTTTTGTGCTGACACAGTGGCAGCCGGAGTGGGAGGTGGCGTTGCGGGAGCTGGTGGCGCAGGGACGCAGTGTGAGCGTGTATGTGCCGGATGAGCTGGTGGTGAAGCTGCCGGGGGTCGCGGTGATCTATTACACCGCACAGGAGGTGCTGGCGTGAGAAGCGCGTTCAATCTGCTCATCTTGCTGGGCTTCATCTGCCAGGGGTTGACGTGGGATGGCTATGGCATTGCGTTGGCGAATGGGGGGCTTTGGCTGGCGTGTGTGATGTGGCCGCGCAAGCCGTTGAACCTTCCGCAGTATGCGGAGGGGTTGCTGTTGATCGCGGGTTGTGCGGGCGGGTTTCTTTTGACGCGGGCTTTTGGGCAGAGCACGCATTTCGTGATCGGACATGGCATCACGCTGGTGCAGGCGGCGCGGTTGATGCGGCCCTTGAGCGAGCGGGACAAGCGGTTCTCGCTGATCGCGGCGTTTTTGCACATCGGGGTGGGTTGTACGGTGGTGATCGATTTTCGGTTTGTGCTCATCTTGCTGGCGGCGGTGTGGTTGATACCGGGGGCGTTGCAGGAGATGGCGAGTGATGGGTTTGCGCCGGTGGCTACGGCGGCGCCGACGAAGCGGCGCTGGGCGGTGGGGCAGTTCGTGCTATTGCTGGTGGGGGCGGTGCTGGTGTTCACACTGTTTCCGCGCGGGTTGCTGGGGTCGGGCGGGGTGCCGCTGCCAGGGACGAGTTCGGCGAGCTTGATGGATGCGATGCTGGATCCCTCGAGCGGCGGTTTTGCGCAGTCGGGGAAAGTGATCTTCGAGATCCAAGGGGAGAACATCGGGTATCTGAGGTCGCTGGCGCTGGTGGAGTTTGACGGGGAGATGTGGCGGGCGGACCCGCGGCCGGCGATGCGGCGATTTGATTATCTGCCGCTGGACGCGAAGAAGGGGCACAAGCAGCGGTTAGTGCGCGTGAAGAACGTGGCGCATCTGGGCAAGCTGCTGCCGACGGACGGACACGTGATCGGCCTGGCGGGAAATTTCTTCAGCTACCCAGTGCAGGACAGCAATGAGAACGTGCATGTGAACACGGCGTGGCCGATGGGGAATGCGAATTATGAGTATTGGATCGATGAACCGTTCGGGCGCAAATGGCTGTATCCGCAGGAGGCCAAGACGTTGACGCAGCATCCGGAGGCATCGCCCGCGGTCAAACAATGGATCACGAATGTGGTGGGGGCGGTGACAGAGCCGTACGCGAAGGCGCGGCGGATCGAGGGATATCTGCAGGAGAAGTTCACTTATCGCATCGGGGCGCCGCGGTTGAATCGCGTGAATCTGCTGGAGGAGTTTTTGCTGGAGACGAAGGAAGGGCATTGCGAGCGGTTCGCGTCGGCTCTGGCGTTGTTACTGCGGATGGAGGGGATTCCGAGCCGGGTGATGGTGGGGTATGTGGCGGATCAGCAGAATGCGCTTTCCGGCTGGCGACCGGTGCGGTTCAAGGACGCACACGCATGGACGGAGGGGTGGTTCGAGGGGCGTGGCTGGGTGCTGCTGGATGCGACGCCGCGACGGACGATGCAGCGCTCGCTTTGGGATCCGGAGACGTGGCTGGAGCAGGCGGATTTCGTGTGGAATGTGTATGTGGTGAATTTCGACGGACCGGCACAGCGCGAGTTGCTGCGGGTGGGGACGGAATCGGTGGGGAATGCGTTCGGCTGGTTGCATGAGCGGGCGCAGTGGTTGACGGGGATCTTGGTGGGGTTGATCGCGGTGGCGTTGTGGCAGCGGAAGCACGCGTCGCCGGAAGTGGTGAAGGTGAAGAAGAGGCAACGGCAACTGGCGCACGCGGCGAATCAATACGGGAAGATGCTGGCGATCTTCGAGAAGCTGGGTTTTGCGCGCACGGCGGAGCAGACGCCGTTGGAGTTTTTGCAACGGTTGCGCGAAGGACGGGCACCGGCGTTGAGCGAGGCGGAATTCATCACGCAGCATTTTTGTGCGTTGCGGTATGGCGGGGTGGAAGAGGAACGGGAGAAGGAAGTGGAAGAGGCTTTGGGGAGAATTAAAAAGGGAACATCGAACATCCAACATCGAACGCCGAACATCGAGAGATGAAGGAGCAGGCGGGGACGCTTGCGGTACGGCCGGCGAGACGCGGGCGTGAAGGGGAAAGAGGTTAACCGCGAAAGACGCTAAAGGCGCGAAAAAGGGGACAAGTGATTCTTTAAAATTGAAAAGCCCGATCATGGCTGATCGGGCTTTTGAATTTGGGGCGCGGCTTCGAGGTGAAGCGCGGCGTGACGAGATTTTAGTCTTTCAGTTTGCCGGCGGACCAGAGGATGCCGCGGGAGACGTAGGTGAGGAACACTTCGTCGCGGAAGGTGTCGTCGGAGTGGCCGTAGGTGGTGCCGAAGACGCGGGCTTTGCCGTATTGGTTGATCCAGATGACGGGGTAGTCTTTGCCGTCTTTCTCGCTCTTGCTGGTGGCCAGGGCTTTGGCGTTGGGCCAGAGTTTTTCGATGACGTAGAGTTCATCCATGGGGGTGACCCAGTCGGCGGGCATGCCTTTGAGGATGGGGTGCTTGGTCTCGATGAGTTTCACAGGGTATTTGCTCTGGTGATCGTGGCGGCGGCTGGTGACGCCGAGCAGCTCGCGCCAGTCATCAATGTCCGTGGCGCGGTAGGTGTGCATGGCGCAGTGGATGACGACGGCGGGGACGCCATCGTGGTGCGCTTTGGTGATGCGGCGGATGTAGTTGGTGTCGGTGGTGTCGGCGAAGCATTCGTTGTGGATGACGACGTCGAATTTCTTGGCCCAGTCGGCGTTGTCATACAAAGGGATCTGCGCTTTGGTGCCGGTGCCGCCTTCCATGACGACGGTCCACTCGACTTTAGCGAGTTTGTTGACGGCGTTGGTGAGCTGGGCGCTTTGGAAGGCGTAGTTGTGGCAGCAGCCGCCGGTGATGAGGAGGGCGCGGATGGGCTGGCCGGATTTGGCGTCGGCAGCGTGGAGGTTCGGGCTGGCGGTGAGCAGGGTGAGTGCGCACAGGGCAAGGGCAGTGAAAAGACGTTGGATCATGGGCGGAGCGTAGCAGTGGAGGGAAGGGAGTTCAAAGTTTTTGGGTTTAAAGTTTAAGGCTGGGGAAGCAGCGAACGCCCAACGCAAACCAGCGAGAGGGGGAGAGGGATTTAACTGCAGGGAACGCAAAGGAACACGAAGAGGGGAAGAAGGGGTATCCACGAAAGATGCTAAATCCGCGAAAGGGGGATGGGGAAAACAGCGGTATGAGGTTGCTCAATGTCCTCTTTTGCGGGCAATTCTCGCCAGTCCTGCCGTGCAACTTCCTCTCCCGGAACAACAAAAAAACGCGGAGGATTTTTCCTCCGCGTTCGGGCTAAAACTTATTCACATTATCCACATGGACAGCCTATGTCCTACCCCCTTGCGATACTTCACGCAGACTCTGGCGATAACCTTGAGGCGACAAGACCGAAGCCGCCAGAGCGAGGAGCAAATGTAGTATGTCCAAGACCCCTGCCCGCATCCGCCTCGAGCCCGAGCTCGAAGCCTTCGCCGCCGATTTCAACGCCCAGCAGTGCCGGAACGTGGCCCGCCTTTACGTCCGCTGGGCGCGACAGTTGCGGGTGAAGGCGAGGATTTTGGAGCGGGACTCGCAACCCGTTCCGCCGCCGCCCTTGCGCCCGCTTTCGCCGCAGAAGCTGCCGTTGAACTGATCGCCATGCCTCGTTCCGTCAATTGCGGGCCGTCCATCGGCACCGGCACCTCGATCTCCGGCAAGGTCGGATTTTCCTCGAACGCCGCCAGCATCGTGCAGATGCCCTGGACTACCCGCCGGCGCGTTTTGTCATCCAGCGCGCGCAATTGGTACACCAGTTGCCGTTCTGCGGCGTCCAGCGGCCGGTCGAGCACCGAGGCCGGCACGCTCTGGTCATTCTCCCCGGGCAACGGCTGCATGTCCCCGATCAACAGCTTGAACAGCTTCAACACCGTCAGGCTCGGCCGCGTATCCTCGTTCAGATACCGCGTGACCACTGCCGGTGAAAGTTCCAGATGACGGGCCGCTTCAGACTGCTTCCAGCCGGAATTGGACAACAAACGCTCGAACTCTTGGTTCAGAATATCCATACGTGTTAACTGGGTTAAAAATTACCTCTTGACATTTTTACTAAAGTCAAATATGACATTAATGAAGTTAAGGTAAAGGAGGCCTTTAGGGAAGGGAAAAATAACTTCCAGCCCTTTTACCCCCAGAAAACCAAGGAAACACCTGCTTGCTCACCGGAGCAGCTCCGCGAGCAGCGCCAAACTCAAAACTCACTTTGTCTTGCTTATGAAAACCGCTGAAGCCATCCCCCAACTCGAAACCGACCTTTGGTTTCCTCACCAGCGCCCCATCCTGATGCTGCAGGAAGTCGCGGAAGCCTTCGTCATGTCAGAATGGAAAGTTCGTGAACTGGTGCAAGAGGGGATTTTCGTTGCGGCCGGCATTAACGGCCTTTCCAACCCCACCCGCGTCCATCTTCGCATTGAGCGTTGGAGCGTCATCGCGTGGCGCCTGAACCTTCTGGCCGATCAGGGGCAGGAACTACCCTTCAAAGAGACCCCGCAAGTCACCTGGTGGCGCCAGGAACTTCGCGACCGCACCAAACCCAAACGCCGCACCGCCGCCGCAAAAACCACGACGCCTACGAAATAGATTTTAACCGCCATTTACCAAAAACCGAAAACGCTATGAACGATGGAATTCCAGCCCGCAGCATCGCCCAAGGCTACGCCCGCGGCCGCCAACACATCCGCACCCTTTTGGATGAACAACGCGCCGAAACCGCGCCCACATCGGACACTGTCGCGCCACCGGGCGACGCCAACGCGCCCACACATCCAAGCGGCCTGCGGCTGCATGAACTCCCCGAGCCCATGCTCCACACCGCGCTCATCGAGCTCGCCCGCGTCTTCTGCCGACGCCTCGGCCGACCACGCGCCAATGATCTCGAACTCGCCGGCTTCACCGATCTCGCCGACCTCCTCATGCGCGGCTGGATCCTGCGCGAACCCGGCCGCTACAGCATCGGCTACATGCCCGGCCAAGCCGTCATCCGCGAGATGTGGTTAATCGATCCCGCATTATGCACCGTCCTAAATCTCAAACGCCCTGCTAAGGCGTAGCCGACGACGTAAGGAAGCTCCAACCGAACCGGATCAACAAAACACAAAATCCAAAACCTTTATGCCCAAACTAAAAACGCAACTCCTCGCCACTATCAAGAAACTTACCCGCACCTTGGCCGCGCGTGCCCTCGTGCGGTCCTGCACGCGCCGTATCACTCGCGAACTCCTCACCGACCTCACCCAACAACTCTTTAAACCCAAACAAAAAACTAAAACGAACAAACGTAATATGAACACAAACCCAAATCAAAATACCAAGCTCGCCCAGATCGAATCTGCCACGCTTGAGTTCGCCCTCGCGCGGCAGCGCCTCCACACCCTCCTCGCCGATCTCAACGCGCAGATCGAACAACTCAAGCTCGCCCGTCACGCTACGCTGCACGCGGCCACCAACGAACTCACCCAACGCCAGGAAGAACTCCGCGCGCTTCTTGCCGCGTCGCCCGAACTCTTCGTGAAACCCCGCACCGCCACCTTCCACGGCATCAAGGTCGGCTGGCAAAAAGGCAAAGGCGCCATCGAGTTCACCGACCCCGACCGCGTTGTCACCCTTATCCACCGCCACTACGAGGCCGCTGAAGCCAACGCCCTTCTGCACATCACCGAGCGCCCCGACAAAGAAGCCCTCGCAAAACTCAGCGTCACCCAACTCCGCAAACTCGCCTGCACCGTCACCGAGACTGGCGACCAGATCGTCATCCGCCCGATGGAACCTGACCTCGACAAAACCACCCACTTCCCCCAAGCCCCAACCGTCGTCGAACAATCCATCACCCTCAAAGCCGCCTAAACGTAGCGCACGCTTCCAGCGTGCGGGTTACGCGGCATCCCTGCCGCGACCCTCGGAGCGCCGATTTCCAAATCGGCCCGTCCAACCACTCGCCGGAACCTCCCCGGCGATTCTTCATTTCCCCGCGGCGTCCGCGTTTTTCTTCCACCCCTTTCGTGTCTTGCGAGTATTTCGCGGTTCTCGCCCCCGAAATCCCCTGAATATTCTTGGCTCCACACCGTCACATCTGCTTTAAGAACTCATCCATGAAACCGCCCATTCGTCTTGGCCTCGCCGCTCTAATCACGGCTGCCTTTACCCTTTCCCTGCAAAGCGCGTCGGCTGCCTCTGCGCCCGCGGCTACGCCCACCTCACCCACGGCCCTCTATGCGCCGCCGGGTTTCAAGGTGGAACTCCTCACCGGCGGTGAACTCAGCGAAGGCTCCTGGGTCGCCATGACCAAGGACGACCGCGGCCGCCTCATCATCAGCCCGCAACACCGCGAAGCCAACAGCACTGGCGGGTTACTGCGTATCACGCTTGGGCCCGATGGCCAGGTCGCTAAACGCGAATTCATCGCCCAACCCCTTTACGACGCCCAGGGCCTCACCTACATCAACGGCTCCATCTACGCCGTGGTGAACAAATACACCGCCAAGCAACCCAGCGGCCTCTACCGCATCAAAGACAAGGGCAACGACCAGTTCGAGGACATCGAACTCCTCAAAGAATTTCCCGGCAACGGCGAACACGGCCCGCACATCCCGCGTCTCGGACCCGATGGCAAACTCTACATCATGGCCGGCAACCACACCCGCCTGCCCGAAGGCATCGCGTCCGATTCGCCGCACCGCAATTATCAGGAAGATCATCTTCTGCCGCGCCAATGGGATGGCAACGGCCACGCCACCGGCATCCTTGCTCCCGGCGGTTACATCGTCCGCACCGATCTCGATGGCAAATCCTGGGACCTCTTCTGCGCCGGTTTCCGCAATCCTTACCACTTCGCTTTCAATAGCGACGGCGAGATCTTCGTCTTCGATGCCGATATGGAATGGGATTGGGGCACCCCTTGGTATCGTCCCACGCGCGTGAACCACGCCGTCTCCGGCGGTGAATACGGTTGGCGCTCCGGCACCGGCAAATGGCCTGCCTACTATCCGGACAGCCTCCCTGCTATCGACATCGGCGTCGGCTGCCCCACTGGCACCGAGTTCGGCTACGGCGCAAAGTTCCCCGCCAAATATCAGCGCGCCCTCTACATCATGGACTGGACCTACGGACGCGTCATGGCCGTTCATCTTTCGCCCGATGGCTCCAGCTACACCGGCAAGATCGAGAACTTCGTCTGCCCGCTCGGCCTCATGCAAGCCGGCGGCGAGAAACGCCCCTTCAACGTCACGGACCTCGTCATCGGCAATGACGGCGCGATGTATCTGACCATCGGCGGACGCAACACCGCTGCAGGTCTCTACCGCGTCAGCTACACCGGCACCGAGAGCACCGCTCCCGCGATCGAACCCAACAAGACCGGCGCGAAAGAACGCAAACAACGCCACGAACTCGAAGCCTTCCACGGCCATGTGGACACCAAAGCCGTCGCCACTGCCTGGCCGCATTTGAACAGTGAAGACCGCTTCCTCCGTTACGCTGCGCGCATCGCCATCGAGGCCCAGCCCGTCGCGCAATGGAAAGACCGCGCGCTCGCCGAGAAGAAAACGGACGCTGGCCTCACCGCTCTGCTCGCGCTCGCCCGCGTCGGCGGCAAGGAAACACAACCCGCCCTGCTCGAAGCCCTCAAACGCTTCAAGTTCAGTTCGCTCAGCGAATCGCAACAACTCGACAAGCTCCGCATCATCGCCGTGAGTTGCACCCGCCAAGGCCGTCCGGCGAAGGCGGCGCAAGAAGCCCTCATCGCCGAACTCGATCCGGTTTATCCCGCTAAGACCGAATTTCTGAACCGCGAATTCGCGCAAGTACTCATCTACCTGCACGCGCCGAACGCCATCAGCAAGACCCTGAAACTCATGGCCGATGCGCCCACGCAGGAAGAGCAGATCCACTACCTCTTCCATCTCCGCACCGCGCAGGGTTGGACGCTCGATCAGCGTAGACAATACTTCACCTTCATGGGCCAGAAGATGGCCGCCTCGCAAAACGTCCAGTTCTACGAGCCGGATTATCCGGGCACGAAACCGGGACCCATGCCCATGAGCAAGAACCACAATCCGGCCTTGGAAAAATGGTTCAAAGAAGCCGGTCGCGCCTACGGCGATGGCTCCAGCCTCGCGAACTTCCTGAAGAATTTTTACGCGGAAGCCCTGATGAACCTCACGGCCGCCGAGCAACAGGAATTGCAACCGCTCCTCACCAGCATGGAAGCCACGCTCAAAGGCGGCAAACCGTCCAAGTCCGCCTTCCCGGCACCGCAGCAACACGCCTTCGTCAAAGAATGGAAGATGGCGGATCTCTTGGGCGAACTCGATAAAACCGAATCCGGCCGCAGCCTCGCCAAGGGCAAGCAAGCGTTCGTCGATGCTCAATGCATCCAATGCCACCGCTTCGGCAACGAAGGTGGCGGCGTGGGCCCGGACCTCACCGCCGTCTCCGCGCGCTTCAGTGCCCGCGATCTCCTCGAGAGCATCGTGGAGCCGTCGAAGGTCGTCTCTGAACAATTCCAGAACACCACCGTTGTGTTGAAGAACGGCGACGACGTCACCGGCCGCCTCCTCAACGAGACCGCCACGGAATACATCCTGCAGCCCAACCCGCTGCAACCCGACAAAGTCACCGTCAAGAAAACCGATGTCGCCAAGAAATCCTTCTCCGCGCTCTCCCCGATGCCCGAAGGCCTCGTGAACACGCTGAGCAAAGACGACATCCTCGACCTCATCGCCTTCCTGCAATCCGCCGGCAACCCCGGCTACGCTGCCTTCCGGCGCAAGTAAACCAGCGGCAGGCGCATGGCTTAGACAACTCACCGTGCGGCCATCGGGCAACCGATGGCCGCATTTTTCTTCGCGGAGCGCCGGTCTCCGACCCAGCGCGTCTACTTTTCCTCTCGTAGCGCAAATATCCCGCCACCGCAGCGATCAAACGAATGGAGACAAGCGAATAGGAAAGCGGCAGGTCTAGTCTTGGTCTTATTCGGTTGCCCCCATTCGTTTGATCAGCCTTTTCCAGCTTGCTGACTCTTCTTCTGCGGTTAAACTCATTTCGTTCCGACTCTTTCAACACACATTTATTACATGAACACGGTCACCGCTCTTAAGACGGTCAAAAAGAACGTCGCCAAAATCGTTGAAGCCGAGATTTCCGCCAACGGCGGTCTCCTCCGCCTCGCCCCGTGCTGGGTTCCTCGCTCCTTCCTGCAACCCGGCAAACGCCTCAAGCTGCACCCGGACGATCTCTACGCCTACGGCCTGAACCGCGGCGGTATCGATGAACGCTGGTTCGCCTCCACCACGCCGGCTGCGAACGAGAACCGCACGCCCGATGAAGGCTTGAGCTATGTGGTCGTGGGCAAGAACCGTTTCACGCTGCAACAGGCCGTGGCCGAATGCGGCAGCACGCTCATCGGCAAATCCATCTGGGGCAAATACAACAAGTGGCCGGTTTACTCGAAGTTCTTCGACAACATGGGCCCGATCCCGCACCACATGCACCAGAGCGCCGCGCAAGCCAAGCTCGTCGGTCAGGAAGGCAAGCCCGAGTCCTACTACTTCCCGCCGCAACACAACAACACGGGCAACAACTTCCCGTACACGTTCATGGGCTTCGAGCCCGGCACGACGAAAGCGCAAGTCCGCAAGTGCCTCGAGAACTGGAACAAAGGTGACAACGGCATCCTCGATCTCTCCAAGGCCTATCGCTTGAAGCCCGGCACCGGCTGGCTGATCGATCCTTGCATCCTCCACGCTCCCGGCTCCCTCTGCACCTATGAGCCGCAATGGGGTTCCGACGTGTTCGGCATGTATCAAAGCCTCGTGGAAGGCCGCGAAGTTCCCTGGAGCCTCCTCGTCAAAGACATGCCCAAGAAGTACCACCACGACCTGGATTTCATCGTCGAACAGCTCGACTGGGATAAGAACGTCGATCCGAAATTCAAGGACAACCACTACCTCGAACCCGTGCCCGTTGCCGATACGCGCAGCGAAGGCTTCGTGGACCGCTGGATCGTTTACGGCAAGGTGGACGGCGAACAGCTCTTCACCGCGAAGGAACTGACCGTGGAACCCGGCGTCAAAGCGACCATCAAAGACACCGGTGCCTACGGCCTCATCTGCGTGCAAGGCAGCGGCAAGATCAACGGCCTCGCGCTGAACAGCCCGAAACTCATCCGCTTCCACGAGATGACCGAAGACGAATACTTCGTGACCGAAGACGGCGCCAAAGCCGGCATCACGTACGAGAACACCAGCGAAACCGAACCCCTGGTGATCCTCCGCTACTTCGGCCCCGAAGTGAACCCGGACGCCCCCAAGATGGGCGCCTACCGCAAGAATAAGTTTTAACCTCGGGAGGGACGGCGTGCCGCCGTCCCTAACTAAAACAAAATGTCACGGACCGCACCATGAGGTCCCTCCCATCCAAAAGATGGACCAGAACTCTGGACGAAAGCACCCCGCGAGCGGGGTGCTTTTTTCTTTGGGTGAACCCACCATTGTCTTCCTCACTGTCTGCACCAAAGACCGTTCTCCGTGGCTCGCACAAAAACCAGTGCAGGACGCACTCGTGAATCTCTGGACTCAGGCAGGCGCATGGCTTGTCGGTGAATACCTCTTGATGCCCGATCACTTGCATCTCTTCTGTGCTCCGCGCGATCCCGCTTTCACTCTTCAACAATGGGTGACGTGGTGGAAACGCAAATTGAGCTGCCTGCACTTACCGAACACCGGAGCATGGCAGCGTGACTTCTGGGACACCCGCCTGCGCCAAGGCGAGAACTACACTCAGAAGTGGCATTACATCCGCGAAAATCCCGTCCGCAAGAATTTGGTCGCCAAACCAGAAGACTGGCCCTTCCAAGGCCGCCTCATCGAACTCCCCTGGATCGTCCAATAACTTATGGGAGGGACGGCATGTTGCCGTTCCCTAACTTCTCCGGGAGGGACCGCGTGTCGCGGTTCCCTAACTGGATTTTTTGGTGAGGATTGGGGGGAGAAGTTTGGGACGGCGGCACGCCGTCCCTCCCGAAGAATTAGTCAGGGAACCGCGACACGCGGTCCCTCCCAATATAAGGGCTAAAACTTTTCTCAAAAAAACCATTCGCCATCCTCGCCGGTGCCAGTAAAATGGCGGGCTCATGCAGTTGCCAAATACGTTTGATAAAGCATCTGAACCAGTGACGCCGGCCGTCGCTGCGTCTCCGGCCGCCCAGCCTCAGACCGCGCCCGAACCGCGCCCCATCACCGAACTCGTCACGCTCCCGGACTTCCCCAAGAGCGCGCTTGGCTTGTTCGTCGAGATCGGCGGGAACGCCGGGACAGTCGTAGAAGTCGTCAATCAATCCCTGAAAATCAAGGGTGCGGACGGGTCTATCCAGAGCTATAACGGTAACGTCCTAAAAAAACTCTACGGACCCGTCCAGCGCCACGTCCCTACGCCGGAACCCGAACGCGCCCGTTCTTCCAGCGAGTCTGCCGTCGATAGCTCCAGCGCCTCATCCTCCCGCAGCCGCGCGGATGATGATGACGAGGACGAAGAGGAGGATGATGATCAGCCCGCGCCCGGTGCGCTCGTGGCCGAAGCCAATTTCGAGGCGCCCATCCGCCCCATCACCGAACTCGTCCTGGAAGCGGATTATCCGAAAAACTTGCTTGGTGCGCATATCGACATCGGCGGATACACCGGCGTGGTCATCCAGTTGCAGAACCAGTCCTTCCGCGTGCGTTCCCGCAGCGGCTCCGCCCAAAGCTTCAACGCCAACGTTCTGCGCCGGGTTTACGGCCCTGTGCAGAAGCCCAAGGCCGCCGAGCCCACCACCCGGCCCACGTACAAGCAGCCGACGCCTCCGCCCGCTCCTGCGGCAGCTCCGCGCCAGCTCATCACGAACCCGGATTTCACCCAGCCCACCAAACCACTCAGCGAAGTCATCAACCGTGATGACTTCCCGCAATGCACCTTCGGGCTGTATCTGGAGATCAACGGTTTTCACGGCGTCGTCGTCGAGATCGTCAAAGGCTCGCTCAAAGTGAAATCTCCTGACGGTATCACCCAGAGCTACAACGCGCTCGCTTTGCGCCGCCTCTACGCGTAGCCAATCGTGCGGGGCTTCGGCCCACTTAACTCTCATCCGCGAGGGACAGCACATCGCTGTCCCTCTTTCACGTACGGGAGCGCCGAGTTATCCATCGGCGAGAATTCCCATCCGAAGCGGACGACAGACTCCAAGGCGGAACTGATTTTCACGGTGCGCTTTTCCACTCGCCTTGCATTCCGCTCCATTTCAACAAACCTTAGGCCCATGACCTCGCTTGTCACGCGACCCGCCACGCTGGCCGATCTCCCGGCGCTCCTACCTGTCATCCGCGAGTTCTACGCCCACTTTGATTTCGCTTGGGATGAAGCCCGCAAGCGCGATCTGCTCGTCCGCTACCTGGCGAACCCGGCCACGGGCACCCTCTGGCTCGCCGAACGCGATGGCCGCATCCTCGGCTACGCGCTTGTGCCTTTCTACTTCGCCTTGGAATTCGACGGCTTCGTCGCCCTCCTCGATGAATTCTTTCTCCGGCCGGAAACGCGCGGCCAAGGCCTTGGTGCTCAACTTTTGACCGCGCTTGCCACCGCCTTGAAAGCCCAAGGACTCACCCGCCTCCGTCTCGAGATCGATGCCCGTCACCCGGAAGCCACCGCCCTTTACCAACGTCTCGGCTTCATTGCTGACAACCGCACTACTTGGAGCCTTTCCTTAAATTCCTAATCGTCCGCGTTTTCGCGCTGGCTCTATCAGTGTGAAGGGAGGATGGCCCGCGAAAGGCGTGAAACAGGGAGGCAAAAGGGATGGGGAATGGCACATTTCAGATTTGGGATTTCAAAGGAGGCGCCGCGGATGGCGTGGGTTTGAGGGGGCAGAAGCGCGACGAGGAAAATGGGGGAATAGCCGAGGGAGTTGAGGTGAAGGGGTGTTCGCGGATGACGGCGAAAATGGGGCGGACTTTGCTTAAGGGTACCTTCCCCCTCATCCCGACCTTCTCCCTGAGGGAGAAGGAGTAAGCATTTCCAGCGGCAGGGTCAGTTTGGCCGCTCTCTGGCCTGCGGCAGAACTGGTGGGTCAGGTTCTGGGCTTGGTGTCGGGCGGGTTGCGGGTGGCGACGGCGGAGGGATCGTGCAGAGTGCGGCGAATCTCTTGATAGAGGGTGGTTTGCCAAGCGTAGGATACAAAGATGTGGAGAAAATAGATGCCTGCGCCGATGAAGAAGGCGTAGGGACCAAGACCAAGGTAGTAGAGGCAGGGGATCAGAAACAGGACGGCAAAACTGATGAGAATGGCATGACGCAGGCGGCGAAGTTCCGCAGCGATGTCATTCTGTGAGTCTGATTTTTCAGTTGGCGTGGACATACGGTTGGTGGTGAGGATTTTCCTTTGAGTTAAGATTACGCGGGGCCGTGGGGCGGGCAAGGAGTTTTGAGAGAGGTTAGTGAGGGAGGCATGGCAGGCTAATGCCGGCCCCGGCATAGTGATGTCGGGGCACTGGTCTCGTGTTTCGACGCGGCTCACCAAAGCTTACCTGATTTTAATCACGCCCGCTGACGCGGAGGAGGCAGTAACATGGAAAACACAAAGGGCTCAGTCGTACATTTCCCATAGGCGGTTGGTCGAGTTCCAGTGATAGTGGTACCAGCCATAAGGAAGGCTGAGCAAGTAGGTGCTATTGGTCAGCGGGACGTAGCCAATGGTGATGGGCGTGGTGTGGCGGTGAACGAGAGGCGCTGAGGAGAGGCCGAGATCATTCCACTCGGCCGGATAGCGGCCATGGGTGTGTTGATAAGTTTCGATGAGGGGGACGAATGTTTCGGCGTAGGCGAGGTTGCGCTTGAGCTCGGAGTTCCATTGAAGGCGGCCAGTGACAGCAGCGAAGAAGGCCAGGCTGAGGTTGACGGTGAGCATGAGGATAAGTGCCTTGGCGGTGGACCAGCGCCAGAACCAGAGGGAGCCAAGGGCGAGAAACACACCAAGCAGAAAGAGCAGGAAGGTGAACAAGGGGAAGAGAGACAAAGGGGGCAGAGGGCCGCTGTTATCGCGTTCCTCGGTGTAATTCAACCACGCGAACAGGATTCCCAGCAGATAGAATATCATTATCCATTTGGGAGATTTCTCCAATTTCTGTCCGGTGTGTGACATGGCATAAGGTTGCCTGAAAGCCCAGTAATTCCAAGGTTTTTGGGGAGGTGAAAAGGGAGTTAAGAGTTGGTGCAGCGTGAGTTTTCCTGTTTGGCAGAAGAAAAATCGTCCAGGAAATCACTTTTTTGAAATTTTGTCCGAGAATAGCGCGGAATAGCGAGGCTAAGGATAACGCACTTCCAAAAAAGCGCGCATGCTGACGCTCGTAATGTTGAGGAAGACAACAGAGCAGATGGAGAGCACGAGGATCGCCCAGAGGGGCGAAACACCGACGCTCTCCGTGGTCCCCGCCGGTGGCAGTGAAGACCGTCGCCTGCGTGTGTGTGCGGAGGCTTCCGAGGAAGCGCCAGCAAAAGCAGCGGCTAGCATGGCCAAGAAGAATACGACGGAAGGAGGCGCGCTGGCGGGGACCAAGCGCTCAGTGGGGGAAGTTCAAGGTTTGAGGTTTAAAGTTCAAAGTTGGGGAACATCGAGAGGGGGAGGGTTAGCGCTGATTGACGTCGGCGGCTACGGATCAGGTTCGAGGACGAGGACGACGACGAGAACGAAGGACGATTTTAAAAGAGGAGGAAGTGGTATGAAGAAATTAACGATCATGACTATGAGTGGAGTGTTGGCTGCAGGGGTTTTGTTGACGGGGTGCATGGGGATCTCGCAGTCGGTGCCGAAGACGAAGATCTCGGGGGATTTGAAGTCAGGGAGGTTTTCGATCCAAGCGCCGAAGAATGCGTCGATCAACGGGTTTGAGCTGAGTTACTCGACGAACGAAACGCGGATCAAGTTCACGGAATACAAGGCGGAGATGGATCCGAATGTGGTGGAGCAGTCGGGGAAAGCGCAGGCGGCGATCATCGCGGCAACGAGGGCGATCCAGACGGCGACGGAGAAGGCGGTGGAGGTCCTGAAGAAGTGAGTGGGAGGTGTGCCCGCTAAAGACGCGAAGGAACGCGAAAAGGGAAATGGGGAAGGGGCGCAAATGGGCACAGGAGGGGATCGGAAACAGCGAACGCTGAACATTGAATGAAGA
The DNA here is from genome assembly GCA_965283725.1 of Limisphaerales bacterium. GTDB lineage: Bacteria > Verrucomicrobiota > Verrucomicrobiia > Limisphaerales > JAEYXS01 > JAEYXS01. The sequence goes on from CBDIPT010000003.1 coordinate 691,013, forward strand.
CACAATGGAACATGGATGCGCAGTGCTGCGACTCACCCCTCACCCCGGCCCTCTCCCCGTTGAGGAGAGAGGGAGGAGAGGCGCGCGGTGTGAAAAATAAGCGCTGAGAGTTTGGAAGGGAAAAGGCGAGAAAACGGGAGCAGGAAAAGAGAGGTTTGCAGGCGAGGGCGCCTGCACGACTAAGGCAGACGGGGGCGTCTGCCCCACTACGGGGAATCGAGGACGACGACGAGAACGAGGACGACGACGATTACGAGAGGAGGATTTATGTTAGTGGCTTTACATCGAGGGAGAGGGTTTATCGCGAAGGCGATTCAGTGGCAGACGCGGAGTGCGTATTCGCATGCGAGTGTGGTTTTTGAAGGATCGGGAGTTGTCATTGAGGCGCGGGAGTTCAAGGGGGTGCGGTCGATCTTGTGGGATGAGGTGGTGGCGAAGGGTGAGCAGGTGGATGTGTTTCGCGTGAAGGGGTTGGTGCCGGAGGCGGAGGGGGCGGTGTGGGAGTTTCTGCAGGCGCAGTTGGGGAAGCCGTATGATTATACGATGGTGGCGCGGTTTATCACGCGGAGACAGGGGGCGCGGGAGGAGTCTGGGAAATGGTTTTGCAGTGAGCTGGTGTTTGCGGCGTTGGCGAAGGCGGGGGTCCGCTTGCTCGAAAGGATTGAGCCGTGGGCGGTTTCGCCGGGGGTGCTGAGTCTTTCGACGAGGTTGGAGGAGGTGCGAGGGGGGAAGTGGGAAGGGCGAGGCGGTGGGTTGATGGGGAACGTTCAACTTTCAACGTTCAACTTTCAACGTTCAGAGGAGGGAATAGCCGCAGGGAACGCAAAGGGTGCAGAGAGGGGAATTGCGGAAGGGAAAATTTCAGATTTGAGATTTGAAATTTCAAAGATGGAAAAAGTTGGACGCGGTGGTGTTTCCATGTCGCCGGGGTTGGTTAACGAAAGCGCACAGGTTGGCAAGGGCTCGACGGAGTCTCGCCCTACCGAGAGGGGGGAGCAGGCGGGGACGCCTGCGGTATCGCAAGCCGAAGGCTTGCGATACGGGGAAGAGAAGGCAGGCGAGGGCACCTGCCCCACTACGGAAGGGGCGCAAGTGAATTGGGTGGAGAATAGCCAATCTACGATAGCCAATAGCCAAGGAGGGGGTTTGTGATTGCGGAGATTTCTAGTGCGTTGCCGTTGCCGGAGCCGAATCACTTTGCGTCGATCGGGTGGGTGTGCGTGAGCATCGTGGCAATCATCGCGGGGGTGCGGCAGGTGCTGGGGCTTTGGCACGATATCAAGGAGAAGCCGACGGGGGCGGAGGTGTTGCAGAAGTCGCACACGATGTTTGCAAGCAAGGAGGAGTTCAAGCGGTTGGAGGAGGAATTTCGCAGGCACCAGGAGTTTGAGTTGCGGGAGGCGGAGCTGCGTCGCAAGGGGGTTTACGACCGGCTGGATAAGAGTCGCGAGGAGGTTTTGCAGCGGGTGGATGATACGCGGAGGGAGTTGGAGGATAAATTAAAAGTCGTGCACGCACGGGTGGACACGATACCGGACCGGATCATCGCAACGCTGCGCAATACAGGAGCCATTCAATGAAAAATAATTCTGACGAGAGGGAACAATTACGACTGAGTTTGCTGCGGTTTCTCGATGCGCATGTGGAGGTGAGCAGCCGAGGTTTGGCGGAATCGCTGTTGCTGCAGATGGCGCGGGCGGAGGGAAGACTGGAACTCACGTTGGCGGAGTTGCGCGCGGAACTCTTTTATTTGAAGGATCGGAACCTGATCTGCCAGGTGCCGAAACCAATCAGCCCGGAGCTGCGTTCGTGGCGGATCACCGCGGATGGCCGCGATCAGCACGCCCAGCTCACCACCTGAACCAACCAGAGGAATTAGCATCCCCATGAAAACGAAACCGAATGATGTGCTGAGAGCGAAGCCGCAGTTGAAGAAGCTGCCGGAGGAGAAGCAGCGCGAGATCATGGAGTACAGCCGGGAGAACTCGCATGAGCAGACGCGCGACTGGCTGGCGGAGCAGAACATCGCGGTGACGATCGGGGCGCTGGTGGAATTCAAGTTGTGGTGGCAGCTCCGGGAACAATTCCGGACGGCGGAGGTGTCGACGCAAACGCTCATCGAGTTGTTGCAAGAGACGCTTCCGCCGTTGAACGACGAGCAGATCACGGTGTACGGGCAGAAGGTTTTCACGTTGCTCGCGCTTAAGCAGCAGGATGCGGGGGAGTGGGTGCGGTTGCAGAAGCTGGATCTGGATCGACGGAAGATGGAGTTGGACGAACAGAAGTTTAATCAGCGGACGTGTGAGTTGTTTTTGAAGTGGTACGAGGACAGGCGGGTGCAGGAGATCGCGGGGGCGCAGGTGCCGCAGGCGGTGAAGGTGGAGAGGTTGGGGGAGTTGTTGTTCGGGGAGGAGTGGTCGGTTGCACCGATGGGTCAATGTGAAGATGGGCAGAATGACGAATGACGAAGCACGAATGACGAAGGAATGAGCAATGAATAATTTAACCACAGAAAGCACGAAGTGCACAGAGACAGGAGGGAACGTTCAACGTCCAGCGCTCAACGTCGAACGTTCAGAGGGGGAAGGGAATTTGGCCACGGATGAAACACGGAACGGAGGAATTTCAGATTTCAAATTTGAGATTTCAAAGAAGGTGGAGAAGGGAAGTGTTGGAGCAGAGATAGCCGATAGCCAATTGCCGATAGCCGAAGAAGGGTTGGAACCCATCATCAAGTTTCGGGCGGCGCAGAGGGAGTTTTTGCGGGGAGTTGAACAGCATCGGTTGGTGGCGTTTGTGGCGCGGAGGCAGTTCGGGAAGACGACGACGTTTGCGGCTCTCGCTCTGAAGAAGATGATGAAGCGGGCGAATCATACGGTGGTGTTCGGGAGTGCGAAGTTGAATCTGGCGCGGGAGATCGTGCGGAAGGAGGCGGAGGTGATTCAGCGGGCGATCCATGCGCTAGCGAAACAGGCGGAAAAGGCGGAGGGGCTTTTGCAGGTGGTGGATGGGAAGACGGGGCGCGCGCTGGGCGGGGTGACGGCGGATGATTTCGCGAGTCTGTATGAGGCACAGCGGTTGGAGTTTCGGTTTTACCATTCGAAGACGATTTATTCGCGGACGAAGGTGGTCGCGTTGCGCGCGGACACCGTCGGCGAGACGGGAGATTTGATGTGTGATGAGATCGGGCGGGTGAAGAATTGGCGCGAGGTGTGGGAGGCGGTGGAACCGATCGTGAGCAGCAATCCGATGTTTCGTCTGACGCTGGCGACGACTCCGCCACCGGATGATTCGCATTATTCGTTCGAGATGTTGTCCCCGAAGAGCGGCACGGAGTTTGAGCCGAGTGCGACGGGGAATTGGTATCGCAGTGAGGCGGGCGTGATGGTTTTGCGGGTGGATGCGCAGGATGCCTGGGCAGACGGGGTGCCGGTGTATGACCTGGAGCGCGGGGAGCCGCTGAGCCCGGATGAACACAGGGCACGGGCGCTGGACAAGGATGCGTGGGATCGGAATTACGCAGTGAAGTTTGTGTTCGGCGGCGCGGCGGCGTGCGGGTTGTTGCAATTGGAATCGGCACAGGCGCGAGGGATCGGGAGTTGCGCGTGCATCGTGATCGAGGATGAGGCGGATATGACGATCGCGATGGCGTTCTTGCGCGATCATCTGACGAACAATCCAGTCGGCATCGGGCTGGACCTGGCGACGACGGAGAAGGAATCGAGTAATCCCACGGCGCTGACGGTGATGGAGACGAGCGGGGTGGAGCTTACCGGGCGATTGACGTTGGTGTGGAAGACGCGGGATCCGGCGGTGTCGAAGGAGCGCGTTCGCAGAGTGGTGCAGACGATCAATCAGCGGTCGCGTGGAGGGCCGGCGCGGCGGTTGTGTATTGATGCGACGAATGAAAGGTATTTTGCGATCGAGCTGTCGCGGGACATCGCGGGTGAGGTGCCGGTGGAGTTGATCATCGGGAGTGAGAGTGCGCCGGGGATCAATGAGGACGCGATGGTGATGAAGGCGTACTGGGGAATCTGCTCATAGGTGAGCTGGAGGATAATCATCTGACGTTGGCTCCGGAGAGATATCTCAAGGAGGATTTTCGATTGGTGAAGCGGGATCGCGGGTCGTTCAGCACGGATACATCCGCGGATGGGAAGCATGGGGATACGTTTGATGCGCATAAGCTGGCGTTGTGGGCGCTGAGAGGAGGAGCGGCGGGAGCGATGATGAGTGTGGAGGGGATACGGATGGCGGCGGAAAACGCCACCACAGTGTTTAAACCAAGAAGACTCCGATTGGCAGCTTAGAGAAAACCACAGAATACGCAGAATACACGGAAAAGGGAAATGGCCACAAAAAGGCACAGAAGGCGCAAAAAGGGAAAACTGAGGTAAACCGCGAAAGACGCTAAATACGCGAACAAGGAGAAGAGATTAAGGAGGAATTTATTATGAAGATTTTTGAGAGATTATTTCGGGCGAAGGCGGAGGAAAAGGCAACAGGAGCTGAGGCGAAGGAGGCGTTGCTTCGGATTGTGCAGCCGCGGGCGCGGGATCGGTGGATGTCGGCTTCGGCGCGGAGTTATACGCCGGAGATGATTCATTCGGTTTTGCGTTCGGCGTTGAGCGGGAATCTGGTGGCGCAGTGGGAGTTGTTCGATCTGATGGAGGATACTTGGCCGCGATTGCAGAAGAATCTCAATGACTTGAAGGATGCGGTGTGTGCGGAGACTTGGGCGGTGCAGCCGTATGCGTTGACGGGAACAAAGCCTTCTCGCGAGGCGGTGAAGCGGGCGAAGTTGCTCGAGCTAACTTTGTGGCGGATGAATCCGCGGGCGCAGGCGGATGAGAACGGATTAAATGCGACGTTGAAGGATATCGCGGATGCGTGGGGCAAGGGGATCGCGGTGCTGGAGGTGCATTGGGAACAGCGCGCGGTGGCGGGTGCGGGCGCAGTGATCGCGCCGCGCTGCACGACGTGGGTGCATCCGCGCTACTACGGTTACGCGCAGAACTCGCCGGAACTGATGCTGAATGTGCGCGAGCTTTCCATCGGCGGATGTGTGCCGGAGGTGTTGAAGGATGCGGGTGAGGGGTTCGCGGTGTTTCCACCGGACAAGTTTTTGATCGCGATCGCGAAACACAAGTCAGGGCATCCGGCGGGGAGTGCGTTGTTGCGGCCGCTGGCGTGGTGGTGGTGTGCGTCGAACTTCAGTGCGGAGTGGTTGCTGAACTTTGCGCAGTTGTTCGGGCTGCCGTTGCGCTGGGCGAGTTATGATCCGAACCAGCCAGGTCTTCTCAACAAGATCTGCGACATGCTGGAGAACATGGGGAGTTCGGCGTGGGCGGCGTTTCCGGCGGGGACGAAGATCGAGCTGCATGAACCGTCGCGGAACGGGACGGATAATCCGCAGGCGGCGTTGCTGGATCGTGCGGACAAGCAGTGCGACTTGCTCATCCTGGGTCAGACGCTGACGAGTGAGGCGGGCGAGAGCGGGAGTCGCGCGCTGGGCGAGGTGCATCAGAAGGTGCGGGCGGATCGGAAAGCGGCATTGGCGGCGTGGACGAGCGAGGTGCTGCAGCAATTGAGCGCGGCGTTTTGCCGGTTGAATTTCGGGGATGATCTGGAGTGTCCGTGGCTTCAACCCGTGGTGAAGGAAGTGCGGGACGCGAAGGCGATGGCGGAACGAGATCGCATCTTGCTGGACGCGGGCGTCGAGCTGCCGAAGGCGTGGTTTTATGAGCGGCATGAGATTCCGCTCCCCAATTTAGGCGAGGAGGTGGTTGCACCACGGGCCAATGGAGCATCGGCAAATTCACAACCCATCCAAGAGCCCACCGACAAGTCCCACCAAAAAGCTGATGGCTCGGCTTCTGAAAAGGACAGCAAGCCCGAAGGCAACGACCCTCTCGCCAAAGTTTCACAAGGTGCTGATGAGAAGCAGAGCAAGAGCACGGAAGACAAAGAGAAGGAGGCGGTGTGATCGCGATTGAACTTAATAGTGATTCGACGATGGCGAGTTTGCGCGAGGTGTTGGGCCGGGTGCGGAAGCCGGAGCAGATGTTAAAGGCAATCGCGAAACGGGCGGAGGAGGAGTTGAAGGGGCATTTTCGGAATCGCGATGCGAATTCACCGAACAAGCTGGGTGGTCAGCGGAAACATTTTTGGCAAGCGGTGGCGGATAGTGTGACGGGTGAGGTGGATGAGGCGGGGAGCACGGTGCGATTGGGGATTGCGCATCCGCACTTCGCGCAGAAGTTGTATGGCGGGGTGATCCGGGCGAAGTCGGCAAGGGTGCTGACGATTCCGGTGACGGCGGAGGCGTACGGGAAAACGACGAAGGAGTTCGAGACGGCGACGGGGTTAAGGTTGTTTCTGATCAAGCCGCATGGGACGGCGTTGCTGGCGACGCGGTTGCAGGGAGCGCAAGAGATCCAGGTGCAGTACGTGCTGAAGGCCAGTGTGAACCAGGCGGCGGATCCTGAGGCGTTGCCGGATATGGAACGCTTGGGCGAGGTGGTGGTGGAGGCGGCGAGTGAGGAGTTTGAGAAATGAACACGCTATGTTTCGACTCACCCCTCACCCCGACCCTCTCCCCGTTGAGGGGAGAGGGAGATGGAACGCGGTGGATGTCACTAGTGGCTGCGGTGGTTTGGATGGGCAGCGGCTTCGGCGGCGGCCGGCTGAGGACAGCCAGCCCTACCACGTGCGAAGTGTCGAAGCGGCCGGTGAGATTTGTGAGGGCGGTGGTGAGGGCCTTGGTCAGGGCTCGACAGAGTCTCGCCCTACCGGGTTTTGGGGAGCAGGCGAGACGCCTGCGGTACGGCAAGCCAGAGGCTTGCGCTACGAGTGAGGGAGTTAGCGCCGACTGACGTCGGCGCCTACGGGTGAGCAGATCGAGGACGACGACGGGGACGAACGAAAAAGGAGCTTATGAATATGAACAATACATTTCCGATTGAGGCGCGGTTGGCGGCGGCGTTGCCGACTTTGCCGAATACGAACACAGAGAAGGAACAAGGGCCAGGCGCAAGCAATGGTGCTGGCGGCGCGGGTGCTGAGGAGTTGCCGAGGGAGATTCAGTGGATGCCGGCGGGGCAGCATGTGATCGCGGCGACGCAGGGTGAAGCGCCGGTGACGCAACTGGTGATCGTGAATGCGGATACGGCGACGCGGATGGAGGCGTTGTTGCAGGAGTTGCGAGCGCAGGCGGAGGCAGGGGCGGAGGATGTGCCGTACTTCGATTTCAATCACGAGGATGCGGAGGCTTCGGCGCGGCCGTTGCGGTTTTTCTGGGGCGGTGATGATGCGCTGGCCGGTGGCGTGCGCGTGGAGGTGGAGTGGACGGAGCCGGGTCGCACGGCGTTGCTGGGGAAGGCGTATCGCCGGTTTTCTCCGAGTTTTTTTGTGGATGTCGCGGGCGAGGTCACGGGGGCGCCGCTCAATATGGGCGGGCTGGTGAATCGCGCGGCATTCAAAACGATCAACCCTATTGTCGCGGGGGCAAGTGACGGCGACGCAAACAATGAAAGGTCAAACATTATGGACCCGATGAAACTGGCGGCCGAGCTGGCCGCCGCACAGAAACGAATCCAGGAACTGGAACAACAACTCGCCTTGAAGGCGAAGGACAGCGCACGGTCGGTCGTGGAAGCAGCAGTACGCACGGGCAAGCTCGCACCGCAGAACACGGCGCTGCACGCGAAGTGGGTGGAGGCGCTGACGAAGAATCCGGAGTTGGCGGAGACGCTGACGGGATTGGCGGTGAATCATGCGCTGGTCTCAATCGTGCCGCACACGACGGCACCGGTGCATGCGAACACGAATGGGCCGGAGCATGAGTTCGTGGTGAAGGCGCGGCAGTTCGCAGAGCAGCGCAAGGTGGTGTTCACGGAGGCGGTGCTGCACGTGGCTGGGAAGGAGCCGGAGCTTTACGAAGCTTATCGCGCGACGTTGGGTGAAGGGAAATAGAAACCACAGAATACGCGGAAGACACGGAAAAGAGGGTTAACCGCTAAAGACGCTAAAGACGCGAAAAGGGGAAAGAGAATATGGGAATGAACGATAAGGAGAATTTGATCGCGCTGTGCTGCGACTCACCCCTCACCCCTGCCCTCTCCCCGTTGAGGGGAGAGGGAGGAGAAGCGATGAACGTGATTAGGGGCTGTGGTGAAATCGGGTGTGCAGCGGCTTCGGCGGCGGCCGGCTGAGGACAGCCAGCCCGACCTTGATGCGCGGTGGTGAGGGTAGGAGTTAGCGCCGACTTACGTCGGCGGCTACGGATCAGGATAGAGGAGACGGTGACAGGTTAGAACAACGAGAACAGTTAATAAAATAAGGAGGACATGGTTATGGGTAGCGAAGTTTATACGGACAATGGGTATCGGACGTTTGTGGAGAAGACAACGGGGCAGTTGACCGGGAAAGAGGGTTATCTCGTGGAACTGGCGAGTGATGGGAAAGTGCAGTTGCTCACGAGCGGTCTGGCTATCGGCGTGATGCACGGGAAGCTGGAAGGGGGCGAGCATGTGAACATCCGGCTGCTGGGCAAGGGCGGCACGGTGAAGTGTGTGAAGGGCGGGGCGATCACGGTCGGTACGCGGGCGAAAGGGGCCAGCGGCGGCAAGATCGTGGCGGCTTCCACAACGGGTGATCGCTCGATCGGCATCGTGATCTCACCCGCTGCGAATGGTGCGGATGGGGATGTGTGCGAGGTGCTCGACGTGGTCGAGAAGGTGTGAGGGACGGGGAATTCAATCAATCAGAGAGACAGGGTTAAAAAGGAGAAAAAGAATATGACTTCAAGTGCAACACTGAACACGGTTTTGACGGCTATGGCGGTCAAGTTCATGCAGGACAGCAAAAACTTCGTCGGGCTGCGCCTGTTCCCGCTCTTCCTCACGGGGGAGCAAAGCGCGAGCTATTATGTGCTCGATGAGGAGAACATGCTGAACATCCCGCGCAACATCCAGCGTGCGCCGCGCTCGGCGTACAGCCGCGGGCTGATGAAGATCAGCGCGGATACTTACAACTGCCGCGAGTACGGCCACGAGGAGCCGGTGGATGATCGCGAACGCAAGAAGTACGCGCGGTCGTTCGATGCGGATGCCTCGGCGATGCGGCGCGCGATGAACATCCTGATGGTGAACCACGAAGTGCGCGTGAAGGACAAGGCGACGAGCGGTGCGGTGCCGACCAGCAGCCCGTCCACGAAATGGGATGCGAGCGGTTCTGACCCGATGGCGGACATCGAGACAGCCCGCGCCAATATCCACAAGAACACGGGTATGGAGGCGAACACGATGGTGGTCAGCCGCGATGTGTTCAACATCCTGAAGGAGCACGAGATCATCGCGGACAAGATCAAGTATTCCGAACGCGCGATCATCACGCCGGACATCCTGGCGGCGGTCTTCGGCGTGGAGCAGTTCCTCGTCGCGGGAACTATCGAGAACACGGCGCAGGAAGGCCAGACGATCACGCCGAATTATATCTGGGGTGATTCTGTCGTGCTCGCGCATGTGGAAGACACGGCGGACCTGATGGCGCCGAACTTCGGTCGCACGTTCGGCTGGGTCGGCGAGGTCGGCACGGATGGTGTGGTGGTGGAGACGTATCGCCAGGATGTGATCCGCTCGGACGTGCATCGCGCACGCCAGGATGTGGATGAGAAGATCATCGGGGCGAAGGCGGGGTATCACCTGAGCAATGTGTTGACGACGTAATTCGTTAAGAGGGGAAACACCGAACATCCAACATCGAACTCTGAACATCGAGAGAAGAGGACGTGAGAATGACCACAAAAAAACACAGAAGGCGCGAAATGGAAAACGAGCGAATGGACGTGTTGTGGTTGTTCTCACCCCTCACCCCGGCCCTCTCCCCATTGAGGGGAGAGGGAGATGGGGGCGGTGGACGAGATTAGGCGGCCGGAGTGGTTCGGTAGGGCGGTGGTGAAGGCCCTGGTTAGGGCTCGACGGAGTCTCTCCCTACCGAGAAGAGAAGAAGCGAGGACGAAGGACGAGCACGATGGAGGAGTTATGGCGATCACATTTACGGAAGAGGATCTGTTGGTGGATATCTCGCAGGAGGAGCTGGATGGCATCGCGAAGGAACTGGTGTCGGAGGGCGATCCGGAGCCGATCGCGGGCACCATCGCGGAGCAGTTGCAGAAGGTGGAGGATTTCACGGCGCGTTTCGCGGTGCCGGAGTTGCGTTACAAGCGGCTGGTGCGGGCGCTGGTGCTCTTCGAGATCTATGCGCGATTGGGCGAGATCCCGAAGAAACGCCAGACGAAGTATGACGAGGCGATGAAGGAGTTGCGGGACATCCGCGACGGAAAATTCCCGGACCTGATGCTGGAGGAGCCGCTACCGGCGGGCATCCCGAGCGGCCAAGGGAACTGGGGCAGCAAGGAGAAATTGGTATGACGACGACATTGGCAAACAACGGGCAGCCGGTGATGAGCCTCACTGGGTTGAGCTTGCAGAACGCGGTTTATAACGCGAATCCGGTCCGGGTGGATCTGGGCGTGATCGCTCCGCTGGATTTCAGCGGCATCATGGTGACGGCGCAGACGGTTAATCCAACGAACAGCAGCACGGCACTGACGTTGTGTTTCGCCTTCTGTCACGAGGAGATCGCACCGAGCGTGGCACCGCCGCGCCTGCATTCACGGGCGAAGACCATCACGTGCTCATTGATCACGGCGACAGGTTATGGAGATACGCGGGACTTCGTGTCCAACAAGGAAACGTTGGCGGGACGTTATCTCTACGTTTGGTGGGAGACGGCGGGTGGTGGTAATCCGGCTGATCTGGTGGATCTCACGGTGTGGGTGCAATACCTCAAGTAAGAAAGGAGCGCATATGTCTGGGCCACAATTCTATAACGGACAGGCGGTGTTCACCTTGACGGATGAACCGCTGGCGAACTCGGCGGGTGGCGGGTTCGATCTCACGAAGATCGATCTGCAGAACACGCCGTGGAAGGACGCGGAAGCCATTCAGCTCAACGCGAAGACGGTGAGCAACCAGTATTCGGGCGGTGTCTCGCTGCTGCTCGGTTACGCATTCTCAACCGAAGACATCACCACGCCGGATGCACAGCCGCGGGTGGGCACACGGGCCGGCACGCTGACGATGGTGTTGCCGGATGGCATTGACGGGCCGACGGTGCGGGAGTTCGTCTCGGCGCGGATCCCCATCCAGGCGCGGTATCTCTACCTCTACTGGAACGCCTCGACGACGAATGCGGAAGCACTATTCGACTTGGAGGTTCACGCCATTCCGGTGGCTTAAGGAAACGTATGCCATTCATCGATACACTAACGATTCTCGCCAAGCTGAAGACGCGGCTCGCGGCGTTGGAACAAGCGCCCGGCACGCCGCTCTTCGACAAGGTGGAGTATTACAGCTCGACGGATCTGTTGAAGGCGTTGCAGGAACTGCGGCTCTTCAAGAACCGCGTATGCCTCATCGTGCCGGGTGACGATGACTTCGTGAACGAAGTCTCAGGGCGCTCGCTGAACACGGTGGTGGAGCGGCATGTGTTCCTGCTGCTAGCGGACCGGGATTACGGGCGCCGGCAATCCGCTGCGACAGGCGATGAGAACACGCCGGGTGTCGTGGCGATGAAGGATCAGGTGGTGGGCGATCTCACGGGCAAGAACCTGAACTCGCGAGTGGTCCTGGTGAAGCCGATGAACGGTACACCTCTGTTGATCCAAGGGCCCAAGCGCGAAGAAGCCGCCGGGCGCGAGGCGTGGAACATCGAGCTGGTGGTGGAATGCGGACAGGTGCTGACGCAGCACTGAGTCCGTTAAAAGGGTTAAAACGTTAAATGGTGAAACAATGTAACGATTCAACCGCTTAACGATTTAACGAGGAGAAAATCAGTCAGGGAAATCAGTTAATAACAACGAAACAAACAAAGGAGAGTTATGAAGGAAACGGGAGATCTTATTTATCGCAAACAGACGACGGGGAAATTGTTCTTCAAGCGGGAGGGCGAATCGGCCTCGATCGATTTCGGCAATGTGCGGATGTACAAGTACGCGCCGAAGATCGAGCGCACGAAGACGACAGTGGCGCGTAAGGGTTACGTGCAGTTGGTGGAAGAACGTCCCACGCAGGTGGAGCATCGCTGGACGGTGGGGCTGGATGAAGAGCTGACAGATGTGGTACGGCTGCATCTGCTGGCGGGCGCCGGGACGACGGTGACGCAGACGACGACGGCGGTGACGGGGATGGCTGTTGCTGATGTGAAGAAGGGCCAAGTCATTGTGCTGCCCGCGCAAAATGTGAGCAGCGTGGTGGTGAAGATCGATGAAGCGACGGATGTCACGACAGTGCCGGACGTGGACTACAAGCTGGATGCAGCAGCGGGCACGATCACGATTCTGCGCGGCGGCCAGATCGAGGATGGTGACGATCTGCTGATCGATTACACGCCGGCGGCAGCGACGTTCGTGGATCATAAGGGGTTCACGGACTTGTGCGTGAAGGGTACGGCGGTCTTCGATGAATACGACCAGCACAGCGAATCACCCCGGGCGCGCTACACGTTCACGGCGCAGATCCATCTCACGAATGGTGGTGATAACGACGGCAAGAAACAGAGCGAGTTTGAGGTGGAACTGCTGGCGACGGGCCAGATCGTGCGGCGCGGTCGGGTGGATGCCTGAGGGTGATTCGTAAGGCGTAATCCGTAATGGCCTGGCGGGTGTGTGAGCATCCGCCGGGCTTAGCGGAGGGGAAAATCGAGAACGACGACGAAGGACGATTGAAAAGGAGAAATGAAGATTATGGAAGCAACGAAGATTGAGACATTGATGGGCGGCAAGACGGTGGCGGCGGCTTTGCGTGATGGGACGAAAGAGGAAGTGTTCGTGCAGCAACTGGCGGTGGCGCAGATGCCGCGAATGCTGGCGGTGATCGAAGATGAGGCGGCGATGGTGGAGCTGTTCTGCGCGAAGCCGAAGGGCTGGGCGGCGAATCTTTCACCCGAGGCACATGAGGAACTGGTGACGGAAGGGGAACGGTTGAACGCGGATTTTTTCGCGCGCTGGGTGCAGCGCCAACTGCAACGGCGCGAGCGGCTGGTGCCCGGCATCACCCAGGCGATGCAATCGACCGTGCTCTCGAGTTTGCGGACTGGGTCGCCGAGCTCGCCATCGAATCCGGCCTGAGTCTGAGGGAAGCGCGTGAACACTCCCTTGCCCAGCTCAAGTTGCTCGCCACCGCCGCGGAGCGCGTCCGCGCCGCGCAAAAGCTGCTCGACTCAAACGTCGTGTATGCGGCGGTGGCGGCCTGCTGGGCGGAGGGAGGCACGGAGATACTGATGGAATTGCAGGAGAAGTTGCGGGCGCAGTGCGAGGGGGATCCGGAGCCCGCGAGAACAAGGAGGACGTGACCCGTGTGGGTCCGGGAAGGTGTTATGAATGAGTTTCAACTAGGATTAAAGCTGCAGCTAAGCGGCGTGGATGCCGCCGAGGGGATGCTGAACGGCTTCACGAAAAGCCTCGACCAGCAGTTGGAGGGAATCAAAGGGTTCACGAAGCAACTGGGCCAGGGCAACGACACGGTGCGCGGTTACATCGATTCGGCGAAGAAGATGATCGAGCAGAATCCGATCGGCGAGACGATGGGGAAATTGTCCGGGCTGGCGAAGTCACTGGGGCTGGATCAGGTCGCGACGGGCATCGCGGAGACGGGGAATTCAGTGCGAGCGTGGACGGGTGAACTCACTTCCTTCCTAGGCTCGGCACAGGGCGCGTCCGCCACGATCAAGCAGGTGCTCCAAGGGGATGTGAACGGGGCGATCAACTCGGTGAAGACGGGGCTGAGCTCGCTCGGCAACATGGCGGATCTGGCAAACAAGATGGGCCTGCCGGGCGTGGCCACGGGCATCAACGACATCGCGACGAACGTGGGTTCGTGGGTAGGCAAGGTGCAGGAGTTTCAAGGGGCGACGGAGGCCACGGCGGCGAAGCTGAACACGGCATTCGGGGGGAGCATTCATCCGAACATCTTGAAGGTGACTTCAGGTGTGCTAGAGATGACGGGTGTCTCAAAGGATATTTTGCCGCACTTGGACGGGGTGATGAAGCAATTCGAATCACTCACGGGAAAATCGTTTCCGGAGGCGTTCAAGGGGATGCAGGGTTTGTCCAAGGAGTTCGGGAATGGCGGAAATGTGGTGGGGAAATTTGGTGAGATATTGAAGTCACCTCTGGGACCATCAAGATTATTGGCAGGTGGTTTAGGGGTGGTGGGAGCGGCAGTCGCGGGCTGGCAGATCGGCAAAGCGATCGGCGACATGGACCTGTTCGGGGTCAAGATCAATGACGTGGCGCAATACAGCATCGCGAAAGGGATGGAAGCGTTCGAGAGCTTCAAAGGCTGGCTGCACCTCAACTCCAAGGAAGAAACGGAGAAGGCAAAGAAAGCGTGGAGGGACACGGCTGAGCAAGCCACGATGATCAAGCCCGAGGCGAAAAAAGAAACTGCCAGCGGCGGTTTTGATCAGAAGAAGCTCGAGCAGGATCAGTTGAAAGAGAGCCAGCGAAATCTGGCGGTCGCGCAAGCGGACAAGATCAAGGAAGAGGCAGACAAGCAGGCGGCAGCGCAATTATCAGCAATCGATAAAACCTTCAAAGAGAACACGAACGTCAACGATACGTATCTGGAAGAGCGATTGGAGGCTGCTAATAAAGCGGAGCAGGACAGTCTGAAGGTTCTGAATGAGCGGGAAGCGGCCGCGCAGAAAGCGCTCGATGTCCGCGTGCAGAACATCAAAGACAAGCTCGCAGAGGTGGATAAATCAGGCGGCAGCAAGGAACAGCAGGAGGCGGCCCGGAACAATCTGCGGAGCGAGTTGCTGCAGGTGGAAAAGCAGAAAACCAACGTCCACGAAGAGGGTGAACGGCAACGAGCAGAGACCACCGAGAAGTTCGCCAATGCCCGTCAGAACCTTGCGGTGGAAGAAGACAAGCGCATTCAGGAGCAGAAGCGGAAAGAAGAGGAGGAGGCAAAGCGCAAGGCCGAGGAACAGGCGCGGGCGCAAGCCGCTGCCGCCAAACAGCAAGAGGATGAACTCAAACAGAACATCGAACTGATTGAGAAACAAAACGAAGCGCTGGATGAGCAGATCGAGAAACTGGAGGAGCTGGCGGCCAAGACTTCGGATGAGAAGGGCAAGTCTGCCATCAAGCAGAAGATTGCTGATAAGAAAGGCCAGAAAGACAAGCTATCCGCGAAATTCAACGCGCCGACCGAAGGGGTTGCCAATAAAGCACAAGGTGAAGATGTGGCGGGCAAGAAGGGTGGTCAGCCGGGCAAGGGCAAGGCGGCTGCGAATGCCAAGGAGGTCCTGACCTTGGGGCAGCAAATCCAGAAGACCTTCGATGATATAGCCAATACCGGTCTTCAATCGGTGCAAGATTCGATCACTGGAGTCATCAAAGGCACGACAACTTGGAAGGATGCATTGAGCCAGATTGGCAGTTCGGTGCTGAACACCGTGATGAATGCGTTCTCCAAGATGATGTCCGATCAAATCACGCAATACATGGCCGTTGATGCTGTAAAAGCTACAAACAATACGGCTGAAATCGGTCGAGCCGAAGCGGAAACAACAGCCAAATCGCCACTCGCGTTGTTGGATTCAATCTCAAGTTGGGGTTTTGCGGCGACAATCGGCCTGACAGCGCTCACTGCGGCGATGAGTTCGATCGGCGGGTTCGAGAGCGGTGGTTACACGGGGGATGGCGGGCGTTCGGAAGTGGCCGGTTTGGTGCATCGCGGGGAGATGGTGTTCGACCAGCCAGCGGTGCAGGCGATCGGGAAGGACCGATTGGAGGCGATGCGGATGAATCGCGCTTTGCCAGCGGGACTTGCGGGTAGCGGGGGTGCAGGGGGCAGTGCGGTGAAACCGATGATGCCGAACATCAATGTGCAGTCCGCGCAGCCGAAGGTGATCGTGGTGAACAGCCAGGAGGAACTCATGAAGGTGATGAAGGGTTCGATCGGTGAGGAGATCACGGTGGCGCATATCGCGAAGAACAAGCTGCGGTTGGGGATGACGTCGTAGGAATGGGGAAACAGCCAACGATGAACATTGAGAGAAGAGGGATTAACCGCGAAATACGCTAAATACACGAAAAGGGGCTAAGGGGAAAAACGAGGACGACTAAGGAGGATTATGAGCAGTGAATTGATCAATGGGCACGTACTGATACCGGACCTGGCGAATTGGGGCAGTGGGGTGCAGTTGTCGCGGCAGTGGCAGACGGAGATCGGGGAGACGGTCACAGGCGCTGAGGATCGCGGGGCGTTGCGTCAGGTGCCGCGGTTGGAACTGGATTTTGAGATCCCCACCCTGACGCAGGAGCAGCGGGCGCGGTTCGAGGACCGGTTGCGCGAGGCGTTGAAGTCGGGCAAGGCGGCGGTGCCGTTCTGGGGACGCGCCTCGGACCTCGCCACGGATGCCAGTGGCACAAGCGCGGAACTGGCGACGACGAACTGGCCGTGGCAGGTGGGGGATTACGTATTCTTTCTCGATGCGACGAACCTCGAGCAACCGATCCATGCGGTGCGGCAGATCACGGCGAAGACGGGTTTGGTGCTGACACTGAACAGTGCGTTGCCGCAGACGTTCAAGGCAGGGTCGCTCGTGTGGCCGATGCTGTTCGGCAAGCCGGAGGTGGCGGATCAGAACTTGAGCACCACGCGGCAGAGTGCGACGAGTTTTACGCTGTCGGAACTGGTTGGCTCGACGCGTGCGGCTGCAAGCAGTGCGCCGACGTATCTCTCTCGTCCGGTCTTCACTACGCCCATAAACTGGACCGATGGTGTGAGCCAGCGGCTGAGCTATGATTTACGCGAGCTGGCCATCGGCTTCGGCGCGGAGGTGTTCGCGCCGTTGCAGACTCATGTGGTGCATGGGTTCGAGTTCAACGTGCAGTTGAACACGGAGATGGAAATCCTCGCGCTGGAGAATTTCTTCGCAGCGTTACACGGGCGCTTGCTGGGCTTCTGGTTGCCCGCGCCGACGGAGGCGGTGGACATCGTGAGCGGGATCAGCACCACGCAGTTCAATATCACCGGCCAGGGATTCACGGATTCGTGGAATGATCATCCGGCGGTGCATCTGTGGTTCACGCATAATGGTGTGAGTGCGGCGGCGAAGATCCAATCCGTCACGGACAACGGCAACGGCACGGAGTGCGTGACGCTCACCAGCGCGCTGCCGTTCACGCCGGATGCCACGACGATGGTGAGCCGCTTGCATTACGTGCGCCTGACGGATGATGAGGAAAGCGCGTCCTTCCTCGCGGAGTGGTTCGAGCAGCGTTCGCTCAAGGTGCTCGAATTGCCGCTGGAATACACGGAGGCCGAGACGGGCGAGCAACCGGTCTATCTCTATCACATCTGGATCAGCACGGACCCGGTGCAACATTGGTACTGCACGAGCTTCGCCAGCAACATCGTCTCCAATGGCCAGACGTATGTGGCCAAGGCGATCAATCACGGAGAGATCAAATCAGGGATAGAAGGAGACACGGATAAAGTGACGATCGAGACGGTACACGAGACCGGGCATCCCTTTCTGTTCGGTTTTCCGTTTCCGCCTGCCAGGCCGATCCAGGTGCAAATCTTGGAGACGACGTATGGCGCACCGAACACGACTACGGTGTTATTTACCGGCCAGGTACAGACCGCACCCCGACAAGGAAAGAAAATATCTGCGAGCTGCATCTCACTGCTGGATCTGGATGGACAACGGCTGCCAGATGCATTGATCGGGCCACGGTGTTCTTATCAGCTTTTCGATACGAACTGCGGCAAGAACCGTAGCACTTATCAGCACCTGATCGTGCTGAGGACCGTGAATGATCGCGTGGTTCGGGTCACAAAGTCCGGAGGTTTTGGCATCACTGATGATGATTATTTCAGCTTTGGTTGGTTGGAAGGAGGCAGTGGCGCAACTACAGAGATGCGTTCGGTTTTACAGGATAAAACAATCAGTGACACGGTCCGTGAGCTGACGCTGAACCTCCCGCTGCAATTTGCCACGACGGGGGCGAGCATGAAGTTGTTCCAGGCTGCGATGGCAAGTGGGCAACTTGTGAGGTGAAATTTGGCAATAGCAAATTTTTTGGCCATCCCTGGATTCCGCAAGAGAACCCATCCCTTACGGCCGTGGACAATCCCGTTTCTCAAGGAGGTAAGAAGTGAAATCATTTTATCAAGATCGTTTACGGCAGGCCCAGTTACTGGCTTGTGCCCAAGAGTGGGAAGGAACGCCCTTTCTGCCGCATGGACAGGCCAAAGGACTTGGCGTGGACTGCGTCTGGCTCGCTGCCAGCCTGTATATGGAGACCGGACATCTGGAGGCCTTCAAACCCGGTGAATACACCATGGATGGCGGACAGCATAATCCGCTTAGCCAGGTCATTGGCTGGCTGGAGCGGAGCAATCGTTTCGCGCGGGTGGACATGCCCTTGGAGGTGGGGGATCTGCTCTGCTTCCGCATGGGGCGTTCGGTGCATCATGTCGGTGTGGTGCTCACGGAGCGGACTTTTCTGCACGTTTACCAAGGTTACACAGTGCGGGCGGCGAGCATCGATGATTCGACGTGGAGCAAGCGCCTCGCGTGCGTGTTCCGCCCATTGGAGATCGTCTGTGAAGCACAACCGGTCAACGGAGGAAGCGTATGAGCTTCGGCGGCAATTCTACCAAGGCCTTGCCCGCGCCCAAACAGAAGCCGCTGGGGCTGGATGAAAACCGGGCGGCAACGAATGAGCAGGCACGGCCGATGCCTTACCTGGCGGGCAAAACGCGGGCGGGTGTCACCTGGCTGTGTGAACCGTTTGAAGTCACGGCCACCGCTGTGCGCCAGCAAGCGGGCAAAGGAAAATCCACTACCGTGGGTTACAACTACAATGCCTCAATGGCCGCGCTGATCTGTCATGGGCCGGCGGATGTGATCGAGAAAATCTATCTCAACGGAGATGAAGTGTGGTCCGGCAGTATGACGCGGACAAAGCGTGTCACCGATTCACCGACCACCAGCACCGAAGGTTACGACTATCGAAACATCGATATCGAAGGCTTCGGCAACGTCCGGATCTATTGGGGAACACAAGAGCAAGGTGCCAATGCGTTGCTCCAGCTTTCGGGAAATCATCCGCCGTACACCGGGCAATGCTACATGGTCTTTGATCAGCTTTTCTTTGGGTTCAACCAGACCAGTGCGCCGAATGTGGAGGTGGTCATCGGGCGTTATCCGGTGGTTCCGGGTATGGAATCACTCGCTGCTGCGATCGGGGATGATTGCAACCCCATCGCCATCATCGGTGATTGGTTGACGAACAAAACCTTTGGCCTGGGCTGGGACAGTTCACGCCTGGATACCGCGTCTTTGCTGACCACCGCAGGACAGTTGGCCAGCGAAGGCATCGGGCTCTCACCGTTGATCACGAAGCAATCAAGTGCCCGGCAAATGTTGGCGGAGATCTGCGAATATTTTGGCGGGTATCCAATTCTCACGCCGGAGGGCAAGTTCAAGATCGGGCTGATCCGTCCACCGGCGGATGTGAATGCCCTGCCGGTGATCGATGAAAATGTGCTCGTGGAAGAACCGGAATTGGATCCTGACAGCTGGAGCAGCATCCGCACCAAGACTTGGATCAAATTCACGGACCGCACCCGGGGCTATAAAGAAAACGCCCTGGCCTATCGCGATGCCGGTACGGCCAATCTGATCACCGATAATACGCCGCAAACGCTGGAGCGTGCATGGATCACGGTGCCGTCACTGGCGCAACGCATCGTGGCTGCGGAGGGCCGTGCGGCGGCATTACCGGCGACACGGGGCCAGATCAAAGTGCGGCGCTCAGTCACACTGAAACCCGGTGACCTGTTCCGCCTGAGTTACAGCCAGTTGGGCATCAGTAATCTGGTGATGCGCGTCACCGCACGTTCACCGGGTGAACCGGGAGCGCGCACAATTGGGTTGGATGTGGCTTTGGACCGCTCTTACCTGAGCGAGTCCTATTTCGTGCCCTCAGAGGATGCGGCACCACCGCCGGTCGATACGAATGTGTATCCGTTCACTTTCAGCAAGTTGATCGAGTTGCCGCGAGGACTGGTGGATGACGGGAAACTCACAATCGCACCGGTGGCCGTGCGACCGACACGAGTCACGACTGGCTACAACATCCACTTACGCCGCAATTACACCGTCGCCGCCTCGAACAACTATCGTGCCGGCTATACGAGCGGGTATTACAGCGGCAACTACACACTTCACTCCACTGGTTTCATTCGTGTGGATGGAAACATCAATCCCGTGCTGCTGGATGAGAGTTACAAGATCTGGCTTATCTACCCGGCGGGGAATGAGGCCGCTCTGAAGGCGGCGGCAGATGCTTTCAAGCTCATCGTCCATATCGGGGTCATCAATATCCGCAGTTCTTACGCGGAACAGGCCGTGGTGATCGGCTGGGAGTCTGGCGGTGATTATACGCGGCCGGGTTACTCCGGATACAAATACGCGAAGGTGGCATTATTGCGTGGCCGGCAAGGAACCATGATGGTGAATCTTTCGGCCTACAATCCGTATGGCACGTATTGTAATTATTACATCCATCAACAGTCACTGGTCACTTTTTCCTACGATCAGATTGATACGCATGATGGTTTCGCGAAGCGCGGCCTGGTGACGACGGCATATCCGGCGGAGACCCAACTCATCGATCAGAAAATCGGTCTCCAGTTCAGTCTGGATACTGTGTATGAGATCCCTTCTTCCCCATCGTTGAACAACGCGCTGCAAAATGAACTCCTGATCTTTATTGGGAACGAAATAATGTCCGTGACGGAGATCAGCACCAGTGGTTCGAATTACCGGGCCAAGGTCATCCGCGGTCGTTACGACACAAGAGCAGAAGCACACGCCGTGGGGGAGGATCTGTTCCTTATCCCCAGTAAAAGTCTGAAGAAATTAAAACACGCGAGCTTCATCCAATCCGCCCGCTGTAATCTCAAGCTTCAACCCACGGTGGTCCGACGCTCGTTGGAGCTGGCTTCAGTCAAGGAACAGTCGATCACTTTGACCGGTCGCATCAATGAGCCGATGCCGCCGGTGAATCTGCGGGCCTTTGGCGAATACCGTAAGCCAACCTATGCCACCGGCCAGGCCATTGTCCTGACTTGGGGGCTGGGAGAACAAGGGCTGCGTGATTTGTGGTCCCGTTGGAGCAATCCCGGCGGCGGCCAGACCGCTACCATCTTGGAATTTTTCCAGCTCGACGGGACCTTGAAACGGACTGTCATCACTGCCCCCGGTGCCACTGCTTTTACCTATCTCTATACGGCCGTTTCCGGACCGAGTCTCTTGGGAGATTTCACCACGGCCAGTGATCTCAAAGTGCGTGCGACCGCTTTTGAGAACGGACTCAAGTCGCGCTTTTACGAAGAACTGAGCATCAAATTCATATGAACGGAATACCACCAGGAGAGTTTTACGAAGTGTTCGGCGCCAGCGATCCCGAGACGGTGATCGCGCAGAATTTCAACATCGCCACCCGGTTGCTGTATCAGTTTCAGCCGAGTTACTACGAGGACAACCCGACCACTATTGTCGGCCCACCGGGTGTGGATCAGACCTTGATGGTGGACCAGCTCTGGCGGGACAAGTACGGGGCCGAGTATGTGTGCCTTACCATTGGTTCATCGCCCACATGGACCCAAATCAAACCAGCCGTGGTCACAGCTGACCCCACAGGAACAATCCCGACTAATTATTGGATCATCCGCAGCGATCAGCAGTTCAAGCACTACCGCTACACGGGTAGTGCCTTTGAGGAGATCTTCCTCTCACTGGATGGCGGCACGATGCGCGGCATGTTAACACTCTATGCTGATCCCAGTTCGGCGAATCATGCCGCGACAAAGGCCTATGTGGATGCCGTTGCTGGTGGTGCTGATCCGAAAGATTCCTGCCGTACGGCGACAACGGCTAATGTGAATCTGGCCACTGTCGGGCTTACTACCATCGATGGCGTGGCCCTAGCCGATGGTGATCGTGTGCTCGTGATGAATCAGACGGCGGGCGCGGAGAACGGCATCTACGTGGCTCATAATCCCGCGTGGATTCGCGCTGTGGATGCCGATAGTTCAGTCAAAGTCACCTCGGGCCTGTATTGCTTCGTGACCGAAGGAACCGTGAATGGCGACAAAGGCTACATCCTCACGACCAATGACCCTATCACGCTGGACACGACGGTGCTGACCTTCGCCCAATTCTCCAAAGGCCTGGCCGATGGCGAATGCACCGATGTGAAAATCGGCAATCGCACCGTGGATCAAAGCCTCGCTTCACCGGCGAACACCGGCGCACTCACAGATCTGCTCTCGTGGATGGCGGGCCGCTTGAAAGCGGTCACCGGCAAGAGCGATTGGAAAACGGCGCCCCAGACGAACTTGGAGAATGCGGCGGTCATTTCGCTGAACTTCGTCATCGATGGCGGCGGCAGCGTGCTGACCACGGGCCTGAAGGGCTTCCTCGAAGTGCCCTTCAACCTGACGATCACCGGAGTCACCCTCATGGCAGATCAATCCGGCAGCGCGGTCATCGATATCTGGAAGGACACCTACGCGAACTTCCCACCGACCATTGCCGACACCATCACTGCGAGCGCCAAGCCGACGTTGAGCAGCGCGCAAAAATCCAAAGACACCACGCTCACGGGCTGGACCACCAGCGTGACCGCCGGCGACATCCTGGCCTTCAACGTGGATTCGGCCACCACCGTGCAACGGCTGACCATCGCCATCACCGGCAAGAAAACTTAAAAACTAACATCAACTATCAACGCTTAACTCTCGACTCATTATGCCATCAGAAATCAAAGACAAATTCGGTTCATCTACTGCACTCACCATCACCCTTGCCAGCCTCGCCAACGGCAGCGCGCGGCAATCCACCATCGTGGATAACACGACGGATCGGTTCTCCCGCGTGATTGTTTACGCCAAGATCAAGCAGGGCACCACCCCTACTGGCAATCGGACTGTGACAGCGTATCTCTTGCGTGACGACAACCACGGCACGAACCATCGCACTGACGGTGCGGGCTCCAGCGATGCCGCCATCACCGTGCTGAACGCGCAACTCATCGGCATCATGAACAACAAATCCAGCCCCAGCACCGGCGACGTGCTCTACGGTGAATTCATCATCGACAACCCGGGTCCGAAATGGGGCATCGCGATTCAGAACGACACAGGCGTGAACTTGGACAGCACGGGCGCGAACCACTGGGCACGTTTTGTGGGCATCAACCCGGAGGCACAATAATGAACACGGCATCTGTCACCCGGCCATTCGCCCGGAACGCCGCGGAATCCGCGTATCCGAACCTGTGGAGAGGTCTCGTGGCCGCCTGGCTGCCCCCCGGCGCGCCCAAACACCCGACCCGCCTCATCGACTACTCCGGCAACGGCAACCACGGCACTCTGCAAAACGGCACCAGCTGGGACATCGGTAAGAATGGCAGGTGCGTGAGTTTTGATGGGGTGGATGATGATGTCATTGGAGATACATCGGGCAAAAATTTCCCAAGCGGTGGTGAACCGAGATCCGTAGCTTGTTGGATTAAGTCATCAGGTTGGAGTGGGGATAGAGGATTACTGCATTGGGGGCAGGATGGAGGGAGTCCAGCTGCAGCTAACTATCAATTAGTAGCTGCTAATGGTGGAGTGATTCATTGGGGAAATGGTTACGATGGAAGCATGATATTAAAAGGAACTACCGTAATATCTGATGGGAAATGGCATCATA
>CBDIPT010000004.1:0-594506 GCA_965283725.1 Limisphaerales bacterium
CATCGATGCCAAGGTGTTGTCGCGCGTGTTCGAGCCGTTCTTCACGACCAAGGGCCCGGAACAAGGGTTTGGGCTCGGGTTGTCCACGGCTTATGGCATTGTGCGCCAGCATCAGGGCTGGATCGATGTCGAGAGCACGGTGGGTGTGGGGACGACGTTCCGTGTCTATCTGCCCGTGCGCGTGCCGGAATCAGCCCCGGCCGTGGAACTGGCGAAGAAGATGGCCCAAGTGGCCGGTGGAACAGAAACCATCTTGATGGTGGAGGACGAATTGCCAGTGCGGCAGCTCGCCCGCGTGGTCCGTGAGCGTTACGGCTATTGCGTGCTGGAAGCGGGGTCAGGCCCGGAGGCGCTGGACATCTGGCAGGAGCATCGCGAGGAGATCGACCTGTTGCTGACGGATATGGTGATGCCGGGCGGCATGACGGGACATGATCTGGCGAATCTGCTGCGTTTGCAACGGGATGACCTGAAAGTACTCTACGTGAGCGGCTACAGCCCGGAGAACACAGGGCTGCAAGACGTGATCAGCCGCGGCAGTGGCAGCTTCCTGGCAAAACCGTTTCACCTGAATGAACTGGCAAAAGCGGTGCGGGAGTGTTTGGGGTGAGCGAGTTGGGGATGACTTTCCGAGGTTATGGAAGACGCGGTGATAAACAGTTTAGTCGAGCAAGTGATGCCGGATTTGCGCGAGAAAGTTACGAAACTTCCGCCTTATAGGGGGGACAAAAAACTGCAACTGAGATGGCCCCAAACTGCCGGGGGAAGGTTTTGTTATGATTTGGTGGGTCTCGATAAATCTGAGGCGGCTGGCTATGTCATGGGTGAAACCTTCGATGGCAGATACATTTCGGTGTTCATGCTTTCCTCGGGTGAGACGGTTAAAGCATTGTCTTGCGGACCTAAATTGAGTGCTTTCGCAATTGTTCGAGAGGCAGAACCACTGCTCATTTTCCGCCAAACCCAGAAGGAGTCTTTTGAGCATCCGCTTTATGAGGCAGAAAACTGGTCGCTGCACTTTCACGAAAGCAAGATCATCGTGACGTACAAGCCATCTGAGCAGCAGTGGGCTTTTCACAGTGAGATTTCTGGTGATACCTGC
This sequence comes from Limisphaerales bacterium, assembly GCA_965283725.1. Classification (GTDB taxonomy): domain Bacteria; phylum Verrucomicrobiota; class Verrucomicrobiia; order Limisphaerales; family JAEYXS01; genus JAEYXS01. The sequence goes on from CBDIPT010000004.1 coordinate 1,103, forward strand.
AATGTTCTTCGTAGCTGTCTTGTCGGGTTGAAGATTTTTCCTGAACCGGTTCCCGAATACCGTAATGGCGAGGATTTGGGGAGTGTTGTGTGGCCGGTCGGAGAAACGCATGCACTTACGATTGCAGGTTGCGTCTGCTTTGCCAGGATGTGGCTGAGGTCGGGAGATTTTAGCTGATTTTTGGCAGTCGAAGAGGTTCTGGCACGACTTCAAAGTGCGGTGTTGTAACGACTATCCAGAGGTGTCGCTCCCGTTGGTCGCTCAACCTCTGGCTATTTTCTGGCACCGCTCAGCGAGGCAACTACGAGGGTTACACTGTCAGTTTCGGCAGCTCACCCGTGCTATCACCAAAGCGGTCGGCTTGGACGCCCATGCGGTGGAGCATGGCGAGGTAGAGATTGCAGAGCTGCGTGTCTTTGCCGTAGCTGAGGTGGCGGCCTGTGGAGAGGGTGCCGCCGGCTTTGCCTGCGAGAACGAGCGGGAGATTGTGCGGGTTATGGCCGTTGCCGTCTTTCAGCGCGGACCCGAAGAGCACCATGGAGTTGTCCAGCAGGTTGCCGTTCCCTTCCTTGATGTTCTTCATCTTGTCCAGCATGTAGGCGTATTGCGTCACGAACCACGTGCTGATGATGCGGTATTGTTCGAGTTTCTCCGCCTTGCCCTCATGATGTGAGGTCTCGTGGTGACCTTGGGTCACGCCGGGCAGGAAGGAGAAGTTGCGACCGCTTACCGCGTTGCCGAACATGAAGGTGCTGACGCGGGTGGAATCGGACCAGAAGGCCATCACCATCAGATCCATCATGATGCGGACGCGTTCGGTGTGATCGATGCCGAACTTCTGCGGATCCTTCTGGTAATTCATGATGCGCATATCGAGCGCATCAATCTCTTTCTTCACGATGCCATGGTCGGCGTATTCCGAAGCGCGACGTTTGGCATCGAATTCGATGCGGCGTTCGATGGCGCGGACGGATTCAAAGTATTCATCGAGCTTGCGCTGGTCGGCGTGGCTGACCTTGGAACGCAGGCGCTTGGCGTCATCCATCACGAGATCCAGCACGCTGCGGTCGCGTTCCGGGTTCGCGGTTTTACCGGCCTTGGAGCGGAACAGGCGGTCGAAAGCGAGCCGTGGATTGATCTCTTTGGCGAGCGGTGTCACCGGGCTGCTCCAGGCGATGTGCGCGCCGTAAAGCTGGGTGTAACCGACGTTCGTGTCCACGCCGGTCGCGGGCGGGTCCATGCCAAGCTCCATCGAGGGCAACGGCGTGAGATTGCCGAGTTTTTGCGCGATGACCTGGTCCAGCGAAGTGCCGTTGCTGCAAAGATCCGCCCCCGTGGTTTTGGTGATGGTGGTGCCGGTGAGGAACGCGGCGTCCTTCACGTAATGGCCGTCGCCGGTATTCGTCGCCTTGTTCCAGAGGTTCGAGAAAACGAGGATGTCCTTCTTATGCGGCGCGAGCGGTTCAAGGATCGGAGAAAGCTTGAAATCAGCACCTTCGCCTTCGGGCGTCCATTTGTTCTCGTTGACGCCGTTGGGGAAGAAAAGTACGGCGAGGCGCTTCGGCGTCTCACTGGTGGCAGTGGCGGCAGTGGCGGCAGTGGCCCCAAAGGAAGCGAGCGGTTTCATGGCCTCCAGCAAAGGCAGCGCCATGGTCACCCCCATGCCTTTGAGCATGGTCCGACGTGAGATTTGCCACTTGTTACTCATTTGCTTGCTACTTCTTCCTGCCATTTGCTGCCGCGGCGATGCTGAAAAGGATAGCTCTTCACGATCTCCAATACCAGCGCAGTCGCACGGAAATCTGCTTTGGCCAGTTCGGTCTCGATGTGTTTGACGGTGGGGACATCGTAAAATTCCAAACCGCGGCCCAAGGCATAGGCGAGCATCTTCTCGGTGATGTTGCGGTAGAAGAGATTCTTCTGTTTGAGCAGGATCGCCTTCAATTCAGCCGGGCCGTTGAACTTGGCCCCGCCCGCGAATTCGCCGCTGGAATCCACCTTCTCCTTGCCGATGGTATCGCGCCAGCGGCCGATGGCATCGAAGTTCTCCAAGCCGAAGCCGATGGGGTCCATCTTGGCATGGCAGGCGGCGCATTCGGGTTTGGAGCGGTGCGCTTCCAAGCGCTGGCGGAAGGTCTGGCCGTCTTTGGTGCGGTCATCGGAGGAAAGACCGCCTGCATTCGGCGGAGGAGGAGGAGCGGGGGTGCCGAGGATCTCTTCCAACACCCATTTGCCGCGCAGCACGGGGCTGGTGCGTTGCGGATAGGAGGTCATGGTCAGAACGGCGCCCATGCCGAAGACGCCGCCGCGGTTTTTGTCCTTCAGCGAGACTTGGCGCAACTCCGGTCCGGTGACACCGGCGATGCCGTAATGCTTCGCCAGGTCTTCATTCACCATCACGTAGTTCGCATCGAGCAAGTTGACGAGGCTGGCGTTGCGCTGGATCAAGTCCTGAAAGAACACGATGGGTTCTTCATAGAGCGAGTCGCGGAGTTGCTTGGTATAGGTGGGGAATCTGCCCCGGTCCGGTTCCACCGTGGTCTTGAGTTTGTTGATGCCCAACCACTGCCCGGCGAAGTTCTCGGCAAAGGCGCGGGCTTTCTTATCGGCCAGCATGCGCTTCACTTGCGCTTCCAGGACAGCGGGTTCATGGAGTTGGTTGGAATAGGCCTGGGCAAAGAGTTCGTCATCAGGCATGGAGGACCAGAGAAAATAGCTCAGGCGGGTGGCCAGCTCGAAGTCATTGACGTTATGGGCGCCGTCCATCGGCTTCTCCTCCTCCGTGCGGAAGAGAAAGTTGGGCGAGACGAGCATGGCCTTGAGCGGAAGCTTGATGGCGTCCTCGAATGAGTCACCCTTGTTCAGGCTTTTCTCGAAAAGGGTGAAATAGAGCGCGAACTCTTCCTGACCCACCGGACGGCGGAAGGCGCGAGGCAGGTGATATTCGAGGATTTTCTTGGCGACGGTGTTCTTCGAGACGCGGGCGATGGGTTTGACGACCAGCAACCGGTCAGCTGGCGCGGCCTGCAAGACCTGGTCGGCGGCATCCAGATATTTCTCCATCAGGATGGGCGGGATGAAAAGAGTGTCGGCATTGTTATCGAAGCCGCCCCCGCCGCCGCCATCGGCGGGAAAGTTATCGGCGGGGCGAATGGTTACGCCGAGCAGGTCATGCACGGTATTGTTGTATTCCGTGCGGTTGAGACGATGGATGACTTTGCGACCGGGATCTTTAACGGTGTTGAAATCCAGGCTGGCGAGGGCATCGCGGCCCCAGGTGACCATCTTCTCGCGCTCGGCTTGCGTGGGCTGCTTCTTGTCCTCTGGTGGCATGTCACGATCGCGCACCTGTTTGAGGATGGTTTCCCAGGCCCGGGCATCACGCAGGGTGGTTTTGAGGTCCTTGTATTTCGTCAGGTCCACGCCGCCCTTGGACTTCTCGGGCTTGTGACAGCTAAAACAGTATTTCTCAAAGAGCGGGCGGACTTCCTTGGTGAAGGATTCATTGAGATCCGCCGCCATGGCCGCCGGCAGCAGCGCAAAGGCCGCCAGCGCACCGAGAACCGTGCGGCTTAAACCGGTTGTTTTACGACGGAAAAACATGCGTGATAACCGACTCATACTAAGTGAGTCTCATTCAAAGAAAAAACAGTATTTTGGATAAAATGGCTGAGGACGAATGGATGTCCAAGGAGCCATGTTTCAACCGGATCTTGGGCATTCGTCATTGTCTGAACCGACCGCTGGTGTCATATTCGCCGCTACAATCCTATGTCGCTCAATCGCCGAGAGTTTCTGACCCGTTCGACCGCCGGAGTTTTGGCTTTGGCGGCGGCTGCCCCGTGCACGACCCATGCGGCCACGGCCAAGCCGCTGGAGATCATCGATACGCATACGCATTTCTATGATCCGACGCGCCCGCAGGGCGTCCCGTGGCCACCGAAGAATGATGCGCTGCTGTATCGCAAGGTGATGCCAGCCGATTATCTGGCGCAAAAGGTGCCGCAGCCGGTGACGGCAACGGTGGTGGTGGAGGCGAGCCCGTGGGTGCAGGACAACCAATTCATCCTGGAGCTGGCGAAAAAGGAGAAATTCATCGTGGGACTTTCCGGCAACCTGAAGCCAGGTGATCCGGAGTTTGCGGCGAATCTGAAAAAGTTTGCGGCGGACAAACTGTATCGGGGCATCCGTGTGAGCGGTAAGGCGCTGGCGGATAATCTGAAGAACGAGGCGTTTGTGGCTGATATCCAGCGGTTGGCGGATCTGGATCTGGAGATGGATGTGAACGGGCCGCCGGATACACTCCCCGCCATCGCAGACATCGCGCAGAAGCTCCCGAGCTTGCGCATCGTCATCAATCATCTTTCGAACATCCGCATCGATGGGAAGACGGTGGATCCGGTCTGGCAACGGAACATGGAGGCGGCGGCAAAACAGAAGCACGTGTATGCGAAGATTTCCGGGCTGGTGGAGGGGACGGGCAGATCGGACGGTACGGCGTCTGCCGATGCGGGCTTCTACAAATCGCAACTGGATGTGCTGTGGAATGCCTTTGGCGAGGATCGTCTGGTTTACGGGAGCAACTGGCCGGTGAGCGAACGGTTTGCCCCGCTGAGCCGCGTGCAGCAGATCGTGTATGATTATTTTAGCGCAAAGAGCGAGGGAGCCTTGACGCAGGTGTTCGGGGCGAATGCAAAGGCGGCGTACAAGTGGGTGAAGCGGTAGGATTGGGCGGAGGCGTTGAGTACACGTGCCGATAGGCATGGAAGAATCTTAGCGGCGGCTTTCAAGCCGTCGACTTGAGTAGTTGAGGAGGCCGTCGCGTAGCGACGGTTGAGGATTGAAGCGGGTCTTCCGTCGCTACGCGACGGTGATATCTAAATCAGGGCACCACGGGTTAAAACCCGTGGCTATGAATCTTTCCTCGCTAACGCGAGGGGAAAAGACAGGCCGAGCGGAGTCTCGGTGTAAATTCGAAAGGGTTGAATCGTTCGTGCGATTCAACCCTTTCGTTTTTTAAATGTGGTTTAGTTAGTTCTGCCTCCTCATGTCGGCAGCTACATTGGGGCTACGGCAATAAGAACACCTCGTTCGTGCTGAGAGGCCGGGTGTAGAAGCGGACGTCGTCGATGGCGCCGTCGTGGTAACCACCGCCGCCACTGTTCTGGCCGAAGAAATTGTTCGTGCGCAGCAGGCTGGGGGCGATGAACAGGTTCTGGGTCTTGGCCAACACGCCATTGGTGAAAACGGAAGTGGTGCCCGTGGGGCCGACCGTCACGGTGAGCTGCTGCCATTGATTCAGGACGAGCACGTTGCTCACGAGGATGGCGGAGAGGTTCGTGCCGTTGTAAATGGCGAACTTCACGTTGGCGTTGGTGCCGTCGCGATAGAGCATGAGGTTGTTGTTCTGGTTGCCATTGCCAAAGTTGATGAAGCTTTCCCACGATTTCGGTGTGGCGGAATAGAGCCAGAGCGAGAGCGTGAGGCCATTGGTCAGATTCCAATTGTTGGCGGGCGCTTTGACGTAATCATTCACGCCGTCCAGATCTACCGCCCCACCTAGACCGCCGGGCGTCCACGTGGCCCCATTATATAAAGCGGCGACATTGCCGTTCTTCGAAGTATCGAAGGTATTAGTCCCAAAGGTTTCATCGAGGCGATGCCAGCTTGCCAGCGCGGTGTCCAAGGCGATGGGATTCCAGACGGTAAGTGTGGCATTGGTTGTGACGGTGACGAGTGAAAGGTTGTTCAGCACGGTCACATTTGTTTGTTCATTGCGGAACGAATAGTTGGCCCCGATGAGCTGTTCGCTGCCGCCTTCGGGAGTGACATAGGCGGAGTACGTGTGGTTCGTGACATTGACCGCCAGGCGGAAGTGGTAATCGGTGCCGGCGGTGTAAGCGATCGAGTTCGTCGCGGCATAGACACCGCCGTTGCGGGCATCGATGAAGCCGGTCGTGTTGAAACGCACGATGCACGCGAGGTTGGTGTAGCCAGTGGCGGAGCCGCTCGAGAGCCCCATGACACCGTCGATGCCGTTCGTGGTCGCGGCGGCGTCAAACTCAAATGCGAAGGAGGATTGTTGCGATTCCACGCTGACGTTCTGCCAGCCGGTGACGCTTGTAGCCTGATACTGGATGTTGGTGACCACCGCGGAAGCGACGGTGGAAGTGGCGTAATTGCCGGCATTATCGCGGGCAACGGCACTGATGTCGTAAACGCCATTGGCCAGACTGAGCGTGTTCCAGGGAAGTTCATAAGGGGCGGAAGTGTCTTCAGCACCTTGGTTTACCCCGTTCACGCGAAACTGGATGCCGGCAATCCCGTTGGCGTCACTGGCGGTGGCGCTCAACAAGGTGAGAAAGCCGTTCACCGGCTGGCCATGCAATGGGTTCGTCAATGCGACGCTGGGAGCGGTGTTGTCCACCGTGACATTGACGCCAGCAGAGGTGGAGATGTTGTTCATGGTGTCTCGGGCGACGGCGGTGAGCGTGTGAGTGCCATCGCTCAGGCCGGTGGTGTTCCAGATGACGGTGTAAGGCGAGCCGGTGTCTTCCGAGCCGATGTTTGCACCGTCGAGCTTGAACTGCACACCAGCTACGCCAGCGGGGTCCGAGGCAGAACCGATGACTGAGACGGCAGTGCCGCGAACTAATGCGCCTGCGACCGGCGCGGTGACACTGACCGAGGGGCCGGTATTATCGACCGTGACGGTGATAGTGGATGACGTGGTGGTGTTGCCCGCGGGATCACGGGCGACGGCAGTGAGGTTGTGCGTGCCGTCGGTGGCGGTGGTGGTGTCCCAACTGAGGGTGAAAGGTGACACGGTGTCTTCCGCGCCAAGGTTCACGCCATCCAGCTTGAACTGCACGCCAGCCACGCTGGTGTTGTCACTCGCGGTGGCATCGATGTTGATGGTGCCGGTGACGCGGGTGCTGGTGGCGGGACTTGTGATGCTGACAGTGGGGGCGATATTATCGACGGTGACGATGACGCTCGAAGAGGTCGTTGTGTTACCGGCGGCATCGCGGGCGATAGCGGTCAATGTGTGGGAGCCATTGCTCGCACCGGTGGTGTTCCATGTGACGCTGTAAGGCGACACGGTGTCTTCACTGCCGAGGTTGACGCCGTCCAATTGGAACTGCACGCCGACCACACTGACATTGTCGCTCGCGTTGGCGGAGACAGTGACGCTGGAGCCGCGCACGTTGGCGCTGCTGGCGGGAGCGGTCAGGGCGACGGTTGGCGCAGCGGTATCGAGGGCGAGCTTGGCGCGCCAAGTGTGGCCACGGATGCCGTTATTGGTATCCGAGTTCTGCGGGTAGCTATCCACGTTGACGCGCAGTTTGATGACGGGGGAGAGCTGGGTGACCGTTACGCGCGAGTCCGCCGACATCACTCCAGTGGCAGAGCGGGCGAGTTCGAGGTCGATGTAGCCGCTGTTCGGGCTGGAGAGATCAAGGACGGGAGCGTGGTTATTCTCATGGCTATCGAAGGCGACCCATTTGTTGCTGGTGGCGGCGATGAATACGAAGCTGGCAATCTTATCGCCGACGAACTGGGAGTTCACGTAGCTGGTGACGTCGAAGGAAGCCCACTGTGACGCGTTGCTGATGGTCTGGGAGCTGATGAGCGTGCCGGCGGCGGGTTTGTTAGTCCACACCAGGGTGTCTTCGTTCCAGGTATCCGAGGTGACTTGGTAAAGGCTGATGCTCGCGGCGCCATCGGGGATGCTGGTGATGTAGATTTTCAGGCTGGCGTTCGTGGCATTGGTGAGGCCACTGCTGGCGAGCTGGAATTTCAAGTAGCTTTGGCGGTTGAAACCAGCACTACCTGCTTTCAAGACCAGTGAATTCGCGCTGCCGTAGTTGTTGGTGGCGTAACTGCCGTCTTGCACGTAGCTGTCTTCGTAAGCGCGCAGGCTGCGGACAGTGCCGTTGTTCTGGGTGGGATCGGACACGGCGATCTCAATCGTGCCGGTGTCCTCCTTCGCGAGGACAGAGGCTTTTTGATTGCTGGTGAGGTAATCGACGGTGTTAGCCCCGTCATTCCAGAAGTTGGCGGCAAGGAGACCGAGGGTGTTCTCGCGCACGGCATGGACATTGGTGGACTGGGCGAGGATGGAGATGTTCGGGGAAGCCACGTAATTGCTTACTTGCGTGGCGGTTTTGTTCGGCAAGAGAACGTAGCTGTAGCTGGCATTGCTGGGATTGGTACCGTGATCGCGCCAGAGCGTGAGGAAGCGATTGTTGAGGAGATTGGTGGAACCGGTGCCGATGTTGCTCCAGGAATTCGTGCGGCCTTCCCGCACGCTCTTCAATGTGGTGGCGGTGGGGAAGTAGTAGCCGATATCCGAATTGGTGACCGAACCGGCGAGGTGCGCCCACGAAACATTCGTCAGCGTGGCGGACCAGCCCAGCGAGGTGGACTGTGCAGTGCCGTTGACGGTGAAGGCATTGTTGCCGGTGGAGTTCAACTTACGGTTTTCCACGATGGTTTCGATACCGCGATTGTCTGTGCTGGTGATGCCCGTGCCGACGGCGACGATCTCATCATCAAACATGAACCAGGATTTGTTCGCCGTGAGCGAACTGAAGACGGAGGCGTAATTCATGCCCGCGGCTCCGTAGGTGCCAAGGATGTCCGCGCCGCCGACCCAATCCTGACTGCTATTCTTGGCGGCGTAAGCACTGTTCGCGAGGGCGAGAGTGTCCACAGTGGTGCCAGGCATGCGCTTGGGATTCACGGTGGGCCAGAAGCCGCCAGAGTATTGACTGAGATCGTTGTTGTAGAGGTAGAGCATGCCATCCCCGGTGTGCCAGCCTTTGAGATTCTCGCCGTTGATGGATTCGTAGTTGTACATGCGCTCGGAGAACATCGCGAGGCCTGCGCCCCAACCGGTCGCGTGATGCGTGACGCGGTCCATCTCAGGGAACGTGCGGTGAGTGATGAGTTCGGATTTGGCGACGATGTTGGTGTCATCGCGGATGGATTTGGCGAGGAGCAGTTGATGCAGGCTGCCTGCGGCGGTGACGAGATTGCGATAAGTGTCCGTCTGGCCCCAATACTTGGTCATCTGCTTGAACGCGAGCGCGTGATTGGTGGGCGCGAAGAGCGTGAGGCGGTTGATGCTGTGGATGATGGAGTGGCCGGTGTTGTGGTCTTCGCCGCTGCGGGAAATGCCGCGCCCGCGTTGCATATCCATGCATGCGCCTTTGTAGAGGACGGGTTCGTAGGCTTCGTACACCCAGTTGTAGATATTCGTGCGCAGGCTGTTCGTGATGGCCCACGTGGAGCCATCGAGCAGATACATGATACGGCCCAGGTCGTTCAGTTCGGCATCGCCATAGCCGCCGGTATAAGGGAACGCGCCGTGCTGGATGAAGGAGCCGTCTTTATGGAAACCCTCATCGGCGGTGTAAGGGAAGACGATGTCGAGACCATCGCGGGTGGCGGCGAGTTTGGTTGAGTTCTTGCCGATGACACCGCGCAAGGCGACGACACGGGCGGTGTAGGTGCGGTTGGCGGCGGTATAAGCGGGTAGAGGTGTGTAGAAATCTACGGCGTTCACATACTGGCTGATCTGCGTGGGTGTGAGGTTGCTGTAAACGAGGATGACGGTGTCCATGAAGTTCTGCGGCGCGCCAACCTCCCAATCCCACCAGTTATCGTAGGGTGTGTTATCGGTGTAATTCGTGTGGTAACGATTGGCGTACATCCAGTCGAGTCCGCCGATGATGTCGTTCACGAGGTTGGTGTTGTTCTGCAGCGCGGCGCCTTTGGTGGCCCAGGCGGTGGCCATATTGAGCAGACGGCCATAGGCGGTGGTGACTTGCGAGGAGTTGTTCGTGCTGGTGAGATCGGACCAGAGGTAAGCACGGCCTACGCCGCCGGTTTTGACCATGCTGGTCCAGAAGGAATTGCCGGAGTTGTTGAGGCTGGTGATCTTGGCGGCAATCTCGGTGTCCGCCGTGTTGAAATTGGTGCCGCCGTTCAGGAGTTCGCGATACTTCACCCGTAAATTATCGTATTCATCTGCGCGCGCTGAATTGCCTACCAGCAAACAGGCCAAGCAGAAGGCGAGGAGCAGGAGTGAGGGTAAAACAACTGGCGACAGCTTCGTTTGGTTGGTTGAAACGGGCATAAGGCTTGGGTTGTTGGTTGGGTGAAGACAGAACCGCTGTACGTGCATAGACCACGTCCGTGTTGAACGGCGGTTGGGGCATGGAGTATAGATGCCATAAACAAATCTTTTCGAGAAGCAAAAAAACTTATCCCCAAGCGACAGTTTGTGTTACAATCAGGTAACGTTTTGGGTTGCCAAAAAAGGGTGTCTGAGGGTGAATTTTCCAGGCTTCCTCCTGGCGCACTTGGAACCAATAAAGAAAGGTATTAGCTGTGGACCAGACCTTGACCGCCAATGCTTCGATCGCCAAGCCCGCCATCAATTACCATGACCGTACGATCCGGTTGACGCCAGCGAAGGGGTTCGTCGGCAAGTTGGGGCGCTCGTTGTTCGACTGGTTGGAGCGGCGAGTAGCGGGAGTGTCGGTTCACCCGGATCTGCATGTGTACGATAACGTGACGTTCCCATGGGCGGCCGAGGTGGAGAGTGAATGGAAGCTGGTGCGCGCGGAGCTGGATCAGGTGATGAAGTTCCGCGACCAGATGCCGAGCTTCCAGGATATTCTCAAGGAGGTGGCGCTGATCCAGACGGATGACCAGTGGAAGACGTTTTTCCTCTTGGGAATCGGGATGGATTGTACGGAGAACGCGAAGCGTTGTCCGGAGACGATGCGCATCCTGCGGAAGATACCTGGCGTGAAGACGGCGTTCTTCTCCATCTTGTCGCCGAAGAAACATATCCCGGCGCATCGCGGGGCGTTCAATGGAGTGTTGCGGTTGCACTTGGCGCTGATGGTGCCGGAGCCGCGCGAGCAGGTGCGGATACGCATCGGCAACGACATCTACAACTGGACGGAGGGGAAGGCGTTGATCTTTGACGACACGTACAATCACGAGGTGTGGAATGACACGGACGGATATCGTGTGGTGTTGTTTGTGGATTTCGCACGGCCATTGAAGTCACCTTGGAACAAGCTGCTGGATGGGGTGCTGAATATGGCATCGCTTGCGCCTTTCTTACGCGAAGCGGGGATGAAGCAGAAGAAGTGGGAGAAGAAAATGGGGAGGTAGGACGGGGAAATATCGAACAACCAACATCGAGAGAGGGATTGAACCGTGAAAGGCGTCAGAAATGGCCGCAAAGAGGCGCAGAAGGCGCAAAAGGGAATGGGGACAATTAAACCACGAAAGACGCGAAAAACACGAAAAGGGAAGGAGGGATCGATTCCGTCTCATTATGTCGATGGATGCGGCTCGGGGTGGTAAAAGTGAGTTGTAAAGGATTGGGGATTTTGTAGGTGTGAAGATTGGGGGAAGGGGGTAGAAATTTCGCCATGTGGACTTGCCAAAAATGTGGGGAGAAGCATGAGGACCAGTTTGATTCCTGCTGGAGGTGTTCGAATCCTACGGCGGCAAAGACCTTGGAGTATGAGGCTGACGTGTCACCGCTGAAGTGTTTGCGATGTGAGACACGTTTGAAGTTTGATGGGACGCGGACTTTGGAGGGGAGCAAGGATATCGGATTGTTCGAATTGATCGTCGGCTACAAGGAATACGATATCTACCATTGTCCCGCTTGTGGAAAGGTGGAGTTCTTTCTGAATGGGGTTGGTGAAGAAATGAGGAGCCCCACGGTGCCGGATGAAAATTAGGGGCTCAGCTCAGGAGTTTCTTGCGAATCTTTCCGTGGGCGCTGGTGAAGGGGAGGTCGTGGAGTTTTTCCAGCGGATACCATTCGCCGAGTTCGGCGGGGAGATCAGCGCGGGATTTTACTTCGGCACGAAACGCTTCGAGGGTGATGCGGTAGCGGGTGATGGAGTGTTTGATGACACAGAGGGGCTCGGCGGCGGTGAAGGATTTGCTCCAGACTTGCTGGGCAGCGTTCAGGGCGTGCTTGATGTTCAATTCGACTTCGAGATTCGGAAATTCCCAGAGGCCCGCATTCACGATGCCCGCAGGGCGTTGGCGCACGAGGACTTGGTTTTCACGCTGGATGACGTAGGCGAAGAAGCGGCGTTGGGTGGCGGCGGTGCGTTCGCCGAGGTTGGGTAGCTCGCTCTGGCGTGAATCGCGGGCGGCAAGACAGTTTTTCTGGAGCGGGCAGAGGAGGCAGGCGGGTTGTGTGGGCGTGCAAACGGTGGCGCCGAGCTCCATCAGGGCTTGGTTGAAATCGGAGCAGTGCCGAAGTGCGACTTCCTTGTTTTGGGGAAGGAGATTGGTGGGGGCCGTGTTTTTAGAAGTGCGTTTTGAAGCTGAATTAGTGGGCCTCCTCTCCCCGGCCCTCTCATCCCCACGGGAGGAGAGGGGGATGGGAGCGTCAGGTTGTTTGGGGTCGTTAGGCAGTTTGGATGCCTTGGTGACTAGTTCTTCCGCGATTTGCCAGAGGCGATCAGTGGTCGCTTTTTCTTTGGCGTTTTCGGCGATGCCGTAGAAGCGGGTGAAGACGCGGATGACGTTGCCATCCAGCAAAGGCACAGGCTGGTTGAAGGCGATGCTACCGATGGCACCGGCGGTGTAGCGTCCAATGCCGGAGAGGGCGAGGATGTCTTCGTGTGCGGTGGGGAATATGCCGTTGTGCCGTTCGAGGATTTGCCGCGCGCCTTTTTGCAGGTTGCGCACGCGGGTGTAGTAGCCCAGGCCTTCCCAGAGTTTCAGCAGCTTTTGTTCGGGCGCTGCAGCCAGCGCTTTAATGGTGGGCAGTTCGCGCATCCATCGTTCCCAATAGGGGATCACCGTTTTTACCTGCGTTTGCTGGAGCATGATCTCGGAGACCCAGATGGCGTAGGGATCATTGGTGCGGCGCCAGGGGAGATCGCGGGCGTGAGCGCGGAACCACGTCAGGAGAGCGGCGACTGGAAATTCCGGCGATGACATCGGGCGGGAAGGTAGGATTTTGCAGGGTAAAATCAAAGGGAAACCAAGGGCAAGAAATGCCCGCTTTTCGCCAGTGAACGGGGAGGAGAAACAGGCATGGTCACTAGGCTGGGAGGCACTCGCAGGCGGAACGGGCAAATCCCGTTGCGTTTTATCGTTCTGCGATATAAATAACAACGATGTCCTCGGCACAGCATATTTCGCGGTTTTGGCTGGTAGCCATGCTGATGCTCGGTCCTTGGTTGCCGGCGGTCTCGGGTGGGGCGGAGGTGACGCAGGCGGAGGTGCGGAAGTCGGTGACACGGGCGCTACCGTTGATCCAGAGCAGTGCGGCGCAGACGTTGAAAGAGCGGGATTGCTTCACCTGTCATCACGGGGCGCATGCGGCGATGGCCTTGAATGAGGCGTGGGAACGCGGGTTCCGTTTGGAACGAAACAGTCTGGAAAATCAGTTGGCGCGGGCGTACGGGGAAATGGTGGAGGAGCAGCCGCGCTTCAAAAAAGGTTTCTCGGTCAGCAACACGGCGGATGGTTCAGGCCATGCGTTGTGGATGTTGCAGGTGACGGGTTGGCCGGGTGATGAAATCACGGCGGGGGCAGCGGAATTTTTCCTCACCCAACAAAAGCCGGCGGGCAATTGGGAAACGATGCCGACGCGTTTTCCCACGGTGGGAAGTCCCTTCACGGTCACGTTTCTCGCATTGCGTGCGCTAAAGAATTACGGAGTGACGGAGCAAGCGAAGCCGGCTTTTGAACGGGCTGAGCAATGGTTGCTGGCGACTCAGCCGGAGCAGGCGGAGGATCGGGTGTATCGGCTGCGGGCATTGTATTTGTTGGGCAATCAGCGCGCGGCGGTGGAGGCGGAAGTGGCGGCCTTGCTCGGCGAGCAGCGCAAGGATGGCGGCTGGGCGCAGGTGCCGTATTTGGAAAGCGACGCGTATGCGACGGGCACCGTGCTGGCGGCACTAGCGGATACGGGCGGGGTGGCGGTGACGGGAGCCGTTTACACCGCGGGTTTGCGCTTTCTCCTGAGCACACAAAAGGCCGATGGCTCGTGGCACGTGAAAAAACGGACGCGCACGATTCAGCCGTTGTTTGAGAGCGGTTTTCCGCATGGGCTGGATCAATTCATTTCGTATTCGGCTTCTTGCTGGGCCACTTACGCCATGTTGCAGACGTTGCCAGTGGACAAACGGCGGGGACGGACGGATTTTGTGAGCAGTGTGGGGAAGGGAAGGCTTAAGAAAATGTCTCATGACAAAGCTAAGTGACGAAGGAATGAGCAATGTCCCAATGACGAAGTGGGGTGTTCCTTGGTCATTCGGATTTCGTCCTTTGGCGTGGCGCGCTAGCGGGAGTATCGACACGGGCAGGTGATTTTGTTTAGGCTGCGGGACGCGTGAAACCTTTGACGAATTATACCTGCAAGCTGACTGCGGAGCAGGCGGACAAGTTGCGCGGCATTCTAAATGAGCGCGGTTACTTGGAGCGCGAAGTGCCGTACGCGCGGTTTGCGGCGGCGAATGACGTGGTGAATGTGGTGTTTTACGAAAGCGGGAAGCTGGTGGTGCAGGGGAAGGGGACGGGGGATTTGGTGCAGTTTATCTTGGAGCCGGACATTCTAGGTGAGGCAAAGGTGGGGTATGAGGCAGTGCTGGATCCGGAATTTTACGCGGCCCGCATCGGTATCGACGAAAGCGGTAAGGGCGATTTCTTTGGACCTTTGTGCGTGGCGGGGGTTTACGTTAACGAAAAAGTGATTCGGGCGTGGGAGGATTCAGGGATTCGTGACTCCAAGACGGTTTCGAGTGATAAGAAGATGGCGGAACTGGCGGATTTGATCAAAGAAACGCCTGGGTGTATCTATAGCGTGGTGCCGATCGGCAATGAGGCGTATAACCGGCTCCATCGGAAGATGGGCAGTGTAAATACGTTGCTGGCTTGGGGGCATGCGCGTGTGGTTGAGAACCTGTTGGCTAAGAAGGACTTGTTGATTCCGCCGCCGGTGCGGGCAATCAGTGATCAGTTCGCCTCGACGAAGAGCACGGTGGCCAAGGCGATGATGGCGATGGGGAAGGAGATCGAGCTGATCCAACGGCATAAGGCGGAAGCGGATATCGCGGTGGCGGCGGCTTCCATCTTGGCGCGAGATGAGTATGTGAAGCGCCTGGCGATGATGGAAAAGCTTTACGGGTTAAAGTTCCCGAAGGGGGCCTCGGCGGCGGTGATCGAGGCGGGGAAGGAATACGTGAAGAAATTTGGCGATGAGAAGCTGGGGCAGGTGGCGAAGATGCACTTCCGGACGTCTTACACGGTTTTAGGACTGCCGGAACCGCCTAAAACGGAATGGCGGAAGCCCGGCAAGAAGGCGGAAGAGTAGGGGATTGGCGGGGTAAATCGATATGGTGCAAAAAATCTTTAAAAAGTTTTTGACTTTGGGGGTTCGGGATTTACTCTCCACGGAACTATTGAGTCGTAAAAAGTAGAAAAATATAACAGTCATCACACCGAAATCGGAGCGCAAGCTACGGTTGATGGCGAATTTTTCGTCTCTTTTAGTGACTTTTATGGGAAAGCTGCCCATGTAGCTCAGTTGGCAGAGCACGTCCTTGGTAAGGACGAGGTCACCGGTTCAAACCCGGTCATGGGCTCCAGATTTTGACTGGTTAACACTTAAACGAACAAAAAACAGGAAGCGCAATGGCTAAAGAATCGTTCCAGAGAACAAAGCCGCACGTTAACGTCGGTACAATCGGTCACGTTGACCACGGCAAATCCACCCTCACGGCCGCTCTTGTGGCAGTGCAGCACCGCAAAGGTATGGCCCCGGCGATCAGCTATGCTGATATCACCAAGGGCGGTACGGTGCGTGATGATAGCAAGACTGTGACCATTGCGGCTTCCCACGTGGAATACGAGAGCAACAACCGTCACTATGCTCACGTTGACTGCCCGGGTCACGCTGACTACGTCAAGAACATGATCACCGGTGCCGCCCAGATGGACGGCGCTATTCTGGTCGTCAGCGCGGCTGACGGTCCGATGCCTCAGACCCGTGAGCACATCCTGCTCGCCCGTCAGGTCGGTGTGCCGGCCATCGTGGTTTTCCTGAACAAGGTTGACCTCGTGGACGACACTGAGCTGCTCGACCTCGTCGAGATGGAAATCCGTGACTTGCTCAGCAAGTATCAATTCCCGGGTGACACGACCCCGATCGTCCGTGGTTCCGCCACGGCCGCCATGGCGGGCAAGCCGGAAGGCGAAGAAGCCATCCAGAACCTGCTGAAGGCGATCGATGAAGCGATCCCGCTGCCGGCTCGTGAAATCGACAAGCCGTTCTTGATGTGCATCGAAGATGTTTTCAACATTGAAGGTCGCGGTACGGTGGTGACCGGTCGTGTTGAGCGCGGTGTGCTCGAACGTATGTCTGAAGTCGAGATCGTCGGTCTGAAGGATACCCGCAAGACCACGGCGACTGACATCGAAATGTTCCGCAAGTTGCTCGACAAGGCTTCGGCCGGCGACAACGTGGGTGTGCTGCTCCGCGGCACCAAGAAGGAAGAAGTGGAACGTGGCATGGTGCTCGCGAAGCCGGGTTCCATCAAGCCGCACACGAAGTTCAAGGCTGAGGTTTACGTGCTCACCAAGGAAGAAGGTGGCCGTCATACCCCGTTCTTCACGAACTATCGTCCGCAGTTCTACTTCCGTACCTCTGACGTGACGGGTACCGTTCATCTCGCCGCTGGCGTCGATGGTGATGCCTGGTGATAACGTCTCGGTGGACATTGAATTGCTCGCGCCGGTCGCGATGGAAAAAGGTCAACGTTTCGCGATCCGCGAAGGTGGCCGTACCATCGGTGCTGGTCGTGTGAGCGAAGTGATCACGGTTGCCTAACCGGTTATAACTATTAAACGGGGAGCGGGAGGGTGGAAAACTCTCCTGCTCCTTGTTTCGTCTCGCGAAAGTGCAAACGGGAAAGTAACGAGCAAATAACCAAATAACCTCTAGGTAACATATTTTGCAGGGCGGTAGCTCAATTGGTAGAGTAGCGGTCTCCAAAACCGTCGGTTGGGGGTTCGAGTCCCTCCCGCCCTGCCAAAACTTGCGACCGGAGGGGTGGCAGAGTGGTCTATTGCGGCGGTCTTGAAAACCGCTTCGGGGTAACTCCCGACGGGGGTTCGAATCCCTCCCCCTCCGCCAATACATAAGTTTGTGAACGAATTTTTACCAGTAATCATATGGGCGGTCGTCATCGGCACGGTTTTCACCGTGTTGTGGCGCAAGGGGTATTTGCTGCGTTTTGGTGCTTACATTGAAGAGACGCGCGAAGAGTTGCGGAAGTGTTCGTGGCCGACCCGGGAGGAACTGAAAGGTTCCACCTTGGTGGTGCTGGTATCGATCGTAGTGCTGGGTGTGTTCACGATGGTCGTGGACTTTGTGGTCTCCTGGCTCGTCAAGGCAGTCATTTAAACCTTCACCCAGGAAGAATAACCGATGAAAAGTCAGTGGTTTGTCATCCATACCCTCTCAGGGCAGGAACAGAAGGTCAAAGATAGCATTGACCGCCGCCTGAAGACGGAAGAGATGGGCGAGTACATCCACGAGGTCCTCGTGCCGATGGAAAAAGTTGCCGAGGTCCGTAACGGCAAGAAGACGGTGACCAACCGGAAGTTGTATCCGGGGTATGTCTTCATTCACATGATTTTGCTGGATGATAATGGGCGGCCGATTGAGAAGCCGTGGTATTTCATCCGGGATACGCAGGGCATCATCGGTTTCGTGGGGGGCGAGCGCCCTTCGCCGACGCCGACGGACGAGATCGAGTCGATCAAGTCGCAGATCGCGGACGCGGAAGATTCCGAACGTCCGAAGGTGCAGTTCGATGTGGGCGAAACCATCAAGATCAACGATGGTCCGTTCCTCAACTTCAGCGGGGTGATCGAAGAGATCGAGCCGGAACGCGGCAAGCTGAAGGTCACGGTCAACATTTTCGGCCGCAACACGCCAGTGGAATTGGAATACTGGCAAGTGGAAAAGGCCTGATAGTTTATTAAGCAGCAATAACGAACAGATTTTATGGCGAAGAAAGTTACTGGTCAGATCAAGTTGCAGATTCCTGCCGGTCAGGCGAATCCGGCTCCTCCCGTGGGTCCGGCCCTCGGTCAGCATGGTGTGAACATCATGGGTTTCTGCAAAGAATTCAATGCCCGCACGAAAGATCAGGCGGGCCTGATTATCCCCGTGGTCATCACGGTGTTTCAGGATAAGTCATTTACTTTCATCACGAAGTCGCCGCCGGCTTCGGTGCTCTTGAAGAAGGCCGCAGGCATCGCCTCCGGTTCCAAGACGCCGAACAAGGAAAAGGTCGGCAAAGTAACGCGCAAGCAGGTTTTGGACATCGTCAAGTTGAAGCTGTCCGACATGAATGCGCGCAATGAAGAAGCCGCTTTCCGTGTGGTGGCCGGTACGGCCCGCAGCATGGGAATTGAAATCAAAGACTAACCCAAACGCGGGAGAGCCTTGGTGACAAGGTTCGCTTGGACCGCACATAAAACATGCCCAGCAAACGTTATAAGAAAGCCTTGGCCTTGGTAGATACCAAGAAGCCTTACACGCTCAAGGCGGCGTCCGAACAGCTCGGAAAGTTTCCGAAAGCCAAGTTCGATGAATCCGTTGATCTCGCGTTCCGCCTCGGGGTGGACCCGCGCCAGTCTGACCAGATGGTGCGTGGCACTGTCCCCCTGCCGCACGGTAGCGGCAAGCAGGTGAAAGTGCTCGTGTTCGCCAAGCCGGGACCGGCGGCGGATGCGGCGAAAGCGGCCGGAGCCGAGTTCGTCGGCTTCGAAGACATGATCAAGAAGTGCAATGACGGCTGGACTGACTTTGATGTCGCGGTGGCTACGCCCGAGGCGATGGTTGAAGTCCGTAAGCTCGGTAAGGTGCTCGGGCCCCGGGGTCTGATGCCGAATCCGAAGACCGGCACCGTCACTGAAGACACTGCCAAGGCAGTGCGCGAAGTGAAGGCTGGTCGTGTCGAATTCAAGGTGGACAAGGCAGGCAATGTTCACGTCGTCGTGGGCAAGGCTTCCTTCAAGCCTGAGCAGATCGAAGAAAACGCGCGTGCGGTGATCGACGCCGTGGTGCGCGCCCGTCCTTCCAGCGTGAAGGGTACGTTTGTCCGTTCCGTCACCTTGTCGGCCACGATGAGCCCGGGACTTTCCTTGGACGTGCGTGAGTTGAACGCGACGGCCTAACCCTAAAGCGGAGATAATTACCATGCGTGCCGAGAAAAAATTTATCAGTGCGGAATACATCCAGCGGTTGAACGTTTCCCCGTTCTTCATCGTCGTGGATTACACCGGTTTGACGGTTCTTCAGTTCACCGAGCTGCGCAAGCGTTTGCAAGGCGCGGGTGCTGAAGTGCACGTCGTCAAGAATTCCATCTTCCGCATCGCGGCCAAAGAGGCTGGGGTGGCGGAATTGAACGGTTCCCTCGTCGGTCAGGTGGCAGTGGTCACCGGCCAGAAGGACGTTTCTGCCGCGGCGAAGATCGTCAAGACCTTCCAAGCTGAATTCGAGAAGCCGAAGCTGAAGTTCGGTTATCTGAACAGCCAGCGCCTCGAGGCGAAGGACGTGGTGGCCCTGGCCGACCTGCCTTCCATCGAAGTGTTGCGGGCGAAGCTGCTCGGGGTGCTCAACGCTCCGGCGCAGAAACTGGCGGCCATCATCAATACGCCGGGCTCGCAGCTCGCGCGGGTGATCAAGGCCAAGGCCGACAAAGGTGCCTAAACAATTTCGCCCGGCTGTCGTGTTGTCAGCCGGGCGGATTCCATAACCACAACATAGTAAATCGTCGGGTTTCAGGCTTGAAACCTGATTTGCCGGCAGCTGCCGGTGGCGACGAGACTGAAAGACAACAAACATATGGCAGACATCGCAAAGTTGGTAGAAGAATTGGGCAAGCTCACGGTTATCGAAGCCGCTGACCTGGTGAAGCAACTGGAAACCGCGTGGGGCGTTACCGCCGCCGCTCCGGTGGCTGTGGCCGCTGGTCCTGCTGCTGGTGGTGGAGCTGCTGCTCCGGCTGCTGAAGCCAAGACTGAATTCGACGTGATTCTCGTCTCCGTTCCGGCTGACAAGAAGATCGCCGTCATCAAGGCTGTGCGCGAAGTGAAGGCCGGTCTGGGTCTGGCGGAAGCCAAGGCTCTCGTTGAAGGTGCTCCGAAGCCCATCATCGAAGGTGGCAAGAAGGAAGAAGCCGACGCCGCCAAGAAGAAGCTCGAAGAAGCGGGCGCGAAGGTGGAAGTCAAGTAAGCTTTGTTCACGGGCGACGGGACTTTGTCCCGTCGCCCTCTTTTATCCGCAGGGGCGGGTCGCGGTTAATTGGACCCGGGGTAGTAGTCAGAGACAGTAAAATTTTGGATGAATCAGGCGAGTCCGGCCAACGTAGCTGGGACTTGCCTGCCGTCGTCTAAAGCAAAAAAACGGCCGGTTTAGCAAAACGGCCAAACCATAACGAAAAATGCCATCAAAAGCAGCTGAGCGAATTAACTTCGGCAAGATCAAAGAGGTCATTGCACCCCCGAATCTGATCGAAGTACAGTGCAATTCGTACCGCGAGTTTTTGCAGGCCGAGACTGCGCAATCGAAGCGCAAGAATCTGGGCCTCCAAGCGGTGTTCAAAGAAGTTTTCCCGATCGAGAGTTATGATGGCAAAACCGTTTTAGATTTTCATAGTTACGAGATCGGCGAGCCGAAGCTCGACTGGCTCGAATGCTTGCGCGAAGGCGTGACGTTCGGCGCCCCGTTGCACGTGACCTTCCTCCTGCAGGAAGAGCGTGGCACGAAAGAGGAGAAGGTGTTCATGGGCGAACTGCCCCTGATGACCCCGCAAGGCACGTTCGTGATCAATGGTGCCGAGCGCGTGATCGTCAGCCAGTTGCACCGTTCGCCCGGTCTGGCGTTCGAGGAATCGATCCACGCCAACGGCAAGAAGCTCCATTCCTTCCGCATCATCCCGGACCGCGGTTCGTGGTATGAAGCGCAGTTCGATACCAGCGACATGTTGTATGTCTATCTGGACCGCAAGAAGCGCCGCCGCAAGTTTTTGACGACGACGTTCTTCCGCGCCCTCGCGAATATCGATGGCAACAAGGACGACAAGCGCACGGGTTCGGATGCCGAGATCCTCGAGCTGTTCTACAAGGTGGAATCGCTGAGCGTGAAGGAAGCCGAAGCGCTGGATGAGATCCAGAACAAGGTGCTCGTGGAAGACGCAGTGGACGAGGATAAGGGCATCGTAGTGGCCCGCGCGTTCGAGCCGCTCTCCAAGGCCGTCATCAAGCAGATCGCTGAACTTGGGATCAACAAGATCCGGGTTGTGGATACCTCCGTCGACGACGGTATCATCATCAAGTGCCTTAAGAAAGATCCGACGAAGAACGAAGACGAAGCGCTGAAGGATATTTATCGCCGTCTGCGCCCGGGGGATCCGCCCACGGCAGCCAACGCGAAAGCGTTGCTCAAGCGCCTGTTCTTCGATCCGAAGCGTTATGATCTGGGCCGTGTCGGTCGCTACAAGATCCAGCAGAAGCTGGGCCTGAAGGGCAACGACGACGTCCGTATCCTGACGAAGCAGGATCTCGTGGAAGCCACCCGCTACCTCTTGAAGCTCAAGAAGGGTGAGGGTTCGCTGGACGATATCGATCATTTGGGCAGCCGCCGTGTGCGTACTGTTGGTGAATTGCTTGCCAACCAGTGCCGCGTGGGCTTGGCCCGTACGGAGCGTTTGGTCAAGGAGCGCATGACGCTGTTTGATCAAGAGCTGGAATCCATGACGCCGGCGAAGCTGATCAATCCGAAGGCGCTGTCTGCGGTCATCCGCGACTTCTTCGGCCGCAGCCAGCTGAGCCAGTTCATGGATCAGATCAATCCGTTGGCGGAACTCACGCATAAGCGCCGCTTGTCGGCACTTGGGCCTGGGGGTCTCTCGCGTGATCGCGCCGGCTTCGAAGTCCGTGACGTGCATCCGTCGCACTACGGCCGTATCTGCCCGATTGAAACGCCTGAAGGTCCGAACATCGGTTTGATCGCCTCCTTGGCGACGTTCGCCCGGGTCAACGACTTCGGCTTCATCGAGACGCCTTACCGCAAGGTGGAGAACGGTCGCGTGACGAGCCAGATCGATTACCTTACGGGTGATCGTGAAGAGAATTACATCGTGGCGCAGGCGAACGCGGTCATCGACGAGAAGGGTCATTTCCAGACCGCTCGCGTGACGTGCCGCTGCCGCGGGGACTTTATCGACGTGGAACCACCGAAGGTGGATTACATGGACGTGTCGCCGAAGCAGCTCGTTTCTGTGGCTGCCGGTCTGATTCCGTTCCTGGAGCACGACGATGCGAACCGCGCATTGATGGGTTCCAACATGCAACGCCAGGCGGTGCCGCTGTTGATCACGGAAGCGCCGTTCGTCGCGACCGGTCTCGAAGACCGCGTGGCGCGCGATTCCTGCGCTGTGCTCGTGGCTGAAGAGGCCGGCAAGGTCGCTTCCGTCGTCGGCAACCAGATCATCATCTCCAAGGATGGCAAGGTTCCGGAAGGCAAAAAGAAGATCAAGACGGACCCCGGTGCCGGTGTCTATGTCTATCACGTGCGCAAGTTCATGCGCTCGAATGCCGCTACTTGCATCAACCAGAAGATCCTGGTGGCCAAGGGTGACACGGTGAAGAAGGGCCAAGTGCTCGCGGACGGTCCTTGCACCGAAGGCGGCGAACTGGCCCTCGGCCGTAACGTGCTCGTCGCGTTCATGCCTTGGAATGGTTATAACTTCGAGGACGCGATCCTCATCAGCGAACGCATCGTGAAGGACGACGTGTTCACCTCCATCCACATCGATGAGTTCGAAGTGGGTGCCCGTGACACGAAGCTCGGACCGGAAGAAATCACGCGCGACATCCCGAACCTCGGTGATGAAGCCTTGAAGAACCTCGGGCCGGACGGCGTCATCCGCATCGGTGCCGAAGTGAAGCCGGGCGACATCCTCGTCGGCAAGATCACGCCGAAGAGCGAGACGGAACTGGCGCCGGAAGAGCGCTTGCTCCGCGCGATCTTCGGTGAGAAGGCCGCCGACGTGAAGGACACCTCGCTGCGCGTGCCGTCCGGTACCTATGGTATCGTGATGGACGTGAAGGTCTCCTCCAAGAAGGAAGCGGACAAGGTCGCGTCCACCAACCGCCTGACGGGCAATGAAGCGAAGAAGCATCAGAAGCAGGTGGAAGACGATTACAAGAGCAAGACGGACGAGTTGCGCGAGCAGTTGACGGAAGCGCTCTCGAACATCCTGCTCGGTGAGAAGATCCCGCTCGACGTGGTGAACAGCGAGACCGGTGAGATCATCATCCCGGCCAACCGCAAGATCACGAAGACGCTGCTGCGCAAGCTGGCGCAGGTCTATGATCGTATCGAGATCGATCCTTCGCCGATCCGTAACAAGATCAACGAGATCATCGGTACGTTCAAAAAGAAGTTCGACGATCTGCAGATGCAGTACGACGAAGAGATGGAACGTGTCGAAGCCGGTGACGATGTCGATCCTGGCATCATCAAGTCGGTGAAGGTCTATATCGCCTCCAAGCGCAAGCTGTCGGTGGGTGACAAGATGGCCGGTCGCCACGGTAACAAGGGTGTCGTCGCGAAGATCGTGCCGGAAGAAGACATTCCGTTCCTCGCGGACGGGACTCCGGTGGACATCGTGCTGAACCCGCTGGGCGTGCCTTCGCGTATGAACGTCGGTCAGGTGTTGGAAACTCACTTGGGCTGGGCGGCGAAGATCCTCGGGCTGAAATATGCGACGCCGGTGTTCGATGGCATCAAGGAGAAGGAGATCCGCTCCTACCTCGATGACGCCGGGGACCTGCTCAAGAAACGCGGCGAGAGCTCGAAGCTCGTCGGGGAAAACGGCAAGGCGACGTTGTTCGACGGCCGCACGGGTGAACCGTATGACCAGGAAGTGGTCGTGGGCTTCATTTACATGATGAAGCTGGGTCACTTGGTGGCGGACAAGATCCACGCCCGCGCTGTCGGACCTTACTCGCTCGTCACCCAGCAGCCGCTGGGCGGCAAGGCGCAATACGGTGGCCAGCGCTTCGGCGAAATGGAAGTCTGGGCCATGGAAGCTTACGGTGCGGCATACACGCTGCAGGAACTGCTCACCGTCAAGTCTGACGATGTGCAGGGCCGCACGCGCATCTACGAGAGCATTGTCAAAGGTGACAACGCGCTGGAAGCCGGTGTGCCGGAGTCGTTCAACGTCTTGGTCAAGGAAATGCAATCCTTGGGCCTCGATGTCAAAGTCGGCTATACGAACCCGGCAGATCAGCCGGATCAGGCGGCAAACTTGGCGGCTCTGTAACCCTTGAAAGAAACTTTGGCGGCGCGAGCCGCCAGTGAATTGAGCGTATGATGAATTCGAAAGAAAACGCCCGTGAGTTGTTGGGACTCGAGAAGGTCAATCTGGTGGACTATGTGTCCATCAGCGTGGCATCCCCGGAGAACGTCCGTGCCTGGTCCAAGGGTGAAGTGAAGAACCCGGAGACCATCAATTACCGGACCTTCAAGCCGGAAAAAGGCGGTCTGTTCTGCGAGCGCATCTTCGGTCCGGTGAAGGACTGGGAGTGCTCTTGCGGCAAGTATAAGCGCATCAAGCACCGCGGCGTGGTCTGCGACCGTTGCGGTGTGGAAGTGACGTTGTCCCGCGTGCGCCGTGAGCGCATGGGGCATATCGAACTCGCGGTGCCCGTCTCGCACATCTGGTTCTTCAAGTGCATGCCGTCCCGCCTCGGTCTGATGCTGGACATGACGGCCCGTAATCTCGAGCGCGTGATCTACTACGAGGACTACCTCGTGATCGATCCCGGCACGACTCCGCTCAAGGGCCATCAGCTCCTGACGGAAAACGAATACCGCGAAGCCCGCGAAACCTACGGCGCCGACTCATTCGTCGCCAAGATGGGTGCCGAAGGCGTGCGTGATGCCTTGGCCCGTACCGACCTGGCGAAGGGGATCGAAGATCTCCAGCAGGCCATGACGGAGACGAAGTCCAAGCAGATCCGCAAGAAGCTCGCGAAGCGCATCAAGCTGTTCCAAGGTTTCTTGACCTCCAAGAGCCGTCCGGAATGGATGATCCTGACGGTGCTGCCGGTGATTCCGCCGGACTTGCGCCCGTTGGTGCCTTTGGAAGGCGGCCGTTTTGCGACGTCCGACTTGAACGATTTGTACCGCCGCGTCATCAACCGCAACAACCGTCTCAAGACGTTGCTGCAGCTCAAGACGCCTGAGGTTATCATCCGCAACGAGAAGCGCATGCTGCAAGAGGCAGTGGACGCCTTGTTCGATAACGGCCGTCATGGTCGCGCCGTCACCGGTGCGGGCAACCGTCCGTTGAAGTCCCTCTCGGACATGCTGAAGGGCAAGTCCGGCCGCTTCCGTCAGAACTTGCTCGGTAAGCGCGTAGATTACTCCGGCCGTTCCGTCATCGTGATCGGTCCTGAGCTGAAGCTGAACCAGTGCGGTCTGCCGAAGAAGATGGCACTCGTTCTGTTCGAGCCGTTCATCATCCGCAAGCTGAAGGAACGTGGCTATGTGCACACGGTCCGCTCGGCCAAGAAGATGATCGAACGCCAGACGCCTGAAGTTTGGGACATCTTGGACGAAGTGACGAAGGGCCATCCGGTCCTCCTGAACCGCGCTCCGACATTGCACCGTCTGTCCATCCAGGCTTTCGAACCGACATTGATCGAAGGTGAAGCGATCCGTATTCATCCGCTGGTTTGTACGGCTTACAACGCTGACTTCGACGGTGACCAGATGGCCGTGCACGTGCCGCTGTCCGTGGAAGCGCAGATGGAAGCCCGCTTGCTGATGATGGCGCCGCTGAACATTTTCAGCCCGTCGAGCGGCAAGCCGATCATGACGCCGACGCAGGACATCACCCTCGGGTGCTATTACCTGACGGCCGAGCCGCGCGTGGTCAAAGATACGGTCAAGAAGAAGCCCATGGTGTTCAGCACCAAGGACGAAGTTCTCTTCGCCTTGGCGGATGGCGCCCTGCGCACGCATGACCGCGTCCAATTGATCAATCCGGACAAGGGTCGCAAGACCGTTTACGGTGATCCGAATTCCAAGCTCATCGAAACGACGGTTGGCCGCGTGATCTTCAGTGAGATCTGGCCGGCTGAACTCGGTTTCGCGAACTTCGCCGTCGGCAAATCCAAGATCGGTGACCTGATCTGGCAATGCTATAAGAACTGCGGCCACGACAAGACCGTCGTGATGCTCGACCGCCTGAAGGAATTGGGCTTCCGTGAAGCTTCCAAGTCCGGTTGTTCCATCGGTATCGATGACATGATCATCCCGAAGGAAAAGACCAAGGAGATCGACGAGGCGCAGAAGCAGATCGCCGAAGTTGAGAAGCAATACCGCCGCGGTGTCATCACCACGGGTGAGCGCTACAACAAGATCGTCGATATCTGGACGCATTGTACTGACCAGATCTCGAACGTGATGCTCCGCACCCTGGAACAGAGGGCAAGCGCGAATACAACCCGGTGTTCCTCATGGTGGACTCCGGTGCGCGTGGTAACAAGGCGCAGGTCCGTCAGCTCGCCGGTGTGCGTGGTCTTATGGCCAAGCCGTCCGGTGACATCATCGAGAAGCCGATTTTGTCGAACTTCCGTGAAGGTCTGTCCGTGCTTGAATACTTCATCTCGACCCACGGTGCCCGTAAGGGTCTGGCCGATACGGCGCTGAAGACAGCTGACTCCGGTTACATGACCCGCAAACTGGTCGATGTGGCGCAGGACGTCATCATTCAGCAGATCGATTGCGGCACGAACAACGGCATCTGGGTGCAGGCGGTTTACGAAGGTGAAGAAACCATCGTCAAGCTCAGCGAACGCATCGTTGGTCGTACCAGCGTGGAAGACGTCAACGATCCGATCAACCCGAAGGTTTATCTGGTCCGCGTCAACGAAGAGATCGACGAAGTCAAGGCGAAGAACCTCGACAACGCCGGCTTGGACAAGATCAAGGTCCGCTCGGTGCTGACCTGCGAAGCCAAGCACGGTATCTGCGCGAAGTGCTACGGCCGCAACCTCTCCACGGGCACGCTCGTGAAGCTCGGTGAAGCGGTCGGTATCGTCGCCGCCCAGTCGATCGGTGAGCCGGGTACCCAGCTCACGATGCGTACGTTCCATACGGGTGGTGTCGCCACCGGTAAGTTCAGCCAGCCGATCATCAAGGTGAAGTGCGAAGGTACTGTGAAATACCAGGAAATCCGCGCTGTGCAGCTCGAAGACGGTAACAACATCGTGCTGAACAAGAACGGTTCCATCGCCATCATCGGTGAAGACGGTCGCGAGCTGGAAAGCCACACGATCGTCATCGGTGCCGTCGTCTCCTTCAGCAATGGTGAGACCATCAAGAAGGGTGACACGCTCGCACAATGGGATCCGTATAACGTGCCGATTCTCTCGGAAAAGGCCGGTATCGTGAAGTTCCATGACATCATCGAAGGTGTCACGATGAAGCAGGAAGTCGATGAGACCACGGGTCAGGAATCCATGGTGATCATCGATCACAAAGAAGATTTGCACCCGCAAGTCATCGTGGTGGACACGAAGGGCGAGCCTGTCGCGCAATACGCGATTCCGTCCGGCGCGCACATCGCGATCACGGAAGGGGACACGATCGTCGCCGGTACATTGCTGGCGAAGACCTCCCGCAAGAGCTCGAAGACGAAGGACATCACGGGCGGTCTGCCGCGTGTGGCCGAACTCTTCGAAGCCCGTCGTCCGAAAGACGCGGCGGAGATCTCGAAGATCGACGGTATCGTGGACTTTGGTCCGAGCGTGCGCGGCAAGCGCTGCGTGGTGATCAAGGATCCGGTGACCGCGATCGAAGAGGAACATCTGATCCCGATCGGCAAGCACGTTATCGTGTTCAAGGGCGACTTCGTGAAGAAGGGCCAGCAACTGACCGAAGGTCCGGTTGTGCCGCACGAAATCTTGGAGGTCTGCGGACCACAAGAGCTGCAGGAACACTTGGTGAGCGAAGTGCAGGAAGTTTATCGTCTGCAAGGTGTGACGATCAACGACAAGCACATCGAGATCATCGTGCGCCAGATGTTGCGCAAGGTGCGCATCACGGAACCGGGCGATACCCAGTTCCTGTGGGGCGAACAGATCGACCGCCTGGCCTTCGAGGCCGAGAACGAGCGCGTGGAGAAGATGGGTGGCAAGCCCGCCGAGGCGCAGCCGGTTCTCTTGGGCATCACCAAGGCCTCCTTGGAGACGGAATCGTTCCTGAGCGCCGCGTCCTTCCAGGACACGACCCGGGTGCTCACCGAAGCCGCTACGATGGGCAAGGTGGACAACCTGCGTGGCTTCAAGGAAAACGTGATCATGGGCCATATCATCCCGGCCGGTTCAGGCTTCGACCTGCACCGCAAGATGACGCTGAAGCCTTTGGTGGAACTTCCGCCGATGGAAGAGCCGCCGATCCAGGAGGAGCAGCCGCTCGCGAGTTAATTTCAAGCGGGCGGAATCCCCGGTTTTGCTGGGGATTTCGCCCGTCTTTTAAAATTTGTAAAAATATCCAAAAATTTTTCAAATACTAGTTGCAACCAAGAACTTCTTTGCTAACATCCGCACTCCGTTTCCCAACAGGATACGGAAAGTGCTTAAAGAGCATCTAACGGAATGCCGACGATTAACCAACTGGTCCGAAAAGGACGCAACAAGCTGAAGTACAAGTCGAAATCACCGGCTTTGGAAGGTTCGCCCTTCCGTCGCGGTGTCTGCTTGCAAGTGATGACTCGTACGCCTAAGAAGCCGAACTCTGCCATGCGTAAAGTGGCCAAGGTTCGCCTGACGAATGGCTACGAAATTATCGCCTACATTCCTGACGAAGGTCACAACCTGCAAGAGCACTCGATCGTGCTGGTGCGCGGTGGCCGTGTTAAGGATTTGCCGGGTGTGCGTTATCACATCGTTCGTGGTACGTTGGATGCCAACGGTGTGGAAAAGCGCCGCGTGAGCCGCTCCAAGTATGGTGTCAAGCGTCCTAAGGCGGCTAAAACAGCGGCCAAGTAATTAAGGAATTTTTGTATGTCACGTCGTCGTCGTGCGGATAAACGCGAATTGTTGCCGGATGGTAAATACCAGAGTCCTCTGGTGTCCCGTCTCGTGAACACGGTCATGCGTGGTGGTGCCAAGAGCTTGGCGCAGCGCATCGTCTATGGTGCCTTTGATGAGCTCGCTGAAAAGCAGGCTGACATCTCCCCGTTGGAAGTTCTCCAGCGCGCGGTGGACAATGCCAAGCCCCGCTTGGAAGTGAAAGCCCGCCGCGTGGGTGGTGCCACCTATCAAGTGCCGATGGAAGTGACGTCTGATCGTCAGGCGGCGCTCGCCATGCGCTGGTTGGTGAACTATGCGGATGCTCGTAAGGGTATGCCGATGCGCAAGGCTTTGGCGGTGGAAATTCTCGAAGCCTATCAAGGGCAGGGGAATGCGATCCGTAAACGTGATGAAGTGCATAAGATGGCCCAGGCTAACAAGGCATTCGCGCATTTCCGCTGGTAGAACAACAGTCAACTTTATGACGCCCCGAGCCGAATGAGTCGGGGCGTTTTTAGTCTCTAAAAATAGATGCAAGCTGGAGCAGAAAGTAAGGATCTGAACTCGCCGAACCGTGAGTATACGATGCAGCGTACGCGCAACATCGGTATCGCGGCGCACATCGACGCGGGTAAGACGACTACCACGGAACGTATCCTCTTCTACACGGGTCTTATCCATAAGATCGGTGACGTTGATGACGGTAACACTGTCACTGACTGGATGGAGCAGGAAAAGGAACGTGGTATCACGATCACCTCTGCTGCTGTGACGTGCTTCTGGACGCAAAAGAAGGAAGCGGGCCTCTACAAGGCGTTTGAAGCGGTGCCGCAACGCGTTAACATCATCGACACTCCGGGTCACGTGGATTTCACGGCCGAAGTGGAGCGTTCGATGCGTGTGTTGGACGGTGCTGTGGCTGTGTTCTGCGGTGTGGCTGGTGTGCAGCCGCAATCTGAAACCGTCTGGCGCCAGGCGACGAAGTATAAAGTGCCGCGTATCGCGTTCGTCAATAAGATGGATCGTACGGGTGCGAACTTCGAGAACGCACTGGCTGACATGCGTAACAAGTTGAAGGCGTATGCTTTCCCGGTTGCGCTGCCGATTGGTGCGGGGGAAACTTTTGCGGGTATCATCGACTTGGTTAATCAGAAGATGATTAACTGGGGTGAGGGGGATGTGACGACCGAAGGTTTGAAGTATGAAATTTCAGACGTTCCGGCGGAACATCAGGAACGGGCTAAGGCTGGTCTGGCTGAATTGATCGATGCGGTCTCCAACAAGGATGACGCGATTGCTGAATTGGTGTTGGAAGAGAAGCCCATCACGCCGGAGATTTTGAAAGCGGCGATTCGCCGTTTGACGTGCAAGATTGAATTGGTGCCGGTGTTGTGCGGTTCTGCCTTCAAGAAGAAGGGCGTGCAATTCCTGATCGACACCGTGGTTGATTACTTGCCATCTCCGTTGGATATTCCGCCGGCGACGGGTCACGAGCCGGGAGTGGAAGCTCCGGTTGAAATCGTTTCGGATGACAATGGCAAGTTCTGCTCCTTGGCATTCAAGCTGTGGACTGACCCTTACGCGGGCAAGCTCGTGTTTTTCCGCGTTTATTCTGGTGTTCTGAAGAAGGGTGATACAATTTACAACCCGCGCACGCGTCGTCGCGAGCGGGTGAGCCGTCTGATGGTGATTCAGGGCAGTGAGCGCAAAGATGTGGAAACGGTTTACGCCGGTGACATCGCCGCGCTGGTTGGTCTGCGCAACATCACGACGGGTGATACGCTGTGCAATGAAGACTTCGACATCATGTTGGAGCCGCCGACGTTCCCTGAGCCCGTGATCAGCATGGCCGTGGAACCGAAGACGAAGGCGGACCGTGACAAGATGGCGGAAGGTTTGCAACGCTTGGCGGAAGAAGATCCGACGTTCCGTTGCTTCACGAATGAAGAAACCAGCCAGCTCATCATCGCCGGGATGGGTGAGTTGCACTTGGAAATTATCATCGACCGTCTGAAGCGCGAGTTCAAGGTTGAGGCGAACTCGGGCGCACCGCAAATCGCTTACCGTGAAACCATCACGAGCGCGGCGGAAGGTGAAGGTAAATTCATCCGCCAATCCGGTGGTCGTGGTCAATACGGTCACGCTTGCATCACTTTGCAGCCCAACGAAAAGGGCAAGGGCATCGAGATCAACAATAAGATTGTCGGCGGCACGATTCCGAAGGAATATGTCCCGGCGGTCATCAATGGTATCGAAGAAGCCATCCGGAGCGGCGTTTACGCCGGCTTCCAAGTCATCGACGTGAAAGTCGATGTGGTGGACGGATCTTTCCACGAGGTTGACTCTAACGAATTGGCGTTTAAGATGGCTGGCATTTTCGCGCTGAAGGATGCCTTCAAGAAGGCGAATCCGATTCTGTTGGAGCCGGTGATGAAGGTGGAAGTGACGACGCCTGATGAGTATCAGGGTGATTTGCTCGGTGACATCAACCGCCGGCGCGGTGTGATTCAGGGCGTGGACGCGAAGAACGGGCAGACTGTTCTGAACGCACACGTTCCGTTGGCGGAAATGTTCGGGTATGCGACCGCGATTCGGTCTCTCTCGAAGGGACGCGCTTCCTATTCCATGGAGCCGCTGGCCTTCGAGCAAGTGCCGAACTCGGTAGCGACGCAGATTTTGGATTCGGCGGCCAAGCGGCCGGCCGCTCGTAGTTAACAACTTATTAATTGTTCTTTGTATGGCTGGACAACGTATACGCATTAGGCTGAAGGCCTACGATCACCGTGTGATCGATCAGTCGGCGCATGACATCGTGGAAACGGTGAAGCGCACGGGAGCACGGGTGGCGGGGCCTATTCCACTGCCGACCCGCGTGGAGCGGTTCACAGTGCTGCGCTCGCCGCACGTGGACAAGAAATCGCAAGAAACGTTTGAGCAACGCACCCACAAGCGTCTGCTGGACATCATCGAACCGACCGCCAAGACGGTGGACGAGCTGAAGAAGCTCAACCTGCCGGCCGGCGTGGACATCACCATCAAGATATAACGCGTATGCCACTCGGATTACTTGGAAAAAAATTGGGCCAGACCCGCGTTTATGACGCCGCTGGCAACATCGTCCCGGTGACGGTCGTGCAGGTGGGCAACAATCGTGTTGTCCAATGCAAGACGGTCGAGACGGATGGTTACAAAGCCGTGCAGCTGGGGCTGACGGACCAGAAGGAAAGCCGCTTGAGCAAGGCTGCTCTCGGCCACTTCGCGAAGCACAAGGCCACGCCGGTCAAGATGCTCCGTGAATTCCGTGATTTCCCGCTCGACGTGAAGCCCGGCGACGTTCTCGGCGCCAAGGTTTTCAACGTGGGTGACGCGGTTGATGCCATCGGTATCACCAAGGGTCAAGGTTTTGAAGGTGTTGTGAAGCGCCACGGTTTCCGTGGTGGTGACATGACCCACGGTGCCAAGGGTTGGCACCGCCGCAGTGGCGCTATCGGTCAGCGTCTCTTCCCCGGCACAGTTATGCGCGGGATGAAGATGCCTGGTCATATGGGCCAAGTGCGTCGTACGACTCAGAACCTTAAAGTGGTTCAAGTATTGGAAGAGGATAACGTGCTTCTGATCAGCGGCGCGATTCCTGGATCGAAGGGCGATTATGTCGTCATTCGTGAGGCTAAGAAAAAGCGCAAGGCAGCAGCCAAATAAACGGAGCAAGTTTCCATGAAGCTTACGGTTAAAGATATTAAAGGCAACAGTGCCGGTGACTTGGAAGTCCAAGTGGCACTCGTTGAAAACGGCAGGGGCACACAGGCCGTCCATGACGCCGTGGTCGCTTTCCGCGCCGCGCAACGTAGCGGCACGGCTTGCACCAAGACGATGGGTGAAGTGGCGGGCACGGGCAAGAAGCCTTGGCGCCAAAAGGGCACGGGCCGCGCTCGCGCCGGTTCCTTCGCCAGTCCGTTGTGGGTGGGTGGTGGCGTGGTCTTCGGACCGAAGCCCCGCGACTTCCGCAAGAAGATTTCCCGCAGCACGAAGACTTTGGCCCTGCGTAAGGCGTTCAGCGAACGCTTGAAGGCGGACGAAGTCGTGATCGTGGACGACCTGAAGCTGGCCTCGGCCAAGACGAAGGAATTCCTCGCCGTGCTCGCTGCGTTGAAGATCGATGGCACGGTTCTCGTGGTGGCTGACACCGAGAAGAACCTGTCGCTGGCCTCCCGCAATGTGCCGCACGCCGAATTGACGGACGGTGCTACGGTCAACACTTATCAGCTCCTGCGTAACGACAAGGTGCTGTTCACCAAGAGCGCGTTCGAGAAGTTTTCGGCGCGTCTCGCGAACTAAGGGCTGAAACATGAACGCATTTACTGTTATCAAGAGTGTGCGCCTGACTGAAAAGGGCGCGATTCAGACGGAGAAGAACAACCAGTACACCGTGGTTGCCGATCGCCGGGCCAACAAGATCCAGATCCGCCAGGCTGTGCAGGAGCTCTTCAAGGTCAAAGTGGTCAAGGTCAACACCTTGAACACGGATGGCAAAGCCCGCCGCCAATCGACCAAGCAGGCTGGTCGCACTTCCGATTGGAAGAAGGCGCTCGTGACGTTGAAAGAGGGCGATAAAATCAGCCTCACCTAAGGATTAGACGATTATGGCAGTTAAGAGCTTTAGACCTTTGACGCCGTCCTCACGTTATGTGACGATTGCGTCCTTTGCGGAAATCACGAAGACGAAGCCCGAAAAGGCTTTGACGAAGATCCGCAAGAAGACCGGTGGCCGTAATGCCTACGGTCGCGTGACGGTTCGCGCCATCGGTGGCGGACATAAGCAGAAGGTTCGTCAGATCGATTTCCGCCGCAACAAGTTCGGCGTGGAAGCGACTGTCGTAGCCGTCGAATATGATCCGATCCGCACGGCCCGTATCGCCTTGCTGGAATACAAAGATGGCGAACGGACATACATCGTCGCCCCGAACAATTTGAAGGTCGGCGCGAAGTTGATGAGCGGTCCGACGGCTCCTCCGGAGATCGGCAATGCGTTGCCGTTGAAGAATATCCCGGCGGGCATCAC
The DNA here is from genome assembly GCA_965283725.1 of Limisphaerales bacterium. Lineage (GTDB taxonomy): Bacteria > Verrucomicrobiota > Verrucomicrobiia > Limisphaerales > JAEYXS01 > JAEYXS01. The sequence continues at coordinate 35,337 of CBDIPT010000004.1, forward strand.
GATCCATAACGTGGAGATGCAACCCGGCCGTGGCGCGCAGATGGTGCGTTCCGCTGGCGCTGGTGCAGTGCTGATGGCGGTTGACGAGGGTTATGCCCAAATCAAGCTGCCTTCCGGCGAAATCCGCAAGGTGCACCAAGATTGCTTGGCCACGATCGGCCAGGTGGGTAACACCGAGCACGAGAATATCATTTTGGGCAAAGCCGGTCGTACGCGTCACCTCGGTCGTCGTGGTTTGACCCGTGGTATGGCCCGTAACCCGCACGATCACCCGAACGGTGGCGGTCAGGGTAAGTCCAAGGGTGGTGGCGGTCGCCAGCATCTGATGTCGCCTTGGGGTCTGCTCGCGAAGGGCAAACGCACCCGTAAGAAGTATAAACTGTCCAGCCGGTTCATTGTTGTGCGCCGGGATGGCCGTCCAATGAAGAATAAGTAATAGCATATGGGACGTTCAATTAAAAAAGGTCCGTTCGTCGATCTGCATGTTCTGAAGAAGATTCAGAAGGCGAAGGAGACGAAGTCGAAGTTGCCAATCAAGACTTGGTCGCGCCGTTCCATGATCACCCCTGAATTTGTGGGGCTGACATTTAACGTGCACAATGGCAAAGTTTTCAACCCGGTGTTCGTGACTGAAAACATGGTGGGTCACCGTCTCGGCGAGTTTTCGCTGACCCGCACGTTCAAGAAGCACGGCGCTCATACGGCGAAGGCAGAGAAATAGTATGCAAGTGCAAGCAATCACTAAGAATATCCGCATGTCCGCGCAGAAGATGCGCGAGGTCGTGCGGCAGATTCAAGGCCTGCCCGCCTTGCAAGCCCAGGCCATCTTGGCCGTGGTGCCGCGCAAGTCGGCCCGGGTGGTCGCCAAGACTTTGCGTTCGGCCATCGCCAACGCGGAGAACAACAACGGCGTGAAGCCGGAAACTTTGAAGGTGCGCGAAGCAGTGGCCCAAACGGCGACGACGCTGAAGCGTTTCACCCCGAAAGCCCGCGGTTCGGCCGGACCGACGCTCAAGCGGAGCTGCCACGTTAAAATTGTAGTCTCTGACGAGTAATTGTTATGGGTCAAAAGTCTAATCCAATTGGCCTTCGTATTCCGCTGAATCGCGAATGGCGTTCCAAGTGGTATGCCGACAAGAAGGAATTCGGCAAGCTGCTGAACGAAGACCGCAAGATTCGCGAGTTGCTGAAGAAGCGTCTGGAATCCGCCTCGGTGCCGAAGATCCAGATTGAACGTGCGGCGACCCGCTGCCGTATCACGATCTTCACGGCGCGTCCGGGTGTGGTCATCGGCCGCAAGGGCACGGAAATCGACAAGCTCAAGGAAGAGTTGAGCAAGATGACCGGCAAAGAGATTTACGTGGACATCCAGGAAGTGAAGACTCCTGAGCTGGACGCGCAGCTGGTGGCGGAAAACGTCGCCCTGCAGCTCGAGCGCCGTGTGTCTTTCCGCCGCGCGATGAAGAAAGCGGTGCAGACCGCCATGGACTTTGGTGCCGCTGGTATCAAGATCCGTTGCGCCGGCCGTCTCGGCGGGGCTGAACTGGCCCGCGTGGAAAAGTATCACGAAGGCAGTGTGCCGTTGCACACGCTCCGTGCGAACATCGATTACGGGTTTGCCGAAGCCAAGACGGTTTACGGCAAGCTGGGCGTCAAGTGCTGGATCTGCAAAGGCGAGATGAAGAAAGAAAAAGTCGCTTCTGCAGCCCCTGTCGCCGCGAAGGAATAACAACTTTAGTTTTTTGAGGATCTGATATGGCAATGATGCCCGCAAGAGTGAAGTACCGCAAAATGCAGCGTGGCGCCCGCAAGGGTCTCGCGACGCGCGGTGCGACCGTGGCCTTCGGTGAGTATGGCCTGATGGCGATGGAACGCTGCTGGATGGACGCGAAGCAGATCGAGGCTGCCCGTGTGGCCATCACGCGCTTCATGAAGCGCCGTGGCAAGGTTTGGATCCGGATTTTCCCGGACAAGTCCTTCACGAAGAAGCCGCTGGAAACCCGCATGGGTCACGGTAAGGCTGGCGTGGAAGGGTGGGTCTCCGTGATCCGTCCGGCCAACATCCTGTTCGAGGTGGACGGGGTGACCGAAGCTGTGGCGCGGGAATCGTTCCGCCTGGCGGCATCGAAGCTGCCGATCCGGACCAAGTTTGTTTCACGCCATCACATGGCCTAAGCACGTCCCGAGATATGAAGAGTGAACTTAAAGATTTGAAAGAGGCCAGCGTGGCGGAATTGACCGCCAAGAGCCGCGAGCTGCGTCAGGAGATTTTTAACCTGCGTCTGCAGCAGGCGAGCAGCCAGTTGGAGAAGCCGTCGCGCATCCGCACGCTTCGCCGTGATATTGCCCGGATCGAGACGCAGATCTCGGCCCGCCGTAACAAGGCCGCTTAATAAAATTTGCTATGTCTGAACAGATTAATGCCCGCACCCAGCGCAAAGAGCGCACTGGAGAAGTTGTCTCTGACAAGATGGCCAAGACCATCATTGTCCGCGTGGAGCGCCGTTTCCGGCATCCGCAGTTCAAAAAGGTCGTGACCAGCTACAAGAAATTTGTGGCGCACGACGAAAAGGGCGAAGCCAAAGTTGGCGACCGCGTCCGTATCGAAGAAACCCGTCCGCTGTCCAAGACCAAGCGCTGGCGCCTGGTGGAAGTGGTGGAGCGCAATGCTGACGCGCCAGTGGCAGCCTAAGGGAAATTTTGAGCCATGCTACAAGTTCGTTCTATTCTTGATGTTGCCGACAACACTGGCGCCAAGCGGGCAGCCACGATCGGCGTGTTGGGTCGCAATCAGCGTTATGCCCAGGTGGGTGACGTGATCAAGGCCCATATCAAAGAAGCCGCCCCGGATGGTACGGTGAAAAAGGGTGAGGTGGTGAATGCCGTGGTCGTGCGCACCCGCAAGGCTGTGCGCCGCGAAGACGGTTCCTACCTGCGCTTCGACAGCAATGCTATTGTCATCATCGACAAAGAAAACAACCCGCGTGGGACGCGTATCTTCGGTCCGGTGGCTCGTGAGCTCCGGGACAAGAAATTCATGAAGATTATCTCCCTCGCTCCTGAAGTTATTTGAGTTATGGCCAAGTTCCACGTTAAGAAGGGCGACGAAGTGGTGGTGATCTCGGGATCCCACCGTACGAAGCGCGGCAAGGTCAAGGAGATTTTGGGCTCCAAAGGCCGGGTCATCGTTGAAGGTGTCAACATGGTGAAGAAGCACATGCGGAAGAGCCAGCAGAACCCGCAAGGCTCCATCATCGAAATCGAAGGTTCGATCCACGCCTCAAACGTGGTGAAAGCCGAAGCGTATGACGCCCGTAAAGGTGCCAGCGCCGCCAAAGCCTAAGCCATTTGCAAGCCATGAAGCCGAGATTGTTTGAAAAGTACCATGCGACGGTGAAGCCGGCGCTGCAGGAAAAACGGAAGTATGCCAATGTGCATGAGATTCCGAAGATCGAGAAGATCGTCATCAACATGGGTGTCAGCGCCTCGCTCGAAAAGGGCGCCGTGGAAGACGCCGTGAAGGATCTTCAGCAGATCACCGGCCGCAAAGCCGTCATCAACAAGTCCAAGAAGAGCATCGCCAACTTCAAGTTGCGTGAAGGCCAGCAGATCGGCTGCCGCGTCACGTTGCGCCGCGAAGTGATGTATGAGTTCCTGGACCGTCTGGTGGCTGCTGCTTTGCCCCGTATTCGTGATTTCCGCGGCATCTCCCCGCGCAAGTTCGACGGTCGTGGCAATTACTCGATCGGTATCGCCGATCAGACCATCTTTCCGGAAATCGAACTGGACAAAATCAAACGCACGCAGGGTATGGACATCACCATCGTGACCACGGCCAAGACGGACGGGGAAGCTTTGGACTTGCTGAAACTGATGGGCATGCCGTTTGCTGAAGGACGTTAATATGGCAAAGACATCTTGGCTCGAACGTAATAAGAAGAAGGCGGCGACCGTGAAGAAATACGCGGCGCTCCGGGCGGAATTGAAGGCGAAGCATGATTATGCCGGCCTGCAAAAGCTGCCGAAGAACGCCAGCCCTGTCCGGTTGGTAAACCGCTGTGAAATGAGCGGACGCCGTCACGCGTATATGCGCAAGTTCCGGTGCTCGCGCCTGACGTTCCGTGAAGCAGCCTTGCACGGGCTGATCCCGGGTGTAACTAAAGCCTCTTGGTAAGTTGATATGAGCGACCCTATTGCAGATATGTTGACGCAGATCCGTAACGCCAGCCAGGCGTTGCTGCCGACCGTGGATCTCGCGCACTCGAACGCGAAAGAGAATATTGCGCAGATCCTGAAGCGCGAAGGCTACATCGCTGATTGCAACGTGGAAGGCGACAAGCTGAAACGCTTGAAGCTCAAGCTGAAGTTCCAGGGCCGCAAGGGCGTGATCGCCGGCTTGCGCCGTGTGAGCCGGCCTGGTCTGCGCCGCTATGTCGGCTCCGCGGAGATTCCGCGTGTGCTCGGCGGCATGGGCGTCGCCATCGTCTCGACCCCGAAGGGGCTGATGACGGGCGTGGAAGCGCGCAAGCAAAATTTGGGCGGCGAGCTGCTCTGTTTCATTTGGTAATCCCTAACCGCAATTAGTTATGTCACGTATTGGTAAACAACCGGTGGCCATCCCCGACAAGGTCAAGATCGAGGTCAAGGGCCAACAAGTTTTAGCGGAAGGGCCCAAGGGCAAGCTCACTTTTGAGCTGCCGAAGCTGGCTTCTGCCGAAGTGAAAGACAAGCAAGTGGTGGTCAGCCGCAAGAATGACTCGGCGGAAGCGAAGGCGCTCCACGGTCTGAGCCGCGCGTTGATCAACAACATGCTGAAGGGTGTCGCGTCCGGCTTCGTGAAGAAGCTCGAGATCCAAGGCGTCGGTTTCAAGGCTGCCGTGCAGGGCAAGAACGTGAATCTGAGCTTGGGTTATTCGCACCCGATCAATTATACCATCCCTGACCAGATCAAGGTGACGGTTGAGGAAAATACGAAGTTGACCATCGAAGGGCCCGACAAGGCTTTGGTCGGCCGCGTGGCTTCCGAGATCCGCAGCTACTACCCGCCGGAGCCGTACAAGGGCAAGGGTGTCCGTTACTCGGACGAAAAGGTCAAGCGCAAGGAAGGCAAGACAGTCCAATAATAATATTGGCTGAGTAATTTAAAACGTTACGGCCAAGACCGTGACGGCAAAAGTATGAGGACAGACAAGAAATTTAAGTTGGAGCAGTTGCGCCGCTGGCGCACGCGTAAGAAAGTCGTGGGCACAGCGGAACGTCCGCGCATGAGCGTGCGTTTCACGGGTGAAAACATCCATGTGCAGTTCATCGATGACGCCGTCGGCAATACGCTGGCTTCGTTGACGACGCTCAGCAAGTCGGTGCCCAACCGCGAGACGCTCTCGGCCAACGTCGCGAGCGCCAAGACGATCGGCAAACTGGCGGCAGAGGCAGCTATTGCCAAGGGTATCAAGGCGGTCGTGTTCGATCGCAGCGGTGCCCGTTATCATGGCAAGGTGAAGGCGCTGGCGGATGCCGCGCGTGAAGCCGGTCTGCAATTCTAATCTTATCCGGAGCATAATTGTGGCAGAATTTACCAAGAATCCAGCAGGTGGCAGAGGCGGAATGGGCGGCGGTTTTGGCGGTGGCAATCGCGGTGGCAATCGCGGACCCCGTCGTGCTCGTCCGGGCTCTGAAGGCGATAACGCCATGACGGATGGCAAGACCGGCAACGAACTGAGCGAGAAGGTGATCTTCATCAACCGCTCGTCCAAGGTCGTTAAAGGTGGTCGCCGTTTCAGCTTCAGTGCGCTCGTCGTCACTGGTGACAAGCAGGGCCGCGTTGGCTTGGGCTTGGGCAAGGCCGGCGAAGTGGCTGACGCCATCCGCAAGGGCGGCGAAGTCTCCCGCGTCCGCATGGTGGGCGTGTCCCTCAATGGCACGACCATCCCGCACGAGGTTTACTCGACGTTCGGTGGCGCGAAAGTGCTGCTGCGTCCCGCCTCTCCCGGTACTGGTATCATCGCGGGCAAGACTGTCCGCGCGGTGCTGGAATCCGCTGGCGTGAAGGACATCCTCAGCAAGTCGCTGGGTTCCAAGAACGCGGCGAACGTGGCGAAGGCCACCTTGGCTGCTCTGCGCCAGCTCCGTCTGCGCGAAGAGATCTATCGCACCCGCGGTCTGACCGTGAAGGCTGCTCAACCCGTTGTTAATTCCTAATTTTAGAGTTACGTATGCGTTTGCATGATTTGAAACCTCGTCCCGGAGCCAAGCACCGCCGTAAGCGCCTTGGTCAGGGTGAGTCCAGCGGTCACGGTAAGACGAGCGGTCGCGGTGGCAAGGGCCAGTCGGCCCGTTCCGGTAGCTCGATCCGTCCTGGTTTCGAAGGCGGTCAGATGCCTTTGATCCGCCGTATCCCGAAGCGCGGCTTCAACAACATCTCTTTCAGCGTCGATTACTCGGCGGTGAACCTGCAGTCCTTGAATCAGTTCGAAGACGGTGCCCGCGTGGACGAGAACACGTTGCGTGCGGCCGGTCTGGCGAACGGCAAGAGTGCCGGGGTCAAGATTCTCGGTCGCGGTGAGCTGACCAAGAAGTTGACGGTCGTGGCCAGTGCGTTCAGCGCGACGGCCAAGGCCCAGATCGAAGCTAAGGGCGGTAGCTGCGAAGTCGCAGTGAAGCAGTCCAAGAAGTAAGCAATACCAGCCCAAGCGTCGTTCATGCTGAAAAACATCATCAATACCTTAGTTAACAGCTTCAAGGTACCGGAACTTAAGTCTCGGATTATCTTCACGCTGCTGGTGTTGCTGGTGTGCCGTCTCGTCGCCATGATCCCGATTCCGGGTCTGGACGGTGCCGCCTTGTCTGAGTACATGAGCAAGAGTCAGAACCAGGGTGGTCTGATCGGCATGTATAGCATGTTCACAGGCGGTGCGCTCGAGAAGTGCGCCATCGGCTCCTTGGGCATCATGCCCTATATCAGTGCTACGATTATCATCCAATTGCTCACCGCGGTGATCCCGCAGTTGAGCAAGCTGGCCCGTGAAGAGGGCGGCCGGACGAAAATCATACAATACGGTCGTTATCTGACGGTGTTGTTGTGCCTGGGGCAGGGGTTGTTTATGACTTTGGGTTGGGAAAACGCCCAGAAGGTGTTGCCTAATTTCCAAGGTTGGTGCTGTATGAGAATCTGTGGTGGTATCGCATCCAGACGACGTTGATTTTGACGACGGGTGTGCTGCTGTTGATGTGGCTCGGTGAGCAGATCACAGAGCGAGGCATCGGCAACGGTGTTTCCTTGGTGATCACTATCGGCATCTTGGCCCGTTTGCCGGTGGCGATGCGCGACTTGTCCTTGTTGTTCACCTCGGTGAATGATGAGCCGGCCAAGTTCAATGTCTTCCACGGCATTGCGCTGATCATCATGTTGTTTGTCATCGTGGCAGGCATTATCAGTGTCACACAGGCTCAGCGGAAGATTCCGGTGCAATACGCTCAGCGGGCGGTTGGCCGTAAGGTTTACTCGGGTCAAAGCTCGTTCATGCCGTTGCGTGTCAACTACGCCGGGGTGATGCCGGTTATCTTTGCTCAAGCGATTTTGATGTTCCCGGGAACGATTTTGACGACGATCGGGCAGAAGTGGGATGTGAAGGCGGCGCTCGAGTTGGCGCGGTTTTTTGATCCGCTGTCGTTCTCTTACATGGTCATCTTTGGTTTGATGATTCTGTTCTTCTCCTACTTCTGGGTGGCGACCCAGTTCAACGAGATTCAGATCTCGGATGATTTGAAGAAGAATGGCGGCTACATTCCAGGTGTGCGTCCGGGCGCCAAGACGACTGAGTTTCTGCACAATACGATGAGCCGGATCACATTGGCAGGTGCCGTGTTCCTGACGATCATTGCGGTGATTCCCTTGCTGATGAACAAGCAGATGAACATGCCGCACGATGTGGCCGCGTTCTTCGGCGGCACGGGTATGTTGATTTTGGTGGGTGTGATGCTCGATACGATGCGTCAGGTTGAATCCCACCTGTTGATGCGTCACTATGATGGCTTCCTGAAAAAGGGTGGCCGTATCCGTGGGCGCATGTAGTAATGGTTTGGCAACCGGCCAGTCCGGTTGTATTTGATCTTTGTAACGCTGACAGTAACCGATGATCATCACCAACGAGCGGGAGTTGGCTGGCATGCGCGCCGCAGGCGGTGTCGCAGCCCAAGTCCTGAGTGAGGTGGCGGCCTTCATCGCGCCTGGTATGACTACCAAGGTGATTGATGAATATGCCGGGAAACGGATTGCTCATTACGGTGGCAAGAGCGCGTTTCTGGGTTATCAACGGTATCCGTGCCAGATCTGCATTTCGGTGAATGAAGAAGTCGTTCACGGGATGGCAGGGGAACGCCGGGTGCAGTTTGGTGACATCATCAGTTTGGATGTCGGCGTGTTGTACGAGGGTTACATCGGCGACAATGCCCGCACCGTCCCAGTGGGGGGGTGTGATATTTTGTCGCAAAAATTGATTGATGTGACGGAGAAAGCCTTGTATGAAGGAATTTCGCGCGCCACTCCGGGCAATCGGGTGGTAGATATTTCGCGGGCGATTCAGACACATGTCGAGTCGAACGGGTTCAGTATCGTGCGGGAATATGTGGGTCACGGCGTAGGCCGCTCTTTACATGAGCAGCCGCAGATTCCGAATTATGTGGATCCGCGGTGTGATGCGAAGTTGAAGAAGGGTATGACGCTGGCCATCGAGCCGATGGTGAACGCCGGTCAGGCGAAAACGAAGCGGCTCGGCGATGGCTGGACGGTAGTGACCATAGACGGAATGCCGTCGGCTCATTTTGAGCACACCATTTTGGTGACGGACGGCGAGCCGGAGATTTTGACGTGGCCGGAGAAGATGCCATCGAAATTGAAGGCATCGTGACCGAACGAATGGCCGATGGGTTGTTCCGGTTGGAACTGCCCAACGGCCATAACATTCTGGCTCACACGCCGCTGCGCCTGCGAGAGCAGGTAAGCGGTTTTGGTGCCGGTGACCGGTTGACGGTGGAAATGACGCCCTTTGACATGTCAAAGGGGCGGGTAAAAAGCGGAAGAAGAATTTTGATATGAAAGTACGTGCGTCAGTTAAAAAACTTTGCGAGCACTGCAAGATCGTGAAACGGAAAGGTATTATCCGTGTCATTTGCAGCAACTCGCGCCACAAGCAGAAACAGGGTTAAGCTATGCCACGCATTCTTGGTGTTGATATTCCGGCCAACAAGCGCATCGATATCGCTCTTCGCTATATCTATGGGTTGGGTCCGGTGAATTCGAAAGATATTTTGGCCGCGGCGAACATTGATCCCGCGATCCGTGCCAAAGACCTTAACGAGCAGCAGATGTCCCAGATCGTGCACGCCATCCAGGCGGGCAAGTATGTGATCGAGGGCGACCTGCGCCGCGAAATCGGCATGAACCTGAAGCGTCTTCAGGGTGTCAAGTGCTATCGCGGTATCCGCCACATCCGTGGCCTGCCAGTGCGCGGACAGCGTACTAAGACCAACTCGCGCACTCGCAAGGGACCGCGCAAGACGGTCGGCGTGCAGCGCAACCCGAGTGCCAAAGCAGGCATTCATTAATAGGATTTGACCCGTATGGCCGAAGAAACGAAGACTCCCAAGGCTCCGAAGAAGGAAAAGGCTGCAGCGGCTCCTGCCGAACAGTCCGCCGCTCCGGCAGCAGAAGCAAAGCCCGCAAAGGCGAAGAAGACCGATGAAGCTGCGAAAGCGGCTGAAGCTCCCGCTGCCGCTCCGGCAGGTCCGGTGGCTGGCACGGCTCCGACCGCCGCCGAATTGCTGGGTGAAGACCTTGCGCCCAAGAAAATCATCAAGGCGAAGGGTTCCAAGAACATCTCTGTTGGGGTGGCCAATATCTTGGCGACTTTCAACAACACGCTCGTCAGCATCACGGACATGCAAGGTCACGTGATCGGCTGGTCCAGCGCCGGCAAGGTCGGCTTCCGCGGTTCTCGCAAGAGCACTGCGTTCGCCGCCCAGCAGGTCGCCCAGGACGCCGCCCGTCAGGCGATGGCCCACGGTCTGCGCGAAGTGGAAATCAAGGTCAAGGGTCCTGGATCCGGTCGTGAATCCGCCATCCGTGCGCTGCAAGCGATCGGTCTGGAAATCAGCTCGATCAAAGATGTCACTCCGGTGCCGCATAACGGCTGCCGTCCGCGCAAGAAGCGCCGCGTGTAAACCTCAGGAACTTATTTAGCATATGGCACGTTATACTGGACCTCGCACCCGCATCAGCCGTCGTTTCGGCACGCCTATCTTTGGTCCTTCCAAATATCTTGAACGCCGCAATTTTCCGCCCGGCATGCACGGTCCGAAGTCCCGCCGCAAGGTGACGGATTACGGTCTGGGCCTGATCGAGAAGCAGAAGCTGCGTTACTACTACGGCCTCTTGGAACGTCAGTTCCGTGGCATCTACGAACGCGCTCTGCGCCGTCGTGGTGTGACCGGTGAGACCATGTTGCAGATGCTCGAAACGCGTCTGGACAGCGTGGTTTACAACCTCGGTTTCGCCGCCACGCGTCCCGCTGCCCGCCAATTGGTCGGTCACGGTCACGTGAAGGTGAACGGCCGCAAGGTCTCCATCGCTTCCTACGCCCTGAAGGTGAACGACGTCATCGAAGTGCAGGACAATAACGTGTCCCGCCAGCTTGCTACGCGTGGTCTGGAATCTTCGACGAGCCGCGTTGTCCCTGACTGGCTCTCGCTGACGAAGGATTCCTTCCAAGGCAAAGTGATGCGCATGCCCTCGCGTGAAGACATCCAGCCGATCGCGAACGAGCAAGCCGTCGTTGAGTTTTATTCCCGCTAATCCCTGACCAGGAAAGCAATTATACGGGCTGCCAGTGGCGCGGGAATAAACCGCTGGCAGCCAGATTAAAATTGCTCACAATAATACTATGCCAGTACGTCTAGGTCGTTTTGAGATGCCGAAGCGTTTGACTAAAGATGAGTCAAACAGCACCCCAACCTATGCCAAGTTCGTGGCGGAACCGTTTGAAACCGGTTTCGGTCACACGATTGGCAATTCGCTCCGCCGTTTGCTCCTCTCCTCCTTGGAAGGTGCGGCCATCACCTCGGTGAAGATCGACGGGGCGATGCATGAGTTCACCACCATTGAAGGCGTCGTGGAAGACGTGACCGATGTGGTGCTGAACCTGAAGAAGATTTTGTTCAAGGCGCACAGCCGTGAACCGCAGACCCTCCTGTTGAACGTCAACAAGGAAGGCGAAGTGCTCGCTGAAGATATCGAACTCAACCAAAACATTGAGGTCGTGAATCCGAAGCAGGTCATCTGCACGCTCGACAAGAAGCGCAAGTTCGCGATGGAGTTCGAAGTCAAAGTGGGCCGCGGTTTCTGCCCTGGTGACGAGAACAAGAAGCCGGACCAAGCAATCGGCGTCATCGCCATCGACTCGCTGTTCTCCCCGGTGACGCGCGTGCGTTACGCGGTGGAAGCAGCCCGTGTCGGCCAGCGCACGGACTATGACCGTCTGATCGTCGAGATCTGGACGGACGGGCGTTTGACCCCGGATGACGCACTGACCCAGGCGTCGGCCATTTTGCAACATCACTTGGACGTGTTCGTCGGCTACGACAAGAATGCCGTCGAATTCGAAGAAGTGGTGGACAAGCAGGACGAAGAGAAGACGAAGATGAAGAAGCTTCTCAACATGAGCGTGAACGAGATCGAGCTCAGCGTCCGGGCGGCGAACTGCTTGAACAACGCGAACATCACCACGGTCGGCCAGTTGGCCATGAAGACCGAGGCGGAAATGCTGAAATATCGCAACTTCGGCAAGAAGTCCTTGAATGAGATCAAGGACAAGTTGCAGGCGCTCGGCCTCACGCTGGGCATGAACTTGGACAGCGCTCTGCTCGAGGCGCCCAAGGAAGACAAGACTCTCGCTTAAGGAACTAGCAGTATGCGTCATTTAAAACGGACAGCCAAGCTCGGCAGGACAGGTACGCATCGTAATATGATGCTGACCAACATGGTCTGCAGCTTGATCATTCACAAACGTATCACGACCACGCTGGCCAAGGCCCGCGCGGCTCGCTCGGTGGCCGAGAAGATGGTCACGCTGGGCAAGAAGGGTACGCTCCACTCCCGCCGTCTGGCCTCTTCCCGTCTGCAACAGCAGGACGCGGTGAAGATCCTGTTCGACGAAATCGCTCCGCTCCATAAAGATCGCAAGGGCGGCTACACCCGCATCATCAAGCTTGGCCAACGCCAAGGTGATGCCAGCGACGTGGCTATCCTCGAGTTCGTGGAAGGCACTAATGTAGCCCCGGCTGCGACGGAAGCTGCCCCGGCGGTTGAAGCCGCTCCGGAAGCTCCCGCTGCTGAAGCGAAGGCCAAGAAGAAGACGGCCAAGAAAAAGACTGAAGCCAAGGCTTAAGTTTTAACCAATTCAAACATGAAGCCCGCTCGCAAGAGCGGGTTTTTTTGTTTTACGAGGGAGAGATGATCAAAGGTTTGATTCCGAGGGTTGATGCTCTCCGTCGTTTGAAATATGCGGGAGCGCTGCCGACTGCCAGTGGGCTATACAGCAGATGGCCGATCTGCGCTACGGTGTGGGTTATTGTTTCGCGCTGATATCGAGGCACACCAGTGAGTCTTCCGAGCGCAGGTAGAGGTGTTTGCGCGAGAGCACAGGGGCAGCCCAGCAAGGGTAGTGTAGCTGGGGCACCTGCCAACGGGAGATTTCATCCGGCTTTTGCGCGTTCACCTTGAAGAGGCCAAGGAGCCCGCCTTCGCCCAAGACGATCAGCTTGCCCTCGGCCATGATGGCGGAGCCGCGGCCAAAAACATTCGGTTGTTTGCCTTGCCCCTTGCCCCAGCTTTCATCGCGATCCCACAGAATCTTGCCGGTTTTCATCTCCACACAACGGAAACGGGCGTCAGGTTCATTGCGGCCGCTGAACGCGTAGATATTTCCCTCATGGTAGATGGGGGTGGTCCAATGGATCTCCAAGGCGGGTGTCTCGCGTTGATCGGGCGGAGCGGGGCGGCCCTGCACTTCGTTCGGGCTGCGCCAGACCTGCTCGAACGATTTGCCATCCGGCTTCACGCGCAGCAGGACGGCGCCGATGCGGTAGTATGCGCCTGAGATGAGCACGTAGTCATCCACCACGACCGGATTGGCGGCATTCACGGAATCATTGGCACCGGAGCGGAACCAGCGGCTGAAATTCACTTCGCCATTCTTTGGATCAAGCGAGACGAGCCCCTGGCGGGTGAGGGCGAAGATGGTCCGCTTGCCATTGACCGTGGCGGCGACGGGTGTGGAGTAGCTGGCTTGCTTCTCGTAGGAGACCCAGCGCACAACGCGTTCGCCAGGCCAGTCATACATGGGCTGTTCGTTCCAGTTTTTGGCACCGACGCTTTCCCAAGCGACTTTGCCGGTATCGGCCTCGAAGGCGACGACGCCTGAGTTCGGCTGGCCGCCGACCATGACGATGAGGAGGTTATCCTCAAGAATCGGCGTACTGCCGACGCCGAAGAAGGCCTCGGGGATTTGCCAATCCTTCGCGGTGTCGCGTTCCCAAATCTTTTTGCCGGTGGCGAGGTCGAGGCAGAGGAGCTTGCCTTCCACGCCGAAGGTGTAGCAGCGGTTGGTGGTGAGGAGCGGGGTGCAGCGGGGGCCATTGTTGTAGCCGTAGGGATCGGTGTAGGAGCAGGGATATGCATAGCGCCAGCTCGGGGCGGCGGTGGCGGTATCCAGACATTCGACGATCTCTTCGCCGCCGATGCGATGGTGCAGCACAAGCTTGGTGCCGAGCACGGAAGGCGCGCTGTAACCGGTGCCGATCTTTTTGCTCCAAACGGTTTTGGGACCGTCCTTGGGGATGCTATCCAGCAAGCCGGTTTCCAAAGAGGTGCCGTTGGCGCGTGGGCCGAGGAAGCGGGGCCAGTCTTCCCCGGTTATGGAGGCGGCGTTAGCGTGAAGGGGCGATAACGAGAGCAACGCGATTGCCAAGGTGCAGGCCAATGTGCGTAAGGAAAACGGGACCATGCGTTTGACGATAGTGCCAGCGATGCAAGGGCGGCAATGGGAAATTGCGATCCGTTAAAAGGTGATTCGTTGAATGGTTGAATCGGACTCGAAGGCACAACTCGAAACACCAAACTAGAAACGCGAAACATTCGAGCGTCAGAGACGCAGGAAAATCTTTTTCCGGTGCAGATACCAGCAGAAGAGGAAACACAGAGCGAGTCCAGTCATAGCTCCGACCATATCGCCCAGGCCTTGGACGCTGTGGTTTAACGCTTCTTTGACATCGCCGCCTACAAAGCGATCTGCCTGCGTGCGGAAGCGGATGAGATTGTTCGCGAGGTAGATGGTGATGGAGTTCATGCCGATCCAGATGAAGGGCTGGCACCATTTCTGATACTTCCAGACATCCACAATCAGATAGAAGGTGCCGAGGAGCATGGCGCTGTAACCGCCAGCCACGAGGACGAAGGAGGAGGACCACATCTTCTTCACCACCGGGAACTGCATGTGCCAGAGCCAGCCGGCAATGACGGCGGCGAGCCCGAAAGAGAAGAGGTAGATGAGTTTCCACTTATCGCAATAGTTCGAGCTGCGCAGGAGTAGGCCGGCGAAGGCCCCGAGCAAACATGTAGCGATGGCCGGGATGGTGCTGATGACGCCTTCCGGATCCCAATAGGTGTCGTATTTCTTGCCGGGGAGGTGTTGGAAATCGAAGTGATTGGCGACGTTGTAGCCGGGGGCGTATTTACCCGTGGTCGTGGCGGTGGTCTTTTCATACACCGTCTGGGCAAAGGCAAAGTTGTTGGTGGCACCCGCTTCCTTGGCCATGGGCGCGAGGACTTCCTTGTTGAGCTGGATATCCCGGATGGGCACGAAGGTCATGATGGCCCAATAACCGATGAGCAGGCCGGCGCAGATTCCCGCAAGGGCTTTGGGCTTGAAGAAGCAGAAGAGCAGCCCGCCGAACATATAGGCCAAGCCTATTCGTTGCAGCACGCCGAGTAGACGGATATCCGGCCATTTATTGCTGAAGCCTCCGGAATAGAAAATACCGATGACCACCAGCAACAGGCCGCGGCGGATGACGCGCTTCACGGCCATGGCCCGGCCTTCCTGTTCAATGGTGCGGGAGAGGGAATAGACCATTGCCGCGCCGACCATGAAGACGAACAGGGGGAAGATGAGGTCGTAAAAAGCAAAGCCATCCCACTCCTTGTGGCTGAGCTGTTGGGCCAGAAGCTTGGTTACAGGATTGTCGCCCATGTTGCTAAGCGCGCGGACAAGGGCATCCGCACCGAGAATCCAGAACATGTCGAAGCCACGCAGGGCATCGAGGGAGACGAGACGGGGGGAGGCAGCCTTGGGGCTGTCCGTGTTCGCTGTGGCAGGCGTGCTCATGTGCTGGGCAAAAATATGAGCACGGAAGGGGACGGAAGGGAAGCGGAGTTTGCAAAGGAAAGGCAGACTGTTGCTTCATTGGGAGCTATGAAGCAGATGCGATGACGACGACAAATACGAGTAGTTAATGAAGATCAACCGCGACTAGTTTCTTGGTGTCGCGGGCGTAGAGGATGCCGTTGGCGAGGGCGGGATAGTCGCGGACTTTGGTGCCGAGGATTTGCGCGCGGTTGTTTAATTTATATCCATCAGGGGAGGCGGTAACGGAGAGGAGTTCGCCGCGTTCGGTGAGGACGAGGAGTTGATCGCCTGCTAGCAGGACGTTGGCGGGGCTGAGATCGCGTTCGCTCCATTTCACCTTGCCGGTGGCGAGTTCGATGCAGCGGAGTTCGGTGCCGCCGGGGAAATCATGGCGGCCATGGAGGCCGTAGAAGTAGCCTTTCGCGTGAACGCTGGTGGCGTATTGGTTGGACATGGACTCGTCGTTGGACCAGATGACTTTGGGTTTGCCGCCAGTGAGTTCGAGGAGAGAAGCGCCAGTGTCGTAGCTGGCGGAGATGAAGACGCGGTTGCCGATGATGAGCGGGGTGGCACCGTTTACAGAGGCGTTTTCACGGGAGCGCCAGGGGTAATCGAACAGCGTTTTGCCATCGGCGGCGTTGAGGGCGGCGAGGCCGGCGCGATGGAAGACGAAGGCGAGGCGTTGGCCGTTGATGGTGGCTGCGACTGGTGAGGAGTAGCTGGCCTCGTTGTCGTTCGTTTTCCATTTCACTTTGCCGGTGGTGAGGTCAAACGCGATGATACCGCGATCTTCTGTGCCGCCAATGTTCACAATAACATTCGAGCCTTCCACTAAAGGCGAGCAGGCGAGGCCGAAGAAACCGCGATCGGCCAGGAAGTCTTTGCGGGTGTCCACTTGCCAGAGTTTGGTGCCGTCTTTGAAATTGATGGCGGTGAGAATGCCATCAGCACCAAAGGTCACCACGGTGTTGCTGGTGATGGTGGGGACGGCGCGCGGGCCGTTATCGAAGCCGAAGCCATCGACGTAGGTGGAGGGGTATTTGAATTGCCAGACGGGAGTGCCGTTGGTGGCGTTGAGGCAGTCGATCACCTCATCGTTTGCTACGCGATGGAAGAGAACAAGTTTGCCAGCAGCCACAGAGGGACCGGCGAAACCGGAGCCGACGTTTTTTTGCCAGAGGACTTTGGGGCCTTCCTTCGGCCAGGTCTTGGCGAGAGCAGGGCCAGTGTAGATACCGTCGCGATTGGGGCCGAGGATCTGGGGCCAGTCTTGGGCGGAGAGGGAAAAGGAGAACAGAAGCGCTATGAGGAAACATCCAACACCGGTTGCACCGGCTGGCCAAAGTGTCCAAGTTCCAACATCGAGAGGTTTGCTTTGGACGTATTGAACGCGCTTGGTTTGCTCACTCCTCACCCCGGCCCTCTCCTCGTTGAGAGGAGAGGGAGAAACTATGTGGTGGGCATCCCTTGCACGGTGGACGCTTGGCCGACTGCCAGTCGGCGACACAGCAGACTGCCAGTCTGCGCTACGAACTGGAATGTCGAGCGTGTGGGCTTGAGGTGGAGAAAGGGGGTTCATGGCTTGGGCAGTTGGGACAGCAGTTGAGTGATCGGGCCAAGGGACATGGTGCTGAGGGCTAGGATAATGCCTAACAGCCAAGTTACAAACCAAGACATGATGAGCAGGGTGACGACGCTGCGCCATTTACAGTCGAGGGTGCGCTTGATGACGAGGAGGCTCAAGATGAACCAGGTGGCTAAAGCTATCGGGATAGTCAGGAAGACTGCGGCGATACTCCACGGTTCCGTTTTAGCAGCTATGCCAATGGCGCCACCAATCAACAAAAGTAAAAGACCAGCAAAGAAACTCACGATGCCGAGGAGCAGGAGATAAAGGGCCAGTTTCAGGCAGCGGAAGTAAGTGGTCTCAACGAGGGAGAACCAGCAGGAGATGCGAAGGTTGAGGGCTTCAAAGAGCAAGGCAATCAGGATGGCCAAAGGGATTTTCCAGAGTAATGATCGAAAGTCTTCCGTTGAGGGGATGTCAGTGTTGACGGGCTTGGTGATGGTGTTGAAGGGATTAGTTGAGATCGTGTTGCCGGGAGGGACAGGTGGAAAGGCAGGTGCCGGGGTGTTGGTTGCGCGTGGCTGGGGCGGAGGCAGCGGGGTTAAGATGTTGGGATGTTGAACGGCAAGGTTATCGGGCAGTTCCAGACGTTGGCCGATTTTCAGGGCGTAGGGTGGAGTAAGCCGGTTTGCTTGGGCGATTTCGGACCAACGTTTGGCCTGGCCAAGTTCGCGCTGGGCGATGCGCTCAAGGGTATCGCCAGCTTTGACGGCGTAAGGGCGGGCGACAGCAGTGAAGCTGAAGAGAACGCAGAGCAGGGTGACGAACAAGGCGACGCAAATTGGGGATGCCGGGCAAACCGCTTTGCGAATGAAGGCGGATGACCGGGGCGACGAGCTTGGCGCGGCAGTAACTATGCCGGGAAGATAGAAGCGGTGGTGGCGTTTGCCAAGTTTCAGAGTGCGAAGAAGAAAATGAAGACGAGCAAGATGATGACGGCAGTCAGCCACCAGTACCATGCGATGCCGTTGGGGCGGGAGGGAGTGCCGAACTCGCGTTTCTGGTATTCTTCGTAATCGAACTCTTCGTCGGAGAGAGGGAGGTCGAGGTCGGCGGCGTAGGCGGTTTCGGACCAGCCGGTGGATTCATCGGCGCCGCACCCGGGCAGGCTTTGGCATTAGGCGGGACGTCCTCTCCACAGTTGGGGCAGGTCTCGGGGGCCATGGGGGGAATTGTATAGGGGAAACATCGAACGTCCAACTCTGAACGTCCAACATCGAGAGGAGCATAAAAATGACGAATGACGAAATTTGAAGGACGAAGGACGACGATGAGAACGAGGACGATTTAGGAATAAAAAACGCGGGCTGGTTTTCAGGCCAGCCCGCGTGGTGAATCTAAAGAGCTAAATTACTGGAGCTTCGCGAGGACTTCCTTCACAGCGGCGAAGTTCGGCAGGTCTTTCGGAGTCGGGGTCTGCTCGGCGTATTGGATGACGCCGTTTTTATCGACAACGAACGCAGCGCGGGCGCTGACGGAGCCGAGGCCGATGAGGTCGCCGAGGAGCACGCCGTAGTCCGCCGCGGTCTTCTTGTTCAGATCGCTGGCGATGGTGATCGTGATCTTGTTCTGGGTGGCCCAGGCTTCTTGAGCGAAGGGACTGTCCACGCTGATGGCGATGACGTCAGCGTTCAGGCTGGCGTAGCCGCCGAAGCCAGCGGAGATATCGCACATTTCCTGGGTGCAGACGCCGGTGAAGGCGAGCGGGAAGAAGAGCACCACGGTGTTCTTCTGGCCGAAGTTATCGCTGAGCTTGACGTCCTTGAGACCAGCAGCGGTTTTGGACTTGAGGGAGAAATCGGGGGCTTTGGAGCCAACAGAGATAGGCATGTTTAGAGCAATTGATGGTTAGCAGTTAAAACGCTCGGAAGTTATAGTTCGTGAGCTACGCGGTGTCAAACGGCCAAATATCAGGCAACCAATTTGTTGGGTGAGACGTATCACTGAAGATGGCGGCGTTTCTTTGACAGTTGGGTGAGTGGTTTTGGGCTGGCTTCAGGAGTTCAGGGCCGCCAGAACTTCGGCGGGATGGGTCTCGGCTTTCACTTTGGTCCAAGTCTGTTTGATTTTCCCATCGGCACCGATGAGGAAGGTCATACGGTGAATGCCTTCGAATTTGCGGCCCATGAAAGTTTTCTCACCCCAGACCCCGAAGGCTTTGGCGATTTTCAGGTCCACATCGGCCAGCAGGGGGAAGGGCAGGGAGAATTTGGTGGCGAATTTGGCGTGGGACTTGGCGGTATCGCCACTGACGCCGAGCAGGGTGATGCCTTTGGTTTTGAGTGCGGCGTAATGATCGCGGAAGCCGCAGGCTTCTTTGGTGCAGCCGGGGGTGTTGTCCTTGGGGTAGAAGTACAGCAGGACGGGGTGGCCTTTGAGGTCCTTGAGGGAGATAGTGGTCCCGTCTTGGGTCTCAGCGGAGATATCCGGGGCCTGGGCACCGGGGGTTAAAGGGGCGGCTTGGGCGAATTTAGCCATAGAGAGTTTTCGAGCTTAGAGTTACCTGATTTGCAGGTGAGATACCTCAGATTTGGGAAGATGCAAATGGGAACGGTATTTTTGGTTTTACCGAGTGGTAAATTTATCCGATATAATGGCTTAGGGGATAGGTGGGCGGGCGGCTAAGGGAAAACCCTAGCGCAAAGTAGTCGGCGTTACGGATGGTCGTAGACTGCTATGAATGGTTTACTTGTGGCAAGAAAGGGCAAGCCGCGAGGGTTGGGAGGGAATCGGGGAGACGTTATATTGAGGTGATGGATGCGGGGCAAGTTTAGCGGATTAAATGGGCTTGCCGTGATAAGAACTGCTTAATACGTTGTATATGGCAGAGATGGGGTAAAGATGAAAACACTAGTCACAATCTTGATCGCGCTCATGGGGATCGCTGTAATGGCTGAGTCACCCAAAGAGCAGCCAGCGGCACCAGCCCCAGCTTTGCCGCGTACTGCTTTGATGCTTTCTTCCGCTCCGGATAAAGGACTTACCGTGACGCTCAGCGGAAAGAAGTATGTTTTGCCGGCGGAATTGTCGGCATTGGATAAGGCGGCGAAGGCGGAAGGTCTGACGGTCGGTGTGCGGGCGGCGACGTTCCCGGTGGAGTTGCGGGTCACCAGCCTCACCCATGAAGTGGTGATGGAAGCAGCGGGTTTTGAAGGTTGGGGCAGCAAGCTGGGCTTGGGTGACGGCTGCACGGTTCAGGCCAATTTTAACCGGCAAATCATTGATATGACGACGCCGGCGGCGAATACGAACGGTTTGGTTTTGCGTTTTCACGATGGTGGCAAGGCGAGCATGGGCGGCGGTTCCACGCTGCGTTACGATGAGTTCAAGGATCGTTCCTATTATGTTTCCGGCAGCGGCAAGGTGCATGCCGAGAACGCGGATGGCCAAGGCATGGAGTTGATGGCGTTCGTGCCGCCGATGACGGGTGGTCCCGTGGTGGAAGAGACGGGTCCGGACGGGGTGAAGCGAAACAAGCGCTTGAGTCCGCTGGTGATCGCGCGCGGCGCCGGTGAATTACTGGAGAAGGTTTTGATCGGGATGCAGAAGGAGCAATTCCAACTGGAACATGAGGGCCAGAAGACGGTGGTTTTGACAAACGGCACGGAAGTGGTTGTGTATATGAGCCCTGACCGGACGGCCCTACGTTGGCGCGTGACGAAAGGCTATGTGAAGTTCGGCATGGAACAAATCCGTTGCTTCCAAGCGCAAATCCTAACGGATCAGAAGGCCGACTTCCAATGGGACTCCACCAACCTGATGGTGGATACGCATAACAACTCGGATGCCGACATCTTCCCGGCGAACCGTGACATCCTTTGCTCGGTGTCCCGGTCCATCAATTCCAGCACGGGTCCGGGGGACGTTCCAATATGCTTTGCTGGATGATTGCGACAAGTTTGTGGCCAGCGGTTACGGGGCCAAGGTGCAGATGTATAACACACGCACAGGGGTGGCGTTTGAATTGCAACAGGGGACGGTGCAGTTCCGCAACGGAGCCCCGGTGGGTACCGGCACCGCAGCGCAGAAGCCGCAGATCAAGCTGGCATGGAAGGATGGCTCGGCGCTCAGTGTTTCGGGACCGAATGGTTCCACAGCGGTGGCTCCGGGCGGCAAGGAAACCTTGGCGATCACGGGGACGGGGGAATTGGGCATCTCTTATTCCGGGGCAGGAGTCGTGGGAATCGAGTCCTCACAAGGTGAGTTCCAGTTGTTACCCAAGATGTTGCAGGATTGGACGTTTGATATCGGATCTAATGATTCTGTGACGTTCACTTTGGATTCGCAAAAAGGGATTTTCACGGTGCATTCCCAAGTGGGGAATAACAACCCGGTCAGCGTGGGCTCACCGGACGGGTTCAATCCGGTGCTGTATCCGGATTCTACCATTACATTTGTGCTAGGGCCGACGGGGCTGACGCTGGGCAAGACCGACGGAACTATCGTGTTCTATGAATCGGCCGGTGGGGAGCAAGGTGCTTTTGGTCAAGGCCCGGTGGCGGCGCCGACGCCTACTGGCGGGACAACGCCCGTGGCGTTTGGCAGCACCACCACTACGGTGGATCCGACCCGGTTAAACGGGACACGGGTGCAACAAGCACCGGTAACGACGTTCAACTGAGGGTTTAGGGGAACACAGGATGAAGCAACAGGCAGGCGCCAACGCGGGAAGCGCATCACATATCCGCAAGCGAAACAAGCGAAGCAAACGCTTGCTGCCTCTCAGTCTGGGTATCATGGCAACCGCAGCGACAACGGCTTTTGGCCAGGTGGGTGAGGATTTCCTCAGCCGCACGGCTCCTATGCCGCCGTATCGTTCGCCGCAGCCGCAGCGCTATAATTTGAAGTGGGGTAAATTGACGGGGCGGGTTCATGCGACGGTGGTGGCGGAGTTCAATGATAACGTCAACCTTTCCAGCAATAACAAGGTGGCGGATATCTCCATCGGGCCGGAATTTGGCATCGGCTTCCTCTACCCTATCTCGGAGCGCAATGTGCTGCAGGTGGATCTGGAAGCGGGCTATCGCTGGTATATGAAGAGCAAATCCGTCAGCACGCTGACGGTTTCGCCGAAGTCCATTTCCCGGCTGGATTATTACATCTACTTCGACGAAGGCCGGATCAATTTCCACGACACGTTTTTCGCGCAAACCAGCGCAGTGGACTTCGGGGCGGTGAATGGTACGGCGGGGTGAACTTGGGGGCGTTCCGCCGGTTCATCAACACGGCCGGGGTCATGGGTGACTGGCGGCCAGTGAAGCAGTGGGTGTTTTACGCAGGTTACGATTACACCATCGACCGCTCGCTGACGTCCTCCTTCCGCAATCTGGACCGGGATGATCATACGTTCAGCTCCGGGGTGAATTACGTGGCCAATTCGCGGCTCACGGTAGGGGCTTACAGTGCCTTCACCTACAGCACGTATCAGCAGCATGTCCAGAACGACGGCTGGAACTTCACGACGGGACCGCGTGTCTCGTATCAGTTGACCAAGTTCGTGGCGTTGGAAGCCTCGGCGGGGTTCACCACGTCCGATTACTCCAATACCGGCACGATCGCCGATACGTCCAACTTCAACAGTGTCACGTATCAGGCGGGCATCCGGCATACGGTGAACAAAAATCTTTCGCATGCGTTGCGCGGCGGGCGCAGCCTGAGTCTGGGTTACGGCAGCAATTTCACGGACATGTTCAACCTGCAATACAGCTTCAACTGGCTGGTGAGCCAGGGGGTGACGTTGTATGGGACGTTTGCCTATGAAGACTTTGCGGGCTCTAATAATGGGGAGCAGGCCCAGCGATATCTGTTCAATCTCGGTACGGGCTATCAACTGACCCGGCAATGGGTCTTGGGCGTCAACTACGCCTACAGCCTGAAGGATTCGGACATCCTTGGTAACGAATATCAACAGAACCGTTTGATCCTCGAATTGACCCGGCATTTTTAAATTTATGAAACTGACAACCTTCATCACCTGCGCGCTGGCGTTGCTGACGGCGACCGCCAGTCTGGCGCAGTCGACGGCGGGGGCCAAGGCAGCGGAAACGAATGAGGTGGCGGCTCCAGCCGCGAAGTTGATGCCGATGGACAAGCTGCAGTACCGCGTGCAGGAAGATCCGGCGCAGGGCAGTTGTGTGGTGGCGGTCTCTTCCCTCGGCAAGGTGCAGTTCCCGGTGAGCATCGGTTTTGAAAACATCGTGGTGACGGTGGATGCCAAAGGGTTGACGCTTGATGAAGTGACGGCCGCGTTGAAGAAGCAACTGGAAGCACGCTACTACAAGACGGCGACAATCTCGCTGTCCGTGGTGGACAAGGCCCAGAAAATGGGGCAGGCGTTTTTCACGGGCGAATGCCGTGGAGTCATGCCCTTGCCGCCGGGTGAAGAAATCCTGCTTTCCTCGGCCTTAATCAAACTGGGCTACAGTGAATTCGCGAATCTAAAGAAGGTGGAGCTTTACACGGAAGACAAGGCCACCGGCAAAAAAGCCGACGTGCAGGTTTTCAACATGGATGAGGTGATCAAGAAGGGGGCGAGAGGCAAGGACAAGGACCCCATTTTGCAAGACGGTGACCGTGTGGTGGTGAAACAGAAATCCTTTGTCTTTTAATCATGAGTAAAGGCGCTCCCAATCCATTATACGGCCCGGCGGCCAGCGGTACATCGCTGGTGGATCGCATGAATTTGTCGATCCATCTGCGGAAGTACATCAAGATTCTGACCCGCCGTTTCTGGATCGTCCTGCTGTGCCTGATCGCAGGCAGCGGCTTTGCCATTTACAAGGCGAAGACCACCCCGAACGTTTATCAATCCCAGTCGTTCCTCGGCATGGAGCCGGAGGTGAAGACCGGGCTGGATGCTCCGGTAATCCTCCAATACAAGGCAGAATTCGCAGAGCTTCAGTTGCAGAACTTGCAGACGGTGAAGTCACGGGTGGAATCCAAGCTGGCGGACTATAAATCGCCGCATGGCAATCCTGCGCCTAGCATCTTATCGGCGGTGCCGTCAACAGGTGCGGCCAACACGTTTGTGCTGACGGTCAGAAGTGACGAGTTTGAAATGGCGCAGCAATACGCCAAGTACTGGGCGGAGGAGTTCGTTAAGTATCAATCAGATCAAAGCGGCGGGGCGATCGATTCCTCGGCGGTGGAGACGCAAAATCAGATCAATAATTACGAGCGGCTGCTCGAAAAGAGCCGGGCGGAGATGGATGACTTCCGCCGGAAGCATAACGTCGCGACGTTGCGGGAAGTCGGCCAGGCAGCGGAAGAACGGCTCAACGAGAGGCTGGCCAAGCTGGCGGCCACGAAGGACATGCGCCAATACTTGGAAAGCCAGACGGCGGAGCAGGTGGCGGAAGCTGCCTTGAAACAAAAGGAAAGCCGTGCGCCGGGGAAGGGAAGCAATCTGGATGACCTGACGCTGCCGCAAGTGCAGGGTTATAATCCGGAAGAACGGTTCTCTTCCGAATCAGCGGTGAATCAGATGGATTTCGCGCTGCGCCGGCGCAAGGCCGAGCTGGCTGAGTGGTCGGCCAAGCTGCTGCCGGAGCATCCGTTTCTGCAGAAGATCCAAAAAGATGTGGAAGGCATGGAGCGTGACGTCAAGATCCAGAAGGATATCCAGGCCGAGAAACGCAAGGAATGGCTTGAAGCAGTCCGTCAAATCCAAGTGGCCCGCGTGGAGTATCTGCGTTCGCAAGAAGTCAGCTTGAGCAACTCAGTGAATGAGATCCGCGCGGAATTGTTGAACCTGTCTTCGCTCCGTGACCAGTACAAGAAACTGGAAGAAGATCAGGTGCGTATTAAGGAGAATCTGGATCAGCAGATCAAGAAGCGTGGCATGCTTGACCAGATGAGCGGGAACAAGAACCAGGTGACCGTCATGGAAAAGGGCACGGGTAAGCCTGATCCAGTGGCTCCGGACCGGGCAAAGATTGTGTTGAACGGTGTGCTAGGCGGTTTGGGCCTGGGCTTGGCCATCGTGTTCCTCTTGCATCGTCTGGATGATCGCCTGGAACTGGCGGAAGATATCGAAGAAGAATTGGAAGAACCCGTGCTGGGCCAGATCCCGCAAGAAGACAAGAATTCACTGAAGGATGGTCGCCTGCTGGTGACCAATCTGGATGAGCATAACATGTTCGCGGAATCCATCCGCGGCGTGCGTTCCGCCATCTTGTTCGGCAATCCGAACCAGCCGAAGAAGACGATCATCACGACGAGCGCGGTGCCGGGTGACGGCAAGACGACGTTCACGGTGAACTTTGCGGCGACGATGGCCAACGCGGGCAACAAGGTGTTGCTGGTGGATTGCGATCTGCGCCGGGGCAATGTGAACGGTTACTTCAAGGTTTCCCGCGATCCCGGTCTGACGGAAGTGCTCGCGGGCCAAATCCATTGGAGTGACGTGGTGCACGATACCGAGGTGCCGGGCCTGAAGATCATCAGTACCGGCCGTTTGCCGAGCAATCCGGGCGAGCTGCTCATCAGCCCCGCGATGGAGGAGTTCGTGAAGGAAGCACGGGAAGAGTATGATCACATCCTCTTTGACTGCCCGCCGTTGACGGCCATCGATGACACGTTCTGCTTGTTGAACCTGGCGGACGGCATGCTGTTCGTCGTGAAGGCCGGCCAGACCTCGATGCGGTTTGCGAAGACGGCGCTCTCGCTGGTGCGCCAACGTGGCGCGCACATCTTCGGGGTGGTGTTGAACGGCATCACCACGGATCACCCGAGCTACTACTACAACTACTACTACCACGCTTACTACCGCACGCCGAAGGAAGCGGAAGTGGCGGATAACGTGGTGCGTCCAGCCAAGAAGATGGCCACGCGGACGCGTCGTCGCCTGCACTCCATCGAATCGCAAGCGCACGCGCAAGCGGGTACGGAAATGACGCCGGAAGAGATCGCCGCCCAGGAGCATAAGAAGGCCGAGAGCTTCAAGGCCCGCCGGGCACAGAAGCAGTCGCAAGGCGGAACAGGTGCCGCGCCGGAAGAGGCGGCAGATCCAGTACGCAACGATACGGACAACAAGGTTTAAGGCTGAAGCCGGCTTCGCGAACTGAAGAACGACAGGCGAATCAGGATGCCGGAAGCCCGCTCAGGCCATAATTCCGTGCATTCACCAGCCGCCACTTCAGACAAAGGAAGTTCAGCATGGGAGACGCAGGCCGGGGCGTTATGCCTGGGCTTGGCGTTGGTGCTGGCGCCGATTCTCTTCGGCAGTGTCACCACAGAAGCGCAAGGTGTGCTGGGTATTCTGTTGGGTTTGTCACTGCTCTGCTTTTCCCGTAGTTGGTTGAGCGGGCTGAAGGTTTTTCCCCATTGGATACCTTGGGTATTAGGAGCCGGGGTGGTTCTCAGTCTGCTGCCGTTGCCAAGCGGATTGCTTCAATTCATCTCACCAGCCCGAGCGGAGTTGGCGGGCAAGTTTTCGTTGGAGCCCGGCAGCAGTTGGGCGACCGCCACTTTATCCAGTGCGTTGACGTTACGTTGGGTCTGGCAGTTCACCTTGCTGGCGGTGGCGTTCGCGTTGACGCGGCAGGCAGCGCGCAAGGCCAATACGCCGTACTGGTTGCTGCTGGCGATGGCGTTAGCTGTCTTGGTGGAAGTGGGGGCAGAGTGTTATTTCAAGGGCGTACGCGAAAAGGTGGTTTGGGGCATCTGGCCGGTGCGCTGGGGTAACAGCGGGGGGACCTTCGCAAACCGCAATCACTTCGCGTGCTGGGTCATGATCGCAACGGTGTTTCTTTGTGCCGGGGCGATGCGGTTTCTGAAACCCTTGCGCTCTTCGCGTCCAGAAGATGGCCGTGTACCGGCCAAACGTCGCGGCTGGGGGATATTATTGCTGGTGGTCGCGGGTTTGGCGGTGACGATCACGTTGATGAGCGGATCGCGCAGCGGGCTGATGACGCTGGCGACGGGCGGCATTGTGCTGGCCATGGGGGTGCAACGGCATTCAGGAAGCCGCGGCCGAGGCGTGGGGTTTGTCATGCTGGGGCTGCTCTTGTTGCTGATCGCGCTGCCGTTCGCCGGGCATACGCTAGATCGGTTGAGCAACACGCAGAGCGAGACTTCAGCGGATTATCCCAAGTGGCGGTTGTGGAACGATGCGGTCCGGACGTTTCTGCATTTTCCGGTGATGGGCACCGGGCCGGGAACCTTTGTCCGCAGCAACATCCTGATGAAGACGGCGGGCGGGGATAGCACAGCGTGGCACGCCGAGAATGATTATCTGCAGTGGATTTCCGAAGCGGGACTGTGGGGGCTGGCGGTGATGCTGGGGGCGATGTGGGCCGTGCGAAAGCAATTGTGGACGTGGTACTGGCGGCGGAGTTGGCAATCGACGGAGCCGGAGCTGGTGATGGGGGCCTTCGCCGGGCTGGCCGCCATGCTGGTCCATTCGTTGATCGATTTCCCGTGGCAAGTGACCGCAAATGCATTGCTTGCTGCGGTGTTGTTCGGGTTCATCGTGGGGATGAAGGAACGCGGGACGCCTGAGCTGGAGCATCGGCTGGCCGCTCCGGGACAGATGAAACTGCTCACGGGCGGGGCGGTGTTGCTGGTGGTTTTGGGCGCCTTGCAGGTCTTGAGCTTTCAACATTTCTTCCGCGCCAAGTCACCGGGAGTGACTACGCCGATCGCGGTCAAGGAGATGGGGGATGCGTTGCAACTTTGGCCGTTGAACACGGAGCGGGCGAATTACTGGCTGCGCTTGAGGGTGGGGCAATTGTCGGCGGAGCCACGCAAGCAGGGCATCGAAAAAGCGAAAGGTCTGCGGGAGGAATTCACCCGGCACATCGCGCTGGACCCGCTGAACTGGGAATTGCGATTGGAACGGGCGTGGCTGGATCTGGCGTTTGCCACGAATCGCAATCAAAGCCTGGCGGAGGCCCGCGTGGCCGTGGGGTTGAACCCCAAACAGCCGCAGATACCGTTGAAGTTTGCGGCCGCGCTGGCGAATCGTGACCCGGAGAATGCGTGGGAGTTTTTACGGGTGGCGGATGTCACCCAAGAGCGGTTCCTGCTGGAGCGGTTGGAGATCGCGTGGCAGTTGAAGGAGGATACTTCTGAGCTGTGGCCGCTGATCCCGGCGACGGATAATGGCTGCAAGGCGATGGCCGAGTTCGGGTTCCGGCACAAGCTGCCGACGCTGGCGAAAGCGGCCATTGAACGGATGCGGGTGCAACCGCCAGCGGCCGAGACCGGGCAACGGTTCTTGAGTGTGAACCGTCCGGACTTGGCGGCCGCGTTCATGCCGGCACAACCGGCGAACGTCACGGAACGGATCGTGATGGCCAAGATCGCGCTGGCGCAAGGGAACGCGCCGCGGGCTTTGGGCCTGGTGGAACCGGTGCTGCAACAGGCGAAGAACAAGGATGATTATCTGCGCGAAGGAAGCAGCACCGTCTCGCTGGAAACGCTGTCACGCCTGTGGAATTCCGGGGAACGCAGCGCATCGATAGCCAAGCAACTGGCGGAAGCAATGATGCGGGAACCAGCGGACAAGCGGGATGCCTTGTTGCTGCAACAATTGGCGCAGACGCATCCCAAGGAACTGCGTCTCTGGTGGCTGGCGTATCGGACGCGGGCGGAACGATATGAGTTCAAGCCCGCCGCCGAACTGGCCATCACACTGGCGGAGATGATCACGGTGAAGTGAGACCCGTTGAGTCGTTAACTCGGGTTCACGATTTAACGCCTGTAACGTTGTTAACGAATGAGGCCGTTCCGCTTCGTCACCTCGGCGGCTACGCAGCGAAGCGCAGCAATGCTTTTTCGATGCGGGCCATTACGCGGTCTTTGCCTAGCACTTCCATCAGGTGATAGAGGCTTGGGCCGACGGCACTGCCGGTGACGGCGACGCGCACGGGAGCGACGAGGGCGCCGACTTTGGCGCCGGTCTCAGCGGCGACGGCTTTGAAAGCGGTCTGGATGGCATCGGAGTTGAACGTGCTGATGGCGTTCAGGGCATCACGGAGTTTTTCCACGCGCGGTTTGTTCTCGGGCACGAATTGCTTCTTTACAGCTTCTTCGTCCGTGGCGTAGTCATCACTGAAATAGAACTTTGCGGTGAGGGGCGTGTCGATGAGCTGTTGCTGTTTCTCGCGATAGGTGGCGAGGGCGCCGGTGATGTATTGCTCAGAGAACGCGCTGGTATCGATTCCGGCCTTGTGGAGTTCGCGCAGGCAGAGGGCGTTCCATTGCGGGATGGGCGCGGTCTTCAGATATTCGGCGTTCATCCACTGCATCTTCACCATGTCGAAACGGGCGTTGCTGCGGAGGATGTTCGGCAGGTCAAAGCGTTCGATGATCTGCTGGATGGGCATGACCTGGCTGCCGTCTTTCGGCGACCAGCCAAGGAGGCAGAGGTAGTTCACCACGGCTTCGGGCATGAAGAAGCCATCCATGTAGGTTTGCATGGAGGCGCCGACATCGCGCTTGCTCATCTTGGAAGCATCGTTGTTCAGGATGAGCGGGATGTGCGCGTATTTCGGAGCTTCGGCACCGAAGGCGCGGAAGAGGGCGATGTGCTTGGCGGTGTTGCTCAAGTGATCTTCACCGCGGATGACGTGCGTCATGTTCATCAGCAAGTCGTCGATGACGTTCACGAGGTGGAACACGGGCTGGCCATCGGAACGGACGATGATGAAATCGGGTTCGATCTCTTCGCGGTCGGTCAAGGCGCGGGAGACATCGCCGACGACGAGGTCGGGGATGAGGATGGGATCACGCGTCATGCGGAAGCGGATGGCGCCATCCTTCTCGTAGGCCAGATCCTTCTTCAGCAGGATATCGACGTGCTGGCGGTAGATGTCGGAGCGTTGGGATTGGAAGTAAGGGCCTTTATCGCCTTTAGACGCTTTGAAATCGGTGCTGGAAACGGGACCTTCATCCCAGTCGAGGCCGAGCCAGCGGAGGCCGTTGAAGATGACGTCGATGGCGGCCTGGCTGTTGCGGGCGGTGTCGGTGTCCTCGATGCGCAGCACGAAGGTGCCGCCGGTGTGGCGGGCATAGAGCCAGTTAAACAACGCGGTGCGGGCTCCCCCGATGTGGAGGTAACCCGTGGGACTCGGCGCAAAGCGGACGCGAACGCTACTCATGATGATCTTCTTAAATTGATCCGCCGCCAGGCCGTTACCGGACCAGCAGCAGGTCACACAGCAAACCGGATGGAGGGGGAGGCGTCAAGACAAGGGGCGAGATAGTAGTAAAGGTGGTTTTCTCTGTGGCAGTAGCGCACTCCAAAAGCTCTTTGTTTTTGCAATAGCTTTTGAGACGGCAGAAATCATAGTTATTTCAATGAGTGTAAATCACAGGAAAGTTTTCCGGGATGATGTTGAGGAATCCCGTGATACCTGCTATGTAAGTTATCATCCCGCTGATTTGAGGTGGGATTTTGCGCATCTACAGCTCTCCTTTCTTGGCGAGTATTCTGAATCTGATGTAGCTAGCCTGATGGAAAAGGAGTGTGAATACTGGCTTTCAAAGTTCTGTGTTCCGATAAAGGCTAGTTCATTTGATGTGGCGGGCAGTTAGATAAAACTTAAGAAGGTAAGACCGGAATCGGTTCTTTGCAGTTTCATTGACCCAAAAACACAAAAAGTGGTTAAGAAATGGAAGGAGGAGAGTCAGAGCGAATTTCCTGAAGAAAAAAAGGCTATCTTTACTTGCAAAGTGTTTATTCAACATTGCCGTTCAAGTATCAAGATGAGCATGAGCAAAAAGTTCGAAATGAATTTCGAAATAGAGGAACTTTTTTAAAATTGTTCAGAATTTTCACGGGCTTAGTTGTAGGGGTGCCAGTTTTGATCGAAATAGTGAGTTTAGGAGTCGATTGGCTAGGTCATATGCAAGCCGCAATCAGTATTTCTATCGGCTTATTCAAAATCAGTAAGGCAGCGGGTTGGCTTAAGCCGTCTGATCGGGAGTAGGCCTTAGCTGAAAAGAAGCGTAAAATGGAACACTACTTTCACCATTGCGAAATTAATCCAGAGAAGTTTCGTGAGTTGTTAGCAGAAAATCTAGAAAAAGAAAGCATTGCAGATACTCTTAAGCGAGCGAGATCTTTGAAAGCCAACCGCGAGAAAAATAAGGTGGAAATGGAGTGATTGAGGCAGTGTAGGTAGAATCTAGCCCCACACATATCACGAGGTTAACACTTGCCAACTTGAACGTGGAGTGTTCCGTTTGAGTCAACACTGTCTATTTGTCATGAAATTGAAGTCCATCATTCTCGGCGTAGCTTTTTATCTCTGTCTGTCCGTGGTGGTAAGCCAGGGGGCCAGCGGAATCGATGAGCTGGCTGCTTTCGTAGAGAAGGTGCAGGCGAAGCTGAAGACGGGGCCGCAGAAGGAAGCGAATATGGCGGACGAGTTAAAGGAGTTCGACGCGTTGGTGGCCAAGTACAAGCATACCGAGCCGGAAACGGCGGCGCAGGCGCTATTCTTGAAGGCGATCCTCTACGGACAGATCTTTGAAGACAGCAAAAAGGCAGCCGATTTGATGGAACAGATCCAGAAGGATTTTCCGAACACTGCGCCGGCCAAGCGCGCAGTGGAAGTGATGGCCAATATCAAAAAGAACAGTGAGCTTAAAAAAATCGAGGCCGGTTTACTGCCCGGAACGAAGTTCCCTGATTTCACGGAGAAAGATATTGAAGGCAAGCCGCTGTCACTCGCGAACTATAAAGGCAAAGTGGTCCTCGTGGATTTCTGGGCCACTTGGTGCAAAATCTGCGTGGAGGAACTGCCCAATGTGAAGAAAACCTATGGCAAGTATCACAAGGCGGGTTTCGAGATCGTGGGCATCAACTTGGATGATGAGCGGGACAAGATGATGGAATTTCTGAAGAAGAATGAAATCAAATGGGTCCAGTATTCTGACGGCCAAGGCTGGGACGGCAAGCTGCCGCAGACTTATGGCATCGTGGCGCTGCCAGCCACTTATCTGCTGGATGGGGAGGGAAAGATCATCGCCAAGGGATTACAGGGAGATGATCTGGAGGCGGCGGTGGCGAAGGCGTTGAAGAAGTAAACGTCAACAGTTTAGATTTCCGGAAAATACGCGGGAAGGAGTTATCCTTGCCGCGTATTTTGCTTTTCCAGTTCAGAGAGGATGCGGCAAAGGGTAATCAGACGAGGAGTGGCGACATTGGCTTTTTGCGCTCGGCGAAGAGGTTCGCGGAACATGGTTTCGAGTTCGAGCGGCAGGCCGTGTTGGAAGTCCAGCAGGGTGGAGGGTTTGTAGGCGCCCATCTCGGAGGTGTTCTTGATCATCTTGTCCACCAGTTCGGAGGGGAGGTCGTGACCTTGGGCGCGGGCGGCGGCGATGACTTCGTGCATAAGCTCGCGGACGAGGTTTTTCCACTGAGGATGGGCGAGAAGTTTATCCGTGGTTAAGGATGGCTGAAGCGGGCCAGGGGCACCCCTCACCCCGGCCCTCTCCCCTCCGAGGGGCGAGGGGGATGCAGCTGTCAAAGTATTCGTAGAGTTGTTGGAATTCGAGAGGGGCTCGGCAAAAACTTCGAGGCCGGCGGCGCTAGCCACGCCCAAGCCGTTGAAGGGGATGTTCCAGACGAGTTTTTCCCAGCGAGCTTTGGCCAGTGAGTCCGAGACCACGCAGGGGACGCCGGAGTGGCGGATGGCAGTGGCGATGTCGTGGGTGCGTGGTTCGGGCCAGCGGTTGAACTCGCCCATGACGATCTTGCCGTGGGCCTGGTGGTCGATGACGCCGGGTTCAATCCGGTTCAGGCAGACAAAGCAGAGTCCGCCGAGGATTTGCTCGGGCGGAAAGAGTTTCGCAAGGGCTTCTTCGTTACCGAGGCCGTTCTGCAAGGTGAGGATGGCGGTGTGCGGGCCGACGAGGGGAGGCAGCAGCTTGGCGAATTGGTCGTTGGCGGTGGTTTTCAGGCCGATTAGCACGACGTCCACGGGACCGATCGCTTCCGGGGTGCGGGCGCACTTGGGGTTCACATGGAAGTTGCCCTCAGGACTGAGGATGCGCACGCCTTGGCGGCGGACGATCTCGTAGTCCGAGCGCAGGAGGAAATGGACTTCATGGCCGTCACGGCAGAGCTTGGCGCCGTAATAGCTGCCGAGCGCACCGCAACCAACAACTGCGAACTTCATGCTTCTCAAGTAAGGCAGAATGACGGAAAGGGCAACTCCAGAGGGAATGACGAAGGAATGGGGTGGATCACAAACTTCAGCCGGCAAGCCCGCCATGACAGGCGATGGGCGCTGTTTGATGAGATTTTGTCCGAGAATAGCAGGGAATAGCGAGGCTAAGACTAACGGTGTTCCAGGATGAGTGGTATTGGTGAGGTATGAAAATGAGCGGGGACAGGAGTTTGAGAAACTGGACTTGTGGCCAGCAGGATACGCTGAGGAGGGGCTTTGGCAAGGGCTCGACGGAGTTATGCTTTTTCAGAAGCAGACAGAACCGCTTTACGGCGGTTGCGGACGGAATCTGCTCCCAAATTTGGCGGCAAAAAGAGAGCAGAATTATACATTGGTTGGGCAATTCTTGTGTATGGCAGTTTGGAGGAGGTTTGTTAAAAATGACCATCAGCCCTTTGAGTGTCTGGCCGGTTCGTGCCGTCTAAATGGCGTGGCCAGATGCGTAAAAAGTTAAATTTTGTCTCCATGTAGCGCATATAGAGCGCTTGGAAGCTTAGTAACCGGGCTGAAAAATGGTATTCTGACGCGAGTCGGGAGAGCCGGTTTAAGGCGGAAAACGCGGTTGAATCTGGAATAAGTGTATGACTCTAAGTCTGCAAGTGGTGAAGAAGATGGCGCTGATCGCGCTGCTGGTGGCGGCAAGTGAAGCGGCACAAGCAGCGGAAGCGGCCAAGGGTAGCGTGGTGTTCAATCGCGATATCCGGCCATTGCTTTCGGAATATTGTCTGGCTTGCCATGGGCCTGATCCGGGCGCGCGGAAGGCGGACATGCGGCTGGATACCAAGGCCGGGCTCTTCAAACAGACGAAAAGCGAGGGACCGGTGGTGAAGCCGGGCAGCCTCAAGGAGAGCGCACTTTGGCAACGGATCATCACGACGGATACGGATGACGTCATGCCGCCGGTAAAATCACACAAGGTGCTGAAGCCGGAAGAAAAAGAACTGATCAAACGGTGGATCGTGGAGGGCGCGAAGTGGCAGGATCACTGGGCGTTCATCGCGCCAGAACGGCCGGCATTGCCGAAGGTGAAAAACGCCAAGTGGGTGAAAAACCCGGTCGATACGTTTGTGCTGGCGAAGCTGGAAGAGAAGGGCCTGAAGCCCGCAGCGGAAGCGGACAAGCGCACACTGGCACGACGGGTGACATTGGATTTGACCGGCCTGCCGCCGACGACGGAAGAGGTGGAGGCATTCGCCAACGACAAGTCGAAGGACGCTTACGAGAAACTGGTGGCGCGGTTGCTGGATTCACCGGCGTACGGCGAGCATCGCAGCCGTTATTGGCTGGATGCGGCGCGTTATGCGGATACGCACGGGCTGCATTTCGATAACTACCGCGAGATGTGGCCGTATCGCGACTGGGTCATCAAGGCATTCAATCAGAACATGCCGTTCGACCGGTTCACGATCGAGCAGCTGGCGGGTGATCTGCTGGACAACCCGACGCAAGATCAGCAGGTGGCGACGGGGTTCCATCGCTGCAACATGACCACGAACGAAGGCGGAACCAT
Organism: Limisphaerales bacterium; assembly: GCA_965283725.1. Taxonomy (GTDB): domain Bacteria; phylum Verrucomicrobiota; class Verrucomicrobiia; order Limisphaerales; family JAEYXS01; genus JAEYXS01. Next base: position 70,113 of record CBDIPT010000004.1, read on the forward strand.
CGTGGATGAGAACCTGGCGAACTACGCGAATGATCGCGTGACGACAACCTCGTGGGTGTGGCTGGGGCTGACGGCGAATTGCGCGGCGTGCCATGACCACAAGTTCGATCCGGTGACGATGAAGGATTTTTATTCGATGGCCGCGTTCTTCCGGAACACACAGCAGGGCGGGCTGGATGGGAATGTGAAGGACTCGAATCCAAGCATCACTGTCATCGATGACGCAAAGGACCTGGCGCGCTGGCAGGAGCTGCCAAAGGCGATCGAAGCTGCGAAACAGAGCGTGGAAGCGAAGCGCAAGAGCGCCGAGCCAGAATTCGCGAAATGGGTGGGCGGCTTGAAGGCCGAGGAGATGGAGCAGGAGCTTTCCGGCAAAGACATCGTCTTCCATGCCGAGCTGGATGACGGCAACACGAATGAGGTGACGGCCAATGTGCTGGGCAAAGAACAGAAGTTCAAGCCGACGGGCGAGTTGACGCTGGCACCCGAGGGGCGCCCTACGCGGGGCATCCAACTGAAGAAGGGTGTGACGGTTGAATTTCCGGAAGCGGGTGATTTCGGCCACAAACAAGCTTTCTCCTACGGGGCATGGGTCTATGTGCCGAAGGATTACAACGAGACGGCGGCGTTCTTCTCCCGGATGGATGAGAAGGATAATTATCGCGGCTGGGATCTGTGGATCCAGCAGGGGCAGTTCGCCACGCACATCGTGAGCCAATGGCCGGAGAATGCCATCAAGCTCAAGACGAGCAAACGGGTGGCGAAGAAGGGCAAGTGGCAGCATCTCTTCGTGAGCTATGATGGGTCCGGCAAACCGGAAGGCGTGAAGCTGTTCCTGGATGGCGAGTTGCAGACGTTGGAGACGGAGAACGGGAAGGGGATCACGGGGTCCATCCGCACGAAGGTGCCCTTCAAGCTGGCGCAACGGAGCGGGGGAGCGCATCTGGACGGAGTGGGCTTGCAAGATATCCGGCTGTATTCGCGTGAGCTGAATCCGGCAGAGATCGCGGCTCTGGCGAATTTCTCGACGTTGAAGAAGTTGCTCGCCACCCCGGTGGAGAAATGGAAGCCCGAACAGCGCAAACCGATCTTTGATTACTATCTGGCGACAAAGTCGGACTCCTTCAAAGCGGCGCAAACAGCGCAAGCGAACTTGGAGAAAGAACGCGAAGGCATCCGCCTGAAATATCCGGTGACGCATGTGCAGATGGAGAAGAAAGACTCCATGCCCATGGCGAACATCCTGTTCCGCGGCCAGTATGACCAACCGAAGGACAAGGTGGTGGCGGCACCGTTCGGCTTCTTGAATCCGCTGCCGCAAGGTGCGCCGACGAACCGGCTGGGTTTGGCGGAATGGCTCGTGGCAAAGGAGAATCCATTAACTGCACGTGTGATGGTGAACCGGTTCTGGCAGGAACTCTTCGGCACCGGTCTGGTGAAGACGACGGAGGATTTTGGGGTGGTCGGCGAAGTGCCGGTGAACCCGGCGTTGCTCGACTGGCTGGCGGTGGAGTTCCGCGAGAGCGGGTGGGATGTGAAGAAGTTCTTCACCCTCATCGTGACGTCATCGGCCTATCGGCAGAGCGCCGAAACGACGCCGGAGAAATTGGACAAGGACCCGGCGAACCGTTTCCTCAGCCGGGGACCGCGTTTCCGCATGGATGCCGAGATGGTGCGGGATTACGCGCTGGCCACGAGCGGATTGCTGGTGAAGAAAGTGGGCGGCCCAAGCGTGAAACCCTATCAACCTTCAGGCGTGTGGGAAGCGGTGGCGATGCCGGAGAGCAACACGCGCAATTACAAACAGGACAAGGGGGAGGCGCTGTATCGCCGCAGCATGTATACCTTCTGGAAGCGCGCGGCTCCACCGGCTTCGATGGATGTCTTTAACGCCCCAAGCCGTGAGGTTTCTTGCACACGGCGGGAACGGACGAACACGCCGCTGCAAGCGCTGGCGACGATGAACGACCCGCAATTCGTGGAAGCGGCCCGCAAGCTGGCGGAAGCGTCGCTCCGGGAGAATCCGGCCGATGTGAACCGTGCCGTGGAGGTGATGGCGGAACGCGTGCTGGTGCGGCCGCTGGCCAGCAAGGAGCGGACAGTGGTGAAGGATACGCTGCGTGAAGCGCTGGCGTATTACGCCGGCAAGCCGGAGGATGCGCAGAAGCTGATCAATTATGGCGATTCCAAACCGGACGCGAAGCTGGATGCGCCCAAGCTGGCGGCGCTGACGATGGTGGCGAACCAATTGATGAATCTGGACGAGGTGTTGAACAAGTAATGTTATGAGCCTTTTTAACGAATACGCCCAATATGAGACGCGTCGCCAGTTCTTCGCGCGCGGTAAGAATGTGCTCGGGGCCTCGGCCTTGAGCAGTTTGCTGGGCAACCAGTTCGCCGCGTGGGCGGCGGGTGCGAGCGAGATGCCGGACAAGCTGCCACATTTCGCGCCGAAGGCGAAACGGGTCATCTATCTGCATATGGTCGGCGGGCCGTCGCAGATGGACACCTACGATTACAAACCGGCGATGGCGGATTGGTATGACAAAGATTTGCCGGACTCGATCCGCAAAGGACAACGGCTCACGACGATGACGAGCGGGCAAGCGCGGTTTCCGATCGCGCCGTCGAAATTCAAATTCGCGCAGCACGGCAAGAGCGGGATGTGGGTGACCGAACTGCTGCCGCAGACGGCGAAGTGTGTGGATGACATGTGCTTTATTCGCTCCATGCACACCGAAGCAATCAATCACGAGCCGGCCATCTGCTTCATGCAGACGGGCAATATGAACGCGGGGCGGCCGTGTATCGGTTCGTGGGCGAGCTATGGCTTGGGTTCGATGAACAGCAACCTGCCGACCTTCGTGGTGCTGGTGGCCGAGCCGACGAACAAGGAGCAGATCCAGGCGATCTCAGCGCGGTTGTGGTCCAGCGGTTTCCTGCCGGGAGAACACGCGGGGGTGTCCTTCCGCAGTGGTGGCGACCCGATTCTCTTTATCAATAATCCGCCGGGTGTGCCGCCCGATTTGCGCCGCAAACAGCTTGATGGCTTGAAGAAGTTGAACGAGATGAATTTCAAACAGGTGGGCGATCCGGAAACGCACACGCGCATCCAGCAGTTCGAGATGGCGTTCCGCATGCAAGCGAGTGTGCCGGAGTTGACGGATTTCAAGAGCGAGCCGGAGTCCACTTACAAACTCTACGGTGATGAAGCGAAGAAGCCGGGCAGCTTTGCCTACAACTGCCTGCTCTCGCGCCGGTTGGTGGAGCGGGGTGTACGCTTCGTGCAGCTTTACCTGAACAACTGGGATCATCACTCGAACGTGGGCGGTCGCTTGCCGATGCAGTGCAAAGACATTGATCAGGCGACTTACGGGTTGATCCAAGATTTGAAATCGCGGGGGATGTTCGAGGACACGCTGATCATCTGGGGCGGTGAGTTCGGGCGAACCATTTACAGCCAGGGCGGATTATCGAAGGAGAACTATGGACGCGATCATCATCCGCGCTGCTTCACGATGTGGATGGCCGGGGGCGGTTCCAAGGGCGGAGCTATTTACGGCGAGACAGATGAGTTCAGCTACAACATCGTGAAAGACCCGGTGCACGTGCGGGATTTCCATGCGACCATCCTGCATCTGCTGGGCGTGGACCATCAGCGTTTCACCTATAAATATCAGGGCTTGGACATGCGGTTGACCGGGGTGGAGAAGCCCACGCGATCAAAGAATTGATGGCGTAGGAGATTTGTGAAGCGGGCATAAAAAAAGACGCTCTGGTTGCCCAGAGCGTCTTAGCAGTCGCTAAAAACAGGGGATTACTTCGCGCCGAGGATCGCGTCCTTCGCAGCCTTGGCCACGCGGAACTTCACGACCTTCTTAGCCGGAATCTTGATCGCTTCGCCAGTAGCCGGGTTGCGGCCCATACGAGCTTTGCGGTTCACGAGCACCAGCTTGCCGATGCCAGGGAGGGTGAAGGAATTCTTGGCCTGCTTGTAGGCGAGAGCGGCGATTTCTTCGAGAATAGCGACAGCTTGTTTCTTGGAGATCTCAGCCTTTTCCGCGAGAGCGGCGGCGATTTGGGACTTGGTCAATGCTTTAGCCATAGATTTAGAGTGTAACTGTTACAGTTTGGGTTAGGTGAATTGTCTTGCGACTTGCTTCGTATTAAATAGGTGTGCGCGTGGCACGCAAGTAGAAAAGTGAAGAAAATGGGGCTTTTTCCATAATTTTCCTCATGCTGTCTGCGAGGCTTGACTTGGTTGGCCGAATGCGGAAGATGCGCATGTGGCTAGCCTGTTTACCATCCAAGGTGACACTCGGTACGAAATCGTCCGCAAGATTTTCGAAGGCGGCATGGGTGTTGTGTATGAAGCCGAGCAACACGGCGCGCGCGATTTCGTGAAACGCGTGGCCATCAAGGTCATTCGCCAAAGCTACGCCAACCAGAAGCAATTCATCGAGAATTTCGTTGGTGAAGCCAAGCTGGTGGCCGATCTCATCCACACCAATATCGTTCAGACCTATCAATTAGGTGAGGCCAGCGGCATCTATTTCATCGCCATGGAGCTGATCCGGGGGGTGAACTTGGAGCAGTTCAGCACGCAGTTGGTGGATAAGAAACGCCCGCTTTCCCGTGATCTGGCGGTATTTATCGCCAGCCGTGTCTCCCGCGGTCTGGCCTACGCGCATGCCAAGACGGACCGTGACGGCAAGCCATTGGGCATCGTTCACCGTGACGTGAACCCCAAGAACGTCATGATCGCCTTTGAGGGCGACGTGAAGCTCACGGATTTCGGCGTCGCCAAGGCACGGGGGCTTTTGACGGATAACGAAGGGGAAGTGGTCGCCGGCAAAGCGGATTACATGAGCCCGGAACAGGCGGATTTTCGCATCACGGACAAGCGGTCTGATGTTTTCAGTGTGGGCGTGCTCCTCTCGGTCTTGCTTTTGGGCTATAACGTGTTCAAGGGCAACTCGGTCGAAGAATCCCGCCAGCGCATCTTGTCCATGCCGATTCCGGACTTCCGACAGCTTGATTCGCGTATCGATGAGCCGTTGAACGATATCATGCACAAGGCCTTGGCCCGCGATCTCACCAAACGCTACCAATCCGCCGAAGAGCTGCTGGAGAGCCTCGAGCATTACATCTACGATCAAGGCTACGGTCCCACAAATGAGACACTCGGCCGCTTTATCCGCGAGCTTTTCGGGCAAAATCAGGTGGTCACCGTGGATAATACGCGCGGCAACACGGTGGTGCTTGACCGCACGGCCCATATGGCGTCTAAGAATCTGTAAGTTTGTAAGTTGATCATGAGCCGTAAGTCTTCCTCTGTCGTCAAGCTGGGCCTCGTGCAGACTGCTTGTTCTGCCGACCCTGCCGCCAATCTGAAAAAGACGCTCGCCGCCGTTGAAAAGACGGCCAAAGCGGGTGCGCAAATCATCTGTACCCAGGAACTCTTCCGCTCGCAGTATTTCTGCCAGAACGAAGACCACGCGAACTTCAAGCTCGCCGAGTCCATTCCCGGGCCAAGCACGGATGCCTTCCAGAAGCTCGCCAAGAAGCACGGCGTCGTGATCATCGCTTCGCTCTTCGAGAAGCGCGCTTCCGGTCTCTATCACAACACGGCAGCGATCATCGATGCCGATGGCTCCTTCCTCGGCATCTATCGCAAGATGCACATCCCGGATGATCCGCTGTTCTACGAGAAGTTCTACTTCACGCCGGGTGACCTGGGCTTCAAGGCGTGGCAGACCAAGTTCGCCAAGATCGGTGTGCTCATCTGCTGGGATCAATGGTATCCCGAAGGTGCTCGCCTTACCGCCATGCAAGGGGCGGAAATCCTTTTCTACCCCACCGCCATCGGCTGGCACCCCAGCGAAAAAGCGGAATACGGTGTGCGTCAGCATGGCGCTTGGGAGACGATTCAGCGTTCGCACGCCGTCGCAAACGGTTGTTATGTAGCGGCGATCAACCGCATCGGCCTCGAGCAGCCGATCGGAGGCGATGGTTTGGAATTCTGGGGTCAAAGTTTCGTAGCGGGAACCTCCGGCGAGATCATCGCCAAGGCCAGCGTGGATAAAGAGGAAAACCTCATCGTGCCGGTGGACCTCGACAAGGTTGATGTCACCCGCACTCACTGGCCGTTCCTGCGCGACCGTCGTATCGACGCCTATGGTGATCTCACCAAGCGCCTCATCGACTGATTTTTCTGAGCCGTGAACGATGCGGCCGCCAAGCCTAGCCCGCCGCCCCCAGTCTGCTGGGTGACCGGTGCCAATGGTTTGATTGGCAGCCACCTTGTCCATTTGGCAAAGTCCTGTGCCACTGGCTGGCATGTGACACCCGTTGTTCGGGCCGATTTTGACCTCCGTGATTCCCGGGCGGTGGTGAACGCATTTCAAAAAGCCCGGCCCAAACTCATCATCCATTGTGCCGCGCTGAGTCGCAGCCCGGAATGTCAGGCTAATCCCAAACTCGCACACGAACTCAATGTGGAGGTGACAAAGTTCCTTGCCGACCTGGCTACGGACATCTCCTTCATCTTTTTCTCTACGGACCTGATCTTTGACGGGCAAAAAGGGGATTATGTGGAAACGGACAAGCCAAACCCGCTGAGTGTTTACGCCGAGACGAAAGTGCTGGCCGAGCGGCACGTCTTGCGGAATCCGCACCACACTGTCATTCGCACTTCACTAAATGCCGGTCCCTCGTTGCAAGGTGATCGTGGTATGGATGAGCAGATGCTTGCCGCTTTGCGCGAGGGCAAAACATTGCACCTGTTCACCGATGAGTTCCGTACGCCGATTCCGGCTGAAGAGACAGCGCGCGCCGTGTGGCAACTGGCGGTACAGCAGGTGACCGGGGTGTATCACGTGGCAGGGAGCGAGCGCCTGTCGCGCTGGCAGATCGGTGAATTGATCTGTGAACGGTTCCCGCAATTTCGTTCGCAAATCCACGCCGCCTCGCTGAACACCTATAAAGGGGCACCTCGCTCGCCGGATACGAGTTTGAATTGTGCGAAGGCGCAGGCCCGGTTGTCTTTTCCGTTGCCTAAGTTTTCGGAATGCTGGCGGCAAGCCAAAGTGTGAGCTGTGAGCGCAGCGCCAAACAAACCCTATCGCGGCCGCATCGCCCCATCGCCTACGGGGTTCCTGCACCTGGGCCATGCGCGCACATTTTGGATCGCGTGGCAACGTGCCCGGCAAGCAGGTGGCCAGATCATCTTGCGCAATGAAGACCTCGATCCGCAGCGCAGCAAACCGGAGTTCGTGCATGCGTTCATGGAAGACCTGCGCTGGCTGGGTTTGGATTGGGATGAAGGTCCGGATGTCGGCGGGCCCTATGCGCCTTACAACCAAAGCGAACGCACACAACTCTACCGCGATGCGCTGAAACGTTTGATCGCCAGTGGATACGCCTATCCTTGTTATTGTTCCCGTAAAGAGGTGCAGCTTTCGTCCCGAGCTCCCCATGCGGAGGATGAAGAGGCGATCTATGCGGGGACGTGTCGGATGCAGAGCGGAAGCACCAACCATAAACTTGAAGGGCGCAAGCCCTGCTGGCGTTTTCGTGTCCCGGATGGTGAAACCATCCGTTTTGTAGACGGTCACTTCGGTCCAAAAGAGTACGTGGCCGGTCATGACTTCGGCGACTTTGTCATTTGGCGCCCCGATGATGTTCCTGCCTATCAACTTGCCGTCGTGGTGGATGATGTTCTAATGGGTATCACCGAAGTCGTGCGCGGGGCGGATCTGCTGGTGTCTGCGGCGAGACAGATTCTGCTCTATCGCGCCTTGGGTTGGGCATCGCCCGCCTTCTATCACTGCCCTTTGCTGACCGATGAACGCGGCGTTCGTTTGGCCAAGCGCAATGCCGCCCTCAGTCTGCGCACCTTGCGCGAGCAGGGCAGGGACCCGCAGGAATTCATCTCGGCATGGCTAGGTGAGCAGTTGGCAGGCTAACCGCCCATCTGCATCCGGCCGATGAGGTGGAAACCGGATTGATAGACACGCGACCGTTTCCGGATGATCTGCAAGTTCCACCAGTAGGCGAGCAGTATCAATCCCAACCCAGCCAGCAAAGTCAGTGGGGAGTTGATCAAAGCCAACACAGTAACATTGTGCCGTAGCATCTCTGGCACGGTGGCTAGCAGCGGAAAGATGATCATAGGCATCAACATGGCCCACTTGGCCCCGATGTGCATGATGAGGGAGGCGAGCAGACAAAACATCCCGCAACCGAAAACTAATAAGGGAAGGTTCGCCCAAGGTGCTGAAAAATCGCCGGTCAAAAGCAGGTATACGATAGGAGAGGCAATCGCTCCGCCCAAGGTGGTCAAAACCAGACCTAGATAAAGCAGCGCCAGTTGCGAGCTGGAAAGTGGCAGGGTACGCCAGTGCCTCAAGGTGCTCATGTAGGGTTGCAGGAGCATGAGGCAGACGAAAAATAACGGCATAAAGACGATCATGGAAACCGTGGATGGCCTGGTTGGCGCATGCAGCAGGCGTAAAACCACTTGCATGACGAACTGCATCGCGAGGCTGAAACCGGCGGCGTTGACAAATGTGCGGACAAAGAGACTGGATAGTCCGTTCAAGCCGCCAGCAGGCAAAGAGGTACTCTGTTTGTTTGGACTGGCTGTCGCTGCCGCCCGACTAGTGCGGTTTTGCAACATGATAGGGCAGCGATACCAGGCGACGAAGGTGCAGATGACACCTATCAACAGCACTCCTAGGGACAAGGGATCCCATAGTTGAAGTGTCTTGGGCCAGAACATGAAGCCGGTCATGCTCGCACTTAAGCCCAGTCCCCAAGCTCCACCTGCGGCTCCTGCGATCCAGTGTTCGGCCTTATTTTCCGGCGGGCGATGCAAGAGGAAGGTGAGCACCACCATCATGAAGGCATTCACAGATGTGGTCAGGACCAGAAAACGTAACAGCTCGGGCATGCTGAGCGGATTGGTGGCACCAGCCAGCGTGGCAATCAGAGTGCCAAGTGCGGTAGACAAGGCGACGAACAATCCGCTTAAGGGAACACCCACGAACCAGAGCGTTACCCCGAGTTCATTCAAACTCACGGGCAAGGTCAGGAGAGTGCGCGCATTCGTGCGGAAGTTAAGATCTGCGGCCAGCAGGAGTGCGCCCAAGAAGATGCCTCCGCCCATGGGAAGCATGGAATGAGTCTTGGTAAAGGAAAAGGCAGCTCCGATGACGCTGAACAGGAGGAACCCCAGCAGATAGGCCCACCACCAGCGCCGGTAGAAATCTTTTAAGAGCAAGAGATTGGGTTGCATAATCAAGCCTTGGCGAGGGTGACGAAAAGTTCTTCCAACGTGACGGGTGCGGAGGCGAATGGTTGGGCGCCGAATTGTTTCAGCCAGTTGCTGGATTCTTCGCCGCGGTCCACCAAGACACGGCAGCGTTGGCCATCTTGCCTGGCCAGCACGATACCCGGTTGCTTTTGCAGGCGCTGCGGTTCGCTTGATTGGCAATCCACCATGCGGTAGCGCTGGATGAGTTCCGCTGTTTCCCCTTCAAGCAGCATGCGACCATCCTTGATGAATCCTAGCCGGTCAGCGAAGCGTTCCACATCAGACAATGCGTGGGAGGAAATGAGGATGGTGCGGTCCTCCTTGCCCACGGATTCCAGCAGTTCACCAAACAGGTCATGCCGGGCTACGGCATCGAGGCCCACCGTGGGCTCATCCAAGATGAGGATGGGCGGCCGCCAGGCGAGAGCCAGCACCAGTGCGAGCTTGATCTTGCTGCCAAAGGAAAGGGTGCCGATCTTGTCATCCACGCCCAGTCGAAAAGTCTTCAGCAAATATTCGCAATGCCGGTCATCCCACGTGGCGTGGAAACCTTTCACAAAACGGATGGCATTCCCGACCTTGCCCCACATCTGGAAATTCAAATCCGGGCTCACGTAGCCGATCTTTTGTTTCACTGCCACTTCGTCGCGTGTGTGATCGAGGCCGTCTATGGAGATATGGCCACCATCGGGCTGGCCCATGCCGAGCAGGAGATCGAGCGTTGTGGTTTTGCCCGCTCCATTTGGTCCCACGAAGCCATAGATGGCGCCGCGCGGAACGGTGAGGTTCACCGGGCCAAGCTGGAACTTGCTGAATGATTTGGTAAGGCCGGTGATTTCTATGGCGTTGCTCATGGCTTTTTATCCTCCGAGGGTTGATTCAAAGTATCGCGGACAAGGGAAAGAATATCGCGGTCAGTCAGACCGGCTTGACGGGCGGCCGTGATGGCAGAGTGAAAGAGCTCCGTGGCTTCGGCTTTATGTGTTTCCCGGCTGCGGTCATTTCCGGTTTCCGCCACGAAAGTGCCCAAACCCTGCCGGCGGTAGATGATGCCTTCGCGTTCCAGTTCCTCATACGCCCGCTTCACCGTGATGACGCTCACCAGCAAATCTGCCGCGAGTTGACGGAAAGAGGGCAGAGGCGCGCCGGGTTGCAAGCGGCCAGCGCTGATCTCGCGCTTGAGGCCGTCCACGATCTGCTCGTAGAGCGCGCCAGGCGCGGCGGAGGAGATCAGCGGCAAGTTCCAGTTATATGATGAATCGCTCATCTGGTTTACTGTATATATTGACTATACACAGTTGTCAAGTGGTGGATTGCTATGCGGCGAATGGTCATTCACATTTGCGGTCATGAAACGCGTGCGTATCCCGCGCAAAATGGGTGTGGTAGCGGTCTTGCTTAGTGTGGTGCTGGGCTTGGTGTGGCAGTTCACGCCGTTGCAATCGATTGTTGCCATCGCGAGCCTCAGCGATCCCGCCAAGCTCGCCACCTTGGGCGAGCGGGGAGCCAATCCCCGCCTGAACAAGATCGTCTATTGGATGTTTGAGGCTTACGACCATGGCGGTTCGCCAGAAGCAGCAGTCAAGTGGGCGCAACGCTTGAACAATGAACAGGGATTGCGCGCTGAAATGGTGCATGACGCGTTGATGCGCAACTGGAAGATCGCGCGTGAACTGGGGCTGTTAACGCCGGAGAATCTTAGCAAACTCAAGCTGGGTCACGCCGCGGATGTCACCTATGGACCTTATCTGGGCGAGTCCGTAGAGATCGACCACATCGTGCCGTTCAGTCTCGCACCGGAAGTGGGCAATGAACTCGCGAATCTGGAGATGTTGCCGCGTACGGTGAACCGGCGTAAATCTGACAAAGTGACGGAGCGCCAAGTGGATTATGCCGAGCGTTTGTATGAGGCCGGGTTGCTTAGCAAGGAGTCGCTGGAAAAGGTGCGCAAACGATTGGGCAGTAAATAGCCGACAAAGTTTGCCAAAAAGGGGAATCGATGGTTCTTTATTGAACTGAAGCCAGCAAATTTAGTCTCATCAAGAAAGCACTTATGATTACTCGTCGCGAAGCACTCAAGACTGCCGCCTTGGCCACTGCCGTGGCCGTCACTTGGCCTTCCATCGGAGAGGCGCAAACGCCTGCCGCCACTGGCCCGTTTACGTTGCCCAAGCTGCCTTACGCCACGGATGCGCTGGAGCCGCACATCGATACGCAAACCATGGAGATCCATCACGGCAAGCATCACAACGCTTACGTGACGAACCTGAACAAAGCCGTCGCTGGTCAAGCTGGCTTGGCGGGCAAGTCTGTGGAAGAACTCGTTGCCAATCTCAGCAGTGTGCCGGAAGCCATCCGCACGGCCGTGCGTAATAATGGCGGTGGTCATGCGAACCACACCTTGTTCTGGAATTCATTGAAGAAGAACGGCGGTGGACTGCCAAAGGGCGAACTCGCCAAGGCAATCGATACGGCGTTCGGCAACTTCGATGGCTTCAAGACCAAGTTTACCGATACCGCCATGAAGCAGTTTGGCAGTGGCTGGGCTTGGCTGGTCATCGATGGCAAAAAGCTCTCCATTGAAGGATTGCCCAACCAAGACTCTCCGCTGAGCAGTGGCAAGACGCCGATCTTGGGTATCGATGTCTGGGAACACGCCTATTATCTGAAATATCAGAACCGTCGTGCAGACTATGTGGAAGCGTTCTACAAGGTCATCGACTGGGATGCCGTCTCCGCGCGTTTCGCGAAAGCGTAACAGTTTTTCCGTATCCAAACATTTCACACCCTTCGAGCGTCACGGCGCCGGAGGGTGTTTTAGTTTCGTGATGAGGGCTGGAACCTGTTTACGCCACCACTTCCAGCTTTACCATCTGGATCTGGTTCTTGCCGGATTTCGGAAATGGACGCGGCAAAGGCTGCGCGTAGCCGTTGCGATCGATAGTGCGGCAGCGCAGTTCATAGTTGCCGGGTGCGAGCTTGCGTGGTTCCGCCGTCCAGCGACAGAGCGTGTAGCGCAGCGGCCATTCGCGCGGTTGCCTGGTCTGGGGATCGAACTGCACGGGGTGCAGTTTGCTTTGATCAAAGCTTTTGATCGCCTCGGCATCAAAGGGGAGAATCTGCGCATCTTGCCAGGCTGCTTTCGTGAAATTCGGATCACCTGCTGGCAGTGGTTCGGTGGATTTGCGCAACCAGTATTGCACATTTTGCAAACCAGAGACGCCGATCTGGGCGGTGCCTTGAATCGTTAAGGAATCGCCCGCTTTTACCTTGTCCGGCAGGGTGGCGAAGCGGGCGAAGGTCTTCAGCCAACTGTTCGTATCGTTGTTGCCGTTCGCGTAGGTGTCGTCAGATTGATGCGCGTTTGTGAAGACGATGCGTTGGAGCCATTTCACCGATTTGAAGCCGTAAGATTCCGGCACAATCATGCGCACCGGTCCGCCGCGCTCACCGGTGAGGAATTCGCCGTTCAACTTGTAGCAAAGCATGACGGGCAACTCGCCGGGCGGATCTTCAAAGATGCGGTTCATTGGCAGATAGCACTTGAACATCTGCTTCGGGTCTTCGTTGTGATGCCCGTAGTAGTAAACGTGCCGCAAGTTCTCCACTGGCCCAGCGAGCCAGAGCACATCGCGCAACGGCACACCTTCCCAAAGGCCATGCCCAAGCGGATCAGAGAGGTTGTTGCAGGTGATGACCTTGAAGTAGCTGGTCGCCTTGGTGGCTGCGAGTTTCAGCAGGGCATCAAAAGTAAGTGCGGTGCCGTCTGCTTTGAGCAAAGGGCGTTCGATCTTGGAGTTGCTCTGCGGATCAGCGATGACTTCGAGCTGCCAGGTCTGGCGCTCCATGCCGATCTCCAAACGTTTCTCCAAGGGCAATTCATACGGCAGCGGATTGCCACGCTCGACGTTGTAGAAATCACCGGATTTTGTGATGCAGCATCCACCTGTCTCACAAACCGGCCCGGCCTTTTTCTTGACTGGAACCACCTTCGCCTCGGCCGCAACGGCGTCCCCTTTAATTATGCTGGGGCTTACTGCCGCCACCGCTGCCCCAGTTGTGCTGAGGCGGAGAAACTTCCGGCGCGAGATGCTGGTGGAGTTCATGACCTGAGCTTGGTACTCAAGGCTTCGCGGCGGCCTTGATGCTGAAATCGTCGTAATGCACGTCTACGGGATTTGTCGTGAGGCTGACCAGGGATTTCGTCTCGTGAGTCACGCCCTCGGATTTGAAAGAGCCGACGGCTTTGCCATCAATGCTCACCGAGACTGAGTCGCCCTTGGTCTGGATCACCAGCGTATGCCAGTCTTGCAAGGTGGTGACGAAGGGGAAGTTCTTGGTCTTGGTGGCGAGCAAAGCCTTTTCAGCGTCGTTCAAGGACTTGGGGTCGGCCTTGCGCTTTTCGTAGATCTCGTTCTTGAAGTTACCTGTCTTGGCATCGCTGACGGTGACGGACTTGGGGTTGATCGTGACGCTGCAGATGTGCCCAGCATGCGAGCCTTTGTAGGTGTGGTCATCAAACCAGACGTTGAAGCTCTTTGCCTTGTCGCTGGTGAAGCGGAACTTTACGGACACTTCCAGATCGCGTTCGCCAGGAAATTTGATGCTGTCCACGGCCGAATGATCGGAATTCTCCGGCGTGATACCGATGAGCATGCCGTCCTTCACCACACTGCCGCTTTTGTAATGCCCCCAACGAGGGCCAAAGGCATTACTGGAAAAATCATCCGAGAAGATAGGGCGGCTGTAGTAGCTGGTCGGTTCAGCCGCAAAGGCAGCAGTGGAAACCAAAGTGGCGACAACGAGTGATACGAAGGGCTTCATAAGATGAATTGTAGATGGGCAGGCTCGGATTTCAACAGGGGAAATAACCGCGAAACATAGCTAAAGACGCCTTAATTGAGCTAAATATGGCGATTTCTCGAGCTGTTAAGGCTTTGTTTTGAGAAAGGGGGCGGTTTAGACTCCAAGAAGGGACCCCTATTTTGCTGCGAAAAAGGATTGCCTAGCGGGTTTTCTTGCAACAGTGTTTTGGCCCGCTCGTGGAGAGATGGCTGAGTGGTTTAAGGCACACGCCTGGAAAGCGTGCGTAGGTAACACTACCGGGGGTTCGAATCCCCCTCTCTCCGCCACTTTGGCTTTCGCCAGTTTTCCGGAAGGTAACTGACTGAAAGCCTGTGGCTTTAAGCTGATGCGCCACCGCTTACTTCCCTTGCGCCCCCCGGAAACCGCCTTCGCGGATTTGGCGTGCATCCAGTTGGGTGATATTGACCCAGTCGCCTTTGAGTTCCGTCACGCGGTCCTGATGAACAATCCAGTCCACTCCGCCTTTGGCTTTCAACAGCACGATGGCGTCGCCGCCTTGATACGGCATTTCTGCCGGGGTGGCTTTGCGCCAGGTGCCTTGAGCCACGCCACGGGGGACATCGATGTTCCAAGTGTATTTACCGTCTGCGGTGATGGCGACGGAGCCAACATCTTTCACGCCGATCTCGGTCTGGCGGTAGATGTAGCCGTCGTTACCTTTGCGATCCACCGTTGCGCCGATTTTACTGAGGCTCCACTTGCCGATGAGCCAGGCTTGCTTGGTGGGTGGGCCGTAATTGGCTTGGAGCGGAAAGGTGATCTCAGATGAGGCTCCGTATTTGCCGAGCTGGTTACTGAAATCAGAAAGGTTTTCGTAACGGAAGTTTACTCCGCGAGTTTTGATCATCTCAGCCAGTTCCTTTTTGATCTGTTCACGTTGCGGGTGGGAAAAGGGTTCATTGCCGAGACGGGTTTGGAGGAAATTCAGCACTTCCTCTTTGGTCATCATGGTGCCAGCCGGCATTGTGGTAGCAGTCGTCTTTAAGGGTTCAGGAACGACGGGCTTGGGTGCTGGAGCGGGGAGAGTTCCGGTAGCAGGGCCAGCTTTCGCCGGAACTTCCACAGGAGCTTTGGTTGCTGCCTTGGCAGTAAGTGGGCGGATGCGTTCCCAATCATAGGCGGTCTGCGCGCCATCCTTGTAAAATTCATTCGGCTTCTTGCGGATGACCGGCTGCTTGCCATCCGGCGTGGCGTACATGTAGACGCCCGGTTCCCAAAGGTCTTTGGCGGGCGATTCCAAGTATTCGATCTTGTCGCCGGGCTTGTACTTGTCGGCCTGGCCGAAGGCGATGCAGGCGGCACAAAGCATGACGATGGCGAGGGTGATCGGGAACAACTGACGGCTGAGAGTGACAGTTTTCATAGAGGTGTTGCTTGAGCGGGTAAGCGGATGAAAACTTGCTTTGAACGCCCCATGTGAAAGGGGGAAGGACTTTTGCCCTCCCAATTTCAAAGTCATGATACACGGTTGCGGTTATCAGGAAAGGATGTTGTTGGAGCGGTGGGTTCCTCATTTCGGGAGGTTAAAACAACTCCAACTGTTTGCCTGCTGGGCGGCGGAAGTGTTCGGTGGTCAGATGAACTTGCTCGCGGTTGAAGCCATATCTGTGAGTGGCGACCTTGAAGAGCTGTTCGATCTGCTCCGCAAATATGCCTTCACCAGACATACGGGAGCCGAAATCGGCGTTGTAGAGTTTACCACCGCGGATGGCGCGGATGCGGTTGAGCACCTTTTCTTTGCGGTCAGGGAAATGGCGTGTAAGCCAGTCTTCAAAAAGGTCTTTCTGCTGGTAGGGCAGACGCAGGACGACGTAACCCGCCGTGCGGGCACCGGCTTCGGAAGCGGCCTTGAGAAGTTGCGGTATCTCGTGGTCGTTCAGACCGGGGATGATGGGGGCAGTCATCACCCCAACGGGGATGCCCGCAGAGGCGAGCTTGTGGATGGTGTCTAGGCGGTCGCGCGGTGAGGCGGTGCGCGGCTCCATCACACGACGCAGATCGGCATCCAAGCTGGTGAGGGAGATGAATACGGCCGCGCAATTGTAACGGGCGAGTTCTTGCAAGACATCGATGTCCCGCGTCACGAGCGCGTTCTTGGTGACGATACCCACGGGGTTGCGGCACTCGGCGAGGACTTCGAGGCAACTGCGGGTGATCTTCAGCTTGCGCTCCACGGGTTGATAGCAATCAGTAACGCCGCTCATGGCGAGGCTTTGCGGCTTCCACTTGGGCTTGCCCAGTTCGGTGCGCAGGAGTTCGGCGGCATTTACCTTCACCATGATCTTGCTCTCGAAATCGAGGCCGGAGGAGAAGCCGAGGTATTCGTGTGTGGGCCGGGCGTAACAATAGATGCAGCCGTGCTCGCAGCCACGATAGGGATTGATACTGGCACCGAAGCCGATATCCGGGCTGTCATTGTAAGCGATGATAGTTGCCGAATGATCCACGAGGAACTGCGTGCGGAGCAGGTGGTCGTCCTCGGGATTCCATTCCTCGTCACGTTCCAGATGGATGTGCTCAAAGCGATTCGTGGGGTTGCCAGTGGCACCGCGCGCGATCCGTTTTGCTGCATCCAACTGTAACGGGATAGACACTGAGAACAGTTTCGCACGCGCGGCAGCATCCGCAATGGAGAGATATTCACAAAAGGAAGCCTCGGCGCAGGCTTGACCCTGAAGGCGGAAGACCGCAGTTTTTCGCCGTTACTTCAGTCTCCATAGCTCAAATGGATAGAGCAGCGGTTTCCTAAACCGTTGATCCAGGTTCAATTCCTGGTGGGGACACCACTTCAGCTTGATTAGAGCTTCACTTCAGCTTCCAAAAGTTTGACTGATAAAAAAGAGAACGCAGTGCCTGGACGCCAAGGAGGTGGGGCTGGGGGAGCCCGCTGAAGAAACGTTCCAAGCACTGCGTAAATTGTCAGAGAACGGAACCGGTAACTGTTACACTAGCAGGTCCACCGGTCATTACCTAGCTGAATCTCTATGTCAACTTCTACGCCAACTCACTATAAGCGCTTTCCTCATTTTGTCATAATTCAACCGCTTTTTTATGGTGACAGTCGGGCTGTCAAAAGTAGCCTCACGGTATGACACCGAAGGAGTTGGAAACAGCCTTGGGGCAGACCTTGCAAGACCGGCGTATTTCCGGGGCTGAGAAACGGGCTTTGGGCGAGTTGTTGCGTGAGGGTATGCTGAATGAACAGGCACGGGCGCTCGTGCGGCATCAGGCTTTCCAACTGGCGCGGGCGGAATTGCCGGACCCGAAGGCAAAGGAGGTGCTGGACTGGTTGGAAGAGGTGAACAAATTGTTGCAAGCGTCGCGGGAAGAATCGCAAACGGCCATGGTGGAGTCCTTTTTCAGCCCGGGAAGTGCTTGCGTGAACCGGATCATCGATTTGCTGGTCGCTACGGTTCGGACGGCCGATCTATGTGTTTTCACGATTGCGGATGACCGTATCTCCTCGGCCATTCTGAGCGCGCACCGGCGGGGGGTGAAATTGCGGATCATCACGGACAATGACAAGGCGTACGATGCCGGTTCGGACATCGAGCAGTTCCGGCGGGCGGGTATTCCTGTGCGGCAGGATTTTGGGCCCGACCATATGCATCACAAGTTTGCGATCTTCGACGCCAAAAAGCTTCTCACCGGCAGTTTTAATTGGACCCGGAGTGCCTCGGAGGTGAACCAGGAGAACATCATAGTCAGTGATGATGTCCGGCTGGTGGCTCCCTTTCAGCGGGAGTTTGAAGGCTTATGGCGACATTTCGGCTCTTGATCCGCAACAGGTTATAGAATGAAGGACGCAGTGCCCGGACGCCAAGGAGGTGGGGCTGGGGAAGCCCGCTGAGGAAACGTGCCGAGCACTGCGCTAATCTTTCAGAGAACGCAACCAAACGCTCTCCACTTCTTTCGAAAGCTTTGGTAGCGAAATGTTCAAAAGAGGATGAAAGTTTTTCGGGTGAGGCGGGCACATGCATTATCAGAACGTGGGTGTAAATATCCACCTTGGCGCTTTCCTCCTTTGTGTTTCCCGCTTAAGGTTTTGCACGCATGCCGGGCGAGACGTCGAAAAAGCAACGCGGTGGCGGGGTAGAATGGCATCGATTGCAAGAAGATGCCCAGCGCACCAAGAATTGGAAGCGCTGGGGCCCCTATCTGGCCGAGCGTCAATGGGCAACGGTGCGTGAGGATTACTCTCCTTACGGCACTTGCTGGGATTATTTCCCTCATGATCATGCCCGCAGCCGGGCTTATCGTTGGGGGGAGGATGGTCTCTTCGGCATCACTGATCGCGAATGCCGCCTGTGTTTTGGCCTCGCTTTGTGGAATGGGAAAGACCCGATTCTCAAGGAACGTCTCTTCGGCCTGACCGGTCCTCAGGGTAACCACGGTGAGGACGTCAAAGAGGTCTACTTTTACCTCGATTCCACGCCCACGCATTCCTATCTCAAGGGCCTTTATAAATATCCCCAAGCAGAGTTTCCGTACGCGAAGCTCGTCGAGGAGAATCAATCCGCTGGCAAGGATAAGCCGGAGTATGAGCTGGAAGACACAGGAGTCTTCGATGGCGGCAAGTATTTTGATGTCTTTACGGAGTATGCCAAAGAAGGGCCGAACGATATCCTGATCCGTATCACGGTGCATAATCGCGGTCCGGTAGCGGCTCCCATCCATGTGTTACCGACGGTATGGTTCCGCAATACATGGTCCTGGGGTTGCACACATGAGGGATGTTCGCTGAAGCCGCGCATCGAGCAGCTTTCGCCGCGCAAGATGGCGCTGCACCAAGAGTCGTTGCACCGTTTTTATCTGGAGGTCGAGCCGCCGGAGGATGGGCAGAAGCCGCCGCTGCTGTTCACCGATAACGAGACGAATTTCCAGCGCATCTACAATACGCCGAACGCCGGCAAGTTTTACAAAGACGGCATCAACGATTACGTCATCGCGGGCAAAAAAGAGGCGGTAAACCCGAAGCTATTTGGCACGAAGGCAGCACCGCATTTTCAATTCACCATCGAAGCCGGTGGCAAGCGTGTCATCCGCCTGCGGCTCTATGCCGAGAAGGAGGCGCCGAAGCAGGCGTTTGGTCCGGGATTCGAGGAGATTTTTCAGAAGCGCATCGCTGAGGCGGATGAGTTCTATGCCTCCATCAAGGAACCGCTGCTGAAGGAAGCGGAGCGCAATGTGGTGCGGCAGGCGTACGCTGGGTTGCTGTGGTCCAAGCAGTTCTACAACTATGTGGTGGAAGACTGGCTCAAAGGCGACCCAGATCTGCCCAAGCCGCCAGAAAGCCGTTATCTCGGGCGCAACCACGATTGGCAGCATCTTTTCAGCCGTGACATCCTCTCGATGCCGGACAAGTGGGAGTATCCTTGGTTCGCGGCGTGGGATCTGGCGTTCCACATGGTGCCCTTTGCACGGGTCGATCCCGAGTTTGCCAAGAGCCAGTTGCTCCTGCTGTTGCGCGAATGGTACATGCACCCGAACGGGCAGATACCCGCGTATGAATTTGCCTTTGGCGATGTGAATCCGCCGGTGCACGCTTGGGCGGTCTGGCGTGTTTACAAAATTTCAGCCGCGAACTGCGAGCGTGACCGCGAATTCCTTGAGAGCGCCTTTCAGAAGTTGTTGCTGAATTTCACCTGGTGGGTGAATCGCAAGGATGCGGAGGGCAAGAATCTCTTCTCCGGTGGCTTCCTTGGACTGGATAACATCGGGGTGTTTGATCGTTCACGTCCGCTGCCCACGGGCGGCACTTTGCAACAAGCGGATGGCACAGCATGGATGGCATTCTATTGCTCCACGATGCTCGCGATGGCCCTTGAGCTCGCCAAAGACGGCGACAAGGTGCGCGAGGCTTATTCGGACATGGCGTCGAAATTCTTCGAGCATTTCGTGCAGATCGCGGACTCGATGAATACTTTGGGCGGCACGGGGTTATGGGATGAGGAGGATGGGTTTTACTACGATCGGATCCACACGGATCATTCCGTCATTCCGCTGAAAACGCGTTCACTCGTGGGCTTACTGCCCTTGATCGCTGTCGAGGTTCTGGAAGAAGAGAAGATCCGTGAGTTACCCGGCTTCTACAAGCGGTTCCAATGGTTCATGAACAACCGCAAGGATCTCGCCAAGAACATCTCTTATTGCGACTACGGTGCGCAGTTGCGTTTGCTCGCGATCCCTTCACGCGAGCGGTTGGAACGGGTCTTGCGCTACATGCTCGACGAGACGGAGTTCCTTTCCGATTACGGCATCCGCTCCATGTCCAAGTTCCACCTGAACACGCCGTTCGTCTTGGAAGTAAACGGGGATGAATATCGCGTGGATTATCTGCCGGGGGAATCGAACTCCTGGCTATTCGGTGGCAACTCGAACTGGCGTGGGCCGATCTGGTTCCCGGTGAACTATCTGCTCACGGAAGCCTTGGAACGCTACTATCACTTCTACGGCAACGATCTGCTGGTGGAGTGTCCGGTGGGGTCAGGACGGCGGTTAAATCTGCAACAGGTGGCGGATGAGATTGACCGCCGCTTGGCTTCCATCTTCCTGAAGAAGCCGGATGGAAACCGGCCGTGCCACAACGGACACAAGTTCTTCAACAAAGATCCGCATTGGAAAGACTTGCTGCTCTTCCACGAATATTTCCACGCCGATTCCGGCAAGGGCCTCGGTGCCAGCCACCAAACCGGGTGGACCGCGTTGTCGATTCGCCACATCGAAGATTACGCCCGCGATCGTGAGAAGAAGTGGGATGAGTAAGTTGACGAATTGACGTTTTCCCCGTGCCGTTAGGCACGAAAGGTTCATAGCGGCGGCTTTCAAGCCGCCGTTTTGTTTTTGGGCATCACGTCGCGTAGCGACATAAGAACCTTAATTGGAGTAGTCTCTTGCGTCGCTACGCGACGCTGATGTCTTCAAGGCATCCATCCACGGGTTGAAACCCGTGGCTATGAATCTTCCTCTCGCTAACGCGAGGGAAAGCAGGAATAGCCGAATAGGAGCGGTGAAGCTTAGGTAAGCTCAATCTCCCCACCTTCCAACGCCTCAATGACTGTTTTGCCTTCGCTAGGCAGAAGCAGTGACTCACCCGGCTTGAGAATGTAGTCCTTCGCCTCGCCTTCCAGCGTTACCCAGAAGATGCCGGATTGAACCTTGAGGTCTCGGATGTCTGCTTCAGCGGTGACGGTATGAAGTTCACCCTTCGCCAGATGGATACTCTGACTGGCTTTATTGACGGTGTAGCGCGGTTGACCGTCGTGGGAGATGAGCCCATTGCCGGTACGCAGGAGTTTCACAACTCCCCGGCTGAGCTCGTTGAACCATTCGATGCCACTGACTTTCATACGCTAACAGCCTAGGGCATTCCGGTGACTCGCACAGATTCAGCCGTTGAAATATCCGACCAGTACAGATGGTTACTTGGTGAACTGTACTGGTGTGATTTCGCAAGATGTGTCACTGTTCTGTGCAGCCGGTTCTGCTATTCTGCAAACGCCTATGAACCTGATCGCCACGGCTCCTGACAGCGAAGAGACGCTGTACGAGCAGATTTCCCAGCATATCAGCCGCCTGATCGAGCAGGGGACATTGCGTCCGGGCGAACGCGTGCCATCGGTGCGGCGGATGAGCCAGCAGCAAAAGGTCAGCATCGCCACGGTGATGCAGGCGTATCGGCTGCTGGAGAGCAGGGGATTTATCGAGGCGCGGCCGCAGTCCGGTTACTTCGTGCGCTTGCGGCATTGGCAATCTCCGCAGGAACCGGAAATCTCCAAACCCAAGCCTGTGGCGGCGACCGTCAAGATGGGCACGCTCATGGTTCGGGTGATGCAAGCGACGCGTGACCCCGCGCTGGTGCGATTGGGCGCGGCGTTGCCGAGTCCGGAACTCTTGCCCACGGCCAAGCTGAATCGCGCGATGGCTGCAGCGGCGCGGCGGTATCCCGAGATGAGCAACAGTTACGATGTGCCGCCCGGATACACTCCGCTGCGTGTTCAAATCGCCCGCCGAGCCATGGAGACCGGCTGTGAGCTTTCGCCTGATGATATCATCACGACTTGCGGCGCACAGGAGGCGTTGCACTTGTGCCTGCGAGCTGTAGCCAAACCCGGGGACACGATCGCGATCGAGTCGCCCACATTCTTCGGCATTCTGCAAGCCATTGAAGCGCTCGGCATGAAGGCCTTGGAAATCCCCACGCATCCCCGTGACGGCGTGAGCCTCGATGCCCTCGCGTATGCGCTTGAGCAACAGCCGGTGAAGGCATGCCTCTTCGTGTTGAATTTCCACAATCCGCTGGGCAGTTGTATGCCGGATGAAAATAAGAAGCGACTCGTGGAAATGCTCGCAGCCAAGGAAATTCCGTTGATCGAGGACGATGTTTACGGCGATTTGTCTTTCGCGCAGGAACGTCCACGCACGGCGAAATCTTACGACCGCAAAGGGCTGGTGCTTTTGTGCGATGCGTTCTCCAAGACGCTGGCGCCGGGTTATCGCGTGGGTTGGACTGCGCCGGGACGGTTCAAGGAGCAGATTTCTTATTACAAGATCGTCAGCACCGCGGCGACGGCGACTTTGCCGCAGATGGCCATCGCAGACTTCCTTGCTAATGGTGGTTACAACCATCACCTGCGCAAGGTCCGTCGTGAGTATGCCCACAAGGTGCAATTGGTCACGCAAGCCATCTGCAGCTACTTCCCGGCGGAGACCAAGGTAACGCGGCCTTCGGGCGGTCATGTCCTCTGGGTGGAGATGCCGGCGAAAGTGAAGGCGGTGGAACTTTTCGAGCGCGCCTTGGCCGAGAAGATAAGCATCGCGCCCGGTCCCGTATTCTCTGCCCGTCAACGGTTCGGCAACTTCATCCGCCTGAACTGCGCGAACCCTTGGACGCCCGAGCTGGATAACGCGATTTTGCGCCTTGGCCGCATGGTCAAGCAGTTGCAAGACGCAGCGGATTAATTTCGGGAGTATTTCCCCGGGTGCCCCGTCTAACGGGGTATGAAGCGCATTCTTTGGGCGATTTTCGCGGTGTTGCTGGTGCTCAGTAGCCAGTCGATGCAAGGAGCCGGGCTGATCGTCGTGGAGCCGGGGAGGGAGATCATGCCGCCCGAGCCGATACCCATTCCCCGCCCAACGCCTCCAGTGCGCCACATTCCCATTGCACCGATGAACCGCCCCATCGAAGTGCAGTCGCAACAGGTGGATGTGAGCATCCGTGATCAGGTGGCACGCACAGAAGTGGAGCAGGTGTTCTACAATCCAAATGGGCAACGTGTGGAAGGCACATTTCTCTTTCCGGTTCCCCGAGGCGCGCAAATCGACAAGTTCACGATGGATATCAACGGCCAACCCGTGCAGGCCGAGCTTTTGAAGGCGGACAAGGCGAAGGCCATCTACGAAGAAATCGTGCGGAAGATGAAAGACCCCGCGTTGTTGGAATACGCCGGGCGCGATCTCTATAAGGTCCGCATCTTTCCCATCGAGCCACATGAGAAGAAGCGCATCAAGCTGACTTACACGCAGTTGCTCAAGGAAGAGCAGGGCTTGGTGGAATACGCGCTGCCGTTGAACCCAGATACCGGCAACACCAAGACGCCTTTGGCCATCAAGGTGCAAATTGATTCGCGCACTCCAATCAAGACCATTTACTCGCCCACGCATTCCGTGGAGGTGAAGCGCGATGGCGACCGCAAGGCAACGCTGGGTTTCGAGGCCAAGTCGAGCGGCGCGGCACGGCAATTCCAAGTTTTCTTCGCGCGCCAAACCGAGGACATCGGTATTCAGCTGCTCACGCAAAAAGATGGTGATGAAGGCCATTTCCTGCTGCTGCTCTCGCCCGGTTTGTGGGCGGATAAGTCCAAGGTTGTCGCGAAGGATGTTGTGTTCGTTCTGGATACGAGCGGTTCCATGGCGGGCAAGAAAATGGAGCAAGCTCGCAAGGCACTGCAATTTTGTGTCGAGAATCTGAATGACAAGGATCGCTTCGAGGTGATCCGTTTCTCCACGGAAACCGAGCCGCTCTTCAACGGCTTGCATGACGTGAACAAGGAGAGCCGCAATAAGGCGAATTCGTTCGCGGAATCGTTGAAAGCTATCGGTGGGACGGCGATCCATCCCGCTCTGCAAGCAGCGTTGAAGTTGCGTCCGGAAAAGAGTGAGCGGCCATTCGTGGTCATTTTTATCACGGACGGGATGCCAACGGTCGGTGAGACGCGCGAGGACAGCATCGTGAAACTCGTGGACGCGGAAACCGCGCGCAAGACACGCGTGTTCTGCTTCGGCGTGGGCCATGACGTGAACACGCACCTGCTGGACCGCATCTCCGAGGAAACGCGCGCCTTCAGCACGTATGTGTTGCCGGATGAGGATCTGGAATTGAAGCTCTCGGGCTTCTTCGCCCGTATCAAAGACCCGATCTTGTCTGACCCAGAATTGAAAGTGAAAGGCAGTGTAACCTTGCAACAGATGTATCCGAATCCGTTGCCGGATATATTCAACGGCGACCAGATTGTTATCTCTGGCAAATTCAAAGGGCAGGGGCCGGTGGCGATCGAACTTTCGGGCCTCTACGGCAAGGAGCGCAAGACCATCGTGCACGAGGTGTCCTTTCCCAAGAGTTCCACCGAGCATGATTTCATTCCGCGCCTGTGGGCGATGCGTCGCGTGGGCTGGTTGCTGGATGAAATCCGTTTGCGCGGCGAGAACGCCGAGTTGCGCGATGAAGTCACCGACCTCGCGCGCCGTTACGGCATCGTGACGCCTTACACCGCTTATCTTATCCTTGAAGACGAGAAGCAACGCGGCGTGCCGGTAGCCTCGCAGACGCAGCGTGCCTTCAACGAGGACAGTGCTGCGCAAGCGGTCACGAAAGATGCCTGGCGCAAAGCACGTGATGAGAAATCCGGGGAATACGCCATCGGTGGTGCTCGCATGAACCAAGCCCTGCGTGCCAATGCCGTGGTGGGTGAAGCCCTGGAGCTGAACAAGCGCGAAGCCCCGGCTGCTGCCGCCAAGCCAGCCGCACCGATGACCGCCGCTCCGCCGGCTCCCGGCTCGCGTGTGAGCGGTGTTGTGTCCGCTCCGTATGCCAAATCCAAATCTCAAGCTGACCCCTCCTCCTTATCCGATTACACCCAGCAGAACCGCTACGCTGGCGGTCGCGCCTTCTATCAGAACGGCCCCGTATGGACCGATTCCCTCGTGCAGAAGCAGCAGGCTCAAGCCCGCCGCATCCAGCTCGCGTTCGCTTCCAAGGAATACTTCGACCTCATGCAGAAGCATCCCGAAGTGAAACCCTGGCTTGCCCTCGGCAACCGCGTCCAATTCGTCCTCGCGGACACCATCTACGAGGTCACCGAGTAATTCATCGTCTGCTCAATAAATCAAAAACTCCTTACGCCGTTTCATGAACTCCTTCACATCCGGCTGCCACATCTTGCGGATGTCCTTTGCGGACTTCCCATCGCGGATCGCCTGGATCGTCGCGGGATGGCCGAGCAGTTTGTTGAACTTGTCCAAATTGTAATCCTTCGGATACATCCGGTGCAGCGTGGACGCGATCAAGATCCCGATGTCCACCACATCGCATTTCTCGCGATCGGTCAGAAAGATATTCACGCCGCGACATTCCTTGTCCTTAAATACGCTCGCGTTCGGCGTGAAGCGGATCGGTACAAACCGCACGTGCTTCAATCCCGCCGCGTTCAACTCCGCCGCCAGCTTCACGTCATCGATGTAAGGCGCGCCGACTACTTCGAAGGGCGTTTCCGTCCCGCGCCCCACGGACACCGCGCTCATCTCCAAGAGGCCCACCCAGGATACAACGTCGCTTCTGTCAGGCTGCGCATATTCGGTGATGGGTTTTTCCACGGCAATCCCGTCGCATCGAACCACATCCCGCGCTTCCAACCCTCCACCTCGATCACTGTCAGGTCCGCGCCGAACTTCTTCTCCGCGTTATACATCTTCGCCAGTTCGCCGATCGTCATCCCATGCCGCACCGGCACTTGGTGATACGCCACGAAACTCGTTTTATCCGTCAGCGCCGGCCCATCGACCGCCGTGCCCGTGATCGGATTCACGCGATCCAGCACGAAGTATTTGATCTTCGCTTTCGCCGCAGCCTCCATGCAATTCCCCATCGTGGACGGATACGTGTAGAACCGGCACCCGATGTCCTGGATGTCAAAGATCAAGGCATCGAGATCCTTGAGATGCTCCGGCTTCGGCACACGCGTCTCGCCGTAGAGACTGTACACCGGCAACCCCGTCTTTTCGTCCTTGCTGTCCGGCACCTTTTCATCGAGCAACCCGCGAATGCCATGCTCCGGCCCGAACAACGCCTTGAGCTGGATGCCTTCCGCCTCATGGAGCATATCGATGATTGGATTGCGATCCTTGTCCTGCCCTGTGTGATTCGTGATCAGGCCCAGTCGCAATCCCTTCAAGCGCGCAAACCCCTCCCGCTTCAATACATCAATGCCGTTGAGTACCTGCGGCACTTCCCGATCCGCTGCCGCGTATTCGAGCACTTCGATGCTCGATACCTTGTTCGTCGTCGCGCGCGGGGGCAGGGCACCTGGCACGTTATTGAAATCAAATCCATTCACCGCCTCCGCCGCGAGCGTGCCTAGCACCTTGCGCAATGCCGTCACGGAACCTTTCTCCGTCGGATGATTCCGATTCGACACAAAGATCCAGAACGTGCGCGAATACGGATCGATCCACAGGCACGTGCCCGTCCAACCCGTGTGGCCGAAGGAACCGATCGGGAACACATTCCCGCGCAAGCTCGCGTACGGCGAATCGATATCCCAGCCCAGCCCGCGCCGCTCCGCCACCTTCGAGGGCGTATGCACATGCTGCATGATCTGGATTGTCTCCGTCTTCAGGATGCGCACGCCATCCAGCGTCCCGCCGTTCAAGATCATCCGCGCATACCGTGCCAAATCCTTTGCTGTTGTAAACAGCCCCGCGTGACCCGCCACGCCACCCATCTTGCGCGAGGTCGGATCATGCACCACCCCGCGCAGAGCCTTGCCCTCGATCACTTCCGTCGGCGCTATGCGGCTGAGCTTCTCCGGCCCCGGCAAGTAACCCGTATCCACCATCTTCAGCGGCTTGTAGATCTCCGCCTCGGCGAACTGGTTCAGCGGCATCCCGCTCGCGCGCCGTACAGATCTCCCCGAGCAAAATGAAATTGATATCACTGTAGAGGAACTTCGTGCCCGGCTCATTGATCAGCGTCTCATTGCACGCCCTTTTGATCGCCGTGTCATAACCCGTCCACGCCGGTGTCGCCCCGAGTCCTGAACGCAAACCCGAAACATGCGTCATCAATTGCCGGATCGTCACGTTCTCCTTGCCGCCACCGGAAAACTCCGGGATGAACCGCTTCACCGGATCATTCAGTTGCAGCAAACCGCGCTCCATCAGGATGAGGATGGATGGCGTCGTCGCGATCACCTTCGTGAGCGAGGCCGCATCATAGATCGTATCCGTCGTCACCACCTCGCGCTGCGGATCGATCGCGCGCCATCCGTAGCCGCGCACATACGTATCCGGCCCGCGCTCCAGCCACAGCACGCCGCCCGGCAGCTTGCCCTCCGCGATGGCATTCGTGATCGCCGCATCCATCGCAGCCAGCTTCTCCGCCTTGAACGTCTGCGCCGGCACCACGTTCAGCGCCGTCGGCTTCAGCCCTGCCGCCTTCCCGCTCTCCGCCGTCACGCCCGCGGTGGCTGTCGCTGGCTTGCCGCCCGCCTGCTTGCTCTGGCAACCCGCCATCACCACCAGCGCCACGACTAAAGCCATTGACGCCAAAACCCGTCGTGAAAAACAAAAGGGCAGGGGAACCTTGGAAACTGAGTGCGTGTGCCTGACTGAGAATAGCATCTGAGAAGCATGAAAAGAAAAAGACCTCATGGCAACCGCAACCTCCGTCGCACTGCCAGCCAATCGCCTGTCTAAACGAACGTGAACCATACCGCCTCCTCTTCCTTACTACCCCGGCAACCCCATGTCGCCAGCCCGGTCAAAACCTTGACCTAAGCCAAATCTCCTTCAATTGAACAATTCTGTCAATGGGTAAATTAACCCAGTAACACTTCGGTGGATTTCGGCCTGGGAACGCCATCATGCATTCTTTTTAGTACTTATTCGACTATTCCGAAGTCCCTTTGATTTCGAAGATGCATTCCGTTTTCTTTGATTGAGAGTCTTATTCGGTGTTGGAACTTTGGCCCATGGCAGTGATGCGTCCAGCGTAACGCCACGAACGTGGAATTTCTGGTTCGAAAGAGAACTGGATTGCTTCGTCAAAAATTCCCCAAGCTCCTCAATACGCTTAAACTTAACTTTTCTATGTCGTGGATCTTTCTTTGACCAAAAATCGCACATGTACCAACCAACTAGATAAATACCGTGCGTGCAATCATTGTGAGTGAGATAGCGTTCGATAAGCTGGGTTTGCATTGCTGTCTTTATTTCCGGATGCCAGCATCCCTTTACTTCAATGATAACTTTTATTCTGTCAAATGCTTTGGTTTTGGCGTCCTGAGTTACTGCGTCAATATGAATGTCTGTGCGGTCCTTAAGATGAATTTGAACCTCTCTTCCCAAAATGATTCCTTGATGGCGAAAGATGCTGTCGAGTTCAATTTTAATCCAATCAGACAATTTTTCTTCTTCCTTTGGCTTATCTCCGTCCCACAGAAAAGGTGCGGCTGGAGTTTCTCCATGCAGCTTACCTTGTAAGTCATTAATGGTTTCGCAAACAACTTCGAGCAATTGATCAGAATTTTGAACCAAGCGATTACGTGTGTTCTCGGTCATCTTGAAAAAAATCTCCGGGCTTGGTGGCGTCCATGTGTTACGCCTCATCTCATCTCTCGCATGGCCAAGGATGTAGGGGAGTCCTTTAACATTTGGATGGGCATCAACCAACCGTAGGAGCTCCTCGCAGGCCTCTATTGTCCCCGATTTAGCCAAACGAGAAAGTATCCCGTCTCTCAGGTTAGCCATTGCCCAACGAGTGGTTACTGTTCCACCTCGGCTACGATTGGGATCATCCTCCATAGGATACTGGCACAACATCCACTCCCAAAGATGGCTTAAATCACTTGCTGTCAAATTTCTCAAGACTGGTGGTGAATCCTGGCGGTGATTGTCAAACCAGCATCCTTCAAACAATGCCTTTCCAAAGGTGTTGTCTACAGTGATTAATGATCGAATATTCTTCCAATCATCATTGTTGCCGTGTTCTAGCAATAGAGGTGCTAGGGCAATTATGAATTTTCTCTCCTTTTTGCACTTTGGAGGACGCTTTGGCATGATACTCCTTACGTAACGGATTGCTTCAACGTCATTTTGTTCGATCAATCTGGATAGTATCTCGCAGGTGCATCCTGCTTTTAGTTTGCGATCAGTAACTAAGGTTAATAAGACTGAACGGAGAGTGGGTGGAAATGGGATTGGCAATTTGTGCAAAACCATCAATGAATCATAGTATCGATTCTCGTTTTCAATACATTTTATGACCCAACGGACAACTTCACCCGGTGAATGCCGTAAGGAAGCTGTGACAAGTTCTCTGTATGCTTCGGTTTCATCATAAGCTGGTAGGTGAAGTATTGTTGCAGTCCACCTGGCCCATTCTGAGTGCTTAAAACTGGCATAGATATCGGGAGCTTCTTCCTGTAAAAGAACTAACGCGCGAACTCCAGCGGTAGCGGGAAAATAGGTGATGTTTTTTTTGTGAAACCATTCGTCTATGTTTTGGTCTCCAAAAATAACGTATTGCTTTGCAGCTTGGAGCATTCTGCCTTTCCGAATTTCGGAAGCATTTTTCCAACCAGGGAACTCTCGGATATCCATCCGGTAATTTTTCTGAACTTGCGTTCCATCATCGTTGGCCTGTGTCCAATTAAGTAATTTCCACCAAGCGTCTATATCGCCAGCTTCAAAAAGGTCTAAAAGTGTGTCAATGTGCGCTGAAGGCAAAGGAGATATTGGTTTAACACTTCTTGGGTTTGCATATTTGGCTGTAAATTCCCTTTCTTGATAGAATTCAGTTTTCGCTTTCTGGGAGTTCTCTGATGCCAATATGCAGGGTTCTAGCCAAGCTCCCATAGCTTCCTTCAATTCCAACGAAACTTCCGCTGTGGTTAGGATTGTGTCGATTGTGGTGGAGTTGTTAGGTCTGAACAACCAGCGTATTGCGTGACTGAAGGTCTTTCGTAAGCCAACAGACTGAGATTGACGCACTCTTTCTGCAAGCCACTCGATATCCTCTGGGATGGCTATCTTGATGCCCCACCGGGTAAACAACAGGGTATCTCGACTGGGATCGATTATATGGGCTGCGATTCCTTCCAGAAGCATATGCCTCAGTTGAGGATTACTGGAAAAACGATGGTTGAAGTATTCCACATTTCCACCAGTGCCGAAGTCGTGCTTTCTCAGCCGCTTGATGATAGCTTCACAGAAAGCATCTAAAGTAACAGGGTTATCTAAATGAGGCACCGATTTCTCAAATATTCTGCTTATTAAACCTTGGTAGGGATCACGTGGGTAGTTATGTGATTCGGGTTGTTCCCCAGCCCAAGCGAGCGCGATGGGAAGGTCTTCGATTGCCAAATTATTAATCAGATGATCGGAGAGAAACTCCCCGTAGTCGCTGATTGAGTTATCGTCTTCGACAAGACTCGAAAACAGCTCTTTTGCTGTTAAAAACTTTGGCCAACAGGCTTTAAGTCCAGCCGCACGCAGTTCGTTTTCTGGATCTGTTGCACAGGGCTCAAGGGCGAGAGGCCGCAATTGTGCTTTGAGAACATCATCACCATATTCCGCGATCAAATCCGCAGCTTCTTCACGGTAGTTTGTCGAAAGCGTCTCAGTGAGTGCTATTTGAGTCAATTTGGGAAGGAGGCCCCAAAGTCTAGTCTCCTTTATGATGTGTAAGGCCTCTATTTTAGCTTCTTCTGGGAGAGTGGTTGAGTTTAAAGCTTCTTCAAGCTGACAAAGTAGAAATGGATGATTCAGTTTCCGATAGCTGTTTCTTAATCGCCACCAATTTGGTCGAAAATCTGGGTCTGCGAATCGTTTCAATATTTCTTCGATTATGCTTTTTTTGGTTGCGAAATCGACGGATGAAATATTGTTTCTGAGAAGAATGTCTGGCTCGGTTTTGAGTATATGAGTAAAAATCAGTGGGTTCGTTTTGGATATCCATGAAGCGACTTCACTTAGCTGTGGGATTAATTTTCCGTCTCTGTCGTGAGGGTGTTTTATTAAATCTAGTAATTGGTTGTTGAAAGATTGGAATCTTTGACGTATCGTGCGGCTAGGTATTCGAGATAGGATTTATGTGCCCAGCCTATGCGGTCTCGGCCGTTGCTTTTGAATATTCCTGAATCGATGGTTTCTATGATGGCTTTGCTCGTGACGTCGAAATGAAGATTTGCGGTTTTAATTGAACCGCTCGCCAGTTCCGCTATCGTCAAGTCAGTTTCGTTTTGCGTTACATTGCTTTGGCCTCTCCAAATCGTATTGCGACCACAGAACATGGATGCTGCGGCTATATGGCTAGCGACCGCCATTCTTTGTTGTGAAGTTAACTGTTTATGTAGTTTTGGCGTATCTCTTTCTGGGTTTGATTCTGAACAAAGTTTTAGGATGCCTTGCTCGTAGATTTCGCTTTGTTCAGCTGGTAATCCTTTTTGGGCCTCCCAAATTTTGATAAGCAAATCAAGAGTAACCGGTTTGATGGCAAATGCCACAACTTCTCGTTGCAGAACCTGATTCAAGAATGCTACGCTATCAATTCCATTTGCATCGGTTGCATTCTTAACTTGCTGCTGTGTCAACGGAGCGAGTTCGTATGCGTGGCATTTATCCTCTCCCCATTTTGCAACTAAGTTTTGTTCCAAAGAAGTACGCCATTCTGCTGTTCTGCAAGCGATTCGGATGTGGAGGTTCTCTACCGTTTCAAGTTTGACTATCTTTGAGCTTAGGATGTTTGCTACTGAATCCAGACGTATTATGCATTCATCGAAGCTATCTAAAAATACATGCAGAACTACCTTGCCCTCTTTCCATTTTAAGAATTCTCCGCTTTGGAAGATCTCATCGATGAGCCGTTTTTCATCACCGTATTCACCAAGATTGACGTTGAGGACCAAGGCTGTTGGATGGATTTTCTTGGTTTGCTCAATGGCATCCTTCAGGGCAAAACTTTTTCCAATCCCTGGCTCTCCGAGTAATATTAAGCATGGTGTCTCTAAGATACTGTTAAATTTCGCTGAATTGTTAGGGAACCAGTGCTCATATAGTGATTCTTCGGTCGGGGGGTGAAGGAATCCGTCAGAATCGAATTTGAAGCTTTCCCCGCGTGGTATCCAGCTCCGTTCCCAGTTGTATTTGCGATTGATCATTTGTTCCTTCGGGTCGGACTTTCTTTTACCTGAATCCTGAAGTTAGGCTAGTCTCTCTTTGGATTTTTGAACAAACTCACGACTCGATTAAGAACTGTCCAGTATTTTGCTTTATTCCCTATCCCTATGCTCTGGCACCCCCGCATCGCCCAATCCTCCGACATCCCCGCGCTCGAAGCCCTGATCCCGCTTTCCGTCCGGGCGTTGCAGGCACCGTATTATTCGGCCGCGCAGATGGACGCCGCGCTCGGGCCAGTCTTCGGCGTGGACCGTCAATTGATCGCGGATGGCACCTATTATGTGGTGGTGGAGGGCGGGGTGATTGTCGGTTGTGGTGGCTGGAGCCGGCGCAAATCCCTCTACGGCGGCGATCAAGCCCGCGTCACCGCCGATCCCTTGCTCGACCCATTAACCGACCCCGCCCGCGTGCGCGCCTTCTTCGTTCACCCGGATTGGGCCCGTCGCGGCATCGGCCGCGCTATTCTGACCGCGTGTGAGACCGCCATCATCGCCGCTGGCTTTCATAAAGCCGAACTCGTCGCCACTCTCGCCGGTGAACCTCTCTACGTCACCTTCGGCTACACCGCCACCGAACGCTTCGATATCCAACTCAGCAACTGCGAGCCTTTGCCCGCCATCCGGATGCGCAAAGATTTATCGGCATAAGCATTCATTTCTCGCGGGCAAAAAGAAAAACGCAGGAAGAGATCTTCCTGCGTTTTCATGTTGGTGGGGAACAGGCCTGAGCCTAAATTATTTATCGCCCGCAAGGATGCTCCACATGCCGTACTGCTTCGTCAGGTCAGACGTGGTCTTGCCCGGCAGCAACAGTTCCGCGTGGCCATCCACAAACGCATAGTTCCACTGATCATTGTGGTGCCATTGCGTATAGACACCGGAACTCGGCGCGATCGTCGTGCCCACTTGCGCTTGATAGCGGCCACCGCCCGAGCTCCAGCTCGCTTGATCCACCCAAGCTGTCCAGGCTCCCACCTTCTGTTCCGTTTCATGCACGCGCTCCGTGTAGGCGATCGTCTCGCTTGGAGCCATGACCATGGCCGAACGCACGGCCGGGATGTTGCTGACCTTCAAGGCGGTCCAGTTCACATTTGTCGCCCCATTGGGCACATAGAACGGGGCCATGCTGCGATCCCAGCCGATCACCATGCCTACGCCTGTGCGTGCCGCTGGATTCGGCATCGCATTGATCACCGCACCTTGTTCCAGGTTTGGTCCGGCATGGATGATATAACGCGGCATCGCATAAGTGCGACGTGCTCGGGCTACGCTGTTGTTGGAAGCCGCATCAATAGTCCCATCATCATCAATGAACTTGTCGCCGGGGCAGCGCAGTAACTTCGGCGCCCATTTGACATCGGTGGTCCAGTTCATGTTGCCGTCTGTGCGTGGCTGGCTGCCGCCGATGTAACTGAAGAGGAGTTTATCCCACGAAGCACTGCCTTGGCCGTTGGCCGTGTTCAGGCCGGCATACGGCAGCTTGTCCGTGTTATCAGCCAGGTACATGCCGGTGCCTAGGGTGATCTGTTTGATGCTGCTGGTGCATTGTGTGGCGATGGCCTTGGACTTCGCCTTGGCCAGGGCGGGTAACAACATGCCAGCGAGAATCGCGATGATCGCGATCACAACCAGCAGTTCGATGAGCGTGAAAGCCAGCAAAGGCTGGACGATGGGAGGGGGAGCGGATGTTTTTGGATTTGGTTGCATACGCTGTTGGTTAGGGGTTTGGGTTTCTTACTGTAAGACAACTTTTCCACTGGTGGCATCAACGGCGTAACGCTTGCCCGCCGGGGCGGTGGGCAGGGTCTTGATGACTTTAGCCGCCACCAGTTCATTGAGATCTTTTACCGGAGCTTGCTTCTGGCGCTGGGCGGCTTCATAAGCGGATTGCTCAGCCTCGGTCTTGAACTGCATCTGCTTGATTTCCGGCCCGACAGCCCGGGACTCATTGACTTGGTGGACGAGATGATTCAATAGCTCCAAATCAGACATCGGGTAACCTTGGTCATTGAGCGGGCGTTTCTCTGCCGAGAAATCAATCGCCGGCGTGGCTGCAACCGTCCCTGCCGGACTGGGTGCTGCCACTGGAGCAGAGGAGGGTGCATCTGGCTTCAGTGCGGCTTGGACATCAGCGGGTTTGGTCGTGGTTGGAGCCGGTGCCAGACCTTCATCCTTGGGACTGCAAGCCCCCGCCAAAGTGAGTGTTCCTGCGATGGCTATAGCCCAATGACAGCGGCGGAAGTAATTCATAAATGTCCTGCTTTAGCTGGGTCTGATTGGAAGATATTCGAGCATAAGTAATAAGAAATAGGCATTTTGTGCTATGCGTATTCTTGGCTATTAGCGTTTAGAATTTGATTTAATATAATATTTTAAAATCTGATTCATATTTGAGCATTTGCTTGCTTGGTTCTGGGTGGTGAAGTCGCAACTCGTTTAAGTTGAGTTGATTGCGGTTATTCTTATAACTTGTTAGGTGGGTTATTATTAAATGATTGAATGAGTCAGGCTGCTCAAAACAGCCGAACTTACGGGTATGCCTAAGTGTGTTTCGTCCAAGGATTTTTATCGCCCCCATCAGAATGCAAAAAGGGTTGAAGTCCAAAGACTTCAACCCGTTTCAGAGCACTAGAAAAGGAGTGGTGGAATCTTATTCGGCGATTCGGAAGAACATAGTGCCGCCGCCTGGCGGAGCGAAGGTGTGCGTGTTCATGGTGTTGGCCACATCCGACCAGCCGCCCGTCAGGTCCGTGGTGGTTTGCAGTTTCCGTGTGCTGTCCGCTGCCCAATACAAGCTGCCATTGAAGAAAAGCAGGCCCATCTGCTTCGTCGTGCCGGTCCCCTGCGGCCCACGCATGCCGATGATGAGCTCCTGATTATAGCCGTTGACCTGCGCGGCGATCAGGAAATTCTGTCCGGCGTTGACGCTGAATGTGGCCCCGTCGTTGCTGTTATCCGGGTGGGTCACGCTGACGCTTAACTGCCCCGCAGCCGGCACACTGACGCTGCCGATCACCGGCGTATCGAGATGCCCCGTCAGAAACGCATCCGAACCGACGGTGAACCGCTGCGTGTTATCCACGGCGAAGGCATCCCGGTTGTTCAGCTCCGTCAGATGCCCTTGGCCATCGGTCACTTGATTCAGGGCGGAAGGCGTATCAAACGTGGTGAGGCGCCAGGTTCCTTTGTAGCTCGCGGCAGTCGGTGTGCTGGCGGGCGCCTTGATGAAGATGAGCAACTCCATGCGGTTATCTTCCGACGTCGCCGAGGTCTGGTAACCCAGCATCACATCCTTGCTCTGATTGATGAAGAGCGGCAGGTTGAAACCGGATTCCCCGCTCGGCGTGATCGTCACATTCACCAGCCCGTTGCCGCTGTCATAGTTCTGATACTGTCCGGTGAAACCGTTTTCTAACGTGCCGGTGATGGAGCCGTTGGCCCCGTTGATGGTCAGATTGCCCGTCCGCAACCCAAAGTTATTGCCCCCTTGCAAGTGGGTGACGACGTTGGGCAGGCCGCTATCCGCCCGGTCGATCGAGAAAAAAGCCGGCGTGGTGAAGCTGTAAATGGTCCAGTTCCCGCCCATTTCACTGGTCGTCACGGAGCCGGGGGCTTTCATCAGAAAAATCATATTCTGCGAGCCCGTGCCGTCCTCCACCGCCACCATCACATCGTTCGAGCGGTTGATCCGGAAAGTCGTGGTGCCCGGATCCGGTGAAGTGACACTGGCCACGACCGTGCCTGCGCTGGGCACGCTGAATGAGCCACTGGCCGAGCCGCTAAAGGAGCCGTCCGAGGTGATCGTGATGTTCTCCGTGTCCGTCTCAAACATCGTCAACGGCTGGATGTTCGTTACGCGGCCTTGGACGTCCTTGCTGAGTGTGACCAGATTCGGTGTGCTAAAACTATACCCATGCCACGACCCGGCGATCTCGGCGACGGTCTGTGCTTGGGAGGTGTTGAGCCATGCCCCCAAGCCGAGCAGGGCGATCAACTGACAAATACCGCGAGAAGATGGAAGTTTCATAAACGAAAAGCGCACAGCGATACGCTGCTAAGCTAGGTTCGGTATAACAGCCACCCCATGCCCTGTCAATTTGGTGAAGGGCCTAGGTAAAGATGGCAGTATTCCTGAATGGTGCGGGAACTGACTGGATTAAGCTGGTGATTGTATGGATGCGCCCGGTCGGCGGAAACTTAGTCGCCCATTGTTTCCAGCTTTGCCGCCGCGCTTTCCCAGTCCTTATGCGCCTTTTCCAGGTCGCTGGTCACCGTCATCAATTCGCGATTGATGGCCGTAGCCGCCCCGCTTTTGGCATAGGTCTCCGGCTTTTCCAGCTCGATGGTCAGCTCTTTCTGCTTCGCTTCGAGCTGCGTGATCTTCTGCTCCAGCTCGTTGACCAGCTTCTGCTGCTTCTTCTTGCCATCGGACTTGGATTGCCGTTCCGCAGCTTCAAGGCGTTTCTGTTCCTTGCGGGAATCGCCGTTGTCTTGCTGCTCGGCGGCTTTCGCTTTCGCCGCGGCGGCCTTGGCCGCCATGCCGCTGGCACCCGCTGCCGTCAGGCCGCCTCGGGCTGAATCCGATTTCGATTTCTCGATGTAGTAATCGTAATTGCCCGAGTAATGCGTGAGCACACCCGCGTTCACATGCACCACATGGTTGGAGAGCGCCTTGATGAAATAGACGTCGTGGCTGATGAAGATCAGCGTGCCTTCAAATTGCTGGAGCGCATAGACCAGCGCGTCGATGCTGGCCATGTCCAAATGCGTCGTCGGCTCATCCATCAGCAACAGGTTGGGCGGATCGAGCAAAAGCTTCACAAGCGCCAGACGGCTCTTCTCACCGCCGCTCAGCACCTTCACTGGCTTGAAGACATCATCCCCGCGGAAGAGAAAGCTGCCCAGCAACGTGCGGATGAATTGCTCTGTCACCTTCTGCGGCGTATCCAGCGCCTCTTCCAGCACCGTGCGATCCGGTTGCAGCATCTCGATGCGATACTGCGAGTAGTAACCGGACTTCACATTGTGGCCCAGCTCGCGTTCGCCCTGCTGGATGGGCATGGCGGCCCCGAGGAGCTTGAGCAAGGTCGATTTGCCCGCGCCGTTCGGTCCCACCAGCACCACGCGCTGTCCGCGGGTGGCCTCGAAATCCACCCCGCGATAGATCACGTTCTGGCCGTACGCATGATGCACGTCCTTCAACGTGATGACGCGATGCCCGCTGCGTTGCGGCTGCGGGAACGAGAAGCCGATCTGCGCCGTCGGGTCATCCGGCAGCTCGATCTTCTCCATGCGGTCGATCTGCTTGAGCTTGGACTGTGCTTGCGCGGCTTTGCTGGCTTTCGCGCGGAAACGGTCGGCAAACGTCTGCAGCCGCTCGATCTCCTTCTGCTGGTTCTTGTAGGCGGCGATCAACTGCGCTTCGTTCGCCTCGCGTTGCACCAGGAACTTGTCGTAGTTGCCCGTGTAACGGTACGCCTTGCCGCCGCGCAATTCCACGATGTGCCCGATGAGCTGGTTCAGAAACTCGCGATCATGCGAGATCATGAGGATCGCCCCATCATAACCGCGCAGATATTCTTGGAACCAGATCAGGGACTCGAGGTCGAGATGGTCGTCGGTTCGTCCAGGATGAGCAGGTCCGGCTGTTGCACCAGCAACCGCGCCAGATGCGCGCGCATCACCCAGCCACCGCTCAGTTCCTTGGCCGGCCGTTCAAAATCTTTTTCGCGGAAGCTCAACCCGGCGAGGATCTTCTTGGCCTTGGGTTCGAGCTGATAACCGCCGAGCTCCTCGTATTGGGCGTGGAGATCGTCTTCGTGCTCCAGTTCGCCAAGGTGGTCCGCTTCCCACGCCTTGAGCGCCTTTTGCAGCCGCACGATCTCCGGGGAGATGGCCGTCGCGATCTCCAGCACCGTTTCGTCACCCACCGGCGCGCTTTCCTGCGGGAGGTAGCCGACCTTGGTGTTGCGCTGAAATTCGATGGTGCCTTCATCCGGGTTTTCCTCGCCCAGGATGAGCTTCAAGAACGTGGACTTCCCGGCCCCGTTTGGACCCACCAGCCCGATGCGGTTGTCACGGTTCACCTGCAGCGTGACGTCTTCAAACAACGTCCGCCCGCCAAAACTCTTAGTTACACCAGAAATCGTCAGCATGACACAAAGGGAAGGATGCTGCTGATATGCGGCCAGCAGGGCAAGGGGAAATGCGAAGAAAAACGCTTCCGCTGGAGAACGTCAAATCCACCGTGAAAGCCGCTAAACGACGCGGTGCCGCGGGCCTTAATGCTGGACCTCGACCGCGTGTTTCAGGTGTTTGTTGTAACCATCGATGATTTTCTCGTCATATTTCACCGGCGGTTCGGCGGCGATCAGCCATTTTCCAAAATAATATTTCAGCCAGCGCCCCGACTTGGCCCGGACGAAAATGCCTCGTTGGACGGCTGCCGGCGAGGGGAGTCTTCCGGTTCTGCCTGATAAAAATACGGCTGTTCAGACAGCTCTTCCGCCGGAACGTATTGCGCGCTGATCAGCGCGAGACAAGCGAACTGGATGCAAACAAACCGTACGGCCGCCGCCGCGGCGCCTAATGGAAACTCCGCATCGCCAAAACACTTCGAACCAGGCAAACCCTTGGCGATGGTCCGCTTGATGGTCCAGAACCCATAGCTGACCAATACCGCCAGAAACAGGTAAACAAAGACGTAAGCTTCATTCGGCTGGATCTCGACCCACCGCGCGATGGGGGCACCGATAGGGGCGTAGAAGGTGCCGCAGACGATGATTAGCGTGATCCAATGCAACAAAGGCACGAGCTCGAGGGTGAGTCCCCGTTTGCGGCCATATAAAAGACCGGAAATGACCACGATAAGCGTGATCAAATCGAACCAGTAATACCGGATGAAAGCCATGTGCCAATCCTTCTCTTCGCCGCTCAGGATTTAAGCGAGGTAGGACTGCCTGGCAAGCCGAGTTACCAAAGGTTTACCTTTTTATGGGAGGTGTGGCTTTGTTAGCGACGGGAAGTGGTTTCCCTCTCCACTTAACGGGGAGAGGGCTAGGGTGAGGGGGAGCGTGCCGAATGTGAGGGCTACTTTATCGGCGCACTCGTCGTGGGTTCCGGCACAAAATCCCGCACATCAAGCAAAGTCTCATGGGTTACCTTCACCCGCTGTTCGTGTCCTGCAATCTCGCAGTATAGCAGGCTGTCCGCCTTGGTGTTCACGCGCTTGTTCGCGATGATCGGCTGGATCTTGCGCGCCATGGTAAAGTTGCTCAGATGCACGGTGACTTCCTGTGTCACGGAACTCAGGCGCGGCACCTCGATCGTTTCGCTGGTCATGCCTTTGCCGACCATCGTTCCGTCCAGATAGAATTTATGCACCCCACCGGTGATGCGCAGCGCCTCCGGGCTCTCGTTCTCGATGCGCAAGGTGAAGACCGCGTCCGTTTCCAGCACGCGGGACTGGGCGAAGCGCAGGTTCACCAGCTTCACATCCAACAAGTCAGCTTGCGGGGTGGTGGCGCAGCCGTTGAGAAATATAGCCAGGATCAGCAGGGGAAAAGCGCGGGCAAACTGTTTCATATCAGGGTTGTTCCAGGGTCTTGATGAATTCATCCGCCTTGGAGATGGACGTGTTCATCTCGGTGATCAAGCGGGTGATTTCAGTCTGAATGTTCGTGGCTTCACCTTTCAGCGAGGCGATCGCTTGGGCATTCAGGTTGTGTTTGAGGAAGAGCACGTGGTCGCGGAATTGGGTTAGCACCGGGTCCATGGATTGCTCGGCCTTCTTAAGGGCAAAAATCATGGTGTTGTAGCGCGCTCGGGTCTCAAGGAGCTGCCGGCGGCTGGCGGCTTGCAGGGTGGGCGCCGAGATTTGCGTGATCTCCGTCTCCCATTCCGTGAAGAGATCGTTGGCCACGCTTTCCACTTCTTTGATGCGCTTGTGGACATCCTCGACCAGCGCGGAGGATTTCTTGAAATCACCTTCCAGTTCCCGATAGGTGCTCTCCAGTTTGCCGCCATCGAAACGATAGAGCGCTTGCAGGCGGGCGAGGGCGTCTTTGAACTGCTGCCCCGCCTCCTTTTGTTCATCCCGTGCAGCGGCGACGCGTTTCTTCAACAGGTCACGCTTGTAAACGCCGAACTTCTCCATGGTCGAGTAATAGGCGGTCTTGCAGCCGGTGCTGCCGATGACTAGGGCCGAAAGTAATAAGGCCAGCCGGAAGGTGGCGCGAACTCGGGGCATCCACGTCATTTGCATAACGAAGCCATTCCGCATATTACCCTGAATGTCAAACGGTTTCGGGGCCTGGCCTGCTTGGTTTGTCCCCCTTTACGATTTACAAAACCCATTGCTGGGTGTCTCTTGTCCCCACGTTAAGCGACAAAATAATTACCGGTCCTATGGAAGACTTAAAGAAGACGATCCTCGATTTCCTTTTCAGCTACGGCATGCAGATCATCGGGGCGCTCGTCATCCTGATGCTCGGGGCGATTCTTTCCAAGTATCTCGTCCGTATCATTGATGAGGCGCTGACGAAGAAAGGGATGGAGCAGCCTTTGCGGAATCTCATCGGTCGGGGTGTTAAGATTCTGATCTTTGCCTTCACGGCCGTTCTCGCGTTGGAAAAATTCGGTGTGCCCATCGCGCCTTTGGTGGCCGGTATCGGTGTGGCCGGTGTGGGTATCGGTCTGGCCATGCAAGGCGTGCTCAGCAATGTCGTCGCCGGCCTGACCATCATCTTCACCAAGCCTTTCCGCATCGGGGAGTGGGTGGAGATGGCGGGTGTGCACGGCGAGGTGATCAGCATCGAGCTGTTCTCCACGCGGCTGGCTCATCCGGACAAGTCCATCATCCTGATCCCCAACCGCAAGATCGTCGGTGAGATTTTGCATAACTACGGCGCCATCCGCCAACTGGATCTCAGTGTCGGTGTGGCTTATGACACGGATTTGTCCGTGGCTTTGGATGCCGTGAAGCGCGTCCTGGCGGCGAATCCCCGGGCTTTGAAAGATCCGGCTCCCGTTGTAGGGGTCTGCCAATTGGCCGATTCCTCTATTAATATCGCGGTAAAACCCTGGGTCAAAGTGAGTGATTTCGGCCCGGCTTGTGCCGAACTTAATTTCGCTGTCGTCGAAGAGTTCCGGCGCTGCAATATCTCGATTCCGTTCCCGCAACGTGAAATCCGGGTCTTGGGCGCCAAGGAACTGGCTGGTTAAGCGGTTCAGCAATTTTGCGGCAGGCCCGTTTTTTGCTGGTTATCTGGCTGGTTGATGCGCGATACTCAGGCATAGCCAAGCATGTCCGTCTTATCATCAGTTCTGTCGGCCCCTGAAGCTATCGCCCGTCTGGGCGGCAAAGGCGCGCGTCTGCTCGTGGTGGATGATGACCTGATGAACAGCTCACTCCTGCACGACCGTTTGGAGCTGGAAGGTTACGTGGTATCGGTGGTGAACGGAGGGCAGGAAGCACTGAATCTTCTCCGAAAAGAAACCATCGACCTGATCCTCTTGGATATCGTGATGCCTGATATGGACGGCTACGACGTTCTCATCAAGCTCAAGGCGGATCCCAAGCTCCATGACATCCCGGTCATCATGATCTCCGGCCTGGATGACCTGAACAGCGTTGCCCGCTGCATCGAGATCGGGGCGGATGATTACCTGCCCAAGCCATACAAGCCGGTGTTGCTGCAAGCCCGCATCAATGCCTGTCTGGAGAAGAAGCAATTACGTGAGCAGGAACAGGCGATGTACCGCGCCTTGGTGGAAAGCCAGAAGCATCTGGCCGCCGAGTTGGCGGAAGCCGCCGAGTATGTGATTTCCCTCCTGCCGCCGCCGCTGACCGGTGAGGTCTCGGCTGAGTGGCGATTTGTTCCCTCGACCCAATTGGGGGGCGACTCTTTTGGTTATCATTGGCTGGATGAAGAGAACCTCGCCATTTACCTGCTGGACGTCTGCGGCCACGGGGTGGGGGCGGCTTTGCTCTCCATTTCCGCGATGAACGTCCTGCGCGCGCAATCCTTGCCCCGCACGGACTTCAAGGACCCGGCCCAAGTCCTGATGGCTCTGAACGAGGCTTTTCAGATGGACCGGCAGAACAACATGTATTTCACCATCTGGTATGGTGTGTATAACAAGAAGCAGCGTGATATCTGCTTCGCGCGGGGAGGTCATCCGCCCGCAGTTCTGGTCACGGGAAATTCGCCGGAGAAGCTGGAACGTATCGAGCTTAAGTCTCCTGGTAGTTGGCACGATGTCGGGCGTGATCTACCGCAGCAAACGCCAGGCCTTGGGCAAACATGCCGAGCTCTATCTGTTCAGCGATGGTGTTTATGAACTGACCGATCCCGAAGGCAAGATGTGGGATTACCAGAAGTTCCTCGATACCTTGAACGCCGAACCGCCTGAAGGGCAGACGAAGCTGGACGGCATCGTGGCAGCGGCGAAGAAGTATCACGGCTCAGGCAATTTCGAAGACGATTATTCTTTGGTCCGTTTTGTTTTTTGAGAGC
Organism: Limisphaerales bacterium; assembly: GCA_965283725.1. Taxonomy (GTDB): domain Bacteria; phylum Verrucomicrobiota; class Verrucomicrobiia; order Limisphaerales; family JAEYXS01; genus JAEYXS01. The sequence continues at coordinate 113,264 of CBDIPT010000004.1, forward strand.
AGGACGGTTCGGTGAACTGTCCTATAAATTATAGCGTGTTCCGGTGAACTGTTTAACTGATCTATTCGCCGCTTGATTCAGGCGGAGGCATGGTTCATCTTAACTTTATATTTCACATAGGCTTAACCCGCGTCTCCCAGAAGAAAGGTCCAGGTAGTTATGGAGTTGACTGTTGATACACTCGAAGGTGGCGTCCGCTGCGTCCGTCTTTCCGGTCGCATGGACCTCAAAGGCGCTCAATCCATTGAAGCCCGTTTCAACGCCGAGACCGGCGCCTTGAAGCAGTCCGTGGTGGTGGACATGGCCAATGTGGTTTTCATCGCTTCCATCGGCATCCGCCTGTTGCTGACGAATATCAAGCAACTGAATCCCGTGGGGGCGCGCATTGTGTTCATCCGCTCGCAAAAGCTGGTGGAAGAGGTGCTCCGTTTGTCCGGGATCGATTCCGTGGCGGAGATCGCCGCCGATGAAGCCGAAGCCGTCAAACTCCTGAAGGGCTAAATCAAATTTGCACCTATGAGCGCCACTGTTCACATCACGCTTCAAAACAACACGGACGAGTTGCAGCGCCTGAACGAACTCGTCTCGCAGTTCGGTGCGGAAAATAATTTCACTGTGCAGGAGGAATACGCTGTGTTCCTTTGCTTGGAAGAGCTCAGCACCAACATCATCAACTATGCGTGGCCGAGCGGCGGCGAGCACAGCTTCGATATCCGCCTTTCGGTGGACGAGGCTTTCCTCAAGCTCGAGTTCCAAGACGATGGCATCCCCTTTGACCCCACGAAAGTCGCCGCACAAGACACGGCAAAACCTGCCCACGAGCGCCAGATCGGCGGCTTGGGCATCCACCTCGTCAAACAGCAGTCCAGCAGCCTCTGGTATGAACGTCTGGATGAGAAGAACATCCTGATCGTGAAGATCAAACGCGGGCAGGGCTGATCTGCTCCAGCCATTTTCTTTCTTTGAAAGCCACCGTCTTTACTGGCGGTGGCTGCTTCGTTTTCGTAACCTGATTGTAACAATTCCCGTCTGACACCTTATTCTTACGGTAAAACTGGGTGTCATGAACTGCTCCCGCTTTCGTGCAGGACGGTTTGTGGCCTTTTTTGTGTCCGCAGCGGATGTCGGTTTTGCGGGATGCTGCGGCTGGGATCATTGAAGCATGAACATACTGAGACTGGCTTTGCGACGCCCCCTAGCGGTGATTGTTTTGGTGGTGGCTGCCTGTCTGGGCGGCTGGATCGCCCTGCAGCGCATGGCCCGTGATATCTTTCCGCCGCTAGGTATCCCCACCATCTACGTGGCCCAGCCTTTCGGCGGCATGGACCCGGCCCAGATGGAAGGCTACCTGACTTACCGTTACGAGTATCACTTCCTCTACATCGCGGGCATCGAACACGTAGAATCGAAATCCATCCAAGGCGCTTCCATCATGAAGCTCCAGTTCCACCCCGGCACGGACATGAGCCAAGCCATGTCCGAGGTGATTGGCTATGTGAATCGCGCACGGGCCTTCATGCCGCCAGGAACCGCTGCACCGTTCGTGACCCGCTTTGATGCCGGCAGTGTCGCCGTTGGTTACTTGGTTTTCTCAACGGATGATCCCAACATCACCTTGAACCAGATGCAGGATCAGGCGCTCAACCGCGTGCGTCCTGCCTTTGCGACGTTGCCCGGTGTTTCCGCGCCACCTCCCTTCGGCGGCAGTTCACGCGGGATCGTGGTGGATGTGAACCCGGATCGGATGAAAGCCTATGGCCTCTCGCCAGACGATATTGTGCAGGCGCTCGCCAAGGGCAATCCGATCAGCCCCTCGGGCAATATCAACATGGGCGGCAAATACCCCATCGTAGCAGTCAATGCGATTCCGGCGAACCCGAAAGACCTGGAGGCGATCCCGCTGAAACGCACAGCTCAAGGAGCGGTCTTTATCCGTGATGTCGCCACGGTTTCTGATTCCGCCGACGTTACCACCGCCTATGCCTTGGCCAATGGCCGCCGCACGGTGTACCTGCCCGTTACCAAGCGCTCGGATGCGTCCACCCTGGCGGTGGTGGACTTGGTCAAAAAGAACATCCCGGAATTCCAGAAGCTTTTGCCTGAAGGGATCAAGGTCAGCTACGCCTTTGATCAATCCCCAGTCGTGAATCGTTCCATCCATGACCTGCTGAAAGAGGGCGGACTGGGTGCCATCCTCACGGGCCTCATGGTGCTGCTCTTTTTGCGTGACTGGCGCAGTGCGTTCATCGTCGTGGTGAACATCCCGCTTTCCTTGCTCGCGGCGTCTTTCGCCCTCTGGATCAGTGGCGAGAGTATTCATTTGATGACGCTCGGCGGCATGGCGCTGGCGGTCGGCATTCTGGTGGATGAAGCGACGGTGGCCATTGAGAACATCCATGCCCACATTGCGCGCGGCACGCCGTTGGCGCGTGCGGCTTTTGAAGGTACCAAAGAAACAGCACTGCCACGTTTGCTGGCGATGCTTTGCATCTTGGCGGTTTTTATCCCCGCTTTCTTCATGGTGGGTGCGGCGAAGGCGCTGTTTGTGCCGATGGCCCTGGCGGTCGGCTTCGCCATGATCGCCTCGTTCATCCTCTCCAGCACGCTGGTACCCATCCTGAGTGTTTGGCTCCTGCGCGGGCATGCCGGTGAAATGCATGACGCCCCGTTCATCGCCAGATTGCAGCAGTATTACACCGGCGTGTTGCGCAACGTGGTCGCTCTACGTTGGCCGCTGGTGATCATTTACCTCGCAGTCACCGGGTTGCTAGTGTGGTTCGTAGGTAGTCGATTGGGCACGGAGATTTTTCCTAAGACAGATACGGGCCAGTTCGCCTTGCGGTTCCGCAATCCGAGCGGCACGCAAGTAGGCATCACGGAGCAGACAGCCAAAAAGATTCTCGCCACCATTGCCCGGGAAGCCGGCGGCGAAGACAAGATAGAACTGAGCATCGGCATGGTGGGCGTGCACAATTCCAGTTTTCCGGTTAACTTGGTGCATCTGTGGAATGGCGGTCCGGAAGAAGGCTGGCTAGCCATCCAGCTTAAGCACGATGCCAGCAAGCGCGTGGAAGAGTTTAAGGAACAACTGCGTGCAGTCTTCGCCAAAGAACTGCCTGATGTGCGCCTCTCGTTTGAGCCGCAGGACATCGTCACCCGCGTGATGAGCTTTGGCTCGCCCACGCCGATCGAAGTCGCCATCAGCGCGCCTTCGCTCCCGGTGGGCAAGGGTTATGCGGACCAGTTGGTGGAACGCCTCGGCAAGCTGTCGTTCCTGCGTGATGTGCAGATCGCTCAGACGCTGGATTACCCGACGGTGAACGTGAATATCGATCGCGAACGCGCGGGCTTGCTTGGCGTCAAAGTCGAAGATGTGACGAAGTCGCTCGTGGCGGCCACGACCTCCAGCCGCTTCACGGTACCGAACTTCTGGGCGGACCCGAACACAGGCATCAGCTTCAACGTGCAGGTGCAGATACCTGAGGACCGCACCCAGACGATTGAAGATTTGAACAACATCCCGATCACCTCCGCGAATGGTAGCACGGTCTTGCTGCGCAGCGTGGCGACGCTGACGCCCAGCACCGCGGTAGGCACGTATGAGCGTTATAATATGGTTCGCATCGTTAGCGTCACCGCGAACATCCACGGCACGGACCTCGGCACCGCCACTCGCGAGATTCGCAAGGTGCTGGCGGATTTGAAATTTCAGGCAGATGGTAAAACGAAGGTGGATGTGCGTGGCCAGGTCGTGCCTCTGGAACAATTGAAGGCGGGCTTCGGCACCGGCTTGCTTATCGCCGTGGTGGTCATCTTCCTCATGTTGGCGGCGAATTTTGAATCGTTCCGCCTTGCGTGCGTGGTGGTCTCGACAGTGCCAGCCGTGCTTGCGGGCGTGGCGCTGATGTTGTGGCTTACCGGCACCACCTTGAACATCCAGTCCGCCATGGGTGCCATCATGTCCGTCGGCGTAGCGGTGGCGAATGCCATCCTTCTAGTCACCTTTGCCGAACGCTGCCGCATGCAAGGCGCGGATGCACTGACAGCGGCCACGGAAGGAGCGCGGAGCCGTTTGCGGCCGATTCTCATGACGAGCTGCGCGATGATCGCGGGCATGATTCCGCTGGCCTTGGGGCTAGGGGAGGGCGGGGATCAGACTGCGCCCTTGGGCCGCGCTGTAGTCGGCGGATTGGCCATGGCCACGCTGGCGACCTTGTTTGTTTTGCCCGCTGTCTTCGTTTTGTTCCGCCATCAATCCAGCACGCGTTCCAGTTCCTTGGACCCGGATGATCCGCTGAGCAGTCACTATATTCCGGCTGCTGCGTCGAAGAATTCGCAAAGTTAAACTATTTGGCACCATGCAACGTAACTCCAAAACCATCGCGAGCGGACTGATCACAGCCGCGCTGCTGCTCTGCGCCTCCTTGCCCGCCGCCACTGTGCCGGAGCTGAAATTCACCACGCCCCAGCGCGGTGAGATCAATCGCTTCGTCACGCTGCCGGGCACCCTCAAGGCCAACCAGCAAGCGACGCTCTACGCGAAAGTGCCGGGCTATCTGAAGTCCATCAAGGTGGACATCGGCGACACCGTGAAAGCCGGTCAATTGCTTGCGGAACTCGAAGTGCCGGAACTGAACGCCGATCTCGTCCGCGCCAAGGCGGCAGTCGCGCGGGCTGAAGCGGAAAAAGCCAAAGCCGCCAGCAGCGTAACAAAAGCACGGGTGGAATTGAGCGCAAGCCAGGCGGATAACGAGCGCATGAACAAGGCCCGTAAATCTTCGCCGGACCTCATCACGCCGCAGGCGTTGGATGATTCCAAGGCACGATTTGAGTCGGCGAAAGCCTCGCTCGTTGAGGCGCAGGCCGGTGAAGCCCTCGCCGCCGCCCGTTCCAGTGAAGCACAGGCTGAGTTAAAACGGATTGAAGCCCTGTCGGCCTTTGCGCAAGTGCAAGCGCCCTTTGCCGGCACCATCACCGAACGTTTTGTGGATGTCGGTGCGTTCATCCCTGCGGCGACGTCGGGCACCGCGGCGCGCAATGCGGCCATCGTTACGTTGATGGACTTCGAGACCGTGCGCGCGAGCGTCGGCGTGCCGGAGCTGGAAGCCTCACTCGTGCAAGCGGGGCAGCCGGTGAAGGTGACCGTGCAAGGTGTCGCCAACCGCGTCTTCTCCGGCACCGTCACACGACATGCGTTTGCTTTGGATGACGCCACGCGCATGTTACATTTGGAGGCCGACCTGCCGAATCCGCAGAAAGAATTACGCCCGGGCATGTATGCCACGGTTCGCATCGGCGTAGAAAAACACACGAATGCGTTATTGATCCCCGCGGGTGCGCTCCTGATGGAGAAGGCGAATGCCTCCGTATTTCAATATGTGGACGGTAAGGCGAAGAAGACACCGGTGAAGCTTGGTTTCAATGACGGCACAAACGTGGAGATCATCAGCGGGCTAACCGGTGCGGAACATGTGCTTATCTTCGGCAAAGCCGCCCCCACAGATGGGCAACCAGTCAGTGCAACGGAGGCCAAATGAAACGGCTTAAACTGATTCAAAGGGTCGCCTGTGCATTGACCGCCATAGCGTTAGGTGGCGGCGCATCCATATTGTTGGCTCAGGAACAATCGGCCAACCCGAACATCCAACTGGTCCAGGCCAAGAAAAAGAAAGGCAAGGCTGCGACCAAGCCCGCGAATGGACCGAAACAGCAGGGGAATGTCCGGGTCATTGACCTGCCCACGGTCTTGCAACTGGCCGGGGCAAAGAGTCTGGATGTGCAACTGGCTCGCGAGCAATTGACGGAAGCCAAAGCCAAGCACGAGATCGCCCGGGAACGTTTCTTCCCGTGGATCATGCCTGGCTTTGCCTATCGCCGTCATGATGGTCAGGTGCAGGACGTCACCGGCAATCTTTTCTCGACGAGCAAGCAATCTTACGGCGTCGGAGCCAATGTCTCGGCCCAGTGGGATTTAGGGGAGGCCATCTATGCCGATCTTGCCGAGAAGCAGCGGGCCAAGGCGGCTGACAGCCAGGTTCAGGTGGCGACGCAGACGACCATCTATCAAGCGGTCCAAGAGTATTTCGAACTTGTGAAAGCAGGCGCGCAAATGGGCGTGGCCCAAGAGTCTATCCGCGTCGCGAATGATTACGCGAAGCAACTGGATGCCGCAGTAAAAGCGGGGCTGGCATTCAAAGGCGATCAATTGCGCGTGCAAGTGCAAGCGGAACGCTACCAACTCGCTTTGCGCCAGACGCAGGAACGCCGCCGCCTGGCTGCCGTTCGTCTGGCGCAAGTCCTGAATCTTGATCCCACCATTGAATTGGCGGCTGCCGATAACGAAGTGGCACCTTTAACACTTCTGCCTGCGAACAGCGCCCTGGATTCTTTGGTGGCCCAAGCCTTGGGCAACCGTCCGGAATTGAAACGTCAGGAATCGCTCGTGCTGGCCGCCCGGCAAGAACAGAGGGGGACAAAAATTGGCCCGCTGATACCAACGGTGGGTGCGCAGATGTACCTCGGTGGGTTGGGTGGCGGCGTGAACGATAGTTGGGGCAATTTCAGCGACACGCAGGATTATCAGATTTTATTCGGCTGGAAGCTTGGACCCGGCGGCCTGTTTGATCGTGCCCGGCAGAAAGCCAGCACTTCCCGTTTGCAGCAAGCCGAGATCATCTCGGAAAAAGCGCATGACGAAATCGTCCGCCAAGTGGTGGAGCAGCACACGCGCGTCCATTCATTGTCTGATCAAATGAAGCTCGCGCAACAGGCGCTGGATCTGGCGCAGCGGGCGGCGCAACTCACCGGTGAGCGCAAGAGTTTCGGCGTCGGAGTAGTGCTGGAAAATATCCAATCCGAACAGGAATTGAATCGCGTGCGAAATGACTATTTGGAAACCGTCGCGGAGTTCAACAAAGCCGAATATGGGCTGCTGCGTGCGGTCGGTCGTTTAGGGCAGTAATCAGTCTTCTTTTTCTTCTCTTACTTCAGCCGTGTAACGGGAAAGTAACTCCCGCGTCATGGTGCTGAAACTTCGTTTCTCCATTCTCCGTTCACTGCTGGACTGTTTCCGGTGGTTTGGTTGCACATCGGTTCCTGTTTGAACCGGTGATGTCCTCAAATGGGCGAGGGCTGGCAGGTCTTGGATTTTAGTCTGTCGAGTGTGCTTTCCAAGGCCTGCCCCAAGCCTGGGTTTAATCCTGCAACTAATTGAATATGAGCTTGTTATATTTTTTCTTGAGGGCAGTTTCCGGAATCTCTGGCTTCGTCACACATTTGTAACAATTCCGTCTTAATGCCGTAACGCGGTGCGGTTGGAATGGCACCGTCATAAACATATAAATTATGCAGACACGAAAATACATCATGGCCGCCGGTGCTGCCGGCTTGCTCGGGCTCGCTTCTACAGCCAGCGCCCAAACATCGGACGCTCTGATCGACAAGCTTGTTGAGAAGGGTATCCTTAACGTCAAGGAAGCTCAGCAATTGCGCGATGAAGCCGACAAGGACTTCACCCGTGCTTTGTCTGCCAAGAACGGCATGCCGGAGTACGTGACCGCGTTCAAGCTGAACGGTGACATGCGTGCCCGCTATGAGGGCTTCTACAAAGATTCCGCGAATTCGGTGGACCGTAACCGTTTCCGTTATCGCCTGCGCTTCGGTGGCACCGCCACGTTGATGGATGATTTTGAAGTTGGCTTCCTGTTGATCTCCCAAGCGGCCAATGGTGATCCGATCTCGGGTAACCAGACGTTGCAGGACAACGGCTCCAAGAAGCCGGTGGCCATCGATCTCGCCTACGGCAAGTGGAATCCGATTCACGACGCTAACTGGAATGCGAGCCTCACGGTGGGCAAGATGAAGAACCCGTTCGTGTTCTCGGAGATGGTGTTCGATGGTGACTACACTCCGGAAGGTATCGCCACGGAGCTCTCCTACAACATCACGCCTGACCAGACCATCAAGTTCATCGGTGGTGGTTTCGTGCTGGATGAGCTGGGTGGCACCTCGCAAGATCCTTACCTGCTCGGTGCTCAATTGCGCTGGGATGCGAACTGGAGCCCGAAGTGGAAGTCCACGGTGGGTGTGGCTTTCTTGGACATCCTGGTGGCTGATCGTTTGACGGTTGGTAACATTCCGAACAACATCAACCTCGGAAATTCGCGTGACGCCGCCGGTATCTTGACGGAAGGTTATAACCCGATTGTGGTTGATGCCTCTGTCACCTACACCATGGAAAGCATGCCGACGTATGCCGGCCCGTTCCCGATCACGGTGGGTGGTGAATTCATGCACAATCCGCGCGCCAGCGTGCAAAATGACGCTTACGCTGCTGGTGTCACCTTCGGTAAGGCGGGCAAGAAAGGCCTGTGGGAGTTCTCCTATCGCTGGAAGGAACTGCAAGGTGATGCGTGGTACGAAGAGCTCGTCGACTCGGACTCGGGTGCGTTTTATGCCGCCGCGGCTGCGAACTCCGCGCTGGGCGCCGGCTACAACTCCGGCACCAACATCCGTGGTCACATGCTCAAAGCGAGCTACTCGCCGTCTGACTCGGTCACCTTGTCTGTGGCGTTGTTCAATATGTGGGCGATCAATCCCTCGCCCTTTGATACTGGCAGCACGATCAATCGTTTGCAGGTTGATGCCGTGTGGAAGTTCTAAGAATCTTAAATCATTAAAAAACGAAATCGTATGTTGAAGAAATCTCTCGTTATCGCTGTGGCGGCCTTTGTGGCAGCCTTCGCGCCGGCCGCCCAGGCTGGTTCCATCACGGCCAAGGGTTCCGACACCCTCGTCGTGCTCGCTCAGAAGTGGGCCGAGGTTTACATGGCCAAGACGCCAGGTACCACGGTGCAAGTCACTGGTGGCGGTTCTGGTACCGGCTTTGCCGCGCTCCAGAACAAGACCACGGACCTGGCCAATGCCTCCCGTAAGATCAAGGGCAAGGAAATCGAAGCCTGCGTGAAGGCTTTCGGCAAGCGCCCGACGGAATACAAAGTCTGCCTGGACGGTCTTTCCGTCTACGTGAGCAAAGAAAACGCCATCAAAGAACTGAGCGTCAACCAGCTCGAAGACATCTTCACCGGCAAGGTGAAGAACTGGAAGCAAGTTGGTGGTGAAGATGCGCCGATCACGGTTTATAGCCGTGAAAACAGCTCGGGCACTTACGAGTTCTTCAAGGAAAACGTGCTGAAGGGCAAAGACTTCGTGTCCAGCGCCCAGACCATGCCGGGTACTGCCGCGGTGCTGCAAGCCGTGGGCAAGGACAAGAATGGCATCGGTTACGGTGGCGCGGCCTACGGTGAAGGTGCCAAGCATCTCGCCATCAAGGCGGATGACGCCAGCCCGGCCATCGAGCCGACCGAAGAGAACGTCGTCAAGGGGACCTACCCGATCTGGCGCTATCTCTACATCTACGTGAACCCGGCTTTGGACAAGGGCGAGATCTCGGTCTATCTGAACTGGATCCGCAGTGAAGAAGGCCAGAAGGTCGTGAAAGATGTCGGTTACTTCCCGCTGCCGAAGAACCTGCGCAGCAATTAAGTTGAGTTCCGCGGTGTGTGTTAGTTAGCTAGTTGTAAGGTTCGTAAGATGAACGGGGTGGGTGCCGGACCACCGAAAACGGCGGTTGGGTTAGCATCTGCCCCGTTCTTACTTTTAACAGAGACATGGCAAATCCTAAGACAGAAGAAAAGCGGTCGATCGGCTGGATGGGCCTGCACCGCGGGCACAAGGCCCGGCCGCTGGAGTGGGTGGCGGAGAAGTTCATCTTCCTCGTCTCGCTGTCGGCGATCTTGATGGTTTTTTTGATTTTTTGTTTCGTGCTGCGTGAAGCCCTGCCGGTGTTCACGGGCAAGACCAACAGCATGGCGGCGATCAAAGCCGTGCCGGTGGACCAGATGGACAAGATGTCCAAGGAAGAATTGATCGAATACTTGGCGGTGACCCCGGCGGAGTTCAAGAAGCTGGACAAGGAGTCCATCCAGACTTTGATGGAAGTGCGTCTGGAATCGGCCAAGGAAGCGCCCAAGGACAAGGATGCCGGAATTAACACCGCTGCCTGGCGTTATCTGCTGCTGCCCTACCAATGGAGTGATTACCAGAAGCCCGAGTACATCTGGCAGCCCATTTCCGCGATTCATAAATACAACATCGTCCCGCTTTTGATCGGCAGCTTGAAAACGACTATTGTGGCGTTGCTTTTTGCGGTGCCGCTTTCGTTGGGGGCGGCCCTTTATGTTTCCCAGCTTTCAAATCCCAAGTATCGTGAGTGGTTGAAACCCGCCATCGAATTGCTTGCGGGCATCCCCTCGGTGGTCATGGGTTTCTTCGCGCTTATCGTGATGGCCACCGTCTTGCAAAAAGTGTTTGGCTACGAATCGCGTTTGAATGCGTTTGTGGCGGGCATCGCTCTGGGCTTGGCGATCATTCCGGTGGTGTTCTCCATCGCGGAGGATGCGCTCACCAGCGTGCCGCGCAGTTATACGCAAGCGGCCCTGGCGCTCGGTTCTTCCCGTTGGCAGGCGGCCTGGCAGATCGTTTTGCCGGCAGCCATCCCGGGGGTCTTTGCGGCCGTGGTGCTGGGCTTTGGCCGGGCCATCGGTGAAACGATGATCGTGCTTATGGCGAGCGGCAATGCGAGCATCGTTTCGGGCAGTCTCTTTGATTCCACCCGCACGATGACAGCCACTATCGCGGCGGAGCTGGCCGAAGCCGTTTTCGGCGGTCATCATTACCGGATTCTTTTCATGCTCGGCTCGATCTTGTTCGTGGTGACTTTTTTTTCGAACCTCGCGGGTGATCTCATCATCCACAAATTGAAGCGCAAGATGGAGGGGAAGAACTGATATGGATACGCAGACACCCATGCTCAGTTTTGACCGGCAGCCGCCGCAAGGGCGGGATTTCAAGGCCAAGGGCTTTGACTTCTGGTCGTTCTTTTTCAGCGGTCTGACCGGTTTGGCGACGTTCCTCATCTTGGGCATCTTGCTCGTCATTTTGATCAACATCACCATCAACGGGGCCCCGGGGCTTTCTTGGCGCTTCCTGAGTTCCAGTGCGGATCAGGATATGTTCGATGTGAACAAAGCCGGTGTGCTGCCCATGATCGTCGGCACCAGTATCCGCGTCATCCTGATGACCATCTTTGTGATCCCCATCGGGGTCATCACGGCCATCTACCTCACTGAATACGCGCACAATACTTCCGTCTGGACGCGTATCATCCGTGGTGCGGTGAACAACCTCGCGGGCGTTCCTTCCATCGTTTTCGGTCTGTTTGGTCTGGGTTTCTTCATCAGCTTCGTGGGCGGCTCGATCGATGATAATGTTCTTCACAGTGTTGAGCCCATGTGGGGCAAGCCAGCCATTCTCTGGGCCTCCATGACGCTCGCGGTGATGACGTTGCCGGTCGTGATCGTCGCTACGGAAGAATCCTTAAAAGCCATTCCGGGCGGTCTGCGGGAAGCAAGCCTGGCGCTCGGCGCGACGAAGCTCGAGACCATTATCAAAATCGTTCTGCCGCAAGCGCTGCCGGGTATCTTGACTGGCGGCATCTTGTCAGTAAGCCGCGCGGCGGGTGAAGTGGCGCCCATCCTGTTCACGGGTGCTGCTTATTACATGAAGGATTACCCCCATGCCCTTACCGATCAGTTCATGGATCTGGGTTATCACGTTTTCATTTTGTCCACGCAATCCCCGAACATCGAGCAGACCCGGCCTATTCTGTATGCCACGGTCTTGGCCTTGCTCCTCTTGACGTTCGCGTTAAACATCGTGGCGATTTTGGTCCGTGCGCAGATGCGCCGGAAGATGCGTTTGTTAGGTCATTGATAGGCCGTTTATGCCTGAAATTACTATTCCCAAGCTGACGGTGGAAGTGGCGGCTCCGGCTCCCGGAGCACAGTCTGCCGCTGCCGCGCCGGCTCTCATCGAGACGAAAGACCTGTGCCTCTATTACGGGCAATCCAAGGCGCTCAAAGGATTGAGTCTTGCCATCAAGGAAAAGATGGTGACTGCCTTCATCGGGCCATCTGGTTGTGGTAAATCTACGTTCCTGCGCTGCTTCAATCGCATGAACGACCTCATCGATAACGTCAAGATCACCGGTGAAGTCAAAGTGGGTGGGCATAACATTTACGGTCCGGATGTCGATGTCATCGAGCTTCGCAAACGCGTGGGCATGGTGTTCCAGAAATCGAATCCGTTCCCGAAATCCATTTACGAGAACATCGCCTACGGCTTGCGCTTGCACGGCATCAAAGCCAAGAGCGATGTGGATTCCATCGTCGAGAGCAGCCTGCGCGGTGCAGCGTTGTGGGAGGAAGTGAAGGACCGTCTGCACACCAGTGCACTCGGGTTGTCCGGCGGTCAGCAGCAACGCCTGTGCATCGCCCGCGCCATCGCCATCAAGCCTGAGATCATCCTGATGGATGAACCGGCTTCGGCGCTGGACCCGATTGCTACGTCGAAGGTTGAAGACCTCATCCTCGACCTGAAGAAAGAATTCACCATCGTCATCGTCACGCACAACATGCAGCAGGCCGCGCGTATCTCGGATTACACCGCGTTCTTCTACATCGGCGAGCTGATCGAGTATGATGTTACGTCCAAGATCTTTACCAACCCCGGAAAAAAACAGACGGAAGATTATGTCACGGGCCGGTTCGGTTGATATGCCAACAGGGCAGGGCAGCGGGTAATCCTTGCCAGACGCTACGAATACAGCAGATAAATAGAAACAGATTTCCCTAATATGCAGACGCACTTCGAACGCGAACTCGGCCAGCTCAAGGAAAAGCTGCTGACCATGTCCAGCCACGCTACCTCGTCCGTCGCGAACGCCGTCAAGGCGCTCGTGGACCGTAACGACGATCTTGCGCGCCAGGTCATCGAGTCGGACAACGTCCTTGATAACATCGAGAAAGAGATTGATGAGATGGCCATCAATCTGCTGAGCAAAGCTCCGCTCGCGTCCGACCTCCGCCTCATCACCGTGGCGATGAAGTGCAGCCACCACTTGGAACGCGTCGCTGACGAAGCCACCACCATCGCCCGCCGCAGCATCGAGCTCAGCCAGGAACCGCAGCTCAAGCCTTACGTGGATATTCCCCGTATGGCCAACATGGCCCTCGACATGTTGAACGAAGGCCTCGGTGCCTTCGTCAATCGCAATTCCGAACGCGCCCGTGCCATCATCCCGCGCGATAAAGACGTCGATGCCCTCAACAAGCAACTCCATCGTGAGCTCGCCAGCTACATGATCGAGAAGCCCACCACCATTTCCCGCTGCCTGAACCTCATGGTCATCTCCAAGAGCCTCGAGCGCATCGCCGACCACGCCACGAACATCGCGGAAGAAGTCGTCTATCTCTTTGAAGCCAAGGACATCCGCCACACCGGCAAAGGCCAAGCTGCGGATGCTCCAGCAAATCCGCCGGCGAACTGATTCAAGCCTCCAGCGGTTTGATCAATACCACCGGGCGTTTCGTCTGCGTAAGGACCCCTTGCGCCACGGACCCGAGCAACGCGCTCTTCAAGCCCGTGTGCCCTTTCGTCGCCAGGCAGATCACTTCGGCATCCAGCCGTTCCGCTGCCTGACAGATCGCCGTGGCTGGATTGTTATCCTCCACGATCTCAAATTCGCTTTCGATTCCTAATTCGTTGGCTGCCGTCGGGATCAGTTCCGCCAGTTTCACCTCCACTTCCTTCCGCAGCTTGGCCCATTGCTTCGCTGTCGGACGCTTCTTTTCCAGATGCCCGCCGATCAGCGGATTAGGCAGGCTCTGCCGTGGTAGCACATGGATGATATGGACTACTCCGCCCGTGCGCGACAGCCCAAACGCCTGCGCAATGGCCGCATTGCCCAAGTCCGATAAATCCGTGGACACCAGCACGCGTTTCACCGGATGGATCGTGCTGCCGGCCGGATTGCTCTCCAGCGGGACACACAACACATTCGTCGTCGCCGCATGCAGCAACCCGCGCGAGAACGACATGTGCCACAACCGCGCCGCACCCTGCCGTTGATGCGTCCCCGTGATGATCAAATCCGCCTTCTCCTTCTCCGCGATCTGCGCCAGCGCGAAATCCGGCCGACCCAGGTTCGGTTCCACATATAGCTTGAACCGCTCATGCCCCAGCACACTCGTCGTGTGTCGTTTCAAGTCACGTTCGATGATGCTCTGCACCTCCGGATCATTGCATGTCAGTGAAGTCGGCCCTTTGAACCCCAATCGCACCCGTTCCTCCAGCGGTGAATCCACATACGCCACTATGATCTCACACGGCCCCACCGCCTCCAGCGCATGCACCATCTGCAAAGCCGCATCCGAAGTCGGCGTCAGATCCGAGGCCACCATGATCCGCAATGGCCGCTCACCGCCCGTCCACTCCGTGAACGGCGTTGCATCCCGCACCACCAGCGTCGGCACCTTGGCCGACTCGGCCACCCGTTCCGAGACACTTCCCAAGAGCCAACGTCCCGCCGTCGTGCGCCCGTGCGACGCCACCACGATCAACCGCACAAAATCCGGTTTCGCCCGGTTCACCAACCCCTCATAAGCTGCGCCGCTCAATAGCTCCGGCTGCACCGCGACTCCCGTCTCCCGCAGTCGCGCCGCCTCGCCCGAGAGTTGCCGTTTGGTGACCTCGCTGACCTCTTCCAGCACACCCGGAGCCACGGCGGCCAGCCCGCTCAACTCCGTCACATGCGCCAGTAAAATCTGCTCCTTCCACGCCGCCGCCAAAGCTGCTGCCGCGTTCGCTGCCTCCGCTGCCTGCTCCGTGAAATCAGTTCCGACAAGGATTCTCATGACTCTGCTCCTGTTTGGGTTCAACTATACCCTCCACTTATTTCGTTCCCGCAGCACGACCTTTATTGTCAGTTTCCAAGCAAACCTTGCTTGGCCGCCTGTATGGTCGGAACCAACGTTCCGCACGCCAAATGGTTCCTCAATCCGCACGATTGCTTGCCATGTAGCCCCAGTTTTCCCAAGCGGCCAAGTGAGGGGTCGCTATCCTCAGCGCGCCGCCGAAACTCAACGGGGTGAAGGGCGGGAATTGCCGAATGTTTGAGAATCCAAGAATGATCGGACCACCTCACGCCACTCTTCCGGATGCTTCTTCAGATAAGACTCATGCCCCGTATCCGCAAAGATATGAAAGGTTGAATCCGGTGGCAGATCATCCCGCACGGCTTGGATATTGGCCCTTGTCACCCGCGCATCACTGTCGCCATTCATCAGCAGGGTAGGGCAGTGGACTGCCCGGGCATACTCCGCCGGGTTATGCGCGAAGCCGTCGAATCCGAACTGCCGCCCGCCCCAGAACACCAGCAGATGTGCCAACGGAAATGCAGGCAGATGCATTGCCCGAAACCGGTTGCCTGTCGTCTCCAGCAGGCGGTTGAAGGGACACTCCAAAATCAACCCATCCGGTTGCACGCCTTCCTGCGCCACCGCCCGCAAGATGGACGCCGCGCCGAGCGATGACCCCAGCAAGACCACCTTGCGTCCGCTCGCCCGCTCTTTCACAAACCGAAAACTTGCTGCCACATCCGTGCCCTCATCCCAGCCGATACTCGTCGTATCGCCCGCCGAGCCGCCACTTCCGTGGAAATCCACCAGCCAACATTCACATCCCATTTCATGCAACGCTGCCGCCGTCTCCAATTGGGAATCCTTCGTTGAAGCATACCCATGAAACAGCACTACCACCGTTCGTGCTGTTTCATGCGGAATCCGCCATGCCTCCAGTTCCAATCCCTTCGCCCCCGTGAATTTCGCTGTCTCAAACGCCAACCCAAAATCCTTTGGCGACCGCGTATTCTCCGGTCGGGGAATCGTGACGCCTGTGAACAACACCTTCATCTTGCCCCACTTGGAAAGTTGTTCCGGCGGTTCCGTGCGGGCTTTATTCTGACGCACGAAATGCGTCATCGCCCACACTTGCCGATACGCCATAACATTGAGCAACAGAAAACTGATGAGCAGAACCAATCCGCCGATGATAAGAATTTTCCGCCTACGCCTCCGCATGGGCACAAGCTCGCACAAAAGCGTTAAAACGTGAAACTGTA
The DNA here is from genome assembly GCA_965283725.1 of Limisphaerales bacterium. Taxonomy (GTDB): domain Bacteria; phylum Verrucomicrobiota; class Verrucomicrobiia; order Limisphaerales; family JAEYXS01; genus JAEYXS01. The sequence continues at coordinate 129,342 of CBDIPT010000004.1, forward strand.
AATGTAGCCGGTGACGTTAGTCGACGCTGACCCTGCCTCTCGCTGTTCGGAGTTGGGCGTTCGACGTTGGATGTTCTCCCCGTTACCCCGTCGCAATCTTCTTATACGGCTCGCCTTCATTCAGCGTCGGGCGTTCCGGGCGGCCGCGGTATTTGTAAACGAGGCCCATGTTATCCAGCCCCATCAGCCACAACATCGTCGCGTGCAGGTCATGCACATGCAGACGCTGATCCACCGCGTGCAAGCCCACTTCATCCGTGCTGCCGATCGTCTGTCCGCCCTTTACCCCGCCACCGGCGAACCACATCGTGAAACCTGTCGGGTTATGATCGCGCCCATCACCCTTTTCAGACATCGGCGTGCGACCAAATTCACCACCCCAGACCACCAGGGTATCCTCCAGCAACCCGCGCGCCTTCAGATCTTTCAACAATCCGGCGATCGGTTTGTCCGAAGACAGGCAAAGCTGCGAGTGGTTCTGCTCCATCTTTGTATGCGAATCCCACTTGCTGCCCGCTCCATGATAAAGCTGGATGAAACGCACGCCGCGCTCCACCATCCGCCGCGCCAGCAGGCACATCCGGCCATACGTGGCCGTCTCCTTCTGGTTCATGCCGTAAAGTTCCTTCGTGGCTTCCGTTTCCTGGCTGAGATCCACCGCTTCCGGCGCGGCCGCCTGCATGCGGAAGGCCAGTTCATAGCTCTGGATGCGTGCATCCAGTTCCGTCTGCTCCGGATGCTCGCTCGCGTATTGCCGGTTCACTTGGTTGAGGAAATCCAGCTTGCCACGTTGCTGCGCCGCCGTGATGCCTTCTGGCGTGTTCAGATTCGGGATCGGCTCCGCACCGCCTTGCAGGCGGATGCCTTGATACAGCGCGGGCATGAACCCGGCACTCCAGTTACGCGGCCCGTTCACCACGCTAGATTGGTTGTCCTGCATCACCACATAAGCGGGCAGATCTGTGTTCTCCGTGCCCAGACCATAACTCACCCACGCACCCAGCGAGGGCCGTCCGCCGAGGATTGACCCCGTGTTCATCTGGCACACACCGGACGAATGGTTGATGCCATCCGCCACACACGAACGCACCACCGCGAGATCATCCGCGCACGTTGCGATGTGCGGCAACCAATCGGAAACCCAGATGCCGCTCTGCCCGTGCTGCTTCCATTTCCGTTGCGAGGCGAGCAGGGGAGCCTTCGCTTCACCCATCGCTGTGATGACGTTGCCGAAGCTTGCCGGCAGCGGTTGCCCCGCGAGCCGGTTCAATTCCGGCTTGGGGTCGAAGAGATCGATATGGCTTGGCCCACCTTCCATGAAGAGGAAGATGACGCTCTTGGCCTTGGCTGGCAGTTGGGCGGGTTTGCCCGCGAGCGGCGAGCCCGCCCCCATCGCGGAATTCTTGCCGAGCAAGTAGCTCAATGCCAGCGACCCAAAGCCCAGCCCCGTACGCGTGAGGAAATCCCGCCGCGTATAGATCGGCTCATACCGGTGACAACGTGGATCAGACGACTGCTTCATACTTCACTTATTCGACGTAAAGGAACTCGTTGGAATTGAGTAAAATGTGGCAAAAATCGATCAAGGCCGTCTTGCGCACATTTACTTTGGTCTTCGCAAAACTTGCTGAGGGCTTGATGTCCAGCCCGTGGCCCGTGGCGTCCCGGAAGACGTCCGGCTTCGCCTCGAACTGCCAGTAGCCCACCGTGTGTTTCGTCTGCGATTCCGCCGTGAACAGGATTTGTTCCAGCGGCAGGGCGGTGTTGGAGAGCCGCACGTCATCGATCAAACCATCGAAGAACGACTGCCCTTGTCCCGGCCGTCCACCGATGGTGAACGGCTGCTTGTTCGCGTAACCACCGGTGATTTTATGCGTCACCTTCGCGATCTGCAGTTGCTCGTCGTCGTTGGACAAGTCCTTCACGTAAAACGTCACCTGGCCCGGCTTGTCACCCTTGGCCAGTTGCACCGAAGCCGAGACATAATAGGGCTTGTTCAACTGGATCTGGTGATCGGAGAAGATGGCTTCATTGCCCACCTTGCCGTCCAGCTTCGTGCCGGTGATCTGCAGCACGAGCGTCTGCGGTTTGCGCCGCGATTGCTTGCCCGTGATGCCGAAGCCCCAGCCCGGCTGCGTGTCGCTGCCATTCCATTGCGCGGCGATCGTGCGGACCGAGCCGTTCTCATAGATCGAACGCACCAGCACAAACGATTCGATGGTGAAATCATTCGTCGGCATCAAACCCGTGGGCGGCACTTCAAACCGGCTTTGCGTACTCTCCGGGGACATCAACGCCGCCTGTCCATCGCGATACGGCAGCTTGTCGTAAAGGAACGCTGCCTTCGCCGAACCCGCGCGCACCGGGTCGATGCGTTCTTCCTGTTCCTTCAAGAACTGCACCGCACTCGTGGTTTCCTTCGGGGTCGGGCTGCGCCCATAAGCGAGCTGGAACGCGTAATCCACCAGCCGCGCCTCATCCGCCGAACCTTCTTTCTCCAGCCGTTCAGCAAACGCCTTCGCGCGTTGCAGCATCAATTGGCTGTTGATGAGCAGAAGTGATTGCACGGGCGTGGTCGTCGTATCGCGGGCGGACACGCTGTTGAACCACAGCGGGGCATCGAACACATCGATCAACGGATCGCGCGTGTTGCGCATGATGCGTGTGTAAACGGACCGGCGCGGTTCCGTGGCAATGACGCCCGGCCCGCCCGCTTTCATCTCGAGTTCGCCCGTGACCGCAAAGACCGCATCCCGGATCTGCTCGGCATCCAGACGACGCACATTGCCGCGCCAGTAGAGGCGGTTCTCCGGGTCCTTCAACTTGCCCAGCTCAGCCTTGGGGTGGGTGACCGATTGCTTATAAGTGGCGGAGGTGACGATGAGCTTGTGATACTTCTTGATGCTCCAGCCTTCCTTCACGAATTCACTCGCCAGCCAGTTCAACAGCTCCAGATGCGACGGTTGCTCGCCAAGTTTGCCCAGATCGCTCGCGCTTGAGGCCAGCCCGTGCCCGAAGTGATACTGCCAGATCCGGTTCGCGATGACGCGTGCCGTGAGCGGGTTCTCCGGCTGTGTCAGCCATTCGGCCAATGCAGCCCGGCGGCCCGTGGAGTTAGGGGCGGTCGGCACTGGTTTGATGTCAGCCGGGCGTTCATCCAAAACGCTGAGGAAGCCCGGTTCAATCGGTTCTTTGCCCTTCTTCGGGATGAAGACGGGCGGTGCCTTGGGGCCCAAGTCCGTCACCGCAAGCGCGATCGGCAGGTCCGCCGGTTTTTCTTTCTCGAACTGGGTCAATTGCTTCTTCAAGGCGAGATAACGTTCCTTGTCCTCGCCTTTGATGGTCCGCTCCATGCGGTCATATTCATAAGTCACCTGACGATATGCCAACTCGGCGAGCTGATGCTCCAGCGGCTCGCGTTCGGCCGTCGGCTTGTTGATCATCTCCTGGATGTCATCCGGGAACATGATGATCGCTTTCTTGGCGGCTGTGGGGCGGTATTTTGCTTCGATCTCCTCGATCTCCTTGCGGACGGGCGCGGTCTTCTCTTCCCACGCCACCATCTTCTGCGCGTGCTCCGCTTTTTCCTTATCGGTGGCTGCGATCAGGTCTTCCCGCGGCAAGATCGGTGCAAAGAACGCCTGCAACCGGAAGTAATCTTTTTGCAGGATGGGGTCGTACTTGTGGTCGTGGCAGCGGGCGCACTGCATGCTCAGGCCGAAGAAGACATCGCCCGCCGTATCCGTGAGGTCATTCATGATCGTGGTCCACTGACCACGCACATCACGGTTGTTGTATTCGTAGATCCAGTGCCGGAGGAAACCCGTGGCGATCAACGCATCCGGATTATTCGGATACAGTTCATCACCCGCCAACTGCTCCTTCACGAACAGATTGTAAGGCTTATCGGTATTAAAAGACTTCACCACGTAATCGCGATAACGCCAGGAGAGGGGACGGTAATCATCAATGCGATACCCGTCCGAGTCAGCATAGCGGACGAGGTCCAGCCAGTGCCGTGCCCAGCGTTCACCGTAACGCGGACTTTCCAAGAGACGGTCCACGAGCTTCTCGTAAGCATTTGGCGAGGCGTCATGGACGAAGTTATCCACTTCACCCGGCGTCGGGGGCAAACCGGTGAGATCAAAGGTCACGCGGCGGATCAAGTTGGCGCGATCCGCTTCCGGCGCAGGCTTCAGGCCTTCCTTTTCCAATCGGGCAAAGATGAATTTGTCGATGGCGTTCTTGGACCAGCCGCCATCTTTGACTCCTGGCACCGCCGGTTGCTTGAGCGGTTGGAAGGACCACCACTGACGGTCCTCCGCCGTGATCTTGCCGCGCGGCTTCAGCTTGCTGAGGTCCGTGCCGGGCCAAGGCGCGCCTTCACGAACCCATTCGGCAAGATAGCTGATTTCCTCATCGCTCAGCTTGGGCGCTTTCGCCGGCATCTTAAGGTCGCCCGTATGCCGGACGGCTTTAAGGAGCAGGCTTTCATCCGGCTTGCCGGAAACGATGGCGGGACCGGTATCGCCCCCGTTGACCAGGCCGCTGAGCGAATCCAGCGCCAAGCCGCCCTTCATCTTGTTGGCCGTGTGGCTATGGCATTCAAAGCACTTGCCTTGCAGGATAGGGGCGACCTTTTCCTCAAACAAAACGCGTTGCGAAGCGGTGATGGTGGCCGCTTCCACTGCGCCGCCCAAAACGCCGACGGCCAAAATAGTGAACAGTTTCTTCATCTTGCTAATGACACTTACTTGATTCTCAACGTCGGCGGCTTGGCCGTCGGATGTTCTTTAGACGCAAATGCGTGTACCAGGCCTTGTGGGTTACTTTCCCCAGTTTCCCTCACCAGAATGAAGGTTACCAGCCCGTTTTTATCCGTCCGGATGAACTCCGCCATGGTGGGGGAGCCGATGGATAAAGGCTCGTTCGCCCGGCCCACTGGTATCCAGAATTCGGCCAGCTTCTGCACCTTGTCCGAAATCAAACCGGCGTCGGTGCTGGCCGGTGCGCTATCCCACAAGAGGCTGCCTTCGGACCAGTTATCAAGGCTTTCATCTAGGAGGCCGTAGAGTGCGAACTTGGAATCGGGCACCAGCGCTGCGAAACCGAGACCGCTGGGCTCCGGAGTGAGCACAAGTTCCGCTGCGTTCACCTCGGTGGCCTTGATATGCGAGACGTCGAAGGTGAGGTAAGCACGCCGTTCGTTCTTCCGGCTTTCTGGAATCTCGCTGTGCTTCACCATGATGAGCGGTTGCGCTCCTGTCGGACCTTGGCTGTCACCACGACGCGAGAAAGCATCTTTCCCCTGCCCAAATGAGGTGGGGATGGCCGTCCACCCATCGGCTTCGACGGTCTGTTGCAGGCGTTTCGGCTCCAGCCCGGCGGTCGTGGTGGCCTGACCATGCTGCATCCCTTTGCCTTCCTTGAGCCGCTTGATTTCCTTGCCGCTCAAGTCGTTCACCTTTACTTCGCCTTCAAAGACGAACACTTGGGAGTTGCCCGTCGAACCGATGGTGACGCCAAAGCGTGTGCCCAAGTCGATGAGCTTCAAGTCTGGCGTATCAATCGTGAACCCATGCGCGGGCTCGGGCACCTCAGCCGTCACGGAGCCTTCCAGCAACTGGCAGTGCATGTTGTTCAGGATGCGGATCTTGGCCGGCGCCTCCATGGTGACTGTGGCTCCGCTCTCAAACTTCAAGGTCGCCATGCCTTCCACGAGCGCCAAGGTGCCAGTGCCCAAGTGGGCGTTTTCCATCGTGGGCAAATCGGAGCCCGCCCAGCGGCAGTTTTGGGCTTTCACCAAGATGGCGACTGGTTTGGGAGTTTTTTTGCCGGGCAAGAGAAAGAAGCTGAGGCCTAGCGTAAGGCAGGCGGCAGCAGCGGCTGACCAGATAGCCATGGGCCAACGGCGATTGACGATAGGAGCCGGTTCGGCTTCGAGCAGTTTGCCAAGCGATTCCCGGTCGGCCTGGAGATTGGCGTGCAGCCAAAGTTGCTGGACGTATTTCGCGCGGAGTTGGGGATCCTTGATCACGTCCGCTTTGAGCGCGGCGAGTTCTTCGGGCGTCAAATCGCCTTCGAGCGCGCGGTCGATCCGCTCATTTTCTGGTGTCAATTCGCTCATGATACGCGGCCTGTGGTGATCTGCTGCTGGACGCATTCATTCAGCAGCTTGCGGATGCGGCTGAGCAACCGGTAAACCGCTCCAGCCGTCTGGTTCGTCTTGGCAGCGATTTCGTCGATGTCCTGATCTTCGTAATACCGGAGTACGATCACCTTCCGGTGCGCCTCTGGCAATTTGCGCAAACAGGTCTGCAAGGCTTCGGCTTGGCGGTCGAGCTGGCTTTCGTTCCGTTCGATTTCCGCCGCGATGGCCTCAATAAACGCCTCATCCAGCTCGGAAGTCTGGTGCCGGGCCTGGCTGCGACGGTAGTTCAGGATGTGGAACGTCACGATCTTGCGGGCCCAAGCGCGAAAATTGGTGCCGGTGGTAAAGTTATGAAACTGCTTCCACATCACGATTTTGCAGTCTTGCAGGATATCCTGCGCATCGGCCTGGCTATGGACGAGGCTATACACATAGGCCGCCAGCCAGCGGTCATTCTGGGTCAGCAGGCGCAAATACTCCTCCGTGCGGCTTTCAGCATTTGCCGCCGCCTGCTCACCGGTGCTGTTTTGGGCTGCTGGATCGTCCATAGATTGCTGCTTACCTAGATAGATGTTTGCGCTGAAGACTTTTGGACATGTTTTTTCGAAACTAGATACTTTGTGCTCCGGTGCAAGTTAAACGCCGACGTTAACTTGCATCCGATTTGAAAATAATCACCGGATTATAACGCCCAATCCGCAATTGAGGGTTGCAGTCTGTTTTGCCGGTTAGGCAAAGTGTAGGGGATGCGATTGGGTAAAACACTAAGTGCGCTGCTGCTGATAGCCTTATGGCTTTCGCACGGCTTCTTGGCGTGCCGTGCCGTCCAGTCTTTCCCCGGCGATTCCTCCGGCCTGACGGCAAATTACCGGCCGGCGTTCTATGGTCAGGCCAAGCATGATTCCATCCTGATGGCGACGCAGGTCCGACCGATTTGGGCGCGGTTCGGTGCCGATCAGGCGGATCAATCGTTTTTCCTCGCCTTCACCGAATCGGGCCACGTAGCCCAGACCATCGACCTTTCTGCGGTTGCGACCACGCTGGCCCCACCAGATCTGGCCGTCACGTGGCAATTCGCCTGCCGCACCGCTCTTTTCCCCCGCAGTCCTTCCTAGGGTATCTGCTTCCAATGGTTGACGGTATCGGCTGCCAGCCAGCCGGTGGACGAGGGAAGGCCAGCCTTCCTGAAACCTGAACGCAGAGATTCCCTATGGAAAAAAGGCATATCGCCTGGGCCTGTTCATTGTCATTAGCGTGGCGGTGTTCTGGTACTACGGGCGGAAAAAAGATTAAACGTTCGCGGGCCAGGTGCCCGGGACTACAGTGACTGGTGCCAGCCGGTGGACAGCCCGGCTGGTGCCTCGAAAAAATAGAAAATTTTGGCTGTCGGAGCAGCAGAGTATTTAACCCCAGACTCCTTAAGACGTATGCATGGGATCAGTTTTTTACAGGATTTGGCCGTCGTGATGATCACAGCGGCGGTTGTCACGCTCATCTTCAACCGGCTCAAGCAACCGGTGGTGCTGGGGTATATCCTCGCGGGCATCATCATCGGCCCGCACACGCCGCCGTATGCTTTGATCCATGACGAGCACACCATCCAGACGCTTTCCGAGTTGGGTATCATCTTCCTGATGTTCTCGTTGGGCATGGAGTTCAACTTGCGCAAGCTCAAGCAAGTGGGTGGAACGGCATTGCTCGCGGCAGGACCTGGAGATCGTTTTAATGGTCGGTGCCGGGTATCAGTTAGGGCGAATGTTCGGGTGGAACAACATGGACAGTTTGTTCCTCGGGGCCATGCTTTCCATCTCCTCGACCACCATCATCATCAAGGCCCTGCAAGAACTGGGTTTTTCCAAGGCGCGTTTCGCCGAGCTGATCTTCGGCATTCTCATCATCGAAGACATCTTGGCCATCGTGATGATCGCCTTGCTTTCGGGTATCGCCATGACCGGCACGCTGCACCTCAGTGATGTTGGCCTGACGGTGGGCAAACTCTCCATCTTCCTGACCGCTGCGCTCGTGGTGGGTTTGATCGTGGTGCCGCGCCTGTTGGGCTATGTGGGGCGGACCAAGAGCAACGAGATGCTGTTGGTGACAGTGCTGGGGCTGTGCTTCGGCTTCTGTCTGCTGGCGGTGAAGCTCGGTTATAGTGTGGCCTTGGGCGCCTTCGTCATCGGGGCGGTCATTTCGGAAGCGCGGGAAATCCATAAGATTGAGCACCTCACGGAGCCGATCCGGGACATGTTCAGCGCAGTGTTCTTTGTGGCCATCGGTCTGCTGATCGAGCCGAAGATGTTGCTCGAGTACGCCGTGCCGATCGCGCTTATCTCCTTGCTGGTCGTCGTGGGGAAGGTGCTGACCTGCTCCTTGGGCACCTTTGCGGCGGGCAATGACATCCGCACCTCCTTGCGCGTCGGCATGGGGCTGGCGCAGATCGGTGAATTCTCTTTCATCATCGCGGCCTTGGGGTTGTCCCTGAAGGTGACGAGCGATTTCCTCTATCCCATCGCCGTCGCGGTTTCCGCCATCACCACGTTGCTGACGCCCTATCTTATCAAGAGCACGGATGGGTTGGTAAATTGGTTTGATAAATCGGCACCGAAACCGCTGCAGAACTATCTGGAGCTGTACACCAAATGGGCCGGGCAGCTGGGCGAGACTCGCAAAGACAGCCTGCCGCGCAAACTTATCCGCAAGTGGCTGCTGCAATACTCTTGAATGTGGCGCTCATCTGCGCCGTATTCATCGCGGCGGCTTCCTTCGCGAATGTGCAGCCGCCCTGGCTGCCGGAATTGTTGAAGAACACGGAGTTCCATCGCGTGACGTTGTGGCTGCTCGCCGTCCTGGTGGCGTTGCCCTTGTTCATCGCCTCGTTCCGGAAGCTGCAAGCGTTAGGCTTGCTCGTCGCGGATTTGAAAGTGACGCACGCTTCTGCTGGCAACCGCGCGGAAGCCATCCGCAGCGTGGTGTCGCAAGGCATCCCGATGGCGGGGCTGGTCGGCTTGGTCATGCTGGGACTGGGCTTGAGCGCGCCACTGCTGCCCACTTGGCGTTTATTCATCGCCTTGCCCATTGTCGGAGCCATGCTAGCTTTCTTGCTCTGGCGGTCGGCCATCAAAGTTTACTCTCAAGCGCAGATCGCCTTGGTGGAGACCTTGAGCCAAACCCCACCGGTGAAACATGCCGAGCCCGAGGTGCAGCCGAAAACCAATCTTTTGCGTGATGCTGATTTGCAGGCGGTGCCGGTGACCGAAGGCATGCCCGCCGCGGGCAAACTCATCCGTGAGCTGAACCTGCGCAAGGCGACCGGTGCCAGCATCGTGGGCATCGAGCGCAACGGGTCGTCCATCATCAATCCGGAGCCGGACGAAGAGTTGAAGGCGGGCGATCAGATCTTGCTGCTCGGCACGCCGGCGCAATTGATCGCAGCACAAAACTTCCTGGTACCCGGTGCAGTGAAAACCGCCTGAGTCTTTGGCGTGCGGCTGGTCCTGTTCTGTAAGGACCAGCCGCCTATGTTCCTTACATGCATGACCGTGCCACGCCGCCATCCACGCGCAAGGCGGCACCGTTGATGCCTGAGGCCAAGGGGCTGCACACGAACGTCACGAGGGCCGCAATCTCTTCGGGCGTTTCAAAACGCTTCAACAGCGAGCTGGGGCGCACGCTTTGGAAGAATTCCTTCTCGAATTCAGCGAACGGTTTGCCGCCGCTCAGTTCTTTCACGAATTCCTCCACACCGGCGGAGCGCGTCGGACCGGGCAGGATGGAGTTCACCGTCACCGCCGTGCCCGCGCAGGATTCGGCCAAACCGCGGGAAACGGCCAGTTGCGCGGTCTTCGTCATGCCGTAATGGATCATCTCTACGGGTATCTGCAGCGCGCTTTCGCTGCTGATGAAGATGATACGTCCCCAGTTCTGCTTTTTCATGCCCGGCAGATAGGCGCGGCTCAAACGCACGCCACTCAATACGTTCACCTCAAAGAACCGACGCCAGTCTTCATCGGGAATTTGCTCGAACGGTTTCGGCTCAAAGATGCCGAGATTGTTCACCAAGATATCCACGACGGGAAACTTCTTCACTAGGGACTCGGTTGCTTCCGCCGTAGAGAGATCACCAGCGAAGGACTCGAGTTTCGCCGAGGGCACAAGGGCTTTAAGCTCTTTGACGGCCTCGGTCACCGACTTCTCGGAGCGGCCATTGATGATGACACGCGCGCCTTCGCGGGCAAGGTCGGTGGCGATGGCAAAGCCGATGCCTTTGGTGGAACCGGAAACGAGTGCGAGTTTGTCAGAAAGTTTTAAATCCATGGCCGCAGACTAGCGCATGGGGTTAAGGTTCGCAAATACGCTTACTGGAATGTTCGTATGAAGGCATTTCTAGACCATGTGCCGTCTGCAAAAATAACTGCGTTGAGAGTGCCTTCTGGGATTGATTCTGCATCTATCCATACTGCGGAATTGCGGAAAGAGACGGTCACGCCATTTTCCAGAATTACAGTATCACCGGGCAATAATAGCCGAGATACATAGACAGTATCTCCTATCGCAGAAGAGGAGATGGATTTCACCTTTTGGTAGGTCCAAATGTTTACTTTTGGCGTGCTAGTCCAGAGGTGGGTATGGGGCGCTGTTCGTGCCTGAGAGGCCTGCTCTGGTGTTTTGCAGCCTACAAGCAGCGATAGTAGCAAAAACAAAGAGAGCTGTTTCATTTGAGCCTCGGTACGAACTCTAAACTCCTGATCTGGCCTTGCAATCAGTTTACGAAGTCATAGGCGTCACTTTTCATCCATATGCAGCCGATGCAGCACGCGATGGGCGAATGGTGCTACCAGAATGGAGGCCACCGCGATGAAGGCCAGCCCGGAGAAGAGTGCGTAAAACGAGGCGAAAAGTTTGCCCGCGGCGTTTTGCAAGGTATCCACTGGCCCCATGCCGCTTAGAATCATCGCAGCGTTCAAGAGCGCGTCGATCCAAGCCAGCTTGCCTAAAAAATGATAGCCAAGTACGCCTAAACCCAGACCAAAGGTGATAAAAGCAAAGGCCAGCAGCATATGAAACCAGACGCGCCTTAAAAAACTGGCCCGGTTCAGCAGCGGATGCGTGCGGTGTTCATACATAACGGTTACACCTTAATCTAAGCCAGTCGGAGGCTTGCTACAATTCGGGTCTTTTGCTGGCGGAGACGGACAACGGGTGAGGTTATCCGGCTGTTTTCCCGAGCGCCTTCGCGACGGTCTCGGCCAGTTCGTCTGGGGTGAACGGCTTGGCGAGGGTGTATGCGGCCCCTAGTTGTTTGGCTGCTTTGAGGATATCTTTGGCACTGAGCCGTCCGCCAGCGGACATGGCGATGGTCACCACACTGGGGTAATTTCGCTTAAATTCCTGGATGATCTCCAAACCCTCCCGCTCAGGCATGATCATATCTGTGAGCAAGACGTCCACTGGTTCCCGTTGTTGCAATTCGAGCGCTACCTTGCCGTTATCCGCTTGCATCACTTCGTAGCCCAGATCTTCCAGCGTCATGCCCAGCGCCCCCCGGAGGGTGTCATTATCGTCTACGACTAGGATTTTTGGCATAGTTCACAGTGGTTTGGTTGCAGTTTGCGCGGCTGCTTCAAAGACACTTCTTTGCTACGGGCGGACACTCGGAGGTGGATCCACGAATCAACCGAAGGTGCAGCAAGGATAATTTACCAGAAATCACCGTAACCGCAAGTTGCCGGCGGCTATCGACTTTCCTTTGCCTTGCCGGGTTTCCTGCCGTATAACAGCGGGCCGATTTAACGTATGAGCTCAGCATCTGGAACCGCCATGAAGAAAGCCGCAAAGACGACCGAGGAACCAACCTCTTCCGGACCGAAGCCATTCAAGAAGTTGATGGCCGCGAATCGCTCCGAGATCGCCATCCGCATTTTTCGCGCCGCAACCGAGCTCGGCTTGCGTACCGTGGCCGTGTATGCGCAGGAAGACCGCTTCTGCATGCACCGCTTCAAGGCCGATGAATCCTATCTCGTAGGGCAGGGCAAGGGCCCGGTGGCTGCGTATCTGGATATCGAAGGCATCGTCTCGGTGGCGAAGGAGAAGGGCGTGGAGGCTATCCACCCCGGCTACGGCTTCCTGAGCGAGAACCCGGCGTTCGCCCGTGCTTGCGCGAAGGCGGGCATCACGTTTGTCGGCCCACGGCCCGAATTGCTGGACATGATGGGCGATAAAACGGCCGCCCGCGCCTTGGCCCAGAAGATCGGTGTGCCCGTGCTGCCCGGTACCGAAGAACCCATTTCCGATCGGGAAGAGGCGCTGAAGCTGGCGAAACAGATCGGTTTCCCGCTCATCATCAAGGCGGCGTTCGGTGGTGGTGGGCGCGGTATGCGCGTGGTGTTGAAGGCGGGCGATCTCACCAATCTGCTGGACGAAGCACAGGCGGAAGCCGGTCGTGCGTTCGGCAATCCGGCGGTATTTCTGGAGAAATACATCCCGCGCGCCAAGCATATCGAGGTGCAGATCCTTGGTGACCAGCACGGGAATGTCATCCACCTGCACGAGCGCGATTGCTCGGTCCAGCGTCGCCACCAGAAGGTGGTCGAAGTCGCCCCCAGCTTTGGTCTGCCGGAACACGTCATCAAAGACCTGTGCGATGCCGCTGCCCGTATGGCGCGCGAGATCAAGTATGACAACGCCGGCACGGTGGAGTTCCTCTACGATCTGGATAAGCATGAGTGGTTCTTCATCGAGATGAACCCGCGTATCCAGGTGGAACACACAGTCACGGAAGTCATCACGGGCATCGACCTCGTGCGCGCCCAGATGCTCGTAGCGCAGGGCTACAGCCTGCACTCCCGCGAGATCGGTTTGCCGGGGCAGAACGAGATTCCGCGTAACGGTTATGCCATCCAATGCCGCGTGACCACGGAAGATCCGGAGAACAAGTTCATGCCGGATTACGGCAAGATTCTTGCCTATCGTTCGCCTGGTGGTTTCGGCATCCGTTTGGATGGTGGCATGGGTTACAGCGGCGCGGTCATCACGCCGTTCTATGACTCCATGCTCGTGAAAGTCATCGCCAGCGGCCGCTCCTATGACATCGCGATGGATCGCATGGACCGCGCCTTGTCCGAGTTCCGCATCCGCGGCGTGAAGACGAACATTCCGTTCCTGGAAAACGTCATCCGCCACGAACAATTCCAGACCGGTCAGGCGACGACGACGCTCATTGATACGACGCCCGAGCTGTTCGCGTTCAAGCTGAAGCGCGATCGCGCCACGAAGATCCTGAACTTCCTGGGCAACGTCATCGTGAACGGTAACCCGCACGCGAAAGGATTCAAGCCGGCGAAGCAGATCGAACTCGCGCCTTCGCCGCGTTTTGAGCGCACGCAAGCCATCCCGCAAGGCACGCGCGATCTCTTGCTGGAACTCGGGCCGAAGAAATTTGCCGAATGGACGCTGAAGCAGAAACGCCTCCTCATCACGGACACAACCTTCCGTGATGCGCACCAATCCCTCATGGCCACGCGCGTGCGCAGCTATGACATGCTGGCGTGCTCGGATGCGCTCGCCCGGCGTTTGGGCGATGTGAAGACCGGTCTGTTCTCGCTCGAGATGTGGGGCGGGGCGACGTTCGATACTTCCATGCGCTTCCTCAACGAAGACCCGTGGGAACGCCTGCGTGAATTGCGCGCGAAGATCCCGAACATCTGCTTCCAGATGCTGTTCCGTGGTTCGAATGCGGTGGGTTACAGCAACTATCCCGAGAACGTCGTGGCGGGCTTCGTGAAGCACGCGGCGGCGTCCGGCATGGACATCTTCCGTATCTTCGATTCCCTGAACTATCTGCCGAACCTCAAGGTGGCGATGGAATCCGTGCAAGACACGCACGCCATCTGCGAAGCGGCGATCTGCTACACCGGCGACATCCTGGACGAGAAGCGCGATAAGTATTCACTGAAGTATTACGTGAAGCTCGCCAAAGAGCTGGAGAAGATGGGTGCGCATTTCCTTGCCATCAAGGACATGGCGGGTCTGTGCCGTCCCTTCGCGGCGAAGAAGCTGGTGAAGGCGCTGCGCGAAGAGATCGGTATGCCGATCCACTTCCACACGCACGACACTGCCGGAACGCAGTCTTCCGCGATCTTGAACGCGAGTGAAGCGGGCGTGGATATTGTGGATCTGGCGATGGCTTCCATGTCTGGCAGCACCTCGCAACCGAATTTGAACTCCGTTGTGGCCGCGTTGCAACACACCACGCGCGATACGCATCTGGACCTTGAGGCGTTGAACGAATTCTCGGATTACTGGGAAAAGGTGCGCGAGTATTACACGCCGTTCGACACGGCGCCGAAGACCGGCAGTGCGGAAGTCTATTTGCACGAGATGCCCGGTGGCCAATACACGAACCTCAAGGAGCAGGCGGCGAGCATGGGTGTCTCGCATCGCTGGCCGGAGATCGCCCGTACGTATTCGGAAGTGAACCAGCTCTTTGGTGACATCGTGAAGGTGACGCCGAGCAGCAAGGTTGTGGGTGATATGGCGCTCTTCCTCTTCAGCCGCGGCATCAAGCCTGCGGATGTCGTGAACTTGGAACCCGGCGCTACGCCATTCCCGGAGAGTGTCATCGACATGCTTAGCGGTGGCCTTGGCTGGCCGGAAGGCGGCTTCCCGGACAACGTTTCCCGCGTCGTTCTGGGTGAGAAGAAAGCGGCTGAAGCGAAGAAAAATTACGAGAAGGATGTGGTGCCCGGAGCCGTGGCCACGCCGGCGAACTTCGACAAGATCCGCCGCGAATTGACGGAAAAGCTGAAGCGCGACGCGACGGATGACGACATGTTCAGCTACCTGATGTATCCGCAGGTTTTCTTGGATTTCGCCAAGCACTTGCGCGAGTTCAGCAATGTCAGCGTACTGCCGACGACGGCGTTCTACTACGGCTTGCGTCGGGGTGAGGAAATCTCGGTGAGCATCGAAGAGGGCAAGACGCTGGTCGTGAAGCTCATCAACTTGAGCGAGCCGGACAAGGATGGCCGACGCACGGTGACGTATGAGTTGAACGGCCAGACGCGTGAAGCCTATGTGCAGGACAAGAAGGTCGCTCCCTCGACCAAGATGCGCAGCAAGGCGGATATCAGCGATCCATTGCAAGTGGGCGCACCGATCCCGGGCCTCGTGGCGGCCATCTCCGTGACCGTCGGTCAGAAGATCGCCAAGGGCGACAAGCTCCTGATGATGGAAGCGATGAAGATGCAAACTACTGTGACCTCCCCTGTGGACGGCGTGGTGGACGGCATCTTCGCGCAAGTCGGCGAGACGGTGGAAAGCAAGGATATGCTGATCAAGCTGCGGGCGTAGGCTCGTTAAATAGTTAAAATCGTTAAGCCGTTGAATCGTGATCCGATTCAACGGCTTTGACGTTTTAACCGGTCACGGTGATCTGTTTCTTCAATCCCAGTTTCTTGATCTTTGAAGCCAACGTCGTGGGCTTCAGACCGAGTTGGGCGGCGGCACCTTCGGGACCGTAGATCTTGCCGTTGGTGCGTTGGAGGGTGGAGAGAATCAGTTCACGCTCACGGGCTTTCAGATCGGCCATCGTTAGCCCGCTTGGGACGGCCGTTGATTGAGGTGCTGGCATGCTGGGTGTTGCTGCAGGAAGAGGGCGGGAAACCGTGCCGCCTAGATCAAAGCGCAGACCGCCGTTCTGCGCGAGGATGACGGCGCGTTCCACGACGTTTTGCAATTCCCGCACATTGCCCGGCCAATCATACGCCATCAATTCGCGCACATGGATGCGCGCCAGTTTCGGTATGGGCACGAGCATTCGCTTGGCGGAGAGTTTCAGGAAATGCTCGGCGAGGGCGGGGATGTCTTCGCGACGCTCACGCAACGCCGGGAGTTCAATGGGGAACACGCTCAAGCGGTAATATAGATCCAAACGGAAACGGCCAGCCTTGGCCTCGGCGAGCAAGTCGCGGTTCGTGGCGGCGATGAGCCGGATGTTCACATTACGTGTGCGCTCTTCGCCCACGCGTTCAAATGTCCCTTCCTGCAACACGCGCAGGAGCTTTGCCTGCAAATCCAAAGGGATTTCCCCGATCTCATCAAGGAAGAGGGTGCCCCCATCGGCCAACTCGAAACGGCCGACACGATCTTTCACCGCGCCGGTGAACGCGCCGCGCACATGGCCGAAGAATTCGCTCTCGAACAGTTCCTTGGGGATGGAGGCGCAATTCACCTTCACCAGCGGACGGCCTTTGCGACCGCTGTGCTCGTGGATATCACGCGCGACGAGTTCCTTGCCGGTGCCGGATTCACCGAGGATCAGCACGGTCGCTTCCGTGGGCGCGACGACGCCGATCTGTTGCAAGACTTTCACCAGTGCCGGACTGGTGCCAACGATGTTGCAAGTGTTGTGGTGCGCTTTGATCTCGCCCAGAAGGTACTCGTTTTCCCACTCCAAATCTTTTTGCGTCTGGATGCAACTGAGCGCGCCGACGGTGCCGATGATCTCCCCTTGAGCGTTGCGATAAGGCGTTGCGCGCACGCGGATCCAGTGCATGGAGCCGTCCTTGCGGCGGATCTCGTGTTCGTATTCCTCTTCCTTGCCCCCGAGCCGCTCTTTCAGGCGCTTCTCCATGATCGGCCATTCCTTTGGTGGCAGGAGCAGCTTGTAACTCACGAGCCCGAGTATTTCGTCCTTCGGGTAACCGGTGATCTCCTCGAGGCGTGAGTTGGCGTAGATGATCTGGCTCTCATGATTCGTGATGAGGATGCCTTCCGTGAGGCTCTCCAGGACGGTGCGGTAAAACTCCTCGCGCTTGCCCAGCATCTGCTCGAGCTGTTGCTGGCCTTTGAGCAGCGTTTCCATCTCCGCCAATCGCTGGCGAAGTTGCTCGAGTTCATCGGCTGGTGCTGGACTATCCATGATGCGCGTCGTGGAATTAGTAAGCGTGGGATGAGCTTTGAGGGCAAGGGGGAAAGGTGATTCGTTGCACGGATAAAATAAGGAACCGCAACGCGGCTCAGCCTTCTCGGGGGCTATTTTGCCGGCGTTGCGGTTGACCGTGACGCAATCGGTTAGACTGATTCCGTCTGCAATGTTTTTACCAAATCCTTCTCGGCCAGTACCCAGTCCTGCAGCGTGAGGGAACGGTGCTGTAAAATATCACGATAGATACGGTAGGCGTGATCACGGACCATGCTGCGGGTTACGCCGGGAGTCACTGGCTCGGGCTGGGGCAATGGTTTTGCTTCTTTGGTTTTCATACCAACTGCTTTTCCCACCACTTAAAGCAACCTACGCCTTCACGCGGGATGTGCAACCGGTTTTTTAACAATCAATAGGCCGGGCAAAGAAAAGCCGCGTAGCGGCTGGAAATCAGCAGGTTAAGCGGCTGGTTTTGACCGGGCGAACCGGCCATGCCTTACAGTGTGGAAGGGGAGACGCCGACATCGACGATGCTGCAGGCTTG
Source organism: Limisphaerales bacterium (assembly GCA_965283725.1). Lineage (GTDB taxonomy): Bacteria > Verrucomicrobiota > Verrucomicrobiia > Limisphaerales > JAEYXS01 > JAEYXS01. The sequence goes on from CBDIPT010000004.1 coordinate 146,958, forward strand.
AATGACGTTGAGCCCCAGGCGTTCGGCTTCGGCGATGACCTCGGCGGATTCGGTGCCGGGGTTGAGCCAGAGTTCATCACAGCCTTTGGCGGCGATGGCGGGCAGGGTCTTCAAGACGATCGGCGGCGGCAGATAAACACTGATCCGTTGCGGGCGGCCCGGTACATCGGCGATGGTGGCGTAAGTGGGGATGCCCTCGACGGTCGTTTCCTTCGGATTGACGGGGTAAACGGTGTAGCCTTTTTGGGTAAAGGCACGCACCGCTTTGTTCCCGTATTTCTTACGGTCGGCGGACGCACCCAGAATGGCTATCGTTTTCATCGTGTCAGTTTACCCTATGCTGTTTGAAGGGCAACACCGTTCGGTGAGATTAAGTAGTGCACCTTAGATTGTTCTGCTGCTGGATATTCTCAAGCACAGTCAATGAAGCAAAGCCCGTCCCAACGCATACACGCCAAATCCGATCAGCAAGCAGCCGGAAAACCGGTTGATGCCTTGCATCCATTGTGGCGTGATGCATGAACGGAGCAATCCCACACTGCCGCTCAGGAACAGCCACCAAAGCGCTGAACCAAGGAAGACGCCGAGAATCATGAAACCGGCGGCGAGATAATCAGGCGTTGCTCCCAACCCGGCTCCGGCAAAGACGGCGATGAAGGAGAGGATGGTTGCCGGATTGGTCAGGGTGAGCAGGAGCGTGGAACCATAGATGGCGGTCAGGCTTTCGCCTTTGGCATCGGCGGCGTGGGTGGCGGGGGGACTGATAAACGTGCGGAAGCCGAGCCAGCAGAGAAAAAGACCACCGAGTAATCCTAGCCAGAATTGCTGGCCGACGAGGAAATTGGCGATGGCTGTGAGCCCAAAGGCTGCGATACCGCCATACATCGCATCCGCCGTGGCCGCCCCCAAGCCGACCGCCAACCCGGTGCGGGATCCCTCTGCCAGCGAGCGCCGGATGCAAAGCACGCCGATCGGACCGACGGGAGCTGCAATCGACAAACCGATGATGACGCCTTGGGCAAAAAAGCTGGGGCTCATGTTGAACTCGCTTAGAAATAGATAGCCGCTTCCGGCATGGCTGGCGACTCTTCAAAAAGGGTAGCAATTTTTGAGTGGCAACTGCCAATTCGCGGAAGGCGTGATTTCAACGGTGGTGGATTGATAGATATATGGCAAAAAAGAATAACTCGACGTCCAAAATCGCATTCTCCTTGTTAGCGCCCGAGGCCAAAGAAGTTTTTTTAGCCGGGGATTTCACCGACTGGGAGAAAGCCCCACTGCCGTTGAAGAAGCGCAAAGATGGAACTTGGCTGAAGGAACTGTCTTTGCCCTCAGGGGTGTATGAGTACCGTTTTATCGTGGATGGCGAATGGCAGAACGATCCGCAAGCCCTTGAGCGAAAACCGAATCCGTTCGGGACGGAGAATTCCGTTTGCTTGGTGGTGCTTGATCCGCAATAAACCGGTTTCCCCGGCTTTGTTCTGGTTGTGGCAAATATTGGGTTCTGTTAGGTTGCCGTTTGCCTCTTGTAAAGGGGAGGTGTATCATTTTGTCCAAACGTGAAGCAAAACAAAGTGCCATCAAGTCGTTGGGATGACGCGCTCAAGATTTTTGCTTTTTCCCTCATCTATTTTTCCGTGGCGCGGCTCACGCTCCTGCTCACGGCACCAGAGACGCACGCGAGTCCCATCTACCTGCCTGCCGGCATCGCTTTCAGTTGTTTGCTCATTTTTGGCAAACGTCTTTGGCCGGGGGTATTCATCGGGGCGATGGGATCCAATCTCGTGGCGTTCATGGAAAGCGGCACGGGCAGTCTGTTCATGAATAGCCTGGCGGCGGCGGCTTCCGGATTGGGCAGCAGTCTGGAAGCCGTGGTGGGGGTGATGTTGTTGCACCGGATTTGCCGGAACCATTTTCTGCCGCAAACCTCGCGTCAGTTGGCGGGTTTTTTAGGAGCGGCGGCGTTTGCCTGTGCGATCAGTGCCGCCGTGGGTACGATTGCCACCCGGTTGGTATGGACGGGGGATTTTCGTTGGCTGGAGTTCGGGGTGATCTGGTGGGGGGGCGATTTCTGGGGGGTGCTGATCGTGCTGCCATTGGTGGCATCCTTGGCCAATTCGCGTCCGCTGTTGGAGACGTATAGCCTGAAGGTTTTTGCGAGCCAGATGGCCATCATCACTGCGCTTTCCGCCTTCTACGCGTATGAAGGCACCTCGATCTCTCTGCTGGCAGTGTGCCTGATGTTCCTCTTGCTGGTTTCAGGACCGGTCTGGATGGACATCCGCTGGTGCACGTTCCACGTGGCCTTGATTTCGGTGTGGCTTATTTTGGGGGCGGTGGATGCCCCGCTGTCGTTGATCGGCAAACACCTCGCGCAAAGCATCCTGAACGTGCAGTACTTCACCATCGGCGCGAGCGTGGGGTGTCTGGCGGTTTATACCTCGCTCAAGGAAGCGAAAGGTGATTGGGAATCCAATGAGGGTGCGCTCTGGAAACCGGCGGAGAAGCCTTTCGCCATCGCCTTGCGTTTGACGACGATGGGGCTGGTCATTGTCATCGGCCTGTCCATCTACCTGAGTGTCGGGGAGAAGCTGGAGGCGAGACGTAGTTTAGCCCAACAGACGGAACGCTTTCGCGACCGGCTGGCATTTTCATTGTCCGAGGCTTACGGGGCGCATCGCCGTATGGCCGCCCGGTGGACGGCCATGCGCGGCACGCCGGAAGTTTACTGGCGGCTGGATGCATACAATCACCACAAGGACATGGATTATGTGAAGGTGATCGAGTGGGTGGACGCCAGCAGCATCGTGCAATGGGTGGAGCCGCTGGCGGGTAATGAGAAGGTGCAAGGGCTCAATCTGCTGACCGAGGAGAAGCGCCGCAATGTGACGGTGGGTACCCGCAGCCGCAACAAAACCACCGTCTCGGATGTCGTTGATCTCGTGCAGGGCGGCAAAGGGTTCTTGATCTATGAACCGGTCTATAAAGGGGCGGAATTTGATGGCTTTATCGGGTTCGTTTTCGCGTGGGATGAACTGATGAAAGTGCTGGCGCATCCGAGCTTCCTCTCGGATTTCCGCCTCGCGGTGAACGAGAAGGGGGCAACAGTTTACGCCAGCAAACCGGAACCTGATGGCTTGGTGGGACGGTGGAAAACGAGCGTACCGCTGACCATGGCGAACCAGACATGGCAGATCGAGCTGACCCCTTTGCATCAGCGTCTTGTGCTGACGGCCTGGCGGAGCTCGCTTTTCGTCTTGCTGATCGGGGCGCGTTCTCTGTGCTCTGTGGTATTTTGGCATATTTCGCGCGGCGTTCTTCCATCGAAGAAGAGCGGGCCCGGGCGGCATCCCGGGCCAAGGATGAGTTCTTGGCCATCATGAGCCATGAGATCCGCACCCCGATGAACGGGGTCATCGGCATGACGGGTCTGCTCTTGGACAGCCCGTTGAACAGCCAGCAAAAGCACTACGCAGAGCTGGTGCGTTCGAGCGGCGAAAACTTGTTGGGAATCATCAATGATATCCTCGATTTCTCGAAGATCGAAGCCGGGAAGCTTGATTTGGAGACCACTGATTTCGACCTGCGCAATCTGCTCGAGGAAGTCTCCGAAGTGATGGCTTTGCGCGCACAGGAGAAGGGCGTGGAATTGATCTGTGACATCGCGCTGAACCTGCCAGTGATGGTGCAAGGCGATCCGGGGCGTTTGCGGCAGATCTTGATCAACCTGCTGGGAAACGCGGTGAAGTTCACTGCGAAAGGGGAAATCATCCTAAGCGTGAGGGTGGAGCAGGAACGTGGCGGTGAAGTGGTCGTGCGATTTGTCATTACCGATACCGGCATCGGCATCTCACCGGAGAAACAACAGCTTTTGTTTGAGCCGTTCACCCAAGCCGATGCTTCCACCACGCGCAAGTATGGGGGCACAGGGTTGGGGCTTTCCATCGTGAAGAAGCTGGTGGCCTTGATGGGCGGCGAGGTGGGGTTGGAAAGCGTGGAAGGCAAGGGGACTACCGTGTGGTTCACCCAAGCTTTGAATCGCGCGAAGGCGGGGACCGATGCGGTCAAATTGGAACGGGTTTTCCAAGGCCGTCGTGCCTTGTTGCTGATCGAGAATGCCAACCTGCGCGGTTTGCTGGAAGGGATGATGAAAGCTTGGGGGATGGAGGTGGCCATGGCTACTGATCCGGGCAAAGTCTTGGAACAGATCAGGACTGCCCGCCGGGCGGGGCGCGGTTACGATTTGTTGATGCTGGAGGAAGCTGTTGGCGGCCTATCCGGCATCAAACTCGGGCAGGCCATCAAGCAGGACACCGAGGTGGCGAGCATCGACCTCATCATGCTCAGCACCTTTGACCGCAAACACGATTTCGATGCTTCGATCGGCTCCATCTTTTGCGAGTGCCTCACCAAACCGGTGAAACAGGTGGCCTTGTATGCCTGCTTGCATTGGCTTTATCGCGCGGACCTGGAATCTTCCGCTACGCAGTTGGTCAAAGAGATCGAAGGGAATGCACACAAAGCGGATGGCCAGCGCTTGCGTATTTTGGTGGCGGACGACAATGTGGCCAATCAAACCGTTGCCCAAGCGATTCTTGAACGGTTAGGTCATCGCGCCGATAGTGTGGCCAATGGCAGTGAAGCGGTGGAGACGTTGCGGGCGATCCCGTATGATCTGGTGCTGATGGATTGCCAGATGCCGGAGATGGATGGTTACGAAGCCACCCGCGTCATCCGCGATCCGGCGAGCAAAGTCTTGCGCTCGGACATCCCGATCATCGCGCTGACGGCCAACGCCAGTGCGGAAAACCGGACGAAATGTCTGGCGGTGGGTATGAATGATTACCTGGCGAAACCGATTCATCCGAAACAGTTGGCCAAAATGATCGAGCAGTGGGTGCCGTCCGTAACCAAAACGACTATGAGCATGGCCGAAGAACCAACGAATGGCCCAGCGGACAATTCGGTCATCTGGGACAGGGCCGACTTGTGGTCGCGTTACGGGGAAGATGAGGCGCTGGTGAGTGAAATCCTCGATGCCTGCCTTGATGATCTGCCGGGTCGTGTTGAAGAATTGCGGCAGGCTATCGCGAAGGGGGATGTGGCCGATGCCCATCGTATCGCGCACATGATCAAAGGTTCCGGTGCCACCATCAGCAGCCCGCTGCTGACCAATGCCGCCAAGCACTTGGAAGAATTGCTGGAAGGCAAAGATGTCAGCCAGGCGAAACTGCGGTTGCCGGAATTGGAGCAAGCCTTGGCGCGGTTGAAGGAGGAGATCGCGCTAAAGCGATGATTCGGCGAGATTTCTCTGTCTTTCACAAAACCGGAATCCAGATATCCAATTCTGAGTTATCTGAGTGCGGGTTAAAACGCTCATCGTAGATCTCCAAGTCAGGAGCCTCACGTAATTCCACTCCGGAACCCGGCAGCCAGAACCCGTAGATGTAGTTCATGGTGTGCCCGATCAGTTCGACTTTACCTTTGTGCGTGAACACCGCGTATCGCCCAGCAGGCACTTTCATGGAGGTCATCCCTGGGGAATGCTTTCGATTTTGGTGACTTCTGCCCCGGCGATGTAGTAGCACTCCTCCGGATGCGTGCGGGCAAAACCTTCCGGCGGGCGGGTGCAAAGGCCCACACTGTTTGCTCCCGTCCGGTGGGTTATCTCGTGCGCGCGGGGAATGTATTCCATCCACAGTTTGGGGATGACGATAAAGTTGTTCCGATCCGGTGACAGCACGGAGATGAATGGCGCACCCATGCCGATGATGAGTTTTTCTGCGCTTTCCTTGTATTGGGGAGTCATATTGATGCTTTTGGCCAGATGTTGCAGGTAATCAAGGGTGATTTTGGGTTTGACGGGCGGGGCGGTGATGCGCGCGTCCTTTTCGCGGCTTTGACCGGGCGTGAGGCCGAACTGGGCCTTGAAAGCGCGCGTGAAAGCTTCCTGTGATTCGAACCCTGCGGTTAGGGCGATATCGATGATAGGCCGTTCTGTTTTCTTCAGGGCTTCCAAGGCAAGGTAAAGCCGCCGCCGCCGGATGTAACTCTTGATCGTATCGCCCACAATGGCGTGGAAGATCATCTGGAAATGCCACATCGAATACCCGGCGTGCCGGGCGATGGCTTCCATGGTCAACTCGTCAGCTAGTCGGTCTTCGATAAAATCGACGGCCCGCTGGATACGCTCGAGGTGATCGATACGATTCACGCGACCAATCTAGGGGAAAGCTCTGGTTATTTGTTTGATCATTTGTGCGAAACTTCCTGTTGTTAACCTGTCCTTCCGGGAATCACCAAAACAAAAAGGCCGGAGCGAATTGCTCCGGCCTTTTTTTGAATCGATTACGCCAAGTTTACCACTTCAGTGCCACCAAGCGGCGCGCCACTTCTTCGGCGTTCGCGCGGCTGTTGAAAGACGAGATGCGGAAGTAGCCTTCGCCCTTGGAGCCGAAACCGCTGCCGGGTGTGATGACGACATTCGCTTCGTTCAGGATCTTGTCGAACGCCTGCCAGCTCGTGTAGCCCTTCGGCGTGGCGACCCAGATGTATGGCGCATTCACACCGCCATAAACAGCGAGGCCAGCCTTCTCTGCGGCTGTGCGGAGAATCTTCGCATTGCCCATGTAATGTTCGATCAGCGCCTGCACCTCGGCCTTGCCTTCGGCGGAGTAGAGCGCTTCGGCAGCGCGCTGGACGATGTAGCTCACGCCGTTGAACTTCGTACTCATGCGGCGATTCCACAGCGGGTGCAGCGGCTTGTATTCACCGGAGCCAGTCGCAGCGAGCAAGGTCTTCGGGACCACGGTGAACGCGCAACGCGTTCCGGTGAAGCCGCCATTCTTCGAGAAGCTGCGGAACTCGATGGCGCATTCGCGCGCGCCGGGAATCTCGTAGATAGAGTGCGGCAATGACGGGTCGGAGATATACGCCTCGTAGGCGGCGTCATAGAGGATGATGGCCTTGTTCGCCAGGGCATACTTCACCCATGCTTCGAGTTGAGGCTTCGTCGCCGCGGCACCGGTCGGGTTGTTCGGTGAGCAGAGGTAGATGACGTCCGCTTTTTCCTTCGGCGGCTCGGGGATGAAACCGTTCTGCGGCGTGCAGGGCAGGTAAACCAGCCCGGCATACGCGCCGGATTCATCGGCATCACCGGTATGGCCAGCCATCACGTTCGTATCCACATAAACGGGATACACGGGGTCGGAGATGGCGATGATGTTCTTGTGCCCGAGGACATCGAGGATGCCGCCGCAATCGCACTTGGAACCGTCCGAGACGAACACTTCGTCATCGGCGACATCCAGGCCGTGATCGCGATAATCATTCTGAGCAATGGCCTTGCGCAGGAACTCGTAACCCTGCTCCGGTCCGTAGCCACGGAAGGAAGAACGGTTCGCCATCTCGTCCACGGAGGCGTGGAGCGCCTTGATAACGGAAGGGGGCAGGGGCTCGGTGACGTCACCGATGCCGCAGCGGATGAGGCGCTTGGCGGCTTCCGCATTGCCATCGGTAAAGACTTTCACACGGCGGGCGATCTCGGGGAACAGATAGCCGGCCTTCAATTTCAAGTAGTTGTCATTCAGATATGCCATATCAGGTCGCTTTCGAAACCAAACAATTAAGCCGCGAAAGATAAGGAAGGGAAGCGCGGGACGCAAGTGCAGCAAAAAGCCCCCGGTTCGCACCGGGGGCTCGCGTGATCCGGTGAAACCTTTATTTCAAGGTGTTGAGGAACTCGATGATGTCGCGGATGTCCTGCTTGGGCAGGATCTCGCCGAGGCCAGCAACCATGCCGGAGAGGCCTTTTTCCCGGTTCTTGATGTCGGCCTTCTTGATCTTGACGAGTTGCGTGCCGCCTTCCTCCTGCACTAACAGGGTCAGTTCATCGGCGGTTTCGCCCTTGAAGATACCGGCGACGGAGCCGCCGTCTTTCTTGCTGATCAGCAACGTTTCGTAGCCCGGAGCGATCTTTGCACTCGGGTCAACGATGGCTTCCAGGAGGTATTCGCGGTTCACCTTGCTGGCGATGCCGTCCAGCGGCGGCCCGACTTCGCCACCTTCCTTCTTGATCTGATGGCAGCGCAGGCAGGAAGCCTCCACCTTCTCGTAGAAGATCTTCTTGCCGCTCTCGGCGTTGCCACCCCATTGCAGCTCGCGATACTTGGCGAGGTTGTCACCCGCTTTGAACGAGGCCTCATATTTCGCGAGTTTTTCCTTCACGTTCTTGGCGTCGCGACCTTGTGCCGCTGCGACGATGTCCCAGCGCACTTCGTTCGGCGCTTTGCCGGCGATGAGGTTGTCCAGCCACTTGGCGAGCAACTGATCCGCCTTCTCGCCCTTCACCGTGGCGAGGGAGTTCATGGCCCCTTGCTTCTCCACGATGGAACCTTTTTCCAAGATGCCTGCGAGTTGGGCGGCGACGTCCTTGACGAACTTCGATTCCAAACGGTTGCCTTCCTTGCGGACGATTTCCGCCTTGTCCGCGATGGCCACTTGCACCACGGCTTCCAGCTTCTCGTAACCCAACGCTTCCAGCGATTTCAAGGCTTCGACGCGCACCTTGGCCGCAAGGGTTGTGTCTTTCACGAGGTCGGCGAGGATGGGCGAAACTTCCTTCAGCTTCAGGCTGGTGACGGCTTCGATGCCCGCCAGGCGGATGTCTTCCGGTGCCGTTTTCAAGATGTCGCCGATGACCGTTTGCAACGCCGCCACTGCGGGCTTCTCATCCCGGGCTGGCAGCGGGCGATACAGGCCCATCACGCGATCGCGTGCCGGGGGATTCGCCCAACGAGCCAGGGCTCCGAGCGCTTCCGTGCGGGTGACCGTGAGGGCGTTCTTGTCGGCGGCTGCCGTGGCGAGGGCCTTGGCGTTTTCCGCCCCACCAACGCGGTAATTCGCATTCACCACGCGCAAGGCGACGGGTTCCTCTTGCGCCGGTTGCTTGATCAACGCGGCGAGCTTCGGCATGGCCGGAGCGATGGGCACGTCATTGATGGCGCGGATCGATTCGAGCGCGAGCGTCGCTTCCTTGTCATTCAGGAACAGCGCGACTTCCGGCATCTCCAGACGGCGCATGACCAGCAGGGACGCGAGGCGGACCGACTTCGCCGTGTCCTTCGCGGCGGTGATCAGCGCCGCCTTGTCGCCGATCCACGTTAGCGCCACCACCCCCGCCTGACGCAGGTAAAGATCCTCATCGTTGTTCGCCCGGAGCATCTCGATGAGCGGCGCTACGGCGCTCTTATCACCCAACTTGCCGAGGCCATACGCCGCGAAGAACTTCACGCGGTTATTCGGGTCCTTTAACAACTTCACGAACGTATCGAGCGACTTCTTGTCCTTTGCATCGCCCAGGACTTTGTGGCTTGCGCGCGCACTTCGTCATCCTTGTCTGCGGCCAAAGCACGGACAGGTTCGATCGCTTTGCCGTATTTGCGGCCCAGTTGCCCCAAGCCCCAGATCGCGTGCAGTCGCGCCAGTTGATTTGGCGACTTCTGCGCGATCTCCGTGAACACCTTGATCGAGCTTTCGCCCTTGTCCACCAGCGCGAACTGCGCTTCCTGCCGCACGCGTTTGTCTTTGTGCGTGAGCAATCCCGCGAGTTCCGTGGCGGAACGTTGATCGAAGCCTTCCGCGAAGAGCTGCTTCACTTGCGCCACCGCCGGATCCTTGATCGCTTCCGGATGCACCATGCGATAGATGCGGCCGCGGGCGGACTTCGGCCAGTCGTGGTGCCAGTCCGTGAAATACATCGCGCCATCGTAACCGAACTCCACATCCGTCGTCAGCGTGTTCCACACGAAGTGACCGTGATCCACGAGTTCAAAACCCGCACCCTTCGTCTTCACACTGTGCCGCTCGATGCCCGAGACCGATGCCTGACCCTTGAAATGACAGAGGAAGAAACTCCCGCGAAACTCTTCCGGGAAACCCGTGCCTGGATTGTAAACCAAACCGGACGGACCGTTCTCCAGATACGCGATCGGCGGGATCAGGTAAGCCGCCGTGTTGCTCTCCGGCGTCTGCCAGAGCTTCTCGCTCATCCACTGGCCAGCCTTGCCGCGTGGTGAGTGCTGATAACCCACGCGCCAACCACTCTCGCCACCTTCCACCACATACACCCAGCGTTCGCGATCCCCGTTGTCGCAATCATTATCACCCGTGAAGAGATTGCCGTAATCATCGAAGGCCAGCTCCTGCGGATTCCGCAAACCCTTGTGCACGATCTCCAGTTCCGAGCCATCCAGATTGCAGCGATACACACCACCTTCGTCCGGGTAGGCGAGCGTCTTGCCTTCCTTCGTTTTGATGTTTGCGCCGCGATCACCGATGCTGAAGTAGAGTTTGCCATCCGGCCCGACCGCCAATCCATGGAAGTCATGCCCCGTGTAGCTGAACCGCACGCCCCAGCCGTAGCTCATCGAGTTGCGCTTGTCCGCCTTCCCGTCACCGCTCGTGTCCTGCAGTTCCCACAGGTTCGGGATGTTCGTGAAATACACTTTGCCTTTGCGCGCCAACACCCCGGAGGCGATGCCGTCCAGCATCGTGTTGAAACCATCCGCATAGATCGTGGACTTGTCCGCCATCCCATCCGCCCCGCGATGGATATAACGCACCACTTCCGATTCGATCGCTAGGTCATCCGCCTGCGGACCGAAATTCCGCCGGATCATCGCGATACGGTCATCCACCGTGCGGCACGCCATGTCATCCTCCAGCATGAACATATAATGCCGGATATCCAGCGTGGAGCTGCGGTAACGATACGTCTCCGAGACATAGAAATTATTCTTCTCGTCGATCGTGAACGCCACCGGGTTCGCCAGCATCGGTTCCGCCGCGATGAGATCGATATTGAAATCGTGCGAGAACTTGAACTTCTTGATGTTGTTCAACCCCTCATCCGACGCCGGGGCGACCACCGGGAAGGGCACCCGGTTTTCCTGTTTCGGCTTGGCATTAATCTCCGCCGCCTGCGAGGCGACGGGCAGCAACGAACCAGCCGCCAAACAGGCCGCTAAAAAACCAGACTTCATGGACATGCGCATAGAGGCGCACAAGCTAAAGGCTGGAAAACCGAAATCAAGGGGCGAAATGATCACACTCGGGAGGGACGGACGTGCCGCCGTTCCCATGCAAGGATAGCTGGAGGAAGTCTCCGCCGTTGCCTTTCCCCCGTAGCCGCCGACATGAGTCGGCGCTAACTTTTCCCCCCAATCAACTCTCAACCAAAATCTCTCAACTAACCCGTTCCCCTCACATGAACCCCAGACACGCGCGCTTGCCCGGATCTTGCCAAGATCCGCCAGTCTCGTCCGCCATCTGCCCCACCGCTTTAAGGACGCCCTGAAACACTGAGAGAAACCTCATTCATCGCCGACCCTCAGGTTGCGCAAGAATGCCCAGCTCTTTCCAAGGGGGGAAACCAGCCCTGCCAAATGGCTGCCTTCCCTTAATCCCACGGGAAACTATGTCAAAGACCACAGAAGCACGAATTGTTGGACACCACCTTCAACCGCCTCCTACTGCTTACACGTTAGCAGTATCAGTAGTATACCAAATCTATTAACCTACGCAACCAGAAAACGCAGAAATAATGCGCTATTACCTGTTAAACCGCAACTCGAACCCTATTAACCACTTGCAAAATGTTTCCCCGGCCCGAAACCCTAAACGAGAAACTCGAAACCATGAAAAGTAGCCGCCGAGATACGGAGGCGGACCCTTCCCTGTAGCAGCCGACGTGAGAAGGCTCTACCCTCTTTCCCTATGGAGCGCCGATTTCCCAATCGGCTCGTAACTGCGCTTCTATTTCCAGTTCTTTGTTTTTTAATCCGATTTCGTTTAGCTGCTATCGCAGGAGGGGATGTTTTCCATCCTTTGAAATCTGAAATCTTCGAATTTGAAATTCTCCCGGCATTTCATACGCTCGCCTGAACCAAGGACGCCAATATGAACTCGAACGCGAACCCCGGATTAGAACAAAAACTCCAAGCTATCCTCCCGCTCGCCACCGCGTGGATTCGCGACACCCTTGCTGCCCACGCCGCGCAAGCGCGCCCCGTGACCTCCTTTGGTTTTCGTCGCCTCCCGCTGTATTATCCGGAAGAACTCCTCCAGCGCACGAAAGTCGTCGCGCTCCCCGGCAAGCTGCCCGTTCCTCCGTTGCGCTCTTGGGGCCTCGACCTCCCGGCCTTTGCCGACTTTGAAGACCTGAACGCCGCCGGCATCACCTACCTGGACACCTATTTCGTTCAGGAATCTCTGGCCACGGATGAATCCCTCCACTTCCACGAACTCGTCCACGTCCTCCAATGGGCCCACCTCGGCCCCGAACGCTTCCTGATGGCCTACGCCCTCGGCCTCGCCCAATTCGACTATCGCGACAGCCCCCTCGAAACCATGGCCTATGACCTCCAAGCCGACTTTGAACAAGGAAAACAAACCTTCCAAGTCAACCCCTTGGTTCTCCAAAAGCTCCAACAACTCCCTTAACAACCGATTATTCAATCTGGCCAACCCTCAACTCTCCACCATCACCCACGCAACCACTGCCGTTCTTCTACCCAAGTGCCAGCGGCACGCCCCGAAGGTAGCCGTGGACAAAGTCCACGGACCACGCCCCTTTTTAGACATCCAGTCGCGTAGCGACGCCCGAAAGGAGCGCGGCCTTCAGGCCGCTTCAACGTCCACCAGCCATCCACCTTTCCAAACTCTATCTGCACGACAAGATTCTATTACGCCTCTCTCATTTCTCTTTCTAAACCGCTCATGAAATCCTAACGTCATTTATGGATATGGAGGCATTCAAACCGATTGTTCCAGTGGCTAAAGAGTGGATTGAGACTATCCTCGCCACATACGCGCACCAAGCCATTCCCGTCACGTCGTTCGGTTTCTCGCGGCTCCCTCAATATTATCCCGCCGAGTTCCTGCAGAACACCAAAGTTGTCTTGCTTCCGCATGTTCCCGTTCCTCCTTTGTCCAAGTGGGGATTGCATGGCCAAGTGTTTTTGGATTTTGAAAAGAGTGACCCATTTGGGATCACCTACAAAGATACGTATTTCCTAAGAGAGTCAGAATTTAAAAAAGAATCACTCCATTTCCACGAACTTGTTCACGTCATTCAGTGGGGGCACTTAGGTGCCGATCGCTTCCTCCTGAATTACGCCGTTGGTCTCGATCAATATGGCTATGAAGATAGCCCGCTTGAAGCTATGGCATTTGGGCTGGAGACCGTCTTTAAACAGAATAAAACAGTTTTTCAGGTCGAACCGGTTGTGTGTCAAAAACTTAATCAGCTTTTCGGGTGAATAGGAGGAGAATTGAATCTTAAAAACAACAATCCACAAAATCTACACCAACGAACCTTCGTGTCTGACATTGGCCAGTTTCAGAGCTGGCCAGCTTATCTTGGGTCTTACGAAGATGCGGTAAACCTATTGTTTCAAAGAATTGCCACTACTGAGTGTCCTCCGGACTTAATTGCTCGCCCATTGCTTTTTCTGATGCGGCATACGATGGAGCTTGGCTACAAATTTACTTTGGAAGATTTTCACTCGCACAATAAGACCGTCTTTGATCCGGGGCAACACCAGCACTCACTTTCTGGTTTACACAACGAGTTGCGAGTGCAATTCAAGAATACCACGCAAACACTGAATCTTCCCGATAACGTCGTGGATTCTTTCGAGGACTATTACCGCAAGACAGCGGTTCTCATGAAGTTCTTTGACCGCTTAGATTCTCAAAGCTTTGCATTCCGCTATCCTGTGAACAAGAAAGGCGATAAAGCATCATTCCCGCTGAACGAACAAATTAATCTTTTGGAGGTCAAAGAACAATTTGACGTAGCGATGATTTTTCTGGGTCACACTGCGGATGTGTTGAGTGAGTATGCGGACTACCATGGTGAGCATGGGTGGTATGGAGCGTAGCCGATGACACCTTGCTAAAAGTCTCCTTTTCTCCTGCTTGATTTGGCTTCTCCAGCAATGTAACCGATAACGCCGCTCAGTGTTGAAGAAACAATGGGAGCACACACTATGATCAAATCCTTACTTGTTGGGTCGATAAGGTATCCCAATGTCATGGAAAAAACCAACATCGCACAGATTAGTCCGGCTATTTTTACAATTAAGAGCTTCAACGCGACATCACCTTCCGCCACAATCTGAGGAACAGGGCGTTTCTGCTCTCCTTCTCCTCCCGTATTAAACTGAACGACAGGTTTATCACTAGCCATTTTGACCTCCTAGATGAACTTGGAAAGTAATTTGATGAACGTCGGCACCAGCCATGTGGTGACCAATTTGGAAACTAAGGTCTTTATCGTTGATTTTCCCCACATAGGCTCGTTTAATGAGAGAGCTTCCTAAGAGGTCGCCATCCCAGCCTGTGCATTCAATACTTATTAAGTTACCATTGCCTTTCCAAGAAGTGTGCCCAGCATTTTCCTTGGTGCCTTTGCGAAAGACAATTTCAAAAATGCAGTATAACCCTTGGATTGTATCCTCGATACGGGCAATTTCGTCGTTTTTAACAACAAATGTAGTGTTCAGAACTACTTCAGTGTCGCCAATCTTCAGCATATGATTCCTAATTATACATAAATTAAAAGAATGACAGAAAAGTATGCAAAGTTTTTATTGAGCTTTGTTTATTTTGGTTCCATCAAGTCCACGCTCCTTCAATAGCAACTCCAACTGCTCCTTCGCCCTGTCCCAATCCGGCCTCAACTCTACCGCCCGTTGATAACTCTTAATCGCCTCTGCCGTCATCCCCGCCTGCTGCCCCAAGCGATCTGGCAAAAACGCCTCCTGTCTTTTGGTCGGGGGCGGTGGATTCCTCATCCCCGCTTCGAATTCTCCTTCAACCACCTCGCATATTCCGCCTCGGTCATTTCACCTGCCGCCAGCGCCAGCGTGCGCAGCGTAGCGTCCACCTCATTGGCCTCCAAACGCCAGCCATTGAGCTGCAAAAACGTCACCGCCACCAGAAACCCTGCGCGCTTGTTGCCGTCAATGAATGGATGATTTTTCACCAGTCCGAACGCGTAACTCGCGGCCAGTTCAAAAACGCTTGGCTTACCGTAGGCGATAAGATTCTGCGGTTTGCCCAGCGCTGAATCCAGCATGCCCTCATCGCGAATGCCCGCCGCGCCGCCGAACTGCGCCAGCGATTGCTCATGCGCCAGCAACACCACCTCCCGCAGCACCCAGATCGGCTTTTTCATTTCGCCAGTTCGCGCAACGTGTGCCGGTAACGCTTCATCACGTCCTGCACCACCTCCATCTGGCGGGCCACCTCGGCCTTGTGCGGACTCAGATGCACGCTGCCCTCCGGCCCTTCCGTCATCGTCACGGAATCGCCTTCTTCCACGTTGAGATGCGCCAAGGCTTCCTTCGGCAGGATGATCCCCACCGAATTGCCGACCTTGCGAAGTTTAAGCTCAAGAATCATGGTTACACTGTAACCACAAAAGTTATAACGTCAATCCTCCGCTCTTAGCGAAGTAAATCGTGGCGCATCCGCGCACTGCCCTGATTGTCAGAAGCCGAGGAAAGCACGGCAACGCTCCACCACCCTCGCCCCTCGGAGGGGAGAGGGCCGGGGTGAGGGGTGCCCGCCTTCCCCGCCTTGCTTTACCCATTTTTCCCGGGACGACGTAGCACCAAACCCCGTGCTGCCGGTTTCCAGCCGGCAGTCCGCGACGTCCGCCGTAGCATCCCTCGCTTCCCTCACCCGTTTATGATCCCCCGCGCCATCATGTCGGGGTCATGTTTCGGCACTTTCGATGTTGGAAGTTGGGTGTTGGATGTTCGATGTTCGATGTTCCCTCACCTTCAAACCTACTCTTTCACCTTCTGCATCTGCTCCTTCGCCCGATCCCAATCCGGCCTCAACTTCACCGCCTGTTCAAAACTCTTAATCGCCTCCGCCCTCATCCCCGCCTGCTCATAAGCCAATCCCAGATTGAACTGAATCGTCGCATCCGTGGCATCCAGCTTGGCGGCGAGTTGCAGATGCACCACGGCCTTGGTCGCCTCGCCTTGCTCCAGATACAGCAGACCGAGCTGATGCAGATACAGCGGCTCCTTTGGCAGGATGGCAGCACCGCGTTGCAAGAGTCCTTCCGCAAAAGAATACTCGCCGCGTTTCTGCGAGCATGTGGCCAGATAGTAAAGCATCTGCGTATCATTCGGTGCGCGCAGGTGCGCCGTCATCAGGAGCGGCCAAGCCTCATCCAGTTTGCCGAGTTGTTCCAGTGCGCGACCCGAATAACGCAACGAATCCACGCGCATAGTATCCAAGGCTTGCACCTTTTCCCCGAGTCGCACGACCTCCGCCCAATCCTTCTTGCGCAAGGCTTCCAACTGCTGCTTGAAGAACAACTCCGCCGTCCATTGCCGCGCATGCCACGCGCCCAACGCCAGTGCCGTGGCGAACGCCATCACCGCAAAGCGTCTGCTCGTTTGCGCGGAAACCGCCGTCGTCCGCGCCACGGTCCGCAAGATGAGCGCGATCAGCACGGCCCCGTAGAGCGGGGGAATCTCGCGATCCAAAGGAAAGCTGCACAACGCATCCACCCCAATCGCCGCCAACGCCGCCAGACTGCCGATGAGCACCAGCCGATCCTCCCGCGCCACTGCCGCGCGAAAAGCAAAGTGCGTCTCCGTAAAAAACAAAACCACGATGACAAACGCCAACCCCAGCCCAACGGTTCCCAGCTCCGACCAGATCTGCAGCGGATCATTGTGCGTGCGGTCCGGCACCAGATTGAGCCGCAACGTCGGGTCCGTGACGCCCCGCAACGTCGCATCCGGATACGCCACGCGCCAATTATTCAGCCCCACGCCCGCCACCGGATGCTCCCGCACGATGACCATCGTGTTCCGCCAGAACGTCGCGCGAATCGACACACTCCGCGAGGATCGCGCCTGCAACCGATCCGCCTCCGATGTGTTCGTCTCCGGCTCATCCGCCAGCCCCGTCAGGTAAGACGCGATCTCCGGCAAACGAAACCGCCAGCCCTTCGCCGTGATATTGATCGCCACCAGCGCTACCAACGCCGCCGCACCAAGCGTCAGCAAACGCGATGACGAAACCCGTGGCCGCCAGCCACACCGCCAACCCAACACCACCGCTACCACGCAACCGACCGCCAATCCCAGCCAGCAACTCTTCGTGAACGTATGAAACAGAAACGTGCTCGTGCAGATGAGCGCCAACGCCGCCCCGAGAAATTCACTCCGCTTCCGCGCCAGGAAAACCAATGTCGCCGCCAACGGCAACGTCAGCACCATTACCTGCGCCGCCATGTTGCGATTCGCCAACGTTGCTGCTGGCGGAATCGCCTGCGGTATCCACGCCCACCCAAACCACGCCTGCGCCAATCCAATGAGCGCCACCACCGTCCCGCTTCCCGCCATCGCCCACAGCAACCCGCGCACTTGCCGCGCCGAGAGGTCTGCCTGCAACACCACCCAGCCGATGACCGCACACGCCGTCCACTGCAACCACGTCCACCAACCCAGCGAGAGATCCACCGACCATTGCAACGAAGCCAACGCCCACAACAGAAAGAGCCCGACCGCCAAAGTGAACGGCTGCGGCAACCGCAACGTTTTCGTCCGCCAAGCCGACCACCCAAGTAACACAAACGCGCCAACCTGAATGACCACCCGCTTCGGTGTGCCCAAGCTGTCGTAAAGTTCCCGCCAGAACAGCAGCGGAGCCAGAAACAGCAACGCCGCCAGCGCGATGAAAAACCAAGGCAACGCTGCCGTAGCAGCGGACTGGTTTGTTTTCGCACGATCAGCCATCGCCCGAAAGGTAAAGGGTTTTCCCATTCAGGGAAACCGCAGAATGATTCCTGAATGAATCGATTTCTTTAAATTTCGGTTGAATCATCCAGCATCGGTGAAGTTACATGGTTTTATGGAAGGGAAGGAGGAAACAGATAATCCAATTCCTACGACTGCGGAGCAGGCGGTCGAACCGCCGCCGCTCGTGTCTCCTTTTGTTCGGAAGCCATTACCGTATCAGTTGTTCGCCTTGTTTTTCTGGGCTTATCTTTGGATTTATTTGGGGCAATCAACACAAAGTGTACCTGATGAGAAATTAGAACGGTTATACTATCCCGCTGAGACTGCCCTCTGGTTTGCCGGTCGGCAGATGTTTCTGGCCCATGGACTCAACGAGTTGGGCGATTCCAAAAGTCAGCACGTCGCGTATGCAACCCAAGCCTTGAGCGAAGCCATCACTGTTTTGGAAGCCCGTCCGGATTCAGGATGGAAGGTGAATTGCTTGCGGGCGAATCTGATTATCTTGCTGGCTGAATGTGGAGAGCTGAACACGGTGCGAAGTGAGATGCGGCGTATGCCCCAAGATCTGAGGACCAAATTGTTCAAGCTTCAGTTCAATCGGATTTATGAAAGTAAGTTTGAAGTTTTGACGTCCGGCAGGAAGCCAGACTTGGAGTGGTTAGGGGATACATGGATGAAGTGGCGTTTTGAAGAGAAACTAAACAACTCTTTGCTTCGTGAAACAGACGCAAAGATTTTGTCGGATAGGACGAATTCTGAGGCAGAGAAGGCAGCAAGGATCGAGTCTTACAGCACCGGTTTCCTTTGGGCGTTGTTCTTGCTGGGACTGGTGTCGGCTTATTTTGCCGGCAAACGTGTTCAATGGACTTTGCTCAGCCAAGAGAGTGAACTGCCACCGTGGGCGGGAATGGACGGACTGACGCTGTTTTTGATGGTCAATGTGTTCGGGATGTTCCTCTTTTGGATCCTGAGCTATACGTTTAATAATAACAGTGCCGTATATTTTAATTTCGCTTTGGTGTATGGATTGCCTTTGCTGGGGTTGTTGTTGTGGCGATATGGAAGCGCAGGAATAAAACGGTTCATCAATCTTAGGGAAGGTTTGGCTGAGCTTCCTAAGTTGGCAGCCAAAGGCTTCAAAGCATTTCCTGTCGCTTGGTTAGCCTTGGCCCTCTTTACTATATTGTTGGGCTGGCTGGGGCTAGACAGTCATTGGACCGAAGGCTGGACTGAAGCCGAAGTTTTTGCGCATGGTTGGGATCGCCTGTCTCCCATGTTAGGGATGGCGATCTGGGGCCCTTTATTTGAAGAAATGCTTTGGCGCGGATTGCTTTATGCTTCCTTGAGGAAGTGGGTAGGGGTTATGCCAGCCGCCTTGGTCAGTTCAGTAATTTTTGGTTGGTGCATTTTTACGGTTTGGCGGGGTTTTTATCCGTGACTTGCTTCGGCATCTTCATGGCCTTGCTTTTCGAACGCACCCAAAGCTGGATACCTGGAGCAATAGCTCACATGTTGACCAATCTGACGATTTTCTTGTTGCGCTTAGCTTTTTAAAGCGTGAGCTCTCTACCCCTCCGGCGTGAAACCCATCACGATATCAAACTTCGCCGCTAGCTCACCCGCCTTCGAGCTCTTCACCGGCGTGAACGGCACCGTGACCGCCGCCCGCTGCTTCGCATCCTTGATACCCTTGTAAATTCCATCCTTCTCGTTCAGCGGATGCCCCTCGATGTAGCATTGCGTGATCAATTTCTTCTGCCCCTTCATCTTCACCGCAAAGTGGATGTGCGGCGTGCGGCCCGGGTAGGGGACCGGCTTGATCGTGCGGAACAAATATTCGCCCGTGGAACCCGTGAGGAAACGGCCGAACCCTTGGAAATTCTTATCCTGCTTTTCCTTGTTGCCCGTCTTGGTGTGCAGATAAGCGCCATTATTGTCCGCCTGCCAGATCTCAATCGTGGCATTCCGGATCGGCTCCCCGCGCGAGTCCAGCAACCGCCCACTCAACCACGTGATCTCACCCACCGCCGGTGTGATGCCATCGTTGACGATGATGAGGTCGTTATCCGTATCCAGCGGCAGCTTGTCCGGATAGAACGGCCCTTCCGTCTGCGCGGGCGTGCGAATGAGTTCCTCCGCAAAGGCACCACGGACCGTAAAGAAAGCGGCGGCTCCGAGACCACATTGAGCGAGGAAACGGCGACGGCTGGCGGAAAGGAAAGCAGGTTTGTTCATAGGCTGGTTGATTGGTTGCAAGAGATATAGCTGATACTAAAACGCCAGGCACGGAGAAAAGTTTGCCGAAATCCGCCTGCCCTCCGGATTTGCCAGCCGGCCAAAGTTGGTTAACCGTAGCGCTGTCATGAGGCAAATGGGTGTCTGCGAACTATGCCGGAGGGAAGGATGTCTGCTGACCAAGCACCATCTCATCCCCCGCACCCGCCATGCCAATAAACGCAATAAACGCGAGTTTGACCGGGTGGAGGTAAAGCATCGGCTGGCGTGGATTTGCCGACCCTGCCACAACCACATCCACGCGCTGTTCACGGAAAAGACCTTGGAAAGGGACTATAACACCCTGGAGTTATTGCTGGCGCACCCGGAGGTGGCCAAGTTCGTGACTTGGATCGCCTGCAAGCCCAGTGGCTTCAAACCCGTCAGCCGACCGGCTGAGTTGAAGCATTTGGGACGGCGTAAACCGAGGAGCCGGTGGTAAAGGGGAGATGGGGTGACCAACGGGACTCGAACCCGCAACATCCAGAATCACAATCTGGGGCTCTACCATTGAGCTATGGCCACCGCTCAGGGCCGAAAAACATAATGGACAGGATGGGGCGGCGTCAAGAGGGCACTAAGAGCTTTACCCGGCCAAATCTTGTCATAAACTCCCGTTGCAAACTATGGCATCCGGCAAACAGCAAAAGCAGTTCAGCGGTTTGTTGGCCGAGGAGTTACAATCCCTCGCGCAAACGGCTGAGGTGCGCTTTTACAAGGCTGGCCAGGCGATCTTCATCGAGGGCGACCCCGGTGACGGCATCTACGTGGTGCTGGAAGGCTGTGTGCAAGTGTCTGCGCTGGTGGGACAAAACGAACGGCGCGTGCTCACCCGCATCGAGAAAAACGACTTCTTCGGCGAGATGGCCGTGCTGGATGACGGACCCCGCTCCGCCACCGCCATGGCGGAGATCGATACCCGCGCTTTCTTCATCCGCCGGGACAATCTGCTGAACGTCCTCGATCATTCCCCCAAGCTGGCGGTGAGTTTGGTCCGCGAATTTAGTTTGCGCATGCGCGAATTTAACCGCCACTACATCCAGGAAGTGTTGCAGGCGGAGCGCCTGACCTTGGTGGGCCGGTTTGCGCGGTCCATCGTCCACGATTTCAAAAATCCCCTGAACGTCATCAGCCTCGCGGCCGAGATGTCCAGCATGGAAGGCGCCACCCCGGAGATGCGTCGGAATGCCCAGATCCGCATCCGGCGGCAGGTGGAACGCCTCAGCAACATGATCAACGAGTTGCTGGAGTTCACCCGCGGTTCTCAAGCGGCCGTGATTTTGGCGGGCACAGATTACGGCCGGTATGTCCGCAATCTGGTGGACGAGATTTCTCTGGAGGTGCGGGAAAAGGGCGTGGAGATCGTTTACGAGACGCCACCGCCGAACATCATCGCACTGATGGACCCTCTCCGGATGACTCACGTCTTTTACAATCTCATCAACAACGCGGTGGATGAGATGCCAAATGGCGGGCGTATCTTCCTGCGTTTTCAGGTGCGCGAGCATGACATCCTCACGGAAGTGGAAGATACCGGCAAAGGCATCTCACCGGAGATCGCCGGGCAGTTGTTCCAGCCGTTCGCCACGTTCGGCAAGATGAAAGGCACCGGTCTGGGGCTCTCCATCTGCCGCCGCATCATCGAGGATCACCGGGGCGTGATCACCGCGCGCAGTGAACCGGGCAAGGGCGCTGTCTTTGCCTTCACCTTGCAGCTCAACCGTTAATTTTTCGAAGCCCGCGCTTCCATTTTCCGCCTAATCTCCGATGAACCGTATCCATCTCCTCTCGGAAAATGTCGCGAACCAGATCGCGGCCGGAGAGGTCGTGGAGCGTCCCGCCAGCGTGGTGAAGGAACTCGTCGAGAACGCGCTGGATGCGCAGGCGACGACCATCCACATCGAGGTCCAGGCCGGTGGCCGCAGTCTTATCCGCATCACCGATGATGGCATCGGCATGAGCAAGGACGATGCGCTGATGTGCCTCGAACGCCACGCCACAAGTAAGATTCAAAAAGCGGAGGACTTGGCCGCGATCCGCACTATGGGTTTTCGCGGGGAAGCCATGCCGTCCATCGCCAGCGTCAGCCGCTTTGCCTTGACCACGCGCGAACGCGAGGGCGGTTCCGTCGATGGTTCCCAAGTGATCGTGCACGGCGGCAAGATCCTCGAAGTGAAGGCCGCCGGTTGTGCACCGGGCACCAGTGTGGAAGTGCGCCAGCTGTTCTACAATTTGCCCGCGCGCCGCAAATTCCTGCGCAGTGAAGACACGGAGCGTGTGCACATCCAGCACTACGTTACGCTGGCGGCACTCGCGCGGCCGGATGTGGCGTTCACGCTCGTGCACAATGGCCGCTTGCTCTGGCAAGTGCCTGCGGCGACAGGCGAATCCAAGCTGAAGGCCTTAGGCGAGCGCTTACGCGCCTTGTACGGCGGTGAGATCGAACTGCTCGAGGTGGATTTCACCGGCACGCTGGATGCCGCTTACGAGGTAATGGAGGATGAGCCCGAGGTGGACCCGACGTTTCGTCTCTGGGGCTTCATCGGTGCTCCCGGCGTCTCGCGTAGCACACGGGAGGATCAAAATGTTTTTGTGAACCAGCGGCCCGTGGAGAATCGCGGTATCAACCACGCGCTGATGGAGGGGTATCACAACGCCCTGATGAAGGGACGGTTCCCTGTCTGCTGCCTCTTCCTCGAAGTGGACCCCGCGGAAGTGGATGTGAACATCCATCCCTCCAAGCGGGAGGTTAAGTTTCATCGCGAACGCAACGTGCGCCAGTTGGTGACGAAGGCGGTGCGCGAGACGTTGCTGCGCTATCACACCGGCACGGGCAAAGCAGTTGAATCAGCTCCAGCCAGTGTGCCGACCGCGCCAGTCATTCCACAAGCGGAGCAGCGACATCTGGAATTGCCCGCCGCCTTGGAGTTGGAACGCAAACTCGTGCCACCGATCCCGGTGCCGAACAAGCCGATCGCCGATTGGCCGGTGGAACGCAGTGCCGTGAGTATTCCGAGTGCCACGCCGCCCGCCGCCTTGCCGAAAGCGGTAGAGCCTTCAGGCGAGCAAACAGGAGCTGTGGTTGAATCCGTCGTGCCGGCCTTTGTCCCTCCCGCGGCAGTTCAAGCCACCGGTCCGCGTCCGTTGCTTTCGGTGCCGTTGCGCTTGGTCGGTGTGGTGGGCCGCCTCTACGTGGTGTTGGAGTCGGACAATGGCATGGTGTTGCTGGATCAGCACGCCGCCCACGAACGCATTCTCTACGAGCAGATGCTGGAGCGCTTGGAATTAGGCACCGCCCCCTCGCAGCGCCTGCTTTTGCCGGAGACCGTTGAGCTGCCGCCACGGGATGCCCAATTCGTGCGCGATCAGTTGGCCACCTTGAATCGTCTGGGAGTGGGCTTGAGTGAATTTGGCGACCGCACGTTCTTGCTCGATTCTTTGCCGCCGTTCGTGAAGGTGAAAGATTCGCGCCGCTTCGCTCTCGAACTGGTGGACGCGCTTAAGTCCACGGGGCAAGGTGTGAACACCTTGCGCTTGGGCGAGGACATGATCGCGAAGACTGTCTGCCGTCACGCGGTGAAGGCGAATGATTACCTGCGTGAAGGCGAGTTGCTGAATCTCGTGGAAGACCTGCGTCGCTGCAAGATGCCTTACACCTGCCCACATGGCCGTCCCACGCTGATCGAGATGAGCTACAAAGAACTCGAGAAGAAATTTGGGCGCACGCAGTAGAGATCAGATACAGTGTTTAATCTGTATCCCTGATTTCCACTACCGTGTTTTTGTTGGTATCAAAGTACAAGATCAGCATGCTATTCCAACCCGCAGAAGGATACTTGAATTGGTATCCCCAAACGTTGCCGTTAGTTCCTTCAGAAAGGCCAAGAAGATTTGTTACTTCTTCTTTGGTTTTGCCTACAAGCAGTTTTCTTTCGCCTAAATCGGGAATCATTCTGCCGCGCAAATGAATATCACCTTTTTTCCAAGCAATGGAATCAAACGGTAAATCACTGGGTGCTTTCAATAAAAGATAGACCGATACTACGCAAATGATGGCAATCGAAACAAAGCAGGCTTGTTTGTGAGACTTGCACATCAGGCCGGTCTTTTCCAGCTTACACGTTGAACTTGAATAGCAGCACGTCGCCGTCTTTCACGATGTATTCCTTGCCTTCCATGCGGTAGAGGCCCTTTTCCCGCGCGGCAGCGACGGACCCGCAGGCCACGAGATCGTTATAGGCGACGGTTTCCGCTTTGATGAACCCGCGTTCGAAATCGCTGTGAATCACACCCGCCGCTTGCGGCGCGGTGTCGCCCACGTGGATCGTCCAGGCGCGGACTTCTTTTTCACCGGCGGTGAAGTAGGTGCGCAGGCCCAAGAGAGCGTAGGTGGCACGGATGAGCCCGCCGACCCCGGATTCCTTCACGCCGAGCTCTTTTAGGAATTCGGCGGCTTCATCGGCCGAGAGGTCGATCAGATCGGATTCGATCTGCGCGCTGATGACCACAGCTTCGCAGGCGAGATGCGTCTTCACATACTCGCGGACCTTCAAAACGTAAGGATTCGAGTCGGCTTGCGCCAGATCGCTTTCCTTCACATTGCAGGCGAAAATGGTCGGCTTGTCCGTCATCAGGAAGAAAGGCTTCGAGATGGCTTTTTCTTCGGGCGTCAGGCCCACAGTCAAAGCGGGTTTGCCGGAATCCAGCACGGGCTCGATCTTGGCGAGCACGGCATCCTCGGCGATAGCCGTCTTGTCCCCGCGCTTGGCATCCTTGGCCACGCGTTCGCGGCGTTTCTTCACGGATTCCAAGTCGGCCAGGATAAGCTCCGTATTGATCGTCTCGATGTCGCGGACGGGGTCCACGGAACCGGCGACGTGATGGATATCTGCGTCCTCGAAGCAACGCACGACCTGCACGATGGCATCGACTTCGCGGATGTGGGTCAGGAACTTGTTGCCCAGGCCTTCCCCGGCGCTCGCGCCCTTTACCAAACCGGCGATGTCCACGAACTCGATCGCGGCGGGGATGACCACGGAGGTCTTGGCGATCTTTTGGAGCACATACATGCGCTCATCCGGCACCGTGACGATGCCGACGTTCGGATCGATGGTGCAGAAGGGATAGTTCGCCGCCTCCGCTTTGCGGGTGCGGGTGACAGCGTTGAACAGGGTGGATTTGCCCACGTTCGGGAGACCAACGATACCGGCCTTAAGCATAAAATTCTGGTTACCGGGTTTCGCCCCGGATCAAATTAGGTTGGACAGGCTGCGGTGTGACTTGCTTGAAGACAAGCGAGAATTTCTCGCGGCCATCCAGGCGCGGGCAAATGCCCTGATTCCGCCGTCAGGATTACTTCGCCTCGTCCGCTTTGGCCTCTTCCACGGCTTCGCGGATCATCAGCTTGAACTTTTCTAGACCCTCGTCGAAAGCAGCGGAGATGGGCAGCACGGGCACTTTCTTGATGTGCTTCTTGAACTTCTTCAAGTTCTCCTCGGCCACCGGCTCATCCATCTTGTTCGCCACGACGATGCGGGTCTTCTCCAGCATGGCCGGATCGTACAGATTCAGCTCGTTCAGCAACTGCTTGTAGTCATCCCAAGGCTCACGGCCATCGGTTCCCGCCATGTCCAGCAGGATGACCAAAACTTTGCAGCGCTTGATGTGGCGCAGGAATTGCAGGCCCAAGCCGACGTTGTTGTGCGCGCCTTCGATGATACCGGGAACGTCGCAAACCGTCAGGCGATGGTAATCCGCGTATTCCACGATGCCGGGTTGCGGGTGCAGCGTGGTGAAAGGGTAGGGGGCGACCTTCGGGCGGGCGCGGGAGATGGCGGTGAGCAAGGTGGACTTGCCGGCATTCGGGTAGCCGACAAAACCGACGTCAGCCATGGTGCGCAGCTCGAAACGGTAATCACCTTCTTCGCCGACTTCACCCGGTTGAGCGAAACGCGGAGTCTGCCGGGCGGAGGTGGCAAAATTGCGATTGCCCAAGCCACCGCGGCCGCCTTTGCACAGGACGAAGCGCTGGCCATGCTCCGTCAGATCTGCGACCAGTTCGGCGCCTTCGTCCGAGATCGTGGCCGGTTCCTTGTCGTCGTCTTCGTGATACTTCACCTCAACGGCGCGTTCTTTGCCCTGATACTTGATGACCTGGCGTTCGGCCGTGCCCAAAATCATCTTCTTAAATTCATCCGGCGGGACTTCCTCGGACTCTTCTTCTTCGTCCGCTTCCTCGTCGTCATCATCGTTACTGGCTTCGACGCCCGGCGGCAAGGCCTTGCTGGGATACTTCCACACGAGCGTGCCGCAGGGGACCTTGATGATCAGATCTTTGCCGGCATGACCATCCATGCCTTTACCCATGCCCGCTTCACCGTGCTCGGCGAGCAAGCGAGGGCGGTAGAACTGTTCGATGAGGTTGTTGTAATCGTGGTCCGCTTCCAGGATGACATCGCCACCGCGGCCGCCGTTGCCACCGCTGGGGCCGCCCTTGGTGATATAGGCTTCACGATGGAAGGCAACGCAACCTTTGCCGCCTTTGCCAGCGCGCGCGTAAACTTTGACCTGATCTACAAACATAATGGACCACTGACTTTAGGCTGAAAGGGGATTGGTTGGCAACGAGACTTCCAGCCGGGGAAATAAAAAAGGCGAGGTGACACGCACCTCGCCGTGAAATTGTATTGGTTGGCTAAGCTTAGTTCGCGGCAGCGGCCTGCGGAACGATGTTCACGCGGGTGCTTTCCTTGTCGAACTTCACGAGACCGTCGACGAGGGCGTAGAGGGTCCAGTCCTTGCCGATGCCCACGTTCTTGCCCGCTTCGAAGCGGCTGCCACGTTGGCGCACGATGATCGTGCCGGCGTTGACCACTTGACCACCGTAGCGCTTCACGCCGAGGCGTTTCGCGTTACTGTCACGGCCGTTACGTACACTTCCTTGACCTTTCTTATGTGCCATAACTTCTTAAGCGTTGATTTCTTTGATTTTGACGACCGTCAGTTCCTGGCGATGCCCCACCTTGCGATGATAGCCCTTGCGGCGCTTCATCTTGAAGGCGACTTTCTTTTCGCCCCGGATGTGTTCTACCACATCAGCGGTGACCGTGGCCTTGGCCACGGTAGGAGAACCGATCTGCACTTGGCCATCTTTGGACACGAGCAGGATGCGATCAAAAGTGACAGGTTGACCGGCGGCGACATTCAGAAGCTCGATTTCGAGCGTATCACCCGCGGCAACACGATATTGTTTACTACCTGTTTCAACTACTGCGTACATAGCGTTCCCAATTAAAAAGGACGGCAATACAACCATATCCGCCCTAGGAGTCAACCCCTGTTTTAATAATTTTTACGGTTTATTTCGCCGTGGTTGGCGGTCTTAAATCCAAACAAATCATCTCTACCGCATTGCGCACCAACAGCTTGCCTTCCGAAATCACCGGGTGATTCCACGTCTTGCCGTTCAGCAAAGGCACGCGGGCGACTTCGGTCCATTTATCGGCCGTGGCTTTTACCAAGGCCAAGTCCCCATTTCCGGCCAAAACGAGGATGTGTCCGCTGGCCAGCAGGATCTGCCCGTAATCATAACGGCCATCCTTCCACATGCGCTTGCCCGTCTCGGCATCGAGACAGGTGAGGATGTCCTCGTCCAGACCATAGACGTAACCTTCGTGGAAAACGGAGCTGGTGAATTTGTTCTTCAGAAATTTGTTCCGCCAAAGCTGCTGGGCCGTGAACTTCTCACCGTTCTTCTTCACCTCGAGTGCCAGGCTACCGGTGCCATAACCTGCCGAGAGTATGAAACGGTCTTTGCCGAGCAGAACGGGTTGCGCGATGGCATTCTCATAGCTCACCACCCAAGGGAACTCCCACAGGAGCTTGCCGTCCTCGATTGTGACGCCTTTCACGCGCGTGGCCGAGACGACGATCATCTGCCGTTGTCCACCGAACTCCACGATGACGGGCGATGTATAAGCCGCTTTGTCATCTTGCGTGTGCCAGAGCACGTCGCCGGTATCTTTCTGATACGCCACGATGGACCAGCCATTTTGGCCACCGGGCAGGAGGATCACTTTGTCATCTACTACGAGCGGTGAATAGGCCGTGCCGAACATCAGCACGGGCGCCTTTGCGTCGTTCAACGGATTGCGCTTCCATAGCACCTTGCCCGTGAGCGCATCGAAGCAGTGAAGATCGCCTTCGCCACCCAATGAATACAGTTTGCCGTCATGCCACGTCGGCGTAGCACGCGGACCTTCGCCGCCCATGCTTTCAGCGAAACGCGCCACGTAACTATGCGACCAAACCTCCAGCCCCGTGGCCAAATCATACGCCGCGACCACTTCCTTCTCGCGCCGTTGCTCGATCGTATAAGCCAATCCTTTCGCCACGACGAATGACGCGTAACCGCCACCAATGGGTTGCCGCCACAGCACCTTGGGCCCGTCCTTCGGCCACTCGGTCAGAATCGGTTGCTCGGTGTAATGGCCATCACGTTTCGGTCCGCGAAAGTCCGACCAATACGTGGAACCGGTGCGTTCAGCGGGCGCGATGGGAGGCGCTTTCGCTTGAGTAGCGCGGCTGCGTTCCACGGCATCGTAGTCCGGCAATGTGACTTTGCGCGTGATCTTAGGTGGGAAACCGCCTTGCCATTCCACATGCAAGACGTGGAGCTTCACGAACACGGTGAGGATGAGCGCCGCCCACACCACCGAATAAAGCGCGATACCGAGGGTGCCGAAGAGTTTGCGCCAGAAAGAGACGGGTTCGCGCCACAGCAGCACGAGGCCGGCCGGGGGAAATAGCCACGTGGCCAGCCGTAATCTCAGCGGGCGCGCCTGTTTGATGGATGCTGTGTCGCTCAAGTTTTCTCGCAATTCCAACCTGACAACCGATACGCCATGTGCCAAGGTTCCTGAGGAGATAACCCACTTTTCGCCGCGTGCAAACTCCAAAGGAAAAGGGAAATGACCAGAGCGGTGACGCTGATCGATATAATTTTCAGATCGTCCCGGCTGGATTGCGCCTTCACACGGAGGAAGAAACGGCAGAGCTGACGGCCAAGTTTACCCAGGAAGTGTATGCTGAACATGCGGGCAAGTTGCAGACCTGGCAGGGTGTCCGGCTGTGGTGGTTGAAGAAACGGCTGGATTGGAAAGTGGCAAGTCGCGTCCGGGAATTTCAGCACAAGGGGATTTGAAAAAGATGTCTGTCGGTAAAATGAATCGGCGGTACTGGCTGCTGGCCGGAGCGGTGGGCGGAGCGGCCGCGGTGATCGCGCTGAGCGGCTTGGCGCAGCGAGCGTACGCGGCCACGGTCCAGCGCACGAAGCGCAACGCAACCGTCGCGGACCGCCTGGAGCAATACGGACCCGCAGCCCGGGCACGGTTAAAGCCGCGCTTCGAAAAAATCGGCCTGGCCTATCCGCCCAAAAGCATTGTGCTCGTCGGCTTGAAGCAGGAGCGCCAGTTGGAGGTCTGGGTTTCCGCTGATGGCCAGAAACACAAGCTGCTCCACACGTATCCGATCCTTGGCGCGAGCGGCGTGTTGGGCCCCAAGCTGCGGGAAGGGGATCGCCAAGTGCCTGAAGGGCTTTACCGGGTTGAATCGCTGAATCCGAACAGTCTTTACCATCTTTCCCTGCGCGTGAATTACCCGAACGCCTTCGATCTCCAGCACGCCAAGGAGGAAGGCCGCACCGAGCCCGGTAGTGACATCATGATCCATGGCAGATCCGCTTCAATCGGCTGTCTGGCCATGGGTGATCCGGCGATTGAAGAGCTCTTTGTGCTTGTCGCCGAGACCGGTTTTAAGCAGGTGGAGATCATTTTGTCCCCGGTCGATTTCCGGAAACAGGCTTTGCCCAAACTAGAGAAGCCTTTGCCGGCCTGGACGGCGGATCTTTATGCGGAAATTCGCAAGCGCCTGACGGCCTTGGGCAAGTGATGGGCTGGTGCGTTTGGCCTTGGTTGCCTAGGGTTGAAGCGCCTCCTGCTCTGGAACAGTTGCTTCTTTTTCCGCTTTCTGCCACTTTCCGGGCGCAGTTCATTATTATGTTAGGCTTCTTTAAAAAGAATAAGGTCAAGGCGCTGGTCGTGGTGGATGTGCAGAACGACTTCGTGCCGGGGGGCGCGCTCGCTGTGCCTAAGGGAGATGAAGTGGTGCCCGTCATCAACAAGCTCCTGCCGGACTTCGAACTCGTGGTTGCCACCAAAGATTTTCACCCGAAAGGCCACATCAGTTTCGCCTCCCACCATCCCGGCACCAAGGTAGGGGACCGCGTGGAGCTGGAATCCGGCACGCAACGTCTCTGGCCGGATCACTGTGTACAGGGCACGCCCGGTGCGGAATTCGCCAAGGGCCTCACCACGAACAAATTTGCCAAAGTTTTCGAGAAGGGCACGGACCCGAACGTGGACAGCTACAGCGCGCTCTTCGATAATGACCAGCGCCGGGCGACCGGTCTGGGCGACTGGCTCAAGCAGAACAAGGTGGAAGAAGTTTACATCGTGGGGCTCGCCACGGATTACACCGTGAAATACACCGCGTTGGATTGCGCCAAAGCCGGCTTCAAGACTTTCGTCATCAAAGAAGCCTGCCGCGCCGTGAACGTCACTGCCGGTGACGACGAACGCTCCTTCCGCGAGATGCAGACCGCCGGTGTGACGGTGAAGTAAGCGCCTTCGCTGAAGTTTATTTGCCAAGCCCCAAGGGTTACCTTGGGGCTGTTTCTTGCGCAGGAACGGGATTTAGCCTATCTTTAAACGCAGCAAGCCAAGGGTTGATATGAGCAAGACCAGCTACTTCCAAGGAATACTTCCTAAATCTTTCGGGCAACTGATTGAGATCCGCCGACGGCACAAAGGCGTGAAGAATATCTGCGGTTTTGTGGTCGATTTTACACCCGCTATCGTGCTGTTTCAGCAGTTGGACATGGATACGTTTCGACTCAATGGCTATGTTGCCATTTTGGCTGCCGATGTGAAGGCGTTCCGTGTCTTTGATCGTCCGGCTTATTGGCGGTATCGGGCGGTGAAACAACTCAAGCTCAAACCTGAACCCTTGCCCTCGGTGTCCATTTCTTCGCTTTCCTCCTTATTGTCATCGGTTGCCGCCCGGTTTCCGTTACTGACGGTTTATCGTGAAAAGATAGACGCAGAGATTTGCTATATCGGGCGGCTAAGCAAGCTCAGCCGCGCGACATTCACGCTGGAAGATCTAAACTGCAACGCCGAATGGACGGGGCCGCGGCGGATCAAATACGCGGACGTGACCAGTGTTCACTTCGGTTGGGGCTATGAATCGGCATTGGCCGCTGTTGCTCCACGAAGTAATAAAGTTTGAAGCATTACTTCCGTTTCGCCGAAGCATTCTGCTTCGCGCGGAATTCTGAAGGACGCCAGCCGATCCATTTCTTGAACGTGGTCGAGAAGACGAAAGGATTTTGGTAACCCACGGAGGCGGCGATGACTTCGATTTTGTCGTTGTTCGTGCTGAGGAGTTCAGCGGCGCGTTGCATGCGCAGGAAGGTGACTTGCTGCATCGGGCTGCGGCCAAGTTGACGGCGGCAGAGTCGGCGTAGGTGCTCGCTGCTCACATGGCTGATGGCGGCCAAACGGTCCAGCGACCATTCCTGCTCAAGTTCATTCACCACCTGATGCCACAAACGCCAGAGCCGGTCATCACCCTGCCATGGTTGCGCGAATTGCAGCACGTAAGCTTGGATGAGTTCCACCCAATGATGCAGGGCACTGGGTGATTTGCCCGCCCCGCATTCGTGATAAAGGCCTTCGACGGCGTGACGCAACGGCAAGCTGTCAAACTTTGCGAGCACGGGCGATGTCGCGGCGATGATGGGTTTCTTTTCCGGCGGTTCGGCATAACGCACCCAGCAGAATTGCCAGCGGCATTCCGAGGTAGCGTAGAAAGCGTTCATCGTATGCGGGGGCAGAAGGCAAGCCATGCCGGGCGCGCAAACTTGCCAGCGGCCATCGATCAAAACTTTGCCGCGTCCGCCGAAGCACGCGAGGAGATAGGTCCCGCTCTGGTCTTTGCGCACGACGCGATAGGGGACCTTCGCATTCGCGATGCCGACGTGGGCGATCTGGTGGAGGCCAAGCGTGTTGCAGACGCGCGCGTCTTGCAGCCATGGTCGCGGGTCGTTGGTGTCCGCACGAACCACGCATTGATGTGTATCGTCCCCGATGATGTGCGTTTCCGATAGATTGTCGTGCTTCCCACTCATGGCTGGATTTATGTGTGCGCCTATACTACACTCACTAAATCGATTTGCACTCTTAAACCAATTTTTTAGACGTTTTTGCTTTATGCCGAATCCCTGGACTGGAAAAGGAAATCCTTATACGCGCAAGGAAGTGGTCGAACGCCTCCGGGCCGTGGTGAAGAAGGGCGATGCGATCATTGCCGCCGGGGCTGGTACGGGCATCAGCGCGAAGTTCATTGAAAAGGGCGGGGCGGATCTGGTCATCATCTATAACTCCGGTCGCTTCCGTATGATGGGCCACGGCTCCACGTGCGGCATGATGGCCTATGGTGATGCGAATGCCATCGCGATGGAGATCGGCGAATACGAAGTCTTGCCGGTGGTGGAAGAAGTGCCCGTGATCTGCGGTGTGCATGCCACGGACCCGCGCCGCCGTATGTGGCACTGGCTCGGTCGCATCAAAGAGATGGGCTTCAGCGGTGTGAATAATTTCCCGACGCATACAATTGTAGATGGTCACTTCCGTGGTGTGCTGGAAGAGACCGGCATGAGCGTGAAGAAGGAATACGAGATGGTCGCTCTTGCCCGCCGGATGGATTTGTTCTCCGTCGTTTACGTGGGTTCGCCTGATGAAGCGATCGAGATGGCCAAGGCCGGTGCGGACGCGATCATCGCACACGTCGGCACGACGGTCGGCGGTTCCATCGGTGTGAAGAGCGCCGTGGTTTCTTGGGATTTCACCATCAAGCGCACGCAAGAGATCATCGATGCTGCGAACAGTGTGCGGAAGGATATCTTCTTCCTTTGCCACGGCGGACCGATCAACACGCCGCAAGATGCCGATCGCGTGATGAAGGCTACGGACGCCGTTGGCTTCGTAGGCGCCAGCTCGTTGGAACGCATGGGCGTTGAAGCCTCGCTGACGAATCTGACGAAGGAATTCAAAGCGCTCAAAGCCCCGGCTGCCAAGAAGTGGGGCAAGAAGAAGTAACAGTGGTAAACGAACCCAAGCGAACAATACGGATAGCTGGGCTGACTTCCGATGAGTGGCTAGCCCTTCCGGATGAGTACTGGAATGAAATTATTCTGACTGGAAAACCAGTGTGTTTTCAAACCGGTTCTGCGGATATTCTAGGTGAGTTTCGGGTGGTGGATGACCGGCTAGAGGTTCAACTGGCGCATGTTGACGGCGGTGGTGAAGGTGTGTTGTCAGCCGTATGGCTCTTGGCGCCTAGATTTGCCAAGCGGCGTGGATTGAAGCAGGTTGATTGGCTAATTCATGCTACGCATTGCGCTAACCCAAATCTTAAACTTAAACGCGTATTGGAAAGGAAAGGGTTTGTTATCAAAACGCTGCCTTCCGGAATAACCGTTTATTGTCAGACCATTGAAGTGAACGAAGCATGAAAAAACACGTTTTCATCAGTGCGGCGCAAGCCATGACGGAGGAGTTCAAGGGCCTGTACGAACCATTGGCTCTGCCGGCCTGAGATCGCCAATTGCAAGGACCTGCAGATCTGCCGTGCGACGTTGCCACCCGGTGAAGGACATGATTTCCACACGCATCCGGAGCTCGAGGAAGTGCTCTATGTGCTGGAAGGTCAGCTGGAGCAATGGGTGGAAAAAGAGATGAAAATCCTCAATCCCGGCGAATTGGCTGTGATTCCCGCGGGTGTGGTGCATGCCTCTTTCAATCCTACCCAGAAGGATGTGACGTTCCTGGCTATCCTTTCGCCCGCTGCGGCGAAAGGCCCGTTCGCCGTTGATGTCAGCGGCGAAGAGCCTTGGAAGTCCTTGCGGAAGAAGTAAGGGTAGGGACCGCTGTCCTCAGCGGTCCGCCGCCGAAGCAAAGGAACATTTTTTCTAAAGCTGATGGTCGTTTGCAATCTGCGTTCGGGTGCGAGTCTTCCTTGAAACAATACTTTTTCGTTTCACCACGGCGCGCTGAGGACTGCGATTACCTTTCACTAGTCCCCAAGTCGAAACGGCAATGGCTGCGTGCCATCCACATCAGTAAAGCCGTATTCTCTCGCGAGATCGCCCACGCACAATACTTTGCCGGTGTGTCGTAATACATGGCAATCAGCAGCCAGTGCGGCGACTGCCCGGCCCACGTATTCGGGACTTTCTGTAGGCGTGCCATGTGTTTCCGGCAGTGTGGGATATTTCTCGAAAGCTTTCAGGACGAGCTCTGTGCGCATGAATCCAGGCGACAGGGCCAAGGCGGTGATACGATGCGGCATCAATTCCTTTCCCATGGTAAAGGCCATGCGATTCATCGCGCTCTTGGCCAGGTCGTAATAGAATTGCCCGGTATATTTGTCCCGATCCCAAAAGCTGATATTCACGATGAGACCGTTTTGCTGCGGTAACATCCAAGGGACGACGGCGGCACTCGTAAGAAGATACGCTTTTACACCTTGATCAAACATGTTCGCCCAATGTTGGGTGGATTGCTCCCAAAACGGTTTGAGATCGATGGCCAGCTCATTGCCCGCCCAAGCGCAGTTCACAAGCAGATCGATGTGGCCACACTCGGCGCCGATGCGATTGATGGCGGCTTCAAGCTGCCATTGATCGGAGCAATCGCACGACAGGGCGATGCCGTGTCCGCCACGTGCGGTCACCGCTTCGGCCGTATCTTCCACCGTGCCGGGAACATCATCGTGACGAGGGTTACGGCGGCTCGTTCGTGCGAGCGCATAGACAGTCGCTCCGGCCGAGCCAAGGGCCAGTGCAATGCCTTTGCCTGCGCCGCGACTGGCGCCGGTGACTATGGCCACGTGGCCGGTGAGCGGGCGAATTGGATCGAGTTGAGCATCGGCGTGATGCTGGTTTGATGAGGTGGGGGACAAGACATCCGTTATCATTGAGATAATATGGATGAAGCTGCTGACAGCCTTATGTCAGGAGGGATTTATGGAGCGTGAACAGACGAGGGCGCCTGCCTCACTACGACTTGCGATGATGCGCGAGGGCTTGCTCGGCGAGGTCGATGAGCTTTTGCCTCAGCTCAGGGGGATCGATGATGGTGGCGTTCGTGCCGAAGGACAGAAGCCAGCCGGCTATCCAATCGTAAGAACCGGTGGAAAGGGCTAGCGTGACCCCGTCTTTGTTGGGTTTTTCACTCTTTACCGCCCATGCCCACTCGCGGCGCGCGCGTTCGACGGAGAGGGTCTTGAAATGAACCGTGGCGGTAAGGCCGCTGGATTCTTTCTGCCAGAGTTCGTGGAGTTTCTCGTAAGTGACATCTTCGCGTGGGAGAAACGTATCTTTCAAGACGGTGTGACTTTGGATGCGGTCCGTGCGGAAGTCGCGGGCTTCCTTGCGCAGGCGGCACCAGGCGATTAGGTGCCAGTGATCCAGATAGTAGAGCAGAAAGACCGGTTCGATATCTCGTGTCTTGGGCTGGTCATCTTTAGTGCCTTTGTAGGCGATGCGCACCAAGCGACGCTGCGCGAGTGCCTGTTGCAGTTCGATAAGATTTGCCGCTTCCGGAGTTTTGTTGCGTGGGAAAGCGATGCTGCGCTCGATTTTCTCCAGATGCCGCTGTTGATCGGCAGGCAGCACCGCGCGGATCTTCATGAGGGC
This sequence comes from Limisphaerales bacterium, assembly GCA_965283725.1. GTDB lineage: Bacteria > Verrucomicrobiota > Verrucomicrobiia > Limisphaerales > JAEYXS01 > JAEYXS01. Next base: position 182,883 of record CBDIPT010000004.1, read on the forward strand.
CGATTGCATCGGCACACGAAGGGAAGCATCGGTGAACTGATTCACGAGCACACTTCCGGTGGCGATGGCTCCGGCTTCCTGTGCGGTGAACATCACGGGTGGAAGATGATAACCGCGCATGAGGCTGTAGCCCACACCGGCTTCGGCGACAATCGGCACGCCGAGTTCACCCAAGGCCGCGAGGTCACGATAGACGGTCCGCACACTGATCTCGAAGTGTTCGGCCATGTCTTCCGCCCGGGTGAGCCGTCTTCCTTGCAGGAAGAGAATCATACCCAGCAAACGATCCACGCGATTCATGCGTGCATGACAAGGCAGGAAGGCGAGCGCGTCAACACTCTGTAAGCGAGTCGATACTGTCCGGAAGTTTCAACCGCATGATCATCCGCAAGCCGCCACGCTTGCGGTTGCGCACCGAAACGCTGCCGCCGCAGGCCTCGACGCACGTTTTCACAATGGTCAGACCAAGGCCGACACCACCCGTCTCACGAGCCCGCGAGACGTCTACGCGGAAGAAAGGGTCGAACAATTTAGAGATGTCAGCTTCCGGCACGCCGGGGCCGTGATCGGACACGATGATCTCCGCTTCCTTGTCCAAAGTTCGGGCGACGATTTCAATGGGTCCGCCACTGCCCGCGTAGCGGATGGCGTTGCGGACGACATTGCCGAGTGCCCGGCCCAGCAATTCTTTTTCCCCCAGTACTACCAAGCCCGGCGGAATCTTGGCGGTGACCGTGGCATTATCCTTCGCTTCCCGCGCCATCACTTTTTGAACCAATTCTTCCACCGAGACTGCATGAAGTTTGAGCGCTTCCGGGCGCAGGCCGGCTTTGGAGAAGGAGAGCAATTCGTTTACAAGGCCGGACATGTGCTGCAACTCCTCGCGCACATCTTCCACGTAAGCCTGTTGTTTTTCATCGGCCCGTTGTTCGAGGATGCCGAGCGCCATCTGCATGCGGGCAATGGGCGCACAGAGTTCATGCGCCGTATCGCCAAGAAAACGTTTCTGCCCGTGCACATAGCCGGCCAGCCGAGCGGCCATCTGATTGACGGAATCACCGAGCTGCCCCAATTCATCCGAGCGTTTCGTGTCCACCTGAACTTCAAATCGGCCTTCGGCGATCTCCTCGGCTGCTTTCGTGAGCTGGGAAACGGAGCGCGTCATGCTGCGTACCAACGGCCACCAGAACAGGGCGGAGAACAAGGCGATACCCGATCCGGTGAGAATCCAAGGTGTGTAATCAAAGAATAAGCCACCCGCAGTGAAAGTGTTGGAGCGGATCAGCAAGGTGCCGGGTGTTCCACTGCTATAGTCTGCACTGCTAAAGCGGCTTTGCATGCCTACCCAGTAATATTCGGGGGAAGCGGTGCGCATCATGAAGCGTTGATGAATCGGTGCCGGGCCACCAGCCAGTCCCGGAGGCATTGGTCCGCCGCCGGGCAAATCATCGTTTTGCCTTTCATAGCCGGGGCCCGGACCCGACTGCATGCCGCCATTGTTCTCCTCATTATTGGGCGGACCGGGGCGACGTCCAGGCGGGCGGCGGGGTGGACCTTTGGGCAGACGTCGGCGTAATTCATCAGGCAGGTCGAACTGAGTTTCACTGCTTGAATAGAGGCGGCCACCTTCCAGCATCACGGCAAAGTGGACATTATATTCGTGGGATAAATCCGTGAGCGTTTTGTCCCATTCCGCCAGTTCACTTTGCGCCAGTCGGGCGATCACTTTGGCGGCTACGGGTTCTGCCCGTTGACCGACATAACCGGCCATGAAGGAATCGAAGCCTGAACGCACCTGTGCCCGGACCACGAACCAGCCGATCACCGCGAGAACCAGGATGTTCAGGAAAAACCAGAGCACGATCTTGGCATACAACGGCAGGCGGTGCTTCATAGCGTCCTTTGCCCGTGGTGGCTCCAGTAACTGCGTGGCTGGCTGGGTTTCATCGCGATTCCGGGTCCATCATCATGTAGCCGGCGGCCCGGACGGTGCGGATGTAACGCGGTTCTTTGGCATCATCCCCGATCTTGCGGCGGATGGCCGAAACGTGGACATCGATGGAGCGGTCAAAGACTTCATAGTTGCGATCCCGGATCTCATCGAGCAGGGAATCGCGCGTCTTGATGCGGCCTTTGGCGCGGGCGAGGCAGTAGAGAATGTCGAACTCCACCGGGGTGAAGGTCAGCACTTGGTCGTGAGAGAGCACCGTGCGGTTGTTCGGGTTGATCCGCAGGTGGCCGACCACGATCTCGGGCGCGATCTCGGTGTCAGAAGAGACATGGACTTCCTGTGTGCGCCGGGTGACCGCCCGCAGCCGGGCCAGCAACTCCCGTGTAGAAAAGGTCTTGGGCAGATAATCATCGGCGCCGATCTCCAGGCCGACGATGCGGTCTGCTTCCTCGCCTCGCGCGGTCAGCATGAGGATGGGGACTTTCGATTTAGCGCGGATGCGTTTCAACACTTCGAGCCCGTCGCAGCCGGGGAGCATGAAATCGAGGATGATGGCCTGCCAGTTTTCGGCGATGGCGCGTTCCGCACCTTCCGGGCCGGTATGCGTGGCGTGGACTTCGTAGCCGAGCGGGGTGAGGTAATCTGTGATGAGACGGCAAAGCTTGCGATCATCATCGATGATGAGCAGTCGCGCCGGCGCGGCTGCATGATCGCTGGCCGCAGATGCAGTTTTTTGTGTGCCCATGAGCGTTACGCTTTCCACCATGACAGATTTATCCAGATTTGAAAGCACGATACCCGTAAACCATTTTGCTCCCTGGTTGGCCAGACCTTTTACCGAACCTTAACAATTCTGCACCCGGTGGCTCACAAATACTTTACCGACGGCACTCATGTTATGCGCGTAACGAAACAATATCGAGTGCATGAAAACGGGAATCCAACCAACCCAGATGTATCCGGAACGCTCCACCATGCCGGCTATTTCTCCGCGGATCTTCAAGGCGCTGTTGCTCACGCTGCTGTTGCTGCTCGCCAATGCGGTATGTCTGCAAGCGGCTACCGAGCCGTTGCTCAGCTCCTGGTATACGACCAACTCCGGCAAATACGCCCGCGTCTATGAAACGACCAGCAAGCGGACGAGCGGCACCACCAGCGCCACCTGGACGAACCAAGTGTTGCCATCCTACTCGGACATCCAAGCGGTGCAGTATTCGGGCACCTGGGTCTATGTGCAGTATGCCGGTTTTGCCAGCCATGTGATGGGCCCTTGGTTGAATCCGCAGGGCGGGGTATTCCAGTTCTGGCCGACAAACCAGCATGGCATCCGCCGGTTCCCGCGCACGCCGGTGGTCCAGAGCGGCACCAAGGACACGACCTCGGGCGGTTACTCCGGCCTGTTCGTGAACGGTGTGGCCGTTTTTAACTCGCTGGATGGTCAGGCATGGGATGGCACACAGATCCAAGGTCAGGCGCCACATACCCAATCCACCTACTACTGGCATCGCAATGCGCCAGTGGCTGAATCATTCAACTTTGATTACGCCCTCGGGCATCAGCCGCCCTCGGGCATTTATCATACACACCAGAATCCGCTCGGGCTGCGTTATCAATTGGGCGATCACGTGGATTATAACTCCAGCACCAAGAATTACTCGGAAACGGCCGCGACTGCGACCAAGCACTCGCCGATCATCGGTTGGGCGCACGATGGTTATCCCATCTATGGACCTTACGGCTACAGCTCGGCTTCCAATTCTGCCAGCGGCATACGGCGCATGGTGGCGGGCTATGTGAAGCGCGATGGTAGCAACGGCACGGACAGTGTGGATTCCAATCGTTCGACCATCCCGGCCTGGTATGCTCGCTTTCGCCTGGCTCACTTTGGGGGAAGTTATTCGACCACGGCGGGGGCCTCCCGTCCGGCAGTGAATTCTACTTATGCCTTGGGCACCTTTGCGCAGGACTGGGCTTATCTGGGGGATCTCGGCAAAACGCAAGGCGTGGACTTTGATCTGGATGAATACAATGGCCGCCTGTGCTACACCCCGGAATTTCCGACCGGCACATATGCTTATTTCACCACGATCGATTCCAGCGGCAGTGCTACGTATCCCTATCTCCTCGCATTTGAATTTTACGGTGATGCCAAGGGCGGTTCTGTGGCGAACATCTCTGAATCTGTGACGACTCAGTTCACAGGCGGGCCGAATACCTCGGTGGTGTTGAACACGCCGACAGTTGATGCGAACACTCGCACAGTCACACTGGTCTGGAGCTCGGTGGAAGGTGGCACGTATCAAGTGGAGTCTTCTACGAATCAATCCACCTGGACCACCCAGACGGCCAGTCTCTCTTCCTCTGGGATTTCCACCCAAAGCAGCTATGTGGGCGTGGAAGGCACGGGCTATGGTCGTGTCACCCGCACCGCATTGGCTTCGTATGATAGCGCGACTACTGGCTCCTTCACCACGACCCAAACAGACACGGAGAGCTACAACATCAATTCGCTCTCCATCACCACGCAACCGCAATCGCAGTCGGCAGCGCTGGGGAACAATGCCACTTTTAGCGTGGTGGCGGGCGGGGTGAGTCCGTTTAGTTATCAATGGCGCTTCAATACCGTGAATATCCAGAACGCTACGAATAGCAGCTATACGGTTACCAATGTGATTGCCGGCTATGCGGGCAGTTACTCGGTTATCGTCACGAACACGGCGGGTTCCATCACCAGCTCCAACGCGGTGCTGACGGTGACAGGCGATCCGGCTATCTCGGTGCATCCGGTTTCTCAAGCGGTGAACCAAACCTCCAATGTCACCTTCACCGTGACGGCCACGGGCTCCAACCCGATCACGTATCAGTGGACCAGCAACAACGTGAACATCGCGGGAGCCACGGGCAGCAGCTTCACGTTGACGGGTGTGCAGGCCAGCTACGCGGCGAGTTACCGGGTTGTGGTCACCTCGCCGGGCGGTTCGGTGACGAGCAACCCGGCCACGCTCAGTGTGAACGTGCCGCCATCCATCACCACCCCGCCGCAATCCCAGAGCGTGGGGCAGGGTGGCAATGCCACGTTCACGGTAGTGGCGAGCGGAACTGCGCCACTGAGTTACCAATGGCGCTATAACACAGCCAATATTTTGAACGCTACGAATGCTAGTTATACCCGGACCAATCTGGTGGTCGGTGATGCGGGTAATTATTCCGTGGTGGTCACGAATATCGCGGGCTCAGCTACCAGCACGGATGCGGTGCTCACGGTGAACTCAGCCCCGGCGATCACTACGCAACCGCAGAGCCAGACGGTCGTTGTTGGAACGACGGTCAACTTCAGTGTCGTCGCGAGCGGAACCGGTTTGGCCTATCAATGGCGCTCCAATGCGATCGCTATCACTGGCGCTACGACGAGCACGCTCAGTTTGACCAATGTACAGATTGCCAGTGCGGCAAGTTACTCAGTGATTGTCACCAACACGACCGGTTCGGTCACCAGCTCCAATGCGGTTTTGACGGTCTTGACCGGCTCCAGCTCCAGCGATGTCGTGGTCACGGAATGGTTGACGGAGCTGACGGGCCGTTACGCCCGTATTTACCAGACTTCGGCTGCGCAAACCTCCGACTCGCCGGTGACGACCTGGAGCCGGGGAGCTGGGGTGCAATCGCTGCCAGTTTACAGTGGTGTGCAGGAGATCAGCTACTCGACGAACTGGGTTTACATCCGCAGCACGGGCTTGGGTTTCCACACGATGGGACCGTGGTACCTGGATGCGCAAAAGACCCAGCTCTTCCCGAATTACCCTGCGAACAGCCACACGTTCTGGCGTTTCCCGCGCACCCCGGCGGCGGCCAGCACACCGACCCTGACCAGCTTGGGGGCTATCGGCTATTTCATTGATGGTGTGGCGATGTTTGATGGACAGGATGGCTACTACTGGAGCGGCACGGCTGAGGCGCAGGGGGGTAGCGGTGGTTTGTGGAATCGCGATGCCTTTCCAGAAGAAGGCGTGTCCTTTGATCCGGCCAATGCACATCAAGAGCAGACGGGTATGTATCATTATCACGCGAATCCCTTGGCCTTGCGTTATCTGCTCGGGGATCACGTGGATTTAAATTCCAGCACCAAGGTTTATACCGAGTCGGTGACCACGCCGACCAATCATTCGCCCATCATCGGCTGGGTGCGTGATGGCTATCCGATCTATGGCCCGTATGGTTACTCCAATCCGACCAACACGAGCAGCGGAATCCGGCGCATGGTGACGGGTTATACGTTGCGCAACGGGCAGAACGGTGCTGTGAATCTCGCTACGACAGGTCGCGTGACCTTGCCGGCTTGGGCGGCTCGCGCCCGGAGCCGTTCGGCGACACTGACTGCGGGCGAGTATGGGCCGGGAGTGACGAACGTCTATACCATCGGCCGGTATCACGAGGATTACGAATACCTTGGTGACTTGAGCAAAACGCAAGGCGTGGACTTCGACCTGGACGAACATAACGGACGTTTCTGCAAGACACCGGAATTTCCGAACGGCACGTACGCCTATTTCATGACGATCAATTCCAGTGGCACGCCGGTGTATCCGTATAACATCGGCCGCGTGTTCTATGGTAATCCTACGGGGGGCTCGGTCACGAATCTGCCGGAAACCGTGGTGACCAATTGGGTCGGTGGAGCCAACCGGGCGATTGAAATGACTCGCCCAACCGTTAATGGGTCTGACGTAGTGATGACATGGTCGGCGGTGGAAGGCGGAACGTATCAGCTTGAACACAGCACGGATCTGAGTTCGTGGACTTTGTTCGATGAAACGTTCTACGAAGGCACACCGGACGGGCCGGTGAGCATCGAATACCTCACGGAATATGGCCCGGATAACTCGTTCTTCCGCGTCAAACGCTCCGCCCTCGCCACGTATGATACGACTACAGCTTCAACCGGCACAGGGACGGGCACTGGCACGGGCGGGGTTGGGATAACCAGTATCTCCCCGACATCAGGCACGCGCGGCACGACGGTGACACTCACCATCAATCTGGATGCAGCCGCGCAACCAGCTCCTCCTCCGCAACAGGCACCGGTCAACAGTGTGACTGTCGGCACAATCACGGGCACGAGTCTGGTACACGTGAGTCAAACGCAAGTGACGGCCTCCATCACAATCCCGGGCAACGCCACCACGGGCGCGCAAACGGTCACGGTGATATTCCCTGGACCGCCGGATAATCCGACGGCGACGGTGACCTACACCTTGACGAATGGTTTCACCGTTCAATGATCCGACGGCCCATGAACAGCTCGCAGCCAAACCAGAATACAGCTCCCAGCCGACGGCTGGTATGGGGGCTGTTCATCTGGTTCGTGCTCGAGTTGTTGAGCTTGGCATCAGGTGCGACGATTACTTTGCGGAATCTGTCGGTGGATGTGCAAGTGAACTTTGATGGTTCGCCCATCCCCACAGGTCAGTTGGGGATGACGAACTCGGAAGGCCAAAGCTTCTCCGTCACCCGGCTGGACTTCCTGCTCTCGGACTTCGCGGTTCGGCGCACGGATGGCCGTTGGTTGGAGCAGACGAACTGGCAGGCGTTTGTGAGCCTGACGGGCAAGCGGACGAAGTTCAATTTACCGGCGTTGCCTGCAGATCGCTATGATCGTATCCGTTTCAAAGTAGGCGTGGAGCCGGGCTTGAATCACGGTGATCCGGCGCAATATCCACCGGCGCATCCGCTGAATCCGAACCTGAACGGATTGCACTGGGGCTGGCAGGGTGGTTACGTGTTTCTGGCGGTGGAAGGCCGTTGGAAAAATGTGAATGGCGAGACGGGCGGTTACTCGTTTCATCTGGGAAACGACAAGATGCTTACGACGATTGAGCTGCCTGCCACTCTTGACCTGACCCGTGATCAAATCCTCACGGCCACACTGCATCTGAACCGTTTATTCGGGGGCAAACCCGCGCTGGTCTTCAACGAAGAGAATGCGGCGACGCACTCACGCGAAGGCGATGCCTTGGCCTTACGGTTGCAAACGCAGTTAGAATCGGCGTTCTCTTTGGAACTGCCAGTAACGCAAGTTATCACCCAAGAGAGCAAATCGGTTTCTCCGCGTCGGCGTTTGGTGGCGGCAAACGCCACACCTTATCGGTTCACCTTCGCGCGACAATTTCCACCACCGGAACTGCCGCTGGATAATCCGCTCTCGAATGAAGGCGTCGAACTGGGCAGACGTTTGTTCAATGACAAGTTGCTCTCGCTGAACGGCGCGCAATCCTGCGCCTCGTGCCATGAAGCGGGCAAAGCCTTTGCCGATCCGCGCCAGTTCAGCCTTGGTACGGAAGGGCAGGTGGGGACACGTAATGCGATGCCCTTGTTTAACCTCGCCTGGAAACAATCCTTCTTCTGGGATGGCCGCACGCCGAGCTTGCGGGAGCAGGTGTTGATGCCCATCGAGAACCCCATCGAGATGCACGAATCGCTGGCGAATGTGGTCGGAAAATTGACGGCAAACAAAACCTATCCAGCCTTGTTCGAGCGGGCGTTTGGCACAAAAGAGATCGATGCGGACCGCGTTGCCCGCGCCTTGGAGCAATTCCTGCTGACGTTGGTCTCGTATCATTCCAAATTTGATCGCGCCATGCAGGGTGAAGAGAGTCTGACGGAGCAAGAGAAGCGCGGCTTCGAGCTGTTTGTCACGGAGTATGATCCGCGCCGCGGGTTCTATGGAGCGGATTGTTTTCATTGTCACGGTGGTCCGTTCTTCACCAATCACGGTTTCGCGAACAACGGACTGGATGATAAATTCAAAGACGCCGGGTTGTCTGAGATCTCTGGTCGTGAGTTTGACCGTGGCCGTTTCGCAGTGCCATCGTTGCGCAACGTGGCAGTGACCGCACCGTATATGCACGACGGCCGCTTCAAAACGCTGGAGGAAGTGGTGGAACATTATTCCACGGGCGTGAAGAATTCACCGACCTTGGACCCCAATGTCGCGAAACATCCTCCGGGCGGTGTGCCGTTGAGCGAGGCGGACAAGAAAGCGCTCGTAGCTTTTATGAAGACGCTTACGGATGATGCCTTTCTGCCCAAGGCTACCGAGCGAACGGCCAGCACTCCATAAACTGACCGACCGGGGGGTGAGTTTACGAACTGCAATGGGCTTCTCCCGGAACTTTTACCTCACCTTTACATAATTCTCCGTGTTTCACATCAGAGCTTAACAGTGTGTGGGCAAGTTAAGCCTCAACGATATGAAAACAAATCAAGTCATCTTCATTCCGGGCGTGGGTGTGTTTGTGCTGGGCCGCTGAACGCTGTGAAGCGGTCAGTGAAGTGCATTTTCGCTGGGTGGCGAAAGGACAGGCTCGGGCGAGTAAATGTGTGCCGCCCGGGCCTGTCATTCTTTTTTGCTCTTGCCGATGGCAAAATAGTCCCGAATGCTGTCCGGGTTGGCCCAGTTACCGGAAGCACTTGCTCCGGTCACGTTTCAAGGGCTGAGATGAGACACACGACAGATTAGGCGAGAAGATGCTGGTCCAATGTTCCAACGCGACGTGCGGGACAAAATTTCCCCGGCCAGATTCCGATGCCGGAAAGATTGTTTCCTGCCCGCAATGCAACAAGCCCACGGCGGCCGTGGCGGTGAAAGATGATCGACTCACCGGGCGTAGCTTGGGCGATTACAAGCTCATCCGTCCCATTGCCAAAGGTGGGATGGGGCAGGTGTTCGAGGCGCATCAGACGCGCTTGGGCCGTTCCGTGGCGCTCAAGGTCCTGAACACCAATCTGGCGGATGATCCGATGTTCATCCAGCGGTTCGAGCGGGAGGCGAAAGCAGCAGCAGCCATCAGCCATCCCAACATCGTTCACGTCTATGATTTCGGCCAGGCGGATGGTCATGCGTTCCTGGTCATGGAATTCATCGACGGGGAAGATCTGGCCAAAATCGTCGCCCAAGCGGGTAAAATGCCATTGAGCGATGGTTTGCGGATCGTGGGTGATGTGGCAAGTGCGTTGCAGGAGGCTTATGCGCGCGGAATCATCCATCGCGATATCAAGCCAGCCAATATTCTACTGACGAAGAAGGGCGTGGTGAAGGTTTCCGATCTCGGACTGGCCCGGCGGCTAGATGAGGATGTGGAACTGACAGCCACGGGGGCAGGCATCGGCACACCGCACTTCATGTCGCCGGAGCAGGCCCGCGATGCCCATAGCGTCGATCACCGGGCGGACATTTATTCGCTGGGCATCACTTTGCTCTATTTGCTCACGGGCAAGCGGCCGTTTGATGGCAAATCATCTTACAGCATTGTGCTGGCGCATTCCACGGAGCCTTTGCCGAGCGGTTTGGAGTTGGGGACGGAATTGCCGGCAAACGTCGAAACGCTGATCCGGCACATGGCGGCCAAGACGCCGGCGGAACGTTACAGCACCTACTCCGAGCTCATCGCTGATATCCGGCGGGTGCGGCGCGGCGAGGCTCCTTCGGGTCCGGGCGAAGGCCATACCGAACCGATGGCGGTAGACAGCACGATGTTCAACCTGCCACGGCAGGCAGCTACAGCCCAAGCGGCAGCCAAGCCGCAGTCGAAGGGAAATCGCACGTTGGCGATTGTGGCGGTAGTGAGTGTGGTGGCCTTGTCGGTGGTGCTGGCTTTCAGTTTGTTGCGCAACGGGCAAAACACACCTACAACGGGAACGGATAAAAATGCTCCGGGCGCTCCAACGACCAAAAATTCTGCTTCGACGGACACTACGGCTAAGAAAGGCAACGACCTGACCGATGATGAAGTCCGGGCATTGCACGATATGTTGGCGGGAGTCCAGGCTAACGGTCCGGGCAAGCGTCAAGGTGGAGTCGGCGGCCCGATGCGTGGCCAGTTCAATGATCAACTGCCACCGTCACCTTTGCCTGAACTCCCGGCGTTGGGTGATTTGCTGAAGAGCGGTCCCGTGAATGAGATGCTGGCCGAAGCCGAAGCCTACGCCAAAGCCAACCCGACAAATTACCGCAGCATCATGGCGCGGTACCAGGAAGTGCTCATCAAAGCACAGGGCACCCAATATCAACGCACGGCGGGGGAGGCGTTAAAGAAGTGGCACGAGGTACGGGATGCAGCCTTGGAGAAAAAGCTCATCGAGTTCGCTGCGGTGGTGAAGCAGAAGATCAAAGAAGTGGGACACCGCGAGGGGATGCAGTATTGGCGGAATTTCCCGGATGAATTGCGGGATGACCAGAATGAGGAACAGATCGGTAGCTGGATCCGCCAGCAATTTCCGCCGCCTGCAGGTGAAGTCCCGGCGCGTACTGGTGCCAAAGGGCAATTCCGGAATGGCCCGCCCAATCCGTAAGTTATTCATTCATGCCTGTACCGCGCGGTTTTACACTTCCTTAACACCAATCTACGTGGAGGAACATATTCCCTTTACGCGGCAAGGAGCATACTCTTGGTTCAAATCCATCGGTCAGGACTAGTCGTTGCGTGGTTATGGCCCGGGGTGCACGAAATGAGAATCATGAACTATCTAAAAGCCCATTTGAAAAATGTTCTGGCGGGACTGCTTATCTGCGGAACCGTCACCGGCTATGCTGCTGAACCGGGGCAACAACCCAAGAAGGTTCAGACGCAGTTCAATGGGAATGATGTCGTGGGCCAGGTGGCACCGGGGACGAATCAGGTGAAGATGCGCATCGAAGGAGATCAGCGCATCATCGAATCCAATGGTTTGCCGGACCACAAGCCGGGGCAGTTTCCTAACCGGGGTAACCCCAACAGCCTGAGCGTGCAAAAGTATACCTTCCGCATGCCCGCCAAGCCCAAGTTTGCAGAGAATTTGTCTTCCAATCGCGGTGCCTCCTTTGGCGTGGCCTTGAACGGCGTGCCGTTCGAGCCGGGCACGGCGGAGTTCTGGAACCGCGAACGCGGGACGCCGTGGGTTTATGAAGCGATGTCCGGCAAAATCAATCTGGGCATCGACCAGCACAACGCCCATGTGCAGCCCACGGGCGCTTATCACTATCACGGCCTGCCCATCGGTCTGATGCAGAAGCTCGGCGCCTCCACGAACAAGATGACTTTGGTGGGCTATGCAGCAGATGGATTTCCGATCTACACGAACTACGGCTATACCGATCCCAAAAACACCAACAGCCCGGTGAAAAAACTCAAGTCGAGCTACAAGATCAAAAGCGGTGCGCGCCCGGCGAACACTCCGCCCGGTAATTATGACGGAACTTTCACCCCGGATTACGAGTATGTGAAAGGCGCGGGCGATCTGGATGATTGCAACGGGCGTTTCGGCGTCACGGCGGAATATCCGCAAGGCACTTACTACTACTGCATAACGGAAGAGTTTCCGCAGCTATCGCGTTCCTGGAAGGGCACGCCGGACGCCAGCTTCCGCAAGGGACCACCGGGTGGTGGGCGCGGAGGTCCGGGAGGACCAGGGCAAGGCGGGCCAGGTGGCCGCGGTGGTCCGCCGGGAGGTGGCTTTGGCGGACCGCCTGAGGGCGGGTTTGGTGGACCGCAAGGTGGTCGCCCGCCGGGACCGCCGGATGGACGCTGAGTAATTTTAGTGGTTCAATGATTTAAGGTACAGATAACCGTTTTCGTATTTGGCGAAAATCCAAGTATCGCCACCTTGCCAAACGAATGTTGCGTCAAGAGACGGAGATGGATTCCACCAACTATCTCTAGGGGATATGCCATCGTTCCACTCCAACCATCCAACGTCGTCGGTGTAAGTGCGAGATGAGGTGTGAGGGCTGAGGCTAAACTTGGTCAGATAATCGCGAAACTCAGCTTCAGATATTTTTGCTTTGAGGAAGTAGCCGTAATCTGGAAGTAAACCGTCCGTGTAAAACTGTTCATGAACATCATGCGCAAGCCAAGGCAGCTCTTTACGGAATTCCCAAGTAAACAGGTAGTGGCACAGAAAGATTCCTAAGACGTAGACAGTGATTAGTTGAAGATAGAGTTTTCGCTCAGATTGCTTCGGCTCTGTGTCTTTGCGTGCAACATATCGTAGAATCAACAATCCAAAAAGCAGGCCAGGCAAAGTAAACGCGTTGGCCAGAAGTTCGGGAACTTCCTCTCGAGGATAGCGAGGGTAAAAAAAGATGGCGAGAGCGCAGCAACCCAACAGGGCCAAAAACATGAGTGCCGAAACACAGATGAAGCGGATGAGCCAAGGTTTCTTCTCACGACGTATTTGACGGGTGGCCAAAATGCCCACGACAGGGATCATGATTCCGAAGCAATATGCAAAGGTGCCTTGGGCCCAAGTCATGCGCTGAGAGTAAAATGGTTATCTTGGCGTACTAAAATGACGATTTCCTCAAAACTTTTACCATTCCTTAACACTTTTCAGCACTTTTTCGACAACTATTTACCAACCTTCGGCGTTAAACAGCCAGATACCATGAATATAGGCATGACAGTCAAACGGGGAATGTGGCTCGCAGCGGTCTTGGCGGCCACCAGTGTGCAGGCGGAGTGGACGCAGTTCCGCGGGCCCCAAGGCAGCGGGACGGTGGCGGGAGCCAAGCCGCCGACGGAGTGGAGCGATGCCAAAAACGTGCAATGGAAGGCGGCCTTGCCGGGCCCGGGGACGTCGAGCCCCATCCTGGTAGGCGGGAAGATTTTTCTGACCTGCTGGTCGGGCAATGGCGCGACCGGGACGTCGAGCGGACCGTTGAAACGGCATTTGGTCTGCGTGGATCGCAAGAGCGGCAAAGTGCTCTGGAGCAAGGTCGTGGCGGCGGAGGCGAATGTGGACCGCTATGACGCCATGTTGGGGGAACACGGGTATGCCAGCCACACGCCAACGAGTGATGGCGAACGGGTTTACGTCTATTTCGGCAAAGCGGGCGCATTGGCGTTTGATCTGGAAGGCCAGCAGCTTTGGCAGACCAATCTCGGCACGGGAGCGAACCAGAAGAACTGGGGCTCGGCTTCCAGTCCGGTGCTCTACAAGGATCTCGTCATCATCAATGCTTCGGAAGAAAGCCATGCGGTGTATGCGCTGGATAAGAAAACAGGAAAACAAGTGTGGAAAGCAGAGGGCGGTGGGCTGGAATATGTCTTCGGCACACCCGTGCTGATGGAGACGGACGGAAAGGCGGAGTTGCTTATGGCCCTGCCAAATGAGCTTTGGGCATTGAACCCGGACACCGGCAAGTTGCGCTGGTTCGCCGAGACGGGTATGTCCGGCAATGTGGCGCCGAGTGTGGTGCCGGGCAAAGGAGTGGTTTATGCCTTCGGCGGTTTTCCGCAGTTGATGGCTGTGGCGGTGAAGACAGGCGGCAAGGGCGATGTCTCCCAGACCCACGTGCTCTGGCGGAATAACAAGAGCACCTATATCCCCACGCCGGTGTTGTATCAGGACCGGTTGTATTTCGCCAGCGATGCGGGCTTCGCCACCTGTCTGGATGCCAAAACTGGTACCGTGGTCTATCAAGAGCGTTTGCCGGGGGCCAGTGCGAGCGGGCGGGGCAAGCCTTTCTACGCGTCGGCGGTTCTCGCCAATGGCCAAGTCTATGCCGTGAGCCGCCGCAGCGGTACGTTTGTTTTCCCGGCCTCTCCTGAATTCAAGGTGGTGGCGCAAAACAAACTGACGGATGACACGCAGTTCAATGCCACCCCGGCCTTGGATGGCCAGCAAATTTTCCTCCGTTCTGACCGTTACCTCTATTGCATCGCCACGGGTGCAGGCGGCAGCGCGGGTGAATGATCAACCCCAACACGAACCAACAGAAACTATGAAGAAAACAGCGATACTGGCAGCACTGGCGCTTAGCGCCACGGTGTGGAGCGTTTCGGCCCAAGATCAAGGCGGGCAACGTCCCGAACGGCCCGGTGGTCCGCCGCCGGAAGGTCAAGGCGGCCAACCGGGCCAACGCCCGCAAGGTGCCCCCGGCCAAGGCGGTCAAGGTGGGCAAGGGCGTGAAGGTTTTCGTCCCCCGGCACACCCGGTGGTCACCGCACTCGACGCCAATGGTGATGGGGTGATCGATGAGGCGGAAATGAAGAACGCCACGGCCGCGCTCAAGAAGCTCGACAAGAATGGCGACGGCAAACTTTCCGACGAAGAATTGCGCCCGGCTGGTATGGGCCGTGGTGGTTTCGGCGGTCAAGGTGGTGGTCGGCCGCAGGGTGGCCAAGGCGGAGAAGGCGTGGATTTCACCGCGCGTCTGATGCAGAGCGACAAGAACGGCGACGGCAAGCTCTCCAAGGATGAGGTGCCGGAACGCATGCAAACCATGTTCGGCAGTTTGGACAAGAACGGGGATGGTTTCCTCGATAAGGCCGAACTGCAGGCCATGATGCAGCAGATGCGGGATCGCGGACAGCCGCAAGGCGGCGGTGATGGCCAGCGTCCCGGTGGTCAGGGCGGCGATGGCAAGGCACGCCCGCAACGGCCAGCTTCCGAGTAATTTATCGTGTTGATGAGCACAAGGGCAGCGCTGATGCGCTGCCCTTTTTTATTGGCCGCGAGTGGATTCCCCGAAGGTCCACGACTTAATTGGGTATGGTTTGGCGTGATCGTTTTAGGTAATCTGCCGGACATGAAATCCCTTTGGGCGTCCTTCGTGCTGGGCATTGGTCTGCTCGTTTCGGCACAAGCAGCCGAGCCGGCGAAGCCGAACATCATCTTCATTCTTGCGGATGATTTGGGCTGGCGGGAGCTGGGCTGTTACGGCAACACGTTCAATGAAACGCCCCACTTGGATCAGTTTGCCCAAGAAGGCATGAAATTCACGCAAGCGTATGCGGCCGCACCGGTCTGCTCGCCGACGCGTGCGGCGTTTCTTACAGGACAATGGCCGGCACGATTGCGCATCACCGATTATCTGGGGCCACAAGAGAAGGAGAAGTTCCTGAAGCCGGGCACGCCGACGCTCAACCAATTGTTGAAGACGCAAGGCTATGTCAGTGGCTTGATCGGCAAATGGCATCTGACGGGTGATTACGCACTCAAGCGCGGTGAACCGCAGAAGCACGGCTGGGACGAGGTGATCTGTTCGGAGACGAGCTATATCGGGCCGGGTTACTATTTCCCTCCATATAAGCACTTGCCCGAGGAGAAGGTGATGGCGGGCAAGGAGTATCTGACGGACCGGTTGAACTTTGAAGCGGTGGAGTTCATCAAGCGGCACAAAGCTGAGCCCTTCTTCCTCTACCTCGCGCACTACGCGCCGCATACGAAACTGGTCGGCAAACCGGAACTCGTGGCGAAGTACAAGCAGAAGCCGGGCGCTGGCACCGATCGGAATAATCCCGAACTGGCGGCGATGGTGGAGAGCATCGATGAGGGCGTAGGCGATATCTTGCGCACGCTTAAGGAGCTGAAGCTGGCGGAGAACACGCTGGTCATCTTCACGGCGGATAATGGCGGGGAAGCGACGCGGGCGAAGGGGAAGGGGATCACATCCGTCGAGCCGTTGCGTGGTGGCAAATCACAACTTTACGAGGGTGGCATTCGCGTCTCGCTGCTGGCTCGTTGGCCCAAGGTCATTCGCGCGGCTTCTGAATGCGCGGCACCGGTGATACGCAGGATTTCTTCCCGACTTTGCTGGAGGTGGCCGGTGCGAAGGTGCCGGCGGTGAAAGTGCAAGATGGCTTGAGTCTGGTGAAGCTCCTGCAAGGCGAGCCAAAGCTGCCCCGGCAAACGCTCTATTGGCACTACCCCTTGCCGCAACCGCATTTTCTTGGTGGTAAATCGGCGGGTGCCATTCGGGATGGAAACTACAAGCTCATCGAGTTCTTCGATACGAAGGAAGTGGAGCTCTACGATCTCGCGCAGGACATCGAAGAACGCAACAACCTGGCGGCTACCCAGCCTAAAAAGGCAGCCGAGCTGCAAGCTAAACTGGCCGCCTGGCGGGCCAGTGTGAACGCGGAGATGATCGCTCCCTTGCCGCCATCGGCTGAAGGCGGCAAAGCCAAGAAATCAGCGGAGTGAAAGTGGAAAAGCCGTTCGTGCTTCGGCGAACGTCGCAGACTGCCGGCTGGAAACCGGCAGCATGGGGAATCGTGCTACGGCGGACTGTGCCGGATAGCATTTGCTTTGAATCAAACCCGTGAAGTGAGCCTTACGCCGCAGGGGCGTAGTGGCAGTAGATGGAGCGGAGCAAGGCCGGATTTTGCAAGGCTTGCTCGACATCGTTCTTTTCCTTGAGCAAGTGCCAGAGCGGTTGCTTGACCTTGGGAATCTGGAAGAAGGCGTCGGAAACCTGCTTGTCCCAATGCTGGGAAAAGCGCTCCAAGTCATCCGGGCGGATCTCTTTGCGGCATTCGGGATGGCGGCAGAGGCAGCCGAAGTTCTCGCGCAAGTTCAACGTGCCGTAGTCATCCGTCAGTTCTTCACCGGCCTGAATGTCCCGCACGGCGATCTCGAAATCGTACCCGGCGGACATGCAATTCGCATTGCAGGAGTGGTTGAAAAACCGGGAGTGATCCCAGCACAGGATGATATCGCCCTTGGAGTCCACGAAGGAGTCTCGAGTATCTCCTGATAGATCGGCTCCATGCCTGCGACCTGCTCAGGGGTAAAGACCTGATCAAGGGCGTCGCGCACCCACACGATGGTGCCTTTGGGGATGAAATGAGTTGCGAAGACGCCGTGTCCTATCTCTTCGCTAACCAGCTTAAGTTGGGTGTCCGGGTGGACCACGGACGCGGATTTAAGGAAAAGACCCTAAATCAGGCAATAAATTAATCGATTTTTGCTGAAGATATAAGCGGAACTAATTATTTGCGACTGCGACCGAAGCTGTAGCCACCGGAAACACGGGATTGCCGGAAGCGCGGGGCGTTGCCGCCGGTGGGCTTGCCGTCATCGAAAAGCGAGGTGTACTTATAGTCGAATTTCTCGATCTTCTCGCGGGGAATAGTCTTGCCGATGAAGCGTTCGATGGAGGCGACATGGTCGCGGTCCTCGGCGAGCATCAGCGTGAGGGCATCGCCCGTGGTTTGAGCGCGACCCGTCCGTCCGATACGATGGACGTAATCTTCGGGATGCTGTGGCACGTCGTAATTGATGACATGGCTGACGCCTTCGATATCCAAGCCGCGCGCGGCGATGTCCGTGGCCACAAGCACCTCGTACTTGCCATCCCGGAAGCCCTTGAGGGCGTCCTCACGTTCGCGCTGGGTGCGATTGGAGTGGAGAACGGTCACCGCGTGATTCTTGCGGTTCAACATGCTGCCGACCTGATCGGCGTTCTGCTTGGTGCGGCAGAAGATGATGACAGATTCGTAGTTCGTGCGTTCCAGCAGTTCGATCAGCAGGTCCGTCTTCTGCGCGGAGTTCACCGGGTAGAGCGCGTGTTTGACGGTTTCTGCCGGGCTGCGACGCGCCCCGATCTCGATCGTCTCGGGCTTGTTCATCGCCCATTGGATGAGCGTCTCGATCTGGGGCGGGACGGTGGCGGAGAACAGCGAGGTTTGACGGCCTTTCGGGCAACGTTCCACGATGCGGCGGACATCCGGGAGGAAGCCCATGTCCAGCATGCGGTCCGCTTCATCCAGCACGAGATATTGAATGCCGTCCAAGCGGCAGGCGCCTTCTTGCATGTGGTCCAAGAGGCGGCCCGGCGTGGCGACGAGGATATCCACACCGGTGGAAAGAGCTTCGCGCTGTTTGCCATAGCCGACGCCACCATAGATGACGGCGACGGTGAGATTGGTGAACCGGCAATAATCGCGCACGGCGGTCTCGACCTGAGAGGCGAGTTCGCGGGTCGGTTCCAGGATCAGAACGCGCGGAGTTTTCTCGTGGCCGTTCAGCTTGGAGAGGATGGGCAGGGTGAAAGCCGCCGTCTTGCCGGTGCCGGTCTGGGCGCTGCCAATCACGTCGCGCCCTTCAAGGATCAAGGGAATGGCGCGGAGCTGGATGGGGGTGGGCATGGTGTAGCCCATGGCTTTGACACCTTCGAGCACCTGCTCCGAAAGACCTAATTGAGTAAATGACATGCTATGTAAATGGCTAAAATACCGGGCAAACCCAGCTACCATCCCGGCGCACGTATGTTCTAAATATATGGGCTGGAAGGGAAGTCTTTAGTTTTAAGCGGTTTTTATGGTCTTTTGGGGGTGAAATGGCTGGAAAACGGTTTGGCTGCCGGTTTTCGCCCACGGCTATTTTTCCAAAATCGCGTGATTTACCTGTTGCGTCCGGGGCTTCAGGTGTGAATTATACGCGTCCGATTGTGTCGGAGCGTAGCTCAGCCCGGTAGAGCACTTGCTTTGGGAGCAAGACGTCGCAGGTTCAACTCCTGTCGCTCCGACCATCTTCCCCTTCGTTATGACACTCAAAGAAATCCGCCACGAACTGGACCGTCGTGTCGATCCCACCAAAGTCGCCATCTTTCAGAAGTTCTTCAAAACGGGCCTAGGCGAGTATGGCGCGGGGGATAAGTTCATCGGACTGACAGTGCCGCAAGTGCGCGAAGTGGTAGCTTTGGCCCAGGAAGCGTCGCCCGGCGTGGTTCGCGGGTTGCTGAAATCACCCATTCATGAGGAAAGGTTGTTGGCGTTGCTGATCTGGGTGCGGCAGTTCACCAAGGGCGATGAAGCGACGCGGGCGATGATTTACCGGAGCTATCTGGAGCACACCCGGTGGATCAATAATTGGGATCTCGTGGATACTTCCGCCCGGGACATCGTGGGCGGCTGGCTGGCGGACAAAGACCGCAGTGTGCTCTATACGCTGGTCAAATCGAAGAGCTTGTGGGAACGGCGCATTGCCATCATCGCCACGTTCCATTTCATCCGGACCAAAGATTTCAAGGACGCGTTAGCCCTGAGCGAACTGCTGTTGCAGGATGAGCACGATCTCATGCACAAGGCCGTGGGCTGGATGCTGCGGGAGATGGGGAAACGGGATTTGCCCGTGCTGGAAAGGTTTCTGATCCAGCATCAACAGCAGATGCCGCGCACCATGCTGCGCTATGCCATTGAAAAGCTGCCGGAGCGGCGGCGGCAGGAGTATCTGCGGGGAACGGCCCAATAAAAAAAGCGCCCGGTGGATACCGGGCGCCAGTTTGCAAAAATATCAGGTAGAATTACTTGGCAGCAGCCGTGGCCTTCTTCAATTGGAGCGCCAAGCGGGACTTCTTACGGTCCACGGTGGCTTTCTTGAGGACACCGGCCTTGGCGGCCTTGTCGAGGGCGGAGATGGCCGACTTGAAAGCAGTGGCGGCGTCTTCCTTCTTGCCGTCCTTCAACAGCTTTTGGTAGCCCTTTTCCAAGGTCTTGACCTTGGACGAGGTAGCATTATTGCGGATCTGCTTGCGTGCGTTGCTGCGCGTGCGGCGTTCGGCTGACTTCGTATTCGGCATATCGTCTAAAAATCGTTTTCTTGCAAACTAAGAGCCGCGAACTGTAGCCGAACCAAGGGTGTTGTCAACGGCTTGTTTAGGCGTGTTTGGGACAAATCGGCCCCAGTATGGCGCCGTTTTACCGGGCCAGCAGCGGTCGAACCTGTTCCCAGATGACCTTTTGGACTCTTTCAATGGTTTGCGTGGCGTCCACCACCTTGATGCGCACGGTGTTCTGGCGGGCGATCGTCTCGAAGCCTTTTTCCACCCGTTCAAAGAAGGCGCGGTCCGCTTCTTCCATGCGGTCCCGCACTGGTCCACTGGCTTGCAGACGGGCGGCACGGCGGGCTTCACTGACGGCCAGGGGGACGGCCAATAGGAGTGTCAAGTTCGGCTGCGTATTGCCGACGGCAAAGTCCACGACGGCTTGTACTGGGGCAAATCCAGGCCCCGACCGTAACCTTGATAGGCGAGGGTGGAATCGTAAAAGCGATCGCAAAGAACAATCTCTCCGGCAGCCAAGGCGGGGCGGATGACCTCGCGGACGATCTGGGCGCGGCTGGCGTTCATGAGCAGCAGCTCGGCCTCGCTGGTCATGGCGTGATTGTTATCGCTGTGCTTGAGCAGGTGGCGGATCTCCTCGCCGATGGGCGTGCCGCCGGGTTCGCGGAGGGTGCGGACGGTGTGCCCGCCTTGGCGCAGGCGTTCGGCGAGCAGCTGGATCTGGGTGCTCTTGCCGCCGCCTTCGGTGCCTTCAAACGTGATGAACAAGCCGCTCATGGAGTTTTTGGTGCTGGTGCTGGGATGGTCACGTTGGAGGGGAAATCTTTGCTCCCGCTGATGAACTCAACGAGCGAGGCGATCTGGGCATCGGTGAGCGGGCCGCCTTGTTTTTGCTCAAAGGCGGGCATGAGGGACATGGGCTTGCCATTCCGGATCCAATGTTCCCAGTAAGTCTTGGGCGTGCCGTATTTCAATGTCTTCAGATTCGTCACCATGCTGGCGCGGGGTTCGGCATCGTGACAGATGCCGCAGGCGGTGACGTAGAGTTCCTTGCCGGTTTTGCCGACGGTCGGAGTGACGTGGCATGTGATGCATTTGCCTTGGAAAACCAACTGCCGGTTCTTCGAGGCTTCCATCACATTCGTGACCCGTTCGGTGTTGTCGCGGGCGGGCTTGGCCGGCTCCGGCAAGTGAGTGACGATGGTGAGCGATTTGGGCCCCACGCTGGTGTAAACCAAAAGGGTCTTGGTCAGCGTGCCGCTTTTGCCGCGGGCATCGAACTCCACCTTGATGAGGCCGCCTTCGTTGGGGGCGAGCTTCCAAGGTTCACTGGGCATCTCGGCAATGGTGCAACCACAGGAGGGATCGATCCGCTCAATGGTGATGGGATTCGCAGAGCGGTTGGTGACCGCGAAAGTGTAGAGGATGTCCTCCTCGCCCGCTTTCGGGGTGCTCTCTTTGAGGATGGAATCCCAGACCAGACCGGTAGCGGGTTTCTTGGGAATAGACGCAGCCGGTGGCGTCTGGGCGGAAAGGTTCAGGCTCAAGACGAGCAGCAGGATGAAAACGGATGCAAAGGTAGGGCTCGCTATCCTCAGCGAGCCGCCGCCGAAACCCATGGATGACCAAAGTCTCTGGGGGAGACTGGGCATCTGGATACGGCGTGCATCACTCATATATTCAAGTGCTCGGTAATGGTTTGCGACGGCCCGCTGAGGACAGCGAGCCCTACCGGCAATCACAGTTTCTTCAACCGTGGGCCTTTGGGCGTGTCTTCTATGACCCAGCCTTTGGCTTTCAATTCATCACGGATGGCATCGGAACGTTTGAAGTCTTTCGCTTTGCGCGCGGCTTGGCGTTCTTCCAAGAGGGCGAGCAATTCCGCTGGAACTTCTTCCGTGGCTTTCGCGCCGATGCCGAGGACTTGGTCGATAGACTCCCACGCTTTCAACTCCGTCGCGGCTTGTGCGGCGGTGAGTTCGTTGGCGGCGAGTTTGCGATTGGTTTCAGATACCCACTCAAACACGACGCCCCACGCAGCGGAAATGTTTAGATCTTCATCCAAGGCTTCGGAGAAGCGTTTAGCGAGATCGGATTCGCCCGCGGCAGCGGTCTGACCGGCAATCTCGCGTAATTTCAACAAGCACTCGTCGATGCGGGCCAAGGCAGTGCGCGCACCGCTCAAGCCTTCGAGGGTGAAATTGAACTGCGCGCGGTAGTGCGCGCTGATCATCAGATAGCGGATTTCGCGGCCGTTGAATCCTTTGCCCAACAGATCGCGCAGGGTGAAGAAGTTGCCGAGCGATTTGCTCATCTTCTTGCCTTCGACGAGCAGGTGGGAGCCGTGCAGCCAATACTTCACGAACTTCTGGCCGGGGGCTTGCACGCCCGCGCCTTCGCTCTGGGCGATCTCGTCTTCGTGATGAGGGAACATGAGGTCCTCGCCGCCGGCGTGGATGTCGAAGCTGGTGCCAAGCACGTCCATGCTCATGGCGCTGCACTCGATGTGCCAGCCGGGGCGGCCTTGGCCCCAGGGCTGTCCCAGAAGACTTCGCCGTCATCGGGCACGCGGGATTTCCAGAGGGCGAAATCGGCGAGGGATTCTTTTTCGTATTCATCACTGGCCACGCGTTCACCGACGCGCATGCCGTCAAAATTCAGGTTCACGAGCTGGCCGTACTTGCAGCCGCAACCGCGATACTTATCGATGCTGAAATAGACGGAGCCATCGGCGGCTTGGTAGGCGATGCCACGGGCGATGAGCTTCTCGATGAGCGCGATGATCTGCGGAATGTATTCCGTGGCGCGCGGCATGACGGAAGGGGATTTGCAACCGAGCGTCTTGAGGTCTTCCAGGAACGCGGCTTCGTATTTGCCGGTGTAGTCGCGCAACGTCGTCTTGGCCTCGCGGACGCGCTTGATGATCTTGTCCTCCACGTCCGTGATGTTCATCACGTGCTTCACGTCATAGCCGCGGAACTTGAGGAAGCGGCGCAGGAGGTCGGTGAAGACGAAGGTGCGGAAATTCCCGATATGCGCGAAGTCGTGGATGGTCGGCCCGCAGCAATACATGCCGACGTGTTTACCGGCGGGATCGAGCGGCACGAACTCCTCAAGGGAGCGCGACAAGGTGTTGTAAAACTTAACGGCCATTTCAGTGCGGGAAAAGATAGTAGGGCAAAGGCTGGTTGTCCAAGCCGGAATGGGAGTGGCAAAAGGCTTACTTTTTGCCCTGGCGTTTCAACAGTATCTTGCTGGTGAACATGCCGGAGATGTCTTCGCCGCGCATGATGACCCAGTCGTTCAGGTCTTTGAGCGGCACGGTGACGGCGTCGCCGCATTTCAGTTTGCCGAGGTTCACGGGGGCGTTGTCCAGGTGGCCGTGGATGGCGTCGGCTTCGAGGCGGTCGACGGTGAGCCAGATGAATTCGGTGTTATCGTTCTGGGTGATGGGGGCTTTGACGGCGAAGTGGTGTCCGGGCTGGCGGGTGGAGAAGGCGGTGACGAATTCCGGCCAGCGGCGGCGGGCCTCGGCCACGGCGGCTTGCATCTCAGGGTCTTCGCCGGAGATCTGGAGGACGGGCAGTTGGGTGATCTGTTGAAAGACTTCGAGGGGATGCTCGCCTTTCAATCCGGCGATGAGGCTGGGATCGAAGAGGTTCAGGTGGCCGTTCTCGGGGCAATAGACGGCGAGGCAGTTATCACCGGCGAGTTCGGCGACGAGGCGGGCGATGAGTTGGTAGGCTTGCGGGCGGTCCGGCAACTGGCCGACGCGGAGCAGGTCCACCGAGACCCAGGCTTGATGTTCCTTGATGACTTTTTGCAGACGCAGTTCCGGGCATTCCTCGGCAGATCTGGCGGGGTCATCGAAGTAGGGCCGGTGAAAGTTATTCACGAGGAAGAAGCCGCCTTGGTGGCCGATCATGAAGAGCGGGGTGTCGCCCACGACGTAGGTTTTGTCCGCCACGTTTTCCTCTTTGGAGACGTCCTTTTCCTTGGCAGTATCGACGGGCACGCCCAGGCCTCGCTGACTTGTTGCGCGAGGGAATAGGCGGTCATGCTGCGCGGTTCGCCCAGGAGCAGGACGAGCGAGATGAGGGGCTCCTTGCTTTTCCCGGCTCGCGGGCGCTCCATGTAAAGCGCCACGGTGAACCACGCAAAGCTGAGGCAGAAGATGAGGCGCGACCAGAGGAAGGGTTCGCTCACGAGGCCGAAGGCGAGTTTGCCCGCGACCACGGCGGTGGCCAGCAAGCCCAGCCAATAGCCCCAGAGCCGATCGCGCCAGACACCGACGCCGGCGAGCATGAACCAGAGGCCGGAGAGGGCGGTGGAAAGGGGCGAAGGGACGTTCCCAGCAGCGACCAATACCAAGGACACTGCTCCACCGAGGAGCAGGGCAACGGCGGACCAGGTCTTCTCACCGCCGGGCGGTCGGAGCAGGGGCTGCATGCCAAAATGGTTTACGCAAGAATCCGGCGGCTGGCGAGGCATTTGCCAGCCGCACAGCGGGCTACTGCCTGTCCGGGGAAGGATCGGTAGGGAACTCGACGATGTTATCTGGCAGCGGCGCAGGGCTGGCCGGTGCCGCATGGCGATTCTGCCAAGAGAGGAGGCCGGTGGTGATGAACGAGCCGATGAGGGCGAAGGTCACGTCCTTTTGTGAATCCCAAAAATCGCCCTGCTGGCCATTGTATTCACCGGCGTCATGCGGGGAGAGCACGAGGGTGAGACCCCATTCAAACAGTTCGTAGAGAATGCTCGCGGCGAGGATGAATTCGATGGCGAAGTAACGCGCGGCTTTGGCGCGCAAGCGGCCGTAACGGGTCAGAATCTCCCAAGCGGGCAAAGTCCATAACAGGCCGAAGGACAGGTGGACGAAGCGGTCGTAGTGATTGCGCCGGAAATGAAAGGCTTCGGTGGGGCGGAAGCCCAGCAGGCTCTGGCACCAATCGTCATAAGGCACATAGGAGTAGATGTAACGAGCGCCCAAGGTGTGCAGGAACATGAACGCGAGGAAGCAGGTGAAACTGGCCCGGCTCAGCGGAAAACGGCGGGTGATCCACGGCAAAAAGAACAGCAGGAACACGGTGGGCGAATGCTGCAGATACATCTGGTCCGGATACGGCGCGCCGATGCAACTGAGCAGCATGGCCACGCCCAGGGCGATGAGCAGCTTGTGTTCGTAGGGCCAGGCCGGGACGGGTGTGGCTGCCGGTTCCGGCGGCACGGGCCGGGGGGAGCAGGCGCAGGGGGCGGCACCGGGGCGGTTTGGCCGGCCGGTTGCACTACGGAAGCGCCGGGTGAACGCACTGATTTGTAACGCCGCAGGGAGGGCGTCTTAGCAGGTTGCGATTCAGGTGCGGCGGACATGAGCAATCGGCACCCCGCTGTAGTCAGGGTGATTACCCTCGTAAAATCGGAAATCTGGCTTAAGTTGCAAGTATGCTTTCACACTTCCAAGGCGTGCCAATCTTTGCGGGGTTGAGCGAGGAAGCGATCAATCTGCTGGTGAGCCATGCGCGCGAGGTCGTGGCGCAGCCGGGGGAACTGATCGTGAAGGAAGGCGAGAGCGGGAACCGGTTCTTCTTGATCGGCGAGGGGGAAGTGCGGGTGGTGAAGCATCTGGAGAAAGAACATGAAGCGGAACTGGCCCGTTTGAAGGCGCGTGATTTCTTTGGCGAGATGTGCATCTTGGAGACATTGCCGCGTTCGGCTTCAGTGCAGGCGGTGCTGCCTACGGTCGTGTATTCGGTTTCTTCGATGGATTTCCTGCACCTCTACAAAGCCTTGCCCTCGCAATATGGGATTCTGCTGTTGAATCTGGCGCGGGATTTATCCCGCCGGTTGCGGCATTTGGATGAGGCGTTTGCGGCGAAAAGCTGATGGAGCGCCGATCTCCTGGCCGGAGAGGTGGTGAGGGGAAATTTTCGCCGACCTAGAGGTCGGCGCTCCGCTAAGTTATACCAACTTCCGTTCTTCCAAGGTCAGTTCCTTCCACTTTCCGGCGGGCAAATCGCCCAACAAAAAGTTGCCGATGCGCACACGCATCAAACGCAGCGTCGGGTGGCCGATGGCAGCGGTCATGCGGCGGACCTGGCGGTTCTTGCCTTCCACAAGTTCAAGACCGATCCAGCAATCCGGCACAGATTTGCGGAAGCGGATGGGGGGATCACGCGGCGGGACGCTGGGTTGCGGTTCCAGCATCCAGACGCGGCCGGGCAAGGTCTTGTGACCTTGGACGACCACACCTTGGCTCAGTTGTTGCAAGGCTTCCGGTGTCGGGATGCGCTCGACTTGCGCCCAATATTCGCGCTCGTGGGCGTTCTTGGGATGGAGCAAGCGGGTGTTCAGGCCGGGTTCATCGCTGAGGAGCAGGAGACCTTCGCTGTCTGCATCGAGTCGACCAATGGCGTAGACGTTCTTCGGGAAGCCGAACTCGGCCAGTGGACGGTTCGGTGAACCGTCCGAGGTGAATTGCGAAAGGACGCCGTAGGGTTTGTTGAAAGCGAGCAGCACGGATTAATTGAGGGTGGATAGTAGTTTTGCCAAAGCCTGCTGAATCGCCGGTGTGGCTTGCTTCACGGCGGTTTGGAATTCCGAGCCTTTCAGATCGGCCCCTTGTTCACGGCAAAGATTCAAGGTTTGGATGATGATGGCTTCATCGTATGGAGCCAACGCGG
The DNA here is from genome assembly GCA_965283725.1 of Limisphaerales bacterium. Taxonomy (GTDB): domain Bacteria; phylum Verrucomicrobiota; class Verrucomicrobiia; order Limisphaerales; family JAEYXS01; genus JAEYXS01. The sequence continues at coordinate 209,836 of CBDIPT010000004.1, forward strand.
GGAAAAGGCGGTCGGGCTTGGGGCCGTAATCTTTCAAGAGTTGCTCGGCGTAGCCGCGAGGTGAGGTGTATTTGCCATCACCATCGCCATCGATCCAGATGGGGTTCGTGGAACCGAGGATTTTGGGCGTGAAGGTTTTGGAGGTAGGCTGATAAGGACGGGGCGTCTCGGCGAATGGCGCGGTGATGCCGGGGCCGGTGGCGATGCCGACGAGATAGACATCGTGAAAGGGGCGATTCAGTACAAAGCCACTGCTGCGGCGCAGGCGGACGGCAGGTTTCAGATAGTCGGTCTCCCGGATCTTCACCCCGTTCGCATACAGCTCCACTTTCTGTACCCAAGACCACGAAGGGGAGTCGGCGTGGACGGTGACGATGAATTCATCCGTAAGGTTCGTGGCGAGATCGCCGAGGTGGAATTTTTGCGCGACGTCCATGTCCGCAAACAAACCGAGGCTTACGGAAGAGCGACCCGCTTTGAGACTGCGGCAGGCTTCATTGATATCGATGCGCGCGGGGTTGTCGTCATTGACGGCGAGGTAGGTGCGCCCTTGGCCAAGGATGAAGCGGCTGACGTCGTGCGTATCGCTAGAACCGACGGACATGATGCGGTGACCGCGATTCAAGAGCGCGAACCAATCGCGATAAAGCTGGTAGATGTCTGATTGCAGCGCGCCGGAGGTGATGGTCTCGATAGCATCGAAGACCTCGTTTGTCAGGCGGACATGCTCGCCGGTAACGGGATTAAGATTCGTAGTGGCGAAGGGAATGAAACCGCTGTGGAGATCGCGCGGGTGATTGAGCGTGATGACTTGGACGCCGGGTGTGGCGCGCATGCCTTTGGTGAGCAAGACCCAGTCGTTCGTATTGAAATTCGCCAAGGTGCTGCCCGCAGCGATAGGAAAGGCGTTGAAGTGGCCGACCTTCGTGGTGACTTCGTTGCCGATGACGCTTGTGAAGTGTTCGCTCAGCTTGGTGCGGATGGCGGCCGCCGAATAATCTGTGTGATGATTGTGATCGGTGGCGACGGGCAGTTCGATGCCTTCGCCCGCGATGGTGAACATGCGCTCATTCTCGGAGGCATCGCCATGGCCGCTGTAAGTAAGCGTGTGGATGTGAGTGTCCGCTGCGACCCAGCCTTTCGTGTTCACTTCGCGGCGGACGGATAGGTTGATGGCTTTGCTTTCACCTTTCGCAACGGAGACTTGCTGCGTGGCAACGCTGTATTCCATGCCGCGCGAGGCGTAAATGGTGTAATCGCCGGGAGGCAGACTGACGCGGGCGGTGCCTGCGCGGGTGTAGATGACGCCGGGACGTGTGATGAAGGCGTTAGTATCGGCACCGCTCGCGGGCATCAATGAAGCGAGCGCGCCGTAGGCATCGGCAATGGTGATGCGGCAGGGGACGGATGTGTTGCCGGGAGCTTCAGTGACCGTCAGGCCAAGAGTGGTTTCGCCAAGCAAGGAGGCGGGCGGGCCGATAGCTAGGCGGAGGTCGCTGACTTCGATGTCATCTGTGATGGTGGGCGGTAAGATGCTCAGAGTGTTGCTGCCTGCTTGGATCAGGTTGGCAGGGACCGAGTAATGGGCGATCAGCGCAGTTTCTTGCGCGACTAAGTTGCCAAGGCGTTTGCCATTGAGCTGAACTTGCCAGGTGCCTTTGACATCGCGTTGGCGAAGGAACAGCGTGTGGCCAGCGGGTGAAGGTGTGGCGGTGAAACTCAGGTCGAGGCGGCGGCCGTATGGTTTGTCGTTGGCGAAGTCATCCCATTCGGGAAAGCCCTCCACGCCGAGGTGGTATTTGTTGGTGGAGAGGGTTTGAACCTCAGCGGCTGAGGCGAGGGGACTGGCTCCGAGCAGCGATAACCCAATGCACAACAGGAGAACGAATCTCTGCGGGCAGAGAAGCGGTCGAGGCTGTTTTCTGTTTTGCTGCATGGTTATAACTGCTGTTTCGATTGACCGAAATACTGCTGCAATGAATTCCTGAAATCAGGTCAAATTCCGAGAATCTTTTGCGCGTCGTAAACCGGCTGGGCGCCATCTTGGCTGGCGACGTATGCGCCGAGGGCGCACGCATTATGGAGGAGTGTGTGCGGGTCGTTGCGTTGAGCGGGTGCAAGCAGGCCGGAGACCAGGGCAGCGGTGAAGGCATCGCCGGCACCAATGGTGTCGCGCACGATGATGGGTGGCGTGGTGGCGGAAAAGATATGCCCCTTATGGAGCCAGAGCGCACCGTGCGCGCCGCGAGTGACGCAGATGTTGTGGCAGCCGGTGAGTTGACCAAGGGCGATGATCTTGGCGCGGAGCAAGGCTTCATTCGCATCGGCATCTTCCACAGCGGCGTGATCGGTGAGGCTTAGGAGTTCGTTGGCGTTGAGCTTGAGAACATCGGTTTGCTGGGCGAATTCGAGCACGAGTTCGACGTTGTCGTAGGGTGGGCGGAGGTTGACATCAAAGACGCGGAGCCAGTGTTTTTGTGCCAGAAGCTTATTCAACAGAGCGCGGTTGGCTTCGTGGCGCAGGGCAAGGGAACCGAAGACGAAGGCGATGCTTTGAGCTGCGGCAGCATGAACGGCATCGGTATCCGGCAAGCGATCCCACGCGGCGGGATCGGCGAAGACGTAGTTGGCATTGCCGCGGGCATCAAGCACGGCATCCACGGTGCCGGTGGGGAGTTCGTCGTCGATATGGATCAAGTCATCTGCCAGGCCACGTGCTCTGATACGCTTCAACGTCTGCTCGCCCAGCCAGTCGTTGCCCAAAGCCGAAAGCATCAGCGGTTCGTGCCCGAGCTGTTTCAGGTGATAGGCGACGTTGAACGGAGCGCCGCCCAGAAATATTCCGTGCGGGAGACAATCCCAGAGGACTTCGCCAAAACAGAGGATCGAAGAGGAGTTCAAGGTTTAAAGTTTAAAGTTCAAAGTTGCGACGCTAGTTCGCCTTGTCCACGCTGGGGCAGAGTTCTCTGAGTTCGCATCCTGGGCAATCGGGATTGCGCGCGGCGCAACGGCGGCGGCCGTGGAAGATGAGTTGATGACTGAAGGTGCACCAGTCCTTCTGTGGGACCAGTTTCATCAAGTCCTGCTCAATGTGCTTGGGATCGGTCTCGCGTGTCAGGCCCAGACGATTGGAGAGTCGGCCGACATGGGTATCCACCACCACGCCTACGTTGATGTTGAAGGCGTTGCCTAACACCACGTTCGCGGTCTTGCGCCCCACGCCATCGAGCGCGGTCAGTTCTTCCATCGTGCCCGGGACTTCACCGTTATGCCGTTCGATCAGCTTGCGACAGGTGGATTGGATATTCTTGGCTTTGGCGCGGTAGAGACCGATGCGGCGGATGTCGTTGGCGAACTGCTCGGGGTCGGCCTCAGCATACTCCTGCACGGTCTTGTATTTCTTGAAGAGCTGCTCGGTGACGATGTTCACCTGTTTATCCGTGCATTGGGCGGAGAGGATGGTGGCAATGAGCAGTTCGAGCGAGTTAGAGTGGTTCAACTCGCAATAGGCATTCGGATACACCCGGTCCAGCACAGCGATGATCTGCTGGGCGCGGGCGTTTCTGGCTGCGATTGTCTCGCGTGGCATGGGGTTAAATTGGCGGACATTTTTGGAATGACCAAGGATGAAATCGGTTTGATGAACTGGACACCGGGACAGGCTGCGGCATTTTACCGGTGTGTTCGAGACGAAGAGTGATTTTGATTTGCGAGTGTTGCGCGCGGCGGTCAAGGAGCTGGCCGCCGAGGGCATCTTCGTGGGCACTTCGTCTTGGAAATATCCCGGTTGGCTGGGCTTATTGTATGATTCCCAACGGTATGAGTATCGTGGGATGTTTTCTCAGACACGGTTCAACCGCGATTGTCTGGAAGAATATGCTTCCGTGTTTTCTACGGTGAGTGTGGATGCGGCCTATTACAATTTTCCCACGGAGAAGTATGCCCAAGGGCTGGCGGCCTTGGTGCCGCCGGGGTTCGAGTTCGGCTTCAAGGTGACGGACGATATCACGGTGAAACGCTTTCCCAAGATCCCGCGTTTCGGCGAGAAGGGCGGGCAGTTGAATCCGTTCTTCCTGAGCCCGGAAGTGTTCGTGCGGGATTTTCTGAATCCGCTGGAGTGCATCAAGGACAAGGTAGGCGTGCTGATTTTCGAGTTCTCCAATTTCAAAGTGGAAGACTTTTCGCGGGGCCGGGATTTCGTGATCCAGTTGGATAATTTTCTCGGCAGCCTCCCGGTCGGCTGGCATTACGCGGTGGAGGTGCGGAACCGGTCATTCCTGCATCCGGATTATTTCGCGATGTTGCGGCAATACGGCATCGCGCATGTGTTCACGAGCTGGACGAAGATGCCCACGCTGAGAGAGCAATGGGCGATGCCGGAAGCGATGACCGCCGATTTCTGGGTGGCCCGCCTCTTGTTGCAGCCCGGTATCAATTTTGAGCAGGCAGGGGAGCTGTTCGAGCCGTTCGATGAGTTGCGCAGCTCTTATCCGGAAGCCATTGATGCCGCAGCGAGGATGTTATTGCGCATGAAAGAGCGGCCTACACCCAAGCGGTGTTTCTTTTACATGGCGAACCGTTTGGAGGGAAATTCGCTGATGAGTTTGTTACGGGTGTTTGGCCGGATGAAGGAAATACAGCAAGGGGCCGTCTAGAAACTCTCACGAACTTTTCACGAGGGGAAAATGCTCAGAGCGGGAGAAATGTTGCCTCTCCTCTCAACGAGGAGAGGTCAGTTCCGCCCCAAGCGGAACTGGGTGAGGAGTGAGACGAAGCACGGGGCGTCCGATGTTGCCTTCGGGTAAATCTGGGTATTTGCTCAGTAAATCACACAATTGTGCTGCGACTCACCCCTCACCCCGGCCCTTGCATGTTGGTGAGGTGGTAATTAATGAGGGATGGAGCAAGGGAACATTTGAGGCAGAGGGAGAGGGAAGCCCACCTGGCCCGCAGGTGCTTTTTGAACGAGACCCTGGGAGAGATAGGCCCCTCATCCCTCGCCTCTCCGGTGCTAGACCGGACTGTATCTAGGCACTGCCCAGCATAGGCTGACAGAGGCCGCATGCAAGGATGAGTCCACCGGTTCCAAGCCTCAAAGGTTCCCACGCCAAACAACATCTCAGGAGCCATGAAAAAATCAAAATTATCTCTGCTCGGGGCCGATCTGGCCAAACACAAGTTTGACGTGCATCTGCAACTGGCCGAGAACCAGTGCCGCCAGCGGATGTTCACCAATGATGCAACCGGCTTTGCCGAGCTGTGGGCTTGGCTCAAAGAACTGGGGGTAACCCGGTTGCGGGCGGGCATGGAGGCTACCGGCCCTTATTGGCTGGCGCTGGCCGAATACCTCTATGCCCGAGGGGTAACGGTGTTTGTGTTCAACCCGGCCTACGTGAAAGCGCATGGACAAGCTTGCGGCAGCCGCACCAAGACGGACCGTGCCGATGCGCGGCTGATCGCCGATTATCTGGCCAAGCACGCGCGGGAGACGTGGGCACCACGGGCGGCGGAACTGGACGAGTTGCGGGAGCTGATGCGGCTGCATGCCGATGTAGTGGCGCTCAAGGTGGCAGCGGGGCAGCGGGCCGAGGGTTTACGCACATCCGTGGCCCGGAAACTGCAAGCCCGGTTGACCAAGCTCTTGGAAGACCTGGTGGCGCAAGTGCGGGCAGCCGCCCGCCAGCAAGCGAGCAGCCAGACCACGCTGGAGCAACCGGTGCGGCGGCTGCAAACCATCCCCGGCATCGGGGAGGTGACGGCTTTGCGGTTGTTGGCCGAACTGCCGCCGGACCGGAGTGCACGCAGCGTAGCCTGCTGGGCCGGAGTAACCCCGCGCCAACACGAAAGCGGAACCAGTGTGAAAGGCCAGCCGCGTATGTGCAAACAAGGGGCTGACCATGTACGCACCGCCCTTTACTGGCCCGCCATCACCGCGTTGCGCTGGAGTCCGCAAATGCAGGCTTTCGCTGCCCGGCTCAAGGCTGCAGGACTGAACAAAATGCAGATCATCGGCGCGGTCATGCACAAGCTCCTCCGTTGGGCCGTCGGCGTGCTCAGATCCGGCCAAGACTTTAACCCAAATCTCCATTCCTCCCCTTGACTTTCAACACTGTATCTCTCCCTTGGGGAGAGGGAGGCAACATTTCCCACGCTATGGGTAGCTTTATAGATATTGGCTTGCGTAAGGTTTATGACGAATGGGCGGAATCCGATCTCGATCATCGCGCCGTGTCATCGGGGGATCGGCTCGAATGGGAAGCTGACGGGGTTTGCGGGCGGGTTGGAGGCGAAGGCGTTTTTGTTGAGGATGGAGGGCCTAACTTGTTAACCTGAGGTTAGGTACAATTAGAGAAGGTTTTCGGGTTGATCGAATTTGAAAAATTCCAAATCAATGTCGAGTAATTGGACTGGACGTTTGCTGACCCCAATACCGAATTTCACCATTGTTTCCGCTATTGCCTCGCCATCTAGTAAAAGCAACGTAATTGCGCCTTTTTTGATAGATGCAGCTTCGGCATCTTTTGTGAATCGCCCAGTTGTCAAAAATACACCGTGATCAAAGTCGCCTTGAATGGCTCCACGAAATTTATCGATTTCAGGACGGCCAACAGGGTTTTTGGTCCATCGTTTTGCTTGGAATGCAGATCGAATAGTTACTACGCCTTGACGAAACTGTCCTTGGCCGTCAATCCCTCCATCAGGTCCACCCTTTGTAACTTGCAGTTCTTGATAACCCAGAAATTGAAGAAGAGACATGCAGAATTGCTCAAATTCTTTTGCTTTTAAAAGCTTCAGTTCTCCAAGAATTCGATTTTTTAATTCTGCTTCATTTTGGTAGATAAGGTCTTTGAGCGTGATTGATTGAGCAAAAGGCAGGACAAGGTCTTGGTTCTGCGTGGCGGTTGACCGAGTGCTAAGGCGTGATTTGCCTTTTGGTGTTAATTTCCAAACTCCGCGCGTTGATCCGTCCAACTCTTCTTTATCAATAAGGGCTTGCCTGCTCCATTGAACAAGGTTGTGCCATTTGAATGTGGATGGACTGCTAGGCAGTTTCGCTACCAAGTCTTCCTCAGTTAATTGAGGGAATGCTTTCGCAACTATTGGATAAAGTTCCTTAGGCTTACCCGAGCCGCCTAAATCGTGAATCGCTCTTAACAGAGGTATCTCGACTTCGAATTGCTTCGGGTAAGCCATAGGATTTTATCAATTACTTCACAGCTTCAGATTCTTATCGGTCACGGCGCCTTCGGAGGCGGTGGTGACGGCGCTGGCGTATTTGGCGAGGACGCCGTGCGTGTAGCGCGGCTTGATGCCTTTCCAGGTTTTCTTGCGCGCGGCCATTTCTTTGGCGGTGATGTCGAGGCGGAGTTCGCGGGTCTCGGCATCGATGATGATCTTGTCGCCGTTCTTGATGAGGGCGAGTGGGCCGCCGCAGTAAGCCTCAGGGGTGATGTGACCCACGACGAAGCCGTGCGTGCCGCCGGAGAAACGTCCATCCGTGATGAGCGCGACGTCTTTGCCGAGGCCTTGGCCCATGATGGCGGAGGTGGGTCCAAGCATTTCGCGCATACCGGGGCCGCCTTTCGGTCCTTCGTAGCGGATGACGACGACATCGCCCTTCTTGATCTTGAGCGCGAGGATGGCGTCCATGGCGTCGTATTCAGAATTGAACACGCGGGCTTTGCCTTCGAAGTGCAGACCTTCTTTGCCGCTGATCTTGGCCACGGCACCTTCCGGCGCGAGGTTGCCACGCAGGATGACAAGGTGGCTGTCTTTCTTGATCGGGTTATCGAGCGGGCGGAAGATGGTCTGGCCGGCCGGATACGGTTTCACGTTGGCGAGCGACTCGGCCATCGTCTCACCGGTGACGGTGAGGCAATCGCCGTGGAGCAGGCCGGCTTCGAGCAAGGTCTTCATGAGCGGGCGGATGCCGCCGATGGCGACAACCTCGGACATGAGGTGCTTGCCGCTGGGCTTCAAGTCCGCGAGCACGGGAACGCGTTTGCCGATGCGGGTGAAGTCATCGATGGTGAGCTTCACGCCAGCAGAGTGCGCGATGGCGAGGAGGTGCAGCACGGCGTTCGTGGAACCGCCGAGCGCGATGACGACGGTGATGGAGTTTTCAAACGCCTTCTTCGTCATGATGTCGAGCGGGCGGATGCCTTTCTTCAACATGTTCACGACGGCTTCACCAGCGCGGCGGCAGTCATCCATCTTGGCGGGAGAAATGGCGTTTTGCGCGGAGCTGTTCGGCAAGCTCATGCCGAGCGCTTCGATGGCGCTGGCCATGGTGTTGGCCGTATACATACCGCCGCAGGAGCCGGGTCCGGGAATGGCGCAGGATTCGATCTGTTGGAGTTCCTTGTCATCGATGCGCTTGTTCGCATGGGCACCGATGGCTTCGAACACGGAGACGACGTCGAGCTTGCGCTTCTGGACGTCGCCGGTGATGCAGCCGGGGAGAATGGTGCCGCCATAGACGAACACGGCCGCGCGGTTCATGCGGGCCATGGTCATGAGGCAGGCCGGCATGTTCTTATCGCAACCGCCGATGGCCACGTAGCCATCCATGCCTTGGCAACCGACGACGGTTTCCACGGAGTCGGCGATGACTTCACGGGAGACGAGGGAATACTTCATGCCCTCGGAACCCATGGAGATACCGTCGGAAATGGTGATGGTGTTGAAGATGATGGCTTTGCCACCGGCCGCGTTCGCGCCTTTTTCGGCTTCGAGCGCGAGCTTGTCGATGTGCATGTTACACGGGGTAACCATGCTCCAGGTGGAGGCGATGCCGATGATGGGCTTGGAGAAGTCTTCCTGCTTGAAGCCTACGGGATAAAGCATCGCGCGGCTGGCAGCGCGGTCTGGGCCGTCAAGCATGAGGCTGGAGTAAGGACGCAGGCTATCGCCTGATTTCGGGGCATTAGACTTCTTCGTTTTCATTTAAAGGTCTGGGATTTTCAGCAGGAAACGGGGGGAAAGACAAGAGAGGAGAAACCTAGGGAAAAAGAGTGGCCACAAAAAGGCACAGAAGGCGCAAAAGGGGGATTAACAGAACAGGAGGGAGCGGAGGAAAGAGAGGTTTTCACAGAAGGAAGCGAAGAGAGGGATAGCCAATCGCAAAGAGCCGATAGACAAGGCGGTGGGATTCTTGAATGCCGAACAGGCTGAAGGGCGTAAAAATGTTACGAGGAGCGGTTTGGTGTTTGGATGTTCTTAAGGTGTAGGATGTTGTACTGGGTTAAAATATTTATTGACTTTATAGGTGGGTGAGGTATAATCGGGATGTATGGTTGAGGAGGATGAGTTGGTGGCTGCGAAAAGCGGCGCGCGGTCGGGCTTAAATGGGCTTCGAGAACTTTCATTTTCTGAGATCATGGTGAGGAGTGGTGTGTCGAGCGGGGATTGTTAACCGCGAAAGACGCGAAAAAGGGATTAACAGGAGGGAACGGAGGAAACAGAGGTTTTCACAGAAGGAAGCGAAGAGGGATGGAATAGCCAATCGCAGATAGCAGAGGAATCAATGACCTCAAAAGAGGGAGTTAGCGCGGACTGACGTCCGCGGCTACGGATTCAGGAGGAAGTGAGCACGATACGGAGCCAGAAAGAATTTTACAGGAGTGGGGGATGAGGATAACTTTAACTAACATACCCAGAGCAAATGTCTTATTTCAGGCGAAACCTATTGGGTTGAAAACTCGTCTGACATGGGTAGAGCAATTTTTGACCAATTGATCATCGCAAACTTATGAATAATCCAAGCGCCAAGTATATCGCCGAGCATACCGCGAAGCCGGAGGATTTTCTCGTGAACCGTCGCCAGTTCCTGAACCGGTTCGGGATGGGGATGGGCATGGTGGGATTGGCGGGGTTGATGGCAGATGAATTTATGTTGGGGACGGCGCAGGGGGCGAGCGTGTCGCCGCTGGCAGCCAAAGCGGCACCCTTGCCGGGCAAGGCGAAGCAGGTGGTGCATATCTTTGCGCAAGGGGCTCCCTCGCACGTGGATACGTGGGATCCGAAGCCGGAATTGACGAAGAATGACGGCAAGCCGTTGCCGGGGTTGAACGGAGTGGGGTTGGCGTCGCCGTTCAAGTTCACGAAGAAGGGCAAGTCGGGCATCGAGGTGAGCGAGGTGTTCCCTTACATTGGGGAGCACGTGGATGACATGGCGATCATCCGGTCCATGTGGACGAATATCCCATCGCATGAAGTGGCGACGGTGATGATGAATACGGGGTCGTTGCGGCTCCCGAAACCGAGCTTTGGATCGTGGGTGCTTTACGGATTGGGCAGTGTGAACCAGAACATGCCGGGTTACATCTCATTGCGACCGGGCGGGATGCCGCCGGGTGGCACACAGAACTGGCAATCGGCGTTCCTGCCGGGAACGTTCCAAGGCACCAGTATCAACACCTCTTCACAGCGGGTGGAAGATTTGATCGAGAACATCAAGAATCAGTTCTCGTCCCTGCCGGAGCAGCGGCGTCAGCTCGATCTGATCCATAAACTGAATTACCTGCACAGCCAGAACTTGCAGAAGGACAATCAGCTCGAGGCGCGGTTGGAAGCGTATGAGATGGCGTTCAAGATGCAGACAGAGGCGACGGATGCCTTCGACATTTCCAAAGAACCGCAGAACGTGCGTGACATGTATGGCAACACAGCGCAAGGGCGGCAGATGCTCATCGCGCGGCGGTTGATCGAGCGCGGGGTGCGCATGGTGCAGGTGTGGCAGGGTGGTTGGGATCATCATCAGGACTTGGAAGATCGTCTGGCCGCGAAGGCGCGCGAGGTGGATCAACCGGTGGGCGCATTCCTGAAGGATTTGAAGCAGCGCGGGCTGTTGGACAGCACGTTGGTGGTGTGGGGCGGCGAGTTCGGTCGCACGGTGACGCGCGATCGCAACGGCAACGCAGACCCGGGTCGTGATCATAACAGCCGGGCGTTCAGTACGTGGCTGGCGGGCGGTGGGGTGAAGGGCGGCACGGTTTACGGCGCGACGGATGAGTTCGGTTCACGCGCAGTGGAGAACAAGGTGCACATCCATGACTTGCACGCGACGATGCTTGGCTTGCTGGGCTTCGATCACGAGAAATTGACGTATCGCTACAATGGCCGCGATTTCCGCCTGACGGATAATTTCGGTGTGCCGGTGAAAGCGATCATGACCTAAAGGAACGTTATGCAGCGATCTTACATAACGCGGACGGCGGTGCTGGCCTTGGGCACACTGGCCTTGGCTTGGGGGCAGACGCTCTCGGCCACGGAGGTCATCAAGCAGCAGATCGAGTTTTACGAAACGAAGATCCTGCCGGTGCTGGCGGACAAATGTTACAAGTGTCACAGCGGCGCCGAGGACAAGTTGAAGGGGAGCCTCTCGCTGGAGACGAAGGAAGCGATGTTGAAGGGTGGCGATACGGGGCCATCCGTGGTGCCGGGCAGCCCGGAGAAGAGTTTGCTCATCAAGGCGATCGCTTACGCGGACCCGGACATGCAAATGCCACCGAAAGAGAAGCTGCCGAGCAGTGTGGTGGCGGATTTCGTGGTGTGGATCAAGATGGGAGCGCCGGTGCCGCAGACGGAAGGCGTCAAGACGGCGAAGAGTTACAAGAACGCGAACGCGGCAAATCATTGGGCCTTCAAGCCGGTGAAGAAATCTCCGGTGCCGAGCGTGCAGAATACCTCGTGGCCGCAAAACGACATCGACAAGTTCATTCTCGCGAAGCTGGAAGCCAAGAACATGGCACCGAACAAGGCGGCGGATAAACGCACCTTGCTGCGCCGAGCGACGATCGATCTGACAGGGCTCGCGCCGACGCCGAAGGAAGTGGAAGATTTTCTGGATGACGAATCCCCGAAGGCGTTCGAGAAGGTGATCGACCGGTTGCTGGCCTCGCCGCAATATGGCGAACGTTGGGGTCGCTTCTGGCTGGATGTGGCGCGTTACGCGGACACGAAAGGTGAGGTGGGCAATCGTGAAGATGCTCATTATCCCTATGCGTGGACGTACCGGGATTATGTGGTGAAGGCGTTCAACGAAGACAAGCCTTACGACCAGTTCATCATGGAACAACTGGCGGCGGACCGGTTGCCGCTGAAGGACAAATCGGCTTTGGCCGCTCTGGGCTTCATCACGTTGGGGAACCGGTTCGACAACCAGCAGAACGAGATCATCAACGACCGCATCGACACGGTGACGAAAGGCTTTCAAGCGCTCACGGTGGCGTGTGCGCGGTGCCATGATCACATGTTCGATCCGATCCCGACGGAGGATTATTACGCGATGCACGGCATCTTCAGCAGTTCGGTGGAGCCGAAGGAGAAGCCGTTGCTAGGCGAGGTGGAGGAGAAGTCGCCGCAGTATAAGGATTATCTGCGTGAACGCGCGAAGCTGGAGGCGAATATCCAGGAATTTTACCGGGATGACGTGGGCAAGTTCTTCGCGGATTTCCGTATGAGGCGGGGGCTTACCTGACGATCGTCGATGAGTTGAAGGACAAGGACCGCAGCGAGCTCGGCCAGTATGTGCGGAAGAACAAGCTGAACCAGGACGCAGCGCGGCTCTGGCAGACTATCGTGGGCCGCACGAAGGGCGGCTATAACCCGATCATGGGGCCGTACCACGAATTCGCGAAGCTGGACGACAAGGAGTTTGCGACGAAGGGCCGGGAGATCGCGACCCGCATCGCAGCGAACACGGACAAGAAGAAGCAAGTGAACCCGATCATCGCGAACATGTTCCGCGGGGTTTATCCGACTTCTATGGCGCATGTCGCGAATATCTACGGGCGCGCGATGGCGACGGTGGAAGCGCGCTGGGAAGAAGCGGTCGCGCGGAACCCCAACGTGACGAAGCTGGCGGACGCGAACATGGAAGCGATCCGCATCCTGCCGTTCCCGAATATCAATAAAGCGGATGATCCGTTCGACGCCATTCGCCGCGTGATCCCGCGCAATCTGCAGGGCAAGGAAACGCGGTTACGGGCCAACATCTCCGAACTGGAAGGCAGCCATCCGGGCGCGCCTGCACGGGCGATGGTGATCAATGATGCCGACAAGCCACGGGATTCGTATGTGTTCATCCGCGGGGAAGCGAGCAGCAAGGGGGCAGCGGTCCCACGGCGTTATCTGGAGATCTTGGGCGGTGCGAAACAGGCGCCGTTCCATGATGGCAGCGGACGGCTGGAGCTCGCGAAATCCATCGCCTCGAAAGATAATCCGCTGACGGCGCGGGTGATGGTGAACCGCATCTGGATGCATCATTTCGGAGATGGGTTCGTGCTGACACCGGATGACTTCGGCACGCAAAGCACGCCGCCGAGCAATCCAGAATTGCTGGATTATCTGGCGAGCAGCTTCATGGAGAACGGTTGGTCGATCAAGGCGATGCACAAGCAGATCATGCTCTCGAACACGTATCAGCAGAGCAGCGAGAACAATCCGCAGTACGCGCAGATTGATCCGTATAACCGCCTGCTCTGGCGCGCGAACATCCGGCGGCTGGAGTTTGAAGCGTTGCGCGATTCGTTGCTGGCGATGGCGGGCAAGCTGGATACGACCATCGGCGGCAAGCCGGTGAACATCATGTCCGAGCCTTACTCCACACGGCGCACGATCTATGGTTACATTGATCGTTCCAAAGTGCCGGAGGTGATGAACAATTTCGATTTCGCGAATCCGGACATCACGACGGGCAAGCGTTACGACACGATCGTGCCGCAACAATCGCTCTTCATGATGAACAGTCCGCTGGTGGTGGAGCAGGCACGGCGGATCGTGGAACGGCCGGATTTCACGGCGATATCGGATGATGAAGAACGGATCGAGATGCTTTACGAACTGCTGTTCCAACGCTTGCCCTCAGCGACGGAAGTGAAGCTGGGCCTCGCTTTTCTTTCCGGCACGCCGGTGAAAGACATCATGCCGGTGGTAGCATCAAAGGAACAAGTGGCGCAAGCGGATGCCAAAGCGAAGGCCAAGGCGAAAGCGAAGAAGGGCATGATGAATGCCGCCCGGCCCGCCGCGACCACAGAGCCGCGCAAGAGTCTCGGTGCTTGGGATAAATATGCGCACGCGCTCTTGCAGACGAACGAAGCGAGCTTCGTGAATTGAGCGAAGGCAAAAGTGATTCAAGCGAAAGACCGGCTCAGGCCGGTCTTTTTCTTGGGGTGAAAAGGAACTTTAACGGCGAGGCGTTTATGTGGGCAGGGGACCGCCGACGTTGATGCCATGTTCCAGGCAGTAGGCGGAGTTGGTGACGTATTTATCAGCCCAGTATTTCAGCCCGGCGCGTTCTTCCGGGGTCAGGGCGCGTTTTACTTTGGCCGGCGAACCTACGATCATGGAGCCGGGCGGGATCACCGTGCCTTGAGTGACGAGGGCGTTCGCACCGATGATCGATTGCTCGCCGATGACGGCCCCGTCCAGAATGGTCGCCCCCATGCCGATGAGGCATTCATCACCCACAGTGCAGGCGTGCACGATGGCCGAGTGACCGATGGTCACCCAGTTGCCAATCAAGCAGGGAAAGTCATCCGCCAGATGCAGCACGGCGTTATCCTGGACGTTCGAGTGGTGGCCGATCACGATGCGGTTGATATCGCCGCGCACCGTGGCGTTGTACCAGACGCTGGAGTGTTCACCCATTGTCACATCACCGAGCACCACGGCGCTCTTCGCAATGTACACGCCTTTTCCGAGCCGAGGTTGCTTCCGCAAAAAAGTGTCCAACTGGCCGATGAGTTTTTCCATGTGGGGGAAAAGTTAAGTCTGAGCTGCGTGTTTAAGCCAATAAAAAACCTGTCCGGTTTTCGCCGGACAGGTTGGCTGATCTTCGGTTCCTCCCGAAAATTACCAGCGATGCGGCCCATGATGGCCGACACCGATACGGAACGACACTACCGGTCCAGGTGCATAGCAGACCGGAGCAGGCCGGACGTAAACGGGGGCCGGTTGCACATAGACAACTTGCGGCTGCGCATAGAAGACCTGTGGAGCAGGCTGGGCATACACGACTTGCGGGGCTTGCTGCACCACCACTGGCGCCGGTTGATAAACAACTTGCGGTGCCGGTTGGTAAACTACGGGCGCAGGTGCTACTATGGTAGCGGATGAATAAGTATAAACGGGCTGGGGCTCGAAAGATTTGGCGATGATGGCACCTGCGACAACTCCCGTCAGAACTTTTCCGGCAGTGGCCCATTCACGGTCACCAGCGTGGGATTGCTGCACACTGGCCGCAAGCAAACCACCAACTGCGAGAGCGATTACTACTTTTTTCATAAAATGCCTTTTTCAGTTACTTCTGCTGGCTTTTTGGCCAACGATAGATTCGACGCCAAACTTTTTCTTTTATTCAGCCGCCGTCGTAGTACGTTGATTACCAATAACTCATATGAGTGAAGGAACCGGGCCAGCTAACCCTCAGGAGCCCTACCGCCCCAAGCGGCGTATCCCTCGTTCCTTGAAGGAGTTGACGCCGGGCAACCACTTCAATCCCCGCACGTTTTTCCATGAGATGGTCTGGAAGGCGCTCCTCACCAAGCGCACTGGCGGGCATCGCAAGCCGGAGTTTCCTACCCTGAAAATCGGCGAGGTGGCGCTGACTTGGATCGGGCACGCCTCGTTCCTTGTGCAGTTCACGGATCTGAACGCGCTCGTCGATCCGAATTTCGCGAACTGGATCTTTCTGCTGAAGCGGCTCAAACACGCGGGCATCAAGATCGAGGATCTGCCGCCCATTGATCTCGTGCTGCTCACACACGCACACTTCGATCACTTTCACCGTCCTTCGCTCAAGAAGCTGCCGCATCCCAAACTGGGCATCATGCCTTGGGGCATGGCTCCGCTCGCGAAGGGATTGGGTTTCGAGCGCGTCATTGAGCTGAAATGGTGGGAGAGTTTTCAGAAAGGGGATTGGAAGGTGACGCTGGTGCCGAGCAAACATTGGGGCGCGCGCACCTTGCACGATCATCATCGCGGTTACGGCGGCTTTATCATCGAGCACCAGGGGCGCAAGGTTTACCACGCGGGTGACAGCGCTTACTTCGAAGGTTTCAAGGAGATCGGTCAACGGTGCAGTCCGGAGATCGCGCTGCTGCCCATCGGCGCGTATTACCCGGATTCATTCCGTCGCACGCACATGGGCCCCGATGACGCGGTGCAGGTGTTTCTCGACCTGAAGGCAAAATGGCTCGTGCCGATGCATTACGGCACTTTCAAACTTTCCTTTGAAGACATCAACGAGCCGCCTCGCTGGATGCAAGAACTGGCGCACGAGCGCGGCCTGACGGAACATCTGCGGTTTCTGGAAGAAGGTTGTCCGACCGTGTTTTGAAGCTGTCTTGGTGGGCCGTTTCGGCTAAGCGATCGCAAGTTTGCTCGTGTTCGCGGAACCGACTTACGAAATCACTTAGGCGCACCCTCATCCATGCTCAAGGCAGCGCGCATCACGAGGTCAGCCCAATTGGACTGAATGCTCTTGGGCACCAGATTGGGCAGGGGAATCTCGCCGATCTTGCCGCCTTTCCAGCTCATGATGTGGCAAAACGCATCTTCCCCAGTCATGCTGCCCGTTGCGGCATGGACCACTTGACCATCGCGGAAAAAGACCACTCCGCGCACGCCTTCACGGGTGAAAAACTCGAGGCCGACCTTGGCCAGCGAGAGGCATTTCAACTGCACGAGATCGATCGGGGTCAGGCAGCTTAGCATGCCTTCAAAAGCGGTTTCCTGTTTCTCGGGCAACGGCTGCTGGGCCAACAGATCGCGGATCAGCGTCGCAAATTCTTTTACCCGAACCGGTTTCTCGAAGAAACGGATGGCCCCGGAGGACTGGGCGCGCTGGCGGAACTCTGGCACCTTGCTCGCCGTCATGAAGATGGTGCGCGGGACATTGATGTGTTCCTGCTGCAACTGGTTCAGGAAATCGATGCCGTTTCCATCCGGCAACTGGATGTCCAAAATGAAGAGATCGAACGGTTGCTCGCTGACTTTCTTGTGCGCTTCCTTCAGCGAGATGACGGGCATGATCTTCACTTCAGGCAGATCACGCGTCAGCGTGGTCACGACGAAGTTGGAAGTGATCAGGTCATCTTCCAGGAACAAAATATTGAAACGATGGCCGGACATACAATGAATGTGCCGCCAGGCAAGCTGACGTAGCCATATCTTGCGGCATGCATCATCACCTGTCGAGTCTGCCGGGTGGAAAAATGTCGGCGTCAATTAGCGGGACAAAAAACAAGCGTGGAAACAGGTGTTTCCACGCTTGGTCCGGGTAATGGTGCAGGGGGCGGTTACTTCGCCTTCGTCTCAAAGGTCTGTTTGTGGCCCGTGGCGGGGATGCTGATGGTGTAGCTCTTGCCATCGGGTGAGACGGACATCTTGATATAATGCGCTTCGCACTTCTCATCGAGATTGGCGATGTGCTCTTTGTCTGTGTTGTTCGTAGAGCCGTCCGGACGCACGTTACGGTGCACTTGATACAAGGCCTTGATGGAAGGCAGGGACTTCAGCGTGGCGAAGGTTTCCACGCCGCAACCTTTCGTCGGTCCGTTGTTCATCACGGAGACGGTGGGGGAAAGCGCCTTCAGCAGGCGCGGATTGTTGCTCACGTCGAGCCCGTGATGGTTCACCTGATAGACATCCACCGTGCCAGCCAGATTGGCAGGGCAAACCAGTTCACCTTCCACATTCCACGTCAGGTCGCCGCCATTGAAGAAACGAAATGCACCGAACTCGAGCAAGGTCACCACGCTGTTCGCATTATCACTGCGGTCCTTTTCCTTGAGCGTGATGCCTTCGCACTGTGCAGCTCCGGCTTGTTTCTTGCCTGTGAAAACCTGGTTCGCCGCGAGGCAGCGGATGTTCAGTTTGGCGACGGCCGTGTCGGGGTTGGCTTGCAACGTCAGCGAATCATCCGGGCGGATGACTTTGCGCGCCTCGGCTTTGATTTCCTTGTAGGGCTTCACCATCAGGGGAAAGCGGGTGTCCTTCGGGTTGTTGTCCGGGTTTGTTTCCGGGATGCCTTTGTCCCAGATGGTGCCGAAGGGGATCTGCGTGGCCACTTCCGCTGCGCCGCCGAAGTGGTCGATATGAAAGTGAGTGGTGATGAGGTGATCGATGCGCTTCAACCCGGCGACGTCTTTCGCCACTTTGATGATGCGGGCGGAATCGCGTCCTCCGGGGTTGCCGGTATCGATCATCACGGATTCGCCCGTGGGCGTGACGATGAGCGTCGAACCGCCACCTTCGGAATCGATCCAATAAAAATCCAACGTCTTGTCCGCCGAACCGGCCTGGGCGACGGAACCGGTGATGAGCAACGCGAGCGCGAGCGATCTGGTAACTTGGTGCATGGGAGGATTAAAGCGGGAAGATGGACGCGTTTCAATAGGAGAGGGAGCTAATCCTAACCCCGGATTTACACGGCCAATTTCAACGGATGCTTTCTTTCCTTCAACGGCAGCGCCACGCGTTGCTTGCGGATCGCGGCTTGATACACCGCCATGACCATTTCCACGGCTTTCATGCCGTCGTAACCGCTGCACGCGGGTTGGCCGTTGGAACGGATGGCGGCGATGAGACTGTCGAGCAACACCCGGTTGCCGTGCGTCGTGTTACGGTCTTTCTCCGGGCTGTTGGCCGTTGGATCACCGGGGATGGGTTCCCACGCATTGATCTGGGCCTTCTCTGTCCAAGCGCCGGGTTTCAAGCGGTAAATGCGCGGGGGCACGTTCGCGAGGATCTTGATCATGCCTTTGCTGCCGACGAGTTCGAGCCCCCAATTTCCGGTCACTTCGGCGTATCTCTGCCGGGAGACGAACAGCCCGTTAACCCCCCGAGCAAAACCGAACTGGGCGAACACTTCATCCCCGGCCACCAGCCCGATGCCTTCCGTCGCCTTGCGTCCATCACCGGCGGTGATGTCCCGGCCTTCGGTTTGGACCCGGGCAGTGCACCACTCGGCATCGCCTGCGAAGAGGCGCATGAGGTCGAAGAGATGCGTGCCGAGCACCAGCATGTCCTCACCTCCCGCGCGCTTATCCTGCTTGCCGCTGGCGCGGATCTCCAGCAGGTCGCCGATCAACCCTTGTTCGATCTGTTGCTTGAGGAAAACGATGTTCTCCGCCACATGCATCTGATGGGCCACTGCGATCTTCGTCCCGGCCTTTTTCGCGGCGGCCAGGATTTCATCTGCTTCCACAAGGTCGGTGGTGAAGGGTTTCTCTGAGTAGAAATGAGCCCCGGCGGCGATGGTCGCCATGGCCATGGCATGATGTTCAGCGGTCCAGCGGGTGGCGATGCTGACGATGTCCGGCTGTTCCTTCCAGAGCATCTCGTGATAGCTGGCGTAGAAGCGGGGTGCCTTGAGCTTGGCCACGGTTTTGGCCAGCCCCGCCGCATCGGCATCCGCCACTGCCACAAGTTCCACCTCCGGGTGACCGGTCATCACGGCATCCATTCCGTGACCGTAATTACCTTGGCCCGTGTGACCTATGACCACGGCGCGGAGTTTGCCCGTCGGCCGGCGGGCCGGGAGCGGGGCCGGGGTCTGGCAGCCTGTTAGGAGCGCCGCGCCAGCAGCGGTCAAAGCGGTTTGTTGGAGGAACGCGCGGCGGTTCATGGGATACATAGGGCAAATACGGATAATTTATGGGACGTAAAATTCACGCAAATATGCCTTGCCAAATGGGGCATCGCCAAGTTGAATTGCGGCCCTTCGCTGTGGCTGGATAGCTCAGTTGGTAGAGCAGAGGACTGAAAATCCTCGTGTCGCCGGTTCGATTCCGGCTCCAGCCACCACTTTTATTTTCCTCCAATATCTCTCTGACCTAGGCTTGTCAGAACAATAGCACTCCTGTATTCAAGTTTAAGCCATGGGAGGCATAGCTGGTTGTTTCAGCGGAAGTTAAGAGGCAGTCCACTTCAATCACCCGATCAATCACTTAGGAAACAGCATGAACGATATCACAGTAAACATGGAATTCTCTCAAGAATGCCAAAAAGCTGCAGCTCAGATAGCTTCAGGCAAAGGAGAATTGGCGGTATTCTTGGGGGCAGGAGCATCGAAAGCATTCGATTGGCCGCTGACCAATGAACTGCTCCCAATCATGCTTGATGGGCTTATAGAGGGAGATTTATTCGAGGATAACCGGATCAACTCGAGCAAAATCAACGCACAAGATCGTGAGCTTTTGGCGAAGACTTTGCTGGGATTGTGTCCGGGAATCAGACTGGATGCCAAGTATCTTGCAGAGAATAGAAAGCGTCTGCCGTTGGTGACGTCGTTGCTTTCGATGGTTGATTATTCGATTGCGACCGGACAGTCATTGATCACTGGGTTTACACCGGAGCAAACGAGGCACGCCAGATCACTAATGGAACGGGCGATATACGAAGTGATCGAGCATGTGGAAACGCCTGCCGCGAAAAACTATTGGCCTGCCCGTGAGCCCAATGCCAGGGCCCGTCAACTCGTCGATTGGTTGGACGGCTTACGCCCAAACACTTCGGATGTCGGGGTGATCACCTCCAATTATGATTTGGCGATCGAAAAAGTCTGGGGATTTGATCAAGACAGCGTAAACAAGATCCAGAAATTGGGGCTGGATTTGGGGTTTTCTTGGGTTTGGGCAGATAACAACGACAAGCCAACGGTCATGTCGCGTCCCATCACGCCCCAGCGACGGCTCTACAAATTGCATGGGTCCACCAATTGGTTAAGATGTGGTTTGTGTGATCGTATGTATATCAACCCAGGAGTGGATATCGCCATCTATCCCTACGATCGGAAAATGGGTGATAACAATAAGTGCCATTGCGGACATGGGAAGTTGGAGGTGCAAATCGTGTCGCCCTCGTTCATACGCCAGATACAGGCCCCCAACTTGCACGGTATTTGGCAGCGGTCATTGGAATGGTTGTGCACTGCTGAATATTGGATCATCATAGGTTATTCTTTTCCGGATGAAGACTTGAATATTCGTGCGCTGTTCACGCGCGCTTGGGCGTCTCGAAGCAAGAAGCCCAAAGTCTTGGCCATCCAATACGGGGCCAATGAGCAGACAAAAATGCGCTATGAAGCCTTTTTTCCTGCGAATAATCTGGCTTACATCACTTCTGGGCTGGGCATTTTTTTGGACAATTGTTCAACCAGTTGAAGGAAGCGTTCTCTCTTGCTCTGGGCGTAAGGCATTTCGTTATACTTGGTCATGGCTCGTATTGGGACAATCGAGGTCTGCATCCTCGCCGGTGGCCTCAGCACGCGCATGGGGCGGGACAAGGCCCATGTGAGGCTTGGGCGCCGGACGCTCTTGGGCCATGTGCGCCAAGCTGCCTTGGCGACCGGTTGGCCGGTGCGGGTGATCCGGCGCGACATTGTGGCACGTTGTGGTCCCTTGGGTGGTATCCTGACTGCCCTGCGCGCGAGTCGGGCGCAGACCTTGGTCTTTCTTTCGTGCGACATGCCGTTCATCACCGCTGCTTGGTTGAAGCGGTTGCGGCGGGAGATGAAGTCCGGGCCCGCGGTCTTTACCGAGCAAGCAGGTTTTGCCGGCTTCCCGTTCATCCTGTCAGCCGAGGTTGAACCCGTGGTGGAAGCTTTGCGGCAAGCGGGCAGTTATTCGCTCCAAGCCTTGGCTAAAAAATTGGCGGCAAAAAGGGTGGCCGTGCCGGTGGCCAGGCAAAGCCAGTTGCTCAATGTGAACACCCCTGAGGCGTTGGAGGTGGCTAAAACCGTGTTGTCGGGCGCGCGAGCGGGCCGGAAGCGCTTACGATAAAAGACTTTATTTATACCAAACCCCGCTTGTCATTCCGCCGGACTAAACCTACTTTAGCGCCATGTTGAAGCCACTCGTAGGGTTATCGGTGGTGGCCGTCGCGGCGATGTCCGCGTTGGCTGAGCCGGTGCAGATCGAGCTGAAGGGGAAGTCGGTCATCTCAGGTGATATTTTGGCCGAGAAGCCTGACCAAGTCGTGGTGGACGTCGGTTACACCGTCCTCGTTGTGCCGCGTTCCCAGATCGCTGAAATCAAGCGGCCAGAAGCCAAGACGACCAAGGCCGTTGAACCGGTGATCCCGCCGGTCGTGCAAGAAGGCTTGTTCCGCGTGGCGACCACGCCGCCGCCCGAGCGGACGGTCAAGGAGCTGGTCAATCAACTGGGTGAAGGTGTGGTGCAAGTCCGCACGCCGAGCGGCACGGGTTCGGGTTTCATCTTGAACGAAGAGGGTTTCCTCATCACCAATTTCCACGTCGTTGAGGGCGAGACAGAGATTTCCATTGAGGTTTATCACCAGCGCCGGGGGCAGTTGGAGCGCAAGACATACAAGCAGGTCCGCTTGGTGGCGATGAACAAGTTCGCCGATCTCACGCTGCTCAAGATCGACGACGAGAAAGCGCCGAAGTTCGTGCCGGTATTGCTCGGCGATGCAGATGCGCTAGGCGTCGGGGAACGGGTCTTCGCCATCGGCAGTCCCTTGGGGCTGGAACGCACCGTCACGGAAGGCATCGTCAGCACCAAGACGCGGCAGATGCAGGGCGAGCTTTATTTGCAGACCACGACGCAGATCAATCCCGGAAACAGCGGTGGGCCGCTCTTCAACCTGCGCGGGGAAGTGGTCGGGGTCACGAACATGAAGATCATGTTTGGCGAAGGGCTGGGTTTTGCCATTCCGGTGAGTGCCGTGAAGTATTTCCTGAATCACCGCGATGCCTACGCCTATGATAACGATAACCCGGTGAGTGCGTATCGTTATCTCGAGCCGCCGAGCCGGATGAAGCAGACGGCCGCTGGTGAAACGGATAAAAAACGGCGTTGATAGCCGCCGTTAATGTGCGATTTTGTCACAGCTTGCCTCGGCAAGCTCGGTTTCAGGGGAGGTTAGCCCATCGCTATGCCAACCTGAGCCAAGGGGTACAGAAAGGATCGGTTTACGATTTATGATGAAGAAATGCTTTGTACTGCTGGGGATGACCTTGGCGTTGGCTTGGAATGCCGCCGCCCAGACGCTGCCAGCGGAGAAACTCTTACCGTCGGATACGTTGGTCCTGTTGACGATCCCGGATCTCGACAAGACCCGGAATGACATCAAGTCCAATCCGGCCAGCCAGCTTTACAGTGAGCCGTCCATGCAGCCGTTCCTGAACAAGCTGCTGGGCAAGTGGAACACAGAAGTGGTGGGGCCGCTGGAAAAGGAACTGGGCATCAAATTCTCCGAATACTTCGCCTTGGCCAAGGGCCAGTTCACCTTCGCCGTCGTGCGGGATGGATGGGAAGGTCAAAAGGGTCAGGAACCCGCCGTCCTGCTCATCATCGATAGCAAAGACAAATCCGCCGATCTCGAAAAGAAGCTCGCCGAGCTGCGCAAGCGCTGGGTGGATGGCGGCAAGCAGGTGAAGACTGAGAAGATCCGTGACGTGGATTTCTACACGGTCGTCATCCCGCAAGGGGAGATCGACAAGGCGATGAGCAATGCGTTTCCGTCTTCCAAGAAAAAGACCGGTGACGAGGATGCCGAAGACAAGAACGCCGACAAGAAGCCGAGTGAAGTGACCATCGGCCGCTCCGGTTCGCTCCTGCTCTTGGGCAACAGCAAGCGGGTCTTCGAGAAAGTTCTGATCAAGCAAAGCGGCGGCAGCCTGCCGAGCTTGGATGAGGTGCCGAACTACCAGGGCACGCACGAAACATTGTTCCGCGATTCCATGTTCCACCTGTGGGTGAATGTGCAAACTTTCTATGACCTGGCCATGAAGGATATCGCGGCCAAGAATCCGGCGGCCGAAGGCGGGCCGGATGCCGCGATGGCCATGCCCTCGCCCGACAAGATCATGGATGCGCTGGGCTTGCGCGGGTTGAAGACGTTCGCCATCAGCGCCCGTTTGACAGGGGAAGGTTCTACGGCCCAGTTCCAATTGGGTGTGCCGAAGGATCAACGCAAAGGCATCTTCCAGATTTTGACGCCCGAGGCCAAAGATTCCACGCCGCCCGCGTTCGTGCCGGTGGATGTGACGAAGTTCATGCGCTGGCGTTTGAACGGCCAGAAGCTGTGGGCCACGCTGGAAAGCACCATTGCTGCCATCTCGCCACAGATGGGCGGACTTCTGCAGATGACGCTCGGGGCCGCCGGCAAGGATAAGGACCCGAATTTCGACCTGAAGAAACAGCTCATCGGCAATCTGGGCGATGACGTGATCTCCTATGAGAAGCCGCCGACCGGCACGAGCATCGAGCAGCTGGCCTCACCGCCCTCGATCGTCTTGATCGGTTCGCCGAATGCGGACCAATTGATCTCGGCCATCCGTATGGGCACCGGTTTCCTGATGCCTGCTGGTGGTGGTGATGCCCCGCCGGAACGCGAGTTCCTCGGTAAGAAAATCTACAGCCTCGCCCTGCCGAGCAGCCCCAGCCTCGATGGCAAACGGGCCATAGAAAAAGCGATCCACTACGTCTCCAGCGGTGGTTATGTGGCCTTTTCACTGAACCCCGGCATGGTGGAAGAATACGTGCGCAGCGCCCAAGGCGGGGTGCGTCCGCTGAGCGAAACAGCGGGTTTGAGCGAAGCCGCCCAGAAGGTCGGCGGCATGTCCAGCGGTCTGCTGGTCTATGAGAATCAAACGACGACTGCACGTCTGCTCGTCAACGCCTTGCGCAAGAACCCTGAGATGTTCGATGCGCTCTTCGCCGGGGCCGGCATGATGGATGACGAAGCCAAGAAGCGCCGCGCGGACTGGTTTGATTTCTCCCTGTTGCCTGAGTTTTCCGCCATTGAGAAGTATTTCCACTTCTCGGTCACGGGCTTTACGTCTGATGAACGAGGTTTGACCTACAACTTCTTCTCGCCGACTCCGCCGAAAGCGAAGTAAGCCGGGATTGATCTTCACGAAAAAGGGCCGCCAATTGGCGGCCCTTTTTTTATCGGCTGGACGATGGATCAATGGGCCAGTTCATGCCCCGGGATGGTGCACTTGGGCATATCTTTCACGGTGCCCAGAGTGTAGCTGCCGCCTTTGGGGCAGACCGGAATAACGCCGTTTTTGAGGTAAGCTCCAACGGCTTCCCGGTCCACCTTGTCGAGCGGGCGTTTCTTGTTTTCCAAGGCCCATTGCTGTGTGGCGCCGTCAATCTGCCGGAGGTTGGCGATGCACGCGTTCTTTTGGGCGGTTTCCCGGGCTTTGACGAAGTTCGGGATCGCGATCGCAGCGAGCATTGGCACGGTGAAGACGAAAGCTGAAGCCACGATGATTTTGGCCGGTTCCTGCGTGGTGTTGGCAGTGGACAGCCAGCCGTAGTCCGTGTTTGCGAACACGTTGAAAGTCATGTTAGCCGAGTTCGGATCCATGAACTTCTTGGTCACTTCTTTTAAGAAGGCATCGCTTTTAGAAGCAGCTCCGCCTGATTTTGCTGCCATGCCCATGCTGGCCTGCTGGATTTCCACCCAGGTCCGGCCAAACCGCTGGCTCATGTAGGTAAAGCCGTTGCCTTCCGTTGGAATATCCTGAGCCAATCGCGTGAATTCAGAGGTAGATTTCAAGCCGGGCTTTTGCCCTTTCTTCACCGCCATCACATCGCGGACCAGCTGATCCGTGGTGGACAGAAAGAAATAATCACCGGATTGCGCGATGGTCGGGCGCAGCGGGAAAGGCAACGGCAAGGGCATCGTTCGCATCTTCAGGTCGGCCTCGTCTACTTTTACCAGCTTCTGATCCGGCGGAAGTTTGCTGTCCACAAGGTTGAAGAGCGTCTGGTCTTTCACCTTCAACACCAGAATGAAACCGGGTTCGGCGATCATCTTCGTTTCCCCGGATTCCGAGGGGAAGGGCAGGGGCATCTTGCGGGTTTCATCCAGCGTGAGGATGAACCCCATCTCGCCACCGGTGGAGGCGAGCAATTTATCCAGGCTCACCCCCAGTTGTTGCTCGGTCATCGCCTTGAATTCATCTGCTGCTTCCTTCGCTTTGGGAACGCCCGACGCGGCGAGTTCTTTTTCGATGATTTGCCAGACTTGCTTGAGATCGAAGTCGTTGAAATTGGCCAACGCGGTAGCAGCGGGCAGCATGTTCAGCCCTTCCAACGCATGGGGTTTGGAGCCGAACATGGACCAAACGAACCCCGTGTTCTTGCCGGGGTAATGGTGCAGGAGCAACTTGGTGCGGAAGAGCCCTTTTTCCCGTGCGATGCCGCTGATGCCGATGCCGCTGATCTCCTCAACCCCGGAGTTGCGGATGAGCCGGGTGACGACATCGAACCCCAGATTTAGCGAGGTCTTGTCCTCAACTGTCAAATCCGGTGCCATCAAGAAGAGTTGCCGCCAGCTGGAAACGGAAGTGGACAAGCCGTCCAGCCATTGCTCCGTGCCGACATAGACGTAGAAACTGCCACCGGGGTCCAGATGTGAGGTCACCTCGGCAAAGCTGTTTTTCTCAGCGGAGACGAAGGCCGGTTTAGCTCCCGGCGGCGCGGCCGCCGCGGGAGGCTTGGCCGCCGGTTTGGTTTCCGGAACGGCTTCAGCTGGCGGTTGTTTCGGTGAGCACGCGGAGATAGTAAGAGCGCCAGCGAGTGCGAGACTGGTCAGGAGTTGTGATTTCTTCATGGATTCCTTGGTCATGAACTGGACTAGCTTTAGAAGCCGCCCCGCTTTCTGACAAGGATATCCTGCAGGATTACGTGAAATAAGCGCCCGTAAACCGGAAAAACCTACTCCTGCGGATACACGATGATGCGATCGTGTACGATGATGGCCAGATCGTTCTTGCCGTCGCCGGTCAGATCGATGACCACCGCTTCGCGCGGCTCGGGCAATGCGCCCCGGCGACCGCGGAAGGAGCGTTCCTCGAACACCTGCCAGCGGTTGGCGGGCACCAGTTGGTGCGGCTTCTCGTAAGTGACGATGTCGATGTAGTTCTTGCCGGTCTCCAGGAACACAAGGTCCTTCACCTTGTCATTGTTCAGATCGCCCGACACGACATCGAGCAGGTAACCGTCCTTGATCGGCGTTTCGTAACTGTCCAGTTCGGTTAGTTCCCAGACCTGGCCGGCCGGATTGAGCCAGCCGATGCTGTTGCCGCCTTGCAAAGCCAGCGTGTTGATCGCGGCGCTGTTCATGGCGATGGGTTGCAGGGTGGTGAATTCATTCACCGCCAGCGGCAGATTCCGCACCACCTGCCAAACGCCCGATTCCGTGCGTTCGCACGCGGTCAAAGCCTTCTTTTCCGCATCCAGCAGGAACAGCGTGGCGCTCTTGCCCTTGCCGGGCACAGCGGCGGCGCTGGTGATGCGCGAGTTGGCGGCCGAGCCATTGATCTGCTCTTTCACCTTCAACTGCCAGACCCCGTCCTTGCCGGCCGTCGCATCCTTCTCCAGCACCACGGCGCGCAGGAAGTTCTTTTGCGCCAGCAACAATTCCGGTTTGCCATCCACGTCCACATCGAGTGTCGTCATCCATGGCTGTTCCATGGCTCCACCCGGCGGTGCCACATCGATCTCTTCAAATTTACCGCCTTCGAGCTGGTGCAGAATCTTCACCTTCTCGTAGGGCGTGAGCACGATGATGTCCATCAGCCCATCCTGATCCGCATCGTGCAGGTGCAGGGCGGCCGGGTTGGACTTGAACGAGTCAGACAGCTTTTGCACCACGGGCTCTTTCTTCGCCGAGAGCAATTGCAGGGAGCGTTTGCCGTCCTCGTCCACGATCACCGCAAGCTGCGGTTTCTGGCCTTTGATGATGTTCCCCGCTGTGAACGCCAATGGACGTCCCTTGAGCGGCAGTACTTCCGGGAAGGCCAGCCGGCCTTTGCTGGAGAACCGGGTCATGCCGATCTGCCGTTCGTCCGCGCTCAGCAGAAAGATTTCCTTTTGCCCGTCATCATCCCAATCCGCCGCCGCCAAGTCGCTGACGCCTGCGAGGGAAGGGAAGGTCTGCGGGGTGCCCAAGCCGCCCTTGGCTTGCGCCAGATAGACCGTGATCTGGCCGCTGCCGGGTTCCGCCACGATGAGATCATCGCGCTTGTCCTTGTTCACATCCATCCAGAGCACACCGCGCTTGGGCTTGTCCGTGCGGTTCAGCGGCAGCACTTCCAATTGACCCAGTTTGAGCTGGCCGAGCGTGGCTTCGGCGGTCTTCTGCGTGAAATTATAGATCTGTGCCCGGCCGGATGCCTGGGCGATGGTCAGGATCTCGGTGCGGCCATCGCCATCCAGATCGTCAGACCAGTAGGAACGGATGGGCGGCAGTTCGAAATGCACTTCCGGCCCCAGATTGCCCTCGGTGTCCTGCAAACGGAAACGGAACGGGTTCGGACTGTCCCAATTCACCAAAAGCAAATCTTCCCGGCCATCCCCGTTGATATCATGGACCTGCATGGCCTTGACGCTGCCGGTGAAGGGGATCTTCTCCGGTTCCGCCAGCGTGCCGTCGGCATTTTGCTTCAAGACATAGATGAAATTTTCCGCCAGCAAGAGCAGGTCATTCCGCTTGTCCCCATTGATGTCACCGACCGTGAGGCCGTTGTTCGTCAATTGACCATCCTCGATCGGGAACCGTTTCGGGCTGCTCCAGCTCTTCTTGCCTTCATTGAAGAGCACCACGAGTTCCTTGGGCTCCCCGTAGTAGGCGATATCCGGCCGCTTGTCCCCGTTCAGGTCTTTCACCACGATGCTTGAGATGCGCTTCTCCGAGGCGATGGCATCGATCTGGAACCGGGCATCGGCTGGCAGGGCGTTGATCTCTTTCTTGGCCCCGACGATGTCCTTTTTCTTCTCCGGCGGTTTGCCGGTCTGGTTGTAGAGGATGTTGATCTTGGACCGCGAATTGTTCACCACGATCAGATCGTTCAATCCGTCGCCATCGATATCTGCCGCGTGCAGCAGCGAGAACTGGCTGTCCACCGGGTAGATTTCCTTGCCGGTGAAACCGAATGATTGCGCGGTATCCGCTGCCTGGGCGTTACCCAGCAAGGCCGTGGCGGTGGCTCCCAGCCACGCATAGGCTTTGAGCCGGGAAAAAATCTTGGGCGAAGTGTTCAACGGAGAAAACACGCGGCGAAACATGCGCGCAAGTTGCCACTGTTCCGCGCCGTTGGCCAGTCCAAGATGCGAACTATTGCCAATTATGCCGGAGTGCTGATCTCCGACCTTGCGTATTAATGCTGTCCAAAAGATTGCCGAAGCCGATGATATTCACATATCGATCGCGTTGTGGTGTCAGTTGGCTGGAGAAATTAGACTGCAAGGATTCAGGACAGCATTGCGTCACCGGTTGAAGGACGGCTCAGGCTTCGTCAGCGGACTGCTGAAGACAGCGGTGCCTACCCACATCAGGATTTTACTCTCCTAGCAGATGCACCACGACCGTCCGCCGATGGCTGTGCGTCCGGTGTTCCCAGAGGTAAATTCCCTGCCACGTGCCCAATGCCAAGGTACCGCGCACGATCGGGATGCTGAGGTTCACCGCCGTCAACGCCGTGCGGACATGCGCGGGCATATCGTCCTCACCTTCGCAGGTGTGGCGGAAGAGGGGATCGCCATCGGGGATCAACCGGCTGAAAAACCGTTCCAGATCACGCCGTACTTCGGGATCGGCGTTCTCCTGGATGAGCAGCGAGGCGGAGGTGTGCTGGACGTGGAGCGTAGCGAGTCCGGTCTTCAGACCGGCATCCGCCACCAACCGCTCCACGTCCGCTGTGAAGTCATAGAAACCGCGTCCCTTCGTCGGGATCACCAGTTCATGGACCTGCTGTCGCAGCATGGTCAGCTTACTTGGCCAGCATCTTCTCGAGCTTCTCGTTCACCGGGTGGCCGTAGCTGCGGGCCTTCTGATAGTGCCAGCGGGCCAGTTCGGTCATCGGCGGTGTCTGCGTGGCGTAAATGACCGCCAGATTATGGTGCGCATTTGCATTGCCCGGCGCGAGCTGGATGGCTTTGCGGAGGGCGGCTTCAGCGGGGACGCGCTGGCCCTTCTGGCTCAGCGTGATGCCGAGGAAGTTCTGCGTATCCGCGCTGTTCGGGTCGAGGGCGGCGGAGCGGCTCAGGAGTTCCAAGGCATCGTCATACTTGTCCTGGCGGAACTTCAAGATGCCCATCAAAGACAGGCTGTAAGCGTCATCCTTCTTCGCTTCCAAAGCCTTCTTCAGGTTGCTCTCGGCCTTGCTGTATTGGTCCAGTTCCATCTGGATGGCGGCGAGGTTGGACAACACGTAAACATTATCCGGCGCGGCCTTGAGAACCTTCTCATACTTGTCCGCGGCGACCTGGTAATTCTTCTCGTTGAACGCCCGTTGAGCGTCCGCCAACAAGGCGCGGGATTCGGAGGACAGCTCGCCCGGCTTCGGCGTGTTGCCGGTCGTGGGCGCTTCTACCGAGGCCACCAAGACAGCCGGGGTGGAGGGAGCTTTGAACAAAGCCAGTTCTTCCTTTGTGTAAGGAGCCTTCTCGGCCTTCAATACGTCCAGTTGAGCCTTCAGGGCGCTGACTTGGTCGCTGCTCTTGTCCGACTTGGAATTCTTCGCATCCTTCAGCTTCTTTTCCAGGCTGGCGCGTTCCGCTTCCAGATCGCGCACCTTGGATTCCAGCTTGGCGATCTCCTTCGTGTTCGTCACGACTGGGGCCGGCGTGGCGACCGTCGGCTTGGTGGTGTTCACCGAGGGGTCCGTCAACAGGGCTTCCAGCTTCGCGTTTTCCTTGCGGAGTTTTTCCGCCGTTTCCAACGCTTGCTTCTGGGCCTTCTCCTGTTCCGCCAGCTTGCGCTGGGTTTCCACCAGTTCACGCTTCACGCCTTCATCGACTTTGCTCGGCGCGGGGACGGCCACCGCCATCGCTTTCGCAGACTTCTTCTGCTCTTCCTTGAGCTGGCTGCTGAGAGCTTCGTTTTGGCTCCGCAACGCCTTCACTTCCGTTTCCAGCTTCGCCAGATCGCCCACCTTCTTGCTGGCATCCTTCAACGCGCCGTTCTCGGACTTAAGGGTCTTCACTTCTGCTTCCAAGGACTTGTTAGCCATGTCCAGCTTGGCGACGTCGCCTGCTTTCTTGACCGAATCCTTCAAGGAACTGTTCTCGGCCTTGAGCGAACTGACCTGGACTTCCAACGACTTGTTGGATTCCTGCAACTTCGTGGCGCTGCTCGCTTGCTTGTTCAGTTCGGAAACTTGCTTCTTGAGCGCGGAATTCTCATCACGCAATTGCGGCAATTCCTTGCTCTCCTTCATGGAGGAAATCTTCTTTTCCAGGCTGGCCTTGTCTTCCGTCAGCTTGGCGAGCAACTGCTTCTGCTCGGCCAGTTGCTTGCGGTTCTCTTCGAGATCCTTCGGCTCCACCAGCTTGGCGGCGCGGGCCTGTTCCTGTTTCAGGCTGACTTGCAGGACGTCCTTTTCCTTCTGCAACGCGGCCACTTGCGCTTCCGCCTTGGCGAGTTCCTTCGGATCCACGGCGGCCGGCTTGGCGGCCAGTGCGTCTTTCAATTGCTTCTGCAGCACCAGCTTGTCCGCCTGGATGCTGATCAACTGGTCGTGCAGCCGGGTGATTTCCGTGTCCACATACACCGGTTCAGCCGGGGCGGCTTTGCCCTTAGCCGGAGCATTCATGGAGACGGTCGGTGCTGCGCTGGACGTATCCGCCTTCACGATCGGTTTCACGTCCGGATACTTGGCCGCCAGCGGGGTGATCTTCTTGGTGACGTAGTCCAGGCGGAACTTGATGACCGTGGTGTTATAGCTGGGGTAGGCGGACTGCAACTTCTTCAGGCCGTCTTCCACATCGCGATAACGGATCAGTGCGGCGGACTCCTCTCCCTTGATCTGCAACGCCTCGGCGTCCTGCAACATGAGGTAATAATTCGTGTACAGCTCGTCCGGTGCATCAGCCTTGACCACCAGCGCGATGGCC
Organism: Limisphaerales bacterium; assembly: GCA_965283725.1. Lineage (GTDB taxonomy): Bacteria > Verrucomicrobiota > Verrucomicrobiia > Limisphaerales > JAEYXS01 > JAEYXS01. The sequence goes on from CBDIPT010000004.1 coordinate 241,719, forward strand.
AGCAAAGCGGCACCAACCGTAGGGAGAAGTCGTTTCATGGGGGGGATGGATATAGGGAAAAAGAGCTTTTGGCAATCCGTTTGGGGAGGAAAAATGGGGTTAGATGGGGGCCACACCTCGTCAGCCTAGGGGCTTACTGTTTTCTACCTATCCCGCTGCACTTTACAGTTTCTGATTTCCCTGCCATTTTTTGCCATTCCCGTAAATGAAACTCACCAATCAGCGCAGGACTGCTTCGGTTGCCCTCGGCTGCTTGCTATTGGCTGTTATTGCCATTACTGGCTGCAAATCAGCCAGTGAAGCGACTCTTGCAGCAAATGCGTCTACCTCTTCGCCAAGTCACGAAACGAAGCGTGTCGAGACAGCCATCGCGAACTCGTTAGCCAAATGGGATGGCACGACTTTGAAGTCGTATGATGAATCGCTAGTCTCTGAGATCAGGGAGCGGTGGTACAATCTCCTTGATGGCAGGCCGACACTGGCTAAAGGGATGATTAAAGTGGAGTTTCGGTTGAATATGGAAGGGGAAATCACCGGTGTTAAAGTTTTGGAATACACGGCTGGCGAGTTAGCAGCCTATCTTTGCAGCCAGGCTATTAAGGATTGTGGGCGCTTGCCTGCCTGGTCGAACGAAATGCGCAAAGAGATTGGACAAGATTATCGGGATGTCAGCTTTACATTCCATTACCATTGAGTTCTCAGAAGTTCTAGTCAGAGCATCGTCCCAACTTCTCTTTACCCTGGTTCACCGCTCTGCCATCTTTTCCCCATCACATGAAATTCATTGCCCAGTTCTGCACAGCTTTGGCCTGCCTGTCAGCCGCACAAATCGTTACGGCGGCGGATGCACCAAAAGCTCCGCCCGCCCCGGCTGTCGCCACCACCAACGCCCCGGCTTCTCCAGCCCGTACGAAGGACAATGTTGAGTTCATCATCGGGCCGAATTATGCACCTTCACCGGAGACGGTAGTGAAGGAAGGCGTGCCGCAGGGCACCATCCACCAGTTCGTGATGGATTCCACGGAGAGCAAGATTTACCCGGGCATCGCCAAGAACCAGCCCCCGCCGGTCCCGTATAAGCGCAAAGTGGCAGTTTATGTGCCCAAGCAATACAAGCCGGGCACGGCGGCCCCGTTCATCGTGGCGCAGGATGGCCTGGGCTACATGGGCACACTGCCTAAAGTGCTCGATAATCTGATCCATGAGAAACGTGTGCCGGCAATGATCGCCATCATGATTAATTCCGGTGGCGGTGATGCCCAAGGCAGTCAGCGTGGTTTGGAGTATGACACCATGTCCGGTCTTTACGCCGAGTTCGTGGAAAAGGAAGTGCTGCCGCGTATAGCCAAGGATTATAATCTGAAGTTCACTTCCGATCCCGAAGGTCGCGCGACGATGGGTGGCAGTTCCGGTGGCTCCGCCGCGCTCTCCATGGCGTGGTATCGTCCGGATCTCTACCATCGCGTGCTGACGTATTCCGGCACGTATGTGAACCAGCAATCGCCGAAGAGTGCTGAGACTCCTCGGGGCGCTTGGGAATACCACGCCACGCTCATCCCGAACAGCGAGCGCAAGCCGCTCCGTATCTGGCTCGAAGTCAGCGAAAAAGACAATGGCTGGAACAAGGATGAAGCTTCCTTGCACAACTGGGTGATGGCGAATCAGCGCATGGCGGCGGTGTTGAAGGTAAAGGGGTATCAATATCGTTATGTATTCGCAGAAGCAGCGGGACATACGGATGGACGCGTGACGCGTCAGACATTGCCGGGGGCGCTGGAGTGGTTGTGGGAGGGGTATAAGGGGAAGTAACGAGTAAGGTTTGTTCTTCGCGTTAGCGAGGCAAGATTCTTAGCCACGGGTTTTAACCCGTGGAAATGTCAGGGAAACATCGGCGTCGCGTAGCGACGCAAGAGTCCCGGATTTCCAGACATTTTCGACTCTTCCGTCGCTACGCGACGGTGCTGATCATTACTCCTAACAGCGGCTTAAAAGCCGCTGCTATGAATCAGTCGTGCCTACGGCACGGAATAAGCCACACATCTACGATATATACTTCCCATTTGCGCCAAGACACAATCTGGGTTATACCATTTGGTATTCTTTCCCTATATGATTTCCTTGTGCGCTAACATTCAGCGGGCGGCTTTGGCCGCGATGATTCTGCTCGGGTTCGCGACGGCTGTCGTTCCTCAAGCAGTCGCAGCTACGAGCCATAAGAAACACCCCAACGTCGTCTTCGTCCTCACGGATGATCAGCGTTGGGATGCCATCGGGCTGGCTGGCAAGATACCCGATCTCAAGACGCCGAACATCGATCGCCTTGGCAAGGAGGGCGTCTATTTCAAGAACGCCTTTTGCACCACGTCACTTTGCTCGCCTAGTCGCGCGTCTATCTTGAGCGGTGTTTACGCACATACTCATGGTGTGGTGAACAATTTCACCGAGTATCCCACCGACATGATGAGCTTCCCGCGTCGTCTGCACGATAACGGTTACGAGACCGCTTACATCGGCAAATGGCACATGGGCGAGAACAACGATGAGAAGCGTCCGGGCTTCGATTACTTCGTCACGCACAAAGGGCAGGGGCAGTATTACAACACGGAGTTCAACGTGGATGGCACACGCAAGGTGCTCCCCGGTTACTACACCCACGTCGTCACGGACTTGGCGTTGAACTGGTTGAAGGACCGCAAGGACAAGCCGTTCCTGCTGATGCTTGGCCACAAGGCGCCGCACAGCTTCTACATCCCGGAGCTGAAGTACACGAACACCTTCAATAACGTGCGCGTGCCTTACCCCGCTTCCGCCTTTCACGTGGATAAACAGCCGGAGTGGATCAAACAACGGCAGACCACCTGGCACGGCATCTATGGGCCGCTCTTTGAATGGCGCAAGAATTTCCCGGACACTTCCCCGGAAGGCGTGACTGCGTTCGAGAATATGACGCGGGCTTACTGGGGCACGATCCTCTCGGTGGATGACAGCGTTGGACAACTTTACGAACAGCTCAAAGCGATGGGCGAGCTGGATAACACCATCTTCATCTTCACGGCGGACAACGGGTTGCTCAACGGCGAGCATGGCATGGTGGACAAGCGCACTGCGCACGAGCCGAGCATCCGCGTGCCGTTGGTGGTCCGCTATCCCGGCCTGACGAAGACGCCCAAGGTGATCGAACAGCAAGTGCTGACCCTGGACTTCGCGCCATCCATCGTGGATCTCTGCGGGGTGGAGGCGATCGGCGGGGTGCAAGGCCGTTCATGGAAAACGCTGGTGCAAGGGCGCACCAAGGATTGGCGCCAGGCCTGGTATTACGAATATAATTACGAGAAACAATTTCCCTACACGCCCAACGTCCGCGCCATCCGCACGGATGAATGGAAATACATCCGTTATCCAAGTGGTGACGGCACGCCGGACAAGCACATGGAGGAGCTATACAACATCAAGGCTGACCCGGACGAAACGGTGAACCTCGTCCACGAGCCGCTGTTCAAACGCAAGACGGCTGAACTGCGCGCCGAGCTGGACAAGCTCATCCTCGCCGCCGGCGCCAACCCTGACACCATGCCCAAAGACGAAGGCGTGAAGACGGAACTGCCGGATCAGAAGATCCGTTGAGTAGTGACTTGTTAACGCGTGAAAACCGTTGAATCGATTCGCGATTCAACGGTTTAACTTTTTTTAAAGGTTCAACGTTTCCATCTTTCCGCTGCATCCATTTTACGATACGAATGCTGACGGATGAGCCCGATAACCCATTTGCTGATTGGTTGGTGCTTAGCGGAAACAGCCCCACAATTGGGTAAAAGGGAACGCACGATGGTGGCTTTGGCTGCAGCTGCGCCGGATTTGGATGGATTGGGCATCGTAGCAGAACTGCTCACTAAGAACTCCACCCATCCCTTGCTCTGGTGGAGCGAGTATCACCACATCTTCGGCCACAATCTTCTGTTCGCCGTAATAGCTGCCGGTCTGGCCTATGCTTTTGCACGCACCTTGCGATGGCAGATATCTGTGCTGGTATTCCTCTCCGTTCACTCGCACATCTTGGGCGATATTCTCGGCTCGCGCGGGCCAGAAGGGCCTTGGCCGATCTTCTATTGGTATCCGTGGTCACGGTCGGAATGGGTTTGGTCTGGTCAATGGGCGCTGAACGCTTGGCCGAATATGCTGGTCACCGCTGTCTGCCTGGGAATCACGTTTTGGCTGGCTTGGAAACGTGGTTATTCACCGCTGGGCATTTTCTCAAATCGAGTCGATGAGGTTTTCGTCGCCACTCTCCGCTCGCGTTTTCCCTTGAAACCGTCGACTTAAGTCATTTTGGAGACAGGAGCGGATTTCACACGTTCGCGTAGCGAACTCAAGATTCCTAGCAGCGGCTTTCAAGCCGCTGTTAAGCGGAAATGAAATCACTGTCACGTAGTGACCGAAGAATTTACTGCATTCTTACGTCGCTACGCGACGTAGGTTTTCAAAACAAGAACGGCGGCTTGAAAGCCGCCGCTAAGAATCTGCCGCGCCTGATGGCACGGGGAATATAGAGCTGTCCGCCAGTTTTCTTTTGCGCCTTCTGTACCTTTTTGTGGCCAAAAATCAATCCGCCTCGATCAACTTCCGCAGCTTGCCATTGCTCACCACAATCTCGTAGCCATGGTCGTTATCGATGGCTTGCCGCCAAAATTCGCCACCGGCGCATTCCACGATGAGACCACCTGCAGCGATGTCCCACAGGCGCACACCGTATTCTTTGTAGGCGTCCATGCGGCCGTTCGAGACGTAGGTCATTGAGAGGGCGGCGGCGCCCATGATGCGGATCTTGCGGACCTTGTGCACGAGCTTGTTGAAGACCGGCAGCATCTTCGCGAGCGTGCTTTCATACTTCGCAAAACCCATCGCCACGATGCTCTCCTGCAACTTCGTGCGTTTGCTCACGGAAATCTTTTTGCCGTTCAAGAGCGCTTGCTGTCCCTTGATGGCGGTCCAAAGGTCGTTGCAGAAGGGGTCATAGACCACGCCGATGATGGTCGTGTAGCCATCCGGATAACCGCTCTGTTTGCGTTCTTTGGCGGTTTCACCACGCTTTTGCAAGGCGATGGACACGCACGCGTGGGGCAGGCCGTAGGTGAAGTTCACCGTGCCATCGATCGGATCCACGACCCAACGATACTCCGCACTCGTGTCGCCCAAGACGCCTTCCTCACCCAGAATCGCGATGTCAGGGAACGCTTGCTGCAAGGTCTTTTCGATGAGTTTCTGGCAACGCACGTCCAGCTCCAGCTTGATATCGTGCTGGGTGGCTTCGTTGATGACTTTGGTGGAGCCGAGATTCTTCCGCATCAAAGCCCCAGCAGCTTGGGCGGCGGTGACGGCGGTTTTAAGGGCGCGTTTCAATTCAGACAACTTCATGAGCAAATAGAGCAGGGTTAAGGGATGACTTCGTCGCGCTTCTTGACGGAGGCTTCTTGCGCGGCGCGGACTTCATCAAGCAGGTCCTTGCGGGCGGCATCGATTATGTCGAAAAGTTCGTTCGCTTCGGTGAGACGCGGCACGCTCACGAAGCTGGCTCCGGCGGCATAGAGCGCAGGTAGATCGGCGAAATATTCGGCGTGCATGATGATCTTCGCGGTCGGGTTGATCTCGCGGATCATGCGGGCCAGCTTCAGGTTCGTGCTGCCTTTCAGGATGCTGTTTGGCAGGGTGCAGATGATGATCTCTGCCTGATCCACTCCGGCGTGGATGAGCGTGTCGCGCTGGCTGATGTCCCCGTAGATGGCGCGCACGTGACGCTCTTTCAGGCCTTCATTCACCTGGGGGTTGAAATCGATCACGGCCAGATCACGGGCCAGATCCGGGGCTTTCTTTCGGATATCGGTGAGCAAAGAGCTGGCCGCCCAGGAGAAGCCGAGCAGGAACACCTTGGCATTGCCGCCATGCATGTTCAGGGTGGAACCTTCCTCGTTGAGGTCGTCCACATTGAAATCGCTCAGGCGCTGGCTGAGGAGATGGATGATTTTTTCGGCATTGGCGATCATATAAGTGGAGATGATCGCCATGATGACGAAGGCGTAGCTGACGATGCCCGCAGTGGCTTCGGTGATGTGCTTGTCCTGCATGCCCAACGCCACGATGACGAGGGAGAATTCGCTGACTTGGGCGAGGTTGATGGCCGTCAACAAGCTGGCCCGGTGACCGCAGTGCATCTTGAGCATGGGGATGAAGACGGTCACGAACCGACCGACAAACAGGATGCTCGAGAAGATCAACGCCCCCCGGATGAGTTCAAAGGTGGGGACGGGAATCTGCATGCCCAGGGCGACGAAAAACAGGGTCACGAAGAAGTCGCGCAGGCTCGTGACCTTGGCGGTGACGTCCAAGGTGTAAGGGAAAGTGGAGAGAGACACACCCGCGACCAACGCGCCCATCTCGGCCGAGAGGTGCAGGTTGCTGGCCATCCACGACACCCAGAAACACCAGCCAATGGCGCCTACCAGCACCAGTTCCGGCAACCGGGCGATGCTCTTGAAGAGCGGGGGGAGGAAATAGCGGCTGACCAAAAAGGCGATCACGATGAGGAAGGCCGCTTTGCCGAGGGAGAGGGCAAAGATGCTGATCTGGGGATCATTCAAGTTCGGCTGGATGGCCAGCAGAATGATCGCCACCAAGTCTTGCAAGACGAGCACCCCAAGGGTGAGCCGGCCGGCAAAGGTATCGAGTTCACGCTTGTCGTAGAGGATTTTGACGATGATGACCGTGCTGCTCAGCACGCTTGCCACCACGAGGTAGGCGAGGCTGAGGTTGCCATCCAGTGAGCCGCGCAGAAACCAGAAGCAGAGCAGCGAAAAGGCGAAGCCGCCAAAGATCTGTGAGATGGCGGTGAGGGTGATGAGTTTACCCGCACCGAGGATTTTTTTAAGGTCGATCTCCAGCCCGATCATGAAGAGGAGCAAAATCAAACCGAGGTCGGAAATGGTTTTGATGGAATCCTGCGCGCTTACCATGTTCAGCAGGCGAGGGCCAACGATGACCCCGGCCAGCAGATACATGAGTATCAGCGGTTGACGCAGCAACTGGCCGATGATGCCGAACAGCCAGGCGGCCACGATGCATATCGCCATGTCGTTTAGGACACTATGATGCTCCACAGGCGCGGAGTTTAGGCAGCTTGACGGTCAGAGCAAAAGAAATTTGGTAAGGAAAAGAAGGGGCGGCGACTTGCGAAGCCGTGCCACTTATTGAGGCAATGGGGTTGGGGGGAGTGTCTCAGAACTTTGCCTTCACCCAGCGGATCATGCCGCCCAAGGCGGGGATATGCTCGTAAACCCCGGCCGCGCTGTCCCAATAATCCTGATGCAGTACCACGAGTCCATCGGCATTGAACCGGATATGCGTGATGCCGATGGTGCGGATGGTCTCCCCCTTGCGCAGTTTCTTGAGCCGGGTATCCATGACCCAGCGAAAGTAGTAGTCGCCGTTGGATTCCACCACATCCTCAAAGACTACGGTGATGCTTTCGGCGTTCTTGGTGGTTTCGAGAAAGTAAGCCTCGATGGCGGCGGCTCCGTGTTTGGTGGTCAGCGTGTCATTCAGGTAGGCATCAGCGGCGTAAACTGTCTTGGTACCCTGCCGCACAGTTTCCTCGTTCATGGTGGCGAGGAAGCCTTTCACGCGTTCAATGGCCGCTTTCTCCTCCACGCCACCTTTCTTCACGGTGGGTTGTTGTTTGAGGCGGGCCAGTTCCTGCCGGTAAGGGGCGGCGGTGTCGAGTTGCACCGGAGCAGTTTTGCAACCTACGAGAAGGGTGCCGAGCAGGCCGGTCAAAAGGATGAGCGAAAGACGCATGGCCGATTATAGCCCTGATTTGAACGCAAGCAAATTGAGGGGCAGGGGGCAAGCGCCTAAGGGTTGCCTCAAAAAAAGAAACAGGCCAGGGACTAGTCCCCGGCCTGTTCCTGAGTCAATTGTGCTTCAGCTTACTCTGGTAAGTTCTCCAGCGAGGCAAGGATTTGCTTCTCCTTCGCTTGCCAATCGATGAGGCGTTGCTTGTGCTCTTCCAAGACTTTCGCGGGAACTTTTTCAGCGAAACTCGGGTTGCCCAGCTTATCCTGCACCTTCGTGATCTCGCTGCGTGCCTTCTCCAATTCCTTGGTCAGGCGTTCGCGTTCCGCGCTGAAATCAATCAAGCCTTCCGTCGGCAGATACAGTTCGCCCAGTGCGTTGCCGGAGGACGGTGTGCCTTTAGGTGGCGCATAGCTGGTGTTCACCTCGATGGTTTCCGCATTGAGCAACAGGCGCAGCACTTCGACTTCCGCCGTGGGCAACTCGCCCGCAGGCTTCAGCACGAATTTCAACTTCTTCGCTGGATCGAGCTTCAGCTCGCGCCGCAGATGGCGGCCCATGGAGACGAGTTCGTATTTGGCCGCCGCGACCTTGTCCGCCGTCTCATCGAGGCCGAAGTAAGTCTTCTCTTCGTCCGTGAGCGGCTTGGGCCAGGTGGCAAACATGACGGTCTTGCCGCCGCGCTCCTCCGGCATGTCCTTCGAGTAGCCCATCCCATGCCACAACTCTTCCGTGATGAACGGCAGAAACGGATGGAACAAACGCAGCATGTTCGCGAGCACGAAGTCGATGACTGCGAGCTTGTTCGTCTTGAGCTTCGCATCATCGCCAAAGAACGCTGCTTTGCTGGCCTCCACATACCAGTCGCAATACTCACTCCAGAAGAATCGATAGAGCGTGCTGGTAGCATCGCTGAAACGATAATCCGTGAACGCTTGCGTGACCTCGCGGATGGCTTGATCCAAACGGATGAGGATCCACTTGTCGTCCGAGGTCAGCAGGTCGGGATTAATCTCCGTCTCGGTAGCACCGCCTTGCATTTGACGGAAGCGGCACGCGTTCCACAATTTATTGCAGAAGTTACGCCCGAGCTCGACGTTCTGTTCATCGAACAAAATATCCTGGCCGAGCGGCGCCGCACGCATCACGCCGAAGCGCAACGCGTCCGCACCATACTTCGCGATGAGGTCGAGCGGGTCGGGCGAGTTGCCAAGAGACTTGGACATCTTGCGCCCCTGCTTGTCGCGGATAATGCCCGTGAAATAGACGTTCTTGAACGGCAGATCACCTTTGTATTCGTAACCCGCCATGATCATGCGGGCCACCCAGAAGAAGATGATGTCCGGCCCGGTCACGAGGTCCGTGGTCGGGTAGAATTTCTTGAGAGTCTCGGTTTCTTCCGGCCAGCCCATCGTGGCGAACGGCCACAGCCAGGAGCTGAACCACGTATCGAGCACGTCGGGGTCTTGGGTGAAGCCGGCCGCCTCCAACGCGTGACCTTCGACATCAGAATCAGTAACAACTTCTGTTTCGAAAGTTTCCGCAGTCACCCGCCAATAGGAATATTCTCCGGCTTTTTTGGACCAACTTCCTCGAAACATTTTCCCCCCTTCACGTTCAACGAAGGTGCCATCCGTCGGCAATGTTCCGATAGCGTCCGCGGCCACTAGTTTCCGCCACACCGGCACGCGATGCCCCCACCAGAGCTGGCGGCTGATGCACCAGTCTTGGATGCCGCCGAGCCAGTGGTCATACACCTTCGCCCAGCGATCCGGGTAAAACTTCATCGAGCCATCCGCCACGCACGCGCGGGATTTCTCTACGCTCGGATACTTCAGAAACCATTGCTCGCTCAAGCGCGGTTCGATCGGCACATCGGCGCGTTCGCTGTAGCCCACGTTGTTCGTGTAAGGCTCTTCCTTCACCGACAAGCCGAGTTCCACGAGCTTCTCCGCCGCAACCTTGCGGGCCTTGAAGCGCTCCAAGCCCTTCAGGTCCACACCGGCGGCATCCGTCATGAAACCCTTCGCATCGATGACCTCAATCGGCTCCATCGTCGCAAGCTTCCACATGAACGGGGAAGCGGACGACGCGCCGATGGCCCATTGGTGAACGCGTTGGAAAATTTCGTAATCCGCCTTGTCATGGGCCGGCGTCACCTTCAGCACGCCGGTGCCGAATTCAAAATCCACATGTTCATCGCCGATGATCGGCAGATGCGCTTGGTTCTCGACGGGCAGGGGACGGCGCGCGTGCTTGCCCACGAGCCGCGCGTAACGTGGATCTTTCGGGTTCACCGCGATGGCCGTATCACCAGGAATCGTTTCCGGCCGCGTCGTGGCGATGGTCAGGAACGTGCCTGGCTCTTCCACCACTTCCACCTTGAAGTAGTAGAGGAAGCCCTTCTGCTCCTTCATCACCACTTCTTCGTCCGAGAGCGCGGTTTGCGACACCGGGCACCAGTTCACCATGCGTTTGCCGCGATAGATGTGGCCCTTCTTGTAGAGGTCCACGAACACGCTCTGCACGCACTTGGAATACTCCGGATCCATCGTGAAGCGTTCGCGTGACCAATCGCACGAAGCTCCGAGTTTCTTCAACTGCTGGATGATGATGCCGCCGTACTTGTGCTTCCACTCCCAGATCTTCGCCACGAGCGCTTCGCGACCGAGATCATCGCGATGCTTGATAACGCCTTCCTTACGGAGCGTCTTCTCCACCACGTTCTGCGTGGCGATGCCCGCGTGATCCGTGCCCGGCAGCCAGATACTTCCTTGCCATCCATGCGCGCCTTGCGGGCGAGGATGTCCTGGATGGTATTGTTCAGCACATGGCCCATCGTGAGCACGCCCGTCACATTCGGCGGCGGGATGACAATGGAGTAAGCCGGACGCTTGTCTGTGACGCGCGCCGGATCAGCCGTGAAGCAACCCTGCTCCAGCCAGAACGCATACCACTTTTCTTCAACCAACTGTGGCTCGTAAGCCTTAGAAATCTCGGACATGTTCAGTTTATACTTAAAATTCTCTATTCACTCAGCCGATGGAGCCAGTATTCCGGCTCTCTAGCATGATGAGCTAGGGCTATCACCGTGATGGCATCCGGTTCATCTGAATAAATCAGGTTGTAAGGAAACACGGCCAGCGCTCTCTTCCGTGCTCCATATTCTTTCGGTGTCCCCAAGAGCGGGAATTTACGGATTAACTTCTCCGTTTTAGAAAGCTCTTGATGGAAACGCGCACCCAAACCTTCCTCGCACTGCTCATACCACTCAAAAACCTCCATCACCTCAAGCAGCGCGGCGGGATGATACTCGATCGGCTTTGATTTCATTCAGTCGACGTCTGATATTCTCGTGAACCTTCTCAGCCGGAATCGTTTTCACTTTGCCGCTGCGAACCTCTTCCAGTCGGCGCTTCAATTCCTTATCCCACGCCTTCTCGACATCCGGGCTGACGAAATCGTTGACCCCAGTCAAGAGCATCTCGCCCAATTCCACTCTTTCCTTGGGCGTCAGCGAGGCCATCAACTTGTCAGCCTTCTTTTTCATCGCGACTGTCATATCTCAAACAATGCCAGCTTCCCGTCTCATCCGCAAATCTACTTCTTCATCAGCGCATACTCCATGCTGTCCACCAGCGCCTGCACGGATGCCTCGATGATGTTGTCATGTACGCCCACCGTGCCCCATTCGTTCTTGCCGTCCGTGCTGATGATCAGCACGCGCGTCTTCGCGGCCGTGCCCGTGGAACTGTCGATGATGCGCACCTTGTAATCCGTCAGTTGCACCTTCTTCAATTTCGGGAAGAAACTCGTCAACGCCGCGCGTAAGGCACTGTCCAAGGCATTCACCGGGCCATCACCCTCGGCCACGGTGTGTGCGAACTTCTCGCCCACCTTCACCTTGATCGTCGCCTGGCAAACCGACGTTCCGCCATCTCGCCGCATCGAGACATGATAACCTTCCACCTTGAAGGGCAATTCTTGATGGCTGAGCAAACGCCGGATGAGCAGGGCGAGGGAACCTTCCGCCGCTTCATACTCGTAGCCGATGTTCTCCAGCTCCTTGATCTTCGCCGTGATGGTCTTCAGTTCCGGCGTCTCCGCCGTGATCTTGAAGCCCAGCTCCTGAGCCTTCACGAGGATGTTCGTGCGACCGGACATATCGCTCACCAGCACGCGCCGATGATTTCCGATCGCCTCCGGATTGATATGCTCGTAGCTCCGCGCCACGCGCTCGATCGCGTGCACATGGATGCCGCCCTTGTGCGCGAACGCCGTCTGACCTACCCACGGTTGACGCGGATCATGCCGCATGTTCGCGATCTCATCCACGAACTCGGAAAGTTCTTTCAGTTTCGGCAACGACTTCGGCGGCACACCCACTTTGCCCATCTTGAACTGCACCAGCGGCATCACGCTGATCAAATTGCAATTCCCCGTGCGCTCACCGTAACCATTGATCGTCCCTTGGATATGCGTCGCCCCGGCTTCCAGGGCGGCAATGCCATTCGCCACGCCCAGCCCACAATCATTATGCGTGTGGATACCAATGCGCGCATTCAACTTCCCCTTCGCGAAACTCACGATGCGCGAGATATCGCTCGGCAGACAACCACCGTTCGTCTCACACAAGCAGATCACATCCGCGCCCGCTTTTTCTGCCGCCTGCCACGTGGCCAGAGCGTAATCCGGCTCATCCTTGAAACCATCAAAACTGTGCTCCGCATCATACACCACGATCTTGCCGTGATCCTTCAGGAAGCGGATCGTGTCCCCGATCATCGCCAGGTTTTCCTCCGGCTTCACGCGTAGGACTTCGTTCACATGCAAGAGCCATGTCTTGCCCACGATTGTGATCACCGGCGAACCCGAATCCAGCAGCATGCGGATCTGTTCATCGTTCTCCACCGCCACACCCTTCTTACGGGTGAACCCGAACGACGCGATCTTCGCATTCTTCCACTTCCGTTTCTTCGCCTGCTGGAAGAACTCCATATCCTTGGGGTTCGACCCCGGCCAGCCGCCCTCAATGTAATGCACGCCGAACGCATCGAGCCGCTCGGCAATGCGGAGCTTGTCCGCCAGCGAGAAATTGATGCCTTCGCCCTGCGAACCATCCCGCAGAGTCGTATCGTAGATTTCGACGTTACTTTTCATTGCTGCAAACGCCCGACCCGATAAACCGGGCCAAACGGAACGGTCTTTCTAAGATATTGGAGCAGTGGATGCAAACCGAATTGCCACCTCACGGTATCTGGGAGGGACGGCGTGCCGCCGTCCCAAACTAACCCGGATTCGCCCTATCCGTCCCATAAGCTTCATTCCTCCTTTTCCTCAACTCTCAACCAATAACACTCAACTTGTAATCGAGAGGGATAACCAGCAGGGGATTCGTAACCCACCACCGCTACTCGCTCCTTTGCTGAACACGACTGTGCCCAACGCTTCAAATATAGTGCAAACCGCATAAAAAGCGCAATAAAATCTTTGCCTAAACCACATTTTCCCCTCAACGCATTGCCCGTTAACCAATTACAAAGTACGTCTTTGCGTGAAAAAGGTGGGACGAAGCAATTTTACCTTCGATAATTCACTAACTTGTTTGTCGCCCAATCAAAGCTTGATGCTGCCTCCCTGCTTTGACCTAAAATCGATGGAAAACTGATACCTCTGCATGAAAATCTCACTACATCCCCAAGCCCGTGTGTCAGGGCGCCAAATCGAAAGACTTACGATTGTGATGGGAGTGGGCATTCTGATTGGTGGCGGTCTGCCTATGGTGCTAAGGCTCAAAGAGCGAGGGATTCCGACCGACAAAGCACTTCTAGGAGGTTTCCTTGCAAGCTTCATGATGTTCGTCGTGATCATGCTTGTTTTCTTTGCCTTCGCCTATGTGGCGGTTTGGTTTACACGGTTTCGGATTGGCGACAGTGTGCGCGTTACCGGCGGTGTCCATGCGGGTGCCAACGGCAAGGTGAATCGATTGCTGCCTGGTGGACGTGGAGTTCGCATTGAATTGCAGTTGGAGGGAAAAACCGAGTTGGTCGATTTTGCTGATTGGCAAATCAAAAAGCTCAAGTAACGGTTACTCAACACGCACTACATCCCTATATCGAACCACAACGTGGTTCAAATCAATCAGCCCAAGGTTGGACCGCGACAACGGAGCGGACCTACCCTGGGTGACCCCAAAAATCCCACTACTCCGAAGGAGTTGCATCAACTCCACATCCAAGTTATTTCACTCACAAAACGGACTGCCCTAAACTTTCTTAGCACATGACGCCATTGTTCCACGGCCACTACGTATCGGAAGTCATCCACAAAGAGGAATGGCACGCTGGAGTCAAGATGACCGATGATTACTTCCGGTTCCTGAAATTCTTTCCCGATGGTTATTGGTTATGGAGTGATTACGGAAACATCAAGCTCGATTTCCCCGCGTTTGTCGCGCACTTTGATCTGGAGAAATGGCGTCGGAACCACATGCACCTCTCCCCGCCCGTCTCGGATGAGCGAGATGGCGGTTACTTGTTTCAGTTCGGAACCCATCGAATGGATGGAGATAAAGTAATACTCACATTCCACAGTCGTATTGTGTCATTTACTCCAAAATTCGAGCTGTCTGTTCTGAACGATGGCAAGTCATTGAGCGGCTTCAATAGCCGTTTTGCTTTCCACCCGCATTCCACTCCCTCCTCGTAGCGCAGGTCGGCGACCTGCTGTGTCGCCGACTGGCAGTCGGCTAGCCTCACAAACCTCCCAACGCACTCAGATCCTCTATTCCTCTTGAGCCGCCTCATTCCCCCGATACATTCCCACAATCCACATGAACCCATCGCGCTTTATCACCGTTCTTCTGCTGCTTGGCATTTTCTCCATCCCAGCTTTGGCCGCCGAGCCTCCCGCCAGCCCCGAGGTCGTGACCGCCATGCAACCCTACCTCGATGGCCACAAAATCGCCGGCATCATCGGCGTCATCGCGGACAAGACTGGCAAGGTGTATTATAAAAACTTGATCGGTTACGCCGATGTCGAAGCCCAGAAACCCATCAGCGAGGACAATGTGTTCTGGATCGCCTCCATGACCAAGATGTTCGCTGGAGCCTCCATCATGATGCTTGTGGATGAAGGCAAAGTAAGCCTCGACGACCCCGTCACCAAATTCATCCCGCAACTCAGCAAGCTGATGGTCACCACCGAGAAAGATGCGGACCATGTCCTGCTGAAACCCGTGACCAGACCCGTCACCGTCCGTCACATCTTGAGCCACACCAGCGGTCTTACCGGCAGCTCTGAACTGCAACAAACCGCCGGAGCTGATGCCACCTCCATCAAAGCCCGCACCATCCCTTCCGTCCTCGGCCCGCTCCAATGGCAACCCGGCGAGAAATATCAATACGGCAACCAAGGCATGAACCTTGCCGCGCGCATCGTCGAGATCGTCAGCGGCATGCCCTACGAAGACTTCCTGCAACAACGCTTCTTCACACCCCTCGGCATGACCGAAACCACCTTCTGGCCCAGCGACGCCCAGATCGCCCGCCTCGCCAATGCCTACGGCCCGAACAAAGACAAGACCGCCTACGCCCGCGGCAGCATCACCTACCTCACGAAACCTTACAGCGACCGCGTTCATCGTTTCCCCGAAGCGGGCGGGGGACTCTTCTCCACCACGCACGATATCTTCCGCTACGGTCTCATGCTCGCGAACAACGGCGAACTCGAGGGCAAACGCTACCTCTCACCTGCCGCTATGGATGAACTCCGCAAAGAACAGACCGGCACCACCAAAGTGAATTACAGCCTCGGCTACCACCTCCGCAACGGCATGTTCGGCCACGACGGCGCGTATGGCACCGATCTCTCCGTAAACCCCAAGACCGGCATGATCACCATCTTCATGGTCCAATGCACCAGTGGAGATCAATGGTCCGCCCGCGACGCCTTTCTAAAAACTGCCACCGAGGTGTATCCGAAAGGAAAATAGCAGGCGCAATCGGGTGATTTTATGACGTTGTGAAATAAAGCCGATGTTGGAAGGATAACGAAGATTTAAGGACTGCTTGCAAATATGAAAGCAAGAGCTTTTATGATCTTGACCACATTGCTAAGCCTGATGTGGTTTTGTGTCACGGCACCTATTTGGTATCCATGTGTTATGTTCGCTGATTATTTGGACGAACAGGGCTTTAGTTCGATTGCACGCTTGTTTGGTATAATCCTTGTTTTGTACTTTTTAAGTGTGATCTGGTTTTCCCTGAGGATGTCCTTCTACATGACCATACTGGAGATGCCATTTGTGCTTGGAGTGAAAGAAGGGTTTAAAGATGTGAGGTATTTCCTTTCTTTTATACCAATTGTGGGATGTTGGTTTGAAAAGAAAAAAGATGAGGAAAAAAAGGAAGATCCGGATTAAGCCCAAGCAAAGTGACCACGCCCCAAAAAACAACGTAGCTGTGCTTTTGCCTCCTCCAAAACCTTGAACTTCAAACCGAAAACTTTGCACACTCTCCTACTTCTTCCCCCACAACGGCTCTGCCATCTGCTTGTTCAGCGCCTCCATCTGCTGCCTTAACCGGAACACCACATCCGGTTCTGCAGACCGCATATCTTCGGATTCATCTCCATCACTCCGCAGATTGTAGAGTTGATAGTCGCTGCTGTCCCGGCCCGGTTCGCGTTGATGGATGAGTTTCCAGTTGCCCGCCCGCAACGCGATGTTCCCGCCATAACGCCAGAACAACACCTTGTGCGGCACGGCTTCCGTCGCCGTTCGCAGGTAGGGCAGGAGATTCACCCCATCCCAATCGGCATGCACCTGCGCTGGCACCTTGGACTGTGCTGCGGCGAGCGCCGTCGGCAGAATATCCAGCGAGATCACCGGCTGATCGTAGATCGTGCCGCCGGGTAGCTTGCCTTTCCACCGCACGATGAATGGCACGCGGATGCCGCCTTCCCAAAGCTGTCCCTTGCCTCCGCGCAACGGCCGGTTGCTCGAAGTCAGCTCCTGCGTCGGCCCGCCGTTATCGCTCAAGAAAAAGATGAGCGTATCCTTCTCCAATTTCAGTTTCCGCAACCGCTCCAAGATCGCCCCCACGCTATCATCCAGTCCCGCCAGCATCCCGGCAAAGATTCGCCGTTGCGGATCCGCGATATGTTGAAAGCGTTCCAGATGTTTCGGTGACGCCTGCATCGGGCTATGCACCGCGTTGTACGCCAGGTAGAGGAAGAACGGTTGCTTCTGGTTGCGGTCTATGAAGCCCACCGCCTCCCGCGTGAATGCTTCCGTGAGATGCTCCGGTTCCGTGATCTCCTGCGTGCCACGGAGCAGGGGATTGCTCTCATCATACGGCGGCTCATTGCCCCGCACATGGTTCGACCAGATGATCGGCCCATTCGTGAAGCTCTCGCCGAACCCCACCGAGTTCGTGCGCAGGAACGAGGTGACGCCGTCGAAGGGCGCATAGAAATGCCCTTCATGCAAGAAGCCGTAGAACTCATCGAACCCGCGCTTTTGCGGATGAAACGAAACCGTTCCACCCAAGTGCCACTTGCCCACCAACGCGGTCTTGTAACCGCCCGCCTTCAGATGATTCGCGATGGTCTTCTCGCTCAGCGGCAAACCGATGGTCGGGTCCAGATTCTGTTTCCCCACCGTATTGAATTCATGCCCGAACCGCGTCTGATACCGTCCCGTCATCAACCCCGCGCGTGAAGGACAGCAGAACGGCGCACTTACATAACCCTGGGTGAAACGCACTCCCTCGCGCGCGAGCGAATCGATATTGGGTGTGGGAATATCCGTGCTGCCCTGGCAATCCAGCTCGCCATACCCCAGATCATCCGCGAGGAGAATGATGATATTCGGCTTCCGTTCAGCCGCCTCACCAGAGGAGAGCGCCAGCAGCAAAACAGCGAGATAAAGCAGCAGCTTCATGGCTAGGGCCATTCATATCTGAAACTTATACCCTCGGCAAGTGTGGTGGATAGACAGGGGGTATTAATGCAAGGCCAAGAAAAGTTCACCTCCTGACCTTATGCGGCCGTGCCTATTCGTGTGATCTCCCGTCCGATCGGCTTCCCATTGACGCCCCGCATCCACCGCTTACCTTTTCCGCATGGATCATTCACCCGGATTTTTGAAACTGGTGCAGGAAGCGCAACCACGCGTTAACGAGATCACGATTGATCAGGCCAAGCAGATGCTCGCGGCCAACCCCCAGATCGTTCTCATGGACGTCCGCGAAGACAGCGAATGGCAGAAAGGCCACGCCAGCGAAGCCGTGCACCTCGGCAAAGGCATCCTCGAACGCGACATCGAGAATAAATATCCTGACTTCAACACCGAGATCATCATGTATTGCGGCGGCGGCTACCGTTCCGTTCTTACCGCTGATGCTGCGCAAAAGATCGGTTATAAAAAGGTCTATTCCCTCATGGGCGGCTACAAAGGCCTCGTGGGCGCTGGCTGGAAGATGACTTCCTGAACCGAGAAGCGGTTTCATGATAGCCCGCCGGTGCAACCGGCCTTGATTTTCCCTTGGGGACATGCGAGGTATGGCCCATGTCCCCAAGGATGGCCGCCGCACTTACCCAGTTCCTCGACCTGCTACGAAAGTATAAGGCGATTTTACTCACCTTGGCCGTGCTGGCTTTGCTGACGGCCATGCTGCTGGTCATCCGCGGCAAGCCTGAACCTGCCTACCAAAAACGTTCCGCCAGCGATTGGCTCGAGGTCATCCGCACCAATCAACTCGCCTCGGCGGAAGTCGCCAACGCGTTCACCGCCATGGGGCCGGACGGTGCCGTGTTTCTGGGGGAACAACTTGTCCAGCAACCCTCGAAGACCTACGCCTGGGTGATGGCTCATCACCAGAGCATCCCGCTTTCCCTCCGGAAATTTGTGCTCAAACCACAATGGCAGTATCGCGGGGATATCATCGTCATGCTCCTCAGTGCCATGGGCACCAACGCCGCTCCCGCTGTTCCCGCGTTGCTCACCTGGCTGGAGAGCCAGCCCCCCGGCCTGCCCCAAGTGCAGACGTATCTTCCGTCCTATTTCCCTCCCCAAGCCTACATTGTCCGCACGGTCAATACGACCACCGGCTCTTACAAGACCAACATCCTTCTCAGTTCCATCATATCCAATCAGGCCATCCTCAACCCCGGTGCGGTGCCCACACCCGCTTGGGCTGTTGCGCAAGCTTCCGTCAAAACACAGATCGTCGTTTCCGCACCCGGACTCGTTACGACCAATGTGGTGACAGTTCTACGCACCGGCACGCGCCCGCTTTCCCGCTACGCATTTCAAGTGCTGATCCAGAATGGCAGCGAAGACCCGCGTGTCATCCCATTGCTCTTGAATCCGATGAATGACGTTGGCCTCTATCGCCCGCCCAAGTTCGGGGCCAACCTCAAGGTTGCCGCCCGAAATTCGCTCCCGCTCATCATCCAGAGTGCCGAATCACGCGAGTTCGATCGCAAGATGGGGGCCTTGGCCTTGCTCAAAACGGCGCTGCCAGAATCCGCTGCCGCCCGGGAATACCTGATCCGGGCCTTGAACAGCAATGACGCCCGCATCTTTGATTTCGCCATCGGTGCGTTGCAAACGACGACCCAGGAACTCGACCGTATCATCCCGCTGGCGGTGCAAGGGCTCAGGCAATTTCGTAACCGGACTACCGACTTGGAAGGCGATTGGATTCCGCCCGTCTATCCCACGTTGAAAGCCTTCGCACAGCACAGCCCGTTGGTGATCCCGCAAGTGCAAGCCGCGCTTGATTCGGTGGAACCTTATGAACAGGTCGGCATCCTGCAACTGCTCCGCCAGATCGGTACCACGAACAGTGTTGATCTGGCGTTGTTGGAATCTTACACCACCAATCACGTGATCATGGTCCGCGCGGCTGCGTGGTTGACGCTCGGCAAGCTGAAAGGGGACCCGCTGGCGATCGCGGTTGGCCGGATCACTTTTCAGGACATCGGCCCGCATATCATTCCTGAAGAGTCTTACCGCCTGCTTGAGGAGAAGGGCGCCGCTGCCCGCATCGCTGTGCCCACGCTGATCCACTGCCTGAAGTATGATCACATCGGCACCTTGGTGCGGACGGTTGAAGCCCTCGGTAAGATCGGGCCCGCCGCCCAGGAAGCCTTGGAGCCGCTCCGTCAGTTGCGCAAACATCCGGAGCAGATCGTCCGGGAGGCAGTGGAAATGAGCCTGCGCAAAATCACCGCCGAATGAAAAGCAAAGGGGCTCTTCGCGGAGCCCCTGCTGAATTTGTTGGCTGGTTGCTTAGTTGATGAAGGTCACTTCATTGCTCAGCAGCAACACATGCGCGTATTTTTCCCACGCGCTCAAGGCTTTGACCGTGGCTTTGGCGACACTGGTAAAATCCTTCTCGGCATTCCACTCTTTGTTGATGCCCGCCATGTTGCCGCTGGTCTCTTGCACGATGCTGATGACCGGCGCCCAGGTGAAGGAGTCGCCACCATCATTCGTCCGGCAATCCACTACAAAATCCAGCGTCTCGCCGGACTTCACTTCGATGCGGCCCACCTTCGTCGGCGTCTTCTGGTTCAGGGCGATCCAGCCACCGAGGTCACCGGAACGGCTGGAGATCAACCGTGCGCGGACGCCGTCGCCGTCCTTCGTCGCATGACCGAGCGTGCCGTTCACGGCTACCACGCAATCACGCGGTGCTGTCCAGCGGCGGATGGCCGATTGTTTGGCGTTCTTGCCCGGATGACCGCCCTTGGCGTTCAAGCTGACAAAGCCGAGGTTCTTGTCCGGCATCTGATTGCTGAACTGCCAGTTCCCGCGGATCAGGTTCAGTGAGCGGAATTCCTTCACCCGTTTGCTGGCCTCATCCACTTCGCCGAAACCATACTTCCATGTCTGTTCCGCCGGCATATCCGTGACGCCCGGCAGCGATTCCAAGAAACGCAGCCCCATCTTCACTTCCTCTTGGGAAGGTTCACGCTGGAGCACAAGGTCATAGAGCATCTTCACCCGCTTCTCTTCATCACCCTGGCCTTTGAAGTCTGGGCGTTCCACCAGGTTGCGCGCCTGTTGGACGACCATCACATTGTTCATGAGGAACAACGACTGCTGCGGCACGATGGTGAAGTAACGCTTGCTCGTGGTGAGATCCGGATTCGCGAAGTCGAAGTTGTTGAACACTTCCGGCAGGCTGCGGCGGTCCACATAACCATAGACCGTGCGGCGCGTGGTTTCCGGCTTCGTGATGTCCACCGGGTTGCCGCCGATGGAGTTGTCCAGCTTGCCGCCCAAGGCCAGCAAGGTGTCGCGCAAGGCCTCGAAGTCCAGACGGCGGATATTCATGCGCCAGAGCAGCTTGTTGCCCGGGTCCATCTGCGAGTAGCGCGGATTGTGCGCGCTGGCCTGCTGATAGGTGCTGGAGAGCATCATGATGCGGTGCATCTTCTTCACGGACCAGTTGCTGTCCATGAACGTGGCCGCCAGATAATCCAGCAGTTCCGGATGCGTCGGCGGTGTCGAGCGCGTGCCGAAGTCGCTCGTCGTCTGCACGATCGCTTCGCCGAAGTGATACATCCAGATACGGTTGACCATCACGCGGGCGGTCAAGGGGTTGTCCTTGGACGCCACCGCTTTGGCCAGATCATAACGACCGCTGCCATCCTTGAACGGCTCGCGATTGGCCGAGGACAGGATCTTCAGGAACTGACGCGGGGCCGGGTCGCCCAGGCTGCTCGCATTGCCCCGGATAAAGACCCGTGAATCACGCGGCTGCTTGGAATCTTCCATCGCCTGCGCGCGGGGAGGGGACCCGGGGTGGCTCATCTTCAATTGCGCGATCGCCCCCCGCATAGCCGTCTCCCGTTGCTGCACCTGTTGCGGTAGCAAACGATCGATCTGGTTGCTCGGCGGGTTGGCCGGCGAGTTCTGCCCGTAGAGGATCATACGGACTTCCTCGGCGTATTTGTCCGAAAGTTTGGTCGGCTCCGCGATGTCGTCTTTCTTGCTCAGCTTCTTACGCGTCTCCCACATCTCGAGCTCGCCCTTCCACTTCTTGTCCGCATCCTTGATGGCGCGATCATAGCGGTCCACCACGTCTTTCAAATCCACCGGGCCTTGGCCGGCAAACAGACGGGCGATATACGGGTTGATCGGGCCAGCCTTCCAATTGTTCGCCGCAAACTGTTGCGAGAGCGCTTTGCCCTTGGTGGGATATTCATCATCCTTCAACTTCGCGAACTCGATGAGCGGCGTGAAGACGGAAGGTTGCTTGCGGCGGGCGAATTCATTCAGCGTCCGCTGCCAGGCACCCAGCACGCCGTTATCCAGCTTGTTGGTGCGCAAGACGAACTCGTTTCGCGCCTGATTGTTTGTGATTTTTGGCGCCTGATAAGCGACCAAAAGATACCTGGACACATTCGTGCGCAGGTTATTGATGATGTAATTTTCATTAGACTCACGATACGTGCGGACCTCCGTGGTCAACTGTTCCAGCTTCTTCCGGAAGTCCTGATATTCTGGCGTTTCTGCCGGCGTGACGATCAGCGGCTCAACTTCAGGCTCGATGGAGCTGTTGAAGATGCCGTGCCAGCCGTAGTAATCCGCCGTGGGGATCGGGTCGAACTTATGATCGTGGCAACGGGCGCAGGAAACGGTCAGGCCCAGCAGACCTTTGGAGACGGTGTCGATCTGGTCATCGATGATGTCATTCCGGTTGCCCGCAAAGCGTTTGCCCAGCGTCAGGAAGCCCAAACCGGCCAAAGCCTGCTTGTTGCTGTCATTGGACATCTTGTCACCCGCCAGCTGTTCCATCACGAACTGGTCATAGGGTTTGTCGTCGTTGAAAGACTTGATGACGTAATCGCGATACGTCCACGCGTAAGGGAAGCGGAAGTCCTCGCGGTTGTTGTTCACGTCGCCCTTGGTATCGGCGTAACGCGCGATATCCAGCCAGTAACGGCCCCAACGTTCACCGTAATGCGGGGACGCCAGCAGGCGGTCGATCAATTTCGGATAAGCATCCGGCGATTTGTCCTCGACGAACGCTTTCACTTCTTCCGGCGTCGGCGGCAGACCGGTCAGGTCATACGTCGCGCGGCGGATGAGCGAACGGCGGTCCGTCTGGAAAGAGGGGAACATGGCCTTCTCTTCCATCTTGGCCAAAATGAAGTTATCCACGGGCGTGGCGACCCAGCCTTTCATCTTCACTTCGGGCGGATCAATCTTGCGCACCGGCTTGAAGGCCCAGTGGTCTTTCTCGGCCGCTGCCAAAGCATCCTTCCACTTGTCATCGCCACCCTTGCGCGGATCGGGCGCACCCATCTTTACCCATTGCTCGAGATCAGCGACTTCCTGCGGCAGCAGCTTCTTGCCTTGCGGCGGCATCTGCAGGTCAGGGTCGGTATATTTGATCGCCTTGATGAGCAAACTCTTGTTCGGATCGCCCGGCACGATGGAAGGGCCGGTGTCACCACCTTTCAGCAAACCTTCCTTCGTGTCGACAATCAGGCTGCCCTTGGCCTTTTTCTCCGCTATGCTGTGGCAGCTATAACACTTCTCCGTGAGGACCGGGCGGACTTTCTTCTCGAAGAAGTCCACTTCGGACGGAGTGAGGTCTGCGGCGCGCAACGCCGCGGCGGGTAGCAAAATAGCAACGGCGGTCATCCAGACCGCCGTTGCGCCGTTCCAACAATTTTTCATGAGGAAAATCTGATCTCGCTGAAATTAGGCGATGATATCCTTCACGACGTTACCGAACACATCGGTCAGGCGGAAATCGCGGCCATTGTAGCGATACGTGAGCCGCGTGTGGTCGAAGCCGAGGAGCGCGAGCACGGTGGCGTGCAAGTCATGGATGTGCACCTTGTTCTCCACGGACATGGCGCCGAATTCATCAGTCGCACCGTAGACCGTGCCGCCTTTGACCCCGCCACCGGCCAGCCAGGTGCTGAACGCGCGGTTGTTGTGGTCGCGGCCGGGGACTTCGAACGCGTTGCCGGCATTCGGCAACTGGCGCGAAGGCGTGCGGCCGAATTCACCGCCCCACATCACGAGCGTGCTGTCGAACAGCCCGCGTTGTTTCAAGTCGGTCATGAACGCGGCCACCGGCTTGTCGATTTCCGTGGCGCGATCGCGCAAGGCGCGTTCCAAGTTGGAGTGGTGGTCCCAGCCACCGGCCCAGACCTGCACGAACCGCACGCCCTTCTCGATCAGACGGCGGGCGATGAGCAACTGACGGCCCTGCTGCGTGTTGCCGTACATGTCGCGGATGTTCTGCGGTTCCTTGGAGATGTCGAAAGCGTCCGTCGCCTCGATCTGCATCTGATAGGCGAGTTCGAAGGCCTGCAAGCGTGCTTCCAGATTCGCATCCTTCTGCATGTTGCGGCTGTGCATGTCGTTCAACTGATGCAGCAGATCGAGCTGTTGGCGCTGTTCCGGCAGCGTCGTGAACTCGCTCTTGATGTTCTCGATGAGCTTCTCGATCGAGGTGAACTGCGTGTTGATGCTAGTGCCTTGGAAAATGCCCGGAATAAAGGCGGACTGCCAGTTCTGCGCGCCGCCCGGCGGAACGCCACCCGGACGCAGGGAGATGAAGCCCGGCATGTTCTGGTTCATGCTGCCCAAACCGTAAGTGACCCAGGAACCCAAGCTCGGCATCGTGCGACGGCCGGAACCCGTGTTCATCAAAATGCTGGCAAACTCGTGCGAGGGGATGTCCGTCCACATCGAGCGGATGACCGACATGCTGTCGATGTGCTCGCCCAGTTTCGGGAACACTTCGCTGACTTCGATGCCCGATTTGCCCATCTTGTTGAACTTGAACGGGGAGGGGAGGCCGACGCCGTTAGACCCCGGCAGCGGTTCGTTCGCGTATTTCTCGAGCGCGGGCTTCGGATCCCAAGTATCCAGGTGCGAAGGAGCGCCTTGGGCGAAAATGTGAACCACCTGTTTGGCCTTGGCGGCGAAGTGCGGTTGCTTCGGAGCCAAAGGACCAGCCTGCTCCGCTTGCAGCTCCGGCAAAAAGCCAGCCAAGCTCAAAGCACCGAAGCCCATGCCAAACTTGTTCAGGAATTGGCGGCGGTTAAAACAGATGTCTTTGATACTGGGCGTATGCTCAGAGAGATACTTATCCTTCATACAGCGCGGTGGTTAGTTGGTTATTTTTGGGCACAAGCCGGGCTTGGTTGTCTAATTGGTTGGCACGGCTTTTCAATGACTAGGATTAACATCAAAAACAGCCGAGGCAACACGTTTTTACTCATCACCTATCGGCTGTTTGTAATCCCTTATTAAGCACTCTAATTTGAAAGGGGTGATGCGGGTTTAGTAGTAATCATCCTCGCCATCACGGTTTGGTAAACTCACTTCCTATCCGGCCTCACACACCGGAACAAAGTCGGCCTCCGATCACCCGAAGCCTTCAAACGGCCATAGCCATTGTTATCCGTGACCAGCCAGAAATACCGGTTATCCACCGCCAGTCCTTCCATGATGCCCACCGGGAACAGTCGGTGATAGGCATGCTCCGGCTGCAGTTCGAGATTGGGGAAATCGAACTGCGCGACCACCTGTTTGGTTTTGGGATCGATTTGCAGCACCGCATACGCCTCGCGCAGCAAGGCATAAAGGTAGCCGCCATGCCACGAAAGGTCGGAGTAATGGACATCCCGCGCCGGTGGTTGTGTGGTGCCCGCTGTAAAGTTGTCGATGACCTTCAGGGTTGCCAGGTCCACCACGATGATCCGCCCGCGTTCCCGTTCGTTGGCCAGATACAAGTGCTTATCCCCAAAGGCGATACCTTCAAACGAAGCATTCCGTTCCCGGCCGAAGAATTCCAGCACCGGTGTCCAGTCAATCGCCAGTCGCTCCACCGTTTCCGTTTTCGGGTCCAGCCTTAACACCCACCGGTTCGCCTCCTCGCAGAGATAAATCCGCCCCTCATCATCCCGGCAAATCCCTTCGATGTCGTAATGATCCTTCTTTTCCTTGGTAAATTTCTCCAACTGCTTCGCCGTAAACCAATTAGGAACGAGTTCCAAAGCAGCCTCATCTACCTCCTCTGAGCGGTTAATTCGATAAACGCCTGATCCTTTATCGTTAATTGTGAGTAAATCGCCATTGGGTTGAAGTATCAGTCCGGAGGCATCAAAACGTTCCTTGTTTGGTGACGCCAACCGCCAAGCCTTGTCGATTTTCATCGAATACGTCTTCTTCGCCGTCGCAATCTCCTGTCCCTCCCCAAACACCCGGCCGCAAACCAACCCCGCCACTCCCCAACCTGTCAGCGAAATAAATTGGCGGCGGTTCATGGACGGAAGTTAAACCAGAAAGGGATTTACGCGACCACCCTAAACCCGTAGCCACCGTCGTAAGATGGCGCTAACCAAAAAACAGCGGTTAAATGTATAAAAGCGTCGTCCATCGTTCATCCCTCGCCCCTCAACGGGGAGAGGGACCGAGGGTGAGGGGTGAGCGAGCCAATGATTTCCTTCAGACCCAGGCGATAACCACTTTCCTCCATTTTGTGCTTTCTGCGCCTTTTTGTGGCTAATCACACATCACACACCATCGCCGCATGCCGTAACGCCAGGATCGGATCATCCCACGTCGGAATGAACTCTTGTGCCACGTAGCCCGTGTAGCCGGTCTCCAAGATCGCCCGCAAGATTGGCGGGTAATTGATCTCCTGTTGTTATCCAGTTCCCCGCGACCCGGGCAACCTGCGGTGTGATAATGCCCGATGTAATCCTTGTACAACCGCAACCGCCGGATCACATCCCCATTCATGATCTGCACGTGATAGATATCGAACAGCAGCTTGAAATTCGGCGACCCCACGCGCTTCACCAGCTCGATGCAGAAATCCACGTTGTCTCCGAAATAGCCCGGATGCCCCTTCATCGGATGCGTATTATCGCGTGAGTTCAAATGCTCCAGCACCAGCGTCACCTTCTTCTTCTCCGCGTGGCCGATGACTTCCTTCCAGCAATTCACGCAATTCTTCGCCCCTTCCTCTTCCGTCATTCCGGGATATTTCATGCCCGTGAACGTGATAACATTGGGCGCACCCACATCTGCCGCTACATCGATGCGCTCCAGCAGCAACTTCTTCACCTCATCATGATACACTGGGTTGCATGGCCCCTTCGCAAACCCATGGCTGCCCACGAGCGAAATCTTTAACCCCAATTCCTTCACTGCCGGATACGATGCGATGTCGATGCCCTCCATCGCCACCAAGCCGATGTCCTTGCAATGCTTGGCCAGTTCTTTGTCCGGCATCGGCTTGAAGCACCAGCCCATGATGCTTTGGCGGATGCGGCCCTGCTGGATCTTGTAGTCGGGAGCTACCTTCGCGGTCGGCGCCACCGCATGGGCCGTCGGCAGCCCGCCCGCCACGCCACCATAAGTCGCGGCCAAAGCGCCCAGTTTCAAGAAATCACGGCGGTTCGTGTGGGCGACCGGAGCAGGGGAGGAAGGTGTTTTCTTCATAAGTGCGATGCCTGATTAATAATCTCTCCCGCAGAAACTTGTAAACCCAAATGGAGCCTCCGTCCTCGAAGGTTTTCGTATGGTTAAGGTGTATGCTGAGATTGAACGCGTTAAATGTTCACCCTCTCCTCTCAACGATGAGAGGGCCGTGGTGAGGAGTGAGCGAGCCAACAGGTGGCAGAGCAAGAAAGGACTGCCCATGTTGCGGAGCTCGCTTACTTCAGTGCAAAAAATGTCACCAAACGAGTTTTGACAAAGCCCCTTTGCAAACTACTGTCCCTCCCTCCTATGTTGTCTAAACAACAAAACCCAATGCGGACGCTCATGTACGCTGCCCTCGCGGTGGTGTGCTCCAGCGTGTTATCCATTAGCTCGGTTGCCGCCGCTGCTGCGGCCCCGGCTGCGGCAGACAAGAAGGCTCCTGAAATTGCGTCCAAGCCCGCGCCCAAGTGGGAAGGCTCCGCGAGCATCGGTGCTACGCTGACGCGGGGTAACAGCGATACGCTGCTTTTCACCGCCCGCGTGCAAGGTCTGAAGAAATGGGACCAGAACGAACTGAACCTCGGCGTGGATGGCACCTATGGTGAATCCAGCAATGTGAAGAACAACGATTCCCTCCGCGGTTACGGCCAGTACAACCGTCTCTTCACCGAGAAATTCTACGGTTACCTGCACGCCGAAGCGCTGCATGATGACATCGCCGATGTGCAATACCGCATCAACGTCGGTCCTGGTGCCGGTTATTACTTCATCAAGAAAGAGCGCATGCTGCTCAGCGCGGAAGGAGGTCCTTCCTTCGTGTTTGAAGATGTGGGTGGCAAAACGGCCAGCTATATGTCCGGCCGTCTCGCCGAGAAGTTCGAATACAAACTCACGGACCGCGCCCGTATCTGGCAAAAAGCCGAATACCTGCCGCAGCTCGATGATCTGGCCAACTACCTCCTGAACTTCGAGATCGGTGTCGAAACCGACATCTCGAAGGCGTTCAAGCTCCAGGTTTACGTCGTGGACAACTACGACAACGAACCCGCCGCCGGCCGCAAGAAGAACGATGTGAAACTCGTCGCCGCCATCGCCTACAAGTTCTGATTCACTGCGGGACGATTCATTGAATCGCTCCCAACCCAAAAGAAAACCTCGTCCTTAACCGGACGAGGTTTTTTCATGGAGCGCCGAGCTCTAGCTCGGCGCGTCTCCCAGCCCGCAAGGGCGAAAGAAAATAGCCCAGCGCCTTCAGCGCTGGGTGGTGCGTAGCGCATGACAAGTCCCGCCAGGGACGAAAGAAACTCTCAACAATCCAGAAACAAAAAGGGAACAAAGCATTCCTGCTCGGTTCCCTCTTGTTTGCTCCTGTTCAGAATTCTTAACCGACGAACAACGGCTTCAAATGCCGTTCATACAGGTTCGTCGTCACGTTGCGTGAAACGGATTCCTCGAACTTCACCAACGCGTTCAAATACCGGTCGCCCATCTTCGCCGCGACCTTGAACCCGACATGCAACAACTGGCGCAGATGAATATTGAACTCCGGATTCTTCTGGTCATGGCGCAGAGCCGAGACGAACTGCGCTGAGGTCCAACCGTTCACCGTCGCGGCGGAAGGCAGCTTGCTCTTGTCGATGTCGATGACTGTCGTGTACGGCGCGCTGAGTTCATCCACATGCGCGAGCGCTTCGGCATAGATTTCCTTCGCCAGCGCCAAACCTTCACCACCCGCTTCCGCCAGGCCGATGACTTCTTCGAGCCACGTCGTGCCCGCTGTCTTGATGTGCAAGCCCGCACTGTGCTTCGCGATTGCGCGGCGGATGGCGCCGTAGATGGAGAACTTATCACTGCCCGAGTGCACGCTGAGTTTCAGGTTCGCGGGCAAACCATATTTCTTGATGGCGAACGCGATCACGCACAGGTCGTCGTTGAACTCCTTCTCGAACTGCACCACGTTACCCACGTAATCCACGCCCTTGTTGAAACGCCCCGTGAACTTCGGTGCGATCGTCTGTGCGGGAATCTTCTCGTCCGCGAGCGCAGCCAGAATGATCAGCAATTCCGGCGGCGTCTGCGGCGCGTCCGTTTCATCCATGGAGACTTCCGTGATGAACTGGCCTTCGCCCTTCACACCTACGATGTGGCGGTAGATCTTGCCCGCATCCTGCACGGCGAGGAGATACTTGGCGGCGATTTTCTCCACATACGCCGCATCCGTCTGGAACGGCTCCGCGATACCGGGAATCTCGATCTTGCCCGCCAGTTCCGGATGACGCGCCACGAACGCTTTCACATCCGCCGGATTCGCCGCGTGCCCGATGGAGTCCGCGACGTCCAGCGTGAAGAAATCCGAATGGGGAATGAAACGGTCCACCGTATTGAGGCGGATATGATCGGCATCCACGCGATATTCCGTGGTCCAACCAAGCGCCTTCACCGCGGCATCCGCCGCAGCGCGGACACTGGAGGGCTCCAGCCAACGATGAGGTGTTCGCGATTCGACTTGTTCCAGACGGGGACGATCACCGCGCCTTTTTCCGCCGCCATCTGGCACGCGCGCAACTGCGCCTTGGCCTGATGCGCGAACCGGTCACCCATACCCAAAGAAAATTTTCCGATCTGCAGGGACGTATTCATGTGCCGAAGTGTTTCGCCGATTCCCCCAACTCTGCCAAGTGAAATGAGACAAGTGAGAAGATACGAATTTCACGGATTGACACGAATTCTTTGCTAAGGTTTGCCAACTCCGCTCAACGTTTCATTTTGTCCCGCAACCCCGAGGGTTGCCAGAAAGTAGCCGGAGGTTGAGGAGCATAGCGACGATACCTCCGGTAAATCGACAAGGAAGCCACGACCCTGAAAGGGTCGTAGAAAAAGAGGGTAAGTATCTGGCACCCCTTCTGGGTGCTAACACATTTCATCCTGACCGGAGGTATCACTCCCGTTGGTCGCTCAACCTCCGGCTACTCTCTTTTATCCCTCCGGGATGAATTCCCAAATTCGTGAAAATTAGTGAAATTCGTGTCTACTTTCCCCTCACTTCAAACTCCGCAGATACGCCACCAGATCTTTCAACTCCTCTTTGCTCAATGCCTGCTCCAAACCTTGCGGCATGATGGAGATGGAGCTGGGGGAGATGCTCGCGATCGTGTTGCGGGGAATCATCATCGGTTGTCCGGTGGAACCAGCCAATTGCAGCATGTCCGAAGTCTCCTTCTGGATGATGCCTGAAACGCTTTCCCCATCTTTTGTCGCCACCGTGTAAGACTCGAAATCACGTGCCAGACTCGCGCTGGGGTAGAGGATGGACTCCAACAAATCCCGCTCCGTGCGGATGCGCCCGATCTGCGAGAGATCCGGCCCCACTTGACCACCGCGCATCTGCACCCGGTGACACGTCGAGCAAACCGCCTTTGCCGAATAAAACACTTCCTGCCCGCGTGACGCATCACCGCCGCTGATAGATTTCTCCAACTCCGCCAGCCGCCCCGCCTGTTCTTTCGCTTGCTGTTCCAGCTCAGCCAGCAACTTGTTTGCCTCGCTTAGTCCCGGCTCCGGATACGCCCGCAGAACCTTGCTCAGATCAGCCAGCTTGACATTGTTCAACCCATTCGCCGACCGCAAACCCTTCACCAATGACTGGCCGACGCTGGCCTCTTTGCTCCGAGCGAACGCATTTACCAGGGTAGGCAATTCCATCGGCCCGCACTGCGGCAATAGCTTCGCCAAGGCTAGCAACTGCTCCGTGCTCAGCGCCGCCCCCGCCAGCAGCTTTGCCGCCTCGGTACGCACCGGCGCCGGCTTGCTGGATTGCAATTGTCCGCTTAACAGCGTGAACACCTTGTCATCCACCACGGCTCCCTTCGGCGCGGCGAGGGAGAGTGCTTTCAACCGCACCGTCACCGGCATCGCTTCATTCGCCGCGAGCGCTTCCAACTGGGGCTTGAACTCGGTTGCACCTACCGTCGCCACAGCGGCCAACGCATTCTCCGCCATCTCGGGTTTGGCGCTCGCCAAACGTTTCACCAGCGGCTCCTTCCACGAAGGATGCAACTTCACGCCCGTCGCCTTCGCGATCATCTGCACCGATTCCGCATGATCATCTTTGCTGAGGAATTTGCCGAAGCTTACCGCCATCGGCTCGTTCTTTAGATAGAGCGGGGTAAGGGTGAACAAAGGTTCCACTTGCCGGTCACTGATGCGTGGAATAGCCATCCATTCATCCAATTTTGCGGCAAAGCCCGGCGCCCATTCGGGATGACGGGCAGCGATCTGCGTGGCGGTGTGCACCAAGGCGTCATCCCCCTCATCGAAACACTGCATCACCACTTTGGAGTCCAAGGTATAATCCTTGGTTTGCTCCAGTACCGTTAGTGCGCGCTGGCTTTGTTCGCCTTGCTTTTGATAGATCAGCGTGAGCAACGCTTCCGGTTTACCGATTTGGATAAGGGCGTAAAGCAAGGCATGCTCCATCTGCCGGTCCATGCGTGTCTTCAGCATCGTCGTCAGAACGGGCAGGGCGGCGTCATACTTGAAGCGACCCAGCACTGACACCGCTTCTCTTTGCGTAGAGCCGCTGGTCATTTCAACCAAGTTCGCAATCAAGGGCAGCGCTTGGCGGTCATTCGTCTCCACGATGGCGCGAATGGCGGCAGATAACACTTCTGCTTGTTTGCTGTTTTGCAGAACGTCGCGCACGGCCGATTTGGCGGATTCTTTGTTCATCCGGGCGAGTGCCCAGACGGCATTGATATTTTGGGTTATCGAGGAACTAACGGTCGCTTTCTTTAGCGCTCCGACTGCTTTTTCACCTCGCAAGGCCAACTCATCTACCGCCTTGTCTCTCACCTCGAACCGCTCATCATCCAGCAGTTTCACCAGTTGCTCCGGCGTCTGCTTGGCCCAATCAATCTTCTGCCCGCGCGCATCCGCCACCTTCGGCTGATCCACTCTGCGGATGCGATAGATGCCGCCGCGCACATCCGGCTTGGCGATCTGTGACGTTGGGCACCCGATGCGGAACCAGCCGCCGGTATCGATCACCAGCAAGCTGCCATCCGCATCCTCCAACACATCTGTGGGATGAAAGTCGTGGCTATCCGAGTTGAGGAAGTCTTTTTCGCTGGCCTTGAACGTGGAACCACTGCGCTCCAGCACCACGCGTTTCACCTTATGCGTGTTGAACTGCGTGACAAAGAGGTTGTCCTTCCACTCCGCACCGAAAGCCCCAGAACGATACCGGTTGAAACCCAAGATGGCGATGTGGCCGAAGTTATAGACCTCCGGCAGCAGATCACCCGTGCGCACGAATTCATCCAGCACCCCGCCGATGTCATCACGCGGATACACACCGCCATATTGCCAATGGATCAAGACGTCGCCGCGCGGGCGACCGTGAAAAAGATTTACCGTGCCGAGCATGTCGCCCGCCTCGGTGAAGACCAGTTCCACTGGATTATCCATGCCGCCACCGGCGAAGACCTGCACATCACTGCCATCCGGCAGACAGGACCAGATGCGCGCGCCTTTGCCTTTGGAAACCAGCGTGCCGTCCTTCTGGTAAACCTCATGCCCCTTGCGTCCATGGCACCAATAGATGCGGCCCGTCGGTCCAAGAAATGGCCCGTGCACATCGGCGGCATTACCCGTGTATTCAAAACCGCCGACAAGCAACGTCCGCTTCTCTGCCTTGCCGTCATTATCCAAGTCCTCCAGCTTCCACAATCCCGGCGGCGAGCAGACGTAGAGCGCGTTGCGATACCAGAGCGCCCCTTGAGGGAACGTCATCTTGTCCGCGAACACCGTGGACTTGTCGAAGAACCCATCGCCATCCGTATCCTCCAGCATGGAGACGTAATTCGGCGTCTGGGCGTCCAGTTCCTTGTTGTTCAGGTTCTGCCCGGCGGATTCGGAGATGAACAGGCGGCCACGGTCATCGAAACCCGCCATCATGGGATGCCGCACCAAAGGTGGTCCGGCGACCAGTTCCGCCACATAGCCCGGCGGTAATTGGATGTTGGCGGCAGGGTATTGGGCGTCGATGGCCGGGGAGCGCTTGAGCTCTGCCGCGCGAACAGCCAACGGCAAGGCGAGAAGGGCGAACAACCAAGAGGCAAGTGGGCGTGCGTTCATAGTCTGGCTGAGATTGGAAGCGTAGGGAGGCAAAGTTATTCACGCAAGGTGCATAAACGGAGCGCGACTCTCCGAGTCGCAGCAACGACCGAATTTTACGTGTGCATTTGAGTGGGTGTTAAACTGAAAGTTTATCGGACATTGCTGCGGGTCGGAGACCCGCGTTCCCACATCTGCGTTTATCTGCGTCCATCGGTGGTTAAATTTCTGCTTCTTTAAGCCCGCGCTTCTTGGCATTTTTCTCCGCATGAAACTCGTTTCCTGGAACGTCAATGGTGTGCGCTCGGCCTTGGGCAAGGGTTTGCTGGATTTCATGGGTGGATCCAAACCGGACATGCTTTGCTTGCAGGAAACCAAGGCGGAGCAAAGTCAGGTGGCCGATATGCTCTGGCCGCAGGGCTATCATCATTTCTGGAACTCCGCCGAGAAGAAAGGGTATTCCGGCACCGCTATTTTCACCAAAGAAAAGCCGCTCAATGTCACCTATGGCATGGGCTTGAAGGAAGTGGATACGGAAGGCCGCATCATCAATGCCGAGTTCAAGGACTTCACGCTCGTTTGCGTTTACACCCCCAATTCCCAGCGCGACTTGTTGCGCCTGGATTACCGCACGAACATTTGGGACAAAATCTTCCGCAACCATCTGCAGAAGCTCGAACTCAGCAAACCCGTCATTTTCTGCGGCGATCTCAATGTGGCGCACAAAGAGATCGATCTGAAGAATCCTAAGAGCAACGTTCGCAATGCCGGCTTCACGATTGAGGAACGCACGAGCTTTGATCAAACCCTTGCACTGGGTTACGTGGATACCTTCCGCGAATTTGAGAAGGGGCCGGAGCATTACTCCTGGTGGAGCTATCGCCCTGGCATCCGTGAGCGGAACATCGGGTGGCGTATCGACTACTTCTGCCTCTCGCAAAAGCTGCGCAAACGCCTCAAGAAGGCGTGGATCAAGCCCCACATCAAAGGCTCCGACCATTGCCCCGTGGCGATCGAGCTGGATTATTGAGTTGGTGTCGAGTCCGGCACCGTGTTTGCGCTTGAAGAATGCATGGGGGCTTGAAATCTTTTGCGGAAAGGAGCACTAAATCCCATGACCATTGAAACTAAAGAATTACGTCCTTCCGAACGGTTGCTCTGGCTCTGGCTGGGCAAGGCATTTCTTGGCAGCAACGTCCTTGGGCTGATTTTTCTCTTCGTTGCTTTGGCGAATGGGACCGGGTTGACTTTGCCTTACATTGGAGGGCTGTTGCTGGCTGCCATCCCGGGCTGTATCGGCACATTTCTTTACTTCAAGAGCATCCGCTATTCGATAGAAAAGGATTACGTGATTGTCGCGTATGGAGTGCTTTGGAAGGTGCGTCGTTCAGTGCCGTTGGACAAAATAACCAACATTGATGTACGGCAGGGACCAGTCGAGCGGTTGCTTGGGTTTGGTCAGGTCTGGATATTCACTCCCTCCACCGGATCCATGATGCCGGAAGAGATGTTGCTCGGTGTCGTGGCTCCCCACGATATTAAGCAATTCATCATAGATGCTTGCAAACGCGACAAGCAGAACGTGCAAGAGGCTTCAAGACAGCCAGCGTCGTCGGCTGTAGGCGATGAGCAAACAATGCTCTTGAAGGAGATTCTGACTACGCTGAAAAGCATCAAGGAATCACTGGATCGCAAGTAATGCTGAGTGATGGTGATGGCGGGAGCCAGCTTCATTGCCATAAGGCTGGGCGGGATTATGAATAATTCGGTGCCTTCACGGATACACTTCTGCTTGCTTTGGGGGCCGTCTCGCGAACACTTACGCCCATCACATGCACAGCCCGTGCCCAGTTCATACCGTGACGTTTGATGTCGGCGGGACTTTGATCAGTCCTTCGCCCTCGGTGGGGCATGTTTATGCCGAAGTGGCAGCGCGGTTCGGGGTGAAAGCAGACCCAGCCGCCTTGAATGACGGATTTAAGCGCGCTTGGAGGGCCAAGACGGAGTTCAACTATTCCGAGGAGGCCTGGTATAACTTGGTGCGTGGCACGTTCGGCCCCTTGGCACCCAAGCTGCCCGATACCTTTTTCCCTACCGTTTACCGCCGATTTATCGAGGCGGATGCCTGGCACATCCATGAAGATGCCTTGGAAACCTTAGACGAACTGGCCAGCCGGGATTTCAACCTCGGCGTCATCTCCAATTGGGACGAACGGCTCCGGCCTTTGCTCAAGAATCTGAAGCTAACTCCTTACTTTCAGGCCATTACCGTATCTTGCGAGGCGCAGTTCCCGAAGCCCTCGGCGGTGATTTTCGAGCAGGCCTTGCGCAGTCTCGGGGCCGCCCCGGCAGCGGTCTTGCATGTGGGGGATAGCCAACTTGAGGATGCCGAAGGGGCGCGTGGTGCGGGTCTGCACGGTCTGCATCTGGATCGGCATGGGGCAGGGGATATCCGCTCGTTGACCGAGGTGCCGGATTGGCTTGAAAAACTGGCAGCAGCGGCGGAATAGGACATTAGCTGAGGTTACTCACCGCCAAGTGAGGCTTATACTTTAGATGTCCTCATTGACGCTGGCTAAAATTGCCCCTTACATTCACCAAGTTTGTAAAGCCGAGGCCTGTGATGTCGCGGAAGAAAACTGTCTGCAACTCCAGAGGCAACGACGAAAACAAAGTTCATGAAGATAATTGACCGCCTTTTCAATTCATCGCTCGGGAAGAAATACCTGATGGCGATATCCGGCCTGGCGCTGTTCGGGTTCATTGTCGGCCACTTGGTGGGTAACCTCCAAGTTTTCGGGCCACCAGAACTCATCAACGGCTACGCGCACTTCCTCAAGAGCAAGCCGGGTCTGATCTGGGGTGCCCGCCTCGGTCTGCTGGCCATGGTTGGCCTCCATATCTACACCGCGGTGCGGTTGACGATGGAGAACAAGGCCGCCCGCCCGGTGCAATATGCGGTGTGGAAGGAGAACGGCGCGAGCAAGTCTTCCCAATACATGATCTGGAGCGGTTCGGTGATCCTCGCCTTCATCGTCTATCATCTGGCGCATTACACCGCGTTGCTTCCGTTTGTGAATGGCGCTGGTGATTTTTCCAAGCTGACTGTCGAGCTGAAAGGAGAGGTGGTTCCTGATGTCTATTCCATGATGGCGGTAGGCTTTCAAGTTTGGTGGGTCACCTTGTTCTACCTGATCGCGCAGACCTTGCTGTTTCTCCACCTGAACCATGGTGTGGCGAGCATGTTCCAATCGCTCGGTCTGCGGTCCTATAGCTGGTGGCCCGTCGTTGGCAAATTCGCCAAAGTGGCCAGCATCGCGATTTTCATCGGCTACTCCATCATCCCGATCGCCATCTTCATGCGCATAATCGGCGCGAAGGAGGCGGAGGCGGCGCGGATCAAACTGCAATCGGCCTCGGTTGCCCAAGTCGAAGTTATCAAAGTCGCAGCTGTTTCCGGAAAGGAGGCTGTGAAGTAACATGGCTACGCTCAATTCCAATATCCCTTCGGGTCCGCTGGCTGAGAAGTGGGAAAGCCACAAGTTCAACAGCAAGCTGATCAATCCCGCGAACAAGCGGAAATATAAAGTCATCATCGTCGGTGCCGGTCTCGCCGGTGCCTCTGCTTCCGCCACGCTGGCGGAGCTGGGCTACGACGTGCATAACTTTGTGTTCCATGATTCTCCCCGTCGCGCGCACTCGGTCGCCGCGCAGGGTGGTATCAATGCCGCGAAGAATTACCAGAACGACGGCGATTCCGTTCATCGTCTCTTCTACGACACCATCAAGGGTGGCGACTTCCGTTCGCGCGAAGCGAACGTGCATCGTCTGGCCGAGGTGTCCGTGAACATCATCGATCAATGCGCCGCGCAAGGTGTGCCTTTTGCCCGTGAATACGGCGGGTTGCTTGATAACCGCTCCTTCGGTGGCGCCCAGGTTTCCCGTACGTTTTACGCGCGCGGCCAGACCGGTCAGCAGTTGCTGCTCGGTGCCTATTCGGCTCTGAACCGCAACATCGCCAACGGCGGGGTGAAGTCTTACACGCATTCCGAGATGCTCGATCTCGTGGTCGTGGATGGTCACGCCAAGGGTATCATCGTCCGCAATCTGCAGACGGGTGAAATTTCCCGGCACAGTGCAGATGCCGTGGTGCTCGCCACCGGCGGTTACGGTAACGTTTTCAATCTTTCCACGTATGCGCGCGGTTCCAACGTCACCGCAAGCTGGCGTGCCTACAAGCGCGGTGCTTGCTTCGCCAATCCGTGCTACACGCAGATCCATCCGACGTGCATCCCGGTCTCCGGCGATTACCAGTCCAAGCTCACGCTGATGTCCGAATCCCTGCGCAATGACGGTCGCGTCTGGGTGCCGAAGCGCAAGGAAGACTGCAAGAAGAACCCGGCGGACATCGCGGAACAGGATCGCGATTACTATCTGGAACGCATGTATTCGGCGTTCGGTAATCTCGCCCCGCGCGATATCGCCAGCCGCGCCGCCAAGACCGTCTGCGATGAAGGTCGCGGCGTGGGTGAAACCGGCCTGGGCGTGTATCTGGACTTTTCCGAAGCCATCAACCGCTTAGGTGAATCCAAGGTGCGCGAGCGTTACGGCAATCTCTTCGCGATGTATCACGAGATCACGAACGAAGACGCCTACAAGACACCGATGCGCATCTATCCCGCCGTGCATTACACGATGGGCGGCCTCTGGGTGGATTACAACCTGATGAGCAACGTCTCCGGCCTGTTTGTGATGGGCGAGGCGAACTTCTCCGACCATGGCGCGAACCGCCTGGGTGCCTCGGCACTCATGCAAGGCTTGGCGGACGGTTACTTTGTGATTCCCGCCACGATCGCCGGTTATCTGGCGACGCAAAGCCCGGGCAAACGGCCCAAGACAGATCACGCCGCCTTCGCGCAAGCGGAGGAGAACATCCGCAACATGACGAAGCTGTTCTTGAACAACAAGGGCAAGCGCACTCCGTCGAGCTTCCACAAGGAACTTGGCAAGATCATGTGGGATTACTGCGGCATGGCCCGTAACAAGGCCGGTCTGGAAAAAGCCCTGCAACTGTTGCCTGCACTGCGCGAGGAGTTCTGGAAGAATGTCAACGTGCTGGGTGAAGAGAAGG
The DNA here is from genome assembly GCA_965283725.1 of Limisphaerales bacterium. Lineage (GTDB taxonomy): Bacteria > Verrucomicrobiota > Verrucomicrobiia > Limisphaerales > JAEYXS01 > JAEYXS01. The sequence continues at coordinate 280,283 of CBDIPT010000004.1, forward strand.
AGTGGAACCAATCCCTCGAACAGGCCGGTCGCGTGGCGGATTTCATCGAGCTTGGCGAGTTGATGTGCCTCGACGCCTTGAAGCGTGAAGAGAGCTGCGGCGGCCACTTCCGCGAAGAATATCAATACACGCCGGATGATGAAGAGACCAAGAAGGGCCTCGTGAATCCGGGCGATGTGAAACGTCGTGATGACGAGTTTGCCCACGTTTCGGCGTGGGAGTTTACTGGTGTCGGCAAACAGCCGATCCTGAATAAGGAACCGCTCATTTATGAGGAGGTTCATATGAGCACCCGTTCCTACAAATAATTTGCACGCCTAAAGGACTATCTCATGAAAGTTACACTGAAAGTTTGGCGTCAGAAGAATAAGAACACGCCCGGTGAGTTCAAAACTTACCCCACGCCAGAGTTGAACGAGAACATGTCGTTCCTCGAGATGCTGGATGTGGTGAACGAAGGCTTGGCCAATCAGGGGGAAGAGCCGATCGCTTTCGATCACGATTGCCGTGAAGGTATTTGCGGAACGTGCTCGCTGGTGATCGACGGTAAGCCGCACGGTCCGCATCAAGGTGTGGCCACATGCCAGACCTACATGCGCAGTTTCCAAGACGGCGATGTGATCTACGTGGAGCCGTTCCGCGCGAAGCCGTTTGAGATCATCAAGGATCTCGTCTGCGATCGTAAATCGTTTGATCGTATCCAGCAGGCCGGTGGTTTCATCACCGTGCGCACGGGGGCGGCCCCGGATGCCAACTCCATTCCGGTACCGAAAGAGAATTCCGATCTCGCGATGGATGCCGCCCAGTGCATCGGTTGCGGTGCGTGCGTTGCGGCGTGCAAGAACGCGAGTGCGATGTTGTTTGTGGCGGCCAAGGTGTCGCACCTCGGTCTGCTGCCGCAAGGCCAGCCGGAACGCTTCAAACGCGTGAAGGCGATGGTGGACCAGATGGACAAAGAAGGTTTCGGCAGTTGCTCGGTGACGGGTTCTTGCGAAGCCGTCTGCCCGAAGAGCATCACCTTGGATTTCATCGCGATGATGAACCGCGATTACGCCGTGGCTTTGCTGAAGGGCGATCCGAAGCCCATCGCCGGTGGCGGAGCCTAACGTTTTCTCTCAACCGAAGTAATAAAGCGCCGACATGCACGTCGGCGCTTTTTCTTTGGAGAGGAGAAGGCTTACGCCATCCGGCGATAGCTTAATCCGAGTGTGAGGAGCTTTTGCAGCACTTCGTCATAGTGCATGCCGCAGTGCTCGGCGGATTCCGTGAAATCTTCGCCGAAGGAGATGTTCGGGTTGGGGTTTGCCTCGAGTAGATAGAACTCGCCTTGAGGTGTCAGCCGGAAATCCAGCCGGGCACAGCCGCTAAGGTAGAGCAGACGATAGATGCGCTTGGAAAGATGCTCCACCTTCTTGCGGAGTTCCGGAGTGAGATCGGCTGCTGCGGTCTTTACGCCGACTTTTTCCTGATAGCGGTAATCCCACTTGAGCTTGCTTGTGGCGATGACCGGCGCGCCTTCTGGCAATCGCTCGATGAGCAATTCCCATGGCGTGAAACATTGCAGCCGGTCGTTGCCCATCATGGCTACGTAAATCTCCCGGCCTTCGATGAATTCCTCCACGATGGCCGGATTCTTTGTCTTCTCATGGATGAAGGTCACGCGCTCCGCGAGCTTCGTGTCGTCATACACGATGGAGGCTTGTGAGATGCCGATGGAGCCTTCATCGACAAGCGATTTCACGAAGAGCGGAAACTTCAGGCGCTTGGGGCGGTGTGGCTTGCGGTTCAAGGGGACGACCATGAATTGCGGCACCGGGATGCGATGATACGCAAGAATCTTTTTCGAGAGCGCCTTGTCATGCGCCAGCGTCAGCCCGCGTGGATTGCAACCGGTATAGGGCAGTTGCTTCAGCTCCAAGTAACTGACGACGTGTTGATCGAAGAGTGCGTCACCATGAAACTCTTCCAGCAAGTTGAAGGCGATCTGCGGTTTGTCATTTTCCATCGCCTGCCGGATGACATTGAGATCGCTGTAAAGGCCGACGGGAAAGACTTCATGTCCCATGCCGCGCAACGTGCTGATGACATCGAACTCGGTCTTCCACGGCTGGATCTCCTTGTCTGTGAGACCTTCGATGGAAGCGGGCGGTACGAGGTCTTCGTGGCAGAGGACCTGTATGCGTAGCGGTTTCTTGACAACGAGACTCATACAGCAAAGCGATAATGTCCGGTATGCACCGCGTTCATCGACTGAGTGGTGACCATGACGACCGTGTTCATCCAAGCACGGTTCTTCGAACCGGCGAGACGTAGTTTTAACTCTTGGCACCGGCGAATCAACTGCAAGACGACATGACGGATGGTGTAAGCGTGGACGCCTGTGCCATGCGCGACGATTGGGATAAGCTCCTTCTGCACGCGACGTAGATAGGTTGAGGCGGCTTCGTTGCCCACGTAACGTTCGTGATTGGAGAACACGCGCAGCAGCACGCGATCATAACGGGTGTTGCCTTCGTTCGAATAATATTCCGTCTTGCGCTCATAATGCTCACGCAAGGTGGTCTTGCATTCCTTGAGCGGCTCGATGGCCTTGCGTTTGCGATTCCGCGCGGGCATGGCGGCGATCTCTTCCATCAGGTCGTCGATGTATTCCAGTTTTTCCAACGCCGCCCAACCGGCATAGCGTGTTTGCCAGCGGGAGTTGGGGGTCAGCCACACGGCGAATGTCTCCGCAAAATCTTCCGCTGGGTGCGCTTGGGCATACCAGGCATCCAAGTGCAGGACGTAGCGGCGGCTGTTGGGGCGCGGTTGATAGGAGTTCGGATAAGGTGTGGTGAAGGAGCCGAACAACTCGCGCCATTCCTTGCGCCGATGCAGACGAAAGGCGGTGTCGATGGCGTGGCCAGCTTCATGACGCAGGATGCGCATGCATTGCTGCTCCGTGCCGCCTTCCACCTCGAGCATGAATTTCTTTTCCAGCGCGGCGAGTCGCGGATGGGCGAGGAAGAAGGGGATGGCGATGCCGGGCACGGCGTCGGGTGAGAACCATTCTTCGGCGAGCCAGCACGTCGGCTGGAAATCGATACCGCGAACGGAGAGCTCGGAATAGAGCCGGTCAATCATTCCCGCGAGCGGCGTGCCGGTGATTTGGACCGGCAGATCGCACAGGCGCAAATCGAGCAGATTTGCTTCGCTCAGGCGGTTCAGATTGATCTTGGGTTTCACTTGGTGTTCACGAGCGGTTGCGTCCAGGCCTGTTCGAATTCGCCGGCGCGATAGGGGTTGGCTTTGACCTTGGTGGAGTAAATGCGGGCGCGGACATAGATATCATCGCCCTGTAATTTATAGGATGCCTTGGTGCCTTTGACGGTGGAAAACACTTTGCCGATGTCGTCGCTGTAACGGTTCGTGACACGCAAGGCTTCGCCGCTGGCGGCGCGCACCGGTTCGTGTTTGGCATCGAAACCGCGTTTCGTGCCGATGAATTCGATGGTGTATTCCACGCCGTTTTCCGACGCGATCTCCAGGCTGAGTTCGTCACCGTTGCGTTGCACGTCCTGCAAGATCACGCCGCTGGTGGCATAGAAATCGCCCGCTTCCATGGCGGCGACGAGGCTGTTGGCGCTCAGGTCCTTGGCACGGACCATGACCCAGCCGCGGCCAGTGTTGCTCTTGCCGACGGCGATATTGTGGTAGTTGTGCGAGTCATCGGTGCCGAGGCCGTAGAGCACGCCGAGCTTGAGGCTGGTGAGGCGATGGGTGAGGGCGATGTCCCAAACTTTGTCGATACTGGCATGGATGTTGTCGCCTTCATTATAAACGGAGGGATGGCCGTTATAGACCTCGAAGAATTTCAAGCCGCGCACAGGCATGAGTTCTTCGGCCGTGATGCCCCAGCGGAAATTGGGGTGGTTCACGTGCGGGAACATCGGTTGGCCGGTACGTTCACGCTGGGCATAAACGGCATCCACATTGTGCTGGATGACTTCCAGGACACTGTCGCCGCCATGTGGCTTGATGACCTCGCGCAAGTTGACGGCGCCCATGTGCACCGGGGCGACCTTGTAATTGTCGGTGAGTTCTTCACCGGGGATGAACAGGAATTTGTTGGGTTCCTCGAACTTGGGGCGGAACTCGGCGAGATTCTTCAGGCGTACCTCGGGCAGGCCGTTCTTGGTGCGTTGCTGGACCCAGTCGGCACCGAAGCGTTTGATGTATTTCTCCAGTACGGCACCGCCGCCCCGGTTCGTGGCCACCAGCCAGCGATCGCCTTCCTGCATCACGTTGTGATCGCTGAGCATGAGGAAGTTGTAACCATGCTGCTTGTACCAATCGGCGATCATCTCCGGGTAGTCATCGCCATCGCTCCAGAGGGAGTGGGTGTGGAGATTGCCTTTCCACCAGCGGGCTTCTTGGGCATGGGCAGTGAAGGAGAAAAGCAGGGCGGCAAAGGCCAACGAGAGTTTGGTGACGATGCTGAGTTTCATGAACGGGCTAAGGAATAGCAGGGAAACATCGAACATCCAACATCGAACTCTGAACATCGAGAGATTGGAGTCAGAGCCTCGTTACCTCGGCGGCTACATTTAAGCAGGGGCTTGACTTAATACTACCATGGTAGTATTACTGTGGTCGTTATCACCCGGAATTTACCATGAAGACAGCCAAGGTGCATCGGTTAGGGGAGCTCCAGCTCCGGATTCTCAAAGTGCTTTGGGGAAAGCGTGAGGGGACGGTTGGAGAGGTTCACGAGGCATTGAGCGCGGAGGATGAGTTCGCCTACACGACCATCGCCACCATGTTACGGAAGATGGAGGCGCGGGGGTTGGTGAAGCATCGCACGGAGGGACGGACCTTTATCTACGCGGCGACCGTCGTGGAGCATGAAGTGACGAAAGGTGCGCTCAATGACCTCGTGGACCGTTTTTTTGAAGGCAGCTTGGCGGACGCCGTGAACCATCTGCTGACCTCGCGGGAGGTGAGCAAGGAGGAGCTGGGGCGGCTGCAAAAGCTCATCGAGGAGAGGAAGAAGAAGCTATGAACACGCCGTGGCAAGCTGTGTGGTTGCTCGCGGTGGAAGTTGCGGGCGTGGTAGTCGTCACCGGGCTGATCGCCAGGCGATTGCGATCTGTGGTGTGGCAGCGGACACTCTGGCAGGCGAGCTTGCTGGCGTTGGCCGGTCTGCTGCTCGTGGAGTTTTCTTCGCTCAATCTGTTCCGCGCTTCGGAAGGGCAGCCTGCTCCTGCAGCCTTGCTGGCGGTTCCCAATTTGGCTCTAAGCACACCCGCGGTAACTCCAATTGAAAATTCGCCGACGGCTCCAGCGGTTGAGCAAACTCAGCCAATTGTCACGGCGTCACCTGAGCCGTTCATCTTGCCGGACGTGGCGCCTATGCCTTCGCCAAAGGAACTGGCACCAGTTGATATTCAGGTGGAGGCGATGGCAGTGCAAGCGGAGTTACCGAAAGATAGTTTCCCGCTGGCCTTGGCATTGGTGCTGGGTGTTTGGGCGATTGGTGCGCTGGTGCTGGCCTCACGCTTGTTGGTGGGGCGGTTTATTTTGCTGCGCTTTTGTGCGCGGAGCCAGTCGGTGTTTGATGTGGGGCTGTTTGAGCGGGTGCAAGGCATCGCGCGCAAGCTGGGCTTGAAGCAATCGGTGCAAGTGCTGGAAGCGTCGCGCATCCATACGCCGGTGGTGTTCGGCCTGTTCCAGTTGACGATCGCTTTGCCAGCCGGTTTCACGGAGCGATTTGATCGGAGGCAGCAGGAGGCGATTCTCGCGCATGAGTTGGCGCACCTCGCAGCGCGCGATCCGCTTTGGTATCTGCTGGCGGATGGCTTGGTATCGGTCCTGTGGTGGCATCCGCTGATGTGGCTAGCTCGGTCGCGCCTGCAAGTGACGAGCGAGATGGCGGCGGATGAAGCGTGCGTGCTGGCAGAGAACGGTCCGGAAACGCTGGCGGAATGCCTGGTCACTATCGCGCAAGAAATCTCCACGCCGGGTTCACTGGAATCCATCGGCATCGAGGGCAGCGGCTTTCGTTCACGCTTGGGGCAGAGGGTGGAGCGTCTATTGAATCTCTCGGCAGGGTTGGCGCAGCGGCCTTCCGCATGGCGGACGCGGTTGGTGAAGCTGGGGCTGCCGGTGGTGTTGATCGGTGTCCTTTTGCTCAGCTCCGGCTGGATGCGCCGCGATCAAGCCACCCCTTGGTCCGGATTGCTCGGCGGAGCGTGGAACATGATGGCAGGGATGTTGCAAGCGGCAGAGCCTGAGCCATCGGTGAAACGTGATCCTCGTCCGCAATTGGCCGCAACTCCAGCTCCAGTGGTTGTGCCCGAGGTGAAGGTGGTGAAAGTTGCGAGCAAATTGAGCGGACAAGTTTTCTTCTACGGCATTTTGCCTGCCGAAAAAGAAGTCAAAATTTCACCGAGTGCAGCGAAGTTCCGAGCTGAGCGATTGATGACGCGCAACTTCATAACGTCTTCTAACCATGGTCTGGCAGATACCCTGATTTACGTAAAGAAAGGATTGGAAGGGAAGAAATTCGAGCATCCGAAAACGCCGGTAATATTAAAATCCAAAGGCTTTGAATGGTATCCCTATATCGCCGCTGTTCAAACTGGTCAGCCGGTGTCTTTCATCACCGAAGACCCTTTGCTGTATAATCTACACTTTATTCCCAAGAATGGCAGCAATGTTGAATGGAACCGGGCGATGCTTCCTGACGCGAAGAAAATCGAAGCGGTCATTGACCACCCGGAAGTCATGGCGATGCTCAAGTGCGATTCCCTGCCATGGATGTATGCTTACCTCAGTGTGTTTGAGCATCCCTATTTTGCTGTGACGGATAAGGAGGGAGGTTTCGAGTTTCCGCAGGAGTTGCCTCCAGGTCGTTACACCTTGGTTGCCTTGCATCGTCGGGCAGGTGAGCAGGAGATGGAGATCGAAGTGACAAACGCGGCGGCAAAGCCGGTCCAGTTCCGGTTGCCGGTGAACGGGGCGGCGATACAGGTGGCCAAGCTCAGCGAAGCGGCCAATAAAAAACTCGATGAAATCGTAATGCCGGAGCTTTTCATGGACGGCCTGCCGCTGGGGGTTGCGGTCAAGTTTCTCACGGAAGAAAGCAAGCGGTTTGATCCGGAGAAAGAAGGCTTCAAGTTCGAGTTACGTGGTATGGTGCCAGGGCAATTCGAGGTCAAGCCGGGTGCACCGTTGGATCCTTTGGGAAATCCGATTCTCACTCCCGTCGGCGGAGCGAAGAAATCTCTGGAAGATGTTATCGTGCTGGTGAATCCGGTGAAAAAGGGGCTGAAGTTCCGGCAAGTGTTGGAAACGATTTGTGAAGGTGCAGACGAGCCCTTGCAATTCAGTGTTCAAAATGGAGTGGTTGTGATTTCGGCGAAACCCAAGCCTATCAAGGGGGCTTCTCCCGCTCGTAAATCACAGAGCGATGTTGATAAAGCTACGTCGCAGACAAATCAGGTTCAGGTATTGCCTGTGACGAATTCGGTAGTTCAGACAAACTCTGCAAAGCAAAAGATACCAGAGAAACAGCGTATTTCGCAGATGCTGGATCGGATGGTTATCAAGGAGCCACTCGATAAGGAGAAGCCGCTTTTTGAGGTGATTCGCATATTGCATGAGGAGTCAGTGAAGCAAGACCCGGATAAGATAGGCATAGTCTTTACTATCGATCCCGCTTTGGATGACAAGTCCGCGGCGGATTTAGCCGGTGTTCTAAAGAGTATCAATCCGCCGCGGAAGAATTCGACATTTTCCGACGTCTTGCAGTCAATTCCCAGAGTTGCCGAGCCGATTGAAAGCAAACGGTTGACGATTACCATAGAAGACCGGGGGGTCGTGTTCAGTTGTATTCCTTTATTAACCCAGAAATTTGAAGTAAACCCGGTAATATTCATCGCTGATATGGAGCGTTTTACGAACAGAAAAATTGATTCCTTCACGAATGTTATTGGCAGATGGAACGGCGGACCTGCTGGTGAGGAGTTCATGCGCCAGCTGAGAGCGCAAGCATTGACCCGATTGTTTGCTGAGAAGCTAGGGGTAAAAGTTTCTGGTCTCGCCTATGATGGTGTAAACATAAACTTCAATTTCAACAGTAGTGTAGGGTATTTACGGGTGCGGGGATCACTGGAGGAATTGGCAACCATTCAGGATGGTGTTAAAAAGATTGGCTCTCGGTTGAAGGAGGTGGAAGTGAATAATGCGCCGGTTCGCAGATCACAGTTGGATACTATTAAAGTGCCAAAAATGAAGCTAGACCGGGTGCCTTTAATCGAGGTGGTGAGGATTTTGACCGAAGCGACGAGGGTTCCGGGACGGACAAATCAACTGGTAGTGTTTCGGATTGAAGGAGCTGTAACGACTAGTGCCGGGCCTGTGGACCTTGGGTTGGTGAATACCATTGTGGATATCGAGGCCGGGAGTTCTTTGCGAGAGGCGTTGGAACTTGTTTGTGCCGGTGCTGGCCTTTCGGTGCGTTATGTTGCGCAAGAAGGAGAGGTTGTGTTTGGACTCGGAGAAGGATTCATGGAGCAGCCACGGATGGTGTCGAGGATCAACGGGATTTTTAGTGGTCCCAAGCGTGCAGCCTTAATTCAAAGACTGAATACGCGAGTTCTTCCCGAGGTCGGCTTTACGAATACGACTTTACGCGAGGCCAGCAAGCACTTGGCCAATTTAGTAAACCAAGGCGGGGATGTGCTGGAGCCTGTGACTTTTGGTTTTCGAGAGTATGTCGGTGTAGGTGAAAAAGCGATGCTTCAGCCGGGGCTGTTGGATTTAAAGATAACGATCGATCCGCCGCTAGTGAACAAAACTGTCTACGAGGTGATGCAAGCTATGGCGGACAGTACGCCGAGGGAAGCGGGGAGAGGCTTGGATTTCGAAATCTACAACGGCGATGTCGTCTGGCAATGGAATGATGATAGAAGCGGTTCCCCGCAAATGTTTGTAAGGCGATTCAGGGTGAGTCCGAAGACTTTTGAAAAGGGATTGAAGAATGCGGCGGCTGCGAGTGGCCTGACCAATATCATGACATCCACGAATATTCAGGAGATGTCCCGGGAATTTTTCCGTCATGTCGGGCTGCAGATGACAACGAATACAGCTACTTCTACTCAGATATTTTTCAATGATGCCACTAGCGTTCTCACGATTCGAGGAACCTTGAGTGACTTGGGTGTGGCGCAGCAAACAATAGAAGTTTTGAATATGCTGCCTTTTGAATAAGCTACCGGCTTTGGTGGAGATTGAAGCGCGGTTTATCGAGGTGGCAGATAAATCTGATAAAGAGATGGATTGGCTTAGTTTGCCTAAGCTGGGGACTACGCGCGATTCCTAGCGGCACCAGCTACGATATCACTTCCCCGCCTTCTTTTTCACCACCGCGGGTTCGGGTTCGTTGGCTTGCTGGAGTTCGAGCCATTTCTTGTGGGCGCGTTCGCGTTGGCGGTATTCACTGGGGGATACTTGCGTCATGCGCTTGAAGTCGCGGCTGAAGTAGAATTGGTCGTAGTAGCCGGTCTGGTCGGCGATCTGCGCGATGGAGAGATCGGTTTCGAGGAGGCGTTTCTTGCCTGGTTGATGCGTTCGCGCTTGAGCCAGTCGATGGGGCTGGTGCCGGTGGCGGCCTTAAAATTCCGGAAGAAATTGGAGACGCTCATGTGCGCCATGGCGGCGAGTTCGTGGACGCGCAGGGGCTTGTTGTAATACAGGCGCATGGCCTCGATGGGCTTGTGGAGCGATTGCGGGATCTCGTTCTCTTTCTTGGGCGATGGGTTCGCGGAGTAACGGGTCTTGAAGAGTTCGCGCAGGAGCTGGCCGACCTCGGCATGGATGGTGACTTCCATGGCGATAGGGCGGGTCTCGAGGACGCGGAAGATGCGTTGAAAAATGGCGGCGGAGGTGCGGGCGTTGATGCCGGAGAATACGGGTGATCCGGAAGAGGTAAGCATCTGGTACATGCGCTCCATGTGCGGGCCGTCCACGCGGATCCAGAGCATTTCCCACGGAGAACCTTCCTCGGGCCAATGGGAGTTGGCGTAGTGGTTGTAGATCCAGGCGATCTCGCCTTCGTTCACGGGCCAGACGCGGTCGTTGACCTTCACGTTGCCTTTGCCTTTGAGGCAGAGGAGGAGTTTGTGGCCGGGGTAGTTCGGGTGGACCTTGGCATAGTCCTGCCCGGCGATGAGGTGGCCGGCGCGGAAGACGCAGTAGAAAATATCGCGACTCGCCTCGGTGGGCGTGTGGAACAGCGAAATCAAGACCTTCGTCTGTTTAGGCGCGCTTTTCATCGTGCGGAGGATATTACATGGAGCCGGGGTGGCTGTCTATGTCTGTTGAATAGGCTTTGGTTCATCGGGTAAACGACATCATCGGAGGTTTGGACGCGGCTTATGAGGGGTTTGTTCAAGGAAGTTTGGACCGAGAGCGGGAATGGATGAAGGACCAAAACTGGATGACGAAGGAATGGACGATGACCGGGGGCGGGTGTGGGATATTGCATAACTGAAGGTAAAGGGGACAGATTCGGGAAAAATCTCGCCGAAACGGAGTTCGCGCTCCGTGGGCTTCACGGGACTGTAACGATGGGGTCACGAGAGCGTAACGTGGAGGAGGTAGGGTGGGGTCGGCTGGATGATGTTTATCCGGCTTTTGAAACCAAGTCGTACTCTTATGAAATTGAAACTTAACCGGGCGTCCTTGCTCGTTGAACTCCTTGTCCTCACTTCCACCACCGCTCTGCTAACGGGTTGCTCGGACCCGGATATGGACGCACCAGCGGCCAAGCCTGCGGCGGCGACGGCGGTGGACGCCAGCAATATGGTGGCGCAGGCCCCCGCCGCGGTGGTGGCGCCGCCGCCCGTGGCCGGGCAAGTGGCACCGGCAGCTCCGACGGTGGCTTTGACCAATGTCAGCGCACCGGCTCTCGCTGAGACGCCGCTCTACAACCTCTCTGTGGAAGATATCCAGAAGCATCCGAAGTGGGGGCCGGTGTTGCAGCAGCTCTCGCAATCGTGTGTGGCGTTCTTTGCGGCGCAGAAGCGCGTGCCGGGTTCCGTGGATGAGATGAAGGCGAAGGGTTTCGTGAAGGATTTTCCCGCCGCACCAGAGGGGATGATGTATCAGGTGGATGCGGCAAATTACCGGGTGTTGCTGGTGTCGATGTAAGGAGGGGGATTTTAACCGCAGATGGACGCGGATGAGCGTAGATGGGAAAGGCGATCGAGGGTGAAGCCGTATGCGTTAGCTGACCTGCTTTCGATTGGCAGAGCAGAGGCTTCGGCGGCGGTCGGCTGAGGACAGCCGACCCTACCTAAGTAAATCCGCCGTCTCTAGGCGGCGACGGGTTCGGCGAAGCATTGGCAGATGGCGGCGCTGAGGCGTTCATTAATCTGGCCGACGAGGACTTGGTCGAGCTCGACTTTGCTCCATTCGCAATGGCGGCGGGGCGGGCGGGCGAGCCAGCGTTGGTGGGCGCCTGCCGCGTGCAGGTCTTCCCCGGTGGACTCGGCGATGATGATGATTTCTGGAAACTGATCGGGCTGGCCGGACACGAGGTCGAGCCACGGGATCACTTCCAGCCGGGCGTGCTGGCCAGTATTGAGGAACAGGTCCACGGCGAGCACTGAACCGCTCAGGTGAGGCTGAGCGAAGAGCCAATCTTCTGCTACGAGACGCATAAGCCGCTTTCCGTTAAGGTTTACGACTGTAGCTCCAGGAAGCGGTCGATACGACTGGCCGTTGCAGGGGCGAGAGGACTTCTAGGACTTCCGCCACTACTTGGCTGCGGAACAAAGGTTTAAACACCGCAGCGCCATAAAGGTTCTTTGAAGTCAGAGTTAAAATACTCCTCCATGTCGCTATTAGGCAAGGGATTTCGAGCGGTGAGGGCCGCTCTAGGGTTTGGGTAGCAACCACGCGAGGGCGCTGGTGCGGTCTGTGAATAGGCGCACTTGGAGGCCATGATTGAAACAGGTCGTTTCCCAGAAGCTGGCCCGCTCCGATGAATCGGGAATCTGGGGCACGATGACGGCTTCTTTCAAGGCCTTGGCGCGGGGTAAGGTGGTAAAGCCTTTAGCAGCGTCATAGAGGTCAAAAACGGAGTGCCCGCCATGCGCCATGCCGGAGCAATCTCCAAGGATGAGATAGTGACCGGATTGGGTAGTCAGCGCATAGGTCTCAGAGGCAGCGGCATGCAGTTCGGCTGCCGTCAGGAGGCCGGTGAAGGTGACTTCAACGAGCGGAAGCTCTCGGTGGATAAAGGCGTGCCAAGGCATAGAGTTTTAAGTGCATGGAAACGACTTGCACACGTTCTTTTGCTAGGGAGATTTTGTTACCAAAGCCACTGGAGGCAAGGTATTTGCCGAAGATGCCGCAGATCATTTGGTGCTAGGTGGATTTTGCACTGGCTGGGCCAGTTTTAGGCCGGATTTGCGGTGAGGACGCCGGGTGGCTGTAGCCTTGGTCTAACCGGGTGGTAGCGAGTGGAAGATGGAGCAGAAAACAAGCGTGTGCCGCGCAGGTTGGTCGATGCGGGTTGCTCGTGTTTCGACGGGCGAGATGTCAGCCAAGGGTCGTGCCGCAGGCGGGACAGGGTGACGCTGGGGCTTTTATTTCCAACTGGCAGACTGGGCAGCGCGGGGTGCCGTAGGCTTCGTCGTCCGGGTCGTCATGAATGGCGCGGAGTTGAACGGTGGCGCCGGTTTTACCGCAGCGATCGAGTTCACCAGTCGCGGTGGTCTGGTGGAGATCGCCGGAATTGTGCATCGCGGCAGGCTGAGCACCAGTAGGTGATGATCATGTTGGTTGTGTTGTGCTGTGGGGAGGATAGGGAAGCGCGGGCAGATTGCAAAGGAAGAGGGGGTTTTAAAACCGTTAAAACCGCTAAAAACGCGAAAAGGGGAGAGGAAAACTTAAAGTAAAAAGTGACGAAGACGATTACGCAGGGGGAGTGGTGTTACGGCGGACGCGTCGGACTGCCGGCTGGAAACCGGCAGCACGGGCGATGTGCTACGGCGGGCCGTGCAGAACTGGCCGACTTCTAATCGCGCTGGTTGATGATGTGTGAGGACCTCTACTATTCACGGTTCTGCCGATTGCCAGTCGGCGACATCCCGCAGTCGTGGGACTTCGCTACGGTTTGAGGATTGCGGATTTGGCGACTTAAGCGATAGTCAGTTAACCCAAGGATGCGCGAAAAACAGCGCTTTGGAGGAGCAAAACTATGGCTGCATTTAGTATCCGTAAGTCGTTCAGACGTGTATTTGCGCTTTGGTGTGCCTTGTTTGCGAGCTTGGTTTTGTGCGGGGGAAGTTTGCGGGCGCAAACTCCGCTGGAGGCGTTCAAGGCGTTCCTGACCAATCCGCCTCCCATCGAGGACATCGTTTTTGAACGAAAACTGCTGATAGCACTGCCCACTCCTCCAGCAGGTGCGCCAGCCATGCGGCCAGCGGGTAATTTTTTCCAATTGCGCCTGCAAACCAATGCCTATTGTTTAAGTCAAATGGATGTCATTGGTGGGCCACCACAAATGCTAGAAGGTGCGTGGGATGATACTTATTGGGAATTGAGAAATAACCAATTGAACCTGTGGCCGGACAGGAATGCGGCGGGACGCAAAAGAGAGATAACTAGAACCAGAATATTCGAACCGATAACAGGCCTTGGCTTGGAGGAGCGTATCCAGCTATCCACCCTAACTTGGAGTGGTGATACGTTCACCGCGCAAGGCAGAGGCAGAGAGCCATTCGAAGGCAGGATTGAAAGCAAGACGGCGGCTGGCCTGCCCAAACGCATCGTCTCTTGGGCGGTTCATGAGCCCGATGTCCAATATGGGGTTGAATATGAATACCGGGGGAGTTTTCACCCTTGGTTTCCTGCCGCCATCAAACCGTTCGTTCAAAAGGAAAAGGCGAAGACCGGGCTGCCGTTCCTCAAGGTGGAAACTTTGCCAGGACACAGGAATTCTACGTTCACAGTTTGAAAATGGGCTCGGCAACGTCCCAAGACTACTTTTTTCCGAACCAGTTCACGAACAACAGCACCTTGACGATCATTCACACCAAGGGAGGAATCGAGGTGTTTGATCGGCAGGGGAAATTAGCATTGGCTCCCAGTCCGCCGCTACCAGCGAATAAAACAGCGCCTTCATTTTCAGCGTCACCGGCTAATGCGCCGCTTCCTGCTCCGCCGTCACCGAATCGAGCACTATCACCACCACCGTCACCGCCGCCGAGCATCATATTGCTGATCGTCGCCCTGGTATGTTTATCCGTTCCGCCACTTTTGTTCCTCTTTCTTAAGCTTAGAGCAAACAGGCCGGACGGACGGTGAAATCAAGGTGGATGCAAGCCGTTTGGGTCACAATGAGGCCGGGATGGGGGACGATAGAAATGAAAGTGCGGATTCTTTGCCGGTTGCCTGTCGGCGATACAGCAGGTTGTCAACCTGCGCCACGAGGGGGGCAGCAGTTTGAAAAGCGTGCAGATGTTTGGGGTTCAGAGGGTAACGAACGGTGACATTAAAAACGACGTTTCTGGAGGCGGTTTTATTCAATTTTTAGTTTTCGTTTAGAAAATAAATGGTTTGGCGTGGCACTTGATCTGGGGGAAGTTGGCGACGTGCGGACGGGTGTCTGCCAAGTTTAAAGGGGGAGGAAACGCTGGTCGCGGAAAGACTGGCCAACGGGAAATAAGAGGAGAATGAGATGAACCACAAAGGAGACGATTTTTCACTTGGGATTTTTCGGCTGAATCCACATGCTGCGGGGAACGTCCCTCTTTCAGAACTATGAAGAATTTTCAGACATCGCGTCGTGGTTTCATCAAAGGTCTGGCAGCTACTTCGGCCGTGGCCACGATAGGGTTCCCCAACATCATGCGCTCGGCTGAATCGCCCAACAGCAAATTGAACCTTGCCGGTGTCGGCGTGGGGGGCAAAGGGGCGGGGGACATCGCGGAGACATCCGTGAACAATAACGTGGTGGCGATCTGCGATGTGGATGACAACACGCTGCAAGGCGCGGCGAAGAAGTATCCAGGCGCGAAGACGTACAACGACTGGCGGAAGCTGCTGGAGCAAAAAGATATCGATGGCGTGACGGTGTCCACGCCGGATCACATGCATGCGCCGATCGCACTTTCGGCGATGCAACTGGGCAAGCATGTGTATGTGCAGAAGCCGCTTTCGCACACGATCTATGAATCCCGCGTGCTTACGGAAGCGGCGCGGAAATACAAGGTGGTGACGCAGATGGGTAACCAGAACCACAGTCACACAGGGTATCGCACACTCGTGAAGGCGATCCAGAGCGGGGTGATCGGCAAGGTGAAGGAAGCGCATGCGTGGTCGAACCGGCCGATCTGGCCACAAGGCATCCCACGGCCGGAAGGCGAGGACAAGGTGCCAGAGACGTTGAAGTGGGACCTGTGGCTGGGCGTGGCCAAGGAACGGCCGTTTGTGGATGGTAAAGAGACGGAGGTCAAGGGCGTGAAGAAGAAAGGCCGTGGACCGTATCATCCTTTCAACTGGCGTGGTTTTGTGGATTTCGGGGTAGGTGCGCTAGGGGACATGGGTTGCCATATCATTGATCCGATCTTCTGGAGCTTGAATCTGAAAGCGCCGGAGTTCGTGTGGTATGAGGGCGAGAAGTGCAACGGCGAGACGTTCCCGAGCGCGGAAGTGATCCACTATAAATTTAAACAGAGCGAGTTCACCACGGGCGATATCACGATGACGTGGTATGACGGTGGTAAGAAGCCATCGCTGGACCTGATCCCGCTGCCTGCAGGCCAGAAGCTGACGGATAACGGGTGTCTGCTCATCGGCGAGAAGGGAGCGATTTTGTGTCCGCACGGGGGCAGCCCGCAGCTCTTGCCGGCGGACAAGTTCGCCGAGGTGAAGCTGGAACAGGTGCCGACGGATAATCACTACCAGCAATGGGCGAATGCGTGCAAAGGCGAGGGCAAGGCGAGCGGGCATTTTGATTACTCGGGTCCGCTCACGGAGACGGTCCTGCTCGGCACGGTGGCGATCTACTTCCCCGGCCAGAAGCTGGAGTGGGATTCAACGAAGATGGAGTTTAAGAACGTGAAGGAAGCGAATGACCACGTGCATGTGAAGTATCGCACGGGCTGGGAAGTCAAAGGGTTGATGCGCGCATAATTGAGGAAATATTATGAATCGTCGTGAATTTTTATTGGGCAGTGCAACCGCGCTGGCGGCCTCGCAGTGGTTGAGCACCGAGGCGTTCGCGGCGCCCGCGCTGCATGTGACGCCGAAGGTGGAGAACGGCGTGCATTGGTTCAATCCGCAGGATTGGGGTATCGAGGGCAAAGGCTGGGCGGAGACGGAGAAGTATTACGATCGCTTGCCGAAAAAGGCGAAAGGTGTGGTGCGCGATGTGGTGTGGAACCTGAGCCGTCATTCGGCGGGGATGGTGGTGCGGTTCTCCTCGGACAGTCCGGTGATCAAGATCCGCTACAAGCTTTCCAACCCCAAAGTGGCCATCACGAATATGTCCGCGATGGGCGTGAGCGGTGTGGATCTCTATGGTCAACTGCCCGATGGCCGCTGGAGCTGGGTGGCGTGCAGCAAGCCGGACAAGCAGGAGATCGATGCGGACCTGGTGGGCGGCTTGAAGCCGGGCTTTCGGGCTTACATGGCGTATCTGCCGCTTTACAACGGTGTGGAATCGCTGGAGTTCGGCGTGAAAGCAGGTTCGTGGTTCGTGGCGCAACCGCCGCGGGAAGAGAAGCCCATCGTGTTTTACGGCACATCGATTCTCCACGGCGCGAGTGCATCGCGACCGGGCATGCCGCACGCAGCGATTTTGGGACGGCGCTTGAACAAGCCTTTCATCAACTTGGGTTTCTCGGGGAATGCGCTGATGGAACCGGAGATCGCGACGTTGCTGACGGAGCTGGATCCAGTGGTGTATGTGATCGATGCGTTGCCGAACATGATCCCTACGTTGGTGAAGGAGCGCGCAGAGAATTTTCTCCGCACTTTGCGCACGGCGAAACCGAAGACGCCGATTGTGTGTGTGGAAGATCGCACGTATGGCGATGCCCCTTTCCTGCAAAGCCGTCGCGACCGGAATGACGGGAGTCGCGCGGAGTTCCGCACGGCTTATCAGAAACTATTGAAGGAGGGGATGACGGGGCTGAGTTACGTGGAAGGAGAGCAGTTGCTGGGTAATGATTCCGAGGCGACGGCGGATGGCTCGCATCCATCGGATTTGGGCTTCTGGCGGCAGGCGGAGGTGTTGGAGCCGGTGATCCGGAAGGCGATCGGCGGTTGATGTCCGCTCAGGAGCTGAACACCGACCAGGCCATAAACGCGATGCTGATGATCACCAGCAGAAACGCGGCCGAGTAGAAGATGACGGAGACGAAGCGCTCCTCCTGCATATGCAGGCGGGCCCATTCTTCCTGCGGAAGATTGAGCATGTATTGGTAATACTGGCGCTTCAACTGCTTGCCGCCGTAGTAAACGCCGGTGGCGCAAATAAAGGGGAAAATGAGTGCCCACCACTTTTGATAGATGGCGTAGGGGGCCCAGGAACCGAACAAAATCAGGGGTACACCAATCCCCCAGACGAGAGGAATAATGTGCTCAACCAACAGCCTTTGGCGATATCGGCTCATAGGCAGCAAGTTGCTGCGGGCCAGAATGTAAGGGAAATACCGGTGATAAGGGAAGCTGATTTTGCGGTCTGGTGGCCAAATACCCTAAACTACGCATGATAATCAGCCGTATACCCCAATAAATCAGGGGTTGCTGAGGATCAAAACGCGATAGAAGCGGGTGCCGGTCGAAGTGTTGTCGGTCACAGCCAGGTCGAGCTGAGCGGCCAGAAGAGAGGAGGAAAGGTTTTGCCAGTTGCCGTTTTGCAGATCGTCCGTGAATTGGACCTGATAGCGTTTACCGATCACCCCAAGCCAGCGGATCACACGCGTGGAGCCGCCATCCACACGTGCAGTTGCGACGGTGAAGGGCACGAGCACCTGACGCAGGGCTTGGTTGTAACTATCCGACACGACGAGGTGCCCTTGAAGGTCAAACGCGAGTCCGTAGGGGTTGAAGTAACGCCCGACGCCGTTGCTACCATCGGCTGCGCCCGAACTTCGGCCGCGCCCCGATACGGTGATGACGGTGCCTTGCGCGGTCACTTTGCGGATGGCGTGGTTCAGCGAATCCGCCACGTAGAGTTCGCCACAGGCATCGAGCGCGAGCCCGGCGGGATTCCAGAAACGCGCCTCACTTACGGGGCCGTCCGCCCAAGCCGCCGTGCCCGCCTGACCGGCAACCGTCGTGACTGTGCCGTTCGTCTGCACGCAACGGATGACGTGGTTGAAACCATCCGAGACGAAGATGCGGCCATCGGTAGCGACGGCTACATCCACAGGTCCGTTGAACTTCGCTTGAGCCGCAACTCCATCCGCGTAACCCCACACCTCGGCCACACCCGCGATCGTCTCTACGATGTTGTTCGTCGTGAGGCGACGGATCGCGTGGTTGCCGCTGTCCGCGATGATGAGGTTGCCGCTGTGATCATGTGTGATGCCCAAGGGCGTATGGAACAAGGCCGCGCTCACGGGACCATTCGTCGCGCCATACTCTCCGGGCTGACCAGCGAGCGTCGACACAACACCGCTGCTGTTGATCTGCCGTAGCACATGATTGCCGGCATCGGAGACGATCACGCTGCCATCGTTGCCCACGGAGATGCCGAAGGGTGTATCGAACTTTGCCGCTGTGCCCGCGCCATTGGCGAAGCCCGGTTCACCTGGAGTGCCGGCGAGCAAACTCACGGAGCCTGCCGGGGTGATCTTGCGGATGACGTGATTGCGGCTGTCCGCCACATAAAGATTGCCAGCGGCATCGAAAGCCACCCCGGCGGGATCATTGAAGCGCGCCTGTGTCAGCGGGCCATTCGCGTAACCCGCTTCACCAGCCGGGTTCAGGGACGTCACGGCATCCTGCGCGTATGCAGACGTCAGGCCCAGCAGCCCCACGAGGAGCAGCCACCACCAGCCTGTTCTATTTTCGTTGCGTTGCATGTAGCGACAGTTTGCTTATCGGCCACGCGGTGTCAGCCGACCGCTGATCTGATTCGCGGGAATCGGTACCGGTTCGGGTTTCGGTTGCAAGGTCGGCACCAGTTCGCGACCGTCTTTCGTCACCAATTTGCGTTCCTTCACAAAGACATCAACCACCTTGAAGAGCTCGCCTTCCGTGCGTGGAGTGCTGTTTGTGGGTTGATGCCGCAGGAACATCTGTGCTTCTTCCAGATTGAACGGACGCGAACCACGCCGTCCAAACACGACTGTCTGGTTGCCCGATTCATCTACCACGCGATCGCGATCCAGCCCGCGCGAAACGGCCACCGCCGGTTCATGCGTATGATACGTGGCGATGAGTTTCGGATTCGGTCTCGGGCTGAAGCCCATATGCCCAGGCACGTTTTCGGGCGAGATCACTTGGATAATACGCAACCCATTCTTCCCGTCCGCCACGAGCGCGAACATCGAGGCATTCACCGAACCGATCTGCACCGCACGCGCATCATTGATCTGTCCTTCCGCCGTGTAACTCATCTCGAGCTTAGGCTTCTCGGGATTTTCGATATCAATGATCGCCAAGCCTTCCGCTCCGTTCGGCACGTAAGCATAGGTGCGCGCCACGTAGAGTCGTCCGGCAGATTTCATTGGCACATTCGCGCCCATCACCAGCTTGGGCTTCGTTGGCGCTGTTATATCCACCACCTTCAAGCCATCCGCATCCGTGATGAACGCATAACGGAACTGCACCGCAATGGCCTTGGGCGCATTCAAGCCCGCCGCCAATTCACCCACCAGCTTCGGCTTAGATGGCGTGCTGACATCGATAACGAACAATCCCTTATCCCCGACGACATACAGGTTATTGCCAGCCATATAGCTGTGCCGTGCGCCCGTCAATTTGCCATCGGGGTTGAAGCGCGTGACATCGCTGTCGCGGAAGAAATTGTTCGCCGGGTCACCATCTACCAAAGTGCCTACAAACACTACGACCAGCCCTTCTTCCTTGTCCGTCACATAAACCGAGCCATAGGTGAGGCTGATGGGTTGTTCCTCATTCTCGGGTAAACGTTGACGCAGCGGATCAATGCCCAGTGTACTCGGCAACGTCACCGAGGTCGCATACTTCGTGCGCACATACGTCCGCTGGCCGAGCGGCGACACCGGCGAGGACACGATGCGTTCCGAGAACCCTTTGTTATCGATGTTCGCAACATCAAAGACCTCAAAGCCGCCCGGTCCGTTCGCTGTGTAGAGGTATTCGCCGCGCAACGTCAGATCGAGAATCTCCTCGCCGTGATGATGGTGGGCCTCTTTGAGTTCACTGTGTTTCTCTTCCACATGCTTCCGGTAATTATCCGGATACGCGAGCTTGTGCAGGTGACTGCCATAGGCCGCTTGCGGTTCTTCTTGCTCCGTCCACACCACTGCATGCAAGCCATCCTTGCCCGCCCCTACATACGCGTAACGTCCGAAGAAATTGACCGTGCCTGTGCCATAGCCGAGCAACTGTGTCATGATCGCATTGTTGTCGTTGTCCTTGGAAAGATGGCAATCCGTGCAGTTCTTCGTCGTGCCCGCGCCGCTCGTTGTGTGCGGGAAATGCGGGTTGAAAGCCTGTCCGCTGTAGCCCTCAGCGGACACCGTCTGCTGCTGCGAATAGACCCATTCACGATTGCCATTCTGCGAGCCGACCACTACCGCGCTGGACGAACGCAACACCGCGAGGCGATTGCTCTTCACCGTGCTATCCACGCCAAGCATGTAAACATCATCGCGCACCACCTGTGGGTTGTAGGAGGTGAAGTTGCGCGTTGTCATGCCTTCGAACTTGTTCAAAGCCACACGTTGATTCGCCTTCATCGGCAAATGGCAGCCGAAGCAACTCGTTGCCCAAGAGGTGTGACACACTTGGCACGTGATGCGGCTGTTGTCGTGGGCCAGTTGTTCCGGGCATTTGTCCGCCTCCGGCACGCTGCCCCAGTTGGTGCCATCGCGCCGCAGTGTCTTGGCGTAAGCGGCTTTCGCATTGTAGCGCGGCGAGGTCGGGTCCACCGCGTCCTTCGTCTGCGGCACTTCCCAGCGCACATCGGGCGAGAGTGCGCTGCGTTGGTAGAGCTTCTTGCCTTCCCAGATGAATCGCGCACCCCAGGAGGTGCTGCTCTGGCTGAGGTCAATCTTGCCCGCGTTGCCCGTTGTCACCAACGTAGGCCGCTGGCTCACCGTGCCGTGGCAATCGATACACTCGATGGCCGTGGCTGCCCGCGGTTCTCCGTAGAGATTGCCGTTGCCGTGGACGTCGTTGAGGAAATGGCAATCCACGCAATGCATGCCGCGCGCGAGGTGCACGTCCTTCAGATGAACAGCGCGGCTGAACTTATGCGGGTCATCGTGCGGGATGACGTTGTCTTTTAAGTCCAGCAATTCACCTTTGCGATCCTTCTTGAAGATGGCGCGGAACACCCAGCCGTGACCGTGATAGTCGGCGAATTGCGTGTGCTTCAGCTTAGGATTCAGCTCGGCCACTTTCTCCAGAAAATCCAGGTCACCCCAAAGACCGCGCGCCGCCGCTGCTTCCGGGTTCTTGCGAATGGCATTGACCATGTCCACATCCGTCGGGTTCTTCTGCTCTTTCGGATACATGAACTCGCCGTCGCTCTCCTGATCCCACCAGATGTAGCCGAGGTAAGGGTTCACGAAGAGGTTGCCCTGATGCATGTGGCAGTTCATGCACTGGCTGGTGGGAATGGCGCGGGTGAACTCATGCTTGATCGGGTGTCCACGTTCATTCTTACGTATGGAAGTATCGCCGCTGAAGCTTAAACCTTGGTTGCCATATTTAAAATACCAGCTCGAGTGCGTGGGCGAACGGTCATTTGCATAAACCACATGGCACGCGGTGCAACCACTGGAGCGATAATCGCCCGGATGATTGTTCGAGCCCATGAAATCAAGAATCGGATCGTGCAGGCGCGTCTTCTGCAGATTCAAGAAAACCGGATCGATGCGGTTCAGCGTGCCCAATCCACGGTCTGACAAACGGCGCGCCGGTTTGCCGGGCGGTTCATTGATGTTCGGTACGCCGAGTTGCAACTGTTTCTCCCCACCTTTTTCAAAGATGCGCAGGATGTTGCTCGGCTGGCTGATGGCAAAGCGGGGCAGGGGATCGAGGTAAGGCAGGATGCCGTTTTTCTTCGTATCCTCAGGTGTTACCGGCGTCGGGTTGGTCAGACGCAGCGGCACACCATCGGTGCCATACGCTTGCCCATACTTGTAGTTCTTATCGGGCGTACTGCCGTTATTATAGAGCGCCGCACCCCAGAGCATCGCCCCATGCCGCATCATGCTATGGCCCACATCCTTGATCTCTTTTTCATGGCAGAGACCACACGCCTGGCTCGCCACACGCAGATCGCCCGGATTCACGAACTGGATGAACTCCGGCGATTCATGATTGAGCAATGCCGTGGAGTCATTCGGGTTCGCCGAGGTGGGCCATAGTTCCGGGAAACGGGGCGTCACATGCGCTTTCTTCATCGTGAGGCCAGGAGCCGAGTTGCCACCATGACAATCCACGCAACCCAGCACGACGTTGGGAGACTTGTGCATCGTATGTTGATCCGAACCCTTATGGCATTCGACGCAGCCGCGGCTCTTCGCGTGCGCTTCTTCGCGCGTCTGGTCGATCCAATTGCGCAGCGGCAGTTTGCGGGCCTCGCGTGGCTCGTCGAGGGGGACGGAAATGGCCGGTCCATAACCCGAGCTGACGGTGTCCGCCAGCAGTGATCCGGTGACTGTGAGAACAGCCACCAGCCATGCCAGAATGAGTTTCATCCGTTTCATGGTCAGTATGTCAAAGTGAGCGCCAATACGGCGCTGAATAAAAAGTCATCCACATTGCCCCGGTTGCTCAATGTGCCAAAGCCGGGAACTGGTTGCGGGTTGGTTTTGTAAATATCTTTGTAGCCTTGGCCGGGGATCAGCACGCCGAAGCCACTGGACAGAATCACATTGTCCGTCAGGAGCGGCCGGTACTGCACCCCTACGCTCAGATCGAGTCCGAGTTCGCGATCAATCTTGTCCGTGAGCAACGCGGTCTTGATCGGGTCCATCGCCACGAAGCGGATGTAGTTCGCATTTGCGAAGCCCTTTAGCTTCGGTGTCACATCCGCTTCCAAGCCAAGACCCGCGATGAACACGCCGGGGTTCACGAAGTTCGCCTGTCCCTGTGATTTGCTCGTGCGCAAGTTGGGCACCAGACTGTTCCGCTGTTTCAAGTTCACCAACGTGCCGCCGAGGTTGAACCCTTGCCGCACATAGAAGCTGAACGGACCGCCAATGAAATTCGGATTATCGACAATCGTATCAAATCCGCTCGCCGTATTGTCGTTCACATCATTATCGCCCAAGGCATAGATGACCGATGCCTTGTAGCGGAGCCAATCACGGTCATAAGAGATTTCCAAAGCCCCCATGTAAGCCGAGATATCGTTCGGTTTGCCTGAGAGTCCGTTGAACTCATCCCGTCCAAACGCATAGTAAAACGCGTGCGAGACATTCCAGCGGCCCATGTGCCCATCGCCGGCCCAGCCGAGGTAGTAGGCGTTAACATCATGCGCACGAACTGAGCCCAAAGGTTCCGGGCGCACAATGCTGCCATTGCGGTCATAATGGACATCGGCCGAGTCCATGTTCGCGTGAAAGCTCAGCTGCGCCGTGTAACCTTTGAAGAGAAAATCCTGCTGATAGACGTTCGCGATGACCACCTGCTGGTTGCGCGCATCGAAGGTGTTCAACTCGGAGTTCGTATCCTTCTCCCGCATGTCAAAACCCACCGCGTTGTATTGGATACGATTGTTCCAGGCGTTGCCGAACAGGCGGAAACCCAGATTGGTGTCGTTGAAGATAAGCCCGCGGAAATCACTGTTGAACGTCTGATTGCCACCGCGGAACGCCATGAAATCGTAGTTCTCTGATAAGTCGCGCAAGTGGATCTCTACGAACGCCTCTTGCAACGCCCAGTAATCGCGCGTGCGGACGGTATGTTGTTCTCCGGTGAGGTTGCTGGAGTTGACGGTTTGCCCGTTCAGGATGGCATCGATGTCGCCAGGGTTTTGTATGCCCCCATTGTTCGGTGGCGTCTGATTGTTGCCCGGACCAGCACCCAATACACCCCGTGCATCCGGCGAGACGACGCCCGTTTCTTTGGCGTAAACGTGGTTAATGTTGAACACGGGCTGCAGATGCACTGCCCATTCCACAGGTTTGAACGCTGTCTCACCTTTGAACAGATCCAGGGTGACACTGATGTTATTCTGGATGCTCCAGATCTCACCGCGGCCGAAAAACTCTGATGATCCCGGCAATGCGGAACTGATCCCGCTCGGCACTGGGACACGCTTGGCTTCGACCTCGGTGAGCGTCGAAGCCGTCAGGTTTAGAAAGATATCCTGTCCGATGACCGGCAGATCGCCTTTCAGATAGCTCTGGCGGTACGGATGCCACAGATACGGGCGATCATGGTAATAAGGCGTCTCGATATCGCCGCTGGTGTAACGTCGCCACGGCGAGAAAGGCACTTTCCACCGATCCGCCACCGCCTCCGTATTAGGCGGTGACGTGGTGACGGGCTGATGTTCTATGCCGCCATTCGAGAAGTGCGGATGATTCGGAAGGTTGCGCCACAAAGCACCCCGAGGCAGTTGCAAGTCTTTCGGGATTTCTTCGTAACCATAAGGCGTTGTGGCGTTTTCCACCTGTTCCAAGCGAACGCGCCGCACTGGATTGCGGGGCAAACGCAACGCTTCTGGCAGTGGTTCCCAACCAAAGATGGTCGGCGGAATAAAAGGCAATATCTCGAACAACCGCACGGGCTCACGGGGTAAAGCCAGGTTAGGTGGAACCGGGCCCCATTCAGGTGACGTAGCGGGACGCGGGTCTTGCTTGAAGAAAGGTTCAGGTGGAGCCGTGATCTTACCGCCACCCGGATCGGGATTAAACTGTTCCGGTGGAGCCGGTGTCGGTTTGCCCGTTTCTGTTACCCGCGCCTTCAACCACTCGTCACCGGGGATGAGTGGCAATCGTAATGGCACCGCTCCGGGGTCGGGATTAAACGCTTCGGGTGAAAGTGGAATACTGAAGCCCAGGTCAACGATCGGAATCCACGCGGGCTTGCTCCGATACAGCGTATCTGCCGGAAACGGTGCCACCATGACATTGTCCGGCGTGAAGACGTCGGGTGACAGGGCAGGGGGTGTGTCAATGAGTTGCCGGTAAGGCGAGAGACGGCCGCTGAATTGATTCGTCCCGCCGCCAGTGTTCTTGGGCAGAGCATCCGCTGACCAGCCCGACAACGCTCCCGTCAACGTGCCGGTCAAAGCGACCAGCACGCGTGCGTGCGAACAAGTTGGGCGGGCTTTACACATCATTTACAAACAATCTCGCCAGTCCGCTTGTCGCCGGTGCGACTTGTGGCTAAATTCTTGCTCAGGACTAATAATTTCATGTTGCTGAAAAACATTCTCCCCGCGTTGTTGATCGGATGCAGTATCTTGGTCAACGAACTGACGGCGATGACCTTGGTGGAAGTGCAGACGGCCATGGCGCAGTCCGTGACCCGCGCTGCGCAAGTCTCCCCGAACAGCGTTGTCGCCGTCGTGGATCGCGAGGGCTACGTGCTCGGCGTGTGGAGCGTGAATGGTGCCGTTCCTGCCAACGATCTGGTAGCGAATGCGATATCCAAGGCGGGCACCGCGGTCTTCCTGAGCAGCGATCAACACGCCTTCACTTCGCGCACCGCCGGTTTCATCGTGCAGCAGAACTTCCCGCCTGGTGTGCAGAACCGCCCGCCCGGTCCGCTCGTCGGTGTCAATTTTTCCAATCTGCCATTCAGCGATATCAACCGCTTCAAGAATCCCTCCACCTTCGTCGTCGGTGTCGTCAGCGGAACCAATGGTGGAACCGTCCCCACGCCCGTGACGGGTGGTTTGGCGGGCACGGCGGGTGGCGTGCCGTTGTTCAGCAGTGGCAAATTGATTGGTGGCATCGGTGTCGCAGGAGATGGCGATGGCCCCACGGACATCACACCGCAAACGGTGCTCGCGGCCGATGTCGATGAAGACGTTGCTCTCGCCGGGCAAACGGGTTTCGCTCCCGCCACTGAGCTTCGCGGCTCGAATGTGTTCATTGACGGCATCCGTTTGCCTTACGTGGAATCCAGCACCAGCCTCGGTGCCGTCACACCCTTGGGTGGTGTCGGCGCAGTGGTGCCCGGCTTTCCCGTTGTGGCGAGTCCCGCGCTGGTTTTCCCCAGTGCCAGCTTGGGCGGCACGACGGGGGAACTGCGCCAGCCCATCATTGCGGACCCTTCCGCTGTCGCTCTGCCCAATGGTGAAGCGCGCCTCACCGCTGCTGAAGTCACCGCTATCTTGACGGAAGGTGCTGCCAAGGCCCGCACGACTCGCGCTGGCATCCGTCTGCCCCGTGGGTCCACGATGCAATGTTTCATCACCGTGGTGAACAATCCGAACAGCCCCGGCCAACCGCCCGTCGTTCTGGGTGCCTACTGCACTTCGCCGGATGCCACCCGTTTCAGTTGGGATGTCGCGGTGCAAAAAGCCCGCACCGCCTTGTTTTTCTCCAGTGCCACGCGCGCTTACTCCACCCGTGCGGTCGGCTTCATGGCCCAGATGCATTATCCGCCGGGAATCGAAGGCACCACGGCGGGCATCTTCCTCGGCCTGCAGGAACGCTTCTCCCTCTTTCCGCAAAATGTCACCAATCCATTGAATGGGGCCGTTGTCACCACCGATGCCGGCACAGTTCCTGGCGCACCGAATGGCAACCTGCCCAATGGTATAACGATCTTCCCCGGCGGCATTCCGCTCTATCGTAATGGTGTGTTGGTGGGGGCCATCGGTGTTTCCGGCGATGGCATTGACAGGATGATCTCGTGGCGGCTGCCGGTTCCGCTGCGTTGAATGGCATCTTCCTGCCGCCCGAAGACATCCGCTCCGACCGCACGATTCATCGCGGAGCGCGCTTGCCCTTCGTCAAGTTTCCGCGCAACCCAGCCCTTTGAGTTTTGCCGGATCACTTTGTTCATCCAGCGTTTCATTTCTTCTCGGGAAAATTGTGGAACCCGTGACATGTCGTGCAGGATTGCGGTACGCCACCCTTTGGACTGTGACACGTGATGCAGTTGGCCTTGCGCGGCAATAGAATATCCGCTGTCTCCCGGCTCGTGGTCGCCGCATGGCATTCTGTGCAATTCACATGTGTGTGCCGGGCATGATTGAATCTCGCATGTGGCATCCATTGATCCGGGATGACCGGTGCCACTACGGCTGGTAAGCCTTCTGGTGTGCTCGATGTCGTATGGCAATAGGCGCACCCGATATAATCAGTAGAGCTCGCCTTCCGTGTGCTCGTGAAGAATACCGCTTTTTCCAGTAACTCACCCGTCGCATACGTTTGCTTCAGTGACTGAATCTGCGTTTGCGCAAAGGACTCCTGTTCCTCGTTACGCCGAAGCCCTTTGCGATTCGCGAGATCGGCATACTGTCTTGGCAGGCTGCGTAAGAAAGCGCGCACGCCTTCAGCATTGCCATGTGGCACTTGTAATTCCGGGTTACGCGGATCGAACTGCAACGAATGGCAGGTCTGACAATTCTCCTCGAACTTGATGCGCGCAAAACCGATGCCCGAGGCTTGCGGCTTGTGACAATCCGCGCAACCGAGCTGGTGCCCGTTCACCTTCGGGATGCTGCTGCCGAAATGCAGTGCGTGGTTGAAACGTAATGTGTCGGGATCTTTCGTGGGAGAACGATGGATCTGGAATTCCGGGTGTCCCTTGCTGAAGTCCTTGAACACTTCCGTATAGCCTTCCGGGGGACGCACTGAAGCGAACCGCACAATGTCACTGGTCTTTTGATAGTGGAATTTGTCCGGGCTCAGCGATTTGCCCAGGGCTGCCGAGGCCTGCATCGTTTGCTGGTTGCCATGGCAGACAA
Source organism: Limisphaerales bacterium (assembly GCA_965283725.1). Lineage (GTDB taxonomy): Bacteria > Verrucomicrobiota > Verrucomicrobiia > Limisphaerales > JAEYXS01 > JAEYXS01. The sequence goes on from CBDIPT010000004.1 coordinate 308,382, forward strand.
GGCAATGGCTGTCCGCAGGTGGAGCGAGTCGCCCTTTGCCGCGGTGCTCCTGATGGCACGCCATGCAAGAGTAGTCGTAGGTCAGAGTTGGTTGATGGAAATTATGCTCCGCATGGCACGTCTGGCAGGCGTGATCCAAGGTGGTGAGTTCCTTGTGGTCAAAGGTGATGAGTTTCCCGAGATTGAGCGGACTGGGGTTTGCCTTGAGCGCGTGTTCCACCCAGCCGGGATTACTCTTCCGGGCGGCTCCATGGCAACCGGCACAATTGTTCCGACTGCCAAAATGCGCCTCCTCCAGGCGATGAAACGCCTCGCTCTGGTGGGCGGTGGAAAGATCGCCGGGCGAGAAGAAACGCCACTTCCATTTCCCGCCGCCGAAAACCAGCAGGATCGCCACAAAGAAAGTCACCGTCATCACGCACAGGATGCCACGTTTGGCGCGCAGGCTGCGGCGCGGGGTGCAGCGGGGGATTTCTTTGCAGCATTTCCCGTCTGGGGTTGGTCCTTGCGGGCAGGAGCCACCTTGTTCATTTGGGCGGGTGCAGCGCCAGCGGCCTTTTTCCTCGCCTGCGGTTTTTTCCAGCACGGGACGGCACTCATACGTTGCCCGGCATTCGCCTTTGGGCGAGGGGCCCACCCGGCAGGCCCAGCCGTCGCACGTCCAGCCGCATTCCCATTTCTGGTTCGGCCTTTGGTAATTCCGGTTGCCCGATTTGTTATTCCCTTGTTCCATGCACGCTCAAATGGTTAACCCGCTGCGCTGCTGAAAGCATAAACCAGCGCCACGTGCACCGCTGAGAAGACCAGCAAGCCATACGTCAGCGGGATGTGGGTGAACAGCCAGAGCTTCAACGCTATCTGCAGGCTGTAATGATAATCCAGGGTGTTCTTCGCCTCGATCAACTGACCGATCTCTGTCATGATGCGCCGTTCCTCCTCATTGAGATAACGTTTCATTTCATTGACCCGGGCAAGCAAGCGGTTCGGCCGGATTTTCGATTCCAAGATGTGCGACCAGAGATTAGCCGGCTTTTGGAAGAATTCTTCGAGGCTGGAAGCATAGAAATCCGCCACCGTGGTTGAACGGGTCTTATCCACGGCGGAGATCGCCAGTTCACGGGCCTTGAGCTGAAGCCTCCGCCGTTCAAACGGTATCTGCTCAAAGATGACTTCCCCGCCGCGGGCCGTCAGTCGTTTGGGGATGGTGCGGGAAATCCACAGTCCAGCCAGCCCGCTCAAGGTGACGAGCACGAAAAGCAAGGCGAGAATGCTCTCAAAGATGCCCGTCGGCAGCCGGAAGCTGATGTGCATGCCGAAGATCAGTGCCGCCAGCAGCCCCATATAGATGTGGATCTGCAGCCAAGTCTCTGAAGTGGCGACCGGCAGGAACGGCAGCTTCTTGCGGCCATTATACGCGGTCAGAAACAGCATCAACCCCAGCAGCGTCCAGCCGGACACGAAGACGAGCCGGGGGAAGCGGAAGCCGAAGAAATGATAGACCAACAACAGCAACGCCCCGATGATGAGGATGGCCGTGGTGCTGGTCTGCCGGCGTTTGCCGAAGGTGATTATCTTCTCAGCCATTGGGCAAGCTGGTCGAGGTCGTTCATGTTCATGCGCTTAAGGGCGCCGTGCGGGCAGGCCCGTTCACAAGAAGGGCCGCCGAGCTGTTCCACACACAGATCGCATTTGGTCGCTTTAAGAATCGGCTTCAGTTCCTGATCCACCATGAAGGCGCCGGATTCATCCCGGGCCTCCACCATGCGGATGGCTTCATAGGGGCAGTTGTTCGCGCAGGCGTTGCACCCGATGCAGGTCGCCTGGTTGATCACCACCTCGCCCGCAAAGTCTGAACGATGGATGGCGCCGGTCGGACAGCCGATCATGCAGACCGGGTCCGCGCAGTGCATGCAGGCATTGGCCACCATCACGTTGCCGCTGATCGGCCCTTGGCGCAGGAAGCGGGGATTGTTGTCATGCGCCACCGCACAGGCGCGCACGCAGTCATCGCAGCGCGTGCACAGATCCATCTCGATGACCATCGTGGCGGTGCCGTTGAAGTAACGGTTCTCTGTGAGGAACTCCATCAGTTCCGAGCCGAGCTTGGCCCCGGCATCGGTGTGGGAAGCCTCCAGTTTGCGGTTTTCCTGGCTCGATAATTCCTCCGGCTTGAACGGCGGCGGCATTTCTTCGGCGGGCATGGTAGGCAAAACGAACTTCTCCATCACCACGGTCGGGATAATGAGCAGATGCGTGTAGCCGATGACGCGCAACGTGTGTTGCAGGGGCACGGGGTTATCCTTGTGCTGCCAGTTGTGCACGATCTCGCGAAAGCCATACTCGCGCCCGGCGCCCAGGTAATTCAGCGTGCGTTCGCCTTTGCCGAACTTGCGGCTCAAGCGGGCGAAGCCGGCCCGGATCAAGATGATGCCGTTCGGGTAATCGCCTTCCAGCGCAACCACCGGTTCCTTTTCGGGGGAGAGAGCGCCTGATTGCGCCAGCCGTTTGTAATCACCGCTCCATTCATATTCACCGTGGGTGGCAAATTGCGTTTGCTGGATGACCTGTTGCAACTGCTCATCGTTCAAGTGGCGGAAGAGGGGCATTTCGCGCAAGTGCGTGGCCAAGGTGCGCTCGCGGTAAATCTTCTCGATGTGTTCGCGTACTTTGCTGTCAAAGCGCATCAAGTCGCGCAGTCCCTGCCAGCGGATCTCCAAAAGTTCTGTGCCGGTGGTGTCGGCAAAGACCGTGCTTGTACGTGGCATCCGGCTGAGAGCGGCGATCTCACCGAAGATATCCCCGGCCCGCAGATTGGCCGTCCGGTGCTCGTTCAGGATGCGGGGGACGTCCTGCAGATAGATGCGGGTCTGTTTGCCGGCTTCCGCCCTGGAACCGATGCGGTGATCCAGCGCAAGCTGCTCTTTGGTCCGCACCTCAGGGTCTTTGGGATTGGTCCACAGTTGGGCGATGGAACGCCACAGACTCTTCTTCTCTGATTGCCGCCGTCCCAACATCGTCACCGGCAGATCGGGCGAGACGACCACTTTGACCTGCCCGCGCAGAACCATGAAAGCTGAGGTGCCGTAGTCTCCTTCGCGCACCACCAGTTCGCCGACCTTGCAGCGGCGGATGCGACAGTCGTTCTTGATGATCTGCCGCAGCGGGATGCGCCGCGGGAAAACATCCGGATTCATATCGCAGAAGGGTGGTGTCTGCATCAGCCGATCGACATCGTCGGCGGTCATCTCCGGATCGAACGCTGTATCCCAGCGTTGCGGGCGATCAACCACGTAATGAACCGTATCCATAGTGATTTGTTTTCGGTTCGGTTAAGCGTCCAGCACTACGTCGCCCTTGGGCCGGCAGATGCACGCCAGGCAGCTTCCCTGTTCCGGCTGGGTGTCGGGTGGTTTGATGTATTCCACTTCGCCGGACTGGATGGCGACGAGGCAACTGCCGCAACTGCCGGCGCAGCAGCCGGAATCTAGGCGCACGCCTTTGTCGCGGGCGAAATCCAGCAGGTTCAGCAAGGCGGGCTCCCACGTCATGGTTTTGCCGGATTTGCTAAAGGTGATCTGCGGTTGCGGACCCGTAAGGGTCATCACTCCCGGCGCAGTCGCGGTCTTTTTCTTCACCGTGGCCGGGCCGAAGGCTTCAAAGTGGACGCTGCTTTCCGGCACGCCCCACGCTTCCAGTCCGTCGGTGATGCTCTTCATGAAAGCGCCGTTGCCGCAGAGGAAGTATTCGTAATTGTTGGAAGCCAGCAATTGCTTCAGGAGTTCCACGGTCACCCGGCCTTTATGATGGTAATCCCGGCCATGCACGTCATCCGGGTTCGGCTGGCTGTAACAGATGTGGATGTGGATGTTATCATGCATCCCGGCGATTTCCGTGATGTAAGAGCGCAGGATGTGGTCGGTGCGGTTGCGGGTACCGTGGATGAACCAGACTTCCCGTTTGGTGCCGCTTTCAATGATGGCATTCATCATGCTCAACATGGGGGTGATACCGACACCGCCAGAAATGAGAACGATCGGTTTGGGCTGGTTCAGATCGAGGTAGAAATGCCCGGTAGGGGCTTTCACATCGAGAATGTCCCCCTGCCGGACCTTGTCCACGAAGTAACTTGAAGCCACACCCGGCGGCAGTTCCGGCCGGTCTTTCGGTGCTTCTTCACGCTTGATCGTGACGCGGTAGTAGTTCGTGTGGAACGGTGAATCAGAAAGCGAATAACAACGGACCACCGGTTTTTCCCGACCGGGGATGTTCAGTTGAAACGTCAGGTATTGTCCGGGCTTGAACGGGGGCAGGGGGCGTCCATCGTGCGGGACGAGGTAGAAGGAGTAAACGCCGTTGCACTCGAATTGCTTGTTCGCGATCTTGAATTTGCGCAGCCCGTTCCACGCGGCCAGGCTTTGCGTCACTTCGACATGGCGCGCTTGGGCGGCTTTGATGTCCCACTCGAGCTTCTCGCGGGCGAGGCGGCGTTGTTCCTTTTCGCCTTCGATGCGGCGGATCTGTCCCACGATCTGGAGGGCGACATGGGCACCGAGTCCGGCCAGGAACAGCCAGCCCACGGTGCTCGCGAGTCCAAATCCCAAAATCGGTTCGATTATTAATAGAAACATTTGCCTTGTTTCGATTAGTCAATTACCTAGTGCCTTGTGCTGGCCCAAATTCTATATCGGACTTCCCGTTATGAATCTTAGAAATTATAAACGTAGCAAGAGCGATACCGGTCTGGCTTTTATTTTCTGCGGCCTGTTTTCGCTCGCTGTTCAAGCGGCGGAATCCGGCGCGCAAAAGTTCTACGGCGCGGAGACTTGTTCCACGGCCGGTTGCCACGGAGCGGCGGATCCCAAACGCTTTCAATTTCAATACTGGCAGGCCGCCGACCCGCATTCTAAGGCCTTTTCTACGCTGACCACGGCCCGTTCGGCCCGGATGGCCGAGGACTTGAAACTGGGTGATGCAACCAGGAGTGTTACCTGCACCGCCTGTCATGCTCCGTTCCAAGGCCTGCCGGAAAATCGGCTCACTGCAAGCGTCAAAGTGCAGGAGGGGGTTTCCTGCGAATCTTGCCATGGCGCGGGCGGTGACTGGCTCCGTTCTCATCCGCGCAAAGATTACTCACATTCTGACCGAGTTACAGCAGGAATGAGAGATTTACAAAACATTTACACTCGCGCGAATAGTTGTGTCGCCTGCCATCAGAATGTCAGTTCTGAATTATTAAAAGCAGGGCATTCTGAACTGATTTTTGAACTGGATGGCCAGACGCAAGCGCAACCTCGGCATTGGAAAGAATTCGGCGGTTACAATCACGCGCAAGCCTGGTTGGTGGGGCAGGCGGTTGCTTTGCGTGAGTTGTCGTGGCAGCTCGGCAATGAAGCGCAACCGGCGGATTCCGTGGTGCAACGCTGGCAAGCCTTGAAGTGGTTGGTGCAGCAATCCCGTGTGATCGTGCCCTCCATCGAACATCTCGTCACGCTGCCGGAAGAGGCAACGAAAGCCAATCTGGCCGCGGTCCAACGCATGGCGGATCAACTCGCCAGAGAAGTTGCGACGAATGACTGGTCTGATGAACAGACTCGTAAATTATTGAAGCGTTATACGGCGGTGGCGGGTGAATTCAATGGCAAGAGTGCGAAGCTTTTATCAGCCCGTCGTGCAGAACGCCTTGTTCTCGCGCTTGATCGTCTGGCGGCGGCGTTGCCGGAGGCGGAAGCAAAACCGCTGGATGAGAATATCAAGAAGCTCTTCGCTGGTGCCCAAATCTTGGAGGACTTTGTCCCGGAACAGTTCGGCAAAGAATTGGGCGGGTTGGCGAAGAAATTATAATTAGCTGCAGTTTTATATCAGGTGCGCTTGTGTTCCGTTTGTGCTGATTGAGTATTCCTTATTTCATGGCGGTCGCAAGCTGCAGTGAAGTTAGGTCCGGAGACGGGTCGGGGATTTAACGCAGCGCCAGATAGCCAGCTACGATCAAGGCCGTAGCTACTCCTGCCAAGACATCATCCGCTGTCACACCTAAGCCGCCCGGCAGATTTTGGATCTTGCCGATCGGGCCGGGCTTCCAGATATCGAAGAGGCGGAACAAGCCGAACACCACCAGTACGCCCAGCCAGGCATTGCCCGAGAAGAAAGCGCTCACCGTCGGCATTTCACCCATCGGTTTCCACAGGGCAATCACCCACGGCAGAAAGCAGATGGGCAGGGCGATGATTTCATCTAGGACCACCGAAGAGGGATCGTGTTGCTTGAGGATTTTTTCCGCCCGGTCGCAGATCCAGATGGAGGCGGGGATGCCGACCAGCATGCCGATCACATACGCATCCAACCGCCCGAATGAGACCAGCACAGCAAACCAGACGATACCGACGATCGAACCCCATGTACCCGGACCTTTCGGTAACAGTCCCACATCGAAACCGCGCGCGAGCCAGACGATCAATTCATTCGCGATGTTGATTTTGACCGGGCTTTCCGAAGGCGTGTAACGGAAGCGGGATAACAACAGGATGACGAGCACGATGGCCAAGGCTTCCCACAAACTCAGCATGGCGAAAAGCGCTGGCATGGCGGTTTACATGTCTTTGAGGAACAGGTCGCGGTTCTTCCAGAGATATACACTGCCCGAGTAGAAGGTGAGGATGACCGCCACCCACTTGGCCAGTTCGCTGAACCATTTCACCCATGGACCGAAGCCCAACAGGTTGAAGCTGAAGAATTGTCCCACCACGCCCCAGTTCTCATGTGCATGCACCACGAGGATGGCTATGACCGCCACGATCTGGGAGATGGTCTTGTGCTTGCCGTAGCGTTCTGCGGCCATGACTACGCTCTTCGAAGCAGCGAGCAACCGCAGTCCCGTGATGGTCAGCTCACGCGCCACCACCACTACCACCATCCAGGCGGCCATCCATTTGAGTTCCACAAAGGAGATGAAAGCCGAGCAGATGAGCACTTTGTCCGCCAGCGGATCCATCAGGATGCCGAAGCTGGTGATGAGTTTTTTTTCGCGGGCGATCTTGCCGTCGAAGTAATCCGTCAAGCTGGCGATGCTGAAGATGACCAGAGCGATCGTCTCAAACCACGCGATGTGGGAAAACACCACAATCAGGAAGGCGAGGGTCAGCACCATCCGTGATAGCGTCAGTTTGTTCGGTAAATTCATTCGGCGAGGTCGAATCTAGCCGCAAGTGGCGACCTGTTCAACTAAGGAACGGGATTGTTTAACCGCAGAGATTTGCCTGTCCGGCTGTTTTAAGCCGGTTCCGCGATCAAATCGTAATCCGTGTGCCCGATGATCTTCACCTTTGCGAACTGCCCGATCGGCAGCTTCCCACGCACATACACGCGACCGTCGATATCCGGGGCATCTGCTTCACCGCGCGCAATGAGGTACTTGCCCTTCGGCAGCCCACCGTGCTCGTCATCGCTGCGGATCAGGCCGTGTTCCCAGGAACTGACCTTCGCGTTCTGCAATTCCTTCGCGCTCGCTTCGCCTTCCACCAGCACCTTGATGGTTTTGCCCACGAAGCTCTCGGATACGTGACGTGCCACTTCGAGCTGCGCCGCCATCGCGCGTTCGCGCCGCTTCTGCTTCACCTTGTCGGAGATCTGTCCAGCCATCTTGCCGGCAATCGTCCCTTCCTCTTGCGAGTAGGTGAACACGCCCATGCGCTCGAACTTCGTCTCGTGGATGAACTCCAGCAAGCGATCGAAATACGCTTCGGTCTCACCCGGGAAAGCCACGATGAACGTCGTGCGGATGGCGATGCCCGGAATCCCCGCGCGAATCTTCGCGATGAGATCGACGATGTATTGCTCGGACGTCTCCCGGCGCATCCGCTCCAGCATGTTTTGCTGGATGTGTTGCAATGGCATGTCCACGTAGCGCACCACCTTCTTGCACTCCGCGATCGTCTGGATGAGCTCATCCGTCCAATGCGCCGGATGCGTATAAAGCAGGCGGATCCAGAAATCGCCCTTCAGCGCATTTAATTCACGCAAGAGCGAGCAAAGCGTCGTGGCATCGGCGGGCAAGGACTTCGCCGCCGCATTGAACTTCTCCGGTGAAGAGATTGCGCGGCTATGATTCGCGCGCAAATCGAGACCGTAGTAAGTGGAGTCCTGCGAGATGAGATTCAGTTCCTTGACGCCATCTTTGATCAGCGCTTTCGCTTCGGCCACGACATCCGCCTGCGTGCGGCTGCGGTGTGAACCGCGCATCCGCGGGATGATGCAGAAGCTGCACGGATGGTTGCACCCCTCGGCGATCTTCACATACGCAAAATGCTTCGGGGTCAGCCGGAAACGCGGCGTGCCGAAATCCGGGATGTAAACCGGCCGTGCCGTCACATCCATCAATGGACCTGCAGGTGCGACCGGTGCGGCGGGCGCGATGACTTGCTTCGATTTGCCGAACTTGTCCGTGCCGCGCAGAGCCGCTTCGTCCGCATGATGGACATGCGGCTTCTTCGCATCCAGTTCCGCCAGCTTGGTGGAAACCTTCTTCTTGGAGGCCCGCTTGAGCGGTGCGCCCGAAGCGATCTTCTCCTCGCGGCGATGCAACGCCGTCTTCACGATATCCGTCACCTGCGCCACCTGATCGATGCCCATGAAAGCATCCACCTCGGGGAACAGCTTCGGCAGATCATCGCGGAACCGTTGGGAGAGACAGCCGGAAACGATGAGTGCCTGCCCGCGATTATTCGCCTCCCGCACTTCTACGGATTCGAGGATGGTATCGACGCTTTCCTCTTGGGCCGCATCGATGAACGAGCACGTGTTCACCACCACCACATCTGCCGACTCGGCCTGATTGGTGATCTCCACACCGTCCTTCATCAACGTGCCGAGCATGATCTCCGCATCCACCAGGTTCTTCGCGCAACCTAGGGAGATGAGACCAACTCGAATGGGCTTAATTTCCGCTTTATTCACAGGGCTGCGAACAGTAACAGCTTAAATCACGAAGTAAACAGCGGAAAACGGCTGTTCTTCGGCCGGTGATTCAAGATTTGCTTTGTTGATCAACTCACCGCTTCTGCGTCGGAGCCGTCGGCAGCGGCAGCGTCTGGCCGGAAGACTTCTTTGGCCCTTGATACAGGCCGGGGCCGAGGTCTTGGACCGGGTCAACCGTTTTGCGATCCGCATTGCGCCGCACCGCCCAGACTGCCAACCCCATCAAGGCTACCACGATGACGACTGGCAGCACGATCTTCCAAGGCACCCGGGAGAGGAGGAACAGGAATGAATCCAACGGACCGCCTGCTTTGTTGGTCAGGCTGGGCGGGGCTTTGAAATTCTTGGTCTGGGCGAGCTCATCCGCCAACTGCGCCATCAGGCTGTCTTCATTGATCTTCAACAGACGGCCGAGCGTGCGGACAAAGCCGCGGATATACACCGGCGCGGCGAAGTAATCGTAATTGCCCTCTTCGAGCGCGCGCACATGGTCACCCTTGAGCTTGGTGATATCGGCCACTTCCGTGATGGAGAGGCCGCGTGCTTCACGGGCACTGCGTAATTGTTCGGCCACACTAGGCATAATCAATAAAACCCTAGCTAACGAAGCCCAGCGCCTAAATGCAATCATGGAAAATGCCAGACAAGCATTTGCTGCCGCCAAACGGGGGGGGTCAATCGGATGAGGACAACCGAATGAAGCCCGATTAAAACCCGTTTTTCCCATTCGCTTGTCCTCCTTCGGTTGGTTGATATGAACAGTAGGAATCTGCTTCATCCCCTGCGTTTGTTGCTGGAAAGCATCGGTCAACCTAGCGGGATTCAGCCGAATGGTGGCAGCCGAATAAAGCACAGGTCTTGGCCCCTTGTTTCCTATTCGTCTGTCCCCATTCGTTTGATTGATCTGAACCACAGAAATCTCCTTGCCCCGCCATCCCCGCACGCCAACATCTGTTTCTAATGTCAGCCAATTTTATGCGTAAACCTATCGTTTGGTTATGCTTGTTCCTCTGGGGGATGATTTCCTTTTCGGTCCAAGCCAATCTCGCCGTCGGCAATGCTGCCACGCCCGCATCCAACGTCACTGTGCCCGCTGGCTTCAAAGCTGAACTCGTCCGTTCCGCGCTGACCGTCGAAGGCTCCTGGGTCTGCATGGCCATCGATGACAGGGGCCGCCTCATCATATCGCCGCAGGACATCCTCCGCCGCGATACTTCCGGCAAGGTGGCCGAAGGCGGTTTACTCCGCATGACCTTGGGCACCGATGGCAATGTCGCATTGGTAGAGCGCATTGATTTGCCAGTCGGCGGCGCGATGGGCCTGCTCTACGCCTTCAACAGTCTTTACGTCAGCGGCGAGGGTGCGGACGGCACCGGACTCTATCGCCTTACCGATACGAACGGCGACGACAAGTATGACAAGGTCGAGTTCCTGAAACAGTTCGAGGGAACTTATCGGACCGCCGCCACGGGCGAGCACGGACCACACGGCATCGTGCTGGGACCGGATAACCATCTCTACATCATCAACGGCAACGAAACGAAAGCGCCCTCACCGCTCCGTCCCGATTCACCGCACAAGAACTACGCGGAAGATCAACTCCTGCCACAACTCCTCTGGCCAGCCAACTACACTTGGGCGAATGGTTACCCGCCCGCCGGCTGCGTCTTGCGTACGGACAAGGATGGCAAGGAATGGACCCTCGTGGCTGGTGGTTTGCGCAACTCCTACGACCTCGCCTTCAATCGCGACGGCGAGATGTTCACCTTCGATAGCGATATGGATTGGGACGACGGTGCACCGTGGTATCGCCCCACGCGCGTGAACCACATCGTCTCCGGCGGCGAATACGGCTGGCGCAAAGGCTCGGGCAAATGGCCGGATTATTATCCCGATAGCTTACGCTCTACGCTGGACATCGGACGCAGCTCTCCCACAGGCGTGAAGTTCGGCTACGATGCACAGTTTCCCCGGCCATATCGTATGGCGCTCTTCTTGTGCGATTGGGCCTTCGGCACTATCTACGCCGTGCAACTCACGCCGAGTGGCGCGAGCTATAAGGCGAAGGCGGAACCGTTCGTCACCGGCCGTCCGCTGAATGTCACCGACATGGAGTTCGGCAAAGATGGCGCGATGTATTTCATCACTGGCGGTCGCGGCACGCAGTCCGGCCTGTATCGCGTGACTTACACCGAGCCGCTGCCCAAGGTCTTGCCGAAGTGGGGCCCGTCCGAGCAAGAGGGGAGCAAGCAACGCGCCTTACGTCATGAACTCGAATCCTTCCACGGCAAAGTGGATCCGAAAGCGATCGATTTCCTTTGGCCGCATCTGGATAGCGGCGATCGTTCCATTCGTTACGCCGCCCGCATCGCACTCGAATGGCAGGATGTGAACCTATGGAAAGCCCGCGCCTTGAGTGAAGCGAATCCAAACGCTGGCTTGGCCGCATTGCTTGCGCTCGCCCGTTGCTCTGGCAAAGAGACGCAAGCGGACTTGCTCAAAGGCCTCGCCAAATGGCCGCTCGATACACTCAGCGAAGAACAGAAGCTCGATAAGCTGCGCGTGATCGAAGTGAGCTTCAGCCGCCAAGGCAGGCCAGAGGAAGCGTTACGCAAACTCGCGCTGGAGAAATTGGGGAAACAATATCCCTCAAGCCTCTCCATGTATAATCGCGAGCTGTGCAACCTGCTCGTGTTTCTCGAAGCACCCGATGTAGTCGAGAAAACCATGAAGCTTCTCCAAAGCTCCACGGTGCAGGAAGACCAGATTCACTACGCGTTCACGCTGCGCTCGGTGAAGCAAGGTTGGACGCCCGAGTTGCGTCGCGCTTACTTCGCCTGGTTTCCCAAGGCAGCGGAGGATTATCACGGCAGCAGCAAGGTGTTGGGTTTCCTCGAACACATCCGCAAAGACGCGATGACAACATTAAGCGATACCGAACGCACATCTCTCGCTTCACTGCTTGCAACGCCATTAGTCGCCGCATCCGTGCTGACGAATATTCCCGCACGCGCCTTCGTAAAAGAATGGACGATGAAGGAGTTGGTGCCGCAATTGGATCAAGTCTCTAAAGGGCGCTCGTTTGAAAAAGGTAAGAACGCCTTCTTAGGCGCGCAATGCGTGCTGTGCCACCGCTTCGGTTCCATCGGCGGGGCAGTGGGGCCAGACATCACCGCAGCGGGCAATCGCTACACGCGCACCGATTTGCTCGAAGCCATCATGGATCCATCGAAAGTAGTGCCAGATATGTTTCAGAACGTAGTCATCACCACGCGTGATGGTGAAGAGCACACCGGCCGCATCCTCACCGATGACGCCACGAAAGTATTGCTGCAACCGAATCCGTTGCAGCCTGCGAAGATCGAAATCTTGAAAAGCAACATCACGAAGCAAGATCGCTCCAAGCTTTCGCCGATGCCGGAAGGCTTGCTGAACGTGCTCAGCCGCGAGGAGATACTGGATCTGATCGCGTATCTGGAGAGCGGCGGAAGTCCGAATTATCCTTCGTTTCAGAAATGAGATGGTTTTAATAATTATAAAATAATTCTAAATATTATTTGACGTTATTCGCTTTTCGGAATATTTATTTCTCACGTAAATGAAACATACTTTAACCATAACAATTCAGTCGCCAAGAACGGCATCGCTGCCGTTTGCGCAAGGATTGTTGTGTGTCGGCGGTATGTCTGTCCGGGTGTGGTCCTATGGGAGCAAGTCACTCAGCCGTAATGAAGATCAACCGGAGGTAAGCAGTTAGGAGTTATCCAAGATTTTGGCCAACCCTGCTTACCACAAGTAAGCAGGGTTTTTTGTTGGCCGTAAATGAGTAAAAACGCGGCATTTGCCGCAAAAAGAATGGAACAAGCACTGTGAGCGACCGAAAGGCGACATCTTAACGATGTCCACGACAGCATTCAGATTTTGGCAGAGACGATCCCTATCGCTCCACCGGCGGGGTGTGCCCCGAGTGAGTGAAAAATCGTGCCAGCAGAGATTTTCCCAGATTTACAGTCTAAGGGCTTCGGAGGAGGTGTGCCCAAAACACCGAAACGACCACCGCGAAATACCTGTGGCCACAAGGCAATGACCCTGTGTTGGTGTTTGTTCTTTGTTGTTATATGACAAGGCCGGGCGTGTAAAACATGCCCGGCCTTTCAATTTTCTATATATAATTAGTTCACATAGCGTGAGTAGTGTTGAGGTTCCGAAAACAGTGTGGGCCGTTCTCCTGTTTTCCGATCAACTCTCAACCATCGACTATCAACTGATTTCAACAGGTTGCGCGTCAGCACGCTGCCGGGTCTCCAAAACCCAGCTCACTCCGGGCAGCACGGAGGCAATCTGCCATTGGGGCCGTGGCCGAAAAGTGAGGCGCCTGTCTTGCAAACAGGCTGAAGCGGGAGCGTTACCCGCCGGACTCCACCATTTCACTACTGCGGGGAACTCGACTGAGCCAGAGGGGAGTTTCATAAGCTCTTACAGGTGGGTTTGATTCCCACCCCCGCAACCATTTCAGGGAACTGATCCAGCCGCCCGACTGTAAATCGGGCGTCGTTAAACAAGGCTGGAAGGGACGAACTGGAGCATTACCAGCAGGTCCCACCATTTTCTATCGGACTCGTAGCTCAAACAGTAGAGCGTCCCGTTGTCTGCGGGGTGGCTGAGGGTGCAACTCCCTTCGGGTCCGCCATTTTTGTTCATCGGAATGTAGCTCAGTCTTCAGAGCACCTGGCTTGGGACCGGGTGGTCGCAGGTGAAAATCCTGCCATTCCGACCATTTTAAAACTGCTGCTGTGGCCGAGTGAGATGAGGCATTCGTCTTCTAAACGAATTGATGCGGGTGCAAATCCTGCCAGCAGCTCCAGTTTGTTCCTTGCCGGGTAGTGTCAAAGTAGCACGGCGGTCTGTTAAGCCGCTTGTGTTGGTGCGAGTCCAACCCTGGCAGCCATTTTCAGTTTTGCTCGTGTAGCTCAATTACCAGAGCGCGGCGCTTCGAACGCCAGGGTTGAGGGTGGAAGTCCTTCCACGAGTACCATTTTGCCAGGGTGTATTGTCAGTAGCAGACGGCCTCCCTCGGAAGGAGGAGGACGCAGGTGCAACTCCTGCCACCCTGACCATTTTAGTTTTGGAAGGCAGGTCGATATAAGCTGGCGGCACTTGTCTCGAAAACAAGATCGGCTGACTGCCGAGGTGGGAGCATTACCCACGCCTTCCGCCCGTCCGATAGCTCAAAAGCAGAGCGCCCGCCTGATAAGCGGAAGACCACGGAGCGTCACCGTGTCGGACGACCATACTGTTTTATCAACCCTCAACGAAAGGAATCCCATGCAGCGTTTCCCTCAATACAAGCAAAGCCCTTTGCTTTACCGCAAGAGCTACAAAGTCCGTTGGAAATTTAAACCCGGCCCGGCCGATCGCAGCGTTTATCGCTCTGATCGTGCTGGTCCAAATGTGAAAAGTTATGAATGCAAAACTCATTGAATCGAAGTTTGCCGCCATGGGCGCACGGTTCGTGATGCAGGAGAATCCGGAGAACCGCTCAAGCTGGGCGCGACAGACGTCGAACTATGCCGTGGATATCGGTCACGATCGCCAGGGCCAGTTCTATGAATTGCGTCTGTCTGCCGACTTGCGCGAGAACCTGGAAGTGACCGTGCTGCAGGTGGAACCCAAGAACCGTCATCTGCTCCTGTTCGTGCGCAATCACGTCCGGGAGAAGACGGTGGACCGGTTCCTTTGCGGGCACGATGAGCGTGAATGGTTTGTGGCGGCCGTCCCCGGCAATGCCTCGACCGTTCGCAGCGCTTTCGAAGCGCTGCAACCGCCAGCCGTGCGAGCCGCTTTGGCCCGCACGCAAGTCTCTTCCAAGCTGCGCTTTGCCCGTAAAAACCGGGCATTTCGCCGCCAGGGAGAGTGGTTCTTCGTTCCGCAAACCGACTTGGTTGTGAACGAGAAGCTGATCCTGCGCAATGAACCCATCCGTCGTGGCTCGGGCAAGCCGCATATGGTCGAGAACCTCTACCGCACTGGTGGGGAGACCGTCTATGTGAGCGGTGAATACCCGAATGGCCTGACGGAGCCGGAATACAACGCGCTGATCCGCCGTGCCCCGCTGAAGAAGCGGATGGCCTGGCGGGTGATGCGCCGTAATGCCGGCGTCTTCGCACGCGGAGCCATCCGTCATCCCGACCACGCCACGATTGTGTTGAATGAATGGCACATGGTGGTGATGAACCGTGAGACGGAGAGCCGCACGATGGCCCAGGTGGCCTTCCTCGATTAAGCGAGAAAACTAAGGCGGGCATGTCAGCCAGACTGGCATGCCCGCTACTCAATTTCCCGTCCGATTCCCTCAAAGGAACGGACGGCCCGGGTGGGGAACCCCGAGGGCTGGTGATGGTGACATCGCCAGCCCTTATGATTTTTAAGGCAGCAGCCAACGGCTGTTGCTGACGCCTTTCCAAGGAGGAAATGCGATAAGGAGTGGTGGCGATCATTCCAAACCGCGGTCGCCACCACTCCAGTTCTTTTAGCGCTGGATGGTGTAGGTAGTCTGCACGGCCGGTTGAAGCCCGGCAGGTGTCGGCGCAAGTCCGACTCCAGCGGCCATTGTTCGTCCGTGAATGCAAAGCAGCTCTCGCGACCGGAATTTCAATCCGGACCTAGCCGGTGCGAGTCCGGCCACGGATGCCAATTTCATTTTGCTCTCAAGGTGTAACAGATTTGCACATCTCCCTGCGAAGGAGAGGGCTCGTGGTGCAAGTCCACGTGAGAGCGCCAATTTAGTTGAGCCCCTGTGCCTCAGCAGCCACAGGGCGGGTTTCGTAAACCCGCATACGTCGGTGCGAGTCCGACCAGGGGCTCCAGTTTTTAGGGGCGAGGGAAGATGTTTGATGCGCGGGTTCCATACAGGCCCAGCTCGCATTTCGTACTTCATACCTCGCTCCTTTCCGAGTGGTGATCATGATGTAAGAGCAGCATCACGCCGTGTGAAGGCGTTTGTGCCGGTGCAAATCCGGTTGGTCACCCCAATTTCCCATCGAATACCGACCACGGACCGTCATTTAGGTGTGACAAGTTTTTATTGTGATTTGGATAACTTGTCCTACATTTCGCCAAATTATGGCTAGCAGGCCGGTGTCGTCAGGGCCGGTCTATCTGCGTCTGTCCGTCTTATGCTGAATCTGCAAGAAGCCGTCCGGGTGAATCCGAGCATGAACAAGCTCGAGATCGGGGATTTCCTTTTTGCTGAATACACCTGCGGTATCGGGGCGGAGAAGCTCGCGCTGTGGTCACCTACCGACTATCTCGTGAATGTCGTCACCGGCAAGAAGACGTGGGAGGCGGTTGATGGTCTTTGGACGGCGATGCCGGGAGAATCTATTTTCTTCAAAAAGGGCGCGGCCATCATCAATCAGCATTTCGAGGTGGATTTCTGTCTGCTGATGTTTTTCGTGCCGGACAATCTGGTCCGTGCCACGGTTCGCGAAGTCGCTGAGAGTCTGGCGCCATTTGTTGCCAAGGTGGAACCGATCAAGTCTGCCGTGCGCGTGGAAAATGATGTGGCCTTGGCCGCTTTTTTCCAATCGATGCGCAGTTATTTTTCCTCCGCCGAAAAGCCCTCGGAAGCGGTGCTGCGGCTGAAGTTGAAGGAACTGATCGTCAGTATCCTGACGAGTGACAGCAACCCGGAACTCGCCGCCTACTTCCGGAAGATGGGCGAGAGCGATGCGCCCAGCGTGGTAGAAACGATGGAGGCGAATTACCGTTTCAACCTCTCACTGGAAGACTACGCCAAGCTCAGCCACCGCAGCCTTTCTACCTTCAAACGCGAGTTCCAGGCACATTTCGCAGAACCGCCTGGCAAATGGTTGCTCCGGAGGCGGCTTGAGTATGCGGCCGCGCAGTTGCGCAGCTCGAAAGCGAATATCACGCAGGTGGCATTTGAAAGCGGCTTCGAGGACGTCTCCCATTTCAGTCGTACGTTCAAGAAGCAGTTTGGTGTTTCGCCAGTCGCTTATCGCCAAGCTTCTTTGGTCACCGGGTGACCTGCCCAGTCAACAGATTGAACCGCGCAGCAAAGCGCAGGTTCCTTTCTTTCCCTAGTATTCTACCCGATGGAACTGGTTTCCAGCCATCACATCGAACGGATAGAATATATGTATAAGAAAGAAAATCTGGCCAAGCTGAAGAAAATGGACAGTCTGGCCCCGGAGTTGATGAAAGCCTTCTGGGCTTTTGATAAGGCCGCCGTCGCCGAGGGGGCCATTCCAGTGAAATACAAGGAGTTGATCGCCATCGCGGTCGCACTCACCACGCAATGCCCGTATTGCATCGAGATCCACACGGCCAACGCCCGCAAGGCGGGTGCTACCGAAACTGAGATCGCCGAAGCAGCGATGGTGGCGGCCGCCTTGCGGGCGGGAGCGGCGGTCACGCATGCCACCCACGCATTGGAAAACTAAGCCAAAATCAGAACTGGAAAAACCTATGCCGTTTATCAATGTCAAAATATTGGAAGGCGTTTTTACCCCTGCGCAGAAGCGGGAAATGATCAGCAAGCTCACGGACACGATGGTTTCCATCGAAGGTGAGAATATGCGTCCGGTGACCTTTGTTGTCCTTGAAGAGATCAAGAGCGGCGATCTGGGGATGGGTGGCAATTCACTCACAACCGAGGATGTGAAAGCGTTGGCTGCCGGCCAGACTAAAGCCTGAAAAATCATCCCGTCAGATGCCCCGGGCAGGATGCTGTTATCGTGTGCCGGCTTTTTGCGCCGGGCTTCTGACGGGTTAACCCATTCTTGTCCATAACGTTAGGTTCTCGCAAACATAGTTTGGAATAGAAGCTGCTAATCAGTGTTTGGTCTTATGAAGAAAGTTTTGGTTTTACTGTTGTTTTTGATGACTTTTGCGGCGCAGGCGGTGCAATCAGGGCCGACGAATGCGATCATGTTTGTTACCCAGGTGCCTATCGCCGGGGACTTTACGAGCATCGCATCCACCTTCGGGAATCATAAGGCGGATCTGGATAGCTGCGGGCGTGGCGGGGATCTGTATATCCGTTACCCCGATGGCACGGTGAAGAATCTGACCCGCGCTGCTGGTTACGGTCAGTGGGGGAACCAATTCACAAACGGCATCGCCGTCCGGCAGCCCTCCATCCATTGGGATGGCACCAAGGCGGTGTTCAGCATGGTGGTGGGAGCGCCGAAAGCCCAGTATGACTACAACACGGTCAGTTACTGGCAGCTCTACGAGATCACAAATTTTGGCAGTCCGAACTCGACGCCCGTGATCACGAAGGTTCCGAACCAGCCGGCTAACTACAATAATATCTCGCCGATCTACGGGACAGATGACCGGATCATCTTCACGAGTGACCGGCCGCGTAACGGGCAGCGCCACCTATATCCACAGTTGGATGAATATGAAGAAGCACCCACCGTCACCGGTTTGTGGAGTCTGAATCCCGCTACTGGGAATCTGTTTCTCCTGAATCACACGCCGAGCGGTGCGTTTTCACCGAGTATCGATAGCGCAGGCCGGGTGATCTTTGTGCGCTGGGACCATTTGCAGCGGGATCAGCAGGCGGATGCGGACTCCGATGGCGAGATCGTTTACGGGGCGTTCAATTGGAGCAGTGAGGCGACGAATTCCGTTACCACTACCAATGTGGCGGAAGTATTTCCTGAACCGCGCCCGGGTCGGAATGACCTGCTCGCGGGCACGGGATTGTTCGGGAATTCTTTCAACCAATTTTTCCCTGGCAAATCAATGAGGACGGAACGGGCGAAGAAACCATGAACCATGTGGGCCGTCATGAACTGGGTGGCAGTTATCGTAATGCGGCTTTCACGAACGATCCCAACATCCAAGACCTCTATTATTTCGGGAATAAGTTCAACACGAACACGATCGGGAACATGTTCCACCTGCGCGAAGACCCGCGCACGCCGGGTTTGTTCTACGGCATTGAAGCGCCGGAGTTTGGAACGCATGCCGCCGGGCAGTTGATCTCACTTTCGGGTGGCACGAATCTGAACGCGAACCAGATGCAGGTCACTTTCTTGACCCCGGAGGCCACGCGGAGCACGACGGATGCGGTTGATATCCCGCCTGATCATACCGGGTTTTACCGTAACCCTTTGATGACTACGGATGGTTACATGATCGTCTCGCACACGGCTTGGACCCAGGCGGATGACCGCGGCGATTCCTATGAGTTTCCGGGGTCCAAATATGACTTTCGTTTGAAAATCCTGCAGAAGAACGGTGAGTTTTACGTGCCCGGAACAGTGCTGACGGCGGGGCTTACCAACCGCGCAGCCTACTGGACGCCGGATGAACTCATCACGCACACCAATATATTGTGGGAGCTTGATCCCGTGGAAGTAGTCGCCCGTCCGCGGCCAGCCCGTTTGGTGGAGCAGGTGGAGGCGCCAGAGCGGGATGCCTTTGCCCAAGCCGGTGTCGATATGGAAAAATTCCGTGACTACCTGCGGACGCATGATTTGGCACTGATCGTCAGCCGGGATGTGACGACGCGCGACAAGGCGGACAGGCAGCAACCGTTCAACCTGCGTGTCGACGGGACCAGCCATCAAACGATCGGCGCATCCGGCAAGATCTATGATGTCGCCTGGCTGCAACTTTTCCAGGCTGATCAGTTACGGAGCCTGAACTACGGTAACGTAGGAGATCCCGGACGCGGGCGCCGGGTGATCGCACAAAACATGCACGAACCCGCCGTGGATAACCCGACCACCGCCCAAACCTTGCTGAGCAGCGTGAAGATCGCTGCGGACGGTTCGCAGGCGGCGATCGTTCCGGCGCGGCGGGCGATGACCTGGCAGTTGACGGATGCCAACGGCGTCGGCGTGGTACGTGAACGCTATTGGCTGACGTTTCAGCCGGGCGAGATCCGTACCTGCGTCAGTTGCCACGGCGTGAATGAGAAGACGCAGGCGAACAGCCTCGTGCCGATGAATACGCCGCTCGCCCTGGTGCAATTGCTGGGATACTGGAAGACGAATGTCACCACGGCTCCGAGTGTGGTTGCCAGTGACAGTGCTAATTATTTTCAGATCACCTTTGTGCGTCGCCCGGCGGAGACGGGGGTGACGTATCACGTGCAGCAATCGACGGATCTGGCCAACTGGACGGATATCGCCACTTACGCCGGAAACAACATCGTGCTGACGGCGCAGGCGATGGAAGTTTCCCGGTCCGGTTTCCCAAATGAAAGCGTCACCGTCCGAGACACTTCCGGCCTCAACGCCCATGCGCAGAAGTATCTGCGCGTGCACGTGACAAAGCCGTAATCGACTGATCGCATTTTTAGCAGAGGGCAGGTGCTGATAACCCGGCATCTGCCCTTTCGCGTTTCGACTCAGGCGGTAGTCCCAAGGGAATTCATCAAACCAAATATCAATAACGCAGGTTATACCTGCCAAACAAAACTATGAGACCTGATATGCACAAGGTTCTTCGTCTGCGAGCAAGAAGAGGTGACGGAGCCTATGGTCAAATGCGACGTGCCAACCGGACGGAAGATCAATTGCCAGTTCGTGAAGGCATGAAAGCGCCATATTATGACTTTCCAAAGTATGCAGAAGACTACAAAGGGCCGATGAAACGTTGGCTCCGTTCTCAAGTTGGACGTCCTTGGAACGATGCCTATAGTGAACTATGTCGGGTCATCAAGCCGGATACGAGGTCTAGAGTTTTGATCTTAAAACGGATACAGGACACGGAGCAGATGGGGTTCTCCGGTACGGAGCCTTTTATGTCGATCCGGAGAGTGGCTTGCTTTGTGAGCTTCGCTGCGAACCAGAGCAAGAGAAGATCCCAGCCCATCAACGCGAGTGGCGTTGGTTGACGGAAGATTTCGTGCTGCTTAAACGCGAAGGTGAATGGAAGCTTTGTCAGTTGAAATCATGGCCCGCCGATTCATCGGCAAAACGCTATGATCATTTGTATGAGAGGGGCATGCAGCTTCGTCAGTTGCTGCCGTTTTATCGAAAACAAGTTTACTGCGTATTGAGCAGGCCGCTTTCCAAAGCCGAACGGAAACGATTCGGATTAGTCAATCAGTCCGCTGTGAAAGCGCGGTCTTCAAGCCATCCAAGTGATTTGAAGTCCGCGCTTTCATGCCTTTCATCCCGTTGGCCGAGCAGCTTAGGCAGCAGTCTGCAAAACTGCACAGATGGGTGCGATTCCCATACGGGATTCCAATTTACTATGGATCACGCGGCGGGCGCGCAGCGTTTCATGAACACAACGCGGGAGATGCCGGTGATAGTCGGGGGCTTGATGCGGCGCCAGAGTTCGGCGGATTCCACGGTGGTGCCGGTGACTTCGTGCAGGCCGATGAAGAACCATTTACCGCCTTCCTCGCGGCGGACATAGACGGGGAGCGGTCCTTTGGTTTCGGCGAGTTTGGCGCCCCACTTGGGCAGATCGCCCTTTTTGCCGACCCAAACCTCGCACGGATCGCTTTCGGCGAGAGGATTCCACATGAGGCCGAGGCACACGCCTTTGATGACGCCGAGTTCGTGGATGACGAAGTGCGGCGGGGCGTTGTTCCCGTTGAGCGAGGTGCGGATCGCTTGAAAATCATAGCCTTCACCGACGATGTGAGCGGGTGAGGGGGACGGAGTCGAGTTGTCAGACATCTCCGCTAGACAAGCAACGGAGCGGGGTAGAGTCAACTGGCATTCAACCGGCTGAACGGGTTCTTTTGGCTTGGAGCTTGTTAAATGAAGGGCTTTCGGGCAATTACTGGCAGCGAAAAATCCCATGTGCGCGATAAAAACAGCGGTTATCCAAAGAAGGGATTCGCTCGGACTTGCGCTGTTGCTTTTCACGTTGCTGTTGGGGCTAAGCGGTTGTGCCACACACTCCATTTCCATGAAACCGACATTTTACGATTACTCACTGGGATTCGATACGCCGGTGGATGCGGGTTTGCAGGCAAAGGTCGAGGCCATTGATGCCGGCTTGCGTGCCAAGCATGGCATGAAGCCGGAGCAGACTATGGTGGGCGTGCTGGATTTGCGGACGTTGCGACTAGCGATGTTGCGACCAGACAAAATGGAGTATGCGGCGAGTGTGCCGAAGATCGGTATCTTGCTCGCTTACTTTCAGCTTCATCCGGAGGCTGTAACGAATTTATCCGCGCAAACGCGGCATGAGCTGGGGTTGATGGCGAAGGCGTCGAATAATGAGATGGCGGCGAAGTATTCGCAGGAGATGGGGCTGAAGCGGATTCAACAGGTGCTGAACGCGTATCATCTCTATGAGACGAATCACGGCGGTGGCATCTGGGTGGGGAAGCACTATAGCAAGGCAGGCGAGCGTATCCCAGACCCAGTGGGCAATGTCTCGCATGGGGCGACGGTGCGGCAGTTGCTGCGGTATTTTCTTTTGCTGGAGCAGGGGAGGCTGGTATCGCCGGAGGCATCCAAGGTGATGCGCGGGATTTTTGCATCGCCCGAGATTCCACATGACCCCATCAAGTTGGTGAAAGGTTTGGCGGGTCGCGATGTGCAGATCATCCGCAAGTGGGGTTCGTGGGAAACGTGGCTGCATGACAGTGCGGTGATCACTGGGCCGAACCGGCATTACATTCTCGTCGCGCTCACGAATCATCCGCAGGGGGATGGGTATTTGGAGGAGCTGGCGCGGGCGGTGGATGACGTGCTTTCTGCTAAATGACGAATGCCCAAGCACGAATGACGAAGGAATGAGCAATGTCCAATTCCTCATTTGTCATTGTGTGATTCCTTCATCATTCGGATTTCGTCATTAGTCATTGATTGGCCAGAGCCTCCTTATCCCGCGGTCACGGGACTACTACACATTGAATTATTTTCCCCGGGCATAGGTGTTGATAGAAACACGCCGGTCTTCCAAACCGGAGTACAGGGAGCGTTACCCTGATGCCCGTCCAATTTTCCCAAGTGAGCCAGAGGAGCGATCTAGACCTCGCACGGTCGAAGTAACGATCGGCATCCTCGGCTCGGTGCGCTTGGGAAATCCTTTTATTTGCCACGTGGGCGGCAGGTGCCCGTTCAGGACCTCACAGGCCTGAGTGTCGATGGTTCAAGTCCATCCCCGCGTGGCAAATCCCATTGATTTTATTGGTAATATTGTGAGTCCTAAAAATTCTTTAAAATCATATTGCATCTCTTCGCAGCGGTGACACAAATCACGCGACGAAAGGGGTATGTTGAAATGGAAGATGATGGCGAAGAGATGTTAACGATAGCGGGTGTGGTTGGCCTGATTTTCACGGCACATTTTATGGTAACGTGGTGCCGGACTGGAGTAAGGCGGGTTTGGAAGACGCGCTTGCCTGTGGTGTTGGTGATTCCATTCAGTGTGTTGCTTCTGGTGCTGCCTGTTCTTCTCAAGTGGGCTGACCCGGAAGTAAGAACGAGTTCCTTTTATTTATTCACGCTGGCAGCCGATGCGGCCACGTATTTCATGCTGGTCGCTTTGAATCTTCAGTGGTTGGGGATCAGCATCCCCCAAGATGTGATTGAGCAGGATAACCGGGCGGCTTCGCTGGTTGTGACTTCAGCGATCATAGCGGTCGCATTGATTTATGCCGGAGCCAATACAGGGACGGGGCCATCACTGTGGAACAATGTCTTCTGCGTTCTGCTGGGCACAGCGGGGTTTGCACTGAGCTGGTTATATTTGGAGTTATCTACCAAGGTCTCCATCGCGGTCACAGAGGATCGTGATCCGGCGTCAGCCATCCGGTTGGGCGGCTTTTTGCTGGCGAACGGAGCGGTTTGCGCCCGCGCGGCAGCAGGTGATTGGCATTCGGTGGCAGGTACAGTTCTAGATTTCATGAAGGACGGCGTTTGGCTGCTGGTTTTGTTATTCGCCGCAGCCGGCTGTGAGATGTATTGCCAGCCTACGGTCAAAAGACCGTTCCCAGATAAGCTCTTGTTCGGGGTTTTTCCGGCCGCGTTTTATCTGTTGCTGGCCGGTAGCTGGCTTAGGCATTTGGGTTGGTGGGAGGGAGCGAAGTGAACGCGATGAAATCTCAAACAGCTACGACTTCCTTGCGAGCGGGTGAGCGTGTGGGCGATGCAGCATTTCGGCAAATGCGTGTGCGCTTGTTGCTGGATGGCTGCAAATGGGATCCGCAAGTGGGGGATACCAATACGCTTGCGCAATTTCCCTTGGTGATCGCCAAATCGGAATGGGTAACCTTGGCAAATTGGGCGGAGAAGTTGACAGCAGAAACGTTGCTGGCTGAGCAGGAGATTTGCGAACGGCCCGATCTAATGAAGGATTCAGGATTACCGCGCAAAATCAGAGCAGTGATGGAGGATGCGGCGGAGTTAACACTGGCGGCAGCGCGGGCGATGCGATTTGATTTTCATCCCACGACGGAAGGCTGGCGGTTGTCGGAAGTGAATAGCGATGTGCCGGGCGGTTACTGCGAAAGCTCGATGTTCACGGCCCTGATGGCAGAGCACTACCACAGCCTGCATCCCAGTGGTGATCCGGGGAAAGCCGTTGCGGATGCATTAGTGAAGAGCGCGGGTGAAGGCAGGAAAGTTCTACTGCTGACGGCTCCGGGTTATATGGAGGATCATCAAGTGGTGGCTTATCTCGCCAGGTTGTTACGCGAGTGCGGCTGTGCTGCCCAATGCGCCAAGCCAGAGCAAATCGAGTGGCGTGAAGGCCGTGCTTTTTTGGCGGGTGAATGGAATGCTGTGGTGCGTTTTCATCAGGCAGAGTGGCTGGCGCAATTGCCGGAACGGTGTGGTTGGGGCGCATTCTTTCGTGGTGGGAAAACGCCCGTGATGAATCCGGGAGTCGCGGTGATCTCGGAAAGCAAACGTTTCCCCTTGGTGTGGGATTCATTGCAATCACCCATGGATACTTGGCGGACACTGTTGCCGGAGACCAAGGACGTGCGCGAAGTGGGGTGGCGCAAGGATGGCAACTGGTTAGTGAAGGAGGCTTACTGCAACACGGGCGATGCAGTGTTCGGGCAGGCACAGCAAGGCAGCCGAGAGTGGCAGCGCGCGAAGTGGCGGGTGAAATTCTTTCCACAGGAATGGGTGGCGCAACGCCGGTTCGAGTCAGTACCGGTAGCGACGCCCGATGGACTCAGGCATGTGTGCCTTGGTGTTTATACGGTGAATGGAAAGGCGGCGGGCATTTATGCACGCTTGGCAACCAAACCATTGATCGATTTTGCGGCGGTGGATGCGGCGCTACTGGTCAAAGAAGATGAATAAGGAAGCGATATACGAAATCTGGGCGCCTGAGCGAGTGAAATGGTCGCCTTGGGTAAAACCGGTTTTATTCTCCTGGATGGAGGAATGTCCGGATTTACCGTCCACGCCGCCGTTTAGCTGCAATCTTGATTGGGTTGAAGAGCTGCCTTCGCGTTCGGCGTTAATACTAGATTTTCCGGGTTCGGAAGGCGTTCTGCTTGGACTGATGCTGGCGGGATGTGGCTACCGACCAGTGCCGCTGTATAATTCTGTGCCTTGGCGGTCTCGTGTGAGGCCTGAGACAAACGAGGTTTTTCATGCGGTAGTGGATACTTGGCCCATCGTCGCAGCGATCAAGGAAGGCGCAGAAACTTTGGCTGGGGCGAATCTTCGGTCTGATGCTCCGCCCGCGTTTCTCTTGGATGCCAACCGGCGAGGGCCGACCTATCTGGGGATGCATGCTGAGTATGACAATCGCTCGATCAGTTTTACGACGGATTTTCCCTCGGCTAATTTTCTGCAAGCGAACGGCATTCAAAGTGTGGTGCTGGTGCAACGGTTGGGTGAGCAACCACAGGCTGACTTGTCTCATACCTTGCGACGCTGGCAGGAGGAAGGTTTGGCGGTTTATGTGAAGCAGCTTGAATTGGCTGAGCCGATCAAACGGATCGAAGTAACCAAGCCTTCGCAGTTCGGCGGTTTATGGTATCGGGCGCTCGCATTGCTTGGCTTGAGAAAACATCCGTTAGGCGGCTATGGCGGCCTTTTGTCGGATGGTTCCGCTGGTTGAAAACCAAGTTTGAAAATCCAAACGGCGTGAGTGGTGGAGATCACCAACTCACGCCGCGTCCCTAGTTCGCCTCCTTGGCGATTTAAGTTTTCTTTACGGCAGCCGTTTCATGCGTCTGCTGGCGCAGCATCACGCCGAGCAGGCCATCGACCATGCCGGTGTTGCCGCCGGTGCCGTTGACGGAGACATCCGGCACTATGCGCACGTTGCGTTCGCCGACGATCTGCATGAGCTGCATGAGCGTGTAGCTCTGCGGGCCGATGGCCTCGACACCGGCGCGATAGGCTTCGGCTTTTGCCTGACCCGTGGCGCGGATGGCTTGCGCTTCACCGAGGGAACGCAGGCGGATGGACTCCGCTTCGCCGGTGGCTTTCTTCACGCTGGCGTTGGCATGCAGCTCGGAGATGCTCACGCCTTGCTCGGCATCCACGACTTGTTGTTGGATGTTCGCGAGCGAGGTTTGCCGCACGAGTTGCTGGCGCTGGATCTGCGCAGCCTCTTGCACCTCGTAGGTCTTGCGCTGTTCTTCCGCGATCTTGCGCTCGGTCTGCGTTTGCATGAGCTCGCCGGGCGGATTGATGTCGCCGATGAGCGTGTCGATGGCTTGCACATCATACATGCCGATGGCCTTGCGGATATGTTCCGCCGCTTCGGTCTGCCGTTGGCTGCGCGCGCCAAGGAAGTCCAGCACGGTGAAGTCCTGGGCAGAATTGCGGAAGTAATTGCCGACGATCGGTTGCAAACCGTGGTCAACGAGATTCTGCATGGAGCCGACGCGTGAGATAACTTTCGGCGCATCAAGCGCACCGACGTGGATGATCTGTGAGACATCCAAGTTGAACGCGAACCCGTCTTTCGAGCGCACGGTGATGGACGAAAGTTTCTCATCGTAATGATGTGATTCGGTGCGCGAGGCCCAGTTCAGGACGATGTTCGTGGTGGGCACGAGTTCCACCTTCATCACACGAGTATTGATCGGGTGTTTGCCGGGATACAATGGAGTGACCCACACGCCTTTGTGACCGGCGTTCACGAGGTCGCCGTGCTTGAATTCCACACCGCTGACGTCTTCATGGGCCTTGCCGACGAAGGAGATGACGACGCCGACGTAGCCAATGGGAATCTGCACCATGGGCACTTGCTCCACTTGCACGAACCACGGGTTCAGATTCCATGAACCGGAGAGAATGATCTGCTCCTGCAGGCCACGACGGCCACCGCCATCGAGGAACGCTTGGGCGTTCTGGAAGTTATCGTGACTGGCAATAACGGGACCGGCGATCTCACCGGATTCAATCGGGCAACCATCCAAGGCGGTGGCGATGCCGACACGATCGGGCTCGACGCGTTGGAGCATCAGTTGCTCGGGCGACATGCCGTTGGCCGTGGCATTGTGCGAGGTGATGACGGTGAAGAGCGCGCTGTTGATACGATACGTGCCTGCCGTGAGGATGCCGAGTTGACGGCCCTTCTCACCGCCGTTCAGCAGGAAATCACGAGCGTTTTGAAAGTTATCGCAAGCGACGACTTTGCCCAAGATGCGCTCGGAGGGAATTGAGGCACCATCGGCGGCGAGGACGAGCGCGATCTCACCTTGGGGCACGATGGTGACGTAGGCTTTGATGATGCGGTATTGCCACGGCCAATAACCGGCGTGCAGACCGGGTGCGAGGGTGTCCGCCTGGTAACCAGCTTCACCGTTCAGTGCGATCAAGCTGCCGGGTGGCAGTGAACTGCTGGAGAAGCGTTTCACCACGATGCCGACTTGTTGTTCACGGATGAGCACAAAGCTCTTCACGAATATGACGAAGAGCGTGAACAGAATGAAGGCAAGGACATACCAATACCAACTGAGGTGGAGCAACGACTCGATGATGTTCATAACCCGATTTCCGATGTACGCAGCCGCCCACGCACGGGGATTTACCCGCGTGAGACGACGCGATGTTTTTGATCTGGGAAACCGTGGAGCCCGCAAACGCGGGGCCTAGAGGATCGCCCTTCCAGTTGCCGACGAGGTTAGCTGACGGGCTCGGTCCTGAAAGTGACCGCAACGATGGTTTGCCACCGTTGTTCGCCCCGCCCCCGGTTTTTAAGCCGAGGATTTGGGTCCCCCGCGTTGACTGGCAGGAAGGCCAGGCAACTTAGGCTGCACAACTGGGAGTACGAATCTCACATCTGCGAAAATTGTCAATCCACTCAGGGAATGATGATTGTAATGGGGTTTTGTGAGAGATTTCCGAATTTATTCTTTTGCCGTGTTGGCCCAATTGGCAGAGGCGTCCCGCTCAGAACGGGAAGGTTGAAGGTTCGAATCCTTCACATGGCACCAATTTTTCAGCGGTGTGTGGTTAACCCCGAATAGCAGAGGGGACAGTTTTAGAAACTGTGAGCCTTGGGAGTGCAAGTCTCCTCACGCCGACCATTTTCAATTTTGGAGGGTCAACCAGACAAGCGGGCTGGCGCTGTTTGCTAAACAGCGGGTTCCTCATGCGGGGAATGTGGTGCAAGTCCACGGCCTTCCGCCATTTCAATTTAGCCACCTCTGATCGCGAAGTAGATCGAGCGGTCCATGTTGACGGATGAAGCCGGTGGAAGAGACCGGCCAGAGGTGCGCTCTTTTTTTAATATGGAGCTGAAGCCACAGCAGACCGGCATCGGACTTTTAATCCGATAAGGTGAGGTTGCAACTACCTCCGGCTCCACCAGTTTTCTAACCACAGATGGACACAGACCAACACAGTTAGGGAGGGCGAGTTGGACGGTTTTCATAACAACAGAGGACAAACACCAACACGGAGGAAGTGTTTATTTTATGAGCGATGTATTGAACAAAGCGATGGTGCTGGTCTTGAACCGGAACTGGCAGGCGATCCATGTGCGGACGCCGGCGGACGCGTTTTGCCAGATGGCGACGGGAGCGGCCACAGCGCTGGAGATCGAGGGCGAGGAATACATCCGGCCGGTCACTTGGGCGGAGTGGATCACACTGCCGGTGCGCGAGCAGGACCAGGCGGTCCGCACGGCGCGAGGGGCGATCCGTGTGCCGACGGTCATCGTGGCGGTGAACTTCGACAGGGTGCCGAAGAAGCGGCCGAAGTTGTGCGCGAAGAACATCCGCGAGCGCGATGGGAATCGCTGCCAGTACACGGGGCGCGAGCTGCGTCCGGATGAGGGCAGCCTGGATCATGTGGTGCCGCGTTCGCGCGGCGGGCCGGACACGTGGGAGAACCTGGTGTGGTCGGCCAAGGATGTGAATACCCGGAAGGGGAACCGTCTGCCGCACGAAGCAGGGCTGAAGTTGCTCAGCGTGCCGCGCGCGCCGAAGGAGCAACTGGTGACGGCGACGATCCGAAATTCACACAGCATCCCGGAGTGGAAGCTGTTCCTAAATGAGTAGTGGGTAACCACGAATGGACACGAATCAACACGAATAGAAAACACGGAGAGGCGGGCTTAAGCTCGCCTCTCCTAATGTGGAAAAGTTTTAAGACGTATGAATATCAGTGAAATGAGCGAAAGAAGCGAAAGGCATATCTGTGAGAATATTGTTTCCGAGTCATCCTTTACATAGGTGTCAGGCGGATCCCGAGTATGCGGGCGAGTGGCGGGCGGCAACGGCGGCAGGGTTCACGTGTGAGTTGTATGATGTGGACCGGTTGCGGGAGGGGAATGCGCCGGAGGCGTTGGCGCAGTGTGCGCCTGCGGCTTCAGTGGGCGAGGCGATCTTACATCGCGGGTGGATGTTGCGGTGCTGGGCTTACGGCTCATTGCATCGGGAGTTGCTGGCACTTGGGTATCAGCCAGTCGTTTCGCCGGTGCAGTATGCGGAGGCGCATTACTTGCCGAATGCGTATCCGTTGCTGGCGGGGCATACGCCGGAGAGCCGGTGGTTGGCGGGGAATGATGTGCGCGCGGCGTGGGCGGTGTATGCGGAGCTGGCGGCGGGCGATGTGATCGTGAAGGATTTTGTGAAGTCCGCGAAGCATCGCTGGCAGGATGCGTGTTTCATTCCGGCGCGGACGCCGTATGCGCGGTTCAAGGATATCTTACTCACGATGCTGTATGTGCGCGGGGATGAGTTCGAGAAAGGGTTTGTCTTCCGGCGGGTGCATCCGCTGGTGTGCAACGGTGCGTATGAATGCGGGCGGCCGAAGCATGAAGAGGTACGGCTGTTCTTCTGGGATGGGGAGTTGCTGGCGGCGACGAAGGACGAGCCGTTAAGCGAACTGGCTACCTGGACGACGCTGGCGCGGCGGTTCAGCAACCGGTTTGTGACGATGGATGTGGCGCGGCAAACGGATGGGAGCTGGA
This sequence comes from Limisphaerales bacterium, assembly GCA_965283725.1. Lineage (GTDB taxonomy): Bacteria > Verrucomicrobiota > Verrucomicrobiia > Limisphaerales > JAEYXS01 > JAEYXS01. Next base: position 338,706 of record CBDIPT010000004.1, read on the forward strand.
TCGTGATCGAGATGGGGGATGGTGGGGTTTCGGGGTTGCTGGAGGGGATTCCGGCGGAAGTGTTGTATGGGAGAATGAAGGGTTGTTTGATGGTTAAATAATATGAGATGTAGCAGCCGACGTAAGGAGGCTCTGACTGGTTGAAAATCAGGAGCGAAAAAAATATTCGAGCCGAGCTGGAGCTCGGCGCTCCAAGGAAGTTTATTATGAGTGAAGAAATGAAAACACAGATTCACCCGACGGGGGAGGCCACGGGCTTCATCCCGGCGCCGGATAATAAGGGGAAGCCGATCACGGTGATCGGGACGAATTCGATTCGCGCGGGGTTTGATTCGAAGTGCTTGCAGCAGGCTCTGAACTCTCGCGGTGCGCCGGGGGTGACGGATCTGGTGCTGAACCCGGATGCGCATGCAGGGTATGGCGCGCCGGTGGGGTGCGTGATGGTGTCGCCGACGCATGTGTATCCAGGGCCGGTGGGCGTGGATATCAAGTGCTCGATGAGTTATCTGCAGATGGATCTGCCGGAGGATCAGTTGCTGGACAAGCCGGTGCGTCGTGCCTTGATCAATGCAATCATGGAGCGTACGCCGACAGGGGCGGGTCGTGGTCAGCGGTCGGCATCCAAGGCGCGTAAGGTTGCGGAAGAGGTGGGCTTCTTGGCGGTGACGGAAGGGGCGTCGCCGACGGTGTGTCATGCACTGGGCATCCCGCAGGAGTGGGCGGCGCGTTGTGAGGATGCGGCGCATACGGGGCATGATGAGACGAAGGATGCGCTGGTGAACCGTATGGAGATGCTGCGGAACACAGGCCAGATGCCGCGCTTTGCCGAGAAGATGAGCCAGCTTGGTTCGTATGGTGGGGGAAATCACTTCGGTGAGTGCGAGGTCGTGCGCATCGGGGATAATGAACGTGCGCGTGCGGTCGCGGAGGTCTTCGGATTGAAGGACGGGTGCGCGGGATTCTTGTCGCACTGCGGGTCGCGCGGGTTTGGGCATGCGTTGGCGAGCGGGCAGTTCCATTCGTTGCAGCGGATGTTCGAGACGTGGAGCATTCCGTTGCCGGGTGAGGATCGCGAGTTGGTGTATGCGCCGCTCGGGACGCCGGAGGCGGATGCGTATATCGATGACATGTCGCTGGGCGCGAACTTCGCGACGGTGAATCATCTGCTGATCAATGCGCTGGTGCTGGAGGCGTTTCAGGAGATCATTCCGGGCGTGAAGGGATCACTGGTGTATTTCATCAGCCATAACATCGCGCGGAAGGAGCTGCTGTCGAACGGGAACGGCGGGTTCGCGGGCGAGGGATGGGTGCATCGCAAGGGGGCGACGCGGGCGTTTCCGGCGGGGCATCCTTCGTTGAAGGGAACGTTGTTCGCGGATACGGGGCATCCGATCTTGCTGCCGGGAAATCCGACGGCGGGTTCATGCATCATGGTGGCGGATGCGGGGGCTTCGGTAAGCTCTTACTCCGTGAATCATGGGGCAGGTCGCGCGATGGGCCGTAAAGCTGCTGACCGCGCGCTGGACCAGAAGACGGTGGATGAGGAGTTTGTGACGAACGATATCCTGACGAACTGTCGCGTGTATCCGAAGGACGAGGCGCCGGCGGTGTACAAGGACTTCGATGCGGTGCTGGATTCCGTGAACAAGGCGGGGCTGGCGAGTGAGGTCGCGAGACTGAAGGCGCGGTTCGTGATCAAGGATTCGGATCAGAGTCTGCGCGGGGCGGCGTGAGGGACGGTTGAGGGTTGAGAGTTGAGGGGCGTCGTGCTTTTGGGTGCGGCGTCTCTTTTTGTTTATTCAGCCGTCACTACGTGACTGGGAGTTTCTTTGGGCGGGTACCGTGGGTTGAAACCCACGGCTAGGAATCGGTGTTCGCTACGCGAACGGGAGCAAGGCGGAGGTTAGGCGCCGAGGGGATAGAGTTTTTCGATGAAGGTGCGGAGTTGTTGGGCGTTGGCGACGCTGACTTCGAGTTGGTCGTACGGCAGGCCGCGGTGGAGTTCTTCGATGGAGTCGAGGTCGGAGGGATCGTTGATGACGATGCTCAGGGTTTTCGCGTGGGAGAGGTAGCGGAACGGGAGTGCTTGGTGTTTGCGGGCGAGAGCGGCGGGGATGTGGCGCAGAATCTCTGGGGTGAAGGTAACCTTTTCGAGATCGATGAACACGGCCCCGAATTGGGCGGCTTTCTCGGCGTCATCGTTGGGCATAGGGCACGTTCTGCCGAGGTTGGCGGTTTGTCCAGTTGGGTTTAATTTGGATGAGATAAAACCACAGAATACACGGAAAAGGGGAAGTTGAACAAAAGGGCGCAAAGAGAGCGAAGGGGAAGAAGGTGTCACCACGAAATACTCGAAAGACGCGAAAAGGGATGAGGGAATAGCCACAGAGAACGCAGGGAGCGTAAAGAGAAGGGCAGGTCTAAAGAGGCTAATGGGACGGATGGATGGGGGATATGGTCCGTGTTTTAAGTTTGAGTGACGTTTCGCAGAAACGCCCTACAAAAAGTGTGTTTGCAATTTCTTGGAGGTTAATGGGTTGTGGTTAAAATAGTGCCTTAGTTAAAATATTTGTTGCTATTTCAGTTTTATTAGCGCACTTTTCCTGCGGCTGGCAACGTGTAGCTGGCTAAAGGAGTTGGTGTAGCGGTGGTGTTCGTTCCCATACCCCTTTGTGTTCTTTGACATAGTTTCCCGTGGGATTAAGGGAAGGCAGCCATTTGGCAGGGCTGGTTTTTCCCCCCTTGGAAAGAGCTGGGCATTCTTGCGCAACCTGAGGGTCGGCGATGAATGGGGTTTCTCTCAGTGTTTCAGGGCGTCCTTAAAGCGGTGGAGCAGATGGCGGACGAGACTTGGCGGATTCTGGCAAGATCCGGGCAAGCGCGCGTGTCTGGGGTTCATGTGAGGGAAACGAGTTTAGTTGATAGATGATTGTTGAGGGTTGATTGGGGGAGATGGGGAACATCGAAAGGAGGGGAAAGACGGGCCGAGCTGGAGCTCGGCGCTCCGGGGGAGGCGACGTGGCAAGGCGCCGCACTCTAAAGGGAAGGTGCCGTTACGGCCGGGGCTCAATTTAGCGCCATTTGATCCCGTTCAGACTTCACAAAAGGCTGTGCCGCTATTTGACGGAGCGCGAGGGCGCTGTGCACCTGCCGCTGTAAGGCGGTTATTTGTGAGAGGAGGGGGGCTGTGCGGTTGGGGGTTTTCGCTTGGAGCAATTTCGTCGCCTCGAGCGCTTCAGTCCAGCGTTTGAGACCCCATGAAATGCGCAGCCACAGCCAGAGGCCGCGGGTGGTCACGATTGAACGTGCCGGAAGCTTGCTGAATTCGAGGTCTGCTTCCTCGAAATTCCCCAAGTCCAGCCAGCCTTCGATCAACAGATATTTCTTTTGCATGCCCGCCGTGTCTCCGGAAAATGCCGTTTCTTACTGAGGTTTGTAGCACCCATCATTCCATTTGGTTGATTTCCAACGTTTTCGTGCAAAATGCCTTTTCCGGGCAGTGTTCGATCCGGGGAAAGTGAATGGTTGCGCGAATGCTGGTGTCCGAAATGCCGTTCTTGGGACTGTTCTATTGAATCAAATGGTCGTTCTGTCCTGAACCAGGTTTCGCTGGTGGATTGCTGGCTCGACACCGGGGAAGGGCGGGGAGTATAGAACTTTATGCACTTGTCCCGTTTTTTGGCATCTTTGGCTTTGGCTGTCCTGATTGGGTTCAATGCCCGCGCGGCGGAATATGATGTGGTGGTGTATGGCGGCACGGCGGCCGGCGTAGTGGCCGCGGTGCAGGCGCAGAAGATGGGGAAGACGGCGATCATCGTGTCGCCGGACAAACACCTGGGCGGGTTATCGAGCGGCGGGCTGGGGTTCACGGATACGGGGAACAAGGCGGTGATCGGCGGGTTGTCCCGGGAGTTTTATCAACGCATCTGGAAGCATTACAACCAGCCGGAGGCGTGGAAGTGGCAGACGAAGGATTCTTACGGAAACAAGGGGCAAGGCACCCCGGCAATCGATGGCAACGAGCGGACGATGTGGATCTTTGAGCCGCACGCGGCGGAGCAGGTGTTCGAGGATTTCGTGAAGGAGCACAAGATCACGGTGGTGCGGGATGAGTGGCTGGACCGGGCGAAGGGCGTGAAGATGGTGGGGCCGAAGATCGCCGCGATCACGACGTTGAGCGGGAAGACGTATGCGGGAAAGATGTTCATCGATGCGACGTATGAAGGGGATTTGATGGCGGCGGCGAAGGTGGATTACCATGTGGGGCGCGAGGCGAACAGTGTTTACAATGAGAAGTGGAACGGCATTCAGGTGGGTATCTTGCATCACGGGCATCACTTCGGCGCGGTGAAGGAGAAGATCAGCCCGTATGTGGTGCCGGGCGATGCGAAGAGCGGGGTGTTGCCGCGCGTGAGTGCGGAGCCTCCGGGTGAATACGGCATGGGCGATAAACGGGTGCAGGCGTATTGCTTCCGCATGTGCCTGACGGATGAGCCGGAGAACCGGATCCCGTTCCCGAAACCGGAGGGTTACGACCCGAAGCAGTATGAGTTGCTGTTGCGTGTGTTCGCGGCGGGTTGGCGGGAGACGTTCAACAAGTTCGATCCCATCCCGAACAAGAAGACGGATACGAACAATCATGGGCCGATGAGCACGGATAACATCGGGATGAATTATGATTACCCGGATGCTTCTTACGAGCGGCGCAAGGAGATTATCAAGGAACACGAGACGTATCAGAAGGGCTGGCTCTATTTCATCGCGAACGACCCGCGTGTGCCAAAGGACGTGCAGGACCGGATGAAGAAGTGGGGTTTGCCGAAGGATGAATTCAAGGACAATGGCAATTGGTCGCACCAGCTCTACATTCGTGAGGCTCGCCGCATGGTGGGCAAGTATGTGATGACGGAGAACGAGTTGTTGAAGAAACGGCCGACGCCGGAATCCGTGGGCATGGGTTCATACACAATCGATTCGCACAACGTGCAGCGTTACATCACGCCGGAAGGTTATGTGCAGAACGAAGGAGATATCGGGGTGCCGACGAAAGGACCGTATGAGATCGCGTATGGTTCATTGGTGCCGAAGAAGGGGCAGTGCGACAACCTGTTCGTGCCGGTGTGCGTCTCGAGCTCGCACATCGCATTCGGGTCCATCCGCATGGAACCGGTGTTCATGATCTTGGCGGAATCAGCGGCGACGGCCGCAGTGATGGCAATCGATGCGGGTATCGCCGTGCAGGATGTGCCTTATGCGAAGTTGCGCGAGGCGTTGTTGAAGCAGGGGCAGATCTTGGAATACAAGACGGCGGGTGCGGCGGTGGAAAAGGGTGGTTTGGAGGCAGGCAAGCTGGCTGGCGTGGTGGTGGATGACGATGACGCGAAGGTGACGGGTGAGTGGAAGGAAAGTCATGCGGGCAAGGCTTGGGTGGGCCATGGATATCGCCATGACGGGAACGCCAAGGATGGCAAGTATAGCGCCTATTTTGAGACGATGTTGCCAAAGACGGGCAAATACGAGGTGCGGATCGCCTACTCGCCGAATGGTAACCGGGCGACCAATGTGCCCGTGCTAGTGCGTTTTGCCGGCGGAGAGAAGGTTATCAAGGTGGACCAGCAGAAAGTCCCGCCAATCGATGGTTTGTTCATTTCTTTGGGGACGTTCGAGTTCTCGGCGAAAGAACCCGCCGTGGTCATAGTGTCCAACAAAGAGGCAGATGGCTACGTAATCATTGACGCTGTGCAATGGCTTGGTTTATAGAGAGTCAATCACGAGGTTAAGTCGGGGCGTTCGCCTGAGGTCTTCTGGGGTTCGGGGTGTTGTATCCATTTGTTTGTAAAGGTTTGGCAAATTTTGCTAGGCAATATTCACGAAATGTTTACTTCAATCCCTTGACCCATAAGTGGGCATGGCTACCCTTCGACGCGACCAAACGCTATGATTTTTTTATCAGTTAATCGCCAGAAACACGAAATATCGCCCATGATTGTCCATTGGTCGCGCAAAGCAGCTGTTTGTCTTTTCCCTTTTCTGTGCAGTTTCCAACTTACCGCAGACACGAATGAAGTCGCTGTCGCCCCGATGAAACTGGCGGACTTCCTCGGTAAAGTCTGGGAACGCAATGAGTCGCTGCAGATCCGGATGATCGAATCCATCATCAGTGATGAGAAGTATAAGTCTGAACGGGGCATTTTTGAGCCGGAAATGGTCAACAGTGTGGACGCGGTGGACCGTCGCCGTCCGAACACAGCGGAGCAAAAAGCGGCTTTGGGCGGTATATTCGGGGCTGGTCCCAATGTTTACAACGAGCGCAACCGCACGTATTCGAGCGCGTTGGAGACATTGGCGCCGACGGGGGCAAAATTCCGTTTGGGCTATTCCTTGCAAAGCTTGGAAAACAACCTCAATGCGAGCAACTCCGAGGGGGAATGGGTTTCGACGGTCGGTCTGCAGATGACGCAACCTTTGCTGCGTAACGGCGGGGTCACCGTGACGATGGCGGGGATTCGCGCGGCCGCCATCAACTCGGAGATCTCGTTCCAAGATTACCGCAAGAACATCATGGATGTGGTTTCCCAGGCGGAGGCTGCTTATTGGGATCTGTATCAAGCGCAAGAGCAGACGGCGATCGCCAAGGACTCCATGCGGGTGGCGCAGACATTGTTGACGGATAACAAAAAGCGCTTTGAGCTGGGGAAGACCTCGGAGATCGACGTGTTGCAGGCGGAAGCCGGCGTTTCCGAGCGGTTGGCGATCTACAACGAAGCCAAACAGAAACTGGCCACGGCCCGCAGCCGGGCGGCGACGTTTATCTCGGAATCGTGGTCGGCCAATGCCTTGGGTCTCACGGCAGGGGATGCCCCAAGAATCAAGGAGCATACCTTGAACTACAACGATGTCTCCTCACAGGCGTACGAACTGAACCCCAGCTATGCGTCCTTGCTGAAGCAGGCGGAACTGGAAGGTTTGCGCGTGAAGGTGGCCAAGAACCAACGCCTGCCGGAGTTGGACTTGAAGGGCGGGTATGGTTTCAGCGGTTTGGCCAAGAACCCGGGTGATTCGTGGAATTCGGCCAAGGATCAAGCTTTCCCGAGCTGGTCGATCGGTCTGGAATTGCGCGTCCCGCTGGGTGGCGGCGTCAAGAGCAAGCACGAGTTGACCGCGGCGGAATTGCGGCAGGCGGCTACCGCCCGGGCTTTGAGCGGTTTGGGGATCACGCTGGCAAACACGTTGCGTTCCTCGATCTTCTCGGTCACCAGCTACCGTGAGAACGTAGATCGTTACGACAAAGTGGTGAAAGTGCACGAAGACGTTTTCAAGACCCAGTTGGCCCGCTTGGACGCAGGCAAAGTGGGCAGCCGCGACGTGTTGGAAGCGGAAGAAGATGTGTTCAAGGCGAAGATCGCCGCGTTGGAGAATCTGATCCGTTATCAACGCTCCATGCTGGAGCTGGAGCTGGTCGTGGGCAGCCTGCTCAAGACCTACAACTTGGATTTCACGCAGAAGGAGCTGCAGGCAAAGACGATCACTTTGGTGAACTCCGGGCATGTCACCTTGGATAAATACGAGAAATTCCTTCAGACCATGAAGGCGGAATATGAGAAGCGTCGCTCCTCGATCATCACGACGCCTTAAGCCCCCTGCATCAACTGGCAATCTTGTCCCTTAAAAATCCATGCGCTTGTCTAAAAATTCTTTGCTGGTGAGCACGCTGCGTTGGCTGCCTGTGCTCGTCTTGTCGGTGGCCGCCGTGCTGCCGGCACATGCTGCCTCCACCGCAGCCGGGGTGACTGAACCACTGCAGGATGTGGTCTTGAGCGCCACTGTGGCCGGCACGGTCGGCAAGCGATTGGTGAAAGAAGGGGATGCCATCACCGCCGGCCAGACCTTGGTGGAGATGAAGAAGCGCCAGGAGGAACTCGAAGTCGAACGCCGCAAGCTCATCATGTTGAGCAAGGCGGAACTGGATGCCGCCAAGGTGCGCGTATCCACGCTGAAGACGGACTTGGATTCCACCCGCAAGCTGTTTGAAGCCACGAAATCCGTCAGCAAAGACGACCTGGCCAAGAAAGACCTGGAATACCAGCTCGCCGTCGCGGATATGGACAAGCTGCAGATGACCGAGGAGCGCGAAGTGCTCGAGCACAGCATGGCGGAGGAATTGCTTCAGGACCGCATTATCAAGTCGCCTTTGAATGGCTATGTGGTGGAACTGTTCCGGCAGGTAGGGGAAGACTGCAAGGCGCAGGAGCCGCTGGTCCGGGTGGTCGATACCAAGCAGTTCTATTTCGTGGCCAATGTGGAAGCCAAGTCCGGTTATAACTTGAAGGTGGGCCAGCAGGTGCAGGTGGAAGTGGAGGCCGGCACGACAACGCTGAAGGTGCCCGGCAAGGTCAGTTTCGTTTCGCCCGTGGTGGACGCGGCCAGCGGCTTGATCAAGGTCAAGGTTCTGTGTGACAACGCCGACGGTAAGGTGAAGCCGGGCGTGGCTGGTGTGATGCATTTCTAAACTTTAGCAACCATGAGTTCACCCAACTCGGGCGCAGCCCAAACTCCTCTGTCTCCCGCTGAAGAAGCCGCGAGACTGCGGCAATTTAGCGGAACTCCCCAAGAGTTCTGGCCGGCGTTCCTGAAGCTGTGCGGTCAGGCTGGCAACGCGGCCCGGGCAGTGCTCATCCGCAAAGATCTGGAAGACAGCCGTTGGAAACAACTGGCCGAGTGGTCTGCGCCGGAAGCCTCGGCGGCGGGGCTGGCGTTGTTCCGTAACGCCTTGCTTTCCATGGCGGATGAATGCGCGGAAACAGGTGTTTCCAAGCGCGTGTTGGGCACGGATGTGAAGCCCGCCACACCAGCTCCGGCCGGGCTGGCTTTGAAGCTGGTCTTGAGCTCGGCCCAGGAAGTCTGCCTCATCGCCCTCTTTTTGCCGCATATCTTGCCGACGGATATCGAATCCGTCTCCAGCAAGGTTCAGTTGCTGCTGGATATCCCCAAGGCTTATCAGGAACTGGCCCAGAACCGGCAGGCGCAGAGCGATGCCGAAAAGCTGGCCATCGTTTTGGACACGTTGGCGGAGGTGAATGCCCAGACGCGTTATACGGCTGGAGTGCTGGCCCTGTGCAACAGCCTGGCCTCCCGTTTGCAGTGCCAGCGGGTGAGCCTGGGCTGGTATGAACGTGGTTTCGTGCGTTTGCAGGCGATCAGCCGGACGGAACGTTTCGACCCCAAGATGGATGCCGTGGTGGCCATCGAAAAGGTCATGGAAGAAGCGCTGGACCAGGATGATGAGATCCTCTGGCCTTCGCCTGAACATTACACTTTGGTGAACCGCGATCATGAAGCCTTTGCCAAGGCGAACGCCGCGGCGACGGTATGCTCGGTGCCTTTGCGCATCGAGGGCAAGGTGGTAGCCGTGCTCACGCTGGAGCGGGAACAGGGCAAGTTCGCGCTGTTTGAATTGCAACAATTACGTCTGGTCGCCGACCAGGTGGTGAACCGCCTGAGCGATCTGAAGCGTCGTGATCGTTGGGTCGGGGCACGTTTGGCGGAAGATTTGCGAGGAAATTTGTCCGGCTTTCTCGGGCCGGAACATACATGGATGAAAGCCACAGCTATTCTGGTCACGGCCGTCATTTTATTGCTGTGCGTGGTGCGGTTGAACTACCGGGTGGAAGCCAACTACATCTTGCGCAGTGAAGAAGTGCGGTATATCGCGTCCCCTTTCAACGGTTACTTGGAAGAGGTCAAAGTCCGCCCCGGTGACGATGTCAAAGCCGGCCAGGTGGTGCTGCGGCTTAACCGGGATGATCTTTTCCTTGAGGAAGCTGCTTCCACCGCGGAATTGAGCCGTTATCAACGGGAAGCCGAGAAGGCCCGGGCGGCGAATCAACTGGCTGAGATGCGGGTCGCTCTCTCGCAGTTGGAAGAGACGAAAGCCCGTTTGAATCTGGTGCGCTACCGTTTGGAACGGGCCGAGATCAAAGCCCCGTTCGATGCGGTGGTCGTCGAAGGCGATCTGCGCAACCGCATCGGTGCTCCGTTGGAGCAGGGCGAGGCCCTCTTCCGTCTGGCCCACTTGAAGAAACTCTATGTCGAAGCGGAAGTGAACGAGCGCGACATCCGGGAAGTCTTGGGCAAGGAGACGGGTGAGATTGCCTTTGTCAGCCAGCCGCACCTCCGGTATCCGGTCAAGATCGAGCGGATCGAGCCGGCCGCGACGGCGAAGGAAGGCAAGAATGTGTTCATCGTGCGCTGCCAAGTGGAAGGTACGCCGGACGAATGGTGGCGCCCTGGTATGAGCGGTGTCTGCAAGATCAACACCGGCAAACGCAGCCTGATGTGGATCCTAACCCATCGCACCGTGGATTATCTGCGGATGTGGTTCTGGTGGTAAGACGTCATGGAGCAATCACGCACATTTAGCGAGTCGTGGCACCGCGTTGCGGGGCAGAAGATTCATCTTCGCCCCGGGGTCGAGGTGCAGCGTCAGAACTTTCGCGGCGAACGGTGGATCGTCCTGCGCAACGTGCTCTCCAACCAGTTCTTCCGGTTGCGGCCGCAGGCGTATGAGTTTGTCGCCCGGTTGCGGCCGGATCACACGGTGGAACAGGTCTGGCAGGAATGCTTGGAACGTTTCCCGGATGAAGCGCCCGGTCAGGAAGCGATCGTGCAATTGCTCGCGCAGTTGTATCACGCCAACCTGTTGCAATACGAGCTGGCGCCGGATGCCGAACAGCTTTTCCAGCGGCAACGCAAACGGCAGCAGCAGGAGATGGGCATGCGCTGGCTGAACATCATGTTCATGCGCTTCCCGTTGCTGGACCCGGACCGTTTTCTGGTCAAGACGATGCCTTATGTGAAGTGGCTCTTCGGCCCCATCGGCATCATCCTGTGGCTGGCCGTCATCGGCTTGGGCATCAAGACGGGTATCGATCACTTTGAAGACCTGAAGGGGCAGAGCCAAGGAGTGCTCGATCCGGGCAATATCCTCTGGCTGTACTTGGGCATGGTCATCATCAAGACCATCCACGAGTTTGGTCACGCTTACTTCTGCCGTTATTTCGGCGGGGAGGTGCACACGATGGGTGTGATGCTGATGATCTTCACCCCGGTGCCATTCGTCGATGCGACATCGAGTTGGGGTTTCCGGAACCGCAATCACCGCATACTGGTGGGTTGTGCTGGTATGATCGTGGAACTGTTCGTGGCTGGCATCGTGGCGATGCTTTGGGCGCGCACTGCCCCCGGGGTAGTGAACAGTGTGCTGTTCAACATGATGTTCATCGCCTCTGTCTCCACGCTGCTCTTCAACCTGAACCCGCTGATGCGGTTTGACGGTTATTACATCTTCTCGGATCTGCTGGAGATCGCGAACCTGAACCAGCGTTCCACCGCGCAGATGATCTATTGGATCGAGCGGCATGCGTTCGGCGTCAAATCCGTCCATAGTCAGGCGGATACGCGTTCGGAGTCCACCTGGTTGGGAGTTTATGGCATCACTTCCTTGATTTACCGCACGGTTGTTTTTGCCGGTATCGTCTGGTTCATCGCCGACAAATGGTTGCTGCTTGGTTTGATCATGGCGGTCGTTTGCTTGATTTCTTGGTTGGTGGTGCCAGTGGTGAAGTTGGTAAAGTATCTGGCGGAAAGCCCCAAACTGGAGCGCACCCGGCCACGGGCCATCGGAGTGGTGGTCGGCACGGTGGCCTTCCTGCTTATCCTGTTGGGGGTCATCCCGTTCCCCAGCTATTTCCGCGCCTCCGGGGTGATACAAGCCAAGGAATGGACCCAGATCATCGCTGAATCCTCCGGGGAAGTGGTCGAGCTTTTGGCCAAGCCGGGCCAGCCAGTGGTTCCCGGACAACCCTTGTTGCGTTTGGAGAACAAGGAGCTGGCGATCCAATTGGTTGAAGCCAAGGCGACGAAGCAAGAGGTGGAAACCCGCCTGAGGGCCGCTACGCAGCGTGATCCCGCTTCTGTGCAGCCCTTGAACAAGCGTCTGGAATCAGCGAACAAGTTGATCGATCGGATCGAGAAGGAACAGCAGAACCTGACGGTGCGAGCACGGCATGCCGGAGTCTGGGTGGCTCCCGGAGTGGAAGATCTCCAGATGCGCATGGTCAAGCGAGGCTCGCCGCTGGGGCTCTTGATCAACCCGAAACAGTTCGAATTCTCGGCGACCGTGCTGCAAGAAGATGTGGACCGCATTTTTCAACAGAAGTTCCCGCAAGCGGAAGTTCGCCTGCCAGGGGATGCCGAAGTGTTGCTGAAGATTTCCGACTTCCGCAAAGTGCCGGGTGAACAGAAAACGCTGCCCACGGCTGCTTTGGGCTGGGGTGGGGGCGGTGATGTGGCGGTCAGTACGAAGGATAACTCGGGCCGGACGGCCTCCGAGCCGTTCTTCTCGGTGATCGGCCAATTTCAAAGCGAAGGAGATGCGGTGATGCTGCACGGTCGCACCGGCAAGGTCCGGTTTGATCTGCCGAGCGAGCCGCTGATCCCGCGCTGGTTCCGGCGGTTGGGCCAGTTGCTCCAGAAGCGCTTCCAGTTCTAAGCCCGGTTAGCGCAATTTATTTCACGAGGATGCGGCCATACTTGGCCGCATCTTTATTTTATGGTGTTAAAAGGGTGCCGATGGGCCATCACCGCGTCTCAGAATGGTCAGAAGTGAAGCGGCTTGCGGGTGGGGTTGTGTGAAAAACAGAGCCGTTCCCCAGAGCGTTGCGGCTTAAGAGGGTCAGAATTTCCGCTGCGGCATAGGGAGGACGGCTGGCTTGCGTTCCGCTTTAAACGGTTCGTAAACCGGGGCCGGTTGGTTGGCGAGGCCATTTGCCATGCCGCCCAGATTGCCCGCTTCCAAGACCGATTTGTAGTTACCGTCCCGCCCGGTGATCTGGTTTCCGGTATTCGGGTTAAGCGAACTGCTCTTGGCAGTGATATCCCCGGAGCGCGCGGCGGTGTTGGCCGAGGAACCATTCAGCAGGCTAAGCGCGGTCGTCTGGTTGGCCACGGGCTGATTGCCGGACGGATTGATCCCCAGCATCTTTAAGGTCTCAGAGCGTTCGTTGCTTTCGAATGGGTTCGCCTGGGCGCCACGCGGACGGCCAATCCAGGCTCCGGGCGAGTTGCCATCCAAGCCGCCGTTCGCGGAACGGTTTTCGAAAGGATTGTCCGGGCGTTTTTCTCTGGAACTGAAGCTGATGCGGTTGGTGGTGCTGCTGGAGGAGGAATCCGTGTCGAGATCGTATTTACCCTTGGTGCTGGTATCAAAGGGATCGCGGACTTTCCCATCCATCCGCTCGCGTTCGTTCGTCTTGTCCTTGCTGTTTTTATCCTTCTTGCGATCGCTACGCTCATTCTGCTCGCCGGTTTTGCCGTCTGAGTCGGAAGAATCCTTGTCGCCGTCCTTGTCTTCAGTCTTCAGCCAATCACGATCCTTCTTGGCTTTTTGCTGCAGTTTAAGATCGATGGATGTTTCTTGCGGCGGTGGAATAGGAGCGAGTTGTTCGGGCGAAACGGTGGCTCCGTGGCCGGTGAGCTGCTTGAAATCCAAGGTCTGCATCAAGGGCTTGGTCCGGGGCGTGGCCAACGTATTGTTCTTTTCCTTGTTGCTGCCGGAGAACTGGATCTTTTCTCCGGCGTGAAGCGGCGAGGCGTATCCGGACAGCGCGAGGACCGCTGCTACGGAAAGAAATGGGATACGGCGCAGGTTCATACTTAATGCCCTAATCCATGTGGAGCCATCCGTCAACTGAACGTTTTCCAACTGATAGTGGGCATGAGCTTAGACGACGGTCAATGGGCCGTCGAACACGGTCAGGCTAATCACCTCCACCTTAGCCACATGCGGGCCGTGTTGTTCGCCTTTCGGGGCGAAAAAGACAGTGCCCGGCTTGTAACTTACGCCAGATTCTTCCCATTCGCCGGCGAGCACATAGGCCCATTCATTGGCGAGCGGATGAGTATGGGCCGGGACGGTCATGCCCGCCTTGAACTTGCGTAAAACGACCACGCCGCCGGTAGCCGGGTTCTTGTGAAGAATCTTGAGTTCGACTCCTTCGTAGGGACCGGGTTGCCAAGGTTTGTCATCCGCATTTGCGACGTATGGAAACATGGAAACTTTGATAGCGCAGACAATCCCGAAAGTCGAACCCTCGTTGAGCCTTGCTGCTGAGTTGGTCCGGTGGCAACGTGAAGCAGAATCAGCCCCAAAATCAGCTATGATGCGACGCTTCTCCCAATGGATGCTCGGTTGGTGCCTTTGCCTGTGCGCTTTCGTCGTGCATGGACAACCAAAGGAACAATCCGCCGACCTGCTTATCGTGGGCGGCACGGAATCCGGCTGGGCGGCGGCGATCCAAGCGGCGCGGATGGGCGTCTCCAATATCGTCGTAGTGAATGACATCGAGTGGTTGGGCGGACAATTTACCGCCGAGGCGGTCAGTGCGGTGGATGAGAATCGGGGGATCGATAACAAGGTGCCGTTCCCGCGTTCCGGCTTGTTCAAGGAGTTCTGTGATCGCATCGAAAACTTCAACCTGAAGAAGTACGGCTCTAAACAGCCGGGCAATGCGTGGACGGCGTTCACGACGTTTCGGCCGGCGGAGGGCGAGAAGGTGTTTCGTGAGATGCTGCAACCTTACATTGATCGCAAACAGGTGCAGTTGATCTCGTGGGCTTACCCGGTGGAGGCACTTTTGTCAGAAGACAAGAACACGTTGCTGGGCCTGACTTTTCGGGAAGCATGGCGGGAGATGCCAGCACCTTCACCGTTCGCGCGAAGCTGACGATTGATGCTTCAGATTGGGGCGAGGCGGTGAAGCTCTCGGGGGCGGAATACGAATACGGACCAGACCTGAAGAGCAAATACAACGAGCCGAACGCACCGCTCACACACGAGGGTTATCCGATCACGGATATGAACCCGATCACATATTGTGTGGTGATCGAGTCCACGGGCAAGGATGCGTTGATACCCAAGCCGGCGCACTATGATGACCGTTCCTACTGGCTCACCACGAGCATGACGAAGGCGGATTACCAGACGCTCAAGTGGCCCTTCAAGCCGCATCGTCCGTTCAACGCGCCGTGGATTCCCGATGCCAAGGCGTTCTATCAAGGCGAGCAGACGGTCTATACGCAACGGCGGTTGATCGATGGAGAAGGACTGAAGATCAAGGAGCCAGACGTCATCCTGTTGAATTGGAGCATTCAGGATTATCCGTTTGATGTTCTGCCGCAGCATGTGGTGGAGGCGTTGGAGAAGACGGAGAAGGGAGCTTCCAAGAAGAACGTCGTGGAAATGACGCGCGAGCAGCGGCAGATCATCTTTGAAGATGCTAAGCGTTATTCGTTGGGCATGTTCTATCATTTGCAGACGACGGTGCATGATCGCATGCCGGACAAGTCTCACACGTTCCGCAACTTCAAGCTCACCGACGAATTCGGCACGGCGGACAAGCTGCCGCCGAAGCCGTATATCCGCGAATCATTGCGGCTCAAGGCGCTCTACATGATGCGTGAGCAGGATGGACGGCATTTCAATGGCCCGGATGAATACGCACCCATCATGTATTACGACGGCGTGGCCCCTTGGCAGTTCGTTTATGACTTTCATCCGACGGGCCGTATGTTTCTGCCCGAAGAAGGCGCGGCGGGACCGTGGCAATGTTATCTGAAGAAAGGACGCGGTTGGGATACGAAGAGCAAACGCTCGCTCTTTCCGCTGCGCAGCCTGATTCCGGTGCGCGTCGATGGGTTGTTGGGGGCGCAGAAGAATCTGGGTTACAGCAGCATCGTGAGTTCGGCAGTGCGTTTGCAGGACCAATGTATTCTCATCGGACAGGCGAGCGGTGCGACGGCAGCGGTGGCGTTGCAACGCGGCATCAAGCCCCGGGTCATTCCGTTCGATATCGCGTTCCTTTCGCAAGTGTGGGACGGCTTATGCGCACGTCTGGATGGTGGGGAGCCGGTGATGCTGTGGCCGTTCCGTGATCTGGAGGTAACGCACCCGAATTTCATCGCCATCAACCAGCTCGCCATCCGGCAAGGATTGGGATTGTTCCGCGATGACATTGATTTCAAACCGGCTGCAGTTTCAACGTTGGATTGGCGGGTGCAGGTCATCCGGACGAATCTTTTTGGGCGCTATTTTCAAGAGACTGTGCCGACGCCACAAGGGGACCTGACACGGGCGGAGTATGCGCAGAAGGTTTGGGACATTGTAAAAGTGATGCCGAATCGGCCGTTGGTGCCATTCAGTCTGAAGGATGCGGATGGGGATTCCATACCGGATATGGATGATGCGAATCCTTTTGATGATAAGAACGCGGCCTTGCCTCAGCGCAAGGCGGGTGCGTTTGTGGATGCAGCGGTGGCGGAGCCGGCAGTATGGCGGGGCGTGCGCACGCGATCGTTCAATTTCACCACGGCGGATTCGGTGCCGGTGGGCGGATTTCTTACGGACGTTGGCTTGCCGCGCACACCGCAGCGAATGTTCGGGTGGACGGAGGATTTGAGCCAGAACACGCGGCGGCGCTACCTGCAACGGGAATCGGAACTGGACTCGTTCGTCTTCACGCGCAGCAAGGCAACGTGGGAATGTGCCGTGCCGAACGGACGCTATCAGGTGACGATCTGTCTAGGCGATGCGAGCACGGAGCAGCCGGGGCAAAGCGCGATGATCGAAGGTGTGGTGGTGGCGGACAATATCACCACGGCGAAGGATAAGTACTTTCAGAAAACGGTAACGGTGGAAGTGAAGGATGAATGGCTAACGTTGGAGATCGGTTCAGGGATCGAGGGAAAGAATACGTGTGTGAATTGGGTGAAGATCGTGCCGGAGGAATGAGATCTTTTTAACGACACAGACGGATCGATAGTTCTGCCGACTACCAGTCGGCGACACAACAGATTGCCAATCTGCGCTACAAGCTACGGCTTCGGTCTGCTCTTGTATTTCTCGTAGAGCTTCGTGTGGCGGCTTTCGAGGCTGACTTCGCTGCCCTTGATCCACATGTGTTTCACTTCGGTGCGGATATCGAGGATAGGGCCGTTGCACGCGATGAGGGAGGCTTCTTTGCCGGCTTCGATGGAGCCTAGTTTATCCGCCACACCGAGGACTTGCGCGGGGTAGAGCGTGACGCCTTTCAGGGCTTCATCGGCGGGTAGGCCGTAGGCGATGGCGGTGCCGGCATCGTGTGGGAGATTGCGCGCGCCCGTGGCGGGGAAGCTGCCCATGCCTTCGTTGAAGAGGACTTTCACTCCCGCCTTTTGCAGCACGGCTGGGGCTTTGAACTGCACTTCGTAGGTGTCCGTGTCAGAAGGCGGTTGATCATTCAAACGGTCGTAGATGACGGGAATCTTTTGCTTCGCGAGCGTATCAGCCACACGCCAGGCATCGCGGCCGCCTTCGATGACGATGGAGTATTTGCGTCTCTCGGCCCAAGCCACCGCGGCCTTGATTTGGCGCGTTTCATCGGCGTGGACGAAGATGGGCGCTTTGCCTTCGAGCATCGGCAGCATGGCCTCCCACGCCGGGACGGGCAGGGGGACTTTCGATTTGTCGGCCAATGAACGGGCTTTGCGATAGGCTTCAGCGTCGTCAAAGAAGTCATCGATCTCTTTTAGCTTCTTGTCGCGTTCCTTGGCTTGGTCTTCTGGGGATTTCCATTTGCTGCGGTCGCTGGCAAATTCCTTTGGTCCCGCATTCAAGCCCATGTTCGGCCAGTAGAGGTGCAAGGCGGCGGGCGTGCGGATGGCCATGCTTTCAATGGTCCAGCCGGACATCTGCATGACACCGGAGTAACCGGGAATCACGCCGCCCATGGGAACGACGTTGAAGTGCGTGATGCCATTGGCGCGGGCGACGGGGAGCAGCTCGGAATCGGGATTCACGGAGAGCCAGGCTTTCACATCCGGTGTGAAAGAGCCGACTTCGGTGGTGTCTTGCGTGGCACGGACGGCGTTGATCTCGGTGAGGCCGAGCGAGGTGGCCGGAAGAATCAGGCCGGGGTAAAGGTGTAGCCCGGTGAGGTCGATCACCTTGGCGCCGGAGGCGGAAGCGTTTTTGCTGACAGCGGTGATCTTGCCATCAGTCACGACGACGTTGCCGGGGGAGATGGTCTCGCCGGTGACGGTGTGGACGGTGGCGTTTTTCAGGACGAGGGTTTCGGCGTTAATTGCGAGGGTGCTTATGAGTAAGGATAGAATAGTGAGGATTTTATAGCCATTGGCTCGCTCACTCCTCACCCCGGCCCTCTCCTCGGCCGAAGTTCGGCTTCCAAGAGGAGAGGGAGAACATTTGGCGCGTTGATGGAATTCGGATGCGGGTTCTCCCATTGCGGCCAACTTTGGATGTTGGGCGTTCGATGTTGGATGTTCGATGTTTTCCCGGTTACTCACGGTTGGCCTCCGGTCTTGGAGCAGTCGAGGCAGTGGACGGGCTCCAGCTCTTTCGCGGTTTCCAGGGCACGGCGGAAGAAGGCGGCGCGGGCGGTGTCGGAGTCTTTCTTGTCGCCGCTGAGCTTCTTGGCCTTGGAGATGAGGGCGTCGCGTTCTTTCACGAGCTTGTCGGTGCGGGCGGCATCGAGGGAGCGGTCGAAATACTTTTTACCTTCGATCCACGTTTCGAGGCAGAGCGTGGTGTTATCGAGCGGGGATTTGGACCAAAGCACGAAGTCCGCATCCTTGCCGACTTCCAGCGAGCCGACACGTTGATCAATGCGCAGTTGCTTGGCGGGATTGATAGTGACGAAGTTCAACGCTTCCGCTTCCGGTGTGTTGCCATACTTCACGGCCTTGGCGGCCTCGAGATACATGCGGCGGGCGAGGTCGGAGGAATCGGAGTTGAAGGACACCAGCACTCCACGTTCGCGCATCAGGCTGCCGGCGTAAGGGATGGCGTCATAGACCTCGAACTTGTAGGCCCACCAATCCGAGAAGCAGGAGCCGCCCGCGCCGTGCTTGGCGATCTCATCGGCGATCTTGTAGCCCTCCAGCACGTGTTGCAGCGTGCCGACTTTGACGTTGAATGATTCCATCACGCGCAGGAAAGCGATGATCTCGTCCTGACGATAGGAGTGGCAGTGAATCCAGCGCTGGCCGCTAAGGATTTCGCCGATGGCTTCGAACTCTAGATTACGCTTTGGGGCCAGCCCGCCATCGCGTTTAAACTTGTCCCACTCGGCGAGGTATTGTTGCGCGGCGAGGAAACGGTTCGCCATGAAGGTGGGCACGCCCATGCGGGATTGCGGGAAGCGTTTCACCATCTTCTCGCCCCAGTTGGATTGCTTTACGTTTTCACCGAGCGCGAACTTGATGCCTTTGGGTGCATCGGGAAATTTCAGTTCTTCGGGCGCGGCACCTTGCTTGAGCTTGATGATCTGGTTTTGGCCGCCGATGGGATTCGCAGAACCGTGCAGCAGGTTCGCAACGGTCAAACCGCCGGCGAGTTGTTTGTAGATATTCTCGGTCTCGGAGTTCACTACATCGCCGATGCGCACCATGGCGGTGGAGGGCAGGGTGGCTTCATTGACGTCGCCCAGAATCATACTGTGGCTGTGGGCATCAATGAGGCCCGCAGTGACGTGTTTGCCTTGGGCATCGATGACCTGCGTATCGGGACCGAGTTCCGCCTTGAAGAAGCCGATTTGCGAAATCTTGCCGTCGCGGATCAAGAGCGAGGCATTGGTCAGAATGCCTTGGGGACCGGAGGTCCAGATGGTGGCATTGCGGACAAGAATGAATTTGGGGGCGGCGAGGACTTGGCGATCTTCCAAGGGCGCGCGCGCGGAGCGTTTCAGGTCTTCGGCCTTGGGTTCCTTGTCCTTCTTCTCTTTATCTTTGGCTTCCTCTTTCTTCGCGTCTTTCGGTTTCTCACTAGCTGTGAAGCGTTCACCTTCGATCCAGACCTCTTGCACGGGGTCTTCGGGATTGAAGTAGCTGGCACCTTTCACGATGGTGAGATTGGCGAGCTTGCCTGCCGTGATGGTGCCGAGCTGGCCATCCACGCCACAGAGCTTCGCGGGAATCGTGGTCAGGGCGGCAAGGGCATCGATTGTGGAGAAACCGCGTTGCAGGGCGAGCTTGGCGTTCTTACGGAAATCTTTCTTCTCGGCGAGCTCGCGGGTGGTGAGGGCGACTTCGCGGCCTTGTTGGCGCAATACAGCGGCATTCTCGGGAGCCCAGTCCCAAACGCGCAGTTGATCGAGGCCGACGTCGAGCCAATCGTCATCGGTGGGGAGCTTGGGTGCGGCGGGGAAATTCAGCGGGACGATGAAACTCGCGCCGGTGGCTCCGGCGAGTTCCGGGCGACGCCATTCTTGGCCGCTCGAATAGATGACGAACTTCAATTTGAGTTCGCGGGCGACTTGGGCGGCGCGATCGATCATCAGGATGCTGCCGGGCTCAAACCAAACAGGGATATCCTGTTTCAGGACGGGCTGGAGTGCTTCGAGCGCGGGATTGAACTCCAAGCGGGCTTTCTGTGGTGCGGCCTTTGCCAAGGCGTAATGCTGCGCGTCAAAGAAGGTCTGGCGCACCGCGGCGATGACGCCCATGAGCGAACCGGGGTAGCTGTCGTCCTTCGTCGTCGGATCAAAGACGATGTGTTGAAAGACATTCGCGCGGAGGACGGCGTCGTTGGGGTTGGCATCGTTCAACTGCACAAAGGCGCTGGTGCCTTGGATGATGCCGCCTTCGGGCAGAACATTGCCGGCCGTGAAGCCGAGATCACGCATTGTCTCGAAGGTCTTCGCATTCGGGCGATAAGTGGCAGCGACGCGGACTTCAGGCGTGATGCGTTTCAGTTCGTAGCCGGGGCCGGAAGTACCGGGATCTTTTTCATCACCAGGGACGCCGAAGAAATTGATGTTGCCGGACATCAGGCCGATGGGTTCGGAACCGCTGGTGGAGATGGCGACGCCATTGTTGGTGCCGAGCGTCAACGCCGCGTCGATGAAACCCGCATAAACCGTGCACCCGGTGAGGTCGTGGATGCGGGCATCGGCGGGAATTGCGAGGTTGTTGCCCACGGCCTCGATCTTGCCGTTGCGGATGAGGATGGTGGCGTTCGTGAGCACTTGGCCGGGCTGCGGCACGACGGTGGCGTTCGTGAGCGCGTGGATGCCGAGCGGTTTGGGGCGATGGCCGGGCGGGAGGAATTCGGCCCAAGCGGTCGCCGCAAACGAGAGCGCAAACAGTACGAGCAGGCGAGGGGAGAAAAAACGGCCCAGTGCTTTGAAAGTGAAAGGACCCACAGGATAAAGATGGTCGGGGCGGTGAGATTCGAACTCACGACCTCTTGTACCCGAAACAAGCGCGCTACCAGCCTACGCTACGCCCCGAACCAGAGGCGGAAAAGTTGCATTGCGGGCGGAAAGAATGCAATGGGAAAAATGCCGAACCGGAAAGAAAATGAAACAGCGGGAAATTGGCAGACAGCCCGAGAATCGCCCCGGGCTATCGGCCAAGCGGTCGGGTTATCAATACCCTTTGAGCCGGAAGACGATACGGCCTTTGGTCAGGTCGTAGGGGGACATCTCCATGCGGACGCGGTCACCGACGGTGAGCCGCACGAAATGTTTACGCATCTTGCCCGAGATATGGGCCAAGACCTCGTGATTGTTGTCGAGTTTTACCCGGAACATGGTGCCGGGCAAAACAGTCAGAATGCTGCCTTCAACTGTTATGTGCTCTTCCACACGAAAAACGCTTTTATTTTTACAGCCAAACGCTGTTTGTAGGGGAAAAATAAAAGGTGTGGGACACTTTTTAAAAAGCGTCCCACACCTGTGAAAACGCGAGCTGGACGCTAATTAGTAGCGACCACCACGGTCACCACGATCGCCACCGCGGAAGCCACCGCCGCCACCGCCGCGACGTTCGCCACCACCACCGTAGCCACCGCCGCCGCCACCACCACGGCGTTCGCCACCACCGCCACCGCCGCGGAAGCCACCGCCGCCGCCGCCCGGAGGACGTTCTTCACGAGGACGGGCGATGTTGACCGTCAGGTCACGACCGTCGAAATTCTTGCCATGGAGAGCCTGGATCGCAGCTTCAGCGGCTTCCGGGGATTCCATCGTAACGAACGCGAAGCCGCGGGGGCGGCCCGTGAACTTATCAACCATCAGGTTGACTTCGACCACCCCGCCGTGAGCGGCGAACAGGTCGTGCAGATCGTTCTCGATTGTGTTGAAGGAAAGATTTCCTACGAACAACTTCGTACTCATTGATGATTTGTTATTAGATACTCACTTTCGCAGACCGTTCCCGACCGCCGGGTTTCAAATCATCACTGAAAACTCGTTCACTTGAAGATTCACCAGCTCTCGAACCGTTGAGCAATCTAACTAACTGGAAGTATAACCTGAGGTTTTCCCCGTCAGAAGGCAATCATAATTTTTTCCTGCTCCAACCGGTTGGATGATAAGTTATAAAAACCTGATTATGACGGGTTTAACTTGCTCCAAAAGAATGAGTTGCAGAAGTTGTGTCAACTTCTGCTTGAGCGCAAAAAAAGAGGCATCCCGGCGGGAAATCAGGCCATCTATCAGCTTGACGTCCCCCCCGGCTTAACCGGCGGTGAGGGCAGCCCGGGCGTTACCCTCGGCTCCGGTCTTTTCCAGGAAGTAATCAAACCCGCCCGCGTACACCGTGACGACACCGTTGTTGATGTGCAGCACTTTGGTGGCGAGCTTGCGGATGAAATGGACGTCGTGGGAGATGAAGACCAAGGTGCCTTCATACCGTTCCAAGGCGAGGATAAGCGATTCCACCGTCAAGATGTCCAAGTGAGTCGTCGGCTCGTCCATGAGGAGGAGGTTCGGCGGATCGACGAGGAATTTGACGAGGTTCAAGCGGCTCTTTTCACCACCGCTGAGCACGGTCGTTTTCTTGAAGATCTCTTCCTTGCGGAACATGAAGGAGCCCAAGATGCCACGCACCTCTTCCTCGCTGAGGGCGGGAGCGGCGTGCATGAGTTCTTCCAACACGTTGTTATTCGGATCGAGGGTGGCGGAACGATGCTGGCTGAAGTAACCGATCTTGGCGTTGTGGCCTAAATCACGCGTGCCCTGCTGGAAGGGGACTTCACCGGCGAGAATCTTGATCAGCGTGGATTTGCCGGCGCCGTTCGGGCCGACGAGCACCGTGCGTTCGCCGCGTTCCACCGTGAGGTCGAGGCCGCGATAAACGGAGTGGCTGCCGTAGGCCATGTGGATGCCTTCGAGCGAGATGGCGCGCTGGCCGCCGCGCGGCGGTTGCGGGAATTGAAAACGGAACGGCTTGCGCGGTGCCTTGGGTTTCTCGATGAGCTCCATGCGCTCGATCTGCTTGAGCTTGCTTTGCGCTTGCGAGGCTTTTGACGCCACGGAGCGGAAACGGTTCGCGAACTCCTGCAAGGCCGCGATCTCTTTCTGCTGGTTCTTGTGCGCGGCGAGCTGGTTCTCGTAATTCTCTTCGCGCTGGCGGAGGAAATCCGTGTAATTGCCTGTGTAACCGATGAGTTTTTGCTCGTTGATCTCGAACACGTTCTTCACGAGTTCATCCATGAACTGGCGATCATGGGAGATCATCAGCAGCGCACCGGAGAAGCCTTTGAGATAGTTCTGCAACCACAGCAAGGCGAGAAGGTCGAGGTGGTTCGTCGGTTCGTCCAGCATCAGGAGATCAGGCTCCATGACGAGGAGGCGGGCGAGGTGCGCGCGCATGATCCAGCCACCGCTCATCTCGCGGGCGGGGCGGGAGAAATCCGAATCTTTGTAGCCGAGACCAGCGAGGATCTTCTTCGCGCGGGCCTCGAATTCCGGATTGTTCAACGCATCGAACTTGCTCTGCGCCTCGAAGTATTCCGGGATGTCCACGGTGCCGGCTTTTTCGAGGTCGTGCAGAGTCTTCTCGAGCTTCTCGATCTCACCGGCGCGACCGGTGGCGACTTCGATGACGGTCTCGTTGCCGAGGGGTTCGCTCTCCTGCGGGAGGAAGCCCACGGTGGTCCATTCGTCACGGACGACCTCACCTTCATCCGGCTCGTCCTTTTTCAGGATGAGCGAGAAGAGGGTGGATTTGCCCGCGCCATTGGGACCGACCAGCACCACGCGATCACCGTAGTTGATCTGCATATTGGCGCCTTCAAACAAGGTGCGGCCACCAAAGGACTTCTTTAAATTACGAATCGTCAGCATGTCTAAAAAATTAACCCTCAATCAAAGGAGGGGATGAGGACCGCCGCCGGAAATGGGCAGTCCGTCCTCTTTCTACGGCAGAACCGCCCGTAGGAACAGGCTTAATTTAGGGAGGTGGGGACAGTAATTGGGAGAATCAACAGGGCGAACTGGAAACGGATAAATGTTGGGTATGAAACTATGGGTATACAAATGAACTTGCAGCAAGCTGGAGGCTTGCCAGAAAGTAGCCGGAGGTTGAGCCCGCCCCTTGGCGGGTGATACCTCCGGGAAACCGCGAATCAGGACAGCACCCAGAAGGGGTGCCAGAAAAGGAGCAAGCAACATGGGTTCAACATTTTATAGCCTTCATAGCCATGTCGTTTTCAGCACCAAAGAACGCCGCCATTTTATCAGGCTTCCGTGGCGAAATGAACTGCACCAATACATGGGGGGAATTGTTCGTGGTTTAGGAGGGGTAGCCGAGGTGGTTGGTGGGGTTGAAGATCACGTTCATCTACTCATCAGTCTCAAAACGACTGACGCTCCAGCGGAGGTCATCCGGGAATTGAAGAAAGGTTCCTCTTCATGGGCGTCCGAAAAACATGAATCCCAGTTTTCCTGGCAGGAGGGGTATTCGATTTTCAGCGTGAGCTGGACGCATTGCGCTGCTGTTCGTCGTTACATCGAGAATCAGGAGGTTCATCATAGTAAAGCGACGTTTTCTGAAGAACTGATCAAATTGTTGGAGAAGAATGGGGTGAAATACGATGCCAAGTATTTGGAGTGATGGTGTTTGCCAGAACGATGTAGTTTTCTGCGACCCCTTCAGGGTCGTGGCCTTCCTGATCGATTACCGGAGGTGTCGCTCGTGCCTCGCTCAACCTCCGGCTACTTTCTGCAATCCCTCCGGGATTGTTCTGAAGGCGACCGATCGGGACGGCTGGTCGGGAAGCACCGATGGATTAGTAATCGTTTAATCACTTTCTGGAGTGAGTGAAACCGGTAAAAGCAAAAGGCCCACCGGTTGGTGGGCCTTGCGTGATTTTATCAGTGAAGCTTACTTCTTGGCCGTCTTCGCGTTCTTGGCCGGTTCCGCCGGAG
Source organism: Limisphaerales bacterium (assembly GCA_965283725.1). Taxonomy (GTDB): domain Bacteria; phylum Verrucomicrobiota; class Verrucomicrobiia; order Limisphaerales; family JAEYXS01; genus JAEYXS01. The sequence continues at coordinate 363,971 of CBDIPT010000004.1, forward strand.
CAGCGGCGGTGGTCTTTTCCGGGGCGGCGATGCGCAGGCTGCCGCGGGCGCCGAAGTTATGCGTGATCGGTTCGCCGTTCTTCTCGACGACGAGGGTGCAGTAGAGATTCCGGTGCATGCCCACGGGGGCTTGCGCATCGATCTTCAGCGGGAACACGGCTTCGCTCATATCTTTGGTGATCTCGATCTCTTGCGTGGTCACCTTGTTCGGCAAGCCCATGAGCTTGAGCTTGGCTTTGCCTTCAAAAGGCAGTTTTTGCTCGAGCTTGCAGACCAGCTTGGAATCCTGGCCCTGTTCTGCCGTGGCGAGTTCCATCTTCAAGCCCACGAACGGCATGCCGATCTCGATCTTCGCCATCTGGGAGGAGAGCCACAGGGGTGCGCCTTTCACGTTGGCCTGGGCAAGCGCGGGGAAACGCCACACTTTGGTTTCCGCCCCGCCATTGGCGTTGATCGGATACATCACGCTGTTCGAGCCTTTGGGGATGGTGGCGCTGGAATCCGCACCCATGCCGGGCGGGCGGAAGGGCAGGTAAACCGTGATCGGTTCATCGAAACCCGCTTTGCGCTCAGTCACGATCTGCAACTGCATGCTGCCTTCCCGCACGAGCGGTACTTTAGGTTCCACGATGTTGATCTTGTAGGGCGCTTCTTCCGCCACGGACACCACCAGCTTGTCCGCGTAGGTGGAGTAGTAGATCGTGTTGTTCGGGCGACCCAGCACGAGGTTCAGCTTTTGATTCAAGCCCCCGGCCAGTGTGCGGTCCGTCTGCTTGCCATCTTTGTCCTTCTCAATGAGCCGGCCTTGCAGATCGACGAATTTGAAACCGAGCTGCGCGTCGGGCGCGGCTTCGAAGACGACCGGGATCTGGCCCAGATTGCCGGGGATGTTATCCACGTCCACCTTTACCCCAGCCGGCAGGTTCTTCGGATCGAAGATCACTTCGCCACCGAAATTGCTGCGCTTGATGTTCATCAAGGTCATGAAGCGGTTGCCGCGCGGCACCACCATGGACTGGCGGCCTTGCGAGTCATCGCGATTCACCTCCGGAATGCTGTATTCCAACGTCTGCGCGACGTTCGCCACCTCGACGCGGTAAACATAGTTCGGACCGCCGCGGCCCAGGTGATCCGTCACCCGCACGAAATACTCGCCGTCATTCGGCACGTTGAAACGCAGGTAGCTGTCGGAAGAGCCGGCGTCGTCATTGCCCGCGATGCTGCGGCCGTCCTTGTCGTAGATGTTCAGGACGGAATCGAGCGGTGAACGCAGGCTCTGGGCGTACACGTTGACCTCAAAAGCCTGGCCCTTCTTCGCGGTGAAACGGAACCAGTCTTCGTCCCCGTTTTTGTCGATGATGCCGTTGAACGCGATCGGCGCTTCTTGGGAAGCTCCGGATGCTTTCACGCGCTCGTTATTGGGTTCGACTTCATTGACGTTGCCGAAAGGCGAGCTGCGCAACCAGTTCGGCGACGGTGCGGTCTGGCCGTTTTGCTGGGCCACGAGGGGGAATTTGTCATCCGGCGCGCCGGGCAGCACGACTTCTTGGGTGAAGTCTCCGGCGGCGTCACCGATGAATTTGACCGTCAGCTTTTCCCCGCCTTGCCACCGGCCGGATAAACGGCGAGGGGACGCGGGAAGGTGCCGATGTGCATGCGGTAAATCGCGTCGCGATTGCGCTCGTACGGGGCTTCTTCCAGCTTGATGTAATACGTGCCATCCACCGGGGCCATGACGCTCGTGGCCGGGTCTTGCAGGAAGAGGGCGGTGTCATCGCTCGCGATGAGCTTGGAACCATCCGGCTTGTACAGCGTGACGATGGGATCGAACAGATCACGACCGAGGCGCATGCCTTCGACTTCCACACTGAGCCGTTGCCCGGCCTTCAGTTCCACCGCGAACCAATCATCATCATCCCGGCTGACCGTACCCATGATCGTGGTGTTGAGCGCGATCTTCTGGGCGGTTTCCTTGGTGTCATTAGCCGGTTTGTCCACTTCATTGATCTGCGGGAAGGGGCCGACGTAAAAGGTGCGCAATTCGGAGATGCCCGAGGCGGTGCGGAGCCGGAGCTGATGCTCGCCCAAGGTCGCGCTAGGGGCGATCTTGACCATCGCCTTGATGCTGTTGCCGTTGGTGCCCGTGACCTTCGTCACTTCAAAGCCGGGTTCGTAGAAGACCACTTCCTGAAAATCTTCGAGGCGCGTGCCGCGGAAATCGACTTCCAGTTCGGTGCCACGCTGGCCACCGGCCGGGTAGGGATTGTTCAAAACCGGGGAGACGGCCATCAGCGAGCTGGCGCCCGCCAAGGACAGGCCCAGTGCCAGCCAGTATTTTGTGCACTTAGTCATTTTGCTGCAAATCAACGGGTTATACCCAGTTTCATCCGCTCTTTTCCTCCGCTTGGCAAGATTAATCCCCAGCCAGCGTTTCCTTAGACGAAAATGGCCAGCCAAGGATTCAGAAAATGTCGTGATTTTGCAGCGGTGGATAAAACAAAAAAAGCGCGAGGAAATGAATCCTCGCGCTTGGCGAAAAAACTAAAACCTTAGATTACTGGTCCGTCGGGTTGATCGTCCACTTGCCGCTTTGCACTGTGGCGGTGTTCAAGTTGGTGGTCGTTTTGGCCGGGAGCAAGAACTCCACGTGGCCATCGACAAAGGCATAGTTGATGCCGTCGTTGTGATGGTTACCAAGGAATTGCTGGTAAGAGGTGGTGGAGGTGGCGGCACCGCTGTGAGTCCGCATGCCGCTGCCCCAGAGGGGAACGTCAATCCAACTGATCCAGTTGCCGACGATTTGATTGGCATCATCTTCCAAGCGTTCAGTGAACAGGATGGTGTCTGTGGGGTTTTGGACTAAGCCTGTGCGCACCGCCGGGATGTTGATGATTTTGCAGTTAGCGAACGACGAGTTTTCGGAACCCAAGGGCATTGGCGTCCAATACATGGCGCGAGATGTGAGGTAGACCACCCCAACACCTGTTTTGACGGTCGGGTTGTAGTTCGTGTTGATGGGCGAGGTGCCGTTGATGGCTGCTGTGGAAGCATCGATACGATAGCGGGGCATCGCATAGCTACGACGCACGCGATTGACACTGCTGGAAACCGGGATCGGCGCTTTGTCGCTCGGGCAGGTAAATAGCTTCGGTGTGATGTCCGGAATCGGCTGCCAACTGATGTAAGTGCCGGAGGAAGCATTGAGATCCCCGCCCAAGTATTTGAACAGCAACTTGTCCCATGTATTGTAACCATTGCTGGCTTCAGTGTTCATGCCCAAAGTGGCATAGGGCAATTTTTCGGAATTGTCCGTGGTATACATGCCGTTGCCCAAAGCCATCTGTTTGAGGTTGTTCAAACATTTGGTGGACATGGCCTTCTTCTTGGCGTTAGCCAAAGCAGGCAAGAGCATGCCCGCCAGGATGGCGATAATGGCGATGACGACCAGCAGTTCAATCAAGGTAAAGCCCTTGAAGAATCTGCTGGATAGCGTGATTGGTTGGTTTTTCATTGGGTCAGCTAGGTGGTTTATTGGTTGGCCAATTCGACTTTGTGGGTGGTTGGGTTGATGACAAATTTCTTACCCGCCGGAGCCGCCGGGATTTTCTTGATCAGGCGGGCTTTGACCAGTTCTTGGAGGTCGGTGATCGGCTCCTTCATTTTCCTGATGGCCTCATCGTAGGCCAGTTTCTCTTGTTCGTTTTTGAAAACAGGAGTGGCATCGGTGGCCAGGTGCCGCGCCCCTCGTTTAGGTGCGCGACCAGACCGTTGAGTAATTCCAAATCATCTTGGGCCAAATTGCCGTTTGGCATGCGTTTCTCACCACCAGCCTCCAGATCGATTCCAGGCGAGGCGGCCGGGGGTGGGCCGATCTTGCTGGTATCAATAACCGGCGGAGCCGTGGCCGCTGTGGTAGCGGGGCCAGAGCCTGAGGTGGCTGAGACACCGACGGAGGGTTGGGTCACCGGTGCCGGGGGCGCAACCTCTTCCGGTTTGCTGCAAGCCGTGACAGTGGCAACTACAAGAGCTAATAAAAGTGTTTGCTTCATGAAATCATTGAGAACGACATTAACCTATCCAATCTCAACCAAGTGATTAGGTTTATGAATAGGCATTTTGGGTGGTAATAAGTAGATTTTTTGAATAAAAGTTATTTATGCTCAATAGGTTGTGTTGATTTCACGGTTCCTTGACAAAGAGAGTTAGAGTATAAAGTCCAAGGCTTTTGTTTTTGGACAAAATATTTATCAACGGCCGAATTTTGCATCGTCATCCATTAAACAAGCTTCTGCCAAAATAGTTCTGCATTAAATAGAACGATTTGGCATGGAGTGGTTTACGGGCCGTCGCCACAACAGTACCCTTTGCCAGTGGGCCAGTTAGAGCCGGTCATGAACTTTTGCGCGACCCAACGCGATAAATCCAACGGAGGTGAAAGACCGGAACTCCGCAGTGTGCGGCGAGGGCAGGGGGCTGAGCCTTACCCACAAGTTCTGTCGTCGGCTAGCACGCGGCCAAACTGACCCGTCCGCTGGAAATGTTAGCTCCTTCTCCCCCGGGATGTGTGAAGACCGGAAAGATAGTGGACAGGTGTGCGGGGACATGGTGGACACATTTGGTTAGTTAAGCGCATCAGGTTTTAGGGACTGGTTGGGTTTGCTTGGATGGATCAGCACCACCTCTCCCCGCGCCCTCTCCCTCAGCTCCCGCTGGCGGAGAGGGAGATGACGCCCGGGGTTCAGGTACATCTGCTGGCTTGGCAACCAAATCCTAAAAGTTCCCTCTGCGCGTGGCTTGGGTATACTGGTTCATCTTTTACCCGCTAACGGTACCCTAGTACCAAGAAATGTGCGGAATTAAGACTGGATTCACGCGGGGGCTCCCTCCTAGGCTAGCCAGCATAGCTTGAATACGCCCAGCGACATCTACCGGCGGATTTCCCCGCCGCCCGCCCGCAAGTTCCATCAAGGGATGGACGCCTATGTCCATGGCTGGATGGGATCGTGGAAACGCCGCTCCGAACGCACCAAGATCTACCTCGAGCAAGCCCATCAGGTGGATGCATTGGTGGGTGAGTACGAGCCGCTTTCCGATCACGATCTGCGCCTTCGTTTGCGCAGTTTTCACGAGATTTTCCAACGCGGTGGCGAGAACCTGAAGAAGAATGTGATCCCCGCCTTGGCGGCCGTCCGGGAAGCGGCCAAGCGGTGTACGCGGCTGAATCCTTTTGTCGAACAGTTGGCCGGTGCCTTGGCGTTGAATGACGGTTGCCTGACGGAGATGGCCACGGGTGAGGGCAAGACGTTGACGGCCGGTTTGGCCGCAGTGCTGGCGGGGTGGCTGGGGCGCCCCTGTCACGTCATCACGGTGAACGATTACTTGGTGGAGCGCGATGCCGCCGGGTTGCAATCGCTTTACCAGATGTGCGGGCTGAAGGCTGCGCCGGTGACGGCGAAGCTGAATCCGCAAGAACGGCAAAAGGCTTACGCGGCGGACGTGGTGTATGTGACGAGCAAAGAGATCCTGGCGGATTTCCTGCGTGACCGCATCCGGCTCAAAGACCTGCATAACCCGGAACGCTGGATGATCCGGCAGGTGCTGAATCCCCAACGCGCCCCGGAAGCGGCTTTGGTCTTGCGCGGGTTGCACACCGCCATCGTCGATGAGGCGGACAGCGTGCTGATCGATGAAGCGGTGACGCCGTTGCTGATCTCTTCCCAACGGCCCAATGACGCTTTGAAATCTGCCGTGGAACTCGCGGCCACCATGGCGTCCCGGCTGACCTTGGATGTACATTACAAGGTGGATCCGCGCTACGGCGAAGTGGAGTTCACGCCGGAAGGTTTGAAGAAAGTGGAGGAAGTATCCGGGATGCTGCCGCCCATTTGGCGGGGCAAACAGCGCCGCGAGGAATTGCTCAAGCAGGCGATCGTGGCCCGGGAGCTTTTCCATTTGGGCAAGCAGTACATCATCCACGAAGGCAAAGTCTCCATCGTCGATGAATTCACCGGTCGCGCGATGCCGAACCGGAGCTGGCGCGAAGGTTTGCACCAGGCGATCGAGGCCAAGGAGGGCATCCCGATGACGGATCCCACGGAAACCTTGGCGCGCATGAGTTTTCAACGGTTCTTCCGCCTCTTCCCGAAGTTGTCCGGCATGACCGGTACCGCGTGGGAAGCTGCGGAGGAGTTCTGGCGCATCTACCATTTGCCCGTGGTGAAGATACCCACGCATAAGCCTTGTGCCCGCGTGCAGTTGCCGGACCGCGTGTTCCTCACGGACGAGGAGAAGTGGGAAGCCGTGGTGCAGGAGATCATCCGCCTGAAGGAAGTCGGCTGCCCGGTGCTGGTGGGTACCGGAGTGTGAAGAACAGCGAATTGCTCTCGCACAAGCTGTTTCAGGCCGGGGTGGCGCATCGGGTCTTGAACGCGACGCGCCATTCGGAAGAAGCGGCGATCATCGCGCGGGCAGGTGAAAAGAACGAGATCACCATCGCCACCAACATGGCCGGTCGTGGCACGGACATCCGTTTGGGCCCGGGCATGGCGGGGTTTGGCGGTTTGCACGTGATCTCGACAGAACGGCATGAATCCGAACGGGTGGATCGCCAGCTCTTCGGTCGCGCTGGCCGTCAGGGTGACCCGGGTGCGGCGCAAACTTTTGTGTCGTTTGAGGATGAATTGCTGAAGCGGCACCTTCGCCCGGCCTTCAAGAACATGGTCAGAAAAGCGTTCCAGAGCAAATCACCTGGCACGGATTTCCTGACGCATCGTGCCTGGAAACAAGCGCAGAAAAACGCCCAACGCCTGGCCTTCAAACAACGGGCCAACGTCTTGAAGTACGATACCTGGCTGGACGAAGCGCTATCCTTTGCCGGTGCCCAATAGCCCGGCAGACCGGCGGGCGATACCGCCACCCGGTGAGTGAACGGCATGCTTTAAAATGCGTTGCATGAGAATAGTTTTCAGCCTGTTGCTCGGTTGTTTTTTCGGCCTGGGCCAAGTATTGGCGGAAACGGCTTTTCTCGCGCCCAAGAACAGCCGGCAGTTGGCCAGCACGGGGAACGATATCGTGACCGCGCTGGTCAAAGGCGAGAACGGCGTAACGTATGTGGCCGGGAATTTTGACAACACGATCACCGGTTCGACCAACACGGTGACTTCAGCCGGTTTTCAGGACATCTTTGTGACCCGCCTGCTGGCCGATGGGACGACGGATTGGTTGATCCGTTTGGGCGGGACGCAGGCGGACAAGGCGGAATGCCTCGCTTTCGATGCCGCCAACAGCCGGGTTTACGTGGGCGGGATTTTCAACGGGACAGCTTCTTTGGCCCCACCAATTTGACGGCCGTGGCGGGCACTGATGCATTTGTGGCCTGCTTTTCCACGGCGGGAGTTTTGCAGTGGGTCCGGCAGATCGGCGGCGCCGGGCAGGAAGATGTCACGGCCATACAGGTCAGCAGCGCTGGCTTGCATGTCACCGGTACGTATACGCAGACGGCGGCGTGGGGGAGTACCACCTTTACCCCGGTCATCAGCGGGGAATCCTTGTTCCTCATCCGGGCGGACGCCGCTGGAACGGTCAGTTCCGGGCTGTATTTCAATTCTACCCAGAGCGTGCAGCCGGATAGTTTGGCGATTCTCAGCAATGGCACCACGGTGATCGGCGGCCGCTTCGCCGGTACTGCCTTTTTTACCGCGCAACAACTGCGCACGAGTACTCGGGAGGCGGGGAAGATCTCTTTGTGGTCGCCTATGATGCGAACCGGGTTTTTCAATGGGTGATCACCGGCGGAGGCACCGGGCAGGATGAGGTGCAAAGTCTCGCGGTGAGCCAGCAGGGCGGGCTGCTGTTGGGCGTGAATGTCGAAGCCGGTGGCCAGATCGCCGGACAAGCTTTGACCATGACGGGCACCGGCGTGGTCGTCGGGCGGATCACGGAAGCGGGTGCGTGGACGAAGACCTTTGAACTGGTGGGGCCGCAGATGCAGGCCATGGTGGAAGGGAAACGCGGCGTGTTGCACCTCGCGGCGAACACGATCGCGAACAGTGTCGCGCTGGGCACCGCTACGGTGACACCCAGCGGGGGCCAATACACCGGTTTCGTAGCAAGTTATTTGACGAATGGTGTCTGGGGCGGGGTCTCGACCCTCACGGCCAGCTCGTGGTGTGTGCTGCTGGATATCGCCACGACGGCGGACGATGGCGTGAGCATCGGTGGTTACAGCATCGGTGGGCTGAAATTGAACGGGCAAACTTTGGGCAACGGCAACCAAGGTCAGGATGCCTTTGTGGTGCAACTTACACCGCCGGAACTGAAGTTGAAGCTTACCAAGCCTTCGTCGCAAGCGTTGGTGACGTATCCAGCCTACTATTACAACGCGACCTTGTGGGAAACGCCGACGTTGAATCCCATCAGCTGGTCTTTGGAAGGGACGACGCCCACGGTCAACTCGGGTGAAGTGCAGGTCAGTTTGAGCACCAGTCCGGCGAGCCGTTTCTACCAGCTTCGGTTTTCCACCCCGTAAACTTTCGTCTGCACCTCAAAGCTCGGTGACGGGCACCAGATAACTCGCGGTCATGATCTGGCCCTGATACTTGCACTGCACCCAGACCCGATACGTGCCGCTGCGGGGGAAGGCGTAGGGGAAACTCACTTCGCTTTCCGCCTCGGTGACCGGTGTCGGCGGCGCGTAGTTGCTGGCGTTATCCAGCAGTTCGTAGAGCTTGGCCTTGGGCTGTTCGCTCCGGGCGGTGAGGATGGCCTGGCTGGCCATGGAGATGTTCCCCACGGGATGGACGTGCACGAAGACATTGCCATCCTCATGCCGGACTACCAGGTGACCGCTCATCCCGAGGTAAGGTTCCAACTTGGCCGGCTTGCCCTCCTTGTCCAGCAGCTTGAAATGCAGGGAGAAATCTTCGTTTACGCGGATGCTCTTCGGGCGGTTCCAGACCAGCTTAAGCCCGTTCATCAGCACGGCTTCGTTCGCGGTGGGGGCCGGTTTCTCCGCTTCCACGTGCCAGGTGTCATCGGCATCGAGGTCGCGGCGGCCTTCGCTGCGGTTGGTGGCGAGCATGGCCACACCGCAAAGCGGGTCTTTGGAATTGGGCATGGCACGAGTCCAGCGTTTGGACCACGCCGCCGGGGCCTCGGGTATTTTCACCTTGGTTTGCAAGGTGCGGTAGAGACCGTTTTCCAGGGAGATATCCGCGTAGAGTTGATAGTTCCCGGCCGGGACTGGTGGCAAGACCGCCGTGAAATCGCGATCGCCCAGCTTATAGGGATGCAGATGCACGAAGACATCGGAAGAAGATTCCCGGACGAGAAACCAGTGGCTCCACTTGCCGTGATCGAGGATGAGCGGGGCCCACTCGCGGCCTTGGTCGGGGGGGAGGGAAAAAGAAAGATTCAGCAACGGGACGTCATTGCTGACCGCGATCGCGGCTTTGGCCGGCCAGGCTTGGGAGATGCGTTTGGTGCGGTATGCACTATCTTCCGCCGCCCACCAAGATTTGCCTCCGGCCACGGCGGTCACCAGAAATATGGCGGCCCCGATGGTCCAGGCCGTGCGCTTGGTGCGCAGCGCGGGCGTCAAGGTCTCCTCCGGGGCTTGCGTGCTCTCGGTGGCGGCGGCGCCGATGATGCTGATGAAGCTCGCGAAGAGCAGCACTCCAAGGCAGGCCAAAACGACGCCCAATGCCGTGGGCATATCCTTGCGCACGGAGGCCAGAGAATTCACCGGCACGACCACCTCCGCCTTTTCCTTCGACGTTTCGATGCCCACGTGGACACTGTAAGCTCCCTGCTTCATGAACCAGAGCGCGGCGGTGTAGAGATTCGTTTCTCCGCGGACGAGCTTGGCGGTGTCCGGCGTGGGCGAGCCTTTCTTGCCCGTCTCCCAATACACGGGCAGCACGGTGACCTTTTGGATGGCCGTGCCTTCCGTGCGGATGGTGATCTCGGCGAGGCCGGGGATGACCTCGGGCGGTTTGATGACGATACGTACGGGCGTACCGGCCGCTTTGCCTTCAAAGAAAATATTGGGACTGCCGATGTGCGCGGAGGCTTCCCGGCTGGCGAACAACGTCAGGATGACCAGCAATGTGCGGATGAAATAGCTCATGCAGATGGGCATTAACGGCGCACCTTGGTCATCCAACCACCGATCCCCAACCCGATGCGGCTGGAGAGGTAGGCGAGGGCAAATGTGTAGCACAACACCGAAGGCGAGAGCGCGCTTTTCTCCGTGTCCCAGAATTGATGCGCCCATTCGCCCTTGCGGCTGTAATAGGTCCACTGGTGGTTGCCGGCAAAGAGGGCGTTGTCGGCGGCCGGGCTGATGAGGAAATGGGAAAAATGCCACTGCACGGGCAGCAGGATCAGCAGATAAACCGCCGCCAGTGCGGCGGCGAAGAGCCAGTCCGAGTGCGGTTTTTGCGCCCAGCGATGGTAGAGCAGATCGATAGCGCAGGCGGGCAAGACTAGCAACAAAGGCCACGACGGCGGGACCATGTGCGTGACCTCACGGTAGATGGGTGCGAGTTTCGGCTCGCCGGGAAACAGGGGTAACAGCCAGATCATGGCGAGCTGGATGCCCATGTAGGTGGCGGCCATCAACGTGCAGGCCCAGCGATGATTCGAAGCCCGGCGCGCACACACGAGCAGCATGGGGTATTGCCAGCCGCAGATATAGAAGAAGTCGGCCGAGTGCATGTGGTTGGGCTGGCTTTTCTCGGTGAGGAAAATGGTGAGCATGCTGAGCATCACCCCGGCGTTGAAGAGGAAGAAGGTGCCGGCGAGTTTGCTGTCTTTGCCGGTCAGGCGGTTTTGCCACGAGAGCATTTGCAACAAGACGCCGAACGCCACCGCATACATGCCCAAGGCCAGCAACGTGTGAGGCGGGCTGAGGATCTTCACATCGAGACCGTAGGCGTTGTGCCACCAGTCATCGAAAGGGGCGGAAGTCAGCATGCCGATGGAGCCCCAGATGGTGAGCCAGACACCGAGCGGAGCCCGCAAGCCCCAGAGGGAGACGGCCTGCGCTTTGATCTCTGGTGTGCCGAAGAAATGGGTGCGGATGGCGAGCCAGCCCGAGACCATGCCGGGAATGGCCCCACCCATGTAGATGACGATATGAGCGGCGGTCCAGAAGGTGTCACGACCGATGGTGGAGTGCCAGGAGATGTCCCACAGGACGCCGACGGGGATGCAGAAAACGCTGCACACGAGCACCCAGGCCAAGACGGGCAGGCGTTGGGCCGTCACAGCCGGGCGAGCCGAAGCCGGGGCCTCTTGCGGCAAGGCAGATGTGGGTTGCAACGCGGCGTCCATAAATCTCAATTGATAGAGAGTAATAAAGGCTCCAAAAGCGAACGGGGGCAAGCTTCAAGGTGAGGGAGGAGGCTGGTTGCCATTCTTCTTCATATCCGTCAGATTCAATGTCATCCGATTGGTCATGTTTCGAGCCATCGCGTAAACCTCGAGACTACCATCAACCTTCTGAGTGAAATCTACCTTCGTATAATTTGTGAGGGCTGAGCCTGTTGCGGAGGCAAAAGAGCAAAGTTCTGCATAGTCACTCGGCCACCGTCCGTGCTGTTTCTGAAAGGCCATTGTAGAGATACTCAACTCGACCTGTGGTGCTACCATCTGGGTCACTATTGCGTATGCTAAAGCATCAGCTATAGCGTCGGAAGACTTGCTGGACATGCAGCCGCTTGAGCTAATCAGGGAAAAGCCTGCCAATACCAACAAAAACCAGCTTGCGGGGTGGCGGATGGTTGTGTCTGAAGGATGAAATCGAGTGACTAAGCGCGATTGCTGTTCCGACATGGTGGACGAAACCTGGTGGTTGGACAATTTCATGCAGATTCCGAGCAGGTCGTTCACAATAATTGAGGAAGAGGTTCGGAGCGTTTAAGTTCAACATCTCCCACGACCATAGACCTAGCTGTGTTTGATACGTTGATCTGCATGAGCATGAAATTAGGTTCGCACAGGATGCTCCAGCGATCTGTGCCTGAGGAGACAAAGACTGATTGGTGAATCACTTTTATCCCGCCCATCGTTTTTTGGCATAGCATAGGAAAATGCTCCCCTGTTTTGAGGGTGACCATCATGAAAACGTGGTCCGCGATACCGGTTTGGAACACTTCATAGGATTTGACTGAATCACGCTTATAGTTGTCGCTGATGCGTTCGCCTTCAAAGGGACGATATTCGGGTTGTTTGAATGATAATGCTGCAATCAGAGCAACAAGTACGATAAGGGTGAACCATATCATCATCCTTTTCGTTATCCTTAACATGCTATTTAGGAATGGTGGTTGATAGTGACCAAACCAGATTGCGGCCGGTTCCCTTGTGGCGGATGAGGCCGATCTCCTTTTCGAGTTGGCGCGTCCATTCGGGACAGGGCCGGTCATAGGGCAGCGAGAGTGCGTCCCGCAGTTCCGGCCACGTGGCTCCGTTGCGATGCTCATGCAAGTGTCGCTGAATGCTGGTTTTGAATTCGAGGTAGCGCATGTTTATCCAATTAGCCTATCTCTCCGATAAGATCCAAATGCCCGTGACGATACTCATACTGCCGCGAGAGAAAGTCACTCGCGATACAACTCCATCCTTAAACTCTACTGAATAAAAGCCAGACCAAACGTTATCTGACGATGTTAGCCTTAAGCTTGTGAGTGGTTGCGATGAGTCGACAGATGAAAGGTGCAGTGCTTCCGCGACCTGAGTGGCGCTCATGCCTGTGCGAACGGGAAAATCCTGGATTTCTTTCGGCAGTGTGGCGGAAAGCAGGTCTCTTGCTAGTTCAGCTTGCACAAAGGCAAGCTCAACGCCTCCCTTGGCATATTGATGATCCACTCGGTTGTTGAATACGTCACCGGTTAGCGTCGCACCTTCGGAGGGTCGCAAACTCAGATGCCAATGCCATGTTCCAGGGGCGATTTTACCAATTTCACCCAAGCGGGCCGTGAAGGAAATCTCTTGGTCGTTTTGCTCCGTGATCATCATGCGATCCCAAAACAGCCAGTTATCCCCAGCTTGAAGATAAATGAGCCCTGACCATTTTCCATCTCGCTGCGAGAGGTGATATCTGTAAGGCCAGTGGGATGCGCCCAAGGTTATGCTCGAGTTCGATTGCTTTGGGGCAGGAGTCCGGCAACTGCTTAATAGCATAACGCCCAGTAAGAGCACCCAGACGGTCGACATCTTCACGTAAAACGCCCTTTGTTTGACGATGAAGTCATCGGTATGAAAGACGGCTGTGACCAAATAGTTCATGGCGATATCCTGCGCAGGGGTGTGCTGGTTATCGGTTGCGGGCCGCCAAAAGCTAGCTGGTCAAGCTGGCAAATCGGAAAGAAGAACCAACGCAAAGTATTATGAACATAGAGCAGCGGACGTTCGTGAGCCGCTATGAAATCAGGTTTCACTGGCAGGTAGATGAATGCCCCCGTGATGCCCCAGTCGCGCTGAACCAGTGCGAGTGAAATGCGCGAGAGAATGAAATGAGCGGCCACGTAGCAGGTAAGAAACAAGAGGACAGCCTGATACCGGCGACGCATGCTGTGATTGCTAGGGCTCATGCCGCTAGTGAATGAATATCGGCTGCAGGGTTGTGAATGTGATCAAGCATGGCGGCTGTTTTTTGAGGAATCACCTTTAGATAGTTAAAATAAGTGAGGTCAGCAGTCTGTCCAGCCGGTTTTGAAAGAAAGGACTGCGAGCTGTGCGTGCCGGTCAGTGCAGTTGCAGGGGCCATTGGCGCGGGACCAGCCACATCGCGAGGATGAAGATGATGATGACGAGGGGAGAGCCGACACGAAAGAAGTCGGAGAATTTATAGCGGCCGGGGCCATAGACCATGAGGCAGGCGGGTTCGAGTGGCGTCAGGTAGGAGCAGCTCGCGGCGACGGCAATCATCATGGCAAAGGCGCGCGGGTTCAGGTCCAGTTGGGTGGCGGTGGCCAGGGCGATGGGGATGATGACGGCGGCGGCGGCCTGGTTGGACATCGGTTGCGTCAGCAAAACGGTGAGCAGAAAGAAACCGGCCAGCAGCCAGAGCGGGTTCAAGCCCGTAAGAGAACTGGAGAGGTGGTTCGCCAAATACTTCGCTGTGCCGGTGCTGTTCATGGCTTCACCCAGGCCGAGCATGCAGCCGATGAGGATGATAGCGCGCCATTCCACTTCGCGATAGGCATCCGAAGGGGTGATGCACCGGGTGACAAAGACGGCGAAGGCCCCCAGCAGGGTCGCCACGGCCAAGGGCAAGACATCGAAAGTGGCGAGGACCAGCGAGGTCACAAAGATGATGCCGGTGCGCAGGGCGCGGTTGCGGTCTGGGCGCTTTTCTTCGATGGCGCCCAAGATGCTGAAGGCGCGGTCTTCCTCGAGTGCAGCCATCTTCACCTTGTTGCCCTGGATCAATAAGACGTCCCCGGCGCGCAGGGTGATGCGGCTCAACTTGCTCAGGACGTTTTTGCCGTGGCGGTTCAAGCCGAGGACTTGCAGGCCGTAGCGTTCGCGGAATTGGACGCCGCGCAGGGTGCGGCCGATGAGCGGCGAGTTCGGCACGACGATGGCTTCGACCAAGGCGGAGTCTTCGGAGCGCAGATTGGGATCGGAGAGCTTGATGTCCGGGCGGATCTCGATGCCGGCGGTGTCTTTCACCTTTAATACTTCGGCACGCGCGCCTTCCACGAGGAGGACGTCACCCGCCGCGAACTGCATCCCACCGGTTGGTTGGTATTGTTGTTTATCCCGGACGATGCTGAGAACGTTGAGGTCAAGATCGCGGCCCAAGCCGGATTGTTCCAGCGTCTTGCCGATGAGCGGCGAGTTGGGCAGCACGAGTACCTCGGTGAGGTAGGAGCGGATGCCGAAGCCCTCGATCAAACTGCCGGTTTGCGCGCGTTCGGGAATCCAATGCCGCCCCACGAGCAGCATATAAGCCAGACCGGCCAAGGCGATAGGGATGCCCACCGGCGCCAGCTCAAACATGCCCATGGGCGCGAGGCCGTAATTGGTCATGAGGCCGTTGACGACGAGATTGGTGGAGGTGCTGATGAGGCTGACGGAACTGCTCAAGATGGAGGCAAAGGCGACGGGCATCAGGTAGCGGGAAGGGGAGACGTTCGTCTTGGCCGCGATGCCCATGGCCACGGGGATGAAGAAAGCGGCGGCGGCGGTGTTGCTGATGAAGGCACTGAGCAAGGCGACGATGAACATGATGCCGGGCAGGAGCAACCCGGTGCGGTTGCCCACGTGATGCAGAATCTTGCGCCCGACCAGATCGACCACGCCCGCTTTCAACATGGCGGCAGTCATGATGAGCAGACTGAGGATCATGATGACCGTATCACTGCCGAAACCGGCAAACGCCTGTTTGTAAGGGAGGATGCCGGAAAGGATGAGCGACAGCAAAAGACCAAGGCCGACTACGTCGGGTGGAATCCACTCGAACGAGAAAAACACCAAGGCTACGCCTATGAGCAGCAGCAATATGCCGATCTCCAAGGTCATTAATGACAATCTAATGTGCTTATGGCCGAAAGGCTAGGCGTAGTGTTTCACCGGCGGCTTTTATTTTTGCGGAACTTGACGGCAGGCGGATTTCCTCCGACAAAACTGCAAGACATGCCCGGCGACGACAAAAACAAATCGGTGGAATACGTCTTTCTCTTCGCGAACGGCAGCGAACGCAGTTTCAAGGTGGACCTGAACCGCGTCTCGACGCCCGCGCCGCGCGCGGCGGTGCATCCTTTCTGGACAGCTCTGGAGTTCAACCAATGCCCCACCTGTCCGCTTAAGGATAATGGGCGCAATCATTGCCCGCCAGCCGTGGACTTGGAAGAGGTGATGCGGGTGTTCGGCCATGTGGTCTCGCACGAACAGATCACCGTCAAGGTGGTGACGAGTGAACGCACGTATGAGAAACAGTGCGATGTGCAAACTGGCCTGCGCGCCATGGTGGGACTGATCATGTCCACGAGCGGTTGCCCGGTGCTGAGCCGGTTGCGTGGTCTGGCCCGGATGCACCTGCCGTTTGCCTCGATGCAGGAGACGACTTTCCGCACGGTCAGTGCTTATCTCGTGCGTCAATATTTTGTGGCCCAAGAAGGCGGCCAGCCGGATTGGAAGCTGGAGGGTTTGACCCACTACATGAATGAACTGCAAGAGGTGAACCGTTCGTTCAAACGGCGCCTCACTGCCGCCGCCAAGGAAGATGCGAGCCTCAACGTGCTTGGTACCCTGGTGTACGTGGCGATGGGGGTCGCGGATTCGGTGGATTACCAGTTGCAGAATCTCAAAGACGTTCAGTTGTTCGGTCCGGATAAAACTTCCTAAGGAATAACCATGCCAGCCGATAAACCGATGACCACGTCAGGCAGCCGTCCGCGCGGCAAGGTGGTGGTGTGTGATTTCATCACGGAACCGCTGGATACCGAGCGCCGTATCCTGGGTAACGTGGCAGACGTCGTAGCGTTGGAAGCGAAGTCCGAAAATGAACTGGCGGGCAAGGTGGAAGATGCGGACGCGATCATGCTGTATCACATCGCCCGCATCGGGGCGGCGACGATCCAGCGATTGCAGCGTTGCCGGTTGATCGTCCGGTGTGGGGTGGGGTTTGATAACGTCGATCTGGAAGCCGCTTCCGCGAAGGGTATCTACGTGGCGAACATCCCGGACTACGGTACGGAGGATGTGGCCGATACAGCGCTTGCGATGGCCTTGAGTTTGGCGCGCGGCATTCATTTTCAGAACAGCCGCTTGCAGCGTGGCGAAGGACCGTGGTCTTACACGCAGGTGCAACCGTTGCATCGCTTGCGTGGGCGCGTGTTTGGGGTGATCGGCATCGGGCGCATCGGCACGGCGGCGGCGTTGCGGGCGAAGGCGTTTGGTTTTGAAGTGATCTTCTACGATCCCTATGTGCCGCAAGGGGCGGACAAGGCTTTGGGCATCCGGCGCGTGGAGACGTTGGAGGAACTCTTAGGGCAAGCACATATCGTGAGTCTGCATTGTCCGCTGAATCAAGAGACACGCCATATCATCAACCGCCAGAGCTTACGCCACATGATGCCGGGGTCGTATCTGGTGAATACGGCGCGCGGGGCGGTGGTGGATGGCCATGCCGTGGTGGAAGCACTTGCCGGCGGGCATTTGGCGGGAGCGGCGTTGGATGTTTTGGAAGGGGAGCCGCCTTCTCCCGATGACCCTCTGATCCGCGCGTGGCGGAATCCGAATCACCCGGCACACGACCGCTTGATCGTGAATCCGCACGCCGCGTTTTATTCGGAGGAAGGCTTGCTCGATATGCGCGTGAAAGGCAGCCGCAACTGCCGTCGGGTATTGATCGGGGAAAAGCCGTTTAACTTGATCGCGGGTGGAGACCAGCGGTTGTTGTCATAAAAAACGCGGAAGCCAAATGGCCTCCGCGTTTGCTTGGTAATTTTACGAAGGTTAGGACGGCAGGTCCCAGCCCTTGCGGTAATCGCGCTTCACGTATTGAGCGGCTTCGTGCGTGTTCTTGGCCTGCATCTTCGGGCCATCCCATTCCAGCTTCTTGCCGACGCGTTCGGCCACGCAACCGAGCAAAATGATTTCCGTGAGATACGCCGCCACTTCGAATTCCGAGTAGGCCGCGCGACCGCCTTTGCAGGCATCCACCCATTCCTGGTAGTGACCGGGTGATTTCCAGTATTTCTCGGGGATCGCCTTCAAGGCTTCGTGTTCTTCGGAGCCGACCAATTCCTTCTCGTCATTCATGCGGAGCAGGAACTTGGAGCCGTAATCATCAGGCGAGAAGATGCGGCCCTTGTCGCCGATCAAAAGACAGCCGCTGCCGGGGAGCTTCTTCATCTTGGCGACGATGTCTTCCGTAAGGTCCGCATGCGGGCGGAAGGTGTCCGCGCCATCTGGTTGACCGTCATACCAGTGGAAGGTGAGGGGCACGAGGCCGTTGCGTTTCGGGAACTCGAACTGGATGTGCGCGCTCTTGGCATAGCTTTCCTTGTTGATGCCCGTGGTCTGGGCCTCGATGCTTGTGGGGTAACCGAGTTTCAGGGCGCGGAACGGCATGTTCACCGTATGGCAGGCCATGTCGCCCAGCGCACCAGTACCGAAGTCCTGCCAGCCGCGCCAGCTAAACGGATGATAGACGTTTTTCTTGGCAGTTTTTTTAGCATTGGGATTTGCACCAGCAGCCGGTTCTTCGGGCCAATCTTTCTTGAAGGGACGGAACGGGGCTGGTCCCAGCCACAGATCCCAATCCAACGTGTCCGGCACCGGGTCGGCACCGGCTGGTCGGTTCATGCCTTGCAGCCAGATCGGGCGGTTGCTCCACACGTGCAATTGACGGACTTGGCCGATGATGCCGGCCTGGATGACTTCAACCGCGCGGCGCAAGCCATTGCCCGCACTGCCTTGATTACCCATCTGCGTGGCGACCTTCTTTTTCTTCGCGAGGTTGCGCAGGTAACGGGCTTCGGAAACGGAATAAGTCAGCGGCTTCTGCACGAAGGCGTGTTTGCCGGAGTTCATGGCCAGCGCGGCGGCCAAGGCGTGGTGATGGTCCGGGGTGGAGACGATGACGGCATCGATGTTCCCCATGATCTGGGAATACATCTGGCGGTAATCGCGGAATTTCTTGGCTTGCGGATATTTCGCGCCGCGCGATTCCAGCGTCGTGGCATCGACATCGCACAGGGCGTAGATGTCTTCGCCAGTCTTGGCGACCTCATCTGTATCTACGGCACCTTTGCCCCCGGCACCAATGACGGCGATGTGCAGTTTGCTGTTCAGGTTTTGCCCGCGCAAGATGGCTGGGGCGGACATGGCGGCCAAGGTGGTGGCCAGCAGTGATTGACGCAGGAACTGGCGACGGTTAAGCGCCGACGGTTTCCCTGAGAAGGAATAAAACGTGGACATGCCTTTGTCGTAGAACTTTTGCGGTTCTTAGACAATAAGATTTCGTGCCGGTGTGGCGGTAGGGCGTCGTGCGAGGTGCACGATGGATCAAAACTTCATGCCCGTGGTCACGCCCAACCAGTGGATGGTGGTTTCCACACTGCTGTTGCTGTATTCGCCGGACAACAAGGCGCTGGTGCCGACATTGCGCTCCGCCGGCAGTTCAAGCTGGTAACCGAAATCGATGGTGTAGCGGCCCCGTTGCCAGCCAGCACCCAAGGCGAGCGTGTGCTCCGTGATCGTCGCCGTGAGCGGGGTCAAGGTCTCGTTCGGTACGGGCGAACGGCCATAGCTGTAGCCCGCGCGCAACCGCCATGATTCACTGGCGGCGTATTCGATGCCGGCGCGATACACGAAGCTGTTCCGCCAGTTCAACGGCACCTGGTCATCAAGCCTCGAACTGCCCAACGCCCCGTTGATGATAGCACTGTCACCATTGGTCAGATGTACAGGCAGGCGGTTGAACGTGTTCGCCCAGTTCACCCAGTCTAGCTGGAGGGAGAGACGCCATTGGGGGTGGAATCGCCAGGCGGCACCGGCGGTCACCACTTGCGGGAAATGGTTGTTCACCTGGGCGTCGTATTTGAACGGCACGCTTGGCAACGCGAGTTGTGGCCCGATATCGCCGCTCGCATGACCATGGCTGCGGACGGAGGTCTCGGTGCGGTAATTCAGGCCAAACTGCCAGTTTTCATTGGGCCGGAAGATGATCCCGAAATCGGCGTTCACGCCCAAGCCATCTGTATCGAGGTCCAGTAACGTCTTGGCTCCCGCGACCCCGGGAGTGTTCTGGAAGATGTAGGGTGCTTGCAGTTTGTTTTTGTTATAGACCAGCCCGACGCTGGCACCAACGGACCATTTGTCACCCAGTTTGGCCGCGGCACCCAACGCGGAGCGTTGCAGCAAAATCTCGGAGCGATACCGCTGCGCGCCGTAAGAGACCCCACCCAGACCGCCAGGGGAATCGTTGTATTTCCAATTTGCCGAGAGGGCAGCATCGGGCGCGGAAGAGATGCCGATGGTTATGGGGCTTTGGCCCAAGGGCAGGGCGAAGGCGGCTTCTGGCAAGCCGCCGAGCGAATTCAAAGGGGCGTTTTTGTTGAAGGCATTGTTGAAGCTGCCGTGCGCATAGGCACCCACCCCGCCAAACTGCAATTCAGGCCGCTTGAGCAACGCCAGACCGGCCGGATTGGCGGACATCGCGCCGAGCGCATCCTCGGCCACGGCTACTTCCGAGCCGGCGAGAGACATCGAGCGTGCACCGATGCCATTGCGATAAATTCCGTTCGCCCACACCGCGGAGCTGCTTAAGCAGGTCGCGAGGGTGGCGGTAACAAGGTATGTACGTGCGCTTGTATGAGTGGGTGGATTTATGCCCATGCCGCCCTCCTTCTCACACATTGTTTTGTGAGTGTCAAATTCCGGGAGGTGTTTTGTGTGGTGGTCAGTCAAAAATCGGGGAGGTTACGGAGGATACTGCCAGACCGATGTCTTGATGGAGTTGAAAAAGTGCTAATTATAACGGCTTTTCCCTGAGTTTGATAGGTTGAGCTAATCTCGATTGTAAGATTCCCGCGCAGAATCTTACATACACCCAAGGAGATTCTTCTATTCCAACTCTGGCGTGACAGGAGCAAAGTCTTTGAAAGTCCCGGTCTGTAGATTTGCCCAGAGTTATGTCCGCAGGGTAAGCGGCACCGTAAATGGATCTTGGGTCAGAGACCGGTTTAGCCTTATGCGCATGAAGTTAGCTCGAGTTTTTTCGGCCGGTCTGCTGGCCTTGCTGGTGTCCGCCCCTGTTCAAGGAGCGGAGAAGAAGGCCGATAAGAATCTGCCAGTCAGTTACTACAAGCAGGTGCGGCCGATTTTGCAGGCCCAGTGCCAAGGCTGCCATCAGCCCGCCAAGGCCAAGGGCGGCTATGTGATGACGGATTTTGCCCGTCTGCTGGCAGGCGGGGATAGCGAAGGCAAAGCCATCGTGCCCAGCGACCTCAAGGCGAGTTCGATCATCAAGCAGATCACCCCCAAGAATGGCGAAGCGGAAATGCCCAAAGGGGCCAAGCCGCTGCACGAGGTGGAGATCGAGTTGATCGCGAAGTGGATCGCGGAAGGGGCGATCGATGACACGCCGGAGAACGCTAAGGCCCGGTATGACATGGAGCATCCGCCGGTCTATACGCGTCCGCCGGTCATCACGGCGTTGGATTTCTCACCAGATGGCCAGTTGCTCGCCGTGGCCGGTTTCCATGAAGTGCTCCTGCACAAGGCGGATGGTTCTGGTCTGGTCGGCCGGTTGGTCGGTTTGTCGGAGCGCATCGAGGCCGCCCAGTTTTCGCCCGATGGCAAGAAGCTCGCAGTGAGCGGCGGTCTGCCGGGTCGCATGGGTGAAGTGCAGGTCTGGGATGTGGAGAAGCGCAAGCTGGACATCTCGGTGCCGGTGACCTTTGACACGGTGTACGGAGCAGCGTGGTCGCCCGATGGCAAGCTGATCTCTTTTGGCTGTGCGGACAAGACGGTGCGGGTGATTGAAGCCGCGACCGGCAAACAGGTGCTTTATCAGGGGTCGCATGATGATTGGGTGCAAGACACCGTGTTCTCGTTGAAAGGGGATCACGTCGTCTCCGTGGGCCGTGACCGCTCGGTGAAGCTGACGGAGCTGGCCACGCAACGTTTCATCGACAACATCACGTCCATCACGCCCGGTGCGTTGCGGGGTGGCATCGCGGCGGTCGCACGGCATCCAGCGAAGGATGAGATACTCGTTGGTGGGGCGGACGGTTTGCCACAAATCTTGCGGGTGTTCCGCGAAACGAAGCGGGTCATCGGGGATAACTCGAATCTCATCCGTAAGTTTCCGGTGATGGAAGGCCGCATCTTTGCGGTGGCTTACAGCAGCGATGGCAAACGCATCGTGGCGGCCAGCAGCATGGACGGGGAAGGGGAGGTCAATGTCTATGCGGCCGACTTCGACGGCACCATCACGGATGAGTTGAAGAAGATTTTCGAGAAGGTAGCGGGCACGCGCACGGCGGATGAGAACAAGAAGGTGGAAGAGTTTCAGACGAAGGATGTGAAGCTGATCTCCAGTGCAAAGCTCAAGGGCGGCATCTATAGTGTGGCGTTCGCGCCGGGTGACAAGCAGGTGGTGGCCGCCGGGGCCAATGGCGAGATCTATTTCTTGGACAGCACCACGGGTTCCGTCGTGAAGACCTTGCAACCGGCACCGTTGGAAGACACGAAGCTGGCTTCGCGCAAATCGAAGAGCACAAGCCGCAAGGAACCGGACTACGTACTGGATGTGACGCCGGTGGTTTCCAAGATGGGTTGCAACATGGGAACGTGCCACGGCGCGAAGGATGGCAAGAACGGGTTCAAGCTTTCCCTGCGCGGTTATGATCCGGTCTATGATTTGCGCGCGTTCACGGATGACCTGGCGGCGCGCCGGGTCAATTTCGCTTCGCCGGATGACAGTTTGATGCTGTTGAAGGCCACGGGTGCGGTGCCGCATGAGGGCGGTCAACGCACCAAGCAAGGGGACAAGTATTACAACATCCTGCGCGATTGGATCGCGGCCGGGGCCA
Source organism: Limisphaerales bacterium (assembly GCA_965283725.1). Taxonomy (GTDB): domain Bacteria; phylum Verrucomicrobiota; class Verrucomicrobiia; order Limisphaerales; family JAEYXS01; genus JAEYXS01. The sequence goes on from CBDIPT010000004.1 coordinate 386,527, forward strand.
AGGTGAACTTCGACAGCCCGAAGGTCACACGCATCGAACTGACGCCCAAGAATCCGACGGTGAACAAGATCGGGGACACGGAGAAGATGAAGGTCATCGCTTTTTATGCGGATGGTACCAAGCGGGATGTCTCGAACGAAGCGTTCATCGAGAGCGGCAATGTGGACATCATCAAGGCGGACGAGAAGGGCATCGTAACGACGTTGCGCCGGGGTGAAGCGCCGGTGCTGGCCCGTTACGAAGGCGCTTATGCGGCTACGACCATCACGGTGATGGGGGATCGTTCGGGTTTCAAATGGAAGAACCAGCCGTCGAACAACCAAGTGGATGAACTGGTGGAGGCCAAGTGGAAGCGGATGAAGATACTGCCGGCCGACCTGTGCACGGATGATGAATTCGTCCGCCGTGTGCATTTGGATCTGACCGGTCTGCCGCCGACGCCGGACGAGGTCCGCAAGTTCATGGCGGATACGCGGGATACCCAGATCAAGCGGGACGAACTGGTGGATCAACTCATCAGCAGCGCGGATTACATCGAGCATTGGTCCAATAAGTGGGCGGATTTGCTGCAAGTGAACACCAAGTTCCTGGGCAGCGAAGGGGCCAAGGGTTTCCGGGACTGGATCCGCAAGGAAGTCGCGGCGAACACGCCTTATGATCAGTTCGTTTACAAGATCCTGACGGCGTCCGGTTCCACGAAAGACAACCCGCCCGCCTCTTACTATAAGATCCTGCGCACACCGGAAGAGACGATGGAGAACACCACGCATCTCTTCCTGGCGACGCGGTTCAACTGCAACAAGTGCCATGACCATCCGTTCGAGCGCTGGACGCAGGACCAGTATTACCAGACCGCCGCTTACTTCGCCCGGGTGGACCTGAAGGCGGACCCGCAATCCGGCGACAAGAAGATTGGCGGTACTGCCGTCGAAGGGGCCAAGCCCTTGTATGAGATCGTGAGCGACAAGAAGGAAGGAGAGACGAAGCACGATCGTACCGGCAAACCCACACCGCCGAAGTTCCCGTATGCTGCGACGACGACTACCAAGCCGGATGCCACCCGCCGCGAGGAGCTAGCCGCATGGATCACCGCCAAGGATAACCGCTACTTTGCGATGAGCTATGTGAACCGTATCTGGGGTTATCTGACAGGCACGGGCATCATTGAACCCATCGATGACATCCGCGCGGGCAATCCGCCGACGAACCCGGAATTGCTGGATTACCTGACGAAGGAATTCATCGCGAAGGGCTTCGATGTGCAGTATCTGATCCGCACCATCTGCAAGTCCCGCACGTATCAACTCTCCATCCGCACGCAGAAGTGGAATGCGGATGATACGATCAACTATTCCCATGCGAAGGCGCGCCGGTTGCCGGCGGAAGTGCTGTTCGACAGCATCTATCAAGTGACGGGAGCGCAGACCAAGCTGCCGGGGGTGCCGGCAGGTACACGGGCCGCTGCGTTGTCCGATTCGGCCACCGCGACGCCGGATGGTTTTCTGGCCAACCTGGGCAAGCCCGCGCGCGAGAGCGCCTGCGAATGCGAACGCTCCAACGATCTGCAACTCGGACCGATCATGTCCCTCATCAGCGGTCCTACCGTAGGCAACGCCATCAGCGATCCGCAAAACGCCATCGCCAAACTGGTCGAGACGGAGAAGGACAACAACAAGGTGGTGAATGAACTGTTCATGCGCATCCTGAACCGGCCCGCTTCGGAAAAGGAAGCGACTTTGGCGACGGATGCCTTCCAGCAGGTGGAACCGCAGCACAAGCAGCTTCTGGCCGAACTGGCGACCTATGAGGAACAGTTGAAGCCCATCACGGCCAAGAAAGAGCAGGGACGGTTGCAGGCCATCGCCGAAACGAAAGCGGCGTTGGAAGCCTATCAAAAAGAGATCGCGCCGCGGGAAGCCGAGGAAGACCGCAAGCAGAAGGAACTCATCGCCCAGCGTGAGAAGGAACTGAAAGAGCATGAAGCCAAACTCGCGGAGAAGCAGGCCGAATGGGAAAAGAATCCCAGGCGGACACGGCGTGGGTGGCTTTGATGCCGAAGACGATGAAGTCTTCCATCAAGGGAGCGAAGTTCACCAAGCAAGCGGACAAGTCCATTCTCGTTTCCGGCAAAAATGGCAAAGGCAACTATGAGATCTCAGCCGAAACGGATCTGGCCGGCATCACAGGCATCAAGCTCGAAGTGCTGACCGATCCGAGCCTGCCTAAGAGCGGGCCGGGCCGCTCGGGTGACGGGAATTTCGTGCTGACGGAACTGGACGTGAAAATCGCGCCGAAAGCCAAGCAAGCCGAAAGCAAGACAGTGACCTTGGAGAATGCGAAAGCAGATTTCAGCCAAGGCAGTTATGATGTGGCTACGGCCATCGATGGCAAGCGTCCCAGCCAGAACAATGGCTGGGCACTTTCGCCGAAGACGGGGGCCTATCATGTGGCGACGTTTGAAACGAAAGACGCCGTGGGAATGGCCGGTGGCAGCTTGCTGACCTTCACTTTGGACCAGCAATACCAGAGCAACGAACACACGCTCGGACGTTTCCGTTTGTCGGTCAGCACGTCCAAGAAGCCGTTGACCTTCGGTGTGCCGGAAGATGTGCTGAAGATTCTCGAGATCGCGGCCGCCGAGCGGACTGAAGAGCAGAAGAAACGGCTGACGGAACATTATCGCAGCGTTGATTCTGAATTGCAGAAGCGCCAGACGGCGCTGGCTGAGGCGAAGAAACCGCGAGCGATCGATCCGAAGCTGAAAGAGCTGCAAGAAGTCTATGCCCGCGCGCAAGAGCCTGTGCCGGTCGACCCGAAACTGGCCGATCTGAAGCGGGCGGTGGAACTCAGCACCAAGCAGGTGCAGACCTTGCGGCTTGTGGCCGCCCAAGATATCGCGTGGGCCTTGATCAACAACCCGGCGTTCCTGTTCAACCGGTAAAACGCTGAAGCGAAACTGATTTTAAACCGTCAAACTTAGATAGGATATATTATGATCCGCATACCTGGTGGCACTAACGGCGACTTGTGCGACGCGAACATGAAAATGAGCCGGCGCGATCTGTTGCGCATCGGTGGCTCGGGCATCCTTGGCCTTTCGCTGGGCTCGATGTTTGAGTTGCAGGCCCGTGGGGCCACAGGCAATCAGGGCGGTCCCGGCTGGGGCAAGGCCAAGAGCATCATCATGGTCTATCTCCAGGGCGGGCCGAGCCATCTCGACCTCTGGGACCCGAAGGAGAACGTGCCGGATAATGTGCGGTCCATCTTCAAGCCCATCTCCACGAAGATCCCGGGCACAATGTTCACCGAGCTGCTGCCGCAACTGGCGAAGGTGAACGACAAGATGACGATGCTCCGTTCGCTGAGCTACACGCCGAACGGCCTCTTCAACCATACCGCCGCCATCTACCAGATGATGACGGGTTATACGACGGACAAGGTGAGTCCCTCCGGCCAGTTGGAGCCACCATCGCCGAAGGATTATCCGAATTTCGGGTCCAACATCATCCGCCTGAAACCGCCGACGGAGCCGATGCTCCCGTTCGTCATGCTCCCGCGTCCGTTGCAGGAGAGCAATGTGGTGGGCAAGGCGGGCAATGCCGGTTTCCTTGGCAAGGCTTATGATCCATACACGCTCTACCCGGACGGCGATGATCTGGACATGAGCAAGATGGAGAAGGTACGGGTGGAAGACCTGAAGATGCAGCCGGATGTCTTCGCGCTGCGCCTCAAACGCCGCGCCAGCCTGCGCGATGCTTTCAGCGATGCCGTGCCGGAGATCGAGAAGGCCGTGGAAAACTACAATCTGAACGGTTACTACGACCGCGCTTTGAGCCTGATCATCTCGGGCCGTGCGCGCAACGCCTTTGACCTGGGGCAGGAGCCGGACAAGCTGCGTGACCGTTATGGCCGCAATACGTTTGGTCAAAGCTGCTTGCTGGCGCGCCGTCTGGTGGAAGCCGGCACGCGCGTGGTGGAAGTCATCTGGCCGAAGGTCGCGAACTCGGACAATCACTCCTGGGACGTGCATAACGGCCTGCCAGACCGCATGAAACGGCAGTCCGCACCCATGCTGGATACCGGTCTCTCCGCCTTGATGGAAGACCTCGACCAACGCGGGTTGCTGGCGGAAACGCTGGTGGTTGCGGTAGGCGAATTCGGTCGCAGCCCGGTGAAAGGTGTCAGCACCTCCGGCAACGGGAACAGCGCGGATGGCCGCGATCACTGGCCATATTGCTACACGGGCGTCATCGCCGGCGCGGGCATCAAGCGTGGTTACGTGCACGGCAAATCGGACAAGACTGGTTCCGCTCCGGCGGAAGACCCGGTGCATCCGAGCGAATTGCTGGCGACGATCTATCACGCCTTCGGCATCGACCCGGAATCCATCGTGCATAACCACCTGAACCAGCCGCGCGAGCTGGTGAAGGCGAAGGCCGTGACGAAGCTTTTTGCATAGGCCGCAAGTGGGGCTTGCGTCCACCCGGTCTGCCCTGTTGGCAGACCGGGTTTTCTTTTCCTTGATGGTATGGTATTCATGCCATACTTTAGATGGTATGAAGATGACCATGCATATTGACGAAACGTTGCTTGAGCGGGTCATGGAAGCGACGGGTGCCAGCAGCAAGACCCAAGCGGTGAATCTGGCTCTGCGGGAAATAGACAACCGGGCGAAGCTCGTGAAGCTGGCCCAAGCGGGGCTCGGACTGACGGCGTCTGAACTGAAAGATGCTTTTGATCCGGCTTCGGACATCGACGCCAAACTCCGAAATCCCAAGAACGTTTCCTATGCCCGCAAATCCCGTTCTCATTGATAGCAGCTATTACATCCGGGAGTTGAGGGAAGGGCGTGATCCTTTGATGGCCTTGGCGGCAATAGCGGCAGAACGGCCTTTGGCCGTCTGCGGGGTGGTGCGTTGTGAGGTGGCGCGTGGACTGCGGCATCCTAATACGTTGAAACGCTTTCAGAATTTTTGGGATGTGATGGAGAATGTGCCGACCGACAACCGGCTATGGGCCAAAGTGGAGCAGACCATCTGGCAATTGGACCGGGCGGGCATCGTGTTACCTTTGCAAGATGTCGTGGTGGCCTGCTGTGCCTTGGCTGTCAACGCCACCTTGTTGACTTATGACGGGCATTTTGGCCATTTCAAAGGGTTACGGGTCATTAGTGAGCTGCCTGGTTGAGCGGATCACTGGTCAGGATAACTAACCAGTTTTGTGGCGTTGTTTATCGCGGTGGACTTGCCATCTTGCGCTTACCTGTATGAAAGCATTTGCCCGCATCTTGTGTTCTCTGGCCTTGCTGGCCGGATTTCCTGTCGCTCATTCTTCCGCTGCCGAGCCGTTGCTGGAGAAGGTAGACGTTTTCGAAGCCGGCAAGGATGGCTACGCACTCTATCGCATCCCCGGCATCATAGTGACGAAGAAGGGAACCGTGCTGGCGTATTGCGAGGCGCGCCGCACCGGCAAGAGCGATTGGGATACCATCGACATTATGCTCAAGCGCAGCACGGACGGGGGCAAGACCTGGAGTGACATGCGCAAGATCGCGGATGTGCCGGGACCGAAAACGAAGAACCCCGTGGCCTTGGCGCAAAAGCTGGGGAACACGAACGATGTGACCTATAACAATGCCACGGCCATAGCGGACAAGGACGGCACGGTGCATTTTCTGTTCTGCCTCGAGTATTGCCGGTGCTTTTACATGCAGAGCAAGGACGAGGGCGTGACTTGGACGCCGCCCGTGGAGATCACGGCGTCCTTTGACAAGTTCCGTCCTGAGTATGATTGGAAAGTCATCGCGACGGGGCCGGCCCACGGCATTCAGCTAAAGAACGGCCGTTTGGTGGTGCCCATTTGGATGTCCACCGGCACCGGCGGACACGCCCACCGGCCTTCGGCTGTGTCTGTGGTCTATAGTGATGACCAGGGCAAGTCTTGGCACAGGGGAGATATGGTGGTGAAAGATCCGGAACTGAAGAACCCCAGTGAAACCATTGTGGTGGAACTGGCCGATGGACGGACGATGCTGAACATCCGAAGCGAATCGAAGGAGCATCGCCGGGCGGTCACGTACAGCAAAGATGGGGCGACGGGTTGGAGCAAACTTGTTTTCGATGAGGCTTTGCTGGAGCCCATCTGCATGGCGAGCATTGTGCGGTATTCTGAGGCCAAAACCGGTGGCAAGAATCGTATCCTGTTCACCAATCCCAATAACCTGACCCGCAAGGATGGCAAGGAGAAGCCGGAGATGTCCCGCGATCGCATCAACGTTTCCGTCAAAATGACCTATGACGAAGGGCAGACGTGGCCGGTGACCAAGCTCTTGGAGGATGGGTTTAGCGGTTACAGTGACATGGCCGTGGCCAAGGATGGGACCATCCTGTGTTTCTACGAACGGGGCAGCACCGACGGGAAGAATATCTATAAAACTGGTCTGCTGACGGTGGCCCGGTTCAATCTGGAATGGCTGACGGACGGCAAAGACGCCACCAAGCGCTAGGTTTCAGGTCATAACCCGTGGTTATGTGAAAACTGCGGTTTCCTGATTTTTCTGCGTGCGTTGTGTGCGCGGGGTTTTTATTCTGTGGGGAATGACCATCTGGATTCTTGTCATCTTGTGTCTTGGCCTAGGGGCGGCTGGTGGACGGCTATGGGGTGCCATTCGGGTAGCGATTGGTATCTGGGGGTATTGATCGCCTACGTAGCCACGCCGCCATTAGCAGCGATGGTCCGCAGTCAATCGGTCACTTTTTTTGACACCCCGGCCACATTGTTGATCATCCCGGCGTTGCTGGTTTTCTTTCCGCTGGTCATTGTTTTTTACTCCATTGGCCAAGCCGTTCATATCAAGGCATATCTCTACTATAAGTACAAGGTCATCGACGAAAAACGTGTGCTCTGGGAACGGATGAATTCCAACCTTGGGTTGGCTCTCGGCGTGTTGAACGGGGTGTTGTGGCTGGGTATCGTGTTGGCTTTCATTTATTCGGTGGGCTATCCCATCATGCTTTGCCAACCGGCTTCCACGGCCCCGGCCATGTACAAGGCGATGGCCTCAATGAGGGCCGATCTGAAGACTTCGGGTTTCGAGAAATTCGCCGCCTCCATGGACCGCACGCCGGAGAGTTATTATCAGGCGTCGGAAATTTTGGGCATGATGTATCAAAATCCTGCCTTGCAGAGCCGGATGATGCATTACCCGTTGTTCCTCAGCCTTTCCGCCACACCGCAGTTCGTGAAGTTCATCGCGGGGCCGGAAACCAAACAGATTTTGGATACGAAGGCGCCGTTGACCCGGTGGTTCGATACGAATTCGATGAGTTTGATCAAAAACCCGTTCATCAAGTCACAGATCACCCAGATCGATACGGCGGATCTGCTGGAGTTCACCAAGACGGGCAAGTCAGCCAAATATGACGGGGATGCCACCATCGGTATCTGGGAGATCAATCTGGCCGCGACGGTCAATACGGTGAAACAGAATCATCCGCAGATTCCCCCCGTCGATCTGGTGAGATTGAAATCGATCATGATCCAGACCATGGCGGACATTGTGTTGGTCAATACGCCGGATGGCCAGATGTTCATGCGCGGGACCAAACTGGATTTCGCGCAGGTCAAGGGGTTGATCCAAGCAAGGGTGGTCGCGCGGGCTAATGCAGCGCCCACATTGGCCCCTGGGCAACCCCGCCGCCACCGGCGCCGACGGGGCCGGCCGCCGCGCCTTCGATGAGCGATATCACACAAGGGCCGTTGATCGCCAGTGGCCGGATGGCCAAAGATGGGGACAAGGTCAAATTCACCATCAAAGAGGGTGATAAGGAACTGGCGGGTGAGATCATCGTTCTGAACGGGGATAACATCCGCGTGAATCTGCCGGAGGGTTCCTTGATCTTCTCCCGTTACCGCTAAGACGCAGCGGACGAATTCAATAAAAGAAAAGGGGCTGAGTGATGAACTCAGCCCCTTTTGCTGGTTAAAGTCAGCTTACTTGCGCAGTTCCAAACTCACCGGCACGGACTGGCTGGGAGGATTGAACACGGCGGAAGGGATGTTCCCCTGATTGGTGGAGGCCACTTTGACTTCCAGCGGGTTGCCGGGAGTCGTGCTGTTGGCCATGCCTTCCTGCGGAGCCAGTGAAGGAGTGCTGGGCGAGGCGAGATTGGTGCCGCCGTTATCGCCTTGATACTTGCCGGACAACATGACGCCGGTGACCAACAAGGCGCAAACAAGCCCGCTGTAGGCCAGCATCATGGTGGGCTTGAGCTGGAAGCCTTGCCAGAATGACGCCCACCAACCGGCGGGAGCCTGATCTGCCTCGGCCTCGATGCGGTTACGCACTTGGTGGCTGAACCGGTCAAAATAACCCGGAGGCGGCTGCTCGTGCTTCTTGAGCGCCAGCAGTTTGCGCAAGTCTTTGAAGTCGTTTTCGGGCGCGGGTTCCATATTATTTAAGATAGTCTGAAAGGTAGGCTTGCAGTTGCTGCCGGGCGTAGAACAACCGCGACCGGACGGTACCTGTGTTGCAGTCCATGATCTTGCCGATTTCTTCGTGCGAGAGACCCTGAACATCGTGCAGTGTTACTACCATTCTATGATCTTCTGACAGCTTCTGCATGGCTTCGTTCAACTTTTCCTGCAATTCTGCCAAGCCGGCATCGCGCCGGGGGGTGTTGTGGGAAACGAGTTCGACCAGTTCCTTGTCGTTCTCCACGTTGCTGTCCAAGTCGTTCAGACTCAAATTATTGCGGTTCTTCCGTTGTTTCAGGAAGTTGATCGTTTTGTTCACCGCGATGCGGTAAACCCAGGTGAAGAAGCTGGAGTCGCCTTTGAAATTTTTCAGGGCGCTGTAGGCTTTGACGAAGGTTTCCTGTGCGAGATCGTTGGCGTCCTCGTGGTTGGACGTCATGTGGTAGATGGTGCCGTAGATGCGCTCCTGATATTTGCGCACGAGGCTGTCGTAGGCATCCATGTCCCCGGCCTGCGCTTTGCGGACCAGTTCACGATCTTCCGCCAAGGCCGCAGTCTTGGCAGCAGACTCGGCGTCTTTACTCGTGGCGGGAGATTCCATTGGGTTGAAAATCGCTATTCCTGTCATAGGGCATCACACGCGCTTAAGCGGTAACACCCAGTCGGTTCGTTTGTTCTGCCAAAAAATCGGTGAGCGCCAGCAAGGCGCTCCGTCCCGGGGTGACCGGCAAGCTCTGCAATTGCAGACGGGCTTCGGCCAGATGCTGTTCAATCACTGCTTGGGACAACTGCAAGGAGTCATACTTTTCCAGCAGGCGGCTGACTTCCGGCTGGTACGCTGGTTGCCACGCTTTGAGCCAGCTTTCCAACTGGCTGCGTTCCGCCGGGGTGCAAAGTTCAAGGACGATGAGCAGGGGCAAGGTGACCTTGCCGCTGACCAGATCGGTGCCCAAGGATTTGCCCGCGTGATCTTCGGAATCGAAGAGGTCCACGCAATCATCGTAGATCTGGTAGGCGGTGCCGAGCGCCATGCCGTAATCCCGCAGCGCCTTGCGCTGGGTGGAGGTGGCGTTGTTCAGATGCGCGCCCAGATCGCAGGAGAGGGCGAAGAGTTCTCCCGTCTTCATGGACAAAATCTTGAAATACTCGCTGCGCGTCATGTCCAGCTTGCCGCGGCGATGGGTTTGCAGGATCTCGCCGCTGCAAACGGTATTGGTGGCCGAGGAGACGGCGCGGCACACTTCCGTGGTCGGGAAGCTGGCGGCGAGCTTTAAAGCGTGGGCGAAGAGGCAATCGCCGAGCAGCACGGATACGTGAGTGCCCCAATTGGCCGCGAGGGTGGGGCGTTGGCGGCGCATCTCGGCTTCGTCCATGATGTCATCATGGACCAAGGTGGCGAGATGGATCATCTCGATGATGACGGCCACGGTGACGAGGTCATCGTTATGCAGGCCGGGCCGGATGGCTCCGCCACTGAGGGCGACCAAAGCCGGCCGCAGGTGCTTGCCCTGATTGGTCAGCGCGTAACGGGCGTACGGCGCGATCTCGGGGTCGAAGGCCTCGACCTGTTCGCCGAGCCGGGTGGTGACCGCCCCGAGAAACGGCTGTACAGGCGCAACGATATCCCGCCAGTCAGCCAGAGGCTTCGGCGGAGAAATCGTGGCGGTCAGGGGACCAGCTGCCTTCTCGTCAGGAACCAACATTGGACCCCAATTTAGTTTGCCTAAAATCCAAGTCAAACCGATTGCCCACCTCTTATTGCCTTACCCATCACTTAATTCGGGCTAATAGCAGGGCGGTTTGGGCGGATTTTTGGAGCAGTAAGTGGCGAAAATAGGGCGTTTGCGCTATTTTAGCCCGGTGAAATTGGATTCTGTACAAGCAGCGGCCCAGGAACAGTTCGGAAAACAAAGTCATCGGTATGGCAAGGGACACATCCTGCAGAACGTGGACGATGTCATTGCGGCGGCGGGGCAGATGACGTTGCCAGCGGTGGCGGATGTGTTGGATGTGGCCACGGGTGCGGGTCATACGGGGCTGTATTTCGCTGGCTTGGGGCATCGGGTGACGCTGGCAGATATCGCGCAGCCGATGCTGGATCGCGCGGCGGAAGCGGCGGCGGAACGGGGCTTGAAGGTCACCACCCGTCAGCATGCGGCGGAGAAGTTTCCGTATGCGGACAAGAGTTTTGATCTCGTGAGCAGTCGCGTGGCGCCGCATCACTTCAGTTCGCCACTGGATTTTGTGAACGAGGTGGCGCGAGTATTGCGCGCGGGCGGTTACTTTCTGTTGATCGATGGTTCGGTGCCGGATGATGAGCCGGAAGCGGAGGCGTGGTTGCATCAGGTGGAGAAGTTGCGTGACCCAAGTCATAACCGATTGCTCTCGCCACGGGCGTGGACGGAGTTGTGTGCGAACGCGGGATTGAGCGTGCTCTCGGCAGAGTTGAAGACGTTCAAGCAACCGGATCTGGAATGGTATTTCGAGACAGCGAACACGCCGCCGGAGAATCGCGTGGCGGTGCGGAAGCTCATCGAGACAGCCTCACCGCATGTGAAGGAGTGTTATAAGCTGGCGGTGGAGGAGGGGAAGATCACGTGGTGGTGGCCGCGGCTGACGTTGATCGCGCAGAGATAGTTTCAACCACGAATGGACACGAACTAACACGAATAAAGACGGGAATTAGGAAGGTCACGGCCTCGACCACAAGTGGCGCAAATTTGCTCAGGAGAGTTTCCTTTCCCCTCATCCCGACCTTCTCCCCAATGGAGAAGGAGTCAACATTTCCCGTGCCATGGTTAAGTTTAATGCCTTGGGCTGCTGGATGTGGTTGAGCGTCAAACTGCCAGCAGGATGATGGCATCACGTTGGTTGGTTGGGCGATTATCTTGTGTCAGTTTTATCAGTTTTCTATTAGTGTTGATTGGTGTTCATTTGTGGTTGTTTTGATTTCCCCGTTTCGCTTTTGCGGACTTACGCTATGTTGCGCACGTGCAGACGTTGTCTGAAAAGCTGGCGGAGGTTGCCGCGGCGTCCCCGTTGAACACGGTCACTGTGCCGGATCTCTGGCAGCAGGAGGCCGTGAATGCGTTGCGCGAGGGAAAGGATGTCGTGGTGCACGCACCGACGGGCGCGGGGAAGACGCTCATCTTTGAACTTTGGTCGCATCAAGGAAAGAACCGCCAGCAAGCCATCTACACGGTGCCGACGCGCGCGCTCGCGAATGACAAGCTCGCGGAGTGGCGGGCGCGCGGCTGGGATGTGGGCATCGCCACGGGCGACCTCTCCGAGAATCTCAATGCGCCAATCATTGTTGCCACGTTGGAGACGCAGAAGAACCGGTTGATCAATGGGGATGGCCCGGCACTGCTGGTGGTGGATGAATACCAGATGATCGGTGATCCGGATCGCGGGTTGAATTACGAGCTGGCACTCGCTTTGGCACCGGCAAAGACGCAGTTGCTGCTGCTCAGTGGCAGCGTGGGGAATCCGCAGGATGTGGTGAAGTGGTTGCGGCGGATTGGACGTGATGCAGTGACGGTGAGGTTTGAGAAGCGGCCCGTGCCGTTGGAGGAAGTCTTCGCGAACAATCTGAATTACCACGTGCCTTCCGAAGTGAAGGGCTATTGGCCGCGCTTTGTCGCGAAGGCGTTGGCAGAAGATCTAGGGCCGGTGTTGGTGTTCGCGCCGCGTCGGCAGGCGACGGAGACTTTGGCGGCGGACCTCGCGCGGTATCTGCCGAACCCGAATCCATTGGAGCTGACGCATGAGCAGAAGCAGCTCGTGGGCGAGCATCTGGCGAAGATGTTGAAATCGCGCGTGGCGTACCATCACAGCGGGCTTAGCTATGGGGCGCGCGCTGGCGTGATCGAGCCGTTGGCGAAGGCGGGGCAATTGCGTTGCGTGGTCGCGACGATGGGCCTAGCGGCAGGCATCAATTTCTCGCTGCGCAGTGTGACACTCGCAGGGGAATCGTATCGGCGTGATCAGGTGGAGCAGCCGTTGCGGCCGGATGAGATTTTGCAGATGTTCGGGCGCGCCGGGCGGCGGGGTATTGATGAGATCGGTTACGTGCTGGTGAATGCGAACCAGATCCGCTTGAACGAAGGTTACGCGGCGCATCTTTCGCGCAGTGGCATGGTGGATTGGGGTGCTTTGCTGGGCATCATGGCGGCCGCGGCGGACCAGGGCGGGAGCCGTTTTTTGATGCAGTGCGGGTGCAGGAGCGGTTGTTCACCACGAAGCCGATTTTCTTGGGCGTGGAAGAATCGCTGAAGCATCCGGTGACGCCGTGCGGGTTGAAGACGGATGCGGAGCGGGCCCGGCACGTGAGCCAGCGGTATCGTGAGATGCGCAACAGCAAGGGCGAATGGGAGCCCGTGGCGTCGCCGAAGATGTGTTCCGTTGGTGATATCAAGATCGCGGAGATCAAACCGGAGGATGGGCAGGCAGTGCCGCAGTTGCGTCCCATGCTGACGGAGCCGGATGCGCTGGATAAACTCGGCGACGGGCAGCTTTGCGAGCTGGGCGTTCAGGATGGGCGCAAGATTTATGGCCGCGCGGTGACGGTGGCGGAGACGTTGACGGGCGGGCGGGTGTTCCTTGGTAAATGGGTGCGCCGCCTGACGAACTGGAACGGGCGTGAAATGCCCGTGCCGACGTGGCAGGAAAAAGTGAAGCCGTTGCTCGCGGCGCGGATGGCGGAGGACGGGCGACCAGTGCTGAAGTTTGAAGCGGTGGAGAACCGGATCGTGGCGCTGGTGAGCCTGGCGAACATGCCGATGTCCGTGCCGGTGGATAAATATGGTGTGCCGTTGTGGAACCCGGTCATCCGGGAGATTCTGCCGCCGGCATGCGCCGAGTGTGATCATGTGGAGAAGTGCCGGATCATCCCGAAATCAACCGGCACGGCGTTATTATGGCGTCGCTTGGGTTTGGTAGAGGCGGATGGCAAACCGACTTTGCGCGGACGCATCGTGAGTTTTTTCCAGCAGGGTTATGGATTGGCGATTGCGGCGGCGATGGAGGACACGGGGTATCCGCTGAACGAGTTGATCTACGACATCGCGAATCTGGATGCGGGTTTCCGCTTTTGCACGGAGGAGAGCCGGTGGGGTGGTCGCCTGCCGATGATCTGTCACGAGAAGTATGGGAACCAGAGCATTCCCGGTTATTTGGAAAACGGTTTGCCGCCGAAGTATGGTTCCGGCGCGGAAACGGTGGTGGCGGGCGTGCACAAGAATCCGGCGAGCAAGGCGGCGTGGATCACAGATTTTCTCGGCGTGGGGGATATCGACCGTGTGATCATCGAGTGGCGTAGCCTGTTGCGGCAGATCGCGCATTCGCCGAAGCTGGACTGGCCGCGCTATACGGAGTTTCAAAAGATGGCGAAAGAGATTCTTAATGAAACGGAATCACCGACGCTCACGGAATTACCGCCGCTGGAATATCACCAGACGAAACGGGTGGAGCATAAGTTGCATTTCCGGAGGTAGGGGGATGGCTGCAAAGAACGCAGAGGGCGCAAAGAATTATTTGGTCAGGTTAATTCGCCAGCGGCCCATATTTTTCAGGTCGGTAGGGGAAAGGATGCCATAAAAATCCAGAGCGCGATTGGTCTGCCAATGTTGCAAGGCGTTTGGACGCCACAAGGTGGTTTTTCCATTGAGTTTTCTGAAGACCCAGACTTTCTGCATGGAGGTGTCTTCATGGATCAATTGAATGATGGGACCGTTCGTGGTGTAAGTTCCAGCGAGGGGATATTTGTTGCTGTGCAGATCCGAGTAGGTTCCGGTGTCACTGTAAAACCAGTAACGATATTGGCCATTGCGCAATTCCAAAAGCAGGCCGGACAAGCCATTGTTGAAATCGAAGACCCCTTCTTCAATTGAAGGCATGGTTTGCACGGTGACTAAATCACTTCCTTTTGCTCCGTTTGTTTCGACCTCAAAAGAAATGATCGGAAGGGGTAAAGGAGCAGTGGGCAGGGCAACAGGAGCGGTGCTGCATCCCGTAAAAATGACGACCGCAAGGCATATCAAATGAAATCTCATTTGGGCAATGTGAAGGGTTTATTCTGGATCGAAGTTGCATCTGACCGCCGGATACGTTGCGCTTTCTGATTCAACCGCCAGGCGCAACCCAGGACGGGCAAGGACAGCAGGGTGGGGATGAGAAATTGCATGCGAGGCGAATACGTTCCTTCGTTATGCATTTCAACGGCACCCGGATTGGTGAACGGCATCAGGCCACCTGCGAACAGGAATGCTCCGATGACAGCTATGGCCATCGCCGCTGCTTCGTATAATGAGGCCTTTTTCATTTTGTCCGGTCAGGGTGTTTAGAATCCTTTGCCATAAGGGATAGTTAGTTGAGAGGGCGGGGACAAGCGAATTGTGGGAGCGGTTGCCATGGGTGTAATAAAAACGTGATGGGAGGGGCGTAGTACGCCACGGCGGACGTCGCGGACTGCCGACTGGAAACCGGCAACACGGGTCGTCGTGCTTCGTTGTTACGACCTCACTATAGTCAGCTTTTGTCCATTCGTGGTTGGATATCCCGCACTTTCAGTGCTTGGGGTTTGCGCGGGACGTGAACCTAGGGCGACGCGTTGCTTTGCCCTGTGCTTGGTTCTGGCGGGCCTTTGGCCCTTAAATTAAAGCAATGTGTTGAGGAGTCGGGCCGAGCTGGAGCTCGGCGTTCCGAGGGCGGGAAGGTGCTCTTTTTGAAATTTTGCGCCGATGGGGCCGGTGGAGCCGTTGAAGGCTAACGGGATGAGGTGAAAGGGGCTAAATTGGGGGCGTGACAAAAAATTGTCCGAGAATAAGGGAGAATAGCGAGGCTAAGGCTAACGCGGTTAGGAAAAGTAGGGTAGGGTTTGCCGCAGAGAACGCAAAAGGCGTAGGGGAGGAAAAGTAGGTCAGTGAGAGGGGGAGTCGGAAACATTGAACATCGAACGCCCAACGCCGAACATCGAAAGGAAGGGGAGAAGGTTAAACCGCGAACGGCGCTAAAGACGCGAATGGGAGAATGGAATAAGAGGAAGCGAGGAGGGACGGGGAAATCGAGAACGAGGGCGAGCACGATTAGGGAAATAGCATAGGGTTTTATCGTAACAGGAATGTAACTTTCGACATTGGCGGGGGTGGGTATCCTTGGCAGACTGGCAGTTGCCACAGGGTTTATTGGTTATGAGCGAGAAATACGGTCCGTCACATTTTATCAATCGCGAGCTGAGCTGGCTGGAATTCAACCAGCGGGTGCTGGATGAGGCATTGGATGCCTCGAATCCTTTGCTGGAGCGGGTGAAGTTCTTTTGTATCACGAGCTCGAACCTGGATGAGTTCTTTGAGGTGCGCGTGGCGGGGGTGAAGCAGCAGATCGAATCGAGCATCGTGGAGCGGACAATCGATGGGCGGACGGCTTCGGAGACGTTCCGGGAGCTTTCCAAGCGCGTGCAGGTGATGGTGAAGGACCAGTATAAGTGCTGGGGCGAGCAGTTACAGCCGGCCTTGGCCAAGGCGGGCATCCGGTTCTTGGACATCAAGAAGCTGGATGAGGCGGATGCGGCCTACATCGAGCAATATTACTTTAGCAAAGTGCGTCCGGTGTTGACGCCGCTTGGTCTGGACCCGGCGCATCCGTTTCCGCAGTTGTTGAACAAATCGCTCAACATCATGGTGCAATTGGAGGAGACGAAGAACGGCGAGAAGCGGACGCGCATGGCGATCGTGCAAGTGCCGCGGGTATTGCCGCGTCTGGTGAAGCTGCCGCGGAAGGATTCCCGGCTGGACTACGTTTTTCTGGGCGTGCTCATCGGGCATTATCTGGGCGATATCTTTCCGGGGAACAAGGTGCTGGGACATTGGCTGTTCCGCGTGACGCGTAACAGCGAGCTGTATATCGACGAGGAGGATTCCTCCAACTTGTTGAAGGCGGTGGAGAATGAATTGCACAACCGGCGCAAAGGCGCGGCGGTGCGATTGGAAGTAGAGGACAATTGCCCGAAAGACATCCGCCAGTATCTGATGGAGGTTCTGAATCTGGATGATGAAGACGTTTATGTGGTGCACGGTCCGCTGAACCCGACGCGCCTGATGGCAATCTATGAAGGGGATCACTCGCCGGAGTTGCGCGACCAGCCATTCGTGGCGCCGACCTCGGCGATGCTGAAGGACAAGCCGGATATCTTCTACGCCATCCGCGAGCGCGACATTCTGTTGCATCATCCGTTCGAGAGTTTTGAGACGGTAGTGGATTTCCTCAACCAAGCGGCGCAAGACCCGAAGGTGTTGGCGATCAAGATGACCCTCTACCGCACGGGTGGTGATCGTCGCGTGGTTGGCGCGCTGATGGATGCAGTGCGCAACGGCAAACAAGTGACGGCAGTGGTAGAGCTCAAAGCGCGCTTCGATGAGGCGAATAACATCGAGTGGTCGCGCAAGCTGGAAGAGGCGGGTGTGCATGTGGTTTACGGTCTGGTGGGTTTCAAGATCCATTGCAAGACGTGTCTCGTGGTGCGGAATGATGACGATGGGATCCGCCGTTACGTGCATCTTTCCACGGGCAATTACAATGCGAGCACGGCGCGGTTCTATACGGACATCGGCTTGCTCACGTGCCAGGCGGATTTCGGTGAGGATGCGACGAATCTGTTCAATCTGTTGACGGGGGTGTGCCAGTTCCCCGGCATGCGGAAATTCCTCACGGCCCCGTTCGAGTTGCATGACACGATTGTGCGTTTGATCGAACGCGAGGCGAAGAATGCCGAGAAGGGTTTGCCGGCACGCATCATCGCGAAGATGAATTCACTCGTGGACCCGGAAGTGATCGAGGCGTTGTACGATGCTTCGCAAGCAGGGGTGAAGATCGACCTCATCGTGCGCGGCATCTGTTGCTTGCGGCCGCAGATGAAGGGCATCAGCGAGAATATCCACGTGCGCAGCGTGGTGGACCGTTATCTGGAACACAGCCGTATTTTCTATTTCGAGAACGCCTGCCAGCCGGAGGTGTTCGTGGGCAGCGCGGATTGGATGCCGCGAAATTTCTTCAGCCGTATCGAAGTGGTGTTCCCGATCGAGGACGGTCGCTTGCTGGCGCGCATCAAAGATGAGTGCCTTACGACGGTGCTTGCGGATAATGTGAAAGCGCGGCATTTGCAGGCGGATGGCACGTACAGGATTTTGCCGGTGAAGAAGGACGAGCCGTTGCGCCGCAGCCAGGCGGAGTTCATGGCGCTGGCGAAAGGCAAAGGCAAGAAGAGCGGCAAAGCGGCGAAGGTGGCATCCAAGTATCCGCGTGTGCAACTCAAGGCGAATCCGCACAAGCAGGGGAAGTAATCCGGAGGCTTGCGCTACGAGGTGAGTTTAAGCGAGGAGCACGCCTTCAATCTGCAGGAGGCGATGCTTCCACGGAAGGCCGCCACTGAAACCGCCGAGGCGACCCTGTGCGCCGGTGACGCGGTGGCAGGGGATGAGAACGGGAATGGGGTTCGCCCCGCAGGCGGCACCGACGGCGCGGCCGCCGTTGGGAGAATGGAGATCAGCGGCCAAGTCGCCATAGGTGCGGGTGTGGCCGAAGGGAATGTCGAGGAGGAGTTGCCAGACAGCTCTTTGAAATTCAGAACCAGAGGAGATATCCAAAGGGGGCAGTTGCGCCGGGGCTTTGCCTGCCAGTAGCGTGTGCAAGGCGAGTTCCGTTTGCGAACGCCAGAGGGGCAGCAAGGTTTCGTCCGGCACTAAATCAACGAACTGGCTGCGGTCAGCACACGGGTCATCAGGAAATTCCAACCGCGCCAAACCTTGGGCGGAGTAGAAGGCGTGGAAATCGCCCCAAGCCGTCGGGATAGTATGGGGAAAGGCCATCAGTCACGTCCTACGATGAGATAGGCCAGCACAACCAAGACGAGCACGATGGCGAGGATAACAGTAAAAGACATGCTACCTATACCTCAGGAACATGGCGATGACCCCCCATAGGATAAAGGCCAGCAGGATGGCGAAAACAAAGAAACGGTTCCGCGCGATACGACTCTCGTAGCGCAATGGGCGGATGCCATGGATACTCCCGGCCGCAAGGTAGTTGATCAGCTTGGGATTCGGCGGCGGCGGACCATAAAAGTGATTGCGGATGCGGCGCCAGAGCGCGGGCAAATCGTATTTGCGGACGCCCAGATCATTATAATGGCCGCTGGTGGATTCCGCTTCCGGATGACTCGCGAGCTGCTTGATCTTCACTTCTTCGAAGACCGGATCGTTGGCCTTCACCGAAGAGCGCAGGGAGGGGGCAGATGGTGTATTGGCCGGGGCGGGAGACGGTCTGGGCTCCGGGCGCGAGTTCAGCTTTTGGATCTCCGCCTCCAACGCCGCGATCTCGCGCGCCAGTTCCTTGGAACGGTCGGTCAGCGGATCAAGCTTCTTTTTGAACAGCGGCATGGAACGGCTCAAGCATGATTTATTTCCGGAGCAGCAGGACGAGCACGCCCAGCAAAACGGCGGCGGCGATCGGCCACGTCAGGGCAAAGCCCAAGCGGCAGAGCTGACCGAAATTCTGGGTCGGGAAAAGGGAGTTGGGCACTTTGCCTGCGCCATTGGCGGAACCGGCGTCCTCTTTGGCCTGCAAGGCCTGGTCGAGGCGAGTCCATTTGAGACGGGCAGTGTTCCATTCCATCCGCGCGTTCTCGATGGTGGTGAGGGCGCGGGTGAGCTCGATGTTGTAGTTCTCCTTGGTCCACAGGTCTTCGTTGAGCGCTTGGACCTTGGCCTGGGCATCGCGGAGATCGGTAAGGGTCTTGGCCATCTGTTCGGCATCGCGACGGGCGGAGAACTCGGCTTCTTCGAGCAGGGCGACGCCCCGGGTCAATTGCGTGACCATCTCCTCGCGGCCGGTCTGGTATTCGGTCTGGCGTCGGCGGGCCTCTTCCAGTTGCGCTCGTTCGCGTTCGAGGTCTTCCTGCGCCCGCTTCAGCTCGGAGAGCTTCTGCTGGGTCTCGGAGACCTTGCCGTCCAGTTCAGCACGTGAGGGGGGGCGGTCGGTCGATCCTGCTGAGGGATAACCGGCCTTCTGCGCCGATTGAAAATCGGTGTCCACAAAGTCTGAGCCGTCAAATTCCGAAGCCATGAGAGCGAACTTAGTCACGGCTTGGGCGGCTGTAAAGTGGCTGCTCTTTATTTGTCGATTTTATCCGGCCAAAAGGGATAATGTCCTAAAACTTGGCGGCTGGCTACCGGGGCAGGCAGCGCTTTCCCCAAACTGAACTGAAAACATGGACCTAAAGCTCAAAAATAAGGTGGCCTTGGTGACCGGCGGAGCCCGGGGCATCGGCGAATCCGTGGTGCGGCTGCTGCTGGCGGAAGGTGCCCGCGTCGCCATCGTTGACCGCAACCGAGAGGTGGGCGAAGCCTTGGTCGGCAAATTGCAATCAGTCGGAGCTAATGTGGTGTTTGTGGCTGCGGACCTTACCTTGGAAGCGGATTGCCAGGCTGCGGTGGCCAAGACCGTGCAAACCTTTGGCGGACTGGATATTCTGGTGAACAATGCCGGGGTGAACGACGGCATTTCCTTGGATCATTCACCCGCCGAGTTCATGCAATCCTTGCAACTGAACCTCTTTCACGTCTTCACGGTGACTCATTACGCTCAAGCGGCTTTGAAGGCGTCGCATGGCGTGGTCATCAATATCAGTTCCAAGGTGGCGGTGACCGGGCAGGGGAAGACCTCCGGTTACGCGGCGGCTAAGGGAGCTGTGAACGCCCTGACGCGCGAATGGGCTATCGCTTTGGCCGGTGATGGCGTGCGCGTG
Organism: Limisphaerales bacterium; assembly: GCA_965283725.1. GTDB lineage: Bacteria > Verrucomicrobiota > Verrucomicrobiia > Limisphaerales > JAEYXS01 > JAEYXS01. The sequence goes on from CBDIPT010000004.1 coordinate 406,802, forward strand.
AACTGTGTGGTCCCGGCTGAATGCCTGACGCCGCAGTATGAGAACTGGTTCAAGAGCCTCCCGGACCCGGCAGCGACGAAAGCCAGCGTGGAACGCTTGGTGCCGCTTGGCCATCGGTTGACTTCTCCGGACGAGATTGCCGCTGCGGTGATATTTCTGGCGTTACCCGCTTCCGCCCATACCACGGGCCAAATCCATTTTGTCGATGGCGGCTATACCCATCTGGACCGGGCCTATACCAGTGACCACGCGAAGTGGGGGTGAGGAAAGGTGCGAGGTCGGAGGTGCGAGGAGAGAAGTTTTGCAGAGCCTCCTTATCCCGCATGCGGGACTGCTACCAAACAAAAAACCGCCGCGGTTTTCACCACGGCGGTTTGCTTTAGCAATTCAAGCCTACTTGAATATCGCGTTGTTCCGGTCCCCACGGGACATCAGGAACGCGAGCAAGTCCGCGATCTCGTCTTCCTTCAGCACGTTGATCAAGCCTTCCGGCATCATGGACACCTTGGAGGGCTCGATGGATTTCACGTTCTTGGTATTGATACCCACGGATTGGTTCGGGTCGAACATGTCCGTGTTGAACATGATGGTGTCACCATTAAGATTCACCACGCGGCCGCTGTAGCTGAGCTCATCGTTGGTTGTGATGACCACGGAGCCGAACTGGTCGCTGATTTCCTTGTTCGGATCGACGATGGATTCCAACACGTCGCGCGCGTTGAAGCGGCCACCGAGTCCGGTCAGGTCAGGTCCTACCGCGCCACCTTCCGTATCGAAACGATGGCATGAAGCGCAACCCACGGCGCCGAAGAGTTGGCGGCCCTTGTCGAAGTTCCGCTTCTTCATAGCTTTTTCCACCTTCGGGCCGAGTTCAGCGACTGTCCATTCTTTGACGAACGTGCGGCCGGCCATGAGCATTTCCAATGAGGATTTCTTCTCCGGTTTGGCATCGAGGATGGGCTTCAACTCGGCCAGTTCCGCCTGGCTGCACGTGGCGATGGCGTCATTCTTGATGTTGCGCAGAAAACCTTCGAGGCTGTTGCCGCCCTTGAAGTTTGCCGCCTTCAGGAACCAGCTAAAGAAGGCTTTGCGCTGATCCATGGTCCAACCGGTCTTCAAGACCCGCAAGGCGCGGGCGTAATCGATCTGCTCTTCCTGTGTCGGCGCATTGGCCAGCATATCCGAGAGCTTCTTGGCGGCACTTGGAGCCTCGAGATAGACGAGGATCTGGGCCAGTTCCACGCTCACTTCCCGCCGTTGCGCAGGGAAGAGCGGGTCCAGCTTGGCGATCAGCTTCTGGCGCGTGGCTTCGTCCGGATGCCCCATGCGCGCAAAAGCGACATGATAGACGCGTGTGAAGTCCGTGCGCTGGCTGTCCGTCAGTTTGCTCCAGTCGATGCGGTCCAGCGCGGCCAGCAATTCCGGCAACACCGTCTTGTCACCCGCCCGGGCGAGCGCCAGCAACGCGTGCGTGGCTGCCACGGGATTCTTCTCGCTGAGCGCCTTGGCCTGCCAGGTGTTCACTGGCTGCCATTCGATGGCGATACGCGCGGCGAAGCGCAGGTAGCGATCACTATGGCTTAGATACTTCCAAGCTTCTTTGACGGCATTCTCGTCCACCTTCCCGTGGAAGGCCTCAAGCTTGCGCCGTTCGGCCAGCAGCGGGGGAGCGGAACCGCCCTTGGACGGCGCGGTGGAATCTTTGCCGGTATAGGTCACGCGATACAGGCCGGATTGGGTCTTGCGACCGCCGATGGTGATATACATGCAACCATCCGGGTGGATGACCAAGTCCGTGAGCGGTAGCGGCGAACCGGTGATGAAGTCTTCCTTCTCTGCCGTGTAAGCGGAACCATCTGGCTTCATGTGGATAGCGTAGAGCTTGCCGTAGCTCCAATCACTGATGAACAGCGCGTCCTGATACTTGGCCGGGAACTTCGCACCATAGCCGAAAGCGATGCCTGTGGGTGAACCGGGGCCGATGTTGATCACCGGTCCGAGGCTATCCGGATAGTAAGCCGGCCATTTACCCGCGCCGTTGCGCCAGCCGAATTCACCACCGCTGGCCGACAGACAGACGCGTGTGGGCCGGTACCAAGGCGTGTTGAAATCCCATTCCATGTCCGCGTCATAGGTGAAAAGGTCACCGAAACGGTTGAAGGCGATGTCGTATTCGTTGCGGTAACCGGACGAGATAAGTTCCCAATCCTTGCCATCCGGCGAGATGCGATAAACGCAACCGCCCGGGGCCATCACATCACGCATGAAGCCGCGGCCATCCGGCATGCGGGGCAGGAGATGATCCTCGCTCCAGATTCGTGGAACTTTGGAAGAGTTTACGTCTGTGAATTTCGTGCCGTTACCAGCGCAGATATAGAGGGATTTGCCATCGGGCGAAAGCACGACTGCGTGCGGTCCATGCTCGCCCCCGCCATTGAGGAGACGCAGCGTTTCCACGGAATCCAAGACGTCGTCACCATTCGTATCGCGCACGCGATAGACGCCGCTGGGATATTTACCACCCCGGTTGACCACCACGTAGAGACTGTCAAAGGCCCAGAGCAAGCCTTGCGCTTCACCGATATCTACATTGATCTTCTCAACCTTGAGCCCTTCTGTGCTGGTGACGGCTGGCAGCGTCACACGATACAGCCCGCCGTATTGATCGCAAACAATGAGGCGGCCTTTCGGATCCACGGTCATGCTGACCCAGGAACCTTGCTGGTCCTTCGGCACGCTGTAGAGCAGGTCCACCTTGAAGTCCTTCATCACGCGCAACTGGCTTACGGGCGTCGCCGTAGGCGGCTTGACGTTGGCTAGAGAGGCCAGCCGGGCTTCATTCACGCTGGTCCAAGGCGCGCCGCCGAGCGGAGCGAGGACGAAGGGCTTCGTCCAGGCACTGTCGTCGAAGCCCGGCTTCTGCCAGTCAGCCGGCACTTTCACGGCACTCTTCCAGGATTCGTCCGTGCCGACGACGGTGATCTGGGTGCCGTTGACGATCTCCAGCTTCACCATCAGGGCGGCGGCATCGCCCCCATCGTTCTTGGCTTCCACGGCGAGCACGTTGCGGCCTTCCACCAGCTTAGCGATGATGTTGACCATCACCGGGTCCTGCCATTCTTTGCTTTCGGCGACCTGTTCCCCGTTCAAGAACAGGCGGAATTCATTGTCCGCCGAGGCATAGAGCCGCGCGGTGGCCGTGGCGGATTTATGGAAGGTGAACTCCTTGCGAAACCACGCCTTTTGATTGGCCGTCGCGGGCTTGGTTGGCCAGATCCAGCTTACGTTGGCGCTGAGGGCGACTGCTGCTTTCGGGGCAGCCTTTTCTTTGGCCTTCGGCGCCTCGGCCGCGAGCAAAGAACTGGCGGTTACAACCGCCAAAAGCGAACAATAACGGGCTAACATTTTCATGGGTTGAATGAGTGCCGGGCATTAAAGCAACAAGCAGGGAAGGGAGGCAATGAGTTAAAATCCCCAATTCAAAGCGCCAAACACCAGAGAAACACCAATGCTCAAGCTCCAAGCAGGGGAACATGTCATGGCGTTGGTGTTTTGAGGTTTCACTGGAGCTTGGTGCTTTGGATTTGGAGCTTTCACTCACTTTTCCTGACGAACTGCTTGTCCACAGGGTTCGGTTTCGGGTATTGACGGAGCAAGTTTCACCCGCATTCAGGACTTGAAGAAGATTCTGGGCATTTTAGGACTGCTGATCGTGGTCTGTGTGGCGACGGCGCTGATGAGCGACCGTTTCCTCACGCCTTATAACGTCGAGAACCTCATCCGTCGCACCGCGCTCTTTGGCATCATCAGCATCGGCGTGGCCTTCGTTATCATCACAGGCGGCATTGATCTCTCCATCGGCTCAGTTGTCTGCCTGGTCGGCTGTGGTTTGCCCTGGTTGCTGACCGTGAAAGGCGTCTCTGTGCCCGTGGCCTTGCTGCTGGTCGTACTAATCTCCGGTGGCATCGGGTTGCTCCACGGCACCTTGATCACCAAGCTGAGAATACAACCCTTCGTCGTCACTCTTTGCGGATTGCTCATTTATCGTGGCCTTACGCGCGGACTGACCAGTGATCAAACGATGGGTTTCGGCAATGAATTCAAAGGCTTGCGCATCCTCGCCACCGGCAAAGTGCCTGTCCCGTTCATCGAGCATTTCAGCATCCCGGCGCCGTGTATCATTCTGCTCGTAGTGGCCGTCATCGCCGCCATCTTCCTGAACAAGACTATTTACGGTCGTTACCTGCTAGCCTTGGGCCGAAACGAACAGGCCGCCCGCTTCAGCGGTATCAATACAGATCGTATGATTATTCTGGCGTACGTGATCTGCGGGCTGATGTCTGGCTTGGGTGGGATGCTCTTCGTGCTGGATGTGAACTCCGCGCAACCGGTCGATTTCGGCAACTTCTACGAACTCTACGCCATCGCCGCCGCCGTGCTTGGCGGATGCAGCTTACGCGGTGGGGAAGGGGCCATCACCGGCGTCATCATCGGGGCCGCGCTCATGCAAGTGCTGCGGAACATGATCACCTTGGTGGATTCCATGCCCAAGAGCATCGAATTCGCCATCATCGGCGCAGTGATCTTAGGCGGCGTCATCGCGGATGAACTGGTGAAGCGGTGGGCGGCGAAACGGCGGGCGCGGCAGAATGCGTCGTCGTAGGGTCGCTCTGGGCAAATCTCCCCTAAAACACCACTTTTGACGAAGTGGAAATCGACGCTATCTTCAGACGCTTGCGCATGAAATCTACCCAATTGGTCTCCCTCCCGCTCGCCAAGACAATGCTGGCGTTGGTCTGTCTAATGCCTTTGACCCTCCCGGCGGCTGAGCAGCCCGCTACGTGGTTGCAGTGGCGTGGGCCAACCCGCGATGGGTTGGTGACGGGGACGAAATGGCCGGAGAAACTGGATGCCGCGCATCTTAAACAGACTTGGAAGGCGCCGCTCGGGCCGAGTTACTCCGGCACGATTGTGACGGTGGATAAGGTTTTCACCACGGAGACGAAGGACAAGAAGTTCGAGATGGTCCACGCTTATGACCGCAAGACGGGCAAGGAGCTGTGGACGGCGCAGTGGGAGGGATCGCTTTCAGTGCCGTTCTTTGCCAAAGCGAACGGCGATTGGATCCGTAGCACACCTGCAAGCGATGGGGAGACGCTTTATGTGGCCGGGATGAAGGATATGCTGGTGGCGCTGGACGTCAACACGGGCAAGGAGAAGTGGCGGGTGGATTTCATGAAGGAGTTCAAGTCGCCCTTACCGGCGTTCGGGTTTGTGTCCTCGCCGCTGGTGGAAGGAGATGCGGTCTATGTGCAAGCGGGGGCTTCTGTGGTGAAACTGAACAAGGCATCGGGGCAGGTGCTCTGGCGTGCCCTGACGGATGAGGGCGGGATGGGAGGCAGTGCTTTTTCCTCGCCAGTGATGACCGAGCTTTGCGGGCAGAAGCAATTGGTGGTACAGACGCGCGAGAAACTCGCCGGTTTGGAGCTGGCTACAGGCACTGTGCTGTGGTCGCAGACGGTAGAGGCATTCCGGGGGATGAATATCCTGACCCCGGTTGTGGTAGGGGATGCCTTGTTCACCAGCACTTACGGCGGCAAGACCATTCTCTTTGAGGTGAGCAAGCAGGATGGGAAGTATGCGTTGAAGCAGAAGTGGACCAATAAATCGCAAGGTAATATGTCCACGCCGATCATCTTCAATGGCCATGCGTATCATCATCTGAAGAATCAACGGGCGATCTGCTTGGACCTGGCGACGGGCGAGGAGAAGTGGATGACGGATCAGGGCTACGGCAAGTATTGGAGCTTGGTAGCCAATGGGGATCGTATCCTGGCGCTAGACCAACGCGGAACACTTTACCTCCTGCGGGCGACACCTGAGAAGTTCGATGTGCTGGATTCACGCAAGCTCGGTGATGCCGAGATGTGGGCGCACCTGACCGTTGTCGGACAGGAGATCTACGTGCGCGAACAGAACGCGCTGGTGGCGTATCGCTGGGAATAGGCGCTAGTAAGTCGCCCTGCCACCCGACAAATCAAAAACCCCGCCGGTGGTGAAAGAGCAGTCTTCCGAACTCAGCCAGGCGACCATGGCGGCGGCTTCTTCCACCTTGCCGAAGCGGCCCATGGGAATCTTCGAGAGCATGTAGTTGATGTGCTGCTCGGTGCATTGCTTGAGGATATCCGTGACGATGACGGCGGGGGTGATGCAGTTCACGCAGATGTTGGATTGCGCGAGTTCTTTGCCGAGAGATTTCGTGAGCGCGATGACGCCGGCTTTTGACGCGCTGTAATGAGCGGCGTTCGGGTTGCCTTCTTTGCCGGCGATGGAGGCGGTGTTCACGATGCGGCCATAGCCGTTCTTCAACAGATAGGGGACGACAGCGCGGCAGCAGAGGAAGACGCCGTTGAGGTTTACATCCACCACAGAGTTCCATTCGGCAGGCGTGAGTTCCCAGGTCTTTTTGTTCACACCGGCAATGCCCGCGTTGTTGATGAGGATGTCGATCTTGCCAAAAGCGTCGGCAGTGGCTTGGGCGGCGGCTTCGACACTGGCGGGATCGGTGAGTTGGACGGTGGTGGTGTGGACTTGGCCGAATTGACCTAAGGATTGGGCGGCTTCACGGAGGGCGTCGGCATCACGATCCCAAAGGCTGACGGCGGCGCCGGATTGGAGGAGGCGTTGGGAGATGGCGTAGCCGATGCCACGAGCGCCACCGGTGACAATGGCGTGGCGGCCTTTGAGGTCGATCTGATTCATGGGGAAGAGGTAAGAGGAGGATGGGATAGGCGTCAAGGAGAGCATGCGGGGATTTCAAACGAAGGGGGACAAGCGGATCGCCTCGTGGGGTCTGGATCAAAGGGTGGAAAAGTGCATTTTGAGTTCAATAATCTTGCATGGCGGAGGGCGCGGGAAACGTCTAAGGTCATGGCACTAGTCCCTATGCTTGGTTCAAACGTCATGCTGGCCGGTTGGCAACGCAGCCTCGCGCTGCTCGCAGTCTTATTGTCCTTGCCGCTCGCTGCCGCTGAAAAATCCTCGGCCAAAGTGGATTATCAACGCGATGTGCGGCCCATCATCTCCGCCAAGTGCTACCATTGTCACGGGCCGGATGATGGAGCGCGTGAGGCCAAGCTGCGGTTCGATATCCGCGAAGAGGCGGTCAAGGAACGCAAGGGCGGCACCTTCGCCATCAAGCCGGGCGATGTGAAACGGAGTGAACTCGTGGCGCGCATCAGCACTTCGGATCCGGACGACATCATGCCGCCGCCGAAGACAGGCCATCCGCTGACGAAAGAGGAGGTCGAGACGCTGAAACGCTGGGTGCAGCAAGGTGCGCCCTATGCCGATCACTGGGCCTTCACGAAACCGGTGGCTCCGGCGATCCCGAAAACCTCCGCCAGCAAAGCGTGGGCGAAGAATGAGGTCGATTATTTCATCCACCAGAAGCTGAAGGAAGCCAAGCTGTCGCCGAATGCGGAAGCTGATAAACACACCTTGGTCCGCCGTCTTTCACTGGACCTCATCGGCCTGCCGCCTACACCGCAAGAGGTCGAAGCCTTTGTGAATGACAAGAGTGTGAACGCTTACGAGAAGCTTGTGGACCGTTTGCTGGCCTCACCGCATTTCGGCGAGAAATGGGCGCGCATGTGGCTGGACCTCGCACGTTACGCGGATTCCGCGGGTTACGGATCCGATCCCTTGCGCATGAACATCTGGCCGTATCGCGATTGGGTCATCAATGCCTTCAACCGAAACCTGCCTTATAACCAGTTCACGATCGAGCAACTCGCGGGCGATTTGTTGCCGAACGCCACGCCGGAACAAATGACCGCGACGGCGTTTCATCGTAACACAATGACGAACACCGAAGGTGGCACCGACGATGAAGAGTTCCGCGTGGCTGCCGTGAAAGATCGTGTCGGCACTACGATGCAAGTGTGGATGGGGCTGACGATGAACTGCGCCCAATGCCACACGCACAAATACGACCCCATCTCGCAAAAGGAATACTACCAGTTCTACGCGTTCTTCAACCAAACGGAAGACAGCGACAAGCCAGACGAGTATCCCACCATGCCGTTGCCGAGTGCTGATGAGACGGAGCGGACGGCAAAGATCCAAACAGAGATCGCGGCGCTGGAAAAACAATTCAGCATCACTTCGCCTGAGTTGCTGGATGAATTGGCCGCTTGGGAGAAAGCGCAAAAGACAGGTGTTGCATGGACGACCTTGAACGCACTCGAAGCCAAATCCCGTTCCGGTTCCGATCTGAACGTACAGTCCGATCAAAGCATTTTGGCTGCAGGTGAAGCGGCGGATGCTGATGTTTACACGGTGAAGTGGCGGCTGAACGGCTCCGGTGTGACGGCGTTGCGCTTGGAAGTCTTGCCCGATGACTCCTTGCCCGCGAAGGGGCCGGGTCGTGCCGGTGGCAACTTCGTGCTGAACGACGTGAAGCTGACCGTGAAGAAATCCGATGCCCAAGTGCCAGCCGTCCGTTATGTGCGGATCGAATTGCCCGGTAAACAAAAGATTCTTTCGCTGGCCGAAGTGCAAGTGTTCAGCGGCGGTCAGAATGTTGCGCAGGGCAAGGCCGCGAAGCAATCTAGCACGAGCTATGATGCACTGGCGTCCTATGCGGTGGATGGGAATACTGATGGGAAGTTCGACGCGAAATCCACCACGCACAACCAGACGGAAGACAATCCGTGGTGGGAAGTGGACTTGGGAACAAGTGTGGCCGTGGAGCGGGTGGCAGTGTGGAATCGCACAGATGGGAATGTGGGAGGGCGATTGGCGGGCTTCCGCATCGTGGCCTTGGACGCGAATCGTAAAACCGTTTGGGAAAACACAGTGCCGGAAGCGCCCAAGCCCAAGGCGGACATTGCGACGAATGGCGAACGCACGGTGCTCTTGAAGAACGCTTCCGCCGACCACAGCCAGGGGGACTTTGAAGTGGCGAAGGCGATTGATACCGATAAGAAGACGGGTTGGGCCGTCGCGAGCGAGTTCGGCAAACCTCACGCGGCGGTGTTTGAATTGGCCAGCCCGTTGACGGAAGGCGAGGGGGCAGTGATCACGCTTACTTTAGACCAGAGCTACGGCACCAAACATCTGCTCGGCAAGTTCCGCCTCCAAGCCACGACGCAGAAAACGCCCGTGCGTGAGTTGTCGAAGGAGGTTCTCGCTGTTCTGGTGGTGGATGCCACCAAGCGCACTGAAGCCCAGCGCAAGACGTTGCTGGATTATTACCGGCCGATGTCTGCTTCGCTGGCAAAGGTTAACGCGCAGCTCACGCAGAAGCGCAAAGACTTGGCCGCAATCAAACCGCTCGTGCTGCCCGTTATGAAAGAGCTTGGTGCAGAGAAGAAACGCTCCACGCATCTCTTTAATAAGGGCAACTTCCTCGATCCTGGCGCGGAAGTGCAGCCGGAGTTCCTCGCCCGTTTCGCTCCGCCGAAAGCCGAGGTGCCGCGCAATCGTCTTGGTGTCGCTGAGTGGCTCGTGAGCCGGGATAACCCGCTCACTGCCCGTGTGCAAGTGAACCGCCTATGGTCGCAATTGTTCGGACGTGGGTTGGTGCTGACGGAAGAAGATTTTGGCACGCAAGGCACGCTGCCGAGCCATCCGGAATTGCTGGATTATCTGTCCGTCGAATTCATGACCAAGGGTTGGGACATGAAGGGGATGATCAAGACGATGGTGATGTCCGCCACGTATCGGCAATCCTCCGTGGTCAGCGAGAAGTCCGCCGCGCGCGATCCGCAGAATATCCTGCTCTCACATTATCCACGTCGCCGTTTGGATGCCGAGGGTGTGCGCGATCAGGCACTCGCTTTGAGCGGGTTGCTCAGTGCGAAGATCGGCGGGCCTTCCGTTTATCCACCGCAGCCGGATGGGTTGTGGCGGGCGGCTTTCAATGGTCAGCGCAGTTGGTCCACCAGTGCGGGTGAGGACCGGTATCGTCGCGGCCTTTACACGTTTTGGCGGCGCACAGTCCCGTATCCGAGCATGGCGACGTTCGATGCCCCCAGCCGCGAGAATTGCACACTCCGCCGTTTGCCCACGAACACGCCGTTGCAAGCCTTCGTGACTTTAAATGATCCCGCGTTCGTGGAGATGTCCCAAGCCTTGGGACGGCGCATTCAGAAGGAAGGCGGTAGCACCTTGGAAGAACGTGTGAAGTATGCGCTTACGCTCTGCCTCGCTCGTCCGGCACAAGCGGAGCAGGTGAAGGCGTTAGTGGAATTGTATCAATCAGAATTGGAGCACTACCGAAAAGATACCGAGTCGGCCAAGAAATTGGCGATCGGTGCGGATGGGAAAGCAGGCGCTGGCGATACTGCCGAGCAAGCCGCCTGGACGGTAGTGGGCAACGTGTTGCTGAATCTGGATGGTGTGCTGACGAAGGGCTGATGCGTATGAACGACAATATTTTTAATCCTCGGCTGGCGGCGACACGGGCGATGACGCGGCGCACGTTCTTTGGGCGTGCTGGCCTCGGGCTCGGGGCGCTGGCGCTGGGGCAGATGGGTTTGCGTGATGCGTCGGCAGCAGCATCGAAAGCGGTGGCGGGGGGCAATCCGCTCGCGGTGAAGCCGCCTACGTTTGCTCCGAAGGCGAAGTCGGTGATCTATCTGCACATGTCCGGTGCGCCGCCTTCGCTGGACCTCTTTGATTACAAGCCGAAGCTCAACGAGCTGAATATGCAGCCGTGCCCGGAATCTTTGTTGAAGGGACAACGATTCGCTTTCATCAAGGGCGTGCCGAAGATGCTAGGCTCGCCGCACAAGTTCAAACAATATGGCAAGGCGGGCACTTGGGTGAGCGATACGTTGCCGCATTTTACCAAGATCGTGGATGATGTGTGCGTGGTGAGATCCATGAACACGGATCAGTTCAATCACGCGCCTGCTGAGTTGTTCCTCTACACTGGTTCATCAAGGGCAGGCAGCGCTTCCTTGGGATCCTGGCTGACGTATGGCTTGGGCAGCATGAATCAGGATTTGCCGGGGTTTGTCGTGCTGCTTTCCGGTGGCACGGATCCGACGGGTGGCAAGAGTTTGTGGAGCAGCGGTTTCCTCCCTTCAGTGTATCAAGGTGTGCAGTGCCGTTCGCAGGGCGAACCGATTCTGTTCTCGAATAACCCCGATGGTATGGACCGTGAATCGCGTCGGCGCAGTTTAGATGCGCTGGCGAAGCTCAATGAGATCGAAGCCAAGCAATTTGGCGATCCGGAGACGTTGACGCGCATCCAGCAATACGAGCTGGCGTATCGCATGCAGATCGCTGTGCCAGAGGTTTTTGATATCGGGCGCGAGCCGGAACATGTGCGGACGGCTTACGGCGCGAAACCCGGTGAAGGTTCTTTCGCTAATAACTGTTTGCTGGCGCGACGGTTGGTGGAGAAGGGCGTGCGCTTCGTGCAGCTCTATGATTGGGGCTGGGACATGCACGGTACTGGCGCGGACAATGATTTGGTCAACGGCTTGCCGAAGAAATGTCGTGATGTGGATCAAGCGGCGGCGGCGTTGATCACGGACTTGAAACAACGCGGCATGCTGGAGGATACGCTGGTAATCTGGGGCGGGGAATTTGGTCGCACGCCGATGAATGAAGAGCGCAATGGCTCGAAGCTCTTGGGGCGCGATCATCATCCGCACTGCTTCAGCCTCTGGATGGCTGGTGGCGGCATCAAACCGGGTCTCGTGCACGGCGAGACGGATGAGCTTGGTTACATGATCGCTAAGGACAAGGTGACCATCCGCGATCTGCAAGCGACGATCTTGAACCAGATGGGCATGGACCCGTATCAATTCAGCTACCGTTACCAAGGCTTGAACCAACGGTTGATCGGCCCGACGGATGAAGGGCAGATTGTGAAGGCGTTGCTGGCGTAGAGATGCAGACGTTTCTCTGAAACGTTTGCGTTTTCCCCTTTGCTTCTCCGGGGCGGGCTACCTATCTTCCGTCGCGTGTCGGATCAGGAGTTGCTGGCCTTGCTCAAGCAGTACTTCGGTTACACCGCCTTTCGTCCGCAACAAGCGGGCATCATCCGCGACTCTCTCGCTGGCCGTGATGTCTTTGCCCTGTTGCCGACTGGCGGTGGCAAATCCCTTTGCTACCAACTGCCCGCCCTAGCGCGCTCTGGGCTTACGGTCGTCATCTCGCCGCTCATCGCCTTGATGAAGGACCAGGTGGATGCGCTCACCACGGCAGGCGTTCCGGCCACCTTCCTTAATTCATCCATCAGCGGTCCCGAGGCGGGCATGCGTTTGCGCAAGCTGGAAGCGGGCGAGTATCGGCTGCTCTACGTGGCGCCGGAGCGCTTGATGATGCCTGGGTTTATCGATTCGTTGAAGCGTTGGAAGACCGCACTGGTAGCAGTGGACGAGGCACATTGTATCAGCGAATGGGGGCATGATTTCCGGCCTGAGTATCGCCAGCTTGCGACGATGCGCACTTGGTTGCCGAACGTGCCGATGATGGCTTTGACCGCCACGGCAACGGATCGCGTGCGCTCGGATATCGTCAACCAGTTGCACTTGCGCTATCCGGCGGTGTATGTCGCGAGCTTCAACCGGCCGAACTTGAGCTACCGCATCGTGCCGAAATCCAAGGCTTATGCGCAGTTGCTGGAATTCCTGCGCGCACGGCCAACCGAGAGCGGTATCGTGTATTGCCAGGCACGAGCCACGACGGAAAAGTTGGCGGCGCAATTACGTTTCGATGGTGTTTCGGCAGCGCCTTACCATGCGCAACTGGAACAAGAGGAGCGTGCGCAGAATCAGGAGAAGTTCCTGCGCGATGAAGTTCGGGTGATTTGTGCCACGGTGGCCTTCGGCATGGGTATCAATAAGCCGAACGTGCGCTTCGTGGTGCATCATGATCTGCCGAAGAACATCGAAAGCTACTATCAGGAGACGGGTCGGGCAGGGCGTGATGGGTTGCCGGCGGATTGTCTGCTGCTGTTCAGCGCGGGCGATGAGATGAAGCAGAAGAAGTTCATCTACGAGAAGCCGGATGAAGAAGAGAAGCGGGTGGCACTGGAGCAGCTTGCTCTGATGACGCATTATGCGGAGAGCAGCGAATGCCGTCGCACGGTTCTGCTGCGCTATTTCAGCGAGGAATTCACGGAGGGGAATTGTGGTGCGTGTGATAACTGCCTGAGTCCGCGTGAGAAATTTGATGGCACGTTGGCCGCGCAGAAGTTCATGTCGTGCGTGTTTCGAGTGAAACAGAAGAGCGGGTGCAGCTTCGGGCTGAATCACATCGTGGAGGTTTTGACGGGGGCGGATACAGAAGCGGTGCGGCGCTGGGGGCATGAGACGCTTTCCACCTACGGCATCGGCAAGGACACGGTGCGGAGTGAATGGCAGGCGATCGGGCGGGAACTCGTGCGGTTGGGATTAGTGAAGCAAGACACCGGACAGTTTGTCACGCTGGACCTGACCTACAATGGCATGATGGCGTTGAAAGAACGCAAAGCCATAACGCTCACACGCCAGATGGAAGCTCCGGTGGTGAAGGGCAAAACCAAGGCGGGCCAGATCCAGTGCGACGAAGGGCTTTTCGATGTCTTGCGCGATTTGCGCAAGAAGCTGGCCGAGGAGCGTGGCGTGCCGAGCTACATCATCTTTGGCGATACGTCACTACGGGAAATGGCGCGGAGCTACCCGCTCACGGAGCGCGAGTTTGCAGGCATCACGGGGGTGGGTGAGAAGAAGCTGGCGGAATTCAGCGAAGTGTTTTGCGATGCGATCAAGCAGTTCCTGAAGAATAACCCGCGTCAGACCTTTATCGGGGCGAATCGTACGTCAGGGGTAGAGGCGGCGGCACAGGAGTTGAGCGCGGATCTGTTAGGGGATTCGCCGTTCATCACGTTGCGGATGTTCCGCGACGGCAAGTCCATGGAGGAGATTGCGCGCGAACGGCAGATTGGCGTGGGTACGGTGGCGACGCATCTGACGAAGGCGATTGAACTGGGTGAGCGGGTGGATATCGCGAAGCTCGTGCCCAAGGCCAAGCACGCGGCCATCTTGAAGGCTTTTGACCAATACGGCATCGAGGCGCTTGGTCCGGTTAAAGACAAGCTGGGCAGCAGTGTGGAATACACAGACCTGCACCTGATGCGGGCCGCAGCCCGGAGCGGGCAGCTAAGTTAATGCTGCCAGTGGGCGCGGGTGCGGCGGGCTTTTTCGTCGTGGCGGCGCTTGGTGTTCTGGCACAGGCGGCAGCGCGGTTCGAAATAGAGGTGGCCGGATTTCAACTTGGATGTCCGCCAGAATTCTGTGGTGAGCGGCCAGTCTTTCCAACAAGCAATACAACGTTTCTCCGCCAGGCCCGTGGCCTGATGCCGGACTTCTTCGCTGCGGTGGATCAGATACCGGCGCAACCGTTGCGTGCGCGGGTGGTCATGATGATCGCTGCTCATCTGGCTGTGCCGGTTCGCCGCCATGCAGAGACGGCAGGTGTAGAGGTAGTAAATCTTGCCGGTGTTCTCCTGCTTGGTGGCGGCGAAGAACTCGGGCGTGAGCGGCCAATTTTCCCGGCATTGTTCGCAGCAACGGCTGGGATGTTTTGGTTCGTTCCGCAGGATTTGATCGCGGTGCGTGCGCAATTCAGCTTCGTGCTGGCGGGCTTTTTCCTTGGCCCAGGCTTTTACGCGGGCGGAGACCTTGGCGCGGTAATTCGGGTCGTGGAATTTGGAAAGGGGATGGGAAACAGTGGCGGACCACGAGCGGTGTACGCCCAAGGCTTTCAAGGTGCGGCGGACCCACGAGATAGTGACCCCGAATTTTTCAGCGACGATGTTCACCGGGATGTCTTCGCCGTTACGGCGCAGGAACTCGGTGGCTTTTTGGCGGGCTTCCGCAGAGACGGCAAGGCCGCGCAGATGGGCCAGACGCGCCCGTTCGGAATTCTCCGGCTTGGCAAGGTGCATCCGGCGAATCTGCTGGGCAATGGAATTCACCGTGCGGAGGCCGTGGCCATTGGCCGCGAAGGTGCCTTGACGATGGATAGACAAAGGACCGTGTCCGGCCCGGACGAGTTCCGCCAGCCGTTGTTTGTCTTCAGATGTCCAACTTAAACCAGGCATGTGCTTTAGGGGTTACTACTAGTTACTATATCACATGTTGTGCTCCAAAGTGAGGGGGGTAACTCACATTGGCGCCCGTTATAATAGTTTAATTTTGGCCGCTTTTCTGCCTTTCTTGCGATATGGCCACACTCAGGTTGCAGGCAACATATGCAGTGGCGACGCGCTGAACGGCGGTGCAGGCAAAGTTTTTTTCGTCTGGCATGCTGGGCCTTTCGGTTAACCATTATTTCCAAAGTGTGCTGGTCGGCTGATATTTGATTTCAGCCAGATTAGCTTAATTTCGGTGCATAGTTGAAATACTTCTTAGCTAAGGATATGATAGTTTTATCCTATGGAACTGCATCAGCTCCGATACATGGTGGCGGTGGCGAAGACGGGTAACTTCTCGCGGGCCGCTGAGCGTTGTCATGTGGCGCAGCCTTCGCTCAGCCAGCAAATCCACAAATTGGAAGACGAACTCGGTCAGCGTTTGTTCAATCGTTTGAAGCGGGGCGTGAAGTTGACGGAAGCGGGGGAAAGTTTTCTGCCCAGGGCCTTACGCATCCTCGAAGAAGTGGAAGCGGCGCGCCGTGAAGCAGAGGATACGCAGGCGCTCGTGCGCGGGACGGTGACAGTGGGCGCGTTGCCCACGATTGCACCTTATCTGCTGCCGGGGGTGATCGCGCAGTTCTCCGAGAAATATCCCGGCATCGAGGTGGTGGTGCAGGAAGATACGACGGCACGGTTGCTGAAGCTGGCGACGGCGTTCGAGGTGGATATGGCGATCATGAGCCTGCCGCTGGATGAGACGGGGGTGGAGGTGGAGAAGTTATTCACGGAAGAACTGCTGCTCGCCGTGCCGATGAATCATGCGTTGGCGAAAAAGAAATCCGTGAAGGTGTCCGACTTGGAGGACGAGCGGTTCATCTTGATGAAAGAGGGGCATTGCCTGGGCGATCAGGTATTGGGCTTTTGCAACCGCCGCAATTTCCAACCAAAGGTGAGTTGCCGCAGCGCACAGATGGAGACGGTGCAGGCGCTGGTGGCTACGGGGCTGGGTATCTCACTGGTGCCGCAGATGGCTTTGAATTCTGGACCGATGAACCGGCCGGTGTACCGGTCGTTGGACGGCACGAAGCCCGAGCGGGCCATCGTGGTCATCTGGCCGAAGCGGCGCGCGATGGGGCGGGCGGCGAAGGAGTTTTTGAAGTGTCTGGAGCAGGATTGCGGGTGTAAGGGGTGATGGAGTGTGATCACTGTGGAGCGCGGCATTTAAGCCGCCTAAATATTCAGAAGCAAAAGTAGAGTGAAGAAACCTTTGTGTAATGATTTGAAAATTGGTGCGTCTGCCTGACCAACGAAGAAAATGAAACCACTGGAAGAACAGTTGCTGGCGCAGTTGGAGATGTTCACGGCGTTTGCGCGGAAACGCGTGAATGACCCGGAGCTGGCGGCGGATGTGGTGCAGGAGAGTTTACTGAAGGCGGTGAAGGCGGCGGAGCAGTTGCGCGAGGAGGAGAACGTCACTGCGTGGTTTTACCGTATCCTGCGGCGAACCATCATTGACCTTTACCGGCGACGGGCGGCGAACCAGCGGGCGATGGAATCGCTGGAATCACACCTAGAGGTACCACCGGATGCGGAAGAGGAGCGGACGGCGTGTGCCTGCGTAGCGGGGTTAATACCCACACTGAAACCGGAGTATGGGGAGCTGGTGCGGCAACTGGATTTGGAGCAACAACCGCCAGAGACTGTGGCCAAGGCACTGGGTGTGACCCCGAACAATCTGCGGGTGCGGCATCATCGGGCCCGGCAGCAATTAAGGGAGAAGGTGGAGGCGGTTTGCCAGATGTGTGCGCAGCATGGGTGTTTGGATTGCACCTGTGGGAAAAAGGCGTGACGCGAATTCCACGAATCGGCGCGAATTTTCCCCGGTAAATCAATTTGTGAAAATCAGTGGAATTCGTGTCTTTTTCTCGGGTTTTTCAGCGAGGAGATCAGGAGGTATTCCGTGGAACGTTGGAAACGCATTCCAGGTTCATTTTGGGAAGTAAAATTTGTGAAAAAATTTCATGTCTTTTCCTAAAAAAGGATTGCGAGGGGGTTGCATTCGATACTATTCGTAGTATGTAATTTTTACGCGATATACCATTAGTAGTGTATCGTTGCCAGCAAGTGCTTCCAGCTAGGGGCTGGAGGAGAATAGGGAACCGGGTGGGAATCCCGGGTGGTTTCGCCGCTGTATCGAGTGACGACTGTCTCACGCCAGAAGTGGCAGCCAAAGGCCTTGATTTCCAGGCTTTTAAGGCGAGATGGAAGGTTGATCTCGGAGCCAGAAGACCTGCTTGCTGACACTCATCAGGCCAGCCTTGAGCTGGTAGCAGTCGCGCCAACGACTGGATGGGGGACTGGGGCCTTGGCCGTTAGCCGTTGTGCTGAGCATGACGCAGGCATTGCCGTCCTCCGCAGACTATAGAGAGCAAGCTGCCTTGGCGGGTGGATGCCGAATTTGCGTTGAACGGCAAGTTCACGACCGAGCCCATGATCAAAGACCTTTCGTTTGTGACCGACGACATCTCGGCCACCGAGCAGGACAACCACGTTGTCTATCAGTTTCGCAACAAAACCTTCCGCCTGAACAAGACCAAGGCGCGCGAGCGTCTGAACGGCAAGCGGGTGATCAATGGCCTGAAGACGGCGGAACTGAACGTCCTGCCGCTCAAATACCCCGAGGCCTACCGCATCTACAAGCAGATGAAGGCCAACCACTGGGAACCGGACGTGATCGACATGTCCAAAGACGCCCACCAGTGGAACACGAACGCGCTGACGCCGAAGGAGCGGTGGATCATTGAGATGGGCGTGGGCTATTTCTCCGCGGCGGAAGGCATCGTAGGCGATTCGATCCTGCACGTGATCGAGGAAAACCTGACGGCGGCGGAGTTGAAGCACGCTTCCCTGCGTCAGATCGCGGAGGAGAGCATCCACATGGATTCCCTCCTGCACATCATCGGCAGCCTCAATATCGATCTGGACGAAGTGACGGCGAAGTTCAACGACATCCCGAGTATCCAACGCAAGAACGCCTACATCACGCGCCAGATGCCCGAGTTGAAGATGGGCGTGGACCTGACGCAGACGGTGAACAAGCAGAAGTTCGCCAAGGCGCTTTTCGGCATCACGCAGGTGATGGAAGGAACGCAGTTCTATGCGCTCTTCGCGATGATCCTGTCGCTGCATCGCCAGAACAAGATGACGGGCATCGGCCAGATGTTCCAATACACCTTGCGCGATGAATCCAACCACATCGCCTTGGGCCGTTATATCCTGACGGAGCTCATCGAAGAGAACCAGGACATCTGGACGCCGGAATTCCGCGCGGAACTGGTGGAATTCATGCGCGAAGGCGTGGAGCTGGAGAAGGAATTTGTGCGCGATTGCCTGCCGGATGACCAAGTCGGTCTGAAGCAGTCCGAGTTCATCAATTACGTGGACTACAATGCGGATCGTCGGCTGGCTTCGTTGGGCTTGCCCACGTTGTCCAATGTGAAGACGAATCCCTTCGGCTGGCTGGATGAAGTGATCTTCCTGCGCAAGGAGAAGAACTTCTTCGAGACGCGCGTGACGGAGTATCAGACGAGCGGCAGCGTGAAGAACGCGGCGGAAGATGATCTGGTTTGAGCCTGCCTGTTATGGGAGTACAACCTGATCATTGGATCCGCAAGATGGCCCGGGAACACGGGATGATCGAGCCGTTTGAAGACGGTTTGGTGCGGCGCAGCGAAGATGGGCCGGTCATCAGTTATGGCCTCTCCAGCTACGGTTATGACTTGCGCGTGGCGCGGGATTTCAAGGTGTTCACGAATGTCTATAACGCCGTCGTGGACCCGAAGAAGTTTGATGACCGTTCGTTTGTGGATATGAGCGGAGATTCCTGCCTGGTGCCGCCGAACTCGTTCGCGCTGGCGCGCAGTGTGGAATATTTCCGCATTCCGCGGGATGTCATCACGCTCTGCGTGGGCAAGAGCACCTATGCGCGTTGCGGCATCATCGTGAATGTGACGCCGTTCGAGCCGGAATGGGAAGGCCATGTGACGTTGGAAATCTCCAATACCACGCCGTTGCCTGCGCGTATCTATGCAAACGAAGGCTTGGCACAGGTGATTTTCCTCGCAGCTACGTCGCTGTGCGAGACGAGTTATAAAGATCGCGGCGGGAATACCAGTCGCAAACCGGCATCGTGGGACCACGGGCTTAAGAATTTATCCCGTCTTCGGATGGGCTGGGCAGGC
Organism: Limisphaerales bacterium; assembly: GCA_965283725.1. Lineage (GTDB taxonomy): Bacteria > Verrucomicrobiota > Verrucomicrobiia > Limisphaerales > JAEYXS01 > JAEYXS01. The sequence goes on from CBDIPT010000004.1 coordinate 426,182, forward strand.
GAGTCATTCGACCTGACAGAAACGGAAATACGCAGTCAAGAGCAGTCAACAAAGGACAGTCATGAGCAACGAAACAATTGAAGCGCCGACGCTGAATCTCAGCACGACCGGTGAAACGGCAGGGATGCCCCAGGTCATCCGCCGGGATCTGACCTCTGACTCCTCGGGCAAACCCCGGGTAGTCGGTTGGATGGGCCATAAGATCGCCCAAGCGGTGCGGGCGGCCGCCGTGGCCTGCGGTGTGGATGAGTCGTTGGGCGCGCATGTGCAGGCGGAGATCGAGTTCCGTTTGCGCCGCGAGCGTCCGCTGTTTCTGCACATCGAGCAGTTGCAAGACCTCGTTGAGGAGACGCTCATTGAGCTGAACCAGGGCAAGGTGGCCTTGGCCTACGCGAAGTATCGCGCCAAGCGCGCGGTGCTGCGTGAGCTGGAAGAGACCAAGACCGTTGCCGCCGGGGACGACTCCGCGCAACTGGAACTGGCCACGCCGGATCAGTTGGTGGATCTGCGGGCCCGCCTGTCCTTTGGGCGCATCGGCCTGAAGCCGCAGATGCCGGAGGAAGAATTGATCGCGCGTTTGCTCCGCAGCGTTTCGCTGAACCTCAGTCCGGAAGAGCGGCGTGATACGATCATCCTGAACGCGAAGTCGTTGCTGGATGCGGATGCGGATGCGCGTTTCTATGCGGCCCGTATTCTCCTCAGCTTCATCTACGAAGAAACCTTGCCGTGGAAGATTTCCGATGGCGTGGAAGCGTTGAAGGAAGCGCACAAGAAGGCGTTCCTCGATTACATCCCGCATGGCATCAAGCTCGGTCGTCTGGATGCCCGGCTGGCGGAGTTCAACCTGAAGCAACTGGCTGAAGCGCTGGATCCGTTTGCGGATCTGCAGTTCGACTATATCGGCATCCAGACGCTGTATGATCGTTACCTTATCCACACGCAGGATCAGGTGTCTGGCCGCAAGCGCCGGCTCGAAGCGCCACAGATCTTCTGGTTGCGCGTGGCGATGGGCCTGGCTTTGGGCGAGAAGGAACGCGAAGCGCGGGCGGTGGAATTTTACGGCATCTACAAGACGCGTCGGGCTTGCAGTTCCACCCCGACGTTGTTCAACGCCGGCACGCAACGGCCGCAGCTCTCGAGCTGCTACCTGTTGTATTGCGGCGACAGCATCGAAGAAATCACGGAAACGTGGCGCCGGTTCTCGCACTTGTCCAAGTGGGCGGGCGGTCTGGGATGCTCATGGACGGCGATCCGCGGTGCGGGCGCGCACATCCATGGCACGAATGGTGAAAGCTCGGGCGTCATCCCGTTCTTGAAGGTGTCGAATGACATCGCCATCGCGGTAAATCAGGGCGGCAAGCGTCCCGGTGCGCTGTGCTCCTATCTCGAATTGTGGCATGCGGACGTGGAAGACTTCCTCGATCTCCGCAAAGAAACGGGCGATGACCGTCGTCGTACGCACAACATGAACACGGCGCATTGGATTCCCGATGTGTTCATGAAGCGCCTTAAGATGATCTCTGACGGCAAGTTGCCGAAGGATGCCACCTGGACGCTCTTCCGCACGAATGAAGTACGCGATCTGCCGGAGCTGTTCGGCCGCGCGTTTGAAGAGCGCTATGAGCAGTATGAACGCATGGTGGATGAAGGCGTCATCTGGGGCCGTAAGGTGCGTGTGTTGCAGCTCTGGAAGCGCATGCTGGAAACGCTGTTCGAGACCGGTCATCCGTGGATGACGTGGAAAGACCCGGCGAACGTGCGCAACCCGCAAGATCATTGCGGTGTGATCCATAACTCGAACCTCTGCACGGAGATCGAGTTGAACACCAGCAAAGACGAAGTGGCCGTGTGCAATCTGGCTAGCGTGAACTTGGCGGCGCATTTGCTGCCGAACGGTCAACTGGATCACAAGCGTTTGCAGGAAACGATCCGCGTGGTGATGCGGATGCTGGACAACGTCATCGACATCAACTTCTACCCGGTGGAAGCGGCGGCGAATTCCAACCTGAAGCATCGTCCGGTGGGGCTGGGCGTGATGGGCATGCAGGATGCGCTTTACGAGAAACACATCCCGTTCGATACGCCGGAAGCCGTGGCGTTCAACGACGAAGCGATGGAAGCGATCGCTTACTACGCATACACGGCCTCCACGGAATTGGCCGCGGAGAAGGGCACGTATAGCACGTATAAGGGCTCCAAGTGGGACCGCGGTATGTTGCCGCTGGATACGCTGAACCTGCTGGAGCAGGAACGTGGCATGGCCATCCCGACGGATCGCACAGCGCGGTTGCCGTGGGACAAGCTGCGGGCGCAGATCAAACAGCATGGTATGCGCAACTCGAACTGCTTGGCTATCGCGCCGACGGCGACGATCTCCAACATCATGGGCTGCACGCCGTGCATCGAGCCGACGTACAAGCACATTCATACGAAGTCGAACCTGAGCGGCGAGTTCATCCGTACGAATGATTATCTCATCCGTGAGTTGCAGAACCTCGGGATCTGGGACGAGCAGATGCTGGGCGACTTGAAGTATTTCGACGGCAGCGTGCAGGGTATCGAGCGTATCCCGGCGGATTTGCGTCGCCTGTATAAGACGGCATTTGAGATCGCGCCGACGTGGATCTTGCAATGCGCGGCGGTCCGCCAGAAGTGGATCGACCAGGCGCAGAGCACGAACCTCTGGCTCGCGGAACCGGATGCGCGTGCGGCGAGCTTCATGTATCGCGAGGCGTGGGAACGTGGTCTGAAGACGACGTATTATCTCCGCACGTTGAACAAGAGCGCCATCGACAGCGCGAACCGTGATCGCAAACCGGCCGCTACCGAAGAACCGGTCAAGGCGCGCAAGGAAGCTACGGAATCAGAGAAGCTGGCGTGCTCCATCGAGGCGATGCGCAATGGCGGGACCTGCGAGTCGTGCCAGTAAGAGGGCGCTGTAAAACAAATATCATGAAGGCGGTTCAGGTGAGAACCTCAGCCGCCTTTTTCGTTTTGGTAGCCGACGAGGTGACGAGGCGGAACTTGCTAGAGAATTAGGTTAGCTCTGCCTCCTAACCTCGGCTGCTACGAGGCGAGGAGTTTATCCAAATCCAGCGGCGCTGTGATCATCGCGAGTTGGCCATCAGCGGTGCGGGGCCATTCGGGTTCGGGGCGGTCCCAGTAGAGTTCTACGCCGTTTTGATCGGGGTCGCGGAGGTAGAGGGCTTCGCTGACGCCGTGATCGGCGGCACCTTCGAGTTCGATGCCGGCCTTCACGAGGCGGCGGAGAGCATCGGCGAGTGTAGGACGAGTGGGGTAGAGGATAGCGAGGTGATAGAGACCGGTCATGCCGCGCGCGGGTGGTTTGCCGCCGAGACTCTCCCACGTATTTAGACCAATGTGGTGGTGATAGCCACCCGCCGAGATGAAGGCGGCCTGACGCCCGTAGCGCTGGGTGAGCTGGAAGCCGAGGACGCCGCAGTAGAAATTCAGGGCGCGGTCGAGATCGGCGACTTTCAAGTGAACGTGGCCGATGCGGACGCCGGGGTCGATGACAGGTGCAGTCATGGATGGACAGTAACAGGGGTTTAGGGAATGCGAAAGGGAGGGGTGTGAAAGAGTCATGCTTTCTTTGTTTTCTCACCCCTCACCCGGGCTCCTTCCCCGTTGAGGGGAGAGGGAGAACATTTAACACGCCAGATAGAGTTCAACGCCCTTGGGCATGCGGGAGTTTATTGGCGCAATTTTCGACATATTCTATAGTTTGGAGGGGTTTCATGAATTCCAAAACGGTTGTAACCGGATGGGGTTGAATGACGTTTAATCTAATAGGGCGACGGTGCTTTGAATGAGCGCGGGCGGGACATTTGATATCACGACCTGTCTGAAACGGGTGCAAGGGCAGGACGAAGAGTCTGCCCGGCAACTCGTTGCGCACGTGCATCCTTTGCTGATGCGCATCGTGCGGTCGCATCGGCCGGTGCGGATGGCGGAAGAGGATCTGTTGCAGGAGATCTTGGTGAAGATGTTCCAGAAGCTGGAACAATACGAGGTGCGCGAGGGGGCGCCGTTCGAGCACTGGCTGTCGCGGGTGGCGGTGCGGACGTGCCTGGATGCGTTGCGAGCGGAGAAGCGGCGACCGGAGACACGGTGGGAAGATTTGTCGGAAGGCGAGATGCTCTGGCTGGAGTTCATGGTGGCCGATGACGCGGGCGCGCCGGATACCGCGCCGGAAGAGACGCGTGAGATCGTGGGAAGATTGCTGGCTCAGTTGTCGCCGGAAGACCGGCTGGTGATCAGCCTGATGGATTTGGAACAGAAGTCGGTGGCGGAAGTGTGCCAGATCACGGGATGGAACGGGCCGCTGGTGAAGATACGGGCGTTCCGGGCGCGGCGTAAGCTGAAGTCGCTCGCCGAAAAGCTTTTTAAAGGGAAACGATTATGAGTGCGTTTGATGAACGTTGGAAACAATGCACGGAGCGGGCACGGCAAAGCGCGGAAACACCGGTGCCGGAACTTTCTGATGCGCTGGTGACACGGGTGCTGGCACGAGCATTCACTCGGCCAGTGGCATCCATCGAAGCGGTGTGGGTGGCCTTGGGCTGGCGCACGCTGGCGGTCGTGGTGGTGGTGCTGGCCTGTAGTTTCGTGCTGGAATTGCGCGCGGAGCCGGATGCGCAACTGGACCGGCCGGCGGTGGAGGACATCGTGGTGGAAGAATTCTGGATGCTATGAGCGTGTTGCGTCATTGGAAAATCGTGGTGGTGTTGCTGGGCATCGTCTTGCTCAGCGGCTACGTGGGGGCGCGTTTTGGGTATCAGAAAGCGAAGCGTGATTTCCGGGAAAAGCGCAATCCGGAGCAGTGGAATGAACGCGCGATGAAGAGCTTGGACAAGGACTTGAAACTGACACCGGAGCAGCATCAGAAGATCCAGAAGCTGATCGATGAGTCGGTGGATGAGTTGAAAGTTGTGCGTGAGGAGACGGTGGCCAAATCGAAAGAGGTCGTGCAGAAGCTGGTGGCGGATGTGGACAATGAACTGACGGCGGAACAGAAAGAGAAGTTCAGTAATATGAAGCCAAAGGATTCTGAGCTGACGATCGATATCTTGAAAGTGGAGCCGAGGAAAAAGTGAGGTGGGTTGTAACCACGCGCCAAGCGAGACGTTATCCCTAGTAGCAACCGGAGTGACCGGTTCCAACCAAACTAACGGAAAATTTATTATGAAGAAAAGTTTGTGCATGCTGGCGTTATTAGTGGCTTCTGTCGCCGGGGGCGGGCGCAGGAGGTGGTGCCCAGGGATGAGGCGTTGAAGGCGTCGTTTGGCTTGTGGTATTCCCTCGGCAAAATGGATGACCTGCCCTTGAAGGTGGATGTGGATATCAAATATCCCTACGGCATGGCCAAGGGAGATCTGGGGATGATCGTGATCCCGGAGACGAAGGTGGCGGATGTGATCAGCAAGGCAGGGGAGACGGTTTTGCCACTCGGGCAGTTATGGATGAGGGGGCTGGCGCCGGAAGCGGAGGGCAAGGTGGTGCCGAATGGCCAGCTCAAGCTTGTGGACGTGACGATCAAGGATAACAGTGCTTCCGTCGTGCTGTGCACGCTAGGCGTGCGCAAGACAGAGAAGAAAGGATTGGAACTCGTCATCTATGGCAAAGGCAAAGAGCCGCTGAAAGCAGTGGCCATGAAAGCGGTGAAGGGGAAACAGGAATTTCCGATCGAGCTGACGGTGGTGCCGGGAAATGAGAATGCCGAAGTGACGTTGAAATTGGCTGGTCAGTATGAGGCGACGATCACGGTGGGGAAGCAGGAGTGAGAAGCTGTGGATAGTTTGGATTAACACTTGATAGGGGGAGTCAGGCCGAGCTGGAGTTCGGCGCTCCGGAAGAAATCAAAAAGCCGTCTCAATGTGCTGAGACGGCTTTTGTTTTGGTGGAAATTGTCTAGGCCGTGACTGGATGGAATTCTACGAGTCGATTTTCCTGGATGGATTTTTCTTCAGCTTCGCAGAGCAGCAAATCGTTCAAAGCATCAAGGCCGGTGACGACGGTGGGCTTGGTGCCGGTCTGGATGCAATCCCGGAAGTGGGCGATCTCGCCAGCGTAGCCATCAGGGCCATCGCAGGAGAGGATTTGTGGCGGTTGGCCTTTCACGAAGAGTTTGTGTGCTTCTTTGCCGCGGGAGAGATCGAAATCGGCGGTGGCGCTTTCAAAGTTCACGGTGTAGGCCTTGTTAAAACCGAAGCCATCGGCAAAGGCCCAGGAGCCTTCCGCATGAACCATCACTCCGCTGTCATACGTGTATTGGGCAAGGACGTGATCGACGGCGCCACTCAGGCTTGAGTAGCCGGTGGCGTAAACACTTTTAGGTGCACCGAAGCACCATTGCACGAAGTCCACATCGTGGATGTGGAGATCGAGCAACGCGCCGCCGGACTTGGCGCCTTCCAGAAAGTTGTGCTGGCCCCAGCCGGGAGGTTGGGCAACGCGGCGGAATCTCGCCCCGAGAACTTTGCCGTAAACGCCGCTATCAATGGTTTGCTTCAACCAAGACCAACCGGGCCACCAGCGGGCGCACATGGCGGGGAGGAAAACGCGGTCAGAGGCTTGAGCGGCAGCCCAAATCTCACGGGCTTGAGCCGAGCTGCGGGCGAGGGGCTTCTCGCAAAGGACGTGCTTGCCGGCTTTCAGGGCGGCGATGGCCTGGTCCTTGTGTGCCAGGGTAGGGGTGCAGATATCGATGGCGTGGATGGCCGGGTTGGCGAGCATTTCGGCGAAGTCGCGGTAGCCGCGCACTTGCGTCATGTCGAGCTTGAGCGGTTCCTGCGTGCCGATGTTCCCGGCGACATCGGAGAAATCACCGTCAAGACGGCGTCCGCTGGGACTGCACAAGGCGGCGACGCGAATGCCTTCCACCTGGCGGTAGGCCTTGATGTGCGTGGCGGCCATGAAGCCGAGCCCGACAATGCCGACGTTGATCATCCTCAAAGTTTAAAGTTCAAAGTCCAAAGCTCAAAGTTTTATCCGCGCAGTGTCTTGCCTTTGAGTTTTTCGACGAAGGTGACGAAGCCATCGGCTTGTTGCACGAAGCGTTCGCGGAGTTCGGGATCGTTGAGTTTGCCGTTGGCATCGAGCTTATTCATGACGCCGGAGATGAAGACGCGGTTGGGATACAAATAGGCGTTACGATAGCCGAAGATCATTTGGAGCTGTTCCACCGGGCGGAGCGCGCCCCACATGCCAGCCGCCACGCCGACAAAGCAGACGGGGCGTTGCTCGAATGATTCGGGGAATTTCAACATGTCGATGAAGTATTTCAACACGCCCGGCATCCCGCCGTTGTATTCCGGCGTGATGACGACAAGGCCATCCGCATTGAGCACCCCATCGCTGAAGGGAGTGAAGGCAGCGGGCTTGGCACCGTAGGAAGCAGGGGCGAAGAGTTCTGCCGGGAGTTTGTTTAAGTCGAGCGTCTGGGTCTGGACTTTGAGGTCACGGTAGATGGCTTCGATTTCCGCAGTGACTTTGCGGGTGTTGCTGTCAGGGCGATTGGTTCCGGAGATGAGCGTGATCATGTGTTTTGGCGGTCGGTTGAAATTGGGTTGGCGGTCAGACGGCTTCCGTTCCGCTTATGATTTAACGGAAAGCGGTTTTTGTCCAGAGGCGCAGCGGGAAAATTAATCATGGGTGACTCATGATCATGTCTTAACCGATGATTTCAGATTTCAGGATTTGATGTTTCAAATGGGGAGGGAACGGAGCGCGAACCGAGCTTTACAGAGGGGCGCGAAGGAAGCTAACGGGTAGACTGGGAACAGCGAGAGGTCAGTTCTGCCTCCTTACCTCGGCAGCTACGCGTTGGCTTTGGGCCAGCGGCGGAGGCCGTTCTGGATGAGCAGGCGCCAGACCATGAAGACGGCTTCATAGACGATCTTGCGGGATATCTTGGAGGTGCCAAGGAAGCGGTCGGTGAAGATGATGGGGACTTCCACGACTTTCATGCCTTGCCGCCACAGTTTGTGGGTGAGCTCGATCTGGAAGCTATAGCCGTTGGAGCGGACTTGATCGAGGTCGATAGATTTCAGGGCGTGACGCCGGAAGCATTTGAAGCCGCCGGTGGGATCGCTAAAGGGCATGCCGGTGATGATGCGCACATACATGCCAGCACCCATGCTGAGCATGAGCCGGGTGAGGGGCCAGTTGATGACGCGGATGCCGTTGCAGTAGCGGGAGCCAATGACGAGGTCCGCATCTTTCGCCGCTTCGAGGAACTTGGCGATGTCTTCCGGGTTGTGGGAGAAGTCACCGTCCATCTCCATGATGTATTCGTAGTCACGTTCCAAGGCCCAAGCGAAGCCAGCGCAGTAGGCGCGACCCAGGCCGTTCTTTTCTGCGCGATGGAGAACTTTGACTTGCGGATGCTTGGCAGCGAGGTCGTCGGCGATTTGGCCGGTGCCGTCCGGGGAATTATCGTCTACCACCAGCAGGTCGATCTTGACCGGCAGGGAAAGCAGCTTGGCGACAAGGGGCGGGAGGTTGTCCCGCTCATTGTAGGTCGGCACGATGACTAGGGCCCGTGGTTCCATGCAAAGTATGTGCTCTTAGCTATCTGACTGGTACGCAGGGGGCAAGGTTCAAAAGTGATGATTAATTTGCATAATTGTTCCTGTAGCGATAGTCTATGAATTAAATGAATACTAATCCTGCTCCCGATTTGATTAAAGTGGTGCGTTTTTCCGTGGCCATGGGTTTCAGCGGGTTGGCGGGTTTCATGGCGTCCATCCGGCAAATCAATCCGCACGCGCGGTTTGCGTTTGATTGGATCGTGGTGGTGGCGTTGGTGTTGGGCTGGTTCTTTGGTTACCAGATGTGCCGGGTGGTTTTGCCCTCGGGTGAGGCGCCGGAACAATTGACGGATGAGAAGAAGCGGAGCCGGCTGGCAAAGGTATGTTTCTTTGGGTTGCTGCCTTGTGGGGTGATCTTGCTCGGTTTGTTCACCTTGGTGCGGGATGCCTCAAATGCACGGCAACTGGACTATTTCTTGGGTTTCTCGGGAGCGGTGGTGTTTCTGACCTTGCTGGGCTATATGCTAACGAAGGTAGTGGCATTTTTTGAAGCCAGTTCGGAGCCGACGAAGGAAAATAAGGAGCTTTGAGAGCGGTTTGGGGAGGGGGATTATTAGCAGGCAACGCCAGCGTAAGGCGGCAAATCTTTGGTTTTAGGGCAAATTTCCATTCAAAATGGCTGGGTTTAGCCGATACAAAATACTGTAAGTGCTGATTGATTAGTTTTACTACTCTTTTGATGTAGCATTAACGTAGCTTGCAACTCATAGGGATACGGGTTTAATTGTGGTGCGGGGCGGGAATTGAATGAGCCAAGTAACCAATCATACGTCCAGTAGCGACCAAAAAACGCCACCGGTCATCTTCATTGTTGATGATGAACCGATGGTGGGTGAATTGGTCGAGACCATCTTTTCTCTCGAAGGGTGGGCGACACGGGTTTTCCAAAGTCCGCAAGAGGCCTTGCTCGAAATAGGGCGTATCACCCAACCGCCGGATCTGTTCCTGACGGATTTCCGGATGCCGGGCATGAATGGCATGGAGTTGATCCAAGGGGTCAAACAGCAGTTCCCGCATCTGCGCACGATTCTCTTCAGCGGTAATGTGGATGAAAGCATCCAAGCTGAATTTCCATTGCGAGCGGATGCGTTTATCCGCAAGCCGTTCTATCCGCATGCCTTGATCGAGACGGCCCGCAAGGTCATGAACGGGACTTTGTCGGGCGGCAACCCTGCCTGAGCCCGGTTGTTGCCATGAAGCTCCAGGGCAAAAAGCTGGGCCTCTTACTTTCCACCGAACCGGCACATCCCAATTTCGCGCATGGCGTCCGCTTGGCCGAGGCGGCTTTGGCCAATGGGGTGGAAGTGTATCTCTACTGCATTGATGAAGCCGTGTCCGGCATCAGCGATCCCCGGATAATCCAATTGAAAGCACGAGGCGTACGCCTGTTCGCCTGCGCCTATGGCGCACATAAGCGGAACCTGCCGTTAAATGGCGAGGCGCTTTTTGCCGGCCTGACGGTGGTGGCGGATCTCATGGCGGATACGGACCGCTTCATCAGCTTCAACTGACCATGAAACTCAAACGCGTTACGATTGTCGTTTCGGCGGACCCGCGGAAAAGCGGTCGTGCGGCGGAGGCGGTGCGCATCGCGGCGGGCGTGGGCGGTTGGGAGAAAGTGGAGGTCAAATTGTGTCTGGTGGCAGACGCGCGGCGGATACTGGCCGAGACGGTAGATGACTTGGTGAACGGCGAGGTGTTTGAGAATTATCTGCCGCTCCTGGCGGAGGGAGAATCGAGGTTGTATGTGGTGGAAGCGCCGCGCCGTTTGAAGCTGCCCAGAGATGAGCGTTACGCGCAAGTGCCGACCATAGGCATGAAGGACCTAGCGGAGATGTGCCGGGAAGGGGATCTGGTTTTGCGATTTTAAGCCGATATGAAACGCATCTTGCACATCAAGACCCGGAGCCACGATGAATTGGCGGAAGCGGTGCGCCAGGCAGACGAGGCGGCGGGGGCGAACGTCACGTGCCTCGATCTGACGGCGGCCGAGGTGGATTACCAAAAACTGCTCGAAGCCATATTCCAAGCTGACGTGGTGCAAAGCTGGTAAGATTGACTCGCCAGCGGATACACCGCAGGATTCGGGTAAATGTTAACCCCGACGACAATTTTGAACGGATTGATTCTGCGGTAATCGGGATAAGCTGAATGAGCGTGGGATCAAAATCTGGCTTCGGTCTGGCTTTTACGCGGGCAAGCGGCTTTTTGCAGCTAGTCATAGGTGTGCTTGTGCTGACTGGCTGGTTCGTGAAGAGCGTGATCCTGGTAGCGGTCGCGCCGGGAAATGCGCCGATGCAGCCCAATACAGCTTTGGGTTTTGTGCTTTGTGGCATTGCTTTGCTGGCTTGTGCTTATGGGAAGGAGAAATGGACGACTCTCTGCGGCTGGGGGATTGCCGCGCTGGGCTTCGCGACGTTTCTGGAGCATTCACAGGGATGGGATCTCGGGATCGATCAGTTGCTGGTAAAGCCATTCTACTTCGAGAAAACGAGCATTCCTGGCCGGATGTCCCCGCTGACAGCCATCTGTTTCACGTTGGGCGGGATCGCTTTCGTATTGCAGGCGCGGATCGAGCGGCAGAGGCGGTGGGGAATCTGGCTGGCGATGTGCGCCAGCATCGTGATGGGGCTGGCAGTGACTGCGATGTTCACTTTCTGGCTGGATGTGAACGGGCTGCGCGGCTGGCAACGGCAGGTGGGGCAAATGGCGTTGCACACCGCCATGGGTTTTCTGCTGCTGAGCACGGGCCTTTTCGCTTTGAACTGGCACCGGAACAGATCGGCGCAGAAATCGCTGCCGAGCTGGTTGCCGTTGCCGGTGGGGGTGGCCGGACTGGCGGTAACGGTCTGCGCCTATCTAATCGTGCTTGCAACCCAGCAAGTGCAGTTGGAGCGCGCCACAGAGAAGCAACTGGACAGCATACGCGTGCTGATCACCAACGCCATCGAAGAGCGGATGGGGGCTTTGGAGCGGATGGCCAAGCGGTGGGAGGCTGGCGGGGGCACGCCGGAGAAGGAGTGGGTGGTGGATGCCACGAATTACGTGCGAGATTTGAAGGGGTTTCAAGCGGTGCAATGGATCGATGCGGACCTGGTCGTCCGGCGTTGCATACCGGTGCTGGGCAATGAGGCGGTGATCGGGATGAAATTAGGCGAGAATCCGGCGCGGAGGCCGATTTATGAGCGCTCCCGTGAGCGAGGCAAGCTGACCTTCACGCCGGCCATCAATCTGATCCAGGGCGGACGTGGTTTTCTGGTGCATGTGCCTTTGCACGTGAATGGCAAGTTCGACGGATTCATCGTGGGGGTTTTCCGTTCACAAGATTTCTTGAACGGCATCATGCGGCCGGAACTGGTCAATGATTATTCCCTCTTCATCTATGAAACGGAGAAGGAGTTGTTCCGCTCGGAGAAAGGGCTGCTGGGGTTGGGGCGGAATCTGGCCAAGAAAGCGGATCTGAAACTGCCAGGGACAATCTGGCAAATAGTGTTGGAACCGGTCGCGGGTGCGGGCACAGAGAGCCGGCTGGCGGGGGCGGTGCTAGGGATTGGCGGGGTCATCTCGGTGTTGCTGGCGGGGATGACATTTCTCGCGCAGACGACCTACCGGCGGACGGAGGAATTGCTGGTCGGGAATGAACGGCTTTCTTCGGAGGTGCTGGAAAGACGCCGGGTGGAAGAAGAGTTGCGCCGGTTGAGCATCGCGCAGAAGGCCATCTTAAGCAGTGCGAACTACTCGGTCATCGCGACGACCATGGAGGGGCTCATCACGTCTTTCAACGCGGCTGCCGAGCGGATGCTGGGCTACACCGCGGAAGAGATGGTGGGCAAAGCCACCCCGGCGATCATCCATGATCCGATCGAAGTGCAGCAACGGGCCAAAGAGCTGACCAAGGAATTGGGGCGGGATATTGAGCCGGGTTTTGAAGCCTTTGTGGCCAAATCGCGTTTTGGGCAGACGGATGAACGGGAGTGGACGTATGTGAGGAAGGATGGCACGCGGTTTCCGGTTTTGCTGTCGGTCACCTCCATGCGGAATGAGTGGGGGGATATCGTCGGTTTCCTGGGGGTGGCGAGTGACATCTCGGAGCGCAAACGGGCGGAGCGGCGGCTGGCGGATGAGCAGGCGCGGTTGTTTGCATTCATCGAATACGCGCCGGCGGCGGTGGCGATGTTCGATCATGAGATGAAGTACATCGCCGCGAGCCGGCGTTGGCTGGCGGATTACGGGCTGGAAGGGCGCTATATCATCGGGATGAGCCATTACGAGGTGTTTCCGAACGTGCCGGAACAGTGGAGGGAGGTCCATCGCCGTTGTCTGGCCGGTGCGGTGGAGCGGAAGGATGACGATGTCTGGCGGCCAGAAGGGCTGGACCATGATCAGCATCTGCGCTGGGAGGTGCGGCCTTGGTATGACAGCTCCGGACTCATCGGTGGCATTATGATGTTCACGCAGGACATCACCGTGGACCGTATCCGGGAGAACGAACTGGCCCGGATGCGGGATGCGGCGGATGCAGCCAACCAGGCGAAGAGCGAGTTTCTTGCGCGGATGAGCCATGAGATCCGTACGCCGATGAACGGGGTGATCGGCATGACGGGGCTGTTGCTGGATACCGAATTGAACCGCGAGCAACGGGACTATGCGGAAACGGTGCAAAACAGCGCGGAGGCCTTGCTGACCATCATCAATGACATCCTCGATTTCTCGAAGATCGAGGCGGGCAAGCTTTCGTTTGAGATGGTGGATTTCGATCTCGCGGAGATGGTGGGGGATACGATCGATATCCTGGCCCACGGGCCCAGTCCAAGGGCATCGAACTGATCGCTTGGTTGGGGCAGGATGTGCCTTCTTGCTTGCGTGGCGATCCGGGCCGGTTGCGGCAGGTCATCAACAACTTGCTGGGGAATGCGATCAAGTTCACCGAGCACGGCGAGGTTGTGCTGCGCATCCAAAAAGAAAGAGAATCGCTGGACCGGATCGCGTTGCGGTTTGAGATCCAGGACACGGGCATCGGCATTGCGCCAGAGGCGCAGAAGCGGCTCTTTCAGGCGTTTTCGCAGGCGGATGGTTCGACGACGCGGAAGTATGGCGGCACGGGCTTGGGCCTGGCCATTTCACGGCAGCTCGTGGACCTGATGCATGGCACGTTGGGGGTCCATAGCCAGCCGGGCAAGGGATCGACTTTCTGGTTCACCATCGAACTCGAGAAGCAGGCGAATGCGGGTTACAAGATCGTGCCCGCGACCTCGAGCGTGCTGGCGGGAGTGAAGACCTTGGTGGTCGTGGAGAACGCAACGAACCGCGAGTTCTTCCGGCTGCAGTTTGAATCCTGGCGGATGAATTGTGTGACGGCGAGCAATGGCGAGGAAGCCTTGAAGTTGCTGAATGCAGCCACCAAAGAGGGGCGGATTTTCGAGCTGGTGCTGGTAGACCTGCACCTGCCGGATATGATGGGAATGGACCTGACCAAGTCGATCCGCGCCCTGCCGGAATGGGAACATTTACGCATCATCTTGTTGACGAATTTTGGCAGCAAATTGACGGAGCCGTTGCTGGCGGCGGCGGGGGTGGATGAATGTCTGCAGCGGCCCGTGACGCAATCGCGAGTCTATGATGTGGTGATGTCGGTGATGGCCCCGGCGACGATGGAGGTCAAGCGGCCCGCGAACAACACGGAGTCGTACATACGCAACAGCGAGAAAGCGGTGGCCAATGCGGTGCGCATCCTGATCGCGGAAGACAACGTGGTGAACCAGAAGGTGGCGCTGGGGCACCTGGCCAAGCTGGGTTACAAGGCGGATTACGTGAACAACGGGGCAGAGGCGGTGAAGGCGTTTGAGAACGGGAATTACGAGATCATTTTCATGGATTGCCAGATGCCGGAGATGGACGGTTTTGAAGCGACGGTGAGGCTCCGGCAACTGGAACAATCCTGGCGGGTACGGATAAAGCGCGGAAGCCGGTACACATCATAGCGCTGACGGCGAACGCCATGCAGGGTGATCGGGACCGGTGCCTGGCGGTGGGGATGAATGATTACGTGAGCAAACCGATCAAGGCGGCGGAGGTGAAGGCCGCCATCGAACGGTGGGTGCATGAAACGGAAGTGGCGAGCAATATCGCCCGTGGGGAAGTGGCCCATGAGGAAGCGGCGCGGGCAGCCAGTGCCTTGGCCGAGCCGATCGATTTCAAGGAATTGCTGGAGACATCCGGCGAGAACGAAGCCGAAGCGCGCAGCCTGACGAACACTTATCTGGATGATGCCAAGGTCACGATGAGCATCCTCGATACCGCCATCCGGTCGGTTTCCCGGGTAGCCATCAAGAAGCTGGCGCACCGGTTGCGGGGTTCATGCCTGACCTTGGGTTTCAAGGCTTTGGTCATCGTGCTCGAGCGCTTGGAAAACAGCGCGGAGAAGGAGCCCCAAGAGGTCTTGCAGGTGATCTACCAGGAGCTTTTGACCGAACAGGAGCGCACGAAGGCCGCGCTCCATGAGTTTTATCAAAACGGGGCGAAGCTTTAGCCCTTGATGGATTTCAGGATCGCTTCGGCAGCGGCCCGCGGATCGGCAGCTTGGTAGATGGGGCGGCCGATCACGAGCCAGTTGGCCCCGGCAGCCATGGCTTCAGCCGGACTCAAGACCCGTTTCTGATCGCCCAAATCCTGGCCAGCCGCGCGGACACCGGGAGTGACGAGTTGGATCTCAGCCGGAAGAACCTGGCGGAGCAGAGTGATCTCCAAAGGCGAGCAAACCAAGCCGCGCAGACCGCTTTGGGCGGCCAAAGTGGCGAGGCGTTCCACCTGTTTGCCGATGTCCGAGCCGACACCCACTTCCGAAAGAGTATGCTGGTCCATGCTGGTCAGGACCGTCACGCCGAGCACCAGCGGAGCATTGATGCCGGCTTGCAGGGCGGTCTTTTGCGCGGATTCCTCGGCGGCTTTCATCATCTCGGAACCGCCGCAGGTGTGGATGGTGAGCATGTCCACGCCCATACGGGTGGCGGAGGCGACGGCCTTGGCCACGGTGTTCGGGATGTCATGGAACTTGAGATCGAGGAACACACCCGCGCCGGTGGCTTTCAAGGCTTTGACGATGCTGGGGCCGGCGGCGGTGAAAAGCTCGCTGCCAATCTTGAGGGCACCCACGGCACCGCTTAGGGAGCCGGCCAGTTGAATGGCCTGCTCGGCGGTGGGGACATCCAGTGCGACGATGATCGGATTGCGCATAGGTTGATTAAAACAAAGGGAGGGAGGGTTCGTCACGAGGCAAATTTGTCAGGGGAAGAAGGGCTACCATGAAACACAAGTGAGACAAAAGAGGGAGTTGGTCAGGAATCTATGGATGGCCCGGCGGAGGTTTAAGGTCAAAAGATGGGGGGAATTTGATGACGGGACTACTATCGAAAAAAACGATAATGACTATCGGAAAGTACTATTATGCGGATTTGAGTGGTGGGGGTAGATTCCAGCCAAGAAAAGAGGAGGCAATGGGCGGGCGATAACAGAGGGCGCAAGGACATCGAACAGACCGGGGCGAGTGATCGTCCAAAGCTCGTAACACTGGCAGGCTTGCCGGGAACAGGTTTTGGCTGTTTAGTTTGTCCGTCACACACATGAAGACTTGGCATCAATTGATTTTGGCTTTGACCGTCGCGCTTTCGTCTGTCGCCCAGGCGGCCACGGTGAAGTGGGAGCCGCAGAAGGGCGAAACGATCGTGGTCCTGGGGAACACGTTCGCCGAGCGGATGATGAAGTTTGGCTATTTTGAATCCGCCCTGCACGCGCGGTATCCGGACTATAATTTGCGGGTGCGCAGCATGGCCTGGAGCGCGGATGAAGTGGGTTTGCAGCCGCGGCCCTATCTCTTTGGTAAACTGGAGGACAAGCTTTCCCTGCCGAAGGAGAATGTGGACCCGAAGGAAGTCTGGTTCAACGGGGTGGGGGCCGATGCGTTGATACTGTGCTTCGGCATGACGGAATCGTTCAAGGGCGAGGCGGGCTTGCCCAAGTTCCGCACGGACTTGGAGACGTTCCTGAAGAATCATCTGGCGCAGAAGTATAATGGCAAGACGGCGCCACGGCTGTTGCTGGTCTCGCCCATCGCGCATGAGAATCTGGGCAAGCCGTTGCCGGACGGGGTGCAGCATAACAAGGATCTGGCCAAGTATGTCTCGGTGATGAGCGAAGTGGCGGCGGCGAACAATGTGCCGTTCATCAATCTTTTTCTGCCGCATACAGAATGGCTCAAGCAGAACCCGAAGGAGAAGCTGACTATCAATGGCATCCACCAATCTGAACAAGGCGACTGGATGTTCAGCCAGTGGATGGCGCAACAACTGGGCTGGTTCGACGGGAAGCTGGTGAAGAAGGCGAGTCCCGAGGCCGAACAGCTTCGCTCGGCGCTGGCGTGGAAGAACGACCGGTTCTGGATCCATTTCCGGGCGGTGAACGGGGAGTACATCTATGGCCGTCGCCGCCAGATCTGGGCGCAAAAGGTGCCGATGATCGCGGATGAGGAGATGCGGAGGTTGTGGCAGGTGGATGAAGAAGCGGACCAGGTGCTCTTCAAGCTGAAGAAGCCGACGGTGGCGGCGGTGTGGGGTGATCGCCCGGACAAATCGGGACTGTCCCTGGAGAACAACAAATAGTCCGGCCAAAGTATGAAACCATTTTTTCAGAGCAAGAATATGAAGCAGTTGTGCAAAGTGCTTTCGGCCGTGGTGTTGCTGGCCGCCGGTTCAGCCTCCGCACTGGACCCGAACGTGAAGGAGCAGGCGCATTACCTGACGCCAGAGGAAAGCAAGGCGACGATGACGTTGGCGCCAGGCTATGAGATCGAGCTGTTCGCTTCGGAACGGGATTTTCCGATCAAAAATCCGGTGGCGATGCAGTGGGACCGGCAAGGCCGGCTTTGGGTGGCCTGTGCCCCGACGTATCCACACATCAAGCCGGAGGAGAAGTACAAGGATTACCTGCTTGTTCTGGAAGATACGAACCACGACGGCAAGGCGGACAAGTATACCATCTTTGCGGATAATCTCTATGTGCCCATGGGTTTCCTGGTGGGTGATGGTGGTGTGTATGTCTCTGCCGAACCGAACTTGATGTTCCTGCGGGATACGGATGGTGATGGCAAGGCGGATGAGCGCAAGACCATACTGCACGGCTTTGGTTCGGAGGACAGTCATCATGCGATCCATTCACTGCAATGGGCGCCGGACGGCTCCTTCTTCATGGCGGAAGGAACATTCTTGGTGACAAATGTGGAGACGCCTTGGGGCCCGAAGCGGGTGCATGATTCCTCGGTGATCCGCTATCAACCGAGCCGCGAACGGGTGGACCTCTTCGGGAATTATGGCTGGTCGAATCCTTGGGGTATCGTGTTCGATAAATGGGGCCATCCCATCTTGCTCGATGCTTCGCCGGGGCAGAATTACTACCTGCCGCATCTGATGAGCAATTTTGCTTACGAAGACATCGCGGACACGCTGGAGCATTGGGGCAAGGTGAAGGAAGAGCGGTTGAGCTTTTTCAAGAAAGGGCGGCCGAATGCAGGGGCGGAGTTTGTGAGCAGTCACAACTTCCCGCCGGAGGTTCAAGGGACTTATCTGAACGGCCAATGCATCGGCTTTCATGGCATCCGCTGGGTCACAGTGGAGGAAAAGGGCTCGGGCTATGTGACGACGAAGACGAACGATCTCGTGCAGGCGAAGGATACAAATTTCCGGCCGATCTCGCTGATGTTCGGGCCGGACAGCGCGCTGTATGTGTGTGACTTCTACAATAATGTCGTGGGCCACATGCAGTATACCTTCCGCGATCCGCGGCGTGGTTATGAGCATGGCCGCATCTGGCGCATCGTCTATAAGGACCGGCCGCTGGTGCAGGGACCCAAGATCGCCGGGGAACCGGTGAACAAGCTGCTCGACTTGCTGAAAGACCCGATCATGCGCACGCGTTATCATGCCCGCCGCGAGTTGCAGGAACGCGAAGCCAAGGACGTGCTGCCCGCGCTGGAGAAGTGGGTGAAGAAACTGGATGAGAAACATCCGGATTATGAATTGCACAAGCTGGAAGCCTTTTGGGTCACGCAAGGTTTGGATCAGCCAAACTTCGTATGGCTGGAGCAACTGCTGAGTGCCAAAGAAGCGAACGTGCGGGCCTCGGCCACGATGGCGCTGCGCTTCGAACTCTATCAAGCGCCCGACCCAATGAAGCATCTCCGCAAGCTGATCTTTGATCCGAACCTGCGGGTGCGGTTGGAGGCGGCGAACGCCTTGAGCTGCATGGACTCGGTAGAAGCGGCCACGCTCATCGTGAAGGCATCCGAGATGCCGATGGACCTGGGCCTGGCGTATGCGATGGACCGGTGCCTGAACTACCTGAAACGGTTTGGACCGATCCCGGGATATGACGCGAGCATCTTTGCAGTGAGCAAACAATCGGATGCGGACTTGAGCGCGAACGTGACGGCCAAGTGGTCGCCGATCGTGGGTTTTGAAGCGCTCTCGCGGAACAGCTTGAAGGCGGATGTGCATAACGCCGTGATCGACCGTTTCCAAAAAGATTGGGTGGCGAGCCGGGCAGATGTGCTGTTCCGCTCGGCGGATCAGTTGAAACGCTTGGGCAAGCCGGAGGTCAGCGGTATCACGCGGCGGGTGGCGACGTTGTCCGCGGCCGACGCGGCGCAGGGGCACAATGCGTTCCTCGCGTATTTGCGGCGTGATGTGAAGGAGACGGATGAGGATTTGCGGCGCGCGTCCTACGCCGGATTGCTGAGCGGGAACAAGGAGCAGCCACAGGAGATCATCAAGCTGGCGGAGTCCCTGAAGGAAGTGGATTACTTGATGGCCGGGGCGGCGTTGATCACGGACACGACGACCCAGGCGAAGTTGTATCCCACGTTATTGGCCTATATCCGTTCCCATCCGAACATCACGGCCGAAGCTGTCCGCGATGCGATGAAGGGTGCGTTGCGCGTGAAAGAGAAGCGCGATGAGATGTTCACGGCGCTGGCGGATCTGGCGGAGAAGGGGGGCTACGTGAAACGGCGCGGCGCGATCAGCGCAATGCAGAGCGTGGCCTTCAAGGAATGGCCGAAAGGCTATGAACAATATGCGGGCCGGTTGAAGATCGATGGCAGCAAGCTGCGCCTGGGCGGCGAGATCTTCCGGCGCGAGAACTTCTGCGGCCAATGTCATATGGGGAACGGCGAAGGTGTGCCGGGCGCGTTCCCGCCGCTACAGGCCAATCAATGGGTGGAGGGCGATCCGGAACGGATGATCAAGGTGGCATTGTTCGGTCTGGAAGGGCCGCTTGAAGTGCACGGCATCCTGTATAATGCGGCGATGCCGCCGATGGGCGGGTTGCTGAACGATGAAGAGATGGCGGCGGTGCTGACCTTCGTCCGTACGCTCTGGGATAACACGGGCAGCGAGATCCTGCCGGAACAGGTCGCGAAAGTGCGCGCCAAATATCCGGATAAATCCTCGCTGTGGCAGGTGGAAGAGATCGTGAAGGATCATCCGATCGACGGCTGGACACCGCCGAAGGTGGCACCGAAAAAGAAGATCGAACTGGAATGAAGAGACACCGCCGCATTCGCAAGGATGCGGCGGTTTAGTTTGAGAGCCTGTTTGAACCAGCAGACAACTCCAATGCATATTTCAAACAGGCTCTAAGGAGGTAAGTATGAGTTACGTGATGGTAGATGTGGAAGCAGACGGGCCTATCCCGGGAGATTACTCGATGGTGTCGTTCGGCGCGGTGATCGTGGCGGGCGATCTTTCGCGGACGTTTTACGGACGGCTTCGGCCGGTCTCGGAGAAGTGGGTTCCGGCGGCGCTGGCGGTATCGGGTTTTTCGCGGGAACAGGTGCTGGCCTTTGATGATCCAGCTCAGGTGATGCGCGAGTTCCGGGATTGGCTGGGCGAAAATTCCAAAGGACGCCCCAGCTTTATCTCGGATAACAACGGTTTCGACTGGCAATTCATCAACTGGTATTTTCACCGCTTTCTGGGCGAGAATCCGTTTGGTTTCTCCTCCACGAATCTGGGCTCGCTCTACAAGGGGATGGTGAAGACGGTGTTCAAGAATTTTAAGCACTTGCGCAGAACTGCTCACACGCATCATCCGGTGGATGATGCAAAAGGCAATGCAGAGGCCTTATGCCTCATGAAGACAGAGCTGGGATTGAGGATCGATCTGGAGTGAAGAGAATTTGCGAAGAAAAACGTTCCTTAAAAAGGGACGAGGTGTAATATCGCGTTACGAAGGATGGAGGGGGGTTCATAATTTATTTCTGCGTGAGCCATGCCATCCGAGACCTCATGGAGTATTTCAATGACGTCTTATCTGCAAAAACTGGATGCCCGGTTGTTCTTGCTGGTGCTGTTGCCTTTGTTGCCAGCGTTGGGCTTGGTGTTTTTCACGAATCTGGAACAGCGTGAACTGGGCACTAAAGGTGTGAAGCTGGATGCTGTGCAGACTGCGGAACTGGCGGCGGCACGGCAAGAGGCAGTGATCGAAGGCATCCGGCAGTTGCAAGCCTCACTGGCACAGATCCCCCAATACCGCGGCACCAACCGCGCGCTATATGCCGGGCACTTCCTGAACGTGAAGAAGCTCTATCCGTATTATGTGAACTACGGGTTGCTGGAAACAAATGGTGACGTGTTCGCGGCGGCTGTGCCTTACAAGAAACCCGTCAATCTGGCCGGGCAGCGGTTTTTCCAGCTCGTCATGAAGACGCGCAGTTTTGCGATCGGTGATTTTCAGCTGGAACCGGAGACGGAGCGGTCCTGTCTGTATTTTGGTTATCCGATGCTCGATGCAGAGGGGCAGGTGGTGAGGGTGCTTTTTGCGGCTTTGGATATCGAGTTGCTGAACCGGAGTGCGGCCCGCATGGTGTTGCCGCCGGAGGCGGAGTTGACGGTGTTTGACCGGCAGGGGCGCATTCTGGCGGGTAATCCGAAACCGGCGAAACTGGGACAGGCTTCCGGCCTGGAGCAGATGATCGGAACAACGCAAAGCGCGGTTCTGAGCAAGGGGGCGAATGGCGAGAAGCATCTGTTTGCGATTGTCCCCGTGGGGACGGACAAGCAGCCAGCCATGTTTGCCAGTGTCAGCATTCCCAAGAAGATCGCGTATGCCGCGGCCAACCGGGTCTTGGGGCGCAATCTGTTTTTGCTGTTTTTGGTGGTGTTGCTGGCTTTCTGGGCGGCCCGCTTTTATGCGCATCAATTCATCATTCATCCGGTGGATGCCTTGGTGCAGGCGGCGAAACGAATTTCGGCTGGCGATCTGAGTGCGCGCACGGGGATGAAGGGCGGGAGCGGGCAGCTGGATCAACTGGCCACGGCATTTGATGAGATGGCGGAGACGTTGCAGCATCGGCGTGATGAATTGCAACAGGCGGAGGCGAAGTTCCGGGTTCTGGTGGAGCAATCCCTCGTTGGCATCTATGTCATCCAGGATAATCGGTTTGTGTACGTGAATCCGAAGATGGCGGAGATCATGGGTTACACGGCGCAGGAGATGACGCAGCGGCCGTTGCTGGATTTCATCGCCCCGGAATCGCGCGAACTGGCCCGGGAGAATGTGCAGAAGCGGATCGAGGGCAAGGTGCGCAGCCTGCATTACCAGTTGGGCATGCAGAAGAGTGACGGCACGGTGGTGCTGGCCGAAGTGCACGGCGCGCGGACGGATTACGCCGAGCGCCCGGCGATCATCGGCACCTTGCTGGATATCACCGACCGGGTCCGGGCGGAGGCGGAGATCCGACGCCTCAATGCGGAGCTGGAACAAAGAGTGATCGAACGCACCGCCCAGTTGGAGGCGGCCAACCGGGAACTGGAGGCTTTCAGTTATTCCGTTTCGCACGATCTGCGCGCCCCGTTGCGGCATATCAGCGGTTATGCGGAAATCTTGAAGGAAGACGCCAAAGGCATTCTGACGGGCGATTGTCTGCGTTATCTGGATGTGTTGATTTTTTCCACCAAAGAGATGGCCCAGTTGATCGATGATCTGCTGGCCTTTTCCCGGATGGGCCGCTTGGAGATGAAACGGCAGCGGGTGGATTTTCAAGAGCTGGTAAAGGATACCCGTAACAAATTGGAAGCTGAGACAGCAGGGCGCAATGTGGTCTGGAAACAAGACGACCTGCCGGTGGTGGAAGGGGACATGGCGATGTTCCGCCAGGTGTGGGTGAACCTCATCTCCAATGCGGTGAAATATACCCGGCCGCGTGATCCGGCGGAGATCGAGATCGGCTGCAAGGAGAACGCCAAGCATGAAGCCGTTTTCTTTGTGCGGGACAACGGGGTGGGCTTCGACATGAAGCACGCGCAGAAATTGTTCGGGGTGTTCCAGCGGATGCATCGCGCGGATGAGTTTGAAGGGACGGGCATCGGTCTGGCCATCGTGAAACGCATCATCATGCGGCATGGCGGGCAGGTATGGGTGGAAGCCAAGCCGAATGAAGGGGCGACGTTCTACTTCTCATTGCCGTTGCTGACGGTCAACGCGGGGTGAAGACATTTCGCTGCGTGCTTTTCCTTGAATTCTGCCGCCGCCAAGCACACGCTCTAAAGCATCCAAACCTATTAAGCCATGAGCGCGCAGCATCCATCTACCCGTTTTAATTCGTTGAACCGCCGTTCTTTTTTGGCTTCGGCCGGAGCCTTGGTCGCCGGAGCGGCAGCCACGGCGGTGCAAGCCCAAGTTGATCGTGACTGGACCGGTGTCATCCCGACGCGTTATCCGGACCCGGACGTCATCGAACTGGACCCGCGCTTCGGCAAATACAAGCTCGGCAATACGCCTATCCAGCGCATTTATCATAATCCGAATATGCTCTGGGCCGAAGGGCCGGCGTGGAGTGCGGTCGGAAAATATCTCCTGTGGAGCGATATCCCCAATGACATCCAGATCCGTTGGTTGGAAGAGGATGGCCACAGCAGCATCTTCCGGCATCCCTCGGGCAACAGCAACGGGAACACCTTTGATTTCGAGGGCCGCCAGGTCTCCTGCCAGCACGGCACACGAAAAGTGGTCCGCTATGAGCACGATGGTTCCGTGACCATTTTGGCGGAGAGCTATAATGGCAAACCGTTCAACGCGCCGAACGATGTCGTGGTGCATCCGGATGGCGGCATCTGGTTCACGGACCCCGGTTACGGCAGCATGATGAACTACGAAGGGAACAAGGGTAAGCTGGAGATCAAGGAAGCCGTCTATCGCATCGACCCGAAGACCAAGAAGTTGACCCTCATAACAGATGATTTAGAGAAGCCCAACGGCATCTGCTTCTCGCCGGACTACAAGAAGGTGTATATCGCCGATACGGGCGCGCCGAAGAACATCCGCGTTTATGACATCGTGGACCAGACGAAGGTGAAGAATGGGAAGGAATTTGCCTCGATGAAAGTGAAGATGTTGGGGCAGGCGAGGATTGCTAAAGCCGAAGAGGCAAAAAAATCGATCGGACTGAACGAAGCCAGCGGCGGTGCCGACGGCATCCGCTGCGATGTGGATGGCAATGTCTGGGCGGCGGCGGGCTGGGTGGGGGCGGGTTATGACGGCGTCCATGTCTTCGCGCCGGATGGTGTGCGGATCGGGCAAATCCGTCTGCCGGAGATCTGCTCGAACCTCTGCTTCGGCGGGAAGAAGCGCAACCGCCTTTTCATGACGGCGAGCACCTCTGTATATTCTGTTTACGTGGAGACGCAGGGAGCGCACATTACCTGATCGAAACGAACATCAAAATTCTCTTCATCTGCGGCAAGAACTTGAAACGCAGCCCGACCGCCGAGGCCATCTATCGCCACGATCCGCGCTTTGAGGTGCGGTCGGCGGGCGTGAGTGACAAGAGCCGCCATCATGTCTCCGAGAAAGATCTCACTTGGGCAGACCTCGTGCTGGTGATGGAGCGCAAGCACAAGGAGCGCATCTTGGAAGCGTTTCCGGAGCTGGAAAACCTGCCGCCGATGGAATCGTTAGATATCCCGGATGACTACGAGTATATGGACGAAGAACTCGTGGAATTGATCAAGGATGGCACGGAAGACCTGTTGGCGGATTTCGCGCCGACAAAAAAATCCACTTCACCTGAATCCTGAGCGCCCTCCGCGCCGTCTTTTGTGCTAAGCGGCGCAAACCCTGCCTGACAAACAGCTTTGCCTCCGTGCCCGGATTGTCCGTAAGCTTAGTCCGATGTCCACGCGGAAGAAAAAAGCGAAACCAAGCCCATCCTCGGCGCCCCAGCGCCCGAGGGGCAACCGTTGGTATGGGCTGGGGGTAGTGATCTGCGTGGCGGTAGTGACCGGTTGGTTTTGGTTCAAAAAATCTCCTCCCAAACCGGCCGACACCGTCGCCCCGGTTGATGTGCCGCTGCGCTCGGCTCATGCGGCATTGCCAACTGGTCCGCAATGGACGGACGAGAAGCAGGTCTTCGCCGGCTATGCAGGTTCGGCCAGTTGCCGGGATTGCCATCCGGCGGCTTATCAGGCTTGGGAGAAATCACACCATGGTCTCGCGGAACGGCCGCCCAGTGCTGCGCTGGAGCAAACCGCGTTTCAATCTGTGCATACCTTCAAGCACGGCACACAGACGACGGAAGTGCGGCAAAAGAACGGCCGCTATGAAGTGGTCACCAAGGGGTTCGGTGGCCAGCAGGAGGCGTATCCAGTGAGCCGGGTGATCGGGCATGATCCTTTGCGGCAATATTTGGTCGAGACGAGTGGCGGGCGTTTTCAGACGTTGGAAG
This sequence comes from Limisphaerales bacterium, assembly GCA_965283725.1. Lineage (GTDB taxonomy): Bacteria > Verrucomicrobiota > Verrucomicrobiia > Limisphaerales > JAEYXS01 > JAEYXS01. Next base: position 451,565 of record CBDIPT010000004.1, read on the forward strand.
CGTCCTTCGATCCTAAGAAGCAGGAATGGTTCAATGTCTATGGTGAGGAGGACCGGCAACCGGGCGAGTGGGGGCATTGGACCGGGCGAGGCATGAATTGGAACAACATGTGCGCGGCCTGCCACAACACGCGCGTGCGGAAGAATTACGACGAAGCCACGGATACATATCATACCACGATGGCAGAGCGGACCGTGAGTTGCGAGGCTTGCCATGGCCCGCTGAAAGCGCATGTGGACTGGCGGAAGCATACCCGAAAGCGGGCAAAGAAGACCCGACGATCAAGCCGCTTTCCCGTGATCCGATGTTGCACACGTGTGCCCAGTGTCACTCCCGGCGCATGGAGCTGACGGGTGATTTCAAGCCGGGCGATAATTACTTCGACCACCATTCCCTGAGTGTGCCCGATGAGTCGGACATCTTTTATCCCGATGGCCAGGTGCGGGATGAGGATTATGAGTTCACCGCGTTCTCGGGCAGCCGGATGCATGCGGCGGGAGTGCGGTGTGTGGATTGCCACGAGCCGCACTCGGCCAAGACATTGCTGCCGGGCAATCTGTTGTGCATGCGTTGTCACAACGGTTCTTACCCCAAGAGCCCGGTCATCGATCTGGCCAAGCACAGCTTTCACCAAGCGGACAGCACCGGCAGCCAGTGCGTGAATTGTCACATGCCCCAGACCACCTATATGCAGCGGCATGTGCGGCATGATCACGGTTTCACCATCCCCGATCCGTTGCTGACGAAGGAATTCGCGATACCCAACGCGTGCAACCGTTGTCATCAGGACAAGGACACGGAGTGGTCCCTGCAAGCGGTGAACAAATGGTACGGGCCGAAGATGGAGCGGCCATATCGTCAACGCAGCCGTCTGATGGCCGCGGCCAAGCGTGGTGACGAGGCGGCAAAAGAGCAGCTCCTGCAATTCTTGAAAGGGGACGAGGCGGGTTTCTGGAAAGGCGTGGCGGCAAATCTGCTGGAACGTTGGGCTAATGAGCCGAAGGTGGAGTCGGCGCTCGTGGATTTGCTGAAACACCCGGACCCGGTGGCCCGTGGCAATGCGGCGCAGACCTTGGGGGCCATCGCCGGGCAACCGGGCGTTGGTGGTGAGTCTGCCCGTAATGCGTTGCGCGATGCTTTGGCTGATCCGGTGCGCAGTGTGCGTTATCCGGCGGCCTGGGCTTTGAGTTCTTCCTTGGACCCGGAGTCCAAGAATGGCCGCGAGCTGTTCCACACCTTGTATTTCAATGCAGATCAGCCGATGGGGCAGGTGCAGAAGGGCAACTTCGAGATCGCTCGCCGGAACATTGCGGGGGCGGTGCCTTTTTACGAGAAAGCCGTGGCGTGGGATGGCGGTTCGGCGGCGATGCGGCAGGAGTATGCCACGGTGTTGAGCATGGCAGGACGTCCGGCTGATGCGGTTAAGCAGATGCTGGAAGCAGTGCGCCTGGAGCCGCGTAACGCGGATTATCATTACCGGCTTGCTTTGGCTTTCAATGAAGCGGGGCAGCAAGATGAGGCGGCGCGGGAACTGGAAACGACGGTGACGCTGAATCCCCGGCATGCGCGGGCTTGGTATAACTTGGGCCTGACCCGCAACCAGCGCGGGCAGATGGACAAGGCGATCGAAGCGTTGTTGCGCGGGGAAACAGCCGATACGGGCGACCCGGAGATACCCTACGCCTTGGCGACGATATTCTTGCGGACTGGGCAGCAAAAAGAAGCGCGGGCGGCGGCCGAGCGGGCCTTGCGGATTGCGCCCAACTATGAAGCGGCCCGGCAGTTATTGGGGAGCTTGCCTGCCGGGAACTGACGGCGGCTCAATTTGCTGGCCTAAGGCATTTGGTTTAACTAGTTTCAACATCAGTCCCTTAAACCTTTAATCGATATAACCCATGAGACGAGTTGTTGCCTCAATCATCGGAGCGGCCTTGTTGCTGCCCGCCGTGACGTTCGCCCAAAGCTTCGACTGGCCACAGTGGCGTGGTCCGAACCGTGACGATGTGTCCAAGGAAACTGGCCTCTTGAAGCAATGGCCCGAGGGTGGTCCCAAACGTGTGTGGATGTCCGAACAGGGCGGGTTGGGGTATTCCGGTTTCGCCGTGGTGAAAGGCCGTCTCTTCACGATGGGGGCCGAGGGTGAAAAGGAAACGCTCATCGCCTTGGATGCCAATACGGGCAAGAAAATCTGGAGCGCGGACATCGGCGGCAAGCTGGGCAACAAGTGGGGTGATGGTCCGCGCGGTACGCCCGCAGTGGATGGGGATTTCGTTTATGCCTTGGGCGGTGATGGCACGTTGGTCTGTGTGAGTTTTGCTGACGGCAAGCCGGTCTGGAAAACGACGATGCAGGAACTGGGCGGCAAGACGCCGGGTTGGGGCTATACGGAATCAGTCCTCGTGGATGGGGATAAAGTTTTGTGCACGCCGGGCGGTGCCAAAGGCACCATGGCGGCCCTCGACAAGAAGACCGGCAAGGTGGTCTGGCAAACCGCGGAATGGACGGAAGGAGCCCAATATTCCTCCATCGTCCCGGCGACCATCAACGGCAAGAAGCAATATGTGCAACTGGTCATGAACACGCTGGCCGGCGTGGAGGCGGCGACGGGCAAGGTGCTTTGGCGTTCGGCTTTCCCGCAGGGCAAGACGGCAGTCATCCCGACCCCGATCATCAAGGATAACTTCGTGTATATCACGGCGGGTTACGGTGCCGGGTGCAAAGAGGTCAAGATCGGTGCGGATAACTCGGTGTCTGATGTGTTCGAGAACAAGGTGATGAAGAATCACCACGGTGGCGTGGTGCGCGTGGGCGATCATCTTTTCGGCAACTCGGATGGGCCGGGGCTCCTCTGCCAGGACTTCAAGACGGGCGAAGAAGTATGGTCCAGCCGCATGATGGCCAAAGGGGCGGTTAGTTATGCTGATGGCATGCTCTATTGCCTGGAAGAAGGCTCGGGTAACGTGCTGCTGGTGGAGGCTTCGACCAAGGCCTGGAACGAGAAGGGCCGCTTCAAACTCGAACCGCAGACGACGCAACGCAGTCCGCAAGGCAAGATCTGGACCCACCCGGTCATCGCCAACGGCAAACTGTATCTGCGCGATCAGGAACTGATCTTCTGCTTCGACGTGAAGGCGAAGTAAGGCCCACAGCCATTTCTTTTTCGAAGCCGATGGACTGATAATCCATCGGCTTTTTTTATGAGGCGATCATCTTCAGGAACTCGGCTTCGTCGATGATCTTCACGTTAAGCTTCTGCGCTTTCTCCAGCTTGGAACCAGCATCATCACCGGCGAGCACGTAGTCGGTTTTCTTGCTCACGCTGCCGCTTACTTTGCCGCCGAGGGCTTCGATCTTGGCGCCGGCTTCCTCGCGTTTCAACGTGGGCAGGGTGCCAGTGAGGACAAAAGTCTTGCCGGTGAAAGGGCCTTGGGGCGGGGCGGCCTGGTAGAGCTCGGATTTGAAATTAAGCCCGGCAGCGCGCAGTTGCTCGATCAGCTCGCGGTTACGCGGTTCGTTCCGCCATTGCACGATGCTCTTCACAATGACTTCGCCGACATCATCGGCCTCGATCAATTGTTCTTCCGTGGCGGTTAAAATGTCATCAAGCGAGGCGAAGCTGCGGCCTAGAGATTTAGCACTGCCCGTGCCCACATGCAAAATGCCGAGGCCGAAGAGCATGCGCCAGAGATCACGGGTTTTGCTGGCATTGAGGCCATCGATAAAATTGCGCGCGGACTTCTCGCCCATGCGCTCCAGTCCGGCAACTTGTTCTACCGTCAGCTTGTAAAGATCAGCCACATTACCCGCGAGTTTGCTTTTCACAAGCTGGGTGACGAGCACTTCGCCGCCACCCTCGATATCCATCGCTCCACGCGAGCACCAATGCTCCAAACGCCCGCGCACTTGCGCCGGGCAATCTAGATTCACGCAACGCCAGACAACCTGTTCCTCGCCGCCGATGGAATCACGCGAGACCTTAGAACCGCATTCAGGACAGTGTTTCGGGAATTCAAATACTTGCTCATTGCCCGTCCGCTGTTCTTTCACCACACCGACAACGGCAGGGATGACTTCGCCCGCTTTCTCAATGATGACTGTATCACCCACACGGATGTCTTTGCGGCGCAGTTCTTCCTCGTTGTGCAGGGTGGCGCGGCTGATGGTGCTACCGGCGAGGAACACTGGCGTGAGCTCGGCCACGGGTGTGAGTGCGCCGGTGCGGCCGACCTGGATGGTGATGGCGTTGAGCTTGGTGGCGGCTTGTTCGGCTTGATACTTATAAGCCATCGCCCAGCGCGGGGCTTTAGAAGTGAAGCCGACGCGTTCGCGTTGCGAATAGCTGTTCAACTTGATGACCGCGCCATCCGTTTCGAAGTTGAAGTTGCGCCGCATCTGGTCGAGTTCATCAATGGCGGCAAGCAATTCATCGGTGGAGCGGCAGACCCAAAAGCATTCAGCGATCTTGAAACCGTAACTCTTGAGCCATTGCAACATCTCCTGATGCGTGGCGGGAACGTGCTGGCCTTGGGCTTCGATGAGGCCAGTGCCATAGAGGACAATGTCCAGCGGGCGTTTGGCGACAATCTTGGGATCGAGCTGCTTCAAGCTGCCCGCCGTGGTGTTGCGCGGGTTGGCGTAAAGCTCTTCACCCGCTGCGGCACGTTCCGCATTCAGTTTCGCAAAGCCATCACGCAGCATGTAAACCTCGCCGCGAACTTCCAGAACCTTGGGCCAAGTGCTGGGAGAGGCATTGCTGAAAAGAGAGGAGGGCCGGGCGGCGGCTTCGCCGTTCATCCGGGTGCGCAGGCGCAAAGGGATGCTCCGGATGGTTTTCAGATTGTTCGTGATATCATCGCCGGTAGTGCCATCACCGCGCGTGGCCCCGGTGGTGAAGATGCCGTCTTCGTAACGCAGGCTGATGGCGATGCCGTCCACCTTGGGTTCCACGACCCATTCCAGCTTTTCATCAGGCAGGAGTTTCTGGACGCGATTTACGAAGTCGCGCACTTCTTCCTGCGAATAGGTGTTGTCCAGACTGAGCATGGGCACGGCATGCTTTACTTGGGCGAAACTGCTGGCCACGTGGCCGCCGACGCGGTGGCTGGGAGAATCCGCCGTTGCCAATTCCGGGAAGGCTTTTTCCAGGTCCAGCAGTTCGCGGTAGAGGAGGTCGTATTCGCGGTCGGAAATGGTCGGCTTCGCCTGCACGTAGTAGGCGTGATCGTGCTGGCGGATCTCCTCGGCGAGTCGGTTATGACGTTGGCTGGCCTCGTCTTTGGTCATGCGCGACAAGTATTCCCAGTCGGCCTCCAAAATCCACTTTTTATTGGCCGAAAAACTGCTCCGGATGTATTTAGCAGGAATGACTTTGCCGGTTCATACGGTTCGCCGGGCCACCATCAATGATTTGGTGGTTCTGCGGGCTATTTGGCAGGAAGAGCGCTTCACCGTGGGCGAGCTGGAACGGCGGTTCACGGAGTTTCAGGTGGTGGAGACGGCGGAAGGCAAAGTGATCGCCGCACTGGCTTTGCAGATCCAGGGGAATCAAGGGTTTATCCATAGCGAAGGCTTTAACGCGCCCGAGCATACGGAGTTGTTGCGCGATGTGCTGTGGGAACGGCTGAAGAAGGTGGCGATGAACCACGGTCTGGTGCGGGTCTGGACGGTCTTGGACAATGGTTACTGGGGTAAGGCGCAGTTCCGCGAGCCGCAAGCCGAGGAAATGACCAAGCGGCCGCCGGTCTTCGGTGAAATCCCGACCGGCTGGCGCGTGTTGCAGTTGAAGGAAGAAGTGGTGGCTTCCGTCTCGCTGGAAAGCGAATTGGCATTGTTCCGGGAAGCACAGAAAGCGGAGACAGAGCGGTTTCACCAGCATGCGCGGACGATGAAGCTTTTGGCGACGTTGATCGCGTTTGCCGCGCTGGGGGCAGTCGTTACCGGGGGATACTTGTGGTATAAATACTCCCGGAAGGAAGGTCCTTTCCGCCCACGTGACGAAATGATGCCTGCACCTCAAACGCAGGAACAAAAGGCACCTGCGCCGGTCGCTCCGCCGCCATCGAATGCACCGGCCAAGCCGCTGGCTCCCAAGCAGAACCTGGCGGCTGATCAACTGCGGGCAGGCAGGGTGGGTAATTGAAATTCGTCCGCGTGATAGGAGCTGCGGACCATGGGACCACTGGCAACGTGCGTGAAACCCATGCCTTCGGCGACACGTTTGTATTCCGCAAACTTGTCTGGATGGATGAATGCTACAACCGGCAGATGCTTCAGGGTCGGTTGCAGGTATTGGCCGAGCGTGAGGATATCGCAATCTGCCGCGCGCAAATCGCGCATGGCTTGGAATAACTCTTCCTCGGTCTCACCCAAACCCAGCATGATGCCTGACTTGGTATAGATGGAAGCACCGCGCTTTTCCTTCACCTTCTTCAACACGCTCAATGAACGGTCATAGGTGGCACGGAAACGCACGCTGGGGGTGAGGCGGCGAACCGTCTCGAGATTGTGATTGTAGATGTGCGGTTCGGCCCGGAGGACGTTTTCGATGGCGTCGTCCTTGTCGAGAAAATCGGGGACGAGCACCTCGATGATGATGCCGGGATTCGCGGTCCGCACGGCTTCGATGGTCTGGCGAAAATGTTCGGCGCCACCGTCCGCGAGGTCGTCCCGGGCTACGGCCGTGATGACCACATGCTTCAGGCCCATGCGCTTGGTGGCCTCGGCCACGCGGGTCGGTTCATCGGCTTCGAGGGCAAGCGGCTTGGCGGTGCTGACGGCGCAGAAACCGCAGGCGCGCGTGCAGCGATCGCCAGCGATCATGAAAGTGGCGGTGCCTTTGCTCCAGCATTCCCAGTGGTTCGGGCATTTGGCGCTCTCACAGACGGTATGGAGCTTCAAATCTTCCAGCAGGGTGCGGGTCTTGGTGAAACCGCTATGCGTGGGCAGGTCCAGCCGCAGCCACTCGGGAAGACGTGGGCGGACTGGTTTGACCGGACTTTCAGCAACATTACTCATTACAACAGGCGGTTAGTGAACCACGGGAAGGGGCGTTGCGCAACCTGTGTTCACTACGGAACTTCAGGCCTTCTTTTCCAGTTTGGCCCAGAACTTCTCAAGCTGGCTGACATCGAAATCCGCGAGGATCTCTCCATCGATGTCGATACAAGGAGCCTTGGTCTGGTCGGTCAATTCGAGCATCTCCTGATAAGCTTTGCGGTCGTTGGTGACGTCGAGCTTCTCAAAGGGGATGTTGCGTTCTTCGAGCCAGTCGATGGCTTCATCGCACCAACCACACCAAGGCTTAATGAAGAGACGGATGTTTTTTGGGGAAGACATAGCAGATCAGAGGTTTTCCGTGATGAACGTGTCGTCGTGTTCGTAGGGCGGGGCGCAGCAGCAGAGAAGTTGAAGGGTGGTGCTGCCGGTGTTCCAGATCTTGTGTTTGAGCCCCGGTGGGATGGCAATGGCATCACCGGGTTGTACTTCGCGGGTTTCGTTCTCGATGCGCATGCGACCGCTACCGTGAGTGATGTAATAGATCTCTTCCGTCACTCGATGATAGTGCTCCTGCGTGCTGCCGCCCACGGGCAGGCGGGCCTCGGCGAGGCTTTGCAGGCGGATGGCACTGTTGCGATGGGCGAGGAGTTCGCGGATCTCGGAGCCGTCCTTCGTGGTGAAGGCCGGGACTTCGTGCAGATTCTTTACATCCATAACGGAGGGGAAAGTAGCGCGGATTGCGGCCTGTGCATAATGGAAAAAGCAGCCGGAAAACCTTTGAGCGTAGTGCTAAGCCTTGGGTTTTTTGCCAACGCGGCTGGCGCCGAGGCCGCCATCCACTGCAATGATTTGGCCGGTGATGTAAGCCGAGGCGTCCGAACAGAGGAAAATGACGGTGCCGACGCAATCTGCCGCGCTGCCGAAGCGTTCGAGCACGAACTTTTGCTCGTAATCTGCCACGCGCTCCGGTGTCTTGCCGAGACGTTCATGGGTGAAATCCGTATCGATCACGCCGGGAGCCATGCCGTTCACGCGGATTTTTTGATGGCCAAGAGCCACACTCAGCGTTTTCACCATGCCAATCATGCCCGCCTTGGCGATGTCATACGCCGTGCAGTCGTGGTCCGCCTGAAATCCGCTGGTGTCCGCGACGAGCACGACCGAGCCAGGTTGGCCTTCTTCCCAGAGCACTTTGGCAAACTCCTGGATGAGGAAATAGTTCCCGGTGAGGAAGAGGTCCATCGTGCTCTTCCAGCGGTGCATATTCATCTCGCGGAATGGCACGTCATAGAAGGAGCCAGCATTGCAGACAAGGAGGTCGAGCTTGGAGAGGCGTTTGCGCGCAGCCGTGATGATATCGCGCGGGGACAGCACGGAGCGCAGATCCCCATTCACGTAAGGGCAAGTAGCGGGTATTTCCTTAGGCCGGTTCTTGGTGCCGTGAAAAACCACTTCGGCACCCGCGGCGTGCAGACCGTTCCCGATGGCAAAGCCGATGCCCCGGGATGAGCCGGTCACCAATGCGCCATGTCCTTGCAGTGAAAACTGGTTCATGTGTCCCACTGACGATGGGTCTTACTTCAGATTGGCGAGGTATTCAACAACATCACGCAAATCTTGTTTCGTCAGGATGGTGCCCAGCTCCGGTAACATGGAGGACAGGCCTTTTTCGCGCTTCTCGATGTTCGCCTTCTTGATCTTCGTGGGGCCGTCTTCCGGCACGATGAGCAACATCTCGGTGTCGTTCTCTTCCTTCAAGATACCCATGATGGTGGTGCCGTTCTTCATGGTCAGGTTCACGTTCTCGAAACCAGGAGCGATGACGGCGTTCGGATGGATGATGGAATCGAGCAGGTATTCACGCGGCTTTTGGCTGCCGATCTTGCCGAGGTCGGGACCGACGTCGCCGCCTTCGCCGTTGATCTTATGGCAGCGGAAGCAGGCGGCTTCGGCGCGTTCGTAGAAGATCTCCTTGCCGCGCGCAGCGTCACCACCGTAGAGCGTTTCGCGGAAACCGTAGAGGTTGTCTTTCTTGTTCTGGGTGGAGTTGTAAGCCTTGACCGCCGCTTTGACGGTAGCGTCTTTGCGGCCTTGGGCGGCGATGATGACGTCCAGTTGGATTTCCTTGGGCACCGTGCCGTCCTTGAGTTTTTGCAGCCAAGTCACCACGAGAGCATCCGCTTCTTCGCTTTGCAGGCTGGCCAAGGTTTCCAACGCGGCCTGTTGTTCACCAACCGAGCCTTGTTCCAAGGTGCTGGCAATGGTCTTCAACATGTTCGGGCCGGCTGCAGCGGTGAGCTGGCGGCTGCCTTCGCGGCGCAGGGCTTGTTCCTTGTCCTTGCGGGCGATCTGGATGCTGTCGTTCAGCTTTGGATCTTTCAACGTGGCCAAGGCGCGCAAGGCGCTCGTGCGGACTTCGACTTTCAAGGCTTCGTTCGCCACGAGGCCGCGCAGGGCTTCGATGGTCTCTTTCATCTCCAGCTTCTCGATGGCGGCGATAGTCGCGATGCGCACGGTATCGGTATCCGTGGTGAGCAGGTTGATCCAGTAAGGTTTCAAGGCTTGTTTGGCTGGAGCGGCATCGCGGTCGGACATCGGGCGCCAGAGACCGGTGATGCGATCGCGCCCGCCGGGCTTGGCCCAATCACCGAGGAACTCGAGGCCTTCCACCCGGATGGCTTCGCTGACGGAAGTTTGGGCCACGAGGTTGGCGATGGCTTGGGCATTGCTGGATTTACCCAAACGCAGGTTCGCGTTCATGGCGCGGCGTAGGATGGGATCGGAAGCTTTCGCGTTTTTGGTCAGCTCGGCCAGCTTCGGCATGGCGTCGTTCAATGGGATGTCCGTGATGGCGCGGGCGGCTTCGAGCACGAGAAAGCTGTCAGAGTCCTTGAGGAAGGAAGCCACGTTGCTGTCTTCCAACTTGCGCAACGCGAGCAAACCGGCCATGCGCACAGAAGGGGAGTTGTCCTTCACGGCGGCTTGGGCGGCCTTGCCGCCATCAATCATCGTGAGGGCCATGATGCCGGCGTGACGCAGGTAGGGATCGCGTTCGCCGTTCTCACGGAGCATGGCAAGGATGCGGTCCGTGGCGCGGTTGTCGCCGAAGCGACCCGCACTGAGCGTGGCAAAGTAACGCACGCGGGAATCGGAGTCTTGCAGCAATTGCAGCAGGGCGGTGTATGCGCCGTCGTAACGGACATCGCCCATGATCTTGGCGGTTTGGGCGCGGACTTCGGAATCCTTGTCAAGGATGAGCGGCACGAGTTCCTGGATGTGTTCCAGCGCGGGGGTGCGGCCCATTTGCCCGATGGCCCAGAGGGCATGCAGGCGAACCATCTGATTATGACTGGTGCGCGCGGCGGTGATGAGGGCATCCAAGGGTTTGCTGAACGGGCGGATGAAGCGCGTGATCTTAGTCTTCTTGAATTCTTTGTCCCGCGCGTCTTCTGCCAAGGCGTATTGGGCAGCGTAGCGGACGCGCATGTCCGTATGGCCCAAGAGATTCACGAGTTCATCGAGGCCACGGCCCTTCATGCCTGCAGCGAGGATGTTCTTCGTATCTGTGACGGCATCGCTGGAATCCGTTTCCGGATCGTGCAGGCGATAGATGCGTCCCTTGCCCGTCTTTTCCCAACCACTAACCCAATCGAGCACGTAGATGCCGCCGCCGGGAGCGAACTCGACATCGACAGGATACAGGCCCCAAAGGAGTTTGCCGTTCATGTTATCGAGTTTGTTATCCATGAGATAATCTTTGGGATTATCCACGAGATAGGAGGCACCGAACGGGCGCATCTTGAAGTAGCGCACGCCGCCGGGGAAATCGGCGTAGAAGAACGTATTCTTGTATTTCTCCGGCAGACCGGTGCCGGGATAGTAGCTGATGCCAGCAGGACCGTGGCCGATGTGCGCGGCCGCTGGGAGAATGTAAGCAGCGGTGTTGCGCGGCGGCAGGTCCCAGAGCTTCTCGGAGTTCCACGCACCGAGCTTGGGCAGGTGCTGCCAGCCATAGCGCCAGCCGTAATCCGCGCCTTCCACCACATGCGTCCAACGGGCTTTGTCCCCACCATCCGCGTTGTTATCCCCGGTGAAGAGGTTGCCGTATTGATCGAATGCGAGTTCCTGCGGATTGCGCAATCCTTTGGCGAAAACCTCGAATTCTGTACCGTCTGGATTGCAGCGGAAAACTGCGCCGGTATTGGGCAGTTCGATGGTCTTGCCTTCTTTTGTCTGCACATGGGTGCCGCGATCGGCGATGGTGAAGTAGAGTTTGCCATCGGGACCAAATTTCAAACCGTGCATGTCATGGCCACCGTAGGCGATGTGCACGCCGAAACCGCTGAGCAAGGGCGTCTTCTCCTTGGCCTTGCCGTCCTTTGTGAGGCCGTTCAACAGCCAGAGATCGGGGATGCAGGTGAAATAAACATCCTCGCCTTTCACCGCGATACCGGCGGCGACACCGGAGACGAGGGTGTTGAAGCCATCGGCATAGACGGAGGATTTATCCACCTTGCCATCGCTGTTCGTGTCCTCGATGAGGCGGATGCGTTCGGACTCCACTTCGAGGTCATGCCAGTCGAACTTGCCGTCGCCATTGCGGTCCACCTGGATGTCTTTCGGCAATTCCTTGTTGGTGGGGACGAGCTTTTCCTTCAGGAACTTGATGCGGTCCTCGACGCTTTGGAAAGAGAGGTCGTTATCTGTCCAATTGCGGTGCTTGCGGATGTCATAGACAGAGGTGCGGCGGCGACCGGTCTCCACCACATAGCAGCGGCCCTTGTCATCGAAGGCGAAACTGACGACATCCTGAATGTCCGGCTCAGCGGCGAAGACATCAATCTTCAAGCCGGGGGTGAGGCGGAACTTCTTCATCGCTGTTTCCGGGTCGTCGCTCAGGGAGACATTCGTAGGTGTCTTGTCGTCCTTGGTGCCATCGGCGGAATCGGCCGCGAAGCAGGGGAAGACATTGAGCAGCAGGCTGGAAAGGCTGACAGCCAGGAAGACGGGCAGTGCGATGAATCATCGTCATGACCGGCCTAGGGTAGCGCGGAATGCGCGGGAGGCAAGCGCGTGGCGGCGTCTTGAAGGTAGCCGTCCCGTCCGTGGGATGGCCTACTCTCGAGATTAATCCAGCTTTAACCCATCCAAGACGGAGGCGAGGTTGTTCAAGCCGCCGCCTGCCGTGGTGACCTTGGGCTGCGGCTTGGGATTGAGCATCTTTTTAATGTATTCCACGGCGTCCGGCACCGTGGAGACCGAGCGGGGGAGGGTGGCGCCGGCGGCATTGGCGTGGCCACCACCTTGAAAGAGTTGGGCCAAGGCCAAGGCTTCCCCGGTCTTGCTACGGAAGCTGAGCATGACGATGCCGTTAGAACGGCGGAAAATGGTCACGAGGACGGGGTAGGGGGTGGCGGCTTCATCCAGCAGGCGGTGGACGATGAGGTTCACATTGCCGATGACGGTGTTCACCCAGCCGACCTTGTCGCTCAGACGCACGACGTTGTTTTTGCTCCAAGCGTAGCCGATAGGGTCTTCAATACGGCGTTTGACGGCCATCACTTCGAGCAAGGGGTGATCCAGCAGGTTCTCCAGCTTGCCGTCCAAGACCTCATAGAGGTTCTTGAAGCCGTAGGTCTTCACCAGGTTGGCGTAGTCTTGGGAGAGGACGAAATCAGGCTCATCCTCATGAAAAAGGTCGGCGATGTTATTCAGATGGACTAATCGGTCCAAGGCGGAGGAACCGAGTCCTTGCTGACAGGCGAGTTCATAGCAAAGGAGGCCGGCAGACTTATTCAGATCATGAACCAGGCGGGCGTGTTGCGGTTTGGCCTCGGTGACGTGGTGATCCACGATCAACCAGTTCGGCTTGTCCAAACGGGCTTCAAAGGTGAAATCGCTGACCCACGCGGACTTCTCGGTCATAGTCCGCTGTTTCCACCAGTTGTTATGGTGGGCTTCGAGTTTGATTTTCTCGCCAAATAGCTTTTCTGCAAGGCGTTGCAAAAGTAATCCGGAGGTCAAGCCGTCCAGATCGCTCTCATGAGTCAGGATGATTTCCGGTTTGGAAAGTTCAGCGAACATCTGAGCGGAAGGATATGGGTGAACGGTGGGTTTTGGCGAGGAAAGAGGTGAGGAAAATGGCTGGGTAAGTGGTGATTAGTTGGTCGTGAGTCCGGTATTTTTCGTTTTGGACACAGAGAGTTGCGCCCGTTTTGCTTATATTAGGATTACTTGACCTTGTTATCTCGATGAATTTAGTTAGATTCTTACAAATAGCCGTTAATTTGCCTGCTTGTCTGGGGGGCTACATACCTATTTATGCAGAAACCAACGAACATTCTTAAAAGAGCATTTACGCTCATTGAGTTGCTGGTGGTGATCGCCATCATCGCGATTTTGGCCGGGATGCTCTTGCCAGCCTTGGCAAAAGCCAAACAGAAAGCCTTATCTACCAAATGCTTGAGCAATCTGAAGCAGGTGGGTGTGGGGACGGCGATTTATCTGGGCGATTTTGCGGACAAGTTTCCTTTCTCGGTAGCCAAGGTTTGGATTCCTAATAATCCGACGGTGGAAATGCAATGGAGCTGGGACGACATGCTAAACCGCGGGTTGGGTGGCGGTTACATCGATACAGACAAGAACGCCGGTCCGGCGCCTGTGAACGGTTATCCGAAGGGGGCTTTGCAGTGTCCTTCCGATAAAATCCCGATGTCGGCATCTTGGGCGGGCAGCCCGCGCCGGAGCTATTCGACGACTTTGTTCAACATGCAGGCGACCAATTGGCCGCCCAGCCCGACGAGCAATACGGGTATGGGTATGTATTGGGACTATACCGATTTCTATCCCAACTACACCAGCACATGGGGTTCAGTGGTTCCGCCGTTGACCACGCTGCAGTCGTCCGGTCGTTATGACCCGACGCACCGTGCCAATGCTGCTGTCCGTGTGGCGACCGTGCAAGCACCTACGGAAACCATTTGGATCACGGAGCAGGCCCGCTATGAAAACCTTGGTGGCAGCCGGATTTACTCCGCCATCCACCGGGCGGACCAGCACCTGCAAACCTCTGATGTAGGAGCGGCCTACCCGGGTATTCCGCAAAGCGCATTCCATAATGATATGTTCAACTACCTTTATGCTGACGGGCATGCCGAACTGCAACCGCCCGGCAAAACTATCGGCACGTTGGGCACGTTGGCTGCGCCGCAAGGTGGCTGGACCATCAATCCTAAAGACTAAGCAGCGAAAGCGATTTGTTCATGAGTATGAGACGTAATGGATTAATATATGCGGCCTTGGCTGCAAGTTTGTTCGCAGTAGGCTGCTCGGATGATTCCAAGGATGCTTTACCGGCAGTGAAAGCGCCGGAGGCAGCCAGTGTCGGGGTAAGTGCGCCAGCGCCGGCGGCTCCTGCTCCGGGTGCTCCCCAAGCGGGACAACCGGCGGCTCCGACCGCAGCTGCCAGCAGCGAACCGTCGGAACCGCAACTTGCTCCCATCCAGAGTGCCATCCAAGCCTTTGAGGAGCAGAACAAGCGGATGCCGCAGAATGTGCAAGAGCTGGTTGAATCCGGTGCGATGAAGAATCTGCCGCCTTTGCCGGCTGGCAAGATCTACTACATCGATCATGCTACGAAGAAGGTTAAGATCGGTGGCGGGCCTTAGTCCGCATTTAAGTCTTTTCACAAATCGCACCGGATCAATCCGGTGCGATTTTTTGCTTTCCGGTTTTGGTGAAGAACGCAGTATAGCGCTGTCCGGCGATTTCAAGCAGCGGGTAGTCCTTTGTCTGGGAACGACGGCAAACTTGATACTACATGAATCTTTTCGATCTTTCGGGTGATGTGGCGGTGGTCATCGGGGCAACCGGTGTCTTGGGTGGTTCTTTGGCTGAAGGCTTGGCCGCAGCGGGTGCCAAGGTGGCCGTGCTGGGCCGCAATCAGGAGCGCGGTGAAGCGCGGGTGAAAGCCATCCAGGCCAAGGGCGGTCAGGCGGCGTTCTTCACAGCGGATGCCATCAGCCGTTGCAGCCTTGGGGAAGCACACGAACAGATCGAAGCGAAGCTGGGTGCGCCGACCATCCTCATCAACGCTGCGGGTGGCAATGACCCGAAGGTGACGGTGACGGCAGATCATCCGTTTGAGTCTATCAAGCTGGAAGATTGGCAGGCGAATTTCGACATGAACCTGGTGGGCGGCGTGTTGCTCCCGTGCCAGGAGTTCGGTCCGGCGATGGCGAAGCGTGGCAAGGGCAGCATCATCAACATCGCGAGCGTCTCGGCGCATCTGCCGCTCTCGCGCGTGGTGTCTTACTCGGCGTCCAAGGCGGCGGTCATCAGCCTCACTAAGTTCCTCGCGCGCGAATGGGCGACGAAGGGTGTGCGCGTGAATACGTTGACGCCCGGCTTCTTCCCGGCGGAACAGAATCGCAAGCTGCTCTTCAATGACGACGGCACGCCCACGGCGCGCACGAAGGCCATCTGGGGCCACACGCCGATGAACCGCTTCGGTGAATCACAGGAATTGATCGGGGCGACGATCTTCCTCGCGTCGCACAAGGCGAGCAGCTTTGTGACGGGCACGGATATCACGGTGGATGGTGGATTTTTGTCGCAGACGATCTAAACTACTTTTATGCAAGCCATCGGCCAATCCGTTCCGTCGGGTTCCAGCATCTCGCCGCAGCAAGTGGTGGAGATCGTCGCGCAAGCCTGTCCGGCCAAAGAATATCGCGACAAGAAAGTCCTGCTCATCGTGCCCGATGCCACGCGCACGGCGCCGGTGGGATTGCTCTTCAAGACGCTCTTCGACCAGATCGGTGAAGTGACGAAGTCGATGGATATCCTCACGGCACTGGGCACACACCAGCCGATGAGCGAGGCAGCCATTTGCGAGCGCTTGGACATCACGGAGGCCGAGCATCAGGGCAAGTATCGCAAGGTGAAGTTCTTCAATCACGAGTGGGATAATCCGGCGGCGTTGCGTCGCGTGGGTGTCATCAGCAAGGAAGACATCCGCGAACTTTCCAGCGGCCTCTTCGAGATGGAAGTGGGCGTGGACGTGAACAAGCTCGTCTTCGAATACGACCAGATCATCATCGTGGGCCCGGTGTTCCCGCATGAGGTCGTGGGTTTCTCGGGCGGTAACAAATATCTGTTCCCGGGCGTGGGTGGACCGGAGATTTTGAATTTCTTCCATTGGCTCGGTGCCGTGGTCACGAACCCGATGATCATCGGCAACAAGTGGACGCCGGTGCGCAAGGTGGTGGATCGCGCGGGAGCCTTGGTCACCGTGCCGAAGAAGTGCTTCTGCATGGTTGTCGCGCCGAACAAGGATTTGGTGGGCCTGTATGCGGGCACGCCGGAAACGGCTTGGGATGCGGCGAGCGAGGTCTCCAAGCAGCATCACATCTGCTACAAGGACAAGCCGTTTCACACCGTGCTCTCCTGCGCTCCGGCGATGTATGACGAGCTGTGGACGGGCGGCAAGTGCATGTACAAGCTTGAGCCGGTGGTGGCCGATGGTGGCGAGCTCATCATCTACGCGCCGCACATCCATGAGGTGTGCATCGCGCACGGCAAGACGATCATCGAGATCGGTTATCACTGCCGAGATTACTTCCTGAAACAGTGGGATAAGTTCAAAGACTATCCATGGGGCGTCATCGCGCATTCCACGCACGTGCGCGGCATCGGCAAGTTCGAGAACGGTGTGGAGCATTGCCGTGTGAAGGTGACGCTGGCGACGGGTATCCCGGAAGAGGTCTGCAAAAAGATCAACATGGGCTATCGCGATCCGAAGACGATCCGCAAGGAAGATTTCGCGAACCGCGAGGATGAAGGCATCCTGCTCGTGCCGAAGGCGGGGGAGATGCTCTACCACTTGAAGAAGCAGCCGAAGTGGGCGGGTGGGGAGTACCGATTTAGGATTTGGGATTTACGAATTACGAGCGCCGCTCTGGGTTTCCAGGGCGGCGTTTTCTATGAAAGGAGCGCGGCCTCCAGGCTGCGCTCCAAAGAAATAGCGGGCGAATCTTTCGATTCGCCCGCTGTTCGTTTTGATTGATACTGCTCGGTTATTCCACCACGCGCATCTGGATGGCTTCCACGATGCGTTCTTCGGCGGAGATGGAGCTGACGACGACCACGGTGTTACCCTTCTTTATGTAGCCTGCCTGCTTCATGAACTCGATCGCCGGATTGATGGTCTTCTCCGGGGAGGCATGATTGAACGGCATGACCAGCGGGGTGACGCCGCAGAGCAGGGTCAACTGGTCGGCCATCTCCTGGTCTCGCATACGGCGTAGATCTTTGAGTGGCGCGGGCGCATCCACGAGGTGTAGCGCGCCATGGTGCCGCGGATCGTGAAGATCACGATGGCCTCGGCGCGGAGTTCATCCGCCATGACGACAGCACTTTTCACGAGCTTCTGGCGCGGGCTGGTGAATTCAGCACGTTCCTGGAAGTTCGCGCCGCCGGAACGTTCGATCCGCTGGGCCACGCGGTCCATGACCTCGAGGCATTTGAGCGGGTATTTGCCTACGGTGGTCTCACCGCTGAGCATGATGGCATCTGCCTGTTCATAGACGGCGTTCGCCACGTCGGTGATCTCGGCACGAGTGGGGTGGGGCATGGTGATCATGCTTTCCAACATGTGCGTGGCTACGATGACGGGGCGGCCGACGCGCAGGCAGGTTTTCACGATCTTGCGCTGGATGATGGGCAGCTCCTCGTAAGGACATTCGATGCCCAAGTCACCACGGGCGACCATGATGGCGTCCGCCTCGGCGATGATGCTGTTGAGGTTCTTGATGGCTTCCTGGTCCTCGATCTTTGCCACGATGAGCGGACGAGGATTGGCTTTTTCCACCACGGCACGGAGTTGGAGGATGTCCTTGGCTTCACGCACGAAGGAGAGGGCGATGTAATCGACCCCCAGCTCCAAGCCCACGGCGATGTCTGCCAGGCCCTTGCTGGTCATGGCCGGCAGGCTGACTTTGACGCCGGGGAGGTTGATGTGGCGGCGGCTGCCGAGTTTGCCCGGGGTCAGCACTTCGCACTCTACTTTGTTGTCATGCTTGGCCAGCACTTTCATGTGGATGGCCCCGTTGTCCACGAGCACGATATCGCCGACACTGATGTCGTTGATGAAGTTTTCGTAGTTCACGTCCACGGAGTGGACTTCTTCACTGGTCTGGCCGCGGACGGTCAGGGTGAATTTTTGGCCGGGTTGCAGATCCAGCGGAACCGGAAGGTCGCCCGTACGGATGGCGGGCCCTTGGGTATCCATCAGGATGCCGACGCTGACGTTGCGCGCCTTGGCGGCGGCGCGGATGTCTTTCACAACACGCCGGACCCAGTCATGGGGGGCGTGGGACATGTTCAAACGAGCTATGTTCATTCCCGCATCGATCATCCGGCCTAACATCTCCGGAGAATCAGTAGCGGGACCAAGTGTCGCAATGATCTTAGTCTTGCGGGCGCAGGTAGCACTCACGGGGCGGAAGATAGGGAAATGAGCGAGCTTGGGAAGTGTTTTATGTTGGGGATTAGGTGAGATTATCATTGACGAAACGCTTGGGTGGAAAGGGGGCGGGAGGCCCAAAGACGGGCGGGTTGGCGATTTGGCGATTACATGGCAGGTTAAGGGTAGTGGATCAGCCCGTCGGGTGAAAAACTGCTTCCGGCTGGATTAAAAAGTCGAACGAATCGACTTGCCAAGCGTGCGAGGCGTCCGCATATCTAAATGCAGTTTTAATCGAAAACTGAATTTTATGGCTGACTTAGAAAATAGCTACACGCAGAACGTGGCGGGCAAGTATTACGTGGACAATCAGTGCATTGACTGCGACCTGTGCCGCGAAACCGCCCCGCAGAATTTCACGCGTAACGATGACGGTGGTCACTCTTACGTTTACAAGCAACCGTCTTCGCCGGAAGAAGAAGCCCAGTGCAAGGAAGCCATGGAAGGCTGCCCGGTGGAAGCGATCGGTAACAACGGCAAGTAAGCGTTGTTAGCAACCATTTGAAACCCCGCAGGTTCAAGCCTGCGGGGTTTTTCGTTTTGTCGGGAAGAAGGGCCGGGTGTGCTACGACGGACGCCTCAAACTGCCGGCTGGAAGCCAGCAGCACGGGTTTTGTGTTTCGTCGTTTGATTTCGAGGACGATTACGCATCGAGTCTGAGCAGACGTCGGCGCAATAGTTCCAGCGCTTGTTGCGAGGTGATGTATTTAAACGTCTCTCGGTCGAAGGCGTTAAGCGGGTTGATGACTTTGGTGTGCTCGCCGTCGGTGAGGGCGATGAAGACAGTGCCGACGGGCTTCTCAGTCGTGCCACCCGTGGGCCCGGCGATACCGGTCACGGCGAGCGCATAATCCGCACCC
Organism: Limisphaerales bacterium; assembly: GCA_965283725.1. Taxonomy (GTDB): domain Bacteria; phylum Verrucomicrobiota; class Verrucomicrobiia; order Limisphaerales; family JAEYXS01; genus JAEYXS01. Next base: position 470,945 of record CBDIPT010000004.1, read on the forward strand.
GTGCGGGCGCGGGCGCCTTCGACCATTGAACGGGCGGTGGATTCACTGACGGCACCGTGAGTGGTGAGAGTTTCAGCGGGAACGCCGAGGAATTGTTGCTTGGCTTCGTTGCTGTAAGTGACGAGACCGGCCAAAAGCACGACGGAAGCCCCAGAGACATTGGTAAGACGATGGGCGATGAAACCGCCGGTGCAGGACTCGGCGACAGCGAGCGTTTTCTTCCGCTCAGTGAGCAGCTTCACGATGGTGCTCTCGAGATTGGCATCGTTCTCAGCGAAGATGTGGTTGCCGATCTTTGAATAAACAATATCAGCGGCTTCATTCACGGTTTCTTCGGCGCCGCAGCCTTCAAAGACGAGGCGGACGTCCACTTCTCCCACGCGGGCGCAGTAACCTATCTGCAAGCCTGCCTTGGTCAAATGTGCGAGGGCCGGGGCGATCTGTTCTTCCACGCGGGATTCGCCGAGGCCGACGCTGTGCAAGGTGCGGCAAACGAAGGCCGTATCGCGCGCGAACTCGCGGTTGAGGAAGGGGACGACTTCTTCGAGGAAAACGGGACGCAATTCGCGCGGCGGACCGGGGAGCATCACAATCCACGAGGGCTTGCGGTCGGCGCGGTAGGGATTCGGGTCCAGCTTCATCGCCAGGCCCGGCGCGGTGCCGTAGCGGTTCTCCAAGACCGTGGCGCCTTCCGGCACTTTGGCCTGAACCAACGTGCTGACGGGCATGGGGCGGTTGCGCTTCTTGAAAAAGCTCTCGATGTGCGCGGCGATGCGCGGGTCTTCGATCAAAGGCTTACCGAGGAGTTCGGCGATCAAATCGCGCGTGATATCATCGGACGTAGGGCCGAGGCCGCCGGTGCAGATGATGAGGTCAGCGTGACCGGCGGCTTCGCGGACGGCGTTCTGGATGGCGAGGCTTTCATCGGCGATGGCGACTTGGCGCTGAACGAGATAGCCGCGGTCCGTGAGCTGGCGGCAGAGCCATTGCTGGTGGGTGTTAAGGACGCGGCCCAGCATCAGCTCGGAGCCGGTATTGATGATTTCGATGTTCACAAAGTTGTCTGCTACGGTCAGCAGGTGGGCGCAATATAGGCGGAAATTGGGTTTACGCCAGTTTTTGGACAGGATGAGGGACTGACACTCGTTGACTTAGCGACGGGGCAAAATATAGTAACACCATGTCGGCAATCGATAAAACTGAGGCGAAACGGCGCTTCATGGATTTCCTGGCGAAGAAGAATCTGCGCATCACGTCGCAGCGCCAGGCGATTGTGGATACGGTTTTCAACACGGACAAGCACTTCACGGCGGAGCAATTGCTGGAGTGGTCCAAGCAGAAAGACAAATCCGTTTCCCGCGCCACGGTGTATCGCACCTTGCCGTTATTGACGGAGAGCGGGCTGGTGCATGAGATGGATTTCGGCAAGGACTACAAGTTTTACGATCCGAACTACGCCGCGCACCCGAACCATAATCACCTGATTTGTCAGGATTGCGAAAAGATCGTGGAGTTCGAGAGCGATAAGATCGAGGAGATCGAGAGTGAGATCAGCCATAAGCTGGGTTTCTCGATGAAATCGCAACGGCTGCAAATCTCGGCTTCATGCGATCAGCTCAAGCGTTTGGGGGCTTGCAAGAACAAGGAGTGCTGAGGGCGGTAAGAGGGTGATTATAAGCCGATAGCCAAGGCCTGCATTTGCATTTATCGACCGGATATAAATAGAAAAGCCCCGCATGATGCGGGGCTTTTCTTTGGGAAAATACGGTTTACTTGGCGAGCAGGAAGAACAGCACGAACACCAAGATGCCGATACCGCCGAGGATCAGCCAGAGTTTCATGTTGTTGCCACCCGCCGGGGCGGCCGCCGGTTGTTGAGCCGGCTGCGGCTGACGGACATTGGGCGCGGTGCGCGGTGTCGTCGTGGCCGGTTTGGGGGCCGTGGAGCCAGCCCAAGCAGGTGTGGGCGTGGGCGTAACCGTCATGGGCTTGTTCACTGGCGCAGCCGGTTTGGGCGCGGGCGTGGGAGCCGGGGCAGGGCGTGAGCCAGTAGCCGGGCGGCTGCCCAGCGGTTCAGCCGGAGGCGGCGTGCCGCCAGCCCACCAACCACCATCAGCACCCGGCGCGGCGGCACCGCCACCAGCCGGAGCGGCAGACGGAGCAGCCGAGATGCTGGCGATCACCGCATCAATGCGGCCTTGGTCGATGGCGAGCATGACATCTTCGTAAATGGGGACCTTGGAGACATCCGCCAAGCAGCTACGTTCCAGCAATTCACCCAGTTTCTTGACGGTGTCGTTGCTGTTTTCTTTGAAGCGTTTGATGACCTTGGATTGCAACGGATTTTTGAAATCCGAGGAAAGCATCAGCAGGTTGTCACCCGTGTAGAAGTCCTTGAAAAGGGCGGCATCCGTGGCCAAAGCGAGCAGGCTGGTATGGATCACCAAAGCAGCGAAGTTATCGAGATCCTCGTTGTAAAAATCCGAGGTGCGGCGCGGGTGCTGGAAGTTGGCATGGCCTAATTCCGGGGCTTTGCCGCGGAAGGCCGGGGTGTACATACCGTCATAATCGACGAGCCGGAACTCATTGTCCGGCGTGATCATGATGTTGCCGTGCTGGAGATCGCCGTGCGCGAGCTGGTTATCGCGCAAACCTTTCATGACCTTGCGGAACTTCTTGGTCAGATCGAGCAGCAGGTCGGGTTTATCATAGACTTCCTCGATGTATTGGTTCATCGGGAGGCCATCGACCCACTGCATTTTGACGATGGGATACCACTCGTTGCGCACCTTGATGCCGCGGAGATAGTATTCAAAGCTGACCATGAAATCGAGGCCCAGCCCGAGCAGTTGCTGGCTCATGCGGGCGTAGCGGCCTTGCTGGCCCATCACCTGACGGACGAAGCAACGGATGGCCCAGCGTCCTTGGCTGGTCGTCACGGAATAGACGCTCGCGAAGTTACCGGACATGACCTTGGGCAGGCCGAGCATGTCGCACTTCACTTCGCTCTCTTTGAGGTCGGCCTCTTCGAAGCAGATGTGCGGGTTTTGGATCGAATCTTGATAATCTGTGTGAGAAGGCCAGTTCATGATGTCTACAGGTTGGCGATGGCGTGTCTCAGGCCTGCTTGGTAGCGGACCATTTGAAAAGGATTACGGTTGTGTCGTCATTGCGCATGCCGAATTCTTTGCGCAGTTTGGTGACAAGTTGGGCGTAGTCAGCCTCGGATTTGACTTCCATCAATTGTTGCCAAGGTTTGCTACCGGCTTCGTGACGTTGCAGGAACCATTTGGCGATGGCATCCGTGGCAAGGATGAAGATGTCGTTTTCCTGATAATCCCCCTGCAAATACTGGACTTCCGCCCAGACTGGCTGGTTGCGGTTAGGGTTGCTGGAGAGGAGGCAGGGGCGGCTGTCAAATTCGGCGGCCTTTTGGATGGGCCACGTTTTGACGAGCGCGTTGTTCCGGATGTGAAAGAGATTGCTGTCACCGACCGTGATGGCGTTCCACTGGGGCAGGACAGGGCCTTTGTTGCCGCCGAAGAGACGCTGGAAGAACGAGGGCTTTTCCTGCGGTTTGGGCGGTTCAAAACGGATGCCAAGGAGGGTGGCGAAGGCACCGGTGCGGGCTTTTTCTTCCGCATACCAAGGCAACCGGTCCCAAGCGATGCTGGAGTGCCATTCCTTCTGCAATGGGCTGAGCCATTGAATCAGGGTGGTGGCATCAGGTTGGGAACCTTGGGGCGGGGCAGCGGTGAAGCGCTGGACCAAGCATTGAGCCCAGAGATCGGCAAAAGAGGACTCTGTGGCGCCATCCGCGATGGCGAAAATGCCTTTCTCGGGGGAACAACTGAACGCATCTTCGTATTCATCCGGGCTGTAGCCTTCCTTAGGCACCCAGAATACTTGCACAGTGGTTTCCACAGGCGATAAATTTTTACCGCAGGTTGCTGGCGCGCGTGCCGATGTCCAGGAACCGGATCAGTTCCACCAAATCCGCGTTGAACGCGAAGCCGCGGGCGTTTTCACCGAGCATGACGTTTTCGTTCCGGGCCAGATTGCGCATCGGGGCCGGGAGGGCGCTGGACACTTGGAAAAGCGTCCGGGCGAACTCATCGGGCAGATCGTTATCTGTTTCCGGGAAGACAATCGGCTGCACCGGTTGGCTCGAGATATGGCAGTTCAGCAACAAAACGTTGCCATCCACAGTAGCCAGGCTGGTCAAGGCCTCGGCTTGCGGCACGGGACCGAAGTCCGTGGCTTCACCGTCAGAGATGTTGATGACGATGGGAGGGTAGGAATACTGATGGCTGGCTACCCAGCTGGAAAGAATGTGGTGGGCCAAGTCCAAAGCGGCACCCATCGGGGTAGTGCCTTTGGCATGCGGCTCGAACCAGACGGGGAATTTCACCTTTTGGGTGATCACGCCGCCAGCTCCGTCGTCAATCTGCTTGATACGCTCTTCCACGCGGGCAGGGGAGTTGGCGATTTCGCTGAGCGGCACCATGTCGCGGCCAGCGAGCTTGGGCCCGCTGAAGGCCGGGCCCACTTGGGCGCCGTAACCGATCACGCAGACTTCATAGAAGTTGCGGATGCCCTCGCCGCGGGCGCATTTGATGATGAGGTTGTGCAGCAGACGGTTGATGGCGTCGGCCACGCTGTCGCATTTGCGTTTGCCATCGCTGCCAGCGATGGGCTCGACCATGGAGCCCGACTGGTCAACAAGGAACACAAACGCACTAGGGTTTGTTCGGCTAATCTCCGCTGTGTAAGCCATAAAAAACTATTTTCTGATACACCCGGGAAGGGGTGCAGACTCCGGGTGCTGTAATGGAGTGCTGGCACCGCACACGCGATTTCATACTAAGTGTTTCATGGTAAATCAATGTAATTTCTGAACTAAGAATAGACGGTGGGGAAAAATGAGTTAGCTTATCTTTTTTAGTTTGAGCAGATTGTGACTTGCATTTGGAAAAGCGCTCCGTTACAAAACGCTCGTCATGGCGCTACCATTCTTAAGCAATTCTGGCAAGCGGCGGGACCAAGCGGTGGTGGTGGATTTGGGGACGCGAGTAACCAAGGCCGTGTCCATTCAACGCAAAGGTGAGGCCTATACGTTCACAGGTTTCGCCATGGTGGACGCACCTGTTTACGACCGCGGCATATCTCCCGATATCCTTTCCGAACACCTGAAAACCGTTATGCACCAACTGGGTGTGCGGTCTAAGCACTTGGTGATCGTCTTGGGTGTGGGGGATAGCATCCTGCGCACTACGGAGATGCCTTTAGTGGCCATCAATGACATGCGCATGATGGTGCGGATGAACTCCAAGAACTATCTGCAGCAAGATTTTCCGGACTATCTCTTCGACTGTCACATTTCGCCGATCAATCCGGATTCCCTGAAGTCGGCTGATGGTACGGTGAAGATGCCTTCGAAGGGTAAGACGTTGGTGGGTGGGGCAAAGCGGCAGTTGGTGGACGATGTCCGGCTGGCGGCCAAAAATGCGGGGATGACGGCAGATGTCATCACTACCGGTTTGATTGGCCCGGCAAATGCTTTCGAGATGGCGATGCCTGATGTTTTCGCCAAGGAAGTGGTTGCTTTGGTGGATTTTGGTTACAAGAACTCCACGATCAGTATTTTGATGATGGGTGAGTTGATGTTGACCCGCGTGGTTGGCTTCGGTGCGGCCAAATTGACGACGGGTATCGCGGAATCGCTCGGTATCAGTAATGCGGAAGCTGAGGGAATCAAAGTGGGGATGCCGCAAGAAGTGGAATCTACCATCCAGCCGCTGTTGACGCCGCTGGGCCGCGAGTTACGTGCTTCGATCGACTTTTTTGAGCATCAGCAAGACAAGACCGTCAGTCAGGTGTTTTTCTCCGGTGGTTCGGCGCGTTCTGAGTACATCATCAACGCGCTGCAATCCGAGTTGATGGTTCCTTGCAAAGCTTGGAATCCTGCTGGTTTCATGACGCCGGGGCTGCCGCCGGCACAAATGTCCGAACTGGAACAAGTCGCTCCGCAGCTCGTTGTGGCTGTCGGTGGTGCAATGGCTGCATTCTAGAGTATGCCAATTAAAATCAATTTGCTGGCCGAAGAACAGGCCGCAGAAGACTTACGCAGAAGAGATCCCATCAAGCGCGCCATCTACGTGGCGGTTGGCTTGGTGGTGCTGTTACTCGTTTGGGCGGGTATCAACTGGTCTAATCTTTCCAAGCTCGACGGCACGATCAAGTCGTTGAACGATGAGAAGACGGCGCTGGAGAAACCGGCCAAAGAGACGGAAACAAACAAGAAAAAGGTGGCGGAAACCCAACGGAACATCGACATGCTGAAGAAGCTGGCGGTCAATCGTCCGTTGTGGGCACCGGTGCTGGACTCTCTGCAACGCGCTTTGGTGGAAGATGTGCATATCCTCCGGCTGAAAGTGGATCAAGTTTATCAAATCACTCCTGCGGTGATCCCGCCTAAAGGTTCTGGCATCAAAGGCAAGCCGGCTACGTCCAAGCAGGTCATCATGTTGACGGTGGAAGCCCAAGACAACAGTCCGCGACTGGATAACTATAACCGTTTCCGGGAGCAACTGGCTATTGGGTTGAAAGATCATATGGGCACCAACGGCACGGTGTTGCTCAAGACGTTGAATCCGGCACGTGAGAACGAAGAGGGGAAGAAGTTCCAGACTTTCTCCTTGGAATGTGTCTTTACCGAGGTTGTGCGCTAACATGAACAAGCTTTCTAAAGAAAAACAGCAGCAATTAATCTTCGTCGGATTCATTACTGCGATTGTGGTTGGCCTACTTTATGCCTTTGTCATTCGTGCGCAGGCTAATGCCAAGACGGCGAAGCTTGGGGAAATCGAAAACTTGACTGGCCAGGTAGAGCAGGCGAGCAAGTTGAAGAAAGAATCACCGGACGTGCTGGCTAATTTGGAAACCGAGAAAACGAAACTGGATGCCATGGAAAAGAACATGGCCTCGGGAGATTTGTATTCTTGGGTGATTCTGACGGTGAACAAATTCAAGATTGGCTACAATGTTGATATCCCGAATTTCAGCCGGGAAGAGCGCACGTCAGTGGGTATCTTTGCTGATTTTCCTTATGAAGCGGTGAAGTATACGCTGAAGGGTTCGGCTTACTATCATGATCTGGGCAAATTCTTGGCGGATTTTGAAAATGCCTTCCCGTATATCCGGGTGCAAAATCTTGATCTCTCGCCTGAAGGTGGTTCGTCTAACGGAGCGGAGATGGAGAAATTGAGCTTTAAGTTGGAACTTGTGGTGCCACTCAAGACAAAGGAAGCCAGCAAATGAACTTTAAGCATAAATTGAATCATTTGTGGACGGTTGCTGTGCTTTTGGCGGCGGTTCAAGGGTTGACCGCAGCTGCTCCGGACGCCAAGCCAGCCGATTCTAAAGCTGCCGCTGCCAAGGAACCGGTAAAAGAAGTTCCGGTGCCGAAATCTGTTTTCGAATACGATAACAAGAAGGGGAAAGATCCTTTCTTTCCCAAGTCAATTCGCTGGACGCCGGTGCCTAAGCAGCCAGAAGTGCCGGTTAAGCCGGACGGGACTCCGGCTCCCCCTCCGCCCCCGCCGCCGAAGAAGAATCCTTATGATTTCTTCGAGTTGAAGGGGATGACCGGGGTGGGTAACAACCGCTTGGTCGTCATCAATTCTGGTGTCAAAGGCAAGAATTACTTGCTGGGGATAGGAGAGAGCAAAACGGTTGTGACTCCTGAGGGTAATTACAAAGTCAAAGTCGAGTCGTTTAGTGATTTGGGTGTGGTCATCAAGATCGACGGGGAGAAGGCTCCCAAGGAAATCAAGTTGCCGACCGGCCCTTGAATACGGTGAGACCGTTTAAAACTGAAAATTTCAATAAGCAGGCAATGAAAATTAAAGCGTTAACGATCATCACGGCGGGGCTCTTGGCCTTTAGCTCGGGGCTCTCCGCACAGTCCACCACCGCTGCTAAAGCGGACAAAGCTGAAGCTACGGTCAACCGTGGCGAAGTGGTGCCGCTGATCACGTTTGATGAGACGCCGTTGACCGACGTGATCACCACGTTGGCCCGCCAGGCGGCCATCAACTTCCAGTTCGACCCGCGCGTTAATACGGCGCAGACCGGACCGGATGGGAAACCGTTGCCGCCCGCCACCATCTCCATCCGTTTCGAGAATGTCACCGCGTTGGACGCGCTCGAAGCTGTTTTGGACAACCATAATCTGCAGCTCGTGGCGAACGAAAAGACCAAGATCGGTCGGGTGACGATCAAGGACCCGAAAGCATTGGAGCCGCTGGTGAGCCAGATGTTCCAATTGCGCTACACGAGCCCGACGAACATTGTTCCGGCAGTGCAAAATTTGCTGACAGACACCCGTGGTAAAGTGATGGCTGACAGCCGTTCTGGCAAGGTGTTGGTCAGTGCGGTGGATCGCGATCTGAAGAACATCGAAAAGGTTATCACTGAGCTGGATACAGCGACCAAACAGGTTTTGATTGAAGCGCGGATCGTGGAAACGGCGCGTAACCCGAGCAGCATCAAGGGTATCGATTGGGGTGGTACGCTGCGGGCGCAGAACTTCACATTTGGTAACGGCATCACGGCGGGAACGACTACGACCTCTTTCCCGGGCGCGACGACTACGACATCCACTCCGCTGCCTTCTGGTGCTGTCATCACGTCAACGTCTTCAGCTGCGTCTACCTCAACCACCAGTTTGAATACGACGGTGGGTGGTGGTGGTTTTTCGGTGAACACCAAGAACGGTGTGTTCCCCGGTGTTGGCTTCCTGAATGCAGACGGGGTTTCTGGTGTGCTTTCCTTCTTCAATGATGACAGTGATAGCGATGTCGTTTCGACGCCGCGCACGGTCACGATGGACAACCAGCTTGCCACGCTATCGGTCACTCGCGCATTCCCGATCTTTACGGTGACGCCTGTTCGGCCAACACGCCGGCCGCAGCGCAAATCACCTACACCAACGTGGGTACTATTCTGCAAGTCACGCCGCGCATCACGGCGGATAGCAACATCTTCCTGCATGTGGTTCCGGAAGTGTCGAACATCGATGGCAAAGACACGCAAACAATCAGCAGCGCGACGTTCCAAGCGAATGTCTATGCGCTGCGCCGCATGGAGACGCAAGTTTTGATCCCGAGCGGTAACACGCTGGTGATGGGTGGTTTGACCAGCGACACTTCCACGAAATCTTACGCCAAGATTCCGGGCCTGGGCGACGCTCCTGGCATCGGCCGTCTGTTCCGCCGCGATTCGAAGTCCCGCTCCAAGGTGAACCTGATCATCTTTGTGACCCCGACCATCGTGCAAGAATACGACTATCACTACACACCGACGGATTACTTGCGTAATACGTTGCAGGATCAGAATGTGCCGAAGACTTGGGTTGCCCCTGGTGACAATGAAGAATCGCCGTGGGATACGGGCAAGCCGAAGGACTGGAAGAAGGACAGCAAGACCTCGAAATAAGTTGGCGCCAAAACTGCTAACTTCAATTCGTAGATAACATGAATATTTTATCCAGCTTGCAAAAGTTGGCAGGCAGTCTGAAGCGGCAGGCTTCAGGCCGCATGTCGGCTGGCATCGTGGCGGCCTTGGCCGTATGCACCACCACATCGGCGCTGGGGCAGGTGACTGTTTCGACGCTCGGTGGTGGCCCCTATTCGCAGGATGTGGGGAGCACGCCGGGAAGCAGTATAATCACTTTCACCAGTGAAAGTGCCGGTATCAAGTTGGATAATCCGTTAGGCATGGCGTTTGACGGTTCGGGTAACCTCTACGTCGCTGAAAATGGACAAGGTAATATTTTAAAAATCACTAACCCGGGCAACCGGGCCACGAGTTTTACCTATCAGTTTATCACTGGTCTGACTGATCCCGTTGCTTTGGCTTTTGCCAGTAATGGTGACCTTTTCGTTTTGACCTCAGCAGATGGTTCCGTTCGCAGATATACTGGTGATGGAACGTTTGTATCTGTAGTAACGGCTGCGTTGGTGGCTCCTTCCGCAATGACCATTTTGGCTAATGACAATTTGTTGGTCACGGAAATCGGCGGTTCAGTAAAGCAAGTGACCCCTGCAGGTGTGGTCACTTTGTTGAACAACACATTTGTGAACCCTACGGGTATCTCGCTCTATGGCAGCAATAAAGTTGCCGTGGCCGATGGCGGTGACCACTCGATCAAAGTTCTCAATCTGCTGACTCCAGGCACAGTGACAATTTTAGCTGGTGGTAATGGAGCTGGCTTTACCAATGGTTTGGCATTGAGTGCCAAGTTCAATACACCACGAAATCTGAGCCTTGCACCTGATGGCAGCTTGATTGTGGCTGATCAAAACAATCATCGCGTTCGTATCATTACCGCGGATGGTGCGGTTAGCACGGTTTATGGTGTCTCGACAAATATTTGGCCAGACAATGCCTTCTACCCGACATATCCAGGATGGAAAGATGGGACAAATGCGCATGCCAATCAACCTTTCGGTGTCATTGTTGGACCGGGTGCATCCAATGTGTTTGTCACGGAAATCGGCCATACGTTAGACCTGTTGCGGGTAGCCAGCGGTTTCAGCTTGGCTATCTCATCCGGAACGAATGTGACCACTACGAATGTGTTTGTGGACACTACGTTAACCAACAACCTTATTACGTTGGGTTTTGCCAATGGTGAAGCGTCTAGTGACTACATCGGTAGCCCGGGACAATATTTTCAAGTTCCTATCACGCTTACCTTGCCAGTGGAAACCAAGATGCATTCCTTGGGCTTCTCCATTGCCGTCACCAATGTGGGCGGAAGCGCTTTGACTGCCCCCACTGAGATCGGTTTTGAATCCAAACTGATGGCGCCCTTTACTACGCCAAGTGGTGAAAAGTTTTATGGGAGAATTCAAAATCTGGCTTTTGTCGGTTTTACTACCAATATCGTAGTTAATCCCCAGACACAGGCTCAGACAACGAACTACATACCCAATTTCACCAATGTGCTTATAACCAATCTAACTGCCAAGGCTTTGAATGTGGCTTGGTTGGAGATTGAAGGGCAGGGGACTCTGTACCCGGCGGAACAAGATTTGATTCAGTATTCCAGCGCTTTCATCAATCTGTTTGAGGCTCATCGTTTGGGTCGGGTAATTGTCGGATCATTTGGATTTCGGATTCCTGCAACCGCTCCCATCGGTTCTGAGTATCGAGTTCAAGTATTCAATCCTTCGGCTGCAACAGGATTTAACCGGGCAGTTGATATTTTGGCTCCAACCAACGCCAGCGCGCTTGCCTTATTGTCGGGCAATGCGAATTCGATCAAGCGAATCAGTGTTCAAGCGCCTCGTACGTATCTGGTTGGTGACCTTGAAGGGTTCCGCTGGTATAACGTAGGGGAGTTTGGTAATGGAAAACTGGACATGATCGATGTGCAGGAAGCCTTCATGATGGCCAGTTTCCGTGCCAATATTCCTCGCCCGATCAATAGTGATTTCTACAACACGGTTGATTCTTATAACAGCGGTTCTGGGATTGATCCGTATTCAGGTAACATCAACGCGGTCACCACTGGTGACGGATTGATTACGATTGATGACGTGATCACCACATTGCGTCGCTCTCTCGATTACTCTGTTCAATGGGTCTATCGGTTTGGCGGCGGGGCTTATGCCAGCAATGGTCCTGGTGCGACACCGCCCAACTTCGGGCTTTCCTCTTACAAAGCGGCTGATTTGGCGACGACAACTGATACGGGAACAACGATATCAATCAAAGCCAGCGATGTGATTCAAGCATCTGGCACCATCAATGTTCCCATCCATGCGATTGTGAATGGTGAAGGCCGGCCAAAACGCATGATGGTGAGTGTTTTGGTTGAGCCAAAGAACGGCGCTCCTGATCTTTCGGAAGCGATGGGTTATGTTCCGGGATCAACCAGCTACATCGGTTTACCGAACAGCTCCTTCATTGTCCGTCGTGGTAACAACGCTCTTTCCTTGGCTTGGATTGACACATCTGGGTTCGGCGGTGTGCCCGGCTTGCCGAGTGGTGACAATACGTTGTTGACGTTGGCCATTAAGCCTTCTCGGCCATTGGTGAACGGTGAGTTTTACCAAATCCGTGTGATGTCTTATTCCGCTTCTCCTGGGTTTGCATTTACCTCGACGACCCAAGACGGTTTGGTTTCGCCTGTCAGTATGGAGAACATCTCTTCAATAGGTGATGGTATCTCTGATGCTTGGCGGTATCGTTTCTTTGGCAAAGTCTTGGATTTGATGGCACTGAAAGACGCTGATTCAGATGGGGACGGGTACCAATTCGGCTGAATATCTTGCCGGTACGAATCCTACGGATGCCAAGTCGGCCTTCAAGTTGACGCGTCCTGAAACTGGATCAACCGCTGGTGTCAAACTTCGGTTCCAAACGGTGTTGGGCAAGCAGTATATTGTGGAATCCTGCAATGGCTTGGGAGCACCTTGGAGCCAAGTGGGTGGGACAGTGAACGGAACGGAAGGCGAAGTTGTTGTTACCGATAGCAGTGTAGGTGCTGCCAACAAGTTCTACCGGATCAGAATGGTGGAGTCCACTACGCCTGCTCAGTAAAATCGGGTTTGCTTTAATCACTAAAGGCGCATCGCAAGATGCGCCTTTTTCATTTCCATTTGGATGAGTGGACGCGTTGATGAAAAATGAAAAGAGCGGTTCCAGATGGAACCGCTCTTCGCTGAAATCCGCAGGCAGCCAGCTCAGTTGATGGTGAGCTGTTGCTTGATCTTAAACTTCTCGATGCGCTTGCGCAGGGTCGCCCGGGTGATGCCCAGCAGCTTGGAGGCACGCACTTGATTCCCGCCCGTTTCGGCCAAGGCGTGGATGATCAGTTCCCGTTCCACGGTGGGAATCAGCTTATGCTCGGACTTGGCGCGAGCCCAGTCGAACAGGTGCTTGATCAAAATCGTGGTATCATCCGCGCTTTGAGGGGCTGGTGATGCCGGTGCAGCGGCTGGGGTTGCGGCGGTGCTAGCGGTGGGCTGAGCGACCGGTGCGGCAGCCGCAGGCGGCACATAGGGCTTGCTGGCGAGGGCTTCCGTGGGCAGATCGCTGGTCAGGATGGCATCCCCCTTGGTTACGACAAGAGCGCGTTGGATGGCATTCTCCAGTTCCCGGACGTTACCTGGCCAATGGTGGTTCTGCAGGGTGGCTAGCGCATCGGCTGTGATCGCCTTTACATTGCCCTTTTGCGATTGACCATACTTCTTTAGGAAGTAGTTGACCAACAAGGGGATATCGCTGACGCGTTCGCGCAAGGCCGGCATCTGGATGCGCACCACGTTCAGGCGGTAGAAGAGGTCCTCGCGGAATTCGCGGCTGGCCACCGCTTGTTCCAAATTCTTATTCGTCGCAGCAATGACGCGGACGTTAACTTTGATGGACTGATTGCCGCCGACGCGCTCAAAGGTGCCGGATTGCAACACCCGTAGAATCTTCGTCTGCGTGGGCAGGCTCATATCCCCGATTTCGTCGAGGAAGATGGTGCCGTTATTACACTGTTCGAACTTGCCGATGCGTTGCACGGCAGCTCCGGTAAAGGCACCTTTTTCATGCCCGAACAGCTCGCTCTCAAGCAGGTTCTCAGGGATGGCGGCACAGTTGATGGCGAGAAAAGGCTGATTCGTGCGCTGGCTGTGATGGTAGATGGCTCGGGCGACGAGCTCTTTGCCCGTGCCGCTTTCCCCGGTGATCAAGGCGGTGGCATCGGAGGCGGAGAGCTGGCCGATGAGCTTGAAAACGTTCTGCATCGGCTCGCTGCGGCCGATCACGCCCATCTCGTAATCCTCGGATTCAAGGGAAGGCTGGTAGCTCACCACCTGCTTCATGTCCCGCGAGGCTTTGAGGGCGGTGGCGACAATCTGCTTGAGCTTGGGCACGTCGAAAGGCTTCAGGAGATAATCAAACGCCCCCAGCTTCATCGCCTCGATGGCCGTTTGGGTGGTGCCATATGCCGTCATCATGATGACAGGCAGTTTGGCATCGATCTGCCTGAGCCGCCGAAGCGCCTCGAGGCCGGTGATACCGCCCATGCGCACGTCCATGATGACGAGGTCGGGCTTAACTTTAGGCAGCAGTTTTAAACCTTCCTCCCCACTGGCGGCAGTGGTGAGTTCGATTTCCGGGGAGTCGAAGATGCGGCGGAATGAATATTGAACATCCGCTTCATCGTCGATGAGCAAGAGCTTGTCCATCGTGCGTAGTCGCGAGGGTCGCGACGTGGGGAACATAACACCCGCAGTTACATTTGCACGAAATTCTATCAGCTTTTTGATGAAAATTATGGTGGATTAGGGGAGTCGGTCAAATCGGCCTGTTCATTTAACTGATGCTTATCACGAAACGACAGATAAACCACACCGCCGATCAAGCTCCAGATGAGGCTGCCAGCATAAGTCAACAGCGAGAGGGTAAGGGCTTGCGTGTTCGGGATTCCGAATTGCGGTGAGGCGAGCAAAAATACGAAGAGATTCTCCCGCACACCCAAGCCGGAAGGCGTGATGGGGATGGCGGAGATGCAGATGATCGCCGGCACAATGAACATCAGGGCCAACAGATCCAGCGAGAGCGAAAGGCCGGTGCCTACGGCGTAAACCTGCAAAACGCAAAACGCGTTTAACACCATCGAAATAGCCAGCGCGATGAAGAGATTCGCCGGTTGTTCACCGAAACGACGGCAGGAATTGATGGAGCGTTCCAAGATGTCGGCTTTAGGTAGTTTTTTCAGGAACTCACGAAATTGCGGGAATCGTTTGGACACCCCGCCGAAGAAGGCCAAATAACAGAACACCGCACTGGCAGCGAAGATGGCCGCGATGATCGCACCGAAACTGAGCAGGGATTTGTTCTCCCACCAGCCGCGCAGGCTGAAGCAGAGCATGATGACGGCGAATAACAGCATCGAAAACAGGCCGATCAAGCGATCGGCAAAGACCGTGGTGACCGCTTCGGTTTTCTGATGATGCGTCTCGCGGGCAGCGTAGTATGCCTTGAAAAGATCACCACCGGTCGAGCCGAGCAGAAAGGAATTGAAGAAATGCGCGACGAGTGAGATCTCCAGGATCCGCCCCAAAGGCAGCCGGATATCTTGGGTCCGCAGCAGGCGTTGCCAGCGCATCGCCCCGAGCAAAATGGTGATACCCATGAGAACCAGCGAGAGCAGAAAGGCGAGGGGAGATATCTGCCGGATGGCTTCCCACAGCTCCACCGGGCCATGCTGCCAGCCTGCGGACCACTGTTCCGAGCGGCTAAGTTCGGCCCATTTGCGGCCGGAAGCTTCGACGGCTTGCCGGCCTTCTTGCAGGAAGATGCCGTGAAAAATCCACAGCATCAGTGCCGCACAGATCAGCAAACGCCACCAAAGTTTTTGCCATTTACCGCTCTTCAATCCTCACCCCACACAGATTTCAAATAGGCCAGCCCGGCTTTGACTTCATCCGAGGTCACGCCGGGATTGAGTTCTATCACCTTGATCTTGTCCGGTGCAGCGTAGCTGGCGAGCGACGGGAAGTCGATGGCTCCGGTACCGGGTGCCCGATGATCTTGGTCCGGATAAATGACATCGTGGAGGTGAAAACCGATCAAACGCGGTTGCAAAGATTCCAAGTGAGCGCGGTGATGAATGAAGCCCAAGTTCGCCTTGATCTGGGCGTGGCCGATGTCGTGCCAGTAGCCGACGGTCTGGGCGGGGAATTCTTTGAGCAGTTCCAGATAATCGCCTTCCAGTGGCACTTCCTCGACGGCTTCGCGGATCTCCAGCCCCAACTTGAGGTTCATCTCCGCCGCTTTCATCGCGAGCTCATTCACGACTTTGATAGCCCAGGCATAGGGTTGCACCTTGAGCTGCTCGCGTTCGAGCATGAGGGCTTCCATGAGCTGGCTCTGGCGCGTGGTATCCTTGGCGGACACGGCTTCACTCATCATTTCTGTCACTTCACCCAGCCGCAAACGGCCGAAGTGGAGGACGACGGCTTTGGCCCCGACGCGTTTGGCGGTCTCCAGGCTCTTGATGGAGTAGCGGAGCGCATTGGCCCGTTCGCGTTCACTCTCAGCGGTGAACTTGAAGATGTTTGGGTTGGGCTGGTTGTAACCGAGGGGCAGGGGGCAGAAGTTATGCACGCTGGAGATGCGCATTTCACCGGCGTCCACGGCTTCAAAGATACCCGGCAGCAGACTGATGCGGATGCCGTGGCTGAGTTCGGCATACTCGAAGCCCAGCTCGCGGATCTCGCGCAGCATCGCCCGGCCGTCCGTGTGGCGGCCTGAATTCCAGCAGGTGGACAAGGAGTACATAAAGAAAGCCGGGCGCTATGAATTCACAGCACCCGGCTCGTGGAAAGCCTAAATCTTACAGATCGGCATAGCGAGCGCTCAGCATCGCGGAGAAACGAGCGACCTTCATCTTACGACGACGGCGTTCGCTGGGCTTCTCGTAGTGACGGTGATTCCGCACTTCTTTGAGCACGCCTTCGCGATCAATCTTCTTTTTAAGACGACGCAGCGCTTTTTCAACTGACTCGCCCTTTTTGAGTTTAATCTCAGTCAACTTAATTCACTTCCTCTCCGACCAGGCCGCCCTTGGTTTATGGGGACGTGCCTTTAAAAATGGAAGCGAACTCTAGGTTTCGCAGAGCCGAGTGTCAACCGGCAAAAGCAGGGCCTTTTGGCCTGCTATCTATCTGGCTAATGATAAAGGGGTTATGGCTGAATAATAAGCGCTCCCGGCAGGCTGCTAACCGCTTGCTTTGTAAAGGAACTGTGCAATTATCAAGCTCATGGGGTTGCCAAATGAGCCACAGACGCTTACGCCCGAGCAGGTTGCTGAATTCAACAGCAAGCTGTCCGAGATGCGTCATAACATCAACAATTACCTCTCCATGGTGATTGCGGCGACGGAACTAATCAAACGCAAGCCCGAAGGGGCTGACCGTTTTCTGGAAATGATTGTCCAGCAGCCACCGCGAATCATCTCTGAACTGCAGCAGTTCACGAACGAGTTTGAGAAGACCCTCAAGATTGAACGGGAATAGTCTCGGGCGGACGACCTGTTGCCAAGCTGACCAAGCGTCTAAACTCCTCGGCTGAAACATCTTTCGGCTTGGCCTTGCATTGCTTTTCTGCCCCTTTGAAGTTCCAAAGATTGGGGAAATCCCGGCACTGTTGCGGTTTTACCGGTTGCACGAGGCAGCCATTGTCTTCCAAGAAGATGCATTCGCCCGTCGGTTTATCCATGAGCGATAACCCTTGGCGGTCCAAGCGCAGTTTGGTGTAGCGCTGAATGAAGTCATTCTCGCTTACTTGCAGATGAGCGGCCATCCGGGTGATTTCCGCATCCGTGATGCGCACCTGACCTGGCCACCGGCAACACGCCGTGCAACGTTGGCATTCTAAAAACACCGGCATAAGCGAAAGCTAATGGATTTTTACCGCCGAGCAAGCGGGACCGGGCAACGCTGAATAATCGGCTTGTCCGGCTTCGTCCAAGCATGGGAGGTTCAAGCCGAACCGATCATTTGCCCCATTACATGCAGACCTGTGCTTATTGCGGTCGTGAAAGCGAGGACTCGGCGATAACTTGTCGTGAGTGTGGGACAGGTTTTGCCGCTGCGTTGCCTGAGCCCGTTGTACCTGCTGCCCCGGTAATGCCCAAGCTGCTCAAAGCCGTTTCCACGGCAAACCGGCAGTATGGAGGGCCGGTTCTCCGGGCCCTGTATTTCTTGGGCGGGCTTTGCTGGCTCTTGATTGGTGTGGGTTTTGGCCTGTTTCTATTAGAATATATGCGTCATGGGGCAGGGGTGCAGCTCTTTGGCTTCATCTTCTCCACGAGCAGTGTGATTGTCGGGGTGGTGCATTTCATCGGGATTACGCTCGCCATGCTGATGAGTCTGGCGTTCGCAATCGGGATGTGCGCCCGGGCTTTCGCTTGGAATGAAGAAGTCAAAAAATGATTGGCTAGTCCCTGATTTGCGGGGTGTGTTACTGGTGGCCTACTAGTTGCCTGACGCCCGTCTCCTTGCTTTCCCCCGGTTTCACAGGCATTTTTCCTGCATCCACGGAACCCTTTGTGACGTCTCTAAAGGCAATTTACCCTTTGAAGCGGCGTCCGCTTCAGGCATAGAAGTGGCATCGATGGAACCCACTGATTCGGAACTTATAGCCGCTGTGTTGCGAGGCGACACGGCGAGTTTCGAGCAATTGGTGGTGAAGTATCAGCCTCGTGTCTTCGCTACGGCGCGGCGTTATGCGCGGCGGGATGATGAAGTGGAAGATATTGTGCAGGAGGTATTTATGAAGGCTTTTCAAAAGCTTTCATCCTTCCGCGGGGAGGCCCCTTTTGAGCATTGGTTGATGCGCTTGGCGGTGCGCACTTGCTACGATTTCCTCCGGGGCCATCAACGCAACCGGGAGACTAATTTCACGGAAATCTCCGATGACGAGCAGGACTGGTTGGAGCGGCATACGGCCGATCCAGATGATTCTGATGAGAAATCCGTCGAGGCCAAAGAACTCATCAATAAAGTATTGGAAAAGCTTTCGCCCGCCGCCCGGTTGGTGATTACGCTGTTGGAGATTGAAGAGCGTTCGGTGAAAGAAATCGCGGAGCTGACCGGGTGGTCGGTGCCGCTCGTCAAAGTGCGGGCCTTCCGGGCTCGTGCTGAGATGAAAAAATTACTGACAAAATTAATGCGAGACAAGAATCTGTAACCGCGCTGGACGTTGATAGCGTCTAAGGTGGTAGCAGGCTTATGGATACAGCCAAATTAAATCAAAAATTGATCGCCGCCGCCCGGCATGAAGTCCCCTCGGACCGTGTGCCGTATGCCTTCGAGAAGCGCATCATGTCGCGCATCGCCGACCTGCGTCCCGTGGACGTGTGGGCGTTGTGGGGGCATGCGCTGTGGCGCGCGGCCGCTCCGTGCGTGGCGCTGACCATCATCATGGGCGTCTGGTCTTACCAGACGAACGACCCGAAGAACGCGCCCATCCAGACGGCTGACCTCGAACATGCCGTGTTGGCGCCGTTGGATAACTTGGGAGAAGTCTGGTGAGCATTTGGAAGGTCATATTTGCGACGCTCGTCATCTTTGGCGCCGGGGTGATCACCGGCGTGTTGGGGTATAATCGTTTTTATCCGCCCGCACTTGTGAGTGCTCCCGGTGGGGATGCTGCCGTTCAGCAGAGTCCCATCAACCCTTGGCCGCACGTGGCCAAGGCACCGCAGGGCACGAACAGCCCCGCGAAAGTGAAGAATGATTTTATCGCCCGCTTCGGCAAGCAGCTTGAACTGACCGGAGCAAAGCATCCGGATTGAACAGATCTTGGCGGACAGCCAGAAACGCACCAAGGAGATCTCTGATGGCATCGCGCCGTTCCTGCGTGAAGAAGTGAAGCATACCCGTGAGCTGATCCGTACGGAATTGACGGCTGACCAATCCCGCAAATACGACGAAATGGTCCGGCCGAACAAGCAGAAGAAAAAGAAGAGATGCCGGTCAAAGGTTTCCCCCGCAAAGTGGCCAAGCAAGAAATTGACGGTTGATAGCGGCAGGTGGGCAGTTGCCATGTCCGGTTTCGTTTTCTCTCCTTTTTCGCGTTTTTTTCACTTCCCCGCTTTAATCCCGGTCCCTAATCTCCCGCGCCATGACTTTACAGACATTCAAGATTGCTGCTTTGGCGGGTGACGGTATCGGTTCCGAAGTGATGCGTGAGGCCATCAAGGTGCTCCGCGCCGTGGAAAAGAAATTCCCTGTAGCGTTTCAGATCACGGAAGCACCGGTTGGTTGGGCGGGTATCGATGCCGCTGGCAAGGCGTTGCCCGATGCCACGCTCGCGCTGTGCAAAGAATCCGATTGTATCCTCTTCGGCTCCGTCGGTCTGCCGGATCGTGACCCCACGATCCCGAAGGAAGAACGGCCTGAGCGCGCGGCGTTGCTGCGCTTGCGTAAAGAATTTGGTCTCTTCGCCAACCTGCGTCCGGTGAAGTTGCCGAAGGAACTTTCGCACGCCTGCCCGTTGAGCAAGGAACGTCAGGGTGATGGCCTCGACATCATGGTCGTGCGTGAATTGACCGGCGGCATGTATTTCGGCCAACCGAAGAAGACGGAAGACCTCGGCAACGGCCAGCTTCGCGCAATCGATACGATGGTTTACACCACGTCCGAGATCGAGCGTATCGCGCATGTCGCGTTCCGCACGGCGGCGTTGCGTCGCAAGAAGGTGACGAGCATCGACAAGGCGAACGTCTTGGAAAACGGCGTGCTCTGGCGCGATGTGGTAACGAAGGTGAGCAAGAATTACCCTGACGTGGCCCTCGAACACATGTTCGTGGACAACGGCGCGATGCAGCTCATGCTCAAGCCCACGCAATTCGACGTGATGCTGTGCGAGAACATGTTCGGCGATATCCTGAGCGATGAGGCTGCGGCTCTCGCCGGTTCTCTCGGCATGCTCCCGAGCGCCAGCTTGGGTGCTACGAGCGGGGACAAGACCTTCGGCTTCTACGAACCCGCCGGTGGCACGGCTCCGGACATCGCCGGCAAGAACTTGGCGAATCCGATCGCGCAAATCCTCTCCACGGCGCTGATGTTGCGCCATTCGTTCAAGCAGAACGAGGCGGCTGCGGCTATCGAGAACGCTGTCGGCAAGGCCATCGCCGCCGGTTTCCGCACGGGCGACATCTACACGGCCGCTGATCCGAACGCGAAGAAAGTCGGCACCACGCAAATGGGCGACGCCATCGCCGCCAACATCTAAGCGGAGCGCCGAGCTCCAGCTCGGCCCAAATATCTTTTCAAGCAGTGGCTGATGAATTCATTCATCAGCCGCTTTTTGTTTCTAAATTCGTCTGGATTCGTGTCTATTCGTGGTTAAGAAAATATGGACCGCAAAGCCGCCATTGAACAGATCCGCACCGTCTGCGATACCATCGCCCGTGAATTGATGAAGGTACATCCTGCTGTGCCGGCCATCCAGCATGAGGAGACGCAGAAAGTCATCTACGAAACCGTTTATGAGCTGACCAAGAACGTAGAGACCATCAAAAAGAAGCTTATCCGACTGCAAGGCTCAGACGACAGCAAGCTGCTTTGAGTTGGCAGCAATGCGGTAAACGCGTTGTGTCTTGTACCGGCTCAGGCTATCTTTCACCCATCGCATGAAAATCCTCACCATTCTTCTCCTGCTTTTATTGTCACTGTGCATGACATCGGTCACGCGTGGCGAGGAAAACGCCAGGATCACCGAGTTGCTCAAGACCGCCAATCAAAAGGTGACATCGAATGGCCTGGCCGGTGCGGAAAGCATCCTTGCTGAAGCGATCAAGATTGATGCCAAAGATCCCCGGCCCTACCTCCTGCGCGGTCGTCTCGCTGAAGCCAACAAGGATTTCGCGAAGGCATTGGCAGATTATTATTTGGTGATCAAGTTGGACCCCAATGCGGTCCGGCTTTACCAGCGCTGCGGTGAGGTCAATTTCCGTTTGGGCAACTTCAAGGAATCGGTCGCGGATTTCGATAAAGTTTTGGAGAAGTTTCCTTCGCAAATTCCTTATCACTGGCAGCGCGGCATCTCGCATTACTACGCAGGCATGTATGCGGAGGGGGTGAAGCAATTTGAGGTTCATCGCACGGTGAATCCGGACGATGTGGAGAATGCTGTTTTCCATTACATCTGTCTCGCGAAGGCCAAAGACAAGGCCACAGCGGTCAAAGAATTCATTCCGATTCAAGGTGATAGCCGGGTGCCCATGATGCAGATCCACGCGCTCTACGCCGGTAAAGCTACGGTAGAAGATGTTCTCAAGTCCGCCCGAGCTGGCTCGCCTGGTCCGGAAGAATTGAAGGGACGCCTCTTCTATGCGCACCTTTACATCGGCCTGTGGTATGACGCCGAAGGCAAAGTCAAAGAAGCTCGCGAGCACATCTTCAAAGCCGCCGATGACTATGGGGTGGAGGGATACATGGGCGATGTCGCCCGCGTGCACGCCGCAGTCTTCCGCAAGCAAGACGCGGGGAAGAAATAAATCCCAAATCCAAAGCTCCAAACACCACAGAAACTTCAATTTTCCAATCGTTAACCGACGCGTGTTGAATCTGATTGGTGTTTGGGTTTTCTCTGAAGCTTGGTGATTGGGGTTTGGAGTTTAATTCCGTTCACTTTTTAGCTTCTTAGATAGCCAAATTGTCCTTAGCTTTCGCTGTGTCACATGAAGACCTCTGACATCCGCTGTATTGGTGCCACGCTGTATTATCTGCCGGTTTATACCCGCGTGCCGTTGAAGTTCGGCACGGAGACGGTGACTTATGTAACTTGTGCCCGCGTCAAGGCGACCGTGCAAGATCGCGCCGGAAAAACAGCGGAAGGCTGGGGTGAAACGCCGCTGAGTGTGACTTGGGTCTGGCCGAGCACGTTGCCGTATGAGACCCGCCATGCAGCTCTCAAGAAGTTCACTGAGTTGCTCGGGGCTGAACTAGTGAAATACGCGGAGCCCGGCCACCCGATTGAGCTCAGCAACGATTTCCAAGAGCACGTCCTCCCGCGCCTGCTCCAGGAGTTCAATGCCACGCGCTCAGGTGAAGAACCCATGCCTTGGCTGGCGGCGCTCGTCTGCTTCTCCCTTTACGATATCGCCTTGCATGATGCCTACGGGAATCTGCTGGGGTTGCCGGTCTATGACACCTACGGACCGACGCACATGAACCGCACGTTGGAGCAGTTGCTCACGCCGGCAGCGGACACGAAAGTTTCCTTCAAGGGCCTGTATCCCCAAGATTTCTTCGCCAAGACGCGGCCGAACAAACTGCCCGCCTGGCATCTCGTGGGTGGCTTGGATTTGCTCTCCGATAGTGAACGCAAAGGCACGGAACCGAACGATGGCTATCCCGTGGTGTTACCCGAGTGGATCAAGCGCGATGGGTTGAAATGCCTGAAGATCAAGCTCAAGGGCAACGATGCGGAGTGGGACTACGCGCGCACCGTGACCATCGGCAAGATTGCGGTGGAGCAGGGCGTGGACTGGCTCACAGCGGACTTCAATTGCACGGTGCTGAATCCCAAGTATGTGAACGACATCCTCGATCGCCTGCGCGATGAGTATCCGCGTTACTATGGCATGATCCTCTACGTGGAACAGCCGTTCCCGTATGAACTCGAGAAGGACCGCATCGATACACACAGCCTCTCCGCCCGCAAACCGCTCTTCCTCGATGAAAGTGCGCATGATTGGAAGCACGTGAAACTTGGTCGCGAACTCGGCTGGACTGGCGTCGCCCTCAAGACGTGCAAGACCCAGAGCGGCGCGATTCTTAGCGCGTGCTGGGCCAAGGCGCATGGCATGACTCTGATGGTGCAAGACCTTACGAATCCCATGCTCGCGCAGATTCCGCACGTGCAGCTCGCTGCCTACGTCGGCACCATCATGGGCGTGGAGACGAACGCCATGCAGTTCTACCCCGAGGCTTCATCCATTGAGGCCAAAGTGCATCCGGGCATTTATCAACGGCGCAACGGTGGCGTGGATTTATCCACCATCAAGGGGAGTGGGTTTGGGTATCGTTTAAGCGAGATCAAACGAGATTTACCTGCGCCTGCGGTGACGTATTGACGGTTGCTCGACGTCCGTAAACGTGGTGTAGTGGTCTAAATCTATGCCTAATCCAGATTTTCTGGCGGACAAGTCGCCCGGCTTTCTGCAGCTAACCGTAGGTACTACGATACCGCTATATCTACGTTATGTAGTGCTGTCGGGAGCGGTGTGGTTGCTGGGCTATGTCTTCTTCAAACGACAATGGTTTCATCGCAAAATCATTGCCCGTCTGCCGGAATCAGAGGACGTGCGTCGTGAGTTGGGCTATTCCTTCCTCTCCATGTTCATCTTCGGAGTGATGGGCGCATTGACCGTGCTGGCTGGCAAGCTGGGCTGGACGCAGATGTATTGGCACGTGAAAGACCACAGTTCTGCTTGGTTTTGGGGAAGCATCGGCTGCACGATTCTGCTGCACGACACCTATTTCTATTGGACGCATCGCTTGATGCACCATCCGAAGTTGTTCCGCTACTTTCATCGGGTGCATCATCTCTCGAACAATCCTACCCCTTGGGCCGCTTACTCCTTTGCGCCGACGGAAGCCGTCGTGCAGGCAGGTATTTTTCCGCTCGCAGTGCTGGTGATGCCATTGCATCCGCTGGCCTTTGCGCTCTTCATGCTGTGGCAAGCCGTGTTCAACGTCGCCGGACATTCAGGCTATGAATTTCATCCGCGCGCACTGATGGATTCGTGGCTGAAGCGGATTCTGAATACGCCGACGAATCATGTGCAACATCATGAAAAGATGGCGGGCAACTACGGCCTCTACTTCAATATCTGGGATCGGCTCATGGGGACGAATCACGCCGATTACGAAGCGCGTTTCCGTCAGGTGACCACGCAAACGGTTGAGTCATCGAAGCCCAAAGAGGCTGAAGCGCGTATTGCCGCCTGAACTTCCTCGAACGTCCTTTTCTATGCCGAGATTTAAGTTGTTCTTCAGTTTGCTGATGTTTGCCGCCCAAGTCGCCGTCGCTTTGGAACCGTGCCGCATTGAAGTCGTGGAAAAAGGATCGGGTTGGCCAGTGCCGTTGGTGCGATTGGAGACGGTGAATCACGTGAGCTTTTACACCGATAATGCCGGGGCGGTCGCTTTTGATCTGCCTGAGTTGATGGGGAAGGAAATTTGGCTCGGTGTGACGAGTCACGGCTACACAGTGAAGAGGGATGGGTTCGGTTTTCAAGGTGTGCGCATCACACCGCAGCCAGGTAAGACCGTTAAAGTTGAGGTGGAACGGTTGAACATTGCCAAGCGTTTGGGCCGTCTCACGGGCGCGGGTTTGTTCGCCGAGAGCCAGAAAACGGGCAAGGACCTAGATTGGCCAGAGTCGGGTATTGTGGGCAGTGATAGTGTTCAAAATGCGGTGTATGACGGCAAGATGTTCTGGGCGTGGGGCGATACGATGATGGCGAATTATCCTCTGGGCATCTATGACATGAGCAGTGCCACCACGGCCATCCAGCCGCTTAAATCGTTTGAGCCCCCGTTGAAGCTCAAGCTGGATTACTTTCGCGATGACAAAGGTCGAGCAAGAGGCGTCGCCAAGATGCCCGGCAGTGGACCGACGTGGGTAAGCTCCTATGTGACCTTGAAGGACAAGACTGGTAAGGACCGCTTGGTCTGCAATTATGTGAAGATCAGGGGGCATTTGGAGGCTTATGAAGCGGGCCTATGTGTGTGGAATGACGAGACGCAGACCTTCGACAAGCTCAAGCAACTCTGGACCAAATCGGATTCGCAGCCCAAGCAACCTATCATGCCGAATGGTCATCCCTCGTTCATGAAGGATGCGCAAGGCAAGGAGTGGGTCTATTTCGGCGATCCGCTGCCAAAGCTCCGTTGCCCGGCGACGTTCGAGGCATGGCAGGATTCTTCCACCTGGAAGTTTTGCAGCCGCAAGAGAGCCTCGTTTCTGCTGCGGATGGTAAAGCGGTGAAGCCACACACGGGTTCCATTGCGTGGAACAGTTTCCGCAAACGTTGGGTCACCGTGCTCATGGAAGCCTATGGCAAGCCTTCTGCCTTTGGTGAGTTATGGTATGCGGAAGCGGACGCACCGACTGGGCCGTGGGGCAAGGCCGTCAAAGTGCTCACGCATGATCACTACACATTCTACAATCCGCGCTTGCATCCGGAGTTCACGCCCGAAGGTTCGCCCATCCTGATCTTTGAAGGCACGTACACGAAGGAGTTCAGCGATGCGAAGGAGTTCACGCCGCGCTACGACTACAACCAGATGATCTACCGCCTGGACCTCAACGATCCGAAGCTGAAGCCCGCGCAATAATAAAGGCCTCAACAGGATGGCTGGGTAATGCCAATCCTATTGAGGCCAGAGCCATGTCCAGAGAGCAGCCGAAGATCTAAGGGCACCTAGAACATATCGGACTTACGACTCTTTTTCACACGACGATAGGGCTGTCGCGGTTGATGGTTGGCTCAAGATTCGGGTGGTCCGGGCGGACGGCCATTTCCATTCGGCGGCGGGCCGGGAGGACGACGGCCGGGACCGCTAGGTCCACGACCGCCACCTCCTCCGCTGGGGGTGCCGGTATTTGATCCCGGCAAGCGGAAGCCGACGTAGTAGAAGCCTTTGAGTGAGGGCTTCTCCACATAAAGATCCAAGGTGCCTTCCTGCTTCACGGTTTCGATGTTGCGATCGATCTTGCCAGTCGCCGTGAGTGCGAAGGGCAGGGCGGCCCAACCGAGATTACCCATCGTGGGATTCGCATAAACCTCGTAGCTGTAGCCCGCATAGGCCGGCACACTGACTTTGAAACGTTCTTTGGTGCTGCCTTCGGCCGGGATGCGGACCCCGGCGATGAGCAGGCTGCCATCGGGTGTGTTGGGATAAGTCGGTTCCACGGGGGTGAGGCCCATCACGATATCCCATGAAGTTTCCACTTCACCCGCTACGCCGTCTTTGACGGGCGTGTATGTCTTGATGACGGAGTTGCGTTGCTCGGCATCGCGCACACCGCTCAAGACACCGTCGTTTTCATTCGTGGTGTCCCACGCCTTGCCATTGAGGCCGATGATGGGTTCGTTCCAGAAAAGCTGCGTGGTGAAGCGCGTCTTCTGGCCGGGAATGGTGATGCCGAAATGATAGTGGCGCGTGCGGCCGTGATAGAGACCCGCCTTGATCGTGCGAAACTTGTAACCGCCATCCTTCGCGGTAAGGAACTGGCCAAAGCCGGCGAAATTTGGATCCGCTTTCGGATTGCGCGGAGCGTTAGGAGACTGCGTGTATTCGCCACCGTTATCCGCGTGCCACAGTTCCACCAAGGCACCGCGAATAGGGCTGCCATTCTTATCAAGCACGCGCCCGTGGATATACGACACGATGCCGGTGGCAGGAGTCAGGCTGTCGTTGAGATGGACGAGGTCATTGTCCTTATCCAACGGAATGTTTTTGGGCAACGGGTAGTAAGGTCCTTCAGTCACCTGTGGGGTCAAGGTGAGAGCTTCCGCCAATAATCCGCTGACGGAATAGAACGCGCCGCTGGCGGCCAAGGTGCGCAGAAAGTGGCGGCGGCTTTCGATTGTTTTGGAAGTGATGAGGTGCATAGCGTTTCTGATTTATTCTGGGGACAACTTACAACGTGCTCCATTAAGCTGATATTAAGGGGAGATATTCGTCGCGATGCTCTTGCGACTCCACGCCAGCTCCCTGCCTGGAATGCCTTAATAATGTCTTAACGAAAGACAGCTAGCATGGCCGGGAACATTTAAGACGTGTTTTCGCCGTTGAGCGGTGATACGTAAATAAATACGCGATGAGAGTTCTAGTGGTAGAAGATGAGCCGCGTTTGCTCCGCAGTCTGTCCAAGGCTTTGCGGGAGGAAGGCTATGCTGTGGACACGGCTGAGGCAGGTGACGTTGGTCTATATAATGCCGAACAGTATGACTACGACGCCATCGTGCTGGATGTGATGCTGCCGCAGTTGGATGGCTGGCAGGTGCTGGAACGGTTGCGGAAAAAGAAGCAGACGCCCGTGCTGATGCTCACCGCGATGGACACACCGAAGGATCGCGTGCGTGGCCTCGATACCGGCGCGGACGATTATCTGATCAAACCATTCGATCTGTCTGAGTTGCTCGCTCGGCTGCGCGCTTTGATTCGTCGTTCTGCGGGCAAGCCGCAGCCTGCGATTGAACTGGGTGATGTGCGGATCGAAACCCGTGCCCGCACAGTGACGAAAGGTGGGACGGACGTGGCTTTGACGGCGCGTGAGTATGGCATCTTGGAATACCTCGCCTTGCATCGGGGCGAAGTTATCAGCCGCACGGAATTGTATGAGCATCTCTTTGATGAGAACGATGACACGCTTTCCAACCTGCTGGACGTGCATATCTTCAGCATCCGCAAGAAACTCGGGCATGAACTGATCGCCACCCGCCGCGGGTTAGGCTTCTGCATCGAGAAATAAAGCATGTTCATCAATTCCATCCGCTGGCGAATGCAACTCTGGCTGGCTTTCCTGCTAGTCGTGATTCTCAGCGGTTTTGGGTTCACCGCGTTTCAATTGCACCGCATCAACCGTTTTCGTGAGATCGATGCAGAGCTCGAGCGGCGGGTGGTTGCCTTGGCGGGAGATGTAAGCGGCCGACCGCGCCAGAATCCGCCGCCGAAACGCTTGCCGGAGGACGACGATATCTTTCGGGATTTGTTCGATGATCCACCCAAGCGAAGCCCCAAGGAGGATGGTTCCGCCCACAACATGCCGCCGCCGAAACCACCAGAAAGAAGAAAGAAATCCGATGGCCCAATGGAACGAGGTGGCTTCCGGGAGATACGTCTGTCCGGTCAATCAGTCGCGCTCTTTGACGAACTGGACAGCAATTCATTTTATTTTCAAATCTGGTCGCGCGATGGGACGTCGTTGAAAAATACGACCAATGCTCCCGCAGGCGTGTTTATGCCTTCGCGCACTGATGCGAGCGCCAGTATCCGTACACGCACGCGCGATGAGTTGCAGGAGGCTTACCATTTCACCGAGCTTGGCGAATGTGTGTTGGTGGGCAGAAATGTCGCCGATGACATGAGGGCAATGAATCGTTTCGCGTGGCGTTTGTGCGGTACCGGTGCGGTGATTTTGGCTTTTGGCCTGGGCGGCGGCTGGTTGCTGACGAACCGGACTATCCGGCCGATCAATGAGATCAGCAGCGCGGCGAATCGTATCTCCGAAGGTAATCTCTCCGAACGCATCAATATCGCGGATACAGACAATGAATTGGAACGTCTGGCTAGTGTGCTGAACTCTACTTTTGCGCGGCTGGATGCGGCCTTTACGCGTCAGAAACAATTCACGGCGGATGCTTCACACGAGTTGCGCACGCCTTTGGCCGTATTGATCTCGGAGGCGCAAACGACGCTGGCCCGCGATCGCAGTGCGGAGGAATACCGCGAGACGTTGAAAGATTGTCTGGATACAGCTCAGCAAATGCGGCGTCTGACCGAATCTTTGCTGGAGCTGGCCCGCTCAGATGCGGGTCAGGAGCAATTGCCGCGAGAGCTGTTTGACCTGACCGCCGCCACGGAAGCGTGTGTGGCGAAACTACGGCCTTTGGCTGCCGAGCGAGGGATTCAAATCCAGCTCGAAACCGTCCCGGCGCAGGCGTATGGCCTGGGGGATCGTTACACGCAAGTGATCGCAAATCTGCTGAGTAATGCCGTGCAGTATAACAAACCCAATGGTGAGGTTCGCCTGCGGGTAAGATCAGAGAATGGTCAGACGATTGTTTCGGTTGCCGATACAGGCATCGGTATCGCAGCAGAGGATTTGCCGCATATATTCGAGCGGTTTTATCGCGCGGATAAATCGCGTTCGCGCATGAATGGGCGGTTTGGGCTGGGATTGGCGATTTGCCAAGCCATCGTGGCGGCCGATCACGGGACGATCACGGTGCAGAGCGTGGTCGGGCAAGGCAGTGAATTCATCGTTACCTTGCCGCAGTCGAAGACCTAAAAATAGGAGGCAGAAAAACCTGCTGACATAGGATTGTCAGTTGAGTGCGCTAGCTTGGGTTTGTTCGATAAAAACAAACTCTCAAAGGTACTAAATATCATGAAGAAAGACGCACTGAACTGGTTTGAACTGTATGCCACGGACTTCAATCGCGCCAAGCGGTTCTACGAAACGATCCTCAAAGTGACGATGCAGGAGTTCATCACGGAGCAGTCGAAGATGGCGATGTTTCCGTATGACAATAAGGAAGGGGTAGGCGGCTGTGTCTCGCAGATGGCCGGCTGCACGCCGGGTACGGGCGGCACGCTTATCTATCTCAATGTGGAGGGGGATTTGGATGGGGTGCTGGACCGTGTGGCGAAAGCGGGCGGAAGCATCATCAAGCCGCGGACCTCCATCGGGGAACATGGGTTCATCGGCATCATCAAGGATTCCGAGGGGAATGTGGTGGGGTTGCACTCGATGAAGTGAACGGGCTTTGACGGAGGAGAACATCGACGCATCAAGCTGCGTCGGGACAAAGTTGAGGCAAGCCTCAGCACTCCAAAATCAAGGAAGCCGCTCTGGTTTTCAGAGCGGCTTCTTTTATTGCTTGGGTTTGGTCGGGAGACGATGCTGGTCTGGTGCGTTATTCCACACGTAATGATGCTTTTTCTAAAACCCGGACATGGGTGATCGATGGAGCGTTTCTGCGTTGGGAGGAAGAGGCGGGTGCGAAGGGGGAAGTTTTGTTAAGTGATATCAGTGCGGTGCAATTGGAGTATGCGCCGACTCGAGCGGAACCGAACCGATTTCGTTGCCAGATAACATGGAAGAAGGGGGAGCTCTGGAGTTCTTCAATCGCACTTATCGTGGCGTCTATGATTTCGCGGATACGAGCGCGGAGTATGTGCAGTTTGTGGAGGCTTTGCATGCGGCTTTGCGAGGTACAGTCATCTGGTTGCAAGTTCATCGCCGGAACTTCAGAGGGGCGGTATATTGCCAATTTGGGATGCTTGGTGTTTGTGGCATTGCTCCTTTTGGTGGCGGCCATTATCCTGTATATGACGGGGTTAATCTTGGTCGTCGTCATCAAGCTGTTCTTGATCATTATTTATACGCCGGTGGCGGTGAACTGGCTGCGGAGAAACCGGCCACGTCAGTATGCGCCTGAGGTGATACCAATTGAAGTGCTGCCGAAAAACACATGAGAACAACCATACAAACACTGCTAGTCGTAATGTTGTTCTGGGTGACAGGGGTTGGGCTGCTGTTGCGCGCGGCCACTCCGGAAGAGCAAAAAGTAGAACGGGTCCTGGCGGCGATGGTGGATTTCGAGACGAAGTTCCGGGCTTGCACGAATCTGGCTGATACAGGGTACGCAGCGGCTGAATTCGCGCGAGTGATCGAGCGTGAGCTTCCCAAGCAAACGGCGGATAAGCTGCTTTGGGGGATGGGTGATTACTACTACAAGAACGGAGGATTGTGGGGTTATCAGCGGTTCAGCAAGGGAGTGTCTGCGCCTGTGGTCGGAATCATGCAGGCTTATTTTCCGACGGAAAGAATCGGTCTCCTGATCCAGGCGAACGAGATCGAGAGATCTGGCAAGGCTGGAGATGCAAATTGGGCAGCTAAGGCAGCGTCATGGCCGACTGCCATGCGCGGTGTGACAGGGAAGCCAACAGAAGGAGACTGGATCGATCTGCGCAGTGTGCGTAACCGGGCCTTGTTTGAAGGGAATTACGGGGCGGTATTGGACCTAGCTTATGTTTCATCCCAAGGAGCGAATGTGCCCAAGGATGGTGGCTTGTTTGATTTCTGGTGCCATGTGGCTTATCGCGTCAACCCGACCCTGCATAATCAGGTCCAAAAGGAAACACCGGGTACGATCGCGTGCTACCGGGTGATGGCTGGCGCTGGCAGTTGCATTGTGATGACGACGCTAGCTGATGAATTGAACAAGACCAACACGACGAGTGTGTTGGTCCCGGAAGCGCGGCAATGGTATGAGAAAGCGGCTGCCTTGGGGCATAAGGGTTCAGCACGAGTGTTAGAGCGAAGCAAAACGGTCATCGCGGCGGCTAAACCATCAGAGCCGGTGGTTCAGACAATGAATGTGGCCACCTCTGGGGCAAACGTGGCTGCAAGCACTTCGTTACCGAGCCAACCTGGTGCAGGAAAAGCCGAGTCAACTCCGCAGAGCCGCGCACGCATCGCAACAGTGCTGGAGCAGTTTGGCCGTAATTTCAATGCGGCAACAAACTATCACGGGGCGGCGATCGTGACCGGAGAAATGCTGAGAGAATTAAAACCTCTCGCAGGCCCAAAGATTTTTGATGCGATGTTGAACGGAGCGTTCCAATTTTTCATCGCGGAGGGAGGTTTGGGTGTTACCTGCCAGTTCATCCTTTCCGCTCCACCGGAGTTGAAGGAACCATTGGTGCAGGCGTTAAAAACCGAAAAATCGGCAGCCGTGCGCAAGGCTTTGCCAATCATCGCAGCGGGACGTTTCGATGATCCGGCAGTCGTGCAGGCGGAAGTTGAGTGGAAGCCGAAAGAACGCTCAAAAGTCACGCCACCGACGGCCGAAACTTTTGTGACAAGTATCGCCCGTGAACGATTCGCAACCGGAGATGCTGGCGGGGCGATAGACCTGCTCTACTGTTCGGTATACGGATTGAGTACGCCGCTGGATGGCAGTCTGGCCAAGCTGTGGGCGCGAGTCGTAGAGCATCTGGTGCCTGAGGTGATGTCCGCCAAGACAAATGAGGAGCGTCTGGAACTGATGACTAAATCAGGCTCAGCGGCCAGACTCTCTGAAGAGGCTAGAAAGCTCCTTGAGACGGCGACGGATGACAATGCCAGAAAATCCGCGATCGCCCAACTGGCACGGGCGAGAAAAGGCGGCGATCTGCGGGCGGAAAAGGCCCTGAAAGATTTTGAACGCAAGTTGACGGTGGAGCGGAATGCGCGAGGTGAGGGCATCGAGGAAAAAGCGGAAGAAATAGCCAAGGCTGTTCGCGAAGGAAGGTTTGCCGATGTGCTCAAGTCCGGACGTCCCAGTGCGGCAGCTTACAACCGCAATATGCGCATGATTCTCGCCGATGCTTATGAGCTTAAAGTCGAGCAGGTAGACAAGTTGCTTACCGCCAAGATCCGGGAACTGGCGGCGGAGATTGACGCTATTCTAAAGGCGAGGAAGCTGGTGTTTTTCGGGCAAGAGGTCTTCGACGCCACTGATCCATCGAAGGCTGATGAGTTGATGCAGCGGGTCATCGCGCAGGCTTCGCCGCCTTACCGGGAGCAATTAGCGATAGCTCGTGAAGAGATGATGAAAGAAAATCCGCCAGGACCGACCATGGACGAGGCGATCCAGGCGGCCCAGCAGTCCGAGGCCCTGCGGTTTCTAAGAGTAGCGGAGCGGGGCAACTGGCGTTCAGCCCGGAAGGGCAAGACTCTCGATTACGTCACGGCTGGCAAGGGGTTTGATGCGATATTTGACCTGAGCTCGACCCGGATCACTCGTGCTTCATTGAAGCCATTGCCAATCGTTAATGGAGGGCAGGTGGAGAGCGGGTGCAGCTTTGTTTTCACGGCGAGAGGCAGTGAGTCTTACCAACTGACTTCGCCGATGGTGCTGAGCTATGACCATAGCACCCGTTCGCTGGAACTGTCCGGGGAGCGGTTGCTGCATCCGGGGATACGGGGAAAGTTTGGTAAAATGGAGAAGCAGCCGGAAATGGATGGCCGTCTTAGTTTCAGGATCACCTTAAAGAACGATGGGACCATTTTTTTCTTTACGGCATTGCATGCAGAAAAATCAGGGAAATACGTCAGTCTCTTCGAGCGGATAAAAGACTTCACCGGTACGTGGCCATCCCAAGATTTCGTTTTTGTGCCGGAAAAGTAATCCCTGATCCCTGGTTTTCCCTGCGTTCAACCGGCTTTCTTGTGTTCAAGACGCCTAGGGTGGGGAGGACCTGTAAGCAAAACTTTGGTTCCCTTTTCCCACGTCAGGCCCCAGTCGCGCATGGCGCCGAGGATGGGGCGTAAAGCTTCCCCTTTCTGAGTCAATTGATAGGCGCGGTGCTTGGAGCCATCGGGCGGCGTGACTTGGGTGATGACCTCATGCGCTTGCAGACGGGCGAGGCGATCGCTCAAGATGTTCGTGGGGATGCCTTCTGGTGAGGCTGAGAAATCCTTGAACCGAGAGCGGCCCAGGATGAGGTCGCGGATGATCAACAACGTCCAGCGGTCACCGAAAATATCCAAGCCACAAGCCACCGGACAGGGGGAGCGCCGGTCTGCGGCCGTTGAGGCTGTTTTCTTGGTCGCCATAGAATACCTGAACAATAAGGCTTTATTTCGCTTGCAATCAACAAGTAAATTACTTTTAAAATGCAAGTAATATGAAATTGGTCGTGGAAGCGGAACCTAAATTAGAAGCACCGGGAGCGGGATTGCCTTACCCTGAGCTGTTGGCGGCTCGCGTGTTGTTTCACAGTCAGCGGATGCTGGCCTCACGCGGGAAAGCGCAGGCGGTGTTCCAAAGCGAGCAGGAGGCTATCGCACGACTGGCGCGTGCTTGTGGACCGGTAAAGGGAGGCCAACGGGTTTTGATCCCAAGACTGCGTGGGATGGAGGATAGCAGCCGCAATTGGTCTGTGTATATGACACTGGACCATCTGCGGATCGTGAATTTCGGTTGTATCGAGGCGATCAAGTCTTTGGCGCGAGGGCAGGTGCCAGCGCGCGTAGCCAGCACGGCTACGGTGAAGCCTGCGGTAGAAGTGGGAGAAGAGATCATCGGGCAGTTTGAGCAAGGTTGTGAATTGTTCCGCAAGACCCTAGAGGGCATAGCGGATCTGAAAACTTCCGTTCGTTATGCGCATCCTTGGTTCGGAGCAATCGATGCCGCCGGTTGGCATTTTATGGCCGGCTTTCACATGCGACTGCACCGGAAGCAGATTGAGGCGATTGTTTCGGGATTGGAGTGAGAGGTGATCTATGAAAGCAGAGCGGACAGTATTCCTCGTAGCGGCGACGGTGGTGTTCATGGTGGCGCTGGACTCGACAGTGGTGATCGCGGCATTTCCGGCGTTGCGTGCACACTTCGCGTCTGCTTCCGCCGCGGAATTGTCGTGGGTGCTGAATGCGTATACGATTGTCTATGCGGCGCTGCTGATTCCGATGGGGCAATGGGCGGATCGGGCGGGACGTGCGCGGGTGTTTCAGATCGGCCTGGCGCTATTTACGATCGCTTCCGCTGGGGCAGCGTTTGCGCCGAATGTTTCATTGCTAATAGCCACGCGAGTGCTGCAGGCAATAGGTGCGGCGGCGGTCACGCCTGCGTCCCTCGCATTGCTCTTGGAGGGCAGATCGGTTGAGGAACGGGGCAAGGTGGTGAGTGCTTGGAGTGCGGTGGGAGCATTGGCGGTGGCGCTTGGGCCTTCCATGGGCGCGGTCGTGCTGACCTTGGCGGGCTGGCAATTGATTTTCCTGATCAACGTGCCCGTAGGTATTTGGGCGGCGTGGCAGGCCAATCGGACATTGCCGAAATCAGTTCCATCGGTGGGGAATGATACGCCGGACTTGGTCGGGAGCCTGTTGCTGATGTCAGCGGTTGCCGCGATGGCGGGGGCGATCGTCTATTTCGGAGAGCAAGGACACGTGGCGCGAACGACGCTGGCTTCGATGGGTTTCGGCAGTGTGTTGCTGACGACGTTTGTCGTGCGGGAACGGAGCGGTGAAAGGAATACGCCGTGGCCGGAAGTGTTCGCGAATACGTCGGTTCGTTGGGCCAATGCGGGTACATTCTCCCTCGGTGCCGCGATGACACTGATGTTCCTTTCCTTTTATCTCTTCATGACCGGCATCTGGCATTACTCGCCGTTGCAAGCGGGATTGGCGGCGACGGCGGGGCCGTTGTGGGTGATCGTGGTCATCACGGCCACCTCGCGTTTGCTCGCGCGGAAAGATGCACATCTGGCGCTGCTATGGGGAGGGGCCTTATTCGCCGTGGGTAACTTATGGTTCGTCTTACGCTTGAACGCCTCGCCGGATTATCTGCGTGTGTGGTTGCCAGGCCAAATCATCGGGGCGACAGGAATCGGGATGATGCTGCCGGGATTCGCCGCGGCGGCGGTGACAGGGTTGCCGCCAGCAAGACTCGGTGTGGGGAATGCGGTGAATGCAACGCTTCGTCAATTGGGTGGGGCAGTCGGGGCAGCGGTGGGTGTGGCGTTGGTGGGAGCGATGACGGCTGGGCTGGGTGATTTTCGGAAGGTGTATCTGGTGCTGTGTGTGGCAGGGGTGTTGATGGTTTTGATCGCGGTGCCGATACGTAGTCGCCGTTGAAAAGAGTGGTTCAGATAATTTATTTAGCAGGGGATGTCCTGCCATTGGCGAATCTTTGGCTGTGTGGTGTGAAGCGACTCGATCGCCATAGTTAGTTCCGCATACGTTTTGGTATGCTTGATCTTATCAAGGAACAGGTGGCGTTGGGTAACGGCTTCGAGGTGGAACGCCCAGTAAAGTGACATCAAGGGATTGATGAAGAGGTTTGATCCTTCGGTGCGGCTTGTGGCGTGGTGGTCACCAAACCAGCCGAGGGTAGCATCAATGATGCTGGTGTTGACGATGCTCGGGCTGCGCGGCATGCGGCTGAAAACGTAGTCGCAGGCTTCGCGATAGAAGGCGAATTCCTCAGTTTCAGGAAGCAGGCTCCAAGCGCCTAAGTAGCCGCCTTTGGCAATCAGCGCAGAAATGTTTTCCAGAACAAGTCCGTGCGAGACTCCATGGAAGGTGTCCACGCCGAAACCGATGCAGACGAGGAAACGTTTCTTGAGGTCATCAAGTGCTGCGGCAGCGGCCAGACTGGCGAGATCCTCCTGTGGTGTGCCGAGGCCGGTTTCGTCACCGCGCATCAGGCTGTCGGTGCCTCCATCAATGAGGATGAGGGCATCTGGTTTCAAAGTGTCCGCCAGCCAACGATAGGCTTCAATGATGGGTGCAGCGCCGGTGCGGTCGATGAGATAGATGGGTGAAGGCGGTGAATTATCGGCCAGGAAACGGGCTAGGTGCAGCTCAGGAGAATAGGTGCCCGAGGCGTGACTATCCGCAGTGATCTTGGCCAAGGCAGGGATAGGGCGTTCGAGCTGGTCGTAACTCAAGTCGCTGAAGGTGAGGTTGGCGAGATGGACTTGCTTGCCTGCCTTCCGAAGTGAATGGAGCAGGGGCAATCCAGTGAATAGGTCGTAGCCGCCACCAGCTCCGACGAGGAGGATGGTTTGTGCATCGGCCAGTTGATCAAAGAATGGATTTCTCATGGCAACCTTGCTGGGAACTCTATTGATGGGGCAGGGCGATGCCAATGTTTTCAGAACGCAAAAAAGCCGCTCTGATTTCTCAGAGCGGCTTTTGAATTTTAGTAAGGGCTCGACGGAGTCTCGCCCTACCAAGATGGAATTACTTCTTCTTGGCTGATTTCGCGGCGGCGCGCTTCTCTTCGATCGCAGCTTGCGCGGCGGCGAGGCGGGCGACGGGCACGCGGAACGGCGAGCAGCTCACGTAGCTCAGGCCGATGCGATGGCAGAACTTCACGGAATCCGGTTCGCCGCCGTGTTCACCGCAGATGCCCAGCTTGATGCCAGGACGGGTCTTGCGGCCCTTCTCGATGGCGATTTCCATGAGCTGGCCGACGCCAGTCTGGTCGATCGTCGCAAACGGATTCTTCTTCACGATCTCGAGCTCAGCGTAGCCCGGCAGGAAGGAGCCGGAGTCATCGCGGCTCATGCCCAAGCAGGTTTGCGTGAGGTCGTTCGTGCCGAAGCTGAAGAACTCGGCGGTCTCGGCGATCTGGTCGGCCGTGAGCGCGCCACGCGGGACTTCGATCATCGTGCCGACGGAGTAGGCGATCTTCGTCTTCTTCTCCTTCTGCACCTGCGCGGCGACTTCGTGAACGACAGCGACCTGAAGGTCGAGTTCCTTCTTGAAGCCCACGAGCGGGATCATGATCTCCGGCTTCGCTTTGTAACCCTTCTTGTTCGCGTCCGCAGCGGCTTCGAACACGGCACGGGCTTGCATGGCGGTGATCTCCGGATACTTGATGCCGAGGCGGCAGCCGCGGAAACCGAGCATCGGGTTGAACTCATGCAGCTCGTGCACGCGGTTCATGATCTTCTCCACGGGGATGCCGAGTTTGCGGGCCAGATCCATCTGTTGTTCCTTCGCGTGCGGCAGGAACTCATGCAGCGGCGGGTCGAGGAAACGGATGGTGGCCGGGAAGCCCTTCAATTCCTTGAAGATGCCGAAGAAGTCCTCGCGCTGGTAGGGGAGGAGCTTCGCGAGCGCAGCCTGACGGGCGGCGAGCGAATCCGCGAGGATCATCTCGCGCATCGCGTCGATGCGGTCGCCTTCGAAGAACATGTGTTCCGTGCGGGTGAGGCCGATGCCCGTAGCGCCGAACGCGATCGCGTTCGCGGTCTGTTCCGGGTTATCCGCGTTCGTGCGGACCTGCAGGCGCGAGGCCTTCGAGCACCACTTCATCAAGAGCGCGAAGTTCTGGAACTTCTCGGTCTTCTGGGCCGCCTTGTCGCCGTTGATCAGGCCGGAGATGATCTCCGAAGGAGCCGTCTTGATCTGGCCGCCGTAAACGAGGCCGGACGTACCATCGATGGAGAGGAAGTCGCCTTCGTTGAAGGTCTGACCCGCCACGCTCACCGTCTTCTTGTCATAATCGATCTCCAGTGCCGCGGCACCGCAGACGCAGACCTTGCCCATCTGACGGGCGACCAGCGCCGCGTGCGAGGACACACCACCGCGAGCCGTGAGGATGCCTTCCGCCGCGATCATGCCGCGCAAGTCTTCCGGCGAAGTCTCGATGCGGACGAGCAACACTTTTTCGCCCTTGTCGGCGGCTTGCACCGCGCGATCGGCGTTGAAATAAACTTTGCCCGTGGCGGCACCTGGGCCGGCGGGGAGACCGGTGGCGATCGCCTTGGCCTTCTTCACCTCGGCGAGGTCGAAGATCGGTGCCAGCAACTGGTCGAGCTGATCCGCCGGATTCCTGAGGATGGCCGTTTCCCAGTCGATGAGCTTTTCCTTCACCATGTCCGCGGCGAACTTCAGCGCGGCGGCTGCCGTGCGCTTGCCGTTACGCGTCTGGAGCATGAACAGCTTGCCTTCCTGGATCGTGAACTCGATGTCTTGCACGTCCTTGAAGTGGGACTCGAGCGTCTTGCGGACGCTGAGCAATTCGGCGTAGGACTTCGGCATCACGTCCTTCAGCTTCAGGACGGGTTCCGGCGTGCGGACACCGGCCACCACGTCTTCGCCTTGGGCGTTGACGAGGAATTCGCCGTAGAATTCGTTCACACCGTTCGCGGGATTGCGCGTGAAGGCCACACCGGAACCGGACGTATCGCCCGTGTTACCGAACACCATCGCCTGCACGTTCACCGCGGTTCCCCATTCCGTCGGGATGTTGTACTTCGCGCGATACACCTTGGCGCGATCATTCATCCAGGAGCTGAACACGGCACCGGCGGCGCCGCGGAGCTGGTCCCACGGATTGTTCGGGAACGTCTTGCCCGTGCGTTCCTTCACCAGCGCCTTGAAGCGTTTCACCAGTTCCTTCTGGTCTTCGGAGGTCAGCTTGGAGTCTTCGATGTCCGCGTGATACTTCTCGTGCTTGTAACCTTCGATCACCGTTTCAAACGGCTCGTGGTCTTCGCCTTCGCGCTTTTGCACGCCGAGCACCACGTCACCATACATCTGGACGAAGCGGCGGTAGCAATCCCACGCGAAACGCTCGTTCTTCGTGGCGTTCACCAGCGAGAGCACGGTGTCGTCATTCAGACCGAGGTTCAAAATCGTGTCCATCATGCCGGGCATGGAGTCACGCGCACCGGAGCGCACGGCGACGAGCAGGGGGAAACCCTTCGAGTCACCGAACTTGTAACCCATGATCTTCTCCATGTTCGCGATGCCCGCTTCCATCTGGGCCTGGAGTTCCTTCGGATACGTCTTCTTGTTCTGGTAGAAGTAGGTGCAGACTTCCGTGGTGATCGTGAAGCCCGGAGGCACCGGCAGACCGATGCGGGTCATCTCGGCGAGGTTGGCACCTTTGCCGCCGAGGAGAGCCTTCATCGAGCCGTCACCGTCGGCTTTCTTGTTACCCCAAGTATAAACGTATTTCACTGACTTCGCTGCTTTGGCCATAAATGGTATAGGACGATTAACTTTTTACGGATTTATTCCGTGGAAAACGGAGCACGGAAGGTACCAGAGGGGGGAGGGGTGTCAACGGGGTAATTGGCGTTAAATGCCTAAAATGCCCCTTTTTCGCCACCTTTTCTCTCCTAGTGATCGTTCTCGTCCTTGCCTTCGTGCTCGATTTCAACTCCTCTTTTCTTATAACGCCAGTGGCTCCCTGATTCCTTTCCTCACCCGCCAGCCCAGCCCCAACTCCAAGTTGGATTTGAACTCCAATCATGCGACGAGTTTAGGGGGTGGGGTAGGACATAGGCTGTCCAAGGTGCTGTTTTCTTTGGGGTATTTATTCTGATTCAACTCGTTGATTTAAAAACACTTATGATGAATAGGTGTTTTTGCGGCAGGTTTGCCACGCATTGTCTGAAGTTTTATTCCTAAACCGTAATCGCGCCTTTTCAGAGCGCGCTGATTCAATATCCATTTCGTCTGTTTCGCGTTTCTCCTGTCCGTGTCTTCCATGTATTCTGTGGTTTGAAAATCCGCCCCCCTTGGATTACCTTCCCCCGAGGTGAGCACGTACCCCGTCACGGAACAGAAAGAGAACCAGCTTGCCCAGCGCATGCAGGCGTTGGGCGTGGCGGAGAGTGACATCGTGGAGACGTTCGTCCGCTCCGGCGGCAACGGCGGGCAGAATGTGAACAAGACCTCCACCTGCGTGATGCTCATCCATCGGCCCACCGGCTTGCAGGTGAAATGCCAGGAAACGCGGCAGCAGGGTATGAACCGTTTCCTCGCCCGCAAACTCCTCCTTGATAAATTGGAGGAACGCAAAGTGGCGAAGGCCTCCGCCGAGCGCGCTCAGATCGAGAAACTACGCCGCCAAAAGCGCGGTCGCAGCCGCGGCGCGAAAGCGCGCATGCTCGAAGCCAAGTTCATCCAGTCCCGAAAGAAAGCCGGTCGCCGCCGCGTCTCCGATGATTGATGCGGGGAGTGTTGAGCGCGTCACTTTGGTGGATCGCCGAGCTCTCGCTCGGCCCGTCTCTTTCCCCACATTCTATTGCTGCAAGCCATTCACCGAATTGCTACCGTCTTCCCTACGTTTCCATGATGACTTTTAAGAAATCAGGCGTTTGGGCCATTGTGTTAGGCTGTTCACTGGTGTTTGCATTCACCACCGCCCAGGCGGCGGACACACCCAAAGCCGAAAAGAAAACCGCGAAGAAACTCGAAGTGAAATCCCCTTGGGGCGATTTCGTGGAAAAGGATTTCCCGTTCTTCTCCTCCGTGCTGGACGCCCGCAAAATCGGCGAGGGCTGGCCCACGAACAACCTCACTACGCGGGGCTTGATCTTGAATCTCGGCCACGATTGCTGGGCCTGTTTCGACACTGACCTATTGCGCGTCTCGGCCATCTGGAGCGGAGACCACGTCACCGCCGTCTCTATGGCGGCGGGTTCCTATCACAACGCCGGCGTAAAAGCGCCCGAAGGGCAGGGGAAGCTCCCTGGCATTAACGGCACCACCTGGCTCGCCAACGGCCTTTACCCCGGCTGGCAAACCGGCGAAACGATTTCCCTGCAAGACCCGCGCACGCCTTCCTCTGATGTGAAAGAAGTCGGACGCGGCCCGATTGATCCTAAACTTGGCCAATTCAAGGCCGTGCGCTTGGTGGAGGACGGGGTGATTTTGGAATACACGGTGCTGGGCGTGCCGGTGCAGGAACGTTTACAGTCGCGGCAGGATGTCGAGAATGTATCGGTGTCGCGGAGTTTCCAATTCGCACGCGTACCGCAGGCGCTGTGGCTCGTACTGGGCAAGCTGGCCTCAAGTGATGGTTATAAATACGTCATGGTGACCGGGGCGGACGGTAAAGGCTTCGCGCAAGGCAAGGCGCCAGCCAAAGTAGTCACTCAAGAGGATAACACCATCGCGGTGCACGTAGAAGCTGCGGGCAATCCGGTCGAATTTCAGTTGCTTGTCTCTTTGAAGGGAATGCCCACGGGTCAGTCGGCTCGTTTTGCGAACCAAGCCAAACCTTCTCCCACTCGTTGGCCCCAAACCGTCACCACCACGGCCTCCCTGGCCAAATCCACCGAGGCCTACGTCCTCGATGACATTCCCATCCCCGATAAGAACCCATGGAAGCGCAACGTCCGCTTCACCGACGTTTCCTTTTTCCCTGATGGCCGCGCTGCCTTGGTGACCTTCGATGGCGATGTGTGGATCGCTTCCGGATTGAATGGCGATTTACCTGAAGTGAAGTGGAAACGTTTCGCCTCCGGCCTGCACGAACCGATGGGTATCGCGGTGCGCAAAGGTGAAGTGTTCGTTCATGATCGTAACGGCCTCTGGCGCTTGCGGGATACGGACAACAATGGCGAAGCGGATGCCCACGAACTCTTCTGCAATCTCTTTGCGCAAACCGCCGAGACGCGAGAATTCGCCGCCGGTCTGCGCGCGGCTCCGGATGGCTCGTTCGTCATCTCCAAAGGTGGCCAGCAAGGCTCGACCATCGGCAAATTGAATGGCACGGTCCTGCGCATTGCTCCGGATGGTAAATCATTTGAGATCCTCGGCTGGGGCTTCCGTGAGCCGTTCATCGGCATGCATCCCAAGACGGGTCTGGTGACAGTCAGCGACCAACAGGGGAACTACGTGCCTTCCACGCCGCTCTACGTCATCAAAGGCAATGAATATCATGGTTTCCTAAGCAATCTCTTGCCGAAAGAGAAATATCCTGCGCCGATTGCCGATCCGCTCACCTGGATACCGCATCCAGTGAACTCTTCTGCCGTAGGCCAAGTCTGGCTCACCGATGCCAAAATGGGCGGCCTTACAGATGCGCTCATCCACATCGGCTACAATCGCCCAGAGATTTTCCTCGTGCGCTTGAATGAACGCGGCCAACGCACCCAAGCTGCCATTGTCAGCCTTACCAAGGACTTTGCCTATGCTCCGCTGAACGGCGCGGTAAATCCGCTCGATGGCCAGCTCTACCTCACCGGCATGCAGATCTGGGGCACCACGGTAAAACGCATCAGCGGCTTCACTCGCGTGCGCTACACCGGCGCGCCGAATCCATGGCCGCGCGAGATTGCGCCAATGGATAAAGGCATTCTCTTGCGCTTCGATGTCCCGCTGGAAGCCCAGCAAGCCACGAACCTCGCCAGCTATTCGGTGGAGCGTTGGAACTACCAGCGCACCGCCAACTACGGCTCACCACATTTCAAACTCGATGGCACCAAAGGCACCGAACAGC
This sequence comes from Limisphaerales bacterium, assembly GCA_965283725.1. Classification (GTDB taxonomy): domain Bacteria; phylum Verrucomicrobiota; class Verrucomicrobiia; order Limisphaerales; family JAEYXS01; genus JAEYXS01. Next base: position 514,005 of record CBDIPT010000004.1, read on the forward strand.
TCGCGCCCAGTAGCGTGTATCTCGCCAAGGACGGTAAGAGCGTGTTCCTCGGCGTGCCGGATATGAAGCGCGTGATGCAGATGCGCGTGGGCTGGAACATCGCGTTGAAGGACGGCAAGAAGATTGCCAATAACGCCTACTTCACTCCCTATGAATTTTCCGCATTCAACCCCACCGCCGAAGGCTTCGAGTCCATCACAGTTGATCTGACACCGCGCGCCATGGCGCAAGCCGAGAATACACCCGTGACGGTGGAGGAAGGCGCGCGTCTCGCCGAGTTGCTCGGCTGCGTGGCCTGTCATTCCAACGACGGCACCACCGTCGGGAAAGTCGGCCCGAGCTGGAAAGGGCTCTTTGGTAGCCAGCCAGAAATCTTCGGCAAAGGCAAAGTGACAGCGGATGAAGCCTATCTGCGCGAATCCATCAAAGACCCCATCGCCAAGATCGTGAAAGGCTACGAGAAATCTGATGCCGGCATGCCCAGCTACGAAGGCGTCATCACCGACGCCCAGATCGAAGCCCTGATACTCTATCTAAAAACGTTGAAGTAATAGTGACACATTCAACTGGGTCGTTGGCTTCTTGTCTTCTCCCTCTCCTCTCAACGAGGAGAGGGCCGGGGTGAGGAGTGAGAACTCCAAACGCTTTTGAATAAACCAAGGTCGAGGTTTCCTCCATTCCCTGTTTACACTCCCGCGTCATCCTCCTAGGCTGCTCGTCGCAGGAAGGCGTGTGGAACAGTCGTTGCTCTAGGTTATTAGGCGATGAACGAATTTTTGGAAATTGCACTGCAAGGGAAGCATGCCGGGGTCCCTTACACCTCGGTGATGGCCACTGCTTTGCTGCTCATCCTGGTGGGGTGGGGTATCGCCACGATAGCCTACTTCGTCGTGCGTCGTCTGGTGCAGGCGCTCAATGATTTCATCATCGGCCGTTTTGGGGCCCAAGGCACGGCCGGTCGGCGCCTGCAAAACACCGCGCTGAAAGTCATCCCGCGCATTGTCTATTGGTTTCTTATCGTCTTTTTTGTCGCCCTGGCCACGGAGGTTCTGGGGCTTCCGGTGTTCAGCACCTGGCTGGCCCGGGTGATGAGTTTTCTGCCGTTGTTCCTCACCTCTGTCCTCATCCTGTTTGGCGGTCTTTGGTGCGGTATCTTTCTGCGCGATCTCGTCACCCGCATGGCGGCGACCGCCCGGTTGCCTTATGCGGAAGTGCTGGGCCGCGTCTGTCAGTTCAGCGTGGTGATCGTGTCCGTGGTCGTGGCCATCGGGCAGCTCGGGATCAATCTCTCCTTCCTTACCACCGTCACGGCTGTGTTGCTGGCGGGACCGCTCCTCGCCGGTGCCTTGGCCTTCGGGTTGGGGGCACAAACCATGGTGCGGAACATCCTTGCCTGTCACTACACACAGAAGCTCTATCGTGTCGGCAACGTCGTTGAGATTGATGGTGTCCGCGGCACGATCGTGAAGATCACCGGCGCGTTTGTGGTGATCGAGACGTTGGAAGGGCAAGTGGCCATCCCCGCCAGGAATTCACCGAGAAACGCTCGATGCTCTTGAACAAATCCAAATGAGCAGCCTTAACCAGATCAGCCAGCTCTACGCCCGCCGCCATCCGCACGATGTCGCCCGGGCCTTGGAGGCATTGGAGCCCGCGAGCGTGGCCCTCTGGCTGGCGGAAGTAGAACCGGAAGTCGCGGCCAAAGTTGCCCGTCGTTTCTCTCCCATCTTGGGACGTGAGAGTATGAAGGCGCTCACAGCCGAGAAACGCGCGCAAATCCTCGCGGAATTCCCGCCGCATCTGGGGGCTTCACTGTTGCGCCGCTTGGGTGAAGTGGAACGGCAGCGTTCCTTGCAATTCATGCCGCCCGCCCGACGCCAGGCCTTGGAAGTCCTGCTTCATTTTCCCGAAGGCACCACGGGCGCCTTGATGAATCCCGATTATCTGGCCTTGCCCGATGACATGCGGATCGGTGAAGCCATCAAACGAATCCAGAAAGAGACGGATGATTTCTCCTTTTACGTCTTCGTGATCAACCGCGCGCACATTTTGCTCGGCGTCATCAGCATCCGTGATCTGTTGGGGCAACCTATCGACAAGCCTTTGTCGGCGGTCATGCGCACGCTCGAATTCCGTCTCTCGGCGCTGACGGATTACCGTTCGGTCCTCTCGAATCCCGATCTCCGCCGTTTCAACGCGTTGCCGGTCACGAGCGAAGACGGTCATTACCTCGGTGCGGTGACGGAAGAGACCGTCACGGAACTGGCTGATGAAGAAGCCGCAGCAGGTCAGGAAAGCGGCGGTTCGGCCGGTGCTGCGCTCGGTGAGCTTTATCGCGTCGGCCTGTTCGGCTTGTTGCACAGCGTGGAAACGACACCCGCGCGCAAGACCGCCGGGAACAAAGAGGAGGCTGCATGAGCGCCTTATCCGCTCACGATGTCTCCGCCCGTCTCGTGCAGAGCTGGGTGCAACTTTATCCCGAAGAGACCGCGCGCGAGGTGGAACGTCTCGAACGGGAAGTCGCCATCGAGATCCTACTGCAGCTTGAGCCCGCTGCGGCCGGCAATCTGCTGGAGGCCATGCTGCCCGAGTATGCCGCCCGCATCCTGAAAGCCTTGCCCGATGAGACTGTCCCCAAGCTGGTGATGCGCATGGACCCCGTTCGCGCGGCGATGGCCATGCTGCGGCTGGCAAAGGAGCGGCAGGAGGCCATCCTGCAAGCCCTCCCGCCCATGGTGGCCGAGGAGATGCGCGAATTGATGGTTTATCCCGCTGATTCCGCCGGTGGCCTGATGGATCCGCGCGTGATGAGCTTTCGTAAATCCACGCATGCCGGTGAAGCTTTGGAAGTCATTCGCGCTTCGCGCCTGACCAAAGTCATCGATGTCTATCTCGTGGATGATCACGGCATCTTAAACGGCTGCGTGAGTCTGCAAGACATCGCCTTGGCCGATCCGAAAACCCACCTCGGTGATTTCGCCCGTAAAGTCCCCGGCAGCGTTCCCGCTGTGGAACCGGCGGAAGAAGTCGTGCGTCTCTTTGAGGAAAAGAAAGTCTCCAGCGTGCCGATAGTAGATTTCGAGGGCAAATTGCTCGGCGTCGTGCGCTACGACGTCCTGCTCAGCGCCGCCCAGGAAGAAGCCGTGGAAGACATGCAATCCATGGTGGGTGTGAGCCCGGACGAGCGCGCCTTGTCCTCACCATGGTTCGCTGTGAAGAAACGTCTGCCCTGGTTGCAAATCAATCTGCTGACCGCCTTTCTCGCCGCTGCGGTCGTGGGGCTGTTTGAAGAAACGATCGCGAAGGTGACCGCTCTCGCCGTCTTGCTGCCCGTCGTTGCCGGTCAATCCGGTAATACCGGGGCGCAAGCGCTCGCCGTGGCGATCCGTGGTCTGACCTTGAAAGAAGTCCGTGCCAGTCAGTGGCTGCTGCTCGTGCGGAAGGAGATGGTGGCTGGCCTCATCAATGGTATCGCCGTGGGTTTGGTGACGGGGCTGGGCGTGTGGGTTTGGAGCAAGTCCTTCGGCCTGGTCATGGTCATCAGTTGCGCGATGGTGATGTCCATGATGATCGCCAGTGTGTCGGGGGCGTTGGTGCCGCTGATCTTGAAAGCGTGCAAACAGGACCCGGCGCAATCCTCTTCCATCATTTTGACGACCGTCACCGACGTGATGGGCTTTTTCAGTTTCCTTGGACTCGCGAAGCTCTTCATGCACCTCCTGCCGCATGATCCGCCCAAAGCGGAAGCGATGCTGGAGACCGTGCGCTGGATGATTGGTTAGGCCGGAGGAGTGGCGGACGAGCGGAGCAGGGTGCTGACGATAAAACGCAACCCGGCAATGAAGGCTGCCAAGTTGCGTTCGGTCAGCCCGCCAGTTACTTCACCGCGCCGAACACCCGGAAGGTCCAATAGATGAACGCGAGTTCTAATGCCACGAACAGCGCGAAACAAACGTATTCCACGACACCCGCCTTCAAGTCATTCAGTTTTGCCTTCATACGAACTTGGAATTAGCAAACAGCGTGCCAGTTGTTTGCTGGAAAAGTGTCTCGTTGAAAAATGCATAGTCCGCAATGTGTTAATAATTAGCCCTTTGCATATTTTGTTACTGTCCACTACGTAGGCATTCCTTGCTCATGGCTTGCCAAACCGGCGTTTTATCCGCGAAATAGCGGGCATGTCGGGAACGCACCGGTGCTGGGCCGAGATCGATTTGTCTGCTTTGCGCGAGAACCTCGCATGGCTGCGCCATGCCGTGGGCGCGGAGCGGCGCATCATCACCGTGGTGAAGGCGGATGCCTACGGTCACGGCCTCAAACAGATCGCCGCCCTCTTGATGCAAAGCGGGACGGATGTCTTTGGGGTGGCGAATCTTACAGAAGCACGCGCTATCCGCAGTGTAGGGAAGGGCTGGCCTATTTTGATGCTCGGTGCCTGCCTGCCGGATGAGGTGGAACCCGCCGTGCGGGATCAGGTGATGCCCACCATTTCCACCCTTGCCGAAGCACAGAGTTTCTCCGCCGCCGGGGCTAAGTTACGGCGGAACGTGGACGTCCATCTGAAAGTGGACACCGGCATGGGGCGGCTGGGTGCCAAACCCAAAGAAGTGGTTTCTTTAGCCCAAGCAATCGCCAACCTGCCTCATCTGAATTTGCGCGGGATTTATTCCCACTACGCTTCCGCGGAAGATGATGCCCGCAGTTCGTGTCTTCAGCGTGGAGTGTTTGAGACAGTTGTGACTGAAATCAGGACACTCGGGCTTAAGCCTGATTTCGTTCATTTGCGAAACAGCGGCGGCGTCATCTTTGAGCCGGATGCCGTTTCGAACACCGTCCGTCCCGGGTTGCTGGTTTATGGCCTTGTCCCGCCGGGCAAACGTCGGTTGCCGGCTGAGCTTCAAGGGAAATTACGCCCGGCCCTGACTTGGAAATGCCGGGTAAGTCTGGTGAAGACCGTCGAAGCAGGCCAGCGCTTGAGTTACGGCGGCACCTATACGGCCCCTAAGCGCATCAAGGTCGCCACGATCACGGCCGGCTATGGCGATGGGTATCTGCGATCCGGCAGCAACCGCTCCAAAGTCCTCATCGGCGGTCGCCTTTGCCCGGTCTTGGGCCGCGTGACCATGGATCAAATGCTGGTGGATGTTTCACGTGTGAAGTCCGTGGCTGCCGGAGATGAAGTCGTTCTATTGGGTAAGCAGGGGAAGAAGGAAATCACCGCCGCGCAACTCGCCGACTGGCTAGGCACCATTCCTTGGGAAGTGCTAACGAGTATCACCTATCGGGTGACGCGGTTATATCGGGGCGGCACTGCTTCGTGAGGAGAAATTTGGGTTGGTAAATCAGAGAAGGAGTCAGAATGTTTTCAGCGAAAGGCTTACGAACTTCTGCGGGAGTTGTTTCTCTCGCAAGATCGCGGCCACCTCGGGATCGATATACTTCTCCAGTTCGCTAATTTTGTTTTCGACCTGTGTTCTAAGCTCTTGGGAAAGACAGTCTACCTTTGCAAAGCGCAGTTTATCAATATACTCATAAAGAGTGCGGATCTGCTCGCCGCTGAAAGTTTCGCGATCTGCTTTGGATACCCATGGTTCATCCAGCACCCCAAAATCGCCATTGCATTTGTCGTGCAAGTCCAACAGTGCTTTATTCACAAGGTATGTCATAGCGTTCGTGAAAAAATCTCACTGTTGATATCTTGATTGGCGTCGAAGTGACACGTCAGCTTATGCTTAGATGCCAATGGAGCATCCATCTTTGTCAGTCTCTGCGATGATACCTATCTGCGATTTGGGTGCGGAGAAATTTGCATCAAAGGGTGTCTCCTCGTTTAGTCCAGCAGCCTTTAGGAGTGCTTTGGCCACGGCGATTGCCGCTGGGCTGTTTAGCAAGTCTTCAGGAAGGATTCCGTTGATTTGCACAGGAACCCGCTCGGTTTCGGAGTAATGGAAGGAGATGGAACCTACCTGCCGTGTAGGACACAGGCTCTGGGAATGCCGAATGACACGAAAGACGGCTGAATCTGATCCTGTCCATTTACGGGTCACAACAAGTCCTGCGACCTCGATCAGTTCTGGTTGAAATGAGAGCATCTTCGGAAAGATTTTAATGAATCACTTTTTAACTGCTCCCGCCTTCATCCGGCTCCGTTCCCGCAGGATTTCCACTACTGCAGGCAGGATGGAGATGACGATGATCGCGATGACCACCAGTCCGAAATTCTTTTTCACGAATTCCATGTTCCCGAAGAAATAACCGGCGGGCAGCAGGGTGCCCATCCAGAGCAAAGCGCCGCTGACGTTGAACGTCATGAACCGATTGTAGGTCATCTTGCCTGCACCGGCCACGAACGGGGCGAGCGTGCGCACGATGGGCACAAACCGTGCGATGATGATCGTTTTCCCACCGTAACGCTCATAAAAAGCGTGTGTGCGGTCCAGATGCTCTTTGCGGATGAGGCGCGGGAACTTTTGGGCCAGTTTCTCGCCGGCATACTTGCCCACCCAATAGTTCACCGAATCTCCAAGGATGGCGGCGATAGTCAGGATGAAAAGCAGGATCCAGATGTTCAGGCTGTCCGGCCGCGCGGCGAAGGCACCCACGGCGAAGAGCAGCGAATCCCCCGGCAGGAAGGGCGTCACCACCAGGCCCGTCTCGCAGAAGATGATGAGGAACAGCACCAGATACACCCACGGCCCGTATTGCTGGATGAGGCCGTCGAGGTGCTTGTCCAAGTGCAAGACCAGGTCGATAAATTTGCGGAGCAATTCCATGCGCTGCGCACCGTATGCTTCCGCGTTGCGGGGCACGAGAAAAAAGTTGGTTCAAATCGGTCTCCCCGGCAAAGTGCGCGGATGCGAGCAGCGGTATTGTACGGCAAAGAAGACGTCCGGGTGGAGACAGTGGCCGAGCGCCCCTTGGCGGCGGGAGAGGTGCGCATCCGCATCGGCGCGGCCCTGACCTGCGGCACGGACCTGAAAGTTTTTAAGCGCGGCTACCACGCCAAGATGATCGTGCCACCCGCTGTTTTCGGCCACGAACTCGCCGGAACCATCGCCGAAGTCGCGCCGGATGTGACCGGTTGGACCTTGGGCGAACGCGTCGTCGTCGCAAACTCCGCTCCCTGCGGCACCTGCTTCTTCTGCCAGCAATCCCAGGAGAACCTCTGCAAGAGCCTGATGTTCCTGAACGGTGCCTATGCAGAAACCATCGTGGTGCCGGTGCGGTTGGTGCAGAAGAATCTGCTGCGACTTCGTCCTGCAACTTCCTTCAAAGACGCGGCACTGACCGAGCCTTTGGCGTGCGTCGTCCAAGGGGTGGAAGATTCCAAGCTCATGGCAGGTCAGCACGTGCTCGTGCTCGGTTCCGGTCCGATCGGGCTGATGTTTGTCGCCTTGGCCAAGCACTTGGGCTGCCGCGTGAGCGTGGCGGGCAGGGGAGAGCAACGGCTCGCCTTGGCCCAACGCCTCGGTGCGGAAACGGTCATCGAAGTGCCCCGTGAAGGCGACATCACGCCCGTGGTCCAACCCAAGCTGCCCGGCACCCCGGATGTCGTCATCGAGGCCGTGGGCAAACCCGAGACGTGGGAGGCCAGTGTGAAACTCGTGCGCAAAGGCGGGACGGTGAATTTCTTCGGCGGTTGTCCTTCCGGCACGAGCGTTTCACTCGATACTACGCTCATTCACTATTCCAACCTAACGTTGCTCGCGAGTTTCCATCACACGCCACGCACCATCCGTCGTGCCTTGGAATTCATCGAGAACGGTGTCGTGACCGCGAAAGACTTTGTGGACGGCGAATGCGCCTTGAGCGAATTGCCGACCTTGTTCAAGTCCATGGCCGCTGGTAACCGTGCGGTGAAGAGCTTGATCAAAGTGGACGAGTAAACTGTTCTAGCAGGGACGAGGTGCCCGCGCTCATTTGCTGGATTTTGGCGTATTGCAGTTCAGAAAGGTTGCTCTGGCAACATAGGCACTTTCTTTAACCATCACTTCTCCACGCGTATAGAACATTCTGCCGTCAACCATCCACGGCACAATCCCAATCCCGACAGCAACAACCACAATCCTGCAAAGGCTGGGAGGAGGTGGTGCCAGTCCACATAGCCGACCTCAAAATGCACGCCGATAGCACAACTATAGGCCGCGAGTCCGCTCCAGAGAAACGCATGCCAGAGCCACTTCGCTCCTCGCCGCAAGCCCCACATGCTGCCGAGCAGATAGATCAGGCCTGAGGCGATGAGCATGCCGCCGAGTGTGGCCCGATCGTGAGCCACTAACGGAATCAGGCGCGGATTCGCCTCGCGGAGCGTAGCGAGCTGGGTTTGCAGGAAATTCAGATCGGTGTGAACGAACACGTCATTGATGCCCACTCCACAGATGATGATGCCGGCGCCTAGCAGTCCAACGCTATGCATCACAAGCAGCAATTGCCCCCATTGCGCCCGCCGCCATTCCTTGGATTCCGTCCAGTCCACCTGTGGAGCTTCGGTGCGAGCGGGCAAGTCGCCAACGATGCCTTGCACGAAGAGTTGGAACAGCACCGCCGTCACGAAGCCGTGAAAAGGATCAAAGTAATCAAATCCCAGAAACAGAAAGAACGAAAAGAAGCCCGCCCCCGCCGAGACCAGCACCGCCACTTTGGCCCAATGTTCACCACGGCGAATGCCGAACCACGAGAAGCTCAAATACAACAGGCCAATCGCAATCATGGATCCGGCCAAGGTCACCCGGTCATGTGACATGAAAGGGATGATCCGTGCGTTGATCAATTGCAACTGGGCCCGGCTGATGCCGCAGAACGCTTCATCATAGGGCAACACGACACGTGTCAGGGCAATCCAGAAGGCCAGTAAACTGCCGACGAACATGCCCAAGCCCATCAGCGAGGTCCAAAACCATGAGAGCTTGGCCAGCCGGACGGGTTGAGGCGTTGTCTTGTGGGGCAAGGTGCTGAGGGCCGCTTCATTGATGCGCTTGGGTAAGCCCGGGCCGGAATAGATCAATCCGGTGTCGATCTGCACCAGAGTTGCTCCGCCTGCCAAGGCTTCTGTTGCATCAAGTGGTTGATGGATGCCGCCGGAAGCGATGATGGTCAGCGCATCTCCGTGTTTCGCCCGGATTTGCCGCAGTGTTTCCAAAAGAAGAGGTTTGGCTGCCGGGCCATAGATTTGCGAACCATGCGAAATTTGATGCGCATCTAAAATGATTCCGGCGCAATCGGCTGTGATTCCATCAGTCGAGACAGCTTCACCGGTTACCGGTAATACCAAAAGCCACGTGATGCCGGTAACGGATTGCAACGAACGCCAGAATGTCTGCCAATCGGTTATAGACCACGAGGGCATGGCGCCATCCCGGCATAGGTCCAAGGAGAATAATTGCGTATGCGTTATCAACGGCTGAGCCAGTTCGAGCAATGCGGCGGCAGTAGCTGTGGGTGAGGAGATTTCATCTACGCTCAATCGCAGGATGAGATGGACAGGGCTGGCCCGCTGTTGGGTGAGCCGTTCTGCCAATCGCGCCGGGGTGATCGTTGCCGGGGCCTCAAACTGAAGTGATTCGTTTGGTCCATCTCGCTCCAAGTTTTCGGCGGCATACTCGTCTTGGCTCACTATTCCGAACTCCATGAAAGAGAAACCGAAACGTGTCCAGGCATTGGCTGCCACTGCCTCACCGTCCAGACGATACCCAAACCGACCGGGCCGATGAACTTCCTCCCCAGCACGGTTTTCTCCAGTTGCACATCCGGCCGCATGTGTCCGAGAAAATCGATGAAAGTGCCGCCGAGTCCTGCTGGCAGATTACCGATCATCCCCATGAATCCACAGGCCAAAGCTTGTGCTTTCTCCGCCGGCAAGCGGAAGAGCAGGGGACGGGAAACGGTGCGGTAAAACCAATCTGGCACGGGTTGAGGTTAGAACCTGGCGGGCAGGTTTCAAGCCGCGTCTGGTAGCGTGCCAATCTCTGGTGTGACTTCTAAGGTTGAGCCCGCGCGCATTTCCTTTCATCCTTCGGCCATGAACATCCGTATTCGCATTTATCGAGCTGAGGATTTGGCCGAGTTGAAGCGACTGACGTTGGAGGGTTTTGAAGGCATCGCCATCGATCAGATGGTGGAAAAGGAATGTGGCATCATCAATGGGCACGATTGGCGCTGGCGCAAGGCGCGCCATATCGATGAAGATGTCGCGGCGAATCCATCTGGGGTGTTCGTGGCGGAGGCAGAGGGCAAGGTTGTGGGTTACATCACCACGCGGATTGATCATGAGATCGGCAAAGGACGCATTCCCAATCTGGCTGTGGATGCTACCGCTCGTGGGCAAGGCTTAGGCCGCAAACTCATCGAACAGGCGCTCGCTTATTTCCGCGCGCAAGGCATGGCCTACGCGATGATTGAGACGATGGCTTATAATGAAGTGGGTAATCATCTGTATCCCTCGTGCGGTTTCAAAGAAGTGGGACGGCAGATTCACTTCGCGATGAAGCTGTAATACGTGAGCGAGTGGATACTTAGCCGTCCGTGTTTCTAAAGCGGCATGTCCGATCTTCTCCCTCTCCTCTCAACGAGGAGAGGGCAGGGGTGAGGAGTGAGCGAGCCTGTAAATAATCTTTAATTCTTTAGGAATCAAATATCTGGGGTGGTTCTTAACGATACGAATGTCGTGGGCTTCGTCTCACCCCTCACCCGGTTCTGCTTGGGGCAGAACCGACCTCTTCCCGTTGAGGGGAGAGGTTGCGTCGTGCATCATCGTGTTATTCGTAGAAACAAAAAGACGGCCCGAAGGCCGTCTTTTGAAATCGAACGATAACAAAGTTCACTTCGCCGTGGTGCTCGCGGTTTGGTTGGCTTTGATGAGCTTGGTCACGCGGCCGGTCTTGTTCCAGTCCTGCACGTAGAGATTACCGGCGGCATCGTAGGTGAGGCCGTGCGGCGCGGTGAAGACGCCGGGTTGCCAGAGGTTTGGCGCGACATCGAACTTCGCCCAGAGCGTGCGGTCCGGATTGTCGCCGAGATAGGATACTGGCTGGTTGTTCTTATCGAGAATCGTCACGCGCCCTTCGAGTTCCGCGATGGCGACATTGTCTCCACGGATGGACACGGCGCAAGGACGGCGCAGGTTTGTGGCGATGGTGGCCACGAAATTGCCTTCGAGATCATAGTGCTGCAGGCGGCGATTCTCACGGTCGCACACAAGCAAGAGCGGTTTGCCGGAACGCGTATCGATCGCGATGCCGTGGCAGACTGTGAACTTGCCATCTTCCTTGCCTTTGCCGCCGAAGGTCTTCAGGTAGTTGCCCTTGGCATCATACTTGTGGATGAGCGAGAGGCCGTAGCCATCCGCCACGAAGATGTCGCCGTTCGGAGCCACCGCCACGCTCGTGGGCTTGTAGCCTTTGCCTTCGGGATACGCGTTCGCTTCCTTCGGGTAGGGCAGCGAGAGGACTACTTCGCCATTCAAGGTGAACTTCACGGCGCGCGAGTTCTTTACCTGACCACCATAGACGTATTCCTTGCCGTTCTCTTCGCGGATCACCATGCCGTGCACGCCGGAGAGTTCCGGGGCCATCGTCTTCACGAGCTTGCCGTCTGCGCCGAAGACGTAAAAACCGTTCGTGGAATCCGTGCTGACATAGACGAGCCCTTGCTTGTCCACGATGGCGCTGCCGTGCGTGGGTCCAAGCTGCAACTTGCTGGGGATCTGCGCCCAGTTCGGCACCGTCTGATAGGTGTGCACGCCGGAGCCCGTGGTGACGGCCGTGTTCCATTTCGTGTCATCAAACGGCGCGGGGCTGTTCGTTTCCGAATGTGCGAGAATATTCGTCGCGGCCAGCAACGACATGCCGGCGAAAACCGCCAGCGTTTTCCAGTTCAAAGCAAAGCAATGCATCTTCATGTTCAAATCAAAAAGGGGGAATTGACCACTTTCGGTTGCCTCGGGCTCGTGGTCTAAGCCGGCACAACGGGCGGAGAATTAAGCGAAAACGAGACTGAGGAGCAAGCCGCAATCCAGCTTACAAGGGCTTTTGTCCTATTTTGACCAGTTGCGCGTTCACAAAATCCCGCCAGACGCCATCTGGCTCCCAGATACGTTTAAGGTCCCGCTCGGCTTCCGCACGCGTGCAACGGCCAGTCTTCAAGCGGTGGAGGAAAATAAATGCCGAGACCCGCATGTTCGCCACGCAATGCACCCAAACCTTCTGTCCGGCACAGGCGGAGAGGATCTGCGTGAAGCGTTGGAAATCCGCCTCAGCCGGGGCATCAAACTTTACCGGGATGTGGATATAGGTCATGCCTTGAAGCGTGACCAGTTCACCTTCATTGGCATGCGCCGTATCCGAGGTGGGCAAGGTAAGGTTGATGACGACGTTGAAACCGGCGCGGGCAATCTCCGCAAACTGCGCCGCCTGCGGCATGCCGCTCGTGGACAAGTTTTCCTCAAGCGGTATGTAGTCACGGATCATCTCCAGTTCAGCCATGCGTTCTGATTAGCATCACAGCCGGGCCAAAGCAATCTGCCGGCGCAAATTCATGACCGCTTTTCTTTTTGTAAAAACCAGTTGCGATTTATTCTGTTACTATTAGAGTAACAGAAATGGCGACGAACACGCAGTTCTCGATCGCGGTGCATATCATGGCCGGACTGGGCTTCCTGTGCGGTAGTGATGTCACCTCGACGGATCTGGCCACCAGTGTGAACACCAGCCCGAGCTTTGTGCGCCGTGTCCTCGCGAAATTATCGAAGGCCGGTCTGGTCATTACAGCGACAGGGAAGGGTGGCACCTGCCGTTTGGGACGCCCGGCAGAGAAGATCACGCTGCTGGATATCTACCTTGCGGTGGAGGCCCCGAAAGCCTTTGCCATCCACAAGTATCCAGAGCAAAAAATCTGTCCCATCAGTTGCCGCATCAAGTCGGCACTTGAGGGTGTGCTGGATAAATCCCAGCAATCCCTGACCAGCACGCTGCGCAAGATCACCCTGGCTGAGGTCATCAGCGAGATGAAACTAGACTGATAGATTTTTATCCAAATTTGTTACTTAATAAGTAACAGAAAAGAAACAAAACCGAAAACAAACAACCTAGTCGTATGAGCAACACCTTGAGTGCACCCGATCTCACCCAGCGTCCCCCGCGCAGCATGCGCACCCGCCTTGGCGGTTATGCGATCCTGCCACGCATGTTGGACAAAGGCCGCGCCACCATCGCCGGCAAGAACGGCGAGTATCATTACAACTGCCCGCTCGACCAGCACTTCATCAACTTCACCGGCATCGATCCCATCGCCTTGAAGGCGGAACTCGCCACAGGGAAGGGCGATGGCGATATCCTTGCGTGGATCGAGGCCAACTCGAAGCACAAGCGCAACCCATGGGAGATCCAGCAATGGAGTGATTACCATGATCGCCGCGGACCGGATAGCGATGCCGAAACGTTCGCTTTCTTCGCCGGTTACGTCGGCAATCTGACCAAGACCCGTGAGGACATCCGCACTTGGGCCGATGTGTTGGACTTGGACGACTATTGCACTTTCGGTGGCAAGGCGTGATGCGTGTTCCCTAAAGGGGTGGCCGAGGGATGCTTAGCCTGTCCTTCGGCCACTCTTTGGCCCCTGAGTTTTACTTTCCAGTCGGGCTTCCGGGCGGCCAAGATGTTTTGCCCCTCGTTTTGACATCCTCCCGCACTTCCCTTACGTTCGCCCCCGCATGAATGTGATTCGCCTGACACCGGCCAACTTTGCAGACCAACTACGCCAGTTGACCGGCCACTCAAGCCTGTTTGACCAGACGATCGAAGCGCGCACGCGCGAGATCGTCGAGGGTGTCTATTTGCGCGGTGATGCCGCGGTGCTGGAGTACACGGAGAAGTTCAACGGTGTGCATCTGGAAATCCCGGAGCTGGCCGTCAGTCAGGCGGAACTGTTCAACGCCTCGGTGACGGCGGATGAGGGGCTGCGCCAGGCGGTCGACATCGCCAGCAGCAACATCGAGTTGTTCGCCCGCAAATCCCTCCGCAAAAACTGGAAAGCCAAGAACCGGCAAGGTGCGACGGTGGGGGAGAAGTTCGATCCCTTCCAGCGCGTAGGTATTTATATCCCCGGCGGCACGGCTCCGCTGGTTTCCACGGCTTTGATGACGGTGACGCTGGCCCGGGTGGCCGGTTGCAAAGAGATCGTGGTCTGCACGCCGTGCAATGACAAGGGCGAGATCAATCCAGCCTTGCTCTTCGCCGCCCGTCATGCCGGGGCGACAGAGATTTATCGCGTGGGCGGGGCACAGGCGATCGCCGCCATGGCGTATGGCACGCCGACCATCAAGCATGTCCAAAAAGTTTTCGGTCCCGGCAACGCGTATGTCGTCGCCGCGAAACGCCTGCTCTTCGGCCACGTGGCCATCGATCTCTTGCCTGGGCCGAGCGAAGTCATGGTTATCGCGGATGATTCGGCGAACCCGAAGTTCATCGCGGCGGACTTGCTCGCACAAGCGGAACACGGCTCCGGCCATGAACGCGTCTGGATGGTGACCACTTCCATCAAGCTGCTGCACTCGGTGGAACGCGAAATCAACCGCCAGTTGCCAAAGCTGTCGCGTCACGACTACATCGCCAAGGCCTTGCACAATCACGGCAGTCTTATCCTCGTGAAGTCCATGGATATGGCGGCGGACGTCGCGAATGCGCTGGCACCGGAACACTGCGAGATCATGACGAAGGATGCGGAAGCTTTGGGTGCGAAGATCACTACAGCGGGTGCAATTTTCCTCGGCGGTTATTCGCCGACGGTCATGGGTGATTACCTCGCCGGTCCGAGCCACACCTTGCCGACGGGCGGGGCCGGGCTGTCCTTTGCCGGTTTGACGGTGGATCAATTCCAACGTCGCACCAGTTTGGTGCAATATAACCGTACGTCCTTGCAGAAATCGCTTTCTACCGTGTTGAAGTTTGCCGAACTGGAAGGCTTGGACGCGCATGGTCGTTCGGCGGCCATCCGTTTGGAGGGCGGCAAGTGAGCGCGGGCAAAGCGAATAAAACACTCGCGAAGCTGATCCGGCCCATGGTGCATGCCTTGCACCCGTACGTGCCTGGTGAACAGCCGCGCATCCGCGGTCTGGTCAAACTGAACACGAACGAGAATCCCTATCCGCCGTCACCGAAAGTGCTGGCAGCGACGAAAGCTGCTGTGGATGGCCGATTGCGCTTGTATCCGAATCCGACGGCGCAAGCTCTCCGTGAGAAGCTCGCCAAACTGCACCAGTGCGGTCCGGAAAATATCATCGTGGGCAATGGCTCCGATGAATTGCTCATCATGGCCGTGCGGGCCTTCACGGAACCGGCCGATAGCGGCGCGCCAGTGGCCAAGACTACGGTGCAATATTTCACGCCGAGCTACTCGCTCTACCCGGTGCTCGCGGATATCCACGGTTCCCGCACAAACGGTGTGCCGTTGAACACTGATTTCGGCATTCCCACCGTCGCTGAATTGAAGAAGGGCAAGCAATGGCGGTTCGATGCGGCGCTGACTTTCGTCACGACACCGAACGCGCCAAGCGGTCGCGGTTACACTGTCGCGGAACTGGATGCCTTGTGCGCGGCACAGAAGGGGATTGTGGTGCTGGATGAAGCCTATGTGGACTTCGCCAAGGAAAACGCGGCGGAGCTGGTGCGTAAGCATCCCCACGTCATCGTCTCGCGGACGTTCTCCAAGGCTTACTCGCTTTGCTTTCAGCGCGTAGGATATTTCATTGCGCATCCGGACCTCGTGTCGGCATTAGATAAGATTCGCGACAGCTACAATGTGAACGGGCTGGGGCAGGTGGCTGCCTTGGCAACCTTGAGCGATTTGCCATATTACCGGGCGAATTTTAAGAAAATCATCGCTACGCGCACCCGCCTGACCGATGAGCTTACGAAGCTGGGCTTCAACGTTTTACCGAGTCAGACGAACTTCATTCTGGCTAAGCCGCCGCAGTTCCCAGCGGAGCAATGGCTGGGTAAGTTGCGCGACCGGAAAGTGCTCGTCCGCTGGTTCAAGTATCCCGAAGTACGCGATTACCTGCGCATCACCATCGGGTCCGATGCGGAAGCGGATACGTTGCTCCGCGCGGTCAGTAATATCTTGAAGTAAATACCGCTTTGGTCCGCTGGCGCGTTTGTGCTCACGAACTCGCCACTTTTTTTCGGAGCTATCAATATTTGCTTTCCACGCCCAGATTGGAGGTGAATAATCTTCTCCATAATTCGTCTTGGATTAAAAGTGTTGGTGGGCAATTGCGGGGACATTTTCCATGGGACTCTTGCGCACACACGGTATCTTCCCGTTGCTTTTGGGCAGTGATGGTTTCATTGAATCACTGATCTTGGAGCACAACCAGCGGGAGCCAGAGGTGATCCGCCGCTACCGGCTGATTCAGGCTTTTCACAAATTGGGCCTGATTCTGGGCCTGTGCTATGCGCTTTTCTATTTTCTGATCGGGTTCGGCCTCGCGGGCGTCATTTTGACGCTCACGGTCATGGGCATGGGGTTGACCTGGCCTTTGCTCCTGCACAAGCGTTCGCCGGAGCTGGTCGGGAATTTCTTCTCCTTTACCATCGCGGCGGCATTGATCGTCATGACGCCGTTGCAAGGCGGGATATACAGCCCGAGCATTTGCTGGTTTATCGCTCCGCCGATGGTCTGTCTGCTGATCGCCGGGATTCGCCCGGCCATCCTTTGGTCGGTATTATCGGTGGGTGCCATCACGATCTTTGCGGTGCTGGATAACCGCGGGGTCAAATTTCCCATCCGTTATGAACCGGGGATGCAGGAATGGATCAATTTCGCCGGTTACGTTGGTTTGATAGTTTTCTCCCTCGCTATCGCGGTGATCATCGAGCGGAACCGTCTGGCAGCTTTCGAGCAGGTGCAGACATCCATCAATGATCTTGCGGCCGTGAATGACAAACTGATGCGCGTGCAGCAACAGCGCGATGAACTCTTCAGTGTGGTGGCCCACGATCTGAACACACCGTTGGCCACCATCATGGGCACGGCCTCCATCTTGCAGGAGGGGCTGGCCGAGGATGATGCCGAGGTGCGCAAACTTTCCCGCACGACCATGGCCGCCGCCAAGCGCATGCAGTTCATGCTGGAGCAGGTGTTGAACTTGAAAGCGCTGGAAGACGACAAGCTCAGTCTGCGGCCGGAAAAGGTCGATCTGGACCAGTTCGTGCGCGAGCATCTGGAGATCCATCAGGTCAACGCCGAGGCCAAGCGGATCATGATGGTGGTCGAGACAGGTGAGCAGGCGATGGCCTATATCGACCGTCGGGCCTTGATGCACATCGCACAGAACCTGATCTCCAATGCCTTGAAATACACCTACGCGGGCAAGCGCATCTATATCCGTGTCCGTTCGGTGGCCGGCAAATCCATCTTGGAAGTGGAAGATGAAGGGCTGGGCATACCGGAGGAAGAGCGCAGCCGCCTTTTCCGGCGGTTTTCCCGGCTCAGCACGACCCCCACAGGCCGGGAGAGTTCGCATGGGCTGGGCCTCTATATCGTCCGGCGTTTCACAGAAGCTTCCGGCGGGAAAGTCGTTTGCGCCCCATACCGGGGGGACAAGGGGGCAGTATTTGTGGTGGAACTGCCACAATCCAAGTGAACTGCTTGGGTGAGGTCGGCAATTTTGGCTTAAGAATGATTCTGTAATTTACTTGCCGGTATAATGACCCTTTCCATACTCTCCGTCGAACATGGCCTAGGGACCACTGGTCACGGTTATGTTTTGCCGGAACGCGCGAGTAGCTCAACTGGATAGAGTGACGGTCTCCGAAGCCGTAGGTTGTGGGTTCGACTCCCGCCTCGCGCACCACCGGCAAAAAACGCTTCTTGTTGTTCAAGAGCGCAGCCGGGACACGCATGAGCTACAAACGCTTCTATATACCGGGCCAAGAAAAGACGCACGAGATCCCTGAGGATGAAACGCCCCCCGACAAGCGTAAGATTCTCGTGCTGGATGACGACAAGGATCTCATTTTCCTCATCAAAGAATTTCTCGCTGCGCAGCATTTCGATGTCATTGCCGTAGAGAATGGTGTGGAAGGGGTGAAGCAGGTGATGGCGACGGATTTCGACGTCATCCTGTGCGATATGGCCATGCCGAAGCTGCCCGGGGATATGTTCTACCTGGCCGTGGAACGCACGAAGCCTCATCTCACCAAGCGCTTCATCTTCATGACCGGTCACCGGGGTGATCCCAAGATCGATGAGTTCATCCGCCGCGTGAAAGGACTCATGCTGTGGAAGCCGTTTGAGATGTATATGCTCACGGAAGCAGTGCAGAGTGTTTTGAAGAAAAATCGCCCGTCTGGTTCATAGGCGTGGCGTTCACCTGTGTTTACAGGGGTTGCCCGTCAGCGAAACCCGCAGGCTGGAGGCTGAATCCGGCTTATTTTCGGACTTTCCTTTTAGCGCACGACTCCTAAAGTCGTGCGCTTTGAATTTTGAGTTAAAAAGAAACTGATTATGGCTGCTGATAATTCCGTCGCACAGGCCGTTGTGGCCCCACCACTGAAACCGCAATCCATGAAGGTGAAGCTGGCGCCCACGCCCGCGAACCCGCCGAAGTATGCTGTGGCGCTGAAAAGCGTTACGGGACAAGAGGTTGTCGCTGGTGATCCCCGCGCAACCCGTGCCTTGGTTGCCTTGATGGACGTGCACGCCGTGGTCGGTGGTGCTGCCTGCCATTGGGGTGGTCCGGCTGCGTTCGCCGAGATCAACTCCGCCATCCACGCCCTCATGTTCTCCGTGAAGGGCCGTCAATGGCACGAAGCCTACAATTTTATCAACGATGCCGGTCACGCCGAAAACGGCCTGTATGCGTTGCGCGCCAACTATGGTTTCGATGGTACGAACTTCGAGAGCCTTAAGGGTTTCCGCGGCATCCATAGCAAGCTCACGGGTCACGGTGAATCCCACATCAATCCGGAAGGCGTGTTGATGAGCAATGGTCCGCTCAGCTCCGCTTTGCCGCAGGCGCAAGGTCTCGCGCTGGCCGACAAGGTCATCGGTAACGACCGTATCACGATCATCACGGTGTCTGACGGTGCCTCCATGGAAGGTGAAGCGAAGGAAGCGTTCGCCGCCATCCCGGGTCTCGCGGCCAAGGGCAAGGTGAACCCGTTCGTGATGGTGATCTCCGATAACGACACGAAGCTCTCGGGCCGTATCTCGAAGGATTCCTTCTCCATGCAGCCGACCTTTGAGGCGATGGATGATCTCGGCTGGAAAGTCATCAAGATCGAGCAGGGTAATGACTTGCAAGTGGTGTTCAACGCCTTGGAAAAGTCGGTCGCCGAAGCGACGGCGAATCCGAAGCAGCCGGTCTGCTTGTGGTTGAAGACGGTAAAGGGCTACGGCATCAAGGCCACGGTGGAAAACTCCGCTGGCGGTCACGGCTTCCCGCTCGCGAACGGCGAGAAGATCGGTGACTGGTTGACGGAACTCTACACCGGCTCCACGGCTCCGGAAGAACTCGTGAACTGGGGCAAGACGCTTCGCGCGGATTGGGAAAAGGCTGAGGCCGCCAAGAAGGCCAAGGCTGAGGCTGCCGCCGCGAATCCGGCCCCGGCTGCTCCCGCCGTGAAGAAGGACAAGATCCAAGCGGGTCTGGCCAAGGCCGCCATCAAGGCCGCGGTGGATGGTTACCCGGTCTATTCCGTTTCTTGCGATGTGCAGGGTTCCACCGGCATCAGCCCGTTCCAGAAGACGTTCCCGGAACGCTTCGTGGAAGTGGGTATCGCCGAGGCGAACATGGTGAGCGTGGGCGCGGGCTTCTCGAAGCTCGGCTTCATTCCCATCGTGGATACGTTCGGCCAGTTCGGTGTGACGAAGGGCAACCTGCCTTTGACCATGGCCGCGCTGTCGCAGTCGCCGGTCATCGCGATGTTCTCGCACGTTGGTTTCCAAGACGCCGCGGATGGTGCCTCGCGCCAGGCCACGACGTACTTCGCCGCTGTCTCCGCCATCCCGCACACCGTGGTCATCGCGCCGTCCTGCTCGGACGAAGCGGAAGCCCTGATGTATGCGGCGATCAAGAATATCGCGGACGCTCGCGCGGCGGGCAAAGACGGCGAATCTGCCATCTTCTTCGTGGGTCGTGAGAACTATCCGCTCTACTGGGTGGAAGGCTCCAAGTATCAATGGGGCAAGGCGCAAGTCATCTCCCAAGGCACAGACGTGGTGCTCATCGGCTGCGGTCCGTTGCTGAACAAGGCGATCGAAGCGGCGAAGAAATTGAAGGCCAAGGGCATCAGCGCCACGGTCATCAACAACCCGTTCGTGAACCTCGTGGATCTCGAAACCATCGGTGCGGCGGTTAAGGCGGCGAATGGCCGTCTGGTCACCATCGAAGATCACCAGGTCGTCTGCGGCATGGGCGCGCAAGTCTCGCACGCGCTCTCGAACGCGGGCATCGCGCATTGCGTGAAGACGCTGGGCATCCATGGTGAATTCGGTCAATCCGCCTACCTCGCGGAAGAGCTCTACGTGAAGCACGGCCTGACTGCGGACAAGATGGTGGAAGCGGCAGAAGCGTTGATGAAGTAAGGCGAAGACGATTTAGGTATTTCATACCCCGCGTTCTGAAAAGAGCGCGGGGTTTTTCTTTTCACCAAACACCAAATCTAAAGCTCCAAGCTCCAATGAATAACCAAGCTCAAATCACCAGTTCGCGATGTAGGCAATCGCTTGCCTTTTGAAGTTTGGAACTTCTCTGGAGCTTGGGGCTTTGAATTTGGAGTTTCCGCTAAACCACAACCTTCTGTCCCAAGGTCGGCACCAAAACCTCCGCTCCCGGTTTCATCTGCTTGAGTGTTTCGCTGAAGGCCAATGACGCCTGTTCCTCGCCGTGGATGACGAAGATCTTTTTGATGTCGCCGGTGATCTTGCTTACATAGTTCTTCAACTCGTTACGGTCCGCGTGACCGGAGAAGGAATCGATGGCGGCGATCTTCGCGTTGACCCGATGCGGTTCGCCGAAGATGTTGACCGGGTTTTTGCCTGAGCGGATCACGGCACCCAAGGTGTGATCGGCGCAATAGCCGATGAAGAGCACGGTTGTGCTGGGATCGCTGATGTGGTTCTTCAGATGATGGCGCACGCGTCCGGCTTCGCACATGCCGGAGGCGCTGATGATGATGGCCGGTTCCTTCAAGTCATTCAGCTTCATGGATTGGGATACCTCACGCAGGTATGTGAGGTTTTCCATGCCGAAGGGATTGGTTTTTGTGCGCAGGAATTCGACGGTCTTCTGGTTGAAGCATTCGGGATGTAAACGATAGATCTCCGTGGCGTTCACGCTGAGCGGGCTGTCTACAAAGATGGGGATCTTCGGCAGTTGACCAGCTTCATTGAGCTGGTTCAGGGCAAAGACGATGTCTTGAGTGCGGCCGACGGAGAAGGCGGGGATGATGATCTTGCCGTTCTTCGCGATGGTTTCCTTTACGAGTTCCAAGACCTTTTCGTAGCTGCCGGATTTGGCCACGTGATCGCGGTTGCCGTAGGTGCTTTCCACCTGCAGGAAGTCCACGTTCTCCACGGGTTCAGGATCGCGCAGGATGTCGTCATCGCCGCGACCGACGTCACCGGAGAAGAGGTAGCGGAATTTGCGCCCGTTCTCGCGGACATCGAGGACGATTTGCGCCGAGCCAGGATGTGGCCGGCGTCTTTGAAGGTCACCGTGACGCCATCGGCGATGATCAAGGGGCGGTTGTAATCAAACGAAACGAACTGCCGCGTGACGGCCTCGGCGTCTTCGAGTGAATAGAGCGGTTCGACGGGCGGCAGACCTTTTTTAGCGCGGTGCTTGGAGACGAATTGCGCGTCGGCCTGCTGGATCTTGCCGGAATCCACGAGCATGATGCTGGCGAGATCGCGCGTGGCGGAGGTGCAGTAGATGTTGCCGCGAAAGCCTTGGCGGTAGAGGTTGGGAAAGTTGCCGCAGTGATCGATGTGCGCGTGGCTGAGGATGGCGCAATCGATCTTCGCCGGGTCAAATTGGAAACAGCAGTTGCGGCTGGTCATCTCTTCGCGATGACCTTGAAAGAGGCCGCATTCCATGAGGATACGCTGGCCGTTCACCTCCAAAAGATACTGGGAGCCCGTGGTGGTACGGGTGGCCCCGAGGAATTGGATTTGCATGCGATGAGGATTGAAAGACTCCGGGGGCTTGTCGAGCGCGGACTCAATCATTGTTTTTCTTTTTGGAATCAATGATAGTCGTTTCCATAAACAAAAGATATGCCGTCATCATCGCACCCAACTGAATTGCCCGGCTTGCGGGTGACGGTTGACCGGGTGGTTTACACCCAGCACCCCTCGGCTCCGCCCGATAAACCTCATTGTTTCATCTATTACGTCACCATCCATAATGACAGCGAGCGCGTGGTGACCATCCAGCGCCGCAAATGGGTGATCAAGGATGACGCGAACGAGCTGGTGATCGTGGAGGGGGATGGCGTGGTCGGACAGACGCCGACGATCATTCCGGGCGATAATTTTTCTTATAACAGCTTTCATCTGATGGCGGGCAAATACGCGGCGGCGGAGGGCGCTTATCTTGGACAGGATGAAGAGGGGAATGCTGTGGTGGTGCGGATTCCCCGGTTTGAGATGCGCGTGCCGATAGATCTGGGTGGCGGGCCGGGGAAGATGTGGGCGTGAAGGGGAAATTCTTTTTCGCTATTGACCACTCACGCTAATGGCAGCCTCTTTTCATCATTTCTTAAGCGGTGCTTCAACGTCTGAAAAAACAAGCACGGCGTCGGGCAGGCGCTGGCCTTTGATCTCAATCGCCTTAACGGCCGAATTCAGTTCGGCGAGTTCGGCGGGAGCAAATCGAATTCCGGCGGCGCCGATGTTCTCCAGCATGTGGGCCATCTGCGTCGTTCCCGGAATCGGCACGATCCAGGATTGCTGAGCCAACAGCCAGGCGAGCGCGATCTGTGCAGGAGTGGACTGCTTCCGGTTGGCCCATCTCCTCAGCAGCTCGACTAGCGCCAGATTGTGGGGCAGATTTTCCGGCGAGAACCGGGGTTCAATGCCGCGAATGTCCCCTTGGGCGAAACGGGTGTTCGCGTCAATTCCACCGGTCAAGAATTGCACACCCAGCGGACTCCAAGGCACGAAGCCGATACCAAGTTCCTCGCAAGTCGGGATAACTTCTTTCTCGGGACCGCGCCATAGCATCGAATACTCACTTTGGACAGCGGTGACGGGCAGGGTGGCATGAGCGCGGCGCAAGGTTTTGAGTCCCATCTCGGAAAGTCCCCAGTGCACAACCTTGCCTTGCCCGATCAGGTCTTTAACCGCTCCAGCAACGTCTTCAATGGGTACCTGCGGGTCAACGCGGTGCTGATAGAGGAGATCAATGCGGTCGGTCTTAAGCCGCTTGAGCATGCCATCCACAACGATGCGGATGTGTTCCGGTCGGCTGTTGAGGCCAGGCGACCGCTTCCCGGTCTCCTGGTCAATGTTCCAGCCGAACTTGGTGGCGATCACAACCTTATCGCGGAAAGGGGCGACGCCTTCACCAAGGATGCGTTCCACCTCATGGGGGCCGTAAGCCTCGGCAGCGTCGAAGAGGGTGACGCCACGGTCGAACGCGGTCCGAATGATATTGATCATTTCAGGACGAGCCGGGATCGTCGTCTGGTAGGTGCGGCTCATGTTCTGCACCCCGAGGCCGACACTTGAGACTTCCAGTTTGCCCAGCTTACGAAACCCTAATTTGGTTTCGCGCGCTGGTGTGTTGCCTGGTCGCGCAGTTTGGGCAACGCTATCATCAGGCAAGGCCACCAAACCGGTGCTTACAGCCGCAACTCCCGGAACTGCACCCAGAGCCGCGCCGATGAACTTGCGCCGCCCGTGATCGAGATCCGCTTTGTTTCCGCTGCTTTTATGATTCATAAAATCTTAAGGTGACACGGGAGCTTGGCCGAACCGAGTGAGGTGTGCGGCGCTATTCT
This sequence comes from Limisphaerales bacterium, assembly GCA_965283725.1. Taxonomy (GTDB): domain Bacteria; phylum Verrucomicrobiota; class Verrucomicrobiia; order Limisphaerales; family JAEYXS01; genus JAEYXS01. The sequence goes on from CBDIPT010000004.1 coordinate 538,007, forward strand.
GCCCGCTTCAACCAACAAGCTAGTGTTGTTTTGCGAATACTCAAAAAAATCATTCCAGCCAGGCGTGGCTCCGCCATTCGCCAGGGGAGGTTCCTTCCCACTCTTGGAAGGCGCGATAGAATGAATTGGCATCCGCAAAGCCCAGCAGGAAGGCGACTTCGTTCAGTTCCACGTTGCGTTGCTTTAGGTAGTGGTGGGCCAGTTCGCGGCGACATTCTTCCACCTGTTGCTGGAAGGTGACGCCGGCTTCAGCGAGACGGCGTTGAAGGGTGCGGGGGCCGATGCCGAGTTCTTGGGCAACATCTTGTAGGGTGGGACGATTTCCCGCCAACAATTGTTTGATGGTCTGCTTCACCTGTGCGCTTATGCCCTCGTTCGCACCCTGCGCTTTGAGCTCAGAATCCAGATGTGAGCGGAGAACCGATAGCAGTTCTTCATTATAAGTCACGAAGGGGAGGTCAAGATCACGGCTGCGAAACACGAGGGCATTGTGAGCGGACTTAAAACGCACTTTGCAGCCGAAGTGTTTTTCCAGCAAAGCGCGGTGTTTCACGGGCCGGCTCAGCTCAGGCGCAGCGGTTTGATCTCACCATCGGTGCCGCGTTGGCCCACGCCCAGATCAGGACAAGCCGATGTCCACCATGATATCGGGTTCTGTTTCCGTGGCTTCGACAAAGAAAAATTCCACCGAGGTTTCTTCTTTTCGATGGACGCGGATTTCCTCCGGACACGTCAGTTGTTTGTAGCGGGCAAGCCTTTGTAAGGCATCGCTGAAGGTCCGGCTGCAGACGCCGGCGATCGCTACGGGATGGCTGCGCTCGAATCGCAGTTCAGTGCCCAGCTTCAACCCGAAGGCGGGATCGGAAGTCAGCTCGGCAACACTGCGCCAAAGGGCGAAGATTTCCGCCGTGGTGATATAAGTCTTTTCCTGCTGGAAAAGATTGGGAGGCAAGCCTGCGCGTCGAAGCATGGCGGGCACATCCAACTCCTGGGCGAAGCGCAGGCCCCAGCCTTTGGTGACTCGAAATCGATCGGGCATGCGGTCTTGTGGTTCAGGTGTGGTTAGTTCGCGCAGAGACTAAAGTCCGGCAGTAAGTTGAGGGGGCACCCCTCATCCTCATTCCTTCTCCCCTCCGAGGGGAGAAGGACGAAAGAACAACTTTGCTCCAGAATAGTCATAGCAGGCTCTATCATTTTGCCTTCACGTCATAACAGAACAACGTGTCTTGATCCCGAATGTACAGTTTCCCGTTCGCAACCACGGGATGTGCCCAAGCGGGTTTGTCGGTGCGCTCGGGTTGATCGAACCGGCCGCGTTCGACGTATTGCTTGCGGCTGGGCTCGATGAGGACAATGGGGCCTTCTTCGGTGCGGTAATAAATCCGGCCATCAGCGAAGGCGACGGAGCCCTTGGTCACGCGGCGCTTGTCTGCATCCCGTTCGTTCCAGAGAACCTCACCGGTCTTGAAGTCGAGACAGGCGAGGTAGCCGCCGCCATTGCCGCCATTGGCGCCAAACAAGGCACCGTCGTGAAGGATCACGCCGCCATGGTGATTCTCCATGGACTTCGAGAACCAGACTTCTTCAGCAGCGAACTCACCGGCTGCGTTCTTGGTAAGACGGGCCAAGCCGCCACCTGCGCCGTAAGCGGAAGTGGCGAACACATGGCCATCATGATAGAGGGGAGTGGAGATATTCAGACGCATGCCATTGGCCGGTTTGTCATAGCGCCAGAGCAACTTGCCATCCGCAGCAGCAAAACCGGCAACGGTGGTCGCGAGGAACTGCACATATTGGCGCTGACCACCAAAGTCGATGGCAATGGCTGACGAGTAGGCGGCGCCGGTGTTTTGCGGGCCCATGTTTTTCATGCCCGCCTCATCTTCCGTCAATTTGCCGTCGCGATTGGCATCCAGCTTCTGCAGCGCGGCGGTTGCGTTCTTGAGTTCAGTCTCTTCAATGGTTCCGCTCTCGTTGGCGTCCAAGGCCGAGTTGGCTTTCATCATACGCATGATGCCCGGACCTCGGCGGGGGCGTTGTCCGCCACCATCGGTCCGTTGAACACTTACTTCGTCTTCAGTAATTTTTCCGTCCTGATTCTTGTCCAGCTTGCTGAGAACAGTAGGCGCAGCGGTCAGTTCATCGACCGATAGTTCTTTGTTCTTATCGGCATCCAGGGTTGAGAGCACGAGGTCCGTCTGCATCGCGCTGGGACGATTCCCGCCTTGGCCGAAGGGCTGCGGTCCGCCGCCTCCGGCTGCGGGACGGTCGGCCACGTGGGTTTTCCAGATCGTTTCGCCGTTGAGCTTGTTCAAGGCTACGATGGTGGTTTGGTCGCCGCCGGGGGTGACAATCACTTTGTCGCCGTCCACGAGAGGTGATTCACGGAAGCTCCACATGGGACTCCGGGCACCGAAGTCTGTCATCAGATTGCGTTGCCAAAGCACTTTGCCATCGGCCACTTGAAGGCAGGCCACATTGGCTGCGAGCCCCATGACGTAAAGCCGATCGCCATCGATCGTGGGAGTGCAAGCCGGCCCTTCCTTCGATTGCGGGAAGTTCTGGGGTTGCGCGGGCGCGATGCGGACGGCCCAGATTTCTTTCCCGTCTTTCTCGGAGATCGCCCAAACAAACTCATCGTTCCCGCGATGGCTCATGCCGTAGATGACTCCCTTGGCCACCGAAGGCGTGCTATCGCCGCCGCCCAAGCCTTTGACCTTCCAGACCAGCGATGGGCCGCCTTTGGGCCATTCCTTCAGCAAACCGGTTTCTTTCGAATGGGCCGTGCGGTCGGGGCCCTGCCATTGAGGCCAATCGAATTGTGCGCTGAAAGCGGTTTGGGCGAAAGCGGCCACCGTGAGGGAGAGGGCAATGGTGCGGGGCAAGTTTGGCTGGCGGATTCTCATAGGCGTCATGTTGACACATTAGACCAGAATAGAAAGTAGTCACTAGCAGAAGGCGACAATCTACTTGCAAAAGGCGACAGGTGGCTGGGCAACTTAGATTGGACGGAGATGGAATGAAGAAACGGGAATGGTTATCGAACCGTTGCTGGTTCCATGTTCTTGCGGTTGGCATTGCGAATGCCTCAAGGTCTAGCAAGGGACGAGGGTCGAAGGTCGACTTCCAGAACTCATCCTTACCAGATTAGTTCTGCCTCGTTACCTCGGCGGCGACGGAACTCAGCGATGGCGGAAGGTGATGCGGGCTTTGCTGAGGTCGTAGGGGGACATCTCGATGTTTACCTTGTCGCCGACGCTGATGCGGATGAAGTTTTTTCGCATTTTGCCGGAAATGTGGGCCAAGACTTCGTGGCCGGTGGGGAGGGCAACACGGAACATCGTCCCCGGCAGCACTTGGGTGACGGTTCCCGCAATCTCGATCGGCTCTTCTTTCGTCATGCTGAAAAATAAGCTTAAGCAAGAAATGAGCCGTTATTGGAGCCAAAAGGCCCTGAAAATCAAGCCTGGTTGCGATTCCCGGAGGAAGGGGTAGCTAGGCAAAAGGGGGGATGGACCGCGACTTTTTACGTGCGTTTCGGGGGCATCACCCCTATGTTCGCGGTCCATTTTATGGCTACTTTGAAACCGTTTGCTGCGTTGCGTCCGAAACCTGAACTGGCGGCCCAGATCTGCGAGCTGCCGTATGACGTGATGTCGTCCGAAGAGGCGCGCACGATGGCGGCGGGCAATCCGCTTAGCTTCTTGCATGTGAGCAAGCCGGAGATCGATCTGGCCCCGGGCACGGATCTTTATTCCGCGCCGGTGTATGCGAAGGGGGCGGAGAATTTCGCGAAGATGATCGCGAGCGGCGCCTTGGTGCAGGACAAGCAGCCGTGCTTCTATCTTTACCGCCAGATCATGGGCGGTCATAGCCAGACGGGGCTCGTGGCGGCGGCAAGCTGCCAGGAGTATCTCGACGGGATTATCAAGAAGCATGAGTTCACGCGGCCGGACAAAGAGGATGATCGCGTGCGGCACATTGAGACGTTGAACTCACAGACGGGTCCAGTGTTCCTGACGTACAAGGCGGTGGCGGCGCTGGATGCCTTGGTGGCGAAGAAGTCTGCGCAAGCACCGAATATCGACATCACGGCCAAGGATGGCGTGCGGCATACGGCCTGGGTGATCGATGACGCGGAGACGATCAAATTCATTGAAGCGGAGTTCGCGAAGATTCCGTATCTCTACATTGCGGATGGTCATCATCGCAGCGCAGCGGCGGGTCGGGTGTTCACCTCGCGTAAAGGGGCCGGGCACAGTGGCGGGTTCCTGACGGTGATTTTCCCGCACAACCAGATGCAGATCCTGCCTTACAACCGCGTGTTGAAGGAGCTGAACGGCAACTCGGTAGCGCAGTTGATGGAGAAACTGGACAAGGTGTTCATCATCACGCCGAAGGGCGCGGCCAAGCCGACGCGCAAGCACGAGTTGGGTTTCTTCATCGGCGGGGAATGGTACACGCTGCATTTCCGTCCGCACTTCGCGGCGACGAACGATCCGATCGAGAAGCTGGATGTGACGTTGCTCCAGAAGTATGTGCTGGCGCCGATCTTCGGCATCGACGATCCGCGCACGAGCAAGAAGATCAATTTCGTGGGCGGTATCCGCGGCACGGCGGAGTTGGAGAAGCTGGTGAACACGGGCGAATATGCCTGCGCGTTCAGCATGTTCCCGACGAGCATCGAGGACTTGATGACGATCGCTGATGCGGGTGGCATCATGCCGCCGAAGAGCACGTGGTTCGAGCCGAAGCTGCGCGACGCGATGTTCTGCCACATGATCTAACGGGTTGCACCCGTGGGCCCATTGTTGGGAGGCTGCTTGTGTGTATATGTCGTTAGATGCGGCCAAGTTTGCGGAGGAATGGATCGCGTCGTGGAATGCCCACGACGTGGAGCGGATTCTCAGTCATTACGCGGAGACGGTGGAGTATCATTCACCGTTCATCGCGAAATTGGGCGGTTCGCCAGATGGTCTGTTGCATGGGAAAGCTGAATTGCGCGCTTACATCCAGCGGGGCTTAGCCGTATTTCCCGAACTCAAGTTCACCTTGCTCGGCGCTTATGAGGGTGTGAACAGCGTGGTGTTGAATTACCAAAGCGTGCGCAATCTGGTGGCTGCCGAGACCTTTGTGCTCAATGCCGAAGACAAGGTGGCTCAAGTGTTCTGCCATTATCAAGAGCGTCCGCCGCTCTAAGAATACAAGGCGCTGGAGAACGCGCGGTGAAAGCGTTCCGCGATGGGGTGGCGGATACCGAGGAACTGGAAGGCGGCCTTGCACGCGCCTTTGGCGGCTTCGTTATGATACTTCCGGTCTGTTTCAATGACCTTGATCCAGTTCTCCAAAACTGTTGCGTAGTCCAGTTTGGCCAGCGCTTCCAACCCGGCTTGAAACAGCTCGCGGCCTTTGCCGGCGGGGAGGTCTTTGCTGGCGAGGCGCAGTTGGGCGAGGTGATTCAAGGCTTCAGCGCGGGAGAAATTATCGGTGGCATCGGTGAAGTGCCTGAGAGTTGCGCTGACGTTTTGCGGGGCCAAGGCCAGTTGGCATTCGGCCATGAGCAGCGAGGCTGTTTCGTCGCCGGAATCCAAGGCCAGCACATCTTCCAGCCGCTTTGCCGCCTCGGCGATCAATCCTTCTGCCAAAAGTCGTCGGGCATCTTTTACCGCGCCGGCATTGGGGGAAGGGAGTTGCTTGTTCAGCCAGCGGCGGATTTCGCTTTCGCCCATCGCTCCGAGAAATTCGTTCACCACCTGGCCGTTCACGAAGAGTTTCACCGCCGGAATGCTGGCGATCTGGTATTCCATCGCCAGGTCTTGATGCACTTCGGTGTTCACCTTTACGAGTTCCCAGCGGCCATGGGCTTCCTTGGCGAGTTTCTCGATGACCGGTCCGAGCATCTTGCAAGGCCCGCACCACGGCGCCCAGAAATCGACGAGCACCGGTACCTGCTGGCTGCGTTCCAAAACGTCTTTCGCAAAATCTTTCAACTCGTAACTCATGGTGCTTGATTCCTAATCCGTAATCCGGGCGACGTAAAGGTCACAACAACTTTTCCGCTGTGATGAGTGCTTTGGTGAAATCGACCACGAAGAATCGTTTGCCCTTTTGGCTGATCTGATGCCCTTCAGCTTCCAGTTTGGCACGCAGGGCGGGGATGCCGCCGGGATATTTGGCGTTCAACTCACCGCCGTTTTTAAGCGTGCGCCAGTACGGGGTAACGCGCTTGCGACCGGCGGCCAAAGCTTCCTCGGCAGCATGCGCGGCGATCCAGGCAAAGATGCCGGTGGTGATGGGGCAGCCGACCTCCGCCTGATGCTGGCGAGCCAGCGCCCTGCGCAATTCATTGATGGTCACCACCCGGCCCTTGGGGATCCTTTGCATCAATCCATCGACTTCCCGTGGGGCGGGGACGACCAAGGTAGCACCACCCCAGCGGGCACGGTCTGCGGGTGGGATGTGGATGACCTTGGGGCAGTCTTTGTCATCGGCCAGTTTTTCACGCCAAGATTTGCGGGCTTTCATAGCAGCGAAGTGGTTTGATGGTAAAAGTATGCGCTAAAGCGCGGCGGATGTCGAAAACAGAGTGAAGCACAAATCCGCTAGACATAAGGCCCGCCGGGCCGCACAAAAGCGCATCCGGTATGAGTGAAAAGCAGTTGCCCGAAGTGAAATGTCCCACGTGCCAGAAGCGCGGCCCTTGGCTGGCGACCCAGTGGAGTCCGTTCTGTTCGCAGCGCTGCAAGCTGATCGACCTTGGCCAGTGGTTCGATGAGGTCAACAAGATTTCCGAACCGTTGAAGGCAGAACACTTTAAGGAGTATGAGGAACTGCCGCCCGGCGAATACCTGGATCAGCCGGAAAAGGACTGAGCGGATGGGGCAGAGGGTGGTGAAAATAGCCTTTCTCCTCACTTGCTTCCGGGGGCAAACGGGCGTAGTTAAAGCTTACGACAGCCCATGCGGTTTACCCGATACCGCGTGAGAGTGCCGTGAAGCCCGAATATGCCGGAGCCCACATCACAGGCCAGTGCAGGCAGCGCGTTACCACGCGCTCGGTTTCGGGCTTATCGTTTGGCCCTTCTGGCGGTTCTCTTCATCGCAGCCGTCGCCGTCACCTTCGCGCAACGCAGCGGTTTTCCCGGCACGCGTCAGCGCCAGCAAGCCGGCATGGTTGATCGCGGGGGCACGCCTGAGTGGGAAGTGAACAAAGAACTGCCCAAAGACATCTTCACGTTTGTCCGGATACAGGTACTCCTCCTCGGGTGGCCGTTATGGTGGTGGCGGTTGGGGTGGCCGCCGCTGGTCCACGGACTATCCCGATGCTGATATCAATCTCTCCCATCGTTTGCAGGAGATGACCTCCTTGAAGGTGGACCCGAACGGCCGCGTGCTGGAGATCACCGATCCCGACCTCTTCAATTTCCCTTTCTGTTACATCGTGGAGCCTGGGGCCTTGCACTTCAGCGATGAAGAGGTGGTCACCTTGCGCAAGTATCTGCTGAACGGCGGTTTCCTGATGGTCGATGATTTCTGGGGCGAGGCCGAGTGGGAGAATTTTTACTACGAGATCAAACGGGTCTTCCCGGACCGCGAACCGGTGGATGTTCCCATGGATCACCCCATCTTCCATTGTGTGTTTGATCTCAAACTGAGCAAAAACAACATGCAGGTGCCCAACGTCAATCTGGGCACCCAAAGCCAGTATAACGGCATCACTTGGGAGCGCGAGGATGCCAAGGAAGTGCATTTCCGCAGCATCTCGGATGACAAGGGCCGCATGATGGTGATGATCTGTCACAACACCGACAATGGTGACGGCTGGGAGCGGGAAGGGGATAACGAATATTACTTCCGCGAATTCTCGGAGAAGAAATCTTATCCGCTGGGCATCAATATCATCTTCTACGCGATGACCCACTGAGCTTTGAAACCAATGATGGATGGATACAAAACCACACGCTGCAGCCGGCCAATGCTGGAACGATTCAGGCGGGTTGGTGTTCATCAGGGAGAACTAGGGAAAGGACGCAATAGTGGAAACGCCGACTGAAGTGGTCACACCACCAAAACCAGAACCGACCGAGGAACAACTCGTCGAACAGATCGTCAATGGCAAGGCCCGGATCGACGCCGAACTAGCGAAGGTCATCGTGGGCCAGAAGGACGTCGTGGAGCAGATCATGATCGCGCTCTTTGCGGGCGGTCACTGCCTCATCACGGGTGCACCCGGCCTTGCGAAGACGCTGCTCGTGAAATCCATCGCGCAGGTCTTTCACCTGAAATTTCAACGCATCCAGTTCACGCCCGATCTGATGCCGGCCGACATCACCGGCACGGAAATTTTGGAAGATTCCGGCGATGGCCGTCGCATGGCATTCGTGCCCGGTCCCATTTTTGCGAACATGGTGCTGGCGGATGAAATCAACCGCACGCCGCCCAAGACGCAGGCCGCCTTGCTCGAAGCGATGCAGGAACATCAAGTCACTGCGGCCGGTGTCAAACATCGCCTGCCCGAGCCCTTCTTTGTGCTGGCCACGCAGAACCCTATCGAGATGGAAGGCACGTATCCGCTGCCGGAAGCGCAGTTGGATCGTTTCATGTTCAACGTGGTGATCGATTACCTGCCGGAAGACGACGAGGTGAAGGTGGTGCTGCAAACCACGGCGCGCCGCTCCGAACCGATCGAACCGCTTTTTACGGGCGAAGATGTTTTGCGTTTCCATGATGTGGTGCGCCGGGTTCCCATCGCGGAGGATGTGGTGCGCTATGCCGTTCGTCTGGCTTCCTCCTCTCGGCCGGGGCAGCCGAACACGCCCGCCTTTGTGCAGGATTGGGTAAGCTGGGGTGCAGGTTTGCGCGCCGCGCAGTTTCTCGTGCTCGGGGCCAAAGCCCGTGCACTCCTGCAAGGGCGCACGCATGCGACCTTGGCGGACATCAAAGCCCTCGCACAACCGACGCTGCGGCATCGTGTGCTGGTGAACTATCGCGCGGAAGCCGAAGGCGTCACCGTGGATAAATTGATCACCCGCCTGGTGGATTCCGTGACCTCGCCCACCGCGCAAGCAAGCTGATCATGGCCGTTGCCACTTCCAGTCCGGGGACGACGCCGACGAAATCGTCGGTCTCGTACGTGGATGCCCAGACGCTGATGGCGGTGCGTAACCTAGAACTCCGCGCGCGGATCGTGGTGCAAGGTTTTTGGAACGGTCTGCATCGCAGTCCGTACCACGGGTTCTCGGTCGAATTCACCGAGTATCGCCAATACACGCCGGGCGATGATCCGCGTTATCTCGACTGGCGGCTCTACGCCCGCAGTGACCGCTATTACATCAAGAAGTTCGAGGACGAAACGAATCTGCGCTGCTATCTGCTGGTGGATAACAGCAAATCGATGGGTTACGGCTCGTTGGCCTATAACAAAGCGCAGTATGCGAACACCTTGGCGGCGACCTTCGCCTATTTCTTATACGGGCAGGGGGATGCCGTGGGGTTGTTGACGTTTGACGAACGCATCCGCGAATACCTGCCGGCCCGGTATCGCACCGGGCATCTGCGGCACATGATGCTGGCGTTGGAGAAACCCGCAGGTGGCACGCAAACCGATTTGGCTGCGCCTCTGAAACGCATCGTGGAGCTTGTGCGCAAACGCGGTCTGATGGTGGTGCTGTCGGATTTTCTGTCCCCCCTCGATACGCTGGAGCGCAGCCTGTCTCAACTCACCGCGAGCGGGCACGAAGTGATGGTGTTCCAGATCTTGGACCCGGCGGAGCGCGATTTTAAATTCGAGAAAGCCTCGTTCTTTCTCGATATGGAATCGGGCAACGAACTCTATATCGAACCGGCTGAGATCCGGGAGGATTACCTGCAGAAGCTCAAGCAACATCAGGCGGCGCTGGAGGCCATCTGCCAGAAGCTGGGGGTGGGTTTCAGGAAGCTCTACACGGATAGCCCGCTGGATCAGGCCTTGTTCGATTACCTGCGCGAACGCATGCAGCGGGGCAAGCAAGTGAAACAACGGGGTGGAGGCGCTCGCTGATGAGCTTTCTTACGCCATTGTTTTTGCTCGGCGCGCTGGGGATTGCGGGGCCGATCCTGTTCCATCTGGTCCGGCGTACGACGAACGACCGCATCACGTTCAGTTCACTGCTCTTTCTGCAACCGACCCCGCCGCGTTTGACGCGGCGCAGCCGGGTCGAGCACTGGCTCTTGCTGCTGTTGCGCTGCCTGGTGCTGACCTTGCTTGCGGTCGGTTTTGCCCGCCCCTTTTTGCTGGATGCCTCTCGTTCCGCCAAAGACGCCAACCTCGCCCGTCAACAGGTCATCTTGCTGGATACCAGCGCCAGCATGCAGCGTGAAGGACTCTGGGCGGAGGCCAAACAAAAGGCCGAAAAATTATTAGGCGAAGCCAAACCCACCGATCAATTCTCCCTTTACGCTTTTGACCAGCAGCCGCATGCCTTGCTGAGCTTCGAGCAATGGCGGCAGGCCCAAGATGCCGAGCGCAAGGCGATCGCCATCCAGCGGGTGAACGATCTCAAGCCAGGCTGGCGGACGACCCAGCTCGGGCTGGCATTGACGACCGCTGCTGAGGCGATGGAGGAGGAGGCCGCCCGCAGTGAATTGAAACGGGCCACGATTGAACGGGAGATCGTGGTGCTGACGGACTTGCAAGAGGGCGCGAAAGTGGATGGCCTGCAAGGGTACCGATGGCCGCCAGGAATCAAGGTGCGCTTTGAAGTCATCGGCAAATCCAAACGCAGCAATGCCGGTATCCAAGTCGTTGCCGAGTCCGAGGATGCCGCTGCTTCTGCCGCCGAGGAGATGGTACGCGTGCGGGTCGCCAACGCCAGTGACGCCCGGAAGGAACAATTTCAAGTGGGCTGGACGCTAGATGGCCGGACGCTGCTCGGGACGCCGGTGAATGTGAATGTTCCTGCCGGTCAGAGCCGGGTGGTGGCCGTGCCCCGCAGTGTGGAGAGCGCGGCGGCTGAACGCATCCTTTTGACAGGCGACGATGAATCCTATGACAACATCGTGCATGTGGTGTCCTTGGAAGCAGATCGCATCACGGTGCTTTATCTAGGCGAGGAAGCTCCGACCGATGCCAAGCAGATGATGTTCTACGTGTCACGCGGTTTGCAGACGACCCGGGCCTTGGCCATGAATGTCACCGAACGGTCCACCACGAATTTCCCCTCAGCCGGCGAACTGGCCTCGGCGCAGTTCATCATCGTGGGGCAAGCCCTGACGGAACCGCAAAGTGCCGAACTGCATCGCCAGACTGAGTTGGGCAAAACGGTTCTGTTCGTCCTGAAGGAAGTGGGCATGGCTGGCAGCCTGGCGAATTTGTTGGCGGTCCCGGCGGTCGCGGTGGAGGAGGCGACGGATACGCGGCATGCGTTATTGGGGCAGGTGGATTTCACACATCCTTTGTTTGCGCCTTTCGCCGATCCCCGGTTCAGCGATTTCACCCGGGTTTACTTCTGGAAGCATCGCAAAGTGGACTTGAGCGCACTGCCCAAGGCCCGTACCTTGGCCCGGTTTGATGATGAAAGCCCGGCATTGTTTTCGGTGAAAGTGGGTAAGGGCCAAGTCTTTGTGCTGACGAGCGGCTGGCATCCCGCCGACAGCCAGTTGGCGTTATCCTCCAAGTTCGTCCCGTTGCTCTATTCCTTTCTGGAACAGGCGGGGACGGTGGCGACCAAGCGGGCTCAATATCAGGTGGGGAGCAGCGTGGCTTTGCCCGCGGATGTGGGGGGCGGCTCGAGTTTGACGTTCCCGGATGGAGCCAAAATCGCCGTGGACAGCGAAAAACGGGCGGTGCAGACAGAACTTCCGGGCATCTACGGCGTTCAATCTGGTAGCAAGCAATGGCGCTTTGCGGTGAATCTGCCGTCGGAGGAGAGCCGGACGGCCATAATGCCCGTTGAAGAGCTTGAACGGTTGGGAGTTCCGGTCCACAATGCGCTTCAGACATCACCCCAGCAGGCCCAAGCCCGGCAAGAAAAGCTGAAGCATGTGGAGCTTGAGAATCGTCAAAAGCTCTGGCGCTGGCTGGTGATCGCCGCTTTGGCCGTCGTTTTGTTGGAAACCTGGCTGGCCGCACGCCTCACGCGACCCGCGCAACCCGTTGCCAGTTCATGATCGCGAACGAACTGAAAGAAAGGCTCGACCCGATACTCGCCCGCCACCGGGCGTTACGCCGGTTGCGCAGTCTGACCTTCTGCTGGCTGGGCGCCGCCATCTTGGGTGTTCTGTTGCTCTGGCAGCATTATGCCACCGGCTGGTCCTCCCGCTATGCCTGGCTGGTCATGTTGCTCGTTGCGGTCATCGGAGCCGTTGGCATTCTCTGGAAGTTGCGCGCCTGGCAGTTGGATTATCGCTGGCTGGCACGGCGCTTGGAAGGGGAGCACCCTGAGTTGCAAACCTCCCTCCTGGCCGCCATCGAACAGCAACCTGAAGGCCAGAACGGCGAATTTAGCTTTCTCCAAAAACGCCTGTTCCGCGAAGTCGCCGCCCAATGTGAAGAACAAGTCTGGGGCGGTGAAGCCGAGCGGGCTTTGCAACGCATCCGCTGGATGCACGGCGTCGCTTTCGGCCTGATGGTCGGGATCATGTTGGCGTTGACCCTGACAACTGCCTCCACCTCCGCCAGCCGGTTGATGGCAGGTGCGGTGAAGTCCGGTGAGATCGAGATCACGCCGGGTGATGCGAATGTGGAACGCGGTGCGAGCATGGTGGTGCTGGCGCGCTTTCCCGGTCAGGCCCCGGCGGAAGCTACGCTGGTCGTCACTCCCGCCACCGGATTGCCCCAGCGCATAGCCCTCAGCAAGAATCTGAACGATCCCATCTTTGGCACCAGTCTGCCTGCGGTACAGACCGACCTGAAGTATCAGATCGAGTATGGCAACGGTAAGACGCGCGAGTTCAACGTGAAGGTCTATGAACACCCGGCGTTGCTGCGGGCGGATGCCACCCTGCATTTCCCGCAATATACCAGCCTGCCTGATCGTAAGTTGGAAGAGAGCTTGCGGATCAGTGCGGTGGAGGGCACCAAGCTGGATTATGTATTTCAATTCAACAAAGCGGTGACCCAAGCCAGCCTCACCGCGCCGGATGGTTCAGAACTGGTTCTGAAACCGGAGGGCGTGAAATCCAACGTCTGGGTGGCGAATTTCCCCTTGGAAACCTCCAAGCGCTACAAACTCCAGTTGCGCGATGCCGAGGGCCGCACCAACAAGGCGATTTCTGAGATCGTGCTCACGGCTTTGCCCAACAAGCCGCCTGAGCTGAAATTGCTTGCTCCGAAGGGTGATCCGAAAGTGTCGCCCATCGAGGAAGTCCGCTTTGAAGCGCAGGTGGCGGATGACTTCGGGTTGAAGGCCTATGGTCTGGCTTTCAGTTTGGCGGGGCAAGAGGCGAGTTATCTGCAATTCGGCACGAATGTCGCCGCGAACCAAAAGCAGGTCGCTCAGCATCTGCTGGCCTTGGAGAAGCTCAAGGTCGAGCCGGATGATCTCATTTCATTCTACTTGTGGGCGGATGACATCGGGCCAGACGGCAAAGTGCGCCGGACAATGGGGGACATCCATTTCGCCGAGGTCCGCTCTTTCGATGAAATCTTCCGGCAAGGCCAGCAACAGGAGAGCGATCAACCGTCAGAAGCTGGAGCCAAGGCGCAAAAGCTGGGTGATCTGCAAAAACAAGCCGTGCTTGCTATTTGGAAGCTGCAACGCCGGGAAACCAAAGAACCGACCTCGGCCAATTACCGCAAAGACGTCGAGGTGGTGAAGCTGGCGGAGCAGCAGGTGGTGGAACAGACCGAGGAAATGGCGGAGAAGGTCACTGACCCGCGCATGAGCCAGTTCGTGGAAGCGGCGTTGCGGGAGATGAACCGGGCCATCAATGAATTGAACGAGGCGAACGAGAAGAACTCCATTCAGCCCTTGCCAAAAGCACTCGCGGCGGCACAGTCCGCGATGCGCAACCTGGCCAAGCTGCAAGCGAAGGAGCATCAAGTCAATCGCAGCCGTTCCCAAGGCGGCGGGGAGGGCGAGAGCCGCGGTCAGCAGCAATTGGATCAGTTGGAGATGAAGGATACCAAGGATCGTTACGAGAAGGAGAAACAGGCATCCATGGCCAAGAGCCAGGAACAGAAGGAACAGTTGCAATTCTTGAACCGCCTGAAGGAACTGGCGCAACGGCAGGATGATGTGAATGAGCGATTGAAGGATTTGCAGGCTGCCTTGCAGGAAGCCAAGACGCCGGAGCAAAAGGCCGAACTCGAACGCCAGTTGAAGCGGTTGCGCGAGGAGCAAAAGCAGATGCTGGCCGATCTGGATGAATTGAAGCAGAAGATGGAAGAGGGCCAGACCGCACAGCAGACCGCCGAAGCTCGCAATCAGTTGGAGAAGACCCGCGAGGATTTGCGCAAGGCCGGGGAAGAGATGGAGCGCGGGGCGGTCTCGCAAGCCTTGGCTGCGGGTAACCGGGCCAAGGACGAGTTGGAAAAAGTTAAGGAAGATTTCCGCCAGCAGACGTCCAACCAGTTCAGTGATGCCATGCGGGAGATGCGGGACCAGGCCCGCGAACTGGCCGAGAAACAGCAGAAGCTGGGCGAGCAGATGCGCCAGCAAAAGACAAACGAACGCAAGTCTCTGACCGATACCGGCTCCAAGCAGAACGTCACCAAAGAATTTCAAGAACAGCGCACACGTCTGGATGATCTGGTCAAAAACATGAAGGACGTCACCCAGGCGGCGGAAACCACTGAGCCGGTGCTGGCCAAGAAACTTTACGATACCGTCCGCAAATCCGGCAGGAAGACGGACAAGATGCTGGAGGTCACTGAACAGCTTTACACGGCGGGGCTTAACTCCCGCGCCGAACAAGCCGAAGCTCAGACCCGGGCGTCCATCGAAGCGCTTCGTCAAGGTGTTGAGAGTGCTGCTGACAGCGTCTTGGGGAATCAGGTGGATGCCCTCAAGTATGCGGAGCGCCAGTTGAAGAGCCTGTCGGAACAATTGGACCGCGAGATTCAACGTTCCAATCCGGCCATGGCTGCTGCCGGTTTGCCCGGCAACTCCGCCAGCAATGGTTTGGCGACGGCTACGCGCACCGTGGGTTCGACCAATCGTTTCGTGGGAGGCTCTAACGAGTTGGCCATGGCCAGTGGGCAACGTGGCAAGGCGGGCGACCCTAAATCGCTTCCCGGCAAGGAAGGCCAACCGGCCAGTGCCCAACAGGGCAAGGAAAAGGGAGCGCCCGCGCAGAATGGCAAGCAAGGCCAGACCCCGGTCAAGCATCCGCTCAAAACGGCAAACAAGGGCAACAAGGGCAACAAGGGCAACAAGGGCAACAAGGGCAACAAGGGCAACAAGGGCAACAAGGGCAACAAGGGCAACAAGGGCAACAAGGGCAACAAGGGCAACAAGGGCAACAAGGGCAACAAGGGCAACAAGGGCAACAAGGGCAACAAGGGCAACAAGGGCAACAAGGGCAACAAGGGCAACAAGGGCAACAAGGGCAACAAGGGCAACAAGGGCAACAAGGGCAACAAGGGCAACAAGGGCAACAAGGGCAGGGTGGCGGTCAAGGTGCGGGTCAATCTCAAATGGCGAATAATCAAGGCCAGCCGGGACAAGAGGGACAACCACAAGGCAAGCAAGGTCAGACCCCAGGTCAACGCGGCCAAGGCAAAGCCGGAACCCAGACCGCGCGCAATGGTGGCGGAAATGAGCGCAGTGGAGCGGAAGGATTCTTTAACAACCGGGGCGGGGGCGAAGAGAGCGGGCCATTGACGGGGAACCGTTATACGGAGTGGAGCGACCGCCTGCGTGAGGTCGAAGAGTCCATCGATTCACCGGATCTGAAAGCTGAAGTGGCCCGCATCCGGGATGCGGCACGGTCTGTCCGGGTGGAATTCAAACGGCACAGCCAGGAACCGCAGTGGGACATGGTGCAGACGAAGATCCAGAAGCCGCTCTCGGAAATCCGGGCCCGGTTGCAACAGGAGATCGCCCGCAAAGAATCGAAGGATGCGCTGGTGCCGATTGATCGCGATCCCGTACCGGGCAAGTTCGGCGAACTGGTGCGCCGGTATTACGAGAAACTGGGTGGGGACAATTGATGTTTTGGGCGGCGATATTTCTTTCCGCGAAAAACTGGTTGCCTTGGGCCGCCGGTTTTTTGCTCTTCACCGTCGTGTTGCTGCTCTGGGGCTACCGGGGCACCCGCCTGTCTGGTGGCCGGCGTTTGCTCTGCGCCCTCTGCAAAGCCCTTGGGGTTCTTCTGCTCGCCTTCTGCCTGCTTGAGCCCATGTGGTCCGGCGAACGCGCTGTGCCGGGGGCCAACCAACTGCTGATTGTGGCGGATAACAGCCAGGGTATGCAGATCCATGATCGCAACGAAATCAAGTCGCGCGGTGAACGCTTGCAGCAATTGCTTGTGGATGCCGAGAAAGGCTGGCTGAGCGATCTGAATGAAAGCTTCAAAGTGCGGTCCTTTCAGGTCGATGCCCGGTTGCAGGCAGTGACCGATTTTTCCGCGCTCGATTTTCGTGGTGATGCTACTTCCTTGGGGTATGCCGTGAAGACCTTGGGGGAACGCTATCGCGGCCAGCCGGTTGCCGGCATCGTGTTGCTGACGGATGGCAATGCCACGGATATGGAGGAGGCGGGGGATTTCAAAGGGTCACCACCGGTTTATCCCGTGATCTTGGGCAAGGGTGAACCCGAGCGCGATATCGCCATCCGCAAGATTTCGGTGAGCCAGACCTCGTTTGAAGATGCGCCGGTGACTATTCAGGTGGAAGTCACCGCAACGGGATATCGCGGGGAAACCATTGTGGCGCAAGCCATCGAGGTCAGCCCGGGGGGGACCAACACCACGGTGCTTAGCATCACGAACGGTTCTACCAAGGCCAGCCAGCAGACGTTGACGGTTGATAACGAAGCACAACCCTTGGTCTTCCGCTTTCTGGAACGCCCGATGGCGCCTGGCAGCACGTTCTACTGGATCACGGTCACCGCAAAAGGTGCTACGGATGCCAGCGCCCGTGAGGCGACATTGCTGAACAATCAACGGCTCGTGGCCGTGAACCGGGGCGAGGGACCGTATCGCATCTTGTATGTCGGCGGGCGGCCTAATTGGGAGTTCAAGTTCCTGAACCGCTCCGTCTGGGATGATCGTCAGCTTGAGATGGTGGGGTTGATCCGTGTGGCGAAGCGGGAACCGAAATTCCAATATAAGAGCCGGGGCGGTGAATCCAGCAACCCGCTCTTTCGTGGGTTCGATCGGAAGACGGAAGAAACGGAACGGTATGATCAACCGGTGCTGGTGCGCTTGAACACGAAAGATGAAGTGGAATTGCGCGATGGTTTCCCCAAGACGCCCGAGGAACTCTACCAATACCACGCGATCATTGTGGATGACTTGGAATCTGAGTTCTTCACCCAAGACCAGATGAGCTTGGCCCAGCGTTTCGTGAGCGATCGCGGCGGTGGGTTTCTCATGTTGGGCGGCCAGGAATCATTCAATCAGGGCAAGTATGAGAACACCCCCATCGGTGCCATGCTGCCGGTCTATCTGGATGGAGTGGCGGATGTAGAGCCCTTGCGCGATCTGAAGCTTTCCCTCTCGCGTGAAGGCTGGTTGCAGCCGTGGGTGCGTTTGCGGTCCAACGAAGAGGAAGAATTGACCCGCTTTGCCGAGATGCCTGCCTTGCAAGTGATGAACCGCACCCGCGCGGTAAAGCCGGGCGCCAGCATTCTGGCTGCCGTGCAGGATAACGTGGGCAAAGTGTATCCTGCGCTCGTCGTGCAGCGCTTCGGCTTCGGACGGGCGGCAGCGTTGACGATTGGCGATATGTGGCGCTGGGGTTTTCATGATGAAAAGATGATGCAAGACCTGCAGAAGTCCTGGCGACAGACGTTGCGCTGGCTGGTAGCCGATGTCCCGGAGCGGGTCGAGCTTCGCGCTGAGCCTACGCGGCAAGACGGCCAGCGGGCGGTGCGGTTAAAAGTGCGTGCCCGGGATACGGTCTTCAAGCCGCTGGATAACGCCTCTGTGCAAGTCAGTGTCCGGTTTCTGCCGCAACCGGGCAGTACCAATGTGACCTCCAGTTTGCATCAGGAGGTCAAACTGACGGCGGAGCCTTCCTTGGCGGAGCCGGGGCTGTATGAAACCTTGTTTGTACCGCATGAGGCGGGCGGCTATCAGGCCGTGGCGGTGGCTATGGATGCCAATGGCGTGACGGTGGGAACCGCCCTGACGGCCTGGGCCAATGATTTTGCCGCCGAGGAATTCGCTTCGTTGAAGCCGAACCGCGAGTTGATGGAAAAACTCGCCCGGCAAACGGGGGGCGAAGTGATTGAAGAAGACAAGCTGGCGGCGTTTGCCAAGAGTTTGCCGAACCGTCGTGCTCCGGTGATGGAGACCACCGCGCAACCGCTTTGGCATACGCCTTGGGTGTTCTTGCTAGCCTTGGCCTTTTTTGTGATCGAATGGGGATTAAGACGCCGTTCGGGTTTGGCATGAGATACTGGACTTACATCGTCGGTCTTTTGGCCGCGCTAATGAGCACGGCAGTGCTGTCGGCAGCGGAGCCGGATCGCGCCACGGTGCTTGTGGTGGTTGGCGCACCGGGGGAGGCCTCCTACGGCGAACGCTTTGCGAAATGGGCGGATTATTGGAAGGAAGCAACGATAAATGCGGGGGCCGCATTGATCACCGTCGGACTGGATGCGGACACGGGCAAAGATAAAGAAATGCTACAACAGAAGCTCACTGCTGAACCGAAAGAGGGCGCGAACGAGCTGTGGCTGGTGCTGCTGGGACATGGCACTTTCGATGGTAAAGAAGCCAAATTCAATCTGCGCGGGGCTGATATCACCGTGGATGAACTGGCCGAATGGTTGAAACCTTTCAAGCGTCCCGTGGCGGTCATCGATACTTCTTCTTCCAGCGGAGCATTCCTGCCGAAACTCTCACAACCGGGGCGGATCGTGGTCACCGCGACGAAGAGCGGGTTCGAACAGAATTTTGCCCGCTTTGGCGAATACTTTTCCAAAGCTGTCGTAGATACCTCGGCAGATCTGGACAAGGACGGACAGACCTCCTTGCTGGAGGCCTATCTTTCAGCCTCGCGCAAGGTGGTGGAGTTTTACGAGACGGAAGGGCGCTTATCGACCGAACATGCGTTGCTGGATGATAATGGTGATGCCTTAGGGACGCCTGCTGATTGGTTCCGCGGCGTCCGGGCGGTGAAGAAAGCTAAAGACGGAGCTGAATCCGATGGCTTTCGGGCGCATCAATTCCATCTCTTGCGCAGTCCGGATGAACAGAAGATGCCCGCAGCCACGCGGGCCAAACGCGATGAATTGGAGCTGGCTCTGAACCGTTTGCGCGAGAAAAAAGCGACGATACCACCGCCGGAATATAATAAGGAGCTGGAGAGATTGCTGTTGGAGCTGGCGCAGCTTTACAAAGCGGCGGGTTTGCTAAAAGCAGACTAAACCAGACTGCCAATACGTCTTAAGCTCACGGCTGGCGCGCCTGTTTCCCGCGATTGCGCGAGGTCCACTTCAAATTCCGCCACCCAGTCGTTGTTATCCTCGGCATCCACCAGCATCTGCTGCACGCGCCAGCTGCGTTTATCTTCGGCAGGCACCACGTAGGTATGCCGGGCATTTCGCGCTTCGGGATCAAGGCGCAAATGGCGGTGCACGGCGTAGTAGGCGTCGATCGCAGTCTGCAGTCGGCCTGCGTTCCAGCCTTCGCCGTTCATATCCGGCAGGGCCGCAAGGTGTGTCAGTGCCTGTTCAAAATCATCATTCACCAGACTGCGCAGAAAGCTGAACACAATAGTGCGGATGGCGGCAGTGAACGCTTTTGTGTCGCGCGTGATATCGCGGGCGGCTTCTTCGGCTCCCGGCGGACGCACCTCTTTGGTCTCCGCCTTTTGATATTCGGGATTGCGCATCTTCTCCCATTCATCGAGGAGGCTGGAATCTACCTGCCGGATCATCGTGCTGAGATAGAGTTCCATCTCACGCACTTGGTCGTTTTTGGCGGTATCCGGCACATTCTGAGCGAGCACTTTGAAGACGCTATTGATGTGCCGCAGCAGGACACCTTCAGCGCGCTGCAATTCGTAGAGCTTGATGTAATCCGCGAAGGAACGGAACTCCTCGAACATTTCCCGCACGATGGATTTCGGCCGGATGTTTTCCTGGCCGACCCAAGGATGCTTGTCCGCGAAGGCGTTGAACGTGGAGTAGATGAATTCGCGGTTCGGTTTCGGATATTCGCATTTCTCGAGCTCTTCCATGCGCTTGTCGTATTCGATACCCTCCATCTTCATCTCGGCCATCTTCTGGTCCTTCACACGGTCGAGCTGTTTGCGCAGGATGATGTCCGGGTTTTCCAAGATGGATTCGACGAGCGAGAGCAGCACCAAGGCGTAATCGGGCGCTTGCGGGTCCATCAGCGGGATGGTGTCGAGCAGGTAGAGCGACAAGACCTGATCCATTGAGAAATCTTCCTGCAAAGTCACATTCACGCGCAGCTTCTGGCCGGGCGCGGTGGCTTCCTCCGGTTTGATGAACTCGATGATCTTGCGATCCAACAGGGAGCGGAACAATTGCCAGGCACGTGCTGTGTGCGATTTCTTGGCCTTGGGAGTTTCATGGGAGCGATGGATAAGATCACGCATCGCTGTGCAGCCATCGCCTTTACGACTGAGGACGTTCAGCAGCATGCCGTGAGTCACTTGAAAACGCGACATAAGCCGCTCGGGCGGAGCGGTGATGAGGCGTTGAAAAGTTTTCTCGTCCCAGTTGACGAAGTTCTTCTCGGGCGGTTGGCGCTTCACCACTTTCTTGCCGTCGCGTGCGGACTTCTCGGCGAGCTTGAGGTTCTCAATGACGTGTTCGGGGGCTTGGGCAACAACCCAGCCGAGGTCATCAAAGCCCTTGCGACCGGCGCGGCCACCGATCTGATGGAAGTCACGTGCGCTCAGGATGCCGGTCTTCTGGCCATCGAACTTGCAGAGCTTCGTAAAGAGCACGGTGCGGATGGGGACGTTGATACCCACGCCCAAGGTATCCGTGCCGCAGATGACCTTCAGCAAGCCTTGCTGTGCGAGTTTCTCGATCAGGATGCGATACTTCGGCAGCAGACCGGCGTGATGCAAACCGATACCATGACGGAGCCACTTTTTGATCTCAGGCCCATAAGGGCTGGAGAACTTGAAGCCTTCAATGGTGTTCGCGATGGCCGCTTTCTCGTCCTTGCTGCAAACGTTGATGCTCGTGAAGTCTTGGGCGCTTTGGGCCGCTTCCAATTGCGTGAAATGCACCACATACACCGGTGCTTTACCATCGGCGATGAGGCTTTCGAGCGTCTTGGAGAGAGGCTGTTCTGAATAGGCGTGCTCGAGTGGGACGGGGCGGAGCGTGGAGGAAATGGTGATGCTTGGGCGACCATTGATCTTGGTGAGTTCTTCCTCGAAGAAAGCTGTTTCGCCCAAGGTGGCAGACATCAAGAGGAAACGCGCTTGCGGTAAAGTGAGCAGAGGGACCTGCCACGCCACACCGCGTTCCCGATCCGAGTAGTAATGGAATTCATCCATGATGACCTCGCGGACGTTGGCCTGAGCGCCTTCAGCCAAGGCGATATTTGCGAGGATCTCGGCAGTGCAGCAGAGGATGGGCGCATCATGGTTCACTGTGGCGTCACCAGTGCTGAGGCCGACATTGTCTGGGCCGAACTCCCGGCAGAGCGCCATGAACTTCTCATTCACCAGCGCCTTGATGGGGCAGGTGTAGATGGAGCGTTTGCCTTGGGCGATGGCCTTGAAATGCAGGGCTGCGGCCACGAGCGATTTGCCGGAGCCCGTGGGCGTGTTCAGAATGACATTCTTTTCCTCGAAGAGTTCAAGGATGGCAGATTCCTGCGCGGGGTAGAGCTGCAGCTTGCGCCCCTCGGCGTAATCCAAAAACTTACCTAGGAGCGCCTCGTTGCTGAGGTTCTCATCGCGCGGAATCAGGTCATAAAGCGTTGCTGCCACAAGGCGCGAGACTTTAGGCGGTGGGCCGGGATTAGCAAAGGATTCAATTGTCGGTGGCTTTTCAAAGAAACGTTCAGCAAAAGCTGGCCCTCGCTTGACAGCGGCGGCGTGCTTTGCGGAGCATAGCGGAAATCAGTCCCAAATTATGAAGCCACTCTACTGCGCCGTATTAATCTGCCTGCAACTCACGTTTTCTGTTTATGCCGACGACTCGGCGGTTGCCAAGCAATTGGAAGCGCTGGGGGCGAAAGTCATCATTAAAGAGGGCGTAGTTTCACAGGTCGATTTCAAGGACTGCTCCAAGCTGGGCGAGGCTGAGTTTAAACTCATCGGGCAACTGCCGCGCCTCAAGAACCTGACTCTCTATAACAAGTGCAATGCGCTTAATGATGCGACGGTTGGACCGCTTACGGAACTCAAGGAGCTGGAATCGCTGGGCACGGATGGGGCGCAGTTCAGTGACGAAGGCTTGAAGCAACTGGCTAAACTAAAGAACTTGAAGAGTGCTTCCTTCTTCCACACCTCGTTTGGTGTTAAGACATTCAAAGGGACCGGCTTTGGTTATTTGAAGGATTGCCCGAAACTGGAGCGCTTGACCGTCGCGGGCATTTCAATGAGCGATGAAGGGTTTGCGGCGATCGCAACCATCACGCAACTGCGCGATTTCTCCACCTGGCATACGTATCAGACCGAGGCTGGCAATGATGAGTTGGCCAAGCTGCCGAATCTCAAGACGCTGAAGCTGGGCCAGCGCTTGCCTCGTGGTGGGATGAAGCTGGCGCCGAGCTTGAGTGATGTTTCCATTCCTACGTTGGCGAAGATGCAGGCATTGGAAACACTGCGTATAAGTGAGGGACGCTTTACTGTAGAAGCGTTGAAAGCGCTGAAGGCTTTGCCGAAGCTTAAGGTGCTGAACATCGCCGAATCTGAACTGACGGCGGGAAGCATCGAGGAGCTGCGCAAGGAATTGCCCAAAGCCAAGGTAGATTTGGAGCCACTGACCGAAGACCAGAAGAAGAAGCTGGAGATGTATCTGAAGTGAGGAATGAAACTCGACAGCGAAAATAACAACGCACAAAGTATTTCCATGAGCCACAATCAAACGAATCCTCTCAAAGCCCGCGCTTTTCTGCTCCTGGCCTTGTTGTCCGGCCTGTTCGCTTTTTCCTCGGTAAGTTCCGCCGCGCAATTCGTCCTGTTTGATGTCACGTTTCCGTTCACGAAAGCGGACGCGGACAATGCCACGCCCAGCAAATCCCACTTCTATGTCAAAGGCCCCCTGATCAACCCGGACCGGCCGAAAGATTGGACGGCTCCGGTGGATTATCGCAATGGCACGGTCCACGTCCGTTTAGAAGTGCTCGAAAAACCACCCGGCGGTGAAGCTACGACCTGGAGCGTGTGCTATATCCCCAATAAAGGGCAAGGGAATGGTTACGGCTGCTTCAATACAGATGTTTACAAGGAAAAGGGCGTCTATGAGAAAGACATCTCCATGAAGTCCTTCTGGCAGAACGATGCGATCATCTGGGCGCAAGGCATCAAGCAGATGGACTTGGTCATCAAAGACAATAAAAACGTCAAAGCGCACGAGCACGCGGATCATGAAAAGTTCTTCCCGACGAAGGTGCGGATGACAGTGATCCAAGTGTCCGCGGGCGCGACATATGATCCGAGCCTCGTTCCTGGCTTGCCTAAGACCGCGCCGAAGGATGCCAAACCGAAGCAACCCGAGCCGAAGAAGGTGAGCCAGGCTACAGTAGTGGAAGCGCAAAGTGCCTGCTGTGGCAAAAGTGAGTAATTCCTGCCGGAAGTGGTTACGAGTCTTAGCGACCTGGCCCAGGCAGCCGGTATCGCCTCTTTAGCGTTTAGAACGAGGCAGGCGGTTGAGCAAAAGCGATGCAACGCTGAGGTGCTTTTATTTGTTCTTTTTCAGCCAAGATTGCCAGTTTTGACCGGTTCTACGCAGGAGAATGCGGCTGTTGCTAAATCCTGATAGCCGTTCGGGTCAGTAATAGGGAGAATTCAGCTCGTTACACTGCAATTTCATTCTGATTTCAAACCCGTGACAGACGGTCCACCTCTAAAGCTGATTTTTTCAAAAATAACTCATTTGGTACCAAGGATTAGATCGGGAGCGTTGTCATATCTAGCAAAACGATCAGCGAACACATGGCTTTAGCGGGTGAGGAACAAGAATGGGTCAGGCGGTCCCGGGCGGGGGACACGGAAGCCTTTGCGTCGCTGGTCACGCGGTACCAGCAGATGATCGATGCGCTCACATGGCGGATGACCGGTTCCTTGGCGGACGCTCAGGATCTTGCGCAGGAGACGTTTATCCAAGCTTACCATAATCTCGATCAATTTGAGGATCGTAGCAAATTTTCCACCTGGCTTTACCGCATCGCTGTGAACAAATGCCTGAACTGGCGCAAGGCGATGGGACGCCGGAGCCAGTTGCAGGAAAAATGGGCGACAGAGTGTGAGCGTGAAGCTGGGGGCGGTATCCGTGTGCCGGAGGGGGAGGGGAATAATCCGCAGGCGGATGTGATCCAGAAGGCTTTGTTGAAGTTACCGGCAGAGCAGCGTGCCGCCATCGTCTTGACGGTATATGAGGAGATGAATCACGCGGAGGCAGCCCGGGTGTTGGGATGTTCGGAGACGACGGTTTCTTGGCGGATCTTTATGGCTCGCCGGAAACTTAAACAGTGGTTGAAAGATTTGGCGACGGAGGGAAGGGTATGAAAGATTCTGAATTGAACAAACTTTTGCGTTCTGTGCGCCCGCCGGAAAGGCCTCCTGAGGAGAAAGCGGAATTCCCGCAAGAAGTGGTCCGCCAGTTATCCCGGCCAGTGCATCAGCAGACGGGTAATGAGCGGAAAGCGCCTCGATTCCCCTTGTGGGCGGTGGGGTTTGCCACGGTTTGTCTGACCATCGGTTTCATCGTGGGGCGGATGCCGGAAAAAGCGGGTCCACCGCCGGTCGCAAAGGTCAATCCGCCCGACTACGCAAAACTCTTCAAAGAAGTGGCGATTCTGTTTCCCGATCGTTTGCGGGGGGTGGTGGTGCGGGGGAATGAATTGGAACTTATTTTGGCCGATCAGCCAGAACGGCTGGCGACGAATCCCTTGCTGGTGGAGTTCTGCCAAAACGGCCGTTGCCGCACAGTCATCACCTTCAGCGGTCAGAAGTTAGAGGTGGATGGGCATTCCATCGAAGTGCTTACCGGCACCAATGACAAAGTGATCGTGCTGGCCGATAACCGGGTTTGGACCAGTCAGAACCCCAAGGAAGTCGTAGATGGTTTCCGCATCAACGCCCAGCTATTGCGCGCGCAACTGTGAGATACACCATCACCATCCTTTTCCTGTTGGGACTGCACTTTACCGCGCTAGCGGCACTGGTTTGGGAGCCGGCGGGACAGTCTCAGGTGGTGTTTGCCGACCGGCCATCAGTGGTACGGCAGGATATCCGCAATGACGGAGACAAGGCGATGACGCAAGCCGTCCGGCTGCGATTGATACAGCTAAGCACCAGCACCGCAGCACCTGTCCCTGGCTGGGAGCTTAAAAAACAGGTGGAAGTGCCCGCTGGACAAACGCTCCGGACGACGGTGGAAGTGAGCCTGCCCAAAGTCACGAACCCCACACGGTTTCGGATCACTTGGAATGACGAGTCTGACAAGGTGATGGGCAGTACCGATCTGGTCGGTTGCCCGGCAGATTTGTTTCAACCCTTGCGTTCGGTTTCCACCAAACGACCAATCGGCTTGCTGGGTGACACTGGTGGGTTGGCCACCCTGTTGCGTCAGCAAGGTTGCGAGTTGCGTGAGTTGAGCTCGGTGGAGGAACTGAAGAACTTTGATGGTTCGGTCCTGCTCGTGGCATGGACCGGTCGGGGCAAGGAAGAATTGGAAAACTTTGGCCGCTTAGCGGCTCAGCACGCCAAGGATCGGGGGGAAGGGTTGTCTGGCTCGTCGAGCCAGACAATCTCCCCTTGTCCCCGTGCCGGCGGTCTGCGTTTTTACTCACGGTGAAGGAACCGTGGTGGTCAGCACAGGTATCAAGCTGGCTGAGGCAGCCCAGAGCCCGCTAATCCAGCTCCGGCTTGTCTGGCTGGTGGAGCTCGCGCTCGCGACGGAAGAAAACAGACTGTTGTTGCTAGGCCGGTTGATGAACCTTTAACCTTTAAACACTTCGCATGAAGACCATTCGCACACTTATCGCTGTTGCGCTGCTGTGCACCGCAGCTTTCGTCCGGGCGGGCGAACCGCTTTCTGTGGCTGTATTTGATTTTGAAACCAAGGAGGACACAGGGAAGGAACTCGGGGGCAAAGCAGCGACGCTTATCAACGCGTACCTGTCTGCCGAGCCTCAGGTCATCACCGTAGAGCGCACTGACTTGCAGAAACTACTGGGCGAACAGGAGCTCGGGCTGTCCGGCAATGTATCCGCCGCCACGGCCGCCAAGGTCGGCCAATTAACTGGTGCTAAGGTCATTGTCACCGGCCGGATTTTTACCGTGGGCAATGACCTGATGATGGTCTCCAAGGTCATCAGCTCCGAGACCAGCCGGGTTTACGGCGAAGTGGTTAAAGGAGCTTCCGCCAATGCGATTGATGCGATGGCCCAGGAGATGGCCAAGAAAATCGGAACCATTGTGGATCAAAAGGGCGAGACGTTGGTAGCCAAAGTTTTCACTCATGAAGAACGTGTGGCCAAGCTCAAGGAAGCATTGAAAGGCAAGCAACTGCCTTTGCTGACGGTGAAGATTGCCGAGCAGCACTATGGCGGACCGATCATCGACCCGGCCGCCGAGACCGAATTCGGCCTGCTGGCCCGCGAAAGCGGTTTCACGCTCGCGGATGCCCAAAGCACCGCGAAAGTGGAAGTAGAATTGACGGGGGAAGCCTTCAGCGAATTTGGTTTGCGCAAGGGGAACCTGTATTCGTGCAAGGCACGGGTCGAGATCAAGGTGGTGGAGAAGGCCACGGGCAAGATTCTGTGGACGGACCGCCAGACCAGCGTGGGTGTGGATATCGCGGAACGCACCGCCGCGAAGACGGCACTGCAGA
This sequence comes from Limisphaerales bacterium, assembly GCA_965283725.1. Classification (GTDB taxonomy): domain Bacteria; phylum Verrucomicrobiota; class Verrucomicrobiia; order Limisphaerales; family JAEYXS01; genus JAEYXS01. Next base: position 565,152 of record CBDIPT010000004.1, read on the forward strand.
ATGCGGCGGCGCTGCTGGCTGAGCGGGTGCTGCCGAAATTGGGGAAGTGACAGTTAGGGATAAATCAACCGTTCACCATGCAAAACAAGAGAACAGGTTGTGGAATCTCGATGCCATATTCTGTTCATGTGTTCCTCTCCTTTGTTTTGGGAACATGTCTGTTTTTTTCTGCCCGAGGTGCTGATAGGCCGGTTGCTTCCGAACTGGCGGTTTTGGAAAAAGCTGCAGTTGAGGGTGACTCTAATGCACAATATCAACTGGGCCGGATGCACTTCCAAGGTGATGGCGTCAGTCCAAATCACGATGTCGCCCTACGCTGGCTAAGGAAAGCGGCTGACGCCGGTCAAGCTGATGCTCAATTCAAATTGGGTGTTTTGGAGGAAATGGGTATTGGTCGGAAGCAGGACCTGAATGAAGCTCTGGATTGGTATGAGCGATCTGCCAAAGGCAGCAATGTGGTTGCTCAATTCAAGGCGGGCATGTTGTATCTGGCCCAGACAAACCGTCCCAATCACTATCACATCGGAACCAACTGGTTAGTCCAATCTGCAATTCAAGGATATGGCCCGGCTCAGTTAGCCTTGGCTGAGCAATATGGAGCCATAAATCACCCGGCTCCGTTCAAGGATGCGATAATTGAGCGTTATTGGGGAGCGGCTACGCGTGGTTCGCTCTTGCAGCAAACCATATTGGTACGCTCCTTTAAGGACAAAGACCCAGAAGAATCATACAAGTGGTTGGTGCTAGCGGCAAGACAGAGCACCACGGTCAGGGAGAATCTTGAGAAAAGCAGATCCCAATACAGCACAGAAGCGCAGACTGAAGGACAACGCCGGGCTGACGCATTTGTTATCGAACCGCTGGTAGCAGTTGGAGAGCGGCTATATCGCGCTGCCGCAGAACAAGGGGTGGCCGATGCCCAGTTCAGACTGGCGGTGCTCTATCTGCGCGATGATGAGCAAAGCCTGATCGAGTCTTACAAATGGCTGACCTTGGCGGCAGACCAAGAGCATGTGGGTGCGGCCTCTATGATGCGGCATATCGACAAGAATGTTTTGGTCAAATATTTTCGAGAGCGTTTCCAAAAAGGTTATACCGAAGAACAGAAGGAGAAGGGGAGGCTGCTGGCAAAAGAGTTTAAAGTCAGGGAGCTGCCTCGGGCCTGGAGTTCAAGTGAGGAGGCTCGATATTTTTTTCCAGCCGAAAAAGTGCCAGGAAGCACGTCCTTTTCCAAACTGCAAGCCGATGCCGATACGGGAAACATGGATGCTCAATTTCAATTGGGAATCTACTACTTACACGAGCCGCTTCGTGTCCCGGGACGATTTATTCCGTTGGACACTTCGGGAAAGCCTATGGGACCGATGCCACGGCAACGGATTGATCTCGCCGAAGAATGGCTGGAAAAAGCGGCCAAGCAAGGGAACCCGGATGCCCAACTGACCCTCGCTCTCGTCTATTTAAACCGTTCCCCTAAAGAACAGAATCTAGGGGAAGCCCGCCGCTGGTTTGCTGTGGCTGCAGAGCGCCGGGCGGAGGCGCAGTATCAGCTGGCTCAGTTTTTGGAACGGCAAGAAGTAACGTCATCATTGGCCGACCAGTTCAAGTATTATCGATTGGCGGCCGATCAGGGGCATTCTCTGGCGCGTGAACGACTGCAAGTCCTGACTGGAAAAGCTCCACGAGGTCCAACCGAAGCAACCGCCAGCCCATTGCCATCAGACAAGAGCGAAAGTGCGAAGTTGAAGTTGGGAATCTTTGTGAATGGTCCTGCATTAATGAATGCGGCCGACGTGTTGACGGTTTCGCTTTCGCAAATCCCGGGCGTCACGATGCTGGAACGGTCCCAGTTGGATAAAGTCTTTGCGGAACAGGCGTTGGCTCGGGGGCAAAATTCGGACCAGATCAAGGCGGGGCGATTGCTGTCAGCGGATGGGTTGATTGTCTTGGAGATGTTGCCGCCGCCCCAGATGAACACTTTTATTCTGCGGATGATTGCGGTGAAGCCGGGCGTTATCATCAGCGAGCACCGGCATCGGTTGGTACCGGAAGAACTGCCCGAGTGGAGCCGCATCGCCACCCGCCAACTGAAACAACCGCTAGTGAAGCTCAGCGTGAATGCAGCGGACGCCATCCCGCTGTCCATTCTTAATCTGCGCGCTGCCGTAGTCTCGGCGGAAAGCCCCGAGAAAGAATCGCAGTTGACTTCGTTGCTGACGCGGCGGCTGGTGCAGCAGCCGCAATTTTTTGTGCTCGAACGCACCAAGCTGGAGAAACTGACCGAAGAAACAACCCTTAGCGGCGATTCTACCGCGTTTTGGAATGGCGCCTATACGTTGGAAGGTGTCATTGACCAGAATCAGGTCTTGGCGGGTATTACTACTGTGGATGTTCGTCTGGCCTCGCCCAAAACTGCAGCGAAACAGTTTCGCGTGAGCGGTGCGACGGCAGAGCTTCCGGTTTTGGTGGAGCAAATAATGACGAATATCATGGCAGCTTTGACGGTTAAACCGGAGCAAGCAACGGCCTTGAACCCGATGGAGGAGGCCGCCAATTATTACGATGAAGCTCAATGGGCTTATCGCTGGCAACTTTTCCCGAAGCGCAGCAAGCCAGCGAAACAAGTTGGGCGTTGGGCTTGCGTCGGCCAGAACTGGCTACATTGCGACTACGCTCTTATGTAGACCCTCGTGCCCTTGCTCGTGGTGAGGGGTACGCCTTGGCTGGGGTCCGGCGTGGGCTCGAACTGGCGGTGGAGCAATTACGTCCAGTCGTGGACACTCCTAATCCGGACCGTGCGCTGACGGAAGCGGCGAGGGAAATATTGGGGCAAGCCTCGCGATATCTCATCTATTGTTCTGAATCGAAAGACAAGGGATTACCCATCAAACCGGAAGAACTGGGCCATTTAAGGAAAAGAACTCGCGAGTTGGCCGATCTATTAGGACGTGTGCCTGCTCTCTGGACGGTAGCATTTGGAGAGTGTCTCCCACGTCTCACGTTAAGCCATACGTGGTATTGGGAAGAAGATTTTGAAGGTGCCAGTAAACGTCTCGAAGCATTTATCAACCGAGGCGCCTTCCATGCCATGTTGGAAGAAGCACAAGTGTGGCGTCGCGATTTACGGGGTACACCTTTCACTTGGCGTGAAACGGAAAACCCGGAGATTCTGAAAAAGTATAAGCAATGGCTGGAGGAGTTAACCCGTCGATCTGATCCTCTTCAGGTGGAGCTGGGATTTTATCAACTGCTCAAGTCGGTCAGCAGTGATTATGAATTCGAGGACCGTATGTTGGCCCTTCTTGCTTACATGAAGAACAACCGACAGGTCTTTGCGCAAAACAAAATCAACCCCATGGTCTGGGGGGTGGCGAAAGAACATCTGGAAAGTCATCGTCATGAGTCCTTCGTTCTGACGCGTCTGCACAAGGGGGAATTCGCGGAGGGAGAACAGTTTCTGGCCGGAATGGCGCAGGAACAAAAGGTTTGGCTCTTGAGTTTGCGGCTGCAAGAAGATGTCAGAAACAGAAAGCCTCAATGGACAGGTGTCACTGATTTGTCACCGTATCCGAGTTTCACCAAAGAGCAGGCGCAGATGTTGGAACCATTGCTGACCAGCTTTGAAAAGCAGCTCAAGTCACCCGCCGTGATTGCCTCACTGCGTCAGAAGATTGAAGCTGCGTTGAGTCAGAACCCAGTGCCGTCTGCCCCACCGCGCCCGTATACGCCGCCGCCACAGGTCGATTTTCCTTATCGATCCAATTTGGTAAGCGCGCACGGCTTGTCCTTGCTTCCCGTTGGGTCCATCAGAATAACACAATTTACCAACCTAGTTTTTCAGGCTGCGGATGACCGGTATGCTTGGTTTGAGATGACCAGGACTGTTTTAAGCACCCCCCCTTCGTTGAGCTTTTCCAGGTTGATTTGGAAACGTTTAAAAAAGCCTCGGTTCCTTTTCCGCCCGGCAGCCTGTCGGATAAGCCGGGTATGGCTTTGCCTGAAAGGTCATTTTTGTTGCACCAAGGAAAGGTCTATCTGCTGTTGTCCAACCGGATCTGGCGTTTGAATGATGATCTCCAGTCGTGGACGGATACGGGTTTTTCACTGCCTGCCACAGGACGGCTTTTCTCCATCGGATCAGAGATCGTGGCTTTGACCTCCACTGCAGTTCTGCAAATCGATCTGGGGAGCAAGACTGCGACGGTGCTGGCGAGTTCCCGCAGGCGCCCGGCTGTGAATATTGTGGATGAAGTGGCATCGCTGGAAACTGCTAGTGTTTTTGCCAGTCCTGAGGGGGATTTATGTCTGCAACTGGGGACCAGTTTATACGTTTTTTCATGGAAGATGCTGAACTGGACGCAGAGGGCTGGGTGGCCGGATGTCAAACAGCGCCGGATACTTTCGAGTCGGGACGCGGTTGCTTATCTTAGTATCAATGGAAATCGGCCCACGGTTATGGGATGGACTTTGCCTGGAACCGTCCCGATACCCTGGCTGGATGTAAACCCATACAACATGCACCTTATGCCCAGGTGGTGCCGCCGCAGACCTCGCTGTGGTTGATTCCGGACGAACTGGTCCAACTGCATACGGCTTTTGCCGATCGCATTCATCTGGCTTCTATGCATTGGGATAGCGGGAGGTTGTGGGCGGTTTTTGCGCGGATGCGCAATATCGAACTCATCATGAATACGACAACAGTTCTGAAAGAACATCCTCCTTTTGTGATGATCGCCACTGAGCCGGGAATGGAGCCATTGGTTTGTCCGGTGAAGCTGGCTGCGCCAGCCGGCTATGGTGGAACATCTGAGGAATTCGTACGCCTGATTGAACAATCGAAATTTACTTCAATTCTCACTTCGCGCCATCTGGTTTTGCTGGCCACGGACATACCGGCCATGTGGTCCATACCCCGGGCGGAGTTTGACGTGCATCTGGAGGCTCAAGCCAAGCAGCCGAGGCTGGGAAGAAACCAGCGGTGGCTGCAGCTTCAACAGTATGAAGGGCTGTGGCTGAAGCAATATGACCGGAACAAAGATGGCAAATTGGACGAACAGGAAAGAAATCTTTTGATGAAGGATTTCAGGTATCAAGCCCATCAGGCTGAAATGAAGCGGCTGGAGGATAAAGACAAGGGACAGAAATGAGAGCTTTGCGACTTAATAGCGGCGGCTGCCACCGGTTTATGTTGGTTTTGTGGCTCATGTGTCTGGTGACACGCAGCGGTTTTTGCTCCAAACCTGCCGCCAAAACCGATCCGATCATTTCGTTGGCAGAGATCCTTAAACGCTGGCAGGCGGTGAGCTTGAGCGACGCTGTGGCCGCTGCGGAGAAGGGTGATCTCACCGCCCAACATTTCCTAGGTTATTATCATGTCGAAGGCTTAGGCGGAAAAGTGAACCGTGAGGAAGGCATGCGTTGGTATTTGCGTGCAGCGGACGCAGGCTTTCCCAATTCATTAAACAATCTGGGAGTGATCTATCTCAATGGCAACGGAGTGGCGAAGGATGAAGCCAAGGCGTTGGATTATTTCAAGAGCGGAAGGAGGGCTATGGAGAGCGTTGCGTACTGCGGCTGGCATCGTAGCAAGCCTGCCAGACGGCAAAACAAAGATGGAAGAGTTCCGGGTGAAACTGGAAAAAGGCGCGCGGGCTGGTGACGCGGAAGCCCAATTGCAGTTGGGCCAGTTGCTCTTGTATCCCCCAGATGGTATGCAGGTGGAAAAGGACAATGCTGCTTATATGCTGATAAAAGCTGCCGAGCAGGGCCGGTGTGAGGCATACTCTGTACTGGGTTACTTTTACATGGAGTCTCATATCGATTACACAGAGGCCCGAAAATGGCATCTACTGGGGATAGAGACGGGGCAACCGTCCTCTGAAACCGCCTTGAGCTGGATGTATTTCAACGCTCTCGGCATACCTCATGACAAGGCGAAAGCGTATGATTTGGCAGCCCGGGCCGCCGAAAGAAAGTATCTTCCCGCGATGGTGAATATGGGGCGATATTACGCCGGGGATGACGTGATTAAGCTACCTCCGGATTTTCAGCCGGAATATGTGAAAGCTGCAAGCTGGTATGATAAAGCCGCAAAGCTTGGGGATGCTCGTGCAGCCTTTTACCTCGGCCGCTTGATTTGGAGCGGCCAAGTGCCAGGCCGAGATCGCAAGGAAGCCAGAGCGCTTCTGCAATGGGCGAGTGGTCAAGGACTAGGAGCGGCTAAGAAAATGATCGCAGATATTGATATGGAGAAAGAGTAGGTGGCGAGAGAGTCATAGCCACGGTCTTGGATTGTCATTCACTTTCTTTGCTGAAATTGGCAACTTAACGGATGGTCGTCAAATCTCACGAAAGCAGCATGGCTTTTTAATGGGGAACAACCAGCGGCATCTTTCAATCGGTTGATGGCATTTCATGACTACGGTGATGGTTAGCAGGCTCGGTCCAAGATGGTCAGCGTCAGGGCATGGTTCATGCTTAATTTGAGCTGGGTGTTTTATTGTATGAAAAAAGCTCATTTTCGTGGGATGGCCGAAACGTTGCTCGGTATTAATCTGACGCAGTTTTTTGAAACGCCGAGGTACTGATGCTGAAGTCCCAAAAAAAGCCACTGATGCCCGCTTGATGGCGCCTGAACGCTTCAAAAGCATTCGCGGCCAAAGACGGCTTTGATCTCTTATCTTAAGACAGACTTTGGCATGGTTTGGTTTAGGCAGACTGTTTGTTCTTCCGCAGCCGGTTCCAAGTGAAACAGCCATGGCAATAAATGGTGGGTATTTGGATAACTGGATGAAAACCCCGACTTGAGATGCAATTCACGGGGGATTTTTAGTTGATTCTTGGGCTGACTTAACTCTTGTCGCTCCGGATATATCCACAGTAATTTCTGAACTGTGAAATCCACCTTCCGCATGCATCGTCGTGCATTTCTGAATTCATTGGGAGCGGCTGCGTTTGCCGCGCCGTTTGTCACCAGTAATCTGCTGGCCCGTTCACCTTTGGAGACGGTGCGGCATGCCAGTTTCGGAGCAGGTGGCATGGCTTTGTCTGACTTGAGTGCCATCAGCAGTCATCCGAATGTGAAGTTGACGTGTGTGGCGGATGTGGATCTGGCCCGCACGGCCGAAGTGAAGAAAAAGTTCCCGGACGTGAAGGTGTATCAAGACTGGCGGGAATTGCTGGATAAGGAGCACAAGAATCTCGACAGCGTGAATGTGTCCACGCCAGATCACATGCATGCGTCGATCGGCATGAGCGCTTTGCAATTGGGATTGCCAGTCTACGGCCAGAAGCCGCTGACGCATGATATTTACGAGACCCGCAAGCTCACAGAGTTCGCCCAGAGCAAGAAATTGGTGACGCAGATGGGCATTCAGATCCATTCGAGCGTGGAGTACCGGTCCGCCGTGGAACTGGTGCAGGGTGGGGCCATCGGCAAGGTGCGCGAGGTGCATACGTGGAGCAGCAAGAAATGGAGCGACCCGAACCCGAAACCGGACAAGCAAGACGCAGTGCCTACTTCACTGAATTGGGATTTGTGGCTGGGAGTCTGTGCGGATCGGCCTTTCATCTGGGGTATTATCATCCCGGCCAGTGGCGCAAGCGTTTGGACTTTGGGACTGGAACATTTGGTGATATGGGCTGCCATATCTATGACCCGGTTTTCAAAGCGCTCGGGCTGACGGCTCCGTTGAGCGTGCGTTCGGAAGGAACGCCGCCAAACCAATATAGCTGGGGTGAGAACGCGGTGGTACATTACGTTTTCCCGGGCACCAAATTCACGGCGGCCAAAACCGTGCCTGTGACCTGGTACGATGGGGATATGCGTCCGCCTGCAGACGTGATCGCGCAACTCGGAACGACCAAGCTGCCTGATCAGGGTTCGATTTTCTTGGGGACTTTAGGCGTGATGGTACTGCCGCATATCGGCAAACCGATCCTCCTGCCGGAAGAGCAGTACAAGGATTTTCCGCGGCCCAAACTTGATCCGGTCAATCACTGGCATTCCTTTGTAGAGGCTGTGCGGGGGAACGGTAAAACCTCGGCGCACTTTGGTTATGCCGGGCCGCTGACTGAGACCGTGCTGCTGGGCGGAGTGGCCTCGCGGTTTCCGCAGACAACGCTCGAGTGGAATGCCAAGAAGCTGAAGTTCACCAACGAGAAGGCAGCCAATCAGTTCATCCGCCGCGAGTATCGCAACGGCTGGCAAATCAAGGGTTTGAGCTAAAACCCGAGGCTATCATGAAATTCTTATTCACGCTCCTCTCAGCCGTTGCGCTGCTTTGTAGCCAGACGTTCGCGGCGGAAAAGAAGCCACTCAAGGTCTTCATCCTCGCTGGCCAATCAAACATGCAGGGCCACGCCAAGGTCAGCACCTTTGAGCACATCGGCATGGATCCAACCACGAAGCCGCTGCTGGCAGAAATGTTGAATGCCGACGGCAGGCCCAAGGTTTGCGAGCGGGTGTGGATTTCGTCGCTCGGCAGTGCCGATACCGAGCAGACGGGCAAGTTGACCGCCGGGTTTGGGGCCAGCCAAGGCGGGCCGAAGATCGGGCCGGAGTTCACTTTTGGCATTTACATAGAGAAAGCCACCGATGCCCCGATCCTGCTCATCAAGACCGCTTGGGGCGGCAAGAGCCTGAACACGGATTTTCGCCCGCCGAGTGCTGGACCGTATGTATTCAATGAGGCACAGCTCGCCATTTTTCAGAAACAAGGCAAAGACCTTGCGGCGATCCGGGCGGCGAAGGAAAAGGAAACGGGCGTGAATTACCGTCTGATGATCGAGCATGTGAAAAAAGTGCTCGCTGACATCAAGCGCGTGGTGCCGGGCTATGATGCCGCTCAGGGCTACGAACTGGCAGGCTTTGTTTGGTTCCAAGGCTGGAACGACATGGTGGATTCCAGCACCTATCCGGACCGCGAAAAGCCGGGCGGTTATGATGCCTACAGCACCGTCATGGCGCACTTCATCCGCGATGTGCGCAAGGACTTGAACACTCCTAAACTCCCCTTCGTCATCGGCGTGCTTGGGGTGGGCGGACCGACGGCTGAGTATGGCCCTGATGAAATGCGCTATAAGACGACTCACCAAAACTTCCGCGACGCGATGGCGGCGCCAGCGCTGTTGCCAGAGTTCAAAGGCAACGTCGCGACTGTGCTTACGGAAAAGTATTGGGACCGTGAGTTGAAGGCGGCGCGGCAGAAGGAAGGCGCCATCAAAGAGCAGGCTAAGAAACTGGCGAAGGAGGGTAAAATGAAACCCGCCGAGGAAAAAGCCTTGGCCGAAAAACTGCGCGCTGAAAGTCTTACAGAGCGCGAGCGTCTGGTGCTGGAAAAAGGCATCTCCAATCTCGAATTCCACTACCTCGGTTCAGCCAAGATTCTTGGCGGCATTGGCAGAGGATTGGCAGAAGCCATGATCGCCGTTCAAAAAGCACCTTCGCAGTCCGCTAAAATAAACGACGCAGAAATGGCCGGGTATCTCTTCGCGCCAGCGGAGAAAGTGCCGGAAGAGTTCAACGGCGGCTTTTCGCTTTATGCGGCGGCATGGCCCTTGGTGGAGACATATCCGGGTCACAAGTTTCAAACCGGACTCTGCGGCACTTGGATGCATCCGCAGTATGAAGAAGGAAAGAAGCCGACCGAAAAATGTTACACTGACATCGAAGGCGGTCTTGGTTGGTGGCGTGACACGCGCTTTCCGACCACCACCCCGAAGTTCATCATGGGTGGTGTGGGGCCGAACTTTTCGTTTATCGCTAATGGCCCGGGATATGGTGCGGGTACTGGGAAAAACCGCGCGGCCAGTATGGTGTCGCGCAGCTCAGTCCTTGGCTCTTGTTTCCGCTCGATGGCTTGAATCTCAAGCAAGGCACCAGCGGTGAACTTTTTGGCTATGGCTATCTGCCTTTGCCGCTCACGAACCCCAAGACCACTACCGCTGGTAAAAACGTGCCCACGGGCAACCAGTGTTGGACGCTGTTTCTCAACACGGCCAACTTCAAAGGCCCGGCCGCCTTTTTCACCCCGTTCTTCTGGTCGCAAGCTACCATCGAGCATCCGGAATGGGCCGGGATGTTATTGGACTCACGACCTGCCGGGCCTAACAAGGCGATCCAGATGGAGACCCAGCATGTGCCGGCCATTCTTACCAAGGATGCCAGCGGGAAAGAGTATGCCCGAGTCGCACCGAGTTCTTTTCCTATCGGCCCCGAAGGATACTCGACGGTGCTGCACCGGCTCACCGCCTATAAGAAATCAGCTTTATGGGATGACGTGCAGAAGTGGTTTGAGGGCGGCACACCTGCTGATGGCGCGGTGAAAGCTGATGCCTCTGCTGTACACAAGTTTCGCGAAGGGGGCGGATCGAATTGGAGCATCTATCCTCCGGGGACAAAGCGGGAAGAAAAAGTTTCCCTCGCTTGGAAATCCTTTGCCACCTCCTTCACGCCGGATCCCAAAACATTTGCCTACAAGTGGAACGAACAACTGACACGCGGCAAAGGTTCGTTGGTTACCCTGCCTGAATACTATGCACTTACTGCAGATGGCAAAAAATCGCAATGGACGGTAATGTCGTCCAAGGACGTTCCCGCCAATCTCGGCCTCACGCAGTATCGTTTTCAAACGCCCAAAGAAAAACCACAGGAACCGCGCACCACACCGGATGATGCTGCAAGCTGCTGGAAGAAACCCGGACCTGCCGCGGGTCCGTTCAAGGCCCATCTGGGTGATGGCAGCGTGGTGACGTATTATTGGTATCGTTTCGCCGACCAACCCGCCATGCTCAATGCCGATCTCACCGACGCAGAGCGTGAGCAAGTGCAAGCCCGCGTTGAGAAGTTGCACCGCGCCTGGACCAAAGACCGCAACTACCTCACACCTCCCGATACCGGCACGCTTGCCAGTATTGATCCAGCCCTGGTCCTCACGCCTCCGAAGGGGCTGGAAATCGGTTACGTGCCCATTGCCACGCGGCAAGAGTTGGAGAAATAACACCCTTTACCATCCAAAAGAGTTTGAGCGACGGAGAGCTTAATGGTCTTAAGGCATCGGCGAATTAGCTTGCCGCAGGGCGGTGCAAAAGCAAAATACGCCGCACTAAGGACATCGCCTCCAGATTGTCTTTACCCTTCAGGGCCTATAGCTCAGCGGTTAGAGCAGGGGACTCATAATCCCTTGGTCGTAGGTTCAAATCCTACTGGGCCCACCATTTTCTCCACGGCATTACTCCATCCGGGATGGCTGATTTACCAATGACTCAAGGGACATGGCGGAACTCGTCCTTACCAAAGTAGCTTCAGGCGGCGATCTCTTGGGTAGTCAGATAGCACGCGGGATCAGGGGCCCAGAGGTTGCCATGGACTTGCACAGCGCGGACGCGGAATCCGCCGCCGCAGATGTTCAGGAACCGGCAGTGGGAGCATTTGCCTTCGAGTTTCTTGGTGCGGTCGCGCAGGGCGGCCAGTGTGCCGTTGGAAGGATCGCGCCAGATCTCGCTGAAGGGGCGGTTTTTCACGTTGCCGAGGGTGAGTGATTGCCAGAATTGGTCGGGGTGGACATTGCCTTGGGTATCGATGTTGCCGATGCCGCGGCCACTGCTGTTGGTGCCGCCACCGTTCCACTTGAGGAGGTTCAGGACTTCTTCGGCGCGGTCCGGGTTCTCACGGAGCATGCGCAGGTAGAGGTAGGCGCCATCGGCGGGCTGATCGACAGTGAGGACTTCGCGCGGTTTGCCGGCGTCGTTCCATTGCTCGGTCCGGTCGATGATCTTATCGATAGCCTCACGCGTTTGTTCGTGGGTGACGTCCACAACGTTGCTGCCGCGACCGCTGTAAACGAGGTGATAGAAGCAGACGCGCTCGATGTCCTCTTGTTCGATGAAGTCGAGGATGCGGTCGAGATCGGCGATGTTGTTGGCGGAGAGGGTGAGGCGGAGGCCGACTTTTTGACCGACGGCTTTGCAATTGCGAAAGGCGGAGACGGCTTTTTCAAAAGCGCCTTGGCGTCCGCGGAATTGATCATGCGTGGAGCCGATGCCGTCCAAAGAGATGCCGACGTAAGCGAATTGCAGGCCTTTCAAACGCGCAGCCGTAGGGTGATCAATCAGCGTGCCGTTGGTGGACAGAGTGAGCTTGATGCCTTTTTCGCGGGCGTATGTGGCGATGTCAAAGAAGCGCGGGTGGATGAGGGGTTCGCCACCGGAGAGAAGCAGGGCTGGGATGCCGTAGGCTGCGAGGTCATCAATGACGGCCTGGCATTGTTCCCAGGTGAGTTCGCCGGGGTATTCGCGCGCGTCCGAGTCTGAGTAGCAATGAACGCACTTGAGATTGCAGCGCCGGGTGATGTTCCAGACTACGATGGGTTTGCGTTCCGATGCGGAGGTGGGGGCGCCGTGGCCGTGACCGTAACGGAGGGCGTCCGCCGATTGGGAAACCCCGCAGTAGAGCTTCGTCAGATTGATCATACGCCACTAACAGACGTGAGCAGAGCAATGCTGGCTTCGCAGAAATTGCTGTTTCACTCGCGGTAGTTGTGTATCAGCGGGGCTCATCAAGGACGGCTATTTCTTGGGCTTCAATTCGCGGGTGAAGAATTGGAGGACCTGCTGCTGGATTTCTGGCGTGTTAAAGAGTGGGCCCCCGTGGACGCCGCCTTTGATAACAGTCAATTCGGTGCGCACACCGGTTTCTTTCAATCGCTCGTGGAAACGGGTGCTTTGCTCCAGTGGCACTTGCGGGTCGGCATCGCCATGCATGATCAGAAAGGGGGCATCGTCGGGGCTGATTTGGTAGAACGCGCTGGCCAGCTTGGCTTTGGCAGGCACTTGATAAATGGGCGCTCCGAGCAGTTGAGCGCCGTTTGATTTGGCAACATCGGCTTTCGTGCGGCCTTTGCCAATGACATTGGCGGGCATCGTGAGCAGATCGCTCGGGCCGAACCAATCGCATACGGCTTGGACGCGGCTGGAGGTTTTTTCGGTTTTCGGAGTATCCAGCGTGCCCAGTAAAGCGACGAGATGGCCGCCAGCCGAGGAGCCCCAAGCGCCGATGTGGTCACCATCCAGTTGGTGTTTAGCGGCATTATCGCGCAGCCAGCGGACGGCGTCGCGGCAATCTTCAATCTGCGCAGGCCATTGGGCTTGAGTAGAAAGGCGATACTGGATGCTGGCGACGGCAAAGCCATTCGTGACGAGCCATACTGCCGGGCAACGGTCCTTGCTGCCTTGATTCCAACCGCCACCGTGCACCCAGACAACTACGGGAAGTTTGCCCGTTGTTTTCTCAGGCAGGTAGAGGTCGAGTTTGAGCGGTAAATCACCTGCTTCCTTGTAAGTGATGTCTGCGAGTTTCTTTACTTCTGCTGGAAGCTTTTGAGCCGGTGTTTTCTTCTCTGTTTTAGCCGCTTTTTCTTGGGCAAGGGCGGGGGAACCGGCCAGTGAAGCAACGGAGATCACTGCCAGCAGACCAGAGAAGAAAGTCCGGGTATTCATGCCTGATAGGACGGACTATGAGATGCAGGGGTTACAGTGGTGAGGGAAAGAAGTGAAACGAGAAATCCGGTTTTGAGTTTTCCGCCAAATTGCGGCAGAATGGTCTCATGCACCTGATCACTGATGAACGTTGCACGGGTTACGAGTCTTACGGGCATCCGGAACGGCCGGCGCGCATCACGGATACGCTGACTAAGTTGCGCGAGCAGACGGAGATCAAGCTGACGTGGGATAAGCCCGCTGAAGTGGAGGACAAGGCGATTGTGCTGGCACACACGGAAGCACACCTGAAACGGATCGCCGAGGCGTTGTATGATTTCGACGGCGACACGTTGGCATATAAAGGGATTGAACAACATGCGCGGCGGTCGGTTGGCGGAGCGTTGCGTGGGCTGGAGCTGGCGCGAAAAGGGCAACAGTCGTTCAGCTTGTTACGCCCACCGGGACACCACGCGACGCAAGACAAGGCGATGGGGTTCTGTTACTTCAACCAGATCGCGATCGCAGCGTTGCAGGCGCAGAAGCTCGGGGTGAAGAAGGTGGCGGTATATGACTTCGATGTGCATCACGGCAATGGCACAGAGGCCATTCTGCTGGGCAAGCCGAACACGGCGTTCTACTCCATTCACCAGCATCCGTGCTATCCGGGCACAGGCACGAAGAATGTCGGGGAGAATTGTTTCAACTATCCCGTCGCTCCTTACACGAAGCGTGAGGAATGGCGCAAGGTGCTGGCCAAGGCTTTGGAGGATATGGGCAAGTTCAAGCCTGACCTGGTCTGTGTTTCGGCTGGGTTTGACGCCTATGTGCATGATCCGCTGGCGCAAGGCACCTTAGAGGAAGAGGACTTCCTCTGGATGGGCGAGAGCATTCGCAAGCTCGGCATCCCGACGGTAAACGTGTTGGAAGGCGGTTACAGCCGGGATTTGCCGAAGTTGATTTTTGCTTATCTGAAAGGGCTAAAAGGAAACTAATCTTACGACTTTGCCCGCGAACAGTTAGAGCCTAAGCTAGGTGCGTGAAACTTTCGGTAAAGAGCGATTATGCCATGCGGGCGGTATTCGGATTGGCCCGTCATTATTCGACCGGTCGTGCGCTCTCCGTGGACATCTTGGCCGCGGAGCAGGGCATTCCCGCGAATTACCTCACGCAGATCCTCATCGAGCTCAAATCCCAACAGATCGTGAAGAGCGTGCGCGGCAAGGTCGGCGGCTACCTCCTCGCCAAGCCCCCGGCGGACATCACGGTCGGCGACGTTCTCCGCTGCATCCACGGAGCATTGCTCGATACGCCCGCCATGAACGACCCCCAATGCGCCCGGAACTGCGTGGCGTCTGGAAGCATCTCAGCAGCGTCTTCACGAAGGCCGCCGATTCCGTGAACTTCCAGGCTCTCACGCAGGACGCCTCCGATACTCCATCTGAGCCGGTTATTTCCGCAACATCTCCTTCAACTTCTCCGCGTCATTCGTCGGCGGTTGGCACACGTTTCCGTTGCACAGATATACCGTCGCCTTGCCCTTCACCGGCAACGTCTTCGCAAAGTCTTCCACCGGACCTGCGTTGTTCAAGATCACCTTGCGTGGTTGATACACGCTATGCGCGGCGCGCAAAAGCTGCTGCACCTCGGCACTCGTCGCTTCCCCCGCGATGACCACCCGATGCGGCTCCGTGGTCCAATAATCCAGCGCCATCAGCGCGTAGGGCAGGGCGTGTGGCATCCGTTGCATGCGCGGTGACATCAGGCGCAACGTCGCGTCCGCCTTCTCGCGATAATCCTTCCGATCCGTGATCGCCGCGAGCTTCAGCAACGCCAGCGCTGCCACGGAATTCGCCGAAGGCATCGCGCCGTCGTAATCCTCTTTCGCGTTGACGATCAAATCCTTCGTCACCGGACTCTGGAAGAACCCGCCGTCCTTAGTATCGTAGAACCGCGCGATCATCTGATCCGCCAACGTCGTGGCAAACTCCAGATGCTTCGGATTCAACGTTGCCTCATACAGCTCCAGCGTGCCCGCGAAGAGAAACGCGTACGCATCCAGCAACTGCACCGAATCCCGTTCGCCATTGCGCCAGCGATGATACAACGTCTTGCTCTGCTCATCCCACAACTGCGCTTTGATGAACGTCAGATTCTTCTCCGCCGCCTGCAGATACTTCTCTTCCCCGAGCACGATGCCCGCGCGTGCGATCGCTCCCAGCATCATGCCATTCCACGACGCCAGTACCTTGTCATCGAGGTGCGGGCGGATGCGCTTGACCCGCTCGCTCAGCATCTTCGCCTTCGCACTGTTCACCAACGTCATTTCGGCTGGCGAAAGATTCGTCGCCACGATGCTTAATACATTCTGCTTCTTGAGCGGCGTTGGATGACTGTGATCTTCGAAGTTCCCCATCTCCGTCACACCGAAATAACGGATCGTCGCCTTCGCTTCGTCCGCCGTGAGCAGCGCTTCCAATTCCTGCTTCGTCCAGCAATAGAATTTCCCCTCGTGCCCCTCGCTATCCGCGTCCTCAGCGGAATAAAAGCCACCATCCTTATGCGTCATGTCGCGCAGCACATAATTGATGATATCCCG
Organism: Limisphaerales bacterium; assembly: GCA_965283725.1. Lineage (GTDB taxonomy): Bacteria > Verrucomicrobiota > Verrucomicrobiia > Limisphaerales > JAEYXS01 > JAEYXS01. Next base: position 581,227 of record CBDIPT010000004.1, read on the forward strand.
CGCCACATCCGCGTGATGCTTGTCTCCGCTGACGGTGTAAGCATCAAGATAAAGCTGCACGAGCTGCGCGTTGTCATAGAGCATTTTCTCGAAGTGCGGCACCAGCCAGCGTTCATCCACCGAGTAGCGTGCGAACCCGCCGCCGAGTTGGTCATACATCCCGCCCGCCGACATCATGTCGCACGTGTGCAGCACCATGCTGATCGCCTCCTGGTCATTCACCCGCTTGCCCGCGCTGAGCAGGAAGAGCGGTTGCGAAGGGCGGGGGAACTTCGGTGCCCCACCGAACCCGCCATACGTTGGATCATAATCCTCCTTCAACGTCGTCAACGCTCGCTGTACGATTGTCGCATGCAGCACCGCGTTCGTGTCGCGCTCCGGCATCGTGAAAGCCGCGAGCTGACGCGTCAGATCATTCGCCTGCGCATCCACTTCCTTGCGCTGCGTCGTCCACACCTCATGGATGCGTCCCAGCAATTGCAGGAAGCTCGGCTTGCCATACTTCGGCTCCGGCGGGAAATACGTGCCCGCGTAGAAAGGCTTCAGCTCCGGCGTGAGGAAACAGTTCAGCGGCCACCCGCCGCCACCCGTCATCGCCTGTGCCGCTGTCATGTAGATCTTGTCCACATCCGGTCGCTCCTCGCGATCCACCTTGATGCTGATGAAATGTTCATTCAGAAACTTCGCCAGCTCCTCGCTCTCGAACGATTCGCGCTCCATCACGTGACACCAATGACATGTCGAGTAGCCGATGCTCACCAGGATCGGCTTGTCTTCCTTGCGCGCGCGCTCGAAGGCCTCCTCGCCCCACGGATACCAGTCCACCGGATTATGCTGATGTTGCAGCAGGTAAGGGGACTTCTCTTTCGCGAGACGGTTCGTGTGCTTGTGCGTCATAACAACAGGAGTGGAAATGGCATTGCTCAAAGTCAGCGAATTCGTGGCCGTCGCGGACGCGGGCCCGGCGCGAACACCCCGGCGTCAACCACAGCGAACCCATCACTGCACACGCCTGCACGAATCTCGATCTCAGAAACATTTCCTCCACCATAAACTCCCTCCCGCCATCCTCAAAGCCCCAAACACCTTTCCCTGCTTGGGCGTTGCTGCCGCGACGCCGTGGCATTCTTCCCTTTGGAACGTGGGAAGCTGAAAGTGATAGTCTGCCGGTGTAACGGGTCGTTGAACATTCTCCGAAAACCCCTCTTCTCCCGGCGTTTATTTCCCCAGTTCGACGCTGCTTCTCCTGTAGTGCTGTTTTGTGGCTAACCACATCTGCCTCCTATTCCTTGGAACTGTTCAAACCTCGAACAGTCCGCACCGCTTCACCTAAGTTAACCTGGATTTCCAAGAATGCAAACAAAAATTAAATAAAACGCAGTTTAAGCGCAATAACCTGTCTCGCAGAAACATGCAAATCTTGTTTTTGTCAAAATCAGTTGTGTTCGCCCCATTGGTGCAAATACAAGTTCCTCATCGATGGTAAGCAATTGCCTGGCCCAGTTCTTTTTGGACACGGTTGCCATTCTCCTGCTTCGCAGTTTCCACTTACTGCTGGATGGCTCGATAATACCGTTGGTTTCCCGTCCCTGTGCCCGCGTGGGTGAATCTGAAAACTCCATCTAGCGTATTGCTACTGGTCAAGGTAGTCCACGTTGGCGTGGCTGGCGTCAAATCGATAGTCGTCTGGATTGCGTAGTTCAACCCGGGAGCACCGCTTAACTTCATTTCGAAATTACCATTCGCATACGGGCTGACCATATCCAGCCGCAACTTTGGCAGAAACAAACCATAAAGATCTCCGTTTGCGAACTGCGCATCAACAAAGCTCGCTCCTACAAGCATTGTGGAGCCGGCTGACAAAAAGCCGCCGATCGGAGATTTGGTCCCTTGCGGGCCGAAGAATGAAAACTCCCCGACGAGTGGGGTGCCGCTTCGGTCATAGTAACGATGCTTTAGGCTCGACGTGTCTGTATCCACCCAAGTGATGGCATAGGAATAGCCATCAAAGATTACCCCTCCGAAAGAGATCTGGCTTCCCGGCGCGGTGGTGATGGCGAACTCGTTACCCACAAAGCCGCCAGCAGTTGTCACTAGCCGTCCATAGATGTCCCAATCGGTTGGGGCTGGATAGCCTGGGCCGATGTCACGATTCCAAACCACCAGATAATTGGAGCCGTCAAAGGCAAGGCTGGTGGGATTATAGCTTGCAGAAGCCGCCTGACTGATTAGGAATTTGGTTCCGGAAACGCCAGCCTTGGAGATGAATTTCCCGTATGTGTCCCACAATTCGGCGGCTCCCGTCCGCCGGCTCTGCCAGACCACCAGATAGTTGCTACCGTCAAAGCATACACTGGCCCCGGCCTGCCTCTCGGTGTCGTTGCTGATTGTTATCTCTGTTCCTGAAAGCGTGCCGTTCGGCGTGACGATCCGTCCGTAAATATCAGTGTTCGCTGCTCCATTTCTATAGTCACGCCAGACGACCAGATAATTGTTCCCATCAAAAGCGATGTGATTGTTAGAGTCCAGATCTTGTAACCCGTTTGCCGTGCAGATGGGAAACGGCGATCCCGACAGTGCGCCCGCTCGGCTGAAGAACTGTCCGTAGATGTCATCGTCTGGTGACGTTCCTGCGTCCGACCAGACCATCAGATAGCGGTTCCCATCGAAACTGGCATGTGGGATGCCTCCGAAGCGTCCGGTGGTAACCCGTGCTCCTGACAAAATCCCGTTCGTTGTCACCAATTGCGCCGTGATCTCATCATGGTCCACGGCTCCTCCTTGGATCCCCACCAGAATATTCGTGCCGTCAAATGCTCCTCTGAGGCCAAACTCATTACCGCTTGTGATGCCGATCGGAAATGCCCCGCGTGGCAAAGGTGCGATCGTGGTCCCATAAAGATCACCATTTGAAAAATTTCCGATCAACCCGCCGATCATAAATCGTTTACCGTCAAAAATCGGTATTCCGATCAGAGGAGCGTTGGTTCCTTGCACGCTGAACGGTGCGAATTCCGAACTGACCGCATCCCCGGTCGGACTGATGAATCGGGCCTTGCACGATTGAGTAGCGCTGTTGAATGAATCGCTCCACGTCACCAGATAATTCGCTCCATCGAAGACGAACCGCGGGAGACTGGCCTTGGCAGGCGCAGTGCTGAGGGTGACTCTGCCGCCCAGCAGCACACCGGCTCGTGATACCCGCTGCGCCAGGAGGTTTTGCTCTGAGGGACTCACATCCTGATGCCAGCTCACCATGTAGTTCGTCCCGTCGAAGCCAATGCCCGAAAGGTTCGGCGTGGAAATTTTGACGCCATCATCCGTCTTGATCGTGACGGGCAAGCTCACCAACGTTCCAACGGGGCTGACGAACTGCCCGCGTACAGTAGTGTTCAGTTCACCGTTCAATGGACCTTCCACCCAGACCACAAAGTAATTAGTAGCACCAGCTGCGAGGCTGCGGTTCTCGTGTTCGCCAACGACACTGTTCTCATAGGATTTGGCTTCATCTGCGGGGCTGATACGGATCTCAGTGCCTACTAAAGTTCCCGTCTTGGAAACCCTCTGGCCGTAAGTGTCAAACGGCGCTAAGCCATCGTCAGCGACTGCACCTCGGCGATGATCCTCCCAGATCACTAGGTAGTTTGTCCCATCGAAGACCATTCCGTGAACGCTTTGATCCTTCGGTGCTTGGCTGATAGGAAATGGCGAACCGATCAACGCCCCCGCAGGGCTGATACGCTGACCGTAAATGTCATCATTCGGATGGTTCGCACTGTCAGTCCAGACTAGGAGGTAGTTGCTTCCGTCAAACGCCGCGTGAGGAATGGGTGTGCTGTTGCTGGAAGGAGTCGCATTTCGTCCGATGTCGATCAGCGGCCCTACCAGCGCCCCGGACTGGTTGATGAATTGCACCGCCATCTGCCGCTTTGTATCGGCGCGGTCGAAGAGTCCGTCCCCTTGGACTGGAACAAGGTAGTTGATTCCATCAAAGGCCGGGCCAAACGACAGTTTGGCTCCGTTGTCAGAGGTGATCGGAAATTGTCCTGCAAGTGCGCTAACCTCCATGATAGCGATCAACCCGATAAACAGCAAAATTTTACCGAGATAGTTTGGGGTTTTCATATTTGTGGTGGCTGCGATGTAGGATGCTGAAGAGGAGGGACGCCGGCTGAAGTTAGTCTCGGAAACAATCTCAAGGAGTCATCAAAAATTGGGCAGCGCGAGCGGAGGCATAAGGGATTTATGGAAGCAAGTGGGGGGCGGGAATTGCCAGGAGTTTTCATAGTGGTGATAACGGAGTTCTTTTTTTCCGGAACGTCGTACATCTACCACCTAGTCGGCACCATCGCTGGCCTCGGGTGATGGTTTCGAACTTCAGGGAGATATTGATATTAATCAACCTGAATATCCACGGGCAGGCAGATAATTGATATTTAGCCGTTCTCACATGGTGTATGGCAGTATTTGATTCAGGAAATTACGGCCTTAGAATGCTTTGAGCATCACCCCTATATGGCTGTGTGCTGGTGAAGCTGCCTCCCTTGGAGCCGGAATTTGTTTTTATCGCTCTTATTACACAAACATCAAAACATGGCGGCTCCATCCAAATCATCGTCTGCGCTATTTGCTCGCTGGCAAGCACCGATCTTTTATTGCGAGTGTTTAGCCTGAATATTGATTGAAAATTAAAGCGGCTGGTTAAGGAAAGGATAGCGAGGATGAGACCTTCGCCCGTTATGTCGGCGGGAAATGTCTGATGGCTTATTATGGCAAAACTAGCGTGATATCAAAGTCTGTATCAGAAACAGGCGTGGAAAATCCGACGCGACATCCATGCGTATGTGGGTTAGATTGCTCCAGCTTTTATCGAAGGTTAGAAACCTCAAGTTTCAGTTATGTATAAATCCAAAGCCTACGCCGCCGCCAGCGCCACCTCACCGTTAGCCTCCACTACCATCCCGCGCCGCGAGCCGACCGCCCGTGACGTCCAGGTCGAGATCCTTTTCTGCGGTATCTGCCACTTCGGACCTGCACACCGCTCGCAATGAGTGGAGCAGTGTGATGAACACCGTCTATCCCTGCGTGCCCGGTCACGAGATCGTCGGTCGCGTCACCAAAGTCGGTTCGTCCGTCACGAAGCACAAAGTAGGGGACCTCGTCGGCGTCGGCTGTCTCGTGGATTCGGACCGCACGTGTCCTTGCTGCAAAGAGAATCTCGAACAGCTTTGCCCTGGCGGCGTCTTCACCTACAACGCGCCGGACAAACACGGCACCGCGCCTGTCACCTACGGCGGCTACTCGGACAGCATCGTGGTGGATGAACACTTCGTCCTGCGCTTGCCCAAAAATCTCGACCTTGCGGGCACCGCACCTTTGCTCTGCGCTGGCATTACTACTTACTCGCCGTTGAAGCGCGCGGGCGCTGGACCGGGAAGAAAGTCGGCATCGTCGGCCTCGGCGGTCTGGGTCACATGGGCGTGAAACTGGCCCGTGCCTTCGGCGCTCACGTCGTCGTCTTCACCACCTCACCGAACAAACGCGAAGACGCGCTCCGCCTCGGCGCGCATGAAGTCGTCGTCTCCAAGAACGCCGATGAGATGAAGCAACACGCCGGCAGCTTCCACTTCATCCTCGATTGCGTCGCCGCCGAGCATGACGTCAACGCCTACCTCAATCTCCTCGTGCACGACGGCACCATGACTCTCGTTGGCGCACCCGAGAAGCCGATGGTCCTTTCTGCCTTCAGCCTCATCTTTGGCCGTCGCAATCTGTCCGGCTCCCTCATCGGCGGCATCGCTGAAACGCAAGAGATGCTCGACTTCTGCGGGAAGCACAACATCACCTCCGACGTCGAGATCATCCCCATCCAGAAGCTCAACGAAGCCTACGAACGCATGACCCGTTCCGACGTGAAATACCGCTTCTGCATCGACATGGCCTCACTCAAGGCAGAATAACCCGCGTACCCCATGAACATTATCAAGAGCGGCTCCCAGCCTTCCGCCAAAGGCCCGTCCGATTGGTTCACCAGCACCGTGCGTATCGACTCGCCGTTCAAGACGAGTGAACCCGCGCGGGTTAGCGGCGCAACTGTCACCTTTGAACCCGGCGCGCGCACCGCTTGGCACACTCATCCCCTGGGCAGACCTTGATCGTGACCTCCGGTTGTGGACGCGTGCAACGCGAGGGCGGGGCAGTGGAAGAGATTCATCCCGGCGACATCGTCTGGTTTCCGCCCGGCGAAAAACATTGGCACGGTGCCGCTCCCACCACCGCCATGACCCACATCGCCATCGCAGAAGCGCAAAACGGCAAGGTCGTCGAATGGCTCGAGAAAGTCACCGACGAGGACTATCTGTCCGGGACGCAGAAATAGTGGTTCGGCTTCGAGTTGCCGCATGGAGAACTTTATGAAAACAAATGTCATCGTTGTGATTGGCGCGGGATCGATCGGCCAGGCCATTGCCCGGCGGGTGAGCGCCGGTAAGCACGTTTTGCTCGCCGACCTGCGCCAGGAAAACGCCGATGCCGCTGCGAAGACGTTGAGCGAAGCCGGTTTCAGTGTGACCACGGCGAAAGTCGATGTGTCTTCCCGCGCCTCGGTGCATGCGCTTGTCGAATTGGCTGCCTCCCTTGGCGAGGTCACGGGTGTCATCCATGCCGCCGGTGTTTCTCCCTCCCAAGCGTCACCGGAAACGATCTTGAAGGTTGATCTCTACGGAACCGCGCTGGTGCTGGAAGAGTTTGGCCATGTCATCGCAAGTGGCGGTTCTGGTGTTGTCATTGCGTCCCAATCTGGGCATCGCTTGCCACCGCTCTCAGTGGAACAGAACGCGGCCCTCGCGCTGACACCAGTAGAAGAGTTGTTAAACCTCCCTATGCTTCAGCCCGCTCAGGTGAAAGACTCGCTTCATGCCTATCAGCTTTCCAAGCGCGGCAACTCGTTACGCGTGATGGCCGAGGCCGTTCGTTGGGGAAAACGAGGTGCGCGGATCAATACTATCAGCCCCGGCATCATCATCACACCACTGGCTAAGGATGAATTGAATGGGCCACGCGGCGCGGGCTACCGGCGCATGATTGAAGCGTCTGCTATCGGCCGAGCCGGCACTCCAGATGAGGTCGGAAACGTAGGCGCACTCCTCATGGGCCCTGACGGCGCGTTCATCACCGGCAGTGATTTCCTCATGGATGGCGGCGTAACGGCAGCCTATCTGTTCGGCGACCTTGCTCCGAAGTGAATCCTGTCTTACTTCGGCTTCACCCAGCTCATCGTCTGAGCCAGCTGTTTGCTGGCGAGCACTTGTCCGTTTTCGTTGACCAGTTGCACCTCGATCACATCGATGTTGATCAAATCGTAAGTCGTCTTGGCTTCGGGATCCACGGACACCTTGAACAGCTCCAGTCCGCTGCCTTGCTTGATCTTGGTGGTGTCCACCTTGAACCACTCCGCGCTCTCCGGTTTGCCTTTCGGATACAAGCGCACCCGCAAGGAGGCGTTGCCCGCGGGCAGGGTGTACTTCACCGTCACATAACCCGTATACACATCCTCCTGCCGCACCGCATCGATCTCCAGCACGCCAGTGAAATTACCGACCGGCACACTGGCCGCCGCCGTGTTTACTGCCGCTGCGCCACCCCCCGCGGGCGGACGCCACACGAGGAACATCGTGGCCGCGAACAAATTCACCTGCTTGGCCGTACCGCCATCCGCCATATAAACCAGCATGCGATCCGTGGCGTAATTGTTATAGCTCGCGCTCTTGCCTGCGGGCGGTTGGAATTTCACCGGCACCAACACTGTTTCCTTCCGCGATTTCTTAAGCTCCATCGGGTCCGCCGAGAAATACTCGCTCGCTTCCGGTGAACCCGTCTTCGCGACCGCCACGCCGAGCAACGGCTTGTTGCCGATCTTGTCGTTGTATTCGAACTCCACGCCGATCGTCATCTCGCTCCGGTCCAAACTCCGGTTCACCACGTCGAGATTGAGCACCTGTGATTTGATATCCGCTGGCACCTCGATGACCGCGTTCGCGCTGGAAGCGAGCTTCGCCGTTTCTTCCGCCTGCTTCTTGATCTGGGCTTTGACCTTCACCAGCGCTTCCGCTTCTTCCTTCGCCTTCTTGGCTGCGAGCTGACCGGCCTCTGCTTCGGCCTTGGCCCGGGCTTCTGCTTCGTTCTTTTGCTTCTCCGCGAGTTGCGCTGCTTCCATGGCCTTCTTGCTGTCCACCTCGTTGGCCGTGGCCTGCTCCTGGGCCTTCTTCAAAGCCGCTTCCGCGACCGCTTTCGCCTTGGCTTCTTCTGCCGCGGCCGCTTCGATCCGCGCCTTGACCGCCGCGATCTTCATCTCCAATTCCTTCTGCTTCGCATCGATCTCTGCTTTCAGGCGCAATTCCTCCTTCACCCGTGCCTCTTCCTCCATTTTCAAACGGGCCGCTTCCTTCGCTGCCAGTTCCGCTGCCGCCCGGACCTCTGCCGCGCGCTTGGCTTCTTCCGCTGCCTTCTTCTTCGCCGCCTCTTCTGCGGCCGCGCGGGCCTTGGCTTCCTCCTCGAGCTTCTTGCGCTTCGTGGCTTCCTCTTCCAGCTTGGCCATCTCCTCCGCTTTACGTTTCTCTTCGGCCAGACGCTTCAATTCCGCCTCCCGCAACATCGCCTCCGCTTTCAACTTCGCTTCGGCCTCCGCTCGCGCCTTGGCTTCTGCCTCGGCCTTGATGCGGTCCTGCTCGCGTTTGGCCGCGTCCAGCTTGGCTTGCGCCTCCGCCTTGGCTTTTTCCGCCGCGATCCTTTTGGCCTCGGCCTCGGCCTTCAATTGTTCCTGCTCGCGCATGGCCGCTTCCGCTTTTGCTTTCGCCTCGGCCAGTTTGCGTTCTTCGGCCAGCCGCTTGGCTTCCGCCTCGGCCTTCAACTTTTCCTCGGCCAGCCGTTTGGCTTCCGCTTCCGCTTTCATCTGGGCTTCTTGCTTGGCCTTGGCCTCGGCTTGGGCGCGTTTCTCCAGCTCCTGCCGCGCCCGCGCTTCCGATTCCGCCTGCAACCGCGCCGCTTCCCGCTTCTGCGCTTCCGCTTCCGCCGCGATCTGTTCCTTGGATTTCGTCGCGGGTGTCGGTTCCGTCACCGTCATCTTTTGCACGTTCGCGTTACCCCATTCGATGCTCGTGAGAAACGGCGTGGACGTGATCACCGTGCGACGGCTGCTGTTCAGCAGCAAAACCTTGATGGAATCCGTGGTGATTTGCGCGGGCACGCCCGGTTCATCGTTGAAGAAACGCACCTTCACACTGACTATGTTCTTGCCGCGGCCAACGGTTTGCGGGTTCGCGCCGAACCACGCTGAAGCCCCTTTGTCGCCCTTCTTCTGGATGACTGGCACGATGTAAGCCGTAGCCCCGGCTGTGCCGTCGTAAGAATAATCCATCGTCAACACCACCTCGGAGCCATCGGCCGCTTTCTCCGTCACGCGCAGGTTGCGGATGCTGTTGCCGCCCGCCACCCGGAAGGGGTCATTGCCAACGATGACCGGTTGGGCCGCCACTTCGGTGACGATGACCCATAACGCCAGAACACTGCATAGGAACTGTTTCATACAACGAAAGGAATATGTGAACCCGTTGGACAACTTGTGAATCCTCGCAAGGATACCCTGAAAACGCAAGTGCGCCGCCAGCTTATCCAGCCGCCTCAAGGATTCGTTATTGAATTTCCTCATGACACAAATATGACAGATTTTTGCTGCCCCGGTTAGCCTTAGCCTCGCTATTCTCCGCTAAACTCAAACAAAATGATGCAAAACCACCGGCCTTGGTTTGCTTGACGTCCTCCCTTTGAACGTGCTGTCCTTGTGAGCAGCGCCATGGAATTGCCGCCCATTTTCGAACATCAGCTTAAAGCCTTGCTGGCGGACGATCAGTGGCGTCGCCTTCGTTGGAAGGTGGCTTGGGTTTCCGCCTGCTTCCTTGGCATCCCTTTGGTGTTCAGTTTTTGGGTGACCCCGAAACCACTGTTTCAGCTGCTCTTACCTTACCTCTATTGGTTTCCAGCCCTGACGTTGGGGGCAAACATGATTCCTGTTCGCTGGAGGTGATCCCTTACATGCGCCGGAATGGGATGCACGAGCTGTTGACCTTGACCGGCACGAGTCCGTTGATGATTTGGTTCTCCCGGGCCGCAGCTTTGCTGTTCGTCGGCGTGCTGGGCCTGAGTGCGACTTGGCCGATGATTTTGATCGCCGGGGCGTATGCCCTCGTTCCGTTTTCCTTGCTGGCTGCGTATGCCGGTTTGACGGTTCTGCTTTTGCTTTACCTCTTAAGCCTGGTATTGCTCGCTTCCAGTTCCACGGAGGAAGACGGGTTGGCCTACAGCAATTTGCTGATCTGGGGCGGGATCAGCTCTTATGCGTTGCCCGTCCTGCTCGCCTGGCTGGATACAAACCTCGGGTGGGGCTGGTTGGGCCAGCGCTGGGAATTACTGGCTCCAGTTTACGGCTGCTACCGGATATCGGATATCTCCAGCCTGCAACCGCATGACCTGTGGCTGGTCTTTCTCGGCGTGGCGGGTTGGACGGTGTTTTTCTTTTGGCTGTGTGCCGGCCGGGTCAGAAGCTTTGGCACGGTCAGACCTCAGTATGATCAGCGTGTGAGTTCGCGCTTGTTCACCCTGCTGACCGGCTGGTCCGCTCAACACAGTGAAGCCGGCAATCCGCTGGCTCAACTGGTGAAACGTGAACGGAAGGTGGTTTTGGCCGTTTGGGGGATTGTTTTGCTGCTGGTCGTTCCGTTTCTGGCGTATGTCTGTCTCTCTGGTTTGGCTGCATTCAAACCGGCTGATTACATCTTGGTTGGCGCGGGTTTGGTTTTTGTGGTTTACCTTTTTGTCTGTTCCACGGCGGAAAGGATCATGGCCGAGGCACGCCGGACTGGGTTGTTAGAGCTTGTCCTTACCGCTGGGTTGCCACCGCCGGAGATTCTTCGTTCTATTCATGCTGGCGTGGTGGCCCTCTATTCCCGGTTGATCTATTTCCTCACGGCTTGTCTGTTGGTTCTGGCGGCTTTGGGGGCTCAAGTGCGGACCTTGAACGCGTTTGCCAGTTGCACTTATTGCGTGGCCTGGGTTTGGCTTTTTTTCGCCATCCATCGGCTGTGGTTCGGCTCCAAGGCCAGAAGTGTCTGGATCGCTTTAAATTTAGGGCGGCCCAGTTATTCCGTGGGCTACCGCTGGGTGCCGGTCTTGGGAGTGATAGCTTATCTTTTGGTGCATATTGTGGGGCGCGTGCCGCAATCCGCCATTTCCTATCTGCGCGATTTTCCTTTCGGCAACATGGCTGAGTTGATCTTCGTCGGGCTGGGCAGTTTCATTCTCTTGCCGCTGAGTTCCATCCATACCGATGACTTTTCCGATGATGTGTTGCTCGGCAATTTCCGGCAGGTCGCGGCGGAACTCTTGCCTGACCCACGGGATTCCCGGATTGAAAAATGGGACACTGGCAAACCGTTTCCCGCCCAACGAGAATAAGCGCCGCTTCGCCCGGAGAAGCATTGCTGTCCGCCCCGGTTTAGCTCAGGCTGGCGTCATGTCCCGCCTCATCGCGATGGTATTGCTGCTTGGCTGCCTGCTAAGTGTTTCATCCGCCGAAACACCTTTGTTCACCGCCTCTCCGCTGACCGCCTCAAACAGTTTCACGGCTGGCATTGAAGGTCCTGCTTGTGATGCCCAGGGAAATATCTACGCCGTCAACTTCGCGCGGCAGCAGACCATTGGCCGGGTGACGCCCGCTGGCCATGCCGAGGTCTTTATCACCTTGCCGGGCAAGAGCACTGGCAACGGCATCCGCATCAGCCGGGCTGGCCTCATGTATGTGGCGGACTATGTCGAGCACAAGGTCTGGCGCGTGGACCTGAAGACCAAGGCTGCGAGTGTGCTGGCCGAGAATCCGGCCATGAACCAGCCCAATGACTTGGCGCTGGCACCTGATGGCACGCTCTACGCCAGCGATCCGGATTGGAAGAACAGCAAGGGCCAGCTTTGGCGTATCGATCCAAGCGGCCAGACGGAGCGTTTGGCGGCGGACATGGGCACCACCAACGGCATCGAAGTCAGCCCGGATGGCAAAACCCTTTATGTGAATGAAAGTGTGCAACGCCGGGTCTGGGCCTTTGACCTCACCCCGGAACGCAAGCTCGCGAACAAACGGTTGCTCAAGGAATTCGCTGATTTCGGTTTCGATGGCATGCGCTGTGATGTGGTGGGGAATCTTTACCTCACGCGTTACGGCAAAGGGACTGTGGTGAAGTTGTCGCCCCAAGGGGAAGTGCTGCAGGAGATCGATGTCCTTGGGCCGCATCCCACTAACATTTGCTTTGGCGGCCCCGATGGTCGCACAGCCTATGTCACCGAAGCCAAGTCCGGCCGCTTGATCCAATTCCGCGTCGATCAGCCCGGCCGCGAATGGGGCCGCTGATCTTGCTGAACCGTGATCCTGCTTTAGAGGCTGTCATGAACTATGCCGGCCAAAAACGTGAAGAGCGTGTGAAATGGGACCTCTCCTCTCAACGAGGAGAGGTCGGTTCCGCCCCAGCGGAACCGGGTGAGGAGTGAGACGAAGCACGGAACATTCAATTTTTAATTTGCCCATCAGCAGGCTGGGTAATAGCGGTTTATTAGGGAAAATCCCACTTTTGTGTCACGACTCACCCCGGCCCTCTTCCCATTAAGGGGAGAGGGTGATGGGCGGGAGGACCTTTCACCGCTATTTCTTGTCTTAAATTTCCTGACAGGCGCTAAGCAAACGCTCCCGCCCGGGCCAGTTCGATCAGCTTCATCACCGCCGGATGTTCCATCCGCCGGTCAGCCGTCACCGCAAAGAACTGTTCTTTGCATTTATCCGTCCGGCCCAGCACGGCGTAGTCATAGCGTTTCACCACGGCATCCTCCGTCACTGTGGGGATCACGATGAAGCCATACCCTCCGGTGGCGATGACTTTGTTCAACGCGGGATCTTCAAACTCACCGATCACCATCGGCTTCACGTGCACGCTCTCAAACCACTTGTCCAGATCACGCCGCACATTGGAAGTCTGCGCGGGCAGCAGGGCGGGGGCGTGATGCAGGCATTTCGGGAAACTGCCTTTCAGCGTCTTGGCCAGCTTCTTGTGCGCACAGAACGTCATGCCGCTGACCGCCAAGGGATGGTTGAACGCTTTGAACTTCAGCGTGGTCGGCGCGGGTTCGTCCATCAGCACGATGTCCAGCCGGTGCACCGCCAGTTGCGCGAGCAGTTCATCATT
>CBDIPT010000005.1:0-415056 GCA_965283725.1 Limisphaerales bacterium
AATGGTACTTTGGAAGTGAAGAGCGGCGGGGCGATTTTGATGTGGGCGGGCAACGAGACCGTGGCGGTGAACGGGAACGTGCGGTATGAGGCCGGGACCAGCATCACGCTGACGAAGATCAGCACGGGCGGCAGTGTGGCCCTGATCGCCGGGACCTCCGTGATCGACCATGCGAACGACACGGTGGTGGACGTGGTGGCGGCGGGCTTGCTGATCGTGGCGGGCGGGGACATCGGCAGTGGCAGCAACGCGCTCGAGACCACGGTGACCACACTGAGCACCTCTTCGGGCGGGACCGGCGGCACTTATATCACCGAGACCAACGCGCTGGTGATCGACACCTTGACCGTGGCGGTGAACCGGGTGCTGGACGCCGGGACGCTGTCCGGGACCCAGACCAGCAGCACTCAGGCGGACCTCATCGCCACCAATGGCGGATCGGTCGTGGTGGTGACGGGCGGGGATCTGACCGTGAACGTGGGTGACGCGGATGACGAGGGTGTGAAAGTGGGTGGCAGCGGTCATCTGCGGCTGGATGTGACGGGCAATCTTTCCTTGCAGGCGGGCCTGGTGACGGCGGCGGGCCATATCAGCGTGACTGTGACCGGCAGCGTGACCCAGGGCGGGGCGGCCAACGTGAAGGGTGATATCACCAGCACCTCCGGGACGGTGGATGTGGTGGCGGGCGGAGCGATCAGCATGTTCGACGGCAACGTGACGGGGACGGGCAACGCGAACATCCGTTATGATGCGGCCGGCAGTTTGACGGTGGGGGCGTTCAATGCGGGCACGGGCGTGGTGAGCCTGAAGGCGACGACCATCACGGACAGCGGCACGAGCGATATCGATGTGACGGCGGCCGGTCTGCGGCTGGAAGCCACGGCGGCGGCGGGAGCGATCGGCACGGGCAGTGCGCCGTTGCAGTTGACCGTGGGCACGGTGAGCGCGCAGGCGGGGACGGGCGGGCTGTTCCTGAGCGAGACCGACGATCTGATCGTGGACACGGTGGCGACGGTGGTCGTGAACCGGGTGGGCTTGGACGGCACGACGTTGACGGCGCAGAACCATGCGGCGCAGGCCGATCTGGTGAGCGGGGCGGCGCTGGTGGTGGTGACCGTGAACGGGGCGTTGACGGTGAACGGCGGCGGGGACGCGACCGGCGTCACGGCGGCGGGAAATATTTTGGTGCAGACCGGCGAGACTGGTGAAGGCGTGGAAGACAACGCGGACGACCTGGTGCTGAACGCGGGCGTGGTGAGCACGGGCGGGCACATCAGCCTGAACGTGGCCGACGACCTGATGCAGGGGGCCGATGGTGATGTGACCACGCAGACCGCGGGCAAGACCGTGGACGTGCTGGTGCAGGGGACGATCTTGATGGTGGACGGGGCGGTGACGACGGCCAACGGCGGGGACATCGCCTACCGGGCGGTGACGGGTGACCTGACCGTGGGCGAGTTTGTGGCGGGCACGGGCAAGGTGCTGCTGGTGGCGACGGCCGGTTCCCTCAAGGACACCACCAGTGACACCTCGACCGTGGACGTGACGGCGGCGGCCTTGCTGCTGGTGGCGGGCGGGAACATCGGTGCCGGGACGGATCTGATCGAGCTCCAGGTGGGCACGCTGAGCAGCAGCTCGGGCGGCACGGGTGGCACGTTCCTGCAGGAGACCGACGCGTTGCTGGTGGACAGCGTGACCGTGACGGTGAACCGGATCAACGTGCTGGCGGGCGTGGCGGGCACACCTGCACAGACCCAGGCGGATATCGAGGCGGCCAATGGCGGGGCGGTGGTGCTGGTGACGGGCGGCGATCTGACTTTGAACGAGGGCGGCGACGCGGACGGCCGGGCGGTGCTGGCGACGGGGGCGGGCCACGTGCTGCTGGCGGCGACGGGGAACCTGTCGGTGCAGTCGGTGGTGAACGCGGGCAGCGGCCATCTGAGCCTGACAGCGACCGGGGATGTGACGCAGGGCTCGGCGGTGAACGTGACGGGCGACCTGCTGAGCAGTGCGGGGACGATCGACGTGGCGGCGGGCGGGAACATCGTGATGTTCGACGGCAACAACGCGACCACGGTGAATGCCAACGTGCGTTACTTTGCGGCGGGCAGCCTGACGGTGGCGGCGATCAGCGTGGGCACGGGCGTGGTGAGCCTGAAGGCGACGACCATCACGGACAGCGGTACGAGCGACATCGATGTGACGGCCTCGGCCGTACGGCTGGAAGCCACGGCGGCGGCGGGAGCGGTGGGCGAAGCGACCAACCATCTGGAACTGACGGTGGGCACGGTGAGCGCGAAGGCGGGGACGGGCGGGCTGTTCCTGACCGAGAGCGACGATCTGATCGTGGACACGGTGGCGGCGGTGAGCGTGAACCGGATCGGGACGGATGGGGCGGTGGCCTCGACCCCGACGGATGCCGCGCAGGCCGACCTGGTGAGCGGCGGCCTGTTGGTGACGGTGACCGTGAACGGCAGCCTGACCGTGCGGGGTGGCGGGGACGCGACCGGCGTGACGGCGGCGGACAACATCCGGCTGGCGACGGGCGAGACCGGTGAAGGCGTGGAAGATGATGCGGACGACCTGGTGCTGGAAGCGGGGGTGATGAGCACGGGCGGGCACATCAGCCTGTTCGCGGCGGACGACGTGATGCAGGCGGTGGCCGGCGACGTGACGGCCCAAGGGACGGGCAAGACCATCGACGTGCTGGCGGCCAGCGACCTCGAGATGGTGGACGGCGCGGTGACGACGAGCACGGACGGAGACATCCGGTATGAGGCGACGGCCGGGAACATCACTTTGGGTGCGCTGGTGGCCGGGACGGGCGACGTGGCGGTGATCGCGGTGGCGGGGGCGATCGTTGACCTGGCGGACAGCAATGCGGTGGACGTCAGTGCGGCGGGTGTGCTGCTGGTGGCGGGCCAGAACGCGGGCGAGGCGGCGAACCACCTGGAGATCACGGCGGTGACCTTGGCGGCGCAGACGGTGACGGGCCTGTTCGTGGCGGAGACCGATGCGCTGGCGGTGAACACCGTGACGGTGCAGGTGAACCGGATCGGGACGACCGGGGCGACGCCGGGGGCGACCACGGACCGGACGGTGATTGATCTGACGGTGACCGGCACGGGCGCGCTGGTGCTGACTGCGGGTGGAACCATCACGTTGAACGAGGGCGGCGACAGCGACGGCCGGAGCGTGGACGTGACGGGCACGGGCAACGTGCGGTTGGAGAGCACGGGTGGCGATGTGGTGTTGAACGGCAGCGCCGATGTGCGGACGGCGGGCGGGAACCTGACGGTGCTGGCGGCCGTGAACGTGACCTTGGCGGCCCTGGCGGATCTGCTGGCCCCGGCGGGGACCATCGATGTGGTGGCGACGGCGGGCAAGGTGGACATGGCGGACAACGCCTTGATCTCGACGGGCGCGGGCAACGGCGACATCCGGGTGGTGGCCGGGACGAACATCCTGCTGGGCGGCGTGAACGCGGGGGTGGGCGGCGGGGATGTGAGCCTGGTGGCGGGCGGGAACATTTTGGACAACGGCGAGGCTTTTGTGGACGTGGTGGCGGGCCGGTTGCGGCTGGAGGCCGGTGGCAGCATCGGGAAGCTCGGCAGCGGGACCGATGATGATATCGATGTGACCGTGGGCACCTTGGCGGCCCGGGCGGGGGCGGGCGGGATGAATCTGACGGAGACCGATGCGGTGACCGTGGGCACGGTGGACGTGCTGGTGAAGCGGGTGAACGCGCAGGGCGGCACGGATGACGTCACGGACTTGGCGGTGAACCTGAGCGACCTGGCCACGACGGCGGACGGCAGCATCGTGCTGCAGACCTTGAACGGCACCATCACGGTGACCGATGGGACGGCGCCGGCGGGCGGCGTGGGGGTGTCGGCCAACGGGGCGGGCAACGTGCTGCTGCGGGCCAACGGGGCGGCGGGCAGCCTGGTGCTGGACGTGAATGCGGACGTGGTGAGCGGGACCGGCCATGTGTCCCTGTATGCGAACGTGAACGTGGAGCAAAAGGCGGGGGCGGATGTGCAGACCGGCGGCGGTGACATCAGCGTGAAGGCGGTCACGGGCACGATCACGATGGCGGACACGGCCCGGGCGGTGACCAGTGCGGCGGCCGTGATGTACCGGGCGGCGGGTACGGTCACGGTGGGCGGCATCGCGGCCGGGGTGGCGGGGACGGTCCGGTTGTATTCGCAGAACGGGTCGGTGGTGGACGGCGGGGACACGTTCAAGGATGTGGTGGCGGGCGGGCTGCGGATCGAGGCGGCCAATGGCGGGGTGGGTGAGCTGGCGGCCCTGCCGGTGGCGAACGCTTTGGAGACGGCGGTCGGGACCCTGGCGGTGCGGGCGGGCGGCCTGGGCGTGAGTCTGCTGGAAGACGACGCCCTGACGGTGGGCAGTGTGAGCTTTGCGGTGCGGGAAGTGCAGACCAACGCGACGACGGTGACGGACACGCCGCTGGTGCTGAGCGATGTGACGACTGGCAGCAACGGTTCGATCGTGCTCCAGACGCAGGCCGGTTCGCTGACCTTGACGGACGGCACGGGCTTGGCGGACGGCGTGGCGGTGAGCGCGAACGGCAGCGGCAACATCCGGTTGCAGGCGCTGGATGCGGGCTTTGACGTGATCGTGAACACGGTGGCGGACATCGTGAGCGGCGGCGGCCACATCAGTGTGCTGGCGGCGCGGGATGTGACCTTTGCGGCGGGGGCGGACGTGACCACGACGGGCACGGGCACGGTCGAGGTTTTGGCGGGGACGGGCTCGGTGACGCAGGTGGACGACAGCCGGTTCAGCAGCGGGACGGGGGCGATCCGGGTGGCGGCGCAGGTGGACATCGCCCTGGGCGGGGTGACGACCGGCGGAAATGTCTCCTTGGTGGCGGTGACGGGAGCGGTCACGGATGCGGGCAGCCTGTCGGGCGGGGAAGATGTGATCGCGGCCGGGTTGCGGATCAAGGCGGCGACGGGGATCGGGACGGGGGCGGATGCGCTGGAAACCAGCGTGGTGACCCTGACGGCCCAGACGACCATCTCCGGCGGCGTGTTCATCCGGGAGACGGACACGCTGGTCGTGGACGACGTGAGTGTGACGGTGCAGCAGGTGACGGCGAGTGCGGGGGTGACGCCGGTGACGGATGTCAACCAGAGCGACGTGGTGACGGGCGGGAACGGGAGCATCGTGATCCGGGTGGTGACGGGCAACCTCACGTTGAACGACGGGCTGGCGAACGACGACAATGTGACGGTGAGTGCGAATGGTACGGGCAACATCCTCCTGGAAGCGCTGAACGGCAGCGTGACGGGCAATGAAGATATCCTGAGCGGCACGGGACACATCAGTGTCTTGGCGAAGAACAGCCTCACGTTCACCACCAACGCGGACCTGACGACGGGCCTGACGGGCACGGTGGAGCTGGTGGCGACGACGGGGAGCATCAGCCTCAGCCCTACGAGCCACATCACGACGGGCAGCGGTCATATCCGGTTGAGCGCGACCACCGCCCTGCAAGACGTGACGCTGGGCGGAGTGATCACGACCACTGGCAACGTGAGCGTGCTGGCGGGCCGGAACATCTTGGACGGGGACGGGGAAGACACGACGGTGGATGTGGTGGCCAGTGGTCTGTGGCTGCAAGCGGGCAATGCGATCGGGCAGCTGGGCGGGAGTGTGAACCCGGTGGAGACGACGGTGACGACGTTGACGGCGCGGGCGGGAGCGGGCGGGGTGAGCCTGCGGGAGACGGACACGCTGGTCGTGGACGACGTGAGTGTGACGGTGCAGCAGGTGACGGCGAGTGCGGGGGTGACGCCGGTGACGGATGTCAACCAGAGCGACGTGGTGACGGGCGGGAACGGGAGCATCGTGATCCGGGTGGTGACGGGCAACCTCACGTTGAACGACGGGCTGGCGAACGACGACAATGTGACGGTGAGTGCGAATGGTACGGGCAACATCCTCCTGGAAGCGCTGAACGGCAGCGTGACGGGCAATGAAGATATCCTGAGCGGCACGGGACACATCAGTGTCTTGGCGAAGAACAGCCTCACGTTCACCACCAACGCGGATCTGACGACGGGCCTGACGGGCACGGTGGAGCTGGTGGCGACGACGGGGAGCATCAGCCTCAGCCCTACGAGCCACATCACGACGGGCAGCGGTCATATCCGGTTGAGCGCGACCACCGCCCTGCAAGACGTGACGCTGGGCGGAGTGATCACGACCACTGGCAACGTGAGCGTGCTGGCGGGCCGGAACATCTTGGACGGGGACGGGGAAGACACGACGGTGGATGTGGTGGCCAGTGGTCTGTGGCTGCAAGCGGGCAATGCGATCGGGCAGCTGGGCGGGAGTGTGAACCCGGTGGAGACGACGGTGACGACGTTGACGGCGCGGGCGGGAGCGGGCGGGGTGAGCCTGCGGGAGACGGACACGCTGGTCGTGGACGACGTGAGTGTGACGGTGCAGCAGGTGACGGCGAGTGCGGGGGTGACGCCGGTGACGGATGTCAACCAGAGCGACGTGGTGACGGGCGGGAACGGGAGCATCGTGATCCGGGTGGTGACGGGCAACCTCACGTTGAACGACGGGCTGGCGAACGACGACAATGTGACGGTGAGTGCGAATGGTACGGGCAACATCCTCCTGGAAGCGCTGAACGGCAGCGTGACGGGCAATGAAGATATCCTGAGCGGCACGGGACACATCAGTGTCTTGGCGAAGAACAGCCTCACGTTCACCACCAACGCGGATCTGACGACGGGCCTGACGGGCACGGTGGAGCTGGTGGCGACGACGGGGAGCATCAGCCTCAGCCCTACGAGCCACATCACGACGGGCAGCGGTCATATCCGGTTGAGCGCGACCACCGCCCTGCAAGACGTGACGCTGGGCGGAGTGATCACGACCACTGGCAACGTGAGCGTGCTGGCGGGCCGGAACATCTTGGACGGGGACGGGGAAGACACGACGGTGGATGTGGTGGCCAGTGGTCTGTGGCTGCAAGCGGGCAATGCGATCGGGCAGCTGGGCGGGAGTGTGAACCCGGTGGAGACGACGGTGACGACGTTGACGGCGCGGGCGGGAGCGGGCGGGGTGAGCCTGCGGGAGACGGACACGCTGGTCGTGGACGACGTGAGTGTGACGGTGCAGCAGGTGACGGCGAGTGCGGGGGTGACGCCGGTGACGGATGTCAACCAGAGCGACGTGGTGACGGGCGGGAACGGGAGCATCGTGATCCGGGTGGTGACGGGCAACCTCACGTTGAACGACGGGCTGGCGAACGACGACAATGTGACGGTGAGTGCGAATGGTACGGGCAACATCCTCCTGGAAGCGCTGAACGGCAGCGTGACGGGCAATGAAGATATCCTGAGCGGCACGGGACACATCAGTGTCTTGGCGAAGAACAGCCTCACGTTCACCACCAACGCGGACCTGACGACGGGCCTGACGGGCACGGTGGAGCTGGTGGCGACGACGGGGAGCATCAGCCTCAGCCCTACGAGCCACATCACGACGGGCAGCGGTCATATCCGGTTGAGCGCGACCACCGCCCTGCAAGACGTGACGCTGGGCGGAGTGATCACGACCACTGGCAACGTGAGCGTGCTGGCGGGCCGGAACATCTTGGACGGGGACGGGGAAGACACGACGGTGGATGTGGTGGCCAGTGGCCTGTGGCTGCAAGCGGGCAATGCGATCGGGCAGCTGGGCGGGAGTGTGAACCCGGTGGAGACGACGGTGACGACGTTGACGGCGCGGGCGGGAGCGGGCGGGGTGAGCCTGCGGGAGACGGACACGCTGGTCGTGGACGACGTGAGTGTGACGGTGCAGCAGGTGACGGCGAGTGCGGGGGTGACGCCGGTGACGGATGTCAACCAGAGCGACGTGGTGACGGGCGGGAACGGGAGCATCGTGATCCGGGTGGTGACGGGCAACCTCACGTTGAACGACGGGCTGGCGAACGACGACAATGTGACGGTGAGTGCGAATGGTACGGGCAACATCCTCCTGGAAGCGCTGAACGGCAGCGTGACGGGCAATGAAGATATCCTGAGCGGCACGGGACACATCAGTGTCTTGGCGAAGAACAGCCTCACGTTCACCACCAACGCGGACCTGACGACGGGCCTGACGGGCACGGTGGAGCTGGTGGCGACGACGGGGAGCATCAGCCTCAGCCCTACGAGCCACATCACGACGGGCAGCGGTCATATCCGGTTGAGCGCGACCACCGCCCTGCAAGACGTGACGCTGGGCGGAGTGATCACGACCACTGGCAACGTGAGCGTGCTGGCGGGCCGGAACATCTTGGACGGGGACGGGGAAGACACGACGGTGGATGTGGTGGCCAGTGGTCTGTGGCTGCAAGCGGGCAATGCGATCGGGCAGCTGGGCGGGAGTGTGAACCCGGTGGAGACGACGGTGACGACGTTGACGGCGCGGGCGGGAGCGGGCGGGGTGAGCCTGCGGGAGACGGACACGCTGGTCGTGGACGACGTGAGTGTGACGGTGCAGCAGGTGACGGCGAGTGCGGGGGTGACGCCGGTGACGGATGTCAACCAGAGCGACGTGGTGACGGGCGGGAACGGGAGCATCGTGATCCGGGTGGTGACGGGCAACCTCACGTTGAACGACGGGCTGGCGAACGACGACAATGTGACGGTGAGTGCGAATGGTACGGGCAACATCCTCCTGGAAGCGCTGAACGGCAGCGTGACGGGCAATGAAGATATCCTGAGCGGCACGGGACACATCAGTGTCTTGGCGAAGAACAGCCTCACGTTCACCACCAACGCGGACCTGACGACGGGCCTGACGGGCACGGTGGAGCTGGTGGCGACGACGGGGAGCATCAGCCTCAGCCCTACGAGCCACATCACGACGGGCAGCGGTCATATCCGGTTGAGCGCGACCACCGCCCTGCAAGACGTGACGCTGGGCGGAGTGATCACGACCACTGGCAACGTGAGCGTGCTGGCGGGCCGGAACATCTTGGACGGGGACGGGGAAGACACGACGGTGGATGTGGTGGCCAGTGGCCTGTGGCTGCAAGCGGGCAATGCGATCGGGCAGCTGGGCGGGAGTGTGAACCCGGTGGAGACGACGGTGACGACGTTGACGGCGCGGGCGGGAGCGGGCGGGGTGAGCCTGCGGGAGACGGACACGCTGGTCGTGGACGACGTGAGTGTGACGGTGCAGCAGGTGACGGCGAGTGCGGGGGTGACGCCGGTGACGGATGTCAACCAGAGCGACGTGGTGACGGGCGGGAACGGGAGCATCGTGATCCGGGTGGTGACGGGCAACCTCACGTTGAACGACGGGCTGGCGAACGACGACAATGTGACGGTGAGTGCGAATGGTACGGGCAACATCCTCCTGGAAGCGCTGAACGGCAGCGTGACGGGCAATGAAGATATCCTGAGCGGCACGGGACACATCAGTGTCTTGGCGAAGAACAGCCTCACGTTCACCACCAACGCGGATCTGACGACGGGCCTGACGGGCACGGTGGAGCTGGTGGCGACGACGGGGAGCATCAGCCTCAGCCCTACGAGCCACATCACGACGGGCAGCGGTCATATCCGGTTGAGCGCGACCACCGCCCTGCAAGACGTGACGCTGGGCGGAGTGATCACGACCACTGGCAACGTGAGCGTGCTGGCGGGCCGGAACATCTTGGACGGGGACGGGGAAGACACGACGGTGGATGTGGTGGCCAGTGGTCTGTGGCTGCAAGCGGGCAATGCGATCGGGCAGCTGGGCGGGAGTGTGAACCCGGTGGAGACGACGGTGACGACGTTGACGGCGCGGGCGGGAGCGGGCGGGGTGAGCCTGCGGGAGACGGACACGCTGGTCGTGGACGACGTGAGTGTGACGGTGCAGCAGGTGACGGCGAGTGCGGGGGTGACGCCGGTGACGGATGTCAACCAGAGCGACGTGGTGACGGGCGGGAACGGGAGCATCGTGATCCGGGTGGTGACGGGCAACCTCACGTTGAACGACGGGCTGGCGAACGACGACAATGTGACGGTGAGTGCGAATGGTACGGGCAACATCCTCCTGGAAGCGCTGAACGGCAGCGTGACGGGCAATGAAGATATCCTGAGCGGCACGGGACACATCAGTGTCTTGGCGAAGAACAGCCTCACGTTCACCACCAACGCGGATCTGACGACGGGCCTGACGGGCACGGTGGAGCTGGTGGCGACGACGGGGAGCATCAGCCTCAGCCCTACGAGCCACATCACGACGGGCAGCGGTCATATCCGGTTGAGCGCGACCACCGCCCTGCAAGACGTGACGCTGGGCGGAGTGATCACGACCACTGGCAACGTGAGCGTGCTGGCGGGCCGGAACATCTTGGACGGGGACGGGGAAGACACGACGGTGGATGTGGTGGCCAGTGGTCTGTGGCTGCAAGCGGGCAATGCGATCGGGCAGCTGGGCGGGAGTGTGAACCCGGTGGAGACGACGGTGACGACGTTGACGGCGCGGGCGGGAGCGGGCGGGGTGAGCCTGCGGGAGACGGACACGCTGGTCGTGGACGACGTGAGTGTGACGGTGCAGCAGGTGACGGCGAGTGCGGGGGTGACGCCGGTGACGGATGTCAACCAGAGCGACGTGGTGACGGGCGGGAACGGGAGCATCGTGATCCGGGTGGTGACGGGCAACCTCACGTTGAACGACGGGCTGGCGAACGACGACAATGTGACGGTGAGTGCGAATGGTACGGGCAACATCCTCCTGGAAGCGCTGAACGGCAGCGTGACGGGCAATGAAGATATCCTGAGCGGCACGGGACACATCAGTGTCTTGGCGAAGAACAGCCTCACGTTCACCACCAACGCGGATCTGACGACGGGCCTGACGGGCACGGTGGAACTGGTGGCGACGACGGGGAGCATCGTGCTGAGCCCGACCTCGAACATCACGACGGGCAGCGGTCACATCCGGTTGAGTGCGACCACCGCCCTGCAAGACGTGACGCTGGGCGGAGTGATCACGACCACTGGCAACGTGAGCGTGCTGGCGGGCCGGAACATCTTGGACGGGGACAATGACGGCAACACGGGCACGGTGGACATCGTGGCCGATGGTCTGCGGTTGCAAGCCGGTGATGGTGCGGGTCAGTTCAGCAATGCGGTGGAGACGACCGTGACGACGTTGACGGCCAGTGCGGGTGCGGGCGGGGTCAGCGTGTATGAGACCAACGGCTTGGTGATTGGCACCGTGAGCGTGACGATCCAGCAGGTGACGGCGAGTGCGGGGGTGACACCGGTGACGGATGCGGCGCAAGCCGGAGTGGTGGCCAGCGGTTCGGTGATTTTGAACAACGGCTCGGGTGCGTTGGTGGTCAGCCAGCCCATCACGGTGACGGGTGCGGGGAACGTGGAGTTGGGGGCGGGTTCTGGGAGTGTGGCGTTGAATGCGGATGTGAGCACGGGGACGGGGCACATCACGGTGGCGGCGGCGACGGGGCTGACGTTGGGTGGCGGGGTGGATGTGACGACGGGAGCGCCGGGGACGGTGAGTCTGCGGACGGCGGGCGGGAGCCTGACGCTGGCGGGGGATGCGACGGTGGTGGCGACGGGTTCGAGCGTGCGCTTGGCGGCGGCGGCGGATGTGACTTTGGGGAATGTGACGGCGACGAACGTGAGCGTCATCGCGGCCGGCGGTTCGGTGATCAACGCGGCGGGTTCGACGAAGAATGTGACGGCGACGGGCCTGCGGATCGAGGCGGGCCAGGCGGTGGGTGCGGCGGTGCGGCACCTGACGACGGCGGTGACGAACCTGAGTGTGCTGGCGGGCGGGACGACGCTGCAGGGCAGCTATATCACGGAAGACGACAGCGTGACGGTGACGGGCGTGACGGTGACGGTGACCGAGGTGTTGGCCAACAACACGACCGCTACCGTGACGGACCTGCTGCAGAGCGACCTGACGGCGGGGAACAACGGGGATGTGATCTTGGTGGCGGTGAACGGCGGGGTGACGTTGACGGATGGCAGCGACGCGGACGGCGTGGCGGTGAGTGCGAACGGCAGCGGGAACATCTTGGTGAGCGCCGGTGCGGGGGCGTTGACGGTGAACGCGGATAGCGTGAGCGGGACGGGCCATATCACGCTGACGGCGTCCACGAGTGTGAGTTTGACGACGGGCGTGGATGTGACGACGGCGGCGGCGGGCACGGTCAGTGTGCGGGCGCAGAACGGCAGCCTGACGATGGTGGGTAACGTGACCGTGGTGGCGACGGGTTCGAGCGTGCGCTTGGCGGCGACCGCGGACGTGACTTTGGGCAACGTGACGGCCGCGAACGTGAGCGTCGTGGCGACCACGGGTTCGGTGATCAACGCGGCGGGTTCGACGAAGAATGTGACGGCGACGGCGTTGCGGATCGAGGCGGGCCAGGCGGTGGGGACGGCGGCGCGGGCCGTGACGACGGCGGTGACGAACGTGAGCGTGCTGGCCGGCGGGACGACGGCGACGGGCATTTACCTGGGTGAGACGGACGGCGTGACGGTGACGGGTGTGACCGTGACGGTGACCGAGGTGCAGGCGAACAGCACGACGGCGACGGTGACGGATCTGGTGCAGAGTGACCTGGCGGCGGGGAACAACGGTAACGTGATCTTGACGGCCAACGGGCTGGTGACGTTGACGGACGGCAGCGATGCGGACGGGGTGGCGGTCAGTGCGAATGGCAGTGGCAGCGTGCGGGTCGATGCGGGGACGGGGGCGTTGACGGTGAACGCGGATATCGTGAGTGGCACTGGCCTGATCACGCTGGCGGCGCAGCAGTTGCTGACCTTGGGAACCGATGTGGACGTGACGACGGTGGGTGGCAGCGTGGTGGTGAGTGCCTCCGGGCTGTTCATGGCGGGCACGGCGAAGGTGGCTGCGGGGGCCGGCAGCGTGCGTGTGGCGGTGACCAATGATATCACGGTGGGCGGGATCGTGGCGCAGAACGTGGCGCTGCTGAGCACGGCGGGCAATATTTTGGATGGTGGCGATAGCTATGTGAACGTGGTGGCGGGCGGTCTGCTGGTGACGGCGGGCAATGGTGGCGTGGGCCAGGCGGGCAATGCGCTCGAGACCACGGTGGGCACCGTGAGTGTGGTGGCGGGTGCCGCGGGTGTGAATCTTTTGGAAACGGACAGCCTGGTGGTGGGCGCGGTGACGGTGACGGTGACCGTGCAGCAGGCCAACGGCACGACGGCGGGGATCACGGACGGGGCGCAGAGCGACATCGTGAGCGGGGGCAACGTGGTGCTGGTGACGGTGGCGGGCAGCCTGCAGGTGACGGACGGCAGTGACGCGGACGGCCTGGGTATCAGCGTGAGTGGCAGCAGCAACATCCGCCTGTCGGCGGGCGGCAGTGGCACGGACCTCAACTTGAACTCCGACGTGCGTTCTGGTTCTGGCTATATCACGTTGTTGGCGGCGAACGGGATCACGTTGGGTGGCAGTGTGGATGTGGTGACGGGTGGGGGAGTGGTGGCTGTGGAAGCGGGTGTGGGGAGTGTGACGATGGCGGACAGTGCGAGCGTGGTGACGGGCGGGGGCAACGTGCGGGTGGTGGCGGGCGGCAGCGTGGTGATCGGGGTGTTGGACGGGCGGAGCGGCGGGGTGCAGGACACGTGGGGCCACGTGCAGGTGGTGGCGCAGACGGGTGCGATCAGCGATGCGGGGGGCGATGGTTCGACGAGTGTGCGGGTGTATGGTCAGGGCGTGAGTTTGGCGGCGGCGGGGAACATCGGTGGGCTGAACGCGCCGGTGTACCGGCTGCAATATACGACGGACTTTGTGACGTGGACGGAGCTGGTGACGGTGAGCAGCGGGGACACGAGCGTGACGTATGTGGATCCGGTGCCGGCGGACAGCCGGCGGTTCTACCGGGTGGCGTATGGGACGGCGGGGGTGAGTGTGAGTCTGCGGGCGCCACAGATCTTGGTGGACCGGAGCGTGCGGTTGACGTGGGATGTGACGTATACGGGGGCGTATGTGCCGGTGACGAAGGCGCTGGTCATCGAAGGGGCGGTTTTGGCGGCGGAGTCGGGGGCGGGGAGTGTGGCGGTGAACGACGTGAGCAGCGTGACGGTGGGGGATGTGACGGTGGGCTACCGGACGGTGGGGGCGAACGGGACGTTGAATGCATTGGCGGCTGACGGGGTGAAGAGCGATGTGCGGGTGGTGGCGGGGAACGGCAGCGTGTATGTGCAGGCGTTGGGCGGGAACCTGACGGTGACGGACGGGGCGTTGAACGCCGGGGTGGGTGTGAGTGTGGCGGGTGGCGGGCAGATTTTGCTGGGAGCGGGCGGGAGTGTGACGGTGGCGGGGAGCGTGGTGAGCGGCAGCGGTCACATCACGGTGGCTGGGGTGCAGGGTGTGACGATGAGCGCGGGGACGACGCTGACGACCGGCGGGGGCGAAGTGAGTGTGACGGCGGCGGCGGGCAGCGTGACGGTGACGGTCGTGAGCACGGGTGGCGGGGATGTGCGGGTGGTGGCGGCCGGGACGGTGACGGTGGGGACGGTGGACGCGGGGGCGGGCCGGGTGAGCGTGGTGGCGCAGGCGGGGAGCATTTTGGACGGGACGGATGCGGGGGTGAACGTGACGGGCAGCGCGGTGCGGTTGCAGGCGGGTGGCAGCATCGGGGCGTTGAACGACGAGTTCGTGCTGCAGACGGCGCTGGTGAGCGTGAGTGCGGGCGGGGTGGTGCGGCTGGCGAACACGGGTGATTTAACGGTGGGCAGTGTGAGTGTGACGGTGGCGACGGTGGGGGCCAACGGGGTGGTGGCGGGGGTGACGGACGCGGCGCAGAGCGGGGCCAGTACGGGGAAGCCTGGTGCTGGTGAACACCGGCAACCTGGCGGTTGAGGCCGCAGTCAATGTCAGCGGCAGCGGCCATGTCTTGCTGAATGCGACGGGGACGGTCACGGTGAACAGCGGGGTGACGTTGGCCAACGGCAGCGTGAGCGTGGTGGCGGGGGGGGCGTTGAACCTGAATGCGGCTTTGAGTGTGACGGGCGGGACGGCGGACGTGGTGGCGTTGGGCGGCAACGTGGTGACGCAAGGGATCACGACGGTGGGCGGGAACATCCGGATCAGTGCGGGCGGCAGTGTGACGTTGGGGGTGGCCGATGCGCGCAACGGTGGCACCCAGAGCAGCTGGGGTGATGTGAGCGTGAGCGCGGGCGGCGGCAGTGTGACGGATGCGGGGGCGGACCTGCTGGTGAACATTTACGGGCGCAATGTGCGGGTGAGTGCGACGGGGACGGCGGGGACGCTGGTGCCGGCGGTGGCTGATGCGCTGGAGCTCGACGGGCAGACATTGGCGGTGGGTGGCAGCAGTGTGAACGTGGTGCTGGCGGGCGGGACGACGGTGACGACGGTGGGTGCGGTGAGCGTGAACCGGGTGCAAACCGACGGGACGCTGGGTGCCAGCAGCGATGTGGGGAGCCTCAGCGGCATCGTTGCGACCACGGGCATCGTGGTGCGGACCCTGAACGGAAACCTTGCGGTTCAGGCCACCATTACCAACAGCGGCAGCGGGAACGTGCTGTTGTCGGCGACGGGGGGCAACGTGAGTGCGACGGTCGATGTGACGGTGGCGGGAGGCAGCCTGAGTGTGCTGGCCAGCGGGAATGTGACTTTGGCCGACGGAATCCTCCTGGGTGTGACGGGGGGGACGGCGGACGTGCAGGCCGGTGGCAGCGTGGTGCTGGGCGGGAGCACGACGGTGCGGACGGCGGGGGCGAACATCCGGGTGGTGGCGGGCGGGGATGTGGCGCTGGGCCTGCTGGATGCGCGCAATGGCGGGGCGCAGGGGACGTGGGGTAACGTGAGCGTGGTGGCGACGGGCGGCCGGGTGACGGACGGCGGGGATGATGTGGCGGTGGATATTTACGGGCGGAACCTGCGGGTGGTGGCGGGGGTGGGCATCGGGGTGACGGGGAGCAACGTGGTGGAGACGGAAGTGGCGTTGCTGGCGGCCAGTGTGGGCAACGGGGGGATCAGCCTGGTGGATGCGAGCGGGCTGGCGGTGGGGACGGTGGCCGCGGTGAATGTGAACCGGGTGCAGGCGGACGGGAGCGTGAGCGCGGCGGGCGATGCCGGCAATCTGACGGGGGCGGTGAAGACGGGCGGGCTGATGGCGTTGGACACGGCGGACGGGAGCAACATCGCGGGGTTCCCGACGTTCGAGGTGGTGGAGCAGTTGACGGGTTTGAGCGCGGCGAGCATCTACACGGGCTATTACGAGCAGCGGTTGCGGATCACGAACACGACGGGGTCGACGATCGATGCGGTGCGGGTGGCGATCGGGAACCTGCCGGCGGGGGTGACGGTGATGGACGCGGCGGGGACGACGGCGGACGGGCGTGCGTATATCCAGTATAACCAGACGCTGGCGGCGGGCCAGACGGTGGTGCTGGTGATCGAATACAAGGTGCCGACGGTGGGGCAGATGCCGGTGGCGCCGGTGTTCGAGGTGGATGTGACAGGGGTGCAGGCGCAGCCGAGCGTGGCCGGGGGCAACCTGCTGACCAGCGGGGTGCTGACGCAGCGCCTGGCCGACAACCGGTATGTGGTGACGCTGCAACAGAGCCTCCTGGGCCGCACCTACCTGCTCCAGTTCACCGACGACGGCGGCCTCACCTGGACCACCGTCCTGTCCCCCATCACCGGCACCGGCACCAACCTCAACTGGCTCGACTTCGGCTCCCCCAAGACCACCGCCGACCCCAATACCCTCGGCACCAGAACCTTCCGCGTCTTCCTCATGCCGTAAAAACGGCGGACGAATGCCCCCGGTCATCACCCTACGTCCATAGGGGTGAATCTGATGCCTTTCGCAAACGTCTAGCAATTCATGCCCAATCGCATTTATTGCCTAGCTTTAAATCAGCTCGTCTTACTTTTTATCCTCTTGGTAACGAGGGTGCAGGCCGCGCAGCCAGAGCAAGTGCCTGTCTTTAGCTGGGCCATCCAAGCGGGCGGCAAGTTGCATGACAAGACACGGTGCTTGGCTACTGATTCTCAAGGAAACGTATTTCTCACGGGTGAATTTGCCGGGACGGCCCAATTCGAAACATACGATCACCAGCGCGGGAGAAATGGATTTCTTTATCGCGAAATGCAGTCCGGAGGGGAAGTTTCTTTGGGCGAACAGTGGCGGCGGTTCGGCTATTGATCGGGGATATGGGGTGGCCACGGATGCGCGGGGAAATTGCTATGTCACCGGTCATTATCAGAGTACGAACGCAATCTTCGGTGGCGTTACGCTCAGTAATGCGGGTGACTACGACATCTTTGTGGCGAAGTATTCCTCGGCGGGCAAGTTGCTCTGGGTGCGGAATGGTGGGGGTAAGGGCTATGATTATGGGCATGGGATCGCGGTGGACAAAGAAGGCAACGCGACCGTGACCGGAGCCTTGGTTGGTGATGGTGCCTTTGGTGCGCAGCAGCTCATTTCACCAGGCGGTGCGCATGTGTTTTGTGCCCGTTATGACACGGAGGGCAAATTGCTGTGGGCTGAAACAGCGCAAGGAAAAGCCAGCAATAGCGGACATGGGATTACCGTCGATGCCAATGGGAATGCTTACGTTGGCGGTTACAGTGGAGGAGTAGGTACGTTAGGCGGCCTTGCGCTGACGAATGCCGCAGGACGCGATGTGTTGATCGCCAAATTCACTCCGGCCGGAAAGGTTGTATGGATTGCCGAGGGTAATGGCAGCACCAACGCCATGGTGCACGAGATCATCTGTGACCAAGCGGGCAATGTCCGGGCCGCCGGGATGTTCAAAGGGATTTTGAAACTGGGTGATCGATCGATGCTGAGTCATGGCGACAACGATCTGTTGATCACCAGTTTGGCGCCTGATGGCCAACGCCTCTGGACGCGCACGGGTGGTGGCCCGAAAGTGGATTACGGTTTGGGGGTTGCGTGTGATAATTCAGGCTTTTCTTACCTGACCGGTGAATTTACCGAAACGGCTGAATTTGTCGGATCCAATCTCACAAGTGCAGGGAGCACCGATATCTACATCGCCAAGTTTGACCGGAGCGGAACGCTGCAATGGCTCCAACAAGCGGGTGGGGATAAGGGCGATAACGCGTATACCATCGTCGCTGATGGTCTGGGTAATCTCTATCTTTCCGGTTCCTTCTCCGGCACGGCCAAGTATGGCGCACACACCATCACCAGTACAGGTGGAAACGATACATACCTTGCCAAGCTGAAAATCAAGTAAGCAACCGGTTCTTAGGCAAAGATCTCGTTTACGACATGGCCGCTGATATCGGTCAGTCGGAAATCACGGCCGGCGTAGCGATAAGTCAGCTTCTCGTGGTTTAAACCGAGCAAAGCCAGAATGGTGGCGTGCAGGTCGTGGATGTGAACCTTGTTCTCGGTGGCGAACCAGCCGTAATCATCGGTTGCACCAAAGGCGGTGCCCGCTTTTACACCTGCGCCGGCCAGCCACATGGTGAAGCCCTCGGGATTATGATCGCGGCCATCGCGTCCGCCTTCTGCGGCCGGTGTACGGCCAAATTCACCACCCCAAATCACCAAGGTGTCATCTAGCAAACCGGTTGCCTTCAAATCTTTCAACAGGCCAGCAATCGGTTTGTCCACCTCAGCGGCGTTCTTAGCGTGGCCTTTGCGCAGATTGCCGTGCTGATCCCACTGCACTTCCCCGTCGCTATGGGTCACTTGAATGAACCGGACGCCCCGTTCGGCGAAGCGACGGGCGAGGAGACATTGGCGGCCAAAATTTTCCGTCACCTTGTCATCCAAGCCATAAAGTTTCTTGGTGGCTTCGGATTCCTGGGAGATGTCCTGCGCTTCGGGCATCGCCATTTGCATGCGGAAGGCGAGTTCAAAGGAGTTGAGCCGTCCTTCCAGTGCGAGGTTGGGACCGGTCTGGCGCAGGTGATCGCGGTTCATCTGGGCCAGCAAATCAAGCTGGGCGCGCTGCTGGGCGGGGCTGAGGTGTGAGTTCGTGATGTGCCGGACCGCCGCCTGTGCGGCGGGAACCGTGGCGTTCCCGAGGGGCGTTCCCTGATAGGCCGCCGGGAGAAAGGCTGCGCCCCAATTGTTCACGCCACCGTGGGCGAACGTGGGGCAGATGGTGATGAAGCCCGGCAGGTTCTGGTTCTCGGTGCCGAGACCGTAGGTGATCCAGGAACCGATGCTGGGGCGGATGAAGTTATCGCTGCCCGTGTGCAGTTTGAGCAGGGCTCCACCGTGGGCGGCATTTGTCCCATGCAAGGAGCGGATGATGCAAAGATCGTCCACGCATTGGGCCACGTGGGGAAACAGCTCGCTGACAGGCAGGCCACTTTGGCCGTGGTTCTTGAAAGACCACGGAGATTTTAACAAGGCCGCGGTGGGGGCGAACTGCACCCGCGGTTTCTGACCGGGGAAGGGCTTGCCATCATCACGATCCAGCAAAGGCTTGGGGTCGAAGGTGTCCACCTGTGAAGGACCACCTTTCATGAACAGGAAAATGACCCTTTTGGCGCGAGCTGGAAAGTGCGGCTGCTTGGGTAACAGCGGACTGGCGGGAACAGCAGGTTCGCCCGCGTTCGCCATCAACGCGGAAGCCGCGAGCCAGCCAAAGCCGACGGCGGATGTCCGTAACATCTGCCGGCGAGACATCGGACCGCCGGTTAAAAAATCAGGCGTATTCATGGCTTCAGTTCAGGTAAATGAATTCGTTTGCCGCAAGCAGGGTCTGGCAGAACGTTGTCCAGGCTTCCGTCCGGGCCGCCGCTTTGTCCAGACCGGTTGTCGTCGGGTATTCCGTGATGAACCGCTCGGCCCGTCGCCGTTCTGCCGAGTTGGGCGGCCGGCCATAGGCTTTGAGATACGCCTGCTCCAGGCGCGAGGCGTTGGACGCTTTTTCATCGGCCAGCAAATGTTGAGCGAGGCGAAGGGCAGATTGATTGACGAGTTCACTGTTCATCATCAACAACGCTTGCGGGGCGACCACGGTGGCATTGCGGTTGCCATTGGGGACGGCGGGATCCGGGTAATCGAATTGTTGGAACAGATCGTAGAGATGATTGCGGATGATCGGCATGTAAACCGCGCGCCGGGGACTGTCATAAGTCGTCGCATCCTTCGAGGTGTGGTTGAAAACGAACTCACGGTTTTTGACGGGAATCGTTTTGCCACCCATGGTCAGTTCCAGGTTGCCAGCTACGGATATCAACGCATCACGAATCTCTTCAGCCTCCAAGCGGCGCAGCGGGAAATGGGAAAGCAACCGGTTTTCCGGGTCAGCAATCGAGGGGGCACCTTTTGTGTTCGCGGCCAATTGATAGGTGCTGGAGAGCATGATCAGCCGGTGCATCGCTTTGATGCTCCAGCCTTCGGCGATGAAGCGTTGCGCCAGCCAATCAAGCAATTCCGGATGGGATGGTTTCTCGCCCAAGAGCCCGAAGTTATCCGTGGTGGCCACCAGGCCTTGGCCAAAATGCCAGCGCCAGATGCGGTTGACCATCACGCGGGCCGTCAATGGATGCTCCGGGGCTGTGAGCCATCGTGCCAGTTCCAAGCGACCACTCTGCTGTTCGCTGAACTGTGGCCGGGTAGAGATCGTCATCACCTGCGGGACGCCCCGCGACACGGGTTTGCCCAGTGTCAGGTGGCTGCCACGGATGTGGATGGGCAACGTCTGCAAGATATTCGTGGCTTCGGTCACACCCATGGTGCTGGGCAGTTCCGGAGCATCCGTTTCCAATTTCTTCAGGTCAGCCCGCAATTTCTCCAGCTCGGCAAGGGTGTTCGTGGAATAAAGTTTTTCGGGGTTCTTGGGCAAAGCGTTGGTCTTGATCGTGACCAACAGGACGCGATTGGCTTCGGCCACGAAATTGGTGATGGAAAGCTTATGCGCCGCCACCCGTTGTTCGTAAGCTTCCTGCAGCCGGTAATCTTCCGGCGTAGCGACCACGGGCTCATGCCATTTCGCGAGCGTCTTCAGGCTATCCATGGTCCGTGTGCTTTTGAAGATGGCCGCCAGCGCGTAGTAATCATCTGTTGGCACAGGGTCGAACTTATGATCGTGACAGCGGGCGCAACCGAAAGTGGCGGCGAGAAAAGCACGGCCAGTGGTCTCGATCTGCTCGTCGATCATATCCATCTCCAGCTTCACCTTGTCGGGTTCAGCCAAAAGCTTCGGACCAATGCTCAGAAAGCCGAGAGCGGTGAGCCGCTCGTGCTTGAGGGCGAGATTATCTGTCGGTGGCAACAGGTCGCCAGCCAGTTGCTCGGTCACGAACTGATCGTATGGCTTATCCCGGTTAAAGGAGTTGATGACGTAATCGCGGTAGCGCCAGGCGTTGCCGAAGGCGACGTTTTCATCAAGGCCGTTGGAATCGGCGTAACGGGCGACGTCGAGCCAGTGGCGTCCCCAGCGTTCCCCATATTGCGAAGAAGCGAGCAAACGGTCCACGACCCGCGTGAACGCCTCGGGTGAACGGTCCGCGAGGAAGGCCTCGATCTCTGCCGGACTTGGCGGCAGCCCGGTAAGGTCAAAAGTGGCCCGTCGAATCAATGCGCGTCGATCGGCCGCCGCGGCGGGTTTAAGTTGTTTGGCTTCCAGTTTGGCGAGGATGAACGCGTCGATGGGGGATTGCACCCGGATTTCTTCTTCACCGTGGGCGGGACCGGGTTGGCCATGGGTTGGAACGACCAGAACTTGCGACCTTCCGCGATATCGATGGCCTTCTTGGCCGGGAGAGCTTTGGCGGTTTTGAGGCGAGGGTCCGGAGCGCCCATCTTGACCCACGTTTCCAGATCTCGGATCTGATCGCTGCTCAAGGGACTCTTGGGCGGCATTTGCAAGTCTTGATTCTTGTAACGGATGGCCTCGATCAAACGGCTTTTATCAGGATCACCCAAGACAATGGCCGGACCGGTATCGCCTCCTCGGAGCATGTCTTCCAGGGTCTCAAGATTGAGCCCGCCTTTTACTTTTTCTCCGGTGCTATGGCATTTGTAGCATTGATCGATCAACACGGGGCGGATTTTCTTTTCAAAGAAATCCCGCTCTGAAGAAGAGAGCTCGGCAGCCGTGGCTGCGGCCCAGCCAGCCAGCAACAAGCTGGAGAGGCAGAGAAGGAAACGATTCAAGGCGGTTGAAGTTGTTCGCATCTTGAGCAGCAAAATCATTGTTCAGCCAATTGACGGATTTCTTTGTCCGTCAACGCCCGGGCGATGAGCCCGAACTCATCCATGCAACCGGCGAAATTGCGGATGGGTTGCTGGCTTTTCTCGGGTGTGGGAATCCAGTTGCCCAGTTCGACCAGACCGGGGGTGAGCGAAATCGCACGGGACATCGGGTGACGCGAGAGCAGTTCGCCATCAGGAAAAACCGCACTTCATTACCCGCCATATCATAAACAACGGCCAGATGCACCCATTGCCCGAAGCGTTCCGGGGTGAAGACCACCGGGCTGATGTAGTCCTGCCACAGGACCGGTTCGGCATTCGTGCCCGTGCGGCGCGAGCCATCGCCGACCCCGAGGCAGAGCGAACCATCATGCAAAACTTGCCAATGCAGATAGCCTGCGCCGATGCCTTCGCTCATGCAGATGGAGCTTTGCCGGACGTTCAACCCGTGGAGTTGCAAACTCGCGGTCAGCGTCAGTTGCCGATAGTTGCCGGGGACATTGAAACGCACGCGGTCGCTCAGGCTGCGGAATTGCAGGGCGCGTTTGCCGGGCCAGCGCCCTTCGGTCCAACTGCAACCAACGATGCTGCCAGCGGCGATATCCGTGCCTTGGATGGCACTATTACGCAGGGAACGCGACGTGCTTTCATCCTGGAAGTTCAACCACAGGCGGACATCGCCATCTTTTTGCCAATTCGCACTGGCGCGCTGCCACCGTTCAAACGCCTGCCGATGCGATTCCGTGACACGGGCATCCAGTTCGCGACGAAAGGCAAAAGCGGTTTCATTCGCCGCCAGCGCTTTGGTGACGCTGGGCTGGGTCAAATCTGCCGCTGCGCCACTGGTGAGCTTCCGCATCTGGGTCTGTGGCTGATAGAGCTCCACTTCGCCGTTGAAGACATGCAGTTCGGAAGCAGCACTGCTCAGGTCGAGGCCAAAATCCGTGCCCAAATCTACGATGTCGCCTCTCGGCGTGCCCAAGCGGAAACCACGGGCATGGGGCGGAACATGCGCACTGAAACGCCCGGACTGGCAGAAGGCTTCTCCGGCGGAGATCAAACGGATCTCGGCCGGTCCTTCGATACACAGGCGGGCGCCTTGGAAGAATTCAATCTCGGCCATGCCGCTGTAGTTTTAGCACGCCGGGAGAGAGCGGTGCGTTCATGGCTGGCGTCATGCCCGTTTTGTCCCAGACGACATTGGCCCCCCGGGTCAGCACGGCAATGCTCGCGGTAGTGGCCTCGGTACGGACGTTTAAGGTCGGAGCCGGGGCGGATTGGCTGGCAAGGTTGCCGGACGGTTGTGGTTTCGGCCACATTGCCCAAGCCACAGCCCCGATGATAATGCCTGCTGCCATCGCACCCACATGTCGCAGCGAACTGTTTCGTGGTTGGAGAGGGACGACCCGCTCGTGATCAGTCAGGTGGAACCCGGCGGCAGATTGTTCACGGCGTAAGGATTCTTTCTGAGCCCAGACCAACAACGCGGCTTCGGCATCTTGAAAGGCAAACCAGCGGAGACGGGCTTCGCGAGAATTCTTCAGCAACGCAGAGAGACGCTCGTGGTCTTCCGGCGTGATGGTGCCGTCGGCCTTGGCAACGAACAGCCGGTGAAGTTCTGTCTGGTCTAACTCCATGCTCATGATTTGGCCTCGTGGGCGATCTTCCGCCGCACACAGTCACCCAACAAACGGCGGAGGATGACGAGCTTGTTGTATACTGTCTGCGGGGCGCGGCCCATCCGTTGGGCCAAGGCTTCCACTTCCATATCGTTCAGGTAAAACTCACGCACGAGATCGCGGGAAGGGGAATCCAGTTCTTCAATGCACCGTTCCATGGCTTCAAAGCGGGCGTCGCGCTGTTCCAGGTCGGGGGTGCGTTCCTCCGCCAGCCGGGCCATCAGTTCATCATCGAAATGCAATTTGGACCGGGCGGCGACGCGTTGGAAATTTTTGGCCTCGTAGAAAGCAAAGCTGCTCGCCCAGGCGAAGAAATCCAGTGTGGGATCGAATTCGCCGAATTTCCGCCACATCGTCAGGCTGGCGCGCTGCAAGACATCCTCGGCATCGGCATTGTTGCCGAGCATCACCCGGAGAAATCCCAGCAACCGCGCATGCGTGGCATTGAGGAGCGTGATGAAGCGCTCGCTCGGCTCGGCAGGTGGAACTGGTTCGTTCATGTCCGGCATTCAAGGAAGTATTGTATGGAACCGGGCTGAACTTACCGAAGTTTTTTCATTTAGTCAGATAAATCATTCCGGCGTGAAAAAGGGGTTGCCCCGGTCGTTGTCGCTCCCCTAGGTTGCGTCCGTCCCCGTTGAGTGGCCGGTTTTTAAAAGCTAATAATCCAGTGCGCCGATCTGCCCACATCACCATCCTCGTGCTGCTTGTCGTGGCCGTGGGGATCAATTATATCGACCGCGGCACGCTTTCGGTCTCCAAGTCCAACATCTCGGCGGAGTTCGGCTTGGATGCCACGCAGATGGGTTTTCTTTTTTCCGCTTTCTTTTGGAGCTACGCCTTGTTCCAGCTCGTGGCCGGCTGGCTGGTGGACCGGTATGATGTGAAGTGGGTCTATGCAATCGGTTTCCTGGTCTGGTCGCTCTCCACGGCGGCGATGGGTTTCTTTGCCGGGTTTGCGGTGTTCTTTGGGTTGCGGCTGCTGCTGGGGATCGGGGAGAGCGTGGCGTATCCGGCCACTTCGCGCATTTTGGCGGCGAATTATCCCGAAGACCAGCGCGGGTTCGCGAACGCTTTGATCGATGCGGGTTCGAAGATCGGACCGGCATTGAGCATGCTGTTGGGCGGGTTGGTGGTGGCGAAGTATGGTTGGCGGGCGTTATTCCTCATGGTCGGTTTGGGAAGTCTGCTGTGGTTGATTCCGTGGATATGGCTGGTGCCCTCGGAGAAACGATCCGTAGCTGGCCCGGGCGAGACACCAAAGTCGGAAACGGCGGTGGAGTGGGGCAGCTTGCTGGTACGCCGCGAGGTCTGGGGCACTTCTTTGGGGATGTTTTGTCTGGGTTATGTGTGGTATTTCCTCGTGTCGTGGCTGCCTTCCTATTTGGAGGAGGAACGCGGTTTTTCTAAGAAAGAGATGGCGATCTTCGGTTCATTGCCGTTTTGGGCCATGGCGGTGACCTCACTGGCCGGGGGGTGGTTTTCCGACCGTTGGATACGTCAGGGAGCTACGCCTACGCGGGTGCGCAAGACGTTCATCGTGGCGGGGTTTCTCCTGTGCGCCGCGTTCATGGTGCCTGCCGTGATGGTGCATGAAGCCAAACTATGCGTGGCTTTTCTGACGGCGGCCTGCGCTGCGCTGGGTTTTTACACCTCGAATGTCTGGGCGGTGACGCAAACTCTGGCCGGACCGGCAGCGGCCGGCAAATGGACAGGCATCCAGAACTGCATCGGCAATCTGGGAGGCGTAGTGTCGCCCGCCCTGACGGGCTGGCTGGTGATGCGAACAGGTTCGTTCACGCTGGCTTTTGCCTGCTCTTCCATCGTGCTGGTGATCGGGGTTGGGGCGTATGTGTTCTTGGTGGGACGCATCGCGCCGCTGGATTGGCCGGTCAAACCAAACGCCAAGCTCAATTCTTGAAGTCATGAGTCATTCACCTGTCATTGCTACCCTGGCTGATCTGGTGCGCATCAAGAGCATTAATCCGGCTTACGAAGGTGGCGTCTCCGAGGCGTCCATGGCAGCGTATGTGGGTAATTTCTTCCGCCAACGTGGGATGGAGACGTGGGAACAGGAGGTGTTTCCAGGGCGACCCAATCTGATAGCCAAGCTGCCCGGCCGGGATGCCTCGCGCCGCATCGTAATGGAAGCGCATACTGATACGGTTTCCGTGAAGGGGATGACGATTCCGCCCTTTGAGCCGACCATCTCCGCAGGGAAACTTTATGGCCGGGGCGCCTGCGATACGAAAGCCGGTCTGGCGGGAATGATGCACGCCATGGCATCGCTTAAGGCGGAGGGCTTTGTGCCACCGTGTGAAGTGTGGCTGGCTGCCGCTGTGGATGAAGAATACTCTTATCGTGGCGTGGTGAAGTTGTGCGAGGGACTGACCGGACACGCAGCCATTGTCGCGGAGCCGACGGAGATGCGTCTGGTCGTCGCGAGCAAAGGCGTTTTGCGCTGGCGCATCCGGGTGCAAGGGCGCGCGGCGCACAGCTCCAAACCCCATCTTGGCGTGAATGCTATCACCCACATGGCGCGGCTGGTGCTGGCTTTGGAAGCGGATCACCAACGGCTGGCGGAGCAAAAGCATCCGTTGCTGGGGCCAGCAACGTGCAACGTCGGGGTGATACAGGGCGGGGTGCAGGTGAATTTCGTGCCGGATACCTGTGCCATTGAGATCGACCGGCGCTTGCTGCCGGGCGAGAAGGTGGAAGCGGTGCTGGCGCAGTATCAACAGTTGCTTGATGAACTGGCCGGGAAACATCCCGGCTTCGTGGCCAGCATGGAAGCGCCCATGCTGACGGATGAGGCGTTGGATACGCCATTGAATGCGCCACCAGCCCTGCTAGGCAGTGAGATTTTAAAGGAACTGGGCCTGAACGGCGAGCCTTGCGGGGTACCTTTCGGTAGTGATGCAAGCAAGCTGTCGCGCCAAGGATTGCCGTGGTCTTTGGGCCGGGCAGTATTGATCGCGCCCATGCGGCCGTGGAATACGTGGAGATAGACCAAGTTCTGCAGGCCTACGAATTTTACCGTGAGTTTCTGCGTCGTTTCGAGTGACCCTGTTAACAACTCCAACCTATGAACAAGCAAATCAACGAGACAGGCAGCAAGATGTTTACCCGCCGTGACTTTCTCCGGGCGACCGCCGTGACGGCCGCCGGACTGGCAGCGGGTTGCGGCACCACGGCCACCGGCGGTAGGGGCGGGAATCATATCGATGCTCATGTGCATGTGTGGACGCCGGAGTTGAGCCGCTATCCCATCCACAGCAGCTTCAAGGTGGCGGATATGGAGCCAGCCAGTTTCACGCCCGAACAGTTGTTCGAGCACACGAAGCCGAATGGCGTGAATCGCGTGGTGCTTATCCAGATGAGTTTTTACCGGTTTGATAATAGTTACATGCTGAGTTCGATGCTGCGTTTCCCCGGGGTGTTTTCCGGGGTGGCGGTTATCGATGAAAATGCGCCCAAGGTGGACTATCAGATGCGGATACTTGGGAATCGTGGCGTGCGCGGGTTCCGCATCCATCCCGGCAAGCAACCGGTGGAGGCGTGGCTGGGGTCCGATGGCATGGCAGCCATGTGGACGGCAGGGGCCGATCTCGGTCTGGCGATGTGTCCGCTGATCAACCCGGAAGCGCTGCCGGCCATCGGCAAGATGTGTGAACGGTTCCCGAAGACGCGCGTGGTGATTGATCATTTCGCCCGCATCGGTGTCGATGGCCAAATCCGCGATGAGCAAGTAGACGCGTTGTGCCGGTTGGCAAAATATCCGAACACTTATGTGAAGACCTCGGCGTTTTATGCGCTGGGCAAGAAGACACCGCCATACACGGATCTGGGACCGATGATCCGCAAGGTACGGGACGCGTTCGGGGCACAACGTCTGATGTGGGCGAGTGATTGCCCGTATCAGGTCGATCCGGGGCACAATTACGCGGATTCTATCGCCCTCATCCGGGATCGGCTGGATTTCCTGACCAAAGAAGACCGGGCGTGGATGTTGCGAAAGACGGCGGAGAAGGTGTTCTTTGCCAAGGTTTAAAGCGTGGTCGCCCGACTTCAAAGCTGTTTCAGAGCTTTGCCCAAGACGGACAGGAGTTTGTTCACATCGTCTGCGGTGTTGTAACCATGAAGCGCGATGCGGATGCGGCCAGCATGATGCATGGCGTGGATTTGTTCCTTTTCGAGCGCAGCATTGAGCGCGGCAGTTTGCGGATGCCGAAAAGCCAGAATGCCAGTGGGCAAATCTGCCTGATAAGGGGCCATCGGTTTCAAACCTAGTTCAACCAAGCCACGATGGGCCTGGGCTACAAGCGGGTCCGCCTGACGGGAGATGGCGTCGATGCCGATGCCGGC
The DNA here is from genome assembly GCA_965283725.1 of Limisphaerales bacterium. Classification (GTDB taxonomy): domain Bacteria; phylum Verrucomicrobiota; class Verrucomicrobiia; order Limisphaerales; family JAEYXS01; genus JAEYXS01. The sequence goes on from CBDIPT010000005.1 coordinate 28,243, forward strand.
CAAATAACGGAGCGAGGCGTTCAAGGCATAGAGCGAAACAAAATTCGGCATACCCACGGAAAAACTCGCCGCGCCTTCCTTGGTCGCAGCCCGTTGGAAGCGATCCGCATCGAAGGCGTTTGTGAGGTGAAACCAACCGCCCGCCTGTGTGGTCAGCCGCGCCGCCCGGTGCTGCGGAATGCCGATGACGCAGCCGCCATGGATGCCAAGCGTCCACTTATGCGTGCTGGAGATGAGAATGTCCGCGTCCGGACAATCCAATTGCACGCGGCCCAAGGCTTGCGTGATGTCCACGGAGATCAAAGCGTTCGGAGCATGCTGGCGAACCGCGTCACGCAAAGGGGCCCAGGCGATGCGAAAACCATTGTAGAAACTGATCAGGGAGATCTGCACCAAGCGGGTGTTTTTGTTCAGCAAAGGCAGCAACTCAGCCAGGCGCAACTCGCCTTCGACCGATTGCCAGAGGCGCAGAGTGGGCGGATGAGCCGCCCGCAACCAAGGGGTTGTGCCCGCCGGAAAATCGATATCGGTCACAATCACCTGATCGCTGGATTGGAGCTGCAAGGCTGTGGCCAGGAGATTGTAAGCCTCAGAGCTGCAGGAGCAGAAGGAAACCTCGGAGGTTTTCAAACCGGTCAGGCTAGCGCTGATCTCTCGGCAGGCTTCCACTTGGGCGAAGTGCTGATCACGTCCCTTCATGCCGCGTTGCTTATCCTGCCAGTATTGCTGGATGGCCTCGCCCACACAGAGCGGCGGAATGCTCTCCGCCGCAGTGTTGAGGTACGTGAGAGAATCCAATCCGGGAAAATCCCGGCGGCGGCTTTCGGTGGTCAGCATGTCGTTGATTGAAGCGGTTAAGGTTTGGCGGCGGCAAGCAAACTCATTCGTGAAGTGACAGTTCGGCGAGATAAATCGCGGTGATGATCTTGCCGTCAGCCGTGCGTTCGTGACTGGAATAATACGAAACTAATGCTCGGCCATGGGGAAGCTCGACAAAGCCGGGATAGGAATTATCGCCGCCGCTGGGGAACTCGGCGAACTGGCGCAGATCATCGCCCACGAGCCAGTAGAGTGCGGTTTTAGCACCTTCTTCCTTCGTGGTTTTGCGTCCACCTACGACCGTGCGGTTGCCCCATTTGACGATCAGCGGGCCGCCGACAGAGCGGTCCAGACTTTTGCGACTCCAATGGGTGTAGGGTGGAGCGGAGCGCAAGAGTTGGGCCTCCTTCCCGCCACCGTGCCGGCCGATGCCGATCACATTGCCGTTGGCTTCAAACATAAACGCGGTTTCATCGCCAGCGGTTTCTTGGAAATACGCCCGTTTACGCCAGATGAGGCCATCATCACTTTCCAGCATGAGCGATTGCACTTTGTCGCCTTCACCACGGGGTTTGACATCAAAGCCCGGTTTGCGACGGCCGCACAAGTAGGCCTTGTCCCCGAACGCCGCGGCGCGCCAGATGTAATGACCGAATGTTCCTTCCAGCATGGTCGGTTCACTCCAAGTGGTGCCGTCATCCGAGTAAACGGCGAATCCAAGATGCTTGTTCATGTCGTAGTCTTCCCGGGCCAAGGTCGTTGGACCGCTATACCAAGTGCCGGTGTAAATGAAGAGACGATCGCGGAAGACAAGGAAATGCGGGTCGCGCGGATCGCGGTCCTTGATGGAGAAACGATGGATTTGTTCCCATTTCACACCGTCACTGCTGCGCAGGACGAGAATCGCAGAGGTCGGATGCACCATATGGCCATCAGGACAGGTGCGGAAGGTGAGATAGAACTGGCCTTTAAAACGACACAGATCGGTGAAGGCGTTGTGTTCGCCGTTGTAAAAGACGCGGCGGATGGAATCTACGGTGACTTTGGGTGCTACTTCGGCTGCCGAGCCCGTGGAACTGAACAAGGACAGCAGGGCAAGGATGAAGAGGTGAAGGCGTCTCATGGGGGTGTTTGACGATGATTAAAGGATTTAACTTCGAAAAAAGTCTAGGCCGATTCTTAGAATCTTACATCGGCCTTGGCAGTTTCTTCTATTGTTCAGGGCGTCTGCTTGGAGAATACTGGGCTTGATCACATGAAGTTGCTTTCAGCCATATTGCTGCTGTTGTTTGCGGTCCAAGCCGGGCAGGGAGCCCAAGTGGATTTTGCGCACCAGGTCGTGCCCATTTTGCGCGAGCATTGCGCGGAGTGCCATACGGGTGACAAGAAGAAGGCGGCTTTTCCCTCAACAGCCGGGTGGATTTGCTGGCTGGGAGTGAGAACGGAGCCGTGGTGGAGCCGGGCAAGAGTGCCAAGAGCAAGTTCATCGAAGTGCTCATCACGAAGGATGAAGATTCTCGCATGCCGCCCAAAGGGCCGAGGCTTTCACCGGAGCAGATCACGTTGCTCAAGGCGTGGATCGATGGCGGGGCGCAGTGGGATGAAGGGTTTGCCTTCAAGAAACCAGCTTACGAACCTCCGTTGAAGCCGCGGCGGCCTGAACTGGCCAAGGCGGTTAAGGGGCGCACCAACGAAGTGGATCGCATCCTGGATGCCTATCTTGCGAAGAACAAGCTGAAGACACCGGAGCCGATCACCGATGCAGAGTTTGCCCGGCGAGTGTATCTGGATTTGATCGGATTGCTGCCAACGGCTGAACAGTTGGACAAGTTTTTGGCGGATAAGAACCGGGATAAGCGAGCGAAGTTAGTTCAGGAGCTGCTGAATAATGACGTGGCGTATGCGGAGCATTGGTTGACGTTCTGGAACGATTTGCTGCGCAATGATTACATCGGCACCGGTTTCATCACGGGCGGACGCAAGCAAATCAGCAAATGGCTTTATGCGGCGCTAGTGGAGAACAAACCATACGACCTGTTCACGCGGGAACTCATCGCGCCGCCGACGGCTGCCAGTGCGGGTTTCAGTGAAGGTATCAAGTGGCGTGGCAGTGTGAACGCCTCCCAAACGGTGGAGGTGCAGTTTGCGCAGTCGGTGGGCCAATCATTTCTCGGCATCAACCTGAAGTGTGCTTCGTGTCACGACAGCTTCATTGATCGGTGGAAACTAGATGAGGCTTACGGAATGGCGGCGATCATTGCTGAACAGCCACTGGAGATTAATCGCTGCGATAAGCCGGTCGGCCGGACAGCCAAGCCAGCTTGGTTATTTCCTGAATTGGGGCAGATCGATGCGAGCAAACCGCCGGCTGAACGCTTGAAGCAGTTGGCGGCTTTGATGACGCATCCGGAGAATGGCCGGGTCACGCGCACGATCGTGAATCGCTTTTGGCAGCGCCTGATGGGGCGCGGCATCGTGCATCCGGTGGACGCGATGCAATCGGAGCCTTGGAACAGCGATCTGCTCGACTACCTCGCAGTGCATCTGGCGGATAATAAGTATGACCTGAAGAAGACGCTCGAACTCATCTGCACGTCGCAGGCGTATCAATCTAAAGCGGAGGTGATTCAACCAGGAGCGGATGACCATAAGTATGTGTATGCGGGGCCGCGGGCGAAGCGGATGACGGCGGAGCAGTTCGTGGATGCCGTGTGGCAGTTGACTGGGGCTGCGCCAGCGAAGTTTGATGCGCCTTTAGTCCGAGGCAAAGCAGATGCCAAAGCGATGCCGAATCTCACACTGAAGGGACAATGGATATGGTCTACGGATAATGAGGGAACCAATCTCGCAAAGGCTGGAGAGGCAATCACGCTCAGGCACAAATTCACCTTGGCGAATGCCCCTGTGCGGGCCGGAGCGGCGGTCACGGCAGATAACAGTTATACGTTGTTCGTTAACGGCAAGCAGCTAGGGGCGGATGAAGATTGGACTACGGTGGAGCCAGTCAATCTCGATGGAGTGTTGAAAAAGGGTGCGAATGAAATCCTGCTGATAGCGAAGAATGCGGGCAGTGCACCGAACTTGGCTGGAGCATTTTTTGAAGCGCGTTTGCGGTTTGCGGATGGGACAGAGCAAAGCATCGGCACGGATACGACGTGGGAATGGACGAAGACGTTGCCTGACGCGAAAGGGAAGTTCGCTGCGCCACCGAAGGATTGGCAGACGGCAGTCGCCGTGGCGAAGCACGAGGTATGGTCGAAGTCATTGAGCGGGCCGATTGCCGGCACATTGGCCCAAGTGGCTTACGCTGACGTGCCGATGGTGCGGGCTTCGCTGGTGAAGGCGGATTTGCTGCAACGCACATTGGGGCGCCCGAATCGCGATCAGATCGTGACCTCGCGCCCGAGTGATCTGAGCACATTGGAGGCGATCGATCTGAACAACGGTCAGATACTGGCTGATTTGCTGACGAAAGGGGCGGAGCGATTGGTGAAAGAGCAGGGCGGTTCACCGGATAAACTGGTGCAATCGATCTATCGCAGTGCTTTGGCCCGTCCGCCATCTGACAATGAACTGGCCGTGGCCAAGGAAGCCGTTGGGGCCAATCCTTCAGCCCAAACAGTCCAAGATTTGCTCTGGGCCGTGGTAATGATGCCGGAGTTTCAACTGATTCGTTGATGTGCCATATTAAGCTGTAACCATGAAACCGCAGATTGATCCAACGTTACCTGAATCGCAGGCGAGACGTGAGTTTATCAAGCAACTCACGGCGGCGGGTATGGCGGCGATGATGACGGGCGAGGTGTCGGTGTTTGGAGCGGAAGAGAAAGTGCATCAGCCCAAGCCGACCGCAGATACGTGCATCTTGCTGTGGATGGCGGGTGGCATGGCGGCGCCGGATACTTTTGATCCGAAGCGTTATGTGCCCTTCGCACCGGGCACTCCAGTGGCAAAAGTGGAAAGCACGTTCCCGTCTGTCGATACGGTGGTGGACAACATCAAGATCACCAAGGGACTCGAGAGCATTGCTAAGGTGATGGACCGTGCCACTTTGATCCGTTCTCACATCCAACCTGATCTGGGGAGTATTCTTCACTCGCGGCATCAGTATCATTGGCACACAGGTTATGTGCCGCCGCAGACGGTGGCGTGTCCGCATATCGGCGCATGGATGTCGAAAGTGTTGGGACCGCGTAATCCGGTGATGCCGGCCTTCATCAATATCGGGCAACGGTTGGAGGGCGTGGGTGAGCAGGAGGAGTTGAAGGCGTTCACCACGGCGGGATTCTTCGGCACGGAGTTCGGGCCGATGGTGATCCCGTTCCCAGAAGATGCAGCGCAATCAGTGCGGCCGCCGAAGGGGATGGAGCCGGGACGCTTCGATAATCGTTACAGTCTTTACCGCAAGCTCATCGATAAGAACCCACATCGCGAATACCTGAGTGATTACCAGCAGGCTTCGATGTTGCGCTCCTTGGATAATGCGCATCGATTGCTGAGTTCGCCTTCAGCCAAGGCATTTGACCTAACCCAAGAGCCGATTGAGAACATCCGCAAATATTATCCGGGTTATGAACCGGGCGTGCGGTTTGAGGCTTCACGGGATCGGTTCGCGGGGACGTATGAGCAGGGGACGATCGGAAAGTTTGGTCTGGGCTGTTTGCTGGCGCGTCGCTTGACGGAAGCGGGCGCGAGATTCATCGAGGTATCCACGGAATACATCCCGTTCTTCAACTGGGACACGCATGAGAACGGTTATTCACGGCTGGTGGCGATGAAGCAATCCATCGATGCACCGATCGCCCAACTGGTGAAGGATTTGGAAGAGCGCGGGTTGTTGGATCGTTGATCATCGTGGCGAGCGAGTTCAGCCGCGACATGATCATGGAAGGCAAGCCGGGCTCCAATGCGAATGATCAAGCGGGCTTCAAGGTGGATACCATCACCGAGATGAAGCACTACGGTCAGCATCGCCATTTCACGGGAGGTTCTTCTGTGTTGATGTTTGGCGGTGGCGTGAAAAAAGGACATCTGCATGGAGCTACGGCAACAGAGCGGCCATTTGTGGCGGTGAAAGACCCGGTGAGCATTTCCGATCTGCACGCGACGATTTTTAACGCGATGGGGATCAGCCCAAAGACGGTGTATGAGATCGAGGGGCGGCCTTTTTATGCGACGGAAGATGGCCTGGGCAAGCCGGTGCAGGATGTGTTTGCACGCCGGCTTGGATGATTTTTGCAGTCCGACTGTAAATCAGTTTGCTTTGAAGCAGGCTGAAGTTTAGAACACGAACAACCCCGTAACGGCAGCAGCATTTGCTATCTATGAAAAGCACTTCGCAGATCAATCGTCGTCGTTTTCTTCAAACAGCAGCTCTGGCATCGGCCGCCATCGCCATGCCGCGTGTCCTGACCGCGCAGAAGTCCGATGCCAAACTGGTGATCGGCGAAGGCGAGCAAAAATATGAAGTGCTGCATAACTTCGTGCAACTGCCGGACAAGTTCACCTGGCAGACAACGCATAATGTCGCGGTGGATGCCGAGGGCTTGATTTATGTGATCCATGAAGGCCGCGAAAACCTGAAGGATCATCCCTCCATCTTTGTGTTCGATGCCAAGGGCAAGTATATTCGTTCGTTCGGCAATCAATTCCAAGGTGGCGGGCATGGCTTGGAAGTGCGCACGGAAGGCAAGCAGCAGTTCCTGTATGTGACGGCTTATCAGCAGGTGAAGACCATCGCCAAGCTGACTCTCAAAGGTGAGCAGGTCTGGGAGAAACGGGCGCCGATGGCTTCAGGAGTCTATCTCAAAGACGAAGATACCAAGCCGGAGAAGCGTTGGGGACGAGATGCTTTCATGCCGACGAATTATGCCTTCTTGCCGGATGGCAGCTTCTATCTGGCGGATGGTTATGGCTCATGGCGTATTCATCGTTACGATAAGAATGCGAACTGGCAGAGCATGTTCGGCGAGCCGGGCACCGGGCCGGGGCAATTCAATACGCCGCACGGCATTTGCATCGATGACCGGCCGGGGCGGGAGAAATCCGTCGTGGTGGCTGATCGCGCCAACAAGCGTTTGCAGTGGTTCACGCTGGAAGGCAAACACATCAAAACGTTGGATGGTTTTATCCTGCCCGCAAATCTGGACACCTATAAGGACATCATGCTGGTGCCGGATTTGAGTGCACGCGTGACGCTCTTGGACAAGGACGACAAGGTAATCGTGCATCTGGGTGAAGATCCGGAATGGCGTAAAAAAGTGCTCGCGGACAAGATGGCTATGCGTGGCCAGGCCGACGGCAAAGACTGGATGCCGGGCAAGTTCCTGCATCCGCACGATGCGTGCTTCGATGCCAAGGGCAACATCATCGTGGCCGAGTGGGTGAACACCGGGCGCATCACGATGCTGCGCAAGGTCAGCTAAGGCTTGGCTTTACCGGCCGGTGCCGCTTGCAGATTGGTTTTCAACCACGCCAGCAGATTCGCAAGGTCTGCTGGCGTCAGTGTTTCGGAGAAAGAAGGCATGAGGGATGCCGGGAGGCGGCGGACGCCTTTCACATCTTTGCGCAGGAGCACGTTTTCCACACCGCCGGGAGAGACAAGAGTGAGGCTGGTAGCACCGTCATCTTTGAGCAACCCAAGCACGGCCGTGCCTTCTTGGGTATCTACCCGGATGGTCTCAAAACCGGGACGGATGTGTTCGTTGGGCAATAGGATATGGCGCACAAGGGTTTCCTCAGGCACGGCAAGTTCACCCATCAGGTCAGGGCCCACCTCGAAGCCTTCTTTGCCGACTTTGTGGCAGGTGGCGCAGGCTTGCTGGAACAATTCATGGCCGCGTTTCAGATCGCGTTGACCAGCAAGCGCGCTGACGAATTTCTTGAAGGTAGCATCGCTCACTTCCATGGCGGGTGGAAGAGCACCTGAAGGAGCCAGTTCTTCGCCTTCAATGGAAGCGAGTACGAAGGTGTCTTCCAGTGCGCGCGTGGCTTTGCGCACTTCTGCCGCCGGACTGGCAGTTAAGGTGGCGAGTGTTTGCCGTGCGGACTTGTCTTGCAGTGGTTTACGCGGGGCGTTCTTCCGGCCTTTGGTGAGGGCATCGAGGATCATGGTCTGGGTCTCGGCGGAACTCTTTGGCAACAGCGCCAAGGTGCGTGCCAGTTCGCCTTCATCGCGACGGGCAGCAATCGTCTTGGCCAGCGGTTCCCACAAAGCTTTTGAATCACCCGGCTCGCGCAAGAGTTCCGCCAACATGGCTTCACCGCGTCCATGAAGGGAAGAAATGATGGCGCTATCCATCCAACGGTATTTCAACTGGGTGCGAGCGAGATTAGCCAAGGCGGCAAAGGAGCGTGGGTCTTGGGATTCGCCGAGAGTGAGGGCTAGTTGGAGGAGGACGCGGGGGTGCTTCTCAGTTGTAACTAGTTGCAGTAAACGATCGGTGACTTTTTGATTGCCTGCTTTCAGTGAAGGCTCGGCCAGTTGCAGTGCTACCACTCTGGTTTCTGGTTCAGGGCTGTTTATTGCCCAACCAGCGGGAAGGCTATCAAGACCCTGCAAGGTCCAGAGACAGGCATTATGGATCAAAGCATAACCACAAATATGTATCGCTCCGAAACGCATCAAATCTAAATCAGACTTATCCTGCCGCTCCAGTAATAATCGTTGCGCTGTTAAAGTGCGCCAATACGACCCGCTGAAAAGTTCTGCGGTCAATGCTTTGCCATCCAGCTTGGTCATGTCGTTGATCGTATGGGGCTTTGCATCCTTATGCGTCAGCCGATAGATACGTCCACGATCATGGCCATTATAGAGACCGTATTGTTGCTGAAGATGTCGAGGAATGGCGGAGTAGTCCTCGATGATCTCCCGATAATAATCCACTACATAGATTAGCCCGTCTGGGCCATGGTTCAGCGAAATAGGATGGCTCCAAGAGTCGTGAGAAGCAGCGAATTCGGATTTCTCTTCACCCGGTGCGCGACGCAAGTTCAGGATGGTGCCATCTTCTTGAATCAGCTCGCGGTGTATGAGGTTTGCCGAGGGATCACACATGAAGTATTGGCTCCATAATCCGGGTAAAACAATGTCCTGATAAATCAATGGGCCACAACCCGAGGTGAACCACCCAGTGGCATCGCTGTCCGAGGCACCATAGCGGTCGCGATAATATTTGAAGTAGGCCGGGTCTTGGGCGCGGCGAGTGCGCCAAGGATGAGCTGGCGCAAGGGAGTAGGCGTGCCGGTCATTCGCGGCCTCGACTTCCAACCCGGTGAAAGTGGCATCGGGATTCCGCACCAGATAGCGCCACGGCAAGGGGGCGACGAATAGCCCGGGCGTGATGGTGTTCACCACGAAGCGATCGCCTGCCGGAGTGAATGTGAAGCCAAACGTATGGGTGCCGCCGGTGACTGGTTCGATGGCGCTGCCATCGGCACGAATGCGGAAATCGGTTCCACTCAATTGCACAGGCGTTTTTAGATGCGGACCAGTGATCTGGCCGCCGCCCCAACCGCGACCAAAGTAAATCCAACCATCGATGCCCCACTGAGGGGCGTTCACGCCGCGTTCCAAAGCGCCGGTGCGGAAGCCGGTGAACAGCACCTCGCGGACTTCGGCTTTGCCATCGCCATCGCGGTCCGCGAGATAGACAATGTCTGGCGCACAAGCGACGATCACGCCGCCACGGCTCGGCACGAGGCCATAGGCAGGCGGGAGATCGCTGGCCCAGATGTCTGCCTTGTCCATGCGACCATCTCCGTTCGTATCTTGCAGCAGCTTGATGACGCCGTAAGTGCCCTTCAGCGCAGCCTGTTTGAACTTCTCATCCGCTTGCACCCGGCGCACCTGCGTATCGAGTTGGCCAGACTTGTTCAGCTCCTCGATATCGAGCTGGCCTTCCAGGTTGTAGCCGTGCAATTCGCTGACGAACATGCGCCCGCGTTCATCCCAGCAAACACCAGAAGGGGAAGAAATCAATGGTTCGCTCGACACGACTTCCATACGGAAGCCGGGTGGTAATTGAAACGCCTTGGCGCTCTCCTCGGGAGTCTTGGGCTTCGGCGCATCCGTTGGCTTGGGGATCTCCGCCAGACACGTCATGGTACAAAGCAAGAGGGTGCTCAGCAGGGCAACGGGTTTCATAAGAACACTTTGACTCATGGGTGGGAGATGAAATTCAAGGCTTTCGCTTCCATTGGCGGCTGAGGGTTTCCCAATCGCCCGTTTCACCAGTGGGCAAGAGGGCCAACCTGGGCGAACGCTGGACAGTATCCGCAAACATCCGGGCGATGGCTTCGCCCATCTGCCAGAGCGCATGGCGGAAGGCAGCCTTATCCGCGAGTTCCACCATCTGGTCGTAATGCAGCCCCAAGCCTTGGCGGATGGTCTCATTGCAGTCCAAACGCCCGTCCGCGTTGCGGAGGAGTTGCATGTCCTGCACGACGTTCTCAGCATGAAAGCGACACCAACGACGGTTCTCAAGGAGAACGGCTTGCAGGAGGTCTTGTTGGTCCGGTTGCCAGGCATTGTTGAACTGCTCGGCCAGTTTTCCGCGTGCCGGGGCGATGCGCATGTAATGCAGTTGTACGGGTTCCACTGGCGAAGTGGCCAGATCATGAAACAACGCGGGCCAATCCAGCTTCAATTCTTTCACGCCAATCTCATGATAAGTCACGAGGTCTTGGATGGGGCGGTTACGCGGTGTATTTGCCATCGAGCAAGTGCAGATCAATGCCCGGTTGGATGGATTTGATGAGGCTATCGCTTACGACATGCGCCATCCAGCCGAAGACGTAGGCGAGGCTGCGTTCGCTGGGGCCGAAGAAAGAGAAGGTGTCCTCGATGACATCGGCGAAGTAATCCGGTAGATGATCCCAAGGGACGGTGTTTTCACGATCCGTCTTGCTCCAGCCGAAGACGAGATGGGCACGCCCGTAGAAAAGCTCGTGGATCTCTCGCGGCGTGTATTCGCGGTCAGCCACCTTGAGTTTCCAAGGTTTGACGGCACCGCCGGTAAGCGGACTCTTCGTCAGCGGCACTGTGCCGTAACCGACTTCACGGCCCGTATCCACGCAGATGGCCTCAGGCATAGTCTGGATATCGCAACCGATATAAGCTCCGGCGAGGTAACTGGCGATGTGCCGCTGAGCGATCGGTGCGAAGGGCAATTTCCGCTGCGCCGCCGCCTTCAAGCCCAGCAACGCATACATGGAATGGCCGATGATGCCGCTCATGGCTTGGCTGCGGGTTTAGGTGACTCAGTGGCCGGTGCAGGCGGTGGTGCGTATTCTCGCTCAGTCTTTACCGAGACGGTTTTGCCATCAGAGATGATCTGGATATTGCCGTGCCACGCAGTCGCGTAAACTTTCGCGCCTACCGGCTCATACATTTTCACGGCTTGGGCAGCGGGCGAGCGGATGGGGCTGCCGGGATAATCCGCCAGACAGGAGGCGATGACAATTTCGGGATGCGTTCCTTCGGCGAACTCCGGACTCGTGTTGAAACCGTGATGCGGCGCGGTGACGACTTTGGCGCGAAGCTTGGCGGGTGGTGTGTTCGTAAGCATGAAGCGTTGCCCCATGCCATAAGCATCGCCAGGGAAGAGGAACACATTTTCGCCATGTTGAACGCGGAGAACGAGCGAGTTGCCGTTCAACAGGCCATGGTCGGAAATCTTTTTCGGGTCGGAATTCAGCTCCAATAGTTCCTTTGGTGGTGAGAGCGCTTCGATTGTGAGGTCTTTGTCCCATGCGAGCTTTTGACCGGCTGAGAGAACGAGGTATTCGCCACCGCGTTCTTTGGCCAGTGTCCGCAGCTTGCGGTAATCATCACTTTGGGCACGGCCCTCATAGCCAGAATCGACCATCTGTTTCACGGGCCAAGTGGTCAGCCACCATTCCAGACCACCGTAGTGATCCGCATGAGGGTGACTCACCGCGATGCCATCGATCTGGGTATAACCTTTTGCTTTCAATAACGGAGCGACCGTGTCCCGTGCTGCGTTGTAATCGAGCTTTTTGTCATAGCCGCCGGTGTCGATGAGATAGACCTTGCCGGATGGGGTTTCTATCAATGTTGCCAGTCCGTGCACCTTCATGTCGAACCAGGTGACGGTCAATTTGCCGGAATCCGCTGCGCTGGCGGTGAGGCTGAGTAGCAACGTCAGAAGGAGAGCAGCGAGCAGCCATGGCTGAGCAGGAAACCGAAGTGCTTTAGTGATGCTCATGGTTTGACGATGGCTTTGGCCGGTTCGGTCGCAGCAGGGGTTACGTGTTCACGTTCCGTTTTTACCGAGAGAGCTTTGCCATCTGAGGTGATGGAGATATTGCCGTTCCACGGTGTGGCATAGGTTTTTGCGCCATAAGCACCAAAGATGCTGGCCGCGAGGGCAGCGGGGGAACGCACTGGCTTTTGCGGGTAATCCGCGAGGCAGGAAACAACGACGAACTTGGGATGCGTGGCGTCGGCGAAATTTGGGTCGGTGCTGTTGCCATGATGCGGGGCGGTGACGACGGTGGCTTTGAGTTTGGCGGGCGGCGTGTTCGTCATCATGTATTGCTGGCCCATACCGTAGGAATCACCGGGGAAGAGAAATACATTATCGCCGTGTTGCACACGGAGAACCATGGAGTTGCCGTTCACCAGCACGGAGTCTTCAGTTTTCTTGGGGTCGGAGTCAGTCTCCAAGAAGGATTTGGGTGGGGATAGCACTTCAATGCTCAGGTCTTTATCCCAAGCCAGCTTTTGGCCAGCAGTGATGGCGATATATTCAGCACCCTTTTCTTTGGCGAGAGCACGGAGACGGGTGTAGCTATTGCCCAGACCACGCCCAGTGTAGCCAGAATCAACCATTTGTTTCACTGGCCAATTTTGTAACCACCATTCGAGTCCGCCGAAGTGATCGCCGTGAGGATGACTGATGGCGATGCCTTCAATCTGCTTATAGCCCTTGGCTTTGAGAAACGGTGAGACGTTATCCCGGGCCGTGTTGTATTCGAGCTTCTTGTCATCAGCGCCCGTATCAATCAGATACACTTTGCCGGAAGGGGTTTCGAGCAAGGTAGCCAATCCATGTGCTTTCATCTCGAACCAGGTGACGGTCAGTTTACCGGCATCGGCAGCGAAAGAGCTAATCGTGGTCAGTGCAAGGAGCAGGAGTATACGTAAGTGATGTTTCATTTAAGCGATGATTTCTTTGATGGCTTGGCCACCGAATTGGCTGAGCTGTTTGAAACGGCCACCGTGGAAATAGGTCAGTTTGTTGTCATCCAATCCGAGTAATCGCAGCAAGGTGACGTGGAAATCACGTACATGGTGGACATTCTCCACGGCTTTATCGCCCGTCTCATCTGTCGCACCGATGGTATGGCCGGCGTTCACTCCACCACCGGCCAACCAGATGGTCATGGCATGAGCATTGTGATCTCGCCCATAGGCAGTGCCACCGCGCACACCGTTATCCGGTGAACGGCCAAATTCACCGCACCAGACAATGAGTGTGCTATCCAGCAAACCGCGCTGCTTCAGATCCGTGATGAGTGCTGCGATGGGCTTATCTACGTTGCGCACGAGATTGCCGTGAGCGCGCTCGATATAATCGTGGCTATCCCACGTGCCTGCGTAGAGCTGGATGAAGCGTACGCCTTTCTCCACCAAACGGCGAGCTAACAGGCACTTGCGACCAAAAGCATCGGTGGCGTCAGTGCCTATGCCATAAAGCGCTTTTGTTTTTGCATCTTCGTTCGCCAGATCGATCAGTCCGGGCACTTGCATCTGCATGCGGAAGGCCAGTTCGTAATTCTCCATCCGTGCGGCCAGTTCTTCATGGCTGGGATGCTGCGCGGCGTGGCCTTGATTCAGCTTGGCGAGCAGGTCGAGATTCTGGCGCTGATGTTCTGGAGTGATGCCTTGGGGCGGTTGCAGATCGAGAATAGGTGAGCCCTTGGCCCGTAAGGGAGTGCCTTGGAAACTCGCGGGCAGGTAGCCATTGCTCCAGTTCGCCGAGCCGCCTTGCGGATATGACACTTCTGGCAGAACAATGAAGCCGGGCAGGTTCTGATTAACGGTGCCCAACCCGTAATTTACCCATGAACCGATGCCGGGATCGCCGCCGAAGCGGTTGCCCGTGTTCATCTGATACATGGCTGTAGGATGATTCACGGAGTCCACCTGACAACCGCGATAGAAGCAGATGTCGTCCGCTACTTTCGTGAGGTGTTCCCAATTTTCGGCCATGTCCGCACCGCTCTGGCCCGCTTTACGAAACTTGAACGGGCTTTGCACGTAGTAGCGTTTGCCGCTTTCCATGGCGGACTTCATCTTGCCTTCACGCACGAATTCCTTCAGATGCAGCTTCGAGAGCATCGGCTTGGGATCAAAGGTGTCGATGTGCGAAGGGCCGCCTTCCATCATGAGGAAGATGCAGCTTTTGGCTTTGGCCGGTAGATGGCCTGCTTTTGGTGTGAGCGGACCAGAGGGCTTCTCTGCTGCACCAAGTTCATTCGCGACGAATGAGCTGAAGGCCACGCTGCCGATGCTGGCACCGAGTGAGTACAGGAAATCGCGTCGTGTGTGAGCAGAGAACGCACGCGCACCGGGAGTGCAGGGGAAGTAGGGAGTTTTCATGCCATCATGGGGCTGGGATTTTTGTGGCCTCACGGGTTTGAAGCGCCATGCCAGTCAGGCGTTTTACGATATCTACATGTTGAGTGGCGACATTGTTTGTCTCACTGATATCTGAGGTCAGATCGTAGAGCTGCGGTGGATCGGAAAGGTGCAGCTTCCAAAAGTTTTCCCGAAAAGATTCGCTGCGGTTCTTATTCAACCCATAGAGCGAATAGAGAGTGGAGCGTGGAGATGGGGAGGCAGATTTACCGAGCAGCACTGGGGTTATGTCCGTGCCATCCAGTTTCAGACCTATCGGCAGACTGGCACCGGAGAGTTTTGCGAAGGTCGGCAGGATATCGAGTGTGCTGATGAAATCATGGGAGGTCCGATTTGCTGGCACTTGCCCCGGCCACCACGCGATGAAAGGTACGCGCAAGCCGCCTTCGAGAACAGTGTGTTTCGTGCCTCGCAGAGGACTGGCCGTTCCGGGAGTGCGACGTTCCGGGCCATTGTCACTGGTGAAAAGCACGAGTGTGTTTTCCGCCAATCTCAAAGAGCGCAATTTATCCAATATCTGTCCCGTGCTGTCATCCAGTTCTTCGATACTGTCACCGTAAAGCCCGCGAGAAGATTTGCCTTTGAAACGGGGGGAAGCATCAAATGGGATATGGGGCATGGCATGCCCAGGTAGAGGAAGAATGGTTTGGTGCGATTGGCTTCAATGAATTGCAATGCCTCGGTTGTGTAAAGCGCAGTCATCTCTGCTGGCACCGCTGGTCTTTTCTCCACTGCACCACCCCTAAGCACAGGCATGCCGTCTTCATTTTCAAAAACCACCGTTTCAAACCGGTCCAAATTATGCAGCACGCCGTAGTATGTATCAAAGCCTTGATCCATCGGAAGCATGCCTTTGACGAAGCCAAGATGCCATTTGCCGATGCAGCCGGTCGTATAACCTCTGGTTTTCAAGACTTCGGCAAGAGTGATTTCCGCACTAGCCAGGCCGTTTGTGGCATCTGGTCGTAACACACCAATGGCCAAACCCAAACGGCCGGGGTATTTGCCGGTCATCAAAGAAGCACGTGAAGGTGTACACAGTGCGGATGTGACGGAAAAATCAGTGAAGCGCGTGCCCTCTTTGGCCATCCGGTCAAGATTCGGGGTACGAATGTCTTTTGCTCCATAACAGGCGAGATCGCCATAGCCCAGATCATCGCAATTGATGAGGATGATATTGGGGGACGGAGCTGCCGCGTAGGCAGCAACTGCCATGACCAAAATCAACCAAGTCAACGCGTATGATTTAATAGACATAAGCGAATTCGTTGGAGTTGAAGAGCACGAGGCAGACATCTGCCAGAGCCCGTGTTTCAGCATCGACATCCGCTGCTTTCAAGTCGGGAACAAAGTCCTTGTAGGCATGCAATTTCTCAGTGAAACGGAATTTCTCGCCGGTGTTTTCCTCGACGGCTTCACGGACGACTTCCTTGGGGGCTTCAATCTTTGCGAAGGTCAGTTGGTCATGGCGAGCCTTCATGTTGGCCCAGTGTGAGAGGCATGCCTGAAGCTCTTCTGTGCTTGGTATGCGGCCATAGGCAAGGCTGAACGCCGTACGGATAGTTTCTTCGCGTGATTTGTTTTCTTTCCTTAGTCGGGAAGCGAAGGCGATAGCCCGGTCATACATGTTGGCGCCATTGAACAGGCTGAACACCTGCGGGGTGATGGTGGAGGCTTCGCGGGCTTCGCATGAGAGCTCAGGGCTCGGTTCATTGAAGACTTCCATGAAGGGATCGCGTAAGCCGCGTATCTTCAAGGCATAGATGGAACGGCGATGTCGTTGTTCCGGTTTCGGTGACGGCTCCCACGCGGAGGCGAATGTGCCCATGACCTGTCTGGGTTGCATGGCTGCTTCCAGATTTATCTCTGGACGCACCGGGATGCCGCCCATGATTGGGTTCAGCTCGCCGGAGACAAGCAGGGTGGAATCCCGTAATTCCTCGGCCGTCAGGCGACGAGGGGCAAAGACGGCGTAGCTAGTATTATTCGGGTCTTTTTCGCTCAACGATTTGCGATCGGGATGGGACGAGGAGCGGCGATAAGCCTCGGATGTGAGGATGAGGCGATGCAGGGATTTGATGGACCAGCCTTGCTCGGTGAACGTGGAGGCCAGCCAATCTAAGAGTTCGGGGTGGGTAGGCTTTTTGCCATTTGCGCCAAAATTATTGGGATTGCCTGCGATCGGTTGACCGAAGTGACCGAGCCAGATGCGATTTACCATGACGCGTGCGGTCAGCGGGTTTCGCGGACTGGCAATCCAATCAGCCAGGGCTGTGCGGCGGCCGGTCAGTGTGTTCGGAATCGCGGCGCCTTGCGAGCCGTCATTCACTTGCATGGCCTCTATCACGCTGAGCGCGGCGGGTGGAACTTTTTGCGTGGGCGAGAAGGGGTCGCCTCCGGCGAGGATGGCGATTTCTTCCAGTTCGCCTTCTGTCTGAGGGTTCTTGGGGATGCGTAATGGCGCAGTGACCGACTTCACTTCAGGGGTCCGGCCATTGTAAACGGAGAACGCGAAGGGTTGATAGCGTTCCTGCTCCCATTTCAAGCGTTCGAGCCCTTTGCGGGCGATGCGTTCATGCCCGTAGTCTTCCGGGGAAAAGCCGTAAAGTTTGGGTGGGAACTGATCCTCGGCCACGCCTTTGCGGCTCATAATGGTTCGGGCGGCGTTGAAGATGCCGTTGAAATCTTTACGTCCATTGCCGCGTTCGCTTTCTCCTGCTTGCGTGACTGCATTGTTCCACGCCGTCGGATCGATGCCTTTTTCTTTGAACCAACCTTGGGCTGCCTGGATCGATTTCGCGTCCAATCGTTCCAGGGTGGCCAGGAAATCAGCGCGGCGGAGATCGAGATATTTCCTCTCCTCGAAGCCGTTGATGTTTTCGTGCGGCAGGAAGGGGGCGGGGCGCTCGGCGAGTTGAGTGGTGGCGAAGACCGCCTGCATGGAGTAGTAATCGCGCGTGGGAATGGGGTCGAACTTGTGATCGTGGCAACGGGCGCATTGCAGCATGTGGGCGAGGAAGACCTGGCCGACGGCGTCGGTGACATCATCCAAGAAACGTTGCCGGGCGATCTTGGCCACTTCCATGCCGGTCAATTCCCATGGCCCCATACGGAGGAATCCAGCGGCGATCAATAATTCAGGGTTCTTGGATTCTGGCGATTGGTTTTCGTAGAGTTCGTCACCAGCGATCTGCTCCCGGATGAATTGGTTATAGGGTTTGTCAGCGTTGAAGCTGCGGATGACGTAGTCGCGATACCGCCAGGTGTTGCCTCGTTCGTAATCGTTGGCGAAGCCGGAAGAATCTGCGTAGCGCACGACATCCAGCCAGTGACGTCCCCAGTGCTCCCCATAGTGCGGAGAAGCCAGCAGACGCTCGACTACTTTGCTGAAGGCTTGGTCATCCGCAAGCGGGTCCTGAGAAAAGCACTGACTTCTGCGGGCGTGGGCGGCAAGCCTGTCAAATCATATGTGACACGGCGGATGAGAGTAAGGCGGTCTGCGAGTGGAGCGGGTGCAAGGCCAGCAGTGAACTTGGCCGCCAGGAAAGCATCGATGGGGTTTGACGTTTTTGGCTTCTGATTTCCGGATGTGGGGATGCCCGGCTTTTTTAGGGGCTGATATGCCCAGAGATTTTCCGGTTTGTATTTGCGGTTTGTCCAGTCAGCGCTCAGGCCGCCACTGGTCTTGACGGCGACGCCATCCGCGGCTGACCACTTGTCTGCGCCTTGCTTGGCGAGTTCAGCCCAGCGAGATTCCTCAGGCCAAGGAGCGCCTGCAGAAATCCAGTCTTTCAGATAAGTGATCTGCTCCGAGGTAAGCTTATCGTTTTCCTTGGGCGGCATGGGCTTCCATGTGTCTTCATGCAAGCGCGTGGCGGAAAGGTAAAGCGGGCTTTGCTCGGGTTTGCCGGGAACGAGGGCAGGCTTCTCGCTGTCGCCACCTTTGAGCAAGCCGGACAAAGAACGCATGTCCAAACCGCCCTTGATCTTCTTGGGATCGTCACCATGACAGGCCAGGCACTTGGCCTTGAACATGGGCTGGATGCGGTGAACGAAGAGGATTTCGACAGGCTCTTTTTCGTTCGCGGCGAGGGAGCGGGCAACACTCAGAAAGAGGATTGCCATCAGAACTTTTTGCCGTGTCAGCCAATGCTTCATGGGTAGATAGGTGGAACTGATTAAATGTAGCTAGGTCGAGGTGTTTTGTGAACACGCATTTATGGTCAATTTTGACGTCTGGCAGGTTAATTGGCGGGCAGAGTCATGCGGGGGTGGAGTTACAAAAAATGGGTGAAATAATCATTTGATTGGCCGACTGGGTGTGGCATTTGTCCAATTGTAATCGGAAATGAAAATCTATTGTCCTGATTGCAACCGAGAGTTGCCGCTGGAGGATATAAATGTGTCAACTGATGTGGCGCTCTGCCGCAAGTGTGGGCACGCCCATAGCTACGCGGAGTTATTGGCCGATCAAGCCACTCCGGTTGTCAATCTGCAAAGCCCGCCAAAGGGAGTCTGGTTCGAGCGTCATCCGGATGGTTTTGAAATAGGTACGACGACCCGTTCCGCCATCGCTCTATTTCTGGTGCCCTTCATGTGTGTCTGGTCGGGAGGTTCGCTAGGAGGCATTTATGGCGGGCAGATTGTGAAGGGTGAGTTTAACTTGATGTTGTCCTTGTTCGGTATCCCATTTTTGATCGGCACGATTGTCTTTGGGAGCGTCGCACTGATGGCTGTATGCGGTAAGACGAGTCTGCGTGTGCAAGGGGATGACGCCTGCATTTTCACCGGAGTCGGGGCAATCGGCTTTCGGAGACGTTTCGCTTGGAGCGGAGTGACGAAGATTCACCGGACGGTTTCATTTGGGAAAAACCGATCGGAGCAGATCACGCTGGAAGGCGCCAAGCGTTTGAATTTTGCCTCGGCGGTAAAAGCGGAACGGTTGGACTTCATGTTGGCCGTCTTACGCCAGATGAAGCATGGTCGGTATCAATGATTGTAGCAGGCTATTTACCTGTTTCCAGATAACCCATGCTCTTCATCCATTCACCGCAACGGGCAGGCCATTCATTGATGGGATGCTTGTCCTTGCGCATGCCAAAGCCGTGGCCGCCTTTGGTATAGACGTGCAGTTCTGCCGGGAGGTCCAGTTTCTTATATTCCAAGTAGAGCATCGCGGCTTCGACGGGATTACTTTTGTCATCATGAGCGACGGCAAAGAACATGGGGGGAGCATCCTTGGGGACACTGAAACCGGGCATGAACTTGGTTTTGTCTGTGCGATCCAGGAAACCACCGCCATAGATCATGATGCCGAAGTCGGGGCCGCGGGCGTCGTCCAGTTCAGGCTTTTGCGTATAGGTGCGTTCACCACGATCACAGGCGGCGTGGCCGAGGAGGTTGCCGCCGGCGGAGAACCCGAGCAGGCCGACACGTTGGGGATTCAAACCCCATTCCTTGGCGTGATGACGGACGATGCCGAGGGCACGGAGGGCGTCTTGCACGGGTTTTTCATAAGGGCGGGCGTCATCGCGTGTAGGCGTGCGATATTTCAGCAACACGCCGGTGACCCCCAGAGTGTTGAGCCATTCGCAGACCTGACGACCTTCAAAGGAGTAGGACAGAAACATGTAGCCGCCACCGGGCGCGACGATGACAGAGGTGCCGTTCGGTTTCTCAGGGCGATAGATGGTGATTTCGGGATCGGAGACATCCGAGATATGGTTCGTGGTGATCGGGCCGTAGGAAGCGATGAGTTTTTTGGAGGCCTCAGAGACAGGCGTCATGGGGCTGGGAGTGCCTTCGGGCCAGAGTTTTAGCGTGAGGAGGTCGGCGGCGAAGAGTTGGGGACTGAGGCAGCAGAGCAAAAAGAGTGGGAGCAAAGAGCTCGCGAAGCGATGAGACAGGTTTCTGGGCATGGGCTGAGCGTAGAAAAGAGCGGAGGCGCAGGCAAGGGGAGATGAATCAGCAGTTGCTGGTGATATGGGTAAGCTGCGATTGCCCAGGCGATATGATTTCCGGCAACACGCAAACCAACCAAGCCGTTTTACAAACAGCTCTCAGGGCGATGGTTAAATGGTACTGAGATGTTTTGGTTATTTATGTAAGCGGTTGAAAAATGATCAGGAATAAGGCGAGGGAATGGTGGGTGGGTGTGTTTTGAAAGTATAACCCTAACTCTAAGTGTGATTACAAAAGCAGTATCGTTTTCTGCGTGAGAAAAGCTGGAAGCTGTGATATGGATTACCTGCCTCCGAGAGATGTGTTTTCTAGACAATCGGCGGAGGTGGATGGCCTTGCGGACATTCAGAACCGTAAAACTAAGGAGGACTGATGAAATCCAATGCACGTTGGGTAATTGCGCTGACGGTGTTTGCCGGGGCGTATCTAAGCGGTGTGGCTCATTGCGCTGCCGCGACTTCAAAGGAGGCGGCAGAGGCAGCGGCCATGATGAGCAGTTACGAAGCACAGGAGAAAGCGGCGGCGGCAGCCCGGGCGAAAGATCCGGCTTGGAAACCAAGCACAGTGGAACTGGCGAAGTTGGAGATTGGAGACAAACGATCGCCGGGTTCATTGAAGAATTTTTGCCTGAATGCGGAAGGGAATATTTTGGCGTGCTACGGATCGGCAGAGCGGGGGCATCCCAATTTAGAAGGTCTTAAAAAGACGCCAGGCAGTCTTAAGGTCTATTCACCCAAGGGAGAATTGCTGAAGACGATGGCGCTGGAGATCAATCCCGCCGCGGTCGCGGTGAGCAAGGAGGGGGCGATTTTTGTCGCGGGGGACGGCAAATTGCAGAAGCTGGACGCGGAGGGCAAGGTGCTGGCCTCGGCGGTATCGCCAGTAGCTGGAATTCCGGTGGTCATCACCAAAGAAGTGGAAGAGATGCTCAAACAATCGGGACGGCCGGTCAAAGAGCAGCTCGAGGGCATGAAGACCATGCTGGATCAGCGCCGGGCAGATGTGACGGGGTTGGCGGTTACGGGGCAGGATGTGTTCATGGTGGTGCCGACGCCCAATGAGTTCACTTATCAGGTCTATCGTTTCGACCAGGCTTTGCAGAATCCGAAACTGGTGGTGGAGAAGTTGCGCGGCTGCTGCGGGCAGATGGATTTGCAGGCACAGGACGACAAACTGTGGATTCCGCACAACGCGCGGCACGCCATTGAAGCGCGTGACCGAGACGGGAAGGAGATCACTAAATTTGGAACGGCGGGGAAGGTGAAAGCGACTGATTTTGGCGGCTGTTGCGAGCCGAAGAACCTGCGGGTACTGGCGAATGGCGATATCTTGGCGGCAGAGTCGGGGCCGCCGACGTGCATCAAGCGTTTCTCGGCGACGGGCAAGTTCATCGAGGTGGTGGCTTTGGTGGATGGCCCGAGCGAATGCGTGCGGGTGACGGTGGGGGTGAGCCCGGATGGGAGCCGTTTCTACCTGTTGGATACCAAGAACGACGCGATCCGTGTCTTTGGACCGAAAAGTTAATGCCGATTGAAGGAGAGTCATCATGAGGGGATGTAAACAAGGTGGCATCTACCGGTTCGGAGTCTTGCTGTTAGGGTGGTTGCTCGCAGTGGGCGGCGTGAGCGGCAGTTCGCCAGCCAAGGGCAAGGCTCCGATGGTTCTGGTGGTGATGGATCCGCTAGCGAAGGAGCTGGCCTGTGCCTGCATGCAGGGCTATGGACAACGGGATTACCGGAAACTGGCGGCGCGCTTGAAGGAGGGATTGAACCAAGGGGTGGACATCGAGTTCTCCGACGATCTGGCGCAGACTATGGAGGTGGTCGGGCCAGGGCAGGAAGTCATCATCATCGGGGAAGCCTCCCGCGTGGCAAAGGGGGCGAAGCAGGCGGGATTGAAGGCGCGTGCCATCAGTGAGCTCACGGACTTGAGCGGCAAGACGGTGATGAGCGGGCTGATCGTGACCCAGGCCAAAGACACGGCGAAGACGTTGAAGGACTTAGACGGGCGTACCTCTACTTCGGGATGGCGGATACGGAAGCGAACCAGCAGGCCTTGGCGGAAGCGCTGCGGGCGGCGGGATTAAAGACGCCCGGTAAACAAGAGAAACGCGGCCAGTATTCGGATGCGGTGCTGGATGTTCTGGACAGCACGGCAGCGACGTTGCCGGTAGCGGTGATACCGAACTACGCGCTGCGCTTATTGCAGGGTTGCGGAAGCGTCAAACCGGGGGAACTGAAGGTCATTGGCAATACCCAGCCTGTGCCTTTCATCACCGTGTTTCTGAGTGAAAGCATCGCGAAGGAACAGGAACAGAAAATCCTCAAATCGCTGCTGACGTTGAAGGATGATGCAGTGCTGCTAAAGGCCATGGAGAGCCGCGAGGGTTTCAAACCGGTGACTACTCAGAAGGCGAGCTCTGCACCGGCCAAGACCGGAGCGGACTGGCCGGACTGGAGGGGAGCCAATCGTGATGGGAAAGTGCCCAAGCTGCCGGAGCGTTTGCCGACAACGGCGCAGATTCTCTGGAAGAAAGGGGCGATGCCCGGTTGTCTGGCGGGCTTAAGTGTCAGCGGCAACAAGTTGCTGCTGGCAGAGCGGGATTTCACGGAAGAGCACGATGTCTATCGCTGTTTGAACACGGAGAATGGCGAATTGATCTGGCGGGTAGAGTATCCGGCCAAGGGGCATTTGGATTATGGACAGTCACCGCGGACCACGCCGGTGATTCATCAGGATAAAGTTTATCTGCTGGGAGCATTTGGCGAGTTGCGTTGCGTGAACCTCGCCGATGGAAAACTCATTTGGAAACGGGATTTGCCGGGTGAGTTTCAGGCGGTATTGCCGACGTGGGGAATGTGCGCCACGCCCTTGGTGGTGGATGACATGATCATCGTGAATTCAGGGGGAGAGCAGGCTGCGCTGGCAGCCTTGGATTGTGCTACGGGGCAGACGCGCTGGACTGCGCCGGGTTCACCGGCGGCGTATGCGGCGTTCATCTGCGGTGAGTTTGGCGGACGGCGGCAGATCGTGGGCTATGACCAGCATTCACTGGGCGGGTGGGATGTGAAGACGGGCAAGCGCCTGTGGCAGCTCGTGCCGCCCAAGCCGGGAGATTTCAACGTGCCGACGCCCCTCGCGGTAGCGGGTGGGCTGGTGGTGGCTTCGGAGAATAATGGGACACGGTATTATCGGTTTGATACGGTAGGCCGGATCATCCCGCAGCCGGTGGCGGAATCGAGTGAGCTGGCACCAGATTCGGCGACACCGGTGGTGACACAAGGCAGGGTCTTTGGCGCACACCATGGTCTGAGCAGCCTTGATTTGGGCAAAGGTTTGAAACCGGTCTGGCGTCAGAGTGAGGTTGTGGCCGGAGATTTTGCGACATTGATCGCCGATGAGGAGAGGGTGTTGGTGGTCACGCTGGAGGGCGAGCTGGTGCTGCTGGATGCCAAGAGCGATGAGTGCAAAATCATCTCACGGTTGCAGGTGTTAGCGAAGGATGTAGAGGTTTATTCCCATCCGGCGCTGGCGGGGACAAAGTTATTCCTGCGAGGTGGCACCAGTGTGATTTGTGTGGAACTGGCAGTAAATTGAGGATCGTCATGAGGACAGTCATCGCTTTGTTACTCATCAGTTTGTGTGCTGGGTGTGCGAGTGTGCCCGAGCCGAAGCCGACGGCAGGGCTGCTGCCTTCGCTGCAGACTTATGTGCAGGAAGTGGCCGGGGAGCTGGATAAGCTGCCGACGGAGCGGAGGCTGGTGCTGGGGCACATCGCGGAGACGATGGTGGAGCGGTTGGCGAAGGGAGAGGAGGCGAACCTGACTTTTATCTGCACGCATAATTCGCGGCGCAGCCATATGTCGCAGATCTGGGCGCAGACGGCGGCGTATCATTATGGTCTGGATCGCGTTCATACTTATTCCGGCGGCACCCAGGTGACGGCGTGCAATTGCCGGACGATCACGGCCATGCGCAGTGCGGGTTTCGTCATCAAAGATGCGACGACGGGAGAGAATCCGCTGTATCTGGTGCAGTATGCGGCCGACCGGCCGTCCATCCGTGCTTATTCGAAATTGTATGATGCGGATGATAATCCGAAACGGGATTTCATCGCGCTGATGACTTGCAGTGCGGCGGACAAGAGTTGCCCGGTGGTGAAGGGTTCTTACGCACGGTATGCGATCCATTATGTGGATCCAAGGTTGTGCGACGATACGCCGACGGAAACGACGGCCTATAACGAACGGTGCCGGGAGATTGCGCGCGAGATGTTTTACATCATGGCCGAAGTACGCAAAGCGATGGATGGTCCCAAGCGTGATTCGATTAGAGTGGCGGCAGATTGAAGTGCGTTATGGTTTGAAAAACGGGTGATGAGCGGCTGGCAATGGTTGTGAGCTTCAGCGGTAAGGAGCGGGCGAAGCGCCGCCGCGATTTGGTGGCCGGTGGCGGGGGTGGTGTGGAGGTAGTCGCCGGCCCCGAGGCGTTTGACGCGGACGCCGTTATCGATCTGATCGAAGCAGATAGGATGAATCAGTTGCGGAACACCGGCGGCGAGGCATTGGGCGGTGGTGCCGATGCCGCCGTGATGGACTACAGCAGCGCAGTGAGGGAAGAGCTTGGCGAATGGGGCAAAGGCGCAGGGCAGAACGGTGCGCGGGAGTGAGGTGGGCAATTGATCGCGAAACTTGGTGAGGAGGATGGCGCGGTTGCCGAGGATTTGGCAGGCGTCCAGGGCAGCTCGGAACAGGTGGGCCGAGCGGGCCATACCGGTGCCGAAAGTGAAGACGACAGGGGGCGGACCACTTTGGACAAAAGCCAGCAATTCGGAGGGAAGCTCGGTGTTTTGGCGGCCATCAAATAAAGGGAAACCAGTGAGGTGGACTTGCGGGGGCCAGTCGGGTGCGATGGGCGCAAAAAAGTCCGGAAACAAGCCGAGGATCAGTTGAGGTGAGAGCCATTCTTTGAAGACGTGGCGCCATGGTTTCAAACCGAGTTCGGTGCGGAACTGGTTGAGCTCGCGGCCGAAGAGGTGGTCTCCATAAAGGTTCATGCCGAACTCGAAAAGTTTCCAGACTGCGGGCGGGGAGTGGGAAAGAAAAGGCAGGCCGGGAATAGCGGGGCGGCTTTGAGGGCTCGGCAGCATCCACGGTTGCAGGATGAGGTTGGCCCAAGGTGTGCCGAGCTTGTCATGGACAAGGGACGCGGCGAAGACGCCAGGACTGGCGATCAGCACAGAGTCGGCGGTGGTGATGTGCTTGAGCAGTTCGTATTGGCGACGGATGAACCGCATACCCCAGCGCGCGGAAAGGGGCGCGGTTTTGAGCGGGTGCCAGAAATCCGGGTGATTAAAAAGTTCATCATTTTCTGCCACGCTGACGAGGGCGTGGAAATCAAAGCCGTGACGGCGGGCAAGGGGTTCGTAGTGTTCGCTGGCGACGAGGGTGACGGTGTGACCGCGAGCACGGAGGACGGTGCCCAAACCCACGTAGGGGAAGATATCGCCATCAGTGCCGACGGAGATGAGGATTGCATGCATGGGTTACGGATGTGTAATGGGAACGAGGGACGGGAGCGAGCAACATTTAACAGAAGGACGCAAAGAGGAGGAAAGGTTAAAACCGCAAGCCACACTGAAAGGGAGCGAGGGGAAAAGGGTAATGTTTCGGAGTGTCAAACTGGAGTTGCCTGAGGGTTGATTATTATCCATATTCTAGAGAACGCCAGAGTGTGTGCCTAAGTTGGGCAACTGAACCATCAGTAACAGATATGAGAAACCGTATCCTCTTTCTATTGTGTTCATCATTCATGATGGCGCTCGCAGTTTTAGCCGCCGACAATCAGGATAAGGACAAGGTTGCCCAGGAAAAGTGGCGCCGTTTCAGGGAAGGTCCGCATGTCAAGCGGGGGGTCTTGCCGGACATCAAACTGAGACGTTCCATGGCCGCGAGAGTGGAAGAGGCGGAGCAAATCAAGAATCACATCGCAAACTTGGCAAAGATAGATAAGCCCGATTTTGGTTTGTCCGGCACGATGGGCGGTACGGCATTTGCTCCAATTGCGGGTTCAGAGAAAACTACTGTTCTTTTGCTGACGAATCATCAGCTTCAGACCAATGAGGATTTTCGCAAGCTGGTGGCTTTGGGACCGAAGGCGCTGCCTTTTTTGCTAGATGCACTGGAAGACAAGACGCCGACGAAATTGAAGCAGACCCATGGGGGTGGATTTGGCGGGATGTTTCTCTGTGCAGAGATGGGGTTGAATCCTACGAATTCAATCGAGCAGAAGGCAGTCGCCAATCTTCCCAAACGCGATCTCGGCTTTAGTGATGGAAATGCAATCAATGCCTATACGATCAAAGTGGGGGATGTGTGTTTCGTGGCGATTGGACAAATAGTAGGGCGAACATATCAAGCTGTGCGTTATCAACCGACGGCCATCGTCATAATCAACAGCCCTACAGAAAACCCCAAGCTGGCGAAGGCGGTGCGCGATATTTGGTCGAGCCCGAATGCCGCGCAAAAGCTCTTTGATTCACTTTTGTTCGATTACTCGACGGAAGGTGTTGCGGATGGAGAATCTCTGGATGGCTGGCATATCGGTAGTCAACTGCAATGCGAAGCTGCACGACGCATGCTGTATTACTTTCCTCAAGAAACCTCTGGATTGATTGCGGCAAGATTGCGGCGTCTCAATGTCAGCAAGCAGCCGGAGGACATGAAACTTTGGATGCAGGTTGAAGTGGCTAATGGAGTTAGTGCTGAGGACTTCATCAAGGCGGTCGCCTGGAGCGGAGAGCCGGTGATTAAACAGGAGTTACTGGACATTTTCAAACGGACTGCGGAGCCGCCGCTTCTTCTTGCGGCCTTAGCCGGTTTAGATACTGCAGGAAATCCATTAGTCCGTCAGAGATTAATTGAGATGATCAATCAGCAGCCCGTAGAAGAGGATGGTGCATTTGGAGGTGGCTACTATCTTTTGATCGCGCTCGGAAAAAATCCCGAGCTGGAAGCCACCAAAGCGACCTATGTCAGGTATCTGAAAAAAGCCAATCTCCAGCGGTGGCGAACCATGATCCATGTGCTGCGCGAGACGCGGAAAGATTTGGCGGTAGAACTTTTGGCGCCAGCTTTGAACGACAAGCGGGAGTTTGGGTGGAGCTATGCTTTGGTTAAAGGGCAAAACGAACCGCGTCGGCCAATCCGCATCTGTGATGAAGCAGCGGAGACGATCAGCATGAGCCGTCCGGAGATGCCTTTCAAGATGGAGGGTGAGCATAAGGATCTCGACCGGCAAATCTCAGTGATGCGCGAGTTGATTGAGAAGAGTGCGCGGTGAGCTGAATCAATGTGACGTCGGGAACGCAACCCGTTCCGGGTAGGGACTTTTAGGGCGGTGACTCAGGGTGGTTCGAAGCTCGGCCTGCCAACACAGGAGAGGGAGGTGAGGGTTGTGAGATTTCTTTGCGGGCCGGTGAATTTGTCAGGTCGGTTATGAAGGCCGATGTTTGGTCATCGCGGCAGCGATGCCCTAACTTAGATAGGGGGTGGTGGGCGTCACTTAGACCTGCTTCAGTTCGGAGGGGCAGGTGCTTCGGCGGCGGCGCGGTTGGGACACCGCGCCCTACCAGCGTCAGGCGAGTTGGCTGGCGTCTATTAATTCGTCAGGCAACGGTGAGGGCCGATGTTTGGGCAAAGGGGCACCTTTGCCCTACCGGGATTGAGGATTGGTCAGCGGCTGCCACCGAGGAGGGAGTCGATTTTGGATTTGATCGAGGCGTCCATCTTGAGGAGCGGGGGCCACGCACGTTTGAAGCCTTCGCCGGGGATTTTTTTGGTGGCGTCGATGCCTTGCTTGGTGCCCATGGCGATCTCGCTGGTGGCGTGGTCGAGGACGTCGGAGGGGCCCTTGGTGAAGATGCTGTCGCGCTGAGGGTCGGTGTTGGCGCAGAGGTGAAAGAGGACTTCGCTGGTGTTGTGGACGTTCACGTCGGCGTCCACGACGATGATGTATTTGGTGAACATCATCTGCCCCATGCCCCAGAGGCCGTGCATGATCTTGAAGGCCTGGAGCGGGTAGGTCTTCTTGATGCTGACGACGACCAGGTTGTGGAAGGTGCCTTCGGCCGGGAGCGCGATGTCCACGATCTCGGGGAAGTTCATCTTGAAGATGGGGAGGAACAGTTTTACCGAAGCGCC
Organism: Limisphaerales bacterium; assembly: GCA_965283725.1. GTDB lineage: Bacteria > Verrucomicrobiota > Verrucomicrobiia > Limisphaerales > JAEYXS01 > JAEYXS01. Next base: position 56,890 of record CBDIPT010000005.1, read on the forward strand.
GCCCATGTAGAAGTCTTCCATCGGGGGGATGCCGACGATGGTGGCTGGGTAGACGGCGTCTTTCCGATGCGTGATAGCGGTGATGTGAAAGACGGGGTAAGGCTCGGGCAGTGTGTAGTAGCCGGTGTGATCGCCGAAGGGGCCTTCCATGCGGAGGGGTTCTTGGGGATCGATGTAGCCTTCGATGACGAAATCGGCGTTCGCGGGGACTTCGAGGTCGTTGGTCTCGCACTTGACCATCTCGACGGATTTTTTGCGGAGGTAACCGGCGAGGAGAAATTCATCGAGGCCATCGGGCATGGGTGCGGTGGCGGCGAAGGGGAACATAGGATCACCGCCGAGGAAAATGGTGACAGGCATACGCTGGCCGGTCTCGTAGTAACGACGGCCATGGCGGGCAGCGACTTTCTGAAGCTGCCAGTGCATGCCAGTGGTTTTGTCGTCGTAGATCTGGATACGATACATGCCGAGATTGCGCTCGCCGGTATCGGGATCGCGGGTGACGACGCAGGGAAGAGTGACGAAGCGGCCGCCGTCAAGGGGCCAGCATTTCAGGATGGGCAGGTTGAGGAGAGTGTCAGGTGTTTTGCTGCTGGTTTCCGGCTTGTTGACGTCAGGTGCGGCGGGCCATTCGGTCTTGCGTGTGATAGGAGCGTCGAATTTGTGGATGACGTCTTTGCAGGGGCCGGTTTTGACGGTCTTGGGTTTCGCGTGGCGGAGGTCGATGGCGAGGGAGAGGAGCTTCATGGCCTCGCGCATGCTTGTGGGCGGCTTGGCTTTCATGAGCGCGCCGAGTTCGCTGGCGACGTCATCGACGGAGTTCGCCCGCATGCTCATGGCCATGCGTTTGTGCGAACCGAGCGTGTTGATGGCGACGGGGAAGGGGCTGACGACGCCGTTGACGGTGGGCTTTTCAAACAGGAGCGCCTTGCCGCCGCCGGGTTTCTTCATCTCGCGGTCGGCGATCTCGGTGATCTCGAGTTCGGTGGCGACGGGTTCTTTGATGCGGATGAGTTCACCCGCGGCGTCCAGTGCATCCACCCAATCACGAAAGGATTCGTAAGCCATGTTGGGCAGAGGGTAGCACAGGGCGTAAGGAGTTCAATGAGGCAGGGAAGGGAAAGTGAAGGAATACAGGCGGGGGCGCCTGGTCGACTATTGGCAGGCGAGGGCGCCTGCCCCACTACGGGGCAACCACCGGCTGCGGTAGTGCCAGCCGAAGAAGCCGAACACAATCAGCATCATGGCCCATTCGTGCGGTTCGGGCACGGGCGTGGCGGTGATGAGGCCGGAGAAGCTGACGCCGACGTCGGTGACATTATTGAACACGGAGAGGCGCAGGGTGTTCAGGCCGTTGACGAAGTAAGATTGATTGGAGGTGGTGAAATCGAGCTGAGCGAGGTTCGCGCTGGTGCCGATGACATTGCCGTTCAGGATGACGGAGACGGTGTTATCTGCCCAAGTGGAGCCGCTGAAGGTGAAGCTGCCGAAGTTCACCGTATCCAGGTTGAAGGTCGTCTCGAAATTGTAGGTGGCGCCATCGGTGCCGACTTGGCTGGTGCCGCGAGTGATGAAACCAGTGCCCGCGATCACTTTACCAGCCCAGCCGCCGGGAAGGGAGGCGGCCACTACTGTCGCCGTGCGGGGCGTCGTGCCGTCCGTGCCACCCGTGACACTGGCGAGGGACCAATTGGCATCGGCGGCATCATCGGCCAAAAGGGCGTCGCTGTTGGATTCATCGACACCTGTTTTGATGGTCTTGATCGTGACAGCCGAGGCCGCGGTCGTGAAATAAAACACGACGATAACCAGCAGTGTGCGCAAGAGATTTTGAACCGTCATTGGCATGGCTTGGCTCATGACTACGGTGAGAATATAGCACTTTTGGGGCCGTTTGAAACAAGAGAAAGAGCGATAAACAGTTCAAAATACCGAGTAACGCGAAGGGAGGCTGCGTAGATGTACTTCAAAGCCCGGCAAGCTTTAAGGTTTTTTGACCTCTTCGATCCGGGCCTTCATGACGCGCTTGAAGGTGTTGTATTGTGCCTTGTCCGCCGCGTGTTCGCTCATATTGATGGCTTCATCGATGAGTTTGAGGCCTTCATCGGTCTGGCCGGATTCAAAGCGGACGACGGCACGGACGGCCTTGATGAAGTGCAGTTCGCTACCGGGAACTTTCTCGGCGGCGTCCAAAGCAGACTCGGCGAAAACGAAATCGCGGTTGGGGAGCTTGGGGTTGGCGACGATTTCGAAGGCGATATCGGTAAGCGTTTTGGAGTCGTCAGCGAAGGTCTTGAGCAGTTTGCCGCCCAAGGCCTTGGCTTGCGGATCGCCCTTGGCCATGAGTTGCTGGAAATCTTCCAGCATGAGACGGCCTTCGTCGCGTTTGATGGCGGTGGCGAGGTTGAATTTGCCGGCGACGATCTCATCCAAGGTCTCTTCCAAATCCCCCATGGGGTGGCCAAGCCAAAGGATTTTGCCATCTTTGCCGACAATAAAGGCGGTGGGGATGCCGCTTTGGCCGTAGGCCTTCATGTAGCCATCGTGGGTGTGGCGGTCGTTGTCACAGGCGACGAGGTAGTTCATCTTGGCGCCCATCTGTTTGACAAACGGCGTCACTGTCTCCTGCTCTTCATCACTGATGCCGACGAAGACGATCTTCTTGTCCTTATACTTCTGCTGCAGCTCGGTCAGATGAGGAATGCTCGAACGACAAGGTCCACACCAAGTTGCCCAAAACTCCACGACGTAGATGTTTTTACCATCGAGGACATCGACGGCGGAGCCTTTCACCCAGTTTTTGATGGTCAAGGGGGCGGCTTTATCGCCGATTTTGGCGGCGAAGGCCGAGAGGCTGGAGCACGCGGCACACAAGGCCAGCAGGATAAAACGTTTCATATCTGGTTGACGTTCGTGAACTTGGTTTCATTCCAGAAAAAGACAAGGGCGGATTTCTCTCACCCTATTTTATTGTCATCAGGCACCGGGTTGTTTTTCATCCACGCCATGACGAATGAAGAAGCATTGAGTTTGTTCCGGCAGACGGGCGCGTTGCTGGAGGGGCATTTTGTTTTGCGGAGCGGGTTGCACAGCCGGCAGTTCTTCCAATGCGCGCAGGCGCTGCAGGATATGCCGATCGTGGAGAAGTTCGGCAAGGCCATCGCGGATCAGGTGCGCGGTTACGGCGCGGTGACGGTGGTGGCACCGGCTATGGGCGGCCTCGTGATCGGTCAGGAAGTGGCGCGGCAACTGGGCATCCGGTTCATTTTTGTGGAGAAAGAGGAAGGCAAACTGGTGTTGCGGCGCGGATTCAAGATCGCCCCGGGCGAGAAGGTGCTGGTGATCGAGGATGTAGTGACCAAGGGTGGCCGAGTGCAGGAGACGATCGACATCGTGAAGGCGCATCAAGCGAATCTGCTGGGCGTGGGCGTGATGGTGGATCGCTCGAACGGCACGGTGAACTTCGGTGTACCGTTCCATTGCCTCATCCGCTTGAACGTGGAGACCTTTGATCCGAACAATCTGCCGGCGGACTTGAAGAACACGCCCGCCGTGAAGCCGGGGAGCAAATAGCACAGCGTGCGTTCGTTCTGGTCGAGAACGAGGACGAGAGCGACGACGAGAACGAATCGATATGCCCAAGTGGCTTAAGGTCATCATCGCGATTTTCCTGCTGCCGGTCTGTATCGGGGCAGCGAAGGCGTTGTGGCTGGTGCTGAAGGCGAGCGGGGCGTCGGATTCCTTTTGGGTGGTTTTCCTGGCCGGGGCGGTCTGCTGGCTCGTCATCTTCATGCTCCTGCCACGGCCTATGTGGCTGTATGTGGTGGGGCATGAGATGACACATGCCATCTGGACGTGGATTTTCGGCGGCAAGGTGAAAAAGATGAAGGTGTCGTCCAAAGGCGGGCACGTCATTATATCCAAAAGCAACTTTATCATCGCGCTGGCGCCGTATTTCTTCCCGTTCTATGCCTTTCTCCTCGTTTTGGTGTTCGGCGCGGGGCATTTGATTTGGGGCTGGTCCAAGTATTGGACTGTGTTTCACCTGCTTTTGGGGGTGGCGTATGCCTTTCACGTCACGTTGACGATCTATATCTTGCGGACGGAGCAGACGGATATCACCGAGCATGGTTACTTTTTCTCGATTGTGATTATCTTTCTGGGGAATGTGCTGTTACCGTTGACCTGTCTGCCTATATTGACGCAGGGAGTGGGGTTGCTCACTGCCTTTGGATGGTGGTTCCGCTGTACCGGAGATGTTTTTGTCCGATTGTCGAGACTACTATGAAAACGGTAGAATTAAATGAAGGTGAATTCGCTCTTGAAATGGGTGGTTCGTTTCAGCGAGATTCAGTGACTTTTCGTTAAGGCGATATGACGCTCGCTGACATTCTACAGAAAGAGCAAATCATTCCTGATTTGGCGGCCACGAACCGCTGGGAAGCGATTGACGAGTTGATTGATCATCTCGTCAAGACCGGCAAGATACGCCCAGAAGATCGTGAGGCCGTGGCGGGAGTGGTAAAGAAACGTGAGACCTCGATGAGTACCGGCATCGGCTTTGGTGTCGGCATTCCGCATGGTTCCACGGATTTGATTTATGAAGTGGTCGGCGCTTTCGGGCGCTCGAAGAAAGGGGTCAACTTTGACGCGCTGGACAACCAGCCCGTCAATCTGGTGATGCTCTTCCTCGTGCCGCAGGGCCAGTTCCAGAAGCATCTCCACACCTTGGCGAACATCGCGAAGCTGCTTCATAACAAAGAATTTCGTCAGGCCTTGGAAGAAGCTCCGGACGCCCAGACCATGATGCAGATCATCGGGACTCACGTCGCCAAGAAGTGAGCCCACCAATATCCGGTGGAGAGCAATCCTCCCCGGTTCTCCCAAAGTGTTACCCAGCAAAGTTCTCGAACAACGTCTGCAAGCCGCAGTTCTGGCGGTTTTGCCAGATGCGGATGTCGCCACCGTTTTAGTGCGGGCCTGCCAAGATGCAAAGTTTGGTGATTACCAGACAAGCGCATTGATGGCCTTGGCCAAAGTGCGGAAGATGAATCCGCGCCAGCTCGCCACGGATGTCACCGCGAAGCTGCAAGTGGCTGATCTGTGTGAGAAGACCGAGATCGCGGGAGCGGGTTTCATCAATTTCTTTCTCAAACCGTCCGTCCTCGAAGAATCTTTAACGGCTGCCGTGCAGGGCAAACACCTGTTCTATGCCCCAGCGGAGAAGCCCAAGACGGTGGTCATCGATTTCAGTTCGCCGAATGTGGCGAAGCCGATGCACGTCGGGCATATCCGTTCGACCATTTTGGGCGACAGCCTGGCACGGGCGTTCCGTTTGCTCGGGCACAAGGTCATCACGGATAATCATATCGGGGACTGGGGCACGCAGTTCGGCATGTTGCTGCTGGGCTGGAAGACGATGCTGGATAAGGCGGCATTAGCGGTTGATCCGATTGCGGAGCTTGAACGCATCTACAAACATCTCAGCGTAGCGTGCAAAGAGGACGAATCCAAACTCGAAGCCGCCAAGCAAGAGTTGGTGAAGCTGCAGGCCGGGGATGCTGAAAACTTGGGCATCTGGCGTGAGATGATCGCGCTATCCCAAGTGCAGTTCGATACGATTTACGGTCGGTTGGGCGTCAAGTTTGATCACGTCTTGGGGGAAAGCTTCTACAATCCGCGGCTGAAAAGTGTGGTGGAAGAGCTGAAGACCAAGGGCATTGCCAAAGAGAGCGACGGCGCGATCTGTGTATTCTCGGACGGCTCCGTGCCGCCGAAGGAGGATCCGTTTCTCATCCAACGCGATGGGGAATGGAATGCGAATCCCTGCCTCATCCAAAAGAGCGATGGCGCAGCGAACTATGCCACAACAGACTTGGCGACGCTGGAGTATCGTTTGGCCACGTGGGCGCCGGACAAAATCATTTACGTGACGGATGGCCGGCAGCAGTTGCATTTCCGGCAGGTGTTCGCGGTATTCCGCCGCTGGCGTCCAGAGGCCAAGGTGCAAGTGGAGCATGTCTGGTTTGGGGCCATCTTGGGCGATGACGGCAAGCCGTTCAAAACGCGCTCGGGTGATACGGTGAAACTTTCCGATCTCTTGGATGAAGCGGAAGAACGCTCGTTCAAGACGGTCAATGAGAAGAGCGCCGACCTGGATGAAGCGACTCGCAAGGAGATCGCCCGTGTGGTCGGAATCGGTTCGGTGAAGTATCAAGATCTGATGCCGAACCGGCAGAGCGATTATGTGTTCAGTTGGGATAAGATGCTGGCGTTAAACGGCAACACCGCGCCTTATCTGCTTTACGCTTACACCCGTATCCGGTCCATTTTCCGGAAAGCGGCGGAGCTGGGCATCACCGTGGCTCCTCACGCGCGGATCCAGTTGAAAGCACCCGATGAACTGGCCTTGGCCAAGCAGTTGCTGAACTTTGGCTTTGTGCTGGAAGGCGTAGTGGAAGAGTGCCGTCCGAACTACCTCTGCAACTATCTTTACGATCTGGCTGGTCTCTACTCGAAATTCTTCGAGAGCTGCCCGGTTCTGAAATCTGAAGAGCCCGAACGCAGCAGCCGTTTGCTGCTCTGCGAGATCACGGCCAAAGTCTTGAAGCAAGGCTTGGAAGTGCTGGGCTTGGAGACGACCGAGAAGATGTAGTGCCTAGCCAAGCTGGCTCCGCTAACCGTATTTTGCGCATCCGGCAACTTTCTTCTGATGGCAGGCTTTTTTTGCTTCCAGCAAGCAGTCATCATGTCTAGAAAAGAGACGTGAATTCCCCAGAATCAGGCGTCGGCTTTAAGATTTGGGCCTCTGATGATGTTGTATACGGGCCTGTAGAATTACCCACGCTCGTGGAATGGATCCGCGAGGAGCGGGTAGAAGCCAATACATGGGTCTTCTCTGAGCAGACTGATACTTGGTCCAAAGCTTCTGGTGTTCCTGATCTGGCCATGTTTTTCCGGGGCAAGACGGGAACGGCCAAAGCCGTAGGTGCCGGGGATGCCGGACCGGCTCCGTTGGTGCAGGGCATCCGGCCAGGTATGCTACGGCGGGTGAAGATTTTGGCGGAAATGAACGACCAGCAGCTTGGGCGTTTCGTCCAATTCATGGAGGTCAAGCAAGTCCGCCAGTTCAACGAAGTGGTGCGACAAGGCGAGCATGGTGATGCGATGTTCCTGATTCTTGAAGGGGAGGTCCGGGTGCGCCTCATGATCGCGCAGAAGGAGACGACGCTCACGACTCTGGCCGCCGGTGAATTCTTTGGTGAAATGACGCTGTTCGATCAAGGTCCGCGTTCGGCGGATGTCGTGGCGAATAACGAAACGACCTTGCTCAAGATTTCCCACTCCGCTTTTACCCGGTTGATCGCTGAAGCGCCGGATCTGGCAACGCCATTCTTGATGGGTATCTGCCGCACGTTGACGGCCCGCATGCGGGCGGACAACAAGCGTTACCGCGATACGATCAACTTCGCCCGGGCTTCTTCGAATCGTTGACCGGCCAGCATTAAGTTTTTTTAGAGGCGCAGGCTTTCACCGGCTTGCGTCTTTTTTTATCTGCCCATGAAAGCAAAGATTTACGTGAAACTCGGGGGCGGACGTTGCAGTATAGCGGGGTGAACAAAATTGTCGGTATCGATCTGGGCACAACCAACTCGCTGGTGGCGGTGGTGGAAGCGGGTATTCCTTATGTGATGGCGGACGCCGAGGGGCGTCGGCTCACGCCTTCGGTCGTTCACATCCCAGCGGCGGAAGCGGCCCCTGTGGTGGGAGTGGCCGCGAATCGTGTCCGGGCTTTGTATCCGGCCCAGACGGTGTATTCGGTGAAGCGTTTCATGGGGCGGCGGGCGGGTGAAATCACGGAGGAAGAACGCAATGTCACGTATCCATTGAAGGGACAAGGCAACGGACAAGTGGCGATCCCTCTGCCGGGGCGTGATTGGTCGCCGGAAGAGATTTCGGCGGAAGTGCTCAAGAAATTGAAAGCGGATGCCGAGGCTTCCATGGGCGAAAGCATTTCCCGGGCAGTCATCACTGTGCCGGCTTATTTCAATGACGCTCAACGCAACGCCACGAAACGGGCAGGGGAGCTGGCCGGGCTGAGCGTGGAACGCATCATCAATGAACCCACAGCGGCTGCGCTGGCTTATGGCCTGAACCGGCTCAAGGAAAGTGCGAAGATCGCGGTGTATGATCTGGGCGGGGGAACGTTTGATCTTTCCATTCTGGAGATGCGCGAAGGCGTCTTCCAAGTCCTCTCCACGTGCGGAAACACCCGGTTGGGCGGGGATGATCTGGATCGGCGGCTCGTTGAGTTTTTGGCGGAAGCCATTGTGAAAGCGGGCGGGCCGCAGGTGTTGGGCGAGGCGGCTTTACTCTCGCGGGTGCGCGAAGTTGCGGAGGCGGCCAAGATCGCCCTGTCCGAAGCGGAAAGCACCGAGGTGGCGCTGCCGTTCTTGAGCGGCACATTCAGTTTTCAACGTGAGCTGACCCGGGGGGAGCTGGAATCGCTGACGCGTGATATCATCCAACGCACGCGCGAATATTGTGTGCGCGCATTGTCCGATGCCAAATTGAAAGCGGTTGATCTGGATCAGGTGATTTTGGTGGGCGGGCAGACCCGCATGCCCTTGGTGCGCAAATTGGTGGGCGAGTGGTTTGGGTGTGCGGAGTTCGCGGAGACGCGTGGTGATCTGCGCTTGGGCACGGAGTATCACCAAGCCAAGGGGCCACTCCTGAATACCTCGCAAAATCCGGATGAAGCGGTGGCGCTTGGGGCGGCCATTCAGGCGGAGATATTATCCGGCGGATTCAAGAATGTGTTGCTGCTGGATGTCACGCCGTTGTCGCTGGGGCTGGAGACATTTGGCGGCTTGATGAACGTGATCATCCCGCGCAATTCAACGATCCCGGTGAAGGCGGGCGAGATGTTCACCACGGTGGTGGATCAACAATCGAGCATGCTCGTGCATGTGCTCCAGGGCGAACGTGAGCGGGCGAAGGACAACTGGAGTCTCGGGAAATTCACCGTGGATTTTGAACCCGCCCCGCGCGGGGTTCCGCGGGTAGGGGTGCAATTTGAGATCGATGCCAACGGCATCCTGCACGTGCTGGCGCGGGATGTGCGCACGGGCAATCAGAAGATCGTAGAGATGAAATCGGCCGTGGACGTGGATGATTCCGCCGTGCAGAAAATGGTGGAGGAATCGGTGGAACATGCCTTTGATGATATGAAGGCGCGCCTGTGGGTAGAGGCGAAATTGCGCGCGCAGGAAGCGGTCACGGCAACGCGCAAGGGCTTGGATGAGTGCCGGGCGGATCTGACGCCTGAGTATGCCGCCCAAGTCGATGAAGCCTTGAGGGCGGTTCAAGATCTGCTCGCCAGTGAGGATGCAGCGGGCGTGGGCGATCCCGCCAAGCTTAAGGCGGCGACGAAGGCATTGGATGAAACGACACGGGATCTGGCCGAAGTGATGATGGACAAAGCGATGGAAGCCATGCTGCGCAAACGCGGCTTGCTCACGTAAAAGAAAACGGGCACCCGAGGGTGCCCGTTCTGAAAATTGTGACGAAGGTTGAAGACTATTCCTTCGGCAATTCCAAATTGCTCAAGGCCTTGTTGATGGGGTTGCCACCAGGCTGCTCGGCGGCGTTGGTCGCCACTTTGCGCTTCTCCTGCTTGGGAGCAGCGGCAGCTTCCTTGGCGTCCTCTTCATCATCCTCTTCCTCGGTACGATCGGCTTTCAGCAACTGCGGAGCCGGTTTCTCGTACGGATTCTTGGCGCGCTTGTTACGCGGCAAGGGGGAGAGCATGACGTTGATGGAGCGGCCCGTCAGTTTGGCGGGCGAGTCCGGATGGCCGAACGGAGTGGTGTCCGCGATGAACTTCTGGACCACGCGGAAACCAAATTCTTGGTGCGCCATTTCACGGCCGCGGAAGCGCAGAGAAATCTTCACCTTCATGTCGTCGCACAGGAACTCGACGGCATGCTGGAGCTTCACGCCGAAATCATGCGGGTCAATGTTGGCGCTCAATTGCACCTCTTTGACCTTGTTGGCGTGCTGGTGCTTCTTGGATTCCTTCTCCTTCTTGGCCTGCTCGTAGCGGTATTTGCCGAAATCGATGATTCGGCACACCGGCGGATTGGCTGAGGACGCCACTTCCACGAGGTTAAGCTGATGCTTACGGGCCAGAGAGATAGCGTCGGCCAACGAAAGGATGCCGATTTGACTGCCATCTGGACCGATGACCCTGACCTCGCGGGCGCGGATTTTTCCGTCAACCCGGACGTAGGAGGAAGGTGGAGCGTTACGCGAAAACTGAGGGCGGTTCAAGCTGCCCTCTTCGGTTGGTAGTTACTCATGAAACTAATCACACTGCAAATCTATCGTCTATTACAGCTCTTCGTATAATGGACATTAGCAAAACCCTGCAAGCCAAAACATTAACTTTTCCTGCTCCAGCCTGTAGGCCGTTTGGGTTAGCCGTCAAAACAGGGCGTTTTGCCAGGTGATGGCAAGCTGATGGCTGAGCCTGTCTTTGATGGGGTTGTATCTGTGTAACTTGCTTTAATTTAGGATGTTACGATTTTTCTTTGGGGCGGCTTCACTTTTGCCCCATTTCGGGCGTGAATTAAAGTGGGCATTCGTTACTTTGGCGTGAACCATTGAACCTGCGCATGAAAAAAATCGCCGTTTTGTTATTTGCCGTGGCTGCGACGTTGACCGGTCAGGCTGAAGTCACGATGGAAAAGGTCAATTTCGCCGGTTGGCCCAACTGTATCCGCCTGAGCAATGGTAAGATCGAGCTGGTGGCCACGGCGGATGTGGGCCCGCGGATCATCCGGTTTTCACTCATCGGCGCTGAAAGCGTGTTCAAAATCTGGCCGGAACAGCTGGGCACGAAAGGCGGCGATAACTGGAACATCTACGGCGGGCATCGTTTCTGGCATGCGCCGGAGGACAAGGTGCGCACCTACCAACCGGATAACAGCCCGGTGGAAGTGGAGTGGAAAGAAGGCGTGCTGAAGCTGACGCAAAAGACCGAGCCCAAGACGGGGATGCAAAAGGAGATCGAGATCACCATGCATCCGAAGGAGGCGCGGGTGGAGGTGCGGCACCGATTGCGGAATCACAATCTCTGGACCATCGAGGCTGCTCCTTGGGCGCTCTCGGTGATGCAAGGGCCCGGACGCGCTATTCTCCCGCAGGAACCCGTCTCGAAAGATCTTTTGCCTGCCCGGCCCATGGCCCTTTGGGGTTACACGGACATGCGCGACCCGCGCTGGACCTGGGGGACGCGCTTCATCCAGTTGCAATGCGATCCCGCGAACAAGAAGGCGCAGAAGCTGGGCATCCGCAATTCGCCGGGTTGGATGGCGTATCAGGGCAAGGACAGTTTGTTCATCAAGCGTATGCCGTTTGATGCTTCGGCCACGTATCCTGATTTCGGCTGCAACACGGAAGTCTATACTAACGGGGATATGCTGGAGATGGAAACCGTGGGCGCTCTGACCAAGCTCGCGCCGGAAGCCGCCGTGGAACATCTGGAGGTGTGGTTCCTGGCAAAGTATCAAGCGGGCAAGGACGAGGCCGAGATGGTGGACAAGTTGTTACCGCTGGTGAACTCGTTGAAATAATTCACTTATGAATCCGCGCTTACTGAGTTTATTGGCTGTGGTTTGTGGTCTGATGCTGTCGGCCTACGCCGAGCCGATTGTTCGGATCGAACGATTGCCGACGGGCGCAGTGCAGCCGCAATCCATCATTGATTCCCGTGGTGGTGTGCATGTGGTTTACCTGGCAGGTGAGGCGCGGGCCAGTGACGTCTATTACATGTTTCGCAAGGCCGGTGAAAAATCTTTTAGCCAGCCGATCAAAGTGAACAGCCAAGCGGGTAGTGCGGTGGCCGTTGGGACGATTCGCGGCGCGCAACTAGCCGTGAGCCGCTCAGGCGTGGTGCATGTCTTGTGGAATGGCAGTCAAACCGCCTTGCCCAAACAAGGTGAGGGGTCGCCTTTGCTGTATGCGTGCCTGTTGCCGGGCAAGCAAAGCTTCGAGCCGCAACGGAATATCATGAAGACTTCCTATGCCCTCGATGGCGGCGGGTCTATCGCGGTGGATGGGCGAGGGCAGGTGTATATCGCTTGGCACGCCAGCAAGACGTCGCCACCCAAGGGAGAGACGGGCCGGGCGGTGTTCTTGGTGGTTTCGCCAGATGACGGTCGGACGTTTACCCCGGAACGGGAGATCAGCCCGCCGAATAGCGGCACCTGCGCCTGTTGCGGCTTGCGCGTGGCGGTGGATGAGCAGGACCGGCTGAACGTCCTGTTTCGCGCGGCCTTCACGGTGATGGATCGGGATATGGTCTGGCTGCAATCCAAGGACCAGGGCAAGAGCTTTGAAGTCATCAACCGCGATGCCTGGCGGATCGGCCAGTGCCCCATGAGCACGGCTTGGGTGCGGGACGGCTGGTTGGCGTGGGAATCCGACGGCAAGGTGAAATATGCCCGGCAAGGAGTGGGCGATTTGCAAGCATTTAGCCCGGTGGGTAACGTGAAACGAAAGCACCCGGTAGCGGTCCAATTGAAAGACGGTTCCGCGGTCTTGATCTGGACGGAAGGCACCGGCTGGCAGAAAGGTGGGGCGGTCTGCTGGCAAACCGCCGGAAAAGATGGTAAGCTAACCGGCAAACCACAGACCAAATCGGATCTGCCCGTATGGGGATTGGCCACGGCTTGGGCTGAACCGAACGGTAACGATGTAGTGATCCTATACTAAAGAATGCATTTCAGGGTCCAAAAACCTTGGATTTACTTGAGCAATAGCGTGATGCAGGCGTTGACACTGTCATTTTCTTTTGCTTAATCTCAGCAACCGTAATCCATAACCAACCAAACTACGATGTTTTTACGAATTCTATTGGCACTCGCAATCGCGATGGGCGGTGCCTCAATCGCTGTGAGTCTTCTCAAGATCAAGCCGCGTGTTGAAAAGGCTGAAAAGGGGGAGAAAGATAACATGCGCAAGTATCAGGCTGAGGTGTCTGCCAAAGCGCAGGTCACAGCTGAGCTGAATACGACCAAGCAGACCTTGGACACGACAAAGGCTGAATTGGAAACGACGAAGACGTCTTTGGCGGCCAAGACGTCGGAAGTCGAAAAAGCCAACAAGGATATCGCCGACTTGAATGGTCAGTTGACCAAGTCCAAAGGTGAGACGCAGGCTGCCATACAAGCCAATGCCGAGTTTGTTAAGTTCGGCAAGACCATGGCTGAGATCAGAGATGTTTTTGCTAAGCTTCCCGTCGTGACCAAGGAACGCGATGTTTACACTGCGGAGAACAAGATTCTGCAAGTGCAGGTGAACAAGCTCGAGAACCGCATCCGCGAGATCGATAAAAATTCCGTTTTGGCTCCGGCTGTGCGTCTCCCGCTGGGTCTTTCCGGCAAGGTCACTTCGGTTGACCCGCGCTATGAGTTCGTCATCATCACGGTGGGTGCCAAGCAAGGTGCCAAGGTGGATGGTGAGATGGTTGTGACCCGCGCGGGTGAAGTGGTGGGCAAGGTCCGCATCGCCACGGTGGAAACGGATTACTCCGTCGCCAACGTCATCCAATCTTGGAAGAAAAAAGATGTGGTTGAAGGTGATACCGTGGTAGTGCAATAGTATCACTCGGTATGAACATGAAGTCGTTTAGCAAGATTGTGGCCGGTCTGTTGTTGTTGGCAGTAGTGGCGTTGGGCTCAGGCTGCGCGAGCACTGAGCCGCAGAACCGCTCCGCCCGTCCGTGGAACGCACCTAAGGGTTGGGAAGGTGGGTTGCCGGTCGGTTTGACCGAAGGTCGCTAAGCGAGTCAGCCAGATAATTTCAGCAAGGCCGGACATAATGTCCGGCCTTTTGCTTTTGCTTTAAATTAAAGGAGGGAGAAACAAACTATGAAAACAAGGCGTAGTCTTATTGCGGGGCTCTGTCTGGCGGCAGTCGTGTTGCTGGCTGGTTGTTGCAGTGACAAGCCTGCGGGTGCTCCGAAGAACCAGTCGCCCCGGCCTTGGGGTGGCGGACCGGGCAAAGGCAGTTTGCCGGGGAATATGAATGAAGGCCGTTGAGCCGCGGTCTTTGGTGCGCCTTACTTTTACTTGGCGAACTCGACCACCCGTGTCTCCCGCACCACGGTCACGCGGATCTGGCCGGGATACTGCAGTTCTTCCTCGATCTTGCGCGTGATGGATTTGGCGAGCGCGTAAGATTCTTCGTCGGACAGCTTCTCTGGTTGCACCAGCACGCGCAGCTCGCGTCCGGCCTGCACGGCGTAACATTTATCGACACCGGGGAACGAAGCCCCGATGCGTTCCAGATCCTCCAGACGCTTGATGTAGGTGGTCATCGTCTCGGAGCGGGCACCGGGACGGCTGGCGCTGATCGCATCCGCTGCACTCACGAGCACACCTAGGGGATTCGTATGCGGCACTTCGCCGTGATGCGAAGCCACACCGTTAACGATGTTCTCTGCTTCGCCGTGACGCTTGATGAAATCAGCGCCGATGATGGCGTGAGAACCTTCCACCTCATGATCGATGGCTTTGCCGATGTCGTGCAGCAGGCCGGCACGCTTGGCGGATTGCACGTCCATGCCCATCTCGGAGGCCATCAAGCCCATGAGATAAGCGACCTCGATGGAGTGATCCAAAACATTCTGGGAAAAACTGTGACGGAAGCGCAGGCGGCCCAGGAGCTTGACGATCTCCGGATGCAACTGCGGCAGACCTACCTTAAAGACGGCTTCTTCACCGTTTTTGACGATGGTTTCGTCCATCTCCTCGGTGACCTTTTGGACGACTTCCTCGATACGCGTCGGGTGGATACGACCATCGAGGATGAGGCGTTGCATCGCTTCCCGGGCGATCTCCCGGCGCACAGGATCGAAGCCGGAAAGGACGACGGCGTTCGGCGTGTCGTCGATCAGAACTGTGATGCCAGTGGCGGCTTCAAAGGCGCGGATATTACGGCCTTCACGACCGATGATGCGGCCTTTGATCTCGTCGCCGGGCAAGGCAATGGTTGCGGTGGTCGTCTCGAAGGTGTGATCGCCGGCGTAACGCTGGATGGCAACACTCAGGACGTAGCGGGCCTTGTCCTCCGCCAGTGTCTTGGCGTTATCTAAAATATGCCGCGTGAGGCTGTTGGCATCCTTCAAGGCGTCCATCTCGACTTGTTTGAGCAACTGCGCGCGGGCGTCGAGTTCACTGATGCCTGCGATGGATTGCAGCTTTTCTTTTTCCAACTGCACGAGCTGGTGCAGCTCCAGCCGTTGGTTTTCCGCCTCGGCCAGTTGTTTTTTCAACTGCTCGTCGGTGGCTTTTAACACCTTTTCTTGGGCGACGACGTTTTCAAGCTGGCGGCTGACCAGGCGTTCGCGCTCGGCCAGGCGATTCTCGATCTCGGTGATCTCCAGCCGGCGTTGGGTGAAAGATTTCTCGGTTTGCTCGCGGACCTTGAGGGCTTCCTCGTTGGCGGCGAGCTTGGCTTCGCGAAGGATGTTCTCCGCCTCACGCTTGGCATTGGCCAGGGTCAGGTCGTGCTGTTCTTGCGCATTTTTTTGCAGGGATTTTTCGCGTTTGCGTTGAAAGAAGTAAAACGCGGCCGCGCCCGCGCTGAAAAACGCGAGACCTTCTAAATACATCTGAATATTGCCCAACAAAAACATTTATGCGCCCGTCTGGCTAAATCGCTTTGAGCCAGCGTGTTGGTGTTAGGACGCCATCCAGTTCGACATCATGCGGCTCAACGGGGAGCACGTCGCTCTCCTGCCAGTCGAAGGCTAATCCTAACGTCATCCCTGTCGTCCCTGGCAGCAGCCGGTCATAGAAGCCCTTGCCTCTCCCCAGCCGCCGTCCGCTAGCATCAAAGGCTATGCCAGGTACTAACGTTAAGTCCAGTTGGTTTAATGGCAAGGGCGGACAATTTGCGGAAGGTTCCCGGACCCCGAAGCGGCCTGGCACCAGATCTTCGGTCAGATTGCGGATCAGGGCGGCTTCGTAAACCCCGGCGGTGGCGTTGTAGCGGGGCAGGGACAAGGTCTTGCCCGCGCGTAACCCCTTCTCCAGCAAGGGGACGATGTCTGGCTCGTCATTCAACGGATAAAACATGAGCACGCTTTGCGCATGATGCCAGCAATCGGCATTCTCGATATTGGCGCACAAGGCTTCGGAAGCGGCGGCCAGTTGTTCGGGCAGAAGTGAACGGCACAGCACTTTGTATTGCTGGCGCAGGGCGGTCTTTTGTTCGGTGAGGCTCGGAATCATACGGACTTCTTTCGGCTCGCATCAAGTTCGGCCCGCCAGCGTTCAACGCGTTCTTTGATCTTCTTTTCGACCCCTTGCTCGGTGGGTTGATAGTAGAGGCGTGTCTCTCCGAGGTAATCTTGGGCCACAAAGTTGCCGGGATGATTGTGGGCGTATTCGTAACCGACACCGTGGCCGAGTTGTTTGGCGCCCTTGTAATGGCCATCCCGCAAATGTTCCGGCACGGGCAAAGTGCGGCCATTCTTGACGTCTTCCAGCGCGGCATCAATGGCGGCGACCACCGTGTTGCTTTTGTTCGCGGTGGCGATGTAAAGCGCGGCTTCGGCAATGGGGATGCGCGCTTCCGGCCAGCCGATAAATTCAGCCGCATGATGAGCAGAGACGGCGAGGACGAGGGCCATGGGATCCGCGAGGCCCACATCTTCCGCGGCATGAATCACAATGCGCCGGGCGATGAAGCGCGGGTCTTCACCGGCGTGGATCATTTTCGCCAACCAGTAGAGCGTGGCATCGGGATCGCTGCCGCGCATGGACTTGATGAACGCAGAGATGGTGTCGTAATGCGCATCACCATCACCGTCGTAAACGATGGCTTTTTTCTGGATGCTCTGTTCCGCCACACCGAGTGTGATATGGATGTAGCCATCGCTGCCCGGCTCCGTGGTCAGTGCAGCGATCTCCAGCGAGTTCAGCGCCTTACGGGCATCACCATCGGAAGTCTTGGCGAGATGCTTCAAGGCATCGTCATCCGCCCGGATTTTCAGATAACCCAAGCCGCGTTCGGTGTCCGTAAGGGCGCGCTGGTATAGATTCAGGATGTCCTCGTCCGTGAGTGAGCGCAGTTCAAAGATCTGTGAACGCGAGACGAGCGGGGAGTTGACGAAGAAAAAGGGATTGTGCGTGGTGGCACCGATCAGGCGGATGACACCGCTCTCCACATCCGGCAACAAAACGTCCTGCTGCGATTTGTTGAAACGATGGATCTCGTCGATGAAAAGGATGGTCGGTTGTCCAGTGTTGTGCAGCCGATTCGTCGCGCCGGAGAGCACGCGGCGCATATCCGCGACGTTGGATTCTACACCGCTGAGCCGCTCGAAACGCGTTTTCGTATGCAACGCGATGAGTTGGGCAAGCGAAGTTTTGCCTGTGCCGGGTGGCCCGTAGAAAATGAGTGATTGGATGCGGTCGGCTTCAATCGCCCGGCGTAACAACATGCCAGGAGCGAGGATGTGGCGCTGGCCGATATATTCATCCAACGTGCGCGGGCGCATTCGAGCGGCGAGCGGAGCGGTGCGATTAGTTTCGGAAGCAGGAGCCGCCACTGCTGCCTCATCGGCAGGAGCAACGGGACCGGTTCCGAATAAATCAGACTGCGCCATGAGGGGAGTTTAACGCATCTCGCTGCGATGCCAAGAAGTAGAAGCAGGGAATAAAAAATGCCGGATAATCAGTTGATCATCCGGCATCGCAAAGAATAACCCCACCTCTGCCGTGTGGAACGGTACCTATGAACTGCCCTGATATAGGTGGGACCGAATCTGAGGCGTCCAACGTCCAATTAAGGCCTGTCGTAAGCCAAGGAAGTTAAGGCCCCGCATTGATTAATTACGGTCCAAGGACTTTGTTGCGCAATCACGAACAGCGCAGGGTTAAATCAGTAAATTTTCTTCAAAGAGCGACCGGTGGTTGGCCACCGAATTTCTGAGAGGAATATCGTCCTGCACCGGCCTTGTCTCAAGTCCTTTTCTACAAAAATTATTCACCGCCAGTTTCGCATTGGAAGTGCTTTGGCAAAGGAGTATGCTCAGGTCCGTTTTCATTTCTCCACGCCGGCTGAAGCGCTGTTTTCTCAGTTTGCGGGCGGAGGAACGAGCAGAGATATTTTAAAAGTTTAACTATGCGCACACTTCTCATCGGCATCGACAGCGGCACTCAATCCACCAAAGCCCTCGTGGTGGATGCCAAGACGGGCAAGGTTTTAGGTTCAGCTTCGGCCGCGTATGACTTGATTCCCAATCTGCCGCCGGGCGCAAAAGAACAGCATCCGAAAGAATGGCTGGCCGCCACGGCGAACTCCATCAAGGCCGCTTTGAAACAGGCGAAGGCCAAACCGAGCGAAGTGAAAGCCATCGGTGTGAGCGGGCAGCAACATGGTTTTGTGCCGCTGGACAAGAAAGGCGACGTCATCCGCCCGGCCAAGCTCTGGTGCGATACTTCAACGTCGGCGGAATGCGCCGAGATCACGGCTGCCTTGGGCGGCCCTAAGGCGACGATCAAAGCGTTGGGGAATGCGGTGTTGCCAGGTTTCACGGCGCCCAAGATTTTGTGGCTCAAGAAGCATGAGCCGAAGAATTTCGCGCGGCTGCACACGGTCCTGTTGCCGCATGATTACATCAATTTCTGGCTGACGGGGCAGGCGGTGATGGAATACGGCGATGCGAGCGGCACGGCCTTGCTCGATGTGCGCAAACGCCAGTGGTCCAGCGCGGTGATCAAAGCGATCGATGCGGATCTGGGCAGCAAATTGCCGAAGCTCATCTCGAGCGATCAGCCAGCCGGTTACCTGCAAGCTGCCACGGCAAAGGAGCTTGGACTCACCACGGATGTCATTGTGAGTGCGGGTGGTGGTGACAATATGATGGGCGCCATCGGCACGGGCAATACGCGGGCAGGGGGCATCACCGCGAGTTTCGGCACGAGCGGCACGATCTATGCGTGCGCCGGCAAACCGATCGTCGATCCGCAAGGCGAGATCGCGGCGTTTTGTGATTCCACCAATCACTGGCTGCCCTTGCTCTGTCCGATGAACGTGACGGTAGCCACCGAGATGGTGCGCAAGAGCTTTGGCTGGACGCACGAAAAGTTCGCGGCGGAAGCAGCGAAGATCAAGCCGGGTTCGGATGGGCTCATCCTGTTGCCTTATCTGGAAGGGGAACGCACCCCGAATGTGCCGGATGGCACGGGTGTGTTCTTTGGTATCACCCAGAAGACTTTCACCCCGGCGCACTATGCGCGGGCGGCGATGGAAGGGGTGACGTTGGGCATGAATTACGGTTTGCGCCGTCTGGCGGAACTCGGCGTGAAGCCGACCCAGATTCGCGCCACGGGTGGCGGGGCGAAATCCAAAGTGTGGCGCCAGATCATGGCGGATATTTTCAATGCCGAAGTCGTCACGCTGCAAGTGAGCGAAGGCGCGGCTTACGGTGCGGCACTCCAAGCGCTCTGGTGCGCGCGTCTGCAAGCCGGTGAAAAGGTGAGCATCGAAAGCATCACGGACCAATACGTGAAGCTGAACGCGCGCGAGACCACGAAACCGAATCCGAAAGCGGTCGCCGTGTATGCCGAGGTGCAAGCCTTGCAGGATGATCTCTCAAAGAGCTTGCGCGGCGTGTTCAACCGTCATCGTCAGTTTGTGCTGCGGGCGGAGTGATCTGTGATCAGCTTCGTGAGGGGCGTTGGCGGATAGCCACGGGTGACCGAAGGAAACCCGTGGTGGAAGAAGTTGGCTGCGTGCGCTCCGGAAGAAGCGTGTGCCTCCAATGGTAAAATACTGAGATGTCATCCGCCCCTTCCGGGGCGGTGTTTTCTTAAACTGATTTCCACGGGTTCCCGGTGGTCACCCGTGGCTACCAGCACTTGCCCCTCCGGGGCAATCAGGAGATGAGCTTCTGTGCAACTTCCGCCGCGCTTACGCGTTCTTCCTGGCGCGTCTGCAGATTCTTTAAGACGGCCACAGTGCCTGTTTCATTCTTTTCCAGACGCACAGTGAATTTGCTGCCGAGTTCCTGGGCGCGCTTGAATTGCTTGTCGCCCTTGGCTGGGGTGAGGAGGTAATCCACCATCAGGCCGGCTTCGCGCAATTGCTGGATGAGTTTCAACGATTCCGGACGCAGCGTTTCGTCTTCGATCATCACAAACGCATTCACGTTCGCGTTGAACTTCGGGAGCTTACCGCGTGACTTGAGGAGCTCGAGCAACACGACGTCGCCCATGCCGAAGCCGAGCGCGGGCAGGTCCACCTTGCCATTGCTGACGAGCTTGATGAGGTTGTCGTAACGCCCACCGCCCGCGATGGCGCGGAATTCGCCTTTGCGATCAAAGGCTTCAAATACCACGCCCGTGTAATAAGCGAGACCGCGGATGACACCGTAATCCGTCTTCACGAAATCGCTCAGGCCGCGCGCGGCGAGGTTATCAAGCACGGCTTGTAACTCGGGTGTTGGCTCGCTCTTTTGGATGAACGAAACCACTTCCTCGTAGCTGATGCCGAGGGGAGCCAGTTTGGCGCTGGAGATCTCGGGCTTCTCACGCTCTATCTTGTCGACGACTTGATAAAATTCGTAAGCCTTTGAGGCATCCTGGTTGCGCGCTTCAAAGAAGCGCTGCCACGCTTGGCGGCTGCTCAGGCGCAGGACAAAGTCCTCAGCGGTAAGACCGAGGGCGCGCAAAGAATCGATGAGCAGGGCGACGATTTCCGCGTCGGCCGCGTTATCGTTTTCGCCAAAGATGTCGCAGTTGAACTGGAAGTGCTCGCGGAGCCGTCCCTTCTGCTGTTTCTCGTAGCGGAACAATTGCGGGATGGCGAACCATTTGATGGGCTTCTTGTAAGCGCGTTCGGCGGTAGCCACCATACGGGCGACCGTCGGGGTCATCTCGGGGCGCATCGAAACCGCGCGTTCACCTTTGTCGATGAAGTTGAAGAGCTGGCTGACGATCTCATTGCCCGATTTGTTGGTATAAAGCTCCAGCGGCTCCAAAGGTGGGCCATCGTATTCGCGGAAACCATAGCGACGGGCGATCGAGCGCCATGAATCGAAGATGTGCTGACGGGCATCGCAGCTCCAAGCATCGTTGTTGGGCAGCGGTTCAGGATAAAAATCACGAAATCCGGGCAAACGTTCCATAAACAGAGCGGGGACAATAGCGAACCACCTTACAGGGGTAAATGACTAATGACGAAATCCGGATGCTAAGCGGTGCAGGCGGATAGCGACGAGAGGGTGTGGCTAAAAGGAGAAAACGCCACGGGCAACTGCCCAAGGCGTTTTCGCGAAAGTTATGTTGGCGCTGAGGCGCTTACAAATCCGGGCCGGTTGGCGGCGGATTATTGTGCGGTGCGTTCGCTTCTTCGATCTGTTTCGGCGTCAGTTTCAAGACGGATTCGCGCATCTCTTTGCCGGGCTTGAACTTGACCACCGCACGGGGCGGGATGGGCACGTCCGTGGCCGGGGCATTGGGGTTACGGCCAATGCGAGCCTTGCGAACTTTCACTTCAAACACGCCGAAGTTACGCAGTTCGACGTTCTTCCCTTGCGCAACTGCCTCGGAGATATAGTCCAAGGTCTTCTGGATGACTTCCAGAACCTGTTGTTGCACGAGGCCCGTCTCATTGGCGATCCGGACGACCAAGTCACGTTTAGTCATAGCCGCTCCTAATTGGTTTGTTACCGTTTCTTTAGCTTGTATCTTACATAACCCCTTTATGCCCAAAGGTCAATAAAAAGAATCCCCGCCCATTTGGGCGGGGATATGAAGTGAGACCGTTTAGGGGTAGCTATTTTTAGCTCTCAACGACACTAATTTCGACTGGCTCAACGCTGATTCCTAGGCCCACAAGCCACTTGATGGCGCCTTTGACTTCTTCGCGCAAACCGGACAATTCCAAGCAAACGATTCCAATCTCGCCAGTTACGCTGGCCTGACGGACGTTCGTGATGACCTTAAATTTTTGCGCGAGCTGCCAGATGATCGGCTCCGTGATCTTCTTGGACGGATACATCAGCCACAAGCGGGTGTGCTGTTCCTTCGGAGCGGCAGCGGCTTTCGCCGGTTTCGCGGCTTTTTTGGCTTTGGCAGGCATGGTAACTCCTTAACCCCCAGCGATGGCCGGGATGATGCTGACTTCGTCGCCGTCTTTGAGCGGCGTTTCTTTGTTCTGGAGGAAGCGGATGTCTTCCTCGTTCACGTAAACGTTCACGAAGCGGCGCACGCCACCATTCTCATCCAGCAAACGTTCCTGATGCCGGGATAGCGGGACTGCAGTTCGTTGATCGCGCCGCCGATGGTGTTGGCGGTGACCTCCACAACCTCTTCGTTGTTCGTGAGCTTGCGGAGCGGTGTTGGGATACGGATATTCACTGGCATAATAAAGTTAGGCTTTGCACGCTGCGCCTTCGGTCTCCAGCAAGCCCTCGAATTCACGGAGGCTCGGACGGATCTCACGGGTCTGGCCAACGCTGTTGACGACCGCGTCCAGCGTCTTGAGACCGTTACCGGTGATGCAGAGGACAGCGGAATCTTCCGCCGGGATCTTGCCTGAGGCAATGAGTTTCTTGGCAACGCCGACCGTCACACCGCCCGCCGTTTCAGCGAAGATGCCTTCGTATTCGGCGAGGAGTTTGATGCCTTCGCGGATTTCGTCATCTGTGACGTCATCGCTCTGGCCGCCCGTTTCCTTCATCACGCGCAGGGAGTAGAAACCATCTGCCGGCGTGCCGATGGCGAGGGACTTGGCGATCGTGTTCGGCTTCACGGGCTTGAAGAAGTCCAAGCCCTGCTTTTGAGCGGCGGAGATCGGATTGCAACCCGTGGCTTGCGCGCCATGGATCTTCCACTTCGTGTTCGGCACGAGACCGAGCTTGGAGAATTCCTGGTAGCTCTTGTGGATCTTGGTGAGCAGCGAACCGGAGGCCATCGGGATGACCGTGTGCTGCGGGATGCGCCAGCCCAATTGCTCCTGATCTCGAAGCCCATGCTCTTGGAGCCTTCGGCGTAATAGGGGCGCATATTGACGTTCACGAACGCCCAGCCGTACTTGCCCGCGATCTCGGCGCAGAGGCGGTTCACTTCGTCGTAGTGTCCTTTGATGCCGATGACGTTGGCGCCATAGACGAGCGAGTTCACGACTTTGCCCAGTTCCAGATCAGCCGGGATGAAGACGTAAGCCTTCAAGCCAGCGGAAGCGGCATTCGCAGCCACGGAGTTGGCGAGGTTGCCGGTGGAAGCGCAGGCGACGGTGGTGAAGCCTAGTTCGACGGCACGGCTGAGAGCGACGCTGACCACGCGATCCTTGAAGGACAGGGTGGGGTAGTTCACGGCGTCGTTTTTGATCCACAGTTCGCGGATGCCCAGGCGCTTGGCGAGGCGGTCCGCCTTCACGAGCGTGGTGTAGCCGACTTGCGTGCCCACGGTGGGTTCACCCGCGACGGGAAGCAGTTCGCGATAGCGCCACATGTTCTTCGCGCGGCTCTCGATGGCGGCGCGGGTGAGGGAGCCACGGATGGCTTCGTAATCATAGACGACTTCGAGCGGACCGAAATCAAACTCGCAGACGTGGGTGGCGGTGAGGGGATATTCGTGACCGCACTCGCGGCACTTCAACGCCTTCATGAAACTTTTCTCGTTTGCCATATCGCTTCTGTTCTTCGTTCGTCCGGGAGAGGCAAAACAAAAACCTCTTCCCGAGGTTGGAGAAGAGGTGAAATCTAATTCTTGTGCTCTTCTCATTTTCCCCGAAACGCAACCGCGCTTCGAGCTGGATTTAGCACCTGACGTTGAAGTTGCACTTCAACCGGTTGCCGTGACGTCGTAGGGCCAGTCCCTCAATCACTCTGAATGAGACCGTTGTATCAACGGATACGGATAGATTGATATAATCGCTAAAAGTGTCAACAGCTTTTTGCGGTTCTATCCGTTTCCTTTCACATCGGCTGATCCGCGAGTTGCTTGAGAGCATAGCACAGAAGATCTGAAAAAGGAGGAGGAAATTATCAGCCGGGATAGCTGGCATGGACACTGCTAAATGTAATTTAAGCAAATCCGTTACGGTGACAGCGGGAGTCTTGTCGACTGATGTAAGTAATTTAAGATGAGCTGGTTGAGTCTTGATATTGGAGTCAGTGGTGTTGATGCGGGTGAGTGATGGTGGTTTGCTGATGGTTGATATTGAGACAGTGAGTGTCTTGAGTCCATCTGGCCCTAGCTGAGGGCGATTAACAGAGAAAAGAAGCATTTTTATGAGCGCATACAAGCAACCAATCGGGTCGAATCCGTTGAAGCCTTCCGGTGAACGTGTCCCAGGCGTTTTGCTGGTGGAGGATGATGCACAACTGATGGAATTGAACCGCAAGGTGCTGCAGCGGGAGGGATTCCGCGTGTTTGAGGCGACTTCGGAGCAATCCGCGCTCTGGCTTTGGCAGCGCCATAACCGGGAGATCGATGTCGTGCTCACGGATGTGATGATCCCGGAGCGGACTACCGGTGTGGAGTTGGTAAAAAAACTGCGTGGGCAACGCGCGGATTTGCGGGCGGTCTTTACCAGCGGGTTTGCTCCGGAGTTGGGCGGGGTGGATTCATCCGCTGGTTTCCTGCCGAAGCCCTACACCTTGCGCGAACTGGTGGATGCCACTGTATCGGCGCTGGAACAGCCGATGCAGGCGGTGCTGGCCCGGGCGGAAATCGCCCGTTGTCTGGTGTGATTTTTCTCTGCGGAAAATAAAAAGCCCCGCCAGTTCATCACTGGCGGGGCTTGCTGTTTTAAAAGGGATCAGCCGCCGATCTGTTTGCTATAGGCGTCGGGCGTGAGGAGCTTGGCGAGGTCGCCGGTGTTGGCGAGCTTCACCTTGAAGAACCAGCCATCACCGAAGGCGGCCTGGTTCACGAGCGCGGGATTGTCCGCGATGGCTTGATTCACTTCGATGATTTCACCGGAGACGGGCGAATAGATATCGCTCGCGGTCTTCACGGATTCCACCACCGCGCAGGCTTCACCGGCGGCAAGCTTGCGGCCGACTTGCGGGAGTTCCACGAAAACGATGTCCGTGAGTTCGTGCTGGGCATGGTCCGTGATGCCGACAGTGGCGATGTCACCGGCGACACGTGCCCATTCGTGGGAGGAAGCGTATTTCAGATCTGCTGGAACGTTCGACATAAAGTTAAGGGATTGAAATCAGGGAACGCGCTGAGGTCAAACAGCTTTTCGATAAATGGGCTTGGCGACGACTTGCGCGGCGAACTTTTTGCCGCGGATATCGATCTGGATGACCGTGTCTTTCTTCGCCAAATCCGGGCGGACATAAGCGAGGCCGATACCGGCATTCAAAGTGGGGCTGAGCGTGCCGCTGACGACCTGGCCGACTTGCTCTTCGCCATTCCACACGGTGTAACCGGGGCGGGGCGGGGCGCATTTATCGGTCATTTTGAAGGCGACACAACGTTTCTTCGGGCCGAGCTGTTTTTGCTCGAGCAAGGCATCGTGACCGATGAATTTGCCTTTTTCAAAGGAGACGAATACGCCGAGGCCGGCTTCGATGGGGCTGGTCTTGTCATCCAGTTCGTGGCCGTAGAGCGGGTAGCAGACTTCTGTGCGCAGCGTATCGCGCGCGCCGAGACCAGCGGCTTTCAGACCATGCGGTTGACCGGCGGCGAGCAGATCATTCCAGACATCCACCACGTTTTCGTTGTGCGTGATGATCTCGAAGCCATCTTCACCCGTGTAACCCGTGCGGGCGATCCAGCAGAGCGCGCCGGATTTCTTGAGGTTAAACGTGCCGATCTGGTTCTTCTGCAATTCCGTGACGTAATGGACGTGCGTGCCGGAGTGCGAGCTGCCGTTGAAAACTTCGGTGATGAATTCGGGCGCTTTCGGACCTTGCAGGGCCACGGCGCCAAATTTATCCGAGCGGTTCTCAAAGGTGATGAGACCGCGCTGCGGGAAAGCGGCAAGCTGTTGCTGCATCCACGCGATGTCGGCATCGATACGCGAGGCGTTGATGATGAGCAGGTATTCCTTGTCCGTCAGGCGGTAGAGATAGAGGTCGTCCACCGTGCCGCCGTCTTCCTGCACATCTGCGTGTATTGACCCTGGCCGACGAGGAGCTTGGCGGCGTTGTTCGTCAGCAAGTAATTGAGGAAGGGCAAGGCGCCAGCGCCGCTGATGAGCACTTCGCCCATGTGGCAGATGTCAAAGATGCCTGCGGCGTTCCGCACGGTCTGGTGTTCATCGATGATGCTGGTGTATTGCACCGGCATCTCCCAGCCGCCGAACTCGATCAGGCGGCCACCGAGTTCCTGGTGGGATTCAAACAGAGGCGTGCGTTTTAAGGAGGCTGACATGTTTAGGCTTAAGTAATGCTGACTTGAACGCTAACCGATAGCCGTCCGTAAATGCAAGAAAGGCGGCACGGAAATAATCTGGAGCCGGTCATGCGCTTTGAGAGTTTGAATTGAGGGCCAAAGGCCCGGCCTTATATCAGAGTGGGCCAACGGCCCACGTAATGGATTCCTTTAGGGGCAAGCGCTGTAAGCGCGATTCATCATCCAGTTGTAGCTAGGCCGAAAATGCGAGGGAAACAGGCTGTATGAAGCGGGCTTTCAGCCCTTGGTCCAGGCAAATCCTTACCTTGGGCGTTTGCCCAAGGCTGGTATGAATCGCGCCGTTGGCGCTGGAGGCATTGCCAAGCCCCTTGTTACTTGATCAGTTCGCGGAGCCAGCCCCATAGGGGCATGGAGAAGAGGCTTAGGGGGAGTAACAAGGCAAACCCGAATTTTATCAGTCCTAGATCAATCTTGCTTGTCGTCTTAGGTCGTCGCCACAGGATGGGGAAGATGATGACCCAATAGGCGAACGCCGCCATGCCGACAAATTGGAACGGGAACTCACTCAGAATAAACGTGGTGAGTAGAAGCAGAACACCCTGAGCAGCCAGATGGCTGTTCAGGGCGTTGCTAATTTCAGGTGTGAAGCTGGTCCAGATCTCGATTCTCTTATTGAGGATAGAGGGTCTGGCGTTCATGGGCTTAACCCCACTTCTCGAGCTTCATCTGTTCCTTGGGCAAGGCCAGATCGTGGAGCACGAGGTATTCGACGGCTTCCACCATGGCGTTCGTGCCGCAGGCGTAGAACACGGTGTTCGCGGCATCGGTCACGAAGCTGCGCACCCACTCGGGCGTGATGCGGCCACGGCGGCCGGACCAGTCGGAATCTGGCGCGAGGCGCGTGCAGGTGACGTGGAATTTGAAATGCGGATTCTTTGCTTCGAGTTCGCGGAACTCTTTCTCGAAGATGATGTCCATCGGCGTGCGGACGGTGTAGAGGATGGTGATCTTCGTGTTCAGGTTGCGCTGGGTGGCTTCACGGACGAAACCACGGAACGGCGTCACACCCGAGCCACCAGCCACACAGATGAGGTGTTTGCCCGGAGGGTCGAACACGGGTAGGAACTTGCCGACGGGCGGGATGACGAACATCTTGTCGCCAGCCTCGACCCAGTCCACCACGCTCGTGCCCATCTTGCCATCACGCTTGACGGAGACTTCATAGAAACCCTTGTCCAAGGCGCAGGAGGAGAGGGAGTAAGCGCGCTTGTACTTGGGCTTATGGGGCCAGTAAACGGTGATGAATTGACCGGTCTTGAAATCACCCGGATCATAACCTTCCGGCCATTTGAGCCGGACAGTCTTCACGTCAGGCAACTCCATCGTCACCTGTTCCACCAGCATCTCGACAATCTGTTTTGCCATATTATTTCAATTTCAGTTTCAAACGACACAAACCACGCACAAAAAGGCGAAACAAGATAGAGGCAGGAAAATTGCCCTGTAAAGGACTTTGGATGGCAAATTAAGGTTGGAGTGGGGAGGTTTAGCGGATTTTCGGGTTGGTGATGTTGGACTGGTTATGGCCGATAAAAGGGGATTGAGCGATCACCCTCTCCTCCAGTTGCTGGAGGAGAGGGAAGGGGGAGGAGGTGCTGATCCTGTTTTAGAAAGTGATGGCGTTGCGGTTATCGAGGCCCCCCTCTCCCCAGCCCTCTCCCCTTTTCAAGGGGGCGAGGGTGATGCTGCGGGTGATTCGTATGCTGCTTTGCTGCAGGCAAATTAAGGTTGGTTTTTGTGCTGAGCGATTGACATTGCGGGTGGTTTCGTCAGGAATAACCCACCATGATCCACGTCATTGCTACCATCGAGTTGGTGCCCGGTAAGCGTGCTGCTTTCCTGCAAGAGTTTCATCGCGTCATGCCTGCGGTCCATGCCGAGCAGGGTTGCATTGAGTATGGCCCGACGATTGATATTCAGACTTCCATCCCGGCCCAAGGACATGCGCGGGAAGATGTGGCGACAATCGTGGAGAAATGGTCCGATCTGCCCGCCCTCGAGGCCCATCTGAAAGCCCCGCACATGACGGAATACCGCGCCCGCGTGAAAGATTACGTGGCCTCGGTGAAGCTGCATGTGTTGCAGCCTGCGTAGGCAAATCAGTTAATAAACCCGGCCACCTCTTCCAACGTCGTCTCGCCGTTGAAAGCGCGGAGGACGGAGGTCACGGCGAGGGAGCGCATGCCGCTTTGTTCGGCGAGGGCGTGGATCTGGCCGCTGGGGGCGTTGGCAGCGACGAGTTTCTCCAGGGCGGAGTTCATCACCAATAATTCAGTGAGCGGCAGGCGGCCTTGGAAACCGGTGAAACCGCAGGCGGTGCAACCGGTGCCTTTGCGGAAGAAAGCTTCCTCGAAATTCACACCTTCAATCCGTTGCAATTGCGCGGGGTTCGGATCGTAGGGAATGGCGCATTGGGTGCAGTTCTGGCGCACGAGGCGGAGGTTTAGGACACCGAGTGTGGCGCTGGCGAGGAGTTGCGGGTCCACATGCAGATTGGTCATGCGGGCGAAGGCTCCCGCGGCGGTGCCACTATGCACGGTGCTGAGGACGAGGTGCCGGAGAGGCTGGCGCGGACGGCGATGCCCGCCGTTTCTTCATCACGAATCTCCCCGATCATGATGACTTGCGGGTCGTGCCGCAGGATGGAGCGCAAGGCGATGGGATAGGTGAAGCCTTGGGCCACGTTCACGATGGACTGGTTCACGCGCGGCAAGACGGCTTCCACGGGGTCTTCCACACTGGTGATATTCAGGCGCTGGCCCTGGGTATCCACCAGGTGCGTGAGCGTGGAGTAGAGCGTGGTGGTCTTGCCGGAACCGACAGGACCGGTGAGCAAGATCAAGCCGTGCGGATGGCCGATGAGGTTCACCCATTGCTGCAAGGTATCGGCGTCGAAGCCCAAGGATTGCACGCTGAAGCGTTGTTCTCCGGGGCGAAAGAGGCGGATAGAAATCTTCTCGCCGGAGACCATCGGGGACAGCGAGATGCGCATCTCGAAACCGCCCATGCTGGCGTCTGCCTTGGCTTTGCCCTCCTGCGGCACGCGGTGTTCGTAGATCTTCAGGTCCGCCATGACCTTCACGCGGTTCGCGAGCGGCCCCTTCAAAATCTGCGGAAGTTTCACGACGTCGTGCAACATGCCATCGATACGGAAGCGGGCGAGGATGTGGTCCTCAGCGGGGTCGAGATGGATGTCGCTGGCTTTGACCTCCATCGCATCGAGGAGCAAGAGGTCGAGCAGGTAACGGGCTTCGAGGGCGGAATCGCCGCTCTTGCTGAGGTATTGCAGCGTGCGAGCGCCGCGGCAGTTGGCGACCTTGACGACGGGATTACGCGGTTTGCTCTCGGGAGAGAGCAGGCGGCGTAAGCTATCGAACAAGGGCATGGGCTTATCTAAACGGGCATTGGAGGGCAGGGCAAGGATATGTGGAGAGTACGCGGTTAATGGACGCAACGGACACTGCCGTCGAAGTGGAGTCATGGGCGCGCTCACTCCTCACCCCAGCCCTCTCCTCGTTGAGAGGAGAGGGTGATGGTCGTCGGTCGTTTCACACTGTTTTGGTATTCGTGGAGGTGCCGGAGTTAGATATGTGGAGCGCCGATTTCTGAATCGGCGGGAAGGCGAAATTGGTGACAGCCGGGGGCGGCTGTCCCACTATGGTGCGGCGTGTTGATGGAAACTTTCACAATCTGCTTGGCTTTTTTTGCTGTGGTCCGTAATCACGAGGTGTTCTTTGATAGAGCCAGCCTTAACGGGCTGGTGTCATAATGCAGTCAAATGTCTGGGAACCCCGTGAAAATCGGGGACGGTTGCGCCACTGTAACAGGTTACAAACTCCCAATAGCCACTGGATTCATCTCTGGGAAGGCGGGAGTGAGGTTTGAAACCCGAAGTCAGGATAACGATTTGATTGCGCTCGTCCGCGCCAACGTGAGTTGGCGCACTTCTCCGTCAAAGAGAAGGATGGGGCCAGCCGGAGCCGCTTGGGCGGAGCCGGATCTGTGAATGCCTTCATTCTCCATTTTGCGGAAGTGAAGGCTTTTTGTTTTCCGTCCTAACCGCCGGTCCGCAATCTTCCCGAACTTCCCTCTGGTCTCGCCATAAATAACCGCCGCGAACTGCGGCTATGGAAAGATCAGTACAATGCGACAGTTAGTCCTGCCGGTAATAGCCGGCCTCAGCGCGACCACAGCGGTGGCGCAGAACAGTCCCTCCACCACCGAGACCAACCGTTTGCCTGCGGTGGTCATTACGGCCACGCGTACGGCGGAAAGCGCATCCGAAACAGCCAGCTCGGTGACGGTCATCACGCGGGAACAGATTGAGGCACGCCAGGTCACGACGTTGATCGGTGCTTTGCAAGGTGTGCCGGGCATGTCCGTCATCACCTCGGGCACGCCGGGGCAGCAGACGTCCGTATTCACGCGCGGCACGGAGAGCAATCACACGTTGCTCATTGTGGATGGGCGTCGAGTGACCTCGCCGATCAACGGCGGGGCGTTCTACGAGAATTTTAATCTCGATAACGTGGAGCGGATCGAAGTGGTTCGCACACCGTCCTCTGTGCTCTATGGCGCGGATGCTGTGGGCGGGGTCATCAACGTCATCACGCGTGATGGTCGCGGGCTGACGAAGCCGGAGCACGCGGTGTCGTTCGAGGCGGGTTCGTTCAGCACCACCAAGTTCACGGCGGACAGCCAAGGCATGATCGGCAAGGTGAATTACGCGGTGGGTGTCTCCCATCTGAGCAGCGAGTTCCCGCGTGATAACAGCGATTTCCAGCAATCCTCCGTGCGTGGCTCCTTGGGCTACACGCCGAAGGAAGATCTGTATTTCGACTTGAAGGGCAGCTATTTCAACTCCGAAGGCGGTGCGCCGGGTTCCACGGCGTTCCCTGACCCGATCGCGACGTTGCAACGTGATGTGGCGAGCATCTCGCCGGGCGTGACGTGGAAGATCTCCGACACGTTTGAATCGAAGGCATTCTATGCTTACGAACACCAGAACCAGCGGTATCGCGACCAGTTCGGCACGGACAACAAGCTGAAGATCGATTCCAACCAGATCGAATGGCAGAACAACTGGAAGCCGATCGAGCGCTGGACGTTGACGGGCGGGTTCAACTTCCAAGACCTCGGCGTCTCGCAGCGCAATGCGTTGAACGTGGAGAATATCCATGCGCACCAGACGGGCATCGGCATCTTTGTGCAGAGCCAGTTCGACTTGCTGGAGCGGTTGAAGATGATCAACTCCGGGCGCTTCGATCACTACACGGATTACTCGGATGCATGGACGTGGAAGCAGGGCCTGACGTATCAGGTGCCAGTCACTGAGACGCGGATTTTTGCGAACATCTCGGAGTCCTACAGTCCGCCGACGCCGCAGGACCTCTACTTCCCGCTATTCAGCAATCCGAATTTGTTGCCGGAAGAATCGCTTGGTTGGGAAGCAGGTGTGGAACAATCGTTCTGGAAAGATCGCGTCACGGTTTCGGCGACGTATTTCCATAACAAGATCGATAACCTGATACAGGCGCCCGCGCCGTTCTTCATCCCGGTCAACGTCTCGCAAGCGACGACGGAAGGTGTGGAGACGGGCATCACGTTCCGCCCGTGCACGGAGTTCAGCACGAGCCTGAACTACACGTATCTCACGGCGCACGATGATGGCAATAATCAGCGGCTGGTGCGGCGTCCGCGTCACTTGGTGGGCTGGGACATGACCTTGAATCCGATCAAGCAACTCACATTCAACACCGGTGTGCAATGGGTGATGCAGCGTGAGGACGTGGTGTTTCCGGCACAGGTGAATTCTGAGGATTACCTGACGGTCCGCGCTGTGTTGACGTGGCATGTGACGGATAAGTTCGACGTGTGGGTGCGGGGCGAAAACATCAATGATGATCGCTATGCGATGGTGCCTAACTTCCCGTCCTTGCGGGCGGCGGCTTACGGCGGGGTGCGCCTGAAGTTCTGATTTGGACCGGAGGTAAATGCCTAAATCGATTGTCATCGCTTGGAGCGGCGGAAAGGACAGTGCCTTGGCACTGCGAGCCATCCGTCGCTCCAACGCGTTTCAGATCGCAGCGCTCATCACCACGTTTCATCATGGGCGCGAACGGAATGCCATGCACGGCATCGCGCGCGAGATTATTCAAGCACAAGCGCGCTCGCTTGATTTGCCCTTGGTGGAGATATGGTTGAACGAAGGCGCGAGCAATGTGGAGTATGAAGCGGGTTGGGCGGAGGCGTTGAAAGGATTTCAAGCTCAGGGGATTCGGCGCGTAGTTTATGGAGATTTGTTCCTCGCGGATATCCGGGCGTATCGCGATGCTTTCATGACAAAGCTCGGCATGGAGGCGGTGTATCCCTTGTGGGGTATCGATACGAAGGTGTTGGCGAATGATTTTATTGAACAAGGTTTTCGCGCGAAGTTGGTGTGCGTGGATCCGAAACAGATTTCAGAAGACTTTGCGGGGCGAGAGTTTGATGAATCGTTGTTGACGGAGTTGCCGCCGAGTGCGGATCCGTGCGGGGAGAATGGCGAGTTTCACACGCTGGTTTACGCGAGCCCGGATTTTCAGGGTGGGCCGCTGGCGGTGACGGAAAGAGAGCGTTACAAGCGGAATGGTTTCGCCTACGTTGACTACCAGCTCGCTGCGGCGGGCTGATCACATGAGTCAAAACGCTGTCGTATTATGGACCGGGGGAAAAGATTCCGCGCTCGCCTTGTTTTTGGCGCAGAAGCGCGGGATCGCGGTGAAGGAATTGGTGACGTTCGCGCCGCCAGACGCTGAGTTTCTGGCGCATCCACTGGCCGTGATGTCCTTGCAGGCGGTGGCGCTGGGATTGAAGCATCGTGTGATGAATGTGGAGGCGCCCTACGACGAAGGCTATCGCAAGCAGTTGCAGGTTCTACAGAATGAGGGTGTGGAGATGCTCATCACGGGGGACATCGCGGAGATCAATGGGCAACCGAATTATATCCAGACGCAGGCGGAACCGTTGGGCATGGAGGTGTGGACGCCATTGTGGAAGAAATCACGATGGGATCTGATGGGCGCATTGCTGGCGGCGGGTTTTCACGTAATCTTTTCGTGTGTGAAGCCGCCGTGGTTGACGCCCTCTTGGGTGGGGCGGCGCCTTGACCGCAAGTCCTTGCAGGAACTCTCGGATATCCATGTGAAAACGGGAATGGACCTGTGCGGGGAACAGGGGGAATACCACACGCTTGTGCTGGATGGACCGGGGTTTAATCGTCGCGTAGAGCTGAGTGAAAATAAAGTGGTCAATCGCGGAGACTTGGCTTACTTGCAGATTTCACAGGCGAGATTGCTGCTCCCGGGTGAAGCACCGACGGAAGCGGAATTGAATCTGGCCTTGCCGCGCGAATTGAATCGCCCGACGAAGGTCAAGCTGTGCAGCCAGTGCGGTAAAGCATTCTTCTGCGGTCCAGGTCAAACGGGCGGCGAGTGCTGGTGCCAGAAGCTGCCACAGATCGGTCCAGTAGCCGGGCCGGGCGTGGATTGCATGTGCCCGGAGTGTTTGAAAGAGAAGGTAGGGGAAACATCGAACAGCCAACATTGAACACCGAACATCGACAGTGAGAATGTGGACGATGAGTTGCCGGGTTCTTTCGGGTACGGCAAGGAAGATGTGACAGGAAAGAGCGTGCAGAAGGGGCACGGATGTAAAAGATCATCCGCCCCGCCGGGGCGGTGTGATTTTAAGGACGTTAGCCCCTCCGGGGCAAGGAGAGACAGACTGACGGCAGGTTGAGTTGCTTCATGGAGAGAAGGTAGCCTTTGATCTCGGAAATGGGCTAGCCGTGGTGAAGGCCGTTTGATGGATTAAATGGTGTAGAATTCTTTGGCTTTCAACACAGCGTCGTTTTGGTTTGGGGCTTTGAGGGTGCCAAGAAGTTTCCAGCCATCGCGCATGAGGGAGTTGATGAGCCACACATTGGCCAAGGTGCCGTAAACCAACATCAGGCCGAAGAGCAGGATAAAGGCGAGGGCGGTTTGCTCCTTGGGCAAGAGAAACAAAGCAAGCGGCGCCAAGAGGCCGATCGCACCGGCGAACGGGAGTTTTTTGGCAATGGCCCAGGGCCGGGAAGGAGGAAGGCCAAAAAGTTAAAGCCTTCTTTGACGGCGCAAAGCTTGCCTTCGGGTTGGCGGTAGATTTGCCAGGATTTCATGATGCGTTGACCGGCAGGGGCACACTACGGGAGCAAGTCCTGAAGATAAATTGTGAATTCGCGGGCAGCTCCGTTTCGTTTCACTTTTATGTTCAAGCGAGTGCCCGCAGCCTGCGTCAGAAACTGTTCCGGGTTTGTGGCCGCGCCGGCTGAACCGGGGCTGAAGTCCACATCATTGATGGAGACGAGTTCATCGCCTTCCTTCAGGCCGGCTTGGCTGGCGGGTGTGCCTTGCAGCAAACGCGTGATTTGCAGCGCGACCGCTTTGGTGGTGGCATTGGGGACAGGTATGAAGACGGCACCGAGGCGGTTGTGCGGTGGAATGGGAGACGCCGATTGGGTAAGAACTTCTTTGGTGCCGGGGCTGACAATCATCCGGACATGGCGTAAGGCCCCCATTCCCAAAGTGGCCACGAACTCCTTGCCGCTGGCATCAACTGCCTGTTCCCCTTTGGCTTCAGGGATGGGGCCGATATCTACATTGTGAAACAGGAGATCGCCGAGGCGATATTCCTTGGCCCAAGCCAATTCATGAACCATCGGTTCGCCGACGGCGTAGCGATACGTAGTTAGGGTGACACCTGCCTGGGGATTTTGTTTGCGCCATTCCCGCCAGAGTTGGGGAGCGATCCGCAGGCCGATCGGTGAGCCAGTATCCACAAAGACGCGGCCCAAGGGCTTGCCGCCAGTGGCGACGGTGAAGAATAATTGAGTGGATTCGTTGTCCAAGGGCCAGCGTAACCAGCCTGTGGCGGGCAGTTCGCTCACGGCGCGAATACGGCGGCCAGGAGCATCGATGTAAAAGGTTGAATCGCCTAAAGTGCGCCAGCCCAAGACGCCATCGCACTCGGCAGCCGGAGGGAAAGGCAGAACGGGAAGGCGGGTGTTGGCGTCTTTTCCCAGCAGGGCGATAGCGAGGGGCGGAGTCAATCCCACGGAAACATCATGTCCGGCAATCTTGATCGAACGGTTTGTCTCACTGGATAAGCTCAAGCGAGCGGTTGATGCGGCGAATAGCGCGGTAAATGAGGCTCCGGTATCGAAGAGTAAACGAGCCGGTTTGGTGTTGATGCGGGCATCAAGGATGATGAGGTTTTCCGAAGCGTAGGGATCGGTGGGAGCCAGTTGAGCAGATGCAGCGGGCAAGCGGGAACCAAACAGGAGAATCGATCCGCAGACAAGCGCTCGGGTGAGGTGGCGGATAATAGAGTTTAAACAAATCATCGGCTTTTCTTCAGGGATGAAGCGGCGGATTCAATCACGGAGACGATTCAACCACGTTGCTGACGAAAAGTGAAGGCGCGCGTTGGCCAGCGTCATTCGATCTGGATTTACGCCAATGATAATTTGTTAGCCCCCGATTTGGCTTTCCGCAGTTGGAGCAACGTCTGTTGAATCGGGGTCATTTTGCTGGGTGTTGCGCAGCACCTGAGGTGATGGTCGCTGTCGTGACCGTGGTGAAGTGGGAGCTTTCGCCCATTTGTTTGTCTCGGCGGATATCAAATGAACACCAGATCTTGGTCCCGGCACGAAACTCGTCGAGGAGAGATGGAGCGGATTTGGAGGTATAGTGATTAAGAGTGAATTCTGCTAGCGAGTGCTGCCAACGATACGAACCACCGGGTGGGATTTCTATTCTTGGGGTGAAATAGGTGGCTGTTAGTCGCAGATGCTGGAATAAGCTGTTGATAAATTCGTTCGTGTTACCTTCAGCGGTCTTCAAATAAATCATGCCGCTAAAGAAGTTGGTGAACGTCGTGATCCGTTGGGGCTCGGTGGAAATATTCTTCAGCTCAATGAGCAGGCGGAGCGGCGTGTCTTTCGTTGGCGGCTGAACGACTTGGAGGGTTAGGGTGAACCGTTCGGCTTCCCGAGCATCAGACTCGGATATCCTCGGATTGCTTTTGCGGTGTTGGGGATACGAAACATCAACATCAGAATCTTCCAAGCCTGTGGCTGAATGCCTGCGGTTGTTCGATGATTGACAGCCGCACAGGCCCAAGAGGACAAGCAATACCGCGCAAGTTTTAAGCTGAGAGAACCAATCCAGTTTCATCGCGAGCATAAGTTGCAAAATAGGCGGTTTTGTCTCTAGAGAGAGTGTCCTCAAGAGGGATATAACTTGGTTTTATCGCGTTTGGCAACTTGCGGTACACTGACACAAAGAATCATCCGGCCCGCTGGGGCGGTGGGGCTTTGAGGGCTTTATCCACGGGTTTCCGGTGGTCACCCGTGGCTACCTTCAGTTGCCCCGCTGGGCAAGGGGTTACGCGCTACGGGCTGAGTTGTAGCGTTTCGTGCTTACTTGTCCGGATTGATCTCTTCGAGGCGATAGAAGCGTTTGTCGAAGCGGTTGGCTTCGGTGTCGGTGAAATCGATTTCGCCGGTGGGGTTGTCCACGTCGGCGATGGCATCCCAAGTGAGGAAATCCGTCGTGGCCATGACGCGGTAACGTTTGCCGGGGGCTCCGGCGATGCTGAGGCGACCGGGCGTGGTGGGGACCAGTTTTAGCAGAGTAACTTGTTGGTGCGGGATTTCCACGGCGGCATCAGCGATGGCGGGTGGGGCCGGAGTCAGTGAGGCGGTGGTGACGGTATTGGTGACCGGGGCAGGTGATTTGCGTGGTTTGGCGACGACATTCACTCCGGCGGGCACCAAGGCGATGCCGTAGGCTTTCTTGAGGGCGGGGCTGTTGTAGCTGGCGGTCAGGTTGCCTTCCAGATCGGCTTCATACAATGAGCTGCCGGAGGCGATGTAGTAGTGTTTAGTGTCGGGGACGTAGAGGATACCATGGATGCCTTCTTTGCCGCCCATGCCGAGGTTGACGAAGGTGCGGACGTAGTCACCCGTTTTGAGATTGAATTCCACGATCGTGGGCTCCAGGCCATTGGCCACGAAGAGATTGCCGTTGTGGCCGATGACCAAGCCGACGGGACGGTTGAGGTTCGGACTTTTGTTGATAAAGCGGACGCCTTCGGCCGTGTTCGTGGTGAGGTCGTAGCGGAGGATGCTGCGTTGGAAATATTCAGCAGCGTAGAGGGTATTGCCCGAGGTGGCTAGGCCGACCAGATTGCAGCAGTTCCGATACTGGGGCGGAGCGACGACTTCACCGGATGCGGGATCGATCTGGTAGATGACACGGTCGGTATCGCCAGCGGCCCAGATCTTGTTTTGGCCCGCAGCAAGAATGCCCGGACCGAAACGGCCGATCGGGCCGGTGACATCGGTCATGCGGGTGGAGTTCTTGCCGGGCTCGAGTCTGACGAGGTTCTTTTTGCCCCCGTGCAGGCCCACGAAGATTTCCCCGTGCTCATTCACGGTGATGCCGCGCGGTTGCGAGCCTTGGGGCAGGCGGGCGATCTCTTTCCATTTCCCGGTGGTGAGGTCGAACTGGACGACGTTGTCGCTGTCGTAGCCCGCAATCAGGACCGAAGGACCAGCGGCGGAGGCAGACAGGACCCAGAGGAGGGTAAGGAGGCTCAAAATCCAACCCGCCGAAGCGAGAGATTGACGGAGATGGGAATAAAACACCTTGGGCACGGGCTTAATAAGCCATGTGGAGCAGGTTTCGTCAAATTGGAATGGGCGAGGCGAATTGGGTGGTTTTTGTTCCCATTGCTGGTGTGGAAGCAACCGAAAGCTAACGGGGATGCTTGGGAAAAGGTAAGGCAGGTGTATGAAAAAGTGAATTTTGTCCGAGAATAGCGGGGAATAGCGAGGCTAAGGCTAACGGGGAGGGGCATTTTATGGCAGGGTGGGTGCAGATGAAGAGACGCAATGGGGAAACATCCAACATCGAACGCCCAACTTCGAACATCGAGAGGCGAAAATGGGAATCGAGGACGATTACGAGCATGGGAGCAGGCTTGTCGGCGGGGGGAGGAATGTAGATGCTGGTGGGATTATTGAGTCATGAGTGAAACGGCGGACATCATTGTGGTGGGTGGCGGACTGGTGGGCTTAGGCACGGCGTTGCGGCTTTTGGAGTCGGGCGTCGGCAAGCGCGTGCGCGTCTTGGAGAAGGAAGCGGGCGTGGGGCGGCATCAGAGCACGCATAACAGCGGGGTGCTGCATTGCGGGTTGTATTACAAACCGGGTCCATCAAGGCGCGCATGGCGGTGAATGGCATACGCGAGATGACGGCGTTCTGCCAGCAACACGGGATCAAGCATGAGATCTGCGGGAAGCTGGTGGTGGCGACGGATCCGGCGGAGGTGGAGCGGCTCAAGGATTTGCAGGATCGCGGCACGAAGAACGGGCTGGAGGGCTTGCGCTGGTTGAATGCGGAGGAGATGCGGGAGATCGAGCCGAATGTGACGGGTCTCGCAGCGTTGCGTGTGCCGCAGGAGGGGATTGTGGATTACGCCGGAGTTTGCGCGGCGATGGTACAGGAGATTTCGCGGTTGGGCGGGGAAGTGATCACGGGGGCGAAGGTGGAGATTTTGCGGCAGCAAGGTGGCGAGTGGGTGGCGGTAACAACGGCGGGGACGCATCGCAGCAAGTTCCTGGTGAACTGCGCGGGGCTGCACTCGGATCGCGTGTGTGAACTGGCGGGCGAGGAGCGCGAGGTGCGGATCGTGCCGTTCAGGGGCGAGTATTATCAACTTCGCAAGGACCGGGAGCATCTGGTGAAGCATCTCATCTATCCCGTGCCGGACCCGAAGTTTCCGTTCCTCGGCGTGCATTTTACCCGGATGATCCATGGTGGCGTGGAGGCAGGACCGAATGCGGTGCTGGCTTTCGCGCGGGAGGGGTATCGCAAACAGGATATCAACGTGGAAGATTTGGCGGATGCGCTGACGTTTGGCGGGTTGTGGAAGTTTATGGCGCAGTATCCGAGCATGTGCTGGTCCGAGATCCAGCGGTCGTTCAGCCAGCGGTTATTCTGCGAATCTTTGCAGAAATTGGTGCCAGCGGTACAGGAAAGTGACCTGGAACCGGGCGGAGCCGGGGTGCGTGCGCAGGCCATGGGCAACGATGGGACGCTGGTCCAGGATTTTTCTTTGGTCTGCAAAAATCAGGCGGTTCACGTGTTGAATGCGCCTAGTCCGGCGGCGACGGCGTCGCTGGCAATCGGCGGGGAGGTTGCAAATCTGGTTGCCAACGCCTATCCGCGCTAGTTACTTAACGAACAATACTTATGAAGATTCTTGTTACAGGTGGTGCCGGTTACTTGGGTTCCGTGCTGGTTCCGACGCTTTTGGCGCAGGGGCACGAGGTGACCGTGCTGGATAATTTCTACTTCGGGCAGAACAGCCTGTTGGATTGCTGCCAATACGACACGTTCAAAGTGGTGCGTGGCGATGCGCGCGAGGAATCCATCGTGAAGCCGCTCGTGGCCAAGGCCGATGTGATCATCCCGCTGGCTGCGTTGGTAGGCGTGCCGCTGTGCAATACGGACCAGATTGCGACGACGACGACGAACCAGAACGCGGTGGAGATGATCTGCCGGCTGGCGAGCAAGGAACAATGGGTGATCATGCCGGTGACGAACAGCGGTTACGGCATCGGCGAAAAGGGCAAACATTGCACGGAAGATTCTCCGCTGCGCCCGCTCTCCACGTATGGCGTGACGAAGGTGAAGGCGGAAGAAGCCGTCCTGAGCCGCGAGAACAGCATCAGCTTCCGTCTGGCAACGGTGTTCGGCACCGCGCCGCGTATGCGTCTCGATTTGCTCGTGAATGATTTCGTGTATCGCGCGGTGCATGATCGCGCGGTGGTGATCTTTGAAGGGCACTTCAAGCGCAACTACATCCACATCCGTGACGTGGCGAAGGCGTTCACGCATGGTCTGGCAAACTTCGAGTCGATGAAGGGCAAGGCTTACAACGTCGGTTTGGATGACGCGAATCTGTCCAAGCTCGAGTTGTGCGCGGTGATCCAGAAGCATCTGCCGAAGTTCGTCTACATTGAAGCGCCGATCGGCGAAGATCCGGACAAGCGCGATTACATCGTGTCGAATGCGCGCATCGCGGCGACAGGTTATGTGCCGGAGTGGAACTTGGACCGGGGCATCGTGGAATTGATGAAGGGTTACACCATCATCCGGAACACGATCTACTCGAACGTGTAACGGCAGAGAAGGGAAGCGCGTGGGGTTGCAAGCATCAGAGATAGCGGCGGTGGTTCTGGCTGGTGGATTTGGCACGCGCATCCGGCATCTGCTGGCGGACCTGCCGAAGCCGATGGCACCGGTGGCGGACAAACCCTTCGTGGAATGGGTGATCCGCTATCTGAAGCGGCAAGGCATCACGTGCATCGGTCTCTCCACGGGCTATCTCGGCGATACGATCGAGGCTCATTTCGC
Organism: Limisphaerales bacterium; assembly: GCA_965283725.1. Classification (GTDB taxonomy): domain Bacteria; phylum Verrucomicrobiota; class Verrucomicrobiia; order Limisphaerales; family JAEYXS01; genus JAEYXS01. Next base: position 97,850 of record CBDIPT010000005.1, read on the forward strand.
GACGAAGCCGGTCAGTGGAGTCGAAACGAAATGCGTGCGGGAAACGGACCCGCTAGGAACGGCGGGAGGCTTCTGGCAAACGGCTCAAGGCACCGGTTGGACGCCCAAAGCGTGGCTGGTGTTGAACGGGGATTCGCTCGCACTGGCGGAGTTGACTCCGCTATGGAATGCAGTGGGCGAGGGCGATGCGGGAGGTTTGCTGGGTCTGCAAATGGATGACGCAGCGCGCTATGGCACGCTCAAGGCGAACGGCCAAAAGCAGCTCGTGAGCTTTGAGGAGAAACGGCCGGGAGCGGGTTTGATCAATGCGGGTGTGTATCTGTTACGGCATGAAGTGCTCGCGGGTTTTCCATCGCAACGACCGCTGAGCTTCGAGCGCGATGTGTTCGGGAGATTGTTGAAGGAGGGGAAGAGCTTGCGCGTGGTGGAGGCGGAATGCGAGTTCCTGGACATCGGGACACCGGAGACTTTGCCGCAGGCGACGGAGTTTGTGCGTCAAAACGAGAGGTGGTTCGCATGAACACCGCGAGCTTGCCTCACCCCCCGATCTCCGAGCATCCTGACGCCATGACCATCGTGGCTCAAGAGATGTTCGCGCCGCGCCCGATTAGCGCGATCACGCGGCAGCGTTTTGGCGTCGGGGTCATCGTGGAAGATGCGCAAGGGCGCATCCTGCTGGAGCAACGGCGCGATTGCGGGCTTTGGGGCTTGTGCGGTGGGGCGCTTGACCTGGGTGAGTCGTTTGAAGCGGCGGCTGTCCGGGAGGTGAAGGAGGAGACGGGCCTGAACGTGGAAGTCATCCGGCTGCAAGGGGTCTATTCCGGACCGCAATATCGCGTAGTCTATTTTGCGGATAACGGCGATGTGACGCAGAAGCTGGATGTAGTGGTGGTGGCCCGCATCAAAGACGGCACGCTGGCCAAGAGCCACGAGAGCGAGACGTTGGAGTTTTTTGCCCGCGAGACATTGCCTGCTTGGGAATTGATGGTGCCGCCGGTGTGGGAACCGTTGAAAGATTATCTCGCCAATAAAACCGGAGTGATTGCCTAACCTATGATCATCAGCCGCACACCCTTTCGCATCTCGTTCTTCGGCGGTGGCACAGATTACCCCTTGTGGTATCGCGAGCACGGTGGGGCGGTCCTTGGGGCGACGATCAATAAGTATTGTTATCTGACGGTGCGTTATCTGCCGCCGTTCTTTGAGCACCGCATCCGCGTGGTTTATTCGAAGATCGAGGACTGCAAGACGATCGATGAAATCGTGCATCCGTCGGCACGCGAGGTGTTGCGCTATTTGGAGCTGCATCGCGGGGTAGAAATACATCATGACGGTGATCTTCCCGGGCGTAGCGGCATGGGCTCCAGTTCGGCCTTTACGGTCGGTTTGTTGCATGCGCTTTATGCTTTGAAGGGCCGGATGGTGGGTAAACGGCAGTTGGCGGAAGAGAGCATCAAGATCGAGCAGGAGATTTTGAAGGAGACAGTCGGCTCGCAAGACCAAGTGGCGGCAGCGTATGGCGGGTTCAACCAAATCACGTTCAATCGCAACGACGATTTCTCAGTGCGACCGGTGACCTTGGCGACGGAGCGGTTGCACGAGTTGAACAAGCACCTGCTGCTTTTCTACACGGGCATCAAGCGCACGGCATCGAGCGTGGCTTCTTCCTATGTCACGGACATGGGTAAGAAGACGGCGGTGCTGCATCGCATGCGCGAGATGGTGGATGAAAGCGCGGGCATTTTGAGCGGGAAAGGGGATTTGGACCCGTTCGGCAATCTGCTCCACGAAGCGTGGCAGGCGAAACGCAGCTTGGGGGATAAGATTTCGAATGACCGGGTGGATCAGGTGTATGACGAAGCCCGGGCTGCGGGTGCCCTAGGTGGCAAGTTACTGGGGGCGGGTGGTGGTGGCTTCCTGCTGCTGTTTGCGCCGCCAGAGACCCACGCGAAGATCCGGGAGAAGCTGTGCCGGCTCATCCATGTGCCGTTCGAGTTTGAGTTCTCGGGCAGCCAGATCATTTTCTTCGATCCACAGGAGGATTATTCCGAGATGGAGAAGCATCGGGCGAGCCAGCAGATTGATGCGTTCGAGGAATTGACCTAAGGGAAGGGGGCAGATACGTTCAGCAACCGTTTTTACGCGGCCAATCGTGAGATTGGCAGGCAAATTGCATCGCTTAGGTGCGAGATTGGACAGATTGTAGATGATAACGAATCTGACGGCTGAAGAATTGGTCCAGTTTGAGACCGATATCGCGAATACCTTCAATCAAGGTAAGATACGCGCTCCCATCCACTTATACTCCGGCAACGAGGTGAAAATGATCGAGATTTTCCGCGATGTAAAAGCGGAGGATTGGGTCATGTGCTCTTGGCGCAGCCACTACCAATGCCTGCTCAAAGGTGTGCCGCCAGAGAAGGTGCGCGCAGAGATTCTCGCCGGGCATTCCATCACCCTGTGCTTTCCGGAACAACGCATCGTGTCCTCGGCCATCGTCGGGGGCATCGTTCCCATCGCGGTTGGGACGGCCATGGCCATCAAGCGCCAAGGTGGCACGAACAAGGTGCATTGCTTCCTCGGTGAGATGACCGCCGAAACGGGTATCGCGCACGAGTCCATCAAGTATTCCATCAACCACGATCTGCCCATCCGGTTCATCGTGGAAGACAATGGCAAATCTGTTTGCACGGATACGCGTGAGGCGTGGAATCAAAAGGTGTTGTCCTTCGAGAATCCGCCGCATCCCTCGATCATCTCCTACAAGTATCAAACCAAGTATCCGCATGCCGGCGCCGGTGTCCGTGTGCAATTCTGAGTATGAAATATTTTGACGAACTGAGCCGGTCGATGGAGATGCTGGGACGTGATCCGCGGACGATTTTCATGGGGCAAGCGGTGGCCTGTCCGGGCACGGGCATGACGAACACGTTGAAGAACGTGCCGCGTGAGAAGTTGCTGGAACTGCCGGTAGCGGAAGAACTGCAGATGGGCATGTCCACAGGCATGGCGTTGACCGGCTTGGTGCCGGTGAGCATCTATCCGCGCTGGAACTTCCTCTTGCTCGCGGTGAACCAGATCGTAGGGCATTTGGACAAGCTCTCGGCGATGTCCGAGGGTGGATATAAACCCAAGGTCATCATCCGCACAGGCATCGGTTCTGAGCGTCCGCTGCATCCGCAGTTTCAACACGTGGGTGACTTTACCGATGCGTTCAAACTCATGTGCACGACGATTGAAGTCATCCGCCTTGATGAGCCGCAGGACATTTATCCCGCGTACGAGAAGGCTTTGAACCGCGAAGACGGCCGCAGCACGTTGATCGTGGAATACGGCGATTACTACAACGAAAAGTAAGATTTCTATTGTGACTGCTCCCAATCTCAAGTGGCCGTTGATGGCCAATAATATTCCCCGTAGCGACCTCGACGCGCTGATCAAGTTCTTGCAGCAGGATGACCCTATCCTGACGCAGTCCACGAACGTCCGCGCCTTCGAGAAGGAATGGTCCGAATGGCTCGGCTGCAAGTACAGCGTGTTCGTGAACTCCGGCGCCTCGGCGAACGGCATCACGATGGCCGCTTTGCGCGAACTCTATGGCCCCGGCGAAGTTATCGTGCCGACGCTCACATGGGTATCTGACATCGCGTCCGTGCTGCAAGCCGGTTTGACGCCGGTATTTGTGGACATCGATAACAGCCACTTGGGCATGGATACGGATGAGATCCTGCGCAAGATCACGCCGAATACGCGCGCCGTTTTCCTGACCTATGTGCTCGGTTACAACGCGCTGAACCAGCGTCTGCTCGATGAGTTGCAGAAGCGGAACATCCCGTTGATCGAGGACGTCTGTGAATCTCACGGCGCGACCTTCAACGGCAAGCGCCTCGGCAGCTACGGTTTCGCCTCCAATTTCTCGTTCTACTATGCGCATCACATGAGCACCATCGAAGGTGGCATGATCTGCACCAACGATGAGAAGTTTTACGAGGCCGTGCGCATGTTCCGTTCCCACGGCATGGTGCGGGAAGTGACTTCCGCCGCTGTGAAGGAAGAGTATAAGACGAAGTTCCCGGACTTGAACCCCGACTTCATCTTTGCCTATCCCGCCTACAACATGCGCAGCACGGAGCTGAATGCCGTGCTGGGCCGCGAGCAGCTCAAGCGTCTGGATGCGAACAACGTGATCCGCAGCGAGAACCTGCAACTGTTCCTGAAGGGCTTGGATTCTTCGAAGTATTGGACGGAGTTCAACTGCGAAGGCAGCAGCAACTACGCGTTCACGCTGGTCATCCGCAAGGCGGATCCGGAGTTCCGTGATCGCTTGGAGAAGGCGCTTCGTGCGGCAGGTGTGGAGTTCCGTCGTGGTACTTCGGGCGGTGGTAATCAATTGCGCCAGCCCTATCTGCGCCGCATTTTTGGTGATGAGTTCGAGAAATATCCGAGGGTGAACCACGTTCACTTCTACGGCTATTACATCGGCAACTATCCGGACCTGGACCGCAGCAAGATCGCGCAGTTGTGTGACTTGTTGAACAATCTGAAGTAAGTATAAGCATGAATCGCCCGTTAGATGTTCTGTTCGTCAATGCTGACTCTGCCGCCACGGCGTATCAGGAGTTGAGCAAAGACTTTTCGGCCATCGAACCGCCGACATGGTCGCTCTTGCTGGCGCAGAGTTGCCGGGCGAAAGGGTATGGCGTGGCCATTCTCGATTGCGGTGCTGAGCGCCTGAGCGATGAGGTCGCTTCGCAGCGCATTCATGAGGCGAAGGCGCGGTTGGTCTGCTTCGTGGTCTACGGACAGAACCCGAACTCAGGCACAACGAACATGATCGGCGCGACGGCTCTGGCCCGCAAGGTGAAGGCGCTGAATCCCGAGGCTATCATCTGCTTCGTTGGTTCACATACGAGTGCGTTGCCGATGGAAGTGCTGGGCTTCGATTGCATCGACATCATTTTGCTCAACGAAGGCGTGTACGCGTTGCACAACTTGTTGAAGACGGACATGAAGACCGGCTTGGACAAGGTCAAGGGCATCGGTCACAAGACGGGCGGAGTGCCGCAACTGAACCCGCCGGAGATCGTGGTGCCGCATGAGCGGATGGATGAAGATCTGCCGGGTTACGCGTGGGATCTGTTGCCGTATAAGAATAGTCCGCTGGACCTGTATCGCGCACACTTCTGGCACGCAGAGTTCAATCACAACCTGCGCACGCCGTTTGCCGCGATGTACACGTCGCTGGGCTGCAAGTTCAAGTGCGACTTCTGCATGATCAACATCGTGAACCGCGTGGATAACGCGGACGGTGTGGCCTCGGCGAACTCGCCGAACATGCGCTTCTGGTCGCCGCAGTTCATCCTCAAAGAATTTGATAAGCTTGCCGGGTATGGTGTGGAGACCATTCGTCTTTCGGATGAGATGTTCTTCCTGAACAAGAATTACTACGAGCCGTTGCTGAAGGGTATTCTCGAGCGAGGCCATAAGTTCCGCATGTGGTCGTATTCGCGTATCGACACGGTGCGTCCGCAATACCTCGACCTGTTCCAAAAGGCTGGCATCGGCTGGCTGGCGTTGGGCGTTGAAGCGGCGAGCCAGGTGATTCGTAGTGAAGTATCCAAGGGCTCGTTCCAGGAAGTGAACATCCGTGAGGTGTGCAAGACCATCCGCGGCTCGGGCATCAACATCATCTCGAATTACATCTACGGTTTCCCGGATGACACTATCGCGACGATGCAGCAGACGCTGGATCTCGCGCTGGAGCTGAACACGGAGATGGTGAACATGTATCCGTGCCAGGCGCTGCCCGGTAGCCCGCTCTATTACACGGCGAAGGCGAACAAGTGGCCGCTGCCGGATTCGTATGCCGGTTACGCGTTCCTTTCGTATGACAGCCAGCCGCTGCCTACGAAGCATTGCACGGCGGCTGAAGTGCTGAAGTTCCGCGACGAGGCATGGCACAAGTATTTCACGCATCAACCGTTCTTGGATCTGGTGCAGAAGAAGTTTGGTGAACAGCAGCGCAAGAACGTGGAGGCGATGGCTAGCATCAAGCTGCGGCGCAAGCTTCTTGGCGATCCCGCGCCGGTGGTCAAGTAAGTGTAGTATGGCCAAGATCAGCCTCATCCTCGTCTTGCATAACAAGCCCAAGTATGTGCGCGAAGCGATTGATGGCGTGCTGAAGCAGACTTTCCAAGATTGGGAGATGATCTTGGTGGATAGCGGCGTGCTGCTGAATCAAGGCTTCTTTAAAGACCTCACCGATCCGCGCGTTACGATCATTCCTTCTGGTGAAACGAAGGAGATGGCGAAGACGCGCAATATGGCCTCATGGTGCTTTAATCGCGTCATCAACGAAGGCCGTTGCTCCGGCGAATTGCTCTTCTATCTCTGCGATGACGATGTGCTTTATCCAAATGCCTTTGAGGTCGTTTGGAATTACTACATCCAGAATAATCGCGAGCCGCAGGCCATTTACGCGTTACAAGACATTGGCGTAACGGATGCGGAAGGCGTGACCAAGATCGTGGGCCAACGTCATGCGGATCGGCCAGCGGGGAAGTTCTGCAAAGGTCGCAAGTTGGACGGCCAGGTGGATTACCTGCAATTTTATCACACCGCAGCGTTACTGAAGAAGGTCGCCGAAGCGCAGGGGAATACGATCTATCATCCCGAAGACAAACGCCTAGGCCATCACGCCGATGGTGTGTTTATGGAGAAGCTCGGCAAGCTGACCAAGGTGCATAATATTGATGCGGTTATCAGCATGAACCGCCGCACGGTTGACAGCGTGAACATCCCGCACAGCGATGCTTTTTGGGCCAAGCTGAAGCATAAGATCCGTTGCAACTACAACGATCTCATGGTGAATCTGGGCCTCTGATCACTTCTTCGGAATCTTCTTCAGAACGAAGAGGTCTTGCAGATAGGGATGCTTGCCGCCCGTCACAGAGCCTTCGATGTGAGCGAGGATTTCAAAACGCCCCGCCAGCAGATTGCGATGCGCTTCCGTAGTTACGCCAATCGCTTTTTCCGGGCATGAAGGGTTACTCGTGAACCAGCCGGGAGTGAGCGCGTGCGTGAAGTTGTAGGTCTCGTTCTCGTTCACGTAATTGCGGACGATGTGGAACGTGATAATGGCGTGGCCATCATCCGCAAGCACTTCATAGACTTTGTCCATGTAGCGTTCGGCATCTTTCTGCTGCAAATGCGTGAACACCGAGACAGAGATCAGCATGTCCTGTGACTTTGGGGCGATTGGCCAGTCGATGCCGTCGTTCATCTTCTGCGTCTGATCGCCCTGTGGATAAAAAGGATTCTGATCTTTGGTCAGGTAGAAGCTGCAATTAGGCAAATCAGCATGGGTGCTCTTCGCGGCTTCGATAGAAGTGCGATCCGTATCCACACCGAGGAAGCTCCCGCCGTTCTTCACGAAGTGATGGCAGATAGGGGCTTGATTGCCCATGCCGCAACCGAAGTCAAAAATCTTGGGGTTAGGTTTCTTGAGATACAGGCTGTAGAGTGCACAGAAGAAACCTTGATTCACAATCCAGCCCGCGTAGCTGGAGTAGGTGGCTGGGGTGAAACTGGCGTTCGGGATATGGTCGATCCAGAAACGCGTTTCCCGCCATGACGCCATTTTATCAAACCACCGCCAGATGAACGACAGCGGAAAGTAGATCGCGTAGAAGCCGTATTTAAGGATGTTACGAAACATAGCTAAGTTTGCTTGGCGCTGTCGGTTGATTACCCGCTAAAATCATGTTTGCGCGTTAGACTCAGTGGATTTTGGCGTGGCTGCAATAGCAAAACTACCGGGCGGTGACCTTGGGGACGCCGTGTTGCATCATCCGGACGAATTCATCCCAGCGATTTGGCCGCAGGCGGAAAAGGTGAAAAAGATCAGAATCCTTGCAACGGCGGAAGCCCTTGATGCGTTCGCGTTCTTTGCTGACGTGGTCCCGTAAACGCCAGGCATCGCGAACCGCTTCCCAATACGAGCGGCGCACAAACGACCAGCGTCGTATCAAAACGAGCGCGGCCAATGCTTCAACGAAGAGTAAGCCGAGTTGCAATAAGAGCATCACAATGAGCAAGTTTTGCCCGTTCTTCCAGAGCGTGAGGAGACAGTTGCGGTTCGCGTAGTAGCGTTTGGAATCGCTTGTGCGGAATTCAGTGACCGTGCCGCCACCGGCGGGATTCACATTGGCCGCGCCGCGATGATGTACGATGGCCTGCGGCACCGTTATGACACGATGGCCGGCAATCCATGTGCGCCAGGAGAGATCCAGCTCCTCGGCGTACATGAAGAACTCTTTGTCGAAGCCGCCGACCTGATCGAACACATCCTTGCGGATGAGATAAGAGCAGCCTTCTGGCATGAGGATTTCCGTGACGCGATCCACCGGGCGACGATCCGTAGCGAAACCGAAGATATCGAATCCCAGCGCGCCAGCAGATTGGAACGTGTTGTCGTCGTAATTCAGCACGAGCGGTGTGGCGGCGGCCGCTTGCTCGCGCTCCACGCAATCGAGGAGCTTTTCCAGACAATCCGGTTCCAACCACGCATCGTTATTCAGGAAGAAGAGGAAGTTGCCCAAGGCGCGTTTGGCCGGGCGATTGTTGCCCTCAGCGAAGCCCAAGTTCGCGCCGTTCTGGAGGAAGTAGCCGTTCGTCCAGCCCTTCATCAATTCCTCAGCCTGCTTGTCGGAGCCATCGTTGGACGTGTTGTCCGCCATGATGACTTCGATGTCGTTGAAAATGGTCTGGGCTTTCAACGAAGCGACACAGCGTTGCAGCCATTGACGTCCATTGTAGTTCAAGACGATGACTGTGACGCGTGGAGCTGTTTGGGCTTTGCTCACGCTTTACCTCCACGTTTCTGGGCCATCTGCTCCAGCCAATCGCTGACAGGGCTGAGCACCTTTTCCCACTGATGTTCACCAGCCAGTCGCCACGCATTGAAACGCATCTCGGCGTAGTGTTCCGGCTTGGGCAGGCAAGCGGCCAAAGCATCCGCCAAAGAACTCGGAGTTTCCTCTTTGCTCACGAGGCCAGTGATTTGGTCCTTGGTGGAATCGATCAAGCCGCCGACCGGATAGACGGCCGCAGGTGTGCCCATGGCGTTGGCCTCGGTGACATTCAAGCCCCAGCCTTCGCGCACCGAAGTGTGCAGCAACCAATGAGCGCGGCTGAGTTCCAGATTCTTTTCCGCCTCCGGCAAACGCCCTTTGAAATGGACGATTTCTTTAAGTCCCAGGCTCACTGCCAACTCCTTCAGCTTTTGCTCCACTTCACCCGTGCCTACGATGGTAAGTTCGGCGGCGATCTGGCGGTTCTTCAGTTCTCGCAAAACATGAATAGCTTGATCCACACGTTTGTTCGGTGCGAGGCGGCAGACGACGATCAGGCGCAGTGGTGATTCAATCGGCTTTGGCGGCAGTGCGATCAGTGGCTTCGTATCAATGCCGTTGGGCCAGACTCGAACTTCTTTGACGCCGTGTTCTAGCAAGGCGGTGCGAGTGGATTCTGAGGGAACCCAGAAAGGGACATCGCGATAAAACCAATGGGTCCAACGTTCTTGCCAGCGGCCCAGCGTCGCAATGGGTTCGGGGTAGAAGGATTTCCAGATCGGGCCCAATACCTCGTGGATGTAAGCGATGTTGTTGGTGCCACACCACCAAGGGGCGAACCAAGGGATGCCATGGTGTTGATCGATAACCAAGTCGAAGCGCGGTTGCTGGCGATACCAAGCACGTGCCTTGAATACCGAACTGCCCTTGCCGCCGCCGCGAATGATCTTGATGCCATCAATGACCGTTTCCGGTTTGGCACCGGGGAAATCATTCGCGAACCAATACGCTTCATGGCCGCGCTGGACGAGATCGCGCAGATACATGTACGTGACGCGCTCAGCCCCGCCGGAAAGCGGGTTCTCAGGGTCGCGCCAGTTGAGCATCAGGAAACGCATCGGTAGCGCGGAAGTTCTAGCGGGGGCGGGCAGGGGGAACAATGCCAAAACTAACTGATAAGCTTAATATCGAACGCCCGTTCTACGAACCAGACTGCAGCCAGCAAGATGATAATCGCTGACCCAGCCAGTAAAACACCGCGCCGATAAGCAGTGGATTCGCGCAGGGAAAAAGCAATCGGGAGGAAGATGGCGACGATGGCTAACTGGCCTGTTTCCACGCCGAGATTGAAGCCAAAAACTTCGACAACTACGGATGTGGCCTGGCGGTGGTGTTCGGTAAAACTGCTGGCAAATCCGAAACCGTGAATGATGCCGAAGCAAAATGCCACCAGCCATCCTCTGCCTTGAAAGAAAGGGCGGATGTTGTTAGCTGCTGCTAGAATGATAGAGAACGCTATGGTGGATTCGACAAAACGGGAGGGCAACAGCACCAAGCCTGTGATGGCCAAGCCAAGCGAAATGGAATGCGCCACAGTGAATGCGGTGACGATTTTTAAGACGTTGATAAACGCTGGTTTGATCTGGGGGAGAGGTTTCCAAACTCCATCCTTTCTTTCCAATACCGCCGGCAGCAATAAGGCGATAAGGAACAGAATGTGGTCATAACCCTGCCAAATATGCCAGATACCATCCTCAAGGTAAGTGCGTAAGGTGCCCACTTCTACGGGTTCGTTCAGTTTGATGGTCTGCCGGCGCTGATCGATGGTGAAGATATTGTTGAACCTGTTCGTCCCTGATTCGATCTGCATGTAGGTGCGATGTGAACTGTCAGCCTCCTGAAACAACGAAACTTCCACGGCGAGAACGGCCGGGGGATTCGAGAAATCTACATCGATCTCCGCCACCGCGTAGGCGCCATCGTTATCGGTGGCGACCATGTGTTCACGCACATGCAGCAGGCCGGGTTGGCCGTCCGCGGTGAAGCTGAGGTGTTTCAGCAAGTAGCCACCAATGGCGGGTTGCTTGGCTTGGAGTTCCCGAAAAGTCACTGCGCCGTTGCCGTCCTGATCGAGATTCAGGACGAGGTCCAGATCACGCAGAGCCATATCCACGCGACCAGAGAGACGATTGCTCTCAACAGTGAGGCTGAGGTAGCTGAGTCCGGGTTGGTGGGCGGAAAGCGGGCTGGCGACACCAAGCAGGAGTAGCAGCATCAGCCAAAAGAACTTGGCTGATAAGTATGAAAATCGGCGTGTCACAGGACGGCGCTTCGTCGTTAAGCACTTGCCGCCAGTTCAGGCCACAGCAGGGCACTCATCTTCATGCCCTTAGTGTAGGCAGTGAGACTGAATTTCTCGTTGGGCGAATGCGGATTGTCGTCCGGCAAGCCGAGGCCGAGCAGCAGGGAGTCCGCGCCGAGCGTCTTGCGGAACTGGTTCACGATCGGGATAGACCCGCCTTCACGCAGCAGAACCGGTTCGCACTCAAAGGCGCTCTTCAAAGCGCGCAAGGCCGCTTGAGCAGGTGCACTGGTCGGCGAGACTAAATAGGCTTCACCGCCATGACCGGATTCAAACTCCATCCGCACGGTGGGCGGGCAGAGGCTCTTCAAGTGTTTTTCGACCAGCTTGATGATCTTCTGCGGCTTCTGACTCGGCACCAGGCGGAACGTCAGCTTGGCCTTGGCCCAGGAGGGCACGATGGTCTTGCTGCCTTCGCCTTGATAGCCGCTCGTGAGTCCGTTGATCTCGCAAGTAGGACGCGCGCTACGGCGTTCGATGGCCGTGTAGCCGTTCTCGCCCATGAGTTCTTTCACGCCGAGGAATTTCTTGTAGGCATTTTCGTTGTGCGGGAGACGCGCGAGTTGCTTGCGCTCGTATGCGCTGAGATTCACCACGTCATCGTAGAAGCCGGGAACGGTGATGCGGCCTTTCTTATCGCGAAGCTGACCAAGCAGCTGGCATAGGGCCATCGCCGGATTTTCTACGGAACCGCCGTAGATGCCGGAGTGCAGGTCGCGACTTGGCCCGTGCAGCGTCACTTCCGCTGCTACAATGCCGCGCAGAGCGTAGGTGAGGGCAGGGTGCTTCAGGTCCGGCATGCCGGTATCGGAGATCACGATGGTGTCGCAGCGCAGTTCCTTGGCGCGTTCTTCCAGAAAACCTTTCAGGCTCGTGCAGCCGACTTCTTCTTCGCCTTCGATGAGGAAAGTGATGTCGCACGGCAGTTCGGTGCCGGTCTTGAGGTAAGCTTCGACTGCGTTCAGGTGAGCGAGATGCTGGCCTTTGTTATCACTCGCACCACGGGCGAAGAGAGAATCGCCAACGATGCGAGGCTCGAACGCGGGAGTGGTCCAGAGCTCAAACGGCTCGGCGGGCTGGACATCATAATGGCCGTAAATCAGATAATGCGGCTTCTTGGAGCCGGGTTTGCGCGGCGTCTTGGCGAGCACGATGGGATTGCCCGGGGTCTTGCAGAGCTCGGTGTCGAGGCCAATGGAACGGCAGTGGTCTGCGAGCCATTGAGCGCAACGCTCGATGTCCGGCTTGTGATGCGGTTGCGCGGAGACGCTCGGGAAGCGGACGTAGTGGCACAGGCGGTCGATGAATTCCTGCCGATGCTCTTCGAGATAACGCAAAACGGGTTGCATAGTAATTTTTAAAGCGCTTGGCTTGCTCACTCCTCACCCTGGCCCTCTCCTCGTTAAGAGGAGAGGGAGCTCCGGCGAAACTGTTCAAAATATTCTGGACCCAACGGTGATGGCAGCCATTCGATACGAACGGATTAAAAAGCAAAGCCGGGGCGGTAACAAGCCCCGGCTCTGCCTGAGTTTAGATTGGATTATTTCTTCTTTTTGAAGAGGTCGAGAACATCCAGCACAGGTGATTTGTTGGTGATGGTCTGCGACGGCGCGTTCGTCGTGGTTTGGGGCGGAGCATTGGTGGTCATGGGCTGGCCCGTGAGAATGTTGCCGACTCCTTTCAGGATGTTATTGCCCTTTTCGCCAAGGTCCACCGGCAGTGCGCCCACGGATTTCACCAATAAGCCGGTGATGACCAGTTCTTTGATATCCGCTTTGGGTGTGCCCAAGGTCCCTTTCAACGTTAGGAAGCTGGGCATTTTCACGTAGGCGTTATTGGTGCTTCGGTCAGTGATGGAGAAGTGTTTCGCCAAACCGGAAGCCAGATAGAAATCCACGGGCAGATTCAGCGGTGAATTTGTCAGCACGTTATCGATAGTGATTTTGCCGGCTGTTGAGGCGATGAACGTCGGGCTGTGCACTCCGGCGGATTGAATATCAATGTTGCCGTTGCCCATGACTACATTGGCAGCAACGGCATCTAATGGGGACTTCAACAGTTCCGGCACGCGCAAAATCAGGGCTACTGCTGACATAACTGGATAGAATTTGCCCTTCTCCACGATCTGGATATTCGCGTTGGTGAAGTTCAATGAAATGTTACCCGTGAGATTCTTTTGTAGGCTCTTGCCGGTGGTGCCAGCACCTTTCACGTTGATGTCCGCAAACAGATCGCCTGCGGCCCGGTCTTTGTATTCCGGCGCAAAGCTGTTTGCGATCGGGGCCAGCGGAATCTTGGTGGCCTTGGCGGTGACATCGTAGCGGAAGCCGGGAACGCTCAAATCCAGATCGGCTTTGGCGTTCACGGGCGCGTTGTTAAGGGTGAGTTGAAGCGGTTCCACTTTCACGCGGCTGCCGTCGATGATCACAGTGGTTAGCCACTTTTCCGCTGCGATCTCGCGCAAGTAGAGCTTCTTGATGTCGATGTCCGCCCGAAAGTTTTTCACGGGCAGAGTAACGGCATCCATTTCTTTGTTCTGATCCGCAGCAGGGGCAGGCGTGGGAGTTGGTGCGGCTTTTTTGTCCGGAGCAGTATTGCCCGCAAAGAGGTCGTAGTAGCGGGTGAAATCCAAGCCGTCGGATGACAATTTAACATTTCCCGTGATGGCGTTGGTCTTGGAGGTGTCTACTTTGCCGGTCAACGTGACTTCATTCTTCGCCCGGTCAGTCGGCGTCAACGTCAGTTGGACATTCTTCAGGTCGAGCACTTGCTTGGCCATCGAGGCGTCCAGCTTGGCACCAATGGCCAATGGGTCCTTCGGCAGTTTGCCCGCCTTGTCGGTCACTACGAGGCGGGAGACTTGGAGGTCGGCCTTGATGCTTGTATCAGCCGCCGGGTCAATAGCTGCCGAGCCTTTGGCGTTGATGCTGATGCTGGTCAACGAGGCATTCGTCAGGGCCGGAGCCAGCAGGGCGCTCAGTATGTTTTCGTTCAACTCGGTAAGATTGTAATCGATCTTGCCGGAAGATTTGGCCAGGGAATAAGTGCCGGTGAGATCGAAGCTGCCGGCGGGTTTGCCCGCGTGTTGGACTGCAGCGGTCAACTTGGAAACCTTCAAATCCTGCGCATTAGCTAGGGCCATGCCCAGATTCACCGTGGTTTGAAGTTTGTTCAATTGAATGCCAGCAACCTTGCCGGAAAGACCAGCAAGATTCACGCTGCCGGTGACGGTCAGGTTCGTGCTCTTGTTGGCGATAGACTGGTTCACGTTGATGTCTACATTGAGCGAATCCCCCTGCAATTGCATGGGTGAGGAGGAGGACTTGTCAGACACGGCTAAACGGAAAATCTGCAGGCCCGCTTTTAGGCTGGTGCTGGCGGCTGGATCAAAGGCGGCTGAGCCTTTAGAGCTGATGCTGATACTGCTCAAGTTGAAGTTGGTGGCAGCGGAGGAGACCAAGGTGCCGAGCAGGTTTTCGTTTAAGTCGGTGAGCGTGTAATCGATCTTGCCGGAAGACTTCGCCAGCGAATAGGTGCCAGTGAGATCGAAGCTACCAGCCGGTTTACCCGCGTGATTTAGCGCAGCGGTGAGCTTGGAGATTTTCAAATCCTGCCCGTTGATCAGTTCCAGGTTCAATTCAGTGATGTCCTGGAGTTTGTTCAATTGCAGGGTAGACACTTTACCACTGAGGTCGGCGAGAGTAATGGTGCCCGTTACCGTCATGTTCGTGGTCTTGTTGGCGATGGCTTGATTGACGTTGATGGCCGCCTTCACCGAGCCGCTCTGCAATTTCATATCTGGCAGGTGGAGCAGGGTGATGGCCGGGGCGAGGAACGCTTCCGTGGTGGTTTCAAGCTGCATCGCTTGGGAAGCCAGATTGATGGTGCCGCGACCCTGTGCCCGCACGAGGTCATCTTTCTTGGAGGTCAGCGTCAGCGCATAGCTGGAGATGCTGAAATTCGTCATGTTCTGCAGCGAAATCTGCGTCTTGAAATCGCCACCTAAATTTTCATAGGCATTAGTTCCGGCGAGAACTTTCAATCCAGCGATGGAGGTGTGCAGGTCAGCGAGGATTTGCTGGCCGCCGTTATCAGCCGAAGCGGAGAGGTTGACGTTGATCTTGCCCGCCGGGGCGATCTTGCCGAGCACGGCCTGCCAATCGGCGAGATCAAGGTCGTTCACTTTCAGGTAGAAAGCGGACTTGCCGATTTCAGGTTTGGCTTCATGAGTGGAGATTTTTAGCGGCTCCGTCAGGCCGGTATCCAAGAGGACTTTGCCGCCTTGGCTGCCGCTGAGCTTGAAGGTGTCGATTTGAGTCAGACCGCTGGCAGTGTCGGTATTCAAGGCGTAGGTCGTGCTCAAATCGAGCGGCTTCAGAGTGAGGTCACCTTTGTGCACGCTAAACTTCAGCGCGTTGAACTGGCCGTTCAGGACGACCTGTTTGCCGCCTTGAGATATCTTCAAAGTGTTCGCGCTGGTAAGGCGGGTGTTGCCGAAATCCAAGCCCATGGGCGCACCGACCAAATTCAGCACTTGTTTCTCGATGGATTCGATGTTGACCGCCAGTGTGCCTTCATTTTTAGCGATATCGAAGGGACCGCTGACGCTGAGGGCGCCGAGGGAAGTGCCTTTTTGGGTGAAACCCAACTTCACGGTCTTTAGCTCCGTTGGGGTCAGGTCGATGCTTAAGGTGGCGATGAGGTCAGCGAGATCATTGAAGGCGCCTTTGACTGCCCCGACTTTGAGTTCAGCACTGCCTTTGATGGTCTGCGGTTGGAGATCGGCCGAGAGGAGGAAGTCGAAGTTTGCGGTGGCCTTGGTCTCGATGCGGTCTTGTAAGGCTTTGGCGTCGGCCTGTTTCTCGAAGAGGACATCAGTGCCGAGTTGTAGTTTGCCGGAGATTCCGGACACCACTTGATCAACCGTGAGGTTGATGCGGGCCAGTTCAATGTTTTGTTTGCCGCCATTGGTCAGGGCTTGCGTGAAAGTGAATTTGGCGTTCTCCAAGGAGATATTCTTCAGGTTGAGATTGGGCTTTTTGCCGGGCTCGCTGGGTTTAGTTTCCGGTTTGGCGGTGTTGGCGGCGAGCGCTTTCATGATGGGGTCGAGGTTCGAAGTGCCATCCGCATTCTTGATGATCTTCACCGTCGGCGCTTGGATCTTCAGTTCGGAAACCGTGAGCTTGCCACCGATGATGTCCATGAGGCTGTAGTGGACGCTGGCGGCGTCGGCCGTGAGCAGGGGCTCGCCCGTGGTGTTCACTTTGAGCCCGCGCAGGGAGACGGAAGAAAAGGCGCTGACGGATAAGTCATCGACGGTGATCTGGGCATTGAGGGTTTGGCTGGCTTTGGGCAGTACAAAGCCTTTGATGAAAGCCGAACTGGTCAGGACAAAGTAGAGAATGATGGGTAAGAGCAGTAAAATACCTGCAGCGATGAGCAGTTTCTTCTTCAACCCGGACGGTTTTCCCGTGCTATTAGACGATGATGACATATTTCGTAAAACGATAACTCTAAAGTAATTAGAGCGACTTGAGAACAGTTTATTCGGTTCCAGTGCCTAAATTCCGTGCAGCTACGCAGGCATAAAGCAGACAAGCCACTAGCGGTAGCGTTCAAAAGCCTAGTTTTGGATAAGTTAACCCCAGTGCTGGTGCTGGCAAGGGGTGTGGGCTTGTGAAGTTATTCACAAAATGTCTTTACACCACGGCAGGAAGCACTTACTGTCCCATTTCTATTTATTGGAAAAAACGAAAGTATGGAAGCTAAGCCGAAAGTTCAAGTTGTTCAGGATTTCCGTCTGCATGACAAGGATACTGGATCCGCAGATGTGCAAGTAGCATTGTTGACCAAGCGTATCAACGAGCTCACCGAGCACTTGCAGAAGAATGTGAAAGACAACAGCTCACGTCGTGGTCTGTTGAAGATGGTCAGCACCCGCCGTCGCCTGTTGGATTACCTCCACACCACGGACGCTAACCGCTACAAGGCGGTGACGAAGAAGCTCAACCTCCGCAAGTAAGCTCTGGTTGTCTTTATTTCGTTGAAGGCTCGGTGACACTATTTCACCAAGAGTTTTGCACGGTCAGACTAGGAAACGCGATCTAGTCTGGCCGTTTTTTGTTTAGTATCGCGCAAAGAAACCGTCCGTTGGCCGGGGAAATTTCATTCAGCACCTGCAGCGACAGGTGTTCACTGAAGTTCCTCTGGGCCGGCGGGCAAATACAGAAAGCATAGTATGTCCGAAAAAGTAATAGCCAAGGTTGGCGCCCAGGAAATCATCATCGAAACCGGCAAATTGGCCAAGCAGGCTGATGGTGCCGTCACCGTGCAACTCGGTGAGACCATGATCATTGTGGCCGCCGTGGCCGCCCCGAACGCCAAGCCCGGCCAAGATTTCTTCCCCCTCACGGTAGATTACCGCGAGAAGGCCGCTGCCGCGGGCAAGTTCCCCGGTGGTTATTTCAAGCGTGAAGGCCGTCCGACGGAAAAGGAAATCCTGACCTGCCGTTTGACTGATCGCCCCATCCGCCCGCTCTTCCCGAAGGGCTGGTATAACGAAGTGCAAGTCCAGACCGTGCTGTTGAGCGCGGATGGCGTGAACGATCCTGATATTTTGAGCATCATCGGCGCCTCGGCGTCCCTGATGGTCAGCGACATCCCTTGGGCTGGTCCGCTGGGTGCCGTTCGTGTGGCGCGCGTGGACGGCAAGTTCATCGCGAACCCGACGCATGACGAACAAGGCCAGAGCGACATGGACCTCGTTTACGTGGGTAACGAGAAGGAAGTCGTGATGTTCGAAGGCGGCGCCGACGAGATCACGGAAGCGGATTTCATGGCGGCTCTCAAGTTCGCCCATGAAGCCTGCCAGCCGATCATCGCAGCGCAAAAGGAACTCGCCGCGAAGGCCGGCAAGCCGAAGCGCCAGATCACGGTGAACATCGTGCCCGAGGAAATCCTCGTGGAAGCGAAGAAGCTCGCCGGTGACCGTATCGTTCCTGCGCTCCTCACGACGGCGAAGCTCGCCCGTGAAGCCGCGGTGAAGGCTGTGTTCGCCGATGTCGGCAAACAGCTCGTCGAGAAGTTCGGTGCCGATAAGGTGACCGAATTCGTGCTCAAAGACGCCCAATATTATATCCAGAAGGAAGCGGTCCGCGGCCTGATCCTCGATCACGGCAAGCGCCTGGATGGTCGCGCTGCCGATGGCATCCGCGCCATCTCCGGCGAAGTGGGCCTGCTGCCTCGCGTGCACGGTTCCGCGTTGTTCTCCCGTGGTGAAACCCAAGCGTTGGCCCTCGTCACGCTCGGTACCACGGAAGACGCCCAGGAATATGATTCCTACACGGGTGGCCAGACGCAGAAGCAGTTCATCCTGCACTACAACTTCCCGAACTTCTCCGTCGGTGAGACCGGTCGTATCTCCGGTCCGGGTCGTCGTGAGATCGGTCACGGTGCCTTGGCTGAGCGCTCCGTCGCTCCGCTCGTGGACTTGAAGGAATTCCCTTACGCCATCCGTATCACCAGCGAGATCATGGAATCCAACGGTTCCACCTCGATGGCCTCTGTCTGCTCCGCGAGCCTCGCGCTCATGGACGCCGGTGTGCCGCTGAAGCGCATCGTCGCCGGTATCAGCGTGGGTATCTGCACGGAATACAACGACAACAAGGAAATCTCCCGCTACAAGCTGCTGACCGACATCATCGGTTGGGAAGATGCGTTCTGCGACATGGATTGCAAGATCGCCGGCACCGAGAAGGGCATCACGGGCTTCCAGCTCGACTTGAAGCTCAAGGGGCTGCCGTTCGCCATCATGACCGAGACGGTCGAACAGGCCCGCGTTGCGCGCTTGAAGATCATTGAGAGCATGAAGCTGACGCTCGCCGAGCCGCGTTCCAACCTCAGCAAGTATGCTCCGCGCATCCTGACGCTGAAGATCGATCCGGATAAGATCGGTATGCTCATAGGGCCTGGTGGCAAGAACATCAAGCGCATCGTCGAAGAGTCAGGTTGCGAGATCAACATCGACGACGACGGCACGGTCCACGTTTACTCCGTGTCTGAGGACGGCATGCAAATCGCCAAGGACGCGATCGTGGGCATGACCGCTGAGATCGAGATCGGCAAGACCTACCGTGGCAAAGTCGTCACGCTGAAGGAATTCGGCTGCTTCGTCGAAGTGTTGCCGGGCAAAGACGGTCTGGTGCACATCAGCGAGCTGGCGAACTTCCGCGTCAAGCAGACGGAAGACATCGTCAAGGTCGGCGACGAGATCTGGGTCAAGTGCCTGGGCATCGACGAGAAGGGCCGCGTGAAGCTGTCCCGCCGCGCCGCGATGGAAGACCGCGACAAGGAAATGGCCGCCAAGGGCGAGAAGCCTGCTGAAGCGAAAGCCTAAGCTGCTCCTGAAATAATTCGAGAAGGCGGACCGGCAACGGTCCGCCTTTCTGTTTTGGCGGGAGGGCTTTCTTTTACCGCCGCTCGACAGCCCCGCAGAAGCTGATTATCTTATCCCCATGGCCGAGATTGAGGCTCCGGTTTTGCCGGAAGTGGAAAAGCAAGTGGATGTGAAGCCAGAAGTCCAAATGGACAAAGGCTACCTCGTCATTTGCTGGGACGATCCGGTCAATCTGATGGATTACGTGACGCACGTTTTCCAAAGCGTGTTCGGCTGGGACCGGACGAAGGCCGAGTTTCACATGCTCCAAGTCCATCGCGAGGGCAAAAGCGTGCTCGTCCGCGATACGTTGGAGAAAGCCGAGCACTACGTGCACGAGTTGCATAAATACAGTCTGCAAGCCACCCTGGAGCCCGCCTCGTGAAATTGCTGCGTCGCAACGATACTGAGATCGTCTTCCATTTCGGCAAGCGCGAGAAAGAGGCGTTTAGCCGGCTCATCAGCCACTATCCCATGGTGACGTCCTCGAAGCTGCCCCTGAGCAAGTTCGCTGATGTGAGCGATCTTGGGGTGGATCAGGAACTGCTCGATGAATCATTTGCGGAAGCCAAGAGCGAGGGCAAAAAGGCGCTGACGGAAATGCTCGAAGGGCCAAATCACTTCACCGAGATGAGCCGGGGCTGGCAGTTGAAACTCACCCCGGAAGAAGTCGGCTGGTTGCTGCAGATCTTCGGAGATATCCGCGTGGGCTGCTGGCACAAGCTCGGTTGCCCGGATGAGCAAAAGGGCAAGATGCCGGATATTAACCCGGATAATCTGGAATTCTACATGGCTATGGAGATGTGTGGTCGGGTGCAGATGCTTCTGCTTTACGCGCTGCGCTATTCCGGGGACTAGTATGCGCGGCGGCTTTGAATCGCCCAACCGTTTGATTCCAGTCCTGTTGGATGCATCGCACAATTTTCCTTCCTTGAACGGACCGCTGGTCGAATTAGGCCCACCGGGTTTGGTGGCTATCGGCGGTGATCTTTCCGTCGGCCGATTGTTTAAGGCCTATACCGTCGGCATTTTTCCTGGAGTGTGAATCCCATCACCTGGTGGTCCCCTCATCGACGTGGGGTCATTGAGTTTGCGCAGTTTCATATTTCGACCAGCCTTAGGCGGGTGCTACGGCGCGAGCCGTTTGTCATCACAGCCAATCAGGCTTTTCGTGAGGTCATCAAAGCCTGTGCGGAGGTGCATGCCAACAAGGGGTGCTGGATCTCACCAGAATTCATTGAGAGCTACACTGAATTGCACAAGGCTGGCCACGCCCACAGCGTCGAATGCTGGCGTGAGGGGCAATTGGTAGGTGGAATTTATGGCGTGGCCGTGGGCGGGATGTTCGCGGCGGAATCCATGTTCTATCGGGAAAGCAATGCCTCCAAAGTGGCGCTCGTGCATCTGGTGCAGGCATTGCAAAAGAGCGGCTTTACGCTGCTGGACATCCAGATGATCACACTCACCACCGCCGCGTTTGGTGCGGTTGAAATCAGCCGTGAAGATTATTTAAAACGACTCAATGTAGCGGTGCAATTGACCATAAATTTTCCCTTGGGCGGGAAAAAGTGAAGGGCGGTTCGCGGAACCGCTCTTCAAAACTCGGCACACCTTCTAGCCGTGTAATGGAAACAGGTTAGATCTTCACTTTGAACTCATCATCCGGCTTCAGCGAGAGGCAGAAGGCGGTCATGAGTTCGTGGATCTGTTCGAGGTCTTTCAGGTTCACCATCTCCACGGGCGAGTGCATGTAGCGGTTCGGCAGACTGATGAGGCCGCTGGGGATACCGCCGCGGGTCCAGAAGATGACGTCCGTATCGGTGCCGCTGCTGGCGGAAACTGCCTCGTGTTGCAGCTTGATCTTCGCTGCCTTGGCCACCTTCTCCAGGCGCGCGACGACTTCCGGATGATTTGGTCCGCCATGCGTGATAGCCGGGCCCTGGCCGAGCTTGATATCGCCATGGGTGATCTGGCTGACGGTGGGGTAATCGGTGGCGTGGGTGACATCGACGACGAGCGCGACATCCGGTTTCAACGTGTAAGCGATCTGGCGTGCGCCGAGCAGGCCGATCTCTTCCATGATGTTCGAGACGGCGAGGACTTCGCACTTCAACTTGTTACGCTGGCCGTGCAAGGCACGCATGGTTTCCGCGACGGCGAAGGTGCCGATGCGGTTATCGAAAGCACGGGCGATAGCGAGGTCGTTGCGGAGGAGTTCAAACTCATCGTTCAACGTGATGGCATCGCCGACCTGCACGAGCTTCTCCGCTTCCTTCTTGCTGTCCACACCGATGTCGATGAAGAGGTCGTCGATCTTGGGCATCTTGCGTTCGCCCTCGGTCTTGGTGAGATGCGGAGCGACGTTGCCGACCACGCCCTTAACGGGACCTTTCTTGGAGTGGATGGTGAGGCGTTGAGCCTTGGTGATGGCGGGGTCTACGCCACCGATACGGCGCACGTAGATGAAGCCGTCTTTGCTGATGAAATTGACGACCATGCCGATCTCATCGGCATGCGCTGCCAGCATGATGCGCGGGCCGCCGCCACGGTTCAGGACGGCCACGCAATTGCCGTAGGCGTCAGAGAACGTCTCGTCCGCAAACTCCTTCACATAATCCAGCCAGACGCGCTGACCGCGGGCTTCGTGGCCTGAAGGGCTCGGAGTGTTGACCAGCTTTTCCAGAAAATTCAATGAGGCTTCACGCATGCGGTGATGGTGGGGAACGAGGGAGCAGGGTGGCAATGAAGAAAATTAACAACGAAAGCAGCTTTTCGTTACGAGTTATCTAGCTCGGGCTACCAGCCATACGAGCCAGAAAAAAGCAACCAGTCCAAGATAGAAGTAGGCTTTGTCTTTGGGGATAGGCTTGGGTTCTTCTGTTTTTAGTTTGAAAATCACCCAACCGAGGAAAACGTAGAAAAGAATTCCGGCAATATGCAGCAACTCCATTACGCCGGTCAGCGAGAGTATTTGCGGTTGTTTAAGCACAGCGGAATTCATGCCTTTTGTGGTGAAGCAACTCCAGCAGACCTAGCGGAGCGATAAGTGCACTTGGCATGATGGAATTTCCTTCGATCTTTTTGGTTCTGTAGAATTCTAACGT
This sequence comes from Limisphaerales bacterium, assembly GCA_965283725.1. Classification (GTDB taxonomy): domain Bacteria; phylum Verrucomicrobiota; class Verrucomicrobiia; order Limisphaerales; family JAEYXS01; genus JAEYXS01. The sequence continues at coordinate 120,602 of CBDIPT010000005.1, forward strand.
TGGACTGCTTCCGATGCTTCAGTATTCACCGTCGATTGAGTGGATTTTCTGGTTGAGAATTTTCCGCCAGCAAGTTCGCCAAGTTTGTAGGGCAAATAACAAAATAAAAAGAACCAACCGGGGATTGTGAGCAGGGCGCTGAAGAAGTCCAAGGCTATCGATCCTTTTAGAAACCAATCCGCAGAAATCAATCGGATGGCAAAGCACGGGATCAGACTGACCGCAATGATACTCAGTGTTCTTTTAGTCAATGGCTTTACTGCACCCGGGGTGCGGAAGCCCACTAACCAACCATTAACAAACAAGAAGAGGAACCAACCGAGCCATTCGTAGAGTCCGATTATCCTCATCTACTAATAATATCGACCGGGTATCAGTTGGCAACCATGCCGATATCAATCAGCTCGACAGAAACGAAGTGCGAGCTTTGCTCTGCGCGAGCGGAGAGGGTGGAAAGGGGGGCGATTTGATGCCCAAGGGACCGGTCTTGGGTGCTTTGCCCATGGCTGGCAGGTGATCGGTGAACGAGGAGCTGGTCCACACGGCGGCTTGCTCGGTATTGTTAAATAAGAGCACGCGGCAGTAGGGACACATGGCGTCGGTGTGCTTGCGAAACATCTCAGCGGTATTATGTGAGGCCATGCTGGCCACAATGGCGACATGATTCGGGTGTTCCACTGTGGAGAAGCGGGTCATGGTCTCCACCAAGGAGCGGACCTGTGTGCTGGCGAGGAGAATCTCGCAGCGTTGCCAATCCCACAGCAAGGACATGCCGGGGCGGAATTGGGGATGGTTTAGGAGGCTGTTCAAGGCTACGCAAAAGTCCACGTAGTCACAGCTTCCTTGGCCGAAAAACATGGCCATACGGCGGGGTGGGTCCAATACAAGATCGAAACTCATATAAACACCGGGGTTAAGGATTAGTTGCACCATATTCCATAAAATCTCCTGATGGCAATCGCCATTGCCCAATACCACCCAAAATGCCTATGTAACCAAAATTGAAAACCCTGAAGAGACTTTACGAGAAAGTTGCAACCTTTTGCTGTTAAGTCTGTTATGAGATGCTTGAAGGATACCGTACGGTATATCTGTAAGTTAAATAAGGTCCGTAAAATATTGCTACTGTATATTAGGTATGCAGTGAGTGTTTAAAACCTGAGCAAAATAATTTTAGAAAAGAAAAACGGCGGGCAACCGGTGTGGTTGCCCGCCGTTGAGGATGTGTTTTGGTGCTCTTTTAGGAGGCCGCCGCTTCCGGAGCGGGCGTGGGTCCGGTAGTGGCCGGGGCTTCCACGGTCTTGGCCTTCTTTTTCGGGCTGATCAGGATGTAAACCACCGGGACGATATACAACGTCAGGAAGGTGGAGGTGATCATGCCTGCAACGACGGCGACGCCCAGCGGACGACGGCTGCCGGAGGCTTCGCCCAAGCCCAAGGCCACCGGCAGAATGCCGATAATGGTGGAGAAGGCCGTCATGAGAATCGGCCGCAAGCGGGTCTTACCGGCATCCAGCATGGCGGTGACGGAATCAATGCCTTCGTCCATCTTCTGGTTCGCGAATTCCACCAGCAAGATGGAGTTCTTGGTCACCAGGCCGAGCAGGAGCACGATACCAATGAGGCTGTACACATTCAGCGTCATGGATGGGATCTCCGGCAGATGCGTGGTGAGCCACGCGATCGGTTTCGGCAACGCTTCCAAAGGTGCGTAGAATTTGATCACCGCGAACTGGTTGATCATGCTCATGATGAACAGACCGCCAAATGCGCCGAAGAGCGCGAGCGGCAAGGCCAGCATGATCACGAACGGATGGCGCAAGCTCTCGAACTGAGCCGCGAGCACCATGTAAACGATGAGCAGCGCGAGCACGAGCACTTGCAAGGATTCCGTAGTGCCAGACTTGATCTCGTCCGCTTCACCATCCCAGCGGTATTGCACGCCGGGCGGAAGTGAGCGTTTGAGGATCGCTTCCGTGCGTTCCACAGCTTCGCCGAGGGAAACACCTTGCACCTGGGCGGCGATGGTGATGGCGCGCTGGCGGCCGAAGCGGTTGATGGCGTTCGGCGAGCCTTGCTCCTTCTTGTTCACCACGCTGGAGGCAGGCACCAGTTTGTTGCCCGAAGTGCGGAGATAGATGTCATCCAAGCTGGACGGCACCAAGCGGCCTTCGCGTTCCAATTGCGCGATGACCTTGTATTCCTTGCCCTTTTGGTTGTAGCGGGCCACGTCGAGACCGCCCCAGAGCAATTGCAACGCTTCGGAAGCATCGCGCACACTGACGCCCAAGTTCGCGGCCAGATCGCGGTCCACGTTGATCGCGAGCTGCGGCTGCTGGAAGTTGAGGTTCAAGCGCGGCTGGGCGAGGAAGCCGGCCGCAGCGAGTTCGCCACGGACCTGATTGCCGACCTTTTCCAATTCTTCCAGGTTGCCACCTTGCAAGACCAGTTGGTATTGCTCGGCCGAGAAGCCGGTGGACTTGGGCAGCACGGTGATGGCCTGCACGCCTTTGATCTCGGAGATCAAGCGCGTGAACATGGAGCCGATACCGCCGGGGCGGGCGATCTCGATGGAGGAACGGCGCTGGCCGTCCTTCAACTGCACGAACATGAGGCCGAAGTCCGGTTCGCCGGGCGCGCCACGGGCGAGCGCGACGGCCGAGAACATGCCGATGACCTCGGGGTATTCACTGGCGATCTGCTCGGCTTGTTTTACGAACTGGTCGGTGTATTCGCTGGTCGCACCTTCCGGCGCGAACATGATGACGAACACGTAGCCCTTGTCATCATCCGGCAGGAACTCCTTGGTCAGCTTGGTGTAGAGACCGTAGGTGCCCACCATGATGAAGAGGCCGACGATGACAATGATGAACCGGCGTTTGACGGCCCAGTTCAAAGTGCGGCTGTAAGCGTTCTCCCACGATTTGAAGATGCGCTCCAAACCATTGTAAATGGCGCCATGCTTGCTCGAGTCGTGTTTCAAGATGCGCGCGCAGAGCGACGGGGTGAGCGTCAAGGCGACGAAGGCCGAGATGACGACGGAACCCGCGGTGGCCACGGCAAATTCTTTGAAGAGAATGCCGGTGGTGCCGGACTGGAACGCGATGGGCAGGAACACCGCCACGAGCGTGATCGTGATGGCGATAACGGCCGTCGTGATTTCTTTCACACCTTTCAGCGCGGCCGCCATCGGCTCCATGCCTTCCTCAATGTGACGATAGATGTTTTCCAGCACCACGATGGCGTCATCGACGACGACACCGACTGCCAGCACCATCGCCAGCAGGGTAAGGATGTTGATGCTGTAGTTCAGCAGATACAGGATCATGAACGTGCCGATGAGCGACACCGGCACGGCGATCATCGGGATCAACGTCGAACGGAAGTTCCGCAAGAACGCGAGCATGATGATCAACACCAGCACGAAGGCGATGAGGATGGTCTCCTGCACTTCCACGATGGACTTGCGGACATACGTGGAGGAGTCATACGCCGTGGTGACGTTGACGCCCGCCGGCAGGAAGGGCTTGATCTTCTCAACTTCTGCTTTCACGGCATCCGCAACTTCCACGGCGTTCGCCTCGGATTGTTTCACGATGCCGAGACCGACAGAGGGACGGCGGTTGTAACGCGCCACAGTGCGCTCTTCTTCGACGCCCATCTCCACTTTGGCGATTTCGCGCAAGCGGATTGGAGCGCCGTTTTCAAAGCGCACGATCAAATCCTCGAACTGTTCCGGGCGGCTCAGCTTGCCGAGCGTGCGGACGGACATTTCGCGGTCGTAGTTGTCTAGGCGGCCGGAGGGCAGCTCGATGGAGTTGTCACGGAAGAGCCGGGTGATGTCCGCCGCGGTGATGCCTCGGGCAGCCATCTTCTGGGCATCCAGACGCACGCGGATGGCCTGACGTTTTTCGCCACCGAAGTTCACGCCACCGACGCCGGGCAGCGTTTGCAGGCGGTCCTTGAACTGGCGTTCGCCGATCTCGGTGAGTTCCAGCGTGGAGTAGCGGTCGCTATACAGGGCGATCCACAACACTTCTTGGGCGTTCGCATCCTGTTTGGCCACGATGGGTTCCTCGATGTCCTCAGGCATTTGCTGGCGCGCGCGGGCAATGCGGTCGCGCACGTCCTGCGCGGCCACATCCACCTGACGGTTCAGCTCGAAGCGCACCGTCACGATGCTGACCTCTTCACGGGAGATGGAGGTGAGCGTCTTGATGCCGGGGATGGTGTTGACCTCCTGCTCGATGCGTTCGGTCACTTCGGCCTCCATGACCTCGGCGCTGGCGCCGCGATACACGGTGGTGATAGTCACAATGGGCGGGTCCACGTCCGGCAGTTCACGCACAGGCAACCGCAGGTAACCCACGACGCCGAAGAGCACGATCAGCAAATTCAGCATGATCGCGAAGATCGGGCGACGGATACAAAGTTCGGGGAGCGACATATAAGACTTAGTTGGTTTTCGGCTCGAAGACACCAGTGCCGACCGGCGCGTTGGTGGAGTTCACGACCTTGGAGCCATCCACGAGTTTCTGGGTGCCGTTGACGACGATTTCCTGGGCGGGGGTGACACCCGAGGCGATCTCGACTTTACCGGGCATGCGGACGCCGAGCTTCACCGGTTGGATCTTGGCGAAGCTGTTCGTCACGCCGTTGGTGACGGTGTTGCTGACGAGGTAGACTGAGAAGTCTTCCAGCCCGGCGACCAGTGCGGACTCGGGAATCACGGTGGCGTTCTCACGCCGGCCCGTGACCAGTTCCACGCGGGCGAACATACCGGGCTTAAGCAAAGCCTCCGGGTTCGGGGCGAGGAGACGGATCTCGGCCGTGCGCGTGGCGACATCCACATCCGGGTTGATCAGGTCCACCTTGCCGGTGAACACTTTGTCCGGATACGCACCCACCTTGATGCGGGCCTCCTGGCCCAGCTTGACGTAGGCCAACTGGCGTTCCGGGATGCGGAAGTTGACCTTGATCTTGGAGTCATCCACGAGGGTGACGAGCGGCGTGCCGACGTTGATGTATTGGCCGACACTGACCATGCGCGGACCGGCCACGGCATCGATCGAGGCTTTGATCGTGAAGTCGGCCAGCTTTTCCTTCTCCAATTGGTGAGCAGCGCGGCGGACTTCCACCTGGCTGTTCAATTGATCCAGTTCCTGTTGCGAGATGGCGCGGGTGCCGGCGAGCTGCTTGGAACGCTCGGCGTTCTGGCGGGCCAGGTCTTCCTCGGCCTTGGCCTGTTCGACGATGGCCGTTTCCTTGCGGGCGCTGAGTTCAAAAAGCAGGTCGCCTTTCTTGATGCGCTGGCCTTCGCTGAACGCGATGTTCTTGATGTGGCCGGACACGGCGGGCCGCACTTCCACGCGTTCGTTGGCTTCCATGGAGCCGACGGCGGTGACGGTATCTTCCACGGGTTCGATCACGGGCTTGCCGTAAACAACCATGGTGGGCGGAGCGGGTGGCGGACCACCGGCATCACCTTTGGCACCACCGCCGCATCCGGTCAGGACGAGGCCGGCGGCAGCGGCGAAGGGCAGGGCGATAATCAGGGAGCGGGCAGGTTTCAACATACACGTATTCAGTTTCATTCCCAACCACCACCAAAGGCCTTGATGAGGCGCACCGTGGTGAGGAGTTGTTCATTGGCAATGCGGACACGGGCGAGCTCGTTCATGAGCCGCACGTTTTCGGAATCGATGACTTCAAGGAAATTGATGGAGCCGGCCGTGTAGCGGTCAAGGGACAGCTTGGCGGCGGATGTGGCAGCCTTGGCGGCTTCTTCGCGTGATTTCACTTCGCCCGCCAGGAACTGCAGGGCAGACAGGCTGTCCTCCACTTCCTTGAACGCGACGAGAATCTTCTGCTTATAGTTCAGCACGCTTTCCTCATAGATGGCGCGGGTGCGTTCGAGGTTCGCCTTGTTACGGCCACCGGCGAACAGCGGAATGCTGATGCCCGGTCCGAGGGACCAGGTGCGGCTGTTCCAATCGAACAGGTCGGTGACGTCACCGCTGAGGTAACCAGCACTGGCGGTCATGCGCACAGAGGGGAAGAACGCGGCTTGCGCGATGCCAATCTGGGCGAGCTTGGAGGCCATCTCACGTTCGGCTTGCGCGATGTCCGGACGGCGCTCGAGCAGGCTCGAAGGCAGGTCAGCGGCGATCTGCGGGACGGGCGTGATGTCCTTCTTCACCGTGACTTCAAACTTGGAAGCCGGTTTGCCGCAGAGCAGGGCGAGCGTATTGATCAGGCTGGCACGACTGCGTTGGGCGGCGCTGAGGTCGGCTTCCGCCGTGGCGACTTCCACACGGGCGCGTTCCACTTCGAAGCTGCTGCCGATGCCGGCATCCAGGCGTTGACCGAAAATCTTCAGCGCTTCCTTGCGGAGATTGATGGCCTTGGTCAGCAGGTCGATCTGCTGGTCCAACGATTGCAACTGGAAGTAGGTCATCGTGACATCGGCTTCCAGCGAGAGCAGCAGGTTGCGGCGCGCGGCCTCGGTGCCGATGGCCAGTTGCTGGGCGGAATCAAACGAGCGCTTCACCTTGCCCCAGAGATCGACTTCGTAGCTGAGGTCGAAGGGCATCGTCCATTGCGATTGCGTGAAGCTCGGAATCGGGAACGGCACGGGCGAGGGGGCGTTCGCGGAGGTGCGGTAACGCGCCCAGTTCAAGCCACCGTTGAGCGAAGGATAGAAATCAGCGCGGGATACGCGGGCCGTGGTGCGGGCCTGTTCAACACGTTGATAGGCGGCTTGCAGGTCGAGATTGCCTTCAGCGGCTGATTGCTGCAGGGCGTTCAGCGATTCATCGTTGAACATCTTCCACCATTCGCCCTTGGGCACATGGTCTTTAGGTTCGGCAGTCTTCCAGCGCCAGGCTTCGGGTGATTCCACCTGCGGACGTTTGTACTCCGGCCCGAGCTTGCAGGCGGTGACCAGCAAACCGGCGAGCAACGCGGTAGAGGCAACCTTAACTTGGCTTTGATTGAGCAATCTTCTTAAAGACAACATAGCATTAGGGCCATCCGTGGATGGCAGTACGGACTACTCCTTAAAATTGATTTTAACGGTCTGATCGGACATGGCCAGCAGCTTGGCGTGAAAGCGGGCGCGCTGGGCATCGTTCAACGGGAAAATCTGCAACAGCTCCAAGAGCCAGAGGCCATCGGCGGCCAGCATGACCACGAGGGCGTCTTCGAAATCCATGTCCGACCGCTCAAACTCGGCGATCAGCTTGAGGTAATGGGCGCGAACAGGGTCGAGCAGCTTGGGATTGTTCGCCCCGGCAACGAGCAATGGGGCGCAGGTCTCGCGCATGCCGCCATCGAGCTGCAGGGCGGATTCCACGTAAGCACGGAGTTTCCCGGAGCCGTCTTCGCCGTTGGCTTTCTCGGCCTCTACACGATTGGCTTCACAACGCTCCACTTGCCGGGCAATCATGGCTTCCAACAAGGATTCCTTGGTGGGGAAGTTGTAGAGCAGACCACCTTTGGAGATGCCGGCCTGTTCAGCCACGGCGTCGAGGGTCATGTGGGCAGCACCCAAGCGGCGGACGACCGCATCAGCGGCATCGAGAATTATGTCTTTGGAGTTGGGTCGGCTCATACTGGACCTACTAGACGGTAGAAAACCGTCCAGTCGGTATAGTTATGTTTTCTGGTGAAGTCAAGGGGGTGATTTGGGATTCTTTTATGTTACTTGCTGGTCGTGAAGGCTGATTCGGCCAGCCAAATCACAGTTTGATCGAGGTCGGCACGGGCGCTGGGACCGTTAGCAGGAGCTACGTGGGCGTTGGAGAGCAGGGAATAGACGAACTTCTCGCCCGCACGATTCGTGACATAGCCGGACAGGGCGTTCACATAACGGAGGGAGCCGGTCTTTGCTTGTGCATTGCCCTCGGCGGCGGTGCCTTGCATACGCGCGCGGAGGGTGCCGTCTTTGCCGGCGATGGGCAGGGAGGCAAAAAAGGCTTCATGCGCCGGATGCTGGGCCATGTGTTCGAGGAGTTTCACGGTAGCGCGCGCGGTGATGAGGGTGCCACGTGAGAGTCCGGAGCCTTCTTCGAGGAGGACATCGTTTTTGCTGACGCCTACTTTTGTAAGGAAGGCATTCATGCGACGCAGACCGACGTCTTCGGTGGTGTCGGTGAGGCTGGTCTGATACTCGGGGCTGCGAGCGCCGACTTGGAGCAGGAGCAGTTGCGCGTAGAGATTTTGCGAAGGCTTCATCATACCACGAACGAGTTCGCTGAGCGGTGGCGAGGAGACGGAGGCGAGTTCAATCAAGTCATCGGGGCCTGAAGGCAAGCCAGCTTTGTCATCCGCCGTGATGCGGCGGGTGCCGCCTTTCACTTTGATGCCGCGTTTTTCCAAGGCGTTCTTCACGCCTTCAGCGAAGAAGAGAGCGGGGCGCGGGACGGTTACAGCGTCGTTTTGCGGTTTACTGCCGAGCGGTAGATGGCCGGTGACATAAACGAGGTTCGCACCAGGTGCGCGGGTGATGTTGATAAACGCGCGGGTGTTCGTAGTGGTGGTTTCGGTGCGGTTGATAAATTGCAGCAGTGCGGTGGTGGGAGACTGCGTGATGATCACGGGCTCGCCGAGCTTGGTGCCGGGGGTGAGCTTCAAGTCCACGACGTTATCCTGATAGGTGCAGGCGGAGACTTCAGCGCCGTAGTAATACTGCAGGTCATCCCAAGTCCACGCATTGCCGAAGGGCGGGCCGCGAAAGAAGCTTTCATCGGCAACGATGTCACCATTGATGCGCTTGATGCCGGTCTTGGCGATGGCGTCGATGAGTGGTTGAAGCGCGGCTTCGTAATTGCCGTCGTGAAAGCGCGAGGAGAATGAAGGATCACCACGGCCGATGATGACGAGGTCGGTGGCGAGTGTGCCGCTGGAAGAGGGACGTTTCTTTGCAGCAATGGACGTGCGGATGCGGAAGTCAGGGCCGAGTTCATCCAAAGCCAGAGCGCCGGTGTAGAGTTTGTTGTTGGAAGCGGGCTTCAGGCGCTTTTGGGCATCGAATTCAAAAATGGTTTTGCCGCTGGTGAGAGATTTGATCTGGATGCCCCAGGCGGAGGAATCAAAGCGGGGGGCGTGGACGAGGCGGTCGAGCTTTTGCTGGAGGTCAGCAAGAGTTATGGGCGCGTTCGTTTGCGCCGATGCGGACGAGAAGGCTGTCACTAAAAGTAAAGCAAGGAACACGAAGACCGGGTGATTTCTTTGGCAGACCATGTGAGAAGCATTTTGCCAAAACGTCCCGGATGCAATATTGGATTGTGTGTGGATCCGATTGAAGCGCCCGACATACATAATCTGAATGCCGCCCAAGGGTGGCTGGAGTTGGGGAATTGTCAGGAGGCGTGGAACGAATTGGACGAGATCATCCCGCGCTGGCGGATGCATCCAGATGTGCTGGCGTTGATCTGGGAGTTGCACGCGGCCGAAAAGGAATGGCCCAAAGCGTTGGCGGCCGCGCGGCAACTGGTCGCCCGTTATCCGGATGATCCCAACGGCTGGATCCATCAATCCTACGCGCTGCACGAGATGAAACAGACGGCCGAAGCGCGAGATGCCTTGGTCAAGGTCGTAGGGAAGTTTCCCACCCTGGATCTGATTCCCTATAACCTGGCGTGTTACGAATGCCAGCTCGGTCGGCTGGACGCGGCGAAACGCTGGCTCGCCTTGGCGGAGAATGCCAAGGGCAAAGAGAACCTCAAGAATATGGCGCTGTCCGATGAGGATCTGCGGCCGCTCTGGGATTATATCCGGGCGCTCTGAACGAAGACTTTGAAGGCGGCAACGTGTCTGGACGTCTTTTCTCTTGGCAGCAGGCGACAACGAAGTCACTTAATAGGTACCATGTTTGATTCCCGGACAATGAAGGCTTGGGGCGATATCTCGCGGTTGTTTCTGGCGTTGGCAGCAGGTTTGGTGATGGCAGGCAGCAGCCCGACGATGGCTGCAGAGAAGGCTGTCGCCAAGACGAAGGATATCTATGCACCGCGCCATGATCCGGCGGATATGCCGTTCCGCCTTTTGCCGATGAGCGAAGCCACGCGAGCGGTCGCTGTGCCGTTGGCCACCAATCTTCATCTGGCGTTTGATACGGAGTTGATGCGCACCATCACGGTCTGGGACGGCGCGACGATCAATCTGTGGGGGACGGTTTATCACGGTGCGAAAGACCGGTTTTATTGTGACTTCAACGGCAAAGAACTGTGGCACTTCCCGCAATTTTTCCCGTGGGAGATCAAGGAGCTGACCGAAAAAGCGGGTTACAAAGATGCCATACCCAAGGCCCGCTATCTGGGGCTGAGCACGAAGGCGGGCGGAACGACGTTCATGTATGAATTATCCACGGCTGAGGCGGAAGTCATCCGGGTCCATGAGACGCCCCGGCACAATCCGCTTTTTCCAGATGGCGTGATTGAGCGGCGCTATGAGATCGGGCCGACGAAACGTAGTCTGTCCTTGCTCGCCCATCTGGAGAAGGGGCCGCTGATCACGAATAATGTGCCGCCCAGCATGTTCGTTTTCGACCGGGGCACCAATGTGTTGCTGGTCACGGCGCGCGCCAATTGCCGGCTCAAGCTGGATAGTCACAAGGAAACATTGGTTTATACAAATGTGACTTGGATGGAGGTGAAAAATGATAGCGAGCGCAAGGTGGCCGTCCTGACCAACCAAGTGTTGCAATGTGAGGTGCGGATACCGGTGCATCGCGAGCCGGTGGTAGTGGAAGTGCTGTCGCTCGTCGCCGCAAATGTTGAGGAAGCCTTGGCGCGGTTGAAGTCGCTGCCCAAGACGGAACTGAGGCCACCGGCCATGAGTTTGCCGAACAGCAAGGAACCAGCTTTGAAACTCACGGCCCCGAAAATAGTGCCAGGCGAAAAAGGGTTTGTGCTTCCGGCGGGCGATGCCAGCTACAAGTTAGAGGCGTTTCCGTTGCCGCCGGAAATTGAACTGCAAGTAACGGGGATGGATTTTCTACCGACGGGCGAGCTTGCGGTCTGCACTTGGCTGGGTGACGTGTATATCGTCCAGGAGGCTCAAGGTGCGCCGGGAGGCGCAAAGTATCGGCGGTTTGCGCGCGGCCTGAATGAACCGGGCGGCTTGAAAGTCATTAACGGGCTCATCTATGTGGTGCAGAAACATGAGCTGACACGGTTGGTGGATACTGATGGCAACGGCGAGGCTGATCTCTTTGAATGCCTGAATCAAAGCTGGGGTTACACGGGGAACTATCATGATTTCTCTTTCGGTCCGGCCGTGGATGAGGAGGGAAATCTTTATGTCATGCGCAACGGGAATCGCGGGCTATATGAAGTGCCGCTGATGGGCTGGTGTCTGCAGCTCTCACCCGATGGGAAGGAATTGAAGCCTTTTTGTGCCGGGCTTCGTTCGCCGAATGGCTTTGGCAATCATCAGGGCGATATTTTCATGACGGAGAATCAAGGCAACTGGGTGGGCGCCTGCAAGCTCACGCATATGCAGGCGGGCAAATTCTTCGGTTTTCCCTCCACCGCGCCCGCGCCGAAAGAGCAGTTTGAAGCGCCGAAAGATTTTGCGCCCCCGGCGGTCTGGTTCCCTTACACTTTGGCTAAATCCACGAGCGGCTTTGACACGATTCCTGATGACCGGTTTGGGCCCTTCAAGGGCCAGTTGATGGTTGGCGATTTTCAGAATGCGATCGTGATGCGCGTTTGCCTGGAGAAGGTCAACGGTCAATGGCAGGGGGCGGTGTTTCCGTTTGCGAAGGGATTTAACTCCGGCGTCAACCGGCTGGTCTTCGGGCCGGATGGCAAGTTGTATGTGGGCGGTTGCAAGAACAAGGCTTGGGCGGCGGTGGCACCGAAGGAATATTCACTGGACCGGGTTAGTTTCACGGGCAAGAACCCGTTTGAAGTGAAAGAAGTGAATGCTTTGGCTGATGGGTTTGAATTGATCTTCACCGAACCGGTCACGGCGGATACGGCCGCGCTGGCGGATAGTTATGACGTGGTGCAGTTCGGTTACGAGTATCATCAGAAATACGGTTCAGCGGAAATGGATCACGAAGGGAAGCCGAACAGCTCGACGGGCATCAAGGTGGTTAAGGCCACGGTCTCGCCCGATAAACTCAAAGTGAAGCTGGCCCTGGCCGGTTGGAAAACGGGTTATGTGACGATGGTGCGCTGTCTTGATGTGGCGAATGCCGACGGCAAGAAACTGCGGCACGACACCTTTTGGTACACGCTGAACCAGCTGCCGAAGTGAGAAGAGGTGTTTCGCGGACGCGGTCTAAACCGGTTGTTTGACGGCGAGGATTTGGTCGATGAGTTTGGCCGCGAGGGCAAAGCCCAAGGCACCGGTCACGTGTGTGGCCGCACCATAACCGCTTTCGCAATTCATCTTCGTATCCGTGCCGTCCTCACGGACTTCGCAGACGGTGCCATCACTTTGCGGGAACAGCGGAGGCTCGGGCGAATAGACACAGGCGATGCCGAATTTATTGCGATCACCCTTTTTGCCGGCGGCCTTGGCAAAGCCGTGATCCTGGCGCAGGAGCCGGCGCGTCTGTTGCAAAAGACGGTCATGCGAGGTCTCACCCAGATCGGCATAGCGGATGGCGGTAGGATCGCGTCGCCCCCCGGCCCCGCCGGCGACCACCAAGGGCAGCTTGCGTTTATGGCATTCTGCAATCAGCAGGGCTTTATGCTTTAAACTGTCGATGGCATCGATCACCCCGGAGCAGGGTGGGGTGAGCAATTCTTCCACGGTGGACGAGGTGAAAAACTTCTGGATGGCGTGGACGCGGCACTCAGGGTTGATGGCCAGGACACGTTCCGCGAGAACGGCAACCTTTGGCTGGCCTAATTTTGTGGCTAGGGCAGGTAGCTGACGATTGGTGTTGCTGATGCAAACTTCGTCCATATCGATCAGCGTCAGTTCGCCGACTCCCGAGCGGGCCAAGGCCTCGACGGCCCATGAACCCACGCCGCCCACGCCCACGATAAGGGCGTGAGATTGACGCAGGCGCTCCATGTTTTCACGCCCATACAAGCGGGCGATACCGCCAAATCTGGCCTCGTAATCGTTCATCAGTTCAGGCAAAATGCCTCGAATCATTGCAATCAACTTCAGTTGCAGGTACTTCTCAAGGGCAAAGATGCTATGAGATTGGGCCGGTAGAAGCGGTGATTCGGGTAGGCTTTAAGGGTTTAAGTGGTTGGCAGAGTGTATGCTTATACGATTTTGGCGTGATGAACCCCCGGTATATTAATCAAATTGAGACATTGACAGTTACCGGGAACAGGGTGTAAATACATTGTAATCACATTGCATGGGCGATTCATATACGACACCAACTCTTTATGGAGTTTGATTGGAACAATCCAGCCTTTCAGTTCAGTGATGAACTAACGCAGCGCGACATTGAGGAATCTTTTGAAGATCCTTTCGCCGTGCGGTTACTGCCTGACTCACCCCGTTTCTCTGTGCAGGCGCGTTATTTCAATCTCGGCAAGTCCACGCGCGGTCATGGCATCTTTAGTGTTTACCGCACGAACGGGAAGATGATCCGGGTCATTCTGGCGCGCCAGTTCGTGCCGGAAGAGCAATTTTTCTATCAACGGAAGCAGGAGCAGATTCTTGCGAAGTAGTTTTAACTTAACACCAATACGACCATGAGCATGAACGCCATCACGAACTGGGAAGATGTTCCACTGTTCGACCGCGAGGATGCTGAGGCGGATTTTTGGGCCAGTACACGGGCGGACCTGCGGTTGATGGAGACGTCCTTTGTGCCGTTCTCCGAGTCTTCGGAATCGGTCACCATCACCCTGCGCATCGATCCCCGTATGCTGGGGCGCATCAAGCGCCTGGCGCGTTCCCGGTATCTGAACTACCAGAGCATGATCAAACAGTGGCTGAGCGAGCGCATGGAAGAAGAGTTGGGTGAACGTTGAGATTTTCCAAATAAGACAAATGAAGCCGGTATCAACAATTTCAAGACGTAAGGGGCAGGGGACGCAGGCGTTCACCATGGTGGAAATGCTGGTGGTCATCGCGATCATTGGGTTGTTGGCGGGGCTGATCCTCTCCGCTTTCCCTTCCATCATCCGGGTGGCCAATACGAAGAAAGTCGTGGCTTCGTTCACGCAGATCAATACGTCCATCCAAGACTACTTCGCGACTTATAACAGCTATCCGCTGGATAACCCCACGAACAGCCAGGTCAACCCGCTCTACTACGAACTGCAGGGCTCGACGTGGAATGCCGGAGGTGCCAAGTATGATCTCGTGGGCGAGAGCATCTCGGAACTGAACGTTCGTAACTTCTTCAATCAAGACGGACTGCGGAACGTGACGCATGACCCCAATGATGCTTCTGCGCCGAAGGCCAAGGCGTTTTTGACCGGTCTGTCGCCCACGGCTTACATCTCGGTCACGAATTCGGTCGGGGTGGATGTGCGCCTCCTGCGCGTGCCGGTGAAAGATACGGACACCAACATGATTTTCGCCCTGAACGGCGACTTGGTGAATGTCTGGAAGTATGCCACGGGAACCAACGCGATCTACAACAAGGGCAAGTATGACCTGTGGTGCGAATTTGAATCCGGCGGAACACGTTACCGCGTGAGTAACTGGGATAAAGAACCGGTGCGGATCGAGGACTCCAGGAAATAACCTATTTTAACGCAGCATGAATCCTATGAAACGAGCAGCGCAACGGGGGGCATACCAGCGTGGTATGACGTTGATAGAAGTGTTGGTGGTCATCGCCATCATCGGCATTCTGGCCGGTATGTTGTTCCCGGTCCTGTCGAAGGTCAAAACGAAGGCCAACATCGCCAAGGCGCGCAAAGAGATGAGCGATATGAAGCTCGCCATCGAGCAGTACAAGTCGCAATACAGCATTTTGCCGATGACCTCCGCCGCCCGGACGGCTGGCAACCCTGATTTCACCTTCGGTACCTATAACGTCGGCAGTTACGCCGTCAACGAGAGCGCTGTGAATCCGGGCGCGGGTTATCAGGCGAACAACTCGGAATTGCTGTTCATCCTGATGGCGGAGACGAACGCGGTCTACAATCCGAACCACGCGAACAACCCGCAGAAGAAAGTTTTCTTGAATCCGCCGCGTGACAACCAGGCGGATGGTGGTCCGGGCATCGGGCCGAGCCGCATCTGGCTCGATCCGTGGCTGAACCTGTACATCGTCACCGTGGATGCGAATTATGATGGTGTGACCCAAGACCCGTTCTTTTGCCGGACATCGATCTCCCAGCCGAGCACCGGCGGTGCGAATGGGTTGAACGGTCTCGTCAGCAAATCTGGCATGGCCACGAATGACTTTGTGTTCCGTGGGGAAGTGATGATCTGGAGCATGGGGCCGGATGGCAAGGCGGACTACAACACGAAGGCGGATGATGGGGTCAATAAAGACAACATCATGAGCTGGAAATTCTGAACATGAACTTGCGCAGCCAACAGCAATCATCGCAGCCAGCGGGCCGGCCGGGCGGTCGCCGGGTGGCGGGCCAGGCCTTTACCATTCTGGAGTTGCTGCTGGTCATCACGATCATCGGTATCATGGCGGCGTTGGCCGGTCCTTTGTTGAAGGGCATCGGGGCCGGGGACAAGGTGACGGTGGGCGGGCGCCAGTTGTTGGATGACCTCAGCCTTGCGCGGGCCAAAGCGATCGCGACCCGTTCAACGGTGTACATGGTTTTCCTGCCGACGAACCTGCATAATATCGATCTCTCATATTACACCGATCCGGCGGACAAACGGACCATCACGAACAATCTGATCGGGAAAACCTACACCGGCTATGCCTTGTATGCGGAACGTTCGGTCGGCGATCAGCCGGGAGTCACGACGCCGCGCTACCTGTCCGAATGGAAGGATCTGCCGCAGGGCATTTTCATCATCGAGGACGAGTTCAACACCAATTCGGCTTTGTGCAGTTTCTCCTACCGTTACGTGCACTTCCCCACGGCGGAGAGCCCGGTGCCGAACATCCAGTTCCCTTACATCGCGTTCAATTCGTATGGCCAGCTCATCGGTGGGCAGGACCTGTATCTCTCCATCGCGGAAGGCAGCGTGGGGCGGCCGCACGATCCGGATAATCAGAACTCGCTTTACCTGGCCCCTTCCGTTGCGCGGATGGAGCCGCCGGACAATTACACGAACCAGACGCTCTACGTGAACTGGTTGACGGGGCGGGGCAAAGTCATCCGCCCAGAAATCCAATGAAGCTGACATTCCAGAGCCCGGCGCGGTTGTGCCAACGGACAAAGGCGTTCACCTTGATCGAGGTGGCGCTGAGCTTGGCCATCATCGGCTTCGCCCTGGTGGCCATCATCGGCGTGCTGCCGAAGGGGATGCAGGTGCAAAAAGAGAACCGTGAGGACACGGTCATCATCCAAGATGGGCAGGCTTTGGTGGAAGCGTTGAAGAACGGGCAGACGAACATGCTCCAGTTGGCGGAGAACCTGGAGTGGATCGAGCTTTATACCGATGGCGTGCGGCAAGGTTTCTTCAACCGCCAGCAACTGCTGACCAACAGTATCACGACGAACGAGCTGGCGTACCGGATCATTGGGTTGCTGAGCATCCCGCGGTTTGAACCGGCGACCAATGCCGCCGGGTATGTGAGCAACTATGTGCGGGCGAAGTTCGTGGCGAACAGCGGGCCGCTGGCGGACCGCCTGACCCAGGCGCCGAACGGTTCGCGCGATCTTTCCTTCGCCTATCTGGTGACGGTGAACATCGACCGGGCGCAGGTCTCGCAGATCAACAGCAACGGGCTGGTGACGGGCAATGACTCCCTCTACGGCATGTATCTCTACACGAACATGTATGACCTGCGGGTCACGTTGAGCTGGCCGGTTTATCCGAACACCAACACCGGCAATGGGCGGAAGAGTTTCCACACGGTGGTGGCGGGCAAGCCGTCAGGATACGAACGCCCTTTACCGCTTTTACCCGGGACAATTCATCGGAAACTGATTTATGCACGTGAATCCGCACAACCGGCAGATGAGACAGCGCCAGCAGAGCGGCGTGACCCTGTTGGAGCTGATGGTGGCCATGAGCGTGCTGACTTTCATCATCTTCGGCCTTTACAGCATGTTTGACCGGACGCAGAAGGCGTTTCTGGAGAGCATGCGGGAGACGGATCTGCAGGATGCGGGCCGGGCCTTCACGGTGATCATGACGCGGGATCTGGAACAGATGCACGCCTCGGGCATGCCTTACCGGACGAATCTCTACATCGCGCCCATCCTGATCAATGGCGCGCAGATCAACGGTTTTCAGCAGGATTCGATGCTGGGCAGCAATGTCTTTGCGAATGTGGTGCAGGAGTTCTTCTTTCTCACGAAAACCTCTTCGTGGAACGGCATCGGCTACCTGATGCAACCGATCTCGACCAACGCGAATGATGTGATGCTGTTCACCAACCTTGGGGTCGGAGCCTTGCAGCGTTATGCGACGAACGTCAACGACTGGCAGCACAAGTCGCTCGACCTGCTCTCGGTGTATCTCAGTACGAACGCCTACCCGAGCCAGCGGATGACGGAAGGCGTGATGCACCTGCAACTGAGGCCCTACGACCAGTACGGCAACTATCTCGATCCCTCCACGAACCAGTTCACGAACGCCGTGGTGCCCACCTATCTGGAACTGGAGGTGGCCGTGCTGGAACCCAAGGTGTTGTTGCAGGCGCGCAGCATCCCGAACGCGGCCGCCCAGCGGAGTTTCCTGCAGGAAACCACGAATCGCTCCAGTGCCGTGCACATCTATCGTACACGCTTTTCTGTGCGTGCAGCCAACTAAATGAAACGTCGCAATCAAAGCGGAGTAGCCCTGGTCACGACCCTGATCATGCTGTCGGTGATCACGTTCACTGCCGTGGTCTTTCTCGCGCTGGCCATGCGCAACAAGGACTCGGTCAAAACGTTTGACGAGACTTACAGCGCCAAGGACATGGCGAACATCGCCTTGCAGCAGGCGCAGGCGGAAGTGGTGGCGAAGATCGTGGCGACGGGAAATCCCTACCTTTTTGATCTCGAGGTTTCCCGGACCTACAGCCCGAATGTGCTGACGGGCCCGCCAACGGCTGGTTCTGAAGTGGGCTTTGCTGTCACCAATCTGGTGTATGAATCCCGGCCGCCGGTTTACGTGCAGACGAACAGCGATCCCACCTTGCCCTGGGAATACCGCTACTGGCTCGACTTGTCACGGGATGGTCAGTTCCAACCTACCGGTTATTTGCGGGAGCGGGATAATTTTGGCAATTTTCTGTCCGTCACCAACTGGATGACGGGTGAGCCTGAATGGAAGGGGATACTCCAGTTTCCGTTTGCCACAAACTTCGGGGCACCGCCGCCGCTGCATTCTTTTTCCAACAAATTCATCGGGCGCGTGGCCTACTTGGTCACGCCGTATGGCAAGAGCCTCGACATAAATCATCTTCACAACTACGCGAAGCGGCTTGCACCGGGGATGGACCCCTATAACGGTACTGCAGCCATCACGGGGGATGGGTTCCGCCGGAACCAGGGCGCCAGCAGTGCGGAACTGAATTTGGCAGCGTTCTTGGTGCAGTTGAATCTGAACATTTGGACCAACAACTATTTTTATGACACCAATGTGGCTTCAGCTAACTTGGGCCTCGCCTATGATAACGCGCTGGAGTTGCTGACTCACCGGTATGCCGGTTATACGAATCTGCCAGCGTTCTCGAATCCCAATTACATGTATGGGTTCGCGGGCAGCAATGCCATCGCCTCGGATAACATCGATACTTACCTTGCGGACCCCATCCTGATGGGCCTGACCCTGCCGACGAATGAATACGACGGACCGTTGATGGCTGCGAATACTCCTTGGTATGGCGCACCTTCCACGAATCTGACGCGGGACGGGAAGTTCTTTGATCTGGTGTCGGAGCTGTATGTGACGAACCGGTCCTACTCTAATCCGACGAATCTGAACAACTTTCTCTCACGCCTTCGCCTGGCCAGCACGAACAGCCAGTCCACTTATGATCGTTATACGTTCATGCGGTTGCTGGCGCAGATGGGCACGGAGAGTGCCACGCCTGCGGATGGCCGGATCAACCTCAACTACAACAATGTAGGCACCAATTACTCCACGAACTTCATCGGCTGGCAGCCGGTGGACTTCTTCAACGAGGCGGCGGAGCATCTGCTACGCACAAATTTCAACTACAGCCTGCTGGATACCTCCTTCTCGAACCGGGTGGAGATCTACCCGACGAACCGTTATACGGCGGCGATCCACCGGATGTTCCAGCTGACGGCGAACATCTACGACGCCACGACGAACCGGGGCACGACGTATCCGTATTATCCCTCCGTCTTCCGGCCGATCTTCACGAACAGCAACGGGCAGGTGACGATCCTGCGCTATGAAGAGGTGACGAACCGGACACCGGTCTTCTACGGCTATCTGACGCGGGCGGAGGCGGGTGATACGAATGGCAGTCTCGGTTACCTGAACACGACGATCAGCAACCGCAACATCTGGGGCGTGCCGTGGGTGGTGGGCGTGAAGAAGGGGCATCCGGCCTTCAACGAATTCGCGTTGCGCTCGGCGATCCAGTTCACCCGCCGCCTGGAAGTGATCAAGGCGAACACGAACACCCCGGCAACGATGCGGCAGACGAACCAGATGTATCTGCTGGGCATCTCCAACCTGCTGGGCATGGAGTTCTGGAATCCTTATACCAACTCCTACCCGACGACGAACAATGTGGTGCTCTACACGCACATGGATACGTTCGCGGTGCTCTCGAACAGCACAACCTACCTGCGGTCCAATGCGTTCACCACAATCCGCAGCAATTATGTAGGCCTGAACGCCTGGGCCGGTAACCAGTTCGCGCTGCCGGTCAATACGAACTATGTCTTCCTGCCGGATGCACAGTATTTCGACAGCACACAATCGTTCCTGCCGTTGACGAACATCCCACCGGCCTACACCAACAGCTACGAACGCAGCCGCGGTTTCTATGTGCCGCAGTGGAGTTTCTACATGACGAACCGGCTGTTCTCCGTGCTGTTTGACGGCGTGAACGACCGGGTCATCGACTACATCAACTACGACAATTTCACCTTCGCCGTGGAAGATCTCTCGGCCAATCTGGTGAACGCGAACGCCTATCCGGGGGGAGCCAGCGCCGGGGTGGACACGGCTTTGATCCGCGATCTTTTCCGCACGAACCGTATCGGTGGTACCACGTCCAACTACCCGACGGAAGGTGTGCGGCAGCAGTTGTTCGTTTCGCTGGGCAACCGGCAGGTGTCCCAGCAGGACTGGAACAACTACGGTTTGCAGAACCTGTCCGTGCAGGACAAGAACCTGGCGATCGCCACGTTCCAGCGGTTCATGGGACAAACGGTGCGGGTGCCGGGTTCTCCCTATCACAGCAATCCGGCGGGTGATCCGCGCTACTACGTGAAGATGCCGGTGAGCACGAACATGCAGGCGCCGTTCACCGCGGTGGCGAAGATCGTGTTCACGAACTACTGGCAGGCCAATGATCCGCTGGTGCATTACACCGAAGAAGACATGGGCGGCAATGGGGGCGCGAACACGCCGCCCTTCCTGATCCGGCCCGCGTCCTCGCCGATGGTCACGAACAACTTGGGCCTCATCAACGAGCGTTATCGCCCGTGGGGTGTGCGCCAAGGACGTGGCGCGAGTGCGTTGATGCCTTATGATCCGCCGACGCCGCTCGATTATACTTACGAATACCGGGTGAAAGATCCGCAAGTGCGCAAGGCGGATGACTGGGATTTTCCGGGGCAGAAATTTGCCACGGTCGGCTGGCTGGGCCGGGTCCATCGCGGTACACCTTGGCAGACGGTGTATATGAAGGCGGGCATCATGCCGGATGAGAATCCGGGCAACGAATGGCGCCGCTGGGCGGGCAATGCTTTCACGCATCCGACGAATGACTGGATCCTGCCGGACGTCTTCACGGCAGCCATCGATGATAACGCCAACCTGGGTTTGCTGTCCGTGAACCAACCGAACTACGCGGCTTGGGCGGCCGTGCTGGGCAATGTGATGGTGGTAAACAACCCGGTGGACTACAATTCAACACCCACTTCTACGAACAGTCCGTATGTGCCGATGGTGTTCTCGAACCTCTCGATCGATCCGGCTTCTGTGCAGTTCCGAACGATTGTGGACGGCATCAATCAGGTGCGCTCTAACCGGGTGACCGTGAGCGGAGGGTCAACGTACTCCAACTCCTTCACGCGGGCTGGGCAAATCCTTTCCGTGCCACAGCTCTCAGTAGGTAACACAACTGCCGAGTCATCTCCCTACATAAACCTTTTCGATACCAACTTGTTCTATGGGTATAACGATGCTGCGATTGAACGCATTCCGCAGCAGGTGATCTCGCTGTTGAAGGTGGATGATATGCCACGGGTGGTGATCTACGCCTGGGGGCAGGCGCTGAAGCCGGCGCCGAACTCGGTCATCCTCTCCGGCGCAGCCCGCGGCGTGGTGACAAACTATCAAGTCGCCAGCGAGTATGCCACCCGCACGGTGCTCCGGATTGAAGGTGCACCGAGAAATCCCCGGGTCGTTGTGGAGAACTTCACTGTTCTGCCCTCGGAATAGCCCTAAACCGTTTTTGGATGTAATTTAGATGACTATGCGCAACCGAATTCCAGCACCTTGGATCGTCAGTCTGGCCGCTGTGGCCCTGACGCTGGTGCTCTGGTGGCAGTTCCGCCCGTCCCGGCAGGCGGTGTTGCCCGATGAGATGGCCCAACAGACTGCCGCCGCGATGCGGCACCGCGCCACGCAGGCAGAAGAGCCGCGTAACGCTGGCCCGTTGCTGTCCGTCGTGCCGACGACGCTCCGTAATTTTGGGACGAATGCGCCCAGCGTAGGTGTCGATGCACGGTTTCCTTACCGGTTACGGAATACGGCGGAGCCGATGGAGAAGCTGGTCCGCAACGAACGGGCCATCCTGATGGCGAATGCGTTGATCGATACTTCAGCGAAAGCGAAGCTGGATATCCCGGATCATTTGCGCGCCAAGGGTGATCCTGGCAGTTATATCGTGCAGGCCCGTGGCAATATCACGGAGCTGTTCCGCCAACAACTCAGTTCCGTGGGCGCGGAGATCGTCTCCTACATCCCGAACAATGCGTATCTGGTGAAAGTGGACAGTCAGGGAGCAGCGAAGCTGGCCCGGATGAGCCTCACACGGTCTGTACTGCCGTATGAGCCGTATTACAAACTGCAAGAACAGTTGTTGCCGTTCGCCGTCGGGGACGCGCCGGTGCCGATGTCTTACAACCTGCGCCTCACTTTCTTCCCAGGTCAGGAACTGGTGGCCACGAAGGACAAGCTCGAGCAGATGGGCATAAAGGTGCTTAGTGAGGACCGTTCGCCGTTCGGTCCACAATTGATCGTGGAACCGGGCCGGGAATCATTGGCCCAGCTCGCGAACCTGAAAGAGCTCCAGACCATCGAGCGCAAAGCGAAGCGCGTCGTCATGAACGATCTCTCCCGGGTGACGGTGGGCATCTCCACCAATACGATCACCAGCTCCACTTACCGCAGCCTGGATGGCAGCGGCATTATGGTGAACATCAACGATTCCAACGTGGATACTAACCACCCGGCACTCTTAAGCCGTGTCTATGTGGGCTTGAATACGCTTCCGGTCGATACAATCGGACACGGCACGCATGTGGCCGGGACGATTGCGGGCGATGGCACAGGCAGCCCGACGATCGCGACGACTTTGTTCGGCTCAACGAACGGAGCCACGTTCAAAGGCATGGCGCCCGCTTCAGCTTTGTACTCGCAGAATTATCTGGGCCAATCGGATGCCATGCTCGCGGAGTCTGCTTCGCTGGGGAGCATGGTGTTGACGCTGAAGACCAACACCTTGATCTCCAACAACAGTTGGGGTTACGACAATTCTTACGAATACGATTCCGCCTCGGCCATTTACGATGCCGCCACGCGCGATGCTGTTCCAGGCATGGCGGGCTCGCAACCAATGCTGTTTGTGTTCTCCGCCGGTAACAATGGCTTTGGCGACGCCGGGCTGGGCGGTTTGCCCAACAGCATCAGCAGCCCGGCTGCGGCGAAAAACGTGATCGCGGTGGGCGCGAGCGAGTCGCTGCGGAACATCACGAACGAAGTCTCGATCATCGACCAGTTCAGCGGCACGACTAACATCACGGCTTACTGGCAAGGGACAACCGACAGCAGCAACCAAGTAGCCGGATTCTCTGGCCGCGGCAACACGGGTATCGGCCGGGAAGGTCTTTATGGTCGGCACAAGCCGGACGTGGTGGCACCAGGTGGTATGACCATCTCGACGGCTTCCACGAACATGGATCTGGTTTTGTACTACTCGATCGTCACGTATACGACGAACCGGTTCACGAACTTGGTGTTCTCGGCTTTGCGGACGAACAATTTCTCCCTGTATGTGCCCAATAACACGATCAACCTGACCATCCAGGTGCTGGATAACACCTCGGGCCTGCTGGTGCCGAACTTGGGCATTTACACCAATTTGACCGTGTTCCCGCCGTCATTGTATGCGACAAATTATGCGGGAGCGAATCCCCTCGCGACGGCCATCGATACCAACGGCTATGGCTTGTGGTATTACGACATCGTCAACAGCAATAATGCGGCGGTGAATGTGGAGATCCGGGAAATCATCGTGCAGACGAACAATCTGGGCGATTACCCGACGGTCTTGAGCAACATGAACAACCAAATCGGGCCGCTCTACCGGTTCGAGGTGGGCACGAGCATGGCTGCGCCCGTGGTTTCCGGTACGTTGGCGTTGATCCAGCAATTCTTCGAGCGCGACCTGCAACTCACCAATGCCAGCCCGGCGCTCTACAAGGCGCTGCTGATCAACGGTGCCCGGACGCTGTCCGCGAACTACGGGCATGAGGTCAAGAACAGCATCAACTTCCAAGGCTGGGGGCTGGTGAATATCAGCAACACGCTGCCGGAGACACTGACACAGGCGACGACCAACAGCAGTGCGCCTATCCATTTCTTCGACCAAAGCCCGACCAACGCCCTGATGACTGGTGAGGCACATCTGCGCAATCTGCAGATCTCGCCGATCGCCCAGCCGTATCCGCTGCGGGTGACGCTGGTGTGGACGGATCCGCCGGGTAATCCGGCTGCCGGGGTCAAGCTGGTAAACGATCTGGACTTGATCGTGAGCAACAAGATCACGGGCGAGATCTTTTACGGTAATGATTTCCCCGCGGGAAATGTTTATACGGTCGGCAACACGTTTGACACGAACGCAGTGGCCGATGTGGTGAACAACGTGGAGAACGTCTATCTGCCGGGTGATCTGGGAACGGACTATGCCATTTATGTGGTGGGCAGCCGGGTCAATGTGAATGCCGTGCAGGACCATACGAACGGGGTGGTGCAGGATTACGCCCTGGTGGTTTCCTCGGCAAATATTCTGCTGACGACGCCATTCATTCTGGACCAAACCCCGACGTTGCTCAGCCAACCGTTGCCGAAGGTGAAGTATTTCACCAGTTCGACCAATGGCCTGCCGTTGCTGGGTGAACGCGTCGGTGCCAGCCCGCCGTTGATCACCACCACGAACGGCACCAATACCCAGTGGAATTTCTACGTGTTCACGAACAATTCCGGTTTCACCAATGTCACTTTTGTGACCTTCTTGCCGCCGAATCTGTCCGGCAATCCGGCTAATAATTCCTACCGGTTGCCCTCGGCGGATATCGATCTGTATGTCTCCACTTCGTCTGATTTGACGAACTTGAATGCCACGGTGATCGCGGATTGCTTTGCGAACACGATTTACAGTGCGCCGACCACGGGTGGTGGCATCTCGGCGGGCAGGACGGGAACCGAGGCAATCCTCATCACCAATTCGCCTGCCAATCAGGTTTATTATGTCGGCGTGAAGGCGGAAGATCAGAAGGGGGCTGACTTTGGATTCATGGCGGTGGCCACTCAGGACTCGCCCTATGGCCAACAGGATAGCGGACATTATTACGCCCAATTCCTGCCCGTGCCCGCGCTAATTCCGGATGGCAATCCCGAATTGCCCGGTGCGGTGCAGATCATCGCCGTGATGCCGCAGTCTTATCAGGTCCGGCGTGTGCTGATAACGAACACGGTCACGCATGAACTGTTCGGAGATATCGTGGGAAGTCTGGAACATAATGATGTGGTGGTGACGTTGAACAACCATACGTTCTTCGATGTGAACCAGCAGAGCGGCACATTCACGACGATCTATGATGACAGCGGTCAGAACGACATCACCGGGTCGCGGCAGACAGATGGCCCGGGCACGTTGCAGAGCTATGTGGGAACGGATGCCGTGGGTGCTTGGGTATTCACAATGATCGATAATGCACCGCAGTTTGTCGGGCAGATCGACTCGATGTATCTGGGGGTGGAAATCCAGACGACGAACTCGACCGGGGGGATATCATACCGAGTGGTTCGCCCGTCACGTTGCAACCAGGTGCGTCCTTGTATGGGGCCATCGATGTGCCGCCGGGGGTGGTGAAGATGACCATCCATGTACATTCCACGACGGCGGGAGCGACGAGCGGGCTGTACGTGAAGAAGAATGCCTTCCCGGATGCAGCTACGGGTGTCTATGACTACTCGATGGTGGGCAATGCAAGCGTCGGTTTCGATCTGGTAGTGACACTGGCTGATGTGCCGCCGCTGACACCGGGCCGTTACTTCGTCCAGTTACGGAACGAAAGCGCAGCGGCCGCGAGTTACGACGTGCTATCCTACTTCTTTGACTTCGATCTGGCTGCGACTTCGGGCGAGCTCCGCTCAACGAATACTTTCACCGGCTTGACGGATAATGCGTTGCTGCGGACCAACCTGGCGGAGGTGACGATCAACAACGCCAATAATCCGTCGGTGGCGGGCGTGCGCGTCGGGGTGCGCATTGATCACCCACGGGCATCGGACTTGGTGCTACGGTTGACGCATCTCAACTCCGGGCGGACAGCGCTGCTTTCGGAAAACCGGGGCGGTATCATCAACACGAACGGTTACGGTTTGGGGGCGCTGGGTGAGGAGGTTTATACTCATTTCGGTGAGAACCCCACGCTTTCTAAGCAAGTGATGAAGTATGCTGATCCGAGCAATTCCTTCGTGCCGTTTGTGACGCCTTCGATCATGGCATCGACCATCCTGAAGATACCCAAAGTTTGCCGAAGCTCACCGGGTCGTCAGGTTTGGGCAAGGAATTCACCCGGACCATCCCGACGGGCCAGACAGCGGGCAAGATCGTGGTGCATTACATGTTCTACACCGTGCCGGACCAGTTGGAGCTTTACTATGAGGGTTCGTTGCTGGCTGGCGGCAGCACCGGCCTTGACTCCAACAACTCGGTGACCGTGCTGGCGGGCGGGGCGG
Source organism: Limisphaerales bacterium (assembly GCA_965283725.1). Taxonomy (GTDB): domain Bacteria; phylum Verrucomicrobiota; class Verrucomicrobiia; order Limisphaerales; family JAEYXS01; genus JAEYXS01. Next base: position 147,071 of record CBDIPT010000005.1, read on the forward strand.
ACCCGGTCACGGATACGTTTACCCTGACGGCGCACGGATTGGTGGACGGGGATGAGATCACTTTCACCCGCTCCACGGTTGCTTCTGTTTTGCCGAATGGCATCAATGCCCGGCAACGTTACTTTGTGGTGAACAGCACCGTGAATGACTTCCAAGTCTCCACCGTTTCTGGCGGCACCGCGGTGAATCTGCTGGATGGTGGTACGGGCGATCTGGATGTTTACATCTGGAAGCAACTCGGGCCGATCGATTATACGGGCACGACCGATCTCATCACGGTGTTGATGAACGGTGGTGGTGCAGCAACGCCCGGCACGTTATGGGATTACATCATTGAAATCCAAGATACTTCCGGGACGACGGTGAATATCCTGCAACCGCTGGCCAACCAGAAGGTCACGGGGGTAGCCGTCAACAGCACGAACCTGTTCCTCGTCGGTATGACTGAGGCCAACGCGGTGAACGGGGTGTTTGCGCGGTTCACCATCCCGATGAATACGAACCAGTTGCCAGCGGAGTCCGTGAACTGGCCGGCGGATGCCGGCGGGACGCGCTTCAACGGCGTGGCGTTGATCACCAACGGCCTGTATGTGGCGGGTGATTCTTTCGCGCGCACCCGGGACACGACGGCAACGAAGGATACGCAAGGCATCGTGGTCAGTTTCCATCAGAATTCGTTGACCAATTCCGGCGAAAATCTGGGGTCGCGTTGGGATACGCAGATCACGGGTGAAGTCTTCGGCGGGGCCGAGGAAATGCTGGCCGTCGCGACAACCTTTGAGGGTAGCACGGCGTATGTCTATACCACGGGTAAAGCCGAAGATACCGTCAGCACCAGCCGCCTGAAGCTGGCAAAGCTGAACACCAGCGGCACGGAAATCTGGAAGATCGCAGATGCCGTTTCGGCGGCTACGGCGGTCACGGCTGGCCACGGAGTGGTAGCTTACAACAACTTCGTTTATGTAGCGGGCGTGAGTGATGAAAGCGGTGTGTCCCGGCCGATTCTGGCGATGTTCCAAGCGAGTGATGGCACTGAGGTGGGACGCGTGACGTTGGCGGGCACGAATCCCGGGCAGTTCAATGCTCTGGTGTTGAATGGTGGTTATCTGTATGCCGTGGGCTCGGAGAATGCCTTAAGCGGGAGTGCGGCCGACTTTTTGGTAGTCAAGTATGACCCGGCGACGCTCGCGGAAGTGTGGACCGCCAAGTTCACTATGGACTTGGGTGATGAAGACATCCTTTACGGTGTGGCGGCGGTGGGCGACCGGTTGTATGCCGTGGGTTCGAGTGTGCAGGCAGGTCGCGGCAAGGATGGCATCGTCATCGAATTGCGCCAATCCGATGGCACGTTGATCACGCGTCCGCCGACAACATATCCGGGTTATACGCTGTATGATGACAGCTTTACCAAACTAGGTGTGTCATCGGCGCTGGATGATGTTTTCCGGAGTGCGGCCTTTGATGGTTCAGACCTTTATGTGGTGGGTGATGTGGTGCAGGCGGGCAATACCCAATCGGACGGTATCGTGCTGCGGTATCATGTGAAGGACGATTATTACCCGGAGGAGTCATTGGAACTCTTCGAGAATGACACGGCGAATGGGACGTGGCGTTTGGAAGTGGATGACGTGCGTGCCGCCAGCGGGACGAGCCCGGTGGTGCCGAAGATACTGAGCTGGACGCTGCAGGTCTTCCTGTCGGACACAAATCCGGCCTCGGCGCAATTGGAGAACGGCCAAGCTTATCTGGGCCGCGTCCGCGGCGGTGTGGTCAATTATTTTGTGATCAATGCCCCGTATACGGCTGGCGTGGCAACGCATGACCTGGCGATCACTTCGAGTTCCGGCGCGGCGACGGGTCTGCAATTATGGTTCGACCAGACGACTTTCCCGACGGGAACAGACGTATTGTTGACGAATATTCTGGCGAGCGGGCAATCCGTATTGACGCCGCTGACCTCGCCGCAACTGGTGCCGGGCCGCCGCTATTTCCTGGCGGTTTATAATCCGGACGCCGGCAGTACGTATGATTACAGCCTGACGGTCACCTTTGACAGCACAGCCACGACTTACATGGCCGGAGGACGCTCGTTGGCGGCAGATTTCAGCAGCCTGCCGGATACGCAGCGCGCCTATCAGTTCTTGATCCCGGCTGCAGATAACAGCGGAACGGTGCAGTTGTTAAACCTGACGGGCGATGTCGAAGTGCTGTTGCGCCGGGGGGCGGCACCGACGGCGTCGGCCTACGATATCAAGCAGACGGTGACGGCGACGGCTCTGGCGAGCATTCCGCTGGTGCCGGGTGGCGCTTTGACGGAGGTCTCGGGCACTTGGTTCATGACGGTGCGCAAGCTGACGGCTGCGCCGACGACGTATAACATCCGATTCATGCCGCCAAATCATGCGCCGACTTTGGCTGCGATCGCAAATGTGGGGATCGCTGAAGGTTCGCAACTGGTCGTGCCGCTGTCTGGCGCCGATACCGACGTGACGGAAACCACATTGACGTACTCGCTGGTTGGCGGGGTGCCGGCGGGCATGGCAATAGACTCACAGAGCGGGGTGATCACTTGGACGCCCACGGAGGCGCAAGGGCCGGGCACCTATTCAATCACTGCGCGGGTGACAGATGATGGCGCCCCAGTGTTGTACGCGGAACGGACCTTCTCGGTGACAGTGAGCGAAGTGAATACTGCTCCGGTGCTGGCTGCCAGTGGTCCGATCAATGTCACTGAAGGGGTGCCTTTCACGACGACCCTGAGCGCAACGGATGCAGATCTGCCGGGCGACACATTGAGCTTTGTGCTGGTGAGCGGGCCGACGGGGCTGATCGTCAGCAGTGCGGGCGTGGTTTCTTGGACGCCGGGAAAATTATGGCGGTCAGAGCGTCACATTCACTGTGCGGGTCACCGACAATAACAGTGCGAATCCGCTGTCTGACACGAAGACATACACGCTGAATGTGATTGAAACGAACCAGCCACCGGTGTTTGCGAGCCTACGCAGAAGATCAGTGAGTTGGTGCTGTTCTCGTTGGATAATCCGGCGACCGATGCTGATATTCCAGCCAACACGCTGACTTACCGTTTTGTCGGCACGGCGCCGGAGGGGATGCAAATCAGCCCGACTACGGGCCGGATTGTTTGGACACCGACCGAGGCGCAAGGTCCGGGTAATTACTCGGTAGTGATCGAGGCCAAGGACAACGGAGTGCCGTCCATGGCATCACAAACGACGATTAATTTCGAGGTGAGCGAGGTCAATGTGGCACCGGTGATGCCGGTGATCGCCAACCAAACCATCAACGAATTGCTGGCCTATACTTATCAAGTGGTGGTGACGGATGCCGATCTCCCGGCGAACACGTTGACCTACTCCTTGCAGAACGCACCAGCCGGCATGACCATCTCCAGCACCGGGCTTATCTCTTGGACGCCGACTGAGGCCCAAGGGCCAGGTATACCCCTACGGTCTTGGTGGTGGATAACGGCAGTCCAGCCCGAGGTGCTTCACGTGCGTTTACCATCACAGTGAATGATGTGAATTCGGCCCCGGTTTTGAATGCGATCGCGGATGTGTCGGTGGATGAGCAAACTCTGCTGATCGTGCATCCGGTGGCGACGGATTCGGATGTGCCGGTGCAAACGCTGACGTATCGCCTGACGGGGACGGTTCCAGCGGGCCTGGCAATCACGGCGAGCACGGGTGAAATCCGTTGGACGCCTTCCGAAGCGCAAGGACCGGGAGTTTACCCGATCACGGTCGAAGTCAGCGATGGCACATTGACGGCCGCGCGGACTTTCAACATCACGGTGAATGAGGGGAACAACGCGCCGGTTTTGGGCGTGATCCCGAATGTGACCGTGGTGGAAGGCAAGGCTGTGCGGTTCGTGGCGACAGCGACAGATTCCGATACGCCGGCTCAGACGTTGACGTTCAGCTTGGAGAGCGGTGCGCCAGCTGGGGCGACGATCAATGCGACCTCAGGTGCCTTCGAATGGCTGACGGATGAGACATCACCGAACAGCAATACGATCACGGTGAAGGTGACGGACAGCGGCACGCCGCCGTTGAGCGCGACGCGGTCGTTCACGATCACGGTCACCGAAGTGGTGACCAACGTGGTGAACTTGGTTTCCGGCACGGCGGTGACAAACACGACGCGGTATGCGGAGGGAATCATCGCGGATATCTACAAGCTGACGGTGAGCGGCCAGCCAGTGAAGATTCTGTTTGAGGCGTTCAACCTGTCGGGCAATGGCGACCTGCTGGTGAAGAAAGGGGCTTATCCGACAGCTTTGGCGTTTGACTACAGCAGCGTGCTGGTCGGAACGAATCGCGAACAAGTTGTGGTGAGCACGAATGCGAGCCTGCTAGACCTCTCTGGTGACTGGTATGCCACGGTGGTGAACCATGAGACGAACAATATCACTTACAGCATCTCGGGCACGGTGCCGGTGGCTGTGACGGGTGGTTCGATCCTGACGAGCACGGAGGGCATCAAAGTGGCGGCTCCGGCGATCAACACCTCGGCGGAGACGGCGCAGTTCACGTGGTCAGCGGTGACTGGTGAGAAATATCAGGTGGAGGTTTCCACGAACCTGATCGATTGGACCGTAGTGACGAGCATTGTAGTGAGCGGTCCGACGGCGACGTTCACGGACCCGACTCCGTATAACGACCAACAATTGCGGTTCTACCGGATACGGCAAGTGCCGCAATAAACAGAGTGGTTTTCAAGGAGCCCGCTTTCGGCGACGAAGGCGGGCTTTTTATTGCTTGCGTGAGAAATATATAGCTATCTGAGGAGATTAGGTGCGAAGTTACAGCCAGAATAACATGGCTACACCCAATTATCAGTTCGAAAAGCGGCGGAAAGAGTTGGAGAAAAAGGCAAAGAAGGAAGAGAAGCGCAAGCGCAAGGCCGCAGGCATCGTGGACCCCGAAGATGCCCCCGAGGCGGGAACTGAGGCCACGCCCACGGAGCCGGTTCCACCGACAACTTGAGTTCAGGTGCGGCGGGCCGCATTGGACCAAACGGTATATCCCCTAATTTCAACCAGCCGCAGGTGTGTGCCGATAAAATCGGCTGCCGGTAAAATCCATCTGACTTTTCGCTGCCGAGCAGATACATTCTGGCCGCATGAAGATGGCTGATGTTTTGCCAGAAGAACTTTTGGAACGAGTATTGGTGCGGTTGGGGTTTTCACAAAAGCCGGAGCCGACCTTGGAGGGTTTGCGGCGGATTTATGCGAATTGGGGACAGCGAATCCCGTTCGATAACGTGCGCAAGATGATCCATGTGCGGGCGGGCAAGGTTGAGCCTTTGCCGGGCAGCACGGCGACTGATTTCTTTGAGGCGTGGTTAAGGTTCGGCACAGGCGGCACTTGCTGGTCGGGCGCGGGGGCGTGTCAGGCTTTGCTGCGCACGCTGGGTTTTGAAGCGGTTCGCGGGGTGGGGACGATGCTGGTGGTGCCGGATCTGCCGCCGAATCATGGGACGGTCATGGTGACATTTGATGACGTTCGTTATCTCGTGGATTGCTCGATGCTTTATGGCGAGCCATTACGGTTGGAGGCTGAAAGCGAGACGCAGGTGAATCACCCGGCCTGGGGCGTGAATTGTGCGCTGCGGGATGGGCGGTGGCATATCAATTGGCGGCCCTTGCACAAGGTGGAGGGATTTGAATGTCGCTTGGAACGGTTTGGTGCGGTGCATGCTGAGTTTGAGGAATTCTACGACAAGACGCGGCCTTGGAGTCCGTTCAATTACGAGCTAAGCGTGCGGCTGAACAAAGGGGACAAGGTGGTAGGGGCGGCTTTTGGACAGGCGGTTTCTTTGCTAAGTGATGGGAGTGTCGCCCGTGAGCCGATTGATGATCAGGAACGCCGCCGGTTGCTTATCGAGGATATCGGCTTGAGCGAGGAGATCGTAAGCCAGTTGCCGGCGGATACGGCTACGCCACCACCACCGTGGTCACGCACGGCGGCAACGGCTGATGCTTAAAAGGGCAAGGTAAGCTACGGCGGATGTCGCGGACTGCCGGCTGGAAACCGGCAGCACGGGTTTTCGTGCTACGTCGTTCCAAATTTAAAATCATGCGTTTAGCGGCTCGAGCTGCGGGTGATTTTGACTTCCGGGCGATACATGATGCGCACGAGTAGATCGCCCCGGCCGCCGCGTGGTTTGGGCAGACCTTCATCAGCAATGCGGATCACTTCACCACTCGCCACACCTGGAGGGATTGGCACGCGCAGCATGGAGCCATTGGCTCCGCGGAGCATTTCGTAGCCACCTTGCGCGGCACGTTTGAAATTGATCTTCAGATCGCAGCGCAAGTCGGAGCCGCGCACTTTGAATTGATAGCCGGGTAGGGCGCGGGCGCGAACGGTGACGAAACCGCCTTTGCTGGCGCCTTCACGCGGGATGCGGAAGCGGGCGCCGGGTGCGGTTTCCGGCGGGATGAGGAGTTGGTAAACTTCAGGGCCATCGGGATTGCCGGGATCGATCACCTTCACATCCAGCGAAGTGCCGCGCAGGAATTCTTCAATCTTTAGGTGAACATCTTGGGCGACGTTTCGTTCGACTTTTCCCGTGCGGCGCGATTCGGATTTTGGGGCGGACTTACGGGCGTTGCGCTCTTCGTCGTAGGCGCTACGTTTTTCCGGATCGCTGAGGGTTTCGTAGGCGGCGTTGATCTCCTGCGTGCGAGCCATGGCGCTGACGGAACCGGGATTCAGATCGGGATGAAAGCGTTTGGCGAGTATCCGGTAAGCGGATTGGACCTGAGCTTCGGTGCATTTGCGGTCGAGACCGAGCGTGGCGTAGTAATCTGGTTCAGAATTTTGCAACGGCGGGAGATTATGGGCTGGCTGGCTCGACTACAATTCTGGAATCGAAAAGTGGTCGGGCGAAAGTTTTCCGATAGGCTGCGGCGGTCTGAGATGAAACTGACTGTACCAAGTATATCCTGTGCACGCTGTCAGACGCCGTTGAGCGTGGCAGAAGCGGCGGATAAAAGGCATGTGCTGGGGCAATCGTGCGTTTATTGTTTTCCAGTGTCGGCGCAGTGCATGGCGGAGAATCTTGCGCGACGGCAGGCAGCCATTCGCAAGGCGGTGAAACCGTTGCCGGGCATGGTGGCACGTGATTATTTCAAACCGGTCAATGTGCCGGGCAAGGGCGATGGGAAGATTTTGTTGGATGTAGTTTGCCAGATGGTGCCGAATGTAAGCCGCGCGGAGTGGTCGGAGGAATTTGCTGCGGGTCTGGTAGTGGATATGTCGGGAAAGGCGGTGAAGCCGGAGCGCATTGTGCGGGGCGGGGAAAGCTACCAGCATAAGATTCTGGGAGTGATCGAGCCGGAGGTGAATGGGCAAGTGGAGGTGCTGCACGAGGAGGAAGCCTTTATCATCGTGAACAAGCCTGCACCGTTACCGATGCATGAAGGTGGGCGTTTCTACCGGAATACGCTCCAGCATATTTTGAATGAAGCCTATCGACCGCAGAAACCGTTCCTCGTGCATCGACTCGATGCGAATACGACGGGCTTGGTGTTGGTGGCGCGGACGAAACATTTCGCGGCGCAGTTGCAAGCGCAGTTCGTGAAGCATGTGGTGAAGAAGGTTTATCTCGTGCGTGTGCAAGGCGTGCCGGTGGACGATGTGTTCTTTTGTGAGGCACCGATCGGGGTGGAGGTGAGAGAGTCGTGCATTCGCAAGGTGGATTGGGAGAATGGATTGTCGGCGCGGACGGAATTTCGGGTGGTGCAAAGAAATGCGGATAACACTACCTTGCTGGAGGCGAGGCCATTGACGGGCAGGACGAATCAAATCCGGGTGCACCTGTGGCACTTGGGTTTTCCGGTGCTGGGTGATCGCGCGTATCTGTTGCGGGGGGAGACAGGAACCACGCAAACGGCCAGCCCTGAGGATGCTCCCATGTTTTTGCACGCGTGGCAGTTAGCGTTTGAACATCCAGTGAAACGACAGTGCGTGGAATTTACGGTACCAGTGCCAGCCAGTTGGTTGGCGGTGGGTGGGGTGGCTAATTTAAAGGATTAAAAGAAATTTTAAGATACTTGTTGCTATTAAGCCAAAACCGGCGATATTCACACCGTCTGTTAGATAGCTTGTTTCTTTCAAGGCCAAGTAAATCCTCAAGTGAACTGAGTTCAGTGATGATTTTAGACCCGAAGTTCGGGTGAGTCTCTCGAAAGTGCTGGTTTGTCAGGCAGTATACATCACATGAGCAATAAATTGTTTGTTGGGAATCTTTCCTTCAACACTACCCAAAACGACTTGCAAGACGCGTTCGCCGCGTTTGGCACGGTCATTGAAACGAATCTGATGACGGACCGCGAAACCGGTCGTCCTCGTGGTTTCGGTTTCATCACGATGAGCACGGCTGAAGAAGCCCAAGCCGCGATCGCCGGTCTGCATGGCCGCGATATGGACGGACGCGCTTTGACGGTCAACGTTGCCAAGCCTCGTGAAGAGCGCACCGGCGGCGGCGGCGGTGGACGCAGCGGCGGCGGTTACGGTGGCGGCGGTGGACGCAGCGGCGGCGGCGGTTACGGCGGTGGCCGTAGCGGCGGCGGTGGCGGTCGTGATCGCTACTAAGCTGACCCAAGCTTAAATTTTTTCGCATCGAGGCCCGGATTTTCCGGGCCTCGATTTTTTTTGTCTTCAGCGCGAACGACGGCTGTCCCGCCGGTCCATTAATTCTTTTCACAGATGTGACACTAATTATGTCGTTCCCGTAACAGGCAGGCGCCTACCTTAAGCGGGTGGTTCTTGAATAGTTCACTTACCATCCGCCTGACGTCCGTCGGGCAGCCGGTTTCAGTTGGTCAAAAGCAAACAGAGTAACATGAGCAAGATTCATTTCATTGGTGGAGAAAAGGGCGGGGTTGGTAAGTCCGTGGTGGCGCGGGTCGTCGCCCAGTATTTGATCGATAACAACATGCCGTTCCTCGGCTTCGACACGGATCGTTCGCACGGTTCGTTGCTGCGTTTTTATGCGGATTACGCTTCGCCCGTGATCGCGGACAGCTACGAGAGCCTGGACACGATCATCGAGTCAGCCACGGAACAACCAGAAAAGCGTGTGCTGGTGGATCTTGCGGCGCAGACACATGGTCCGCTCGTGAAGTGGATGGATGAATCTGGTGTGTTGGAGATGGCGGGCGATCTGGGGCTGACGCTGACCTATTGGCACGTGATGGATTCCGGCAAGGACTCCGTGGACTTGCTGAAGAAGTTGATGGACCGTTTCGGTTCACGTCTCAACTACGTCATCGTGTTGAATCAATTGCGCGGAGAAGAATTTGATATCCTCGAACAATCGGGTGAGAAACTGCGGGCGCGTGAATTGGGGGCCAAGTTCGTCACCCTCAAGAAACTGCATGAAGGTGTGATCACGAAGATCGATGCGGGCAGCACCAGTTTCTGGGCGGCCAAGCACCGGAGTGAAACGGATGTGAAGGGGCTCGGCCTGCTGGAGCGGCAACGCGTGAAGTACTGGCTCAAGAACGCGTACGAGGAGATTGACCGCGTGGCGGTCTAGGACCGGCACCGGGAGTATTTGGACGCCTGCCCGCAACGGCAGGCGTTCCTGCTGTACGGGGCAAAGGCTTTTGCTGCGAGGGATCGATGACGGCCGTGCCGACGTCAGTCACGAGCGTGGCATCTTTCAACAGACGGCAGAATTCTTTCTTCGTGACCGTGTGGTGCGTGCCCAGTTGGGTGTTCAGTGCGGGCATGTCCTTGTAGTCCACGGAGAGCCGTTCCAGGTGGACGATGCGCAGGTAGGAGTTGCCTTTTTTCCAGACCTGACTTTGCTTGAGCTTTAAGGACATACGATTTGACGGGAAATGTTGAGAGAACCGGGACCTGTCTCCCTTGGATTTGCAACCAAGGGAGACAGTAAAAACGTGATTAGCGCTTTTTAGCGGACGCTTTCTTGGCTTCGATAGCCGCGTTTTTCTTCTGATCCGCGACGCTGGCCTTGGCGGATTTTTGAGTGTTTTTCTTCTGGTTGGACTTCGGGGATTTATCGCCCATGTATTTTACTTTTCTTTCGGCCGTTTGCTCACCTGAGGCATGATAGTTTCTCCGCAGGGACTTGCATCATGCGGTTTGAGGCAGTGCTTGTAAATGCTCGAAAGTCGAAGGAAAGGCGATCTGCTCAATAGTTCTTCGTCGCTTTGAAGCTGCCGCCGTGTAAAGCAGAGCGGACGAAGGCGCCCCAGAATGGGGTCGGTGTGTAATCCCAATCAAGGATGACACGAGGCGTGGCGCTGGGGTGGAAACACCAGGCGGTCCAATGCAGTTTATGCTCCTGAATACAGCCGAGCATATTCGGCGCCCAAGCATAGGGATCCTTGTGTTGTGCGGGTGGAATGAAGGGCATGGGCTTACTGTCGCAGCCGACTTCACCGAGCAGCACTGGATGTTTCTCCGCCACGGCGAGGAATTTCTCCTGCCAGCCAGATTTCCATGGATAGACGTGCGCGTCGTAGATGATGCCGTGGCCACTTTTATCGACGAGCGCGAAACCTTTGAGGATTCCTGTGAGATCGTAAGACCAGTCGAGTCCACCGGCGAGCAGGACGTTGTTCGCACCGGTTTCGCGGATTGTATCCACGAGCTTTTGCATGCCGGGAGAGGTGAAGGTAGTTTGCTTCTCGTTGTTCTCGGCGGGTGCGTCGGACTTGGCTTTTTCATCGACGACACCGCCGTTGCGCCAAATCTCCCAAGAGATGCCGTGAGGTTCATTCAGCAAACCGAAGATGACGGAGGGACGGTTCTTGTAGCGTGCCGCGGCATCGCGCCAGAACTCGAGACTATCGTCTTTCGGCGCGCGGTAATGGTGAAGATCGAGGATGAGATACGCTGAGCGAGTCTCGGCGGCTTCGATGGCTTGGTCCACAAGTTCACGATAGGATTTGCCGCCGTCTTTCTGATCGCTTGAACGACCGAACCAGCGGTCGGCATGCACGGGCATGCGGATGACGTTGGCTTTCCAATCATCAATCGCCACCGTGACGGAGCGCAGCACGTTATCGCCCCGCGTGGACCATTCGAGGCTGGGTACGTTCAAGCCTTGAGCCAGGCGGTTTTGCCGGTGAGTGTTTGCAGTTGGTTGCCGACGACGTGGAGCTGTTCAGGCAAGGCACCGGAGCCTTTTACTTGGACGGGTGACGCAGGTTTGGCATCGGTGGCAGCAGCAGTGTCGGCGCCGACGGCGACGAGCTGGATGTCATCGAGGTCGAACACGCCGCTTTGCGCTTGAAAGAGCGAGGGCATGAATTCGAGGACCTTCGCGCCGTCTGGCACGTTGAATGCCACTTTGACCTCGCGCCAATTTTTGGAGGTGCCGTTGAAATACGGAGCCTTGGCATCGGATTTCATCTTTTGGCCTTGGGCGTCTTTGAAGTCCAGCAGGATACGGGCATCGTGCCACGAATCCTTGCCGCGTTTCACATCCGTGTAACGGGTGCGGAAGGTGAGTTGCAGGCGCTTCTGGTCGGGCTTGAGGGGGATTTGCCGATAGACCATGACGAGCTTGCCGGATTCCAAGACCTTGAGGCGCAGGAAGTGGTTGCCGTTCTCGACTTCCCAAGAGGTTTCCTTGGATTGCGGCCAATCATCCGGCCAGCCTTTGGCCTTGCGATCGGCCTCGAAGTTGCCGTTGGAGAGGAGTGAGGGAGGGGCATCGGCGGCGAAAGAGGATTGAATGAGCAGGCCTAGTGAGAGTAAAGCGGTATAGAAAAACTGTTTCATGCTTCCTGTCGGTTGACAAAGTGATTGGTGAAAGTGTTTGGCTTGCTGGGTTTGGGAGCAAGTCTGGAATCAGAGGACAGGCATTTTAACGGGCAAAGATTCGGCTTTCACTTTTGGGCGGATTTTTCCATTGTTCCCCACTTGATTCATGAAAGTCACTTACAACTGGCTTAAGCAATACGTAGATTTTGACTGGTCACCAGACGCTATGGTGGAGCGGTTGACCATGCTCGGTCTGGAAGTCGAAGGTGTGAAGAAGCTCGGCGGCGAGTTTGAAGGCATCGTCGTGGCGCAGGTCATCACGCGTGACAAACATCCGAACGCCGACAAGCTGTCCGTCTGCCGGGTCAATGACGGCAAGGGCGAGCGCCAGATCGTCTGCGGGGCACAGAATTTCCAAGCGGGCGACAAGGTGCCGCTCATCCTGCCGGGGGCCTCGCTGCCCATGAAGCCGGGTGACAAAGAGCCGTTCACGATCAAGGTGGGCAAGATCCGCAGCGTGGAGTCGCACGGTATGTTGTGCTCGCCCCAAGAGTTGGGTTTGCCGGACCAAGTGGACGGGCTGCTTATCCTGAAGCCCGATGCCAAAGTCGGTCAGCCTTTCGCGGAATATCTCGGCCGCGCAGGCAGCGATGTCATCTATGATCTGGAGACGACACCGAACCGGCCGGATTGGAATAGTGTCATCGGCATCGCTCGGGAGATCAGTGCGTTGACGGGAAATCCTTTGAAGGTTCCTGCGGTATCCAGTGGCCCAGCGTCAGGCGTTAAGGCGAGTGATTTGGTTGCTGTAAGGGTGGAGGATGCGGAGTTGAATCCGCGCTACACGGCGCGCGTGATCAAGGGGGTGAAGATCGGGCCGAGCCCGGATTGGTTGCGCTCGATGCTCGAGAAGGTGGGCCTGCGTAGCATCAATAACGTCGTCGATGTGACGAACTACGTGATGCTGGAAGTGGGGCAGCCGTTGCACGCGTTCGATTATCATCTCATCGCGAAGAGTGCCGAAGGCAAGCCGACCATTGTGGTGCGTCGTGCGACGGAAGGGGAGAAATTCAAGACGCTGGACAACAACGAGCGGACGTTGACGACGGAGAATCTGTTGATCGCTGACGAGCAAAAGGGCATCGCGCTCGCGGGTGTCATGGGTGGGCTGAACACGGAGATCAATGACCAGACGGTGGACGTGTTGATTGAGAGCGCTTATTTCAAGCCGCAGAACATCCGGGCGACGTCCAAGAAGTTGGAACTGCGCACAGACTCTTCTTATCGCTTCGAACGCGGTGGGGATGTGGGTATCTGCGATTGGGCAAGCCAACGCGCGGTGCAACTGATTCTCGAAACGGCAGGTGGTCAGGTGGCTGATGGTGTGGTGGATGTGTGCCCGCATGCCATCGCGACGAAGGAAATCGCTTTGCGTCACGCACAGGTGAAAATCGTTCTGGGCATCGACATTCCGGCGGAACAGCAGATCGGTTATCTGAAGAATTTGGGCCTCGAAGTTGTGGCGGGTGGCACAGCGGAAGCGACCAGCTTCCGCATTCCAACGTTCCGCGTGGATTTGAAGCGTGAGATCGATTTGATTGAGGAGATTGCGCGGATGTTTGGCGTGGACAAGATTCCGTCAACCGCACCGCGCGCAGCGGGTGGGGCGCATCCGTATGATGCGGTGCATGATCAATTGGCCGAGGCACGTCGCATCCTGACGGGCTTGGGGCTGACGGAAGCGCAGGGGCAGACGCTCATCGCGGACAGTGCGGCGAAGCTGGTGACGGCGGGCGAATCACTCGTGGCGCTGGCGAATCCATTGAGCAGCGATATGAACGTGCTGCGGCCGAGTTTGCTGCCGGGCTTGCTAGATTCCCTGCGGCATAACGTGAGCCATAAGAACTATGATGTGGCCTTGTTCGAGGTCGGTCGGGTGTTCGTGCAGAATGGTGCGGCGTTCAAGGAAGAGCGTCGCGTGGCGATCGCTCTTACAGGTCAACGCGCGCAGAACTTCTGGAGCGGCGAAGAACGTGACGCGAAGTTCGACGTGTATGACTTGAAGGGCGCGCTGGAAAATTTCCTCGAGGCGTTTGGCCTGAAGGGGTTGAGCTTCACGCGGCGTGAGAACACGACGAGTTTGTTCATCGAGTCGGCGACGATCCAATTGGGCAAGCTGCCGCTGGGCGAAATGGGACAAGTGATCCCGACTTTGGCGAAGAAGTATGACCTGCGCGATGGCGTCTTCGTGGCAGAGCTGAATCTGGATCAATTGCTGGCGCGTCGGAACATGGGCCGTTCGTTCAAGTCCTTGCCGCAATTCCCGAGCAGCCGTCGCGACGTGGCGATGCTGGTACCGGAGGCGACGACGCATGAAGCCGTCCTGACCGTCGTGCGGCAGGCGAAGCCGGCGAATCTGGAAACGGTTGAGCTGTTCGATATCTTCCGCGGCAAGAATGTGCCGGAAGGCCAGAAGAGCGTGGCGTACGCCTTCACGTATCGCGGCACGGACAAGACATTGACGGATAGCGATGTGAACAACGCGCACGAGGCTTTGCTCAAGCAATTGACGACGAAGCTGAATGCGGTGATGCGGTAGTGGCGATTTCGTGTGCGCTTGCCTGGCGGTTAATTGCCAGGCAGGCGTCGATTTCGGCAAGGCCGAGGCATGTTCAAGGAACTTTTTTGCCGGCAAGATACCAGCAGCACATACAAAGCAAACCTTTGTTCACGCACTTGACGTAGATGGTCGGGTGACGTTTCCTTTTCTTATGTTCGGTCTGTATAACCACGCGATGATGGCAGGCAAGGCTCCAGGGCCATGCTGGTCTGGCTTCGGCGTGTAGTGACTTTTGACACCTTCCGAACCACGACCGGCCCGCCGGTGGTGGTTCACCGGCTGGCCAATACCGAATGAATGCCAGCGATCAAACAATCCGTAACGCCAGCCAGCGCAACATCTGGTTGCTCTACCTCATTTGCGGCCTTTTCTGGGCGCACTTCTTTGGGGCCGTGCTGGTGCCGTTCTATACCACTTGGGCCGGGCTTACGCTGAAACATGTCTTCCTGCTTAACGCGTGGTTCATGCTGTGCTGCTTCCTTTTGGAAGTGCCGACGGGAACGGTGGCGGATTATTTGGGGCGCAAAACATCTATTGCGCTGAGCGGGTTGGTAGCTGCGGCGGGAGCGCTGGTTTATGTGAGTGCGCCGTCGTTGCCGCGCTTCATTCTCGCGGAGTTTTTGCTCGCGACGGCTTTCACTTTGCAATCGGGAGCAGTGGAAGCGCTGGCCTACGATGGGTTGCAAGCGGCGGGGCGCAGCGAGGAGGAAGGGCCGAAGGTTCTGGCACGAATCGAGGCGTGGAAGCTGGGTGGGATCAATATCGGGTTGCTGATCGGCAGTGCGATAGCGGCTCAGTGGGGTGTGACGGCACCGATGCGGGCGTATGCGATCCCAGCGTTGTTGGTGTTTTTCATCTCACTCTTTCTGAATGAGAGTGACGGTGGGCAGGGGACAAAGCAAAAGCCGGGCTATCTGGAAATCTTGCGCGAGGGCGGACGCTATTTTGTGAATCATCCGGATTTGCGGCGGTGGAGCTGGGAGATGGCGATCACCAATGCACTCGCGTGGTCGATCATCTGGTTGTGCCAGCCGGTTTTGCTGGCGGGTGGCATGACTTTGGCATGGTTGGGCGTGGTGCAGGCGGCTGCGTGTTTTGCTGAGATATTGTATCTGACGAACGTCAGCACGCTGGAACGGTGGTGTGGTTCCAAGGAACGGTTGATCAATGTGTCAGCGTTCATCACGGGAACAGCTATGTTGTTGCTTACCATCACAACGAGTCTGGTGATGACGATTCCGTTGCTGATCTTTGCGTTCGCGTTTGGGCTGACGCGCGTAGCGGTTTACGGCGCGTTGTTGAATGCGGAGATACCTTCGGACAAGCGGGCAACGGTGCTTTCCTATGTCTCCATGTGGCGGACGCTGGGCATTGTCATTTTGAACCCGTTGGTCGGCTGGCTGGCGGACTGGTCGTTGGCGGGCGTCTTGGGCATGCTCGGAACCGGTTTGGTATCATTGGCTTGGATCATGAACCGGCAATCCAATGTGAGATTGATCTCGGGCAAGTGAGCAAACGGATGTGTCCTGCCGTTTGGCTTTTGTGGGGATGCGGTTATATTAACCCATGAACACCGTGCCCATCGTATCGTTCAATGAATTGGAGCCGGCGCAGAAGTTCCGTGACCGGCTGTTAAGGGCTGGGATTGAAGCCCGCATCACCGATGAATCCAAGACGGAGAAGTTTTGGTTCATGTCCGATCCTCTGGCGGCGATCCACGTGGAAGTGGCCGAAGAGGATTTCACCGAAACGGCAACGCTGATCAAATCGCTTGGCCGGCTGGAGGGTGGTGTGGCGGGGGCTGTGCAGTGCCCGGAGTGCGCCTCCACGCGGGTGGAATATCCCCAGACCTCGCGCAAGTTTTACACCCCGCGGTTCAGCAGTTTTCTGCTGGCACTCAATATCTTGCCGCGCGAGTTCTACTGTCAGGATTGTCATTACACCTGGCCGGCAGTGCCAGCGGTAGAGCCAGAGTGTGATCTGCTGGGGTGGCCGAAGGATTCCAAATTGTGGCATCCGGAGAACACGCCGAAAGTGGTAAATACGCCGACTGTACCGTGATGCGTAATCATTGTGGGTAGTAGTTGCCTGGCGGAGAACGAACGCTTGTGGGTCACTTGAAGTGGATGATGCCAAACGTGTCGCCCGTTCCGGCTGGCAAGATGCCAGCAGCACTTTGCGCTGGTATTTTGGGTGGGAAGTGACGAAATGGGATTAACCCATGCGTTTACTCAGCCTCTTCTTATTGGTAGCAGGCTTCACGGTCTGCTGCGCAAACAACGGTGTCGCCGCGAACTCAGCGACCAAGTTGGAGCGTGTAATGGTGTCGGCGGACGGCAAGGGGTTTCAATTGGAACAATCGCATAAGGCATTTCGGGCGTGGGGCATGAATTATGGGAATGAAGGGCGGTTGATGGAGGATTTTTGGGACAAGGATTGGGCGACCTTCGCGGGTGATTTCAAAGAATTGAAGGAGATGGGGGCGAATGTTGTCCGCGTACATCTGCAGTATGGGAAGTTCATGCTGGCGGCGGACAAACCTAATCCAGCGGCGTTTCAAAAGCTGGACGATATGCTGCGCTTGGCGGAGCAGACGGGCATCTACTTGGATATCACCGGGCTGGCGTGTTACCGGCCATCCGACACGCCTACTTGGTATGATGCGATGACGGAAGCGGAACGGTGGCCTGCACAGGCTTTTTTCTGGGCGACGGTCGCGAAGCATTGCAAGGGAAGCACGGCGGTCTTTTGTTATGACCTGATCAATGAGCCGCTTTCGCCGGCGGACAAACGGGCACCAGGCAAGTGGCCTTCAGGCAGCAACTTTGGCGGCTTTGATTTCCTTCAGTGCATCGCGCTGGATCCAGCCGGACGATCGCGGGAGGAGATTGTGCGGCAATGGATCCAGATGTTGAAGGAGGCTATCCGCAAGGAAGATCAGAAGACGATGATTACAGTGGGGTTGTTGCCTTGGTCGCGACAGTGGAAGCATTTGTCCGGGTTCGTGCCGGAGAAGGTGGCGGAACAGGTAGATTTCATCAGTGTGCATATCTACCCAGACAAAAAACTGCCCGAGGGGGCGATGGAGGCACTCAAAGTTTGTGTCGTGGGGAAGCCTGTGGTCATCGAGGAAACCTTTCCTTTGGATTGCGATGCTCTGCAGTTGGAAGCGTTTTTTCGTGAGTCCAAACCCTTGGCGGCTGGGTGGGTAGGCCACTATGACGGGGATACTTTGAAGGAGCTTGATGCGTCGGAAAAGAAGGGCCAGATATCAGGCAAGCAATCGGTGTATCGCGCTTGGCTGCAATCGTTTGTGAAGTTAAGGCCGGAATTCGCGCCTTAAAGGTTAAGGCGTGCTGTTTACTTGGTGAAAAGAATATTTGTGATAGTTGTTGCTATTAAAGGGGGGATGCTTCAATTTATCGTCGTCTGATAGATAGCTTGATACTTTCAAGGCATGGGAAATCCTCAGGTGAACTCGGTTCAGTGATGATTTTGAGACCCGGTGGTCGGGAACAGTCGCAGAAAGCAAAGTTTAGTTTCGGACAGTAAATCATCACATGAGTACCAAATTGTTCGTAGGAAATCTTTCCTTCAACACCACTGAGAACGACCTGCAAGACGCTTTTGCGGCGCACGGCACGGTTATTGAAGCCACCATGATGACGGACCGTATGTCCGGTCGTCCCCGTGGTTTCGGTTTCGTCACGATGGGTTCCCCGGAAGAGGCTGAAGCCGCTATCCAGGCCCTGAATGGCGCACCGCTCGACGGCCGTAACCTGACGGTCAATGTCGCCAAGCCGCGTGAAGAACGTCCGGCTGGTGGTCCTCGTCGCAGCTTCGGCGGCGGCGGCGGCTACGGTGGTGGTGGCGGCGAACGTCGCGGCGGTGGCGGCGGCCGTGACCGTTATTAATTTCTCCTTTTAGGAGTTAATCACTACAGCGGGGTTCGGGTGAACCGGACCCCGCTCTTTTTATTTTTTGCGGCTTTCCTTCTTCTGGTCTGTGAAGGCTGACAATGACGAATTTATCCGCAGACCATGAGCCTGACAGTATGAACGTAAAAGAAGAACATATCGAAGTAGAAGGCCGTATTCTGACGGTGTTGGCCGGGACCATGTTCAAGGTGGAACTGGACAACAAGCACATGGTTTTGGCGACGATCTGCGGTAAGATGCGCAAGCGCTGGGTGCGCTTGACGGTGGGTGACCGGGTGAAGATGGAGATGTCCCCCTATGATTTGACCAAAGGCCGGATCACCTGGCGTTTGCGGTAAGAGCAGGCGACTTTGCCCGCTTAGTTAAATAAATTTTGCAGGTCTTTTCTGGTCGAACGGCCGGAAAAGACCTTTCTCATTCCAGACAACAACAGGCTGCCCGAACAATTTGGGCCAGCAGGCGGACTTCACTTTTTGTTTAGTGTCTGCCACATTTTTCGAGTAATTAAGATTTTTTATGCCATTTAGAGCACTTGGCCTCGGGGCCAGTTTATTGAAAGCGATCGAGGAAGCCGGATACACGGAACCAACACCGATCCAAACGGCGGCGATTCCACAGATCCTGGCGGGTCATGATTTGATCGGTATCGCACAGACCGGCACGGGCAAGACCGCGGCCTTCACTTTGCCCATGCTGATGAAGCTGGAAGGGGGGGGCGGCCAGAACTCACCACGAGGGATCAAGACCTTGATCGTAGCACCGACCCGTGAGCTGGTGGTGCAGATCGAGGAGAACGTGCGGGCTTATGCCAAGCACATCCCACTGCGGATCGCGACGGTTTTCGGCGGGGTCAGTGAACGTCCGCAAATCCAAGCGCTGCGCCAAGGAGTGGATGTGGTCATCGCCACGCCGGGTCGTCTGCTGGACTTGATGCAGCAGGGACATGTGAATTTCAACGGGCTCGTGTTCCTCGTCCTAGATGAAGCGGACCGTATGCTGGACATGGGTTTTCTGCCTGCCATCCGGCAGGTCGTGCGCGCTTTGCCCAAGAACCGGCAGACGCTGTTGTTCTCGGCGACGCTCTCGAAGGAGATCGAAATCCTCACGCATGAGTTTCAACGTGCGCCGAAGCTGGTGCAGATCGGGCGCCGTTCAAACCCGGCGGAGACGGTGACGCAGTTCGTTTATGAAGTGTCGCAACATTTGAAACCGGCGTTGCTGGTGCATCTGCTGGGTGAGCCTTCTATGAACATGGTGCTCGTCTTCTCCCGCACCAAGCATGGGGCGGATAAGATTGCGCGGCGGCTCGACAGCGCCGGCATCAAATCCGCGACCTTGCACGCGAACAAATCCCAGAACCAGCGGTTGCGGGCGTTGAAGGATTTCAAATCAGGCGCCGTGCGGGTGCTGGTGGCCACGGACATCGCGGCGCGCGGCATCGACGTGGACGGCATCTCGCACGTGGTGAATTATGATTTTCCGATGCACGCAGAAGATTACGTGCATCGCATCGGTCGCACCGGCCGGGCACAAGCGGTGGGTGATGCGATCAGCTTTGTGTCGTCGGATGATCAAGGCTCGTTGCGGGCGTTGGAGAAGTTCATCGGTCGCGGCATCGTGCGGAAACGCGCGGAAGGTTTTGACTATAATGCCGCGCCGCAACCGAATCCGGCTCGCGCAGCGGGTGGAGGAGGCGGGGGGAATCGTCCGTCGCAGGGACGCCCGCAACAACGTTCACAAGGCCGGCCGCAAGGACAGGGCGCGCAACGCTCTGGGGGTGGTGGTAGTGGACAAGGTGGCGGCGAACGCTCTGGTGGCGGGGGGCAGCCGAGTGGTAACAAGTGGCGCGGCAAGATGTCTTGGGGACCGAAACGCTAGAGAGCGTTCGGCTTTTGCTAGCGGCAGCCGGACGGATAGCGTCCGGTTTGCTGCGGCTTTGGTTGCATCACGCTCTATTCCTGCTGGCGGCACCGTCGAACGGGCGCCAGAAACTCGTAAACGGAAGCTTGTTCACGTTACGTGGCTGGGCATATTCTCCGCTCCACTCATGCAACGTAACGGTCTGATATTACTTTGTTTGTGCCTGTCCACTCTCTTGGGGCGGGCACAAACGACTTATCACGATCTGGATCAACCACCGCATGATTACTGGAATCGCCCGCTAAAGGATCGTTTCACCCGCATGAAGGGTGATTTGGAATCAGGCAAGATTCCGCTCGACCGGACAAATGAGAAAGCCTTCCTCAGCAGCCTGCTGAAGGCGATGTCGATCCCGGCCAGTTCGCAGACACTGGTTTTCTCCACGACGAGCCTGCAACTTTCATTGATCAATCCAGCCAATCCCCGGGCGGTTTATTTCAACGAAGATTTGTATGTGGGGTACATCCCGGGCGGGAAGATCGAGATCGTTTCG
Source organism: Limisphaerales bacterium (assembly GCA_965283725.1). Classification (GTDB taxonomy): domain Bacteria; phylum Verrucomicrobiota; class Verrucomicrobiia; order Limisphaerales; family JAEYXS01; genus JAEYXS01. Next base: position 167,810 of record CBDIPT010000005.1, read on the forward strand.
CTCGATCCGGAAGTGGGTGGGATATTCTATATTTTTCCAATCCCGCGTGGAGCCGGGCCGTTGATGATCGAGCGGTCCACTCGCTGCATGAACTGTCATGCCGATGAAGACACCCAGTTCGTACCTGGTTTGCTGATCAAGTCCGTGATGCCCGGTCCGCAGGGAGGCAGCCTGACGGCGTATCGCATCGGACAAACGGGTCATCAGATACCATTCACGGAACGCTTCGGCGGGTGGTATGTGACCGGTAAGCACGGCATCACGAATCATTGGGGCAATATGACCGGACGGCTTTCCCCTCAAGGGATGGCGAAGTATCCGGTGGAGCCGGGCAAGCGGTTTGATTATGCGAAGTATCTGGTGCTCAGCAGCGATATTTTGCCGCATCTGGTGCATGAGCATCAGGCGGGTTTTGTGAACCGCGTTCTGGAAGCCAGTTACCGGGCGCGATTGGCGGCTTATGCGGGACAGGGTAAGATCAATCCCGAGCACAAAGCTGAGTTGGAGAAGCAGGCCAATATCGTCACGCGGTATCTGCTCTTTGCCGATGAAGTGCCGCTGCCCAACGGTGGTGTGGAGGGGGATGCGGATTATCGGCGCGATTTCGCGGTGAACCGGAAGCTGGCGAAAGATGGGAGTTCGCTCAAGGATTTTGACCTCAAGACGAGGCTGTTCAAGTATCGGTGCAGTTACATGATCTACAGTCCGGTCTTCGAGGGGCTTCCTGTGGCCATGAAACAGTTGATCTATGGGCGGCTCAAGGAAGCGTTGCGCGTGGAGAACCCCGACAAGGAATATACGTATCTGCCAGCCAGTGAAAAACAGGCAATCCGCTATATCTTGGGGGGGACGTTGAAGGATTTGCCAGATGGTTGGTGAAGTTGTTGTGTAACTTGTTCATGGAGTGGTGCTTGTGTGTTCATTGTGGAGGGCAACTTAAGCGGGTTTCCGGTGTTTAAGTGGGCAGGTAAGGGGATGCTGAGGTGACACAGACAAACAGAGCCAACGGCATAGCGGGCGGGGAGCTGCGGGTATCAGCCAGCGAACTGCTGGCTTCTGACTTCATTTATTTGCTAAGGTCTTCTGCGCTGGCGACATTTCTCGCTAGAACCTTGATCATGGCCAAGCCCGGACCAGAGCACATCGCGCAGGTGCAAATGCTGTTTGTTCAGCATTCTCCGGCATTGCGCGGCTTCATTCTCTCCTTGATGCCAGACTTCGGGCGGGTGGATGACATCTTGCAAGAGACGTTCCTGACGGTGACCAAGAAGGCGGATGATTTCGTGCCGGGCAGCAATTTCATGGGCTGGGTCTGTGCGATCGCCCGGTTCAAAGTCCTGGAGGCCGTGAGGACGAATCCGCATGCGCCGCAAGCCTTGTCAGAGGAGGTGCTGGAATCGCTTTGTGCGTGTGAGCCAGAACCGGAGGAGCAGGAAGAGCGGTTGAAATTTTTGGCCGATTGTCTGAATCAGCTCGCCCCGCAAGCGCGGCGGGCGGTGGAATTACGTTACCAGCAGGCGCATAAGCCGGCGGAGATCGCCCAGATCATGGGGTGGTCCGCAGATGCGGTCTATGTCGCATTGTCGCGCGCCAGAGTGGTATTGCGTGAATGTGTGAGCCGCAAACTGGGGAGGGCGGGCTGATATGGATCGGCAACGCCTAGAGAAGCTGCTGGAGCTGTTCGTGGATGGCTTGCTCACGCCTATGGAGAAGGCGGAATTGGAGCGCATGCTACTTGCTTCTCCGCAGGCCCGGCAGATTTTCTGGGAACACGCACGGTTCAATGCCTTGGTGCGGCGTTACGGGGAAGAAGAATGGGGGCGCAAGCTGGCCAATGCTGAATCGCCGCTGGCGTGTGAGTTGCCAGCGAAAAAAACGGAACTGGAGAGCCCGTTCATACTTTGGTGGCGGGCCTGGCAGGGCGTGTTGAGCGGCGCTTTGGCGGCGACGGTGGTGGCCTTTGCCATTTGGTGGGGAGTACGGCCAGAAGTCCAGCTGAGCAAACCGAAGACGGCTACCATTGCCCTGGAAGAACCGATGACGGCTGGGGTGGCGGTCATCACGCGGGCCTTGGATGCAGTCTGGGATGACAAGGAAATGGAGCCTGCGGTGGGGAATCCCATCGAACCTTCACGGCTGAAACTGAATCAAGGGTTTGTGGAATTGGAATTCTTTGGCGGTGCGCGTGTGGTGGTGGAGGGGCCGGCGGAATTACAGTTGGTCTCAGGCGGGGAATTCATTTGCCGATCAGGGAAAATCAGCGCACATGTGCCGAAACAGGCGCGCGGCTTCAAGGTCATCACCCCCATGGTGCGAGTGGTGGATCTGGGAACGGCGTTTGGAGTGGACGTGACGGAATCGCGCTGCGAGGTGCACGTCTTCGAAGGCAAGGTGGAAGTGACGGAGCCATTGCTGAAGAAGACCAAACTGTTGCTGGCGGGGCAGGCCACTTTTATCGGTGCGGGCAGCGGTTGGAAAGAGATCGCCTTGAACCGGGCGGCCTTTGCCACGCCGGGTGAATTGGATTCTCAGGAGGCGATCGTGCAAGCCCGGCGGTTTGCCGAGTGGAAAGCGGCGAGTGCCAAATGGCGAGCCGACCCGTCGATGGTGACGTATTACGATTTTGAAGATGGCAGCAACCGTGATCGCGTGCTCAAGAATGTCGGCAAGAATGCCGAGCCGGATACGGACGGAGTTATCATCGGAGCGAGCTGGGGCGAGGGCCGCTGGCCATCGAAGCGCGGGCTGGATTTCAAGAACCTCGGTGATCGCGTCCGTTTTCAGATCCCCGGCGAGTATCAGGCCATCACGTTGCATACTTGGGTGCAGGTGGGGAATCTGAAACGCACCTTCAATTCCTTGATGATGTGCGATGGTTTCCAGATGGGCGAAGTGCATTGGCAGTTGGATCAGGCCGGCTCCATCGTCATCTGCATCCAGAACCGCGAGGGCACACATGGATCGTCGCACCACAGTCCGGTGGTGATAACACCGGAACGGTTCGGTGAATGGGTGCAGATCGCGACGACTGTTGATACGGAAAAGAAACAGGTTAAGTTTTATCTCGATGGCTCCCTGGTAGGTGAGACGAACACGGGGGTGAAACCGCCCATCCGTTTTGGTAATGTCGAGATTGCCAACTGGAACTCAGCGGAGATCGGGACCAGCCGGCCCATTCGCAGTTTTATCGGCAAGATGGATGAGTTTGCACTGTTTAGCCGGGCGCTATCGGGAGATGAGGTGGCGCAGCTTTATCAGGCCGGGCACGTATCTTCCTTGCAGCTATCGCAAGCAAAGTAGTGTCGCGGGTGCTCGGGTTCCTAAGAAGATTCACTTTTCTGCCTTGAAGGGGGCAATGTTTCTGGGATGAATGGTGCGCGTTACACCGTTCAATACTATGAATCTTGGCCGTTCATTTGCCCTTTTGGGGCTGTTTAGTCTCACGTTAGGAACTGCATTTTCTTCCTTTGCGCAAACCAACACCAACGAGCCGGTGCGTGGGCCTATCTTTTCCGGCACGGTGCGTGGACCGGGAGGGGCTGCCATCGCCATGCGCGGCATCACCGTGACGGTAGGTGAGGAAAAGAAGGCTTACCTGTGCTACGACATGGACCTGATGCGCGTTTCAATGGCGTGGACAGGCCCATTCATGGAGTTCGGCAATACGTTGGCACAGATTGCCTGGCCGCCGCCGCCGCAGGTGAGAAGCTCATCCGTGTTCAGCACCAAGGTGCTGCCTGGTTGGGCGACCAAAGGAAAGTTTGAGGACCCGCGGGAGAATCAGATGGGGCCGTTGCCGAAGGCGCAAGCGCACTACAAGGGGTTATATGTGAACGGTCGCGATGTCGTGCTGAAGTACAGTGTAGGTGATGTCGATGTGCTGGAGCTGCCGGGATTTGAAAAGGGTGAAGGTTACACCGCGTTCACCCGCACCTTCCAGATCTCCAAGACCAGCCGTGATCTGGCCTTGAACGTGATGGCGGTGGAGAATCCGAAAATCCAAAAGAAGGGCACGTCCTTGCTCATTGAGGATGCAGCCAGCAAACGTGTTCACACATTGCACATTGATGGCGCTACAGGCATCGATTGGCTCGCGGCTGACGGGCAGGTGATCCTCAAACTGGGGAAGGTGAACGGCAATACGCCTGTCCGGCTGGTGATCGTCACCGCAGAATTAAAGGAGGAGAACCCGAGCCCGCTCTTCCCTAATTTGAAGCCGATGCGCTTTGATATCCCGGCGATCATCAAGGGCGGCAAAGCGACTTGGACTGAGACGGTGACGACCAAAGGCGTGCGGGGTGCTGACAACGAAGCCTATGTGGTGGACACCATCACCGAGCCGGCTACGAATCCTTACAACGCCAAGACCTTCTTTGGCGGGTTTGATTTTCTGCCTGACGGACGGGCGGCCATCTGCACGTTCCATGGCGATGTATGGCTGGTGTCCGGGTTGGAAGATTCGCAGGGCAACCTGACGTGGAAACGTTACGCCACGGGCTTGTTCCAACCATTGGGTTTGAAAGTGGTGAAGGGCGTGGTCTATGTTTTGGGCCGCGATCAGATCACACGATTGAAGGATCTCAATGACGATGGCGAAGCGGATTACTACGAGAACTTCAATAATGATACGGTGGTGACAGCCAACTACCATGAGTTCTGCCTGGATCTTCACACGGATTCCAAAGGCAACTTCTATTACGCCAAAGGTTCGCCTTGGGAACCGGAAGTGACCTCGCCGCATCAAGGCTGCTTGCTGAAGGTTTCGCCGGATGGTTCCAAGCTGGAGATCATCGCAACGGGCTTGCGCGCGCCGAATGGTATGACAGTGGGCCCCCGGGATGAGATCACGGTAAGCGATAACCAAGGGCACTGGATGCCCTCCAGCAAGCTGGACTGGATCACGCCGGGCGGCTTTTACGGCATGGTTCCCGCAGCGCATCGTGACCTGAAGCTGACGATGAACGGCACGAACTTCACGGCCAATCCGAGCGATCCGCAGGAGCGCAAGAAATACGGATTCAAGGCGTGGGACAAGAACGCGCCTTCCGCCGAAGGTTATGACCAGCCGGTGTGCTGGCTACCTATGAACATGGATAATTCCAGCGGCGGTCAGGTATGGGTGACGGGCAATCAGTGGGGCCCCTTGAAAGATCGTCTCCTTTTCATGAGCTATGGCAAATGCACTCTCTTTGAAGTCATGTTTCATGATGTAGGTAAAGCGAAGCAGGCAGCCATGATCCAGCTCCCGCTCAAGTTCAACAGCGGTATCATGCGCGGGCGCATTAATCCAAAGGATGGTCAGCTTTATCTGTGCGGGCTGAAAGGCTGGCAGAGCAGCGCCACCCGCGATGGTGGTTTTTATCGGGTGCGCTACACGGGCAAGCCGGCACATTATCCGGTGGCCTTCAAGGCGACGACAGGCGGCATCGCACTGACCTTCAGCCTGCCGTTGGATGCCAAATCAGCAGTCGATGCCGGGAACTTCAGCGTGGAACGCTGGAACTACCGTTGGACCGGGGCTTATGGTTCGCCGGAAGTTTCTGTTAACAATCCTACGCAGAACAAGCATGACAAACTGGAAGTGACCGGGGCCAAGCTTTCTGCCGACGGCAAGACGTTGACCCTCAATGTCACGGATATGAAACCGGCCGACCAGATAAAGATCAAATTCAACCTGGACGGGGCAGATGGATCCAACGTGGCGCAGGAAGTTTACGCCACGGCGCCGGTGCTGGATAAAGAGTAGAATGTTTGTTCGTTGCGAAATTATTTGAAGCCAAGTAAACCTTGGCGCATCCAAGAATCCATGAAGACCAATACTATCGTTAATGTGTGTGTGCTGACGGGCCTGTTGGCCACCAGCGTTTACGCGGCGGAACCGGGCAAGATCGGTTACCAAGATACGCCCATCATTCCGGGCACCCAGTGGCATGTGCATGACGGCGAGCGTCCGCAGCCGCGGGTGGTCACGCCGGGCGTAACGTTCAGCCATCTGGCACCGGCTCCGTCCGATGCCAAAGTGCTGTTCGATGGCAAAGACCTTTCGCAATGGGCTGCCGCCAATGGTGGCGAAGCGAAGTGGAAGGTGGAAAATGGCTATATGGAAGTGGCGCCGAAGTCCGGCAGCATTCAGACCAAGGAGAAGTTCGCTGATTTCCAATTGCACATCGAGTTCGCCACGCCGGCGAAGGTGGAAGGCAGCAGCAGGGGCGCGGTAACAGCGGCATCCTGCTGAACGGCATCTATGAGATCCAAGTGTTGGACTCCTATAACAACCCGACCTATCCGGATGGCCAAGCGGGTGGCCTGTATGGGCAGACGCCGCCGCTGGTGAACGCCAGCAAGCCGCCGGGCGAATGGCAGAGCTACGACATCATTTTTGAATCCCCGCGCTGGGACAAAGACGGCAAGATTGAAAAGAAGGCGGCCGTGACGGTCATCCACAATGGTGTGGTGTTGCACCATCGCCGCGAATACATGGGCACGACACCGCATCGTAAGAACGGTGATTACTCCAAGCCGCACGCGCCGGAGATGTTCATCCAGTTACAAGACCACAACAACCCGATGCGCTTCCGCAATATCTGGATTCGTTCTATCGGCGAGTACGACAAGCCGTAAGCCGTTAGCCAGCTATATTTAAACTAAGAAAGGACGGCCTGCTGGCCGTCCTTTCTTTTTAATTGTGAGGGAAAATCAACGGCCATCTTCCGACCTTCGGAAGAAGGAAGGCGGGAACGGAGCGGGAGTGCTCTTATCCGGATTACGCCAGGGATAGACTGCTCCGCGATCGCGCAGCAGGGGCAGGTTGCCGCCGTTGCTTTGATCCAGCAGGTCGAAGAGTTGCGCGTTCATCTGCTTGATGCGGGCTTGCTGGTCCGGAGCGGTGATGAGGTTTTTGCGTTCCTGCGGGTCGGTTTGGAGGTCGTAGAGTTCGTTGATGTCCCAGATGCCGTGATAGCGGATGTATTTGTAACGCTCACCGACGACGGCATGCATCGTGGGTGTCTGTGGATAATTTTGTTCCCAATAATATTCGTAAAGAATCTGTTCCCGCCATTTCGTGGGCTTGCCTAATAACAAAGGCAGAAAACTTTGACCATCCATAGTGGCAGGAGGCTTCAATCCGGCAAATTCCAGCAAGGTAGGGGCGATGTCGATGTTCGCGACGGTATTGGTGATCGTGGTGCCGGGCTTGAAGGCGTCCGGGCAGTGCATGAGCAGCGGAACGCGCAGAGAGGCTTCGTAGGCGGTGCGTTTATCGATGAGTCCGTGTTCGCCGAATTGGAATCCGTTGTCGCCCATGTAAACGATGAGGGTGGAATCCAGTTGGTGCGTCTGCTCCAGCCATTGTATCACGCGCCCGAGATTCTCATCCACGGCGAGCAAGGCTTCACAGTAACGGCGATAGTAGGCGGCGAGGTCGAAGTCTGGCAGATTGTAACCGAAGTCCGCGCCGTGACGGCTGTTGCGCTGGTTCTGTAACCACATGGGCTTGTCCGCAAAATTCTCCGGAGTGTTGGCGAAGGTGGAGGGTAGAGCGAAGGGTTTGTCTTGATAGCGGCCTTTATGACGGTCATGCGGGACGAAGTCCGAGTGGACGGCTTTGTGGGAAATGTAGGCGAAGAAGGGTTTGTCAGATTTACGGTTCTTCAACCAATCCAAGGCGTAGTCGGTAAGTTCATCCGTGATGTAACCCTTTTGCGCCATGCGCTGTTTGCCGTTGATGTTGAAGCCATCGTAGGCGGTCTGCGGCACCACGCGGGAAGTACCGTGGCCATCCGGCCAGTAGCTGCCTTGGCCTTTGAAGACGACCCAATGATTGAAACCACGTTGCGGTTCATCGGTTTCACCCATGTGCCATTTGCCGAAGAAGGCGGTTTCGTAGCCGGCTTTTTGCAGGTATTGCGGGAAGAAAATCAGATCTTGGGAGACGGGGTTGTAGTTATCCACCACACGATGGTTGTGCGCGTAAAGGCCGGTGAGGATGGAAGCGCGACTGGGGGAGCAGAGCGAGGTGGTGACCATCGCTTTTGGGAAATGCACGCCGTTCTTGGCGAGGCGATCCATGTTGGGTGTTTCGAGCCAAGGATGCAAAAAGCCCATGGCATCGTAACGCTGATCATCGGTGAGGACGAAGAGGATGTTGCGAGGTTTGGTGCCGGGCAGCTTGGGGAGTTTCAGGTCGGCAGCATGCACTTGGGCCTGTGAAAGGAGCAGGAGAGCAAGCAGTGTGCTGAAGCGTCTGTGAAACAGAGTGATCATGGGTATGGGCGAAGTATTGGGTGATTTGGGCGGAGAGGCAAGGGGACTTGATTGCTGCTCGTGTTTACTGCTTCACTTGTTGCAGAGATATGAGGAGTGCGCTGACTTTATTTTGGGCAATGTTTCTAATGCTAGCTTGCGCTGGATGTATGCGTCCTGATGGGCGCACTATGGTTTTGTCCTATGACGAGTTTGGTCCACAGGTTTTTGTTTATCAATATATCGGTGACGCGTGGTATCAATGGAATACGCATGGTGATTCCGATCCCAATAAGCGGGATGCTGTGTATGTGGTTGTTTATGATGGAATGAGCCTGCAGGAAGCCAAGCGCAGGTATCCGGTGGACGCGGCAAGACTGCAAGACTACCGGTATCTTTCGCTAAAAGAGGCGTATGCTGTGGTTTCCAAGGTTGAGAAGCCGGTCAGGGATGCTGCCAGTGTAGATGCCAAAGATCCAGATCCGACACCATTGCTGCAAACTGAACCCCAGAGAATTGTGCGTTTAAGAGAGAAACTGCGGATTCATTTTCAATCGAATCCAGCATTGAGCGAACCGATGGAAGAAGGGGTTATTGTTATCACGCAATCTACTCATCTGAAGGATTTCGTGGGGAAGAAAGTTAAGCTCGTTGGAATGGTCTCCAATACCAAGATTCCAGAGATATTGGGCGTGGAAGTGTGTTCTGATAGTCCTGATTTACGCGAGCGGATGGCCGAGGCGACTGGTGTGCTGGAGCGATACGAGGTAAGTGCCGCGTCGGTTGAGGTTCTGAAGAAGCTTATGGTTGCCAATCGCGGAGCTGGGACGTTTTATCGGTTGCGGGATTTAAAGCAAAACACCGTGGCACAGGTAGTGCCACGGTGATTGCAGAAAATGCCGTCAGAGTGCTGCGCTCACTTCTTTTCTTCTTCCACCCATTTCACACTGTGGTCGCCGGTGACGGCGATGGTTTCGGGCGGGTTGTCGATGCGGAAGTAGGACCATGGGCCGGGGATGAAGGGGTATTTCTCCACGATGCTTTCGTCTACCTCGATGCCGAGGCCGGGGCCTTTGGGCACGGTGAGGTAGCCGTTCTTGATCTCCATCGGTTCGGCGAGGATCTCGTCGGCGGCAGGGAAAGCATACATGCCTTTGCGGCCGCTGTTAGCGTAGCAAGGATACTCGAGCCATTCGACGACGTTCTCGCCCCAGCAGATGCCGAGGTGGGCGGCGGCGAGGACTTCCAGCGTGGTGCCCCAACTATGGAAGGCAAATTTCAGGTTGGCCTTCGCGACGGCATCGAAGAGGCGTTTGCCCATGGCGACACCGCCTTGGCAGCAGACGTCGGCCTGGATGTAATCGGCGGCTTTCGTATCGATGAGGTCGAGGAAGCCTTCTTCGGTCTGCTCGTGTTCGCCGGTGGCGACGGGGATGACTTTGGCGGCCATCAATTTGCGGTAGGCGGCGTGGTCATCGGGCGGGATGGGTTCCTCGAGCCAAGTGGGCTTGAACTGGTTGATGGCTTTGGAGACTTCTACGACGGTGTCGTAGTTGTAGCTGTTGCTGCCCATGCGCCACCAGGAGTGGGCATCGATCATCAGGCCGAAATCGGGGCCGGTGGCGGCGCGCATCTTTTGGACGGTCTCGATGTCTTTGTCCGGGCCGAGGGCAGGGCGCATCTTGTAGGCGGGGAAGCCCATGGCTTTCACGGCGGCGGCTTCCTCGGCGAACTTATCCGGCGGCATGTACATGCCGGCACTGCCGTAGAGCTTGATCGTGTCGCGCTTGCGGCCACCGATGATCTCGGAGAGCGGGCAGCCTTCGAAACGAGCGACGACGTCCAGCACGGCGATCTCGACGGCGTAGTAGGTCTTCTTGACTTCGAGATCGGCCGTGAAATTGAAGGTTGCCCAGTTGCGCGGGTCTTTGCCGATGAGGAAGGGCCCGATGATCTCCTTGATCTCGTGCGCGGCGCGTTCGTGGGCAGGCCCAGGGGCGAAGCCTTTCAAGCCGGTGTCCGTGGTGACTCGGATGTACATGGCGTCACGCTTGAGGATGGTGCGTTCGCCGCCCCAGAAGGGCAGCTTCAGAGGTTCGGGCAGGGCGTAGGAGAGCAGGAACGAATCGACTTTGGTGATTTTCAAAAGAGGCTCCTTTCCGCCGGGGTAAGGCGGATCAAGTTCAAGTTATGGTGCGACGAAAATGACATCTAGAACGGTGGGCGTTTTAAGATGGCGGGCGGGGTGTGTCGAGGATGGAGTTTGGTAACCGCAGATGCACGCAGATAGAAGTTATGTGAGGGTAGAGTAACCTGACGTCGGCAGATACGTTTTGATATGCTGAAATTGTCTGTTGACCGGAGGTTGTCAGGATTGGTAATGTCCGCCCCCGATGCTTTTGCGGACCATTGTAGCTTTGCCGGTCAGCGTAGTCGTAGCCGACTAACGCGGCCCGAGGCTTTGGTTCCAAATGCTCGCAGGCCGCCCGCAATTCCCCCACGGGATGCGGGTTTTTAGTTTTGCCGGGCAAGCATCGACCAGAGCCGTTCAACGGGTGGAACTGACGACGGCGTTCTGAGCAGCAAACGGTTAGCGGTATCTGTAGATATGCGACACATCATTTCCGTGTTGGTGGAGAACAAGTTCGGCGTGTTGACGCGGGTGACGGGCCTTTTCAGCGGCCGCGGTTACAACATCGATACGTTGAATGTCGGTCCGACCCAGGATCCGGCCAAGTCCCAGATGACAATTGTGACCCGGGGCGACGAAGCCACCGTGGAGCAGATTGTCAAGCAGCTCAACAAGCTGGTCAACGTGTTGGCGGTGTACGACTTCAAGGATGAAGAATACATCGACCGCGAACTGGTGCTGGTGAAGGTGGCGGTGGATTCGAAGTCCCGCGCCGAAGTGATGCAGATCACCGATATCTTCCGGGCGAAGATCGTGGACGTGCAGGCCGCGACGCTGACCATCGAGATCACGGGCAATGAATCCAAGGTGGAGAAGTTCATCGAGTTGATGGGCAACTTCGGCATCAAGGAGCTGGCGCGGACGGGCAAGATCGCGTTGCGTCGCAATTAACAACCAATCAATTTAAACAGTCAGAAATATTATGGCAAAAGTCTATACGGATAAGGACGCTGATTTAGGCGTGTTCAAAGGTAAAACGCTCGCGGTGCTGGGCTTCGGCTCGCAAGGTCACGCGCATGCGTTGAATCTCAAAGAGAGCGGCTGCAAGGTCATCATCGGCCTGTACGAGGGCAGTAAGTCCATCGCCGTGGCGAAGGAAAAGGGTTTCGAGGTCTTCACGACGGGTGAAGCGGTGAAGCGTGCGGACGTCATCATGGTTGCGATCCCGGACACGAAGCAGCCTTCCGCCTACGAGAAGGACATCGCGCCGAACTTGACCAAGGGCAAGACGTTGCTGTTCAGCCACGGCTTCTCGATCCATTACAAGACGATCGTCCCGCCGAAGGATGTGAACATCATCCTCGTGGCGCCGAAGGGCCCCGGACACATCGTGCGCCGTCAGTACACGGAAGGCAAAGGCGTGCCGTCCCTGATCGCGATCTATCAGAACCCGGGCAAGGACGCGAAGAAGATCGCGCTGGCTTGGGCCAAGGGCATCGGTGGTACGCGTGCGGGCGTCATCGAGACGAGCTTCAAGGAAGAGACGGAAACGGATTTGTTCGGTGAACAGACGGTGCTGTGCGGCGGTTGCAGCGCGCTGGTGCAAGCCGGCTTCGAAGTGCTCGTGGAAGCGGGTTACTCCCCGGAGATGGCTTACTTCGAGTGCTTGCATGAGCTGAAGCTGATCGTTGACTTGATGAACGAATCCGGCATCAGCGGCATGCGCTTCTCGATCTCCGAGACGGCGAAGTGGGGCGATGTGTCGGTCGGTCCGAAGATCATCGACGCGAGCGTGAAGAAACGCATGAAGCAGGCGCTGAAGGAGATCCAGAACGGGAAGTTCGCGAAGGACTGGGTTGCCGAATACAAGGGCGGTTACAAGCGCTACAACGCGTTGTTGAAGGCGGGCGAGAAGCATCCGATCGAAAAGACCGGTGCCAAGCTGCGCTCGTTGATGCCGTGGATGCAGAAGCGGACGATCAAAGGCGCGCAGGCGTCTTACTAAGATCGAAGGAATTCAAAGAGCCGTCCGCTTCGCTGCGGGCGGCTTTTTTGTTTTGGTGGATGGATAAAGTTTGGTGAATTTGCTGAAAAATTCATGTTCAGACGGCGGGAAATCTGGCAGTAGTGTTCACGCGAAATATGGAATACGAAGCGGTCATCGGGCTGGAAACACACGTTCAGCTCAAAACGAAGTCGAAGATGTGGTGCGGTTGCGCGAACAGTTTCGGCGCCGAACCGAATACCAACGTCTGCCCGGTGTGTCTCGGTATGCCGGGGGTATTGCCCGTGGCAAATGAAGAAGCACTGCGCCTGACGGTGCTGACGGGCTATCTGCTGAATTGCGAGATTCCGGCGCGTGCGAAGTTCGACCGCAAAAACTATTTCTACCCGGACGTTCCGAAGAACTATCAGATCACGCAATACGACCAGCCTTCAACGAAGAGCGGTTACGTGGAGTTCGAGTTCGAGGGGCGTATCCAGCGTGTGCGTATCACCCGCGCGCATTTGGAAGAGGATGTCAGCAAGAATTCTCATTTCGATCGCCATAGCGGTGTGGATTGCAATCGTGCCGGTGTGCCGTTGTTGGAAATCGTGTCTGAGCCGGACATCACAAGTGCGGAGATGGCTTATGCCTATCTGAACGCTTTGAAGGATATTTTGACTTACGGCGGTATAAGCGATTGCGACATGGAAAAGGGCATGGTGCGCTGCGACGTGAATGTGAGCGTGCGGCCCAAGGGGGCAAAAGAGCTGGGTGCGAAGATTGAGATCAAGAACATGAACACCTTCAGCGGGGCTCGCAAAGCGCTGGAGTATGAGATTCCCCGCCAGATCGAAGTCGTTTCCAAGGGTGGCAAGCTGTATCAGACCACGATGCGCTGGGATGACCTGAGCGGAATGACGGAAGAGATGCGCAGCAAGGAAGACGCGCATGATTATCGTTATTTCCCGGACCGATTTGATGCCTTTCGAGCCGACGGAAGCGTGGCTGCTCGATATCCAGCAGCGAGTCGTTGAGCTGCCGCTCGCACGCAAACAACGCTTCATGCAGGATTATCAATTGCCGGCAGGCGATGCCGAGGTGTTCAAGAACGACGTGGCCTTGGGCGACTACTTTGAGCCAATCGCCAAGAAGTCCAAGAATCCAAAAGGCGTGGCGAATTGGGTCATCAATAATCTGCGCGCCAAGATGGCGGAGGCGCATGAAAAGTCGGTCGCCGAGCAGGCGGCTATGGGCATCGATGCGGCCGATATCGCCGCATATTCGGTGAAGGATTTGAAATTTAAGCCGGAAGCTTTTCAAGAGCTTCTGGATCTGGTGGAGTCAGGCAAGATTAGTTCCAAGATCGCGCAGGATGTGTTCGCGGAGATGTTCGAGACGGGCGCGACACCGGCGAGTATCGTGGAGAAGAAGGGGCTCGCGCAGGTCAGCGATACGGGGGCGTTGGAGAAGTACTGCGATGAGGTCATTGCGGCGAATCCGAAGATCGTGGAAGACTACCGCAGCGGCAAGGGGGCGGCGATCAACTCGCTCAAGGGCCAAGTGATGAAGCTGAGCAAGGGCAAGGCGAACCCTGGTCTGGTCGGCGAAATCTTGGAGAAGAAACTGAAGGCGTAAGCATTCGTTGAAGGAAGTTTCAATACCCGATTCCGAAATGGAATCGGGTGTTTTGTTTTTCGCAGACAAAGAAAATTGGCGGCGATGCATTAATTGCTTCCCTGCAATTCAGCTTTCGCCATCATCGCGACATGCTTTCGCCCACGGGCATCAAATCAGTTCACTTCATCGGAATTTGCGGAACCGCGATGGCTTCAGCCGCTGTCGCCATGCAAGAGCGCGGCTTCCGCGTCACCGGCTCGGATCAAGGGGTTTACCCGCCGATGTCCACCTTTCTCGCGGACAAGAAAATCGAAGTTTTCTCCGGCTACAGCGAAGCGAATCTCGCGCACAATCCGGACCTGGTGGTGATAGGTAATGCCATCTCACGCGGCAATCCGGAAGCGGAACTCGCGCTCGAGAAGAAGCTGCGTTACTGCTCGCTGCCGGAATTGTTGAAGGAGTTTTTCATTCGCGGCAAACGCTCGCTGGTGGTCAGTGGCACGCATGGCAAGACGACGACGACTTCATTGCTCACGTGGGTGTTCGAGCATAACGGGTTCAACCCCAGCTATCTCATCGGCGGCATTCCGACGAATCTGGGGCAGGGGGCGCGTTTCACGAACAGTGATTGGTTTATCATCGAGGGTGACGAATACGACACGGCTTTCTTCGACAAACGCAGCAAATTTCTGCATTACCTGCCGGAAGTGGCGATCGTGAACAACCTCGAGTTTGATCACGCTGATATCTTCGCGAATCTCGCCGCGGTGCAGAAATCGTTCGAGCATTTTCTCCGCTTGGTGCCGCGTAATGGTCTGATCGTGGCGAATGGGGATGAGGCGAATCTGCAGCCGCTTCTGAATATCAAATACGCACCGGTGAAGCGGTTTGGGCTGGCGCCGGGTAATGATGTGCGGGCGGAGGCGCTAGATTTGCGTGATGGAAGTTCTCGATTCGCCGTAGATGGTTATACGTTTGAGATTCCGTTGGTGGGTGAATTGAACGTGCGCAACGCTTTGGCGGTGGCGACGGCGGCAAAGCATTGCGGCCTGACAAATGAACAGATACAAGCGGGGTTTGCGACGTTCAAGGGAATCAAGCGGCGCATGGAGGTGAAGGGCGAGTCCAAGGGCGTGACGGTGATCGATGACTTCGGGCATCATCCCACGGCGATCAAGGAAACAGCACGGGCATTGCGCGTGAAGTTCCCCGGACGGCGGCTCTGGGCAATTTTCGAACCGCGCTCCAACACGACGCGGCGGAATGTGTTTCAGCAGGAGATCATGGAGGCTCTGGCGTTGGCGGATGTCATCGTCGTGTCGGAGATTGCGCGCTTAGAATTGCTCGCGGTCAGTGAACGATTTGACCCCATCAGGCTGATGTCGGAATTGCAGGCGACGGGTAAGCCCGCAGCCTATCTGCCGACGGTGGAGGCCATCGTGGAGCACGTGGGGCAGAGCGCGCTGAATGGCGATGTGGTGTGCGTGTTCAGCAATGGCGGGTTTGGAGGTATTCACGACAAGCTGCTGCAACGCTTGGCGAAGTAACCCTTAGTTTTCAAAACGACAAAGCCGACGAGGTTATCGTAGGCTTTGCTGTTTAAAGATTTAGCGAAAGCGGCTTAAACCTTGCCGATCCACTTGCGATCTTCCCAGACGGCTTTAATGGACGTCAGGTTGCGGGAGTCGAAGACGTGTTTGGCGGCCTTCACGAGGTTGCCCTTCTTGAGGCTCTGCCAGGCGTCGCTGGTGCTGATGGCAACGTATTGGAGAACGCTCGGATCGCGATAGCAATCGATCATGCAGCGCGTGCAGCCGTCGCGGATGAGCTTGGAGTCATCCCACTCATACACGTTGCACATTGGGGTTTCCCAAAAGTGGCAACGATAGAGGTTCAGGTTCCAGTCGAGGTAGAAATACTTGTGACCGCCGAGGCAGCCGAACTTTTCCTTTTCCCCGCGCAGATGGCGTTGCATCTCGTCCAGCGATTCCGTGGGGTTCACCACCGGATAACCGCTGTTGTGCTTCATGTTCTTGATCTTTTGGAAGACCTCAATGAGCTCGCTATTGCTGAAATCGACGAGGCCACCATCGCTGAAGCTCAGGTAGCTGGATTGCAGGTTCGTTAGCGGGTAGCTGAACGTGCAGCTCTTGAAACCGAGGGATTCGAGGAACTCAGGCAGCTTCTCGTAATCTTCGATCAAACGGCTGGCGGTGATGCTGGCCGTGGTCTGGATGCCGACGCTCTGGAAATATTCGTTGGCGCGCTTGATCTTACGGCAGACATCAGGGAGGCCACGGTTCTTCTCGTGCTTGTTGATGTCGTGGGCGTCGATGGACATGATGACGCTGCTCAAGCCATCGCTGGCGAGTGCCTTCATGTTCTCTTCGTTCCACAGGCCGCCGTTGGTGCAAATCATGGGCTTGATGCCCCGTTCGGCGGCGTAGCGGACCATGGAGCGCAATTCCTTGTGCACCATCGGTTCACCACCGACGAGCAGCAGGTAGCCAATGTGGTTCTTCACCGCGATGTCGATGACATCCTGGGCCTCGCGCAACGTGACGCTACGGCGTGACTTGGGCTCGAACTTGGAACGAGCGAAACCGCAGAAGCCGCAATCGGCGTTGCAGATATTGGTGATCGCGAACTGGAGGTAGCCGGGGCCACCATGGTCGAGGACTTCGCCGAGCAGCTTGAAGGTGCTCGTGGCGGGACGTTGGACCGGCCGGGAAAAGTCCACGGGTTTCGCGGCCGGGGTTACCGGCGCATTGCTGGTTAAAGTATCACTGCTCATCGAAAAACGTAGTATAGCATGGCAGCAACCGTTGGATAGAGGCAACCTTTCTTTGGTGAAGGTTTGTCAGGATAAGCATGCATTTAGCATCAGACCAACGGGTTAGGCGTTAAAATGTCTCCTGCCAAGGATTTGCTTTCCGGCAGGACTTTTGTGTAGAGTGCCAATCTGTGCCCGTTTTTTGGGCTAAATGAAGCTGACTATCGAACAACTTGGCTGGACGGAAGCGTACGAGCGGGATTTTGCCCCTTACCGGGCGAAAGGCTTGGTGCCAGCCCGGGTGGCCATCGAGGACAAGCACTTTTACCGGCTTTACGCCGAAGCGGGACCGCTGACGGGCCAATGCTCAGGCAAGCAACTCTTCGAATCCAAGAATTCGTCCACGCTGCCTAAGGTTGGTGATTGGGTGGCGATCACTCCTTTGATCGAGGAAGGCAAGGCAACCATCCATGAGGTGCTGCCGCGCAAATCCTCGCTTTCGCGCAAGCTGACGGGGCGGGAAGTGGAAGAGCAGATTTTGGTGACGAACATCGACAAGGCGTTCGTCGTGCAGGCGCTGGATCAGACGTTTAACATTCCGCGGCTGGAGCGCATGCTCGTGATGGTGCGCGAAGGCGGGGCTCAACCGGTCATCATCCTGAACAAGCTGGATTTGTGCGATGACCCGAAGGCGCGGATGGCCGAAGCGAAAAAAGCCGCAGGCGATGCGCCGGTGTTGACCACTTGTGCGATCACCGGCAAGGGCATCAAAGCCATCCAGAAACTGATCGGCAAAAAAGACACGGTCGTTTTCTTTGGAACCTCAGGCGTGGGCAAATCCACGCTCATCAATGATCTTTACGGCGAGGACGTGTTGCCCGTGGGGGAAGTGCGGGAGAACGACGCGAAGGGACGGCACGTCACCACCTGGCGCGAACTGATCGCGTTGCCACAAGGCGGGTTGGTGATCGATACGCCGGGCATGCGGGAGTTCTATATCTGGCTGGCGGATGAAGGGCTTAATGCGGCGTTCGCCGACATCGAATCGCTGGCGGTGAAGTGCCATTTTCGCGATTGCTCGCATACGAAGGAAAAGAAGTGCGCCGTGCTGGACGCGCGGACAGCGGGGACGATTGATGAGGAGAGGTATCAAAGCTTTGTCAAGCTAACCAAGGAGCAGACGTTTTTGAAGGAAGTGAAGCGGCAGAAGAATTGGAAGACGCGCGAGAAGAGCAGCCGCGTGGCGCATCGGATATTCAACAAGGGCAGTTAGAGCAACGGGCAAAGGAGGGATATTGCTCCAATGTTAATGCGGCGCTTAATTCGCTCAGGTATGTTTCCTTTCCCCTCATCCCGGCCTTCTCCCGAAGGGGAAGGGGGTAACATTTTCTGCGTTCGTGCCAGTTTGATTGTTTCGGAACGGGCAGATCTCTGCTGAAGCCTAGTGAGCCTGAACGGAAAACCATTGGGCACCCCACGCAGGCAGGTCTAGGAACAAGCCATTACGTTGCATGTAGTTACGGTTTCGTTCGTGAACTTCTGGGCCAAGTCGGTCCTGTAATGTCCAGTGCTCGTGAGCGGAAGTTTCTTTATCCAACCGCGCTAGGCACTGACTGCGGTGCGGCGCGAAGTTCACGACGATCAATTCAAAAGCGTTGGCGTGCTGTTGCCACGAAATGACGAAGAGGTTTTGGTGGGTTGGGTTACCCGTCCACGCGGCTGATGAATCCAAGATTCGCCAGTTGCCGTGACCTACTGCGGTAATGCGCGCCAGGTTGAGCAGGTGCTCGTGGTAGCTTTTGATCGCTGTGGATGTGGGTTCGGACGGGCGGCGGCAGAGATGCACGGGCACGTGTTGACGCCAGCCTTCCATCTGGCCTTCGTGCAGCAGTTTCATGCCGGGCATCGCCAACCAGAGCAGGGCTGCGGCTTTTTGGGCCGGCTCTTCCAAGCGGGATGCGATGCGGGGTTCATCGTGGTTTTCAAGGAAGCGCACATCATGCTCCATGCGGTCCAGACGATGATGCAGATGCGATTGCAGGTTGGCGGTATGCTGCCCCGCTACGTGATCGAGGAAGGTTTTCTCGTACGTGTAATCAAAGCCAAGATGTTGTAACTGTGGTTCGCGATTCCAGTAGGATTCGGCGAGAAAAAGAAATTCTGGATGCTGCTGGCGAACGCTGGTGATGGCGTCTGCCCAGAATTCCGTGCGGGGTGGAAGATTGGCTGTTGGAGCGTTCTTCCACGTTTCCGTGAAGATATCGTTCAAGACCAGCATGGCCATGTCGCAGCGGACGCCATCGCACAGAGCGGCCACTTGGTGCAGTTCGTGGATGAGTGCGTGATGTGTGGCTGGGTTGCGATGATCCAGTTGAGCGGTATCCATCCACGGCGGGAAATAAGGGTCACGACCATGGGCAATCCACAGCTTTCGGCCCGCCGAGTGGGCGGCGAAGAATCCGGGAGCGGATTGCTTGCGCGTGATTAGCAGGTCGGGACGTTCTTTGATCCACGGATGATCCAGGCCGATGTGGTTGGGGACGAAATCCAAGATAAGGCGCAAACCACGGGCTTTGAGCCGGTCACGAAATTGAATCAGTGCCGGTTCACCACCGGTCTGCGGATCGACAGTGTAGCTCTGAATGGAGTAGGTGGAGCCGCCCACATCTGCGGTGGTCCAATCGGGCAATAATTCACTGTATCGCTGGCGGAGATGAGGTTCAGTGCGGGAAAATTTTTTGGTCTTTTCGCCGGAAGGCCAAACACCCATGAGCCAGATATGGGTGAAGCCCAGCCCCTGCCAGCGGTCCAATTCTGCGTCGGTGATATCGGCCAAGGTCGCGGGCCGTTGCTGGCTGCGCGCCAAGTCTGTCAGCAGACAGCGCAGATTGATCTCGTAGAGCAGGGGGGTGTTAGGCACGAGCTAGCTGTTAAGAACCTTCAAGGCTTTGCGAGGATTAGAGACGCGGGCGATCAACAGGCCTTTCTTGGCCGAAGGACTGGTGGCGCAATAGCGGTCCTCGATATTGATCTTCGCCGCGGCGAGGCGACGGGAAATATCCGCCAATGAACCGGGGCGGTTGCCCCCTTCGATCATCGTACTTCGTCATCGATGACCAAGGTGCTGTGCTCTTCAAATACACGGACTGCGCGGTCCGGATCGCTCACGACCATGCGGATGACCGAATGATCCACCGTATCGCTCGTGCTGATGGCGTAGATGTTGATCTTTTCAGCCGCCAAGACATCGCAGACTTCAGCGAGCATGCCGGGACGGTTATCGAGGAAGAGGGCGAGTTGACGTGTTATTTCCATAAATACTCCATCGCCTGAGGTCAGGCTTTAATTAAGCACAAAAAAGGACTTTCGTCGAGGTAACAAAAAACCGGCAGAGTTGCCTCTGCCGGTTTGGAAGCTTTAGAAGCCGCCGGTTGGAGCCGGCTTGGCTTTGTCATCCGTTAGCTCATGCACGGGCTTGGAAGCCGGCTTGGCCACAGGAGGGTGCGGGACAACACGCCAGAACTTGCCGAGAGCATCCTTCCAGTTCTTCAGGATCTCATTGGCGCGGGGCGATTCAGTCTTTTCCAAGTGCTGGTAGATCAGGCCTTGCAGGGTCTTGATCTCTTCCTCATTGGTCAGACGTTCAATGCCGATCATCTGGTCGTTGTATTGGCCGGAGAAATCGCCATCCACGTCATAGACGTAAGCGATACCACCGCTCATGCCTGCGCCGAAGTTACGGCCGCAGGCCCCGAGGATGATGACCATACCGCCGGTCATGTATTCGCAACCGTGATCGCCCACGCCTTCCACCACGGCGGTGCCGCCGGAGTTACGGACGCAGAAGCGTTCACCTGCGCGACCGGCCGCGAACAGCGCACCGCCGGTGGCACCATACATGACGGTGTTGCCGACGATCTGATTGTCGGCCCAGACGAATTTGCAGCCGTCCGGGGGACGGATGGCGATCTCACCACCGTTCATGCCCTTGCCGACGTAGTCGTTCGCTTCGCCGATGAGCTTCATCTTGATGCCGTTCGCGAGGAAAGTGCCGAAGCTCTGGCCAGCACTGCCGGTCAGCGTGAGGTCGATGGAACCGGCCGGCAGCCCCTTGTCGCCATAGGTATAGCCGATTTCGCCGGAGATCATCGTGCCGATGTTGCGGAACACGTTGTTGATCTTGTAGCTCAATTTAACGGCACCCTTGCCATTCAAGGCGCGCTTGGCGTCGTGCATGATCTTGCCGTCGAGCGGGCTGTCGCCGAAGCGCTCGTTGCGTTCGCGGGTATGGATGCGCGTGGCCGAACCGGTCGGGTCCACCTGATAGAGCAGGCGGTCGAGGTTCAGGCTGGCGATTTTGCCGCGGACATCTTCCGGGAAGTCTTCCACCGGACGGCGTTCGAGCAATTCCGTGCGGCCGATGATCTCGTTCAAGTTGCGGTAACCCAATTGCGCGAGGATCTCCCGCACTTCCTGGGCCACACCGTTGAAGTAAGCCACGACGTTTTCCGGCTTGCCGCGGAACTTCAAGCGGAGCTTGTCGTCCTGCGTAGCCACGCCCACCGGGCAGGTGTTCAGATGGCAGACGCGGAACATCGCGCAACCGGCAGCAACCAACGCGCCGGTGCCGAAGTTGAATTCCTCGCCACCTAGGATGGCGGCGATGACGATATCGCGACCGGTCTTCAGACCGCCGTCGGTGCGGAGAACCACGCGGGAACGGAGGTCGTTCAGCATGAGCGTCTGATGAGCTTCAGCCAGGCCGAGCTCAAACGGACTACCTGCATACTTGATGGAGCTGAGCGGGGAAGCGCCCGTGCCACCATCGTGACCGCTGATGAGCACGACGTCGGCGTAGGCCTTCGCCACACCGGCAGCAACCGTGCCGACACCGGCTTCCGCCACGAGCTTCACGCAGACCTTGGCGCGGGTATTCACCTGCTTGAGGTCATAGATGAGCTGGGCCAAGTCTTCGATGGAATAGATGTCGTGATGCGGCGGCGGCGAGATAAGCGGCACACCGGGTGTGCTATGGCGCAGCTTGGCGATCAAAGGCGACACCTTGTGACCGGGCAACTGACCACCTTCACCGGGCTTCGCGCCCTGAGCCATCTTGATCTCGATTTCCTGCGCGCTGGCCAGATATTCCGGCGTAACGCCGAAACGGCCGGAAGCGACCTGTTTGATGGCCGAATTCGCGTTCTCACCGTTTTCACGGACGGAGTAACGTTCGCGATCTTCGCCACCTTCACCGGAGTTCGATTTGCCGCCGATGCTGTTCATCGCGATGGCCAGGCATTCGTGGGCCTCAGTGGAGAGCGCACCCAAGCTCATGCCAGCCGTGGTGAAACGCACTCGGATATTCTCGATCGGCTCCACTTCTTCCAACGGGATGGCCGTGGAAGGCTTGAAGCGCAACAGATCGCGCGGAGAGATCGGGTCGCGACCTTGGACGGTCTCGACGTACTTCAGGTATTCCTCGCGCTGACCTGCTTTCAAGAAGCGGTGCAGGGTCTGGACGACCTGTTTGTTGAAGGCGTGATATTCGCCACGGCCCGCACTGAGCACCTTGTAATTGCCACCTTCATCCAACACGGCAGTTTCCGGGTTGGCGTAGGCGCTCTGGTGACGGCGCAAGGCGTCCTCCGCGACCTGCTTCAGGGAGATGCCGCCGATCAGCGACGTGGTGCCGAAGAAGCAACGGTCGATGACTTCCTGCGAAACACCAACGGCTTCGAAGATCTGCGCGCCACGATAGCTGCTGATCGTCGAGATGCCCATCTTGGACATGATCTTCAGGATGCCGGCCTCGATAGATTTGCGGTAGTTGGCGATCGCCTTTTCCAAGGTGATGTCGGGCCATTCACCGCTGCTGATGTACTGGCGGATGATGTCGATGGCCACATACGGGTTGACCGCTGAGGCACCGTAACCGATCAAGCACGCGAAGTGATGGACGTCACGGGCGTCACCGGTCTCGCACACGATGGAAACGCGCATGCGTTTGCCTTCGCGGATGAGTTGGTGATGCACCGCGCCGACGGCCAGGAGCATGGGGACAGGAACGCGTTCCGCGTTCGTGCCACGATCGCTCAAGATGAGGATGCACTTGCCCTCGTCCACGGACTGGGAAGCCCGAGCGCAGATGGCGTTCAAGGCCGCATCCAAATCGTCCGCACCCTTTTGTGCGTTGAAATGGCAGTAAATCGTCTCGCAGTTGAACGCCGGGTCAGGGATGTTCTTCAGCGCTTCCAGCTCGTATTCGAGCAGGAACGGGCTGTCGAGTTCGATCTGCTTGACGTGCGCCGGGGTCTCCTCGCAGGATTGCTTCTGGCCGATCGCCGTGGAGAGCGACATGACGATTTTCTCACGGATGGAGTCGATCGGCGGGTTCGTCACCTGCGCGAACAATTGGCGGAAGTACGGGTAGAGCAGCTTCGGCTTGCGCGAGAGCACCGCGAGCGGGGTGTCGTCACCCATGGAGCCGATCGCTTCCTGACCTTCCGTCGCCATGGGCTTGAGGATGGTCTGGAGTTCTTCGCTGTCCCAACCGAACGTGATCTCCTGCAAGGTGAGGTCGAGCAGGTTCACGGGGCTGTGGTTCGCGCCGAAAGGCTTCGCATGGTTGGTGAGGGAGAACAGGTTCTCCTTGCACCACTGGCCGTAAGGCTTCTGGCCGGCGACGAGCATCTTCACTTCATCGTTCTCCATGAACTTGCCGTTCACGAGATCGATGGCGATGATACGACCGGGTCCGAGGCGGCCCTTGCTGACGACTTTCGTTTCGTCCAGCGGCACCACACCGGCTTCAGAGCCCATCACGATCAGACCGTCTTCGTAAATCTTATAACGGGCCGGACGCAGACCGTTACGGTCCAGCGTGGCGCCGACGATCTTGCCGTCGCCGAACACGACTGCCGCCGGGCCGTCCCACGGCTCGTTCAAGCTGGCGTGATAGCGGTAGAAGTCTTTGACCTCGGGCTTGATATCCTTGGCTTTTTCCCACGCTTCTGGGGCGAGCATCATGACACTGTGGAGGATGCTGCGGCCGCTGAGTTCGAGGAGTTCCAAGGCGTTATCGAGCGCCGACGAATCCGAGCCGCTCGGCTGGATGATCGGCTTAAGGTGCTCGATGTTCTCTTTCCAGATACCGGAGGTCAGCTCGCGTTCGCGGGCGCGGGTCCAGTTCTTGTTGCCGAGCAAGGTGTTGATCTCACCGTTGTGCGCCAAGGTGCGGAACGGGTGGGCCAACTGCCAGTTCGGGAATGTGTTCGTGGAATAGCGCTGATGGTAGATGGCCATCGCGGTGACGAACAGCGGGTCCTTGAGGTCCAGATAGAACTTCTGGAGCTGCGGGGCGTTGAACAAGCCCTTGTAAACGATGGTGCGCGAGGAGAAGGAGGGGATATAGAACCCTTCGATCTTCTCTTCCAACGCGCGGCGCTCGGCGACCTTGCGGGCAAGGTACAAGCGGCGTTCAAATTCTTCATCGCTCCAGCCATTGGTGCGGCCGAGGAGGATTTGCTGCATCTCGGGGAGGGTCTCACGGGCCTTGTCACCCAAGCTGCGGGAGTTGGTCGGCACGGCGCGCCAGCCAAAGATATGGATACCGAACTGGGCGCAGCCTTCTTCCACGATGCGGTGGCAGTTGCTGATCTGGTATTTGTTGCCCCGGGGCATGAAGATGAAACCGACCGCGAGGTCGTTATCATGCATGAGGTTGCCGCCGAGCTTGGCCACCTCGCGGCGGAAAAGAGCGTGCGGGAGCTGGGTCAGGACACCGGCCCCGTCGCCTGTCTTGGCATCGGCATCCAGCGCACCACGGTGGGCCAGATTGCAGAGCGCCTGGATGGCGTATTCGAGGATGCGGTATTCTTTGTTGCCATTGATGTTGGCCACAAAACCAACGCCGCAGGCATCATGCTCGTTTTTCGAGTCGTACAGTGAGTTCGGTATATTCGGATACATTTATTTCGTATCTGCTTGTCGCCAAGCGCAGGGAACGTAGCAAAATCGTTTTGGTGTGCAAAAAGATTTTTACGTCAGGAGCAGGTTTCTTCGGGCGTAACTTCCGCCTTCAGCCGGTGTTCCTGTTTTAGTATGCGCATGGTGGTTCAATTCCGACAGTCCCAAGTTGCAACCAAGTGCCTGCTTCCAGCGTCTAACCAGTCACAGTCACGGACGAATAGGCTAGCATAAGTCGGGCCGGATGGATACGCCATTTTGTGTGCGTTGAAAAAGGGTCGAATAGATGTGAGTTTCAGACGTCAGGAGTAATAGTTGTGATGAATTTTCCTTCTCACAGTTCAGCACCGCAGCCGCTGACGGACAGCCAACGAGTGGCCTTGGTCACACTCTTGGCTGATGATGATCCGGGGGTTTATCAAACGATTCGGCAGAAATTGCTCGCCCAAGGAGTCCAGGCGAAGGATTGGTTGAAGGATTATTCACTCCACGATGACCCGGTGGTGCGGCGCCGGACCAAGGAAATCATCCAGCATTTCGACAAACAGGCGGCGGATAATCGCTTTTTAGCCTTTTGTATCAGCCACGGAGAGCATTTCAGCGTCGAACAAGCCTGCTGGTTGCTGGCCCAGACCGAGTATCCCGAGATCAACATCGCCGGGTATCAGGCGGTTTTGGATGATATCGCCGGGGAATTGATGGTGCGGATCGATTTTGGAGCTGAGCCGGTGGCTATTCTCGCGGAGATCAACCGTTACTTGTTCAAGGATTTGGGCTTCAAAGGGAACGATCAGGACTATTATGACCCCAAGAACAGCTATTTGAACCAAGTTTTGAACCGTAAGTTGGGCAATCCCATCAGTTTATGTCTGATTTACCTGTTTATCGCGCGGCGTTTGCGGTTGCCCGTGGCGGGAATCGGCATGCCGGGGCATTTCATTTGCCGGTTCCAATCATCGATCGAAGAGGTGTTTATCGATGCTTTCAATGGCGGGCGCTTCTGGACTAAAGCGGAGTGTGTGAAGCACCTCATCATGAGCGGGCACAGCTATAATGACCGCCTGTTGGACCCGGTAAGTGCACGGCGGATACTGATCCGCATCTGCTCCAACCTGCACCAAATCTATGTGAACTTGGAGAAGCACGAGGACAGTGCCCGGTTCCAACGGTATATCGTCGCGCTGACACGGACGATTTAGGCCGGGCTACCGCAGCAGCCCGGCCCGAGAGTGTTACTTGATCTTCTTCAATTCCTCTTCCGTCCACGCTTCGTCACGTTGGCCGACGGCTTTGCGGGCTTCAGAGATCGTCTTGGGGGGCACCGGGTCATAGGTGTGATCCCATTCACGACGTATATAGGTCAGCAAAGCGGAAATCTGTTCATCTTCCAAAGAGCCCAAGGCGGGCATGTCCATGTCATACTTCCGGCCTTTGACCGTGATCGGGCCCCGCAAACCGTTAAGGAGGATTCGCGCGAGGCGATTCGGTGAACCGGCAACCCATTCGGAATCCACCAACGGCGGTGCCAACCCTTCCATGCCGAAGCCGTGCAATTGATGGCAGGGGGCGCAGGTGGCTTCAAACATCGCTTTGCCCGCTTCGAAGCGGGCTTTTTCCGCCGTCGTCAATTCCTTGATGGGCGGTTCCGGCGGTACACCGGGTTTGCCGGGCCAGACGATGTAGTTGTCCAATTTGCTCGCGCGCTCTTGGATGGCTTTCTGGTTGGAAGCCAAGAGAGCTTTGAAAGCGGCCGGTTCACTAGTCATCTTCACCTTCTTCAAGGGCACTGAGTTCGTCTTGCCCTTGGGGGCAGGGGGAAGGACGCGATCATGCCATCGAGCAACGCCTGTTGTTGCCAGGTGGCTTTCGTGCTGGCGACGGTATCAAGCAAGGTGGAGACCGGGTCATTCTTCCCGTGGGTGAACACGCATTTGGCGAGCGCTTTGAGATAACCTTCGCGATCGGCGGACTTGTCTTTCCAAGCCGGCTGCGCGAGCAAGAGGCCGATGAACTTGTTTTCCCGCGTGACCAAGCCGGAGACGATGCCATCACGCACGTAAGCATTGGTGCCTGCCGTGCTGGCGATGGCGACCATTGCTTTTTCCGCGGCGTCATCGCGCAACAGCCCAAGGGTCAGACCGAGTTGCAACTGTACATTCGCTTGCTTGCGGGTGCTGAGTTTAACCAGCTCCGCCAGGAACTGTTCTTTTTCTTCCGAGGTGAAGAATTGTTCGGACAAACGGATACCAGCAGCGAGCACCTTCGGTTCTTTTTCTTTTTCCAACACCTGAAGGGCGAGGTTGGCATCCAGTTGGCGCATGCCATCCAAGGTCCACAACGCATGCAAACGGCCCAGCGGGTTTTCACCTTTGAGCGCGAGCTTCTTCAATTCCGGCACAGCTACGGAAGGGGCGCGTTCCACCAGCAAACGTTGTGCGGTATCCCGTTGCCAGCCGTTCGGAGAAGAAAGGGTTCGGACCAAGTCCAACGCCTCGGCTTTGCCCAGTTTGGGCGACTTGTTCAGTGGTTTGCCATCGTGCACCACCCGGTAGATGCGGCCCAGACCGATGGGTTCTTGCAGCTTGCGATCTTCCGTCTGTGCGCGCAGATAGCTTGTGAGGAAAATACGGTGCTGGATGAGCCCGCGATGCAGATCGACGATGTAGAGTGCGCCATCCGGCCCATTGTAAGCGTTCACCGGACGGAAGCGTTCATCGACCGACGCGAGGAATTCACGATCATTGTAAGCCTGCTTGCCGGTGACTGCGCCATCTTTATCCACCAAGATATTGCGCTTGATCAAATTGGCCGACGGTTCGCAGACGAACGCATTGCCGTAGAATTCTTTCGGAAAGTTATCGCCGCGATAGATGACCGGACCGCAAGCCGCCGTGAACTTGGCGAGCTTACCGTCTTTCAAGGTTGCCGGTTGATAACCCCGGTTAACCCCAGGCGTCACACGGGCAGGGTAGGTGGCTTGGTTCTTTACCGGGTCCACATTGACGCCGACGGCTTCGCGATAGAACGGGTTCCGCGTGAGGTATTGCGAGGGCACCATGTCCATGCGCAATTGGTCACTGTTCGAGTTGTAAACAATACGGCCGTAATCATCCTGTGAGATACCCCATTGCCCGCGGAAGTTGGTCGGCTCACGTTTGAACTCGCCATCCACATAGCGGAAGCGGGTCGTGTGATCCGCGCTGTAGATCCAGTTGTCCAGCGCCCACATCAAACCATTGGAAGCGTGTTCTGGATTCGCTTTGGGGCCGAGCGTCGCGTAGTCGGATTGCTTGGCATAGTCATTCGCTACGAGCGTCTTTTCATCGGCTTTGCCATCGCCGTTCGTATCTTTCCAATGGTACAGGTTGGGCGGTTCAGAAATGAGCGCGCCATCGGCGACCAGGCAGATGGCGCGAGGCATGACCAGGCCATCAAGGAACACGGTGCGCTTGTCCATTTTGCCATCGCCATCGGTATCCTCGAGGATGGCGATGCTACCGACCTTCTCGGTCTCGCCCTTGCCCTCGATGGTTTGCATATAACCGCGCATCTCCACCACCCAGATGCGGCCATTGGCGTCAAAAGACATCGCTACGGGGTCATGAATGAGCGGTTCGGCGGCCACCAATTCGATGCGGAAGCCGGGTTCGAGCTTGAAGGACTTCAGCGCCTGTTCCGGCGTTAATACCGGAGCGGGCGGGATCAATTCCTTGGGCACCAAGGACTTCTGGACTTCACCCGCCTTGTCACCCTGTTGGGCCACGGCACTGCCCGCCACGGTCATGGCTAGGGCCAAAGCACTCAAACGCGAAATGATACTGTCAATCATAGCAAGATATCCCACAAACCGAGACCTAGACGTTGTGTGTCAGGGAATGGTGACACAAGTTCTGATTATTTAAAGTCAGGAGCAGGCGTTAATCAGTCAATGCCAGCTCATGGCCGCGTCAAAATCAATAAATTACGTAAGCGTAATAATCGGGGACGTGCAACAGGAAATCGTGATACGGAATCTGGCGGGTGTGGCTTTAAGCCATATGCAAGTCAGATATTTAGTCGGAATTTCATTCACTTGAGCTTGAAGCTGTCGACACACTTTTTGAGGGCTACGGAGTCGTTTTGCCATTCTTTATCCAAGCCTGTGGCGGTAACCAGATAGACTTTGCCTGATTTCAGGAAGGCGCGGCCGTACCAGTGTAAGCTGGCTGCGCCTTGCCTGCCGGAATACTCCACTGTCCATTCGCTCTCACTGACTTTCTTCTCCGCGAGCACAGTCCAATCCATCTGCTTAAACTGGTCTAAGCTCAGTTTGATGTAGTCTGCCATGGTCTTGTCATAAGTCTGAATCATCACGGTGACATTCGCTGAAAAGTTTCCTTTGGATGGCAGGAAGCTGGCGAGTGCTAAGGTTTGAGGCCCTTTAGGGGGAGTGTCCAGAGGGTCAATTTGGAAGCCGTATTTAGGCAATTCAAGGGAAGATCCGGCTTGGGCAGTCAGGGCTAAGAACAAAGCTGAGGCAACTCCGAGGAAAAGTTTTTTCATAGATGGATTGGGTGTTTGACTGGTGATGGGGTATCCTAATTGAACCGTAGATAAATGCACTTCAGATAAGCCGCCTCAGGGAAAGTTGAAGGATGATCCAGTGGATGCCCCGTGCGATCCAACTCGGTGAAGGTGCGGCCGCTGCGCTGGGCGGCGCGCAGGACGGCACCGAAGAATTCATCGCGCGAAACGTGGGCCGAGCAAGACGCTGCGACCAGGATGCCATTTGCATTCAAGAGCCGGATGCCCGAGACAGCCAAGCTCTCATAAGCATCAATAGCTCTGGCGCGTTCCATTTCGCGTTTGGCGAGCGAGGGTGGGTCGAGGATGACGAGGTCGAAACGTTCCTTCGTATTGGCCACCCATTGAAAGGCATCCGCCTGCACGCATTTATGAGTGCTTTGTTTCACCTCGGGCACGACCTCATTCAAGGCGAAGTTACGCTTGGCGGCATCGAGGGCGTGAGCGCTGATGTCCAAATCGGTCACGCTTTTCGCGCCACCACGCGCGGCGTAAAGGGAGAACCCACCAGAAAAACTGAAGGCGTTCAGGACAGTTTTTCCAGCGGCCAATTCACCCACACGTTGCCGGTTCTCGCGCTGATCAGGAAGAAGCCGGTCTTCTGGCCCTTCAACACATCGGATTCAAATTGGATACCATTTTCTTGGAAAACCAACTGACCTTGGAGGTCTGGTCCGAACAAGATACTGCCATCAGTGCGTCCGAATTGTTCCAGCGCCAGCGTTTGGATATTCCGGCTCAACCGCAGGACGATCCGTTCCGGCTGCATGAGCGTTTGCAACTGGGCGACGATCTCCGGCAGGCGCGACAGCCAGATACCCGAATAAAGCTTGAGCACCAAAGTATCTGCAAAGCGGTCCAGCACGAGACCGGGCCAGCCGTCATTCTCACCAGAGATGACGCGATAGCCGGTTGTCTCTGTGGAAAACATGCCGAGACGCCGGTTCACCGGCTCAGCCAGCCGGTTCTGCCACCAGACTTCATTGGCGGTTTGTGGTTCGCCCGCATGCAGGACGCGAACGCGGATAGGGGACTCTGGATCAAACAACCCGATGGCCATGAACTCGTTATTCCGGTCATAGATGACGGCCATCTCGCCCAATTGCCCGTCACGGTTCTGGCTCTTGATGCGCTCGGCGTAGACCCATGGATGACCGCCACGAACGGCTTTTTCGGCCGCCGGTGTCAGGCGCAGCTTCAGGCGGCTGGGGCTGGTTTTGTTACTCACGTCAGCGGACGTTAGCCGGGGGGCAGTCTGGTGTCCATGCTGAGTGAGGCCTTGCGGGAGCGTCTACGAATGAGATGGAGGTTAAGGGGACAAGAATCTTTGCAGGATGCAACAGTAAGGTCAGTTTTTGTTGTTTTTGGCGTGAATTAGCCACGCATAAAGGCTTGACGCTAGGGGGGCTTCTGTCTTGCATAAGCGAAGCATGAAAACGAACTGGTTGGTATTGGTTGTGGCGGGAGCGATTGCCGCTTTCTCGTCGGGCTGCGTGAAGACGGTGGACGGCCACACGAAGGCCGGGGTGCCTTTCATCAAAGACAAAATCATCAGCAGCTACGAACGCCCAGTAGCCCAGATTTTTGCCGCCGCTAAAGAAGTGCTGGCGGCCAATGGTACGTTGAACCGCGAAGACACCATCAACAAGACGGTGGAAGGCAAAGTCAATTTGCGCACCGTGTTCGTGAAGGTCGCGGAAGTGGACGCCAATGTCAGCCAGGTGACTGTTCAAGTCCGCACCAAGGCCGGTGTCTCCGACATCGACTTGGCCGCTGAAATCGACAAGCAGATCGCCTTGCGCCTGAAGTAAGTTTTTTTACCGCCAGTTTTTAGAATGAGAAAGCTTGCCCGTTAGGGCAGGCTTTCTTTTTTTGATTCAAGGCGCAATGACCTGCGTCATCGCGCCACGCTATCATGGCGTGATCTGCACGCGGTAGAACCGGCGTGGATAATTCATGGCATCGGCATCAATGAAGTTTTGCGTGCCGCTGAAGCTATTGACTGTTTGGAGCGTTTCCCAATCCACCAAGTTCGTGGAGACTTGGAATTGGATGGAAGTGACGGCCGGACCGGAGAAGCTGATGCTATAGGTGCCGTCAACTTGCTTCACCGGCTTCGCCAGCATATGGGCCTGCACTACTTCGACAACCAATTGCGTGTCATTATAATTAATTTTCCAAGCCAGACCATTGCTGAGCGCAGGTAAGCTCGGCGTGGTGAAGGTGCCTGATTTTGATGGATAATTCATCACCACGTAACTGCTTCCCAGCGTGGGCGAGTAGTTGTTGGTCAGCACAACATTCAAGGAACCATTGAACCCGGCATTGCGGCCAAAGTTCAACTGGGCGACTTCTGTGCCTGGAGTGATGCCTTTGATGCCCAGTTTGATATTGGACGTAGGATTGATAGTGAACGCCGAGTCCACTTGCAGCAGACCGGTTTGCAGATCCAGCGTTCCGGAGTTGTTGAAGGATACGCCGCCGTAGTCTCCTCTGAACATCACTTGCCCGGCTGAGGTATTCCGGCGAAGGGTAGCACCTACATTGTTATTAAAGGTTGGGCCAGCACCGCCATTGTCATAGGACACAGCGCAGTCTGATTGGAACGTGAAGGTGCCGTTGTTGTTGAAGGTGGCGCCACTGGAAAGCACCCACGTGTTATTCATGGTGGCTGTTCCTGTGCCGTTATTGTTCAGCACGGTGCCAGCATACATGGCGCGATCACTGCCTGGACTTAGCAGCAGGTTGGCACTAGGGCCGACGGTTATGTTGGCGCTGGCAATGCCGCCGCCGGACCATTCAAACGTGCCGGATCCACTGAAGGTGCCAGTGCCTGTCATGGTGCCTGAGTTGAGCTCAAACCGTGAAGCTGCTGCGAGAGAAGTCGTGCCATTGATTGCTGTCGTGCCACCGGTGCTGCGTAATTTTCCTGCGCCGGTGATAGCACCTCCGGTATTGAGATTTTTGCTGCCCTGATCCAAAGAGAGAATGCCGGTTTGGACATCAATGGTGCCGCTGTTGTTGAACTGCCACCCACCGAAATCGCCGTGGAAGAAGGTCACACCTGTGCCCGTCTTTTTGCGGAAGGTGCCTGCCGGGTAATTGTTGAAGGAAACACCAGCACCAGAATTGTTGTAGTAGAAGAAAGCATTGTCCGTGGCTTCAAACAAGCCGCTGTTATCAATGCGCGAGCCGTTACCAGCTGTGATTTGGCCGGTGCTGCTCCAGGTGACGGTCCCGGCATTGGTGATCACACCTGCGCTGAGGTATTTCTCGGCGGGACTGCCGATCTGCATCTGCAAGTTTGGGGCGATGCTGACGAAGCCGTCGATGGTGCCGGCGTTCCAGCCCAAGCGACCAGCACCGGAAAAGTTGCCTGCGCCACCCCAAGCGCCACTTAGGAGTTCAAATATGCCGGTGACGGAGACATTACCCGCGTTGGCGGCATCGAAGTTGACGCGACCGCCGTTGACGCGGTTGGTGCCCACGCCGGAGAAGGCGGTGCCGTTGGTGAGCGTCATAGTGTTGCCGGTGAACTCGATCAAGCCGATGGCAGATGCTTGCCATGTGCCACCGCCCAAGCCGCCGCCGCCGAGCCGGAAGATGCCTTGCTGGATATCCACCGTGCCGGAGTTGTTGAAGCGTGTGCCGCCGTAATCGGTGTGGATGTTCACCACACCATCGGTGCCTGATTTGCGGAGAGTGCCGGTATTGCTGAAGGAGGGAGCCGCCCCACCGTTGTCGTAATAGATGGTGAAGTCTGATTGGAATGTGAACTGGCCATTGTTGATGAAGGAGGCGCCGCTGGAGAAAAACCAGGTGTTACCCAAAGTGGCAGTGCCTGTGCCGCCGTTATTCAAAACACTACCACCATAGATGACGCGATCGGCACCCGGGCTGAGCAGAAGTTTGGCGTTCGGGCCGATGGTGATGTTTCCGCCGCCGATGGAGCCACCTGTCCATTCAAACGTGCCAGAACCACCAAATATGCCGGTGCCGGTGAGATTGCCTGAGTTCAACTCCAGACGTGCGCCGTTACTGATCGATGTCGTGCCACTCAAGGTCAGTGTGCCACCAGTGCTGCGGAGTCGGGTTGTGCCGGAGATAGTGCCGCCATTATTGAGATTTTTGCTGCCCTGATCCAAAGAGAGAATGCCGGTTTGGACATCAATGGTGCCGCTGTTGTTGAACTGCCACCCACCGAAATCGCCGTGGAAGAAGGTCACACCTGTGCCCGTCTTTTTGCGGAAGGTGCCTGCCGGGTAATTGTTGAAGGAAACACCAGCACCAGAATTGTTGTAGTAGAAGAAAGCATTGTCCGTGGCTTCAAACAAGCCGCTGTTATCAATGCGCGAGCCGTTACCAGCTGTGATTTGGCCGGTGCTGCTCCAGGTGACGGTCCCGGCATTGGTGATCACACCTGCGCTGAGGTATTTCTCGGCGGGACTGCCGATCTGCATCTGCAAGTTTGGGGCGATGCTGACGAAGCCGTCGATGGTGCCGGCGTTCCAGCCCAAGCGACCAGCACCGGAAAAGTTGCCTGCGCCACCCCAAGCGCCACTTAGGAGTTCAAATATGCCGGTGACGGAGACATTACCCGCGTTGGCGGCATCGAAGTTGACGCGACCGCCGTTGACGCGGTTGGTGCCCACGCCGGAGAAGGCGGTGCCGTTGGTGAGCGTCATAGTGTTGCCGGTGAACTCGATCAAGCCGATGGCAGATGCTTGCCATGTGCCACCGCCCAAGCCGCCGCCGCCGAGCCGGAAGATGCCTTGCTGGATATCCACCGTGCCGGAGTTGTTGAAGCGTGTGCCGCCGTAATCGGTGTGGATGTTCACCACACCATCGGTGCCTGATTTGCGGAGAGTGCCGGTATTGCTGAAGGAGGGAGCCGCCCCACCGTTGTCGTAATAGATGGTGAAGTCTGATTGGAATGTGAACTGGCCATTGTTGATGAAGGAGGCGCCGCTGGAGAAAAACCAGGTGTTACCAAGCGTTGCCAAACCATTGCCGTTATTGCGCAAGATAGCAGAACTGTACAACGAACGGTCAATGCCGGGGCTTAAAAGCAGGTTGGCTCCAGAGTTGACTGTGATGTCACCGCTTGCGATACCGCCACCTGTCCATTCAAACGTGCCGGAACCGCCGAAAATACCGGTTCCGGTGAGTGTGCCGGATTGGAGTTCGATCCGTGAGCCGGAGGCAATGGTGGTAGTGCCATTCAACGTCAGCGTGCCTCCGGTGCTGCGGAGTTTGGCTGCGCCACTGACTGTACCCCCGTTGTTCAGATTCTTACTGCCCTGATCCAAAGACAGGATGCCACTTTGGACATCAATGGTGCCGCTGTTATTAAATTGCCACCCACCGTAATCACCGTGAAAGAAGGTCACACCTGTACCCGTCTTTTTGCGGAAGGTACCTGCCGGGTAATTGTTGAAAGCAACGCCAGCGCCTGAGTTGCTGTAATAGAAG
This sequence comes from Limisphaerales bacterium, assembly GCA_965283725.1. Taxonomy (GTDB): domain Bacteria; phylum Verrucomicrobiota; class Verrucomicrobiia; order Limisphaerales; family JAEYXS01; genus JAEYXS01. Next base: position 202,562 of record CBDIPT010000005.1, read on the forward strand.
TAGGAATCACCGGTTGCTTCAAAGACGCCCGAGTTGTCTATCCGGGCACCATTCCCGGCAGTGATGGAGCCCTCACTCCATGTGATAGTGCCCGCGTTCGTGATCACGCCATAAGGGAAATCTTTGTTTGAGGCACTGGTTATGACCACTTTGCCAGTAGGAGGAATTTGAGTGAGCGAGGCCGCCAAGGTGCCACTGGCCCAATTGATCGTGCCGCCATCATTAAGCTGAAGCTTATCAAACGTGACGCTTCCGGAACTGAAATCCAGTTGATATAACGTCACGGTGCCAAGGTGACCCGCGTAAGGTGTGCCACCGGGAATAATGACTTTTGAATCAACGTCAGGGATGCCATAGGGATCCCAGTTCGCAGGGTTATCCCAGTTTTGGTTGTTATTGTTAGGATCGGAATCGGAGTAGCTCCCAGCAGTCCATGTGTAGGTGGTGTGGAAATCCAAGGTGACATCAGACTGTATCTGCTTCTGGGTGCCGCCTGTATCTACGATGACCGCGATGAAGGCATACGCACCGTTCTTCAAAGTAGAGCCCGGAACGGGCAGGGCCGAACTGTTTTGCCAAGTGTTACCATTGCGTGTGCTAGTGATGATGCTGGCGGGCGTGCTGAGTTCTGACCAACCCGAGCCATTCCAATACAGACCATCACTCTCCCGCCGTATGAAGAGATTCACATAGCCGATGCCCTGATTATCAGTAGCGCTGCCGGAGAACCAATTGCCTGTCGGAATACTGTTAATGACACTGCCGTTTTGTGGAGAAGTGACCGTGCCAGAAGGCGGCGTACGATCAACGGTGAATAGAATGGAAGTGGTGCCAGGATTGGGCAATGAACTGTTGGTAGCACCATCTTTCACGAATGCACTGATGGCATACTGTCCGGTACGCGCGTTGGAGCCATCCGGTAATTGGTTGTAGGTCCATTCACCCGCCACCAGATCAGCGCTGAGTAACACATCCGGGTCTTGGGCGGTGGTCCCGCTCTTCCAGTTGAAGCCGGTCCAAAAATCGCCGTCTTGATATAGGGTAAAGTAAACCAAATTGCTGGATACGCCGGTGCCTGCGCCATCAGAAGCAATACCCTTTAATAACGTCAACGCAGAGAGATTGGCGTTATTTCCCGGTTGCGTGATGGCCAAGGTGGGAGGCGTCGGATCCATGAAGAAGTGACGCATGAGCCAAGGGGAGGCGTTGTCCGAATTATCAACGGACTGGACATGCACTTGGTATCCACCATCTGCGAATGAGGGCAGGCTGATGCTCCAACTGGCCTTGCCGGTGGCGAGCTTCATGTTGGTGCCCCAGTCAAAAGTAGTCGTTCCCCAAGTGCCGGAAGTCCAGTTCCACCAGACGAGATCGGAGGTGCGAGCGAGGGCTACGCGAACTTCTTTAACCCCTCCTGTATCCGTAGCGGTACCGCCGGCGGTTGGCAGACTGGAATAAATCCCGCTAGGTTCAGGTGTCTCGATGAGCAAGCCGGGCGGCACTGAATCCGTCAGGCTGAAATTTACTGTCGCCTGACTGGTGGTGGTCATGTTCACCGTTTGCGAGGCAACGGTGAAGGTGCCGCCGAGTTGAGCTGGAACGAGTGTGTAATTGCCCGAATTGCGGGGGATACCGGTGAAGATGTAATTCCCGCTGGCATCGGTGGTGACCGGATTCTGGCCGCGATAAGTGTTAGCACTTTGCAAGGTGACCTGCACACCGCTAAGCGGCTTGCCGCCTGCATCCAAGATGGTGCCGCCGATGGCCAACGGGGTGTTATATTGGACGGCCATGGCCCCTTTATCACCGTTGCTCAAATACTTGCGCTGACCGATCTCTTGTGGTCCAACGCCATCGCCCCAAATCTGGTTGGGGGCTTTGACAGTGATGGTGATGTCGCCGTTCGTCATGGCAAAAGCAGTACGAGGGTAATGCATCATGGAGTCAAAATCATATCCGCTCCGGTTCAGTGAAGATGGGACGATAGCAAAATTGTAGGCGTTATCGGGGTTGATCTTATCAAAATTGATGGTGACATAGGTGTCACGGTCTGACCGGCTTTGTTCATGAATCATCCCCAAAGCATGTCCTAATTCGTGGGCGCAATTCAGTTTGTTGCCCCAGCCAGCAACGCGGAATACTTGCTGACCACCTTTCATACCGATGGTGGAATCCATGGGGGCATCGCTCGCGTCACCAGAAAACTTGATCAGAATGTAATTCGCTTCTGAAGTTCGGGGAATGAAGTTGATCGAAGCGACTTGTTGCCATTCACGCATGGCACTTTCTACCAAGGCTTGTTTGGTAGCTGACATCGCTTCGGGCCCAGTTGTCTGATAGACATAGGGAACGAAACCATTGGGCCAAGCAGAGTTGACTGAGAAATCGTAGGCTCCTTGCAGTTCCACTTTGCTGCCATTCAGGCGGGATTGCAGGTAGTTCCGCCAAGCCTGAATCCGGTCTTTACGGAAGCGCATGTCGTCGATTTGCACTTCGTCCTCGGCGTAGGGGGTGTTGGCCAGCAGTTGGTCGATGGACTGGATGCTGAATTTAAGGCTATTTGTGCTCTGGGCGTGAGTAGCTACAGAGGTCAACAACAAGATCGTGACGACCAGTAAAATGAGAAATCGCATGGCAGCAAGAAGCTGTTCCAATAGCGACATGAAGTGGCTTTATTAGCAAGAAAACGAGGTTGAAAACACTTAGCGTTTTTTGCTGTAAGCTCAGGGCTTTTCGCACTTGGATGGTATCCAAATGGACTAAGCGCAAATGAGCTTTTTGGGTCAACTAAAGCGTTGCGTCAACCGTTCAGGATGACGTGCGCGGCTGACGGCGCTGTCGTAGCTGATAAGGCATTTGCAGTAGAGCTGATGCAAGCAGGTATCCATGAGCACCATACCATCTCGCGCCCCAGTCTGGAGGACGTTGTCCAGCATATGCAGATGGTTTTCCCGGATGAGATTTCTAACCGCACCAGTAGCCACGAGCAATTCATACGCCAGCACCCGTTTGGCCCGGTCTGAGGAGGGGATGAGTTCTTGGGTGATGATGCCCTGCAAAGAGTTCGCCAACTGCATGATGACCTGCCTTTGAGTGCTGCCTTCAAAGAGCCCGACGATGCGCTCCAGCGCATGGGCGACATCGGGTGAGTGCATAGTGGCCAGCACCAAATGTCCCGTTTCTGCGGCGGTCAGGGCCGTGCTGATAGCCTCGTGGTCCCGCATCTCCCCGACGACGATCACGTCCGGGTCCTGCCGCAAAGCATGCACAAGCGCCCGGCCATAAGACCGCGTATCCGTCAAAACCTCTTGCTGCACGACGATGGCCCGCTGGTTCTGGTGGACGTATTCAATCGGGTCTTCGATGGTGATGATCTTGCAGCGGCGCTCGCTATTGATGAGGTTCACCAAGTAGTTGAGCGTCGTGGTCTTGCCGGCACCAGTCGGGCCGGTGATCAAGACGAGCCCATGCGGACGTCGGGCGAAGTCCTCAAGTTTTTCCGGCAAACCCAGTTCTTCGCGCGAGGCGATCCGGTCACCACAAAACCTTACGCTCAGTTCGGGGCACCCATTGCGTTTGTAAAAGGTGATGCGGATGCGCCCGGCCAGTTCATGCATGCGGGCGACGCAGAGTTCCCATTCCTGCTCGAAGCGATTGAGCTGCTCGGGAGTGAGGATGGTATTGGTGATTTCGGTAAGTTCATCCGGTATGAGCAGGTCCCCGTTCGCCAGCACGATTTCACCGTTGATACGGAAAGCTGGGGCAACGCCGGCGATAAGGTGCAGGTCCGAGGCTTGGATCTCGATCGCTTTGGCCAGCAGACGGTCAAACTTCGATTTGCTCATGCAGAAAACAGGCGGCGCACATTGAGGCTGAAACGTTTCCAAGGACTCATCTGTGCGAGTTGCCGGATGCCTTCATACGCGCCTTCACAACGGGAGTCGAGTTCGCGGGCTTGGTGAAATGATTTTTCAGCCAGATGCGGCAGGTTTAGGACCAATTGGCACAGGCCCAACTGGGCCCAGGCGATAGCCCGGGTAGCATCCAGTTCGATGGCTTTTTGCGCGTGCTTCAGCGCCAGAGCGAGTTTTTCGTAAAAGGCGCAAATGCGTGAGGCCAGCCAGGGGAGCAACCAGGCCGTCGGGTCCAATTGAAACGCCCGCTCAAAGCAATCACTGTACCGGGATTCATTGGCGCTCAGAAGGACATCGCCACGGGAAAGCCAGACATACGAAGTTTCCCCTTTCTCGGCCATGGCATTGTCCGAGTAAGTCAGGGCGGCGGCTGTATCGCCCAAGCGCGCCAAGGTCACGGCTTTGGCCGCCAGCAATTCGGCGCAACGGGGGAGTTTCTCCAAGCCTTTATCAGCCCACAAACTGGCCTCCCGATACTCCTCCAGTTCGATCAGCATCCGGGCTTGGCCCACCCAGGCTTCGGGGGAAAATGGATTAAATTCGAGGACCTTGGAATAATCCCGCAAAGCTTGTTCGAAATTTCCTTGGGCAAAACTCTCCTGCGCCTTTTGCAGATGACGCTTTTCGTCTGATCCGGAAACTGCCGCACTGGCCAAGTCGGTGGACTTGGTGTTGGCGTCAAATTCCAAATGTTCAAAACGTCCCATGGCAGTGATCAGGGCGACAGGCAGTGCTTTATAAATGAAGATGCTACCTCTTTTAATTACAACCTGCCAGCTTGTTTATCTGTGGAGGAGTTGGCGGCGAAGGCCCCCGACCTTCGCCGCCAAAGAACGTCTCTGGCCCACCTCCGGCTACGACGTCCCTAGTTCCCCACCACCAGTTTGCCGATCCTCTTCGCAGCCGGTACAACCTGCGTGCGTCTTGGCGATTACGAGCGGCATCAAGAACTTCGACCGGGCTGGCGGGAAACCGTCACGCGAGTTTCAAAATTTTTTCTTATTTGTTTTTTGGGCCTCTTCTTCCATTGCCTTGATGCGCTTGTGACGCAACCAACGGGCCCGCCCAATGATGCCCAGAATCACAAGCAACAGCAGGCCGAAGAGGATGCCAAGAATCAGGAAAATCTCTTTCCAGAATAGGACGGAGATGAGCAAGACACAGCAAAGTACCATGAAAAGGCCAAAGAAACGGCCTTTTCCTTCCAAACCTTGGACAAAGGAAACCCAGTTCATGTGCTAAGCTGCGGGAGTAGATTCGCTGGAAAAACTCGCATTCCGTGCCCGTCCTTTGGCCCAAGAGCGGAGGGAATCGATTTTTTCATCCATTGTCGCTGCGAGGGGGACAGTCTGTTTCAATGCTTGTTCGACATCGATTTGCTGCAGTTGCCGGTGGGCGTAAAAGGCATCGTAAAGAGCGCTATTGATGGCTTCCTCGATTTCTGCCCCGCTAAATTGCTGGCTTAAGGCGGCCAGCGTTGCCGCGGAGAATTCTTCAGCACTTCGCCCGCGTTTTTGCAGATGAATGCGGAAGATCTCCTCGCGTTCTTCTAATTGGGGCAGGTCCACGAAAAAGATCTCATCCAAGCGTCCTTTGCGGAGTAATTCGGGCGGAAGGTTGGAGATGTCATTGGCGGTGGCGACCACGAAGACCGGTAATTGCTTTTCAGACAACCAGGTGAGGAATGTGCCGAGCACCCGCGACCCGTGCCACCGTCCGTGGTGGCGGAACCGGCAATGCCCGCAAACGCTTTGTCGATTTCATCCACCCAGAGGATCGCCGGAGCGACGGATTCCGCCACCGCGATGGCGCGGCGGATGTTTTCCTCGGACGAACCAACGAGACTGCCGAACATCCGGCCGATATCCAAGCGGAGCAGGGGAAGCTGCCACAGGCTCGCGACGGCTTTGGCGCAAAGGCTCTTGCCGCAACCCTGCACCCCCAGCATCAAGACCCCGCGTGGTTGCGGGAGGCCAAATTCACGGGCTTCCGGCGAGAAAGCCAACGCCCGCTTTTCCAGCCAGTCTTTGAGGATGCTCAAGCCGCCGATGTGCTCAAAACGTTCCTGCGGCGAGAAGTATTCCAAGAGCCCGCTCTTTTTGATGATCTGTTGCTTTTCCAGCAGCACCTCGGCCACTCCATCTGCATCGAGACGACGGGAGCGGATCAGAATCCGGGCGAAAACATTCTCGGCTTCACTCAGGGTAAGACCCAGCGCAGCCTGTAGCAGGCGTTCGCGGGCGTTGGCATCCAGTTCTACCTTGCATTGGCTGTGCTCCTGCACGGCTTCGATGATGCTGTCCAGCAACCGCCCCAAATCAGCCTGGGCGGGCATCGCCACATTGATGACGGTCAATTCTTTCTCCAGTTCCACCGGGATGTCTTGAATCGGTGAGAGCAGGAAAATGGTCTTGTGACTGTTCTTTAGGCTTTGGGCCACTTCCCGCAAACGGCGGACGGTGGCAAATTGTCCCCGGCCTAAAAAGGGGTGGAAATCCTTGAGGATAAAAAGCGTGGGATCGACAAAGTCAGCGATGGCATCCAGCGCCATCAATGGTTCTCGCGTGCTGGGATTTTTCGCTTTGGGAGAATTGCTATTCAGCGGTGCGGGGATAAGCCCGGTGGTGCAGCTCCATTCCATCACCTTTTTGCCGCGCTGCCGGGCTACTTGGGTGATCAAATCCTGCGCCCGCGCCTCCTCACTGGTCACCAGATAAACCAGCGGGTAACGCGCCCTTACTAACGTATCCAATTCCTCCAAAAGAGTAGTGGCCATGCTTCAGAGAGTTGTCCGTGAAATCGCGGAAAGCATGACGGGGAGCAGGGGGCGCTGTCGAGCGTGATTCCACTGGGAACAGGCTCGTTCTCGTTTGAAGGCTGCTTACTCGCCCAAAAGCCTTTGCCACCAACTCTTCACGGGAACTTCGGCTTGGCTGGATTTGCTTACCCCGCTGGCTACACGATTGGCCAGTGCTGCGGGCGGCGGATTCTGGGCGGCGTCCTGGCGCAAGAGCTCCTCGACCGAGTTGTAAGACTTGAACTCAGTCGTGCTCGATTCTTTCAGCGATTCCTGCGCCTGCTGATTTTGGTTTTGCCGCAGGCGTGAGCCTTGAGGATCCATAAATAGCCTATTGATATTCTCGGAATATGCCGGCGAACGCCTTACGTGCCCGATGCAGCTTGCCGCGAACCGCATCAGCGGATTGTCCCGTCAACTCGCCTATCTCAGTATAACTCAGCTTTTCATCTGCCACCAACAGCAGGAGTATCCGGTATTCCTCGGGCAAACGGTCCAATGAGTATTGGATGCGTTCACCCAGTTCTTTCGTCTCTAAAACTTTAAGCGGCGATTCTTCCGGTCCGGGGGCTGTTTCCCAGATGGCTTCATCCGCATTGGAAACCATGTTTCGCCGGTGCCATGTCTGGAGCAGGTTTTGGCAATGATTGATGGTTATCCGATACAACCACGTCCGCACATTGGCCTCGCCACGGAATTGTTCCAGTTTCTTGAATGCCTTGATAAAGACATCATGCACAGCATCTTGCGCCTGATCTGGTGCGCCCAGCAAGCGGAGCGCCAGATAATAGACCTGATGGGAGTGCTCTTGGTAGAGTACCCCTATATCCTCCGACACCCACTCCGGTGTCTCCCCCAAATCTTTTGTCTCCCGGTCCTCCGTCACAACAATACGTCTCCGGGTGATTAGACCGGACAACCGCCCACTTGTCACGCGAGCAATAATTGTTCGCTTAGGCTTTGCGCCAACTTACCGATAAGGATTGGTGAATCTGTTGCCGGTCAGGCAAAAATTGTTTGCGAAGCAGCAGAAACCGTCAGGCAGCAACCCCGGAAAAAGTGTTTAAATCAGCTACCTTATTGGAAATAAATTATGTACGGCATGGTGAATCAAGCAGTGGAGCAGATGCTCGTGCGCCGCTTCGGCGAAACCATGTGGTTTCAGATCCGGGAAAAAGCCGGGGTGGATGAGGAAGTGTTCATCAGCAATGAAAGCTATCCGGATGAACTGACCTATAACTTGATCGGCGCAGCGCAAGCCTGCACGGGCGTGGCTGCGGGTGAGATACTGGAGTGGTTGGGCGAATTCTGGATATTGGAGACGGCTCAGCGCGGCTACGGTCATCTGATGAAGTCCAGCGGCAAGACATTCGCCGAGTTCATTCATAACCTGCCCAATTTTCATACCCGTATCGTGCTCATTTATCCCCAGCTCCAGCCGCCCAAGTTCAAGGTTGTGGATGTGGATGCGCACACGCTGGAATTGCATTATTATTCTGAGCGCCAGGGTTTGGCTCCATTTCTCCTAGGCTTGCTGAAAGGTTTGGGTAAAATGTTTGCCGTGACCTTGGAGATCACGCCCACCGCCCAACGCAGTGAGGTTGGTGATCACGATGTGTTCACGATCCGCTGGCAAGCATCCGGAGCGAATCCGTCCAGTTGAAGCATGAATCTGCCGTTCTCTGTTGCTGCCGTGGATGAAGGTTTTCTACAGGAAGTCTTTCCGTTTCATTTTGCCATCGATTCGGCGGGTAGTCTGGCGAGTGTGGGCCGCTCTTTGGCCAAGCTGAATAATGCTATCCAAGTAGGTGCTGTAGCGGCGGATTTTTTCGAGATTGATTATCTGCAAGCCGCGCAAATCAGCCATGAGGCTTTGCGGGAAAACCAAGGCAAACTGGTGGTCTTGCACCTGCGCGCGAATGGCTTGCGTTTTCGTGGCCAAGTCTGGCTGGATCTCAAGAGCGAGTTGGCTTTCTTTTTAGGGTCGCCGTGGCTTACCGATCCGCAACAACTGGAACAGCACAAAATCGAGATCACCGATTTCGCGGCCCATGACCCAATTGTGGACTTCTTGCAAATCCAGCAATCCCAGTTCACAGCGATGCAGGACATTCGCGAACTGGCGCAACGGATTCGTCAGCGGCGCGAGGAATTGCGGGTTGCCAATACAGCACTGGCGGTCAGTGAACAGAAATACCGCAGTGTGCTGGATAATCTTAAGGAAGTCGTTTTCCAGACCGATGCCGATGGCCGTTGGACTTTCTTGACCCAGGCTTGGGTGGAATTGTCGGGCTTTGCGATCGAAGAAAGCTTGGCCAGGAGTTTCTGCAGTATGTCCACCCGGATGATCGCCAGCGGAATCAAGAGCTCTTCCTCCCGCTGATCCAAAGGCAGAAGGAGTATTGTCGGCATGAAGTCCGTTACCGCTGCAAGAACGGCAGCTTTCGCTGGATTGAGGTTTTTGCCCGGCTCACCTTGGATTCCCGTGGCCTAGTGATGGGTACTTCCGGCACATTAAGTGACGTCAGCGACCGGCATGAATATGAAGAGTCGTTGCGGTTGGCCAAAGAGCAGGCCGTGGCGGCAAACAAGGCCAAGAGCCAGTTCCTGGCCTTCATGAGCCATGAGATCCGGACACCGATGAATGCAATCATCGGCTTGAGCGATCTCTTGATTCAAGACCCAGCCAGCACGGATAAAGAAAAGCATGTAAGCATGATCAAATCCTCGGCTTTAAGCCTGATGGACCTGATCAACGACATCTTGGACCTTTCCAAGATCGAAGCGGGCAAACTTACCTTGGAGGAGGTGGATTTCTCTCTGCCCCGGACACTTGATGAGATCCGTCGCCTGCTGGTCAATCGGGCTGAAGAGAAGTTGCTCAAGCTAGTGTTCGAGGCCGAGGAGGGCATCCCGGAGATACTCGTCGGCGATGTGCTGCGTTTGCGCCAGATCATCATGAATCTGGTGGGAAATGCTTTGAAGTTCACTACCAAGGGCTCGGTCCGCTTGGAGGTTCAGCGTTTAAATCCGTTTGCGGAGGTGAATCCTTCGGCGCCTGTCGCCCTGCAGTTTTGTGTCATTGATACCGGCATCGGGATCACTCCGGCCCAGCAGCAAAAACTTTTCCGGGAATTCGCCCAGGCAGATCAATCCACTAGCCGGAAGTTTGGCGGCACGGGACTGGGTTTGATGATTTGCGGCCGGTTGTGCGAGTTGATGGGAGGGCGTATCTGGCTGGAAAGCAAGCCGGGTGAGGGTAGCAAATTCTATTTCACTGCTGTATTCCGGCGGTCAGCCAAAACAGCCGCCAGCCTGGAAGCGGTGGCGCCGGCGGCGTCCGCTGCCAAACGGGATGTGCGCCTGCTTAAGATCTTGGCAGCAGATGATCATCCTATCAACCAGCACTTGATCAGCAACGTGCTCGGCAAGGAGGGGCATCAGATCGTGCTGGTGGATAACGGCCGGGCGGCTTTTGAGGCCTGGCAGAAGGAAACTTTTGATCTGATTTTGATGGATGTCCAGATGCCGGAGGTTTCCGGCTTGGAGGCTACCGCGATGATCCGGCAGGCGGAAGCGAGCACGGGGCGGCATATCCCGATCGTGGCACTGACGGCTAACGCCTATCCCGAGGATCGTGAACGGTGCTTGTCCTCCGGCATGGATGCGTTTTTGGCGAAGCCGCTGCGCTTGAATGAACTGCTTTTGACCATTGACCTCTTGACCGGGAGCACTCCTGCGGGCAAGCCCAAGGTGGCGGAGCAAGCGACCAGCGCAGAGGTGCCCTCGGTGGATCGCTTGCTTGATTATGCCAAGGCGATGGACACTGCCTGTGGTGACATCGAGCTGTTGAAACAGCTCATCAAGATTTTTTACAATAAGAGCCCGGAATTGTTGACGCAGATCGAAGAATCGGTGGCGCAAAAGAACCATGCGGGCATGGCTTTTGCCACGCACAAACTTAGGGGTTCATTGGGCATGTTCGCTGTGCCGTCGTTGCCGCTGCTTGTCAAGACGCTGGAAGATCTGGCGAAAGCGGGCGAATGGGAACGTGCCGCGGTGGTCTTTGCCGAGCTGAAGGTCACGCTGGCAAGACTGCAGAAAGAAACGGCCGATCGTTTTGCCGCCTCTGAAACCGGTTCAAACGCCTGAACGTTTTTCCAGATCGCGCACGCGGCGGATGAGTTCCGGCAGTTGCTGCAGCGCCAACATTTGGCGCTTGGTCTGCTTGTCGGGTTGTGCGGGACTGCCCATCCATTTCTCGCCGGCGGGAATATCGTGCATGACCCCAGATTGGGCGACGATGGTCGTGCGGTCACCTATCTTCAGATGCCCCGCCATGCCTACCTGGCCGGCCACTGTGACGTAGTTGCCGAGCTTGGTGCTGCCCGCAATGCCCGTTTGCGAGATGATGATGCAATGCTCGCCGATGACGACGTTGTGGGCGATCTGCACCAAGTTATCGATCTTCGTACCCTTGCCGATGATCGTTGGCCCGAGCGCTCCGCGATCAATGGTCACATTCGCGCCCAGTTCCACGTCGTCACCGATGATCACGATGCCTACTTGCGGCACCTTGCGATGCTGCCCTTGGTCGAAAACGTAACCAAACCCATCGGAGCCGACGGTGGTTCCGGCATGGATGCGCACGCGCTCACCAATCTGGCAGCCATGGTAGATGGTGACGTTGGGGAAAAGGTAAACATCACCGGCCAATATGGCGTTTTCGCCCACTGAAACGAGGCGAGACAGCACGCAGCGCGGGCCGATCTTCGCGCCCGCTGCGACGTGACAATTCGGACCAATAAAAGCTGTGGGATCCACCGTGGCCAGCGGATCAACCACGGCGCTGGGATGAATGCCCGGCGCGAAAGTCGGTTCCGGAAAAAAGAGCGGCAGCACCCGGGCAAAAGCCACCCGCGCGTTCGGCACTTTGATGAGCGTCTTGGTGGTCGATTGAAACTCCTCGCCCGATACGAGAATGGCCGTAGCGGCGCTTTGCTCGGCCGCTTGAAAGTATTCCTGATTCTCGGCGAACGTCAGATCGCCGGCCTTCGCACTGGCTGCGTGGGCGAAACCGGTGAGCGGGAGGGTGCCGTCGCCAAGGACCTGACCTTGCAGTTTTTCGGCGATTTGAGCGACGGTAAAAGGCATAGGGTGGGGTTGGGCTTAGATACCGCGCTCGCTCAGGACTTTGTTGCTTTCACCCAACACAATCACTTTTGGTTTCCACTCCTTGGCTTCGCTCGGGTCCACGACGGCGTAGCTCATGATGGTCAGGCGGTCGCCGATTTTGCCGAGATGGGCCACGCCGCCATTCAAGATGATGGCGCCCGAGCCGCGTTGTCCGGGGATGGTGTACGTCTCAAAGCGTTGGCCGTTGGCCATATTGCCGCACAGGATCCGTTCGTAAGGCAGGATGCCCGCCTTCTCCATGAAATCCTCAGCAATCGTCAGGCTGCCTTCGTAGTTAACGTTGGCACCCGTGACTTCCGCCCGGTGTATCTTCGACTTTAGCAGGTGAATCTGCATATTGCTACTGACCAAGTTTTTAAGTCGTCCGTTGACTTGAAAAACGCGCGTCACTATAAAGGCCGTAATCTCGTATTCAACAACGGACTGAAACCATTTTATTTCATCAATTTACCATAATGAGCAGAAAAATACGATACGGCATGGTGGGCGGCGGGCGCGGAGCCTTCATCGGGGCAGTCCATCGCATCGCGGCGAACATTGACGGCCAGATCGAGCTGGTTTGCGGTGCATTCTCTTCTGACCCAGAACGTTCCAAAGCGAGCGGGGCAGACTTTTACCTCCCGGCGAACCGTTGCTACGGCACGTTTGAGGAGATGATCAAGGCGGAGGCGAAATTGCCGGAAGGCGAGCGCATGGACTTTGTTTCCATCGTCACGCCGAACCACATGCATTTCCCTCCCGCCAAGATGGCGTTGGAGAATGGTTTTCACGTCCTGAGCGACAAACCTGCCACCTTGAACCTCGCTGAGGCCAAGAAGCTGGGCGAGATCGTGAAGAAGAGCGGTCAGCTCTACGGCCTGACGCATAACTACACCGGTTACCCACTGGTGAAGGAAGCCAAGGCGATGATCGCGGCGGGCAAGCTCGGCAAGATTCGCAAGGTAGTGGTGGAATATCCGCAAGGCTGGCTGGCCACCCGTATCGAGGCCAGCGGCCAGAAACAAGCTGCTTGGCGCACCGACCCAAAACGATCCGGCGCGGCGGGCTGCATCGGCGACATCGGCACGCATGCCGAGAACTTGGCCGAATACATCACCGGCCTGGAGATCGAGGAATTGGCGGCGGACATCACCGCCTTCGTCAAAGGCCGTGCGCTGGATGACGATGGCAACGTCCTGCTCCGCTTCAAGGGCGGTGCCAAGGGTGTGTTGCACGCCTCGCAGATCTCGGTGGGCGAAGAGAACAATTTGAACATCCGCGTTTACGGCGAGCTCGGCGGTATCGAGTGGCACCAACGCGAACCGAACACGATGCTCGTGAAGTGGCTGGATCAGCCGATGCAGGTGTTCCGCACCAGCATGGGTTATCTGAGTGATTCCGCGAAAGCCGCTGGTCGCACGCCGCCCGCGCATCCTGAGGGCTATCTCGAAGCCTTCGCGAACATCTATAAGAACTTCGCGAACCACATCCGCGCCGTGCAGTCCGGCACGAAGCTGGCGAAGGATGCCGTGGCTTTGGATTACCCGAAGATCAGCGATGGTATCCGTGGCATGGCTTTCATCGAAGCCGTGGTGAAGTCCTCCAAGGCCAACGCCAAGTGGACGAAACTGAAGGTCTGATATAACGGATGAACTTCAGCTGACAATTCAAGCAAGGGCCGGACATCGTCCGGCCCTTTTTGCTTATGACTGCCAAAGCAATGGCCAGACAGTTCAATCCGCTCGAACGCACGCTCCTTGACTGGTTTGCGGCGCATCATGGAGCGCCCGAGCTCGCCGCCCAGTTGGTCGGGGCGCGGATCTTGCGGCGTGAATACTCCGTGGTGGGCTACCACATCTGGCTGAAGCTGGCGCCGGATGCGGAGCCTGTGCCAGCGGCGGCGCGTAAATCGCCAGTGGCTGGACCGGGCATTGTTTCCAAAGATATCGACGAAGGTGGCTGCACCAGGCTCTGGATCAACGAAGATGGCTTTGTGGATTGTCTCGAGATGTGGTCCAATGCGGGACACTTTGCCGAAACTGTTGAGCAATTCGAGATTCTTGAACCGGTGACGCAGTGATACCTTTATGATCCGGCGACTTTGGGTTGGTTGGGCGTTTTGCTTCCTCTTGCTAACTACCGGACAAGCGGCTGAGCCGCTGATTCGGGACTTCATCGGACTGAACACGCACACCATCCAGTTCAAGACTAACCTCTACCAGCCGGTGACGCGTCTCCTGCGAAATTACCACCCGCTAGAATGGGATTTCGGCAAGGATACCAGCCGCCCGCAAACCTTTCCGCTCGCGGCAAACAAGGTCAGTTGGGATCGCGATGTTTACGGTCCATGGCGTAAAGCCGGTTATCACGCGCACGCTTCTTTGATGTTTGATAATATCAAGACCAATGACTGGAAGGATATAGAGCGCGACGCGGAAGCCTACGGGTTCGCCCTGGCCAAGGCGTTAGGCCCATCCTCCAGCCAGCTCTTGGAAGCCGCCGAAGTCGGCAATGAGCCTGGCCAGTATGATGATGCTACTTATCGCCGTCTCTTTCAGGCGATGGCCACAGGATTGCGTGCAGGCGATCCCAAACTGCGCATCGCCACCTGTAATGTAGAAGCGGGCAAGAGTGGTCGGTATCACAAAAGCATCGAGTGTGTGCGCGGTCTGGAATCGCTCTACGATATCATCAATGTCCATTCTTACGCCGAGCTGGAACCGTGGCCCACGTGGAAGCGCAGTTATCCGGAAGACGAAAGGTTGAAGTATTTGAAGACGGTTCAGGGTGTCATCGATTGGCGGAACAAGAACGCGCCGGGCAAGGAAGTATGGCTCACCGAATTTGGGTATGACTCCACCACCAAGCAGCCGGAACCGAAAGGGGATTTCGCCAAATGGGTGGGTGTTACTGATACACAGCAAGCACAATGGATCGTCCGCTCCTTTCTCATCTTCGCTTCCACGGATGTAGATCGCGCTTACCTTTACTGGTTCAACGACGAGGATAAGGCTTCCGTTCACGCTTCCGCCGGGCTCACGCGACATTTTCAGCCCAAGCCCTCATTTCACGCGGTGGCCTGGTTGTTGAGTTCGCTGGGTGATTATCGTTATGTCCGCACCGTGACGAAATCGGCTGATGCTTGGGCGTTGGAGTTTGAGCACGGGAGTGATTCGAAGCGGCATGTTTTGGCGTTATGGAAACCAACGGGCGATGCGGCTTCATTCAAGCTGGCGGTAACGCCTGAGCGGGTGGAACGTATGCCGCTTTCATCCGCTGCGCCGGAAGCAATCCAAGCAAAAAACGGACAGATCACCGTGGATGAATCGCCTGCCTTCGTTTGGTTTCGTGTTCCTTGACGAAGTTGCTCCATCTGCTCTGGTTCGTAGAAGGCAAAAAATATCCAGTATCCCTGCTTTTCTGCTAGTGCCTTTCAGTTGTAAAGTCAGTGCCTATTGGCATGGCTGAGGATGCGCAGAGAGTGAAATGGAAAGGAATCATCCGTTCGATGATTCCACCTGTCGTGCTGCAACTTACCCATCAGCTACGGCATGGCCCACCGCCGCCACCCGAATGGAAAATCGTTCCCGGTGGATGGAAAGACATTCGGACTGCTGGTTGGGCGCATCCCAGCATAGCCGAAGCTCAGCGAAAGAAATGGCCGCGATATTTGAATTCCATTCATGCGCCGGCACCATTGGCGGTCTCGCATGAATCCCGCGAACTAAACAGCTACGATATCAGCACGCATAACATCTTGATGAGTTACGCCTACGTGCTGGCGCGCGCGGCCGTCGGACAGAAAATGGTATCGCTGTTAGATTGGGGCTGTGGGGCGGGGCATTACTATCCTCTGAGTAAAGAACTGCTGCCGGATGCCGATATCGAGTATCATGGTTATGATTTACCCCACCTCATCGCTTTGGCGCGCGAGTTGAATCCAGGGGTGGCTTTCCATGAGCGCAAAGACGAGTGTTTGGCGCGTAAGTATGATTTGGTCCTGGCCAGTGGTTCCTTCCAATACGAGATTGAGTGGCGAGATTTACTGGGAAAAATGTCGCAAGCGACTACGCGCTACCTTTTTATCACCCGCTTGCCGCTGGTGATCCATTCGCCGGCCTTCGTTTTACAGCAACAAGTCCGCGCTTACGGTTATGATACCGAGTATGGTTGCTGGGTGTTCAACCGGCAGGAGTTTCTGGAGCAGGCTCGAAACCACGGTTTGATTTTGGACCGGGAATTTCTCATGTTTGTGGAGTTGCAGGTAGAAGACGTGCCAGAAAGCATCCAGCACCGGGGATTCCTGTTCCGCAAAGCAGCCTGATACAAGTCGTATGCCAGAACGTTTTGCCCATAAGAAAGTGTTGATCACCGGAGGCCTTGGCTTCATCGGTTCCAATCTTGCCCGCACCTTGGTGAAGCAGGAGGCGGAAGTGACGTTGCTGGACAATTTGGTGCCCGAGTGCGGTGGCAATCTGTTCAACGTGGATGGCATGCAGAACAAGCTGCGCATCAATCTGGGCGATGCACGAGATGTGCACACCTTGCGCAAGCTTGTCCGGAATCAGCATTACCTTTTCAACCTCGCAGGGCAAAGCAGTCACTTGGATTCCATGACCGCTCCGTTCGAGGACATGAATGTCAATTGCCAGGCGCCGCTGGCAGCCTTGGAAGCGTGCCGGTTGGAGAATCCTGATATCCGCATTGTTTTCGCCAGCACCCGCCAAGTTTATGGGCGGCCCCAGTATCTGCCCGTAGATGAAAAGCACCCCGTATTGCCTGTGGATGTGAACGGCATCCATAAGCGGACCGGCGAACTTTATCATCTGCTCTACCACCGGGTGTATGGCTTGCGTTCGGTCATTTTGCGGCTGACGAACACCATCGGTCCCCGGATGCGTATCAAAGACATTCGCCAGACATTTCTCGGCATCTGGATCCGTTGCATCATGGAGAACCGGCCATTTGAAGTATGGGGCGGGGGACAACGGCGTGACTTTACTTATGTGGATGATGCCGTGAAAGCCATGCTCTTGGCGGCGCTTGATGATGAGGCGGATGGTGAGGTGTTGAACTTGGGTGGCGATCAAGTGATCTCTCTGCAGGATCTCGCGAAGTTGTTGCAGCAGTTGCATCCTGACGCCAAGTTCAGTCTGGTGAAATTTCCCGAAGACCGGCAGGCCATCGACATCGGTGACTATTTCGCGGATGACCGTAAATGCCGGAAATTGTTGGGATGGAAACCCAAAGTACACTTAGATGAGGGACTCAAGAAAATACTCGGTTTTTACGAAAAGAACTGGAAGGATACGTATGAGTTTCGACGCCGCAGGCGAAACTCCATCCCTCTACGCGGCCAATCCGCACGCCAGCTATCTGGCGTATCAATCCGAGATCGATGCGGCGGTTGCCCGGGTTCTTCATTCATCCGCTTACATTCTCGGGCCTGAAGTCAGTGCCTTTGAACAAGAGTTCGCGGACTACCTGCAAGCCGCGCATTGCGTCGGGGTTGCTTCCGGTACGGATGCCCTAGAGCTGGCTCTGCGCGCTTTATCCATTGGTGCCGGTGACATAGTTTTTACGGTGTCTCATACCAGCGGTGCGACGGTTGCGGCGATTGAAACGGTCGGTGCCTTGCCAGTGCTGATCGATGTCGACCCAATCACCTACACGATGGATGTTGAGGACTTGGCGGCAGCCGTGACGTTCTGGCGGGGGAAAGCTGGTGCAGAAGGCAAACGGCCTAAGGCGGTCCTTCCGGTCCATCTTTATGGGCATCCGGCGCCGATGCCGCTGATTCTGGAGATTGCCCAGAAATACGATTTACGAGTCATCGAGGATTGTGCGCAAGCTCACGGAGCCAAGCTGAACGGTCAAATGGTGGGCACGTTTGGAGATGTGGCTGCGTTCAGCTTTTATCCGACGAAAAATCTCGGTGCCATTGGTGATGGCGGGGCGGTCGTCACGGCGGATGCCTGCCTGCATGAACGGCTGCGGCGCTTACGTCAATACGGCTGGGAACAGGCCAATTACTCTTTAGAACGAGGTATCAATAGCCGCTTGGATGAACTGCAAGCAGCCATTCTACGAGTGAAACTACGCTACTTGGACGACGACAATGCGCGGCGGCGGGAGATTGCGGCCCATTTCAATCAAGCATTTGCTGGTCTTTCAGCGGTGCTTCCAAGCTCACTGGCTGGCGCACAGCATGTTTACCATCAGTACGTCATCCGTTCCGTTCAACGTGATGCCTTGAAGAGCCATTTGGCACTGCAAGGTGTCCAAGCCGGTATTCATTATCCTTGGGCAGTGCATCAACAGCCAGCTTATGTTGGCCGTTTCCCTTGTGGTCCAAAGCAATTGGCGGCCACGGAAACCATTTGCCGGGAGATACTTAGTCTGCCAGTTTATCCACAGTTGCTTCCGGTGCAGATTCAACGCATCGCCCAAGCGGTGAATTCGTTCAGCCGGTAGTGCAAGCATCGTGAGACGTTACTTTTGCACCTATTTTGATCGTAATTATTTGACTCGAGGACTGGCCCTTTATGAGTCACTAAGGCGCTATTGCCCTAGTTTCGAGTTATGGGTGCTCTGTCTCGATCAAGTGGCCTGGCAGATTCTGGCGGATTTGAAACTGCCGGATATCAAGCTCATAAGGTTGGAAGAGTTTGAAGCGAAGAATCCCGATCTGCTGGCAGTGAAGGCCGGGCGCAATCCTTTGGAGTATTACTTCACCTGCACGCCGGTTCTCCCTTCGTTTATCCTGCAAAAATCGAGTGCGATTGATCTGATCACATATCTGGATGCGGACATGTGGTTCTTCCGCAATCCAGAAGGCATCTTTCAGGAAATCGCAGACCACTCGATCGCGATTGTCCGGCATAATTTCTCCCCACCCGTCAAAGATCTGGAAATCAAGGCCGGCACGTTCAATGTCTCTTGGGTCACGTTTCGGCGTGATGAGCAGGGGATGGAATGCCTGAATCTCTGGCGCAAGCAATGCCTCGACTGGTGCTACGATCGCCCGGATGGCGACCGTAATGGCGACCAGAAATACTTGGATGCCTGGCCGGGAAAGTTTTCCAATCTGAAGATCATTGATCAGGCCGGGGTGGGGACTGCTCCTTGGAATATCGGTCAGTACAAGCTCTCAGAGCGGCCAGACGGCATCTATCTGAATGGGCAGCCGCTTTATTTCTATCACTACCATAGCCTTAACCGGGTGAATCGCTGGGTGTACGATCCCATGCTTGCGTTTTTCAAGACCAAGACCACGGATGTCATCAAGCGGCTGATCTACGTTCCTTACATCTGTATGCTGCATGCCATGCATCTGCAGGTGTTCGCAAGTCAATCGGAGGACACCTCCTTCGGCAATATCCGGCATGAGATCTATCTGGCTCCCGATCCATCACGTGCTGGCTTTTGGGGGCAATTGAAGATGATTGTCCGTTCGGTCAAATGGGTGACGCTGGGGGCTTATATTTTTGTGCCTTGGATCCAGACCAAAGCCGGGAATCTCCGTTCAGGCATCGATAAACTGGCATTGCAGATCCAGGGCTTTTGCTGGCCGGCAGCATGCTGGAATCCTTGCTGCAACTGGCTTGAGTTGATCCGAGGTAGTGGTTGTGGGAGGCTCCGCTGGACTTGCCAAGCCGCCTCTTCCGGCCATACTCGCGGCTCATTCGTTTGAATACATGAGCACATTGAATTTCGCCATCATCGGTACCGGCGGCATCACGCTGCAAAACCATCTTCCAGGTCTCGCCCTCTGCAAAGACGTCAAAGTCACCGCGCTGTGTGACGCCAATCCGGCCACGCTGGAAACCGCCCGGCAGCAGACCGGTGCGCCGATCGCCACGACCAACTGGGAAGACATCATCAAGCGTGATGACATCCACGGTATCATCATCGCCACGCCGAATGTGTTTCATCCGCCGGTCGCCATAGCCGCTGCCCGTTCCGGTAAACACATCCTGTGCGAGAAGCCGCTCGCGTTAAATGCGGCGGATGCGGCCCAGATGGCGACGGAAGCGGACAAGGCGAATGTGCGGCACATGACGGCTTTTACGTATCGCTTCGTCCCTGCGATGCGTTACCTGCATCATTTGATCGGCAAGGGCGACCTTGGCACGCCGTATCATTATCGCTCGTGCCGCTTGCAGGACTGGGGTACGCGCAATGTCGGCTGGCGCCAGCAGAAACGCATGGCGGGCACGGGTGAGATCGGCGACATGCTGAGCCATCGCATCGATTTCGCGCATCATCTCATTGGGCCGATGAAGCGCTTGGTGGCGAATCTGATGACGATGACGCCCATCCGTGGCGGTGCGCCGAATGATACGGATGATTGGGTCTCCATTTTGGCGGAGTTCAAGTGCGGGGCCTCCGGTGTGCTGGAAAGCTCCAAGCTGGCGAGTGGCGTGAATGAGAGCTGGCGCAGTCCGGACCGGGTGGAATTGAATGGCAGCGAAGCCAGCTTCAGCTTTACCACGGGCACGTGGAATGAACTGCAGTATGGCAAGGTTGGCGGGCCGGGCCTCAAGACCATCACTATTCCCAAGGAATTCTTTGTGCTGCCCGGCAGCCCGCGTGATCCGGGTGTGGGTGATCCGCTCGTGAGCTTCCGCTATGATCAGGCAGTGGAATTCGTGAACGCCATCCGTGAGCAGCGTCAATGCTGTGTGAATTTCCACGATGGAGCATTGGCCCAGTCCGTGATGGATTCCGCCGTGAAGTCCTCCGAGATCAAGCAGTGGATTGAACTGTAAGCGCTCACAGCTTAAGGTCGTTGTATGACCAGCAGCCGTGCCAGCATCTTGGGAAGACGTTCGCTGATCTTCCTGTGGGGTTTGTCGGGTGCACTGTTCGTGTTGCTGTGGATCTATCCCATTGGCAACAAGTTGCTGCGTCTTACCACCATTGCCACAGGTTTCAGCTTTATAACAGGTGCGCTTTGGTTTTGGTGGGAGAAGAAGCAGGTGCGGAATCCGTTGGTAGCGATAGCCATTATGCTGCTGGTTCTGTTACTGCTGCCTGCGCGCTCTGTTACACAAAATTCTTTGCAGCAGCGTTATACGCAGGCATTGGGCAAATACGAAGGCACGCGGTATATCTGGGGTGGCGAGAATCGGCAGGGCATTGATTGTTCCGGATTGGTGCGGCAAGGCATGGTAGATGCCGCTTTTAACGAAGGGCTGGCCACGTTGAACGGTGGACTTATCCGGCAGAGCTTGGCATTGCGCTGGTATGATTGTTCGGCAGATGCGTTGCGGGATGGTTATCGCGGTTTTACGATGAAGTTGGAGGAAACTCAGTCGCTTCATAAATATGATCACTCCGAGCTTCAAAAGGGGGATTTTGCCATCACTACGGATGGCGTTCACGCTTTGGCTTATCTGGGCAATGACGCATGGATTGAGGCTGACCCGGGAGCGCATAAAGTTATTGTGGCAAAGAAGGGTGATGCCAACCCATGGCTGGCAAGGCCAGTGGTATTGATGCGCTGGTCTGTGCTGGCCAAAAAGCAATAAGGTGTGCAGAATTCATTCTAACAAATCATGAGTAAAACAGCAGTGGTAACCGGTGCCGGCAGCGGCGTGGGACAGGCCGTAGCAATCAAGTTCGCCAAAGAAGGCTGGAACGTCGCTTTGATCGGGCGGCGGGCAGATGCCTTGCAAGAAACTTTGGACAAGGCCGGGGATGCCCGTCAACGCATGCTGACCTGTCCCTGCGATATCGGCAACGAAGCGGCCGTCAAGACGATGGCCGCCAAGGTGCTGGATGCCTATGGTCATGTGGAAGTGGTGGTGAATGCGGCTGGAACGAACACCGCGAAGCGTCGCATGCACGAACTGGCCACGGAGGATTACCACATGATCCTCAATGCGAACTTGCATGGTTCTTATTATGTTGCCCAGGCTTTCCTGCCGAAGATGCGCGAGCATAAGTCCGGCACCATCGTGAACGTGATCTCTGAGGCCGGCCGTCTGGCAAACCCGAAAGCTGGTCCTGCTTATGTGGTTTCCAAGTTTGGTCAGGCCGGTCTGACGCAAGCAATCAATGTGGAGGAACGTCCCAACGGCATTCGTGCCTGCTCGATTTTCCCGGGTGACATCAATACACCACTGCTGGATCGCCGTCCCGTACCGCCGCCGATGGAGGCCCGCGTGAATATGCTCCAGCCGGAAGACCTCGCAGATACTGTCTGGCTCGTGGCGAATTTGCCAGCGCGTGCAGTGATTGAGGAAATCCTCATCCGCCCGAAATGATTTGATGAACCGCTGAATCTGCGGAAGTCATGAAACGGCGTGCTACAAGATGGTACGCCGTTTTCTTTTAGAGCGCCGTCGAAAGGCCGTAATCTTTAGTTGCCGTGTCTCGCGCTGGTGTCAGCCGGTTTGCCTAGCGCTGCACGTTGGCGGAGTGAGCTTTGCCAACTCAGCGAGAGCAGGGGACAGGCGGCAAGCTTCGCGGCCGCAGTGAAATCTTCCGTCCGATGGTGCATGATCTGGTTGGCCTCTTCGATAGTCCATTGCGGGAAAGGGCGCTCCGTCAATTTGAGTTCATCGCCGCCACAGACATTGCCCTCCTTTAACACACGGAAATACCAGCCCGTCTTGCCGTTTCGTTCCACTTGCAAGGCGAGGTCTTTGATGTGCCATTTCATGGCGAGCTTCCAGCAGGGTTGACGCGGTTGCGATACTTGCACGATTGCTTCACCAAGGGTGAAGGTGTCGCCAATGCAGGCTTCGGTTTCGAGCAGCCCTTCCACGGTGAAGTTTTCACCAAAGGCTCCGTTGGTGAGCGAGGGGATATTTAGTTTCTCGCGCCAGTAGGGGTAGTGCTCGATGGCATAGACGTTCACGGCCTTGTCCATGCCGCCATGGTTTACGAGGTCCGCTTGGCCGTCGCCGTCGAGATTCGTGAAGCGCAGAGGCACGGTGCCAGCGACGGTCTCTTTGAAGATGCCCGTGGTCCAAGTCTTCATGCCACCAGAGAAGTTCGGGCTTTCGAGTGTCTTGGGCGGACCTACTTGGATGGACAGGAGCTTTTTCACAACAGCGCTTGATAGTGTTCCCGGTGGCGGACAAATTCAACCCGTCACGAGCTGCACGCAATAAAGCATAGAACTATGTCCGACGCCATCAATCGTCACCGCTCCATGGTGGAAAAGTTTCCGAACAACGAAATGGCCCGCTTCAGCTTGGGCAAAGCGTTGTTCGATGCCGGTCAGTTTAGCGAGGCGAAGGAGCAGTTCGTCGTCGCGTTGCTAAAGAAGCCGGACTGGATGGTGGTGCAGATATTGATCGGTAAATGTGATTTGCAAGCGGGAGACCGGGCAGGGGCGAAGCTGGCGTTTGCCCGGGCACTGCAACTGGCTATTGATCAGAACCACGAAGGACCGCGTGAGGAGATGGAGCAGATGCTCGCGGAGTTGGGCGAATAAAAGACGCAGCCGAGACGCGGGCGCTACGTCAGCCGCCGAGGTAGGCTTTCCGTACCTGATCGTTCGCTCGGAGTTTGGCGGAATCGTCTTGCAAGATGATGGCGCCGCTTTCCATCACGTAACCGCGTTGAGAAATTTCGAGGGCCCGATTCGCGTTCTGTTCTACAAGGAGAATCGTGATGCCTTGCTGGCGGTTGATCTCCACAATCTTCTCGAAAATCGTTTTTACAAGCAACGGAGCGATGCCGAGGGACGGCTCATCTAGCATGAGGAAGCGCGGCTTGCTCATGAGGGCGCGGCCAATGGCCAACATCTGCTGTTCGCCGCCGCTCAAAGTGCCGGCATGTTGCTTCAGGCGTTCTTTGAGACGCGGGAAGATGTTGAACACATAATCCATCTCCTGCGCGATGGCGGCTTTGTCGCTGCGCAGGTAGGCGCCCATCTTGAGGTTTTCCAAGACAGTCAGGTTGGCGAAGACCATGCGTCCCTCAGGCACTTGCGAGAGACCTTGGTTGACAGTCTTGTGCGCGGGCTGATTGAAGATGGATTTGCCTTCGTAAGAGATGGAGCCGCTTTCGGCTTTGATCAAACCAGAGATGGCGCGTAACGTCGTGCTCTTGCCCGCGCCGTTCGCACCGATAAGCGTGACAATCTCGCCCTTGTTCACCGTCAACGAGATGCCTCGCAGGGCGTTGATGGCCCCGTAGCTGACTTTCAGGTCTTTGATCTCCAGCATGTCAGGCGGGTTGTTCTTCACCGAGATAAGCCTCGATGACTTTCGGGTGACATTTGATCTCGCTCGGCGTGCCTTCGGCAATCTTCACGCCGTAATCCAGCACGGTGATGCGCTCGCACAGGCTCATCACGAGTTGCATGTCATGCTCGACCAGCAGGACAGCGATCTTGAAACGGTCTTTGATGGAGCGGATAAGCCCGGCGAGTTCAGCTTTCTCCGTGGGGTTCATGCCTGCGGCGGGTTCATCCAACAAAAGCAGTTTAGGCTGCGTGGCGAGGGCGCGGACGATTTCCAGACGGCGCTGATCGCCATAAGGAAGGTTCTTGGCGTCCTCATGGCGTAGCCGACCCAGCTTGAAGATTTCGAGCAGATCCATCACGCGATCTTCCACTTCCTTCTCGGCGGCTTGATACGCCTTGCCGCGCCAGAGAGCTTGTCGCACACCGTGCGTACGATGCACCTGCATAGCGGCGCGAACATTGTCAAACACGCTTAGGCTCGCGAAGAGGCGGATGTTTTGGAACGTGCGGGCGATGCCCACCTTGGTCAATTGATGCGGCTTGCGCTTGGCCGTGGGCTGACCGGCGAAGGTGATACTGCCTTCGGTCGGTTGATAAACGCCGGTGATGAGATTAAAGACCGTCGTCTTACCCGCACCGTTTGGCCCGATGAGGCCGACCAAGTCGTGGTCATTCACTTGGAAATCCAAGCCAGATACCGCCGTGAGGCCGCCAAAACGTATGGTCACTTGCTCCAGTTTTAGCAATGGTGTGCTCATTCCTGAACTCCTTTTCTGGAACGAAGCGTGAAGAGGCCTTGCGGCCGCAGCATCATGATAATGATGATCATCAACGAGTAGATGATCATCCGGTATTCAGCCACGGGACGAAGCATCTCGGGCAAAATCGTCAATATGACCGCGGCGATGATGACGCCCACCGTGCGACCCATACCGCCGAGAATGACCATCACGACGATCTCAAACGACTTCATGAAATCGAAGCCGGTTGGGTTCACAAACGTCTTGTGATGTGCATACAGCGCACCGGCCACACCGGCGAAGAACGATCCGACGACAAATGCCGTGACCTTGTAGCGCGTGGGATTGATGCCCATCGCACTGGCGGCAACTTCATCATCATGCACGGCGATGAAGCCGCGTCCGTAAGTGGAATTCACTAACGATGTGACGACGTAGGTAGTTATGGCTGCCGCCGCCCAAGTCCAAAAGAAGTTCGTGAAGTTGGGAATCCCGGTAAGCCCGCTCGCGGCACCAACGGATTCCATGTTTTGGAAGACCACACGGATGATTTCACCGAAGCCCAACGTGACAATGGCGAGGTAATCGCCACGCAGACGTAAGGTCGGTACACCAACGGCGAGGCCGCAAATGGCTGCCATAAGCCCACCAAGAATCAGACCACCCAAGAGGAGGAAAGGGGCAACGGACTCGGGCACATGCTTGGAGCAAGCGATGGTAAAAGAAGCGGCGGTATAACTCCCCACGGCCATGAAGCCCGCATGACCCAAGCTGAATTGGCCCGTGTGGCCCATGATGAGGTTCAGGCTGACGGCCAGGATGATGTTGATGCCGATGTCGATACCGATGCCGAGGTAGTAGCGGTTGAAGTGATGGGAAAAGGCGGAGACGATCGCGATCAGAACGATTGCGACGACCAACCATCTTTTAGCACCAGGCAGCATCAGACTTTTTCGGTTTGCGTTTTGCCCAACAGACCTGTGGGCTTGAACATCAAAATCAGGATCAAAATACCGAAGGCAATGGCATCACGATAATTCGAGATGCCTTTCATACCACCTGCGAAGGTTTCGATTACACCCAGCAGCAAGCCACCCAAGGCCGCTCCAGGCAAGTTGCCGATGCCACCCAGCACCGCCGCGACAAACGCCTTGAGGCCGGTTTGCACGCCCATGAGGGGGTCGATGCTGGCGTAGTTCATCGCGAACAAAATGCCGCCCGCAGCAGCCAGTGCTGAACCGAGGCCGAAGGTGAAGGAGATGACGTGGTTCACATTCACACCCATGAGCGCGGCGGCTTGCGGATTGAACGCCACCGCACGCATCGCCGTGCCAATCTTCGTGCGTTGCACGATGAAGGTCAGCGCAATGAGCAGGAGAACCGTAGTCACGAGCACGATGATTTGGGCGCTACCGACGACCAAGCCGCCGAGGTCCCAGGTCGTGTTTGGAATGAGATCCGGGAACTTCCGAGGTGAAGCTCCAAAGACTTTCTCGTGCTGGCAGGTGTATTCGATGAAGAGCGAGACGCCGATCGCTGTGATAAGCACGGTGAGCTTGGGACGTTTGCGCAGGGGGCGATAAGCCAAGAACTCGATCACCACACCGAGCAAGGCGCAGATAAGCATCGCCAAGACCAGCACCACGATGCCGCCGAGGTAGCTCTGGGCTGGAATGATTTTACTTACAGGCCCCGCGAGGAAGTAACCAGCGAAGGCGCCAAGCATGAACACATCGCCGTGGGCGAAATTGATGAAGCGAAGGACTCCGTAAACCATCGTATAGCCGAGCGCGATCAGGGCATAGATGCTGCCCAAGGCCAGGCCATTGATCAGTTGTTGGAGCAGGTCGGTCATCCGTTAGCAGTAAAATCCGCAGTTATGAGTCGGTTTACGGCTTGATGGATTCGAGGAACTTGTAGCCGCCGTCTTTGATCTGGAGGATGACGGCGGATTTATCGGCATCGCGCTGTTTGTTGATCGTGATGGTACCGGTGACGAACAGGTCTTTTGTGGCGGCGAGGGCATCGCGGAGTTTGGCTCCGTCAGTGCCACCAGCGCGCTTGATGCCGTCCGCCAGCATCATCATGGAGTCGTAGCCGTTCGCGGCGAGGGCGTCGGGGATCTTGCCGTTGAAGCGTTTCTTGTAGTTCTCGAGGAACTTCTTGCTGATCTCCGTGCCGACTTCCGGGTGGTAATGCGTGGAGAAGTAATTGCCTTCGACGGCTTCCTTGCCGATCTCTGTGAGTTTCTCAGATTCCCAACCATCACCTCCGAGCAGCGGAACATTCAGGCCGAGTTGTTTGGACTGGATGCAGATGAGCGCGACATCCGTGTAGTAACCGGGCACGAACACGGCATCCGGGCTGCCGGAGCGGATGGTGGTGAGCTGGGCTTTGAAATCCTTGTCGCCGCCGTTGTAATCGAGTTCGGAAGTCAGCGTGCCGCCATTGGCGAGGAACTTTTCCTTGAAGAACTTCGCGAGACCTTTGCTGTAATCACTCTTGGCGTCGGTGAAGATGGCGACTTTCTTCGCTTTCAACGTCTGGCTGGCGAAATTGGCCATCACGGTTCCCTGGAAAGGATCGATGAAGCAGACCCGGAAAATATAATCGCCCGATTGCGTCACCTTGGGATTGGTGGATGAGGGGGAGATCATCGGAACCTTGTTTTGCTGGCAAATGGGCGCGGCCTCGAGTGAACGGCTGGAAGCGACTTCGCCGAGAACGGCGATGACGTTGTCACGGGCGATGAGCTTGTTCACCACAGTGGCGGGTTCGCCCGGCTTGGATTGGGTATCCTCGGTGATGAGCTTTACCTGCTTGCCGAGGATGCCGCCAGCGGCATTGAGTTCTTCCACGGCCATCAGTGTGCCTTCATGCGAGGAGATGCCGAACGTGGCTTCTTTTCCGGTGAGGGAGGCGAATTCGCCTACTTTGATTTCACCGCTGGCACCACCACCTGAGGCAGTGGTTGAAGCTCCACCTGAACCGCTGCTGGAAGGGCCCTTGTCACAGCCCACCAACAAAAGAGCCAGCAGGCAGGCTGCCCACATGCTGTTGCCAGAAGTCAAACGCACCAGTTTCATAGCGGTAGGTAGTTGTTTCATTACCAATGGGATTTATCTACTTCCGACCAAACTAGGAAAAGCCGTCACGCCTTTCAATCCTTCATAATGGGTAAATGGTGAAAAGAACGCATG
This sequence comes from Limisphaerales bacterium, assembly GCA_965283725.1. Lineage (GTDB taxonomy): Bacteria > Verrucomicrobiota > Verrucomicrobiia > Limisphaerales > JAEYXS01 > JAEYXS01. The sequence continues at coordinate 230,593 of CBDIPT010000005.1, forward strand.
GATTTCCGTTTAAACGGCAATGGACTTATGGCTTAAGCGGTGATTATTTAAGTATATGGTCATCAGAGGGTTTGACCGCGAGAGGAATTCCTATTATGGTCATGAAAGGGTGCCATGGAAAATAGCGATTTGGAAACACGAGACCGGATTGTAGCCTCAGCGCTCGAACTCTTCGCGCGGCGCGGTTACGCAGCTACTTCGATTCAAGACATTGTGTCCGCGGCCAATGTCACAAAACCCGCGCTTTATTACTATTTTGACAATAAAGCGGCCCTCTACCAAGTCCTCATCGACCGGGTGCATGAAGAGCGTTTTCAACTCACGCAGGATGCGGCCAACCGCGGGACAACCGTGCGCGAGAAGCTAGTGGAGATCATCAGCAGCCGGTTTGAATATCTGAAGCAAAACCGGTATCTCATGCAAATCGCCTATGCCACGGCATTTGCCTCGGAGGAAGAACTTCCCCCGGAAATCCGCCGCATCGACAAAGCCACGCGCAATTTCGATTTCGTGCATGAACTTATCCAGGATGCCCAGAAATCGGGTGAACTGGACATGAAGCATGACAGTCGTGAACTGGCCTTTGCCATTCATGGCCAGATGAGCATCTACATCATGAACGATCTGCTGCACATCGAGAGCCGGTTGGATCATGCCACGGCAGAGCGGATCGTGGACCTTTTTCTCAACGGAGCAGGCCCTCTCAAGCCCGTTGCCAAGACTCAGCCCACCTTGGCCTAACCCCGCTTTTACTGGCGGCGGTCATTATCCATCGAGCGAGAAATCACGCTGCCATGAGCAGGCGAGCGGCTTTTGCGGGTCATCATGAGGGCGATGCCTATCGCTCCTCCTAGGCAGAGAATGCCGAAGGAAATCTTTAACCAATCTGGACCGGGGGCTGGCGTTACCACAGCGGTTTGAGCTAATTGCGCTGCTGCATCGACCGCTTTGGCCGCCGCTGTCGCGGTCGGGGTGGAGGGTGGGGTGGGGGCGGTTGGTGCTACTGGCGCGGGTTTCGCCGGAGTTGCCGGGGACGGAGCGGGCTTGCTGGCGGTTTCTGAGACCACCTCAACGGCAGGAGGGGCTTTTACCGGAGGGATATCGCCTGGATTGACCGGGTTGCTGGCCGCAGGGGGCGTCAATTGCAGGGCGGGTGCTGTCAGTGCTGGCTTGGGTGCCGGTGAAGGGATTGGCGTGGATGAGTTCTGGGCTGGGGAAGTGGGCAAGGGTTTCGGCGCGGCATTATCCATCACCGGTTGAAACGGTTTGCTCTCCGTTTGTGCCGTCGGGGTAAGCTCCGGTTTGGGCATGAGTTTGGGGGCCACCGTGGCGGGAGCAGATTTGGTCGTCAGCTCTGGCTTGGGAACTTCCGGCGGTTTGGGTGCTGGCTTAGGGGTTGTGGCGGTAGCAGGAGCATTGGTCGCCGCCGTTGGTGGCTTGATGGGGCCTTTGACGATGATCGAAGCAGGGGGAGCTTTCTTGGGTTCGGGTTGTGGCTCCGGCTCGACGGGTTTTGCTGCCTTTTTGACGGCATTGGTCGGCGTGGCTTGGGTGGTAAGTGCTTTGCGCGGGAAGAACGGGATGCCAATCGATCCGCCGGCGGCGTCCACAGACCATGCTGCCATCTGTTTATCCCGGACAATGAACGAGGTAAGGAACGGACGTTCGCTTTTCACCATGTCCTTCTGGAACTGGCGATAGAGAGTGGTGATGGGGAGGTCGAACGGTGTGCCAAACATCACTCCGCTGCCGTCATGGACAATGATGACGGTCAGCTCATCCGAGCGCTGGACCACATTGTTCACCTGCCGGATCGCTTCTTCCAGGCGGGGTTTGCCCTGATACTTCAACTTCCTAAGCTGGGCATCAACCGATTGGGCTTGGGTGCGTTGGCTGTTTTTATCCCAGATCATGGGAGGATAAAACTCAGTGTCCACCGTGTCATTGAAGGTCCAGACACCATAGACATCCCCCGTCTGCATGCGGCCAAGGACACCATCGTAGATCAAGTCGTAAACCACCGTAGCAGTGATGTTGTCGAGGCGACGCATGTTGCTGGAGGCGTCCACCAAGATGAGGAAACGATACGGGGGCAACGCGGCGGACTTGTCAGCCGGTTGCGCTTGCAAGCCCAGTGCCGCGAACAAGCCTAAAAGGGTAAGAGCCAGACGGAATGGGTTCATGTTCCTGAGTTTTTGAAACGGTTCAATTCACGGCGATTGTAATTCTCTACGTCCATGGACAGATCATTCAACGCATCTTGCACCATGGCGATGAAGTTGCTGCAACTGGCGGCCATGCCGCCGAAATTGATCACTGTATCGCGTTCGGCATAGTCATCGGTGACGACCATCACTTCGCCGTAGTCCTTCAAACGATACGCTGCCCTCTCAATCAAGTCATCAGCCGTGTTGCCAGCGCCGGAGAAAAGGATTTCCAGCTCGGGCGTCGAGTCGGGCTTCGGCGTGCCTGCTGGAGCTCCGGAGCCATCGAACACGATGGTCAACGGCGTGCCGATGGCGTCGCGATAACGGGTCAGCACGTAGATCAGCTCGTTGCGGGCAGCGGCGGAATGGCGGGCCTTGCCGGGAGCGATCTCCGGCCAGTTATGCAAAAGGCTGTAGCCATCTACCAATATCCGTAACAACGGCATGGAGGTATAGTAATGCAAACGAGAGTGGTGAAAAAGCTCCAAATCCAAAGCTCCAAGTTCCAAGGAAACTTCAACTTGCAACTTTCGACGCTATGACATCATCCGCTTTTTATCACACCCAGCATCATTGGAGGTTTTGGTGTTGGTTATTATTTGGCGCTTGGTGCTTTGGATTTGGGATTTCCCCCTTCATTTGAGGCTTGAATAATACGCGATCCCCGCAATGACTATCTGCCGTCATGAAAGCAAAAGCGCCGATTCCGGTAACAATTTTGACAGGCTTCCTCGGGGCCGGGAAAACCACGCTCCTGAACCACATCCTCACCCAGCCGCATGGCTATAAGGTGGCGGTGATCGTGAATGAGTTCAGCCATGTGAACGTGGATAGCCGCCTGCTGGTGAATGCGGATGAGGAAATCGTGGATTTGAACAACGGTTGCCTTTGCTGTCAGGTCCGCGGGGATCTCATCAAGAGCCTTACGAATCTCATCAATCACAAGAAGAAGTTCGATTACGTGCTGGTGGAGACGACCGGTCTGGCCGACCCGAGTCCGGTGGCGCACACCTTCTTCCTGCCGGAGCTGGCAGACAAAGTTCGCTTGGATGCCATCGTCACCGTGGTGGATGCACGGCATGTGGAGCAGGAACTGAAGCAAGCGCCCGAGACCCGTCAACAGATCGGTTTCGCCGATGTGCTGTTGCTGAACAAGACGGACCTGGTAACCCCGCAGGAACTCGAGAACATCGAGCATCACTTGCGGCACATGAACCAGTTGGCCAAGATGTATCGTACGGAGCGCTCGCAGATCGATTTGTCCAAGATTCTAGACGTGAAAGCGCGGGATATCAGCACGGCCAAGGATATCCATATCGAGGAAGTGGAACATCACGATGACTGCGATCATTGCGATCACCATGGGCATGACCATGATCATGGTCATGGCCACGGTCATCAGCACGAGCACGGCCAGCACGATGACGAAGTAGCCTCGTTCTTTGTCCGGGAAGAACGGCCGCTGGACCAGATGAAGATGGAAAAATGGTTGAGCGATCTGTTGAGCAGCGAGTCCGCTGGCAATCTGTATCGCAGCAAAGGCTTCATGTATCTTAAAGGCCAGGCCAAGCGCGTCCTTTTCCATAGTGTGCAGATGATGTACGAGGCCAAGCCGGACCGTTTCTGGGAGCCGAACGAGAAACGGGAAACGCAACTGGTCTTCATCGGCAAAAAGCTGGATGAGGCAAAGATCCGGAAGGATATTGCGGCCTGTGTGGCGGGGTGAATAGGCGATGAGCCCCAGCATCATAGCGTTTGATGCGTTCATCGCTCTGGTGCTGGGAATTGTCGGCTATCGGCGCGGCCAAGCAGTTTTTGGGGCCGCTATGTCCACTCATCGCGGATTGCCGCAGGGAGCGAAGCATATCTATATATTGCTGACCGCTCTGCTCTTGCTGCTTTTGTTCAATACATGGCTGGATAGCAGTATTGCCCTGCAATGGGCGCTACCTGCCTGGCTGGAAGTGAATTACGCGGCGGTGGTCTTGGTGCTGTTACAATCGCTGCCGGTCTATTTGCTTTCCTTTGGTAGGGGGCTTTGGCCGCCAGGAAAATCAGACGTGCACCTCTGTTTCTCTTGTTCCCGCTTGTTGTCCTGTTCATCACCGGCTTTTCCGCTTGGAAACAGCACGAAGAGCCGTTGCGTAAACCTTTGGCTAGCCGCGTCACAGAGGATGGAATCATCCTGCAAAGTACGAGTTCTACCTGTGTGCCGGCATCAGCGGCAAATATCGCCCGGTTTTTAGGTGTCAAAACAGATGAGGCCGAGCTGGCTGAGTGCATGGGTACAACCAAAGAGGGCACCTCGGCTGGGCAGGTGATCCAAGGCATGAAAAGGTTTGGAGTCGTCGTTCAGAAATGCCGGCAGCTTGAGCTGGATATCTCGCGGGTGAAAGCCCCGGCCATCCTGCTTTATGAATCGAATATCCACGCGGTGGCCTATATCGGAATTAAGGCGGGGAAAGTGGAGATATGGGATCCCGGAGTGGGGCGGGTGCTGATGACGACAGAGCAATTAAAAGGCCGTTGGTCCGGCTATGCACTGGAATTTTCCCGCGTGAACGAGTAAGGTAGCTCAGCAAAAGTGAATTATGCCAATCTACGAATACGAATTGTGTGAAGGTGACTGCAAGGTGTGTGGCGGCAAGTTTACTTTGAAACGGCCCATGTCAGCGGCCGAGTTGACCAAATGCCCCGCCTGCAAGAAACCGGTCCGCAAGCTGATCTCACAGATCAACGTGCCGAAGCTGACCAAGCCGACCTCGATTTCCGACGCCAAGAAAGCAGGCTTCACGGTGCTCAAGCGTTTGGGTAAGGGCGAATACGAGCGCCAGTGAACGGCGGCATGGGGCTCTTTGGTCCGCGGGCCGGCGTCCTGCCCTAGAGCAAGGTGCCGTGGAGAATCCAGAAGGCGACGGTGAAGTAGATCACCAGGCCGGTCACGTCCACCAAGGTCGCCACGAGAGGTGCTGAGGAAACTGCCGGGTCAAAGCCCAGGCGGCGCAAGCCGAACGGCAACATGGCGCCTACCACACTTCCGAAGAGTACCACGCCGATCAAACTGCCAGCGACGGTGGCGGCGATGAGCATGTAATGTGGACCGTAGAGTTGCTCCTTGTTCGGCCAGAGCATGATGCGCATCACGGCGATGATGGCGAGCACGCAACCGAGCGCGAAACCCGCGACCAGTTCGCGCCACAAGACGCGCCACCAATCACTTAATTTCACGTCTTCTGTGGCCATGGCGCGGATGATGAGCGAGGTGGCTTGCGAGCCGGAATTGCCGCCGCTGGAAATGATCAAAGGCACGAACAAAGCCAGCACAACGGCCTTGGCGATCTCATCTTCAAAATGCCCCATGGCGGTGGCGGTCAGCATTTCGCCCATGAACAACAGCGCGAGCCAGCCCGCGCGTTTTTGGATCATCGTGCCCAAGCCGACACGCAGGTAGGGCGTATCCAAGGCTTCCAAACCACCGAGGCGATGGATGTCTTCCGTCGCCTGTTGTTCGGCCAGATCCAAGACGTCATCTACCGTGACGACCCCTACCAGTACGCCTTTGGAATCGACTACCGGCAGGACCGTCACTTCATACTTCGTGAACTCGCTCACCGCGTGTTCCTGCGGATCGCCCGCTTTGAGCACGATGTTCTGTTGCTCGAACAATTCTGAAACGGGTTTGTTCAGGTCGGAGACGACGACGTTGCGCAGGCGGACGCGATCTAGCAGCAGACCCTTTTCATCCACGACATAGAGCTGGTTCAGCGTTTCCCGCTCGCGCCCCACTTGGCGCAGGTGAGCCAACACTTCGCCCACGGTCCAACTGTCTTTGATGGCCACATAATCCGGCGTCATCCGGCGGCCGATAGAACCCTTGGGATAACCGAGCAGTTCAGAAGCGATCTTGCGCTTCTCCGGGGTCAACACCTGAAGAAGCTTCTGGGTCGCGCTGGCGGGCAATTCCTCGAGCAAGGCAGTGCGGTCATCCGGGGCCATCTCGTTCAGGATTCCGGCGACTTCTTCCTTGCCCAATGCGTTGAGCAGATCCTCTTGAGCTTCGACAGGAAGGTGCTCGAAAACATCCGTCGCCAAAGCGTGCGGGAGGACACGGAGCAGGATGGCCTGGCTATCCGCAGGCAGGTCGATGAGGATTTCGGCGATTTCCTCGTGGCCAAATTCACACAGGAACTCACGTAACTGACCGATATCACGACGTTCGATCAGTTCTTTTAGTTCCGGCTGTAACAGATTGCCTAGCACACGGAAACTATTTGCCAGCGGCGGGGAAAAGCAATCCGACAAGTCACTTGCACGGGGTAAATTAACTTGAACGACACCGGCCGGTTAAGTGTCAGAAAAAATTCTCAATCGGTTTGCTGCTGGTGGCGGAGCCCGCCAGCACATAGGTCAAGCCATCGGCTTTCCAACTCGCCAGTTTCCATGAGCCTTTTTGTTCAAAGGCGGGTGTGCTGGCCGTCGGCGCATTGCGCAGCGTCTTTTCATCCAAGACCAGCAGATGGACTTCATCAAACTTACCACCTTTGGGGGTGATGTTAAAGCAGATCAGCGTGACTTTCTGGCCTTTCCAGTCAAAGACACGGCAGCCGATGCTTGGATTGCGGGCCAGATTGCCGGGCAGTTCAAAGCGGCGCTGACCGCCATGCGTGGCCAGCCATTCGCGGATGGCTTCGGAATCCTTGCTGGTCATGTCCAGCCGGTTCAAGGAATCCAGAAAAGCCACGGCATCCGTCTTGAATTCAGCGAACTGCGGTTTTCCTTGATGCTGCAAGGCGAACGGAATGAGCAGCAACATAAGCATGGCGGCGATGGCCGCAGCCCAAGCCGCCGGCCGTCGCCAAAGAGCAGGGGGCGGCGTGACGATCTTGCGACCGGCAAGAATGCTGGCGCGTAAATCTGCCGGAACGGGAGCCGTGCGCAGCTTGGCGGTGATGGCGCGATCAAAGGCTTGCTGCTCGGCGAACCAAGCACCTAGCTCAGCGTCTTGCCGGGCCAGCTCGAGCGCTGCGGCGAATTGTGGATCAGCACCATCCGTTCCGTTAGGACGGTAGGCTTGCAGGATGATTTTGGCTTCAGTTTTATCCACGGTAACTCCCTCCTCTCTGGGCTTCGTTGAGGGGAATGATTTTTGGGGTCGTGCGCTGTTTGCCTTCGGCGAGGATTTCGCGCAGTTGGGCCTTGCCCCGGTTCAACCGGGACATCACGGTGCCCATGGGGATGTCCAAGTTTTCAGCGATCTCCTGATAGGAGAAATCTTCGAGGTAAAATAGCATCAAGGGAGCGCGATAGAGTTCTTCGACGCCGAGCAAAGCATCCAGCACGGTGCTGCCATCCAGATCATTGACCACCGTGGAGGAGATGGTGGGCAATTCGTGGTCCACAGATTCCATTTCATGATGCGGAAAACGGGTTTCGCGCCGGCGCGAACCCAAGAATTCACGATGCAAGGTAGTGAAGAGCCATGACTTGGCTTTCGTGCGATCCCGTAACTGATGCCCTTTTGTTGCCCAGAGGTAGAACGTCTGCTGGGTGAGATCGCAGGCGGTCGCCTCGCTCTGGGCCAGGCTCAAGGCAAAGCGGTAGAGCGCTTCGTAATACTGGCTCACGAGTTGCTCGAATTCCGCGTTTTCCATGCAAGTTGGAGACTTCGGCGGGGAGTTTATTCCCGTCAATTTGCCAAAGCGCCAGTACAGCTGCTGCCGCAACCGGCCGTGCAGGCCAAACAGTGGTCGCCTGTGATGATGGGAGCATCAGTCAAAGAGTCCGCGGTGAGGTCCCACAAGTGGAGCGGATGGCCGTTCCGCAGTTGCAGGTCGAGCATCTGATTGAAGTCGCAATCGTAGACTTCGCCGCGCCAGCCGACGCTCAGCGTGGCGCGGCACATCAAGCCAGCCAAAGTCGCTGGATTGAAGCTGTTGACCAGCAACTCCATGTATTCCGTCCAAAGGCCTTGCTTGTGGAGGTCTTCAGCGAAACGGGCGATGGGCTGGTTGGTGATGGTGAAAAGTTGATGAAAGACGATGCCGTAATCGCGGAGCAAGGCTTCCTTGTAGTCCTTCTCAAGTTCGTGTTGGGGCGGCGGCAGTTTGGGGCCAACCGGGTTGTAAACGAGATTGAGCGGCAACCGGGTGCCGTAGCCGACGGCATTCAACTTTTGCAAACCCGCGATGCTGCGTTCGAAGACTCCATCACCGCGTTGCTTGCGCACATTATCGGCCTGATAGCAGGGCAGGGAAGCGATGATTTCAACTTCATGTTCCGCGAGAAATTCTGGCAAATCAGAGAAGCCGGGTTCCGAAAGGATGGTGAGGTTGTTGCGATCAATGACTTTTGCGCCCAAGGCGCGGGCGGCTTTTACCAACGGGCGAAAATTCTCGTTCAGTTCGGGAGCCCCGCCAGTGATGTCCACGATTTCCGGCCGATTTTGCTGTATCCAGGCAACAATGCGCTCGGCGGTAGCACGGGTCATCATCTCGGTGCGCCAGGGGGCGGCATCGACATGGCAATGGCGGCAGGCTTGGTTGCATTTGCGACCGACATTGATCTGCAAAGTCTGCAAGCGCGCTCGTCGTAGCGCAAGTTGATGGCGTTGGAGCTGTTCTTGGAAGCGATGGCTCACGGGAGGTAGGATACGCGAATCAGCGGCTTATTCCAGTGCCGAGATTCGTTGTTGGTAGGCGGTCCAGTCTTCCAGCGTGTCGATATCCGTCAGGGTACGAAGTCGATGCACTCTAAAGCCGAGTTGCTGAGCGATGGCCAGAGTGTCGGCCAAGACATGAGAGGTGCTCCACTGGATGCCGTTGAATAGCTCAGGGTAAACTTTTTTCAAGCCGATCAGCCAGTAGCCACCGTCATTAGCCGGACCCAGCACGAGGTCGTGATGGTGCAAGGATGCCCACGCTGATTCGATATCCGCCGTGATGATATCCGGACAATCGGCACCGACCATGATCACACGTTCGGCGCCGGTTGAAAAAGCCGCTGAAAAAGCTGCCTGCATCCGCTGACCCAAATCGCCTTCACCTTGCAAGTGAGCAGTCCAAGCAGGGCGTAACCATGCTTCGATCAAGGAACGTCCGGATGATGGCGTGAAATGGAGTTGAACTGTATTGAAGCGGGAGAGGTTGGTGAACAGCCGTTGGGCGAGCTGTTGGTAAACATCCAAAGCAAAGACATCGCTGCTTTGTGCTGCCAGTCTGGTTTTTACCAAGCCCAAGACCGGGGCTTTAAGCAGGATGAGCAGTTGATCAGGCGAGGCCATGCCGCGTGAGCATGGCGATCAGGTGGTGCCGGGACGAGTCTTTTGCGGATTCCACCGGTAAAAAGCCTCGCGCAGCCGGACCGCTTGCGGGTAACAGGCTTTCAGGTCAGCCAATTTCATGATGACCCAGGGCTGCGTGAAATGACCGCCATTCTTGGTGTAGACGAAATCATCCGCGAGATACACGGCGGCATGAAAAGGCCGGCCCGTGCCGTCGACCAGAAACATGATGTCACCGTAGCGCGGTGTACCTTCAACCTTGTCATGGTATTCTATAAGTGCTTTTTCCATGAATTTGCCATCGCTGAAACGATTGTCCGGAGTCCGGTTGAAGAAGTTGAAAGCCGTCCAGTAACAATCACGGGCGGGCTGATTGGGGTCCTTGGGCACTTCCGGATAAGTATCCAGCAGGCTGCGAGTCATCGGCGGCAAGATGTTCGGCAAAGCGACGTAAGCTTCTTGCTGATCGCCCAAAGATTCCTTGAGTTTGCGTTTCACCCGTTCCACCCGGTTCCAATCACCCCAATAAGCGGCCACGGCATCCAAGTCGGTTTTCCGGTCGATGTGCAACCGGATATCGCAATAGGGATGACGGTAGAGCACCGCCATCAAAGCGGTGTGTTCTGCTTTGCTTTTTAGTTTGCCTTCAATCAAATCCAGATCAGCAAAACAGATCGTGTTGCCAGCCCGGTAGCAGAGCTTTTGGATGTCGCTCCGGATCGCGATGGAGATGTCGTCACCCAGCAGCCATTCTTGAAAGAGGCGGCCATCATAGCAAAATGGAAAGGCCAGTTCATTGTTTTGCGGGAACTGTGACAGCCAGAGGTAAAGTGCCGACCGGTTTTGCGGTTGCAAAGCCCAACGAAATTCCGCGGAGGGTTTGATCAAGCTGCCGTCTTTGGTGGATTCGAGCTTGCAGGTCTCGCGCCACAGTTTCCGCTCTTCCTCGTCGAACGGGATTTCTTCGATCACTTTGGCCAGCTTGGCGGTATCCATGTCTGGCACTTCCCAGATTGGGGAAGTCCGCGGTTGTGAGCTATCCAGCCAGTTTTTGGGAATGGGGAGGAAATAGCGGCGATATTCTAGTGTGCCCCAATTTCCTGCCGCCGCCTTGTTCCAACGTGAATCAATCGTCTGGCGTTCAAAAGCAGAAGAAAAATCCACGCCGTCATCATCCTTTGGCCGACAGGACGATGATAGGATAGCTGTTAGTAAAAACAGCCATACAACGTAAATTTTGCCCTTCTTTAGGCCCATTCTACAGAGTTAGACGTCTGAAGTGGCCAAAAGTTTCGCTAAATTTCGAAAGCAGGCGCAATAAGGTGTTTTACTTATCGGTAAGTGCGGGTCATCTGGAAGGTCCCGTGATCGAATTTACATTTATAGGTAGCGTTGAAATTGGTCGTGGTGATAACCCCTTCATAGTCATAATCACCACCGGCCAGATAACCAAGGTTCTCCGTGCCTTTAAAGTTGCAACCATCTGTGGTACATGTGGTAGGGAGATTTACGGTGTAGCTGTAACGGAACAGTTTCCAATAGGTGGCTTTGAAACGGTACTCGTATTCGTTGGGAGCTTTTTCGGTCACCAAGCAGCGTAGCTCGCCGGTATGCCCGTTTTGCTTGCTCAGCCAAGTGCCTTGCCAAGGTCCGGTGGGATTTCCGGGCTGAACGGGCGGTTGGAGGACTGCGTGACGCCAATCTTGCTCAAAAGTCGAGCACCCTGTGAATACCAGCAACGCGATGAATACCGTCAATAGACGTGCCATGTGTTTCATAAGCGATGAATTCCGTTGAATAGATTGACCGTTCAGCCTGCCAGCTTGTTCGGTTTATTTGACCGGACCCTGCCGGCTGGTGTTTTCCAGAATCATGATCGATGGGCCTCTTTCTTCCCACGTCTTGCCCAGCAGTTCCGGGATGTCGGCAAACGAGCGGTTGAAAGCCCCAAGAACGATATCCGGGTCACCGTCCCCGTCCAGATCCCCGACGTCCATGGTGATCCAGCGTCCGGCGATGCTTTCCGTGAAGGTCGAGGCTTTGAACTTCCCGTTGCCTACGTTTTCCAAGTAGGTGAAACATTCTTTGAAAGAACCCAAGTAATCCGGAAAGAACGAGATGGCGGCTACATCTATATCGCCATCAAGGTCGAAATCTCGGGCAATCGCCCGGTAGGCGCCATACATCGGGTAGAACCAGGCTTCATGGAATTTGCCGTTCCCATCGTTCTGGTAAAGGCGGACACCATGATAAGGCTTTAAGCAATTGGAGAACATGGCGGTGTCGCCATTATCCCCATTAGTCACGAGCAGGTCCGGTTTGCCATCCTGATTGAAATCCACCAGTTCCATGTGGGAGGTGCCCCAGGCGGGATGCTGCTGGGTGATGATTTTTTCTTCGAACTTGCCATTACCCCGGTTCAAGAAAAGGGAAATGCCTTCTTGGGCTTGCGCCATCGCCACAACGATATCTGGGCGGCCATCGCCATCAAAGTCATGCACTTTGACCCCTACAGCACCGGGGCGGTCCAATAAGATGTGTTCTTCATAGGCCCCATCTGGTTTTTGCTCATACCAGGAAAAGCGGCCCAAGATATTGCCATAAGTGGCCACCACCAAATCCTCCCGGCCATCCTGATTCAAATCAGCCACCACGGTTTCGACCGGTCGACGCAAGCCCGTGAGCATCACCTTGGTCACATCGGTCGAGTTTTGTGCCCCTTGGCCAGGTCCCTGTAATCTTACAACCTGACCTTCCGCGCGATCCGAAGGGAAGATACTGCCAATCATGGAGGCGTAGTAACCTTCTGGCCGCTGGAGCAGGTGGACGATGGGGTTGGGCATCTCCAGCGAAGCGGCAACGGTGCCGTCGGCACGCACCAAGCCCAGTTTCTTCGTCTGACCGTCACCTACGAAAATCAGGTGCTCTTTTTCATCAATTTTTACGAGCGTGGTCAGCGGTTGACCGTAGCGGTAGTTAGACTGACGGACCTTGAAATGCCGAAGGCCGATCTGCACCTCAGGCTTGGGTGGCTGTGGTTTGGCTTTGAGTGGCGACGCGCCAAGGAAATAACTGTGGATGATTTTGTAATCGATAAAGCTGATCACAGGTGAGGTCGGGACCTTGCCCGAGGCGACGACCTGATCACCACCTGGTTCGTTGGTCCAATTCACTGTGCCGTAGCCCAGCCATTCGTTCATACGGGGCAAAATTTCATTGGCCCAAGTGAAGCGATCGGCGATGTCCGGTTCCGGGTACAGATGACAGGTGCTGCAGACTTGCTGGGAGACTTCGCGACTGACCTTCAAATTATCTATCTGACTCAGCGGACTGGCCCGGCCTTCACCCGCTTTTTGGATCGGTAAGATACCTTTGTTCGTCGTTGTCGATGCCACTTCGGACTCGGACGTCTCTTGAACTGGCTTGCCAGAATTGAGCAGGAGGTAAACGACGATCAATGCGGCCGCCAGACCAAAGATGACCGGTCCAACAGGCTTCGGTGAAGAAGTTGCCGGCGGTTCTGGCTGTTTATCTGGGCGGCTGTTGCCCCCGGGGATTTGCATGCTGCAAAAGAGAAACGCAAACGGCCAACAGGTCAAACAAAAGCGAGATACTAGGCAAAAGAGGTTTCAGGCCGGGCAAACCCGAAAACTGGGCTGAGTGCGAAAAGCAGTCGGTCTGGTAGTTTGCGCACTACGCTCCTGACCCTATGCACGATAAGTAATTTTAGAGGGGAAGAGCAGTTAGGGGAGATGCACAGCATGGTTTAGGCTGCTAACAGGCTAAATCCAATGCTCTAGAGCTCGTTTCACATCCGGCCGAAGCAAGGCGGCATGGGCGATGCTCAACCATAATAATAGATTCAGCCTAATGATTGTTAAGATTACTATGAAAACGTATATCACACTGCTTTCGGCCATGACGATGATGGTGGCTTCTGTGGAGGCAGCGGAGCAGAAACCTATCAAGCCCCCGCAATATGAGCCGGGTTACACTAATCAGGTGCCAGGTTTTACCAATCGTCCGCCCGGATTCACCAACCGCCCACCGCAGTTGCCCAATCCTCCGTTGACGCCGCCCCAACCTGTGCAACCGCCCGCGCCTTATGTGCCCACACCGCCGCCACCGGTGCAACCCGCACCACCACGGCCACCCACGCCGCCCGGATCTTGAATAGGGCGCATTAACGACGGAAACACCGAGGGATGGGTCGTAATTAACGGTCAATCCCGTCGAGTAGCTTTTTGAGTGATAACCCGGGCACGTTTCGAGCCTGTGCCCACAGATTTACTGAATTATCATGAAAATATTTTTACCCCTCTTTTCCTTGGCAACCGGGATCGCTTTGGCCGGATCTGCGGTGGGGCAGGTGCCGAGTCAACCGAGTCAGCCGAGTCAGCCGAGTCAGCCGAGTCAGCCTGTGCAGCCGAGCCAACCGCAGCCGTTCCGTCCGATTGTACCCGTGCAGCCCATGAAGCCAACGCCGCCAGTTACGACTAATCGACCCCCTGGGCGTACCAATCTGCCAATCCTCATGACGAATAAGCCACCTGTGCTTACCAACGCAGTTCCTGGGGCTACCAATCGCCCGCCGGGAATCACGAATCGCCCGCCCGTTTTTACTAATGGTATGGTGATTCCTGCACCGCCTGCGCAGCTCACACCACGTTCTCCCGCGCAGCCAGCGCCTAATGGATTGTAAACCTAGTTTTGCCGTCCAGCGGCTAATACTCATCCGCAGTTAGGATGGTAAAAGCATGGCAGAATTGGCGTTTTTTTGGGTTTATCTTAGGGCTTGAAGTAAGATGCAGAATTCTCTTGGTATCACAGGCGGGTTTCTTCTGCTCGTTTGGCATCACTCATTTGATTGCTCCGATGCGATGAAACTAAAAAACTGGATTCAAGTCGGGAGCTTTTCGGCGTAAGTCTTTGGGGTGAAATAAAGAAGAAGTGGCGGAGAGAGGGGGATTCGAACCCCCGGTACGGCTTTTGACCGTACAACGGTTTAGCAAACCGCCGCATTCGACCACTCTGCCATCTCTCCGCGAACGCTTCACCAGTTGGGCTTAGTTGGCTCAACCGGAGGAGGGTTTTATAGGCATCAAGTTACTCAGGGTCAAGCCGCCTGCGGAAAATATTTCAGCTTGTTTTTGGTCAGCCAAGCCGGCTTGAAACTACTTGCAGCCAAGAAGCGCACTTACTGATACCCCAGCAATCGTCCGCCCTGATAGACAATGAAGGCTGCGCCCCAAGCTAATCCCCCCATATATACCCATTGGAAAAGTGGCCATTTCCAGCCACCTGTCTCCCGGTAAACTACGGCCACGGTGCTGACGCATTGCAGGGCGAAAACATAGAACACCATCAGGCTGATGCCGAAGAGTGTAGTGTAGACTTTGCTGCCGTCTTCCCGTGTCTGTTCTTGCAAGGTGTCAGCCAGACGTTTGGTCCCTTCGTCGGAATCATCCGCCCCGCCCACATTGTAAACGGTGGACATCGTGCTGACGAAAACTTCTCGCGCGGCAAAGGAAGCCACCACACCGATGCCGATTTTCCAATCCATGCCCAGCGGTTTAATGGCTGGCTCGATCAGGCGTCCCGCTTGGCCGGCAAAACTGTTGCGCAGCAGTTCGCCTTTTTCGGCCTCTTCAAGCTCGGCAATTTTGCCTTCACGCGCTTTGGCGATGGCCTCATCGCCAGTGACGTCGGGGAAGCTCATCGTTGCCACGGCTTCTTTTTGCGCGGCAAACTTGGCGCTCAATTCCGGATTGCGCGGATACGTGGAGAGAAACCAAAGCAAAATGGAGATGCCAAGAATGACTGTGCCAGCGCGTTGCAGGAACATCTTCGAGCGATCCCAGACATGACGTGCCGTGACACTCAAGACAGGGCGCTTGTACGGCGGCAACTCCATGATCAGCAGCGGGGGTTCGCCTTTGAGGATGGTTTTCTTCAGTATCCACGCCATCACGAGTGCCATGATGGTGCCCAGCAGATACATGGCAAGCATGGTGAGACCGCGCAGGCCGAAGATACCAAAAAGCTTTTCCTGCGGGATGCAGGCCGCGATGAGCAGAGTGTAAACCGGCAGGCGGGCCGAGCAGCTCATCAGGGGGGAAATCAGAATGGTGGCCAGGCGGTCTTTAGGATTCTCGATGGTCCGCGTGGCCATGATACCGGGAATCGCGCAGGCGTAGGAACTGAGCATGGGAATGAAGCTCTTGCCGTGTAACCCCACTTTGCTCATCAAACGATCCATGAGGAACGCTGCCCGCGCCATGTAGCCGCTGTCTTCCAGCAAACCGATGAAGAGAAAGAGCAGGGCGATCTGGGGGATGAAAACGACCACGGCACCCACACCGGCGATCGCTCCATCACAGATCAGGCTTTGCAGATCGCCGGGCGGAATCATTTCCTTTACGTGGCCGTTGACCCATTCCACACCCGATTCCAAAAGGTTCATCGGCAACTCGGCGAACGTGAAGATGCTTTGGAACATCAGCGCCATTATGCCGATAAAAATCAACAAGCCCCATACCTTGTGCGTGATGATGCGGTCAGCCTTGTCACTGAACGTCTCCTTATACTGCATCGTCTCCGTCGTCACCTGCGTATGGATGTCCGCGATGGTGGCGTAGCGGGCCTCAATGCCCACACTGCGCCAGTCCACCTTGGCCTGGTCCAAGCGTTGACGCGCATCCTTGATGCGTTGGGAAATCTCGGCGGGCAGGTGCAGACTCTCGGCGGAAACCTTCTCATCCGTCAGGAGCAATAATGCTTCGGCTGAAGCGGCGGTGTGGCGGTCTTTGATCCGGTCTTCGATCTCCGAGGCCAGTTCGCCCAGTTCCTGCTCGAGTTCTTTAGGGAGCAGGCTGAACCGCATTGGTCGCGGACGCACGCAACCATTGTGCACCATTCCGTATACCGTGGACAGTAACTCATCCTGCCCGACGCCGGAGCTGGCGATCATCGGTACGACGGGGGCACCCAGCAACTGGCTCAAGTGGGCTGGATCAATCTCATGGCCGTTCTCCTTGGCCACATCGATCATGTTCAGCGCGATGATGGTAGGATAGCCGAGTTCGATGACTTGGGTGGCGTAGTAAAGATTGCGTTCCAGATTGGAAGCATCGATGACGATGAGGACGAGCGTGGGGGGCGGGACATCCTTCAACCGGTGAAACAAGACGTCGCGGGAAATCTGTTCATCCAGTGATTTGGGACTCAGACTATATGTGCCGGGCAGATCCAGCACCGTGATATCAAAGTCTCCCGGGCAATGCTTCAGCTTGCCTTCCTTGCGTTCAACGGTCACCCCAGCGTAATTGCCCACCTTCGCGCGCAAACCGGTCAGCGCGTTGAAGAGGGTGGTCTTGCCGCAGTTGGGGTTGCCGGTGAGCGCGAGATAGACTGGCGCGTTTGACCGTTTGTTATCTTGGGACGATGTAGCTGACATGGCGGCAACGTCCGGACGTCAGGCAAGACGAACCAGAATCTGTTCGGCTTCGTGTTTGCGAAGAGTTAAATGATATCCGCGTACTTTGATCTCAATAGGATCGCCCAGCGGGGCAAAGCGGACGATTTCGATCGCGGTGCCGGTGAGCAAGCCCATCTCCATGAGTCGACCGCGACTTTCCGGTGCAACTTGGATGCTGGCAATGACTCCTTTGGCTCCGATAGTGAGGGACGCAAGCGACTGGGGTTCGGCGGACATGTCAGGCGGCGGTGCGTTGCGGCGTGACGGGCTCAACCATGATGCCCTCGGCCAGTTGGGCGCTGATGCCCAGGCGGGCATTGCAAACCTGGCAGATGAGATTGGACTGACGGCTCAGCAAGGTGACCTTCTGTTCTTCGCAGAAACCCATCTCCCGCAGCCGGTTCATGACGTCCTGCGAGGCGCACAATTGCTTGATGCGTACGCAAGTGCCAGCCCGCACTTGGTTGAGCGGGCAGAGCTTCGGCTGGGCGCAATTGCCATCCACCGAAATCGTCACTGATGACGTGTCACTCACGATAATTTGCAACGTAGAGTAATTGAGACTTAGTTGCAAGAGGGTTTGTGCAAGTAATGGGCTGCTTAAGGCGGCCTTAAGCTGGTTGCGGTGAGCAAAGCCTCGCAGAAGAGCCGGTGAACGCCGTTGGTTCGGCCTCGAAAAGGAGCAGGTATTTTTGCTGTGCATTTCAGTACTCCAACTTATGACCGAAGAAGCGAGTCTGTTGCGATTTGGTCAAACTTGCTCAGGTGAAACAAGTAGAGCCTAGCGTCATCGTGCGCAAAAAAAGCCAGAGTGTCTGCCCTTATGCTGTGGCGAAATGGCAATAAATGAGGGGATTAGCTTAGATTCGCAAAATTGCGGGAGGCTGGCACAAGCGTTGCTTAGAAATGCGAGACGGTTTTGTAATGCCGCAGTGATCCGGTGGAAAATGGGAGCCGGATCATGTGTAGATGCGGGCGAGCCGAGAAGTATTAGAGGCGAAAATATATGAGAACCAACGCTCAGACCGCTACCAAAGGATTTGAAGGGGTGATGTTGGGGGCGACATTGCAGGATTTGATACAGATGGAGTGCTTAGCGCTGGCCACGCGAGCCGTCCGGGTATCGACCGAAGACCGTTCGGGGTTGATTTATTTTGCGGGCGGCCAAGTGGTTCATGCCAAAGTGGGGGATGTGGTGGGCGAGGACGCTGTCTTCGAGATGCTCACCTGGAGAAATGGTGGTTTCAGCATCCAAGAAGGTGTGAGGCCCACGGAAGAAAGCATCACCCGGCATTGGCAAGGTTTGCTCCTCGAAGCCGCGCAACGCAGTGATGAGACCAGTTTCGCCGAGGCGGCCGCCAGCCATGGTGAAGTGATTCAACTCAACAAAGCACAGTTTATGCAAAGAGATCCCTTGCTTCAAGTGATGGACGATCCCGAGGTCATCTCCGGGGTCCAGTTCAGCGAAGACGGCAGTTTGCTGGAATCCAAGGGCGATGATCCGGAAAACATGCAGGCCGCCTTCGCCTTCAGTATCGAGTTGCTGCGTCTGGTCGGGCAAAGCCTTGGCGCGGAGAACCTCAAAGAAGTGGATCTGCAAGGCCGCCAGAATAAAGCGCTGTGCGTCCTGAATGAAAAATCAATCGCCTGCTTTGTGACCACACCCAAAGCGAACCTCGGTCAAATGTCCAAGAAACTCGTCTAATCTGTTTATATGGAAAAGATTCTTGCTGCACTCAAAGATATCCATGGCGTTGAAGGCAGTTTCGTGATGAACGTCAATGGGGACTTGGTCTGCCGTCACATGCCGACCATCTTCGCCGATGAGATTTTTCCGGAGCTGGGCCGTCGGCTTTTGAACATCTACAGCACGTTCGATCTGCAAGTCAGCCAGTTCGATGATTTGCTGCTGAAGTTCGAGGGTTACTGGCTCTACATCCGCCGTGCCGCTCATGGTTTCCTCAGCATCTTGACGACGGAGTCGGTCAATTATCCCGCGCTCAAGATGGCCAGCAATCTGGCTCTGGGGCAGATCAATTCGCAGATCCAAAACGTTAAGCCCTTGCCCATCGCACCGGCCGGGACGGTTTCATCTCCTACGGCCTCAGCCCCAGTAGCTGCGCCGGTTGCAGCCCCCGTGCCAATGGCCTTGCCTGAACCTAAGCCTGCTGTTGCGCCTCCGCCTAAGCCTTCGGTGCCGTTGCACCGCCGGTTCTTCCGTGGTCAGCCGGTGGATTAGTTCGCTGTTTCGTAGCCAGCCTTTGAAATTGTTGCTCACTCAACGGGTGCTCAAAAGGTGTGTCTTAAAATTTAAAGAATTTGGCCGGCAGGTGCGTTCCTGCCGGTCATGCCGGGCAAATCAAGAACCTATCAACTATGAACATGTTTAAAAAACTATTATGTATAATAGCCCTGTCAGTCGGAGCCTTGCTGGCTCAGGCGGCAGATGCGCCGGCGGCAGATGCTGCGGCTACGGCGACCAATGCTGTGGCGGCGGTAGCAGCAGCGGCTCCAGCCGCCCCTGATCCGAGCGCCACATTGAAGATAGGCCTGGATACAGTCTGGGTGCTTTTGACCGCCGCACTGGTGTTCTGGATGAATGCCGGCTTTGCGACGGTTGAATCCGGCATGTGCCAGTCGAAGAACACGGCCAACATTCTGGCCAAAAACTTCGTGGTGTTCGCCTGCGCCTCGCTCTCCTACTACTTCATCGGGTGGGGGTTGATGTTCGGCAACGGCAATGATTTCATGGGCATGGAAGGTATCAGCATGCTCAAGGGCGAGGACAACAGTCCGGCTACTGGCGATGCTTACAAAGGCGTTTACAAGGCCATCAGCTGGACCGGCGTGCCGCTGTTCGCCAAGTTTTTCTTCCAGTTGGTGTTCGCCGGCACAGCCGCGACGATCGTTTCCGGCGCGGTGGCTGAACGTATCAAGTTCGGCTCCTTCGTGGTGTTCAGCTTCATCTTGGTCGCTTTCATGTATCCGGTGACGGGTCACTGGATCTGGGGTGGCGGCTGGCTCGGTTCGGGCGGATTCTTTGACTTCGCCGGTTCTACCGTGGTGCACTCGATGGGCGGTTGGGCAGCCTTGGCGGGTGTGATCATCCTTGGCCCGCGGATCGGTAAATTCGGTGCGGATGGCAAGGTGCATCCTTTCCCCGGCCATAGCATCGCTATGTCCACGATTGGTGTGTTCATCCTCTGGTTGGGCTGGTTCGGTTTCAACCCCGGTTCTACGATGGGCGTCGGTGATGGCAAAGCCATTGCGCATGTGTTCGTGACCACGAACACGGCCGCGGTGACGGGTATCATCACTTCCATGCTTACCGCTTGGTTCCTGCTCGGCAAACCGGACGTGACCATGATCTTGAATGGTTGCTTGGCCGGTTTGGTGGCGATCACTGCTCCGTGCGCTTATGTCACAGTTCCCGCTTCCATCATCATCGGTGGTGTGGCTGGTATCTTGGTCGTAGTCTCGGTGCTGTTCTTCGACAAAATGCGCTTGGATGACCCGGTTGGTGCCCTCTCGGTGCACTTGGCCAATGGTATCTGGGGCACGCTGGCGCTCGGTCTCTTTGCCGACACCGTTGTGTCCAAGGAAGTGGCAGCCGTTGATCTGACGGGCGGCATGAAACAATTCCTGATCCAGCTCAAGGGTGTGATTGCTGTCGGTGTATTCACCTTCGTGATTTCTATGATCGTGTGGTATGTTATCAAGGTTACGATGGGTCTGCGTGTCACCGCTGAAGAAGAGCGTGAAGGTCTGGACATCGGTGAGCACGGCAATGAGGCGTATCCCGACTTCATGCCCAACAGCAAGTAACCTGAAAAGCCACATACTATGAAGAAAATCGAAGCAATCATCAAGCCGTTCAAGCTGGACGAGGTCAAAGAAGCCTTGTCTGCCATCGGGGTGCTCGGCATGACGGTGACGGAAGTGAAGGGGTTCGGACGCCAAAAAGGGCATACCGAAATTTACCGTGGTTCCGAATACACCGTGGAGTTCCTGCCGAAGATCAAGCTGGAACTCGTGGTGGCAGATTCGGTCACCTCTTCAGCGGTGGAAGCTATCCTGAAGGCGGCCAAAACCGGCAAGATCGGTGATGGCAAAGTCTTCGTCTCGGCAGTGGAAGAAGCTATTCGCATCCGTACCGACGAAAAAGGCGAGCAAGCCGTCTAGTTTTGGGTTAGGAAATACACAAAAAGGCCCGGACCTAGGTCCGGGCCTTTTTCTTTTAATTGTTAGGAACGAAACTCAGTGCTTCGTTTCGACCGCCCCAGCGCTCTCCGCATAGCGTTGATCGCCTTCACCCAGCTTGCGCTTAAAGAGTTCGATCACCATTTGGTAACATTGCAGGGCAAGGGCGGGATCATAGCGATGGCCCTCATCCCGCATGAAAGCGTGTTGCCCGTTGAATTCATGCCAGGAGAAGTGAAGGCCTGCCTGGACCATACCTTGATACACAATGGCGCGCCCATCGCCCGGCACATGCGGATCCTGGCGACCCCAAATCATGAGCATCTCAGCCCGCACTTCTTTCATCCGGTCCAAAGTGTCGTCTTTCATGCCCAGCCCCAGGCTGCGCTTATGGATATCCGTGGCGTAGAAGCAAACCGCGGCTTGCACGTCCGGATTGAAGGCGGCTCGGAAAGACAAGTGACCACCGATGCAAATGCCGATCACGCCCAAATTTCCTGTGCAAAGCGGATGCGCGAGCAAGAAATCCAAAGCTCCGCGCGAATCAGAATCATAATTCGCCAGTGGCTTGGTGATCTTCAATTCGTTGCCGCGATCCGCGCCCGCTTTGTCGTAAGGCAACACGGTGCCTGCCGGTTCGTATTCGTGATAGATTTCAGGAACGGCGACGATGAATCCGTGTCCCGCGAGCATGGCAGCCGTGCGGCGTATCGGGCCGGTGACTTGAAATATTTCCGAGTAAAGGAGGATGCCGGGATAACGACCGGGGCGGCCGGACGGAAAACGTACGTCCGCATGGGACCGGAGGGAGTCAGCACGTCTTCAAACTCGGTATCGATGATGGTCATGGCGTGAATCCTGATCGCTGGCGATTGATGTCTACTGGCAGCTGTGAAGTAGCCACGCCGCCGCTTCAGAGTCAACGCTGCAGTGGCATTCTACTCGCAACATGACTTGTTTTTCGCCAGCCGCAGTCATAATCTAGGACCATGCACCCAGTCTTTTCTTCACGCGTCAACGGATGGTTTGCTTTTACACTCGCGCTTTTTATCGCGGGGTTGGCGTCCGCAGCGGATTTCACCGGTTGGCAGAGCAAAGCAGCACGTGAGGAGATCAAACCTGTTTTCAGTCAAACGGACAAAGGCGGCAGGGCCGATCAGCCAGCGTTGCTTATCACGGGTGATGCCCAACGGGTGGGGCTTTCTGGGCATTGGGTGAAATCCTATCCCGTGGCCGCAGGCGAGTATTAC
The DNA here is from genome assembly GCA_965283725.1 of Limisphaerales bacterium. GTDB lineage: Bacteria > Verrucomicrobiota > Verrucomicrobiia > Limisphaerales > JAEYXS01 > JAEYXS01. Next base: position 253,006 of record CBDIPT010000005.1, read on the forward strand.
CATTTCAGCGCGTGGTATCAGGCCAAGAATCTTTCCTGGAACGCAAAAGTGTCGTCGCCCGCGTGCTTTGGCAGGATGCCAATGGCAAAACCGTGACGCGTACGGAAGGGGTGGTGACCAATTACCTGAAAGGATTCGTGCCCAAGGCCGAGCCTGAGCACCCGGCGACAGGGCGCACCGATGCCGCTGGCTGGACGGAGATTGCCGAGACATACCAAGTGCCGCCCGGAGCCACCACGGCGCTGGTGGAGTTGCATCTGCGCTGGTCCGAGCCGGGCTCACGGGTTGTCTGGTCGCAGATAGCGCTGACCAAAGTCAACCCGCCCGCTCCGCGCAAAGTTCATCTGGCCACGGTGCATTACCGGCCCAAGGGAGGGAAAACGCCGCTGGAGAACTGCCAGCAATTTGCTCCTTTGATCGCTGATGCCGCCCAGAAAAAAGCGGACCTGGTGGTCTTGCCGGAAACGCTGACATATTACGGTTTGGGCAAGACGTACGCGGAATGTGCGGAGCCGATTCCGGGGCCATCCACAGAATATTTCGGCACCTTGGCGCGGCAGCATAATCTGTATGTCGTGGCCGGGTTGATCGAGCGTGAAGCGCATCTGATTTACAACGTCGCCGTGCTCATTGGGCCCGACGGCAAAGTCGCGGGCAAATATCGCAAGGTGGCCTTGCCGCGCAGTGAGATTGAAGGTGGCGTTCAGCCGGGGAAGGATTATCCCGTCTTTGAAACACGGTTTGGCAAGCTGGGAATGATGGTCTGCTACGATGGCTTTTTCCCGGAGGTGGCCCGGCAGTTGAGCAATAACGGCGCTGAAGTGATCGCCTGGCCAGTCTGGGGCTGCAATCCCAGTCTCGCCTCCGCGCGCGCCTGCGAGAATCATGTGTATCTCGTCAGCAGCACCTATGAGGATGTCTCACGGAACTGGATGATCACGGGTGTTTACAACCACGTCGGCGATGTCATCGGGCAGGCGAAGGAGTGGGGGACTGTGGCGGTCGTGGAAGTGGACCTGAACCAGCACACGTACTGGCCGAGTCTGGGAGATTTCAAAGCGGAGTTGCCACGGCATCGGCCTTGATACTATGGACCGCGGGACTGCGTCCCGCAGTCCAAGAAAAAGACCGGCAAGCCTTTCAGCCTGCCGGTCTTGCTTAAGGTGATTGAATCCTAAGCTTGCTGTTTCGGTTTCAACTGCGGGAACAGGATCACGTCGCGGATGCTTTCCTGGCCGAGCAACATCATGCAAAGGCGGTCGATGCCGATGCCGATACCACCAGCGGGCGGCATGCCGTGTTCCAGCGCCACGAGAAAATCCTCATCTAGTTTCTGTTGCTCGCCACCGGCCTGATGCTCCAGCGTTTCGCGTTGCTGGATCGGGTCGTTTTGCTCGGTGTAACCTGGTGAAATCTCCTGCCCATTGATGCAGCACTCGAAGACCTCAACCGTGGTCGGGTCGTCCGGCGTCAGCTTGGCGAGCGGCACGAGTTCCTTCGGCAAATGCGTGACGAAGGTCGGGTTGATGAGCTTCGGTTCGATGAGCTTCTCAAACACTGCGCCGGTCACTTCAAAGTCTTCGTAAGCCGCAGCGATATCGCCACCGAGCTTCAGATCTTCCATCGCGCGACGACGGCGTTCATCCGAAGAGACATCGAACCAGTCCTGTCCGGCGACTTCACGGACGAGATCCTTGTATTTGGCCCGGCGCCAGGTGGTCAGGTCGATGGTCTTTATGACCTTGCCTTCGGCGTCCTTATGCTCGATCACGAGCGTGCCCAGAACCTTCTCGGCGATGCCCTTGATCAGGGATTCCACCGTTTCCATCATCGTCTCGTAATCGCCGAAAGCGCAGTAAGCCTCCAGCATCGTGAACTCCGGATTGTGACGGCGGGAGAGACCTTCGTTGCGGAAGTTCTTGCCGATCTCGAACAAACGATCAATGCCACCTACGAGCAGGCGCTTGTGATAAAGCTCCAGTGCGATGCGCAGGTAGAACTCGCAGCCCAGCGCGTTGTGGAATGTCTTGAACGGTTGCGCGGCGGCACCACCGGGAATCGGCTGCATCGCGGGTGTTTCCACTTCCACGTAGCCACGGGAATGGAAGAAATTCCGGATCTCATGGACGATGGCGCTGCGTTGCAGGAACACCTTCTTCACGTCATCGTTGGCGATGAGATCGAGGTAACGCTGACGATAGCGCACTTCCATGTCTTCCAGGCCGTGCCATTTTGCCGGTGGCGGACGCAGGGACTTGGCGAGAATGGTGAAAGCTTCGAGCTTCACGGAGATCTCACCGGTTTTGGTGGTGAAAAGGGTGCCCTTCACACCGATGAAATCCGCGAGGTCCAGATGACGGAAGATATCGAACTGTTCTTCGCCGATGACATTCTTCTGGGCGTAAACCTGGATGCGACCACTTTGGTCTTTGATGTCGATGAACATGGACTTGCCCATGTCGCGATGCGCGGTGATGCGGCCGGCGAGTTCCACCGGGCGGCCTTCCGTGTAATTCGCGCGGGCTTCGGCGCATTTCTCCGTCGGCGTAAACTTGTTACGGAACGGGTCGATGTTCTTGCTGCGGAGCGAGGCCAGTTTGGCCTTGCGCTGTTCAATCAACGAATTTGTCTCGTCCATACTCAATCCAATCAATCAGTAGAGCCTCGTATAGAACACGGAAGCGCCGGGGATGTCCAAGGTTTTTGGGGGAGGCAAAGTCCGCAAGTATTCTCATCCCAGCCAGTAAGGGCGGTTTCGGCGGCTTAGGTAGGACTACGGAGACGCCGGCTAGGCGCAAGTTTATTGAACACTCCGCTGGGCAATTTTGTCCATTGATGCAGAACCTGATAAGGGTCATGATGGATAGTGACCCAAGGGAAAAGCTGAAATGCTAAAGGTATAGAGTTTAAATTGAAGCTATGAAAAATTTACGTTCACCGGTCATCGGTCTGGTCGGAGCCATCGTTGGTGGCTTGATGGTAGGAGCGGTTTATCAGGGGATTTCCGAGGATAAACCGAAGAAAAACGAAGCGCCCAAGTTCAACATCCAGGAGAAGGCCATCCAGCGCTCTGGTCCCAATGTGACCACCTTCGCCCCGGTAGTGAAGAAGGTCGCGCCCAGTGTGGTCAGTGTCTATTCCACCAAAATGGTAAAGACAGACCGCCGGAGCGAGATGTTCAATGATCCCATGTTCCGCCGTTTCTTCGGCGTCCCGGAAGAGGAATCGGATGAGGATACCAATGGCAAGAGTGGTCGTTCCCGTGCCCGCAAGCATGAGGAAACTGGTTTGGGCTCCGGAGTCATCGTCTCGGAAAATGGCTACATCCTTACCAATAACCACGTCGTCGAAGGCGCGGATGAGATCAAAGTAAGCCTGCCCGGTCGCAAGGAAGAATACATCGCTACGGTCATCGGCACGGACAAGGATACGGATATCGCCATTCTCAAGATCAATGAGAAAGGCCTGCCCGCCATCACGATGACGACCAGTGACACTCTGGAAGTGGGCGATGTGGTACTGGCCGTGGGCAATCCTTTCGGTGTCGGTCAGACGGTCACCATGGGCATTGTCAGCGCGGTGCAACGTCGCGGTTTGGGCATCGTGGGTTATGAGGACTTCATCCAGACGGATGCTTCGATCAATCCGGGCAATTCCGGTGGTGCGTTGGTGGATGCGGAAGGCCGTCTGGTCGGCATTCCGACGGCGATCTTCAGCCGCAGCGGCGGCAACCAAGGCATCGGTTTCGCGGTGCCAGTCAACATGGCCCGCTTCGTCATGGAGCGCCTGATTGATAATGGCAAAGTGGTGCGTGGCTACATGGGGCTTTTGCCGCAGCCGATCACTCCTGACCTGGCGAAACTCTTCAACTTGAAGTCGCTCAATGGCGCGCTGGTTGGTCAAGTTGTCTCTGACACGCCGGCAGACAAAGCCGGTTTGAAGGAAGGCGATGTGATCTTGGAATTCAACAGCCGCAAGGTGGAAGACGACCGCCAACTGCGCTTGCTGTCTTCCCAGACGGCTCCGGGCACGAAGGTGCCGGTGAAGATCATCCGTGATAGCAAAGAGAAGACCTTGGAAGTGACTTTGGCCGAACTCCCCGGCGAGAACAAACGCCAGGGTGGAGTGGGTGGCAAAGCCGCTCCGGCTCCGCGCGAAGATGCGCTTGAAGGTGTGGAAGTTGGTGATCTCGACAATAAAGTCCGCCGTCAATTCGGCATCCCGGCCAATATCCAAGGGGCCGTGGTGACTAATGTGGATGAGGAATCACCCGCTTATAAAGCCGGTTTGCGCCCGGGCTTTGTCATCATGAGCATCGACCGGAAAGCAGTGAAGAATGCGGATGATGCCGTGAAACTGAGCGGCGAGATCACGAATCAGAAGATTCTGTTGCACGTCTGGGTTGGTGCCGGCGGCAATGGCCGCAGCCAGTTCATCGTGGTGGACGAGAGCAAGAAGTGATCATTGGGCAGTTGCGAGCAACGGCAGTGCCGGTCTGAATGACGGCGCTGCCGTTTTGCTTTGATAAATTTGCGGCAAGATTGGAGTAGTGGTAAAGGTGGGTTTAGATTATGTATCAATCAGCGTCGGAGGCGGTTGACCACCGGCGCCAAGTAGTAAACATGGGTTCCAATTCATAAGGCGAGTGGGCTATGGCAGTGCAGTATAAGGATTATTATCAGGTTTTAGGTGTGGCGCGCACGGCGTCGGAAGACGAGATCCGCAAGGCGTTCCGCAAACTCGCGCGTGAATATCATCCGGACGTGGCGAAGGACAAGAAGACCGCCGAGGATAAATTCAAAGAGATCAACGAGGCCTACGAAGTTCTGAGTGACGCCGAGAAACGCAAGAAGTACGACGAACTGGGGGCGAATTGGAAGCAAGGTGCCGAATTCCGTCCACCTCCGGGTTGGAGCGGCGAGGGCCAGCGTCGTCGCCGTCGGAGCAGTGGCGCCAGCCAGGAGCGGCCGGTCGAAGATTCAGATTTTCATTTTGGCGGCACTGGTTTTAGCGATTTCTTCGAACAGTTTTTCAGTGGCGGCGGCGGTGGTGGCTTCCGTACGGCCAGCGGTTTTGCCGATGAGGAAACTTCCCACCGTGGAAGCGATCTGGAAGCGGACATCATGGTGACACTGGAAGAAGCGGTGCGTGGATCAGTCCGTACCGTGAATGTGCGCCGCAGTGTGCCGTGTGCTCAATGCCATGGCACTGGGATATTGAATCAACGTGCCTGCCCGCATTGCAGCGGCGAGGGGGCAGTCGGCAAGCTGGACAATTATCAGGTGAAGGTGCCTGCCGGAGTGCGTGAAGGCCAGAAGCTGCGCCTGGCCGGTAAAGGTGAGGCCGGGCAGGGGCAAGGCCCGGCCGGTGACCTTTTCCTTCGCGTCCGCTTTGCTCGTCATCCGGATTTCACGGTGGAGGATTCAGACCTCACTTACGAACTGGACCTCGCCCCATGGGAAGCGGTTTTGGGCATCAACGTCGATGTGCCGACATTGCACGGCCATGTAGCCATCAAGATTCCGGCGGGCACGAATAACGGCCAGAAGTTGCGGGTGCGGGGCAAAGGTCTGCCGGTAAAAGACGGTGGACACGGCGATCTCTACGTGGTGGTGCAGATCAAGCTGCCCAGCAAAGTCTCTGACGCCGAAAAAGAGCTGTGGGAAAAGCTGGCGAAAGCGTCTGATTTTAAGCCGCGTGAGTGAAGTGTTCAGATTGCCGGACAAAGTGTTGATTCTTTGTTTAGTGAAGGATCTTCACTTTGTGCCCAACCTTTAGGTGCAACTGTTTTTCGGCGGAGCCTCCATTTACGGCTATCTCGAGAAAGCCCGCAGAACTCAGGATGGCGAGCGGTTTACCCTTTATCACCGCAGCATAACTCGCTTGCGGCGCACCCAGTTTGTGTCGCTTGAACATCACTTGCGCTCGACGCCATTGATCTTCGTTTAACAAAGCGTGTGGCAAGTTCGTGATGGCATTTCCGAAGCGGTCGATATGCAGGACTTCGCCTTGGATCGAACAGTTCGTTGTTTGAACTTCCGGCCAAGGTAACGGCTTCCAATCCGTTATCACCGGACCCACCTGGGCGAACTTAGCGCCGTTAGCCAAATGCGCCGCCGTCGGAGCGAAGATGTCCCGTCCGTGAAAGGTGCGGCTCACAGGTTGGCGGGAAAGCTTTTCGTTGGTGATCTGCCGGACCTGGCGGATGGTTTCCTGACGCAAGGCCCAGGTCAGCACGCCGTTGTCTGGTCCGATAAACACCGCGTTCTTCGTCTGCACGGCGATAGCCCGGCGGGCACTGCCGACCCCGGGATCGACTACGGCCACGTGAATCGCGCCGTTTGGAAAATGAGGCGCAGCCGCCAGCAGGGCGAAAGCGCCGGCCCGGATATCGCTCGGCGCGATCTCGTGCGTGATATCCACTATGTGCGTTTGTGGGGCAATACCCAGAATGACACCCTTCATGGTGCCGACGAACCAGTCTTGGGTGCCGAAATCAGTGGTCAGTGTGATCACGCTCACCAAGGAATTATATTTGCGGAATGCGGATTTGAAACGAACATTATGCACAAGGTATGGCAAAAGCTGAACGCAAAGTAGTGGTGATCACCGGGGCAACTCGCGGGCTTGGTCGTGCGATGGTGGATGAATTCATCTGGCACGGGCACACGGTGCTGGGCTGCGGCCGGTCAGAAGAACAGGTCGAAGCCCTCTGCAAGACTTACGGCCCCCCGCACCGTTTTGAATCCGTGGATGTGACGGATGATCAAGCCGTCCGTCAATGGGCGGCCCGTTGCATTGATCACGCTGGTCCACCGGATTTGGTTTTGAACAATGCCGCCGTCATCAACCGCAGTGCGCCGCTCTGGGGGATCTCGGCCAAAGAGTTTTCCCACATCATCGATATCAACATCAAAGGCGTCACCAATGTCATCCGTCATTTCGTGCCGGATATGATGGAACGGGGGCATGGCGTGATCGTGAACTGGAGTTCAGGCTGGGGTCGCTCAACCTCACCTGAAGTCGCGCCGTATTGTGCGACGAAATGGGCGATTGAAGGGCTCACGCAAGCGCTCGCGCAGGAACTGCCGGAAGGTTTGACGGCGGTGGCGTTGAATCCCGGCATCATCAATACGGAGATGTTGCGGAGTTGTTTCGGTGGTTCCGCTGAATCCTATCCTTCCCCTGATGAATGGGCGAAACGTGCCGTGCCGTATCTGCTCTCCATCGGTTCACGTCACAGTGGGCAGCCATTGACGGTGCCGGGCATGCCAACCTGATTCGTGTATGAGTGTTGTGGCTACAGAGGTTTTAGACGTATCACCCGGAGTCTTTCGTTGGGAATGTTTTTCGCCCGCCCATAAGGTCGAACTGACCTCGCATGCCGTGCTGGCGCAAGGGCAGCTTTATGTGTTCGATCCCATCGCTCTGGCGGAAACTCCCAAGAAGCAGCTGCTGATGGGGAAGACCTTGGCGGCCATCGTCCTGACGAATGAAAATCACGAACGGGCTGCCGCTGGTTGGCACGAGGCAACGAGTACGCCGATCTGGGCGGAAGCGGGCGCGAGCATCGCGTTGGCGGGAGTGAATCGCTGGGCAAACACGCCTGTGAAATGGGGGCCATGGGAGATCATTCCGCTGGCCGGAGGGGCGGGTGGGGAGGTAGCTCTGTGTTGGCGGGAGCGGTCTTTGGTCGTGCTGGGCGATGCGATCTTCAATTTGGCCAAGTATGGATTTAGCATCCTGCCGGAAAAGTATTGTCAGAATCAGGGCAAATTAAGGGAATCCTTGCTGCGATTGACGGAAAAGCCATTTGAAACGGTTTTATTTGCTCATGGGGCACCCATCCTAAAAGGGGCTTCCGCCAGAATCCGTGAGGTATTGAAAACCTGAAGCTGATCGATTGTGCCTTGCACTTTGTTACACCCGCTTTAATTTGAGCACATGGCGAAAGCGCCCAAAAAGAACAGCAAAGCCAAAGCGATGATGCTTGGCGTGGGATTGGATTCAGATGGTCACAAACGAGTGACCAAAGGGGATAACTTTACGCTCGTAGGTGGCAGCAAGGACACCCACGAGGAGATGACCGAGAAGGCCATCAAGATCAATGAAAAGCTGAAGATCCGCGGCAAGACGCTGGAATCCGTCAGCCGCGAAGAGTTTGACGACATCGCGCACGCCGTTGGGTTGCATAAAAATAATCCCGGCGCGAACTGATTTAGTGCGGCAGTTCCTTGACGTCTGCCCGTTGCGTCGTTAGCTTGCTTTCAAGATTCCACTTGAGGCGTAGCACCAATGCTAGCGGTTGCATACCATCCTTATCTTTTTTTGGTCGTTTTGCTGGGAGTCGCTGTCGTCTTCCCGCTCATCCCGCTCGCGCTCGCCAAGCTCTGGTCCAAGAAGTTTTCCCCGCCCAAGCCCGGTCCGGACAAAAACGCCACTTACGAGTGCGGTTTGGAATCCAAGGGCGATGCCTGGGTGCAGTTTAAGTCGGAGTATTACCTTTATGGCATTCTCTTTTTGATCTTCGATGTGGAGACGGTTTTTCTGCTGCCTTTTGCCGTGGCCTTCACGCATCTCTCCGGTGGGGCCTTTATCGCCATCATGTTTTTTCTGCTGTTGCTGGCGGAAGGGCTTTTATGGGCGTGGAAGAAGGGTGTTTTGAACTGGAAGTAACCCATGGATGAAGGACTGCGTAACGAATTGAGCAAACAGGGCGTGTTCACCACGACCTTGAGCGACATCTATAACTGGGGTCGCCGCAGTTCCGTGTGGCCGTTGCAATTCGGGCTAGCCTGTTGCGCCATCGAGATGATCGCTGCTTCCATGGCGCGTTACGATCTGGCTCGTTTTGGTGCGGAAGTATTTCGTCCCTCGCCGCGCCAGGCGGATCTCATGATCGTGGCGGGGACGGTGACCAAGAAGATGGCTCCTCAAGTGGTGCGGCTCTACAACCAGATGCCGGAGCCGAAGTATGTCATCGCGATGGGGGCGTGCGCGATTTCCGGCGGACCTTTCAAGCAGGGCTACAATGTACTCAAGGGTATTGACCGGTATATCCCTGTTGACGTCCACATTCCTGGCTGTCCGCCGCGACCAGAGGCGTTGCTGCATGCGTTCATGACCTTGCAGCGCAAGATTGATGGACAAGTGATGACGGGCAAGGCGCGTCCGCGCCATCTCGACCCTGATGCACTCAGCGAGTTTCCCGTTCCGCAATTTGGCGAGCATGATCTGGTGCCGCCGAAGAACGAAAAGGTGTGGGGACCGGCGGTGGTGATACGGAATGGCTAAATTGTGAAAGACCTCGAATCCATACGACAACAGATCGTTACGAGCGTGCCTCGCGCGCAAGTGACGCTCGTGCCGAATGATTCGCCCGCGAATCAGCCTTCATTGCTGGTGGACGCGGCGCAAGCCATGGCTGTGGCGATTTTTCTACGGGATAATGCCGAATTGCGCTTTGATTACTGCTCCAATGCCACCGGGGTTGATTGGTTGGATACCGAGCAAAAGGTGAAGGTTAAACAAGTGGTGGATGGCGTGGAAAAAGAGGTGGAGGAGATGGTAAAGAAACCCGGCTATCTAGAAGCGGTCTATCATCTTTACTCCATGGAATTGCGGCATGGGCCGCTCGTATTACGGCTGCGCACAGTGAACCGGGGGGATCAAGCTCAATTGCCTTCACTTACGCCGGTCTGGCGCAGTTGCGAATTTCAGGAGCGCGAGATTTACGACCTTTACGGCATCGTATTCACAGGGCACCCGGATTTGCGACGCATCCTGATGTGGGATGAGTTCAAAGATCATCCGATGCGCAAGGACTACGTGGAGCCGGATGATTACGAATACGAGCCGACGCCGCACGATGAGGTGCTGGAAAAGGCAAAAGAGCATTATCCAGCGGAGGTGAAACCATGAGCACGGAAATCATGGCTGAACCACCGAAGAATTACGAAGTGCATCCGAAGGGAGCAGGGCAGTTCGATGGTGAGGTGGGCGATTTGCTGGAGGTCTCCATGGGGCCGCATCATCCTTCCACGCACGGCGTCTTCCGCATGGACGTGGTGTTGGATGGCGAGCGGGTGGTGAAGCTCAAGCCAGTCTTTGGTTACCTGCATCGCAACCATGAGAAGATCGGGGAAGGGGCCAGCTACCTCGCCTCGATGCCTTACACAGACCGGCTCGATTACTTTTGTTCGATGACGAACAACTGGGCTTACGCGTTGTCCGTCGAGAAGCTCGCTGGCCTGCAAGTGCCGGAGCGGGCGGAATACATCCGCATCATCACGGCGGAATTGACGCGCCTTGTCAATCACACCTGCCTCATGGGCTTCCTCGTGCAGGACATGGGTGCGCTCGGCACCCCGCTGATGTATGCCTTCCGTGAGCGCGAGAAGATTCTCGACTTGTTCGAGTCGCTCAGTGGCGCACGCATGATGTGCAATTATATGCGCTTCGGAGGTTGCCGCTGTGATCTGCCCGCGGGCTGGTTGGAGCAGGCGCAGAAGGTGGTGGATGATTATCCACGTTTCCTGGACGAATACGAACGCTTGCTCATGGGGAATGAAATCCTCATGGGGCGCAGTCAAAACGTGGGCGTGTTGCCCAAAGAACTGGCCGTGAGTGCTGGCATTACCGGACCGATGCTACGGGCGAGCGGCGTGAACTACGATATCCGCAAGGTGGATAAATACGGCATTTATGATCGCTTCACCTTCCGTGTGCCGCTCGGCGAGCACGGTGATGTCTATGATCGCTTGATGATCCGCTTGTTAGAGATGCGCGAATCGTTAGGGATTTTACAGCAAGCGTTGAAGACGATTCCCGAGGGGCCGATTGTGGACCCGAAAGCGAAGTTGCGCGGCTTCAAGCCCAAGGCGGGTGAGGCGTATGGCCGCATTGAAGCGCCGAAGGGTGAGCTGGGTTTCTACCTCATAAGTGATGGTTCTCCGAATCCATATCGCTATCGCGTGCGGCCGCCAAGCTTTGTGAATCTGACGGTGCTGGAGGATATGTGCCTCGGCCATACGGTGGCGGATGTGGTGATCATTTTGGGTAGTGTCGATATTGTGTTGGGAGAAGTGGATCGCTAGTGCGTTATGCGTTGGCAACTTAAACAGACTAATTTGCTTGATGAACCCGCGGACGTGCTCGTCTGTTCGGCGAACATCAGCCTGAATCTGTCTGGCGGCGTAGGGGCAGAGTTGCTGGGACGTTATGGAGACAGGATGCAGAAGAGCCTGCATGCGGTCATCCACAGCCGCAGTCCAAGGGCGGCGAAGTGCGGTGAAGTGATTGCTTACTCCGGCGATGAGTTGCCGTACAAAGCTGTCCTGCATGCTGTGGCGATTGATGGCTGGTATAAGAGCAGTCCGCAAATCATCACTGATATCACGCGCAAGGCTTTGAAGATGGCCGCAGATTTTGGTGCGAAGAAAGTAGCGTTCACGGTTTTGGCTACGGGCTTTGGTAACCTCTCATTAGCGGAGTTCGCTCAAGGTGTGCGGCCTGTCTTACAGGATGAGTTTCCTCCAATTGAGGAAGTTGTCTTTGGTTTGTTGCTAGATTTTCAAGTGGCTGAGATGGCTAAACATTTTCCCGAATTAGAAACCTGCAACGTTTAAGAATCAAATGCTCGGCGAAGGCATATTGAAAGGCATGGTGGAAACGGCGAGAAACTTCGCCGGGAGCTATGTGTCCAATGATCGTCTGACGACGGTCGAGTATCCTGAGCAGCGTATCGCGCCAAAGGAGAATGCGCGGCAGTTTCCGTTCTTGGTGTTCGATGGCAACGATCCGCAGGCGGGCTTGCGCTGTGTGGCGTGCCAGATTTGCGAGAAGGAATGTCCGCCAAAGTGCATCTTCATCGAGAAGAGCAAGGACAAGAAGCCGGACTTCGTCGGTAAGTCACAAATCTATCCGGCCACGTTTGATATCGATATCTCGGTCTGCATGAGCTGCCAGATCTGCGTTGAGGTCTGTCCTTTTGATGCCATCAAGATGGATCAGGCGTATGAACTCTCCAACGATGATCGTTTCGGCGGATTGCTTCTGCACAAGGCTGATCTGGCCAAGCCGAATGATTATTTTCGCAAGTTGCATCCGAAGGATGCAGCGGAGATCGATGCCGCACGGGTAGTGGCCAAGGAACAGGCGGAAGCCAAGGCGAAGGCAGATGCAGAGGCCAAGGCTAAAGCGGCGGCGGAAGCGAAAGCAAAGGCGGCACAGCCGGCAGCTGCTCCGCCAACGGGCGCATAAGGGATTACGGGCATGGACATTGGCGAACTGATAAACTTAATCTTAAAAGACCCCGACCAGGTCTTCGTGCTGACGAAGGCTTTCGTCGTCGGCAAGTTCCCGGAGGATGTGCAACCGCTCGTGTCCATTTTGCTCTCCATCATGCCGATTCTCAGTGTGTTCCCGGGACTGTTCGCGCTGACGACGATTTTGGAACGAAAAGGATTGGGTCGCATTCAAAACCGCTTGGGACCAAACCGGGTCGGTCCTTTCGGTATCCTGCAACCGGTGGCGGATGGTATCAAAGCGCTGATCAAAGAGGATGTGGTGCCGCGAGCGGCGGATAAGGTGGTGCATTTTCTGGCCCCAGTGGTGATCGTGGTCCCGGTAATTCTTTCTTACGCGGTGTTGCCTGTAGGTAGGAACATGGTGGCGATCGATTTGGATGCCGGGCTGCTATTCTTCTTTGCCGTAGGAGCTTCAACGGAACTGGCGGTGTTCATGGCGGGATGGTCGAGCCGCAACAAATACTCGCTGCTGGGAGCGATGCGCGCCATCGGGCAGATGATCAGTTACGAGATTCCGCTCATTCTTTCGGCGATCACAGTGGTGATGGCGGTGGGATCACTTTCTACGACTTCCATCGTGGATGCGCAGGCGGGTTACTATGGCTGGCTGCCAAACTGGTATGTGTTCACCCCTTGGGGTTTCGCCGGTTTCTTGCTCTTTGTGACGGCAGCTACGGCGGAGTCGAACCGCTCGCCGTTTGATATTCCGGAAGGGGAATCGGAGATCATCGCGGGCTATTTCGTAGAATATTCCGGGTTCAAATTCGCGCTATTTTTCCTTGGTGAATACCTCGGGCTGTTCGCTGTGAGCGGCTTGGCCATCACATTGTTCCTTGGTGGTTGGCATGCGCCATTGCCGTTCTTGGAATGGATTCCTTCGTGGTGCTGGTTTTTTGCGAAGCTCATGTGCTTCATCGTGATGTTCATCTGGCTGCGCGGAACCTTGCCGCGTCTGCGGCAAGATCAACTCATGAATTTTGCCTGGAAATTCATGCTGCCGCTCACGCTTATCAATATCATGGTGGCAGGTATCTGGCGCTTCCTTGATCCGGGCATCATGCGTTGGATTGTGTGCGCGGGGATTTTGGGAGCGGCTTATGTATTGCTGGGTCGCGGATTAACGGCCGCCAGAGGGGTGGCACCTCGGGAGTATCGTTACGCAGAGAATTGAGATGGAACTGGCCTTTGTCATCATATCAGCGATCACGCTCGGGGGAGCGGTGATGGTGATGTCGCTGCGGCATCTGGTGCATTGCGCGCTGGCGCTGGTGGTGACGTTCGCGGGTTTGGGCGCGATGTATCTGCTTTTGAGCGCTGAATTCGTCGCCTTCGTGCAACTGCTGGTTTATGTGGGCGCGGTGGCCATCCTGATTGTCTTTGCCCTGTTGCTGACCCGCAGCGCGACGGTGGAACCGCATGAAGGCTTGCTGCAAAGCCGGGTAGCCGGTGTCGGCATTGCTGTCTTGGCGTTTATCGCGATCGTGAGCGCCTTGCTGACCAGCGGGCGATTTGAGCGTGTTCAGTTCGTGGCGCCAGCCCTGACCGTGCGCAAGATCGGTGAGGAATTGATGACCCGCTATGTCCTGCCGCTGGAAGTCATCGGCTTGTTGCTGACGGCGGCGACGATTGGTGCGGTGGTCATCGCGATGGAAGAGCGCAAAGGGGCGGAACGGTCGAAGTCTGCTGACGATGCCACTGAGAACCCGGAGGACAAACACGGATGATCCCGCTGCATTATTACCTCATCGTGGCGGCGATGCTCTTCTGCATCGGCCTGGCGGGCGCGTTGATCCGACGCAACGCCATCATGGTGCTGGTGGGCATTGAGCTGATGTTAAATGCAGCGAATCTCAACTTCATCGCCTTCTGGCGTTACTCGCCGAATCCAGACGGTAACCAAGGCGTCATGTTCGCCATCTTCTCCATCGCCATTGCGGCGGCAGAAGCCGCGGTGGGATTGGCGTTGATCATTGCGCTCTATCGGCATTATCGCAGCACAGATATTGCAGAACAGGCTGACGGAAAGGAGAAATCGTGAAACGCAAGAAAACACAAACGAAAAGCATCACCGCAGTATCTATCTTGCGTAAGCATTTTGATAAAATGCCGCTGGAATCATTGATTACTTCCAGCAGAACCTTTCCGATCACGTCCCAGATCGACTTACAGATTTCAATGGATGAAGTCATTCGTGAGAAATATCCAGCGAGACTTTTTGGAGTTCATAGTGGGCATAGCTACGAAACGATGACCTTCGCCAGCATGATGAGGGAGGGGAATCAGCCGGTTATGGTGGGACCACTTCAGTATGGTGAAACTGATATTGGCGAGGTGATGCCGGCTCGTTGTCTTAAGCGGGGTGTTTGGCTTTCGGAATCGAAGAAACCCAAGTTTGCCCTTTTGCTTACCCAGGCAGAGAGGTTCGGGCAGTGCGAAGGTATTCATGTGGAATTAGCGGTGCCGCCCGGCGAAGCGGGATTAAGTTTTTCACAAGGGTTCTTTGGTGAGGTTGAAAAACGCATCAATAAGGCGGGCTCCTACCGTGGCAAGGTGATTTCATTGGAGAAAACGCATGGGTATTCAGGCAAGGGGGGTGGGGTGACAGTGCACAAGCTGAGAGGAGTCAACCGAGAGGATGTGATCTTGCCCGAGAAGACCCTTAAGTTGCTCGAGCGTAATGTGGCCGAGTTTATCCAACAGCGTGAGGCATTGCGGAAGCTTGGGATGCCGGTGAAGAAAGGTTTGTTGTTCTATGGTCCGCCTGGAACCGGCAAGACACATACCATTCACTATCTTGCCAGCCGATTGCCGGATCATACTACCCTGCTGATAACAGCAGAACAGGTTGGTTTGTTAGACGACTATTTCCAACTAGCCCGCTTTCTTCAGCCAGCGATGGTGATCATTGAAGATGCGGATCTGATTGCCAGATCCCGCGAGGACATGAATTCCCCTTGTGCGGAAAGCTTGCTGAACCGTCTGTTAAACGAAATGGATGGATTGAAAGAGGATGCGGCTATCTTGTTCATCTTGACCACGAATCGGCCGGAACAGCTGGAAGCGGCTTTGGCTTCGCGCCCCGGGCGTGTTGATCAGGCCATTGAGTTTCCATTGCCGGATGAAGATGGCAGAAGAAAACTGGTCTTGCTCTATGCTCGCGGCTTGAAGGTGTCTAATGATCTGGTGCAGGTGATTGTCAGTAAAACCAACAAAGCCAGCGCAGCGTTTATCAAAGAATTGATGCGGCGTTGCGCCCAGTATTGTTTGCAAGAAGGCAAGGGCACAGAGTTGCGGCTGTCCCAGGTAGAAGCGGCGTTGGATGAGATGTTGTTTAGTGGAGGCAGCTTGAACGTCAAACTTCTAGGAGGAGCCAATCAGGATGAGTTTTGACGTTCATCATATTTGGCTGATCCCCGCGCTGCCACTTTTGGCAGCGGTGGTGACAGCCTTTGTGGGCAAGGGCCAGCGTGGTGTCGCGGCGGGGGCGGCGATTGCGGGAATGGTCGGAGCATTTGTTCTGTCATTGCAGGCTTTAATGGCGGTGTTGGGGCAACACGGGGTGCCGGCGGTGCATAATTTTCTCTGGCTGGAATACGGGGCAACGCAGTTGCAGCTTGGTTGGGTGCTGGACCCGCTCAGCGCGATGATGCTGGTGATGGTGACGTTTGTCGGGACGCTCATCTTTATCTTCAGCGTCGGCTACATGGCGCATGATGAACGGTTCACGCGGTTCTTCTGTTTTCTCTCGTTGTTTGCAGCAGCGATGCTGGGGTTGGTCATTGCAAACAATCTCTTGCTGCTCTTCATGTGCTGGGAATTGGTAGGACTGGCGTCTTATCTCTTGATCGGCTTCTGGTATCAAAAACCCTCGGCGGCGGCGGCGGCGAAGAAGGCTTTCATCACAACGCGTATTGGTGACATCGGCCTGTTCCTTGGTTTGCTGTGGTTGTATCGCGAGACTGGGACGTTACTCTTCTATGACAACGGAGCGGGTTGTCTGGAGCACTCGGCGCTGACGAAGCTGGTGGGGCAGGTGGCGTTCGGCGGAATGGCGGTGAGCACGGTGATCTCGCTGTTGCTCTTCTGCGGAGCCATTGGCAAGAGCGGTCAGGTGCCGCTGCACGTGTGGCTGCCGGATGCGATGGAAGGTCCAACGCCGGTCAGCGCACTCATCCATGCGGCAACGATGGTAGCGTCGGGCGTGTTCCTGATGGCACGAGTGTATCCATTGCTATCCATAACCCCAGAAGGGATGGCTAACGATACGACGGCGTTGCAAGTGATCACTTGGATAGGCGCTATAACGGCGGTGTTCGCCGCGTTCATTGCCATGGCGCAGACGGATATCAAGCGCATCCTGGCGTACTCCACGGTGTCGCAGCTCGGTTACATGTTCGTAGGCTTAGGCGTGGGTGGAGTGGCGGTGGGGATGTTTCATTTAATCACGCACGCGTTCTTCAAGGCGTTGTTGTTCTTGGGGTCCGGTTCGGTGATTCATGGATGTCACGAGGAGCAGGATGTTCGCAAAATGGGGGGATTGAGGAAATTCATGCCGGTGACGTTTATCACTTATGGCATTGGTATGATGGCGCTTTCTGGTGTGCCAATTTTCGCCGGTTTCTGGAGTAAGGACGAGATCGTGCACAAGGCGCATGAGTGGGGCCCATCACAGATTCCTTACTATATGGTGTTGGTTGGCGCATTTCTGACTGCGTTCTATATGACGCGGCAGATGGCGTATGTGTTCTTCGGAAAGAATAGAGCTGAGAAGCAGCATGGACATGGGCACGCGAATCCGCACGAAAGTCCGGCAGTGATGACGGGACCTTTAGTGATTCTAGCGGTGTGTGCGGTGCTGGTCGGTTTACTCGGAACGCCAGCGTGGCCGTGGTTTGAATCGTTCGTGCATGGCCATGAAGTGCAGGCGGAAGCGGATGCATGGTCTAAGGCGTTGCCGACGATGTTGATTTCTATGGTAGTGGCGGGCTTGGGGATCGCGGCGGGTTGGGGCTATTACGGGCGCAAGCCGATCGAGACCGCCAAAGCGGACCCACTGCAAGGATTGCTCCCGGATGTTTATCCGGCGTTGGAGAAACGGTTATACATTGACGAACTTTACGAGGATACGGTCATCGCGTGGCAACGGTCTCTAGCGAAGGCGTGTGACTGGCTGGAGAGCTGGATTTGGCAAGGAGCGATCTTCGTGGTGAGCATGGTTTCGGCGGGTGTCGGTTGGGCAAGCCGTCTGATGGATGATTATCTGATCAACCTTGGTTTCATGGTGAGCTGCGACAAGCTCAAGGAATCAGGTGAGAAAGTGGAACTGGCACATCGCGTGGATATTCAAGCGGTGCTGCGGGCATTGGGGCTGGCAGTCACGGTCATCGTGCTGCTGCTCTCCTGGGGGTGTGGCAAATCATGAATGGTTTTCCGCTTATCTCTTTGCTGACGTTCCTGCCGCTGGTGGGGGGCGTGCTGCTGCTGGGTATTGATGCCAAGCAGCGAGCGATGGCGCGGCATGTGGCGTTTGCTTTCAGTTTGTTGACGCTAGGTGTGGCTTTGTTTCTGGGCAGCCAATTTGATTCGGCCAGTGGCAAGTTGCAGATGGTGGAGCGGCACGCGTGGATCTCAACGTTGGGCGTGGAGTATTTCGTGGGTGTGGATGGGCTAAGCCTCGTAATGCTGTTGCTCACGGCGTTGCTCGTGCCAATGAGCATGTTGACGGCGTGGAAACTGGATGATCGTACGCCGCTGTTCCTCGCGCTCATCCAGTTCTTGCAGGCGGGTTTGTTCGGCACCTTCACGGCGCTGAATTTCATTCATTGGTTCTTGTTCTGGGAGCTTAGTTTAGTGCCCGCGTTCTTCCTCGTGAAACTTTGGGGCGGACCGCAACGTAGTTCCGCAGCGATCCAGTTCTTTGTCTATACGATGGTGGGGAGTGTGGCGTTGCTGTTGTCGTTTCTCGGCATCTATCTGGCGACGGGTACGTTTGATTTCATCCGGTTGGCGGAATTGGCGAAGAGTGGAGAACTGCTGGCGCGAATGGGGCTTGAGCTGGGTTGGTATAATCTGAACAAGGAGCAGCTTGGATTGATCGTCGCGGGTGGAGTGTTTCTCGGACTGGCGGTGAAGGTGCCGCTCATGCCGTTTCACGGGTGGTTGCCCAAGACGTATGCCACCGCACCTTCGGCGGTGACGTTATTGCTCACAGGGGCGATGTCCAAGATGGGCGTGTATGGGTTTCTGCGCATCTTGCTGCCGATATTCCCGGAACAGATTCTCGCGGTGCAGACCTGGCTGCTGTGGCTGGCTATCGCGACGATCGTGATGTCCGCACTGGCGGCTTCGGTCCAGACGGATTTGAAGAAGCTGCTGGCTTATTCTTCCATCAATCACTTGGGCTATTGTTTGCTGGGTGTGTTTGCGTCGGTGTCGTTGAGCGCTGGCAAGCCGGGATGGTCGGTGGAGGCATCGGCGGTGATGGGGGGAATCATCCTGCAAATGTTCAACCACGGCATTACCGCCGCAACGTTGTTTTGCTTTGTGAGCTATCTGGAAGATCGTGGGGCGGGAGAAACGCGGCTGGCCAATTTCGGTGGATTGCGGGCGGAGATGCCGGTGTTCTGTGGCTTGATGGGCGTGGCGATGTTCGCGTCGCTAGGTCTGCCGGGGCTGAGCGGGTTTGTGGGCGAGTTCCTGGTTTTCAAGGGGACGTTTGGACTGGCCTCATGGGCGGCGGTGCTGGCGACGCCGGGCTTGCTCATCACGGCAATTTTTCTTTTACGGATGTTCCAGCAGATATTCTACGGACCTTTGCCCGAAACGCATGCGGGCTGGAAAGACTTAGATTTGCGGGAGCGCTTCACTGTTCTGCCGGCGCTCTTGCTGATATTGATTCTGGGTATCTATCCCCAATTGCTGATGGGCTTGATCAATCCAACCGTGACGAAGTTGGTAGAAGGGCTGGCGAAGTAGTATGCACGCACTCCCTTGGACCATCTATGTGAGTATGCTCGGCGCACTGCTGATCGCGGTGATGCCGACGGCCGACTTGCGCGCGGTGCGGGCAACCGCACTGTTCACCAGTTTGATCACGCTGTTCTTAGGCATCTTTGCGGCGGTGCATTTCGATAGCAGTGCGGGTGTAGTGACGTTGACGAAGCTGAAATGGATTCCGGCGTTTGGTGCAGAATATCATTTAGCGGCGGATGGAATCAGCGTGGTGATGGTACTGCTGACAGGTATTGCGGCGGTCACAGGGGTGTTGTTCTCGTGGAATGTCACACATCGGTTGAAGGAGTTCTTTGCGTTTTACTTGCTACTCATCGGCGCGGTGTACGGCGTGTTCCTCAGCTTTGACCTGTTCCTGTTCTTCGTGTTCTACGAACTGGCTATCATGCCGAAGTATTTCCTCGTGGCGATTTGGGGCGGACAAGACCGCGAGTATGCGGCGATGAAGCTGGTGCTGTATTCCTTCGTAGGCAGTGCGCTGGTGTTGGTTGGTATTGTAGCAACGCTGGTGGTGTCGGGTGGACAATCGGCAAGTTTGAGTGTGCTGGCGCAAGTGCCGTTCACGGCTTCGTTTCAGTATTGGGTGTTCCCGCTGATGTTCGTAGGCTTTGCAATTCTCGCCGGTTTGTGGCCGTTTCATACGTGGGCACCGACAGGCCATGTAGCGGCGCCGACCGCCGCTTCGATGCTACTGGCTGGTGTCATCATGAAGCTAGGGGCTTATGGAGCATTGCGGGCGGGAGTGTGCCTGTTCCCGCAAGGTTTGCTTGCGTGGCAGGGCGCACTGAGCTGGCTCGCTGTTATCGGGATTGTGTATGGGGCCTCGGTAGCTTTGGTGCAGAGCGATTTCAAATTTGTCATCGGTTACTCGAGCGTGAGTCACATGGGGTTTGTGATCCTTGGCTTGGTGAGCATGAGTTCGGTGGGCTTGGCGGGAGCGGTGTTGCAGATGTTTTCGCACGGTATCATCGCGGGGCTGCTCTTCGGTGTGGTGGGACGCATGGTGTATGAGCGTGCGCATACGCGGGATCTGGACAAGTTGAAGTTGATGGACTTGGGCAAGGCACTGCCGTTCGCGGCGGTCACGTTCGTCCTGGCGTGTCTGGCTTCGATGGGGTTGCCGGGTTTCAGCGGATTTGTGGCGGAGTTTTCGGTGCTGATCGGTGCGTGGTCGATGGACCCGACGAAAGCAGTGATCGCCGGGGTGGGCATTGTGATCGGGGTGGCGTTCACGCTCAGGGCGTTGCAGACGGCGTTCTTTGCCGATACGGCGGCGAAGGACTTGCAGCCACTGGAACATGCGGAACCTATCTCACTGCCGGAACGATTGGGAGCACTCATCTTGATCGCGACGACTCTGATCGTGGGGCTTTATCCGCGCATCCTCTTGGATTTGATCCAACCAGCGTTGAACTCCCCGCTGTTTGAGGCCTTGCGGAAGGGAGGGATGCAATGATCCCGGTGAATTATGGGCAGCTGGTGATGGCGCTGATACCGGAGCTTTTGCTGGTGCTGGTGGCGTTGGCGGTGCTGGGGGTGGACTTGCTGGTCTTGCGGCAGGAATCGAAACGGGTGCGGTTTGGCTTTGCGGCGGGGCTTACGGCATTCGGTTGCTTGGCGGCGGTCTTTTGGATGTCCACCAGCACCGAGCCGGCGACGTATCTCGGCGGCTCTCTGGTGGTAAGCCAATTGACGCAATTGGTGAAGATGGGGCTCTTGGTGCTGACGGCGCTAACAGTGATTCTGTTCGTGGACAGTGAATTCACGGAGCACGTGGGCGAATGCGTGTCACTGATGCTGATGGCGACGGTGGGGATGATGTTGCTGGTTGGGGCCGGGGATTTGTTGCTGCTGTTCGTGGCGTTGGAACTGACGAGTCTTTCGCTGTATTCGCTGGCGGCTTTTGATAAGCGCAGCAAAGAAGGGACGAAGGCGGCGTTTCAATATTTCCTGTTCGGCGGCATGGCAGCGGCGTTCATGCTGTTTGGCTTCAGTCTGCTCTACGGGCTGACGGGCAGCACGCTGATCGCGGAAGTGGGCAAGGGACTGGCCGACAAAGCGGCTGATCCGGCGTTGCTGATGGCCATGGGCATGGTGATGGTGGGATTGGGTTTCAAGGTGGCCGCAGTGCCGTTCCATCTGTGGACGCCGGCGGTGTATCAAGGCGCACCGGGACCCGCAGTTGCTTTGATCGCATCGGGTTCCAAGCTCGCGAGTTTTGTGGTGGTAGCACGGCTGATGTTCGCGGGATTTGGCAGTGCGGAGGGTGATGCGGCCTGGCAGAGCTACCGGGTGGGCTGGATGCCTTTGCTGGCGGGTATCGCGGCGTTCTCGATGGTCTTGGGAAATCTGGCGGCGTTGGCGCAAAACAGTCTGCGACGGTTGCTCGCCTTTTCGGCAGTGGCGCATGCGGGGTATATGTTGCTCGGCATTATTGCGGTGAAGGAGACCGGACTGCAGGCAGTGGTGTATTATGCGTTCACTTATGGTGTGGCGACGATCGGGGCGTTCGGCGTAGCGGTCATGGTGGAGCGGCGACGCGGGACGGATTCTTTGGTGAATCTGGCTGGGATGGCGAAGCAGTCGCCGCTGCTGGCTGTGTGTCTGATGGTCTTCGTATTATCACTGGCAGGGATTCCGCCGTTGGCCGGGTTTGTCGGCAAGTTTCATATCTTCCTTTCAGCCGCAGCGGTGAAATCGCCGGGGTTGGGGCTTTTGTGGCTGGTGGTGCTGGCGATCGCGACGAGTGCGGTGTCGCTATACTATTATTTGCAGGTGCTGAAACAGGCGTGGGTGGTGGCACCGCAGGGGGAATCCGATTTGAAACCGGAGGTGACTACGATCGTGGTGCTTTGCTTGCTCGCGTTGCTGACGGTTGTTTTGGGATGTGCGCCGGATTTGATTTTGGAACCGTTGGCGAGTGCGTTGAAGGCGGCTTGGTAGGCTACGCAGGACCCCTTTGAACTGCCGGCTGGAAACCGGCAGCACGGGCAGCGTGCTATGTCATTCCGGCTCAATAAAAAAACGGCAACGTGAGCGTTGCCGTCCTTAAGATTCGCAATAAAGAATTGGTTAGTTCCGCCTCCTCATCCCGTCGTCGCGGGACAGCTACAAGGATCAGAGTTTGGCCGATTGTTGCGGGGCTGCGGGCTTGAGCTTCTTGTATTCGGCCGCCAAGGCGTCGACTTTCAGTTTCTCGTTCTCCAAGTCTTTCTTGGATTTTTCCACGCGGCTTTCGGCTGACGCGACTTCGTTTTGAGCCTTCTTCAATTGAGCCATGAGAGTCTTGGTCTTCTTATCCGTCTCGATCGCTTCCTTCTCGATGGCCACCAGTTTTTCTTTCGTGGACTCGACCTCTTTCTGGCACTTCGCCACTTGTGCTTCGTTCTCCGCCACTTTTTTCTGCAACGGTTCCAGTTCCTTGCGCAGCGATTCGATCTCTTTCTTTAACGCTTCTTGCGCTTCTGGTTTGGCTTTCGCGAGCGTGGCTTCAGATTTCTTAAGTTTCGCGTCCAATTTGCCTGCGGCCTTCTGCGCTTCTTTCAAGGCGGCGGCGGCTTCGTCGGCAAAGCGCTTGTCAAAGCGTGCGACATTCTTCAGGCCATCCCAACGGTCGGTGACATGGACCGCTTGCTTCTTGGACTTGGCGATGTCTTTGTCGGCAGAAGCGACGATGCCCTTGGCTTCCTCGATGGAACCCAAAAGCTTCTGGTGTTCCTGTTCCTTCGCCGCATAGGCGTCCTTGGCGGCGTAGACTTTGACGTTGAACTGTGCAGCTTGCAGATCGACGAGCTTGTTCTTCTTAGCGTCGATCTGGGCAGTGGCTACCGAAATGGCGGCTTCAGTATCGCTGATCTTTTTCTTGGCCGCGTCGAGCTTCACCTTGTCGGCTTGCTGGCCTTCGATGGCGGCCAGTTCGGTCTTGGCCGTGGCCAAGTCGGTGGTCAGTTTTTCGACGTTTGCCTGAATCGTCTCGATATCCTTTTGCGTCGTTTCGACACGCTGGGCGAGGGTGGGGGGATTGGCGGCCAGCTCACCGAGCTGTTTGCCATCTTCTGCGTTCCAGACGTAGATGTTGCCGACCCAATCGCTGGCGATGACGCGCTTGCTATTATAGGTCAACGAAGCCCGGACAGGGATGTCGTTCGTAACGGCAAAGGAACGTTTCTTGTTCCCGTTGGCATCCCACAGTGCGACCTGTTTGTCACGGCCAGCGGTGATGACGTTGCCAGTTTGGTCGAAGCTGCCGGAGACCACGCCGCCGTTGTGCGCGGTCCAGTTGCGGACCTGCTGTTCGTCTTCCACTTTCCAGGTTTTCGCCGAACCGTCTTCACTGACGGAAAGCAAGAGGCCGGAATCAGCGCGCCAGCTAAGTTGGGTGATAGAGCCGCGATGACCGCGCAGAGAGTAAAGCTGGGTGCCCGTGGAGGGTTCCCAGATCAAAATGCCGCCAACGCGATCGCCAGTGGCCAGTAATTTGCCGTTCGGGCTGAACTCGGCAGAGGTGACCCAGTCTGTATGCTTTTTCAGACTGTATTTCTGCAGGCCGTCTTTCGTGGAATAAATCTTAACGAGGCGACTGGGGCCACCCATGGCGATCCATTTTTGATCGGGGCTGATATCGGCGGCGAGCACGGTATCGAACTCTTCACCCACGGTGATGACTTTGTCACCGGTGACGACATCCCAAACCGTCGCCTGCCCAATCTTCGCGCCTTCACCGCCGGCTGCCAGCAAGAGTTTGCCGTTGCGGCTGAAACGGACTTCAGCGGGATGGCCGTTGGGGAACTTGACCACGCCTGCGAGTTCCAAGGTGTCGGTGTTGTAAACTAAAACCTGATGCTGGCCCGTGATGGCCAAGACCGGAGCCCATGGGCTGGAGGCCAAGCCCAAGACAGCCGTGGAATGATCCGTCCGGATGACCGGTTCGAGCAGCCAATCTTGCGGAATGGAAGGAGGACCATCAGGCTTGCCGAGCTTTGACAGATCTACCGCCAAGTCCACTTTCGGGGCGTTGGAGACAATGGCTTTGCTGCCGGAAGATTCCAACAGGCCGCCAGCAATCCATTTCTTAATCAGGTCGATCTCCTTGTCGGTGATCTTGCTGTTCGGCGGCATCTTGGGTTCTTCCAGATGCGCGACGACTTTGAAAAGCTTGCTACCATCCGCATCACCGCTTTGCAGGCCGGGACCAGAACTGCCGCCTTTGAGCGCCGCACCGAAAGTGCTCAGGTCCAGATCACCTTTTGAGGTATCCTGGCTGTGGCACTTGAAGCAGTTGTTGCGGAAGATGGGAACGATGTGTTCCTGGTAGTTGACCTTTTCCTGCGCGACGGCTTCGGTCACCAGACTGGCTTGCAAAGCCATGACACTGAGGCTGCCAAGGGCGATCCGTTTCCAATGCTTCACCATAATGCTCCCGAGGACGGATTAGTGGTTGAACATGAATTCTTTCGAATTCAACAGTGACCAGAAGAGGTCGTTGAGGGCTTCTTCCTGTTTGTCTTTCTGAGCGAGGAAGGGTTGCAGTTTTGCCATTTCAGTCTCTGTCGGTTTGCGGCTCAACGTGCGGAGATAAAGTTCGTCCACGATTTCGTTCGGCTGCTTGCCCGCAGTCATGAGCTTCTTGATGACGCCGCCGCTTTGAACCTTGGTGTTCACGGTGTCGCCGTTCAACAAGTGGAGGGCCTGGGAAAGGTTGGGCTCCATCTTGACTTCGCAGGAACAAACGGTCTCACGGGTGGCGCGACCGAACGTGGTAAGGAAGTAGCTCGTCACATTGCCGTCAGCGATCTGCACAGCGGTGGTTCCTTTCGGCGTGTGGCGGAAGCGCTCTTCGGTTTCCGTCACCTGGGTGATGGCGTCCAATAGCACTTCGGCGCGCATGCGACGGATGCTGCCCTTGGCGAAGTTCGCGATATCCGTTGCATTGCTTTCATTGGATTCCGTAGCGAGTTGATAAGAACGGGAGTTCAGGATGTCCCGCACGAGCGCCTTGAAATCGTAGTTCGAGGCGGTGAAACGCTTGGCCAGTTCATCGAGCAATTCCGGGTTCGAAGGCGGGTTGCTGATGCGGACGTCATCCACAGGATCAATGATGCCACGGCCCATGTAGTGCGCCCAGACGATGTTGACCAAGTTGCGGGCGAAGTAAGGATTCTTAGAAGAGGAAATCCATTCGCCCAAGACCGCCCGGCGATCTTTTTCTTTCACGTCAGCGAGACCGCCACCGAGGAAGGTTGGAGCCACTGGCTTCTTCGTGACGGGGTGGTTGATCTCACCGCCATTGCGGTTGAAGATGACGGTATCGCGCGGGTCTTCACCGCGTTTGCGGCCTACTTGTGAGAAGAAGGAGGCGAAACCGTAGTAGTCATTCATCGTCCAGCGGTCGAACGGATGATTGTGGCACTGGGCGCACTGAATGCGCATGCCCATGAAGACTTGCGCGACGTCTTCCGACATCTTCAACACATCCGTCTCCAGCTTGTAATAGTTGGCCGCGGGATTTTGGAAAGTGGAGCCGCTCGCGGAAACGATGGAGGTCACCATCTTGTCCACCGGGACGTTATTGAGGATCTGTTCACGCAGCCATGTGTAGTAGGCCATCGTGTTCTTCTCGGAGAAGTAATCGCCATTGTCCTGAATGGTGCGCACGCGCAAGAGTTCCGCCCACTTCATCACCCACATGTCGGCGAATTCGGGCTTGTTGATCAGTTCATCGATCACGCGTTCGCGCTTGCCGGTGCTGATGTCCGCCTGGAAGTCCTTCAACTCTTGCGGCGTTGGCAGGCGGCCGATGGCGTCCAGATAGGCGCGGCGCAAGAAGGTGTTGTCACCGGCGACTTCAGACGGGGCCACACGGATCTTCTTCAGCTTATTGTAAACGAGCTCGTCGATGTAATTGCGGGCTTCGACGTTCGGGAACTTGAAGTCCTGACCCTTCGGGACGACCAGAACCTGGGCGCCGACGGTGAACGTCTCGAAGCGGGCGGTGATGAATGCCTCGCCGCGTTCGCCGGAGGTCAGCACGCCTTGCGGGGAAACTTTCACGGCGACGTCATTGTTGTTCATGAACGCCGCCAAGGAGGTGACATCGCGGTCGGTGCCGTCCGAATATTTGGCGCGGACGGTGAGGCGCTGATTGGTGTTAGTGCCTTCGAGGACCGCCTGTTTGGGGAAAATCTCAGTACTAACGACATGTGGGATGTCTTTGACATCTTTCGGTGCGCCCGCCTGAACCCAGCGTAAAATGGTTTGATACAATTCGCTATCCGTCTCGAACAATTTGCCACCGGTATGCTGCACCTGGCCGGCGCCCTTGGTGAGCAACAAGCTATCTTCCGGAATGGCGAGGTTGATCCGGCGGCCGATGATCTCGCGGGTGAGGTAATCGTAGTCTGCTTCGGGGTTGTAGCCGAAGAGAGAAAGACGGAAACCGTCCTTGCCGCGGGCAGCGCCGTGGCAACCACCAGAATTGCAACCACCCTTCATGAACACCGGCATCACATCCAGCGCGAAGCTGATGGTGCGTTCCTCCTGCGCCTTTTCAATCTTCACCGGCACAGTCAGCTTCTGACCTTCCACGCTGATCTTCAATTCCGTTTCGCCATCGGCGACCGGATAGACTGTGAAATTCTCAATCTTGCCCAGCGCCGGATTGGCCAGTGACACCTTGGCCTTGCCGGAAAGGTCGCGCGTGGTGCCGTTGTCATACGTGGCCACGACCACGAAGGACTGGCGGTCACGCTTCGTCTGCAAGTTGATGTCCGGCGGATAGACTTTGACGTCTACCAGCTTCGCATCCTTGGCGCTGAGGGATCCGCAGGCCAGCAGGAGCGCGGTCAGGATTGTCAGGCTGTGCTTCATGTGTCCGAAATTCTTGATACCGAGTCGTCTTTACTGCTTGTCCGGCAGGCCATGCCAAAATGGCAGGGCGGGACTTGGAGAGAAGGCGACCGGCCTGATGACTGACCAGACCGGTCGCTTGTAAAAACCAACTTATGCGAGCAGTTCCTTGATGACCTCGCCACCGTCCACGATCTCGATCGGGCGGGCACCTGGGGCGATCAGTTCCTTGTCGCCGTCGATACCGATCTGGTTGTAAACCGTCTTCGCGTAGCTCTGGACGGACACCGGATCTTCATCAGGCTCTGCGCCGGTCGGGTCGGAGGAGCCGTAAACCAAGCCGCGCTTGATACCACCACCGGCCATCGCGATGCTGAACACTTTGGGCCAGTGATCGCGTCCGGCGGTTTTGTTGATCATTGGCGTGCGGCCGAATTCCGAGGTGACCATCACCAAGGTGGAGTCGAGCATGCCCCGTTCATCCAAGTCACGGATCAGCCGGGCGAAGGCCTGGTCGAACTGCGGCATCGTGCGATCCATCGCACCCTTGATGTTATCATGGTGATCCCAGCCGCCGTAGGTGAGGGACACAAAGCGGACACCGGATTCCACCAAGCGCCGGGCGAGCAGCATGCGCTGGCCGGCAGTGTTCCGACCGTATTCGTCACGGATTTTGGCGTTTTCCTTGTCGATGGAGAAGGCGTCGCGCGCCTTTTCCGAGCTGACCATCGCGTAAGCGCGTTGGTAGAAGGAATCCATGCCGTCCAAGGCATCGGATTTCTCCAGCGAGCTGAAGTGAGCGTCCACCGCTTCACGCATCGAGCGGCGCTGTTCAAAACGTTGGTCGGTCACGCCCTTCGGCAGGGTGAGATCGCGCACGGAGAAATTGCCGTTGGCCGGATCGTTACCCAAGCTGAAAGGACCGTAAGCAGAACCGAGATAGCCGGTGCCGGCGAACGTGTTCGGCATGCTGGGGATGCAGACATACGGCGGCAGATTCTCGCGGGAACCCAGTTCGTGCGAGACCACCGAGCCGAAGCTGGGGAATTGCAGCGCCGGGCTGGGGCGGTAACCCGTGAACATGTTGTGCGTGCCGCGTTCATGAGCGGCTTCGCCGTGGGTCATGGAGCGGATGACCGTCAGTTTGTCGGCGATCTGGGCGGTGTTCTTCAGGTGTTCGCTGAAGTAAACGCCTTCCAGCTTGGTCTTCACCGTGCCGAGCGGACCGCGGTATTCCACGGGCGACCCGATCTTGGGATCCCAAGATTCTTGATGGGCCATGCCACCGGGAAGGTAAATCTGAATGACGGACTTGGCCTGACCGGCTTTGCCGACCAGATTGCCGCCTTGCTTGGGGGAAGCTTGCAGGGCTTTGGGCAGCGTCAACCCCAGCGTGCCGACAAGGCCGACGAAGAGAAATTCGCGGCGATTAGGACGCCAAATATGATCGGGGCTGTTGCACCAAGATTCGCGGTTCAGGTTGCTCATAGTTACCTATGTTGTTGGTTAGGGCTTTAGGACAGTATAAAATGTTCTTTCTGAGGTGATTGCAATCCCGTTTTTCGGATTTGGCTGACTTATTTTCCGGTTAACGTTACAATCCTTTTCTTGGCCTTGCGGCTCCTCAGTTCTGACGGGTTGCCAACCTTCTAGGTTATACCCGTTATTTCCCCTCATTTTAACCGAATGACAGGGCTATGCTGACAACCTTGGACGACGGTATTCAGGCGGGTATTCAGCTATTTTGCAGATATTCGCAAAAATAATGAAAATAATTTTGCTATGCCTACGGCTGATACCGGTAAGTTTATCTGCTGCTTACTTAACCAGTTCTACCGCAAACAGTTTGGAGGCGTCGCGCACGTAGAGTTTACCTTCGGAATAAGCCGGGAAACTCCATGTTTTGCCGCAAGCTTGCAGGCGGCCCAGCTCGTCATACTTGGTGGGGTCCGCTTTTAGCAGGCGCAATTCGCCAGCGTCACTCATGATGAGAAGTTTGTCTTGGAAACGCATGACTGAGGCGTAGTCACCGAAGCCGGGTTGGGCCCATTTGACGATACCGGTCTTGAAGTCGATGCACAGGAACTCCGTCTTGGCTCCGGGCCCGAGGCCGTAGAGGTAACCATCCACCAGCACGGGGGTGGCGATGTTGATCTTGAGGGTTGGGTTCTTCCATTCCTCGGTCGCCTTGAGTTCGTTCCCGGCCTTAGCGAGGCGGAACTTGATCAAGCCGAGCGAGTGGGATGCTACCGTGACAGTATCGCCATCAATGATGGGGGTAACGATGTGGCGTTTGGCGCCGGACTTCAGCGGCGTGCGCCAAAGAATCTTGCCGGTGGCAACATCGGCCCCGAGCAGGGCATCCGCACTGAACCAGATGACCTGTTTGACGCCCGCCAGCGTCGCGACGACGAGTGAAGAATAAGCGGCATTGTCCTGACCGGCCTTCCACAGGACCTTGCCGGTGTTCTTGTCAAAACAGACCAAAGCCCCGCTTTCCGGACTGCCTACCGGGAGGAACAGGCGGTTGCCATCGATGATGCCGGAACCGTTATTGCCATGGCGACGCGCGGCCGTCTCTTTGGCTTCCGGTGCGTTCTGATCGATGAAGAAAGTGGCTCCGAAATCTTTGGCGAAGCTGGTCTTCCAAACGGTCTTGCCATCTTTGAGGGAGAGGCAACTGAACTCGCCATTGCAAGATTGCACGTAAGCCTTGTCGCCATCGATCATCGGTGTGCAGCGCGGGCCGGGACCGTATGAGTTTGAGAAATTGACGGAATCGGCGAAGGGCGAAGACCAGATCTTCTTGCCGGTCGTGACGTCTACTGCGTTCGCCACTTCCTTGCCGTTCTCTTCATCCAGGAAAATCAATGTCTTGCCAGAGATGACCGGCGAGGCCTGGCCTTTGCCGATGTCCAAGCGCCAGACTGGGGTCGTGGCTTTGGGCAGGGCGGTCAAAGTGCGGGAGGTTTCCGTGACCGCGCCATCGCGGTTTGGTCCGCGCCATTGGGGCCAGTCGGCGGAGGCGGGGAGGGTGAATGCCGGGGCGAGCAGGCAGGCGAGCGATAAGGCTTTGGCGGTGTTCATGGCTGGTTTGGAGTCTTGGACGGGATAACGGTGGACGGCATTCAGGTCAAGCAGTGTTGCGTCAATTTAGCAAATCATGATCCAGCTCACGCAGGCTGCGTCTTCTCAGCTCTGTCCCCAGCTGACTCACTATGACTTCCTTCGTGGGAAAGTTTAAAACCCGGCTGGACACCAGAGTCCGCAACTGATTATTTCTTCCGCAGAAGTTCGAAAAAGGAGCCGTTTAAGCACCCCTAGCCGGCACAAGTGACGCAACGATTTTATGAAGAAATGCACCTATTGTGGCAAAGAATACACCGATGATGTGACAGTTTGCCAACTTGACGCGGAGCCCTTGGAATATATCAGAGGCTCGCGGGTTCAAGGTGAACCGAAGGACGCTAACACGCAGTTCACTCCGGTGACATCTGATCCTAATGCGGAGCTGCGTCGGCAGGTTGCTAACAATGATATCAAAGTGGGCGGGCTCTTTTTCGGAGGTGGCTTATTGGTGACAGTTCTGACGATGAGTGCCGCGTCCAGCAGTCCGACGGGCGGTTCGTATATCCTCGCCTGGGGCCCTATCCTGTTCGGTGGCTTTCGCTTGTTGCGCGGTTTGATGACGCGGTGAACGGAACGGCTTTGGTTTCAGCGCAACGCTCCGTTAACGGCTTGTCGTGCCTAATCGGTCGAAGTATTTTGCCCAGAGAAATCCAACGGAGTGTTCATGATCTTGATCTGGCTTATTCCAGTGGTGCTGGTGATGGTAATCGCGTCTCGGTTCTTGCAGAGGAGGCGCGACCGGCATTTGCGACAACTTGGTCTTTATCCCGCGCCGGGCAATGCTTCGTTGATGGATGTCGAACGTCTGGTCAAGGCGGGGTATCGCGTGGATGCCGTCAGGTGTTACCGTGAAGTGTATCCGCAGGTGGGGCTGGCGGAGGCGGTGGCTGCGGTTGATAAACTGAGGTAGCCGGATGCAGTCCGAGAATATACGGGTGGGTTTGGCAGTTTTGTCAGTGATGCTCATTTACTTCACTTTGGTAGGAGTATCGGGTTGCCGGAGTGGTTCGCCGGAGAAATTGGTGAACGGCTCGCTGAGGGAGAAAGTTGTTCCTGATGACGGTCAACAATGGGAGTTTCAGCCAGCGAAGGAATATAGGTTGGAGTTTGGACGCGGGAGCGGTTGGGCCGGTTTGGCCACGATCAAATTAGAATCATCAGGCAAGGTGGCGATGTGTGAGCCGCGGTACCTCTTGGAGCGAATGCGGGCAGGAAATTTTGATATGGTGTGGGCTGAGGGGGGGCGTTTGACCTCACACCAGAGGACGTTTTGAAAGTGGCTGACCCGATCAAGGATCTCAAGTTAACCGAATTGGCCAAGGCTTACCACGGCGGGGCCCATGACGGAACGCAGTGGGTTTTCTATCTGCCACAGGAAGGTCAGAAGAAGTCCGTGTATTTCGATAATAAGTTCCCCAAGGCAATCGAGCAATTTGCCAAGGCGTTGGATAACATTCTGGAGCCATATAAGAACAAAGCGGTTTGGCGGCAGGTGGCTAAAGGTCAAGAGCGGTCCAGTGGGAAATCCCTTTGGGAAAGCATAAAATAACCAACACTTTCTCCATCACATTCGGAAAGCCGGGTGACGATGTTCCTCACCTTGAGGAACAAGTTTATGGGCTGACGAATCGTGTTAAGTTTCAAGCGGTATCGATGCGGTGAGGTCGTTGGAACGCCCAGCCGAAGCTCGGCTCGAAGCTGGTGGTCCAGCCTCCTGATGTCAGCGGTCATGGGAAGGCGGGCCGGGCTTCGGTTCGATGGACCCTAGGATTAGTAAACTTTCTTCACCGAACCCCTTGAATCTCCTCGAATAATGGCGGCATACTCCTCGTCTGTAATCCTGTCCCAGCAAAGGCCTTAGCCATTGGTGGGTAGAGCGACGAATGATGTCATGATGTCCGAGCGTAAATTTAGCTGGTTGGTCTGGCTGTTGACGGTGGCTGTTTTCACCGGTCAGGCCGGGTTTTTGCATGCCGCCAAGCAATTGAGCGGCAAGGAGATATACCAGAAGCAATGCGTCAAGTGCCACGGCAAGGTGGGTGAAGGCGTCAAAAATAAATACGACGAACCGCTCGTGGGCGACTGGTCGCCGGAGAAGTTGGCGCGGGTCATCGCCAAGACCATGCCGGACGACAAACCCGGTTCCTGCGTGGGACCTGACGCGGATGCCGTGGCGAAGTATATCTACGAAACCTTCTACTCCCGACAGGCCCGCGCCCGGGTAAATCCCGCCCGGGTGGAGTTGGTGCATCTGACGAATCCGCAGTATGTGAACACCGTGGCCGATCTCTTGCGGCGGGTCAGTAATGCGGATACCCGCCCGATGTCCGAGCAGCGTGGCTTGAAGGCGACCTATTTCCGGACGCGGGGCATGGGTGACCGGGCTTTCGACCGGACGGACCGGGAGATCAATTTCGATTTCGGGGCGGACACTCCGGACAAGGAGAAGATGACGAAGGCTGAGGAATTCTCCATCCGCTGGGAAGGTTCCCTGATCGCCGAAGAAACGGGGGATTACGAATTCATCTTGAAGACGCCGAACGGCGCGCGCTTATGGCTGAACAACCGGGAAGATCCGGTGATCGATGCCTGGGTCGCCTCCGGTCAGACCGAGCAGCGTTGCACGGTTCGCCTGATCGGTGGGCGCAGTTATCCGCTGGTGGTCGCGATGTTCAAGTTCAAGGACAAGACGGCTTCCATCAATCTGCAATGGATTCCGCCGCATGGCGCGCAGCAAACGATTCCCGCCCGCAATCTGTATCCAGAATCCGTGCCCACGACGTTCATCGTGACGACACCTTTTCCGGCGGATGATCGCAGTGTGGGGTATGAGCGCGGCGTCGCGGTATCCAAGGCTTGGGACGAAGCCACGACGCAAGCGGCGTTGGAGACGGCGGGTTTTGTCGCCAAAAATCTAGACCGCCTGACCCGCTCCAAGCAGACCGATGCGGACCGCAAAGCCAAGGTGGAAGCTTTCTGTGCTGATTTTGTCGAAGGCGCGTTCCGCCAGCCTTTGACGGACGAGGTGAAGCGCGCGTATGTGACCCAGCATTTCCAAGGCAGTGATGACCTTGAGAAATCCGTAAAGCGCGTGGTCATGCTGGCGCTCAAGTCGCCCCGGTTCCTCTACTTGGGGCTGGATAACGATGCGCCCAATGCGTACACGACGGCGACCCGCCTGTCTTATGCACTGTGGGATTCCATGCCGGACCGCACGCTTATGCAGTTGGCGGCCCAAGGCAAGTTGAACACGCCGGACCAGGTCTCGCAGCAGGCCCAGCGCATGATCGCCGATACACGGGCGCGCGCGAAGGTGCAGGGTTTTCTGGTGCAATGGTTGCAGCTCGGTCAGATCGAGGACTTGGGCAAAGACGAGAAATTGTATCCGGGTTTCACCCCGGAAATCATTGCAGATCTGCGCACCTCGCTGAACCTCTTCCTCGAAGATGTCATATGGAAGGGGAACTCGGATTACCGCCAGTTGCTCTTGGCGGACAATCTGTATGTGAACCAGCGGCTCGCGAAGTTCTACGGCATCCAGACGGATGCAGCCGCCGATTTCGTGAAGGTGAAGCTGGACCCAAAGCAGCGCGCGGGCGTGGTAACGCATCCGTATGTGCTGGCGGCATTCTCGTATCAGAAATCGTCCTCGCCGATCCATCGCGGGGTGTTCCTGACGCGCAGTGTCATCGGGCGGGCGTTGAAACCGCCGGCGGTGGCGGTGGCGTTCAAGGACGCAGATTTCGATCCCAAGATGTCCATGCGCGAGAAGGTCTCCGCGCTGACCAAGGCGGACAACTGCCAGACCTGCCACGCGGTCATCAACCCGTTGGGTTTCACGCTGGAGCTATATGATGCCGTGGGCCGCTTCCGCACCACGGAGAACGGCCGTGCCATCGACGCCAATAGCGATTACGTGACGGATGAGGGCGATACGATTAAGCTTAAGGGCGCGCGAGATCTGGCCGAGTTCGCGGCCGCCAGCGAACATGCGCAAAGCCGGTTTGTGGAACAACTCTTTCATCAGCTCGTCAAACAGCCAATGATGGCTTATGGTCCGGAATTGATGGGCCAATTGCGGCAATCGTTTGTCGCCTCAGGATACAATGTGCAAAAGCTGCTGGTGGAGATCGCCACCGTCTCAGCGCTGCACCAACCGGATAAAACACAGCTCGCCAAGAAAAAGTCATGAACGCACTCCATCGTCGCCAATTCATCAAGAGCCTCGGCCTGTCCGCAGCTGTGCTGCCGTTCCTGATGGGCCTGCCCAGCCTGGGACTCGCTGCACCGGCACGTCCGCGCAAACGGTTGATCGTCATGTTCAGCCCGAACGGGACGATCCCGCCTGCCTTCTGGCCAGATCAGACGGGCACGGATTTCCAATTAAAGGAGATCATGTCGCCCCTGGCCGAGTTCAAGGACCGGATGCTCGTGCTCAACGGCGTTTGCAACAAGGTGCGAGGCGATGGGGATAACCACATGCGCGGCATGAGCTGCCTGCTCACGGGCATCGAGCTGTTCCCGGGCAATGTGCAGGGGGGCGGCAATACCCCGGCGGGTTGGGCCAGCGGCATCTCCATCGATCAGGAGATCAAGAATTACTTCCAGAGCAAGGAAGACACGCGCACGCGTTTCGGTTCCTTGGAATTCGGCATCGGGGTCACGGATCGCGCCGACCCATGGACCCGGATGTCCTATGCCGGTCCGAATCAGCCCGTGGCGCCCATCTCCGATCCGTACCAGATGTATCAGAAGTTGTACGGGCAATTGAAGGACAAGGAGAGCCTGCAAAGCGTGCTGGATGACGTGCAGGATGATCTGAAGAAGATCCGGAAGATGATCAGCGCCGAGGATCGTCGCATGCTGGAGCAGCATGAAACTCTGGTCCGCCAGATGGAGAAAGACCTGAAGGAGAGCGACCGGCAGAAGAAGCTGAACATCACGCCGCCGTCCTTGGCCGCCGGGGTGGTGGCCGGCCAGAACGACGATGTGCCGCGCTTGAGCCGCATGCAGGTGGACTTGCTCATCAACAGCTTTGTGAACGACATGGCCCGCGTGGCCACGCTGCAATACACCAAATCCGTCGGCCAGGCCCGGATGAAGTGGCTGGATATCACCGACAACCACCACACCCTGTCCCATGAACCGGACAAGGATGAAGCCGTGCAGCAGAAGCTTATCAAGATCAACAAGTGGTTCGCCGGGGAACTGAACTACCTGCTGCAACGGCTGGCCACGACGCCAGAACCGGGTGGCGATGGCATGTTGTTGGACAACACCATGGTGGTGTGGACGAATGAACTCGGCAAAGGCAACTCGCACACGCTGGACAACATCCCGTTCGTGCTCGCGGGTGGCAATGCGTTCGGCTTCCAGATGGGCCGTTCGCTGAAGCTGGAGAAGGTGCCGCACAATCGTCTGCACCTTGCTTTGGCGCACGCAGTGGGCCATCGGATCGAAACCTTCGGCAAGCCGGAACTGTGCAGTGGCGGGCCGCTGAACTTGGCCACCTAAGCTTACGTTTTAGACCAGCAAAAAGGCCGGACGATTTCGTCCGGCCTTTTGTTTGATAAGGTAGCGCCAAGCTCGGAGGCGACGTTCCGCCGGCCGACGTTTTTGATTGCGCAGGGTTACATCTGATCCATCGAGGTGACGGCCAAGAGTTCTTCAAAGGTGGTTTCCCCACGCAAGACGCGGCGCAGCCCCGTCTCGTAAAGCGTCAGCATGCCGGCATCAATGGCAATCTTTTGCAGCACACGATTCGGCTGTTTCTCCATCGCTGCCGCGCGGAAGCGTTCGTCGGGTTTCAACAACTCAGTGATCACCGTGCGGCCGGAGAAGCCGGTGTTGCCGCATTGCGGACAACCGCTGCCCATGCGGAATTGGGCTTCATCAATGATGTTCTGCGGGAGTTTATCCAACAAGGATTGCGGCGGCTGGTACGGGACGATGCAGTAAGGGCAATTCTTGCGTACGAGGCGCACGCCTAACACGCCGATGATGCTGGAGCAGAGCAGGAATGGTTCGATATCCATGTTCACCATGCGCGCAAAGACGCCGGAAGTGCTGCCTGAATGGATCGTGCTGATGACCAAGTGGCCCGTGAGCCCGGCTTGCACGGCGATGGTGGCCGTATCCGGATCGCGGATCTCACCGATCATGATGACCTCCGGATCCTGCCGCAGCAGGGAGCGCAAGGCGATCGGGTACGTGAAGCCGGTGGCGGGATTCAATTGAGCCTGGCTGACCATGGCCAAGGGCGCTTCCACCGGGTCTTCCACCGAGCTGATGCTGATGCCGGAACCGCGCTTTTTGATCAGGTGATAAAGTGAGGCGTAGATGGCCGTGGTCTTGCCCGAGCCGGTTGGACCGTTCAGGAGAATCAGACCGCTGGGTTTCTCCAGCAATTCCAGATAGCTTTGAAGAATATCGTCTTCAAACCCAAGCAGGGCCAGATCGAACTTGCGATTGCGCGGGTCGAAAATACGCAAGACCGCCTTTTCTCCGTTGATGAGCGGGAAGATGGAGACACGCAAGGTCACGCCACCGAACTCCGGCGGCATGCTGGCGCGACCGTCTTGCGGCATGCCTTTCTCGAACGATTTCAGATCAGCCATGACCTTCAGACGGGCGATGATCTTCTCCATCAGGTCCAGCGGCAGATGCTCCATCACGACGAGCTGGCCGCTGACGCGGATGCGCACGACGAGCGTGCTTTCCCAGGGTTCGATATGGATGTCGCTGGTCTTCGCTTCCAGGGCATCCATGACGATGTAGTTGACCAACGTGGCGATCTCCAACTGTTGCCCGTGGCTGTCCGTGTGCAGGTAATTCGCCGTATGACTCACGATGTGTCTTTCGTAGTGGCTTGTTGTGCTGAGCTTTCAGAAAAATATCAGCAAGTGCCAGAGTTAGCAAGAGGACGGGTTAAAACCAAGCGAAGCTTCTGTCGCAACCGGATCATTCCAAACACCGCCTCTTGCCTCCCGGTGGCGGTATGCTAGGATTTTTCTCATGCCCACACCTGCGGATGCCTGCCCGGACTGCGGCTCGTTCAGCCGTCGTGATTTCCTGAAACAATCGGCCTATGCCACGGCGGCCTTGGCGGCGGCTTCGCTGGCGCCCGATCTGCTGGCCAAGGATAAGCCTTTGCCGAAGTCCGAGGCCTTGGTCGTGGATCTTTATGGCACCTTGACCGAGGTGCAAAAGAAAGAGGTCTGCTTTGGCTTTGATCACGAATTACGCTCCAAGGTGGATAACAACTGGCATATCACCAAACCTACGGTGACGGATTTCTACACGAAAGACCAACAGGAGATGATCCGGCAGATATTTCTCGGCCTGCACAGTGAACAGTATGCCGAGACGGTCCTGGGGCAGGTGGCGCATGATAGTGGCAAGGCGGGCTTCGGTGCGAGTTCCATCGCCATCTTCGGCGAGCCGGGCAAGGGCAAGTTCCAGTTCGTGCTGACGGGACGGCATTGCACGCGGCGGTGTGATAACGATTCCGTGCCGGGCGTGGCTTTCGGCGGGCCGATCTTTTACGGTCACGCGGCGAAGAGTTTTGATGAAGAGGCTGATCACGCGGGCAATGTCTATTGGTATCAGGCCAAGCGCGCGAACGAGGTGTTCAAAGCGCTGGATGGCAAGCAACGCGCCATTGCGTTGCTGGGCGAAGGACGGGCCGAGAAGGGGACCAAGACCGTGGCGCTCTCCGGCAAAAAGGAGGGTTTACCGGGCATCCGCGTGGCGGACATGACGCATGACCAGAAAGATTTGGTCCATAAAGTGATGGCCGATCTGTTGATGCCTTTCCGCAAGGCGGATGCCGAAGAAGCGATGAAATACGTCAAAAAACAGGGCTTCGATAACCTGCACATGGCATTCTATAAGGATCAGGACATCGGCAACGATGGTGTTTGGGACGTGTGGCAGATCGAGGGGCCATCCATGGTCTGGTATTTCCGCGGCGAACCGCACGTGCATACGTGGGTGCATGTGAAGGAGACGGCGTAGGTGTGTTATGGGGTTGCTCGTTTCATGACGATCTCATCATTCGTCATCCCGGCGAATTCCCAGCCATCTTTCGTCAGCCCGTTCATGACGATGTTCATGTAGAATGATTTTTCATCCGTGCGGTCAGGCCGGGCGACTTTGCGCAGTTCGATGCCGACAAACTCGACCTTGCCGCCAGGGCGAATGATGTGGGTGTTATCGCGTCCGGCCCAGCGGATGGTTATATATTGAGGGATTGCTTTAGCTTCCGACGAAATGTTGGCCCCAAAGAGGTGTGGCAGGAGCAACAGTGTGCATAGGGCCGCAGCGAGTATCAGTTTAGTTCTCATGGAGTCTTCTTGGGTTCTTCGGGGTTTTTTGGCACATCGATGGTGAAGCCTTCCTCGTTCAGATCGAGGTCGAAATACAGGCGCGTGGGAATCTTATCTTCGGCACTGAACCAGCGGCCGGTCCGGAAAACCTTGGTTTGAATCTTTTGGCCAGTTTTCACTGGGAAAACACGGATGACGAAATCCTCTGTGCCGAAATCATGGAAAGTGCCATCGCGATCACCAAATACTTTAACGGAAATCGGTGTTTTGCCAATGTAATCGCCATTGACTTCTACGCGAGCGCCTTCGGTGTTCGATTCAACCATGATCTGGTACACAATTGTTCCGCCGGGACCTTTCTCCGGCTTGATACCGGGAGCCGACTGGCAACCGGATACGAGGGACGCCAGCACGAGTGTGAGAATAATGAGTGGCTTCATGGTTTTCCTTGTCTAGCCGCCCACGCTAACTACTCGTCCTGCCTCTGCAAGCCTGGAAGACTCTTGAAAAACGAATTTGAACTCCTTTCGGCCAACCCTTACTTTAAGACCTTAAGCCAATTGAGTTTGAATAATGTCGCTGGAGAACCGCTCCAAGAGACTAGCTTATTTTTGAATCTATGAAGCGAATTGGATTTGTTGCCGGGGTTTTGCTCGTCGGAGCCGTAAGCGCGAGCGCGAAGGTGGATTTTGCCAAGGATGTGCAGCCCATCTTGCAGAAATCATGCGTCGAGTGTCACAACGCGGAGAAGACCAAGGGCGATCTGCGACTGGATAACAAGGATGCGGCCTTGAAATCCTTGAAGGTGGGCAAGTCCGGCGAGAGCGAGCTGTTCAAACGCATCAGCCTGCCCAAGGGGCATGACGACATCATGCCGCCGAAGGGAGAACCGCTGTCCAAGGAACAGCAGGATACCATCAAAGCGTGGATCGATGAGGGCGCGGCTGGCCGGATGGGTTGATGCTCAAGGGGGGTGACGCCGGCAGCAAGAGCGAGGATGCCTTGCCTGAGATCAAACCGACGGCGAATGAATTGAAAGCGTACGCCAAGCTGGAAGAGATGGGATTGCCCGTCCGGCAGGTGGCGATGAATTCCCAATGGCGCACGGCGAGCTGGCACCTGAGCAAGGACAAGGTGAACGATCAGGCGCTGGCCTTGCTGAAGGATGCCACGGCGATCATCGATCTGAATCTTGCTGGCACCAAGTTCACGGATGCCGGGCTGGCAAATCTCAAGGGCTTGAGCGGACTGCGGCGGTTGCATCTGGAGGGCACCCCTGTAACAGATGCGGGGCTGGCAAACCTCAAGGGGATGACCAACCTGCGTTACCTGAATCTTTACAACACAGCCATCACGGACAAGGGGCTGGAGAATCTGAAAGGCTTGAAAAACTTGAAGCATCTTTATGTTTTCGAGACGAAAGTCACGGAAGCGGGCGCCAAAGCGTTGAAAGCGGCCCTGCCGGGAGTGGATATCAATACCGGTGCTGAATTGCAGGTGCTGGCCAAAGTGGCGGAAGAACAGAAAGCCAAAGCCGAGGCGGACAAGAAAGAAGCCGACAAGAAGGCCGCCGAGAAAAAAGCGGCGGATGACGCCAAGAAGGCGGCCGATGCCAAGGCCAAAGAAAAGAAGAAGGATTGATTTTTTGACGCTCTGGCTTAACGCCCCGGAAACAATTCCGGGGCGTTTTTTCTTTGCCATTACATTGACGGGCATGCTTCCAGCTTCTTTCATAGCGTTATGAGTTTTGCGAGGTCCGGCAAATCAGGATGGCGGTGGCTGTGGGCGGTGGCTGTGTTGCTGCTGGCCACGGTCGCTGCGCGGGCGGTAGTGATCGACGTGGAGCTGAATGATGTGCCGGTGACCGATGCGATGAGCTTGCTGGCAAGGCAGGCGGAACGGGATATGGAGGTGGACGTGGCGCTGGAGAAGGCCGGGACTCGCCCGGACAAACTGCCGTGGGGGCCGCCCTCCGTGAAATGGGATTTCAAACAGGTCGCCCCGGATCAGGTCATGGAAAGCATGGCGGCAGCGTATGGACTGTATCTGGACCGTTCGCGCGGGCCGAACCTGTTCAAGCTGCGTTTTGCGACCGCGGAGGAGATGAAATTCAAGCGTCCGGCCCGGCCATTGCCGCCGCCGACCAAGGAGCTGCGCAAAATACCCATCCTGTTCTTTGATGAAGCGCCCGCCTTTCAAGTGGTACAGACGCTGGCGTTGCAGAGCGGTTTGAATCTGGTGCCGAGCTATGAGCTGACTCTAGGCACGAACAAGCTGGGGACGGCATGGAGCGAGACATTGGTGACGGTGAAGTTGCGCAACCTGACCTCGCAACAGGCACTCGAAGCGGTGCTGGATGCGGGCGGTTGGGCAGTGGATTGGAGCGGGCTGGGCCGGTTGGGGGTGATCTATCCGGCGGAGCGGTTTCCAGCCGCAGGCAAGGTGGAGCCAGTGAAGCCGCCGGGAGCCGAGGAGAAGACGGATGTCATTTTGTCCGACCTGCCGCTGGAGGAATTCATCCAGCTCATGGCCAAACAGTCGGGGTTGAACTGGGTGGCCTCGGTGGCGGTGCGGCAAGCGGTGACGGGCACAGACAAGACCCCGCTCATGCAGAGCGGCATCAATATCTCGCAAAAGGGCATTACGCCGCTGGCGGCGCTAGAGGAGGTTCTGAAGGGGAAGGGGCTGCAATTGCGGTGGAATGCGCGGGCGGAGGTGGCGATTGTGGATTTAGCGGGGAAGTAAGGGGTCCGTTTAACCACAGATGGACACAGATAGGCGTGAGTAACGGGTGTTTTAGCCGGCTTTAAGAGGCTTCATTTTCCCTTTGAAAAGGTGGGGGGTTCACGTCAGTATCCGCGCTCCTGTGTACAGTTAATTTACTGTATATCGGGTTTTGGCATAGACATGAAACGTACGCATAACTGCAATGAGCTCCGGGCGGAACACGCCGGGCAAGAAGTGATTTTGGCGGGTTGGGTCCATTCCCGCCGCGATCTGGGCGGTGTCCTCTTCATCGATCTGCGCGACCGCGAAGGGCGCACGCAGACGGTGCTGGACCCCTCGGATCTGCCGAAGGACGTTTTCGAGAATGCGACCAAGCTGCACAGCGAGTCGGTCATCGAAGTGGTCGGCAAAGTGCGCGTGCGTCCGGCGGGCACGGATAATTCCAAGATCGCCACGGGTGCAGTGGAAGTGCTCGTGAAGCAACTCACGGTGCTGAACTATGCGGAAGTGCTGCCGTTCCCGGTCGATGACCCGGAAGTGGCGAGCAAGGTGAACGAGGAGTTGCGCCTAAAGTATCGTTACCTTGACCTGCGCCGCCCGGAGATGACGCGCAATCTGCGTCTGCGCTCAAAGGTGGCCATCGCCACGCGCAGCTACATGGATGAGCAGGGTTTCCTGGAAGTGGAGACGCCCACGATGTTTAAGTCCACGCCGGAAGGCGCGCGCGAATTCCTCGTGCCGAACCGCCGTGACCCGGGCACGTTCTACGCCCTGCCGCAGTCGCCGCAGCAGTTCAAACAGATTTTGATGGTGAGCGGTATCGAGCGTTACTTCCAGCTCGCGCGTTGCTATCGCGATGAAGATTTGCGCGCGGACCGCCAGCCGGAGTTCACGCAGGTGGATATCGAGATGAGCTTCATCGATCGTGAGGACATTTACTCGCTCATCGAGGGCTTGCTCAAGAAGGTCTGGAAGACGGCCCTCAACATGGACATCCCCACGCCGTTCAAGCGCATCAGCTTTGACGAGGCGTTGAACCGCTACGGTATCGACAAGCCGGACACGCGTTTTGGCATGGAACTGGTGGACATGTCGGAAGATTTCAAGGCGAGCACGTTCAAGGTGTTCAGCGGCGCGATCGCCAATGGCGGAGTGGTGAAAGCCATCAACGCCAAGGGCCTGGCCTGTGCGACGCAAGGGCAGATCGAGACGATGACGGACTACGCCAAGAGCTTCGGCGCGAAGGGCCTCGCCTTTATCAAGGTCGAGAACGGCGAATGGAAATCGCCGATCGTGAAGTTCTTCAGCGAAGCGGAGAAGACGGCGCTCAAGACGAAGCTGGCTATTGAAGAGGGTGACTTGATCCTGTTTGCCGCCGATCAATGGCTGAACGCCTGCGAAATCCTCGGCAAGATCCGCCTGTATTGCGCGGAAGTGCTGAAAGGGCAGGGCAAGCTGACGATCGACCCGATGCAGTTCAATTTCCTGTGGGTCATCGAATTCCCGTTGCTGACTTTCGACAAGGAATTCAACCGCTGGTACTGAGCCATCATCCATTCACAGCACCGGTGGCTGAGGACATTCCGTTGCTGAAGCAAGATCCGAAGAAGGTCCGTGGCCAGCACTATGACATTGTGGTGAACGGTGTGGAACTCGGTGGCGGGTCCATCCGTATCCACCAGCCGGACGTGCAGAAGACGATCTTTGAAGAGATCCTGCAAATCCCGCCGGACGAGACGCAATTGCGCTTCGGCTACATGCTGGAGGCGTTCAAGTATGGCGCGCCGCCGCACGGCGGTATCGCGCTGGGCTTTGATCGCCTTATCGCGATTCTTTGCGGCACGAGCAGCATCCGCGACGTGATCGCCTTCCCGAAGACCGCCAAGGGCGTGTGCTTGATGACGGATTCGCCGTCGCAAGTGACCGCACGGCAGTTGAAGGATCTGCACCTCGAGGTGAAGGCGGCGGTGAAGAAGGAAGCGTAAGCTTTCAGTTCATTTCAGAGAACAGGCCGGACGAAGTGATTCGTCCGGCCTGTTTTGTTTTGTGCGGCAATGAGATTGCTCAGGTAGGTCCGGGTTTGGTAATGCTTTGTCTATGAAGGAAGAGGTGGAGTTGAAATGGGGGAAAGGAATGGTGAGCGGCTATCTTTCGGCGCTGCTAGGCATAGTGTCGTTATGTGGGGTGCTGGCTTTTCGCTTTCCCAGGTTGCTGACTTCGGAACAGTTCCGGAATGCTTACAATGAGGATTTCGCACGCACGCTGTTGTTCTGGTGCCTCGTGGTCGCTTATTTTTCCGGCATCGTCAGTTACGTTCTGAATCAATCAAGAAGGCTCGCCTGGACGGGCATCGGCACGGCCTTTCTCGCCAGTTTGCTGGGTGGTTCACGCATTGAGATTCATCCGTTTGAATCCACGCAATACTCATTTGGCCTCGATTGGTTCGCCATCAGTTTCATCTTTTCCATGGTCATCTTCATCCCCTTGGAGAAGGCGTTTGCGCTGAATCGGGAGCAGAAGGTTTTGCGCGCCGGATGGCGGACGGACCTCGCGTATTTCTTCGTCAGTCATCTGCTCATCCAGTTCATCTTTCTGTTCACCAATTCCGTGGCGCAGAAGGGGTTTAGCTGGGCGGCCACAGAAGGTTTGCAGACTTGGGTTCGGTCGCTGCCTATCTGGGTGCAGTTTATCATGGCGACTTTCCTGGCCGATCTCTTCCAGTATTGGACGCACCGTTTGCATCATAAGTTTGGCTTCCTTTGGAAGTTCCGTCTATCCATCACTGAGCGAGACAATGGATTGGCTGGCCGGTTCGCGAACACATTTCGTTGAGGTATTGGTTGTGCGTGCGATGGTGATGGTGCCGCTCTATGTGTGTGGCTTTGCCGAAGCAGCGATGAATGCCTATGTCATTCTGGTAGGGGTACAGGCGGTGGCGATTCATGCGAATATGGGGATCAACTTCGGTCCGCTGCGCTATATTCTGGTAACGCCGCAATTCCATCATTGGCATCACGCCAAGCATGATGATTACGTCGATGCCAACTATGCGGTGCATCTGCCGGTCATCGATATGATTTTCGGCACATACAAATGCCCCAAAGGCGAATGGCCGGAAGCATATGGTGTCGTGAGTGAT
This sequence comes from Limisphaerales bacterium, assembly GCA_965283725.1. Taxonomy (GTDB): domain Bacteria; phylum Verrucomicrobiota; class Verrucomicrobiia; order Limisphaerales; family JAEYXS01; genus JAEYXS01. The sequence goes on from CBDIPT010000005.1 coordinate 297,492, forward strand.
GCGCCGCCGCGGTCATTCTGGCAACAGATGTGGCATCCGTTCCGGCGTAACAGTGGGGAATAGATTCACTTGAAAAGAGCGGGGTTCGCATCACGCGAACCCCGCTTTGTTTTCCTTACCTTTGCTGTTTCTTCACCAGCCCTTCCGGCACCGGCTGGAAGCGGTTTGGCTTCATGCTATACGCGGCGCGGCCTTTACTGAGGCTGCGGATGGCGTTCGCGTAGCCGAACAGTTCGGCGAGTGGCACATCCGCTTTCACCACGGCATTGCTGCCGCTCGTTTCCACGGCCAGGACTTGGCCGCGACGACGGGGCAGGTCACCGAGGATATCGCCCTGATACTCAGTGGGCACGTTGACTTCCACGTGCATGACCGGCTCCAGCAATATTGGGCCTGCTTCGCGCAATGCCATACGCAAGGCATCGGCGGCGGCAAGTTGGAACGCCAGGTCGTTGGAGTCTTTCGCGTGGAAAGCTCCATCCAAGATGGCGACCTGTACGTCCACCAACGGGTGGCCGAGCACGCCTTCCTTCGCTGCTTCCAAGACGCCTTTCTTCACTGCGCCATGGAACTGCACAGGAATGCTGCCACCCGTGATCCGGTTCTCGATGCTCAGGCCGGAGCCTGCCACCGCCGGAGTCACGGACAGGATGACCCGCGCGAACATGCCGACACCGCCATTCTGTTTCTTCAACAGATGATCGGCCTCAGCCGCACGCGTGGTGGTCTCGCGATGCGCGATCTCAGGCGTGCCCGCGATGGTCGCCACGTGATGCTCATCCGCCAGTCGCGTGCGCGTGATGTCCAGGTGCAGTTCACCCATGCCGGATAACAGGCACTGGCCGGTTTCCGGATGCGTGCTAACACGGAGTGTCGGGTCTTCCTCGCTCAAACGGGCGAGGGCAGCGCCCAGCTTCTCCCGGTCTTCATTCGTGCGCGGCTCAATAGCCACGGTCACGACGGGTTCCGGGAATACCGGCGGCTCCAGCAACACGGGTTGCGCAGGTGCACTGAGCGTATCGCCCGTGGTGAAGCCGCGCAGACCGATGACACCGCAGATTTCGCCTGCATGCGCTTCCGCCAGCTCAATACGCCGGTCCGCAAAAATGCGCACGAGACGACCTACGCGCTCGGTCTTACCCGTGCGCGAGTTCAGCACCGTATCACCTTTACGCAAGGTGCCGGTATAGAGCCGCAGCCAAACGACACGCCCGGCTTGAGTTTCGCTCACCAGCTTGAACGCCAGTGCGGCCACCGGTGAGTCGTCATCTGCAGTCAAACGAACAGCTTCACCGGTATTTGCCGAATGAGCTTCAACCGGCGGCATATCCGCCGGACTGGGCAGATAATCGACCAAGGCATCGAGCAACGGTTGCACGCCCACAAATTTGTAGGCGCTGCCACCGATCACGGGCACGAGGCGATTCGCGATCGTCGCACGACGGATGGCGCGTTTGAGCACGTCCGCACTGACTGGCTGGTTATCCAGCCAGAGAGCAGCGATCTCATCGTCCACTTCCGCGACCCGCTCGATAAGTTCCGAGCGGGCACGAGCGACCAGCGCCTCCTGATCTGGAGGAACGTTCTCAACGCTGAAGCCGCCCAAGGCTCCGTCACCAAAGACGAAGGCTTTGCGGTTCACGATGTCCAACTGGCCGCGCAACGCATCTTCTGCGCCCAAGGGGATGAGCACGGGAGCAGCGTTCGCGCCGAGTTTATGGCGGATGTCGTCCACCACGCGGGCGAAGTTCGCACCCGTACGGTCCATCTTGTTCACGAACACGACACGTGGGACGCGATACTTGTCCGCCTGTCGCCAGACGGTCTCGGACTGCGATTGCACACCGTCCACGCCGCTGAACACGGCCACCATGCCGTCCAGTACGCGCAGGGACCGCTCCACTTCCACGGTGAAGTCCACGTGGCCAGGGGTATCGATGATGTTGAGCCGATGCGGTTCGTTCACGAACAGCTTGAACACGTCGTCGGCGCGAGTCTGCGTCCAGATGCTCGATACCGCGGCAGCGAAAATGGTGATGCCTTTTTCCTGCTCGATCGGATTCGAGTCCGTGGTCGTGTTGCCGGAATGGACCTCGCCCGCACGATGGATCGCGCCGGTGTAGAGCAAGATGCGCTCGGTGAGCGTGGTCTTGCCGGCGTCGATATGCGCGGCGATGCCGAGATTGCGAGTGCGCGTGAGCGGATACTCGCGACCGGTTTCGCGGGTGCTAGTGACAAGGGTGCTATTTTTCATGGTGTTCATAGGTTTTGCTCCTGTGGTTCTTTAGCCCTGAAAACAAAAAGCCCCGACGAATGGCGTCGGGGCTTCAATCAGGGATAAAAGCTAGGTGAGGAGACGGTTCGTATTATGGCAAAGACAATCCTAGCCCTGGCTGAAGCCGGGCATTCTGAATTGTTTTGATGATGCGAGCCATCATGAAGGACTCATCGTGTATGGGGGTGGGTTTGTCAAATCAACGGGGAAGAGAACCGCTGCACATACAGAATACGCGGAAGGGGTGTAGGGAACAGGATTGGCGGATTCTAGATACTAGATGCTGGATGGGGAGAGTTCGGATGCCGGCCTGTGTTTGCGATTACGGGATGTAGTTGCTCATGGTCGTTTGGGAAAGATGGACTACAAAGAAATCTAGGACGACGACGAGGACGAGAACGATTACGAAGGCGGTCGGGTTGGCACGGGTTATGTTACTAATTGGTTTCGATGGGTTTAGGTGGTGTGGCCCGGGGTTTTAGCGGGAACCATGCGGGATGTGAGGGAGGGGCTGTGTAAAAAACCGCAGAATGGTCAAAATGCGGCTGGGGCGGATTTTGCCTCAGCGGTAAGGCGCGAAATAATTTTGTTTGAGAATAGGCTAGTACAGCGAGTTTAAGGCTAACGCTGGGCGGGAAAATTGAAGCAGATTGGCTACGAAAGGAAGAGGGAGCTATGAACTGGAGAATAATGAGAATAAGTGAAGGCAAAATATGTCAGACATTCGTCACAGGAACGGGCAGCACGGGTGGTTGCTTTTGAGGAACGACTAGACTAAGAGTGCGGTGGTTGCCGACGGAAACGCCGGGGACTATCGCCCAAGACTTTAAAAACATTTTATCGGCTAACGCCAAATCGCACACTCCAAACGCCTAATATGGCTATTCAAGTCGCACTGCATCATCGCACGCATTACAAGTATGACCGCCTGGTGAATCTTGGGCCACAGGTCATCCGGTTGCGTCCGGCTCCGCATTCCCGCACGCGTATCTTGGGCTACTCGCTGCGCATCCTGCCGGAACAGCATTTCCTGAACTGGCAGCAGGATCCGCAGGCCAACTATCTGGCCCGTGCGGTTTTTCCCGAGCCGACCCGTGAATTCCTTGTGGAGGTGGATCTGGTGGCGGAGATGTCCGTGCTGAATCCGTTCGACTTTTTCCTCGAGCCACATGCGGAGAAGTTTCCGTTCCATTACGATTCCGCCCTGGACCACGAACTGGAGCCATTCCAGCTCAAGTGCGCGTTGACGCCCAAGTTTCTGGCGTATCTGGATGTGGTGCGCAAAGAGATCGTCGGCGAGGAGCACCTGGCTTTCATGGACGGGCATCCGCTGCCCTTGACGCATTCCGAGCAGCCTGTCGACAAACATCATCACAGCGCGTTGCCCGAATCAGGACAGATCCCGCAGGAGGATCCGGCAGACAAACGCCAGCGCACGATCGATTTCCTCGTGGCGCTGAACCAGAAGCTGTGGAAGGACATCAAGTATCTCATCCGCCTGGAGCCGGGCGTGCAAGCGCCGGAAGAAACGCTGACGACCTTGAGCGGTTCCTGCCGTGACTCGGCGTGGTTGATGTGCCAGGTGCTGCGGCATTGTGGTCTGGCCTCGCGTTTTGTGAGCGGTTACCTCATCCAACTCACCGCGGATGTGAAATCGCTCGATGGCCCGAGCGGGGCCGAGAAGGATTTCACCGATCTGCACGCCTGGTGTGAAGTGTATCTGCCGGGCGCAGGCTGGATCGGCCTCGACCCGACGAGCGGTCTGCTCGCCGGTGAAGGCCATATCCCGCTCGCGGCGGCACCGGATCCATCCAGCGCGGCGCCCATCACAGGGGCCATTGATGAATGCGAATGCGAGTTCAGCTTTGAGATGACGGTGACGCGGGTGAAGGAATCGCCCCGGGTGACGTTGCCATACAGCGATGCGCAATGGGCGGAGATCGAGAAGCTCGGCTACAAGGTCGATGCCGACCTCACGAAACATGATGTGCGCCTGACGATGGGCGGCGAGCCGACGTTCGTTTCCATTGATGATTACGATGGGGCGGAGTGGAACACCACGGCCCTCGGGCCCACGAAGCGCAAGCGGGCGGATGAATTGATCCGCCGGTTGCAGAAGCGCTGGGCGCCGGGCGCACTGATGCATTACGGGCAGGGCAAGTGGTATCCAGGCGAGCAGTTGCCGCGGTGGGCGTTCGCGTGCTATTGGCGCAAGGATGGCGAGGCCATCTGGGAAAACCACGATCTCGTGGCCGATGAGAAGCAGGACTACGGTTATACGGCGACGGATTCGGCGCGGTTCATCGAGGCGTTGTCGTCCCGTTTACACGTGGATCCGAAATGGATTTTGCCGGGTTACGAAGACGCGTTCTATTACTTGTGGAAGGAACGCCGCCTGCCGACGAATGTGGACCCGTTGAAATCCAATCTGCGCGACCCGGAAGAACGGGCGCGGTTGGCCAAGCTGTTTGAGAAGGGGCTGGATGGGGTCACGGGTTACACGTTGCCGATCCAGCGGGGGTGGGATGGCAACCGGCCGGTCTGGCATTCGGGGCCATGGTTCATGCGCTCCGAGCGGATGTATCTGATCCCCGGTGATTCACCGATGGGTTTCCGTTTGCCGCTGGATTCATTGCCGTGGGTGAGCCGCACCGATTATCCCTACATCAACGAACTGGACCCGCTGGTGGCGCGTCCGCCGTTGCCCCGGCGTCCGGCGAAGGATCCGCAGCATTTTGTGTCCTCAGGGATGACGCCGGGTGGCATGGGCTCGGGTTACAGCAGCTTTGGGCCGGGAGGGCAATCGATTCCCTTCACCAAGCCGCATATCACGCGGGCGCATGATCCGGCCAAGCGCCCTGCGCCGCATGAATCCGCCTCGTGGGTGGTGCGCACAGCGATGTGCGTGGAAGCGCGCAACGGCCGTCTGCACATCTTCATGCCGCCGGTGGAGACGCTGGAAGATTATCTGGAACTGGTCGCCGCCATCGAAGACACCGCCGAGCATCTGCAAACGCCGGTGGTGATCGAGGGTTATACGCCGCCGTTCGATTCACGGTTGAATGTGCTGAAGGTGACGCCTGACCCGGGGGTCATCGAGGTGAATCTGCATCCTTCCGCCAACTGGAAGGAACTGGTAGAGCGCACCACGGTGCTTTACGAGGAAGCGCGCCTGTCGCGGCTCGGTACGGAAAAGTTCATGGTGGATGGCAAGCACACCGGCACCGGTGGCGGCAATCACATCATCATCGGCGGCAATACGCCGGCGGACAGCGCCTTGCTGCGTCGCCCAGACCTGCTGCGGAGCCTGATCACCTACTGGCAGAATCATCCGTCCCTATCGTTCCTGTTCAGCGGGATGTTCCTCGGGCCGACGAGCCAGAGTCCGCGCATCGATGAAGCACGGAATGATTCGCTGTATGAACTGGAAGTGGCATTCAAACAGGTGCCGGACAAGGGCTGGATACCGCCGTGGCTGGTGGACCGTTTGTTTCGCAACCTGTTGATCGATTCGACGGGCAATACGCATCGGGCCGAATTCTGCATCGACAAGCTCTACGCGCCGGAGAGTGCCACGGGCCGGTTGGGCTTGCTGGAAATGCGCGCCTTCGAGATGCCGCCGCATTCGCGGATGAGTCTGACGCAGCACCTGCTGCTGCGCTCGCTCGTGAGCCGTTTCTGGCAGGAACCTTACAAGAAACCGCTCGTGCGTTGGGGCACGGAGATCCATGACCGCTGGATGATGCCGCATTTCATCTGGCAGGACATGGAAGACGTTGTGCGCGATTTGCAAGACTTCGGTTATCCGATGAAGTCCGAATGGTTTGCGCCGCACTTCGAATTCCGGTTCCCGTTCGCGGGTGATTACGATGCGCGCGGATTACACATCGAGTTGCGCCATGCGCTGGAACCTTGGCATGTACTGGGTGAGGAACCCGGACCGGGGGGAGCGGTACGCTATGTCGATTCCTCGTTGGAACGCATGCAGGTGAAGGTGCAGGGGGCGATCGACCCGCGCCATGTCATCAGTGTGAACGGTTACGCGTTGCCGTTGCATCCGACGGGCACGAAGGGCGAATTCGTGACGGGCGTGCGTTATCGCGCCTGGCAGCCTTCCTCCTGCTTGCAACCGACCATCCCGGTGCACAGTCCGCTGGTGCTGGACGTGGTGGACACGTGGACGGACCGTTCGCTGGGCGGTTGCACCTATCACGTGGCGCATCCGGGCGGACGGAGTTACAACACCTTCCCGGTGAATGCTTACGAGGCCGAAAGCCGCCGTTTGGCGCGGTTCTTCCGGCATGGACATACACCTGGAAAATGGAAGCTGACACGGTTGCCGGTGAACCCGGAGTTTCCGTTCACTTTGGACCTGCGGAATGTCTGAAAAAAGTTCGGACAAGGAGGTTGGCAGCAAGGCACCGCTTGAGGTAAAAGCTCGCGGTGAAATGAGCGACGTGCTCAAGACAAGCAAGCCAGCCGCGACGCCGTGGCTGCTGGAGCAATACCAGCAGTCGTTGCGCGGCTTTGACGAATTGATGCTGGCGGACGGCACGATGCGGCCGCATTACCGCCGGTTTCTGGAGGATCTGGGGCAGTTCAACCGGGAGGAATTGAAGCACCGGCATGACGTGGCCCGGCGAATCGTCCATGAGCAGGGCATCACGTATAACGTCTATGGGGATGCACGCGGGATGGAGCGGCCGTGGCAGTTGGATGCCGTGCCCGCGATCATCTCCGCAGAGGAATGGCAGACGCTGGAGGCGGCGCTGATCCAGCGGGCCAGCCTGATCAACAAGATCATCGGCGACTGCTATGGCCGACAGGACCTCATTCGTTCGGGCTGGTTGCCTCCCGCATTGGTTTTCGCGCAGCCGGATTTCTTGCGTCCTTGTCATGGCGTGAAACCGCCGCAGGATACCTTTCTCCATCTTTACGCGGCTGATCTGGCGCGTTCGCCGGATGGACGTTGGTGGGTGATCTCGGACCGCACGCAAATCCCGACGGGAGCAGGGTATGCACTAGCCAACCGGTTGGTGACCTCGCGGGTGCTGCCCGAATCTTTCCGCGATTGCCAGGTGCAACGGCTGGCGGGCTTTTTCCGTGATCTGCAAAACTCGCTGGCGCAACTGGCCTCGCGGCGCACGGACAATCCGCGCGTGGTCTTGCTGACGCCGGGGCCGTATAACGAGACGTATTTTGAGCAAGGATATCTGGCGCGGTACCTCGGGTATTCGATGGTTGAAGGGCAGGACCTCACGGTGCGCGACAATCGCGTTTTCCTGAAGACTTTGAGCGGGCTGGAGCAGGTGGATGTCATTCTGCGCCGGGTGGACGATGACTTTTGCGATCCGTTGGAATTGCGGAACGATTCGATGCTTGGCGTGCCGGGTTTGGCTGAGGCGGCGCGGGCGGGCAATGTGGCCATCGCCAATGCGCTGGGCAGCGGTTTGCTGCAAAGCCCGGCGTTCATGGCGTTCCTGCCGGGATTGTGCAAGCACATCCTGAATGAAGATCTGAAGATACCGTCCATCGCCACGTGGTGGTGCGGGCAGAAAAAGGCGGAGAATTACGTGCTGGAGCACCTGGATGATCTCTTCGTGAAGCCTGCCTTCCGCAGTCATCTGAAAGGCATGGCGCCAGACCGGGCCATGACCACGCGCGAACGCGAAGAGTTGCGCCGCCGGATCGCCATCCAGCCGCATCTGTTCGTAGCTCAGGAACGCGTCCAACTTTCTACGACCCCGACCTGGAACGGCGACAAACTGGTGCCGAACCCGATGGGCTTGCGCGTGTATCTGGTGGCGACGCCCGATGGTTACAAGGTGATGCCGGGCGGTTTGGTGCGTGTGGCCACGGGTAACGACGGGCGCTTCATCACCATGCAGCGCGGCGGCAGCAGCAAGGATGTCTGGGTGCTCTCCGACAAGCCGGTGAGCGAGGTTTCGCTGCTCCACTCGGTCGGACAAGCGGTGGAGTTGCGCCGGGTGGGAACAATCTCCCCAGCCGTCTCGCCGACAATTTCTTCTGGCTGGGCCGGTATTGCGAACGGGCGGATTCCTCGGCGCGGTTGCTGCGCAGTGCGTTGAACCGCTTTAATCCAGAAAGCACCGGCAGCACCTTGCCCGTGCTGATGCCTTTGCTGCAAACGCTGGAATCGCAAGGCCAGCTCGTGACGCCACCGGCCGAACAAAAGACGACGGCCGAGACGCTGGAGGCGGAATTGCTGGCGGCCATCTTTGATGCCCAACGCCCGGGCAGTTTACGGCGGATCGCTGACCACCTGCAGCGGCTGGCAACGCTGCTGCGTGACCGGACCTCGAACGATGTGTGGCGCGTGCTGAGCGAGGTGGATGACCGGCTGACTTTGCCTGCTTCCGCGCCTGTGATTCTGGCGGGGGATGCCATCGGGGTGTTGAACCAGACGGTGATCGGGCTGGCCGCGTTCAATGGGTTGGCGCGGGAAAATATGACGAAGGCACAGGGCTGGCGGTTCATCGATATCGGCCTGCGCATCGAGCGGTCCATCTATCTGTGCACGCTGTTGCGCAATGCCCTGCGCTCACCGGAAGCCGAGACGCCGAGCGTGCTGGAAGCGGTGCTGGAAGTGGCGGATAACACCATCACCTATCGTTCGCGCTACAATCTGCTGCCGCATATCGCTGCAGTGTTCGACCTGCTCATCCTGGATGACACGAATCCTCACTCGCTCATCTTCCAGTTGAATCAATTGCAAAAGCATTTCGACCGGCTGCCGATCGAGAAACAGAGCGCCTTGCTCAGTGTGGGCGAACGGGTGTTGCTGGAGTGCTCCACGCGGGTGAAATTGCTCGATCCGCGGGAATTGGCGAACCTGGAGGGTGATCGGGAGAAATCGCAGGCGATGCAAGTGTTGACGGAGACGTTGAATGACCTGCCGCGGCTCTCGGAGGCGATCGCGGTGAGCTACTTTGCGCATTCGACCATCGCGCAAGCGGGAGGGAAGCGCATATGAAATTTCACATCACCCACCGCACGTTGTATGAGTATGCCGAGCCGGTGGCGGTCTCGCATCACGCCGCGCGGCTCAAGCCGCGGATGACGGCGACGCAGCAGCGGTCGGAGTTCGCGCTGAACATCCAGCCAGAGCCAGCTATCCGCCGCGTGCGCACGGATTATTTCGGGAACAGCGTCTGTTTTTTTACGCTGCAGGAGTTGCACAGCAGCATGGAGGTGATCGCGGAGAGTTTGGTGGAGGTCCGTACGGAGACTCCGCCCGCGCCGGCATTGTCCGTCCCTTGGGAACGGGTGGCTGATGTGTTCCGCGATCCGGTTTCACCAGCCGTCGTGGAGCCGTATCAATTCGTGTTCGATTCACCGCTGGTGCGGGCGAATCCCGAGCTGGCGGATTACGCGCGGGAGAGTTTTGCCGAGGATACGCCCTTACTGGCCGGCGTCAGTGATCTGAATTCCCGCATCTTCCGGGATTTCAAATACGACCCGAAGGCGACGAATGTTTCGACACCGCTGGAGGAGGTTTTGGAGAAACGTCGCGGGGTGTGCCAAGATTTTGCGCATCTGGCCATCGCGTGCCTGCGTTCGCTTGGGCTGCCGGCACGGTATGTTAGCGGCTACTTGCAGACGCGTCCGCCAGAGGGCAAGGAACGGCTTGTCGGCGCCGATGCCTCGCACGCGTGGTTCGCTGTGTATTGCCCGGACTTGGGCTGGGTGGATTTCGATCCGACGAACGATATAATGCCCGGCGAGGAACACATCACGGTGGCGTATGGTCGTGACTTCAATGACGTGAGCCCCGTGGGTGGAATCATCACCGGGGGCGGCGCGCATGAAGTGAAGGTGTCCGTGGATGTGGAACCGGTATAAGGGTGGTAAACCGCGAAACACGCTAAATACGCGAAAAAGAGACTGGCGCTTTTCCCCTTTAGTGTATTTGGCGTATTTCGTGGTAAACCTCTTAAATTCTTCACCCTGAATTGACTCCCGCACGGGTTCCTTTAGCCTTCGCTCATGATTATCGCACCTTCGCTGCTGGCAGCGAATTTTGGCAAGTTTGCCCACGAAGCGAGCCGTACCGGGAAGGCTGGGGCGGACTGGCTTCATCTGGACGTGATGGACGGGAATTTCGTGCCGAATATCTCCTTTGGACCCGAGGTGGTGCGCCGGATCAATGAAGCCAGCGAGACGTTTCTGGATGTGCATCTGATGTGCACGAAGCCGGAAATCCTGTTCGATGCGTTCGTTAAGGCAGGTGCAGACCTCATTACCATCCATGTGGAATTGGGTGATAAAGTGGAATCGCTCATCTGGAAGATCAAATCGATGGGCAAGAAGGTCGGTCTGGCGGTGAACCCTCCAACCAATATCGCCTTGGCCGAGCCTTACCTGAAGCAGATCGATCTGTTGCTGGTGATGACCGTGAATCCGGGGTTTGGCGGGCAATCTTTCATCCAGGAGTGTGTGCCGAAGATCCAGCAGGCGAGTGCGTGGCGGCGTGAGCGGGGACTGCGCTATCATCTGGAGGTGGACGGGGGCATCACCTTCCAGACCGTGACGGAGTGCGCGCGGGCAGGGGCGGATACGTTTGTGAGCGGCACGGGCCTCTACGGTCAACCGAGCCTGACGAAGGCGATCAAGAAGATGCGTCAACTGGCGGAGAAGGCCGCGGGTGAAGAGCCACCGGAGGCGTTTCAATTGAGTTTGGTCTGAGTTGGCTGACGGTTCATTTATTTTTCCATTATGGCAGCAATCAAGTTTGGTACGGACGGATGGCGTGCGGTCATCGCCGAGGATTTCACTTTCGATAACCTGAGCCGGGTGGCGCAGGCGACGGCGGATTATTGGAAGGCGAATCCCATCGCGGGCACGAAGAACGCAGTGGCCATCGGCTATGACCGGCGTTTTCTCTCGGACCAGTTCGCGCAGCGGGCGGCGGAGATCATCGCGGGGAATGGTTTTGACGTCATCTTGAGCGACAGCCCGGTGCCGACGCCGGCGGTGTCTTACGCGGTGAAGCAGGGGAAGTGCATCGGGGGCATCATGCTCACGGCGAGCCACAATCCGGCGATCTTCAACGGGTTCAAACTCAAGGGACATTTCGGCGGTTCCGCAGAGCCGACGATGTGCAAGGCGATCGAAGGGTTGCTGGATAAATCACCGGTGCAGGCCATGGCGCTCGCGGAGGGACTGAAGGCGAAGAAGGTGCGTAAGGTAAACATGCGACAGCCGCATTATCAAGCGGTGAAGAAGCTGGTGAACTTTGACTTGGTAGCGAAGTCGAAGCTGAAGTTCGCGCATGAGGCGTTGTTCGGCGTGGGTGCGGGTTGCTTCGATGAATTGCTCGCGGGGACGACATGCAAGGTGACGACAATCAATGCGAAGCATGACCCGTTCTTCGGTGGCATTAATCCAGAGCCGGTGGAGAAGAATTACACGTTCAGCCAGGCGTATCTGAAGAATCATCCGCATGACATCTGTCTGGTGACGGATGGCGATGCGGATCGGGTGGGCGGAATGGATGGGAAGGGGAATTATCTCTCGACTCACAATCTGATCTGTCTGCTGCTGCGCCATTACGTGGTGAATCGCAAGGCGACGGGCAAGGTGGTGAAGGCGCTCACGACGACATCCATGGTGGATAAGATGTGCGCGAAGTATGGTCTGGAGCTGGTGGAGACGGGTGTGGGCTTCAAGTATATCGCAAGCGAGATGATCAAGGGCGGGGTGTTGCTGGGCTTTGAAGAGAGCGGTGGTATCGGTTTTCCCGGTCACATCCCGGAGCGGGATGGGATTCTTGCGGGCTTGATGTTGCTGGAGATGCTGGCGACGGAGAAGAAAACCGTGGGCGCGTTGCTGGCGACGTTGGAGAGGGAATATGGTCCGCATCGCTATGCGCGTATCGACACGCATTTCCCCTTGGAGAAACGGGCGGCGCTGATGGAGTTCTGCGCGAAGAATCCACCAGCGAAGTTGCTGGGATCGAAGCTGAAGGATGTGAAGGCGTTCGATGGCGTGAAGTTCATCGCGGATGATGGCGCGTGGCTGATGCTGCGGGGCTCAGGCACGGAGCCGATCTTGCGCATCTATGCAGAGGCGAAGTCGGATGCGGATGCGCAGAAACTGTTGAAGCTGGGCGTGGCGATGACGAAGAAGGTGTGAGCGGGTTGCTCAGAATATTTTGAGACTTGTTGCTTCGGCGATAATGTTCTAGTTGTGTGTTGATGTTCCAATGTTGTGCTAAGAGGTGGTGGCTGATCACGCTTTTCGCGGTTTTATCCGGCTGGCCTGTGCTTGGAGCCGTGGTAAATCCTGAGGCTTATATCAAAGGGGATCACGGAGAGACGCTTGATTATTTTGGAAGCGCGGTGGCTGTGTCAGGAGATACGATGGTCGTTGGCTCCCCGGGGGATGGTGCAGGTTCTTCCGGGGCGATCTATGTGTTTATTCGCAGTGGTTCAACTTGGACGCAACAAGCTTACCTGAAAGCCAGCAATCCCGATGACGGTGATCAGTTTGGAAAGGCGGTGGCGATTGATGGCGACACAATCGCAGTTGGTGCTGAGGAAGAGCAAAGCGCTGCTCAAGGCGTCAACGGAGACCAAAATGACAATAGTGTTCCATCTCGCGGGGCAGTCTATGTCTTTGTCCGCAACGGAACCACATGGATGCAGCAGGCCTATCTCAAGGCGGGAAATGATTTCCAATTTGCTCGTTTAGGATACTCCGTCGCAATTTCAGGGGACACTGTTGTGGCGGGTGCTGTGAGCGAAAGTAGCGCCATAGATGGCGGCTATGGTGATGGCAACCAACTGGGTTCAGGGGCGGGCTATGTTTTCAAACGAAATGGAACCACATGGAGCCAAGAAGCTTATTTGAAGGGAAATAACACTGAGGCGTTTGATGGTTTTGGCCGTTCGGTGGGTATTTCGGGAGATACGATCATTGTGGGTGCAGAGGGAGAATCGAGTGATGCGACTTCCGTAAATGGAGATAGTGATAATAACGAAGCATCATATTCTGGTGCGGCTTACATTTTTGTCCGTCAAAATGGAACCTGGCAACAGCAGGCTTATTTAAAGGCCTTTAATTCCGACGTAAATGATCAGTTTGGATGGTCGGTGGCGATTTCTGGAGATACCGCCGTGGTAGGAGCTCTTGCGGAATCAAGTGGTGCAGTCGGAGTTGATGGGGATGGGAATGATAACAGCAAACCACTTTCTGGTGCTGCTTACGTTTTCCATCGGGTGGGAACTGCTTGGTCGCAGCAAGCTTATCTGAAGGCAAGCAACGCTGGGGCAGAGGATTATTTCGGCAGCTTTGTCAGTATTAGTGGCGGGATCGTCGTTGTAGGGGCGAGTGAGGAGGACAGTCAGGCGACCAGTGTGGATGGTAATGCTTTCAATGAAGATGCTTCCGCAGCAGGGGCGGCGTATGTGTATGTGCGGAATGATGGGATTTGGACGCAGGTCGCCTATTTAAAAGCATCCAATGCTGAAGCGGGTGACCGGTTTGGAGTTTCAGTTGGCGTATCGAAAAATATGATTGTTGTGGGGGCGTTGGGGGAATCGAGTGCTGCAAAAAACATCAATGGTGATGCCGAGGATAACAGTGCGGCTGCAGCGGGAGCGGCTTATGTGTTTACAGTTCCCATGCCTGTGCTGGACCAGCAAAGTTTGATGATCAATGATGGCCAACTGCGCCTTTCGTTTGAGAGTTTTTTTGAAGCGAATTTTTCCGTGCTGGCGACGGGTGACCTAAAGGGTGAATGGACGGTGCTGGGCACGGCGCAAAAGGGGCCATCCGGGCGATATGAATTCAATGATTCAACGGCGGGTAGTGTTTCGTCGCGGTTTTATCGGTTACGGATGGAGTAGAGGCGTAGTGAGAGAAAAATCGAACAGCCAACTTCGAACTCTGAACATCGATGTGAAGGAAAGTGAGAGAGGGGAAAAGTTGGAGTGGGGGAAAGGAAGGCATGAACCCGAAAGTTAAGAAATGGATATTTGAGGCGATGGCGGTGCTGTCGCTGATTTTCGGAGCTTTTGTTTTGGTAGTTGGCTTGTTGCCGGTCATCAATCCGGGGCTCTTACGAGTGGCGTTAAGAAGTGATGATTCGTTTACTTTTGGTAATGTCATGCTTTGCGGTGTTGGAATAGCGATACTGGTGTTTGCCAGGTGGTGTTCACGTAAGGCTGGAGGGATGGCATAGGCGAATAGTTAGCGCGGTCTTACGACCGCGGCTACTGATTGAGAGGTTAGAGCACTCCGCTTTACTTTGCTTTTCCGGCTTGTTTCAATCGGTTTCTCGGCTAAAACAGTCGCCTCGTGTCGTTAAAACCGAAAGTCAAATTGGGTGTTTTGGGGTCAGGTAAGGGCTCCAATATGGTGGCTATTGCGGAGGCGTGTGCCGCCGGGAAGCTGCATGCCGAGATCGCCATGGTGGTGAGTGACGTGGAGACAGCGGGCATCTTGGACCGGGCGAAGGAGCGGAATCTGCCGGCCAAATACGTGGCGCCGGGCAAGTTTCGCACGAAACTGGATGAGGTGGCGGAGCGGGAATATATCGCGGCGATGCAGTCGGCGGGGGTCGAATGGATCGTGCTGGCGGGGTTCATGCGCATCTTGAAAGGTGATTTTCTCCGTGCATTCGAGGGCAAAGTCATCAATATTCACCCCTCTTTGCTGCCGTCGTTCCCAGGGTTGGAAGCGTGGAAGCAGGCGTTGGATTACGGCGTGAAGCATACGGGTTGCACGGTTCACTTCGTGGATTCCGGTATCGATACCGGTGCCATTATCGCTCAACGGACGGTGCCGGTCTTGGATAATGATACGGCGGCGACGTTGCATGAACGGGTGCAGGTGGCGGAGCGGGAATTGTATCCGGAAGCGCTCGGACGGTTGGTGAGCGGAAGTGTGAAGGTGATCGGGCGGAAGACGATTACTAACGCGTGAAACGTAATGCGTAAGCGGAAGTGCAATGGGCGCGCTTCACAACAAAACAATTTTTGAAATGAGCAAACAGGTATTAAAGTTCGGATTGCCGAAGGGCAGTTTGCAGGACGCCACCATCGAGAAGATGGCGAAGGCGGGGTTTAACATCCAGGTGAGCAGCCGCTCGTACATCCCGTATGTGGATGACGTGGAGCTGGATATCCGGTTGATCCGCGCGCAGGAAATCAGCCGTTACGTGGAGCATGGCTACTTGGATTGCGGGATCACGGGGCATGACTGGATCAAGGAGAACAACTCGGACGTGCAGGAAGTGGGCGAGTTCATCTTCAGCAAGATCTCGCGCCAGCCGACGCGTTGGGTGCTCTGCGTGCCGGAGCAGTCGCCGGTGAAGACGGTGAAAGATTTGGAAGGCAAGCGAATCGCCACAGAAGTGGTGAATCTGACCAAGTCCTACCTCCGCAAGCACAAGGTAAAGGCGGAAGTGGAGTTCTCATGGGGGGCCACGGAAGTGAAGGCGCATGAGCTGGTCGATGCGATTGTGGAAGTGACGGAAACGGGTTCGTCGTTGCGCGCCAACAAGTTACGTATCGTGGATACGCTTTTGACGTCCACGCCGCGATTGATCGCGAATCATAGTTCGTGGAAGGACAAGTGGAAGAAGCAGAAGATCGAGACGATCTCTTTGTTGCTCCGCGCGGCCATGGAAGCCGAGACGAAAGTGGGCATTAAGCTCAATATTGCCGAGAAGAACCTCGCAAAATTGTTGCAAAGTTTGCCCGCTTTGCGTAATCCAACAATTTCCAAGCTGAGTCAGGATGGCTGGGTTGCGGTGGAAACGATCATTGACGAGCACGTTGTTCGCGAATTGATCCCGCAGTTGAAGGCGGCCGGCGCAGAAGGAATCATAGAGTATCCGCTGAACAAAGTGGTGTACTAAACGAAGCAAAAAATATGGGTTCATTGAAGAAACGTCGTAAGTCGAAGATCAACAAGCATAAGCGCCGCAAGCAGCTCCGCGCCAACCGCCATAAGAAGCGTACCTGGCAGAAGTAAGCCCCTTGGCTTGCTTCCCTTGGAAAAAGAATTGCGTTCACACGCCGTCCCGCTCTTGCGGGACGGCGTTTTTGTGGCACAGAATAGGCAGCGATGCGATTTTGTGTGCCATCTGTGTGCCTCGGTCTGGTCGTCAGTGTTTTGCTGACGGGTTGCCAGTCCACTTCTCCCCAAGGCACTTCGGCCGCTCCGAAGACGGTTGAGGGCCCGGCGCCCATCCCGGCGGAGCAATGGAAATTCCCCCTCGATGCCCAATCCGAACAACGGATTGAGGCTTTGTCGCGTTTTGCGACTGGCGTCAGCCAGGAGATCAATGAGCAAAGCGATCTGGCACTGGAAGAGTTCTTCCGCGCCGGACTGGCCGACCCTGGGAATGAGCGGCTGGTGCTGGATGTCGCCCGGCGGTTGATCCAGTCCCGGCAACTGGAGAAGGCGGGTATTCTTTTGGGCAAAGCGGCGGAGACGACGGATGCCACCCCGGGGTTACTGACTTTGCTGGGGCTGGTCTATCAGGAGCAGGACCGTTTTGAAGACGCCGTGGCGGCGAACCGCAAGGCGATCAAGAAAGCACCGAAAGCCATCGGGGCGTATCGCGGGCTGGTGCAGTTATATCTGAAGAAGGAGCGGCCAGCGGAGGCATTGGCGGTGATGACTGAGGCGTCGAAGGTGGAGGGTGTTCCGATCGAGTTTTCGTTGGATCTGGCCGAGCTGTATGGCTTTTACATGCGGCAAAAGTCGGATGAGGTCGAAGCCATCAAGCCGCGCATGCACGAGGCGTTGGACCGGGCTTACGCGACCAAGAGCGACAATGCGGCGTTGCTGCAAAAGCTGGCGGATGGGTACCAATTCATCAAAGATTACGCGAAAGCCACGGAGATCTATCTGGATCTGCTCAAACGGTTCCCGGAAGCGCCGGGTTTGCGGGAGCGTCTGACTGGACTCTTCATCCAGAGCGGGGACAAGCAAAAGGCGGCGGAGCTGTTGCAGTCATTGATCCGGGATAATCCGACGAAGAATCCGGAAGCTTACATCATGCTCGCGAGCCTGTTGCGGGAGGATAAGAAGTTCGGTGAGGCCGCGGAGCAGATGGAGCGGTTCATCATCGTGCGGGATAACGTGGAGCAGGCTTACTACGAACTGGTCGAGCTGTACAATCTGGATAACAAACCGGAGAAGGCGCTCGAGACGCTGGACAAGGCGAAGAAAAAGAAGGGGGAATCATTCATCAATCATTTCTATCGCGCCATCACGTTCAACCGCCTGAAGCAGTATGACAAGGCGCTCGAGCAATTGAACGCGGCCGAGCTGCTGGCGCGGACGACGGCGCCTGAGCGGTTGACGCATCAGTTTTATTTTCAAGTGGGATCTACCTACGAGCGCAACAAGGACATCCCGCAAGCGGTGAAGTATTTCGAGAAGTGCCTGGAGATGGAGCCGGATTTCGCGGAGGCGCTGAATTACCTGGGCTACATGTGGGCGGAGCGTGGGGAGAATCTGGAGCGGGCGCAGAAGATGATCGAGAAGGCGCTAGAGCTGGAGCCGGATAATGCGGCGTTCCTGGATAGCATGGCTTGGGTATCTACAAGCTGAACCGCGCGGAAGCCGCGTTGCCGTGGATGTTGAAAGCGATGAAGCAAAACGAAGAGGAAGACGCGACATTGTTCGATCATCTGGGGGACATCTATGCGTCCATGAAAAATTACGCGAAAGCACGCGAAGCGTGGGAGAAATCGTTGAAGATCGAGGCGAACGCGGAAGTAAAACGGAAGTTGGAGACGGCGCCGAAGTAGGGGCGAGGAAGGGGGAACATCGAACGTCCAACTTCCAACGCCGAATATTGCAAAGGGGATTAGCCACAAAGAGCGCAGAGAGCTCGAAGAAGTAGCAGGACAGCCAAGGGCGAATAGCCGGTCGCCGAGAAGATTTTCGCAAGGGAACAAAGGGGCAGGCATTTGAAGTGGTTATAAGTTGCTGGGTTTGTATGGGATGCAATTGGGGTTTTGGTTTGGTGAATTAGGGTTAAAAAATATTTGACAAATTATCTCGGTGGCGCGATTTTCACGACAGGTCACGAGTTTGACCTGACGGGGTCCAAGGAACCTCGAAAGTCCCGAAAAGACGACACAACCGGGTGTTGTGTGCCGTGAAGGGACGCAAGCGATCAAGGGGAAAGGAAGGCTTATGAGGCCGCGAAATACGTCAAATACGCGAAAGAAATCAGGGTGGGGAAGGTTTGGGCAAAAGGCGCAAGCAAATATCGACGTAAGGGGACGCTTTTTGGGATAAAAAAGTTCTCGCGCAACAAGACTGGTTTCCGCAACATGCGCCCTTCGATTCCGCGGTTGCGGCCGTGCTGACAATGAAAGCTAAGATCATCATCACTCCGAAGAAGGCAGTTCTCGACCCCCAAGGTCAGACAGTTGAGCGCGCGTTGGCCCATATGGGTTACACGGGCGTGGGCCATGTGCATGTGGGCAAGTATCTCGAGATCGAGGTAACGGGCGACAAGGAGACGGTCCGTCGCCAGCTCGATGAGGCTTGCCACAAGTTCCTGAGCAATCCGGTCATCGAGGACTACAAGCTGGAGATCGTGGACTAACCAAGAGTTACTCAGCCGAAAAGACTGACCATGAATTTTGCGGTGCTACAATTTCCCGGTTCGAATTGCGACCAAGACTGCGTGCACGTGTTGAAGAACGTGCTGGGCCACTCGGCCAAGCTGGTCTGGCACAAGGATACCACGCTCGGCGATGTGGACGCGGTGATGGTGCCGGGCGGGTTCAGCTACGGCGATTACCTGCGCACAGGCGCGATCGCACGGTTCAGCCCGGTGATGCAGGCGGTGCAGCAATTCGCCGCGAATGGCGGTCATGTGCTGGGTATCTGCAATGGTTTCCAGATCCTGTGCGAAGCCGGGCTGTTGCCGGGTGCGCTGGTGCGGAACCGTTCGCTGCAATTTCGTTGTGAGCCGGTCTATCTGAAGACGGTGACGAAGAATTCGGCGTTCACGAACAAGATCGCGGACGGCAAGATTATGCGGGTGCCGATCGCTCATGGTGAGGGTTGCTACTTCGCCGATGAAACGACGCTGGCGAAGATGAACGCGAACGGCCAAGTGCTGTGGCAGTATTGCGATGCGAGCGGGAATCTGACGGATGATTCCAATCCGAATGGTTCGCTGCAAAACATTGCTGGCGTCTGCAATGAGGCCAAGAATGTGGCCGGTCTGATGCCGCATCCGGAACGCGCGAGCGAGGCGATCCTGGGTTGCGAGGACGGCAAGGCGATCTTTGAGAGCCTGATCCATGCGTTGCAGAACAAGGGTGCTGCGAAGGCAGCGTAAGAATTTAATTTTAAGATTTTGGTTCCTGAAATGAGCGAGCCCGCCATCACTCCAGAGTTGGTCAAGAAGCACAACCTGACGCCGGAAGAGTACGACCGCGCCGTCGCAATCCTTGGCCGTGTGCCGAGCTATACCGAGCTGGGTATCTTCTCGGTGATGTGGAGCGAACATTGCTCTTACAAGAACACGCGCCCGGTGCTGAAGGGTTTCCCGACGAAGTCGCCGAAGATCCTCGTGGGTGCCGGTGAGGAAAACGCGGGCGTCATCGATATCGGTGACGGCATGGCGATTGCGTTCAAGATCGAATCGCACAACCATCCGAGCGCCGTGGAACCGTTCCAAGGTGCCGCGACGGGTGTGGGCGGTATCATCCGCGATATTTTCACGATGGGTGCGCGGCCGATCTGCGGCTTGAACTCCCTGCGCTTTGGTAATCTGGATTCGCCGGAAGTGCGGCGTTTGTTCAGCGGCGTGGTGGAAGGCATCGCGCATTACGGCAACTGCTTCGGCATCCCGACCATCGGTGGTGAGGTTTATTTCGATGATTGTTACGCGGGCAATCCGCTGGTGAACGCCTTCTGTCTCGGCGTGTTGCGTCACGAGCAGATCGCGCGTGGTGCAGCGAAGGGCATCGGTAACCCGGTTTTCTACGTGGGACCGGCGACGGGTCGTGACGGCTTGGCGGGTGCGGCGTTTGCCTCGCAAGATTTGACGGATGAATCCGCGCAACAACAGCGTGGTGCGGTGCAAGTGGGCGATCCGTTCATGGAAAAGCTCGTGATGGAAGCCGTGCTGGAATTGCTCGCGACGGACGCGGTGACGGGCATCCAGGACATGGGCGCGGCGGGCTTGACCTGCTCGACCTGTGAAACGGCGGCTCGTGCGGGCACGGGCATCGAGATCGAACTCGACAAGGTGCCGCAACGCGCGCCGAACATGAGCTCCTACGAGATCATGCTTTCGGAATCGCAAGAGCGCATGCTGGTCATCGTGAAGAAGGGTCGCGAGTCCGAAGTGCAACGCATTTTCGACAAATGGGATTTGCCGTGGTCTGAGGTCGGTTACGTGACGGACACGGGCCGCATGGTGGTGCGTCATGGTGGCAAGATCGTGGCGGACATTCCGGCCTCGAAGCTGACGGATGATGCGCCTTTGTATCAGCGCGAATCGAAGGAGCCGGCTTACCTGCAAGCGGTGCGCGCTTTCACTATCGATCAGGTGCCGACGATCTCCAATCCGCTCGAGAATCTGAAGTCCTTGCTGTCGTGGCCGTCCATCGCCTCGAAGAACTGGGTGTATCGTCAGTACGATCACATGGTGCGCGATGGTTCCGTGGTTTGCCCGGGCTCAGACGCCGCGGTCATCCGGATCAAGGGTGATTCGCTGCCGCTCTTGCCGGCAAGCTCGACGAAGCATAACGAGAAGGTGCCGGAGAAATTCATCGCGATGACGGTGGATTGCAACGCTACTTACGTTTACCTCGATCCGTATGAAGGTGGTAAGATCGCCACGGCGGAAGCGGCGCGCAACCTTGCTTGCTCCGGTGCGATTCCGCTGGGTTCCACAGACAATCTGAATTTCGGCAACCCGCACAATCCGGAACTGTTCTATCAGTTGAAGGAATCGGTGCGCGGTATCGCGGAAGGTTGCACGGTCTTTATCGCGCCGGTGACGGGCGGTAACGTGAGTCTCTACAACCAGAATCCGCAAGGTTCGATCGACCCGACGCCGACGGTGGCGATGGTGGGCTTAATCGAGAAGGCGGAATATATCACCACGCAATGGTTCAAGGACGAGGGCGATGCCATCATCCTGTTGGGCGACCTGGTGGATGGCACGGACCCGTTGCAAGGCTTGGGCGGTTCGGCTTACTTGAAGGTGGTTCATGGTCAAAAGACCGGCACGCCGCCGAAGTGTGATTTGCAGAAGGAAAAGCTGCTGCACGATACAACCCGCGCGCTGATCTACACGGGTGATGTGAAGAGCGCGCATGATTGCAGCGAGGGTGGTTTGGCGGTGGCGATCGCCGAATCCTGTATCTCCGGCTATGAAGCGCGGAATACATCTAGGTTCAGAGGCGCGACGGTAGATTTGAGCGCCTTTGACAAAGCGCGCTTAGATGCGATTCTGTTCGGCGAGGCGCAAGGGCGCATTGTTTTGTCGGTGGCAAAGATAAACGCGGTGAAAGTGTTGGAACGTGCTAAGCTATTGGGCGTTCCGGCAACGATCATCGGCAGCGTGGGTGGCACGGACCTGGCCATCAAGGCGGGCGGACAGGAACTGAAGTGGGCGTTGAGCGAATTGCACGATGGCTGGTGGAACAGCATCGCGCGGGCGATGAAATAACGGTGTGGATTTGAAACCGGTGGCGACACTAAGTGTTTTCACCGAAAAAATTTCTCCGCCTTGACTCAGGCGCAATGTCCTGAGATTCAAGGCGAAGCAACTGATGCAGCACTACCCGAAACATTATTGCGGCGTATTCGGCATATACGGTCACCCCAATGCAGCCGATTTGACGTACTACGGTCTCTACGCCCTCCAGCACCGCGGTCAGGAGAGCGCCGGCATTGTCACCTGTGATGGTGAGCAGTTCCGTGAGCATAAGGGCATGGGCCTCGTGCCGCAGATCTTCCAGAATGACGTGCTGAAGAACCTTTCTGGTTCCATGGCCATCGGTCATACGCGTTATTCCACCACGGGTTCTTCCCATCTGCGCAACGCCCAGCCGCTGACGATTGATTGCTGGCGTGGACGCATCGCGATCGCCCACAATGGCAATCTGACGAATGCCAGTGTCCTGCGCGATGAGTTGGAAGCCAAAGGCCAGATTTTTCAGACTACCGTTGATAGCGAGATCATCCTGCACTTGATGGCCCAGCCGACTTTGGGCGGGGTGGATAACAATCTCGTGCAGACCTTGCGCCGTATCGAGGGTTCCTACTCGCTGGTCATCATGACCGAGCAGGAGATCATCGGCGTGCGTGATCCTCATGGCTTCCGTCCGCTGTCCATCGGTCGGGTAGGGGATGCGTATGTGCTTGCCAGCGAGACGTGCGCGTTCGACCTGATCCAAGCAAAGTTCGTTCGTGACGTGGAACCGGGCGAGATCGTCATCATCAACAAGAACGGCATCAAGAGCATCCAGGCGTTTCCCGATCATCAACGCCGCGCCTTCTGCGTGTTCGAATACGTTTATTTCGCGCGCCCGGACAGCAATATCAACGGTCGCAACGTCTATCGCACCCGCGTGGAGATGGGCCGTCAGCTTGCCCGTGAGTATCCGATCGAAGCGGACTTGGTCATCCCGGTGCCGGACAGTGGTAACTGTGCCGCGTTGGGTTACTCGCTGGAATCAGGCATTCCGTATGAGATGGCCTTTGTGCGCAATCACTATGTAGGTCGCAGCTTCCTGCAACCCACGCAGTTGATCCGTGACTTCAACGTACGCGTGAAGCTGAATTTGGTGGGCGATCTGGTGAAGGGCAAACGCGTCATCATCGTGGATGATTCGATCGTTCGTGGCACGACGTGCCGCACACGTGTGAACAGCTTGAAAGAAGCTGGCGCCACGGAAGTGCATGTGCTTGTGTCCTGCCCTCCGCACAAGAATCCGTGCGTGTATGGCATTGATTTCCCGGATCGCAACAAGCTGATGGCAGCGAATTACACCATCGCCGAGATCCGTGATTATCTGAATGCAGATTCGCTCGGTTATCTCTCGCAGGACGGCATGGTGGCCGCCACACGCTTGCCGAAGAGCAGCTTCTGCATGGCCTGTTACGATGGCGACTATCCCGTGCCGTACGATCCGAACGTGGACAAACACATCATCGAAACGCGTCGCCAACGGGCGGAGAGTATTGGTGATTCGCTGTTCAAGGACGAGTTGCAGCCGAAATTGCTCTGAGAAGGAGTTTGTTAATTTTTGACCTGAAATGAAGAAGAAAGCATACGCCGCCGCAGGTGTAGATATCGATCTGGGCAATCGCGTCAAAGCGACTCTGCCGCAATTACTGGCCTCCACCCATCGCAAAGAAGTCTTGGGCAAAGTGGGTGGTTTCGGCGGTCTCTTCGCGCTCGACGTGAAGAAATACAAGCAGCCGATCATGGTGTCCTCCGTGGACGGCGTGGGCACGAAGCTCAAGCTCGCCTTCGCGATGGACAAGCACGATACCATCGGCGAGGACCTTGTGAACCACTGCGTGGACGACATCGCGGTGCTCGGTGCGGAACCGTTGTTCTTCCTCGATTACCTCGGCACGGGAAAATTGGAGCCGCACGTTTTCACGGATGTCATCAAGGGTTTCGCCCGCGCGTGCGCTTACAATAACTGCGCGTTGATCGGTGGCGAAACGGCGCAGATGCCGGGCTTTTATCAGCCGGGCGAATACGACGTCAGCGGCACGATCGTGGGTGTCGTTGAGAAGTCCCGCATGCTGGATGGCCAGAAGAGCGTCAAGAAGGGCGACGTGGTCATAGGCATGGAATCGAGCGGTCTGCACACGAACGGTTACTCGCTCGCGCGCAAGATTTTCTTCGAGACGCTGGGCCTCAAGCCGAAGAGCAAGGTGGCGGAATTGGGTAATACCATCGGTGATGAATTGCTCAAGGTGCACGTGAGCTACAACGTGGCGGTGCAGGCACTCCTCAAGAAGTTCAACAAGCCGGGCAAACCGGATGCGGTGAAAGCGTTCGCGCACATCACAGGCGGTGGTTTCATCGACAACATCCCGCGCGTGCTGCCGAAGAATTGCGATGTCATCATCCGCAAAGGCACGTGGGAAATGCTGCCGATCTTCCAGATGATCCAAGCCAAAGGTGGCGTGGATGAAGCGGAACTTTATCAGGTCTTTAACATGGGCATCGGCATGGTGGCCATCGTTTCCGCCGACAAGGCGGATGCGGTGCTCAAGACTATCAAAGCGGCCAATCACAAGGCGTGGGTCATTGGTGAAGTAGCCAAAGGAACGGGTATCTCCCAGGTTGTCTAAGATTTCTTCCCGCCAGCCGGGTTAAATTTCTTCGCTCACAGGCGAAACTGCACGTAAGCAGTTTCGCCTGTTGTGTTTATATCGATTTCAAAATCTTGTACAGATTTTTGACAAAAGGAAAAACGAGCACACCTTGCGTCCAAGTTGGCGCGAGATTCGTAAGGTTTATGTAAAAAGGCTCCCCACTGGGAGCAGGCATAAACACTATCTCGGATGCTGAGTGGGAAATATGACCGATAAAAAGATAACGGCGCGCTCTATCTTGGTTTCCTTGGTCCAATGGTTTGATGCGGACTATGGCAACGAGGATCGAGCCAAGATACTTGCCCGGCCGGATCGGGTGGAGCTGGTCCGCTGCATTCCTTTCATCATTCTGCATTTGGGATGTCTCGGTGTCTTCATCGTGGGTTGGAGCTGGACGGCAGTAGCGGTGGCGGTGGGGCTCTATTTCCTGCGGATGTTTGCGGTGACCGCTTTTTACCACCGCTTCTTTTCGCATCGTACGTTTCAGACCAGCCGGGTGGCGCAGTTTGTATTTGCGTTGATTGGTGCGTCAGCGGTTCAGCGTGGTCCCCTCTGGTGGGCCTATCATCATCGGCATCATCATCAACATTCAGACGAAGAAAATGACAAGCACTCGCCGCATCAACACGGTTTCTGGTGGTCGCACATCGGTTGGATCACCAGTGCGAGAAATTTCCCTACGGATTACACCAAAGTGCGTGACCTTGCCAAATACCCTGAGCTCGTTTTCCTGAACCGGTTTGATGCCTTGGTGCCGGCTGTTTTGGCGTTTGCCTTGCTGTTCGTGGGCATGGCGTTGGAACATTTTGCTCCTAACTTGGGTGTGACTGGCGGGCAGTTGCTTGTCTGGGGTTTCTTCGTCAGCACCACCGCGTTGTTTCATGGGACGTGTTCCATCAATTCGCTGGCGCACATCTTCGGACGCAAACGTTTCCCGACCAAGGATGACAGCCGTAACAGTTTTCTGCTCTCCCTCATCACCTTGGGTGAAGGCTGGCACAATAATCATCACCACTACATGAACGCTACCCGGCAAGGTTTCTATTGGTGGGAGTTTGACCCCACGTATTACGGACTGAAACTGCTTGCTTGGCTGGGCATCATCTGGGGCTTAAGGCCTGTTCCTGAGGCGATCTACCAAGAGGCCGCCGCGTTGAAAGCAGTGGCGAAACATTGATTACGATTATTCGAGCATGAAGAAACTGGCGATCATCGGCACAGGCATTGCGGGCTTAGGCTGCGCATACCTGCTGCGTCGTCATTTCGCGCTGACGCTCTTCGAGCAGAACAACTACGTCGGCGGCCATACGAATACAGTGACCGTGGATGAAGGTGGCACACCGGTGCCGATTGATACCGGCTTCATGGTGTTCAACAAAGTCACCTATCCGAACCTTTGCCGTTTGTTCACCGAATTGGACGTAGCCATAAAACCGACGGACATGTCTTTCAGTGTGCAGCATGTGCCAACGGGTTTGGAGTATAGCGGCTCCAGTTTGAATCACCTGTTTGCCCAGCGCCGCAATTTGGTGAATCCGCGTTTCTACGCGTTGCTTTGGCAGGTGAATCGTTTCAATGGCGAGGCGGTGAAAGCCTTGGAGAATCCGGCTTATGCGTCCTACACGGTGAAGCGATTTGTCGAGGAACGTGGTTATGGTGCCGATTTCCTGAATCTCTATCTGGTGCCGATGAGTGCCGCGGTCTGGTCCACGCCGCCCGAGTTGATGCTGGAGTTTCCCGCGATGGCGCTCATCCGTTTCTTTCATAACCACGGTTTCCTCGGCCTGCACACGCAGCATCCATGGTGGACCGTGGTGAACGGAGCGAAATCGTATGTGACCAAGATATTGCAGGCTGTCGGCCCAGTGACGCATCTGAAACGCAAGGTGATAGCCGTCCAGCGCAACAGCGCCGGCGTGACGGTCACGAGCGATGATGGCCAATCAGAGACTTTCGATAAGGTCATTCTCGCCAGCCATGCGGATCAAACGCTCGCGATGCTCAAGGATGCCGATGCCGAAGAACATCGTTTACTGGGCGAGTTCAAGTATCAGCCCAATCTGGCTACGTTGCACACGGATGCCTCGGTGATGCCTCGGACCAAACTCGCTTGGTCTTCGTGGAATTACCGCATCAATGTGGATGGCGAGGGCAAGGTGCAGCCCAGCACCATTTACTGGATGAACCGCTTGCAGGGCGTTTCGGAGCGGGAAAACTATTTCATCTCAATCAATGGGGCGGAGCGCCTGAATCCCGCCCGTATCCTGAAACAGATCAACTACGAGCATCCGTTGTTCAGCCTGGGCGCAATTCGGGCACAGCAGGAGCTGCCCAAGCTAAATCAGCGTTCACCCGCGCAGGCGGTTTATTTTGCTGGCAGCTATTTCCGGTATGGCTTCCACGAAGACGCTTTCACCTCGGCGGTTGATTTGTGTCGCGTGATGCTGGGCAAGGAGGCTTGGTCATGAGCACGCCGGTTCAACATTCCTGTCTCTACGAGTGCTCAGTGATGCATCATCGCCTGAAGCCGAAGGAGCATCATTTCAACTATCCGGTGTTCATGTTCTATCTGGACTTGGATGAGCTGGATGCCTTGTCGGAGAGCATCACTGGTTTCAGCCGGAATCGCTTCAATCTTTACAGCTTCCGTGATGCAGATCATCTCCAGCTCACGCCAGGCGGCGTCAAACAGAACTTGCTCGCCTATCTGGCGCGCAATGGTGTGAATCTCCCGTCAGATGCCCGTATCCGTTTGCTCACATTCCCGCGGATGCTGGGTTATGTGTTCAATCCGGTGTCGTTCTATTTCTGCTTCACACCCGATGAAAAGCCGGTTTGTGCCGTTGCTGAAGTGGGTAATACGTTCCGGGAAATGAAACCATTTCTGGTTGCACCTGCTGAAGGTCAAATGGGGCGTTTTCATCTCCGTGCACCCAAACATTTCTACGTCTCCCCATTCTCCACCTTGGATACTGAGTTCGAGTTCAAGCTGCGTCTGCCGGCTGAACATCTCGAAATCCATGTAGATGATTGGGTAGGGGACGACCGGACACTGCTCAGTACGTTGAGCGGCCAACGAGCCCCCTTGACCAGCCGCCAATTGGCCTGGTTCACGTTGAAATATCCATTTGTGACTTTAAAAGTCATCACGCTCATCCATTGGCATGCTTTCTTGCTCTGGCGGAAAAAAATTCCGTTCTTTCGCAAGGCAGCCGATACGGCCTTGCAGCGTGATGTGTTGAATCCCCACGTCTCTATCTCAGGAAAACCGTTATGAGTTTAACGAGCAATCCCATCGCCACCCTGGAGCAACCATCGGCAACTGCGGTATCCCAAAGCCTCACCTGGCTTCAGCACCTCTATCGCCGGGCGGTCATGGCTTCGCTGGCGCCGATGCAGGCGGGCTGCCTGCGTTTTGAGTTCCCCGATGGCGAAGTACGCGTCTTTGGTGAATTGAACGCCTCGCCAGTGGCGAACATCAAGGTGCGCCGGGAAGAGTTCTTCCGTCGTTGCGTGTTGTTTGGTGATGTAGGCTTTGGCGAGGCTTACGTGGATGGCGATTGGGATACGGAGAACATCACCGATGTGATCTCGTGGTTCATCGCCAATATCGCGCATGCCCCGACCATGTCTGGTTCTGTAGCCGGAAAGGATACGGCGCTCAATCTTTTTCGCCGCTATAATGTCTGGCTGCATGAGCGCCGGGCAAACAGCGTGGAGATGAGCAAGCAGAACATCCATGAGCATTACGACTTGGGTAACAGCTTCTATCGAATCTTCCTGGACCCAACGATGACCTACTCTAGCGCGCATTTCACAGCGTCATCTCAGACATTGGAACAAGCGCAGGTGGCCAAGTACGACAGGATCTGTCGTCAGCTCAAACTCAAGCCGACGGACCACTTACTGGAGATCGGGAGCGGGTGGGGTGGTATGGCGTGTCATGCCGTAAAACACTACGGCTGCCGCGTGACCACGGTCACCATCTCGGAGGAACAGTACAAATTCGCTCAGGAGAGATTTAAACAAGAAGGTGTGGCGGATCGCGTAGAAATCCTGTTGCAAGATTACCGCCTCATCACGGGTAAGTTCGACAAGATCGTATCCATCGAAATGTTAGAGGCAGTGGGAGACAAATTCTTGGAGACCTACTTCGCCAAGTGCCAGCAGCTTTTGAAACCGGATGGTTTGCTGGCGTTGCAGATGATCACCTGTGCCGATTCACGATACGATTCGCTGCGCACGAATGTGGATTGGATCCAAAAGCATATCTTCCCCGGTTCGTTGCTGCTTTCAGTGGGCCGAGTGAATCAGGCCATCCAGAACACCGGCGGTATGGTGCTGTATGATCTGAAGGACATCGGCCTCTCCTACGCCCGCACGCTGCATCTGTGGTGGGAGGCATTCAATACCCGGCTTGAAGAGGTGAAAGCGCAGGGTTTTGACGAGCGCTTCATCCGCAAATGGAACTATTATCTCTGTTACTGCGAGGCCGCGTTTGCCATGCGGAATATCAGCGTGGTGCAAGTAGTCTATAGCTGGCCGAACAACCCAACTTTGCGTGGTTGATATGATCATCTTCTTGCGTGGTTTCTTTATTGTTGTGCTAGTCGCTATGCTGGCCGTCACATCGTGGGCCAGCACGGAAGTGGCTTTGTGGAAGACGCCGCGTGAAGTGGCCACGCATCCGTGGTTTATTGCCACGTTGTTTGATACCTACTTTGCCTTTCTGACGTTTTACCTCTGGCTGGCGTATCGCGAGACATCGAATCTGGCGCGTGTCATTTGGCTCGTGGCGATTCTGTTGCTCGGTAACATCGCCATGGCTGGTTACATGCTTTACCGGCTCTTTAAACTGCCGACGAATTCCCACATGGAGGATTTGCTGCTGCGGCCTGCGCAGAAAGCTGCTTTGTGAACGAAACGCCGAACAAGCTGACTGAAGCCCCAGGAGCCCCAACCGCTCTGGTCCCAGATTCATTTTGGCAACGGCGTATCGTGCAGCCGGTGATGGGGCAGTTGAAGCAAGGGCTGACCCCGGAGAAGGCCGCCCTGACTATTGGGCTTGGTGTGGTGCTGTCCATTTTTCCCGTATTGGGTACTACCACCACGCTCTGTGTGCTCGTTGGCGCCTTGCTCAAGCTCAATCATCCCATTCTCCAACTGATCAACTGGCTGATGGCTGGCGTGCAACTGCTGCTTATTCCTGTGTGTATCCGGATCGGTGAAAAGATAGTGAGTGCAAAGCCCGTCGCTTTTTCCATCTCAGATATGCTGGCGCGGTTCAAAGCCTCGCCGAGTCAGTTCCTGCAGGATTTCGGTATGACTGGTCTGCATGCCATCTTGGCCTGGTTGGTCTTCGCGCCGTTCATCGCTTGGGGCTTGTATGTGGTCTTACTCCCGGTGGTTCGCCGCTTGTCGCGCAAAACCTGACCTATGCTGAGCGAATTTTTCACTTTATTGACGGTTGCATTCACGTTTTGCGTGATGCTGATGGCTTTCATCTGGTGGCTCAGTGTGCGGATCAAGAATGCGGGCATTGTGGACATCGCCTGTCAGCCGGTTTCAGCGTGGTTGCGGTGTTATATGGCGTGTTGGCGCATGGGGATGTCACCCGCCGTTTGCTCATCACATCCATGGCGGCCCTGTGGAGTTTGCGTTTGGGCGGGTATCTTTATTTTCGCGTTATGGGCCATCATCCGGTCGAAGACCGGCGTTATGCGCAGTTACGCGTGGAGTGGGGTGCCAATGCCGACCGCAAGATGTGCTGGTTTTTCCAACTGCAAGGCGCATTGCAACTCGTTCTCTCGTTGCCGTTTCTTCTGGCGGCGTTGAATCCCGAGCCGCAGATCAAATTTATTGAATGGCTTGGATTGGCCGTTTGGGTGATGGCGGTGATCGGGGAAAGCGTGGCTGATGCACAATTAAAACGGTTCAAAGCAAATCCGGCGAACAAGGGCGGAGTATGTCAGGTGGGGTTGTGGCGGTATTCACGCCATCCGAACTATTTCTTTGAATGGTTGATCTGGGTGGGTTTCTTCCTGTTCGCCTGTGGCTCGCCGTGGGGCTGGGTCACTTTCTTTTGCCCACTGTTGATGTGGCATTTCTTGCTGAAGGTGACGGGCATCCCGATGACGGAAGAACTGGCAGTGAAGACCAAGGGTGAGCCCTATCGAGAGTATCAGCGCACGACGAACAAGTTTGTGCCGTGGTTTCCCAAAAAGAAGGAACAAGTATGAAGACTAGCGAAGCATCAGCCGCATCGGTGACGGCAAACGTAGAATCTTTCTCGTTCAATGAGAAGGTGGCCTCATCCGGTCTGCTGGACCGGTTGTTGGAACGAGATGTGTTCCCCGATTTCCTGCTGCGCATCGGCATTCGTCGTTTATTGGCGGAACGCTTGCGGGAGGAAAATAAGGGTAGCATCGAGGCCCAACAGACTCACCTATTGAAGCTGGTCCACGAACTTCGCCGTAGCCCGATTGCAGTCGATATGTCCGCGGCCAATGAACAGCACTATGAAGTGCCGACGCGTTTCTATCAGTTATGCCTCGGCAAACGCCTGAAATACAGTGGTGCACTGTGGCCGGCTGGGGTTGAGACTTTGGATCAGGCCGAAGAGAAGATGCTGGCGCTGTATGGCGAACGCGCGGAGTTGGCCAATGGCCAGGAGATTCTTGAGTTGGGCTGCGGCTGGGGTTCGTTGACTTTATGGATGGCCGAGCACTATCCGCAGGCACGTATCACGGGCGTTTCCAATTCCCGCACCCAGAAGCTCTTCATCGATGCCGAAGCCGTCCGGCGCGGCCTGAAGAACGTCACCATCATCACCTGTGATGTGAACCGTTTCGACATCGAGACCAGTCGCTTTGATCGCGTGGTGTCGGTGGAGATGTTTGAGCACATGAAGAATTATCAGACGTTGCTTGGTAATATCAGCCGCTGGCTGAAACCGGCAGGTAAACTCTTCGTGCACATCTTCACTCACAAAGAGTATGCCTATCATTTCGTGGCCAAAGATGAGTCCGACTGGATGGCGCGCTATTTCTTCACCGGTGGCATCATGCCCTCAGACGATCTGTTGCTCTATTTTCAAGATGATTTGAGTTTGCAGAATCATTGGCGGGTGAACGGCGTGCATTACCAGAAGACCGCCGAAGCGTGGCTGGCCAACATGGATGCCCATGAGCCAGAGATCCGTCAAATCTTCGCAGATACTTACGGAGCCGAGAACACGACGAAGTGGTGGGTTTACTGGCGCGTGTTTTACATGGCTTGTGGCGAACTCTGGGGCTATCGCAATGGTGAGGAGTGGCTGGTATCGCACTACCTGTTCCAGAACAAGAAGGCCTAGGAGCATGTTAAGCCGTCACGCGTTTTTCCCGCCGACCGTGCGTTGCTGGCAAGGGCTGGTGATGGTGCTTGTTTGTCTGTTCGCTGGCTTGGCTCACGGGGAGAATGCTCAGCTTCGCGAGCTAATGCTTCGAGGCGAAGGCCATGAACGGAAGCAGGAGACGCGGCAGGCGATTGAGATTTATCTTGCCGCAGAGAAACTTGCGCCTGATGACGCCGAGGTTCTGGTCCGGTTAGCGAAACAGCATTCAGACCTCATTTTCGAGTCCAAAGACAAAGCCGAACAGAAACGACTTGCGGAGAAGTGCCTGGCTTATGCTCGAAAGTCGGTGGCGTTGAGTCCGGACAATGCCCGGGCACAATTGGCGGTGGCCGCTTGTTTGGCCAAGAACTTTCCTTACGCCGACAATCAGACCAAGGTGAATTATTCGCGGGAGGTGAAAGAGCGCACCGAGCGCGCCATCCAGATCGATCCCAAACAAGATCTAGCCTATCACATGCTGGGGCGCTGGCACTACGAAGTGGCGGACATGAACTTTGTCCTCAAAGGACTCATGAAGCTGCTCTATGGCGGCTTGCCCAAAGGAACGAATGAAGAGGCGCTGAAGTATTTTGAGAAAGCCGCCGAATTGGCACCGCGCCGTATCATTCACCGGCTGGAGCTAGCCAAGGTACAACTTCGCTTGAGCAAGAAAGGGGAGGCGATCGCCACTTTAAAAGAAGCACTAGTGATGGTTCCAACCGATAAAGATGATGTGGACGCGCGTGAAGACGTCCGAGAAAAATTGCGGAAGTTGGGTGTCAGATAGAGTATAGGCATAGTGATGAGATTGAAGTTTCATTTTTGGTTCTGTCTGCTGATGGTCCTGCTTAGTGGAGTGGGTTGCAAAACCTATTCCCCAAAACTGGTTAGTGTGCAGCGGAATCTGGAGTATGCCCGGCCTGATGGCATCCCGTTGATGCTGGATCTCTATCTGCCCAAGCAAGGGACGAACCGTGTACCGGTGCTGATCTGGATCCACGGCGGTGCTTGGAAGGCGGGCGACAAAGAGAGATGTCCAGTGGCGTTCCTAGCGCAAACCGGTTATGCGGTCGCAAGCATCGAGTATCGTTTGATTGATCATGGTTCGTTTCCGGCGCAGTTGTATGATTGCAAAGGGGCTGTGCGTTGGCTCAAAGCGAATGCCGACCGGTTCAATCTGGATGCAAAACATATCGGTGTGTTTGGGGCCTCAGCAGGTGGGCATCTCGCGGCGCTGCTGGGCACAACTCCAGATATCAAAGATTTGGAAGGGGATGTCGGCGGCAACCTGGATCAGACCAGCCGCGTGCAGGCCATTTGTGCTTTTTATCCGCCCACCGATTTGAACCTGCTGGTGACAAACCCTAAATGGCGGGCTTCACCGGATAGCGATATCGGCAAATTGCTTGGTGGGCCTTTGGAGCAAAATTTGGATAAAGCGGCGCGGGCCAATCCGGTGAATTACATCACGCCAGATGATGCCCCTTTTTATATTGTCCATGGCGACAAGGACACGATGGTGAAGCTGGATCAGAGCAAGATTTTGCATGCAGCGTTGCTTAAGGCGGGGGTGGAATCGAGGCTCTATGTGGTGCCGGGCAAAGGACACGGCATTGGCGCTCCGCCGCAAGCCGCTCAAGAGATACTGGAGTTCTTGGACAAACATCTCAAAGCTGACGCAAAAAAGTAGAGACAAGGAATTGCCCGATAAAGTTTCACGCTGGGAGGCTGCCGCCTAAGGCCGCTAAAAGTGCTTTCCCAGAAGTGGGTTAGTGGGTTGAATCGGGGGCACATGAAGTTATTGGTCATAGGGTCGGGCGGGCGTGAGCATACATTGGTCTGGAAACTGGCACAGTCACGGCAACCGACAAAGATGTGGTGTGCGCCGGGCAATGCAGGCATCGCCGAAGAACATCTGGCGAGCAACGGCAGTCTGGTGGAGTTGGTAGCCATTAGCGCCGAGGATTTGCCGAAGCTGCTCGCGTTCGCGCTGGAGCATAAGCCTGATTTGACCGTGGTGGGCCCGGATAATCCGCTGGGCATGGGCATTGTGGATTTGTTCCAGAGTAAAGGACTACGGATCTGGGGGCCGAATAAGAAGGGGGCAGAGTTCGAGGCTTCCAAGGTTTTCACCCAGCATTTCATGGAGCGCCACGGCATTCCGACGATGAAGGCCGCCACGTTTTCTGATTCAACCAAAGCCAAAGAATTTGCTCGCAGTTTGGATGGTCGTTGTGCGGTGAAGGCGGATGGGCTGGCCTTAGGCAAAGGCGTATTGCTGACGACTTCGATTGCCGAGGCGGAAGCGGCCATCGACGAAATCATGGTCGGCAAGGCATTCGGTGCCGCCGGCAATAATGTAGTCATTCAAGAGTTGCTCGAGGGAATGGAGCTTTCGCTGCATGCGATTGTGGATGGCAAGACCGCGAAGCTTTTTCCGACCTCACAAGATCACAAACGTATCCTCGATAACGACCAAGGATTGAATACAGGCGGCATGGGCACGTATTCGCCGGCGCCGTTTTTGAGCGAGGCCGAGCTGCAGACGGTGGGCAAAGCGATTTTGGATCCGTGGTTGAAAGGCTGCGCGGCGGAGGGGATTGATTATCATGGCATCATCTATCCCGGAGTCATGCTGACGAAGAAGGGACCTAAGGTGATCGAGTTCAATGCCCGCTTCGGCGATCCGGAGACGCAGGTTTATCTGACCCGCTTAGACAGTGATCTGGTGGAGATATTGAACGCGAGCGTCGATGGCACGCTCGATAAGGTGGACATGAATTGGAGCACACAGGCCTCCGTCTGCGTGGTGATGGCTTCCGGCGGGTATCCGGGGAGTTACCCCAAAGGCAAGGTGATTACTGGGCTGGAGAAAGCCAATGCGCTGCCAAATACGAAGGTCTTCCACGCCGGCACCGCCTTGAAGGATGGGCAGGTGGTGACGAATGGCGGGCGAGTTTTGGGTGTGACTTCCTGGGCACCAACCCTCAAGGAAGCCCGTGAAGCGGCTTATCGGGCGGTGGCCCTGATTGACTTTGAAGGGGCTCAGTTTAGACGGGACATTGCATCCAAGGCACTTCGCTGAGATATTAAGCGCATGAAGATGAAGCAATTGCTGGGATTGATCGCCGGATTTGGCCTCGCCGTGACGGCGCAGGCGGCTTCGCCTTCCTTTGAAGAGGTGTATTCCATTCTGCGCACGAACCTTGTGGGAATCAGTGAGGCTGATTTGCAGAAGGCTTCGGTGGATGGGCTGCTTGGGCGTTTGGGTAATAAGGCATTGTTGCTGACAAATACCGCAAGCAAGACGGAAACCAATGCTCCTCAGCCGACGATTGCCAATACCAGCGTATTTGAGGCCAATTACGGTTACTTGCGTTTGGGCACTTTGGGAGACGGCGCCAGCCAGGAGGTTGTGGCGGTGTTGAAGCAACTCGTCAGTACAAACAAGCTGAAGGGCATGGTGCTGGATTTACGGTTTGCCAGTGGTACGAATCATCAAGCGGTGATCGATGTGGCTGATGCTTTTTTCCCGGCGAATAAATTGGTGGCAAAGGTCAATGGCACGGAAAAGCGATCCTCGGGCAACGCTGTGTTGGATCAAACGCCAGTGGCCATTCTCGTGAATCGTAAAACCCAAGACGCGGCAGAAGTGCTGGCTGCCTCGCTGCGGGCGGGCAAAGTGGGATTGCTCTTGGGCGCACCAACGGCCGGAGCTTTGAGTCTTTATCGCGATATCCCGCTTTCCAATGGCCAAATCCTGCGTGTGGCCAAAGGGGAAATCCAATTTGATGATGGCTCCGTGATGCCGTTCAATGGCGTGGTGCCGGATATCAAGGTGAATGCCAGTCTATTGGACGAGCAACTCTATCTAGCGGATGCCTATAAGCAATTGGGGGGCGATGGTTCTACGAACAAGGCGCAAGCCCCCGTGCCTACCCGCCTGATCAATGAGGCTGAGCTGGTTCGGCGGCATAAGGAGGGGCTGAACCCGGATGTCGATGTCGTTCCGGCCAAGCCGGATGCGGCAAATGCGAAGACTCTGGTGCGCGATCCAGCCTTGGCCCGGGCCTTGGATTTGTTGAAGGGGCTGGCGATGGTCCGCGAATACCGGAATAAGCGTTGATTGATACTAGGTTAAGCGGGTCTTTTTGTCTCATTGTGAACATTCCTGCACGAACGGGATTTCACCGTTGACGATTCGGGTTTAGCGAACCACTTTTATCGACTTTGAATGGCTGGCGAGCTTACAATTTTAGTCGTTTGCACCGGGAATATTTGCCGTAGCCCCATGGCGGAAGGTTTCTTCCGTGAGGCGGGCAAAGGCCGGAAGGGTTTTCGTGTTGTTTCCGCCGGTACCGGGGCAATGAATGGCCAGTCGCCGAGCGGTCATTCCGTGCGGGCGATGCAGGAAAAGGGGATCGATATCTCCCGGCAGTATAGCAAGATGATCACCAGCCAGATCGTCGAGCAGGCTGACTA
This sequence comes from Limisphaerales bacterium, assembly GCA_965283725.1. Lineage (GTDB taxonomy): Bacteria > Verrucomicrobiota > Verrucomicrobiia > Limisphaerales > JAEYXS01 > JAEYXS01. The sequence continues at coordinate 333,986 of CBDIPT010000005.1, forward strand.
TATCTTCGGCATGACGCATGGGCATGTGGACAACATTGTCTATATGTTTCCCCACGCGGCCGAGAAGACCTTCCTGTTACGGGAGTTTGATGACACGGTGGAAGGTTACGACAAGGAGATTTCCGATCCGATCGGCGGTTCCTACCAAGTTTACGCGCATTGCCGCGAGGAGATCGAGCAGGGCGTGAAGTCCGCGATGAAATTTATCGAGCAAACCGAGGCCGCCGCGGCCGGTGCTCAGGCAGCCATGAAGAAAACGTTAGCGATCGGTTCCGATCACGGTGGGTTCAAACTGAAAGAAACCCTGAAGAGTCATCTGCAAGAGCAGGGCATCACCGTGCTGGATTTAGGGACGAACTCTTTGGAGTCCACGGATTATCCGGACTTTGCCCACGCGGTAGCCCAAAGCGTGGCGCGTGGTGAAGCGGAGGAGGGGATTCTGGTCTGCACGACTGGCGTGGGCATGAGCATCACGGCGAACAAGGTGCCAGGCATCCGGGCAGCGCTGGTGTTCAACGAAGAGATGGCCAGCCTGTGCCGCCAGCATAATAACGCGAATGTGCTTTGCCTGGGCGAGAAACTGGTGACCGCTGAACAGGCCAAACGCATCGTAGATACATTTTTGAACGCCCGCTTTGAAGGCGGACGGCATGAAAGACGAGTAAATAAGATGGAGAATACTGCCTCAACGTGCTGCGGCCCGATGGCCCAGCCCCTCGCCCAAACGGATCCTGAGATCGCCCAGCTGATCAAACAGGAACGCCAACGCCAACAGGAAAACATCGAGCTCATCGCGAGTGAGAACTTCACCAGCCCCGCGGTGATGGAAGCCCAAGGCTCGGTGTTGACGAACAAGTACGCCGAAGGTTATCCGGCCAAGCGCTGGTACGGCGGTTGCGAGAACGTCGATGTGGTGGAGACGCTCGCCATCGAACGCGCAAAGAAGTTGTTTGGCGCCGAGCACGCCAACGTGCAACCGCACTCCGGTTCCGGTGCGAACATGGCCGTTTACTTCGCCATGCTGAAGCCCGGCGACAAGTTGCTGACTATGGACTTGAGCCATGGCGGTCATTTGACGCACGGCAACAAGGCCAATTTCTCCGGCAAGTTTTTCGAAATCGTTCACTACGGCGTCCGCAAGGACAATGAGCAGATCGATTACGATCAACTCGCGCAGATGGCTCGTGAACATAAGCCGAAGATGATCACGGTGGGTGCGAGTGCTTACCCGCGCGTCATCGATTTCAAGCGTATGAGCGAGATCGCGCAGGAAGTCGGCGCGCTCATGCTGGCGGACATCGCGCACATCGCTGGTTTGGTGGCAGCGGGCATTCATCCGAATCCCACACCGTATGCCGATTTCGTGACGACTACGACACACAAGACGCTGCGCGGACCGCGCGGTGGCTTGATCATGTGCAAGGCGAAGTATCAGAAGGAAATTGATTCACAAGTGTTCCCGGGCATCCAGGGTGGACCGTTGATGCACGTCATCGCGGCGAAGGCTGTTTGCTTCCAGGAAGCGTTGCAGCCGACGTTCAAGTCCTACCAGGAGCAGATCGTGAAGAACGCAGCCGCGTTGGCGCAGGGGATGATCCGCAATGGTTACCGCCTTGTCAGTGGTGGTACGGAGAATCACTTGATGCTGGTGGACGTCGGTGCCAAGGGCATCACGGGCAAAGACTCTCAGATCGCGCTCGATGAAGCCGGTATCACGACGAACAAGAACACGATTCCGTTCGAGACGCGTTCGCCGTTCCAAGCCAGCGGTGTCCGTTTGGGCACGCCGGCGGTCACGACGCGTGGCATGAAGGAAGCGGAGATGGCGGAAATCGCGGACATGATCAGCGAAGTATTGGCGGACATCAAAAACCTTGACGCAGCGCACTCTGTGCGCGAACGTGTCAGGCGTTTAACCGCCAAGTTCCCCTTGCCATATTAATATGGTGTTGGGAACCCCGCACTGAACCCCCGGTAGAAATACCGTTCAGTAACCAACAAATATACCTGGCTGTGGGGCTAACCTCATAGTTTCTGGTTTAATATTTTGCGCCGGTAGTGGTTAAACCCACCGGCGCATTTTTTATTTAGACATATATGGCTAGATTACCGAAGAAGGCGACGAAGAAGGTCGCTAAAAAGGTCGCCTCCCCAGAAGTGGAGCAACCTGAATTGATTGAATCCCCTGAAACCGCAGCGGCAACTCCAGTTGTTGAAGAAGCGGCTGCTCCAATAGCGACGCCGGCTCCAGTTCCTGCAGCAGTGGAGGTACCCGCACCGAAACCTGCGGCAGCACCGGCTCCTGCGCCCGCTCCGGCCAAGCCGCGGCTTACGCCTTCGCCGATGCGGCCATTGACCGCGAGAACTCCGGCACCGGCTCCTGCGACGCCTGCTCCAGTTGCGTCAGCTGCGGCTCCAGTTTCGCGCAAGATCACGACGTCTGATGAGTTGGAACCGCCGAAGCACGCGGTGGAAGAGACGGAAGAGGAAGAGATTCCGACACCGGCACCGCGTAATGGCGGTCCCGCGCAGCCGCAGATCCGCATCAACATCAGCCAACTGCAGGCGATGGCGATCGGCGAGCTGAACAAGATGGCCAAGGAAATGGGCATCGAGAACTTCGGCACGATGAAGAAGCACGAAGTGATCTTCCAAATCCTGCAAAAGAACGCGGAACGTAACGGTATTTTGTTTGCGGAAGGCGTGCTGGAGATCTTACCGGAAGGTTTCGGTTTCCTGCGCTCCCAGAGCTTCAACTACCTGCCGTGCCCGGAAGACATCTACGTGTCTCCTTCGCAGATCCGCCGTTTCGATCTGCAAACGGGTGACATCATCGCCGGCCAGATCCGTCCACCGAAAGAAAAGGAACGTTTCTTTGCTTTGCTGAAGGTGGAATCGGTCGGTCACGAAGACCCGGACAAGGCGAAGGACAAGACGCATTTCGACAACCTCACGCCGTTGTTCCCGAACAAGCGTTTTATCCTCGAGACGACCTCGGAAGAATGCTCCACGCGGGTGTTGGACCTGCTCTGCCCGATCGGTAAAGGCAGTCGTGGTTTGATCGTCGCACCGCCTCGTACCGGTAAAACGGTGCTGATGCAGAAGCTGGCGAACGCCATCATCAAGAACAATCCCGAGTGTTATCTGTTCATCCTGCTGATCGATGAACGTCCTGAGGAAGTGACGGACATGGAACGCTCCTGCCGTGAGGCGGAAGTGATTGCATCCACCTTCGATGAACCGCCGGAACGCCATGTGCAAGTGGCCGAGATGGTGATCGAGAAGGCCAAGCGCATGATCGAGCACAAGAAGGACGTCGTAATTCTGCTCGACTCCATCACCCGTCTCGCCCGCGCTTACAACACGGTGCAACCGCACTCCGGCAAGATCCTGTCCGGCGGTGTGGATGCGAACGCATTGCACAAGCCGAAGCGTTTCTTCGGTGCCGCCCGTAACATCGAAGAAGGCGGCTCGCTGACGATCATCGCCACGGCGCTGGTGGATACCGGCTCCCGCATGGATGAAGTCATCTTCGAAGAATTCAAGGGCACAGGTAACATGGAAGTGCATCTGGATCGCCACCTGGTGGACCGCCGTATCTTCCCTTCGATCAACATCGAGCTCTCTGGTACACGCAAAGAAGAGCTGCTTTACCATCCGGACGAATACGGTCGCGTGGTCATGCTGCGCCGTGCGCTCACGGGCGTGCCGCCGGTCGAAGCGATGGAATTGATGCTGAACAAGCTGAAGAAAACTGGCAGCAACATCGAGTTCCTGCTAACGATGGCGCTCCATTAAAACGTCGTTTAAATCACGAAAACAAAAGCCCCCGGTTTACCGGGGGCTTTTTTCGTTTATTGAGCTCTGCCAGCTAAATCGGGCAGGGGAGATCAGCAGGGTTGATGACCCCAATCGTTATATTTTAGATCCTCTTCAAAGGCTGCCATCTGCTCTTCTTTACTGAGTTGATTGACGGGTTTGCCATCGGGAGAAGTAACTGCTGGTGCAACCGTATCCGCTGGTTTGGCGTGGCTGGTTGGCAACGCAGGCGTGGATGGTTGATTCTTGGCTGGCTCAGACATGACAAGTTGAACATAGTCCATTCTCGCTGACTTGTCATCCTTGTCGTGAGGCGATCCGCTCGCAACTTCTAATGATTGGTAGGAAGACCGCTCGGTAAGTTGGACTTATTTTTTGGCCAATGTTTGAATAGTTTTTGAATAATACTTGTCAGAAGAGGAAATGACGTCCCGGGATCGGTGGTAGAAGCCTCTGGTGTCTGGATATTTTATTGCCTCGTGACTGTGGCGGAAGGTAGTTTGAAGTATCTGTGGTGAAGCGTTTAACAAATAAATTTCTGTCATCTGGTCTGCTGGCCGGATGGGTGGTGTTGGCGGCTGGTTGCGGTCAGCCAGAGCAGGTTCGTGTCTATCAGGCTCCGAAGGAAAAGGACGGACCAGTAGCTTCAACACCAAGTTCGACACCACCGATGGCATCCCGTGCGCGTTCCGCTCGTCCCAAGGTGGCGTATGAAACTCCGCAAGGCTGGGTGGAAGGAGCGCCCAACGACATCACCGTGGCAAATTTCACCATCAAAGGAGCGGATGGCAAATCAGCCAGTGCTTCGATCGCTCCGTTGCCGCCTTTGGGTTCGCGTGAGACGGAAGTGGTGAACATGTGGCGTTCACAACTGGGTTTGCCCGAGGCATCGAGCAGTGAAGTGGCGGGATTGCTTTCTGAAGTCGAAGTGTCCGGGCAAAAAGGCAAGATGTTCGAACTTTCAGCTCCCGGCAGCGCCGCCGATGGACCGCAAAAGATTGTGACGGTGATGCTGCATCAACCCGAAACGAGCTGGTTCTATAAAATTTCCGGCGATGATGCGATTGTCACCGCGCAAAAGGCGACTTTCCTGAACTTCATCAAAACAGTCCGGTTTGCGGCGGGAGCCCCGGCTGCTGCGTCGGCTGCGCCAAGCGATTCCGCTCCAAGCTCTTCTGGCTTTGGTTGGAAAGTTCCCGCCGATTGGAAGGAAATCGCCCCGGGTGCGATGCAGAACGCGAAATTCTCCGTGCCAGCGCAGAATGGTGTAACCGCCGATGTCACGGTGAGCATCTTTCCTGGTAGCACGGGTGATAATCTGATGAATGTGAACCGTTGGCGGGGACAGATCGGGTTGACGCCGGTTGATGAAGTTGGGTTGGCCAAGCTGGTCCAGCCGCTTGACCCAAAGAATCCGCAGGCGATTTTGGTAGACATGGAAAATCAGGGCAAACGCTTGATCGCCGTAGCCATGCCGCGGGGCAAAGGCTGGTTTTTCTATAAGATTTTGGGCGGTTCGGCGGCTGTCGCTCCGCAGAAGGAAGCCTTTTTGAGCTTCGTCCGTTCGGAACCGTGATCTGAATATTTATCGCATGGAACGTATCTGGAAATTTCTTTCGTCACTGAAGCTGACGGTGGTGTTGCTCGCCTTCGGCGTAGTGCTGGTCTTTGTCGGCACTGTGGCGCAAGCGGATGAGGGCCTCTACAACGCGCAGGAGCGTTACTTCAAGCATTGGTTTGTCCCGTACTTCAGCTTTTTTGGGACCAAAGTTCCGGTGCCTTTGCCCGGCGGCTATTTTTTGGGCACAGCGTTGTTGGTAAATTTGCTGGCGGCACATTACACGCGTTTCAAATGGGGCTGGAAGAAATCCGGTATCTTTTTGACCCACTTGGGTATCATCATGCTTCTCGTTGGCCAGTTGGCGACCGATCTGCTTTCGCGTGAGACGCAGATGCATTTTGCCGAAGGCCAGACCCGCTACCATTCGGAAAGCTCCATGGATTATGAGTTGGCAATCATTTCTGATGCCAATCCTGAAACGGAAGATGTGGTGGCTATCCCAGCCAGCCTTTTGAAATCCGGCGGTGAGATCAAAAATGACAAGCTTCCGTTCACACTCAAAGTTAAAGAGTTCTGGCGCAATTCGGAACCCAGCTTCCGCGCCCCGATGAAACAGAACGCGGCGCCTTTGACCACGAATGGCGTGGCGCAAAGTTTTGATTTTGCCCGCTCTCCCGATACTAAAACGATGGAGGAGAAGAATGTCCCCACGGCGATCATTGAAGTCGTGGACAGCAAGCAATCATACGGTGCCTGGGTGTTCTCCGGTTGGTCCGGTGACGAAGCGATGGTGAACGGCATCCGTCGTAGTTTTGCCCGGCAAATGGATGAACAGCTCGCCAATAAGCTCGCGACACAGTTGGCTGCGGAACAAGCCGTAGAGGTTGGGGGTAAGCGCTATGCGATCTCGCTGCGGCCGGCCCGGTTCTACAATCAGTATGCGATGACCTTGTTGCAAACGACGCATACGGTTTATCGCGGCACCGATACGCCGAAAGATTTCCGCAGTCGCGTTCGCATCGATAACAAGCAGACCGGTGAGAGCCGGGAGGTGGATATCTATATGAACAATCCTCTGCGCTATCAGGGGCTGACGTTTTATCAATTTCAGATGGGCAAAGATGACTTGGATCGCAACCGTGGCACCAGCGTGCTGCAGGTGGTGCGCAATCCCGGTTGGTTGACCCCTTATTTCGGCTGCATCTTGGTAGGCTTGGGGCTGGTGGTGCAGTTCATGATTCACTTGGTCGGATTCATCTCTAAACGGAGGACCGCATGAATAAAAAACTCCCGTTGATGCTTTCAGTCTTGTTGTGCTGGCTGGGCTGGAATGCCAGTGCGGCCGAGCAGCAAGATTTTGATTATGCCGCGTTCGGCAAGCTGCCGGTCATGTTCAATGGCCGCTTCCAGCCGATCGATTCCTTGGCGCGCAATTCCTTGCTGCAGATCCGTGAGAAACAAACGGCCAATCTGGAGCCTTGGAAGGATTGGAACCAGAAACCGAAAATCATCCCGGCAATCGAGTGGTTTGCCAACCTGTCCATGAATCCCGTTGTGGCCGATACGTGGCCGGTGTTCCGCGTGGACCATCCGGAATTGATTTCTCTCCTGAAGCTGCCGGAAAAGGATTTAGCAAACAAACAGGATGGCAAACATTACTCATGGAACCAATTGATGCCGGATCAGGCGACCATGGACCTCTTCAGCACGGAGCAGAAGCGGGTGGCCAAGGTGGAGGCCTCGCATCGCAATCCTTATGAACGTGCAGTTTCCAAATTGCATGAACGGCTGGTGCTTTACATGCGCTTGAAGAGCACTTTTCAGGCGCCTAATGCCAAAGACTGGTCCGCGGAGATCGCGGAGTATCAAGCCATGGTTCCGGCGGGTATCGCTGCCGTGCAGGCACGCAATGCCAGCCGTCCGTATGACGAAGCATTGTTCAACAAGTTCGCGGACTACGCGCAACGTTTTGATGTCATGCGCGGCATGGAACCGCCGCTGGTGGTGCCGCCGCATCACCCGGAGAAAGACAAGGATGCCTGGATGCGCACGGGCGAGGCGCTCTTGGAAGTGTTGGATGGCGAAGAATTGCACAACTCCGTGACACACTATGCGGCGATGGTGACTGCATTCCGTAAAAACGATCCAGCCACGTTTAATCAGAAAGTGACGGAGTATACGGCAACACTGAAGCCGGCCTTCAACAAGGAACTGTCCAAGGTGAAGAACGAGTACGCTTACAACAGCTTTCAGCCTTTCTACAAAGCCTCGGTGTTGTATGTCATCGCGTTTCTGCTCGCACTGTTCTCGTGGTTCAACTTGAGCCAAGGGCTGCGGAAGTCGGCGTTCTATTTGATCGTAGTCGCTTTCATCATCCACACCACCGGGCTGCTTTTCCGGATGTGGCTGGAAGGACGTCCGCCGGTGACGAATCTTTATTCCTCGGCCATCTTCATCGGTTGGGGTGCCGTCATCTTGGGGATGATCTTGGAACGGTTTTTCAAGGATGGCATTGGTTCCGTAGTGGCTTCCGTGGTCGGTTTCCTGACCCTGATCGTAGCGCACAACCTGGCTTTGGGTGGTGATACGATGGCGATGCTCCAAGCTGTGCTGGATACAAACTTCTGGCTCGCCACTCATGTCGTGGTGGTGACTTTGGGTTACGCTTCTACGTTCGTGGCCGGGTTCTTGGCGCTGATCTATCTCACCCGGGGTATTTTCACCAAAACGCTCAGTTTGGAGACCAGCAAAAACCTCACGCGGATGGTCTATGGCATCATCTGCTTTGCCACGTTGTTCAGCTTTGTCGGCACGGTTTTGGGTGGTATCTGGGCAGATCAATCGTGGGGCCGGTTCTGGGGTTGGGATCCGAAAGAGAACGGGGCTTTGATCATCGTGATCTGGAACGCCTTGATCCTGCATGCCCGCTGGGGCGGCATGGTGAAGGAGCGCGGGTTGATGAATCTGGCCATTTTCGGCAACGTGGTCACGGCCTGGTCGTGGTTCGGTACCAACATGTTAGGTATTGGTCTGCATAGCTACGGCTTCATGGATTCGGCCTTCAAATATTTGATGCTATTTATCGTTAGCCAGTTGGTGCTGATTGGGCTAGGTTTATTGCCGTTGAAGTATTGGGGGAGCCGCCAGAGTCTGGCCAAGAACGATGAAGAACCACCCGCTAAACCAGGCAAAAAGGGTAAACCTGTCGCCAAGCCGGAAGAACGGCTGGCTTCGGCCTGAGTTTTGGCTGCCCGCCAAACCTGCTTATACCATCCTTAAATCCTTTGACGCTACGGGAGCCATCCCGTAGCGTTTGCCTTCCGATTAACTGTAAGTCTCATGATAGGGTTAGTATTAAAGAAAATTTTTGGTTCGAGGAATGATCGCGAGATCACCCGGATGCGTCCTATTGTCGCCAAGATCAATGAGTTGGAGCTGGCTTTGCAGTCCCAGCCCGAGGAAGTCTTGCGTCAAAAAACGGCGGCTTGGAAGGCCCAGCTTTCCCAGATCAAGGATAACGAAGAGCTCGCCCGTGAACTGGTGAACATCCTGCCGGAGGCGTTCGCCGTGGTGAAGAACGCCTGCCGCCGTCTGTGCGGCCGGGACATCATCATCCGTGATCATGCCATCCGCTGGGAGATGGTGCCGTTTGATGTGCAGTTGATCGGCGGTATCGGTCTGCATCGCGGGATGATCGCCGAAATGGCGACGGGTGAAGGCAAGACGCTGGTCGGTACGTTGCCGACGTATCTGAATGCTTTGACGGGGCGGGGCGTGCACGTGGTGACGGTGAATGATTACTTGGCGGCCCGTGACAGCGAATGGATGGGGGCCGTTTATCGGTTTCTCGGTCTGACAGTTGGTTGTATCCTTCACGATCAATCGCCTGCTGTTCGCCGGGATCAATATAATTGCGATATCACCTACGGCACGAACGCCGAGTTCGGTTTCGACTATCTTCGTGATAACGGCATGGCGACGCGCAAGGAGGACCAGGTCCAGCGCGGTCATTACTACGCCATCGTGGACGAAGTGGACTCCATTTTGATCGACGAAGCCCGCGTTCCGCTCATCATCAGTGGTCCGGCGGTGGTCAGCCGGGACAACAAGATTTACGAGCAGCTCAAGCCGGGTATCGAAGGGGTCGTCAACGCCCAGCGCCGACTTTGCAACCGCTATGTCGATGAAGCGGATCAGCTCATCAAGAAGCTGAAGGAAAACAATATCAAGGGTGAGCGCGCCGATTTGGAGCACGAGATCGGTATTTTGCTTTATCGCGTGAAGCTCGGTCAGCCGAAGTCAGAGAAGCTGATGCGCATCTTGGAAGACGGCGAGATGCTGCGTCTCCTTAACAAGGTGGAGATGGAGTTGCACGCGGATCAGTCCAAGAAAGACCTCTACGCGCAGAAGGAAGAGCTGTTCTTCGCCATCGAAGAAAAGAGCCATGAAGCCGATTTGACGGAAAAGGGCCGCGAGTTCCTGAGCCCGCAAGATCCGGATGCCTTCGTGATGCCGGACATCGTCAGCGCCTACCACGAGATTGATAACGGTCCCGAACAGGATATCCGCAAACGCACGGAACTGAAGGCGAAGATTCAGGTGGAATTTGAAGCCAAGGCCGAGCGCATCCACTGCATCGCCCAGTTGCTGAAAGCCTACTGTCTCTATGAGAAGGACGTGCAGTACGTCGTGCAGGAGAACAAGGTGGTCATCGTCGATGAGAACACCGGTCGTATGATGACGGGCCGCCGCTGGAGCGAAGGCTTGCATCAGGCTGTGGAAGCTAAGGAAGGCGTCGCCATTGAAGAGGAGACGCAGACCTATGCGACGATCACGATCCAGAACTATTTCCGGCTCTACACGAAACTCGGCGGCATGACGGGTACGGCTGAAACCGAAGCCCAGGAATTCTTTGATATTTACAAGTTGGGCGTGCTCGTCATCCCGACGAATCGTCCCTGCCTGCGCAAGGACAAGCACGACACGGTTTACAAGACACGCCGCGAGAAATACACGGCGGTGCTCAAGGAGATCAAAGAAATCCACAACCAGGGCCGCCCGATCTTGGTGGGTACCATTTCTGTCGAAGTGAGCGAATTGCTTTCCCGCATGCTGAAGAAGGAAGGCATCGTACACGCGGTCTTGAACGCCAAGTATCACGAGCAGGAAGCCGAGATCATCTCGCGTGCCGGTCAGCGCGGCGCTGTGACCATCGCCACGAACATGGCTGGTCGTGGCACGGATATTAAACTCGGGCCCGGGGTGGCCGAGTTGGGCGGCTTGCATGTCGTGGCTACGGAACGTCATGAATCCCGCCGTATCGATCGCCAGTTGCGTGGTCGTTGCGCGCGTCAGGGCGATCCGGGTTCCTCGCATTTCTTCATCTCGTTGGAAGACGATTTGATGCGTTTGTTCGGTTCGGATCGTATCAGCAAGCTCATGGAGCGTGTCGGTTTGGAGGAAGGGCAGGAGCTGGAGCATCCGCTCTTGAACCGTTCCATCGAGACGGCCCAGAAGCGCGTCGAACAGCATAACTTCCAGATCCGCAAACGGACGCTCGAATACGACGACGTGATGAACAAGCAGCGCGAAGTGCTCTATGGCTTCCGCAATGAAATCATCCAGGCGGATGATGTGCAGGATCGGCTGCTGGACATCATGGAAGAAGTGGTCATTTCCAAGGTGCTCCAATACACCTCCAACGAGGATGGCGTGGACACCTGGAATGTCCGTGCTTTGGCCGATTGGGTGAATTTGAATTTCCCGCTCGGTTTGCCTGAAGAGGAGATCGTGAAATCCGCTAATGCGGGCAACCAAATGCCGGTGGCTGGGTCGGTGTTCGACGGCTTGAGTGCAGCGCAGTATTCGCTTTGCACGTTTCTGGTGAACGCCGTTCGCGATGCCTACGGCCTCAAGATCCAGTTCGAGCAAGACAAGTCCGCGCTGAAGGCGATCGAGCGTTACACGATCCTGAGCGCGATCGACAAGCTTTGGCAGGAACATCTCTACACGATGGATGGTTTGCGCACGGCGATCGGCCTGCGTCAGTTCGGCCAGCGCGATCCGTTGATCGAATACAAAGCGGAAGCCTTCAAGCTGTTCGAGGAATTGATGATCAACATCAAGACCGAGGCCTGCCACAACATCTTCCGTAGTGCTTCCAGCTTCATGGCGTTTGAGCAGTTCATGATGAACCTGCCCAAGCAGACGCTGCATCAGGAAGCGAATGCGTTTGAGGACACGAAGAAGCAGGCGGAGCAGACCAGTGATATCGTGAGCCAGGCGGCAGATGCGCTTTCGAGCGCCAAGCCTATGCGCACGGGCCCAAAGGTCGGTCGTAATGACCCTTGCCCTTGTGGTAGCGGCAAGAAGTTCAAGCATTGCTGCGGCCGCCTCGGTTAACCGGTTCCAATTTTCAACTCACAAAACTCTTGCTTTTGTGAGTGTTTGGTTTCTTATTGCAAATGAATTGCATTAAATGAATCGCCCTCGCTCCAGTTCCTTCTGGCGCAACCCGGCCCTGGCCGCGGTGATGGTATTTCTTTTACTGGCGGGCAGTGTGCTGGCTTACACCGGCCTGCACGCCCGGTATCATCACGATCATGGGGATGGTGATGCCACGCATCATGATGACTCGGCGAACTGCGCGATCTGTCTTTTTCACAGCACTTCTTCCACCGTAGATTTCCCGCCTGCACCGGCTGTCCGGCCTGAGTTGATAGAACTGGTTTCTCTCGCCGAGCCCTCCGCGCCCGCCTATGCGGCGGTTATTACTAAGCTTTGGTCTGGTCGCGCCCCGCCTGCACTTTCTGTTTCCTGAGCATTGTTCGGCTTGCTGACGCCGGGCGATGTCCCTTCAACGTCAGTATGCTGAATAATGAAACCCGTCGTGGCAGTTCCTTGTCCACGCAGTTAGGAAACATGAAATTTAAATCGACCGTATCGCTTTCATCCGTATCGCCTTATCGATTCTTTGCGGGCAGACCCATGCCCAGAACGCTCCTTCCGTGGAGCAATTGCAGCAACAGCTCCGCCAGATACAGGAGGATTTCCGCAAGCAGCAGGAAATGCAGCAACGGCAAATCAAAATTCTGGAGCAGCAGCTGCAACAGTTGCAGCAATCCCAAAGCAGTCTCACCACGCAACAGCAGGCTCTGAAGGCACAGGTGGCGGCTGCGCCAGTTTCGACGAATTCAACCGCCGGCGGATCCTCGGTCTTGGATCAGCCTTGGCGTCTGACGGATCCCATTCGTGTCGGCCGCGGCAATGCCTATATGGAAATGGGTTTGGTGGGCACCTTTGCCGCCGGGGCTTCAACAGCGAATGACATCAGTGATCTGCAGCGTGGCGGTCACGATCCGAGCCAGCGCGGCTTCTCCCTGCAAGGCGTGGAGGCGAGCTTCTCCGGTGCAGTTGATCCTTACTTCAAAGGCAGTGCCAATATCCTCTTCGGACTGGATACGGGTGGCGAAACCTTTGTGGAGCTTGAAGAAGGCTGGTTGGAAACCACCACTTTGCCCGGTAATTTCCAGATTCGCGCCGGTCAGTATCTGACCGAGTTCGGGCGCATCAATACGCAGCATCCCCATTCCTGGTCGTTCGTGGATGCGCCACTGGTGAATGCGCGCTTCTTAGGGGCGGATGGTTTGCGCAATCTCGGTACACGCCTATCCTGGCTGGCACCGACTCCTTGGTATACGGAGTTCTTTCTCGGCATCCAAAATAGTCAGGGAGAAACCGTTGAAGGTTTTCGCAGTGATGCCGGGCATTCTCATGGCGGTGATGGCGAAGAAGGTATTCCGTTCAGCTTTCGTCATGCGGACAACAATCGTGGGTTGAAACGCTTGCAAGATTTGCTGGTTTCGCCACGTCTCGCGACATCTTTTGACCTTACCGACACACAGACGCTGTTGCTTGGTGCTTCAGCGGCTTTTGGACCGAACAGCAACGGTGGCGGGGGGGATGATACGAAGACTGAGATCTACGGTACAGATCTTACCTGGAAATGGCGGCCGGCAAATCACTCGGGCGGCTTCCCATTCGTCCAGTGGCAAACGGAGGCGATGATCCGCAAGTATCAGGTGGGAGCGTTTAACTGGGATGAAGACGGGGATGGTTTGTTGCTCGATGCCGATGGTGACGGCAATCCCGATCGCGGCCAATTGTTCGATCCGGCCACCGGTCTGCCGGCTGTCCTGCCGCGCGAGACGCTTACGGATTATGGGTTTTACACGCAGTTGGCCTATGGCTTCCGCAAAGGCTGGGTGGCGGGTGTCCGCTTTGATTATGTCACTGGCGATCGCGCCGTTTATCAAAGCGTGAGCTTGCTGGAACCGGACGGAACGGGCGGGTTGAACCCGGTGTTCGACAAGTATCGATCCACACGCTATCGCATCTCGCCGAATATCACTTGGTTTCCCACCGAGTTCTCCAAGATCCGTTTGCAGTATAACTACGATGATCGCACCGATATGGGCATCGATCATTCGGTCTGGTTGCAATTCGAATTCGTCCTGGGCGCTCACGCGGCGCACAAGTTTTAGATTTAGTTCCGCGCTCGGTTTCCCCCGCCTTCTGGCCAGAGGACGGGGAGAGCTGTGGAAATAAAATAGCTGAACAGTTGATCCATTTTAAAAGTTAGCAGCAGAATATATGAAAACTCTTTTGACCATAGCGGTAAGTCTGGCGGCAGGCGCGCTGATAAGCGCGCAAGCGGCCTTGGAAGTAGTGGCGACGACGCCTGATCTTGGAGCCATTGCCCTAGCTGTGGGCGGGGCCAAAGTGCATGTGACAAGTCTCGCCCGAGGTACAGAAGATCCGCACTTTGTAGATGCGAAACCGAGTTTCGCGCGCATCTTGAATAAGGCTGATGTGTTGATCGATGGCGGAGCCGAGCTGGAAATTGGCTGGCTGCCACCGCTGGTGGACAATGCGCGCAACCGCAAAATCGTGCGTGGGGCTGAAGGGCGGATTGATGCCTCGGAGGGGGTTTCCTTGCTGGAAATTCCTCAAAAGCTTGATCGCTCGGAAGGTGATGTGCACGCAGCCGGGAATCCGCATTATCTGTTGAGTCCGCAGAACGGTAAGATTGTGGCGCAGCGTTTGGCCGGCAAACTGGCTAAACTGGATCCAGCAAACGCGGCTGCGTATGCCCAGAACAGCAAGGCTTTCATTGCTGCTTTAGATACGAAAATTACCGAGTGGACTGCTCTCCTGAAGCCGGTGCAAGGGGTGAAAGTGGTCGCCTATCATAAATCATTCGAGTACTTCGCCCAAAGTTTTGGCCTCAAAGTGGTCGGGTACATCGAGCCGAAACCAGGTATCGAGCCGTCGCCGACGCACATCAATGCGCTGATTCCAAAAATGAAAGAAGAGGGTGCCAAACTCGTCATCATGGAGCCAAACCGGCCACGCAAGACGCCGGATTATGTGGCTGGTGCGCTAGGGGCCAAAGTGGTTTTGCTGCCTTTGCTGGTGGGTGGAAACTCAGAAGCTTCAGATTACTTGAAGCTGCTCGACTATGATGTGAAGGCCGTGGTGCAGGCGCTCAAGTAAGGAGCAATGGCCGGTTGATTTGGGCGTGGTGCTGGTGCGTCAGTGGTTGGCGCTTGATGAGCTTCGACAATTGCTTGCGCGTTACCCACAGCACCACGCTTTTTGCTTCGTTAAGCCAGAATATCTTTGATGATCTTGACTGGTTCCACGCCGGTCAGCTTGGCGTCAAGCCCTTGGAATTTTACGCTGAAGCGGTTGTAGTCGATGCCGCAGAGTTGCAGCATGGTGGCGTGCAGGTCGTGCATGCTGACGACATTCTCCACGGCGCGATAGCCCAGTTCATCCGTTGCACCATAGCAGGTGCCCGGCTTGATACCGCCGCCAGCCATCCAGAGCGAGAAGGCGAGGATATGATGATCACGGCCGCTGCCTTGTCCCATAGGTGTGCGACCAAATTCGCCACCCCAGATGATCAGGGTGTCATCCAGCAGGCCGCGCTGTTTCAGATCATTCACCAGAGCTGCGCTGGGGCGGTCTGTTTCCAGCGCTGCCTTAGGCATATTTTCTTCGATGCGTGTATGGTGATCCCAAGCGCGATGATAGAGCTGGATGAAGCGTACGCCGCGTTCGGCCAGGCGGCGTGCAAGCAAGCAATTGGAAGCGAAACTGCCATCACCCGGATTCTTGACGCCGTAATTGTCCAGAACATGCTGCGGCTCGGACTTGAAATCCGTCAGCTCGGGGACTGAGGCCTGCATGCGGAACGCCATCTCGTATTGGCTGATGCGCGTTTGAATTTCCGGGTCAACGCGTTCTTG
Source organism: Limisphaerales bacterium (assembly GCA_965283725.1). Classification (GTDB taxonomy): domain Bacteria; phylum Verrucomicrobiota; class Verrucomicrobiia; order Limisphaerales; family JAEYXS01; genus JAEYXS01. The sequence goes on from CBDIPT010000005.1 coordinate 349,679, forward strand.
CGCCAACTGGCCATTAAGATGGTTGATCTCATCGACGATCAAACGTTGATTGCTCTGGCAGACGCCATCGGGATTGCCGACGTAGTGTACGGCGTTGCCCTTGGATTGAAATTGAATGCCTTGGAAACGGCTCGGAAGGAAGCCACTGGACCATTGACGGGCAGAAACAGGTTGGGCTCCGCCACCTTTGCCTTGTGACACTAGGACGACGAATCCGGGCAAACTGTCCGTTTCAGCCCCGAGCCCGTAGAGCAGCCATGAGCCCATGCTGGGGCGACCCTTCAGGATGGTGCCAGAATTCATGAAGGCTTGAGCCGGGTCATGGTTGATCTGTTCCGTCACCATGGAGCGGATGATGCAGATGTCATCGGCAATACCCGAAATTTGCGGGAACAAGGTGGAGATTTCCTGGCCGGATTTGCCGTTCTTTTTGAAATCGACAAAGGAACCACGGGCTTTCAGGACGGTATTCTGCAACTGGGCGAGCTGCTGTCCTTTGGTCAAGGATTCGGGGAAAGGCTGACCATCCAGTTTCTTCAGTTCGGGTTTGGGATCGAACGTCTCCACCTGAGAAGGGCCGCCGGCCATGCACAAATGGATCACCCGTTTGGCTTTTACCGGGAAATGCGGTGAAGTGATGATGCCGCCTGAGCCTTTGCGCGGAGCGTCTGCGGCGAGCACTTGTTGGCCATTACGGAAGAGCAATGAGCCGAAAGCCATGGCGCCCAGCCCCAAGCCGCCACGTTGAAGGAAAGTGCGGCGGGTCAGGCTGGCCTGATGTTCGGGAGTTAAAAAAGGCATCCAGTTCATGGCTCAGTAACGGGTAATGGTTTCGTGCAAATTCAGGATCACCCGGCAGACCGAAGTCCAGGCGGCATGTTCCGGGGCTGACAGGGCAGGGTTGCGCGTGGCATTGCCGACCTTGAGCAATTTTTCTGCTTCCTCCGTGTTTTCCTGGTAATAAGTTTTTTGTCCCTTCAACAGGTTCATCAGGGATTTTCGTTCTGCATCTTTCGGCAACCGGGCAAGACAGCGTTGATAGGCGAGATCGAGACGTTTGCTGTCATTCTTGGAAGAAGAAATCAATATCTCGGCCAAGACCCGGGCGGCTTCTACAAAGGAGGGGTCGTTCAACAGGGTCAGGGCCTGTTGCGGAGTATTGGAAACAGTCCGCAAACCGGTGCATTCTTCACGGGACGGGGCATCGAAGTTTGCGAGCATTGGATGCAGGAAGGTGCGCTGCCAGTGCATGTAAACACCACGGCGATATTGGCGGTCATCTTTGTTCGCGATGTAATCGCGATCCGGGAATTGAAGGCTCTCGTAATAGCCTTCGGGCTGATAGGGGTAAACGCTGGGCCCGCCCAGATCGAGATTCAGGATACCAGCGGCGGAGAGCGCATTATCACGGACAAACTCAGCTTCGAGACGGCGTGGGTTTTGGGAAGCCAACAGGCGATTCTCTGGGTCTGCCTCAATCACAGCCGGCTTGAGATTGGAACTCTGCCGGTAGGCGGCGGAAGTCACCATGAGCCGGACCATGTGCTTGTAATCCCACCCGCTCTCACGGAATTCGACAGCCAGCCAGTCAAGCAATTCAGGATGCGATGGCCATTCGCCTTGGGCGCCCAAATCTTCCACGGAATTGCAAAGCCCATTGCCGAAGAATTGTTTCCACAGACGATTTACGATGACCCGTGAAGTGAGTGGGTTTTCCTTGGAGACGAGCCAGCGAGCCAAGTCCAGGCGAGTAAGCCGGTGGTCGGCCGATGTTTGGGGGGTGGATAAGAACTGCGGTGGAGCCGGGGTAACAACTGCGCCGCTTTCATCCTGCCAATTGCCACGCGGTAAAATGCGCGTGGTGGTAGGTTCCCACGCCACTGTGATGAGAGAAAAGGCTTTGCCGTCGCGGCATTCCAAATATTGATTTCGCAGATCGCGCAATTCTTTAACCGCATTGGTGTCAGCTTGGGAACTGAGCAGGAAGAGTTGCTGGAACCATTTGACGTCCGGAGATTTATCCGTTGCTTTGGCGGAGAGCAGAGCGGGCAGTTTTTCCGCCAATTCAGGTTGGAGGGGGTTTACGCTGGCGAAAGGAGACAAGGACCAACGAAGGCCGCCGAACGCGTTGTCTTCCAAGGTGATGGTCAGCGTATCACCTGCTTGTGCTGTGATTGGGCTTTTGAACTGCCAGGCAGCCGTGTGCGTGGTTTTTAGATCGCCGCTGCCGACTTTCCAGGCATCGCGCACTCCGACGATTTCGGCACCGGAGGCATAGCGCACATCAGCTTGATCAGCCATGCCATGATCGAAGGTGATGGTCTCCGGCTTTGTCGCACCCTTGTGCTTCAGGCTGAGCTTCAGCTTGATAGTGGCCGAAGTTGCGTTATCACGCAAAATGCTGCGACGGCTTTCGGCGGTTGGAACCAGCTCCAGGCGCAGTGAAGCGTATTTTCCTTCTGGCAGGGTGAGTTCAAATTTATCTCCCGAAGTCTGTTTCCCTGTGAAAACGATGATCTTGTCCTCTTTCACCGTTGCGTTTGTAGCCGTGACGAGGTCGCTCATTTTCTCCGCCTTCTTCTTGTTCTTCTCGTTCGCTTTTGCGCGGTTATCCGTCAGCACTTGGACGGGCGGAGTGAGCCAGCCAGAAGGATTGGTGGCGAGCCATTGGGAACTTTCCTGTTTCCACGAACTGAAAGACTGTTTGGTAACCTTGTTCTTGGCCAATTCAGTGACGGCCATCTTGACCGTATCTTCCATGCGCAAACGGAGATACTCGGAACGGGTCTTGAGATAGGGGCTTTCGATCTCCATCTCCGGCGGGAAAGGATACTCGTTATTGAAACCTTTCAGTTCGGGCGTAGGTGTGTAGTTGTAGTAGCTATACACCCCCCATTGTTTGACGTCCGCAAAGAAGGCCGCCATGGAATAAAAATCTTTCGTCGTGAAGGGGTCGAATTTGTGATCGTGGCACTCGCTGCAATTCAGTGTGGAGCCCAACCAGGCATTGCCGACGGTGCGTACACGGTCAGCAGCATATTTGGCGAGGTATTCCTTCGGTTGCGCGCCGCCTTCACGAGTCATCATGTTCAGGCGGTTGAAGCCCGTGGCGACGATCTGTTCGGCGGTCGGTTTGGGTAACAAATCACCGGCCAGTTGCTCGATGGTGAATTGGTCGAATGGTTTGTTGTTATTGAATGAAGCGATGACGTAATCGCGGTAGGGGAAGATGTTCTGATTCTGATCGCCGTGATAGCCTACGGTATCGGTGAAGCGAACGGCATCCAACCAAGGCACCGCCATGCGTTCGCCATAGTGAGGAGATTGCATGAGCCGCTCCACCTGCTTCTCATAAGCTTGGGGGCTTTTATCTTTTAAGAAGGCGTCGACTTCCGCGGGCGTTGGAGGCAAGCCAGTCAGATCGAGGCTAAGGCGGCGGAGGAGCGTGCGCCGGTCAGCTTCTTCGGAGGGTTGCAGCTTGGCGGCTTCCAAGCGGGCCAAGATAAAAGCATCCACATTATTGCGTAGCCACTTTGGGTTGGTCACGACTGGCACAGTGGTACGTTGTGGTATAATATAAGACCAATGCGCTTGATACTCAGCACCTTGCTCCACCCATTTTTTGAGGGTGTCTTTTTGTGCCGGAGTGAGGGCTTTATGAGCGTCCGGAGGTGGCATCAATTCATCCTTGTCCGTCGAGAAGATACGGGCGACCAGCTCGCTCTCCGTCGGTTTGCCTGGGATGATCGCTTTCTTGGCGAGTGCGTCTTCGCGTTGGTCCAGGCGGAGTTTGCCTTTGCGATGGTTCTTATCAGGGCCGTGACAGTAAAAGCATTTGTCGGATAAAATGGGCCTGATATCGCGATTGAACTCGATTTTGTTGCTGTCAGCCTGGGCTGGTCCTACGAAAGAAAAAGCCGCAAGCGCGAGCAACAGTATTGTGGCGCAAAGCCGATATAGTTGGGATGAAGCGGTGTACATCGGGTCTGTATTTATGGGTAGAACATGACAATACTAGCGCGACAAAACAATGGAGGAAAATCGCCCAACTCATGTAGCTTTGTGCAAAGAGCATGAGACTTGCTGTGGATTGTTTGGGGGATGTCAAGTTTTGGAAGTGCTGGCCTTTAACATTTTCAGTTGTTCAAATGACGTGGTCTTGCTTATGAGAAGACGGTGCTGGGGCACGATTCGCCACTAAGGGGAGGGGAAACGCTATGCTTGCATTTATTGCACAACTTTTTGATACGACGGGATTTCCCGCGCGGTGGAATTGCGGAGAGTGGACACCTTTTCACGGGTGGGTCCACATCTTGTCCGATGCCGCCATCTTTGGCGCCTACGCGGCCATCCCGACGTCCATCGCTTACTACATCAGCCGGAAGAAGCAGGATCTTCAGTTCACGAGGCTCTATTGGCTCTTCGCCGCGTTCATTTTTTCCTGCGGGTTCGTCCATTTGCTTGAAGCGATTATATTCTGGCAGCCGGTGTATCGCTTCTCGGCCTTGATCAAAGTGATCACTGCGGTGGTGTCTTGGGCGACCGTTTTCGTTTTGGTGAAACACTTGCCCGAGGCCATGAATCTCCCGGGGACAACGAAGCTGAATGGCGAGTTGCAACAAGAGATTGCTGAACGCAAAAAGGCGGAGGAGGAAGTGCGCCGGTTGAATGTGGATCTCAAGAACCGGGTGCAAGAGCTGGAAGCACTCTTGAATGTGATGCCCATCGGTATCGGGATTGCGACAGATACGGAATGCAAGACGATCAAGACCAACCAAGCTTTTGCAAAATTGCTGCGGTTAGGGGAGAAGGATAATGCCTCGCTCAGCGCTCCAACTGAGCAAGCACCGAAAAACTTTCGAGTTCTGCATCAAGGGACTGAGTTGAAGCCGGAAGAATTACCCATCCAGATCGCAGCATCCAAAGGTGTGGTCATCACTGATTTTGAAGAGGACATCGTATTCAATGATGGTGAAAAACGCATCTTGCTGGCCTACGCATCTCCGCTAATGGCCGAGAATGGCAAGGTCCGTGGTGCTGTGGGTGCGTTCGTGGATATCACGGACCGCAAACGGGCGGAATTGGAACGGGAACTGGTAAGGAACCGTTTGCAAGAATCGCAGCGTTTGGAAAGCTTAGGTATCTTGGCTGGTGGCATTGCCCATGATTTCAACAATTTGCTGACGGGCATCATGGGGAATGCAGCGCTGGCCAAAATGGATGTGGGCAGCGGTACGGAATTGAACGAGCACTTGGATGAGATTCAAAGCAGTTCGAATCGAGCTGCCGATCTATGCCGTCAGTTACTGGCCTATGCCGGTGCAGGCAAGTTTGTGATGGAGGCAGTGGATATCGGGGCTATCGCCAGTGATATCGTATCTCTCCTGCGGAATTCCTATCCGAGCCGAGCGCATATCCAAAGTGAATTTGAGGCTGATTTGCCAGCGGTTATGACAGATCCGTCGCAGATGCGGCAGACGATCATGAACCTTCTGCTCAACGCGATGGAATCAATGGATCCGGTCAAAGGGGGCACAGTCAAGATCTCCACGCGATTGGTAGGATGGAGCAACATTGTGTTTACCAATGCGGTAATCATTCCCGAAAAACCCCAAGCAGAGTATGTGCTACTGGAGGTGATCGACAATGGATGCGGCATGGATGACCAAACCAAGGCGCGGATGTTCGATCCTTTCTTCACCACCAAATTTGTTGGGCGTGGACTGGGCTTGGCGGCAGTTCTGGGGATTGTGCGTAGCTTGGGTGGTGCCATTGATGTCTCCAGCACGCGAGGTGGCGGCACAACGTTCCGTATTTACCTGCCGTCGTCCGGCCAGAAGGCGGGGAAGACTTCCCAGCTTCGTTTCATGGCGGGAACGGAATTCAGTTTGGAAAAAACCGGTACAATCCTCATCGTAGATGATGAGGAAACTGTGCGCGATGTCTGCCGCAAATCTCTGAGCGATGCCGGCTTCAAGGTGTTGGTGGCTAACGACGGCGTTCATGCCTTGGAGATCTTTCGCGAAAACAAGGAATTCATCACCGCCGTTGTGCTCGATCTCTCCATGCCGCGCATGGACGGTCAGCAAACGTTCAGTGCCCTGCGTATGATCGTGCCGCGCATCAAAGTGCTCATGACGAGCGGCTTCAGTGAAGAGGAAATGATGAATCGTTTGGGAGGTAAAACCCCCGCAGGCTTCATCCAGAAACCCTATATGCCCGGGGCGTTGGTGGCCAAAGTCCGCCAAATTCTCTCTTCGAAATAAGCGTTACGAACAAGGCGGTGATGAACTCACCGCCTTGCCGTGAAAGGCTTAACTGGCCCTCGCTGGATCGTAATTCAACCAAGGCCCGAGCCAGCGTTCGGCTTCCTCCAGCGTCATTCCTTTGCGCTGGTGGTAATCCAGCAACTGATCTCGCTCCAGCTTGCCCACGGCAAAATACTTCGAGTCAGGGTGGCTGAAATAAAATCCGCTCACACTGCTGCCCGGCCACATTGCGCAAGATTCCGTCAGCTTGATGCCCGTGTTCTTTTCCACGGCGAGCAATTCCCACAGCAGACGCTTCTCCGTGTGATCCGGACACGCCGGATAACCGGGGGCAGGGCGGATGCCGCGATACATCTCCTCGATCAGATCATCCGTGCTGAAGTTCTCCGTCTTGCCGTAACCCCATTCTTCGCGTGCTTTCTTGTGCAAGTATTCCGCGAACGCTTCCGCCAGGCGGTCGGCGATCGCTTCCGCCATGATGGCGTTGTAATCGTCGTTGTCGGCTTTGTATTTCTTCACCAGTTCATCCAGGCCGATGCCGGTCGTAACGGCAAAAGCGCCGAAATAATCCGCCGTACCTTTCGGCGCGACGAGGTCCGCGAGCGACCAGTTCGCCACGCCTGCTTCCTTGTCATGCTGCTGACGTAGGAAGTGCAAGGTCGTCAGCTTTTGTTGACGCGTCTCATCCGTGAAGAGGTCCACGTCGTCCGCGCCTTGGCGGTTCGCTGGGAAGAACCCGTAGATGCCTTTCGCACGGATCAGCTTCTTCGCGATGATCTCGTCCATCAGCTTGTTCGCGTCATTGAATAATTTAGTAGCCTCCACGCCATACTTCTCGTGCGTAAGGATAGAGGGATAACGCCCGCGCAACTCCCACGTGTGGAAGAACGGCGACCAATCGATGAACCCGCGCAGGGTCGCAAGGTCCATGTCCTCAATCACGCGTGCGCCGGTGAATTCCGGCCTCGTCAAACCTTCGTAGCTCAGCTTCGGTGAGTTTGCGCGTGCTTGTTCGATGCTTACGAGCTTCTGCTTCGGCCCCGCGTGTTGCTGGCGGAGCTTCTCGTAATCGTCGTTCAGCTTCTGCACAAATCCCTTCTTATCCTCAGGATTGAGCAGGGTGGTGGTGACGGGCACAGCACGGCTCGCATCGAGCACGTGGACCACCGGTTGGCTGTAATGCTGCGCGATCTTTACCGCCGTGTGCGCACGACTCGTTGTCGCACCCCCAATTAGCAACGGCAGTTTGAAGCCTTGCCGTTCCATCTCGCGAGCGACATGCGTCATCTCGTCGAGTGATGGGGTGATCAGACCACTGAGGCCGATGATGTCCGCCTTTTCCAGCTTGGCGCGCTCGAGAATTTTCTCGCACGGCACCATCACACCCATGTCGATGACCTCGAAATTATTGCACGCGAGCACCACACCCACGATGTTCTTGCCGATGTCGTGCACGTCGCCCTTCACGGTCGCGAGGATGATCTTGCCTTGCGCTTTCACGGTTTGCCCTGAAGCGATCATGGCGGCTTTCTCCGCTTCCATGAACGGCGTGAGATAAGCCACGGCCTTCTTCATCACGCGCGCTGATTTCACCACTTGCGGCAGGAACATTTTGCCTGCGCCGAAGAGATCGCCCACCACGCCCATGCCGTCCATCAACGGCCCTTCGATCACCAGCAATGGCTTGCCCAGCTTAGCACGCGCTTCTTCCGTATCCGTATCGATATAAGTATCAATGCCCTTTACGAGCGCGTGTGAAAGCCGTTCTTCCACCGTGCCCTTGCGCCATTGTTCTTCTTCCTTCTTATCACTAACGATCGTGCCTGAGCTTTCCGCTTTCAGCTTCTCGCCGTAAGTGACCAGTCGTTCCGTGGCATCTGCGCGACGATTCAGCAGCACGTCCTCCACGAGCTCTTTCAACTCCGGTTTGATCTCTTCGTAAACCTCCAGCATGCCCGCGTTCACGATGCCCATGTCCATGCCGGCAGCGATCGCGTGATAGAGGAACGCGCTATGCATTGCTTCACGCACCGCATTGTTACCGCGGAAGCTGAAGGAGATGTTGGAGACGCCGCCGCTGACCTTCGCGTGCGGCAGGTTCGCCTTGATCCAGCGCGTGGCTTCGATGAAGTCCACGCCGTAATTGTTATGTTCCTCGATACCCGTTGCAACGGTGAGGATGTTCGGATCGAAAATGATGTCTTCCGGCGGGAAGCCCACTTCATCCACGAGGATACGATAAGCCCGCTCGCAGATGCGGATCTTCTCGGCATAAGTCGCCGCCTGACCGTTTTCATCAAACGCCATCACGACGACCGCCGCGCCATACTTCAAGATCTTGTGGGCGTTCTCGCGGAACTTCGCTTCGCCTTCCTTGAGCGAGATGGAGTTCACGATGCCTTTGCCTTGCAGACATTTCAGGCCGGCCTCGATGACTTCCCACTTCGAAGAGTCCACCATGAAGGGCACCTTGGCTACTTCCGGTTCGGAGCCGAGCAACTGCAGGAAGCGCGTCATCGCGGCGACGCCATCGATCATCCCTTCGTCCATGCAGATATCGATGATGTTCGCGCCATTCTCCACCTGCTGGCGAGCGATGCTCACGGCCTCGTCGTATTTGCCTTCTTTGATCAGCTTAGCGAACTTCGGCGACCCCGCCACATTCGTCCGCTCACCGATCATGATGTATGTCCCGATCTGCTGAGTGAAGGGTTGTGAACCGCTCAACCGCAAAGGCTTCGTCGCTTCCTTCTCAGAACTAGTAGAACCATCAACCGCTTTCGAGGTCTTGCCGCTCTCTTCTCCCTCTCCCCTTAACGGGGAGAGGGTGGGGGTGAGGGGTGAGAATAGTTTGCGGCTTACCTTCGCCTGCACCTCCCGCGGATGCTTGCCTTCCAATGCTTTCGCAATCGCCGCGATATGCTCCGGCGTATTACCGCAGCAGCCGCCCGCGATATTGATCAGACCGCCTTGCGCGAAATCCGTCAGATAATTCCCCATGTCCTCCGGCTTCAGGTCGAAGCCAGTAGGGGACAGTGGATTCGGCAAACCCGCATTCGGATAGCATGAGATATACGCATCCGATTTCGCCGAAAGTTCCGCGAGGAATGGGCGCATGAGATCAGGCCCCAGCGAGCAGTTTAATCCTATGGCCAGCGGCTCGATATGCTTCATCGCATTCCAATACGCTTCCACCGTCTGCGCCGAAATCATTGTCTCACCACCGCGGCCTACCGCAGCGGAAATGATCACCGGCAGCCGCACCTTGTCCGCATCAAAGATTTCCTGGATGGCTACCAACGCTGCCTTCGCATTCAGTGAATCGAAAATTGTTTCCACCATCAAGATGTCTGAACCACCCGCGATGAGCGCCCGGATCTGATTGATGTAAGCTGCTTTTACTTGGTCGAACGTCACCACTCGGAAGCCTGCGTCATCCGCATCCGGCGAGTTCGAGAGCGACACTGTCAGCGGACCCACCGCACCCGCGACGAAACGCGGTTTACCATCTTTGTTCGCGATGCGATCGGCCCATTCGCGACATTGCCGGGCGGATTGCTCATTGATCTCCCACGCCAGTTCATTGAGGAACTTATCGTCGATGATCTTCTGATAAAATTCCGGATCTTTACGCCCGCCATGCTCACGCGGATCGTCCACGAAGAATTCGCTCTGGCCGATGCTCGTGGCGGAGAACGTATTCGTCTCAATGATATTCGCACCCGCTTCCAGGAAGCGGCGGTGGATATCGCAGATCATCTTCGGCTGCGTCAGAGAAAAGAGGTCACCGTTATTCAGCAGATCCTTTTTGGAATCCGCAAAACGCTGGCCGCGAATGTCCGCTTCCTTCATCCCGTAAGTGCGGATGGTCGTGCCCATCGCGCCATCGATGATGACAATGCGCTCCCGCAAGAGTTTCTCCAGCACCGCGCCTGAACCGACCGTGTATTTAGATGACGTAGCCACAGCTATAGTTTGGCAGCCAATCCGATGGCTCCCACTTGTGCTCCTAAATTAGCGAGAGGAGGGGATGTTTTCAAATTAAAAATCAACGTATCTTGATATGAAGATATGAATCTTCTCTTTAGCTCAAGACGTGAACAGCCAGCATGAATTGCTGATTTTAAAGTTATAATTGTCAGGTTAATTAAAAACTCTTTGAACCTCTGAACTAAACTTTTGCCTCCTTTTCTCATTGCCAAACCTCCATTCTTGCTGCATATATATTGCACGTCTCTCAAATTCTCGTCAAATGAAAAGCGCGGAAAAAACGCAAATACTGGCGCAACGGCTCTATGATTGCCGTTTGGCTCAAGGATGGTCTCAACGGCAAGCGGCTGATGCCATGGATGTTGCCTTGCGCTCCGTGCAGTCTTGGGAGGCTGGCCAGGCCCTGCCTCACCCGGCTAAAATTCGCAAAATCGCCGCCACTTTTGGCCGTCCTATCGCGTGGTTCTTTGGTGACGATACGGGTGTGCCTACTGGCAATGCCGCCGGTGTGCTTCCCGTTCGTGTGGCTTTGCCGGTACGCGTTCCTGTCGTGAGTTGGGCTGCTGCCGGGACCGGTGGCTCTTATTACGATCTCGCCCATCAGATTGACGAGTGGCTGAACACTGACTGCAAAGACCCGAACGCCTACGCCCTCATCTTGGAAGGCGACTCCATGGAGCCGGAGTTCAAAGCAGGAGACCGCGTCATCTTCATGCCCAACGACCAGCCGCGTAATGGAGATGTCGTCGTTGCCCGGTTGGAAGATACGGGCGATGTCTTCTTCAAACTCTATCACGCTTATGGTCGGGCCGGTGAAATGGTTCGCCTGACCAGCTACAATGCGGCGTATCCGCCCTTGGAATTCCATCGCGACCAATTCCGCTTCATCCATCCCATGCACAGCCTCATCCGCCGTCGCCGTTAAAGATCGGCGGAGTACCGATTTCTAAATCGGCGTGTCTAAAAAATAGGGGAGGCGAAGGCGGCTACTTGGTACGAAGAAATTTGTTCTTAAGAGAAAGAGCCTGCGATATCCAATGGTTCGAAAAGAAATCAGCCGCATCAAATTTTTCCCCGCTCCTCTGACCCGCGGCGCTATCCTTAAGCAAAGTCAGCCGCCGCTCAGCGAGGAGATGCAGACGAGAGGAGTGAGCGAACCTGTCGGTGTGAAAATGAATCCCCCTCACGCCACCTTCGGCACCGTAAACTTTCCATAACTCGCGTGCATCTGGCTGAGTGGAAAATACCGGCCCGGACATGCCGTCCGTCCGGGATCGATCTCCTTGTGTACCGCGAACTTGATCTTCTTGCCGACCACACTTCCGCGCAGATAGTCCATCAGTTCGTTGAACGCCGCCACTTGCTTGGCTGTGGGCTTCGTCTCTTCGAAATTCCCGACGAAACAAATGCCGATGCCGATCTCATTGATGTCCGGTCGATGCACGTGCCCGCCTTTGATCTGTCTTTTCCACCGCGGCCCGATCTCGATCTCGCCATCGCCTGAATCAATCCCATTGCCGATGATGAAGTGATACGCCAGACCATTCTCCATGCCACGTTCGCGATGTGCTTTATCGTAAATAGCTGCATTGCCATACTTGATGGCACTATGATGCGCTACGATCCAGCGCCAACGGGTCTGAGAAATCTTCAGCTTACCCGTGATCTCCCGAACTTTCTTGGTATAGACAATTTTTGGTGCTGCCGGTTTGGCGGCCTTCGCTTTGACTTTCGCCTCGGCGTTTGTTCCCGCGAAACAAGCCGCCCCTAACATGGCCAGATAGCGAAGGAAGACGCGTCGGTTTTGGAGATCGTGAAAACCCTGGTTCAGCAGGATGGGGGAACCCGATTCGGATCTGTCCGAACATGCTGCGGCCTCAAGCCGATCTATGCGTGGTGTCTCCATCACTGATTGGCGGTCTATCCACTAACTGAACCACGACGACAAAATCACGCAAGCCTCAATTCCGCTCATCTTCATAGCGGAACGGCAGGGCTACAGCGCGTTGCACCATGCTGCCGGTTTCTAGCCAGCGGATTACTGCGGCCTATGACTACCAATCTCCATTCCGTCTTGGTTCTCAATTCGTGTCTTGTCCTTTCCCCAAAACAAAAAGCCCGGCCTGAATAATCAGGCCGGGCTTACGAAAAACCTGCCGCTTACTTCTGGTTGGCGAGGAACTCCACCAAGTCACGGATTTCGCGTTTGGAGAGGACTTCCTTCATCGTGTCCGGCATGCCGGAGAGACCCTTGGTCTGGCTGGCGATGTCGGCTTTCTTTACCTTCACCACGCTGAACACGTTGTCTTCGTTGACCAGCAGCGAGAGCGTGTCCGCCGTCTCACCCTTGCTCGTGCCGACCAGCGCATTGCCGTTTTTCAACGTCACGGTCAAGGTTTCGAAACCCTGAGCCACGACCTTGTTCGGGTACACGATGGATTCCAGAATGTAGCGCCGGTCCTGCCGCTTGCCCAAATCGCTGAGATCAGGGCCGGCCTTCGGTACGGTGCCAACTTCTTCACCTTGGATGCGATGGCAACGTGTGCAGGAGGCTTCGATCTTCTCCAGGAAGATTTTCTTGCCGAGATCCTTGTCGCCACCTTGCAGGCATTCTGCGTAAGCGCCCATCCCACCGTCATCCGGACGTGCTTTGTTGAAGCTCGCGAGGCTGGCCTTGATGCCGTTATCCGCGCGCTTGTTGGCCGTCTCAATCAAGTCGAGTTGCAGTTCTTTCGCCACTTTGCCTGCGTTCAGTTCGTCGAGCCATTTCTTGATCAGCGTGTCCGCTTCCTTGCCGGCGATCGTGGCCAAGGTGGTCAACGCCGCTTGCTTTTCCCGCACGCTGCCTGCTTTCAAGGTGGTTTCCAAAACAGCCACTGCACCTGCAGAACCGCTGACCGCTGCCGCCAGTTTCGTGGCCGCCGTGCGGACTTCTTCCACCTTGTCTTCGCGCGCCAGGCTCACCGCCGCCACCAGCTTTGGTGACTTCGTCGCTCCGAGGTATTGCAGGGCCGCCACCCGCAGCTTCTTGTCGGCCTTCGTATCGCTCACGACACCAAATGCGGAATCGCTCAGTGATTTCCACTCGAGTTTTTGGGCGGTCTCAAACAAGGCGATTTTGGTCGTGGCGGAGGATTGCCCGGCGATCATCTTCACCGCCGTCGGTTCCAAGTGCGAGGCATCCGGGGCCGAACGTTTCGGCAACGGGCGCCACAAACCGCTGACTTGGTCGCGACCGCTCGGTTCAGCCCACTTGCCCAACTGGGTAAGGGCTTCCACGCGGATGCCTTCCGGCAGGCTGTCATTGCTCGCCAAGCTGCTCACGGCATCCGCGCTCGCGGATGTGCCCAAACGGTAATTGGCATTGATCACGCGGCGGAGCACCGCGTCACGCGGGCCTGGTTCCGTATTCGTGCCCGCCGGATAAGCGGCGAGTTCGCTGGCCTTGGTTGAGAGGGAAGCCAGCTTTGGCAAAGCTTCCACCACGGGCAGATCGTTGATGGCCCGGGCCGCCTCGGCGACGACGCGTGGTTCCTTGTCGTTCACAAAAGCCGCCAGTTCAGCTGATTTCAATTGGCGCAACGCAACCACGGCCGCCAAACGGATGGCGGCGGAATTGTCCTTGGCCAAAGCCGCGATTTCCGCCGGCTTGGCGCAAGCCACTAGACCTTGGACACCTGCGTGACGGATCCATGGATCTTTATCATCGTTCTCCTTCAGCAAAGTGAGCAGGGCAGGGACGCTGCTCTTGTCACCCAGCTTCGCTGCCGCGATGCCCGCGAAATAGCGCACGCGCGATTCGCTGTCAGCCAGCAACGCCACGATCTGCTTTTGATATTTCTTCAACCGTGCATCAGAAACCATCTTGGCTGCTTGCGCCCGGATCTCGGCATCCTTGTCGGTCAGCAACGCTGTGAAATCAACGGCCCGACCGGCCCGGGCGAGTTGCCCCAGACCCCAAATGCCATGCAACCGGGTGTAAAGTGTCGAACCGCCAGCCGCCGCTTGTGCGAGTTCCTTCTCCGCTTTCTTTTCCACCAGGGCGAACTGTGCTTCCTGCCGCACGCGGCGATCCGCATGGCTGAGGAGCTTGGCCAGTTCAGCCGTGGAACGCTTGTCGAAACCTTCTGCGAAGAGCGTCTTCACTTCCTTCGCCACGGCCTTGCCGCGTTCGTCCGGGCTGTAAAGGCGGTAGATGCGGCCCTTGCCCAAACCGCTCCAGCCGTTCACCCAATCACTAGCGTAGATGGCACCGTCATAGCCGAACTCGATGTCCGTCGGCAGGAAGTTCCACCAGAACTTCTTGTTGTCTTTCAGTGCGAAACCGGCGCCTTGCGGCTGCACCGCGAAACTGTAGATGCCGCTGTTCGGATTGCCGCTGAAGTTCGCGAGGAAGAAACGCCCGCGCCATTCTTCCGGCAAAGCGATGCCGGGATCATACGTCAAACCGCTCGGACCATTGCCCACCTTGCTGGACACGGGCGGCAACGTGTAAGCCGCGCGATCCTTGAAGTATTCGTAGCACAGGCGTTCGCCCAGCCAGGAACCGCGGCGCATCGGCGTTTCGATGAACTGCCAGCCGATCCGCCAGCCGCTGTCGCCATCTTCTGCCACGTAAACCACACGTGCCGGATCGCCAGCATCCGAGTTGTTATCGCAGGTCCACAGATTGCCGAGATCATCGAACACCAGTTCCTGTGGGTTGCGCAGGCCTGAGTGAAAAATTTCCAGCCCGGAACCATCCAGTTCGCAGCGATAAACTGCGCCCATTTCCAGATTCTCCACCACCTTGCCATTCGGCAATTCGATGTGCGCGCCACGATCGCCGATGGAGTAATACAGGCGGCCATCCGGTCCGATGCGCAGACCGTGGCTGTCATGGCCGAGGAAGCCGAAGCGCACGCCGTAGCCGAAGCTCAGGCTCTTCTTCACATCCGCCTTGCCGTCACCGTTCTTGTCTTCAAGCTGCCAGAGGTTGGGGATGTTCGTGTACCAAACCTTGCCCTTGCGCACGAGGATGCCGGAGCCCACGCCATCCGCTTCTTCATGGAAAGTAGAAAGGATGGAAGAGGTCTCTGCTACGCCATCGCCATTGCTGTCCCACACGATGGAGATACGGTCTTCGTTATCTGTGTACCAGTTCAACGGTTTCTCGCCCTTCTCCTTGGCATGACGGCGGGTGTATTCGATGCGTTCCGGCACCGATTTGGAAGCCAGTTCCTCATCCAGCCAGTGCATGATGCCCCGGATGTCGAGCACACCGGCGTTGAAGCGGAACGTCTCTGCCACGTAGAACCGGCCCTGTTCATCGATCGTGAACGAGACCGGGTTCGCGAAAAGAGGTTCAGCCGCCGCCAATTCCACCTTGAATCCGGTTGGGAGTTGAAAGCCCTTCATGGCTTTCTCGCCCTCGTCAGAGGCGGGCATGATTTTGGGCCCGGAGCGGGCCGCTTCGTTTTCAGCAGCGTGTGCTGGCGTCGTGGGCAGACCCGCCGACGCAAATATAGCCGAGAGGACAACTAATTTGCGGAACATGGGCAAAAGCTTAGTCAGCTTTGCCCCAAGTGCAAGTGGGCTTTGCCGGGAAAATAACGCTCTATTTTTGAACGTTTTCCGGCGGTCATGGAAAAGCGGCCTAAACCAGCTTCTTCAGCTTCGCATCTTCACCCAGTTTCTTGACCAATTCCTTGATCTTTTGCGCCTGGGATTTATCCGCCACGAGTGTGGCGTCATCTGTCTGCACAATGATGGAATCCTTCAGCCCCACGACACAGATCGGCGTGCGATTATTCGTGCGCGCGTCATACACGATATTCCGTGCTGCATCCACGTGGATGAATTCGCCCACCGCACAATTCCCCTCCGCATCTGGCTTGATGTGATGGGCGAGGGCAGGCCAGGCGCCGAGATCATCCCAAGTGAAAGCTCCGTCGGCCACCACGACATTGTGTGCCTTCTCCATCAGCGCGAAATCCACCGAGATCTTCTTGATCTCCGGATACTCTTTCGCCAACACCTTCGCGAGCTTGGTTGCCGACTTTGCCGCGGCGAACCACCGATGGCAAGCTGCCAGCATCTCCGGTTGATGCTTCTGCAACGCTTCCGTGATTGTCACAAACGACCAGATGAACATCCCTGCGTTCCAGCGATAATGGCCGCTGTTCAAATACTCCAGCGCCTTCTCCAGATTCGGCTTCTCGACGAACTTCTCCGCCCGTGCAAACCCTGTCTTGTAAGGTTTGGCCCCTTGCGGTGCTGGCAACGGCTCGCCGACGTGGATGTAACCATACCCCGTCGCTGGCTCCGTCGGCTTGATGCCAATGGTTACGATCGCCTGACCCCGTGAAGCCAGATCAAAACAATCGCTCAAGACCTGCTGGAATTTCTTCTCATCCGGGATGACGTGATCCGCAGGTAACACCGCCATCGTCGCCGTTGTGCTGCGTGCTCCCACAATCGCCGCTCCGAGGGTTACCGCTGCGCAAGTATCGCGTCCCACCGGCTCCGCGATGATGTTTTCCTTCGGTAACTTCGGCAGTTGCTTGCGCACCGTCGGTGCTTGAGTGGCGTTCGTGATGATAAGGATGTTCTTCAGCGGCACCAACGGGAGCACGCGGTCCACGGCCTGTTGGAGGAACGAGCGTTTGCCCAGCAAGGTTATGAGCTGCTTCGGCGTCTTCTCACGGCTCACCGGCCAGAAGCGCTCGCCGCGCCCGCCGGCCATGATGATCACATAACGGTCTGAGGCGGTGTTCTTCGTGCTTTTCTTCATAGCTGCTTACTTGATCGCATCCACCAATGTTTTCACAAATCCGGCAACCTTCGCCGCGATATCCGGTGCTTTCCCATTTTGCGCGATCTGGTTCACAATCGCACTGCCCACAACTATCGCCTCGGAATTCTTCGCTACCAAGCGCGCCTGTTCCGGCGTTGAAATGCCAAAGCCCACGGCGATCGGTAGGGTTGTGTGCTTGCGGATCAGGCCTGTCATCGCCGCGATGTTATCTGCCACTGTCTCTTGCATTCCGGTCACACCTTCACGCGAGATGTAATAGATAAACCCTTTCGCCCGCTTGCAGATGATCTCCATGCGAGATTCTGGCGTCGTCGGAGCGATGAGGTAAATGTTGCAAAGGCCTGCCGCCTCCATCAACTGCTCGTAGTTGGTCGATTCTTCGGGTGGCAAATCCAGCACCAACAAACCATCCACACCTGCCTTGGCCGTATCTTGGATGAACTGTTTCAGCCCGCGCTTGTGCAGCAGATTGTAGTAAACATACAGCACGATGGGTATTTGCGATTCCTTGCGGATTTCGGCGACAGTTGCCAGCAGTTTGGCGGGAGTTGTGCCAGATTCCAAACCGCGTTGCGCGGCCATCTGGTTCACGATGCCGTCCGCCAGAGGGTCGCTGAAGGGGACCCCCAGTTCCAAAACATCGACGCCCGCCTTGTCGAAAGCAATGGCGAGCTGCCGCGTGGCTTCTAGGCTGGGATCGCCCGAGCCGATGTAGGCCACAAAACCCTTTTTACCGCTTTCCCGCAGACGGGCAAAACGTGCTTCAATCCGATTCATTAGCGGGGAGTGTTCCGCGTCGGACGCCAACTTTCAAGCTTGGTTCGCCAGCCAATTCAGCCGCAAGCCTTCCAGTGTCAGCGTGGGATGCACCGCGCTGATCTCGCCAATACCCTTCGCCATGAGGCTCGCATACCCGCCCGTGGCGATGACCGGGAGCCTGCGAACTTTCAATTCCTTGGCCAATTCCTTGATCAGCTTTTGCACTAGTCCACGATACCCATGCACCGCTCCGATCAGCATCGCTTCCTCGGTGTTTTTTCCGACCACACTTTGCACATCGCGGATTTGGATGCGTGGCAGTAAAGCCGTCTTCTCATGCAGATAATCTGTCATCGCCGACAAACCCGGCGCGATGATACCGCCGATGTAATTTTTCTTGGCATCTACGACATCAAATGTCACCGCCGTGCCGAAATCCACGACGACCACCGGAGACATAAAATAAGCGCTCGCGGCAATCGCGTTGGCCAGGCGATCCGGCCCGATTGTCTCCGGCTTGGGATACTTGATGCCTACGCTGCGTCGCGCATTCTCCTGGTTGAGCACTACCGTCGGCAGTTTGCCGAAGGACTTCGCTGCTTTTAGCACCTTGGCCGTTGCTTTCGGCACCACACTGCAAACCGAGATGCCGGCGATATTTTGCTTCTTAACAAAGGCCAGCAGTTGAGCAGGCCCTGAAGGCCGAGACCATTCCACCGTGGGGATGTTAGTTTGGCGCAGGACCTTGTCACTGGACGCGAGCCCAACGTGCGTATGTGTGTTCCCGATGTCGAAAAGCAGCAACATGAGGCCGTGAGTATTGGATAAACCCCTCTCACTGGAAAGGCCGAAGATATAGAGCGAATCGTCCACACTTGCTTGCTCCTGCTGTCTATCCCTAAATTCCCGCCATGAAACCGAAGGTTTACACCTACCGCGGCTGCGACACATGTCGCAAAGCCATCAAATTTTTGACCGCGCAGGCCGTGGAGTTTCAAGAGATCCCCATTCGTGAGCAACCACCAACGAAAGCGGAGTTGAAGCGCATGTTGGAAATTTGCGGGGGCGATCTCCGCAAGCTCTTCAACACGTCTGGCATGGACTACAAAGCTCTCAATCTGAAAGATAAACTGCCGACGCTTTCCGCTGATGAAGCTTTGTCTTTGTTGAACCAAAACGGAAACCTAGTGAAACGTCCTTTCTTGCTAACGGACAAAACCGGTCTAGTCGGTTTCAAGGAAGACGAGTGGGCCAAGGTCTTTTGATTTCCTCGGTTTCCTTGAAGGTAGCTGAAACACCAGTCGATCGCTCACTTTTCTTTCATCTGCTGATAGGTGCTTCTCAAAGCGTACACAAATGCTTGATGGGCTCCCAACTTGCCTGCGGGGCTATCAAATGTGTGGATATGCGGTCCGTGGTAACCAATGATAACGACTTTTCCTTCCAGCATTTTCATGGGGGCGCTGCCGTCCAATACAGCATGAAAAGGGATGTATTTCAGGTCGTCCGTTTTCGGTAACTGATAACTGCTCTGATTCTTTTCGGCCAAGGCCAATGACTTGTTGCCGATGAAAACCTTCTGGCCGGGCTGAATCACAGCTTCCTCGCCAAGGGCCAGTTCAAGGGAGCATAGGATCAGTGATTTCACTGTTTTCCTTTGGTAAGTCTCTAATATAGGGGTAGGGCTTTCCGTGAAATCTACAAAACCTACGGCCTTGGCGTGATCCGTGAAACGCTTCAACGGAATCCAGCCGTTGGTGCCGGAGATGGCGTTGGTGGCTTTTACTTCCGGGATGAAGAAGCGAGCAGGCAGTGCGTTAGCCTTCTTTTCGGAATCATCCAGCCGGGCTTGCAGAGCCACTGGAATGCCTCTGATAGCTTTCTCCAGCCTGGCATCGCCCGCCTCATCTTTTGGCTGATCGTAAAAGAACTTGAGAACCACCGCCTTTGCTTTGGCTTCCGTTAATCGTTCGATGACTTCCGCGGTCAAAACTCGGGGGAGGGGGATATTGCCGTATTTGGCTTCGGTTTTCTGATCGATGAAGACGACGGCGAAATCTTGTTCAAAGTCGCCGGCAACTAACGTGAGGGGCAGCAGTATCAACCAAATAAAGCTTTTGATCCATGCGGCCATGCCCATCAGTTATGTTGCCGGCGATGACGTCCGTCAAGGCAGCAACCCGTATTCGCCAAACTCGAAGTCATCGAGGTCGGCTGTGACGGTGTTGGCACTGTAGGAGTGCACCCAAACACGTGCTGTGGCGGTATTGGCGGGAGCTTGACCGTTCAGCGTGTAAGGCGTCCACGAGGTGGAAGCTCCCACGGTCAGGTTCGTCTGGCCGATATTCGTGCCGCCGGTATTAAAGAACTGGATATAAACACCCAGCCCCGAACCGGAAACCGTTTTCGCATAGAAACGTGTCTGGTAGTTCTTGCCCGCTTCTGCCGCGAATTTGGCTGAAGCCACCGAGGAACCCGCAGTCGTGCTGCTGTCCACCACGTGCAGGCCTTTGGTCCCGCTATGAGCCGTGCTGGTGACCGTGCTCATGCCGCCATCAGTGGTGAAATCCCAGGAATTCGTTCCACTTTCAAAACCCGGATTGCCGAGATTGAAGGGGATCCAAGGGTTCTTTTGCCAGTCATAGATTGAGGGAAGAGCAGGCACTGGACGAGGTGCCACTTCGGATAATGTCAGATCACCGAACTCCGCCGTGACAACGCTGCCGGAGTAAGAATGAATCCACACGCGCACGGAAACAGCACCAGCAGGCGGTTCACCTCGCACGATGTATTGTCGCCACTCAGTCGTGTTCGTCGGGATTTCCTCATAGGTCGGCGGATTGATGGCGGCACCGCTGGAGTTGAGGAATTGCAGATATACTGCCGCTCCGCTGCCGGATGTGATCCTTCCCCAGAACCGGCATTGATAGGTATTCCCCATGGTGATAGGAAAGCTCGAGCTCATAACCGAAGAACCCAACGTGGCGCTGTTATCGGTCACGCGCAGTCCGTAAGTGCCAACCTTTGCCGCGTTAGTCAGGATCTGGCTCATGCTGTTGTCTCCGGTGAAATCCCAGAAGTTCGTGCCGTTCTCGAAGCTGGAGTTGGCCAGTTCGAATGAGGCTTCACCAAATTCGAAGTCATCGAAATCGGAAGTGACTATACTCGCTCCGTAGGAGTGCAGCCAGAGCCGGGCGAAGGATGCTCCGGCGGGGGCGGTATCAGATATGCTGCCTTTCGACCAGAACGTCGTGGAAGGGATGGTGAGCGAGGTGTTCTGCAGCTCATTGCTCGTGGCGGTAAAGAATTTCAGATAAACCCCCATACCGCTGCCCGAGATCGTGCGTGACCAATAACGCGCCGTGTAAGTCTTGCCCGCTTGGACGGCGAAGGTCGGTGAATAAAGCGAAGATCCGGCCGAGACACTGGTATCCGTCACGCGGAGACCGTTGTTGCCTGTGCGTTTCGCCGAGACACTTGCGAGCGACATGGCGGCATCGTTAGTGTTTACCCAGCCGGTCAAGCCGCTCTCAAATCCGTTGTTAGAGAAACTGACGGTTGCCAGCGTGTCCACTACCGTATTACCGGAGAGCACCCCAGCGGTGGTCGCACCGCCGACGATGTCCGCTTGGGTCGCAATACCATAGAAGGCGTTGTTCACCACTTCCACGCCGGTATCATTTGTGTCATTCAGCCAAACAGCGTTCGCTGTGCTCTTGAGCGCAAAAACGTTACCCTCGATGATGTGGTCGCCGCTATTGTCCTTCATGTAAACACCGTAGCCGGTATCAGCGGCAAAGCGGTTATGTAGCACGAGCCATTCACGGTTCTGACCGCCGAGCCACATGCTGGCGAGTGGCGAGGTGACGTCGTTGTGGTAGATGACATTCCGCGGCCCGTTTGGTCCATGCTGCGTGTCATCGGGAGCTGAAGCCCACATGCCGTAACCATAACCGCCATTGCCCTGGTTCGATTCCACAATGTTGTTCTCAAACAAGTTTTCATGCGTCCAGCCCGAGTGCCATTGCGCATCGCTGTCGTAGAAGAAGCTGTTGCGGATGACATTGCCTGCCGCTGACCATTGCACCAGCGGGGCATGGCGCATTTTGTAGGTGGTCACATTTTCCATGAGGCAGTCGTAAGCGCGTTCCCAACCTACATATGCCGTACCGCCATCGCCTTTCCACCAAGCATCATCCATCGTGCAGTTGCGGATCTCGCACCATTTCGCTGGCAGCATATAGAGCGGGAAACGTCCGGCTTTCTTGATATACATACCCGTTCCCCAGCATTCCCAGGCGCGGGAGAAAACCACGCCGCTGGTCCAAAGATCCTTCGTTTGTTCCAGATAGAAATTTTCTACGCCGCAATTACGAAGCGGGATGAACTTCTGCACGTAAGAACCATCAATGATGGGATAATCGATGCGCAAGGGCTGGTTCAAGGTTAGCACGTTTCCGCTGACACTGGTGATCTTGTAGAGGTAATGCCGGAAAAGATCACCGGTGCAGAGGTTTTCTACCTCTGCATCCCAACGATCTGTGGCCGGCGCAACCAATTCAATGCCATCTCCTGCCACGAGTCCATGGCCATTAGTCACGGTGATACTGGTATCTCCACGGACGCCATTGGCGGTAAGAACAAATTTGGAGCCAGTGTTGCCGATGCCGCAAAAATTGATCGCTCCGAGCATGGTCGGCGTGCGGTTCGGATTAGGATCGGAACCGCTGATCATGTTCACGGTGATATTGTTGGAGCGCACAATGCCGCCGGAGTATTCCGCTATGGCCGTCAACGTCTTGGTGCCACTGCCGGTGATGCCGATAGCCGAGCCGCCACTGATGGTCAGAAAGAAGCGGTCACCCCAGTAACCCGGAGCATTGGTAACGGCACTGATGGTGGTTGCGCCGTACTTGATCCGGAGGATTTGGAGGTTGTTCGGATCCGCGTGGATTTCTATCCACGTGTTGGCCCGGACGGCTGCATTGGTCGCCGGTTGATAGAAGATGACCGCATTGGTCGGCGGGCCGTACCGAAAATAGAACTTAGTGGAACCGCTGCCTGCTCCGCGCAGCACGACATTGTCATTCGTGATGATCACGGGACGGTCCAAATAGAAATTGCCTGCTGGGATGCTGACTACGCCGCCCCCTTGGCTGGCCGCGTAGATGGCTGCCTGTTCCAACGCGCTGGCGTCATCAAGGTTGTCATTCGGGAAGCCGCTGTAATTGGTGATAGATGTGCGGACGACTAGATTGGTCGGGATGCCGCCGGGTTTTCCGGCCTGACGCCAGTCGGGATAGATGATGCCGTCCGGTCCGACGATATCGGCGGGCGTTAATTGCGCCTGGGCCGAACTAATCATCCCGGCCAAAAGCGTGAGGCATAACCAGATACGTTGTCGGCCTGCGAAAAGCTGCCTGAACAAGGATAGGGGTACAGAGAGGGTAGGGGATAGGTTGGTGTTCTTCATACCAAACGGCTTCGGGTTCGTGTGTAATAGAAACTCAGTTTGCCCACTTGTCACGGCCTCATAAGCGGGGTTCCCATCCCCTCCGAAAGGAGGGGGAGCGCCGAGCACCATCTCGGCTTTAGGTAGCGCAGGCTGGCAGCCTGCTGTATCGCCGACTGGCAGTCGGAAAGGTACACGTTTAATCCGTCACCCTAAAAGTGCTTAACTACTCAGTCCAAATGCACAATCCCGCGCTGGATCGCGATCGTGCTCGCTTGCGTGCGGTCGTTGGCCTTCAACTTGGTCAGGATGTGGCTGACATGGTCCTTCACCGTTGTTTCCGCAATCGAAAGCACACTCGCCACTTCCTTGTTGGAGCGGCCTTTCACAATCTGCTTCAGCACATCGAGCTCGCGACCGCTCAATTCCGGACCGTGCATGCGATCCACCAGACGTGCCGAGATGGCCGGTGGCAAATAATTCTGTCCCGCATGAACGCTGCGGATGGCGTGGAGTAACTCATCCAAAGGAATCTCTTTGGAGAGATAGGAACGCGCACCCGCCTGAATGCAGCGGAAGATGTCTTCGTGGCCATCATAGGTGGAGAGCATGATGACCTTAGCTTCGGGATGCCGCAGACAAAGCGTCGCGGTGACTTGGTCGCCGGTGAGCCCCGGAAGGCGCACATCCATGAGCACGATGTCTGGGTGATGAATCGGGTAGAGCTCCAAAGCTTGCGTGCCAGTGCTGGCTTCGGCCACTACCACCATGTCCACCTCGACATTGATCGAAGTAACGAGTCCGATGCGCATCAAGGAGTGGTCATCCACTATCAGGATGCGAATTTTCTTTTTCGTGCCTGCTGGTGTGGGGACTTGTTTTGCGTTCATGCAGCTACGGTGATTTCAATTTTAGCTCCCTGGCCAGGTGCGCTATCAATTTGCAGTTGGGCACCGATTTTCTCCGCGCGTTCGCGCATGCCGAGCAGACCGAAATGACCGGCTTCACCCGATGGTGCCACATCAGGAGCAAAGCCCTTACCGTCATCAATCACGGTCAAATGAACATGATTGGCTTCGTAATGCAGTTCGATCCGGACGCTGTGCGCGTGCGCGTGCTTCACGGCGTTCGCGGTGGCTTCTTGGCTGATGCGCAGCAGATGGTCTTCCACGGCGCGAGGCAGAGGACGTGGTTCGCCGGTGACTAAAACGTTTACACCAATGGTTGAGCCGTTTCGCGCATAGCTCGCGGTAGCCGACAGTGCTGAGCCCAAGTTGCCATCCTCCAAAGCCCGCGCCCGTAAATCCCATACAGAATGCCGTGTCTCTGATTGTGTATGCCGCAGCATGGATTCAATAAGGCTGAGTGTGCGGCGCGAATACTCCGGCGAAGTTTCCAAACGCGCCCGCGCCGCTTGTAGTTGCAGCAGCATGGCCCCGAGCTGTTGCTCAATAGTGTCATGAAATTCCCGAGCGATTCGGGTGCGTTCCTCCAAGACGGCTTCCCGCTCGATCTTTTGCTGAATGACCGCGGTCTGCTGCTTTACCTGCCGTCGCAACGTGATGATCCAACCCAACGCCGCCAAACACAGAGCACTCGTTCCGCTTAGCGCTGTGAGGACTCGCGTGCGATTCCACCAAGGTGCCGAGCGCAGCAATTGAACATCCTCCGTCGAACGCAGCAGGAGCCGGAACGCCTGCGGCCAGCGTTGGTTGCCAACCTGCACGACGCACACGCCGGTAAGGCGGATCTGGCTATGCAACGGAGGTGGCACAAATGCTGCCGCATTCGTTCTCGGGAGGTGTGCGCGATAGGTCCAATCCTTCTCCTGGACAATCAACACATGCTCGGTCGGTGTTTGTATCCAGTCCTGTAATTGTCCTTCCATTTGCACGAGATCGGCGTCGTGAGTCCCTTTACGCGCTGCCTCGGCCGAAAGAAGGATGGGATCGGGCAAAACGCTCACGGCCACTTTGCGGAAAATGGCATCTTCAAGTGAGGGTGAATAGCCGCCAAGGGCAGGGAAGCCCAAGACCTCCACGTGATCACCAGCAACTACGTTATTAGTTTGCCGCGTCTTCACCCAAAGCCCTTGCGTCTCATCGCGGATATAGAGGGATTCTCCAGGTTCTTGGAGCAGCACGACGCCCTGCACTTTGACCCGGTGGCCGAACGTCGCTTGCGGCTCGAACTGATGCAGGCTTGTGATCGAACGAGATGCCACAGCGAAGGGATTGGCAGGCGGAGGTGATAATATTTCTATCTGTTCCAAACTTGGAACAGCGAGCCGCATCCCCGTCATCTGCCGCCGATGATTGAAAAAGGTCATGCAAACGCCGCTTACGTTGACCGCGGCGTCCACGAGTTTTTCCGCAAGGTCCGCCTGATACCCCGGCATGCGCGCGTTGATGGAGCCACTGCTGGTCGCAATTTCAAATTGGAGCATATCTGCCCCATCAGTTCGCAACCGGTTCGCCGAGCGAATGATGCCGTGAACGCGGTGCCATTGGCAGTCCTCGACTCCAGCTGCGAGCCGTTCATAAGGAACTTCAGTTGCCGTTGGCAAGGGGCCGTGGCCGATCACGGTGAGATTCGACAATATGATTACCGGCGCATAACTGCCCGGCCCACTGACACCCTCCACTTGGACGATATCTCCCGGCTTAAGGTCGTATCGTTTGCTGGCGGTGTTGGTGATGTAAATGCCGCCCGTGGCATCTTGGATGGTCAGCTCCCGGCAGATGTCCGGTCGGTAAAAGGTGACTACGGCTTGGAGTTTCACCGGAAAATTGCGAAGTGCCTCGGCCGGAGCCAATTGCCGGATTTGTTGCGACTCGGTCAGCAAGGGCAGGGCAGTATTGGTCTGGGCCCTCAAAGGCTGAAGGCAATAGACCAAAGCAAAGTACGCCAGCACGAGGGTGCGGCATATGGCCCAAGGGCGCATCATGTGGATAACCCTTTTTTGCTGTCGATATGACCATTTGGCAAGTGCGATTGTTTGTAATGGGGTAATTCCCTCAAAGTTGAGGGCTTAAAAAACAGTTGAGGGAAGCAGGCTTTTTCCGCAGAGTCCGGACGTTTCGTGTTAACAACCTCGAAACATTAACCCGTTACCCAATACGATTGATCCATGTCTACTTTGAACGTTAAACCCGCCGGTTCCTGCCGCTGGGACATGCTGGCCCTCGGTGAAATCATGCTGCGTCTGGACCCCGGTGAAGGACGTGTCCGCACCACCCGTGAATTCAAAGTCTGGGAAGGCGGCGGCGAATATAACGTCGCGCGCGGTCTCCGCCGTTGCTTCGGCATGAAGACGGCCGTGGCCACCGCTTTCGCCGATAACGATGTGGGCCGTTTGCTGGAAGATTTCGTTCTCCAGGGCGGCGTCGCCACGGATTACATCAAGTGGGAGAAGTTCGACGGCATTGGCCGCGATACCCGCAATGGTTTGAACTTCACCGAACGCGGTTACGGTATGCGCGGTGCGGTTGGTATTCCGGACCGTGGCAACACGGCGGCGAGCCATCTCAAGCCCGGCGATTTCGATTGGGACCAGATTTTCGGCAAAGACGGCGTGCGCTGGTTGCATACGGGTGGCATTTTCGCCGCGCTTTCCGACACGACGCCCCAGCTCGTGATCGATTGCGTGAAGAAGGCCAAGCAATACGGCACCATCGTTTCCTACGACTTGAACTATCGCCCGTCGCTCTGGAAGAGCATCGGTGGCCAGAAGCGCGCGCAGGAAGTGAACCGCGAGATCGCGAAGTATGTCGATGTGATGATCGGCAACGAAGAAGACTTCACCGCGAGCCTCGGTTTCCACGTGGAGGGTGCGGATGAGAACTTGCTGCACATCGACGTGACCGCCTTCAAGCGCATGATCGAAGCGGCTATCAAGGAATTCCCGAATTTCAAGGCCACGGCCACGACGTTGCGCGCCGCGAAGACCGCGACGATCAATGACTGGAATGCGATCGCCTGGTATAACGGCAACTTCTTCCAGAGCCGTCAGTATCCTGACCTCGAGATCCTCGATCGCGTCGGTGGTGGTGACAGCTTCGCTTCCGGTTTCATCTATGGTCTGATGACCACGGGTGATGCGCAGAAGGCCGTGGAATACGGGGCCGCGCATGGTGCGCTGGCAATGACCACCCCGGGCGATACTTCGATGGCCGACAAGGGCGAAGTCGAGAAGCTCATGAAGGGCGGCGGTGCCCGCGTGCAGCGCTAAGCAATAGCTTTAGACAATCCAAGCCGGAGCATTCATTTGCTCCGGCTTTTTTGTTTCATCTCACGGTAGTGGCGTGATTTCCATTTCCATAAGCGCAAATGTTCCCGTCAACACCTCTGAATTCTGAAAACCAGTTTGCGGGCGATCCGTATCAATGCGCAGAAGCTGCCCATTTTTTGGGATATCGAAATCGAACTCTACGTGATGAATGATATCTTTGCTCAGGAGTTTCTTCGCCAAAACAACATTTCCGATCAGGAATGAGATCGTCCGGTCGCTGGGCACACTGATCTGAGCGCGCAGGTGTGCTTTGCGGCCTTGGATGACATCACGGTTGATCTGGATTTCAGCGTAGGCCTGTGAGACCCACAGCACATCATTGGTTGAGGTATCAAAGCGGCGCCAGAAGTGGCCGTAGTTATTGATCGCATGCCGGTCCGTTCTGGGTAGTTCAAATTCCTTGGCGGGGTGGAGGAAAATTGCCACCAGATCTTTCGCCTGATTTTCTATCCCATCTTTATAGCCCAAGGCGGCTAGGTTGTTGATCAAGCCGTTCCCATCATCCGCGAACCCCTTGCGGTTGATCATCAAGGCATGAAACCCGAGTGATTCCAGTCGCTTGACCATCGCACTAGCCGGCAACCGCTCCGTCTCAGCCTGCCAGGAGCTGTCGCTACGTCCTTTGTTGCTGCCGTAGCTGAAACGGAGTGATTTGGTGTAATAATACGGGCGAAGATGCTCGTAAGCCCCCATATCCATAACCGGGTTACCTTCCGGGAAAACGGAAAGCGGCAGTTGAAAAACCATGGCCTGCTCAGGGAGGCGGGCTTCCACTGCCTGGCTGAACGTGCGATCGTCTTTCACGTTCTGAATGATTTGCGGCCGTTTCTTTTCCCGGGCGGCGTAGGGGAGTTGATCAGAGATGGCAACTAGGGTTATTAGAGCTGCCAAGCCGATCAGTTTGAGCTTGGGCCAGGTTTTTGTCAGTCGGCTCAACTTAGGTATGCTCCACAGCAGCAAGATGGCGGCAATGAAAAGACTGTAACGGTTACTGGCCCGAAAAAGGCCGATACCAAACCACGCCAGCCAGCAATTGATTCCGCCGATGACGGAGTAAGCCACTATCCAAGCGATCTGCCAAAAGGCTAACGATACCCGATGCGCCTGGTTGCGGAGCAACCGGTAAAGCCCGAAGCCGGTGAGCAAAATCAGGAGGAAGATTCCGATGATGCCAAGGTACGGTGAGAATAATTCACCCCGGCTGACGGTTTCATTTTGATAGCGGATGCCGATATCGGAGAGCCAGGAAAGCCGATGACCCATTGGTGGTACAAAAAGTTCGATGGGGCGCAGGGCATACATTTCCGCTTCCCGATAGGTGCGGGCGATGGCGTAGGGATTCCCTCCCGCACCCAGCCGGAAGAGCAGGGCGCCCGTGTGGGCGATCAAAAAACCGGCCGCTGACGTCAGCAAGCAGATGGCACCTGTTTGCAGCGTTTCCCGCTGCCGTTTTGCGAACCATTGCATGACCAGGGCGATCAGCAACAGTTGTATGAACATGTTGAGATAATATGGATTGCTGACCCCCATCAGAAACGCGGTGAATACACAAAATTTCCATGCCCGGGAAAACGGCTTGATACGATGACGAGTGGCAATAAGCCAAGTGGTGAGTATCGCCCAAGGCACCGTATAAGTGAGCCCCAGCAAAAGATGCCCCAGAGCACGCATGGTGTTGTAGTATAGGAAGCCGAACAACAAAGCGCCTGCGATGCTCCACCAGCGATTCCATCTGAACCAGCGACAGGCCAGGTAGAAGGAGGCTGCTGCGGTGGCGTGAGTCAGCATCATGCCAGTATTCGCTGCCGCCATGATGCCAATGCTTCGCGCGAGCCAGCCGAGAAACAGCGTGAACGCCTTCTCATACATCGGGTAATCGTTCCAGTTGGCCCCAAACGGAGCTCCTAGCCGGCTAACATAGATGATATCGAAAAGATGGTAATCTCCTTCGGAAGCGGCCTTGATCCAGCCCAAGATTTGATAGGTATCCCCGGCATAATCGGGCGGGATATCCCAGTTGGCACGTGTCCAGAGGTCGGAATTGGTGATCCAGATGAGGCAGGCCACGAGCGCTACCCCGAAAGCGACAGCCAAGTCCACCAACAGGCGCTTGCTAAGCCATGGCCGTTTGCCGTGGGCCTGCTGCTCTGGCGATTTGACCTCAGATGCCATGTGGATTCCTCATAGGATTGCCATGCGAATAGCAGTGCCGTCGTAGAGTGCAATCTTTTTCCCATTCGCCGCCGCGTTTTTCCGTAAACCCGCTTTGCATCTCAGCCGGGTTTGCGGAATACTGGCCACATGCAACGGCGACAATTTTTAAAGGCGCTTCCCCTGACGATTTCCCTCCCGGCTTTGCTGCTGGACGAGCAAACCGCCTGGTCCGTGGGTAAAAGTGACAAGGGGGTCGCCGCGACCGTTCATGCCGCCGCGACAAAAGCCGCCATGGATGCGTTGAAAAGTGGTGGCAATGCGATCGACGCGGCCATTGCTGCGGGTTTGACCTTGGGGGTCGTTGATGGCTTTAACTCAGGCATCGGGGGCGGGTGCTTCATGGTTATTCGCCGGGCCAATGGTGAGATCCACGCTCTGGATGGCCGGGAGATGGCAGCCGCTGCCGCCTCACGGGACATGTATGTGATCGATGGCAAAGCCAAACCTCAGTTGAGTTTGACCGGGGCTTTGGCGGCGGCGATCCCGGGGGAACTGGCGACCTTCGCGTACGCGCAAAAAACCTTTGGCAAACTGAAGCTGGCCGAGGTTCTGTTGCCCGCGGCGGATATTGCGGAGAAAGGCTTTCGCATCACCACGGAGTATGAGTCACGCCTGCGGGTTGTCGTAAAAGAACTGGCACTGTTTCCGGCCACCAAAGCGATTTTTCTGAAAGAGCATGACATGCCATTGCGTAATGGTGATCTGCTCAAGCAGCCGGATCTCGCCAAGACTTACCGGGCTATCGCAGAACAGGGCCCGGACTGGTTCTATCGAGGTGAGTTTGCCCAAAAGACGGCTGAATGGATGAAAGCCAACGGGGGCCTCCTGACGGTTGAGGATTTTGCCGGTTATCAGGTGCAAAGCCGTCAACCCTTGCGGACTAAATACCGGGACTATGAAATCGTTGGCATGCCGCCGCCGAGTTCCGGTGGGGTGCATGTGGCCCAGATCTTAAACATCCTTGAATATTTTGATCTTGCCAAGTTAGGCCCTGATTCGATCGAGACCTACCATCTCATCATTGAAGCGATGAAACTGGCTTTCGCTGATCGTGCGTGGTGGTTGGGTGATCCTGATTTTGTTTCCGTGCCGCGCGGTTTGGTGAGCAAATCTTACGCACAAGAACTGGCTATCCGGATCAATCGCAAGACGGCAAGTAAAGTGGAGAAGCACGGCACACCACCCAATGCCGAGACGGATATCTTCAAGAAACATACCACCCACTTCACGGTGGCTGATGCGGAAGGGAATTGGGTTGCCTGCACCGCCACGATCAACACGACGTTTGGCTCCAAGGTCGTTGTGCCGGGAACCGGCGTGGTGCTGAACAATGAAATGGATGACTTTTCCATCCAACCGGGCGTGCCCAATTCGTTTGGTCTTTTGGGCAACGAGGCCAACGCGATCGCACCCAAGAAACGTCCGCTTTCCAGCATGAGCCCGACCATTGTGCTCAAGGATGGTCAGCCGGTTTTTTCAGCGGGCGCCGCCGGTGGCCCGACCATCATCAGTCAAGTGTTGCTGGCCATGGTCCGGCATATCGATTTTGGCATGCCACCTGTCCGGGCATTGCAGCAACCCAACGTGCACCACCAATGGAGTCCGGACGAAGTGAAGATTGAGACCAAGGCTGGCCCGTATATCACCGACGGTTTAAAGGCCATGGGGCATAAGATAAAATTGATGAGTTCTTTTGGTGCCTGTCAGGCTATTGATCGAGGAGCCGATGGCAGTTTCTCAGGGGCGGGAGATCTGCGAGTTAATGGTAAAGCGGAAGTCTGGTGATGATGCTATTGAGGCGGAATGCCATCCCGCCACATTCCTAAGGTTGCGAACTGCGGATAGTGTCGCTGAATCTTGTTGAATCAGCGCAAGAAATGCATTGTGCGCAACCGAGTAAATCACCGTGATAAGCCAAGAAGTGTAAAGAAATTAGACAGAGGAGGGCGTTGCCATCCACTTCAAGGTGTGGCAGTAGTATCTCACCGGTTCGCAGGTGCCTCATTTTTGATGATTTATGCCCTCGTAAGTCATTCTGGCAGAGTCCCTGCTAAAGCTTAACTATGCCGACAGAAGGCTTTATACCTTTTGATGATAACGGCGGCGATTCCTCCATCCGGGGGCTCGTCGCCGGGCTGAAGGTCTTGAAGCGTTATACGCTCAAGCGGGTGCTGGGGCGTGGTGGCATGGGGGTGGTATGGCTGGTGCGGGATGACGAACTGGAACGGGACATCGCTTTCAAATTCCTGCCGGACATCGTCTATCACGATAAAGCGGCGGTGGAGAGTTTGAAGCGTGAAACGCGCCGCAGTCTTGAGCTTACGCATCCCAACATCGTCCGTATCTACGACTTTGCCCAAGACGAGCATTGCGCTGGTATCTCGATGGAGTATGTGGCGGGCGATACGTTGTCCAATCTTCGTGCCTGCCGCCCCAATCATGTCTTTGAAGTCTCGGAAGTCATCCAATGGACCAAGCAGCTCTGTCAGGCATTGGAATACGCGCACAAGGAAGCGAAAGTCGCCCATCGTGACTTGAAGCCCGCCAACTTGATGCTGAACAACCGGGGGCAGCTCAAGGTGGCTGACTTCGGCATTTCCCGCAGCATCAGTGATAACATGACGCGGGTTTCTTCCGCCGTGCATGGGGCCAGCGGCACGCTGGTTTACATGAGCCCGCAGCAGGCGATGGGTGAAGCGGCGTCGGCGTTGGATGATATTTATTCGTTTGGTGCGACTCTGTTTGAATTGCTTACCAGCAAACCGCCGTTCTTCACGGGGGAGATCATGGCGCAGTTGCGCGAGAAAGTACCGCCGACCATGGCGGAACGGCGCAAGCAATTGGGCATCGAAGGCAAGCCTATCCCGCCAGAATGGGAGGAAACCGTCGCGGCTTGTCTTAGCAAAGACCCGACCAAGCGTCCTCAAAGTGCGCAAGAAGTGTTGCAGCGGCTTGGTCTGGCGGAAACCGCCGGGCTGGAAGCAGAGAGTCTCACTACGACTAAAGTTTCGGATGCTTCCGCCCCGGCCCCAAGTCCATCGACTACGGCGGCAAAATCGCTGATGGATCTGGCACCTGCCGTTCCGCCCCCGGCGCACGAGGAACATCAGACGACTGCGAAGGTGCATTTGCCGCCGCAGGAGTTCGTGCTGGATAGCAAAGGATTTAAGCCCGTCCCGCCGGCACCGCCCAAGACGACGCGCCCATTGCGGGTTGTCCGGCGTTGGCTGGTAGCCGCATTGCTGGCTCTGGTCTTGGGTGCTATTTGGTTCACCTACTGGTTAGGACATCCCGGTGAGCGGCTAAGTCCGGGCATGGGCGGGGTGGAGTTACGCACGACACCTGCTGGTGCTGTTGTGAAACTGAGTAACGGTAAGATTTTAAAATCACCGGCCCGGTTCATTGATTTGCCTCCGGGCAGTTACGAAGCGCAGATTGAGCTGGCTGATCATGACGCCCAAACGGTCAAGGTGGAGGTGAAGGAGGGCGTGATCGTTGAAACACAACCGCTGCAATTAAAACCCCATCTGGGAAGGGTAATTCTGGCCAGCGATCCCGCCGGTGCTGCGTTCAAGGTTAACGGCAAAGCATTATCAGCTGCCGAGAAGAAAACCCTCATCGCCGAATTACGTCCCGGCAACTACGAGATCACCGCAGAATACCCTGGTTGGGCTCCGCTGAAGAAACAGGTCACGGTTAAGAAAGACGCGGAATTGAAAGAGGTTTTCGCCTTCCGTCCGGGCTTGGTCGAAATCACCAGTGAGCCTTCGGGCGCCAAAGTGATGGCGGGCAACAAAGAGTTGGGCGTCACTCCGCTGGCTTTGCCTGATATCCAACCAGGGGAAGTGCTTTACGTCTTGCTCAAGGATGATTTCAACCCTGAGGTGGTGAAAGGTGAAGTGATGGCCGGCCAGAAGCTGAGCCTGAACAAGCAGTTAACAAAGGAGCGGGGCACGTTGGTGCTGAGCAGTCCGATGCCTGGGGTCGATTTTTATCTCGATGGGATTCCCTTGGGACAATTGGTTACAGGGCAGAAATTCCAGACCAATGTTTCTCCTGGTAAACACGAGATCACGGCGGTGATGGCTGGTTGGCCCAAACAGGAGAAACAGGTCGTGGTCGCGCGGGACAAGGTAAGTGCGTTGCAATTCGATTTTACCTTGGCCGCAGTTTTGGTGGCCAGCGATCCGCCCGGCGCCACTGTGACCATAGGTGCGACGAATGTAGGTGTCACTCCGTTTACCATTCGCGCGGTTCGTCCGGGGCCATTCAACGTGCTGGTGCAGATGGATGGTTTTGACCCGGTCACGGTCGATACCAATGTTTTGTCCGGCGAGACATTGCCTTTGCGGGTGACCTTGCCACGCATGACCCGGCCGATCCGGTTCAAGACCGAGCCGGCTGATGCGCTGGTCTCATTGGACGGTATCTGGCTCACGAATAAGCCGCCGCGTTTTGCGGTGGGCAAGCATACGATGCGCGTGGAACGTGATGGTTATGAAGCGCGCGAGATGGAAGTGGAGATCAAAGCGGACGGGGCCAATGACTTGGGCGCGATTGCTCTTTTGCGCACATCGGGCAATCTGCGCGTCCTGTCGCTGCCACCCAACGCTACCTTCGAAGTCTTCACGGAAGGTAAAAACCGTGTTGCCAAGACTGGAGAAGAATTATCCGGCATTCCTACCGGCAAGCAGCGTGTACTCGTGAAGGCGGATGGCTACGAGCCTCGCTACGTGGATGTAGAGGTCTTGAAGGATCAGACGGTCGTGACGGAGGCAATCACGCTGGCTCGCAGCAAAGGCAACATGCGTGTGCTCTCCAATCCAGCGGGGGCAGGTTACAGCCTGACGGGGCCTGACGGGGTAATGCGCAGCGGCAAGACACCTGCGGATGAAATGCAACTGCCGACGGGTAATTATCAAGTGACCTTCACCTATGCCGGCTATGAAACCACCAATCTGACGGTCGTGGTCAACACGCAAGGCTCGGCTGCCGCTGAAGTCTCGTTGCGCCGCAGCCAGGGCGGTCTGCGCCTGACCGTCAATCAGCCTGGTGCGAGCTTTGCCCTAAATGGTCCCGATGGTTACTATAAAGAAGGTGTATTGCCTTTGCCGCCCACCACGTTGCCCACCGGGAAATATACGGTGGAGGTGACGCTTGAGGGGTATGACGCGTTGAAGCAGGAGATCGATGTGAGCGCCATGGAGAGCCGGGCGGTCGCCTTGAATTTGATCCGCAGCAAAGGTGTTTTGCTGGCTAACATCCAACCTGTCGAGGCGATGGCGGAAATCAAAGGCGCGGGACTCACCAAGCCGGTTTTGTCCGGTCGTCGCTTGGAAGGATTGCCGACGGGCAATTACACTTTGGTAGCGCGCTATAAGAATTGGAGCATCACGAATCAACTGACTATCCGCCGTAACGAAACGACGGAGACGACGGCCTTGCTGCCGTTTGGTTCCATACGTTTCGAATCCGAGCCGGCGGGCGCTACAGTCATGCGCGATGCTGAAGAATTGGGGGTGACGCCGTTCACGTTGAATGAATTGCCTTTGGGTGGTGCAAAGTTCCAGTTGCGTTTGCCCCGGCATCGTTTTGAAGACATCGCCGTGCCGGTGCAGGCACAGCAGCAGGAAATCGTGAAACGCAAGTTGGAGCCCTACGCCGGACCGCAACCGGGCATGCGCGAATGGGTGAACAGTCTCGGCATGCGCTTCGTGCCGGTTGGCAATCTCTGGGTTTGCGTGTGGGAAACGCGGGTGAAAGATTTTACAAAATTCTATGACGCCACGCGCTACAATGCGGGTGTCGGCTGGCGCGAGCCGGGCTTTCCGCAAACACCATCACATCCGGTCGTGGAAGTAAGCTGGAACGATGCCCAAGCCTTCTGCCGTTGGCTTACCGAGAAAGAGGGCAAGGACAAGTTCTTGGAACAGGCGGCTTACCGTTTACCGACTCAGGCGGAATGGCAGCAACTTTTGCGCGCCAGTTATCCGACTGGTCAATATCTCTGGGGCGATACTTGGCCTTTGCCCAGCGAAACAGCCAATCTGGCCGATAATCTCTCCTACGATCGGAATGCGTTCACCGCCCCCGTGGGCAGCTATCGGCCGACGAAATCCGGAATCTTTGATCTCGTGGGCAATGTTTGGGAATGGTGCGCGGACAGTGCCGGACCGGCCAAGGAACGCACGGTTTTGGGCGAGTCGTGGTTGCAATATCCGGGGAGTAATCTCTCGCTGCAGGACCGGCGATCATTAGATGTGGGAGATCGTGGCCGTGATGTGGGGTTCCGGATTGTGCTGGCACCGGTACCGCTCAACTAGGCTTAAGGCTTTGGCCGGTACTCTTTGGCCATCTTCTCCGCTTTGATGATGTCCTCTTTGGACAGATGATACACTGAGATCAAAGTATCCCGGCTGCGCACTGCGAGATCGTTTTCTTGTGCAGCTGCGATCGTGTACCAAGAAAGCGCCGTGACGTAATTCCGGGTCACACCCCAGCCGAGCTTGTAGCAATCACCGACGAGACGTTGGGCATCCGGCAAACCGCGTTCAGCGGCTTTGCTGAGATAGTGAAAAGCCTGCTTGTCGTTAAAGGGGATGCCTTCACCGTAAAAATACATTTCGCCAACGCGGAGTTGGGCGATAGGAACTTCTTGGTCAGCCGCCTTCAGATACCACTTGAACGCCTGATCCAAGGAAACCCGGCGAACGCCCAGCTTATGCTCCAGACAATAACCCGCACGATATTGGGCTTCGGGGTGGCCTAGTTCAGCTGCTTTCACATAGAACTCGTAGGCTTTGGCGGCATCCGGCTTGGCGCTGAGTTGCTCGTGGCCGGCGGCGTAGTAGCTGGCCAGTGTGAACAGGGCGTTCGCATCTTTGCTGGAACGCAAATCGCGAAAATAGGCGCGCCATTCAGTTTCAGATTTGGGGGCGGTACTGCCCGCTCCCGCTGCAAAACTGAGTGGACCTGAGGCCAGCAAGATTGCTGTCAGCAGTGCCGGATTGGCCAACCGGTTGAACATTCGTCAGCAAGGTAAGCTTAACCTGTGCCCGTCTCAATCCGTAAATCACTGGCATTTTTGCCGGAACATTCCTGCTGTTTGGTTGAAACATTTTAGGCTTCAACAGTTTAATCATACAATATTTTCAGTGTCTGACGCCATTGCGCGTTGACTTGAGCGCGCGTGTGGGCAAAACAAGTGGCCGTTGACTGTGCTCCTGCCCAGTGAACCAAAACCGGATGCAAAGACCGCAAATGACACCGGCTCCAGGCGAGCGCCTCGTGCGCTTCGTCGGGGATCGTCTTCGCTTTCGTGTGCAGGCATCGGATGCCAGCCGCGGCTGGACGGCCCGTTTGCGAACCAATCTCGGGCGCGCCCGCCAGTTACGCGAGGAGATCGTCGCCGCTCATTTTCGCCCGCTTCCTTTGGCGGGTGCCTCCTGGCGTGATATCCTGATGCAACGTGTCGGTGATGCCTGGGAGGTGGAAATACCCCTGACGGAGGTCGGCTATTTTAAAGCCAAAGCTTACCTTCTGGATGAGCAGGGGAACCAGCATTGGCCGGCCGGGGCTGATTTCGGCGTCAGTGTGCAACCTGATTGGGCACGTACCGCAAATACTATTTATTGTGCCTTCCCGCGCATGTTCGGCCCCAGCAAAACACTGGCAACGACCATTGACGAGGAGAAGGAGGCGGAGTTTAAGAAGCTGGATGCAAAAGGGTATTCGGTGATTCCACCCTCTGGCAAATTGCGCGATCTGGTCGCTGATTTGCCGCATATCTTCGATACGCTTGGTTGCCGCATCTTGCACTTGCTCCCCGTCAATCCCACGCCCACGACGTATGCCCGGTTTGGCCGCTACGGCAGTCCTTATGCCTGTGAGGACATGACGGCGATTGATCCGGCTTTGGTGGTTTTTGACAAGCATACAACCGGGGTGGATCAATTTTGTGAACTGACTTCTGCCGTTCACAAACGGGGCGGTCGGGTGTTTCTCGATATCGTGTTGAATCACACGGGCTGGGGCTCTTGGTTGCAGGAGAATCACCCCGAATGGTTTGTGCGGAAGGCGGATGGGGAATTCGAGAGCCCTGGTGCTTGGGGGGTGACGTGGGAAGATTTGGTGGAGCTGGACCAACGTTTCCAGGGCTATGGGAGCATCTTGCCGAAGCTTTGCTCACGTGGTGTCGTCGTGGGGTCGATGGCTTCCGCTGTGATGCTGGCTACAAGATTCCAATGCCCGTCTGGCAATACATCACGGCCCGTGTGCATCAGGAATTTCCGGATACCGTATTTCTCCTGGAAGGTTTGGGCGGTAGCTGGGAAGACACGGCCAATCTGCTCAACGAAGGTGGCATGCAATGGGCCTATTCGGAACTTTTCCAGAACTTGGATGCGGTGCAGGTATCTGGCTACTTGGATCACGCTTTACGCCAGAGTGAACGCGTAGGGTTGCTGATCAATTATAGTGAAACTCATGACAACAACCGACTGGCAGCGACGAGTCAGGCTTGGTCGCGCCACCGCAATCGTCTCCATGCGCTGACCAGCGTCAGCGGCGGATTCGGTTTCACTTGCGGAGTGGAATGGCTTGCGGCGGAGAAATTCAATGTCCACTCCAGTCGCGGTTTGAATTGGGGTAGCGCCAAGAATCTCCTCGGTGAATTGAGCACGCTCAATAACCTGCTCGCCGATCACCCTTGTTTCTTTGACAGTGCCAAACTGACGCGGCTTTCGCCGGTTGGTTCACCGGTCTATGCGTTGCGACGTGATTCTCACGATGGTCGCGATAGCGTTTTGATCCTGGTGAACACGGACATGGAGAAGGCGCAGACAGGGGAGTTGGCAGGACTCGATTTCCTGGGAAAACTGCCCATGGAGCTGACCGAAACGGAACCGACGAAATTGGATCTGGTAGAGACTGGCCGCTGGCAGTTCCAATTGGTTCCCGGTGCTGTGCATTGTCTCGCGGCCGAAACGTTGCCTCGTGGCTTAGGTGGACCAAGTTACCGTCAGAAACGCGCGAATGCCGCCTTGGCTTATACTGCCTTGGCGCATGTGCTCGAAGACGAAGAGATCGGGCCGGTGGAATGGCCGGAACTCGCCGCTTACTTCGCGATTGATCCGGCCCGTTTCTTGACCGCTGTCGCCCATGTGGAACCTGCCGTGGCGGCCAAAGATTTGCTGATTGCCTTGCGTGGCGTGCCGGTTGAGCGGCTTTACTCGCCCGTCATCAAATGGACTCCTGCTGATGCGCGTCGCATCACGGTTATCCCTTCGCATCACTGGCTGTTGGTGGAAGAAAAGTATCCGTTCCGTGCCTGGCTGGAAAATGGCTGTCACAAGCGCATCGGTTTTCAGAACAGTGTTCAGTTGGATGGCCATCACGTTGCTTTGTTCCGGTTGAACGAACCCTTGGGAGAGGCTGTGCTTAAATTGGAACGGTTCGGCCCTGAACCGGACACATTGCAAGCAGCCGTCCGTTCCGTTGGCCGCACTCCAACTCTGCCACTGCCGCTCAACCTGCAAGGTGGCCATCTGCTGCCGAATGGGTTGAATTCACCCATCGTGCTATTGACCAATGGTCGAGGAGCCATGACGCGTATGTGTGTGGATCTCGGCAAGGTGAAGTCCAAGTCCGATTGTGTGCTCGGCGTGAACTTGCACGCGGACTTGCCCGTTGACCGTCACGTTTTCCTCAAACGCGTCCGCTTGTGGGTGAATGCTGATGGCTTCATCTCACCACTCGATGCCAGCACGTTGTTGAGTTTTGAGGCGGGGCCTCCCGCGCATTGGCGCTTTCTCTGCAATGCCGGTGATGGCCGTGCGGTCGAACTGCATCTCGTCGTTGATATGTTGGAAGGCCGGAATACGGTCCTCCTCCGACTCTATCGTTCTGATGCCGCGCCCTCCATGGGGCGGCCTTTGCCAGCCGTTTGCGATGTGCGTTTGACCGCCCGCTTCGATCTGGAAGATCGTAATTTCCATTGGGAAACCAAACGCAACGGCGGCTCGGAACATCATTTCCTCAGCAATACCAAGGTGTTGCCCGGTGAAATCGGTTTTGCTTTTGCTCCGGCTAAGGACCGTCGTTTGCGGGTTACAAGTGACACAGGCGTCTATCACTCGGCTCCGGAATGGTCGTTGGACCTGCCCCATGGTATCGAGGCCTCGCGGGGACAGCAGGGTAATGGTGACGGTTACAGCCCGGGTTGGTTTGATCTGCCTTTGAAAATCGGCAAAGCGGTGACGCTGATTGCCTCGGCTGAGCGAGAGACGGATGCACCTTTTGCCACCAGCTTCATCGAGTTGCGCCAACGCCAGGTGGAAGCGGCGGTGATTGCGGCGGATGTCGCGGCGAGTGATGGGTTTGGACGCCAATTGGCCATCGCCGCCCAAGCATTTTTAGTCAAACGGGGAACGGGCAAAACCGTGATCGCGGGTTACCCGTGGTTCCTGATTGGGGCCGTGATTCACTTATCGCCGCCCGTGGTTACATCGCCGCCGGTGCGGCAAATGAAGTGCTGGAACTGGTCAAGGTCTTTGGCCGCTTCGAGCAGAACGGCACCTTGCCCAATACCATCCACGGCGAGGATGCTTCGAATCGCGATACGACAGACGCGCCGCTTTGGTATGGGGTTGTCTGCGAAGACCTCGCCACGGTGATGGGACCGCAGGTGTATGTCACTCCGGTAGATGAAAAGGGCCGGACCGTTATGGAAGTCCTGCGCTCGATCGCAGCTGGCTATCTGCAAGGGACAGCCAATGGCATCCATGTCGATGCGGAAACCGCGCTCGTCTGGAGTCCCAGCCATTTCACGTGGATGGATACCAATTATCCTGCCGGAACCCCGCGCGAAGGTTATCCCATCGAGATTCAGTCCTTATGGATTCGCTTGCTGCGTTTATTGGAACGCTTGAACGCGCCTAAGCTCAATGAGACTTGGACCGTGCTGGCGGATCGGGCTGCGAAGTCTCTCGAAGAACTTTTCTGGAGTGATCGCTTGGGTTGGTATGCCGACTGTCTGCGGGCAGGCGCCCATACACCAGCCAAGCTGGCGGTGGTAGATACGGCCTTGCGCAGCAACTGCGTGCTGGCTGTCAGTTTGGGCGTGGTGACGGGCGACAAGGCCCGCCGCTGTGTGGATGCCGTTCGCCGTTGGTTGGTTGTGCCGGGTGCCTTGCGTTCACTCGCGCCGTTGCCGGTGGAGCTTGCCTTGCCCATTCACTCGGCCAATGGCTGGCTCTTGAACGATCCGCAAAATCCTTACTGGGGCCAGTATGAAGGGGATGAAGACACGCGGCGCAAACCAGCCTACCACAATGGCACTGCGTGGACGTGGACTTTCCCCGGCTTCTGTGAGGCGATGGTTGTGGCGTGGGGGTATGCACCTGATGCCGTAGCTGCCGCCCGGGCGTATCTCAGCAGCATGGACCGGATGATGATCGAAGGGTGTGTGGGCCAAATCCCGGAAGTAATCGATGGTGATGCTCCTCATCAGCAACGTGGTTGCGACGCCCAAGCATGGGGCGTAACCGAAGCATTGCGTGTGTGGAAGCTGTTGAAATCCCGGATGTGAGTTTCAATTCTTCCCGATCTCACCTAAGGTCAGCCACCCATCCAAATCAGCGTCTTGAGTTTTGTTCGCAAAGCGCAGGAGATAGCCCTTTGGTAAAGGGTTCACAATGCGGAGTGCCAGTTTGCCTTGTTTGGGTGGAAACGGGAAATCATCAATGGTGATGTCATATTGAACCGAGCCTTCGCCGGGTATGACGCGCCTTATATCCCAACTGGTGGACCATGATTTTTGCGGTTGCCCGCCTTGGACAAGGCCAAGTTCCATTTTCCAAGGATAGTAGAAAGGCGCGACTCCGGTGTTTGTGATTGTTACGCTCAGGTTCAAAGACTTGCCGTTCTGATGCCAATCGGACCGCGAGCAGTACAGCTCATAACCAGTTCTTTGTGCTGCGACTATCAGATTGGTGATTGCGGCATAATAGGGAGGACGAACTCGTTGAATCATCTTTAAGCTATCTGGGTAGGGAAGCCTGATCCAGGAAACATGTTGTCGCTGGATTAATTGAATGAATCTTTCAACCGAAACATCTTCCTTGAGGTAAAGCGGTCCGCGATCGTAATCGCAGAATTCCGGATGCAATCTTGCTCCGACAGGTTCTGTCTTCCATCGGTTTACTGCTGCAGGCCCACTATTAGTCAGGCGCTTGTAAAATGTGCCTGGATTTTTCCAGAAGGCAAACCAGTCGTCGTGATAGCCGAAAGAATAATGGCTAAAGTCCTTATCGGGCCAACGCGCAAGAATTTTGGTTTGCTTGAATTGTGATTGGTAAAGTTCCAGAACTTCACGAGTGAGTTCGGGCGGGACAAGGGTTTGTGGCCATCGAGACATGTTGATGTTCCACCACTCGCCCCATGTCCCGATCAAACCTACTTCGATGAATCCTATGCGTGGATCGCCATCATATTTGGCGGCAAAAACCGTGATGAAGTTGGTGATAGCCGCCCGCATGTTGGCGTTGGAATAAACTGGAACAATGCCTCCTTTGGGATATCCGAAAAAAGTTTGAGGACTCTCAATCAAATATGTCGCCCTTGGTTGATTGGTTAAAAAGGAGGGCAAGTGATGCTGGGGGGAGTATAAGTCCAGCACTGGCCGAATTATTTGATGACGTCCTTGCGAACTGGTTTTCTCCAACGATGTTTCAAAGGAAGACCAATCGAACTCATTGGGGCCGATCATCACGCTGCGTAAAGATAGATAGCGCCAAATGAAGGTGTTATTCTTCTCGTAATCGATCTCCAGGCCTTTGAGTGGTGATGCGTTCGTTTGTGTTTGATATTGAAGCTCAGCTCCTAATCCTGAAATGCCCCAATTCCACATCGCCAGAATTAGTATGAGATGCCTTGTAATAATGCTTCTCATAAAGTTGCTGATACTCAGGGCCACCGCTAAACAACAGCGGTGGTCCCGCGCCAACTCCACCTCCTCGGTTTCTTCGACCATGTGGAGATGGACGCAACATCACCGCTCAATATTCAATGCTATGAGCTGGAGTTGTGCGAGGGCGGATGATCTGGCTGCCAAGATAAGGAGCTATTGGCTGGCTTAATGTGCCTTGGGTGCCGCCGGTTGTGCCGTGGTGATAGCGGGTTTGGCGGCCTCTTCTGCGTGCGGTTCGTGATGACCGCCGAGGTAGGCCTTGCCGCCGACCAGCAAACCGATGGCAGTCAAGGCGATGCCGCCGTAGAGGAAGATCATGCTATGCGTCAGCAATGTGACGGAGCAGAGCACCACCGCGATCTGGAGGAAGATTTCAGCTTGTTCATAACCGTGATATTTATGAGCGGCGTCTTCCGCTTGCGCCTTGAGCTTGTCGGCTTCGGCCAAGATCTCTTTGTTCTCCACTTCGTATTCGTCGTTCTTTTTCTTGAGGCTGCCTTGCAGTTTCGCAATGGATTCCTTTTGCGCATCTGTGACGTTCGGCCCTTGCAGTTGGATGTCCAGTTGCTTGATGGTGAGGTCATTCATCGCCACCCGGATACGTTTGGATTGATACCAAGCGTATTGGTTGGAAGCCCGAACTTCGGCGGTGATGCGGGTGTTCGCCGCATCTTTGGCAAATGCTCCGATGATGGCCATGATCACCGCGATGACGGCGATGACCAAGCCTATCTGTTTCTCGTGCTGATGTCCGCTGTGCCCGCCGTGAGGAATATGTGCGCCGCCTGACATAATGTTTTATCGCTAAAAATGTGGCGGGATTAAAAGGCTTTGGCTGCGGTCCGCAAGAAAAAGGGGCCTTAGGTAGAAACTCCGTAGAGCCCTCGGGTGACTTGGAAGTCGGTGTTCTGCCGTTGCCAGGCGCGAACAGTGTAGTTGCCCTCAGCGGTGTTCAACAGCAATGAGTAA
The DNA here is from genome assembly GCA_965283725.1 of Limisphaerales bacterium. GTDB lineage: Bacteria > Verrucomicrobiota > Verrucomicrobiia > Limisphaerales > JAEYXS01 > JAEYXS01. The sequence continues at coordinate 393,386 of CBDIPT010000005.1, forward strand.
ATGGCTTTGACTTCGGTCGCTGCCTCAGAGGAAGGTATAATCAGGTCTACATCCTTGACTGAAAGATGAGCATTGTCTGTCACCTGCAAAACCGGGATGAGTGGATGCCCCTGCAGGATGCGGCCGGCTGTGAACGCGAGCGCGATTTCCGCACCGGTCGCGCCAAGTCCCGTGAGTGTTTCTACCCAATGATCAGAAGGGCATTCCATCACATGCAGACCGGGCTTCTGTTGTTTTTGGGCATAGGCCAAAGTGAATGGCAAATCCGCTGTGCCCAGTTCTTCAATGAAGGCTTTGTTTTGCAGAAGCGAAGAATTGCTCGCGATGATTACGGTGCCGCCGTGGCTGACGATATGGCGAGTGATTCGGGCAAGGGCTTGTGCCGATTCGGCAGGCACGTTGCCGACGCTGGCCAAAGCAATGCGGAGATTGGCAATGCTGCTGGGCTTGCGTTGCGTGCTGCTTTCCGCTCGTAATTGCTGAGTGAACCAATCGCGGACGCGTTTGCTCACGGCCTCGATACCGCCATCAAGCTGAATGCTGGCCCAGCCGAACTGATCGAGGTTGATGCCGCTCTTCTGCAATTCCACACGCATCGCGTCGTTGTGCGTTTTCTCACAACCGTGCTCGAGCAAGAGACTGCGCGCCGCTACGGGATGTGATACGTAGCCCGCCATGGTGCGGAGCAGAATGGCGATAGCGTCATCGCCAGAGACACCGCAGCCTTCGGTGTGAGGCAAGGCGATGAACTTGCGAACACCGTGACCCGCGAGGTCGGTGTTGTTATTCAACTGCTTGGTGATGAGTTGAGCGACTTGGCCGGCACAAAGGCTCGTTGGTTGGATGAGCGCGATTTGATCGGTGACCGGGCCGCGATCCGAGGCAAGGGCATTAAATGTGACAGGCAGATCGATCGACGTTCTTTTTGGCAGGACAATCGGCTCGCCGCTCAGCAATGGCAATACGGTTGCTTCAGCGGCGTGGCGCGCATCGGTCTGACGCCATTCGCGCCAGAGTTGCACTTGAGCGTGGCCAGCGCGTTCGCCCGCGGTGCGTTTGCCGGAGGCGACGTCCAATGTGAAATCAAAGGATTCGCGTGCGAGGTCTTCAAATGGTTCTCCATCCAGATAGCGTCCGGCATTGATATCCATCTCACGCGAGAGCAGCCGAAAGCGGCCGCTGTTCGTCATGATCTTGATGGTGGGCACAAAGGGGAAATTCGTGATGGAACCGTTGCCGGTGCTGAACAGGATGAGATTGCAACCAGCCGCCACTTGCCCGGCGATGCTCTCGAGATCGTTACCGGGGCTGTCCATGAAATAAAAGCCGGGAGCAGGCATGGCATCGCCGAAATCGATGACGTGATCGAGGCGGATTTCCGGATCTTTCTTGCGGCTCGCACCGATAGACTTGATGGCGATGTTGTAGAGACCGCGATACGCATTGCCGCCGCTGGGGTTCGTCTGCGAACTCGCGCCGTGCCAGCTCACGCGTTCTTCAAAACGGGTGATCTTGTCGAGGAATGCCTGTGCGGTTTGCAGGTCGCGAACATTGGAAAGGATGTGCGATTCCGCGCCGACAAGTTCATCCGTCTCACACAGATTGCCAATGCCGCCGTTCCGCACCGCATCTTTCACGATGGAACCCGCAAGCGGGTTGCCGGAGACGCCGGAGAAAGCATCCGAGCCACCGCATTGCAGAGAGAGCTTCAGGTGGCGGAGCAGTTGGGGTGTGCGCTGCAGGCTGTTGGCAGCGGGGATCCAGTTGCGGACGATTTGCGCGCAGTTCTCCAGGTCTGCTTCCAGTCCGCCTTGCACCGTGTGGAAGGCGTGCGGGACATCGTTGATCGCGTAGTTATGCTGCGTGAGGTAATCGGCGAGGGCACGGTTGTTGATCGGTTCAGTGCCGGTATCCACTGCGAGCACAGCGGCGACGTTACTGTGCACCATGAAGCCCGCGAGCGTGTGCAAGGTGAGTTCGAAATTGTTTGGCCGCTTTTCGCCACCGCCTTCGGTGTGGGCGACGGCCACGATACCGTCGAGATTTACGAAATCTTTCGCCAAGGGCTTGAGGCGTTCCTCGAGAGTGCGCACGAAACTGGCCGTGCGGGAGCTGGTGCCGATGAGGATGATGAAATTGCGCGTGCCGGCACCGCGATTGCCGGGACGCTGATAGCCGAGGAACGTGCGCGGATTCGGCACTAAGGCGACTTGCTGGCCGGGCTGAAACTTGGTGGCGTCCAACTTGTAAGGCTCGAAGTGATCGCGGAAATTGGGCGTGGTCGGCAGCGGGAAATCCAAGCGGCGTGATTTCAGCGCGGTCAACATCATCTGATTACAGACATAGTCGCCGGGCTTGATGGAGGCTGTAGCGAAGCCGAAAGGCAGGTTCCACGAGAGCAGCGCATCGCCAACTGCGATAGGTTGCAGGGCGAAGCGGTGGCCTTCCAGGACGGTCTGGTTCAACGTGAGCGGGGTGCCGTGGAAATCAATGACCGTGCCGGCGTCGAGGCGCTTGGAAGCGATGGCGACATTGTCGCCAGGCATCGGAATGCGGCCCGCAAGGTGAAATGGCAGCGCGTTGTTCATCTATAGTTCAAACCGATTGCGCGGTTGGATAGGGCCAATCTCAGATGAAATCAACCGATTGTCGAGTGTGAGCTAATACCTCCCTTGAAATGAAAAAGCCGGACGAACAATCGTCCGGCTTTTTCGCGGAAGGATGGGCTTACTGCTTGGCCAATTGCTTTTGGCCGATGCAGTAGAGTTTATTGTTGGTGCGGATGAAAAGGTTGCCATTGGACACGGCGATGGATGAACGTGTCATGTCATCCGTCGGGTCGCCAAAGTTGGTGGTGTGCAGAATCTTGCCGTCGGCAGCGTTCAGCACAGTGACTTCAGCCTTGAAGTTCATGGTGTAAACCTTGCCGTCGACCACGGTGGGCGAGACCTCGTATTTGGCTTTTCCGGGAAGCTCAGTGGTCCATTTGATCTTGCCGGTGAGCGGTTCCACGCGCGAGAGCGTCTTGGCTCCATCGCTTTCGATGAAGAAATCGCCCTCGGCAAATGCTGGCGTGGGCACGTCAGAACTCAAGGGCCCGGCACGCTCCGTTTTCCAAGCGACTGAGGTGTCAGTCAACTTGCCTTTGCCATCCATCTTTACGGCGAAGATAGGTTCTTTCTTGGGTGCACAGGCGAGGGCTATGCCGTTACCGGCAACTGGTGAAGGCACCAATCGCCAGTGGGTGATACGGGCTTCATTCCACGTGCCCCAGCTCCACAGGATCTCGCCGTTCTTCGGGTTATGACCGCTAATGTAGTCGCCACCCGCGATGATTAATTGCTTCTGGCCTTTGTATTCAAAAGGCATTGGGGTGGTGAAGGCTTCTTTGGATTCTGCGGCTGCATCGCTCGGACGGACCTTGCGCCAGAGTTCCTTGCCGGTTTTAGGTTCCATCGCCAGCAGGAAGGATTCAATCGGCCCATCCGTCCGTCCGCGACCATTCACGGGCACATCACGTTGCAGAACTTGCAGAAATAGGGTGCCTTCATAGAGGACGGGACTGGTGGAGAAAGTCCATTGGAAAGCGAACTGGCCGTAATCCTTCTGGATATTCCGTTGCCAAAGTTTTTTGCCGTCTAAATCAAAGCCAGCGAGGTCACCGTTGCCGTAAAAGAAGACAACCGTTTTGCCGTCCGTCACGGGCGAGGGTGAAGCTTGGTTGGAGCGATTGTCCTGCTGGATGCCGATGCCGACCTGTTCTTTCCAAATCTCTTTGCCGGTTTTGCGGTCCAAGCAGATCGCCATCAAACCTTTGGTGCGATTATCCAAGGAGGAGACGAACACTTTGTTTTCCCACACAATCGGGGTGGCGGCACTGGCCCCGGGCATGTCCGCTGCCCAGATGACGTTCTCCGTCTTCGAGAAGGTTGCGGGCAGGTTTTTCTCCGTAGTTGAGCCGTTGTGTGCCGGGCCACGCCAGTTGGGCCAATTGGCCGCTTGCAACGTGGTGGCCAAAGAGAGCAGGGCAACGCTGAGGATGCCAGGGAAACGGGCAGTTATGTTTTTGGGTGTCATGCGGACAACTCAGTTATCGGGTTTCCTCAGAATTTAGCGCAGTCTGAAGCTGCGAGACAAGGGTTTTAACCGCTAAGACCATCCGAAATGCCAGCCAAATTCGGTATGTTGTATCTTGTGAAGAAATCCGGCTGGTTGGACGTCGATGTTTGGTTATTATGTTTCGCATCATGAACCTGCGTGCAAACTACCGTTTCTATTTCGGCTGGCTGTTGGCTATTCTGAGCGGTTCAGCCGGCTTGGTACAGGCGGCTGAAGTGAATGCCAACCGCTTCGTGAATCTGGAGGAAACGGACCCTTTCTATGTAGGACGTGACTTCCCCAAGTTGACGACCCCGCAATGGGTGGGCGAGGAAGGTGTGGAGGCGGTGGTGACCTTGGGCATCGATGACATGCGCGAACCCGAGAAGTATGAGGCGTTTCTGCGGCCCATTTTAAACCGACTCAAGCTGATTGATGGCCGGGCTCCGGTGAGCATCATGACGGTGAATGTCTCGCCCCAGCACCCGCTTTTGCAGGCTTGGCTCAAGGAGGGCTTGTCGCTGGAAGTCCATACGCTGACCCATCCGTGTCCGCTATTGCAGAAAGGCAATTTTGCCGGAGCTACGAATATCGTGCACGGAGGTGTGGAATTGCTATCCCAGATCCAAGGGAATCTCCCCGTGGCGTTTCGCATGCCATGTTGTGATTCTATGAATACGCCTAGCCCGCGTTTTTATGCGGAAATATTCAACCGGGTAAGTGCGGAAGGGCGCTATTCGCAGATTGATACCTCCGTCATGAATATCCCGACGGCCAAGGACAGTTCATTGCCGCCGGAACTCGTGACCTTGCCGGATGGGAAATCGCGGTTTGGGCGTTATCTGGTGACGGAGACAAATGCGGTATCGCGTAAGAGTTTAGCCGCGTTCACCACTACGATAGAGGATTACCCCTATCCCTACGTGTTCGGCAAACTGTGCTGGGAGTTTCCGCCGACAGTGCCAAGTGATTGGGAAGCCTTCAATCTTCGCGGGCCGACTCAGCCGGAAACGCTGGCGGATATGAAAGCGGCCTTGGACATCGCCGTGAAAAAGCAGGGTACATATAACCTTGTGTTTCATCCTCATGGCTGGATTCGCAACGACCAGATTGTGGAGTTGGTCGATTATGCTGTGCGCACATATGGCAAGAAGGTGAAGTTTTTGAACTTCAAGGAATGCATTGAGCGATTGAACCAAAACATGCTCATGGGGCAATCGCTGCGCGGCACGAACGGGCAAGACAACGGCGTGCGGCTCATGGATTTGAACGGTGACGGGTATCAAGACGTGGTCATCGCGAATGAGAATCTGCTCACCACGCGCATCTGGGAACCGCAAAGCAAGGCTTGGCAGAACACGGGGTTCTTCGGAGCTCTCGTCACGAAAGATAATAAAGGCAATAGCGTGACTACCGGTGTGCAGTTTGGGGTCGCCGGCCAACCCGCGAAGGTGGTTGCTTTCCTGCGGAACGACCGTACGTCAGCTGCGTATGTGTTTGAGGACAATGTGTGGTCGGGGGATCCGGCTTTATTGTCGGGATTGCAGGTGGATGGGGAGGCAGTTTTTACGAGTAAAAAGGGCGTGGATCAAGGTGTGCGCTTCCGCGATGTGGATCATGATGGCAGTTGCGAATTGATCGTGGGCAACGCCTCGCAGAATGCAGTATTTTCTTGGGATGCGAAAAAGAATGCTTGGGAACGCCGCGACTTCAATCTGCCGCTGAACGCTTCCATTGTGGATGCGCAAGGCAAGGACAACGGGTTGCGCTTCGTGGATGTGAATGGCGATGGCTTCGAGGACGTGATTTTCTCCAATGCGGAGCGTTATTCGTTGCATCTTTATGTCACCAATCCGGTGCCGCGCCTGGGCTGGTTCTCTGGATGGTCTTATGAGTCGCGAGCGGGCAAGCGGGGTGATGCCGGGGAGATTCCCATGATTGTGCGGGCGGGTGAATTTCGGAACAACGGTGCCTGGTTTCATTCCGGCCACATGTGGATCCAGAACGAGGACACAGCGCAACTGCCGGACGTGGTGGATCGACGGTCCTTCCAGCAGATGCTGGCTTGGGATGTGCCGCCGCCGAAATCGCCGGAGGAGGCTTTGAAGACTTTCCAAGTCCCGCTAGGTATCAAAATCGAACTGGTGGCTAGTGAGCCGTTCTTGCGTGATCCGGTGGCTTTTGAGTGGGGAGCTGATGGGAAGCTTTGGGTGGTGGAGATGAATGACTATCCCTTAGGCATGGATGGCAAAGGCGCGCCGGGCGGCACGATTAAGTATTTGGAGGATACGAAGGGTAACGGACACTACGACAAGATGACCGTCTTCATGGAGAAGGTGAATTTCCCCAACGGTATCATTCCTTGGGGCAAAGGCGTCATTATTAGCGCGGCGCCGGACATTTTCTATGCCGAGGACACGGATGGGGATGGCAAGGCGGATGTGCGCAAGTTGCTATTTACGGGCTTCCGTGAGGGCAATCAACAGCATCGAGCGAATGGTTTTACCTATGGCTTGGATGGCTGGATTTATGGGGCTAATGGCGATAGTGGCGGCAAGATTAAGTCGCTGCTTACAGGCAAAGAAATGGATATCAACCGACGTGATTTTCGTTTCAAACCGGATACCGGCGAGTTCGAGACGCAAGCGGGGCAGACGCAGTTCGGGCGGTATCGGGATGATTGGGGTAATTGGTTTGGAAATAACAACCCGAACTGGCTCTGGCACTATTACATTCCGGAGAAATATCTCGGGCGCAATCCACTTGTGACGGTGCGTGAGACCAAGAACTATCTGGCGAACTACAACGACTCCAAGCGCGTTTTCCCTATCAGCAAAGCGATCACGCGGATGAACCAGCCGCAATCCATGAACTATGTCACTTCCGGTAACAGTGCATCGCCGTATCGCGATGATCTCTTCGGGCCTGACTTTGCGACAACTGTCTTTGCTAGTGAGCCGGTGCACAACGTAGTGCATCGCGAGGTGCTCGAACCGAGTGGTGTCAGCTTCACGAGCCATCGCGCCAAAGGCGAGGAAGCGAAGGAGTTTGTCGCTTCCACCGACCATTGGTTCCGTCCCGTGATGACCAAGACGGGTCCGGATGGAGCACTCTACGTCGCAGACTTTTATCGGTTTGTGCTCGAACATCCGGAATGGATTTCCCCTGAGGCACAGAAGGCGTTGGATCTGCGGGCGGGGGATGACAAAGGCCGTATTTATCGAGTGTATCCTATTACAGCCAAGCTGCGCGCGACACCCCGTTTGGATCGGATGAATACAGCTCAACTGGTTGCCGCACTGGAAAGTGCGAATGGCTGGCAACGCGATACGGCGCAGCGTTTGCTGCTGCAAGCACAGGATAAAACCGCCGTGGAGCCGTTGATGAAGCTGCTGAAGATCAGCGCCTCGCCCAAGGTTCGTTTGCAGGCCTTGGCGACGTTGCAAGGTTTAGGGGCTGTAGATCTAGCGGTGCTGAAAATGGCTTGGAAAGACGCCCATGAAGCTGTGCGCGAATATGCGGTGGGCTTGGCTGAGGAGCACGGTGGTGAGGTCTCCCGGTTGTTGGTGGGCGGTTTGCCTGAGTTGAGCGGATTGGTGAATGATTCCTCCTCGCGTGTGCGCCAGCAGCTTGCTTTCACTGTGGGGGAACTTGATGGCGGCGGTGAGATTTTAGCTTCCTTGCTCAAGCGTGATTACGCGGATGAGTCTTTGCGGTTGGCCTTGCTGTGCGCACTACCACGCCACGTGGAGGTGGTGTCGGAGCTGTTGCTGAAATCATCGGAAGCGAGGTCATCCTTGCTGCGTGCGCTCTACGCGACGGCCGTAGCCACCGATAAGGAGGGAGCGGTTTTGCCTAAGCTTGCCGGGTTGTCCCTCTCGCCGGAGAAACAAATCGCGGTGACGGCCGGGGTGCTGGATGGCTTGCGGTTACGTAAGGTGAGCTGGAAGCAGTTTGGCCAAAGCAATCCGAGTGCGAGCTTGTTGAAAGGAGCTTTTGCAGAAGCGCGCAAATTGGTCGCCGATACCAAGGCGGAGGAAATGTTGCGGTTGGCGGCTTTGGATCTGTGCGGAGTCGAGTCTGGGGTGGAGGAACAGGAGTTGGCCTTGGTGAGCGGTTTGCTTCAACCTAAGGAATCGCAAACTGTGCAGCGCTCTGCCATTAGCGCCTTGCGGCGTTTACCGGGTAATCAAGGGGGGGCATTCATAGTCCGTGTCTGGGCATCCTTGAGTCCGGCGGTGCGTGGTTCCGCCTTTGAAGCGTTGCTGGGTCGGCGTGAGTGGTTGACTTTATTCTTGGATGGCGTCAAAGACGGGCAGGTGGCAGCGGCGCAGATCAACCCAGCCCAAAAACAACAACTTCTCAGTTACCCCTCATTGGAAGTGCGCGACCGGGCACAGTCGCTTTTGGCCAAACTGAGTAAAGACCGTGATGGATTGGTAAAACAGTATCAGGTGGTTGATAGTTTGGTCGGGCATCGGGAGAAGGGGCGGCAGGTCTTTGAGCAGAACTGTTCGGCTTGCCATCGCTTGGCTGGCATAGGGCAGGAGGTTGGTCCAGACCTAGGGATGGTCGGCTCCAAGCCGACGGAGGCTTTACTGACGTCCATCCTGAATCCCAACCAGGCGATTGAAGAGCGTTATTTGGCTTACACAGCGATTACGAAAGATGGCGAGGAATTGACCGGAATCATCCAATCGGAGACTCCGGCAGCCATTACGCTCAAGACGGCGGCGGCCACGGAAGTGGTCATAAATCGCCAGCTTTTGAAGGATTTACGCAGTTCCGGACTATCCTTGATGCCGGAGGGTTTGGAGGCGGTTGTGGACGCCCAAGGCATGGCCGATTTGCTGTCGTTTATCCGTAAGCCGCAATGACTTAAGAGAGCGTCCTAAAAGTTAACAGATTTTGTCTAGAATTCGATTGCCCATTCTACGCCAAGAGTTTAGAAAGCTTTCGGAAGGTTTTCGTGGTCTTAGACTTTTGACCGGCAAAGCGAATCCTTGCTTAGGAACAGACGATGTCAACACCAGCACCTGGAAACCAGCAACACGACCTCGGCGAAGCAATCAGCAAGCTCTCCGAGGGCCAAAAAGTTTTCGGCGGTCGTTATACGCTGATGAAGATCGTAGGGCGCAGCTTGCTCTCGATCGCGTGGCTTGCGTGGGATGAGAAGCAGAACCGTGACGTGGCCCTGAAGTTCCTCCCGATGATGGCCAAGGAAGACGCCTCAGCGCTGGCCAATCTGAAGCGGGAAGTGAAGAAGTTGCAGGAGGAGGTCAAGGGCCCGCAACTGGTGGCGATTTACGACGTAGAAGTGGATGGTTTGGTGGTCGCTTTGGCCACGGAATATGTCGAAGGGGCGACGCTGGCCGTCATCCGTGAGCAAAAGAAGAACAAGTGCTTTGCTCCGCAGGAATTGGCCGACACGCTGCAGCAGCTTTGCACCGTGCTGGAGCAGACTTACAACGATACCCAGATTCTCCACGGCAACATCAAGCCGACCAACCTGTTGGTCAACCAGAAGGGGCAACTCAAGATTGCGGATTACGGTCTGGATTCTGTTTTGTCGGACTTCATCAGCCGGACCTCGGAGATCAAGGTTGGAGTTCGTAATCTTTCCTATATCAGTCCGCAAAAGGCCAGTGGAGCGGCGCATACGGTGGCGGATGAGATTTACGAACTGGGTGCGACCATTTACGAATTGCTGACGAGCCGCCCACCTTTCTTTACCGGTGATCTGGCGCTGCAGGTGAATCAAAAAGTCCCCCGCCGATGGTGCATCGCCGCAAGGAACTGCGGGTCATCGGCGAGCCTATTCCGCGGGTTTGGGAAGAAACAATTGCCGCCTGTTTGGCGAAGGATCCCGGCCAACGTCCGGCTTCAATTTCCAAACTGGTCGAAGGGCTTGAACTGGAAGCTCCACCGAGCGCCGAGATACAGGAGCCGCTGGTAGCCAATCAGCAGGCGCAATCCGGCACGAGTAATAAGACGATTTTTGCCGCTGCCGCGGCGATTGTTCTGCTTGGCGCCATCGCTGGTGTCTTGGCTGGGCGTGGCAAAAAGAAGATTGATGACGGCAAGCCCGTCCAGCAGGCGACCGTCAATCCGCAGCAGAAGCAATTCGACGAGGAAAATCTGAAGGCGCAGAAGGAACTCGATGCCAAGAAGAAGCAGGCGGAAGATCTGGAAAAGAAGCTTAAGGCCGATGCAGAGAAGTTGAAGCTCGAGCAGGCCCGGCAGGCGGCTGAAGCAGAGAAAGCACGGGTAGAGGCAGAAAAGAGACGCTTAGCTGCGGAAGCGGAACTGGCCAAATTGCAAGCTGAAGCGGCTGAACTTAAGAAGAAAGCTGCTACTGAGGTGGTCGTCGCCACAGAAGCCAGCAAGAAAGCGGAAGCTGAACGCGAGGCCAAGCTTAAAGCCGCTGAGCAGGCTGCGCAGAAGATGCTCGCCGAGGCACAGCGCTTAAAAGATGAGGAAGCCAAGCGTATCGCTGATGCCAAGAAGATGACCGACGATACCGAAGCAAAACGTAAGGCAGCCGAAGCGGAAGCCAAGCGCATGGCTTTGTTGGCCGAAGAAAATCGTATCCGGCAGGCGGCTATGGTGGCTGAACAGGCCAAGCTGGCCGCAGAAGCCAAGGCCTTGGCGGAACAGAAAGCGAAGGAAGAAGCTGCACGTTCTGAAGCAGAGAAAAAGGCGCAAGCTTCGGCCTTGGCGGCGCGTCGTTTCGCAGCGGGTAAACCTTGGTTTAATAGTTTGGGGATCAAATTGGTTCCTGTGGGGCAAAACGTCGTAGCCATCTGGGAATGCCGGTATAGTGATTTCGAAGCGTTCATCAAAGAAACGAAGTATGCCGCCGGTACTGGTTGGCGCAGCGCTGGCTTCAAACAGGATGAGTCGCATCCGGTAGTGAATGTAAGCTGGGATGATGCCCAGGCTTTCTGCAAATGGTTGACCGAAAAGGAGACCAAAGAAACGTTGATCAGCGGCTACAAGTATCGGTTGCCGACGGATTTGGAATGGAGCACGGCGGCCATGTTGTCTGGCGAGAGCGGCGCTACTCCGCTCGACCGGGATCGCAAGGTCACGGGAGTTTATCCTTGGGGGACGGCGTGGCCGCCTCCGGTTGGTGCGGGCAATTACGAAAACCGACTGTCCTACGATCGTTTTGATAACACGGCTCCCGTAGCCTCGTTCCTGCCTAATGCCAATGGCATCTACGATCTGGGCGGGAACGTTTGGGAATGGTGCGAGGACTTTGCCGATGCAACGCAAAAGAGCCGTACGGTTCGCGGTGGTGCTTGGGATGGCTATGAACCAGGCCTGCTTGCCACCAGTGCTCGCAAAGCTTTCGCGCAGTCTGAGCGCAAGAACGACGTTGGCTTCCGGATCGTCTTGGTGCCAGCGAAGTAAGGTGTAGATTGCTTTCAAAGCAACGGGCGGGAATCCTTGATTCCCGCCCGTTTCGCTTTTTGAGAAGCAATAGAAAAAGAAAAACTCCAGCCAGGAAGGCTGGAGTTTGCTAAAGCTATCCCCGAATTACTTCTTGTAAGCCAATGCCCGTTTTTGACCTTCAGATACTTGTTCCGGGGTCATCTTGTAGAGCGTTACCATGGAATCACGGCGGCGGGCGGCGTCGTCACTGCCTGTGTTGGCAGCGATGACGAGCCATTTGTAGGCTTCTACATAATCCCGGGCGACTCCTTGCCCGAGCGAGTAACAACTGCCTAAAGCATACTGGGCGGGTGCGTAACCAGCATCAGCCGCTTTGCGGAACCAACGGGCTGCTTCCGCGTAATCTTGACCGGTTCCCTGACCGTTCTGGAACATCCGGCCCACTTGCAGTTGGGCTTCCAGAACATTTTGATCGGCAGCCTTCTTATACCACTTGAAAGCTTCGTTTAGATCGGGTGCCTTTACGCCTAAGCCGCGTTCGTAATAGTAAGCGGCCTTGTATTGGGCTTGGACATGGCCGAGTTCGGCCGCCTTGAGAAACCACTTCATGGCTTCTTTGTCGTCGGGTTTTGCCGTTCCGACCCCAAAAGCTTCCAAGAAACCCAGTTGATGCATCGCATCCGGATTGGTTTTCGCGGCGCGGGTATACCAGCGAACGGCTTCCTTCTGGTCGATCGGCACGCCGATACCCAGTTCATAGCACATGCCGAGCTGGTATTGGGCGGTATTGTCGTTCTTCTTGGCCAAGGGGGTTAATTGCTCCACGGAGGGCAGTTTGCCTTGGGCGAAGAGTTCCTTTCCGGGCAGCAACATCATGCCGGCGGTAAGCAGGAACACCGATGCGGTTTGCGGAAGAAGGTTGCGGCCTTTCATACTTTTGGAGTTAACCCTTAACTGTTTGTGGTTTCAAGTCGCGTTTCAGGTTAAGCGCCCTTTTTTGGCTGGTCACGGCGCGGGAACAGGGCGGCGGGATCGCCACATTGATGGCCTTGCGCCAGCTTGCCCCAGACTGCATCCGCCAGCTTATCCGGCTGACCGCTGAGGCCAAGCTGTTGATAGATGCGGCCAGCGGAGTTCGGAATGAATGGCCAAAGCAGGACAGCGATGATCCGGCAGCTTTCGATCAGGTTGTACATGATCTCGTCGCGCCGGTGTTTCTGGGCAGCTTCCTTGAGTTTGAATGGAGCCGTTTGCTCGATGTAAACGTTACACCGGGTGGAAAAAGCCAGCATGGTCTCGAGCGCATCCTGCAACTCGTTTGCCTGCAACTGCGCCTTGAACTTGGTCACGGCAGCATCTGCTTCCGGGCCGAGTTCTTGCGAAGGGGCAGGTACGAAGCCGCCATTGTAATTTTTGAGCATCGACACCGACCGGTTCAGCAGGTTGCCGATGTTCTTGGCGAGATCGGCATGATAACGCAGGCTGAAGCCCTCGTCGGTCCAATTACCGTCGGGTCCGATGGCCAGTTCGCGTACGACGTAATAGCGGAACGCATCCAAGCCCCAATCATCAATTATGGCGATAGGTTCCACGATGTTACCCGTGGCTTTGCTGATCTTCTCGCCATTCTTTTGCCACCAACCGTGGACAAGGATTTGCTTCGGCAGCGGCAGGCCCATCGCCTTCAACATGATTGGCCAGTAAACCGCATGGAACTTCAGGATGTCCTTACCGATGACGTGGATATTCGCCGGCCAGAGGGACAGCTTATCGCCACCTTGTTCGAATGATTCTGGTGCCAAACCGAGTGCTTGGCAGACCACGGGATCGCCGTGAGCAGCAGGAACACTGATGTAGTTCACCAAGGCATCAAACCAAACATAAGTCACGAAATCTGGCGCAAAGGGCAAAGGGATGCCCCAGCTTAATCGTGCGGCTGGGCGCGTGATACAGAGGTCTTCGAGTGTGTTGTTCTTCAGGAAGCCCAAGACTTCATTGCGACGATAGCTTGGCTGGATGAACTCCGGATTTGCTTCGATGTAGTCGATCAGCCATTGCTGCTCGCCCTGCATCTTGAAATACCAGTTGTCCTCTTCCAGTTTGACGACATCGCCGTAGATGGCCTCGAACGTGCCATCTGGCAGCCGGTCTTTTTCCGTCAGAAACGTTTCCTGACGCGTGGAGTAAAAGCCGGTGTAGGTCTGCTTATAGAAATGCCCAGCAGCGTGCAGTTTGCTTAGGATGGCTTGCACCACTTGCTTATGCCGAGGTGAGGAGGTGCGGACGAAATCGTTGTTGGAGAGTTCCAGCTTGCGTACGAACGCTTGCCAACTGGTCGCCAGTTCATCGCAATAGGTCTGCGAATCCTTGCCTTCCGCCATGGCGGCCTGCTGGACCTTCTGCCCGTGCTCATCCAAGCCAGTAAGGAAGAAAGATTCATTCCCCAAGCTGTGCTGAGCGCGGTTGATCACATCTGTGATCACTTTTTCATAGGCATGCCCCAAGTGCGGCTGCCCATTCACGTAGTCAATGGCCGTTGTTATGTAGAACCGTTTATTCATTCGGACGGGCTGAGCATGGAGGACATTCTCCTGATTGGCAACTGCTAGGAGCTTCAGCGGAGAAGCGACAGCCCGGCGATGCCCGCCAGGGCGGCGAGCAGCAAAATAACGAGCACGGCCGTGGGTTTACTCAGACCACGCCGCACCAGACGATGCGAAAGGTGGTTATTATCTCCAATCCAGAAGGGTTTTCCCAGCCGGTAACGGATTATGACGACGCAGACGAGATCGCCCAGTGGCACGGCCAAGATGAGCAAGGGGGCCAAAACAGCCAAATGATTTGGATGGGCCGAGCTGTGAAACGAAGGCAAAATGGCAAGCACGGCGAGGAGATAGCCGACCAAATGGCTGCCGGCATCCCCAAGAAAGACGCTGGCTTTCGGGAAATTGTAAGGCAGAAAACCTGCCAAAGCTCCCACCGTTAGCATGGAGATGGCTCCAACTAAATATTGTCCATGCACAGCCGCGCTGAGTCCTAGGAACCATGCGCCTACCAAACCCAGACCGCCGCATAAACCATTCATGTTATCCATGAAGTTCAAAGCATTGATCAACGTGAGTATCCAAAGCACGGTCACGACGAAGCCGAAGACTGGATTGGCTACAAAAAGGGTAACGCGCACGCCCACCGCAGCGACCAACGATGCGATGGCCAGTTGCCCCAGAAACTTCGGGGCGGCTTTCATCTCGTAGCGATCATCCCACCAGCCAAGGAACAGCATGCCGATGGCCCCGAAGAGAATGACCCCAAGTTGCAAGGCGCGTTTCTCAATGCCATGGCGTAACGCCCCAATGCTTTCCGTATCCAAACCTAAGCCTGTGAGCAGGCCGCCAGATGCTCCGATTAATAAAAATGCCGCGATGACGACAGGGACGAGCAGTCCGGTGGCTACGGCCAAACCGCCTGCCAAGGGAATCGGTTCAACGTGGATTTTGCGATGTTCAGGGTCGTCCACATGGTTTGTCCGGCGGCACCAAGCACGCCACAGCGGCAAGCTCGCAGCGCTGCAGAAAGCAGCGGATAACAGAGCCAGCACGTAGACATTGATCGGGAAAGACATGTTTATTTGCCCCGTTCGGCGAGCAGCCGTTGGTAGAGGTGATACAGATCATCCACCATGCGTTCCACAGGGAACCAGTCCCGCACGAGTTGACTGCCACGCTGGCCAAGCTTGGTGCAAAGTTGCTGGTCTTGCGCCAAGGAAACCAAGGCTTTTTCCAAGGTTGGAAAATCTTTGGGCTTTATCAGGAAGCCCGTCTGTCCGGGCAAACACACTTCATTCGCGCCATCGCAATCGTAAGCAACAACGGGTTTGCCGGCTGCGAGTGCCTGCGGCAGGGCACGAGGCAGTCCTTCACGCAAAGACAGATGTACCAAGGCGTCCATGAGGCCGACGTATTTCGGGACTTCGGATGGCGGCACCAAGCCGGTGAAAACAAAATGCTTCTCTAATCCCTGAGCGTGGATTTGGGCCTCCAGTGAACCGCGCAAATTGCCATCACCCACGAGCAGGAATTTAACTCGCGGGCATTGCTTGATGATCGCTGGAGCTGCCGTCAGCAGGTCATCATGACCTTTTAATTCGAAGAGCCGGGCGATTTTGCCGATCACGAAATCATCGGCTGAGAGCCCAAGCTTTTCGCGCAGAGCCAAATCGTTCTTCGCCTGAATGAAGGGTTGCAGGTCAAAACCGCTAAAGACGCGTGTATACCGCTCGCGGCGGCCGATGCCTGCGGCCAGATACTGTTCCGTCATCGCATTGGCCACGGTCACAAAATGCGTGGTAGCGCCAGCCGCATAGCGTTCCGCATTCGTGAAGATTAAGTTGGCCAAGGCACCTTGGAACCGGCCAAACGAAGGACCATGAATCGTATGGATGATGACCGGTACACCAGCACGACGGGCGGCCAATCGTCCCAATACGCCCGCTTTGCCGCTATGAGTGTGGACGATTTCCGGACGACGTTGCTTGAGTGTTTGCGTCAATGTGCTCAAGGCTCGCCAATCGTGCCACGGAGAAACTGGGCGGACCAAGTGTTCGTTGTGGGAAAGAACACCAGGCAGGCGATCAAATAGGCGTTCCATTGAACCTTCAGGCCCTGCGGTGGGGCCGGTGATGAGATCACAATCCAATTGATGACGAGTACGCAATCCTAGCACGCTGGAGACGGTGTTCTCCTGCGCACCGCCGACGATCAATCTGGTGATGATGTGCGTTACCCGCATGTTAAGCTGCCCCGGTGCATCATCACCGGGAATCGTTGGTATAGCCTAGCGAGGGCAGGTAGATGCGTCCAACGTAAAGGGGTCAATTCCCCTTCAACTCTTTCAAACGCTTTTGGACTTCGGCGGCTTCGGGGACATTGGGCGCGATTTTCTTGAGGAAGATTTCGTAATTACGGATCGCCTCATCCTTCTTTTTCTGGCGATAGGCGATTTCACCCAGATAATAATAAGGTGCGGGTATTCCGGGCTGAGCTTCAGTCAATTGGCGGTACATCTTTTCGGCGGCAGTCAAGTCATCCACACGCATCTTCACCGTGCCGTAGTTTAGCAAGGTGGCAATGTTGGTGGGATTGAGTTTGAGAGATTGCTCCAAAGCGGCGATTGATTTGGGATAATCAGAAAGCTCCAGATAAATAGCGCCTTTGTTCAACCAGGCGGCCGCATTGTTGGAGTTGATGGTCAATTGCTTATCCGCGATGGACAAGGCATTGGAGTATTTCTTGCCGGCCAGATAGACGGAGATCAGCGTGGCTAGAGGAGTGTCATTGTTGGGAGCTTCGGCAACGATCGGCAGCAGCACTTGCTCAGCCTTGGCAAGGTTCGTTTGTGCCGTATAGGCCAGCGCTTCGAGCCGGGCAAACTCGATGCGGGCTAGCAGATTCAACTGAGGATAATCCGGTGAACGATGAGCGAGGTTGATGACCTGCAAAGCCATTTCGGGCGCTTGTCCACGCAGATAAACTTCAGCCAATTCAAAAATATATTCAGGTTTCGGTGTTTTGCTCAAGTTTGCCCAAGCAAGGTTCTCAGCAGCTTGACGCAAGAGCCCGAAACTTTTCATGGTGCGGCCCAGTTCAAACTGAAGTTGAGGGATCGCAAAAGGGCCGTTCTCTCTGAGCAGGACACTCCAAGTCAATCCCTGGGCCCAGTTGTCGGCTTCAGCTTTGCCATCTTGGTTGATTTTAGCGGCGATATTCTGCGGGCAAATCTTATATGCTTCAGAGTAGAATTTCTTGGCTTCATCCAGACTACCTGCTTGTGCCAGTTCGACTCCCCACCAGTTCAGTGCTCGGGAGAGATAACGTCCCACGATGGCGGCATCGCAGCGCGGTTGTTTGGCGAAGGGCAAGATCGCGTTCAGGAACTCACGCTGGCCTTGCCAGAACTTGCCGTTTTGCTCGAGCAGTTCTGCCGAGGCTGTCGGTGGCTTGATCTCTGTTGGTTTGAAAAGAGTCAGTTCATAGACTAAGCCGCGTTGAACGAGATGGAAAAATTCCAAGATATGCGGGCCGACAGCCGGGTGAAGATAAAATACTTTGTTGCTGCGGCTGTGCAGGCCAATCAATTCTGCGACGGCCGGGCCGGGTAAAGGTTCGGGCAGGGATTTGCCGCTCACCATATCCGTCCACTGGCCAGCGTAGTGTTTGGCCAGAATTGAATGGTATCTCGCATAGGGTAAGGAACGCGTATCAAGGAGGATATTTGAACTCTTATTGCCAGCCGAATAATGAGCTTCCAAAAGCAACAGCAGGTGCGGTTCCTCACTTAGCAGCAGCGCGCCGGAGGAGGGCAAGGTAGCCACCATGCGGTCGGTATATTCCTTGAGCGCATTGCCGTTATTGCCCTGGATGGTTGGCAAATTACGATAGATAAGAAAACCAGCGGTCACCAATGGTCCCACCCAAATGGCGATCGTGATGATCCAGTTCAATCCTCGCTGCAAAGCGGACGTGCGCCGCCAGCCGCGTTGCTCGCTTTCACGAAAGAGCAGCAGGAAATAGCCGCTGTAGTAACCGATGTTGATGGCGATGAGATAATAAAATGTCAGGAATGGGATGCCGCCCGCCATGCCACGTGGACTGTATGGTGGATCGAACATCACCCAGATGCTGAAGCCCAAGAACGCCGCATGGATAAGGTGAAACATCAAGCCCGTGAGGAAGGCCGCGATCGGGTTTGCTTCACCCATATTCGATGGCCAACGGATGCCCATGGAAATCAACGGCAGAAACACCACGAAGGAGAGTATCAGAGGCAACCAAAGCGGTATCATCTTCAGCATCAGTTTCTGCTGGCCGAGTTGTTCGCGCAGAAGGGTTCCGAAGGTGCCATGCCCGCGGCTGCTTTCGATGGCCGGCATGAGCAGATAAAGCAAAAGGCCGATTAATCCAAAGAGGGCGATTTTCCCTAGGAATTTAAGCTTAAAGAAGGATTTACCTTTCAACCAGACAAGGACAATCAGGAAAATAGGTGTGAAGCCGATCATGCCCCAGTTGTTGGTGGTAGCGAGACCATAGATTAATACGAATTGATACAGCCAGGACTCCTTCTGCTCCTGTCGATACTCAAGCAGGCAACGGATCAGATGCGCAAAGAGGAGCAGGTTCAGCATCTCGCCTGTCGCGGCCGTGGCGTGCTCCCAAAAGGTCATCTGAAAACCAAGAGCGAAGATGGCAAAGAGGGGGGAATCCAGTTTGTTGGCAGACTTAAGAGCCCGCCCGGTGTGCGCTCTTTTTGTCTCTGTTCACGGGTGCGGTCCTGGGGTAGCAACGCCACTGAGCGAGCCAAAGTACCCAAGGTTAAAGCCGCAAGAACTGCCGAAAGGGCGTTCATTATGGCCGGAGCTGAACTCGCAGGCAGGAACGTCAACGGTAAGGTGACGAGATAGAGCAAGGGCGGAGTCGTTTGATTCGACCACCAATCCCAGCCGAGCAACTTGCCGACCACTGGTAGGCTGTTCAGCGTGACCCAGCGATTGGCGGTTGTCAGGTATACCGCCACGGCTGCCAGCATCACGAGCCAAGGAAATATCTTGAGCGAAAAGCGCAGGGTCGGTTTTTCCGTGACGGTCATAGTTTGCTAGGGCACCAATTGAGACCAAGAAGCCCTTGATGACAAGCGGTTTAGCTCCTTGTCTCGTTACATTTACGCATCATTAATAGTTATCGACCAAGCAAAACCCTAAGGCTGCTCGGGAGTGGGTTCTGCCGGGACGGGCCGACGGAACCGCAAGTCCGCGACACACTCGACATGTTGCGTCTGTGGGAACATGTCCAGCGGCACGACCTGCACCACTTCATAGACCCCATCTGCGCACAATAGGTTCAAATCTCGTGCCAATGTGGCCGGATGGCAAGACACGTAAAGGATCTGGGCTGGAAGATTCTCGCGCAGGGACTTGATGGCACCCGGATGACAACCCTTGCGGGGCGGGTCAATGATGACCGTCGTTTTGGTCGCATCGAACTTCGCCATGAGCTTGGGCAGCTCGGCTTCAGTCAATCCGGCAATAAACTCGCCATTCGTAATATTTCGGTCCGCGATGTTCTGGCGTGCGGCCTTGATGGCGGGTATGTCGAGTTCCACTCCGGCGAACTTTTCCACCGTATCGGCCAATTCGATGCCGAAGAAACCGACGCCGCAATAGGCATCCACCAAAAAGCGCGTCCCAGCGTCCTTGATGCGTTCTTTGACCGCCTCGATCAGTTTGGGCAGCAGGAAGAAATTGTTCTGGAAGAACGAGTGATCCGGCACATGCCAGCCTTCTGGCGGGATGCGCAGGACGACCTTCAGGCCACCTTTAGGCGGGGGATTCGCCCGGACATCGGGGATTTGGTCGCTCAGGGCTTTCTCGGCGATCTTGCATTCATCCACGTCCACTACAAACCGGCTGTCTTGAGCCACGTAGCCGATGTGCAATTTCTTGAGCCGCCCGTTCCATTGGCTGCGGATCATGATGCGGTTCCGGTAGCCATACGGTTGCGGGCAGGGGATCACTGGCGCGACAAGTTCCGGGGCAATATTGCCTAGGCGTTGGAAGAGGTCAGCGATCTGCTTGCGCTTGAACTCCAATTGCCCGGCGTAGCTGATATGCTGATACTGGCAACCGCCGCACTCCATGTAGTATTGGCATTCCGGCTTCACGCGGAGAGGAGAAGGCTTGATGACGCGCACCAGATTGGCGCGACCAAACTTCTTCTTCACATCGGTCAATTCCACTTCCACTTCCTCGCCCGTGATGACGAAGGGGACAAAAATGACGAACTCATCCAGCCGGGCAACGCCCTCGCCGCCAAAGGCCACATCTTGCACCGTCACGACATGGCGCGAACCGGGTTTTAACTGTGAAACATCCAACATGACGCGTTGTGATGACAAAAGATAGGCCGTTGAGCAATGGGAAACTTGGGAAAGCTCCTAAACCGAGGCTGATTTGGTGTTTTACTCAGTTCCTCCAAACCATTAGAGCAATGTCCGTCGTATCGTGAAGAAGTACTTGCACGTAGCCAATGTCGGTCTGCAAAACACGCTGGTTTATCGCGTGAACTTCTTCTTTCGCGCCGCGATTGGCTTGGTGCCTCTTACGGCGACCATTTTCTTGTGGAAGGCCGTTTACGAAGGGAAGCAATCAGGCACGGACGTGGCGGGCTATACCTTGGCCCAGATGATCTCCTACTACCTGATCGTGACCGTGGTGAACACGTTCACGGCGGTTACGGAGGATGACTGGCAGATCGCGGCGGATATCAAGGACGGCAACATCAGCCAATTCTTGCTGAAGCCAATTGATTATCTGACTTATCGGCTCATCCTCTTTGCGTCTGGGCGGCTCATCTACACCCTCGTTGCCATCGTGCCGGTCAGTTTGTTCATCCTGTTGCAGCGGGAATACTTCGTCGGTCCGGCCAGTAACGCGAATGCCCTAGTCTTTTGCCTCTCTTTGGTGCTTACGGCTTTGTTGCAGTTCTTCATCTCCTACACGCTGGCGCTGCTGGCCTTTTGGGTGCTGGAGGTGTCCACCTTCATCTTCATCGCCTTTGCCGTTGAGTATGCGGCCAGCGGGCAGTTGTATCCCTTGGACATCTTGCCACCGGTGGTCACCAAGATCATGTTCTTCACCCCGTTTCCGTATCTCATGTTCTTCCCGGTGAATGTCTATCTGGGCAAGACGAACGGCAGTGAGATGTGGGCCGGATTAGGCATCCAAGCCATGTGGGTTGGGTTGGCTTATATGCTGGCGCGAGCCATCTGGGCACGGGGAATCAAACACTACTCTGCCGTCGGTGGCTGATGAACATGACCGAAACGCTCAAACGTTATCTCAGTATTTACGCCATGCTTTGGCGGAACTCGGTCGTGCGCGAGATGGGGTTCAAGTCGAACTTCATCATGTGGCTCATCGTGGAACTGCTCTGGTTCGCTTTGCAGCTCATCTTTGTGAGTGTGATCTACATGCACACGGAGCAGATCGGCACATGGAGCAAGTGGCAGGTGGTGATGCTTTTCGGCACCAGCCATTTCATCCAGCAGATTTTCACTGCCTTGTTCCTCACGAACCTCGCCAGTCTCTCGGAACTCATCCGCACGGGCAAACTCGATTTCATGAT
>CBDIPT010000006.1:0-357313 GCA_965283725.1 Limisphaerales bacterium
GGGAGCGCATCGTGGTGGAGGCGGACGCGATGTCGAGCATGTCCGCAAATCTGGACATGATGACGCGGTTCAACGGCGGCTTTTTTTCGGCGCTGGCGAAACGTTTTCTCGGTGATGAATCACTCTTTGTGAACGAGTTCAGCAACAACACCCAGGAGATCTGCAAGCTGACGGTGGCGCAGGCGACGCCGGGGAACATGCGGGAGATGGAGCTGAACGGAGACAGTCTGTGCTTGCAGCCGGGGGCTTATATCTGCTCGGAGCCGGGGGTGAAGCTGGGGCTCAAGTGGGCGGGGCTGGCCTCGTTCATCGCGCGCGAGGGTTTGTTCAAGCTGGTGGTTTCCGGTTACGGGCGCGTGTGGTATGGCGCTTACGGGGAGTTGCTGGAGAAGGAGATCGATGGGGAGTACATCGTGGATACGGCGCGCCTGGTGAGTTACGAGCCGCAGCTCAAGCTCAAGGTGCAACTGGCGGGCGGCATCTTCTCGAGTTTCTTTGGCGGTGAAGGCCTGGTACCCGTTCAGGGCAAGGGCAAGATCGTGATCCAGACGCGCAGTCTGGACGGTCTGGCGAACTGGCTTAACCCACGGATCATCTAAAGGAGACGAGCTATGCATGTGGATCTGATTTTTCAGCCGGGCAATTCAGCGGCGCGGGTGGTGTTGAATCCGGGCGAGGTCATCACGGCCGAGGGCGGGGCGATGATCGCGATGAGCGGGGACATGGGCATCGAGACGACGACGCAGAAGCGGGGCGGCGGCGGGGGGATTCTCTCGGGCTTGAAGCGGATGCTTTCGGGCGAGTCGTTCTTCCTGAATCATTTCACCGGCGGGCCGGAAGGGGGCGAACTGTTCCTGGCGGCCACGTTGCCGGGGGATATGATGAAGCGGGAGTTGAACAACGAGACGATCATCGTGCAGAGCGGTTCGTTCGTGGCGTGCTCGGACGGGGTGGACATCGATCTGGGCTGGCAGGGATTCAAATCCATTCTGTCCGGCGAGAGCATGTTCTGGTTGAAGATCTCCGGGACGGGCACGGTGGTGTTGAGTTCCTTCGGTGCGATCTATCCGCAGGAAGTGAACGGGGAATACATCGTGGATACGGGGCACATCGTGGCGTTTGACGAGACGTTGCAGTTCAAGATCACGAAGCCGGGCAAGAGCTGGTTGAGTGCCTTCATGGGTGGTGAAGGGCTGGTGTGCAAATTTGAAGGGCAAGGCACGGTGTGGTGCCAATCGCATAACCCGAGCAGCTTCGGCTGGTCACTGGGGCCGTTGTTGAAACCGCGGGCATAAAGAGGAGAAACGTATGCGCACTGATCATTCTGAATATCAATACCGCCTGGAGGGAAAGCCGGACTTTTGCTACCTCACGGTGCAGATCCCCGCGAACCAGACGCTGAAGGTGGAGGCTGGGTCCATGGCGACGATGGACACAAACATCCGCATGAAGACGAAGATGCGGGGCGGGTGGAGCCGGTTGCTGACGGGCGAATCGCTTTTCATCAACGAATTCTCGGCGGAGAACGGTCCGGGCGAGATCGGGATCGCACCTGGTTCGCCGGGGGACATGGATCATATCTATCTGGAGAACGACATCATCTATCTGCAAAGCACGGCGTTCGTGGCGGCGACGATGGGGGTGAATGTGGAATCCAAATGGCAGGGGCTGGTGAAAGGATTTTTCTCGGGCGAATCACTGTTCCTGGCGCGTTGCTCGGGGCAGGGTGATCTGTGGTTCAACACGTATGGAGCCATGATGGAGATCGAGGTGGATGGCAATTACGTGGTGGATACGGGGCACATCGTGGCGTTCACGGACGGCTTGCAATACAGCGTGGGCAAGATCGGCGGCTACAAGTCGCTGTTCTTCTCCGGAGAAGGGCTGGTGTGCAAATTCAGCGGCAAGGGGCGGTTGTGGTTGCAGACGCGGCAGCTCGGTGCGTTCGCCTCGTGGGTGGAACCGTTCCGTCCGGTGAAATCGCGCGGCGGCGGGGATGACTAGACGGTCTTTTGCCCGATGAGGGAATCGATCATGGTCTTGAGGTAGAGCAATTCCATGCCGATGTGATCGGGGGCAAGCTCGGGCGTCTCTTCGTTGCCTTCCATGAGACGTTCCATGATGAAGGCGATGAGCGGAGCCTGGGCGTATTCGCTGATAAGCTTTTCCACGACGGCGTGGTGCTGCATCTCGGAGGCTTCTTCGAGGCTTTGGAGCAGGGCGATATTGGCGTCCTCGGCATCTTCGATGGTCTCGGCTTCCACGCAGACCAGTTTGGAGCGGGAGCGGAGGGAGTCATAGACCAGCGCAGCCAGCGGCATGAGCGCGCTGGTGTCCTCGTCGGCTTCGCGGACGGATTGGTCCGCCGCACCGAGATAGACGAGCAAAGAGGGTTGTTCTTGGGCAAAGTGGTCCACCCACTGGCTCCATTCCTCTTCCGTGAATTCCGTCTGCTGCTCCCAGACGGCTTCAATAGTTTCGCGCGGTACCTGAATCATGAACGACGGGTTTAGGCTGCCAGTATTTGCGAGCGAAGGAAATGATTTAAGCAAGGGCGGCAAACCAAGGATATTCATCTATACCACGCGTTATCTCAGGCCTTACGAGCGGTGACGATGCTGCGGTCGGCGGCAGTCGGCTGATACTGCATGTTGGAGAAGCCGGCTTCAGTCAGCAGTGCGCGCATCTCGCCGAGGGAGTAACATTTGCCTTCGGTGGAGTGCATGAGGAGCGAGGAATATTGCGCGACAGTCAAAGGGCCGCTCTTGTCTTCGTTGATGTGGGCATCATGCACGATGAGCATGCCGCCGGGCTTCAGCGCGGCGAAGGAGTGCGCGAGAAGTTTGCGGACTTCGGCGAAGTCCCAGTCATGGAGGACGTTGGAAAATAGATGGAGATCACAATCGGTCGGCAGGCTGCCCGCGATGAACATATCACCGGCGACGACGTCCACGCGATCGCTGTAACCACGGTCCGCGATGTTTTTGCGCGCGAGTTTATCTACGGGCGATTTGTCCAGCACAGTGGCGCACAGATGCGGGTGATGGCAGGTGATGGCGCACGAATAGATGCCCGAGCCGCCGCCAATATCGAGGAGCTTCGTGAAGCCATTGGCATCGATCGCCTTGGCCATGGCGGGTCCGAGGAAAAGGCCGCGGCAATCCATGGCGGCCGTGAACTGGCTGGCGAAGGGTTCCGTCTCCATCGCTTGCGCCCGGCTTTCTCATCCTTCAGGCCGGACCAGTTGGCGGTTTTGCCGGTGCGCAGGACGCTCTCGTAATCCTTGGTGATGGGGCGTTCTTTCAACGAGGCGTAGTAAGGCGCGAGGTTGAAGGGGGAACCGCTCACCAAATGTTCGGCCGCGCTGGCGCTGACATGGAATTTGCCGGACCGGTTCTCCACCAAGCCCATGGCGGTGAAGAGCGTGAGCATGACGTCCGTGGGGCGCTCCTGAAACCCGCAACCGGCGCAGACCCCGGCGAGGTCCGAGGGGTTTTTGGACAACCACGTGAAGAAATCGAGCCGGGCAACGGCGGCCGTGAGCAGGTCCACGCCGTAGAGGCCATCGCGCTGACGATAGATGAACGTAGGGTCGGTGGCCGGCACGCGAGTCAGGTCGAGTCGAGACATGCGGGGAGTGAAAGCGATTTGGACAAGTGAGGCAAGCGCCACCGCGCCGGCAGGACGCCGGAATTCTTGTCAGCCAGGTCATAATGCAGTAGGACCAACAGCAATGCCTCGAATTTAAGGAATCACAGGGTGTGAGCAAGGGGGCAAAAAATCTGATGTTAGCCGTGGTGATCAATTGCAATAAAAACGCGAGTTCAGGCGGAGCCTTTCGATCCGCCTGGCGGGAAACGAAGTAAATGCGCCTTGCCCCGATAGATCAACTCAAGGGCTTGGCCATCATGGCGGTGGTTTGCTACCATCTGGACGACTGGCGGCTGGATATCGATCACAAACCATTCTTGCTGGTCATCGGCTGGTGTGTTTACGCCTTTCTTTTTGCGGCGGGAGTGCTGCATCGTTTAAAGCTGGATGCCATGGCGCCAGGGGAATTCATCCGGCAGCGGACGGTGCGGTTGCTGGTTCCGTTTGTGCTCATCGGCAGCCTGATGTGTACGCTGCGCCAGCTTATGGAGGTGACGATGCAGACGGAATTACGGCTGCGTTATCCGCCGACCTTGCTGGGCAAGATCGCCGGTCACATGGTGTTGCAGCAGCCCATGGTGGCGTATCCGCTGTATTTCTTTCTCTTGCTCCTCGTGGTTTCCATTTTGTTCAAACTGGTAAAACCGGGCTTGGGCAAAGGATGGAACCTGACGGTGTGTTCCGGGGCGGCGCTCGTCGCGACCATCATCTGCTGGGTAGTGACGAGGCAGGCCCATTGCACTGGTTTTGGTTTTGAGATGATTTTTATGGGGTTTTTCCAGTATGCGGTGGGGTATGTGCTGGCGTCAGGTCTGACTGGGCCGGAAGCGCGTGCGACCTGGGGTTTGATAACGGGTATCGGAGTGGTTGGGCTGATTTTGGGCGTGCCGGAGTTCAGTTTGGCCGTGGTGCCGCCCTTACTGTTTGTGGTCTTGTCACGCGGTTCCAAACGAGGCTGGCGGCTGAAGTGGCTGGAGTTTCTGGGGCAACGGTCGGGAACGATTTTTGCCTATCACATCCCCTTTGTCACCGGGTTGCTGATCGTGCTGTTCTATAAGTGGGGTTTGCCCGTCTATCTGAACTTCGCTTTGACCTTCATCGCCACGCTGGTGATTTGTTCGGGGCTGCATGAGGTGTTGCACCGTTGGAAAGTGTTCAAGTGGTTGCGGGTTTGAGGTACGACGATTTTCTCGCGCAAAGTGTTGGACACAACCGCAGGCCGTTTTAACCTGACGGCAGGTCTCCATGTCATTTGCCATTGCCAACCAAAAAAGCGCGAACCGGTTCCGGTGCTGGGCCACGGTGGCTTGGACCGCTTTGGCCATGGTGCTGGCCGGGTGTGGACCCAAAGAGGAGAAGGCTGATCTCGTCATCATGAACGGGGCGGAGCCGGAGTCATTGGATCCGACCATCGTCACCGGGCAGCCGGATGGCCGGGTGGCCGGGGCCTTGTTCGAGGGCTTGACGCGGTTCAACCCGAAGAACGCGAAACCTGTTCCTGGCCTGGCCGAACGGTGGGACATCTCGCCGGATGGCCAGATCTATACTTTCCATCTGCGCAGCAACCTCGTCTGGTCCACGGGCGAACCGATCACGGCGGAGGATGTGGTCTATTCCTGGCGGCGGGCGTTGGACCCGTTGACGGCGAGCGATTATGCCGGGCAGCTCTACTATGTGAAGAACGGTGAGAACTTCAACACGGGCAAGACCAATGCCGCCACCGGCAAGCTGTACCAGAAGGAAGATGTGGGGGTAGAAGCGCTGGATAAAACCACGGTGAAGGTGACGCTGGAAGGGCCGACCATTTTTCCTCGATCTGTGCGCCTTCCGTACCTTGGCCGTGGTGCCTCGGCAGGCCATCGAAAAAAACAACGACCGTTGGTTGATGGAACGGCCTTTGCCCACGAGCGGGCCTTACACACTGGAGTTCTGGCGCATCCATGACCGTATCCGCGTGCGGAAGAATCCGCGCTATTGGGATGCCGCGAACATCCAGAACGAATTGATCGACCTCTTGCCCGCCGAATCCGCCACGACGGCGCTGAATCTCTATGAGACCGGTCAGGCGGACATCATCTGGGACAAGAATCTGGTGCCGAGCGAGTTGATGGATGTGTTGAAGGGCAGGGATTACGTGCACACCTATGACTATCTGGGGACGTACTTCATCCGCTTTAACGTCACGAAGAAACCGTTCACCGATCCGCGGGTGCGGAAGGCTTTGTCCCTGGTCATCGACAAGAAGCGGCTGGTGGACCGCATCACGCGCAGTGGCGAGAAACCGGCGAGCAGCCTGACCCCGCCGGGCATGGAAGGGTATGAATCGCCCGAGGGCTTGGGGTATGATCCGGAGCTGGCGCGCAAACTTCTGGCCGAAGCCGGTTTTCCGGGCGGCAAGGACTTTCCCTCGTTCAGCTATCTTTTCAATACGAGCGAGATGCACAAGCAGGTGGCCGTAGAGTTGCAGGAGATGTGGAAGAAGGAGCTGGGCATCACGATGGAGTTGCGCCAGACGGAGTGGAAGGTATATCTGGCCGCGCAGAGCCAGTTGGATTTCGAGACCACCCGCAGCAGTTGGGTGGGGGATTACGTGGACCCGAACACGTTTCTGGACATGTTCATGAGCGGTAATGGCAACAATCGTACAGGGTGGAAGAACCCCAAGTATGATGACCTGATCCGGCAGGCGAACCAGGAACGTGATCCGGCCAAGCGGGCCAAGGTGCTGCAACAGGCGGAGATCCTGCTGGTACGCGAGGATGTGCCCATCGTGCCGCTGTTCTTTTATATTGGGGTGAACATTTTTGATCCCGCCAAGGTCGAGGGCGTGCATCAGAACCTGCTGGATGAACATCCGCTGTGGCCCTTGAAACGCGTGGGAACGAAATCGAAGAAGTAAGCATGAAGAACAAAGGAAACTCGGGTGGAGTCCCGTTGACGGCGGCTAAACGGTTCCGTGGCGTGAGCGGCCTGATGGCCGGTGGGAATCCGGCCGCACATTGAAACTATGTATTTCTTCCGCCGCGCATTCTTTCTGCTGCCAGTGCTGATCATCATCAGCTTTTTGGCTTTCTGCCTCGTGCGCGTGGCTCCGGGCGGACCGTTTGACAAGGAACGCGCCCCGGCTTCGCCGGAGATCGAGCGCAATCTGAAGGCGAAGTACAACCTCGATAAACCCATGTACGAACAGTACCTGATTTATCTCAAGGGGTTGGCGAAAGGAGATTTCGGGCCTTCGTTGAAATACCGCAACCACTCGGTGAATGACATCATTGCGCAAGGGTTGCCGGTCTCGCTGACCTTGGGCATTTTGGCCTTCCTGCTGGCGCAAGGGTTCGGAATTCCGCTGGGCTTCATCACAGCGGTGAAGAAGGGCGGGCTGGTGGATTACGGCGGGAGTTTCATCGCCTTGCTGGCCATCTGCATCCCGGGATTTGTCATCGGGCCGCTGCTCGTGCTGTATTTCTCCATCCATCTGGGCTGGTTCCCGGTGGGCATGTGGGAGACGCCGTGGCATGCGGTCTTGCCGACGGTTTCACTGGGGCTTTACTTCGGCGGGAAGATCGCGCGGCTGATGCGCGAAGGCATGCTGGGCACGCTCAACGCCGAGTTCATCACCTCGGCCCGGGCCAAGGGATTGAGCGAGACGCAGGTGCTGGTGAAGCACGCGTTCCGC
Source organism: Limisphaerales bacterium (assembly GCA_965283725.1). Classification (GTDB taxonomy): domain Bacteria; phylum Verrucomicrobiota; class Verrucomicrobiia; order Limisphaerales; family JAEYXS01; genus JAEYXS01. Next base: position 7,328 of record CBDIPT010000006.1, read on the forward strand.
ATCGCGGTGCTGCCGGTGGTCTCCTATTCGGGGCCGTTGCTGGCGGATCTGCTGGTGGGCTCCTTCGTGGTGGAGAACATCTTCCGTGTGCCGGGCATCGGCGTGTTCCTGGTGAACAGCTCCTTGAGCCGGGATTACACGATGGTTGTCGGGCTGGTGCTGCTCTACGCGGTGCTGCTGCTCGTCTTGAATCTGCTGGTGGACATGGCCTACGGGCTGCTGGACCGCCGGGTGCGTTACGAATAAATGGAAAACCTGAGCCCCAATCAACGTGCGTGGCGCCGCTTCAAGCAGAACTGGCCGGCGGTGGTCAGTCTCTGGTTTGTGGGGGTGCTGGGGCTGTTGGTGTTGTTATGGCCGCTGTTCAGCAAGCCGGCCCTGGCGGGCATCCTGCCCAAGGGGCTGACGCATTCCGCCATCCACGGCACGGATACGCAATTTGCCCCGCCGAGCGCGGAGCATTGGTTCGGCACGGATATCCATGGACGGGACCAGCTCTCACGCATCATGTCCGGGGCGCGCATCTCCATTTTGGTAGGCATCGTGGGGGCACTGGTGAGCCTGGTGATCGGCGTCACTTGGGGAGCGGTGGCAGGTTACGTGGGGGGCTGGTGGGATGGCACTATGATGCGGTTTGTGGATATCCTGTATGCGTTGCCTTCCATCGTGTTCGTCATCGTGCTGATCACCACGCTGGAAGGTTTGGCGAAGCAGTATCTGGTGAAGATTTTCGGGCCGGACGTGGCGCAATACGCCCGGATGATCTTCCTCTTCGTGGGTTTGGGAGCCGTCTCCTGGCTGACGATGGCGCGCATCGTGCGCGGGCAGGTGCTGGCCTTGAAGAACCGCAATTTCATCGATGCCAGCCGGTCCTTGGGCGCGGGGCATGTGCGCATCCTGTTCCGGCACATCCTGCCGAACATCACGGGCATCATCATCGTTTACATCACGCTCACGGTGCCGTCGGTCATTTTGTATGAATCGTTCCTGAGTTATCTGGGGCTGGGCATCCAGCCGCCGTTTGCGAGCTGGGGTTCGCTCATCGCGGAAGGGGCGGGGCAGTTGAACCCGGTGCGCATCTACTGGTGGCTCATCGTGTATCCGGCCGTGACCTTGGTGACGACATTGCTGGCGCTGAATTTCTTTGGGGATGGTTTACGGGATGCGTTTGATCCGAGAGGGTGAGTGGCAGAGATTCTGAAATAGCTCAGTGAGCGCGGGGTTTTGGTTTGACGGGATTCTGCGATTGCGGTTCCGTAGAACTGTGCCCAAGGAGTTTAAACAAGTTTGTTTTTCAAAGCATCACCGTAAAACCATCGTTAAAAAGATATCCGCTTATGAACTGCTGCAAAATGGTGTTCGCTGTCGTTTTCGCCTCATTGCTCTGGTTATCTACCCTAGGGTGGGCGCAAGATAAGCCGGAAGGATATCCCATCACACTCAAGGCGGAGGACGTTCACGAGATAGGCCAGCTGTCGGTGGAACTGAATGGGTTAACGGTGACAGGCAAGGATGTCATCGCGGTGCCGATCCGTTGCGAAAAAGGCGTCACCGGAGTCATGTTGCTGGGTGACGGTGAGTTTCGTTTCAAACCGGCGGATGGTGAAGAGATCAAAGGAGTCTTTCGTGGCGCCATGCTCAGGTTTAACCCCGTCGATCAACCGACGCTGTTACCTCTGGCTAAGGCGAAGGTGATCACCGATCAGGCCGCTATGGAGATGAGCAAGCATCTCCTCGATAACGTCTTTCGGCATTGCTGGCATAGCGGTATGAATGCGCTCATCCCGGAGGCGTCTTCCTTCGTTGCCAATGTTTATTCGAAGACACATGGGGATCTGCTGATCTCAACGGGACCCAAGACTTCGGTGGTTCACAATTTCACGACGAGCAAAACTCTTTATTCGAAGAAGTAGGCGCTAATTGTCTTGTTCATCTTTTACCTAATCGCATGGCAATCAGGGGCCTACCGGAGACGTGGGCCAAAATGTGACCGTTAACCGCAGTTCGGCCTGAAATTATGAGAGTTCTGTATTCCGCCATCATTGCGATGATGTTTCTGTCAGGGCTTACGGCAGCGGAGCCGGAGGCACTGGCTGGGCGGATTGCTGCGGCAGCCAAGCGGCAGATCGGAGTCACGGTAAAATATGATGCGGCGTACGTGCAGTTAAAATATCCGGCGGGTGATGTTCCTATCAGCACCGGGGTATGCAGCGATGTGGTGGTGCGAGCACTTCGGGATGTCGGGTTGGATTTGCAGAAGGAGGTGCATGAGGACATGACCAAGGCGTTTTCGGCCTATCCGCAGAAGTGGGGACTCAAGAAGCCGGATAAAAACATAGACCACCGGCGGGTGCCCAATCTGATGCGCTACTTTGAACGCAAGCACATCGCGTTGGCGGAGAAATTGAAGGCAGCTCCCACCTATAGACCCGGTGATATCGTGACCTGGGATCTTGGTAACGGGGTGCTGCATGTAGGCGTTGTCTCCACAAAGATGAAAGGCGACCGGCCGTTGATCATCCATAACATCGGCAGTGGTGCGCAGGAGGAGGATATCCTCTTCAGTTACAAAGTCATCGGTCATTATCGGGTGGAGAAGATTATGCAACCACTTTCAGGGTTGTGAGACCAATGGCAGTTTATCCAGGGTAGCTCCGCTCCGTTGTCGCGTAGAGAGGGGCGCAAAGTAGCGAAGGGGGAGGCGAGTACGACGGACGATTCTGGGCCTGCGGGAGAAAGGCTGGCGAGTTCCGCTGCCCTAACTCGGCAGCTACGAAGATGCTCTTAGGCTTGGACTTTTCCGGCTTCCGTGGAAAAGTAGCAGTCATGTTGCAGCCCAAAGTTTTTTTCGGAGCCGTGCTGATGTCTGCCTTGTTACTGGGCGGGTGCGGGAAAAAGTCTGAATCGAATGCGAACAGCGGCAGTGGGGGCGGAAGTGGTGCCGCCGGTGCCTACAAGCTGGCGAAGGATGATGGTTTCCCTTTGCCTGAGCCGCCCTTGGTGGCGGATTGCGAGCCGGGGCGGCACGGCGGTCGGTTGATCGTCGCCACGGCGGGCGATCCCAAGACGTTCAATCCGATCACGGAAAACGAGAGTTCTTCCAGCGACATCATCCGTTTTCTTTACGCCGGTCTGATGGGGTTTGACTGGGTGACGCAAAAGGCGACGCCCGGTCTGGCAGCGAGCTACAAGGTGGCGGAGGATCAGAAGACCTGGACGTTCACGCTGCGCAAGAACCTGAAGTGGAGCGATGGCCAGCCGTTGACGGTGGATGATGTGGTGTTCACGTGGAACGAAATCATCTTCAACCCCAAGGTGGATAACGTCACGCGCGATCTCTTCATGCAGGACGGCAAGCCGTTCACGGTGACCAAGGTGGATGACTTCACCGTGCAGATCGTCACGCCGCAAGTTTACCCGCCGTTCCTTGAGTTCGCGGGCGGGATCCCGATCTTGCCCAAGCACAAGCTGGCGGAGGCGGTGAAGAAGGGGAATTTCACCTCCAGTTACGGCATCGATACGCCGCCGGCCGAACTGGTCGGCAGCGGACCGTACAAGCTGAAAGCGTTCAAGAGCGGTGAACTGACGTTGCTGGAGCGGAATCCGTATTTTGCCCAAACAGACAGCAAGGGCCAGCGCCAGCCGTATATCGACGAGGTCATCTACACCACGGTGCCAGATATGAATGCCGTGTCGCTCCGTATGCTGGCCGGGGAGGCGAATGTGCATGAGAACGTGCGGCCGGATGAATATACCCGGTTCAAGGACGCGGCGGCGCAGGGCAAGTTCAAACTCATCGACCTGGGGATCAGCTTGGACAAGTCGTTCTTCTGGTTCAACCTGAACACGGAGAACAACCCCAAGACGGGCAAGCCGCATGTGGCACCGCATAAGTTGAAATGGTTCCGGGAAGCGAAGTTCCGCCAAGCGATGGCTCTCGCGGTGGATCGCGACAGTATCATCAAAGGTGCCTACTTCGGCCGCGGGGAAGCGCATTTCGGTTTCGTATCACCTGCGAACAAGAAGTGGTACAACCCAAATACACCCAAGTATCCGTATGATCTGGCCAAGGCCAAAGCGTTGCTCAAAGAGATCGGTTTTGAGGACCGGAACAAGGACGGCATCCTCGAGGACAGTGCCGGGAATCCGCTGGAGTTCGATATGAACACCAATGCAGGCAACAATCTGCGGGAGCGGATCTCGGTGATGTTGCAGGAAGATCTGAAGCGGCTCGGGTGCAAGGTGAACTACCAGCCGATCGATTTCAACGCGTTGGTGGACCGGATCAATGTCTCGTATGATTACGAGTGCATTTTCCTTGGGCTGGGTGGCGGCGGGCTGGATCCGGTCGCCAGCAACAACGTGGTGAAGTCAGATGGTTTCACGCATTTCTGGTTCCCGCGGCAGAAGAAGCCGTCGTTCGACTGGGAGGCGCGGCTGGATGAGCTGATGAATCTGCAGGCAACCACCCTGGATGAGGCGAAACGCAAGCAGTATTACGACGAAGTGCAGGTCATCATGGCGCGCGAGGTGCCGTTCATCTATCTGGCTTCACAATACAATTACGCGGCCGTGGACAACCGGCTGGCCAACTTGAAACCCACGGTGCTCAGCTCCTGGCGGGCCACGTGGAACATCGAAGAGATCTATTTCCGCGCGAAGTAAGCATGAAACAATTCACACGCAGGTCTTTCTTGGGCACGGCGGCTTTGGCCGGTGGTGCGGTGGTCTTGGGCGGTTGCGGCGGCGGCGATAAGGGCGGGGGTGACGCCAAGCCAGCGGCGCCAGCCATGGGTGCCAACAAGCTGCCGTTGGAGGAACCCAAGATCGTGACGTGTGAACCGGGGGTGGTGGGCGGCCGCTTCATCATCGCGACTTTTGCGGAGGCCAAGACCTTCAATCCCATCACGGCCAACGAAGTGTCGTCCAACGACGTCATCGACATGCTGTTCCACGGGCTGGTGTGGAAGAGCCAGGCACGCAGGAGTTGAGCCCAGGACTGGCGGCGGAGTGGTCCGTGGCGGAGGACAAGATGACGTGGACCTTCCGGTTGCGGAAGGGGTTGAAATGGTCTGATGGCAAACCGCTCACGGCGGATGACGTGGTCTTCACGCTCAACGATATCGTGTACAACAAGGACATCGTGAACGTCACGGCGGACCCGTTGCGGATCGATGGTAAAGATTTTGCCGTGAGCAAGGTGGATGACGCGACAGTGAAGGTCGTCACGCCGGATGTCTATGCACCGTTCCTTGAATTCTTTGGGGATGTGCGCATCCTGCCCAAGCACATCTTGGAAGCGGATGTGAAGGAGAAGCGGTTTGCCTCGGCCTATGGCGTGAACACGCCGCCGGAGAAATTGGTCAGCACTGGGCCGTACCGGCTCAAGCAGTATAAAGCGGGCGAGTTCATTTTGCTGGAGCGCAATCCCTACTGCTACATGGCTGACAAGAAGGGGCAGCAACTGCCGTACTTCGATACGGTCGTCCACTCCATCGTGCCGGATCAGAATGCGATCTCGTTGCGGTTCCTGAAAGGGGAGTGTGACGTGCAGGAGTTCGTGCGGCCGGAAGAAGCGGTCCGCTACCGGGCGGAGGCAGCGACCGGGAAGTTTAAGCTCGTCGAGCTGGGGGTGGCCTCGCAGATGGACCTGATTTCCTTCAATCAAAACCCCGGCAAAAACAAGTCCGGCCAGCCCTATATTCCGCCGCACAAGTTGAAATGGTTCCGGGAGACGAAATTCCGGCAGGCCATCTCCCATGCGGTCGACCGGGACAGCATCGTAAAATCGACCCTGAACGGTCTCGGGCGACCTAACTTCGGCTTCTGGAACGAATCCAATACCAAGTGGTACAATCCGAACATCCCGAAGCATGACTATAACCTCGCCAAGGCGAAGGCACTGCTGGCGGAGATCGGCATCAAAGACCGGAATGGGGATGGCTTTCTGGAGGATGAGGCCGGGAATCCGGTCGAGTTCGAACTGAACACGAACGCCGGCAACAGCCGCCGGGAAAAGGGTTCGGTCCTGCCCAAGAGGATTTGAAGCGGTTGGGCATCAAGGTCACCTACCGCCCGCTGGACTTTAACACGCTGGTATCCAAGATGGATGCCAGCTTTGATTACGAGTGTATTTTCCTTGGTCTGGCGAGCACCTCGCCGGAGCCGACGAGCAGTCTTAACGTGTTGCGCTCCAGCGGTTTCACGCATCAGTGGTATCCTCAACAGAAGACCCCTTCCACCGAGTGGGAGGCACGGATCGATGAGCTGATGAACCGGCAGTTGAAGACCTTGGATTTCGCGGAGCGGAAGAAATACATCGATGAAGTGCAGGTAATCATGGCGGAGCAGGTACCGATGATCTATACGGCGTGCATGTTCGCTTTTGCGGCCATCCGGAAGGATGTGGCGAACCTCCAGCCGACCGCCCAGCACAACAACCGGCTATTTTGGAACGTGGCGGAGCTCTATTTCAAGAAATAGGGGCAAAAGAATCCTGAAGGCAGATTGAACGTCACATATTCGACACGTTCTAAAACGTTGACTTTAAACCTGAGCCAGTTACAAAGCACAGGTTGCCTTATCCGAAAACACAATTACGGGAATAAGCACGAGAGGTTAGCCTGTTATGACTAAGCGTATACTTTCTGCAGCTGGGGTGGTCGCCTTCGGTCTGGTCGCGGTGCAAAGCGCCAGCGCCCAAGAGAAGATTTGGAATGTTTCCGCGACCCTGCGCGGCTTCTACGATGATAACTACGCCACGGCGCCCTCGAATCCGGGACCTGGTGTGGCTGGTGCCCGTAGCAGCTTGGGCTTTGAACTGAGCCCTTCCGCCGGCATCAACCTTTCCCGCGAACAGACCACGCTGACGGCGAATTACATCTACAGCATGCGGTATTTTGATGATCGCGTGACGGATTCCGCCGATCACAGCCATCAGTTGAACGCCAAGCTGACGCATAATTTCTCGCCGCGCTACCGTTTGGACGTGAGCGAAAGCTTCGCGGTGGCCCAAGAGCCCCAGTTGCTCGATCCGGCCACGCTGACGCGCCCGTTGCGTTCTGAAGGCAACAACATCCGTAACATCGCCGGTTTCACTTTTGGTGCTGATGTCACGCCGTTGTTGACCATGGAAGGTGGTTATCAGAACGGTTTCTATGATTATCAGCAGACGGGTTTGGACTCCCTCTCGGCCCGTTTGGACCGCTTGGAGCACCAGATTTTCGTCAACAGCCGCTGGAACATCCAGCCGACGACGGTTGGTATCTTTGGTTATCAATACGGCATGACGGATCAGACCAGCAAAGACTTGGTCGCCTCTCCGGTCATTCCGGCTGCGTTTGTGAACGCCAACACGCGTGACAGCCGTTCGCACTACCTGTATGTGGGTGCTGACCATACCTTTACGCCGCAACTGAGCGGTTCCGTCCGGGTCGGTGGTCAATACACGGAGTTCCCGAATGCGGTTCCGGGCACCAGCGGCAGCACGATCAGCCCTTATGTGGACGTGAACGGCAGCTACAGCTACGGCGAAGGCAGCTACTTCCAATTGGGTGTGAAGCACAACCGTTCTACGACGGATGTCAGCTCTTCATTGGACCAAGAGGCCACCTCGGTGTATGGTAGCGTGAATCACAAAATCACGGCGAAATTGACGGCCAATGTTGTCGCGCAATACCAGTTCTCTGAGTTTAACCAAGGACCGCAAAGCGGCCAGAGCGATAATTTCTTCTCGGCCGGGCTTAACCTGTCCTACGAGATCAACCAGTATTTCTCGGCTGAAACCGGTTATAACTATGACCGTTTGGATTCCGATGTCACCGGTGGTAACCGCAGCTATACCCGTAACCGGTTCTATATCGGCTTCCGCGCCAGTTACTAAGCTTTTGACATAAATCTCAAGGGAGGCTGGTAACCACACTAGCCTCCCTTTTTTCTTACAGCCTATGGAAGTCGTACCGCAGCCCAAAGAGAACGAAGCCCAACTGCACTTCCTGGACTACTGGCGCATCATCCGCGTGCGCAAGGTCCTGATCATGGTGATCTTCCTGTTGGTGGTCACCACGACGACGGTCATCACCTTCTGGTTGCCGAAAACATACATCAGCGAAGCCCAGATGTCCGTGGACAAGGATCTGGCGGATGTGCCAGTGATGATGGGGCGTTCGCAGTCGATGGGTATCGACATGTTCTTCATCCAGACCCAGTTGGAGCGGGTGCAATCCTCGGAAGTGCTGGACAAGGTCATTGAAGACAAGGATTTGAACCTGAATGAACGGTGGGCCAAGCGTTTCGGCATGGAGCGGACCTTGGAGACGCGCGAGTCTTTCGCGATCCTGATGAAGCGGTTACGGGCCAGAAACGTGCGGAATACCAGCATCATCGAGGTGTCCGTGGTCAGCGAGGACAAACAGGAGGCCGCTGACATCGCCAACAAAATAATGACTGTTTACCGGGATCTCCGGCAACAACGCATCATGAGCTTGGCGTTGGATAACATCAAAAAATACCAAGACCAGCGGGATGCTTTGGATGAAAAGATCAAGAAGTGCCAAGACGAAGTGACCCGGCTCCAAACCGAGTTGAAGATCAGTGACACCACGGGTGATGCGCTGGGAACGCAACTGGTGGAAACGGAAAACCTGCGCAAGATCGATTCTGAACGGGTGGCGGCCTCTTCCCGCTACGTGGAGGCGCAGGCGAAGTATGACAAGCTGGTCAAGATCCCGGCAGAGCAGCTTCCCCTGAACATCCTGTACATGAATACGTACGATGATCAGCTGAGTGCCTTGCTCCGGAACCAGAATGATTTCCAGCAGCAACGGGACATCAAGTCGAAGGATTTTTCTCCGGAACACGTCGAGATGGTGAAGCTGGATTCAGCCATCAAACTGAACAAGGAACAGATCAATCTGAAAGTCAAAGCCGTCATGGACGGTACGTTGGCACAGGTGGAAGCAGCCAAGGCCGTGCTGGACAAGCTGAACAAGGACTTTGAGGCGGCGAGCCAGCGCAATCAGGCGTTTCAAAAGGCATTGCAGCCTTACACGAAAGCCAAGCGCGATCTGGAGAACGCCCAGGAAATCCGCCGGATATTCGATGTCCGGACGCAGCAAGAGGAGTTTGAAGCCAAGCTGACGCGCCCGACGATGGTGGAAATCTTTGCGTATGCCAAACCGGCCTTGAAGCCCTATCGCCCGAATATCCCGCTGAACATCGCGCTGGGTGTGGTGGTGGGCTTGGTGATCGGCATCGGGCTGGCGTTCTTCGTCGAGTATCTTGATACGAGCATGAAGACGATCGATGATGTGGAGGCGGTTTTGCAGGCTCCGGTCATCGGTGTCATCCCGCAGAATGTGGGGCCGATCTTTGAAGAAGGTGAGGACAGTCCGCATGCTGAGGCGTATCGCGTGCTGCGCACGAATGTGCTGTTCGGCCGCAAGGACCAGCGCCTGAACACGGTCACGGTGGTCAGCGGTGGCGCGGGTGAGGGTAAATCCACCACCATCATGAACATGGCCACCATCTTCGCGCAGAACGGTCAGCGCGTGCTGCTGGTGGATACGGATCTGCGGCGTCCCAGCCTGCATAAGGCCTTCAATGTCTCCAACAGCATCGGATTGACGAGCTACTTGATGGGCCAGCGCGGTTTGGAAGAGGTGATCGTCAAGACGCAGGTGAAGAATCTGGATTTCCTGCCGAGCGGACGTCTGCCGGCGAGTGCCATGGGCATCCTGAACTCGCCCCAGATGAAGCAGTTCGTGGAGGATATCAAGCAGCGCTATGATATCGTGTTCTTTGATGCGCCGCCGATTTTGGGAGTGAGCGATGCATCCATCCTGGTGAGCATGATGGATATGACGATGCTGGTGGTGCAGTACCGCAAGTATCCGCAGGCGATGACGGTGCGGGCCAAGCTGACCATCGACAAGGTGGGTGGCAACCTGCTGGGCATCGTGCTGAACAACATCAATCTCTCCTCAGATTCCTACTACTATTACCAGAGCGGTTATCACTATAACCACTATGCACGCTCGGAAGATTCCATGGAGGAGAGCGAACTGGCGGCCAAGGGCAAAGCCGCGGCCAAACCGGCAGCGGATGAAGGCAAAGTGGGCGTGAAGCAAAAATATTGATTGTCCGCAAAATTCGGGAAAATAGAATTCGTATCGTTATGGCCAAGTTACTTTTAGATGGAAAAAAGGTGTGGGTGTGGTTGCTCCTGCTGGTCACGCTTTTGGGGAATGGCTGTGCGACGACCGGTGATACGGGCAGTGTTGCTACTAACTCGCAACCAGTGTCGGCGACCACTCCGGTCAATCCGTCAGAAGACGTAGAACTGCGCGTGGGTGATCTGGTTGTGATCACGTTTCAGAATGCGCCGGACTTGACCACGCATGAAGAGCGGATCAAAGAGGATGGCTCAATCACGTTGAAATGGATCGGGGCGGTCAAAGCGGCCGGTAAAACGCGCGGTCAATTGCAGAAGGGCATTCAAGAAGCGTACGTGCCCAAGTATTATCCGAATCTGGTAGCCACGATTAAGGCTGAAGAGCGTTATTTCTTTGTGGGTGGAGATGTGAAGCTTCCGAACCGTTATGTCTATGCTGGCCAGCAAACGGTTTTGAATTCTATCGCTACGGCGGGCGGGTTCACGGAGTTTGCCGCCAAGACACGCGTGCAACTTACCCGTGCGGACGGAAAGAAGTTCACGATTAACTGCGACAAGGCGGAAAAGAAGGCAGAGTTGGATTTGCCGGTATATCCAGGTGACCGGATTTTTGTGCCGCGCAAGGTGATCTGATGCTGCAGTTCAATGTCCTGGCAGGGGCCCGGGTGGGCAAGGTGTGGGTGGCGGAGGTGTATCCCGTCCAGATTGGACGCGCCGCCAGTGCCGGGCTGCGTTTGGAGGAATCTGGGGTGTGGGACAAGCATGCGGAGGTCAGCTTCGATGCAAGCGAGGGTTTCATCCTGACAGGTCATGAAGGGGCCATCACATCCGTCAATGGCAAGCCGGTGCAGCAGGTGCGTTTACGTAACGGGGATATCGTGGAGATGGGGTCGGTGAAGCTGCAGTGCTGGCTGGCCGAGGTGAAACGCCGCGACCCGGTGTGGCGTGAGCGCTTGTTGTGGCTCAGCTTGATCGTCCTCACGATCGCCCAACTGATATTGATCGTCTGCTTGCAGTAGGCCCTATTTCTTCGAGCTGATTTCTGACAGGTCGGGTGACGACCTTTTTGAATTCTTCTGCCAGCACGTGATAGGAGCAATATTTCTCAGCCAAAGCGGGTAATGTAATTCTCTGATCCAACTGTTCCGGATGAGCGATGAGTTCGCGGATTCTGGCGGCTAACCGCTGGGGGTAAGCAGCATCCACGGTGCCGTTGTATTCCAAGGTCATGCCAGGGCAGCAGCACGGAGGCATCTCCCACTTGGCTCGCGAGCACGTAACAACCGGCGGCCATGTACTCGGGCAGCTTGCCGGTGGTGCGGACCTGGCCGGCCAGATTATTTGTCTGTGTGGAGAGCGCGACATCCAGCACGCGCAAGTAGAGCGGCACTTGTTCGTAGGGGATGCGGCCGGTGAAACGGATGCGTGACCACACACCAAGCGCCTTGGCTTTTTCCTCGAGCCATTCACGGCCGGTGCCATCGCCGATGATGACGCATTGCACGGCGCTTTCCGGCAATTGCGCCAGGGCTTCGACGAGGTCCCAGCCATAACAGATCTGCAAGGTGGGACTGAAGGTGAGCGAACCCATCAACCCGACGGTCAGTGGGGCGGTCAGGTTGAGTTGTTGCTTCAACTGGGCGACGGCTTCCGGTGCAGGGCTGGCAGCGGGTGAGCAACCATCACGGATGAGATGCACATGGGAGTAACCGAGCTGACGCAGATACTCCTGATGCTTGCTGCCGCGAACGATGATACCAGCGGCGTGATCTTGGGTGAGGTCTTCCACGAGGCCGAGGAAGGGAATCTTCCACCAAGGCGTGGTGCCGGCACTCTTGGCCATCTCGTAGATGACGTCACCGGTATCCAGAAGGAAAGGGCGGCGGGAAAACCACTTTTGCTGCAAGGCCACCGTGCATCCGGGCATGGCGGTGTTCAGCAGATAGAGCAGGTCCGGTTTCCATTCGGCGAGCTGCTTTTCCCAGCGGGCGGCGGTCGCTTTGCGCGTGCCCTCGCGGTAGAGGAATTGCACGTGGGCAGATGGCAGTGCGCTGGCCAGACCGCGAGCGCGGATGGCTTCCACACTGTTTGGGCCGCCATGGATGAGCAGGCTCACCCGGGGTATGCTGTTTACGGCCGGTTCCATGTCTCTTGATAGATCGCCAAAGTGGCTTGCGTGCAAGCGTCCCAAGAATATTGGGTCGCCGTGAGGCGGGCTTGCTTGCCGACGCTCACGCCTTTATCGGGCAAGGCATCCAGTTGCTGCAAGAGCGTGATCAAGGCAGCGGGTTGAAAGGCATCTCCTTTGAATCCGTTCACGCCATGCTCAATCCACTCGGCGGCGCCGATGCTGCGGCTCGTGACCACGGGCAAGCCGGAGCTCATCGCTTCGGCGACGACCAGACCGAAGGTGTCATATTGGGAGGGATACACCAACGCATCGGCGCTTTGGTAGAAGGGCACCAAATCCGTTTGTGGTCCGGTCCAGATCACGCGGTCCAGGACACCTTGATTGGCCGCCCGTTCCAGCCACTCGTTTGCATCTGAGCGGCTGATGACGAGCAGGCTGGCGTGCGGGAACTCTTTTAAAGCGGTGAGCGCCGGTTGCAGACCTTTGCTGGCTTCACCAACGAAGAGCCACAGCCACTGATTCGTCGGGAGGCCGAGCTGTTCCCGCAAGGTTTGCTTGGCGGCGGGATTGGCAGCCGGGCGGAAGTGTTCGCTATCCACCCCATGATAAATCGTGCGGATCGGTTGAGCGGGTTCGTGGTAAGTGGCCAGTTCGCGGGCGGTTTGCTGGGAGACGGCGATCCAGCGGGCGGCGATGTTGCGCCGATAAAATTCCGTCTCAAGCTGCCCGGCCAAGGTATCGAAGAGGCGATGCTTGGGCGGGCGCAAGCTGTCCTGCTCCACGCGGGCGGCATTGCAGACGTGGGCGGTGATGACGTTCGCCCGCCAGCAGGTGAGGCCTTGGGCATGGACGATGTCAAAGCGTTGGCGTGCAACGCGGCGACAGGCATTCGCGAGAAAGGTGCCAATGGTCAGCAGCGCAGAGCGACGCCAGGCGGGTACGTGGTGATAGGTCCAGTAAGCTTCGCACGGGATGCCGAAGTGATGGGCGAAGATATGGATGTCATGGTGCGGTGCCAGCCGGCGGGCCAGTTCCACACAATAGCGGCCATGCCCGAAACCGGTCGCAAAGTCGTGGACGACCAGCGCGATCTGACGACGTTGTGGGCGGGCGGTCATGCGGTCAGTTGCGGCGGGTGAGGAAACGTTTCGCGGGCTTCGGTTCAGCGGTCCCGGTGGCGGTGCTGAGGCCGAGCAACTTGCCCTGCCGGTATTCATCCGCCAGCTTTTGCAACGTGCCGATGAAGAACCAAGTCAACGCACCCATCGGGATGCCGAGAAAAGGTGAGCCGGAAGGGATGGAGATGGCGGCCATGACGACACAGGCACCACTGGCGAGCACGATGGAAGAGATCGGTGTATCACGCAGTTCATTCAGGCTGTCATACACCATGCGCAGACAACGGAACATGACGAAGCCGAAGGCGGCCATGCCGATGATGCCCATCTCGATCATCAAGCGGCCCAGGTCACCATCTGCCAGCACATAGCCATGGAACTGGATGCGTATGGAAAGGAAGAGGGGCACGCTATGGCTGCTGCGGCCGATGCCGCCGCCGAACCAGTTGCCATCGCTCATATATTCCCAACCAGCCTGCGTGGGGATCACGATGCGACCGAGCACTTCCTGATACTTGAGCAGACTCGCGAACCGTTCCGCGGAGGAACCACCGGTGTTGATGGCCACCAGTTTGATGATCATGGCCACGGCCAACGGCAGGACGATGAGGTTTGTGAGATTTCTTCGGTACCAGGCGATGACGGCGAAACCGACACCGAAAGTGATCAAGGAACTGCGGGCTCCGCTTTTGAGCATCGCGTAAGCGATGGGGAACGTGAGCAGGAACAGGAGGATACGTTCCTTTTTGCCGGTCTTCTTGTCCGTGGCCAAAGCGAGCGCAAAGATGCTGACGTAAGCCATGGTGCCCCCGAACGCGCCGGAGGAGACGAACGTGGAAAAGATACGCAGCTGCTTGCCCTTTTCGGTGGCGTAATAGGTGAACTTGTAGCGCTCGGCGAACATCTCATTCTCGCGCATCTCTTCTTCCACTTCCTGGGGCGTCTGTTGCAGCCCGTAAAAGGCGGTACCCAATCCGATGAAGATCAGCACATAGAAGTAGCCTTTCACCTGGTCCACCGATTTCGTCAGGTGATAGCCGAGCGCAAACATCAGGGTGGCGAAGCACCAGCCCCGTGCGGCGGCCAGACCGATGATGAAAGGGACGCCGGTAGGCAGCAGCAGATATATGCCGCAGATGGCGTAAAAGACCATCAAGGCCTGCCCGACCGGACCGGAGGGCATAAAGGAGCCTTTTTTCTTATGCTGGAAATAGACCAGCATGAGGGCGAACCCCAGCAAGGCATCGAAGGCAAAGGTGGTGATCGCGTAGGGGAGTTTGATCTTCAACCAGCCATGGATGAACCCCACGGTGATGGCGATCGCCACCACGGCATTGATAAAGGGGTCTGACTGCAGCAAGGCCAGCATCTTTTCCCGCAACGACAGCGAATCCTCGGCCGTTGCCGCAGACTTCTTCTTGCGGGCGAGCGTCGGCTGGGTTGGGGGGCGAAAGGCCATGCAGGTTTCAGTCTGTCGGCTGCCGGGAGGCAAGACAAGCCGCGTAAATCGCGTGCAACTGTGCGACCAAGGCCGGGGCGGAGAATCTTTGGACGGCCCGTTGCCGCGCGGCTTCACCCCATTGCCTGATCTGGGCGGGGGATTGCAACGTCTCGCTGATGGCTTGTGAAAGGCCGGTCTGATCACCGATGGGCACGACCCGCCCGGTCTCCCAATCCCCGATGATCGCCGCCGGACCGTGGGCGGCGAAAGCGATGACGGGTTTGCCCAAGGCTTGTGCTTCCGCTACGGACAGGCCGAAGTCTTCATCGAGCGCCGGATGGATGACGAGTTCCGCCTGCGCGAGAAAGCCATGCAATTCTTCATCACTCACAAAGCCGGTGAAGTGCACGCGGTCACGGAGGCCGAGGTTTTGGGCGATGCCCTCCAACTCGCGCCGATACTCCGGCTCCATGCCGAAGAGGCTGCCGCCGAGGATGACGCCGTGGACGTCGGCGGGCAGTTCAGCGAGCGATTGCAGGAAATAGGCGTGGCCCTTGTAGCGTTGCAAGCGCGCGGCCATGACGAGCCAACGGGAGTTGTTGGGTACGCTGAACTTCTGGACGAGATCGGCACGGGAAGCCTGCTTTTGCAGTTGTTCCACATCGATGCTGGGCCACATCAATGTGGTGGGGAAACCGTGTTGGACGAAGTAATCGACGGTGCGGTGGCAGTTGCCTTGTACGTGCGCGGTGGGGATTTGCTGGATGAGCCGTGTGCTCCAGTGCGGGACTTCAGCCGTGTGCACGAGCCAGCATTCGGGAATGCCGGACAGCTTCGCGGCCAAGCCGCCATAGACATGGGCACGAAAGCCATTGCTGTGGACCAGCTGGATATGTTCATCCGCGATCAGCTTTTTCAACTGCCAGATGGTCTGCGCGATCTTGTCCACCTGCCGCATGCGGTGCGCGGGGAAGACGTGCACGCGGACATCCATGGCGTGGAGCTCCTGCTCCAGGGCCAGGGCGGAGCAGGGCCACATGTGGGGTGAAACGGGAACGGTCCAGCCGCCGCAAGAGGTTGTTCATGTAAACCTCGGCGCCGCCTTTTTCGCCGACGCACGAGATCCACAATATGTTGGCCGGACTGGTCATAGATGGGGACCGCAGACGGGCCTATACTTGCCGCAAGGGACAGGGGGAGTCCAGCCACGCGTAAGCTGCATTCTTAAGACATGTTCGATTCTATCCGCCTTTCTCATGCGTCCAATATCGGTCTTTTTTGTGAAAGCTGTTAGCCTTAGCCTCGCTATTCCCGTCTAAGCTCGGGGAAAATTTTCTGAAATGCGCAAAATTACCGCAAACTCATACGCTTGCCTGTCCGTTTCCCTGCCTCCACCCTTACCGGCGTATGTTTGATGCCAAATTCCTCTTTGCCTCGCTGATCTGGGGTTCGGTGGGGTTTGGTTATTGGGTGTATGGCAAGAAGCAGCAGTCTTCGGTGTGCATGATCGGCGGGGCGGCGATGATATTCGTTTCCTATCTGATCGACAGTGCGCTGCTCATGTCCTTGGTGAGCCTCGGCTTGATGGTAGGAATCTATTTTCTGCGGCAAAGGGAGTCGTGAAAGGGCAGGTCTGCTGAAGGCAGCCAGCTTATCGGTCAAGGCAGGCTGTGACCCAAGGTCGCACTCAGGCTGCAGGTCGGTGCGTTGGAAACCGCGACGGCAATCGTGTAGGAACCACCCGCCGGGCAGGTTGGGGCGACGCCACCTTTGAGGTAGGCGATAGAAGCCTTCGCGTCCACTATGTCGCTGTCCAACTTCTTGTTTTCCAGCGCCCACTGCTGGTTCGCTCCGTCGATTTGCTTGAGATTGCTGATGCACGAGTTGATGCAGGCAGTAGTTCGGGATTTTACGAAATTCGGAATCGCGAGAGCTGCCAGCACACCGATGATCAAAAGGTAGAAGAAACCCCGCACCCACCAGGGTATCCGGGGTTTTCGAGCAGGCGGCTCGGCTACCGCTGCTTCCGCCAAGGGTGCTTGATCGGGAGCCGGAGGAACGGCTTCCGGCGAGGGCCCATCGGGTGAAGGGAGTTCGCTCATGATAACTTAATGGCCGGTTGGTTCGCTATGCCGCAGTTCTGACGCCCAGCGCTGATTGGCCGGGTCAATCTGTTGCAAGCAGCCCATGACTTTCGTCCGTTGTTGGGATTTGGGTGCTGGTTTTGCGAGGACAGCTATCACTCCGGCAAGCACCAGAAAAAGACCGGCCCGAACCCACCACGGGATGATTATCTTGCGGGTCGCAGGAACGACTGGCGGCCCGGGTGTCTCTGCGGCTTCGCTCATACGGATTAGCTTAGAGTCACATGGTGCACCTGCCCATGAGCAAAAGCAAGCTGCTGTCGGGGAACGCAAAACCCCGGAAGCCTTGCGACTTCCGGGGTTTGAATTTTCAGTTAGTGACGGCAACATGCCGTCCCTCCCTTGGTAAGCTTAGCGGCCCTTCGGCAGCGCGCTCATGCCGGCGTAAACAGCGTTGTCGCCCAGCAATTGCTCGATGCGCAGCAACTGGTTGTACCTGGCCGTACGGTCCGTGCGGCTAAGAGAACCGGTCTTGATCTGACCGCAGTTCGTGGCCACGGCGATGTCCGCGATGGTCGCGTCTTCCGTCTCACCGGAGCGATGAGAGAGGACGGCGGTGTATTTGTTCGTTTGCGCGAGGCGGACGGCGTCCAGCGTCTCCGTGAGGGAACCGATCTGGTTCACTTTCACGAGGATGGAGTTGGCCGTACCGGTGTCGATGCCCTTTTGCAGGAACTTCGTGTTCGTCACGAACAGATCGTCACCGACAAGCTGCGTCGTCGCACCGAGCTTGTTCGTGAGCTTCTTCCATGTCACCCAGTCGCCTTCGGCGCAACCGTCTTCGATGGAGACGATCGGATACTTGGCGCAGAGGTCGGCGTAGAATTGCACCATCTCGTCACCGGACAGCTTGCGGCCGCTGCTCTTCTTGAAGACGTAGGTTTCGTTGCCGGTGTAGAATTCCGAGGCGGCTACGTCGAGCGCCAGGAAGATGTTCTTGCCGGATTTGTAGCCGGCGTCTTTGACGGCTTGCAGGATCGCTTCGATGGCTGCTTCGGCGCTGTCGAGCTTCGGGGCGAAACCACCTTCATCACCGACGGCGGTGCTGAGGCCCTTCTTCTTCAACACGCTCTTGAGGGCGTGGAAGATTTCCGTGATGGCTTGCAGACCTTCGCTAAAGGTGTTGAAGCCGTGCGGCATGACCATGAATTCCTGGAAATCGATCGGGGCGTCCGAGTGCGCGCCGCCGTTGATGACGTTGGCCATCGGGACGGGTAGGACTTTGGCGTTCGGTCCACCGAGATACTTGAACACCGGCTGGCCGAGGGCGGCCGCGGCGGCCTTCGCGTTAGCGAGGGAGACGGCGAGGATGGCGTTCGCACCGAGCTTGGACTTCGTTTCCGTGCCATCGATGTCCAGCATGATGCCGTCCACGGTGAGCTGGTCGAGGGCGTCGAGGCCGACGAGTTCCGGGGCGATCTTGGTGGTGACATTCTTGACCGCCTTGCTCACGCCTTTGCCGAGGTAGCGCTTCTTGTCGCCGTCGCGGAGTTCGATGGCTTCGTGCTCGCCCGTGCTGGCGCCGGAGGGCACCGCAGCGCGACCGGCGGCGCCGCTTTCGAGCATAACATCAACTTCAACGGTGGGATTGCCGCGGGAATCAAGGATTTCGCGGGCTTGGATTTCAACGATGGTTGTCATATTCAGAGCTTAATTAAGCAAAATGTCCGCGCATACTAGAGGGCGGAGGGGAAGTTGAAAGCCGAAAATTGGCGGGGTTTTCAACCACAGGATGCGCAGGATGCACAGACAAACTGACGCCGGAGCTTTGATTTAAGGCGTTCTATCGGTGTCTTTGAGAGCGATAAGGATTTCATTCACCTGAATGACGGGTTCGATGTCGGTGTAGTTGGGCATGTCGCCTTGGAGCACTTGAGCGTGGGGCAGGAAGGCGGCCATGAAGCTCTCTGCCGTATCGAACTCGAAATGGCACATGGCGAGGTAAGCGGCCGTCGAGCCGGGGAGGGGACCGCCCAAGCCGCGTTCGACCGAGACGCTGCGGAAACCCGGATGCGCGCTGAGCAGTTTGATGGAGAGCGGCATGTGCGTGCCGGTGTAATAGGGGAAGTCGAAACGTGCGCCGGGCTTGTTCGGGTAGAGGATGCTGATCTTGGTCATAAAAAAGGCGAAGACATTTCAGGGTTACTCAGCTTTGAGTTCGGTTTTCACTTCTTTGATGCCAGCTTCGGGCTTATTGGCGTCAAATGTGTAGGTGATTTTCCAGCCGTATTCAGAAGTTTTTTGATCGGAATGCTCCAGATAGTAATCGACTTGGGCGGTAAATATCTTGTCGCGCCAACCAATGATTCTGCCGTCGCGGTTATCGAAGCAGGAGGCATATAGCACTTTCGTGTGCGTAGTGATTTTGCCGTCATGCACTTGGAACCATTCCAGATAATTCTCTCGCCCCGCGCCGCAGAAGCCGTTTCTGGGTGGGGCTCCACGGCTCCATTCACCAACAGTGGTTAGCAGGAAGTAATCACCGTTGCGCTTTTGTACAGCGTGCACACAGCGGGCGAAAGCGTCAGCCGCAATGATATCGTGTAATTGAATACGCTTTTGGCCGTCGCTGATTATCAGCGAGGTGCCGGAGAATTTGGCGGTCTGTGCGTTGGCTGAGAAGGAAAGGCACAGGCACAGGGCGAGCAAGCAGCCTGCTAGAGCAGAAGTCGCAGGGCGCAAATTCCTCATGGCAGGCGTAACTTTTTGTGTAGCTTTACTCATGGCGGCGGCGTGGTCACTTGGCGCTCAAACAGATATACGCCAGCACTACCAAAATAGCATAGACAGTAAAAAGCACGGGCAGAATTTTTCTGATTGGCCAACGACGGATGACAAAGAGCTAGGCCATCGCGATCAAAGGAAACTGGATGAGCGATACCACCACGGCGGAAAGTTCATGGGCGCCGGTCAGGACAACGAGAGGAAACCAAACCGCCAGTGGGACTAAGGGAGGTATCTTGTAAATCAATGATTGGGACCAGCCGATGGTTGTCGCCAGTACGGCTGCGATAAGGGCAATGATTCCATGTGTGCGGTATTTCATCAGGCACTTCAACTGCCAGTCTTGTTGAGCCGGTCTTTCAACCTTAAGAAAGGTTTCTCGACGAGATGATGCGAGCTCAGGGCGGTGGCGAAGGCGCAGAGGAAATTGTAAGGAAA
Organism: Limisphaerales bacterium; assembly: GCA_965283725.1. Taxonomy (GTDB): domain Bacteria; phylum Verrucomicrobiota; class Verrucomicrobiia; order Limisphaerales; family JAEYXS01; genus JAEYXS01. The sequence continues at coordinate 27,495 of CBDIPT010000006.1, forward strand.
TTGGTGGATGGGCCAGTGGTTACCTTCGTTGAGGAACAGGTTGTTCCAGACGTAGAGGCTGTAGGAGAGCACGCCGAGCCAGACCAGCGGTCGGCTGTTCAGCAGGCGATAGAGCCAGGTGCCAGGGAAGGAGATGGCGGCGGTGATCAGGAGACAGATGGCAGCGAGCTCCAGCGTGCGGCCGATGGTGAGCAGATAACGGCCGTGGAATTGGATGGTGAGCCAGGGGACAGAAGGAAGAGGAACAGCAAGGAGCCGATCAGGCACAGGCGTTGATGCGCGACCTTCTCCAGCCAGTTGCGGGCGGGTGGCCGGCGCAGCAGTTCGCCCAAGAGGACACCAGCGGCGATGGCATCAAAGGCGGTGTGGAACATCATGTTGAGCTGGGCACGGGAACCGGGTGTGACGTAGTAGCAGACGATACGCAGTACGGGTGCGAGCAACATGATGAGCACCAGGACGGTCAACAGCCGGCGGCGGATGAAGAGGAGCATGAGCAACGGCCAGGTGAGGTAGAACTGCTCCTCCAGCGCGAGGGTCCAGTAATGGCCGATGACAAAGTAGTCGTGCAGTTGTGTCGCGTGGTCCCATAGGTGGCGGTAATTCAGGCTGAAGGTGGCGGCGGAAAGGAGCGCAGAGCCGGTAAGGGTGAGCTGCCCCAGCCCGAGCAAGAGCAGCACCACCAGCAGGTAGAAATAGAAGCAGGGGAAAATGCGCAGGACACGGCGCAAGTAGAACTGCCGCCAGTCAAAGGAACCGGTCTGCTCCAGCTCCCGCACGCTCAGGCGGTAGATGAGAAAGCCGCTGAGGACGAAGAAGATGCTGACGCCCAAGGGACCATTGCCGGCATAGGGCAGGCAGGGAGCAAGCCCGTCGGGAAACACGTAACCGCCGTGCCCGATGAGCACGAGCAAGATGGCGATGCCGCGCAGGCCATCCAGACTGGGGATGCGGCTGCTCGCAGGTGCGGAAGATGGAACGGTTGAGCTCACTGATCAGTTAGCATGCAAGATTTCAGCGCGGACATGTAGGAGATAGGGAACGCGTTTTAGGGCGGCGAGGCAAGGTATCCGATAGCAACCGGGTTAGGCAGAGGGCAGTTCTTTGGCGTCGAAGCCGGTGAGGTGAGGTGGCGGATTCGGTCGTGGAACGGGAGCGGCATGGCCTTGGGAGCCGTCGTCCGAGAGTTGCAGAAAGTGATGGCCGAGGATGGTTTGCCGGGTGAGATCGAGCACGAGTGCCAAGAGCCAACAGCGGTCCGGCGGGCCGTAGGCATAAACCACATGGAGAAAACGCTCATCACCGCTGACGTAACAGTGGAGTTCGACGAATTGATAGTCGGCTTGAGGCGGGTTGTAGACGGTGTGGCAGGCGCGCAAGTAATCGTCCAGCGGGATGTCCGGGCGGCCGCGGCCCACGAGCAGGCGCATGGGCGGGACAATGGTGGCCGCGAAGTCTTCGGCAGTGAGTTCGCGGGGTTGCATGGTTTTAGTTCCGAGATCTATTTACCTGAAGTGCCCAAGGTCTTGAGCTGGCGGTCCGTGATCAGCCAGATGAAGTTGTTTTCGTGGGCGAGCTTTTTTGCGAGGGCCTGCCGCTCGGCGGTTTTGGGATATTCGATGAGGAGGATGGGTTTTTGTTTCATCCGCTTCAGGTGGCCGAGGACTTCGCGGGTGTCGGCTGGTGACTGGAGTTTGTTGCCGTTGGTGAAGAGGTCTTCGATGCCGATGGCGTTGATGGTTTCCAGGAAGTCTTGGTGTGCGAGGAGTTGGGAGCCGTTCTGCGGGATGACGAGGGCAGCGGGATTCTTGGCGCGGGCGCGGGTGGCGATGGCTTTCACCCAGTCGATCATGTCGCGGCGATAGGTCTGCTTGGTCTCCGGGTTCATGCGGTCGTCGAGGAAATCTTTGCCTTCGCGCTCGAAGGTCTGGAAGCCGTCCACAATGTCGAGATACACGCCGTCGAAGCCGCGGGTCATGGCGTCATCAATGGCGGCGAGCATGAGCTGCTGCCATTCCCTGTGCCAATATTTCACGATGTAGTTGCCTTTCCACTCGGGGTTTTCGGTGTCGAGCCATTTGGGTGCGGTGGCAGTGAGCTTGCCGTGGCTGCCCCATTCCTTGCGCCAATAAGGGCGGTAGTCTTCCGCCTCGCCGATGGAAATATAGGCGATGATCTTGCGACCGGGCTGGCCTTGACGAACGGCATCGAGGTCGGCGCGGTCCCAAGAGGTGTCGCTGTTGAAGGCGGCATCGAGGACGATCCAGTCGCGCTCGCAGGCGGCGAGCCTCTCGATGGCGGCAGGTTTGGTTTTGGCGAAGGAATCGGCTTGGAGGATGTAGGCGAAGGAGGTGGGGGATTGGGCGTGAAGGCTGTAGAAGCCGAGCAGAATTACGGCGATTCGCAACCAGTATGCCTTAGCAATAAGACGAAGGTTCATGTATGCGATTACCACAAGGTATCATTTGGTTCGTCGAAATTTCCTGCGTAGGAAAGCGGCAGTGCATCCCACCCACAGCAACGCCAGCGTGCCGGGTTCCGGAACTTGGGCTATTTGCAGGCCGGTGATAAATCCATCCGCCGAAGAATAAATCTCCAGCGCAAGGCCGCTGGCTGGAACTGCTAATTGGTGTGTCGAGTGGGTAACGCCTTCTTGCAGACTGCCGGCATAAAAACCGGTATTTGTCCGGGCAAGAAGTGGATCCCCAAAAGGGGTGACGATGGATGAGCGATGGAAATCCTGTCGGCCCAAGGTGTAAACTATTACTGAGTACAAGCCCTCTTCGAGACCAGTGAAGGTCATGGTGAACGTGTTCGCTCCACTGACAAGGTTGTCTCCCAACAGCGGTTGATCGGTGGGGCTATATGGCTGCACAAAAGCGGTCACATCGAACATGGTCTGGGAGGTCGTGATAAACACAGAAGTAGGCCGGCCATCCGTATCAAGAATACCGCCGACACCGGATGGGGTCACTGCATCCAAGACATTCCAGTAACCGGCTACGCCTGCGCCCGCATAGGAACTGTCCGGCCCAGTTCCGGGACTGCCGAAATCGATATTGATTGCACTCATGAGTTTAGCCCTGGCTGACATAGTGACGGAGAATGTGATGCAAACCGTCCCTGTTCATTTGATAGAGTAGGTTTTTAAAACAGGTTTCGTCAAATGGGATCATGATCTACGCGAGTGTGCTCAGACGGGAGCAAGGAAGGCCATGGGGCTACGGCGTTCGCGGCGGACTGCCGACTGGAATCCGGCAGCACGGGCAGTGGGTCGCGCGGTGTTAGTCGGGCCAGCGTTAATTTGCGCAACATTATGACGGCAAATTGTTGGTCGTTATCGCTCCATCTCTTCGCTCCAAGCCACATAGTGTCTGGGGACGGGCGGTGAACCGAGAAACCTGGAGATGCGGTTGAGAAAACTGTCGATGCCGCCCGTGGCGGGCATGGCGGTGTAACTTAAGCCAATACGCCATGAGCCTTTGCCGGGAGGGACGATCACCGGGAAATCCAGGCTGCCTTTGGCAGGGATGCTGGGGCTGGGGGAGGAGGTGGAAACATAGGCCATCGGCACGGGTGTCCAGACATCGTCTTTTTTGATCTCCATGACGTACCAAGGCGCGGAAGGGGAGTAACCTCTGATTTTAACGGTTCCGCGACCTGTGTTGACGGCGTGGATGGTTTGGTCGTTTTTGGGATCGCTGGCTTGGAGTGTCGGTGTGGTTTTGGTCAGGGACAAGCGTGCCTCTAGTTGTAGCTGATCGGGTTGGCTCGGAGTTTTAAGAAAAGAGAGTTTTAGTGGCCCATTGATGGCAAGACCTATCGACGGATGGCGTGCTTGATAAAGCCAATAGTAGCTGCCAAGGACAATCACTAAGGCGAAGCAAAAGATATATACGAGGGGACGCACCTTGGGCATGGGGACAAAGTAGCTCCTGGTGGAGATTTTCGTCAAATGGGAACGGGGATTCTGGTTAACCGCGAAATACGACAAAGACGCGAAAGTAGGAGACGGGCCGAGCTGGAGCTCGGCGTTCCGGGAACGCAGCAGGATGCAGCGTAACCCGCACGCTGGAAGCGTGCGCTACGAGGGGAAGGACCGAGCGGATGCGCAGCGTTCCTAGAGTGAAGTGAGGTTTTACTGAGGCGGTCTGTAAAGGGTGGATTATGTCTCCATATAACGCCTATAGCTCATAGAGGACTCACGGGCCTGGGAGAAAACAGACAGGCTTTGGGCGTGTGAACGAAACATTGTGTCCGAGAATAACGGAGAATAGCGAGGCTAAGGCTAACGGGGTTGGTGGAAAGTGTGTCAGTGTAAGGGAGTGAAGGCGAGGTGGCGGAGAGCCTTGCGAGTGCGAGTAATAAGGAGCAGCATGAGGAATAGCAGTATGGGAAAACATCTAACACCAGTTGCACCGGCTGGCCAAAAAATCGAACGCCCAACATCGAGGGGTGGGGAATCGCGGCATGGATGCCGTGTAACCCGCACGCAGGATGTGTGCGCTATGGTTGAGGATGAGACGGTGACGACGAGAAGGATGGTTGAAGTGCCTCCTCTCCCCCGACTCCGGGAGAGAGGGAGATGGGAGGCTGAAGGCGTTAGCGGGGGTTGTGTGGATTTGGATGGGCAGTTGCTTCGGCGGCGGCTGGCTGAGGACAGCCAGCCCTACCAGCCGGTGCAGGTTCGAGACGGAGAATTGTTGCCAGAGTTTCTTGTTGGGTTGGCGGGTATCAAAAGGGCTGGTTTGGGCTCGACGGAGTCTCGCCCTACCTTTTTACGGGATGTCCGTAGAGTGTTTTGGGCGTTTTGTTTGGCTGCGTTGGTATTGGTGGTTTCGTGTTTGAATGGGCTGGGGGCGTCGCAGCCGGTGCCGGAGTGGATCGGGGGCGCTGGTGCGGAGGAGCAGGTTTATGTGCGGAAGGTGGTGGCGGTGCCGGAGGATTTGTTGCGGGGTATTTTGTTGGTGGCGGTGGAAGGGGAGGCGACGTTTTTTGTGAATGGGCAGAGGGCGGGGCAGACGGTGCAGCGGGAGCAGGCGGAGAGTTTTGATGTGTCGCGGTTTCTGCATGCGGGGACTAACGCGTTGGGGTTTGCTGTGAAGGCGGAAGGCAAGGTGCCGAGGTTGGCGGTGGTGTTGGAGCTGACGTCACCTAAGGGGGAGATGACGTGGGTGGTTTCGGATGGGACGTGGAAGGGGAATGGAAATGTTGCGGAGAAATGGAATGAGATTGGGTTCAAGGATGCGGCGTGGAGTGGGGTGAAGAGTTTTGGCGCGGTGGAGGCGAAGGATAATCCGTTTGATCCGGCGAAGGCGTTTGATGCGTATAATAGTTGGAAGCTGGCGAGCGGAGCGAAGTTGGCGACGGATCCAGCGACGTTCAAGGTGCCGCCAGGGTTTCGCGTGGAATTGTTGCGGTCGGCGTTGCCGGAGGAGGATTCGTGGGTGTCGATAGCGTTTGATCCGCAGGGTCGGTTGACGGTGGCGCGGGAGAAGCGCGGGCTGTTGCGGATGACGATCGGCGCGACGGCGGTGGAGCACGTGGAGGTGATCGAGGACACGTTGCTGGAGTGTCGCGGGCTGCTCTACGCGCACGGGGCGCTGTATGTGAATGCGAACAACAGCAGGTCGTTCGTGCGGTTGCGGGATACGAAGGGGGACGGGAAATTTGATGAGACGAAGGAGCTTTTGCGCACGGAGGGGCGCGTAGGGCATGGGCGGAATCACGCGGTGCTCGGCCCGGATGGAGCGATCTATCTGGTGCACGGGAACGATGTGACGGTGGCGACGAATTACTTGAAGTGGCCGCAGCCGTATCAGGGCTACAAGGTGGATCAGCTCATCGAGTGTCCGTGGGACCCGTATATGTTCGATGCGCAGAACACGCCGCCGGGTGGGCACATTCTGAAAACGGATGCGGAGGGGAAGGAGTGGACGCTCGTCGCGGGCGGGATGCGGAATCCGCTGGATGTGGCGTTCAACGAGGCGGGGGAGATGTTCACGTTTGATGCGGATAATGAAGGGGATTTGGGTTGCCCGTGGTATCGGCCTACACGCGTGTTACACGTGATTCCGGGGGCGGAGTTTGGGTGGCGTCGAGGGACGGGGATGTGGCCGGAGTATTCGCCGGATGCGTTGCCGGCGGTGGTGAATGTGGGAGTGAGTTCGCCGACGGGGATTGAGTTCGGCACGAAGAGCAACTTTCCGGAGAAGTATCGGCGGGCGTTGTTTCTCAGCGATTGGGCATACGGGCGGGTGCTCGCGGTGCATCTGACGGAGAAGGGGGCGAGCTACGCTGGCACGACGGAGGAATTTCTGGCAGGGCGTCCTCTGAATGTGACGGATGTGACGTTCGGGCCGGATGGAGCGATGTATGTGCTGACGGGAGGAAGGCGAACGCAGTCGGGGTTGTATCGGGTGACGTATGAGGGCGACAAGGGAAGATGGAGCGAGATAAGCGGGCAGTTGCGCGCGGATCGACGGAAGCTGGAAGCGTTTTACTCGAAGGGTAATACGGTGGCGCCGGAGGAAGTGGTGAAGCAGGCGTGGTCGTTCATGAGGAGTGACGATGCTTATATGCGCTTTGCGGCGCGGACGGCGGTGGAGCATCAGGCGGTGGAGTTATGGGTGCAGCGAGTGTTGAGCGAAGGAAGTGTTGAGGGTGCTCTGCATGGGGCGTTGGCACTGGCACGATTTGGAAATCAGGCGCATTTGGGGCCGTTGATGAAGAAGCTGGAGGGAGTGGCTTGGGAGAAGTTGAGCGCGGAGCAGCAACTGGTTTTGCTGCGCGTGTATGCGGTGGCGTTCAGTCGCATAGGAGCGCCGGATGCGAACAGCGGCGGCAGGCTCATGGCGGTGATGGAGGAGCGGTATCCGGCAAAGGACTGGCGCGTGAATAACAAGTTGTGCGAGCTGCTGGTGTATCTGGGCGCGCCGGAGACGGTGAAGCGCACGATGCCTTTGCTGGTGGCAGCAACGGAACCGAATGACCGGCTGAATTATCTCTTCTATCTGCGCACGGTGACGAGTGGTTGGACAATGGAACAACGGCGCGCTTATTTCACGGCGTTGAACAAGGCAGAGGATTTTACGGGCGGGCGGTATTACCGGTTTTCATTACAGACGATTCGCGCGGAGGTGACGGAGCAACTGACGCTCGCAGAGCGGACGGCGTTGGCAGACGTGTTGTTGGCGCCCGCGACGGAGAAGTTGCCTGAGTTGCCGCCGGCGAAATTTGTGAAGGAGTGGAAGATGGAGGAGTTATTGCCGGCATTGAGCGAGGTGGCGAAGGGACGTTCCTTTGAGAATGGGCGCAAGGCGTTTCGGCAGGCGCAGTGCGTGGCGTGTCATCGGTTTGCGTCGGACCGCGCGATGGGCGGTGGTGTGGTGGGGCCGGATCTCGCGGGTGTAAGTGGGCGTTTTCCGCGGACGGATTTGCTGGATCACATCATGAATCCATCGAAGGTGATCGATGAGAAATTCCGGCTGACGCGGTTCAAGTTGCGCGATGGCGAGGTGCTGGAAGGGACGTTAGAGCGCGAGGAGGCGGGGATTTTGTATGTGCGCGCGAATCCGCTGGCGAAGGAGTTGACGCCAGTGAAGCGGGCGGAGGTGTTGAGCATGATGGAATCGCCGTTGTCGCCGATGCCGGAGGGGTTGCTCAATGTGCTGTCGCGTGAGGATATCCTGGATTTGATCGCGTATTTTGAATCGGAGGGAAATTCGAAACACGCGGTGTTCCGCAAGTGAAGGAGTGAATTAGTCATTGCTGAAATCGGTCAAAAGGGTGAAAACGACGGCGAACCACACAGATATGAAATCGACTTTGTTGACATTGCTGGCGCTGACCGCGCTGACGGGCTTTGTCACCGCGCAGACGAATGCGCCGGTGGCCGAGCGGAAACCCTCCGACGGACCTTTTCAACCGCAGATGATCAAGCCGGGCGGCACGATCATCCCGCTCTACAAGCCGGATTCGCCGTTGCTGAAGAAGGAGCGCATCCACGAGGCGGAGAAGTACAATACGCAAGGCACGAGCAAGACGATCATGAATGTGATCAACATTCATAACCCGTCCATCGAGGTGCATCTGGCGACGGATCGTTCGTTGAACGGTGCGGCCATGATCGTGGCGCCGGGCGGTGGTCATAAGATTTTGTGGGTGGGACCGGAAGGCGCGGATTACGTGGAGACGAATGACAAGCTCGGCATCTCGACGATCATCCTGCGCAATCGCCTGCGTGTGGATGGTTACGAGCCGACGACGGATGCGGTGAACGATGCGTTGCAAGCCATCCGCATCGTGCGCGCGCACGCGGCGGAGTGGAAGCTGGACCCGAACAAGATCGGCATCGTGGGTTTCTCGGCGGGCGCGGAGTTGTCGTCACCGGCAGCGGTGTTCTTCGAGGAGTTTGAGAAGAAGAACAATGATCCGAGCGATCCGCTCTCGAAGGTTTCAGCGCGGCCGGATTTCGTGGGTGTGATCTATCCAGGGCCGACGCCGTTCACGAAAGCACCAGACACCGCGATTCCCGCGAATGTGCCGCCGAGCTTTCTCGCGTGCGCGGGCACGGGCGACAAGGGACACACGCTCTGGGCGGTGGATTATTTCAATGCGATGCTCAAGGCGAACGTGCCGAATTTGGAGATGCACATCTACGGTCGCGGCCAGCACGCGGTGAAGCGGAGCAACGCGCCGGATGCGATCCCGTACGCGAAGTGGTTTGATCGCTACGTGGAGTGGTTCACGGACCTAGGTTTCCTCGGTAAGCCAGGTGAAGAGACCAAGGCGGCCAAAGAAGTGGCGGCTTATGCCAAGAAGATGAAGAAGTAATCTTGTATGGAAATTGAAAATGCCCGCAACACGACTGTGTTGCGGGCATTTGCTTTCGAAAGATTACTTTGTGGCGGTGCCAGACACGGTGCGTGTTTGCGTCTCGCCATTGGCGCCGGTAGTTGTGATCGTCTTGGTGACCGTGCCGTCTGCGTGAGTAGTCTCAACAATGCGCTGCGAGGATTTGCCATCGGCGCCTGCTATGGTCTGCGTTTTCGTGCGGGAACCGTCAGCGTTCACGATGGTCGATTCGTAGTTGCCGCTTTTGCCGGTGCTCGTTGAGATATTGCCCGTCGTTGTGCGGCCGGTTTCGGTTTTTGTCGTCGCACTGGAGGTTGCTGCGGTGTTGCCTTTGGGACCGGTGTAATTGCCTTTTGCGGTCGCGCCGCCTTCCGTCTTGGTGATTATTTTATCGCTCGTGGCGCTCTTGCCGTTAAAGCCTACGGCTTTGTTGGTCACAGCGATAGTCCCATCGCCGTTGCGGAGGGCATTTTTCTCCGTCGTAGCCGTGCGGCCGTCGGGCAGGGTGGTTGAGCCATTGCGCGTGGCGGTTCCGGCTGCTTTGTCGAGTTTGCTTTCGATGTTGCGCGTGGTTGTGCCTTTCTCGGTGTTTATAATCGTCTCTTTACTCCGTGAATCCCGCTCACGTTCTATGTTCTGATTGAAGGTGCCGTTTTTGCCGCTGCCGGTTGAAACGGAGCCTGAACGTTTTTTCTCGGCCGCGGGCGAAGTGGTGGCACAGACGCAGCCGACCGCTATGATGAGGGACAAGGTAGCTACCTGAGATGAAATCGATGTCTTCATAATTGTTCCAGAATGCAGTATCTGGCAGCATCCGTCATCATGCGCCAGACGTAAAGTATGACGTCTGGCGATCAGCTTGGTTACAGGAGGGATAGAGTGCGAGCGGGCTCAAGCCAGCTATAGTTTCTGCCGATGGAATGCAGTGGTGGGTTGCCGTTTTTTGGGCAACTGGTTCATGATAGTTATCGGCTGCTTTTTGCTTGGGCTGAAGCAGGATTTGGGTGGACAATGATTGATGAGGCTAAATTTATCGCGGCTTTCCGCGAGATCAACGAGGTGGAAGAACGCTCGGCCCGTAATGCGTACATGATGTTCGATGCCGTGGGGCATAGTGAGCATCGGGTGATCTATTTCTACGAAACGGTAGCGATACAACGCTTGAGCTTGCCGGCGGATGACCGCGCAGCAAGCGAAGTCCAACGAGCTTTGCCCGGTTAGGATTACCGGACTAATTGGCCTAAGGTTTTTCGTCGGCCAAGCTGAACTGGCCGCTTTTCTCGCTCATCACCCATTTCTTGCCGGCGGGCGGCTTGGGCCATTCTGGCAGGCCAAGCGGGAAATTGGGATCCTTCCACGCTTTCAATTTTTCCAAGGTCGGAACGTGGTTTTTCTGGGAGATGTAATTTTCGGCGAACCAGTTGAGGTGCTCGATGATTTTCTCCAGGTCTTTTTTGCTGTATCCAGCGGGGTCTGTGGTGGAGAGCACATTGGCCTGCACGGGTGTGGCCTGTACATTACCCGGCGGCGTGGTGGGAGCGGGCTTGGCCGCATCGCTCGTGGTCACATCGGCTTGTTTGGCGGGCGGTGGTGGTGGTGGCGCGGCGGTTTCATCGGCCGAAGGAGCGCAAGCTGAAAGCCCGGCGGCAAACCCCAGAGCGGTGAGTCTAAGCCGGCATCTCATAATCAATGAAACAGCCATAACGAAAAATTGCTGATTGAGGATTAATCCCGCGGGTTGATCGTCCAGTAACCCGATTGCTTGTTGAGGTCGTTGGTTGTGATGGATTTACCCGGAGGCATGAACTCCGCGTGGCCATCGATGAAGAGATAATTGTAACCACCATTGTGGTAGATGTTTAGCCCGATGGAGCCGTTTTGCTGGTTCGGATGATCCGTCGTCGCACCATTTTCGTTACCCGCATACTGCACGTGGCTGCCCGTGCTGACGCGTTCCACGATAAACAAGGTCTCGGCGGCATTCTGGATCAAGGCTGTGCGGATGGCCGGTTGGCGGGTGGGTAGTGGTTTGGTATTCGCAGTGGGATCATTGCCCCACCATGTATCCTGCGTATTCCAAGAGGAATGCGCCGGGGTGGTTTGACGCCAGAAAAGTCCGATACCGCATTTGTTCACCGGGCTGGGCGGCCAAGTTTCCGCGCCGGTTGCATAGGTCCACGTCACCGTATCGCCGCGTTGATGCGTGGGCATCGAGTAACTGCGATACGAGCGTACCGGGGTTGAATCCCCGCCATTGGCGAAAATGCGTTGGACCTTGTCCGCCGGGCAGGTGATGGCTTTGATCTGGGTCGGCTTCTGCTGCGTGCTGGAGAGGAGTTGGGCCGGAGTCTCGTAACCACCCAAGTAAGGCGAAAGCAGATCATCCCAAGTCATGTCATAGTTATTGTGCGGACGCAGCACGGCATAGGGCAGTTTCTCGCTGCTATCGGTGGTGTACATCCCATTCCCGATGGCCACCTGCTTCATGTTGCTCAAGCATTGGGTGGTCAGTGCCTTGACCCGCGCTTTCGTCAACGCTGGTAACAACATGCCGGCCAAGATCGCGATGATGGCGATGACCACGAGCAGCTCGATCAAGGTAAATCCAGTGGTTGCCCGCCAAGACAAATGCTTAGGGTTTTTCATAGAATGGGTCCTTTCTTACAAATGTTTCCTTAGTTGCGTTCCTTAGCATTTCTTGGCATAGGCACTTTGGGTGATGAGTGCTTATCTCCTGCCGACATCGGTACGGTGCGATGGGTGGTTTGCGAAATGCAACCTCGCGGGAGAATAAAAAAAGCGGCCTCGGAAGGCCGCCTTGTGCTAGCTGATAGAATTCTGGGCAGACTTAAAAATACTTCGTCACGCCCGGCGAAGCCATGGGTGGCACATCGAGTTTCATATCCCACGCCAAGTTCTTCGGATACAAGTCTTCCTGAGAATTCACGGCCATGTCCCACGTGATCTCCTGGCCCGTGTAGGCGGCCATGCGGCCCATGATGGCCATGGTGACACTCTTGATCATCCAGTCACCATCGTTGCACGGATTACCCGCGCGGATGGAGGCGAAGAGTTCGTCATGCTCGTTTTGATACATGTCCCCTTTTTCGCCGGTGTAACGCCAGACAGGCTTGCCGCTCGCATCGAAGATTTCTGGCACCGGTTTGCGGCCGATTATGCAGCGGCCTTTATCACCTTGGATGTAATCCGCGTGTTCTTTGTAAGAGTGATCTTGATACTTTGTCTTCAACATCGTGCGACGGCCATCCGCATACTCCCACGTGACATCGAAGTGATCGTAGATGTTGCCGAAGGAAGGCACCTGACGGCCGCCGGAAGCGATGCACTTGATCGGCGCCTCGTCCTTCATGAGCCAGTTGATCTTGTCCACGCTGTGCACGGCCACCTCCATCATCCAATCACCAGAGAGCCAGAGGAAGTTGGACCAGTTGTTGAGCTGCCATTGCAGATCGGTCCATTCGGGTTTGCGCGTGCCGGGGAATTTCGTGGAGAGCGTGCCGCCCATGCGGGTGGAATAAACGGAAAGGACGTTGCCGATGCTGCCGTCGTGCACGCGCTTCACGGTCTCGCGCAGGGTGTTGTCGAAGCGGAAACAAAAACCTGCCCGCAGGGCGAGCTTCTTCTGCTTGGCCGTCTCGATCGATTTGAGCACGGAACGGATGCCTGGCCCGTCGATCGCCATGGGTTTCTCACAGAAGATGTGCTTGCCGGCCGCAACGGCGGCGGCGAGATGGCGTGAACGGAAACCACCGGGAGCGGCGAGCAGGACGACGTCGATGCCGGAATCGAGCACCTTTTGATACGCATCCAGCCCGGTGAACTTCTTGTCGGCGTTCACCTTGACCTTGTCGCCATGTTGTTTGGCCAGTCCTTGCAGCGATTGTTCTAGCTTGTCCGCGTAGAGATCCCCCATGGCCACGAGCTCTACGTTGCTGTCCGCGCTGAGGGCTTGGTTGGCTGCGCCGGTGCCGCGTCCGCCGCAACCGATCAGGCCGATGCGCAATTTATCGCTGTTCGGCACCGCCTGCAGGATGGTGGGAAAGGCGAGCGCGGCAGCACCGGCCACGGCACTGGTCTTCAAAAAATCACGGCGGGAGGTATCAGTTGGTTGGTTCATGACAGGTTGAATGTGGTTGGCAGCAAACACCTCAAGCTGGTTAACGTCAACCACCAGCTTGGTGTGTGCAGGAAGCTTGACGCCGGGCGGAAGCCGAATCTTCGAAAAATTTCCTGTCCAGTTTGAGGCAATTAGGAACTATATTGCCCTGCAACCCTTGCTGGTGTTGGCGGCAGCCTTTTGCTGCTGGCGTCTGTCCGGGTATGAACTTATGCGCGAAACGAATTCGATAACGTTAAAACTTAAGGCTCTTTTTGCCGGTTTACTCCTCTTGGGCACGGCCGCGGCCGCGCAAGCGGGCGAAACCGTGTTGGTGGAGGCCGAATCCTTTGAAAACCCTGGCGGTTGGGCGCTGGATACCCAATTCATCGAGATCATGGGCTCGCCCTACCTCTTGGCCCACGGCATGGGTCAACCGGTGAAAGATGCCGTGACGACCGTGAAGTTCCCGAGTTCCGGCAAGTATCGTGTGCTCGTCCGCACCAAGGATTGGGTGGCCCGTTGGAAAGCGCCGGGTGCGCCGGGCAAGTTCCAGGTGCTCGTCAATGGCGAGGCGTTGAAGGAAACGTTCGGCACCAAGAGCGAAGACTGGTTCTGGCAGGATGGCGGTGCGGTGGAGATCAAGGGCACCGAAGCCAAAGTCGCGCTGCATGACCTGACGGGTTTTGAAGGCCGTTGCGATGCCATCATCTTCACCAAAGACCCGACCTTCATCCCGCCGAATACCGGTGAGATTCTGCCCCAGTGGCGGCGTGAGTTGATGGGGCTGCCCGCCAAGCCGGTGGAAGCCGGCCCGTATGATCTCGTAGTGGTGGGTGGCGGTTATGGTGGCATGGGCGCAGCCATCGCGGCGGCGCGCATGGGCATCAAGGTGGCTTTGATCCAGAACCGCCCGGTGTTGGGTGGTAACGGCAGTTCGGAGATCCGCGTTTGGGCCCAGGGCGGTACGCGCCGGGGCTTGTATCCCAAGCTGGGCGGCATCGTGGAAGAGTTCATGGACAAGGCGAAGTCTTCGCCCGGCACCTTTGAAGAATTTGGGGATGCGAAGAAGGAAGAACTCGTGCGCGCCGAGAAGAACATCACCCTCTTCCTGAACAACCATGTGTTCTCGGTGGAGACGAACGGCAACCACCTCGTCGCGGTGCTCGGTCTAGATACGCGCACGGGCAAGGTGACCCGGTTCGCCGGCAAGCTGTTCGTGGATTCCACGGGCCATGCCACCGTGGGGGCTTTGGCCGGTGCGGACCATACCGTGCAGGAAGAAGGCCACCTCGGTATGAGCAACATGTGGCGCTGGGAGAATGGCGAAGCGCCGACCAAGTTCCCCGAGACGCCTTGGGGGCTGGAGATGACCATGGATGACTTCCCGTATCCCAAGAAGGGGCACGCAGAGTGGTTCTGGGAATCGGGCTTCGATAAGCACCCGCTGCGCGATCTGGAATACACGCGCGATTGGAATTTTCGGGCGATCTATGGCGCTTTCAACACGATGAAGAACAAGGACGGGGCCAAGGAACATCCGAATGCCAAGATGACGTGGGTCGCCTACGTGGGTGGCACCCGGGAATCCCGGCAGTTGCTCGGGGACGTGATCCTGACCCGGGACGATATCACGAACAAGAAGGCGTTCCCGGATGGTTGCGTGCCCACGACGTGGGACATCGATCTGCATTACCCGCGCGAACAGTACATGAGCAAATTCCCGAAAGATCCTTTCATCTCGAAGGCGGTCTTCGACAAGGCGGTGGATCGCAATCATGGCTATCCGGTGCCGTACCGTTCCTTCTACTCACGCAACATCGACAATCTGTTCATGGCCGGTCGCAATGTCAGTGTCACACACGAGGCCCTCGGCACGGTGCGCGTGATGAAGACGGGCGGCATGATGGGTGAGGTCGTGGGCAAGGCCGCCTCCATCTGCATCAAGCAGAGCTGCCTCCCCCGCGATGTGTATCACTCGTATTTCGAGCAATTGAAGGAGTTGATGAATCTGGATCACTACATGCGCCGCGATACGCTGGCGGGCCAGTTCTACAAACCCGAAGGTTCGGCTGAGCTGCCGCCGCCACAAGTCTTCGGCACGGGCGTGGATATCAAGAAGATCCCGGGTATCGTGATCGATGATGAGAAGGCCGTGAAGAAGGGCAAATGGACCACGGGTGAAGGGCTCAAAGGCTACATCGGCAAGCATTACCTCTACGGTCGCGATGCCGGTGCCACGGTGCGCTTCGAATTTGAGGTGCCAGCCACGGGCAAATACGAAGTCCGTGTCTCGGCGGGTACGCATGAGAACCGGGCTTCCAACACGCCCGTCACCGTGACGAGCAGCACGGGCGCGCAAACGGTGCGCATCAACCAGAAGGTGGAAACGACCCTGCCGGACGGCTTCACCACGGTGGGCACGTTCACCTTTGAAGCTGGCAAGAAGGGCGCTGTGGAGATCGGCACCGAGCAGGCCAATGGCAACGTCCACGTGGACGCAGTGCAACTGCTGCCCGCCAAATAATTAGTGGGGATCAAACAACCGCCTGGTCATGAAACCTCATGCCAGGCGGTTTTTTTGTTTGAACAGCTAAGGTGAAAGAAATTGTCGTAAACGAATGTTCATTCAGCTACAGCAGCACCAGTGCCTCCTCCTCCCTCTCCCCTCAACGGGGAGAGGGCCGGGGTGAGGGGTGAGTCGTAACATGGGGTGGAGAGATTTGATCATGATTGGATCACAGACAGGGTTAGGCAATAAATTGGGAAGTGAAGCGCTGTGTTTCGTCTCACTCCTCACCCGGTTCCGCTTGGGGCAGAACCGACCTCTCCTCGTTAGAGGAGAGGTAACATTTGATGCGTGATTGCAGCCGGAACATACAATTGCCTCCGCCCCTCTTCTCCCTCGCCCCTTAACGGGGAGAGGGCCGGGGTGAGGGGTGAGACGAAACACATGTTTGGCAAAGTGCCGTAATTATTGTGACTGAAACTGCACCAGTGCATAAGCCCGTTGCCCGATGGAAGCCCATCGCGTTGCAGGTGTATCGGCTGGCGGTCATCCTCCTCATCGCCTGGATCGTGCGGGAGCATCATTACCGCTTGCGGGTGCTGGGTGATACGCCGGTCACGGCGGAGGAAGTGAAACAGTTCCTGCCCGAGGCCAAGACGCTGCAGCCGGATCATTCGGAATTTCGCGGGCTCGAAGTCTTGAACGCGGCGGGTGAGAAAATCGGTTACGTGGTGCGCACGTCGCCCGATGCCGATCACATCACGGGTTACGTGGGGATGACGGATACGCTGGTAGCGCTGGACAAGGATTTGAAGGTGCTTGGTATCGCGATCCGTCGCAGTGAAGACACGCGGAAGCATGTGGAATCCGTGGCGACGGACCGTCAGTTCAAAAAGATTTGGAACGGTAAGTCTTGGGATGAGGTGGCGAAAATGACGCCGAAGGCGTTGCGCCTGGAAGGTGTGGCCGGTTCCTCCATGACGAGCCTGGCGATGGCTGAGGGCATCGCCTTACGTTTTCGCCGTTCACAACCCGATGTAAGCAATCAACCGGCGTTTCGCATTGAAGCGCGCGATATCGGTCTGCTCGTGGTGGTGGTGCTGGCGCTGGTCATGACGTTCTCCAATCTGGAGAAACGTAAGTGGGTGCGGCGCGTGTTTCAGATCGGCGTCATCGCTTACGTCGGTCTGATCAATGGGGATCTCATCGCGCAATCGCTTTTGATGGGCTGGGCTAAGACGGGATTGCCGTGGCGCATGGCGCCTGGACTGGTGTTGCTGGGCGTCGTCGCTCTGGTGGTGCCGTGGGCTAAGCGGAAGCCGGTTTACTGTCTGCACCTGTGTCCGCATGGAGCCGCGCAAGAATTGGTCGGGAGATTGACGCCGAAGAAATGGCGTGTGTCCGTGCCAGATGCGGTCGCGCGGCGATTGCGTTATTTGCCGGGCGTGTTGCTGTTCGTGGTCATCGCCATAGTGATGCTCGCGTTACCGATCGATCTCGCAAGCGTTGAGCCGTTCGATGCTTACATCCTCGGTACGGCGGGTATCGCGACGTTGCTGATCGCGTTCGGTGGTCTGGTCGCGGCGTTCTTCGTGCCACAGGCCTATTGCAAATTTGGTTGTCCTACGGGTGCCGTGCTGGAGTTCGTGCGCGCCCGCGGACCACAGGACAAGTTCACTGCGCGCGATGCCTTCGCAGGTTTCTTGGTGATCGTGACGGCGATCTTCTATTGGAAATACTACGCCCTCCAACAATGGATCGTGGGGCCGCTGTAATTTTTGGAGCGCGGGTCTCCGACCCGCAGCAACGCGCAAATGGCCAGCATCGTTAAAATATTTCAAAACGTCTTTGGCACGGCGGCTTTCACCGCTCTTTGTTTCTTTCTTAACCTTTGTTCCGTTGAGGGAGAAGCGTTGGGTCTTCGCGCCGGGTCGGAGACCGGCGCTCCCGCGCAAACGGTTCACCAAATCTCTGGTACGGCGATGGGCATGCCGTGGTCGGTGAAATGGGTCGGCACGTTGGGCAAGGCGCAGGTAGAGAAGGAAGCCGCTACTTGGTTGCGCGACATCGAAATGGCGATGTCCAACTACCGCGCTGATTCAGAGATCGCGCACTTCAATGCGGCCACGAGCACAAACTGGTTTCCGATTTCCACGAACTTGGCGAATGTGGCGGAGCTTAGCCTGAACATCGCGCGCCAGACTGAAGGCGCCTTGGACCCGACGGTGTTCCCTCTCGTGAAGGCGTGGGGTTTCGGGCCAGAGCGGCGCTTGGGGCAGATGCCGACGGTGAAGGAAATCGCGGCGGCGAAGGCGTTGGTGGGCTACACGAATCTGCAAGTGCGTTTGAATCCTCCCGCGCTGCGCAAACTGCTTCCCAGTGTCACGTTAGACTTCAATGCCGTGGCCATGGGTTACACAGCGGATGGGTTACACGCGCGGTTGCAGCAGCTCGGTGGGACGAATTACCTCATCGATATGTGCGGGGAACTCGTCGCGCGCGGTGGCGGGCCGGAGGGGAAGGGCTGGCCGGTGGGCATCGAGCAGCCAGATTCCAACGGCCAACGCATCCAACGACTCGTGAATCTGCGCGATCAAGCACTCGCGACTTCCGGCGATGACCACAATTTCCGCGAGATCAACGGCAAACGCTACCACCACATCATCGACCCGCGCACGGGTTGGCCTGCCGAGTTGCACGTCGCTTCGGCCACGGTCATCAGCGCATCCTGCGGGCAAGCAGACGGCTGGGCTACGGCCATGGTCGTCCTCGGTGTGACGAATGGCCTACCCATCGTCAGCCGCGAAAAGCTTAACGTCCTGTGGATCACGCGCGACAAGGACGGCTATCACGAGCACTTTAGCCCGATAGCTGAAGTGTTATTTCGACCGGTTGAGGTTAAAAAGTGGGGCGTTAACGATATACCCGGCGATAGCCTTGTTTCCAGACGAGCTTGGAGAGTTTGCGTGAGGTCGCTGCCACTTGGCGCTCGGACAATTGCGGAAATACGATGTGCAGCCCCTCGTGCAGCACCGTATCGAGATACTCCTTCGACGGCTGACGAGGATCGATCTCGATCAGCTTGTCTTCCTTAAAGGCTTGGCCCAGAGCCCTTTCCCGGCCCAGTTTGCGTTCCACGATTTTCATACATCCAAGTCGTTTTACGATATCCCGCGCCCGGCACCGCCCGGTGACCTAGCGCACTACTACTTTGACGTATTAACGGCCTTTGTCTAACCAACGTCCTAACCCCTTAGACGTGAACAGGCTAGCAGGCGGAGACAAAATGGCGCAGACAGCGTTAATTGATGTAATAGATTGAAATAGAAGGTGTTGTGAGACGTGTTTCGGGCCCTGTTTTCCTTCAAACAATCGCTCACAGCCGGAAGATAAATGTAAAAATACCGTGACGACGGGAGGTTGGTTAATTGACAGATATGTAAAATCTGATAATCTGATTTTATGAAGGAAAAGACTATAACAGTCACTGAGGCCTCTCGCAATTTTGCCGATTGCGTAAATCGAGCGCACTACCAGAAGACTACGTTTGTTTTATTGAAGAATGGGGTTCCTTTTGCCCGTTTGATTCCAGAAGAAGGGAAAAAATGCACTGGTCCTGAATTGGCGGCAGCTCTTTCCGAAGCGGCTTTGTCTCCAGAAGAAGCCAGTGCTTGGAGCCAAGATTTGAAGACTGCGCGGAAAACCCTCAAAGCCCCGGCTGACAAATGGCAATAATGCTGGATGCGGACGTGATCATTCGGGGGGAACGCGGTCATTTGGACTTGTTCACTTGGTTGAACCGGCAAGCCAACGAACAGTTTGAAGTGGCGGCGATAACCGTGGCGGAATTATGGCACGGAGTGGAACGGGCCGCTGGCAAACAACGGGTTGCGCGTGAAGCATATTTGCAAACAGTCGTGTCTCTGCTCCCGGTCATCCCTTACACCGAGCAGACTGGTTATATTCACGCCCGAATCTGGGCTGATTTGGAAAAGAGCGGAGCGATGATCAGTGAATATGACATCATCGTGGGGGCAGCGGCATTGGAGCGGGGAAGTGTGGTGGCTACGTTTAATCAAAAACACTATCAGGCAATCAAAGGGCTTAACGTAGTAGTTCCGACGTGATCGCTTTTGAGAGGAGAAGTTCCCCCCTTGCACCATCGCCTTAACGGGTGTTTCCTTATCTCATGCACGCGTATCAACTTCTCGCCCACGGGCACCCCGGCACGTTTGAATACCGTGAGGTGCCCGATCCCATTCCCTCGGCCGATGAAGTGGTGGTGCGGGTGCGCGCTTGCGGGTTGAACCACCTGGATCTGTGGACGGAAAAAGGCGAACTACCTACGGCCATCAAGCTGCCGCGCACACCCGGAGGCGAAGTGAGCGGGGAGATCGTGGAGCTCGGCGCGGATGTGGATGAATGGAAGGAAGGGGATCGCGTGGCCATCCAATCGAACCTCTTCTGTGGCGCCTGTGAATTTTGCCAACGTGGGGATGAATCCATCTGCTTGAAGAGCGAGTTGCTCGGGGTGCAACGCGACGGCGGATTCGCGGATAAGGTTCTCGTGCCCGCGCGCGCCCTGGTGCGGTTGCCGGATGCGGTGGATTTCGCGACGGGTGCCGCGCTCACCTTGGCGGCGAGCACGGCGATGCACATGCTCACGGATCGCACGGAGGTGAAGGCGGGTGATTGGGTGCTCGTGATGGCCGGTGCGAGTGGTGTTGGCTCCGCCGCGGTGCAGATCGCGAAGCAACTGGGTGGCAAGGTCATCGCCACCGGTTCCTCGGCGCAGAAACGTGAGTTCGCGAAACAGCTTGGGGCGGATTTTACCGTGGATACTTCCGCGCCCGATTGGGCGGTGGAAGTGCGCAAGCTCACGGGCAAGCGCGGCGTGGATGTGGTGGTAGAACACATCGGAGGGCCGGTGCTGGAACAGATTTTCATTGCTTGGCGCGCGGCGGCACGGTGGTAACGTGCGGGGCAACGGCGGGTCGCGAGGTCACGCTGAATCTCTGGCCGCTCTTCGTGAAACAGCAGCGGCTCATCGGCAGCTACGGTCGCAATCGCGCCGATCTGCAGGCCACGCTCGAGTGGGCCGCCGAAGGCCGGATCAAGGCAACGATTGATGCGGTGTATCCGCTGATGGAAGCAGGCAAGGCCTACGAACGTCTGCACGCGCGGCAGGTGCTGGGCAAGGTGCTCGTGGAACCGGGCATGACGAAAGCCGATAAGTGGTCCAAACGCGGGGCCGGACCGTCGTTCTGATGGGATGAAGGGGTGAGCTATCCTCAGCTTATCCACTACCGGTGTTTGCGGTCCGGTTGGTGCGACACAGTCTCAACTCCCTGTCTTGAAACAGTTTGCACTTTCTGCGTGCAGAATTGTGTCGTTTATGTGACAACCTCTTCGCCATGTTTTCACTGCAACAGCTATTGGGCGAAGGTGACAAGTTTTTTGATCTGCTGGAAGCCAGCGCAGAAGAAGCGCGCAACAGCATGCTTTGTCTCGTTGATTTCCTGAAGAACCCCCAGAAATCTGGTGCGATGGATGAGTTCGTCATGACACGTCGCAAGGAGAAGAAGATCACCGAGCAGATCAGCGAAGAACTGGTGCGCACCTTTGTGACCGGGCTGGAACGCGAGGAGATCGAGGCCCTCTCGCACGCGCTCTACAAGATCCCCAAGACCGTGGAGAAATTCGCCGAGCGCTATCACCTCGCGGGCAACCAGATCAAAGACGTGGACTTCAGCCGCCAGGCCGAAGCGGTGGAGAAGACCGGCGAGATCCTCGTCCAGATGGTGAAGTTGCTCCGCAAACTGCCGCCGCTGGAAAAGGTGAAGGAGCTCAATGACCGCCTGCAATATGTGGAAGGTGAGGCAGACAAGATCATGCTGGAGCTCCTGAAGGAGCTCTACGCCGGCAAATACGATCCGATCAAGACGATGATCGCGAAGGACCTTTACGAGTTGCTGGAAAAAGTTGTGGACCGCTGCCGCGATGCCGGCGGCGTGGTGACACACATCGTGTTGAAGAATTCGTAAGCGCGCCGCTGTCATGACACTGATCCTTTGCGTCATTTTGGTCGCGTTGATCTTCGAGTATATCAACGGCTTTCACGACACGGCGAATTCCATCGCCACCGTAGTGGCCACGAAGGTCATGTCACCCAAGCAGGCGGTGGCGATGGCAGCGGTGTTCAATCTCTTGGGCGCCCTGGTCGGCTCGGCTGTGGCCAGCACCATCGGCAAAGGTTTGGTGGATATCCATTTCGTGACCTCGGCTACGATCTTGTGCGGGTTGCTCTCGGGCATCGTGTGGAATCTCATCACCTGGTATTACGGCATCCCCTCCAGTTCCAGCCATGCTTTGATCGGTGGTCTGGTCGGTTCCACGCTCGCTGCCGCGCATGGTGATTGGTCCGTGATCTACTTCACGCAAAAGGGCGGCATCCTGCAAAAGGTGGTCATCCCCATGTTTGTCTCGCCGGTCTGTGGCATCATCATCGGGTTCGTCATCATGGGTTTCCTGTACTTCCTGCTGCGCAAGTGGCGTCCGCACACGGTCAAGAACGTGTTCGGTAACTTGCAGATCTTCAGTGCGTCGTGGATGGGTTTCAGCCACGGCCTGAATGACGCGCAGAAGACCATGGGCATCATCGCGCTTACTTTGTTGGCGGGTACGAAGGCGGGTGCCTTCGATCAAGCGCCGGATTTCCTGCTCTTTCTCAAGACCGCCGCTCCGGAAGGGGATAAGAAATTGGAAGTAGCCATGTGGATCAAGATTGTCTGCGCCTTGACCATGGCGGCGGGCACTTGGGCGGGTGGTTGGAAGATCATCAAGACGCTGGGGCATAAGATGGTCCGCCTGCAACCGGTGCACGGTTTTGCCGCCGAGACCACGGCCGCGACGGTCATCGGTGTGGCTAGCATTTTCGGTATCCCGCTTTCCACCACGCACGTCATCTCGGCGGCCATCATGGGTGTGGGTGCGGCCAAGAGCTTTAACGCCGTGAAATGGTCCGTAGTGGAACGCATGGTCTGGGCTTGGGTGTTCACGCTCCCAGTGACGGCGGGCTTGGGTTACTTGCTGGTGCGCTTCGGTATCATGATGGGGTGGCTGGGCTGATGTCGTAGAGTTCTTCCTCGCCATCGCGATAGTGGATGTAGGGGCTATCGCCAATAATTTAGCGAGAAGCGATATGCCTCAAAAGTTATAGAACTTTAAGGGTTCATTTACCCGGTAAGATCCAAATGTTGCGGAAGACGACCGGATTGTTGTGGTTTTGCAGAAACACCGGCCCCTCGGGAGAGGTTAGCGGTGTGTTCATGGGCGCGGAGGTGGTGAAATCTTTGGTGAGTTCCAAATTTTCGTGAACTAAGACTCCATTAAGTTTCACCGTGATTCGTGGCCAGGCAATCCGTTTTCCCGTTTCATCAAATCTCGCAGGAACGAACGTGACGTCGTAGGTCTGCCACGAGAGCGGGGGAAGGCACATATTGAGTTTGGGCTTGGATATGGAGTAGATACCGCCGCATTCGTTATCTCGGCCTTCAAGCCCGAATGAATCCAGAATCTGGGTCTCCCAGCGGCCGCTATGATAGACGCCACTGTTCCCGCGTCCTTGACCGCGTGCTCGGGGCATGTAGGGCGTGCGGAACTCAACGTGAAGCGTATAACCAGTGAAACTCTGTTTGGTCGTGCAGCCGGTGGATAACAGATAGCCGTTCTCCAGCTTGCCGTTATCCCATTGATCAGCATTTGAACCATCGAAAAGCACGATGGCTCCCTCCGGTGGCTTGGCGCCCAGAGACGGACTGGAGCGTTCTATACGCTTCAGCACCTGTTTCAAGCCACTGCTGCCAGATAGCAGGATTCGCCCGGATTCGATCACAGCTGTGAATGCACCTGCGTCGTCTTTCAAGGTTATACTATCTGCCGTACGACCGCCCTTGATCTGATGGCGGCCTTTTCCGGGTTCCCATCCTGCGCCGGGTAGACCGCCTTCCAAAACCCAACCATCGAACTTGCCCTCGCCGAGGGCTACCAGTTGCAACCCCATGCCTTCACCGGCGTATTCACCTTGGATGGCGAAGTCCCTGTCCTCGAGTAAGGCGATGGCCGGGTCGGTCCAGGTATCCGGTTTGGGCGGAGATTGGGCGCGCCCTGAAAACGGCGCACAAGAGCATAAAACGTAGAAGAAGCAAAAAGCTGTGAGTGATCTCATATCAATCGTGAGCTGCCAAGTCTGGCCGTTTGCTGGGTAACTAGATGTCAATTCAACGAGTTTCATCGTGGCAAGCGAGCTAAATTTTCCACCGGGAGCTTTTGTGGTGGGCAATAAGCTGAAGTAGCTTGGAGAGAAGATTTGAGCCCCGCCACCCGGGCTGCTACCGTCTTCCTCATGGCAGAGAAAACCTTGCGCGTTTTGGTGGTCATCGGCAGTCCCGGAGAAAAATCCGTCACCCGTACCGTGATGTTGGAGGTCGCGGATCGCATCAAGAAGTGGGGCAGTGATGTGGACGTCTTGGACTTGGGCCACACACCCTTGCCGCTCTTCAATCCTGAGACCGCTTTCAAGGCGGATTACTATCCGCCCATCCGTGAACGGGTGATCGAGGCGGATGTCATCGTGCTGGGGACGCCGGATTACCATGGCAGCATCAGCAGCACGCTGAAGAATTTCCTCGATCATTTCTGGAAGGAATACGCGGGCAAGCTCATCGCCTCGGTCGTTGGTTCCTTCGAGAAGGGACTGACCGTCACCGACCAGATCCGCACGGTGGCGCGCCAGTGCTATGCGTGGTCTTTGCCCTACGGGATGGCGTTTCAGGACAAGGAAGACATCATCGACGGCAAGAAGCTGAGCGAGAAATTCTCCGACCGTTTGGACATGTTCGCCCGCGATCTCACGGTTTATGGCAAACTCATCGCCGCGCAGCGTAAGACGGATCTCGCCGATGCGCGCGTTGGTTTTATGGTGCGGTATCGGAAGTGAACAGAATGTATGAACAGCCCGGCGGATAATTCAGCAGGGCAAACACCTCCGAAGCTGCCGCCACCTTTGACGGATGCGGCAGAGGCGGCCCGTCTCGGCTTGACGCTGCAAGTCTATCAGCGGCTCAAGCGGCAATCCAATACAGGCAACGTGGAGGCGGATCTGCGGGCCATGACCGCCGCGGCGACACAACGCGGAGAACAGGCGGGCGATGACATCGCGCAGGAGGAGGCGGAATACAATGCCATGTGGCGTCGAGGCGGCGTCTTCAAACGGCGTAATTCGGCGCCGGGCTTTATCTCCACCGCGATGCGCACTCCGGGTGAAGTGGCCAAGATGGTTTTGTTCCTGCTCGCCTTCTTTGTCCAACTGGCTTTCCTCGGCATCTGGCTGAGCAATCATCGCAAGGTAGAGCTGGGCGCCCTGTGGTTCTTCATCCTCGGTGGATTGGTGATCTCTTCCATGATCATCACGAGCGCGGTCTGGCGTGCCTTGGGTGAACGCGTGCGGGAGGCCATCCGGTGGGCGGTGCGCTTTTGGCCCATCACGTTTCCGTTGCTTTTATTTGTGGGAATCAGTGTGGTGCGTTACCTTTTCGGCACACCAAAGCCTTGAGAGGTAAATGACATGAAAAGTTGGGGCCTTATCATCACGCTGATTTATGCCCTGCTATGGATGGTGTTGGTGTTTCCTTTGGCCTGCATCTGCTTGGCTTACGATTGGTGGTTGCCCAATTTCATCTCGGACTGGCATTTTTTCGATGCGGGTTTTTATTCGGAACCTTTATTTTGGTTCGTTTGGTTGTTGGCGCTGATCTGCCAGGCGCTTTTGGTGGAGGCGTTTGCAGAACGATTAGACAACCGGCGGCGCATTCTCCGGTTCGCCGGTGTGTTGACGTTCTTGCTGGCAAACTTGCTCTATTGGTTGGTGCTTTCCGCCATTTGCTTGGTGATCGGCGAGAATTTTCGGGATTGGTTTGATGAATGGCAGCATCTGCTGCGGCGCACTATCGAGCATGGGTTGTTCAGGCTCATCACCGGAAGTTCCCCCGGCATCGACAATGCTATTTACACGGTGGCGGCGCACTTGATTCTCATCAGTTTTTTTTGGATGGCGATCGGTTGGTTTTGCTATTCCCGTTACCGGACGGCGAACTGGAACGGTTTAGCCCCGCAAATGCTGAGCAATCTGTTCCGGCTAGCTCTGATTGAATTTCTTTGCACGTTGGCGCTGCAATTCGGTTTCAGTTGGGCTTCGTATCACCATGCGGCCGCGATCTCATTCATTGGCGCTGCTTTTGGTTTGGCGATAATGGTGATGTGCGTGGGGCCTGGTGCCTTGTTCCTTAGCTTGAATCGTAGCCAGCAGTTTGTCACCGCTGAACCCAAGGCAAATCTGGCATGAAACGCTGGGCTGTCATCATCACGTTGACCTATGCGTTGTTATGGCTGGTGCTGGCGTTGCCAGTGACTTGGGTGCTCCTTGGATATGATTGGGGCTTTCTAGACCGGGAGGAGGCAGTTGCGCATACGGACATATTTGGTTTCCCTTTATTCTGGGGCTTAATGGTTGTGTTCGTCATGGCGCAAATCGCTTTGCTGATCGTGCCGGTGGCTATTAGCCGGGAGCGTCCCACCGCCAAGCGGCATATCCTCTGGCCGATCCTTGCGGTGACCTTTCTGCTGGCCAATCTAGTTTACTGGGGCGTCAACTCGCTGGCTGTATTAGCCGTTGATTTTGAAACGGTCTTCCAACCTTCAGGTTTCCTGGCCGATCAATTCGGAGAGATGGTTGAGCGCGGAATTCTGGTGAACTGGCTCGGCTTGAATTTATCTTTTGATCGCGGCTGGTATGCTTTTGCTGGGATATTCTTTCCTATCGGTTTGATCTGGCTGGTCTGGGCCTTGGTCTTTTACCGCTACTTCTGGCGCGAGGATGAGGAGAGTTTCTTGCGTCGCTGGCTGCGTAATCTGGTGCGTGGTTCCGTGCTGGAACTTCTGATCCTTCTGCCCACGCACCTCGCCATCCGGAACAAGAACGAGTGCTGTGCGGCTGGAGTTTCTTTTGCGGGCATCGTCACCGGGCTGGCCGTGATGCTAATGTGCTTTGGCCCGGGAGTGATGTTCCTCTATCTGGATCGTGCAAGGCGGTTGAGGCCGCGGAAGATTGACCCAGAACGTCCCGTTGACGCTGGGCCGAGTCAAACGTAATGTCCTCGCATGATCGATTTGACGGAGATTACCCCCGCCGGGGTGGATCGTTTTGGCCTCCGGAAGCCCATGCCTCCGGCGCAGTATGATGCCTTGTCGCGTAAGATCTTGGAACTCAAGAAGAAGCTGAACGCGGTCATCCTCGCCCACAACTACCAGGTCTGAAATCCAGGACGTGGCAGATTACGTGGGGGATTCCCTCGGTCTCGCGCAACAGGCCGCCAAGACCAGCGCGGATGTCATCGTCTTCTGTGGTGTGCACTTCATGGCGGAGACGGCGAAGATCCTCAATCCGAACAAGATCGTCATCCTGCCGGACAAGGACGCTGGTTGCTCGCTGGAGGAAAGTTGCCCGGGCGACAAGCTCAAGGCCTTCCAAGCCACGAATCCGAATTTCTACACCATCGCCTACATCAACTGCAGCGCCGAGGTGAAAGCCCTCTGCGATGTCATCGTGACGAGCGGTAACGCGATGAAGATCGTGAATGCCGCGCCGAAGGACAAAGATCTGCTCTTCGTGCCGGATGAAAACTTGGGCTCCTGGGTGATCGAGAAGACGGGCCGCCCCATGACGCTCTGGAAGGGGAATTGTTACGTCCACGTGGAGTGGACGCACGCGGCGATCTCGAAGATCCGGGAGAAATATCCGCACGCGCCGCTCGTGGCGCACCCGGAATGCACGAAGGCCGTGCGCATGCTGGCCGATGAAGTGTGCTCCACGGAAAAGATGGTCACCTGGTGCCAGAAATCCTCGGCCAAGGAGATCATCATCGCCACGGAAACGGGCATGCTGCATCGCCTCGAAAAGGAATGCCCGGGCAAGACGTTCATCCCGGCACCGACAGAGAATTGCCGCTGCAATGAATGCCGCTTCATGAAGCTGAACACGCTGGAGAAGCTCTACGATTGCATGCTGAACCTGAGCCCGCAGGTGGAGTTGCCGAAGGAGATCATCGAGCGCGCGCGGTTGCCGATCGAGCGGATGTTGGAGATTTCTGCGCGGCCGGAGTAATGGTCAACGTGCGTTCCTAGGCATTTGCTATGACTAGGGAGAATAGTAAAAGCCAAAGCCGGAATGATGTTCAAAATGTGTCAGACCGAAAAGATAGAGTTGGGTGGGCGCAGATCGCCATTTTCCTCGCGGTGATGCTGAGCATCTTCTGTTTTACTCAATTCGCTAGCTGGAGAGATATCGCTTTCGGAACGTATGCGTACAAGGATGCGAATTTCTTAGTAAAAGGGGTGCCAGTGATCAAATCTGGAAGGGCTAGGTCTCAGGTTGCAGTGGGCGAAGTGGAAGGCCGATCGCTGAGATTTACCATTGGAAGGGATACTTGGAAGGAAATGAAGACAGATGGCTGATTGATAAAACTGTTCCGGTAAAACTCCTCGTCCACCCAAAACCAGACAATGCCGATGAGCGGTCGGTTGTGTTGAGTTTGAGGCAGTATGAGCGTGCGCCAATTTACTTCAGACTGCAGTTGTTTTTTGGGACGGTGCCATTATTGACTGCCATTGCGTATCGGGTGTGGTTGATTTTCGGCAGACATTAGAGGACTCACTGTCCGCTGCCCCACGGGATGACGATGCCAAAGCGTTCGAGCTTGGCGGCTTTCTCTTTGAAGATGGGAGGGGGCATGCCACCGCTCTTGAGGACTTCGCCGTTCTTCAATTCCAGCACGAGGGCGTGCTGACCTTCTTTGCGGGACCAATCCACCGCACCGGTCCACCGATGTATCTCTTCCTCGGGCACGGCCACGACGCGTTTGGGGTAATAATAGGTGAACTCCCAGGTCACCCGTTGGTTCGCCACTTTACGGCTGACATCGACAAACTTGGAAGCGAGCGAGAAGTTGTAGACCCAGGAGACGCACACAAACCAGACGGCAAAGCAGATGAACGCCCCTTTGGACTTCTTCATCAAGGTCAACGGCTTGTTGAATCCCGTTCTAAGTTCTTGATGAAAAGCAGTTTCCACACACATCAGGACGAACAGCCCGGCGCCGAGAAGGGTGAAAAATACGGCCATGGCGATGAAATAGGCAAACTGGGCCCGGGCATCGCCAAAGCTAACGACAAAGTCAGACACATCGGTCACGGGCATGAGATAGGCCGGGAAAGGCGGCAGGTAAAGGGCTAAAGATGAGGAAACAAGACCTCAAAAGAAGAGAGAAAAGGCCGTTGAAGCAAGTGAATGGAAGAAATCGTGCGAATAGTCCGAATGGGTGATGGGCGGGGATAAGAGTTTTGAATACAGTTGAATTGTGGTTGGGGACTCCGTTGGAGTTCAGGCTCATGGTTGCCCCGGCCCTGTAGGCCGGGTTTGGCTGAACTTAATACTGTCAACGGAAACGGCGGCAGAAGATGCGAGTCTTCTGCCGCCGTATGGTTTTTTAAGGTTTAAACAAAGAGGCTCGACGGATCTTCGTTCAGCGAAAGGCTACGGCCACCAGTGTAGGTGTGGTGAAGCGCACCGTCTGACCACTTACGCAGGCGATAGAGCGTGGCGAAAACGTAATCCGGAGCGGCACCCCCCTGACCCCCGACGAGTTCGCCGCCACGGCGGACGTTATCCATCATCCACGCGGGCAGGCTGAGGTGATACGGGTTCCGTTGCACTTCGCCGACGTGGAAGGTGAGCGCGGTGATGAGGTCGCCGAGTTCTTGTGGTCCAAGTTCCACGGTGAGATTCGGCGTAGGCATCTGGCCCCAGAATTCCGTCTCCACGGAATGGCAAGTGAACTCAGCGGGCATGTGCTTCAAGGCATCGAGCACAAGGAAGTGTGTGCCGATGTGCGAGCTGTTCCAGTCCAGTTCGTGCGGGAAGAAAATCGCCTTGGGCTGGTGCTTCTTCAAAATGCCTGCGATGACGTGTACCATGCTGGTCCAGTAAACCTGATCGGTCTGGCGCGTCTTCAGGTTCACGTGCTCGAGTCCGCAAGGGCCGGTGGCTTCGAGGCCGAAGCCGATGCAATCACAGCACTCTTTCAATTCCCGCCAGCGCGCGGCCTGACGCTCTTTTTTGCTGCCTTGGGTCACAGCGATGTTGATGACGTTCCAGCCGGATTGCCGAAGCAACCGCAATGCGAGGCCGCCGATGATCACCTCGTCATCCGGGTGCGGGGAGAAGATCAGCGCGACGGGGGCGTCCTTCGCGATCTCCGGCTTGGGGCAGTTCGGGAAACCGCCGAGCGGCCACGTCTTGCCCTCGCGCGCGAACCGCGCATACGTCTCAACGAAATTGTGGTAGGGATTCATGTGCGAAATCAGTAGCGGCAAGGGTGAGGAAGGTGGACCGGGAAATCAATGCTTCTTGCGAGGCTGGAGTTCCTTGCTCGCGTAAGCGAGCGCGAGATTCATAGCTGCGGGTTTAAACCCGCAGAACGGTGTTCTTTTTACCGGCGTCGCGTAGTGACGCATGAATACTTTTCCTCTTCCGTCACTACGTGACGGGAATCGATGTAAGACGCAACGACGGTTTGAAAGCCGTCGCTAGGAATCTTTTGTGCCTGCGGCACAAGAGCAATGCTTTGTTTGCTTACTTCGGCTCGATGCCTTTCAAGTGTTTGTTCAGGAAGTTCACCGAGTCCACGATGAATTTCTGCACGTTCTCGGGTTTGGCGAACCCGTGGCCTTCGCCTTCAAAGATGACGAGGGTAGATTCCACACCCGCTTTTTTGAGGGCGGTGTGAAAACGTTGGGATTGATCCAAGGGTACGAGCGGATCGACGGTGCCGTGGAAGTGGAGGAACGGCGCGGCCTTGGGTGTCACCAAGAACAACGGGGAAGCGCTCTTGTAGAGCTCCAGGTTTGTCCGCTTCGGCTTGGCCATGAGGTTGTCCACCAAGGCTTGCACCATGGGGCCAGCGGGGCCGTTGGTGGTGAAGTCCGGCGTGAAATCCGTCGGGCCGAAGATATTGATGACGCACTGGACCTTGCTGGAATATTTGGCGAGCGCCTTGTCCGAGTTATCACGTGTCTCGATGGTGCCGAGCAGGTTGACCAAGTGACCGCCCGCCGAAGCGCCGACGGCACCGATCTTGTTGGTGTCGATGTTATACTCGTCCGCCTTGGAACGGATCCAGCGGATGGCGCGCTGTACGTCATCGATCTGCGCGGGCCAGCGCGTGCTGTTGTTCACGTCATTCGTCTTCACCAATCGGTAGCCGATGCTGAACGTGACATAATCCGCCTTGGCCAGGCCACGGGCGCCATCCCGGAAGTCCTTCTTATTACCTGCTGCCCAGCCGCCACCGTGGACATACACCACCACGGGCAGCTTGCTTTTTTGATCCACCGGACGAAAGGCATCCAGCAACAGCGGTTGGCCGCCTGCCTCGCCGTATTGCACATCGAGTTCTTCGCGGATGGCTTCGGCGGCCACACAGGAAAACGCATGCTGCAATCCAACCACGACAAGCAGAGTAAAAAACCAACGCTTTATTAGCATAATATGAAAGGAATCGGTTAGCGTGATGCTTGAGGATAACTTTTATCCCCCAAAATGGTCTTGGGGGTCGACTGGTGCTTTTTCCGAAGACGGTAACCCCAATAAATATAAATACCGATGACCACCGGCATCAGTACATAACTGCATTGCATAGCGGCTACTTGAGCCGGACTAAAGCTTCCAGTGAGGTCAATGTTTGTGTGAAGCATGTGACGATAGCCTTTATCGCAGGCCACCATGAGAATGAACAGAATGACTCCCAACCAATTGAATTGTTTGCGAGTGAGATTCATTGCATCACCTTACTCCAGCGCCTAGTCAAAGCAATCGCTTAAGCTAGGAGTTAAGCCTCGGCAAGCTCGCAGCAGCGACTGCCTGCCCGTGGCGTTTGTCTTTTTCGTTCGGGATGTGAAAGGCGATGCGTGGGGCGAGTTCGGGGAATTCCTGCTGCAACACTTCCTTGGCCCCCGCGAGGATGAGGTCGCCGCCCTTGCCGCTGGTCACACGGCCGAGGATGAGCACGTTCTCGAACACGTAGAAATCCGTGTAATGTGCGAGCGCATAGCCGAGATAGTACCGATGGTCTGGTAGATCTTCGCGGCGCGTTCATCTCCGGCTTCCATGAATTTTTGGACGACCTTCAGTTTCTCCGGCAGGCCGAGGCTGGCATCGACCGGCAAGCCGGAAGCAGGAATGAGGCGGCCGACTGCTTGTTGGGAGAAGTATTGCGCACCCACTCCGTAATCACCGGACCATTCATCGCAAGCCGCCGCAGGATTGTAATCCACAGGCGCGAAAGCCAGTTCGCTAAGCCAAGTAGTGATGTTGCCTTCTGGTGTCACATAACCCACGGCTTGGCTGGTACCAAGCGCGATGCCGAGCACCGCGTTCTTGTTCAGCGACATCGAGCCAGCGAGCGCGGTCACTTCACCGTCGTTCACGACATCGAACGGCACCTTCCATTCCTTCTGCAGATCGAGGAAGAGGTCTTTCACGCGCGTGTTGAATTGCTCGGGCGAAACGCCACGGAAAAGGGAAGCAACCTTCACACGATTGTTCACATACACACCAGCAGAGCTGCCACCGATGGCATCGACGCGCGGCAGGTGGGCCGCCGCTTTCTTGAGCGTGTCTTGGATGCCGTCGATGTGATATTGCGGGTCCGGCTGATGATACGGGTCCCAGACAATCTCTTCGCTGAAAACGACTTTGCCATCGATCACCGCAGCGACTTTGCGATCGCTGCCGCCGAGGTCAAAACCGATGCGGCAACCATCCAAGTGGCGGCCGAGTGGCTGAGTCTTGGCGTTCTGCGGCGGAATCTTATCCAACGACATGGCGATGACCGTGATAGGATGGTCATAGACGCGCTCGCCGATGAGGTTGGAATCAAAACGACCTGTGGCTGTATTCGTGAAATGCGCCTGCAGTTGCTCGGCGAGCTTGGCCGGACCGGCGAAGTGCACGCGCCAGCCGCCCCAAGCCCAGAGCATGAACTTCACGAGGCGTTCAACGTAAACGAAGTTGCCAGCGGCTTGCGGATGGCTCTCCGGAAAGATCGCCGTGTTGAAATGGAAGATGGAGCCATCCGTCTGTTCCAACGC
Organism: Limisphaerales bacterium; assembly: GCA_965283725.1. Classification (GTDB taxonomy): domain Bacteria; phylum Verrucomicrobiota; class Verrucomicrobiia; order Limisphaerales; family JAEYXS01; genus JAEYXS01. The sequence goes on from CBDIPT010000006.1 coordinate 60,239, forward strand.
GATGACGATCTTCAGCGGATTGCCGGAAGCTGCGACCGCGGCACGAAACGCGCGATTGGCCAACACAGCCGGACGAAATTGCGGGTCGAGCACCGGCGTGATGGCCGGAGCGATGAGCGGCAGACCGTTATTCAACATGAGCGGTGATGATTCGGTTTTATTGGGCGACGTCAAGGAAGTGTAACCACAGATGGACACGGATTAACACAGATGAGGAAGCAAAAGTGGAAGGATAATGGGTGGATGGTGGGGAATTGCTCTTGAGCATGTTTCGAGATTTTTTCCCCATGCCGTAGGCATGACGGATTCATAGCAGCGGCTTTTAAGCCGCTGTGAGCGTCATGATCTCCACGGTCACGTAGTGAACGAAGAGCAGTCTTGCGTCACTACGTGACGCGTTGGTTCTTGCTTCAAACGGCGGCTTAAAAGCCGCCGCTATGAATCTTGGGTTCGCTACGCGAACGGGAAAATGGCGGAGGATAGTTCTGCTTTCTTTTGGGAGAGCGGTTGATTAAGGGTAGCTCGGACTGCTGGCAGGATGCCAGCAGTGCATTGCGGTGGGAGTCCGCACTTCACTTCTTCTTCTGCTCCTTCAGCCAGTTCAGCGCGGGTTCGGGCAAGCCTTCGTGCGTGCCTTCAAAGATGGTCACGCGGGCGTTGTTGGATTCGCGCCGGAAGAGCACTTTCTTGGTGCCATGGTCCGGGTCCACCGGCACGGCATCTTTGATGGATGCAGGCACCTTCTGTTCGGTGACGAAATACTGGATCTCGTCCTCAGTGACACGGTCCTTAGGATCAGCCAAGGCGTTGAAGGCGCGCAAGGTGTGGCTGATGGGAACACTGCCGGTGTGGCCATCGTGGATACCCGCATTGATGGAGACTTTCAGGTTCTTGGCCTGCCAGGTAAGTGAGCGCCGAACGTTTCTTGGCTTCCGCTTCTGCCTTGGAGCCCGCTTCGGGCACGCCGCCACAAGCTTGCTCGATGTCCTTCGCGTATTTCTGTTTCTTGCGGGTGGATTCTTCGTGCCACGCTTTGATATCGGAGATGGGCACCCACGCAGAAGCAGCAGCCCATAGCTCGGGGGCACGCCCAGCCATGAGCAATGTGGCGTAACCACCACCCGATGCGCCGACGAGATAGATGCGTTGCGGATCGATGTTGGTTTCTTTTCGCGCGAACTCCACGGCGCTGAGAATATCTTGCACGACAAGTTCAGAGCCGCAGGCATCGGGTTTGTTGTTCGGGCCACGGAAGTTGGGATGGATGAAGGCCCAGCCATTCGTGATGCACCATTCCGCATACGGCGCTTGTGAGGTCTGTTTGTAATCCGCTGACCAGCTATGCAGCGCGACAAGCAGCGGTTTCTTCTCCTTGCTGTCCGGTGTGAAGAACATCGCGGGCTGATCGGTGTTGTCCGCCTTGCTGGGGTATTTGATCTCCTTCAGCTGAACGGGCCAGCGCTCGATGACTTTGCCGGGGGCTTCGCTTTTGGGCACGGGGGTGGCGGCAGTGGCCGTCAGCGCTAATGCGGCGAAAAGTAAAGCGAGCAGGGAGTTCATGCGCAAAATATAAGATGAAGTTGGCGAGCAGGGCAATATGGATACGAGCAAGTCTTACCCATCGCAATACCTTGCTGCGGGTCGGCGACCCGCACTCCACGGGCTGACGAAATCATTCCTCCCAGAAGCAGTTCAGGATGGAGTGTTTGCCAGCTTTTTGGTGTTGGGTGATGGCTTGGGTGATGAAGTTCTTGCCGAGCTGCACGGCGAGGGGGAGATCGCAGCCGAGGGCCAGGTAGCCGGTGATGGCGGCGGAATAGGTGCAACCGGTGCCGTGGGTGGAGACTCCGCGCACATAGGGGGCAGTGAGGAGCAGTTCGTTCTCGTCGTCGAAAAAGATGTCGATGGCTTCAGTGCTGTCTTTCAAGTGACCGCCTTTGACGAGGGCGGCGCAGCCGTACGTCTCAAAGATTTCGCGAGCGGCGGCGCGGAGGTCTTCGATGTTCCGCAAGGGACGGTTCACGAGAATGGCGGCTTCATCCAGATTCGGGGTCACCAAGGCGGCCAGGGGAAGGAGTTCTTCCTTCACCGCTTTGATGGCGGAGGGTTTCAGCAAACGGGCACCGCTGGTGGCAACCATCACAGGATCGACGATGAGCGGGGGGCGTTTGCTGTGCGTGAAGAATTGGGTGATGACGCCGATGATGGGCGTGGAGAAGAGCATGCCGGTCTTCACGGCGGCGGGTTTCAATTCGGCGAAGACGGCCTCGATCTGCTTCTGCACCATCGCGGGTGTGGCGGCCTGGATGCCGGTGACGGCCTTGGGGTTTTGCGCGGTGAGACAGGTGATGGCGCTGGTGCCATGCACGCCAAGCGCGCCGAAGGTCTTCAAGTCCGCCTGAATGCCTGCGCCACCACCACTATCCGAACCGGCAATCGTCAATCCGACTGGCAAAACTGCGGTGTTTTTTTTCATGCGAGAATCAATGGGGAAAAAGTAAGATACTAAACTGATTGAAGCAATACGAGGAACTGTCCTGAGGGAGCGCCGAGCATCCGCTCGGCCTGAGTGTCTGGATGGTTCGCACCCTTGCCGATTTAGAAATCGGCGTTCCGCCTGCCTCACATCCCTAACGCCTTACGCAAGGCTCCAGCGATGAAGGTACGGCGTTCGGTGGTGAGCAGTGAGCCGAACTCAATCGCCTTGCCGTCGTTGGTCGTGATGAGCACGCGGACTTTGTTCTGGCGATCGCCATCACTATCCCGCCAGGTGGAGTCTTTGATGCGCACCTCTGTGACGCTGCGGGGATTGAAACGCCGCTTCCAACCCAGAGAACCGATGCCGACAAAGACCCGACACTCATTGGAGCTGATGGTGATCTCGGTGCGGCCAATCAGAGAAGAAATAAACCCGAGGATCATGCCTGTCCCAATCACGATGAAGGGTGTGAGGAACAGCCAAAGGAAGATGTTCATGCCTACGCCGATGCCGCCGCCATTCATCTTAGGCGCGGGGAACCAATCCGGCACATTGACATGCAGGTTGTGCAGCGTGGCGCTGAGCGCGAGCAATACGAAAATAGAGACGATGCCGTTCCAGAAAAGAGAAATGGCCAGCATGCCCAAAGCCGAACCCCATGAACGGTGCGTGGCCCCGATGGAAATTTCCCCAGCTTCCGTCCGATACCAAGCACCCGCGGGCGGGTTCTGCAAGTTGATGGATGCCGTGAGTTCGTTGCCGTGGACGAGATCGGAGAGTTTGTTCGCGAGATTGCAAGCACGGCAATAGGCGACGTCCTGCGCCACATTGACGTCCGCCTCCGGGATGGTGCGCTTGCATTGGGAACAGAGGGGAGTGGGCATAGCGGGTAAGTTTTTCCAATTCCGTCAATCATTCCCAAGCATATTTCTCATCCCATTCCATCCTGTGCTTTCGCAACAGCGAGCGCAATTCATCTTGGAAACTCAGTTTGTGATGATGCGCTTCCTGATCGGCAATGTATGCTTGCACTTTGGCCAGATTCGATTGGCTGACGGAAAAAACTGCATAACCGCCTTGCCATTCAAAGTCGCCAAATCCCGGTTTCTCTTCTTTGAGCCACGCATTGGAGACGCGTTTCAATTCTTTCACCCACTCAGCCTGTGAGATTGTCCGGCTGAAACGGCAAAGCAGATGCACATGGTCTTCCACTCCGCCGATCAGGATTGGGGCGCAGCCAAGGCGATCCGATATGCCACCGAGATAAGCATGCAATTCTGATCGGATTGATTGATCACGAAGTAGTGGACGGCGATCCTTGGTCGAGAAAACCAGATGCAAATAAACCACGGATAGTGACTGTGGCATGCAATGAGCCTGTGACAGTGATGGAAAGATTTCCAGTCTGAATGCGTTTTACCTCGGGAAATCTTTAATCCGTTGGAAAGAGTGTGTTCTTGGGAAGACCCCAAAGGGGTCTCGGCTCAAAGCCCAAGGTTGCGTCCGCGCAACCTTGGGATAGGGGAAAAGAGATAGTTCAACCCCGTTGGGGTTGTGTGAAACGGGGGGCCATTACCCAACGTAGCTCGTCCCTCGCAACGTTGGGCTTTGGGACGGAACGCCGTTGGCGTTCAAGGAATTGAGGTTCACCCGAAGAAAATGACCGAGGGAAAGTCCGCTGGTTTACTCAGTATCAGGAGAGATTCTCTGGAGACTTACTGCGGCGTTTGATTGGGAAACCTGTTTCGGGAATCGCTCTAGCTTGCCAAGGCCGCTTTTTTCCGTGCCTTCACCAAGAACGCGTTGGCCACTTCGTAATTGGGGCGTTCGGGGAGATGAGTTTCACTTAACGCTTGTTCGAAGTCTTGGTGGAGTTCTTTGCGCCAGGCGTCGAGTTCGGGCAGGCCAGTTCGCCGCGTTTGATGGCAAGGAGGCGGTCGCGATGGGCTTCCACTTGGACGGGCACGCGGCCTTCGCGCAACGTGGCCGCGCCGGTGAGGAGCAATCGCAAGAGGTGCATGGCGTGTTTCCAACGGACTTCGCCGTGGTTGCGCAGGTCTTGCTCGATCTTCTTGAACTGGCTGAGTGCGTAGCCATTGAAGGTCTGGAAAATCATCTGCGATAAAAACGCCTGACGCTGGGCGATGAGTTCTTGCGCGAGCGGTGTGGCTTTCTCCACGAGGGGCGAGTAGAGGCATTCGAGGATGTTCGGATTCGCCTTGAGCGCCATGATGAGGAATTTCTGCAATTCCCAGAAACAGGTCTGCGCGGCGTTGTCCTCGAATTGTTCAGGTGCGCCGTGGAGGGACCATTGGAGTTCGGCGGGCGCGAGGTAGATACCGCGGCGATCGGTATCGGAGGAATCGGTGTCCAGACCGTAAGCGCGCGAGCCGACGACGCAGCGGTAAATGATGAGGGGTTCCAGGTCAAATTGGGAGGGACTGCATGCTGCGGTCCCTGACTGATCAGCGGATGTTTGGGACGGCGACACGCCGTCCCTCCCCGGGCCGATGCGGTCTTTGAAATGTTTCAGGACTTCGACTTGATCGCGGGTGAGGGAGGACTCGAAGCCGTCGGGGAAGCGGACGAGGTAATGGCGCTCAGTGCCGGTCGGGTACGGGTGACGACGCCGACGGCGCCACGCGGGTGCACGAGGGAGTTGCTCGGCCCACGCACTTCCACGAGCGCGACCACTTGGGTTCCGGCGAAAATGTTGTCTGGTTGATGCGACATCCTTGTTGTTTGTGGTCGGCAGGATAGGTGTAAAGGGAGTTGCTGCCAATGCGATTTGGGGCAGCAGCGGAAGAGGGGCGAATAAAGTTGAGGTGCGGAAGGTAAATCATGTGCTAAGGCGGATGCGCTTGAACTGCCGGCTAGAAGCCGGCAGCACGGGCGTTGTGCTTCGGCATTCCTTCTGATATGGCATTTGAAAGCCAACCCAAACTCCTTATGTCACTTGACCCTCAGACACACCGTAAGATCGCGGTGGAGCTTTTTAACCAGACGTGGACGCTGATGGAAAAAGGGGACCGCACACCGGCCGAGACGGATGCGCTGATCCACGGGGCCCATGCATCGCGCTATCATTGGGGGTTGGTAGGGAATGCGACGAATCTATCCGTGGGTGAGTGGCAGATCGCGCGGGTGTATGCGGTGCTGCAAAGAGCCGAACCGGCCTTGCATCATGCCCGGCGGTGCCTGGAGTTCAGCGAGCAGGGCGGGGTGGCGCCGTTCTATGTGGCTTATGCGCATGAGGCTATGGCGCGGGCGTATAGCCTGACAAAAGATCCGTTGGCTACTGACCATTTGGTAAAGGCGCGGCAACTGGCCGAATCCATAGCGGAGGCGGAGGAACGGCAGGCATTGCTGGCGGATTTGGCCACGATTCAAGCGGGCTGATTTCACGCTGAAGAAAACTTGGCCGCACTTTCTTTTTGGCAGGAGTTGTGCTATATAATAACTGAGATTCAGTTCGTCAGTTTCCTCCTGCGATGAGTCTCGGGCGCGCGGCAAGGTTTGTGTGTTACCTGCCGTTCGCCCAATTCTTGTTTGGTCGCTGTAAGTTGGTTCCGGCCGACTTTCCCTCCGGTTTATGCCTGCCTAGTGAAAATCGATTATCTCTCGCCGACATTTGGTGGTTTGAGCCGGTTTTCTCGCTTCAGCGGCTAAAGTTTATAAAGCGTGCGTCGATAGCCCTCGCGTCAGCACATATTCTTGCCACGAGCAGCTTCACCGCTCGGTGTGCTTGGCGCTGGTCAGGGCAGATACAGCCGTAAACATAGCGAACAGGGTGTTAGTTTGGGTAACGGAAGCGATGTTATGAAAAGAGAGTGGACAATCTCGCAGCGTATCACGTGGGGCTTTGTGGCGGTCATCGCCATCTCACTTTGTTTGGGGGTCTTTGCTTACGGGCGGCTGACCAGCATCAAACAAAACACCACCGAGATAACGGATGATGCCTTTCCGGGGTTGGTGAAGTTCAGCCAGATAGAATCGCTCGCCCGCCAGAATTATGCGTCCACGGTGAAGCATGTGCTGGCGGAGGATCCGGCCGAGAAGGACCGGCTTATGGCGGCGATCAAGGAAAACGTCCGCAAGATGAACCAATTGACCAATGATTACGGTGCCGAGTTCCATAACCTGACAGTGAATCGTGCGCTCACGCCACACATGGTCGAGGACAAGAAGCTTTTTGAAGCGGTGCTGGCGGCCCGTGCGGCTTACGTGCCGGCGTTCGAGGAGGTTTGCCGGTTGAGCGCGGAGATGAAGCGCAAGGAAGCCTATGCTTATGTGCAATCTCGTCTGGAACCGGCAGCGGAGCGGTTCATGCATGCCATCGAGCAGCAGGTGACATTGAATCGGGAACATGCCGAGGCGACGGCGACGGAGATCCAATCCGCGGTGCGCACGGCACAATCGGGAATTTTGGGCGGTTTGAGTTTCGCGTTGATCGCAGCAACCGCCATCTCTTTCTTCATCACGCGGGAGACTAACAACGTGTTGAAACAACTGGCAGAAGCGCTGGATGAGGGCTCCGCGCAGGTGACTTCGGCGTCCGACCAGTTGTCTTGTGTCGGACAATCCTTGGCGGAGGGCGCCAGCAAGCAGGCGGCCTCCCTGGAAGAGACGAGTGCTTCGCTGGCAGAGATCGCGAGCATGACGAAGCGCAACAATGAGTATGCGGCGAACGCCAAGCAGATCGCCAGCCAGACGCGACAGGCGGCGGACTTGGGCTTTAAGGAGATGCATGAGATGAGCAAGGCGATGAGTACCATCAAAGCCTCCAGCGATAACATCGCGATCATCATCAAGACCATTGATGAGATCGCCTTCCAGACGAACATTTTGGCGTTGAACGCGGCGGTGGAAGCGGCGCGGGCCGGGGAAGCGGGCAAGGGGTTTGCTGTGGTGGCGGAGGAAGTGCGCAATCTGGCGCAACGATCAGCCGCAGCGGCCCGGGAGACAGCCGAGCGGATCGAGGAATCCATCCGCAATAGCGACAACGGCGTGGAGATCAGCAAAAAGGTGGAAGCCGGTTTGCATGATATCCTGGAGCGGGCGCGGCGATTGGATGAGGTGGTGGCCCAGATCGCCACGGCCAGCACGGAGCAAAGCCAGGGCATCTTGCAGGTGAATCAGGCGCTGGGCGAGATGGACAAGGTGACGCAATCCAACGCGGCCAACGCCGAGGAAAGCGCCAGCGCGGCAGAAGAGTTGCACGCGCAGTCGGGCGTGCTGCAGGACACCGTCGTGCATCTGATTCTACTGGTGGGCGGGCGGCACCGGGAGCTGGTGACGACAAAACTTAAAACGCCGGTGCAGTCGGTGAACGGGCTCAAGGCAACGTCTGGCTCCAAGCCTGCTGGCAAAATCATCCGGCCCAAGGTGGTGGTCATGCCCAAGGCGGGGAAGAGGATGAGGACGAGCCAGCGGCGAACGGCCACAACCGGCTTACGTTCCGGGATTTTTAGAGCAGTGCGCCAAGTGAATTTCGGCAGACGTGTGGAGTAAATACGTTCGGCCGACTGCCAAACCGTGCGCCACTAGGGGGCTAGCGGCGATTACGTTTCTTTAGGAGTGCCTTGCGCAGCTCGGCGAGCGGAAGCGTATTGATCACATCCGCTTTGGTGAGCCAGCCTTTGCGGGCAATGCCGGCGCCGAGACGCAGGAACCCCGCGTGCTCGTGACGGTGCGCATCGCTGTTCACCACGCACTTCACACCTTTGGATTTCGCGTATTGCCAGAGGCGCCAGTCCATATCGAAGCGATAGGGGTTGGCGTTCAGTTCGATCCAGGTGCCGGTGGCGGCGCAGGCATCGATGACGGCCTGCTGGTTCACCTTGTAGGATTCGCGTTCCAGCAGAAGGCGACCGGTGAGGTGACCTAGCATGTGGACGTAAGGATTCTCAGCGGCACGGATGAGGCGCTTGGTGTTATCCGCTTCATCGCTGCCGGGGACGTGCAGGCTGGCGACGACGACTTCGAGTTCCGCAAGCACATCATCTTCGAAATCGAGACGTTCCTTCAGGATGTCCACTTCGGAGCCGGTGAAGAGACGAAAATCCTGACCTTCATCGGCGAGTTTCTGATTGATGGCTTTGATCTCTTTGATCTGTTCGTGCAAACGGGCCGGGTCGAGGCCGTTCGCCTGATAAGAGGCGCGGCTGTGGTCCGTGATGGCCCAATATTCGCAGCCGAGGTCATCCATGTGCGTGGCGATGTCGGCCAAGGTGTTGCGGCCATCGCTCCAGTTCGAGTGATTGTGCAGTGAGCCTTTGAGGTCGGTCCATTCGAGCAGGCGCGGGAGTTCGTTCTTCTCACCGGCGGCGAATTCGCCGTGGTCTTCGCGCAGTTCGGGCTCGATGTAGGGGAGATCGAGCGTCTTGAAAATCTCTTCCTCGGTATGGCACGGCACGAGGAGTTTCGGATCGCGCGTTTCTTCCTTGGAGCGGAACAGGCCGTATTCATTCAGGCGCAAGCCGCGTTGGATGGCGCGCTGGCGCATGACGATGTTGTGTTCCTTGCTGCCGGTGAAGTAGGCGAGGGCGAAGGGATACTCGGCATCGGTGACGACGCGGAGATCGGCCTGGATGCCGCCCTCGAGGATAACGCTGGATTTCGTATCACCCTTGGCGAGGACGTTGATGACGCCGGGGAGCTTCGTGAAGTAATCGATGATCTCCAGCGGCTTGCGGGAGGAGACGAGAAAATCGACATCGCCGATGACTTCCTTGAAGCGGCGCAAGCTGCCGGCGGTGCTGCAACGGATGACGTCCGGGTGCTGGCGCAGATTATCAAGGATCGGTTCGGAGGCGTAGATGGCCTCGACGAGGCGATGGCGCGTGGCGTATTTGCGGCGGAATTCGATGCCTTCCAAAATCTTCGCCTGCGTCTTTTCGCCGAAGCCATCCAGTTCCGCGACCTGACCGGCTTTGCAGGCGAGTTCCAGTTTCTCGATGGAATCGATGCCGAGCTTGTCGTGCATCGCTTTGACCTTTTTGGGGCCGAGGCCTTGGATCTCCAGCAGGGCGACCATGCCGGCGGGGATGGAGGCTTTCAGTTCGTCGTAGTATTTGAGATGGCCGGTGGTGACGAGTTCGGTGACCTTTTGCTGGAGGGCTTCGCCGAAGCCTTTGATCTCGCCGAGGCGGTTTTCCGCCACGAGTTTATCGAGCGGCTCGGTCAGGGATTCGAGGGCGCGGGCGCCGTTCACATAGGCGCGCGTCTTGAAGGGGTTCTCACCTTTCAATTCGAGCAGGACACCGATCTCCTGCAGAATCTCCACGACCTGTTCTTTGTCCATCGACATGCGGGAAAAGTAAGCCGGGAAGGGGATTTGGGAAAGGAATTCTGTGGGGAGAAGTTCCCTGAGCTCGGGTACTGGAGTTAAGTTTGGGACGGCGACACGCCGTCCCTCCCCAAGCCGCCTACTTGAAGGTCTTTTGCACGAACCAGTAGAGCGCTTGCTTCCATTCCGGGGCGTCGTGACCGTGGGTGGCTACGTGCCAAATGTGCGGCACTTTGTTCTCTTTCAGGTAGGTGTGCATGCCTTGGCTGATGTTGATGAGGCCATCTTTGTTGCCGCAGGAGAGCCAGAGGAGTTTCAGTTGCTTGGCGGCAGCGGCGTCCGGCAGGAGTTCGGCGGGCTTCTTGGTGTTGGGCGCGGAGGAGAAACCGCCGACCCACGCAAACTTGTCCATGTGGCCCAGGCCGAAGTTCAAGGACTGACCGCCACCCATCGAGAGACCAGCAAGCGCGCGATTGGCTGAATCTGTGTGCGTGCTGTAACGGGATTCGATGGCGGGGATGACGTCATCCAGCAGATCGCGCTCGAACATGGCGAAGGCCGGGGCGGTGGCGAAGACGTTGCCCTCAGGGCGATCGTTCTTTTGGGCGCGGCCATTGGGCATGACGATGATCATGGGCGTGGCTTTGCCGTCGGCGATGAGGTTGTCCAGCAGCACATCTGGTTGGGCGAAGCGTTCCCATTCGGTCTCGTCGCCACCGATGCCGTGCAGGAGGTAGAGCACGGGATACTTCTTATCCTTCGAGTAACCGGGCGGCGTGTACACGTTCAGCTTGCGCTTCGTGCCCACGGTCTTGGAATCGTATTCGATCATCTCCAACTTGCCGTGCGGGATGCCGTCGCGCTTTTTATCGAAGCCATCCGGAGGCACGGGGAAGGCGGGTTTGTCGTCCTCAGTGAGCACGATCTGGCGGCCCGTGATACGCGGTTCAACCGGGCGTTTCTTCGCGTCAGCCTTGGGCGCATTGTTTTCCTGCGCGTTGACGGGCAGGGCGGTGATGGCGGCAGCAGCGGCCAAGGTGAGAATGAGGGGCAATTGTTTCATGTAAATTCAAAGCATCTTCCGGGGAGAAGATGCGTAATGGTTGGTTCAGGTTCAGCCCAACATACCGCAGTATCACGCGGCGGGAATATCTGAAATCCTCCGAAGGATATTCAAAGTGGTGGGGTGTTTTTGAGCGCGGCTGCGCTGAAAGCGCTAATTGCTTCGGCGGGTGGAATGATGGCAGAGCGAACTGTTTCACAATTTCGCGGTGAGGAAATCCCGCCCTTGCAGGGCTTGGGTTTTCTGGGGGCGATTACCTGGCGTTGCCCAGGCTGGGTTCTCGCGGGCCGTTGGCCCTGGGAGATAAGGGCAGAAGATAATGTGCGGGATTGATTCCTTTATGGATCAAGGGGTGTCATAAAGGGAGGTTACAGATCAATGGTTTGTGTCTGTTTTCGGGGAGGTGGGTCCTTCTGATAATAAACTGTCTGCATGCTGAATCCAATCTGTATCACCGCGACGAAGGGCTTCGGCACGCCCGGCGCGAATGGGTGCTTCGGCCTGATCGCGCTGCCCCAAATCAAGCAACCGCTCTCCAATGGCGATCAAGATCGTGTGCGTCGGCTCGTCACTGGTCAGGTGCTGTGACATCGCGAGTGCCTGCTGGTAGTAGCACAGCGCCTGTGCCGGGTCATCCGTGTAATCAGCCAACGTCTCGATGATGAATGGATGGCTGCGACCAGTCGCAAGCTGCTCCTCATGGTAAAGATGAAGGCGTTGATACAACGACCCGGCCAGAGCGTGATCATCAGCCAACGTCGCGTTGGTGATGTCTGCAGCCAACGAACCGACGTAATCGTAAATGTCTGGCGGAATAGTGCTCATAGACTCCTCTCGGTCCACGCGATAGTAAACGCTTCCCACGATGCATATCCGACAGTATGGGGAAACATTGGATCGTCCTCAATCTGCCACGTCAGATGCACGAAAGCCAACGGCATGTCTGGACGAGCCGTGGCAAACATAAACTCATCGTAATGCTCAGAACTTCGCGCCACCGCCCTGCACTCGACTCGATAGAGCGGATGTGACGGACAAAGTTCATGCTGTAGCTCAGCTTCGAAAGTGAACTTCCGCGGGTCTGACTCGTAGGGTTGCGGACCGAGAACCTCTCGGGAAGCTCCCGACGCCTCGATTAAGCGCCAAGGTGTGGGCCAAACGAAGTTTTCAGGCGGAGCAAGACGAGACATGGTATGCCGCCTAACGGATATCAGGCCAAATTCCGGTTTGGCCTGGGATGGCTGTGGAGTTCGGGTTCACTCTTGGTTTGAAATTACGCTGTTTAGGGCGGATTCGCCATCAGAAAAATTGGCCGAGTAGGGGAGGGATGTTGAGTAAAAGGGTTTAGCCGCAGAGAACGCAAAGGGCTCAGAGATTTGGGGTTCGTGCCGGATTCGGGGTGCATGGCGAACAAAAGCAGAACTCTGGAAAAAACAGAAGGTTCGCATGCTCAAGATATTGCCTGAGCACCGTTTTCGATAGGCGGATGTCACGAGGTCTAGTTAGGGCTCGACGGAGTCTCTCCCTACCAGGATGGTACACAGCCGGGGACGGCAAGCCAGAGGCTTGCGCTACGTTTGGGGGCTGGCGAAAGGGAGCGGTGAGTGATATGGTGAAGGTAATCGTGGAGGGGAAAGTTTGGTTTTGATTTATGAATATCGAACCCGAAATTACATCGTATCGTGGCGGCGCAGCCGTATCCGTTGCTGTTTGCGACGATCAGTGGCGCGCATCTGTATGGGTTTCCCTCGCCGGATTCGGATTTTGATTTGCGCGGGGTGCATGTGCTGCCGTTGAAGTCGGTAGTGGGGCTGGAGACGAAGGATGAGACGGTGGAGGATGCGCGGGTGATCGAGGGGATGGAGATGGACATCGTGAGTCATGATGTGCGGAAGTTTTTCAGCCTGTTGCTGCGGAAGAACGGGTATGTGCTGGAGCAGTTGTTCTCGCCGCTGATCGTGCAGACGTCGCCAGAGCATGAGGAGTTGAAGGCGATCTGTTGTCCGAGTTATCGGCCAGTGCATGGGGAGAAGAATGTTCGCGCTGGGTCAGAGAGCGGCGCTATGGCTGGAAGTATTCGAGCCGAGCTGGAGCGCGGCGCTCCGATGGGAAGCGGAGTCATCACCAAGCATCATTCGCATCATTATTTTGGGTTTGCGGAGACGCAGTGGAAGTTGTTTCTCAAAGAATCGCCACGGCGGGTGAAGCCCTTGTTGTATGTGTATCGGGTGTTGCTGACGGGCATCTGGTTGATGCGAACGGGTGTCATTGAGGCAAATCTGGTGACGTTGAATGAGTCATTCCGGTTGCCGTATATCGCGGACTTGATCGAGCGGAAGATGAAGGGGGAGAATACGACGTTGACGGATGGGGATATGGCGTTTCACGAAAAGGAATACGAACGACTGCGAGCGGAGTTGCAGGTGGCGTTCGAGGGGAGTGAATTGCCCGAGGTGCCGGATGAGGAGACGCGGGCGGCGCTGAATGATTTGTTAGTGCGGGTGAGGTTGAAGTAGGGGACGGGGATTAACCGCGGAGAAGGCAAAGGGCGGCGACATTGTCTGGTTCTATGGTTGTGGGCGTGTTGATAGGAGGGATCAGGTCCATCTCTCCCCCGGCTACCGCTGGCGGAAAGGGAGATGGCGTCGGTGCTCACGCATGGCTGCAGGCTTTTAAAGGGTCGCTAAAAGCTCATGACCAGGTTTAAGGGATGTGCCTGAACGTCATGTGACGATGCAGGATGGGCGATTTATTCTGCGGTCACTACGTGACCGGGTTGTTGAGGCGGGTAACAGCGGCTTGAAAGCCGCTGCTAGGAATCTTGGGTTCGCTACGCGAACAGGAGTCCGGGAGGACGCAACCCGCTGCGGGGTTGTGGGAATGGGAGGTGATTTCCCAACGTAGTTTCGCGATGTGGCGCGACGTTGGGCTTTGAGATGGAACGCCGGTGGCGTTCAAGGGAAGGAGAGGTGTCGCGAATGCCTTTAGGTTTCACCTAGCGGGCTGAGGTGTTTAGCGTCCTGCCGACTGCCAGTCGGCGACACGGCAGGTTGCTAACCTGCGCTACGAGGGGGGCTACGGCGGATGTCGCGGACTGTCGGCTGGAAGCCGACAGCACGGGGTGGTGTGCTACGGCGTGCCGGCTTGGGCATCACCCATTTTGAATCGCACTCCTGCGGAGCTGAAAGGGGTAATGTGTGTATAACTTTGCGGTGAAGGACTTGGATGAGGACGATGTGAAAATCGGCCTTCCCTTTTTAAAAGTGGCATGGGTGTTCAGGCAAAGTGGCTGCCACTGCCTTTAGGTTTCAGCTAGCGGGCTGAGGTGTTTAGCGTCCTGCCGACTGCCAGTCGGCGACACGGCAGGTTGCCAACCTGCGCTACGAGGGGAGCTACGGCGGACGTTGTGGACTGTCGGCTGGAAGCCGACAGCACGGGGCGGTGTGCTACGGCGTGCTGGGTGGGAGACGTTGCTGGGGAAAGTGTGGTTTTTGAAAATTTTGTCCGAGAATAAGCGAGAATAGCGAGGCTAAGGCTAACGGTGTGACGGAAAAGCGGGCAAGATGGGGGTGTGAAAAAGAACGTTGAGGGGAATTGGTTGAGGGCTGAGACCGAGGCGAGGGAGCGGGGGGTGGTTTTGCTAGAGTGGCTTGAAGGGTGGGCGGAGGCACTAGGATTTGGCAACGGCAAAGCGGCAGCTTTGCCCTACCAGGAAGAAGTGGAAAATTTATCCGTAACCTTCGGTATTTCTCGTGACGTCTATCACCTTAACTTGCCCCTTGCGTATTATGGACGGGTGAGGTGTCATTGGAGACTCCTCAGACGTAGCGCACGCGGTCAAGTTGGGGTTGGATTGTGTCCAACTCGTTGCAGGGCTTAATTTTACAAATGCCATGAGTAATATGAATCGCATCTGGTCCAAGGTGATCACGGGTCTGTCCGGTCTGGCGTTGTTGGGCGGGCCGCAGGCCATGGCAGAGAAGTTGCCGACGGCGGGTGAACGGTGGGCCAGTATTGAGAAGGCGGAAGGCCCCAGTTTTCGCCGGCATGTGGTGCCGTTGTTGAGCCGGGCGGGTTGCAGCGGGCGGGAGTGTCACGGGTCTTTCTCGGGTCAGGGCGGGTTCCAGCTTTCGTTGTTCGGTTACGATTTCGATAAGGATCATACGGAGATCACGGCGGACAAGGAGGATGGCATCCGGGTGGAGAAGGATAATCCGACGCAGAGTCTCCTGCTCCTGAAGGCGACGAATGAGGAGAAGCACAAGGGCAAGGAACGCATCAAGAAGGGTTCCTGGGAATACAATCTCCTGCTGAAATGGATCAAGGACGGCGCGAAGAGTGATGTGGCGGAGACGGGCGAGTTTGATCGCCTGGAGATTTTGCCGAAGGAAATCGTGTTCCAGAAGACGGGCGAGGCGGTGCAGCTCAAGGTGCTGGCTCATTGGAAAGACGGCACGGTGGAGGATGTGACGCAGATCACGCGCTTCCGCACGAATGACGACACGGTCTCGAATGTCTCGGACACGGGTGAAGTGAAGTGCTCGGGGCCGGGGGATACGCACATCGTGGCTTTCTATGACAACGGCGTGTTGCCTATCCCGGTGATGCTGCCAGTGAGCGACAAGTCCGGACCGAACTACCCGAAGATCGCGGCGCGCACGAAGGTGGATGAGTTGGTGCTGACCAAACTGCGCAAGGTGGGCATCGTGCCGTCTGACGTGGCGGGGGATACGGAGTTCCTGCGGCGCGTGAGTCTGGATGTGACGGGGACGTTGCCGACGCCGACGGAGATCCGCGAGTTCGTGGCCGATCAATCGGCGGACAAGCGCGCGAAGAAGATCGATGAATTGCTGAACCGCCCGGCCTACGCCGCGTGGTGGACCACGCAGATGTGCGACTGGACCGGGAACAACGCGGCGCAGTTGCGCGGTGCGGGTGAGAAGGATTTCAACAACGAGATCTCCCGGCTCTGGTATGACTGGATCGAGGCGCGCATCACGAAGAATGAGCCGTATGACAAATTGGTGGCGGGCATCGTGCTGGCGACGGGTCGCACTAAGCCTGATCAGTCCTATGAAGATTACGCCCGGGAGATGTCTTCCTATCTGAAGAAGGAAAATCCGGCGGACATCGCAGAGCGGCCGAACATGCCGTTCTTCTGGTTGCGCCAGAATGTGCGCAAGCCGCAGGAGAAGGCGCTGGCTTTCGCGCACAGTTTCCTGGGCGTGCGGATCGAATGTGCCGAGTGCCACAAGCATCCGTTTGATCAATGGACGAAGACAGATTTCCAACAGTTCCAGGCGTTCTTCGAGCCGATCAATTACGGCAATAACAACACCAAGAAGGAAGAGGTCACCTTCCGCACGATGAATGAGAAGCTCAAGGCGAGCGTGGGTGAGGTGGACAAGAAAGAGCAGAAGAAGCTGATGGAAGCGGCGTTCGACAAGCTCGTGCGGGCGGGCGAGCCGGCGCCGTGGCAGGAACTCTTTGCGAAGCAGACGGTGGCGCGCAAACTCTCCGACAAGGACATCGCGCGCATCAAGGCGAAGAACCCGAACTACAACAGCCGCGTGGCGACGCCGAAGATTCTCGGGGGCGAAGAAGTGGCGCTGAGCGAGTATCCGGATCCGCGGGCGCCGTTGATGGAATGGATGCGTGATCCGCAGAATGCCTACTTTGCACGGGCGTTCGTGAATCGGGTGTGGGCGAATTATTTCGGGCGCGGCATCGTGGAGCCGGCCGACGACATGAACCTGGCGAATCCGCCGGTGAACAAGGAGTTGTTCGATTATCTGGCGACGCAGTTCGTGGCGAAAGGGTTCGACATGAAATGGCTGCACCGCGAGATCCTGAACAGTGACACCTACCAGCGCACGTGGAAGCCGAATGACACGAACCGCCTGGATGAAAAGAATTTCAGCCACACGGTGCTGCGGCGGGTGCCGGCAGAAGTGGCGATGGATGCCATCACGCTGGCGACGGCTTCGAGCAAGGACCAGTCCACGTTCGCCAGCGACATCGAGCGCCGGGCCATCGGGCCGACGGCGAGCATCGGCACCAAGAAGGGTTTGAGCAGCTATGCGCTGACGACGTTCGGCAAACCGGCACGGCTGACGAATTGCGATTGTGAACGCACGGCAGATCCGACGTTGTTGCAGACGTTGTTCACGCGGAATGATCCGGAGCTGCTGGGCAAACTGGAGGGCGCGGCGAAAGACGGCGCGTGGATCAATGAATTGCGGCGGCTCAACGGCGGGGCGAGTGTGGAAGCGCAGAAGACGGAGACCGAACTGCGCAAGGCCCGGGCGACGCGCCAAAATCTGAAGAAGCGCAAAGAAATGCAACTGGCCAAGGGCACGGCGAAGGAAGAGGAACTGAAGCAGGTGGATGCACAGATCGCCGCCACGGAGGTGAAGGAGAAGGAATTGCTCGGCACGCCGAAGCCGCCGGCCTTCAACCAGGATGAGGTCATCCAAGAGATTTATCTGCGCACGGTCAGCCGTTTCCCGACGGCGGATGAAGTGAAACGGGCCAAGGAGGACTTGGCCGCAGCGAAAGACCCGGTGGATGGCGTGCGTGACGTCCTTTGGGCGATGCTCAATGCCCGCGAATTTTTGGTGAATCACTGATAAACTTATGGCTAACGACACTTATTGCGACGGCGTGAATCGCCGCGACTTCCTTCGTATCGGTGCCCTCGCAGGCATCGGTCTGAGCCTGCCGAACTTCCTGCAGCTTCAAGCGCAGGGAGCGGTGACACCCGCGAAGGGCAAGGCGGCCATCTACGTGCGGCTCTCGGGCGGTCCGAGCCACATGGACACGTTTGATCTCAAGCCGGACGCGCCCGATACACATCGCGGCGAGTTCAAGGAAATCGCGACGAATGTGCCAGGCATGCGCATCAGCGAGCATCTGCCGAAGCTGGCGCAGTGCGCGGACAGTACACGATCTTGCGCGGCGTGAGCCACACGCTCGCGGCGCACGAACTTGGCAGCGCTTACATGATGACGGGCAACCGCCCCATCGCGTCGCTGCGGTATCCGAGCTACGGCGCGGTGGTCGCGCGGGAGATGAGCGCGCCGGAATATTTGCCACCGTTCGTGGCCATCCCGAACCAAGGGGCTTACGCCACGGGTTTCATGGGGCCGGAATTTGGACCGTTCGAGACAGGCACCGCGCCGACGGCGGGGCGGGCACTGGAAGTGCGTGGCTTGGCCTTGCGCAATGGCGTGACGCTGGAAGATGTGGATCGCCGCCAGAACTTGGTGAAGCGTTATGACACGGCCTTCGGCGAGTACGCGAAGGAAGACAAGCTGCTCGCGGGCATGGATAAGTTCGGCCAGAAGGCTTACGAGATGATGCGCTCGGAGAAATCACGCGAGGCGTTCGATCTCCGCAAGGAATCGGAGAACATCACGAAGCTGTTCGGTGCGGACCAGTTCTCGCAGAGCTGCCTGCTGGCGACCCGCCTGGTGGAATCCGGCGTGCGCTTTGTGACGGTGACGCTCGGCGGTTGGGATACGCATGACCAGAATTTTGCGCGGTTGAAGGATAAGAATTTGCCGACGCTGGACGCTGGGCTCTCGGGCCTGTTTCTCGCGCTCGCGGCGAAGGGGTTGCTGGATACCACGTCGGTGTTCGTGACGGGCGAGTTCGGTCGCACGCCGAAGATCAATGCGCGGGGCGGTCGCGATCATTATCCGCGCGCGATGTTCTGTTTGCTCGCCGGTGGCGGCATGCAGGGTGGTCGCGTCATCGGTGAATCGGATGCGAAGGGTGAAGGTCCGAAGGACAAGGCCATCACGCCGGATGACGTGGCGGCGACGTATTACCAGTCGCTCGGCATCAACCCGACGAAGGAATACCACACGCCGAGCGGACGCCCGGTGATGATTGTGCGTTACGGCAAGCCGATCAGCGAGCTGTTCGCGTAAGCAAAGTTTTCCCCACCCCGGAACCCCGGTATCGGTGTATGCGATGCCGGGGTTTTTGTTTGGAAGGGGCCTAAAAACTCCGCTTTACATTCCGGCCCGCCCCGGCAATCTACGCGCAGTATGGAAACATTCTGGAGTGTTGCTGCGATGCCCATTGGGCTAGTTGTCTGCTTTTTGCCTGCGATCATCGCCTGGGTGGCCGCTGGTGCTGGTTCCAAGGAATCCTCCGAGGACTAAGCCGGCAGACTAACACCCAGCCTCTGTGCTGGGCTTGAATTCGTCATCTCATCCGCCTTGGAAACAGGGCGGATTTTTCTTTGCCCAAAACGTCTCAGCCCAGCCGTTCCACCGTCACCAGATCGCGCAGGGCTGCTTCCATGATAGTGCGGGCTTGAGCGGTGCGCTGTTGGAGGCGCTGATGGAGCGCGGCGTCTTCGGCATCCCGTGAAGAACAATTCCCTGAATAAGTTTCAAAAGAATCCAGGCTGCGGATCAGTTCCACGAGGTGCTTCGGGCAATCACAAGCCAGGCTGGTCGTGTAGTTGGCCAGACGTTCCAGCTCAGCTGGGGTGAAAGATTTGGCAGCGGTTGCTGTGGCGTCACCGACGGGCGCGGCGACGGGTGCCCGTGCCGGCAGATGTGAGACGCAGGCGAGCCGGATCTCATCATCGCTTACCGGGGCACGCAGCAGGCAGAGCGCGGGATGGCTTTTCTTCATGCGCGCCAATGTCCGGACGGAGGCGAAGCGATAGATCACGATGATGCGTTTCAGACCCAGTTTCTCCGACCAGATGACCAAGTGATCGATCAAGGCCAGGTCGGGATGGGGTTCATCCAGCAACAACGCGTCCGCTGTCTGGGCGGGGATGGTGGCGAGTTCGCTGAGCGTGCCGACGACCGCGACTGTCTCCACTCCATCCAAAGTCAGCGGAATGCTTTTTTGCCGCGTCGCCCATGCCGTTCCGCAAATCACCAGCCGCACACAAGCCGGGTTGCCCGCGAGCGAATCACAGAGCTTGCCGTTGGCTTGGGCGAGTTCACGCAGCTTGCAGACGGGCAAGGGCGCGACTTGGCTGATGGTATGCCCGTGGTTCACCAGCGTCTTCAACAAGGTGAAACGCTCGATATCTTCCGCCGAGTAAAGCCGCCGTTGGGTCTTCGTCCGCGCGGGTTGCACAGCAGCGTAGCGCTTCTCCCAGATGCGCAAGATGTGGGCGGAGAGCCCGGTGAGCTGAGCCACGGCCCGGATGCTGTGCAGGGCTTCCGGCTGGGGCGGTGAAGAGGTGTCGGGCTGGGGAGAGGTTTTCAAGGTGAAATCAAAAGAGTATTAGCCATCACGCAGTGGCGGGATACGGGCAATGGCGGCAGCCGCTATCGCAGCAATAGCCGCGTTTCAGATGGTAGCTGGCGGTGAACACCGTGCGGCCGAGTTCATCGAGATAAAAATCTGGTTCATTGGGCCGACGGATGGCTTGAGCCTGTTGCAAGATCGCTTCCGGGGCATCCACACTGCGGGCCAGGCGGTCCAGTTCCGTGAAACAGGCCCGGCAAAAACAGGCCGGAGCCAAAGCGCCTTCCTCCAAGTAGCGCAGGAAATGGACCGGCAGCGTGAACTCCTCGCACCAGCAAGCCCCTTTGTACGGTTGGCCGCTGGCGGAGCGACATAAATTCGCTTCACCGCAGAGCGGGCAGGCCGTATCTGGGCTATGAACCGGCATCTTGTCTCAGTTTTGTCTAAACAGCGCTTACTTATGGTGCTGGTTTGGGGTGGCGTCAAACCCCGCCCGGTTTAAAAAGCAAAAACGCCGAAGACCTGGCGGCCTTCGGCGTGGTTTGAAACCGGTTGATCTTAGTGCCCCAAAATGTAGGAGAACATCAGCGGCGCAACGATCGTAGCGTCGGATTCGATGATGTACTTCGGTGTATCCACACCCAGCTTGCCCCACGTGATCTTCTCATTCGGCACCGCGCCGGAGTAGGAGCCGTAGCTCGTGGTGGAATCGCTGATCTGGCAGAAGTAGCCCCAGAGCGGCACGCCCGTGCGGCGCAAGTCCTGATGGAGCATCGGCACGACGCAGATCGGGAAGTCACCGGCGATACCGCCACCAACTTGGAAGAAGCCGATGCTGCCGCCTTTGCCGATTTTCTTGGAATTCTTCGTGTACCACTCGGCGAGTTCCATCGTGTACTCGATGCCGGTGCGGACGGTGTGCACGTGCTTCACATCACCACTGATGACGTGGCCGGCATACATGTTGCCCAGCGTGGCGTCTTCCCAACCGGGGACGAACATCGGCAGGTTCTTCTCGCACGCGGCGAGGAGCCAGGAGTTCTTCGGGTCGATCTGGTAGGACTTCTTGAGCTTGCCGCTGCGGAGCACCTTGTACATGAACTCGTGCGGGAAATAGCGTTCGCCCTTCTGATCGGCGGCCACCCATTCCGCGAGCACTTCGTTCTCGATGCGGCGCATGGCTTCCATCTCGGGGATGCACGTGTCCGTCACGCGGTTCATGTGCTTCTTCAGCAGCTTCACCTCGTCCTTCGGCGTGAGATCGCGGTAATTCGGCACGCGTTCGTAGAAATCATGGGCCACGAGGTTGAAGATATCCTCCTCGAGGTTCGCACCGGTGCAGCAGATGGCGTGGACTTTGTCTTTACGGATCATCTCGGCCAGCGAGATACCGAGCTCGGCCGTCGACATTGCACCGGCGAGCGTGACGAACATTTTGCCACCCGCATCGAGGTGCGCTTCGTAGCCTTCGGCGGCATCCACCAACGCAGCGGCGTTGAAGTGCCGGTAGTTATGCTTAATGAACTTACTGATCGGACCCTTTTTCTTCATGCGGCGGATTCTATGGGGGGAAAGTTGAAAAGCAACAGGGGAGAAGCGCTAAGCGCAAAATTTAACAATGCTCGCGGCACCGGGGCCTACGGCTCTATGGAGGTTTACGCCATCCACTTGGCCAGATTCGCTTTCACCAACGCATCATCATTCAGTTCCGGATACGCTGCATACACACGGTCGATCTCTTCCTTCTGGCCGGGGCTGAGTGATTCGTGCGGGTCAAGGCACCAAATGCCTTCCAGCAGGCCTTGGCGGCGCAGGACTTCGTGGATGCCGGCGATGCAACCAGCATAACCATTGGCCGCATCGAAGAAGGCGGCATTGGAGTCCGTCACTTGCTGCGCGAGGGTGAGCATCTCCGGGCTGATGGGCTGATTTTTCAGCGACAACGTGTGGCATTGTTCAAGCAGTTCAACGGCTTTGCGCGTCCACACCGCCCAATGGCCGAGCAGTCCACCAACAATGCGGCGGGTCTTCCATTCGCCGTCCACTTGGAAGCGGAAGGGCGTTAGTAGGTCGATCACGATGTTGTCGTCATTGCCCGTGTAGAGCGCGATGTCTTCGCGGCCTGATTCCATCACGGCCCGGACGACGTCCAGTGTCTGGTAGCGATTGAAGGGAGCCATCTTGATAGCCACCACATTTTCAATCTCCGCAAAGCGTCGCCAGAAGGAGTAGGGCAGGGCGCGTCCGCCGACGGATGGTTGCAGGTAGAAACCAACCACTGGAATCACCTCCGCCACAGCGCGGCAATGAGCGATGAGTTCAGCTTCCGAAGCATTCTTCAAGGCGGCCAGACTGAGCAGGCCCGCGTGGTAACCGGCGTTCGCGGCCAGTTGCGCTTCGCCCATTGCCTGGGCGGTCATTCCGCAGATGCCCGCGATTCGCACCAACGGCTCCGTACTTTCTGAATCAGCGCGCTGAAACTCTTCTGCAGCCAAACGCAAAAGCGGTTCGAATACTCCCACCTTGGGATCGCGGATGGCGAACTGGGTCGTGTGCACGCCCACGGCCACACCGCCAGCACCCGCCGCGAAGTAGTAACGTAACAAGGCGCGTTGGCGACGTTCATCCCAGCGGCGATTGGCATCCAGCGCCAAAGGCAGGGCGGGTATGACGAGGCCGCGTTGGAGTGCACGTTTAATTTGATCGTTCATGGCTGCTAGGAGTCATACGCCGAGGTAGAGCTTGGCGTTCCGTTAGAATTTACCATCGCGGGATTCAAAGTGAGTGGGCTTGTTCAGCGTTGCGCCACCTTGCTTGATCCAGTCCGTGATCCAGCGCATGAGTGTATCGATGTTTGCCCGTGGTTGCCCGTAGCGGGTGAGGGCGGGGTGTGCATTATTCAGCAAGGCCGTGGCTTGTTCGGCGCCAGTGAAGGTCACCGGTTTGCCGAGCAAGCGGCCGAACTCGGTGGCCACAGCGCGGATGCGGAGTTTCTCGGGCCCCGTGACATTCACCAGCTTGGGCGGGCTGGCGGCATCGGCCAAAGCGGCCAGCGTCATGGCGTTGGCATCAGCCTGCCAGAGCGTATTGAACCAGCCCATGGAGACATCCACCGGCTCACTGGCCCAGATTTGCCGGGCGATATCCGTAAGCACGCCGTAGCGCAATTCACAGGCGTAATTCAGCCGGATCAACGCGGTCTTGGTGCCCTGCACGCGGCTGAAATGCTCGAACATGCGTTCGCGTCCGAGGCAGCTCATGGCGTATTCACCCACGGGATTGGGGATGTCTGTCTCAACGGAGCCGTGACTGCTCGCGGGGATGAGTCCATAAACGTTGCCGGTGGAAAGGGCGACGATGCGGCTTTGGTGAAAGCGTTGAGCGACTTGTGCCGGCAACCATGTGTTCACCGCCCAGGTTTGCGCTTCTTGATTGGTGGAGCCGAACTTCATGCCCGCCAAGTAGATGAGGTTTGGCGCATCCGGGAGCGAGGCGAGGAATTGGTGGTCCAAGAGATCGCCGGGAATCGCCTCGATGCCGTGCTTTTGCAGCCCCGCGACGGCGCCGGGGTTGGAGAAACGGGCCACGCCGGTGACTTTGCGGGGCGTGCCAGTGGCCGTCGCCGCGCGCTTGGCCATCCGGGCGAGCGTCAGGCCCATCTTGCCCGCGACACCCAAAATCAGGATGTCGCCTGGTACTTCACGGAAGGCACGGAGGACAGCCTCTGACGGCTCGCTGAGCAACTCATCGAGCTGATCGTCGGTCGTTATGCTTGCGGGCAGTGGTGTCACACACGGCCTGATACCAGAAAGCCTTGGGCACGGATACCGAAAATTGACGTCAGCGTTTCATCACACCACCTTCGGTCGTGCCGTTGGAGAAGTTGATCCAGGCGAAATAGCCGAAAAGCACCGCCAGATACATGGATTGTATCTTGATGGCAAAAAGCGCCACTAAGATGGCAACGACTCCCCCGATGACGCAGGTGACCGGCAAACGGGATGGGCCCATCAAACCCCGGAAAATCTGGCCACCATCCAAAGGCAGCACCGGCAGGAGGTTCACGAAAGTCCAGAAGATGTTCACAAAGATCATCATGCTGATGAATGTGTAGAAGCCGGGATATTCTGTGTGGACCAGTTTGCCCAACGCATAGGCCAGACCGCCTAACAAGAAACTCGCCAAGGGTCCGGCGAAGCTGACCCAGATGTCTTGGTCCCGGGAGAGACGGGCGTTGGGGATGATGGTCCAGCCGCCGAACCCATGCAGCACGATGTAAGAGTCATTGCCGTAACGACGGGCGGCCAAGGCATGCCCGATCTCATGGATCAAGATGGAGATGAAGACGACGAATACCCAGAGGGCTACCTCGATCCAATCTTCCCGGCTGCGGGCATCCAGCCCACCACCCATCACAATGGTGATAAGCCAGAAGAACCACTGCACCTGCACCGGGAAACCCAATACGTTGAACTGCAACATGCCAACATAGTTACCATCCCCCTGGCAGGTTGCCAAATGCTATGCGCGGATAATCCGCACGGAAAAGCGGATGCTAGATCAATTCTAAACCCAGCAATACCGGTGAGGCTGCGATTCCCCCGAGCCAGACAAAGGTGCGGGTCTTAAATCTCACCAGGAAATAGATGGCCGAGCAGAACAGGGCAAAGAGGATGACCAAAATCAAACCGAAAATGAGCCGGGGCGTGCGCCGGTAGAAATTGATATTACAAGCCGGGCAACGTGAGGTGCCTGACCTTAGCTTGCGACCGCATTTGCCGCATACTTTTGTTTCTACAATCTGCATCAGCCAATGGGAATCGAACTCCCCCCTGCCAAAGGTAGTAACCTAGGCAGATTGAAAGAACTCTGTCACGGCTCCTGTTGGCGAACAGTTCGCTATTATTGTCGCTCAAATACCTATTTCTTCAACTCCTTGCTCAAAATATAGCGGTCTCCGCGCACTCCGTAATTGGCTAAGATCTTGTCATTTGCACGTTTAGCTTCGGCGGCATCCAGCACGATTTTCTGCACGCTGGCCCCGTCCATGAATTCGATGATATGAAATCCCTCCTTGGGTGTTTCCAAGGCGGTCGCCAAGTCGCTGATGCCGCTGATGCTCTTCCCATTTACCTTGTCCACCACCAGCATGCGATAGTCTTGGTAACCGATATTCACCGGGTCAGGCAAAATCCCGGCCAGCAAAACCAAGCCTGGGCGTTTGTCCGTCTTGGATTGGTTGTCGTAATAAGCCAGCCGGAACGGCGCGCGGGATTTCCAGTCCGGACCCCACCGCTTCAGGTAAGCTCCATCCAGCGGCTGGAACAGCAATCCACCGATCATGAGATATTCCGGCGCCTGGTCAAAGGTCTCCTTCGGGATCAAGTCCGTCTGGTAATCCGCCTTGGGCAACACATAGTCCACCGCTACTTCTTTGCCCTCGCGCCAGACCACCATCTTGATCGTCTCCCCGGCCCAATGCCGGCTCGAGAGGTTTTCCAGCATCAAATGACCATATTCCGGATCGAGGTAATCCCCTTGGATATCGATGTCGAACCCGTCCACCTTCAGGATCAGGTCGTGCACCTTCAGCGGGCTCGTTTTTTCTTCCGTATCCGGGATGTCGATGATCGGCACGCCTTTCGGTTCACCTTTCCAGCCCAGGAACTTGTGCACATCCGGGTTGATCGCTTGTTGCCAGGTGAAGGCGAAGTAGCCCATGCCGGCAAACTTGCCTTTGCGCTGCGCGCTCAGGATGCGCTGGATGAATGTCGCCGGGGTCACGTTGAACTTGCGGCCGTCGGAGGACGTCGTCAGCCCGACTAGCTTGCCTTTATACACCACCGCTTCCGCCCAGCCGAGCCCTTCGATCTCCGAGCTGAAGATGATGTTCGCCTGCGGCACGATGCTGATCTTGCCCTCGCGCACCGTGAACTCATTGAACTCCGCCTTGCGGCTTTCCAAGTTGCCGCTGCGCCACCGGACCACTTGCACCTGGCTCAAGTCCTTGAAGTCCGTCGTGAATTTCGCCGCCTTCAGGCCGCTCCAGAACTTCTCATCCTCTACCGTCACGAGCGCGAGGTTGGCGTGGTAATCCGCCCACTTCAGTTTCGCCGTGTACCAACTGCCGCGGCCGTTCCGTTGCACCCGGATGAGGGTCACGTCGTTGAAATATTCCGCCGTGGTCAGCAGCTCTTTGCCCTCGATCACCACCCCGTTCTTGGACTCCGTCGCCGTCTGGCGTGTCCAAGGTTGTGAGGAGTCGTAACGCTGCCGCGTGACCTCGAGGGTGACGATGGATTCCTCCCACGGATTATGCGCGGGCTGGCTCCAGCCGGTCGCGGCCGTCAATAACGTCAGGGCGAGAAAAAGAATGCGTTTCATAGGCGGCGATCGCTGGCGATGTTGTAGGTCTTCAGGATTTCGGCATTGGCGGCATCAGCGTCCTTGCGTTCCAGACACTCAAACCCGCCGCGCGGCAGGAACTCGATCACATGCTGCTCCGTTGTCCCTTCCTTGAAGGCGCGGATCACATCCTCGAGCTTGTTGATCTTGATGCCGTTGATCTTGTCCACCAGCACTCCGCCGCGGACCTGCACATTCGCGTTCACCGGATGCGCCATGATCGTGCTCAGCACGATCGGCTCCTCGCGCACCGTCTCCGGCTGTTCCCGGCGGCGGTAAGTCAGTTCATAGAGCATCGCGGCCGTGCTGCCTCCGCGCGGCAGGCGGCGCATGAAATCCATGCTCAACGGCGTGAACACCATGCCGCCATACACATAATAGCGCGGCAACACATCATACTGGTTGCCCGTGGGCAGATCGTCGTTGTCGATCTTCATCACCAGCTTGGTGCTTACTTCCTTGCCGTCGCGCCAGATCTTCACCGGCAACGTCTCGCCGCTCTGCGGCTCTTGGAACGCCACCGAGACGGATACCCGGTTGCCTTTGTAAACTATCGTGGCATCCGTGCCCACCGGGTAGCCGTTCACCTCCAGCAGCACATCATCCACTTTCAACACCTTCTCGGAGATCGTTCCCGGCAGGATGTCATCCACGCGGGCGCCGATGTTGTTATCCGGCAGCTTGAGCAATTTGCGGAACGCCGGATTCTGCATCGGCATCAGCGAGATGCCCGCGCGCGGAAACCCGTCATACTTGCCGTCTTCGATGTCCTTCAGGAAATGGTTGATGATCGGCGGCGGGATGAAGAAACCGGTATTTTCCAGACCCGGAGTGCCTTGGAAGGCCACGCCCACGACTTTATCGTCCTGGATCACCGGCCCGCCGCTGTTGCCGGGGTTGATCGCTGCATCCGTCTGCACCGTCAGAAACGCGCGATTGCCCATGTGCACATACCCTTGCATCTCGATGCGGGAGACTACCCCGCGCGTGAACGAGATCTGCTCGCCGCCCGCCGGATACCCCATCGTCGTCACCGTGGACCGCACTTCCGGCAGTTCCCCGATCTCCAACGCCTGCATCCCCCGGAAAAAGCTCTCCTCCTCCACTTCCAGCAAGGCGAGATCGCACTCATGCGAGACAAAAGCCACCCGCGCCCGGTAAGGCCGCGGATCCTGGTAACGCTTCACCAGAATCTGTTTGCCCCAGCCGATCACGTGGGCGTTCGTCATGATGCGTTTACCCTTGATGACGAACCCGGTGCCCGTACCGCGGCCCACTTGGCTGAAACGCCATGGCGCGATCCAGTCGGGCGACTGGCTGAAGGTCATGACTTGGACGACGGACTTCTCCGGTTCGGCTGCCCCGGCCAGCGTGAGGCTGAGACCGAGGAGCAAGCAGGCGAGGAATCGCTTCATGTTGTTGCCAAAAGTTTCCGAGCTTGGGTTTAGGGTCAAGATATTCTGTGCTTCCTTGGACCCATTCACCCAAAATTCATTCAATCTGAGCGCCTTACGTAGCTGCCGACATACGAAGGCAGAACGAACCTCTCCCCTCTCAGGGTTCGATGTCGGGCGTTGGATGTTCACAGTTTCTCCTAATCTTCCTTTTCTCCTTTTTCAACAAGCACCCGCTCACTGTAACGCCAATCTCCGCCCAAACTGCCGAAACGCAACAAAATTATTTTCAACCTAAACAATTTAATTTGAATAAAACCTCCGCCATCAACGTCTTTTTAATCGTTAACCGAGTTTGGGCAAGATCACAGCGAGAAGCACCCAGCAAAAGAGCAGCACCAACAAAGACCGCCGCGCCGACCTTGCTTCTCGCGGATACGCAGTTCTGTCCTTTCTCGACTAAACGAGCCCGAAAATTACCAAAGCGACCAATAGCATCAACCAATAGGCTTGCACCCAATCATCAACAGCCAATGACAGGCACATAGATCCGATAAAAGCCACCCAAGCCAACTCCCCCGCAACATAAAGACAGCGGTGTTTCAATTTGTCTCCCTTCATTTCCTTCGCGTCTTTATTTCACGATTGAACGCTTTATCACGTTTTCCGCGTTCCCTGCATCGATTTAGTCAGACTTGCTTGCGTCCTTGTGTGATTTTTCGATCAAATCATCCACGCCCAAGATTTTTTCTAACTCATTCCAATAGTCCAAATACCGAGCTCCCACTGATACAACCAGTTCTTTGTCGTTTTTTGAATACACCCAATCCAGGTAGCGAAGTTTTTCGGTGATTACGTGATACAGGTGGCGGTTTATGTTTTCTTCACCAATTAAAGACGGGATATTGTGCAGATATTCGGACTCTGCGTTGCATTGCTCTACGTCACCGTTTCTAGCAGAGGTCCTGAGAGAAAGCAGACCACGAGCTAATATTTTGATATATAGTTCGTCGAGTTTGCTCATGTTTGAGTCGTTGGCATGTATGGCATAGGTCAGGCTGTTATTCGCCAAGGCTCCATTATTTCGTGATATCTGCAACTCTTTGCAGCCTCTTTTCGCGTTTTCCTTCCGTGTTCTTCGTGCTTAAACAATTCCCCTCTCGATGTTCGATGTTTTCTACGCTTCCCTCTTCTCTGTGCCCTCTGTTTGCTCCTGTTCTTACGCTTTTACAACTGTTTCTTTTTCGCGTCTTTGGTATCTCACGGTTTGATTTCTTCTCTGTGTCTAACTCTTCTCACCCGGAGCGGAGAACCCATACTTGGCCGGGCAGCACTGTATCTCCGCCAGCCGTTTGATATCTTTCTGGATGACCGTTTCCTTGCCCGCCCGTTCCAGCGTTTGGGCCAGGATCGGCTGCAAATCCTTGTCCAGTTTCTTCAGCCGGTAATGCATCCATTTGCCGTCCCGGCGCGCCTCCACCAAGCCCGCGTTGCGCAGATACGCCAGGTGCCGGGAGATTTTGGGCTGGTTCGTTTGCAGCACACCTTGCAGGAAACACACGCAGATCTCCCCGTTCCGCATCAGATGCAGCAACCGCAGCCGGGTGGGATCGGCCAAAGCGGCAAAGAAAGGCACCAGCGTTTTCATGACGAAACATATACGCCTTGACGTATGCGATGACAAGCTTTAGAGATATATACGGTTAAGCGAATATGTATTCGCAGGCGCGGCGGCCGGGTGTTTCGCTGAAACCGCGAAGGCAATGCCGGGCTGGCATTGCGGAATACGGAAGATTGTCCTATGAAAAAACGCGTTCTTTTTGTCTGCATCCACAACAGCGCCCGCAGCCAGATGGCCGAGGCGTTCCTGGCCCGGATTTGTGGTGATGAATTTGAAGCCCACAGTGCCGGGCTGGAACCGGGAAAACTCAATCCGGTCGTGGTTCAGGCCATGAACGAGGTTGGCATCGACATTTCTAGAAATCAGACCAAAGCTGTCTTCGAGGTCATCAAATCGGGGCTGATGTTTGCCTATGTCATCACTGTCTGTGATGAAGCCAGTGCCGAGCGGTGCCCCATTTTCCCGGGTGTGACCAAGAGATTGCATTGGGGTTTTCCCGATCCATCGAGCTTTCAAGGCACCCCCGAGGAAAAGCTCCAACGCACCCGCGAAGTGCGCGATACCATTGAGGCTAAAATCAAAGCATGGTGCGCCGAGGTTTGCCCGGCCGCAGAAAACGTTTAACTGTTTCTAAAATATGAATCTCTCGGAATTTAAGACCCACTTGGGCCAGCACGCGGACAAGCCCCTCCAGTTCATTTTGCCCACGGGCAGCAAGATCCCTTTGCACGCCCATATCACGGATGTGGCGCGTATCGACAAACACTTCATCGATTGCGGGGCGCGCATCCGCTCCGAATCCCTCTGCCGTCTCCAGCTTTGGTTCGCCGATGACACCGAACACCGCATCAGCGCCGGCAAACTGCTGAAAGTGCTCGGCAAAGCGGAGCCCGTGCTCGGCGCGGACGATCTCGAAGTGGACCTCGAATACGAAGCCCCCTTCATCGCCCAATTCCCCATCACCAAGATCGAACCGGCGGACGCCGCCCTCGTGATCCACCTCGGCATCCGTCACACCGCGTGCCTCGCTCCAGACATCTGTATCCCGGCCACTCCGGCGAAAAAAGCCGTCCAATACAGAGGCCTACCCACCCTCGAACCCGCCAAGTGCTGCTAAATTCCGGCACCTCTATGTAGCGCAGGTTGGCAACCTGCTGTGTCGCCGACTGGCAGTCGGCAGGCCGGTCAAATCTTAGACCGGCTCGCAAAACGCTGTTCCCTTTTTTTCCTGTTTCGCGTCTTTTCGCGGGCCAGCCTTCCCCGCCTATTCCAATCACCGCGATTTTTTCCAAGCCAACTTTCCCGCACCTCTGCTATCTTGCCTGCGTGAGCCAAGTTGCTTTTGAAATCCTTGTCATCTTTCTGCTGCTGGCGGCGAACGGAGTGTTCGCCATGGCGGAGATTGCGGTCGTTTCCTCGCGCAAAGGCAAGCTGCGCCAGATGGCCGAAGCCGGCAACAAGAGCGCGCGCACCGCGTTGGAGCTGGCGGAATCGCCCAACCGTTTTCTTTCCACCGTGCAGATCGGCATCACCCTCGTCGGCATCATCGCCGGCGCCTATGGTGGCGCGACGCTTTCGGACAAACTCGCCGATGTCATCCAGACCTGGCCAGTGGTGGGCGCTTATTCGAAATCCGTCTCGTTCTTCATCGTGGTGACCATCATCACCTATTTCTCCCTCGTCATCGGCGAGCTGTTGCCCAAGCGCATCGGCTTGGGGAACCCGGAGGGCATCGCCATGACCTTGGGCGGTTTCATGAATTTTCTGTCCAAATGGACTAGCCCGATCGTGAACTTCCTGACCTTCTCCACCGATGCCTTGTTCCGCCTCGCGGGCATCAAGGCGAAGGATGAAAACGCCGTGTCTGAAGAAGAGGTGAAGGGCCTCATGCAAGAAGGTCTGCGGGCGGGCGCCTTTCATCACGTGGAAAGCCAGATGGTCAGCAGCGTGCTCGAACTGGACCTGTTGAAAGTGCGTGATCTCATGACGCCCCGGCCCAAGATGATCTGGGTCAGCGCCGATGAACCGCACGAAACCGTCTGGCACAAGATCGTCGTCAGCGGCCATTCGTATTTCCCTGTGTATCGTGGCAATCGCGATAACATCGTGGGCGTCGTGTCCGTGAAGGCCATCTATGCGAACCTCGCCGCGGGCGTGGGCGTGAAGATCAAAGACCTGATGATACCGCCTCTGGTCGTGCCGGAATCGCAGAACACCTTGCAGTTGCTGGAAACCTTCAAATCCACGCGCAAACACATGGCGCTCGTGACCGATGAGTTCGGCTCCATCGTGGGCGTCGTGACGTTGAATGACATCATGGAAGCCATCGTGGGCGACCTCGCCACGCAAGAGGAACGCGCCAAGCCGGAAGTCCGCCAACGCGACGACGGCACTTGGCTTATCGATGCCCTTGTGGACTTGGACAAGGTGGAACGCGCTTTGCCCGGTTTCCGTTTCGATACCGAAGGCAGCCGTGATTACCAGACGCTGGCGGGCTACGTCGTGAAACGCTTCGGTCGCGTACCAAAGAAGGCGAGACCTTCGAGCCAGGGCTACGTCTTCGAAGTCCTCGATATGGACCGCCACCGCGTGGACAAAATCCTCGTGATGAAAACAAAGCCGAAAGACGCATAGGAACGCCGAGCTCCAGCTCGGCCTGACCAGGTAGCGCACGCTTCCAGCGTGCGGGTTACGCTGCATCCTGCTGCGTTCCCATCCGGTAGGGCGAGACTCCGTCGAGCCCTTGCCAAACCTCAAGGCGCACGTAGGTCAATGCAGGTGCTCAGGCAAGGCCATAAGCGTTCTAACATTTTGCTTCATCGCCAAAGACCCTTCTTGGTGGGCGAATACCATAAGGTCTAGTCAGGGCTCGACGGAGTCTCGCCCTACCGATGCATTCCGCCTCGTTACCTCGGCGGCGACACCATCTACACCCTCACCAGCTTCGCCACATACGCCCCATCCACGCCGTCCTTGAACGGAATGAGTTCCCGTTCCTCGGCCAGTTTGAAGCCGCCTTCCGCTGCAAGGAAGTCTTTCACCACGTCGCGATTTTCCTCCGGCTCCAGGCTGCACGTGCTATAGATCAGCGTGCCTTTCGTCGCGAGCTGGGCAGCGGCTTTCCGCAGGATGTCCAGTTGGGCCACGCGCAACCGCTCAATCTCATCCGGCCGGATACGCCAGCGCAGATCCACCCGCCGCCGCATCACGCCGGTGTTAGAGCAGGGGGCATCGACCAAAATGCGGTCAAACCGGAATTTTAACTTAGGTTCGTTCGTCAGATCCGTCTCCACGGTCTTGAACCCGAGCCGCGCGCAGTTCTCTTTGATCAGCCGGAGCCGGTCTTCCGAGATATCCCGCGCCACCACCAGGCCGCTGCTGCCGATCATTTGCGCGATGTACGTCGCCTTGCCGCCCGGAGCGGCACAGGCATCGAGGATGCGTTCGCCCGGTTGCGGATCGAGCATCTTCACCGCCAGCAAGGTGCTAGGGTCTTGGACGTAGAACAACCCTTGGCGAAAACTCGGCAACGTCTCCAGCGGTGGATGTCCCTTGAGCTTGAACATCAGCAGCTCGGGCAGCCAATCGCGGTTGAAGAAATCGTATTCCACCATCTCTTCGCGCCATTGCGGAATTATTTTTTCGGCATCCGTTCGCGTGGTATTGAGCCGGGCGAAGGTGGCGGGCGCCGTGTTGTTCCAAGCGAGCAGCTTTTGGGTGTCCTCCGGGCCGAAGCGTTGGAGCCACTTCTCCACCAGCCAGGCCGGTTGGGACCACCCAATCGCCGGGTCCGTTAACTTTAATTCCGCCAGCAGTTTCTGCGTGGCTTCCTTTTCCCGCCCATAACCGCGCAGCATGGCATTGATAAACCCTGCTTGTGAGCCGTAGCCGAATTCCCGCGCCAATTCCACAGTTTCATGGACGGCGGCATGGTCCGGGATGCGATCCAGCCAGAAAAGCTGGTACAGCCCGAGCCGCAAAAGGTTGCGCAAATCCGGTCGTTGCTGCCGGCCTTCGGTCTTCCGGTCGATCAGCCAGTCCAGCGTGGCGCGCGCCCGTGTTATCCCGTAAACGAGCTCCTGCACCAGCCCGCGATCGGGGCCGGAAAGGCGCTGTCGGGACAGCTCAAAATCGAGCAAGTTTTCCGTATATTCATCCGCTTGTTCACCGCGCCGTAAGACACGTAAGGCAATTTCTCTTGGTTTTTGACCGGTCACGGCTCTAATATGACCAACACGATATTGCAGGCGAGTTATTTGATATGAGAGAAGAATTTGAGAAGCTGGCCCTAGCGGGAAAAATCAACAACAAGCACATCGAAGTGCTCGTACAACTCGCGCAAGGCGGCTATTGCATGCACCGCAGTTGGGGTTTCGGACGTATCACCACGGTGGATACCGTGTTCGCCCGCTTCTCCATCGACTTTCCGGGCAAGGCCGGTCACTCCATGGACCTGTCCTTCGCCGCCGACTCCCTCAAGCCCATCCCCAAGGATCACATCCTGGCCCGTAAAGCCGCTGATCTGAACAGCTTGCGGCAAATGGCTGCCCTTCATCATCTGGACCTCATCAAGGTCGTTCTCGGCAGCTTTGGCGGTTCCGCCACGGTGGACCAGATCCAAAACTCCCTCGTCCCGGACGTAATCGCCAGCGATTGGAAGAAGTGGTGGGAAGTGGCCAAGCGCGAGATGAAGAAAGACGGTCATTTCCTCGTGCCGCTGAAGAAGTCCGATCCGGTGGTCATGCGTGAACAGACCGTGTCCATGCAGGACCGTCTGACGAATGAATTCCGCGCCGCCAAAGGTCTGAAGGCCAAACTGGTCGTCGCCAGCGAGATCCATAAGAGCTTGGAAGACATCAAGGAACGCAACACGGTGGTGACGGAAGTCATCTCGCAGTTGAATGCGGACATCCAGTCCCACCAGCGCACGATGCCCGCGCTGGCTTTGGAAGCGATTTTCCTCCGTGACGATCTCCGTCAGGCTTGCAATTTGACCGCCCAGCCGGGCGAAGTGGTCGCCAAAGACGTCTGGGCCGGTGAAGCCACCGTCAAGACGATCATGGAATCCATGTCCGCGGCCAAGTATCGCCGCGCGTTGCAATCCTATCAGGAAGGCAACCCGAACACCTGGCAGGATGTCGTCCTCTCCTTGCTGAACCAGTCCTCCGCCAAGCTGTGCAGCGAATGCGCCGCCGTCCTGTTGCAGAGCGGCAAGATCAATGAGCTCAAGGCCACCTTGGCCCGCATGATCAGCCAGCACATGGCCAGCAGCGAACTGCTCCTCTGGCTCGCCAAGGAACGTTCCGATACCTTCGCCGACATCCTCGGGCCGGAAGTGTTCCGTGCCATGTTGACCGCGATGGAACGTGACCAGTTCAACGAGATCCGCTCGAACCGTCTGCGCGATTTCATCCTGGACGACCCGACCTTGCTCGTGGAACTCATCGGTTCTGCCGACTTGGAAGTCATCCGCGATCTGACCCGTGCGTTGCAGCTCTCCCCGAGCTTCGATGACATGGACAAGCGCTCCTTGCTCGCGCGCATCGTCAAGAATTACCCGTCCATCCAGTCCCTCATCACCGGTGAAACCTCCAAGCAGGACAGCGGCTTGGTCGTCTCTTGGGAGAGCTTGGAACGCCGGAAGGCCGAGTACGAAGAACTCGTCCAGAAGAAGATGCCGGCGAACCGCAACGACATCGCCATCGCCCGCAGCTACGGCGACTTGCGCGAAAATCACGAATACAAGTCCGCGAAGGAGATGCAGAAGATCCTCATGCGCCGCAAAGCCGAACTGGAAGTCCAGTTGGTGCGCGCCCGCGGTTCCGATTTCGCGAACCCCAAGACGGAAGAAGTCAGCATCGGCACCATCGTCAAGGTGACCAACATCGGCTCCGGCAGCCCGGAAAACTTCACGCTCCTCGGTGCGTGGGATTCCGATCCGGACAAGGGCATCATCAGCTACCTCTCGCCGGTCGGACAGGCGCTCATCGGTCACAAGATCGGTGACGAAGTGGAGATCGAGATCGAAGGAGCCAAGCGCAAGTTCCGCATCGAAGGCATCACGGCCTGGAAAGCGGCCTAAGCTGACAAGCATTCTTACTCAAGCCGGACAGAGCGATCTGTCCGGCTTTTTGTTTTCATGTCTGGTGGGTTAGGCTACTCTTCCGAGATTCACCAATTGCCTATGGACCGTCTCTGTCGCAAATCAGTCCAGTGGACCTACCTCATAACTTGGCTGTGGCTGTCAGGCCTCGCTGGCCATACCCACGGCCAATTGGCTGCTGACAAAGCAACCGGGACGGACGCACGGACGGATTTGACCATCACGGTACAGGATGCCCATGGTGAGAAACTTTCAGGGACCGAAGTAGTTTTCATGAGTGAAACGGTGGGGGCCGTGTTGAACCGGAAGACTTTGGAAGGAGGCTCTCTGAGGCTGAGCACGGATGCTAAAGGCTGCTTCAGTATGCCTTCGCCTACAAATCTTTTTGCCGTTGTGGCGAACGAGTATGGGTTTGTTCTGATGCAGACTTCTGATTTCACTAACTATCCGAAAATGACGCTGCAGCCATGGGGGCGGATTGATGGTGTGCGGTTGAATTCGGGCAAGCCAGTCAGCAATCTATGGGTACGATTCGGATTGAATCCAAGGTATCTGGCTTCAGCTTCGGATGGAACAGCTTACATCTTGGATGATGTCTTTTCAATCAAGGAACACCAAGTGATGACGGATATTGAAGGCAAGTTCACGTTTCCCACCGTTCCTCCCGGGATGATTACTTTACGCGAATCTCCGCGTACTTTGAAGAGACAGCTTTTCGGTTATCGCCAAAGTTTGTCGCTTCAACCTGGAGAAAGTATGCGCGTTACAATGGAAAGTGCGGCCGTGGCAGTTGAGGGAAGAGCGGTGTTCGGCAGGTCCTTGCAGCCAGATTCCATACAGAAGTCCGTCATTTGGATTTCCCCTGAAGAATACTTGCAGAAAGAAGCAATATCTCCGGAGATACCCAAAGAAAAAGACACTTTTGACAATCGGGCGGCATGGTGGACGGAGGAGTCAAAGACCGAACAAGGACAGCGCCGTAGAAAGCTTTTGGTGCGGAGAAATGCGCTGCAACTTCTATCTGATGGCACTTTGCTGGGGGATTTGCTTTCGCCTGGCAAGTATCATATTCAAGCGCAATTTTACGATGCCAAAAAAGAAGTGGCGTATATTGACCAAGTGATTGAAATTCCGAGCTCTGCCGTGGAGGAATCCGCTCTGAAGCCTTATGATATCGGAAATATTCTAATTAAGCCCGCGCTTGGCGATGGGGATACAGCTCCTGACTTTGCTGTTAAGAAACTGGAAGGAGGGTCGCTGAAATTGACGGATTTAAGAGGTAAATATGTGTTGCTGGATTTCTGGGCCACCTGGTGTGGCCCTTGTGTGGAGGAGACGCCGAATCTGAAAGCGGTTTATGAAGAATTTGGCCAAGACCCCCGCTTCACGATGGTCAGCCTCAGCTTGGATGAAAATATCCAGCCAGTCCGTGATTTTGTGAAGCGGGAGAAACTGTCCTGGCAGCAGGCTTTTTTGGGTGAATGGAGTCTGGATAAAGTTTTGAGAAGTTATGGCTACTCCAGCATTCCTCGCATCCTGTTGATTGATCCTGCAGGGACTATCGTCGCCACTGATCTCCGTGGTGAAAGCATCAAGATAGCAGTAGCCAAGGCACTTAAAAAGTGAACTTATGAAACAATTCACATTGATGGCTGTCATTTTTGCCTGCGCGGCATCTCTCACCATTTCCCTTTCCGCCGCCAACTGGCCGGCCTGGCGCGGTCCCAATGGTGATGGCACCACGAGCGAGACCAATCTGCCGCTCAAATGGGACAAGGACACCAACGTGCGTTGGCATGTGCCCTTGCCGGATCGTGGCAACTCCACCCCCGTCGTCTGGGGCCAAAAGATTTTCCTCACGCAAGCCATCGAGAAGGAAAACCGCCGCACCCTGATGTGCTTCGACCGTGCCAATGGCAAACTCCTCTGGCAACAAGGCGTCGTCTATGCGGATAAAGAGCTGACTCACGCCACGAACCCGCAATGCTCCGCCTCACCCGCCACCGATGGTGAACGCGTGATCGTCTCCTACGGTTCCGCGGGTGTTTACTGCTACGATTTGAACGGTAAAGAGCTCTGGAAACGCGAACTGGGCAAGCTCGTCCATATCTGGGGCCACGCGGCTTCACCCGTCCTTGCCGGTGATCTCTGTTATCTCAATTACGGTCCCGGCGAGACGACCTTTCTCATCGCCTTGGATAAGCGCACCGGCAAGACCGTATGGCAGCATGACGAACCCGGCGGCAGCTCAGGCAATCCCACTCCGGGCAAAGACAACGGCAACCTTTGGATAGGTTCATGGAGCGATCCCATCTTGCGCAAGATCGATGGCCGCGATCAGCTCGTCATGACGTATCCGAAGCGCATCTGCGCCTTCGATCCTCTCACCGGCAAGGAACTCTGGACCTGCGCGGGCTTGAACCCCTTGGTTTACACCTCACCGCTCTTCAACGAAGGCATCGTTGTGGGCATGGGTGGCTACAATGGTTCCGCCGCCGCCGTGAAAGCTGGTGGGAGTGGCGACATCACCGCGCAACGTCTCTGGCAGCATCCGAAGACCAAGCAACGCATCGGCTCGGGCGTCATCCATGAAGGCTACATTTACATCTTAAACGATCCCGGCGTGGCCGAATGCTTTGAGCTGAAGACCGGCAAACTCATCTGGGAAGAACGCGTGAAAGGTCCCGGCCCCACGGGGCAGAATTGGTCCTCGCTCGTGCTCTCTGGCGATCGCCTCTACGCCGTGAACCAAGGCGGCGATGGCATCGTGTTGCGCGCCAGCCCGAAGTTTGAACTGCTCAGCATCAATCCGCTGGGCGAGAAAGTGATCGGTTCTATTGCGGTCTCCGACGGGGAACTCTTCATCCGCACCTACAAGCAGCTTTGGTGCATCAGTGAAAAAAAGACGGTGGCGCAGTTGAAAACCGGGCGGTGATGGGTCAAAGAAGTAAGGGAAAAAGACCGCAGTTTAGACTGCCTGACCATGCCTGCGGCATGGTGGAAAAAGAAATGGCTCCAGAGGTAGGACTCGAACCTACAACCACACGGTTAACAGCCGCGTGCTCTACCATTGAGCTACTCTGGAACCCAAATAGGGCGCACAATCTAGCGACGGGGCATGGGAGCGTCAACTAGTGATTTGGCGTTTTTTTACGAACCTTTTTACGGGTGGTTCGGCCCGTGCAACTACTTGGAGGAAGTGACTTTATCGATCTCCACTTTGGCTACTGCTGGCTCCACGACCAACGCTTTGAAAGCCCATTCCTGCTTGGGTTCCATGATCATGATGTAGTCCGAGGCATTGCCCACTTGCTTGCCGG
The DNA here is from genome assembly GCA_965283725.1 of Limisphaerales bacterium. GTDB lineage: Bacteria > Verrucomicrobiota > Verrucomicrobiia > Limisphaerales > JAEYXS01 > JAEYXS01. The sequence continues at coordinate 99,137 of CBDIPT010000006.1, forward strand.
CATTATCGAACAGTTTGAAGTCTACGCGCACCGAGGTGCGTTGCTCGGCCGTATTGTTGCGCAACATGCCAGTCACATATACCAAGCTCGTGCCTTCGTTCTTCTGGAGTTCGTATTTCACTACTTCCAGCTCGTCTTTGGAGCCGAGCAAACTGAAGCCGCCACCTGTCCCGCCACTCGTGCTGCTGCTGCCGCCCCGCTTCTTCATGAAGACGAAAGCAGCACCGCCGGCCAATGCCAGCACTAGGACAACTCCGATGATTGCGAAAATCTTTTTACCGCCGCCGGATTTCTTCGGGGCACCCTCCTGCACTTCCTCTTCTGTGGGAGCTGGCGGTGTGGGCGTCTTGGCCCGGGCTGGAGCCGCCGCAGGTGGAGGCGGAGGTGGTGGTGCTTTATGTCCGGCCGCAGCGGCTGGAGCCGGGGGCGGCGGGGCGCTGACACCCGGAGCGACCAACGGCGTTTCCTTGCCGCAATGTGGACAGGCGATCACCGAACCAACGGCATTCGGGGGGAAAGAGATACGGCCATTGCAATGACGGCACGCGCATTTCAGGTTCGCCTGCACGGGCTGGGCGGCTACGGCCACTGGGGCAGCCGGCGCGGCCGCCGCCGGGAGGGCTACTGGCGAGCTGCAGTGCGGGCATTGGATGGTAGAGCCTCCTGCACTGGCAGGGTAGGCGATGCGGCCTTGGCAATTAGGACAGGCACACTTTAGTTCCTGGGCGACGCTCATGCTTCTTCTTGTCTTCCCGATTTGAACGCTCCGCCCCACCGGTCGCGTTATCTTCGGGTCTGGGTCACGCAGTTTTTCGCAAGAAACCACGCGTGCAGCAAACCTTTTCCTTCGACTCAGGGCGGATATTACATCTTTATTCCGCTCCCTGTCGCCCGTCTGCTCTTATCTTGCCCGGAACTTCGCCGTTATAGTGCTGCTCTCAATGCCTGCTCAATTTGCTTTCGCCCGGTAAAACCGCTTCGGCTGGCCCGCTGCCGCCGTATCCAGATATTCCAAGATACCCTCTGGCGGGGTGCTCGAGGAGATAGGCGTCCACGTCTGGAAATCCGCCGTGGCTTCGATCGTGTAAGATTTGTTCGGCTCGCCGTAGAGGCGCATCAGGTTCGAGCCATCGGGCAGCCGCTCGGCGATGTGCACCTCGGGCGGCACCGCTGTGGCATAGGCGGTCAGTTGATAATTATCAAACGCCATGAAGTTGTTGCCGGGATGGGCCGTATCCCGGATGGACCACACGGCATCCACATCACCCAAGGCGAGCGAAGCAAACGTCGTGGTGATGGCTTTCTCCGTCACCAACGGGATGTCATCGATGCGCGCGCTCCACTTGTTCCGGGCCAGATCCATGATGATCACCAGCTCGTAGATTTTGTTCACCTCAAACTTCTTGCCGGTGGATACGAAACCATTCACGTCATCCAAGGCGTAATTCACTTCCAACGCATAGTTATCGAAATCCAGCGTGAACAGGCGCTGGCCGGAGGTGTTGTAAGCACTCCAGCGGAAGTCATCGAAACGCTCATTTGTCGAATCCCCGATGGCCATGAGCGTGGAGAATTTCACGATGGGCTGGCCCGATGGCACGGCCGTGATGTTCGGCTGCCAGACGGTCAACGTGCCGTCCGTGTCTGTCGGCGCGGTGAACCCGATATAACCTTGCTGGCCGAGGCCGGAGAAATAATTCGTCAGGATGCCGTTCCAGTAAGGCTGTTTGCTGCCGAATCCCAGCCAGCCATTCTGTCCGGTCTGGCCGCTGGGCGTGGTGTCACCCAAATCCAGCTCCAGGCTGTAATTTTCGTCCGCCTCGAAACTCGTGGCGTAAAGCACGGTCGTCGGTTGGGCCGCTTTGGCACTCGTTACAAGTGTCCAGCAGCAAAGTGCGGACACAATCCACCTGTTCAGATGCATTTTCATGCTTCCATTCCTCCTAGGCTTGATCGTTTAGCGTGAGCCAGGGCGTTTGTTGCCGCCGTTGTCGTCATTACCGCGACCGCCACCCTGGCTGGGGCGGGCGAAGGTTGCGGCGTTGAAGGCCGGACCGTTGGTGCGGGCTGTACCGCCGGGGCGGTATACGTCGGGCGTGGTGCTTCGTAGGTCCGTTGCGGCGGTGCCGTCGGGGTCACGGGTGCCGTGTAGGTCGGCCGCGGAGTTTGCACCTGCGGGGTATAAGTCGGTGTCGGGGCGGTGTAAGTCGGCGTAGGCGCCGTGTAGGTTTGGACCGGCTTGTTATACGTCGGGGTCGGCGCCGTATAGGTTGGCGTTGGCCGGTTCATCGTGGGCGTCGGGGCCGTATAGGTCGGCGTGGGAGCCGTGTAAGTCGGGGTTGGTGCCGTATACGTAGGCGTAGGCGCGGTGTAGGTCGGCGTCGGGGCTGAATACGTCGGCGCTTGTTGCGTCGTGACGCGCGGCGTGTTGACCGTGGCCGGCGCTTCGTAGGTGCGCGGATTGTTATAGGTCGGGCGGGTGTTCACGCTTGGCTTCGTCGGCTCATTCCGTGTCACGGCCGGTGCGGCCGGTTGCACAGGTTGGGGCGGCGTCAGGCGGCTTTGCTCGGCGGTGGCTGGTTGCACGGGCTTGCCCACACCGGGTGTCGCCGGTGCACCATAGATTGGTTGCGGCGGGGTCATGGGCCGGTTCGCTTCTGGCGCATTCTTGCTTGGCGGCACATAAGCTGTGCCGCGCGTCGTGACGGCTGGCGTGGCTGGTTGCACCGGGGTCGGCGCAGTCAACGGACGGTCATTGCCGGCCGGTTGATAAGGGTTGCCGGTGGCGCTGCCGCTGCGGACTGGTGCCGCCGGGCGTTTCAAGACCGGGAGTTCCGCCGCTTTCGGCGCTTCATACCGTTGCAAGACCGTGGCGGGCGCGGTCGGAGCCGGGGCGCTCACCGTCGTTTGATTGCTGCTCGGCAACAAAGCAGGCGCATGGTTGCGTTTCTCGCTGTTGCCATTGTTGCTGCCAGGCCGGGCGGCCGGAGCGGTGGCCACCGCGGCTTTCGCCGGTTCGCTATTCAAGCGGGCGGTGCTGTTGTTGCCCGGCATCGCCGGACGATACACCGCGAGCATGCCGTTATCCCGCACCAGGCGGTCCGGTTGCACGCCGCTGCGTTGGGCCGGAGCTTCCATCACCGCCACCTTTTGCACTTCCACCCGGGCCGCGCGGCTGATTTGCGTCACCGAGGCACCACCTTGGTTGATCACCACGTTGTTATTGTTCCCCTGCACGATGACGTTGTTCACCGTGGTCTGGTTGTAAACCCGCGTGACCTGCGAGTGCGGCAGGCGATGTTGATACGGATTGTGGTCATAGAAATGACCGATGCCGACGAACGTGTAATCCGCTGCGCCCAACCCGAATTCAAAGCTGATGCCTACATTACGATCGTAGTACCAAAGCCCGAACCCGCTGCGATAACGCGCCGCCGGCGGCAACGGAGCCCAGCCGCAATAGCTGGTCGATGTGCGCCAGCTCACCCAGCTCGGACCCCAGACGCGATCCGGCACCCAGCACCAGCCACGCCGGGGGTGATTGAACCACCGGCCATAATGGAACGGTGCCCAGCCCCAAGAGTAATCCGATTGCCAGTACCAGCCCGCATCCGAATATATCCAGCGGCCGCCCTGCTGATAGGGCCGCCAATCCACACTCACCGCGATGGTCGGTTGCCAGCACCAGCCGTAGCCATCCACTTCCATCCACGAACCGTAAGGCGAAAGGGAGGAATAGAAATACTGCACCTCTTGCGGTGCTTGTTGGATCACGATGGGTTGTTGCTGAATGATGATCTGCTGCGGCGGTTGCACCACTTGCACCGGAGCCGGGGCAGCTGCGACGACGGCGGGCGCAGGATTGGTCGCGACCGGTGCTGCAGCCACCGGCGGATTCGTCGCGGCGGCTTGCATCGGGGCATTGACCACCGGGATGTTCAACGGCTCAGAAGGCTTCTGGTTCTTTGCCGCCACGGATTGCGGGGCGCGCTTCAAGATCTCTGCGATCACTTTGTCGGACACCCCCAGATCATGAAGATAGACGAGTTCTTCAGTGGTTGGATTGTACTCCACACCGGAACGCCCGATGTAAGCCAGCAAGACATCGTCGCCCATCTTGGACTGCGCGAGGCGTACGACGTCGTTCAAGCCGGGCGACATCGGCGGGATGGCCGGGGCCAGTTGTTGGCGGATGTCCCCGCTGACGGCATTCGTCGTCGCGTTGACATCGGCGGTGGCCTCGACGGCGGCTGGCTTGGTTTCCACCTTGGCCTTCTCGGCCGTTCCCCCGTCACTGGCAGCACTGCCGAGCGATTGGGATTCGGCGGCTTCCGGGCAGCCGGTCAATGCGGCCAGTGCAAGCGAGAGAGCGCTTGTGCGGGCCAGCATGATAAAGCGATTTTTCATAGATAACCGGTCACTCGGAGGTGGTTGCAGCCCCCAATACGACCTTAACAATATAGACTACCACGCCCGGAGCAATATTCAGAGATGTATCAGAAATACTATTTTGAATAATTAAAACACCCCATGCGTCGAAGCCCTCAGCCACGCTGTTTCCCCTCAAGTCCATTTCATTGAAAGTTGCAATCTGCATATAGCTATATCGTTATAGTGTCGATTTCAGTCAGTGCGGATAGTGGTATGGATAATGATAAGTTATAGTAATTCGTAATCGCGACCGGCTAGCTACCCAACAGGCTACTATATCACCCTTTTTGCGTACTCGGAGCATTTATAGCCTCCCGCCGTCCAATTCTTCATGCACCACCGTTTATGCCTGATCCTGCTCTATGGTTTGCTTGGCTGCCGGGCGCCTGACTACACGCGGGGCGAATCAGGCATCTGCGAGGTGCATCAACTCACCATGCAAAAACGGACGGTGCCGATCGCCTATGGGCTGATACCCATGAGCAAGACGGCTGCGGAACAAGGCGAATGGCATCGTCGGCAAACTCTTTATCCGCACCCCGGTGATTGCCTGCCCGCCGCTGACATCAATATCCATGGCGAGCAACGCGCCTTGGTTTTTGTTTGCCCGCAATGCGCGCGGATCAGCCAAAGGCCGCGGGTCGCAGATTGAGCGTCCGTTAGCTTCTAGCCCGGCAGTGTCCTTTAATTTGTCTCTACGTTTTACGCACTTTTCCCTTTGCTTGCCCGGCCATATTCCTAGGCTCTCGCCGTGACCGTTCTGGAAGTGATACAGCGCAGTGCCGAGTTTTTGCAGCGCAAGCAGGTGGAATCGCCGCGTTTGCAGGCGGAACTCTTGCTGGCGCACATCCTGAAAATGCCGCGGCTCAAGCTGTATCTGAATTTCGAGCAGGCCTTGAAGCCGGACGAGGAAGCCAAGATGCGGGATCTCGTCCAGCGCCGGGGCAAGCGCGAACCACTCCAGCACTTGGTGGGCAGCGTGAATTTCTGCGGCTACGAGCTGGAAGTGAACCGGGATGTGCTCATCCCGCGCTCTGAGACGGAGACCTTGGCGGAACTGGCGTGGACGTACTGAATGGTCTGCCAGCAGGAGAATTGCAGACGCTTGATCTGGGTACGGGCTCTGGTTGTCTGCCCATCGCCATCGCTGCCAAGTGTTCGCGGGTCATTGTAGATACCGTGGATATCTCCGCCTCCGCCTCGGCCGTCGCCCGGCGGAATGCTGACCGGTCGCAGGTCTCTGCCCTTATCCGCTTTCACGTCGGTGATCTGTTTCAGCCTTTAAAATCAGGGCAAAAGTACCACCTCATAGTCAGCAACCCGCCGTACATCGAGGCGGCGGAGATCGAAACCTTGGAGCCTGAAGTGAAAGACTTTGATCCGCGTCTGGCCTTGGACGGCGGGGCGGATGGCTTGGAGTTTTACCGTCGCTTGGCGAAAGAAGGAGCCGCATGGCTGGTGACGAATGGTCGCTTGATGGCCGAGTTCGGCGAAGGACAGGGACCCGCCATCCAGCAGATTTTTACCGACAACGGCTGGACAGTGCATGCTTTGGAAAAAGATTTAAGCGGTCGGGAACGCTTCGTGATTGCCAGTCCGCAAGGCGCGTGAAAAAGTCGCGCGTCGCAGATTTTTCGCGCGAAAACTTTTTCAGCAGGATTTCGAATTTATGGACAGTCTTTTGATCAAAGGCGGCATTCCGCTGCACGGGGATGTGCAGATCAGCGGGGCCAAGAACGCGGTGCTTCCCCTCATGGCCGCCACCCTCCTCACCTCCGAACCGTGCGTCATCACGCGTGTACCGGACTTGAGCGACGTGAAGTTCATGGGCCAAATCCTCACCTCGCTCGGCGCGAAGGTGGAGATCGAGGGCGACGTGGTGAAGATCCACGCGCACAAGATCAAAGGCACGGGCGATTACGACCTCATCCGCAAGATGCGCGGTTCCATCTGTATTTTGGGCCCGCTCCTGGCGCGCTTGAAGAAGGCCACGGTGTCACTGCCCGGTGGTTGCGTCATCGGTGCGCGTCCGGTGGATTTGCACTTGAAGGGCTTGGAGGCTTTGAGCGCCAAGATCACCGTGGAACACGGCTACGTCATCGCGAAGGCGCCGAAACTCATCGGCCGCGAGATGTTCCTTGGCGGTCGCTCAGGTCCGACGGTGCTAGGCACGGCGAACATCATGATGGCCGCCACGCTGGCGGAAGGCGTCACGATCATTGATAGCGCGGCGTGCGAGCCGGAAGTCGTCGATCTGGCGAATTTCCTGTGTGCCATGGGTGCGAAGATCACGGGGGCGGGTAGCCCGACCATCACCATTACGGGCGTTAAAGAACTGCACGGCGCGGAACACGAAGTCATCCCGGACCGTATTGAAGCTGCCACGTATGCCATCGCCGCCGCCGCGACGAATGGTGAAGTGACCTTGCACGGCGCGCGGGCGGATCACATGCACGCCATCTTGGACAAGCTCCGCGAAGCCGGGGTGAAAGTGGAGCGCAACGGTTCGCGCATCACCATCAAGCGCGGTGGCAAGCTCAAGCCGGTGGACATCGTCACCCAGCCTTACGCTGGTTTCCCGACGGATGCCCAGGCGCAGATGATGGTGCTCATGGCGTTGACGCCCGGCATCAGCATCATCACGGAACGTATTTTCGAAGCCCGCTTCATGCACGTCAGCGAATTACTGCGTTTGGGCGCTGATATCGCCATCGAAGGGCCGAGCGCCATCGTCAAGGGTGGTCGCCCGCTCAGCGGTGCGGAAGTCATGGCGAGCGATCTGCGCGCCTCGGCCGCCTTGGTCATCGGTGGCATGGCGGCGAAGGGGTCCACCCAAGTGAACCGTATCTACCATCTGGATCGTGGCTACGAGAAGATTGACGAGAAGCTGAAGAAGCTGGGCGCACGGGTATCGCGGGTGAAGGAGTAAAACTCCAAATCCCAAGCGCCAAACACCAGAGAAGTTTTAAATCCCAAGCTCCAAATCCGCATGGTCGGGTTTGGAGCTTTTCGTTGGTGTTTATTTGGCGCTTGGAGCTTTAGTTTTGAAGTTTTACCAATGTTTCTGCTGGCTCTATGCCGCTTCCGGCATTAGATTGGACCAGTTTCCAAGAATAAGTTGAGGCCCAATATGGATATTAATTTTTCCTGCCCGAATTGCAATGTGCTGCTGACCGCGGATAGCGCGATGGTCGGCGACGAGATCCAGTGCCCCCAATGCAATCTGACCTTCAACGTGCCCGAAGGCACGCCCGTGCCGCCTGCGCCGGTGATTGATCCCGTGGAGGAGATCCTCGCCGCTACTTCCACGCCGGAAACCAAACCGCGTCACCGGGTCAATCTGACGTTACCCTCCGCCGGCAAGGACGCTGGGGCGCTGATCGAGAAAGCGAACAAATCCCTCGAAGTCTCCGCCAAGCTTGGTATCTCGTTCGTGGTGCGCACCATCCGCCACGCGGAATGTGTCGTGAACGGCCGCAATCGCTTTGATGAAATGGTCGCGGAAGTGCTCAGCGGCGTGGGTGAAGGCAATCTCCATTCCGTCTCGCCGATCACTTATTCCTATGTGGATAAAGCCACCCAGCAAGTGCTCTCGGATTACGGCGTATTGATCATCTACAAGAAGCAGTAGCGGGAAAATTCCAAATCTTGAAATCCAAGCTCCAAGTCCGCTTCGCGGGTTTGGAGTTTTTTCATGGACGTTTATTTGGAGCTTGGATCGTTGGGTTTGGAGCTTTTGGGCGTCTCTTCTTCCACCCGGTCTTGGAAAGGTCGTTTTACTGCCCGCAGGCCGCCTTCTACCAGATCTTCGCCTACATCGGTCATGACGTTTGTCTGGCGTCGCAACGTCCGCACGCTTTGCTGGACGAGCCGTTGGATGCCGCGCGGCGTGAACATGTATTCCGCCAGGGTGGAGAAGCCCAGCACCGGGTTGAACTCATGCATTCCGCGCATCACCCGGACCAGTTCCCGCAACGGCCGCTCCGCCGGTTCACGCAAGGTCTGTAGCACATGCACGGAAAGGAGGCAGAGCAGCAGTGAGCCGACGAGCAGCACGTGATAGTTGCTGAGCGGTTCGCCCAAGAGCGTGCCGACTTGCTCCGGTAACACCGTCAAAATCTTGCCGCCCAAGATCGGCCCCAGCGCCGTGATCAAGTTCGTGAAAGCGAAGAACACCGAGATGTAAGCTGCCTTCTTCTGCGCGGAGACAAGGTTGATCATCAGGTTGAACTGACAGAGCTGAAAGCCGGAGGTCATGAATCCCGTGATGAAATAATTCACGTAGAGATGCCCATGCCGTTCCGGTCCCACGAACAGCCATGACAGTGCGGCCGTTCCCGCCCAGAGCAAGGAGCACGTCACCATCACGGGCTTGTTTCCGAAGCGGTCGCCCAGCGGTCCCCACGTGCGTAAGGACAGCAAGCCGCCCAAGCTCGCGATGGTCGTCAGCACCGTCAGATCGCCGACCGAGTAGGGCAGGTGGCCGAGGACATAGACGCTGTAAAAGGGTTGTCCCAAGTTCAGCGCAAAACCCCACAGCCCGATGAAAAGGAGGAGCTTCAGGTAATTGGTATCACGCAGGACGGAGAGGTAATCCGCCAGCTTCAGCCGGCTGGTCTGCCGGGTAGTGACGGAGGGTGGGAACTTCATGATGGCGAAGTAATACATCCCGATCATGCGCGAGCCGGCCGCGATCGCGAAGACGGCCCCGAAGGAATAAATCGTGTTGTGAAAATGATCCACGAACTGACCCGCGGCCAGCAGCACGACCAGGTTCCAGAAAGCGAAGATGACGTTGCGATCCCCGAAATAACGTCCCCGGATGGAAAGCGGCACCAGGTCGGACATCGAGGCTGACCACGCCACCGCCGCCACGCTATCCGCCAGGCTGGATACAAAAACGATGGCGAAGAGCAATGGCACCCGTTCTTCCTGCAGAAACGGAAAGAACGAAACAAACGCCCACGGCAAGGCATTGAAGGCGAAATTGATCAGCACGATCTCGCGTAAAGAGAACCGCCGTTGCAACCAGGTAGTGACGAGCGGTTGGATGACGTGACAGATCAGCGGCACCGACGCCAGCCAGCCGACCAGGCTGGATCCCACTTCAGAACCGCCGCCACAAAGCCGATGACAAAGGGCAGGTTGGAGCGCGTGAGGTTCAGCATGGGGACGCTGAAGCACGCCTCGATCGTCGCGTATTTCAGCGACAGCAGAAAGTCACGTTTACGTATGCCGTTCACGAAGTCCGCCGGGCGGCGGGGGCGGAACACTCGGTAAAGCGCGCGGCTTTGTCAAGCGGTGCACTGGCCAATTCTGCTTATTGAACTTTTTGGAGAAACAGCAAAGATGGCAGCGCAATACGGTTGGAACGGTGAGTTATTTGCACCATCATGGGCAAACAAGGTTGAGTGCTTTGGTGCTGGGAGCGGTCCTATTAGCTGGATGCCGCAACGGTCTGACAAGTGAACGATGGCAAACGAATCAAAACCTGAAACCAAGGTCGAGGGCTGGGCGCGTTTCGTCGTTGGGCGTTACCCCAAGCGCACCTTGTCCCGGATTGCGGTTACGGTGATCACCAGTGCGATTGTCTTCGGCGTGCTCACGACCCCCATCCAAGTGGTTGGCATCAGCATGTTTCCCACTTACAAGCAGAACCAGTACAACCTCGTCAACCGGGTCTCCTATTGGTTCTCTGAGCCCAAGCGCTTTGATGTTGTGGCCGTCGATGTGCGGAACTTGGGCACGAACGCCGTCCTCTTGAAGCGCATCATCGCTTTGCCGAAGGAAAAGGTCACCATCAAGGATGGTGAGGTCTACGTTAACGGTGAAGTGCTGGATGAGCCTTACGTCCGTGCCCGGTTCCCTTGGCAGGAAACGTTTGAGCTTTCCGACCAGGAATACCTAGTCATCGGCGATAACCGAGCGATGGTTCAGCAAAATCACACCCATGGAGCTGTGGATCGCAAGTTCATCATGGGCAAGGTGTTGTTCTGAGAATCTCAGTTTTTTTCAGTTTTCCTCCATTCTGTGGGTATTTTCTCATGGTTGATTAAGGGGTTTACCCTAGGGTGATTCCCTTACTACCTCATCAGTGCCGTTCTCCTCTATTGTCACCGCCTTGGTCAGTTTGAACTGATCGGGCTCAATTTGTAACGTCTTAGGGGCATGACTCCCTAGTTTAGAGCAAAAAATGTCCAACTTTGAGCCGGACTTTGCATAAATTGGCCTAGAAGGTGCTTAAATCAATTTTCCTAGGAAATGAAAACGCTAACTTTGCTCCAAAATGTCGCGCTGTTTCTGGTGGTGGGAGTAGCGGCTGCGCAAGCGGTCCCTACAGCCAACCCAGATACGGGCAATGTCCAAGCGGATCAACTATTGACCGTCAACAGCCCTGGTGTCCTGAGTAATGACACTGGCACTGGTATATTAACCGTTAACGGTAACGCGCCGCAGCAAAGCTATTCCTTCGCCGGTTTTACGTTCGATCAATTAAGCACTCCCAATGTCGCCACCTTATTGGGCGCGAGCACGTTGGAGGGCGGGGCGATCATCACCGGTTTGCCGACTACAGCCACGGCCGGTATCGTGGGTTTCCCGAGTAGCACTGTTGGTTTCGATTCTTCTCTTTGCCTCGGCCGCCAAGCGTTTGCGGGTGCGGGTGCCCGGGCCTTGAATTTGCCGGCCGGAAATGATGGCTCGGCCGCGCGGAGCGGGGTTGAGCTTTCTTGGAATAACGGCATCACCCTTACCAACCTGACGGGCAGTGATTTCGTAGTTTACGAATCCGGCTCAACGGGGGTGCCGGAGGCGTTCATGGTGCAGGTGCACGATGCGGTGGCGAACACCTGGAGCATCTGGGTTTACCACCCCGCTTCTGCCTCGGCGGCTGTCACCGGTGGTGTTCTTTTTGCCACGCCCTTTGACCTGAGTGATTTCGGCCTCGCGGCCAATGACCGGATCGACCGCATCCGCATCGTGAACATGACGAATGAGGATCGGATGCTCAATGCCTCGCGGGATGGTCAGGTGATTCCGGAAGACAACGGGGCTACGAGTTCCTTCACCCCGCTTCCCGGCACCTTGGCTGAATTCGAAAGCTACGGCGCTTCCACCTTCGATCCCGATCCGCTTTACGTTGGCATCCTTCATCCCATGAGCCCGGGCACGCCAGCCTTTGATGCCAACAGTGCCTTGGGGGCCGCCGTCAATGTGAACCCGGATGGCAGTTACACCTATGATCCGCGCAACGTGCTTTCCCTGCGCCAGCTTCCCGCCGGTAGTACCGTGCAGGATACGTTTGGTTACACTGTGCAAGACGACGGTGGTTTCGCCACGGGCACCGTGACAATCACTGTTACGGGCGTGAACAACCCGCCGGTCGCCGTGGCTGATTCCTATCAAGCCAACGAAAACTCTATTCTCACCATGCCGCTTGCCACGGGCGTGCTGGCGAATGATACCGATATCGACACCGGCGCCTCGCTGGCGGTCACGGCCTTCGATGTCACCAGTGCACAAGGTGCCGTTGTTTCCGTCAACGCGGACGGCAGCTTCACTTACAACCCGACGGCTGCCGTGGCGGTGCAAGCTTTGGCCGTGGGCCAAACCTTGGTGGACACCTTTAACTACACTGTCTCGGATGGGGCAGGGGGCACGGATATCGGCACGGTTTCCATCACCGTTGCCGGTCGCAACGATGCGCCGACGGCGAACCCGGACAGCTACAGCACCACCGCCACGCAAGTGCTCAACATCACCGCGCCCGGCGTGCTCTTGAATGATACGGATCCAGATGGCTCCGACGTGCTCTCGGTGCGGGCTCCCGGCCAGCAGCTCTACACGTTCGCGACCGTCACGTTTGATCAGGCTGGCACACCGAACACGCTGACCACGCTGGCTCCGGGCACATATGATGGCGCCGTGATCGATGCTGAACCGAATGCCACCACCACACCGCGCGGTGGTTTCCCGGATGATCCCACTGATTTCATCGGCGCTTACTCGTTCGGTCGTTTGCTGGAGTCCTCATCAGGCAGCACGGTGAGCGGTATCAATTTGCCGTTGGGCGATGCCGGCAGTTCTTTCCGCAGCGGCGTAGAACTCACGTGGAACAACGGCTTGAACCTGACGAACATCGCCGGGAACGACTTCGTGATCTATGAATCTGGCAGCGCGAATGCGCCGGAATCTTACATGGTACAGGTGCATGATACAGACGCGAACACCTGGAGCCGCTGGGTGTATGTGCCCGCTTCCCAAGTGGCCGCTTACGGTGTTGCAGGCGAGTTCCTCTTCACCACGGTCTTTGAGCTGGATGACTTCGGCATCTCGGCCAATGCCCGTATCGACCGCTTCCGCGTGGCCAACCTCATCGCTGCTGATCGCATCGAAAACGGCACCCGCTTTGTGATCCCGGGTGACAACGGAGCCACGAGCACCACATTGCCGGATCCCGGTCCCTTGGCCAGCTACCTTAATTACGGCGCCAGCTCCTTTGATCCGGATCCCGTTTACCTTGGTGTCCTGCACCAGCTCGTGCCGACCCAGCCCGCCTATGATTCCGTGAGCACGCTGGGCGCCACGGTGGTGGTGAATGCCGATGGCAGTTTCACTTATGATCCGACGACGTCCGCCACCTTGATGGCCCTCGCGTTGAATGCCACGACGAACGACACCTTCAAGTATTTCGTTTATGACGGCGTGGATGGCTTTGCCCAAGGCACCGTGACGATCACGGTGACCGGCGTGAACATGCCGCCGACGGTGACCATCACCTTCCCGACGAATAACTCCACGTTCATTGCGCCCGCCACCTTCACCGTGACGGCCGATGCCGCCGATGCCGATGGCACCGTGACCCAAGTGGAGTTCCGTGAAGCCACCTTGGGCTCTTTGCTTACGGATACGACGACGCCTTATGCCGTGGATATCGCCAATCTCCCGGCGGGTAACTACACTTTCACCGCCATCGCCACGGATAATAGCGGCACTTCGACCACCTCTGCCGCTGTGAATATCACTGTGCTCGCCAATCCGCCGATCACGGCCACCAGCGCGGTGGATTCAAGCAGCGTCATCTTCCGGCAATCCGGTTTGATGAGCCAGACGGTGACTGTGAACAACCCTTCACCCATTCCCATCCAGGCTGTGCGCGTGACGGTCCAAAACCTGCAACCGGGCATCGTTGTTTACAACGCCACGGGCACGAACGGCTTGAGTCAGCCTTACGTGCAGCAAAACTTCCCGGTGCCGGCTGGTGGTTCGGTGACGTTCTTCATCGAGTATTATGTGCCGGATCGCGTCACGATTCCTGCCCCGACCTTCCTCGCGGAACTGGCGCCGGTGGATCCGCCGGTCAATCCCGTCGGCACGGTGCAAAACATCCTGCGCAATCCGCCCGTCGTCTTGGTGGATGGCAGTGTCCTGATCGATTTCGCCACGCTGGCCAACCGCACGTATTACATCCAATACAGCGCGGACATGGTCACGTGGACTACGGTCGTGCCGGCGGTCAGCGGCACGGGTTCAACGCGACAGTGGATCGATAACGGACCACCCAAAACGGAGTCGCATCCGTCCACCGTGGTCGCCCGGTTCTACCGCGTCATTTTGGTGCCATAATCCAAGGAGGAACAAGATATGAAACGTATTTGCTTATTGGGACTCGGGTTGGGCTTGGCCAGCACGGTGGCTGTGGATCAAGCGATCGGTGCTGAACCGGCTGGCCGCTATGGCCGTTTCGGTATCAGCTACAGCCTGGGCATGAACATTTCCGGGAGTTTCTCGAACATTGGTTCCTTCCCGGCCCTGTCGAATCCGAACGCCGCCTTGGTGAACCCCGGGGATGTCCGCACGTACGATGATGGTTTCGTGGGGATGGACAACACCGGCAACGCCGGTGGGTTGACCTCGTTCTGGGGTTACAACAATGCGGGCCAGGTGCAGGGCGGTAACTTGGTGCTGAGCAGTTCCTCTTCGGCGGGCGGTGGCGATTCGCTCGATAACGACACCAAGCTGCAGCACGGTTTGGAGCTGACGTATAGCTACCAGTTGGGGGCGTTTGATTGGGGCGCTTGGGGTTTTGAAGGCGCATTCGGCTGGATGCCCGTGAATATCAGAGATAACCGCGCGGTCACGTCTTCCATTTCTGTGCAACAGGATGTGTATCTCGGTAATGGCATCGTGTTTCCCGTGCCGCCGTTCACCGGCACCGTCGCCGGCCCAGGCCCGCTGCTGGGCGCGAACCCCAACAGCAGCACGATCATCACGGTGCCGGGCGGTTTGTTGACCACCGGCCAGCGTGAGATCGATGCCTCGATCTTCGCCTTCAAGCTCGGGCCTTATCTGGATTACAATCTTTCCGAGCGCGTTGTGCTGACCTTGGGGGCGGGCTTGACCTTGGCGGTGGTGGACAGTGAATTCAGTTTCACCGAGGTGAACACGATCGCGGGTGTCGGTACGCAACCTGTCAGCGGCAGCAATCGTACGGCGGATTTACTGGTGGGCGGCTATGTCGGTGCCCGTGTTGCGTGGTGGTTGACGGATAACGTCAGCGTGTTCGGCGGGTTAAGCTATCAGAACATCGGCTCCTTCAATCAATCGGCTGCGGGCCGCAATGCGCGCCTGGACCTCGGCAGCACCATTCAGGTGAACGCCGGCGTGGGTTTCTCGTTTTAAGTGTGCGCGATCTCCGTTGGCAGGGCTGGCTGAGGACAGCCAGCCCTACCAGCACGCTTACTCCAATCCGCTCCCCACCGCTTCGCTGATGCTCTTCAATCCGTGCTCGGCCGTCTTCTCCCGCAGGCCGTTCACGATCGCACCTGCGATACCCGGGCCTTCGTACACCATGCCGGTGTAAACCTGCACCAAGCTTGCGCCTGCGCAGATCTTTTCCCAAGCATCGTCCGCCGTGAAGATGCCACCGACGCCGATCAGCGGCAGCTTGCCTTTGGTTTGCTGGTGCAGATGCCGGATCACGTCTGTGCTGCGTGTGCGCAGCGGCCGCCCGCTCAAGCCGCCCGTCTCGGCGTATACCGCCTTGAGTTTCGGTGCCTTGCTGTCCGGACGGGTGATGGTGGTGTTCGTCGCCACAATTCCGGCGAGCTGGCGCGGACCGACGAGTTCCAGCATTTCATCCAGTGCTGCGAAGGTCAGATCCGGCGCGACCTTTACCAGGATAGGCTTCTTGGCGAAACCGGTTTGCTGCGCGAGTTCGGCATTGATCGTCTGCAGTGCAGCTAAGATTTGATCGAGCGCCGACTTGTCCTGCAATTGACGCAAGTTCGGCGTGTTCGGCGAACTCACATTGACGACGAAGAAATCCGCCAGCCGCCACAACGCGCGAAACGAGTTCGCGTAATCTTCCGCCGCCTGCTCGTTCGGTGTGATCTTGGACTTGCCGAGATTGATGCCCACTGGATGCTTTGGCCAGCGACCGGCCGTGCGCCATTCCGTCAACTTTTCCGCCAGCGCCGGAGCCCCGCCGTTATTGAAACCCATACGGTTCACCAACGCCTCATCCCCCACGGCGCGGAACATGCGTGGCTGCGGATTGCCGGGCTGTCCGTGCCAGGTCACTCCGCCCGCTTCAGAAAAACCGAAACCCAACGCAGCCCACGCCGGCATCGCCACGCCGCGTTTGTCCATGCCGGCGGCGAGGCCCACGGGATTGGGAAAGCGCAGGCCGAAACGTTCCGTCGGCAGTTCCGGGGCGCAAAATATTTTGGCCAGTCCTTCGCACAACAACGCGGACCGGCTGACGACGGAAAGATTATCCAGCGCGAGATTATGCGCCGGTTCCGAATCCATCCGGAACAGCACCGGACGGGCGACATGTTTATACCAAAAACTCATCGGCGCCGAGGATGCGCAGTCCATGCGCCGACGCAAGGCAAGAACTGTGTGCACGTATCATTTTTCGGAGGTTACAGCGAAGGAAAGTCAACCCCCGTATATGAAAGTTTTTCACGCCGAGTTTCATGTTTACAGAGGGGGGTCCGTTGTTAGTATCCCAAGTCGACACAGGAACGCACATGAAAAAGATCGAAGCCATCATCAAGCCGTTCAAATTGGAGGACGTTAAGGAAGCGCTTACCGGTATCGGTGTGGAGGGTATGACCGTATCCGAAGTGAAAGGCTTCGGCCGTCAGAAGGGCCACACTGAGATCTACCGCGGGAGCGAATACACCGTTGATTTTCTGCCCAAGTTGAAACTCGAGATCATCCTGCCTGATTCAGAAGTGGAACAGGCCGTGAAAGCCATCGTGAATGCCGCCAAGACCGGGAAGATCGGTGATGGCAAAGTGTTCATCATGCCCATTGAAAGCGCCGTCCGCATCCGCACCGAGGAAACTGGAGACGCCGCCGTTTAAATTTTTCGCACGCTTTTCCCTGTCTGGTGTCAAACCTAGGCAGGGATTTCTCGTCTCTCAACCGACAGCAGCAAGCCGATTCATCACATGAGCACTCCCAAACAAGTTCTCGAACTGGCCAAGAAGTCTGGCGTCCGGATGGTGGACATCAAGTTCGTCGACACCTTCGGCACTTGGCAGCACTTCAGCGTTCCCACGAGCGAACTCACCGCCGAGGTTTTTGAAGAGGGCTTCGGCTTTGACGGCTCGTCCATCCGCGGTTGGAAATCCATCGAGGCCTCCGACATGCTCGCGATGCCCGATCCGGATACGGCGTTCATCGATCCTTTCTGCGCGGTGCCCACGCTCTCGCTCACGTGCACGATTGCCGAGACGGGAACAAAAGAGGCTTACACGCGCGATCCCCGCAGCATCGCGCAACGCGGTGAGAAATATCTCAAGAGCACCGGCATCGCGGACACCGCCGTGTTCGGCCCGGAAGCGGAGTTCTTCATTTTCGACAACGTCCAGTACGACAGCAAATCCAACGGCACCTTCTACTCGGTGGATTCCGAAGAAGCTTCCTGGAACACAGGCCGTGATGAGATGCCGAACCTCGGCTACAAGATCCGGCACAAGGAAGGTTACTTCCCCGTCGCCCCGACTGACACGCAACAGGACATCCGCACCGAGATGGTGCTCGTGATGGAATCCCTCGGCATCCAGGTGGAGCGCCAGCATCACGAAGTCGCCACGGCGGGGCAGGCGGAGATCGATTTCCGTTTCAACACGCTCGTGAAGACGGCGGACACGATGATGCTCTACAAATACATCATCAAGAACGTCGCCAAGAAACACGGCAAGACGGTGACGTTCATGCCCAAGCCGCTCTACGGTGACAACGGCTCCGGCATGCACACGCATCAGTCCTTGTGGAACAAGGGCAAGCCCCTCTTTGCCGGCAATGAGTACGCCGGGCTGAGCCAGCTCGCACTGTATTACATCGGCGGCATCTTGAAACATGCGCGGGCGCTGTGCGCCCTTTGCAACCCGACGACGAATTCCTACAAGCGCCTCGTGCCGGGCTACGAAGCGCCGGTGAACTTGGCCTATTCCGCGCGCAACCGCTCGGCTGCCATCCGCATCCCGACGTTCTCGGACAGCCCGAAAGCCAAGCGCATCGAGTATCGTCCGCCGGATCCGGCCGCGAATCCGTACCTGTGCTACACCGCACTCTTGATGGCCGGTCTGGATGGCATTCTGAACAAGATCGACCCCGGTGAACCGTTGGATAAAAACATCTACGAATTGCCGCCGGAAGAACTGAAGAAAGTCCCGAATGTGCCAGGCTCTTTGGGCGAGGCTTTGGATTGCCTCGAGAAAGACCATGAATTCCTCCTGAAAGGCGATGTTTTCACCGCGGACTTTTTGGAGATGTGGATCACCCAAAAACGTAAGGAACACGACGCGTTGCGGCTCCGTCCGCATCCGTATGAATTTTTCCTTTACTACGATTGCTAGGCCGTTTTTCGGCCTATTTCGAAGGGGCACCTGCGTAGGAAGCCCTTTTTTCGGCCACTA
The DNA here is from genome assembly GCA_965283725.1 of Limisphaerales bacterium. Classification (GTDB taxonomy): domain Bacteria; phylum Verrucomicrobiota; class Verrucomicrobiia; order Limisphaerales; family JAEYXS01; genus JAEYXS01. The sequence goes on from CBDIPT010000006.1 coordinate 117,502, forward strand.
AGTATTTGGTGGTAGTTGAGGCAAGCAGAAAAAAGAAAAAAGAGCCTGTGAATAACTTGCGGATAAGAGAGAATATCTATTCCTCGTCAGGGCTCGAATGTTTTCTTAGAACAAGCGGACTCGATTCCGTGCAACCGGGGCTGACTCATCGCCCCCTGAAGCTGACACCAGAATTGGCCTTGGATAAATTTCGTATCTCATTGATAATCAATGGGATATTAGTCTGAACAAGTGGTTGGCAAGAAATGCTAAGCCGCTAAAATAGGCGCAAATCATGGCAGCGAGGCCGAATGGCCCAGGGAAAGCAGGGCAAAAGCGTCGGTTACGGATAAGTGACGGCAAACAGTGAATAATTGGGCAAAAACAGTGGAAAATCAGGGGACAAATAGCGCCATGCAGGAAACCGTCGAAACGGTCTGGGCGTCCGCGCAGAACTTGCTGCGGACCATGCTCAACGCCGATCTCTATAATCTTTGGTTCGCTCCGCTCAAAGCGGTCGATTTGTCGCAAGACGTCGTCACGCTGCAAGTCGCCAATGACTTTTGCGAAGTCTGGCTCAAGGACAATTATTTGGGTCTGCTGCAGGAAGTGCTCACGCACACGACCGGTCGCACGGTAAAAGTGAAGTTTGTCGTCGGTTCAGCCCCGGCTGCTCCGGTGGTCAAAGCTGTTGCCGTCACCGCTCCCGCCAAGAAGTCCGCCGAAGCCCATCCGGAGCGGGGGAATAACATCGATGGCGAGCTGCTCTTCAACCCGAAGAACACGTTCGATACCTTCGTCGTCGGCAATAACAACAATTTCGCGCACGCGGCCGCCTTGGCGGTCGCGCAATCTCCCGGCAAATCATACAACCCGCTCTTCCTCTACGGTGGGGTCGGTCTGGGCAAGACGCATCTCTTGCACGCCATCGGCCAGTATGTGGCGGCGCACAAGAAGGGTGCGAAGGTCGCCTACGTGTCCTCGGAGAAGTTCACGAACGAATTCATCGACGCCATCCAAAACAACCAGCTCGTCCGCTTTCGCAAGAAGTACCGGCAGACGGATGTGTTGCTCATGGATGACATCCAGTTCCTCGCCGGCAAGGAACGTATCCAGGAAGAATTCTTCCACACGTTCAATGCGCTGCACGAAAGCCATAAGCAGATCGTCCTGACCTGCGACCGCCCGGCGAGCGAGATCCAGAATCTCGAACACCGCATGGTCTCCCGCTTCGAGTGGGGTCTGGTGACGGATATGCAGCCGCCCGATGTGGAAACGCGGCTCGCCATCTTGAAGAAGAAGGCGATCTCGATGAACGTCAACATCGCGGATGATGTGTGCGAATTCCTCGCGAACCGCATCAAGACGAACATCCGCCGGCTGGAAGGCGCTTTGATCCGCGTGGCTTCCTACGCTTCGTTGACCGGCAAGCTCCTCACCATCGACATGGTGGAAGGGCTCCTGCGCGAAGTCCTGCAGGAAGAGGGCCGCACGACCATCTCCATCGATATCATCCAGAAGCGCGTGGCGGAACACTTCGACATCCGGTTGGCGGACATGACCAGCAAGCGCCGTCCGGAGAACATCGCCTTCCCGCGTCAGATCGCCATGTTCCTCTCGCGTCAATTGACCGAGAGCTCACTGAACACCATCGGCGAAGCCTTCGGTGGCCGCGATCACGGCACCGTGCTGCACGCCTGCCGCTTGGTGAAAGACCGCATGGAGATCGATGCGAACGTCCGCCAGGTCGTCAGCTATCTCGAGAAGCAGTTGCTGCGCTAATTCGCTGATCTTTTTACGCTAAAGCGTTGAAGCGGTTAAACCGCTTCAACGCTTTAACTTTTCCACCATCCAACGCATACTGTTTTCGTCATGGCCGTCATCGAAGCTCAAGGGCTGAACAAAGCCTATCGCGTTTACAAGAAGCAGCCCGGATTCGCCGGTGCGGTGCGCGGCTTGTTCCATCGCGAATACGAGACCACGCATGCCGTGAAGGACGTGAACTTCCGCGTGGAAGAAGGTGAACTCGTCGGTTTCCTTGGGCCGAATGGCGCGGGCAAAACGACCACACTCAAGATGCTCTCCGGCCTCTTGCATCCCACGAGCGGCAAGGCTTCGGTACTAGGCTACACCCCGTGGGAGCGGGCGGATGGCTACCGTCGTCAATTTGCTTTGTTGCTCGGCCAGAAGAACCAGCTCTGGTGGGATTTGCCCGCGCGTGAATCACTGGAGCTTAACGCCCGCATCTACGGCATCTCGCCGGAGGATTTCAAAAAGCGCGTTGATGAGATGACGCAACTCCTCGACGTGGGCAGCAAGCTCAACGTGATGGTGCGCGAACTCTCCCTCGGTGAGCGCATGAAGCTGGAGCTGGTCGCGGCGTTATTGCATCAGCCCAAGGTGTTGTTTCTTGATGAGCCGACCATCGGCCTCGATGTCGTTTCGCAGAAGGCCGTCCGCGAATTCTTGCGCGATCACAACAAGCGCAACAAGACCACGGTGTTGCTCACGAGCCATTACATGGCGGATATCCAGGAGCTCTGCCAGCGCGTCATCGTGATTGACAAAGGCACCATTTTCTTTGATGGCCTGTTGCACGAGATCATTGATCGTTTCGCCGATTTCAAGCTCATCACCATCCAGACCGAGCAGCCTTTGAATTGCAGCGAGGAGTGCTTGAAATCCTTCGGTGAAATCGTCGAGAAGACCACTACGAGCGTGAAGCTCAAAGTGAAGCGTGACCGCGTCATCACCGCGTGCAAGGGGTTGCTGGATGAACTTCCCGTGAAGGATATCGATATCGAAGAGGTGCCGATCGAGGATATCATCCGCAGTCTCTTTGCGCGGTGATCCGAGGGCTGCTTTTGTGTCTTTTTGCGGCTAAAAAACAGGTGGATTTTCAGAGGTTTCGCGTGCTTTTACCGGCTTGCCACGTCTTCGGCGGTGATTACAGTCATCTCATTCGTTAGACACATAAAACAGACGAGAAACCGATTTTTGTACTGAAAGAGAACTATGTCCTATTTCAAAGATATCCCGAAGATCAAGTTCGAGGGGCCGAAGTCCTCGAACCCGCTCGCATTCAAGCATTACAATCCTTCGCAGAAGATCGAAGGCAAGACTATGGCGGAGCACCTGCGCTTCTCCGTGGTGTACTGGCACACGATGCGCGGCATGGGTGGTGACATGTTCGGCGCGCCGACGGCCATCCGCCCGTGGGATAACGGCAAGGACGTCATCGATACCGCCAAGGCCCGCGTGCCCGTGTTCTTCGACATCGTGGACAAGCTCGGTGCGCCTTACTACGCGTTCCATGACCGCGATATCGCGCCGCACGGCAAGTCCCTCCGCGAATCCAACAAGTATCTCGATACCATCGTCGCCCTCTTGAAAGAGCAGCAGAAGCGCACGGGCATCAAGCTCCTCTGGGGCACCGCCCAACTCTTCGTGCATCCGCGCTACATGCACGGTGCCGCCACGAGCTGCAACTCGGACGTCTTCGCCTTTGCTGCCGCGCAAGTGAAGAAGGCTCTCGAAGTGACGCATGAACTGGGTGGCGAAGGCTACACGTTCTGGGGCGGTCGCGAAGGTTACTCCACGTTGTGGAACACGGACATGAAGCGCGAACTCGAGCATCTTGCGAAGTTCCTGCACATGGCCGTGGATTACGCCAAGAAGATCGGTTTCAAAGGCCAGTTCTACATCGAGCCGAAACCGAAAGAACCGACCAAGCATCAGTATGACTCTGATGCCGCCGCTTGCTTGAACTTCCTCCGCGAGTTCGACCTGTTGCCGCACTTCAAACTGAACTTGGAAACGAACCACGCCACGCTCGCCGGTCACACGATGCAGCACGAGATCGAGACGGCTGGTGCCGCGAACGCGCTGGGCAGCATCGATGCGAACACGGGCGACCTGCTCCTCGGGTGGGACACGGACCAGTTCCCGACGGATATCTACCTCACCACGCAGTGCATGCTCGGCATCCTGAAGTATGGTGGTTTCACCACGGGCGGTGTGAATTTCGACGCCAAAGTGCGCCGCGAGAGCATCGAGCCGGTGGACCTCTTCCACGCGCACATCGGCGGCATGGACGCCTTTGCCCGCGGACTGAAGATCGCGGCTGCCATCCGCAAGGACGGTCGCCTCGCCGAGTTCGTCAAATCCCGCTACTCCTCGTGGGACAGCGGCCTCGGCAAGAGCATTGAAGAAGGCAAGGAGAGCTTCGAGACGCTGGAAGCCTACATGCTCAAGAAGGGCGAAGCGAAAGCCAACACCAGCGGCCGTCAGGAATTCCTGGAGAACTTGATCAACGAGTTCATCTAAAGAATTTCAGAACAGTTTACATGAAAAGGGCGACCAGTGATGGTCGCCCTTTTTTCTTGGTAGCCGCGTTCGTTAGAACGCGATGACAAATCGGATGCAAGGTCCGCCTCCTCACGTCGTCGGCTACGAGACGAAGTTATTTCACCCCGAGCATTTTCGGGCCGATGAGGAGTTTCAGGGAGTAATTCACGCGGTCTTCGGTGCGGAGGGAGGCGAGCATGCCTTTGGACATCTCAAAGGCATCACTCGAGGGCCATTTGAGCAGGCGGATGATGTGGTCCGACATGGAGGGATTGTGGCCCACGAGCAGGATATTCTTGCCGTCGGGAATCTGTTTCAGCCAGCCGACGAAATTGCGCTCCTCGTTCAGCAACGCATCCGTGAGCTCCAAGATGATGCGTTTGTCGTGGTTCGTCACGGGCAGGACGATCTCCGCCGTCTCGCGTGCGCGCACGAGCGGGCTGGTGTAGGCGGCATCGAAAACCACGCCTGCATTGAACAGCAGGTCGGCGACGGCTTTGGACTGTCGTTGACCCAGCTTGGAAAGCGGGCGCACCGCATCGTCTGACCCCGGCAGAGCATCAGCATGTCTGAGGAAGTAGAGGCGCATGACGCAGATTAATAAGTCTGCGGACAAATCACCAGTGAAACGTGTGCGAAACTTCAAATTCAAAGCACCAAGCGCCAAAGAAATCACAAACAACAATCCTCAACGCGTGCATACTGATGTTTGGCGATTCACTGGAGCTTGGTGTTTTGGATTTGGAATTTATTTTCCTCCCAACAAAGCGGTATTGAAATTTCAGGTAACTCTTCCAAAGTATCCCCATGATCCACCAGCACTCATCTCTTTCGCGCCGCGACTTTCTGTTTCAATCAGCCATGGCTGCCTCGGCCTTGAGTTTGGGCGCTGGTTCTGCACTGGCGCAGACGCCGGCGAAAGGCAAGTATCCGATTATCGCGTTCTCGAAACCGTTCCAGCAAATGAGTGCGACGGAGACGGCGAACTTCGTGGCCGAGGTCGGCTGGGAAGGCATTGAGTGCCCCGTGCGGCCCAAGGGTCAGATCGAGCCGGAGAAGGCAGCGGATGAATTGCCGAAGTTGGCCGAGGCGATGCGCAAGCAGAAGCTGGATGTCTACATCCTCACCACGGCCATCACCTCGATGAAGACGCCGCATACGGAAACTGTTTTGCGGACCGCTTCCAAGCTGGGCATCAAGCGCATCCGGCTGGGTTTCTGGAAATATCCGAAAGACAAAGCCCCGGCAGATTACCTGAAAGAGATCGCCCCGGATCTGAAGGATATCGCGGATGCCTGCAAGAGTCTCGGTCTGCAAGCGGGTTTCCAGAATCACTCGGGGAAAGATTACGTGGGTGCGCCCATCTGGGACGTGTTCAACATGATCAAGGAGATGGATCCGAAGAGCATGGGCATGTGCTTCGACATCGGTCACGCGACGATCGAAGGCGGCCTCTCCTGGCCGATCGAGGCGAAGCTCATCGAACCGTTTTACACGGCGGTGTTCGTGAAAGATTTCGTGTGGAAGAAGACGGACAAGGGCTGGGTCGTAGGCTGGTGCAATCTGGGCGAAGGCATGGTGAACAAGTCGTTCTTCGATGGTCTCAAGAAGTCCGCCTACAATGGTCCGATCTGCCAGCATCATGAATATGAGATGGGGGATCAGAAGCAGATGCTGGCGCACATGCAGAAGGATCTGAAGGTGTTGAAGGGGTGGCTGGCGTAATAACGCGTTAGGCTTTCTCACTCCTCACCCCGGCCCTCTCCTCGTTAGAGGAGAGGGAGAACATTTCACACTCTGCTGGATTTTCACACGTCAGTCCTACGTATTTTCTGGTCCATCGGTTTCTTCAATGTAGCTGGTTCTTTTATCAATTAACGGTTATCGAGGGTTTGCGGGTAATCATTTGCGCAGGAATTAAAAACCTGACGCAACTATGCAAACCAACGACACCTTGACCGCCACGAGCCAGCTGCCAACCAACCGGCGCATCCCGCTCTGGCTGAAGCTTGCTTACACCGCTTTCATGGCCGTGCTGATTCCGGTCTATTGGTATCACTACGGTCCCACGAATTTCCTCTACTTCTGCGATGTAGCCTTGTTGCTCACCCTCGCAGGGGTGTGGACGGAGAACAAACTGCTCATCTCCATGTCCGCCGTGGGCATCTTGCTGCCGCAAGCGCTGTGGGTGATCGATTTCCTCGTGCAGTTCAGCGGCCACAAGTTCACGGGCATGACAGCGTATATGTTTGATACGAACCGCCCGCTCTTCCTGCGCGGGCTTTCGTTCTTCCATGGCTGGTTGCCGTTCCTGCTGGTGTATCTGGTGGCCAAGCTGGGGTACGACAAACGCGCGTTTGGTTCTTGGACTATCCTTGGCTGGTCACTCTGCCTCATTGCGTTCTTCCTGTTGCCGCCGGCCGGTGCGCAACTGGCGGACCCGAAGATTCCGGTGAACGTGAATTATGTGTTTGGCCTCGATGACGCAAAACCGCAAGACTGGCTCCCGGCCAAGGCGTATCTCCTCGTCTGGATGAGTGCCTTGCTGGCGATCGTCTATACGCCGACTCATTTTGTGCTGAAGAAGCTGTTCACCAACAAGCCGGCACTGGTGACGGCTTAAGCGGAGAGAATAAGAAATTTTAAATCGAGCGAACGATGAATACACCGCACAAGACGCCGGACGGATGGCAGAAGGGTTTCTGGAGCCTGATCGCGACGCAGTTCCAAGGCGCGTTCTCGGACAATGCGCTGAAGAACCTCGTCATCTTCCTCATCCTCGGCATGGGGTTGCCGCAGGAGAAGCGGGACACGCTGGTGCCGGTCGTCGGCGCTTTGTTTGCGCTGCCCTTTATCGTTTTCTCCATGCTGGGCGGCTGGCTGGCGGATCATTTCAGCAAGCGCACCGTGGCACGGGCCATCAAGCTGTTTGAGCTGGGCATCATGCTCATCGCTTCCATCGGGCTGGCGCTGAATATTCTATGGATCCAGCTGGTCTGCGTTTTCCTCATGGGTGTGCATAGCGCCCTGTTTGGTCCGTCCAAGTATGGCTTGCTGCCGGAACTGGTTCCGGACGAGAAACTCTCCTGGGTAACGGCATCCTCGAATTGACCACCTTTGTGGCCATCATCACGGGCACCATGGCCGGGGCGATCCTCTCCGAGCATCTGCAGGGAGCGCATGCGTGGTCCGGCGTCATCTTGGCGGGGCTGGCCATCGCAGGCTATTTCATGAGCGCTGGCATCACGCATGTGCCGGCGGCGGCTCCCCATAAGAAGTTTCACATCAACTTCGTCAGTGAACTCTGGAAACAGCTCCAGACGATGCACAAGGACAAGGGGCTGTGGCTGGCGAACTGGGGCAACATGTGGTTCTTCTTCCTGGCGGCTGTGTTGCAGATGAATCTGCTGGTCCATGCCAAGGATGTGCTGCAGCTCAGCGATACGCAGAATGGTTACCTGCAAGCGGCGCTGGCCATCGGCATCGGTTTGGGCAGTTTCGCGGCGGGCTTTCTCTCGCACAATCACATCGATACCGGTTGATCCCGACGGGCATCTTGGGGATGTGTGTCGCGGGGGCGATTCTTTCGTGGCCGGGCTTGGGGGCGATCCCGTTCGGCATCGCGCTGAGTTTTCTGGGTTTCTTTGGCGGCTTCTTCATCGTGCCGGTGGCGGCCATGTTGCAGCATCGCCCGCGCAAATCGGAGAAAGGCAGCATTCTGGCGGCGGCCAACCTGCTCTCGTTCGTGGGCGTCTTCATGGCTTCCGGTTTTGATTACATCCTGGCCCGGAAACTCCACATGCATCCCACAACCATCTTTCTCGCGTGCGCCGTGTTCATGGTGGTGACCCTGATCTTTGTGCTGCGCGCTTATTGGCAGGTTAAGGGCTGCAGCTGGCGCAAAGCCTGAGCGATTTTTTCTCCCGCACGCCAATGAGGTGAAGCGCCGGACAGGGTTGTCCGGTGCTTTCTATTGCGGTTAAAACCGTTGCCAGAAACGGACCCAAACCCGCAGCGGAGTCTGGCTCAGGATATCTTTCAGCAGATCTTCCATACTGCCGGCAGCCGGCTCGTGCAGTTGGCGGCATTGGCTGAGGGAGAGGAGGAAAGTAAGGAACACAGCCGCGAAGAACCAGCTGTAACGGTTAAGATCAAGGCCGTGCCAGAGCAGTTCAGCGTTCTGCAGGGCATCGATCAAGACGCCCCAGAACACCGGCGAAATGCCCAGAGCCAGACAACCGGCCACGGAATAGAGCGCGAAGAAATGGGAGCGGCCCATCTCCGGCACTACGGCCATCGCCAGCCGGGTGGTGGACATGCTGATGACGGATGCGCTCAGGCCGCTGAGAAACATCAGGAACAGGACGATGGGGATGGAGAACGCGAGCACTTTGGTGGCGAGCAGGAACCAGCCCAGCACGATCACCAGCCACAACACATGCCCCAAGGCCAGCGCGGGTTTGCTGCCGAGCTTATCCAGGCGCGCCCCCAGCAGCCACAAGCTGCACAATCCGCCGATGTATGTGGCGGCCGTGAGGAAAAGGATTTTCCCCTCCGGGATGCCCGCCATGACCTTCAGGTAGGCGATGGGAAAGGCCCCCATGGCCCCGTAGGCAAAGGACCACGCGACACTCAGCCGGAGCAGTTTGAAAAAGGGTGGATGCGTGGCGATCTCCTTCCATGGCACAGGGGTGTTCGAGCCGTTGATCGGAGCGGGAGCGGCCACTTCGGGGATGCGTTTGAGGAAGATCAAACTGGCCGCCCCCATCAAGGCGCTGAACGAGAGGATCACGCTGAACTGCCAGGCGTGCGGGGCCGAGCCCAAAGTGATGGCGGCGATAAGCATCGTGACGAAGCTGGCGATGTTCACCATGGCCGCTTCCCGTCCCAGATATTTCCCGCGAATCTCCGCCGGAATCAAAGCCGTGATCCACGGCAACCAGCCGCAACTGGAGATGCCCCGGGAGAGATTGAAGAAGAAAAGCAGGAACAAGATCAAAGCCAGTTGCGATTCTTTGCTGAGAAAGATCTCGCTCACCGGCACCAAGGCCATCAGGAAAATGAAAACGACACGGATGGACCAGCCGCTGAGGACGAAGCGCTTGTAGCCCACGCTCGCCACGTGTTTCGCCGCCGGGATTTGGAAGATCACGAGCAGCGGCATCATGCCAGCGATGATGCCCAGCACCGTCGCACTGGCATCCAGCGTCTTGGCAAAGAGGATCATGGGGCTGCCCAAAACGATCTGGAACGAGAGCGCATTGAAGGCGGCGAACGTAAAGACGTTCCCGATGCCCGCAGGAAACACGGGCACCGCTGAACTGTTAGTGGTACGTTCCACGGTGAATATTGCGGCTACGGGGTTGCAACCGGCCGGTGCAAGGAGTGTGGAACAGGGCGCCCGGGTGTCGAGTGAGATTTCGCTTCATCAGTCAGGGTTGCGCTTATTCATTCGCTAAGGTGGGCTGAGCGTCGGTCGCACTGGTTGCAGTCCCGGCGGTGGCGTGGTTAAGTTGCGGGCGGAACGATGTTGCAAGAGATCAATCTTAACGGCGAGTGGATCGGGCATTACACGGGACACTTTGAAGAAGTGATCCGGGTGACGCAGGATGGTCTGCAGGCTGTGGCGGTGAAGGTCACGGGTGATGATCATGTGCCTGCTGGCGCGGTGACGTGGCGGGTAGATGTCCGCACAGGCAAAGGAGAAGGGCAGATCGCGGATCGCGAGTTTCGCCATCCACGTTTTATTCCTGGCCGGCTGGAAGTCCTGGGTTCCGACCGGATCAAGTTCTACTGGGAAGATTGCGGCTCGGTGGAGTATCGACGGGATGAGTGAGGCAGGAGGAAGGCAGTTTATCCGCCGCACATCACTCCAGAAAATCTTTGGTCTTCGCCTTGGGTTTGGCTTGCGCTGCGGCTTCCACGGGCAGACGGGGCGGGGGAGTGCTGGAATTGGCCGCTTTGGCGGCGGCGTAATCCGTGAACCGCTTTTGCGCGGTCGCGAGTTCTTCCGGCTTCAATTTTGCGACCAAGTTTTTGCGCAAGGTGTCGGCATCGGGATGACCAGTGGCGCTGGCGAGGGAATACCACTTGTACGCCTCCAGTAAATCGGCCGGCACGCCATACCCTTTCTCGTAGAAGACGCCCGTGGCTTTCTGGGCAAAACTGTCGTTCTGACCGGCGGCGAGCAGATACCATTTGAGGGCTTCGGAGTAATTTCTTTCGCCGGTGCCCAGACCTTTTTCCCAACAGACACCCAAGTTATATTGCGCGGCGGAGAAGCCCTGTTTGGCGGAAAGCTCGAACCATTTCACGGCGGTGACCATATCACGTGCCACCCCATTGCCTTGGGCGTGAAGGAGGCCGAGTTTGAACTGGCCACCGGGATTGCCTTGGGTGGCGGCCGCTTGATACCAGCGGACGGCGTTGGTGTAGGAGCCGCGTTCCTCATACATCCGGCCCACGGTGAGTTGCATGATGGCTTCACCTGCCTGGGCTCGTGCAAGGACTTCGTCAAACGAAGGCGGTTCAGGCGCTTGCGGCTGGCCGTGCAGCCAACCGGCACTGCCCCACAGGAGCAGGCACAGCAGCAAACGGCTTAATGTGAGCAACGGATTGACCATCGATACCGGGACCATAAGGCCAACCGCGAACGGGAGCAAGGGCCGCCATCAATCCACGCGTTCCAGTACGATGAGAATACCGTAGGAGGCGCGGCCAAAATCCATGGAGTAATCCCAGCCGGCGATGCGTTGGAACATTTGACGGAGCGGATGCTCGGGGCGATGCATCCGGTAGAATGGCCAGCATAACCAATCCATGAGGGGATAGATGAAGAGCCCGCCGTGTTGGACCGCCACCTGTTTCCAACCTGGTCCGGCAAGGGTCATCAACTCGTGCAGGGTGAAGTGGTAGTGCCACTCCACTTGCCGGCCGAGCTTGGCATAACTGGCATCGCGATCACCGCCTTTTAAGAGGAGACGATACAATCCCGGGAGACGGTAGCGGACGTTGTTGGAATCTAACCACGCGAACCAGCCTGCGTGCGGCACGGTCATGATGAGCCGTCCGCCGGGTTTCAGCACGCGACGCATCTCTTGGAATGCCTGGGCGCGCAGGTCGGCGGGCAGATGTTCCAGGACTTCGACGCAGGTGACGTATTGGAAGGTGTGATCCGGAAAGGGGATCTTCTCGGCACCGGTGCGATGCAACTCAGCGGAAGGCACCAGATGCCGCGCTTTTTCGATCGCCGGCTCATTGATCTCCACCCCGGCCAGCCGCGCTTGCGGATAAAGCCGGGCGCAATCACGCAGCCACACCCCGGCATTGCACCCCACGTCGAGCAACGACGTGACGGGTTCCTGAATGTAAGCTGATACCTGCATGCGCTCTCTAAGCGGGATGATAGTACGCTGGGGCCGGGTGTGGAGGCAAGGTGCGGCGTTAACGGGTCAAAGTATACTGGCTCAGCACCCGGTAGACTTCATTGATGTCCACGCCCTTGGAGAACTCCCACTTGATAGGCTCGTTCTCGCCCGTGAGCCAGATGCGCAGCTCGGCATCGAGATCGAAGATGCCCGCGCTTTCCTTGGAGAAGGTCTTGATGGAGCGATACGGAATGGAAGTGGTGAAGTGTTTCGTTCCGGTAAGCCCTTCTTTGTTGATCGTGATGATGCGGAGGTTCGTGAGAATGATCTGGTCGCGGATGAGCTTGAACGCCTTCACGACCTTCTCCCCTTCGGCGAGGATGGGGGCAAATTCAGCCTGGGCTTTTTCCGGAGCGAACTCGGTGACGTTGCCGAGCATTTGTTGAAAGATACTCATAGGGTTTGCTGGTGGTTAAGATTGATTGAAGGCGAGGGCGCGGAGTTATCAAAGACAAATCTCCTGCTCAGGTGCGGCATAATTCCTCCAATGCAGTCATCGTATTCCAATTCCGCGTGGTGGCGGCGACCCCGAGGGCTTTCTCGAAGAACGCATTGCTTAGTTTGGTGCGGCCTGAACCATGCGGCAGGTGCAGATAAACGGCCTCCGCCGTTTGTGCGATCTCTTCGCCCTCGAGCGTAGGCAGCTTGCGGTCCGCCAGGGATGCAGTCGTGGCTTCCAAGAGCAGCGTGGCGTGCAGAAATTTGGCATCAATGCCTTTGCGTTTCAGGAAGGGATTGGCCGTCACGATGCGTGAATGCTCGTCCGCCGTCTTGAGCACCAGCCGCACATCACATGCGAAGTCTTGCAGGATTTGCTTCTGTATCTGCTTCGTTAGTGCGGTCAGATCGCTCTTCCGGGTGTCGAAGACCACATTGCCGCTCTGCAGGTAAGTGCGCACACGTTCAAAGCCAAGCGTTTCGAACATCGTCTTCAACTGGGCCATCTTGATCAGGTTTTGGCCCGAGACATTGACGGCGCGTAAGAAACAGATGTAAGTATTCACGAGTCACCTCCGAATAGTCTCAGGAAATTTTCTTCCGCCAAAACCGCCAGATTCTCCACCGCCATGCCGCGCACCTTCGCCAGCCCCTCATACACCGCTTGCAGATTCGCCGGATGATTGATCGCCTTGCCCCTAACCGCGTCTGTCAGCGGATACTGATTCAGTTCCTCCGGTAACGATTGATCCGGCGCATCCGTCTCCACCAGCAATCGCTCCGTCGGAATCTGTTGGAACACCTCCCGCTGCCGCTTCTTACGTTCCAGCAGATAATATCCGGGGAACGAAAAATACGCCCCCAGCTTTGCAAGTGGCACAATCATCTCCGCCGGCCCACCATACGAATGCAGCAGAAAACCTCTGGCTGGAAGTCTCTCCGCCCGCAACAGCTCATAGAGCCGCCCCCAGGTTTGCAAGCAATGGATGCTCGCCGCCAAGTTCCGTTCCGCGGCGAGCCGTAATTGCCACAGAAATACTTCCTCTTGCGGTTCGTAAGGCAGGTCCGGTTTCCACCGGTCCAGCCCGATCTCGCCCACGACCGCGTTTGGGGTGGCATCCAGATACCGCACCAATTCCGCCTGCCACCGCTCTGTGCGCTCGTGCAGATACCACGGGTGATACCCGAAGCTCGGTTGCACGATCGCGAACCGCCTCGCCAGCTCCTGCACCTGCGCCCAATCCTCTTTACACGCGCCGTTGACCACCATGCGCGCGACGCCCGTTGCTTCGGCGGTGGCGACTAATTCTGTCTGCCGTCCGCCGAAGCGATCATCTTGCAAATGATTGTGAGCATCGTAGAGGCGCACAAATTTGGTTCACTTCGCCGTCGCTGGCAACGGCACCTGGCTGCGGTTCATCAGATACGCGATTAAGTCGTGCACCTGTTGTTCTGTGAAGGCTTCCAGCAACCCTTCCGGCATCAGGGACAGCGTGGATTCCGTCAATTTATCCACATCGCTGAGCTGCACCGTTGTCAGTTCCGTCATCGTCTGGATGGAGAGCGTCTTCGCATTCTTTCCGCGGATGAGCCCGTTGAGCGTCCGACCATCCTTCATGTCCACGATGACCATGCGGAAGTCCGCGTTCACCACGCCGCTCGGATCCACAATGTTTTCGAGCAGGTAATCGATATTGTCGCGGCCCGCCCCCGTCAGGTCCGGTCCTATCTTGCCGCCCTCGCCGTACAAGGTATGACAATTACCACAGACCAAATTGAAGACCTGCCGGCCCGAGCTCTTGTCCGCTTTCGCCAGCACGGTTGGCGTCAGCTTTGCCTTCCAATCCGCCATCAACTTCTTCTTGTCGGCGTCTGTATCCCGGATCTGCCCCCACACTTCCGTCAGCCGTTGGTTCAATTTCTCGTCATTGAAGCTGCGGATCTGCCGCGCATGAAACGCCGAGAGATCATCCTTCGGCACCACATTCGCGCCGATGGCGTCCAGCAGGGCTTTGGCAAAGACGGGCCGCGAAACCAACGTGGCCAGTAATTGCGGACGTTCCGAGGGGTGAAACCCTTTGTAAGCTTTTACCAGCTTGTCGCCGATGACTGGATCGTTGAATTGCGCCAAACCGCGCGCCGCCACGGGATTCAAGAACCGCACGCTCAACAACTGCTCGCAGATCTGCCGCAAGTCGGCCGGTTTGCTGTCGATCAACGTCTGCAACGCCGCCTTGCGCGCCGCGATGTCCGCTTTGCCGTTCAGCGCCAGCGCCTTCACGTCATCCAGCGCGCGCCCATCACCAAACACCACACTCAATTCGCGCACCAACGTCGCCAGTTTGGCATCGGTGGATTTGCCCGCCGCGGCGGCGAGCGTGTCCCACGCCGCCGGCTTCGCTGCTTTACGCCAGCCGCGCAATGCCTCTGCCAACCCCGTCAGCACATCCGCCTGAAAATCCGCCGGCTTCTTCACCGCGCTTTGCAGCACCGTGTTGATCAAGGCCGGGGACTTCTCCAGCTCTTCCGCCAGACGGCGCGCGATGTATTGCCGCGTCAACGGCAGTTCGCACTTGGCCGCGATGGATGCCAGTTGTTCCGGCTTCTCATTGCTCACCGGGATCAGGCCATACCAGATCATCATCGGCAGGTTGTGGTCGTTCGCATCTTCCTTATGCGCCACCAGACCCGCGGCGACCTCCACCCGCACATTCATCGGCAACCGTTGCAATGTCGAAGCCAAGGTCAACCGCACCAAGGCGGAAGGATCTTTCGCTGCCAACAGGATCAGCTCGGAGTCGAGCGACTTCACTTGCGACAACCACTTTGCTTGCACCTCCGGTGCGAGCATCGGGCGTTGGCTCATGGTCGTGTCGAGCGGCCACGTATCCGTCAACATGCGGATGGCCCAGGCGCGGATGTATTCGCTTTCGTTCCGCAATTGCAGGCGGAGGAACGATTCATCCGCCGCGCCGATGCCGTAGAGCGTCCAGAGCGAGCGCAGCTTCAACGACACCTCGTTCTCGTTCTTGTAAGCGGACTTCAGCAACTTCGCCGTGTCTTTTTCGAGCTCGCCCGATTTGGCACGTTCGATGAGTTGCAAGCGTGCCTGCCGGGTAAACCATTCGTTGTAATGCCGCAGCAGGTTCACCAGTTGGGCATCCTTCAGGAACGTGATGTCCTTTTGCGCCGGTTGCTTGGGCGTTCCATAGCTGATCTTGTAGATGCGCCCGCTTTCGCGATGCACCCCCGTGCTGTCATGGCATTCGCCCGTATCGCTCCAATCCAGCATGAACACGCCGCCATCGGGCCCGTAACTCAGCTCCATCCCGCGAAACCATTTGTCCGTGAAGAAAAACGAATCCGTGCCGTGCTTGCCCACGTAGCCGGAACCTTGCCGCTCCAGGATCTCCTGGTCGCCCGCCGCCCGTGCATGTTCAGCGTGAAGAGATGGTCCTGATACTCTCTCGGCCAGTTGTCGCCCTGATAGATCATCATGCCGATGTGCGCATGCCCGCCACCAAAGCTGTCCGCCTTGCCATCGCGCGAATCCGTCCAGCTCTTGCCGGTATCGAAGTGCCAATGATCCGCGTGCATGTCGATCAGCCCGTACGTCAGCGGATTCGGGTCAATCGTGTGTGGACGAACAAAATGTGCTCCGGGAAACGCATGCCAGAGATGCCCGTTTACCGTGTTGATGAAAAACAGCTCGCCGTATTTATCCCAATCATGCCCCCATGGATTCGTCGTGCCGGAAGTCAAAGCCTCGAACACCTTGCGCTCCGGATGATACCGCCACATGCCACCACGCAGAGGAATGCGTTCCTTCGCCGGTGTGCCCGGTTGACCGATGTCCCCCGGACTCGACGCTCCGCAACGCCCATACAACCAGCCGTCGGGACCAAAGCGCAGACCGTTCGCGAAATTGTGATAATTCTCCGCCGGCGGATTGAACCCATCCAGCACCACCTCGGCCGGACCATCCGGTTTGTCATCCCCATTGCGATCCGGTACGAAGAGCAATTGCGGCGGGCACATCAACCACACGCCGCCGCGACCGACTTCGACGCTCGTGAGCATCTGCACGTTGTCCGTGAACACCGTGCGCTTGTCGAATTTGCCGTCACCGTTCACGTCCTCAAAGATCAGCAGGCGATCCCGCAGATTCAGGTCGAACTTCACCTTGCGCTCCGATACGTGTAATTCTCCGCCACCCACAACCGCCCCTTGGCATCCCACGCACTTGCGATCGGATTCTGCACGTCCGGTTCCGCCGCGAAGACGGAGATGTTGAACCCCGGTGGCAGCTTGGCTGTCGCTGCGGCTTCCGCGGCGGGCATGAGCTTCACGCTCATATCCGTCTCGCTGTTGTAGAGTTTGGGGAAATCAGCAGCACGCCCGCTGGGGATCGCTAGCGCCGCAAGCAAGACCGTAAAAACAAACCGGGTATTCATGCAATGCAAGCAGTGTAGCGCAGGAGCGCTGCGGCGAAAGGACAGAAATTTGCCTCCGTTTTTCCAAGCAGGATTGTTCGTCGCTCCCGACACATCAAACCGACCAACGCTTCCAAATCTACTCCCTCTCCCTACAGCTGGGTGAGGGTTGAGCGCGCCGGGCGCATAATTTATTGCAGCGTTCCAAGAAGTATTTCCTGTTCTGCTTAGTTCCTCCATTTCCCTCTCCTCCGGCGTGGCATAGAGGAGGTCCCTGACCAGCCCATCTTCCGCGCTGGCGACTCGCGTCTTGCTCTCGAAATCGACTGTCCTCTCCTCTCTCATCGCATTCACTCTGCCACACTTCCTTCAATCTCGTTAGCCTTAGCCTCGCTAAACTGCGCTAATCTCGGACAAAATTTGAATTTTCCTCCAGAATCTTCCGCCCCGCTTCGGTGATGTGGTATCCCCTTGTGGAGCGCCCAGCTCCAGCCCGGCCTTTTTCACGCCTCGTCGGTAAACCCCTAACTCAGCACCAACACGATCGCCACCAGCATCAGCACCGCCCCTGCCAACCGCCACTTCAACACCGCCGCTCCCAAGTGCTGCTCTTGGTTCGCAAACCAATGCCCGATCAGCCACACCGCCAGCACACTCCAAAGCCCGCGTGAGCTGTAGATGATGTTGGACGACGTCGCCTTGCCAAACACTGCGATCGCCGAGATGAAACACACCGCCTGCGCCGCCATGAACAGGCTTCCTCCCGCCAGCCACGGCCACGCCTTCTTCGGCACCGCCGTCAAAGGCGCGTGAAACAGCGGGATGAGCCCGCACGAAAACACCGCCACCATCCACATCATCACCGGCAGGAATCGCCCCGCCCCCCAAAGCGGCGAATACTTCTGCACAAACACATCGAACAACGCGAACAACAACGCCGCCATTCCCGAAGCGATGATGGTGCCCGTGACATGATGATGCTTCTTCGTGCCACCTCCGCGATTAAGCAGAATGATCGCCGTCGTGCTGAGCCCGGCGGAAATCCACAGCTTCACCGGAACATGCATTCCCAAGATTAATGTGGTGAAGAACGCTACGAGAATGATCTTCAAGCCCAGCACCGGCGTGGCCACCGAGACATCTCCTTTGTTCAAGGCCTGAAACGTGAGCACCTGTCCCAGTACAAAGAGCAGCGCGACGAGCGCCGGCTGCCAGAAATCCGTCCACGGCGGCAACGTCCCGCCCAGAAGCAATAAGACGCTGAAAACCAAGCCCGTCGTGACATTCGCCACGAACGTCGTCCGATACACGCCCACACCATAATCACCCGAGCGCTTCACCAGCAGTACGCCGAATACATACAACCAACTGGCGATTAGAGGAAAGAGCAGGTGACCGGGCATGTTATTACTTTGGCAAAATCCACCGGGCCAACGCCTCGGCAGCCGCACTTGTAGTGCCTGCCACCCTTTCAGACAAATGAGAAATGATACCCTAATCGTAGCAGCCGGCGTGAGGCGGCTCTAACTAAGCTCTAAATCCCAAACACCAAGCTCCAGATAAATTCAAAACATCAAATAGAAATAGGGTGCGTTACTTTGGAGCTTGAGAATTGGATTTTCCCTGGTGCTTGGAGCTTTGGATTTGAAGTTTTATTTCACCTTCTCCAACAACTCCAACAACCGCGCCACAATCTTCCGCGACGCCTCTTTTTCCACGCGATTCGTCCCCAGCCACGTCTCATACCCGCCGAGTTCGTGTTGCTCCGGCGTAGGCAGGTAGCCGTAAGCCCCATTCGCCAGCTCAATCGTGAACATCGGCTTCACCGCGCTCTTCGCCTTCAATTCCAACCCCGTCTCCGCGAAAGTCTCGAACGGGATACCTGCCACCGCCACATCCCCGATACGGAACGCCTGCAGCACGATGTTCACCTCCCTCGGCCACTTGGCCGCACTCAAAGTCCGTTCTGCATAAGCCTTCTCGTAGCGATGGATCGGCGAGATTGTCGGTGGACGCGCGAGCACTTCCTTCGCGTAAGCGACCTGCTCCGGCATCGGTATCCGCATCGCCAGCGCGAGTTCGCTTTGCGCCGCCTTCAGCTCTGCCCATTCGCGATGTTGCACTCGGGGATAGATGCGTAAAACCTCCTCCGCCAGATCCTCCGCCACCACGCGCATCTTGGCATACGGTGGATTAGATTCTCTCGGCCCCGCAAAGTTGATATTGTTAACATCTCCGCAAGTGCCATTCGCCAGCAACCCCACGAACGGCACATCCTTCTGATTCGCCTGCAACAGTTCGCCGATGCGCTGGCAGAACACCGCAAAATAATCCGCCGAGATCTGCCCGTTCGGTACCCCGCCGACGTAATGCAGCGAGTAATTCGCCAGCAAGGCGAGGGGAAGGCCATTCGTCGCCTGCACCGAAATGAAAGACACCTGCGGGTCCGTCGGTCCCGCGGGCTCCAGCAAGTTCGGATTCCCCACACCGGGATTCATCACCACCTTGTCCTCGCCGCCGAACGGATTCGTCATCTTCGTCCCCGGCTTCATCTTCCAGCGCCGATTGAACACATGCTGTGGCAACGAACCAGAACCATAGCCAATGCGCGCCGGTTGCAGATTATTCGCCGCCCGCTTCACCCCATCCGCTATCCGCTTGGCGAGAAACGTCTGATACGAATCAAACGGCGCATCCATCACAAACGCATTCGTCCCGCGCGCACTCGGGCCCGAATGCGTGTGCGTGGCACTCATCATCATGTTCTGCGCTGGAATGCCCGTGCTCACCTGCGCCAACCGCTTCGCCTCATCAAACACCTCGCGGCTCACCGAAAGATTATCCACCACCACGAACGCCAGCTTCGTGGTCCCATCATCCAGCACGAGACACCGCGCATTCAATTCATCATGGATATGCGTGGCGAGCGGTGTCTCAAAATTCCCGACAATCCCCACACCCAAGAACGGCGTGACATTGCTCGTCGCCGCTCCCGCTTTGAACACTTTGGCCTTCGGAGCGGTTTGCGCCGAGATCGACAACGCGCAAAGCAGCAGCGCGACATTGAGTAAACGACACCAATTCAAGCGTTTCATATCAGATTGAAAATTCAGAACTCACCTTCTCCACCTTGCCACTCTCCAAAATCTTCACCTCCGCCAGCACAGAATGTTTCCCCGCCTTCAATGAGGGCAGGGGACATTCCTGATACACATCCGCCAGCTTCGGTGCTGCCCCCTTGCGCACTTCCTTCGTGGCAACTTCTTCTCCATCCACCAGCAAACGCACCAGTTGCACCCGCTCCGTCTTCGGCAAACCTTGCGGCGTGTTATCCCACTGACAGCGCACGCGGATGTTCACTCCGCTCGCCGGCCGACCTACTTCAAACTCATCCTCTGCCTTCACCACTACGATTGACGCCGCCGGTCGCTGGATATTCGGATTATCCCACCACCGCCACGACTGCTCGCTGCGCTTTATGAACTCCAGCACCTCGTCCGACCCGGAGTGTATCCACAACTTGCCTTCGCTGTTCGTATCGCGCCGCACGGCCACGACGAAGTTGTTCTTCAGTGCCGTGAGCCAGCCATCCCAAGTCGGCTCCTTCGCGAGGAAGAGTGTGCGGAAGCCTGTTGTCATATCAGCGAACCACCACGGCTCCGCGCCATGCGCATCCTGCAACGCGATGTAAGGGATCTGCCCGCGATACCGCATGAGGAACGGCGAGGTGTTCGTGAAATCCGGATTGCCGAAGTGAAAGGTGCTGATCGCCGCATACCCGCCGCGCATCAACGAATCATCCAGGTACGCGCGCACGAGTGCCTCGTTCTCGCCGAACTGCCAGATAAGCCTCCCGCCACCTCGCTCCAACGGCTTCAACCGCCGCTCACGAAATTCCTCCCACGATACATCGCCCGCCTTGCCCAGCGAATCTCCGATCGCCGCGCCCGCCGGTGCCATGATATCGCTCGTGTGACTGTATGTGCCAAAACCGGGGACATCGACAAACGTCCCATACTCCTCATTCGCCACAAAGAACTTCACCGGCACCTGCTGCGCATCCGCGAGCGCCTGCGCTTTGGTGAGCCAGCGCGCGTCCGCATTCTTTGCTCCCCACAGATGAATGCCGAGCGACTTCGCCAGCAAAACTGCTTCCGTCGGACTGCCTTGCCCATGCGCTTCGACTTGGATGGACCACACCCGCAATTCCTTCGGCAACGTCTTCCGCGCAACCGGGCGCGGTGTTTGTTTCGCCAAACCATCCATCGCGCTCAAACAATCCAAAGCATCCAAGGCATAATACGTCGCTATTGGATTGCTCTGCCAACCGGGCCGATCCCCAAACCCACCATCCTCATTCCACAATGCGAGAATATAGCCTAAACACCCCTCCGCATCGGTAGGCGTGGCATTCAGCTCTCGCAAGCTCCGCAACGCCGCGCGTGTGTAAGCCACATCATCCCAGCCACCCAGTTCCGGTTTCGGCTGATGTGTGAAACCACCGTTCTTCAACTGGCACGCCCGCAACCACTCGATCGTCTCCGCACGCTTCTCCTCCAGCCGTCCTTGCGTGCGCAACACCTGCAAGCCCCACCATGTTGTGACAATATTTCCATCGCTGTTCTTCGCGTTCGGCGTGTTGGCGAAGCTGCCATCCGTGCGCCGCCGGTCATCGATGTAAGCGAAGAACTCCGGCTGTAAATCGGTGAGCGGCAAGCCGAGCAATTCGCGCCCCAAGAAAGCTGTCACCTCGGATTCGAAGACCGGATACGAATGCTTCTCATACTGCGCCAGGTAGCGATACGGCTTCACCATCGCCTTCACTCGCGGCTGCAAATCCTCTGCCTTGTCGCCCAGCCACACGAGACTCTGCACCTGTTGATACACAAAACTGAGGATATCCTGCTCCGGTTTCTTCTTCCGCAACGGATGGTGCGTGCGCACCCATTCGGCTAACTTCTTCGGTTCCGGCGGCAGTTGGCCGAGCAACTTGTGACACCCGGTCACGGCATACGTAGGGGTGAGATGCGATTCCTCCTGATCCGCCCAAGCGTAACCGCCATCAGGCCGGGCATGACGCGCGAGGTAATTTAGAATCTTCTCCCGCCAGCCGGCTACGTCCGCGCTGAAAAGTTGCGGTCCAAACGAGGCCGCCACCAGACCGGTGCAGGTGATCGCTTTCAACCAAGCACGACGGGATGAAAGGGAAGTTGGGCAGAGCTCGTTCATAATGATGGAGTGCGGAAAGTGATACTCCGCGATTCCATCCACTTGCTCAAGCTAAAGGCGGCAACCTTGCGGCAGAACGGCCTGGCCCGCTCAATGCGCGAATAAATGACTCAACCGGCGGGCGGTCTCGCGCGTGGCGAGCGCCTTGTGGCCGTGCAGATGGAACAGCTCGGTGGCCTTTTGCTGGGCTTCGGCGAGCTTCGCGGCCGAGAGACCCTTGCTCACCCGTTCGCGTGCTTCCGGCGCCTGGGTATGGCCCAACGCCGCACTGACATTATACCACTTGCTGGCTTCGACGAGATCAGTCGTTACGCCCAGCCCTTGCTCGGCGTGACGGCCCAGTTGGAACATGGATTCCACATGCGTATGGTCCGCCGCTTTTTGATACCATTTGACAGCCGCGGCATGGTCTTGCTTGATGCCCAGACCTTCGTCCAGATAGCGGGCTAAAAGCACTTGTGATTCGAGCAGGCCCTTCTCGGCCGCCGGAGTGGCCCAGCGCGCCGCTTCCTTGTGATCCTGCTTCACACCCAGACCGCGATCGTAATACACGGCCACCTTTTCCTGCGCTTCGGCCACACCTTGTTGGGCCGCGAGCGTGTACCACTTCGCTGCTTGCGCATAATCTTGGGCGACGATCTCGCCGCGATCATAACACCGCGCCACCTTCAACTGCGCTTCCAAATGACCCTGCTCACCGGCGAGGCTGAACCATTTCAGCGCGATCTTGTGATCCACCGCCGTGCCTCGACCCGTGTCATGCCACACGGCGACCTTATGGAGGATGTTGACGTCTTTGCCCTCGGCCAGCGCTTCATACCACCGCAGGGCTTCCGCAAGATTCTGCGGCACGATGCCGCCTTCTTCATAGAGACCAGCCAGTGTGCTCTGGGCACCGCGATGCTTTTTCTCAGCGGCGATGCGATACCAGCGCAGACCTTCGGTGTAATCTTGCACCACGCCACGACCTTCGAACGTCAGGTTCGCGAATTGGAACTGCGCTTCGCTGTAGCCGCGCTTGGCCGCCGATTCCAAGAGCAAAGCCCCGAGCAACGGATCCGCCGTGACCTCTTGGCCCGCGAGGTAGAGCAAGCCCAGTTTGTGTGCTGCTTCGATATCGCCCTTCTCGGCGGCGATCACGAGCGTCTCAACGTTCTCGTTCAGGATTTCCTTGGTGGCTTGCATGCGTGTCTCGTAAGGCGTGAAATTAAATTTGGCGGCAACCGGCTCCGGTTCACTGGCGATGGTGACCGGGACGGCAATAGTAGAAATGACAGCTTCTTCAACTGGGCTGGCCACCGGTTCCGGGACCGCTTCGGTTACCGGTTCTGGGACTGGCGTGGCTTCTTCCACGGGCAAAGGCTTGGGCGGCGGTAACACGGCCGGGACATCCAACGGCAGCTCGGTTTCCACCGATTCGACTTTCTTCGTGGCGACCACCACTTCGGGCTCCGGCGTGACAAGAGCAGGCTCTGCGTTATTCTCCACGGGAGCCGTATCCACCGGCGTAACGGCTGGCTCTACCACGGCGGGTGCTTCCGCTTCTCGCTCGGGCGGCCGCGTATTGGCCGTCAGGCTTTTCAGCGCTTCCTCAGCATCCAAATCGCCTTGTTGCGCGGCGGCTTGATACCAATGAGCGGCGGCATCGGCATCCTGTATCACGCCTTCGCCCAGCTCATAGCAGACGCCGAGATGATACTGTGCATTGACGTGGCCTTGCTCCGCCGAGCGACGGAACCAGTTGGCGGCGGTGCCTAAATTCTTCGTCACACCTTGGCCGTTTTGATACATGCCACCCAAGGCAAATTGTGCGCCCGGATGACCTTGCTCGGCAGCCAGCCGGTGCCATTTCAGCGCCTGCTCATAATCGCAATCACCATCCGCGCCGAAGTAATGGCGCAAAGCCAGTTGGAACTGAGACTCGGCTTCACCTGCCGCGGCTTTCTGGATCAAGGCGACGGTGGGAGAATCCGCTTCCGGCGCGGCCGGGATTTCGGCGGCTTCCGGCTCAACGGGCACGGGTGCTTCATCGGGCGGATGATCGATCACCAGACCCGTGGCTTGCGTTAGATCTTTGCTGGCCTGCTCCAGCTCCTCAGCGGCCAGTTCTGTGAGCGCCTGCCGGGCGTCTTCATCGCCCAGTTCAGCGGCCTTCGAGTACCAATGCATCGCCTCGGAGCGTGAAGCCTGCACACCCGACCCGGTCTCGTAACAAAAACCGAGATTGAACATCGCCAAGGAGTGACCGCTATCGGCTGCCGCGTGGTAATACTTGATGGCGCGCTCGGGGTCCGGCGAGATGCCTTCACCCCGTTCATACATCGCTCCGAGCAGAAATTGGGAGTCCGCGTGATTGTGCGCCGCAGCTTGGTTTAGCCGGTCAAAAATCTGCGGGTAGTTGCGGGCGCTGACCGGCCCGTTCAATTCATCGAGGGCGCGCTGATAAAGCGTAGCAGCGTCTTGGCTGGGAGAACTCGATACCGAGTCGTTGGACGATTTCTTCGGCACAGGATGATTTCTTTTAGTCTGCCGAAACCCTTAAAATCAATCACAAAAGAGCTTCCTCCCGGTGACGAATCAATTGGCTGGAGGGGTTGGTGCGGATGGGGTGGCGCTGCGCCGGGCCTTGTATTGCGTGGTAGCCGGGGTGGTGGCCGCGATTTGTTGCTGCGTCGTTGGCTGGCTGGTAGTCATGGCCAGTTTCTCTGCCCGTTCCGTCATGGCCCGCGCTTCCACATAACGCAAAAGACTGTTCAGGTGATTGCCTGCCTGCGCCAGTTGCAACCGGGTCTCCTGCACTTGTCCTTCCATGTGCTTCAACCGGCTGCGGACTTGCAAGAGCAACAACGTGCTCGTCAGCGCGATCACCCCCAAAAGTGCGACACCGATGGCCAATAATCCGTAAGGAACCACCACACCTTCGCCCGCCGGGGCTGGTGTTGGCTCGACGGCTTTGATGGGGGGAGCCAACGCCGCGACGGCTTTGTTGGTTTCCACCACTTCGGTTGTGGCCGGTTTAGGTGCGGCTTCGGCATGGGCCGTAAGATTGGTGGCGGGCAGATGAGTGACCTCGTTCGTGACTTGAGCGGTGGTCATCGGCGTGGCAAACGCGATCGGTTTATAAACCACGTTCGTTATGCCCATCTCGATCAGGGTTTTCAGCGCACCCGCATGACTGTTGGCGGCGGCCAGCCGCAGCCATTTGATGGCTTCATCACGATTGGCCGCAACCCCTTGGCCGTTCTTGTACGCCTGCCCCAAAAGGTAACGGGCATGAGTGTGACCCTGTTGGGCGGCCTTGCGGAACCATTCGATGGCGGTACTGGGATTGGCCTCGATACCTTCACCTTTCAGCGTGGCTTGCCCCAGAAAATATTGGGCATCGGGATAATTTTGCTCGGCCGAACGCTGAAACCATTTGATGGCTTCCGCCGTGTCCCGTTCGGTGCCATCGCCTTCAAAGTAGGCCAGCCCGACGAAGAATTGAGCCGAGGGTTCTTCCTGATAGGCTGCCCGCCGGAACCAGCGCAGGGCTTCCGCCTGGTCTTTCTTGACGCCCAAACCTTCGCGATAAGCCCGGCCCAGTTGCGTTTCCGCCCGCACCTCACGTTGCTCGGCCGCTTTGCGATACCATTTCACGGACTCGGCGTGATCGATCTCCACCCCGTCACCCGTGGCATAGCAGGCGCCCAAGTTGTATTGCGCTTCGGCAACGCCGCGTTCCGCGGCGGCCCGATACCATTTGACCGCTTCTGTCATGCTGCGGTTAACGCCGTTGCCTTCTTCATAGAGCATCCCGAGGGCGAATTGTGAGATGGGGTCGTTCTGCTCGGCGGAGGCCTTGTACCAGCGAACGGCTTGCACTGGATCGATGGCGACCTTGTCACCCGTGAGGTAGGCATTGGCCAAAGCGCCTTGCGCCGTCGCATCGCCGGCTTCGGCGGCTTTTTGGATTTCGGCCAGTGATTTCATGGCCCAATCCACCGGCGTTTGGGCGATCAATGCTGCCGGATAAGTGACGACGACGAGGCAGACGACGCAAAGCCACAGCAGGATTCTGCTGGGCAGCGAGGTTCGGCGGCACATGTCAGCCCGGGGTGGCATAGTCATCGACCCGTTGAGTTTGGGATGTGCGAGTGCAGCGTCAAGCATGGCTTTGCACTGGCGGCAGGTTACTTCGCCATTTTGAAGCCCTTACGCAGGTTGCCATCTTTATCAATGATCGGGGTGCTGTCGGCGGCTTTGCCCAAAGGCCGGCAGCCTGGTCCGGCGATGCCATCGCCCAGATCCGCGCGGGCCTTGTCGGCGATTTCTTGGATCTGTTTGACCACGTCGGCATTGGCGGCGGCCACATCGGTTTCTTCGCCCAGGTCTTTCTTCAGGTCGTAGAGTTTGCCGGTCTTGAAGTCCAGTTTCCACTGGCCCATGCGGATGGCATCGAGCATGCCGCTCCGGGGGGCGGTGGTAGCATAATAAAGGTATGAGGCATGGCCTTTCCCGCCGTCTTTGCCAGTAAGCACGGGCGTGATGTCGATGCCGTCCAACTTACGGTCCGTCGGCAGCTTGCCGCCCGCGAGACTTACAAAGGTGGGCAGGATATCGATCATGCCGGTGATCTCGTCGCTGCTTGTTCCGGCGGGAATCTTGCCGGGCCACCAGGCGATGGTTGGCTCGCGCATACCACCTTCGAGCGTGGTGGTCTTGAACCCGCGCAGCGGCGTGTTCTTCGCGCGCGGCGTGCCGCCGTTATCCGAGGTAAAGATGACCAGGGTGTTCTGATCCAGCTTCAATTCGCGTATGGCTTCCATCACCTTGCCCACACTCCAATCGACTTCTTCCACCCAGTCGCTATAGATGCCGTTGGGTGATTTGCCGGCGAAGTTTTTGCCTGGATAGATCGGGAAATGGACGGCGGAATGGGCCAGATACAGGAAGAACGTTTTCTTCCGGTTGTCTTGCAGGAACTTCACGGCTTCGGTGGTGTAACGTTCCACCAGTTCCGTTTGTTCCTGCGGTTTCACCCGTACGACGACTTCTGAATCCCCGCGGATCAAGGGCAGGGGCGGGTGTTGCGGCCCCTTCTTCTTTTTGTTGTCCGCGTTCTCGGCGGGCAGCGGTTTGCCGAGATCGCTGCGGGCGCCTTCCTCCGCAGGCCCCATGTCATTGGAGTAGGGGATGCCGTAGTAATGATCGAAACCCTGATGCGTGGGCAGCATTTCAGTCTGATCGCCCAGATGCCATTTGCCGATGCAACCGGTGGTGTAGCCCTGTTCTTTCAGCAATTCCGCCACGGTGATCTCACTGGGGGCCAGACCTTGCGCTTCGCCGGGGAAGAAAACGCGGTTGATGCCCACGCGCTTGAAGTAGGAGCCGGTCATCAACTGCGCCCGCGAAGGCGAACAAACGGGTGCCGCATAAAAGGAGGTCAGCTTGCGCCCTTCCTGCGCGAGGCGGTTCAGATTCGGGGTGCGGTTCAGGGTGGAGCCAAACGGTTCGATGTCCGCGTAGCCCATGTCATCAATGTTGATGACGATGAAGTTAGGCTTGGTAGCCGCAGGGGAGACGAGAACGAAACTGAGGCTCAGCAGAGCCAGCCAAAAGTAAACACGGTTGGTCTTCATGGAATGCCGACATTACACGGGGCCGACGTAATGCTGGCAAGCCGCGAATGCTCAACGCGGTGGCCGTGAAGGGCTCGTCCGTTTGGACCCGCCATCGCGGGAACCTCCGTCACGTGAACCACCCGCTGCTTCGCGCATAAGAAATTCGACGGCGCGATCCGTGCTGCCGCCGCCGGCACTGGTTCCGCCCGGTCCACCTTTGCTGCCTTTGCCCGTATCTTTGCTCGGTATCTTGTAAACCGTGTTCATCGGCGCGGTCGGCACCGGTACCCGTGGCGTGGCGCTGACGGCGACGGAACGGCCACCGCCCGGAGCGGGAGTGGTCGTGCCGCTTGGATCGATGACCACGATCCGGGCTTCGGCTCCTGTACCTTCGGCGTGATAGTTCAAACCGTCCAAAATCTTGGCCACACCTTCATTGATCGGCTTCCCGGAGAATTTGAGTGAAACCGTCTTGGAGACACCTGCCGGAACATGGATGGGGCGTCCCGTGGCCTTCTGGAAATCCGCCGCCACACTCGACAACGGTTTGTTGTCGATATCCACGTCGATCGTCTGTGACTCGGCATGCCAGACAATGCTCTCGGCCGCCGTCAACTGCGCGGTGGCACACGTCAACATCACGCACGCTAACGTCAAGCGGCTCAAGTCTTTGAGGGGCACCGGCAAATGTTTCATATTCGTGACGCTTAGTTATGCGCACCGCAAAAGCTGCGCGGCCTAAAATGGACTCGTGGTTTGCTTATCTCTACTAAAACACCACCAAAGTCACAAGGTTGCAGATTATAGTCATGTCGCTGCTGACTCTTTTGCCTCCTATCTTGCTCCTGCCTGACCAATAAAACTTCTCCGCGCGGTGCACTCGGCTGCTCTAGCCGGAAAACCTAATACTGTCGCATCTCGTTGGGCTCCGGTCAGTTCCGCTTCACTTCCGTTCCGCTACGTAAAGCTGCGTCCACTGGCCACTGTTCACGTTGAAGTAGATGCGTTTGTTGTCCGCGCTGAAGATCGGGTGCGGATGCGAGCGCCGCCAGGAAGCGGCCCCTTTGGAGCCATCGGCCTGATGGACAACCACATGGTTCGTCCCTTGGGCGTCGATCACCACAATGCCCCATTCGTTGGCCGGACCGTTCAGCCGGTTCATGGTCACATCCGTCACGATCAATTTGGCGTCCGGACTCGATGATGGATGCCCCGAACCCCAGCTTGGCAACCCGGGGATCACCCGCCGCTTGCCCGTATCGCTATCGATCATCTCGTTCTTTACTTCCACGATTGTCCGCGCATCCGGTGCCCACGCCGGATGACCCCAGATATCGCTCACGAAAAGGAAACGTTTTTCCGCGAGATCATAACAGATCATGCCCTCGCGCTGGCTCGCGCCGGAACTGCGCGGATTGCCATTGCCCGGTGCTGCCATCTTGAAGAACACCCGTTTCAAATCTGGACTCAGTTCCGGGAAGAAGATGGAAGTCGGTTTGTCCCCGAACTTCTTCTTGAGCCAATCGCCGTATTTCTCCTTCACCGCCTCCATCGTCAGCACTTTCGTCGCTTCGCCCGTGTTCACATTCACGAGTTCCAGGTCGCGAAAGCCATTGATGTCCCAATGCAACCCATACACCGGCACCACCTCCGCATTCGGCTGGCTCCAGCTCGAGAGCCGGTTGTGCGCGATGATCTTCTCCTTGCCCGTCTCAATGTCCACTACTCCAACAACCCATTCTCCGTTTCTTTCATCGTGAAAAGCGACGCGTCGCCCGTTCGCGACCCATTGCTGGCAAGCCGCGCGGTGGGCATCTTCCGTGTTCACATTTTTCACCAACACCTTCTCCTCACCGCTCGCACGATTGCGGATGCGGATATCGCCCTTCTGCCCGTCCTTGGTGCTGGAGGTGTAATAGAGCACCCATTTCCCATCCGGACTCTCCGGGCACGTGTTGAAATACGAATGGATCACGTGCTGGTTCGTCTCCGAGGCCACCGGATGCACCTGTACTCCACTGCGCCACGGTGCCAAAGGATCTTCGGCGGCCATAGCCGGTATGCTTTGCAGGCACGTAGCCCATGCGGCGGCGAGCAGGATAAATCGTTTCACGTCATTCATATCGCGGTCATTTCTCCGCAAATGCGGCTTTCTTAAAATTCTCCGTCTGCGGGTCTTTGGTCTTTTCCATGTGCTCCAGCAGGAGCTTCTTCAACCGCTCGATCTCTTTTTGAAACTTCGGGTTGGTCAATTCATTCGTCCGTTCTTCCGGATCGTTTTTGCCATCGTAAAATGCCAGCGGACTGCCTTTGATGAATTGTTCCACGCGGGACTGGATTTTACCATCCGTCTTGGCCGCCTCGGCCATCGCGTTGTAGCTCAGGCCGCTCATTGCCTCCACACGGAAGCTCGTTTTACCATCCGCCCAGGCGTGGAACATCAGCGCAAAATCCTTCGTGCGGATGCACCGTTGTGGGAAAGATTTGCCGCTGCTCACCGTGTTCACATGTGTGATCACATAGTCGCGACCTTCTTGCTTTTCACCTTTGAGCAACGGCAGCCAGGAACGGCCATCCATGCCCGGCGGATGCGCCACGCCCAGGACATCCAGCAAGGTCGGCATCACATCCACGCTGCTGACGAACTCCTCGCGCTTCTGCGGCTTGCCCATCCCCGGCCAGCGCAGCAGCACCGGTGAGCGTGTGCCGTTGAAATAAATCGAGGCCTTGGAGAAGGGGAATGACATCCCGTGATCGGACATGAACAGCACCACCGTTTTGTCCTCCTGTCCCGCCGCCTTGATCGCCGCCATGATCTCACCGAACGTCAGGTCCAGCCGTTTGATGCTGGTGTAATACTGTGCCACCTCTTCCCGCACGAGCGGGATGTCCTCCAGAAACGTCGGCGTGCTGACCTGTGCGGCCGTGAGCGGTTCCACTACGTCCTCGCCGGATTTCCGCTCGGCATTCTTTTTGTTCTTGGCCTTCCCGCCCGTTTCGCTGCCGTAGAAAGGCCGGTGTGGATCGGTGATGTTCGCATTGATGAAGAACGGCTTGCCAGCCGTCTTCGCTTCCGCCAACGCTTCATCCATCTGGGTGCGGAACATCTTTGGATTCTTCCCGGAACCGTCGAACGCATGATCCCACGGGAATTTGCTCTTCGGCGCCATGTGCACCACTTTGTTGATGGCCGCCGCATAATAACCCTGCGCCTGCAAAACCTCCACCAGCGTCGGCACATCGGTGTTGATCGGATTGAACCCCAGCCCGCCATTGCGATGCGGCACCCGCCCGGTCATCAACGCCTCGCGTGAAGGCTGGCAGATCGGCACGGTCACATGATTGTTCACGAACTGATGGGCGGTGGATGCCAGCGTATCCACATTCGGCGTCAACTTCAGCGGATTTCCCATCCACCCCGGCGTATCCGAGTTCATGTCATCCGCCGTGATGAACAGCAGGTTGAACTTCGCCTTGGCCTCTGCCGCCCCCAGCCCTTCCGCCATCACCAACCACGCCAGCACCGCCATTAATATGGATTTTATCGCCTTCATCGTATCCCTCTCTGGACGTTGTGACTTCATCTTAAGTTACGCCTTCCGCAGCCAGCCTCATGTTTTCCTTCACTCCACCTTCCCACCGCCCGCCGCACCTGCTACCGGCGGTTCAGACTTCTTCCTATAACCTGTCGTCGGCTTGTAATTCGCTCCCGGCAATTCCTCCCACGGCACCACGCCCACCTGGTCCGCCCATTGTGCGAACTGCGCGGCCAGCTCCTGTGCGCGTTTCGGATACTTCGTCGCCAGGTTGTTCACCTCCGAGCGATCCTTGCTCAAATCATACAACTCCCACTCGCCCTTGAATGTCGCCACCAATTTCCAATCGCCCACGCGATACGCCCGGTTCCCTTCATGCTCCCAGCCCAGCGTACGTTCGCCGATCTTCTTCCCTTGCAATACCGGCACGAGACTCGTTCCCGCCAATGGCTTCAGTTCAAAACTGCGATACCGCGCCGGATAACTCCCGCCCGCCAATTCCAGCAACGTCGGCATCACGTCGATGATGTGCCCGACCTCGCCCGTCAGCTTGCCACGCGCCTTGATACCGGCGGGCCACTGCGCGATGAACGCCGTGCTGATGCCGCCTTCGTGTACCCACATCTTGTTCTCGCGGAACGGTGTGTTCGCCGCGTTCGCCCAGCCGATCTCGATGCCTCTATGCGATTCCTTCGTCCCCACCACGCTGCCCGGCTTGTGGCCGCGATTGGGATTCGGCCACGAATCCAACGCCTCCGCACTCGCGCCGTTATCCGAGAGGAACACCACCAGCGTGTTCTCTTCTGCGCCCGCGCGCTTCACCGTTTGCAGCACCCGCCCGATGCCTTGATCCATGCAATCGATCATCGCCGCATGCACCGCCATCCGCAGATCCCACTCGTCTTTTTCCGCCTCGGTTAATTCATCCCACGCCTTCGCCACCGGATCACGCGGCGAGAGCTTCGTCCGCTTGTCCATGATGCCCAGCTCCTGCTGCTTGGCGAACCGTGTTTCGCGCAACTTGTCCCAACCCGCGCGATACTTGCCCCGATACTTCGCGATGTCCTCCGGCTTCGCGTGCAGGGGGAAGTGCGGTGCCGTGTAACACAAGTGCAGGAAGAACGGCTGCTCTTTATGCTTCGCCTGATGCTCCTCCAAAAACTTCACACCCCATTCCGTGAACGCATCCGTCGCGTAAAAATTCTCCGGCGTCTTGATATACTCCCGGTCGATGTAAAGCGGTTGCAAGGTGAAGTAATTCCCGCCACCGCCCGAGCCATACGCGCGATCAAACCCCCGGCTCATCGGATGATTCCGCGGCTCGGCCTTCGCCCCCACGCCGCCCACATGCCACTTGCCCACGTGATACGTGCGATACCCCGCCTCGTGCAGCAGCTCCGCGATCGTCGCACTGTTATCATTCAATCCGTTCGTGTAAGCGGGCTTCTTGAAATCCTGCAACATATGCCCCACACCCGCTTGATGCGGATACAACCCCGTCAGCAACGCTGCTCTCGTGGGACAGCACCGCGCCGCATTATAGAATTGCGTGAACCTTAGCCCCTTGGCGGCCAACCCATCGAGATTCGGCGTTTTGATCTCCGATCCATAACAGCCCAGGTCCATACCCCATATCATCTGCAGGATCAAAATGATGTTCGGCCGGGCTGAAACTGCCTTGGCGGAAACACTTGCAAATATCGTTATAATCCCCAGGAACACTGCCAGCCAGGGCGCTATCTTCCTTCTCCCCTCGGAGGGGAGATGAATTAAGGATGAGGGGTGCTTCTTGGCAGTGGCGGACATGCCTAGGCAGTTCATCGGGAGGTTCATCCCAGAATAATGAACACCCCGCGCAACGAGGCAAGGCCACAATTGCCCACGCCCGGTTCGTCCACTCTTCACCGTCATATCGTCACTCATTTTCATGCCTACACTCTGCCTGATATTTTCCTCCACCGTTAGCCTTCCCCTCGCTGTACCGCACTACACTCACCCAAAATTTCACCAAACCGTAACTTTCCATCGAAGATCGGCTCTTAATCAGCCTGCTTCCGTTATCCAGTGAAAACGTCCCTCTTCGCTTCCTTCGCGCCCTTCTGGTCATATTTCCCCTCTGTGTTCTCCGTTCCCTCCTGTTCAAATCCTCTTCCCCTCTCGATGTTCGGAGTTGGGCGTTCGATGTTCGGTGTTTCCCTTACGACCCCAGTCTCCTTTAGCCTTTCCCTCGGACCTCCCAGCTTCCACACTCCTTCCCCTAGCGATGAAGCTGTATCGTTTATTGCTGTTGGTTGCCTGCCTGACGCTTTCGTCGGGCTGCAGTTCGTATTTTGCCAAGCGCATCAAGTACCGCATTGAGCCTTCCCATCCGGCGGGCAGTCCGCAATTTCTCCGTTCCGTCGGCTACCTCATCGGTCCCGGCATTTTGGAAAGCAACAAAGTCACCAGCCTCGTGAATGGCGAACAGATCTTCCCCGCCATGCTCGAAGCTGTGAAAGGCGCCGAGAAATCCATCAACTTGGAGACCTACATCTACTGGTCCGGCAAGATCGGTGATGAATTTGCCGATGTCCTCGCCGAGAAAGCCAAGCAAGGCGTCCAGGTCCGCGTGCTGGTGGATTGGTGGGGCTCCGGCCAGATTGATTCTTCCCTCTTCAGCCGCATGCGCGCCTCCGGTGTCATGGTGGAGAAATACAACGCCCTCGTCCCTTGGCGCATGCTCCGCATCAACCATCGCGATCACCGCAAGCTCCTCATCGTCGATGGCAAGATCGGCTTCACCGGCGGCGCCGGCATCGCGGATGTCTGGATGGGTGACGGTGTCAGCCCCGGCCAATGGCGCGACAACATGTTCCGCCTCGAAGGCCCCGCCGTCGGCCAGATGCAATCCGTCTTCATGGACAACTGGAAGAAATCCGCCGGCGAAGTTCTCGCCGGTGATGACTACTTTCCCGCCTTGCCCCCGGCTGGTGATCACCAGGTCCAGGTCTTTGGCAGTTCCCCGCGCGATGGTGTGGAAACCGTCCGCATGATGTATCTGCTCTCCATCGATTCCGCCCGCCACAGCATCCGTCTTTGCACCCGTACTTTGTTCCCGGCGAAGGCACCGAGGAAGCCCTCATCCGCGCCTGCCAACGCGGCGTGAAAGTGGAGATGATCGTGCCCGGTGCCGTTACGGATGTCCCCATCGTGCGCCACGCCTCCCGCTGGCACTGGGGACCGCTCCTCGCTGCGGGAGTGAAATTCTACGAATACGAACCCACCATGTTCCACTGCAAACTCATGATCGTGGATGACGTCTGGGTCTCCGTCGGCTCGGCGAACGTGGACAACCGCTCGTTCCGTCTGAACGACGAATCCAACATGAACATCTATTCCGCCGAGTTTGCCGCCGAACAGGTGAAAATCTTCGAGAACGACAAAACCCGCTCCACCGAGATCACCTACGACATGTGGAAAAAACGCTCCACCGGCAAAAAGATCATGGAGCTCCTGACCACCCCCTTCCGCTCGCAACTATAACGTAGCCGCCGACGTTGGTCGGCGCTGCCATAGTCCCGCTACTGGAGGCCGTTTCTGTGAAACGGCATTTCTTTGTGGAGCGCCGAGCTCTAGCTCGGCCCGAATCTCTTCACCCCCATTTCCTTTTTCGCGTCTTTAGCGTATTTCGCGGTTAACCTTAAACCGCTGTTTTCCCTTCCTACAGTCCGCGCTTGAGCTTTCTGGGGAGAACGGGCAACTTGCTAGTCACCGGATGCGAGAGTGGTGAAATGGCAGACACGCCAGACTTAGGATTAGTGATTCCGTGATTTCTCTTGGTTTCAGCCGGTTTCTAAAAGTTTCAATAACCCTCTGTGAATATTGGTTGAAATCGTTTTTACGATTCCGCTGTAGATTTGCGGTTTTTGCAAAAGTGTCACAAAAAGTGTAAAAGAATCCACGTTCTCTAAACGGGTAGAATAATGATCAACTTATCGGAGTAAAACTGACTCACGATTCGTGCCAATCCAGTGACTCTGTATGTTTGCAACCCGACAGTCAGCAAGTGGAGAATTCTTTAGAATCAACGAAATGGAAATCTAGAGGTGATGGTTGCAACGGAAATTTCGCGATAATTTTCGTATGAATGTCGTTCAGGGGATACTATTACTCGTTGCGCAAATATTAGGGTGATTTCAGTATGGTAAGTAGTCCAAGCAGCCAGCGTTTCTTCAGCGGGCTTCCCCAGCTCCACCTCCTTGGCGTCGGCTGCTTGGGCTTTTTGCACGATTTACGATGTTCTTGTCTCTTATAATTCAGATGCGTGTGACGGAGATGTGAAATGTCGCTATTGGATAGCAGTTTGCTTATTCAAACGGTTGACTTGAATTCCGTGAAATGGCATTCCAAGAGTAGTTGAGCAAGGAGCCAAGGAAGCCAATCAAATCTGGCTGACGTAAATCCCCTCATCTGTTGTTTTTTGAAGTAAAATGGAGGTTCGAATCCACCAAAAGTTATGATTAGAAGGATTGTCGCGATTTTTGCCGGTGTATTTTGTCTGATGGGGACGGTTCAAGCCGAGGATTTGTCCTATTTGGCCAAGGCCATGCCCCGATTGGAAGCGACACTGGCATTGTTTGCTGGTGCGCAAACTTCATTTTCAGGAAAGCTGGAGCTGGACTTTACTCCTTCTGATGGGCGTACCCCTTTGAAAATACCGGCAACGATCTATTACTCACAGGACTGTTTACGTTTAGAGATCGAAGCGAATGGAGCTGTTGCAAAAGGCAAGGCGGGAAATGAAAACACCCCGATTACCTTCATTTATAATGCCAAGGAACAGAGTCTTTTTGTGGTTGAATTTGGTAAGCAAAGCTATCGGCCAGTCAAGATGTCGGACGCTGCTTACGAATTGATAGCTAAGGAAAAGAAAGAGACGAGGTGGATAGCTTCTCCCGTCGGTGTTGCAAGCGTTGGCGGACATGCGGCGATTAAGTCACAAGGAGTAGCCAAAAGAGATGGTAAAGATGTTAGCCAAGCGACGGTGTGGTATCCACAAGGAGGAGTTCAAGTTCCGTTGAAGATTGTGACGAGTGATACCAATCAGGTGACGACGCTTACCTTTAGTGCCGTCCAGTCTGGCGCTGTTGGCGCGGATAAGTTTCAACTGCCAGCGCATTTCAAGAAACTACCGGCAGACAACTAAGTATCCGTGTGCCCTGCAAAAGTAACGAAGGAGCGAGAACAATCATCTACGGTGGGCTAAGAAGTATGAAATTTTTAATATATTGCCTCGTAGGAATATGCTTGTTGCTGCCCGGCAGCGGTTTGGCTCAAGATTCCACCAACCGGCAACAACACATCGTAGAGCGAGGCGAGCATCACCGTATATGGGAGAGTTATACGCCGGTAGCGGCAGTAAGCGGCGAGAAAATATATCAAACCAACCGAGTGGTGGAATTGGCTTCGGGTTTGCATTACTGGGACGGAGCGGCTTGGATCGACTCGAAAGAGGAGATTGAGATTATTGGCGGCAAGGCGATAGCTCGTCATGGCAGCCATAAAGTCACGTTTGCGGGTAATTTGACAGCTATTGGAGCGGTTGAAGTAAATGCACAAGATGGCAAGAAGTTCCGCAGCCAAGTCATGGGGCTTTCCTACTATGACACTAAGACAGGAGAAAGCGTCCTGATTGCCGAGGTGAAGAGCAGCGAAGGGTTTGTTTTGCCGCCCAACCAAGTAATTTATGTGGATGCGTTTACAGATGTTAAGGCGGATGTCCGTTATACCTACACCAAGGCTGGTTTGGAGCAGGACATCATTCTGCGCGAAGCACCGCCTTCTCCTGCAGAGTTCGGTCTTGATCCTGCAACCACGCGGTTGGAAGTGATGACGGAGTTCTTACAGCCGCCGGCAGTTCGCAAGCAGTTGCGGGTAGTGCAAACGGAAGAAAACAGCAGGACTCGCAGGGGAATGGTTTCGCCGGACTTTGTGGATGAAGCGTTGGACTTCGGAGCGATGAAGATGGGCGGGGGCAAAGCGTTTCAGCTTGATTCCAATGGTCAATCGGCAGGCAGCACGGTGCCAGTGGCCAAGCAGTGGCAGCAGCTGGAAGGGCGTGATTTTCTGATTGAAGCAGTGCAATACCCGACGATACGCGCTCATTTGGAATCGTTGCCGCGATCGGAAGCCAAGGTGAAGAATCGTCAGGATTTGCAAAAAAACAAAGCGATCGCCAGTGAGAGCAAGACCGGACAACCGGCGAAGCGCGTGATTCCCCGCAAGTTAGTAGCGGATGCGACAAGTGATGTTTCCAAGTCCATTCAAATCGCTAAGTTAAAACAGGTAGAGAAAGGTGTCGTGCTGGATTATCTGCTGTTGAGCAGCAGTGCCACCAATATGACTTTCGCGGGGGATACTACTTATTTGATCAGTGGCGAAGTAGTTCTGGAGGGGACAACCACCTTCGAGGGCGGAGCGGTGATCAAATACACCAATAATGTGGCCAATTCGCGGCTGAGATTGAAAGGGGCGGTGATATGGGATACTGCTACCTACCGGCCAGCAATCTTCACAGCCTTGGATGACAATACCGTTGGGGACAATCTCCCTGGAAGTACCGGCAGCCCAACCAATTACTATGCTTCTACAGCTTTGCTTTTCGATAATGGCCTGCAAAACGATATCAAACATATCCGGGTCAGTCATGCGGCTACCGCGATTGATGGTGCCAGCGTTTCCGTCAGTCACGGACAGTTTGTGAACAGCGGCAACGGGTTGTCGCTTTCCGGAAATAATTTTTCGTTGCACAACGTCTTGTTCAGCGGAGTGCTGACCAACATTTACAGCTCTCTGGCAGTAACAGGGGCATTGGAACACGTCACTTTTGACCGGGCCAATTATCTTGCCGCCAGCGCCACGAACAGCTTGTTACTGATAACGAACAGTCTGATCTATTCGGTAACGAATTACGGTCCTTTTTCGTGGTCAACCAATCAGGTTGTTGTCGTGGGCGGCAGTTCACCATTCACTAATGTCGGATCGGGGTGGCATTACCTGCCCACGAACAGTGCCTATCTCGATGTGGGGACTACGAATATCTCTGCTAGCCTGCGCAAGGATTTTGCCGAGATGACCACCGCTGCGCCGTTGATTTTCACGAACCTGGTGAGTTCCAATATGGTGCTAAACCCATACGCGGCGCGGGATACAAATCAACCTGACTTGGGCTATCACTATTACGCATTGGACTACGCCGCAGGCAATTGTTGGGTCACGAATGCAACGCTGACCTTGACCAACGGGGTGGCATTTGCCGGATTTGGTTCGCCGGGATTCTGGTTGATGGGAGGAAGCCGTCTGGTGAGTGAAGGATCTCCTCTCAGGATGAACCGGTTTATCCGGTACGCCGGTGTTCAGGAAATACCGCAAGCTTGGGGGACGCCCCCAACATCATTCGAAATGTTCAATACGTATGTCGATACAAACACGCCACCTACGGTGAAATTCCGTTTTTGTGAGTTCATTGCAACGAAAGCGGATGTCCTTTTTTACACGGGTGTTCAGACTACATTTGGCTGGCATGTATCAGCCTTTGATATGCGGGATTGTGTGACGCATGGAGGAACGTTCCGAGTGGATAAAGGGGGCTTGACGGCGACAGATTTTAAGGTGATCAACAACATTTTTGATAGGACATATCTGACCTGCTACTACGGGTTCACCAATACCTTTTTTCTAAACAACTATCATCGTGGAGGGACCATCCAACAGCGCTGGAGTACCAATAGCCCGGTAATCCAGAATTCAATTCTGGCCGGTACTACGATAATAATGCAGCAGTCGTCAGGCCCAGCCGCCAGTTACAACGCTTACCTAGGACAAACGAACCGTTTTACGCCTACGTCAACCAATGACGTGCTCACGAATATGACATTTGTGGCGGGGCCGTTGGGCAGTTACTACCAGACCAACAACAGTCCATTAGCAAATACGGGCAGTCAATTGGCCAGTGTGGCAGGTTTGTATCACTACACGACGACGACTAATCAGGCCAAAGAAACCAATAGCATTGTCGATATCGGATTCCATTACGTCGCTTTGGATACGCAAGGCAACCCGGTCGATACCGATGGCGACGGCATCCCGGACTACTTGGAAGATAAGAATGGCAATGGTGTTGTCGATTCCGGCGAGACAGATTGGCTGAATCCTGACAGTGATTACGACGGAGTTAGTGATGGTGCGGAAATTGCAGCTGGGACTGATCCTTTGAGTGGGGCGAGCGTACCGCTTATTCGGCTTGCCTATTGGCGTTTCAATTCGACGAATTGGCTAGGCGAGGCAGGGCAGATTCCGTTGGTGGCTACGAACTTGCTGAACCCGACAAATTGGAGCGGGATGGCGCTTTCCATCGATAGTTACAGCACAAATTTGCACCTGCTGAACGTAGATATTTCTGGTTCGACTCCCACAACCATGTCAGGTGGCGCAGCCTATGGAAAAGCAACTAACGATTATTGGAACACGTACTATGGTTCGTCGATTTCGCTCAAAACGGTCACCAATTTGCTTTGGGCTGACCAAAGTAATTCGACAGTCAGCATCACGGTGAGTAACGCGCCTGGTTCATGGGGCATGAGTGCGGCAACGGGAAACCGGATGTATGACGATTACAACTATCCACAAAACTATCTTGGGAAAACTGGCATAACATTTTCAAATCTGAGCGCAGGTTACTATGACCTTTACATCTATTGCCATGGGGCGGCCAACGATCAGAACAGTGCGGTAGGCGTGTATTCAGGAACAAACTATATCGGAGGGGGATTCACAGCGGTGACATCTGATTATGCTTCCACGAACTGGATTGAAGGCAAACAGTATGTCCGGGCGCGGGATGTTTATGCCTCATCCAATACTTTTGCCTACGCTTTGATCAGTCCGGACGCCTCTTCCTACGCGCCTGTTAACGGTATTCAGGTGGTGGAGAAAAAGATCGCCCAATTGAAATACCGTGATGTGGAGGCAAGTGGTGCTGCAAACATTAATCTGGCAAATGGCTCAATCCGATTCTGGTTCAGGCCAAACTGGAGCGGCACAAATGCAGGTGGGAATGGTCATGGTAGCGAGGGTAGATTGATCGAACTGGGACAGAAAACGACCACTATGAGCAACGGGTGGTGGGGGGTATCCGTGAATAAGGAGGGCACCCGGCTGACATTTGCCGCTCAAGGTGGCGGAGTTGAGACGAACTATCTGGTGGCCAGTATCAATTGGACATCGAATATCTGGCATCAGGCAGTTCTTACGTATACAGCTACCAATTCAATTTTCTATATAGATGGTACGTCAGTGACGAATGGGGTGGGGTCAACAATCTATCCAGGGAGTGTTGTTCGTGCAAACGGTTTTAGCATAGGCAGTGATTGTTTAGGGCTTAAGCAGGCTGAAGGTCAGTTCGACGAGTTGGAGACGTTCAATTATCCGCTGAATGCGACGGATATCTACAATAATTACCAGGATGTGTTGAACGGTGATTGGGACGGTAACGGGGTGCTAAACTATCGGGATGCCAATCCGAATGATCCGTATATTGGTGGGATGGCGATCACGATTGAACGGCCTAAGTCTGGTGTGACGTATCCTTGATTTTCAGAATTTCTAAAGAGGTTTTATATGGCTGTACCAACCAAAAACTCCACGATGCCCTCTCTTGATACGCAACGGATGCGTTTCCTAGGCCGATGGTTGATCGTGCTATTCCTGTGTTGGCTGAGCCCATCATCCCGAGCCACGACGATCACGAACCTGACCGAGCAGGCATTCACTAACGCCTTGAATACGGGCGGCACGATTAAATTCGCCGTCAGCGGCGTGCTCGAATTGACGAGCACCAAGGTCATCACGAATAATGTGGTGATTGACGCTGAAAATCAGAGCGTCATTTTTTCGGGCGGGGGCAGTAATCGCTTATTTATGGTGATGTCTACGGGAAACTTAACGATTCGGTATGCAACTTTGAGTAATGCGTGCTTTATCGGTGCTGCTGGTGCAAACGGTTCGCCGAGTGGAACGGGTTCAGCTGGAACAACGGTACGTGGTGGGGCTATTTTCAACAGTAACGGTATACTTCAGATGCTGTCTTGCACATTGATTAGTAATAAAGTAATTGGCGGAGCTGGTGGAAAGGGTGGAAATTCAAATGGTTCACTTTCAGGCGGAAATGGAGGAGTCGGTGGCGATGGCAGGGGCGGTTCCGTGGGAAGTCTAAATGGAAAAGTGACATTGTTTGGGTGCTTGTTCACAGGTAATCAAGCCATAGGTGGCCGAGGAGGATTTGGTGGCGACGGTATACTTTCACCATTAAAAAGTGTGGGTAGTGGTGCGAATGCTGGCAATGGGTTTGGTGGGGATATTTGTGTAGAGGGAGCGGGTGGTATAATCTATTCTACAAATACGACGTTTAGCTCATCTATTGCCGCCGGGGGGTGGGGGGGAATATCGGCACCAACGGTGCAACTAGCGGAAAGGTAGGGGGAAATGGAGGCTATTCTTATGGTGGAGCTATTGCCACTTACATTTACACGACAAATGCTTTTATCAACAATACCTTTGCGTATGGAACAGCACAGGGTGGGGCTGGAGGTGTAGGGGGGGAAGCCGAACAGGTTATGGTGCCAATTTTGCAGCTGTACAATGGGACAATGTACTTTTTAGAAGCTGCATTATTGCTTCTAATTTAGTAAGTGAGAATGTGTTCGCTTATGGGGCTACAATTGATGAGCAAAACAACTTAGTTTCAGACGCTTCTCCTTATTTTACCCACCCTAGCAGCAAGAGCAATACGAATGTTTTAATCGGCGTATTGAGCGATAACGGCGGTCCTACTAAAACGATTCCGCTTTTAGCCGGAAGTCCTGCGATAAATGCAGCTAATACGACGAATGCGGCATATCAAGATCAACGCGGATATTTTCGGGCGGATGCTCCCGACATCGGTGCATACGAGTATGATGGCAGGAAATTTAAAGTCTCTTTCGAGGCCACAGGACCCTATGCATCAGAAGAGGGTGAAACAGGTTTCTTCACAATATTTAGAACCCCTTCAACTGGGGTCTTGGAGGTTCCAATCACTATTTCGGGCACAGCGCAGAATGGAACTGACTATGTCAATCTGACGAACACGGTCGTGCTTTCAAATGGGATCAGCTTCAAGCGAGTTTATGTCAAAGCCTTGACCGATGGTCTTTCTGATGACGGTGAATCCGTCCACGTGGCGTTGCAGACATCGACCAACTATCTGTTCGAATCGAACAGCGAAAAGGATGTGTGGCTTCTGGAAAAAACACCGAAATACGGCACGAGCTATTTTCAGCGGGGGACAAGCAGTGCCCGTGGTTTCCGTTCGTATGTCGCGTCTTTGGGCAACCAGACCGGTGTGGCGCTTGATCTTTCAAATGGTAATGTGACCAATCTTTTCCCGGCGAATCCCTGGACCAGCACATTCTATCACTACGATGCGACGAATACTGCAAGCCCGAATCTTTTGACCAGTCGGATTCCTTGCAAAAATCCAATCGCTGCATTTGGTTCACGAGTCGGTGGGTCTGAGATGATCACGGGCAAAGCCTATAGCTTCGCCATCTACGCGGGGGCTCCGGAGTTCGGAACGACCAATTTCCTCTCGATACGAACTCTGAATAAGACGAATTGCACCCTGATCAATGAAGCTTGGTTCAGTTTGCCGTCCGTCGGGATGACCAACGAATGGGCTGCTTTCCTGCAGAATGATCGCTCCATTACCCTGACAACCAACGGAGTGACGACTACTGTCAAATGGCTGGAGCCTTCGACCAATCTGAATATCGGAACCAATGCCAGTTTCCGGGTAACGCACATAGCGGATAACACTGCCAAAGATTACATTTACGAGGTCAGTCTTTTGGGTGGCACCTACGATGGAGCCATGATTCTCGATGCTACGACGAATCAAGTAGCAGCGAAGCTTTACACTGCGGAATTTACGGTCGCCCAAGCATGGCGGGCCCAGTTGCTGGACAAGGACTACTTTAACAGCCGGGTGATGCCGCCGATCTATGAGGGGAAAGCGGTGGCGCAGTTGTTGACAAACAAATTGGTCATAACGAACGTGGTGGGGCTATCGCCCAGTGCATGCACCAACCTTGATAACAGCCCGGAATTGCGCAGGCACCCGCTGCTGGATGATTTTGTTTCCAGCATGGACAATGATCCAATCAGCCTGGCGAACTTTGTTTTCAATGAAGTTGAGCTGAGTGATGCGGTCAATAATGGAGATGGAAACACCACAGGTTCAGTGATCACGGATGGAGGGGTTGAGAGGGGGGCGCTGGCGGTCTTCCAGGAGAGACGTGGATCGCCCACTGAGCAGTGTGCCTTGCTCGTCTATCTCCTCAGACAAGCCGGTGTGCCGGCAGCGTACATGTATGCCACGAATACCGGCATGGGAATGTCTGAGGATCGGGTAAGCAGAATGCTCCGGTTGCAATTGAACGGCATCAATTTTGCGAAAGGAAAATCTGATTCTCCGCAAAACTACGCTGTTAAATATCCATGGGTGGCGGCGTATATCGGGACGAATTGGGTGCACATTTTCCCTTGGATCAAAGACACAGAAATCGTCGAAGGGTTTGATGTCTTTGACTACCTGCCAGAGGGTTACAACAGTGGCTTCAAATGGAGCAGGAAATACATTCTGGGTGACACGAACATCATTAGTCTGAGCGATGTCAACACTCCCAACGTCTTGTTCAAGAAGTATCTGGATAGCGCCCTTTTACA
Source organism: Limisphaerales bacterium (assembly GCA_965283725.1). Taxonomy (GTDB): domain Bacteria; phylum Verrucomicrobiota; class Verrucomicrobiia; order Limisphaerales; family JAEYXS01; genus JAEYXS01. The sequence goes on from CBDIPT010000006.1 coordinate 161,295, forward strand.
GAATGCGCCGGGAATCTCCATTGATGATTTGGGAATGAGAATGAAAAATCGGCGCAAGTATCTGACCAAGTGGTCGGATTTCCCCGTGCCGGATTTTATGCCGTCGCAAAGCGTGGCTATTTCGAGCTTGTCCAGCGTCAGCAATGCGCTCCCGGCGGTCACGAACATTTTCAACACGCTGAGTATTCAGATAACCAGCAAATCAAACCCGACAAACATCCTGTATACAGACAATCTGCGCATGGTGGATGTGCATGGCCGACAATTGATAATCTGGCATTATCCGACCAATACGCAGCACCAGATGATCCTGACGTTGTCGGAGTTCCGACCAACCGCCACGAACAGGTTGAACTTCAGCGCAGCCAATCTCTCCAGCTTGACCAGTACAAGCGTGGTCAATGTTCTCAGCGTCACGAATGTGCTGGAAGCCAGTGAGAATGTCTTGGGGATGAAGATCACCTACAACAAGCAGAAGATTTACAAGGACAACGGCACGAATTCAGCGGGAAATTATTTCGATCTGGATATGTTTTCACGGATTGGGACGGCAGATGCGGTGGTGGTGGAAAAAGAGCTGTACAAGGGTGACCTGACCGCCATCTGTGTGGACTTTGGCCGGGTCTCAAACGAAATGATGGATGCCACGGCGGAGAGGTATTGGTTAACCCAGAAAAAATTGGCACTCGACCCAGCTTATGCTGCTTTTCTTAATCCGGAAACGACGCAAGGGCCGTTGGCTTACCTGATAGGCAGCAGTTATCACGCAAATGTGGATGGTTTCCGTGACGCGGCGGGCCTGCTATTAAAAATGCAGTCGTTATCAGACAACGCCATTGTGGTAGTCAATTTTACTGCTAAAAGAGATGAGAACAACAATCTTCTGACAGACAGATATGCTTACGGTGCGGGATCAACGGACGTGATATATCAAAATACACTTTATGCAGCCAACGCTTCAGTCAGGGCAGATAAACTAACCAGCATGGAGGATAGTGTCCGGGATTTTAACGTTCTGCTGACGACTAGTGCTTCAGCGGAAGAGCACGAGGCTTTCAATCGGTTTTTTAGCGACAAGAATGCAGACTCAACTGTGACCATGTTGCAAATCGTTTCGCCAAACATTTCCGGAAATACAAATGTGCTGCGCGAACTAACAATTAACAATTATGCGGAAGAAGGTGAGCGAATTTACTCTGGAACTAAATTAAAGGATTGTGATGTCTATATTTGGCAGAAATTGAGCGCCATGTTTTCTGATCCGATCGAGGGAAAATTTTCAAGAGCTTATCTCACCCCTGGAAATACAACAAATAAAATGGGGACTTATGTAGGGATGGCGGCTTTATTGTTTGCCAAAAACAATTCAAGCGCGCTGCTGTCTAGCAATAAGAATGATTCCATTTTCATAACGGGCATTGCTTACGCAGCAAGAATATTGTCGCAACAGGATTTTAACGGAGGCAGTCCGATTAATAATAATCTAGTTAATTCATATTTGAATGATGAACTCAGTTCTGGTATTAGTTGGCTTTATAATGAATTGAATAAAGTTGCGCTAAAGAATTGGAAAATGCAGGTCGCCAATGCTAATCAGGTGGCCAGCGATCAAGCCGCCCTCATTCAAAAAACATATAAGGACAATGTTTTTCTAAGCCAGCAAGGGGTGGATCAAGCGGCAAACGGTGTAAATGCCAACATGACCGATTATTTCCAAAGTGTAACTATCTACTGGGGGGCGGCAAACCCACTAAAGGAATCCGTAGGGGCCTCTGCAGGAACGAAACCGACCAGTTCAGCAAAAGCCGCTACTATATCAGAAAATGTTGGCAATCCGGGGTTTAATCCAGATAAGAAAACGATAGGGCAAACATTCATGGACCCAGTTGATGTAATGACTGGTGCTTTCTACGCGGATGCGACCGATATCATTGTTCCCGGTCCGTTACCGATAATTGTTGCCCGCAACTATGCGAGCGGCAACCCGGTCGGGAATAATGTTGGGGTCGGATGGAAGATTGGCATGTTGCCTTTCATAGTTGTCAGTGATGATGGGTCGCAAATCTCTGCTGATGAGATGGATGGTACAGTAGTGACTTACAGTTCAAATGGTGTGAATTCATGGAAACCGCTTCCTGAGAGGAACTTGACTTGGAATAACACGGTGGGGGAAAGCAAATCAGGGCTGCTAAACCTCATGAACAACCGTGTCGTAGCGGCGACCAACGGAATGGGAGTCGTTGACAAGTATTACCTGACATCCTGTGATGGTTCGGTGCGTGAATACAATATCATGGAGTTTCCAGTCAATTCGCTGACACGCCGCCGTCCTTATTTGGTGAAGGTGACTGATACTGCAGGTAATTATTTGCTGTTCTCCTATGGTACAAATACTTTGAAGCCGGAATATGGCGAATTAATCAAAATCGTCTCCAGTTCGGGCCCTTCAGTCGGGTTCGATTTTGGCACCTATGGTAGTATTTCCTCGGTGACGACTTCTGATGGAAGACAGGTAAATTATACTTATGACAATTCAGGCGATTTGGTGAAAGTGACGTTACCGGATAGAAGCCGAGTTGATTACGAATATAAGCATATTGGGATAGCGTCCGTGACAAATCAAACATTCCCAGTTTACTACATACCTGCAAATGGATGGTTGCAGGGAGATAATCCCGATGGCGTTTACAGAATTGGAACTGAATGGTATTTCTATATAAACCAAACTAATTCCGTAAACGTCATTGACGGGGAGAGATATACAAATGTCGTAAACTATGTGCAGTACTACAGTTGGGGACACTTGGTAAATCACTCAGCCCCAGCGGTCTATTATTATTCAACAAATTACTATTTCACTACAAATATCATCACCACTTTGGTGACAAATATCAGCAACGGAGCAGAGGTTTCGACTCATTGGCTGGAAAAAGAATCAAAACCTGATGGGCGGATTTTGAAGAATGTATTTGATGCGGATGGCCGTGTCATTGCTCAATATTCAACGGCAGGTAGAGATTTAGTGCCAATCTTGACTGCAGGGGTGTGTTACAGCAATAACTTCAATATAACGAATAAGTATACCAATCAGTTTACTGGATATACTTATGTCACCAATGCCTTGGGTGCGGTCACGAAGTATACCTATACAAACAGCCTGATCGGCCGGATAGATGAGCCATTAGGTGTCTCAAGAGTGCTTGACTGGTTCACGGAAAACGAGACGAACAGCGCGGGTTATTATCCGCGAAGTATTGAAATGGAGACGGACAAGCGGGGGCTGGTTAAGCGGTACAAATACGATTCCTTGGGGAATGTCACAAACCTGGTGGTGACGGGGGATTTGCTGGGGGATGGCTCGACGGTCAGTTTCACCAACAATTACGTGTTCAACACGAACAGCCTGCCGCTGGAGATCTCTGATTCGGCGGGCAAGAAGCTGGTGTTCCAGTATGACACGAATTACCTGTATAACCCGGTAAAGACCACCCTGTATGTCAGCAATTCGGCGGTCAGCACCAATCTGTTTGCTTATACGAATGTCTCGGAGACAGTGACGAATGGTTCGTTGCTGAAAACGAATGTGGCATTCGGTGTGTTGATTCAAAGCCGCATGGCCGCGGGTTCGCCGGAGGAGCGCAAGGCGGAGCTGGGTTATGATGGCCGCGGTTTCTTGAACAAATCGATTGCCTACACATTCACGACTGATCCGAACATCACCACTTACTTTGCCAACGATTATCGCGGGCTGATGGTGGAATCGCGGAATGCGGCGGGACATACGCAGCGATTTGACTATGATGCGATGGGCCGGCCGACCAGCCAGGAGGTGTACGATCAGAATGGCAAAGCGGTATCTTGGGCCTACACTTACTACAATGACAGTGGCGAAGTGATCTGGGCAGATGGGCCCAGGTACAACCCGGAGGACTATGTCTGGATCGATTACGATGGGGCCGGGCGCAAGACGCAAGAGGTGCGGTGGCGCAGCCGGGCCAAGGCCGATGGTACGGGAGTGGAGGCGGAAGCTGGCAATAATGTCTATGCCACCTCGTTCTTTGAGTATGACGGGTTTGGCAACCTGACCCGGCAGATCAACAGTTCGGGCAGTTATGTGACGAACAGTTATGATGCCATCGGGCGACTTACGGAAGCGCGGACCTATGACAGCGTCACCGGCACCTTTGTCAGCACTAACCGTTTTGGCTATGAACCGGGTGGCCAGGTCTCCGCCCAGACGAATGCATTGGGCGGTATCACACGTTTCTATTACACCTCGACTGGTCAACTGGCCCGGCAGGAGAATGCGGATGGCACGGTGCTGGGCTGGCGCTACTTCCTCGATGGGCGGTTGCAGAAGACCATCCTCTCCAATGGCAACTATTGGGAGATGGAGTATGACGATATTAATCGCAAGCTCATCAAGCGTTTCAAGCAGGCGAATGGCACGTTGCTAGCCACAGAAACGCGTGAGTTCGACCGGCAAGGCAATCTACTCAAGACGACGGATGCGGAGGGCTACACGGCGGAGATGTTCTATGACGGTTTGGGCCGCGTCACCACGAGCATGGGGCCGGTGACGGTTTCCAATGTCTCGACCCAGCAGGTAAACTACTTCTATTACGATGGGGCTGGGGTGGCGACGACGAACGTCAATCAGTTGGGCGAGACGGGCATCACGATCCGGGATGCCTTGGGCCGCAGCCTCACGAATGACCTCTATACATCCACGGGCACGTTGCTACGGCGCTCTACCTTTGCCTATGCGGATGACCATAACAGCGTCACCTCCGTGAGCGGCTGGGGCAGCACGGCGATCACCAACAAGGTCTTTACGGATACCTTTGGGCGGGCGGTCCTGTCGCACGGTTACACGGGCACGGCCACGAATTACTCCATCAGCACGTATGATATCCTCGGCAATCTGGTGGCCTCACGGGATACCTTGGGACAGACGACGACGTTCACGTATGACGGCCTGAGCCGGTTGCAGGCACAGACGCTGCCGGATGGAGCCACGACGACGTTCAGTTATAATCCAGCGGGCAACCTCGTTTCCCGTGTGATGCCGGGCGGGATGACGTGGTCCGCCACCTTTGATGCCGCCGGGCGCACGACGGCGGAGCAACTGGCGAAGGGCACGAACGTGACCCGGAGCTTCAGCTACAGCTTCTATCCCTCGAACAACACGTATGCGGGCATGCTTAGCTCGGTCAGTGATCCCCGGGGGATCACGCGGGCGTATAGCTATGATGACTACCTGCGGTTGGCGCAGAGCACGAGCACGGGTTCGCTGTCCGAGCAGAACCAGACGAACTCCTACACGTACGACAAGCTGGGGCGGGTGCTGCAGATCGGCCAGACCACGGGCAACAGCGTGCCGACCACGGTGAACCGGAGCTATGATGGCTACGGGCAATTGTATGATGAGCAGGTAGCCATCAACGCCACGACCATCAGCCATTTCACCCAGAAGTGGGATGCGGCCGGGCGGAGAAAGCAACTGGCGCAAACGGGAGCGGGAACGGGTGGCACGATCGACTATGCCTACCAGGCAGATAACCTCCTGGCTTCCGTGCAGCAGGGCGGCCTCACGTTCAACTACGGTTATTTCAACAACGGTTTGTTGAGCGAGCGGGTCAATCCTTTGGTCAGCCGTACCGTCACGAGCCGTGATGGGATGGGCAGGCCGATGGGAATCAATGCCACGGTCACGGGGCTGACACCGAGTTCGGAATCGATGTCCTATCGTGCCAACTCGACCTTGAGCACCTATCTATCCTTCCGCTCGGGCATCCGCTCATGGAATGAGGGCAAGATATTCACCTACAATAATCGTGGCCAGTTGACGCAGGAGACCCTGTCGCCCATGGGGACGGCAGACGCGACTTACACGTATGGATTTGATACGGACAAGCTGGGCGTTTTGACCTCAGCGAATGTCACCGGGGAAATCAGTGCTGGCTGGGCGGCGAACTCGTTGGATGCGTTCAGCCGGAGCAAGACGGAGTCATTGAGCGTGACGAACTTCTACCTGCAGGCCAAGGGGTATGCGGTGGGGGCGGGCACGGTCTCATTGACCTTGGATGGCAGCCCGTTGAGCACTTATTACGATGCCAGCAAGACGAACGGGCTCTGGCTGGCGGATATGCAGGTGGTGGCAGGCAGCCACACGCTGAAAGCCACGGCGACGCATCCGTTCGGGACGTATACGAACAGTGCCACGAACACGTTCACGGTGCTGGCCAAGGCGGGCACGGTGACGAATGTGTATGACGCGGTGGGGAACGTGACCCTGCGGTCGATGCCCGGGGGACGGGCGCAAACGCTGATCTGGGATGCCGCGGGGCGGTTGCTGCGGGTGCAGGACCGCAACGGGACGAATGACGGATATGAATGGACAGCCATCTATGACGGGTTGGGCCGCCGCTGGCAGACGACGTTCCAGACGGTGACGAACAACGTCATCCAGACGAACGCGCCGCTGGTGACGACCTCGTGGTTTGATCCCATGGTGGAGTTTCAGGAGCTGGCGGTGAGTGTGAATGGCCAACGCACGTGGAAGGTGTATGGACCGGACCTGAGCGGCGGCTATGGCGGGTTACAAGGAACAGGCGGGCTGGAGGCGACGATCCGGGAGAGTGACGGGCAGGCCACGGGGCTGGTGAATGATGCCTTTGGCAATGTGCTGGCGGCGCTAACGGCGGATGGCGTGGTGTGGAACCCGACGAAGGTGAACGGGTACGGCCCGCTGCCGGGCTTTGAGCCGCTGGTGCTGAGCACGAATGTTTCACTGGCGGAGGCGACGGTATGGCGCAGCAAGCGGATCGACCCGACGGGGCTGTACTGGCTGGGGGCACGGTATTATGACCCGGCGGATGCACGGTTCTTGAGTTGTGATCCGCTGGGGCTGGGCAGTGATCAATCGTTGTACGCGGCGTTTGGGGGTGATCCGGTTAACCGGTTTGATCCGGATGGGAGGTTGGCGTCCAAACTTATTCAGCAAGTTGGAGAAACTCAGTACCAGAAAGCAAAGTTGGATGCTGCTGCAGGGGACGCCCTCTATCACGGTATCGCACAAGTAGGTGTTAATGGAGCAATAGTTCACGAACGTGCCCTCGCGCAAGGGGCGACATCTGGCGAAGCATATCGCGAGTCTGTTAGCTACATGGTGGGAAGTTTCACTGGGCATACGCCTTTCTATGAAGGCTGGGAAAAGACAGATATAGCAAGCGGAGAACATCTTTCTCGGTTTGATTCCAATTTAAGGATGGGTGTCGGGAGTGTTTCGGCGGTCGCCACTTTCTGGGCACCGGGCACCAGTTTAGGTGCTAAGCTGGAATCAAGGATGGGTGCAAGTATCGAGGCCAGCATTTTTGAATTTAACGTGGCGGGGGCGGAAGGGCCAGGGGGATACCTAGAGGGCTTAGTAACAGAAGGAGGCGTGATGGCCCCCGGAAAGGTAATAAGTACAGCAGGAATAGAAGCGCAGATAGATTATCTGATGCAGAATATCCCAGGACTCAACCGCGCGCAGGCCCAATTCCTTTTGGAAAACGCCTTTAAGCGACAATCCTCTGTCGTGTTTGGTGGGAGTCGAGTTCGCGGGAATTTTACCGTCGCCAGCGATTTGGATGTAGGTTTTGGCAATCTGTCGAAAGCACAAGCTCGGAATATTTTGGACAAAGCAGCAGAAATTGAAGGCGGCTTGAAACTGGAAAAAACTCTTATTGTGCCTGGTAATGAAACGCCAAATATTCCGAGAATACAGAGTCCTGAAGAATTCTTCCAGCGGAGTGGAATCCGTGGGTTAAAAGATGCAAATGCAGGTCAAGCATTTAAAGCATCCGGTTCCATTACTGTAAAACCTGATGGAACGGTTGTTGTCATTTCGGACTGAAGCGACTATCCATTATCAGCATCTGGGAATGATGATGAAATTGTTTATCAACAACCAACCATTCGATATATCCAAACTAACCTATCGTGATTTAGGTTACGGTGAAGCTGTGCAGGATTTGCCTGTGGCGGCCTTCCGATGGATGCTTTCGGTGGCAGAACTGAGAGTTTTAATTACGAGTGCCTTTGATAATTTTGTCTTGGAAAGCCGGAAAGATGATGAAAGGACCGGTGGATCCGAGGCTATTCCAGAATTGGTTCGTCACAATTACCCATCGTTCGAGGAGTTGTATGTGCGTGACAGGAATGCCTTGGCCAAAGTTATAAGAAAATATTTATTTTTTGAATTGCTCAGCGCTTGGTTGGATGGGAATTCATTGGAAGGAGTTACGATGGTCATCAACAACATTGAATCGATAGACTTTGGCGATGAGGAGGTGCGGGTGACGGGACAGGTCTTCGAAAGACGGGCTTAAGGTGCTCAAACCGCAGAAACAACAATCGTTGGACGTTGGACGCTGGATGAGTCAGTATCTTACGATTTGGTTCGAGAAGTTGACTCTCAGCAGTCCAAACTCATTCCGCTTGCGAGGCTGACCGAAGGTGCAGGTGCAACGCATTTCATTCTAGACATCGCGTAATGAGCCTTCGGCCCATGACTATGAAGCACTCGCAATTTGATAATAGCTTGTTATGAAGTTCTGCCGATTTTTTCTTCTGTTGTTCTTTGTGTTGCCCGTAGCTGGTTATCCTCAATTGATGGTTGAAACCCAGCCGTTGAAGCTCATGGCGAGCAAGGCGGTGGTGCCGTTGACGTTGAAAAACAGTTTCGAGGCTAAGATCGAATCGGCCAAGGCCTCGGTGTTTTTGCTTGATGAGCAGGGCAAGATGGTGGGGCAGGGGTCTCGCTGGGTGATCGGCGGGGAGACGCAAGTTGGACCCAAGGCGGGTTTGAAAGCAGGCGGCACGAATGTCTTCCACTTCGTCATCACCAGCGACAAGCCCTTCACCTCCACGAACCTGACGCCAAAAATAATCTTCAGCCGTGTAGTGCTGGAAGGGGGCAAGACGGTGGATGTGCTGAAAGACGTCAAGATCACCCCCGCCCCGGCTCCACAGAAAGCCATGTCCAGTCCGGAGAAGAAGTAAGGTGCATCCGCCTTAAGCCGCACCCGTCTGCTGGCTTTGCGGGCAGTAGCCGGATCGGCAATGCTCAGCCGGGCGTAGTAACGGCCATTGCGGCCGCAAAGACCGCGCATCGACCGCTTGCGTCGGTCCCGAACCTTTTGGTAGGTTCTGTTCGGTGATTCGGCAGCGGCACCATCTACTTTGCAAACCTATGCTGATAGTTTCAGCGGGTTTCATGAACGTGATAGTGTCACCCGCTGCAAGGAAATCCCTATCTGGCATGCCTAAGTGCTTGATGGACGAGGTTGCGCGAGTGGTGAAATGGCAGACACGCCAGACTTAGGATCTGGTCCCGTAAGGGGTGGAGGTTCAAGTCCTCTCTCGCGCACCATTTTGAACTTTCGGAATTTTCCTCCGCTCAATCATCTGCGCTGATCTGTGCCCATCTGCGGTTAAAATCCTGTGCGATTCTGCAATATCCCGCGATTTACCTTCGTTTCAACGTCAATTGTAGGCTACGCTGCACTGTTGGTCCAAATACGGTAAATGTCGGTCTATCAAATTATGGCTAAAAACGAGAAGTCCTCTCCTAAAATGGCGAAGCTCGCCAGCAAAGTCCTCAGCACCTCCAAATCCAAGCCGGCGCGCAGTCTCGCCGCCTCTGTTTTGACGCAAGCCGCGGACAAAAAGAAGGTCGCCGCCAAGAAGAAGTAACCATTCGGCCCGGCATGCAAATGCCAGCCAGATGAAAAAATGCCTTCGTCACCCGACGAAGGCATTTTCCTGTTGGGAGCAAAATGGCAAAAGGCGGATGAGATGCGACCTCTCCTCTAACGAGGAGAGGTCGGTTCCGCCCCAAGCGGAACCGGGTGAGGAGTGAGACGAAGCCGAGCGTGCCCAAAGTTTCCACGGAGCAGATTCAGTAAGTGTCGTGATCAATTTATTGGGAAAACCACGCTTTAATATCACGACTCCCCCCGTTAAGAGGCGCAGGAGATAATCCAATAGACATCTGCTTCCTATTAGGCCCTACGGTCCCAACGTCACTTTCACCCGGTAAAACCGTCGCACCACGTCGGTCGGCAGGTTGACCTGCACCGCCTGGTCATTCCCCACGATGTCAATGTAACCAGTCACGGGCGACCAGTTGAGCGGGTTGCCGAGGTCGGTGTTGGCTTCGAGGGTGTACCGCCGCGTCATCCCGTCATAAGCCACGCCTTCCGCCCGGGCCGCGTTAAAGATGAAACTCAGCATTCCGCTGGCGACCGTGGCCGCCATCTGTCCGTTGTTCTTCACCAGCGGGTCCGTGCCGAGCACGTATTCCTGTGCGTTGGTGAGGCCGTCACCATCCGCATCCGCCGAGTCATTGCTGCTCGCCGAACCGAAGTGTTCTATCCGCCAGGTTTCCAACGGGCTGAATACCGTGATGTTGATGGTATTCGTGGCGGCTTGCCCCGTGAAGTAGGCCGTGGGCAATCCGTTCAGCTTCGTCACCTCGCTGGCATTCAGGGCCGTGTTGAACAGCGCCAGATCCGCCAGCGAACCTTTCAACCACCGGTCCCACATCGCGCTGCTGGTGAGCGCGCTGACCCCGCCAAACCGCACCGTCTTGCTGTTGTCGAAACTGAATGCGAACGCGCTGTCACTCCCTGCAAGCGTACCATCCAGGTAGAGGCTGAGTGTGCTGCCGCTGCGGACGATCGCGAAATGATGCCACACATTCGCCGCCACATTGGCCTTCGTGATGCCCACGTCCTGCACGGCGACGTTATAGTTCCGCAACTCCAAGGTGCTGGAAGTGCCGTAGTAACCCAGCGTCATCGCGCTGTTGCCAAACCCGCCCGATTCACCGAGCTGCACGATGGCATCCAAGTTCGTCGTGGCGGCCCGCTTGAACCATCCCGCGATGCTCCAGTCCGCATTCTTCAGGTCCAGCTCCGTGACCGTCAGTGCACGGTCCAGGCGTGCCGCGCCGTTCGTGCCATTCTCCGTAAGTAAAATGCTCTGCCCTGCTTGCGGTAAGAAGATCGTGGGCACATCTGTGGTGTAACCTGCCGCGCCCGTGCCCTGCACATTCACCGTGGCATCGCGTCCTTGGCCCGTAGCGTCCGTCACATCACTCGTTTGAAAATCGTAGTGGAACAGAGCACGACCATCATACGACTTGTCCGTCACCGTGAAATTGAAGTTCGCCGGCCCGTGGTAATTCGTCGCCGGAGTGAAGCGTGCCGTATGCCCATCCGCCAGCAACGTCACGGTGCCGTTCGCTGGCGAACTAACGTTGAAGCGCAACTGGTTCGCCGGTGTCTCGACATCTCCCGCCAACGTGAGCAAGTCCACCTCCACCGCGGTGTTCTGTGCGGTGTTCACATTGGTGCCCGTGGCCGAGGGGGGATAAGCGACATCCACCTGATGCACCAGGCTTGTCCGGCTCAGCCCGTTCGCATCCATCGCCACCGCGCTAAGTTGGTGGAATCCGCCGCTCAAATTCGTCGTCAGCGTGAAGGGCGCAATGGCGTCCGTGCTCAGCAGATTGGTCCCGTCGTAAAACTTCACCGTCGTGATCGCGCCATCGGTGGCCACCGCATCCGCCGAGATCGTGATGTTGCCCGCCTGCTTCAGATAGGCTCCATCCGCCGGACTGCTCAGCGTGACCTCCGGCGGCGTGTGCCCGATCGACAGGACGAGCTGAGGCTGGTTTGCCCGGTACCGTTTTCCCGCGTGCCATACGTCACATAGCCATCTGCAGTTGCCGTGGTCGCGAACAGTTTGAAAGACACCGGCCCGGTGTTCGTGATCACCGCGAGCACATCCGCACTGGTAGCCACGCCGACTGCGGGTGTCCATGTCGCCAGCACCGTGGCGGAGGCCGTGGGTGCGTTGTTCCAAGTGACCCCGGTTTCCGTCCAGGTCTGGTTGGTCACCACGGAGATGCCGTGGATTCCCGGTGTGCTGATGGAGAGCGGCATCAACTTCAACGAAGCTCCCAACAGGATGCCGCTGTAACTCGGCACATTGAAGCGCAGGTAAGCCTCGCGATTGAAGCCGGCACCGCTTTTCTTCACCACCAAAGTCGTGCTGGTGCCAAAATTCGCGTCCTTGCTCGCCGTGGCATCGTACACATAAGCGTCGGCCACGGCGGCGATATTTTGCGTCTGCGGGGTGCCGCGATAGAAACGCGCTTTGAATGTCCGACCGCTGGCACCGTTCACATTCACGTTCAGCACGATACCCGGCGACGTTTGCGACACCGTCACACCCGTATCCACACTGACCAATGCTCCCGTCGCTGCGATTTGGATATTGATGCTGCTGCTGTTGGTTTGCGTGGGATCACTCACGGACACATCGATGAACGCCCCATCCTCGCGCACCAGCACGGAGCACTTCTTGTTCGCCGTGATGCTGCCTGCGGTCTGGGTAGTATCCGTCCAGAAATTCGCCGCCGTGATGCCCAGCGTGGTTTCCGTCACGGCCTGAACGTTCGCATTGTTCGCCAACACGGTCACTTGCGGTTGATTCGCGTAATGTCCGGTGCTGCGGGCCGAACGCCCCGGCAGCAGCACGTATTGGTACGTCGCGTTCGCCGGGCTTGCCCCGTGATTGAACGTCATCCGCAAATAATTCCGCGTGATGGGCGTGGTGGAAGCCCCGTCGTCGATATCCGACAACGCCCCCGTCCGCGCTTCGCGCACCGCCGTGATGGACGCGGCTTGGGGAAAGTAGTAGCCGATGTCATCCCCGCCGACATATCCGGCCAGATGCGCCCACGTCGTGCCCGCCAAGCTGTTGGTCACGCCCAGCGTCGTGGCTTGGGCATTGCCGTTCACCGTGAACGCATTGGCTCCGCTGCTGGAGAGTTTGCGGTTTTCCAACGTCGTTTCGATCGGCCGGTTGTCCGTGCTCGTGATACCTGCGCCTAGGCACACGATCTCATCATCGAACATGAACCACGATTTCTTGCCCGTCAGCGTGACGCCGACGCCCTTGAATTGCATGCCCGCTGCTCCGTATCGGTCCAAGGTCGCACCGCCCACCCAATTGTGTGGTGAGAGGGTGCCTTGGCCTTGTGCGCGCGGCCCGATGGAGGCGGTCTGGTTCGGCAGTTTGCTGAGCGTCACATCTGCGGTGACACCCGGCAGGCGATACTGGTCCACCGTTGCCCAATAGTTATCGCCATATTGGTTGAGATCAGAATTGTAGAGGATCGTCATGCCATCGCCCGTGAACCAGCCTTTCAGGTTTTCCCCGTTGATGGATTCGAAATTCGCGATGCGGCTGGAACATAGGCTCAACCCGAAGCCATAGCCTGCCCCTAGATGCATCACGCGATCCATCTCGGGAAAGGTGTAGTGGGCGATCAATTCACCCCGCCGGACGATGCTGCTGTCATTCATCAAGTCCTGAGCCATCTTGAGCGTGGGCAGGGGACGGCCACCCACAAAATCCCGCACCGTATCACTCAATGCCCATTCCTTGATCAGGCGCTTCATCCGCGCGGCATCCGCCGCCGGCGTGAACTGCGCGATCTGCAGGATGGAGTCGATCATCGAGTGTCCGGTGGCCTGCGGGTTGGCGCCCGAGCGCCCGATCTCCCGCCCGCGCACATAGTCCAGTGCCGCGCCGCGATAGATGATCGGCTCATACGAATCAAAGACCCAGTTATAGAGATTCGCCTGTGAAGGATCCGTGATCGCCCAAGTGGAGCCGGCCAGCCAGTTCATGACGGGAGCGATGGTGGCGATCAGGCTCGCGCCATATCCTGCGGTGTAAGGATGAATCGTGTGCTGGATGAACGAACCATCCGTGTAAAACCCATCCCCGCTGGTGACGTATTCGAACAATTGACTGAACGCATCCCGTGCCGCCGCCAGCTTGACGCCATCTTTCACGATGGCACCGCGTACGGCCACGACGCGGATCTTCCACATGCGGTTGGCGCCGGTGAACGTGCCGGTGGTGCCGCCCGGCGCTTGGGTCGTCGCGGAGGGGGTGAATTTCTCCACCGTACCCATGAAGTTCGCCTTTTGCGTGCTGCTCAACTGGTCATAGAGAAGCACGGCGGTGTCCACCAGTTGCAAGGGCGCCCCGATCTCGAAATCCCACCAGTTGTCGTAGATGGCCTTTGAGGCGTCGTAGCGGTTGGCATACATCCAGTCCAACCCGCTCAAGGTATCGGCGAGCAATGCGGCATTGCCCTGCAATGAACAACCCGGAGTGGCATAGGCGAGCGCCATGGCCCGCAGCCGCGTGTGACAGGTGGTGAGATGGGCGGAGGTGGTGGTGCTGGCCGCGTCACTCCACAAATAGGTGCGCGTGGGGGACTTGTCCATGCTGGACCAACTGGAATTGGCCGAGTTGGCGATGCCGCTCAGCTTGGAGATGACCGAGGCATCCGCCGTGTCATAACCAGCGCCCACGATGGTATCCCGCCACTTAAGCCGCAGATCGTCAAATTCGTCAGCTTGGGCACTCAACGTGCGTAAGACCAGGCAACAGAACAGCCAATAGATGAATGGACGCGCGTACAGACGGCTGGGCGCACTTTTCTGGGTCATTTGCGCTTACACTAAGCGCAGACCCGGCTCGCCACAAATTTATTTGCGGCCCCGGCTGGTCATTGCTCCGCCCCTCACGCCGCTTCGCCCACTGCTTCCGTGACCGCGATCTTGCGGGAGAGTTCCTCCGTCACCGCTTCGCACAAGCCGCGGAAGGTTTGCTCCGCGAGGCTGAGGTGACGGCTCTTCCACTGGAGCAAGCCCCAGTTGCGTTTCAATTTGCGCCGGCCCAAGGGCAACGCCACCAGCGAGCGCTCTTGCAATTCCTTCTGCGCGATCCACGGTGCCAGCACACTGACACCGAGGCCGAGCTTCACGAGTTCCTTGATCGCTTCCATGCTGCCGAGCTGCATGAAGGTCTTCAGCTCGCAGCCTTCCTGGGCGAAGTATTCCTCCACCACGCCGAAAGTATAGCTGTTGCGATTGTAGAGGATGTAATTCTGTTTCGGGATGTCCGCCCGGATCACCTGTTGTTTGATGGCCCAAGGATGCAACGGGCTGACGAGGAACATCAGTTCATCCGTGAAGAGCGGATGAAACGAAAGTTGCTCGTCCGGTTTCGGCTCCAAAGTAAGGGCGAGGTCCACCCGATGATTGCGCACTAGGTCCACAAGGCTGGGGGAGTCACCTGTTCAATGGTGACGATACAGTCCGGAAAGCTCTCCTTGAACTCCCGCAACACGGACGGCAGGACATACTGGCACGCGGTCGTGCTGGCGCCCAAACGCAAGCGACTGCGCCCCCATTTGCCCAAGTTTTCGAGCGAATCCCGCGCGGTGGACATCTCCTGCAGAATTTTTTCCGCGTATTGCAGAAGTTGCTCACCAGCGAGGGTGAGTGTTACTTTTTTGCCCACCCTGTCAAAAAGTCTGCATCCCACATCGTTCTCCAATGCCTTCATGGAGTGACTGACGGCCGACTGCGATAAAAACAGTTCTTTGGCCGCGAGCGTGAAGCTTCCGGTGCGCGCGAGGGTCACAAAAGCCCGTAATTGCCTGCTATCTAATGGCTGATTCATGGATGAAAGAGGTTCATACTCTTCATTAAAACAATTCGTAGCATTCATTGGGCCAACTTTCGGAAAATGGCACGCCGCAGGCTTAAAAAAGTTGTGTGGCCGTTTTGTGCCACACCTATGACGAGTATTTTGCGCAATTCACGTAGCTCGCGTCGCCTGAAAATCGGCTACGTGCCCCTTATCGATTCGGCTCCGTTCATCGTGGCCCAGGAGAAGGGGTTCTTTGCGCGTTACGGGTTGAATGTGGAGCTTTCTCGTGAACCCGGCTGGGCGACCATCCGGGACAAGGTCATCTACGGCGAGCTGGATGCCGCTCATGCCGTGGCCGGGATGCCCTTTGCCGCGACCCTTGGATTGGGGTCGATTGTCTGCGAGTGCCTTACGGCCCTGGTGCTGAACATGCACGGCAACGCCATCACGCTTTCCCGTGAACTCTACGAACGCGGCGTTCGCGATGCCCGCACCCTCAAACAGATCATCGACCGCGATCGTGGCGAGAAGACCTATACCTTCGGTGTCGTGTATCCTTTCTCCTCGCACAATTTCCTCCTGCGCCAATGGCTTAGCAGCGCAAAGATCGATCCGGATAAAGACGTGCACATCGTCGTCGTGCCGCCGCCCCAGATGTTCGCCAACCTGCGCGCGGGCAACTTGGACGGCTTCTGCGTCGGGGAACCCTGGAACTCCGTGGCCGTGCGCGCGGGGGTGGGCTGGTGTGTGACCACGAGTGCCGAGCTGGCGCCGAATCACCCGGAGAAGGTGCTCATGCTCCGCAAGGAATTTGCCGAGCAACACGCGGAGGAGCATCAGCGCCTCGTGGCCGCCATGCTGGAAGCCTGTGATTTTTGCGATCAACCGGATTGCCGCGAGGAGATGGTTTCCTTGCTCTCCCGTAGTACGTATCTGAATGTGCCCGCGCAGAGTTTGCGCCAGAGCTTGATGACCGCCTTTGACTGCGGTTACGGGAAGACCAAGCCCATCTACGATTTCCACGTCTTTCATCGCCACTCGGCGAATGAACCTTCGCTCGACAAAGCGGCCTGGGTGATCAACCACATCATCCACAGCGGTCTTGCCACCCAGCCTGACGGTATCGTGCGCGGCACCGCCGCCAAAGTCTTCCGGGCCGATCTCTATGAGGAAGCCCGCAAGTTCTTCGATGAATACCGCCGCCCCCTCTCCCTGACCGGCCATCAGGCCGTCACCGCCTGATAACGTAAAAAGGCGTTTGCTGCCCAATCCCCAAGCAATTCAACAGCAGACGGAAGTTTTTGTTTTAGAACTATGAATCAAATGCATGAATATCTCGGAGCTTAAGAAAAACGGTCATTGGCCGACGCTCGTCGCCGCCTTCCTTTATTTCGACTTCAGTTTCATGGTGTGGACGCTGCTCGGTCCCTTGAGCGCGCACATCGCGGAGGCCCTCAAGCTCAATCAACAACAGGTCGGCCTTATGGTGGCCGTGCCCAGTTTGGGTGGAGCTATTTTGCGCATCGCGCTTGGTCTGCTGGTGGACCGCATCGGCGCGAAGAACACGGGCATCCTGGCCCAATGCATCGTCATCGCGGGCCTCGTGTACGCGTGGCTCGTCGGTTTGCACTCTTATCAGGCCATCATCCTGATGGGTTTCAATCTTGGTTTCGCCGGTGCCAGTTTTGCCGTTGCGCTGCCGCAGTGTGGTCGTTGGTATCCGCCGCACATGCAAGGCACGGTGTTGGGGCTGGCGGGGGCGGGAAATATCGGCGTGGTGCTGGATTCCCTCATCGCGCCGCGCTTGGCGGAAGCGTATGGCTGGCAGGCCGTGTTCGGGCTCGCCCTCATCCCGGCCGTGGTCGTGTTGATCGTTTACATTGCGATGTCCAAAGAACCGCCGGTGAAAGTGAAACCCAAGAAGCTCGCGGATTACGTCGCTCTTCTGCGGGATAAAGACACTCACTGGTTCTGCTTCTTCTACACCGTCACGTTCGGTGGGTTCAGCGGTCTGGCGTACTCGCTCGTCATGTATTTTCATAACGAATATCAACTGACGAAGATCCAGGCGGGTGACTTTGCGGCGATGTGCACGGCTGTGGGTGCCTTGGCCCGTCCTATCGGTGGCGCCTTGGCGGATCGCATCGGCGGCATCCGTTCGTTGCATTTTGTTTACGTGTTCGGGGCCATCTTCCTCGTCTGTGGCGCGCTGGTTCATCACCTGTGGTTGAATGCGCTCTTCTTCTTTCTCGCGGCGGGCATCCTTGGTTCTGGCAATGGCGCGGTGTTCCAGTTGTTGCCGCAACGCTTCAGTCGCGATCTCGGCACCATGAGCGGTTTGGTCGGTGCCGGTGGCGGTCTTGGTGGTTTCTTGCTGGCCACGGCGCTCGGCTACTCCAAAGGGCAGACGGGCAGTTACGTCATGGGCTTGGTCGGCTTTGCCGGGCTTTGTCTCGTCGCTTTGGTCGGCTTGCAACTGGTGAAGAAACGCTGGCGGACGACGTGGGGGGCCCAAGCTGCGGCCCGCATCTAAGCTTGTGTGCCGGGTGGAACTTGTGCGACCACGGGGTCGTGTTCCATCTGGCAGTGAAAACTCGTTGAATGCCCCTTTCCTCCGAAAACACGGATGACCGTCGCGCCCCAACCGGGCAAGTGGCTCGCCTCCGGGTCCATGCGACTTCGTTTGTGGTGAGCCAGCGGGAAGGGGAGCCGCCGGATGATGTCATCGGCACAGAATCCTTTGAGGATGGTTTGTTCCTCGCCGTGTTGGCGGATGGCATGGGTGGAGCCAGGGAAGGTCGTGAAGCCGCCAGCCGCACGGTCCATACCTTCACCCAGAATCTCCGCAGCCGCCCTCAAGCCTGGCCGTTGGCGAAGACGCTGGAGGAGCTGACCAGACAGTTGAACCGGTTGCTGTATCAGGAAGGCATGGCCCGCTTTGAACAGCCGGAGTTGGGCACTACCTTGGCCGCTGTCGTGCTGGAGGGAAACCGGCTCCACGCCATCAATGCCGGCGATTCCCGCATCTATCTATATAGTGGTGGCGGCTTGGAACAGCTTTCCCAAGATCACCGTTCTGCGACACCCGGCCACGAGCATCATCTGGTCAAGGCTCTGGGGGCCGAGGAAGAGGTCACGCCTTATTATACGGTGAGAGACCTGTCGGTGGGTGACCGGTTGTTGCTCTGCTCCGATGGTTTGTCCGACGTGCTGGATACCATCACACTCCAGTCCATGATCGAGGAGAAGCAGACCGCCCGGGCTATCGCCACTACCGCCCGCGAACGTGCCACGCCGGAACAGCTCGATGATATCTCGGCCATTCTGCTCGAAGTGCTGGAAACCGGTCCCCGCGCGAGCGCTCCGGAATCTTTGCCTGTGGCCGGACCGTTGAAGGCGGGTGATGTGATTGATGGCTTCACGCTCCGGCGCAGCTTTCGCGCCAGTGACCGCATCTGGCTGGCTTCCCGCGCGGGCCATTCTTATGTGCTGAAATTTGCCCCGGTCGAAGCGAAGACGAACGAAGCCCTGCACACGCAATTCGTCCGCGAAATCTGGCATGCGACACGGCTGCAGGCGGAATACTTTCCCCACGCCTTTCTGCCAGAGCCATGCACCTGCCGTTATTACGCGCAGGAGTATATCCATGCGCCGAATTTGCGGCAGTACCTGTTAGACCACGGAAATCTATCCGTGGAAGAAGCCGTGCAGCTCGGGCGCTTTCTCCTGTCCGCGCTGCAATATCTCGTGCGCCATGATTTTGTTCATGGCGATCTGAAACCCGAGAACATCATCGTCACGGGTGGCAGTGGGGAGTTGTGTTTTAAACTGATCGACCTGGCAGTGTGGCGGAAGTTTTTAGTTTCAATCGTCGCGCAGGCACGCCCAGCTATCTGGCTCCCGAGCGTTTTCAAGGTGCCGCTTCCAGTGAAAGCTCGGAAACCTTTGCCATCGGCGTGACGTTGTACGAAGCGCTCACCAGTAAATTGCCCTATGGAGAAGTAGAGCCATTTCAGACACCTGTTTTCCGCGCCGCCCGGCCGCCTTCCGCCATGAACCCTTTAGTGCCGCCTTGGTTGGATGCCATCGTGCTGCGAGCCCTGGCCATCAAGCCGGCGGACCGTTACGCCAACTACAGTGAGATGCTTTTTGAATTGGATCATCCGGATAAAGTGCGCCCATTTCACCGCGCGGATGCGCCCTTGTTGGAACGCGATCCCTTGAACTTTTATCGGCGTGGCTTTTTCTTCCTGCTTCTCGTCGTCATCATCTTGCTGTTGCGGTTGTTCAAATAGATTTCGGCGCTTTCAGCTGTCACCGTGCCAAACTCATGGTTGTTTGATTTACGGCAAATTATATCGCACTGCGCTGCATTTTTTTCAGCAACGTGAACTAGCTGATGTCAGTTGCTTGCGTACTTATCGCCACCGCAATGAGCGGATGTGCTCATGCTCCTTTTGATGGATTTGGTGCCGTGCCCGATTTCTCCGGTTTTTCCTGAGGTTTTCGCCACTCCAAGAATTCGTTAGACCTTGTAAATGAGTGCTCTGCGCTGCTGCATGAACCGGATTCATGAATCCTATTGATACAAAGGGGGGCTGGTATGAGTCGCTTTTCCGCTTGCTGGCATAGGCGGAGCTTAGGTGGTGGGCATGGTGACCGAAGTGGTAACTGGTTCAGCTTGGCCCGTCGGCCGCGATCAACGCGGACGTAACGGGTCGCGCCTTGTGACCGCTGCCGCCCCGCTGCGTGGCACCGAGCGCACCAGCTTGGAGATGACCGTTGCTTACTTCGCCCGTCGCACCCAAACCCTGAAGACTCTCCGGACCAAATAACCCTACCGCTCAAACAGAACACATGAAATCGAAGCCCAACACCAATCTCAGCCGCCGTAAATTTCTTGGCGTCTCGGCCAAGGGTCTGACGCTCGGCGCACTCTTCGCCGGTCTGCCTAAGGGCTGGGTCGGCAGTGCCTACGCCAGTGATGCCCCGGAAACCGCGAAGCTGCGCTGCGGCATCATCGCCCTGACTGATTGCTCGCCGCTGGTCATCGGTGCTGAGAAGGGCTTCTTCAAGAAATACGGCGTGGAGGTGACCATCGCCAAGGGCGCGAACTGGGCCGCCATCCGCGATTCGCTTTCCAGCGGTGACAACCAGATGACCCACATGCTCATCGGCATGCCCATCGCTTCCACCATGGGGCTCTTGGGTTCGCCGAAGAAGCCGATGGTGATCCCTTGGTTGTTGAACCGTAACGGCCAGGCCATCACATTGAAGTCTGAATTCAAAGGCAAAGTGGGATCTGATCCTAAGGCGCTGAAGCCTTTTGTTGAAAAGGCCAAGAAGCTCGGTGAACCGCTTTCTTTCGCCATGACGTTTCCGCCCGGCACGCACGCCATGTGGATGCGTTATTACCTCGCGGCCGGCGGTATCAATCCGGACAAGGATATCTCCCTCATCACCATCCCGCCGCCGCAGATGGTGGCGAACATGAAGGTGGGCAAGATGGACGGCTTCTGTGTCGGTGAGCCGTGGAACGCCCGCTCCATCGCGGACAAGATCGGCTTCACGTCCGTCACCACACAGGACATCTGGAAGGATCATCCGGAGAAGGTTTGCGCCTTCACCGCTGACTTTGCCGAAAAGAATCCCAAGACAGTGAAGGCTGTGCTCAAAGGTCTCCATGAAGCCAGTGTGTGGCTCGATGATCTGGGCAACCGCCCCGAACAATGCGAGATCGTCAGCAAACCCAACTTCATCAACTGCGACAAGGAAACCATCCTCGGCCGTCTGCTTGGCAAGATGGACTACGGTGATGGCCGTACCATTCAGGATGAATTCTACATGCACTTCAGCAAGCGTAACTGCAACTTCCCGCAACCCGCTTACGCCAAATGGTGGCTCACGCAGTTCCGCCGCTGGGGCATGGTCACGGGCAAGCCGGATTACGATGGCGTCGCCAAGCAGGTCATGCGCGGTGATATCTATGCTGAAGCCATGAAGGAACTCGGTGTGACGGACCGCGTCCAGGACGACTCCGGTTGGGAGATGTTCGACGGCGTGAAGTTCGATCCGAAGGGGGATCTCGAAGCCTACGCCAAGGGCTTTACCGTGAACAACGCGAAGGGCTGATCACAAACCTTTTAACGCTATGAATCTCACCACCGGCAACCGTCAACTTTGGCTCTTGGCTTTACGCCAGCGCACCGTCTGGTCGCGCGTCGCCAAAGTCGGTTTGCCGGTGGGAGTTTTGCAAGTCGTCATCAATCAGGGGGATGTCTGGTTGGCGCATCAAGCCACGGGGCTGACGGTGTTCAAAACCATCATCTCCCCTTTGGTCACGTCCAGCGTGGCACTGGTATCTGCTGCCAGCACTTGGGTGGAAAGGCAGTCCAAGCTATGACCGCCAGCCCCACCAACCGGAGTTTGTGGCGGCAGGCTTTGAGCCAGCGCTCCGTGCTGTGGCGGGCGGTGAAGCTCGGGCTAACCACGGGGCTGTTGCAAGCCGCAGTGAACCAAGGGGACCGCTGGCTGGCAAATGATGTCGATGGTTTGGTGGTGCTGAAGACGGTGATTTCCCCGCTGATCGGCTTCACGCTGGTGCTGATCTCGGCAGCGGCCACCTGGGTGGACCGGCAGAAAGAGTTGAGCCAGCAAGCGCCGATGGCAACGGGGGCCAATCCTTTCCGGCTTATCGGCCAGATTCCACAATAATTTTGTAACGTCAGAACTTTTAATTTTCCGCTTATGAAAACATTCAAATTGGACTGGTTGATCCTGCCGCTGATCGGCGCGCTGGTCGTCATCGGTGCCTGGCATATCCTCGCTGGCAAAAAAGTTGTCGTCAAAGATGCCGAAGGCAATGTCACTTCGGAAGAGCGCGTCGGCCCGATCGCTGCGCTGCCCAACGTCAAAGAGACTTGGGAATCCAGCAAGCCTTACGTGATGGAGCCGTTCGCCAAACGCGGTGAACTGGATCAAGGTATCCTGCGTTTCACCTGGCTTTCGCTGATCCTGGTGGCCAAGGGTTACTTCATCGCCCTCGTCATCGGCACACCGCTGGGGTTCTTTCTCGGGTTGTCCAAAGCGTTCACCAAGATGACGGATCCGATCATTCAGGTGCTGCGTCCGGTATCACCGCTCGCGTGGTTGCCTCTCGGCATGGTGCTCTTCCTCGGGGCTGGCAAGAATGCAAGTGATCTCGCTGCGCTTTTCACCATCGCCATCTGCGCCATGTGGCCGACGGTGTTGAACACTGCCGTGGGTGTGCGCGCCATCCCGCAAGATTATCTGAACGTCGCCAAAGTCTTGAAGCTCTCCCGCTGGAAGACGCTCACCAAGGTGATGATCCCGGCCACGCTGCCTTACATGTTCACCGGCTTCCGCTTGAGCTTGGGCATCGCCTGGCTCGTGATCGTGGCGGCGGAGATGCTCACCGGTCGCCCGGGTGTAGGTGGCTTCCTCTGGCAGCAATACAATGCCCTCATCTACGAGCAAATCATTCTCTGCATCCTTGTCATCGGCCTGGTCGGGTTTGTTCTGGACCGCTTGATGAGCCTCATCGAACGCCGTTTCAAGACCGCGTAAGGCAACCTTCAAATCTGTTTGCCATGCCATTTCTTGAATTAAAAAACGTAAACAAAGGATTCGGTCCCGCTGGTGCCCGGAACGAGGTGCTCAAAGACCTCAACCTGAGCATCGAGAAGGGCGAGTTCGTGGCCATCGTGGGTTACTCCGGCGCGGGCAAGTCCACGCTGATGAACATGATCGCTGGCCTCATCAAGCCGGACACAGGTTCCGTGAAACTGAACGACTTGGAGATCACTGAGCCAGGACCAGACCGCGGGGTCGTGTTCCAGAACTACTCGCTGCTCCCGTGGTTGAGCGTTTATGAGAACATCTACCTCGCCGTGGAACAGGTGTTCCCCAACTGGGCCATCGCCAAAAAGCAGCAGCACGTCGAGCGCTACATCGCCATGGTGAACCTCACCCCGGCCCGGGATAAGAAACCGAGCGAACTTTCCGGCGGCATGCGCCAGCGGGTGAGCGTAGCCCGTGCCCTCGCGATGGATCCACAGATCCTGCTGCTTGATGAACCGCTCGGGGCGTTGGATGCCCTGACCCGGGCCACCTTGCAGGATGAAATTTCCCGGATCTGGCAGGAGAACAAGAAGACGGTGGTGCTTATCACTAACGATCCTGATGAGGGCATTTACCTGGCTGATCGCATCATCCCGCTGACCGCCGGGCCGAATGCGACACTGGGTCCTTCCTTCGTCGTTGATCTGCCCCGTCCGCGTGACCGCAAGGCGATCAATCACGAGCCGCGTTTCAAAGAGATCCGCCGCGATGTGGTCGATTTCCTCCTCAGTTCCCGCCAGCAACGTTCGGCTTCCGTCACCAAGAAGTTGGTGCTGCCGGATATCGAACCGGAGGATTTGTCAGTCGTGCACAATGTCTTTGGGCCCAAACGTCTCCCGCGCCGCCGCAGTGAGATCAAGGAGGAGAAAGTGGAGGTCGGTGTATGAGTGATTACGTACAACTTTCCAATCTGACGAAGACGTACCAGACGCCGAAAGGCCCGGCCGTGATCGTCAAAAACTTCAATCTGAACATCAAGAAGGGCGAGTTCATCACGCTCATCGGCCACTCGGGTTGCGGCAAATCCACCGTGCTCTCGATGCTGGCCGGGCTGAATGAAGTGACCGAAGGCGGCATCATTCTCGCGGGCAAGGAATTGACCGGCCCCGGGCCGGATCGCGGCATCGTGTTTCAATCCCCCTGCTTGCTGCCGTGGTACACCGCGTTTGAGAACGTGATGCTGGGCATCGATCAAGTGTTCTACACCGCCGAGAAAGCGGAACGCGAACAGATCGCCGAGTATTATCTCTCCGTCGTCGGTCTGGCGGATTCCATGCACAAGAAGCCGGCAGAGCTTTCCCAAGGGATGCGCCAGCGGGTCGGCATCGCGCGGGCATTCGCCCTCTCGCCGAAGATGCTCTTGCTGGATGAACCTTTCGGCATGCTGGATTCGCTTACCCGCTATGAATTACAGCAGGTGCTCATCGAACTCTGGCGCAAAGACAAGAAGACCGCGCTCATGGTCACGCATGATGTGGATGAAGCGCTCTTCCTCAGCGACCGCATTGTCTGCATGACCGATGGACCGGAAGCCGAGGTCGGCGACATCATCGAGGTGAAGTTCCCCCGGCCGCGCGAGCGCAAGGCCGTGATGGAGCATCCCGATTACTATGTGTTGCGCGAGCGCCTGATCGAGTTCCTCGAGATCCATGCGCACAAACGCAAGCACAGTGCGCCTGCCGCCGCGGAACCACCGCCTGCTTCCTCGAACAGTGCCCCGCCGTTGAAACCGTTGACGGCACCTGTGCCGCTCACGGTCCCGTCCAAGGAGAATTTGCTGCACCCCGTCTGATAACCCATCCAACACACACCTAGAAATCGCCCAAATGAAATACAAGACCTCAT
Source organism: Limisphaerales bacterium (assembly GCA_965283725.1). Taxonomy (GTDB): domain Bacteria; phylum Verrucomicrobiota; class Verrucomicrobiia; order Limisphaerales; family JAEYXS01; genus JAEYXS01. Next base: position 186,354 of record CBDIPT010000006.1, read on the forward strand.
TAGTCACCAGTGCCCTTGTCCTGGCTGCCGCCAGTGCCGTATATGGCGGTGATTATTCCATCACTGCTCCGCTGCGCCCGAGCCAGGGTTTTCTGAATGATTACCTGCGCAAGGATGATCCCTACATGGCGGCCTGGGATATCGGCGCCCAGGTCCGCGTACGTTATGAAGTGAAGGACAATTTTGCGGTGGCCGGTTCGCCCGGTTCGCTGGATTTCCGGGATCACGGCGCGGATGTGGACAACTCCTACCTGCTTCTGCGGGTGCGTCCGCGGGTCGGCTACACGGGCCAATGGTTCAGCGCCATGGTGGAGGGCCGCCACAGCAGCAGCACAGGCGATGACCGCAATCCGAATCCGGAATCGGACGGCGCGCTGGATCTGCATCAGGCTTTCGTCACCGTCGGTAATCACAAAGAATTTCCGCTCTCCTTGAAGGTTGGCCGTCAGGAGATGTCCTATGGTGATGAGCGTTTGATCGGTGCTTTTGCCTGGAACAACATCGGCCGTACGTTCGATGCGGCCAAGCTGCGCTGGCAGAATCCGTGGTTCGCGGCGGATGTCTTCACCAGCCGGGTTGTGGTGCCGAATGAAGGCAATTTCAACGTCTCCAACGAATACGATTACTTCTCCGGCATCTACGCCACGACGAAGAAGATCCCCAAACAGACCACGGATATCTATTTGCTCGCCCGTAACGCGAACGCCCAGTCCCCGGCCCTGCAAGTCGGCAATCTGGTGCCCACTCCTTCCGCGCGTGACATCTACACCGTCGGTCTGCGTGGGAAGTCGAATCCCGGTGAGATCGGCAACTGGGATTACACGTACGAGTTCATGTATCAGTTCGGCCATTTCAATGACCCAGCTCTGGCGGGCGGTACCAGCTTGGAGCATCAGGCGTTCGCGCTCTTCGCGGGCGGCGGCTACACTTGGACGGAGATGTCCATGGCTCCGCGCCTGGGTTTGGAATACAATTACGCCTCTGGCGACAGCAATCCGACGGATGGCAAGCATGAGACGTTTGAGAACCTGTTCCCCACGAACCACAAGTTCTACGGGTACATGGATTTTGTCTCGCTGCAGAACATCCACAACATCCGCCTGCAAAGCTCCATCAAGCCTTTGCCCAAGCTGACCTTGTCGCTCGAAGGTCATTTCTTCTGGCTGGCGGATACGTCGGACAACTTCTACGCCGTGACGGGTGCGCGGCGTGGTGGTATTGCCGCCACACCGGGTGGTACCGGCTATGGCATCAATCCGAGTTACAGCAGTTACGTCGGTTCCGAACTGGACTTCGTGGTGACTTACGCGGTCTCGCCGCACATCACCGTGGAAGCCGCCTACGGTCGCTTCTTCCATGGCGACTACATCGCGCAATCCTTGAGCGGCGGTGCGCTTGGCTCAACGGATGCCAACTACGTCTATTTGCAGACGAATTTCAGCTTCTAAGCCTTTCGGTCTGCGGTTCCTCCGCGCGAATCCCGGCGTGCATCCGGGGCTTGCTCCCTCCGCCCGTTTGGCTGGTCAAGCCGGACGGGCGGATGACTTTCAAAAAGAAACAGCAAAGCCTGTTCAAGATGAGCGAAAAACGACAATCAGTCGTGGCTAAAAAGAACTCCAACTTAGCTGTTAACAAGGGGTTCCAACAGCGTGCCAGCGCTGCTTCTCCGCTCAACTGCATGATTATTAGGGTGATGGAGCATGTATTAATTTAATTCATGCATTTTAATAAAATTATGAACCGTGTTGTTTGAGGCTTAGGCCTTCGGATTGCTGAATTGGTGCCAGCGCGTGTGCTGCCCATGAATACTGTGGCTGAAGAACCAGAAATGACCCTGATCGACCAGTTGCTCGCTGAGCAACGGTCGCTCACGGCTGTGGAGCGCTTCGCCAACTGGCATGAGGGGCATGGTGCCCCGGCTCAAGCGGCCCGCTACCGCAGTTTGCTGCCCGCCCGGGCACCGGGTGCCGGGGAGCAATATGCTTTTGATGTCGATCTGGATGTCTGCTCCGGCTGCAAAGCCTGTGTGACCGCCTGCCATTCCTTGAACGGCCTGGATGAAGGTGAAACTTGGCGCGGTGTCGGGTTGCTGGTGCCGCCTCCCGCTCAGACGGAACCGGACGAAACTTCGATTTTACAACCCAAGTCTTTCCATAAGCACGTCACTACGGCGTGCCATCATTGTGCGGACCCTGGCTGCCTGAATGGTTGCCCGGTGCTCGCCTACGACAAGGACCCGCTCACAGGTATCGTACGCCACTTGGATGACCAATGCATCGGCTGCCAGTCCTGCGTGATGAAGTGCCCCTATGATGTGCCGAAGTACTCGGAACGTCTGGGTATTGTGCGCAAGTGTGACATGTGCGCGAACCGTCTCGGTGTCGGCGAAGCACCTGCCTGCGTACAAGCCTGTCCGAACGAAGCCATCCGTATCGCCGTCGTGGACAAGGCGGAGATCATCGCGGGCTATCTTAAAAAGAGTGATGTCGAAATCACCAAGACAAGCAATACATCTGCCGGGCATACGTTTGTTGTGCCGCACTTGCTCCCCAGCACGCCCAGTCCGACCATTACTTCGCCTACCACACGCTATCGTTCACGCCAATCGGTTTCCGATTTGATTTCAGGTGACAGCCACGAAGTCATGCCCGCTAAGGCGCATGTCCCGCTGACCATCATGCTGGTGCTCACGCAAGCCGGTGTTGGCCTCAGCTTGCTCGATGCCGTGAGTGGTGGTGTTAATCGTGCGCAAACAGTGTTTGCCCTGATCATCTCCGTCATTGGGATGATTGCCGGTACATTGCACCTCGGCCAGCCGCTCAAGGCCTGGCGGGGTTTTCTTGGTTGGCGGAAATCCTGGCTGAGCCGCGAACTGATCGTCTTCGGTAAATTCACCGGTGCCCTTGCGTTGCATGCAGTGGTGTTGCAACCGTGGACAGCCTGGCTGGCGGCGGGTCTGGGTCTCGTGGCGGTGTTCTGCTCCGCGATGATCTATGTCGACACTCAACGGCCATTCTGGAGCGGCAAACTGACGTTCCCGAAGTTCGCGCTCACGGCGCTGGTGCTCGGTTGGGCGGGCGCCATGCTGTTCGCGCCGGCTGAGACTGCCCGTTTGCCGCTGGTGTTCGTCGCGCTGCTGCTCACGGCGCTGAAACTGGTGGTCGAATGCTCCATCTTCGCCGGTCACAGTCACGCTCCGGATGCTCCCGTGAGCAAATCCGCCCGGCTGCATCTGCTTCGCCCGTTGAGCGAATTGTTCCGTGGACGCCTCTTCTTGGGCGTGTTGAGCGGAGTGGTTTTGCCTTTGTTCTTACTGCGCCCGGATGTGCCGGTCGCGGCGTTGGCCTCACTGGTGTTCAGCTTTGCCCTGATCGGTGAATTGCTGGAACGCCATCTGTTCTTCGTGGCGGAAGCAGCGCGTAAAATGCCGGGATCCATATGAGCGAACCGACCAATACATTGTTCCGCCAATGGCAGGGCCCTCTTACCGAGGAACTGATGTTGCGCCCCGGTGAATTCGGTCTCGGCAAAGTGCCCGCCCGCTTGAAGCCCGATGCGACCACGCGCAGTGTCTGCGGCTTTTGTTCCACAGGTTGCTCGCTCGATATCCATTTGAAAGACGGCGCCGCGGTGAACCTGAGTCCGAGCAGCGGTTACCCGGTGAATCTTGGCATGGCGTGCCCCAAAGGGTGGGAAGCTCTCACCCCGCTGGCGGCTCCGGATCGCGCCTCCATGCCATTGATCCGCAATGAACGGGGTGAGCTGAAACCGGCTTCTTGGGATGATGCGCTGAAGCTCTTCACCAGCCGCTTCAAGGACATGATGGCTCAGCACGGGAACGAAAGCGTGGCGTTCCTGAGCACCGGCCAGATCTGCACCGAAGAGATGGCTTTTCTGGGCGCACTCTTCAAGTTCGGCATGGGCGGGTTGCATTGTGATTCCAATACCCGCCAGTGCATGGCCACTTCGCACGTAGCCTACAAGCAGAGCTTTGGCTTCGATGCACCACCCTATACGTACGCTGATTTCGAGGAGTCGGATGTGCTGGTGTTCATCGGTTCAAACCTGTGCATCGCACATCCCATCATGTGGCAACGTGTGCTCCGGAATAAAAAGAACCCGGAGATCATTGTCATTGATCCGCGCCGTACGGAGACGGCGGCGGCGGCCACGCAGCATCTCGCGTTGCAGCCCAAGTCCGACCTGACACTCATCTATGGCCTGGCTAACCTGCTGATCCAAAATCATTGGATCAAGCCCGGGTACATCACACATCACACGACCGGTTTCTTGGAGTTCGCCGAGTTCGTGCGCCAGTTCACGCCGGACAAAGTCGCGGCGGAGACCGGGTTGACGGTCGGCCAGCTCTATCACTGCGCCGAGAGCATCGGCAAAGGCAAGGCAGTCTCCTTCTGGTGGACGATGGGGGTGAACCAAAGCCACGAGGCGACGCGCACCGCGCAGGCGATCATCAATCTGGCATTGATGACCGGCAACATGGGCCGCCCCGGAACCGGTGCCAATTCCGTCACCGGCCAGTGCAATGCCATGGGTTCCCGCCTGTATGCCAATGTCACTGGGCTGCCCGGCGGCCGTGATTTTCTGAAAGCCGAGGATCGGGACGAGATCGCGAGCTTGCTGCGGATTCCCCAAGACCGTATTCCGGCGAAGAACTCCTGGGCCTACGACCAGATCATCGATGGTATCGCGCAGGGCAAGATCAAGGGGTTGTGGGTCATTGCGACGAACACATCGCATTCGTGGGTGAATCAACGGAATTTCCGGGAGCTGGCGAGCAAGCTCGATTTCCTCGTGGTGCAGGACATGTATGCCAGCACGGATACCGCGCAACAGGCCCATCTGGTCTTGCCTGCTGCTGGTTGGGGCGAGAAAGAAGGCACGTTCATAAACAGCGAGCGCCGTTTCGGGCTGGTGAAGAAAGTTTCCGTGGCGCCGGGACAGGCGTTGAGCGATTTCAATATCTTCCGGTTGATCGCTCATTATTGGGGCTGTGCCGAGCTGTTCAAAGAATGGACCTCGCCTGAGGCTGCCTTCCAAATCCTGAAACGTTTTTCGGCCAATCGTCCTTGCGACATCACGGGCATCCGCGATTACGCACACTTGGATGAAAGCGGTGGCATCCAATGGCCCTTGGCCTTTGAATCGTTAAATAGTGAAAAGGCTAAAACGTCTGCTCCGATTCAATCATTTAACGATTCAACCAATAATTCCGCTCGCGAGCGTCGTTTGTTCGCCGACGGGCGATACTTCACGCCGGATGGCAAGGCGCGCTTTCTGTTCGAGAAACCGCGGCCAGTCGCTGAGCCGACTACCCCGGAGTATCCCTATGTTTTGCTTACGGGTCGCGGCACTTCGGCGCAGTGGCACACGCAGACACGCACCGGAAAATCCGCCGTGCTACAAACGTTGTATCCGGCGAATGCCTACGTGGAATTGAACCCGCAGGATGCGACCCGGCTGGGTGTCACGCCCAATTCAATGGTGGCTGTCATCTCCCGGCGTGCCCGCATCCAATGCACCGCTTTTGTCACCACCTCCGTGCAGCCGGGGCAGGTCTTCATCCCCATGCACTACGGGGTGACCAACCGGCTCACGAAAGCGGACTTCGATCCTTATTCGCGCCAGCCGAGCTACAAACATTGTGCTGTGCGCGTAGAGGCGATTTCCTCCGGCAGCCCGGCTTATCTGGAAACCATTTCTGTCCCCGACCATGAGTAACCGTATCTTCAACGTCGATCAGTTCATCCGCTTTTCCGAGAAGGCGGCCGTAGTGAAAGAGATCGTGGTGACGCCGCATTCGCGCATCGCGGTTTGGTGCGTGAAGCCGGGTCAGAAAGTGCCGGTGCACACCCATCCGAAGGGACAAGATACGTGGGTGATGATGCGGGGGGAGCTTACCTATCTGATGGGCAATGGCGAACGTACGATCATCCGCCAAGGTGAGCTTGATGTTGCCAGTCACAATGAAATTCATGGTGCCGTGAACGAAGGCACCGAAGACGCCGTATTTCTCTCCATTTATTCTGCCCCTGAAATCGGTTGGGCAAAGGCTGAAGCATGAACTTGATTCCTACACTCCCAGAAAACGCTCCCTTCACGCCCGAGCAGCGCGCGTGGTTGAACGGATATCTCGCGGGCTTGCTCGCGAGCGGCACCCCGCTCCCCGGGGGTGCGCCTGCGGAAGTGAAACCCAAGCAACCGCTCCTCATTGGTTTTGGTTCGCAGACCGGTTCAGCCGAAGGCCTGGCCAAAAAGCTGGGCAAAGAAGCGGAGAAGCGTGGCTTCCTGCCCAAGATCAGCGAGCTCAACAAGATTTCGCCTGCCGATCTCGCAAAGGAATCCAAGTTCGTCATCATCACAAGTACGTGGGGCGATGGTGATGCGCCGGATAACGCGATGAATTTCTGGACGGCGATCAGTGCCGAGACCGCGCCGAAGCTGGAGAATCTCTCCTACGCCGTGCTGGGGCTGGGCGACAAGAACTACAGCGATTTCTGCGGTGCGGGCAAGAAATTCGATGAGCGTCTTGCGGCGCTCGGTGCCAAACGTCTCGTGGCCCGTGGTGAATGCGATGTCGATTACGAAGCAGCGGCCAAGGCGTGGACGGAAGGTGTCTGGCCGGTGCTGGAATGTGCTGTTACAACTCCTGCTCTGCCCGCAGCAGTCCCGGCGGAAATGGTCACAGATCCGGCACATGCCAAAGATACGGCGAAGTGGTCGCGCAACAACCCGTTTCCGGCGTTGCTCAAAACGAATCGCCGTTTGAACAAGGCAGGTTCCGCAAAGGACACTCGCCACTTTGAGATCGTGCTGGAAGGTTCCGGCCTGAGCTACGAAGTCGGCGATGCACTCGGTGTGATGCCGAAGAATGATCCTGTGCTGGTGGAGGAGTTGCTGGCGACCTTGGGTTTCAATGGTGATGAGCAAGTGAAGGACGCGAATGGCAAGGACAGCACGCTGCATGAGGCGCTCCTGAGCACGTTTGTGATCACGCAAGCCCCACCGTCGTTCATCAAGGCAGCCGCCGAGAAGTCGAACAACACTGAATTGCTGGCGCTGCTCGCCGCGGACAAGAAGAAGGAATTGGATGCGTGGATGTGGGGCAAAGACATCGTGGACGTGTTAAGGGCCTGCGCAGGTGCAAAGTTTACCGTGGCTGAGTTCACCGGCTTCCTGCGCAAGATGCAGCCGCGCCTCTATTCCATCTCTTCTTCGCCTAAGGCGCATCCAGGTGAAGTGCATCTGACGATCGGTGCAGTGCGTTACGAAGGTGGCGGTCGTGGGAAGAAGGGCGTTGCTTCCTGCTGGCTGGCGGATCGCGTCATCCTGAATGACACGCCGGTGCCAGTGTTCATCCAGACCAGCCACGGCTTCCGTTTGCCGGAGGATACGAACAAACCCGTCATCATGGTAGGACCGGGCACGGGCATCGCGCCATTCCGCGCGTTCCTTGAAGAGCGCAAGGCTACCGGTGCGAAGGGCAAGAACTGGCTGTTCTTCGGTGATCAATGCAAGGCCACGGATTTCCTCTACGACGACGAATTGACCGCAATGCAGGCCGAGGGTTCTTTGACCCGCTTGGACCTGGCGTTCAGCCGCGATCAGAAGGAAAAGATTTACGTGCAGACGCGCATGCTCGAGAGCGGTGCGGAGCTGTGGAAGTGGCTGGAGGAAGGCGCACACTTCTACGTGTGCGGTGATGCCAAGCGCATGGCGAAAGATGTGGATGCCGCGCTGCATGAAGTGGCTGAGAAATTTGGTGGCTTATCGAAGGAAGCGGCGGCGGACTACGTCGCCAAATTGAAGTCAGACAAGCGTTATCAACGCGACGTGTATTAAGATTTATCAGGAACACCTATGAGTAACCCCACTGTTCCCATCAAAGAGATCTCGGGCCAAAAGCTCTCGAATGAGCAGACCGCGTATCTCGACGGCTTTTTCTCCGGCCTGAAGAATCGCGGCGTGTCTTTCGGTGATGTCATGCCGAATCCGGCGGCACAACCGACTGGTCCGGCGAAACCGAATCTGGAAGACCTCATTCCGGAAGAGCGCATCAAGCATGAGCTGTTTCCGCTGGATGCCTATCCGCTCCTACTGCAACACGCCGCGTCGAATCAAGCGCCGGACAAGGAGAACACCTTTCGCTTCAAGTGGCACGGGCTGTTCTACCTAACGCCGAACAAGGAAGCCTTCATGGCCCGTCTGCGGATTCCGGGCGGCCAGTTGAAGACATTCCAACTGCGTGAGATCGCAAACGTGGCGAAGGAGTTGACGACGGGTTACGTGCAGATCACGACGCGGGCGAATCTGCAAATCCGGCTGATCGAGCCAAAGAATGCGCCGGAAGTGTTGCGCCGTATCCAAGGAGTGGGCTTGCACACGCGTGGTTCTGGTGCGGATAACATCCGCAATCTGACATGCGATCCGACGAGTGGCATTGATCCGAACGAGATCATCGAGACGCTACCACTTACGCATGAGATGGGGCAGGTGATTTTGAACACACGCGAATTCTATGACTTGCCGCGCAAGTTCAACATCGCCTTCAACGGCGGTGGTCTCATCAGCAGCGTGGAAGACACGAACGACATTGGCTGGACGGCCGTGCGTGTGGCGGAAGACAGCGGTGACGTGAAGGCGGGCGTTTACTTCCGCTGCGTGCTAGGCGGGGCGACGGGGCACAAGGCGTTTGCGAAGGACTTGGGAGTTTATGCTAAGCCGGAAGAAGTGGTGAAGGTGACTTCGGCGTTGCTGCGCGTATTCATCGCGAATGGTAATCGCGGTGATCGCAAGAAGGCGCGTCTCAAACATCTGCTGGAGACGTGGAGCTTGGAGCAATACTTGGCAGAGACGGAGAAGTTGCTGGGCTACACGATGCTGCGCGCGCCGAAGCTGGAAGCGACGGCTCCGGCCAAGAGCGTGGGTCCGGCGCATCCGCAGATCGGAGTGTATCCGCAAAAGCAAAAAGGTTTGAACTGGGTGGGCGTGGTGATCCCGGTTGGCCAGATCACACCGAAGCAGATGCTACGCATCGCCGAGTTGGCGGATGCTTATGGCTCAGGCGAAGTGCGGATGACGGTGTGGCAGAATCTTATCATCCCGAACGTGCCGGATGCCTTTGTGGAGACGCTGAAGAAGGCACTCGTGAAGATGGGCTTTGGCTGGCAGCAATCCAATCTCAAGAGCGGTTTCGTAGCCTGCACGGGCAACAGCTACTGCAAGTTCGCCGGCGCGAATACGAAAGGTCACGCGCTGGAACTCATGGAGTATCTCGACAAGCGCGTGAAGCTGGATGTGCCGGTGAATGTGCATCTGACTGGTTGCCCGAACTCCTGCGCGCAGCATTACATGGGCGACATCGGCTTGCTTGGCGCGAAGGTGAAGATTTCTGGTGAAACCGTGGAAGGCTATCACGTCTTCATAGGCGGCGGTTTTGGCAAGAGCCAAACCGTTGGCCGTCAAATCTTCCAAGGCATCTCATTTGATGACCTCAAACCCTTGCTCGAGAAAATGCTGAAGGGCTATTTGCGCCGTCGCCAAGAAGGCGAAACGTTCCTGCAGTTTAGCTCACGGCATGACCTGAACTCACTGCAGGCAATCTTCACGAATGAGGAGTAGGCCGGATACTGGATACTAGATACTAGATGCGCGTATCTAGTATCCAGAATCACGTATCTAGCAACTAGACTGCCCCATACGCCAGCATCGCATCAGCCACTTTCACGAAGCCGGCGATGTTCGCGCCTTGGACGTAGTTGATGTAGCCTTTGCCGTCGTCACCGAATTTGCGGCTGCGATCGTGCACGCCCTTCATGATGTCGCGCAGGCGGGCATCGACTTCATCCCTTGACCACGCGATGCGCATGGCGTTCTGGCTTTGCTCCAAGCCCGAGACAGCCACACCACCGGCATTCGCGGCCTTGCCGGGCGCGAAGATGATCTTGTTCTCGAGGAAGAGGCGCGTGGCATCGAGATTGCATGGCATGTTTGCCCCTTCGGCTACGGCTTTCACGCCGTTGCTGATGAGTTTTTTGGCATCTTCGCCCAGTAGTTCATTTTGCGTGGCACAGGGGAAGGCGAGGTCGCACTTGATGCCCCAAGGCGTTTCACCGGCGTAGAACTTCGCTTCCGGGAATTTCTCCACATATTCGTGGATGCGACCGCGGCGCTCTTCCTTCAGCTCCTTGAGCCATGCGAACTTCTCCGGCGTGATACCGGTCGGATCGTGGATGAAGCCTTTGGAATCCGATGCGGTAACAACCTTCGCACCTTCCTGCACGAGCTTCTGGATGCAATAGAGCGCGACGTTGCCGGAGCCGGACACGACCGCAGTCTTGCCCACGACACTTTCACCACCTACTGCGAGCATGTTCTGCATGAAATAGACGGCGCCGTAGCCGGTGGCTTCCGTGCGAATGAGACTGCCGCCGAAGGATAGACCTTTGCCGGTGAGCGTGCCGGTGAAGCGATTCGCGAGGCGTTTGTATTGGCCGAACATGTAGCTGATCTCGCGGCGGCCTACGCCGATATCGCCCGCCGGCACATCCGTATCCTCACCGATGTGACGATGCAGTTCGATCATGAGCGATTGGCAGAAGCGCATGACCTCGTGTTCGCTCTTGCCCTTGGGATTGAAATTAGAACCGCCTTTGCCACCACCCATGGGCAGTCCGGTGAGGCTGTTCTTATACACCTGCTCGAACCCGAGGAATTTCAACACGCTGAGCGTGACGCTGGGATGGAATCGCATGCCACCCTTGTATGGCCCGATGGAGTTGTTGAACTGCACGCGCCACGCCCGGTTCGCGCGGAAATTCCCTGGTCATCTTCCCAGGTCACACGGAAGATGATGATGCGGTCCGGCTCCGTCATGCGCTCAAGTATTTGCGCGTCCTGATATTTTTTGTTCTCCAATACGTGGGGCATGACGGATTCCACCACCTCTTGAACTGCCTGATGAAATTCAATTTCACCCGGGTTGCGGCGGACCAGACCGCGGACGAATTTAGCCACCTCAGACCGGACTGCTTTTCCGTTAGGTTTCATAGTATTTGGGAGTTACCCGCAGTATAATCAATCCCGGTTGGTTTCGCCAGTGCGAGCCACCGGATTCTTTTCAGCAACTTTTCTTGCTCTAAGGCATTTAATTTCTGACAACTAAGCTTATGAAATCCACAACTCTGCGCTCGCTGCTGGCCCTTGGTCTGATGACTTTCGCGCTGGATTCCCTTTTGGCTGCCACCAAAGCAGAGGTGGAGCAGAACTGGCATCAGTGGCGGGGGCCCAATGCGGACGGCGTCGCACCCAAAGCCAATCCACCCACGGAATGGAGTGAGACCAAGAATGTGAAGTGGAAAGTGAAGACGCCGGGTTTCGGCACCTCCACGCCGATCATCTGGGGGAATAAAGTGTTCCTGCTAACTGCGGTCAAGAGCGCCAGTCCCACAGCGGCTTTGCCATCCGTTAATATTCCCGCTGGGCAAGTGGCGCAGCCCAAAGGCCCGGGTCCGGGTGGTCCGCCTTCGGGTGGAAAGAAAGGCAAAGGTGGCGGGTTTGGTTCGGAGAAACCGACGGACAAGTATCAGTTCATCGTGCTGTGTCTGGATCGGACTACCGGGGAAACCATCTGGAAAAAGACTGTGCGAGAGGAAGTGCCGCATGAGGGGCATCACCGGGATCATGGCTTCGCTTCTGCTTCGCCGGTCACGGATGGCAAGTATTTGTATGCGTCCTTTGGTTCGCGTGGACTCTATTGCTTGGACTTGGATGGCAACGTGAAGTGGGGGGTGGACTTGGGCAATATGACTACCCGAAATGGTTTCGGTGAAGGCAGTTCGCCCGCGTTGTATGGCGATGTTCTGGTGCAGAATTGGGATCACGAAGCGGGCTCGTTCATCGTGGCATTGAATGCGACCACGGGCAAAGAGCTTTGGCGTAAAAGCCGGCAGGAATCCACCTCATGGGCCACCCCGCTCATCATCGAAGCGAATGGCAAACCGCAAGTGATCGTGAGCGCGACAACGAAGGTGCGCACCTATGAACTGAAGACGGGGGAAATCATCTGGGAAAGCAGTGGCCAGACGGCGAATGTCATCCCGTCACCGGTCACGGGCAATGGGCTGATCTATATCATGAGCGGTTTTCGTGGGAGCGCTTTGCACGCGATCAAGATCGGCAAGACGGGTGAACTGACGGGGACGGACAGTATCGCGTGGAGCTTTGATCGCAGCACACCCTACGTGCCCTCGCCTTTGCTCTATGGTGACAAACTTTATTTCCATAAAGGAAACGATGCTTTCCTTTCGTCCTTCGATGCCATCAAGGGCACGCCGAATTATACAGAGCAACGTTTGACGGGGCCGAATGGCATTTACGCTTCGCCGCTTGGGGCGGGGGACAAGGTGTATGTCATCGGGCGTGATGGCACCTCGCTGGTGCTGAAGAACAGTGCCAAACTGGAAGTGCTGGCCACGAACAAGCTGGATGACCAGATCGATGCGTTACCCGCTGCGGCGGGCAACCAGCTCTTCTTGCGCGGGCATCAATATCTCTATTGCCTCGCGGAGAAGTAACGCTTACTTCACAGCTTCGATCAAGGACGAGACGGTGTAGCGCCCGGCTTCTTTGCCGGGGAACCAGTCGTTGATGAAGCTGCGGCTGGCTTCGTTCGGCGTGATGCGGATGGAACGGAAACCGGCCGCTTGCAGCATCTTTTCCAGATCGCTGATCAAGGCCGCCCCGGCGACGCATCCGGCGTAAACGGCGAGATCTTGCAACAGGGCCTCAGGCAGCGGACTGCTCGCCACGATATCCGAAAACGAAAGACGTCCGCCGGGGCGCAAGATGCGATAGCACTCACGGATGACCTGCGCTTTATCCGGCAAGAGGTTGATGACGCAGTTGGAGATGATCAGTGTGGCTGTGTTATCCGCCACGGGCAGGTGCTCGATCTCGCCCAGACGAAACTCGACGTTGGGGTATTGGCCTTTCGCGGCGTTCCCGCGCGCTTTGCTGATCATGGCCGGGGTCATATCCACACCGATGACGTGCCCGCTGGGGCCAACGCGTTTGGCGGCGAGGAAGCAATCGATACCGCCGCCGCTACCGAGATCCACGACGACTTCGCCCGGTTGCAACGATGCCAGTGCCAGCGGATTGCCGCAACCGAGACCTAGCTCTGCGCCGGCGGGAAGTTCCGCGATCGCCTGGGCATCATACCCGAGGATGCTTGGCGCGGTGCCGCCGATGGGGCCGCCGCAGCAACCGCCGCCGGTCGGAGAGGGAGCGCAACAGCCGGGTTCGGGCGAAAGGGCGATCTGCCCGTATTGCTCGCGCACATGGGCGCGAATGCCGTCTTGTTTCACACTGGCGGTTTCTTGGTTCATAACGGATGAGAGTCTCTGACAGCACTATTATTTCACATGGCCGGTTGTGCAAATGGAATCAGGGTGGCGTTTCACTGAATATGCAGGGTAGATGGCTTGAGGCTCGCCAAGCGGCTTAAAGCGGCGCAAGCTTGCCCTCTGTGCAAAAACGTCGTTTAGATCAGCTCTTGTCCCGTTATGGCTACTGTACCCGTAGTGAGGCGAAGTATTGGGTGCGCGCGGGGCGTATCACGGTGAACGGGCAAGTGGCGAAGGAAGTGGATGACAAGGCGTTCCCGCACGAAGTGCTGATCGAAGGCCAACCGATCGAGGCCCCGGATGGTCTGGTGGTGCTGTTCCACAAGCCTGCCGGTTACGTTTGCACGCACAATACCAATGAGGGCGCGACCATCTATGAGTTGCTGCCGAAACACTGGTTGCAGCGGAATCCGCCGGTGACTTCCGTTGGGCGACTGGATAAAGACACCACTGGGGTGCTTTTGCTGACGGATATCGGCGAGCTGGTCCAACGCTGGACTTCGCCCCGGCACAAGGTTTCCAAAATGTATGAGGTGACGGTGGAGGGTGAACTGAAGCCGGAGCTCGTGGACTTGTTCGCGGCTGGCACACTGCAACTGGAGGATGAAGAAAAGCCCTGTCTGCCGGCCAAGCTGGAAATCCTGACGCCGACCACTGCCCGTTTGGAATTAGTCGAAGGCAAGTATCATCAGGTGAAACGGATGTTCGCGAGCCAAGGATGTCCGGTGACCAAGCTCCACCGCAGCCACTTCGGTGACTATACGGTGGAGGATCTGGAGCCAGGCAAGTGGCGGATGATTGACCCGAAGGGGTTGGTTTCAAGTTAAGATGCGTTCCCGCCAAGCGGGCTTCGGCAACGGGCAAGCTTCAGCCTTGGGCCAGAAACGATAGCGGTTGCGAGCGATGAAATCGTAAACAAGATCACGCAACGATTGTGGAACCAAGCGCAGACAGGCGAGTAATCTCCAACCACCACCGAGTAGCGCCAACGCTGAGAGAACGGCATCGGATTGACGGTAGATTTTCTCAACCGGTGTTCCTGCATCAGTGACCAGAATGACACTACGCAGAGAGGCTTCACCCAAACCGTGACGGCGCAGAATCGGCTGCGCCGTGGTGCCCTGCAGCGGAGCGAAGCAAAAGGTCTTCGCCGTGTCTTCTGACAGAAAGAAGCGGACCGTCTGCTGGCATAGCCCGCAATCGCCATCAAACAGCAGCAGGGCCTTTTTAGAAGTCCGGGCGGGGAGCCATTGCGGATCAAACGTGAACAGGTGCACCATGAGCATGCCCCAGGTGAGGTCAGCGAAATCAACGAGCAGAATGATGCCCAGGTGCATGCTGAGCATCCAGAGCCACGTGATGAGGCGGCCTTTTCGGGTCAGGCTTAAAGGCAAGGCGAGTAACTCACCGGCAAGTGCGATCCATGTGGCGATTTGCAGAATGAGGGGCGGCCAGGTGATGAGCCAGTTGCGCAAAGCACTGGGGCGCGCGAGCGGGTTGTGGATGAGGCTTTCCAGCGCTGAACCATCCTGCCAACTCGGACTGAGCAGCTTGAACCAACCGCTGTACGTATAGCCGATGGCCAAGAGCAACCACGCCACCCAATAGATCGCGGCTGGCATTTGCCAATCGGTATCGGCGTACGTTTGCCCCAACGCAAGGGCTCGCCGACCGGCACGAGAGTGCTGAGCAAAAGCAACAGGCCGACATAAGGCAGCCCCGGATTGCAGATAAGATTATTACGGTTGAACAAGCAAGCCCAGCCGAACCAGAGCAACAGAGCGGCGAATCGACGGCCGATGCCCAAGGCGAAGAGCGCAGCCAGACTGGCCATTGCGGTGACGAAACCCACCGCGAACATCGCGGTGTTGATGCTTTCCAAGGGATTCGGCAGTACGCCGAAGGTGAAGTTCAAGCGGGGATCAGCCAAGGCACCGCTGTTGCTGAAGAGTTCGGCGGCATAGGGGATGAGGCCCAGAAAATGGCAGAATAGGTAGGTGCCAAAGGCGATCCGGAAAAAGGTGAACTGCCAGGGAGAGATTTGTTTGGTGTTCATGAAACCTCCAGAGTCCAAGTGCGCGGATTGTTTTTTGTCCGGGAGCGGATGATGACTTGGATGTTGATCGCATCGGCGGGCAGCCCCAATTCTTTCCGAAGCGGGCCATCAGCAGCGAAGGCGTGTTGGGAAATCTCCTGCACCAAGTCAGCGGGGAGAAAAGGGGCTCCTGCCAAAGCGGCACCGTAAACATTGCGGCGGTTGTAGGGCCCGCCGAGCTGGCTGTAGAGTTCCGGGGTGAGTGGCCACGTTTGCCTCTGGCCTTCGCTCTCGAACTGGATCCAGAAATCGGCAGCAAATCCTTCCACACCTTCCGTCTCACAAAAGACTTTGGGAAACGGGGCGACCATGGAAACAGCCCCGAGACCTTTCAGCCAGCGTTGCTGGGTGAAGTCGCCAACCATGGCAGAGAGTCCGAATATGCCGAGCGCGATCGCAGCCCGGTTACGCCAGCGGATGGAGTTTGCTTTCATACGCAGGGAGTGGTGTTTTGTTCGGTTGAATCACAAGCGGGTTTGCTGGCTTCCCGGCGCGCGGCGGCACAGGCCCAGCGTTTACGGCAGCCGAAGCAGGTGGGTTGCAGCCCGTGCACGGGAGGAGTTGCGGGTGATTCATCAACGTCACGGAAGACCAGCATCTCGGGCACGCGCTGTTCCTGCTCGGACTCAAAACCACAGCGGATGATACGTTTCTTGGGATTAAATAAGGTGCCGAAGAGCCAATCGATGAAAGGCAGGTCGGCATAGTTGCTCGTGTGGCGGGCACGCTGATGGTGGACGCGGTGAGATTCTGGCCGCTGGATGAACCAGCCCAGCCAACGCGGGGTGTTGATGTTCCAATGATAGAAGTATTCCGCGATGGCAATGATGACGGTGTAGATCGCTGCCGCACGGAGCGAGCACCCGAGCAACGCGTAAACGATGGCGCTGCTGAGCAAAGAGTTGATGGTGATCTCCACGGGGTGCTTATAGAAACTGGTCAACAACTCGATACGACGCGGTGAGTGGTGGAGTTGATGGCATAAGCGCCAGAAGAATTGTGATTCATGACGGATGCGGTGCCACCAGTAGTAGATGATGCAGGAGAGCAGATAGGCGGTCAGAGCGGCTGGAACATCGCCCCAAGCTTTGCTGAGATGAAAGAGTGAGGCGCTTTGAAACCAGCGGTCCCAAGTATAGCCGGCCAGCAGGACGACGCCGACCTGCACCAAGTTCAGCAGAGCGATGCGGGCCCACCAGCCCTTTACTTCCGGCAGTGACCCGGCGGGCCACAAGCGTTCGATCACGAAGAACCCGACTGCCACCAGCACCAGCAGCAAGATAATGTTCATAGCCGACACGCTAAGGCGGGAGGTGAGGAAAGTGTTAATCGATTAAATTTTGCGCTGCATTGAGGGAATTGATGTCGAGTGGCAGCGTTTTCGACGTTGCGGAAATCCGGGCGGGCCGCACAATCCGCGCTGTCGTGTCGATGTCGGAAGCTCAACCTGCCGCGCCTTCCGCGGAGATTTCCCGCCTTACGTTCCGGAGCGAACGTTGGCGGGCGTTCAGCTATGGCATTTTGGAGACGGCGGCTTCCACGTTCCTGTTGCTCATCGCGGTGAAGGAATTGCACGCGGGGGCGACTGCGAAGGCGTTGATCGCGGCGGGAGCGAGCGTAGGTCTTTTGCTTGGGCCGATAATGGTTTCATGGGTGCAGGCGAAGGCCATGTCACCATCGGTGGCGGCGTCGCGCATGGCTTATTTCGGTGCGTTGAGTTTTGTAGTGATGGCGCTGCTGCCGTTTCTGCCGGTGTATGTTATCGGCAGCATTGTGGCGTTGACGGCTTCCACCATCATCATCCCGCTCATCACGCAGATCTATCAGGAGAACTACAAGGCGAGCGAACGCGGTTGGATGCTCTCGATGTCTTTCGTCATCCGCATCGCCACGGCGGCCATCTTCAGTGAATTGGCAGGGCGTGCGTTGACGGGGCGCTTGGACCATTATCGTTGGTTGCTGCTGGTGTTCGCTGGCGCGTATGTCTTGGCGGCGTATTGGCTGAGGCGCATTCCTTCGACGCCCTTGCATGTCAGCGGCGGCACGCATCCTTTCAAGGCATTGCGGTATGTGAAGACGGACCCGCTGTTCCGGCAGACTTTGATCGCGTGGATGCTGATGGGGTTTGCGAACCTCATGATGATCCCGCTGCGCGTGGAGTATCTGGCGAATCCCAAATACGGCTACGCCTTGACGACGAGCCAGGTGGCGTTGTTCGTGGGCGTGGTGCCAAATGTCGCGCGGTTGGTAATGAGCCCGTTCTGGGGCTGGGCGTTTGATCGCATGAATTTCTTTTTGTTGCGACTTACGCTGAACATCGGTTTCGCCATCGGCATCCTTTCGTTCTTCACGGGCAAGACGGCGGTGGGGATGTGGATGGGCGCGATCATCTTCGGAGCGTCCACAGCCGGTGGTGATGTGGCGTGGAGTTTGTGGGTGACGAAGTTCACCGAATCAGAACGTGTGGCGGATTATATGTCCGTGCACACGTTCTTCACGGGAGTGCGGGGATTGTTCGCGCCGTTGGTGGCGTTCCACATGGCCAATCATTTCCAACTCGCGACGATCGGCTGGTTCAGTGCGGCGTTGATCGGGCTTTCGTGTCTCGTCTTACTGCCGGAGATTCGGTTCGGAAAGGGAGCGAAGAAATCGAGCCCATTGACGGAGGAAGTGACGGACTAGAGGAAATTCAACCGATTTTAAAATTCAGTTTAACAAGGTCCGCTTCGTTACCTCGGCGGCTACGACAATTAAGCAGCCCAGAGACGGTTGTCGGTCGGGAAAGGGATGACCCGTTCGCGAGCGGTCGAGTAACGCAAGGCCATCTCGTGGCTGCGCTCGATGGAACTTTCCAGCGCGGCGCGGAAGCTCTCGTGCGCGAGCAATTCACGCCAGATATCCGGACCAGTCACACTGGCCAACCACTTCTTTTGCGCTTCCGTCGGTTTCATAACACAGTTCTTTGTTGTGCAAGATTCGACGGAGCGGCGTTTCGTTTTATTGAAGGAGAATGAAATTATTTTTCGCTCCGCTGTGCCGTCGCAAAGAAACAAAAAGACCGGAGGCAACCAAGCGGCCCCTCCGGTCGTAACTTTACTGGGTTTGAGGTTTAACTGACCTGAATCTTACGCGGTTTAACCTTTTCGGCTTTCGGCAGTTCCAGCGTCAACAGCCCTTGGTCGATCCGGGCCGTGATGCGGCTGGCGTCGATGACCGGGTCCAAAGCGAAGACCCGTCGGTAATCGCGCGTGGTGGCTTCCTGGTGCACATAAGTGCCGGGTTGTTCGACAACTTTCCGGCGGCCGATAATGGTCAATTCATTATCTTCCAGCAGGATTTCCAGGCCATCTTTGGCCACGCCCGGCATCTCGGCATGCAGCACGTAGGCATCCTTGTGTTCATGGATGTTCACCCGCGGCGTCAGGTAGCACTGTTGCGCCGTGCGAGCGTTTTCCGCAGTGCCATTTTCAGGTTTAGTGATCGTATTGGTCATATTATTCTTAAATGTTTGGTGTCTCGCGAGTTGCAGCCCGCGAGACGGGGTTTTGGGTTAATTGGCTTTGACTTCGATCTGACGGGGTTTGGCCTCTTCGGCTTTCGGCAGTGTGACGGTCAAGACGCCTTCCTCATAGGTGGCTTTGACCTGATCCGGGTTCACCTGTTTAGGCAGGGCGATGGTCCGGTGGAAGCGCCCGTAGAAGCGTTCCAAGCGATGGGTCGCGGATTCGTCTTCCTTCTGTTCGAACTTGCGTTCGCCTGCGATGTGCAGGGCGCCATCATCAAACCAGACCTCAATCTCCTCTTTCTTCATGCCCGGCAATTCCACGCGGGCCACGAGGCTGTCTTTGTTCTCGTACAGATCCAAGTTAGGGGTCCAGCCGTTGAAGAAGTCCGCGTGGCGTTCCAAGAGGCCAAAGGGTTCTTCAAACAGGCGGTTGATTTCATCGCGGAGATTGGAGAACTGAACCGCAGGGCTCCAATTCCATCCTTCAGGACGTTGAATTCTCATCAGTTTCATAGCGGTTATACCTTTCTAAAAATGTGCGTTACTTACGCTCCTCATTGAAAAGCTTAGGAAATGCCAAGCGGTTTTAACTTTTGTAACTACTTGTTTAAAAAGGTATTATGGTTTTCGTGTGGTTTGCGGTTTGATGTTATCTGTGTCATTCTGACTCTCTTCGGGTGGGGTTATGTGACGTTCCTTGAGTGTCATCCTGACGCGATTGATCGAATCGGCTTGGGCTAGGAGGCGTTTTCGGCTAGATTAAGGGAACTTGCTCAAACGACTTCCTATTCGCACGGTTCTACCACTGATTTGCCTGTTGCCGGTCATCACGCGGGGCGAGCCGGTGGCTTCGTCCCAAACCACTTATTATGAAGTGAAAGGTGAGAGTCTGCGGGAGTTGCGGCGGGCGATGAATGAGAAGCGCCCCAAGGCACCTGATGGTGAGCGGCATGATGCGCTGACGTTATGGGATATCAAATGGAGCTATGGCTGGCAAAAGGTCGAAGGGAAATTCGCCATACAAGCGCCCAAAGTTACCGTGAACATCGCCATGACCTTGCCCAAATGGCTTTACCCGGAGCAGTCGGATGCGGAGATGATGACGCGCTGGAAGTCCTACCTGAAGATACTCGTGGCCCACGAGAACGATCATGGCAAGTTCGCCCTCCAAGCCGCGAAAGACTTGGAGCTCCGACTGATGGCCTTGCCGGCGCAGAATTCTTTGGAGGAATTGAAGCAGTTGGTGGAGGCCATCGGCCAGCAAATCCTCACAGATTGCCGGACGAGGAACGTGAAGTATGACGTGGACACGGACCACGGCCACCGCCAAGGCGCGCGGTTTCCTTGAGCGGTTAAATGGTTTTAAAAGTGAATCGTCAAAAACGCTTCCCGCTTTAACGACGCTAACTTTTTTAACAAATCACGAAAACCGATCCTCCGTCCACGGATCGGCCGTGTTCGAGTAACCACGCACTTCCCAGAAGCCGAGGATGTCGCGGTCCAAGAACGTGATTTCGCGCACCCATTTCGCACCTTTCCATGCGTAACGCTTCGGCACGATGACGCGCGCGGGCCCACCGTGTTCGACGGCCAGTGGTTTGCCGTTCCACGAATGCGCGATGAGCACATCGTCATCCATGCAGGCATCGAGCGGGTTGTTCGTGGAATAGCCGTCGTAGCTTTTGAAGAATACGTGCGTAGCCTCTTTCGTGGGTTTCACGAGATCGGCGAGCGTGAAGAAGGCCACGCCTTCCCACGGCATATCATACTGGCTCCAGGTGGTGACGCAGTGCATGTCACTCACGTCCTTGAACTGCGGCAGCGCGAGGAAATCAGACCACTTCAAGCGCACGGGATTCTCCACCTTGCCGTGGATGTAGAGTTCCCATTCTTCCGGGCCGACCTTCGGTTTGATGCCGAGATCAAGCGTGGGGAAATTATGCACCTGCCGCTGGCCCGGTGGAAGACGATCCGTGGAGCGCACCGCCGGCTTCTCCTGGCCGGACATCTTGCGAGCCCAACGTTCCTTGCGTGCGATGTAGTCGTCTTTCATACGTTCAATTTCTTAACCACAGATGGACACAGATTAACACAGATATGAAATCCGGCACTGGCCTTTAAAGTGATTCAGCAACTCGCAAAAGCTCTTCCCGTGTCAGCGCGTTTTTCTCCGATGCTAGTGCGAATGCTTCCAGATCTTCCCATGTGGCGATGTTCGGCAGGCAACTCGCGACGGTCGGTTCGGCCAGGTGCCAGAGCAACGCCGCTTGGGCCAAGGTGCGCCCAGAATCTTTGCCCGTCAAAAATTGAAAACGCGCGGCGCGTTCCAAACCATTGCGCAGCCAATCCGCACCCAGCTTTGCGCGCGGGTCTTTGGGCGGGAAAATGGTTTCCGGCGTCAGCTTGCCTTCGAGCAAGCCCGAGGCATGCGGACCGCGGACGATAAAGGAGGCTTCACGCTCGGCAGGCTTGGTCATCAAGCCATGATGAAAGGGTGGGTTGTTCTTCGTTTCACGATACGCTTCAGCCTCGATGGCGAGGCCGGGTTGGGATTCAAGCAAGTTGTGCAGATGCTCGATGACGATGGGTTGGTGCTGCGCTATCAGCGTTGATGCTTCCTTCTCCCAACCGGCACCGGGGCCGAGTGACGCTCCCAGATGGCGCACTTTGCCCGCGCGTTGAAGGTCTTGAAGTGTCTCCCAGAGTTCCAGGTCTTCGCAGGCATCCTCGGTGATGTCTTGGAGTTGGAGCAGGTCGATGCGGTCACACTTCAGCCGTTGCAGGGATTTATCCACGGCGTAGCGGATGTATTCCGGCGTGAAGCACGTGATGATCTTGCCGCCGGACTGCACGCGCGCTTGCACGTGATAGAAATCATAACCGACCTTCACCGCGATAACGGTTTCCTCGCGTTGATGATGCAGGGCCTTGAAAAGAATCTCCTCGCTGCGACCTTCACCATCCACATCCGACAAGGAGAAGAAATTCACGCCGAGACTGAGCGCGCGATGAAGCAGGGCCGAGGCGTCGAAATCCGTGAAACGACCCCAACGGCCAGTGGCCAGTGGCCACAAGCCAAAGCCGATCTCAGAAACGCGGATGTCTGTCCCCGCCAACGTGCGATACTTCATACGACAACCGGATAATGGAGCGGATGGGTGAGGATAGCAATGCAAGGAGGAGGTAAGAATGGAAAACGACGTTGAGCTTACAGGCTCTGCTGGCGAGCGGAAGTTGAAGCGGCATGAATGCCGCGCTCCGAGGGAGCGCGGGCTTCAGCCCGCTTCAATGTCCATATGCATTCAGGTGGCGAATAGGAGAAAGGCGCTGAAACGCTTTCACGCTTCAACGCCTTCGAATTCAACAAATCACTCGCCTTACTTCGGCAGCCACTTTTCCCACTGCTTGGCGATTTCTTCCACGTTCTCTTTCTTCACTTCGATGAGCTTCGTGTTGTCGATGGCATTGGGCGGGTTCTTCTTCAGCTTCAATTTGTTCACGAGATGTTCCACGGAGCGCCAGCCGTAGTTATAGACATCCTGGCCGAGGAGCAGTTGCACATGGCCGCTGCGGACGTAGCCGAGTTGTTGGGGCAGGGCATCGACGGACACGCACTTCACCGTGCCTGCGGGCCATTTGAGGGCGTTATCCGTGAAGAGCGGCCAGCCGCCGAGGAAGCCCCAGCCGGTGATGTCCGGGTTTGCTTGCATGACTTGCTCGATGCGCGCGACGGCGTCTTGCGGCGTCTCCTTGTGATAGAAAACATCCACGATGCGGATGCCAGGATAGGCTTTTGCGCCCGCGCGGAAACCGGCAGCGCGTTGCTGCAAGTTGGCGGCGTTCGGATTGCCATCGATAGCAGCCACGACGCCTTTTCCATTTAATAATTTGGCGAGGGATTCAAAGGTGGCCTTGCCGCACTCGAAGTCATCAATGCCCACAGAGACGAAGCGTTTGCTGTTCGGAGCGTCGCCGGAGAAGGTGAGCACGGGCACGCCGTTCTTCACCGCTTTGTCGATGGCCGAGGTGAGCTTGATGGCGTCGGAGCAACTGATGATGATGCCGTCCGCACCGTTGAGCACGAGCTGCTCGATGTATTCGGCCTGCTTTTGCGCGTCCTCTTCATTCGGCGTGCGCCAATCGATCTTGATCTTGATGCCGTTCTTCTGGCCGAGTTCCTTCGCTGCATCATTCGCTCCGGCACGAGCGGCTTCGAAGAAGGGATTGCCCTGCGATTTGGCAATCATGCCAAATGTGTATGTGCGCGTCTGGGCAAAGGAGGTCTGCGGAGCCAAGAGGGCAGCCGCAAGCAACGCCAAAAGGAAAGTGAAACGGGTCATGCGTATGAGTGTAGGGGCCGAACTGGAAAAATCAAACACCGGTTACACTGGCAAGTCATAGTTATTTAATGGCGAAAAACGGGCGAAACCTGGGCCATTCCTTCGATGCGGTTGAACCTTGTGTGGATCTGCTGAATAGGCTAAGGGTAAATCATTGAACAAGGGAGAATATGAGCACGCATGCTGATCATTCTGGACCGGCTGAAAAATGCCCGACGTGTGGAACCCCAAAGTCTTTCAGTGTGAAGCGACCAAGCTTCTGGCGTTTAGGGAAGGTTGAATTCTTTTGCCTGAACTTGGCATTCCTCACCGCATTAATCGTGTCCGGGCTGATGGTGCTGGCTGGCGTAATGAGTATTGTGAAAGGCAATATCATTAGTGGTCTGGCGAATATTTTGATTGGAGCGCCAGTGACCTACGGTCTAGGTCTGACGATAGGGCTGGCCATTGAGTGGGCTGAGCAAAAGAAATCTTCGGTAGAATAAAAGGAAGGAAGCAATATGCCGATTTGTCCTAAATGCCGCACTGGCTATGAAGACACAGAAGAATTTTGTCCGAAATGTAGCTCTCGCAAGCCTGTTGCGGTGCCGCCAGCAGCAGTCTTCGATAAAATGAGGCCGAGACATGAGCCTCAGTATATTTGCGGCAAGTTCGGTTTTTTCTGTCTTCGGGCGCTGCAGTTCATAGCTTACGTCAGTTCGGTATCGTCGGTATTGTTCGGAGCGTTCATGCTATATCGAGGCTATTTTTTAAGCGGCTTTTTAAGCCTTGGTATTTCGGCTCCGGCTAATTATGGACTAGGGATCGCGTTCTCGCTGGCAATTCATTATGCCCGAGAAAACGATCTTGTTCGCGGGCTGGACTGAAAAACAGGTGGCTTGATATTCTGTAAAGCTCCTTTTGCGGGGGGGCACTGGTACAGTCTGCATATTCAGCGATTTGCCTCACCGAACTTACACTATCTGAATCAACTTCGGCTGTCGCGCATTGATCATCGCGTTCAAACGGTCTTCAATCCCAAGCACGGCTTCTTCGAAGATATCACGGCAATCGTCTTCGGAGATGGGCAATGATTTGGCGGCGCTGTGGACGAACCCAGCAAGGCTTTGGCGGGCGTAGCTGATGAGGCCTTGGCGCAGGGGCAGGGAGAATTGTTGCAGCGCCAGCCCATAGACGAGCACGTGCCAGCCGTGGGCTTTGTTTTCTTCCACAGCCTGGAGATAGCGCATGACCACGCGTTGATCGCGCAGCGGGCGGAGGCGTTTCAGTTTGCTGCGGCCCACACGTTTGCTGGCGGAGGACAGATCTTTCTCAATGAACACGCCTTCTATCTGCATGTCTAGTGCGATAAGATCGCGCGCGAAACCTTGCTGGGCAAATTGATGGGCTTGAAGAATGGCGGGCAGTTCCACGGCTTCCAGCACATGATCACGGTAATGGCTGAGGAAGAGGCGCAGCGTGGCGGCATCCTGCACCTTCGGCAGATGCCAGGCGGACGCGGCCTTGCTCAGGGCGAGGAATCCTTCCGGCGTGCTGACCTGTTCCAGCAACGGATTCGGATCGCCCAAAACTTCGGCGGCTTCACCGGATAACTTGGCGGCGTCGTCAAACATGCGCTCGTGCGTGCTGGTGCGGGGTTACGACGGGCACCGGCAGGCTGACTGCTTGGGTCAACGTAATGCTGGCCAGTATGGATTGCCAATCCAAATGGGTGACGAAAGGGTGAAAAAGGGGATAGCCCCTTTTTCATCTTACACAAGAGAGAGATGTGCTTTATCGGGCGATGAGGCGGTAGAAACCGTTGCCAGAACTGGTGACGATATTGGTGACGCTGTTCGTGGCGCAGTCGGTCCAATCGGGCGGATTGAGCGTGGTGGCCACTTGCAGCACGAAGCCTTGCGGCCAGGTGAGTTTCAAGCTGCTGTTCGCCGGGATGGAGAGAAAACCGGTCAGAGGTGGAGGTGTGCCATCCACCACGTTCAGCGGCGCATCCGTGGTCAAGTATGGGATGCTCTGGCTCTTGTCTGCGTTATACGCGGTGATCAGACAGCGGTAACGGCCGGCGTTTGCCATGGTCGCCCCGGTGATGCTGTAGGTGGCATTCGTGGCGTTCGGAATGTCTATCCCGTCTCTCTGCCATTGAAAGCCCAGCGAGTTGACCCCGGAACCCGGGTTCGCCGTGATGGAAAAAGAGGCGTTCGCCGTGCCGCCGCGCACGCTGAATATGCCGCGGCAGAAATTCACCCAGGATTCGGTGAGTGTTCGACCGTGAAGATGCCTTGGGAATACAGGTATAGAAACGAGTTGGTGGCTGTCACCGGGAATTTGTTAACGAACAGATAGGTGGCACCCAGACCGTTAAAGGTCAGGATGTAAGTGTTTCCCAAAGCGCCAAACACTCCGCCAGCGGGCACGTTGTAGTTGCCGCTGCTGACGCTGAAGCTGGTGATGTTGAAATCAAAGTTCCCGCTGGTGGGCCAGCCGATGGCTTCATTCGTGATGGTGCAGCCTAACGTCTTGCCGGCCAGCGCGGAGGCGGTGACATGCTCGGCCAGCAGATTGGTGCCGCTCAGGATGGCGTTGTTCAACAGAACCAACTGGGGTAAGGGCGACCTGGTGAGATTCACGGGCGAGGTCACGGCGACGGTGTAAACCCGGCTGGTGACGGAGCCATAGCTGTTCGCCACCACGCAATCATAAGTGCCTGAATGCTCAGGCGTGAGGTTGTTGCGTAGCAGCGTGGCGGCGGTGGCGCTGGGGATGTTCGTCCCGTTCTGCCGCCATTGATAGGTAAGGGGTGCGGCGCCGATGGCGGTCAGGCTCACAGAGAAGGTGCCAAAGCAAGCGGGCTGGTTCGTGATGTTGGGCGGTTGCACGCTGATCTCCGGGTAGAATCAGGAGCGCCCGCTTTGCCCACGGCGAGAGCGCCGAAATTATTCGTCCGATTCCCGTAAACATAGACGTCACCGTTGGTGTTCACATCCAGGCTGAAGGCATTGACGATGGCGAGGGTGTTGGAACCAACGTTCGTGCGTGAATAGAGCAGCGTCGCGTCCGCCGCATAACGGGCGAACGTGGCGTTCAATCCGGCGATGGTGAGGTCGCCATTGGGCTGAACTTTGAGCTTGCCGGAATAATAGGGCGCGCTGACTGAGGTGACAAAGGTGCCGTTCGTCTGATACTTGTGGAGGGTGTAGCCGCTCAGGTTGCGCATGTTTCCCCAGACGATGCCATTGGTGCCCACCGCGACATCAGAACCTTGAGCACTGGTGCCGGTGTTCTTGATCCAAGAGGGATTGCCATCAGATCCATTCAGGCGACCGAGGAACCCGGTATAGGCGGCAGCGGACATATTGGTGGAACCCCAGCCGACGTATTTGTTGAAATAACCGGTGACGAAAACGGCCGAGCCATCCACGGCGATGCTGTCGATGGTGACATTGCCTTGATTGCCGTTGCTGCTGATATCGCGTAGCCAAAGCACCGAACCCGAGGGGGAAAATTTAACCACCGTGCCCCGGCCGTAGGCGTCCGCGCTGGCACTAAACCCGCCGACACTGACGGTGCCGGTATGGCTGAAGAAGATGTAGGAGTTGCCCGCTGCATCCGCGCGGATCTGGCCGGCAAAATAGCTGCTGGTCAGGTTGGCTCCGTAAACCATCTGTCCCCAGACCACATTGCCGCTGGGATCCAGCTTGGCCACGACGAAGGCGCTACCCACCCCATTGGCAAAATTGGTGCTGCCGATGGTCAGCAAACCGTCAAACTGGAAAACCACGTAGGCGTTTCCGGCTGCATCGGTGGCGATACCACCACCTTGGGAAATCTGGTTCGCTGAGGAGGTGGGCACGATGCTCCAGAGTTGCTTGCCGGTATCGTCAAAACGGGTGATCAAGCCGAGTTGCGCATTGAATACGCCACTCATGAGCAAATTATTGTTCGGATCCAGGGAACCGAACTGGATGTTCCGCAACTCCGTATTCGTGGCGGTATAGACCCAGGTGGGGGAGCTCGCGCCGAAGAGGTTGAACGCGCCGAGCAGCAACAGCAGCCATGCACCCATCAAGCGGGAAAGGACGCTAGAGTTTTTCATCTTCAAAGGAAACTATAGCTGCTTGAACTTATTAATGTTCAAGCTCTTTCAAATTCAGTGAGGCTTATGATTAGGGATGGTTAAAAGCTAATGAGGGTGGTTTTATTTTGTGTTTTTCAGAGCAATTTTCAGGGGCCTTTTCCAGCGGGAAAATTTGTGAAATCAAATCGACGGTTCGCCTTTGTAATCAGTGCAAAATGCAATGTCGACTGTGTCGGGTTGATCAGGGGGGTACTGAATTGGTGTGTTCGAACCGCTGACAGATGAGTGATTTTGATAAGTAAATGTTATTGGCGCGTGATGGGGTGAGGGAAATAAACCGTCATTAGCTGGGCCAGTGGGGGCCATAAAACAGGCCGTTCCAAGGCCGATCAGCCGCATTGGGCTAAGGTCTTAAAACCAAGAGGCGATAGTGCTGCTGGCTCAGAACATCTTCAACTGGCGGTCAGGACCGTAGCGTTCTTCGCGGACTTTGCGGGTGTCTTCGGCAAGCTTGCGGCAGAAATCGCGGCGTTTTTCTTCCGAATCCCACTCGATCTCCAGTTTGTTCCCGGCGGCGATAAGGATGTAGAGGAAATTGGCGAGGGCTTCGCGGTCCCGGTCCTTTTCGTCGATGACGAAGATGCTGGGTTCCTGGTGCGTTTTGAAATGTTCGCAGAGATTTGTGATGACCTGCTCGCGTTTGGCGATGGGCAGGTGCGCCGTGTTGTCGCAATACAAGCGATGGCCGAAGTCGTTCGTGCGCTCCATCTCGAGCTTCACGTCGTCGTCTTTATAGGTCAGCTGATCACCGCGACCGTGGATGCGTATCGTATAGGCCATGTGTCTCGTCTCTGCGTGTGTAAATCGGGCGCGAGGGATTAAAAGAGGGGAAAAGGAATTTGGCAAGCGGGTGTACCATGTCGCCAAGGGATTTAAAACTTGCCTGCGCAGACAGAAAGCCCCACGGCGTGACCGCCGCGGGGCTGTTTTAAAGAACGGGAAATAAGGCGCCAGAGGCGAACTATTCCTTTTTCTTCGCTTCTTCCTTCGCCTTCACGGTCATGGCGTGGACGTACATGTTGCGGTCGTATTCGTTCTCTTTGTATTCGTCGTTCGTGAAGGTGATCTTGAGTTTGTTCTCACCGGCCTTCAGTTTGACCGTCACCTTGAGATCCTCAGCTTCGGCGTTCTTGAGCGTGGTGTCTTTCTCATCCGTCTTGCCATTGATAGTGAGCTTGAACTTGGCGTTCTCGTTCTTGGCGGGATCGCACGAGGCCTTCACGATGAGGGTGTATTCGCCTTCGTTTTCCACCTTGAAGGTCCATTCGGCGGAGCCGGGAGCGTAGAAGAAGATTTTCTCTTCGCCATCGTTGTAGCCGACGAGATCGGCACCGACGCCTTCTTCACCTTTGACCTTGGCGTCCGTGAGTTTGAGCTTGATGTCATCGGCAGCTTGGGCGGCCATACCGGCCAAAAGGGAGGCGGTGACGAGCAGGGTAGAGACGAGTCGTTTCATATAGGTTTGGTTTGGTTGGAACAAAACAACCAATACCGCATAGGGCGTAATGGCGCAACTGCCTAAGCGCCGTTTGTGCGGCAAATGGTGTTTGAACTAGGGCCAAAGGAAGATGATGAGCAGGCCGCCCGCAAATGCCCCACCGAAGAGCACGGCGATGCGGCCCAGAAGGGCGCGATTGCCCACAGCGGCCACGGTGACGGTTTTAAAGAACAAGTTGGCGAGCGAGGCGGTCAGGATCAGTCGCCAGCCGGTGGCGCCATCGACCTGGGTTTGCTGCACCATCTGCGAAACAGAAAGCGTGATGGCATCCATATCCGTCAGACCGGAAAGCACAGCCACGGCGTAAAGGCCGCTTTCGCCCAAGTAAGTCCGCGCGGCCGCGCCAGCGAGCAGCACCACGCCGTAAAGAGCACCAAAGATCAACGCGGCCTTCAGTTCGGACGGGTTCTTTTGCTCCGGCATTTGCGTGGCGGTGCCACGGCCGGTGAACCAGGCGATACCCGCCAAAACCAAAGCCACCAAAAGCATGGCTCCCAGCGGTCCGCCAGCGGACGGCAGAAACGATGGCGCCGTGGTGCTGATGAGCAGCAAGACCCGGGCGAACACCACGGCGGAAGCGATCATGATGACCACGCTGGCGAGTTTGGCGCTAGATGGGTTATCGCGCGTGCGCCGGGCATAGCTGACGGTGGTGGCGGTGCTGGAGATGAGTCCGCCCAAGATGCCGCCAGCCAAGGTGCCGGCCTTTTCACCGAAAAATTTGTAGATGATGTAGCCGACTAGGCTGATGCCGACGATGAGGGCCACCATCAGCCACAGTTTGAAGGGGTTCAGGACGTTGAAGGGGCCGAAGTATGCGTTGGGCAGCAAGGGCAGGATGAGCATCGTGATGACCACGAACTGCATGATGGCTTTGAAATCTTCGTCCCCCAATTTACCCGCAAAGCTCTGCATCTGCGGTTTCAAATGCAGCAACACGGCAACGACCCCGCCGAGGATGATCGCCACAGTCGTCGAGCCCACCACGAGATAGGCGCCGAGAGCGTACATCACCAGCATGGCTGCTTCCGTGGTGAGACCAGTATCGGGTGCGGGTTTCTTCAGCTCTGCCAGATTGCCGACCACGATCATCGCCCCCAACGCGATGAAACCCATGGCGACCGTCCAGCCGCCGAAATCTTTGGCCAAGATCGCGCAGAGCGTCCCGGCGAGCGTGATCAGCGGGAACGTGCGGAAACCTGCCAGCGGAGTATTGGTCCGCTCACGTTGCAAACCCACGAGCAAACCCAACCCGACGGCGAGGGCGAGTGGCTGCAAGGTGATCAACAGGTCGTGCATGGTTTAAGGCAGATTACTGGCAAAAAGGAATTTCAACCACTCCTCAATGAGCTTTTTGATGACGAATTCTGCTGGCTTGCCCTTTTTGCTTCAACAAAAACAGGCAAGACCCCTAGGGCGAATTACGTGGCTCATGGTAGGGCTATTTTCCCGGCTTAGGTTACTACTGAAGGTGTTCGGTGAAAGCCGGACTGGGGTAGGGATACCTAAGGCTTCAGGTTTTTTGGAGCCAGCCGATAGAACAGTTGATGGGTGTTAGAGGTCTTAACGCTGGCACTCAGGGCTGAGAATGAGACGTAATATGAACAAAGCTGTAATAATGGACCGGTCGAACGCGCCTGTGGTGACTCATATCACCGGCGTGCAGGCGTTCATGGCGGTTTTGTGGGTGGCCAATCTGGCCTTCTTCCTTTACTACCTCGTCAACTACGCCAAGTGATCATTGGGCGGGCGGGGTAGCCGGAGGTTCGGGTTTGGCGGGTTCGGGCACTTTGCCGCTCAAGACCCCGGGCATCTTCGCAATATAGTGAAAGCGCACACCTAGCTCAGTGGCCTGTTTCTCAATCCCCTCCAAGTCTTGCGGTTCCCCTATGTAAAGCAGAGTCAACCGACCCAGTTTGGTAGTCTGTTCTTCGAACGCATCTTTGATTACCCGCCGTACTTTGGCGCTGTTCGGTCCGGATATCGCGATATACATGGGCTTGAAGGCGCCTTTGCCCATCAGTTTGGCCAAGTTAAGCGAGGTCGTAGAGCCGTTGGCCTTGGAAACTGTATTGAACGTGGCATCGGCCAAGGAACCGCTGGAGGGGATCCAGAATATCTCCACTTCATCATGACCAAAGAAACGGTAAGCGTCTTCCTTTACGGAAGGCGGCATGCTGGTCGGACCGTTGGATTTGCAACCGGCCAGCAACAGTACAGCCAAGACGACACATAGATGGCGGCAGAACGACTTCATCCCGCAAGATTAACCAACACCCGTCCGCTGGCAACTAGTATAGAATCCCGTGCTCCAGCCAATCATAACGCCCGGCGAGAACGTCCTGCGCCAGATGATAATTATTCCGGTCGTTGTTCGCGTGCAAGGCGCGGAAGAGTCCCTTGATCTTGAGCGTGGCGTCGCGACAGAAGCACGCGGCTAATTCCAGAACTTCCTCGCGGGCTTCCCGATCCCAAATGCTTTGGGCATGGGAAAGCGTCGCGGTCATGGCGAAGAGTTCCGTGCCGATGTCCACGAACCGGCCAAGCAAGACCTGTTGCCGTTCCAGTTTAGGACCGTAGCGCAGCATGGCGTGGAATAGCGCACGGGCGAGCTTGCGGCTCGTGCGTTGCACGAAATGCAGATGGGGTGCAAGCGTGGCGTGGAGTTCAAGCGTGTTGGGGGTGAAGGGCCACCATTGTTGTGGATACCAACGGGTGTAGAACAGGCCCGCTTTCAGCGCGGCCTTCGTTCGATCTTTCATGGGCAGGCGAGTGTTCAGCACGGCACCACCGGCATGCAGATGCGGGTCCAGGGCTTCGCGGGCGATGAACAGGCGCATGATCTCGCTGGAACCTTCGAAGATGGTATTGATGCGACTGTCCCGCAGCATACGTTCCACGGCGACGGGAGTTTCTCCGCGTGCTTCGAGTGACGTGGCTGTTTCGTAGCCGCGGCCACCGCGGATCTGCATCGTGTCGTTCACGATCTCCCATGCACGTTCGGTGCCCCAGAGTTTACACATGGCGGCTTCCACGCGGATATCGGCGTGCTTGTCCTTGTCTACTTTGCTGGCAGTGAGGAGCGTCATCGCTTCGAGCGCGAAGACTTCAGCGGCCATGTGCGCCAGTTTCTCGGCGATGGCCGCATGCTTGCCAATGGGCGCGCCCCATTGCTCGCGTTCCTTCGCCCACTCACGGGAGATTTGCAGGCAACGTTTTGCGAGACCCGTGCAAGCGGCGGGCAGCGTGAGGCGACCGGTATTCAAGGTGGCGAGCGCCACCTTCAAGCCCTTGCCTTCGCCGAGGAGAATGTTCTCGCGCGGAATCTTCACGTCATGAAAACGCAGGACGCCGTTGTAGAGCGCGCGCAGGCCCATGAAATGGCAACGGCGCACGACTTCCATGCCTTCGCTACGCATATCCACGATGAAGGCCGTGACTTGCGCCCGCTGGCTGCCTTCGCGCGCGGGAGTCTTAGCCATGACGACGATGAGCCCGGCTTTCGTGCCGTTCGTGCACCAGAGCTTCTCTCCGTTCAGCACAAAGTAACGACCATCGGGCGTGGGCTCGGCGTGCGTTTGCATGCGGGCGGGGTCGGAACCGACCCCGGGTTCGGTCAGCGCGAACGCGGAGATCTCGCCTTTGGCGATGCGCGGCAGGAAACGTTTCTTTTGCTCTTCCGTGCCGAAGAGGATAAGCGGCTGCGGCACGCCGATGGATTGATGCGCCGAGATGAGCGCGGTGAGATTGCCGCAGTAGCTGCCGAGCATCTCGGCGGCGCGGCAGTAATTGGTCTGCGACATGCCCAAGCCGCCGTAATGCGGTGAAATCTTGATGCCGAAGGCACCCAGTTCCTTCAGGCCGAGAATGACGTGGGCGGGGATTTCGCCGGTGCGGTCGATCTCATCCGGATCGACATTCTGACGCAAGTAATCGCCGAGTTGATGCAGAAAGGCATCGCCTTGATCGCGGTCTTCCGTGCGTTGCGCCGGATACGGGAAGGCTTCGCCGAAATTCGTTCCGCCCATGAAGAGGCCGCTGGCGAGCGTGGTGCGGTTGCGTTCTACATCGCGGGCGGCTTCGGTCATCTCCAAGGCGGCGCGTTGACCGGCGGACATCTTGGAGGTGTCGATGATGTCCACCGCGGGTGCGGTTTGGGTTTCGTGTGTTTCCAAGGTTTTCATACGACAATTCCTTTCTGGGGATAGAACGTTTCACCTTTGCTGAGCTTGCGTTGCAAAAGGGCGCAGGGCGCGAAATAGGGCGAATGTGCGTCGCATTCCTGCTGCAGGGCTTTGACCACATGCTCGATGCCGAGCGTATCCGCATAGCGCAAGGGCCCGCCGAGGAAGGGGGCGAAGCCAGTGCCCATGACCATCGCAAAATCGACGTCTTCAGGTGCGGTCACCACCTCTTCCTCCAGGCAACGGGCGGCTTCATTGATCATCAGCAGCACCATGCGGCGTTGCAGGGCTTCACGGGACAGTCGGGCGGCCCAGAGCGGTTCCTGAAACATTTTCACGGCTTCATTCGGCGCTGCCTGCTTCATTTGATGATGATAAAAACCATGCTCGGTCTTGCGGCCCAGCAGGCCGGCGGCAGTCATCTCATTCAGGATGGCGGGCGTATGCATGCGGTCTTGGAAATGATAGGAGAGCGTTTCGGCCACGTGATGGGCGACATCCAGACCGACTTCATCCACGAGCCGCAGCGGCCCCATCGGCATGCCGAACTCCAGCATCGCGCCATCGATGTCTTCAATGCTCGCGCCAGCCATGAAAAGCGTGGCGGCTTCCATGAGGTAAGGCATCAGGATGCGGTTCACGAGGAAGCCGGGGCTGTCGCTGACCACTACGGGCAGCTTGCCGATCTGCTGCACGAAACGGACGGTGCGATCCAGCACCACGGGGTCGGTCTGGTGACCGACGACGACTTCCACGAGTTGCATCCGATGCACAGGATTAAAGAAATGGATGCCGACGACGCGCTCCGGCGCATTCGTGGCGGCCGCGATTTCCGAGACGGACAAAGCGGACGTATTGGTGGCGAGAATCGTGTTGGGTCCGGAGGTTTCTGCCAGTTTGCGGAAGATGGCTTTCTTCAAATCCATCTTTTCCACAGCGGCTTCGATTACCAGGTCCACATCGCGCAGCGGAACTTCTGTGGCCGCCGGGCGAATCAGGTCCAAACCCTTCTGCGCTTCCAGTGGCGTCATCACATGACGTTTGGTGGCTTCGCGATAAAGCTTTTGGATGGTGCTCATGCCGCGCCCGACTTGATCGGGTGCGACGTTACGCAGAATGACCGGCATCTTATGTGAGCTGAGCCATTGCGCGATGCCGGCCCCCATCACCCCCGCGCCGATGACGGCAGTTTGCTTGATCGGTGCCAGCCGCAGGGATTCGGTGACAGGCTGCTTCGCACTGCGAGCGGGAGGGCGCAGGCTGTAACCGGTTTCATCGCGCACTTTCTTCGCGCGTTCTTGCAGAAAAAAGAGACGCATCAAATTACGGCAGGCTTCAGTGGTGGCGAGTACCTCGATAGCGTCGCGCTCGCGCTGCAACGAATTTTCCAGAGTGTCGCCGACATTGTGGCAGATGACTTCGAGCGCTTGCAGGACAGCGGGGTAATGGCCGTAAGTCTCGCGCATCAGTTTGGCGCGGACGAAGGGCAGCATCATACGAGCGATGAGCCGATTGGTGGTGACAAACTGACGCGGGCTGGTGGCTGTGGACCGTTTGCCGCGCCGGATCAGTTGGCGAGCCATATCGAGCAACCGTTCTTTGGGCACGACACTATCCACGAGTCCAAGTTTCAAAGCTTTGCGAGCGGGAACGACTTTGCCTTTCAGAATCAGATCCAGTGCGGCGGGCAGGCCGATGAGTTTTGGCAACCGCGTGCAACCGCCCCATGCGGGCAAGATGCCGAGCTGGGTCTCGGGCAAACCAAGTTTGGTGGATTTGTCCGTCGAGGCGATCCGGTAGTCGCACGCGAGCGAGACTTCCATGCCACCACCCACGCAGGCACCATGGACGGCTGCGACGGTGGGTATACGAAGGGAAGCAAGATGAACGAAAACGCGCTGCCCCAAGGCGATGAAGTCCACCAGACCGGGTGACGGAACTTCGGCTGGTGAATCCAAGGCCGAGGACAGCGCGTGTAAATCAGCGCCCGCGATGAAGATGGCGGGCTTGGCGCTCAGCAAAACAACGCTGCGCACACGGTCATCGAGTTCGATGGCCGTGAGGTGGGCGTTCAGTTCGTTGAGTGTAGCAGTATTAAAGACGTTGGCCGACGAACCGGGCGTATCGAAGGTGAGCACGCAAACGCCATCGCCGAGCACTTCCCGTTGGATGGCTCCGGGCGCGGTGATCGTGGGTTCCGCGGGCGGGGTCGTAGGCGTTGCTTGCGGTTTCATGATCAATCGTTCAGTGATGGGTTTCGTGGTTTTCATACGGTCCTTTCCAGCCATACGGCTCCGCCCTGGCCGCCGCCCACACAGAGTGTGACCAAAGCGGAATTGGCCTGGCGGCGTTGCAATTCCTTGAGAGTCGTCAAAATCAAGCGGGCACCGGTAGCCCCGACGGGATGGCCGAGGGCGATGGCACCGCCGTTCACGTTTAGCTTTTCAGCGGGGATTTCACCCAGGGCGGTGCGACGGCCGAGAACTTTACGGGCGAATTTCTCCGACTTCAGGGTGCTCAACACCCCGAGCACTTGGGCAGCGAAAGCCTCGTTGATCTCCACGATGTCGGCCTCGGTCGGATTCAAGCCGGTTTCGATCTCCAGTTTGTTCAAGGCGTAAGTCGGGCCCAGCCCCATGCGTTCGGGATCGCATCCGGCGTAAGCGTAAGCGCGCAAATATCCGAGGGGCGTGTAGCCTAACTTCTCAGCGCGCTCTTCGCTCATCACCAGCAACGCAACCGCACCATCCGTGACTTGGGAGGAATTACCCGCCGTCACAGTTCCGGTCTGTTTCTCGAAGATGGGGCGAAGTTTCGCGAGCACCTCGGGCGTCTGATCGTTGCGCGGGCCGTTGTCTTTCACGATGGGCGATTTATCAGCCAGATAAACGGGCGTGATCTCTGCCGCGAGACGGGTTTCGGCGGCGAGGGCTTTGCGATGGGACTCAATAGCGAAAGCATCCTGTTCGGCACGCGAGATGCCGAGTTCGCGGGCGAGCACTTCGGCGGTCTGGCCCATGTTCAAGCCGCAGACGGGATCAGTGAGCCCCAAGAGCAAGCCGACACGGGGACTGAAATCAGAAGGGCGAAAATTGAACATCGCCTGCAATTTGTCCGGCAAGGTCTTGGCCTTGTTGAACCGGCCAAATTTATCGGCCGCACTGGGTGGGAAAAGCAGGGGCACTTGCGACATGCTTTCCGCGCCGCCTACGATGAAGATATCGCCGCGGCCTGCCATCATGTGTTCGTAGGCTTGGGTGACGGCTTCCATGCCGGAGGCGCAATTACGATGCACGGTCAGGGCGGGCACGCGTTCGGGGATGCCCGCGCGCAGAGCGATAACCCGGGCGACATTGGCGGCATCCGCCGGTTGCGCGACGCAGCCGAAGATGACTTCGTCCACGATGGCGGGGTCCAGCCCGGTGCGGGTGAGCAAGGCATTGACGGCGATCCGGCCGAGTTCAGCAGCGCCGAGCGCGGCGAGATCAGAGCCAGCTTTGCAGAACGGGGTGCGGACGCCGTCCACGATGACTAGTTGCGGAGTTTTCATGAGGCCACCTCGATTTCATGGGAATGATGATTATTCTTGGGTTTCGCGCCGTTGCCATTCGTAGGGCGATGATCGACGACTTTCTGTTCTTTAAGCTGAGTGCCGACGCCTTGGAGTTCACGCATCGTGGCCGTGTCGTGGAACAGGATGCGGTTCGGATGGAACTCGGTGCGCTCAGCGAAACGGTGGTTCAAGTCGCGCTTCAATTCGGTTTCGTTCGTGCCGTCACAGTGCTCGACGTGCAGGAGCACTTCATCGAGTTCCAGCGGGTCATCGTTATGCTTCCGTAGTTCGAGCTGCCAGGCGCCGACGCCGGGCGCGTCATCCAGGATGTGCTCGAGTTCGTTGAAGTCGATGAGCGTGCCTTTGAGCTTATCCAAGTGCATCTCGCGGATCTCGGAACTGCGCGAGATGCGGCCGACTAAACGAGGAAGCTGCCGGCCGCAGCAAGGACACGCTTCATAAGTGAGGCCGCCATCGATGTAGTCACCGGTGCGATAACGGAGCACCACACTGCCACGGGTATTGAGCGGCGTGTAAACGATCTCTCCAGGTTGGCCGTTGGGGACGACTTTGCCGGTGACGGGGTCGATGATCTCGATGATGCCGGTATCGGGGTAGAGGTGAAAACCAGCAGGAGTTTCCTCAGCGGAACTGGGGCACTCAGCCCAAGCGCACTTGGCTTCCGTGAAGCCGTAGGTGCTGACGATGTCCACCTTGGGGGCTTCCAAATCTGCGGCCAACAGACTGAGTTTGCGCCGCATGCCGTCGGGGACTTTCTCGCCGCCGAGCACGATGCGTTTCAGGTTCGGGCACCGGACGCCTTCCAGCACTGCTTCCGTTAAAACGTGATAAACGAAGGTGGGCATGCCGATGAGCACATCCGGTTGGATCTTGCGTAGCATGCGCAGGTTGCCTTCCGTGCCCATCACCTTGCCGCCGCCGGTGCTCATCATGAACACGCCGAACTCGGTGGCGCCGTAGTGCGTCTGCCAGAAAGCAAGATGTGGCGCGTAAGGGAAGAAATTGAGCAGGCGGTATTCACTGCGTGCACCGCAAACCTCGAAGAGCCGGCGGCCCGTGAGGGCAAGCGTGTCCAGATCATAACCGGTGTAGACGAAGGGCACGGGGTCGGCGGAACGTCCGGTGGTGCTGGTCATGAAGATGGGGCGAAATTCGTGTTCGAGCTCTTTCTTGACCGTGGTCCGGCCATGTAGCAGAGCGCGGATCATGGTTGCGGGACGTTTGGCAAGTTGATCGCCCTCGGGGGCGAGGATGAAATCGCGATACTTGGTGGGGGCATTTGGGGTGGCGAGGAGATCGGCCTTGCTGGTGAAGGGCAGGAGGCGAAGGTCGTCTACGGTTTGGAAATCGTCCACGGTCAGGTGGTGCTCTTTGAACAACCGGCGGTAATGCGCCGAG
The DNA here is from genome assembly GCA_965283725.1 of Limisphaerales bacterium. GTDB lineage: Bacteria > Verrucomicrobiota > Verrucomicrobiia > Limisphaerales > JAEYXS01 > JAEYXS01. The sequence goes on from CBDIPT010000006.1 coordinate 224,507, forward strand.
AAGGGCAGCACGATGTCCTTCAGATACGCGTGCAGTTGACGGCCTTGCAGCGTGCGGATCGTGTCTTCAGGCAGCGACTGCCATCCGGTTCTCAGTTGGGTCAGCGGTTTCATGTGAGTCCTTTCCTTTTACCAGTTGGCGGATCTCTTCCAGGCTTCCTGGCGGCCAGACGGCCCAGCGAGATGTATTTCCCGGGGTTGTTGAATTCGAGCCAGCTCCCGTCACAGCACAGCGGACGGAGCACGACATCGGCATTGCGGCAGGCATCCTCGGCTACGCGGATCTGCGCGCCGTGTACACTGCGCATGAGGTTGTCGAGGATGTTGCCGTTGGCGAAATAGTTGAAATGCCGCGCCAGGTAACGGCGCAGGGAAAAGTGTTGTTTGGCGGCTTCGGCCTGTTTGCGTTCGATATCGCGCACGCAACGCAGGTAAGCCGGGGTGGGTATGGTGTTCACGGCGATGATGCGTTCCACTCCCTGTTCGCGCAGGACATCGACGGGCAACGGATCGGCGACGCCTCCATCCACAAAGGTTTCATTGCCGATCGGCACCGGAACGCACACGCCGGGAATCGCACAACTCGCGTGAACGGCTTTGGAGACCTGGCCGCTGGCGAACACGGCGCGTTCTAATGTATCGATATTCGTGGCGACGATGCGGAGCGGCCGCACCATGTCCGAGAAATGAGTCTCACCGATGGTGCGTTCGAGGCGGCGTTTGACGGAGTTGCCGAAGATGAAGCCTTGGCGTGGCGGGAAAGCGGGGTCCATCAGCTGCGAGAAACCCCAACGGCCTTTGAGCTCGCCCGCCAGATCTTCGAGCAGATGACCGTCATGGCCATGCGCCCAGAGCGCCGCGATGTAAGCTCCCATGCTGCAACCGGCGACGATATCCACGCCGATGCCGTTTTCTTCCAGCACCTGGATGACGCCGATATGCGAGAGGCTCTTGGCTCCGCCGGAGGAAAGCGCGAGGCCGATGCGGGTCCCGGCAATCTCCCGGGCGAGACTGCGTAGTTGTATCTCCCGCGAGCCCGCTTGGTCACGCAGCACTTGCAGACTGCCGACGCCATCGCTGGTCATGCGACCGTAGAGGGCGGGGGGATCAATCTCGCCGGTGCGGTAAAAGAGTTCGGTGAAGCCATGGGCGAGCTCGCCTTCTTCCAGGTAGAGGATCGGTTTCAGATGCGGCCGCCGGGCGTTCTCCAGATTATCGAATTCCTTCGTGATGAGGTGATAATTGTAAACTTGGTTGGGCGATTGGCGCAGGAGCAGGAAAGATTTGTCCATCAAGGTCAGCACCTGGCAGAGCAGGCCGGCTTTCAGATCCGCCGGGATGAAGACGAGGAGGTGTGTGTAGTGTTCCCGGGCGTGGACCAGCAGGGCTTTGAGTGCGACCAATTCCTCGGGCGATTCGCCCAAGGATACTTCAAGCCAATCCCCGCCGGAGGGACGATGCTCGACCAGCGGGCTTAAAATGAAATCACTGTTCAGATGCGGCACTGAGGTGGCCCAAGTGTCGAGAGCAAAGGGTGCGGATTGCGTGGTCAAAGTCAGGATGAGCGGGCGGCGGGCGGATTCGACCTGCAGCAGGTGGGCTAGCTTTCCGGCGATCTCCAAGCCGGGCAGATTCGCCGTGAGCGGGGCGAGGGCGACGAGATGGGACGGGCCGATGGGCAGGGGCGGAGGCAGCAACAGGGAACCAAAGAATGGCGACGCGGGAAGGCATCCCGGCCGGGCAAATGTACTGCTATGTAGTTGCTTAACCATTTCCGTCACCGCCTTTGACGGTGTGCGGAAAGAGACGTTAAGCGCGGACTCAGACGTTTATGAGCGTCTCCGGCAACCCGTCGCCGGCTGGATTAAGTGTTATTACTGTTACTGTTGAGTCCATGTTATCTACTTATTCTGACGATAACCTAAGCCTCTTTGTTCAAAGGTCAACCGATGCGGAGCGTTTTTCTGGGCTTTTTGCACAAAAGTTGAAAACAGGCGGATTTATTGGGTTTTGTGATGATCTGGCAAATGATGGAGCGATGATGGTGAAGGGAAAAACCTCTATGCTTTGGCCGACGGCGTCAGCAGAGGAAGAGGGAGAAGAAAAAGCTGGCGAGCAGGAAAGTCAGCAAGGCAATGAAGAGGAGCCGGACGGCTTTGCGGACGGCGGGTGGGATGGGGGATTTCTCTGGCACAGGAAGGGGAGAAAGGGGTGGGGCGGTAATAGGCTCAGCCGGTGTTGGGTGGTCGGCCTTCCGTGGGTCAGACAATCCGATCTCTGGGGTGGTCAGCATACAACTCTCCTTGTTGTGATGCAGCACAGTCGCCCGGGCAGGTGAGAAAAGCAAATCGTGGCATTTGCATTATCAGGGGGCGTACGCGATGTTCCAAGAAATCTGCCAAAGGAGACTGCATGAACGCCCTGCTCGAACCCGAGATCGAGACGCACCCTAAACCAGTTGCGCCGCGCCCTACCCGTGAGCCCGTGCCGTCGGTGATGGAAACACCGGTGCCGGTCACTGAGCCGATACCGAAACCTAACTTGCGCATCCACTGGGCGGTGCGTGCAATCGCCTGGTTGCTCTTTATAGGCATCGTTGGCTATGTGGCATTGGTCATGGTGCTTTCCAGCGTGATGGCGTGTTGATGGATGGTCTTAGGGCCACTTTGCAAACAGGCGCTTAAGCGTAGGTGGTGGTTTGCTCCATTGAATTGAGCGGGTGAATGGCGTTTACTGGCAGCAGTTTCGCCCTATGCAATTAAGACAACGTCACTGGCTTTGGCTGTTCGGTGGGGTGATTGTCGTGGCGTTGCTGGCGGCGATGACCTGGCTACGCCCGTATGAACGGCGGCTGGCTTCCACGCTGGTCTTGGTCCATGAGGCTTTCCCCAAGGTGCAACGTGTCACGGTGCTGGAATTGTCGGCGTGGCTGGCGGATACGAACCGGCCGCAACCATCCCTCTATGATGTGCGCACGGCGGATGAATATGCGGTCAGCCATTTGCCGGGCGCGCGGCGCATGGATCCGAAAGTGCGCGGGCGGGAGGCGTTGAAGCTCATCGATACGACGAGGCCGACCGTCTTCTACTGCTCGGTGGGGCATCGTTCTTCGCAGATGGCGGAGCAATTGCGGGTGCTGGGGCAAACAAATGTCTTCAGCGTGGAGGGTTCCATCTTTGCCTGGTCCAATGCCGGGTTGCCGCTGGTGAGCAATGGTGTGCCGGTGAAGCTCGTGCATCCGTACAGCGAATCCTACGCCCGGTTGCTGCCGCCGGAGGCGCGGTATCCGCTGCCGTCCTTGACGAATCTCGCCAATGAGTATGGTCCGCGGCTGAATCCTTTGAAGGCCGGGAATGCGTTGATCTTGCTGGTGTTCTTTCTGGCCTGGGAATCCTTCGCGCCGTTCTTCGACTGGTTCCGGCACAAACCGAAAGAACGGACGCTGCATGGGTTGAAGAATATCACGCTGGGTTTGCTGAACACGGTGGTGATCGTGGTGGTGTTCGTGCGGCTCTGGATGGCGGCGACGAACTGGGCGGCGGAGCACGACATCGGCATCATGAACTGGCTGGGTGCCTATGGCTGGCGACGCACGTTGCTGACGGTGTTGCTGCTGGATGGGTGGACGTGGTGCTGGCACTGGTTGAACCATCAGGTGCCGTTGTTCTGGTGGTTTCACCGCACGCACCATACGGAGCTGCAGATGGATGTGACTTCGGCGAACCGTTTTCACCTGGGCGAGATCGTGGGGTCCTCGTTGTTGCGCATTCCGCTCTTCATCTTGCTGGGGGTGCACCTGCGCGATCTGCTGGTGTATGAGACGTTGCTCTTCGCGGTGGTGCAGTTCCATCACGCGAACATCCGGTTGCCGTGGGCCATCGAGTCGTGGCTGCGCTGGCTGATCGTGACGCCGAACATGCATCGGGTGCATCATTCGCAGGACCGGGCGGAGTCGGATGCCAATTTCGCCTCCCTGCTTTCCATCTGGGATGTCATGTTCAACACGTGGGCGTGGCGGAAAAACCCGCATGAAATCCAGTATGGCGTGGTAGGCTGCGAGGGGGAAGAGAAGCACACGCTAAAGGGACTCTTGCGGACGCCATTTGAGCCCTGATGCGGGCAGGCTTGAATAGGGCTGAAGCGGCTTAGTGGGATTTTTTCTGTGTGACCGAAGGAGCTTCTGTAAGTCGTTTATCTATATAGCTTCAAGTGCACCGAGGAGTGAGATGTGGGTTTTTAATATAAGATAATATTATCATTCTTCGTTGCGATTTGCAATGCGGTGAGATTGTTGAAAAGTGTCATAAATAAGTAAAAAATGAACAATTTTATTATCTATTAGCGACAAGAAAGGGTTGGGTATTTGCGGTTAATGTTTAAGGGATTCTGCCGATTTCATAACCAATACTAAAATACCGGCTGGTAAATGACCTGACTTGGATTTTAGCAGAAATACATCATGAAACTCGGAACAAAAATCACTGTGGCGGCGGTGGCTGGCATTCTGCTCTCGGTCGCGGTGGGGTTGGCGGTGCAGCGAGGTGTCATCCGCAAACAAGGGGTGGAGCTGACCCGTAATACGATGCGGGCGGCGGTTATCGAGGCGGAGAATGTGCGTGAGAGCATTGCCAAGCTGAACCGGAATTCGGCTTTCGATACGGAAAAGCTGCTGAAGGATTTTAAGGAATCGCCGGACAAAGATCTGCGCAAGGCGACGATTTACCGGACCATTCCTGTGGTGGCTGCCTGGGAAGCGATCGCCGAGGTGGCGGAAAAGGAGAAGTTCGAGTTCCGTGTGCCCAAGCACGATGCGCGCAACCCCAAGAACAAGCCGACGCCGGAAGAGGATGAGATCCTGAAAGTGTTGGAGAAGGGGGATCTGGAAGAATACTTCAAGATCGATGAAGCAAAGAACCAGATCGTCTTCGCCCGGCCCATCAAACTTTCATCGGATTGCCTGCGTGCCACGGTGATCCGGCCAAGAGCAAGACAGGTGATGGCAAGGACATGCTGGGTTTCACCATGGAGAACTGGAAAGCGGGCGAGGTGCATGGTGCGTTTGTGCTCAAGGCGGACCTGAACCGGGTGGATAACGTGGTGAAGGCGGGTATGAGCAATACCTTGATGTTTGTGCTGCCGCTCGCGTTTTTGGTGGCCATCGGGTTCATGATCCTGAACCAGCGGTTGATCGTGAAACCTTTGATGGGCTCGGTCTTGGAGCTGAACACGGCGAGCGAGCAATCCAGTCTGGCAGCGGGCCAGATATCGGAAGCGAGCCAGTCTTTGGCGGAAGGTGCGAGCCAGCAAGCGGCGAGCTTGGAGGAGACCAGCGCCAGCCTGGAGGAGATGGCTTCCATGACGAGGCGTAACGCGGATCATGCCACGAAAGCGAAGGACCTGGCCAGTGAAGCGCGGACCGTGGCGGATACCGGCGTGCAAGACATGGCGCAGATGGCCGCCGCGATGGAAGCCATCCGGAGTTCTTCGGATAACATCCGGGCGATCATCAAGACGATCGATGAGATCGCCTTCCAGACGAACATCCTGGCCTTGAACGCAGCGGTGGAAGCGGCGCGGGCGGGTGAAGCAGGGATGGGTTTCGCGGTGGTGGCGGATGAGGTGCGCAATCTGGCCCAGCGTAGTGCGCAAGCGGCCCGGGAAACGAGCGTCAAGATCGAGGACGCGGTAAAGAAGAGCCATCAGGGCGCAGCCTTGAGCGAGAAGGTGAGCCATAGCCTGGATGAAATCCTTTCCCGGGTGAAGCAGGTGGATGACCTAGTGGCGGAGATCGCATCCGCCTCGCGGGAACAAAGCGCGGGCATCAACCAGATCAATCAGGCCACGACGCAGATGGACAAGGTCACACAGGCAAATGCCGCCGGCGCAGAGGAAAGCGCTGCGGCAGCCGAGGAACTGCAAGCGCAGTCCGCCGCGTTGAAGGAATCGGTCGGTGTCCTGGTGCAGTTGGTGGAGGGGGACAGAAGAGCCGTCGCTCACGCGGAGCCGGTCCGGCAGTCCAAGCCACATAAGAACGGCAAGGCCGCAGGGTTACCGCTCCCTAAACCGCAGCAGCGTGCGGGTGGCATCCAGACGATCCGCGCGGAAGATGCTCCGAAGCGGCAGAATCTGGCCGGTTCAGAGAATGGCAACGGGTTCCATGATTTTTGAGTGAGCCAAAGGTGATTGGGATGCAAGCCGGGCTTCCGCAAGGAGGCCCGGCTTTTTAATTCCTGCCTTTCTGCCGAGAGCTAGAGCCTGTCATGAACTTTAGGCGGCTAAATAGGGATAGAGAGTGATCACTACTACTCTACTCTAAAGGGGTCAATCCCACACGTTGTGTGGTTAAGTTTTAAGGCTGGCGCGAAGGTGGAAGGGGGATAAGTTCGAAGCGAACCTTGCTCTGCGTCTGCGGCAGGAGATGACGGTGGCGTGGATCGCGGTGCGGGGTGCTTTAAATGATTTATTGAGCCGAAAGCGAAAGGGAAAACACAATGTTAGGGACTGACCCCTTTATGGCTTGGTATAGTCGATGGCTGGACGGGAGATGCCTACGTAAGACAGATGCGGGAATTTGTGAGCATTGGTTTGGAGTGAAAATTGACTTGTGAATTTAAATCGTAAAGTTCGTCTTTTGAAACAGTATTGCAGAATCGCATGGCTAATGGTGGTTCTTGTAGTGCTGAGTTGTGGGCTTTTTGTTTTTCGGATTTACAAAAGCGATAGAGTTTGTAGAGATAATTTGAGGGCTATTGCAGCTCAACTCGAGTATTCTTCTGTTCAGTATCCAGATACATTTAATGAAATTTACAAAACTGGGCTGCGTCTCGATATCTTTATCTGTCCTTATTCTGGAAAGCAACCTGGCTCGGTAAATGATATCGATATCTGGACGGATTACATTTATATTGGAGGATTGCCTGATAGCGGCGCTCTCCACGCTATTGTTGCCATCTCTCCCCCGGAAGATCATTTTGGAGGTTACGGTTATGCTGTTAATATGCTTGGGCAGGTTAGGCGGGTTTCAAGGGCCGAAATCTTGAAGATACTACAATCACCATGGGTTTATTGTGAGAATCCAGATGATGTGGGTTTGCAGAGTTCTATCAGGCGCCACATGACCGTGCGTATCCCTGAGCGATTTAAAAATTCCTATGTGATTCTGCCATTGGAGCAAAATGCTTCAACTAACCGGACTCTCCGTTAATGGTAATCAAGCGTCAACCGTAGCCTTTCAATTACCCACATCTCCTTTCGCCAGGAGTTAGCCGAGGAACTGCAGGCGCAATCGGCCGCGTGGAAGGAATCTGTTGGTGTCCTGGTGCAGTTGGTGGAAGGGGACAGAAGAGCCGTCGCTCACGCGGAGCCGATCCGGCAGTCCAAGCCACATAAGAACGGCAAGGCCGCAGGGTTACCGCTCCCCAAACCGCAGCAGCGTGCGGGTGGCATCCAAACGATCCGCGCGGAAGATGCGCCGAAGCGGCAGAATCTGGCCGGTTCAGAGAATGGCAACGGGTTCCATGATTTTTGAGTGAGCCAAAGGTGATTGGGATGCAAGCCGGGCTTCCGAAAGGGAGCCCGGTTTTTTTGTTCATTCGCGCGATGTTCTGGTGGATGGAAAAAGGAGTTTGACAGTTTTTAAAAGTGTATTAGTGTATTGATACACAATGCAACTGCACATCACCGCCGGAGACGGAGTGCCGATCTATTTGCAGATCGCGAATCAGGTGAATACCTGGTCGCTTCCGGGCGCTTGAATGCCGGCGATGAAATCCCGCCGATCCGCGTGCTGGCCCAGCAGCTTCTGGTGAATCCGAATACGGTGGCGCGCGCATATCTGGAATTGGAACGCGAGGGCGTAGTGGTGAAACGGCACGGCTCGGGGACGTATATCTCGGACAGCGGCTCACCGCTGGCGCGGCGGGAGCGGTTGAAGATTTTGGCGGAACGGGCGGATGCTTTGCTGGCGGAGGCGAAGCATATGGGAGTGGGGACGGACGATTTGCTGAAGCTCATCAAGGAACGCGATCAAACCATGAAGGAGACACCATGAACACTGAAGCGGCTGCACCCATCATCGACGTTTCCGGCGTGAGCCGGGAGTTTGATCGCAAACTCGCGCTCAAGAATGTTTCACTGCAGGTACCGCGCGGCAAGGTGTTCGGTTTGGTGGGCGAGAACGGCGCGGGCAAGACGACGCTCATCAAACACATCCTCGGACTGCTAAAGGCGGAGAGCGGTTCGGTACGGGTGTTTGGGCTGGACCCCGTGGTGGAGCCGGTCGCGGTGCTGAGCAGGCTGGGTTATCTCTCAGAGAACCGGGACCTGCCGCCGTGGATGCGCGTGGATGAATTGCTGCGTTACATGCAGGCTTTTTACCCGAATTGGGACATGGCGTATGCCAAGGAATTGCGGGAGCAGTTCAGCCTCGATCCAGCGGCGAAGCTCAAGAATCTCTCGCGCGGTGAATGCGCTAAGGCGGGGTTGCTCATCGTGCTGGCGTATCGGCCGGAGCTGCTCTTGCTGGATGAACCGAGCTCGGGGCTCGATCCCTTGGTGCGGCGCGACATCTTGGAAGCGATCATCCGCACGGTGGCCGATGAAGGACGCACGGTGTTCTTTTCCTCCCATCTGCTGGATGAAGTGGAGCGCGTGGCGGATGACGTGGCGATGATGGTGGATGGGCAGATCGTGTTGCGGGGCGCACTGGATGACATCAAGGAGAATCATCACCGGTTGGTTTTGCATTTCGACGCGGCCCAGCGGGCGAAACCGAATCTGCCAGGGCCTTGAGCATCGTGGGGGCAGGACAGGAGTGGACGGTGGTGTGCAATGGTAGCCAGCAGGAGACCATCGCGGCGGCAGCCAAGGCGGGTGGGCGCGTGGTGGCGAATGACACGCCGTCCTTGGATGAGATTTTCGTGGCGCGTGCAGGCATCAACAAATAGGAAGCGTATGAACTCACCCGCAGCGGCATTGACGTGGGAACTCTGGCACCGGCATCAGAAGCGTTTGATGATAATGGCCGCCACCTTGCTGGGCTTCGCGTTATTCTACCCGATGTTGTGCGCGAAGATGGGGGTGAGCTTGGATGACGGCAATGCACTGGACAGCCTGGCGAATGCCATCCGACCGGTCTCGGACTTGGGCGCTTCATTTCGGCTGGTGATCAGCGGGATGCTGGTCTTGTTCCTCGCCTGTGGGCCTTATGGGGCCATGATCATGTCGCTGCTGTATTTAATCTGGATGTTCACCTTCACCAGTAGCGATGCGGACCCGCAGAATCCGTTAAATTTTTCCACCCGACTTTTCACTCTGCCGGTGTCCATGACGGCCGTGGCGCTGGGGTTGATGCTGGGCGGAGTGGTGATGGTGAGCGGTGTGTTCATGGCGTGGATGCATTTTGTGCACATGCCGAGGTTGGATATCTTTTATTGGCATACGCACTGTCTGCATTGGGTGACGTTGTTGCTTCTCACTCAGGCGGTGGTTTGGACACTCAATGGCTTTCCGCTAGCTCGGGTAGCAGTCCTCTGCGGCACATTCTTTATTTTCCTGTCCGCCCGGATCTTTTCCTGGAGACAATCAGAAGTTTTTTTTGCTGATTTTATCGGTGATGAGTTGTGGCGTGGGGGTGATCGGACTCAATAAAATACGGCATGGCGGCTGGCAACGATTTGGCGGACGGAGCCAAGTTGCGACAACAGTGAAAAAGGGCGAACCTATCGAGGTCAAGCCGTTTGCTTCCGCAGCGCACGCGCAGTTGTGGTTTGAGTGGCGACAGCACGTCAGCCGCATACCCACCTATGCGGTGGCCTTGGTGGTGATCCCGTTCCTTCTGCTGCTGGCTTACATGGCGAAGAACGGTCCGTTGAAGCAGGATAATCCGTACCTGCTCTGCATGTATCTGCTGGGCGTGCCGTTGATGCTGCACTTCTTTTATGGCATGGCGGCGACGCGGACGATGTCACCGTTTCAAGCCATCCGCCCGCTGACCACGGGACAGATGATGACGGCGAATCTCAAGGCGCTCGCCATCAGCACGCTGCTTACATGGTTGATTGTGCTGCCGTTTTTGCTGGCGGTGCCGTTGATGGGCAAGGTGGACGTGATGAGGCAATTGCACGTTTCGCCGGACTATCAGCCGCTCCTGCTGTCCCTGCGGCCGATGATCTTGCTGGTGCTGGTGATGCTGACCTGGCGAATCAGCCTGATGAATATCGGTCACGGCATGGCGACGAAGCATTGGTTGGCCCAGGTTCCGATGGCGACGGAGTATTTCACCGGGATTGCCGGGCTCATGATGCTTTATTTCGGGCAAAGTCCGGCATTGCGGGAGACGATCGGGCAGGTGCTGCCTTGGGTGTTGGTTGCCTTGCTGGTCATCAAGTTCAGTTTTGCTCAATGGGCTTTCCGCACGGCCCTTAAGCGGCAACTCCTTACACACGCCACGGTAGGAAAGTATCTGGTGCTATGGGGCGTGGCCGGAGCGGTGCTGCTGGTGCCGGCGATGATTTTCTTACGTCAAGAGAGGTGGGTGGTGAGTCTGATGCTAGCGATGATCCTTTACTTGCCGCTGGCAAGGATCGGATGCGCGCCGATCGCGTTGAGTCTGGGGAGGCATCGGTGAGGGCTAGCCTTGTTTCACGGCTAAAACCTACGGTTTCGACTGTGAAATATTGGTGAAGGCAGTTGGGGTTGATTGCTGAGCCGATGCATTGAATTGGTCAATCTGTCGGAGGTTGGCGATGGCGGCGTCTTGGGCACCATGATGATAAAGTCGCCATAGGCGCGGTGCCCAGAACAGGGAAGCAATCAGCAGCACGCTGAGGCATAGGTATAAGAGCCAAGGTTTTTCTTCTGGGGTTTCCATCGTGCTAATAGCGTTCTATTTCAGGCTGTGGCCGAGTGTGTGGGCCAGGGAACAGGTGGGCTTGTCTTTGACCAAATGAAGCTCGTAGTTCCCGCCAGCGGGGCACGAAGGCAATTGACCGCTTTTCAAGTATTTGGCGACTTCCCGTCCATCAACCCGGTCTGTCAGGGATTTTTTTTCGGTCAATGCCCACGCAGTGGTGGCTTTATCAATCAGCTCGAGGTTATCCATGCAGGCGTTCTTGGATGCAATGGTGCGAGCGGGAAGCAGATTGGGGATGAGGATGGACAGGTAGATGGCGAAGAGGAGTCCATAGACGGCAAAACGCCAGGGGAATTGTTTTGATGGTGCGGGGGGTTTCATGTTGCCGGATCAGCCGACTTCAATGCTGCTATGATGTGGCTCTAATTCGCGCCGGAGCAAGTTGATAAGGTTTTCATACTCAGTCAGGGTCAGTCTTTTATCTGCCATCAGGTGGTAGTCTGGCCTAAAACCCTTCACGCCAATCACCAAGTGATAACCTCCTTTTTCAAGGGCACCGGAAATTCGGCGGACTTGCTGCCATGGGATTGTTTTCTTGCCATAGATCACCCCAGACCGATCAAGGGCTATGATAATACAGTGTGAGTTGAAGTAAGCCCACAAGAAGTAAACTCCGCAAAAAAGCATGATTAACGGGATCGTAAAGCAGAAGCATGCTGCGAACCATTCAAGGCCATGTGGAGGGCGATTGAAGACGGATCGAATCAAATGATATAATAGGGGTGCAAAGAACAACGTCAGCGCTGTGCCGGCAAGGGCAACGGCTGACCGCCGGTAACTGTAAGAGCCTTGGTAAAATACGCCTGATGGATTCATTTTCTGTTTTTTACCTTGGCCCATGCAATGAGTGCCGATGAGGTGTCTCGCTTCACTTAGTTGCTCTGGCACTTTTTGTAACACAAGGCGATGAGATTGACCAGTAGGCAAGGATGGGCTGATTGAAAACCCTTTACCGAGTGCGCCGGGTTGCTATTTTCTCAAAATAGTCACTATGCGTATCAATTTGCGATTCCTCATTCCGTTTTGCAGCGTTGTGTTGCTGGCCGCTGGCACTCTGCTGGCGCAAACTCCACCAGCAGCCCAGCCGAAGCAACAACCCAAGCAGCAGCCGCGTCCGCCGCAGGGGCCGCCCCGTGCGCCGGATATGGGGATCGATATCCCGCCGGTGGTGAAGGCGGGTCTGGCGGCGAAGGTGCAGGTCTTGGGCAAGGACATCGAGGCGCTCAAGCTGGAGTTGAAGGACAAGCCGGCGATGCTGAATCTGGTGCCGGATGTGCAGATCTACTACAATGCGGTCTATCACGCCATCGCCCACAACATCTTCTACAACACGAACGAGTTCAAAACGGCGGAGGCGATGATCAACTACGGCACGTATCGCGCGAAGCAGTTGCGGGAGGGGAATCCGGGCTGGTTGAACGCGACGGGTCTGGTGGTGCGCGGCTACGTCTCGAAGGTGGATGGTTCGGTGCAGCCTTACGGGCTGGAAGTGCCGGCCAGCTACACGGCGAACCCCAGCAAGAAATATCGCCTGGATTTCTGGTTCCATGGGCGGGACAGCAAGCTGAGCGAATTGAAGTTCATCAACGACCGGCAGACGAAGTATGGCCAGTTCAAGCTGGATGAAGGGTTCGTCCTGCAAACGTATGGCCGGCATAACAACGGTTCCCGTTTTGCCGGTGAGTTGGATTCGTTCGAGGCTTTGGCGGCGGTGAAGAAGGCCTACGCCATCGATGACAACCGCATCAGTGTGCGGGGTTTCTCGTTGGGTGGCGGCACAACGTGGCACATGGCCACGCATCACGCGGGCTTGTGGTTCGCGGCAGCGCCGGGCGCGGGTTTCTCGGACACGGTGGATTTCTTGAAGATCTACAATCGTGAGCCGAAGCCGACGTGGTTCGAGGAGAAGCTGTGGCGCATGTATGATTCGGTGACGATCCCGGGCAATCTCTTCAACTGCCCGACGGTGGCTTACAGCGGCGAAAAAGACGGTCAGAAGCTCGCGGCCGACCTGATGGAAGCAGCCATGGCCAAGGAAGGGCTTAAGCTGACGCACATCATCGGCAAGGACATGGGGCATCGGTATGACTCGAACTCCATCGTGGCCATCAACAAGTGGATGGATGAGAAGGCGGCGAAAGGCCGTGATGTCACGCCGAAGGAGGTCCGGTTCACGCTGTTCACCCTCGCATTCAACGAGATGAAGTGGATCACGGTGGAAGGCTTGGGCCAGCATTGGGAAAAGGCCCAGGTGAACGCGGAAGTGACCGGCAGCAGCGCGGTGAAAGTAACGACAGAGAATGTGACGGCGTTCAGCATCAACATGCCCGCCGGGCAGGCATTGGTGAGCGGTTCACCCAAAGTGACGGTGGACGGCAAGGAATTGGCTGCGACTCCTGTGGCAGCGGACAAATCGTGGAAGGCGACCTTCTACAAGTTGAACGGGAATTGGCTGGCGGGTCAGAAGCCGGACTTGGGCCTGGTGAAGAAGCCCGGTCTGCAGGGGCCGATCGACCACGCATTCATGGACAGCTTCATCTTCGTCATCCCGACGGGGCGTTCGAGCAATGTGAAGCTGGCCCAGTGGATCGCGGCGGAACAGGCGGATGCCATTGCGCAATGGTGGTTGCAGATGCGCGGTCAGGCGCGCGTGAAGCGGGACACAGACGTCACGGATGAGGACATCGCGAAGAACAACCTCATCCTGTGGGGTGACGCGCAGAGTAACAAGCTCATCGCCAAGATGGCGGACAAGCTGCCGATCACCTTCGGGGTCAGAGAGGTGAAAGTCGGCAGCAAGACGTTCTCCACGGAGACGCACGCGCCGGTGTTGATCTATCCGAACCCGCTGAACCAATCCCGCTATGTGGTGCTGAACAGCAGCTTCACTTTTGCCTACGCGGGGATGTCGAATAACTGCAACCAATACCCGCGCCTGCCGGACTGGGCGGTGCTGGATATGTCCGTGCCGAAGGAAAAGCGGCATCCGGCGGGGTGATGTACGCCGGTTTCTTCGATGAACAATGGAAGCTGGTGCAGCCTCCGGAGTAAGTTTTTCAAATGGGGACGTGTGATGAAATCTCACCCCTCACCCCAGCCCTCTCCCCGTTGAGGGGAGAGGGAGGAGAATAGTGCTTGGCGGTTTAACGCTTTGTAAGCAATAGCGTGTTAAATGGGGCCTCTCCTCTAACGAGGAGAGGTCGGTTCCGCCTCAAGCGGAACCGGGTGAGGAGTGAGACGAAGCACAGCGTCTAAGAATTGAAGTGCGGTTTGAATACAGAGGCATCGGATTGCTTCTGATTTAATAGACAGATAACTTATACACATCATGAATCTCCGTTCCTTTCTTTTGACGTGCACGTTGTCGCTGGTGTCGGTGGCTGCTTGGGCGGCGACGGATAACTGGCCGCAATTCCGTGGTCCTGCTGGCGATGGCCATTCGGAGGCGAAAGGCTTGCCCACCAAGTGGAGCGAGACGGAGAATATCAAGTGGGCCACGCCGGTGCATGGACGCGGCTGGGGCTGCCCGGTCATCTGGGGTAAACAGTTGTGGATTCCTACAGCGACGGAGGACGGCAAACAGTTGTTCGCCGTCTGTCTGGACAAGGACACCGGCAAGGTCTTGCTAGACCAGAAGCTGTTCGATATCGCCGCGCCGCAGTTCGCGCACAAGTTCAACAGCTACGCCTCACCCACGCCAGTGATCGAGGAAGGGCGGGTGTACATCACGTTTGGTTCGCCCGGCACGGCGTGCCTCGATACGAAGACCTTCAAAGTGCTGTGGCAGCGCACGGACATCGAGTGCAACCACTACCGTGGTGCGGGCTCCTCGCCGATCCTCTACAAGGATTTGCTCATCATGAACTATGATGGCAGCGATCACCAATTCGTGCTCGCGCTGGACAAGAAGACGGGCAAGACGGTCTGGCAAACGAAGCGTTCGATCGATTTCCAAGATTTGAACAAAGAGGGCAAGCCTGAGTCTGAAGGGGATTGGCGCAAGGCGTACGCCACGCCGCATGTGGCCGTGATCAACGGGGTGCCGGAATTGCTGAGCCTCGGGGCAAAGGCGTTCTACGGGTATGAGCCGTTGACGGGCAAGGAACTGTGGCGCGTGGAAGAGCGCGGACAGCATTCGGCGAGCACGCGGCCGGTGGTGGGCAAGGATATGATTTTTTGGCCGACGGGTTTTGCCAAAGGCCAGCTCTTCGCCATGAAATCTGGCGGGCGCGGGGTCTTCACGAGCACGAACATGGTTTGGACCACGAAGCGCAGCGTGCCGAACAAGCCTTCGTTGCTGTTGATCGGTGATCTGCTTTTCACCATTGATGACAGCGGCATAGCGACGTGCCTCGACTCCAAGACTGGCGAACAGATTTGGAATGAGCGCATCGGCGGGAATTTCTCCGCTTCGCCGCTGTATGCGGATGGGAAGATCTGGTTCTTCAGCGAGCAGGGCAAGTGCACGGTGATCGAGGCGAGCAAGACCTACAAGGTCGTGGGCGAAAGCCAGCTTGGGGATGGGTTCATGGCGTCGCCAGCAGTGTCGGGCAAGGCCTTGTTCCTGCGTTCACGCACGCAGATGTATCGGATCGAGGAATCGCCGACGGTAGCGGGGAAGTGAGCAGACCAGCGCCGTTATGAAAAACGCCAATGTGTTCGTGGATGTAGATCTGACGTTGGTGGATATGAACCAGCGCCTGCTGCCGGGCGCGAAGGAGTCGTTGGAAAAGTTGAAGGCGTCCGGCTGTCATCTGTTTCTCTGGAGCACGGGTGGCGCGGAGTATGCCCGGAAGATTGCTGCGGCCTATGGGCTGACCGATTTGTTCGAAGGATTCACCGCAAAGCCGGATATCATCATCGATGATACGCCGGGTTCCACGCATGCGCCGTTCGCCTACGCAGTGACGCCGGAGGAGACCTGGCCGCAAGTGGTCGATGGTATCATCCGCAAGCATGTAGATCGATAGCCGGATTGTTGGACTACCGATTTAGAAATCAGCGCTCCAGCGCAACAATCCTCCATACACACGGGGACTTTTTTCCATTCCGGTGCGGGGCTGATAAGGTAAGATGCTGGCACATCGCCTGAATTATGCCTTTGCTGATTAAGAGACGGACGCCTTTCTTCGCCGGTGCGCTGGCACTGTGGTTTCTGCACGCATTGCCGGTGACTGCCGCGCCGGTGGACTTCGCCAAGGATATCCAGCCCATTTTCTCCGCCCGCTGCTACGATTGCCATGGCGCGGCCAAGCAAGAGTCAGCCCTGCGGTTGGACAGCCGGGAGAGCGCCTATAAAGGCGGGTATCACGGTGCCGCCGTAGTGCCGGGCGACAGCGCGAAGAGCGTGCTCTATCAGGTCATCACCGCGAGCCACAAGGAACTCGACCCGATGCCCAAGAAAGGGGAGCGGTTGAGTGCCGAGCAGGTGACGCTGATCAAGACGTGGATCGAGCAAGGTGCGGTCTGGCCGGAATCTGCATCGGTGAAAGTGGCGGCGGCCGCGAAGAATCATTGGGCGTTCAAGACGCCGGTGAAGCCGGAACTGCCCAAGGTGAAGAACAGCCGGTGGGTGGCGAATCCCATCGACCGTTTCGTGCTCGCCAAACTGGAACACGAAAAGCAGAAGCCCTCGCTGGAAGCGGAGAAGGTGACCTTGCTGCGGCGGCTCTCGCTCGACCTCATCGGTCTGCCGCCGACGCTGGCCGAGGTGGATGCTTTCCTGGCGGACCGTTCCAAGGATGCCTACGAGAAGCAGGTGGACCGGCTGCTGAGCTCGCCGCATTATGGCGAGCGTTGGGCGCGCATGTGGCTGGATGGTGCGCGCTATGCGGACTCGGACGGTTTTGAGAAAGACAAGCCGCGGGATGTGTGGTTCTACCGGGATTGGGTCATCAACGCCTTCAATCGCGACCTGCCTTACAACCAATTCGTCATCGAACAGCTCGCGGGCGATCTGCTCCCGAATGCGACGATGGAACAAAAGGTCGCGACGGGTTTCCTGCGCAACTCGATGGTGAACGAAGAGGGCGGCGTGCATCCCGAGCAGTTCCGCATGGAGGCGATGTTCGACCGCATGGATGCCATCGGCAAGAGCATGCTTGGTCTGACGATCCAGTGCGCGCAATGCCACGATCACAAGTACGATCCTATTTCGCAGCAGGATTACTATCAGATGTTCGCCTTCATCAATGACAGCGCGGAAGGCAGCATCAACGCCTATTCGCCGGAGCAGAACATGAAGCGGGCACAGTTGCTCGGCGAGATCGCGAAGATCGAGGAAGATCTGAAACACCGCACACCGGATTGGGAGCAGAAGCTGGCGGCCTGGGAGCAACAAGTGAAGACCCGTTCGCCGCAATGGTCGGTGCTGCCGCTGGGCAATGCCGGGGACAACGGCCAGCGGTATTATGATTATCCGGATGGCTCACTGCGCGGGGCCGGGTATGCGCCGACGCGGTTCACTTCCATTTTCACCAATACGATCTCAGCCAAAGAGATCAGCGCGTTCCGGCTTGAGTTGATGACGGACCCGAACCTGCCGGCGAACGGGCCGGGCCGGTCGCAAGAGGGTTTGATGGCGTTGACGGAGTTCAAGGTGGAGGCGGAGGATGCCGCGAATCCCGGCAAGAAGACCACGGTGAAATTTGTGAAAGCCCTGGCGGATTTCGGGAATCCCGAAACCGTGCTGCCGAAGGTGTTGCAAGGCGGTTACAAGACGAATGAGTACCGGGTGACGGGTCCGGTGAATTTTGCGATCGATGGGGATAATAAAACGGCGTGGGGTATCGATCCCGGACCGGGCCGGCGCAATCAAGACCGCACCGCCATCTTCATCGCGCAGACAAATATGGCGTTTCCGCAGGGAACCAAATTCACGGTGCAGTTCGTGCAGATGCACGGTGGGCCGAACAGCGACCAGAATCAAAACCTGAACCTCGGGAAGTTCCGGCTCTCCTACACCGGCAATGCCAGCATTGAGCCGTTGGCTTTGCCCCGGCACATCGCGGATATTTTGGAAATCGCGCCGAGCCAGCGCACGCGCGTGCAAAAGGCGGATCTGTTCACTTTCTGGCGCACGCAGGTGCCGGAGTGGAGTGCGGCGAATGCGCAGATCGAGACGTTGTGGAAGCAGCATCCGGAGGGCAGCACGCAGCTCGTGCTCCAGCGCATGGATGCCATGCGTGACACCTTCCTGCTAAAGCGCGGCGATATGTTCAAACCGGCTGAAAAGGTACAGCCGGGCGTGCCGAAGGTGCTGAATCCGCTGCCGGAAAAAGGCGAGCGCAACCGGCTGACTTTTGCAAAATGGCTGGTGGACCCGAAAGCGCCGACGACAGCGCGTTCCTTCGTGAATCGTGTCTGGCAGACGTATTTCGGCATCGGTCTAGTGGAGACGAGCGAGGACTTGGGCGTGCAAGCACCCGCGCCTTCGCATCCGGAATTGCTGGATTGGTTGGCGGCAAATTTTGTCGAGAACGGTTGGAGCATCAAGAAGCTACATCGGCAGATCGTGCTGTCGGCGACGTATCGGCAAGCGTCCACGGTGACGCCGGAGCTTTATGCGCTGGACCCGAACAACCGATTGCTGGCGCGTGGTCCGCGCTTCCGGTTGGAAGCGGAGCTGGTGCGGGATGCGGCGTTGCGGGCGAGCGGTTTGCTGAATGAAAAGGTAGGCGGAGCGAGTGTGTATCCGCCCGCGCCCGAGTTCCTGTTCCTGCCACCAGCCAGTTACGGGCCGAAGTTCTGGGAAGAGGAAAAGGGCGCGGACCGTTACCGCCGCGCGCTCTACACGTTCCGTTATCGATCGGTGCCGTATCCGATCTTGCAGGCATTCGATGCGCCGAACGGGGATTTCGCCTGTGTGCGCCGGGGCCGTTCCAACACGCCGTTGCAAGCCTTGATGACGCTGAACGATCCGATCTCGATGGAGACGGCGCAAGGTCTGGCGCAGCGTGTTTTGCGCGAAGGCGGATCAACAGATGCCAGCCGGTTGGAATTCGCTTTCCGCTGTTGCGTGGCGCGCAAGCCCTCGAAGGAGGAGCTGAAGGAACTGACAAGCCTGTTGCAAAAACAGGTGACCCGTTTTAACGCGAAGGATGCGAAGCCGCTGGAACTGGCGGCCGCAGACATCAGCAAACTGCCTGCGATGCCGAAGGGTGTGAGCGAAGCGCAACTGGCGGCGTGGACCGCTGTCTCTCGCGTGTTGCTGAACCTGAACGAAACGATCACGAAGGAATAGCCGTATGAACTGCCAATCACATCTGTATCGCGGACAGGATCCGAAAGAGGTCAGCCGCCGTTGGTTCTTGCAGCAGTGCGGCGTGGGCTTGGGCGCCATCGCACTGAACCAGCTCATGGCCCCGGGTGCACAGGCGGTCTCGAAAGAAGACGCGACAAATCCTTTGTCCGTCCGCGCACCGCATTTCGCGGCGAAAGCCAAGCGGGTGATCTATCTCTTCATGGCGGGTGCGCCGAGTCATCTGGAGTTGTTCGATAACAAGCCGCAGTTGACGAAGTTTGACGGCACGCTGCCGCCAGCGGAGTTGTTGAAGGGCTATCGCTCGGCGTTCATCAATCCGCAGTCGAAACTGTTGGGGCCGAAATTCAAATTTGCGAAGTATGGTCGCAGCGGCGCGGAACTTTCGGAGTTGTTGCCATACACTGCGAAGATCGCGGATGACATCGCGATCGTGAAATCGATGGTCACGGATGCGTTCAATCACGCACCCGGACAGATTTTGATGAACACGGGGTCGCAGCAGTTCGGGCGGCCAAGCTTTGGGGCGTGGTCGTGCTACGGTCTGGGCAGTGAGGCGAATGATCTGCCGGGCTTTGTGGTGTTCAGCTCCGGCGACAAGGGACCGAGCGGCGGCAGTTCCAATTTTGGCAGCGGCTTTTTGCCGAGCGTATATCAGGGCGTGCAGTTCCGGAACAGTGGCGAGCCGGTGTTGTATTTGAGTAATCCGAAAGGCGTGGATGAGACGCTGCAACGCGAATCGCTCGATTCCTTGAACAAGCTGAACGGGATGCGGCTGAACGTGACGGGCGATCCAGAGATCGCGACTCGCATCAGTTCGTTCGAGATGGCTTATCGGATGCAGGCGAGTGCCCCGGATGTGGTGGATATCTCGAAGGAACCGAAGCATATCCTCGATATGTATGGCGCAGAGCCGGGCAAGGCGTCGTTCGCGAACAACTGCTTGCTGGCGCGGCGGTTGATCGAGCGCGGGGTGCGGTTCGTGGAAATCTTCCACGAGGCATGGGATCAGCATGGTAATCTCGTGAACGGCTTGAAGAAGAATTGCAAGAACACGGACCAGGCGAGTGCGGCGCTGGTGATGGATCTGAAGCAGCGCGGCTTGCTGGAAGACACACTGGTGATCTGGGGCGGGGAGTTTGGTCGCACGCCGATGGTGCAGGGCGGCAATGACGGCCGCGATCATCATCCGAACGCGTTCTCGATGTGGATGGCGGGTGGCGGCATCAAGCCGGGCATCACACTGGGCGAATCTGATGAGCTAGGCTTCAACGCGACGGTGGACCGGGTGCATGTGCATGACCTGCACGCGACGTTGCTACATCTGATGGGCTTCGATCACAAGAAACTGACCTACCGTTTCCAAGGGCGCGACTTCCGGCTGACGGACGTGCACGGGGAAATCGTGGACAAGCTGCTGGCTTAGGCGGAGATCATTCCACCAGCATCGTGAGCTTGCGCCCGATCATCTGCTTGATGAGGTCGTTCGGGAATCTGCGTGAAGGAGTGATGGCGTAAAAGCGTTCCTTTATCTCGGCGATGCGATGGAATTCGATCAACTGTTTGTACGTAATTCATCACGAACGACGACGGCGGGCACCAAAGCAATGGCATCTGCTTCACGGGCGAAGAGACGTAGCATCGCCATGTCATCGATCTCGGCGATGACTTTCGGGTGGACACCAGCTTGTTCGATGATGAGATCGAAGTCCGTGCGGATATTGCTTTGAAGGCTGGGCAAAATCATCTTCTCACCATCCAGATCATCCGGAAAACGGAAGGGCTTCCGTCCTTTGCGGTGAATCTTCCGGGCAACGAGGCTGACCGGTTGCTCGGCCAGAAGATGGCTGTGCAATCCAGTGGCGCTTTCACGCGGGACGGGCAGGTTGGAGAGAATCAGGTCGAGGTTGTGCGCTTCCAACTGGATCAATAATTCGCGCTGGCTGCCGGAACGGATGATGACTTCCACATCGTCATTCGCCAGGAGCGGTTGCAGCAGGGCGAGTTGGAAGTTGCGCGAAAGAGTGGCGACTGCGCCCACGGAGAGTATGCGCTGTTTTCCTGCGTGTGACGGTCCAGCAAGGTCAGCAATTCATCGCCAGTGCGGAAGATGGAGTCTGCGTATTCGAGGACGATCTTCCCGGTATCCGTCAGTTGCAGACGGTTGTTCTGGCGGAGGAAGAGTTCATGCCCGAGGGTTTCTTCCAGTTTCTTGAGCTGGATGCTAAGCGCCGATTGGGAGATATGCAGAACCTTCGCTGCCCGCGTCAGATTACGTTCATGGGCCACGGCCCGGAAGTAGCGCAGATGATGATAGTTCAGAAAGTTCATCTTCTTAGACCATTTACAAAATAGAACGTAACGTCAAAAACAATATATTATGCGAGCGGCTAAAACAGGATATGATGCGCCTGTTTATGGATACTTTGCTATCTGAGCAGCATGTTCCGGCCGGTTTCGGCGCTTTAATCCTCCTAGGGCCGGTTTTATTGGTTCTCCTGGGCTTGTTGCCCAGTGTCTGGCTGAACCGGAAGGCAAAACTGACGGCCAAGCTCGCTAGTGGGATTGCGTTGACCAGCGCGGTGACCGTGGTGCCGCTGCTGGTCCAGCTTCTGCAGGGTGAGACGGCTTATTTCAAGTTCAGTGGTCTGACGTTGTATCTTGATCCCTTGGCTGGTGTGGTTTTTCTGCTGGTATCTATCCTGTTGCTCGTGGTGATGCGGTTCTCGCAGGAGTATCTGGCGGGTGATCCGCAACAAGGTAAGTACTACAAATGGTTGAGCTTCACGGGGGCGGCGGTGCTGATGCTCATCATCTCAGGCAATCTCTTGCAATTCACGTTGTGCTGGATGTCTGTGAGTATCTTTCTACATCAGTTGCTGGTTTTCTACCGGCAACGGCCCGGAGCGTTGTTGGCCGCCAGAAAGAAATTCATCGTCAGTCGCTTGGGGGATCTGTGCCTGATCGGGGCCTTGGTGCTGGTTTTCAAAGATTTCGGCACTTGGGACTTCCGGAGCATCTTCGCGCAGATAGAAGCGGCACATGCCTTGCCGGGAACGGGCAACAATGTCTGGACGGCGCTCTTGCTGGTTTTGGGAGCCTTGTTGAAGTCTGCCCAGTTCCCGTTCCATAGCTGGTTGCCAGATACGATGGAAACGCCGACGCCGGTTTCCGCTCTGATGCACGCAGGTATCATCAATGCAGGCGGATTCCTGATCATGCGCTTCAGCCCGCTCATCGCGGATGTGCCGCTGGCAAATCAAGTGCTTATCGTCGTGGGCAGTTTCACGGCGTTGTTCGGTGCGTTTGTGATGCTGACGCAAGCGAGCATCAAACGAGGGTTGGCATTTTCCACGGTATCGCAGATGGGCTTCATGATGCTGGAGTGCGGTTTGGGTGCCTACGGGATGGCGCTGCTGCATCTGATCGCCCACTCTTGCTACAAGGCGCACGCGTTTCTGCGCTCTGGCAGTGCAGTGAACAACAAATTCTCCCTCGGACCAGCAGTGCGCTCTTGGGCGAGTGAAATCAATCTGGCACTGGCTTGTCTCGGAGTTTCAGCCTTGGTGCATGGAATCGTGGCGGGTGGATTTGGTAGCGGAAGCTTATCGCCCGAAGAGATGGTGCTCGCCGGTATGTTGGTGGTCGGGGTTTCCTTCTTTCTCTGGAATTATTGGCGGCAGGGCACGGATGCGGCGACGGTGGTTGCCGGGCTGCTCGGGGTGGCTGCACTGTCCGTATTCTATCATCTGCTGCACGGTCTGTTTGGTGGGCTGGTGCAAGGCTTGCCCAAGGTCACTGGGGTGGTTTCCTGGGAAACGGCCATCCTGCTCATCGGTTGCTTCTTCGGCGGGTATCTGCTGTGTGTCGGCCTGTTCCTGCGGTTCTCTGGCAACATGCTCGCACAGGTTTACATCCACGCCCGCAACGGATTTTACATTAATACGCTGGCCAATCGTTTCATCCAACGGTTTTGGCCGGTGAAACTGTAACCAACAACCAATGCTATCTATGAATCCTGCAATGAATGCTCCGCTGGAATTGGTCAAAGCGATCTCTGGTGCCTGCGCCAAAGTTCCACCACTGTGGCCGTTGGACAGTTTCGTGGCGGTAAACCCGTTCGTGGGCCTGAACGGCATGAAGTTTCTGGAGGCGCATGAGCTGCTGAAGCGCACGCGGCATACGGAGATACTCCTGCCAGCTAAAGAGTTTTCCGCGCGTTGTGCCGCGGGTGAGATCCGGGAAGTAGACTTTGCGGAAGCCAAAAGCTCGCTCATGAGCGCCTTGTCCGAAGAGGAAGCCAAGGTGATAGCGGGGTGGCGGTTTGCTGACTGGCGGTTGTTGCTGACCCAGGCGGGTGAGACGAAAGAGATCGGCGCAGGTCTGCTCACGTTCGCGGATCATTGTGATGCGCGGTTGAAGACGAATTGGAACAGTTTCATCATCGATGAGGTCTCCAAGTGGTGCTCATCCTACTATGACCAGGGACAATCTGTTTGGGGATTCCCCTTCCAGCAGAAGTCACTTTGGGAAGCGTTCCGCAGTGTGGCGCAGGGTGATCTGAACCCGGAGATGATGGGCTTGGTGGGATTCCGGCAAGTGTTACAGACCTTGCCCGCTGAAGTGGAGCTGTTGATCGGGGAAGCGTTGAAACGGTTGAATATCCATCCAGTGATGACGGAAGAGTTCCTGTTGCGGGAATTGATGACCGTGGCTGGTTGGAGCAGTTACGTGCAACATGAAGTGCATAAGTCTTCTCTGGCCGGACAGGCCAATCGCAGTCTCGTGGAGTTACTAGCCATTCGGTTGAGCTATGATGTGGCGCTGCAGGTGATGTATGCGGGCAACGTGGAGTTGCTGAGCACCTGGAATGAGCAACTTTTACAGCCAAGGCAGAAGGCGGAAAATCATGGGCATCAACTGGCGCGGTTGCTGGGGCATCATGCGTTGGAGGCCGTTTACCAGCGGAAGCTGTTGGCGAAACTCAGCAGTAACAAGCGGAAGTCCAACACGGTGTCTGTGCGGCCGGATGTGCAGGCGGTATTCTGTATCGATGTGCGTTCGGAAGTGCTGCGGCGGCATCTGGAACAACAAAGTGGCGGGATTGAGACGATTGGGTTTGCCGGTTTCTTCGGTCTGCCGGTGGAGCATCTCAAGGCGGGTGAGGCAGCGGGCAAGGCGCAGTGCCCGGTGCTTTTGGCGCCGAAGTATCGTGCCGTGGAATTGTTCCCAACGGAGAGCGACAAGCGGGGATTGAAACTGCAGAAGCAGCGGGCTTTCCGGCAGGCATGGGATTCTTTCCGGTTATCTGCAGTTTCGTGCTTTGGTTACGTGGAAGTTTGCGGTTTGGGGACGGTCCTGTCTCTGGCCAAGGATTCCTTGAAGCTCGGCAAGAAGAGCGGCTGTGAACCGGGCGAATTGAAATTGACCCGGCAAAGCGGAAGTTGCGGTGGGCATGCTGAAATGACTGAGATCGAGATCAGCGAGCAGATCACACTTGCGGCGAACATGCTGAAGAACATGGGGCTGAGGAGCAACTTTGCGCGGTTGGTGCTGATCTGCGGGCACGGCAGTCAGACGCAGAACAATCCTTATGGATCGGCACTGGATTGCGGCGCTTGCGGTGGTCAGGCCGGGGATGTGAATGCGCGGTTGGCGGCCAAGTTGTTGAATCGGGCCGAGGTGCGGGCTGGATTGGCGGATCATGGGTTTCAAATCCCGCTGGATACGGTATTTCTCGCCGGTCTGCATAACACGACCACGGATGAAGTGCAGCTCTTTGACCTGAGTGCGGTGCCGGCATCGCATCAAGGCGATGTGGCGGAACTGCAAGTCTGCCTGGAGCGGGCGGGAGTGGCGGCCAGTCGCGAACGGGAGCGGTTCGCGGCGGGTTCCCGTGCCGAGATGGGCGGGAGTGAGGCGGCACAGAGAGCGAAAGATTGGTCCCAAGTGCGGCCGGAATGGGGATTGGCGGGGAACGCGGCGTTCATCGCGGCACCACGGGAATTGACGCGGGGCGCGAGCCTGGATGGTCGCGTGTTCCTGCATAACTACGAATGTGAAGCGGACAAGGATGATTCCGTATTGGAGCTGATCCTGACGGCTCCGGTGGTCGTGGCGAGCTGGATCAATCTGCAATATTACGCGTTACGGGTGGATAACGTCACCTTCGGCAGCGGCAACAAAGCCATCCATAATGTGGTGGGCACGCTGGGTATCTGGCAGGGAAATGCGGGCGATCTGCAGGCCGGGCTACCCTTGCAGTCGTTGCATAACGGCGAGCGTTGGATGCACGAGCCGTTGCGCCTCAGCGTGTTCATCCGGGCCAAGCAGGAGTCCATCAGCAAAATCCTGAAGAAACACCCGACGGTCGAGAATCTGTTTGCGAACGGCTGGTTGCATCTGTTCGCCATGGAACCGAAAGGTGAGGCGGTCACGCGCTATCTGGGGCAGGGCAGATGGTCCGGCAAGCCAGCTCAAGTGCTGGAATTCGTAAGCTGATCCGGGTTGCCTCACTATTGAGGTTATTCCAGAGAGGGAGGAACTTCCTTAGTTCCACCTCTTTACCTCGGCAGCTACGCAGGCTAAGCCGTCTTGCGGGCGGCCTCGATGAGTTCCCAGAATTTGGGGTTCTCTTGCAAGGCTTCGTCTTCGTCCTCGCCCAAGGGGAGCTTGGAGCGGAACAGGAAATCTTTCAGGGAGTTCTTGCTGAGGATGCGGTGCACGACGACGCCGAGGTCGTGGCGCTCAAAGTAAACGCGGTAATCACCGAGACGGAAGCGGTGGAGGGTCTTGCTCTGGCGTTCCAGTTTGCCGAAGCGTTCCAGTTCCGTGCTCATCACTTCATGCGGGAGGCCGCGGAACTGCCCGAGCACCTCGAGCTGCAATTCCTTCGGCAGGCGCGCCAGCTCGGCGGCGCTGGTCGGATTAAAGATGATCTGGAAATAGCGCATACCGGAAAGTTCCAATGACATAGTGTAAAATTCAAGGGCAAGTTAACGGGCAAAACCGGTTTATCCGAGGGGTTGCACGGAAACAAATGGCCGAAGGATGGTAGCGCGTACGGGAATCGAACCCGTCTTTCAGCCTTGAGAGGGCCGTGTCCTAACCGATAGACGAACACGCCAGCCAATCGAAGGACTATCATAAGCGGGGAGTTTGGGGTGTCAAGGGGCGGTGTTGCGCGGGAAAAGGCACACAGCAAGATGCAGTGTAACTCGCACGCAGGATGCGTTCGTTGCAAAGGGCGCAGCCGGGACGGACTGCGCTACGGGGGAGGCAGGCCGAGCTGGAGCTCGGCGCTCCAACTCACGGAGAAATCAACGGGCGAGGGTGCCTGCCCCACTATGGCTTCTCTAAGGGGAGTTTGAGTTGCTGGATACGGAGTTCGGTAAGGCCGCTGACGCCGAGGCCGATGAGCCGTAACGGGCGGGTGACAAGCTTCTCTTTGCCCAAGAGCCAGCAACCGAAGCGGTAGATGTCCTTGGCTTCGATGAGCGATTCCTCGAAGGAGATCTGGCGGGTGAGGGTGGTGAAATCGCTGTAACGCACCTTAACCTGGATGGTGTGGGCGGCGAGGCGGCGGCGGGCGAGTTTGGCGGCGATGTCATCCGCCTGTTCCTTCAGACAGGCGCGCAGGGTGGGGCGGTCGTCCGTGTCTTTCAGGAACGTGTTCTCGCTGCTGATGCTCTTGATGTCATCGCCGAGTTCGAGCGGGCGATTGTCATCACCGTAGGCGAAGCGTTTGAGTTCTGGTCCCCACGAGCCGACGATGGCGCGCAGGTCGCCTTTGTAATCTTGGAGGTCGGCGACGGTCTTCACGCCCGCGTTGTGCAAGGTCTGCTCGGTGACTTTGCCGATGCCGTGAAGCGAACGCACGGGGAGCGGTCGCAGGAAGGCGACCTTCTCGGATTCGCGGATGAGGGTGAGTCCGTCGGGCTTCTGGTAATCGCTGGCGAGCTTGGAGAGGAGTTTGTTCGGCGCGATGCCGATGGTGGCCGTGAGGCCGCGTTCGCGCTTGATGGTGGCCTTGATCTCGTGGGCGAGCGGGACGGCGAGTTCGAGGCTGGCATCGTGGGTGTCCGCCTGAAACTTGGCGGAGACGTCCATGTAAGCTTCGTCCACGGAGACTTGCTGGATGAGTTCACCGGAGAAGCGCTGGACGATTGCCATGATGGCGTGGGACTCGGCTTTATATGCCTCCATGCGCGGGCGAATGAAGATGCCGTTCGGGCAGAGACGCCCGGCGGTCATGCTGGGCATGGCGGAGCGGACACCGAATTTGCGGGCCTCGTAACTGGAGGCGCTGACCACGCCGCGCTGGGTCGGCGGGGAGCCAACGATGACCGGCTTGCCTTTGAGTTCAGGCCGGTCGCGCTGTTCGACGGACGCGTAGAACGCATCCATATCGAGATGGAAGATGACGCGGAACATTCGACAGATGCGTCGGTAACATGGAAGATGAAGAAGGAAAATCGTTAAATGGTTAAAAGCGTTAAAACGTGAGACGGTTTAACCATTCAACGATTTAACCCTTTTAACGGAAATCACTCGTAGCGCAAGGCGTCGATCGGATCGAGCTGGGCTGCCTTACGTGCCGGGTAAAAGCCGAAGAAGATGCCGACGGCAGCGCTGAAGGCAAAGCTGATGAGCATGGCTTCCGGCGAGGTGGTCGTGGGCCAGTTCTTAAACGTGGTCAGGACTTTGGAGGCCACGATGCCCAAGAGAATGCCGATGACCCCACCGGTACAACTGAGCGTGATGGCCTCGATGAGGAATTGGGCCAGGACATCGCGCGGGCGGGCGCCCAAAGCCATGCGGATACCGATCTCACGGGTACGTTCCGTCACGCTCACGAGCATGATGTTCATGATGCCGATGCCGCCGACGAGCAGCGAGACGATAGCCACACCGCCGAGCAGGTATTGCATGGTTTCTTGCGTGGCGCTCATGGCGTTAGCGAGTTCCTCCTGCGAGCGGATGGTGAAATCGTCCGGCCGGCCGCCAGTGATGCGGTGGGTCTGGCGGAGGAGATCCGAGATGCGTTGTTGCACTTCGGGCATCATCTCCATGGTCTCCGTCTGCACGTTGATACCGCGCAGGGCGGTGCTGTTCAGGAGGCGCTTCATCGCCGTGGTGTAAGGGATGATGATGCAGTCATCATAGTCCATGCTGCTGCCGGGAGCGCTGCCTTTGGGGTTCAATTCGCCGATGATGGTGAACGGGATGCTGCCCCCGGAGCTGCCGCCGCCCATGCTGACACGCACGACCTGGCCGATGGGGCTGCCGCCCTGGACAAAGTCTCCGCGGCCGTTTTGCCGATGACGGCGACCTTGGCCGCCGTGGTGATCTCCTGTTCGGAGAAGAAGGAGCCGTCTTTGATGGTCCAAGAGCGGATGGCAAAATAATCCGGCGAAGCGCCAATGATGCTGGTGGACGTGTTCTGGCCGCCGGCGATGATCTGGCGCGAGGTGCGGACTTCCGGGCTGATGTTGCGCACGCCCGGGACTTCCCGCTGGATCGCGGCCATATCTTCCAAGGTAAGCGTGGAAGAACTGCCGGAGCCGAAACTGACGCCGCCGCGCTGGAAATTGCCGGCGAAGATGAGCATGACGTTCTCACCCATCGTGGCGATCTGCTGCTGCACCATGATGCGGGCCCCATCCCCGAGGCTGACGGTGGTGATAACGGCACCGACGCCGAAGATGACGCCCAGCATGGTGAGCACGGCACGCATTTTGTTCCGGAGCAACGCCCGGAAGGCGATACGGATGGCGGCGAAAAATCTCATGACGGGATCATCTGGATGGCTTCCGAAGCCAGTTTGAGCTTGTGCAGTTCCTCTTCCGCGATCAGGCGGTTGTCCACCTGCTTGTCCGTGACCACGCGACCATCGCGCATGACGATGTTGCGTTTGGTGTATTGGGCGATGTCGAGCTCGTGCGTTACCATCACGATGGTGATGCCCTGTTCGTTCAGCTTCTGGAACACCCCCATGATCTCGATGCTGGTTTTGCTGTCGAGGTTGCCGGTGGGTTCGTCCGCGAGGATCAAGGCGGGATCATTGACCAGCGCGCGGGCGATGGCCACGCGTTGTTGCTGGCCGCCCGAGAGGCGGTTCGGCGTGTGATCGAGCCGGTTGCCCAAGCCCACGAGTTCCAGCGCGTGGGTGGCTTTTTCCTCGCGGTTCGGGAAGCGTTTGTTCCGGGCGTAAAGCATGGGCAATTCCACATTCTCCAAGGCCGAGGTACGGGCGAGGAGGTTGAAGCCTTGAAAGACGAAACCGATCTTTTCGTTGCGGATATCCGCCAATTCACCCCGGTCCAGCTCGGAGACGTCCACTCCTTCGAGGTAGTATTTTCCTTTGGTGGCGCGGTCGAGGCAGCCGAGGATGTTCATCATGGTGGACTTGCCGGAGCCGGAAGCGCCCATGAGGGCGACGAACTCGCCTTTCTTGATATCCAAAGTGACGCCCTGCACCGCTTTCACGTCCACTTCCCCGGTGAAATACGTCTTGTGGATGTCCTCCAAGCGCAGGACCGGCGGGGTGGCGGCTCCACCACTGGCTGGCTGGCTGGCTGGTTTTGGTGCTGGTTCGCTCACAGGATTCCTGAACGAGTTATTTGCTTTTACCGCGGACCACGACCGCCGAACCCGCTCCCGCCGCTGGCGAAGGGATTGGTTGCCGCGGCTGCCCCAGTTGCTGAGCCGCCCGAGATGGTCTGGCCGGTGACGATGGCGTCCCCTTCTTTCAGACCATCGATGACTTCAGTGTAGATGCCGTCCGAAATGCCGGTTTTCACGGTGACAGGCTTCATGTCGGCAAAGGTGAGGTTGGTGCTGCTGAGCGAGCTGTCCACCACGTAAATGGTGCGCGAAGCCGGGCGGTCCGAATTGCGCCGGCCGCCACCGCCGGCGGATTTGCCGCCGCTGCGGCCACCGCCACCCTGGCCCCGCCTGCGCCGCCGAAACCGAGTTGTTGCGGAGTGATCTTGCCCGCCTGCATCATCTCCCGCATCTTGGCGCGCACCTCTTCGCTCATGGATTCGCCCTTGTCCTTCAATTCTTTGACTTTGGCGATCATGGCTTCTGGCGTCTGAGGCACATCTTCACCTTCCGTCTTGGCCACGGCGGTGGCATTTGTGCCGGCGGCTTTGGCCGTGATGGCACCCGCAGGGGGCTTGAAGCGCATGGCGGAATTCGGCAACCGCAAGACCCCTGCGCGTTTGGCGGTGATGATCTGGACGTTGGCCGTCATGCCGGGCTTCAATTTGCCGTCGGCATTGTCCACGTTGACGATGGTTTCGTAGGTGACGACGTTCTGGACGGTCACGGGTGAATTGCGAACTTGTACCACGGTCCCTTGGAAATCGCGTCCCGGGAAAGCGTCCACCGTGAATTTCACGACTTGATTGGTTTCCACGCCGCCGATGTCGGCTTCGGCGACGCTGGCATTGATCTGCATCTTGGTCAGGTCGTTGGCCACCATGAAGAGCACGGGGGCGTTCAAGCTGGCGGCGACGGTCTGACCGACGTCCACTTTGCGGTCGATGACGATGCCATCAATGGGGGCGAGGATGTTGCAGCGTTCCAAGTCCACCCGGGTGCTGTTCACGATGGCTTCGCGGGTTTGCACCGTGGCCTTGGCCTGGATGAGGTTTACTTCCGCGGTGTCATAATCCGACTGGGAGATGAGTTTGGCCTTGTAGAGTTCGTCCGCGCGGCGGGCGTTCACTTCGGCGAGTTTCAGGCTGGCTTTGGCGCTGGCCAGGTCGGCCTCGTTCTGCAAAAGCTTGGTTTTATAGGAAGCGGGTCGATTTCAGCCACTAATTCACCAGCTTTAACCTTAGAGTTGAAATCGGCGTGCAGTTTGATGATCTGGCCGGAGATCTGGCTGCCCACCTGGATGTTGATGAGGGGATTGATCGTGCCGGAAGCGGTCACCTGCTGGATCACATCGCCTTTTTCGATTTTGGTGACGGTAAACTGCGGTTTGGCTTTTTCGGCGCTTTTCTTTTCCCACTTCTGCCACCCGTAGTAGCCGCCCCCGCCCAAAGCGCCGAGGATAACCAGCCAGTAGAGCCAAGCGAAACTGCTTTTGCGCGCCATAGATTTAACAATTAAAGATGTGACTGGTTAGCTTGAACACCGGGATGGCCGAAAAGTTATGTGAAAAAGCGAAGAATGCAAAGCTTGAAGAAGTAGGGGCGGTTATGGTGAGGACAAGGGAACATCGAGCATCCAACTCCGAACTCCCAACATCGAGAAGGGTGAACAGGGGAAAGGGGGATTTAACGGAAGGAATCAAAGATAAGCCGAGCCGCTATTTTCCACTCGACTCCGTTCACATCCCCTAGACAGTTCTCCCGTCGTTCATGATTGCGCGGGTCACATTGGAAATCGCGTTGCGGCGCGAGTTTGACTACCTGGTTCCCACTGAGATGGAGGGACAGGTGGAGGTGGGGACGCGTGTCAAAGTGCCGTTCGGTCCGCGGCAGGTGATGGGTGTGGTGACGGCCATGGTGGAGGACTCGCCGCATACGAACTTGCGGGCCATCGCGAAGGTCATCGGCAAGCAATCGCTGGTGACGGCCAAGGTGCTGCAACTGGCGCGGTGGATCGGGGAATATTACTGTTGCGCGCCGGAGATCGCGCTGAAGAGTGTGTTGCCTGAAGCGGTGCGGAAGGAGCAGGACGGCTGGCGGGAACGGCTCGTGGTGCGCCTGCTGCAAATCCATGGCGAACCGCCCAAGCTGACGAAACGGCAGCAGGATTTGCTCAACGTCATCGAGGAATGGCGCGAGATACCGTTGCAGAAGCTGCTCGAACTGGCGGGAACCACGGCGGATACCGTGCGGCGTTTGGAAGACAAGGGGCTGGTGGTCATCGAAAACCAGATATCCGAGCGCGATCCCTATGAGCACGAGAATATCTTGCCCACGCAAAATCTAGTTCTGAACGCAGAGCAGGAGAAGGCGTTGGGGATCATCAATCAGGCTTTGGACCAATGTGCTGCCGGCTTCCAGCCGGCAGAAGGAGCGGGTGGTCGAAGCCAAGCGTTTGCCAAAGAATCAAGAGATGAACTTGTGGTGGGGCCGAAGGCCAAAAAGTCAAATGCTACGCCGGACGTCGCGGACTGCCGGCTGGAAGCCGGCAGCACGGGGCGTGGTGCTACGGCGGACCTTGGGAAGGATGCAGAGCCGGTTAAAGGACATACGACTTTCCTGCTTCACGGAGTGACGGGGAGCGGGAAGACGGAGGTTTATTTGCAGGCGCTGGAGCATACGTTGGCCCTGGGAAAGGGCGCGATCGTGCTGGTGCCGGAGATCTCGCTGACGCCGCAAACGGTGGAGCGGTTCAAGGCGCGTTTCAGTTCGGGCAAATGCCAGACGTTGGTGGCGGTATTGCACAGTCATCTGTCTTCCGGGGAACGGCATGATGAGTGGCATAAGATCCGGCAGGGACGCGCGCGGATCGTGATCGGGGCTCGCTCGGCGATCTTTGCGCCAGTGGAGCCGTTGGGCTTGATCATCGTGGATGAAGAGCACGAGCATTCTTACAAGCAGGAGGAAGCCCCGCGTTACCATGCACGAGATGTAGCGGTGTATCGCGGGCAGATGGAAGGCGCGGTGGTGGTGCTAGGCTCGGCGACGCCAAGCATGGAGAGTTTCTACAATGTGAAGCGCGGCAAGTATCAGTTGCTGGAGATGCCGACGCGCGCGGATGACAAGAAGATGCCCATCGTGCGCGTGATCGACATGCGCTCGGAAGCGAAGAAGGAGAAGGGCATCCCGATTTTCTCGAATCGTTTGAAGGAAGCGATGCATCAGCGGTTGGAGAAGAAGGAGCAGACGATTCTGTTTCTCAACCGACGTGGATATTCCTCGTCACTGCAATGTCCCAAGTGTGGGTTTGTGGCGACGTGTCCGAATTGCAGCGTCTCGCTGACGTATCATCGGCGCGCGCAGGAATTGCGATGTCATATCTGCGGGCATTTCGCGGCGGCGCCGGTACGGTGTCCAAATAACGAGTGTCGCGATCCGGCGATCCGTTACGCGGGCTTGGGCACGGAGAAGGTGGAGGAGACGCTCGTGAAGCTGTTCCCGCACGCGAATATCCGGCGCATGGATTCGGACACGCTGAAGCGGAAGGAAGATTATCGCACGATCCTCGGCGAGTTCCGGCGCGGGAAAATCGACATCCTCGTGGGCACGCAGATGATCGCGAAGGGGCTGCATTTCCCGAACGTGACGCTGGTGGGTATCATCTACGCGGACCTGGGATTGCATCTGCCGGATTTCCGCGCGGGCGAGCGGACCTTTCAATTGCTCACGCAGGTGGCGGGTCGGGCGGGACGCGGGGATGTGGAGGGTGAGGTGGTGGTGCAGGCGTTCACGCCGTTTCATCCCGCGATCCAATACGCGCGGCGACATGATTACGTGGGCTTTTACGAGCAGGAGATTGAGTTCCGCGAGCAGTTGAAGTATCCGCCGTTGAGCCGGATCGCGATGCTGACGTTAAAGGGGCGGAATGAAGAGAAGGTGAGTTTCTCGGCGGATCATCTGCGCAAGGAACTGGAGAAGCGGTTCGCGAGCTGGCCCGATATGATTTATGCTGGACCGGCGCCAGCTCCGCTCGCCCGCGCGGAAACATTTTACCGGTATCAAATCATGCTGCGGACACGCGCGATGAGCCGCTTGAGCAAAGAGCTGGCGGATCTGCTGGAAAACCAGCAATGGCCGGATGACGTGACGGTGGCGGTGGATATCGACCCGATAGACCTGATCTGAAAGCAATCCTCCTCCGTAGCGTGACCGCACGCTTGCACCCAGTTTAACCTCCCGCGCGGACTTACTCCGTTCCTTCGGTATTCTCGACCCGGATCGGCGTTTCCGCCGAGGTATTCACCATGTCTTCCAAGACTTTCTTGAACTCTTCCAGCCCCGTGGCCGGGATGATGATGGTATCCCGTCGGCCGCCGACATCCTCGGTGATACGGAGGAAACGGCCGCGCGGATTCTCCTTGAGCGTCAGGATGAACGTCTTGCGCTCGATCTGGATCTTCTCCGTGTGGAGGGTCTCATCATTGGAGGGCGGTTTAGGCCCGGAGTGCTGATGGTGATGGTGCGAATGCTGATTATGGGACGGTCGATACCCGTAAGGGGATGGACGTTCGTTAGAGATCATAACCTTTTTTTCCTATGGCCCGCCTGAAAATGCCCAGACGACTTAAACTTCTACCGTAGGATAACTACTTCGCCTCTAACCGTATTTTGTCAACTCTTGAATTTGCGGGCGCTGTTGAAGCGGGGCTGTTCGCCGGGTGTGGCGACCTTCCATGTATAGATCAGCAGGCCGCCCACCATGATCCAGTGGATGATCTCGGTGGCTTGCTGGAGGGAGAGAAACATCGCGGCGGCCTTCTGCTGGGTCGCGGGGGCAACCGTCCGGTTGTAGCGGGTGCGGTGCAGTTCTTTCATCTTGGGATACAGGATGAGCCCGTTGAGCAAACCCAAGGTGATGAGGAGCATGGCCAGATAAAGAATCAGGGAGCGGATGGCTTTGCCGGTGTAAAGCCACTCGACGAGCAGATGCAGCGCGGCCACGCCGCCGCAGATGAAATGGATCCAGACAAACTTGGCGATGACGACTTCACCCGCTACCACCGCATACGCCGGAGACATAGGATTGCGCGCACCGCCAAAGAGATCGATGATCTCCGGCGAAGCCAGCGAGGGCGAGATAAGAGCCGCAAAAACCACGACTGCCCCAAACCACACCGCGGCATTCATCAGCCCGATGAATCTAAGGAAGGCAATCACGCGTAAAGGTTTAGAAAAAAAGGTGGCGACTGCCAACCTGCAATTTCAGAAAATGACAGACGACCGGAAAACAGTGAACATCCAAAGCCGAAGGCCCCGCATCGAGAGCAAGGCGCAAAATCATGCTGATTCGAGTGCGATCATGAGGCCTTGTTAGCCTGCGCGTGTTTCACGAGGTCGGCTATGGTGATAGCTTCGGCGGCGCGTTCCTCGGCTTGCTGGATCACGGCGAAGTCCAGTTTCACGGGTTCGCGGGCAGGGTCATCCTTGGTCTCGATGTCGTGGCCGTTGCCGCAGCGCAAGGCCGCGAGAATCTCTTTGCAGGTCATCGTTTCGAGCGGGCGGGCAGGCGTGTAGCAGGTCTCGCCGTTGGCCACTTCGTTGAGCAGCCGGGCGGCGACGAGTGGTTGCAGCAACTGGCTTACGAGGCGGCTGGGGACTTCGATCATGGTGGCCAAGGCAGCCGCGGAAGGCGGTTTCGCACCGTTGACGAAACGTTTGCCGATGATCTCCATCATGCGAAACGCAACGAACTCGCGACCGCGTTGATGGATGCTTTCGGCCTGACGCTCTTGCATATAAGTCTGGCGATTCTGGTACGCGTAAGCCACCTGCGCCCCGAAGAGCAAGATGAGCCAGGAGAAATACATGCCGGTGAGGAACACGGGGATGGCACCCATGGGACCGTAAATCTTGCTCGCGGTGATGACGCGGGAGGCGAAGAGCACGTTGAAGGTGCTGTTGGCCGTCCACAAGCCGCCACCGACCAGGCCGCCGATGAGCGCGGCTCCGGGCTTCACCTTGGTGTTGGGGATGAGCTGATAGAACATGGTGAAGATGAGAATCAGCACGATCAACGGAATGAAGGTGAAGATGACTTCCGCCAGGATGGGATAAACGCCCATCTTGGTGCGGATGTAATCGAACTGTTTTGAGACGGTGAGACCCAGCGCCAGCACGATGAAGAGCGGTCCCAAGGTGATCGCGGCCCAATATTGCACCGCCCGTGCCACCCAGTTGCGTCCGCGCGAGACACCCCAGATGTCGTTGAACGTCGTCTCGATATTGCTTAGGAGCAGAATGGCGACGCCGATCAGGGCGATCGTGCCGGTGACCCCCAAGGTGCCGCTATGGATGTTGGCGATGAATTCGTTGATCTTTTTGACGACGTCCTGCCGGGCGGATTCCGCGCTCGCGCTGCCGCCTTTGGAGATGAGGCCGAGTTGCGGGGCGATCTCATCCACCAGCGTATTGACCATCCGCTGCACGGGGTCTTCCACTTTGCGTTCCACGACGACCAGTGTGCCATCGGCTTCCTCGATGACTTCCTGCACCATGGCCGGACCGGCGGCGCTCTCGAGCTGGGCGTTTTTCAGGAAGGTGGCGGAAACGCCGATGCCGACGGCGAGCAAGGGAATCAAGGCGAGCAAGGTCGCATAGGCCAAGGCCGAGGCCCGGACAGGACAGCGATTGGCCACGAAACTGCGGCCCACCATGAGCCAGAAATGCAGGAATTGCTGGAAGGGTGTGACGTTGCGTTCGCCCCGGCCAAAAAGGCGGCGTTCATCGAACAACGCTTCGATCTCGGCTTTTAGGCTCTGCCATTTCTCTGCCAGTTTGTTGGCCATCGAGAGGAAGGTAGCAAAAGAAAGGGCGGCGGTCCAAGGGGAAGGTTTGGGTAGGGGGAAGGTGCATCGCCGGTGGCGGGCCTGGCTTAACGGCGGATGGCATTCAGCGATGGGCAAATTGCCCGTAATGAATACGTTGCTTGCTTGGATTCTCGGCGGTGTGCTATCTT
Organism: Limisphaerales bacterium; assembly: GCA_965283725.1. Taxonomy (GTDB): domain Bacteria; phylum Verrucomicrobiota; class Verrucomicrobiia; order Limisphaerales; family JAEYXS01; genus JAEYXS01. The sequence continues at coordinate 261,297 of CBDIPT010000006.1, forward strand.
CTCAGCATTCGTCAAGGGAGGCCTGAAAGCGATGTTGTTATGGCTAAACTGCGTGTTTTGCATCTGGAAGATAGTTCGGCTGATGCCCTCTTTGTGCAGCGGGCAATGGCTCGTAATGGCTTTGACGTGGACTGGGTGCTGGCGGGGGATGCCCAAGAGTTTGCCTCGGCGATCAAGGGTGGCGAGCTGGACCTGATCCTCGTTGATAACGGCCTGCCTGGGTTCAGCGGCAAAGCTGCTTTGGAGCAAGCCCGGCAGGAATGTCCGGAAGTCCCTTTCATCTTTGTCTCTGGGGCGGGCAATGAAGCCCAGGTCCAAGACTGCCTAAAGGCAGGCGCGGCGGATTTCGTGCTGAAAGATCATCTCTGGCAATTACCCAACGCAGTGCGGCGCTTGACGGCGCCTAAATCTTCCGCCTCCAAAGCAACAGATGACTCATTACGGCGGCATAACCGCGCGATGATGCGGCTCGTCACCGTGGTGCAGGAGCTTTCCCTCGCCCGCACGATGGCGGAAGTGGTGGAGATCGTGCGGCATGCGGCGCGGGATTTGACGGGGGCCGATGGCGCGACCTTTGTTTTGCGTGACAATGACCAGTGCTACTACGTGGACGAGGATGCTATCCAGCCGTTGTGGAAGGGGCAGAAATTCCCCATGACCGCCTGTGTGAGCGGTTGGGCGATGATCCACCGGCAATCGGCCGTGATCCCGGACATTTACGCGGATGAACGGGTGCCGGCGGATGTGTACCGGCCCACCTTCGTGAAAAGCATGGTGATGGTGCCCATCCGCACGAACGCACCCATCGGGGCCATCGGCAATTATTGGGCAACGCCGCATCACGCCACCCCGGAGGAGGTGCAGTTGCTCGAAGCGCTGGCCAACACGACTTCCGTGGCGCTGGAGAATGTGCAGGTCTACGTGGAGCTGGAGCAACGAGTGGAGGATCGCACGTTGCAACTGGCGATGGCGAACCAGGAGCTGGAAGCGTTCTCCTATTCCGTTTCCCATGATCTGCGGACACCCATCCGCAGCATCAGCATGCTGACAAGCATCATCGAGGATAACTGGAAGCACGGGTTGCAGGCGGAGGCGGGGAAGAATCTGGGACTGATCGAAGAAGAGACGCGGAACATGTCCGCGTTGATCGAAGATCTGTTGCGGCTGGCCCGGCTTGCGCGGATCGAACTGCACCGGCAAAGGGTATCGCTCAGCCAGATGGCGCAGAAACTGGTCTCGCGTTTCCAGGCGAGCTCCTCGGAGCGGCGAGTGGATTTCCGCATCCAGAAAGGGCTGGAAGTCTATGGGGATGACGGCTTGCTCCATGTGGCGCTGGAGAACCTGCTCTCGAACGCGTGGAAATACAGCTCGCGTCGGGAGCGGGGCGTGATCGAGTTCGGGGCGTTGCCGCAGGCGGATGGATCGCTGGTGTATTTCGTGCGGGATAACGGGGCAGGCTTCAATATGCGTTTTGCGGACAAGTTGTTCAGCCCCTTCCAACGCTTTCACCGGGCGGATGAGTATGACGGAACGGGTGTGGGGCTGGCCACGGTGCAACGTATCATCCACCGGCATGGCGGGCGGATCTGGGCGGAGTCCGAGGTGGACCGGGGAGCGACCTTTTACTTCACACTCCCGCAGGCAGCTCCATTGATAGGATAGGGGGCCGCTTCCTGCGGGCCATTATTTCGTGTTTTTCATTGAATACCCCGGCCTTCCCGCGTATCGAAAATAGGGTTATAGCCCTTATATGCGTCGCCGTCTCATCATGTTGCTCTGCGCGGGACTGACCGGAATGCTTTTTCCGGCGCCGGTTCATGCGGCGGAAGTATCTTATAAACGGGACGTTATGGCGGTGATCGCCAAGGCGGGTTGCAATACGGGCGGCTGCCACGGCAACCAGTCCGGCAAGGCCAGTTTCAAATTATCCCTCTGGGGCGGGGATGCGGCGTTCGATCATGATTCACTGACGCGCGATTTCTTTGGTCGCCGGGTGGACACGTTTAATCCGGATCAAAGCCTCTTGTTGCTGAAGGCCACGGCGCAGTTGGCGCATGAAGGCGGGCAACGCTTCACGAAGGATTCGCTCGAGTATCAGATTTTGCGGGACTGGATCGCGGCGGGCGCGAAGTCCGATCTGGCGACGGCGCCGAAGCTGGTGAGCCTGGCGGTCACGCCCACCGAGAAGATTCTGCAACTCCCGGCGAAGACATTTAACATCAAAGCAACGGCGACATTCTCCGATGGTTTGGTGCGGGACATCTCGCGGTTGGCGGTTTATTCCCCGGCGACACCACTGGTCGCGGTGAGCATCGATGGCAAGGTGGAGACACAAACGACGGGCGAGACGGTGGTGCTGGTGCGGTATCTCGACCAGCAAACCTCCCTGCGCGTGGCGAGCCTGCCGAACCGGTCTTTCAAATGGCAGAATCCGTCGCCGAACAATTACGTGGACGAGTTCATCTTTGCGAAGCTCAAGAAGCTGCGGATGAATCCCTCGGCGCTGGCCACGGACAGTGAGTTTATCCGTCGCGCGTATCTGGATGCGCTGGGTGTGCTGCCGACGGCAGAGGAAGCCCGGGCGTTCGTGGCGGACAAGTCCGCAGACAAACGAAGCAAGCTGATTGACCGATTACTCGCGCGGCCGGAGTATGCGGACTTCTGGGCGTTGAAGTGGTCCGACCTGTTACGGAATGAGGAAAAGGTGATCGACCGAAAAGGGGTGAAGATTTTCCACGAATGGATCCGCGAGAGTTTCGCGACGAACAAGCCGATGGACCAGTTCGCGCGGGAGTTGCTGGCCTCGCGCGGCAGCACCTACACGAATGCTCCGGCGAATTATTACCGGGCGAACCGGGATGCGGTGACGCGCGCGGAGACGACGGCGCAACTTTTCCTCGGCACGCGGCTCTCGTGCGCCAAGTGCCATAATCATCCGTTCGAGAAGTGGACGCAGGATGATTACTATGATTGGGCGAGCCTCTTCGCTCGCGTGGATTACAAGATCATCGAGAACAACCGGCGCGATAAGATCGACCAACATGAGTTCAACGGCGACCAGATCGTGTTCATGGCGGACAAAGGCGAGGTGCAAAATGCGCGCACGGGCAACGATGCCAAGCCGCGTTTCCTTGGCGCCGTCAAGAGCAGCTTGAAGCCGGAGGATGACCGCCTGCTCTCGCTGGCGGACTGGGTGGCCTCGGCGGATAACAAGATGTTCGTACGGGCGCAGGTGAACCGCGTGTGGTTTCATCTGATGGGCAGGGGCATCGTGGACCCGGTGGATGATTTCAGCGCGAACAACCTGCCGAGCCATCCGGAGTTGCTCGATGCGCTCTGTGCGGATTTCGTGAAGCACAAGTTCGATGTGCAATACCTTATCCGTACGATCATGAATTCGCGGACGTATCAGCTCTCGGCGACACCGAATGAATCGAACACGGAAGACGAGATTAATTTCTCGCACGTGGTGCCGCATCGCCTGCTGGCGGAGCAGATCTTGGATTCCGCCGCGCAGCTCACGGGATCGAATCTGAAGTTTGAAGGGTTGCCGGATGGCACGCGGGCGGCGCAGTTGCCGGGCGTCGGTTCTTTGCAACGGCGCGACCGGGCGGCGGGCAGTGAGGACAGCTTCCTGCTGGTCTTCGGCAAGCCGCCGCGGCTGGTCTCCTCCGAGTGCGAACGCTCGAACGAAACGACGATGGGCCAGGCGTTCCAACTCATCAGTGGGCCGTTGCTGAACAACCTGCTGACGCGGGAGAACAACCGCATCGACAAACTCATCAAGGCGGGCAAGACGGACGAGCAGATCTTGGATGAACTGTTCTGGACGGCTGTGAGCCGCGCGCCGATGAAGGAAGAAGCGGCGCGGACGCTGGCGCATCTCAAAGAAAATCCGGATCGCCGCAAAGGGTTCGAGGACGTGGTCTGGGCGCTGATGAACGCGAAAGAGTTTGTGATGCGGTATTGAGGAGATGATCAGTTCTTCCTTGTTCTGAAACTGTTTTTGAAATAGAGAATGCTCATAGCCAATGAGTGTTCCAATTCACTACTTACCTTCCGCCAGTCGTGCACCTTGGTCTGATGATTTTGCTGTCTCAGACAAATTGCCAACTAGACCAAGCGGTCCTTGGATAGATAAAAAGCACAAGCTTCTGACTTATTATGCCAAGCTTTTTGCGTCTGGCATGAAATATAAATGGGCTAGCAGGGTATATTTGGAGCTGTTTTCTGGCCCTGGGAAATGCTTTATTAGGGATTCAGGAAAAGAGGATTTGGGCTTTCCTTTGAAAGTGATTGAACATGAATTCACAAAATTCATCTTCACTGAGATGAGTGCTCCAGCGGCACAGTCTTTAGCAACTAGACTGGAGCCCTATGCCAATTCTCAATTAGCGGAAATCTGGTGCGGCGATTGTGCGGATATGGTCAAACGAGTAGAGATTCCAAAAGGCTCACTGACTTTCGCATTTATTGACCCAACAGGGATTGCTCATGCGCCTTTTTCACTGATTGAGGATCTCAGTCGTAAGACAAAATGTGATTTGCTGATCAATATCCAACACGGCATGGGCATAAAAATGAATATGCACCAGTACAAGCCGGATTCGGATGATGAATCAGCATTGACCAAATTCTTGGGCCATGACGGGTGGAAGCAACTTCCTCGGAACAATGCTAAAGAGTTTTTTGTCGGCGTTCTCGATCTCTATAAACAGCAACTCGATCGCTTGGGTTACTCTTTTACGGGTCGAGAAGTTTTGATTCCTAATCAACAAGGATTGGGGTTGTATCTGCTCCTTTTTGCGAGCAGTCACCCGAAAGGAAAAGAGTTTTGGGATAAATCATTTAAAGGAGTAATGGATCCCGAATTCGACTTGGGGCTTTGACCTTAAGTCACGAACAGTAGATACTGAATCTATGAGTTTGGTTGTTGATCTGCCTTTTAAGCGTGCCGCAATTGAAAATTGCCTGGCTGGCTCGCGTGCAGTTGTTGATAACCGAGTCGGTTTCTGGTCATCCCCGGCGGTCATCGCGCCTAACAACTTCGTTTACAAGAGTTTATCTAACTGGTCGTTCAATGTGGCGGTGGGTTGTTCTCATGCTTGTCGGTTTTGTTATGTGCCGAGTGCTGCCACCATAAAGCAAGGGCCAAAGCTGGCGGAATATGGTGTAGAAGACCCGGATGCTGAGTGGGGTGACTATGTTCTGCTGCGGCCTTGGGAAGAGGATAAATTCCTTTCTTCACTCCGTTCGGCGGATAAGACGCCGCGGTCACAGCTTAAGGCCGATGGCAATCGAGCCGTGATGTATTGCACTACGACGGACCCATATCAGGTCATTCATCATCCTGACCCGGTGCAGCAAAAGATTTTGGGACAGCATGCACGCAAGTTGGTCCGCCGTTCCTTGGAACTCATCCGGGATGAATCCAACCTGAATGTCCGCATCTTGACCCGCAGTCCATTGGCTAAGGCAGATTTTGATTTGTATCGCACGTTCGGCTCCCGGTTGGTCTTTGGGATGAGCTTGCCGACGCTGAGGAATGATTTGGCCAAAATCTATGAACCCAAAGCCCCGGCTCCTTCGCAGCGTTTGGCGGCCTTAAAGGCGGCCAAGGACGCTGGACTGCATGTCTATGTGGCCATCGCGCCGACATATCCGGAATGCGATGAAGCGGATTTGCGAGCAACGCTAGAGGCCGTGGCTGAATTGGACCCGATTACTATTTTCCATGAGCCCATCAATATCCGGGCGGAGAATGTCGATCGCATTGAAAGCCAGGCGGAGTCGGCGGGTGTGAAGTTGAAGACGGATGTTTTTGCTTCGCGTGAGGCATGGCAAAATTATGCGGTGAATGCCTTGCAGACCGTGGAGCGGATATCCAAGGAGCTAGGTATTGATGATCGGCTTCATCTTTGGCCAGACAAGTCTTTGGGAAATCTGACGATCGCCAATCGGATGCCGAAACCTAAGGCATACATGGATTGGTTACGGAAGTATTGGAACCGCATCAGCGAGTGGCCGAAGTAGTGGGTGACCATCAAAGTCCGTGCCGGATCGGCGCTCGGCGCTCCGCTTTTACCTTCTGCATTGCGCTAACAAGCGGGTTGCCTACCTTGGGGGCGGTGAAATTACTGTTTATCGGAGATATCGTGGGCGAACCCGGGCGGCGGGCGGTGGCGGCTTTGGTGCCGAAGTTGCGTGCGCAGCATGGGCTGGATGTGGTCGTCGCCAACGGGGAGAACTCGGCGGGCGGCTCGGGCATCACGCCAGGGACGGCGGAGGAGATCTTTGCGGCGGGCGTGGATGTGATCACGTGCGGCGATCATCTGTGGGATCAGAAGGAAGTGACGCAATTGCTTCTGCAGGAACCGCGCTTTGTGCGGCCGCTGAATTATCCGGTGGGAACCATCGGGCAAGGGAGCACGCTGGTGCAGAAGGAGGGGTTGCCGTTGTTTGGAGTCATCAATGTGCAGGGGCGTACGTTCATGGCGGCGTTAGAGAATCCGTTTCCAGCGATGCGGGCGGAGGTGAACAAGATGCGGCAGTCCACGCACCTGATTTTTGTGGATATCCACGCGGAGGCGACGTCAGAGAAGATCGCGATGGCGCGGTATCTGGATGGGGATGTGAGTGCGGTAGTAGGCACGCATACGCATGTGCAGACGGCGGATGAGCAAATTTTTCCGCAGGGCACGGCGTTTCTATGCGATGCGGGGTTCACGGGGCCGCATGAGAGTATTTTGGGGCGGAGCATTGACCCGATCATCGAGCGGTTCATCAAGCTGACGCCGCAACGGTTCGGCGTGGCGACGGAGCGGATTCTGCTGCAAGGGGTGATCATCGATATCGATAATGCGTCGGGTCGGGCGAAGAGCATTCAGCGGGTGAGTGAGGCGATGAAGTAAAGAAGGGGTGAGGGGAAACATCGAACAACCAACATCGAACGCCGAACATCGAGAGGGGAGTTTTTGAACAGAAGGGCGCGAAGGAAACGAAGAGAACGAAGGAGTGGGCGTGAGGAAGAGCTCTTGTGATTTGAATGAGCAAGGCTCCGGCGGCAGCCCGCTGAGGACAGCGGGCCCTACCAATGGTTCGTTATTTATTTTACGCGACAAAGCAGGGGCTTCGCGTAAAACTTTGGGCATGAAATCCCGTTTCTTTTGGCTGGCGGCGCTGTGTCTCGCGGTGTTTTCCACTTCTCTTTCGGCGGCGGACTTGGCGGTGCCGGAGGGTGTCATCTTTGAGCGGGATATCACGTACACGCAACCGAATGGGAAGCCGGTGATGTTGAATCTGGCGCGGCCCAAGACGGTGACGAGCGCGCGCCCGGCGATCATCTGCATCCATGGTGGCGGGTTTCGCGCGGGGAGCCGGGAGAGTTACAACAAGCTGATCTTGAAGCTGGCCGAGAATGGTTATGTGGCGGCGACGATCAGTTATCGCCTCGCGCCGACGAATCAATTTCCGGCGGCAGTGCATGACACCAAGGCGGCGGTGCGTTGGATGCGTGCGAACGCAAAGAAGTATCAGGTGGACCCGGAACGCATCGGTGTGACGGGCGGTTCAGCGGGCGGGCACCTGGTGCAATTCCTCGGCGTGACGGCGGGTGTGCCGGAATTCGAGGGCGCGGAAAATCCAGGGTATTCCAGCGCGGTGACCTGCGTGGTGAATTATTATGGCCCGAGCGATTTCACGAAGTCTTACGGCAAGAGTGTGGACGCGCATGAGGTGTTGCCATTGTGGTTCGGTGGCAATCTGGAGACGGAGAAGTTCAAACACATCCTCGGGAGCCCGCTGAACTGGGTGACACCGCGTTCCGCGCCGACACTGATCATCCACGGTACGGAAGACAAATACGTGGCCTACGAGCAAGCCATCTGGATGCGGGATCGCTTGCAAGCGTGCGGGGTGCCGGTGGAGCTGCTGACGCTGGAAGGCGCGGGGCACGGTTTCAAAGGCGCGGATGCGGAGAAGGCCGAGGCCGCGATGCTGGAGTATTTCAAGCGGATGTTGAAGCCGTAGGAGGATTGGGAATAGCCACAAAAAGGCACAAGAGGCGCAAAAAGGGAAAGAGTCGTGGTAAGGCTGCTCGTAGCTTGCGGGCTGGAAGCCTACGCTACGGGGTGGTGATGGTATTGTATCGAGTAAAATATTTTTTCCGGAGGTACAAGGGACCACATGTAATTAGAACGGGTAGCAGGATTTGCCAGAATGAGTAGCTGAAGGTGTCTTCCTGATCATAACCGGTAACGCCCAATTGCTGAAACAGCCAGCCAAGGAAAAGGGTCGTGTAGGCTAGGAGAGTCCATTTTATATTTACCGGCCAAGGCTGCCCGCCGGGCATGCCATGAATCCAACTCTTCTTCACGAAAAGCAATTCGTAGTATCTATATACTTTGGTGTATATCGGTAATACTGCAGTCCAAAATAGCCAGGATGCATTGTCGCTCCAATGTTTTGGGAATAAGTCTTCAACGAATGAACCGGCCAATGACATGACAATCGCAAGGCTCACAAGTATCGCGATGCGGTCTGTCTTCGAAGAAGGCTTGAGCCAGAAACAATAAAGAACAGTCCCGAGGGCGGCCACCAAGACGATGGAATAACTCAGCGCATAGAAAAGGGAGCACAGGTCAGGGTCGCTATTCCATGCATGGTTTATCAATTGATGGATAACAAAGACGAAGAGCAGGCAGCTAGTTATGAGATACAAGGGACCGCGGGGGAATGCACCAGCATTTCTGGAGTCACTAGTTTTGGCCCAGGCAGTTTGGTTTTCTAAGGCAAAAGCGGCTGAAGCTTGGTGGCGTTTCAGAGTTTTTCTTCCAAAATAGTGAAGGAGTCGAGTGGTTCCAGCAGGCAGAAAGATTCCTAAAATCACCAGTTCCAAGATGCTTTCTGATTCAGCCAAGGAAGTCAGATGGAAAACCGTCCATATCATGAAAATTAGGGTGCAGAGTATGGTTAACCAAGTTTCATCCAAGGGCCATGTTTGCCCTGTCGGAAGTGATGAAATATCACCGTCTTTAGCCCAGGCTTGTTCTAGGGGGCGATACCATTTGGCAATCAAGGGCAATGCGATTACCAAACTCAACCCAAAGAGCGGAAACCACAAGTGGTCAGGGAAAAGGGCCGCGACAGATGCGATCGGGAGATAAACCACCAAACTGAGACTGAGCAAGAGGATCGAGCGATCTGTTTTGGGTGTGGGGTGCCACCAAATCTTGAATAGTAACCAACTGCAAAAACTACCCCAGATCAATATAAGCAGAGAGTCTGATGGATTTTTATGTGTCTTTGATGGTTCGAACCACCACGTCAGAGTGCCGCAAATCAAAAGTGTGATAAATGCTGATAGCAGCCGTATCATTTGGCGTGGCTTAGCTAACGGCTGATCGGGAGTGGTTTCGGGCGCGCTCACGTGAAAAGTTAGAACTCGGCGAGGATCTGCTGGCGTTTCTCCAGGTATTCCTGCTCGGTGATCAGGTTTTGGCGGTAAGCGTCTTCCAAGATCCGCAAGCGATCGGTTGGGGTTTGCGGTGGCTCGGCTTGGCCCGGTGGATGCGATGAATCGGGCAGAAAATGATACAGGAATATGCCGCCGATAATGACGGCCAGTATCAGGAGCTCTGTGTTTCTGGCCAAAATCAAACAGCCAACGATGGCGGCAAATATCAGGCAGAGATACCTGAGGCCGAAAATCTGGTAGAACACAATCAGGCCGAACACTGAAACCAGCAGGAACCAGAACGAACCGGGAAGGGCGAGAAAGAGCAACAGCCCACCGATGATAGCGGTGGCGAGAATGATTTGCCCCATGGGGCTTAGTTTTTTTGATTTGGCTGGCTCCATGCGGACTTGGACTACGGTTCAGGCCTCATTGGTATTCGGTTGGTGAGCATTGGGAAAATTGGTGTTTTTGTCGAGTTGGAAAGGGGAAGGCCGCAGAGAACGTAGGGAACGCAAAAAGGAGAACAGAAACATCGAACATCCAACGTCCAACTTCGAACATCGAAATTTGGAAATCAGATAAGTCCGGCTATAACCTTTTACGATGAAGAATTGCCTATGGCCGTTTTGGAAAAACGGCCTACAGGGTAAACTAGAACGAGAACGACGATTATGATTTTAACCCGTCGGGTAGCCGGGGAAGAAGGGGCTGAGGCGGTTGATGGCGCTTTGCTTGTTGATGTTGTTCGGGTGACGCACCAGGACTTTGTATTTATCCGACAAGGTGCTGGGGTTCTGGCCGAGTTGCACCAAGTATTCGATCAAGCAGACGGCATCGTTGGCGACCCAGTCGAACACTTCGTCTTCGCTAAGAAAACGGCTGTCGGACCAGGTGCGGTTCAGGCATTGCATCAGCGTATCGCGGCAGAACGCGGGACGGCTGAGGGCGAGGGCCTGATAAAATTTAGCGCCTTTGCCGACGGGGACGGTTTTGCAGAGGTCCGTAATGTACGGCACGGATTCTTCCGGGGGCAGGTGGCGGGAGATGCTATTGGCGATGGACTCGATGGAGGCGAAATCGCCGTTCTTCATGATATACCGGAGGACATCAGGAAGGTGAGGAAAGCGCGCTTGGGTGACGGCCTGGCAGAAATCGGCACGGTCGTTAGCCGACCAGTCGCCCCATTCTTTTTCGAGATCGGCGACGGTGATGGAAGCTGAGCCATCGGCAAACTTGGACTCATAGAGCTTCGTTTGCGGGTCCATCTCATACTGGCGTGACCAGCGTGTTTCTTTAACCAATTGCATGAATTAAACCGCGGTGCGCGAGGCGGTGCCGCTGAATAGAGCAAAAAGGGTTCCGGCCCGCCAGTCAAATAACGTGACAAGGATGTATCGTGACGATGCAGAAAAGGGCGGTGGCCCGGGAGATTTGGAGGGGTGAAATTTGTCGGCCGAAGAGCAAAGAACGCAAACTCAATGTTGGGATGATTGGGCGATGGCTCGACAGGGAGGGGCGGGGATGGCAGGTTTAGGCTGTGGTTCACGAGAAGTTAACGGCGTTGCGCGGGCTATTGCGGTCCTACGGGACTTGTCTCATCGCGTATTCCGGCGGGGTGGATTCGGTCTTCCTGGCGGTGGTGGCGCAGCAGGAGTTGGGGCCGAAGATGCTGGCGGCCATCGCGGATTCGCCGAGTTTGCCGCGAGAGGAACTAGCTGAGGCGCAAGAGCTTGGGTTGCGGTTTTGTTTTCCGGTGCGGGTTTTGGAGACGGATGAGTTCAATAACCCCGAGTATCTGGCGAATCCGGTGAACCGGTGTTACTTCTGCAAACATGAGCTGTTCACGGAACTGGCGCCGTTGGCCACGAAAGAGGGTTTTGCCGTGATCGCTTACGGGGAAAACGCGAGTGATATCGGGGATTTCCGGCCGGGAGCGCAGGCGGCGAAGGAGTTTCAGGTGCGGGCACCGCTGAAGGAGGCGGGGTTGACGAAAGCGGAGATACGGCAACTTTCCGCGGAACTGGGCCTGCCGACGGCGGACAAGCCGCAGATGGCGTGCTTGAGTTCACGCATTCCCTACGGGGAACCGGTCACACGGGTGAAGCTGGGGATGATTGAGCAGGCGGAGAAGGTTTTGAGGGAATTGGGCTTTTACGATGTGCGGGTGAGGCACCATGAGTTGAGTTCAAAGTTTAAGGTTCAAGGTTCAAAGTTGGCGGAAGCGGAAACTTTGGATGCGAAGGGCGAGACGGCCAAGCATCTGGCACGGATCGAGGTGGGGGCGAACGAAATCCCGCGTTTAGTAGCCGAAGGACGGTACGAACAGGTGGCCGCGCGGCTGAGGGAGATCGGGTATGCGCATGTGACGCTAGATCTGGAAGGATACCGGCGGGGGAGTTTGAATCAGGGGGTGGTCACGGCACAGGCGAGCTTGGCGTAGCAGCGGGCTGGAAGCGGTTTTGAAAGGTCAGCAGGAGGCGGTAACAGAAGGGGGAGCTTGCGCCTTGGGGGTTCTCATGGGATAGGAAAGGGAAGCCAGCACGACAACTTTTGCCCGCGACTGGTTTTGAATGTAGAACAAAAGACATATGGCGCAGTTTGCATATCGCGCACGAAAGCGCACGGGTGAGATCGTCGAGGGGCTGCTGGAGGTGGCGGATAAACCGGCCGCGCTGCTGCAGATCCAGAAGTTGGGCTTGTTCCCCGTCAACGTGATGCCGGCCAAAGGTGGCGCGGCGGTGGCGACGCGTGGTGAGGGCAAAAAGGGGGAGGTGGCGTTCACGTTGCCGCCCGCCTTGCAGAAAATTTTCAATCGCAAACGGAAACCCAAGCTGCAGGAACTGGCGACCTATACCCAGCAATTGGCGAATCTGCTGCATTGCGGCATGCCGCTGGCCGCCGCTCTGAACAGCATGGGCAATCTGAGCGGCAAGGGCATTCCTGGTTCGGTGAGCAAACAGCTCCGGCAGGATGTGATGGAGGGCAAGAGCCTTTCCGCCGCGATGGCCAAGCAGCCGGATGTTTTCACCGACTTGTTCGTGAACATGGTGAAGGCGGGGGAGCAATCGGGCGCGTTGGAAGATGTGTTGCGCCGGTTGGCGGCGCATTATGAACGTTTTGCGGAGGTGCGGTCCAAGTTCGTCTCGGCGATGATCTATCCAGCGATGGTCATGTGCGTGGGCGTGGTCATCATCTTCTTCTTCATGACGGTGATGTTGCCGCATTTCATGGAGATCTTCACGGGCATGAACATCCCGTTGCCGCCGGCGACGCTGTTCCTGATGAACATGAGTCATATCTTCAGCAACTACTGGTGGCTGATGATTTTGGGGGCTTTGGCGATTTTCATCTTGTTTCACCGGTTCCGCACTTCCGTCTCCGGACGGCGGACGTTGGATCGTTGGAGCATGAAGGCGCCGGTGCTGGGGCCGGTGGTGAAGTTGAACCTGTTCGGCCAGTTCTGTCGCACGCTTTCGACGTTGCTGAAGAATGGTGTGCCGGTGCTCTCCGCTTTGAAGATCACGGAGCAGGTCATCCCGAATGTGATGTTGAAGGAAGCGATCGCGGTGACGCGGGAAGAGGTGACGGACGGCAAAACCATCGCGCAGCCTTTGGCCAAGAGCGGGCTGTTCCCGCAATTGATGATCGATCTCCTGAAGATCGGTGAGGAGACGGGCGATGTGCCGACGTCCCTGGAGAATCTGGCGGATACTTACGAAAGTGAATTGAGCGTGGCACTGCGGGTGATGACGAACATGATCGAGCCGATCATGATCGTGTGCATCGCCATATTCGTGGGTTTCCTGCTGTATAGCGTGTTGTCGGCCATGTTCGCGATCACGGCGAACATCGATAAGTAACCTGATGAGATGAGAATCCGCCTTCAGCGACGGGCCGGGTTTACCCTGGTGGAGATAGTCATCGTGGTGATGATCATGGGGCTCATCATGGCGTGGGGGTTGCCGACGTTTGTGCAGACGTTCAAGCGGGAGCCGTTGCAGCAGGCGGTGCATGATATGATGGAGGCATGCGCCTCGGCCCGGGCGGCGGCGATCATGTCCGGTGCGCCAGCGGAGCTGGTGGTGGCCAACCAGGACGGAAAGACCACGACAGTGACGGGGGAGCCTTTAGCGCGAGCATGCCGGAGAGCATCGGCTTTGAGATGCTGGCGGTTAATTTCAAAGACATCATCAAAGACGGGGGCAGCGAGGCGCGGGTGAAGTTTTTCCCGAACGGCACGAGCGAGGAGTTCACGGCGGTGATGTTGGATCCGGTGAGCGGGAAGCGGCGGGCGATTCAGCTCAGTGTGATCACGGGCATGGCGAGCCTGGAAACGGAAGAGGGTCTGGCCAAAGGGAAGGTAAGATGAAGATCAGCCTGAACAAACACGGAAGCCGCGCGTTCTCCCTGATGGAGGTGATGATCGCGATCGCGGTGTTTTTCATGGCCATCTTCGCCATCCTGGAGCTGACCTCACGGAATCTGAAGATGGCGCGGTCACTCCGGCAGACGATGGTGGATCCCGGCATGGCGGCGGCGGCGATCTCGTTGACGAACAGCCTAGAGGAAGCAACCGAATCGGGCGATTTCGCCCCGGATTTCCCGGATGTGAAGTGGACGCGGACGATCACGGAGATCTCCACGAACGGGTTGTTCCAGGTGGATATCGTGGTGTCCCAGCCGGTGAACGGCAAATACGTGGATTCCCCGCTACAGATACTTTTGTTCCGGCCGCAAGGAGCGCCGACGGCGGCGCAGATCCGGTCCGGGTCCACCACGGCAACGGGTTCCGGCACCTCACAAGGGCGGGGCGCCACGGGCGGCACGTTGAAACGGTAGCGCACGATGAAGATCCACTTAAAACGAGTTGCGCGGGGCTTCACGCTGGTGGAGATCCTGATCGCCATGGCGATCCTCATGGTGATCATCTCGGCGATCTACTCGAGCTGGTTCGCCATCTTGAAGAGTTCCAAGGCGGGGTTGAAGGCGGCGGAGGAGGTGCAACGGGCGCGCATGACGATGAAGTGTGTGGAGGAATCCCTGTCTTCGACGGTCTATTTCACGGAGAACGCGGCGTATTACAGCTTTGAGACGGATACGAGCTCGGACTTTGCGTATCTGAGCTTTGTCTCGCACTTGCCGCCTTCGTTTCCGGGCAGCGGGCTGTTTCCGGGCGAGCCGACGCGGCGGGTGACGTTTGAGGTGGTGCCGGGCATAAACGGCGGGAATGATCTGCGGATGACGCAGGCATCTGTCTTGCAGGTCTTGCAGCAGACGGAGGAGCCTTATCCCATCACGTTGGTGACGAATGTGAGCCATTTCACGTTGGAGTTCTGGGATGACCAGATCCAAGACTGGGCGTACGAGTGGCTGGAGACGAATTCAGTGCCGCAGATGGTGCGGTTCTCGGTGGGCTTTGGCAAAGCGGACAATTCGCCGTATGCGAAGGAGGATCTGCAATCCAAGACGGTTTATCTGGCCGGCATGGCGATCTCGAAGGAATACCAATTTCCGGATGCGGCAGCGCGGGCGGGTGGCGGGGCCGGTGGGCCGGGCCGAGGGAAGGGTGGTGGGCCAAACGGAGGCGGAGGGAATGGTGGTGGGAAAAATGGCCAAGGTCCGGGGCAGAACGGGCAATTCCCGCCCGGCAACCCGGGTCAAATCCGCCTTAATCCCGGGCAACAAGGACCGGGCCAAGGGGGAAATAATTTTCAGCCCAGACAGGGCAATCAAGGGTCGGGTAACCAAGGCCGGGGTGGGCAACCGCCGTCTATCCGGTCCAGAAGCAGATGAGACTTAGCGTAAAACGGCAGGCAAATGAGCAATCAGGCATTGCGCTCATCATGGTGCTCATGGTGATCACGGTGCTGGGGTTGCTGGCGTTCGGCTTTGCCAAGACGATGGCGGTGGAGACGAAGCTGGCGCGGAATGCCACTTTTGATTCGGAGACGGAGTGGCTGGGGCGGTCCGGGGTGGAGTTCGCGCGGTATTTTCTGGGGCAGCACATGACGATCCCGAACGAGGGCAATTACGATGCCTTGAACCAGAAGTGGGCGGGCGGGCCGATGGGGACGAACGATATTCTGGCGAATCTTTCCTTGGAGAACAATCAACTGGGGGCGGGCACGTTTTCCGTCAAGATCATCGATCTGGAACGGTATTATAACATCAATCTGGCGGATGATGTGGCGTTGAAGCTGGCGATGGACGTCGTGGGGGTGGACCCGACGGAGTCATCCACGGTGGTGGATAGCATCCTGGACTGGCGGGATACGGATGATAACACGGGATTGAGCGGGGCGGAATCGGATTACTACATGTCCCTGTCGCCTCCGTATATGGCGAAGAATGGGCCAATCGACGACATCGAGGAGTTGTTGCGCATCAAGGGGGTGACACCGGAGGCTTTCTATGGGCCGAACGGGGCGAGTGGGACCAATGGGGATATGTTGCCCTCCGGAGCGGTCATCGCGCCGCCGGTGAATAACAACTTTGCGCGGAATACGAGCACGAGCAAGACGGGTAACAAACCCAGCATGAATAATTTCAGCAACAACCGGCAGGTGGTCACGCCGACGGCGGGGTTGCGGGATCTGTTCACGCCGATCTCGGCGCGGGTGATCAATGTGAACACGGCTTCGGTGAATGTGCTGCGGTTGATTCCGGGGCTGGATGAGAATGTGGCGCAATCAATCATCCAGACGCGGGCCGGGCCAGACGGGGTGGAGGGGACGGAGGATGATACGCCGTTCCGCAACGTGGGCGAGCTATCGAGCGTGCCAGGTTTCAGTGCGCAGGGCATCAGCAACCTGCAACGGCTGCTGTCTACGCGCAGTGCGACGTTTCAGGTGACGGTGACGATCGATATCAATAACAAGAAGAAGGAGCTGGTGGCCATCCTGCGGCGCAATGACCAGCGGGATGTGCGGATTTTGATGACGTATTGGAAGTAGGCGGGAGGCGGCTGGCTTATCGTTCAGCAGGGAGCGGGATTGAGGGGGAAACGACTTAATTTTCGGTGTCTTTTTGCCAAAGGGCAGTGGGGAGGTGTTTTAGACATGCGGGCTTCTACGGGGTATATTCCAATCATGAGGACTTCACCAAACAACCGGGTTGAGGCCATCCATTGGATGGATGTGGCGGCCATAGTTTGTGGGGGCATGGCGTTGCTGGCGCTGGCCCTGGGTGATTGGCAGCAGCTTTGGGTGGCGGCGCTGGGCGGGGTATTGATGGGGGTGTTTGGCGGGTGGTTCGCGGCGTATGTGCGCCAGTTCAAGAAAACGGATATCGGGGCGCTGGGCATCTGCGCTTTCCTGGTGATCGGGCTGATCTTGGTCGGCTGGGAACAGGTAGATGTGGTGACGAAGCGGATGAGGATGGTGGTGTATAACGGGGCGTATATCGCGGTGGCGTTCACGCTGGCGCGCGGATTGTTGAAACGGTGGGCAGGGAAAGGTGGCGGGGAACTGAATTAACCGCAGAGAGCGCAAAGCTTGCAAAGAGGGCTTATTTCTTCGGCGGTAAATCGATGGGATCGATCCGGGGCCAGACGAGGTCTTTGGCGTCTTGGGGGAAGTTTTGTTTCTTGGGGTTGGGCATGGTGGCATCGCCGCCGTTGTCTTGGCCATCGAAACCGACGGACCAGAGGGTGAAGGTGCTGTCCGGGTTCAAACGATAACGCAGGGGGCGGCCGTCCATGGGGTCTGAGGGGATTTGCGAGAGGAAGTCGGGAATGAGTTTTGTGAGGGTGTCAGGATAATGGCCGTGTTTGAGGTGATAACGCTCTAGGGCAGTTGCGGTGATGGCTTGGAGCCGTAGGGTATCAGTGATGATGAGAGAGCTCATGGCTTTGCTAAGATTCGGACTGAGCAGGGAGGAGAGCCAGAGACGGTCCCCTAATAAACCGGAATTGGTATCAGCAAAGGCGGCTTCGGCCTGAGCTTGGAAGAAATCAGGAGACCCGGCCCAAGCGGGGGATTTAATTTGTTGGCGTAAGAAGTCCAAGCGGGCTTGGGAAAGTTGCAGGTAGTTCAACTCATCCTCATCGATGTTTACCTTGGCCCAGTAGATGCCTCGTAGTTGTGAGCTCAAGCTTGATTGGCCGAGGGTGATATTGGTCATGGCCAGCTGTGTGTTGGTGCGGCAAAGGGTGAAGGTGGAGATTCCTTGTGCCCGCAGGTAGAGAAGTGATTGATAGGTGTTGGTAAGGAAAGAGAGGGATTCGAGGCGGTATTGCAAGCGGGTGAGGTCGGTGGTGTCCCAACTGTGCGTATTCAATCCGTAGGCGACGGTGTCCAAGGTAAGCCGGGCGATGGCACCGCGGATCATTTGATTCAGAAAGGTCCATTCTTCGCGGTGGAGATCGCAGAGATCGAACAGGGTGTTTAGATTGGTAGTGGCTTGGGGAGAGCGGCCCGCATGAACATCAGCCAGCGAAGCTGAGCTGAAAAATATGGCCACACTGCGACGCTGGACGAAATTAACTTTGGGGTAGTGCAAGCCGTCCCGATAGTCCGCGCCTTTTTCTTTGGGTGGATTTTGCAAGAGGAGGCTGGCGGCCAGCGACTCGCTACGGCGGCTTTCGATTTCAGTCTCGGCCAGTAACCACAAAGTGGCGCGCTGAGTTGCATTGGTGGCTTTGGGGTGATTGGGCCACGCGATGGACAGCAGGTTGTTCGTGGCGACAAAAGGGAGGAACTGATTGGTCTGGTTGAGAAGACTCTTGGAAATCTGTCTGGCGGCATCACTGAGCGGAAGATCACCATCGGGTTCATAGCCGGTGCGTTTGGGGGCAAGTTTATCGAGATCAAGGACTTCGCCTTGGGCGAGGAGTTGGGCGCGATAGCGTTCGAGTTCGTTGGGGCCGCGACGGGACCACCAGAGCGCAAACCCAAGCGAGATGAGAATGCCCATAACCAATAGAAGGCGGCGTTTATGGGTGCGGGTGGTGCTCACTGGTGAAAGAAATATGCGGGAGAAGGGCCGAAAATAAAGGGGAAAACAGCGAACATCCAACGTCCAGTGGCCGGCAGCGAGAGGGAAAATGGTTAGAGCCGCAGAGGCGGCTGGGATAGGACTGCCGGCAAGATGCCGGCAGCACATTGGGTTACGCTTCGTGGATCAGGACGATTATTGGGGCAGGTCGATGGGGTCGAGGTGCTGCCAAAGTATATCGAGGCCTTCGCCTGGGCGAAATTGTCTGGTCGGGTCGTGCATGGCTGGGTTGCCGCGGTCGTCTCGTCCGTTTTGTCCCACGGAGTAGAGGGTGTAGTCGTTGTTGGGCTTGAGCCGGTAGCGGAGTGGCCGTCCATCCATGGGATCCTGTGGGATTTGCGGGAGATAAGCGGGGACGAGTTGAGCCAAGGCTGGAGGGTAATGACCGTGCTGCAGCCGATAGCGTTCGAGAGCGATGGCAGCGATGGTGAGGTGGCGGTGTGTATCCCACGAGATGGCGAGAAAGAAGAGGTTGTAGTGATTGACGTCGAGATTGGCGGTGATGAGGTGTTTCCGGGGGAGGAGGGATTTAGGCGTGTTCTGCGTGAGCTTCTGGTGCAGGGATTTGAAATCGTTGAGGCCTTGGGCTCCAGCGGGGTGTTGAATCTGCTCGCGCCAGAGGAGGAGTTTGGCCTGTTGATTTTGCAGGTATTCGAGTTCATCGCCATCCAAGTCGGTGCGGAGCCGCCACCATTCCCAGAGCTGGCCGGGGAGGCCTTGTGGGACAGGTGTGCGGTTGATGACGTGCTGGCTGATCTGCGCGGGGTTCGTGCGAGCGAGGGCAAAGGTATAGGTGCCGAAAGCGCGCTCGTAGAGGAGGGATTGATACAGATTGGTTAGGATGGAGGCGGTTTCCCAGCTGGCTTGCAATTGGGCGAGCTGAGATTCGGTCCAAGCGTGGGATTCCAAGCCATACCAGGTGGCGTTCAGTGCCTGGGTGCCGATGCTGATCCGAACCAGTTGGTTAACGGGCGTCCACTCCTCACGTAGGTAGTCGGTGATATCCATGAGGGTGAGCGTGGTTTCAAAGGCATCGGCAGTACGGCCCGAATGGAGGTCTGAGATAGCGGCGGCGTGAAGGAAGTAAGCGATCTGCCTTTGTGAACCGAACTGGAGCGCGGGATAAGCAAAACCGAGGCGATAATCTCGTCCCGTATCTTTGGCTGGGTGAAGGAAAGCAGCACGGAGGAGGGGCAGATGATGGCGATTCGTGGTGATATCGCTCGCTAGCGCGAGCCAAAGGGAATTGCGGTTGGTGGGGTTAACACCGGATGGAAGGGGCGGGAAAAATAAGGATAACTGGCCGGGGAAAGAGCGGGACCAAGTGTAATCACTGAAGGGTCGGCTGTGTTTTTGCCATATGGGAGCGTAGGTTGCCGGTTGATTCGTTGACTGTAGTGCGCCACTGCGGAGAGGAGCGAGTTTAGCGAGATCAAGGACTTCGCCTTGGGCGAGGAGTTGGGCGCGGTAGTGGTCCAAGGCGGAGGTTTGGGAGCGGAAATCCCGCAAAACAAGGGCTAAAACGAGAAGAACACAGCCCAATAGCAGGCGAATACGCCAGAGGGGTCGGCTGGCAGATGAGTTGGTTAGGGGAGGCGTGCTCACTGGGATTGGGCGGATAGCTTGGGGGAAAACAGTGGCAAGAGCCATAAAAAGTGGAAAAACAGGGGAAATAGGAGCTCTAGGCGCGGGGAGAACGTGCTTTGATCGCGCAAAGGAAGAGCGAAGAGAGAACAGGTGGAACGAGGGGTGGGGAAACTGGAGAGAGAGTAATGAATGGCGAAAACTAGCGATTTATTGAAGAAAATACGCGGTTTTGGGCGGATAAATGGAGCCTTAACAAGCAGTAGTGGAGGAGGTTAGGCGATGTTGTGTGGTGGAGAGGAAGAATAGGGCGGGGAATGTGTTGTGAATGAGTTGAGTGGGTTGCTGATTTTGTATCTAATTGATTATTAGATAGTTGCGATGTAATATGAGTGAGCGTGAGGGGTGTTAGTGGGGGTGAAAATGGGGTGCCAGAGTGGAACGTACAGGGGGAGAAGGGGTTAGAACGGGTGGTTGAGAGTTGTTTTTGAGGGGTGAAAAACGAGTTTTTGATGTTTGGAAATGCTCTGTGTGACGAAAGAGTGACAGGAAAATGCGTTTTTTTTCAAAAAAGAAAAAGGACGCCAAAACGGTGGGCGGAAAAGTGGGTTTTAGGCCTGTAAATAAAGGCTAAAGTGGGGGGTGAAAAAGAGCGGGAAAGGGGGTGAAAAAGGGGTTGAAAAAGTGAGAGCACCCAAAAAATTTTCAAAAACCTCTTGTGCTAAAGCGATCTTCGTATATCTTCGTTCTCGTTGGTGCGCGACACGGTGAGCGGTAAGTGAGCGGTGAACGCAGCGACAACTGATCGGTAACAAATAAAAAATGTTACGAAAAGTTGTTGACGCGAAATTAATCGTCTCTAAGCTAAGCGCAGCAAGTTAAGAAAAGGCACTGAGAGGCCTGGTAAGTTGTAAGTGAGAGCCTCTCGGGTTTTTTATCCCCTAAAACGGGAAATTTTTGGGTGGCAACACCTAATTGCTCTTTGAAAGTTGAATTGTGCGATAAGTTTTAAGAGCCCTCTCAAAGGGTTTCGCAAGAAACCTCTGCGAGAATTAATCAAGATGACCAATTAGCGCTGATCTTCGGATCAGCAAATGAGTCAAACATTTCTACGGAGAGTTTGATTCTGGCTCAGAACGAACGCTGGCGGCGTGGATAAGACATGCAAGTCGAGCGGGACATTCAAGGTAGCAATATTTTGGATGTTCAGCGGCGGAAGGGTGCGTAACGCGTGGGTAATTTGCCGTGAAGTTGGGGATAACTCGCTGAAAGGCGAGCTAATACCGAATGTGATCCGATGGGGGCATCCCTGTTTGATTGAAGCTGGGGACCGTAAGGCCTGGCGCTTCACGATAAGCCCGCGACCTATCAGCTAGTTGGTGAGGTAACGGCTCACCAAGGCTAAGACGGGTAGCTGGTCTGAGAGGACGACCAGCCACACTGGAACTGAGACACGGTCCAGACACCTACGGGTGGCAGCAGTCGAGAATTTTTCTCAATGGACGAAAGTCTGAAGGAGCGACGCCGCGTGGGGGATGAAGGGCTTCGGTCCGTAAACCCCTGTCATTTGCGAACAAACCTCATTATTTAACAGATAGTGAGCTGATTGTAGCGAAAGAGGAAGGGACGGCTAACTCTGTGCCAGCAGCCGCGGTAATACAGAGGTCCCAAGCGTTGTTCGGATTCACTGGGCGTAAAGGGTGCGTAGGCGGTGGGATAAGTCTGGTGTGAAAGCTCGGAGCTCAACTCCGAAATTGCATTGGAAACTATCTCACTAGAGGATTGGAGGGGAGACTGGAATTCTCAGTGTAGCAGTGAAATGCGTAGATATTGAGAGGAACACCAGTGGCGAAGGCGAGTCTCTGGACAATTCCTGACGCTGAGGCACGAAAGCCGGGGGAGCAAACAGGATTAGATACCCTGGTAGTCCCGGCTGTAAACGGTGCACGTTTGCTGTAAGCGGATTCGACCCCGCTTGTGGCGTAGCTAACGCGATAAACGTGCCGCCTGGGGAGTACGGTCGCAAGATTAAAACTCAAAGAAATTGACGGGGGCCTGCACAAGCGGTGGAGTATGTGGCTTAATTCGATGCAACGCGAAGAACCTTACCTGGTCTTGACATGCTAGTAGTAGAATCCTGAAAGGGAGACGAGGTAGCAATACCAGCTAGCACAGGTGCTGCATGGCTGTCGTCAGCTCGTGTCGTGAGATGTTGGGTTAAGTCCCGCAACGAGCGCAACCCCTGTGTCCTGTTGCCACTCCTTAATTGGAAGCACTCTGGACAGACTGCCTCGCTTAAACGAGGAGGAAGGTGGGGATGACGTCAAGTCAGTATGGCCCTTACGACCAGGGCTGCACACGTACTACAATGCCCGGCACAAAGGGACGCGAAACCGCGAGGTGGAGCAAATCTCAGAAAACCGGGCCCAGTTCAGATTGTAGTCTGCAACTCGACTACATGAAGCTGGAATCGCTAGTAATGGCGCATCAGCTACGGCGCCGTGAATACGTTCCCAGGCCTTGTACACACCGCCCGTCACATCATGAAAGCCGTTTGTACCCGAAGTCGTTTCGCTAACCGCAAGGAAGCAGATGCCGAAGGTATGGATGGTGATTGGGATGAAGTCGTAACAAGGTAGCCGTAGGGGAACCTGCGGCTGGATCACCTCCTTTCTAAGGAGAACTACGGGTCCGAGCAATCGGATACCCTAGGTCGAGCAACCCTTCGGGGTTGTGGGCTCTATCTTATCGCACAATTCAGCTCTCAAGAGCTTGTTCTTTGTAATACGGAAGTGGAAATATCCGTTGGCCAATTTGGCTTCGGCCAGGGGGCTGTAGCTCAGTTGGTAGAGCGGTAGCTTTGCAAGCTATAGGTCAGGAGTTCGACTCTCCTCAGCTCCACCATCAGGCCCAATGTGAGTTTAAATGGGCCTGTAGCTCAGTTGGTTAGAGCATGCGCTTGATAAGCGCAGGGTCACTGGTTCAACTCCAGTCAGGCCCACCACTTCCCGAAAACATAATAATTTTACGATTCAGCGTAAGATCGGTGTCAAAACCGGCCTGAAACTTGAAACGTGATGTTCTTTGACAACTACACATAGGTAAATAAGAAATTAGGGCATAATATACATGTTTCGCTGAGTTTCTGTTGAGAAATCAACAGTAATTTTGTGATCAAGCTACTAAGGGCTTATGGTGGATGCCTTGGTGCCAAGAGGCGATGAAGGACGTAGTAAGCTGCGATAAGTCTCGGGGAGCCGCAAACAGGCTTTGATCCGGGAATCTCCGAATGGGACAACCCACTGGCTTTAATCGGCCAGTATTTTCAGATGAATTCATAGTCTGAAAAAGCAAGACGGGGTGAAGTGAAACATCTCAGTAACCCCAGGAAAAGAAAACGAACTGATTCCGTAAGTAGTGGCGAGCGAAAGCGGAAGAGCCTAAACCGGGAGAACTTGTTCTTCCGGGGTTGTGGGACCTCAATGTGATATCTGAAGGATTAGCGTAACGATGTGGAAACGTCGGCCATAGACCGTGACAGCCGGGTGCGCGAAAATCTCGAGGAGTCTAGGGGTATCCCAAGTAATGCGGTGCACGTGAAACTCTGCATGAATCTGTCCCGACCACGGGATAAGGCTAAATACTACTTGGCAACCGATAGTGAACTAGTACCGCGAGGGAAAGGCGAAAAGAACCCCTGCTAGGGGAGTGAAATAGAACCTGAAACCATAAGCCTACAATGTGTGGGAGCACGAAAGTGTGACCGCTTGCCTTTTGCATAATGAGTCTGCGAGTTATTATCAGTGGCCAGCCTAAGCTGTTATGCAGCGGAGGCGAAGCGAAAGCGAGTGTGAAATACGCGACTTAGTCGCTGGTAATAGACCCGAAGCGGAGGTGATCTACTCTTGAGCAGGTTGAAGCTGCAGTAACATGCAGTGGAGGACCGAACTCGTGGATGTTGAAAAATCCTGAGATGACTTGAGAGTAGGAGCGAAAGACTAATCAAACCCCGTGATAGCTGGTTCTCTCCGAAATAGTTTGAGGGCTAGCGTTGAATAAGTACCCCGAGGAGGTAGAGCACTGGATGGCTTAGAGTCCACACCAGGATATCAAAACCAATCAAACTCCGAATGCCTTGGGTCCCATTAATTCAGCAGTCAGGCTGCGAGAGATAAGTTTCGTAGCCGAGAGGGCAACAGCCCAGACCGCCAGCTAAGGTGCCTGAATATAGTTAAGTGGAAAGGATGTGACGTTGCTTAGACAGTGAGGATGTTGGCTTAGAGGCAGCCACCATTTAAACAGTGCGTAATAGCTGACTCATCGAGCGATGTCGCGCCGAAAATGATTGGCGATTAAACTATATACCGAAGCTGCGGAATACTATGCGATTCGTCGCGTAGGATTGGTAGGAGAGCGTAGTCAGTGCAGTAAAGCCGAACAGAAATGAACGGTGGAGCGCTGACTAGTGAGAATGCAGACACGAGTAGCGATAAACCAGATGAGAATTCTGGTCGCCGTAAACCCAAGGTTTCCTGGGCCAGGTTCGTCCTCCCAGGGTTAGCCGGGAGCTAAGATGAGGCCGTAAGGCGTAATCGATGCACAGCAGGTTAATATTCCTGCGCTGGCATGGGTTAAGGTAAGGAAGGAAGCAGAGAGAAAAGTGACTAGACAATCGAATGTTGAGCTTAGGTTTCGGCCGAAGCGTATCACCGGACAATCTGTCGAGAAAAGTTCCTTACTGTTCCCCATGGTACCCGTACCGTAAACCGACACAGGTGGGTGAGTGTAAGTGCACTAAGGCGCGCGAGAGAAACCTCTCTAAGGAACTCGGCAAATTAGCCCCGTAACTTCGGGAGAAGGGGTGCCCACTTCGGTGGGTCTCAGTAAATTGCGTTTAGCGACTGTTTAACAAAAACACAGCACTCTGCCACGTCGTGAAGACTACGTATAGGGTGTGACAAGTGACCAATGCGGAAAGATCAAGGTGCTTTGTTAGCCGCAAGGCGAAGCTCGGTGCCTAAGTCCCCGTGAATGTCGGCCGTAACTATAACGGTCCTAAGGTAGCGAAATTCCTTGTCGGGTAAGTTCCGACCTGCACGAATCTTGTAACGACTGAACGACTGTCTCGGAGAGGATCTCGGCGAAACTGTAACGGCGGTGAAGATGCCGCCTGCCCGCAGTAGGACGGAAAGACCCTATGCACCTTTACTGTAAGCTCGTATTGTGTTCTGATTAATGATGCGTAGCGTAGGTGGGAGACTTTGAAGTGAGGGCTTCGGTTCTCATGGAGTCGAAATGTGAAACACCACTCTTTGTTAATTAGAATTCTAACCCCAACCCTGTGAAGCCAGGTGGGGGACAGTGCGTGCGGGTCAGTTTGACTGGGGCGGTTTCCTCCCAAATGGTAACGGAGGAGCGCGAAGCTTGGCTCAGCATGGTTGGCAACCATGCGTCGAGCGTATGGGTATAAGCCAGGTTAACTGTAAGACTTACAAGTCGAGCAGATGCGAAAGCAGGCCCAAATGATCCGACGGTAGAATGTGGAATTGCCGTCGCTCAACGGACAAAAGGTACGCTAGGGATAACAGGCTGATCGGTTCCAAGAGTTCACATCGACGAACCGGTTTGGCACCTCGATGTCGGCTCATCGCATCCTGGGGCTGGAGAAGGTCCCAAGGGTCCGGCTGTTCGCCGGTTAAAGCGGTACGCGAGCTGGGTTCAGAACGTCGTGAGACAGTTCGGTCCTTATCCACTGTGGGCGCAGGAAATTTGAGGGGTTCTAATCCTAGTACGAGAGGACCGGATTAGACGCACTTCTGGTGTGGCAATTGTTCTGTCAAGGGCATCGTTGCGTAGCCATGTGCGGAAGAGATAAGCGCTGAAAGCATCTAAGTGCCAAGCTCCTCCCAAGATATGATTTCCCGGACGCAAGTCCCTAAAGACCCCCGGAAGACTACCGGGTTGATAGGTTAGGCGTGTAAGCAGAGTAATCTGTTCAGCGGACTAATACTAATCGGTCGTGCGGCTTGATTGCTTTTTCCCTTACGGGATTAGCAATTTTTGACTCGCGAAACATGCAGTCCTAATTTCTGTTCCCTGTGTGTAGTTTTCAGAGAACAACTTGTTCTTTAACATTTTTTGGTGGCCATAAAGTTGAGGCCCGACCCGTTCCCATCCCGAACACGGCCGTCAAACTCAACATTGCCAATGGTAGTGGTTGTATAGCTTCCGCGAGAGTAGGTTGCCGCCAATTCTTTCTTAAAAGACCGATCTGTAAATTTCAGATCGGTCTTTTGCTTTTCAAGGATCATTCTCCCATCATTTTTTCTTCTCTTCCCGTGTTGTTCCGTTGACGTGTCCGCCAATGGCCGATACCGTTAGCCCACTTTCTGCCAAGCATGCTCGACGTCATCGAAAAACTACTAATCCTTCAGTCTCACGATCAAAAGATTCTTAAGACTCAGGAAGAACTTTCCGGCATTGGACCTCAACGCCAAGCGGCGATGGCCAAAGCCAATAACTCCACCCAAGCTCTGGAAGCGGCTAAAAATGCCCTCAAGCATTGTGAATCCGAGCGCAAACGCTTGGAATTGGACATCGAAGCCAAGCAAGAACTCATCCGCAAGTACGCCACCCAACAGGCGCAGACCAAGAAAAACGAGGAATACAAAGCTTTCACCAAACAGATCGAGACCTGCAAACAGGAAATCAGCGGGATTGAAGACGTTGAACTCGGGGTGATGGAACAAATCGACGCCGCCAAAGTCCAAGTGGGCAAAGCCACTGATGCGGCGAAAGCTGATAAGACCATGGTAGATGGACTTTTGGCACAACTTTCCGAACGCGAAGCCCGCCTGAAGAAAGAACTCGCGGATCTTCAGGCCAAACGTCCGGAATATGTCGGTGGGATTGATGAATCTGCCTTGTCCCGTTACGAACGCCTCTTCAAAAATAAGGGTGGTCGAGCCTTGGTCGGTGTCGTTCACCACGCTTGCGGCGGTTGCCACATGCAACTTCCCGTCCAAGTCATCCGTGCTTGTCAGGGGCATCAGGAAATTGTCACCTGCACGAACTGTTCCCGGATCCTTTATCACACCCGGGACATGGACATCACTGCCGCGAACTGATTTCCTCGAAAATACTCAGGTTTTTCGCACAGCCAACCTCCGGGTTGGCTTGTGTTTTTTCCGGTCAAAGCCTATTGTGCCCCTGACTTTGAAAGGGCGGAGAATCGCTCGCTGGCAACAGCGGGAGGAAAGTCCGAACTCCATTGGGCGCGACGCCGCGTAACCCTTCGCCGGGATACACGCGGGAGACTGGAGCAAGACCAGTTGACGGAAAGTGCCACAGAGAACAGACCGCCAGTCTGATTTCGGTCAGACCGGTAAGGGTGAAAGGGTGGGGTAAGAGCCCACCGCTCCAAGAGCAATCGCGGAGGCACGGAAAACCCCGTCGGGAGCAAGGCCAAATAGGAAACCGAGAAGCGGCCCGCTTCGTGGTCCGGGAAACCGGCCAGGTTTCGGGTACTGGCTGCGTAGACAAATGATTCTCTCCTTTGTTCGCAAGAACGGAGCAGACAAAATTCGGCTTACAGCCCTTTCAAAGTCATCTTCTCGTTCAATTCGACTTCGCGAAAACCATCGGAGCGCTCGCCTGGCCGAAGCGGTTGACCGCCGTGAGGGCGATCACATCCGCTGGTTTTCCGCCGATCGCTTTCACTTTCGCCCGCGTCGTTGAGCTGCCGTAAACATGCGTCTCCCATCGGCCGTTTCGTTTCACTTGCAGGACCCAGTTTTGCAACGGTTGCCCGGCATCCATGCTCCAATTGATCTCGATATCCTCCGTGTTGCCCACGCTTTGCACGATCAACTTGGGTTTTGCCGGGGCGACCTGGCTAAGCCAGGGCGAGGCCGGCACGATGGCGTTATCCAGATATAATTTCTGCTCCAACAAGCCTTGCACTTTGCCCTTGTCCGCAGCCAGCGGTTTGAGATGCCAGAACACATTGCCGGTTGATCCCTTTTCCTTGCGGGTGAGTTCGATCTGCTGCTGAAAATCGGCAATCGGCCATTTGGCGTCGATCTTGTCCAGATTATTGCCCGGCCAGAGATGACGCCCTTGTTTGTTCACCGTCGTCCACCAATTTAATAATATGGGATAGCTCTGGTTCGTCTCGCTGACACCCCAATATAATTGTGGTGTAAAATAATCGCACCAACCCTCTTCCAGCCATTTCTTCGCATCGGCGTACAATTCGGCGTAAGCGTCAAAACCTTTGATTTCCTTAGGAAATCCTGGCCTCCAGATACCGAACGGGCTGATGCCGAACTTTACCCAAGGTTTCTCAGCTTTGATCGTTTTATATAATTTCTCGATGAAGGTGTTGACGTTGTCCCGCCGCCAGTCATCCCGCTCCAGCTTGCCGCCATTTTTCTTATACCGCTGCCAGCTCGTGTCATCGGGGAAATCCACCACCTTGCCTTGCGGGTCCTTGACCTTATACGGATAAAAATAATCATCGATATGGATGCCATCCACATCGTAGCGCTGCACCACATCACGGATCACGCTCAGGGAGTGTTCCTGCACCGCTTGTTCGGCGGGATCCAGCCACAAGAAGCCGCCGTATTTCTTCACGAGATCCGGCTTCGTCTTGCTGATATGGTTCGCGGCTACGGGTGACTTCGCCGCCGTGTTGCGCGCGCGATACGGATTGAACCACGCATGCAGCTCCAGCCCGCGTTTGTGCGCTTCAGTCACGGCATATTCCAGTGGATCGTAATACGGCTCCGGGGCCTTGCCCATCGTGCCGGTAAGATATTCGGACCATGGTTCCAGTTTGGAAGCATAGAGCGCATCGCAGCAGGGACGGATCTGCAGGATGACTGCATTGAGGTTCAGCTTTACAGCCGTGTCTAGGAGTGCCCGCAATTCCTTTTGCTGTTCCTCAGTGGTGAGCCCTTGCTTCGAAGGCCAGTCGATGTTACCGACAGAGGCCACCCACACGCCCCGGAATTCACGTTCAATCGGCGGCGGTTGGCTGGTGCTGGGTTGATAACTCGCGGCTGGCAGCCGGGCAGAGAGACTGACCAAGCCCGTCAAGGCCAACGCAATCCAGCTCAGGGAGAAGCATTTCACGTCAGTGTAATTAAGGGGCGTCACAAGCAAAGGCAAGCGCCATCGACCAAATCTCCTTGCCAAAGGCAGCGGGAGTTTTCACGGTCGGGAAAAGATTTATGCCCGCCAAGCCGAACGAATTCGTGCAGCACATCATCGAATCCCTCGCGGGCTGGGCGCCGGTCAACGCCCGCAGCATGTTCGGCGGTTACGGCCTCTACCGGGATGAGCGCATCTTCGCCATCGTGGCATACGATACCCTGTTCTTCAAAGTCGATGACCTCAGCCGCCCTGAGTTTGAGGCTGCCGGTCTGGCCCCGTTCACCTATGGGGAAAACCGGGTCAGCATCGGCTACTATCAACCACCTTCGACCACTGTGGATGACCGGGAGGAACTCGCCCTCTGGGCGGAGAAAGGGTGGCAAGCTGCCCTCCGCGTCGCGGCCAAACCTAAGAAGAAAGCGGCTAAAAAGGCTGCCAAACGACCAACTGGCCGGCGAAAAGCCTGATTTCAGCACTTTTCTTGAACATCCGCCGGGCAAAACTGCCCAAAGAAGAGCTTCAATAAATTCTGGCCTGCGGGCGTCAGAACGTTAAGCTTGAAAAACATGTCCATTATTGAGCGCACAGTCACAGTTAGCTGGCGTTGCCGCGTGCACTTCACGCAGCATGTCTTTGATTTGGGTAATACAACGCTGCGGGATACGCTGTCCGAGGCGGAACCGAACAAGGTTCACAAAGCCTTTGTCGTCGTGGACGAATCCTTGGCCAAGGCCCAGCCGGATTTCCTCAATCGCATCGAAGCTTACTTCCGCGCCAATTCCGACAAGCTGAACCTCGTCTGCCCGCCCATGCTCTTGGAAGGCGGCGAGCGCGTGAAGAATTCCTACTTCCACGTCTCGGAGATCCACTCCCGGTTGGACCGTCATCATATCGATCGCCACTCCTACGTCATCGTCATCGGTGGCGGTGCCATCTTGGACGTCGTCGGTCTGGCCGCGGCGACAGCTCATCGCGGTGTGCGTCACGTGCGCATCCCTACGACCACGCTCAGCCAGGACGATTCCGGTGTGGGCGTGAAGAACGGCATCAACGCCTTCGGCAAAAAGAATTTTATCGGCACCTTCTGTCCGCCCTATGCTGTGGTGAATGACTTCTCGCTGCTATCTTCCCTGCCTGAACGCGACAAACGTGGCGGCTATGTGGAAGCCGTGAAAGTGGCACTCATCCGCGATCGCGTCTTTTTCGAACGCATCGAGAAAGACGCCGTGGCTCTGGCCCGCTTTGATGCCGAAGCCATGCAGCACCTGATCTTCCGCAGTGCTGAGCTGCACTTGAACCACATCGCCACCAGCGGTGATGCGTTTGAATACGGCTCCGCCCGCCCGCTCGATTTCGGTCACTGGGCTGCGCACAAACTGGAGCAAGTCTCTGATTACCGCATCCGTCACGGTGAAGCCGTCGCGGTAGGTATCGCCTTGGATACTATCTACGCCCGACGCATGGGCTATTTGGATGCCAAATCTTGCGAACGAATTCTGAACCTCCTTGAGCAATTGGGCTTCGATCTTTTCGCCCACGAGCTTTTGCTGGCCGATGCCACGGGCAATCTCGTGGTGTTGAATGGCCTCGAAGAATTCCGCGAACACCTCGGCGGGCAATTGACCATCACCCTGTTGCGTGGCATCGGCGAAGGCTTCGAGACGCACGAGATGGTTCCGGCGAAGATTGTTGCGTCCATCCATGAATTGCAGGAACGTCATGCGCAGCGTGAACAGCGCATCGTGCCGCTTGCGGGACGACAGCAAGCCATTTGATTTATGAACCGCCGCCGCTTTATCGGAATGACCGCAACGCTCACTGGCGGCATTCTGGCAGAAGCGGTGAACGCGGCGGAAGGTCTTAAACCGAAGAGCTTCGTCGTAGCCGGTTATCTCCCGGATTACCGGCTGAATGACAAGAATCTGGCATCGGCCCAATACCTCACGGACCTGATCGCTTTCTCCTTTGAACCGCGCGAAACTGGTGACCTCGAAGTGCGCTCCTGGGATGCCGGTGCGATGGCACTCCTGCGCAAATCCCGTTCTGACCATGGCTGCCGCTTGCTGGCGTGCATGGGCGGGTGGGAACGTTCCGATGGGTTTCGGGCCGCGCTGAGCACCTCTGAAGCTCGCAGCCGTTTGGTGGAGAGCATCCGCAATCTCTGCGAACAGGAAAAACTGGATGGCGTGGATTTGGATTGGGAACACCCGAAGAGCATCAGCGAGGCGCGCGATTACGCCAGCTTCATGGAATTGCTGAAGCGTGCCTTGGGGCCACAGCGATTGTTGACGGCCGCCGTGGCCGTGGAACAGACCTGGCATGAAGAGGGTGTGCAATGGCTCGATCGTGTGCACCTGATGGCCTATGATTTGCCTGAACGCCATGCCACCGTGGCTGATGCAGAAACCGCCCTCAACCGCTGGCTTAAACAAGGTGTGCCGGCGGAGAAATTGTGTCTCGGCCTGCCACTCTATGGCCGGGGCATCACCCAACGCGACCGCACTTTGGCATACAGCGACATGCTGGCCAAAGCAGATTTCCGTCCGGAAGCGGATGAATGGGATGGCCTGTATTTCAATGGTCCTTCCACCTTGGTGCAGAAAGTGGCGCTGGCCAAGAAGCTCAAGTTGGCGGGTGTCTTTGCCTGGGAGATCGGCCAGGATGCGGCGGGTGAGAAGTCTTTGCTCAAGGCGATCAAAGCTGCCGCCAAGAGTTGAACCGGAGCGGTTCGCCGGTTCGTACAGTTACTGGCAGAGTATCCGATTATAATGGCCAGCGGCAGATTTTTTGCGATGCTGCCGGCAACAACAAGTGAGGAACAACATGCTTGCAAGAATTCCACTCCTAGTCGCAACACTCGCCCTGTCCGTGCTGTCTGCCAGCGCTGTCTGGACGCCGCCGACTGACCCGAAGCCCGAAACCATTGACGCCATACGAGCTGAACTCAGGACTGATTTTGCTTCTAAGCACTATGAAGAGGCCTTGGCCAAACATGTTTGGTACCATGAAAACGCATTAAAATACGGTATAGGGCAAGGCGGAGTAAGGCTGTCTTTTGTGCTCAGCGACTGGCTTGAACTTGGCAAAGCGTATCCTCCTGCTTTGCAGAAATTGAAATCTATCCAAGATGGTTTGGAAAAGCAGTTGTCTGACGGGCAGGGAGAATTTCGGCAATTCCATGATTTTTCCTCCATCAACGAGCTGCTGAAAGAGGTCAAACGCACCTCGGATCTCTTTGTTTTGCTCGATGAAAAGTATCCGGCTCAGGCTGAAATGGTTTTTCACGTAGCGTTGCCTGCTTTGGTCACCACCAAAAATTATGCCCTTTGTGGTAAATACATTCAGACTGATAAGTTTTATCAGAGCGCGGTGGAAAACTTTCGCACGAGTTCGAAATTTGAAGCTGAGCATCCTCGCGTAGGCCCTGCTAATTTCAGCTTCTCCAAGTTGAGCTTCACGAACAAGTGCTGTACGCTCGTCGCGTTGTTGGTGAAAAACAACCGGCTGGATGAAGCAAAAAAAGTCGTTGCTGATGCGGCCAAAGAGTTTGATGACGCCGACTTCAAGGTCCAATTACAGAAAGCTCTGAAAGGTGAAGTCCCGCCGCCTTGGCCTTGAGTGATTCCTTACTAGGGAGGAGCGCCGATTTTTAATTCGGCGTTTTTTACGACAAAATCCCCGATTATTTCGTAGCCCATTTCCCTCTCCCCTCAACGGGGAGAGGGTTAGGGTGAGGGGTGAGCAAGCCCAGCGTGAAGATTCAGCCAGGACGTTTTCTCCTTTAGGTAATTCCCCGTTTCCCGCAACCTGAAGCCACATGACACGCACCGCCGTTATCAACGTCGTGGGTCTTACCGAAGGTCTGCTGGGTCAGCACACGCCCAAGCTGAACGCCTTCCGGCAGAAGACTGCGCTGCGTCATGTCATTCCCGCATTCCCGGCTGTGACCTGCACCGCGCAGACGGATTACGTCACCGGCAAAACCGCGAGTGAGCACGGCATTGTGGCGAATGGCTGGTACAACCGCGAACTCTCCGAGGTGCAGTTCTGGAAGCAGTCCAATAAAGTGGTGCAAGCACCGAAGGTCTGGGACCAACTTCGTGCGGAAGTCCCCGGGTTCACCTGCGCGAAATTATTTTGGTGGTACAACATGTATGCCACGGCGGATTGGTCCATCACGCCGCGGCCCATGTATCCGGCCGATGGCCGCAAGTTTTTCGATATCTACACCTGGCCATATTCACTGCGCCCAGAGATCAAAGCCGAGTTGGGCGAGTTTCCCTTCGCCGGTTTCTGGGGACCCGCCGCCGGCCTGGATTCGCCGCAAGGCAAAGCTGATTGTGTTTCCCGCTGGATCGCCGAATCCGCGAAATGGACCGAGCAGAAATACCAGCCCACGCTCAGCCTCGTTTACCTGCCGCACTTGGACTACAACCTCCAACGGATCGGCCCGAACGATTCCCGCATCGCGCGTGATCTGACCGAGATCGATAACATCGTCGGCGATCTCATCGCCTTCTATGAAGCGCGCCAGATCAAGCCCTTGATCGTTTCCGAATACGGCATCACGCCCGTCAGCAAAGCCATCTATCTCAACCGCCTGTTCCGTCAGCAAGGCTGGCTAATAATAAAAGAAGAACTGGGCCTCGAGCTGCTCGATGCTGGTGCCAGCAAAGTCTTCGCCGTCGCGGATCATCAAGTCGCCCACATCTACGTGAATGACCGCTCGCTGCTGAACACCGTGCGCACGTTGCTGGAGAAGCAAGACGGCATCGCCCGCGTGCTCGATGAAACGGGCAAACGCGAACACGGCATCGCTCATACCAGGGCGGGGGACTTGATCGCCGTCTCTCACGAAGATGCTTGGTTCACCTATTACTATTGGCTGGATGACGCGAAAGCTCCGGATTTCGCCCGCACTGTCGATATCCATCGCAAGCCCGGCTACGATCCCGTCGAACTCTTTCTCGATCCCAAGATTCCCGCCGCGAAGCTCAAGATCGTCTGGCGCCTGCTGCAAAAGAAACTCGGCTTTCGCATGTTGATGGATGTCATCCCGCTCGATGCGAGCTTAGTGAAGGGCTCCCACGGCTGCCGCCCAAAATCGAAAAAGGATTGGCCGTTGGTCATGGGGGCAACCTCTGCTAAACCGGAAGATTTAGCTTCCACCGAAGTCTACCAGATCATCCATCAAACGGTGTTGGCCTAGCCGCCAGTCCTGAATTTAATAGCGTGAGGCAGGCCGTGCAGTTGAGTGCTGACCGCGTCCTGCTTACCGGCTTATGGGGACGAAAAAATTGTTCGCAGTTTGCGCCAAGGGCCAACGAGAACCGGCTGGCGTGTCGGCGATCGACTGGTAGCCGTTATCCCTCAAAAAGCCGATCACTTCTTTGGCTGAGGTGCCGCAGAAATCCAGGGTGAAATCATTTATTTCTATCGCCAGTCCGGCGAAAGCCCGCGCCCGCAAGGCGGTCTGCATGCCCTGCAAGGCCTTGAGTTCAAAGCCTTCCACATCCATTTTTACGACCCACGACGGTTTAGTGGGCAAGATCAGCCCCGTTGCTTGGCACCAGCCGTCAAAGGTGTGCACCTGCACATCCACCACTTCTTGGTTCGTCAACTGGGGATGGGTGCCCAAAGTGGAATGCCCCGAGTCTTCTTTGCCGGGCGTCAATTGGAGCGTGCCGGGCACATCTGCCAGTGCGAGTTGATGCGGATGGATACGGCTCAAGGCATTGCGCTGCACGATGCCGTTCAATCTTTCGAACGTGCGAGGGTTTGGCTCAAAGGCATGGATCTGGAGGGCCGGACATTGTGACCACATCCAATAGCTGAAGAATCCGTAATTCGAACCGATATCAAAAAACATCTCAGCCCCGGCTTGCCCAGGCAGCAGGATGTCCGGGGTTGGATGTTCGAAACGTCCGCCTTGCCAGTAGGTTGCCCGCGCGGTGAGGTCACGCAGGTCCAAGCGGGCCTTCACGCCGGGCAGCAATTCCGTTTCAACCGTCTCCGGCATGAGACGGAAGAAAGTATTGAAGGCCAGACCGCCCAAGCGCGGGAAACGGTGGCCGCAGCCGCGCCGAAGCGACTCCATGGTTTGAGCGAAAATCATTACATGATCCGGAGGATGAACCCATGCCGGTAAACGAATTCTCCCGAAACAACATGGGGCTGCAAGCCCTAAGCTGATAATCTGCCTGCTGCTTTTTAAAGGAACCTCACGGGGGGGAGCGATTGCGCCCAACAAAAACAGCGGCCCCGATGGGCCGCTGTTATGTCTAAAGATGCTTGAAGCGTAGCTACTCCTTCTTTTCTTTCGCGGCAGCGTCAATCTTTGCCGCGAGGGCATTCGCGCTTTCGGACGGTTCCACCTTCTTCTTGAACAGGATCTCTTCCACGATCAGATACTCGCCGTAGTATTTCATGTTATCCTGTTCGTTCGGTGAGACCGCGCCGCCTTTGATCGTGGCGCCACCATACAGGCCTTTGGTGTCCGAGTAGATCACCACCGCTTGGTCATCCTCACGATACGTCTCGCCAGCATTCGTGCTGGAATCACCCGCGGTGCCTTGCGCTTCGCCGCCGAACTCGCCGTTGTGATCGATCAGCGACCGCACGGCATTCGTGTTCATCAGCAAGATCACCATGAACGTCTGCTGCCCGCCAATCTGGAATCCGACGCTGCCTTCGTTCGCATTGTAGAACGCAGGCGCGCTCCATTTCTTGGTTTCCGCATCACGCACCATGGCGACACCGGCCCCGCCTTGATAACCGAAGATGAATCCCGCCTTCGTGCGGTCCAGCAGCAGAATGCCCTGCGCGTTCTGCAAGAGTTTTGCCGGTATGGCTTTCGCGGGTTTGGCCTGCATGGCCTCAAACTTTGCGGTCAGTTTGCGGATGCGCAGGTCGAGTTCGGCCTTGTCCGTGGCCATCGCCGAACAGGCAAGGCCCAAGATCGCTAAACTGAGGATAAGCTTTTTCATAGTCTTGTTCATTTGTTCCACAAGACTCTGAAGTGCATCGGATGTGCCAGTGCGGAGGATCGCTAAATCAGGCCATAACTCATTGATTTATAGCGAATTGCCCGATTGTCAGAATTGTAAAAAGCCAAACAATGCCCAGCACTTGTTTGCATTTTGCATTGCGGATTGAGGTGGAAACCGCACCGTAAGTTGCAGCGGTGACACGCGCGCCTAATCAGATGGTCAGCACTCGCTCGCGTCCGCGCACGAACCATTTCCCGACTGCACGCCCGTTTTCAATCACCGTCACAAAACCATGCAGCGCCACCGTCGGGCAGATATGCCGTGGGATGCCGTAGAGGCAATCACCCACCGCGAACGCGTTTGCACGTGGCGTCTCAATCACCAAGTGTTCCTCGCTCTGGCTGATGGCGGTCGCCTCCGGTAACTGCGGAAAGAACACGCGCGGATGCGGGTTCTCCGCTGCCACGGCCTTGTGCCCGAGGTTCAGGCAGAGCCGGTTCTCGCCGGGCTTGCTGATGACGCGCGTGAGCAACACCGCCGCCACCAGCATATCGATATCTTTAAAACGATTTCCGTAACCGAAATCCCAGAACACATACGTGCCAGGACTGCATTCACGATCCAAATATTTGGCGTGGATTGGAAAACTCGGGGTGCCACCTGCAACCAGGCGTGGCACGGACAGTCCTTCGGCCTGCAACTTGGTCCGTAAAGCCAGCACGGGGGCCATGCCTTCATCACACGCTTTGGTGCGTTCGGCGAGGTCTTCGATGTGCAGATGACCATCGTACGCGTGCAGGCCGTCGGCGATGATTCCCGGCAAGTTCGCGATGGCCCGATATAACGCCGCAGCCTTCTCATCTGCCGGAATACCCGTGCGATGCATTCCGCAATCGATATCCAGCAGCACTGGAATCTTCACACCCGCTTTAGTGGCGGCGAACGACAACTGTTCCAACGCCCAGGCATCATCCACGATCGTGCGGAACTGCGTTGCTGGAAAACGGCGGATGAGTTCGATCAACCGCGCTACATTTGGTCCCACCGGTTGATAGGAGAGCAACACATCTTGCAACCCATTTGCGGCCGCGAGTTCCGCTTCGGCGATCGTGGCCGCCTTGCATTGGGTGACACCGGCCGTGAGGTGCAGCCGCAAAACCTCGCCGAGTTTGTGTGTCTTGATATGCGGACGTAAGCGCGCGGGACCGCCAGTGAGTGCCAGCACGCGGCGTAAATTCTCCGCTACGCGCTCCGGATACACGAGCAACGATGGCGAAGGTATCTCGGCCACATTCTCCACTTTGAACCACTCGTTGCTCATCGCTGGGCAGGTATAAGATTAATGGTGCAGCTCGAAGATCACTTCGATCTCCACCGCGATGTTGCCCGGCAACGAGCCCATGCCGACCGCGCTGCGCGCGCCGACGCCGTTATCGGTGCCCCAGATCTCCGCATAGAGTTCGCTGTAACCGTTGATGACTTTCGGATGATCCGGGAAATCAGGCGTGGCATTCACCATGCCGAGGGTTTTGATGACGCGCTTGATGCGGTCCAGTGAGCCGAGTTCCTTCTGCGCCGTGGCGAGGATGGCCAGACCTGTTTGACGCGCGGCCACTTGGGCGGCGGCGAGGTCCAGGTCTTTGCCCACTTTGCCCTTGATCATGGTGCCATCATTGCAGATCGGACCATGACCGGAGACGTAGGCGAGATTGCCGGTGATCACGACGGGCTTGTAGATGCCGCCGGGTTTGGGCACGGGTGGCAGGGTGAGGTTCAGTTCTTTGATCCGTTTTTCAGCGCTCATGCAATGATGTTTTTGGGTTCCAAGTCGTGATATGTTATGACTCCGCCACAAGCAATCTTGTTCATCTAATCGTCCGGTGCGGGCTTATTTCTTCAATTCAAACGTGGCCACCATCGCACGGTGTTGTGAACGCCGTCCCGGTTCAGCCTGGCACTCCAGCGGGCGCAGTTGTCCGTTGGAAAAAATATTATCCAGGCGCAGCCATGGGCCGAATCCGGTGAGCGGATTACGGGTGAAGCCGGGGAAGTTTAAACCATAGCCGCCGCCTGCTTCTTCAAATGCCTCGGTGAATTCGCGGCGGAACGAGCCGTAGATCATGCCGTGATTCGGCACATTGAAATCACCGGCGATGATCGTGGGCGCTTTTTCGGCCTTGGCCAGCTTGATGATCTCGGCCGCCATCTCACGCTGATGCTTCCAAAAGGCGGCGCTTTTGCTTTTGAGCGTATCCCCGTAGCCGCCTGGGCGCCCGAACAGTGCCGAGAGGATGCCGCCCATAGCCAGCGGTTGCAGTTCTTCGCGCGGCGAGGAGAGGTGGATATTGTAGATCACGAGATCCTGCCCGTTCCAATCCAAGACCGCCCGCATCGCTAACGGATGACGGTTAAGGCCGTACAGCGGCAGGAGGTCGAGCTGCTTGATGGGAAAACGGCTGATGAGGGTGAACTCATCCATCGCGCGGACGTTCAGGGTCGGATACGCCTTGGCATAGGCCGCCCCTTTGCCCGCTTCTTGATAGACAATGATATCGGGCCGTTGGGCCTCCACGTAGTTGGAGGGGCTTTGCTTGTTATCCTGCCCGCGGTTGTTGGTAAGTATGGTGACGGCTGGTCCGGTGGGGGTGCGGGAGCTGGCTAGCTGCGGATCCATGTAAACGAACAGAACCAAAATGATGCAGCCCGCGTGCAGCAGGCACCAGCGAGGCTGAAGCAGGAAAGTAAGGGGCGCCAGCAGTACGATGGGCAGGAGCCACATCTGGGCCGGGATGAAGAGGGCAAAGCTCAGGAACCAGTGCGATTCAGCGCGCCATTCCAGCAGAGCCAAGATCAGCGTCAAAATCAGCGCGTAGGCCAGGTTCAATGCTAACAGACCGTGACGGAGCCATTTGATGGCCTTTTGCAGGCCGTTTTGCGGATTATCCCGGTCCTTCAATGCCTTTAGCAACCGTTCCAAGGCGGTGACTAGGGGCATTTGATTGTTGGACTCGGTGGTCATCTGGGGTGCATTCTCTGTTTCGCGGCTCTCAGGACAATACCAAAACGCAGGAAACCGGCTTGCGAGCCGGGAAACCGCACTTTACTCTTTCAAAGTCGCGCTGCGTGCCAGAGCGAGTAACATCACAATTTTCAGACATTGCCCGCCATGAATCGTTCGTTGTTTTGCAGTTTGCTGTTGGTTGTCTTGGGGGTGGGTGAAGGCATGGCCGCCGAGGCGCCAGTCATCCGATTTCCGGAACCGAATCCGCCTTGCTACACCAACTCGGCAGCGGCGAGTGTGCCGCCGCCAACGCTTGGTTTGGCCGCCTCTGGGCCGGTGCTTTATTCCATCGGCGACCCAACGGATGACGAGCAATTGTATCTGGAATTGATTAATCGTGCCCGCGCGAATCCGGCGGCGGAAGGGTGGCGGTTGGCGCATTTGAACGAACCCAATGTGCTCGCCGCAATCAATCAATTTCAGGTGGATCTTGAAGTGATGACGAATGAGTTCAATGCGCTGCTGGTTGGGCAGCCGTTGGCCTTTAATTCAAAGCTGATTCTTACCGCCCGGAATCATAGCCAGGTGATGTTCGACAAGGATGATCAGCAGCATGAATTCTCCGATGAATTGACCATTCCAGTACGCATTAGCAATGCGGGTTATAATTTTGCCGAACTGGGGGAGAACATTTTTGCCTATTCGAAAAATACAGTTCATGGGCATGCCGGGTTCCAGATTGATTGGGGTACGGACTCTACGGGAAGCACCAATGGCATGCAAAAACTGCGAGGCCACCGCACAACCATACACAAAACGGTTTTCCGGGAGGTTGGGGTAGGAATCCTGAATGGCAGCAAAACGTTTGTGGGGACGCAGTTGGTAACGCAGGATTTTGGCGTGCAGCAAGGGGCCACACCTCTGATCACGGGCGTGGTCTATCATGACCTGAACAGCAACCAGTTTTACGATGTGGGTGAGGGCTTGGGCGGAGTGGTCGTGGAGGTGAGCGGAGCGTCCTTTTACGCGATAACTGCCGCCAGCGGGGGCTATACAGTGCCGGTGGCGGGTAATGGGAATTACACGGTGACGTTTACGGCAGCCAATGGCGGCAGCTTTACCACTAACGTTACTGTCGCTGGTGGCCTCAACCTGAAGGTCGATTGGCGGCCGGTCTTTCAAGCCCCGGTTTTGAGCGGGCCGACGAAGCCGATCAACGGTTTTGCCATGAACTATGCTTTCACCACGCCGGTCGGCATCACGAATTACGCATGGCAGGTGCTCGCTTTGTCGCCGGTCACCTTTTCCGACACGGCGGATGTCGGGCTGATCAATTTCAATGTCACGACCTCGGCCGGTTATTCCGTAACGGGAGCCGATACGCAGGTGACGCGCAGTTCGGTGTTCCATCTGGTGCATCCTGCAGTGCCAAATCCGCCTCAAAATCAGGTTATGGAACTGAAATCCCGTTTTTTACCAAAGAGTGGGGGGCAATTGAGTTTTATGTCTAGGCTGGCATTTGCAACGGAGGATCAGGTGCCTAAGGTGCAGATTTCCCAAAACGGGGGTGTTTCGTGGTCTGATATATGGATGCAAAATGGAGGCAGTGAAGATGCAAATGCGCCCTACCAAACAGTAATTGTGGATCTAAGTGGGCTGCCGAGGGTCGAAACACAACTGCGTTTTGTGTATGCTTACGTGCCGCTAAATGGCGGTTTTTACTTTGATACAGACTATTATGCCGGCTGGTCTTTCGATAATATCTCCCTGACGGGTGTCGATTCAGGGGCGGTGGCCGGGAGCAGCACGGTGAATGGCGCGGCGCAGTTCGCTTTCAGTGCCGGGGCCTCAGGGAATTACCTCGTGTTCTTGAAAGCAGCGGTGCCCAATCGCAGTTATCCGGTGGGCAATGTGCTGGAGTTTCAGAGCGTTTCCGCTCCCTCAGTGCAAATCGTTTCGCCGGTGGCACCGGCGGTGGGGAGCAAGCGCTTTGATGTCAATTTGTCTCAGCCAGCGGATGTCGGCCTGCAGGTGCAATCGGCGACTTCCATCAATGGTGTCTGGAGTGTGGAGCCGGGGGTGACCTCGCAGACGTTGAGTGCCCAACAAAGTTTCCGGCTGACGTTGCCGACATTTACCGGCAACCGGTTCTACCGGGTCATGCTGGTGCCGCAGTAACCTCAAGCCGAGATGCAGCCCCTCAGGATATTTTCCGATACGTTTCTCGGTGAAGCCGCCGCGCTGCAGTTGGTGACGGGCGCCGCGCCACATGAGATTGTGCTGCCGCCTAGCCTGGCGACTTCAGCCTTGGTGCGCACGGCAGCACCGCCTTCGTTAAGTGATATTGACATTGCGTTTGGCCAGCCGGACGTGGCGAGCATTTTGGCGTCCGAGCGGTTGCGCTGGGTGCATCTGACGAGTGCGGGTTATACGCGGTATGATACTGCGGCCTTTCGCGCGGCGGCCAAGGCGCGCGGTTTGATGGTCACAAATAGTTCCAGTGTTTACGCCGAACCCTGTGCAGAGCATGTATTTGCGTTCATGCTGTCGCAGGCGCGGCGATTGCCGGAGTCGTTACGGTCACGCTTTCCAAACGGTTCAGCGCCGTGGGGCAAATTGCGGCATTCTTCGCCGTTATTGCGACATCAGCGGGTGGTCATCCTAGGCTTTGGCGGGATTGCGACAAGGTTGTTAGAGATGCTCCAACCGTTTGATATGCATATTGTTGCGTTGCGCCGTGAGGCGCGCGGCAACGAAGGGGTGCCAGTCATCACGCTGAAAGAGTTGCCGGTAGCCTTGGCGCAAGCGGATCATGTGGTGAATATCCTGCCGGCGAACGCGGATTCCGATGGTTTTATCTCCGCGGAACGCCTTGCGCAGATGAAGCCAGGAGCGGTCTTATATAATATCGGGCGGGGTACGACGGTGGATCAGATGGCCTTGGTTGAAGCCCTCCATTCTGGGCGGTTGGGAGCGGCTTGGCTGGATGTCACGGAACCGGAACCTTTGCCTGAAGGACACCCCCTTTTAAGTGCCCCGAATTGTTTCATCACACCGCATGTGGCGGGTGGGCATCAGGACGAATCGGGCTCGTTAGTCCGGCATTTTCTATTCAATCTGCCTCGTTTTATGGCACGGCAAACCCTCTTGGACCGGGTCATGTGATTGGTGGTTTTAGGAGGGTATTTGACGGCGCTTCCTGCGGGACTACTTCGCTTCTAAACAGCAGCAATAGCTGGTCTTGATGAGTTTTTTGGCCGTGGTAACGGCTGCTTTGGTCAGCGAAAAATGCCAAAAAAAGCTAAATATTTTTTCTGGTTTGTGCAGGGTGATGCCCCATAGTCACACACGCGTCGAATAATTCGACACACCCTATTAGGTGGCTAAAGCCGAACAATTACTGTTCAATCTTGAATCGCTGGAGCAACGTGTGTTGCTTTCTGGTGATGGTTTAGTCCCTTTGTCTCTTTCTGCAGCGGCGGTTAACGACCTTCTTACGGCTGATCAACAAGAGTCTTACGATGGCTCTTTGGTGGAAACTTCTTCCGCCATTGAGTCTGCGGCCCAAGATCCTTTTGCGGGTATGGATGCCCAAGATGAGTCGGTTTTGGGTGAGGTAACGGAGTTGGTTTCTGGTGGGGCTGAGACGGCTAATGAGGTGGTGGCGGCTCAGGAAACTACCGGTTCGGATTCTTCTGGTGGTTCGGTCGTGGTGGAAGATGTGATTACCCCTACAGGTCTAAATCAGGGGGATGATTTTACAGAACAGTTGGTTGAAACTCTGCAGAGCCCTCAGGGTCCGCCTTCTCAAGTTGTTGATTTGCAATCGGTTGAAAATGATTCTGCCTCCTCACAACAGACTGGTGAAGCTGTTGAAGGGGGTTCTTTTGTTTTGGCTGATTATGCGCAAAGCCTTGAAACTGTGGTGGTTAACCCCGGTGAAACGCTGGGTGGCAACTGGGTTGGTAACTACGATATTCAAAATAATGGGGTAGTGAGTCCGGGGCATTCGCCGGGCTTTGAGGACGTGGTTAACTTCAGTCAGGGAGCGGGTGGAACTTTGCTTATCGAGATCGCCGGGAAGACGGCGGGAACACAATACGATCAAGTTCGGGCTTCTGGCTTGGCGCAGTTGGATGGGACTCTGAAGGTGGAGCTGCTGAATGGCTATGTGCCGCAGGTGGGCGATACCTTCGACATCATGACCTACGGCACGGTCGAGGGTAAGTTTGCTACCGGTAAAGGATTGTTCGGTTTCGGTGAAGGCAACCTCTACTTCGAGGTGGTTCAGGGGAATGGCAAGATACAGCTAGTGGTCAAGGAAGTCTCCGGTGCCTTGGCTGCCATCACTCCGGCGAGCGGTACTGGAGCGGATGCGGTCGGGCAGATTCTGAACCATGAGTATTTCGATACCGCTACGGTCTCCTTCAGTGGTACGTTGCAAGTGTCTCAGTTTGTTTATGTGTCCGGTAGTTTCGCTCTGAGCGTTGGTATCAAGTTGGTCACGATGGAGGATGGTTCGACTAAGAACACGGTGGCCTTCATGGGTGGTGCGGCTGATGTTTATGTGTTCGTGGGTATCGGTGGCCCCTACTGGGTGGACAGCAACCATGACGGGGTGATTAATAGTAGTGATACCCCGGATTCCGATGGTGCAGTGGGTATCGCCTTGGAGAACGTCGATGTGGGCTTTGCGATGTTCAAGCCGGTTTCTTTGATTGACTACGCAGACTATCTCTCTCTGAAGGTGACGGCAGACAGCGCTCAAATCGTCGGGATGGATGGAGTCTTCGACTTGGAGCTCCACGACATCGAAGTGGGTGTGAACTTGGTGGATGATCCGACGGACACGCCGCTGACGCCGGCTGACGGTATTGATTTCAGTGC
The DNA here is from genome assembly GCA_965283725.1 of Limisphaerales bacterium. Lineage (GTDB taxonomy): Bacteria > Verrucomicrobiota > Verrucomicrobiia > Limisphaerales > JAEYXS01 > JAEYXS01. The sequence goes on from CBDIPT010000006.1 coordinate 305,368, forward strand.
CATGCCCGGCGGTGGTCTGAATGTTCCAACCGGTGGCGATCCGGTGTTGCTCGATTTTGAAGCTCCGATCATCCAGGTGTTCGTGGGTGATGCGTTGCTGCAAGTGAACCAGTTCATCTTCGTGCGTGGTAGCTTTGCCTTTACGAAGGGTGAGACCTTCGACGTGACGTTGGACGACGGGGGCACGACCGAGGTGGAGACGATGACCATCGGGGCGAGCAACGTGCATGTGTTCGCGGGCATCGGCGGACCTTACTGGGTGGACAGCAACAATGACGGCGTGATCAACAGCAGCGACACGCCGGACAGCGACGGGGCGATCGGCATCGCGTTGGAGAACGTGGACGTGGGGATGGTGTTCATGGAAGAGACGAGCCCGTTCTTCACGGCGAACTACTTTGCGTTGAAGATCACAGCGGACAGCGCCCAGATCGTGGGGATCGATGACATCCTGGACTTTGAACTGCACGACATCGAAGTGGGTGTCAACATGGTGGACGATCCGTTGGACACGGCGCTGACGCCGGCCCCGGGTGTGGACTTCACCGCGATGGACGGGGGCGGGTTGGAGATTGAGACGGGTGGCGACCCGGTGCTGTTGGACTTTGCGGAACCGATCATCCAGGTGTTCGTGGGCGATGCGTTGCTGCAAGTGAACCAGTTCATCTTCGTGCGGGGATCGTTCGCGTTCACGAAGGGAGCGACCTACGAAGTGCCGCTGGATGATGGGGACACGACCGAGGTGGAGACGATGACGATCGGTGCGAGCAACGTGCATGTGTTCGCGGGCATCGGTGGACCTTACTGGGTAGACAGCAACAATGACGGCGTGATCAACAGCAGCGACACGCCGGACAGCGACGGGGCGATCGGCATCGCGTTGGAGAACGTGGACGTGGGGATGGTGTTCATGGAAGAGACGAGCCCGTTCTTCACGGCGAACTACTTTGCGTTGAAGATCACAGCGGACAGCGCCCAGATCGTGGGGATCGATGACATCCTGGACTTTGAACTGCACGACATCGAAGTGGGTGTCAACATGGTGGACGATCCGTTGGACACGGCGCTGACGCCGGCCCCGGGTGTGGACTTCACGGCGATGGACGGGGGCGGGTTGGAGATTGAGACGGGTGGCGACCCGGTGCTGTTGGACTTTGCGGAACCGATCATCCAGGTGTTCGTGGGCGATGCGTTGCTGCAAGTGAACCAGTTCATCTTCGTGCGGGGATCGTTCGCGTTCACGAAGGGAGCGACCTACGAAGTGCCGCTGGATGATGGGGACACGACCGAGGTGGAGACGATGACGATCGGTGCGAGCAACGTGCATGTGTTCGCGGGCATCGGTGGACCTTACTGGGTAGACAGCAACAATGACGGCGTGATCAACAGCAGCGACACGCCGGACAGCGACGGGGCGATCGGCATCGCGTTGGAGAACGTGGACGTGGGGATGGTGTTCATGGAAGAGACGAGCCCGTTCTTCACGGCGAACTACTTTGCGTTGAAGATCACGGCGGACAGCGCGCAGATCGTAGGGATCGATGACATCCTGGACTTTGAACTGCACGACATCGAAGTGGGCGTGAACATGGTGGACGACCCGACGGACACGGCGCTGACGCCGGCTCCGGGTGTGGACTTCACGGCGATGGACGGGGGCGGGTTGGAGATTGAGACGGGTGGCGACCCGGTCTTGCTGGACTTTGCGGAACCGATCATCCAAGTGTTCGTGGGGGATGCGTTGCTGCAAGTGAACCAGTTCATCTTCGTGCGGGGCAGCTTTGCCTTCACGAAGGGGGCGACCTACGAAGTGCCACTGGATGATGGTGACACGACCGAGGTGGAGACGATGACCATAGGGGCCTCGAATGTTCACGTCTTCGCGGGCATCGGCGGACCTTACTGGGTGGACAGCAACAATGACGGCGTGATCAACAGCAGCGACACGCCGGACAGCGACGGGGCGATCGGCATCGCGTTGGAGAACGTGGACGTGGGGATGGTGTTCATGGAAGAGACGAGCCCGTTCTTCACGGCGAACTACTTTGCGTTGAAGATCACGGCGGACAGCGCCCAGATCGTGGGGATCGATGACATCCTGGACTTTGAACTGCACGACATCGAAGTGGGTGTCAACATGGTGGACGACCCGTTGGACACGGCGCTGACGCCGGCCCCGGGTGTGGACTTCACGGCGATGGACGGGGGCGGGTTGGAGATTGAGACGGGTGGCGACCCGGTCTTGCTGGACTTTGCGGAACCGATCATCCAGGTGTTCGTGGGTGATGCGTTGCTGCAAGTGAACCAGTTCATCTTCGTGCGGGGCAGCTTTGCCTTTACGAAGGGAGCGACCTACGAAGTGCCGCTGGATGATGGTGACACGACGGAAGTGGAGACGATGACGATCGGGGCGAGCAATGTGCATGTGTTCGCGGGCATCGGCGGACCTTACTGGGTGGACAGCAACAATGACGGCGTGATCAACAGCAGTGACACGCCGGACAGCGACGGGGCGATCGGCATCGCGTTGGAGAACGTGGACGTGGGGATGGTGTTCATGGAAGAGACGAGCCCGTTCTTCACGGCGAACTACTTTGCGTTGAAGATCACGGCGGACAGCGCCCAGATCGTGGGGATCGATGACATCCTGGACTTTGAACTGCACGACATCGAAGTGGGCGTCAACATGGTGGACGACCCGTTGGACACGGCGCTGACGCCGGCCCCGGGTGTGGACTTCACGGCGATGGACGGGGGCGGGTTGGAGATTGAGACGGGTGGCGACCCGGTCTTGCTGGACTTTGCGGAACCGATCATCCAGGTGTTCGTGGGCGATGCGTTGCTGCAAGTGAACCAGTTCATCTTCGTGCGGGGATCGTTCGCGTTCACGAAGGGAGCGACCTACGAAGTGCCGCTGGATGATGGGGACACGACCGAGGTGGAGACGATGACGATCGGTGCGAGCAACGTGCATGTGTTCGCGGGCATCGGTGGACCTTACTGGGTAGACAGCAACAATGACGGCGTGATCAACAGCAGCGACACGCCGGACAGCGACGGGGCGATCGGCATCGCGTTGGAGAACGTGGACGTGGGGATGGTGTTCATGGAAGAGACGAGCCCGTTCTTCACGGCGAACTACTTTGCGTTGAAGATCACGGCGGACAGCGCGCAGATCGTGGGGATCGATGACATCCTGGACTTTGAACTGCACGACATCGAAGTGGGCGTCAACATGGTGGACGACCCGTTGGACACGGCGCTGACGCCGGCCCCGGGTGTGGACTTCACAGCGATGGACGGGGGCGGGTTGGAGATTGAGACGGGCGGCGACCCGGTGCTGCTGGACTTTGCGGAACCGATCATCCAGGTGTTCGTGGGCGATGCGTTGCTGCAAGTGAACCAGTTCATCTTCGTGCGGGGCAGCTTTGCCTTTACGAAGGGAGCGACCTACGAAGTGCCGCTGGATGATGGTGACACGACGGAAGTGGAGACGATGACCATCGGGGCGAGCAATGTGCATGTGTTCGCGGGCATCGGCGGACCTTACTGGGTGGACAGCAACAATGACGGCGTGATCAACAGCAGCGACACGCCGGACAGCGACGGGGCGATCGGTATCGCGCTGGAGAACGTGGACGTGGGGATGGTGTTCATGGAAGAGACGAGCCCGTTCTTCACGGCGAACTACTTTGCGTTGAAGATCACGGCGGACAGCGCCCAGATCGTGGGGATCGATGACATCCTGGACTTTGAACTGCACGACATCGAAGTGGGCGTCAACATGGTGGACGACCCGTTGGACACGGCGCTGACGCCGGCCCCGGGTGTGGACTTCACGGCGATGGACGGGGGCGGGTTGGAGATTGAGACGGGTGGCGACCCGGTCTTGCTGGACTTTGCGGAACCGATCATCCAGGTGTTCGTGGGTGATGCGTTGCTGCAAGTGAACCAGTTCATCTTCGTGCGGGGCAGCTTTGCCTTTACGAAGGGAGCGACCTACGAAGTGCCGCTGGATGATGGTGACACGACGGAAGTGGAGACGATGACGATCGGGGCGAGCAATGTGCATGTGTTCGCGGGCATCGGCGGACCTTACTGGGTGGACAGCAACAATGACGGCGTGATCAACAGCAGTGACACGCCGGACAGCGACGGGGCGATCGGCATCGCGTTGGAGAACGTGGACGTGGGGATGGTGTTCATGGAAGAGACGAGCCCGTTCTTCACGGCGAACTACTTTGCGTTGAAGATCACGGCGGACAGCGCGCAGATCGTGGGGATCGATGACATCCTGGACTTTGAACTGCACGACATCGAAGTGGGCGTCAACATGGTGGACGACCCGTTGGACACGGCGCTGACGCCGGCCCCGGGTGTGGACTTCACGGCGATGGACGGGGGCGGGTTGGAGATTGAGACGGGTGGCGACCCGGTCTTGCTGGACTTTGCGGAACCGATCATCCAAGTGTTCGTGGGCGATGCGTTGCTGCAAGTGAACCAGTTCATCTTCGTGCGTGGCAGCTTCGCCTTCACGAAGGGAGCGACCTACGAAGTGCCGCTGGATGACGGGGACACGACCGAAGTGGAGACGATGACCATCGGTGCGAGCAATGTGCATGTGTTCGCGGGCATCGGCGGACCTTACTGGGTGGATAGCAACAATGACGGCGTGATCAACAGCAGTGACACGCCGGACAGTGATGGGGCATTTGGTATCGCGCTGGAGAACGTGGACGTGGGCATGGTGTTCATGGAAGAGACGAGCCCGTTCTTCACAGCGAACTACTTTGCTTTGAAGATTACGGCGGACAGTGCAGGTCTGGTTGGTTTCGGCGACATTTTACAGATCGAAGCGCGGGATATCGAAGTGGGCGTGAACACGGTGGATGATCCGCTGGATAATCCATTGTTCCCAGCCCCGGGCGTGGACTTCACGGCGATGGACGGGGGCGGATTGGAGATTGAGACGGGCGGCGACCCGGTGCTGCTGGACTTTGCGGAACCCATCATTCAAGTGTTCGTGGGCGACTTGGTGCTGCAGGTGGATCAGTTTGTGTTTGTGCGCGGCAGCTTTGCCTTCACGAAGGGAGCGACCTTCGAAGTGCCGCTGGATGACGGGGACACGACTGAGGTGGAGACGATGACGGTCGGGGCCTCGAATGTGCACGTCTTCGCGGGCATCGGCGGACCTTACTGGGTGGACAGCGACAACGACGGCGTGATCAACAGCAGCGACACGCCTGACAGTGATGGGGCGTTTGGCATCGCACTGGAGAACGTGGACGTGGGCATGGTGTTCATGCAGGAGACAACACCCATCCTCCCCGCAAAATACTTCGCTTTGAAGATCACGGCGGACAGCGCAGGTCTGGTTGGTTTCGGCGATATTTTACAGATCGAAGCGCGGGATATCGAAGTGGGTATCAACACGGTGGATGATCCGTTGGATAACCCGCTGTTCCCGGCTCCGGGCGTGGACTTCACAGCGATGGAAGATGGTGGTCTGGAGATCCCCACGGGTGGTGACCCAGTGGTGCTGGATTTCGCGGAACCGATCATCCAGGTGTTTGTGGGCGACTTGGTGCTGCAAGTGGATCAGTTTGTGTTTGTGCGCGGCAGTTTTGCCTTTACCAAGGGGGCGACCTTTGAGGTGCCGCTGGATGACGGGGACACGACGGAAGTGGAGACGATGACGATCGGGGCCTCGAACGTGCACGTGTTCGCGGGCATCGGCGGACCTTACTGGGTGGACAGCAATAATGATGGGGTGATCAACAGCAGCGACACACCGGACAGCGACGGGGCGTTTGGTATCGCGCTGGAGAATGTGGATGTAGGCATGGTCTTCATGCAGGAAACAACACCCATCCTCCCGGCGAAGTATTTTGCGCTGAAGATCACGGCGGACAGTGCCGCTCTCGTCGGATTAGGTGATATTTTGCAGATCGAAGCGCGCGACATCGAAGTGGGTATCAACACCGTGAATGACCCATTGGACAACCCGCTGTTCCCGGCGCCGGGTGTGGACTTCACGGCGATGGACGGGGGCGGGTTGGAGATTGAGACGGGTGGCGACCCGGTGCTGCTGGACTTTGCGGAACCGATCATCCAGGTGTTTGTGGGCGACTTGATCCTGCAAGTGAGCCAATTCGTCTTCGTGCGTGGCAGCTTCGCCTTCACGAAGGGTGCGACCTTTGACGTCACGCTGGAAGACGGCGACACGACGGAAGTGGAGACGATGACGATCGGGGCCTCGAACGTGCATGTGTTCGCGGGCATCGGTGGACCTTACTGGGTGGACAGCAACCATGACGGGGTGATCAACAGCAGCGACACGCCGGACAGTGATGGGGCTTTGGGTATCGCGCTGGAGAACGTGGACGTGGGCATGGTATTCATGCAAGAGACGACGCCGTTCTTCCCCGCAAAATACTTCGCTTTGAAGATCACCGCGGATAGTGCCGCGATTGTGGGCTTGGGTGATATTTTGACTTTTGAAGCTCATGATATCGAAGTGGGTATCAATACGGTCAATGACCCGTTGGACAACCCGCTGTTCCCGGCTCCAGGTGTGGACTTCACGGCCCTGGAAGATGGTGGACTGGAGATTGCCACGGGTGGTGACCCGGTGGTGTTGGATTTTGAAGCCCCGATCATCCAGGTATTCGTGGGCGATGCGATTCTGCAAGTGAGCCAATTCGTCTTCGTGCGTGGCAGCTTCGCCTTCACGAAGGGGGAAACCTTCGATGTGACGTTGGACGACGGGGATACGACCGAAGTGGAGACGATGACGATCGGGGCGAGCAATGTGCACGTGTTCGCGGGCATCGGCGGACCTTACTGGGTGGACAGCAACCATGACGGGGTGATCAACAGCAGCGACACACCGGACAGTGATGGGGCGCTGGGTGTCGCCTTGCAAAACGTGGACGTCGGCATCGTGTTCATGCAGGAGACAACGCCCATCCTCCCGGCGAAGTATTTTGCGCTGAAGATCAATGCGGAAAGCGCGGCCTTTGTCGGTTTCGGTGATATCCTGACGCTCGAAGCGCGCGACATCGAAGTGGGCGTGAACACGGTGGATGATCCGTTGGATAACCCGCTGTTCCCGGCGCCGGGTGTAGATTTCAGCAGTTTGGAAGGTGGCGGCTTGGAGGTAAAGACCGGCGGTGATCCGGTGGTGCTGGACTTCGATGCGCCGATCTTACGCGTCTCGTTGGGCTATGCGACGATCCGGTTGGCCAGCTTCGTTGAGGTGTATGGCAGCTTTGCCATCGAGAAGGGCGTAAGCAACATCGTCACGATCAACACGGGGGCCAGTGCTGACCTCGGCTTGCCGACGGAAATCACGGGTGTCGAAGTGGACACGCTCACGATTGGGGCGGCGAATGTGCATGCCTTCGTCGGTGTGGGCGGACCTTACTTCAACGACAGTGATAATGATGGAACAATCACGGAATTTGATCAGACGAATGACGGAGCCATCGGTTTTGCCATCAAGGATTTTGATTTCGGTCTGGCGCTGATGAAGCCGACGTTGATCGACATCGGCGGTTTGGCGCCGAAGTTCTACGCCTTGAAGGCGACAGCCGAGCAAGTGGCCTTTGTCGGCGGCGGAGACATCTTCCAGCTCGAAGCGAACGATGTGGAAGTCTCGATGAATGGCAGCGATACCCAATTCCCATTCGCGCCCTACATCAACTTCGTGGACAGCTTCCCGGCGGAGACCGGTGACACCGATGGCGATGAACTCTTCGACGAACCAGCCGGACTTGAGGTTCATACGGGTGGCGACCCGGTGTATCTGAACTTCGATAGCCGCTTGCTGAAGTTTGAGACGAGCATGGCGACGCTGCAGATCGCTGAGTTCATCTACGTGCGTGGTGCGTTCGCTTTCGTGAAGGGGCCGACACAAACGGTGACAGTGAACACCGGATTTGGCGGCACTTTTGAACAGGAAGTCGAGTTCATGACGATCGGGGCTGCCGATGTGTTCGGATTCGTCGGACTGAACGGCCCGTATAAGAGTGACACGAATAAAGACGGGGTGATTGATGGCAATGATACCGTCAACCACGATGCCATAGGATTGAGTTTGGAAAACTTGGATCTCGGTATCGCCTTCATGACGCCGACGATCATTCCGAATGGTGAATCGCCGGTGAAATACATGGCGCTGAAGGCGACGACCGATGCGGTGCAGTTGGTGGGCACAGGTGATGTGATCACCCTGGCAGGCTACGATGTCGAAGTAGCGTTCAACGATATCAGTGTCCCCGGTCTGGCTGTGGCGGCGATGTTGCTGCCGACGCCGAACGTGAATTTCGCTGAAACCTACGAGACGGCTCCGGGCGCGAAAGACGGTGTCTATGAACTCGAGACTGGCGCAGATCCGATCTTGATGGATTTCGATACGGACATCGTCCGGTTGAAGATCGGCTATGCGGAGATGCAAGTGGCGGGCATCGTGCAGTTGAGCGGCAGCATCGCCTTCACGCTGGGGGCGACGCAAGCGGTCACCTTGAGCAACGGCACGCAGAAGACAGTGCGGACCATGATGCTCGGGATGAATGACATTTACGGCTTTGTGGGCTTCAACGGACCGTATTTCTCCGACACCAACGGCGATCACCGCATCGATGAATCTGATACGGTGAATGAAGATGCAGTGGGTCTGGCGTTGTCCAATCTGGATGCCGGGTTCGTCTTCATGCAGTCGGCTGAACCGTTCAGTGATCTGGATTTGTATTTCGCCGCGAAACTCTCCGTCGAAGAGATTGCGCTCGTGGGCATCCCGGGCATTGAAGTTTCGGCCAATGATTTTGAAGTCCAGCTCAACATTGGTGCCTCAGTCACCAGCGGCTTGGCGGTGGTGGACTTCACGAAGCTGGAAGATGGCTACATGGAGGTTGAAACCGGCAATGATGCTGAGCCGGTGCGGCTGGATTACAGCGGGTTCATGATCCGGGCTGGTGGTGCGGTGCATGCCAGCATCTTTGATGTGCTGACCTTGGATGGCGCGTTCGACTTTGAGCTGAGCGACAGCAGCGGTTTGGTGGTCTTCTTGGATGCCACGGCCGGCTTGCCTGGATGGCACACAGATTCTCTCCGCCCATGCGCTGGGTCTGCTGGTGATCAATGGCGATGGTCTCGCCATGAAGGTGGAGTTGGATGCCGGATTCAATCTGGCCTCGGTGTTGGAATTCAATGCGGAGATCGGTTTTTACCTCAACACCACGGGCAAGGAGTACGTCTATGAAGTGCCCGAACGTCTGCAAGATGATGTGGGTTATTCCACCATCACCATCAGTGCCGGGGCACCGCAACTGGATGGTTCCTTTGGACCGGCAGGCAGCTACTTGGTGGTTCGGGGCGAAGGTGATTTGACGATCGCGTCCTTTATCGAACTGCATGGCCAGTTCTATATCGAGATCAGTGAGCATGAGTTTGAGCTGCAATTGAACGCAACAGCGGACTTCTTCATCGGTTCGCTGGCGGCGTCCGGTCTGTTGCGCATCAGTTCTGAAGGTGTCGTAGGCAGCCTGCAACTGGGTGTCAGCGCCGGCACGAGCAATCTGGGCTTGGACCTGTTCTCCATCAGCGGCACGTTCCAGTTGGAGATCAACAGCACTGATACGGTGCAGAACATCCAGACGCTGGATATCGCTGCGGACGGAACGGTGAACGGTCTGAAGCCGGGCACCATCAATCCTCATACCTACCGGATCATGGTGGGCGGCACGCTGACCTTGGCGGACATCATCGAGTTCAAGGGCCGTCTGGAATTGGTCTTCAGTGATGAAGGCTTCGAAGCCTTGCTGGATGTGTCGTTGGATATCGGCATTGGCAAGCTGGCTGTCCATGGCGCAGCGGCCATTCTGAACACCGAGGAAGAAGGAGCGGTGTTCGCCTTGAGCATCTCGGTCTCAGCCGGATTGGGCGTAGGTCCGATCTCCATCGAAGCAACGGCGTTGATCGAGATGAACACCAGCGAACTGCATGAGTATGCTGGAGTGACGGCGGATACTTACCGCATCGGTCTGTCCGGCATAATGAAACTCATCGCCTTCGATGTGGAGTTCTCCGGTCAGATGGAAGTGGTCAATGGCCTGTTTGAGTTGAGCTTCTCCGCTTCGCTCAATTTCTTCAATGTCATCACGATTGAGATCGACGGTTACATCCGCTCGAACGGTGAGTACCGCATCCATGGTGAAGCCGGCTTCGAACTTGATTTCGGCATCATCATCTTCCGCTCGGGCATCGAGATGACCTTCAGCAACGATGGATTCTACGGCCGCTTCTACGGATCCGTGGACATCGAGATCGACTTCGGCTTCTTCGAGATCAGCGGCACCTTGGCCGGGGTGGAAGCAGAGATCGAGCTGACGGAAGTCAGTGCTTCCATGGCGATGACGGTGACCATCATCGGTATCAGTGTCTCGGTGGACAAGAGCTGGAGCTGGGGCCCGCCGCCGGTGATCGCCCATCAGGATGGCAGCACGCTCTATCTGCACATGGGTTCACGCGGAACCATGCGTGATTCCGGCGGTTACGACCTCTACGACGACATCGAGAACGAGACCTATCGCATCGAAGGCCAAGAAGGCACGGACACGGTGACGCTGTATGCCTTGGGCGTGGAACAGACTTACTCCGGAGTCACCAAGATCGTGGCGGATGGCGGCACGGGCATCGACTTCATCTATACGGACAGGAATGTCCGGGCGCAGCTCGACTTCGACATGGGCGAGGATGATGACACGGTCATCTTGTTGGGTGCCGCGACCGGTTCCGTGGTGAAGATGGGCGATGGCGATGACATCTTGAGCACGCAAGCGGGGAATGCGATCCGTGATGAGTTGCTGAATATTTTGGAACCGGCGACCGGACCGTTCACTTACTATCTGGGGGCGGGCGATGACTTGTTCAACGGTGGTGATGCGCATGAGATCGTCATCGACGATGGCGGCTCAAACGAGATCAACACTCGGGGTGGCAACGACATCGTGACACTAAACTCGGGTTCCTCCCGCCTGACGACGGGTGACGGTGATGACATCATCACGGTGAACGTGGGCGGCAACCACACGATCAACGCGGGTAACGGCAACGATACCATCACGCTGAATGCCGCGAGCAACGTCACGGTGAACGGTGATGCCGGTGATGACACAGTCACCATCAATTTCACGGCGGGCACGGCAACGCTGAACGGTGGTGAAGGCCGCGACATCGCCACGACGACGCTCAGCTCCACTCAGGAGATGGTGCTCAACAATCACCAGTTGGTCTACAAGACCATGGTGTTGAACGTCACGGATTCGCAGGAATTGCTGGTCATCAATGATACGGCGGCCAACACGGTCATCCGCAGTCAGGTGCCAACGGGCAGCACATGGGGCGCAGCCGGTTTGACGATCAATGCGAGCGGCTTGCTGAATGTGTCGCAAGCCCGGTTCGTGGCGCCGCTAGGTCAGTTGGCCCTCTACGGCAACGGCATCTTGGGCACGATCAGCACGGAAGTGGACATCCTGACGGTCGTCAACACCAGCGGCAGCGGCAATGCGAACATCGTGATCCGCGAGGCGGACAGCCTGCAAATCACCAAAAACTATCATCCGCTGGGCGGCCTGTATGCGGCCACAGGCTATATCGATCTGCAACTGGCGGCTTATAACGCCAAACTGATTCATCGCTCCGGTGTCATCTCGACGGGCAGCAGCGGTCAGGCGATCACCATCTATGCGGATGACGTTGATTTCCGGGCAGGCAATAATTCCGTCATCGGCACAGGTGTGCTGACGGTGCGCGCCAAGAGCGATGCGCTGATTTACAAGATCGGTGCAGCAGCGCAAACTCAGTATGGCAGTGACTATACGGAAGGTGATCCGGATGGTTCCTTCGATCTGTCGATGCGCGATATCGATGCCTTCCAAGATGGCTTCTCGCTGATCAACATCGGTCACACGGGCCCGAACACCAAGATGTATATCGGTAACGTGGAAGATCGCACGTTCAACAATTATCTGCGTCTCCGGGTAAATGATGACGGTGCGCCGGTTCTTACCTCGGGCGGTGAACCGCAATATTTCGCGCAAGACACGACCTTCTCGGCCAAGCTCCGTGACCGCGCGAACTTCAACGCCGACCGCATCAATGTGGTGGGCGATGTGCAATCAAGCGACCGGGTGGAAATGACGGCACGCCTGATCGAGATCAGCAAGGCGAACATCAATGATCCGCTGGGACCGGCTGATTCCGGCATCACGGCTCCTTCTATCGACATCACGGCCACCGAACAGTTGATCCACTCCGGTTGGTTGCTGGCTGACGACCTCATCCGTGTCAACGTGAACGGAACGACCGGAATAGGCTCCTTGCTCTCCTTCAGCGACGGGCCGAACAGTATCACGGCCGATCAGGGCAGCATCATCGAGACGAACAATAACAACAGTCTCATCGAGATCAACGGCAGCGGCACGATCCGTGTCGCCACGGGCATTGAGGCTGAAGGAACGAATTCCCGTATCTCCATGACGGCTGGAACCGGCTTGATCGTGCTGAGCGGTGCGGTGTTGGCGGTCCGCGAAAGCGGTTCAAGCATCACGCTGAACGCGGGCACGTTCCTGCATATCAACAGCGGTGGCGCAGTGACGGCTGGTGCCCGGTTCGTCGATGTGGGTGGTGTGCCGACGCCAGTGAAGACGGGCGACAACACCAGCATCAGCATGAACTCCAGCGGCGAACTGCTGCTGGGTGGTGCGATCACTTCTGCCGGCGGTCTGACGTTCAACTCCACAGGCTCCATCTTCGATCACGCCGATTACTTCGACTACATCTTGTCGCGCGAGTTGGCCACTATGGCGGCGAATGGCACGCTGTTGTCCGCCTTGAACAGCGGCACGTTGCCGACGGCGCTGAGGAATTTGTTCACGACGAGCAACATCCCGCTGAATGTTGGGGCGACGATCACGCCGGTGGCGAACCAAACGGCGTTTGCGGACCTGACGGACAGCCAGAAGGCGTTGGTGGCGGTGGCCTTGGGTTATCTGGTGATCGAAGGCCCGACCTACTACAAGGCAGATGCAGCTCCAGGCAAGCGGTTGGTTCATACCTTTACGCAAGGTCAGTTGCCGGTAGTGGATGCGGCCGGATATACGGCTTATTCGGGCCCGGTTTACTACAATCCGAATGCGGTCGCGGGCAAACAGGTCGTGACCACTTTCGTACAGGGCAAGAAGCCGGATTATCAAAATAGCGAAGTGGATTGGGGCACGGTTGGTGCGCCTTCCGCCGATGCAGGCTGGGACAGCCTGTCTGACGCGCAGAAGCAAAAGGTGGCTGAGCATCTGGGTTATGCTTATGACGCGACGGTGCAGGTTTACTTCAACTACTCGGCTGACTCGGATAACCGTATCCGGGAGAAGTTCCAGCAGGGCCGGCCGGTTGATTACACCAACGCCAATATCTATTGGGCCAATGCAGGCACGCCGGGTGAGGATGCCAGTTTCGAAAGTTTGACCGATGCGCAGAAGCAACGCGTGGTTGATTCGTTACGCTACACGAAGATCGATGCCGCCACGGTTTACTACAATCCGAACGCGGCTCCGAGCGCCCGCCTGTTGACGAACCTCTACACTGGTCCGGCGCCGGATTACAGCAATGTGGCCATCAACTGGGGCGGTGTCCGGGCACCGGGTGAGGGGACAGCGTTTGAAGACATGACGTTCGATCAACGTCTGGTGATCGCCAAGTTCCTGGGCTACGAAGAATACAGCGGCACGGTTTACTTCAACCCGAGCGAAACCGATCCATTGAAGCAATGGGTGCTGTCCTTCACGCAGGGTGTGGGTGCGGATTACCAGAACAAGGATATCAAGTGGGGCGATGTGCCGGCTCCGGCCGATAATGCGAGCTTCGAGGACTTGACCTATGCCCAGAAGAATGTGGTGGCGGCTAGTCTGGATTACTTCGAATACGTCGGTGTGGTTTATTACAACGACGAGGCGCAGCCGGATGCGACGTTCCGTTTGGAATTCGAAGAGACCACGGATTACGAATATGCCGACATCGTCTGGAGCAAGATTGAAGTGCCCGCTGATGACACGCCTTTCGCTGATCTGACCTCTGAGCAGCAGCGTTTCGTGCTCGCGCAATTGGGTTACACGATTTACGAGAGCACGGTCTACTACGATGCGGACAACGCGCTGTATCCGTTGATGACGACGTTCGTGCAGGGTGTTGATTACTCGAACGCCGCAGTCGGTCTGACCGGCCAGTTGGTGAACACGCGCTGGGTGGCCAGCGATGGGACGAATCAGTACCTGATCTACGCGGCGGACTTTGAAGGTGATGGCATCTTTGAGGAGATCCAAATCCGTGAGCAGCATCAACTGTTCGGCCAACGCGGCTTCGGCTTCCTGCTGACGGGCACGATTACGAGCCTGCAAGACAACAAGGACATCACGGTTGAAGGTTCGGCCGAAGCGATCATCCGCGGTGCGTTCAATGTGCTCGGAGCCAGCTCGGATCTGACGGTGCAGTCCGATAAATGGGTTTACTTCGAAGGAACGGGCAACACGACCGGCAACCTGCGAGTCTACGGCGGCATGGAATTGAACGGCTTCAACACGGGTGGCGGCACGTTGAAGGGTTACAGCGTTTACGTGCACGAAGTCGCATCGCTGACGACCTCGGAAGCGGGCACCAACGTGACGATCCGTGGTGGCAAGGATGTGTATCTGGGTGGTGTGGTTGTGGCTGGTGGCACGATTGGTGCAACGGGCGTCACTTGGGCGGGACCGGATTCGACAGTGGATATCAGCGCGGGTCAGCAGCTTTACATCGGCACGACGGTGATCGCGGCCAAGGGTGTGACGGTGACCAGCGGCATCCCGGGCGCGGATGATGAAGGCTTGAGCCTGATCTTGGCCACGGATGGCGGTCTGGTTTCCGCGGGCGTGACCTCCGACAGCAGTGGCGGTTATGTGAACGTGAACGCCGCGGGCGACATCCAGTTGATGGGCGGCATTCTCTCCGGTGGCACGAGCAACAACGATGTCATCACGTGGGGCAGCAAGCCGTCCACAATCCGGATCGAAACCACGGGCCAAGCTTGGATCGGTGGTCGCACGGTGGATATCAATAACACGCCGGTGGAAGTCGGTGGCCGCTTGTATGCGGCCCAACGCATCGAAATCATCGGTGGTTCACATCCTTCTGATGGCGTGGGCGTGAACATGCCGGGCTCGGCTTACGTGACGGTGCGCAATCCGAACGGCGAGATCATCATCAGCTCGGCCCAAGACGCGGTAGTCAGCGCGGTGTTGGCGGCCGGTGGCGAGATCATCACGCATAAAGATCCGAACAACTTCACGATCGGCGTGACGGTCAACTTGTTCGATGGCGACAGCGTCATCTCGATCACCGCAGGTAATCAAATCAGCATCGGTCGTAATCTGATCGCCGGCAAACGTATCGACCTGATCGGTGGGGTGGACCCGATTGATGGAACGAGCGGCAGCATCTGGGAAGGTCAGGGATTGGTGCTCTTCGGTTCGAGCCATGTGACCACGACCCGTCCGAACAGTGTCATCAATCTAAGCGGAGCTGGTGATATCACCCTCCTGCCGCCGGCTTGGTCGGATGAGATTTTGGCGGCTGGCTTTGCCCAATATGCGGATGGTCACCTGACGCAGAATGTGACGCTGGTGCTGGAGATCAACTTGGGCACGCATATCATCCGCGGTAATGTGGTGCTGACGGCGGCTTCCACGGCGGGTAACACCGGTTTGGCCAGCCTGGTCAGCGATCTGCAAGCCGCGATCGACGCCACGGTATTCACGGTGGTGACCTCAGTCTCGGGCAGTCCGGCGGTGGGCAGCACGCAGACGACGGATGAGATCAAAGTGCGGTTGAGCGATGGCCGCCTGCTGCTCACGAGCGCATATCCGTTCATCGCCAAGTCCGGATCGGTTAATGCCAATTATCTCGGCTTCAGCCAGCTTGCCTCTGGGGATGCCACCTCTGGTAAGAATTACGCGGTCGATGCTCCGGCTGATGGCTCCAAGGTCAACTTTGGTTCGCTGACGCAGGTCAACGGATCGATCACCATCAATGGCTGGGTCCGCGCCCACTCTGGCATCAACTTCTTCAGCAATGGTTCAAGTGTTGCGACGCAGGATCTGAACTTCGGCATCACCGGTCTGTTGGAGACTTTGAGCGGCGGTATCATCTTTGATCTCGGCACCGATGGTAAGCTGTATGGTTCGTTGGTGGCCCGCGGCACGGGGTCGGACATCGTGTTGCATGCGGGCCGCTCGCTGGAAATCTACGGCGACCTGACGGCGCAGGACGACATCATCATCTCCGCGGGCAGCACCGTGGCGAATGGCACACGCAGCATCTACACCCACGGTACGGCCCAGATCACTACCTTGGATGATGATGGGGTTATCCGCATCACGGGCGTGAACGATGTGGTCATCAACAGCGTCATCGGTGACGGTCTGCCGAACCTGCGTCTGCTGGAGATCACTTCCGTCAACGGCACGATGAGCCTGGAGAAGCAGTCCGGCCAGTTGCTCACGGGAGCTCAACTCAACCTCAGCGGCCGTCTGTTGAACATCGCCGGTGTGGTCACCAGCACACGCGCCACGCCGTCCACGACGGATAACGAAGTGATTCTTTCGGCGGTTGATAGCATCGTGCTGAGCGGCACGTTGTCGCTGCAAGGTTCGATGCTGGTCACCAGCCAGGCGGACATCAGCCTGAGCAACATTCGCCTGATCATCGACAACCCCGGCCAGCACTTGATCATCCAAGCGCTGGGCAATGTGCGTATCGGTGACACGATGCCGACCGCCGGGGACAACACGCCGCATGCGGCAATCCTGCAAGCCGATGCGTATGTGGAATTCGATGTGGGTGGCAAGCTGCACCTGGGCTACGATGCTCAAGTGTATTCCTCTGCGGAGAACAGCCAGATCCGCGTGAATGCGGGCAGCCTGGTGGTGGTTGGTACCATGTATGCCGGGGCGAGCTTTGACGAGAGCAACGTCTTCGAATGGACAGGTCGCAACGCGGCTGTGATCATCGACGTGGATGAGTCAGTCATCCTCGGTGGTGATGGACTGAATGGCAGTCTGGCCATCATCAATTCTGGCGGCACGATCGCGGCCAGCGGCTCGATCAATATCTTGGCTGGTGAGAATTCGACGGGGCTGGCCTTGGTGATCTCCTCGACGAGCAGCATCTTTGTGGATGCGACGGGTGATGGCGCCTTCACGGCGGTGGCGCCGGGTCTGATCAACATCGATGTCGATGGTGATATGCAGGTCTTCGGCAGCATCCTGGCGCTGGATGCCGGTTCCGATATCTCGATCAAGAGCGATGGCCTGATCTTGATCGATGGTCTGATCAAGGCGAGTGACACGTTGACGGTGATCGGTGGCCGTGACTCCACCGGTTCCGGGGTGATCATCACGGGTGTGGTCTTTGATGTGGATGGAGATCGCGTCTCTGGCGGTACGCTGGATGTTGATGCGGGTGGTAGCATCGACTTGCGCGCCATCCAGAGCATTCAAATCAGTGGTGTGGTCGGCCAGTTAACGAGCAACAGCGGTTTCACGGCCCACGCCAACAGCATTTACATCGAATCGGCCACGACGGATGTGAACGTGTCCGGTTATGTGGATGCGGCCAACTCCATCATCATCGTTGGGCGCAACGTCAGCGTCATGGAGAATGCCCGGGTCAAGACCCGCGCTGCTGCTTCAACGGTTTATGTGCGCGCCTCGGCGGGCATGCTGGTGCAAGCGGCGACGACCTCCGGCAGTGCGGATGGCTTCATTGAAGCGGTCCAACTGGCGCATATCTTCGCGGCGAACATCCGTATCGATGGTTCTGTCCGCTCCTCGGGTTCCGGCAGCCGTGTGTTGTTGAGCTCCAAGGTGAGCGTGACGATCACGGGTGGTGTCAGTGCCACGAGCGTCATTGATATCCACGCTGGTGTGAGTGATCAATGGTCCACGGCCGTGCTGCGTGGAACTTTGACACGCGCCAACATGAACGGTGGCCAGATCCTGTTCTCGGCAAACGCGCTGGTTGATACTGCTGGCAATGTGAACGCGCTGGCGGGCGGCGACGTCTTGGTGGATGCCATGGCGACGCCGGGTGCTGAGATCACGGTGAACAGCCCGGTCATCACGACCTTCACCAATACGATCACGGTGGTGACGGGTTACCAGCAGGTGGCGATCGGTACGATCCAAGTGCCGGAAATCACTTGGGTGACGACGACGATCGTCGAACAGATCGGCACGGCGTTGGTGGTCGTTGGCAACCGTCACTACACGATGACGGTGACGTTGACGCAGGTTGGTTATTACAATCCGAATGCCACGGCGGTGGACAAGTTCCGCGAATTCTTCGTGGAAGGCATCGACTACTTCAATTCGACGGATGCGGCTGCCATTTACGGCACGAAGTACAATGCAAGCAAGGTGATCAACTGGGCGGCGTTCGGGGTCAATGACGTGATGACCAGCAACTACCGGGAGAAGGTGGTCTATCGCGAGTTCAGCCAGTTGAACGACGCGCAGAAGCTCGCAGTGCTGAACACCCTCGGCTACAAGCCATTGTTCGATTTCAGCTACGCCAACGCGAAGGTCCACACGGCCATCGGCATCAACAGCCCGACGATCACGAACTGGTCGCCGGAATGGGCGGCAAATCCGCTGGTGGTTTACGCAGTGGATGTGGACGGTTGGCGTGATCGTTACATCCGTATGCCGAAGGGTGCCAACGAAGATGTGCTGAGCGTGCAGTCGGTCGGCGAGTCCTTGTATCTCTACAATGACGTCACGCTAGATGGTAACAGCAACGGTCTCTGGGTCACAGCTGTGGATCGTGATCTGGCCTCCCAGAACTCTTTGGTGCAAGGCGGTAATGACTATAGGTTCGATGCCAGCTCGGCCTTGGTGGTAGATCTGACGGCGGATACGATCAAGCTGACGACGCTGCAATACGACGCGTTGACCACCGGCCAGGCCGTGACCTATCTGAAGAACACGGGCAGTGAGATCGGTGGCCTGACTGATAACACCACCTATTACATCATCAAGGTGCCTGGTGTGACGCTGGTGCGATTGGCGACCACCGCGGGCAACGCGTTGGTGGGCAATGCGGTGGACATGATCTCCTTGGGCGGTGTTCCGGCGGGCGAGTATGTGGGCTATTACGAGGATGAAGCCGACGTCACATATACCCAGGACAGATCCAATTTCGATACCTCGACTGGCAGCCTGACGACGACGAATGCGGTGACCGGCGATACCAATACGTTCGTGCACCCGAAATGGCCCGTCCGGATCAATGGCGAGACCACGGATTACGATGCCGCTGTCGCGCGTTGGAATGAGAGCTATGATCTGGCTACTGGCGAGCGTTTCTTCACCATTTTTGGGTACGACATCATCAGCAAGATGCG
Source organism: Limisphaerales bacterium (assembly GCA_965283725.1). GTDB lineage: Bacteria > Verrucomicrobiota > Verrucomicrobiia > Limisphaerales > JAEYXS01 > JAEYXS01. The sequence goes on from CBDIPT010000006.1 coordinate 324,860, forward strand.
CGATCCCAACTTCGTCTGGGAAAACACTCCGACAGTCGAAGGTCTTGATCCGTTTGAGTTGGGCCGCGACAGCCAATACATTTACAGCAAGGCCGAGTTCCTGAACGTGCTATATAACGACACGGCGAGCTTGGATGAGACTGGCTATCTGGATCGGCCGGACCAAGCAGTTGGTGAGTTCAAGTATTGGGGTCCTTGGGTCTATCTGTCTGGCTACTGGATTGATGATGATTCAGGTGATTTCCCGGGCGGTCGGGATGAAGAAGAGTGGTTCCATGCGGTCGGCGAATGGGCGAGCTTCCGTGACCTGACGGATTACGATCAGGGTATTCTGGACCAGATCGCCTACCATGGTGATATTTACGATGTTTTTGCCCCGTATCGCTCCAGCAATTATAATTTTGAAATCTGGAAGACGCAGTATCAGCAGATCCAGACCATCCATGATTATCGCGTTGATGACGAAGCCAATGGCGGTGGCGGTGATGACATGCTGATCATCGTCCGGGCGCGGAAGATGATTCCAGCGACGGTGTATGAGCAGTTCTACGATTACAACTATCACTGGACATCTGAGCAGCACGATATCTTCGATACGCGCATCAAGCAGACCTATAACTGGACCAGCCAGAACGAAGAGATCTATGACTATGTGCCGGTCTACCAGCAGGTGACCCAGACGGCTAAGGTTGTGACTTTCCGCTCGCAGACAGTCTGGCAGGAAGTCCCCATCACGAAGACGGAGACCGAGCTGGTCACGCAGTTGCAGTACGACAGCACGCTCTTGCGGAGCAGTAATTTCGGGGCGGAAACAATCCGTGCGGCCAACATCAACATCGATGCCGGCCGTCACGTGGTGACGACGGGTGTCTTGGCCGCGTCTGATTCCTTGAGCATTCTGGCCGCTGCGTCACTGACGGTGACGGGCAAGGTGGCCGCGGGTGCGGTGCTGCCTTCACAATCGGTCCTGCGGGCGGTGAACGCGCTCACGTTGCGGGCGGGTGATTCGCTCGTCATCAATGACTCGGCGTTGCTGCAAACCACCGGTACCGGAGCGGGCGTGACTCTCGCTGCGAAGTTGGACATCTCCTTGGGTGCTGAAGGCAATGTGGCTTCGGGCATCGCCGCCGAGATCGAATCTGCGACGGCGGTCACGGTCGCGGCTGGTCGCGATGTCAAGGTGAGCGCTGAAGTCACCGCTGTGACTCAAGTGCGGATCAGCGCGGGCGACAGCACGGAAGGCACCTCCAAGAGCGGTAACCTGACGGGTGACGTCGAAGGCAACATCGCGGTGACGGGTGCGGGCTCGGATGTTTATCTCTCCACCGGTGCTCTGGGTGGCAGCGTCACGATGGAAGATGTAAGCGTCACGGCACCTGATCGCGTGGAATTCTCGGCAGCGGCTGGTGCGGTCAACTACACCGGCGGCATCCTGACGGCTGATGTGCTCTACGGTCGTGCCGAACGTGGTTTCAGCGTGGCGGACACGGCGGTGGGCGGTCAATTGGTCGCGGTAGCGGGTGTGAATCTGGCGGATGTGGTGCTGAGCGCTGGTGGCAACATCACGCTGGCCAACTCCAAGGGCTTGAATCTTTCCAACCTCGTGGCGGCCGATGGTTCGATCACCGTGCTGGCTGCAGGCGCGGTGACGGTGACGAACGTCCGCGCGAATGGTTCGAGCGACAGCAATGACGTCACGATCACGGCTTACGATGCATTGGGCACGGCGGCTTCCTCGATCACAGTGAATAGTCTTGAGGTGGGCCAACGCGGCGATGTGACCTTGAACGCCCAAGGCCAGGTGATTCAAAACACGGGTCTGCTGGTGGCGGATGAACTTTCCATCGTGGCGCGTGGTGGTCTAACGCTGCGCACGAGTGTCAACACGCTCTCCATCCGCACCCAGGCCGCTGGTGACGTGAGTGTGACGCAATCGGGTGGCAAGCGGCTGACGTTGGTCAATGTGGTCGTCAATAACGGCGACCTGAACGTGACCGCGGATGGCACGGTGGAGCTGGCGGATGTCACCCTGACTACTGACGTGGATGCGAACGATGTGACGATCGATACCACTGGGGCAGCCGTTGGCAGCGGGGATATCTTGGTCCGTCGTTTGGTGTTTGGTGATTTCATCGAGAACGCGGATGGCACGTTGAGCCGGTTGGAACCGCAAATGAGCGGTGGCAACATCGTCACTGACGTCAACGGAAACCCGGTCTATGATACGGTCGCCATCGCGGCCATTTCTTCCTTTGGCGATGTCATCTTCCGCGCCAAGGGCCAGATCGCCGAGTCGTTCACCGATGCGGCATTGGATATCGTGGCGGATACGTTGGACTTTACGGCGGAAACGGGTGTGGTCGGCCTGGAAGTCAGTGTCAATGCGCTCACACGGATCGAGACCACCAGCGGCGATATCACGATCTATGAATCTGATCGCGCACCGGAACAAGTGCTGGGCTTGACGGTCGGTTCGGTGAAGACCAGCCAGACGGGTGGCACACAGGTCATCATCCAGAGTGAAAACGCCCTGCAAGTGCTCGCTACATCGGTCATCCGTGGCGATACGATCCGGCTGATCAGCACGGCGGATAATATCCAAGCGATCCGTCCGACCGCTTATCTCTGGAATAGCGGCAGCCCGACCGGTGACAGTCTCCTTTATACCTCGGGCATCGCTTTCGATGCCGCCGGTGTGCTTAGCGTTTATCGCTTCTTCAACGCCCCGGTGCTCATCGAATATCGTAATGGCGCCTACTTCCAGTTTGGCACGGAAACGCCTGATGGTTCTGGTGGTTACCTGACTACCTCCCTGTTGCCGGGCAATCTGACCTCCGAAACGATCATTGTGGAAAGCGCTGACAGCACTTCCATCACGGGAACCATCACGGCCAAGGTGCTGCTGGAACTGGTGTCTGATACGAACATCTTCATCAGCGGTGACATCGTTTCGAGCGATGCCGAGATCGACTTCATCAAGATCGTGGCGAAGGGTTCGCGTAACATCATCTTCGGTGCCAATGTGGACAGTGATCCGGACTTTGAACTGGTATCGCAAGAGACGGGCTTTGTGGACATCCAAGTCGTCGGCTTTGATGCCTCGCACTTTGAGGTCCGCGCCCGCAAGGATATCAGCATCCAATTGGTGGATTCGTTCAATCTGACGGGCTTTGTGGGTGGTGTGACGGGCTTTGAAGAAGCAGAGAATGTCAGCATCCGCACCCGCGGCAGCCTGGTCGCTCAAGGCGCGATCGTTGCAGCGGAGCAGACGCCAGTCACAAACACGGATGGTAACCTGATCTTGGAAGCGCGTCTAATCCAGGGTGATGACAGTTCGGTGTTCATCGCCAAATATCTGGATGTGGTTTCTGCCAGTGGCATCCGCCTGAACACTTTGGTGGCCACGATCATCCGGGCGGAATCGAGCGCTGCGACTGCGCCGAGCGACGGCTTTGATTGGGCGGAAGCGGCGGGCAACCTCGAGATCAATGAAGCTGACTCGGTGGTGTTGGAAAGCGTGATCGCCCGCAATGGTGCCATCCGCGTGTCTACGGGCGTTGATTTGACGGCGAAGTCGGTGATCACCTTTGGTGACGGATCTTCGGCCAACACCGGTCATCACATCACGTTGAAGGCCTCCGGCAACATGTATATCGACAAGCTGGAGACGGCAGTCGATCGCGGTGCCCAGAAGCTTTGGTCCGATATCGTCATCGATTCGGCCGGTACGATCTACGAACTGGATCCGGTGACAACGGACGGCGCTTTGCGCAACGTAGTGGTCGATCTCTTCGCCCATGACCTCTTCATCTATGGCACGACGGCGAGCACGCCGCTGGTGCTGGCGAATGCCGCGGTGGTGGACAACACGGATGCCAACGAGCTGGAGATCGACTTCACGAAGGAAGTTCCGGGTGGCACCAAGACCATCAATAACATCACCCGTGGCGGGTCTGGCTTGAGCGGTTCTGTTTCCGAGTCTTCCGGGGCGGTCAGCCAGGCGACAGTGACCACCACGCAGCAGGCGGGCACGGATGCTGCGCAAGCGGTGCAGATCCAATTCAACGATGTGATGAGCGCGCAGTTGATCATCACCATCCGGATCGACAGCACCGACTTCCGGGTGAAGGTGGGCGACGTGGTGGGGGGAAACACCGTGACCGCCGATTGGGCTTCATTCTTTGCCGCGTTCAAGAGCCTGATCGAAACGGATACGGATCTGACCGTGACCAGCTCCGTCACGGCCTCGACGCGCACATTGACTCTTACTGGCGTTGACAACACGCCGTTCACACTGAACTCGGTGAAGGTCGAGACGGCAAGCTCGTCGCCGGTGAGCAATCCGACCATCGATAATGGCACGGTGCCGGCGGTGCTGCCGGGCTCGCAGGCCAAGCAACAGAACATCGTCGAGTTCGCCGGTGCCGCACCTACCGCAGGATATTTGTATCAGGTGGTGATCGGTGGTCATAACTATGTCGTCCGCGTGGGTGTGAACAGCTACATCGTGCTCAGCAATGTGACGCCGAGCGCTTCGGTGCAGGTCACGGGAGCGAAGCCCAACCCGAGCATGTCATCTGCCAGCGTCAATACGGCGCACGGCTCGGATGCAAACTTTGACCGGACGGTGAGTCTCACTGGTGTTTCGGCTGTGCAGAGCTTGACCTACCGCATCACGATCGCGGGATCGAACTTCGATTATGTGGCCGTCGCCGGGGATACGCGGGACACGATCGGAACCCAGTTGGCCAGCCTGATCAACGCGCATGCCACCTACAATGCCTCCTACAACAGCACTACGGATGTCATCACGATTACTGACGGTGCGGGAACGGCAGCGATCACCACTTCGGCGATCGGTATGGGCTCAGTCAGCAACGTTGGTCAGGTCATCGTCAGCACCACGGGCAATACTAATGAACGTCTGGTTTATCTGAACACCTTGGAAATTTTGGAAGGTGCGGTTTATACGGTAACCATCGGCGGCACGGCGTTCAACTACACCGCTCAAATCGGTGATACGGTGGCAGAAGTGGCCACCGGTCTGGCCGCCCAGATCAACCCGGACGCCACTTACAACGCGTCGGCGAACTCGGTCACGCTCAGCGCCACGTGGACGTCATTGCTGCCCGGTTTGGAAACGCTCATCGAAGCGGGCGAACCGATTGCGGTTTTGGTGACGGCTGCCAGTGCCCGGCTCACGCTCACGGCGGATAATTTTAACGAACCATTCAGTCTGCAGGCGACGGGTGTCACCGAACTGGCCAAGGTGACTAACTTCGGTTCCATCCCCACCACCCTGGCGGCGAGTGGTGTCAAGCAGGTCACAAACATCGTATTCAGCGGCGCGGCTCCGGTGGCGGGTGCGGTCTACAAGCTGATGATCAACGGTCGTGTGTTTGCGATCACTGCCAATGCGGCCAACTTGGCCACTGATTGGGCCGGATTGTTCCTTGCGTTGAAATTGACGATCGAGCTCCGTGGCGCTGCGGCGGTGACTTATGACACCGGAACGGCAACTCTGACATTGACCGGAACTAGCAACGCCCTTCCGTTCGAAGTGAACATGGTGTCGGTGACCTTGCCGGCAGCGGTGACGAAGGCGGGAACTTCACCGACGACTCCGGCCGGTCAGGATGCCGCTCAGGTTAACGAAGTCAAATTCTCTGATGTCTTGGCTGATGCTTATCGTTACACGGTGACGATCGCTGGTACGCCTTACTCGGTGAAGGTGGGTGAGAACGGCGTGACGGCTACTTGGCCGTCCGTGCTGACGGCGCTCGCGGCGGCGATCAATGCAAGTGGATCGCTGGCAGTCACCGCTACCGCCTACCATATGCCTGGCACCACGATCAACGCGGAGGATGCCTCGGATGTTAATTTCGATCGCACGATCAACCTCAGCGCTGTCACCGTGACGGCGGGCATGCGCTATCGCATCTCGATCGACAGCGCGAACTTCGATTATCTGGCGGCTTCCGGCAATACGAACGATACGGTCGGCACCCAGTTGGCCAGCCTGATCAATGCTCATGCGGATTACGCTGCGAGCTACAACAGTTCCACCCACATCATTACCATCACCTCAGGCGCTGGCACGGCCAGTGTGACCGCGGCCGAGCGCACGCTGGTCCTGACAGCGGATGCGGTGAACACAGCGTTCACAGTGAACGGCGCCACGGTGGTGAATGAAAGTGTAGTGGTGGTGGCTGGGGCCGCTACCTTTGGCACCTTCCAGAATGCAGGCAGTCTGGCGACACAGATCACGACGGTCACCTTCAGCGGCACGCCGACCAATGGCATCCGGTATGAAGTCCGCGTCAACGGTGTGGCCTATACGGCGCAGGGCGGGGTGAGCGGCGTGACGGCTGATTTTGCCTCGATCCTGAACAATCTTGCGACGCAGATCTCTGGCGGCACGGTGGCCAACGGGTCTGTCACCGGCAACACCTTAACGCTGACCGGCAAGAATGATAATGTCAGCTTCACCGTTACGGCCACTTCCGCGGATGTCGCGGTGCTCAACGGCACAGCGAACCCCACGATCACGGGTGACTTTGTCCTTATCTTGCCGAACCGTCCGCCGGGCAACTACGGATTGACGGTCACGGGCAACCTGACGGTGGTGGCCTTGCCGACGAATGCGGGCGAAACGATCAACCTGACGGCGGGCGGCAACTTGGTCATTGTGGATCCGATCAATGTCGGCAGCGGCAGCGTGATCTTGAGCGCAGGCAAGAGTCTGGCCTTGGGTGGCAAGGTGACCGCTGGCAATCTGAGCATCACGGCGAAGAACGATCTCTCGCTGATCTCGGAAGTGGACGACCTCTCGGTGACGATGACTGGCCCCGGCAGCCTGACGGTCACGCAGACGGGTGACTTGAACGTCAGCTCCATTGTGATGGCGGGCGGCAACCTGATCTTGGATGTGACCGGCGACCTCACGATTGGTTCTATCACGGGCACGATTGGTTCACTGACAATCTTGGTGAATGGCAACGTCGTGATCAACAGCACGGCGAACGCGGGGGCGGCTTCGATCGAGGCGAATGGGACAATTTCCGGCAGTATGGAAGCGGATACGCTCTCGCTGAAGGCCAACGGAGCCGTTGATCTGGTTGAGGCGGATAGCGTCACGGTCACGTCCATCATCCAGCAGTTGACCACAGCCAACTTCAAGTTGGTTGCGGGCACCAACCTCATCATGGATTCGGCCTTGAGCTTGACGGGCAGCGCCACTATCGAACTGCAGGCCACGACCGGTTTGCTGACGCTGAATCAGCCTCTTAGCACGGTTAACGGGGAGATCACACTCACCGCGGGCAATGGAATTGTGATGGCCTTGACGGGTGATGTGACTACGACCTCGGGCGATGTCACGATCAACGCGGGAACCGGCGCGCTGACGATGACGGGTGAAACGTTCATCCAGGCAGGCAGCGGTGTGATCGATATCGATGCGGGTTCGACCATCACCTTGGGCAAGCTGCGCACGACCAGCAGTGCGGACTTGGTGATCACGAGCACAGGCGGTGCAGTGCTGGATGCTGGCGAAGGCCCGGTTGATATCATCGCTACGACGGCCAAGCTGGTCATCAACGCGGTGGGTGGCATCGGCCAAGGTGATGCACTGGAGACCACGGTGGCGCAGATCGAGCTGACCAACAGCGGTTCTGGCGATATCGCCCTTATTGAATCGGATAACCTGACCATCGTTAAGGTGGCGCAGAGTGCTTCCGGTTCTGTAAATATCAGCACGGTGTCCGGTGCCATCACGGTGTCTGGCCAAGGAGTCACGGCGACGACGGGCAACGTCACCCTCTATGCCGGGGCTTCCATGCTGCGGTTGAACGCTCCGGTGAAGACCACCGGCGGTTCCGTGGCGATCACGGCGGAGAATGGTGATCTGATCTTGGCTGCGGGCATTGAAGTCTTGGGTGCGGGCAACATCCTGCTGGCTGCTCCGCTGGGTTCCATCCTGAATGATACGAGCGCCGTGGGTTGGTTGCTCTCGGGCTCGGTCTTCCATGTGGACATCGATTGGGCTCTCCGCCGTGGTTACGTGCTGGTGGATCAGGCCACCGGCCAGATCGTGATGGATGGTTTGGCCGCGTTCGAAGAAGCCGTGCATCTGGTCAATGGCACGGTGCTGCGGCAAGCTGAGGGTCCATATGTGCAGACCACCGGCGGTTCGTTGACTCTGAGTGCCCGGGATAGGATTGGCGAAGGCTACGGCAGCTTCCTGTATAGCCCGCTCTCCATCATCATTGATGCGGTGAATGTGACCGTGTCCAGTGCGGAACGTCTGCCGGTTTACGTGATGGCTACCGGTAATGTGAACCTGACCGGCACGGGCTCGGGCTCCAAGGGCGGCAGCACGGATGTCGTGTCCTTGGGTGGTGAGCAGACGGTTTCTGACCCGGTGGATGCCAATGGCGATGATATCACGATCGTCACCAATGACCTCACGATCATTGATGAGATTCGCAGCGCGGGTGCCGTGCTGACCATCACTACCCGTCGCTCAGATGGTACCATCTTTGTCGGCACGTTCGTGGATGCGAGCGATACCGATGGTGGCTTGTATCTGGATAGCACCGAGCTGACGAAGCTCGTGAACGGCTTTAGCCAGATCGTCATCGGTAGCGACGAAGGCAGCCATATCATCCACATCGGCGACCCGGATAATATCGGCGCGATTCTGACCTTCTATGACACGTTGGTGCTGCGTAATCCGGTGCTGGGTGGCCATGTTTACATCGACAACGATTTGATCGGTATGGATGACGCATCGTTCATCGTCTGGGGCTCGGGCTCCACCACTACGATCGCGGCGAATGCCACTTTTGCGGTGAACCAAGTGTATAACGACAGTGTCTTGATACATGGGAGTGTGACGTTGGAGGCAGGGACAGGAGGTGCGGGAGGGATTCAGTTTGGGAACAATGCGGGGCATTTGCTGGATGGGGACGGGGTGGTGGGTGCGGATGTGCTGACGTTGACGGCGCATAATGGGAATGTGGTGGTGTATGGGAATGTGGGTTCGGCGGATCCGCTGGAGGGGTTGGTGGTGACGGAGGCGGTGAATGTGACGTTCAAGGGTGAGGTGGTGATGAGCGGGGATTTGGAGATCCACGCGAGCGGGACGGTGACGTTTGAGCAGGGGGTGGTGGTGAACGGAGGGAATCTGCGGATCTTGGGGGCGGGGCTGATCGTGGTGAAGGGCGTGGTGGTGAATGGGGGCGGGGTGCTGTTGTTTGAGGGGGATGAGATCAATTTGACGGGTGGTGAGGAGTCGGTGGGCGGGACGGGCGTGCTGACGTTCCGGCCGGCGACGGTGAATCTGCCGGTGGAAGTGGGGTCGCCGCCGGGGACGGACACGAACAGTCTGAACGTGACGGATCTGGAGCTGCTGTCGTTGAAGGACGGGTTTGCGTCGATCGTGTTCGGGCGGGCGGACGGGTTTGGGCATGCGCTGGCGGGCCAGGGTTCGGTGAAGCTGGGGGTGGTGCGGGCGGACCAGAGCAACTCGTTTGCGGATCCGCTGTATGTGTATGGGAGCAGCATCGAGGTGGCGGACTACACGGCGGTGAACCGGACGTTCCAGACGGGTTCGAACATCACGTTGGACGCGGTGGGTGACATCACGATCAAGAACACGTTTTTGACGACGGCGGACCTGGTGTTGTATTCGGAGGCGGGCCAGGTGCGGCAGGTGGATGACGGGGTGGACGCGGTGAGCCGGGAGGCGTTGACGGCGGCGAACCTGACGGTGCGGGCGGACGACGGGATCAACCTGGGCTTTTTGCAGGTGGGGACGGTGGTGACGGCGGTGAACAAGGACACGGGGGACCTGGTGCTCAACGAGCTGAACACGGGCGGGGACATCCGGGTGCTGGACGTGCGGCAGACGAAGGTGGCGGGGACGGGCCGGATCACGGTGACGGCGGAGGCGGGGAACATTGACATCGACACGGCGGGGACGGGGATCGCGACGGTGGGGACGGGGAACATCGTGGTGACGGCGGCGGGGACGTTGAAGGCGATCACGGTGGAGCGGCCGGTGACGGGGACGACGGGGAACATCAATTTAACGGCGACGGGGACGGTGACGACGTCGGCGGTGGTGAGCACGAGCGGGGCGGGGAACATCAGTGTGACCTCGTCGGCGGCGGGCATTGTGCAGGGGGCGGACGTGACGACGGCGGGCGGGACGGTGACGTATAATGCGGCGGGGGGCATCGCGCAGAACGCGAACATCAGTTCGGGTGGCGGGGTGATCGGGCTGACGGCGGGGACGAACCTGGTGATGCAGGACGGGGTGACGACGACGTCGGCCGGGGCGGCGGGGACGATCGGGCTGACGGCGGGGACGAACGTGCTGCTGAGCATCCTGAGCACGGGCGGGACGGTGAGTGTGACGGCGACGGCGGGTTCGATCACGGACAACCTGACGGGTGAGGGGGCGAACATTTTGGGCGGGACGACGAAGGCTGTGCTGGTGGCGGGGGCGGGGATCGGGACGGGGGCGGAAGAAGTGAACACGACCATCGCGGAGCTGACGGCGACGGTGAACAACAGCGGCGGGATATTTATCGAGGAGAGTGACGCGCTGGTGGTGTCGAACGACAGCACGGGCATCGTGGCCGGGGGGACGGACGGCACGGTGGTGGTGGTGACCGTGAACGGGGCGTTGACGGTGACGGGTGTGGTGACGGTGACCGGGGCGGTGGGCAACGTGCGGCTGGCGGCGGGTGGTGCGGGGTCGAACCTGGTGTTGAACAACGGGGTGACGGCCAGCGGGCAGGTGAGCCTGGCGGCGGCGGCGGCGGTGCAGGCCGGGGCGGCGGGCGACGTCACGTTGACGGGGGCGGGCAAGACTTTGGATGTGCTGGCGGCGGGGGCGGTGACGATGGCGGACGGGACGGTGTGGGCGACGAACAACGGGGATGTGCGGGTGGAGAGCACGGCGGCCGGCCTCACCTTGGGGCTGATCAATGCGGGCTCGGCGGGCAACGTGGCGTTGCTGGCGCTGGCGGGCGACGTGACGGACCTGGCGGATGCGAACGCGGCGGACGTGCTGGCGGCGGGGCTGCTGGTGCGGACGGTCAATCTGGGTTCGGCGGCCAATCCGGTGGAGACCTCGGTGGTGACGCTGGCGGTGAACGTGACGGGGACGGACCTGTTCGTGAACGAGAGCAGCGATGTGGCGACGGGCCGGGTGAGCGTGACGGCGCAGCGGGTGGCGCTGGGCGGGACGGCGACGCCGCTGGCGACGCAGACTTTGGATGACCTGACGAGTGCGGGGGTGGTGGTGCTGACGACGGTGAACGGGTTCCTGACCATCGGGGACGGGGACAGCGACGGCACGGGCGTGAGCGCGCCGGGCAACATCTATCTGGCGAGCGGCGAGACGGGGGATGCGGGCGAGGACGACGCGGACGACCTGACGTTGAACGGGGCGGTCGTGAGCACGGGCGGACATATCACTTTGGTGGCGGCGGACGACCTGAACTTCGGGGTGAACGGGGATGTGACCACGTCGGCGGCCGGGAAGAACATCGATGTGACGGCGGGCAGCGACGTGGTGATGGTGGACGGGACCGTGCTGACCACGAACAACAGCGATGTGCGCGTGGTGGCGACGGCGGGCGACCTGACGGTGGGGCTGGTGACCGTGGGCACGGGCAACGTGGCGTTGGTGGCGGGGCTGTCGGTCCTGAACCTGGCGGACAGCAACGCGGCGGACGTGCTGGCGGCGGGGCTGATCTTGACGGCGGGGGCGAACCTCGGCAGTGGCAGCAACTGGCTGGAACTGACGGTGACCACCTTGAGCAGCAGCTCGGGCGGCAGCAGCGGGACTTTCCTCAAGGAGACCAACGCGTTGATCCTGGACACCGTGAGCGTGAGCACGCTGAAGGTGCTGACGGACGGGACGACGGCGGGAGCGGCGACCACGGGCAGCCAGACCGACGTGGTGGCGGGCAACGGCGGGGCGGTGAGCCTGACCACGGGCGGTGACCTGACCATCAATGACGGCACGGACACGGATAACACCGGTCTGGTGGCCACGGGAGCGGGCCATGTGCTGCTGGATGTGACCGGGGTGTTGACCGTGCTGGCGGGGATCGATGGCGGGACCGGCAGCGTGAGCCTTTTGGCGACCGGTAATATCACCCAGGGCAGCGGGGCCAACACGATTGGTGACCTCAGCACGGCGGGCAATGGTACTTTGGAAGTGAAGAGCGGCGGGGCGATTTTGATGTGGGCGGGCAACGAGACCGTGGCGGTGAACGGGAACGTGCGGTATGAGGCCGGGACCAGCATCACGCTGACGAAGATCAGCACGGGCGGCAGTGTGGCCCTGATCGCCGGGACCTCCGTGATCGACCATGCGAACGACACGGTGGTGGACGTGGTGGCGGCGGGCTTGCTGATCGTGGCGGGCGGGGACATCGGCAGTGGCAGCAACGCGCTCGAGACCACGGTGACCACACTGAGCACCTCTTCGGGCGGGACCGGCGGCACTTATATCACCGAGACCAACGCGCTGGTGATCGACACCTTGACCGTGGCGGTGAACCGGGTGCTGGACGCCGGGACGCTGTCCGGGACCCAGACCAGCAGCACTCAGGCGGACCTCATCGCCACCAATGGCGGATCGGTCGTGGTGGTGACGGGCGGGGATCTGACCGTGAACGTGGGTGACGCGGATGACGAGGGTGTGAAAGTGGGTGGCAGCGGTCATCTGCGGCTGGATGTGACGGGCAATCTTTCCTTGCAGGCGGGCCTGGTGACGGCGGCGGGCCATATCAGCGTGACTGTGACCGGCAGCGTGACCCAGGGCGGGGCGGCCAACGTGAAGGGTGATATCACCAGCACCTCCGGGACGGTGGATGTGGTGGCGGGCGGAGCGATCAGCATGTTCGACGGCAACGTGACGGGGACGGGCAACGCGAACATCCGTTATGATGCGGCCGGCAGTTTGACGGTGGGGGCGTTCAATGCGGGCACGGGCGTGGTGAGCCTGAAGGCGACGACCATCACGGACAGCGGCACGAGCGATATCGATGTGACGGCGGCCGGTCTGCGGCTGGAAGCCACGGCGGCGGCGGGAGCGATCGGCACGGGCAGTGCGCCGTTGCAGTTGACCGTGGGCACGGTGAGCGCGCAGGCGGGGACGGGCGGGCTGTTCCTGAGCGAGACCGACGATCTGATCGTGGACACGGTGGCGACGGTGGTCGTGAACCGGGTGGGCTTGGACGGCACGACGTTGACGGCGCAGAACCATGCGGCGCAGGCCGATCTGGTGAGCGGGGCGGCGCTGGTGGTGGTGACCGTGAACGGGGCGTTGACGGTGAACGGCGGCGGGGACGCGACCGGCGTCACGGCGGCGGGAAATATTTTGGTGCAGACCGGCGAGACTGGTGAAGGCGTGGAAGACAACGCGGACGACCTGGTGCTGAACGCGGGCGTGGTGAGCACGGGCGGGCACATCAGCCTGAACGTGGCCGACGACCTGATGCAGGGGGCCGATGGTGATGTGACCACGCAGACCGCGGGCAAGACCGTGGACGTGCTGGTGCAGGGGACGATCTTGATGGTGGACGGGGCGGTGACGACGGCCAACGGCGGGGACATCGCCTACCGGGCGGTGACGGGTGACCTGACCGTGGGCGAGTTTGTGGCGGGCACGGGCAAGGTGCTGCTGGTGGCGACGGCCGGTTCCCTCAAGGACACCACCAGTGACACCTCGACCGTGGACGTGACGGCGGCGGCCTTGCTGCTGGTGGCGGGCGGGAACATCGGTGCCGGGACGGATCTGATCGAGCTCCAGGTGGGCACGCTGAGCAGCAGCTCGGGCGGCACGGGTGGCACGTTCCTGCAGGAGACCGACGCGTTGCTGGTGGACAGCGTGACCGTGACGGTGAACCGGATCAACGTGCTGGCGGGCGTGGCGGGCACACCTGCACAGACCCAGGCGGATATCGAGGCGGCCAATGGCGGGGCGGTGGTGCTGGTGACGGGCGGCGATCTGACTTTGAACGAGGGCGGCGACGCGGACGGCCGGGCGGTGCTGGCGACGGGGGCGGGCCACGTGCTGCTGGCGGCGACGGGGAACCTGTCGGTGCAGTCGGTGGTGAACGCGGGCAGCGGCCATCTGAGCCTGACAGCGACCGGGGATGTGACGCAGGGCTCGGCGGTGAACGTGACGGGCGACCTGCTGAGCAGTGCGGGGACGATCGACGTGGCGGCGGGCGGGAACATCGTGATGTTCGACGGCAACAACGCGACCACGGTGAATGCCAACGTGCGTTACTTTGCGGCGGGCAGCCTGACGGTGGCGGCGATCAGCGTGGGCACGGGCGTGGTGAGCCTGAAGGCGACGACCATCACGGACAGCGGTACGAGCGACATCGATGTGACGGCCTCGGCCGTACGGCTGGAAGCCACGGCGGCGGCGGGAGCGGTGGGCGAAGCGACCAACCATCTGGAACTGACGGTGGGCACGGTGAGCGCGAAGGCGGGGACGGGCGGGCTGTTCCTGACCGAGAGCGACGATCTGATCGTGGACACGGTGGCGGCGGTGAGCGTGAACCGGATCGGGACGGATGGGGCGGTGGCCTCGACCCCGACGGATGCCGCGCAGGCCGACCTGGTGAGCGGCGGCCTGTTGGTGACGGTGACCGTGAACGGCAGCCTGACCGTGCGGGGTGGCGGGGACGCGACCGGCGTGACGGCGGCGGACAACATCCGGCTGGCGACGGGCGAGACCGGTGAAGGCGTGGAAGATGATGCGGACGACCTGGTGCTGGAAGCGGGGGTGATGAGCACGGGCGGGCACATCAGCCTGTTCGCGGCGGACGACGTGATGCAGGCGGTGGCCGGCGACGTGACGGCCCAAGGGACGGGCAAGACCATCGACGTGCTGGCGGCCAGCGACCTCGAGATGGTGGACGGCGCGGTGACGACGAGCACGGACGGAGACATCCGGTATGAGGCGACGGCCGGGAACATCACTTTGGGTGCGCTGGTGGCCGGGACGGGCGACGTGGCGGTGATCGCGGTGGCGGGGGCGATCGTTGACCTGGCGGACAGCAATGCGGTGGACGTCAGTGCGGCGGGTGTGCTGCTGGTGGCGGGCCAGAACGCGGGCGAGGCGGCGAACCACCTGGAGATCACGGCGGTGACCTTGGCGGCGCAGACGGTGACGGGCCTGTTCGTGGCGGAGACCGATGCGCTGGCGGTGAACACCGTGACGGTGCAGGTGAACCGGATCGGGACGACCGGGGCGACGCCGGGGGCGACCACGGACCGGACGGTGATTGATCTGACGGTGACCGGCACGGGCGCGCTGGTGCTGACTGCGGGTGGAACCATCACGTTGAACGAGGGCGGCGACAGCGACGGCCGGAGCGTGGACGTGACGGGCACGGGCAACGTGCGGTTGGAGAGCACGGGTGGCGATGTGGTGTTGAACGGCAGCGCCGATGTGCGGACGGCGGGCGGGAACCTGACGGTGCTGGCGGCCGTGAACGTGACCTTGGCGGCCCTGGCGGATCTGCTGGCCCCGGCGGGGACCATCGATGTGGTGGCGACGGCGGGCAAGGTGGACATGGCGGACAACGCCTTGATCTCGACGGGCGCGGGCAACGGCGACATCCGGGTGGTGGCCGGGACGAACATCCTGCTGGGCGGCGTGAACGCGGGGGTGGGCGGCGGGGATGTGAGCCTGGTGGCGGGCGGGAACATTTTGGACAACGGCGAGGCTTTTGTGGACGTGGTGGCGGGCCGGTTGCGGCTGGAGGCCGGTGGCAGCATCGGGAAGCTCGGCAGCGGGACCGATGATGATATCGATGTGACCGTGGGCACCTTGGCGGCCCGGGCGGGGGCGGGCGGGATGAATCTGACGGAGACCGATGCGGTGACCGTGGGCACGGTGGACGTGCTGGTGAAGCGGGTGAACGCGCAGGGCGGCACGGATGACGTCACGGACTTGGCGGTGAACCTGAGCGACCTGGCCACGACGGCGGACGGCAGCATCGTGCTGCAGACCTTGAACGGCACCATCACGGTGACCGATGGGACGGCGCCGGCGGGCGGCGTGGGGGTGTCGGCCAACGGGGCGGGCAACGTGCTGCTGCGGGCCAACGGGGCGGCGGGCAGCCTGGTGCTGGACGTGAATGCGGACGTGGTGAGCGGGACCGGCCATGTGTCCCTGTATGCGAACGTGAACGTGGAGCAAAAGGCGGGGGCGGATGTGCAGACCGGCGGCGGTGACATCAGCGTGAAGGCGGTCACGGGCACGATCACGATGGCGGACACGGCCCGGGCGGTGACCAGTGCGGCGGCCGTGATGTACCGGGCGGCGGGTACGGTCACGGTGGGCGGCATCGCGGCCGGGGTGGCGGGGACGGTCCGGTTGTATTCGCAGAACGGGTCGGTGGTGGACGGCGGGGACACGTTCAAGGATGTGGTGGCGGGCGGGCTGCGGATCGAGGCGGCCAATGGCGGGGTGGGTGAGCTGGCGGCCCTGCCGGTGGCGAACGCTTTGGAGACGGCGGTCGGGACCCTGGCGGTGCGGGCGGGCGGCCTGGGCGTGAGTCTGCTGGAAGACGACGCCCTGACGGTGGGCAGTGTGAGCTTTGCGGTGCGGGAAGTGCAGACCAACGCGACGACGGTGACGGACACGCCGCTGGTGCTGAGCGATGTGACGACTGGCAGCAACGGTTCGATCGTGCTCCAGACGCAGGCCGGTTCGCTGACCTTGACGGACGGCACGGGCTTGGCGGACGGCGTGGCGGTGAGCGCGAACGGCAGCGGCAACATCCGGTTGCAGGCGCTGGATGCGGGCTTTGACGTGATCGTGAACACGGTGGCGGACATCGTGAGCGGCGGCGGCCACATCAGTGTGCTGGCGGCGCGGGATGTGACCTTTGCGGCGGGGGCGGACGTGACCACGACGGGCACGGGCACGGTCGAGGTTTTGGCGGGGACGGGCTCGGTGACGCAGGTGGACGACAGCCGGTTCAGCAGCGGGACGGGGGCGATCCGGGTGGCGGCGCAGGTGGACATCGCCCTGGGCGGGGTGACGACCGGCGGAAATGTCTCCTTGGTGGCGGTGACGGGAGCGGTCACGGATGCGGGCAGCCTGTCGGGCGGGGAAGATGTGATCGCGGCCGGGTTGCGGATCAAGGCGGCGACGGGGATCGGGACGGGGGCGGATGCGCTGGAAACCAGCGTGGTGACCCTGACGGCCCAGACGACCATCTCCGGCGGCGTGTTCATCCGGGAGACGGACACGCTGGTCGTGGACGACGTGAGTGTGACGGTGCAGCAGGTGACGGCGAGTGCGGGGGTGACGCCGGTGACGGATGTCAACCAGAGCGACGTGGTGACGGGCGGGAACGGGAGCATCGTGATCCGGGTGGTGACGGGCAACCTCACGTTGAACGACGGGCTGGCGAACGACGACAATGTGACGGTGAGTGCGAATGGTACGGGCAACATCCTCCTGGAAGCGCTGAACGGCAGCGTGACGGGCAATGAAGATATCCTGAGCGGCACGGGACACATCAGTGTCTTGGCGAAGAACAGCCTCACGTTCACCACCAACGCGGACCTGACGACGGGCCTGACGGGCACGGTGGAGCTGGTGGCGACGACGGGGAGCATCAGCCTCAGCCCTACGAGCCACATCACGACGGGCAGCGGTCATATCCGGTTGAGCGCGACCACCGCCCTGCAAGACGTGACGCTGGGCGGAGTGATCACGACCACTGGCAACGTGAGCGTGCTGGCGGGCCGGAACATCTTGGACGGGGACGGGGAAGACACGACGGTGGATGTGGTGGCCAGTGGTCTGTGGCTGCAAGCGGGCAATGCGATCGGGCAGCTGGGCGGGAGTGTGAACCCGGTGGAGACGACGGTGACGACGTTGACGGCGCGGGCGGGAGCGGGCGGGGTGAGCCTGCGGGAGACGGACACGCTGGTCGTGGACGACGTGAGTGTGACGGTGCAGCAGGTGACGGCGAGTGCGGGGGTGACGCCGGTGACGGATGTCAACCAGAGCGACGTGGTGACGGGCGGGAACGGGAGCATCGTGATCCGGGTGGTGACGGGCAACCTCACGTTGAACGACGGGCTGGCGAACGACGACAATGTGACGGTGAGTGCGAATGGTACGGGCAACATCCTCCTGGAAGCGCTGAACGGCAGCGTGACGGGCAATGAAGATATCCTGAGCGGCACGGGACACATCAGTGTCTTGGCGAAGAACAGCCTCACGTTCACCACCAACGCGGATCTGACGACGGGCCTGACGGGCACGGTGGAGCTGGTGGCGACGACGGGGAGCATCAGCCTCAGCCCTACGAGCCACATCACGACGGGCAGCGGTCATATCCGGTTGAGCGCGACCACCGCCCTGCAAGACGTGACGCTGGGCGGAGTGATCACGACCACTGGCAACGTGAGCGTGCTGGCGGGCCGGAACATCTTGGACGGGGACGGGGAAGACACGACGGTGGATGTGGTGGCCAGTGGTCTGTGGCTGCAAGCGGGCAATGCGATCGGGCAGCTGGGCGGGAGTGTGAACCCGGTGGAGACGACGGTGACGACGTTGACGGCGCGGGCGGGAGCGGGCGGGGTGAGCCTGCGGGAGACGGACACGCTGGTCGTGGACGACGTGAGTGTGACGGTGCAGCAGGTGACGGCGAGTGCGGGGGTGACGCCGGTGACGGATGTCAACCAGAGCGACGTGGTGACGGGCGGGAACGGGAGCATCGTGATCCGGGTGGTGACGGGCAACCTCACGTTGAACGACGGGCTGGCGAACGACGACAATGTGACGGTGAGTGCGAATGGTACGGGCAACATCCTCCTGGAAGCGCTGAACGGCAGCGTGACGGGCAATGAAGATATCCTGAGCGGCACGGGACACATCAGTGTCTTGGCGAAGAACAGCCTCACGTTCACCACCAACGCGGATCTGACGACGGGCCTGACGGGCACGGTGGAGCTGGTGGCGACGACGGGGAGCATCAGCCTCAGCCCTACGAGCCACATCACGACGGGCAGCGGTCATATCCGGTTGAGCGCGACCACCGCCCTGCAAGACGTGACGCTGGGCGGAGTGATCACGACCACTGGCAACGTGAGCGTGCTGGCGGGCCGGAACATCTTGGACGGGGACGGGGAAGACACGACGGTGGATGTGGTGGCCAGTGGTCTGTGGCTGCAAGCGGGCAATGCGATCGGGCAGCTGGGCGGGAGTGTGAACCCGGTGGAGACGACGGTGACGACGTTGACGGCGCGGGCGGGAGCGGGCGGGGTGAGCCTGCGGGAGACGGACACGCTGGTCGTGGACGACGTGAGTGTGACGGTGCAGCAGGTGACGGCGAGTGCGGGGGTGACGCCGGTGACGGATGTCAACCAGAGCGACGTGGTGACGGGCGGGAACGGGAGCATCGTGATCCGGGTGGTGACGGGCAACCTCACGTTGAACGACGGGCTGGCGAACGACGACAATGTGACGGTGAGTGCGAATGGTACGGGCAACATCCTCCTGGAAGCGCTGAACGGCAGCGTGACGGGCAATGAAGATATCCTGAGCGGCACGGGACACATCAGTGTCTTGGCGAAGAACAGCCTCACGTTCACCACCAACGCGGACCTGACGACGGGCCTGACGGGCACGGTGGAGCTGGTGGCGACGACGGGGAGCATCAGCCTCAGCCCTACGAGCCACATCACGACGGGCAGCGGTCATATCCGGTTGAGCGCGACCACCGCCCTGCAAGACGTGACGCTGGGCGGAGTGATCACGACCACTGGCAACGTGAGCGTGCTGGCGGGCCGGAACATCTTGGACGGGGACGGGGAAGACACGACGGTGGATGTGGTGGCCAGTGGCCTGTGGCTGCAAGCGGGCAATGCGATCGGGCAGCTGGGCGGGAGTGTGAACCCGGTGGAGACGACGGTGACGACGTTGACGGCGCGGGCGGGAGCGGGCGGGGTGAGCCTGCGGGAGACGGACACGCTGGTCGTGGACGACGTGAGTGTGACGGTGCAGCAGGTGACGGCGAGTGCGGGGGTGACGCCGGTGACGGATGTCAACCAGAGCGACGTGGTGACGGGCGGGAACGGGAGCATCGTGATCCGGGTGGTGACGGGCAACCTCACGTTGAACGACGGGCTGGCGAACGACGACAATGTGACGGTGAGTGCGAATGGTACGGGCAACATCCTCCTGGAAGCGCTGAACGGCAGCGTGACGGGCAATGAAGATATCCTGAGCGGCACGGGACACATCAGTGTCTTGGCGAAGAACAGCCTCACGTTCACCACCAACGCGGACCTGACGACGGGCCTGACGGGCACGGTGGAGCTGGTGGCGACGACGGGGAGCATCAGCCTCAGCCCTACGAGCCACATCACGACGGGCAGCGGTCATATCCGGTTGAGCGCGACCACCGCCCTGCAAGACGTGACGCTGGGCGGAGTGATCACGACCACTGGCAACGTGAGCGTGCTGGCGGGCCGGAACATCTTGGACGGGGACGGGGAAGACACGACGGTGGATGTGGTGGCCAGTGGTCTGTGGCTGCAAGCGGGCAATGCGATCGGGCAGCTGGGCGGGAGTGTGAACCCGGTGGAGACGACGGTGACGACGTTGACGGCGCGGGCGGGAGCGGGCGGGGTGAGCCTGCGGGAGACGGACACGCTGGTCGTGGACGACGTGAGTGTGACGGTGCAGCAGGTGACGGCGAGTGCGGGGGTGACGCCGGTGACGGATGTCAACCAGAGCGACGTGGTGACGGGCGGGAACGGGAGCATCGTGATCCGGGTGGTGACGGGCAACCTCACGTTGAACGACGGGCTGGCGAACGACGACAATGTGACGGTGAGTGCGAATGGTACGGGCAACATCCTCCTGGAAGCGCTGAACGGCAGCGTGACGGGCAATGAAGATATCCTGAGCGGCACGGGACACATCAGTGTCTTGGCGAAGAACAGCCTCACGTTCACCACCAACGCGGACCTGACGACGGGCCTGACGGGCACGGTGGAGCTGGTGGCGACGACGGGGAGCATCAGCCTCAGCCCTACGAGCCACATCACGACGGGCAGCGGTCATATCCGGTTGAGCGCGACCACCGCCCTGCAAGACGTGACGCTGGGCGGAGTGATCACGACCACTGGCAACGTGAGCGTGCTGGCGGGCCGGAACATCTTGGACGGGGACGGGGAAGACACGACGGTGGATGTGGTGGCCAGTGGCCTGTGGCTGCAAGCGGGCAATGCGATCGGGCAGCTGGGCGGGAGTGTGAACCCGGTGGAGACGACGGTGACGACGTTGACGGCGCGGGCGGGAGCGGGCGGGGTGAGCCTGCGGGAGACGGACACGCTGGTCGTGGACGACGTGAGTGTGACGGTGCAGCAGGTGACGGCGAGTGCGGGGGTGACGCCGGTGACGGATGTCAACCAGAGCGACGTGGTGACGGGCGGGAACGGGAGCATCGTGATCCGGGTGGTGACGGGCAACCTCACGTTGAACGACGGGCTGGCGAACGACGACAATGTGACGGTGAGTGCGAATGGTACGGGCAACATCCTCCTGGAAGCGCTGAACGGCAGCGTGACGGGCAATGAAGATATCCTGAGCGGCACGGGACACATCAGTGTCTTGGCGAAGAACAGCCTCACGTTCACCACCAACGCGGATCTGACGACGGGCCTGACGGGCACGGTGGAGCTGGTGGCGACGACGGGGAGCATCAGCCTCAGCCCTACGAGCCACATCACGACGGGCAGCGGTCATATCCGGTTGAGCGCGACCACCGCCCTGCAAGACGTGACGCTGGGCGGAGTGATCACGACCACTGGCAACGTGAGCGTGCTGGCGGGCCGGAACATCTTGGACGGGGACGGGGAAGACACGACGGTGGATGTGGTGGCCAGTGGTCTGTGGCTGCAAGCGGGCAATGCGATCGGGCAGCTGGGCGGGAGTGTGAACCCGGTGGAGACGACGGTGACGACGTTGACGGCGCGGGCGGGAGCGGGCGGGGTGAGCCTGCGGGAGACGGACACGCTGGTCGTGGACGACGTGAGTGTGACGGTGCAGCAGGTGACGGCGAGTGCGGGGGTGACGCCGGTGACGGATGTCAACCAGAGCGACGTGGTGACGGGCGGGAACGGGAGCATCGTGATCCGGGTGGTGACGGGCAACCTCACGTTGAACGACGGGCTGGCGAACGACGACAATGTGACGGTGAGTGCGAATGGTACGGGCAACATCCTCCTGGAAGCGCTGAACGGCAGCGTGACGGGCAATGAAGATATCCTGAGCGGCACGGGACACATCAGTGTCTTGGCGAAGAACAGCCTCACGTTCACCACCAACGCGGATCTGACGACGGGCCTGACGGGCACGGTGGAGCTGGTGGCGACGACGGGGAGCATCAGCCTCAGCCCTACGAGCCACATCACGACGGGCAGCGGTCATATCCGGTTGAGCGCGACCACCGCCCTGCAAGACGTGACGCTGGGCGGAGTGATCACGACCACTGGCAACGTGAGCGTGCTGGCGGGCCGGAACATCTTGGACGGGGACGGGGAAGACACGACGGTGGATGTGGTGGCCAGTGGTCTGTGGCTGCAAGCGGGCAATGCGATCGGGCAGCTGGGCGGGAGTGTGAACCCGGTGGAGACGACGGTGACGACGTTGACGGCGCGGGCGGGAGCGGGCGGGGTGAGCCTGCGGGAGACGGACACGCTGGTCGTGGACGACGTGAGTGTGACGGTGCAGCAGGTGACGGCGAGTGCGGGGGTGACGCCGGTGACGGATGTCAACCAGAGCGACGTGGTGACGGGCGGGAACGGGAGCATCGTGATCCGGGTGGTGACGGGCAACCTCACGTTGAACGACGGGCTGGCGAACGACGACAATGTGACGGTGAGTGCGAATGGTACGGGCAACATCCTCCTGGAAGCGCTGAACGGCAGCGTGACGGGCAATGAAGATATCCTGAGCGGCACGGGACACATCAGTGTCTTGGCGAAGAACAGCCTCACGTTCACCACCAACGCGGATCTGACGACGGGCCTGACGGGCACGGTGGAACTGGTGGCGACGACGGGGAGCATCGTGCTGAGCCCGACCTCGAACATCACGACGGGCAGCGGTCACATCCGGTTGAGTGCGACCACCGCCCTGCAAGACGTGACGCTGGGCGGAGTGATCACGACCACTGGCAACGTGAGCGTGCTGGCGGGCCGGAACATCTTGGACGGGGACAATGACGGCAACACGGGCACGGTGGACATCGTGGCCGATGGTCTGCGGTTGCAAGCCGGTGATGGTGCGGGTCAGTTCAGCAATGCGGTGGAGACGACCGTGACGACGTTGACGGCCAGTGCGGGTGCGGGCGGGGTCAGCGTGTATGAGACCAACGGCTTGGTGATTGGCACCGTGAGCGTGACGATCCAGCAGGTGACGGCGAGTGCGGGGGTGACACCGGTGACGGATGCGGCGCAAGCCGGAGTGGTGGCCAGCGGTTCGGTGATTTTGAACAACGGCTCGGGTGCGTTGGTGGTCAGCCAGCCCATCACGGTGACGGGTGCGGGGAACGTGGAGTTGGGGGCGGGTTCTGGGAGTGTGGCGTTGAATGCGGATGTGAGCACGGGGACGGGGCACATCACGGTGGCGGCGGCGACGGGGCTGACGTTGGGTGGCGGGGTGGATGTGACGACGGGAGCGCCGGGGACGGTGAGTCTGCGGACGGCGGGCGGGAGCCTGACGCTGGCGGGGGATGCGACGGTGGTGGCGACGGGTTCGAGCGTGCGCTTGGCGGCGGCGGCGGATGTGACTTTGGGGAATGTGACGGCGACGAACGTGAGCGTCATCGCGGCCGGCGGTTCGGTGATCAACGCGGCGGGTTCGACGAAGAATGTGACGGCGACGGGCCTGCGGATCGAGGCGGGCCAGGCGGTGGGTGCGGCGGTGCGGCACCTGACGACGGCGGTGACGAACCTGAGTGTGCTGGCGGGCGGGACGACGCTGCAGGGCAGCTATATCACGGAAGACGACAGCGTGACGGTGACGGGCGTGACGGTGACGGTGACCGAGGTGTTGGCCAACAACACGACCGCTACCGTGACGGACCTGCTGCAGAGCGACCTGACGGCGGGGAACAACGGGGATGTGATCTTGGTGGCGGTGAACGGCGGGGTGACGTTGACGGATGGCAGCGACGCGGACGGCGTGGCGGTGAGTGCGAACGGCAGCGGGAACATCTTGGTGAGCGCCGGTGCGGGGGCGTTGACGGTGAACGCGGATAGCGTGAGCGGGACGGGCCATATCACGCTGACGGCGTCCACGAGTGTGAGTTTGACGACGGGCGTGGATGTGACGACGGCGGCGGCGGGCACGGTCAGTGTGCGGGCGCAGAACGGCAGCCTGACGATGGTGGGTAACGTGACCGTGGTGGCGACGGGTTCGAGCGTGCGCTTGGCGGCGACCGCGGACGTGACTTTGGGCAACGTGACGGCCGCGAACGTGAGCGTCGTGGCGACCACGGGTTCGGTGATCAACGCGGCGGGTTCGACGAAGAATGTGACGGCGACGGCGTTGCGGATCGAGGCGGGCCAGGCGGTGGGGACGGCGGCGCGGGCCGTGACGACGGCGGTGACGAACGTGAGCGTGCTGGCCGGCGGGACGACGGCGACGGGCATTTACCTGGGTGAGACGGACGGCGTGACGGTGACGGGTGTGACCGTGACGGTGACCGAGGTGCAGGCGAACAGCACGACGGCGACGGTGACGGATCTGGTGCAGAGTGACCTGGCGGCGGGGAACAACGGTAACGTGATCTTGACGGCCAACGGGCTGGTGACGTTGACGGACGGCAGCGATGCGGACGGGGTGGCGGTCAGTGCGAATGGCAGTGGCAGCGTGCGGGTCGATGCGGGGACGGGGGCGTTGACGGTGAACGCGGATATCGTGAGTGGCACTGGCCTGATCACGCTGGCGGCGCAGCAGTTGCTGACCTTGGGAACCGATGTGGACGTGACGACGGTGGGTGGCAGCGTGGTGGTGAGTGCCTCCGGGCTGTTCATGGCGGGCACGGCGAAGGTGGCTGCGGGGGCCGGCAGCGTGCGTGTGGCGGTGACCAATGATATCACGGTGGGCGGGATCGTGGCGCAGAACGTGGCGCTGCTGAGCACGGCGGGCAATATTTTGGATGGTGGCGATAGCTATGTGAACGTGGTGGCGGGCGGTCTGCTGGTGACGGCGGGCAATGGTGGCGTGGGCCAGGCGGGCAATGCGCTCGAGACCACGGTGGGCACCGTGAGTGTGGTGGCGGGTGCCGCGGGTGTGAATCTTTTGGAAACGGACAGCCTGGTGGTGGGCGCGGTGACGGTGACGGTGACCGTGCAGCAGGCCAACGGCACGACGGCGGGGATCACGGACGGGGCGCAGAGCGACATCGTGAGCGGGGGCAACGTGGTGCTGGTGACGGTGGCGGGCAGCCTGCAGGTGACGGACGGCAGTGACGCGGACGGCCTGGGTATCAGCGTGAGTGGCAGCAGCAACATCCGCCTGTCGGCGGGCGGCAGTGGCACGGACCTCAACTTGAACTCCGACGTGCGTTCTGGTTCTGGCTATATCACGTTGTTGGCGGCGAACGGGATCACGTTGGGTGGCAGTGTGGATGTGGTGACGGGTGGGGGAGTGGTGGCTGTGGAAGCGGGTGTGGGGAGTGTGACGATGGCGGACAGTGCGAGCGTGGTGACGGGCGGGGGCAACGTGCGGGTGGTGGCGGGCGGCAGCGTGGTGATCGGGGTGTTGGACGGGCGGAGCGGCGGGGTGCAGGACACGTGGGGCCACGTGCAGGTGGTGGCGCAGACGGGTGCGATCAGCGATGCGGGGGGCGATGGTTCGACGAGTGTGCGGGTGTATGGTCAGGGCGTGAGTTTGGCGGCGGCGGGGAACATCGGTGGGCTGAACGCGCCGGTGTACCGGCTGCAATATACGACGGACTTTGTGACGTGGACGGAGCTGGTGACGGTGAGCAGCGGGGACACGAGCGTGACGTATGTGGATCCGGTGCCGGCGGACAGCCGGCGGTTCTACCGGGTGGCGTATGGGACGGCGGGGGTGAGTGTGAGTCTGCGGGCGCCACAGATCTTGGTGGACCGGAGCGTGCGGTTGACGTGGGATGTGACGTATACGGGGGCGTATGTGCCGGTGACGAAGGCGCTGGTCATCGAAGGGGCGGTTTTGGCGGCGGAGTCGGGGGCGGGGAGTGTGGCGGTGAACGACGTGAGCAGCGTGACGGTGGGGGATGTGACGGTGGGCTACCGGACGGTGGGGGCGAACGGGACGTTGAATGCATTGGCGGCTGACGGGGTGAAGAGCGATGTGCGGGTGGTGGCGGGGAACGGCAGCGTGTATGTGCAGGCGTTGGGCGGGAACCTGACGGTGACGGACGGGGCGTTGAACGCCGGGGTGGGTGTGAGTGTGGCGGGTGGCGGGCAGATTTTGCTGGGAGCGGGCGGGAGTGTGACGGTGGCGGGGAGCGTGGTGAGCGGCAGCGGTCACATCACGGTGGCTGGGGTGCAGGGTGTGACGATGAGCGCGGGGACGACGCTGACGACCGGCGGGGGCGAAGTGAGTGTGACGGCGGCGGCGGGCAGCGTGACGGTGACGGTCGTGAGCACGGGTGGCGGGGATGTGCGGGTGGTGGCGGCCGGGACGGTGACGGTGGGGACGGTGGACGCGGGGGCGGGCCGGGTGAGCGTGGTGGCGCAGGCGGGGAGCATTTTGGACGGGACGGATGCGGGGGTGAACGTGACGGGCAGCGCGGTGCGGTTGCAGGCGGGTGGCAGCATCGGGGCGTTGAACGACGAGTTCGTGCTGCAGACGGCGCTGGTGAGCGTGAGTGCGGGCGGGGTGGTGCGGCTGGCGAACACGGGTGATTTAACGGTGGGCAGTGTGAGTGTGACGGTGGCGACGGTGGGGGCCAACGGGGTGGTGGCGGGGGTGACGGACGCGGCGCAGAGCGGGGCCAGTACGGGGAACAGCCTGGTGCTGGTGAACACCGGCAACCTGGCGGTTGAGGCCGCAGTCAATGTCAGCGGCAGCGGCCATGTCTTGCTGAATGCGACGGGGACGGTCACGGTGAACAGCGGGGTGACGTTGGCCAACGGCAGCGTGAGCGTGGTGGCGGGGGGGGCGTTGAACCTGAATGCGGCTTTGAGTGTGACGGGCGGGACGGCGGACGTGGTGGCGTTGGGCGGCAACGTGGTGACGCAAGGGATCACGACGGTGGGCGGGAACATCCGGATCAGTGCGGGCGGCAGTGTGACGTTGGGGGTGGCCGATGCGCGCAACGGTGGCACCCAGAGCAGCTGGGGTGATGTGAGCGTGAGCGCGGGCGGCGGCAGTGTGACGGATGCGGGGGCGGACCTGCTGGTGAACATTTACGGGCGCAATGTGCGGGTGAGTGCGACGGGGACGGCGGGGACGCTGGTGCCGGCGGTGGCTGATGCGCTGGAGCTCGACGGGCAGACATTGGCGGTGGGTGGCAGCAGTGTGAACGTGGTGCTGGCGGGCGGGACGACGGTGACGACGGTGGGTGCGGTGAGCGTGAACCGGGTGCAAACCGACGGGACGCTGGGTGCCAGCAGCGATGTGGGGAGCCTCAGCGGCATCGTTGCGACCACGGGCATCGTGGTGCGGACCCTGAACGGAAACCTTGCGGTTCAGGCCACCATTACCAACAGCGGCAGCGGGAACGTGCTGTTGTCGGCGACGGGGGGCAACGTGAGTGCGACGGTCGATGTGACGGTGGCGGGAGGCAGCCTGAGTGTGCTGGCCAGCGGGAATGTGACTTTGGCCGACGGAATCCTCCTGGTGTGACGGGGGGGACGGCGGACGTGCAGGCCGGTGGCAGCGTGGTGCTGGGCGGGAGCACGACGGTGCGGACGGCGGGGGCGAACATCCGGGTGGTGGCGGGCGGGGATGTGGCGCTGGGCCTGCTGGATGCGCGCAATGGCGGGGCGCAGGGGACGTGGGGTGACGTGAGCGTGGTGGCGACGGGCGGCCGGGTGACGGACGGCGGGGATGATGTGGCGGTGGATATTTACGGGCGGAACCTGCGGGTGGTGGCGGGGGTGGGCATCGGGGTGACGGGGAGCAACGTGGTGGAGACGGAAGTGGCGTTGCTGGCGGCCAGTGTGGGCAACGGGGGGATCAGCCTGGTGGATGCGAGCGGGCTGGCGGTGGGGACGGTGGCCGCGGTGAATGTGAACCGGGTGCAGGCGGACGGGAGCGTGAGCGCGGCGGGCGATGCCGGCAATCTGACGGGGGCGGTGAAGACGGGCGGGCTGATGGCGTTGGACACGGCGGACGGGAGCAACATCGCGGGGTTCCCGACGTTCGAGGTGGTGGAGCAGCTGACGGGTTTGAGCGCGGCGAGCATCTACACGGGTTATTACGAGCAGCGGTTGCGGATCACGAACACGACGGGGTCGACGATCGATGCGGTGCGGGTGGCGATCGGGAACCTGCCGGCGGGGGTGACGGTGATGGACGCGGCGGGGACGACGGCGGACGGGCGTGCGTATATCCAGTATAACCAGACGCTGGCGGCGGGCCAGACGGTGGTGCTGGTGATCGAATACAAGGTGCCGACGGTGGGGCAGATGCCGGTGGCGCCGGTGTTCGAGGTGGATGTGACAGGGGTGCAGGCGCAGCCGAGCGTGGCCGGGGGCAACCTGCTGACCAGCGGGGTGCTGACGCAGCGCCTGGCCGACAACCGGTATGTGGTGACGCTGCAACAGAGCCTCCTGGGCCGCACCTACCTGCTCCAGTTCACCGACGACGGCGGCCTCGCCTGGACCACCGTCCTGTCCCCCATCACCGGCACCGGCACCAACCTCAACTGGCTCGACTTCGGCTCCCCCAAGACCACCGCCGACCCCAATACCCTCGGCACCAGAACCTTCCGCGTCTTCCTCATGCCGTAAACTTATCTGTGAAGCAGTTGTTGAGGGAGAACGTCGAACCAGTGATGCAGATTAATACTGACACGATCTCTTCCGAGGTTTCGCGGCGTTCATTTTTAAAAACATCTGTGGTGCTGGCAGTTGGTGTTCCGCAGTTGACTGGCTTGCTCGAAGCCGAAGTGAATGACGCGAAGAGGCCATTGATGGCTTATGTAGGAACCTTCAGTTCACCTTTGCGTGACATGCTGCCAACCCAAGTGGATTTGCCGCCGGGAAACGGACGAGGCATCCATTTATATCAAATGGATCGAACCACCGGAGCGATGACGGCAGCGGGTATTTTTGAACTGGGAACCAGTCCTAGCGGGCTGGTTTTGAATGCCCAAGGAACCCACCTTTATTCGGCTAATGAAACAGATCGCGTGGGAGAGGGTAATGAAGGCACGGTCAGTGCCTTTGCCATCAACCGGACTGATGGACAGTTAAAACTGCTTAACACCGTTCGTTCCGGCGGCGCAGGCCCTACCTATGTGAGTGTGCACCCCTCGGGCCGTTTTTTGCTGGTGGCTAATTATTTTGGTGGCTCAGTGGCGGTGCTACCAATCCTGCCGGATGGCCGTTTGGGTGAGGCTACGGACCTAAAGAAAGATGCGGGGAAACTCGGTCCAACAAGAGCTGTCAATGCTCCGGCGGGCAGTTTTGCTTTTAGCGGGCATGACCGCACACATGCACACATGGTGCAGGCTGATCCTTCAGGGCGCTTTGTTCTGCATGTCGATCTGGGGTTGGATAAAATCTTCGTTTGGAAGTTTGAAGCACAAAAGGGCGTGCTGACCCCGAATGATCCACCTTCGATCTCACTGCCTCCGGGAGATGGCCCACGCCATTTTCATTTTCATCCTAATGGCCGCTGGTTCTACTCCATTCAAGAAGAGGGTTCGACTATCGTGTTTTTTGAGTATGATGGCGAGAAGGGGAGGCTGACTGCGAAGCAAACTATCTCCAGCCTGCCGCCCAAGTTTGCCGGTAGTAATTTCTGTTCGGAAATCTTGGTTTCGGCTGATGGCCGGTTCGTTTACGCGGGTAATCGTCTGCATGACAGCATAGCCATTTTCTCCATCGGATCCACTGGTGCATTGACGTATATCGGAGAGGAATGGACACGGGGCAATTATCCCCGCAGTTTTAATTTCGATCCCACCGGAGAGTTTCTCTATTGCTGCAATCAACGGGCTGACAATATAGCCACATTTCGAGTGGACCGTAAAACTGGAGGGCTAACCTTCACCGGCCAGTATATCCCGGTCGGCAATCCTTCCATCATTGTTTTTCAGGACCTTGCCAAGGTTGGTTGAGTTATCAGCCTGCTGGCGTCATTTCTTTTTGGGTTCGGCAGTGGCGGCGGGTTTGGATGCCTTGATGCGTATGCTCTGCGGGGGAGGAAACTGGGCCAATCGTTTGGCCCAATCAGGCTGGTTTCCGTCTTTCAATGACCACACGGTGACGTCGTCCACTTCCATCGTGCCGCTTTCGAGTCCGCCGAGCATCACGAAGTGCTTGTCACTGACGTAGGTGGGATGTTTGCCGTAAAAGGTGGGGCCGTTGGCGAACTGTACCACGACTTCATCGGCGCGTTTTTCGACCATGATTTCCTGCCATTTGCCCGGAACGAGCTTGAAGTCAACCGCGTTGGCGAGTTGGAGGGTGTCGCCATCTGCCAGCAATACTGCTCCGTTCGTGCCCCAAGTGACCCGGCAGATGTGGTGACCAATCTCGATGAATGGCGGGACAGACCGGCGTTTGGTGGCTTCATAAGGAGTTCCATCAACAAGGCGCAGGGATAAACGCAGGATGTAGTTCTCCGGTGTTTTGGTCAGCACGATGCGGGGATGCACCCCTTTATGGGTTTCGTGCGCGGCCTGATATTCGGCGGAAGAAGCACGCCCGCGCAGTACACCATCGACTATAGTCCAACGAGTGCCTTGATTGGGCAGCCATGCTTCAGTGTCGTCATTCTTCTTTGCCTTGAGCTCCGCTTTTGGTTGATTGAATTCATCAGCAAACAGCACCTTGTCAGGGACGAGCATCAGCGGTTTCAAAGCGGGCTCGGCGGCCTTTGCAGCCATCGACGAGCAAAGGACGGCGAGCAATATTTTCACGATAGTTGAGCGCATATGTGGTAACTAATTCGACGCGGAAAGGTGCGCCGAGGTTACCACTAAGTTTCCTCCGTTTGCTTGTTGCCGTATCAACTATGGCGAGCCAGCCGCCAAAATCTCTATCACGCGAGGGATGATTTTGGCGGCGAACAACGCGTGGCCGCGATCGTTGGGATGAAGACCGCCCATGATGCCGTTCTTCACGGTAAGCGCCCTGGCTGCTTCAGGGCCGAGGTCGATGATGTGGATTAATTTATCGGCAGGATGATTCTTGCGGTGAATCGCGACAGCATCCTTTAGTTCAGCGGCGAAATACTGGCCGAAAGGAATGATTATCACGATCCGTGCGGATGGGGCGCTTTTTCGCAGGACGGACAGGCTTTGGACGATACTGGCCTTGGTATCACTCGGGTTGGATTTGTGGACAGCTTCATTAGTCCCATAATTGATGGTGATGAGCGATGGCTCCTCACCAGTCCGTCCGTAGCCGCTGAGGTGACCTGCGGAATCGAGCAAAGAATGGCGGTTACCGTCAATTTTGTTCCAGCGGCTCTGGGCGTCATCATGGATACCACCGGTGCCATTCATCGAATTGGTGATCGCATAGAATCCCGGCACATCGCCCGGCGGTGTGTCCCCTCGATGAATCCAGCCGCTCCAGCCACATGCGCTGATACCATATTCATAGCCTCGCGTTTGCAAGGCTTGGCCGAGCAGGTGGGAATAGGCGGAGAGTTCGGTGGCTCCGATACCTTCAGTAATGCTGTCTCCGATGATCCACGCCCATTTTTTGACGGGTGCGGTCGTGACGGGCTTGCTTTCGGCATCAACTTGAAGCCCTGTCACCCGCAGGACATTGAGCGGACTTTTCCCCTCGCTGCCCCAGCGTTCTAACTGTTGCGATTGCTGAAGGTAGACCGTCAACTCATGGCGTCCCGTCCCTGAGATATCTTCGATGACGATCTCGTTGGTGCAATTGATCTTGGATTTCCAGACGCCATCGATGTTGTAGGCGATCTGCGGCACCTTGAAGCCTGGAGGATATGTCGAGGTGTCGAGCAACAGTTTTGCCATGGGCTTGGCCGCTGTTGTTTCCCAAGTAACCCGGACGTAAGCACATTCCAGGTCTGCCGGAACACATTGCCACCGCGGCCATCATCGCCCGTCCAGTTTCCCGGCGAAAAAACCATGGCCGAAGATTGGACTGGAATAGTGACGGGCTCTGCGGCCAGCAAAGCAGTTTGTACAACGAGAGCAAGCAACCCGACGATGGTTTTAGTGA
>CBDIPT010000007.1:0-281532 GCA_965283725.1 Limisphaerales bacterium
AACGAGAGCGGCGCATCAATTTACTCGGCGTCGGATGTCGCGCGCGAAGAGTTCCCCGATCAGGACGTGACCGTGCGGGGTTCGGTCTCCATTGGCCGTCGGCTCATGGATCCGCTGGCTGAACTGGTGAAACTGGACCCAAAATCAATCGGTGTCGGCCAATATCAGCACGACGTGGATCAGGCCGCCCTGAAGCGTGGACTGGATGATGTGGTGATGAGTTGCGTGAACGGGGTGGGCGTTGAATTGAACACCGCCAGCAAGCAATTGCTCAGCTATGTCTCCGGTCTTGGCCCGGCGCTCGCCGCCAGCATTGTGACGTATCGCAACGAGAACGGGCCGTTCAAATCTCGCCAGGAGTTACAAAAGGTGCCACGCCTGGGGCCGAAGGCGTTTGAGCAGGCCGCAGGTTTCTTGCGCGTGCGTGACGGCGGGCATCCGCTGGACGCCAGCGCGGTCCATCCGGAAAGTTATAGTATCGTGGACGCCATGGCCAAGGACTTGGGCGCCGATGTGAACGCCTTGCTGCGTGATAATTCCCTCCGCTCCCGGATCAAACTGGATAAGTATGTCACCGATACCGTCGGCTTGCCGACCCTCAAGGACATCATGGAAGAGCTGGCCAAGCCCGGACGCGATCCTCGCCAGAAGTTCGAAGCCTTCGCTTTTCAGGATGGGGTTTCCAAAATGGAAGATCTGCAACCCGGCATGAAATTGCCCGGCATCGTGACAAATGTGACTGCTTTCGGAGCATTTGTAGATATCGGCGTGCATCAAGACGGTCTGGTATGTGAGCCAGCTCGCGGATAAATTCGTGAAAGACCCGGCCGAGATCGTGAAGGTGCAACAGAAAGTGATGGTCACCGTCACCGAAGTGGATCTGGCCCGGAAGCGGATCGCACTGTCCATGAAAGCTCATCCGGAACTTGGTGGCACGAGCCAAAACAACCGCACTTCACCGACTGGCCCACGGCCCCAAACAGCTCCCCGGCCGGCCGCAAAGCCCGCACCAGCAAAAGGTAACGACTGGTTTTCCGCTGCCTTGGACAAGGCGAACCAACGTGGTCAAAAGAACTGACCAGTTAGCATAAACCAAAAATCAACGCAGGCTGCGCGACATCTCCCCTTGCGCACAGCCTGCGTTCTTTTTTTCGGAAGAACAGAGGAAGCATTCAACAAAAAGTCGCATGCTACCGGTGTGAATCGATTGCAACACTTCAGGCAAAGCGCACAACAAACTCGTTCTGCCAAGTTTGTGAACTGCAATTATCCTGCCAAACACAGAACCACGAATACGGCCTCGTTTTGCTTCAGAATGCGTAGTTTTGCTGAATCGAAAACGCGCACGCTGTATCGTTTGCACAAAACGATACAGGGGCAACTTAGCTTTCTTGAATAAAACGCAACAGTAAGCGGTTCATATAAGCTCTTCTTAAAGGCTGGCATCACGCTTGCTATAGCTACCATCGGTTGTGGCCGCAAAGGTCATGACCACAACGCTGTAATTCGTGATCGCAAATGATCACGCTATGAAAACCTCATTGAAACTGATCGGCATGGCGGCTCTGGTGCTGACCGCTTGCTCCCCCAAAGAAGATGCACCACTCGCGGCAACTCCTGCCCCATCGGCTCCGCCTGCAGCACTAGATGTTACCGGCGGAGTTCAATCAACCCCACCCAACATGGTTGTAGCCCCGCCTACAACCGTGACCGCAACGCCAGTTGCCGCGACCGCAACCGCGGCAGCGACCGGCTCTGCGGTGGATAACGGCACCGAGCACATGAACGATGTGCAGCGTCTGACTTACGCGCTGCAGCTTTTTTATGGCGACTCCAGTGCTCCGGCTATCACCGATTTCCAACCTTTGGTTGAGCGTCGGATTTTGGCCAAAGTCCCCACGGCCCCCGCGGGTAAAAAATACGTCATCGACCTCAGCAAACTCGAAGTGCGGCTGGAAAACCTCTAACCCTATCGCCCCCTAAAAAATCAAAATGAAATCTCATCTGGCCAGTTTCCTTGGCAGTTTGCGGCATAGTAAAGGCAGAGCGGCCTTTACCTTGATCGAACTGCTTGTCGTCATCGCCATCATCGCCATTTTGGCGGGCATGCTCCTGCCTGCGCTTGCCAAGGCGAAACAAAAAGCCCTCTCCACCCAATGCTTGAACAACCTCAAGCAAATAGGTGCGGGCTATAAGATCTACCAGAGCGACAGCTCGGACAAAATGCCCTACGGCTCAGTCCACTACACCTCAGGTGGTTTTGCCTGGGATGATTTGATCGACGGTTATATCGGCGGTTCGCAAACGCTGACCGAAATGGCCACCCACGGTCTGAAAACGTGGAACAAAATGCCGAAGATGCTGCAATGCCCGGCTGATCGCATCCCGCTTACCACGGGTTGGGTAGGCCTTTCACCGACGGGCATCCGCCGCAGCTATGCTCCGCCGAAATACACGATGGCCGTCACCAATACGCCGGTCAACCCGAACGCCCGCACGGGATCTGGATTGCATTGGACATGGGCCTCCTGGCAGGTCGGTTCGACCACCACGAACGGCTGGCCGGTCGGCGCCATCAACATCGGGCCGCCCTCGGACATGACCAAAGTGCCGCGTAATCTCCCTTCCCTGCGTGAAGGCGCGGTGCTCGCGGGCACGGATACCATCCAGATCACGGAGTACCACAATGCCTCGTGCAATTGGGCGAGCGCAGAAACACTGCCAACCATTCCGACGGCGAACGACCACATCCCGTCCACGGTGGATATGACTACGGTGCACGGACGTGATCTGTTCAACTACCTGTTCATCGATGGTCACGCCGAGTTACTGAGCCGTTACGACATTCTCGGCAACACGAACCAGACTCTGACTGTCATGTCCGGCAAGTGGACCTTGAATGCGAAAGACTAAACCTCTTTCCCCCACCAACTAGCTACCTCGTCGGCCCGTGAGCAATCACGGGCCGATTTTTTGTCTGCATGCAATGAGTTTGACGCACTGGGCGGACTTGCCCAGAGTAGGGAAAAGCAAACGTTCATTCATACCATGAATACCCCCATTTCCCGTCGTGAAGCCATGCTGCAAGCCGCTACTGCCACCACGGCCATCGCGAGCATGGTGCTCTTGCAACCCGGCCTCTCTGCCGCCGAGCAAGCTGCCGGCTCGCTGAAAGGCCGTGTCCACCATTCCGTATGCAAATGGTGCTACGGCAAGATTCCGCTGGAAGATTTCTGCAAGGCTTCCAAAGGTATGGGACTGCAATCGGTAGAACTGCTTCAACCGGCTGACTTCCCTACCCTCAAAAAGTATGACCTGACCTGTGCCATGGTCAGTAATCCGACTACCATGGTAGGCAAAGACAAGGTCGGCGGCATCGACAAAGCATTCAACCGCCTCGAGTATCACGATGCTTTGGTGGAGATATATGAGAAGCAGATCAAGGAAGTAGCCGCCGCCGGCATGACAAATCTTATCTGTTTCTCTGGCAACCGCGCCGGGATGAGCGATGAGCAAGGTTTGAAGAACTGCGCCATCGGCCTGAAACGCCTGATGTCCATCGCTGAGAAGCATAAGGTCGTGCTCGTGATGGAACTGTTGAACTCCAAGGTTAACCACAAAGACTACATGTGCGACCTCTCCAATTGGGGTGTGGCCTTGTGCAAGGAGATCGGCTCCGAGAACTTCAAGCTCCTCTATGACATCTACCACATGCAGATCATGGAGGGCGACGTAATCGCCACGATCAAAAAGAACCACCCATACTACGCTCACTACCATACGGGTGGCGTGCCGGGACGGGCGGAGATCGATGAATCCCAAGAGCTTTACTACCCGGCCATCATGAAAGCCATCTTGGAAACCGGATTCAAAGGCTTTGTCGCCCAAGAGTTTATCCCGAAACGGCCCGATCAGCTCGCCTCGCTCAAGCAAGGCGTGCAAATCTGCGACGTTTAAGGATTCCGCGGCTTAATTCTCCGGTTGCACTTCCGGAGTTACGCAGTAGCTTGCATTCATGGACTGGCAGCAGTTAACCGCTTTGTCGATTGTGGCGATAACCGCCGCAATCTTCCTGCGGCATTGGCTGCGCCCCAAGAAACTGGCTCTGCAACGCAATTCCCCTTGCGGCTGCAGCTCACCTGGACATGGCTCAGGACCAAAACAGAGCATCACTTTCCATGTCCGCAAAGGGGAACGCCCGCAAATCATCGTGAAAGGCTCCTAACGAAAGCCACTTGCGAGAATCCGCGCCAAACGCTATTTTAGCCTAACTAACACGCCATGTATAAAATCACCTCCGCTGTGCAATTCATCAAGACATCCGCCCGCACGGGTGCTGAGGCTGAAACGACCTCCGAGGCCAACTGGACACCGAATACCGATGTCTATATCTCGGAAGAGGGTTTGGTGATCAAAGTGGAACTCGCCGGCATGCGCCGCGAAGACCTGGAACTGAGCGTTGAGGGCAATCGTTTGAAGATCAGCGGCCAACGCCCCGATGGTTGCCGCAACGGCAAGTGCAATTTTTTGGTGATGGAAATCAATTACGGCCCGTTTGAAACAGTGATCGAACTGCCTCCAGGCTACGATCTCTCCAAGGCACGGGCCACCTATCAGAACGGGTTCCTCCGTATTGATGTCCCCACCATGGCGGTGTCAGCCGAACGCAAAAAGACGACGATCATCATCTCGTCAAAGAATCAGAACTGATTTTTTCTGAACGGTTTGCGCATCGGTGGCTTCTAACTGGTGTTAGAGCACGAAATGACGTCATCTGAAACTGAACTGATCAGTATCCTCGATGCCTCCGGCCAAGGGGCCGACACCGGAGCGATACAGAAACAAGGGGCGAAGTCTCTTCCAGAGGTGCTGCCCATCTTGGGTCTTTCCGATATTGTCTTTTTCCCCGGCATGGTCGCGCCCTTGCTGGTCGATACCCAACAAAGCATCCGCCTGATTGATGACGTGGTCGGGGGCGATCGTTTCCTTGGTCTTTTTCTTCAGCATAAGCCGGACGTCGAGAATCCGGTTCTGGATGATTTGCACAAAGTAGGCTGTGCCGCCCGCGTGCTGAAGATGCTTAAATTCCCCGACAATACCGTCCGGGTATTGGTCGAAGGCTTGCGGCGGGTCGAGATCGTCAGCGTCGAAACCAGCGAGCCTTATCTCAAGGCCAAGACGAAGCTCATCAAGGATGAAGAATCCGAAAGCTTGGAACTGACGGCGCTCACGCGGCACGCACATCAGCAATTCCAAGAGATCATCAATCTTTCCCCAGCGATTTCCGATCAGGTCAAGATCGCGGTGCTGAATACGGAGAAGCCGACCAAACTGGCCGACCTAATCGCCGCGAACCTGAACATCTCACTGCTGGAACGGCAGGACATCCTGACCACGGCTTCCGTGGAAGGCCGTTTCAAAAAGCTATCGCCCCTGCTCAGCCGCGAACTCGAAGTGTTAAGCATCGGGTCCAAAATCCAGAAGGAAGTCGCGGAATCGATGTCTAAATCGCAGCGCGATTATTTCCTGCGCGAACAGATCCGGGTCATCCAGAAAGAACTCGGGGAGACGGATCCGAACCAGGTCGAGATCGATAATCTGCGCAAGCAGGTTGAAGAGAACAACCTGCCGGAAGAACCCAAAAAGGTCGCACTGAAAGAACTGGAGCGGCTCCGTTCCATACCGCCTGCGGCGGCAGAATATACCGTTTCACGCAATTATCTCGATTGGATCGTCAGCCTGCCTTGGAACAAATCCACGGAAGATCGCATCGATTTGGCCACCGCTCGCAAGCTGCTGGATGATGGGCATTATGGCTTGGACAAGGTCAAGGAACGTTTGCTCGAGTTCCTGGCCGTCATCAA
This sequence comes from Limisphaerales bacterium, assembly GCA_965283725.1. GTDB lineage: Bacteria > Verrucomicrobiota > Verrucomicrobiia > Limisphaerales > JAEYXS01 > JAEYXS01. Next base: position 5,865 of record CBDIPT010000007.1, read on the forward strand.
GCTCAAGCATTCACTGAAAGGTCCGATCCTCTGCCTCGCCGGGCCTCCAGGCGTGGGTAAAACCTCCTTAGGCCGTAGTGTGGCAGATGCTTTGGGCCGCAAATTCATCCGCATTGCGCTTGGCGGCATGCGTGATGAGGCGGAGATCCGTGGTCATCGGCGCACGTATGTCGGCGCTCTGCCCGGCCGGATCCTGCAAGCCTTGCGGCGCATCGAATCGAACAACCCGGTCATCTTGCTGGATGAGATCGACAAGGTAGGTAACGATTTCCGGGGCGATCCCGCTTCGGCTTTGCTCGAAGTGCTGGACCCGCAGCAGAACAATACGTTCACCGATCACTACCTCGACCTGCCGTTCGACCTCTCCAAGATTTTGTTCATCACCACCGCGAACTGGTTGGACCCAATTCCACCCGCGTTGAAGGACCGTCTGGAGGTCATCGAACTGCCCAGCTACACACTTTCCGAGAAACTGCACATCGCCCGGCGTCATTTGATTCCCCGTCAATTGGAAGAGCACGGGGTGAAGCCCAAGCTGGTGAAGATTCCCGACAGCACGATCTCGCGTATGGTGCAGGATTACACCCGCGAGGCAGGGCTGCGCCAATTGGAACGGGAGATCGCTACACTGATCCGCAAAGCAGCCCGGCAGTATGCCGAAGAACTGGTTAAGCATCCGCCGCTGACGATCAAGCCGGCGGATTTGAATGAGTATCTGGGCATCGCTCGCTACCATCAGGAAACCGCTGAGAACATCACCGAATGCGGCATCGCCACCGGTCTGGCGTGGACGCCAGTTGGCGGCAGCATACTCTTCATCGAAGCCACCAAGATGCCCGGACGCGGCACTTTGATGCTCACAGGCTCATTGGGCGATGTGATGAAAGAAAGCGCACAAACGGCGTTGAGCTTTCTCCGCAGCCAATCCCAGAACCTGGGTATCGACCTGAAAGATTTCGACAAGACCGACATCCATATCCACGTGCCTGCCGGTGCAACCCCTAAAGACGGACCGAGCGCAGGCATCACCATGGCCATGGCGCTTGCATCCCTTTTCACCGGCAAACGCGTGCGTTCAGATCTCGCCATGACGGGTGAGATCAGCCTGCGCGGACGCGTCCTGCCGGTCGGAGGTATCAAGGAAAAAGTTCTGGCCGCAGCGCGCTCACGCATCAAAGAACTTATCCTGCCGGAACAGAACGAAAAAGATTGGGCCGAGGTACCGGCCGAGGTTCGCGAGCGTATGAAGGTTCATTTTGTCCGCCACATCTCCGAGGCCATGCCCTTGGCACTCCGCAGTAAATGAAGAATACGTTCACGCTCATCGCTCTCATCAGTCTAGCTTTCTCTTGTCCCGTTTCCGCCCAACCCAAGGAAGAACAAGCTCTGCTGGAAGGGCGCACCCTGGCGGCTGAACTCAGCGCCATGGGACCAATCAAAGACTCCAGCATGACCGGGACGCTTTTCATCAAGCGCGACAAAAAAGAGACCCCGGTCCCCATTGTGATGAAACTGATCAAGGGAGATGATAGCTGGAAGAGCATCTACCAGACCAAAACCACCAATACCACGGAGGCTGCTGTGCTGACGATCCAGCAGGCCGCCGCAAAGTTGAACGGTTATGAATTGCTGACCGGCACCAACCAGGCCGCCCAAAAGCTTTCTGGAGCAGCAGCGGATATCGCCTTTGCCGGCTCCGATTTTTGGCTGAGTGATTTAGGCATGGAGTTTTTCCGTTGGCCGGACCAGCGGGTTGTCAAGCATGAGTTACGTCGCGGTCAGGCTTGTTTCGTCTTGGAAAGCAAGAACACCAAAGCGGCCTCAGGCACCTACTCCAAAGTGGTTTCGTGGATCGATCAAGACACCTTGGGCATCGTGTATGCGGAAGCCTACGACACCGCAGGCAAGCACCTTAAAACCTTTCTGCCGAAAACATTCCAAAAAGTGAACGGTCATTATCAAGTCAAAGATGTGGAGATGCGCAACATCCAGACTGGTTCCCGTACGCGTTTGGAATTTGATGTGCAGACCGAATAAGCCCGCTAATTCTGTTTGGCCCGCAACAACCCGCTCAGTTCCGCCACCCGTTTATCAACTCCCTCTTTCAACGACGGCACCCTTTCCGCCATGCGTTGATAGAGGCGTATCGCTTCCTCGGCGCGGCCGGTTTCTTCCAGCAAACGTCCACCAAAATATCCCGCCTGCTCGACCACGAAGGGCGCCTGTTCTTCGCCATCTTTTAGACCATCGCCATACACGACCTTGCGGCAATGAGCCAGCGCCTCATCGTAAAAATCCTGCTTGTTATCGGCATTGATCCTCAACCGCGCCAGCTTGTCACAAATCCTCGCCAACCCCAATTCCGCCAACCCACGCGTCTCCGCACTGGCCAGCGGCGAGGCAATGGCTTGTTCATAATTTAACCTCGCTTGGGCATAACGGTTTGTATCCTGATCCAGGGCGGCATACTGGAAGTAGCAGTTGCCGAGTTTGTAATAAGCCATCGACACCAGCACGCTGTTCGTGAACAGCTTCGGGATGAACTCGTAAGCTCTGATGGCAAACCCGAACCGGTCGAACATGCGCAACGGATCTGGTGTCATCGGTTCCGCCAGCGCCGTATCACCCGATGCAAAATAGGCCTGCGCCACCAACTGTGTGGAGATTGTGGAGTTCGTCACCTGTGGTGGACCGTTCACGATCAACCAGTTAAAATAATCTTGGGCTTCACCATATGCTTGCCGCGAAAATGCCGCCCGCCCCGCCATCAAACGCGCGCGATGACTCAATTCATTCGGGGGAACGTTCGTACTCTGATACACCATCTGATAATGAGCTTCGGCCGTCGTAAAATCCTTCTCGCGCTCGAAGTGTTCCGCCATCCAATAATGCGCCTGCGGCACCAGTGTGTTCGTCGGAAATTCGTTCACAAAGTTTGTATACGACAACAGCGCTAGCGATTCCTTCCCCGCCTTGTACTGCAACCACCCCAAGTCAAACATCGCGCGCGGCCGGGCCGCATCGTTCGTGTAATGGTTCAGCCAGTTGGTATAGATGCCAATGGCCCCGTTCCAATTCCGTTCCGCCACGTTCAGTCGCGCCTGCGCGAGCTGTATCTCCGGCAGCTTGTCCGAATTGGGAAACCTCAGCACGAACTGCTCCAGCAAGTTCTTCGCCTCCGCTGTTTCCCCGGCTCGTCCCAGTGATTGCCCCACCAGCAAGAGACTGTTTTCGCTATAGTAACTCTTCGGAAACCACGCCAGCAATTGCACCAATTGTGCCGTCGCCAGTTCCTGTTTGTTCAACCGGATGGCCGCCCGCACCAATTGATAAAGCGCCTGATCAAGCAACCCTTCGCGCACTTTCACTACGCCGCCATACTGTTCTACCAGTGTCAGATAATTTACCACGGCACTCTCCAGATCATTCAGGGCGAATTGTGTATCTGCCCATTTGAACCGGGCGATCGCCTGATCTGTGCCTTGCGGCAACAACTCGGTTGCGCGTTTGAAATCAGCCTGCGCCGCCTCCATCTGCCCCAACTCCCAGGCACACCAGCCATGTCCCAGGCTGGCACGCCCCACGAGCGAACTGTCCGCCTGATTCATCAGCACCTGCTCGAACTGAAGCTTCGTCGTTTGCAGCAGATTCGTGTCTCCCAAGGAAGCCGCTTTCAGCCGGTAATACTCCTTCAAGCTCAATTCCCCCAAGGTCAGCCGAACTATGTTGATCGCCGGATCTGCCGGATTCTTCACGGCAAAATCCCCCAGCAATTGCCGGGATTGCTCGGTATTTCCTTTAGTCGTGTTAAGCTCGATGATGGCAAACAACGCCTGCCGTTGCCGTTCGGCCGAAACCCCTTCCGCCAGATTTGTCCGCCATGCTTCAATCGCATCATCGTAGCGTTTCTCCGCTTGCAAGGCTGCCGCCCGCAAGGCCACTGATTCCGCCAGCAGCTCCTTGTCTCCCAGAGTCCGCGCTTGGGCCACCAACGCCACCGCATTCTGCGTGGCTTCCGCCAGCTTGCCCTGGCCTTGCAGCACCAGCACCAGCAGTTGCAAGCGCTTCCAAGCCTGCTGCGGCGTCAGCGTCTTTTCCGCCAGCAACACCAGCGTTTGCTCCGCGCTCGGATAATCCTTCAGCGCCAGCAATGCGTCCCCGAGCAACAGCGTGCCCTTGATGACGCAGTCATCACCCGGCTTGGCTTTCTTCAACGCGACAAATGCCTGTTTCTCATCCGTCAACGTTTGCACTGCCGCCGTCCAGTTCTTCGCTTCCGTGAAGGCCAGTGCCTCAGAATAAGCGGCTTCTGGAAACAAGGCCGACTTCGGAAACCGCTCCGTCAATTCACGCCAATCTTTCGCCGCCGCTGCATAGTCCTTCTTGCCCCAGTGATTGCGCGCCTTCAGGTGTTGAAATTGATCCGCCAATGTTCCGGCCTTCGCCTGATACATCTCGATCGTGCCCAGCGAATCATCGAACCGCTTGAGCTCATGCAATGCCCGCACTTGCAACAACGCGGCCTCCCCCAATCGGGGCGAATTAGGGAACTGTGTCAGAAAGCGCCCAAAAGACCGCTCCGCCTGATCAAACGCCCCATCCTGAAACAGCATCGAACCCGTCTGGAACAGATTGCGCGCCTCCGAATTGTCCGCCGCGGACAACACGGCGCTGCCACTCCCCAAGCACCAAGCAAGGAGCAGCCAGCACACCCAATACTTTCCACGTAACATCGGTGTCAGCATTTGTCTGTAACGGAGCGAATTCAAGCGTGTTTCTCCTCCTTCGCCAATTTGCCCGCTTGCGGTAACAGGCGTTTCAAAAACCTTCCCGTATGGCTCGCTTCACATGCCGCGATGACTTCCGGCGGCCCTTCGGCCACAATCCGCCCGCCGCCCTTGCCGCCTTCAGGCCCCATATCGATCAGCCAATCCGCGCACTTGATCACGTCCAGATTGTGTTCGATGACCAGCAGCGTATTCCCCGCCGCCCGCAGTTTCACGATGACCTCCAGCAACTTCGCCACGTCATGGAAATGCAATCCCGTCGTTGGCTCATCGAGGATATACAGCGTGCGTCCCGTCGATTTGCGACTCAACTCCGCCGCGAGCTTGATGCGCTGGGCCTCACCACCGCTCAGCGTTGTCGCTTGCTGACCGAGCCGCACATAGCCCAAGCCCACCTCGCCCAGCGTCTGACAGACATCGAGCAACTGCGGCACGGCACGGAAGAAATTCACCCCTTCATCCACCGTGAGGTTCAGCACATCCGCAATGTTCAAACCCTTGTAAGTGATCTCCAAAGTCTCGCGATTGTAGCGTTTCCCATTGCACGCCTCGCACGTCACATAGACAGCAGGCAAGAAATGCATCTCGATCTCCAGCACGCCATCCCCTTGGCATTTCTCACAGCGACCACCCTTCACGTTGAAGCTGAAGCGCCCCGCATCATAACCGCGCACCTTCGAGCTCGGCAGTTTAGCGAAGAGATCGCGGATGTGATTGAACATCCCCGTGTACGTTGCCGGATTGCTCCGCGGCGTGCGTCCGATTGGCGTCTGGTCGATAACGATGACCTTATCGATCTGTTCCGCGCCCTTGATTTCCTTGTGCGCACCCGGCCGCTCCTTCGAGCCATGCAACTTGCGGAACATCGCCCGCCGCAGAATATCATCCACCAGCGTGCTCTTGCCCGAACCGGACACGCCCGTCACACACGTTAACGTCCCCAGCGGTATCCGCGCGTGGACGTCTTTCAAATTATTCTCCGTCGCACCTATCACTTCCAGCCACCCGCGCTCCGTCGTCGGCCCCACGCGTTTGCGCGGCACCGCCACCGTCAATTCCCCGTTCATGTAGCGGCCCGTGAGCGATTTCTTATTCGCCATCACTTCCGCCGGCGTTCCCCTCGCCACCACCTCACCACCATGCACACCCGCGCCCGGCCCGAGGTCCAGCACGTAATCTGCTTGGCGTATCGTATCCTCGTCATGCTCCACCACGATGACCGAGTTGCCCAGGTTCCGCAGCCCGACGAGCGTTTGCAACAAGCGCTCGTTATCGCGTTGATGCAACCCAATGCTCGGTTCATCCAAGATATACAACACGCCTACCAATCCCGCGCCAATCTGTGTCGCGAGCCGGATGCGTTGCGCCTCACCACCGCTCAACGTCCCACTTTCACGATCCAGCGTGAGATAACCCAAGCCCACGTTGAGCAAAAAGCTTAAGCGTGAGCGGATTTCGTGAATCACATCCCCTGCGATTTTCTGCTGAAACTCCGTCAGCACCAACTCCTTGAAAAACACATCCGCGTCTTCCACCGAAAGCGCGCAGACATCCATGATGGAAAGCCCCGGTGCCGGTGGCGGCAACTTGTGCTTCTTATACTTCGCCTGCGCCTCCGCTCCACCCAGCGTCACCGCGAGTATCTCCGGCTTCAACCGCCGACCATGGCACGCATCGCAATACTGCGGGCTCATGAACGACTTCAACCGGTTCCGCGTGAACTCGCTCTCGCTCTCCTGATACAGCCGTTCCAGATTATGCACCACGCCCTCGAACTGTTTGTTCACCACACTGGATTTCCCGGCGCGCCAGAATTGAAAAGGTATCTCCACCTCACCCGAGCCGTGCATCAACACCTTCCGGAAACTCTCGGGTAAATCTTTGTACGGAGTCTCCATGCTCACGCCATAATGCGTCGCCAACCCCTTCAGCAACGCCTTGTAGTAAACGATCATCCGCTTGCCGCCCTTGCGCCAAGGCAACACCGCACCACTCTCCAGCGACTTCTCCGGGTCCGTCACGATCAACCCTTCATCGAACACCATCTTCTGCCCCAACCCGTGACAAACCGGACACGCCCCAAACGGCGCATTGAAAGAAAAATGCTTCGGCGTCAACCGATCGAAGCTCTTGCCTGTGGCTGGACTGAACATCCGCGTGGAATGCAATGTCTCCGTCCACTTTTCAGGCGCATCCGTCGCTTGCTGATGCAGGATGAGCATCTGCCCCTCGCCCCAGCGCAACGCCGTCTCTACTGAATCACCCAAGCGCACGCGCACCTTCTCATCCATCACCAAGCGATCCACCACCACTTCGATCGTGTGCTTCTTCGTCGCCTCCAACCGATGCTTCGTATTCGGTCCCAGCTCGATCAATTCCCCATCCACCCGTGCCCGCACAAAACCCTCGCGCGCCAGCCGCTCCAGCACATCGCGATACTCGCCCTTCGCATCCTGCACCACCGGTGCCAGCACCATCAGCCGCGTGCGCGCTGGTAACGTCATTATGCGATCAATGATTTCCGTGCTCGTCTGCGACCGGATCGGCTCGCCACTGGTCGGACAATGCGGTTGCCCGACATGCGCATACAAGAGCCGCAGATAATCGTAGATTTCCGTTGTCGTCGCGATGATCGAGCGCGGACTTGTCCCTGAACTGCGTTGCTCGATGGCGATGGTCGGTGAAAGTCCCTCGATGTAATCCAAATCCGGCTTGCTCAACTGCCCCAAGAACTGCCGCGCATACGCCGAGAGCGATTCCACATACTTCCGCTGCCCCTCCGCATAGATCGTATCAAACGCCAGCGACGATTTGCCGGAACCGGATAGGCCCGTGATCACCACCAACTTGTCGCGCGGGATCTCCAACGTGAGATTCTTCAGATTATGCTCACGCGCCCCGCCGATCCGTATGAAATCCTTCGCCATATCGCCGCTCAATTTCCCGATTACAGGATTCGTCATCTTAAACCCAAACCCTCCCCCCGCAAAGCCAAATAACCCCTTTCCTCCCCCGTAGCGCACGCTTCCAGCGTGCGGGTTACACTGCATCCTGCTGCGTTTCCCCACGGAGCGCCGAGCTCCAGCTCGGCCCGTTAATCTCCTTCGCGTGAAACAGCTTAAAAGTTGCCAGGGCGCGCTTGTTTCCCCCGATTCACTGTCGGGGTCCTCAGCACGCCGCCGCCGAAGCAGCTGTTCATCCAAACTCCCACAGCCTTTACTCACGACAACCACCCTTCTTCTCCCTCTCCCTTCAATAGGGAGAGGCCCGGGGCGCAGGTTGAGAAAGTCAATCGTCCTCGAATGCCAAGCAAACGGAGAAATTAGAAAAAGCCCGCCTCTAGCGCACCCAACCACGCCTCCCCACCACAACCGCCCTGTCACGTCCTTGTTCATGACAGAAACACTTTAAATTAAATCTACTTTAAGTCAAAATATATTTTAACTCAAGCACAAATACACCACGCAACCTCTTTTCAATCAGCAAATTCCAAAATGAACAAAAAGAAAGCGGCGATTTAACGAGGCCGTTGCAGTCCGATTGGCTGCACCGCCCCCGGCATCTATGCCAATCAACTCGGATTCATCTTACCCCCTTCTTCAGAATCCATTTCAAATCCAAGTTGACCCTCTTGTTCTTACTGAGCATTTCCCTATCGCGGTCATCCAGCAAAGCATCAGGCAGAAGTAAAAACCGCTCCTTTCCCCACTGCAAAACCCATCCATTTTTCGATAGATAAACTGAATCCGCCGCCTTCAAACTCTGCCGCAACTCAACATCCTCCCGCCAGCAAATGAATTCATCCTCGCGCAAAGAGAACTGCATCTCCTTTGCTTTGCCGAACCAGAGCCTCCGGCTGGTCAGCCACATCGCCAGCAAAACAAAGCAACGCTCGATCCAGAAGCTGCTGACCAAAGCACTGAAAAGCAGAACCTCCCATGCTGAATAATTGCGAACTTTGAAAACGACTACAGACCACGCGATCCCCAAGACACTAATTGTCAAAAGCATCTCCATCGGCCGGTAGTAAATATTCCACCAGTATTTAAGCAGCAGAATTGCCGCCCGATATCTTGTAAGTGTATGCTTCATTCAACCAACCGGGGCAAAGGAATCAGCCAGAAGCTTGACCCCAACGGTTGCCCGATCACAGCGGCTTGGCAGCTTTATCCCTTTCAATCCGCACAGCATTCGCCTGCTTCCACTCTTCACCTAATTCCTGCACCGTTTTACCCGTCAGCCCTTTCCAGAACTGCTCCGAATAGTCACCGCTGCGCGCGACTGCATTTAGCTTCCGCACCAGCTCCTGATCATACGTTTGTACCACCCAGTTCAGAAAATTGCCTGTGACCCGATAACTGGCGTCATACTTTGCTGTCTCCAGATTTCTTGCCGTGATCTCCGCCCCTTTGCTTTGCGGCTCATACAGAAACCAACGCACGTAATCCGGAATGCCCTCCACAATCCATCCCGGCGGACGATTTCCCCCGCGTCCTCGACCGTAGCTCTGCACGATATGCACCAGCTCATGCACCACGGAACCGAGCGCTTCCCGCTTCAACTCTTTCCGGAACCAGGTGCTGTTGAGATTCACCTGCATGCCGCCCGCTGAGGCCGGCAACCCTCCCATATCATTGCGGAACTTCAATGTCACCTTGCTCGCCGCCACAAAGCCCTCACTCGGCAACAACGCCACGATTTTCGGATACCAAGCTTGAATTACCGGCTGCAACTCCTTCACCGCCCAGCCCTCCAAATCTGGCGCCGCCGTCACATCTAACACAAACTGATACTTCCCATTCTCAGCCGCGAACTCCTTGAGAATCCTTTTCCCCGCCAGCGCTACGGAACTTGTCGGCGCAGGTCCATTTGCATCAATCACATCAATCTCGCTGAAGAACGTATTCCCAAACCCGTCGTGATCTTCTGTCCGTGAAATGTCGAACAACAGATAACGATACTTGCCCAAAGTCTCCGCCGCGCCATCGGTTATCCCCACGGCATATTGCCCGCCTCCATCACTGCCTTGCGGACGAGTATCCACCCTCGCCAACAGCTTCCAGCCACACGATTCCGGGGCTACCCCGCGCTTCGGCGTCGCATTAAACCCGGCCTCATCACCGCTGGCCGCGTAGAGCTTGTAAACCTGCGGTCCCCGCGCTCCGGCATGCCATGAGTAGGTGTTGACCTGCTTGACTGAAATCACGCTGCCCAAATCCACCGCCATCCGTCCTCCATCCGCTCCCGGTCGGAAAAAGAAATTCTCCCGTGGCTGATCTTCGCCCATCGGCACTTTGCCATCATGCAAGACCGTCAACTCACCTCCATTGCGATCACGCTCGCCATCGATAATCGTGAACTTGGCCGCCGTAGCCGCATCGTTATCCGCCGGCAGCGGCACAGAATTAAAACTAAAGCCAGCAACCGCAGCATCGTGCTCGAACAACACTTTGGCCTCCGCTCTGGCTGATACTTGGCCAGCAAATAGCCCGAACAATATGACTGCGCAGCATGGTAGCTTCATGAAATTCAAAAACTTGCTCACGGTTTCTTTTCGTCCGTCTTTTTCGCATTTAACGTCTCATGCATGGCAGACAACAGTGAGTTCTCCCCTTTCACATCGTTATCCAACGACCAGATCATCAGCCCGCCCAATCCCTCATCCAGCACATACTGCGTCTTCGCTTTGATCGTCGGAATTCCGTTATACCAGATCGTGCTGCCGACCTGATCCACTTTTTCAGCGCCCGGATACTTCTTCAGCACTTCATTATAGGAATAGGACGATTTACGAAAATCCGCCCCAAAGCCATACCCATAGAACGGCACCCCAAGCACGGCCTTATTTTTCGGCAACCCCTTATCCAGCCAGAACTTCACATTGCCCTTGGCAAACTCCATGGAAGAATGTTGGCCCGGTGCATTCGGACTCCACGACCCCGCACCGTCATACGCCATGATGTTCACGAAATCGAAATGTGTCAGCGTCTCGTCCTTTACCTTGTTGCCGCCGTAGCCTTTTGAGAGCGCGCACGTCAGCAACTTGCCTTTGGGTTTTAGCGCCTTCGCGAGATGCTCAATGAACGCCCCATAATCCTGGTTGATAGAAGGCCCTTCAATATCCACATCCAACCCATCAAAACCGTGCGCTTCCACATACTCCGCCAGCTTGGCCGCGAATGCTTCACGTTTGGCCTCGGCGATCAGTTCGAAATAACGGGCCTGCAATGCCTTATTTCCCGATGCCGCTCCACCACCGATCGAGACAAGCACTTTGACCTTGTTCTCCTTTGCCTTCTTGATCAGCACCTCGTTTTTCTGGCTGAACGAAAGATTGCCCGCATCATCCTTCGGATTCTCGAACGCGATGTTGATATGCGTCAGCTTGCCGTATTCGATCGTCTCGGAAAACGTATTCAGGTCCACCCAGTTCGGCACGTATGCCACTACGCGATAATCCGCGTATGTCGAATTGGACAATAGCAGCCCAAGCAAACAAACTGCCTTCTTCCAGCCGTGAAACGTAATCAACATTATCTCCACAGCTTACAGTTCTGCATCAAGCCCGACAACCTCCAAGACTTGCTGCGATATATTTCAAGACACCGCCCGGTTTATTTCTGAAACACCGTCTTGAGCGCCTCCACCAGTTTATCCTGCGTAAAAGGCTTTTCCAGCAGCGCACTGACGCCCAAAGACTTGAATTCCTTTGTTTCCCGTTCTTCCAGCCGTCCACTGGCCACGATGATGCCTACATCGGGCAACATCCGTTTCAACACGCGTACAAAGGAAAGCCCGTCCATATGCGGCATGTGCAGATCTGTAAGGACGGCCCGCAATTCAGCGCGTTTCTCGGCGACGTGGATCAACGCTTCCGTGCCATCCGCTGCCGTGATCACTTTAAAGTTCAACGCCGTCAATACCGCTCGCGCAGCTTGCCGGACGGCGGGTTCGTCATCCGCCACCAGCACCAATTCCCCATTGCCACGGAACGCGTCTGGAACTCTCTCCTGATCTAGCGCCTCAGTCTTGCCCCCATCCGCCGGCAGATAAACGGCAAACGTCGTGCCTTGCCCGGGAACAGAGTAAACCCGGATGAAACCGCCGTGGCTCTGCACGATGCCGATCACCGTGGACAATCCCAGCCCGGTTCCCTTTTCCGGACCTTTGGTGCTGAAGAACGGTTCAAAGATGCGTTCAAGAATCTCTGGTGGTATACCTGTGCCGCTGTCCGTGACGCGCCAGACTACATAACTGCCCGGTTTCGCCTCTGGCACGGAACTGGCATAGGCCGCGTCGATCTCGGCATTCTCCGCCTCCAAAGTCAGCGTCCCGCCATTCGGCATCGCGTCGCGGGCATTGACACATAGATTCAGCAAGACCTGATGTAGCTGCGTAGTATCTCCCAAGATTGTTTGCAGCGGACCATTGTAAGCTGTTCGTAACTGGATGTCTTTCGGGAATGTGCCTTTGATGATTTTCTCCATCTCCTTGAGCAGATGTAGCGGCTGGATGAGCAACCGCGCTCCTTCGACACCTTTGGCAAAGGTCAAAAGCTGCCGCACCATGTCTGCCCCGCGCTTGGCGCTGGTCTCCACCATATCGATCAGTTTAGAAGCATCCGGGTACTCCATCTTCAACAACTCAACGCTCATCAAGATGGGCGCCAAAGCGTTGTTTAAGTCATGGGCCACACCGCCCGCCAGGGTTCCGATGCTCTCCAGTCGTTGTGTCCGCAGCATCTGGCCTTCCACCCGCTTGCGATCCGTCACGTCCTTGGCGATGCCACCAATGCGGACTATCTCTCCGGCAGCATTACGGATCGGTGTACCACTGGACACAACGATGCCAACGGATTGATCCGAGCGGATAATACGGTGTTCGGCTTCGAAACGAGGCGTCTTACCATTGATACACGCCTCCCACGCCTCCCGTACAGCCACCTTATCATCCGGATGAACAACCGCACACCAGAGGCTCGGGTCTGTGTAAATCTGCTCTGCTTTAAGTCCATAAACCTTTTCCACGGCCGGACTGATGTACGTGACCCGGTGAGGATTCAAACCGATAAACCAAAAGACCTGGCTGCTCTGTTCGGCCAGTTGTCGGAAACGCTCCTCACTTTCCGCCAGCGCCAGTGCCGACTGCTTTCGTTCCGTAATATTTGTATTGATGATCAGGACGGACTTGGGCTTACCCTGTTCATCACTCAGCAGATTGCGGCGGCTCTCGACGATGATAGTATTGCCGCCCTTGGTGGATTGCGACAACTCACCCATCCACTCGCCTTTTTCTAAGATCAGCCGTTGCGCCTCTGCATGACGACCGGTGATATCCGTGGAGAAAAGTTCATCGGCCCGTTTGCCGAGTGCTTCCTCGGAAGTCCAGCCGTATAACCGTTCAGCCCCCTTGTTCCAGTAAACGATGCGTTGATCCAGATCCCGCACGTAAATGGCATCCTGCGCCTTGTCCAGCAAAGCCGCCTGCTCGCGGATCCGCGCCTCCGCCTCTTGCCGCTTACGCAATTCCTCCACCTCTTCCAAGGCACGCTTCACGGCCGCCGGCAAACGGTCGAGCCGCTCCTTCAGCAGATAATCCTTGGCCCCATACTGCAGGCACTTCACCGCATCTTCTTCATTGAGTGAACCAGAAATGAGCATCACCGGGATCGTTGGATGCTTTTCCCGGACCATTTTCAAAGCGGTGATACCATCAAAATCCGGTAGATTATAATCACATAGGATTACCTGAAACTGCTCACCCGCCAGCGCAGACTCGAAACTTTGCCGATTGTCCACATGGGTGATGTCACACTTCAACCCGCCGGACCTCAGCCGGTATTCAATCAACTCCGCATCGCGCGGACTGTCATCCAGATGTAAGATTCGGATAGTATTCACAAACTATTTGGAGTTGGTGATTTCCCATTCTTCGTCCTGCCATGCTTCACAGCTGCCGTCCGGCGCTCCCCGGAGGGGGCTCATTCAGTACGGCCCAAAAGCCACCTACGTGCTTGATGGCTTCCACAAAGCCCTGAAACTTCACTGGTTTGACCACATAGGCGTTCACTCCGAGCTGATAGCTGCTGATCAAATCCTGCTCCTCTCGCGAGGAAGTCATCACCACCACCGGAATGATCTTGAGTTTCGGATCGCCTTTGACCTGCCGCAGCACTTCCAATCCATCCACCCTGGGCATTTTCAAATCCAGCAGGATCACCGCTGGCTGGCCGTTGGTCAGTCCGGCGTATTCCCCTCGGCGGTAAAGATAATCCAAGGCTTCCGCTCCATCCCGCAGATGAACGACTTCATTGGCCAGGTTGTATTCTTCCAGCGCATCGATGACCAGTTCGGCGTCACGTGGACTGTCTTCCACCAACAGAATGCGTTTCAGTGAACTCATGTGTATGCCTTTGAATGATGGTTGATAAATCTGCTTCTTAAAGTTAGCTGGCTGCCTCTTCGTCCTGTTTGGCCGCGGGTTTCAGCGTGAAATAAAACGTCGCTCCTTCGTTCAGCTTTCCTTCCGCCCAGTACGTCCGCCGTGCCGGGCAATGATTCGCCGCACAGTGGCCAGACCGATGCCGGTACCTTCAAACTCTTCCGATCGGTGCAACCGCTGGAACACGCCAAAAAGTTTGTGACTGTACTTAATGTCAAACCCGGCACCGTTATCCCGCACGAAGAATATCAACCGCCCCTTTTCCTCCCCTGCGCACCCAACTTCGATCTCTGCCGGACTGCGCTGCCGGCTGTATTTGACCGCGTTCCCGAGCAGATTGCTGAACACCTGCCGCAACATGGAGGGATCGCCCACCACCGCTGGCAGCGGGGCGATCTTCCATTGGATATCGCGGCCTTTCGTCGCCATTTCCAGTCCGCGGATCGTGTCTTGGATACAGACGTCCAAGCCGCCTTCCACTTCATTCATCTCCACCCGGCCCATGCGGGAAAAAGCGAGCAAATCATCGATCAATTGCCCCATCTCCACACTGGCATCCGTGATGGTCTTCAGATAACGCTTGGCCTTGTCCGAAAGCTGGCCCTCCGTCGCCCGGTGCAGCATCTCCACGTATCCTTGGACGTGCCGCAACGGAGCGCGCAAATCATGGGAAACAGAATACGAGAAGGACTCCAGCTCCTGATTGGCTTCACGCAATTGCAGGTTCGCTGCCTGCACCTCCTGCGAGCTGCGGAATATCTCCGCCTCCATCCGCTCCAACCGGATCTTCAAGTTCTCCTCGTCGCCGGTCGGGCGCTCTTTCTGTCGGACAAAATCCGTCACATCCTCGGCGCGATGAATGATGTATTCCACCCGCCGGTCGGCACCAAAGACCGGCGAATTGATCGGACTCCAATATCTTTCTTGAAACGTGCCATCCGGCTGCTGCACGTCATACTTTTGGATGGCCATGGTATCCGCACTCGCATTCTGCAAGACCCGGTTAAACGAAGCCCGCAGATTGGCCGTACCGTTCGCAGCGGGGTCATCCGGATTATCCGGGAACACCTCGAAAATATTACGCCCCAGAATCGTCTCCCGCTGGGTCATGGTCGCCTTGAGATAAGCATCGCTCGCGGCCACGATGGTCAGGTCCGGTTTCAACACCAGGCAATTGCCTGGCAGCGATTCGAAAAGACTGCGGAATTGCAGGTGTATCTGCTCGAGCTGCTTGCGGGCCGTCACATCTCGGGCCACACAAAACATGATTTTCTCGGACTCGGACCAGGTAACCGACCAAGATACCGGCACAGACGATCCATCTTTGCGGATATAACGGTTCTCAAAATCCCGCACCGGCTTGCCGGATAGAATTTCTACGGCAGCTTGCCGGGTCTTTTCGTGATCGTCAGGATGAACCAGCTCGATGTATTTCCGCCCCACCAACTCCTCCGGTTTATATCCCCAGAGTTGCTGGCTGGCCGTGCTGACAAAAACAAACCGGCCTTCGTCATTGATCGTGCAGATCACATCCAGCGAATGCTCCATGATCCGGCGGTTCACCTCGATGGCTGCCTTCAGCTCCCGGTTGTTGATCTGCAACTGGTGCTCCGAAGCTCGGCGCAGACTGTTCTCTCGGAATACAAAATAGAACGCCGCGATAAAGAGCACGAAACTCAAGCCGCTACCCACAAAAGTGATCAACCGCGAATCATCCGCTTCTCTTTGAGCGTCCTGAGAGCGTTGCTTCAGGAGCGCCTGTTCCACTGTATCCATGCGGGCCAGGACCGCCCTCAGCTTCTCCATGACCTCCCGGCTTTGGCCGGTGGCTGTGGCCTCACGGATCGCGTCAACATTCCCGCTTTTCCGCAAATCCAACCGCGTCTGCACGCGTGCGACCGCTTGCGTCACAAGTGACTCCAACGCATCACAGTTGGCCTGTTGCTGTGTGTTGTCTTGGGTTAACAGGCGAACCGCCCGGAACTCAGCATTCGCTTTGGCCATGGAAACTTGCACCAGCTCCTGAAAAGCCGTATCCCCCGTCACCGCCAGACCATGCACACCATTCTCCATCTCCACCAGTTGCAAAAGCAGCCGGTTCAACCCATAGCGGACTGCCTCCGTATGCGCCACCCACTCAACCGTCTCTTGCGTACGGACCGAATGCCGCCAACTCAGCCCGGCCACCAAAGCCAGCAGAGCAAACGCCAGCACAAAACCGGCGATGAACTTATAGTTATGGAGTTGTTTCATTCCTGCGCATCAAACAGTGAACATCAAACCGGAAGAACAGCTCTCGATTCGATGTACATACAGTCCTTCGGCGTCACCTCGTCTGCCGGCCATAAAGACAATTCCTCTCCCAGAGTTTTCACCAAACGTGATCATACCATGTTACAACTTGGCTTACTCCCCAGCGGCAAGAATCCTACGCCCCCCTTTGTTTTAAAACTGTAAACTTCAGGCTCTTTGAATAGCAATAAAGCATTGCCATAAATCTCAACGCAGGTCGGTTCTTGGCTAACCCACTATTTTAACAAACATCTCTGCTACAGCCTTCTATCTATGCTGTAGCACTATATTTAAGCAGCGACGTTTTTCCAGACCGGAAGATTCAAATTTTATTTTAAAACCCTCAACAAAAAGCCATCTTTTATTGCTCACAATAAAGCAATAAAAAGCTTACAGATAACACTCTCTCAACTTAACGTGGCATATCCTCTGTGAGCAGCCTCTCACCCCGCAACATCTTCGCCCCTTGCCCCGTCAGCCGCAGGTAGAAATCACTCGCCAAACCTTCGTAAGTGAGAAACCGCACACCATCCCCCACAGGCACGTCGTTGGTGCATTTGAAGATCGCCGTGCCTTCGTCCACCTCATCAAACATCGCCACGTAGAGCATCTGGCAGCCCGCGCGCTTGGCCGCGACAAATTGCGCCCAAAGAAATTCGCCTTTCAACCGTGGAATCGCATCAAACTGCTTCCCATACATATTGAACCAACTGAATCCCGGAAACGCCACCGGCAGGAAATCCACCTTATGCTCGGCACACCACCCCACATCCGGTTGCCACGTCTTTTCACCATGACGCTTCGCTTCCACCGGCTTGCCATAGCGCCCCACCGTCCACGGGCTGACCACATCTGCGAGCTTGATCACTTCATGCAACATCGGGTCTTTCACCGCATCGCGATTCAACTCCCGCCAACCAGTCGGCACACCGAGCATCACGGAACAGCCATCGGCTTTCAGGAACTCCACCAGACGTTTGCACTCCTCAAGCGTATAAGCTCGATTGTCATTGAAACCCACACCCCACACGGCGACCAGCGGCTGGCCCCGATGCTTCAGATACGCCGCATCATCCGTCACCTTCATCCGTTTACGCAAAGCACTCCAATCATCCATCACCTCCTGGATCCGGTTCGTGCCCAGACCGCTCAAATCGTACATCACGGCATAAGCCCGCCCATTGCGGTTCGCCCCTTCACGGCAATTCGCCAACACCGTGTTGTTATGTCGCAACGCCCTTGGATCGCGCAGATCCGTGACGAATCGCTGCACAAACGCTCCATCAATCCCGTATTCCTTCATCCATTGAAAATGCCGCACCACCGTCGCCTGCCGGAAGGGACTGAACACTTCCGCCACACTTCCATCCGCCTTTTTAAAGCTGGTGGCGAAACGCTCTTCTGGCCCGTATTCCGTCATATCCGGCCACAGATCGACTTTCGCATTCCCGGGCGTCAGCGGTCCGCGCCGCCTTGTCCAATGCGTCCAACCGCGCTCCGCTCCATCTCCCTCCGCATTGAACCAACCCTGATACCCACACATCAACTTACCCGACAGCGTGCTGGTATCGACGCCCTTCTCGCTCTGCCCCGTGTAAGGCTTCAGCGTTTCCTCCAGCACACTCTCACGCGTCAACTGCGCTGCGTAGAGCGACGTGCTTAAAAGCAGCACGAGGCTCCAGTAAATAAAACGGCTGGCTTGGCGTAATTTTCCTGTAATGTTCTGGGGCATAGGAGCGCCCGCATTGTAGCAAGCGTACCACATAACGAAAGGACTATACGCCCGCAACTTAACCTTCAAAGGCAACAGCCTTGTCATTATACTCCCTCCATGGAAAAGAACCGGCTCGAAGCCTTTAGCGACGGTGTGCTAGCCATCATCATCATGGTGCTGGAGTTGAAGGTGCCGCACGCGTCTGAGCTGGCTGACCTGCAACCTTTGCTACCGGTGCTGCTCAGCTACGTCTTGAGCTTCATCTACGTCGGCATCTACTGGAACAACCACCATCACATGTTCCACTCCACCAAGAAGGTCACTGGCGGGATCTTATGGGCCAACCTTCACCTGCTCTTCTGGCTCTCACTGCTCCCGTTCACCACCGGTTGGATGGGTGAAAACCATCTGGCCAAAATACCCACGGCCATCTATGGCTTCGTCCTGCTGATGTCCGGCCTTGCCTACGTCATCCTGCAACGCAGCATCATCAGGCAGCAGGGTAAGGATTCACTGCTCGCTGCTGCCATCGGGAAAGACTCCAAAGGCAAGATTTCGCTCGTATGCTACCTCGCTGCCATCCCGCTTTCCTTTGTGAGTCCATGGCTTGCGAGTGCGATTTATGTTTCCGTCGCCCTGATGTGGTTGATACCTGATCGCCGCATTGAACGCGCTCTCACGGAACGGGAGAAGGAATAGCCCTCCTCGATCAGTTCACGTGCTTGCTGCCCGGTGCCGGATAGTTCTTCGCCGCGTCATCCAGCACGAGCACCCAGTCAATCATCTCGCCCTTGTCCGGCGGTGTGAACTCGTGTTCGCCCTTATTCTCAAACGTACCCAATGCCGTCGCTTTCCCATCACGCGGGTTGAACCACCACGCTTTCACCTGTGAGCCCTTGATGACGTCCATGTGCACCTTGAAAGCGCGTCCAACCGGTGCATACACCATGGCATACGTGCCCGCCGTATCGCGAGTCGCCACAAAACGATAACGCCCAGCACCTGGAACGCTAGTAGGCACCCGATCTGTCACGATGATTGCGTCATCCGGGATGCGCGTCAGGAACGGCCGCGATTCTATCAATGCCCGCCCATACTGCATCTGCGCCGCCCCTGGTTGATTGATGGCCTCAGTCCAAGGCATCAGCGGATTATTGACGGGCTTCCTGTCAGCCGACCACATTTGCCACACAGAATGATGCCCATACGTATGACCGCAAGCCCCCTCAAAGAGATTCCAATACAATGGCCGCCGCGTGTCTGAACTGATCGAGTGCCCGAACTCCTTCGCCTTGAAAGAAACCGGATGATCTTCGTAGATCGGTTCACCATCTAACACCGGCTTGATGGGCATGCGCGCATAGTCCTCATGCGTCTTCTCATAGCGTCCGGTGAATTCCGCCACATGCCCATTCTGGCGCATATTGAAGTCCAGCCAGCTCTCCTCATGGAACCAGGTCGAGGAACCATTAGCGCCCGGGGGATGCAACGTTATCAGATGATTCCCGCCATCCCCTTTGCGCAACCCCTTGGCCATCGCCCGGATGATTTCCTTGTGCGTGTCATTCTCCACCGGCCGATCGCCCCCCAAAATCCAGATGATACCGGCGTTCTTGTAACGCTTCCCCAGCCACTCACCGTAAATCTCAGCATTCTGCGCATTGAAAATCTCCGGCCCCACGCCCCACTTCTTGTTCCACTTATCACCCCAAGTCGGCAGAAAGCCGATATACATTCCCAGCGAATTTGCCTTGGCTACGACATAATCCACCTGATCCCAATAATCGTTATCTGGCCCCTCTTTGATAGCCGGTTTGGTCGGATCATTATCCACCAGCGCTTTGAAGCCATAAGCATTCGGCTCATTCAATCCGTCCATTTCCGCCAAAGCCACCGCTTGGATCACGGTGAACTTAAGTTCCGCGCGATTCCGCAAATACTTATCTGCCTCCTCACGATTCAACCGGTGAAACAATTCCCACGCCGTATCGCCCAGGTAGAAAAACGGCTTACCGTCCTCCTTCACCAAGAAGCGCTTGTTCTCGCTCACCTTCAATTTCGGCAAGGGTTCCACCGCTGGCACTTCGACGAACGCAACAAAACAGAGCGCAACTAACGATAACCGGCACAATTTCGGGAACAAAGTCATAGGGATAGTGAACAAAGCGTGACCAACCGCTGCCTCACTGTCAACGTTGCTCAGCTCTTCCGTTTCAATCCCAGTGCCTTGATCCGTGACGCCAGCGTGGTCGGACGCATGTTCAACAATTCCGCCGCGCCGTCCTTCCCGAAAATCTTCCCCCCGCTCTGCTTCAGTGCCGCCGCGATGCTTTCCCGCTCCTGCCGTTTCAATTCCGCCCGCGTGACAATCGGCGAAATAGTTTCGCGCTGCGTCTGGGCCAGTGAATTCTCGGCACGCCCTCGCTCACCCGTTGGCAGTTCAAACCGCAACGGACCGTTCTGCGCCAGGATCACCGCCCGTTCCACCGCATTCTGCAACTCGCGTATATTTCCCGGCCACGGATGCGCCGCCAACTCCTCCGCTTGCGCTTTCGTTAAGCGTGGCACTGCGCGGTTCATCTTCTTTGCCGTCTGCCGGATGAAATGGGCCGCCAGCAAGGGAATGTCATCCTGTCGCTCGCGCAAGGGCGGTATCTCCAGCGGAAACACGCCCAAACGATAGAACAAGTCCTGCCGGAAACGCCCCGCCGCCACTTCCGCCTTCAGGTCCCGGTTCGTCGCCGCCACTATGCGCACATTCACCTTCCGCGTGCGTGTATCCCCCACCCGTTCGATCTCCTGTTCCTGCAAGACCCGCAACAGTTTCGCCTGCATCGCCAGAGGAATCTCGCCGATCTCATCCAGAAAAAGCGTTCCACCATCTGCGAGTTCAAAACGACCAGCCTTGTCACGCACCGCGCCGGTGAACGCACCGCGCATGTGCCCGAAAAATTCACTCTCGAAAAGGTTTTCCGGAATGGCTCCGCAGTTCACCTTGATAAGCGCCCGTCCTTTGCGCGGACTGTTCTCATGGATGGCCCGCGCGACGAGTTCCTTCCCCGTGCCACTCTCGCCATTGATCAGCACCGCCGCATCCGTCGGCGCCACGAGCTGGATCTGTTGTAACACCTTCTTCACTCCCGGGCTGTTGCCTACGATGTCATGCACGCCCAGAACCTCGCTGACTTCCTCACGCAGATAATCGTTCTCCCGCTCCAGCCGTTCTTTCAGCGTGGCGATTTCCTGAAATGCCCGCGCATTCGCGATACTTACCGCCGCGTGATCCGCGAAGACGCGCAACCATTGAAAATCTTCTTCACCAAGAATGTCTTTATCGAAGAGCGCCAACACGCCCAGCACCTCACCGTGGAATACCAACGGCTGTGCTGCGAATGTCTTCACCCCTGCCCGGCGGATCCACTGTTGGTCGGCGATCCATTCCTCATCGCCCCGCAAGTTGGGCATCAAGAGCGGTTCACCAGACCGCGCGACACGACCGATTTTTCTCACGCCTAACGGGAAGCGACGGAAGGCTCCGTCCAAGCGCGCGTAATCTGCGCTTGGGTCAGTGGCATTACCCGCACTGGCGACTAGGTGCAGGCATTTCATCTGGTCAGGACACTCCGGTCTGAAACGGCAGTTGGCGCAGATATCGCCATCTTCGATCAACCAAATGCGGGCGAGCACGACGTTATGGCATTTCGAAATTCCCTCCACCACCGCGCGCAACACTTCGGGCAGCGACCGTTTCTGGGCCATCGATACCATCACGTGGGGCAGGTTTACGCAGTTCACACCCCTTAACTACGATATTTCGTCAACAATCTCAACGACTATTCGTAATTTACGATATTTCGTAGATAATTAAAAACCCAAATAATCGCAGAAAAGCCAATAAAAATGAGGTTTTCAGCTCTACTCAATGGCTGGCACGGTTCCTGTGATAGGAGGTGGTATCGCTGCAATAACGCAGCACTGAAACAAGCAAACGAAAGAAACTATATGAACCGCATCACTCAACTCGATCCCGCCCAAGCCACAGGCAAGACCAAGCAACTCCTCGATGGTGTGCAGGCCAAGCTGGGCGTTGTCCCGAACCTCTTCCGCGTCTTCGGCAACTCCCCGGCGGCACTCGGCGCCTATCTCAATTTCAGCGGCGGACTCGCCACGGGTGTTCTCGATGAAAAAGTGCGTCACCAGATCGCGCTCGCTGTCGCGGAGATCAACGATTGCAGCTACTGCCGCAGTGCCCACACCTTTCTCGGGAGCAAGGCGGGCTTGAGCGAGCAGCAGTTGAACGATGCCCGCAAGGTCGTCGCCACGGATGAACGCACCGCTGCCATCTTGAATCTCGCCCGCAGCATCGTCGTGCAACGTGGCGATATCAGTGAGAGCGAGTTCAAAGCCGCTCGCGCCGCGAAGCTCACGGATGCGGAGATCGTCGAGACAGTCGCGAATGTGGCCGTGAATATTTTCACGAACTACCTGAACCTCGTCGCCCGGACGGTGGTGGATTTCCCCGAGGTCAAGGCGGGCGAAGCTGAGACCTGTTCCAGCGAAGCCTGCGCTTGCAGTCACTAAGTCACTGACACCTTAACCAACACCCAAAAACTGATCTCTATATGAAAACACTCTCACTCGATCAGGCGAGCTTCGATGCCGCCATCGCCAATAGCGCCACGCCTGTGCTTGTCGATTTCTGGGCCGAATGGTGCGGCCCGTGCAAGATGCTCGCACCGACTCTCGAAGACGTGGCCGCCGAACAGGCCGGCAAAGCGGTGGTCGCTAAAGTGAACATCGATGAATCGCCCGAATTGGCTACGCGTTTCGGGATCACTTCCATCCCTACGTTGATTGTATTCAAGAATGGGCAACCGGTGAAAACCCTGCGTGGTGTGCAGTCCCGGCGCGAACTGAATGCGATGCTGAATGCTGCGCTAGCGAATTGACCATCACTTAACGCTAAAACACTATGAAACCATTCAACGCTCCCAATCTCACGCAACGTCCGCCGCGTAGTCCACGCGTGCGCCTTGGCGGTTACGCCATGTTGCCACGCGTGTTGGATAAAGCCCGCGCACTGCTCGTCGGTCAGCAAGGTGACTACAAATACGGCAATCCCATGGATCAGCACTTCTTCCAGTTCACGGGCATCGCGCAGGACGCTTTACTAGAGCAAGTGAAGACCGGTGCGGGCGATTGGGAATTGTTGCAATGGGTGAACGCCAATGCCACCACCAAGCGCGCCGCGCATGAGATCCGCGCCTGGTCCAACTATCTGGAGACGATGCCTGTTGGTGATGCCGAGGACCTGGAATGGTTCGCTGCACAGGCGAAACGCCTGAACCCTGCGCGCACTGATCTCCAGACGGTCATGGATTATCTGGATGCCGATGACCATGCGAGCTTCGGCGGCACGGTCTAGTCATATACCTCAACGCACAACGTTATGGCTCTCAAGTATCTTACCACTGTCACCACGCCCGCTGTGCAGGCGGCGCAAGCGCACTACTACGGCGGCTCGCGTCCACTCCCTACGCCACCTGAGCGTGATATGCTCACGGCGGAGGAGATGGAGTTCATCAGCGCACGGGATAGCTTCTATATCGCCACCGTCACCGAGGATGGCTGGCCGTATATGCAGCACCGCGGTGGGCCGGTGGGATTTTTGAAGATATTGGGGCCGAACCAGCTCGGGTTTGCTGATTTTGGCGGGAATCGCCAGATGATCTCCACCGGGAATCTCGCTGCCAATCAGCGCGCTTCCCTGTTCCTCATGGATTATCCGCGCAAGGAACGGCTCAAGCTGCTGGGTCACGTCCGCGTATTGGATGCACGGGAGCATCGGGAACTTGCGGACCAACTTACTCCCGCGCCGGAACTGCGTCGGCAGGTCGAGCGCCTGTTCATCATCGATGTGCTCGCCTTTGACTGGAATTGCCCGAAATACATCACCCCGCGCTATACCTTGGCCGAGGTGGAAACGGCGGTCGCGCCCTTGCGCGAACGCATCGCCGAACTTGAAGCTCAACTCAAATCCAAAAATTGATCTATGAACCCACGCCCGCCCCTGCCCCCTTTTACCCTGGAGACCGCGCGACAAAAAGTCCAAGCCGCGGAAGATGCCTGGAACACCCGCAACCCCGAACGCGTCGCGCTCGCCTACACGGAGGACACCGAATGGCGGAACCGCTCCACTTTCGTGAACGGCCGGGCGCAGGTCATCGAGTTCCTCCGTCAGAAATGGGCGCGCGAACTGGATTACCGCCTGAAGAAGGAACTCTGGGCCTTCACGGAAAACCGCATCGCGGTACGCTTTGAATATGAGTATCACGATGCCACCGGCCAATGGTATCGCGCGTATGGCAATGAGAACTGGGAATTCGACGCGCAGGGCTACATGCAACGCCGGTTCGCCAGCATCAACGATCTTGCCATCATGCAAGCCGAACGGAAATTCCAGTGGGAACGGAATTTGTGATTGCGCTGACAAAATCCGTGCCTGTTCCGAAAATTGAGCGATTGTGTCAGAAAGGATAACGAGCCTAGACTGTCCCTTTATGAGCAAACCTGCTTGCCCGATGTGCACGATGGACGATGTATTGGAACATGCTGAAAAGTATGAATGCGTGACCTGTGGTCACGAATGGGAGCGCGAAGCGCAACCAGAGGCACCGGTAGGCGAACGCGTGGTCAAAGACGCTCACGGCAATGTTCTCGCCGATGGCGATCAGGTTATCCTGATCAAAGATTTAAAACTGGGAGGCGGCAACCAGGTGCTCAAAGGTGGATCGAAGTCCAAAGGCATCCGCTTGGTTGAGGGCGATCACGAGATCTCCTGCAAAGTGGACGGCATCACGGTCGGCCTGAAGGCGTGCTTCGTGAAGAAGGTTTAGGCCTTATCGTTTCTTAGCACGTAGCTCCCGATACAGCGTGACCATTTCTTGGAATGGCACGCCGTAGTATCCGTGATAATCTTCGCCTCGTTTGAGACATTCGTAGAACGACTTCTCCTTGCCATCGTGCACGGCAGGACGGGAGTTTTCCTGCAAGATGTAGAGATCACAGCTGAACCCGCCAAGCCGCTCCGCCTGGGCCGTTTCGCTGATCAGCTTCACCGCCTCGCGATTTCGCCCAGCTGGTAAGGGCATGTTCTTGGCCGCATCATCATAGCCGGGATATCCCCCTCGCTCAGTCGCAGTATAGTCCCACGCTACAGCGATGAGATTCCATGCCACGACTTGATCCTTGGCATTACGCTCGTTGACCCACTGTCGCAGCGTGTCCGCCCCAAATCCCGGCTGCCGCCAATCCCGTTCGTTGTCCTTGCCGTGACACAACGCGCTCCACGTATCTTCCACTGCGCTGATAAACGGAGTCTCCAATTTCTCACCAGGTTGCAACCCCATACGGATCAGTCCGGCAGGATACCGCCGTGTCAATACGTTCAGAAACTCTGCCGCATCTCTTCGAGGAGCTATGTCATAGACCGCAAGATTCTTGGGATTGATCGTTTGTTTGAAGAAATCCGCCAGTTCGCCAAGTTCATTTGTCATGAACACAGGGCTCATGGCCCGGTCATACATGCGTAAAACAAGTGCGGGAACAATCTCCACCTCCTTCGGACAAGCCTCCCGCCACCAAGAAAAAACACGGCGAGCATCTTCCAACGACATCTCACGATGATAGATGAGATACAGCCGGTTTGCCGCGTAGGATTTGGTAAGCAACTGTGCAGCCTTCGCAACCTGTGTTTGTGATGGCGCCACTGTCGGCGGGAAATTGGTTCCGAAATAGTTGCTCTGCGTGAACAGCCCCAAGGATGCATGCACCCAATAGGAACGTTCCATTAGCCGCGTCTCCTGCTCTGCCGCCATCAACTCCACAGCAAGCATGGATGCCAGCATCAGCAACGCAGCTCCCAGCCAGTTGATACGATGGCTCATACTTGATAATCCAACAGCATCTAAGGACTTGCCACCGCCTTAACCCGCAAGAAGCCGAGCGAATTCCCACTCACACTGATTCCGCCATCCAACCAGCTCGTGGTGCTGAAATCGGTCACACCTACGGCCGTCCAAGTGCTAAAATCAACCGTCTTTTGCACTTCAAAATGTGCATCTGTGCGCGTGATCCGCAGCATCTTCAGGTGCAGATAACCGTTCTCCAGATTGCTCGTGATCACTGGTTTGCTCGTCGCATCGTCCAGTCGTGTGCCAGCGAGATACTCAAAGAGATTTCCGACGTGATCGCCATCCGCATCATTTGTCGTTTCCTGCCGTATCGCATAGGACAGACTCGTCAAAGCGTTCAACCGCCCCCCGCTGATAGATTTCCCCGTGTAATTCGCATTGGTCACCACTGAATTCATGATCGCGGCTTTGATCTCGGCCGATTTCCAAGTCGGGTTCACATACTTGATCGCCGCCGCCACCGCGGACACAAACGGCGTAGCCTGCGATGTGCCTGTGTAATAGGAATAATCGGTTCCTAGGATAGGCCCGAGGACTTCCCGTCCGGGCGCATAAAGATCCACGTTGGTCGCACCGTAGTTCGATGGATTCGGGGAGCCCGTCCAGCGCACATCCGTGCGATCATGGTTCCCGACAGCAATGATGTTTGTTTGCGGGTAGCTGCTCGGGTAATTCCGGATCACATCGTTGTTCAAGCCCTGATTACCAGCGCAGATGCACAACAAAATCCCAGCGGTCTGGCAGGCATTGAATTCATTGCTGAGCGTGGTGCTGCTCGGATAATTCTGCAGGGACAGGTTCATGATGGGCACCCCACGTTGCCGGGCATAAGTAACGCCGGAGATGAGTGCCGAGGTCGTCCCGACATTGTTCGCATCCACCACTTTGCAGACCATCAACTTGACACCGCTCAGCACACCAGCCATCCCCAAGCTATTATTGCGGTTGGCCACGATGATCCCGCCCACGTTGGACCCGTGCCCATGATCATCCGTAGGATCATTATCGCTGTTGGTAAAGTCCCAACCGTTCACATCATCGATAAATCCATCGCCATCATTATCAATCCCGTCGCCTGCAATCTCGCCAGGATTTATCCAAGTTACTCCAACCAGATCGGGATGCGTTAAATTTAAGCCTGTATCCAGATGCGCGATCACCACCCCGGGAGCGGTGAGCAAAATATCCCATAGGTCCATCGCCCCGATATCCGCTCCTGCCGTACCACCAGATTGCCCTGTATTCTGCAGCGCCCATTGCGTCGCGAAATGAGTGTCATTCGGTGCCCCCGCACTGAAACCCACGCCGTCCATTTCAGCGCTTTCGATGCCACGTACATCTGCCAGGATGGTCGCCAACGCTTTCGGGGCCGAATCCAAAGTCGCTGCGTGCAATCGCGCCGTGAAGGTGTCAGGCGCCACTTGCACCACGGAATCCACTCCTGCCGCGCGCAATTGATTCTGCCACGACGGGGATAAAAAACCGGGCTGGATTTTCAGGATTAATTGATCGGCAAGATACATATCCCGCCGCAAACAAACCCACGCACCCCGCTCCAAGCGCCATTCCTCTTCCACCCTGAGCGGTCGCGGTTGGATGCTGGCCTTCACCAGTCTTATGCGCTGCCAGCCTCCGTCGGGTACTCTTGCTATGCGTTCATCCAGCACCGTCCCCTGCGCCACCACCCGCTCGACTGGATGAAATGATTTAGCCGAATCCTTCGGCAAAGAGCCATCAGCGCTTGCGCCTTGAAGCTCCTGAAGGACCGGCGTTGGGGAATAATCCTTCGGAACAGGCAGGCTTAGCCGCGTCTCGCTCTTGCGAGTTGAGGGCGATGAGTGCGTAACGGCCGGTCGCGTATCCTCATCCGTTCGAAGCGTGAACCAGCACATGAGTGCCAGCGCGCCTAGCCCGAAACAGGTTGTCCATCTGCCCAATCTCACGAAAAGCGTGATAGCTCGCCCGTTCGAGTCGAGTCAAGACACCACATGTCTGCTAGGCCATCAAATACTTCGCGTAACTTGCTATGCGCAAATCAGGCTTACAACTTGGCCGCCTCCGCGTTCCAGACCTTGATGTCATCAAACCAGCCGACTTTGCCACCGCAACCCAGTTCAATTTTCGACTTGGTCGGATGCCCAATACCTGGCGATTTGAGGAATGCCACCGGTTTGCCATCAATACTGGCGCGCATCTCATCCCCTACCGTTTCCACTTCCAGCGTGTACCACTTGCCATTCTCGAGTTTCACTGGAAACGTCGCGCTCTTGCCCGCCAGCAATTTGGCTTTCTCGGCTTTCTTCGCCAGGTCGGTCATCGCATAGATGTCATTGCGCATGGAACCTTCTTTTTGATCGGCGATCGTCACCGTCGTCGGGGTCACCCGCGCAAAACAGATGTGACCATAATGCGCTCCCGTGTATTTGCGGTCATCAAACTCCACCGATACAAACGTGTTCCCATCAAACTTGAATTTGACCTCCACCACGCTGTCCTTGGTCGGGATTTCCAGTCCATGCACCGCAGCGTGCGCCGTCACCGCCGGCTTGCCATCCGTTGCCGGGATATTCACATCCCGCGTTTGTGTGCCCTTCAAGGCCCCCTTCTCGAAAGTGAAAGTATCCACCACCTTATGCCACGGCTTTGCGGGTGTAGCGCTCTCAAAGTCGTCGGCGAACAAGAGGTCTTTTTTTTCGCGATTGCCGCCTCCGGCACCTTGGGCAAATCAGCAGCCAACGCCGACGTGGTGATCAACGAGAATGCCGCCAAAAGTATACGCGTGTTCATAGATGTGTCTGATTTTGTGGGCGATACTCAATCCACAACCTGAGCTTGGCAAGCATAAGCAGATCCATTCGCTTCCTGCCAGTCCCGCACCAAACCGCCAGCTATCCTCCTTCATTTTGCGGGCCTTCAAACAACTGCGGCTGGCTCCCAGTCGGAAGCCAGCCGCAATATGCGTAAAATTAACTGTCCGGACGGTTATTTGGCCGGTTCAGCGTTCCAGACCTTGATGTCATCGAACAAGCCATCCTTGCCGCCGACACCGAGTTCGATCTTGGACTTCGTCGCATGACCGATGCCCGGAGACTTCAGGTAAGCCATCGGGTTGCCATCGATCAGCACACGCATCTCGTCGCCCACGGTTTCCACGACCATCGTGTACCACTTGTTCTGCTCCAGCTTGGCCGGATACGTCACTTGTTTGCCCTTCATGAGCTTGGCCACTTCATCCTTCTTCGTAGGATCTTCTTTAAGCTTCTTGATGGCCTCGTTCTGGCTGCCTTCGCGCTCATCCATGATGGTCACACCATTTGTGCGCACGATGGCGCGGCAGAGGTGCCCGTAATGCGAGCCCGTGTACTTGCGATCGTCGAATTCCACATCCACCAGACTCGCCCCTTCCAGCTTGATGCGCACTTCGATCACGCTGTCTTTCGTGGGGATTTCCAGACCGTAAACAGCCGCGTGCGCCGTGATCGCCGGCTTGCCATCGGCGGCCGGTATGTTCTTGTCGCGCGTCTGCGAGCCCTTCAGCACACCGTTTTCAAATTTGAAGGTGTCCACCACCCGGTGCCAGGGCTTGGCGGGCGGATTGCTCTCCATGTTGTCGGAGAAAAGCAGGTCTTTCTTCTTCGCCAGAGATTTAGCCGGGACAGGCGCCAAATCAGCCGCAAAAGCAGCCGTGGTGATAAGCGACAGGGCAACTAACAGAATACGCGTGTTCATAAATTATACGGGTCGGTAGGTATGGTTAAGCGAACGCCCGCCCTTGGCAAGGATAAGTAAATTAACCTTTCCTAGGTTTTGGTCGTCCTCACGACTTCTTCCAACAACGTCGCATCCATCTCCACCAGATGCCCACGTTCCGGAAAGCGTCCCTCGTTCACATCCGCGATGTATTCGCGGAAAGCAGCAAGGCGTTCCTTTTGCAGCCGTTCATATTCCGCCACGAAATTACGATATGCCTTGGCATGGCGCGGTGGACGTTCTTCGTAGTCACCTAGGATGTCGTCGCTGAAGAGGAACTGCGTATCACAGCCACTGCCCGAGCCGAGCGACATCAGCAGCATTTTCGTCTGCGAGGACAACCAGCGCGCCAGATTGTGCGGCACGATCTCCAATTCCGCCGCGTAAGCGCCAGCATTCTCCAGCTCCTTCATGCGCCGATACAGCTCCTTCGCTTCCTCCACCGTCTTGCCAATCGCCCGATACCCCGTCCACGTGACATGCCTTGGCACGAGTCCCAAATGACCAACCACGGGAATCCCCTCACGCGCCATCGCCTCGATGATCAAAGGACTCGCCGAGCAATAGACCGAACTTGCTCCCGCTTCCAGCGCGCGAAACCCCACCCGAATGGCTTCCTCAGTCGAAGCCAGGCCGTGGGGTGTCGCACAGGAAAGAAAACTGTTCGGCGCTGCTGCCACCAGCTTTGGCAAACGTGCTTGCGATTCTGGTGAATCAAAGCTGCAACTCATCAGATCCACGCCCGCTTGCTCCGCCGCCGCTGCTTCCTCCGGCGACTTCACGTGGATATGCGTCAGGACGCGTTTGCCTTTGAGCTGTTGCAGATCGTAAACGGTGTATTTTTTGCGTGGACGGAGCATGCCGAAAAGCTATGCAACGCCATCGCAGAACTCAACCGTGATTCATCGACAGGAGATTATTCCGAGGGATATTTCTCAAACTTCATCGACGCCGGATTCATTTGATCCCACGAATGCGCATCACACGTCCACACATCCATTTGCGGATTGAACCAGCTCGGGTCTTCCAAACTCGCTGCCCGGATGGCGACGATGTGCGGCACTCCATCCGGCTTGCCCAAAATCGGCGAACCACAGTCCGCGCAGAAGCCTCGGCGGGTCATCCCGCCCATCTCGCTGGGCGAAGCATGAAAGCGCAAGCTGCCTTGCAAGAGTTTGAATCCATCCGCCAGCACAACCACAAACGACGAGAACGGTCCACCGCTCGACCGCTGGCAGTCGCGACAGTGACAGTTCAGCATCAAAACCGGTTCCGCCGTGGACTCATAGCGGATCGCGCCGCAAGCGCATCCGCCCGCAAAAGGAGTAGCAATCTTTTCCATATAGCATTCCTCCCGGCTCACTCCTTTTCACCGCTTTGACCACACATAAAATCCAGCCCTTTGC
This sequence comes from Limisphaerales bacterium, assembly GCA_965283725.1. Taxonomy (GTDB): domain Bacteria; phylum Verrucomicrobiota; class Verrucomicrobiia; order Limisphaerales; family JAEYXS01; genus JAEYXS01. Next base: position 37,228 of record CBDIPT010000007.1, read on the forward strand.
CCGTTTCGAGGAATGTTTTCAGGCTGGAAAGCACACGCGGCCAGCCCCAAGAGACTTTGCCCGCCATAGTCGAACCTGATTTGAAGCGGTCGTGCGTCACGGTAAGGCAGATCATGTTTTTCATCGGCTCAATCTCGAAGGTGACGCGTGATTTGTCTTTGGTATTTTCCGGGTCAACCCAAGTCAGCACTAAACGCGTGAACGGCTTGCACTCCGTTACTTCACCGATGATCCACGCCTCGCCCTCTTTGGTGACGTGCTCCCATTTTGAGCCCTCTTTCCAATCGGAAACATTCGCCATGCCGCCCCAATACTTCCGGGTAAATGCGGGCTTGCTGATGGCTTCCCACGTCTTTTTGGGCGTGGACCGGATGAGCATCGTGTAAACTAATTTCGGCTTTTCCATACTATCGTCCTCTCTTCGTTTTGGTTTTGTTCGAGATCTTTTTTCAGATCGCTCAACGCCTCGAGTTGTGGGCGTTCGTATTTGCTGATCCAGCGCTCGTAGATCTCCTGCAACGGCACCGGATTCAGGTAATGCAGTTTTTCGCGTCCGCGCCAGACGGTGGAGACAGGTTCGCCTCTTCAAGGAGAGCCAGGTGCTTGGCCACCGCCTGACGCGTCATGTCCAAAGGCACGCACAATTCCGACAGCGTCTGCCCGTTGTGCTTGAACAATTCGTCCAGCAACTTCCGGCGGCTCGCATCAGCCAATGCTTTGAACACTGCATCCATCTGCCACTCAATATGCAACCATTTAGTTGCATGTCAAGTGCGAGACTTTTCTCACTTTGGTTTCATCTGGAAATCATTCCTTGGGCGGCCACGCTTTGCCCGCGAGCTCCTTGGGCAATTGCTGCGGATCAACTGGATAGATGAGCGAAAGATCCATCTTCGATTTCGAACCTTGCAGAAACTCCAATTCCTCCGGCGCACCGATGATGAGCCAGAGCACTTCCTCCGCCGTGTCGTTAAAGACCTGACGTAACTGGTCGGGCCCCACCAATGCACCGCTATGCTTGGGAATGGTTAACGTCTCGTCCCCCACCCGCAGCCGGCCTGTGCCTTCCAATACAAAATAGAACTCCTCTGCCCGGATGTGCTTATGCAGTGTATTGGCGCTGTATGGCGGCATACGCCAAAGCCGCGCACCGATGTTTTCACTCCCGGTGCGCTCCAGAAAATCCGCATTGGGGATTTTCATCAAGTTGGAGAGCCGCCACTGCAGGTCCTCTGGCTTGATCAGGCAATAGCCGCTAAAGGTTTTCATAGTCCCTCTCTCGCCCTACACCTTGATCCGTCCCTCATCCACATCGATGAATTCAAACATCGTCTGCACTGTGCCGGGCGGCAGACCGATCTCCGCCAACCGCTCGTTCAGGCGCTGTGTACCCGCATCGCGCCAGCCGCGCTTGGTCATAAAGCCATTCCACACCTCGATCTCCTGATCGTCTGGCCGACGCCCATGTGCGAACGCCCACTCGAGCAATTCCGCATCACTCTTGCCGCCCTTGAGCGTTTCCGCTTCGAGCGCGGCGTAATCAATCTTGAGGAACTGGCAGCAGCGCCAGTCGAAACTGCCCTTCATCGTCACACCACGGGCGTGTTGCCAGCCTTCGGGCAGCTTGCCCGCTGCCGCCAGTTTTATCTTATCCAGCATGCGGCCGAAATAAACGAGGCCATTGACCTGATCGGACGGGCTCCGCAGCCCCGGAATGATGGTTGGATACAAATTCGCCATGAGGAAAAGAAAGCACTACCCGCCTCATCCCGCAAGCGGCACAGATGGAAATTTTATACCGCTAACAACTGCAGGTAATCGAACGATGACAGTTTTTAAAAGAGAGCCCGCTGCGTTTGGGGTCTGCACTCGGGCGGACAAGAAGGTACGTGCGCTATTTTCTACCGGCAGGCGACTCCTTTACTGGAGCATTCCTAGGCGAATGGCGCAGGTTTTCGAGGAAATCCACGTGCATCTTACCACCTATGCCGTTCCATGGTAAGCAACCCCACGCCTTGGAAACGATATCCACATCTCCGTCGACATCCACATCGCCCACTTGCAATTCGTGCCCGCCCAATCGCGTATCGAGCAAGATGCGTTCGGCAAACTTCCCGTCACCCAGATTCTCCCACATGACCCAGCGTGGATTCGTGCGGCCTTCGGGGAGCAGCTCCTCCTGCTCATTGCTCACGATATCCAGCTTGCCATCCCCGTTGAGATCGGCCACCGCCAAGGCATGCAGCGAACCATACGAGAAACTCTGCGGCAACTCCTGCTTGGTCCATGTTTCGCCCCGGCCATCTGGGCTGCGGAGTATACACACCTTGGAGCCAACGATATCCGCGTCACACATGACGATGGCTTTTTTGCCGTTGCCATCGATATCCGTAATGACCGTGCGCACGCAGATGCCATAAGGCCCCTTGCGCCCCATTGGAATGTTCGCATGTGCAATCCATTCCAGCCCTTTGCCGCCCTTGTTCTCAAACCAAGTATCACCGCGCAAAACATCGACGTAACCATCCCCATTGATGTCCCCCACTCCAGCTGGCGCAATGGCACCATGAATTCCAGGACCGATATCATGTCTCTCCCAAGGCTGGCGCGGGTTAGCAGGAATTTTGAACCAGCAAAGTGCATTGAGCGGCTTGCGGGCATCACTCATCATCACGATGTCTTGTCGTCCATCGCCATCGATGTCAGCGACAACGATATCGTGCGCGCCCGCAATATTCTCGGCGAATACGATGCGCTCCCAAGGACCGTCAACCTGCTTGCCGGGATTACGAAACCAAACACCGCTACAGACGAGGTCGGGCCAGCTATCACCATCCACATCCAAGGCCGCCAACCCTACATCCGAGAGATAATTTGTTCCCACGTCGTGACGCACCCAGTTATCTGCGCCTTTGAACTCGAACCAATACAATCTCTCGGGACGAGGCAAACGTCCGCCAAGCACAAAATCAAGATCCCCATCACGATCAATATCCACCAGCGCCGTCAGCCCGTAATCGCCCTGCCCCCCTTTGTTCTGCGGTAATGATTGATCAATGAAATGATGCTTAAAATCAGGCTTCTGCTCCGCGGCGCGCCCGGTGGTCACAAGCAGAAACAGCGGAAGCACAAGCAGAACCAGTCGTTTCATATGAATGCCACAGTGTAGAGGAGTGCTTGAATCATTGGCAAGTGCCGGTGCTGAAAGAGGCATTCCGCTTGATGACATCGGCAGAAAGATTGCCAAAGCCAGCCCTGTTCTGTATCACCATTGGCATATCCATAGACAAACCCATGAAAACTCTCTCCCGCTTTTTCGGCTTTGCGCTCATCATTGCGGTCTTTGCGTTGAATGACTCGCTGCACGCAGCGGACCGTCCGGAATACCAACCGGAGTTGTTCAAGAGTTTGAAGCTGGTCTATGAGGATGATTTCAAAGACACTACGATCAACAAAGAATTCTGGGAGGTGCGTCAGAGCACCACTTGGGCGATCAAAGACGGCGTGCTCACTGGCAGTCCGTCATCTAAGGAGTTTCAAGAGAAGAAGAAGGCGAGTGATGATCCTTCTCACGCTGGCTTAAAGCCCGTGATATGGCTCAAGAAAGTGCCCCAGAATTTTGTCTGCGCTATGCGCGTTCGTTACGATGCAAAAGCCTACCAGAAAGGATTCCCCCTTTTTGACCTTGGTCATCACACGCATACGCTGATCTTCAGCGAAAAAGCGACCACGCTGACGATCAAAAAGAACGTCGAGACGCTTCCCGTGCCAGCACCGCTCTTTACGCTGAATGAGTGGCATGATGTGGTCATCGAACTGAAAAAAGGCACACTCCTGGTAAAAGTTGACGGTAAGAAGCACCTCTTCGAGAGCAAAAACATCGATATGGCTGACCAAGCTCAAATCGATTTCAAAGCCATCGACGCGGGCAGTTGCCAGATCGACAGCATCAAGCTGTGGGAAGGCCAGCCGTAAGCTGCCTCAAAGCCGACCCGACTTACGCCGAAGCCTTCATCTGCGTGATTTGCTTCGTGGCCATGCCCACGGGACGATCCAGCGGCACGCCCGCGCAATCCAGCAGCGTGGAAAGCAGATCACCTTGATTGCCCTTGATGCCCGTGAGGTAACGACCGGTGTTGAGCGAACCGCCGCCTTTACCGGCGATGATGAACGGCAGGTTTTCTCGGGAGTGCTTATTGCCATCTTCGAGACCCGAACCCCACATCATGATGCAGTTGTCCAGCAAAGTGCCATCGCCTTCTTTCAAGCTGTGCATCTTCTTCACCATGTAGGCGAACTGTGAAATGTTGAAGGCAGTGATTGCTTGGACTTTCGCAACCTTGTCCGCTTCGTTGTTATGATGCGTCTGAGAATGGTGCGCATCGCTGAAGCCCAGTTCCGGATAGGAAACACCGTTCGGCGTGGAACCGATGTATGTACTGACGCGTGTGGTGTCTGTCTGGAAAGCGAGCACGTTCAGGTCGCACATCACTTGCATGTATTCGCTGCGTTTGTCACCCAGCGGAATCTTGACTTCGATCGGTGGTGAATCTGAAGCATTGCGCTTGCTGGTGCTGACCCCGGCCTTCTCCAAGGCCGCTTCTTTCTGACGATACTCGATGGCCGCAATGCGGCGCTCCACACACCGCACGCTATCCAGATACTCGTCCAGCTTATGTTGGTCGGTCTGAGGCAACGTCCGACGCAAGTCTTTGGCACCGCCGAGGACGAGGTCCAGCATACTGCGATCCAGCTTATCCGAGGCACTGGCTTTGCGGCCATTACTCCCGACTTTGCTGAACAGGCGGTTCAACACGTTGCGAGGATTCGTCTCCGCGGGGACGGCTTGAGTCGGTGAACGGAAACTGCAGTGCGAATAATAACCTTCATTCAAACCCTCTTGGTTTTCCTTGTGCGTCTGAGGCATCGTGGCCAGTTCCAAGGATGGCAATGAGGTCATCGCACCGACATAATTGGCCATGATCTGATCGGCCGAGATCGCGATATCGATATGATTCCGACGATTAGCATCCGGCAGCGTGGCCGTGAGCCAGGTGGAAAGCTCAAGCGCATGCGGCGCACCATTGAATGGGGAAATCGGAATACCCGAGATGCCCTTCATCATCAGGCAGTACTCCATCACCGGCTTCAGGGACTCCAAGGCCGGCGGTGGCGACGTCAGGAAACTCGCAGGATCTTTGGGCCAAAATTGGTCCATGATCACGCCGTGCGGCATATACATGAAACCCATACGCACCGGCGGCTTGTTCGATTTCCCTGCGCCCGGCTCCGCCCAACCGATGGCTTCAAACATGGGCAACGCCAAGGCGACACCAAGCCCCTTCAAGCAGGTGCGACGATCGATGAGATTGTTGGATTTCATGGTGCTACTGTAGGTATATTACTGTATCCGGCGCTGAGTGAAAGGGTAACTTGTGACGATTTCCGTGATGAGCGTTTGCATCCGGTAGTCATCCTTCGCTGCGGCCTTCATCACTTGATCCACTACGACTTCATCGTAACCTTCTAACTGGCGGCACAAGGCATACGCCAGCAACTTGGTCGTGATATTGCGGGCCACGTCATCCTTCCGCGAGGAGATGAAATTCTTGAGCTCCTTGGGCGTGGAAAAATGTTTTCCACCGGGCATTTCACCCGCGGCATCAATGGGGCCACCGGAGTCGTCCTTATCACGCCAGCGCCCGATGGCATCAAAGTTCTCCAAGCCGAAGCCGATGGGATCGAGAATTCTGTGGCAGTTGGCGCACGTGGGGTTCTTCCGGTGCAGCTCAGTGCGCTGACGCAGTGTCATCTTAGCGACCGTCTTCTGGTCCTGTTTTTCCAAGGACGGCACATCGGCCGGCGCGGGCGGCACATGCTCGCCCAGCACTTGCTCGAGCACCCACACACCGCGTTTGACGGGACTGGTGCGGTTCGGGAATGAAGTCGTCGCCAGCACGCCCGGCATACCAAGGATGCCGCCGCGATTGCCATCCGTCAGCATCACTTTGCGCATCTCGGAGCCAGTGACTTTCTTTTCCAATCCGTAGAGGACAGCAATGGTTTCGTTCAGATACGTGTAATCGCTGTCCACGAAACCAAGCACACTGCGGTTCTCGCGCACGATACTCTCAAAGAACATCCGCGCTTCATCATACATTGCCGTACGCATCGCCGGAGTCATCTGCGGAAACTTCGCGGTATCGAACGTCTTCTCATCCATTTCCCCCAATCCCAACCAATGCGCGCCGAAGCCATCGAACAAAGCACGCGCACGCGGGTCCAGCAGCATACGTTTCACCTCGGCCTTGAGCACCGCCGGTTCATGGAGCTTGCCGGTATCCGCGAGAGCAGCCAGCTCGCTATCAGGCATCGTGGCCCACAACAGATAGGACAGGCGGGAAGCCAACTGATAATCATCCAGACGAACTATTTTGTCCTTCGGCTCCACTTCTACTGCGGGAGTGATAAAAAGGAATTGAGGCGATACGAGCATCGCCTTGAGCATCAAGCCCAAGGAGCCCTGATAAGAAAGTTTGTTGATGCGCGCCAAGTCGAACACTTGGATCAGCACGCCCAATTCCGCCTCGGTAGCCGGACGCCGATACGCTTTGCGCGCCAACTGAACGGCAACCTTTCGCGCTTCAGTTCGTTCAGCCGATTTGCGGGACGGAGTGTTGCCAAACAGACGTTTCTGGACTTCAGTCGGCGGCTTGCCATCGGGTGCGATGATCTTGTCCAAGACCTCATTCGCAATGCCCAGATACTGTTCCGATTGCAGGGGCGAAAGGGAGTTCAGATAACCTTCACCGAACACTTCGTCGGGCAACTCGTTGGCCACTGAGGGATCGACGCCGAAGAGGTCGTGCAACGTGTTGCCATACTCCATCTTGGTCAGGCGGCGGATCACGAAGACGCCGGGTCTTTCGGGCTGAGGTATTTGATCTGCTTGATGCCCTCCATGAACCGCTGGCGCTCCTGCTCCGTCGGTTGCTTGCTCTCGTCATCCGGCGGCATGTCGTGGGTCTTCACGCTGCCGATGGCCAGCTTCCACTTGCTGATGGAGGCGGAATCCCCGGGATTCTTGAGCGACGCCTCCAGATTGAGCCCAGACTTCTGGCGCTTTATCCCGTGGCACTTGGCACAGTAGTCCTTGATGAAGGTATCGACATCATCCTTGAAAACCTTTTTGGCTTGGGTCTGCAGGGCCACGAACTCCGGGTCCTCCACTTTCGTAGCCGTCGCTACCTTAGCGCTGGGCTCTCCCTTCGCACCCGTGGACGCCTTTGCCGCCTTATTATCGGCCGTCGCCGCGCGGCACGGCACTACCAGCGAAAATGCCACCCCAAAGAGGGCTATCGCCTTCATGCCAGTCCTGAACTTTCCGAACATTCTCATCATTGGAAGCGCGCAATATCACGAATATTCATACTTTGCTCAATCCAAATTGAAGGGAGCCTTTGGTGGCCTCCGAACAGCCATTTATCGGCAATCTTCAGCGCCAACGGCGCGCTTCATACCAGATGGCATGGGCCCTATCCACCTCGACTGTTTCATCGACGTCCCCCCTCGCTCTGCTTACCATCCACCCCACTTGCACATTTCCATGAACAGAATCATCTCTGCCCTCGTTCTCGCTGCGTTGCTCAGTTCCTTTTCAGCCTTCGGCCAAGGCGTGGATGAAAAACTCGCCGCACTACGGGCGCTGAAGATTGATGCGGCGACGATCACGCAGGTGGAGCGCGATCCATCGGCCACGCGGACCATTGTGAAGCTAACGCTTAAGCCCGCGAAGGGTTCCAGCATTCTTGTCGAGGTCTGGCTGCCGGATGCGGAGAAATGGAATGCGCGTTTTCTCGGCCTCGGCAATGGCGGGGCGGCGGGGAAGATCAATCCCGGTGGACTCGCGAGTGCGAGTGCCCAAGGTTACGCAGTGGCTACTACGGATATGGGCACTGCGCCGAATGCTCTCTCGGGCGTGGGTAATCCGGAAGTGTGGAAGGATTTCGGCTATCGCGCCACGCATCTCATGACCGTGGTGGCCAAGCAGATCGTGCGGGCGCATTACGGAAAGGACCCGGAGTTCTCGTATTTCAGCGGTGGCTCGACGGGTGGCCAGCAGGCGTTGCAGGAGGCGCAGCGGTATCCGGAGGATTACGATGGCATTGCGGCCGCCGTCGCGGCGCATTGCCGCACGCCGTTGCATGCTTACTTCCTGTGGAATGATCAGATCCTGAAAAAGCGCCCCTTCACCAAGTCGCAAGATACCAACATCATGGCCGCCGCGAATGAATACATGGCCTCGCGGGAAATCCCGATTGCGGCGGGCAAGTTCGTCTCCGATCCACGTTGCGATGCCAAGGACATCGAGGCCGTCATCGCACTCGCGCGGAAGAAGGATGCGACGCTCACCGATGAACACGCCACCGCGTTGCGCAAGCTCTTCGATGGACCGCGCCATGCCGTCACCGGCGAACGCATCTTCAATGGCATCCCGCTCGGCAGTTCCATCGAGGCTTCGCACGGGCACCTGTATCTCTTCAACTGGGTTTTCGGTGCGGACAAGAATCTGCAGGAGATCAATTTCGGTGCGGACATCGACACCTACACCGCCAAGCTCGCGCCCTATCTCAACGCGGAGAATCCCGACCTGCGCGCCTTCGAGAAACGTGGTGGCAAACTGGTGATGACCCTCGGCACCGCCGATTCCGTCGTGCCCTACCACGCCTCCATCGATTATTACGAGCGCGTGATCGAGCGCCTCGGCGGACTGGAAAAAGCGCAGTCCTTCTTCCGCTTCTACGTCGTCCCCGGCCTGGCCCACGGCGGCGGCCCGGGCATCAATCAACCGCCCAACCTCCTCGAAGCCGTCCGCGCCTGGCGCGAGAAAGGCGCCGCACCGTTCGCCTTAACCGGAAAACACGCGGAGAACGGTAAGCCCGCATGGGAAATGTCGATCTACCCCTACCCCACCCGCACCGGCTGGAACCCCACCACCTCCACCTTCCAACCCGTGGAAGGCAAGCGCGGCGGCGTGGAACCCATCGCCAATCGTTTCCTTCCGGCTGCGGCGGAGTGACGCAGATTTCCGCTTCACTCACCATGATTGACGTGCTATCCCTCTGAATTATGAAACTCCTCCCATTGCTCGGACTCGTCTCTGTATTGTCCACGTCCGTTTACGCTGCCGATCTCGGCAAATTAATCTTTGAGGACGATTTCAATCGCAACGAGTCACAAGAAAAGACCGATGAACCCGGCAACGGCTGGGGCACGAACAGCAAGGGCCGCGCAAAGAACGACAAACAGGTGGATCTCAAAGACGGGGTGATGCGCATTTACCTCAGTCCAAAGGCGGACCACGCGGTCTCCGTCACGCATGCTGCCGAGTTCACCGACGGGGCCGTGACCATGCGTTTCATGCTTGAGGATGAGAAAGACGGCCTCGGTCTCGATTTCGCCGATGCCCAGCTCAAGGAAGTCCACGCCGGCCACCTCTTCGCCGCCAAGATCAGCCCCAAGAACGTGCAATTGATCGACCACAAGACCGGCGGTATGCGCCTCGATATCCACGACGCACGGACGGAAAAGAAGCCGCTCTCCGACGAACAAAAGAAAGCGCTCGTCGGCAAGACCAAGACCGTGACTCACGCCACCGAGGTTGGCAAATGGCACGATCTCCAAGTCATGATCAAAGGCGACGAATTGAGCGTCACGATCGACAACAAGGCTGTGGGCAGTTTTAGCTCACCTGGCATCGCGCATCCCACCAAACGCATGCTGCGCCTCTCCGTCCCACGCAACGCTGTGGTTGACGACGTGAAGATTTACAGCAAGAGCTGACCGCCCTTATTTCACCGGTTCGGCGTTCCAAATCTTGAGATCGTCTAAGAAGCCGTCTTTGCCCATGCAGCCGAACTCCACCTTCGACTTCGTCGGGTGGGCGATCCCGGGGGATTTCAGGACGGCCACGGGTTTGCCATCGATCGAGGCGCGCATGGTGTCGCCCACGGTCTCCAGCATGAACGTGTGCCATGCTTGGGGATCGAGGTTCAGCGGGTAGGAGCTGTTTTTGCGGCCTTGCGGGGTGGGTGGTTCGCCGGTAGCACCTTCGGGCCGGGCGACGGCGAGGCCTTTCTGGTCCACGAGCGTGATCTTGTCTGCGGCGATGCGCGCCATGCACAGGTGCCCGTAATGCGAGCCGTTGAACTTCCGGTCATCAAACTCCGCTGTGACCGACTGGGCGCCGCCCAGCTTGAAACGGAACTCGATCACGCTGTCCTTGGTTGGCACCTCGCGTCCGGCCACCGCCTGATGGCCTTTCACCTCGGGCTTGCCATCCTTCGCCGGCGTATCAAAGCGCATTTGTATGCCTTTCATCGCGTTATTCTCCAGCGTGAACATGGGCACCACCTGCTGCCACTCCTTGCCCAGTTCGGCACGGTTGAAATCATCGGAAAAGAGCAGATCCTTCTTCTTCGCGATCGGATCGGCGGGAATCGCGGGCAGTTTAGGCGCATCCGCGGCGAAGGTGGAAACAGTGACGAGCAGGATCGGAGCGAGCAGGCGAAAGTTCATGGGATGGTCTATACAACCAACCCACAACCAATTCAACACGCGAATGGCCTTGCCCTTGGATCGCGGCCGTCCCTCAATGGAAGCAGCCGCGGTCCAAAGAAAACGGCAAACTTGCGCGGGAGCCGGGCACGGACCATCTCGGTGATCTCCGGAGGTGTGTCGTTCATGGTTTGACTTCCTCCCATAAGTTAGCGTCTAAAATCTATCACGAACCGCATATCCCCCGCGTCTTCCGAAATCTTCACTTGGCGTGCCGTAGCTTCTCCAATTCCGCGCGCAAAGGTAGCCAATAGCGCCGGTCTAGTTCCCGTTCGACGGATTCTTCCGCGCTCAACGCTTGTTCCAATTCTGCTAACTGGCCAGACATGGCCGTGGCGAGTAGTGGACGTTTTGAAACTAATCGCCGACTTGTGGCGGGATGCTGTTGGACGAGTTCCAAAAGCAGTTCCGGCGTGCGAAGTTCCTGCAACCAAAAGCGAACTTGGGCGGAGTTGGGTTTGACGCGGTTTTGAAAATAATGCGCCTCAACCAGTCGTCGGATCATCGGCCAATCCTTGTCGCGCTGGGTTTTCTTGGCCTGCACGAGGTCGGGCAACGAGAGCAAGTCGCACTTTGTCCCATCCGGCAGCTCAATAGTTGTGCGTCGCCGCCAGAGTTTGGGAAAGGTATCTACACCACGCATTTTGGACATCACGTCCACGCGCATCCGCAACGCTTCCGGATGCGAGCAACGAAAATGAATGGCGTGTCCCCGATGCAGGTGTCTGGCTTGGAATGGCGGCACGGCAATCAACTCAGCCTGCAACTCGGCCAACGCTTTCTTCAAGCGCGCGATATTGGCGGCATCCGCGACGATGGCCAGGTCCGTGTCCCGGCTAAACTCGGCCGCGCCGTAGAACACGCACGCCTGCCCTCCCATGAGGAGAGCGCGGACGCGGTGCTCGCGCATCGAAGAAAGGACTTTGCGTATCGGGTTCGGGATCAAGTGAGCCTCCAAGCGCGAGGTAGGTATGCCACAGCTTCTCGCTTTCCAGCCAGCGTTGGACCGCCGTGAGCTGATACCATTCGGCCCACTCGCCGCCAACCAGTTGTTCCGGCTGAATCATGAGGAACAGATACCAGATTTAAGCCTTGCTGTAAACCTCCGCCCCCTTCTCCACAAACTCCTTCGACTTCTCTTCCATCCCCTTCTTTAGCGCTTCCTCTTCGGCGATGCCCTGTTCCGCCGCGTATTTTCGCACGTCTTCGGTGATCTTCATGGAGCAGAAATGCGGGCCGCACATAGAGCAGAAGTGGGCGGTCTTGGCGCCTTCTTGCGGGAGGGTTTCGTCGTGGAACTCGCGGGCGGTGATCGGGTCCAGGCCCAGGTTGAACTGGTCTTCCCAGCGGAATTCGAAGCGGGCTTTGCTCAGCGCGTTGTCGCGGTATTGCGCGCCCGGATGGCCCTTGGCGATGTCCGCCGCGTGGGCCGCGATCTTGTAGGCGATGACGCCGTCTTTCACGTCCTTCTTGTTCGGCAGGCCGAGGTGTTCCTTCGGCGTGACGTAGCAGAGCATGGCGCAGCCGTACCAGCCGATCATGGCGGCACCGATGCCGCTGGTGATGTGGTCGTAACCGGGCGCGATATCCGTGGTGAGCGGCCCGAGCGTGTAGAACGGCGCCTCGTGGCACCACTCGAGCTGCTTGGCCATGTTTTCCTCGATCATGTGCATGGGCACGTGGCCGGGGCCTTCATTCATCACTTGCACGCCCTTGGCCCAGGCGCGCTTGGTGAGTTCACCCTGCACCTGGAGTTCGCCGAACTGCGCCTCGTCATTCGCATCCGCGATGGAGCCGGGACGCAAGCCGTCGCCGATGCTGAAGCTGACGTCATACGCGGCCATGATGTCGCAGATGTCGTCCCAATGCGTGTAGAGGAAGCTCTCCTTATGATGCGCGAGGCACCACTTGGCCATGATGCTGCCGCCGCGGCTGACGATGCCCGTCATTCGGTTCGCTGTGAGCGGGATGAAGCGCAGGAGCACACCGGCGTGCACGGTGAAGTAATCCACACCCTGCTCCGCCTGCTCAATCAATGTATCGCGGTAAATCTCCCACGTGAGATCCTCGGCCTTGCCACCGACTTTTTCGAGAGCTTGATAGATGGGCACGGTGCCGATGGGCACGGGTGAATTGCGCAGAATCCATTCGCGCGTGGCGTGGATGTTCTTGCCGGTGGAGAGATCCATCACGGTGTCCGCGCCCCACTTGGTGGCCCAGCGCATCTTCTCGACTTCTTCCTCGATGCTCGAGGCGACGGCGCTGTTGCCGATGTTCGCATTGATCTTCACCAGGAAGTTGCGCCCGATGATCATGGGCTCCAGCTCCGGGTGATTGATGTTCGCCGGGATGATCGCGCGGCCCGCGGCGACTTCACTGCGGACGAATTCAGCGGTGATCTCCTTCGGGATGCGTTGCGGGAAACGGCGGAAAACGCTGGGTGAATATTGGCTGTCCGGCAACTGGCTGGAACCGGAGTGCTGCTTGTTCAGGTCGTTGCGGAGGTTGTCCTTCGCCAGATCGGCCATCTTCGCACGGCCCATGTTCTCGCGGATGGCGATGTATTCCATCTCGGGCGTGATGATGCCTTGCTGCGCATACCAGAGCTGCGTGACGGGATGGCTCTTGGCCTTCAAGGGCTGGCGGCGATGACCGAGCAGTCCCGGGAATTCCACGAGGCGGTTCTTCTCCGCCTTGCTGGCGAACTCCGCGTGCTTGCCGGAGAGGTAGCCGTTATCCATGGGCTTCACCTCACGGCCTTCGTATTCGGCCACGTCACCGCGCTTCAAGATCCAGTCGCGGCGCAAGGCGGGCAGGCCTTCATCGGAGTTGCCCTGGAACGCGGGATCGCCCCACGGACCGGAGCAATCATAGACGCGCACGGGCGCATTCTTCGTCACGGCACCGGTGTAGGACTTCGTATCGCCGACCAAGATTTCACGCATCGGCACGCGGACATCCGCATGGAGCTGGCCCGGCACATAGACGCGCTGGGAGTTCGGCAATTGCTCGCTGCTGTGCGGCTCGAGGGCTTCTTTCGATGCGATCATAAATCTGTTGTTTGATGATAGTTGAGAGTTGAGAGTTGAGAGTTGAGAGTTGATGGTCGGAACTACTTTGCTCTCAGCTATCTATTTAAAATTACGATGTGCCTTTTCGTGGCAATTACTTTGGGGGGAATGAGGAGAAGGGTCCGTGGCCCACGCCACCTCCCTTCGCCGGCATTACCCGGATCAGGTTCAAAGGGTCTTCAATGCACCCGCACTGAACTCTCAGCCTTCGGCATCCGCCCGGACAATGCGGGGCGGAGCTGGTTGGCTCCCCGGAACAGAACGAAACTAGGCCCTCCCCGCCGGAACGTCAAGCGAAGCAACCGGCTGCTCTTTCACCAACCGATACCAGTTATCCCGCTGCCTCGGCTCATAACCCAAGTCCTTGATCAACCGCTGCATGTCCGCCACGCCCATGCGGAAGGTCGTCCCCGCCGCGCTCACCACGTTCTCCTCGATCATGATGCTGCCGAGGTCATTCGCGCCATACTTCAGCGCGATCTGCCCGATCTCCTGCCCCTGCGTGACCCAGGAACTCTGGATGCTCGGGATGTTATCCAAGTAAATACGCGCCAGCGCCTGCATCCGTAAATATTCGTTCGAACCAACCGTCGGTGCTTTCAACACCGCGTTCTCCGGCTGAAATGTCCAGCAAATGAACGCCGTGAACGCGCCGCCATTCAGCTTCCCCTGCTCCACTTGATCCGCGAACCACACCGCCTGCTCGATCGGCGTGCCCCGTGCACCCAAGCGCACCAGCGATTTCTCCTGCTGGCTGCGCACAACTTCGAGATGTTCGATACGATCATCCACCGTCTCCACATGCCCGAACATCATCGTCACTGAACTTGCGAGGCCTAAAGCATGCGCCTTATCCATCACGCCCATCCATTCGCCCGTATTCGCCTTGAGCGGCGCGATGCGATTCCGCACACGATCCACGAGAATTTCACCACCACCACCAGGCAAGCTGCCGAGTCCCGCAGTCATGAAATCCTTCAGCAATTGTTCCACCGGTTCATTGAAAAATTCTTGGAACGCGATGAATTCGCTCGGGCTGAATCCATGCACATTGAAGCCCGGATACTTCGAACGGATGTGCGAGAGCAGATCGAGATACCATTGCTTCGTGAGCTTCGGATGATGTCCGCCCTGCATTAGTATCTGCGTGCCACCGAGCGCGATAGTCTCCTCGATCTTGCGATCCATCTCATCCAGCGTGATGACGTACGAGTCCGCATCCTTCTCCGACCGCCAGAACGCACAGAACTTGCAATACACATTGCAGACGTTCGTGTAGTTCACGTTGCGGTCCACGATGTAGGTCACGATCTCGTTGCCACGGCCGCCATGCGCCTTCGCACGCAGCAACTGCTTGCGGCGATCCGCCAGCGCACCGAGTTCCTCCAGCGGCAACGCATACAGCCGGCGCGCTTCAGCGGCATCAATGCGCCCGCCATCCCACACCTTCTGCAACAACTCATCCAATGACGCGTCGTAGATCATATTCAGGAAACAAATTTAGGCGGATACACCGGTCCAAGGCCGTGCTTGCTCAGGAGCTCCACAAACTTCGCGATACCGCGCTTCTCATCGCTGCCCATGTGATAGTGAATATGCCAGCCCAGATAATCCTTCCGGAAATCCAGATCGTAGAGCGTGTTACTGCTGATGATGTGATCGAGCGTATCGAGTCCGAAATCGCGCGCCTCGCGCAAGAGCCGGCGCAGTTTCGCGTTCTCCTGCCCGCGACGCATCACCCACACCGCATAGACGAACGGCAGGTTCGTCAGCTCCAGCCAGGCTGCGCCCAAATCCCACACCTCAGCTTCGGGATTCGCGCGACGAAACTCGATGGCCGCATTGCCGATGAGCAAAACCGCATCGAGATTCTTCGCATTCGCGTAGCTATCGAGCGGCTTAAGCTCCGGCTTTAGCCCCTTCTCCGCGAGCAACACCTTCAACAGGTTCACGCTAGTACAGGACGCTGTATCCAGAAAGATCTCCTTCACCTGCTCCAGCGGCATCTTGTGAATCAGCACCACGCTGTAAACCTCACCCAAAGACGCGATCGCCATGCCATCAAGGATGTCGTAACCGTCGTTCTGCAAAGCTTCTGTGATACTGAGCAACGCGGCATCCAGCTCCCCGTTCTTCAACATCTTCGCGAGCTTGGACGGCGGCTCGAACTTGATCTGGTCTTCCAACCCACGCGTCAGTGGCACCGCATTCAGGTAAGGCACCGAGCCGACCCGAAACGGCGCCAGCGAATCTTCCAGTTCATACGCTCGCTGCTGGTGAATCGTCCGCTGCTCGCGCTCCAGATTACGCGCGATCTGCTCGGCCTCCGTAGCCGGTGCCAGTCGCAATTTCGGGATTTCGTCAGACGCACTCATGCCGTTGCCAAAGCTTCCTCTTTCTTCCCACCCGCTCCATCCCAAACCTTGATCGGTTCGTAGAAGGTATTTCGCTGCACGGGCGTGCGACCCACTTCGCGGATGGCCTTCACCATATCCGCTTCCTTCTGCGCTTGGGGCGATTTCGCACCGGCCATGTGGAAGATGTGTTCTTCAATGATCGTGCCGTGAATATCATCCGCACCGTAGTTCAGCGCCACTTGCGCGAGCTTCGTGCCCAGCCCCACCCAATACGCCGTGATATGATCGAAATTATCCAGATAGATACGGCTCACCGCGATTGTTCGCAGCGAATCAAATCCCGTCGGCGCATGATCTACCGGAATACGATTTCCATCCGGCTGATACGCCAGCGGAATGAAGCCCACGAACCCATGCGTTTCATCCTGCAAGGCGCGGATCTGCCGCAAGTGATCCACGCGATCCGGCAGCGACTCCACGTGGCCGAACAGCATCGTGCACGTGCTGCGCCCGCCCAGCTTGTGCCAGGTGCGATGCACATCCAGATACTCCTCACCGGATTCCTTGCCCTTCGCGATCTGTTGCCGCACTTCCTTGCGGAAAATCTCCGCGCCGCCACCCGTGAGGGAATCCAGCCCCGCCGCCTTCAACTCGCGCAATGTCTCTTCCACCGTCTTCTTCGCCAGCCACGCGAGGTGCAAAATCTCGATCGCCGTGAAGCACTTCAGTTGCAGCTTCGGTTCTAGCGCCTTCAGCGAATGCAGCATGTCCGTGTAGTAGCTGAACGGCAGCGAGGGATGCAACCCGCCCACGATATGCAGTTCCGTTATGCCGATGCTCTGCGCTTCCTTCGCCTTCTCCACGATCTGCGGCACCGTGAGTTCAAAGCCGTCCGCATCCCGCTTCTTGCGCGAGAACGAGCAGAACTGACAGCTCAGGATGCAGTAGTTGGAATAGTTGATGTAGCGATTGACGATGTAGCTCGCGCGGTTCCCCACCTTGCGTTGCCGCGCGAAGTCCGCGATCGCACCCACCGCGTTCAAGTCCTTGCTCTCCAGCAGGCGCAACGCGTCCTCCTCAGAAATACGCGTCCCCGCGACCACCTTCTCGTAGATGTCGCGCAACTCACTATGTTTTAATACAAAACTCATCGATCCATCCTAAATCCCACAAAGGCCACTTCCGCCACCGTGCAAGCCATGAAAACGATGCTCACCACAGCATTCAACCGGAAAAACGCGTTATTCACCCAGTTCAAGCTGCGCCGTTTCGCCAGCCAATGTTCAAAAACGATACTCACCGCCATCAATAAAAAGCCGATGAAATAGGCGATGCGGAAATCTGCGAGCAATCCGAACAGCACCAAAAGCAGCAGCATGATGACGTGCGAGAGCAACGCCGCTTGCAACGCATTATTCGGCCCCCACCGCACCACGAGGGAGTGCAAGCCCTTCTTGCGATCAAACTCATAATCCTGGATCGCATAGATGATGTCGAACCCGATCAGCCAGAACACCACGATCACCGCCAGCATCAGCGGTAGCAGGAAACCTTCGCGCAAAGGATAGAAGTCCACATTCCCCCGCACCGCGATCCAAGCCCCGATCGGTGCCAACGCCAGCGCGAGGCCCAACCACACATGCGTGAAATCCGTGAACCGCTTCGTCAGCGAATAAAAGCACACAAAGAACAAAGCGATCGGCGAAAGCAGAAAGCACAGGTGATTCAAAAGATACGCCGCATACACCAGCCCCACCGCGCTCAAGAGACACAACGTCCATGCGCTCACCAGCGTGATCTGACCGGCTGGCAGATGCCGCATCGCCGTGCGCGGGTTCTCCGCATCAAACTTCCGGTCCGCGATACGATTGAACGCCATCGCACATGTTCGCGCGCAAACCATCGCCAGGACGATCAGTCCGAATGTCCGCCAACCCGGCCAGCCATCATTACTGCGCGCCGCCAGCACCATCGACGCGATGGCAAACGGCAGCGCAAAAACTGTATGGCTGATCTTAACAAACTCAGCCCATTTTATGAGTGTTGAAAACATCTTAGATTCTTTTCTTCGTAATCGTCGTCGTCCTCGATTTACCGTCTTAAATATTTTAAAGTTCCATCCCCCTCTCCTCCTCGTTCGAGGAGAGGGCCGGGGAGAGGAGTCGTTAGCTGAAGTTTCCCATATTCCTACTCAGCCTCCTCCTGCCACCGTTCAACCAGCTTCTGCGGCAGCCCCAGATGATCCAACACCCGGGCCACCACCGTATCCGCCACCTGTTCGACCGTTTTCGGGCGCGTGTAATAAGATGGGTTCGCCGGCAGGATTGTCGCTCCCGCCAGCAGCAGCAGTTCAAAATTCTTCACATGGATGAGACTTACCGGCGTCTCTCGCGGAACAAGGATGAGCTTCTTCCGCTCCTTCAAGACCACGTCCGCGCACCTGAGCAGCGAATCGGAACTGACGCCATGCGCGATCCGCCCCAGCGTCCCCATACTGCACGGAATGACCACCATCACATCCGGCGGGTTTGACCCACTGGCGAACGGCACGTTCATGGATCTAGGACTATGCTGCTGCACCCCCTCCGGCAGCCGCAACCCCTCGCCCAGCTCCTCTGCGATCACCTGCGGCGCATACTGGCTCAGCATCACATGCACCTCATGGGCACGACAGTCGATGTTGTCCAGCAACCGCTGGGCATACACCGCGCCGCTCGCACCCGTTATGGCGATCAATAATCTCATCTCATTCCGCTCTCAGCCTATAAATCGGTCAACTTTTCGTGCACCAACCTAACCTGAATTTCATCCAACTGGTAGCCCCCCATCGGCTTCGGCGGCTCCAGCGGCACAAAATTCTTCGAATCCTGTGAAATATGGACACGGTTCGCCCCCGCCGCAAGGCACCACTTGCACCTACCAGCCCGGCTAATCCCCAGGCTTACCATCCCTTCTTCCACCCTCTTTTAGTGTATTTAGCGTATTTCGTGGTTACCCCCAGTTTCCTCCGTTCCCTCCTTCTCAAATCTCCCCCCTACACCCGTGAACTTCGCACCAATTGCCTCAACCCGTTAGCCTTAGCCGCGCTATTCTCCGCTATTCTCGAACAAAATTTTTAGATTCTATACTCGGCAAACAATTTTTCCTCTTGCCCCAGCGGAGCAAATGCCGATAGCCGCGGGTGACCAACGGGAACCCGTGGATAAATCCCTAAAATTCAACCACCCCAGCGGGGCGGATGAATTAACAATCCAAACCAATCATTCACATTTGACCAATCGCCAGCTTCAATTGATATTCTCCCAAAAAAGAGGTCAAACCTCCAAAATCTGCATTCGCCATGATGAAATGGCTCATTTCCAAAACCCGAAGCCTCTGGAGGCTGAATCTCACTCTGGCGGCCTGCTGCCTGCTCATCGGCTGTTCCCGTTCACACACCGAAAAAGTGACACTCCCGGGTGGCGAGATCGTAAGCAACGAAACCACCCCTGCCGGATGGAAGAGCGCTGCCCACAACAAAATCTTCTTCCAGCGCAACCCCTCCTCCCCGCGCGAAGAGGTAGGTGATGCCTGGGATTTGGAACTCACGGTTCCCATTTCACTAAACAATCCAATCCCGCAGGTTTTTGCCGACGGTGATCACGTCACCTTGGCCTTTGAATTCTATGTATTTCAGCGCAATGCAACAAAACATGGAGTCTCATGGTCTCGCCAAGACACCAAGCCTGACTATAACGCCTCATCCTTCATCCGATCGCTCCTCCCGACCAGCAATCCGCTATTAGCAAATGCAGGCTCTGGTCCACTTCACGTACCATATGTCTTTGAACGATTTGAGGTCAAAGAAAACGTGTTAATTACCCGTTGCGCTGATCCTAATCCGGCATTGCCTCGTTTTTTGATCTACAGCGTCGTTAGTTATGGCTCTCCTTGGAATTTCGATCAGGCACGAACCCGGAAGGCTAACAACTTGTAGAGTCCTCAAATTCTCCCATGAACTGGCTCGACACCGAAACCAAAAGCATCCTCTGTCGAGAGCTCGAGCCTAAGCTCGCTCCTCCGAAGGCGGGTGAGTTTGATCTCATCTTGCTCAAGGAAGGCATGGATTTCAAACGCCTCGTCCGCGCCCTCGCACGCACCAACCAATGCACCGAAGCCGAGGCCACCAACCTCGCCTGCCGTCGCCTGCCCTATGTCGTGAGCCACGGCCTCACCGAGGCCGAAGCCCTCTACGGCCAGTTCGAGCTCATCTGCTGTGACAACATCAGCGCCTTCTTCCGCAGCGGCATCGTATCCGGCGCGAACATGCCCAATCACCTGGACGCCCTCTTTCGCAATATCCTGACCAGCCCGGAATTCCTCCCCGTGAAAATCGATGTGGTTTCAATTCCCCAGAATGAATCAGGTGAAGAATTCGTGGACCAATTCCTTGGCCTTCCTTTTCCGTCCAAGGGTTCACTTACCGACATCACCGTCCACTTCAAGAAAGCCCGTATCATGGACCACTGGGCAACTAGAATTGGTGCCAAAATCAAATGCACCGTTTCTTTGACTTCAACTGAATAATCCGTTTTTCTTTTCGCGCCGCTTTGTGTGTTTCGCGGGCAACAATTTGCCCTGGCGACTTCTCAAACTTCTCAAACGCCGCCTTCCGGAACGTCGGTTGAATGTTCTTTCCCCCGTCCGGCCCCGCGTAACCCGAGTGCTGCACCATGTAAACCGTGACCAATCCCTTATCCTTATGGATCGTCATGTTGGTGGCCAAAGCCCCACCATGGCCGAACTCGTTCGGAGCACTGCTCCAGCCCAAACCATAGCTCTCTTTCAACTCCGCTGGCGTCTGCCGCTTGCCCATCTCCGCGATCGCCGCAGCAGATACATACCGTTTCCCATTCCACTCTCCACCATTCAGGATCATCTGGCAGAAGCGCGTCACGTCAGCCGCCGTTGAGAACAACCCACCTGCCGGCATCGGCTGGCGCAAAGCACTATCTAGCGGATACGTGAGTTGATTGATGGTGGTCGTCTCCAAGCCATCCTTCTTCGCGTTCGGTTTCGCTGGCGTGACCAACCGTTTCAACTGCTTCTTGTCCGGCCAGAAGGTCGTGTCCTTCATGCCCAGCGGTCGAAAAATACGCTGGTCCATGAACACCTCGTAAGGCATCCCGCTCACCACCTCGATGATGCGCGCCGCCGTGTTGATACCCGCATTGCTATACAAATACTTGCTGTCCGGTTCGTGCAGCAACGGTGCCGCCGCGTAGCTCCGCACCGCTTTTTGCAGCGTCAACATATCCATCGTGGGCTCTTCCACAGCGGACTTGAACGCCAGCCCGCTCGTGTGGGAAAGGATATTGCGCACCGTGATCGGATGCTTCGGCTTCTTCAACACCACATGAGTGTCAACCTTCTCCGCGATGACCATCTGCCCCTTGAACTCCGGCAGATACTTCTCCACGGGATCGTCCAGGTTCACCTTCCCCTCATCCACCAGCATCATGAAAGCCGTGGCCGTAATAGGCTTGGACATGGACGCGATCCAGAAAACACCGTCCGTCTTGATCGCCTGTCGTTTCGCAACATCCGCATAACCCACCGCTTCCAGGCACAAGATCTTATCCTTGTTCGCGACTGCCACAACTGCGCCCGCCAGTTCGTGCCTCTCCACGAACGGCACCAAACTCTTGGCAATACCTTGCGGCGACTCCAGCGGCACTGTCTGCGCAATGCCGCTAAACGAAGCTAAGCAAATGGCAGCACCAACAAGTGCCAAAAAATGACGACGGGTTGTGTTCATAGTTGAAATCAATCCATTCAATGACAGGTGCTGAAGAATCATGCTCGTCACTTCACGATCGCATCATAGATCGGTTTCTTCACCGCCCACTCCAGCATGAACGAATACGGCAGCGTCTGCTCCATCGTCACCACCACCAGATCATCCTTCGGCGACGTCCAATAATGCGTGCTCGCCATGCCGCCCCAGCCCCACTCTCCCACTGGTCCAGCCGGGTCCCACTTCTCTGAAGTCGCCACCCGCACGTTAAAGCCCAGCCCGAAGCCCACCCCCTCGCGCATCTCCTTGCCAAACCGGATCGGCATGGCCACTTCCGGCACTTCATTATGCGTCATCAGCTTCACCGTCTCTTTCTTCAACAACCGCTTGCCGTCCAACGTCCCACCATTGGCCACCATCTGCAATAAGCGTAAGTAATCCCGCGTGGTCGAGACCAGACCACCACCACCCGAAAGCATGTTCGGCTTCGTCCGGTAACTGCTCGTCGCTGGCACATCCACCGGCTTCAAAGTCCCCTTGCCATCCGAATTATAAACCGTGGCCAGGCGCTCCAACTTCTCCGCTGGCACATGGAATCCTGTGTCTTTCATGTCTAACGGTTTGAAGACACGTTCTTGCAAAAACACATCGAAGGATTTCCCGGAAGCCACCTCCACTACGCGTCCCAAGATATCCGTGGCAAAGCTATACATCCACTCCGTGCCTGGCTCATACTTCAGCGGCAGCTTGCCCATCTTCGCGGCAAATTCCTCCAGTGTCTGGCCCTTGTCGCCCAGATTCGCCGCCTTGAAAAGCTTGTCCGCCTCCGCATTGCCGATGCCCCCATACGTCAGCCCCGCCGTATGCCGCATCAAGTCACGCACTGTCGGCTCACGCTTGGCCGGTTCACTGCCACCTTCTTTCCAGACTTTGACACCTTTGAATTCCGGGATGTATTTCGAAATGGGATCATCCAGCCCGATCTTGCCATCATCATGCAACATCAACGCCGCCGCCGTGGTGATGCCCTTGCTCATCGAATAGATGCGGAGGATGGCGTCCTGACGCATCGCCTTGTCCGCCTCGATGTCCATCTTCCCGAACGACTTGTTGTAAACCACCTTGCCCTGACGCGTCACCGCCACGATGGCCCCCGCCAGACGTTTCTGCGCGATCAAGTCCTCCACCACTTTATCCACCTGCTGCAATTTTTCGGCCGACATCCCGACACTCTCCGGCTTCGCCACCGGCAGTTCTGCTCCAAGCAGAATTGTGGTCAGACCCAGGCAACCAAGAAACAGCGCTGGCTTCAGCCAGAGATTGGAAATGGACATGACGCGAAGCATGTTAAGCCCCTACCGCCCCGTCAAGCCGCCAGCTTCGTTCCGCTCGAAAAAGCAGAAGCCCGCAAGCAACGCCTGCGGGCTTCATTGAATTGATGGAAACAACCGTTTAATCGTTCGGAGCGATCGTCCACATGCCCGAGATGATTGCGGTGCTGGTGTTCGTCGTGCCCAGTGTCTTGGCCGGCGGCAACGTTTCCGCGTGGCCATCCGCATTCAGGTAGTTCGCCATGCCGTTCTGGAAATCACCCGCATTCAAACCCGAGGAGGAAGAGCCGGTCGAGAGCAGCTCGCCCGCGTTCTGCATCCATGCGTTTTGCGTCACCAGGGAGCCTTGGGCGTTATCTTGGTTGATCATTTCCGTGTAGAGGATCGTGTCGTCTGCCGCTTGCAGCATGCCCGTGCGCACTGCGAACTGGCGTTGTGCCGTGAACGGATTCGCCGTGTTCGGCGAGACATCCAGCGTGTTCCAGCCGACCGCCGCCGCACCCGCGCCAGAAAGCGCATCCACGTTCCAGTTCAGGCCGATGCCCGTCTTGTTCACCGGGCTCGGCGGCCAGTCACGCTTGGCGACGACCGTGACGCCAGAATACGTGAAAGCGCCCATGTTGTGCCGCGGCATGGAATAGCTGCGACGCACATTGTTGCTCGGATTATTGCTCGGATTCATCGGCACACGGTCTGCCGGGCAGATGAGCAGCGGCACACCCTTCAGCGAGGTGGTCCCGCCATAAGTGGTTGATGCACCCAATTGCGTTATGGAACGGCTGCCGCCTAGATAAGAGTCCAGCAGATCATCCCACGTCATGCCCAGACCAGAACCCGGTCGGAGTGACGCATAGGTCAGCTTCTCGCCGTTGTCACTGGTATACATGGCGCTCGCCACCCCCATTTGCTTGAGGTTGCTCATGCACTTGGTGGTCAAAGCGCGTGACTTGGCCTTGGACAAGGCCGGTAGCAGCATGCCCGCCAAAATGGCGATGATGGCGATGACGACAAGGAGTTCGATGAGGGTGAAGGCCCGCTTGCGTCCGTAAGACGTCAGCTGTTTCAGTATGGTCATATTAAGTCTGGTTTAAATGGTTGAAAGTAAGCTCGCTCAGTTGCCGCCACCGATGCGTTTGTGGATTTCGGAAGCGGTTTGCATGTAGGCCTTTTGCGCTTGCTCCGCCGTCAGCGGCGCTGGATCGACTTCGCCGGGTAGGCGGTCAGCCAGCACGATCTGGTTCTTTTGCGCATCGTAGAAAAACTTCTTGCCGTCTGGAGCCTTCGGCAATTGACGGATCAACCCGCGCTCCACGAACTCATTCACGCTCTTCGGCGGACGCCCGATCTCCGCCAGAAATGTCCCCGTCAGGATGCCATTCAATTGAGCCAATGCCTGCTGGGTATCCGCTGCGATCTCCGTCCCGGCGATTGCCGCTGGCGCCGCCGCGCCAGTTGGAGCAGAGGCAGTTACGGCCGCGCCCGGAGGCACGACTGCGGCGGGAGCCGCAACGTTCAAATCCATGCTGGTTTGCGGCGCGGCTGCGGGAGCCTTAGGCGCTGGTGGCAAGGCGTCATCGCCCTTCTCACTGCAACCTGCGGTTAGCAACAAACAGGTCCCGCCAACAAAAACAAAACTTTGGATTCGGCTAAACATCATAACTTTATCTATTTATACACCGCTCGCTTCAATTCGACTCAATTATTCTCAAAACTCAGTATCAATACGTAAATAAAGCCATTTTTCAAACAAAAACGCACACGTATTAATTAACATATCTAACTATTAAGAAATAATTAAGAAGTAATATTAATCATTAACAGCGAAAGGAGTGACGTCCAAGCACCCTCACTGGTTACAGTTTTTCGGAAACAAAACCTCCTGGCACCGCAAAAAAGGTTAAATCAGTGAACCATCCGGTATTGAACTAGGGCCGCGCGGCTTGAAGTAACTGACCACCATCTCCCAATCCTCACAGAGCAAGGTAAACTGCCAACCGGAACTCCGACTGGCCAGCAACCCAAGAATCTCCTGCTGAACAGCCTCGGAAACGCCATGGGGCAACCAATTAGCCAACCACATTTCAATCATCCCACCAACCTTCGGAAACTGAACGCACTCCGGTAAACGCCCATGAAACCAGCCGGGCGGCATCCCTGCCAAGCCGCGTTCAGGACATGCCAGCAACCAGAATACCCGCACCAGCGAGACCAGCATGACCATGGCCCCGCCTTTCAACGGACCATGCTGGTTCCAGCCCGCTGGCACTTGATCGTAAACCCCTAGTTCAATTCCCTCACCCTCCAGCCTCCACGCCAATACTTTGGGCGGTGCCGGCCAGACACCCGCCCGATTAAAACGTGGCTTCAGTTCCCGTAAAAGTTCGGCTTCCCGCCGCAATGCCGCTGCCTCGTCCGCACATTCCTGATACTCGATCTGCTCCACCGCATGCAGCAAACGCAACAACCGTTTTGGCACCCGGTCCGGATTGGCGACCCGGTAACTGCCCAACCGCTGGCGCAAATCCTTCGCCTTGCCGACGTAGAGTATCGTCCCCGCCCCATCCCGCATCAGATAGATCCCCGCCCGGCGTGGCAATTGCCGGAAAAAATCCCGCCCCAAACGCTCCACCAGCGGCTTGGGATCAGGAAATAGCAATGGCTGCACAGCAGGCATGTTGACGGATGCTCAATCAGTCCGGCTAAATTCGTCCGGAGCGGTTTTCAATTAGTCCCGAAATATCTTATCTGGCAAGCCGCGTTTACCCACCATGCAATTTACCAACCGCGCACGTCCGGTCAGTGCTTCGGGTTGGCAGATAAATTTCTGGACAGAGTCGCCCGCCAAATTAGCCTTTAAGCCATTCCAGTGAGGCATGCCACACTGGTCTGGGACACAAAATCGGAGCGCTCACACAGCTGACGTAATTAAATTGTTCGCCAACAATTTCTAACGCCGTGACAGCAACCAAATCAACCAGCAGCACACCCGCGCCTGCGGAGCAGGTAAATATTTCCGCGGCCGCCCGGTTCAAGGGGACTATCGTTGGCATCATCGTCCTCATCGCCACGATATTTTGCTCCGCCGTCCTTCACTTCCGAGCGATGAACGCGCTCAAAAACGAGGTCAGTGACAAACTCATCCGCGCCGCGCAAGATGTTGCGCGCGATATTGACGGCGATCTGCACAAGACCTTCCGGGATAAAGCCCAGGAATCCACCCCTGAATACAAGCAGGCGCTGGAACCGCTGGAAAACGCTCTCTACTGGAAACAGGACGGCAAGAAGGTCCGCAACGACTACCGGTTCGTCTATACCTGCATCAGTTCAAATTCGCAGGTTTACTTCGTGCTCGACCCCACCCCTCCAGGCGATGCCGATCACGACGGTGTGGATGACAAATCCCACATCATGCAGATTTACGAAACCCCCAGCAAAAGCTTGGTCGCCACCTTGGCCGATGGGCAACCGCATGGGGATGAGGAACCCTATAAAGATGACTGGGGCCATTTCGTCAGCGGTTACGCCCCCTTCTACGATTCAGCGGGCAAGATGTCCGGTGTCGTGGGCGTAGATTGGAAGGCCGATACCTATGCCGAACGTCTCGCAGGCATTCGCCGCGCTTGGTATTTGCAGATCGCCCTCTGCTTGCTCAGCGGTTTCGTTTCCGGTCTGGGCGCCGGGATGGCCCTGGTGAAGCGCGAACGTGCCGAGGCGGAACGCCGCCACGCCATCGAGGAAGCCCGTCGCAACCGCGAACGCTGGCGCATCATGGTGGAGACCCTGCCCAAACCCGCCGTGCATTTACAAGACGGTGAATTCTGGATCAATGATCCCTTGGAAAAATGCCTTGGCTACAAGCGTTCCGAGGTCAAAACCCTCGACCAATGGTTTACCGTCGTCTTCGGCTCCCAAGCCAAACAGATGCGTGAATTTTACGAGGCCGATCGCAAGGACGGCTTCATCGCCAGCCGCGAAGTGCTCGCCAAACACAAAGACGGTCGGGAACGTTGGTTGGAGTTCACTGCCCATATTTACGATCCCGGTGAAGTCTGGATCGTGGAAGACATCACCGAGCGCAAAGAATATCAGACGCGTATCATCGAGGCCCGCGAACAGGCCGTAGCCGCAGCCGCCGCAAAGAGCGCCTTCCTCGCCACGGTCAGCCATGAGATCCGCACCCCGATGAATGGCGTCATCGGCATGACCAATCTGCTGCTCGAATCCTCCATGGAGCCGCGCCAACGCGAGATGACCGAGACCATCCGCAACTGCGGTGAAGCCCTCATCGTCGTCATCAACGACATCCTCGATTTCTCCAAGATCGAATCCGGCGGCATGGAACTGGAGAATGAGCCGTTTGATCTCCGCGCCTGCGTGGAAGACTGTCTTGATCTCTTCGCTCCCAAGGCTTCGGAGAAAGGCATCGACCTCGTTTACAAGTTGCCCGAGAACTGCCCGCCTGCGATCCGTGGTGATTCCACGCGCGTGCGCCAAGTCCTCTGCAACCTCATCGGCAACGCCGTTAAATTCACTCACGCAGGGGAAGTGGAAGTCGGCCTGGTGATCGAAGGCGGCGGCAAGCCCAAGGTGGGCGAGGAATTTACCCTGCGCATCAACGTCCGCGATACCGGCATCGGCATCCCGGCAGACCGCATGGACCGGCTCTTCAAGAGCTTCAGCCAGGTGGATTCCTCCACCGCCCGCAAATACGGTGGCACCGGCTTGGGCCTCGCCATCTCGAAGCGTCTGGCTGAACTCATGGGCGGCGTCATGACCGTTACCAGTGAACCCGGCAAAGGTTCCGTCTTCTCCTTCACCATCAAGACGAAGGCCGAGCCGAACCGGAATCCCTTCAACATCATGGAGGCAAATCCCTCCCTCAAGGGAGCCAAGGTTCTGCTCGTGGTGGACAACCAGACGACGCGCGAGATTCTGCAATCGTACCTCCAGCAATGGGGCATGCAAAGCATCGCGGTCAACGAAGGCCAGCAAGCCCTGCGCCTGTGGAAAGACCAAGGCCCCTACAATCTCCTCATCACGGATATGCAGATGCCCGGCATGGACGGCATGGAGCTCAGCCGCCGGCTGAAAGAGATCTCACCGAAACCGCCCAAGATCATCATGATCTCCGCCATGGCTCGTGAAGATATCCGCAACGAAGCCAAAGCGGTCGGCATCACTACCCTTCTACAAAAACCGATCCGTCCCAACACTCTGTTGATGGCGATTGAAGAGATCTTGGCCGCCGGCACCCGCTTGCTGAGCGCCGCTCAGGCAACTCCCGCTGCCGCCCCTTCTTCTGCCATGCTTGCCACCGAATTACCCCTCCGCATCCTTGTCGCCGATGACAACAGCGTGAACCAGCTCGTGGCACGCCGCATGTTCGAACGGTTCGGCTACAAACCGGATTTCGCCTCGAACGGTCTCGAAGCCGTCCAAGCCGTGCAGAGCAAGCCTTACGACGTCGTGTTCATGGATGTCCAGATGCCGGAAATGAACGGTTATGAAGCCACGCAACGCATCCGTGAAATCGTGCCGAAGGACAAGCAGCCTTACATCGTCGCACTCACTGCCAACGCCATGGAAGGCGACCGCGATACCTGCCTGCAAAACGGCATGAACGACTATCTTTCGAAACCCCTGCGCTTCCCTGAGCTGGAACGCACCCTCAAAGCCGTCAAGCCACTGTCGCTTTAAGTCATCGCCAATAATTACTGCGGCTTATACGCCTTGCTCCACAACACATAGACCTCTTCCATCGCCTGCTTTTCCAGCGGTGTCCATTCGGCGATGCGTTCCTGCAGCGTCTTGTATTCGCCGAACTTCGGCTCACGCTCCACGGCGAGTTGGTAGTTCTCCATCGCCTTTTTGAAATCCTTCACGCCCCAATACCCCAGCACGAGTGAGTAATAGTCATACCGCGCCCGATGTTCGCTCATCGCAGCGGCCTTTTCAAATTGCGCCAAGGCCTCGACGTAATCCCCGTTGTTGAAGTAAGCCCAACCCACGCGATTTCGCATGGGGCCATTATCTTTCAACTCGATCACTTTCCGCAGATCCGCCCGCGCTGCCTCTTTCTGCCCGAGCAACGCTAGCACATAACCGCGATTGGAATAGGTCTGCGGGTCGTTGGGATTCGCCTTGATCTGACTGTTCAGCAGTTCGATTTTCGGCGTGATCATGGCGGGCACCACCGCTGCGCTCGCGGCCGGCTGCTTGCCCGGCTGGCTCGCACAACCAGCCAGCAACAAGGTCGTCGTCACCAATGGTAGAAAAAGTTTCTTCATAAGCGTATCAGTTCAATCTCAGTCACGCACCGCCGCCGCCACCATCTCCAGCACGCGCCGCAGTCCATCATCTCCCCCCATGCTGCCTTCATGAAACGGCGTGCGCGGGATCGGCTGCCAGTCATTGCGTGAACCATCATAGTTGAACGGCTGCGGCAACCCCGTCAGCGCCGGATCATACTGGTTGTCCTTGCCACCCAGCTTGTAGATGACGATGTCCAGCGAAGGCACGACGAAGATGCCGAACCCGCCCGCGCCTGACTTGTAGTACGCATCCCGTGGCGCACCGGCCACGTGTCCATCCGCGTTGTGCTCGAACTGCAGCGTGAACGGCGTATGCGGATTGTATTTGGCAGGCTTGTTGCACAGCGCGATATACTCGGCCGGCACCAGTTGTTTGTCTTTCCATTTCCCGTTCCGCAGCAGGCAATACCCGAAGCGCAACGCGTCCGTGGCGTGCAACGCCGTGCTGCCTGCCCCATTCGCATGCGGCATCTTGAAATCACCGCGTTGCAGGCAATAGCCCCACTGCCCCCAGCCCATCGGCCTCGCCAGCCGTTCGTTGATGTAATCTTGCAACTCCATGCCCGTCACATGCCGCAACACGATGGACGCGATATGCGGTGCAGGAGAAGAATACGAATAACCGCCGCCGGGATTCGTCCACAAGGGAACCTTCAGCGAAGA
Source organism: Limisphaerales bacterium (assembly GCA_965283725.1). GTDB lineage: Bacteria > Verrucomicrobiota > Verrucomicrobiia > Limisphaerales > JAEYXS01 > JAEYXS01. Next base: position 67,354 of record CBDIPT010000007.1, read on the forward strand.
TTGATCCAAGTCCTTGATATTTTGGCCCGGTACCGGCTTGAGCGATTGCGGCTTGCCCATCACCACCCCCGTCGGTGCCCCGCCCTCGCCCCAATACCCGGCGGACATGCACAACAACTGCCCCAGCGAGATTTCTGCCTTGCGCGGATCATCCAGCGGAAACGCCTCGGGCAGATACTTCTCCGTGAAGACTTTGGTATCCAACCCCTGCGGAATCTTCTCCCGAAACTCGTTCAACATGACACCGCACGCAATGGACGTGAAAGCCTTGCCCGTCGAAGCCATGTCCGGGTTCGCGTTACGATGCGCCCGTCCGTAATACTTCTCGAACACCAGGTAACCATGCCGCACCACCAGCAGACCGCCGTTCTGGCTGCACCGCTGGGTGAAGTCGAACGCCTGCTCCAGCTTCGGCAGGTCCATCCCGGCCTTGTCGCGGATTTCTTTCGCGTCCTTCAACGTCCGCCAGCCGCCTTCACTGTCCGGCGGCGGAAAATAATCCGCACCTTGCATCACCGACGACGAGAAAACCAATGCGGCCAAAGCCATCAATAATCGCGGAGCCAACCGGGAACCCATGGAAATCATTCCTCCGATGTAACCCCCGTTTAAGTCAGGGTCAATCTCCGTCATCATCCGCTCGCCCGCCAGCTTGCCAAAGTATGCCATATCTTCCTTGGACGTTCATGCCACACCGGGAAATTCGTGTCTTCTCTCCATTTCATGATTTACAGCTTTCCTCTTCGCATAAATTCTCTCCGGATGACCCTGAACCGCCGCACGTTTCTCCAGCAAGCTGGCTTTGGCAGCTTGGGCTTGGGCCTGATTTCCTTCACTCCCGGTTGCCAGACCACGGCCCCGCATCCCGCGCCCATGACCTCGCTCCCGCGCAGCACGCCGGAAGCCGAAGGCGTTGCCTCCAGCGGTATTCAGTCCTTCCTGGATGCCATCGCCCAGAGCAAACACGAGTTCCACAGTTTCATGCTGGTCCGGCACGGCAACGTCATCGCGGAAGGTTGGTGGGCACCCTACGGCCCGCGTTACGTGCACACCATGTATTCCATGAGCAAGAGCTTCACCTCCACCGCCGTCGGCTTCGCGGTTAAGGAAGGCCGGCTCAGCGTGGATGAAAACGTCCTCTCCTTTTTCCCCGAATCCCGCCCGGCGCAGATCAGCGAAAACCTCGCGGCCCTGCGTGTGAAGGACTTGCTTACCATGTCCGTCGGCAATGAAAAAGAGCCGACCGGTGCCGTCGTGCAAAGCAAGAATTGGGTGGAGACCTTCTTGGCTCAACCCATCACTCACAAGCCCGGCACGGTCTTCCTCTACAACAGCGCCGCCACTTACATGTGCTCGGCCATCGTGCAGAAGGTCACCGGCAAAAAAGTCATCGATTATCTGCGCCCGCGCCTCTTTGAACCGCTGGGCATCAGCGGCATGACTTGGGAAGAATGCCCAAGGGGCATCAATACGGGCGGCTGGGGCCTCAGCATCCAGACCGAAGGCCTCGCCAAATTCGGCCAGCTCTATCTGCAAAAAGGGGTGTGGCAAGGCCGGCAGATCCTGCCTGCCGCTTGGGTGGAGGAAGCCACTACCTTCAAGATCCAACAACCGCTCCCCGCCAAACCCGCGCGTCCTAATGCCCAAAACGATTGGTTGCAGGGTTACGCCTACCAATTCTGGCGTTGCCAGCATCACGGTTTCCGGGGCGATGGTGCCTTCGGCCAGTTCACCATCGTACTGCCTGAGCAGGACGTCGTCATCGCCATCACCAGCGAGAGCCCCAACATGCAAGGCCAGCTCGATCTCGTTTGGGAGCACCTCCTGCCCGCCATCAAGCCCGCCGCGTTGCCACCGAACCCCAAAGCCATGGCGGCCCTGCAACAGACGCTCTCCGCCCTGAATGTCCCCGGCACCCAAGCCCCCGCCGAAACGATCAGCGTCAACCCGATCAAATCGAAGAGCTTCAAGTTCGACGCCAACAGCATGGGCTTCAACGAAGGTTCGCTCGAACTGCAAGGTGCCAATTACGTCCTCACGCTCAAAGAAGGTGAGACCACCCACCTCATCCATGCCGCCGCCACCGGTTGGACCAAAGATGAGACCACCCTGCCCGCTCCGCGTCTCATCGGCGGCGGCGCACCTAAACCCGGCACCCGCCATAAGATCACCAACCGTTACTTGTGGTTGGATGCCCAAACAGTGGCTTTCACTCTCCGTTACTACGAGACCCCGCATCACGACACCATCACCTGCAAGTTCGAGGGCGATAATGTCACCCTGACCTTCTTGAACAGCATCTTTAAGCTGCGTAACGCCAAGGACACTCGCCCGGTCATCACCGGCCGTTTGGTCGCCTGATCCCTGTGAAGCATCCCGTTCTGATTACGATTTTGCGTAAATTAAGCGATTCCACCTCCGTCTCTTAGATTGAATATTTGCCAGCCTTTAGCGCGTCTAATAGGCTTGGTGTCACTATTGTCATGCACAAACGTTTTTGGCTTTTAGTCGGTAGTTTGCTCGCGCTTTCCCTCCCTTGGGGTTCAGCGCAGGCGGCGGATTTCAGCAAGGACATCCGTCCCGTGATCGATAAATTCTGCATCGATTGCCATGATGCCGAGACGAAGAAAGGCGGGTTGGATCTCTCGGCGTTAAAATTCGATCTCGCCGATGCCAAGACCTTCGCTACTTGGGTCAAAGTCCACGATGCCGTCCACGACGGCGAAATGCCCCCCGCCAAGAAGGAGCAACCGTCCACCAAGCTGCGCACGGCCTTCACTCAAACCCTGTCTCAATCCTTGACCGCGGAAGATGATGCCAAAACCAAGACCATCGGCCGCTCGGTATGGCGTCGCCTGAATCGCTACGAATACGAGAACTCATTGCGTGATCTGCTCGGCGCACCTTGGTTGCAAGTGAAAGACATGTTGCCCGAGGACGGCGAATCTCATCGCTTCAACAAAGTCGGCGAAGCCTTGGATGTCTCCCATGTGCAGCTCGCCCGTTACCTGCAAGCAGCAGACTACGCTTTGCGCGAAACGCTAGCCGCCAGGCGGTCTGTCCGCCGACCTCCACTAACCGTTATTACGCCCGCGATCAGCGCTCTTTCACCGGCAAGATGAAGTTCAGCGAGTTCAATCGCAGCCCGGAACGCGCCACGTTCCCGCTGCTGAACTACACCGCGCAAAAAGATGTGCTTGAGGAAAAAGCGCCCGTCACCGTCGGGCCGGCGAATCCGGCCATCCGCGAGCAAGAAGCCATGGGCGTTGTCGCCAGTTCTTATGAACCGCTCGAGATCAAATTCTCGAACTTCAAAGCCCCCGTGGCGGGTCACTACAAGCTCCGCATCTCCGCTTACACCTTCTGGGCCGGGCCATTGAGCGAAAAACGTTGGTGGACCCCGGACCGCACCAACACCTCTATCGGCCGCCGCTCTGAACCGGTAGAAATCTATGCCGAGACTCCGCCGCGCCTGTTGCGCAAACTCGGCGGCTTCGATGCCCAGATCGCACCGGGCGTTTATGAACTGGACTCGTGGCTCCTGGCTGGCGAGACGATTCGGCCCGACCCCGTGCGTCTCTTCCGTTCACGTCCTCCGGCCTGGCACAATCCCCTCGCCGAGAAAGATGGCCAACCCGGCGTCGCCTATCGCTGGCTCGAAGTCGTCGGCCCTATCTATGACGACAAACTGACGCAGACACAGAAGCTTTTGTTCGGAGATTTGCCAGTCAAAACGGACGCCAAAAACCAGATTTCCGTCACTTCCAAGAATCCGAAAGCGGATGCCGAACGCCTGCTGCGTAATTTCATGGCGCAGGCCTATCGCCGGCCAGTGGCTGAGGAAGACGTGCAACGTTTCCTGAAAGTCATCAACACCGCCCTCGCTTCCGGCAGCAAATTTGTCGACGCCATGATCGCCGGTTATTCCGGGGTGCTCTGCTCGCCCGGGTTTGTGACACTCGAAGAGAAGCCCGGCAAGCTGGACGACTATGCCATCGCCACCCGCCTCGCTTACTTCCTCTGGAATTCCGCCCCGGATGCCGAACTACGCTCCCTCGCGGCGAAAGGCAAACTAAGCCACCCCGACACCTTGCGCGCCCAGACCGATCGCTTGTTGAAAGACCCCAAGTCTCAGCAATTCGTGAATTCCTTCTTGGATTACTGGCTGGACCTTCGTCGTGCCGGAGCCACCTCACCGGATGCCACGCTGTATCCGGACTACTACCTGGATGATGCTCTCGTCGAAGATTCCGTGGATGAGACGCAGATGTTCTTCGCCGAATTGCTTAAAGGCGATATGCCCGCCCGCAACCTGATCAAATCAGACTTCGCGATGGTGAATGAGCGGCTGGCCAAGCACTATCAGTTACCCCCCGTCGAAGGCATCCACCTGCAACGCGTGAAACTGCCGAAAGACAGCGTGCGCGGCGGGTTGATGACCCAGGCCAGCGTGTTGAAAGTCACCGCCAACGGCACCACCACCTCGCCCGTCTTGCGCGGCGTCTGGATCATGGAGCGCATCATTGGCAAGCCCCCACCGCCGCCGCCACCGAGTGTCCCCGCCATCGAGCCCGACACGCGCGGCGCAGTGACCATCCGGCAGCAACTCGAGAAACATCGCACTCTCGCCACCTGTGCCGGTTGCCATACCAAGATCGATCCCGCCGGATTTGCGTTGGAAAGCTTCGACGTCATGGGCGGCTGGCGTGAACAATATCGTGGTCTCGGCGAAACCAACAACTTGGTCCAAGGCTTCGGTAAAAACGGCCAGCCCTTTGCCTTCCATCTGGCCCAGCCCGTGGACGCCAGCGGCGAACTGCCAGGGGGTGGCAAGTTCAAAGATATCCAGAGTTTGAAACAATTACTCCTCAAGGATGAGCGGCAGATCGCCCGCAATCTGACGCGCCAACTGGTCATCTACGGCACCGGCGCACCAGTTCGCTTCGGTGACCGGGCCGAGGTGGAGGAGATCTTGGATCGCGCCAGCGCCAGTCATTTCGGTGTTCGCTCAGTGATCCAGTCCATCGTCCAGAGCGACCTGTTCCTCCACAAATGAGCGTTGGCACAAATCTCCTTATCGTGGCATAAATACTTAGCAGCACATGAATAGCAAGCAGACCAAGACCTTAGGTTCATTCATCTCCACCAAGCGCGCCTTGCCACGCCGCCAGTTCCTGCAAGGAGCCGGCGTCCTGCTGGGCCTGCCCTTGTTGGAAGCCATGACGCCCTCGTTCCTGAATGCCGCCGAGAGCAAAACCGCAAGTCAGCCGCCGCGTCGCATGCTGGGAATCTGCAACAACCTCGGCCTGTTGCCCGAGAACTTTTTCCCGACGGGTGAAGGCAAAGCATACAAGCCCTCGCCTTACCTTGAGATCCTGCAACCGCATCGCAACGACTTCACCGTATTCAGTGGCGTCTGGCATCCAGATGTGGATGGTGGCCATCCGGCGGATAACTGCTTCCTCACCGCCGCGCCACATCCGGGCAGTGGCGGTTTCCGCAACACCATCTCGCTCGATCAATATATCGGCGAGCGCATCGGTCACCTGACCCGTTTCCCCACGATGACTCTGGGCGTGAACGTGCAGCAAGGTTCGCGCAGCCTCTCATGGACTGGTGGTGGAGTCCTTATCCCCTGCGAGGAAAGCGCCCGCAGTGTGTATCAAAAACTGTTCCTGCAAGGCTCGAAAGAACAAGTCGCCCAGCAGGTCCGTAAACTTCAGCTCGGCGAGAGCATCATGGACGCCGTGGCCGATCAGACCAAATCGCTGCAGCGCGATCTCGGTGCGCGCGACCGCGACCGGCTGGACCAGTACCTGACCGGCGTGCGCGAGCTCGAACAGCGCATGACGATGTCCCGGGAATGGGAGAACCGGCCCAAGCCAAAAGCCTCGGCCCCCGCTCCCCTCGATCCCACCAGCCCGCGCGAATACATGGAAAAGGTGCGCCTCATGTATGAGATGGCCCGCCTCGCCTTCGAGACGGACTCCTCCCGCGCCGTGACCCTCATGCTGGATAGCGTGAACTCCCCGGTTTTGGAACTACACGACACGGATATCACCGATGGTTACCACAGCCTCTCGCACCACGGTAAGAACGCCAAAAAACTCGCGCAGTTAAAGGCCATCGATGAATGGCACATGAAACTGCTGGCAGAGCTCTTTGGGAAGCTGAAGGGGGTGAAGGAGCAAGGTCAAACCTTGCTGGATCGCTCTATGATTCTGTACGGCAGTAACATGGGTAATGCCAACACGCACGTGACCACCAATTTGCCCGTGCTTTTCGCCGGTGGTGGTTTTAAACACGGCCAGCACTTGGCCTTCGACACCGTGCACAACTACCCGCTGCCCAACCTCTTCGTCTCCATGCTGCAACGCTTTGGCCTGGAGACGGATAAATTCGCCACCAGCACCGGCACCATGCGTGGTTTGGAGCTCGCCTAGGCTCATCTCTTCTCAAGGACCGCCCGCACCTAAAGGCCGGGCGGTTTTTTTATTCATGTCTTCCACGCTCTGGCAAGCACGCATTGCAAAGCGCAATGCGAGCAAACTAGAGCCAGAGAAAAGCATTCCCGGTGGGGTGACTTATCCATTTCCGCCTCGCCTTCCCATCCCGGCTGCTGCAAACTATCTTCAAGCCTTTAATGAAACCTCCCACGCTACCACTTGGGGAAGAACTCCGTCTCAGCACGCTGCAGCGTTACGACATTCTCGATACCGTCCCCGAGCAAGCCTTCGAGGATCTCACGGCATTGGCGTTACATATTTGCGGAGCTCCGGTTGCGCTCGTTTCCTTGGTGGACAGACACCGTCAGTGGTTCAAATCCAAGCTCGGCGTCTCATTTGATGAAACGGCTCGCAACATCTCCTTTTGCGGCCACGCCATCCTCCAACCAGATCTGTTCATCGTGCCGGATGCAACCAAGGACGAACGTTTCGCGGACAACCCCTTGGTCACTGGCGAATCACAAGTCCGCTTCTATGCCGGGGCGCCCTTGATAAGTCCCGACGGTCAAGCAATCGGCACGCTCTGCATCATGGATCACGTGCCGCGCGAGTTGACTGCCAGGCAACAAGATGCCCTCCGCATGCTGGCCCGCCAGGTGATGTCCCAGTTGGAACTGCGTCGCCAAACCCGTGAATTGGCGGAGCAAGAAGCCCGCCTCCACATCATGACGGAGAATGCCCGGGTAGGACTTATTATCATCGACCGCGAACGCCGCTACCTTTATGCCAGCGATGCCTACGCGGAGATCGTAGGTTCGTCTGTCTCAGCCATCGTTGGCAAACGCGTACCAGACATTCTGGCCCCCATTTACGAGGATTACATCCGCCCGCGCATGGACCAAGCTTTTGCCGGGGAACGTGTCAGTTTCGAGATCTACCGCCCCCACAGCTCGGGCGAACGATTCTATGCCGCTACCTATGAACCTCGTAAAGTCGGCTCCGAAGTACTGTTTGTCGTCGGTGTGATCACCGACATCACCGCCCGCAAGCTGGCCGAAGTCGCCTTGGCCGACAGCCAGGCACGGCTCGATTTCGCCCTGCAAACCAGCCGCATCGGTGCTTGGGAAATCAACCTGGAAGATCACACCACCCACCGCACCCTGCTGCATGACCAGATATTTGGTTATACCAGCCTTTTGCCGGATTGGACTTACCAGAGCTTTCTTGGCCATGTTCTGCCCGAGGATCGGCCGGCCGTAGATGAAAGCTTTCGGCAGGCCACAGCCAAGCAGACTGATTGGAGTTTCGAATGCCGCATCCGCCGAACCGATGGCGAAGTGCGTTGGATCTGGGCTGCGGGCGGGCATAAAAACAGCAACGGTGGAAAACTTGCCCGCTTGGCCGGGGTGGTGCAGGACATAACCGAGCGCAAACAGACCGAAGAAGCGCTTCGGCAAAGCCAACTCTCTCTGCGCGACGCCGAGGAGCGCTGGCAGTTTGCTGTGCTCGCGGCGGATATGGGTGTTTGGGATTGGAACATGGAAACCAACGTCGTCTATCACTCCGACCGTTGGTGCACCATGCTGGGTTATGAACCCGGCGAGATCACCGACCAGCTCGGGGAATGGTCCCATCGCATGCACCCGCAAGATCTCGAGCTTACCATGTTTCGCCTGCGCGAACACATCGAGGGGCGGGTCGCGCTCTATCAGTCCGAGCACCGCATGCGGACCAAGGATGGCACTTACCGTTGGATCCAAGATCGCGGCAAGGTGATGGCAAGAGACGCCACTGGCCGACCGCTTCGCATGGTCGGCACCCATTCCGACATCACCCCAAAAAAGAACGCCGAAGAAGCCGCCCAACGCCTTGTCGCTATTGTTGAATCATCCGATGATGCCATCATTGGCAAAGACCTTACCGGCACGATTCTCACTTGGAACAATGGCGCGGAAAAAGTGTTCGGCTATTCCGCTTCGGAGATGGTAGGCAAATCCATTCTGTTCCTCATCCCGGAAGAACGTAAAGCAGAGGAGGATTATATCTTGGGCCAGATCAAGATCGGCCAGAGCGTTCAGCATTTCGAAACTCAGCGACGGACGAAAACCGGCGCACTTATAGACGTCTCCGTCACCGCTTCCCCCATCAGGGACATGCTCGGCCGGATCATCGGCGCATCAAAAGTCGCCCGGGATATCTCCGCTCGTAAACGGGTGGAGGCCCGGGTTGCCTGGATGGCATCTTTCCCGGAAAACAACCCCAGTTCCGTGCTTGAATTGGAATTGCAAACTGGCGTATTTCACTACCTTAATCCAGCCACGCTCGCACAGTTCCCCACTCTTCAAGCGGAAGGACTAAACCACCCATTGGTAGCTGGTTTGCCAGCCCTTAAGTCCGAGCTTGCCCTCAAACAGACCCTGCAGCGGGAATTGTTCGTCGGCGACCGTTGTTACTCGCAGATGCTCACTTACGCTGTCGCTTCGGACCGGGTACGCGCCTACAGCAGTGACATCACCGCTCGCAAACAGGCTGAGCATGCGCTCCAGATCCAACAGGAACATTCCCAGGCATTGCTGCTGCTTTCCCGGAAGCTGGAACATGTCGAAAACTATACCGAAATCCTGCATGCCGCCCGGGCAGCCATCGAAAGCATCCTTGGTTTCCATCGCATTTGGTTCTACCAACTCACCGCCGATCAACAGTATTTGAAACTGATCTTCGCTGATGACGGCCAAAACGAACCGGCCGAGACTGGGATCGGGACTCTGTTGACCATCAAGGGCGACGGGATGTTGGAAGAAATCGCTGCCTGCAGCGATATCGTGGTGGTTGCAGATGCCCGCACCGACCCGCGCACCAACAAAGAGATCGTCAATCAGCTGGGCAATCGCACCATTGTCAATGTGCCCGTTTGGCTGGCGGGAAAAAAGATCGGTGCCATCGGCACCGGCACGTTCGGCGAGGAGGGCATCCGCCCGATTTCCTCATCTGAACAGGAATTCCTGAGTTCTTTGGCCAGCCACGTCGCTGCCGTCATTGATCGTGTGACTGCCTCGGAGGCAAGACTGAAGGCGGAGCTTGAATTACGCGCCAGCGAAGAACGCCTGCGCACCGTCACTAACACCGCCCAAGTCGGCTTGGTCATCGTCGATCAATCCCATTGCTATCGTTACGCCAACCCCGCCTACGCCCGTATCTTGCATTTGCCTACGCCTGATATTGTTGGCCAGCGTGTGGCCGATGTCCTGCCAGCCATTTATAGCGGCCAGATTGCTCCCCGCTTGGCGCGCGCCTTCGCGGGTGAACGCGTGGAGTATGAACTGACGGTTCCCGCCAATTCTCTCACATCACCTCGTCACTATGCTGTGATTTATGAACCCGGAACAGACCAGGCTGACCGGGTAGTAGTCGTGGTCATCGTGGACATCTCCGAACGGAAACAGGCCGAGATCTCCCTTCGCGAAAGCCAGGAGCGCTTCCGGGAAATCGCGGAGAACATTCAGGAAGTCTTCTGGATGACAGACCCCGCCAAAAACCAGATGCTCTACATCAGCCCGGCGTATGAAGAGATTTGGGGCCGCACCTGTCAAAGCCTGTTTGATTCGCCCTGGACTTGGCTCGAAGCCATCCACCCCGATGACCGGCCTCGTGTTCTCCTCGCCGCTCAAACCAAGCAGATGCAGGGCGATTACGACGAAACCTACCGCATCCAGCGGCCCGATGGGGCGGAACGCTGGATCCATGACCGCGCTTTTCCGATTCGCGATACGGCTGGCAAAGTCATCCGCGTCGTCGGTACCGCCTTGGATATTACCGCGCAAAGAAATCTGGAACTGCAATTCCGTCAGGCCCAGAAAATGGAAGCCATCGGCCAGCTCGCCGGCGGTGTGGCACATGATTTCAACAACATCCTTGCGGCCATCATGATGCAGACCGAGATGACGATTTTGGCCGAAGATTTGCCCGAGGAGGCCAGGGATGGCTTGCGGGAAATCCGCACCTCTTCAGAACGTGCCGCCAATCTCACCCGCCAATTGTTGCTCTTCAGCCGTAAGCAGGTGATGCACACCAGCGAGCTCGACTTGAACGAAGCCGTCAGCAGCCTCTTCAAGATGCTCCAGCGCATCATCGGTGAGCACCTTAGCCTGCATTACAATTTCCACTCCGGCACGCTCTTCGTCCGGGCCGATGCCGGCATGTTGGATCAGGTCGTGATGAACCTCGTGGTCAATGCCCGTGACGCCATGCCCAATGGTGGCTGTATCACCATTGAGACCTCCTTGAAACACCTCAGCAACATAGCGGCCGCTGATATCCCCGAACTTTCACCCGGCACCTACGCCTGTCTGCAAGTCTCCGACACTGGCTGTGGCATTGCCCCGGAAAACCTCACCCGCATCTTTGAACCATTCTTCACCACCAAAGGCCCCGGCAAAGGTACCGGGCTCGGCTTGGCAACTGTCTTCGGTATCGTTAAGCAACACGGCGGCACCATCTTGGTTGAAAGCAAGGTCGGCCAAGGCACCACGTTCAAAATCTTGTTGCCCGTCGCCGAAACCAAACCGGAAACCATCAACCGTTCAGCTGTCAAGCCATTGCCCCGCGGCGGCTCGGAAACCATTCTGCTCGTCGAGGATGATTCCAGCGTCCGGGTCCTGAGCCGCATCCTCTTGGAACGCTCCGGCTACAAGGTGCTGGAAGCCGCGGATGGCAATCAGGCCCTCAAACTCGGCCAACAGCATCAGGAATCCATCCGCTTGCTATTGACGGATATCGTGATGCCCGGTGGCTTGAGCGGTCGTGAACTTGCTGACCAGTTGCAAGCCAGAAATCCCAAGCTCAAAGTGATCCTCACCAGCGGCTATAGCGCAGATATGGCCGGACGCGAACTCACCTTGCAAGCCGGTCAGAAGTTCATCCAAAAACCCGCCCCGCCCCATCATTTGCTCGAAGCCATCCGCCAGAGTTTGGATCAATAAACCCACCGGTCTGTCTATCCGGCTTTTTTTAGGTTTGCAAACAGCTCCTGCTGGACAAACATATCAAGCGCCATGGATAACCATCACCGTCACCGCTGCACGCCAGCCCTCGGCAGTTTAGTGCTGGGAATTTTACTTTTATTTCAAACTACTCCGCTGTTCGCGCAAAACACCGCCCCTTCCGATCGCGCACTCAATGCCGCCCAAACGGGTGATCTGCCCACGGTCAAAGCATGGGTGGAACAACACCCGCGCGACATCAATGCTTATGGTTGGGAAACCCGGACCTTATTGCTTCTATCGGCCGGAAAAGGGCACTTACCCGTGGTCGATTTCCTGCTCAAAAGCGGCGCTAATCCCAACCTCTCAGGTGATGGTTTTAGTTCTGCTGGCCTCAAGCAAACTCCCCTGCACGTAGCCGCTTGGCATGGCAATCCCGCTGTCATAGGCCGCCTCTTGGAAGCCAAAGCTGAAATCAACCCCACGGATGCAGAGCATCAAACACCGCTCCATTTGGCCGTCCTCGAAGGCAAGGAAGCTTCGGTTCTGCTCCTGCTCAAGGCCGGGGCCAACATCCACGCACCGGACCGTCGCGGCATCAGCCCTTACCGCCAGGCTCTGACTGAAACCAAAACCAACCTGGCCGATTTGATGTTAACGAACGTTTCGCCCAGCAATGCTGCGGATGACAAAGGAAACACCCCTCTGCATCTGGCTGTCAGCCGGAACAACGCCAGTATCATTGATATCCTGCTGCGGCGCGGTGCCAGTATTGATGCCACGAACGGCCTCGGTTTGACGCCACTCCATCTGGCCATCGACCTCGGCTATTCACGCCTGGCTGATTTGCTGATTAAGCACGAGGCCCGCGTTGACCTCTACGCGGCCGCCGGTTTGGGCCGTCGTGCAGAGGTCGAGCAAATGCTCCAGAAGCAGGCCGGCTTGGTTACCCAGGCAAACCGGCAAGGCCGGACTGCCTTGCATTGGGCAGCAGCTTCGGGCCAATCGGAGATGACGATGTATCTTCTCAATCACAACGCCCAAGCAGGTGCGAAAGATATCGACGGTGCCAGCGCCCTCGATCTGGCTGCCAAAAATGGTCACGCTAAAATCGTCAACCAGTTACTGATGGCTCGAGCCCGGCCATCAATCCTGTTTGCCGTCTTGGGGCAGGACACCAAAATCGTCAGCAGCTTGCTCTCGGCAGGCGCCAATATCGGTGAAAAGAATTCTCGTGGACAAACTCCGCTGCACCTCGCCGTGTTCTCAGGCAATCCCGAAATGGTTCAGCATCTCCTGACCGCTGGTGCCGACGTGAACGCAAAAGACGCGAATAATGCGTCTCCCTTGGACTTGGCCACACGCGGACGCAACGACAAGGTCATCAACCAGTTGTTAGGTGCCAAACCGAAGCTGGGTGACTCCGGCAAAAAGGCGTCATCTCCATTGCACCTCGCTATTCAGGAACACAAAGTAAAGCTCTTGGCCGATTATGTAAAAGTCGGCGCTGATCTCGAAGCGCGCAACGCACAAGGTCTGACCCCCTTGTTGCTGGCTCTGAACAATAACAATATCGAGGCGATGGATACACTGCTGAAACTGGGGGCAAACATCCAAACCCCAGACCCGGAAGGTCAATCCCCGCTCCATCTGGCCGTCCTTAGTTGCTTTGAATGGAGCGAAGAAGACGCGTTCCCGGCTGATGCGAACGACCCAGCCTGGATCAAATGGGGCAATCGGACGGGGCCCTACTTGCTCGCACAAAAAGCGGATCTCAAAGCCACCAACAACCTGGGCGCACACCATTCCACATGGTAGGACTCCGTGGCGAAGTCGGCAATTCACCCAGCCCCTATGTGAACTCTCTGGTCACCAACCTGCTCGCCTATGGCGGCAATATCAACAGCCGTGACTCCTCAGGCCTGACGCCCTTGCACTTGGCGGTGCAAAACAGCAGCTTTCCGCTCGTGGATGCACTGCTAGCCCATGGTGCTGATCCCAATCTGAAAGACAACGAAGGGCGGAACGCTCTGCACAGCGCGCTTAACATTGGGACCGGCCAAAAAAGAGGCATCCCCCGGGCTATCCTGAATACAGGTGACAGCACTCGTCCGCTGAGTATCACAATGGTATCACCTGTTTCCCGCCCGCCATCCAATATCGTCCGTTTGCTATTACGGGCCAATGCCGATATCAATGCCACTGATAACAAGGGCAAAACCCCGCTGCAGATAGCGGTCGAAAGCCAGGACACTGAACTGATCAAGCTGCTGCAAACCAAGCCCGCCAGCGCCAAATAATGATCTGCCAACTGCCGTCATCAGGCCCGAACCGCCCAAGCTTGTTTCAAGTCCCCTCAAAATCTTAAATTCTTTTATGGTAGTCATCCGCCTTTCTGCTATAAAGGGGACTTGAAGAAGTCTAAGAAAGAAACCACTGCTGCTTTACCTGCGTTTGTCACCGGTCAGATCTGGCAGATGGAAAAATCCCGGGTCCAGATCGGCATGATCGGTAAGACCCTCGTCCATTATAAGCATTTCCGCGCTGGCAACGTCCGCTCGCCCGTGACCCTCACCGGACGCGCCGCCCTCGAGAAGTTCCTCATCGAGAATTCCGCGGTTCTGGTCGAGTCGTAAGCTCGCTCAATTCCCGTAATTGAACGGGTCCGAGTATTTATCATCGGCCGCCAGACTCGTATCCGTCAACGTCTTGAGAAACGCCACCAAGGCAGCCTTTTGCGCGGTGGTCAGATTCAGCCGTTTCACACCCCCACCCTGGTTCGGTGGATTGCGCATCGGCGGGGAAAGATTCGGGTTGTCCACCACGCCCGAGTTATAGAACTCCACCACCTGTTCCAATGTTGCGAAGCGTCCGTCATGCATGTACGGCGCCGTCAACTCGATGTTCCGCAACGACGGCACCTTGAACTTACCGTCATCGGTGCTCAAACCCGTGATCGCCCCCAGTCCTTTGTCCACGATAGGAAACTCCAGTCCATTGTTGTTGATGGCCGGTCCCGGCACAAAATTATCCGAACCGTGGCAAGCCGCGCAGGTGGCATTGCCCACTTGCCCTAAAAATATCTGCCGGCCCAAGTTTTCTTCTGCCGTGAAGTTGGCGAAATTGTTCGTCACGCCGATATCATACTTGGAACGCGTGGAGACGATTGACCGCACAAACTGCGCCAGCGCTTTCGAGATCCGTTCCGAAGTGACATTCGTCGTCCCATAAGTGCGGGCGAACAGGTTGGTATAATACGCTTCCGCCCCCAACCGGTTCGTCAGCGCCTGCAAGGTCATCCCCATCTCCACCGAATTCTGGATGGGCATGAGCACTTGATCCTCCAGCGTATCCGCCCGCTCATCCCAGAAGAAATGCTTCCGTTGATACCACCGCGCATTGCTGAGCCCCATCGAATTACGTCCCGTCAATCCGCCGTCAAAACCCACACTGAACTGGCGTGGATCAGAAAACCCATGCTCCCGCTGATGACAGGAAGAACACGACACTGTCTGGTTCGTTGAAAGGCGCTTATCGTAGAACAGCACCCGCCCAAGCATTGCCCCCAAATCCGTTGTCACATTCGTGCCCGGCATATTGTCCTGCCCCAAAATCGGCTGGATTAAGAAGTTGGCGGGCAATGTCGGTGCCGCGTAATTGAAATTGTTCTCCGGCAACTTCAAGGCCGTATCCGTGGTGCTCGCGACCGCTTGCCGCGCGGGGTCATAGAACATCCGGAAGAACTGGTTTGGCTTGCCCGCATCCGGACCGAAGCTTTGTCGGATGTTGCCATTATGAACCTTCACCACGCTAACTTCCGCCCAATTCACCAGATTGCTGGAACCCTGCACTATCCAGACCGAATCCTTTGCATCTGTTATCTTCACCGTTAGCCCGTTGACGCCCGTAAGGGGCACAGTTTCGAGGCTGAAAACTGAGGGGATATCCGCTGCCTGACACACCATTGCCAAGGCAAATACGGCAGCGCTGAGAGTGAGGCTGGTTGGTTTCATAGGTTGATGGCAACCTCGTCTCGTAGTGTAAGGCTTGTGTTTAGGTTTTACCTTTCTTTGTAAAGGTAGCGTAAAACCTGCAACCCATTCGGCAGGTGGATATTGGCACGTTGCCCGTGCACGGACGCCATGGACAAAGCAGGCAAAGTAGGCTTGGCTGGTTGCATTCCAAAACCATGAAACGCCGTCAATTCCTCACGCATCTGGCTGGCACCGCCGCTGGTGCGCTGGCCGCCTCGCAACTGACCGCCCTCGCTCAAGCACAAGCCACGCAGGCTGCCAGTTCCGGCAACGCCATCGTTATTGATCCCAAACCGCAGTTTGAGATCTCACCGCACCTTTACATGCAGTTCATGGAACCGCTCGGAGTCACGGATTCCTCCGTTGAAGCCGCGTGGGATTACAATAAGGATGATTGGCGCAAAGATTTCGTGGATACCACCAAGGATCTCTCGCCCGGCATGATGCGTTTCGGCGGCTTGCTCAGCCGCTACTACAAATGGCGTGAAGGCATCGGCCCGGCAAGCCAGCGCCCGCTGTATCGCAATTACGTCTGGGGCGGCAAGGAGACGCACCGTGTGGGCACCCACGAGTTCGTGGACTTCTGCCGCCGGGTGAACACAGAGCCGATGTATTGTGTGAACTTCCTCGGCGATGGCGATAAACGCTATCTCTCGACGCCGGAAGGCAATCGCACGGGTGATGCCCGCGAAGCCGCCGACTGGGTCAGCTACGCCAACGATCCCGATCATCCCGCACGCAAAACCAACGGTGCCGCTCAACCTTTCAACCTCAAGTATTGGCAGCTCGGCAATGAGACTTCTTATGGCAATGCCTGCTTTAAGAAAGAGGAAGCCATCGCCACCACCATCGAGTTCGCTCAAGCGATGCGGGCCCGCGATAAATCGCTGAAACTCATCGGTTGGGGGGATAGTGGCTGGGCAGGAGACCTCGTGGATCGGGCCGGTGAACACATCGATTACGTCGCCGTCCACATGATGGGCCAATCGCCCATTGGCCGCGACACCGTCTTGCAAGGCAATCGCTATCAGGCCGAGCCAGAGCGTGCTTGGAAGGAATTGATGGAACTCATCGGCACACGCATTGAGACCAAGCTGCTCGGTCTGGAAGAAACTTTGGCGAAACGAAATTCCAAGCACGGCATCGCCATCACGGAAGGCCACCTCAGTCTCCAGCCGCACAACGCAAACCCCATCCTCACGGAATGGCTCACCGGCGTGTATCACGCACGCGCGCTGAATCTCTATCAGCGCCATGGTAACACCGTGAAGATCGCCACCGCCGCCGATTACAATGGCAACCGTTGGACCACCAACGCCCTGCTCCATCAAGTTCCTGGTGGTGTCAGTTATCTCCTGCCCGTCGGTGCCGTCATGCGCCTCTTCAAAAAGCACAACGGCACCCACGGTGTCACCATAAAATCAGCCCCAGCGAGTCTCGACATCGCCGCCAGTCGTGCTGGCAACAAACTGTTTCTGCACGTCGCCAACATGAACTACAGCGGCGCGACAGAAGCCAGGTTCGCCATTGATGGTTCCCTAGCCGCGGGTGGACGCGTATTTGAGATCGCCCCAGAAAATCCCCGGCAGGAGATCAGCCCGCTGAACCCAGATGTCTTCAAACCGCGCGAACATGCATTGCCCGCCACAGACACCTTGCAATGGCGCTTTCCCGCTCGTTCCGTCAGTGTGGTAGAGCTGGAATTTCGTAACTTGTAGAACACGCATTAATGCTTGCGTAATTAGGTCATCGGCGCACGTTACTCTAAGACTTGCGGGAAACCGTATGAAACGAGTTCCTTTTTACATCCTGGCGCTGCTGGTAACCATCGCTGTCACGGCACATTGGGTAAAATCGCGCTTGGAGGTGGAGCAATCCAGAAAAAGTGTGATCGAAGCTGAACTCTGGTCACAGGAGAAAGCCAAACTCGAAGCAACCTTGAAGAAAGCGCGATCTGAACCTCGCATCACTACCGTTATCGCGACTGCAAAAGAAACCCCTTTCAATCCTTCTACATCATCCACTCCGGCAGACTTGATCAAACGCCTAATCGCAGTTGACTCCACTGCGGCCAACCAAATCCGCACCTCACGCCAAGTTATTCACGATCTGGAAGAATTGATCGCTGCCGGCCGTGCAGCAGTACCTGCCATCCGTGAGTTTTTTGCCCGCAATGAAGAAGTAGATTACGCTTCCGGACAAACTCGTGGCCTGCGTGATGGGGTTCGCGATGAATTTCTGCTTCCCCCTTCTCTGCGTTTCGGTCTGTTCGATGTCTTAAAGCAAATCCGAGGACCAGAAGCAGAAAAACTGCTTGCTGACACCATGGAAACCACTGGACGCGGTGTCGAACTGGCTTGGTTGGCACGCGCTTTGCAAGAACTGGCCCCCAATAAATATCGTGATCTGGCACTCTCCTCCGCCCATGATTTGCTTGCCCGCCCGCAACCCACGAATCCAAACAGCCCTTTAGATCGAAATGACCGTGATAACCTGCTCCAAGTTCTGTCGCTGTATAACGACACGACCTTTGTCAGCACAGCTCAAGCCCAATTGATTCAGGCCGACGGCTCTCTGGATCGCAGTGCTCTCCGCTATCTTCAGCAAACCATGGGTCAACAAGCCGTTACTATAGCAGCTACAGCTTGGAACGATCCCCGACTGACAGATCCAGCCAAAAAAGAGCCGCTGGCAAGATTAGCACTGACTTATGCTGGTGCCGATGCCCAAGCAAATGACCTTTACCTCAAAGCCATCAATGACCTGAAACTGCCTAAAGATCAGCGGCGGAATTTGATTGAAGACTTAAATCAAGACGGTTTGCCTCGTAATCGAAAACTGGAAACGAGCGACCTTCCTTTGATCGAAAACCGCATCGCACTGATCGAAGAAAATGCCGCCAAGGCTTCTGACCCCATTAATTTAGCAGCATTCAAAGAAGCTCACAAAGATTTATTGGAGATGCGAGAACGTATCGTGACTCCCGCCAAACCGGCTCCTTAAATTTTCGGCTCAACCTTGAGCAATCTGGCTTTAAGGTTTACCATACGAATAAATCGGCAAGACTGGGTGAACAATAATTCAACCTGAAAGGAACGATAATCATGAAACGCAAAGCATCCGCTATCTGGCAGGGAAATTTAAAAGACGGCAAAGGATCCATCTCTACCGAAAGCGGTGTGCTCAAGCAGACGCAATATTCTTTCAGCACCCGTTTTGAAAACGGCATCGGCACAAATCCCGAGGAACTTATTGCCGCCGCCCATGCTGGCTGTTTTTCCATGGCTTTCTCCGCAGAACTCGGCCGGGCCGGCTTCACCCCCGCTTCGATTGAGACCACGGCCACGATCACGATGGAAAAGACGGACGCCGGTTTTACCGTCATAGAATCGCATCTGGACATGACCGCCAAAATCCCCGGCATCGATCAGGAAAAGTTTACCGCGATCGCCAATGGTGCCAAAGCCGGCTGCCCCATCTCCCGGCTGTTGAATGCGAAAATCAGCCTGGAGGCGAAGCTCAGCAGTTAGCTTTGGTCCCGTTATCGAATAATCAGCCCCCTCAGATACGTCAAACTCTGCGTTGACAGACTTACCCATCTGTTGTCCCGTAGTGCTGTCACCCGACTGAACAAAACGAACAGCGCTATGCGTAATACCATCGCCGTATTCTGTACCTTTGCCGCCCTCCTCACAAACTCCTTTGCGGCTGATTACAAAGCCGTCCCCGACTGGCTCAAGCTGCCGGAAGGCCGCCCGGCCATCGGCAACATGCATGGCGATATCGCCGTGAGTTCCAAGGGGGATATCTACGTCAGTACCATGGACCCCAAGGCCGGGGTGCAAGTTTACGATGCGAATGGCAAGTTCATCCGCAGCCTGCCGGATGCCCCGAATGATTTCCACGGTTTCGTCATCCACAAAAATGCCGAAGGTGAATTCCTTTACGGTTCCCGGTTAGGGGCGCAGAACATCGTAAAGCTGACCTTGGAAGGCAAGGAAGTCCTGAACATCCCGCCCACTGCCATTCCTGATGAATTCAAGAACAAGGGCAAAGACGGTAAAGCCTTCCTCCGCCTCACCGGGATGGATGTCGCCCCTAATGGCGACCTTTATGTGACCGATGGCTACTCGAGTGATTACGTACATCGCTTCGACAAGACCGGCAAATACCTCAAGTCCTTTGGCGGCAAAAAAGAACCTTACAACTTCAAGACCCTGCACAAGATCGCCATTGATACCCGCTTCACTCCGGCGCGGATCATCGGGTGCGACCGCGCCAACATGCGCATGGTCCACATGTCGTTGGATGGCGAGTTTCTTGGTGTGATCGCCACCGATCTGCTCCTGCCGGCCGCAGTGACTATTCAGGGCGACTATGCCCTGATCGGTGAACTCAAAGGCCAAGTCACCATCCTCGACAAGGCTGGCAAAGTGGTCACGAAGCTCGGCACCAACTCAAACGCCGATCAAGTGGGCAAAAACACCGTTGAACCTGCCAAATGGGTGACCGGCATGGTGACGGCTCCGCACGGCGTCGCTTTTGATGCCAAGGGTAACATTTACGTTGCCGAATACAGCACGGTTGGCCGCGTGCACCGCTTTGATAAACAATAAGCGTTTACCGTCCTTTCATATCTCAGCAAGCCCGGCTGGTTCATTCATCTGAACGGCCGGGCTTTTTCTTTGCAGTCTGCAACCCCTCAGGGAAATCCCCCATGGGCAATTCCCACGGCCGGGTTAATGTGTTACTTTACTCGTGACCATTTGATGAACCTCGCTAGCCTTTGCGCCATGAACTGGAAGCAACAATGTGCCGTCGTTATCCCCTGCTATAATGAGCAGCAAGGGTTGGCCAAGTTGCTGCCCAAAGTCCGCTCCCATCTCGCCACCATCATCGTCATTGACGACGGTTCTACGGACGACACTGCTGCGGTGGCCAAAACAAAGGGAGCGATTCTCGTCAGCCTGCCCCAGAATCAGGGCAAGGGCATGGCCTTGCGCGCCGGTTGTAATCTGGCGAAGACCTTGGGATTCAAGTGGGTTCTTACCATGGACGGCGATGGTCAACATGGCCCGGAAAGCATTCCCGATTTTCTGGCCCATGCCCAAGCCACAAATGCCGACCTCGTCATCGGCAACCGCATGCACAGTTGCCAAGCGATGCCTTGGCTGCGGCGCAAGACCAATCAGGTCTTGAGCTCGCACCTTTCCAGATTGGTTGGTCAAAGTCTGCCCGATACCCAATGCGGCTATCGTTTGATCCGCCTGGAGGCTCTCGCAGCTTGTGAACTCTCTACGAAACGCTTTGAGATTGAATCAGAACTGCTGGTGCAGATGGCGCTCCTCGGCAAGCGGGTGGAGTTTATCCCGGTAGCCACGATCTACAAAAACGAGCAAAGCAAAATCCAGCCGATCAGGGACAGCTTGCGCTGGTTTCGCTGGTTGTTCGCCATCCGCAGACAGATTGCGGCGCATGGCTTGACGGAAGAACGGCTTAAAGCGTCGCAGGCTTAGTCGCCTGCAGCACGACGCGGGCTCCGTGGTTCACCCAAACGCGCGCATCAGGGATCTGTGCCTGCCGGGCCAAATCCTGCCACTCCGTCGGGCGCCATCCCTTTTTGACGGACATCAGACCATCCTCACGAAACGGCTTGGGCGAACGCAAACAGATCAGCGTGCCCCACACGAGCATGTACATGGGCAAGGTGCGATGCAGATCATAGATAACCACCAGTTTGCGGGCCACGCGGTATGCCTCGCGAAAATGACTCACCACCCCATGGGGAAAATCCAGATGATGTGTCATCTGCGCCGCCACCACCACATCGAAGGAGTTATCGCGAAAAGGCAAAGCGAGAGCCGAGCCGACCACCCGCCGCGCGCTTTTGCTCAAGGTCAGCGCACGTGGATTCAGATCGAGATGCGTGACTTGCCAATCCCACGAACGATGTTTAGCCCAAGCCTCCAAAGTCTCGCCCAGCGAACCATCCCCGGCTCCCATGTCCAAAATACTCAGCTGGTGGCAGGCGGGTTCGCCGAGTTCATCCGGGATGATACGTTGAAAAGGGTCGGCAAAGCGGAAGAGCCGGTTGACGCGGGCCAGTTGCCGATAGTCCTCGCGCACCAGCTCCTGCGAACGGTCTGGCGAATCGAAATGCTCCGCCTCGGTTGCACGTTGCCTGAGTAGCACCCTTCTTGCGTAAGTCATTAAGGGCCACGACTCAAGCGAAAGTGCTGGAAACATGAATTTGCTTTTGCCTGTTGTCAGTCAGCCCTCAAGGGTTTATTTTTCCGGCAAGCAATCCCGTGATACTATGAAATTGATGCGCGCATTCTTGATGGCTGTCGTTCTGGCCTTGACTGTCTCGGCTGTTCAGGCTGGTGACTGGGTGGTTTATGAGGGCAAACAAGGTCCTGGCAAGGGCAAGCACATCGTGTTCCTTTCCGGCGATGAAGAGTACCGCTCGGAAGAAGGTCTGCCCATGCTCGCCAAGATTCTCGCCCAGCGGCATGGCTTCAAATGCACGGTGCTTTTCTCCCTGAACGCCGCCGGTGAGATCGACCCTAACGCCAAAGCCAGCATCCCCGGTATCGAGGCGTTGGACAGCGCCGATCTTTGCGTGATGCTCTTGCGCTTCCGCGAATGGCCGGATGCCCAGATGAAGCATTTCGTGGATTACTATCTGAGCGGCAAGCCCATCATCGCCCTCCGCACAAGCACTCATGCCTTCAATTACGGCAAGGACAGTCAGAGCGTTTACAAGAATTTCAGCTATAACAGCAGTGAGTGGAAAGGCGGTTTCGGCAAACAAGTCCTCGGCGAAACCTGGGTCGCCCATCATGGCGCACACAAAAAGGAAGCCACCCGTGGCATCATTGAACCAGCCGCCAAGGATAATCCCATCCTGAAAGACGTCGTCGACCTCTTTGGTGACTCGGACGTTTACACCGCCACCCCGCCGTCTGACGCTACCATCCTCGTCCGCGGGCAGGTCCTTGTCGGTATGAACCAGACGGATGCTCCCGTCGTAGGCAAGCAGAAGGAAACTGACAAATACGAGAAGAACAATCCGTTGCAGCCCATCGTCTGGACACGCAACTACAAGAACGAAGCAGGCAAGACGAACAAAATCCTCACCACCACCATGGGAGCCGCTACCGATCTGCAGAACGAAGGTTTGCGCCGCTTGCTGGTGAACGGAGCCTACTGGGCTACTGGCTTGAAGGTTCCTTCCAAAGCGAATGTGGATTACGTCGGCGAGTTCAAGCCCACCATGTACGGCTTCAACGGCGGCAAGAAAGGCGTAAAACCCGTCGATCATGAACTGAAGTAACAGCCGCTCATGCGCGTTTATTCCGTTCAGCTTGATAGCGTCTGGGAAAACAAGACTGCCAGCTACGAGCGCGCCCGCCAGTTGGTGCTGGCAGCTCAGCCCTTGGCCGGCTCGCTCATCGTATTGCCTGAAACCTTCTCCACGGGCTTCAGCACCAACCTGAGCATCACCGCACAAAGCGAGAACGCTGAGGATGATGCCTTTCTCTCTGCTCTGGCGAGAGAGACGAAATGCACCGTCATGGGTGGCGTCGTCAGCCGCCTTAATGCCGTCAAAGGCCGCAATGAATCCGTTACCTTCAACCCGGATGGTTCCCTGCTCGCCCGTTACGCGAAGATTCACCCCTTTAGCATGTGCGGGGAATTGGAGGTTCACCAACCCGGCACGGAGATCGTCACGTTCAAGTTGAACGGCTTCACCGTCGCCCCTTTTGTCTGCTACGACCTTCGCTTCCCTGAAATCTTCCGCAGCGCATTAGATCAAGGTGCGAACCTCTTTGTGGTCATCGCCAACTGGCCGGTCAAGCGGGACCAACACTGGCTAACCCTGCTCCAAGCCCGGGCGATTGAAAACCTCGCTTACTTCGTAGGCGTCAATCGCAGCGGCACGGATCCTAATTTCTTCTATTCGGGCCGGAGCGTTGTGGTGAATCCGCACGGCATCATCATTGGAGATGCTGGCGGCGAAGAACGCGTCTTGGTCAGCGAAGTCGATCTGGATCTGGTCGAAGGGTGGCGCCAGAATTTCCCGCCGGTGCGGGATCGCCACTGGCGCAAATAGTCCGTTACGATCTCATCCAAGGCAACCGGTCGAGATCCACATTGCCCCCCGAAAGGATCAACCCCACCCGTTTGCCTTGCAGTTCCTGCGCATGGGCCAGCACGGCTGCGAAGGGCACGGCCCCAGATGGCTCCACCACGATTTTGAGCCGTTCCCAGATGAACCGCATCGCCTGCACAATCTCATCTTCACTGACCGTCAGGATACGGCTGACCCGCTGGCTGATGATGGCATAGGTGAGTTCGCCCAACGATGTCCGCAAGCCATCGGCGATAGTTTGCGGATTGTTGCCCATGATCAACTTGCCCGCCTGCAAGGAACGGGCGGCATCATCCGCCTGCGCGGGCTCGCTACCCCAGATTTGGATACCGGGAGCCAAGGCACTTACGGTCACCGCCGTGCCACTCAGCAAACCACCCCCACCAACAGGCGCCATCACCACATCCAATCCCGGCACCTCTTCCAGCAGTTCCAAACTGGCAGTGCCTTGTCCGGCGATGACCTCAAAATGATTATACGGCGGGATGTAAACCGCGCCGGTTTCACGCAACACAGCCGCCAAAGTCTCCTGCCGCGATTCTTGCGTCGGCTCACACAGGATGATTTCTCCGCCGTAGGCCGCCACCGCCTTGAGCTTCACCGTAGGGGCTGTCCGGGGCATCACCACCCGCGCTTTGATCCCTCGCCATCCAGCAGCCAAGGCCAGTGCCGCACCGTGATTGCCAGAAGAATGCGTCGCCACTCCTTTGGCCGCTTCAGCTTCGGTCAGGTGAAAGATCGCGTTCGTCGCTCCGCGCGCTTTGAAAGCCCCGCTCTTTTGCCAGTTTTCGCACTTGAACCAGCACGCTACACCCGTCAGCTCGTCCAAGGAACGGCTGGTCAAAACCGGCGTGCGATGCAGCCATGGCTGGATGCGCCCGGCCGCAACTCGGACATCAGTGATACCTGGCAGGTTCACAGGCTATTTAAGCGAAACCGCACTGATAAACTTGTTATCGCGCACGTAGATGACCCCATCTGCATAGGCTGGATTACACCAGTTGTTGCCGCAGATCTGGGTGCGGGAGATCTCGTGATATTCCTTCGGGTCAGCCACAAATTGGATCAAGGTGCCGGTATCCGTCAGCATCACCAGATTCTTGCCCATCACCAACATTCCGGCGTAAGCCTTGCCGGCCGCGCTGTTGATCAAACCATCCTTTGACCAGGCAATCTTACCTGTCTTGGCTTCCAGACAGATGATATTCTTCTGCGGCCCTACCCCGTAAAGATGTTCCCCCACCGCAACCGGGCAGGCGAAATTGATCGCCGCATCCTTGTTCACCCAGGCCTGTTCGGCTTTGAATCCCTTGCCCTCCTTGCTCACCCTGATGCCAAAGACCCCATGCATGTGCGAAGATACCATCACGATATCCCCCACCACCGTCGGCGCCGTGACATGCCGCGCAAATTTCGTCTCAATCGGAAAACGCCAGAGCAATGCGCCCTTGTCCGGATCCATGGCGATGACACCGTTCGCCGTGAAACAGATCAACTGCTTTGTACCGGCCACTTTTTCGATGACCGCGCCGGCATAGCCCGCCTGATCATTCTCCGCTTTCCAGACGACTTCCCCGTTGCTCTGTTTTAACGAAACCACACTGGCACCATTCGTCCCGCCTGCTTGCACGAGGATGTTCTTTCCCAACAAAGCGGGTGAGCCATTATTGCCATGGCGGCTAGCACCATTGGCGAGGAAATCTTTGGTCTCGCCATAGAATAAGGCGTTGAAGTCCGTCACAAAATTCTTCTTCCATATCAACTGGCCGTCTTTGACGTTCACACAGTGGAATTCACCGCGGCAGGAAGTCGCGAAAATCTTGTCGCCCGCAACCGTCGGCGTGCTGCGGGCGCCTTTGCCTTGCGTGTCCTCGTAACGCTTGTCCATCTCGTGCGTCCAAAGATCCTTGCCGGAGGCGGCGTCAAAGGCCCGCAGTAACTCCTTATCACCGACCGTTTCCAGAATGAACACCCGCCCATCGGCAACCACCGGAGAACCGACACCATCGCCCATCGGGGCTTTCCACAATGTCTTGGGCGTCGGCGGCAAAGCAGCCGGCATCCAATAGAATGCTGGCACATAGCCCGTAGCAGACGGTCCCCGCCATTGCGGCCAATCTTCCGCTTGGACATGGAGTCCCAGTGAAGCGGTAGCCAGCACAAGACCGATCCGGAGAAAACTTTGGGAAATCATGGACGCGAATTGACGGGTTTCCAGTGTTCCCCGTCAAGCGGGAATCCAAGCACTAAGTCTTGGGCAAGAGCGATCGGGCCAGTTTCATAAGCCGTTGCCCGGAGACACGGAACTTGAATGCCCGGCGAAACAAGCCCAACTCAGGATGTTGATAACGGAAGTTATCGATCTCAAACCGCATTTCATTCAACGAAGTCACCGGGGCAACTCGCCGGATCATATCCAAGTCCCGCTCAAAATAAGCTGGCCAGAGACGCCACAGCAACCGGGAGGGGACTCGGGCATGCGGATAGAGCACATCCCAAAATACGCCTTCTTCAAAAGATAACGACGACTCTGGGTGCGCTTGTCTCCATGCCTCGGCGAAGGACATTGTTTGCACCGTATATGAGACGGTAGCTAGTGACGTGCCATTCATACCTGTAAAACGCTGACACTTAGATACGTACCGCACGAGACGGCTACGTTTCAGTCAGGTTAAATCTTTGAAATATCTAGCTCGTGTCCAACTTTTGGCCATGAATTCTCTTATCTTTATCCGCCAAGACGGAATTCAATCCTTCTTAAAAATGATAAAGCGAACACCTGCACCGCCATCTCTTTCTCATTTTTAACTGACATAAGGTTGTCAGTTGGCTTCGGCAAGCTGATGCTTTAACAAAACTGGACCAGAATATGAGCCTGCAACGTTGCCCTTGGCCCACCGATGCCCAATACATCGCCTATCACGATGAAGAATGGGGTACGCCGCTCCACGATGATACCGCCCTATTCGAGTTGCTGATCCTAGAAGGCGCTCAAGCCGGCCTGAGCTGGCATACCATACTGAAGAAACGGGAGAATTACCGTGTTGCCTTCGATCATTTCGACGCTGAAAAAATGGCCCGCTATAACGATCGCAAGGTAGCCGAACTGCTGGCCAATCCGGGCATCGTGCGCAATCGCCTTAAAATTGCCGCTGCCGTCGGCAATGCGAAAGCCTTCTTGGCAGTAAAAAAGGAATTCGGCAGCTTCGATAAGTATATCTGGCAATTCGTGCAACATCGCCCGTTGCAAAACGAACGAAAATCCAGCCGGGAAGTCCCTGCCCGCACCCCGGAATCGGATGCCATGAGCAAAGACCTGCTCAAACGCGGCTTCAAATTTGTCGGCTCCACCATTTGCTACGCCTACATGCAGGCCACCGGCATGGTGAACGACCATTTGACCACCTGTTATCGTCACACCGAAGTGAAGCGGTTGGTGAAAGGCTGATTTCGGCGAAACAAGCTCGCGGTCCAGCCCGGCTTCCTCCATGCTGGCCGCGCTATGTCCGACTCCATCAAGGACCTGACTAACGAGATCCGCGCGTTCCGCGATGCCCGGGATTGGAAACAATTCCATTCCCCGAAAGAACTCGCCGTGGCGATCACTGCCGAGGCGGGTGAACTGTTGCAGCACTTTGTCTGGCAATCACCAGAGCAGTCCGCCAAGCGGGTGGCTGAGCGCAAAGAAGAGATCGCTTCGGAAATAGCCGATGTCGGCATTCTCCTGTTCGAGATGGCGGATGAACTGGGCCTTGATCTCGCTCAGGTGATGCGAGCCAAGATCGCCCGTAATGACCAACGTTATCCCGTGAACAAATCGCGTGGTTCCAATAAGAAATACAACGAACTGTGAGTGACCTCCCCCAGCCCCAGCCGGATCCCAACGCTGCGCCTAAAGTGCACAAGCGCCGTCCCCGCTATTCGGGCAAGAACCCGCGCAAGTTCGAAGAGAAGTATAAGGAACATAATCCCGAGCAATACGCCGAAACTGTAGCCAAAGTTGTCGCCTCGGGCAAAACCCCGGCGGGCACGCATCGGCCCATCATGGTCACGGAGATACTAACTATCCTTGCACCGCAACCTGGCATGGTAGCCGTCGATTGCACCCTGGGTTTTGGTGGTCACGCCCGCGAAATCCTGACGCGTTTGCAACCCGGCGGACGCCTGATCGGTTTGGATACCGACCCCATAGAATTGCCCAAAACGGAAGCCCGTTTGCGTGCTCTTGGTTTCGGGCCGGATACCTTTATCCCGCAGCGCAGCAACTATGCGGGTCTGCCTCAAATCCTGGGTTCCTTAGGCCTTAACGGCGCGGACATCATCCTGGCGGACCTGGGCGTATCTTCGATGCAATTGGATGACCCCAGCCGGGGATTCTCCCTGAAACACAACGGCCCGCTCGATATGCGGATGAATCCGCAACGCGGCCAGCCCGTCTCGGCTTTGCTGGAGAAGATCACTCCCAGCAAACTCTCCGAGATTTTGACCCAGAATGCGGATGAACCGCATGCCGACCGCCTCTCCAACGCCTTGGCTGGAAAGAAATACGAAACGACTGTGGAACTGGCCAAAGCCGTCCGCACGACGTTGAACCGGCTGCAACCGGAACCAATCGAGCTGAGCGTACGCCGTGTGTTCCAAGCCCTGCGCATCGCCGTGAACGAAGAGTTCTCCGCTTTGGATACGTTTCTGCGTAACTTGCCTGCTTGTCTAAATCCGGGCGGCAAGGCTGCCATTCTTACGTTTCACTCCGGCGAAGATCGCCGTGTGAAAAAAGCTTTTGAACTGGGCTTGCGGGATGGCACCTACGCCGATATCGCCTACGAAATCCTGCGTCCCAGTGCGGAGGAGCAGCACGCGAACTCCCGTTCCAAACCCGCCAAACTGCGCTGGGCCAAGCGGGCCAAAGCCTGATTGCGCGCCAAATTTGCTCTTGCCGAATCACACCAATAGAAAACAAGCTCCTCGAAAATTATTGCATGGCCACCGCCGAAGCAGCACGCACCGAAGCACCCGCTACTCCGCTCTGGAAAACCGTAGTCAAACGCGTGCTCACCCTGTTGATTGTCGCAACCGTCTTCACTCTGATCCTGCATCACTCCTCTACCAGCAGCGTTCAAGGTGAACCAGCCGGCTTCGTCAAAGGCATGCTGCATGGGGCTCTGATGCCCGGTGCGATGCCTCACTTGCTCATGGGCGAAGATGTCACGATCTATGCACCGAACAATACCGGACGGACCTACAAACTTGGCTATACCGTCGGTGTGAATTCCTGCGGAGCTCTCTTCTTCGGCATCCTGTATTACCGGTTCAACCGCTGGCGCAAGAAAAAGGCCGCTGAGCTGGAAAAGAAACCTCAATAGTTCCAGCGGTGGAACACTTCATAGCAGTTCACTACGCCACCGCCAAAATAGTCGTTCTCCGGGAAGGTGAATTTCTTCGTCGCCTTTTCAAAGGTCAGTGTCGTCGGTCTGGCAGGTGAATTGGGATCATACACAGTAAACTTCATTTCCTGCGCATTCGTGGTGCATCCGTAAATCACCAACGCGTGGTTGATGCTTAGTTTGGGAAAAGTCACCACATGCGCCACGGCGATGCCATTACGCTCCAAGCTCGTCTGCAATTCCTCCGCATCCTTCTCGCGTTGCCCGCTCGTGAAAGGCAGCATCATCCGCCAATGCCCGCGCTGGGAATAACTGAGCCAGGGACTGCCGCACTCTTCCTTCAAAAGCTTCTCGTAGTCCTTGCTGAAAGCCTTCAGATCGGCATAGCCGGGGATGATCACCGGATTGAACGGATTCGTCGTTCGCGGGCTGCGTTGGGCGATTTCTTTGATCAGTTTGCGATAGTCCGCCTCGGCTAATCTCGCTTGTTCTGGAGCGAAGCGTGCATGCACAAAGAACTGTTTGGCCGCCCGGGCCACCACAAAGCAGTGCAAGGTATAATCCGGCGGCGGAGATTGTTTTCGATGCTTCATCTCGCCCGTAGCCGGATCACGATAGTAGATCCATGTCAGTTCATTAGCGAAAGAGAACGTGTCCCGCGAGAAATCAAACTGCTTGGGTTGCGTCGTGGAAACGGACCGGCTCGACGTTGCGCACCCGCTCAACAACGCCGCCAGCAACAATCCATAGAACAAACGCAATATCATGCTTGCGAGACAACTTACCCCTGCTCCAGCATGGCCGCAATGCTGTATGAACGGTGGCAACAGGTTGCGCAAACGCACACCCACGAACTCGCCCTGATCGAGTCGTGGTCCGGACGGCGTTGGACCTTTGCCGCACTGGCCCAAATGGCGGAAACAGCTCCGTTATTAAAGGATCGCATCATCTTCCCGAGCGGACGCAACCATGAATTCATCCTAACCGTGCTCGCTGCGTGGCGTTCCGGTGCGGTCTGCTGCCCCTTGGAAGAAGGACAAGCTCGCCCGCCAATACCTGCGCTGCCGCAGACCTGCGTCCATCTCAAGCTGACCTCCGGCAGCACCGGCCAACCCCGTCTCATCGGCTTTACGGAAGAACAGCTCGCGGCCGACCCGGCCAATATCGTTTCCACAATGGGCCTAAAGTCTGCGTGGCCCAATCTCGGCGTTATCTCGCTCGCGCATTCTTACGGTTTTTCCAGCCTGGTACTGCCACTGCTCCTGCATGGAATCCCTCTGATCTTGGTGGATACACCGCTGCCGACCTCCGTCCTGAATGCGGCAAAACTGGCGCCCGAAATCACGCTCGCGGCCGTCCCTGCTCTCTGGCGCACGTGGCTAGATGCTAAAAGTATTCCAGCCAACATCCGCCTCGCCATCTCAGCCGGAGCCCCGCTCACTTTGCAATTAGAGAACGACGTCTTCACGCAAACCGGTTTAAAGATTCACAACTTTTACGGCTCCAGCGAATGCGGCGGCATTGCCTACGACCGGACCAACGTCCCTCGCCAACAAGCCAATCTGGCTGGTTCCGCGATGGATAACGTACGCCTGATGACGAATACCGAAGGTTGTCTCGAAGTGCATAGCGCTGCCGTAGGTCTGGGCTCTTATCCACCCGAAGCAGAACGCCTCGGTGCCGGACGCTTCGTGACGAGCGACATGGTGGATTTGCGCGACAATCAAGTCAGCCTGCTCGGTCGCGCCAGCGATGTCATCAATGTCGCCGGCCGCAAAGTCTCACCGGAAGGGATTGAAAACGCGCTATCTGCTCACCCTGCGGTGCTTTGCTGTGTCGCGTTTGGCGTGACCAGTGAAGATCCAAGCCGCGGGGAGAATATCGTTGCGATGCTGCGACTCCGGGAAGCAGTCCCCACCGAAACACTACGTCAACACTTGCTCGCCCTGCTGCCCGCGTGGCAAATCCCTCGTGAGTGGGTATTCAATGATGAACTGGCGCCGAATCATCGCGGTAAGATTTCCCGCCGGGAACTGCGCCAAAAGTGGTTGGCCCAGAAATAAACTTCCGCTTCAGCCCTCGCCGGAAAGCACTACCTCCACGGCCAATATCTTCTGACCGGTAACAAATACCTCGCCCTTGGCCTGAATCAGATTCCCCATGCGAGCCAATACCTCGGCATGGATTTGGATCACCTGCTGCGGCTGAGCTGATCCTAAGATTTTCGCGTTCCTAACTGCTGTTAGTTTTAATCCAGCCAGCGGTGCTATCGTCAGATCGCACTGCGCCACCACGCCCGCAAGCTGCGCCACGGACTCGATCAAAAGCACCCCTGGAAACAAGGGGTGCCCAGGAAAATGCCCTTTCAAGAAAGGTTCATCACCACGCACGAGATATTCTCCCTGCCCGCGTTTGCCCGGTTCAAGTTGCGTCAACCGATCGAGGAAACGGAACTCTGGTCCATGAGGCAAGTTCTCCAAGGCACGCTTTAAGTCATCCATATCACTTGGACTTTAGAGGTTCCGTGATCTGATAATCCTTCGGAATCGTCGTGCCGAACAACTCTGGCCCCAATTCAGGATTCACTTCCGGATGCGTAAAATCGGTCCGCATAGTCGAGCCATCGCTAAAGATCATCTCGGTGCTGAGCAAAGCCAGCGTCGTGCTATTAAAAGAAAGCCGCAACTCCGGCATCAAACGCTTGGCAAGGCTGCTGCGTGGTTGCATGCTCACCTCATAAGCCTCGCCCTTCTTGCCCTGCTGCAAGATCTTGAAACGGCTCTCCAATTCTTTGCGGTCACGCGGAAAACCAGCTTCCAGCAGCACGAGCAAATCCTTCATCTTTCCCGCTTGCTCTGGATCCAGCTGAAAACGCTCCGCCCGCGACAGTTTGGGATACAAGACCACCATTTCCTGCGCCCCACGGATTGCTACCGTCTGTGCCGGCACACCGAGTTCCCAGCGGAATTGATTCGGTGCAGAAAACATCGCTTTGCCTGGCGTGGTAAGCGGTACGGTCAGAGTTTTGAGCGTGCGCGTCTGCACGAAATCAGCCCGCCAGGTCTTCAATGCCTTCTGTTTCTCGAACCATTGGTCCAAGACATCAGTAGCGGGCTCGGCAGCGTGCAACATAGCAGCGATCAGCCACGCGCAGGCGGCCAGATGGAAACGAAGTGATACCATTGGTCTGGATATTGGGTTAGTAGCGGCTCAAACGCACGCATGATTTCGCCAGTGAATTTCTCGCGGGCTTCGCGGCTGCCCAAATCGGCCCGCTCATAAGCCATCTCCGGCAGAATATGGGCCGAATAGGTGTCCCCGCTACGAACTATGGCTGTGGGCAATATCGCACATCCTGTGGCTCGCGCCAGTTCGGCTGCCGAGATAGAGGCGGAGAAAAGTTGCCCGCAAAGCGTCACGTCCACGCCAGTACCGGCCGGGGGACGATTATTAACAATGCTACACACGCCCCTTCTTGCAAACGTTTGATCACTTCGACAAACGCAAACGCATCCTGCTGCACCACCAGTGTCTCGATGCCCCAGCGTTCCCGGGATTTCTGTCGCAACTCCGTAAAGCCAGCTCCCGGCTCGGCTAAGGTCAACACAAGCAATTTTACGCCACGTTTGGTCAACAGTGGTCCACCGAATTCCCAATTCCCCAGATGCGGCGTCACCAGCAGCACGCCCTTTCCTTTGCGCTGCGCTTGTTCGAAATATTCCCAACCATTCCATTCACCGAACAAATTCGCCACATCGGCCCCACTTTCATAGCGCCAGAGATCCGCCAGCTTCTGTCCGAAATTGCTGAATAATTGATTCGCCGCGATCTGCGCTCGTGCGTTGTCCTGTTTCACGAGCGGCAACAGATTCTTCACCACGACATCATGGCGATCAGGCTTCACCAACGCGTAACCACGAGCCAACAGACGCCCAATGGCACCCGTGACCGGCGCAGGCAAACTCTTTCCCAGCCACATGCCGATCTGCCAAAGCTTTGCTCCGTAGAATTTCGACGGTTTGCTCACGGATTCTTCCTTGAGCGGCCCGGCTACTACCACCCACACACCCGGGATGAGCAACAGCGAAACTATAATGGCACAGGCGACGCCAGCCGCACACACCTGCCCCAAGCTGGCAAGTCCGGCATTCTCAGAAAACATCAACGAACCAAACCCGATAATGGTTGAAGCCGCACACAACAATACCGCTTTCCCCGTGCTATGCCAGGCATGCCGCCAGTCACCTTTCGTCCGTCGCAAGGTCAGTTGTAGATGGATGCTATAGTCTTCACATGAGCCCAAAAGCAACGGAATCGCCATCAGATTAAGCAAATTCCATTTCCACCCCAGCAACTGCATGACCGCCAGTAACATCACGCCGCTGATCGCCAGCACGCCCATGCTGACCATCACCTCACTCCAGCGGCGGAAGGCGCACCACAGCGTTATCATCAGCAAGACAAAGCTCGGGACAAACACCCAGAAAAACTCCTGCTGCACATGTCGCAGAATGGCGATGCCCAGCAGTTCCCACCCCGCCACATGCGTCCCTTCATTCTCCAGATCGCTGGACCATACGTCCGTTTGATCCTCGCCTTTGGCCGTTGGCGTGATGATCCCCAGCGCAAACCGTTCCTGATCTTTACGCACCAAGACTTGCTCCATTACCCATTTGGCGGTTGGCCCCTGCGGCAGTTTCAGTTCGGCGTTTTGATTCGTCCAATAGCGGAACATCACATCGGCCACCTTGAACGAATCCACCGTGAAACCCGCTGTTAGCAGTGCCTCACGGATGCGTGGCGCATCCTGAGTCATTCGCTGCAGGATTGGTAAATTTGCCTTTATGCGCTCGGGATTTGGCCAAAGGCTCGTGGGTAACAAGGCGTCGCCAATCAATCCATTCGTCATGTGCCGATCCAGCTTGGCTTGGGCTTGCGCGAGTTGCTTTGAAACCTCCTCATCCGACTTGCCGCTGACTACGATCATCACCGGCTCACGGGTGCGGCCCAGTTCCACCTTGAGCTGATCCATGGCATCGTAGGCTTCACTGTGGCGCGGTCGCAATGGCTGTGAACTCGCCGTCAGCCCCGGCAATCCGCTTGTGACAATCATCACCACCGCCGCCAGCACCAGTGTGCTTCCGAGCCATAGACCGATTCCGGGAAACTTGGAAGGCCCAGACGGAAAGATATGCTTCGCTGCATCCGCTTGCTGCTCTTTCAGCGTAGGCAGGACTCGCGGGAAAAAATGCAAAACGATGATCGCACCCGCTATGATGCCTACGGCCACCAGCACACCCAATTGAGCCAGGCCAGGCAGAGCGCAGAGGCTCAACGCCGCAAACGCAGCGGCGGTAGAAAGTGAGGACCACCAGATGCCCGGTGCCACCATCGCGCGGATTTCCGCCGGACTTTTCCCGACCTCGCTTAAACCCTCCTGATACATCACCAGAGCATAATCCACCACCATGCCGAACAAGATCGCCGCGAAACCCAAGCTCACCACGTTTAAGCGGCCAAAGAGAAATCCGCTCGCAGCCATCGTCACAATGACCGTCAGCAGCATCAGCACAATGATGCATATCAGTGGCTTCAATTTCCGGTGTGCCAAAAGAAAGACCAACGCGATCAGCAGCAGGGAACCGGACATCGAACCGCGCATCTCCCCTTCCATGCTGCCCGCGATCTCTGACATGAAGGCGGGGCCACCCGTCAGTTTCACTTTTAACCCGGCATGGTCGGGATTGTTTTTCTGCCACTGGGCGATGACCCCACGCACCTGTGCCAGCCACTCAATCGCTTCATGATAATTCTTCAGCGTCTTCGCCGGATCAACGTGCATCAAATGAAACGTACCGTCTTCCGAGGCGAATAGACGATTGGACCCAAGGCTGCTGGAGGAAAGACCACTAGAGGAAACATTCAGCAGATCGAGCGGATCATAACTGCTTCGGGCAATGGATTCCGGAGAAAATGAAGTCGCCAACTGTTCGCGCACTGCGGTCAGGTGCTTGGGCAAAGCCTCCGCGCTTAACCGCTTTTCCAACATCTGCACTTGCTGCGGCTCGGAATTCAACCAGAGATAAGCCACCAGTTCTGCCGCACCGAGTGCATCTTCTTGCCAAGGCGGCTGCCAGATGGCACGGCTCACCAGATTGGTTTGTTGCCGTAGATCGCCAGCTAGTGAACGGGCGCCCTCTTCGGCAGCCTCCGCGCTATCCGCCTTGATGGTGATGATGAGTTCGCGGGCATTAGCGAAATGCTCCTGCTGCCACCGCAATCCCCGCACAACCGGCAGGTTCTGTGGCAGCAAGTTGAGCACATCCACATCGAATCGGAGCCTCGACAGCCCGATCGCTATCAGGACCACAGCGAGCAGGATTGGCCAGCGACGCTGCATCATGGCGCAGGCACTCCCTCGATCTGTTCACCTCGTGACAAGCTCTTCCAAATGGTCACTCCAGTGGCACTCGTCTCCATCTTCAAATCGGCGTGGTTGGTATTATGCGTGGCCACCAAAACCCATAGATGCGCAATCGGCCCATCAACCCGGCCGGAGCCAGAACGTGGCCTTGGCCCATACTCCACCCACCATTGCGAATCCGCGACCCGCACCGAGACCAGCGTCAAAGG
Source organism: Limisphaerales bacterium (assembly GCA_965283725.1). Classification (GTDB taxonomy): domain Bacteria; phylum Verrucomicrobiota; class Verrucomicrobiia; order Limisphaerales; family JAEYXS01; genus JAEYXS01. The sequence continues at coordinate 102,985 of CBDIPT010000007.1, forward strand.
CGGTTTGCTGACCTCCAGATAGGCGCGTCCATCCGGGTGGTGGCCCTCCACTACGTCGCACACCATGTCATTGGCTTTCTTATCTGCCTTCCATACCACCTGATACTGCCGCTGTGACCAGCCGGCTTGTCCGGTATCAAACTTAGGCAGATGCGAAGGCAGGCGGCAACCGGCCTGCAAAATGAGGCCCAAACACAAACCGGCGACCGGAAGTATGACCCTGAGCAACGGTCGCCGCAAAAACGCGGTCACCCGTAAACCAAGACCGTTTAAAAATTGCCCGAAGGTCATTGAAATGAAATGCGTGGCAAAAGCGGGAAACGGGCTTGCATCTTGATGATCCAAAAGAAAAAGCCCAACCGCCAGCGCATCGACCAGCCGCCTTCCAGTTCACCTGCGAGCACCGCATTCACGGCTGCGGGCAGGTCAAAGCGCTTGCGCGGCTCCAGAAAAACTTCCATGAAAGGCGTGGTGTAAAAGTTTTCCACCATCTTCCAGTAGAACTGCATGGAAGTTTGCACCCGCTTCTCATAAGCCTGAAAGCGCTGCAAAGGATTGTCTTTATTTTGCAAGGTTTCGATCACGGCCTTGGCGGCAAGTTTGCCGCTGAACATGGCCAGATAGACCCCGGCGGAAAAGATCGGGTCCATGAAACCGGCGGCATCACCCACGCGCAAAAGTCGTGGACCAAAGAACGTGCGGTTGTGGTAGGAAAAATCACTCGTCGTCTGCACGGGACAGAGCAACTCGGCCATGGCCATGCGTTCACGCATCGGCTGGCTGGAATCGATGAACTTCTGTAATACCTCCTTCGGTGCCAGCTTCAAACCAGCGAACTCCGCCTGATCCATCACGCAACCGACACTGACCTTGTCCTTGCTCAGCGGGATAAGCCAAAACCACTTATTCTCCAACCGCACAATGACGGTATCAGTGGCTTTCGCCCCCTCATCCACCTTCACTCCTTTGAAATGACCAAAAACGGCCAACTTCTTGAGCTTAGGATGGATTTCCCGGATCCCTTCCTGATTGCCCGTCATATTGCCGCGCCCGCTGGCATCAATGACGTATTTACAATGGAATTTTTCCGTCTGTCCTTGATCAGACACTGCATGCACCGTGGCTTCATCGGCCAACTGTTCGACTTTTTGCACGGTCCAGCCTTCGCGCACCTCCGCACCTTTCTCCGCTGCATGTTTGAGCAAAATGTCATCAAACACCGCGCGCTCCACCTGGATGGCTTGCGGGACTTTGGTGAAGCGCCCTTCGCGGAAGATAAACTTGGTGCATTTGGAACCATTCCCCAAATGAAACTGCGCGCCATACTTATCCAGAAAACCGGCCGCCTTCAATTTGGGTTGGACGCCGATCTCGTCGAAAATGATCTGATTGTACGGCAGCAATGATTCGCCGATATGAAAGCGGGGAAAGTGTTCCCGCTCCAAAAGCAGCACACGACAGCCCGCCTGCCGCAGGTAGCAAGCCGTACTGCTCCCACCCGGGCCGCCTCCGATAATTACTACGTCATACATCTCGGCTGTCACAGTTGCATTAAACGGCATGAAAATCCACCTAGCAAGAATCACTCCAAACCTAAAATCCGTCGTCCCTCTTCGGTGATCATGGATTGATGCCACGGCGGGTCCCAGACGATCTCCACCACAGCGTCTTCCACTTTCGGCAAAAGCAAGAGCTTCTGTTGGGCATCTCGGGCGATCGTGGGCCCCATGCCACAACCCGGTGCCGTCAGCGTCATCTTCACGAAGATACGGCTGTTCCCGTTCGTCAATCCCTCCACCGCCATGTCATACACCAGCCCAAGATCCACGATATTGACAGGGATTTCCGGATCATAGCACGTCTTCAACGCCTCCCAGATCAGTGGCTCGGACAGCTCTCCCTCCACTCCGGTCTGCTCCGCTTCAGCACTGATGCCTAACGCATCGATATCTTTGGCCGTTATCCGGAAAAGCGCCCCATTTCCCCGCAATGTGTAGCTGCCGCCCAACCGTTGAGTGATATCCACCACCATGCCTTGGGGCAGTGTCACCACATTGCCTGCCGGAATTTGGACCGCTTCGCAGTCTCGCTTCAGTTCCACCGTAGTTACCTCGTGCATAAAAAGAAAGTTAATGCATAGCAACAGGTTGGCAAAGCCAGAAAAGTATGTCACAAATACCCCCGACAAGCCGTATTGCAGATATTCCACCATGATCACATCTGGCATTGGCGATAAGGGACACGAGGGGGGAATGCCTCAGGCCATGCATTTTCCCCGGCTTTCCTGTCTGCTTTACCTGAATGATCTAGGGGTTATCCAATCTGGAGACGGCGATTTATCGGGCTTCTTTGGACATAATCAATTGGATGGCCAGAACCTGTCCGAGTTGCTCAGCATAAGCCAAGCTTGCCCGGCGGATTCGCTCGTGGCTCACCTCCAACAAGCCCTCAAACAGCCGCATCATTTCGCCGCGCATTTGAACAATGTTCAGTATGGGGCCATCCCCATACGAGTTGCGCTGTCCTATCAGGGAAACCACATCTTTCTAGCCAACGTCGCCAGCATAGCACAAGAAACCCTTGGTTTATTCTCCGCCCAGCAAAGCCGCATCTTGGAATTGGTCGCTTCCGGCAAACCGCTGGTCCATATCCTCGATGAGCTCATCAAGCTCATCGAATCCGTCTTACCGGATGTCACCGGCTCAATCTTGCTACTTGGTAGCGATAAAAAGCACATCGCCCAGAGTTTTGCGCCAAGCATGCCAGCCGAATATGGCCAGGCTTTGATCGGCGAGATTATCGGCCCCGATTTCGGCACCTGCGGTAATGCGATGTTCTTCGAAAAACGGGTTGTCACCACAGACATTGATGAAGAACCGGCGTGGCAATTATACAAGCAACTTGTATTGCCGTTGGGTTTGAAGGCGTGCTGGTCAACGCCCATCTTTTCCGATGACCATCAGATCTTAGGCACATTCGGCATCTATTATCGGGAGAAACGCTCTCCTCAACCGCACGAGGTGGCCATCTTAGATTCAGCCTCTCACATGGCTGCGGTGGCCGTGGTGCATCATCGCAACCTTTCGATGATTCAGCGGGCGCTAAACTATCAGACTCACTTGCTGGATAATTTTCCGGCCTTGGTCTGGAAAACCGGACGGGACGGGCATGCCGAATATTTCAACCGTCTATGGCTTAAGTTCACCGGCAACAGCCTGGAGAAAGAACTGGAACGGGGCTGGCTGGCCGGCGTCCATCACGAGGATCGCGAACGGGTGCTCAAACAGTTCATTCTGGCCAACGCAAACCGGGATCCGTTTGAGATTCGCTATCGTTTTCTGCGGCATGATGGAGTTTACCGGTGGCTTGAAGACCATGGCGAACCGATGGTCGATCTGGAAGGCGAATTTTCGGGTTACATGGGATCATGTCAGGACATCACTGAATCGTTGCAAGCCGAAGCGGAAGCCCGCGAAAAGAACCGCCAACTGCACGAGATGTTGCAGAATGTCCACCTCATCGCCGTCATCTTGAACTGCGAAGGCAGGATCACTTTCTGCAATGATTTCCTGCTGGAGCTGACCGGCTGGCAACGCGAAGAAGTCATTGGTGCCGATTGGTTCGAGCGCTTTATCCCTTCCGGCCTGGACGTCAAACCGATTTTCCAGAAAATCATCGCGGACAACCAGATTCCCCACCACTACGAAAACGAGATTTTGGCCAAAGATGGCCGCCGTTTTCTGATCGCATGGAACAACACGCTCCTGCTAGATACCAAGGGCAACCCGCTGGGTACCACCTCCATCGGGGAAGACATCACGGCCAAGCGTAACGCCTTGGAAGCCGTTAAGGAAAACCAGCGCGTCTTGAGCACTTTGCTGAGCAATCTTGCAGGCATGGCTTACCGCTGCCGGATTGATGATTATTGGACGATGGATTTTGTAAGCGATGGCTGTCTGCCACTGACCGGATATAAGCCGGAAGAACTACTGGGCAATAGTCGCATCAGTTACGAAGAGATCACCCACCCGGAAGACCGTGCACGCGTGCGTGCCGAAATCCACCAGGCGCTGAAGACTGGCAAACAGTTCGATCTGGAATACCGCATCATCACTGCCCAAGGCACGGAGCGTTGGGTCTGGGAACGCGGCATCGGCATCAAATCCCCCGATGGCACGATACCCTTTCTGGAAGGCTTCATCACGGACATCACTCAGAAACGGCGCTACGAAGAAGAATTGCATCGCATCCAGATGGCCGTAGAAAATGCGAGTGATTGCATCGGCATCGCTGAACCTGATGGGCGAGTCCTCTTCCATAACCGGGCTTTCCGCGAACAGCTTGGCTACACGCCTTCAGATGTTAACAAAGGCGGTGGTCCGTCCCATATTTTCGTAGTTCAAGGGGTGCATGATCAAATCTTTGGCACCATGCTGGCCGGTCAGACCTGGACGGGGGATGTGCAGATCTATGACGCCACCCGCACTGTCCGGGATTTCCACCTGCGCGCCAATCCGATCTTTGACGCTCAAGGTAAAATTGTCGCGCTCATGGGCGTGTTCACGGATGTCTCAGAACGCATCCGGGCGCAGAACAAAATCACCGAACAAGCCGCACTACTAGACCGGGCGCAAGATGCCATCATCATACGTGACTTGCACAGCGTCATCACCTACTGGAATCAAGGCGCAGCTAATCTTTACGGCTGGCATAGTGAAGAGGCGCTCGGACAGTCCGTTCTGACCTTGCTCTACCGGGATAGCACCAGTTACCTGAAGACCATTCAACTGTTGCTGCGTGATGGCGAATGGTCTGGTGAGATGAATCACCTCACCAAGACAGGGCGTGAGGTGACCGTCGAATCACGTTGGACTTTGTTGCGGGATGAACGCGGAAACCCTCGTTCCATCCTGACCATCAACACAGATGTCACCGAAAAGAAACGGCTTGAGGCGCAATTCCTCCGCGCCCAGCGCATGGAGAGTATCGGCACTTTGGCCGGTGGCATTGCCCATGACCTGAACAACGTGCTGGCCCCGATCATCATGTCCATCGATCTGCTGCGCATGTCTGCTAAATCAGAGGCTGACCTGGAGATCCTGGAGCAGATCGACACCAGCGCCCGGCGCGGGGCCGATCTGGTCAAGCAAGTGCTTTCCTTCGCTCGCGGTGTGGGTGGCCGCCGCGTCAGCATCAACGTTGCGCACCTCATCAAGGATGTCGTCAAAATCGCCAAAGAGACGTTCCCCCGCTCCATCGAGATCAAGAGCCGCAAACAGGAAGGTCTGCACACAGTCATTGGCGATCCGACCCAACTGCATCAGGTGCTGATCAACCTGTGCGTCAATGCACGCGACGCCCTGCCCCAAGGCGGCTCAATCACCGTTTCGGCCAACAACATACTGATCTCCGTGGAGAAAGCCGCACGTATGCAGGCGCAACCGGGGCATTTCGTGCAAATAACAGTGGCCGATACCGGTACCGGCATAGCCCCCGAACTTCACGACAAGATTTTCGAACCATTTTTCACCACGAAGGAAATCGGCAAAGGCACGGGATTGGGCCTTTCCACCGTGCTCGCCATCGTCCGCAGTCACGGTGGATTCCTACAGGTGGAGAGCGAAGTGAGCCAAGGTTCGCAATTCCATATCTACCTGCCCTACAGCGAGCAAATGGAAGAAACCTCCCCTTCGAATATCAAGTTGGACATCCCTCGCAGCAATGGAGAGACCATTCTCATCGTGGAAGATGAACCGCCAGTCCGCACCCTTTTAAAGAGCATCTTGGAAAGCCATGGTTATCAGGTGGTGACGGCCGAGAACGGCGCCAAAGGTCTTTCGGCTTACGCCCAGAAAAGCCAGGAAATCAAGGCCATCATCACTGATATGATGATGCCAGTGATGGATGGACCAGCCATGATCCATTCCTTGCGCAAGATCAGCCCCACGGTCCCCATTATCGCCATCAGCGGGCTTTACGAGACTTTGAACATCGAAAAAGCGACCGCCGCTGGGGCCAATCGCTTTGTACCCAAACCCTTCACGGTTGAATCCATTTTGCAGACTTTGCACTCTGTCATCGAGCAATCCGGTGGCTAAGGGGCAATGGCTTTTTTGTGCTCGACGCCACTTGGCCAAGGCGGATTATCAGACCTATTCAAACATCGGTAATGTTATTGAGATCAGCCATGCTGTCTCCCTTGAGTATGACTATCAGCCCATCTTTTCTTAGTGGCCGGTTCATCCCCGTTTTTATCCTGGTCCTATTGGTTCTAGCGTTGCCCGCCAAACCGGCCAAAGCCCAAGGCCCGGCCAGTTATCAGGCTGACGTTCAGCTACTCACCGAAGGAGTCAAAGTGATTGACGCTATCGGCGCCGTGCCCGGTCCGATGGCTGTATACGGACCACAGAGCTTTCCGGTAGTGGCTGGCTCGGCAGGCAAAAACCTGACTGGCCCGCTCGTAGTAGCCGGAAGATTAGGAAGCGGGCGCATCGTGGCCTTGGGCCATGGCGGCTTTTTGAGCGCGACGGACAAGGTGGACACCGGGAAATTCATCCAAAACACCATCCGCTGGTCTGCCAGCCGTACCACGGCGAAACCAAATGAGATCAAGGTCGGCGTGCTACGCAATGACAGTCTGGTTAAGTATCTGAAAGCACAGGGTTTTGCCGTCACCGTTTTAGATCAGAAAGATTGGACGACCAAACTGACCGGACTGAACACCGTCGTCGCCGATTCAGGTAACTGGTCCTCGATGGATACAGTCAAATCCTTAGGCGCATACATCCGTTCAGGCGGTGGCTTGGTGACTGCGGGTCTTGGTTGGGGGTGGTTGCAATTGAATCCAGGCAAATCTCTTAGCACGGACAATCTGGGCAACAAGCTGCTCAGCGAAGCCGGCATCATCTGGATGGATGGCACATTGAGCCGTACTGCGAAAAATGGATTTACGGTCAGCCCAGCCGTCCCTGCCGTGCTGCATAGCGGCCGGGCACTGGATGCCTTGCTCTCCGTCACCAACTCCGCCACACCAGCCGCCCAGCAACTATTGGCACAAGCCTCATGGATCGTGACGGAAACAGCGCAAATAATTTCCACCGAGGACCGCCTTTATTACCCTCGCCTAAAGAGCATCAAAGAGAAGAGCAGCGGCAAGATTCCGACGGCGAAAGCCCCGCTCAAAACAGCCGATGCCTTTGAGCGTCTCGCTTTGACTTTGGAACTGCAAACCCTCAAGAAAACCCCGCTCAAACAGATCAAAGCCCATCCGGCGGCAGCAGATTTCCCGGGCAGTGTCGCTGCGGAGGCAGAGCGTGCAGGGAAAACGATCCGGTTGAACACGAAACAAAGGGGGTGGCATTCCACCGGACTTTATGCCGCGCCAGGCGAAACCATCAAAATCACAATCCCTGAAAGCGAATTCAAAGACAAACTGCTCGTGCGGATTGGGTGTCACACCGATCGTTTGTGGGACCACGCCTCCTGGTCGCGTGCTCCAGAGATTAGCACCAGCAAGCTGCTTAACACCGCCACTACAGAGACGGTGAACGCTTTTGGCGGGCTCATCTATATCGATGTGCCGAATGGACTCGGGGAAAAGGATTTCTCCGTGAGCATCGCTGGCGCAGTGCAAGCACCTTATTTCGTTTTAGGCAAAACTTCCGAAACGGAATGGAAGAGCACGTTACGCAACTACCCAGCCCCTTGGGCCGAATTGGAAAGCGGGAAAGTGATTTTTACGGTCCCCTCGTCTGCCATCCGTGAATTGGATAACCCAGCCGAACTGATGGAGTATTGGAACCGGGTGATGGACGGCATCGCCGATCTGGCCACGATCCCCCGCGAACGCACCAAGCCGGAACGGATTGTGGCCGATGTCCAAATCTCCGCCGGTTATATGCATAGCGGTTATCCCATCATGACTCACCTCGATGTCGTCGGAATGGTTGTCGATACGAAAGCGCTGACCACAAAAGGTTCTTGGGGACATTACCATGAGCTAGGGCATAATCATCAGGCTCCGGAATGGACTTTTGATGGCACCACGGAAGTGACCTGCAACCTGTTCTCCCTCTATGTCTATGATCAAGTGCTGAAACTTGGACTGCAAGGGCATAACGCCATCGGCACACAAGCCCGCGAGAGGAATCTGAAACAATACTTCGGCAACGGGGCGAAATTTGAAGAATGGAAGAAGGAACCATTCATCGCGCTGACCATGTATTATCAGTTGATCGAGGCTTTCGGCTGGGATGCCTTCAAGAAGACTTTTGCCGAGTATCGTGCTTTGCCCAAGGAACAGCGACCGAAGAATGATGACGAGGAACGTGATCAATGGCTGGTCCGCTTCTCCAAAACGGTCGGGAAAAATCTGGGGCCATTCTTTGAGGCTTGGCAGGTACCCACCAGCCAGGCTGCCCGTGATAGCATCAAAGATTTACCTGGCTGGATGCCAGAACAGGGCTTCCCTGATAAATACCGTTCCAAGTAACTTAGACTGAGAATCAGCCCCAAATCATGATCTTACGGGTCACATTGAAGGATTGCGGCGCCAAAATCGCCGATTACATGGAGTCCAAACTCACGCATGACGAACTGCGGGAATGGGCCCGTGATGCGATGATGGCCATGGACATCCCTCGCGAGGAATACGCTGAACTCATGACACTTTTGCAGGACATCAGCGCGAGCACTCCGGAGAACTTGCGGAACGCCATCAAGAATTACAAAAAGTTCACCTCACCGCTGGTCCAAGGTTTGCCCAAGCAATGGTTGCAATAGACCTCGGACTGCTCAGATAAAGAGCTTATCGAGAGTGATGGTTCCGTTTTGGATCAATGCAAGAATATATAGAACTAACAGCAAGGATGCCAGTCCATTGACCAAAAGCCCCAGCAACGCGAGCCAGACACCCGCACGCAAATACTTCTGGGCTGGATTCCATTCTTTGATCTCCCGCAATGCTCTGAACTCAGTAAGAGCGATAAAAGCAGCCGGAAGACCAAGCACAGGAACCAAAGATATCCAACCGCATGCGTAGCAGGTCAACGAACCTTCGATAAGCCTGATTTTACTCATCTTATGGGGAGTTTTTTCCCGTCGGAAGCAAACGATTGATTTGCTGTTTCTCAACCAGATCGATCTCTTTTCTTAAGTCATTGGCACGCCGTCCGCTGATGGCGATAAGCATCGACAACAACAATCCAAAACTCATCACCGCAATAAGTGCCAACCCGGCCTCGCGCGAAAACGTTTTAGCGTGCCATCTCATACGTTTTTAATCCTTCAGCGGGACCGCCAGAAAAGAAAACTGTTGAACCACACCGTAACCCGGTGCCGATACCACCGTGACATCCCACTGCCAATAACGCACTCCTTGCCGTTCCAGAGGTTGCATGCTCGAAGCTACAACCCCCTGAAGCAGCACATCACTCTTCCCAGCAACAGTACGAACCAGCTTCCCCTCGATGACGCTATAATCGCAGGGTTTGCCGTCTCTCGCGTATCGCACCCCAGCATTTTGATTTTCAGCCACTGATTTAGCGTTGCGAATCTCCGCGCGCCAACTCTCGCCCACAGCCAGCAGCTTGGCCACCAGATCAGCACGTGCGCCGGTTCTATCATGGAAAGATTTTAACTTCCAAAACGACAACGATATGACACTGAGCAGAATGGCCAGACAAGCCATGTAAACAAGAGCCTCCACAAGTGAGATGCCTTGCTGCCGTTTTTGAATCTTTAGTCGCAAGTTCATCTCAACGTTTGAACTCCCTTGCTGCCCGGGTGATTTCACGACCTCCCGGTTTTATCTCACGCCATTCCAGATGCACGGCAGATTCAGTGATCTGCAAAACGAAACGCCCCGGCGGCAAGGTTTTTGCGGCGACTTGCGTTACCTCATAGTCATACGTGCCGCGCTCAAACTTCCGCCAGCCCCCCGCTGCCAGCAGTTCTGCCTCGCCATCAACAATGGACATAGCCACGGCACGCGCCGTTTCCCGGCGCACAGCCGCCTGCTCCATAACCAACGGGGCAACAGAGCTGAAAACGAACAGGGCAAACACCGCAATAGCTGTGTTCAACTCGTTCATCAGCATCCCGCGCTCCTGTAGCCTTAACAGGCGCGGCCGCTCAGAAAATATGTTCCTGCGTAATCTCATTCCAAACCCAGCTCGATCATTAGGATCAGAAACCGAAAAACACTCAGAGTGATTATCCCGACAAAAAGCGCATTCAACAAAAGCGCCGTAACGGAAAACGCATGAGTTACTGTCTGTTGCCATTGATCGGCCCGACCGGTCAAGGCATCGCACCAACCACGCAACGCCGCTTCAAAACGGGCACCGCCTTGAACAGCCTGTTCAAAACGCCATTTGAACTCCCCGCAATCATCCATTTTCGTCAGAGCAGCCGTCAGCGGAACTCCTTGGCTCAAATCCTGAGCCACAGCTTGTGCTGCTTTTAGGCAGCAAGCATTGGCCGTACCTTTGGCCGCCACTTCAAGCGCTTCCTTTTCCGCCACTCCGGCATCCAGCAGCAAACTCAGCAACGAAACGAAATCCCGCTGCACACGCAGCCGATGCCAAGGCAGAAACCATTCGCAATAATCACCTAGCGGAATGGAAACCTTGCTGAACCAACCCAAAAAACGCGGACCGCCCACGTGCAGCAATAACACCAAAACGGGAACGCAGGCCAATAGCAGCAGCACCAATGCAAATGGAAACGAGTATTCCCGAAGCCAGGCAAAGCTCCCCGGCAACGACATTCCGTAATCAAGCCCAACAGCTTGAAGCTTGGGCACGATAAAAACAGTCAGCGTAAACCACACAAAGATGACTGGCAGCGGCAGCAAGGTGGCCGAAGGCGACAAGAAGCTTTGACGGGCCTGCAATTGACTGCGGACATCTGCCAGCTTCCGTTTGCAGAGCGGCAAAACGCGGTCCCATCCACCCAAGCGATCAGAAATCAAAAGCATTTGCGTAATGCTGGGCGGCAGCAGACGCGGCACCTGACCAAGCGCTTCCTGCCAGGTGGAACCGCGCTCAATCCAAGCCGCCAACAGGTGAAAACGCACACTTACAGAAACGTCACGGCAGGCAGCGATCGATTTGATAGTATCCTCCGGCGATACCCCTCGACGGATGCCTGAATCTACCAGATTGAGGAAAATCATGGCCCGCTCCAAACGTCGCTGCGGGAGGCTGAAAAGGATATATAGGCCATACCCCAAAACAAAGATGATGAAAAGAATCAGCAGCAATTCCATCACCACCAAAGTCCCGGTCACCAGCAATTCATCACACGACAACGCATTCCCCATCTGGTCGTTGATAGATACCCCTATGCTGGCGAAGGTTATTAAAGGGACGAGCATTCGGTTGCTTTAGCTAATTGCCGATCAGTCTATATCATTAATTATCCATGCTGCCGAGTGATGACATAACCCGCGAAAGCAGACTAAAGATCGGCAGGAACTGCCCCAATATGACAAAGCCCAGTAACAGCACAGAAACCGGCAGGGCCGCATAAAGAAAAAGCTCACTCCGGTAAGCGCTTCGTTCGGCATAGAAACTCGCCGTCTGCGCAAAGCCTTCGGCCATATCTTCACCGGATTGCAGCACCATCCAGCGGAACAGCGGCGGGATGCTTTGATTTTTCGCCGTCCCAGCCGGAATGGTGCCACCACCTTGTGCCAAATGCTGCCGCCACGCAGCCAATTCGGCAGCTACCGGGGTTTCGCGCTCCATCAGTTCAACCGTTTTCAAGGCCTCGTCCAGCGAAACTCCGCTGCGCAATTGCACTTGCACCAGCGAAGCCACTTGAGCCAGGCATGTCTCGCGTAAACCCGGCAAGAACCATTGCCAGCGCCGCCGCACAAAAGGCACAAAAGCGATCAGAATAAAACCCACCCAAAGCAAAAAAATCAGGACCGGCGTTATCCAGACACCCAAGACCAATCCCCGGACCGTGCCACCCCGCATCTGCGCAAAGTCAGCGATGAGTTCATTATTGCTTGAACCGATGAGTTGAAAGAATAGGGCCAGCAAGAGGGAGACGGCCAACGCCACGGTCAGTGCTATGAGCGGATAAGTCAGCAATCCGCGCAATCGACGGCTGAGCGTATCCCGTTGAGAACAATAATCCGCAAACAAGATCAGTGTCCCCGGCAAATCTCCGCTGGCTGCGCCAGCCGTCAACATGCGCTTGTACAGTTCCGGCAGGTCATGTTTCTTCAGTGCTTCGACCAAAGGTGTACCACCGGACAGATCGCGTTCCAAAGCCAGCAAACTATCGCGCGTGGGCGACGAGGGTAACGCTTCGCACAGCTTCTTTAAGCCCCCTTCCAAAGGCACGCCTGCTCGTAACATACCCGCCAACTGGCGGTTAAAAAACCCTAGCTCCTCAGATTTCATAGCCCTATTACACGATCCGCTTCAACTTGGTTAGACAGGCCAGCCTGCAAAACCTCACGCGTTGCTTCGCTCAAAGTGCATTCCGGCTTCAAGCCCACCAGATTCCCCTGCCTTACAGCCTCTCGTTGAGCCCCTTCCAAACTCATCCACTCTGCTGCCGGCACCCGCCCGCGATACCCTGTTTGCAAGCATTCCGCACACCCATGGCCTTGGCAAGTGGTGCAAAGCCGACGGAGCAAGCGTTGATTCACCACCAGACTGTGACCGCTGGTGAAGGCAAATGGATCGGCACACATCTCAAGCATGCGATCCACCACGCCCACGCAGGAACCAGCATGAAGCGTGGAGATGACGAGATGGCCGGTCAAAGCAGCCCGCGCCACCAGTTTGGCCGTATCTGGATCACGCACCTCGCCGATGACGAGCACTTGCGGATCCTGTCGCAAAAGCCGTTTGCCCGCCTCGGCAAAAGTTAGCCCCCTCGCCTCGTTGATCTCCGTTTGAGTTATACCTGAGATGACCTGCTCCACTGGATCCTCCACTGTGATGATATGGCGGCCACCGATGTCGGCCAGGTACTGCAGGCAGGCGTAAATCGTCGTGGTCTTGCCGCTTCCAGCCGGTCCGGTGAGAAAGAGCATACCAGCCGGTTGACGCAAAAAACGCTCCAACCTTGTCTTCAAAGCAGTTGCATAGCCTAGATTGGCCAACTGCAACACGTCGGGCGCAAACAGGCGCAGAACAATCTTCTCCCCCGTAACCGTCGGGTAACAAGAGACACGGATATCGTTACGCGTCTGGCAGGCTTCCTTGGGAATCCGGCCATCTTGGGGCAAGGATTCTTGGTAAGTCTTTAACTTGGCGAGATATTTTAGCCGCCCAAACCAACGACGAGCCTCTTCACCCGGCAACGTGCGGACCCCTTGGAGCACACCGTCGAGCCGGAAATCAATCTGCGCGCAATCCGGCAACATGTGCAGGTGCACATCGCTGGCTTTGGCCTTTTCAGCCTCATGCAGCAGGTCGTTCACGACCTTGATCACATCGTTTTCCGTTAACGCACGTTCTGACATAACCCTGACTAAGGATGGTGGTGGATAGAACTAGCATGCCGGAAAACGAGCGCGATGACAGGAAAAACGCAGCCGGAAAGAAACCAGCTACAGACGATTTAAAAAGCCCGGCTTCAATCGGGCTTCCCCAAAGACGAGAGTTTGATTATTTTCACGGCATGACCCTTCGCTTTTCCAATCCCCGTTGGCTGGCGGTGCTTTGTTCATTCACGGTATTGAGCGCGTCCCGCGGCTCGGCTGAATTGCCGGGAAACGATCAACGCTATCAGGCACCAAAAACGCTTAATACGTTACGCACATTCCCGACGATCAAATCCCGTTCAGAGTGGCAAAAGCAGGCCGAGGAGATACGCACGCATATCCTCGTTAGTTGCGGCCTTTGGCCCTTGCCACCAAAGACGCCGCTGAATGCCCAAGTCTTTGATCGTCGTGAGATGGATGGCTATGTATTGGAGAAGGTTTATCTCGAGACGTATCCGGGGTTCTATCTCGCGGGTAATTTGTATCGCCCACTCAACGCCAAAGGACCTTTCCCGGCGGTGCTCAATCCCCACGGGCATTGGCCGGAAGGTCGCATGGCCGATGTGGAACTGGGCAGCATCCGTGCCCGTTGTATCACGCAAGCCCGCATGGGCATGGTTGCTTTCACTTATGACATGGTGGGCTATGTGGACACCACGCAGCTCAACCCCAAGCGTGACGTCAACAATCACAAGAATTTCGGCCTGAAACCGGAAGATCAACTCTGGGGCATCAGCCTGATGGGCTTGCAGCTCTGGAACAGCATTCGCGCGCTAGACTTCGTTTCCGCCCTGCCAGATGTAGATCCAAAGCGCATCGGTTGCACCGGCGAGTCCGGCGGCGGCACGCAGACGTTTGAACTCGCCGCCGTGGATGACCGCATCAAGGTCACGGCCCCGTGTGTGATGGTATCGCACTCCATGCAAGGTGGCTGCACCTGCGAGAACGCACCCGGATTGCGCGTGGATATTTCCAACATGGAAATCGCGGCCTCGGCCGCACCGCGCCCACAAATCATGATCGCTGCGACTGGCGATTGGACCAAGACTATGATGGAGGTGGAAGGGCCCGCCGTAGAATCTGTCTATCGTCTCTATGGCGCGGAGAAGGCACTCAAATATGCACGTTTTAACTTTCCGCATAACTACAACCTGACCAGCCGTCAGGCCGTGTATCCTTGGTTGGGTGATCATTTACTCAAGAAGCCGGATACCAATTCCTACGTTGAAAAGGCTTACACCAAGCTACCAGACAAGGAGCTATTCGTGTGGCCGGAAGGCAAATTGCCCGCCAATGCACTGGGCTACGATGCCCTGCTCGCCGATCTGCGGACGGATGCCCAGGAAAGCCTCAATGCCGCAGCTTCCAAAGGCGCAGGTTATCAAAAAGCTTATGAACCACTCTGGCGGCACAGCCTCCAACTGGATTTGCCCGAAGCCAAAGAAATCCAAAGTGAAATGGGGCATGAAGTCGGCAATGGCCGTAAGATATTGATCGGTCGTGAAGGCAAAGGCGACCGCATCCCGCTGGTCTTGTTCACACCACACGTGAAAAGCATTGGCAAAGTGGCGGTGTTGGCCACGCCTAATGGTCCGCGCAATGTGATGGATCTGGAAGGCCGCCCGACGGGCTTGGCCGCTGCCCTCTTGCAACGCGGCTTTACCGTCGTGGTCCCGGAGCTCTTTCAGACGGGCGGCCTGTATCAACGCGAACTCGCACAAAAGCGGAATTACTTCACCAATTTCTTTAGCACGTACAACCGCACTGATGCTCAAGAACGCGCGCAAGACCTGATCACAACCATCACGTATGCTCGGTCACTGGGCAAAAAAGTGACCCTGTGCGGATTGGACCGCGCCGGCTTGTGGGCGATGCTGGCAGCCCCCGCAGCCGATGTGCTGGTCGCTGATGCGCAGGCATTCAATTCTCAGAACGAACAACTCCTGCTCGCGGACGATCTCTTCACGCCAAATCTGCAACGGATGGGCGGCTTGGATGGCATCATTGCCCTCGCAGCGCCGAAACCCATTTTGCTGCATAATACCGGCAGCCAGTTCAGCACAAAGGTGACAACACAAGTCTATGGCGGAGCCAAGACGCTACGCCTCGAACGCAACCGCTTTGATGACTTGGCCCTGATCACGTGGATTGTCGCGCAATGAAAGCCGTATCACGCCGTCACATAGTCCTGCTTTGGCTGCTGCTGGTGGGCAGTTTCACCGGCTCATTGCTAGCCACAAAGCCGGCCAATGCCCGGCCCAACGTGATCTTGATCATCGCGGATGATCTGGCTTGGGATGACGTGGGCTGCTACGGACATCCGACCCTCCGCACACCAAACATCGATCGTTTGGCGCGAGAAGGCATGCGGTTCACGCGTGCCTTCGTCACTGCGTCCTCGTGCAGTCCCAGTCGGGCGAGCATGTTGACCGGACGTTACCCGCACAACACGGATGCTGAGGAACTGCATTGGCCGGTGCCAAAAGAGCAAATCACCTTCGTCGAACAACTCCGGGCGACCGGCTACTGGACGGCCGCCGCCGGCAAATGGCATCTCGGCCCGGCTATGAAGGAGCGTTTCGATTTGGTGAAAGAAGCTGACCCAGCCGGCTTTCAACTTCCCTCCGGCGCTAATGGGAAGCCGGCCACGGTGATCAAAGCCAAAGGCGATCAAAGCGGTTGTGCCGATTGGGTGCCTGCATTGCAGGAAAGACCTAAGGATAAACCATTCTTTCTCTGGCTCGCCTCGTTGGACCCGCATCGGGACTATGAGGAAAACATCTCGCCGAAACCATATCGGCCGGAGGAAGTCATTGTCCCACCCTATCTGCCAGATATCGCTGCCGTGCGGAAAGATTTGGCGCTGTATTATGATGAGATCACGCGCCTGGATGGTTTCATCGGACAAGTGCTAGCTGAACTGGACAAACAAGGTGTGGCCGAGAACACCCTCATCCTCTTTCTCTCCGACAATGGCCGCCCATTTCCACGAGACAAAACCACGCTCTACGATGGCGGCATCAAGACACCATTCATCGTACGCTGGCCCAAAGGCGTCAAAGCTGGTCTTGTCTGTGACCGGCTCGTCAGCAGTATCGACATCGCACCCACCGTGCTGACGCTGGCTGGCGTCAAAATGTCCCCCACGATCCAAGGACGAGATTTCAGCAGCTTATTACGTAAACCCACGAGCCAGTCTCGCGAGTTCATCTACGCTGAAGACAACTGGCATGATTATACTGATCGCGCCCGGGCGGTCCGTTCAGAACGGTTCAAATACATTCATAATGACTACCCTGAACTGCCCAACACGCCGCCTGCGGATGGCGTTCGCAGCCTGACATACCAGGCGATGGAACGCCTGCGCGACCAGGGCTATCTGACCAGGACAAGCTGGCCTGCTTTGAACCGCGGTCTGCCGAAGAGTTCTATGATCTGGCGAATGATCCTTTTGAACTTAGAAATCTCGCCCAAGATCTCCGTTACGCTTCTGAATTGCGGCGACATCGCGCAGCTTTGGCGGCGTGGACCAAAGAAACGAACGATGTTCTGCCCGCCAAGCGTTCCCCGGATGAGTTCAACCGCGAGACCGGAGAGCCGTTGCCGAATCGCGTGCGGCCACGGCCGGGCAAATCATCGCTGAAATAAATGTGCGGCGGCACGCACGCTGGCTTGTCCCCAACACTCCAACCGCTTAGAACATCCGCGTGAAAGCAAAAACCACATCGCCTGAGCCAGCCGTGATCAGTGCCGGGTTGCGCCGCTATCTGTTTCTGACGGCGGCCATCACGGGTGCCATCGTGCTCATCGTGGAGATATTGGGCGCGAAGATGCTGGCTCCGTATCTGGGCACTTCGCACTTTGTCTGGACGGCTCAGATCGGCGTCACCCTGCTCTCGCTGGCCACCGGCTATTATTTCGGCGGTTGGCTTGTGGACCGTTCGCAGAATCTTTCCAACCTCTACTTTTGCATCTTGAGCGCAGCGCTATATCTGAGCGGCACCATCTTTTTGACCGAGAAAGTCGCTTACGCCTGCCTGCAATTCCGGCTCGCCGTAGGAACGGTTCTGGCTTCGTTGTTCCTGTTCTTCGTCCCCCTGACCTTGTTGGCAGCGGTTGGCCCCTTTCTTATCCGAGCATTGAGTCAATCGGTGCAAGGCGTCGGCGGGTTGGCCGGACGGCTCTCGGCGGTCAGCACGTTGGGAAGCGTGAGCGGCACGGTATTGATCGGTTACGTGCTTATCCCGTTGCTACCCAATTCCGTCACCATGCTCTGCTCGGCAGGTGTGTTGTTGCTGTTGGCTTTAATTTATTTTCTCGGTTGGGCACGCAAAGGCAACGGCCCCGTAAACGCGGCCCTCATCACGGGATTGGCTCTTTGGATTGGCAGCATGGGGGTTCGGGCGGACAGCCAGCGCAAATTCGCTGGTTATGAGGAGTTGCTGCGAGTGAACTCTGATTTCGGCCAACTGCAAGTGCTGCGGGATGAGGCATCCGGCAACCTGATCTATCTCAATGACTATCTCTGGCAAAACACCTATGAACCGGAGAACAAGAAAAGCTCATCCTTGTTCACTTACATGCTGCATGGATTGGCCCGGGTATATAGCGAGAAACTGGAAGATGTGCTCTGCATCGGATTGGGCGTGGGCATCGTGCCGATGGAGTTTGCGCAAGATGGTTGCAAGGTGGACGCCGTGGAGATCAACCACGCTGTGGTCCCGGTTGGAGAGAAATACTTCGGGCTCGATACCAGCAAGATCAATCTTCAGATCGGTGATGGCCGGCAGTATCTGAACGCTGGTTCGAAAACTTATGACGCCATCATTCTCGATGCCTTTCTGGGCGATTCATCCCCTTCTCATCTGATGACGAAAGAGGCTTTCAACGCCATCCAGCGTCGATTGAATCCGGGCGGCGTGCTCGTGATCAACAGCTTCGGGGATTTTATGCCCGGGAAGGATTTCTTCACCGCTTCACTAGATAAGACGCTGAAGTCGGTGTTCAAGCATGTGCGCATCCATCACGCGGGCAATGGGAACGTCTTCTTTATCGCCACGGACACGGCGGATTTCAAGATGGTGCGCGAGCCGGACTACAACCGCATCAGCAACACACGCATCCTCATGCAGGCTCAATCAGCTTACACCAGCAACGACGCTCCCAATCCCAACCATGGCATCGTGTTGACAGACGACTACAATCCTGCGGAATTCCATGATGCCGCCAACCGCGAGGAAATGCGGCGGCGGCTGGCCCTTTACATGGAAAAACGCTGACCGCGTTTAAAAGAATGGATTGTGCGCCTTCTCCTGCGCCACGGTGGTCAAAGGACCATGACCAGGGCAGAGCAGCGTGTCTTCCGGCAGGCTGAAAATCTGTTCGCGCACCTTTTGCTTGGCCAGGTCCAGCAACTCCCTAGCGCCACCCATGGAGCCGGCAAAAATGGCATCCCCGACGATCGCGACATAGCTGGCATCTTCCGGCCAGTTGCCGATGATATAGGTCACCCCATCTTCGCAATGACCGGGCGTCTCGCGGTTGTTGATGCGCAAGCTGCCGAGCTGGACACATTCGCTGACGCGGTTGCGTTGATCGACCGGCGAGGACTTGATGTTACACCGGGTGCGGGCTTTAGGATACTTGGCGTGGATAGCACTGAGCACTTCGATGTGATCCCAATGCGAGTGCGTGATGAAGATATACTTCAACGTCAGTTGCTCCGCCTCGATGATTTTAAAAATGGCCTCGGCATCCGTGCCGGTATCGAAGATGGCCGCCTCGCGGGTCACTTCATCCCAGACGAGATAGCAATGCACTTTCATGCCTTTGGCATCTGAAGTGATCTGGCGGATCTCACGCCATGCCGAGGTGTCCACTTTTGCCGGGAGCCAGCCATTGGCGATGCCTTGCAGTTTGGCCCCATTCAGCTTCAGCAGTTTGCCCAACGCCTCGTAGTTAGGCGTCTTGGCAGGCTTACCCGTTTCTTCAAATTGCGCATACTCGGCAGCGCTCAAACCGGCCGCTTGGGCCGCCGCGTCTGCACTCACGCCCGCTGAATTGCGGGACTTGCTCAAAATATCACCGGCATGATCTTCCAATTGCATGGCGCGGAGGTTAGTGCGGGCCGGGCGGGACGTCCAGACTGGGAACGAAATTATCTGCACAGCGGGAAACAGGCAAAACCGGTCAACAAACACAGTAGCAGAGCGCAAAGCCTGGGGTAGGATACGTCCACAAGCTTTATGAGTTCACGTATCAAGCAAATCGTTCTCAGCCTCGTAACCGTCCTGCTGGCAATCGCCTCGCCTTGGGCCCGCGCAGAAAGCAAAGCTTTGGTCTATATCTCGGCAGGTGGAAGCAACGAAATCCTGCTGTATCACCTCAACCAGTCCGACGGGAGCTTGAGCGCCGTCAAATCGTTCCCAGCCGAGGGAGGCCCCGGCGCATTGACTTTGCATCCGGATGGCAAACATCTCTACGCGGCGCTGCGCAGTTCAAAATCGGTGGCCACGTATGAGCTGGCTCCCACGACGGGAGAATTGGCCCTCAAAGGCATCACCCCGGTGATCAACAACCCGGTCTATCTGCACATTGATCGCAGCGGCAAATTCCTCCTCATGGCCTCGTTCAACGGGAACCAGGCCGCGACCTATCGTTTGAATGCGGATCTTACCGTAACGAACGCGGCTGCTACAGTCATCGCCACGGATAAGAACCCGCATTCCCTCCTGACAGACGCCTCGGACCGCTTCGTTTACATCCCCAACATGGGCGGCAATGTCGTCCAGCAATATGCTTTTGATAAAGACACAGGCGCGTTGAATCCGCTGCGTTTGCCCGCCATCACAGCAGCTCCGGGAGATGGCCCGCGCCATTTGACATTCCACCCCACCAAGCCTTGGCTATTTGTCGTGAATGAAACCGGCAGCACGGTAACCGGTTACCGGCATGATGCGGCGCACGGCGGCATAACGGCCATTGAACGCTATTCCACCCTGCCCGCTGATTTCACCGGGAAGAACACCTGCGCGGATATTCATGTAACGCCAGATGGAAAGTTTCTTTACGCCTCCAATCGCGGCCACGACAGCATCGCCGCCTTTGCGATCGACCAAACCACGGGCAAACTGAAGGTGCTAGGTCAGACTCCTACGGAAAAGACTCCCCGCGCTTTTGAGCTCGATCCCACTGGCAATTTCCTCATCGCTGCTGGGCAAAGCTCGCATCAGCTCGCCGTATATCGTATCGACCGGAAAACCGGTGGCTTAATCCCTTTGAAAATCCACCCGACAGGCAAAAGCCCCGCCTGGGTGCTCATCCGCCAAGGCGAATGAACCGCACCTCCAGCAGAAATACGGTCATTGTTAAACTGGACTTAGTCGTGTTACATTAAATCTGTGAGTCAGTTACTTATCGGTCTCTTGAGTGCGATGATGGCCACCAATCAAACGGCGGCGGTCAGCAATTTCGTCACCAAAACCACTGGCGTCTCGGTCGAAGCCGTCCAGTCCTCCAACGATCCCGCTGAGAAAGCTTACCGGCAGTTGCTCGACATGGACGACGCCGCGACGACGGAAATCGACAAATGGATCCGGGAAGCGCAGGAGCTGGAGAAGAACAGTGCGCCTGCTCCCAATATCACTCTCAACGCCAAGATCCGGCAAAGGATTGAAGCAGTCAAAACGGCCTACAACAGCTTCCTCGAGCAAAACCCGAAACATGTCAAAGCATGGCTGGCTTACGGCGGGTTCTTGAACGAAGTGGGCGAGGAAGAAGCAGCGGCGGCCAAATGGGAAAAAGCACGTGAATTGGAACCGAACAATCCGGCGCCATGGAACAATCTGGCCAATTATTACGGCCATAAAAGCCCGGTGAAAAAAGCGTTCGAGTACTACGCCAAAGCCATTGAACTGAACCCGAACGAGCCGATCTACTATCACAACTTCGGCACCACCGTTTATCTCTTCCGCAAAGATGCCAAGGAATACTACAACATTGATGAACAGGAAGTGTTCACCAAGGCGTTGGAGCTATATCAGAAATCGCTAAAACTTGATCCGGATAATTTTCCTGGCCCAAGATATCGCCCAGACCTATTACGGCATCAAACCACAGCGCTTTGAAGAAGCGGTCAAAGCTTGGGAATACACCTTGAGCAAAGCGCGTGATGACATGGAACGCCAAGGGGTGCAATTGCATCTGGCCCGTTTCAAGTTGAACGCCGGTAAATTTGACGAAGCTCGCACGCACTTGTCCTTGGTGAAAGACGCACAATACGACGAGATCAAAGGGCGTGTACAGACCACCTTGGAACGCAAAGAGAAGGAAGCCAAAGACGGAAAACCGGCAGAAACTTCTGAGCCGGCCAAGTAGTCTGCGCCAGCACCGCAACACCCCCATCCCCTACCCTGCACGTCTTTATTCGTCTTACGACGTTGCACAGAGCAAAGCTCTCTGTTTGGATTCGGCATTAAGATTGCAATAATCGGCGGAGGACCAGCTGGTCTGCGAGCGGCGGAGGTAGCCGCCAAGGGTGGCGCATCCGTGTTTTTATTTGAGGCCAAGCCGTCCGTAGGTCGGAAATTACTCGTAGCTGGCCGCGGCGGGCTAAATCTGACCCACACGGAACCCAGCGAGCATTTCATCGCACGCTATTCGGGTGCGCACCAGCCGCCGGAATTCTGGTCAAAGCTTCTGACTGAATTTGATCCCCAAGCCCTGCAAGACTGGGCTTCTGAACTGGGCATTGAAACCTTCACCGCAAAGACAGGACGCGTTTACCCGCTAGAAATGAAGGCCGCTCCTTTGCTACGCCGCTGGGTGGAGCGGCTGCGGGCCGCCGGCGTAACTTTCGCGCTCCGCCATCGCTGGACAGGTCTTCGCCCAGGAGCTGGCTGGCAGGTTGATTTCCAGACACCAGACGGGTTGCGAACTTACGCCACGGATTCGGTGATTCTGGCCCTAGGCGGCGGTTCCTGGCCGGAGACGGGCTCGGATGGGACTTGGATCAAAGATCTGGAACAGTTGGGTGTGGCCGTGGCACCGCTGGTCTCATCCAATTGCGGATGGGAGCTTCCATGGCCACCAGCGGTGTTGGCGCAGGCCGAAGGCAAGCCGCTCAAAAACATTACCGCCCGGGCAGGGGAGCTGACTGCAAAAGGTGAACTACTCATCACTCAGTATGGCTTGGAGGGCGGTATCATTTATCAGCTAGGACCTGCCTTAAGGGCCATGGCGATGCCGGCCATCACGATTGATTTCAAACCCACTTACACCATCGCGCAACTCGTCCGCAAATTGGGCAACTGCCCGCGTCATTTTCTGGCCGAGGCCCGGTCCCGTTGGGCACTGGGCGATGCTGCCTTCGCCATTCTGGACAATCTTCCCGGTCACAAACATTTCACTTCAGCGGAATCACTCGCTACCCTGGTGAAGGCCTACACGCTCCCGCTCGTTAAACCACGTCCTTTGGCAGAAGCCATCTCCTCGGCTGGTGGCGTTCGCTGGAGCGAACTGGATGCCACCCTGATGGTGCGTCGATTGCCGGGCGTCTTCGTTGCCGGGGAGATGATCAATTGGGATGCCCCGACCGGCGGTTATCTGATGCAGGGCTGTTTTGCGACCGGCACCCGGGCCGCTCGCAGTGCTTTGGCATGGCTGCATGATCAATCCGCAAAAGGGTGAAAGCGGATGGACATTGACACCTTTCCGGCTGGTTGTTTGGCTTTCGCCCATGAGCGAACCGTTATCGGAACCGACGAAGCATCCGCGTGATCCACTGCACGGGATCACTTTGGAACACATCGTCACTCAACTGATGCAACGGCATGGTTGGAACGAGATGGGGCGCCGGATCCCGGTACGTTGTTTTTTGTTCAATCCTTCCGTGAAATCCAGCCTGACTTTCCTGCGGAAAACGCCTTGGGCACGGCAAAAGATTGAAGCGTGGTTTATCGCGGAGCTTGGTGACGGAAACGAAGGAAAATCAGCAAGTTAGATAAGATGGTCGGGACGGTGAGATTTGAACTCACGACCTTCTGAACCCCATTCAGACGCGCTACCAAGCTACGCTACGTCCCGGCCACTGTCTCTCTGGCCGAAACCAGCGAGGTGGCGAAATACTAGGGTATTCCCCCCTGAATTCAACAGCTTTTTAAGTTTTTTAACGGCTGCCTTACCGAAGGCCTTGCTGCTGACGGAGCTTGGGGACGACGGGCTCCCTTACCGGCGCCTTCCCCTGCTCTTCCGGTTTCGCCTTATCCTTGGCCTTTTTATCATCCTTAAAAGCCGAACGGAGGAGCCAATGCTTTTTCAGACCTTGCACCATTTCATCCGCATGGACGACGATGCCGGATATCTGGGAAAGTATGTTGGTATTGGACTGCACCTGTGCATTCAGATTGCTGGTGATAAGAGGGTTCGACAAGGAAACGTTCACATTGGAAACCAGCAAGGCCACATGATCGTTGGCGTTGGTCACCAGAAGATGCGCCGCACCCACGGTCTTATCCGTGGTGGCGAGCGTCTTATCAAGTTGCACGATGGCCTTGTCCGCGTTCGTCAAAGTCTTGTTCGCCGAAAGCAAGGCCAGCTCCAATTGGCCGTTGATATTGGTCGGGATCAACCATTCACCCAAAGAGCCTTTCGGGTCTTTCAAACGATCCGTGATGGCCACAACATTCGAGGCCACCGGCCGGATATCGGCCAGGATTTGGTTCGCATTCGACATCGCCGAACTGCTGTTGTTCAGCGTGGCAGCCAACTGATTTGTCAGGGCGAGAATATTGGGCAAGGCTTCTTCCGCCTTGTTGACCAACTTCTCCAGACGATCGGCCAAAGCTGGTGATTCATCCGCGTGCAGCCAGTATTTTGAATTGCTGGTGAGCGGCACATATTTCGCCGCCTTGTCATCCCAAACTCCTGTGACCTCTTTCCGGGAGCGATTTCCAAAGAACGAATTCGTCACGGTCTTTTCCTGATAAGTAGCCGTGCCTTCACTGCCTTTAGTGACTTCAATACCGCGTTTGCCCAAGAAATCCGCCGAGGCAACTTTGGCCGTGGAGCCTTTGGTCCAGAGATAGCCGAAATAAGGTTCTTTCACTTCGAATTCCACATATACATCGAAGTAATCGCCCGGGGGCATGGCCGTGATGACCGTGATCTCGCCCACGTCAAAACCCATCATCTTCACGGGGTCGCCCACTTTCAGGCCGACGGCCGAATTCACATACGTGAAGTAACGGACCTTGGTCAAAAACCAACCGCGCTGATTGGCGGTATGGTAGATATAATAGGCAAAGCCCGCGATAAGCAACATGGTGGCCAAGGCTACGAA
Source organism: Limisphaerales bacterium (assembly GCA_965283725.1). Classification (GTDB taxonomy): domain Bacteria; phylum Verrucomicrobiota; class Verrucomicrobiia; order Limisphaerales; family JAEYXS01; genus JAEYXS01. Next base: position 127,833 of record CBDIPT010000007.1, read on the forward strand.
CAGACCAACGGCCCGCTCCAACCGGCTCAACCGCGTCCGCAACTGTGGGGTAAGATCTTGCAGTGCCATAAGCTCAATTGAATATTTCTTTTAACAGCGGTTCAGAACTGCTCAACGCCTCCTGCATGCCACCAACGGTCCGCCACGAATTCTCATGCAACAATGCGAAAAGGCGCCCCGCTTCTAACCAAGGCCGGGCATCATCGGCCGTCAGGATGATGGTCAAAGGCTTGCCGCCAACAATAGGATGCCCTTTGGAAAGCGCAGTTACCGTCTCCAGCCACCAGGCGCGCTCGCGTGGATCCATGGCCGCCAGCGGGTTGTCCAACAGCAGCATCTCCGGGGACAAAGCCAATGCACGGGCCAAACTGGCTCTTTGCCGGAAAATACGGCTCAGCGATCCGGGACGTTGATTGGCCAGCGGCAAAACACCGACAAACTCCAACAGCTCCGCCACCCGTTGCTCAGCTTCATCCACGCTGCAATCTTTATGATAGCATACCGGCAGGGCGACATTCTCACCAATCGTGAGCTGATGCAGCAAACGTGAACCGGATTCAAAGACCAACCCGATGCGGAGCCGTTGTTCCACGAGTATCTCTTCTCCTTCCGACCAAGGATTTACGCCAAACACTTCGATCTCGCCGGCCAAAGGCTTCTGCAACATCGCCACGGAAGAAAGCAAGGTGCTCTTGCCCGTCCGGTGCAATCCGGTCACCACCCACATTTCACCCGATCGGACTACCCAATTGATGTCTTTCAGCAAAGGCTCGCCACTTTCGTGCTCCTCCCCTAAAGCCGCGCCTTTCATCTGCAGACAGATGCTTGAAGCGGAGTTTTTTTGAGGTTCGGCCATAGATCAGACGAGTAAAAAGAGGATGATGAACAAGGCATCAATCAGCACACAGCTAATCGTGCTGATGACCACCGCCCGGGAGGTTGCCGCACCTACCTCCTCCAAACGCAGTGGCTGAGCCAGACCTTGGTAGCACGTCACTATGGCGATGATCGCACCGAAAGCCAACGTCTTCAGCCCGACTAAAACAAAGTCCTGCCAAGTGAGCGCAGTGGCGATTTGATCTACATACGTCCCCGGCGTTAGCGGAATGTCCTGGATCATCACAAACAGGTAACCGCTGGCTAGGGCGACGATGATAAGATAAATCGTCAAAGAAAAGATGGAGACTGCCAAGCCGATGACCCGCGGCACCACGAGCAAATGGATGGGGTCGATGGCGAGCGATTCCAAGGCCTCTACCTCACCGGTCGCACGTGAGGTGCCCAGCTCGATCACGGTCGCTGTTCCGATGCGCGCCAGGACGATCAGGGCTGTGGCCAAAGGGCCCAATTCACGCACAACCACCGCCACCATGACCGGGCCAGCAAACTGGTGGGCGCCTACTTGCGTCAATAAAGCGATCGTCTGGCCGATGATGACAAAGCCCAAAGCCAGCCCGATGAAGGCAACCATCGGCAACAGTTTGAGACCTGATTCGTAAATCTGACGCCGGATCAACGGAGCGATGACGGCCCGGGCGAAACCAAATTTTGAAACCGCAGTAGCCAGTGTGATCAGCGAGAAGGCCCCCAAACCGCGAGTCGTATCGAGAAAACGCAGAATCAGCGAACCCACGACATTCAGATAAGCGCGCGTGGCCCAAGTTGGCAACCGGGCCAGACGCGAACGGGTTGAACTGGGGGGAGCAGCTTGTTCCACAGGGAAAAACTAAGCCCGCAGACGCAGCGCGTCAAAGCATCCAATCACTATTCTTTGCTGACTTGGATATTGCCGATCTGCACTGAACCGTCACCAGCACCAGGATCATTACTTCACCGGCAAAATCCTTGCTCGGATTGACGGTGACTTTGTATCCTGCCATTTGTCCGTCGTGCGGACCTGAAGATCATATGCCCGCTCATTCGGTACAGGAAAGGCCGCACCGAGAGAAGGAAATCCGTCCGTTTATCGGATTTGGCAAAGATACGGACAACCTGCTTCTCGCGATTCCGCACCGCAAACCGCGGTCCGGCCAACTGGCTTTGGGCCGTGATACTGCCGGTGGTTTTGATGCTCAAAGCCACAGTGCCTGGGTCGGACCTTCAGCCAATTTGGCATATTCAGCCGACATCGCCAGCCCCCGATTGCGATCCACCCAGCCTTTTGGCAACCAACCACGCGAGAAATTATTATCCCGGTTCCTTTGATTGATTTCCTCGCCCTCCGCTCCGATAACCGCTGAAGCGCGCGGATCCAGTGCGACCGCCTTGGTCATCAACTCATAAGCCGGCTCAAACTGGTTCGCCGCTTGTAACACGCCGGCACGCAACCAGAGCACATCCGGATTCTTCGGTTCATAACGCACCGCCAGCCCGGTGAAATAATCTGCCGCTCCGGTGTCTTTCAACGAACGGCCATAACGGGCCAGTGCCAAAGCATGGTTGGGCTGCACCAACAAAGTGCTTTCAATGGCTGCATCATCCAAGGCCAGACGACGGGCCAGATAATCCTTGGTTGAAAGCTCGGAGAAAGCCATCACCGGACGGTTGGCCGGGTCTTTCAGATACCATTTGGCCCACGTGGCGAACACATCGTCTGCAGGCTGATTCTCAATGGCTTTTTGCACCTCAGCGAGGTAAGGACGGGTGTCTCCGATGGCTGTCGCTCCACCTTCTTCACCCAATTGATAGCCGGCAACGCCTTCGGTGAGTTTCTTAAACCAATCTGGAATGGACCCAGGCAAAGCGATCAGCCACAGACGAGCAGTCTTGTCTTCCGAGGCCGTGATGACATAGCGGCCATCACTGCTGAAGCTGGCATCGCGCACAAGACCATCATGCTTGAGCGGTTCAGTGACCGGCTTCCACTTCGCCGTGTCCCAAACCATGGCAGCATTCGATTTCGAAACGGTCACCAAGAAATAACCATTCGCGCTGAAACTGACCGCGCGGACTTCGGCATCATGGCGCAGCGGCTCAGAGGCCGGCTTGCCACCGTCTGCAGTCCATACGCGCGCCGTGCGATCATCCGAAACGCTGACGACGTAGCGTTGGTTCGAGCTAAAGGCTACCGCGTTCACCACTGCGTCGTGGCGCAACTCTGGGGTCAACGCTTCCCCGTTGGCGCTCAGCCAAACCCGGGCCGTCTTGTCATCCGAGGCTGTCGCCACCATGCGACCGTCATTGCTGAAAATGGCGGCCTTAAGCTCACCCTTGTGCGTAAATACCGGGCCTAAAGCCTTGCCGGTTTTGCCATCCCAAAGCTTGGCGGTCTTGTCCGCAGAGGCCGTCAGAATCATGGTCCCGTCATTGCTGAAGGAAGCCATGCGGACAGCGCGATCATGCTTCATCGCCTCGCCAACCGGTTTGCCATCGGCAATTGTCCAGAGTTTGGCGGAACCATCCTCGGAAGCGGTCAGAATCACCTGACCATCCTTGCGGAACGCCACAGTATTGACCTGACGGTCATGCTGCACCGGCTGGCCGACACTCTCACCCGTTAGGACATTCCAAACACGGGCATAGCGATCCGCCGCCGTAGCCACGAACTTGCCATCAGGACTGAATACGGCCGAAGTGACACGCGAATCATGCTTGATCGGATTACCGACCAATTGCCCTGTGCTCACGCTCCAGATGCGCACCGTCCGGTCATCCGCCACAGTAAGCACCAAGCCGCCATCCTTGCTGAACACGGCTTGGGAAAGCTGAGTATCATGATTCAACGCCAGTGACAGCGGACGCCGCTCGGAAACACTCCAAACCTTCGTATACCCATCCGCTCCACCCACACTCAGCCACATGCCATCCGGGCTGAAAGCCACAGATTTCACTTCGCCACCCAATTCGAGGGGTTCGCTTTGCGGCAAGCCGGTCTTCAAATCCCAGATCCGGGCGCTGCGATCAGCCGAAGCCGTCGCAACCAACCGGGCATTCGGGCTGATGGCCACCATCGAAATAGCCCCACCATGCTGCATCGTCTGACCAATCTGCCGGCCCGTGGGCACTTCCCAAATCTTGGCCGTGCTATCACTGGAGCACGTCACCACATAACGGCCATCAGGCGAGAACTGCACTTGGTTCACCCAATCGTTATGCTTGAGCACCTGCGCGGTCGCATTTGTGCCGCCCAAGCCCCAAATCTTGGCCGTCTTATCACCTGAAGCCGTCGCGGCAAATTTACCATCCGGACTGAAAGCCACGTAATACACCCCGCCCTCGTGAACCATCGGTTGGCCCAAGGGTTGGCCTTTTTCCACATCCCAAAGCTGGGCAGCCAACTCAGAAGCCGTCAACGCCTGTTTGCCGTCCGCGCTGATAGCGGCCCAACGCACTGGTCCGTTCAGCTTGAAATAATCCGTCTTCGGCTCACCTGTGAGTGCATTCCAGACCCGCGCACTCTTGTCTTGTGAAGCCGTGACGATGAATTTGCTGTCCGCACTAAAAGCAGCGGTGTAAACCCAGTCGGAATGACCAAAGGCTTTGCCCTTCTTTTCCCCCGTCTTGGCATCCCAAACCTGCACTACTCCATCATCTGAAGTGCTCACGATGAGCTGACCATCCGGACTGTAATCCACATAACGGACGGCTTGTTTGTGCGCCAAAATCTTTAAAGCTTTGGCATCCGTTTCACCGGAAACATCCCAAATGCGCACTTCCTTGCCAGAGGCCGTCAGCATGGTTTTGCCATCCGGATTGAAGCGGGTCATCACGACGGGATTGTCCTGCTTCAAAGCGGCATACTTCGGCAAAGCCCAGTTCCGGCTGGCCATCAACGAAAGCACCCGGGCTTGGGCGGAAGCATTGCCGGAGTCCAAATTAAGGGATTTGGACAGATACGCCATGCCTTGCGGCTGGTGATTATCCCCAATCAAACGGCTGGCCTCGACGAAGTAAGAAAGTGACAGTTCTCGGGAAACACGCTTCTCGCTTTCTTCAGCGGCATCCTTGGCGCGCCGTGCAGCCTCAGCGGCATCGACGGCCGCTTGCTTGGCAGATTCCGCGTCCTTGCGGGCACTGGCTTCTTCTTCCTTGGCTTTTAAAGCCAGTTCCTTTTGCTTGTTAGCATTGGTGGCGGATTCTTCCGCAGCTTTCCGGGCTGCCTCAGCCGCTGCATTCGCAGCGACCGCTTTGTTGCGCTCCACTTCCTCGTTCTTTAAGGCCACCTCAGCCTTCTTCCTCTCCTCCTCCGCAACCGCCCTTGCCTTGTCCGCCCGTTGCTTCTGATTGACAGCTTCCTCGCGTTGCCGTTGGGCTTCGGCCAAGGCACCTTCCGCTTCGCGTTTCGCCAAAATTGCCTGTCCGGCCAAGACCAAGAAACCGCACATGACGAGCATGACCACCACCATCGCCAACTGCATCCGGCGATGGCGGCGTTCCGCATCACGTTGCTTCAGGTCGCTAAAATTCACGCCGAACATGCCGGCAAGTAGCTTCAGCTTAGCGTTCTCACGACCGTCCTTGCCGCGACGCGCATCAGCCGCGATCGGCTCGGTACGCTCCTCGGTGACCTTCATGTTCGCGTCCACCTTGTAGCGGACGGGTTCCGGGAAGCATTCTTCCAGGCCTAATTCGGGATGCTCAGAAGCATACGGTTCACCATCAACGATAAGGCAAAGGACCTTGTCCTCACGCCCCATGGATTTGAAAGACTTGATCTCTTCGTTCACCCAGCGGGAAGCCACGGCACGGGGGGAGCAAACGACGATCAGAAAGCGGGACTGCATCAACGCCTGCATGAGCTTCTCGCCCAGATCGGCCGAACTGGGCAGCTCATCACGGTCACGGAAAATGGGATAGGCGCGCTTGGGAACGACACCGACCTTGGAGGTCTTGCCGACCAGAACCTTCGGCACACCATAGGTTTCGAGCGATTTGTGCAGCCAGTCAGCCCACTTTTGGTCGGCATGGCTGTAACTGATAAACGCCCAATATTTGTACCTCTTCCTCTGGCGAGTGTATGGACATGTTCAGCGTGAGTGACCCTCAAGTTGAACTAACTGCCACCCTGAACTTAGCGCCGGTCGGGAGACCATCCCAACACAAGCCCACCGCAAGCCAGAGTGTTTGCGAATCACGATTTCGTTAGATGCCAGTTTCCCCTCCTAATGTCAAACAATGTCGGCTAATGAAACGCTTTATTCTTTCCGGCTTGAAGTGCTGGAAATCAGGAGCTTGCGAAGCAAACCAAGGCCCTCGATAGCCATTTGTCCCTAAACTAGCGGCCCCCTCGTGTCCAACCAGCTAACTCCTCACGCAAGGCCTCGACAGGCAGCCCTACAACGTTGGTCAGCGAACCCTCAATCGACTCGATAATCAACTCACCGTGCTCTTGGACCGCGTAAGCCCCCGCCTTGTCTAAAGGATTGATCCGGTCCAAGTAAGCGCGGATTTGTTTGAGGGTCAAAGGATGAAATTTCACCCGGGTATATCACCACAAAGAGACGCTCCTTATGCTGTCTTTTCTGCAGCAAACAAACCCCCGTCACCACCTCGTGCGTCATCCCCTGCAACCGGAGCAGCATCTCCTCCGCTGCTTTGCGGTTCCTCGGTTTGCCAAAAATCTCGCTACCCAAGGCCACTTCGGTGTCGGCCCCGATCACCAGAGCATCCGGATGATGCTTGGCTACGACATGCGCTTTACGATGGGCGTTGAGCTGGCAAACCTCGTGCGGGGTGTAGTGCTCGGCATCACACTCCTCCGCGGATGAGACTTTAACCAGGAAATCTTCGGTCAGGAGCTGCAGCAAGGCATATCGCCGGGGTGAGCCGGAAGCCAAGATGAGCGGCGGCAATTTCTTCGGCTTGGACATCAGACGGAAACTCCTTCCAAGGATTGTTTGAACCGGGACATCTTCTCAATGAATGCTCCCTCATCCAAAACCGGGAGGGACCCCTCAGTCGAAACTTCCTCTTGTAGTTCAATCCAAGATTTGCAGCCGCCATACTCTGGCCGCATGAGCAACTCCACCCGGCGCGGCAACCGGTACACGCGCACCGCCAAAGCAAAGATAGCTTTCTGTTTACCCCAATCAAACCGCTCGGCAATCACTTCATCCCGCCAGATGTGCTGCCCCTTCAGGCGTTGAGCCGCTTCCAGTGTCTCTACCCGCTCCCAATGGATCACCTCACCCCAATACTCCAGACGGATAACCTCGGGCGAGGGCAGATCTGGGGCGATCTCATCATAGCGGGCTTGGGCACTGGGAATCACCTGCTCCCTTTGCTGATGATACAAGGTGGGCATAAACCAGAACTGGGGGAACTCCACTTGGAAACCACCCTTCCCTTCACTGATGCCGCCCTTGCGCAGAACAATGATCTGCTCACCACGCCCCAAGGCATCACACACAATGGCCCATTCTTTAAACGCCGTTCTCACGCCCCGAATTTAACCCCGTTTTTACCGCCCGTCTATGGCGCTGATGGGCCCTTTGTTGCTGGCCTCTAAACACCTTTTAACCGGTCACACCTCGGTGCAAACCACCACGGAACCCACTACTTTGTCGTTATCCCGCACCGGAAAGGCCCGCGCGACCACTTTGCATACCGTACCATTGCGAGATTTGATGGCGGCTGGCAGTGACACAATATCACGCCCAGCTTTCAACGCTTCGACAAACGGTGAAACCGGCCCGGACACTTCGGGTTGCAGCACATTAGCCAACGCTTCGCCGATCAATTCATTCACCGTATACCCGCTCAACTTCGTGGCTGGGGGATTCACCCGGATGATGCGGCCGGTGCGGCTGATGACGAAAATGGAATCCCCGATGGAGTGCAATATCTGCTCAAAGTGCCGGAACTGGCGCTCCAAGATGGATTGCGACCACTTGCGCTCAAGGTTCTCCAGCGTCAGCGTTTCATTGCTCTTCGCCAACTCCGCCGTGCGCTCTTTGACCTTCTGCTCCAATTGCTCGTTGGCTTGCTGCAAGGTGGTTGCCACCAGCCGCCGAGCTTTCAGATCGTGCCGGATAAGCCAGAAAATCAGCCCGATCACCGCGGCATTCACTATGGCCGCTACATAAACTGTCCAGCGCGTGCTCTGTGCCTGCAAGAAACTCTCGCGGTCCCGCTGTTGCAATAGATCCGCCTCTTCGGCTTTCAAGCGGTCCACGAGCTTGCGGATCTCCCGCAACGTCTGATCCGCCGAATCCGAGCCGACCAGCTTTTTGGCCTCGTCAAAACTTTGCTGCCGGGCAGCCACTACCTTGCGGGCAAAATCGACCCGCTTGGCGATCAAAGCCTCCAACTCACCGATCCGCTGCTGCTGCCGCTGATCATCCTTGGTCAGTGACTTGGCCACGCCCAGATGTTCCAGCGTCTCGCCAAAAGCTTCCCGGTAGGCGGCCTGATCGCGGTCCTCGCCGGTCAGGATAAAGCCGCGCAAGTTCCCCTCGGCGGTATGCAACGCCGTTTGGATCGCCTCCGTTTCCAGGATCACCGCATGGGTATGGTTCACCCAATCGCTGGCGACCTCGGCGTGCCGCACGTTCTTCAAGGCGACGGCAGCCACGAGGATCAACAACGCTGCCACAAGGCCGAACAGCGCCATCATTCTTTGTTCAATGTTCTCTTTCATCCGTTGGGTTCCTTTAAAAATCTATGACAATTTTCTTACTGGGGGAAACGCTTTCCGGCTTGGGCTCTTCCTTTTCCGCATAAGCGTCCGTCTTGGAAACCGTCCTGACCAATTCTTTCACCCCGTCGCGATAGGTGAATTCCGACACCGAAGTCCAGTTCGCCTCAAATGATTTTGCTACTTTCTTGGCGATTTCGCGTAAATCCGGGTCGGACTTCTCCGTGCGGGAGAGGTAAACGCGATTGTTGAAGTCCAGATACAATTTGTCGTCATCCACATAGCAGACCACATGCGTCAGCAAACCGGGCATGCGGATGGAGATCAGCCGTGTCTTGAACCCGTGCTTGCGCAGCACCGCATCGGCCAGCGTGGCGTAATCATCACAATCACCCGATTTCGTGGAGAGAAAGATGTCCGGGTTCTGGAGCTCACTGTGAAACTTGTATTCAAAATCTTTGAAGTAGGCCGCGAACTTCCGGGGCGTCATCTTTTCCGCGTTCAGCAATTCATCCAAGGTCACCGCCAGGAGGCTCAGCGGCAGCAGGCAGAGGAACAACGTGCGCCAGCCCCATTGCGGGCGGACAAAAAAAGCCGCCTTCAGGCGCTGCCACCTGCTCCTGTTCTGCCTCGCAAGCACTGAAATGTAAGACCCCAAAATGCGTTAGCCGTTGCCGCTGGATTTGCCGGAACCATACCTATCCAAACTCACGCGCAAAGAAAAGCGATGAATCTTTATCGGTTTATGGCGAAATGACATAACCAGCGCTTGCCTCTATTCCCGTATTTTACCTATGTTGCTCCAAATTCTAATCCCTTATGAATACTAAAGTCCGCGTACAGCTCTCCGTGATGATGTTCCTGCAGTTCTTCATCTGGGGTGCTTGGTATGTCACCGGTCCCAATTACCTCAGCACCATCGGCTTTGCGGCCGGTGATTTCGGCTGGATGTATTCCGTCGGACCGATCGCTGGCATGATTTCCCCGTTCTTTGTCGGCATGATCGCCGACCGGTTTTTTGCCGCTCAGCGTGTCTTGGCCGCGATGCACTTGCTCGGTGCCGTGTTCATGTTCCTGGCCACCACGCAGATGACCACCGCCACGCCCAACCCGAAAATCATCAACCTGTTCTTCTTTCTCTACATGTTGACCTACTTTCCGACGTTGGCCCTGACCAACACCTTGGCCATGAAGAACATGACCAACCCGGAGAAGGAGTTCCCCGGCATCCGCGTCTTGGGTACTATCGGCTGGATTGCGGCGGGCTTAAGCCTGACTGCGCTGAAGTGGGATACCCAGATCAGCATGTTTTACCTGACCTCAGGCGCTTCGCTCGCTTTGGGCCTGTTCAGCTTCCTCCTGCCGCACACGCCACCGGCTGCCTCTAGCGGGCCTATTTCTGCCCGTCAAATCCTTGGTCTGGATGCCTTGGTGCTGCTCAAAAACAAATCCTACCTGATCTTCCTGCTTTCCTCGATGCTCATCTGCATCCCCCTCGCCTTCTATTATCAGATCACGAGCCGCGTGGTCGAGATGACGGGGCTGCCGGTGGGACAAACGATGTCTTACGGTCAGATGTCGGAAATCTTTTTCATGCTGGTCATGCCGCTTTTCTTCATGCGCTTGGGCGTGAAGTGGATGCTGGCGTTCGGCATGCTGGCCTGGGTAGTTCGCTATGCACTGTTCGCCCTCGGGGCTACGGATGAAGTCCGCTGGATGATTCTTGCCGGTGTGGTGATCCATGGTATCTGCTACGACTTCTTCTTTGTCACCGGACAGATCTATACGGATCAAGTGGCGCCAAAAGAAATCCGCGGGCAGGCGCAAGGTCTGCTTGTTCTCTTCACCTTGGGCTTGGGCATGTTCATCGGCGCGCAAGTTGCAGGCAGCATCGAAGCGCAACATACGACTGAAGCTTCCAAGCAATATGCCGCTCAATTGACGGCTGCTTCCAAGGCTTACGACGAAACTAAAGCCAAACTGGCAATGGCTGATGCCGCGACCAAAACAGTTTTGACCGCTGAACTGACGAAGCTGGAAGCGGACAAGACCAACTTCCGGAAGCAAGAACTGAAGGCTATCGAATGGAAACCGCTCTGGGGCAAGCCAGCCGCATTTGCCGCCTTTGTGCTGGTTCTGTTTGCCATTCTGTTCCGCAACCCGCCAGCCACAGGCGGACCGATCAAACACTAATTCTAAAACGCCACATGAATCGCCGTGATTTTCTGAAACAATCTTCCCTCGCCTTTGCGGGCTTGGGGCTGGCGGCTGCCACAGGTTGCCAGACAGGCACCAAAACGGCCAAGAAACCTTGGTTCGAGATTTCTTTGGCGGAATGGTCCCTGCATGTGGCCATCCTGCAAAAAAAAGAACTCACCAACCTGGATTTTCCAAAGATCGCCCGGCGAGAGTTCAACATCGGCGGCGTGGAATACGTCAACCAGATGTTCATGGATAAGGCCCGTGATACGGCCTACCTGAAGGAGTTGAAAGGCATTTGCGATGGCGAAGGTGTCCGTAGCGTCCTCATCATGTGCGATCGTGAAGGTAACTTGGGCGATCCCGACACCAAGAAGCGCACGACCGCCGTGGAGAATCATCACAAGTGGGCGGATGCAGCCAAATTCCTAGGCTGTCATTCCATCCGCGTGAACGCTGCCACCGGCAACGTCGGCACCTACGAAGAACAACAAAAGCGGGCGGCCGATGGTTTGCACCAGTTAGCGGAATACACGGCCAAACTGGGCTTGAACACCATCGTGGAAAATCACGGAGGACTTTCTTCCAACGGCGCTGGCTCGCTGGTGTGATGAAGCAGGTCAATCTGCCGAACTGCGGCACCCTGCCCGACTTCGGCAATTTCTACATCGACCGGGTGAAGAACGAACAGTACAGACCGCTATAAGGGCGTGACGGAATTGATGCCTTTCGCCAAAGGCGTCAGCGCCAAGACGATGGATTTCGACGCGAAAGGCAACGAATCAACCATCGATTACCGGCAGATGCTGCAAATCGTCAAAGACGCCGGCTACCGCGGCTTCATCGGCATCGAATACGAGGGCAAGACCCTCGGCGAGATCCAAGGTATCATGAAGACCAAAGCCCTGTTGGAAAAACTCCGGGCAGAACTGGCTTAAGCCAGTTGGCATATCCATTTGCAAATGGGGGCGGGCGAAAGCCCGCCCTTTTAATTTTGCCGGACAAACTTTTGCACCCGTTTGCCGATGATGTCACCGGCATAGATGTTGCCCTTGGAATCAAGCGCCATCGTATGCACCCAGTTCAAGTCGCCCGGTTTCTCATTCCCATCTTCCCCCTTCGGTACCGTCCATAGCTGCAGCAGTTTTCCACCCGTGCTGAATTTCATGAAGACCTGATCTTTCGGCGGGCAACCCAGCGGCAACGTGGGATACTTCGCATCAAATTTCCACGGCATCGGCGAGGAACCACAGACCCAGATTTCATCTTTCTCAGTCACCCAAAAGCTCCAGGGCACAACCAAATTATTCCATGAATCGAGCAACTTGCCGTCTGCGTTATAGACTTGGATGCGGACGTTATTGCGATCTGCGACATAGAGGCGTCCCTTGGAATCGCAGGCGATGCCATGCGGCAGGCTGAAGTTCTCCGCACCTGTTCCCAGCGTTCCCCACGCCTTGATATACTTGCCGTTTTTATCGAAGCGCACGATGCGGCTGTTGCCATAGCCATCGCTCACGAAGATGTCTCCTTGCGGGCCAAAGGTCAGGTCAGTGGGCTTATTGAAATGCTTTTCATCATCACCAGGAACACCATCGGTTCCGAGCGTGAGCAGTATTTCCCCATCTGGCTTGTGCTTGCGCACGGTGTGCGTGCCGACATCCACCAGCCATACGTTGCCCTCTTTATCAAACTTGATGGTATGCGCGACCGTTTTCGGATTATCCCACCAGCCTTTAAGGTATTTGCCCTCGGGCGAGTAAACCTGCACGGCTGGCTTCGTCCGGGTGAAGACCCAGACATTGTCCTGCTTGTCCACGGTGACACTGGAAACGGCAGCGTTGGAAAAAGCCTTCGGATGCTGCGGCCAAGTGGGGTCCACCTCATACCACGTAGCCAGATTGGTCTTGGGATATTTGGAAGTGTTCGTCGAGGCCGAGGCGATTTGCGGGGATGTCTGCGCTTGCGCCGTGGACACCACGGCAACGAGCCCGGCTACTAAGGAAAGCCAACGTGTGTTCATGTCAGAATTTAATCAACAACTTGGGAGAACTTGCCGCGGGAGTAAACAAAAAGCCGTCCAAAGATTTCTCTTTGGACGGCTTGAACTAAAGCTCATTTATGCCGGTGCGGGCGAAGTCGCCCCCAGGCCGGGATCGATCTTCGGCGGTGTGGACTTCGGCACTTCAGGGAGCGGTGTCACCGCCGGGGCCCCCATCGGTGGCTCACCCGAACCTTGATTCGGCGGCGGGGTGAACTTGCCGGTGTTCACGATCTCCATCACTTGAGCCCCATCGAGCGTCTCGTATTCGAGCAAGGCGTTCGCGATGATCTCCAGCTTGTCACGATGCGTTTCCAGCAAGTGCTTCGCCTTGTTGTAAGCCTCCGTGATGATCCGGCGAACTTCTTCATCGATCTCTTGCGCCGTACGTTCGCTGTAATCTTTACGGGTGGCAAAGTCACGGCCATTGGTCAACGTATCTCCCCGTAAAGGACCATGCCAAGCTTCTCGCTCATGCCCCATTCGCAAACCATCGCGCGGGCCAGATTGGTGGCTTGATTGATATCGCCGGAAGCGCCGCTGGAAATATCGCCCGAGGCGAACTCTTCCGCGATGCGGCCAGCCATGGTCATCGCGATGATGTCCAGCATCTGGCGACGGCCATGATTTAATTGATCTTCCTTCGGCAACGACCAAGTAGAGCCAAGCGATTGACCGCGTGGGATGATTGTGACCTTGTGCAGCGGATGCGCATACTCAAGGAGCACATTCACCAACGCATGGCCGGCCTCGTGCCAGGCGGTCAATTTCTTGTTCTCGTCCGTCATGGCGAGGCTACGGCGTTCACGGCCCCAACGGACCTTCACGCGCGCCTCTTCCAAGTCGGACATCGTCACGGCTTTCTTGCCGGCGCGGGCCGCCAGCAAAGCCGCTTCGTTCAACAGATTCGCCAGATCAGCACCCGAGTAACCCGGCGTCGCCCGGGCAATGACGGAAAGATCGGCCAGCGGGTCGAGCTTAACATTCTTCGCGTGCACCTTGAGGATGCCCTCGCGGCCGCGCACATCCGGCAGATTCACGATGACCTGACGGTCAAAGCGGCCCGGACGCAACAGCGCGGGATCAAGAACATCCGCGCGGTTCGTGGCGGCGATGATGATGATGCCCTCTTGGGTATCGAAACCATCCATCTCCACGAGCAAGGCGTTCAATGTCTGTTCGCGTTCGTCGTTACCGCCGCCGTAACCATGGCCACGGCTGCGACCCACGGCATCAATTTCGTCGATGAAAATCAAACAAGGCGTGCTCTTACGGGCTTGGTCGAACATGTCACGTACCCGGCTCGCGCCCACGCCGACGAACATTTCAACAAAGTCTGAACCGCTGATACTGAAGAAAGACGCATCGGCTTCGCCAGCAATAGCCTTGGCCAGCAAGGTCTTGCCCGTGCCGGGAGGGCCCACCATCAGGATACCCTTAGGGATACGGCCACCCAACTTTTGAAACTTCTTCGGGTCTTTCAGGAATTCGACCAGTTCAGAGACTTCTTCCTTGGCCTCTTCTACGCCGGCCACGTCCTTGAAAGTCGTCTTGTTCTTGTCCTTGCTGAGCATGCGGGCCTTGCTCTTGCCAAAGCTCATAGCGTTCTTGCCCGCCATCTTGATCTGACGGAACAGGAAGAAATAGATGAGGATGGCGATCACCAGCAAAGGCAACAGCGAGACAAACAAGCCCATGAACATCGTGTTGGGCTCCACGGGTTTGAATTTGCCGGACATGAGGATTTTCTCCTCCAGCGGCTCATTCAGACGCGTCTTGATGCGGAAGGCCTTTTGGACTTTACCGCCGGGCGCGGTTTTGTCTTCGGCTTCAAACTTGCCCGTGATCTCGCGCAACTCGGGCGATTGCGGGTTGTAACTGATCTCCGCCCCATCAAGGATCTTGTTCTGCTCCACATACTCGACGAACTGCGTATGGGTCAGCACTTCGACCTTACGCTCGCCTTTGCCTTGGATGAAGATCAGGGCCGGAATGACGCTGAGGATCAGCAGCCAGTAGAGCCACTTTTGGGGCGAAGGTTTGAACTCGCCGTTGCGAGGACCTCCACCGTTATCTGAGTACTGTTATTGTCCGACATTTGTTAAATTTTCTGACAGTAGCACAGGAAACAGCAGGGAGCAACCGAAGGTTCGGATAGTTCCCGGTTCCCGAGAAGATTCTTTTGGAATGCTTACGGGGGGCTTGTTACTGCTTGCCATTGCCATTTCAACCTTTGCCGGGAAGCCTTGTCGAGTTTGAACTGCTCCCCGATACGCTCTCCCTGCACCCAAAAAATCCGCCCGTCAGCCGTCTCCGCCACTACCAGACGACGACGTTTCGCGGCGGGAATCTTTCGGTTCACAAACCAGTCCTGTAACTTTACTGATTGGGCCAGACCCAAGGGCTGAAAGCGGTCCCCCGGCTGCCAATAGCGCAAGCGAATAAAAACTCCAACTTTCTCCGCATCAAACACTTCCATCGATCTCACGCATTTCGGCTTCCGGAAAACTTTAGGGGCTGCCTGAAGCTGCCAATCAATCTTAAGGTGTTCCAGCCCAACCTGTCCCGCAGTTCCTTGCAGCTTGAGCGACAGGCTGGATTTACTGAAATCCAGCGCCACCGGTGAGCGGCTTTCCACGCGACCGGCATCTGTGCAGCGCAAAAAAGTTTGCGGATTCACCTGCACCCAAGCCTCCCCCGGCTGCCGTAACTCCTCAATCAGATCGAAACTTTCCGGCACCGCTTGGGAAATCAATTGCTGACGGATGCCCCGCCGTTGCACCGACACTGGAAGCTGACGAAAAGGCGCCCCGCTCTTACCCGCCTGCCAGGCACGCAGCTCTTGGGTCACCAAATCGGCCTCGCCAGCCAACACGTCCATCGTCCGCTGAATGGTCGCAACCGTCCCTTTGCCAAACTGCGTTTGGAGGAAGGGAATCAGTTTCCGCCGGACGCGATTACGCAGAATATCATCATCCCGATTCGTGCGATCCTCCCGATACACCACCGCCTGTCTTTGGGAATAGGCCATCAACTCGGTTTTGCTGATATCGAGCAACGGCCGGATCAAACCCACTTCGGCCACGGCCGGTGAGGCACTTTGCCAGAGCATCCCGCCCAAGCCATCGCCACCGCTACCGCGAAACAGACGGAGGAAAAACAATTCCACCTGATCATCCGCGTGATGCGCCAAAGCCACCTTGCCGCACTTCAATCGTTTCGCCGTCGCCGCCAGAAACTGATGCCGCAACTCCCGCGCAGCCATCTCCACTGAAATCTTTTTACGCTTCGCCAACGCCTTTACATTCCCTCTGCCGGTCTCACAAGGCAATCCATGTTGGGCGCAATACTTCAACACCAACAGCTCATCCAGATCACTCGCCCGCCCGCGTAGTTGGTGATTGTAGTGCGCTACCGTGAAGGTGAATCCGCCGTGCTTGGACAATTGCCGCAACGCCTCCAACAAAACCATGGAATCCACACCGCCCGAGACCGCCACTAATACGGAATCAACCGGCGCGATCAGCCCATGCGCCTGCAAGTTCCTGCGGATTTTAGTGACGAGTTTATCCACGCGAAGCCAGTTAGCCGGTTATCCGACCAACTGTCAAAAGTTCCCGAGTGATGAAGCCATTAGAAAGGCTGACGAAACACATAGCCCGTGCTGCCGGATTCCAGCCGGCAGTGTGATGCGTCCGCCGCAGCTATTTCTCACACCAGCATCTTGTGCAACAACTCCCCTTCGACATCGGTGAGGCGAAAATCGCGACCTTGGAACCGGAAGGTCAGTTTTGTGTGATCCATACCCAGCAAGTGCAGCAATGTCGCGTGGATATCATGCACATGGGCGCGGTCTTGCACCGGGTTGAAGCCTAGTTCATCCGTCTCCCCCATCACAAACCCCTTTTTCACCCCGCCCCCGGCAAACCACATGGTGAAGGAATCGATATGGTGATTGCGCCCCGTCTTCTCGCGCACTTCCCCCATCGGCGTGCGTCCGAACTCACCACCCCAGATCACCAAGGTATCTTCCAGCAATCCGCGCGCCTTCAAATCTTTCACCAAGGCCGCTCCACCTTGATCCACTTCCTTGGTCACCCGTTCCAAGTCTTCCTGCAGATTTTCGCCGGGACCGCCATGACTGTCCCAATTGGTATGGTAAAGCTGTACGAACCGCACGCCACGCTCGATCAACCGCCGGGCAAGGAGGCAATTCCGTCCATAGGATGGTTTGTATGGATCGATGCCATACATGTCCAACGTCGCCTTGGATTCACCGGAGATATCAATCAATTCCGGACCACTCGTCTGCATGCGATACGCCATCTCGTAAGCGGAGATACGGGTGGAAATCTCATCATCACCCGTCTCCACTAGATGTTTAAGATTCAAGTCCCGCACGGCATCGATTGTCCGGCGTTGCCGTTCGGCGGAAATGCCCAATGGACTGTTCAAATTCAAGATGGGCTCGCCCTGCCCGCGCAAGGGAACACCTTGATAGGTGCTGGGCAGAAATCCTGAGGCCCAGTTCACCGAACCACCCCGCGGCCCGCGCGGACCGGATTGCAAAACCACAAAGCCAGGCAGGTTGTTCGATTCACTGCCGATGCCGTAAGTCACCCATGACCCCATGCTTGGCCGGCCGAAGATGCCGGAACCGGTGTTCATGAAAAGCTTCGCCGGCGCGTGATTGAAAAGATTCGTGGCGCAGGATTTCACCATCGTGATGTCATCCACGATCTCGGCCGTGTGCGGCATCAGATCGGAGACCCACATACCGCTTTGCCCATGCTGTTTAAATTGCCGCCGCGTCCCCAACAGGTTCGTCCGGTGGCTGCTATCCATGAAGGCGAACCGTTTGCCTTCGATGAAGGATTGCGGGATCGGTTGCCCGTTCAATTCGATCAGTTTCGGCTTATAATCGAACAACTCCAATTGGGACGGTCCACCGGCCATGAACAGGAAGATGACGTTCTTAACTTTGGGCGTGAAATGCGGTTGTTTCGGTGCCAGCGGATTTTTTAGTTGCAGCCCCTCACCAAAAGCATTCTTCCCCCCATCAAACTTGCCAACGCAAGCGATCCCAGCCCCATGCCGCAACGGCTGAAGAAATGACGGCGGGTGATGTCGTGTAATGGGTTCATCCTTATTCTCTGGTAATGGTTTCGTCGAGGTTGAGCAGCACGCGTGAAACCGTCGTCCATGCAGCCAACTGACCGGCGTCTGTTTTTGCTTTGGCACCAACCAGCTCTTTGGCTTCTTGCGGCGCTTTAGCGAATGCGTCTTGCTCCGCTTTTAACAAGGACACCAGCCGCGTCCTTTCATCTGCATCCGGCGAACGGGATGTGCAAAGTTTAAACGCGAATTCAATCCGTGCTTTTTCTTCTGCCGGTCCGTCGCGCAAAACGCGTTCAGCCAGTTTCTGCGCCAGCTCGTAGAAACCTTGATCATTCAGCAACGTGAGCGCTTGCAGCGGCGTATTGGAACGCGCCCGCCGGGTGCAGGCGCTGAATGAATCCGGGGCATCAAACACCATCAGGGCCGGATTCGGCGTCGCCCGCCAGAAGTAAGTGTACATCCCGCGGCGGTAACGATCCTCGCCGGAGCTTGGCGTCCATTCGCGTTTGGATTGCCCAAGTTCATCACCCCGTCGGGCTGCGGGGGAAACACGCTGGGGCCACCGATTTTCTCCGTCAGCACACCGCTCGCGGAAAGGATGGAATCTCGGACCAGCTCCGCTTCCAGCCGCAAACGATTCTGTCGCGCCAGCAATTTGTTCGTCGGGTCGATGATGTCCAAATCCCGGCGGATCTTGGAGGATTGGCGATACGTCGCCGAGGTGGCGATCAGCTGATGGATATGCTTCATGCTCCAGCCGTGATCCATGAACTCCGTCGCCAGCCAGTCGAGCAGCGCCTGGTTGACCGGCTCCGTGCCTTGCGTGCCGAAATCATTATCCGTCTCCACCAAGCCATGACCGAAGTAAACCTGCCAGATTCGGTTCACCGTCACGCGCGCGATAAGCGGATTGCGCTTGTCCACCAGCCATTGCGCCAGATCCAGACGGTTCGGGGTTTCTTTCTTTTCGAGCGGATGAAGCACATGCGGCGTGCCAGGATAGACGCGATCGCCATGCCGGGTGAAATCCCCCTTGATGAAAAGGAATGTTTCACGCGGCTGTTTCAACTCTTGCATGACCAGTGTGGAGGTCACAGCCGGCACCGCTTTCTTCACTTTTGCCAGTTCGGCCTGCTTCTTCTTAAGCTCGGCTTTGTCGGTGGTATCCTTCGGGAAACCGGCGATTTCCGCCTCCAGTTTCTTCACCTTCTCCTTATGTTCGGCCAGCTTCTTTTCATCCTCCACACTCGGAATATTCAGCGTGGGTTCGTCCGCATTGTTCAGGAAAGCGAACAGTTGGTAATATTCCTTTTGCAGGATGGGATCGAACTTGTGGTCGTGGCATTGCGAACAGGAAACCGTGAGCCCCAAGAAGACCGTGCTGGTCGTCGCCACGCGGTCGAAAATCGATTCGATACGAAACTGCTCCTTGTCGATACCGCCCTCCTGATTGATCTGCGTATTGCGATGAAAGCCCGTCGCGATTTTCTGGTCTGGCGTCGCATTCGGCAACATGTCCCCGGCGATCTGCTCGATGGTGAACTGATCAAACGGCATGTCGCGGTTCATCGCGTTGATGACCCAATCGCGGTATTTCCAGATCTGCCGTGGTGCATCGATACTGTACCCGTTCGAATCTGCGTAGCGTGCACCGTCCAGCCAATGTCGCGCCCATTTCTCGCCGAAGTGTGGCGAGTTCATCAACTGCCCCACCCACTGTTCATACGTCAGCTTGCCAGTGTGATACGCCGCCACTTCCTCAAGCTTCGGCGGCAGGCCGGTCAAATCCAACGCCACCCGTCGCTGCAACGTGATAGGTGAGGCCTCCGGGGATGGCTTGACACCCTTTTCCTCCAACTTGGCGAGGATGAAATAGTCGATGGGATTCTTCGGCCATGAGGTATCTTTGACTTTCGGCAAGGCCGGGCGTTTGGGGGCTTGAAATGCCCAGTGTCCGTCCGCCCCAATTTTTTGCGGCTCTTCTTTCGCCGGGCCAACCGCACCTTCATCGATCCATTTTGCGATGACCGCTATCTGCTCCTCCGTCAGGGCGGACATCTTCAAAGGCATCTGCTTCAACTTCGGCGCCACGCCGCGCACTGCTTGCACGAGGAGGCTTTCACTGCTCTTGCCCGGCACGATCACCGCCCCACGCTCACCGCCCTTGAGTGCGAGAGCGGCCGTATCCAGTCGCAACTCGCCTTTTTGTTCTGTCGCGCCGTGGCATTTATAGCAATTCCGCGCGAGGATAGGCTTCACCTCTTTCACATAATCCACTGCGGCCTGAGCTGATGCAACCGAGCTCAACACCGCAAGGATCAGGACCAAGTTCAACTTTCTATACATGGCAAATGACCGGGCTTTGATAAGTCACAATATAGCCAGTGGTAGAAAAGTGAAACATAGAAAATCCCCGCAACGCGGATGTTAAATCCGGTCAGCCAAACGGCTGTTAGACCGCCCTAAAACGCTGCGCTCGAACGCCTCAGTCCTCGAAATCCATCTCTACCTGCCGGGCTTCTTGCTCCAGCGGACCATGGGGATAACCTTCCGTCGCGCATTCAGCGAGGTATTGCTCCAGAAAAGGTGCAAACCCGCCCAACCGTTCATACTGGGCCGTGTGCACCAGTTCATGCGCCACCAACCGACGGGAACCCCAATGATCGGCGCGGATGAATATGCCGTAGCGCAACGTCAGCCCGGCCGTCTGTCGGGAGAGCAACCCGGCATCTGCGGCGGCAGTCTTGAGGACCGGATCTTTCGGAAACGGCACCTCATTCACCACGCGCAGTCGGACTCGCTCAGGATTCGCGACCCCAATTTTTCTAGCATCCGCCATCAGCGTTGGCGTCAGGGGAACGCCTTCGGCTAAAATGCGGGACTCTTGCTCCTCGGCCCATTCGGTGGCCCGAGGCAGCACCAGTTTGAATTCCAGTGGGAGAATCATTCCATCGGCAGACTCGACCATAAAACGACATTCCGCAAGTAGCGGACCGTACAGATATTTTTCACCCTCAACCAACAGTGTTAAGCACCCCGCCAAATCAACGCTCCCAACTGCGAAATCACTTCTTCTTCAGATCGGCAAAGATGCGCGCTTCGGCCTCGGTGATTTTACCGTCCTTGTTGGTGTCGCACATCGTCACCGCTTCGTTAAAGGCCACATTCGGTCCGGAAACCACTTTCTTTTTATGATCGAACACCACCGGCAAGGACACCTCCGTCTTCACCTCGGTCCGCGAACCTGCCCCCTGTCCGCGCGATACAGTCTCATAGAAAACCCGCGCCGCCGCGTCATTTTCAAACTCCACCGGTTTCCGCTCTACGTCGCGATATACCGTCTCCTCATGGGAAATGCACCCGACCAGCAGCAATCCGGTAATAGCGATAATACTGCTCACCAATTGGGTCTTCATAGCTCCTTGTAAAGATAGCGCACGGCTTTCGTTCGCAGTTAGTTGATTTGCCCGACCATGTCACCTGCCTCATCAAAAGGCAACGTCACAAAAAAAGCCGCGCTCAATGCGCGGCTTTTCGTATCCGTTAAAATCGCGCTTAAACCGTGATGGTGCCTTCGAACACAAAGTCCGCCGGACCGTTCAAGGACACGTCCGTGAATCCGCCGTTCGCTTCTTTGAAACCCACCTCCAGCAGATCGCCGCCCTGCACTTGCACCTTCACCGGTGAGGTAAAGCCGTGCAGCTTCGCCGAGATCATCGCCGCCGCGCTCACCCCCGTGCCGCAAGCCAGCGTCTCGCCTTCCACCCCGCGCTCATACGTGCGGACGCGGATAAAATTCGGCCCCTTCACCTGCACGAAATTCACATTCGTTCCGCGCGGCTTGAAGTGCTCGTGATAACGCACCTCTGGTCCCACCTGGCAAACCATCGCCTGATCCGCATCCGGCACGAACAAGATCGCGTGCGGCACTCCCGTGTTCAGCGAGCTGATGGCCGCAGCCCCCGCCTTCAACGGCACCTGTTCGCTCAGGCGCAAATCCTTCGGCGTCGTCAGGTTCACCGTCACCCGTTCGCCATGATACGTTGCACTGATCACCCCCGCGACCGTCTCAAAGGACGTCCGGTCCTTCACGCCCGTCAGCTTCTGGATATAACGCGCAAAGCACCGCGCGCCGTTACCACACATCTCAGCATCGCTGCCGTCGCTGTTATAAAACTGCCACGCCCAATCCGCCTTGCCCGAGGTGCACGGCACCAGCAACATGATGCCATCCGCCCCGATACCCCGTTGGCGATGGCACAATTGCACCACCTGCTCCCGCGTCAGGGAGATATTC
The DNA here is from genome assembly GCA_965283725.1 of Limisphaerales bacterium. Lineage (GTDB taxonomy): Bacteria > Verrucomicrobiota > Verrucomicrobiia > Limisphaerales > JAEYXS01 > JAEYXS01. Next base: position 150,063 of record CBDIPT010000007.1, read on the forward strand.
CGCGCCCGGTTATCCAGGAGAATGAAGTCATTCCCCGCCCCGTTCATCTTCGTAAATTGCAACGTCATGAGTGGCGCACACTACCAAATGCCCTCCAAAACTCAAGGGGCAGCCGTCAAAACCCCGTTTACCACGCCCCAAACCAGCCTAAAACCGATCATCCAACCCGTTTTCAAAGAACATCTTACCCACATTTCATCAATCTCCCTCCTCCTTCCCATTCGCCCTTTTCATGATTTCACCACCTTACCCCCGCTCCAATAATACTTTACAGCCACGTTACACCCACCCAAATTACTCCGCGTGTCGAGTCAGTTGTTTGATACCAGACGTAATCCAGAGAAATCTCTGAAGCCAACCGGTGTAACCACCCCGGGTGCTCCCGTGTCCCCAGACGGTGCCATCCACCGCTCCCAGCAATACCTCCTCCGCGAGCAAAAGCCCGAGGGTTACTGGATCGGCGAACTCATGGTCGATTCCACTCTCGTGTCGGACATGGTGGCCTTCCACCACTGGGACCGCTCGGTGGACCCCGCCTGGCAAGATCGCGCGGTTAACCACATCCTGTCCATGCAGTTGCCGGATGGCGGTTGGAACATCTACTACGGCGGCCCCGCCGAGGTGAACGCCACTATCAAGGCCTACCTCGCCCTGAAGCTCGCCGGCCTCCCCGCTACGGACCCCCGCATGCTGCGCGCCCGGGAGATGGCCAAGAACTTGGGCGGCGTGCCCCGGATGAACACTTTCTCCAAGCTGTATCTGGCCCTTATCGGCCTCTTCCCTTGGAAATATCTCCCCACGATCCCGTGCGAAGTCATGATGATCGGCAAATGGTTCCATGTGAACTTCTGGGACATGAGCAACTGGTCCCGCGCCATGCTCGTACCCCTCGCCATCATCAACCACTACAAGCCCACGCGTAAGCTCGATATCACCTTGGACGAGCTTTACCCGGAAGGCTTCCACGAACGTGATCTCGCCCTGCCGCGCGATCCCGAGTTCTTCACGTTCCGTAATTTCTTCCTGTCCTTGGATCGCCTGCACAAGTTCGCCGAACTCTGGGCGCAAGCCGGCATCCACCCGTTCCGCCGTCGCGCTTTGAAGAAGTGCAAGGAATGGATGGTCGAGCGCTTCGAGGGTTCCGATGGCCTTGCTGCCATCTTCCCCGCGATGCTCAATGCCGTCATCGCGTTGAAAGCCCTTGGCTATCCGGAAGACCATCCCGAACTCGTCCGCGCCACGCGCGAGCTCAAGAAACTCGAGCACCACACGGACGACAGCATGCGCATCGAGCCGTGCTTCTCGCCCGTGTGGGACAGCGCCATTGTTGCCATCGCTCTCCGCGAATCCGGCATCCCCGCCGACCATCCGCAGATGATCAAAGCCGCCGACTGGATCATGGATAAAGAGATCCGTTTCCGTGGCGACTGGTATCACAAAAACCCCGTGGACGTCGAACCCAGCGGCTGGGTCTTCGAGTACACCAACAAATGGAACCCGGACGTGGACGACACCGCCATGGTGCTCCTCGCCCTGCGCCAGATTCCCACGGCGGACAAGAAACGCCGCGACGAATGCTTCAAGCGCGGCATGGATTGGATGATGGCCTTCCAGTGCAAAGACGGTGGCTGGGCCGCCTTCGATAAAGACTGCACCAAGGGCATCCTTGAGAAAGTTCCGTTCGCCGATCACAACGCCATGCTCGATCCCGAATGCGCGGACATCACCGCCCGCATTCTGGAATTGCTTGGTTACGAAAATTACCCCGTCGATCACCCGCAGATCCAACGCGGCATCCAGTTCGTCAAAGACGAGCAGGAAGACGACGGCTCCTGGTATGGCCGCTGGGGTGTGAACTACATCTACGGCACCTGGCAGGTCCTCCGCGGCATGCGCGCCCTCAAGGTGAACATGAACCAACCGTGGCTCATGCGCGGTCGCGATTGGCTCGAGAGCGTCCAACGTCCTGACGGCGGCTGGGGCGAACGCTGCAACACCTACGACGACCCCGTTTACAAAGGCCAAGGCCCCAGCACCGCCTCGCAAACCGCGTGGGCCGTCATGGGCATCCTTGCCTTTGATGACCCCTTCCGCCCGAGTGTGCAGGCAGGTATCGAATACCTCGTCCGCACCCAAAACGACGATGGCTCGTGGACCGAAGACGAAGTCACCGGCACCGGCTTCCCGAAAGTGTTCTACCTCAAGTACGACATGTATCGGAACTCTTGGCCTTTGCTGGCACTGGCGACTTACAAGCAACTGCTCGAAAAAGCCAACGCCGCCAAAACCGTCCTCGCCACCAACGGCAAACCGGCCCTGAACGGCAGCCACTGATTTCGCGCGCCTCCTCAATGTGCTGCCGGCTTCCAGCCGGCAGTTCCAGCGCATACGCACATTTCGCAACTCAAAACCTATAGAAGCATCCCGTCTATGCGCCAGCAGGTAGGGCTCGCTGTCCTCAGCGGACCGCCGCCGAAGCCGCCGCATCTTCGAACCAAATCGGTTCATCCTAACGCCCGAAACCTCCCACTCCCACATAGCACCCGCGTCCCGCGGGCCGTACCGCTGGCACCCCCGTCTTCCTCCGTTCTCTCGATGTCCAGCGTTCGTCGTTGGATGTTCGGTATTTTCCCGTCTCTTTCCCCCATCTGCGCCTATCTGCGTACAACTGCGGTTAAAAATCCCGCCAACTCTTTGAAAATCCTCAGAAAAACCGAACCCCTTCGCAGATGTAGCTGATCCCTGCGCTCCCTCCCGCAACCGTCCTGCCAGTTCCTTGGTCATGGCAAAGAGAGAATCGCACCAAGCAAACCAATTCGCAACTAATATTTAACTCAGGCAACCTTTTAATTCCAACCCCCTGATGCCCAAGAAATTCCAAATCCACCCCCACAACCTCTTCTTGGCTATCGACGATTTGTGATTGGCTATTTCTTCTTTGGACGTTCGGTGAAACCTTTCCGGGTGTGATTTTAAACGCGTGAAGCCGGAACGGAACGACGTAGCACCGCAATCCGTGCCGCCGGTTTCCAGGCAGCAGTCCGAGACATCCGCGGTAGCACTTGGACCTTTACGCCAGCCTTAAAAGTTAACCACCCAATGTGTGGGACTGCCCCCTTTATCAATTGGCGGCTCGCGTGGCGCTGAAGTTCTAACGATCCAGCAACTTTTCAATATCCAGCAAGAAATCATATGATTTCCGCTCATGAATCGCATAAATTTGACCATGCAATTTCGTTCCCCTATCAAGTTGGAATTTATAACTCTTCTCAAAAGAAACAACAGAGGCATAATCATCACTAAAAACTGCATCTCCAATTACTGGGAATGAATCCACCCTATTCCCATTCGTGTCGAATATCCCAATAGTTTCGCCACCAACTGCGTTTGATTCCCGGACAAAAACCAGGCTCTTTTCTGAGCCCATTTTTACAGCAATTGGTCCCAAAGAAATCTGAGAAACCGGAAACTGATTGGTCAGGTATAACTCCTGCTTCTTTTGCACAAGCATCATCAGGGGCGGTTCTTTTGTTATGTCACGAATAGCAATAGCGTCACAGCCGTCCGAGATAGAGAACTCATTTATTGGAACATTACCCAACATCTGATTTGTGACGCTGTTCAGAATTTCATCTGGCACGACATCGACCATTTTAAATTCTGATTTACTGTCAATACGTTTGATGCCTCCACCAATAGCAACTAATCCATGGCGATTCGCAAATATTAGAACTTTTTTGGCTTTAATTTTCGTCTCGAAAATCTCCCCTTTGGCCCAAATTTGACATATTTAAATTCATCGTTTTGAATTTGGTAAACAAATCCATTCGTACCCAGCAGACTGCAGTTCGAACCTGACAATTCCGATTTCGGGAAATTAAAAACAGCAGTCAGGCTCCAATCTTTGGACATAGCCCCTAAGTCATGGTAACCCAGGAATAGCTTCTTATTCAAAACAGTCAAAGCATTGCCCGCCGCCCCCAATTGCTCTCGGTTATCCCCATTTTCGACACTAAACAACATATACACCCTGCCATTTGACAAAGCATAATCTTCAATTTTCACAATCGAATATGCCCCCTTTTTACACGCACACAACCCACTCAATAACAATAAAAGCAATACTTGAAGCGCTTTCATTTTAAAGGACAATACACTGTTTAAACATCTTAAAATGGGGCAGTCCCAAATATTTTAAAGCTCTGCTCATTTCCGGTTCAACAAATTGCTCGTAGCACCCCGACCCCATCTGCAAACGCGCCGCGATCCATGCCGCCGTCATCGTCGTCTCCACCCGCAACCGCAGGGCGATCTTCACTTTGACCTTATCCCCCTTGGACCTTTGCGCCAGCCTTAAATTTTAGCCACACAATGTGTGGGACTGCCCACTTTAGATTCAAATTGCTCTTTACCAAAGCCACCAGTGCCAAGGTGAAACCCCGGCTGGATTTCGAAGACTCCGGCAAGACCAAAGCCGGTCAAGTAGTGGAACGCAATTTCATCGACGCATACTCGGAAGCCCTTGGGACAAGGAAGTGAGCCTTATCTTTGCACTCGAAACTAGAAACCCAAAACCCGTAACTTGTGCCCAACATAGCCGGGGCGGTCGCAGCCATTACCGAGGACTAATTACAGATGCCCAGAATGAAAGAGCTTCCAAAACGGCATCTTAGGTTGGCCAGGACAGCACTCCGAGGCGGGCATGGTGTTTGGTTGTTCAGTCAGATGTAGGCCAGTTTGGCTCCCAATTGCGGGAGTTTAGTTATAACCGAGAAGCCGCTCCACGCGTTCATTTTCAAAGTACGTTTGCGCCAACACGTTTTTCACTGGCACACCCGGTGCTGTGGTTGGTCGTGTAAAGTTCTAACCTCAACCTACACTTGATCTCCAACGCCATCCATCATGAGTCTTTCTAGCAAACACCACATCAATAATGATTGTATTCTCGTGTCTAAAAAACTCTGGATACTGAACAGATCCATCAGCTAATCCCGTATTTTTACATAAAAAACAAAGAAAGACCTCATTATTCTCGTCAACTTTAATTTCAACGTACTTTGCGAACGCACTTAACTCAAGACGCCGCCACGGGTATTTTCCTATAAAAAAAGTCTCTGCTTTGTCATCAACTTTGATATTCAAGCTCTTCATCCTGCTCATAACATCTATCCACCGCAACCCAGACGCGTACCTCAAACAGTAACACGCCAAAGCAAGATATCTTCCCATCAAATCACACCCGACATCATCTATTCGCCTCTCCCAAAACCTCACACCTTCAAACCGAATAGGTAGATAGCTTAACCACCATAAAATGGCGTTGGAAAAAGATATCATAAACTATTTATACACCGGCACTTCAACGGGAATTGGTTTAGCCACAGGTTTTGGCAGCTTAATTTGACAGCACTTAGGCCCAAACAATAAAAGGGGCATTTTTTAAACATTGTTCACCACAATTTTATTTTCGAACTGTATACTATATTCTTCCGGCACTATCACAAAGTTAGGAGCACTTGGAAACATGCCGCAACAGTCCCAAGTTATACTAATCCCTCTTTTCACCGTATTGCTGGCAACCCCGCCTAAATCATTCGTCCCAGGCCCAGCGGTGTCCTGCTTCGGTGAAGAAAACAATTTTGGATGGTTTTTGAATTCAGGGGAGAGACTCGCAAGGCCTTCTTGAAAGTTAGCCCAAGCATCGACGGACACATGCCCCCATGAGCAAGGCCAATTCGGGTTTGTCCATGAATCATCAGAATCAGGAGTAATTTTGTTTGATCTAAATAAGAAACCACTTGCTGGCAAGACTTTCCAAACTTCTCGGAAACTATCTGAAACGTTTCCCCCGGGAAACTTACCCCCATAAAGGGGTCAGTCCCACACATTGTAATGTCGGCTCTCATTTTCGGTTCAACAAATTGCTCGTAGCACCCCGCGGCCTCATCCCGAAACGCATGGCAATGTTCACCTTGACCTTATCCCCCTTGAGCGTTTGCGCCAGCCTTAAAAGTGAACCACCCACTGCGCCGGACTGCCCCTTTACAAAGTTGGGCAGGGCGTTTGGTTGTTCAGTCGGAGCACGTGGGTTCGGCCTCCGTGGGGTCATTGTAACCGAGCATTCGCTCCTGCGCCGAATCAAGATCTCCCGGCATCTCGCTCGCATGGTTTGGTTGGCCGCGTAAAGTTCTATCCTTCAGCAGAGCAATACTTGTCCTCCCCAGAAGCGGCGTAAGCACCCCATATCGTATCCCGATCCGCGAATTTCCCCCTTTACCCCTGCTCTGCTCCATCGTATGAACGCCGTCACGTTTTTGACTGACGCATCGTCCCATGGCCGCACCAATAAAATTTCTCATCTGCTTCGCCGTCAAAGAAGAAGCCGCGCCGTTCCGTCCTCTCGTGGCGGATCGCCCGGACATCCGCATCCTCGTCAGCGGCATGGGCGCCAAAAACACTCGTAACGCCTTTGAGCAAGCCCTCCGCGAAGGCACACCGGCCTGCGTCCTCACCTGTGGTTATGCTGGCGGCCTAAACCCCGCCTTGCCGGCTGAAGCCATCGTGCTGGATGCCTCACCCGGTTTCCCCCTCACGCAAAAACTGCTTGAGGCTGGGGCCCGCTCCGGCACATATCATTGCGCCAGCAAAGTTGCCATCACTGCCAGGAAAAAGCCGCCCTCTTCGCCCAGACCCAATGTGATGCCGTGGAGATGGAGTCCGGCATCATCCGGCAAATCTGTGCCGAACGCGGCATTCCTGCCGCAACGGTCCGCGTGATCTCCGATGCTGCGAATGAAAATCTGCCCTTGGATTTCAACACCCTGATGACCGCCGAGCAGAACATGCACTTCGGCAAACTCGCCCTCGCTTTGGTGAAATCGCCCGGCAAAATCCCGGCTCTGATACGCTTCGGCAACCGCGTGAAATCATCCGCCCAAAAACTGGCTGCCACGCTCGCCCAAGCCCTCGCCGCCTAGCCTTGATTCGGCTAACCTCCGCTGCTCTTTCGAACGGAAATCCCGGCCACGCGTCAGCCTTACTTCTGCGTCTCCACCTGTACCACCGGTGCCACGGTCTGGGCGGCTTTCTCTTTTTCCTTCTGCTTCTCGCTGTAACTGATCAACCCGGCCCCGATCATGATCAGCATCACGCCGATCCAGCGGACGGAGGAAACCGTCTCGTGCAGAAAAATCATGGCGGCGATCGTCGCGAACACAAAGCTCAGCGAGGTCAGCGGCCAGATGAAGCTCACATCCCCGCGCGAAAGCAGCAGCAACAGGCAGCCAAAGAATAATGCTTCGAAGAAAACGCCCAGCAGGATGTTCAGGTTCGTCACGCCGGATTTCACCATGCGGATGACTTCGGCGACGCTGACAGTCTTCATCTCCCCCATCTCCGTGATGCCCTTTTTGAGGCACACCACACCGATGGATTCAAAGACCAGACCGACGATCAAAACGAGCAACAACTTCCACATTTTATAGATCCTGATAACGGATGAGGCGGATGCCGTGGTCGTCAACCGCTTGACGTACCGCCGGACTCACCAACGCCTCATATTCGTGCTTAAACTCATCCAAGGACGGATGGGAGTAAAGCTCGGAATCCCCGGCTGGAAGTTGGGGCAAAAGCCGCTTCACGTAGTCCTCATGAACCCGCGAATTCTGCAATAGACCGAACACATGGGCCGTATGCTTGATGCCCTGCTGTTGCAAAACCGGTCGCGCCCGGCGGGAAAGCAGATTGAAGATGACCGCATGACTGACCCGGTAGAACCATTCGCCGCCTGCAATGCGCGTGTTCAACCAGAAGCGATCCCGCGTCACCCGCATGTGCTTGATCTTCAGGTCATGCGCATGCCGCCGCAAGATGCTGAAGATCGTCGGGTGCAGGTGCATGTTCAAATGCCCGTTCACGTGATCTAGCTTCAGCTTCGTCAGCGCAAACTTGTCGAACTGCGCGATGATCTCATGACGCAACTGCGCCCGTAAGGAGGGATTGGCGAAATAACGAAAACCGGTCGCCACCGGACTGTCGCTGAACTGGTAACGGTTATCCACGAGACCGGGGATCTCCGTCGGCTTGAGGGTTGACCGGCCGCACACCAGGGAAAGATGCAGTCCGACTCCGAGCTTGGGATTCTGCCGGGCGAGTTCTACGGCCTCCGTAAACGCGCCACCGTTGACCATCAGACTTGCTGTGGTCAAGATGCCGTCACGATGCGCCTTAATCACCGCCTCGTTAATACTTGAGGAGCGACCAAAATCATCTGCATTAACAATTAGACGCTTAGGAGCGTTAACGTCCCCCATATCCTGGAACTGTGCTCCCCATAGTCATACCAAACCACGCGCAAAAGATAAGAGACAATTTTTGCCATTTGCTTAGCTTCGTAGGTTTAGGTCCGAAGACATTGTAATCCGCCGCCTCCAGCTTTTTGAGCAACCGCCAATACACGCTCCCCATCAATTCCGCCGTCATCATGGCCTTCCTATCCTCCGGCGGCAGGGTCTGCCGGGCCAGTTCATAGAACTCCCGCGCCTTGCCGCCGATCTCCCGGGCCAGATTCTGGAAATTGGTCGTATATTTGAAATTCAAGATATCCTGCTCTGTCACCCCGTGCTTGCGCATGTCCTCGAGCGGCAAATAGATGCGCCCCCGTTCGGCATCGTTCCTCACATCCCGCAGGATGTTGGTGAATTGCAATGCTTTGCCCAGATACACCGCATAATCATGGCACTTTGAATTCTGATAACCAAAGATCTGGATACTCAGCAATCCCACCACCGAAGCCACGTGATAACGGTAATTCTCCATCTGCCCGAGCGTCTCGTAGCGGAACGTTTCCAAGTCCATCTCGCATCCTTGGATCAAGGCATCGAAGTGCTCATATTGCAGCCCGTATTGCTGAATATAGGGCTTCAACTCCTGATTCACCGGAAACTTCGGCTGACCTCCCGCGCAGGCCGTCTTGATATCCGCCCGCCATTCCGCCAATTCCTGACGCCGCAGGGCGACCGGTTTGCTGTCTTCATCCGCCACATCATCCACCTCCCGGCAAAAGGCATAGAGCGTGGACATCGCCACTTGCTTCTCCTTTGGCAAAAGGATGAACGCCAAGGCCAGATTGGACTTGCTGCGCTTCGTGATGCCTTCACTGACAGCAGCACTCACGAGGACACCCCTTTCTGCGCAGTCCGCGCCGGCGGCAAACCATCCGTCTCGGCCAACGTTTGCGCCCGTTGGCGCCGGGACCGGCCCTGTTTTTCCGTCATCTCTTTTGCTTTCAACGGTTTGATCCGGTTATGCCGGTTCTGCTTCCGCCGGTAATAAATGTAAAAGCCCAGCATCAACAACACGGCCAGCAACAGCCCGATATAGAAGACCGACATGACGGTAAAGTCCGCCGCCGAGGCCCCACCAGTGCCCCGTTGCGCATTCAACGCTGCTTCGATTTTGCTGCTGCTGTCTTCCATGCTTCAAGCACCGCATTGCGGACTAATTTTCCCCACCTTCGCCACCCTCATCTGTTTGCTCAAGATTGATGTTCAAACGCTGCATCCGGTAACGCAAGGCGTGTCGGCTCACTTTCAACTGCTCGGCCGACTTGGAAAGACTGTAACGGTTTTGCTCGATCGTGGTAAGGATGAGTTTTCGTTCATATTCGGCCAAAGCCTCATCCAATGACTGCGTCAGCGGCAGCTTCGTGATCTCGCCCTTTTGCAGACGGTTCTCCAACTGGAAGTCCGGCAGGCTCGTCAATTGGATCTCATTCGAGTTCTCCAGGATCACGGCCCGTTCGATCACATTCCGCAACTCGCGCACATTTCCCGGCCAATGGTGCGAAAGCAGATGATTCTCCGAACCCTTGGAAAGCTTGAGCACATGCTTGCCCATGATCTGCGAGAAGTGCCGCAGGAAATGCTCGGCCAGCACCACCACATCCCGCCCCCGCTCCCGCAACGCCGGCGGCCGGAACTGCACCACATTCAACCGGTGATACAGATCTTCGCGAAACTGGCCGTCTTCGATCGCCTTGATGACATCCCGGTTTGTCGCCGCGATGAGCCGCACATCCACGCGATGTTCTTCATTGCCACCCACACGCGTAAAGGAGCCATCCTCCAAAAAGCGCAGCAGCTTCGCCTGCAACGGCCGGCTCATATCGCCGATCTCATCCAGGAAAATCGTCCCCCCGTGGGCCTCCTCCACGCGTCCGATCTTTTGCTTCAAGGCACCCGTGAAGGCCCCCTTCTCATGCCCAAACAGCTCGCTCTCCAGCAGGTTTTCTGGAATGGCCGCACAATTGATCCGCACGTAATTCCGCCGTGCCCGCTGGCTCAGCGCATGCATCGCTCCAGCGATCAGCTCCTTGCCCGTGCCGCTCTCACCAGGATGAGCACCGTGGCGTTCGTCGGCGCCACCGTCTTGATCAACTGCCGCAATTCGTTCATCCGCGGCGATTCGCCGATGATATCCTCCAGCCGGTACGTCTCCGTGCTGCGCGACCGCAACGTCTCGTTTTCTTTGATGAGCTGATATCGTTCTCCGCAACGCTCGACGATATGCAACAGTTCCTCCGGCGCAAATGGCTTGGAAAGATAATCCATCGCCCCGGCCTTGATGGCTTCAACAGCCAGTTTCGTCGTGGCATACGCCGTCATCATCAGGATGGGCAACTGCGGCCAGCGCGCCTTCACCTTGCCCAGAAACTCATACCCGCTCATGCCCCCCAGACGGGCATCCGTGATGACCATGAAATATTCGTCCGTATCCAGTTTGCGCAGGCCCTCCTCCGCGGACTCCACACACAGGACCTCATACCCCTCCCCCTCCAGCACGGACTGGAGCGAGACCCGCATGTTCTTCTCGTCGTCAACGACGAGGATGGCTGGCAATATACGATTCATCGGCTGATACGCATCATGGTTCTGGCGGGCAGATTTAAGATGAACTTGGCCCCATGTCCAATCTCTGATTCAACGGAAACGCTGCCGCCATAGATCTCCACATTCTGCTTAACGATGGCCAAACCCAGGCCAGTACCCTTTTCTTTGGTCGTAAAGTACGGCTCGAAGATCTTCACCACCTTCTCCGGCGGGATGCCCGGCCCCGTGTCCTCGATCGTGATCAAAACCACATAATCCCCCGTATTCCGGGCCGTCACCTTGATGCGGCCGGAACCGTTCAAGGCATCACGGGCGTTGGAGAGCAAATTGGTGAACACCTCGGAGAGATGTCGCCGCTGCATCTGGAGCGGATGCAATTCATCATCATAATCCCGCACCACCTTGATGTTTTCGTGCGTGCCTTTGGGAAACACCGATTTGATGGCCTGATCCAGCTCTTCCTGCACGTCGAGCTTCTCGATTTTGCCTTCCGCCAGTTGCGCGTATCCCATCAATTCCGTGATGATGCGATCCGCCCGCTCCACCTCATCCCGGATGATCTGGATCTGCTTCTGTCCGCCCGGTTTATTATCGGCGATGATCCTTTGCAGGGAAAAAGCGGCGTTCGTGATGATCGCCAACGGGTTCTTGATCTGGTGCGCGATCTCCGCCGCCAGCCGGCCGGCCGATTGCAACTGCTCCTGCCGCAACAAGTGTTCGCGCAAGTCTTCTTGTACCCGCCGCTGGCGGTCGAAAAGGATTTGCACCCCGTAGCAACAGGCCATCACGAGCATCATCAAAAAGATGCGGATCATGTAAGGCTGGTAGGTATAACCGCCGATGATATGCCCATTGCGCAACTGAGCATCCTCCAGCTCGAACTGGCGCTCGATCTCGAAATCTATCGACGTTTTATCGACAAACGCTGCTCCGGTATAACAGACGATCAGCAACAGGTTCAAACTGATCTGCATCGGTGCGTTCGGCACGCTGACCGAATTCCGGATGATCAAGGCCAAAAAAACCCAATAAGCATAAGTGTTCAACCCGCCCGTCAACATCGTACACGATGCCAGGATAAGCGCATCCATCAGGTTGTTGCTGAACACCACCCATTGCACCACCCGTACGGAATAACGCTTATGCCGGATCAGAACATAGGCAGCAGCGCAATTGATGGTCAGATAAGCCAACAAACCCAACCGGATGCTTTCCAGCGGAAAACCGCCTTCCCCCAGATTACGCACCCCTTCGAATTCCCCTGAAAGAAAAAGGAAGTAGAACACCATCGCGAAGAGGATGGACTTCACGGGCAAAGCCACATTCTCCTCCATGAAGCCGATCCGACGCGACTGCTCCTGCGCATCAACCGGGGGGCTGATCAACACACTGGCCAGGTCTTTTAGCGTCTTGAATCTCATGCCCCAGTTTCGACCGACGGCTTAACTTACTCCGACCAGCTCCTTCGCCCGGGCAGCAATCTGCTCAATCGGCCACAGCCGCCCAATTCCTTCGTAACCACAGGAAAGCATCCCCTCATCCGGGCCGATGAACTGCACACCGCGTTCCTTCAAAGTCTTCACGTTCGCCTGCGTCGCGGGATGCAACCACATCTTCCCGTTCATGGCTGGAGCCACGAGGATGTCGGCCTTGGGGTTCAGGGCCAGCGCGATGCAGCTCAAGGCGTCATCCGCAATGCCATGGGCCATCTTCGCCAAGATATTGGCCGTGGCCGGGGCGATGAGCAACAGGTTCGCCTCGTCCGCCAAACGGATATGGCTGGGCTTCCAACCTTCGTCTTCGTCGTAGAGATCGGTCACCACCGGTTGGCGCGTCAACGTCTTGAACGGCAACGGCGTCACAAATCGCTGGGCGTCGGCAGTCATGGTCACGCGCACCTCAATGCCGGCCTTGGTGAGCAAACTGGCGAGGTCCACGGCTTTGTGCGCCGCGATTGATCCCGTCACGCCCAACACGATATTCTTACTCATAATGCTGCCTTCAATTCCGCCGGCAAGGCGAGCCGCTTCGTCCGCCGCCGCTCCGCCGTGATGATCTCTTCCAGCGCGGCCACATCCTTCTCGCGTGTCTCGCTCAGCAAAAGGTAATCGAACTGCGGCGCCTGCTTTAGTTCTTCTTCAACTTCGCGCAGTCGCCGGGCCAAAACCTCCGGAGTTTCCGTCCCACGCCCATTCAGGCGTTCTTCCAATTCTTTCCGCGTTGGCGGTGTCAGGAAAACCGTCACCAGCGCCTTGTCCAATTCCGGATCGGTCTTTGCTAGTTTCCGCACGGTCGCCGCGCCTTGCACATCAATGGTTAGCAATACATCCTGCCCGACACGCAACTTGTTCAGCACCTCGCTCTTTAAGGTGCCATAGCGATTCTCGTAAACATTCGCATGCTCCAGGAACTCACCCGCATCCACGCGTTTACCGAACTCTTCCAAGCCGAAAAAATAGTAATGCACACCGTGCTGTTCACCGGGCCGTGGCTTCCGGGTCGTGCAAGTCACCGCGCGCACGATGTCTTTGCGCTTCCCGAGCAGATTGTCGCCCAGCGTCGTTTTGCCCGCCCCAGAGGGAGCGGATAACACGATCAACAGCCCCAGCTTTACGTCGTTGCCCATAGACCTATTCGATGTTCTGCACCTGTTCGCGGAAACGTTCCAGTTCCGCCTTGATAGTCACCACTTCGCGCGCGATTTCTGCGTCGTTCGCCTTCGAACCGATGGTGTTCACCTCGCGGTTCATCTCTTGCGAGAGGAAATCCAGCGTACGCCCGATCGGTTCCTTGGATTTCAAGGATTCATCGAACTGCCCAAAATGACTCTGCAAACGCGTCAATTCTTCAGTGATGTCTGAGCGGTCAGCGAAATAGACGACTTCCTTGATCAGGCGCTCGTCTTCCACCTGCGGCAGGTCGAGACCCGCGCTCTTGATGCGTTGCTGCAACTGCTCGCGGTAACGCACTTGCACTTCCGGGGCGCGTTTGGCAATGCGTTGCACCGCCTGTTTCATCTCCTTCATCCGGTTGACCAAGTCCTTCTCCAAGGACTTACCCTCGCGCTCACGCATCTTCAACATCTCGCCGAGCGCTTGTTGCAAGGCCTTCTGCAAATCCGCCCAGTAATCTTCCGCATCGCACTCATCCTCGCCCGCTTGCATGACACCGGGAGCGCGCAAAAGCAGGTCCAACGTCACCTCACTGCTGGTCAATTTAAGTTCCTTGGCCAGCCGCTTGAATTCTTTCACATAGGCCTTGGCCAGGTCATCGTTCAGGCGCAACTGGTTCGCCGCCTTGTCCTTGGCCGCGTGCAGGGTCACCCGCACCACCACCCGGCCGCGCGAGATGCTGCGGTTCACCTCATCGCGCACCTGGGCCTCCAGCGGCTCCAGATTGCGCGGCAACGTCACCGCGATATCCGTCTGCTTGCGATTCACCGAACTGGCTTCCACGGCAAACTTATAACCGTTTTGGGCACTTTCTCCGCGCCCGTATCCCGTCATTGATTTCATTGTTAAACCAACTATGCGCCAAGCCCTTCGGAAAGTCGAAATGAAACCTTTCGGCCCTTTCGATGTCGGATGTTCGGCGTTCGGTGTTCGATGTCTCCTTATTTCTCCCAACCGTTTCCCCCTTTCCAATTTGCCCGTCTCCCCCTAAAACACCCGCCTCATGGTTGGGAATCTGATACTGGCTGCCTTGGCCGTTCTGAGTTGCGTGCTCGCTTTGTGGCAACACATCGCCGCCCGCCGCTTCCCCCTGCACCAGAAGATTCCCAGCGCCAAGAACTTGCCACCCGTCACCCTCCTGAAGCCGCTCAAAGGCATCGAGCCGGACACCGAGCTGTGCCTGCGGAGCTGGTTCACCCAAGATTATCCCGCACCGCGCCAAATCCTCTTCGGCGTGGCTGACCTCACTGACCCCGTTTGCTCCATCGTGCAAAAGCTGCAGAAGGAGTTCCCGCAGATCGATGCCCAACTCATCCATTGCCACGAACGACTCGGTACGAACGCCAAAGTCTCCTCGCTCATCCAGCTTCGCCGCCAGTCCAAGCACGAACTAATCGTCGTAAGCGATGCCGATGTCTTCGTCGCCAACGATTTCCTGACGCAGACCGTCCCCTTGCTGGCCGATGACCAAGTGGGCCTCGTGAATTGTTTTTACCAGCTCTCCACCGCCTCCACGCCCGCGATGCATTGGGAGGCCGTAGCCATCAACGCCGATTTCTGGAGTCAGGTTCTCCAATCCCGTACCCTGCAGCCGATCAACTTCGCCCTCGGTGCCGTGATGCTCACGCGCCAGAAGCAGCTCGCCGAAGTGGGCGGCTTCGAGAACCTCGCGGATTACCTCGCCGACGACTACCGCCTCGGCAATCTCATCGCGCAAAAGGGCTATCACATCGAGCTCGCTAACCAGACCGTCGAGTGCCGCTCCGGCCCGATGACATGGGGTGAAGTTTGGGCGCATCAACTCCGCTGGTCCCGTACCATCCGCGTTTGCCAGCCCGCACCCTATTTCTTCAGCATCCTGAGCAATGCCAGCCTCTGGCCCCTGCTCTGGCTCGCAGTCTTTCCCGCGCTGAAGACACTTCTGATCACCGCGCTGTTCCTCCTCATTCGCCTCTACACCGCCGCCGCCAACCAACGCCGCCTCACCGGCAAGTGCAGCCACGTGACTTGGCTCTGGCTCGTGCCCGTAAAAGACATCCTGCAAACGGTCATCTGGGCCCTGTCCTTTATCGGCAATCACGTCATCTGGCGCGGCATCCGCTACCGTGTGCAACCCGGCGGCAAACTCATTCCCGAACCGTAGCCGACGACATCAGTCGGCGCTGGCTCCCCCATCTCGATGTTCAGCGTTCGATGTTGAATGTTCGATGTTTCCCCCGTAGCTTTGCCCTATTCCATCTATGCTCACCGAAGGCATCCTCAACCCTCAGTTACGCTCGCTCATCGCCCGCGTGCGCCACACGAACATGATCGTCATCGCGGACTACGCCTTCCCCTACTGGCCGCACCTCGAGACCGTCGATCTCGCCCTCGTCCAAGGTGTCCCCACCGTTATTCAAGTCCTCGACGCCCTCTTGCCCGCCTGGAAGTGCGGCGAGATCTTCATGGCCGAGGAATTCAATTCGCATAACCCCAAGAAAGTCCGCGACACCTTTGCGAAAGCCCGGCGCGGCGTGAAGACCACCTTCGAGCCGCACTTGCACCTGAAGCAACGCGTGCCCGCCGCCATTGGCCTCATCCGCACCGGCGACGATACGATTTACAGCAACATGGTTCTTGTCTCGGCCTGAGAGCCTTTTACCTTTCCATCCAGAAAATGAAGTCTGCCATCACCATTTCGCTTTGCCCGGAAGCCAAGGGCGGTCCGTTCGTCTATTGGGATAACCTCGACGCCAGCATGGCCAAGGCCGCCGCGCTCGGGTTCGATGCCGTGGAGATTTTTCCCCGCTCCGTGGAAGATCTGAACGCCAAGGAAATCCGCTCCCTGCTCACCAAGCACAACCTCAAGCTCGCCGCCATGGGCACCGGTGCCGGTTGGGTCGCGCACAAACTGCGCCTCACCGATCCCGATGCCACCCAGCGCCGCCGGGCGCAACAGTTCGTCGGCGAGGTCATCGATTTCGCCGGAGCCTTCGGCGCACCCACCATCCTTGGTTCCATGCAAGGCCGCTGGGGCGATGGCGTCACGCGCGAACAAGCCTTTGCCTGGCTCGCCGAAGCCCTCGAACAACTCGCTCCTCGCGCCCACGCCCTCGGCGTTCCGTTCCTCTACGAGTTCCTGAATCGCTACGAGACGAACCTTTTCAATAACGTCCGCGATGCCTTGGAATTCTTGAAGCCGCTCCGCACGCAGAACGTCAAACTCCTCTGTGACCTGTTTCACATGAACATCGAGGAAGCCGACATCGCCGCTGCGTTGCGTCTCGCTGGCGATAAGGTCGGCCATGTGCACTTCGCCGATAGCAACCGCCGCGCCATCGGCCTCGGCCATACGGACATGCCGCCGATCATCCAAGCCTTGAAGGACATTGGCTACACCGGCCACCTCTCCGCCGAGATTCTGCCGCTGCCTGATGAAGACACCGCCGGGAAACAGACGATCGCCGCCTTCAAACGCCTGACCGCATAACACGCAAACCGAAACACAAAACCTTTTAAAAACGTGTTAAAGCACCAACTCATCCACCCGAAGATCAACGAGATCCTCGCCCGTGCGGGTCATCATTCGTCCATACTGATCGCCGATGGCAATTATCCCGCCTCGACCAAGAAAGGCCCGAACGCCGAGGTCGTGTGCCTGAATCTCTCCCCCGGAGTGATCACCGTTTCTCAAGCCTTGCGCGCTCTCCTAAGCGCCGTGCCGGTGGACTTCGTGAACACCATGGGCATTCCGCCAAACGACGCTTACGCGCAAAAAGGCGAACCACCCGTCTGGGCCGAATACCGCCAGATCATCAAAGAATCCAAGCTCAAGCTGAAGCTCGAGCCGATCTCCAAGTGGGACTTCTACAAGGTCGTAGAATCCCCCGATCACGTCCTCACCATCCAGACCGGCGACCAAGCCCTCTGGGGCAATGTGCTGCTCACGATGGGCTGCCGCACTAACTGATAAACGATATGGCTACCACCACGACCCAGACCACTCCCACCGAACGTCTGGCGTCCGTGGATGCCTATCGCGGCCTCGTCATGTTCCTGATGATGGCCGAGGTGTTGCGCTTCAGTGCCGTCGCGAAGGCGCTGCCTGACAATCCTGTTTGGGGATTCCTCGCGTATTGCCAGTATCACGTGGATTGGGTTGGCTGCACGCTGCATGATCTTATCCAGCCTTCGTTCTCCTTTCTCGTCGGCGTCGCCCTGCCCTTCTCCCTCGCCAGCCGCAGCGCGAAAGGCCAATCTCCGACCCAACTCACACTGCACGCTTTCTGGCGCGCGCTCGTGCTGATTCTGCTCGGCGTCTTTCTCCGCTCCATCGGTCGCCCGATGCTGAATTGGACCTTTGAAGACACGCTCTCGCAGATCGGTCTTGGTTACGGTTTCCTTTTCATCCTTGGCCAACGCTCCGTCAAAGTGCAATGGACTGCCCTCGCCATTATCCTCATCGGCTACTGGACCGCGTTTGCACTCTATCCACTGCCACCTGCCGACTTCGCTTACGGCACTGTCAATGTATCTAAAGATTGGCTGAACACTTACGGCCTTACCGGTTTCGCCGCGCATTGGAACAAGAACAGCAACTTCGCCTGGGCTTTTGATACGTGGTGGATGAACCTCTTCCCGCGTGAAAAGCCTTTTGAATTCAATAGCGGCGGCTACTCCACGCTGAGTTTCATCCCCACCCTTGGCACGATGATTCTCGGCCTCATCGCGGGCGGCATCTTACGCAGCGAACGCCACGCTTGGGATAAAGTGAAATGGTTCGCCATCGCAGGCGTTATCGGCCTCACGAGCGGCTGGCTCTTGGGTGCTCTCGGCATCTGCCCGGTCGTGAAACGCATCTGGACGCCAAGCTGGGTGCTCTTTAGTGGCGGTTGGTGCTTCCTCTTCCTCGCGGGCTTTTATGCGTTGGTGGATATCCGCCAGCGCCGCAGCATCGCCTTTCCCCTCGTGGTCATCGGCGCGAACTCCATTGCCGCGTATCTCATGGCGCACCTCTTTGACAGCTTCATCATGAAGATGCTGAAAACGGTATTCGGCCAGGAAACCTTCAAATTCTTCGGTGCCCCTTACGAACCTTTTGTGCACGGGGCCGCCACGCTCTTTGTGCTGTGGTTGCTCCTGCTTTGGATGTATCGGAAGAAGATTTTCCTCAAGGTATAACCGGCGTCACACCTCGCACACGCTGCCCAGCAGGCAAGCCTCGCTCGCGCCCGTCGTAAACGGCAGTTCCCTGGGGCACCGTGTAGACGTTGCCACGCCAGCAACGCGAATGCAGCCGCTTCGATGCTCTGCGCTGGCCAGCCCAACGCATCACTCGTGCAGACTGCCGTAGCCAGCCTCGCCTGAATCCGCTCACGCAAGAACCCATTCGCCGCCCCACCGCCGCATAGCACGACTTTATCGATCGGTTGCGGCAGATGTTTCGTATAATTCAGCGCCAACGATGCCGCAGTAAGCTCCGTCAATGTCGCCAAGCGATCCTCGATGCTCAGGGCACTAAGCCGTTTCAGATGTTTCCGCCAGAACGGTTCGCCGAACAATTCACGACCGGTGCTCTTCGGTGGTGCCTTGCGGAAATACGGATGCTTCAACCACTCCTTAAGCAGCGACTCATTCGCCTGCCCTTTGCGCGCGAGCTTGCCGTCCTGATCGAATGTCTTTTTGCCTTTGGACCATTCGCGCATCGCCAGATCCAGCAACACATTCGCCGGACCGGTATCGAACGCTTTGATCTTCGGTTCCTCTTTGGCATCTCGCCAATCAATCGAGGTCACGTTGCTGATGCCGCCGAGATTGTTGATGCACACATGCTGTCCATTTGCCGCGAAGGCGCGGACGTGAAACATCGTCGCCAGCGGAGCGCCTTGTCCGCCTGCCGCCAAATCATTCGCGCGAAAGTTGTAAACAATGGGCACACGCAAGGCTCGCGCCAGATAAGCCGGATCACCGATCTGCCACGTCGCTGGAGCTTTACCACCTGCCGCGTGGAAAACCGTTTGCCCGTGTAGGCCCGCGGCCTTCGCTCGCTTCGCGGCTGGATGACTCGTCGCTGCTGTTGCGTAGAATCGTCCTAAGTCGTGTTGCAGTTGGCCTAGCTCGTAAGTGGTCGAAGTATTTGCCGCCGCTGCGTGCAGGCGTTTTTGCAGGGCCTTGGGGAATGGCACGGACCACAGTTCCTCCAGCGTCATCGTGGACCACGTGATGGTGCACAGGACGCAGTCCACCGCATCGATGCTGGTGCCGGACATGAGGCCGAGGATTTGCATGAGTTGCTTTTACGAACTTAAACCCAGGTTTCAAACCACTTTTTCCGCAACTTTTCCATAGGCCGGTCCACCAGACAATAAATCGCCAGAGCCCCAAGGGACATCGCCGTTATGCTCAAAGTCACGCGGAGCGCAACCGGGAGATGCGCAAGCTGGGGCACGTTGTTAAACAAAAACACGATGCAAAAATGGAAAAGATAGAGAGAATAGGACAAGTTACCTAGTTCCCGGTCTAACCCCTCGCTGCGCACACGCACCGAGTACGCAACGTAAGGCGCCACCAAGACGGCCAACGAGCCGCTCAAATAATGACGCAGCAAAATCCGGTATTCATCCACCGAACGCTCCGGCTCCGGACCAAAGACATTTTTCACTTCATCTGAGATGAAAGAAAGTGCGGCGACGAGAAACACCACGGCGAGAGAAGCCACCGCCACTTTCTTAGAGGGCAAATACCCAGTGACGTTAATGAGGATGCCCAATAAAAAATAGAGCAAGAAACCGCTCACGTCGGGGTTGGAGAAATGCAAGAAGGGCTTCAGTGAAAACAGCGCGACTATGATCAAAACCATCGCAAGAAATCGCCGGATGGCTGGAGGCGCGGTTGGATTAGCCCGTCCGGTCACCTTCATTACGATCCAGATCAAAAAGGGAGCCAGGAGGTAAAACTTGATCTCCACGATAATGCTCCACATGGGCGGCAGGAAAAAAGTGTGTGCATCAGCAAACACGATCGACACCAGTTTCAACCACCAAGTGGCGTAATGGGTCGTGAAGTCCGCCACGGTTAGCTTGAGAATCATCAGTGAACTCAAAAAACAGCTCAGATACACGGGCAACAGACGCAGGTATCGGCTCACCACAAATTGCAGATAAGCATGCTTCATCCGGTCATACTTCTTCAACCAGACTTCGGTGATCCAGTAGCCGCTAAGGATGAAGAAGACGAACACGGCCCACCCACCAAAGCAGATGATGGAGAGATGGTGCAGCACAACAACATAGGCGAGAAATAATCGGAAGACTCCAGGTGCCAGCAATTTGTCCATGCTCTGGCGGGATTCAAACAGCCGTCTGGCGCTGGGTCAATGGATGATGTGGGTAAACGAAGAGAGGTCACGGCGAAAATCCCAAATCCAAAGATCCAAGCTCCAAAGAAACACCAAACTCAATGCTTCAAATAGAGACTTCGATACTATTGGAGCTTGGTAATTGAACATTCTCTGGTGTTTGGAGCTTTAGATTTGGGATTTCCCCTCAAACTTTGCACTTTGAACCTCGCCTTACACCGCTATACTGTCCTGCTATGTCGTTGGTGAAAAAGACGCGTATTCTGGTGGGCATGAGCGGTGGAGTCGATTCCTCCGCCACGGCAGCTTTGCTCATTGAGCAGGGTTTCGATGTCGTGGGGGTGACGCTCAAGCTCTGGCCGCAGGACTGCGTCTCGCGGGCGGAAGACAAGTGCTGCGGACCGCAGGCGGTCATGGATGCGCGCTCCGTCTGCCACAAACTCGGGGTGCCCTACTACCTCATTGATGAATCGGCGGATTTTCAGAAGAAGGTGATCCAATATTTTGCGGACGAGTATAAATCCGGGCGCACGCCGAACCCCTGCGTGATGTGCAACCAGCACTTGAAGTTCGGCACCTTGCTGGATCGCGCACGGCAACTCGGCGCGGAATACATCGCCACTGGCCATTTTGCGCGCCTAGAGAAAGACCCGGCCACGGGTCGCACCCTTTTAAAACGCGGCAAGGACATGAAGAAGGACCAGAGCTATTTTCTCTTCTCCCTGCGACAAGACCAACTTTCCCGCGCCATGTTCCCACTCGGCGAACATTCCAAGAGCGATACCCGGGACGTCGCGCGCGCGTGCAATCTCAAGACGGCGGACAAGGAAGAGAGCATGGAGATCTGCTTCGTGCCGGATAACAATTACGGCCGTTTCCTCCAGGAAGCGAAGCTCGTGGACAAGTCGCGCGGGGATATCGTGGATATCCACGGCACCAAGCTCGGCGAGCACGATGGCATCGCGTTCTATACCATCGGCCAGCGCAAGGGGCTGGGCATCTCCTCGTCCAAACCGCTCTACGTCATCGAACTCGACGCCGAGAACAACCGCGTGATCGTGGGCGACGACACCTTGTTGGAACGCGATGAATTCACCGTCCAATACTGCAACTGGATCCCCTTCGAGCAACCACCCGAATCCTTCGAGGCGACGGCGAAGATCCGTTACAACCATCCCGGTGCGATGGCCACGGTGTATCCGCAAGCCAACGGCACCGCCCGCGTGAAATTACACACGCCCCAACGCGCGGTGACGCCGGGCCAGGCGTGCGTGTTTTATCAGGACGACCTCGTAGTGGGTGGTGGATGGATCACGATGCATAAGTCGGCGAGTGTGACGGGGAATTAGCCCTTCCCTACTGCCTCAGCCGGTAAAACAGACGCGAGCCGGAAACGGTGTTCGTCACCGTATTCTGCCCGCTGACATTGATCGGAGACGGGGTTACTGTAGTCCAGGTTGGCGAGACGGTGAGATCGGTGGTGGATTCCAAGGTAAAGCCCGCGTCCGCCACAGGCCAGGTCAGCACCACGTCGGAACCTATCTTGGCGAGCGAGAGATGCGGCGCGGTGATGCCGCCGAACTCGAACGCGCCCATATCCACATAAGTTCCCAGCACGCGGCTCTTGCCGTCGTAGTCTTTGGCGGAGGCGGTCCAGGTGCGATTCGTGCCGACATCGCGACAGGGCGAACCGGATTGGAGGCGGAAATCGTTGGCGGACGCATTCACAAAGAGCGGATCGACGTTGATGGTGTTGATGCGCGTGATCACCGGCGGATTCACTCCATACCACGGCCCAATGTTTGAGTTGATGAATGCCGGATAGTTGTATTCGTTCACCTCGCTGTTGTCCGGGTCGTTGTTCGCACTATTGAATTTGATGATGTTGTTATAGCACTGATCATTACTGCCCAGGTCACTCCACCACCTCGGCCCAAATCGTTCAAGACGATCGGGTCCCAACCGCCACCACCGATAAGATGGCCGTAATAAGACGCCACATCGTTATAGACGATCGTGCAGCTCTCCACCGTCGAACCGCTCGTGATGATACCGCCACCACTGGTGTAGCCGGCATAAGCACGTGCCGTGTTCCGGGTCACCACACAACTACGCACCACCGTGCCGTTGCCGATATACATTCCACCGCCAGCGGCGAGCGCAGCGGTGTATTGATACGTATCGGTAGTTGTAACGGTGTTGCTCGCGACAAGACAGGATTCAATGAAGGACGTTTGCGAGCCTTGCAAGATGGTGGCGTAGATGCCGCCACCGGACGCGTATTCCAGCGCGGTCGTGGCGTTCCCGAGCAGTTGACTGTTCCGCAATGTGCCACCGACCAGCACCGCGCCAGCACCGTAGGCGTAATCTGCGGTGCATTGGTTGTTAGAAATGACACAGTTTTGCAGCACCCCGCCGTAGTTATACACCGCCCCTGCCCAAGCGGACGCGTTGGCATTCGTGGAGACCGCCTTGTTCCCGTAGAAGACACAATTGCTCATCGTGCCATAGGCCAGATACGCACCGCCGCCCGTGCCGTCCGTAAAGTCATCGCCGAAGGCCAGATTGTTCGTCAGCACGCAATTCAGGATGGTGCCGCCGTTGCAGTATAAACCGCCAGCCAACGTCCGTTTGCCATTGCGCAAGGTGAAGCCATTGACCGTCGCCGCGTAGCCATCGATCGTGATGCAGCGACCGAGTTGCTGCGCGTCGATGATGGTCGCGCTGGCACCGTTCACACTCGTCATGGTGATGGCTTTGGGGATGCCGACGGATAAACCGGTGAGCGCATAAACGCCGTTCGTCGCCAACACAGTGTCGCCGTTGACGGCGGCATTCACGGCCGCTTGCAAGGTCTGCTTGGCGGTGGCCCAACTCGTCCCGGCTGCACCATCGCTTCCAGTCGGGCTCACGTACCAAGTCTGAGCGCCCTGCACGGCGAAAGTTTGCGGATGGCAAGCAAGCAGGAACAGGCAGCCGAGCAGGAAACGCAGGGGTATCATTCCTTGACGCGGCAAGAGAGACAGTCTGCGGATCATCGTTTTCATTGGAACGCTCCGAAACTACTTCTATGGAGGCAAAACCAGCATCCGCCGATGGTAACGGGAGTCAATCCAATCTCGGTTTTATTTAAGAAAACCCAATAAAACTGAGCTGAATGGCACTAGCGTCTAGCCTTAGTGCCAGACGTAAAAACGTCTTTGGACCGCGACTGTGTGGAAAGCACCAATCGCAGCGGGTCCGGCAACTCTTTGAGCGTATAAATATTTCGCATCCGCTCGGCATAGTCCGGCTGCTGCGGCTGGTCCTAGACGGACACAGCCGCGGTCCACTGGGAGGGTGTTGGCGTCATCACGCGCTGGAGTTAATCGGATAGGCAGGTGCTTCGATGCGGCCGGCTGAGGACAGCCAGCCCTACCACTGTTACTTCTGTTTCCCTTTGAGCAATTCCTTGTTCGCCTTCTCACGCATCTTGTCTTCGTTCCCCTCGCCTGCTTCTTGGATATTGCCGTAGCCGGTGGCGCGGTTCACGAGGGTTGGGGTCGGGATGTCGCGTTTTTTCAGGATGTCGTCTTCGGTGATGCCAATAGTCAGCACTTCTTTGCAGCCGGTGATGTAACGGGCGTAGTCGTAGGTGATCCAGATGCGGCCATCGGGAGTCTGAGTGGCGTCCGGATAACTCACGCGGTTGCGGGCATCGAGCAGGAGTTTCTTGCTCCACGTCTTGCCTTCGTCTTCGGAGAGGAACGCAGTGAGGGATTCGCGACGGTAGCTCATACCGTCCTTGGTCTCCTTGCCGGGGCCATCGTGATAGACGAGGAGGAAGCGGCCCGAAGCAAGTTTGCTCAAATGCGCCCGGCTGCGCACACCCGTGAGGAAGGCGCTCGGCTCGGTCCACGTCTTGCCGCCATCGGTTGAACTCGTCTGGCGCAGGCCGCCTTTCAAACGGAGGAGAGCCCAGAGGGAACCGTCCTTGCGCTCCACGATGCAGTGCTCGTCGAAGTCGTGCAGTTCATCCGGTAATCTCCAGCCGCCGCGCCAAGTCCACGTCGCGCCTTTGTCCGTGGAGACCATCACCCCTGCGCTGTTCTTGCCGATCTGCGTGGCAAGCGGTGAATCGTTGCGGACATCCAAAGGCGTGAACCATTCGCCCTTGCTGGTGATGATCGGTTTACCGAGAACGATGCCGCCGCCGATGAATTGCGGTGCGGTCCAGCTCATCTTGGCCGCGTCCGGGGCATCGCAACGGATGGCCCAGGTGCCGCGCAAGGCTTTGTCCGGATGGATCTCATTCCAGAAGAGCCAGAGGCGCCCTTGCGGATCGAGCCACGGAAGCGGTTCGCCCGTGCGAACACCTTTATTCCCCTGCACAACGAGCAACGGCGCGGACCAAGTTCGGTTGGTATCGGTGCTGACGGCGAGCAGGCAGTAGTTCTCCGAGCTGCCCTCTTTATCGCCGCCCGAATACCACGCCACGACGAGCTTGCCACCGGGCGTTCGCTCGATGCTGGGAATGCCCTGCCAGGTGCGATGGGCATCGGAGTAAGCCTCCCCGGGATTCGTGATAATGGTGACTTCGGGGGAATCGGCGGCGAAGGTGGAGAGGGAAATGAAAAGGACGGCTATCAATACTATCAGACGCATAAAATTTTTGGCATTGGCTGGCGCTCTCACCCCTCACCCCGGCCCTCTCCCCGTTGAGGGGCGAGGGTGTTGGATGCGGTGGACGTTATTGATTACTGTTGTTTTCGCACGAACCAGTTGCTCCGGTGGCGGACCCTACCTTTGGACCGCGACCTGTGTGCGAAGCACCAGTCGCAGCGGGTCCGGCAACACTTTGAGATTTTAAATATTTCGCACCCGCTCGGCGTAGTTCCCCTGCTGCGGCTGGTCCTCGGCGGACACAACCGCGGTCCAGCAAAAGAACTCGCCGAATCGGAGATCGGCGCTCCGTTATTCCTGCTTCGCTTTGCCTTTCTTCGCCTTGGCTTTGGGCTGGAAGTCGGGATCGTTTTTGGGATCGGCTGAGGGCGGGTCTTCGTCGGTTACTTTGAGTTCCTTGCGGAGGCGCGCGAGCTCGGTTTTCAGTTCGGCCTGGATCTTGGCGTATTCGGGCTTGCCGTAAACGTCGGTCAGTTCATTCGGATCTTTCTTCAAGTCCATCATGCGCCATTCGTCCACGTCCTTCTCGTAGAAGTGGAAGAGTTTGTAGTCCTTGGTCACCACGCCATAATGACGGCGGACGCTATGGGCACCGGGATATTCGTAGTAGTGATAATACCAGCTCGTGCGCCAGTCCTTGGGTGTCTGGCCTTTCAACACGGGAACGAGGCTGTGGCCTTGCATGTCTGACGGAACCGGCAAGCCAGCGGCATCGAGGAACGTCTCGGGGAGATCGAGGATGGACACCATATCGTTGTTCACGGTGCCTGGCTTGGTGACGCCGGGCCAGCGGACGATAAAAGGCGTCTTCACGGATTGCTCGTATATCCAACGTTTGTCGAACCAGCCGTGTTCACCGAGATAAAACCCTTGGTCCGACGCGTAGATCACGATGGTGTTTTTCGCGAGACCGCTTTCATCGAGGTAGTTCAACACGCGACCAATCTGGTCATCCATGGCGTCCACGCAGCGGAGGTAGTCCTTCATGTAGCGCTGGTACTTGTAGCGAACGAGGTCCTCGCCTTTCAGGTCCAGTTTTTTGAACTCCTCGTTTTGCGGTTCATAGAAATCATTCCACGTTTTCAACTGTTCCGGCGTGAGGTTGCGCGGCGGAGTGAGTTTCAGGTCATCGGGGGTCATCGTTTTCTCGATGGTCATGTCCTGCGTGCGCTCTGGCTTGCCACGACCGGAATAGTTGTCAAAGAGCGTGGCGGGCTCGGGAAACTTGGTGTCCTTGTAATGGCTGAAGTAAGCGGGCGCAGGCTGCCAGTTGCGATGCGGGGACTTGTGCTGATACATGAGCACGAAGGGCTTGTCCTTATCACGCTTCATCTTGAGCCAGTCGAGGGCGTAGTCCGTCAGAATCTCCGTAGTGTAACCGGTGTGGGTCTTGCGCACGCCGTTCTCGATCATGGGCGGGTTGTAATAAGGCCCCTGCCCGATGAGGATGTTCCAGTAGTCGAAGCCAGTAGGATCAGTCTCCAAGTGCCATTTACCGATAACGGCGGTCTGGTAACCGGCCTTCTGCATGTATTTGGGGAATGTCGGCTGGGAGCCATCGAACTTGTTGCCGTTCCGCACAAAGCCGTTCAGGTGGCTGTATTTGCCGCTAAGAATGGTGGCGCGGCTGGGTCCGCAGAGGGAATTGCCGACGTAGCAGCGGTTAAAGAGCATGCCTTCTTTGGCCAGGCGGTCGATATTCGGCGTCTTATTGATCTTGGAACCATAGGCGCTGATGGCGCCGTAAGCGTGGTCATCCGAGAAGATGAACAAGATGTTCGGGCGGCTCTCAGCAGCCTCGAGGCCGCGCGCCAGCCAAACCAAGCTGAATAATAGCGACAGGACGAACCAAACTGAACGAACAGACGTCTTATTTGTCATAAATGCAGGCATGCCGTATGCTCTTAATTGGACGGCTTTGGTGGTTGCTGGGTTACGAACTCATTGCAGCACAAACGCTAGGGCAAGAAAACAACGAAGTAGGCCCTAAACCGGCGCGAGGAAACTGCCGATGACCATCTAAAGTGAGAATCTGGCAACTCACGCCAACCGACCAGAGGCAAATAGATTGCTACTACTGGGGCCATTTGGCATAAGTCTTGCCTACATGCGCCTCGTAGGTGTTGTCCTAGGATATGAAATCAGTTCTGATTGTGGATGATGACGACCTTTTGAGGGAGATGTTCACCGAAATTCTCCGGATAGAGGGCTTTGTCGTCAGCGAAGCCGCCGACAGCAAGGCGGCCATGGCCATGGTCCACACGAAGACCTTTGATGTCATCACCCTAGATATCGCCTTGGGTGATGAAGACGGCCGGAGCCTGATCGCTCCCATCCGTGCCCATGCGCCGAAGAGCAAGATTTTCCTGCTCACCGGCATGGACGACAATGAGGCGATGGAAGCGGGAACATACGTGGTCGATGGCGTATTTTCCAAGGCCCAGCCGATGGAAGACCTGATTGCCCAGATTGGAGGAGTATCAAAATGACGGGTATCATTGAGCGGTTCCAAGAGCGCAGACGGCAGAAGGTCTTGATCGATGCCATCATGCACAACAAGCCGGAGGCGATCCACGAAAAGTTCACACCGGAAGAGATCGCCGAGCTGCGCATCAGCGAAGAAGTGTTTCAGCAATACAATAAAGGCGAGGAGCGGACCGTGCTCACCATCTCCAGCAAGACGGCCATCGCCATCGCCCTAGATGAGATGAGCGACCGCATCGTGGATTATTTCGCTCCCATCTATAAGTCTGACCCGCCGGTGGTCTATTACGAGACCCATACCGTACGCGGATTGATCACGCAGGATAAAATTCGCCAGACCAAGTTTAAGAGCATCCAGAAAACGATGGCTACTTTGACGCAATATTTGACCCGTTGGAATCAAGCGAACAATCACTTGCTCTTCCTGATGGATGGGAGCAATCACAAGGCGCGTGAAGCTTACGAAAAGACGCTCAAAGCCTTGCGTGAGGAGTATGGCATCACTGGCAGCGAATTCGCCCGCGGCAAACACTGACCATGCTTTCACAATATCTCAACCTGTTGGGCAACAAGCCGCATGATACGATCTACCGGTTCTTCACGAACCTGCATTTCACCAACGGCTTGATGGTGGGCATCGGGTTCAACGAGGGCAAATCGATCAAGAGCTTTCGCGTCTATAACCGCACGTTCCGGATCACGCTCTTCGAGCAGGACACGTTTCAGGAAAAGCAGATCAAGGCGCAAAGCTGGCTGGCGGGCAAAGATTTTGAGTATCACCTGGTGAAGCTGAGCAACACCCAGAGCATCGAGACGGTGTTCGTGCCCAAAGTGCGCAACACCCGGCTCACCGAATCGGCTACCAAGGACGAGGACACGCTGCACGCTTACAAGCCCGACACTGGCGGCCTCTTGGGCTCCCGAAAGTCGATTGATGAAGTGGTCGTGGAGACGCGTATCTTTGATCATTACAAGCTGCCCGCCGACATCATCGCGGTGAGCCCGGATCATTTTGAACGGCCTTTGTTTGAAGGCATGTCCGCGACCATCAACAAATACATGCCGATCTTCGTGGTGCCGAACCTGCTACCCACGATCTTTGATGTGCATGAGTTTTTGACGGATCGCCGTTACCGGGCTTATGCCTACGAGGCGGAAAAGAACCGTATCATCCCGTTCGACAGCAAGACGAAAACGGATCAGTTGATTTACATCCACACGTTCACCTTCGAGACGAACGAGCCGCTGGATATGGATTGAGCGGCGGTGCTTTGGCGGCCGGGCGGGAATCTTTCCGAGAGAAAATTACATCTATCCGCGCATGATTCTCTATTGCGGGTCCGGACACCTACCGGCACGCTGAGAACATCGCATGATTGTACGTTTTCAGTGGGCCATTTTATGTCTGGCATGCCTCTGGTGGGCGGGGATTTCCCAGTCCTTTGCCGCTACTCCCGACTACGCAGCGGTCCATGATATCTTCCAAAAACACTGCGTGGAATGCCACGCCGCCCAAGACCCGGAAAGCGACTATGTCATGGAGACATACGAAGCCGTGATGAAAGGCGGCAAAGCCGGAGCAGCCATCACCGCCGGCAATTCCAGCGACAGCCTGCTGGTCAAATTTCTCGAAGGCCGCTCAGGCAAGAAAGGCAAGAACCAGTTCATGCCGCCGGGCAAGAACGAGCATCTTTCGGCCGCTCAGATCACACTCATCCGTGCTTGGATCGATGGTGGGGCCAAACCGCCCGCCATGGCATTGGCCTCCCGGAAAGAACTGAAGGTTCCGAACATCAGCCCGAAAGTCGAACCCCGGCACGCCATCAAAGCCATCGCCTGGTCTGAGGCCGCCGGACTCGTCGCCGTGGCGCGTTACGGTGAGGTGGAACTGCAAGCCATCGGATCGGGCAATCCCAAACACAAACTCAAAGGCCACACGGGAGCCGTTAATGCCGTGGCCTTCACCAGTGATGGCCGCTACCTCTTCGCCGCCGCTGGCCAGACGGGTTTGTTCGGGGAAATCCGCCAATGGGAAGTCAGTTCGGGCAAATTGGTGAAAGTGTTCGAAGGCCATCTGGATTCGCTCTACGCCGTAGCCGTGTCACCCAATGATCAGGTCCTCGCCTCCGGGGGCTATGATCAGCAAATCATCTTGTGGGATATCACCACCGGCAAACCGATCCGCACGCTGAAAGGCCATAACGGTTGCGTGTATGACCTCGATTTCCGGCGCGACGGCAAAATCCTCGCCAGCGCCAGCGCAGACCGCACCATCAAACTCTGGGATGTCGCCAGCGGTGAACGGCGCGATACCTTGAGCCAGTCAGTGAAGGAGATTTACTGCGTGGCGTTCAGTCCGGATGGCAAACGGCTTGCGGCCGGTGGTGTGGACAATCGCATCCGAGTCTGGGAGATCAGCGAACGCGCCGCAGAAACGACGAATCCCCTGCTCTACTCGCAGTTCGGCCATGAAGGAGCCATCCTCAACCTCGCGTTCACACCGGATGGCAAAACATTGCTCTCTTCCGCAGATGATCGCTCCGTGAAGCTCTGGGATTTCAGCACCATGAAAGAACGGCTCGTCCTGGAAAAGCAACCTGACTGGTCACCCGGCATCGCCTTTGGCAAACAAGGCGGTCAGGTCGTTCTCGGCCGGTTGGATGGCACTTTGGGCGTTTACGATGCCCGCAATGGTGAATCCCAAGGAAGCGCCAAAAAACTTTCTCAATCCACGCCATGAAGCGCACGCTATCGAATCTGACGGTCATCGCCCTGCTGGCTTGGAACAGCCTGTCGGCCTCTCTCTCTGCCGCAGAGGCGCCCAAGAAAATGGCGCTGCCCAAACCCACCTTGGAGAGCGCGGATATTCGCGGCCTGCAACGCGGTTTCACCAACCAAGTCAAACTGACCGGGAAAGAGCTCGATGCCTTGACAGCGGTGAAAGCTTACACCGCCGGTGTGAATGTGACGTTGCTTGCTGAGCCCAAGGCCACCAAGACAGCGGCATGGCTCAGCATCGCGGTTCCGATGGAAACCAAACGCGGTGTCTTGGAAATCTCCGCCAGCAATGTCACGGGTGAAAGTGCCAAACTGAAGTTATTCGTGGATTCCCTGCCGCAGACCAAAGAGACGACGAACACCGTTCAAGTTCTCGCCGCTTTGCCGGTGGCGGCTTGGGGCGAGCTTACGCCTCAAGGAGACAAGGATACTTACGAATTCACCGCCAAAGCAGGCCAAAAGTTGGTCTTGGAACTGAATACGAAATCACTCGGCTCAGGCATCGCCAGCCCGCGCATGAAACTATTGGATTCGCGCGGAATCACCATCGCCTCAGCCCAACCTTTGACCGCCAGTGAAGATACCTTTCTGATTTTCCCGGTTGTTCAGAGCGGCACTTATCGGGTGGAAATTGATGACGCCACTTTGGGCATGGCCAAAGATCAGTTTTATCGCCTGTCGGTAGGTGAACTGCCATTTGTCACCCAAGTTTATCCTTTCACCATCGGCTTGGGCACTGCGACTACCGTGCAATTACAAGGTGTGAATCTGGGCCAACATTCTTCAGCCAGCGTTACAGCGAAGCAGGAGGGCGAAATCAACTTGGAGTTGCCGGATGATATCCGCAGCCGCCTGCCGCTCCGGGTGCTGGCAGAAAACTGGCCGACTATTCTGGAATCCGAGCCCAACAATTCTCCCGGCGAAGCGCAACCGGTCCAGTTGCCCATCGCCATCAATGGTCGTCTGCAAACTGTTGGAAAGGGCCAGCCGACCGATGTGGATATCTATCGTTTTGAAGCCAAGGCCGGTCAGCAATTGGTGTTAGAGACGCTCGCAGCAAAGCGTGGTTCCTTGGCGGACACCAAGCTCGAAGTATTTTATTCCGATGGCCGCCGCGTCGAGCGCGTGCTGCTGCAAGCCACGCGTGATTCTTACAACAAATCCGTCCGCACGGTGGACCCCAACATGGTCGAAGTGCGCACGGAACATTGGGAAGAGATGGAACTGAACCAATATCTCTACATGGCGGGTGAAGTCGGCAAGCTTTACCGCTGGCCGTTCGGCCCGGACTCAGGTTTCCAACTGTATTTCCGCAATGAGAAACGGGTGACCTACTTCGATACCACGGCCGCCTCTCACGCGCTCTACGAACCCTTCTACATCGTGGAACCGCATCCGCCTGGCACCAAGCTCGTCGCCAATGGACTGCCAACGTTTACCCTGTATTACGAGAACGACGATGAGAGCATGCGCGATGCGGGCAGTGACTCACGCATCCTCTTCAGAGCGCCGCAAACCGGCTCTTATCTGGTGCGCGTCAGTGACAGCCGCAGCCTGAACAGCGGGCTGCATGCCTATCGTCTCGCCATTCGACCGGCCAAGCCAGACTTCCGTGTCCGCGTGGAAGGAGTCAACCCAAGCGTGCCGCCGGGCAACGGCCGCGCTTTCACCGTCGAGGTGGATCGCTTGGATGGTTTTGAAGGGGAAGTAAAAGTGGAGACCGCCGGTTTGCCGCCAGGATTCTTCGCAACCTCCCCTGTGGTCGTGCAAGCGGGGCACTTCTCCGCCGAGGGAACGCTTTATGCACTGCCCGATGCCAAAGCGCCGATGGGTGTCAATGCCACCAACAGCCAGATCATCGCGAGCGCATTGATCAACGGCAAAACGGTCACGCATGAAGTCAATAATTTCGGCACGATCAAGCTCGGGGAGGCACCTAAATTCACACTGACCTTGATTCCCACTAATTCCAATTTTGTCACCATCGGCTCACAGGTGATCCCGGAAATCGTCATCAGCCCCGGTGAATCCATGAGTGCGATGATCAAAGTGCAGCGTAATGGTGAGACGAACATCATCAGCCTCGATATGGACAACCTGCCCCATGGCGTGCTGGTCGATAACGTCGGTTTGAACGGCGTCCAGGTGCGGGCCGGTGAAGACGAACGCGAAATCTTCCTCACGGCCTTCAAATGGGTGCCGGAGACGGATCGCCTTTGCCAGATCGTCGTCAAGTCTGCCCGGGCCACGGCGGGCAGCCAAGGACTGCAGACCTCCTTCCCCGTCATGCTGAAGGTACGGCACAAGAATCCGCCAGTAACAGCCAGCGCCCGGTAGCCATTTCCACCAAAGGCTTTCCAAGACCCGCCGTCTCCAGTATAGCTGGCGAGAATCACGCTCATGGACGACGAGAAATACTATCAGGCGGTGGCCGATGAACTGCGCGAAGGCCGGATCAACGACGGTCTCTGGACCAAAGCCCTCGCCCGTTGCCAAGGGGACGAGAACAAGACCAAGGCCACCTATATCCAATGGCGCGTGGAGCAGCTCATGCTGGCGGAGAAGAAAGCGGCCTACGGAACCGCCGACGCTGCTGACGAGGAGGCGGAATCCGCAGATAAAGCGCCCGCTCCCGCCGCACATCCGGCCATGGTTGTCGTCAAATGGGTTGTGATCGCGATTTTATTGGGAGTGATCTTCTGGGCGGTCAAGTTCCTGCTTTGGCCAAAACTCCAGACCTATATGCACCCGCCCAACTGATAGGGCCGTTTTTCGAGATTGTGAGAGGACGGATACTGGGATACCTTCGGCGCATGAGAACAGCAGCATCGTTTCGCACCTTGGGACTAATCCTCGCGGCCAGCGTCATGGCAGTCAGCAGCTTCAACGCCGCCGCCAAGGACCAGACCGCCTATGATCTGGCCAAGGAAGGCAACAAATACGTTGGTGAACAGGCCAAGGACAAAGTCATCCAGATCCGCTCGGAAAAATCCATGGGATCTACCACCCCTAATATCTGGTTCATCGTTTATCGCGACGAAACAGCCACGATGAAGTCCGTGGAAGTCAAATTCGGTGCCGGCAAGATGATGGATGTCAAACGTCCCTTCCGTCTGCTCGAGATGGCCGCCAAGCACGAAGAGATGGATGCGAAAAAGCTTAAGATTGATTCCGACAAAGCCTTGGCCATCGCGCTGAAGGAACCGATCCTGGAAAACTTGAAGATCACCGCCTCGGAATTGAAGTTGGAACCGGGCTCGGATGGTTCCCCTACCTGGAAAGTCTCCCTCTGGGCGGCCAAGCTCAAGAGCAGCAAGGATGTGAAGATCGGTGAAGTCTGGCTCGCAGCGGAAGACGGTAAGGTCAACAAGATCGACATCACCCCGAAACGGGTTGACTAATCTTTCTTTGTGAACCCCGCTCCCGCCACACAGGAATACGACGTCATCATCATCGGTGGTGCCATGGCGGGTGCCGCGTCTGCCTTTATTCTGAAGCAGGAGAACCCTGCCCTCCGCGTCTTGATCCTCGACCGGCGTGATGCCCACAAGCGTCGCGTCGGCGAAGCTACTATTGAGATCAGCACTTACTTCCTCACCCGGGTCCTCGGCCTGACGAAGTATCTGAACGAAGCGCACCTGAACAAACACGGTTTGCGCTTCTGGTTCAGCAATGAGAAAACCAAGACCATTGCCGATTCCGCCGAGATCGGGGGCAAGTATTGGTCCCGCGTTCCGGCCTATCTCGTTGATCGCGCCACGTTGGATGAGGAAGTCTTGCGCCGCGCGTTGGAAGCTGGTGCCGAGCTGATCCGCCCGGCGACCGTCAGTGAGATCAAATTACAGTCCGGCGGCCAGCAGCAGGTCTTCGCCAAGGTCGATGAGCAAGCGCAGACCTTCACCGCTCGCTGGGTCATCGATGCTTCCGGTGTCGCTGCGTTGCTAGCCCGGCAAGAAGGCTGGTGGCGGCGGAATGAAGGCCACCCGACCGCAACCGTGTGGTCACGCTGGCGCGGGGTGAAAGACTGGGAAAGCCTGGAACTGCGCAAACGCTTTCCGCAATGGGCCAAGTCCTGCCACGGGCAACGTGGTGCAGCGACGAATCACTTGATGGGCCGTGGGTGGTGGGCTTGGTGGATTCCCCTTAAAGGCGGCGATGTAAGCATCGGCGTGGTCTATGATCAGCGCATCATGGAACTGCCGGAAGGTGGCCGCCCAAGCGAACGCCTGAAATCATTCCTCATGCAGCATCCGGTCGGCGCCGAGATGATGCGCGATGCCGAATGCGTGGAGGGTGATGTGCATACACGCCGTCACCTGGCCTATTACAGCACCACCTTTGCGGGCGACGGCTTTGCCTTGGTAAGTGATGCCGCCGGGTTTCTTGATCCCTTTTACAGTCCCGGCCTCGATTGGCTTTCCTTCAGCGTTTCCTCCGCCACAAACCTGATCTTGGCCCAGAAGCGTGGCGATGCAGTGGCGCCTTTGGTGGAGCGGATGAACCACGATTACAACCGCAGTTATCATCGCTGGTTCGCCGCCATCTATCAGGACAAATATTACTACATGGGCGAGTTCGATCTGTTGCGGACCGCGTTCCTGATGGATTTGGGCCTGTATTATCACGGAGTGGCCTCACAACCGTTCCGGCGCGGGAATATTGCTTTGCTGGAGCCTTACTACTCCACTCCGCCTTCGACGCCGTTCTACCATTTCATGCGGACCTACAACCGGCGCTTCGCACGCATGGCGCAGTCGCGGTTTGAACGAGGTATCGCCGGACAGAAGAACGATCACCGGCGCTATATGTTTCCCGGTTATACGTTCGAGCTGGGGTCAATGAAGTTCATTCTGAAAGCCGCACTTTATTGGGGCTGGCTGGAACTGACCGAAGGATGGCGCACTTGGTTCATCGCTCACGACCCGAGCAAATCGATGGATGAAGCGGCGAAGAATTCACCGATCGCGGCCACGACCGCAAAAGCGGTCGCCCAAACAACGGTGCTGTGACTCAAACAGTGGTCAATTCGCGCTGCTGCCGGTAATAATCGGCCAAGCCCTGTTCAGACGGCTGCAATTTCTCCTGCTCCAGCGCTTTCAAGATGCGGTCTTCCGTCATGATGAACCGTTCGCGTTTGTAGAGCAGATAATCGTCACGCACTTCACTCGGCGTCATGTTGATCGTGGCGAGATTCGCTCCCGTGCGCCAACCGCGGCGATAACCCTCCACCGGATCCGCCAGATTCATCGCGCTGACCACGGGGATGACCCAATCAGGCCGCATCAAGCGCATCGCCGTCATGCTGTTCAGGACGAGTTCCACATCGGCCGTGGTCTCGTGTGAAAGCGGGGTTGATTCACCAGGAATGAACGGACTGACGCTGCAACCGGCCAAGGGCAAAGCATTCGCCAAGGTCAAATTCTCCAACACATCCTCCATCGCCTGACCGGGCAGACCGGAGATAAATCCGGAACTCACATTCCAGCCGGTTTCCGCCAGATGCCGGATATTTTGCAAGCGCTCTTCATACGTGCCCGGTGCATGACGCCGGCCATAAGTCGTGCGATTGGCAATCTCGAACTTGATGATATAAATGCTCGCACCGGCGTCTTGGAGGGCGGCGTAAAGCTCCGGATTCAAAGTCCCCAAGCAAACACTGAGGCCTAACGACGTCTCACGTTGCAAGATTTTCAGCAGGGGCAAGACCACTTCCCGGACGGCCACCGGGTCCTCTCCCGTCTGGATATTGAGATCGGTAACGCTGGCAGGACGATGCTCGATGACCAGTTCAGCCAACTGCTCTACTTGACCACGAAAACGGTGTAACGCCTTGTTATCCCGGCGCATGCCGCAATATTCGCAGTTCTCGCGGCAGAAATTGGAAACCTCGACGACGGCCCGCACGAAGGCCCGACGACCGAAGCGTTGTTGACGCACCGTTGCCGCCTGCTCCATCCACTGTGCTTGCTCGTTACCGCGAGCAGACAACATCCCTGCAGTTGGTCGGAATGACAAATCCATCTACCCACTACTTAAGCCTTAACCATGCCAGCCGCAAAGTTTTAAATTAACGGGTGACCGCTTACTGGGAAATGATCATCGAGGCGTAGAAATCTTTCAGGCGCTTATTCATCTCTTCCGGCGAGACATCTTCCACATGCGTCATCAGCATCCATTCGTGGCCAAAAGGATCGGCCAGGCAGCCAGCACGGTCACCGTAGAATTTGTTCTCCACGGGCTGGATCACTTTCGCGCCCGCTTCCACGGCTTGCTTAAACATCGCATCCACATCCGGCACATAGAGCACCAGCGTCACGGAAGTCCCTTTGGTAGAAAGAGGTGAGAGTTTGCCGTATTCCGGAAATTCATCCGATAACATCACGATGGAATTGCCGATCACCAGCTCCGCATGACCGATGCTTTTGCCATCCGGGGCCGGCAAACGATAGCGTTCCTGTGCACCGAACGCTGCGCGATAAAACTCGATCGCCTGAGCGGCTCCCCGCACCGCGAGATAGGGTGACACGGAATGAAATCCGTCCGGAATAGGTTTAACGACGGTACTCATAGCTGAAGCGGCACTATAATCCTTTTTTGCGCGATTCCAAGCAAATGATGCCTAACGGCCCTAGGCGCCAGTTTGGTCCCATTGATGCTGAAAATATAGCGTATGGTACCGGATTGGTTCACTCCGTGAACAGAAGAACCTTAACGAAAGGATTCATTGTGAAAGCGAAAATCTTAATGGCCATCAGCCTTGCCAGCTTGATGTGCTGCGGCGTCTTCGAGAGCCGCGCTGAACTGGAAGTCGGAGCTTCCTTCAGCATTTCAGCACGGGCTGATTTTTACGAACCCCTCGCCCCGCATGGCGGGTGGGTTGAAGTCGATTCCTTCGGTCGTTGCTGGCGTCCCAGCCATGTGCGCGTAGGTTGGCAACCTTACGTAGAAGGACGCTGGGTCTGGACCGATGCAGGCTGGTATTGGGAAAGCGACGAACCGTGGGCTTGGGCCTGCTATCATTATGGTTCGTGGGTGTATCACCCCACTTACTTCTGGGTTTGGATACCAGATGTACGCTGGGCGCCGGCGTGGGTAAGCTGGCGGGTTGGCGGTGGCCATATCGGCTGGGCTCCCCTGCCCCCGCGTGGCATCTCCGTAAGCTTCAGTGCCGCTCCATTTGTGTTTGTGGAGACCCGGAGATTTCACGAACGGATGACACCGCGGACTGTCATCGTGAACAACACGACGATCATCAACAACACCAAGGTGATCAACAACAACGTCCGGGAAGAGAACCGCACCATCAACAACAAGCAACAGCGCGTGATGGTCAACGAAGGCCCCAGCGTAGCGGAAGTGCAGAAGGCATCTGGCAAGAAAGTCGCCCAAGTCTCGTTGCAAGATGCAAACAAACGGACACCAGTGCCGGCGGCGGTCCAGCAACGCGGCAACAAGCCGAACAATGACAGATCGACCGAACCGGCAGCCAATCGGCCGGAACCTAACTCCTCCGCCAAACCCAAAATGAATACGGAGGAGAAAGGACGGAAAGATCCGGCCCCGGCACCTACGCCGGAACCAAACCGGCCGGTACAACCACCCAGCAAGCCGCCGGTGCAACCTTCACCGGAACCACCGGTGAAACCTAATCCACAACCACCGGCCTTGCCTTCGCCGAAGCCACCAGTGCAACCCCCAGATCAACCGCCGGTGCAACCACCCACACCGAAACCACCGAATGATCCACCGGGTAAAGTTGAGCCGACGACACCTAAGCCGGCCCCCAACAGTCCTGGTAACCCGGGCAAACCCGGCAAGAAGAGTCCGAAACCAGATAAGGATCACCGCGGCAAACCGTGAAGTGATCAACCTTCCCGTTCACACGTCGGCTCCGGAAATCCGGGGCCGGCGTTTTTTGCTGCACTGGTATTGTCCCGCATTTTCTGAGATATTGCAGCCATGTGCGATGACATTGATTTCCAGCGCATGGTCAGCCACGGACGACGCCACCTCTTAACTTTCCTTCTATGTTTGCTCTGCAACATGGCGCGCGCCGAGGAATCCGCCTTGGTTTTCCAAACGGATTTCGGCACCAAAGACGGCGCGGTGGCGGCCATGAAAGGGATCGCCTTTGGCGTGAGCCCGAATTTGAAACAGTTCGATCTCACACATGAAATCCCTGCTTACAATGTCTGGGAAGCGGCTTATCGCTTAAAGCAGACCGCGCCCTTCTGGCCTTCCAATACGGTCTTTGTCTCCGTCGTCGATCCCGGGGTGGGCACGGAACGCAAAGCGGTCGTATTGAAAACAAAATCCGGCCATTACTTCGTCACGCCGGACAACGGCACACTCACATTCATCGCCGAAGACTTGGGTGTGACTGAACTGCGCGAGATCGATGTCGCGCGTCAACGCCGCGCGGGCTCAGGTGATTCCTATACCTTCCACGGGCGCGATGTGTTCGCCTTTGTTGGAGCCAAGCTGGCCGCGAAGAAATTAGCGTTCGCCGATGTTGG
Organism: Limisphaerales bacterium; assembly: GCA_965283725.1. Lineage (GTDB taxonomy): Bacteria > Verrucomicrobiota > Verrucomicrobiia > Limisphaerales > JAEYXS01 > JAEYXS01. Next base: position 189,400 of record CBDIPT010000007.1, read on the forward strand.
GCCGCTGATAAAACCGACCGTGATCAGCATCCCCTATCAGCATGCCGAAGTGAAAGACGGTGTGTTGCAGGGCAATATCCCCGTGCTGGATGTACAATATGGCAACGTGTGGTCCAATATCGAAAAGCCGCTCTTTGAAGGATTGCACCCGCAGTTGGGCGATCAGTTCGCCGTGAAAATCTGGCAAGGCAAAAAACTCGTTTACTCCGGAGTGATGCCTTACACGAAGACGTTTGGCGACGTGCCGTTGCAGCAGCCCCTGCTTTACCTGAACAGCCTGCTCTCGGTTTCGGTGGCGCTCAATCAAGGCGATTTCGCCAAGACTTATGGCGTCGTCGCGGGACCGGATTGTCATCTTGCCGTCACCAAAGCGCCGGTAACGAAGTAATGAAACGCCCCGGATACGACTGCTTAGCAGCATCGCACCGGGGCGTTAATATAAGATTGGTTAGGTGTTTAGAGTTTCAGCTGGGAACGCAGCTTCGCGAGCAACTTGGCGCCCATGCCTTTCACCTTCTGGACTTCATCCAGCACCGTGAACGGGCGCTTGGCGATAATGCCTTCGGCCACTTTTTCTGGGAGACCTTTCACAGCCACCAGTTGTTCTTTGCTCGCGGTGTTAACGGAAACCTGTCCAGCAGGTTCCGCTGATTTCTTGGTCGCCTTGGCTTTCTTGACATTCGCTTCGGGGGCTTTTGCCGCAGGCTTCGTCGGCTCAACTTTGACTTCCACCGTAGCCTTAGCTTTCGGCTCGATTGCCTTTACTACTGGTTTCACTTCGGCAGGCACTTTTGCTTCCGGCTTCGTGACCTCAACCGCTTTAACTTCTGCCTCGATAGTGACGGGCGTGGTGAAGTTCGTGTAATCACGCGTGATGAAGCCAGCCGCAGTCCATTCGCGGAGCATCAAAGTGTAAAACCATTGGCCAGCCGAGGGGCGATTGTAGATGAGGTCCAAGGATTGGTTCACCCATTCGGCCTGCCCAGCGAGCGAACCGAGGACGACGCCCGCAACCGCCTGACCTTCAAACGCGCCGCCTTGATACGGGGCATTCAACGCCCAGAGCTCCAGCGCGAGGCTGCCGCTCAGATTGCTGAGGCCGCGCGGATTCTCGATGCGTTCCACGTTAACTTCCACGCGATTGCCTTCGATGCGATAGCCCACGTTACCTTGCAAACGCGGCTGCACGAATTGCTCGCGACGGGCATAAGCGGCCAAATCGTGAACTTCGTTGAATTGCCCACGGCCACCTGAAACCAAGGCCAGCACCATCACATGCTCACCAGCACCAGCGGGGGTGTTCGCGAAGGCGCGGACTTCAAAGCTCTCAACCTCGTCGGCAATCTCACCGATTGGCGGCAACGCGATTTCAGCCACAAGATGTCCGGCCAGGTCATTCCCGCCAATGGGAGCCGAGGCGCACGCCCAGAGCTGCAAGGCCCAAGCTTGTTGATGCGCCAGCGAATCCATCACGGTGAACTTGGCGTTGAGTGAAACGGTATCCCCGTCAAAACGATAGCCGTGGCGATTGCCAAGGCGGGCTGCTTGCAGTCCCGATTGACGGACTGCCACAGTAGAATTCTGCTTCATAGAAAATCCATACTACACCCGCTGAGGCGTTCTGCGTCAACGCCTTGGGTGATGAATATTTTTCAAGAAAACGGCGGCTTTAGGCAAATTTCGTCATAAGACAAAGGCGGCCAAATGCACATTTCCGTATGAACTTCTTATCAACCAATCACTTAACCTCAACGGTGTAAGTGACAGTTTTGCCCGCCGGAACGTCCTTTTCCCAAGCCCGGCGATACTCAAATTTCAAGGTTCCCTGCCCATGCTGGATCGCCCGGAACTGCCAAATCTCCACCCCTCCAGACCCGACACGGTCGGTCTTTTCAGCCAAATACAGCCTCTCGCCTACGGGTTCTACGACAGCTCCAGCCAAGGCCTTATAGGTCCACGCATAGCCGGTGGTATGGTTGGCGGCGAGCCGGATGGTCAGGTTTTCCCCACGTTTGACGGTGACTAACCGGCCAGAATCGCCCACTTCCAGAACAGCTCCCGGATGACTGACACACCCGGTCAAGAAACCCACCGCCAGCAAGGTTACAGAAAGGAAACTTTTATGCATGAAGTTCCAGAAGATGCCGTTATTAGCTGGAATAGCAATGTTCCAGACGATTTCACGCCCATAAGGGAGGGAGTTTTACCAGTTGACGCGTAAGGACCCCAATCCGTAAAGTTTTGGCACCGGGATAAACGGCTAAACACCGCAACGCTGACAGACTTATGGCTGAGGGCTACTGCGTCAAATGCAAGGCGAAGAAAGAAATCGCCAATGCTGTGGAAGAGGTCATGAAAAATGGCCGCAAAGCGATCAAGGGCAAATGCCCGGACTGCGGTGTGGTCATGTTCAAGATTTTGGGTGGCAAGAACACTACGGCAGCCAAACCCGCTCCCGCCCCGGTGCCTGCAGCACCTCCTGCCCAGACCTGAGGGATTGGTCGGCAAAATAGCCTATTGCTAGTTTTCCCCGTTGAGCGCAGCTTCTTAGGCGTAACCCAAATTATCGCCACTTATGAAACGTTCTATTCATTGGCCCATGGCCGTGCTTTTGAGCCTCGGCCTGCTCACCGCCCTGCCCGCTTTCTCCCAAAACATCGGCACGCTTCCCGGCAAGGCCAAGACTGCCGCTGCTGGTCTCGTCATCAATTTTGAGAACGGAAAATCCACCGTGACCTATCAGGGAGCCAAAGTCTTTGAAGGCCCTACCAAGCAAAAGGCCACTGGCGTGGTGAAGAACGTCAACGGCGTGCAATACGCTGCAGCGTTCGATGGCGGCAAAGTGATCTGGGAGAACACCAAAGGTGCCAGCGCGAAGCTGAAGTAATTTCCCCACACAGCAAATTTTCCAGCGCCGATTCACTTCGGCGCTTTTTCTTTGTCCGGCTGGATACCCCTTATCAATCCACTCAGCCTGAAGACCCCAGCCGAAAGCACTTAGTCTTGAACTGGCGGTGATTTAAGTGAACATGGGTGTGTGGCTTGCGCCAGCCATCCGCCTATGCATAAAAGAATGATCCAATACTGGGTCATCTTACTGCTATCACTCAGCCATTTCGGCCTCCGCGCGGCCCCGGCAGCTGGCGGTGACAAGATCACGCTCCAACTTAAGTGGAAGCATCAATTCCAATTCGCCGGTTACTACGCGGCGATTGATCAAGGCTACTACCGCGATGCCGGTCTGGAAGTAGAACTGCGCGAAGCCCAGCCGGGACACGACCCGGTGGATGCCGTGCTGAATGGAGAAGCCGAATTCGGGGTCGGCACGTCTGAGTTGATGCTGCTGCGGGCCAAGGGCAAACCCGTCGTGGTGCTGGCGGCCATCTATCAACATTCTCCGCTCGTGCTGGTCACGCGCCAGATGCCTGATGTCAACGACCTGCATGACCTCGTCGGCAAGCCCATCATGATCGAGCCGCAATCCGCCGAGCTTTTCGCTTACTTCAAAGCGGAAGGTGTGGATGTGCGGAATCTCAAGATCGAACATCACACGTTTCAGGTCGAAGACATCATCAATGGCCGTGTTGCCGCGATGTCCGCCTACAGCACGGACGAGCCTTTCGTCATCGAAAAGGCGGGCATGCAGAGCATGATCTTTACCCCACGCTCAGGTGGTATCGATTTTTACGGGGACAACCTTTTCACGACGGAAGGCCAAATACTCAAGCACCCGGAACGCGTGAAAGCATTTCGCTACGCCAGCCTGCGCGGCTGGGAGTATGCGTTGCGGCATCCCCAAGAGATCAATGAATTGATTTTCACGAAATACAGCCAGCGCAAGACCAAGGAGCACCTCGACTTCGAAGCCGATCGCACAAAACAACTGATGCACACGGATCTCGTGGAAGTCGGCCACATGAACCCGGGACGTTGGCGGCACATTGCGGATACTTACGCTGAGTTCGGCATGGTACCGCGCGGATTTGATTTCGAGGGCATGATTTACGATCCCAATCCGAAGCCCAATCTGCGCTGGGTTTATTGGAGTGTTGGCGGGGCGTTGATCATCGCGCTCACCGCCGTCGGCTGGATGTTGCCGCTCTATCGTTTGAACCGCAGTCTGCGCCATGAGATCGCCGAACGACGCAAAGCGGAAGATGATTTGCGCCGGGCCAAGGATGCGGCCGAAGCAGCCGATGCAGCTAAGAGCCATTACCTCGCCATCATGGCCCATGAAGTCCGCACGCCATTGGCTGGTATCGTGATGATGATGGAGCACATCAACACCGAGAAGCTCGGCAAACTCGAACAGGAAAGCATGAAGCTCGTGGCCAATTCCGCCGAAAGCCTGTTAAAGCTCGTCAGTGATACGCTGGACTACTCCAAGCTGGAAGCGGGACGGCCGGAATTGGAGCACCTGCCCATGGGACCGCGTGAACTGTTGGAAGAAGTCTCCAGCCTCTTCCGCCCTTCAGCACAAGCCAAGAACATCTCCTTGAAGGTAACCGTTTCCCCTGAAGTTCCCACCGTGGTGCTTTCCGACCCCAGCCGCATTCGGCAGGTGCTGAACAATCTGGTCAGCAACGCCATCAAGTTTACCCGTGCCGGCGGGGTGGAAATCAACGTCCGGGCCCAGATAGAAAGTGCCCCGGGCGAAGCTTCACCGCTTAAACGGCAGCGCCTCATCTTCGAGGTCATCGATACCGGCGAAGGAATCCCGGCTGAGGCCATTTCCCGTTTGTTTCAACCTTACGTACAGGCAGATCCATCCATCGCTCGCAAGCATGGTGGCAGTGGATTGGGGCTTTCCATCTGTAAACGGATCGCCGCCTTGTTAGGCGGCGATATCAAAGTGCAAAGTTACGTTGGCCAAGGCTCCACCTTCACTTTTGAAGCCGTGGTCGATGCGGCCTAAGCCGCGGAATCACTTGGCGATGATGGTGAAAGTCTTCGCAGCAGAAGAATCCACTCCGCCGTTGGCCGTACCACCATTGTCTTTGGCGATGACCGTCAACACCGCTTGACCTTTAACACCTTTCTTGGGCGTAAAGGTCAACGTGCCATTACTTGCCAAGGCAGGCTGCACACTGAAAAGAGCGGCGTTGTTGTTCGTGATTTGGAACGTGACGGTTTGCCCGGCCTCATTGGCCGGACCAGCCAGGATCGACGTCGCGAGGCCGGAAATGATCGTGGCCCCCGCATTCTTAGGCAGCGTGTATGAAGTGGAGGACAATGCAAAGGACGGCGCATCATTCACCGCCGTAACGTCCAACTTAACCGCCAGGGAATCGGCCGATGTTGTAGTGCTATCCTTGGCCCGCAGAACGAAGGCAGAAAGCCCCAAACCATTGACATTGGCCGGCGGCGTCCAGACCAAGCTTTCACCGGCTTGCACCAGCGTCACTCCCGGCACGACCGCACTGCCAGATTTCGTCAAAGTGCCGACACCCACACTTTCGATCAGCAACGAAAGCACATCGCCATCCACATCGGATGCGCCGGCCGCAGCGAGCAGATCGGCAAACGTGAACACCGTCGCCGTGTCCTCCAAGGTATTCCCAAGAAGTGAACCCGGCAGGAGCACTGGCACATCGTTGACAGGAGTGACACTGATCGGCACCACCGCCACCGCCGAGGACGCCACTCCGTCATTCAAGACAAAGGAGAAACTATCCGAACCGTTGAAGTTCAATGCAGGTGAGTATAACAGATCCGAGCCGGCGAGAGTCAGATCGCCGTGCCCTGGAAGAGCCGTCACCGACGCAGTAAACGCATCCCCTTCCCGGTCATAACCGGTCAGGCTAACAACCGCACTACCATCCTCCGCCAAGGTCACTGCAGGAACAGAAGCAACCGGGGCCGTATTATGATAATACTTCAAGGTCACGATATCGGTACTGGGAGAGGTGGTGAAAGAAGTTCCCGCCACGTAAACACCCCGGGCATCATCTACCAAGATATTTAGCCCAACCTCAGTCGTATTTGTCCCGGCGCTATAAGCAGCACGCCATAGTTGCTCGCCGGTCCGCGCATAGGCGACAGTGACGATATCGGACGGAGTCGTGGCCGTTCCGTTAACCACCCCACGACCAGTGACAAACACATTGCCTTGCTGATCTACCCCCAGCCCGAATGCATCATCAGATGAACTGGTCGGTCCACGATAAACCCGCAATCCTGGCCCAAAGCCAACATCTGGCCATTCAGCTGAAGGATTCCCTTGAGCATCGAGTTTCCAGGTCACGAAGTCATTGTTATAGGGGAAAAGATTTCCCGAGCCGGTGACATAAGTATTACCAGACGAATCAATCTTCAGAGCCCGGGAAATATCAGGACGGTTAGTCCCATCATAACGCCTCACCCCGGCCCCGAAACCAATATCAGGCCATGCCGTTGAAGGCGTACCGTCAGCCTTCACTCGCCAGAGCAGATAATCCGGGCCAGTGCCGACACCCGGAGCATTTCCGAGCGCCACTACTTCACCATCCGGTGCCAGGGCCAAAGCCACTGCGGTATCGCTACCTGCTATCGGACCCGCATAATAGTTGGTCCAAACACCACTGCCATTGGCCGACAGCTTGGTAAGGGTAAGTTCATTGTCTACGTAAGTTACGTAAGGGTTTTGCCGCCCTAAAACATAAACACTGCCATCATCCGCGACTTGGAAAGATTGCGCTTCCAATGGTAGCCGACGGACACCCACGCCGCTGCCAGTGTTTGGCCAGGCCGCAGACAAAGTACCGTTGGCTTCGTAAAGATAGATATAGCCCGCAGACAAACCATTGACGGTACCTGTCGAACGGGCCAAGAGATAAATGCGACCGGAAGCCGCTACGTGCAAGGCGACGCCCGTATCAAAAGAAATGGGAGTTAAACGGATCACGAGCGCCAAGTTTCCGTTCACATCGTACTTAAGCACGCAGGCATCATCATCTGGAGCCGTGGTGGCATTGCCTGAACGCCCGAGTGTTCCCGCTACATAAAGATTACCCGCAGCATCCGTCGTCATCGCGGCGACGTTGTCATTGTAGTTGCCAATGCCATTGTATCGACGAACACCCACGCCGTAACCTTGATCCGGCCAAGTGCTGGAAAGCTGGCCATCAGGCCCCTGCTTAAGCACGAAGATATCCGTTCCGCTGGATGCCGTGACGGTGTAACCGCCAACGAAGAAATTACCACTCGCATCACGAGCAATCGCCATGGGGCGATCTTCCGTTTGCAACCCGCCATCAAGTTTATTGCTCCACAACATGCCTTGTTGGGCAATCGAGTTGAATGTGATACTGGCGAAGCCAAAAATAGCCAGCAGCGCCCCGATAAATCTCCTGTGATTCATAGATTTTCTTACTGATCTTGCCCCCTCACAACAAAGAAAAAACGTGGAAGCGAAAATAAAATAGCAAACCTGAAGGATAAGACAATCCCACCAAAAGCCCCTACCGCCGATCAGGATGAAACAGAATCACTGTCTCACTTCATCGCCTACCTGCACTGTTCCCGTGACGATATCGGCGGCATAATTAGAAACCTTCGGGCTGCCGGAAACTTTGACTTCGGCCACCTTCGCGCCTTGGCGATAAACGTGCAACCGCTGATCCTGCTGCGGCAAGCGGCCGAAACCAAAATCGATCACCACGTAACGCAGATTATCATTCACCAGCAGAACTTTGCCGGAAATCTCATTAGCCGGAACCAGCTCAGGTTTGACGGGTTTGTCCTTTTTGCTGGTGGACTCTTTGGGCTGGGTAGCGGTCTTTTCCTCGGATGATTTCCTCACAAAAGGACTGCTAGGTTGCTTCGACTTCGAGGCGCAGCCGAAAGACAACGTCGCTAACAGCAAAACCAACGAGGTGAAACGCATATGTAAAATAAACGGTCTCAAGCCCGGAGAGTCAACAGGTGACATGCAAAAAATGCAGTTTCGTCTTGTTCCAAGGTTCTAGCGCCATATCGCCAAACCAAAGCACGCAACCGCATCACTTTTTCAAATGCAGTTGAATTGTCTTCCAACGCTTTTCCCAACTCTGCCAGCTTTCCTCCCAACGCTCCCCAGTAAAGGTCTCTCTGGCCTTGGGCAACATCTCCCGATAAGCCGACACTGCTTTGCTCAGCCCTTTCTCGTCATGCCATTTCAGGTAAGCTTCCATCAGGTAGAGGTGGTTGTCGGGATACTCGGGAGACAGTTCCACACACTTGATCAGATTTACTTTGGCCTTGGACCGGCTGCCGATACTCGTCGGCCACCCGGGAGCTTCAAAGTAAAGGATACCTAGATTCCGGGTCGCCCCGGCGTAATCGAACTTTTTGTCCAATTCGGCCGATTTCTGAAAAAGCAGCTCCATCTCCCGCACCAAGGGAAGCGCCCCGAGGGTTTTCGTCCGCGCGAGCTGACCGGAGTTCATGGCGAGATAATAGTGACCCGGGGCCGACTTGGGCGACCGGGTGATCAGGGACCGGCACGCGGCAATCCCCTCCAAGGCCAGGCTCTCCCGGGTGTCATCATCCGGGGCGAACTCGGCCAGATCAAAGCAAGTCCGGCCCAAGTTCCAAGCCGGCTCGTCTTTGTCCTTGGCCGCCGCATAAGCCGCCTTGGTTTCGGCATAGGCTTTCTGTGCCCGCACCTCGAAGACGTTTGTGGTGTTCTCTCCTTGAACACCAGAAAACACCCCCTGCCAAAACAGCAGGACCAGACAGAAAACCTGTTTGCGCTTAGCCATCCACCCCATGCTGGTATGAAAACAATTTATAGTCAGGTGCTTAGAATTAGTGGTTGCACACATACTTTCATAGCCTATACTTCGCCAATGCGGAAAAAATGGAATTTTGGGCTCTGGGCGAGCCTCGCGATGCTGACCGTCATGGTCAGCGGGTGCGGGGTCTCTCGGCCTCGAAGACCATCTCTCCCGCCTCGTTTCTGTTGCCTGGTTTGTTGCACAACACACATCCTGCACCGGAAACGCCGTCCTTGACGGAACCCCTTCCGGCAGAGACACCTGCTCACAACAAATTCGAGCCGGTGCTTCTGGCCGATGCTCAGTATTAACCTATGCGTTTCCCTCTGGCCCTGACGGTCAAGATAGCCCGTCATATCATCAAGCATAAAGTCGCACGAACACCGAAATTTGCCATGGTGTTGCAGCTCGAACCGCTGCACACCTGCAACTTGACGTGCACCGGCTGCGGCCGTATCCGCGAATACTCCACCAGCCTGAAGGACATGGTGCCGCTGGAAAAGTGCCTTGAAGCCGCTGCTGAGTGCGATGCCCCGATGGTATCCATCTGTGGTGGTGAACCGCTCATCTACCCCAAGATCGAGGAACTGATCGTGGGGCTCCGCGAGCAAGGCCGGATCATTTACGTCTGCACGAACGGCGTGTTCATGCGCAAAAAGATGCGCGATTACATGGCCGCCAATTTCTCTCCGGAAATGGAGACGAAACTGCAGCAACTGGTCAAAGACGAGCTGGTCACCGAGAAGGAAGCTGAGCAAATCCGCAAGTCCGATGCGGCCGCCAAGGCCAAGGTGGTCATTAAACCTTCCAAGTGGATGTATTGGAACGTGCACGTGGACGGTCTGGAATACACCCACGATCTCATCGTGGAACGGGAAGGCGTGTTCAAGGAATGCATCGCGGCCATCAAGATGGCCAAAGTGCTCGGCTACCAAGTCGCCACGAACACCACCGTTTACAAAGAAACGAACGTCCAGGAGTTGGAAGATATGTTCAAGTATCTCTCCTACCTGAATGTGGACGGTCACACAATTTCCCCCGGTTACGATTACGACGCCGCCAAGAAAGACATGGTGGCCCGCCGTGGTTTCGATCCGAAGGAATTCTTCCTCACCCGCGATCTGACGCGCCAGAAGTTCAAGGACATCGAGAAGTGGGGTGAGATGTTCACCATCTTCGGGACACCTGTGTATCAGGAATTCCTCGCCGGCAAGCGCGAGCTCACCTGCACCGCCTGGGCCATCCCGACCTTCAACGTGAAGGGTTGGAAAGCCCCCTGCTATCTTATGACGGATGGGCATTACCCGCACTATCAGGAGATGCTGGGCACGGTGAACTGGGAGAAGTATGGCGTGGTGAACGGTGTAGCTCGCGACCCGCGTTGCGAGAACTGCATGGTGCACTGCGGTTACGATCCGAGCGGCGCGCTAAGCAACAAGCCGCGCGATACGTGGATCAACATGAAATACAATTTCGGTGCCAAGCCCGCTCCTTACAAGGAAGGCTACAAAGTCACCGCCTTCAATGGTGTGAGCATTGGCAAGGGTCACCTCGCCGAGGCCAAGGCGGCCGTGAACAAAGAGTTCTCCGGTGCCAAATCCTCGTTCGCCCGCGGTGGCAATGACATCCCGCACGATCATTCGCATGAGGCCAGCCCGAGTGCCGGTGGCGGTTGCGGCAGCGGCGATACCACCCAACGCGATGACTTGCTGAAGAAGATCGCGGATTCAAAAAAGAATTAATCTGACCCTATCTAGTATTACATGAGCGCATTGTTCCTTTCTCCTCCTTCGTTCGATGGTTTTGATGGCGGCGCAGGTGCCCGCTATCAAGCGCGCCGCGAGGTCACGAGCTATTGGTATCCCACCTGGTTGGCGCAACCCGCCGCCATGGTGCCCGGCTCCAAGCTCTTGGACTGCCCGCCGCACAACATCGGCGTGGATGAATGCCTCCGCATCGCCAAAGATTACGATCACGTCATCATCAACACCTCCACGCCGTCATACAAGAACGACAGCAAGATTGCCGAAGCGATCAAGAACCAGAAGCCGAGCACGGTGATCGGCTTCGTGGGTGCGCACGCGATGGTGTTGCCGACCGAAACGCTCAAGGGCTCTTGGGCCATTGATTGGGTCGCTCGCAAAGAGTTCGATTATACGTGCAAAGAAGTGGCCGAAGGCCGCGACTTGTCCACTGTGGCGGGCATCTCCTACAAGGACAAAGAAGGCAAGATCAAGCACAACCCCGAGCGCGAGCTGATCCCGAACATGGACGCGTTGCCTTGGGTGGCGGACGTCTATAAGCGCGATCTGCAGATCGAGAAGTATTTCATCGGTTACCTGCAACACCCGTACGTCTCGATGTACACGGGTCGTGGTTGTCCAGCGCAATGCACCTTCTGCCTCTGGCCGCAGACCATCGGTGGTCACAAATATCGCGTCCGCAGCGCTCAGAACGTGGCTGACGAAATGGCCTACATGAAGAACATCTTCCCGCAAGTGAAGGAGTTCTTCTTCGATGACGATACGTTCACGGCTAACCTGCCCCGCGCTCGCGAGATCGCCAAGAAATTGGGACCACTCGGCGTCGATTGGAGCTGCAACAGCCGCGCCAATCTGGACTACGATACCATCAAGAGTTTCAAGGATAACGGCCTGCGCCTGTTCCTTGTCGGTTACGAATCAGGCAACGATGACATCCTCAAGACCATCAAGAAGGGTGTCACGACGGACGAGATGCGCCGCTTCACCAAGTCCTGCCATAAAGCTGGCGTGGTGATTCACGGTACATTCATCCTCGGCCTCCCGGTGGAGACCAAACAGACGATTGAAACCACCATCAACTTCGCCAAGGAACTGGACGTGTTCAGCCTCCAAGTTTCGCTCGCAGCGCCCTACCCCGGCACCGAGCTTTACGAGATGGCCAAGATGAACCAGTGGTTCGTGAAGAAGGACAAAACGGATCTCGTCGAAGGCGACGGCTTCCAGCAAAGCACGCTGGAATACCCCGGTCTGAGCCGTAACGAGATCTTTGCCGCCTTGGAAGAGTTCTACGAGCGCTACTACTTCAATCGCTACGGCAAACTCCTCGTGCCGCGCAGCCCCTCTTGGCGTATCTTCCGCACCATGTTGGAAGACAAAGATGTGTTCGTCCGCCGCACGCGTGAGGGCTTCGAGTTCTTTAAGAGCTTGGCGCAACGCCGTAAAGACTTGGAAGCTTCCAAAGCGATGGCGTAAGCGACTACTTAGCAGCGATTTACAAGATAGGGCCTATCGGACTTGCGAAAGCAGCGGGTAGGCCTTATGTTTTATCGAGTGGTAGAAGGGACACTCTGAGGTATGAAAGCAAGAGGGTCCAAATATCGGGGTTTAGTAGTGGTAACCCTGATTGCCTTACTTTCTTGGGCGCAGGCAAGTTACGCCATTGTTCTGGATTGGAGCAGCTATAACCCAACTTGGTCGGTCAGCGGCGGCACTTACACGACTGCCATCAATTTCGATGCCAGCAACCCCGGTAACGATGTCACTATTACCATTTCCGGCGATACCAGCGGTTTTCTGACCAGTTCTCCGTATAACAGCCCCGGTGTGAACTCCGTCATCACTGGCGGTCAAGGGACAGGCGAAGAAAGTCTGTTGCTGGCCTTCAACTGGGCTTCGCGGAATGACAATGTCACTGTGACTTTCCATTTCAATTACGCCGATGGCATTCAAAACCTCGAATTCGCCCTCTTTGATATCGACCGTCTGGATAACAACACCTCGGACTCGGGTTTTCGGGATTACATCAGCAACATCAGCGGTTCCTACAGTGGGGGTTCGGATATCCTGCCGAGCATCACCGTGGAAGATACGGCTTACACTACCGTCCAAAATGCCGGGAAATCCACCCAAGGCATCCGTGGTGAAGATGGGGCCTCGGACAATTCAGCCAATGCCAACGCTTACATCTCCTTCGGGACGAATGTGATTGATGAGATCAGCTTTACCTATGGGAACTGGACTGGCAGCGGTGGCAAAGCCCCCAGCAACCCCGGCCAGCAAGGCATCGGGGTTTATGATTTCACCTTTGATAAAAAGCCCAAAGTGCCAGAAGTAGGCATCACCGTCACCGCTGTCACGCTTTGCCTTGGCGCTTCCCTGCGCACCTATCTCCGGCGCAAAACCCAGAGCTTCAGTTGATTCCCTTCCCTTTGAGCGAAACTTCTTTGGCAGTCCGCCTGATTTCCATTAAGTTAACTCCAATTTAATGGCGCCAAATCAGGATAATACACCGCCGACCCTCTGGAAGATTGTGGGCATCCGTCCGCTCTGGGTGGTGATTGCCTTCGTCTCGGTCATCCTCATTTTCTTTACCAGCCGTTGGGGCAGCCAAAAGTATAACCAGAGCCAGCAAGTGCACCTGCTCAAGCAGGCCCAGGAGTTTGAAGCCAAGGGCGATTTCCGCAGTGCCATCGTGACCATCCGGCGTGTACTGCAACTCAACCCGAACAATCTGGAAGCCGTGCGCATGCTTGCGCTCCAGGCGGAACGCTTCAATTCGCCGGTGGCTCTGCAGTGGATGCGCCGGCTGGTTGAACTGGAGCCCGGCAACCAGACCAATATCATACTCTGGGCCAAGTGTGCGATCCGGCAAGGCGAACTGATGGTGGCCGATCAGATTCTCGTCCGGATTCCCGAGAAGCAGCGGCAGACCTTGGAGTTCCACCGCGTAGCCGGTTTGCTCGCCATCCAGATGCGCCAGTATCCCGCCGCCGAATTTCATTTCGCCAAGGCTCAACTCCTGGCTCCCGACAGCAAACAGGACCGCTTGAACTTGGTCTCCATCCGCCTGCTTTCCGCCAAGCCGGAAGTCGTCCAAAACTCCTTGGCGGCTTTGGAACAGTTTCTTGCCGATCCCCAACTGGACCTCGAAGCCGGCCGCTCGTTGTTAAGCTATTATCAACAGCGCAATGACACGGCCAAGCAGGTGGAATTGTCCAAGAAAGTCTACCAACTGCCGCGGGCGCGCTTCAGTGATTACCTCACCTATATCCAAATCCTGCACAACACCGGGAGCAAACAGTTCGATTCCGAACTCGCCCGGGCTCGTGCGCTGGCCCTGCAGAAAAAAGAATCCATCGCCGAGATGCTTGCTTGGATGAACGCTCGGGACATGGCCAAGGAAGCTTACGAATGGATCGCAACCTTGCCCAAAGATATCCAGCAACAGCCCGCCATCATGCTCGTCATGGCTGAGAACCTGACCATCCTGAAGAAATGGCCAGAGCTGCAGAAACTCACAGCTAAATCAGACTGGCAGGAGATGGAGTTTCTCCGGCTGGCCTTCCTAGCCCGAGCCCAGCGGGAACAGGATATGTGGGGCCTGTCACGTGCCGCCTGGCGGCAAGCTTTGACCACGGTCGGCCTCGACAACCAAAACCGGACTCTGCTGGCCAAGATGGTCCAGAGCTGGGGTTGGAGTTCGGAAGCGGAAGAGATCTGGCTCGCCCTGGCCCGGAATCAGCAGGGGCAATTAGGTGCGCTGCGCGCCTTGCACAAGCTTTACCTCAGCACGGGCGATACCCGCCGGTTGCTCAAAGTGACCGAGCAAATCTACCAGCTCATGCCCGAGGATCCGGTCATCAAGAACAACTACGCTTCGCTCAGTTTCCTCTTGGGCCATAACCTGCCCAAAGCCCGCGAGCTGGCCCTGTCCAATTTCAAAGCCGCCCCCAAAGACCCCGTCGCCATGGCCACCTACGCTCTCTCCTTGCGTGAAGATGGCAAATTGAAAGAAGCCATCGACCTGATGGAGCAGCTTCCCGCCAACGCCAAAAAGAATCCCACGCTAGCCGCCTACCTCGGTATTTTTCTCGCCGAAGCAGGCCAGAAAAAAGCGGCCAAACCTTATCTGGATCTGGGCCTGCAAGCCCAAGGCCTGCTGCCCGAAGAACGCGAATTGTTGAACGCCGCCAATCGCAAGATTTCGCAATGACCACTGCCGTAAAACAATCTTTGCTGGCGTGGCTCGCCCCCCTGCTCTGTTGGGTTTGGACATGGTTCTACCTCGCCATCGAATGGCGCTTGAATCCGCAATACGAGTATGGCTTTGCGGTGCCGTTTCTCGCTGGCTTGCTGCTGTGGACGCGCCTGCCCGAGATCAAGCCGGAGAACGCCGTCACCGCTGCCGAAGCACGTAACGGTTTGATATTATCCTTACTGGCCATCGTTCCTTTGTTCTTGGGTGAATTCATCCGGCAAGCCGATCCCTTCTGGCGCATCGGCGGCTGGATGCTGCATATCGGCGCAACCTTGCTGACACTGGGCTGTCTGTTGCGTACCGGTGGGACCGTCTGGTTCAAAGGTGCTTTGCCTGCCGTGCTCTTCTTCACTTTGGCCGTCCCGTGGCCATCCTTCATCGAGGTCCCCTTAACGAATCGCTTGCTGGCTTCTGCCACTCACATCGCTGTAGATGGATTGAACTGGCTGGGCATCCCGGCCTTGCAACGCGGCAATGTCATTGAACTCACCAACGGTCTGGTCGGCATCGATGAAGCGTGCAGCGGCATACAGTCGTTGTTGTCCAGCTTGATGGCGTCAGTCTTCCTCGGCCTTTATCTGCGGCTGACTTGGCCTCGTCGTATCCTCCTCATCGGTGCGGGCGTGCTCATGGCGGTGGTCGGCAATGTCGCCCGCATCATCATTTTGACCAAAGCCGTCAAACAGGATGGTCATGCCGGTTTTGAAAAGGCACATGATCAAGTCGGCTTGATCGCCAGTGTCGGCATCTTTCTCTCGCTGGGTTTACTGGCGTATCTCTTGCGGCCCCGGCAGCAAATGGCCCCGCCCAAAGACAGCAAACCCGCCTGGCCCCTGTTCCCAGCCAAGCTGAACTGGCTGATCACGCCCGTGATCGTGCTCCTGCCGCTCTTGGTGGTCTTGGTCTGGCGCGGCTTTGCCGGCAGCAGTCCTGACATCCTCGAACGTCCGCACTGGCAGATCCGCGCGAACCCCGGGCCGAGCGGCTGGAATGTCAAAGCGGACGGCTTCACGCAAGAAGAGCAACGGCTCCTGCAATTCAGCGAAGGCGGCGCGTGGTTCTTTCAACGCAGCTTGGGGGTGGAAGCATACGTGGTGCATCTGTTTTGGTCGGCTGACCGCACCATCCCCAGTGAAGCATTCGGTCACAGTGCGCAAATCTGTCTGCCCAGCGCCGGTTGGAAACAGATTGGCAATCCCAGCCAGCTCAACGTCCAAGTCGGCACCAACAGTGTCATCGGCACCTTGGGTTACTTCGAGCAGGACGGCAAACAGCAGGCCGTCTTTCAAGCGACTTGGCGCGGCTCCAGCCTGCAACCGGTGAACCGCACTTTGGCACCCTCGCGCTGGTCACGGCTCGAATCCTTGAAGGATTCCTATAATTTGCGCGGGCACGAAACCTTGACCGTTTTCATTCCGGCAGAGCTGGCATCAGGCGACCCGCTTGGGGTCTTTTCGGCCTTTTTGGATCGTATCCTGATCTCGAACGACCAAGATGCCGCCCCCAAGCCACGCTAGGAAAATAGGATTGTAAGTTGCAGTTTCGGGCATTGTCGGCTACTAACTTCGCATGCGATTCATCGGGAGTGTCATCGAAAAGCTCCAACGTCATCCCAAGCGGGTGGTGTTTCCAGAAGGTACTGAGCCGCGCATTTTGCAGGCGGCCCGGCAGTTCTATTCTTTGCGTTTGGGCGTCCCCATCCTGTTGGGCGACCGCACCAAGGTCAAAGAGGCCGCGGCGCGCCTGAACGTCTCCTTGGAAGGCGTCCGGGTAATCAATCCCGCCGAGAGCGAAGACCTGGAGAGCTTCGCCAAACGCTACGCCGCCCTGCGCCGCTCCAAAGGCATCGGGGAACAGGAAGCGCGTGAGGCCATGATGAAGCCGAATTACTACGGGGCCATGATGGTGGCCATGCATCAGGCTGATGGCTTGATCTCCGGCACGAATGAGATTTCTGGCAGCGTACTGCGTCCCCTCTTCCAGGTCATCAAAGTGGCGCCGCAAGCTACGACGGCTTCCAGTTGCATGGTGATGGAAGTCGAAGATACGCGCTTCGGTGAGAACGGCGTCCTGTTCATGGGCGATTGCGGTGTCATCCCCGAACCCACCGTGGAGCAACTGGCGGACATCGCCGTCTCTACGGCCAAACTGGCGCGCCAGATTCTCGGCATCAAACCACGCGTCGCCCTGCTCTCTTATTCCACCAAAGGCAGCGCCACGCATCAAAGCATCGGCCGCGTGCAAGCCGCCACGGCCCTCGCCCGACAGAAAGCGCACCAGCAGAATCTGGATGCGGATTTCGACGGGGAACTGCAAGTCGATGCCGCGCTGATCCCCGACATCGCCGCGCGCAAATTGCCGGACAGCCAGGTGGCCGGGCGGGCCAATGTCTTGATTTTCCCGGACCTGAATTCAGGCAACATCGCCAGCAAGCTCGTGCAGCACGTCGCTCGCGCCAACGCCTACGGCCAGATCCTTTTGGGCCTCGACCGCCCGGCCGCCGATCTTTCCCGTGGTTGCAACGCCCATGACATCTTGGGTGTGGCGGCCATCGTCGGTCTGCAATCCATCGAATACGAAACGTTGTACCCCGGTGCCGGTTCCCGTCTGCCGGGCGAACTGTAGTTCTCCATGAATCTGAATACCCCCCGTGTGTTCATCGCCGCCACGCGGCAAAACGACGGCAAGACCACGACTTCGCTTGGTCTGCTGGCCGCCCTGCAACAGCAGCATCCGCGCATCGGCTACATCAAGCCGGTGGGCCAGCGCTTCGTGGAGATCGAGGAACAGAAGATCGATGAAGACACGGTGCTCATGGACCGCGTCTATAAGCTCAACTGCCCGCTCGTGGACATGAGCCCCATCGCCATCGAGCCCGATTTCACGCGGAAATATCTGGAATCAGCCAACTACGACGTGCTCGTCAAACGCATCCAGAAAGCGTTCGACCGCGTGGCGTGGGAAAAGGATTTCGTCCTCTGCGAAGGTTCAGGCCATGCCGGGGTCGGCTCGGTGTTCGATCTCTCGAACGCACGGGTGGCCAAGATTCTCGGTGCGAAGGCAGTCATCGTCTCCCAAGGCGGCATAGGCAAGCCCATCGATGAAGTGGCCATCAATCAGGCTTTGTTCGAGAAAGAAGGCGTCGAAGTCATCGGCGTCATCCTGAACAAAGTCTTGCCGGCGAAAGTTGATTTCATCCGTGATTTCGCCAGCCGCGGCCTCAAGCGCAAGGGTTTGGAATTGCTCGGCGTCATCCCGCATCAGCCCATCCTCTCCCGGCCCACGTTGGAGCTGATCCACGAAGAACTGGGATCGGAGGCTCTGAACAAGTCCAAGCAATACTACAACCTCGTCGACACCGTTGTCGTCGGGGCTATGGGCGTCCAGAATGCGGTGAAGCATTTCAAGTGCGGTGCCCTCCTGATCGTGCCGGGTGATCGTGAAGATATCTTGCTCGCCGCAGCTACCACCTTGACCGCGGAGAAGTCCCCCTGCCTCGCAGGCATCGTGCTGACGGACAATTTGCGCCCCAGTGCGGCCGTGGAAAAGATTTTGCGCGAGACTCAATTCCCGGTCCTGCTTGCCGAAGAAGACAGCTACACCGTCGCTTCGAAAGTCCACGACCTGACTGTGAAGACACGTCCCAGCGATACCGCGAAAATCACAGTCATCCGGGATATGATCGCGAAACACGTGGACGTAAAACGCATCGTTTCCTCCCTCTAATTTTTTATGGCTCTGCCGTTTGAATTGAACCCCGTTTTGAAGGACCTGCCCGTTTATGTTCCGGGCCGTCCGATTGAAGAAGTGGCGCGCGAAGTCGGCCTGCCGGCCGATGAAATCATCAAGATCGCCTCGAATGAAAACCCGCTCGGGCCTTCACCGAAGGCCATGGCCGCGATCCAAGCCGCCCTGCCCAAGCTGCATCTCTACCCCGATGGCAGCGCCTTCTATCTCCGTAAGAAACTGGCCGCCATTCACGGGCTCGCCGGGGAAAACCTCGTCTTCGGCAATGGTTCCAACGAAATCATCGAGTTCGTCGGCCACGCGCTGATGCGTCCCGGTGTGGATGTCATCGTCTCCCAATACTCCTTCGCCATCTACCCCATCATGGCGAAACTGTTCGGTGCGAATGTCATCTCCGTCCCGGCGAAAGATTACGGCCATGATTTAAAGGCGATGGTGAAAGCCATCACGCCGAATACGCGCGTGATGTTCGTGGCCACGCCGAACAACCCCACCGGCACCTTGTCCAGCAAGGCCGACCTTGCGGAGATCATCAATCAGGTTCCCCCGCACGTGTTGCTGGTCATCGATGAAGCTTACATCGAGTTTCTGAAAGACCCCGTGGACTTCCTGCCGCTGATCCGGCGTGGTGATTTCCCGAACATCCTTCTGATGCGGACCTTCTCGAAGATCTTCGGTCTCGCGGGGCTGCGGGTGGGTTATGGCATCGGCCATCCCGAGTTGATCGCCGCGTTGGAGAAAATCCGCCAGCCGTTCAACCTGAACCAGCTCGCGCAAGTGGCGGCCATGGCCGCTTTGGATGACATCGATCACGTCATGCAGACGCGCGCCACGAATCAGGCTGGCCTGGCATTCTACGAACTCGCCTTCCGCAAACTGAATCTCGATTACATCCCGAGCGCAGCCAACTTCATCCTCGTAAAAGTGGGCGACGGCCAAAAGGTCTTCAATGACCTCCAAAAGCAAGGTGTCATCACGCGCCCCATGGGTGGCTATCAATTGCCCGAGTGGCTGCGCATCTCCGTCGGCACTCCGGCGGAGAACGAACGCTGCATCGAAGCCCTCAAGCGGGCGCTGGGAAAGTAAGCCTCTTTAGCTGGGGTGAGAAGCCGTCCGGTTACGCGAGGATACCGAACTCGCAGTTGTAGTTCTTTTGGCAAGTGGTACAGACCGCATCGTTCAGGCTCAGATCCGGCGTCCAAGAATAGACCGTCTGGCAACCGGGGCACTTCACCACATAGGTTCCCGCCCTGGCCCGGCAAGCCTCCAGCTTGTCCTGCGCTGGCGAAGCCAGGTCCATTCCAGCAAAGAACTCATCGCTGCCGGACTGAAATCCCCGCTTGCCGCCAGGCGCATGGCCTGTGCATTGATCGCGGCTTCGAAACAGTTCCGCACCAGGCGTGCATTACCGAACTGCTCATCCGCCCGCTCGCGGAGATACGTGAAATGATGCACCAGCTTCTCGCGCAATCCTGGCGCCAGTTGCAGCGTGTTCTTCCGGCAGATGCTGGCAAAGATGCGGCATAATTCGGGCACCGTATAATCGGGGAACTCGATGTAGCGGGTGAACCGTGAGCTTAAGCCCGGGTTGGAATCGATGAACCGTTTGATCTCCGCCGGATACCCGGCCACGATCACGATCAAACGGTCACGATTGTCTTCCATGCGCTTGAGCAACGTATCAATCGCTTCCCGGCCAAAATCCTCGCCCTCTTTCGCCAAAGTGTAGGCCTCATCGATAAATAGGATGCCATCCAACGCCGAATCCACGACGGCATTCGTCCGGGGCGCCGTTTGCCCGACATACTCTGCCACCAGTGCCGAGCGATCGCACTCAACCACATGCCCTTTCTTCAAAACGCCCAACACACGAAAAATCCGCCCCATCAACCGTGCCATCGTCGTTTTGCCAGTGCCCGGATTACCGGTGTAAACCGTGTGATAAGAGGCCGGGATGGCCGGCATTCCTTGCGCGATCCGCATCTGTTGCAACCGGGCGAAATTGGCCACCTCGCGGATCTTCTGCTTCACTGCGTCTAGCCCCACCAACTCATCCAGCTCGCGCAATATCTCGTCCAACCGGTCATGCCCCACAGATTGCGCCGCTTCCGCGGCCTGCCGTTGCACCTCGTGACAGATGGCCGCCGTTTGCTCCAGCAGGTATTGCACGAAACGGTTTTCTTTCGCGGAGAAATCACCATCAATGCTCGCCAGGGCATCGCACGCTTCCCGCAGCAACGAATCATAGAACAGGATGACCAAGGGCGGCAGTTCCAGCTTGGTCACGACACGCGCGATCTCGCGGAAAGGCTGATCCAAGCCGGCTTTCACGGAATCCTTCACCGCACTGCGCAACTGCTGCAAACGCTCCTTGGATTGGTGCAGGTAATCTGAAATCTCATCCTTGATCCGCAATGGGCTGGTGCCCGGCAAACGCCCGGTCAAGGCCATGAAACGCTCCCGGTTCTCGCGTTGGAACAGGCCGATGAATCCGCCGGCCATCCGTTGCGGCCCATTGCTATAAAGACTGGAAACCCAAAACTGCGCAGAAGCATCCGCCATCAAAGAATAATCATCATCCGCGATCATCACCGACCAGATACCGCCAACGATTTTCTTCAGTGCCTCGTTAAGGCTAGCAAGCAGATCAGTCGTGCCTTCCGACGTTTTTTCAAACGAAACCTGCGGCGGCGTGAGAATCTCCAGATATTCCGAGAACAGCTTGCCGCTAAACAGAACCCGGGCAAAGCGTCGCACCGAATCTTCGTTGCAACCGGTGATCCGGGCTACCTCCGGAATCTGGTCCTGCAGATACTGATGCCATTGCCGGTAATCCGCATCGAGTTGCAGGATATCATCGACCTGCTCCTGCCCCACGACTCCCGCCGAGTGCAATCGCTGGACGATTTCTTTGAGCGTCAGCTTGTTGTAGGCGGCTTGTTCATCGGCTGTGAGCCGGCTCAAACGGCGTGCTTGTGCATCCCCGGCGATAGACACCAAGACCGCCCCCGGCAGGAGTGGGTGCTGCGAATAATCACTGGCGACCTGGCGTAGTAACATGATTTTTCCCGGACCTTGGGTTGACGCAGACTAGCTAACCGGGAGCCGCCGTCCCCGGCAATTCCAAAGAAATGATTTACTCGTAACGCAAGGATTCGATCGGATCGAGATTCGCCGCTTTGAATGCCGGATAAGTCCCAAAAACCACCCCCACGGCCGAACAAATCAGCAAACCGATGACCACCCAATCCGTCGGGATGACCGGAGGCTTCTCAAAGTAGATGGCTGCCGCGTTCCCGCCAATGATGCCCAAGACCACACCGATCAGCCCGCCGATCTGGCAAATGACCACCGCCTCCATGATGAATTGCGTAAGAATGTTCCGCTTCTTGGCCCCGATCGCCCTACGCACCCCGATCTCCCGCGTACGTTCCGTCACCGAGACCAGCATGATGTTCATGATGCCAATGCCCGCCGCCAGCAAGGAAATGGAGCTGATCACCGCCACCCCGATACGCACCGCGAAGGTAAGATTACGGAATTGCTCGATGAGTGAATCATTGGACATGATCTCGAAATCATCATCTTTGCCCGGCGGCACCTTGCGCACCGCCCGCAGGATGCCCCGGACCTGCTCCACCGTATCGTCGAACAGTTCCGCATTCTGCGCCTGCACGAGAATCGTTAAACTGCGATAGCGTGCACCGTAACGGTTCAACCCGGTCGTGATGGGTATGGCGATGAAATTATCCTGGCCGGAACCGCCCATGCCGCCCTTCGCTTCCAGAAAGCCCACCACCAGATACCGCACCCCATCATACTTGATCTCCTCGCCAACGGGCGAACTGTGAGGGAACAGCGTCTTGGCGAGATAATTGCCCAGCACACAGACTGGCCGCGCACTTTCCAGATCGCTTTGGCTGAAAGCACGACCGCTCTCCACGATCCAGTTCTTAGCCGTGAATGCGCCTGGCGTCACACCGTTCAATCCCACGTCGGGATTCGTCGTGGCGTAGCGCGAGCTGGCCTCGCCGGCCATGAACTGTGTTTCCGCCCCGATGTTCCTCGCCAGATTGGCGCGGCGCTCCAAGGCCCGCACGTGCTCCATCATCAGATTTTGCCGGCGCCGGTATTTCTCCCAGCCGCTCGGACCTTCAAAGGTGATGCCCGGCCAGCGGCTGACCGCAAACGTGTGCGTGCCCAGATCACTCAACTCCGTTTCCACATTGCTCTGCAACACGCGCATCGCCGTCATCACCACAATGATGGAGAACACGCCGATGGTTACCCCGGCAAGCGTCAAGGCAGAGCGCAGTTTGTGGGTCGTCACCGCCGATATCGCCATGCGAAAGCTCTCGACCGTCTCACCCCAAAGGATGAGCCAGCCGCGATACTTGGATGGTCGTTGCAATGCCATGAATCAAAACCCTATTCCACCCGCAAGGCCTCCACGGGGTCCATCTTCGCCGCCCGCCAAGCCGGCAAGAACCCCGCGATCACTCCGGTGGCAAGTGATACTCCAAGGGCCAAACCCACCACCGAAGGCGAGATGGTCATGGGCAAGAAGTTGGAGGCACCAAATGCAGCCGCCCAAGCCAGCCCCAGGCCGATCAAACCGCCGAGCAGGCAGATCGCGGAGGCTTCCAAGAGGAATTGCAGCATGATGGCCCGTCGTTTGGCCCCCAATGCCTTGCGCAAGCCGATCTCGCGCGTGCGCTCGGCCACACTGACGAACATGATGTTCATGATACCGATGCCGCCCACAAAGAGGGATAATCCCGTGATGAAAAGCCCCACCGCCGCGATGACGCCACCCACGCGGTTGAACGTCTTGATGAATGCCTGCTGCTCGTTGATGGCGAAATCATCCGGCGCACTGGGTGACACATTACGCAGCTTGCGCATGATGCCACGCAATTCCTCGCGCGCTTCTTCCATCTGATTCATGTCCCGGATCTTCACCCGGATAGTCACATTCGGCCGCCAGCTTACCACCGCGTTGAAGCGGGTAATGGGGATGAACACCTGATTGTCCAAGCTCTCCATGCCCAAAAATTTGCCGCGATGCGTGATCACGCCCACCACCTCAAATGTGCTTTCCGCGATACGCACACGTTTGCCGATCGGTGATTCATACGGAAAGAAATTCGCCGCCACATCTGCTCCCAAGACGCAGATCGGCCGCACGCCCTCCACCTCGGCCGCCGAGAGGAAACGGCCCTCGGCGAGGATCAAGCCATCGACGATCGAACCCTGCTCCGAAGTGCCCACCACCGTCACTGAACTGGCCGTGGCATCTCCGTAGCGCACCGTGCGCCGCGCAAAAGTCTGCGGCGCGACGGCCAAGGCATACTCTGATTGCCGCGCCAGCGCCCGGCCATCCGCAATGGTGATATCCTTGCGATTGCGCACCTTCCACCACGGGTCATCACTGAACCAGGCAAACTTCTCGATGAAAACCACATCCGCCCCGATAGCCGAAATACTGCGCAGAAAAGCCTGATTCAACCCCTCAATGGCCGCCGCCATCAGGCTGACCGTGACAATCCCCACCACGATGCCAAGCGTCGTGAGGAAAGAACGCAATTTGTTGGCCCGGATCGCATCCAATGCGATCCATAAACCTTCAAACAGTTCTGCGATAAGCCTCACGGGTGGTATTACTGGCCGTCTTTTACGAGCACTTCATCACTGGCGATCTGGCCATCCAGAATGCGGATCATGCGCCGGGCATGGCGGGCCACAGCCTCTTCGTGTGTCACCACGATGATCGTATTGCCCTTCAGACTCAGTTCATTGAAAAGCCCCAGAATTTCACGGCCGGTGCGGGAATCCAGATTACCTGTAGGCTCATCCGCGAGCAGGATGGAAGGACGATTCACCAAGGCGCGCGCCACGGCGACACGTTGCCGTTGACCGCCAGAGAGCTCGTTGGGCTTGTGGCCGATACGATCGGCCAGGCCAACTTGCGTCAGCGCCGCCAGAGCACGTTCATGCCGTTCTTCCGCCGAGACACCGGCATAAACCATGGGCAGTTCGACATTTCGCAACGCCGAGGCGCGGGCGAGCAGGTTGAAACTTTGAAAGATAAAGCCGATCTCGCGATTACGGACTTCGGCAAGTTCATTATCATCCATCTCGCTGACGTCCGTGCCATTCAACTCATAGCGGCCCGAGCTCGGTGTATCCAGGCAGCCGAGAATATTCATCATCGTGGATTTACCGGAGCCGGAAGGCCCCATGATCGCCACGTATTCGCCGCGCTCAATGGACAAGGACGCACCGCGCAGGGCGTGGACAGTCTCCGCGCCCATTTCATAGAAGCGCGTGATGTCGGTGAGACGGATTAAGCTCATACGCTTGAGAGCAGCTTAGGGCTTCTTGTCACCCGTAACGCCGGTATCGCCCTTGCCGATGATGATTTTCTTACCGTCTTCCAGATCGCGATTGATGGCTTTGTAGGTGCCGGACACAACCTCCTCGCCCTCCTTCAACCCATCCGTGATCTCCAGATAATACTGGTCACTGATGCCCCGCTTCACGGGCGCCATCTTGGCCGTCTCGCCTTCCTTCAAGAAGACCACTTCCACGAGGCGGTTTGTATTGTCTTTCTTGCTGCTGGCGAGTGCGTTCGTGACGGTTGTATTCACTGCATTCGTGCCGCCCGAGCCCTTGGGTGGACGTGTCGTAACGCTTTGGAACGGCACAGTGATGACATTGGTGCGATAGCGGGTCTCCACTTCAGCCGTCACCGACATGCCGGGACGGAAGATCTCCTTTTCCAAGACGCGGATACGCACTTCAAAACGCGTCGCCTCTTGTTGAGTGCCCGCCGCCGTTGCTTTGGCCGTGTTCGCGATTTCAGTGACCACACCACCGAACTTGCGATCGCGGAAAGCATCCACCTCCAACCGGGCCTTCTGCCCCACCGCGATCAGGACGACATCAATCTCCCCGATGTCCACACGGGCTTCCATCGTGTCCAGATCGGAAAGCGTCATCACATCAGTACCCGCCATGGTCGCGGTGCCCACGACCCGCTCGCCCGCTTGGGAGTTCAACTTGGTCACCACCCCATTGAGCGGCGAATAGATGGTCGTTTTGGAAAGCTCTTCATCCGCGCGGGCCAAGGAAGCACGGGCAACATCAGCTTGATGGATTGAAGCCTGCAACTGGGCACTGGCGACATCGAACGCCGTCTTCGCTTCCAGAAACTGGGATTGCGAGATGAGGTTGGCTTTGTAGAGATCGCTGCTGCGCTGGTATTCCAGCCGGGCCTTCTCCAGATTCGCCGCCGCCAGGTCCTTGTTCGCCATCACGGCTTTCAGGTTGGCATCGGCGGAATTGCGGTTGGCGGTATAGAAATCCGGCTTGATCTTAAGGAGCAGATCGCCCTTTTTGACTTCCTGGCCTTCCTTTACCGGCAGTTCAGTGATCTCACCGCTGACCTCAGGGCTGATTTTCACCTGCACCACCGGCTGGATGCGGCCAGTGGCCACCACGAGTTCCGTCAGATCACGGCGTTGCACCTTCTCGGTCTGCACTTCGAGCGGTTTCTCCTCTTTATGCGTGTATTTCCAGCCGCCGACGCCTCCAGCGATGCCGAGGACCAGCAGCACGATCACCCAGCTTTTCCAACTTTTCTTACGGGCCATGAGTCAAATTATTGTCGGTTAAACAGATTCGGGGACGTTAATCGCCCTATTTTGGAACAGGCACAGCAAAAAGGTTTGGCCTTACTTCCGCAAGCGGGAATACGGTAATGTATTTTTTCCTGTTGAATCTGCCGGGGTAACGCCTGTTAATGAGCGCGCGTTCGGCAGCGTCCGAGAAAACAAACCGGGTGGACCGGTCTCGCTACCTTCCGACCGCACTGAGCTTATAGTGAAACCAACGGATCTGCGGGGAATCCTGCAATACATCCCGCGCTACCGGGAAAAGACCTTCGTCATCAGTATTGATGGCGCCATCGTCACGGACGAGAATTTTGCCAACATCCTGCTGGATATCGCCGTCCTGCGTTCCCTGAACATCCGTGTGGTGCTCGTGCATGGGGCTGCCGCGCAGATCAAAGCACTGGCCGTGGAGCAAGGTGTCCCCGCCTCCGATCTTGATGGCGCCGGCATCACCGATGCCGAAACGCTCAAACTTTCCCTCACCGCCGCGAACCGGTTGACGCATGAGATCCTCGAAGGTCTTTGCACCCATGACTTGCGCGCGGTTTGCACCAATGCCGTCATCGCCCATCCCAAGGGGATCATCAACGGCGTGGACCTGCTCTTCACGGGCAAGGTGGAACGTATCGACGTCGAGATGCTCCAGTCTTTGCTCACCCAAGGCATGGTGCCAGTAATTCCACCGCTCGGTTTCGATGGCGATGGCAAAACGTATCGCGTGAACTCGGATGCCGTGGCGTGCGCCCTTGGCGAAGCCTTGAAGGCATCGAAAATCATTTTCATCACGAGCTACGACGGCCTGCTCCGGCAGGGGCAATTGATCCGGCAGATCGCGGTGGCTGATCTGGACAAATTGCTGGCGAACAACCGGCTGGAGTTCCATCCTGAATTACTTTCCAAAGCCGTCCATGCGGCCACCGCCTGCCGGGCAGGCATCCCGCGTGTGCACGTCATCAATGGCCAAGTCGATGAAGGATTGCTGGCCGAGGTGTTCTCCAACGAAGGCATCGGCACGCTCGTTTATGCGAACGAATACCAGCAGGTCCGCAAAGCGATGAAGAAGGACATCCGCAGCATCCTGGCGCTCTCCAAGAACGCCATGGCCAATGCGGAACTGGTCAAACGCACCCGCCCGATGATCGAGAAGAACCTGAACGATTACTACATCTTCGAGATCGATAAGAACCCGGTCGCCTGTGTCGCCCTGCACGCTTATCCCGAATATGGACGTGGTGAACTGGCGTTCCTGTTCGTCAGCCCCTCGCACGAAAACCAAGGCATCGGCCGCAAGCTGATCCAGTTCGTGGAAACGAAGGCACGGGAGATGGGTCTGCAAACACTGATCACGCTTTCGACTCAGGCATTCAGCTACTTCCAGTCCAAAGGTGGTTTCGTCGAGGGTTCGCCGCTTGACCTGCCCCCCGTGCGGCGGGAGAAGTATGACCTGAGCGGGCGGAACTCCAAGGTGCTGATCAAACCATTGACCACGCCCGCCGCCCCTAACATCCCTTCGTGATGCAACTGCCGCCCGGAAATATCTTCCACTATCCCCGGGCTTTGGCGAGCGGACGTCGGCTCCCGAAAGAGCTGCTAACGCGCGCCCGCAATCAACACGTTCAGGCAACCAGCTATGCGCTCAGTGTTTCCATCCGCGAACAGCGCATGGACCTGTTCGCAGCCAATCTCCCAGAATATCCGACGTGGAATGATTACCTATTCGTCCGCCGTTACCTCATCTCCACCTCGCGTTTCGGCATCGGCGAGGTGAATGGCTCCAACCGCACCCCGCGCGGTTTGCATCGGGTGGCGCGCAAGGTTGGTGGCGGCTGGCCGGTCGGCACTGCATTCAAAAGCCGTCTGCCTATTGGCAGCACATGGCAAGGCATGCCGGATGCCCCGATCGCACATCGCATCTTCTGGCTGGAAGGTCTAGAACCCGGTCTGAATCAAGGCGGCGATACGGACACTTTTAATCGTTACATCTATATCCACGGTCTGGGTGATGAGCCGACGCTGGGACGCCCGGCCTCATGCGGCTGCATTCATCTTTCAGCGAGCGATATCATGCCGCTCTATGACCGTTTGCCCGTCGGCACACTGGTCTGGATTCAGCCCTGACGCCCTGTTACTTTCCCCGCGTGCTTTGTCCATCCATCATCCAATTCTTGTGCCGCCGGGCACAGTTATGGATGCTTGGAATCCTCTGGCTGTCGGTTTTGCCTCTCTCAGCCCAGGCACCGAAACTCCTTTGGACGGCTGAGATTGGCCAACGGATCCAGTCTTCGCCCGCAGCGAGTAAAGCAGGTTTGATTTTTCTCGGAGCAGACGATGGCTTTCTCTACGCCTTGCAACCGCTTGATGGTGCGTTGGCATGGAGCAGCCGGAGCGATGGAGCCATCGTTTCTTCGCCGATCTTGGATGAACAGAACCAAGTCTATTTCGGTTCGTTGGACCGCCTGTTCTACGCAGTGAACAACACCGGCCTCAGCCGCTGGTTCACTTCTCTCGGGGCTGAAATCGCCAGTTCTCCAGCACTGAACACGGAAGGTGACCTGCTCACCGCCAGTACCAAAGGCGTGTTGCATTGCCTCAACAGCAACGGGAACGAGCGTTGGCGGTTCGCACTGACTGAACCCATCATCTCCTCCCCCGCCATAGGCATGGAAGGAGTCATCTACTTTGGCGGGCAAGACGGTAATTTCTATGCGCTGCGACGTGATGGAACCCTGCTCTGGCAACACAACTCGGGAGAACGTATCAACTCCTCCCCCGCCATCGCCCCAGACGGTACCGTTTATGTGGCCAACATCGCAGGTAAAGTGCTCGCCTTCTCACCGACTGGCACATTGCTCTGGGAAAAAAGTTTTGCCAGCCCGATGCGTTCTTCTCCGGTGTTGACGCCCGATGGGAAAATCCTGATCGGTACGGATGATGGCAAATTGCTGGCTTTGAAAAATAACGGTGACATCGCCTGGTCCCACCTCGTCACCGGAACGGCAACCTCCATCCGCTCCACGCCAGCCGTGGCGCAAGACGGCACGATTTACTTCGGAAGTTATGACGGCTTTCTCTACGCCTTGTCCAACGAGGGCAAGCTGTTGTGGAGTGCAAAAACTAAAGACAAGATTTCCGGTTCTCCGCTGATCCTTGACAACGGGACGGTGATCATCGGCTCTTGGGATGGGAAAGTTTATGCGTGGGCAGGCAAAAGCGGTCCTGCCACGAATACGTGGTCCATGTTTCGGGGCAATGCACAGCGTACCGGACGCGCGGTGATTTCTGCCCAAGCGGCTGAATTGCAGCTCAGCCTAAGTCCGGCAGCCACCACGCTCCCGGCACCGGCTAATATTAACCTCGTCGCCAAAGTCATCGGTGCGGTGGATGCGCCCAGTTCAATGCGACTGCTTGTGAACGGCAAACAGTATGGGCAATTGACCGCACCGCCGTTTGGCTGGACGTGGACGGAGACGAATGCCGGAACCTATCAATTGGTCGCCGAGGCCACCTTCCCCGCCAGGGCTCCGTTATCATCAGCCATTCAAACAATCACGCTGCAACCGGCCAGCATGGCGAATGACAAGGTGAAGCCGAAGTTGGAGATCAAGGCACCGGGCAATAACCTGCGCATCGAAATCCCGCAAATCGTCCTCACAGGCACTGCTGAAGACAATTGGGGACTGACGCGGGTGGAATTCCAGATCAACGGCGGGAGTTGGCAACCAGCCAGCGGCACAAGCAATTGGACAGCGGTCGCCGCTTTGATGGCGGGAGAAAACAACGTCCTCGTGCGCGCCTTGGATATCTCAGGGAATTACTCCGCCGAGGAAAAGCGCACTTTCCGCCGTGTCGTCATGGCACCGCTGAACGTCGAAATCGTTGGTGAAGGCAGCGTCAAACCAGATCTGCGCAAGGAAGAATTGGAAGTGGGCAATACCTACACCCTGACGGCGGAACCGGCGACCGGCTGGGTTTTCTCCGGCTGGAGCGGCAGCCAATCGGCCACCTCCGCCAAACTGTCGTTCACGATGCAGACGAATCAAACGCTTCGGGCGGAGTTCAAACCGAATCCGTTCAAGATCATCGCCGGTGATTTTAACGGGCTGATATTTCAGACCAACGCCGTGCGACCTGACTATTCGGGTTACTTCACCCTGACGACTTCGGCCCGGGGAGCCTTCAAGGTCCGCTTGCAACTTGGCGGCAGGAATCACGAATTGAACGGCCAATTTGACGCCGATGGCCAGGCCAGTGCGGTGTTGCTGGATCAACAGAACCAAGCACTAGGCATCAGATTCAACCTGAACTGGCGGGAAACGCCGGACATGATCACGGGCAGTTTGTTCACCGAACGGGGTGCGGCGGAAGTGCTGGGGGACCGGCAAGCTTTTGACGGAAAA
Source organism: Limisphaerales bacterium (assembly GCA_965283725.1). Lineage (GTDB taxonomy): Bacteria > Verrucomicrobiota > Verrucomicrobiia > Limisphaerales > JAEYXS01 > JAEYXS01. Next base: position 219,976 of record CBDIPT010000007.1, read on the forward strand.
GAAAAGCGTTCACCTCAGACCGGCAACTACACGCTCAGCCTCTCTTTACCGGAGAGTGTGGTCGCACCGATCGGCAATGCCTACGCGCTGGTGCAAGTGGCCGAGGATGGTCGCATCCAGATGAAAGGCCGGCTGGGTGACGGCACGCCTATCGAACAAGCGACCTACATTTCCCCTTCTGGCGTTTGGCCATTTTATGCCACACCGCATGGGAATGGCAGCGTGTTGATCGGCTGGTTGCGCTTTGCGAACGAATCTTTCGGTGATGTGCACGGGCGACTGAACTGGATACGGCCCAGTAATCACGGCACCAATGCCGCATCCCTCGGCTGGCAGCATACTTTAAGCACCATGGGTTCCAAATACACGCCGCCAGCCCGCAAACAAAAGTTGCTGAACTGGCCCGGCGGACTCTTGGGTGTGGATAGTGGCGGTTTGCCAGAGATGCAGGTCTTTCAACTTATCATCCAAGACAACAACGACGTTTCCTTCCCGGGTTTAAAACCGGAAGTCGTGAACTTGAAGCTCGCGCCAGATACCGGCTACTTCTCCGGGCAATTCGCCTATCCCGGTTTGAACAAATTGGTTCCGATTGAAGGGGTTGTGCTGCAGAAACAGAATTACGGTGCGGGATTCTTTCTGACGCCCAATGTGGCCGGACGAGTCTTTCTCGGACCGAGCAATTAACGGCCACATTTTGCGGCTACTTCACCCCTCGCTTTTCCAGCCATGTGTGCTTATTATAGCCCCCTGATATGAGTTTGACGGAGCAAATGACGAAACTGGCCCAGCAAGCCAAGGCCGCCTCGCGCGAATTGGCCAAGCTGACCACGGACGAGAAGAATCGCTGCCTCTTGGCGATGGCGGATGCCCTTGAGCAGCAAGGAGAAGCGCTGAAAGAGGCCAATGCGAAGGATATGATTGTGGGTCAACAGTTGGGCCTGTCCGGCGCGATGCTGGAACGCCTCAAACTGGACGACAAACGCATCAAGTCCATGGCGCAAGGCTTGCGAGAAGTCGCGGCCCTGCCCGACCCGGTTGGTCGCCTGCTCGATGAACGCGTCCGCCCAAACGGTCTCAAGCTCAAGAAGGTAGCCACCCCGATTGGTGTCGTCGTCATCATTTACGAATCCCGCCCGAACGTCACCGCTGACGCCGCAAGCCTGTGCTTCAAGACCAGCAATGCGACTATCCTGCGCGGCGGCAAGGAAGCGCTGAATTCCAATCGCCTCATCAGCGATGTGATGGTCGCTGCGGCCAAGAAAACAATTCCCCATTTTCCGGAGCACGCCATCCAAGTAGTGCCCGTTCCCGATCGTGAAGCGATCCCGGTGCTGCTCTCGCTCACGCAGTATGTGGACCTCTGCATGCCTCGCGGCGGCGAGGGGCTGATCCGAGCCGTGGCAGAATGCTCCAAGGTGCCAGTCATCAAACATTACAAAGGCGTCTGCCATGTGTTCGTGGATCGCGATGCGAATCTCAAGATGGCTGAAGAGATCGCCATGAATGCGAAGGTGCAGCGTCCCTCTGTCTGCAATGCGATGGAGACGTTGCTCGTGGACAAGGAGATTGCGCCGACCTTTTTACCGGCAATGGCCAAGCTGCTTTGGGACAAGAATGTGGAATTGCGCGTGGATCACGCCACGCGCTGCGCCCTAAACGGCAAAGCCGCGGCGCCTGAAGCGAAGTTGAAGGATGTCACGGATGCCGATTATTTCACGGAGTATAACGACTACGTATTGAACGTGCGCATCGTCGATGGTGTGGGTGAAGCCATCCAGCATATCAACCACTACGGCTCCGCGCACTCGGACAGCATCATCACGGGCAACGTCACCAATGCTAACCGCTTTCTCGATGAAGTGGATTCCGCCGCGGTTTACTGGAATGCCTCAACGCGTTTCACTGATGGCGGCGAGTTCGGCATGGGTGCCGAGATCGGCATCAGCACGGACAAGATCGGCGCGCGTGGTCCCATGGGGCTGGATGAATTGACGACTTACAAATGGATCGGTATCGGGAACGGTCAGATACGTGCCTGATGTTATGAGTGCTACGCCTGCGGCTCTGTCACCTGAAGCGGTCGCCCAATCCGTCCGCGCTGCCCTGCCCTCGGAAGGCCTATTCGCGGGCGAGACCTGGCGTTGCGCCACGCAGCCGTTTGCCTTGGGTGACGAGGTCGTCAGCCGTATCGACAAGCTGGGACGTGTCCTCCTCCAGTTCTATCGCGCACTCAATCTGCTTTACCGCCAAAGCGTTGACGGCAAACAACCCGCGTGGGTCGCCGACTGGCTCGAACGCGGCAAACCGGCGAATATCATCGAGCTGCAACGCTCCGCAGCGCTGAAAGGTGAACTGCCACGCGTGATCCGACCGGACCTGCTCATCACGGAAATCGGATTTGCCGCGAGCGAATTGGATAGCGTTCCCGGTGGCGTGGGGCTGACGGGTTGGTTAAACCGCTCGTACGCAAATGCAGGCTTCAACGTTCTGGGCGGCGCTAATGGCATGATCGAGGGCTTTCGCGGCATCTTTGGCGAAGCAAAGAAGATCTATCTGATGGTGTCGGAAGAATCCGCCACCTACCGCCCGGAGATGCGCTGGCTCGCCGCGCAGTTGGGTGATCAATTCCAAGTTGTAGACGCATCCTTCAGTAAAATCGACCCGGGAGATGCTGTCTATCGGTTCTTCGAGATGTTCGATCTGGCGAACATCCCAGCGGCCCAGATGCTGTTCGCCTTGGCGGAAGACAAACAGATCCGGCTCACGCCGCCGCCCAAGACGTTTCTTGAAGAAAAAATGTCGTTGGCCCTGCTGTGGAATCGCAACCTGCGAGCCTTCTGGCTGCAGCATCTGGGGGAAAGCTTTTTAAAGCAATTGCTGCAGATTGTGCCTTACACTTGGATCATTGATCCTACTCCCCTGCCACCGAATGGCGCTTATCCCGAGCTGAATCTGACCGACTGGCAACAGCTCAAGACGCTTTCACAGAAGGAACGCGATTTGATCCTGAAAGTTTCTGGCTTCTCGGAGAATGCCTGGGGTGCACGAGGGGTGTCTTTGGGCAGTGACATGTCGGTGGCCGATTGGAGCGCAGCGGTGGATCAGGCGATTCATTCCGCCGAAAAGAACCCCTTCATCCTGCAGCGTTATCACAAGCCCAAGACGGTGGAGGCCAAGTGGTTTGATTTTAAAGCCAACACGGTGAACACTATGAGTGGCAGGGCGCGTTTGTGCCCCTACTATTTCGTGCATGGTGATGGTGATGCCGCGCGGACGCACTTGGGCGGCGCGCTGGCAACGATTTGCCCGGCAGACAAGAAAATCATCCACGGAATGGATGACGCAATCCTTGCACCCTGCATGGCATGAGCTTATCCGAATACCTGCTGCTCGCGCTGAGCTCCCTCTTTGTCATCATGGACCCGGTGGGGTTGGTGCCTCTGTTTCTCGCCATGACCCCGCAGGATTCGATCGCCCAACGCGTGCGCATGGCACGGCTGGCCGCGATTGTTGCCGCCGCAGTTCTGATGGTGTTCGCACTGGGCGGCAAATGGGTATTCAAGCTGCTCGGCATCAGCCTACCTGCCTTTCAGATGGCTGGATGTGTGGTGCTGCTGCTCATTGCGTTAGACATGTTGCGCGCAAAGCGTTCTCAGGTGCAGGAAAGTCCCGAGGAAGCGGAAGCCGGCATGGCAAAGGATGACATCGCCATCACACCACTGGCCATTCCCATGCTGGCGGGTCCAGGCAGCATCACAACGACTATTCTGCTACAAGGCCGAGCGCACGGCCCAGCCCAACAGATTGGCTTGTATATCGTGATTGCCGCCGTGTGTTTCGCAGCTTATTTGATTTTACGTTGGGCGGCGCACGGAGCGAAACGCCTGAGCCCGCTGATCTTGAAGATTGTGCAGCGTTTGATGGGGCTGCTGTTGGCCGCGATCGCGTTTCAGTTCATGATCAACGCCATCGAAGAACTCGGCAAAACTGCGAAGTAATTCACCTTAGTTGCTGGAAAGCGGCGTCGGCGGTAACGGTGGGAAATTGGCTGGCTGAGTGTTGCGATTGACCTCAATCTGAACGGCTTGCACGGCCGGGTTGATATTAGGAGCTGCCGGGGTCGTAGAACTAGTGCCCCCACCATTAGGCGTGATCCGCAATGGCCGCGTAGGAATCGTTCTGGTGCCGGGTTGCTCAGTCGTGGTGGGTAGAGTGGTATTGGTTGGCCGCGGCTGTCCTCCCCCGGTACTACCCGGAACTATGGTCGTGGCTGAAGGATTCGCCACGGTAGAAGTTGGAGCAGCAGGCACTCCGGGAACCGGCGGAACCCCCGGTGCACCCGGGATGCCAGCAACACCCGGCTTCGCGGCTGGAGCCGCCGCTACATTGCTCTTGGCCCCGTTTTTTTCGAACGTGATCGTCGAAGCAATCCCCCGGCTCTTGATGTTCACCGCTCCCGCCTTAAGATTGATTTTGGTCACCTCAATCGCACCTTCGCGTTCGTTCTCGCTCAGGCGGATATATTTGGGTTCCTTCTCACCGGGTGTCGTCAAAGTCAGATACACTTCCTTACGACCGCCAATGGAGGTGATCCCGGTGATGGCAATATTGGAAGGTGCTTCCTCGACCGGCGGCGGCGCGTTCGTGACGGGTGGCGGCGGCGGCAACAAGGCAAAGGCATTGCGCACGACGATGTCTTTATACGGGTTCTCGCTCACCGCTTGAGCGGATAAAGCCCCCGTCAAAACCATTCCAACCGAAACAACTGCAATGACTTGTCGTGCTAGGTGCGGCATAGAGCGCAAGATTATAACACCGTAAATTGGCTTCAGTTGCGTAACATACACGCCTCCTCGACAAAAGAAAAGCCTCCGTTCAAAAAACGGTCAATTCGCCCCAGTTTACCCTTAACGTGCTGGATTGGGCACCGGCGCAGGAGCGGCACCTTTGGGGGTTGCTGCTGGTACTGTGGCCTGATTACCGGGTAGCGGAGGAGGCGCGACCGCAGCCACCGTTGTTGCTCCGTTCTTGATGAAATTAACCACGGCCGGGCGACCCCGGTCCTTCAATCGCACCTCGCCCTTCGGCAAATCAATCGAGGTCACTTCGATATCTCCGTCTTGTTCGGACTCGCCCAGTTTGAGGTATTTAGCCTCTTTCACTCCCGGAGTTGTCACGGTGAGGTAAGCCAGTTTCTTACCTTTGAACGAGGCCACTCCCGTCAAAAGAATATTCGGTGACGCTTCCGGAACGGGAACAGATTGCACTGTGGGAACCACCGCAGCTGGGACCAAACCGAAAGCATTGCGTGGAACGATGGAGGTAAAATCAGCCGCCTGCGGAGCTTCTCCAGCCTGCATCATTGAGGGCAGAAAAACCAAAGCAGCCAGCAAGAGCGCGAGCCTGCGTTGAATTGAAACTGAGTCGGACATCGCAGAGGAAAACACCAGCGATAGCCAGTGGTTGCGGAAAACCTCTACGCGAACGCTCAACCCAAACTCGGACGTTCCTTGTGCCAGCCCGTCGCTTGTTCATAAGCGTGGGCGATGCGCAGGAGCGTCTCTTCCCCGAAAGGTTTGCCGAGCATTTGCAAACCGATGGGCAACTTCGGTTCCTTTGTGAAACCACATGGCAGGCTCAGGCCACAGTTGCCCGCAAGGTTGCAGGAAATCGTGAAGATGTCCGAGAGATACATCTGGAGCGGATCGCTCGCTTTCTCGCCCGCCTTGAACGCTGCCGTCGGCGTCGTAGGCGTCACAATGACGTCCACCTTCTCAAACGCTTTGTCGAAATCTTGCCGGATCAACGTGCGAACTTTTTGGGCGCGCAGGTAGAATGCATCGTAGTAACCGCTGCTCAACACATAGGTGCCGAGGATGATGCGGCGCTTCACTTCGGTGCCGAAACCCGCACCACGTGTCTTCTTATAAAGGTCAGCGGGATTGATGCCCTCCACGCGCTTGCTGTAGCGGATGCCATCAAAGCGCGCAAGGTTCGCACTCGCCTCGGCTGTAGCCACGATGTAGTAGGTCGCCACCGCGTATTCCGTGTGCGGCAGGCTCACCTCCACGATTTCCGCGCCCATGGATTCGAGCTGTTTCACCGCAGCATCCACGGAAGCTTTCACCTCCGGGTCCAGACCGCCGACCATGTATTCCTTGGCCAGACCGATCTTCAAGCCCCGGATATCCCCTGTCAAAGCACCACGATAATGCGGCACCGGTTGCGGCAGGCTCGTGGAATCGCGCAAATCATGACCGCTGATGACTTCGAGCAAGGTCGCGGCATCGCGCACGTCCTTGGTGAACGGCCCGATCTGATCGAGTGAGGAAGCAAAAGCCACAAGACCGTAGCGGGAAACGCGGCCATACGTCGGCTTTAGGCCCACACAACCACAGAGCGCGGCAGGTTGCCGAATGGAACCACCCGTATCCGATCCCAAGCTCGCCACGCATTCATCGGCAGCAACGGATGCTGCCGAACCGCCAGAGGAACCGCCCGGAATACGCGAAGTATCCCAAGGATTGCGCGTGGTGAAATAAGCCGAGTTCTCCGTGGAGCTGCCCATGGCAAACTCATCCATGTTCAAACGGCCAAAAACAATCGCGCCCGCGGCCTTCAACTTCTCAACTACCGTGGCATCGTAAACAGAGGTGAAGCCTTCCAAAATCTTCGAGGCACAGCCCAGCGGCTGCCCTTTAACCGACAGCACATCCTTCATGGCGATGGGCACGCCGAGCAAGGGCTTGTCCGTATTATTCGCGCCACTGGCCACGGCGGCATCCACCGCGGCAGCCTGGGCCAAGGCGTCTTCGGCGTTGTAGCTCAGGAAGGCTTTGATCTGGCCGTCCACGCGTTGGATCTGGTCCAGACAGGCTTGCGTCACTTCGCGGGCACTGGCCTCGCGGCGGGAAACTTTCGCCGCAGCTTCAGAGATGGTCAGGCGGTTCAACATGGGAAAACAGGCAAAAGTTATTCGACGATCTTGGGCACGAGGAAGAGGCCGCCGCCCTTGGAAGGCGCGTTCTTCATGGCGTCTTCATGCGGCATGGAGGGACGCACTTCATCCGCGCGGGTGACGTTCACTACTGGGAAAGCATGGGCGGTCGGCTCCACCGCACTGACATCCAGTTCACCCAATTTTTCGATATAGTGCAGCACGCCGCCCAATTGGGCGCCGAGCTTCTGCTCCTCTTCGGGAGTGAGGGCGATGCGGGCCAGATTGGCCACATACTTTACGTCGAAATCCGCAGACATGCGGCGAAGATTACGGAGGGGTGAGGAAAGTTCCAAGCGGCAAGTTAAGCAACTGGCGACGAAGCTGCGACGCGGTTTCAAGACCGCTAATCGCAGGCTATTCTTCGTCGAACTTGCGCTTCAGCAAGGCTTCGATCTCGAGCACGGCCTGCTCGGCATCGGCGCCTTCGGCCTGCACTGTGATACGGCTGCTGGGACCGGCGGCCAGCATCATGAGCCCCATGATGCTTTTGCCGTTCACCTGTTCGCCGTCTTTTTCGACGAAGATATCGCAATCAAACCGGTTGGCGACTTTCACAAACATGGCGGCCGGCCGGGCATGAATGCCCAGCTTGTTTATGACCACCAGTTCTTTAGTCACCATAACGTCTTTATCCGAACTATTTTTATTCGCGCCGCTCATCCGCACGCCCAATATGTAAGGTCAACCGCCTGACTGCCAAGCGATTTCACAAAGAGACACCTTGCGTCATCCGGGCGATCAATTTTTCGTTCAACTCTTTTGCTGCATTATGCCCGGAAGCTTTCAATTTTTGCTGCAAAGCCGCCACTTCCACCAACCGCGCGATATCCCGGCCAGGTCGCACGGGAATGGTGATATGCGGTATCTCAATGCCCAAAATGCGCACGTGGGCATCTTCCATCCCCAGACGGTCTACATTCGGCACATCATTCCAAGACTTCAGACTGACGACCAAATCCACCTGCTTATCCTTGCGGATGGCCTTTACCCCGAACATCTGGGCGACATTGATGATACCGATACCCCGCACTTCCATGTGATCTCGCGTCAACTCGGCACTGGTGCCGATTACCCGGTTACCATCAATCATGGTAACTTTTGTAATATCATCCGCTACAAGGCTATAACCACGCTCAATCAACGCCAAAACGCACTCACTTTTACCGATGCCGCTCTCCCCTTTGACAATGACGCCCATGCCGAGGATGTCCACCATGCTGCCCATCTCGGTACCGCGCGGGGCAAACATCCACTCCAGCGTCAACGTCGCCAGGTTGATGAACCGCATGGTAATCAACGGCGTGCGAAAAACGGGGATGTTTTCCTTTTCGGCCACTCTCAGGAATTGCTTGTCCGGATTGATATTCCGGGAAAACACCATGCACGGGATGTTATGCGACAGCAGGAACTCGTAGCGCTTCTCCCGTTCTTCCGGTCCGAGGGACTTCAGAAAGGACGATTCCGCACTGCCGATGGCCTGGATACGCTTGCTGGCAAAGTATTTGGTGAACCCGGCCAAAGCCAAGCCCGGGCGGTTGACGGTCGGCTCCTTGATGATTTTCTTCAACCCGGCAGCACCGGCCACCAAGCGCAGCTCCAGCTCGCTGCGATGATCGGTGTAAAACTTCTCCACGGTGACCACATCACGTTTGAGAGGTTTTGGTTCCATACGCAAGTATCGTCACATGTTGAACTCAGGGCCGAGATAAATCTCACGGGCCTTTGGGTCATTTGCCAAAAACTCGGCCGAACCGGCTACGAGCACCTCACCCTTATGGATGATGTAGCCGCGGTCAATCAGCTTGAGCATCTCCCGCACGCTATGGTCGGTGATCAAAATGCCCAGCCCCCGCTCTTTCAGGCGGCGGACGATCTTGCTCACTTCGTACTGGGCGATGGGATCGATACCCGCGAGCGGTTCATCCAGCAAAAGTAATTTCGGGCTCGTGACCAGCGCGCGCGTGATCTCCAAGCGGCGCTTCTCGCCACCACTCAGTTGATACGCCTTGCTCTTGGCGAGGGGCGTTAAATCCAGTTCCTCCAGCAGATACTTGAGCCGCACTTGTTGCTCTTGCTTGGACAGCTCGCACGTCTCCAAAATGGCGATGATATTGTCCTCCACCGAAAGCTTCCGGAAAACCGAGGATTCCTGCGTAAGATAACCGACCCCCAGACGGGCCCGCTCATGGATCGCCAGACTGGTGATCTCCTTTCCTTCCAGCAACACGCGACCGCTATCCGGCTTCACTACGCCAACGACCATGTTGAAGGAGGTCGTTTTCCCTGCTCCGTTCGGTCCCAGAGCCCCACGATCTCACCCGGCTCAACGTTGATCGAAACCCCGTTGACCACCCGGCGTTGGCCATATTCTTTGGCCAAACTTTCTGTTCTGAGCAGGCTCATGCGTTACGACTTACGGCTTAGGGGCGGTTTTCTTGCTGCCAAAAGCCTCCTGGCTGATGACGATTTTCTGCCGGCCACCCTGCGCTTTCAAGATACTGTTTCCGCGGTCCAAAATCACCCGTTCAGCGCCCGTCAAATCACCGAACGATGTAGTGATCACCGGTTCACCAGTAAGCGTGACAACATTGGATTGCGCGTCATAGACCGCGTGTTTACCTTTGGCGACCTTCTCACCATCCTTGTCCTTGAACGTGATGACGACATTATCATCGGCGTAGATGACGCTGACGCGACTGTTGTTCGTCGACATGTTAACGGTCAGCACATCGCACTTGATCTGCGTGTCCGGCGGATCCACGACAACGACATTGCCCTTGAAGATCGCCACGCGGTTCGTGGTGCTATACTCAAAGTAATCGCTTAAAATCTCGAGCGGCTGTTTCTTGACCGTTTCCTGCGCCCAGGCACCCAAAGCCAAGAAAACCACCCATATTACCAAAATCGATTTCAACCCTTGTTTCATGATTATTTGCCTTCCTTTTCCAAAAGTTCCCGGCCGATGACCGCTCTAACCCTGTTCGATAAAATGATGCCTGAATCCACCTGCCGCCAACGGAAACCTTCACCGGAGATTCTCAACTTGCCATCGCCTGTCTGGGCAACGACGACGTTGGTCGATTCCGCCACGCGTGCTTTCTGGTCGTAAGTGCATTGCTGCGCCGTCACGACCATGCTGGTGGATTTCTTGTTATTTTCGTAAGCGTACATTTCCACCCGCAGACCGGTGATATTATACTGCTGGGCACCGCGGGGAGTCGCTTCATCCGCCGTCAGCAACGAACGCAACCGCTGCTGGGAATCATAATCAGGAAACTGCAGATTCTTGCCCTTGCTCCCCAGCGGACTTTGCGCGGAAGCCCAGAACAACCCCGTAAAAAGGACCAGAGCCGCGCAGACGATCAGACGCTTAACGGTTTTATTTCCAGAGCGGTTCATCAAATCGAATATTCTGCTACCAAGGGTTTCCAGTGTCCCTGCGCTTTCAGGATCAGCTCGCACACCTCGCGAACGGCCCCGTAACCACCCGGTGCTTTCGTGACATAGTGGGCCATATCCTTGGCCTCGGCAATGGCATTTGCCACCGCGATGCCCACTCCGGCGCGCCGGATAACGGCCAAATCTACGATATCATCACCCATATAACTAACCTGTTCCCAACTGACTCCGGCCTGCTTCATCATTTCCTCGGCGGCTTGAGTCTTCGTGCCAGCCTTCTGTTGCGTCAGGTAGTCCACTTTCAAATCCTTCGCCCGTTCAATGGTGGATGCCGAGGGGCGATTCGATATCCACCCCACTTTCACCCCATGCTGCTGCAAAAGCCGCAACCCAAGACCATCTTGGATGCTATAACGTTTTAACTCCACTCCCTGCCCCATGGTTACACAACCATCGGTAAGAACTCCGTCCACATCACACAAAAAGAGTCGGACGGCTTTGAATCGTTTGGTCAGGGAAGCTTTGGGAAGGCTCATGGGAAATCAATCAACGGACGGCTTCACGAACTTTTAGCAAGGTTTGCAGGAGCTTCGGCATCTCCGCCAGCGGAACCATATTCGGACCATCGCTCAAGGCTTTATCCGGTTCGGGATGGGTCTCGATGAAACAACCATCCGCACCCGCCGCCACCGCGCACTTGGCCATGATGGGGGCAAACTCACGTTGGCCCGCAGATTTGTCCCCGCCACCACCCGGCAACTGTACGGAGTGGGTGGCATCCATGATGACCGGGAAGCCGAACTGCTTCATGATCGGGATGGAACGCATATCCGCCACGAGATTGTTGTAGCCGAAAGTTGTGCCACGTTCGGTGAGCATCAGTTTCTTCCCGCCGAACTCACCCGCTTTCTTCACCACCTGCCCCATCTCTTTCGGTGAGAGGAACTGCCCTTTCTTCACGTTCACGACCCGCCCCGTCTCGACCGCCGCTTGCACAAGATCCGTTTGCCGGCACAAGAACGCGGGGATTTGCAGAATATCGATCGCCTCACCGGCGAGCTTGGCCTGTTCTTCCGTATGGATATCGCTCAGGACCGGCACGCCCAATTTCTTACCGATGCGTTGCAGCGTAGCCAAACCTTCTTGAATGCCCGGCCCGCGGAAGGATTTGCCGGAAGTGCGGTTCGCTTTGTCGTAACTGGCCTTGAATACGTAGAGGATGCCCAAGCGATCGCAGGTCTTCTTCAGACTCGCGCCGATCTTCAGGCTCAATTCTTCACTCTCAATGACACAGGGTCCGGCGATCAGGATGAACTTCTTTCCGGCGCCCAGTGATTTCCACAAACTGTCTGGCGAACTCGTTGACACGTGGGGTGTTCTATCAGTCACAGAGGCGGGTGGCAATGGCGCGCGCATCAAATCACTTCTTCGGCAACTGCGCTTCGATGGACGAAACCACCTGCTTGGCCAGATACTCGTAGCCCTGCGCGTTGTAGTGCACGTCCTTGGGATTCTGGTATTCGGCCAGCTTCGGCGTGATCCACGCGTTCAAGTCCTCGATCACCACGCCCTCTTCTTTCATCACCTTCTCGGCAACCTTGTTGTAAACCGGGATGTCCTCAAACTTTCGCGGTGGATTCAACTCCCCCTTCGGCACGGGCGTCGTCGTGGCCCAGATGAGCTTGGCTCCGGTGGCCTTCATCTTTTTCACCAACTCGTGCAAGTTCTTATCGTATTCAACCGGTTCCACTTGCCGCGTGGTCTCGGTCATATACTTGGCATCGTGCAGGCCGAAGTTGAAATGGATGACATCCCATTTCCCCTTGCCCAGCCAGGAATCGATCTTGGCGATGCCATTCTTCGTCGGGCCGCCGTTCGTCGGGATACGATGCACATTTGCCTTCCCTTCCAACATCTTCCGCACCGGCATAGTGTAACCGATGGAGATGGAATCACCGATCAACAGCACTCGCGGCAAACCTTCCTTGTCCTCGATCGGCGCCATGGCGGGATTCGGCGCTGCCTTCTTGGCCTTGGGCGCCTCTTTCTTTTCCGCCTTGGCATCAGCTTTCGGCGTCGCCTTTTCCTGTGCCAGCAAAGAAGGCGTCACCGCGAGAGCCAGTGCACAGATCAAACTACGGAATAAGGTGGGTTTCATAAGCTAAAGATTGCGCGTTATTTCTTCTCCTTCGCGTATTCCGCAAAGGCCTTGTCCAAGGCTTCCGCCTTGGGTTCACCCTTCTGCAACAGGATACGATGACGCAATGAGAGCTTCCCGCCTTCTTTCAAAGTCGTGGTGCCATCCTCAGCCGTCTTATCGAGATTCTTTGTGCCGAATGGATTCGCCGTCAGCAAACCATACGTGCGCACATGCCAGGGCGTCGGATAACGGAAGCTGCTCGGGTGATTGAACATCGTGATGCCGACCTTCTCGCCTTCCAAAGTCCCGTAATACGCGCACCACTTGGCCCGCGTGCCCCACGCGTCTTTGTCCTTCTTGCCTTCGCTCGTAAGGATGTGCCCGTCCTTTTTGCTGTCCACGGCCAACACGGTTGGCACGCGGATGCTGAAGCCCGCATCTTTCGCATCGCTGAACGTCACGGGCCCGCCGACCGCCTTGAACGTGATGTCACAATCAATGATCCGGTCATCGCCCTTGATGCGCAGCGCGTAATGACGTTCATCTTCCATGAACTTCTTGCCGTTCACATCGTAGTAATCATCCACAGTCACGAACTGCACCAGATCACCCTTGGCTTCCACTTTCTTGAACTCCCGATGTTTCGTCTCACCAAGCCGCTTCGCGCGCTCCTGCATCTCCTTGCTCTTGGACTCCTTGAACGTGCGCGCTTCGTGCCACGTCTCCACTCCGTTCACCAGTTCATGCCCGAACCAGATGCCGCGATGATGCGGATGATCATGCTGCTCGCCATCGACCGTCTCCATCGGGTAAGCCCGCGTAATCGGCTTGTCCGTCGGCCCAATCACCGGCCAGAAATACGGTTTGTTGGATTCGCTCTTGATCACGTATTTGGTGAACAGCTTGCCATCATAATTGACGGTCAAACCTTCATCCGTTTTATCAATAGTAAAACCCTTCGGGGCATCCGCCGCCAGCAACGGTGCGGCCACACAAGCCGCCAGCAGGAAACACGCAGCACGCCGGGTAATCTTAAACATATTCATACAGCTTTGATTAAATCTTTCTTAACAGACTACTTCTTCGCCAACGCCTCCAGGTAATCCAGCAACGACGCGAATTCCTTCACGCTCAGATTGCCTGCTAGTCCTTCCGGCATTATGGACCGGTCCAACTTATCACGTTTCACGATATTCTTCACCGGTATGGTGATCTCCTGCGCCGTGACGATGCGGATAACCACTTTGTCCGCCGCTTCCAAAGTCACGAACCCGTCATACTCCGTCTCATCTTTCAGGACGAAGTGATTCGCCACAAAACCTTGCGCGATCGTCTTGTTCGGCAGCAGTACCGCTTCCGCCAGATCTGGACGTTTGTATGTCGTGGCGATGTTCCCGAGGAACGGCCCCTTCGGCGGCTCATCCGTGCGGATCGTATGGCAGTTCACGCAGCCTTGTTGAGTGAACAACTGCTCGCCCACTTTAACATCCCCTTTCGTCTTCAGGATGGCCGCCACCACATCCGCCACCTTCATATCCGCGATGAGTTTTTCATGCGCCGCCGGCTTGTCCTTCGCCGGATCAAGCTTGAGCGTATTCGCCGCCGCCTTCGCCGCTTTGGCCACTTCCTTGTCCGTGTCATCCATCGCCAGCAAAACCTTGTCCTTGTATGGACGATACTCCGCCGCTTGCACCGCCCGCAGGATTTGCGCGCGCCGCTTGGCCTCATTCCAACCATTCTCCAAGGCCGCCTTCGCCGCCTCCCGCGCTTCTGGCGAGGCACTCTTACGATCCGCGATCTTCAACAAGGCCGCATCCGCCAGCACGGACGTCGTATCGTTCATCTTCGCCGCTTCGGCCGTCAGCACCGCGTGCTGGCTGTCGAGCTTCGTCGAGTTCATGAACGCTTCCCGAGCCAAGCGCCGCTCGCGCTCAGTTCCGTTGCTCTCCGTCTTTTTCACCTGCGCCAGTTTCGGCAAAGCCACGAGCATCGCCTTCACCGCCTCTGCGCCATCCGCCTTAGACAGAGCAATCACCGCATTCGCCCGGGGAATATCTGCCGTGTCATCAGCCATCGCCGCTTGGACCAGGAAAGGCATCGCCGCCGGCGGAATCTTGTCCGCCCGTGAAAGCTGCCCCACCGCTGCGGGCACCAAACTCGCATCCTTAGCCGCCAGCGTGATCACGCGGCTCAACGTATCGTCTGACTGGATCTTGTGCCGGTTAAACTCCGCCACCAGATGGCCCGCTTCTTCGCCCGTCGCCTTCGCGAGGACAACTTTCAACGCTGCGCTGATCTTCGGTGTTTCCGCCCATTCTACCGTGTTGTAGTAAGGCCCAGTCGTATCTGGACGCGTGCCCCAGGAATCCCCTGCCCACTTGCCTTCGGTGAAGTAAAGACGGCACAGCGCACTGATAAGCCCTTTACGCCGTTCCAGCACGGTCTCCTGATTCAAACGGCTGATGATACCATCCACCACTTTCGCCTCATGAATGACACGCAAGGCTTGCAATGCACCTACGCGTTGTGACGCGCTAGCCCCCGTCGTATCCACCACGGCAAAGCACGCCTCGATCGCGTGCAACCGCTTCAGGGCTTGAATCGTCGTGTGCGCGATCGTCGCATCATTCTCGCCGAGCAATGGCGTCAGCGCCGTCGCATTCTCCACCTTGCCCAAACGCGCAATGGATACCACCGCTTCTTTGCGCGTGCGATCATCCGTCGATTTCAACGCCGCCACGATCGGTTTCGCAGGTACGTTCGCCAACTGGTCTTCGCGATCCGTCAATGCGCGGATCACCCACGCCGCAATCGTCGGTTCCGCTGCCAGCTTCACCAGCGCATCCACCGATTTCGCCCCCAATCCTTGCTTTAACGCAAACACCGCCGCCACGCGCGAGGCCAGCGGCTTGGCGTTATCTCCGGCCAAGGTTGTCAGTGCTTTCACCGTCTCATCCTTCAGACCACGACGGATCAACGTGCGTTGCGCTTCCAGCCGGCGCCGATAGCTCGGCGACTCCAGGAGCTTGACCAATTCCACCTCCGTCGCCTTCGCAAAATTCGGCAACGGCTCCGGCGTGTAGCCCTTCGGCGTCACTTGCACGATGTAACCGACATCTTCGCCCGCGTAGTTGAAGGTGGCACCCTTCCAGCTCGCGACGTAGATGCGCGTGCACGCATCTACGTCGAGATCCGTCGTGCGCGTCGCCCCCACAAATTCCACCGGTTTCTCCGTCTCCACAAAAGTCGCACCCTTCGGCGTCACACTGTGGCGATATACAAAGTTGCGTCCCCAATCCGCCGTAAACGGCGCATTGTTCCACGCAGCCGGCATGCCCGGCTCATCGATCCACGCGGCCCCGCAACCCGAACCACCACCGTAATCCGCCAGCGGCTGGATCATGTCTTCGTTGAAATTCTTATAGAAAGACGGATAGCCATGCTCTTCCAAGCCCGTGAAGTGATGGAACCGCACATCCCAGCCGCCGCCGTCGTTCGTGTTATCGCGGGCAAAGGGATCAAGCAACGGGCTAACCGCCGCTTCAAGGATGTTACGCGTCCCGCGCGCAAAGAGTTCCAACCCCGTGCCGTCCGGCCGCACACGCACGATGCCACCGCCGCGCAGTTGCAGCTTGCGGCCATCCGTGCCTTCCGCCTCCATGAAACCAAAATCACCGATCGCGCAATAGATCCACCCGTCCATACCCAGCTCGATACCGTTGGAGGTATGATCCGCCGGACGATCCTTGAACGTGAACGCGATGTTCTTCACCAGCACCTTCTCCTCATCCGCCACGCCGTCGCCATCTTTATCAATGAACGCACTGATGTGCGGCGGGTGCAGCACATAGAGGCGGTCATGGTCCCAGACCAGACCGCGGGGTGAATCCACATTGGCCACGAACTTCTTCGCCTCATCCGCGCGACCATCCCCATCCGTATCGCGCAAGCGGACGATGGAACCGCGATTCGCATCGCGGCCCAAGGAACCGTTCTTGTCCGAGGAAACGTAGAGCGTGCCATCCGGGGCCGCCGCGATGAACACCGGATAATTCACCAGCGGCGGTTTGGCGAAGAGCGTACGGTTGAAACCATCCGCCACCTTCACATCTTTCAACACCTTCTCATCGGCTTCATTCGCCGCGCGCTTCGGGTCGATCTTCTCCGTCTGCGTGCTGTAAACTTCCAACTCGCGGATGCTGCCCCAGCCGCCACCTGCTTTGCCTAGATACTGCACACGCACATAGCGGATGCCGTCTGCATTGAAGTCATGCTCGTAAGGTCCGCTCTTGTCCGTCTTGGAAGCATCCACGAGCACCTTCCACTCCTTCCCATCGGCCGAACCTTCGATGTTGTGGAAATACTTCGCGCCATCGGATTCCCACACCAAGCGCACGCCCGTCAGCTTCGTCGGCGCACCGAGATCCACTTCGAGCGTTTCCTTGTTGCTCTGGCCATTCGCGCACCAGCGGGTGGATTCATCACCGTCGAAGGCCTTCGCGGCCAGGTTGCCCTTGCCCGTCTCTTCGCTGGAAGCCTTGGCCGGCTTGCCCTTCGCCACGTTCACGCGCTTTTCCGGCGCCACGTAGGCTTTCAGATAACCTTTCGCCTCGAGCTTGCCGCAAGCCCACAGCATACCGCGCGTGAGCATGTTCAGGTAACGCTCATCGCTCACCGTGGCGTTGTTGTGGCCGATCGTCGTGCTGAACACGCGGGTCTTTTCATACTCGTTCACCCACGCCACCACGCTCTCCACCGGCTTCGTCGTGCCATCTTTTTGCGGCACCATCTGCAAGCCCTTCACCAGCGGCGTCGCGCTCGGGAAGATCTTGATGTTGTTGTAGAGCTCTTCCTTGATCGTGGTCCAATTCTCAAAACCCTTCGTGATCGGATGCTCTTTGTTGATGAAGTCCAAAGCGATCGGCTCTTGCGGACCGTGGCCCGTGGAGTGGATGCCTACGAACTTGAACCAATCATCCGTGCCGATGCGGTAGCAATGCATCGCGCAGTGCAGGTTCACGGCCGGGATCGTTTTGTGCGCGTTCAGGATGTTCTGGAAATAAGGCATCTCCTTTACATCCGCCGAGCACTCGTCGTGGATGACCACGTCATACCCCTTGGCCCAGTCCGGATTATCATAGATGTCGAACCGTGCCTTGGTGCTCTTGTCAGCTGTGTAGATGACATCCACCACCACATTCGCCCGCGCTTCCAACCCCTTTTTCAGGATGTCTTTTTGCGCAGCGTAGTCATGGCAACAACCGCCCGCGATCAGCAGGGCGCGTAAAGGTTTCGGCGCGTTCTCCGCGCTAAAACCGGTCAAGGCCGTCAACAACACGGCCATAATGGCGATACGAAGTTTCATAGCGTGAACCCACAGCTTGAAGGGACTGCGATTAGGGGAAAAGGAAAAATCGTCAGCGCTAACTCCCGTTTTTGTCTCCGCCGTGTCCGCCGAAACACCACACCCCGTACTGCCGGTTTCCAGCCGGCAGTTCGCGACGCCCGTCGTAGCACCCCGTAATTCCCCTTTGCGAACAGCAAAGAAAACCCTGCCAAGCTGTTTGAATCTGAACGGAAAAACCGATACCTCCGCAGATGTGAAAACCCGCTCCCCAACTGTCCCCGCTGTCATCTCCTTGTTCATGACAACGCTACAATAACGCAACCGCACTATATGCGCAACATTTTTAGCGCAATAAAAACGCTGCGCCTAACTCATTCCAATCCAATCATTAACACACAAAGGAACTAAACATCGCCCCCAATCTCCTCGAATAAGTTACCGTCGCGCCGAAACCAACCTCCAAAAGCGTTACTCAAGCCCCTCAAAAGCTAATCAACGATAAACTCATAATCGCCCTTCCTTGGTCCGCGGCTGTGTTCTGTCCCCCAGAACCAGCTGCAGCTCATGAAAAACGTCGTAGCCTGTTCAATTTTTCCAACGGCCTCACCCCCCTCTTCCAACGATAGTTGGAGGAGAATGCCGGGGAGAGGAGGCATTAATCACCATGCTTCCCCGACACGCTATGAGCTATTACGGGATAAAAGACGAGCAGCATGTGAACTGTGACCACGCCAAGGCGGAACCGGGTGAGGAGTGAGACGAAACCCAGCGTGACAGAATTTCTCTTACCCCTTCTGCTCCCCCTCCGGTCGCCACATCCGGAACTGCCCCCACTCCGCCTTACCCGGCGGCAACTGATAAAGACTTCCTTCCAGCACCTGCGGAACTCCATCGCCCACGGGAATCTTCACTTCTCCAAATCCCTTGATGGCCCCCTCACCCGTCTCGATCAAATAACCGAAACGAAACCAGTTGTCGTGACACAGTGAGGACCAGATAGATTGCCAGCCCCAGCCCACATCTAGTTCCACATGTTCGACCTGCCCTGCCTCCGTGCGCTTGTCAAACCGCCGCCGTCGGCCGATCACCGAATACGCCGGATTCTTCGGGCTCGATCCTTCGGTAAGGGCCAACCGGCACTCGCCCGACATCTTCTCCTTACCGTTCAAATCATACACCGCGTAATACCACAGCCCTCGGATATCATACCGCGGTGTGAGCGCATCCTCGGCTGATTTAGTGGGCTGCAAACTCTTCGGGACGTCCCGGTTCAACCACTCCACCCCGTTCTTCTCAGCCGTCCCCAGATACTGATAAACCGTTATCTCCAGGTTGTGTTTGATCCGCACCTTGTACTCTTTGAACGTCCCACGATACGGCTCGATGGCATTGAAAATATCGTGCGTATTCGCGCTTAAGAATAATTGGCTGCTGTCGCCCACGCTCATCACCCGTTGCGCCAGATTGATGCCCGCTCCCGCTACATTCCGGTTCCCGTTGATGTCCTCCACCAGGTGATCCACGTTCTCGTTGATCCCCACGCGCACTTCAAACTTACGGGAATCCTCCTTCTCCGTTTTCCGCTTCTCGCTGATTAGTTCCAGAATCATGCACGCCAGTTCCATGCAGACCTGCACCTTCTCCAGCTTGAGCAGGCAGATGCACAAACCATCACCCGTGGGCAGATAAAGCGCCTCCTCGATCTCGAACTGGTTCACCGCCTGCTTCACCAGCTTGTTCAGCGTCTTGATGATCGCCGACTGCGCATTGTTGCTGCGCGTGCTGAAGCTCACCACATCGAGAAAGATGTAATAGACCTGCTGTGGATCCTGATCATTCCCCAGGAGTTTGGAAAACATGCTCATAATGTGTGTCTGTCTCTCACTACGGGCAAAACAACACCCATGAAACGCCTTGGCTGCTACGTGCCGGAACTTGGCCTTTACTAACCACCCAAAATCTCCCACGCCCACGGACACCCCGTCAATCGCCAAACACCCATCCGATACGTAGCCGCAGTCGTCAGACTGCGCTAACCAACCATCTCCAGTAGAACGCCGTATCACAACGCCCGTGCTGCCGGTTTCCAGCCGGCAGTCCACCGCGTCCGCGTAGCTGCTCCTTCGGCCTTCCAGTCGCCTTAGCAACTGGTCGGCACTTCCTGCAACACCTCGACGCAATGCGGAATCGCGCCCACCACAAAGCTCAGGCACTCCACTGCCCCGCTCGGCTTGCCCGGCAAACAAACCACCAGCGCCTGATCCACCACCGCCGCCAGATTGCGGGACAAGATGGCGTTCTTCGTGATCTTCATCGACTCCGCGCGCATCACTTCCCCAAAGCCCGGCAGTTCGCGAATCGAAATCTCCCGCACCGCCTCCGGCGTCACATCGCGCAACGCCACGCCCGTTCCACCCGTCGTGAGAATGAGCTGGCAACCCTTGCCGATGAGTTCGCGAATGGACCGCTGAATATCCCGCTTCTCATCCGGCACGAGCGCGTCGGCAAGCACCTTCCAACCATAACCCTCCGCCGCTTTCTTCAACGCCGGCCCGCCCAGATCGTCATAGAGCCCCTTGGACGCGCGATCAGAGATAGTGATGATACCAACTTGGATTTGCATGGAATGAAATTGTGATTCGTTAAAATGTTAAATCGTTAAACGCCATAAAATATCAAACAATAATAGAGCTGGTTGCCCTCAAACAACCGCCGCCGAAGCAACTAAACAGCCGAAAAACCAATACGCTCTCTAACGTCAGCGCCGCCCCATCCCCCTCGCCCCTCAACGGGGAGAGGGCCGGGGTGAGGGTTGAGAACAGCACAGGCGCTATCAATCTCTGTTTCATATCCTCTCCACTCCCATCACCCGGTTCCGATGCTTGAAACAAAACGCCACAAACACCTCTTCCGAGACAAACCGCCGTACCGGCTTCGGCAACGTGTCATAAACTGCCCCGAACAACTTGCCCATGAAAACTTCATCCCGCAGCACTGACTCCGCACTGTGCGACACCTGCTTGAGCCTGGCTACCACCGCCTCGCGGATCTTCGGCAGATACCCTTCCAGCACCAGCGTCTTTGCCTGATCCAGTTCTGCTTTCCGCTGCCCTGCCATGTGCGACACCTTGCCCGCCACTACCGCCGCTCCGCCCACGACTGTTCCCGCCGTCGCGAACACCGTCGTCCGCAGCTTCTCCAACAACGTCGGATGCAACGACGCCAGATACGTCTTGAGCTGGGCTAAAGGCCGTTTCGTCGCGACGTCATCCGTCCAAAACACATCATCCGGCAACAAGAAACCGGCCTCCAGCAACTCCAACACCTCATCCGATGCGAACATGCCGAGCTCCATGTTCTCGCGTGCTATATAGATTGGGATGACCGCCATAAAATCTTCGGCCTATAAATCCTTCTTCGTCTTCGACACCAGTTGGATATCCGTGATGGTCATCGTTTTGTCCACAGCCTTGCACATATCGTAGATCGTCAGCGCCGCCACGCTCACCGCCGTCAACGCTTCCATTTCGATGCCCGTCTGCGCCGCGATCTTCGCCGAAGCCGTGATGACCACGCGGTCATTCGTCTCCGGAATCTCGAACTGCACCTCACAATGCGTGATCGGCAGCGGATGACACAACGGAATCAATTCTCCTGTCCGCTTCGCCGCTTGGATACCGGCGATGCGCGCCACGGAAAAGACATCGCCCTTCGCCACCGTATTCTCGCGGATCAGCTTCAGCGTATTCGGCAAAACCAAAATCTCCCCGCGCGCCACCGCCTCGCGCAATTGCACCGGCTTTGCCGAGACATCCACCATGGACGCCCGCCCCTGATCATCAATATGCGTTAACTTTGGATCGCTCATCTATTTTCCAAGCTCTTATTTAGTGTTTCACCTTAAGGCACCATTTCACGTGCAAATCTCAGCGGCCACCACTTATCTCAACCGCACCTCTCCTCTCTCGCCCCTCAAAGGGGAGAGGGCCGGGGTGAGGGGTGAGCCAGCCAACAGCTACCATCTCACGACCTGCCGCTCAAAACTCAACATGTCTCAACCGACTTCTTCCACTCCTCCACCGCACTCCGTATCTCCACTCCACACTGCCTTGTCGGCTTCACAAAGCGCGGCGTGAACCACGGGAACATCCCTACCAGATCCGGCGTCACCAGCACTTGCCCATCGCAATCCGTCCCCGACCCGATGCCGATCGTCATGAACGGAAACTTCTCCGTCAATTCCTTCGCCACGGGCGGCGTGACGAGTTCCAGCACCACCGCGAACGCCCCCGCTTCCTGCAACGCCGCCGCGTCATCCAGCAGCTTCGCGCGACCTGCTTCATCCTTGCCCTTGATGCGATACTTGCCCTCTTCCAAAATATGCTGCGGCAACATGCCCAGATGCCCCACGAACGGAATGCCCGCATCGATGATTGCTTTGACCTGTGGAAAAATCTCCCTCCCGCCTTCTGCCTTCACCACATCCGCGCCCGCCACCACCAAACGCCGCGCATTCGCCACCGCCAGCTCCGGCGTTTCGTAACTGTGATACGGCATATCGCCGATGATCAACGCCTTGGGTTGCGCCCGCGCCACCGCCCGCACGTGATGCTCGATCTCCTCCATCGTCACATGCGTCGTATCCGGATAGCCCAGCACGACCATGCCGAGTGAATCACCAACCAGGAGAAGTGGAATGCCCGCTTCATCCAGCAGGCGGGCCATGGGGTAATCGTATGCCGTGAGAGTCGCGAGCCGTTGGCGGCCCTTCATGCCACGAATAACATCGACCGTGATTTTGCCTTCACGCATAAGCAAACCATTGCCCCGAAGTGGCAGGGCAACAAGTGCTTTTTTGCTAACACCGACCAGCAGTCGCGCTTATTCCGGCAGCTCTTCGCCCTTCGTTTCCGGGCAGAACCAGATGACCAGCAACCCAAAGACGTAGATGAAGGCCAGCACAGAACCCGCCTTCGCAAAATTACCGTCGAAGAACGAGGTCAGCGTGGCCGTTTGCAACCCACCGATGGCCGCGATGATACGCCCGAAGTTAAAGGCAAAACCCTGACCGGTAGCGCGCACACTCGTCGGGAACAGCTCAGGCAGATACAACGGGAAGAACCCGTAGAACGAGGCCGTGATGCCGCCCGCGACGCACACAGAGAACAGGAAATGCGTGCCGTAAGAAGTGTTGAACTGATACAGATACAGGGCGGACAGCAACGAACCGATGCACAGGATGGCATACGTGGTCCGGCGTTTGACATAATCCCCCATCAACGCGGCCACCATCGTGCCCACGATCGCCCCCACCGCGAGCCAGATCTGCGTGTATTCTTTTGCGTGCAAGGCTGGATCCTTGGCCATTTCCCCCGCCCACTTCGCCGCCCATTGGATGGAGCCCCATGTCCCGAGCAACGCCACACCAGCCAGCCCGGCCCCGAGCAACATCATCTTGATCACCTTCGCTTCCTTCTCCGGCGTCATGCTCCCGCTGGCGCGTGACCGGGCGAGATACCGCTTCACCGGATACAGATAACCGACCAACGCCACCGCCAAACCGATGATCGTGACGATGATCTTGATCGCCACCGCCACCTTGCTGATGGGAGACCACATAAAGATGATGGCCACCGTCCCCACACAGCCGATCAACACCCCGACCAAATCCACCGTCGCCCAATGCGAGGTCCCGCCCTTCTCCTTTTCCTCCTCCCACTTATGGGATTCCGGCACAAATAATCGCACCAGGAAAATGAGCAACGCCGGCAACGCCCCGCTGATCATCAGGAAACGCCAGGCACCATGCGTCAAAAGCGAGTCCACCATGGTGGATGACAACCCGATCGCCAGCATCACTTTCTCCACCCCACCAATGAATTTGGTGAGGCTCAAGCTGAGAAAACCGACCAGCATGAAGCCCACATTCGCCGCCGCCCCGATCAGGCCGGAAGTCAAAGCACGCGACTTGTTCGGCCACAATTCATTCACCAGCGCCACCCCGAGCGACCATTCACCGCCCATGCCGAGCGAGGCGATGAAACGCAGCACGGCGATGTGCCAGGCCTCGGTGGCAAACCCGCAAAGCCCGGTGAAAATGGCGTAGGCAAAGATGCTCAAGGACATCGCCTTCACCCGCCCGATGCGGTCCCCCAACCAGCCGAACAGAACGCCCCCCGTAGCCGCCCCCACCAGAAACACGGCGTAAATCACGGAGAACCATTGGTTCACCTCCGGCGTGCCCGGCTGCGCCTTCAACAGGTCGGCCAGTGCCGGCCCGCCCGCGAGCGGGAAAAGCCCCATTTCAAAGCCATCAAAAAGCCAGCCGAGAATGGCGGCCAGCAGCGCCATCCATTTACCTGTTTGAGATTCTGTGTCTTTGGCCATAAGGTGCAATCCACCCGACAAGGCGTCTCTTGAAAGACGGACAGGCAGGCAGACGCACCACCAAAGGGATTTATTCGCAACGGGTCAACGAATTTTTCCCCGGAACGGAAAAATAATTCCCGCCAAAACATTGCTGCGGTTTTCCTCCTGTGCCGGTTGTTCCTTTTTGTGGCTCCTCTTCCCAGGCCAGTTCTCCTTCCTCAGTTCGGCCACTATATGCCCCTTTTTCCTTCCCGCAGGCCGAAGTTAGGGATACTGTCGTTTTTAACCCCGTTCGGCAAAACGCCCCTCCATCATGGAGACCAAACACTATGACCTCGTGGTCATCGGCTCAGGTCCGGCCGGTGAAAAAGGTGCCGCGCAAGCGGCTTACTTCGGCAAACGCGTCGCGCTCATCGAGAAAGAGCCGGTGCTCGGCGGGGCCGCCGCCAATACCGGCACCCTGCCCTCCAAAACGCTGCGCGAAACAGCGCTGTATCTCTCCGGTTTCCACCAGCGCGGCCTCTACGGCATCAATTTTTCCCTGAAAGACAAAGTCACCGCCCGGGACTTTCTCTATCGCGAACAACAGGTCGTCCAGACCGAGCGCGCCCGCATCGCCGAGAATTTGAAGCGCCACAAGGTGGATCTCTACAAAGGTTTCGCGGCGTTCGAGGATGCGCACACGATCTCAGTGAAGCCCGCTCACTCGCCCGCCGCCCATATTCGTGGCGAGGTCATCTTGATCGCCACGGGTTCGCATCCGCATCACCCGCCGCAATTCCCGTTTCACGATGCCCGCATCTATGACTCGGATACTATCCTGAGCTTGCGGGAGATTCCTGCGACCATGCTCATCGCGGGCGGCGGCGTCATCGGTTGCGAATACGCATGCCTCTTCTCCGCGCTGGGCGTGAAAGTGTCCTTGGTGGAAGGCCGCGATCGCCTGCTCGGTTTCCTTGATGCCGAAGTCTCACACGCCTTCGCCGCCAGTATGACGAGTATGGGCGTGGACCTCCACATGCCAGACTCCATCGAGACCGTCACTGCTGAGGAAGATATCATCGTCACCTTGAAATCCGGCAAACGCCTCGCCGTGCAAAGCATTCTCGCCGCTACCGGTCGTACGGGGAACACGGAAGGGATGAAGCTCGAAAGCATCGGCATCCCGCCCACCAAACGCGGCACGCTGGATGTGAACGCGAACTATCAAACGCTCTTGCCCCACATCTACGCCGTGGGTGATGTCATCGGCTTCCCCGCCCTCGCCTCGACCTCTATGGAACAGGCCCGCGTAGCCATGGTTCACGCCTTTGATCTGAAGTATAAATCCAACGTCGCGCACATCCTGCCTTACGGCATATACACCATTCCCGAATGCTCGATGGCCGGTGAGACGGAAGAATCTCTGACGCAAAAGAATATCCCCTATGTGGTGGGCAAGACGCGCTACGGGCAAAACGCCCGGGGCCAGATCATCGGTGACAAAGAGGGCTTCTTGAAACTAATCTTCCAGGAGGAAGACATGAAACTCCTAGGTGTCCATGTGATCGGTGAGCAAGCCAGCGAGCTGGTGCATATCGGCCTCATGGCCTTGCTGGCCGGCTCAGGTGCCGATCTCTTCATCCAAACGTGCTTCAACTACCCCACTCTTTCCGAGATGTATAAATACGCGACCTACGATGCCCTCGGCCAAAAAGCCAAGCGCATGAAGACGCGGGAAACTGCCGTATGAATTCAAGCCGTAAAGATTTCTTCAAGACTGCCGCCCTCGCTGCTGCCGGGTTGGCCACGGGTCAACTCGGTGCCGCCGAAGCCAAACCCGCCGCCAAACCTGAGCCCAAGCCAGCCGAAAAGCCATTGCGCTACATGCGCCTCGGTATGGTGACGTATAACTTGGGCAAAGACTGGGACATCCCCACCATCATCAAGAACTGCACCGAGGCCCGGTTCCAAGGCGTGGAGCTCCGCACCAGTCACAAGCACGGCGTGGAGGTCAGTCTCACCAAAGCGCAAAGGCACGAAGTGCAAAGCCGATTCGAGGATTCTCCCGTGGAATTGCACAGCTTGGGCAGCGCCTTTGATTTCCATACGCCCGATCAGGCCAAACTCCGCAAGGACATCGAATCCGCCAAGGAATACCTTGTCCTCGCCCATGACGTCGGCGCTCGCGGCATCAAAGTCCGCCCGAACGCCCTGCCCAAAGAAGTCCCGCCGGAGAAGACCTTGCTGCAAATCGGCAAGTCCTTGGCCGAACTGGGCGATTTTGCGACCGGTTATGGCATGGAAATCCGGCTGGAAGTCCACGGCACGGAGACCTCCCTCCTGCCCAATATCAAAAAGATCATGAACGCCGCCAATCACCCGATGGTCGGCGTCTGCTGGAATTCCAACGATACAGACCTCGCTGGTGATGGCTTCGAGAAGAACTTTGACCTGGTGAAGGACAAGATCAAACTCGTGCATCTAAGGGACATATACCTCGATACTTACCCTTTCCGCCGCCTGTTCCAACGGCTCAATGATATGGAATATGCCGGCTATGTCCTTGCAGAAATCCCCGAAAGCCCTGATGCCGTCCGAGTTATGAAGTATTTTCGGGCACTTTGGCTGGCTTATCAGGATGAGTTATAATAATTTTCAACGGAATTAACCCTGCTACCGTCTAAATGGACAGAGATAACGCCAGCCAACGGCCCAAAGATATCCGTGCAAACGCGGATGCCTGTGGTAGATTGGCCGCGTTGTCAGCCTATAAAACCATGAAGTTTGGTACGCTTTCTGCAGCCGTGTTGGCCTTGCTGGCCTTGGCTATCCTGCCGCTCCGCTCCTCCGCCTTGGAGTGGAAGCCGCTCAATCCCGGTCCGAATGATGCCACCACGGCCATCCTGACCGCCCGGATGCTGGAGCGCGCGCATTACTCGCAGATGCCGTTCAATGACGAAGTCTCGTCGAAATTTCTCGATCACTACCTCAACGCCCTGGATCCCCAGCACATTTTCTTCCTGCAATCCGATGTGGAAGAGTTCAACCAATGGCGCACAAAGCTGGATGAGATGACCGTGAACTCGGGTGACACCTCCCCCGGCTACATCATCTTCAACCGCTTCTTCGAACGCCTCCGCCAGCAACATAGCTACGTGCAGAATCTCTTGCTGACGGAAAAATTCGAGTTCAACACGGACGAACGCTACCTCTTGAACCGTAAAGATGCTGCCCGGCCGGCCGATTTGAAGGAAGCCAAGCAACTCTGGCGCGACCGCGTCCGCTTCGAATACCTCTCCGAAAAGCTCAGCGCAAAAGCCGCTACGGAAGTTAAGACGAAACCCGACGCGAACCCGAAGGAAGTCAAAAAGACCGAACCGGCGGACAAGCCGGACAAATCAGCGGCCACCGCGCCCAAAGGCAAAACGCACGAAGACATCGTGAAGCTGATCACCAAGCGTTACGACCGCATCCTCAAGACGATGGAAGCCTTCGATGCCGATCAGGTGCTGCAAGTCTATCTGAGCGCACTCACGACCATCTATGACCCGCATTCCGATTACCTCGGCAAATCGGAGATGGACAACTTCTCCATCAATATGCGTCTTTCCCTTTTCGGCATCGGCGCACAGCTCACTACGGAAGACGGCTACTGCAAGATCATGGAACTCGTTCCCGGTGGTCCGGCCTCCCGTAGCAAAAAGCTGAAACCAAACGACAAGATTATCGCTGTGGCTCAAGGCAGCGAAGAACCCGTGGACGTCGTTGACATGCCGCTGAACAAGATCGTGGAGAAGATCCGCGGCCAGAAAGGCACCGAAGTCCGCCTGACTGTAATCCCGGCAGACTCCTCTGATTCCTCAGCCCGCAAGATCGTCAGCCTCGTCCGTGAAGAGATCAAACTGGAAGAATCCGAAGCCAAGGCCCAGATCATTGATGTCCCCACCGAGAACGGTAAAACGAATCGTCTGGGCATGATTGACCTGCCCTCTTTCTACGCCGACTTCGACGCCGACAACTCCAAGCCCGAATCCGAGCGCAAGAGCACGACGCGGGACGTCTCCAAGCTGCTCACCAAGCTGAAAGCCGAAGGCATCAACGGCCTGATCCTGGATTTGCGCCGGAATGGCGGCGGCTCCTTGGAAGAAGCGATCAAACTGACCGGCCTCTTCATCAAGCAAGGGCCCGTGGTGCAGGTGAAAGACCCGAGCGGCGAAGTCACCGTGGACAAGGATACCGACCCCGGCGTTGCTTTCGATGGCCCCATGATCGTCCTGACCAGCCGCTTCAGCGCGTCCGCTTCGGAGATTTTGGCCGGCGCCTTGCAGGATTACGGCCGGGCGCTCATCGTGGGCGATTCCTCCACGCATGGCAAAGGCACCGTCCAAACGATGATCAGCCTCGCCCGCTACATCCGGAACGCCGAGTTCGATCCCGGCGCCATCAAGGTGACCATCCGTAAATTCTACCGCCCCAGTGGCGCTTCCACCCAACGCAAAGGCGTCGTGCCTGATGTCGTGTTGCCTTCCGTGAACAACCACGCGGAAGTCGGTGAAGTGTCCCTGGAGAACGCCTTGCCGTGGGACACCATTGAACCGGCGGATTTCCGTCCGGTGAACCGCATCGCCGCCTATCTCGAAGAGTTGCGTCAGAAGTCCGTGAAACGCGTCGAAAGCAGCAAAGACTACGCTTACATCCGTGAAGACATCGAACGCTTCGACAAGATGCGGGCGGACAAGACGATCTCCCTCAACGAAGAGACTCGCCTGAAGGAAAAAGATGAGATCAAAAAGATCGAGGAAGCCCGCAAGCAAGAACGTAAAGACCGGCATACGCCCGCGCCCATCGCTTACAAGATCACCCTGAAACAGGCCGCCCTGCCCGGTTTGCCACCCCCTTATGACGCGGCGAAAGAACGCGAGGAAAAGCGCCGCGCAGCCGGCTTGGAACCTGATCTGGACAAGCTTGAGGAGGGCGAAGCCCCGGTGGAAGCCGTCGACGCCACGCTCAACGAGACCGAGAACATTCTGCTGGATCTGATCAAACTCTCAAAGGCTCGCAACGCTCTGGCGAACAACGAACCGGAGAAAGCCATCGCGCCCGCCAAGTAAGCCCCTTAACCGCGCACGCGGTGCAGGCAGCCGGTCAGGTAAGGCAGCAGTTGTTTCTTGCGGGAAACGACATCCTTGAGTTCATAGATCCCCTGCTGCGTCTCAGGATAATCGATCGTCTCCAGAAATGCCTTGTCAGCCGCCACCAGCAGCAAGGAGGTCTGGCAGACCACATCCGTGACCAGCAAAGCCGCGAAGAAATAGCCGTTCCGTTGCCGATGCGCATCCAAAGCCGCCACCACCGCATCCTTGCGTTTCCAGAACTGGTCAAACCCGATCTCCTCGATCTGCGCCACGGAAAACTTCAGGCCGTGCTCGATGTATTCTTTGCAGTCCGTCGTGATGGCCTGATCGGCCGTCCGCGAGATCAACACGGAACCAGAAGCGAAAAGCTTCTCGGTGAACGCGGCGGCATTCACCCCGGCGATCACTTCCAGCTCTGCCAAAATTTGCGCGTCCCGCTCCGTCGTCGTGGGAGAGGTCAGGTTCAGCGTATCCGATACCAGCCCCGCCAGAAGCAGACCGGCGATCTGCGCCGGCAGCTCCACCTGGTAACGGAAAAAGCAATCCGCCACGATCGTGCTCGTCGAGCCAACCGGTTCGTTGCGGAACAAGATCGGCTGCTGCGTCGTGAACGTGCCGATGCGATGGTGATCCACCACCTCGATGATATCCACGAGCTCCGCCCCCATCACCGCCTGGGAAAGTTCGTTGTGATCCACCAGAATGAGCTGGCGTTCCACCTTCTTCAAAAAGTCCGACTTCGAGAGAATGCCTACCACCTGTTTCTCGTCGTTCACCACCGGGAACGCCTGAAAACTCGATTCGGCCGCGAGCTTCTGGATGCCTTGCAGCGGCTCATCCTGCCGGAAACTCAGGAAATGTTCGTGCGCCATGTGCGTCACGTTGATCGCCGCGCGGCACAGCATCGCTGTCGTCGCCGAATCATGCGGGGAAACGATGATGCTCACCCCGTTTTCCTTCGCCTTCGCCAATGTCTCCGGCGGCACCGGCAACCCGCCCGTGATCATGATGACGCGCACCTTTTCCCGGATGGCCAGATCCTGCACATCATGCCTGTCCCCCACGACCACCAGAATGCGTTCCGGCTTGTAATTCGGCAGCCGCTGGGCAAACGCCTCGAGACTCATCGCGCTGATCATCAGCACGAGATCCTCTTCCTTGTCCGGGTCCACCGCGTGCAACAACCGGCCGTTCACCGTGCGGGCCAGATTGCGCAATGAAGCCAGCACCCGGCGGGAATCAAACACCCGGTTCGGGGCGGAAAAGAAGAACTTGCTCATCTTGAAGACGGACACCAACCCCCGGCAGGAACGGTCTTCATTCAAGATCGGCAGCACACGGATGTTCCGGTCGTCCATCATCCCCAGCGCTTCCGCGACGGTGGAGCGCGCGGCCACGCTGACCACGTTCGATTGCATCACGTCCCGCACCTTCGGCGCGACGTCCGCCACAAACTTCGGCGGTGGCATGTTGAAACTCTTCAGCACGAAATTGATCCGGTCATTCAGATCGCCACAGCGCGCCGCCACCACATCCCGCATACCCGTACGTCGCTTGAACTCGGCATAACCGATCGCCGAACAGATGGCGTCCGTATCCGGATTGCGATGACCTATGACCAAAACTTCGCTCATGAAATTAAACCTTCGGTTGCCGGGAAGGTAACGGGTGCCCCGTTTCACCGCAAGTCATGCCGTGCGATTTTGGCCGAAGTACTTGCACAAGACTCGACTGCCCCTTTTAATCTCTCCTGTGTCTGCCAAAATCATCGCGGTAGCGAATCAGAAAGGCGGCGTCGGTAAAACCACGACGTCCGTCAATCTTTCGGCCTGTCTGGCCGCCAACGACAAGCGCATCCTGCTGGTGGATATCGACCCTCAGGCCAATGCCACCAGCGGCCTTGGCTTTGAAAAGCTGGAAGGCGCGAGTCTTTACCGACCGGTATTAGGTGAAGGCAGCTTGGAAGAAAAGATCCAGCAAACCGCCTTTAAGAACCTCGATCTGGTCCCCAGTGAGGTGGACCTCTGCGGCGTGGATATCGAACTCGCCCGCATGGATGGCCACCTGCTCCGCCTCAAAACCATCTTTGCCGAACTCCGCGCCAGCGATCGCTATCAGGCTATCATCCTGGATTGCCCGCCGTCTCTGGGAATCATGACCTTGAACGCCTTCGCGGCCACGGATTACCTCATGGTCCCGCTTCAGTGCGAATATTACGCGCTGGAAGGCATCTCGATGATCACCCGCCTGCACAATCAATTGCGCGATGGCGGCATCAATCCCTCACTGGAACTGCTTGGTGTCGTTATGACCATGTTCGATGGCCGCACGAACTTGTCCAACAGGTCGTCAACGAAGTCCGTCAGCATTTTGGCGACAAGGTATTCGATACCGTCATCCCCCGTGCTACCCGCTTGGCGGAAGCCCCCAGCTTCGGCAAGCCGATCATTCATTACGACAAGTATAGCGCCGGTGCCGCCGCCTACGAAGTGCTGGCGGAAGAGGTCGCCAAGCGCCTGGGCATTTAAGGTTACTAGTAGCCAGCCGAATAAAGGCACATTATAATCCGTCAAATTCTCAAATCCAACGAACCAGACATGAAGTCATCTAGCCAAACATGGACCTTGGGGCTTGCCTCCTTGCTCGCCTGCACCGTTGCCACTCACGCCGCCGACTGGCAGCAATATCGCGGACCAAACGGTGACGGCGTTTCCCGGAAAAACTGGTCGCCAAAACCTGGCCGGCCACCGGACCTAAAGTCATCTGGAAACGCCCGCTCACGGATGGCTTCAGCTCGTTCGCCGTCAAAGGCGGCAAGGCTTTCACCATCGTCGGCCAGGTGGTCGATGGGGTGAAACAGGAAGTCGTGGCGGGTTTGAATGCCGCCAATGGCCAAGCCCTCTGGGCAACGCCGCTGGGCGTCTCCAAGTATGAAGGTGGCGGTGATTCCGGCACGCCGGATAACAAAGGCGGCGATGGCCCCCGCTCCACCCCCACCGTGGATGGCAATAACGTTTATGCCATCTCTTGCGATCTTCAACTCGTCTGCCTCGATGCCGCTACCGGCAAACGCAAGTGGGTCCGCGACGTGATGAAGGAACACGCAGGCGTCAACATCACCTGGAAGAATGCGGCTTCGCCGGTGATTGATGGAAATCTCGTTTTCATGGCGGGTGGCGGTCCCGGCAGGCCTTGCTCGCGTTCGACAAGGAAACCGGCAAGACCGTCTGGAAGACGCAAGAAGACAAGATGACGCACTCGACTCCGATCGTGCGCGACATCATGGGCGTCCGGCAGGTCATCTTCTTCACGCAGAAAGGCCTCGTCTCCTGCGAACCGAAGACCGGCAGCATCCTCTGGCGTTTTGATTTCCCCTTTAAGGTCTCCACGGCCATCTCGCCCGTGGTTGAAAAAGACATCGTTTATGTCTCCGCCGGTTACGGCGTCGGCGCGGGTGCCTGCAAATTGACGAAGACAGGCAGCACCTTTGAGGCGAAAGAACTCTGGCGCACACCGAACCAGCTCCCGAACCACTGGAGCACGCCCGTGGTGAAGGATGGCTACCTCTACGGCATGTTCCAGTTCAAAGATTACGGCAAAGGCCCGCTGAAGTGCGTGGAACTCGCCACCGGCAAGGAGATGTGGTCCCAAAATGGCTTCGGCCCTGGCAACGTCCTGCTCGTGGACAATCACATCATGGTTCTGGGTGATGCGGGCCAACTCGTCTTGGTGGAAGCCACCCCGAAAGCCTACAACGAAGTCAGCCGCGCCAAAGTCATCAGCGGCAAATGCTGGAGCACGCCAGCCCTGAGCGACGGCAAAGTCTATCTCCGCAGCACTACCGAAGGCGTCTGCGTGGATATCGGCGCCAAAGTCGCCTCGCTGCAATAATTACATAAATCTCTCCATAAGGCGGACCTCCAAAGGTCCGCCTTTTTGTTTTCGCGTATTTGGCGTATTTCGCGGTTCAAATCCAAAATCACTTCCCAGCCCTGCTCTGCGCCACAAACCTCTCCGGCGACAACCCATACACCGCCTTGAACGCTCGCGAAAAATTATACGGATCCGGAAACTTCAATTCCTCCGCCACCTCCTTCACCAGCTTGCTGCCCTCCAACAACCGGTTCGCCGCGTGATTCATCTTCAGCCGCATCAAATATTGATAGGGACTGCAATAATGGAAGCGCTGAAACAACCGGCACGCATACGCCTCATTCACATAAACCGCCTCAGCCACTTCGGACAGTTTTCGCACACTTAAAAACTGCTCCTCCAGATGTCGTTTGATCTTTTGAAACGAGTTCAACGCCCGCATATCCGCATCCCCCGCAGGCATCGCCGATTCCGCCAAGCGATACAACAGCACTTCCACCAGCGAAGCACATACCGCATGCGCGTGACGTCTTCCTCCTGAACCATTGCGTTGCAACAACTCGAACAACTCCAGCACCTCATGGGAATCCGCCAGCGTCACCGCCTCTCCCCGACCCAACGGCCCCTGCCGCACCAATTTCTCCGCCTGTGAACCAGCAAAGTCCACGTAGTATTTTAACATCGGCTTTTCCTTTGAGCTCACGATGCGATGCTTGATCCCGGGCGCGTAGTGAAAAGCCGTCCCGGGTTTCAGCTCGAAGCTGCGCCCGTTCAACCATACCTGTCCTTCCCCTTCCGCCACAAACTCCACACAATGAAACCGGAAATCATCCCGCTGCACTGTATAGTCCGGCAAGCATCGTTCGCTCCCACCGCAGACTGCCACGAGTTTCGCAGTTTTGGCAGGATTCAAATCCAAGAAATATCGCCGTGCATCCCGCACCTGTTGGGAAACAAAATCTGGCTTCTCTAGCTTAGCAGTCTTGGCCATGCCTGAATGATTCGCAAATTAACCCGCTCAATTGAAGTCAATTTTAGACATCTCACAGTCAAAAAGCGCTATTTCGTTTCCAACCCATTGCTCTAACCTCTCCGCACCGACTTGAACGCTATCGCCCATTCATAACATGCAAACACGTGCCCTTGGTAAAACCGGCCTGCAACTTCCCATCCTCAGCTTCGGTGCCTCTTCGCTCGGTCAGGAGTTCCGCAGCGTCTCGATGGATGAAGCCCTCAAATCCGTGCGTGTGGCCTTGGATTGCGGCCTGAATTTCATCGACACCTCCCCCTTCTACGGTCGCGGCATGAGCGAAGTCTTGCTCGGCGTGGCCTTGCGCGGTGTGCCTCGCGACAGTTACACGCTCTGCACCAAGCTGGGCCGCTACGACCTGCAGCATTTCGATTTCAGTGCCAAACGCGTCGCCGAAAGCGTCGATGTCTCCCTGCATCGCCTCGGCACGGACCATCTCGACATCATCTTGTGCCACGACATCGAGTTTGTGGAGATGCAGCAGATCGTGGACGAAACCATACCCGCCCTGCGCAAAATCCAGCAGCAAGGCAAAGTGAAGTTCATCGGCTTTAGCGGCTACCCACAAAAAATCTTCGGGTTCATCTGCGATCAAACGGAGGTCGATTGCGCCCTAAGCTACAACCAATACACGCTCCAGAACACGCGCTTCGCCGATGAAACTGTGCCGTATCTGAAGTCCAAGGGCGTGGGCATCATGAACGCCGGTCCTTTCAGCGCCCGCTTGCTCACCAACGCGACTTTACCTGCGTGGCTTAAGGAACCTGAGTCCGTCAAAGCCGCTGCCCGCAAAGCCGCCGAAGTCTGCGCGAAGAAAGGTTCTGACATCGCCAAGCTCGCCCTGCAATTTTCCCTCGCGAATCCGGACATCACCACCACCGTCTCGGGCAGTGCGAACCCGGATAACATCCGCAACTGGGCCAAGTGGGCCGCTGAACCTATCGAGGAACTGCTCGCCGAGGTGCTAGCAATCTTCGCGCCGGTCAAGAATATCGGCCACACTGAAGGCTTGCTGAAAAACAATTAGGCAGCCCAGAATCCCACATGAATCTGCGTTCCCTGATCGCCCTTGGCATCGCCGTCGTTTGTGGCCTGCCAGCCTTTGCTGCTTCCGTGCCGTTGTTTGACGGCAAGACTTTCAAAGGTTGGGAAGGCGAAACGAACAAAGTCTGGCGCATCCGCGATGGCGCGTTGGTCGGTGGCTCGTTGGAAGGCAATCCGCGCAACGAATTCCTCGCGACAACAAAGAGTTACAAGAACTTCGTGCTCAAGCTGGAATACAAGCTCATCGGCACCGAAGGCTTTGTGAACGGCGGCGTGCAGTTCCGCAGCAAACGCATCGCGCAACCCGCCAATGAGATGTCCGGCTATCAGGCGGACATCGGCATGACCTATTCCGGCTCGCTCTATGACGAGTCCCGCCGGAAGAAGATGCTGCTCACTGCAGACAAGGAACTCATCCCCAAGATCGAAAAGACGAACGACTGGAACAGCTACGAAATTCGCGTCGAGGGCCAGCGCATTCGCCTCACGTTAAACGGCAAGCTCACCGCCGATTACACGGAACGCGAACCGGGCATCGACCAAGACGGCCTCATCGCCCTGCAGATTCACGGCAACAACAAGGCCGAGATTTCTTATCGCAACATCAGCATCGAAGTTCTGCCCGATGCACTTGTACCGTCCGAACCCGAAATTCTCGGTCGTTTCGGTGATGGCAAACCCGGTGCCGCCATACCGGCATGGAAAGGCGGCCAGTTCAGCCTGACTACAAATGAAGTCATCGTCTTGGCCGGACAAGAGAACCTCGTACGCGAGCAGAAAGCGGGCGAATTGGAATCCCTACTCGCTACCGGTTTCGCCAGCAAACAACCGCGCTTCCGCTTCATGGCGTGGGAAGGCGACACCGTTTACGAGCAATGGCGCGATCTGAATTTCGGTTCTTGGACCGCTCAACTGGAAGCCTCCAGCGCTACCATTGTCATGGCGCAGTACGGTCAGATGGAAGCCCTCGACGGCACGGCCCGCCTCACGGAATTCAGCACCGCCTATCATCGCCTGCTCGATCAATTTAGCGCCCGCACACATCGCTTGGTGCTCATCTCGCCGATGCCGTTCGAGAAACCTTTGGCATCTCACGCTCCCGATCTGACGTTGCGCAACGTCGAAGTCGCTGCGTATGCCAAAGCCGTAGGTGATATCGCCAAGCAGCGAAGCGCGGTCTTTGTCGACCTTTACACGCCCCTCTCAAAACGCCCTGCCGGTTCACCGCGCCTGACGGAAGACGGCATCCATCTCACCGAGTCTGGCTTGCGTGAAGTAGGCCAGATCATCGCGAAGCAACTTGGCGCTCCCGCCAACCCATCCGTCGATCAGACCTACCTGCACGAAGCCATCATCGCCAAGAACCGCTTCTGGTTTGATTGCTGGCGTCCAGCCAATTGGTCCTTCGTTTATGGCGATCGCGTTTCCCAGATGTTCGGCAAGGCAAGCGCGACCAGCCCTACGTTGCGCGACACTTTTGAACGCTATCGCCCGCTCATCGCGGATGCTGATGCCCGCATCCATGCCCTAGCTCGCGGTGAAAAGCTCAGCCCGCTTCCCGCCGTTAAACAAACTCCTCCCGGTGAAGTGCCCGTGCTTTCGCCCGCTGAAGAAATGGCCACGTTCGCGCTGGCTGAAGGCTATCAGGTCAATCTCTTCGCTTCTGAAACTGAAGGCGTCGCCAAGCCCACTCAGTTCGCGTGGGATGAAAAAGGCCGCCTCTTTGTCGCCTGCTCACCGACTTATCCGCAAACGTATGCGAGTTCCAAACCAGCCGATTTCATCGTTGTGTTGGAAGACACGGATGGTGATGGCAAGGCCGACAAGTCGTGGCGCTATGCCGAAGGGTTGACGATGATTCAAGGCTTGGAACCCGGCGCAGGCGGCCTCTACGTCTGCGACTTCGACCAGATCGTCCACTTGAGCGATACCGACGGTGATGGCAAAGCAGACAAGCGCCGCCTGCTCATGTCCGGCTTCGGCATCGGTGATACGCATCAGCTCGTGAACTCCATCACGCACGGCCCCGATGGCACGCTCTGGTTCACCCAAGGACTCCATGCCTTCTCGCGTGTGGAATCCCCTTGGGGTGTGGCCCGCTTGGAGAAAGCCGGTGTCTGGCGCTTGCATCCCAAGACGCTCAAACTCGATTCCTTCTTCAATGGCGGCAAAGCTGGTCACAACTGCTGGGGCGTGGTCTTTGATGATTACAACCAAGTCTTCCACAAAACCGGCGATCGCCCTGTGGGCTACTGGAGCGTTCCCGGCATGACGCGTAACAGCAACCCGGATGAATATCATCCCGTCGGCCCGTTGTTCGATACTTCACCAAAGACGACGTCCATCGATATCATCGGCACGCGTGCCTTGCCGGATGACATCCAAGGCACCGCGCTCATCGGCGGCTATTTCGGCAACGTCGTGGAATTGCATCGTTTCAAAGACGACGGCTCTGGCTTCAAGACCACGCAATTGCCGAAACTGTTGACGTCCTCCTCCACCTCGTTCCGTCCCGTGGATGTAAGCGTGGGACCGGATGGCGCCATCTATCTCGCGGACTGGTTCAACCCTGTCATTGGCCACTACCAAGCCAGCTACGCCGATCCGAATCGCGACAAGACACACGGTCGCATCTGGCGCATCACGGCCAAAGGCCGCCCGCTCGTGAAGCAGCCGAACCTCGCCGCGATGAATCCCGCAGAACTGCTGGAGCAACTGCGCTCTCCTGAACGCTGGACGCGTTACCAAGCCAAGCGCCTGCTCTTCGATCTGCCAAGCAACGATGTCCTCGCAGCAGCCGATGCGTGGGTGAACAAACTTACGCCAACCACGACGGGCTACGAACAACTCTTGCTCGAGGTCATCGGTGTTTACGAAGCGCATGAAGTCACCCGCCCCGCCTTGCTCGCGAAACTGCTCGCGGCCAAGGACGCTCGGGTGCGCGCTTACGGTACCCGTGTCGTCAGTGATTGGGCGGATAAATTGCCAAACGCAGTCGCCCTCTTGCGTGAACGTGTCACCGATGAAAATGCCCGTGTGCGCTTGGAGGCCGTTGTGGCTGCCAGTTACGTGTCAAAACCCGAAGCCGCCGAAGTCATCACCAAAGCACTTGATGCCCCGCGTGATCGCTTCCTCGATTACGCTCTGGCCCAAAGCGCCCGCAGCTTGAAACCTCTCTGGGAACCCGCCCTCGCCGCCAATCAACTCAAGCTCGATGCCGCGCACGTCGATTACCTGCGTAAGATCTCTACGCCTACCGCCCCCATCTCGCCCGGTCGCGCCACGTTTGAGATGGCCTGCCTGCCCTGCCATCAACCGGACGGCAAAGGATTGCCAGGAACCTATCCGCCGCTCGTCGGCAGCGAATGGGTCAAGGGTGACACCTCACGCCTCATCCGCATCGTCCTTCACGGCATCACCGGCCCGATCACAGTCAACGGGCAGCCGTTCGTGATGCAAAACCCGATCCCCATGCCTTCGATGGCCGGCCTCGAAGATCAACAGATCGCCGAGTTGCTCACCTACATCCGCAGCGACTTCGGCAAGGTTGAGCAAGGTGTTACCGCGGCTGATGTCAAAGCCGTCCGTGCCGCTACCGCCTCACGCGAAATACCTTGGACGGTGGAGGAACTGAAGAAAGAGAAATAACCGCTCGTGGACTATAATCTCCAACAACACGGTTTCAGCCTCATTCCCGGTGTGCTCTCCACCACCGAGATCGCTGAACTGCGTTTGGAGACCGCGCAAATCGACAGTCCTCTTCGTGGTGGCGCGCGCAATCTGCTGGCGCAATCGGCTTTGATAAATTCCTTCGTCCGAAAAACCAGCCTGAAGCAGATCGCGGATACCGCTTTGAAGGGCAATGCCTTCCCGGTGCGAGCTTTGTTTTTTGATAAGGTTCCCGATGCGAATTGGAAAGTCCCTTGGCATCAAGATATCACCATCGCCGTGCGCGAACGAATCAACACTCCGGGTTTTTCCGGCTGGTCGGAGAAGGATGGCGTGCCTCATGTGCATCCACCTGAACACGTGTTGAACGAGATGGTTTCCCTGCGCATTCACCTCGATGATTGCGGCCTGGATAGCGGCCCCTTGCGCGTGCTGCCCGGAACGCACACCCAAGGCGTCCTCAACAGCGAAGAGATCGAACTCCATAAATCGCAGCACACGGAAGTGATCTGCACCGCCCAAGCGGGCGATGTGCTGGCCATGCGCCCCCTGCTCTTGCACGCGTCCTCGCCCGCCAAGTCGCCTTCGCACCGGCGCGTTATCCATATCGAATACGCCTGTTCTCCATTGCCCGCCGGACTGCACTGGCACGAACAAACTGAAGCTTTAGCCCTTTGAATTAGAACTCCATGAAAGCCATTCAACTCGAAAAGCCCCTTTCCTTCCGTCATATTGATGCACCAGAAGCATTGCCGCCCGCTGCTGGTGAAGTCCTTGTGCGCATCCATCGCGTGGGCATCTGCGGCACAGACCTTTCAGGTTATCTAGGCAAAATGCCTTTTTTCAGTTATCCGCGTATCCCCGGTCACGAACTCGGCGTAGAAGTTATTGCCGTAGGCGCCGGCGTGACGAATGTGAAGGTAGGAGACCGCTGCTCCGTGGAGCCATACATCAATTGCGGTCACTGCTATTCCTGCCGACGCGGCTTCACGAACTGCTGCGAGAGCAACAAGACCCTCGGCGTGATGTGCGATGGTGGTCTGACGGAGCGCATGATTTTGCCTGCGCGCAAACTGCATGTCTCGCGCAAGCTGAACTTCGAACAACTTGCCCTCGTGGAAACCCTGGCTATCGGGTGCCATGCAGTGAACCGTGGCAATCCGCAAACTGGAGAACACGTGCTCGTCATTGGTGCGGGTCCAATCGGCCTGAGCGTCATCGAATTCGCCAAACTCTCCGGTGCAAAGACCATCGTCATGGACATGAATGAGCAACGTCTCGCCTTTGTGCGTGAGAAGATGGGTGTGCCCGATACCATCCTCACCAAAGGTGACGGCGAAGAGCTCAAGCACCTCGCCGAGATCACGAACGGTCAGCTAGCCGATGTGGTGGTTGATGCCACGGGCAGTAACAAATCGATGGCGCACGCCTTGAATTATTGTGCGTTCACGGGACGCCTCGTTTACGTGGGCATCACGCAGCAGGAGATCTCATTCCTGCAGGCTCCTGCGCTGCACCGTCGCGAACTCACCATCCTCGCCAGTCGCAACGCCCTACCCGGTGACTTCACGCGTATCATCAAGCTGATCGAAGATGGCCAGATCAACACGGACAACTGGATCACTCATCACGCGAGCTTCAGCAACATGATCGAAGCGTTCCCGAGTTGGGTGAAGCCGGAGACGGGCGTCATCAAAGCAATCGTCGAAGTCTAAGTAAACACATCCATGCGCCTCGATAGTCACCAGCATTTCTGGAATTACAGCACGGAGCAGTATCCATGGATTCAAGCCACGTGGCCGATCAAGCGGTCGTTCTTGCCATCAGACTTAGCTCCATTGCTTAAAGATTCAGGCCTCGATGGATGCATCGCCGTGCAAGCTCGCCAGACGATGGAAGAATCGCGTTGGTTGCTGGAGCTAGCGGATCAATCACCCATCATTAAAGGCGCGGTCGGTTGGGTTGATTTGCGTTCGGACAAAGTGGAAGAGCAACTCGCTCAATTCACCAAGCATCCAAAATTCGTGGGTGTCCGCCATGTCGTGCAGGATGAACCAGATGACGACTTCATGGTGCGCCCGGAGTTTCTCCGCGGCATCAGCAAGCTCAAGCAGTTCGGTTTGCGCTACGACATTCTCATTTATCCCAAGCAACTGCCTGCAGTCATCAAGCTCGTTCAGCAATTTCCTGGGCAGCCGTTCGTGCTCGATCACATCGCCAAGCCGCACATCAAAGACGGCACGCGCTCGCCATGGCAGGAGCAAATCCGCGAGTTGGCGAAGGCTCCGAACGTGCTGTGTAAAGTTTCCGGCATGGTCACTGAAGCCAAGTGGCAAGGCTGGCGTTACGATCACTTTGTGCCCTATCTGGATGTCGTTGCTGAAGCCTTTGGCGTCGACCGCTTGATGTATGGTTCTGATTGGCCGGTGTGCTTGCTGGCAGGATCCTATCCGCAAGTTTACAGTCTCGCGAACCGCTACTTCGCTTCCCAGAGCGAAACGGCTAAGGCCAAGATATTCGGTGGTAACGCGGCGAAGTTCTATCTGGAAAGATAAGTGCGATGCCAAACCACAGGGTCATTCGTATCCGTCTCGATCCTGTCCTCGCTACTCGTCTCAGCATCTCCACGATCATCGCCGCTAGCGCGCTGTTTTACACCTTGGCACGTCATCAACCGAACTATGTTCCGTTTCAGGGCGTCGACATCTTCAAGTTCATCCTCGGCCTGCCTATACTGATTCTATTTCACGAAGCGGTGCATGCGATTGCATGGATGTTGCTTGGCAAACTGCCGCTGAAAGCCTTTAAATTTGGGATCTTCTGGCAAGGCTTCATGCCCTACTGTCATTGCAAGGAAGCCATGAGCGTGCGGGTGTATAGCTGGGGGGCTTTAATGCCATTGTGCATCACCGTTCCAGTTTTCGTCGGATCACTGTTCGTCTGGCCGTCGCTGTGGCTGGCATTGCTTGCTGCCCTCTCGCTCTCCGGTTGTTGGGGGGATGTACTCCTTTTCCAAAAACTCCGTGCCATGAAACAAAACGACCTCGTGCTGGATTGCCCAGACGAGGCCGGCTGCGATGTTTTGATACCGCTGGAAACTTAAGCGTCTTTGGCTTTGCTGCCACCGGCAGTCGGTGGCAGGGCTACAGGACGTGTCACTTTGGACAGTCGTTCACGAAGAATATCTGAACGCAGAATGTCCCGTTCATCCGCACCCAATTTCTCCGGCACGGTGCTCTGCAAGTGGCCGGGCTGCGTCATAATGAACAACTCATCCACCAGCGGACGGTCGAGATTCGGAAAGAGCGCCAAGTCCACACCCAAGCGCATGAGCGAGAGCAGATTCATCGTCTCTTTCGAAGAGATGCTATGCGCATTCGCCAGCACACCGTAGGCGCGACCAATCTGGTTCAGGACGACCTTCGGTTTCTCTTCCATCAACTTCGTGCGCGCGTTTTCTTCGTGCTCGATGATCTGGAACATCACCTTGGTCAGGCGCTCGACAATCTCCGATTCAGACTGACCGAGCGTCATTTGGTTGGAGACCTGAAAAACATTTCCATCCGCACTGGTGCCTTCACCGTGCAAACCACGCACAGCCAACCCCAGCTTGCTGACCGCTTGAATGATCTGGTTGATCTGATCGGCAAGAACAAGACCCGGCAGATGCAACATGGCGCTGACACGGATACCGGTACCGAGATTGGTTGGACACGCCGTTAGGTAACCCAGCTTCGGCGAGAAAGCGTATTCCAGCTTCCCTTCCAGCAGACTGTCCACGCGATCAATCTCTTCCCACGCTTCCTTGATCTGGAAGCCCGGGCGCAAAGCCTGCATGCGCAGATGATCTTCTTCGTTGATCATCACACAGACGGACTCCGCTTTATTGAACACCAGTCCGCTGCCCGCATTCTTCGCAGCGTGTTCGCGGCTGATCAGATGCCGCTCCATCAAGATCTGCTTGTCGAGCGGCGAGAGCTGATCCATGGAGGCAGCGTAATGCTGCTTCATCTGCGGCAAGCTTTCGATAGCCGGCTGGATCGTCTCCAAGACCTTTACGCGCTCAGGCTTCTTTGCCCAACCGGGAAAGGCCAGATTGCGAACATTGCGGGCCAGACGAACCCGGCTGGACATCACGATCTTGTCATTCGGCCCCTTGCGCTGGCTGGCCTCGGACAACGTCGAAAGAAAGTTATGGATGGTATCAGCGCTCATACGGCTTCCATTTGCTCAAGGCGCTTCTTCACTTCCTTGATCTCGTCACGAACTGTCGCCGCGCGCTCGAAATCCTCTTCGGCGATGGCCTTATCGAGTTCTTTCTGCAGCTTCTTCAAGCGGTCCGCCACATCACGCGATTGGGCGATGGCCTTTGGCACCTTGCCCTTGTGGACGACGCCTTTGTGCATGGACTTGAGCATGCTCTCCAAGCCCTCGGCAAAGGTGTGATAACACTCTGCACAGCCGAAACGACCGTTCTTCTTGAAGTCAGCCTGCGTGAAGCCGCATTGGGGGCATTTCACCTCCACCCCGCCGCCAGATTGCTCCATCTCTTGGGCCGCGCCCAAGCCGAGAAGCAGGTCCGCCAGCGAGAAGGTGCTGGGATCACTGACCCCTTTTTCCTTCGAGCAGGCTTCACACAAGTCCACCTTCTGCATCTTGTCACCCACGATCTGGGTGAGATGCACTGTCGCTTCATTCTGTTTGCAGATGTTGCAAAGCATATTACTTCTTAAAGATCGGCTCGCCCGAAACCTTGGTCAACGCATGGTAGCGTTCGACCAGTTGTTTCGTGAACGGTCCGGGTGTGCCGGTGCCGATGACACGGCCATCCACCTTCACCACCGGGATGAGCTCGGCGCCGGTGCCCGTCAGGAAGCACTCGTCGGCGTTAAACACATCGTAGCGGGTCAGGTTCGGCTCAGCCACCGTCAGGCCCATTTCTTTTGCCAACTCCATCACCACACCACGGGTAATGCCATAAAGGGCACCCGCGGAAAGCGGCGGCGTCAGCAGCGTATTCCCCTTCAACAGGAAAATGTTATCACCGGTACACTCTGCCACATATCCTTCAGCATTCAACATGATGGCTTCTTCCACGCCGCCATTGTTGGCTTCGATCTTGGCCAGGATGTTGTTCAGATAATTGAGCGACTTGATGGCCGGGTTCACCGCGCTGTGCAGGTTACGCACCGTCGGCACAGTGATGATTTCCAACCCCTTCTGGTAATACTCCGGCGGGTAAAGCTGGATCTTGTCCGCGATGATGATGATCACGGGCTTCTTGCAGCGCTTGGGGTTCAGCCCCAAACCGCCAGGACCACGCGTCACCACGAGGCGGATGTAGCACTCGCGCAACTTGT
The DNA here is from genome assembly GCA_965283725.1 of Limisphaerales bacterium. Taxonomy (GTDB): domain Bacteria; phylum Verrucomicrobiota; class Verrucomicrobiia; order Limisphaerales; family JAEYXS01; genus JAEYXS01. Next base: position 264,327 of record CBDIPT010000007.1, read on the forward strand.
TGATACGGCAGGTATCCACGACGGCCTGCATCATCTCGGCATGAGTGATGGGGATATCCAAGAGAATGGCCTTGGCCGAATAGTAGAGACGGTCAATGTGTTCCTTCAGCTTGAATACGCGGCCGTTATAGGCGCGGATGCCTTCAAAAATGCCATCACCGTAGAGCAGACCGTGGTCAAACACGGACACGGTCGCGTTCTTCTCGCTGTAGTATTTGCCGTCGATATAGATTTTCATGTCTAAAACACCCAAGTGCAAACCAATTAAAAACAGTTGATTTTAGTTTTGGCGAGTCTATTCCAATCGCAAGCAATTCATTGCTGTTAAATTGCATCTGGGCACACTTAGGCACATGGCATCGACGTATCAAAGGGGCAACACGATCTGGATCAAGTTTCGCGACATTGATGGTAGCATCAAGCGCGAAAGCACCCACCTCTCCGCCAAGAATCCGCTCGATGTTCGCCGCGCCCAAAAGCTGGCGATGGATAAATCCGCCTATGAGCAGCAGTACAAGCACAACCCCAAGGACTCCGCTTGGGACCATTGGGTTCCTCAGTTTCTCAACGCCCGCTACAAGGACAACCCCGAGCAGAAAGAACACATCGCCAAAACTTGGGTGCGGTTGCGCGAACACTTGAAAACGCTCCGCGTTGAACACCCCATCCAGTTGCGCTACTCGCACACCGCCGCGATGGTCGAGCAGATGATGTCGGCCGGCCTCTCCGCCTCCAAACGCAATCTGAAATCCAGCACGGTCGGCGTTTACCTCAGCACCTTGTCCGTCGTGATGGATGAAGCGATCCGCCGCGAGTTCGCCGAGAACAATCCAGTCCGTCAGGTTGAACTGCCCAAGGAGCAAAGAAAAATCAAGCAGGAGATCACCCCAGAACACATGGAGATCATTCGCGAAGCGATCAAAAAAGAGGACGATGTCATGCAGGTGCAGTTCGCTATCGGGACATGCACCGGGTGCCGCCTCAGCGAATGCTACCAACCTGTCACCAACATCAATCTTAAAACCCTCGAACTTCATTTTTCAAAAGTTAAGAACCGCAAGCCATACTCTATTCCAATCCACAAAGACTTGATCCCTCTCTTCGAGAAGATCATCCAGTCCGGCCAGTCACACACATTCATCCACCCCAAAGTTAAACGCGGAACATTTTCCGCCCGGTGGAAATATTTTTTCCAGTCACTCGGTATGCCCTACACCTTCCACTGTTTCCGCGTGACCTTCATCAATCAAGGACGCCGCGCTGGCATCGACCGCTTCACCATGATGAAATTGGTTGGCCACAATTCCCCCAACGTCCACAGCATCTACTCGCGCTGGGAAGTGGATAAAGATCTGCGGCCCGCCCTGGCTAAGCTGGAATCGCATCCGCTGGTTCCAAAGCCACCACTCCCGCAGGCTTGACCAATTTGGAACTAAACCAACGCCTCACCTCAGAAACAGTGGTCAGGTTGTCTTTCACAGGGAAATCAGGATTTTCCTTCCTCCACTTGCGCATCCGACAATAAGGAACCCCATACGCAATCGCCACATGCTTGAGACACGCCGGCTTATCCGGGTCCAACTTAATTTGCTTGGTCTTCTTCAACGCGCTCATACAACAGCCTTCCTCAAAACCTTCCTTAATTCTTTGGCAGCCTGCTTGTCACCTTCATCCCCAGACAGCTTGACCACCGCTTTCAAAACCGAAGAAACTACCCCCACTAACCTTCTTTTCTTTTCCGTTACAACATCACGACGCATACAACATCCTCCCGGCTTTTTTGCGGCTTGCACCGCATTCGTTATGACTAAATCAATTAGTCACGCTTTTGAGATTAGTCAACACGATTTCACACTCTGACTAATTATTTTTGACACTATTGAATTCTTTGGCATTATATGACGCCAGCAGGGCGACACAGCAACATGACCCAACTACCACAACTGCTAATCGAAATTCGCGGCAAGGACAACCAGAAGGCCATGGCAGACAAATGCGGCCTCTCGCGTCAGACTATCAGCCGAATTGAATCCGGCCGCGCCAAAGGTCGCGGTATCCGGATAGACACCATTCACAAAATCAGCGAGTCGTACAATCTGAGTCGCGAAAAGTATCTCGACCTTTTATTGGCATGGATGAGACATGAGATGGAGGACGACTTCTACAACTTTGAGATCCACCCTCTCCAGAAGAACCTCAAAGACTCCCCAGCCTTCCGCTGCAAATTCAGATCGCCGCCCAAGAGCTGAAGAAAGAAGAACAACAAGCCGTCCTCCTCGCCTGCAAAAACAAGGAAGTCAGGAACGCCCTGCTGGCCATGACATCCTTCGTTAAAAAGCATTGATTTAATTGGTCCGCCACGCGTTACTTACCGCGCCATGGCCTTGCTGTTTTTCCTCATTGCTGTTGCCGGATTAGGTGCCACCCATTTCTGGCAACAGCATAACTTTTTATTCGCCACTATCTTGGCTCTCTGGGCCGGCGGCTTGCTTTGGATGACCGTCCTAACTCAGCAGGCAGCTAAAAGAAACCGCACGAAGACGACCAACAATTTCCACCTGGCTTTCTTCCTGATCACCGCCGCCGCACTTACGGCATTAGCCCTAGTGAACAACAGCCAGCTTTTATTAGCCGCCGCCAGCGTTGCCTCTTTTACTTGTCTCGGTTGCCTGATCGACAAGCTCACGTACTCGAGCTTCAATAAGCCCCTGCCCCTTTTCATCAGCAAGACGATCAACACCACTTTCGGGATCATCCTGCTCGCCGCGGCCGCTGTGTTCATCCCCGCTTGGATCCTTCTGCTGGCCTCCGCCATCCTCGCCCTGCTTCCAGTTCTTGCCGTCCTCGGCATCATTGCCATCGCCCTCATCCTCGCCTCGCGCTGATCCCCACCCCTGCCCAAGCCCAGAGGACGCTGCCCTCGATTTCGTTTTTTTGGATTCCCAAGGTGCTAGCACAAACGCATCGACCCGTTTCATCCCCCGTGTTCCACGTGAAGGAACAGATCCACAAGCGCACTGGAACACTCAAGAGGAACAATGCAACCAATTTAATACCAACATGTTACACTTTCTGTTCCACCTGTTCCAGCTCCAGACGAATATGGCGGTATCACTCTCGGTAACCGGACGAGTGTTAAGTGGGTAAACCCCCTTTCCTCGCCCAAAACCAAAGAGCCTATTTTTTGCCGGAACAGCCGGAACAGCCGGAACAAAGCTTTACATACAGTGTTCTTCTTCTTCTTTAATCCTTTAATAACAAATAAGATATATACATAAGAACGCGTTAAAAGAAGCCGTTCCATCCGTTCCTCACTGCTGTTCCGGCTAACCAAGGAGAGGAACAGATTTCCCACCCGCGCCCGCGCCCCAGGTATCTCGCCCACCCCTTTCCGCCAGCGTTCGATGGCGATCGAGGAAACCCGCGCCCGCGCCCGGGCCTTGATCCCGCTCCTTGGCCTTCGAAGTGAGGCTTGGCGTCGCCTGTGGCCAACCTGATCGCCCGCTGGGATCCACCACCGCCCCCGGCTGCAGCCCTGTCCCTCCACCAGCACCGCCCCTGATCTGCGCACGTATTCTCAGGTCCTAGCTAGACTATCAAACTTGAGGCGATTTTTGACTCAAAACTACCCCCATCGGGGGTTAGGCGGCTTTTTCAGGGGTGTATGTAAGGTGCCACGTTACCAAGGGTTTACGCGCGTGCAAACCACCCTAAAAAGCGCGCGTGCAAAGGTGCACCGGGCAAAGCGTGGGCGCATTTTAAGAGCCGAAGCAAAAGCCGCTTCTGAGTGCTAGCATGGTGCGGGCAGGCGGGAGCGGCGCAAAACACAAGACACGATGACGACACAAGCAAACACGGAGATGGACGACGCCAAAAACAAAGCCGAAGAGAACAAAGCCTTTACAGGGGGCGCGGGCACGGGCGCGGGGCACGGGTTGAGATACACCGCTAAAGGCTGGCGCGGTGATGAGGGAGCCGCTCCCCGTAGGCCAGCGTATAACGCAACGCCAGACATGAGCGCGCCAGAGTACCGCGACTTAGGGCACCGCATAGGCGGGGACATCACCGGCGGGGGCTCGGGCGCGGGGGCACGCAACTCCATCACTGAGCTAAGGCCAGAGCCAGCGGCGGCAAAGGCCGCCGGGGTGCTGGCTGACGCGGGACTGTGCAAGCGGGGAACGCTCCCGCATTCCCCGAAGAGAGCTAAGGCCAGCACGCCCAAGCCGCTTGTCATTCCTGACGCGGCGCGGGCTGATTTCAGTCAGCCTGTTTTCGAGAGTGGCAAGGAGGCGGCGCGGTGGGCGTGGGAGCAAGCGCATGGCGATCTGGTGGCCGAAGTCAGCGCGGAGCATGATCTGGGGCGCCGCTTGCTGAGGATTGGCCAGCGGGCAGCGGCGCGGGCTGGGCGGCGTCTCTTGGCGCAAAAGGGCGTTACCGCGTCGGATACTTCACTTGCTGACGCGGCCAGCGAAGCCGTTCTTTCCGTCCTGCTCCATGTGCGCGGCTTGGACCGTCTCACCGCTGAGCAATGGACACGGGCGCGGGTGCTGCGGGTGGTGTGCCTGTACGCGGCACGCGGCGCGCAAAAGTCCTTGGTGGGCTGGGCGCGGGTGGGCATGACGGGCGACAACTCGCAAGCCGTGGCTTGGCTTGATTGGTCCAGCATGGCGGCGGAGGCGTTACACGAAGCGGCGGACAAAGGCACGACGCCAGGGAGCGCGGACAAGTCCGCCCGGCTCGCGGCGGTGCGTTGGGTCTTTCGCGTTGGGTTCCTCCAGTTCCGGGACGGCTTGCCCGGTGATATGCGGCCAGCGGCACGGGCGGCGGCGGCACGGGCGGCGCGGTCACGCTGCCGGGTGGTGTCTAATGTCCTGCTGGGTTCAAGTCTCGCCGATGCCTGCGCCCTCTCCGGTTTCGGCTCCGTCAAAGCGTTCGCTAACTCCTGTGATGCGGCGGGCTTCTGGGAGTCCTTGCAAGCGGCGGCGGCGTCTCGCCTTGGTCAGCATGAGGAGCAAGCCCGCGTTGCGCTCCGTCGCTACGGCTTGGAGGTGGGCCAGCTCCGGCGGGCTTTGCTCGCCCTTGGGGATGTTCGGCCAGTCATCACCCAAACTCACCACGTCACAAGCAAGGGCTGGCCAGCAAAGCTTAAGACGACGGACAAAGCCAAGTTAGCCAAGTGGCAAGCCGCTTGTTCTCTCTGGGAGCAGTATCTTACTGCCAAGGCGCGGGCGGTCCATTACCGGGGCGCGGTCCAAGCGGCACGGGCCGCTGACGCCAAGGCATGGGCACGCATCGCGCACGGTATCAAGTCCAGCCGATGCGCTGACTTGCGGCAACTCGTGGGGCTGGTAGATGCCAAGGGCAAGCGGCGCAAGGCGTCCTAATCGCCTCCGCTCCCGCAAGCCCGCCAGCGGTCACGCTGGCGGGCTTTTTCGTGCCTTGGCGGGGCCAGCACGGGCGCGGGGGCGGGCTAGCCTCTACCCGTTGCAAGCTGATTAGATGCAAGCCAGTGAGAGCGGCGGGCGGGCGCGCACTCCGGGCCGGAGTGCTTCCCGCTGGCCGGGCGCGGGCCGGGGCTAAGTTCTAGCCTCTACCCGGTCCAAGCTAAGATATTGAAGCCGCCCTGCTAGGGGCGCGGGCAATCAAGCCCGCGCGCCCTCGCCGGGCGACTGACTTATCCCGCCGGTCCTCACCACCGAGTACCGCCGATCTACCAAGTTCCACCTCCGGGCAATCACGCCAGTCTTATCAGAAAGGCGTTTCCAGATTGCCCGGACGTGGGAATTGTCACAATTCCCGTAACGATTTTGCGTCCCCTACGCAATGCCCGCACCATCCACCCCCACCGGGTGCCGCTGGTGCTTGTCCTGCACGCCCGAAATGGCGCGCTCGGCAAGCCCGGCGGCACTCCGGGCCGGAGTGAATGCGCGCGGGCAGGGCTAAAGGGGAAGCGGTGAAATGAATTTGCAAGGTTTCCTGACCTTCACACTTTGCCAGCATCACGCTGGCAACCCAACGGGGCGCGGGTCAAAGCCCCATATATCAGGAATACTATGCAACTCCAGCCCATTGCCGCACTTCGTGCCCTTAACATCGAGGAACTCACGAACCTCGCCAAACAAGCCTCACGCATTGAACAAAAGGCCAAGAAAGCCGTGGAAAACCACAAGTCTTCTTGGCCGGCCGTCGGCAAGGTGGTTTGTGCGGCAGCGGAGTCTCCGGCGCGAAAGAACGGCGGGAGATTGCACAGACCACGTCCCTCGCTTCCTATTGGAAGAAGCTGACCGGAACGGACGTCAATAATCACGCGCTCGCGTGCTCCGTCGCCTTTGACACGTTTGTGAAAGGCGGACTGATCGACGAGGCGGATTACGACAAGGTTTCCGCGCAAGCCTTGGAAACGGCTTCCGCCATTTCCAACGAGGTCGGCGGTGAACTCACGCACGAGGCGCTGGCCAAGGCCGCGCACGAGCTGAAGGACCGCTCGAAGAACATGCAGAAAGAACTCCAGAAGATTCTGGACGGCTTGAAAGGACGCAAGAAGCTCACCCCGAAACAGGTGCAGGACTTCATGCAACGCGCCTTTGAAGACAACCAGCATCTGGTCGTCACCGCGATGTGCCTCGCCGAAATGGCGCACGTCAAGGACGCCGACATCGCGGAAGGGTTCTTCACCACCATGCACAGCGCGGTCAGTGCGATCGAACTCAATACCGATGAAAACGGCGCACGCCGTTTCACCGATGAAACCGTCGATGCTTGGATGAACAAGCCTCAGCACTCCACGCCGAAATTCACCGGCAATGACGCCGGTGATGACGAAGAAGAAACCACCAACCAACCTACTAGCAAGGCCGCCTGAGCGCGCCTGGCATACCCCCGGACACTTCACGTGTCCGGGGTTTTTTTGTCCCTTTTTCCGGTCCTATGCGGCGTGAAAACAAGCGCCGGTACCGCCGGAGCATTCCGGTCAAACTTTGAACCCCGCACAGAAAGGCGAAGTTAGAAAACCCCCATGAAAATCCACCGGCAGAAATGCCCGGCAGTCTATGAAACTGCTGCCACCGCCACCCAACGAAGGGAGGACGCATGAAACGCTAACCCACAACAACCGAAGGACTGCCCTTGCAGTCCTTCGTTTTCGTTCTCCGTACTGCGGTGACCGAACACGAAGGACACATGAACCCTCAAAAACTGACAGCCATCGTGCTGGAAGCCGTGAAACTCTCCGGCATCTTCCTCGCCCTTTGGATCTGTTACCTCCTCACATGAAGCCTAAACCCCACACCTACTGCGCTCGCGCCATTTGCACCGCGTACCGCATCATCACCTACCGCCGGCCCAAACCGCGCTTGCAGCGGATCCACGAAGAAGCCGCGGCCGGCAGGGGCACCAGCGTGTTGCCACCTGGCTTCAAACTGCCTGCCGCGCGTTGAACCTTTGACCTTCCATTCCCCGCACATCATCCGTGCGGGGACTGGAGCGCCAAACCAAATGCTCCACTGAAACCTCAAACCAATAAATCATTATGGTCGCTAAAATCGTGGACGGTAAACTCGTCATCGAAGCTCCGCTGGATACTCCCACACCGAGCAAATCCTCCGGCAAAACTATGGTCGTTGCCAGCAGCAACGGCCCCCTCCGCACTGGCGTCAAGCATCCGCAAAGCGGGCAAGAGATCTACGTCACCCTGACGTCCTATTTCTACCCGCCGAAAGTTGCCGCCACGGCCTAAACCGTCTGTGTGCTGAACACCAGCCCATCGCCTCGGCGGTGGGTTGCCTTCAGTTCACAAATCAGAAAAGGCATTACCATGCTTCCAATCCAATTCCCCAAAAAACCAGAGAACACCGTTCTCTATCAGCACCACTATAAGTGGCTCAAGCCAGTGAAGCTCGGAGAGTGGCAATGGAGCAGCACCTTCAACCGCTGGAGCCGTGTTGTCACTTTCAAGGATGGCTGGGAAGTCTGCACCTATCCATGCCCACCAGACACCGAAAAGATACTCCTTAACCTGCGTAACATTTGGTTCTGGGAATACATCAACGGTGCTTTCGTTAAGATCAAACTTAGACCGGGACAGCATATTGAGTATATCACGGGAGCCGAGACGACGAAGGCTACTCTTCGGAATGGAATCGCTGGACCTTCGACAACGAAAATTGCCAGATCATCAATGAATACATCTACGATGGACAAGATTGCGATGGTCGTGTCCAGCGAAGCGGCCGTTTGGTCTGCCCTTTGAATCAGCTTTTTTCTCAGGCGGCAGACACTTGGCAACAGACTCATTGGCTTGTTCCACCCATGCCGGCGCGACCTGTTTGGGTAAAAGATCATTCACAGCAGCGCGACCACACCGCTGAAGCCGCAAACTTTTAGTTTGTGTCCCGAACACCAGCCCAGCTCCACCGCTGGGTTGCCTTCGTGATATGAATACCGACTCCAAAGCTCTTGATCATTATCTAATGACGGACCAACCACCCACCTGTCCGCATTGCGCGAGGCCGGTGCTGATCTTGGAAGGTGCCGAAACCAGTCACCAGGTCTGCCATTGCCGCGCTTGTGATTTCAATTTCGTCCTCGAAGCGAATAACGAACCTAAAGAAACCCGGTTCGCTCGCAAATGCACCATCACCGGGCGCGGGATGAACCAAGGCTGGATGTTTGGTGACGGCGATGAATACGCCGCCACGGAAGAAGCAGCCCTCACCATTGCCCTCCGGCGCGGCAATAAAGATCTCGAAGAAGCCTGTGACGATGACGACGGCTTTTGGACCGAATGGGATATCGACGAAGAAATTCGCAGTTGGGAAGGCTATTACACCGCCTCCGGCGAATGGATCGACGTCCCTGCTCCCTTACGCGATTGATGCCAGTTCACCGTCATGCAGCTATGTGTTGAATCACAGCCCGGAAGCATTTCCGGGTTGCCTTCAGCCCATATCCTTCCACCATCAACCCCTATTTCTTATGCGCAAAGATCCACAAGGTTCTGAATGCACTGGCGTCACGTTCGAGGCGAAGATCGCGCCGAACGGTCAGCCTTTCATCCAAGGACTGCTGCAAGGCAATCTGCCGGCTGGCATCAAATTCATCGGCAACGGCACCTGCCCTCACCCGCTGAACGTGCAACTCTCCGGCGTTTACGCCATCACGCCGCAGCTCTATCGGTTTGCCCAAGACTACCTCAAACTCTACAAGAAGCACCTTGAGGGTGACGAAGAGTTCACCGATTTCAACGAGCAGGAACTGGCCGCAGAAATGGCCGTTCTGGAACAAGTTCTCGCTGGCGTCACAGCACCAACCATCTCGCCTGCGGAATCATTGCTCGCCGAGCTGTTGGATAACGATCTACTGGCCTGCTCTTGCGAAGCTGATTGCGACGGCCAGTGCCATCGCGCCAAAGCCAATCGAATTCTTGCCCGCAACCAAGCGGATTGATATTTCTGCTTTTGCCCGGTCGGGAAGCGTTTCTTCCGTCGCTTTCCCCAAGCGCACCTCCTTGGCGCTCCCGGCCGGGCAACTCTTCCAGTGATAGCCCGCCAGCAATGGCGGGCTTTTTTGTTTTGGGTGAGAATTATGAACACCCAAGGCACACTCAGCTTTCTCCCCTCCGTTCACCAACTGCCCGCCCGTCACGAATTGCGCCAGGCACCAAGGCCCAGATCGCTTTATAGTGTGGTGGAATACGGCGTGGTCGCCCTGCGCGAATCCTTGTCCACCAAATCTTTGGTCATCCTCGATAACCCGGAAAGCTTGGTGGAGTATGCGCGCACTTATCTCCTTACCAGCAGCCACTGGCGGCCTCGCGTGGAAAACTTTGCCTGCGTGTTCCTGAATACCCGGCGGCGCGCCATCGGGCATTCCGTCATCAGCACTGGCACGATGGATACCCTGCTGGTGCATCCCCGCGAAGTATTTTACACCGCCATCGAGTTAAACGCCTCTGCCCTTATCATGCTCCACAACCACCCGAGCGGTGATTCCACCCCTTCGGATTCCGATATCCGCGTCACGCGGGAACTGATGAGGGCGGGTCAGTTGTTAAAGATTGACGTCATCGACCACATCATTTTGGGCGTGCCCTCCGCTCATGCCGGCAATGCCCGCGGCTACACCTCCCTCCGTGAACTCGGCCACTTTTACTGCTGATCCAAACCTATGAAACGCTTCGACCCCCTCTCCGTGCTGAGCCAACCAGCCACGGAATACCACAACATCTCGGCAGCGGAAACAGCGTCCCTGATCCGCGATACCCTGAAACGCCAGTTCCCCGGCCAAAAGTTTTCCGTCACGAGTGACACCTACTCCGGCGGCGCTTCCTGCCGGATCAACTGGATTGACGGCCCTACCACGGATGAAGTGGATGCCCACGTCAAGATCTACGCCGGGGCCACTTTCGACGGCATGACGGATAGCAAATCCTATCACCGTCATTGGCTGCTGCCAGATGGCTCCGTCACCCTTTTTGACAAAAGCCACCCCACTCCACCTAAACCCGGTTCCCGCAAGGTGAGCTTGGGCGCTGATTTCGTGTTCACTGAGCGGCAACTGTCACCTGATACCAAAGCCCAACTGATTGCCGAACTGGAACAGCAACATCAGGCGGTTTACAACGCTGATCGACATTTTGCGAACACTGGCGAATACGGCGCCGTAATGCTCCATCGGCACTCGTATTCGCGCTCCTTCTATCAAACGCCTGCACCTGCCGCTGCCAAGGCAAAGCCCACTGCTCAGGCTGCCGCCAAGCCGGAAGCGAAGCCGGCGAAGGCTTCTCCGGCCAAATCTAAACCCATCTGCCCGGAAGCCACCTTTCGGTATCTCCTGCAGCAGGCTGGCCAAGCGGCCGATCAACCCAAATTCTCACTGGATAAATTCACCGCTTGGTGCGTGGCCCAAGGCGGAGACTGGCGCAAACAGTTCCAGCCGTGGCTGGACTCGCTTAACTCTCCCGTCGCCCCTGCTCCCGCCATCGAACCGGCCGTGGATGCGCACAAACCGATCGAATGGCCCGTGGACACGCCGCAATGGCTGGCGGACCGCAACCACGTGCTTAAAGCCTTCCAATCGCGCCCCAAGCTCGTCTTCACCTTGGATATGACCGTGGGGCAGATCCACGCGCTGTGGGATACCCTCACCGCCGAAGTGGAGAAACTGAAGGCGGAGGGTGCCCAAGCGCAAGGAGATCGCCGATGCTCTCGCCGGGCTCAAAGGCACTTCCGGCCGCGTGCCCGAGCAAAACCGCCTCAACGCCAACCTGCGGCAGTTGGATTGGCACGTCGAGTACGTGGACCAATGGCTCAGCCAAGATTTCATGCAAGCCCAAGACGGGATGGCCGCCGAGTTCAGCCGCTTCGCTGCCGAACGCGGCCACCCAGATCCAGATGCTTTCGCCAGTAGCATCATGGAGATCTTCAACGAACGTGCCTTTGTGGAACAACACCACACTCACACGCTCAAACAATTCCTTTGCTACGAACTGGCGGACTATCCCGCCTCCGCCGAAGCGGCCGCTAGCCTCAACCCGGTTCAAGCTAAGGTAGAGGAGCCGGCACCATCGCCCGCCCCTACGCCAGCCATCGCTTCAACTGTGAAACCCTTGGAAGACGAACTTCCGCAACCAGAAAAACCGAACTCATCCGATGAAATCCCCCTCTGGAAACGCAAACTTCTCCGCCGTGCAGGCTGAAGCCAACTCCATCATGGCGGTCATGTGGTCGAAGGGCATCAGCCTCGGCTTTCACCCGGATACTTGTTCTGTCGTACGTGACTGAGCAGGGCGAGCCGATCTTTACCCGCGCTGAAGCCTTGATCATGGATCAGCGCATCTGTCGCGTGCTGGCCACCCGTCATGTGATTGATCCTTATGAGTTCTTCATCACGGCGGAGGCCGCTCAATTCACCATCGCCATCCTGCAGCACCGCCCACTGACCCCCGAGGAGGTCGAATGGCAGCAGCAAGGCAATCTCGCGATGTTATACGACGCTTGGCAATCCCTCACATCAGCAACAACTCACTCTTGATCTATGCCCAAACCATTCACACCAACTCTTTCCAACCCTCGTAAATCCATCATGGGGACGCTCGAATTTGAAGCCAAGTTCGCGCGCATGCTTAAACCGCAGAACTTCCTCGTTTACCCCATGAAGGATGCCGCTTCAACCATCACCATCCAGTCGGATACCCGCTACGGCCATATCTGCTTGGAAACCGGCAAGGTCGAGATGAGCCAGCCGCATGCCGGGGGCGCGGGGACCGTGCAATACCTCCTCGATAAGCATGAGGTCTGTTTCCTCGCTCCGGAAGACCTTGAGATCCTCAAAAACCACATTCGCTCCACGGGCGGCAAGCTTGTCGGCGGAGTGGTCAAGACCTGCAACTTGGGAGCTTTCAGCGTATGAACGAACCCAGATCTTCCACTCTCGCCGCCATCTACCGTCGTGTATCCACCGGCCATCAATCCGGCTCGCTCGACGTGCAGGAAGAACGCATCAACGCGTATCTGACCATGAAGGGCCTCACCGCCACGGAAGCGACGACCTTTGCCGATGAAGCTACCAGTGGCGGCGTCGCCATCTGGGAGCGCAAAGGCGGCGGGAAGGCACTGATGTCCGTACTCGAGCATGGTCTGCCGGCAGAGAAACTTTCCCTGCCCCCCGTTCGCATCGGCCACCTCGTCGTCGCCAAGCTCGATCGCTTGGGCCGCAACGCTCGGGATATGCTCAACCTGGTGGAATGGCTCACCACCCGTGGGATCACGTTGCACATCGTGGACCTCGGCGGGGACAGCATCACCACCAGCGGGCCCAGCGGCAAACTGATGTTCTCCATGCTCGCCGCCTTCGCCGAATTTGAGCGCGAGATGATCTGCGACCGCACCAAGCAGCGCATGAAATCCAAGTTTTTAGCCGGTGAACTCATCGGCTCGGAACCGTACGGCTGGACGACCGTTGAGCAGAACGGCAAGAAAATGCTGGAGCCTCAACCCGACGAAGCCCATTGGGTCCGTTGGATCCACGAGCGCCACACCTCGGACAAACTCAAGTATGGCACCATTGCCACCATGCTCAACGAGCGGGGCGTGCCCACCAAAACCGGCGTCGTCGGTGGCTGGCAAACCGGCAACGTCAAAAAGCTGCTGGAGAACCAGCACACCGCCAAGCTCCTCGCTTTGCCCGTTTCGTAAACCTCATCCGTAAACCAATATGTTCATCCCGCAAAAACCCACTGACTTCATCGGCAAAACTCAAAGCATCGCCCGCGTCCTCTTTGCCAAGACGGATGCGTTTCTGGCCAACCCGAAAGCCACTGATGAGTTGCAACCGTTTCAGAAATGCCTCCTGTTCTTGGGGCCGCCCGGTTCCGGCAAGACCACTCTGGCCTTGCTGCTGGCCCGCCGCCTGACCAGCGAGTTCGCCGTCGAGCATATCAACGGCCGCTCCCTCACGCTCGAACGGGTCCGCGAATGGCGTTTGAGTTCCGCCTTCCGCCCCATGCACGGCGATTTCCATGTGAAGGTGATCGACGAGATTGACGGCGCGACCACCGCCGCCTGTGATGACATCCGCACTTGGCTCGATTGCCTGCCCAAGCGCACCATCATCATCGCCACCACCAACAAGGAACTGGAAGGCTTGCAGGAACAGTTGCAATCGCGCTTCCAGCAATTCCCTTTTGAGGCCGTCCCCGCCGAGGAGATCACCAACCATCTCGTCGACCATATCAAGCTGCCCTTCGATCCGGCCAAACAGATCGCCAGCCAGGTCAAAGGCAATGTGCGCGCCGCTTTGGCGGATGCCGCCAGCTTCCTCGATGTCATGTCCTTGCAAGCCACCTGAACCCCACCCTACGCCTATGCCGAAACTCATCATCCCTGACCGCGACTTCTCTTTCGCGGCCCAAACCTTCACGCTCACCATCCAGCACACCGCCGATGGCGCCCGGCTCTCCCGCGAGCAGGAGCAGGCGCGCCTCGATCGCCAAATCGCGGACGAACACGAACTGGCGCTGCCGTTGGATCTCGGCACGCCCTCACCCTCTTCATCATGAATTCGCCTGCTTCCCCGCTCTTGCCCCGGCTGCACCTCTGGCTTACCGTCATTCTCATGCCGGCCATGCCCGAGTACGAACAGCGCCACGCTTCCCTGAGCAAGCTCATCGCCGATCTCAAGGCGGAGAAGCTCGAACTGCTGGCGCAACTCGAGTCCGCCACCAGCGAACACCTCCGCACCGGCCTGCACACCGCCTTGAAGGATCTCAACAAGGAGCTCGCAGGCTACCAAGACCGCCTGCAGCATCTGGAAACCGTCCACCGCGAGCGCAACTGACCTCCGGCCAAGCGTGGCTAATTCTATTTGTCACGCTCTTTTTAATTAGACACAGACCGTTCTTCTGTTAGGATTCCGCCCGTCCGAAAGGCCTCTTTATGACTATGACTGAAATGATTGCCAGCACTCTCGTACCCACTCCTCAAGGTCAAATCCGCCTGCTGCTCCCCTTTCTGGAGCTGGCTGCGCTGGTCGGCCTGACCCACAAGGAACTGCACGAACAGAACCTCCATTGCGTCCGGCTGGAAGCGGATGCGGACCACCTCCGCCTCATCGCCTGCACCGGTCAATCCATCGGCGTCATCCGCAGCACGGGCAGCTTGCTCATGCCTGCCCGGCTGGAGCCGCACCAACGCATCGCCTTCAACATCCCGGCCGAACTCATCCGCCGCCTGCTCTGCCGTTTGGACCCGAACAAGGACCACGTTCAGTTGGATTGGAAACCCAAGACCGGGGCGCTTACCCTGTCCCACGGCCGCTCCACCTGGAGCGAGCAAGTCACCACGGATTACCCCGCTTGGGCACACAGCTTTGCCCACCACGATCACCCTCACCAGTCTGCCGGCATCGACCTCCGCCACCTGCTGCCCTTCCAGATGGTCGCCAACGCCCTCACCAAGTCACCGCAGATCAGCTTCCGCCTCGTGGCTCACAGCGCAGGCTCCGCGTGGCCGAACGGCCTGCTGGTGAATTTGCCCGATCCCGCCAAGCCCTACTACGATGCCTTTGCCGGCATCTGCATGTGCTTGGAAGATGAACCCTGCACCGTCCTCCCCAAGTGGATCTCTGCTGCCGTCGTCAGCTAATTTCTTTTTACACTAATAATTCTTTTAATCTCTAAACTATGACCACTCCTGCCCACCCTTACCCCGAATGCTCCCATTGCCTTGGCCACCATAAGCCCGGTGACAGTTGCCGTTGTCACGTCTGCTTCGTGGAGATGCACCCGCAGTTCATCCACTGCGCCACGATCGAGGGAAAGCGTTTCAGCCTGTGCCCGAACTGCGACAACACGTTCCACAAGCTCGCAGCCTGTCAAGCTCTGTGTGACCGCCGCCACCAAAGTCTTTCCCAAGCCGCACGAAGGCTATAAGGAATACGACCCGCTCACCGATGTCCGGCTTGAGACGCTGGAGATCCTCCTGCAGCAACTCACCCCGTTCGTTCAATCCCTGACGGAATCAGCCGGCACGGTGTATGTGATTCACTACGACGTCTCCAACGGTTCCAAGGACGCAGACTTCTTTTGGAGCAAGGAAAGCCGCGATGCCAAACTGAAGGACATCATGGAGGGTTGCATCACCGAATGGAAAAAGTATTGGGATGACGCCTCAGCCAAACATCGGCAAGCGGTCCTCAATGTTGAGCAGTTCATCTCGCACGGGAAGATTGAAGAAGCGTTTTATTCCGACTCCTGGGAAACCATCAAAGGACCGGACGACTATTACTACAACTTCGATTGCGAGATTCCCAATTTCATCACCACCACCGGCGAGATGTTCACCGGCGCATTAAGCCGCGCAGTCACAGTTTTACGCAAAGATCACGAGATGCTTACCAGCCTACGTGATAAGCACCTCAATCATACAGCCGCCGTCGTCAAGGCACTCGTGCAAAAGCGCATCGAGGACATCGACAATCTGCTCGGGCGGGTGAAGGACTCTCTGACGACCAAGTGCGCCCAAGCCTACACGATGGGCTATGAACAGGGCTTGCGGCACTGTGGAAAAGCGAATCCGCACACCACCTCCCACACGGAGCCGAATCCAGTGTGGGCCTCCTTCGAACACGGCTACATCGACGGCTGCATGACACCCAAAACCGCAAACCAACCCACTTGCTCCCATGAATAATCCACCTCCAATCAGCTTCTCTGCCTTGGAAAACGCCTTCGGTCGCGCTCCCGATGAATTTCGCGAGGCACCACCGGAGTTTAAGAACTGGGTTCTGGTTGAACTGATTTGGTCCTCTCCCCCTTGTGGCTTCCCGGCCCAAGCAAGGACCAAACCACTCTCACCCGAGACACTGAAGCGGATAGCGGCCGGCAGACTCAAATTCTTTCACCGCTCTAGCATCGTCATCACCGAGAACATTCCACCCTGCCAACCCTTCGCCATCAATGCACAGGCGAAATCCAAGTAAACCATGAAACCCCGCTCACCCAAAACCAAACGCGTACGCTTCGCGGATCTCTTTTGCGGCGCTGGTGGCACCACCAACGGGGTGAAGGAAGCCATCCGGGCCGCGAGCTTTGAACCCGAGAGCACGCACGTCAACCACAACAAGACGTGCATCAAGACCATCCGCCGCAATCATCCCGGCGATCGCTGGCTTTGCACGGGTGTGGACGATGTCAACCCCCGCTCCCTCTACCAGATCGGCGAACTGGATGTCTTGTGGGCTTCCCCCGAATGCACGCACCACTCGCGGGCACGGGGCGGCAAGCCGATGAACGAGCAGTCTCGCGCCACCGCTTGGTGCGTCGCCCGTTGGGCCGAGGCCCTGCTGCCCAAGATCATCATGGTGGAAAACGTCCCCGAGTTCCTGGAATGGGGTCCGCTCATGAAGGTCCGCCGTATGGAGAAAGTGAAGTGGCCGTCAATGACACTGGAGGCATGGCAGCAAAGCATCAGCCCAGAAACTATCGCTGGCTTCCGCCAACTTTATCGCAAGCAAAACCGCCAGAAACGCACACCGTCCATCCGCAAACTCTGGATGAAACACTGCCCCAAGACCAAGCAGTTGAAGATGTGCAACGTCTGGATCCCGAATCCCAAATACAAAGGCCAAACCTTCATGGCGTGGAAGGGTGTGCTCGAATCCCTCGGCTACAAAGTCGCATGGAAGGTGGTTTGCTGTGCCGATCACGGCG
>CBDIPT010000008.1:0-263327 GCA_965283725.1 Limisphaerales bacterium
GGCGCGAAAGTTTACGCGACTGCGTGGCACGGCAATATCCAGATCATCTCTGATGGCAAAACCGTCTCGGTAAAGACTGAGCGAGAATACGCACCACCGCCTGCACCGGCCACTGAGTCACCTAAACCCGCAGCCAAGCCATGAGCGGCATCATCGGCCATTCCATGTATGCGTTGCTGGGCTTGAAGGCGGCGGCGCAGCGGAAATTGCCCTTCGCACCGATCGCTCAGCGGCACATCGCCAGTTACCTCGCCGGAGCTTATATCGGTTGCGATATCCAGACTATGCCTGAGGCCATCTGCGTGGATACGGGCCGTGAAGTCGGTTACGGCACAGTGCCGCTGACGAAGAGTCCGCTTACCGGCGGTGCCGTCAAACCTTGGAAACTCAAGGTGGCTGACCGCGAATACACGCCGCGAGAGATCCACGAGCTTTTCTACGGGCGTGCCCATCTCGTCTTCGGCTGGAGCAAGACGGATCGTGAAAACACCGTCCCTTGGGATCATCTACCGGATTACTTCGCCGATGTCATCGAGGACACCTTCTCTTTCTTCGGCCCCAGCGAACGCAGCCTCGCCTACGTCTTCGGCTGGATGGCGCATGTCGTAAGCGATAGCCTCATCAAATCCATCCAACCGGGCATTGATCTGCACTTGCTCGATGGCAAATACACCGCGTAACCGCCCCATCCAAGACCTCGTGACTTATCATGAGATTGGCGTGAAAGAATTGAAGCTGGATTGGCCCGCGTTGTTTCATGATCTGGCCACTTCGCCAGTGGAACCCGTACAACTGCATTACATGCGCATCGCCCCGGCACGCGGAAAACTGGCCGAGCAGTTCAACAATGCCTGGCAACCGGACCAACAAGACCTCCTGCAAGCCGTTCTCCTTGAGAACCGTCGTTGGTGTCGCTTTCATGCTGAGAACGTCGTGCAGGACATGCAACTCCTCCGCAACGCGGACGGGCGTTTGGACTGCAATGAGACCATCCGCCAAGGCTTGGGGCTGCATTACGACCAGATGGTGGAACTCGCGGATAAGGCTGCCTTCCGCCATGCGCTCTGGCAGATGGGCGAAGCCATCGCCCGGATGTTTGCGGATACTGTCCAGCGTTCGCCCAGGTTGGCCCTCTTGCCCACTGGTGAAACGGGCGATTGGGAAACCCTCAGCCGCCAATGGAAGCGAAAGCCTTGAATTTCATCTCCCACCCATGAGTCAAAGTGTTCTTATGAAACCCGTTGCCCTGCTGAGCACCCTCTTGCTTTGTACCATGACGTGTCTGGCGGAGATCCCCAAGCCAACGGATGCGCCGAAGCCCAAGACTCCCGAGGAGAGCGCCAAGGCGTTTCAATTACCACCCGGCTTCCGTATGGAAGTCGTGTCGAGCGAACCATTGATTTCTTCCCCTTCTGGTGTTTGCTGGGATGAACGCGGGCGCATGTTCGTCAGCGAATTGCACGGCTACAACCTGGAAGGCCAGCTCGATATCGAGGAGCTGAACAAGTCTGGCCAACTCGATACGCAGGTGCGCCGGGTGCAAGCGGATGAGAAGTTCAAACAGGCTGCGCTGAAGGGCACTTACGGCGTCATCAAGCTGCTGCAAGATACGAACGGAGATGGTCGCATGGACAAGGCAGACATCTGGGCCAGCGATCTCCCGCCTGCCTATGGCCTCGTGCCGAGCCGTGGCGGCGTGATCGTCGCTTGTGCGCCAGACATTGTCTATCTCGCGGACCGCGATGGCGATGGCAAAGCCGAAGTCCGCGAGGTGCTGTTCACCGGCTTCCGCACCGGCGCTTTGGAACGCGGCGTGAACGCCCCTCAGTGGGGCATCGATGGTTGGATTTACTTTGGTCGCGGTTGGGGCGGCGGCCAGATCACTGGTCCGCATCTAAAAACGCCTGTGCAATTGAGTGGAACCGATTTCCGCATTCGTGCCGATGGCAGCGCCATCGAACCAGTCACCGGCGGCACCCATACGTTTGGCTTCACATTCACTCCGGCAGGCGATCGCTTCGTGGTGAACACCATCACGCCCGGGCTATTCGTCGCCCCCTTGCCGTGGCGCTATCTGGTGCGGAATCCCGATGCCACTTTCACCGGGTTGGAAGTCGAGGCCGCGAATGACCGGCACGCCTACTCCCTTGCGCCAGCTCATCCTTGGCGCACTCGCCGCGCCCAAGACCCGGCCTACTTCAAATATTATCGCGACCGCTATGGTGCCTCGGACAGCGATGCCACTGGGTGGTTCACCTCGGGTTGTGGCCCATTGATTTATCAGGACATTGTTTTACCCGGATTATGGAGCCAATACTTCATGTGTGATCCCTCGGCAAACCTCATACACCGCGAGCTGATTCAAGAAGATGGCACCATCCTGAACTTGCGTCGCGCACCGGGTGAAGAGAAATCCGAATTCGCTGCTTCTCACGACTCTGGAGCCATCCTATTTCGCTGAACCATGGCCCAGACGGGCTAATCTATGTAGTGGATTATTATCGGGAGATCATCGAGGACTACTCCGCCATTCCTCGACATCTTCAGCAACAATACGGTCTCTATAATGGCCATGATCGTGGACGTATCTATCGGCTGACGCATAAGGATGCAAAGCCCCATACGATCAACGACATGACCAAGCTGGATGGCAAAGCATTGACCGCAGAACTTTTCAGCGGGTCGTATTGGCGCACTTTAACAGCGCAACGATTATTACTGGAGCGGCAGGATAAGTCTGATTTAGATTTGATGCGTTTCGGAGCGATACATATTTGTGGTTATGCTTTGATCCATAATGCCTGTCTCTGGACCTTGCAGGGTCTTGATAGCCTTCCCGCTGGTTGGGCAATAAACAGCCCTGAACCAGAAACCAGAGTGGTAGCACTGCAACTGGCCGAGCCTTCACTGAAAGCAGGCAATCAAAAAGTCACCGATCGTTTACTGCAACTAGTTACAACTGAGAAGCACCCCCGCGTCCTCCTCCAACTAGCCCTCACTCTCGGCGAATCCCAAGACCCACGCTCCTTTGCCGCCTTGGCTAATCTCGCTCGCACCCAGTTGAAATACCGTTGGATGGATAGCGCCATCATTTCTTCCCTTCATGGACGCGGTGAAGCCATGTTGGCGGAACTCTTGCGCGAGCCGGGTGATTCAAAAGCTTTGTGGGAACCGCTGGCCAAGACGATTGCTGCCCGTCGCGATGAAGGCGAACTGGCACGCACCTTGGCGCTGTTGCCAAAGAGTTCCGCCGAGACCCAGACCATGATCCTCGATGCCCTCACCAAAGGCCGGAAGAACGCCCCGCGTAAACCACTGCAAGACAAGTCCGCACGGCAAACACTCGCCACCTTAACTGCCAGTCCGGCGGCAGAAGTGCGCAAAGCCACGCGCGCACTGGAAGACACCTTCGTACTCGCTTCCATTGAAGGCGAAGAACTGGCTCCTTCAGGTGCTCTTCCACCCGCCATGGAAGTGAGCGATGCTACCTTCAAGAAATTCGTCAGCGCGCTTGCTGGTCAACGCGATCTGAAACGCGGCCATGAATTGTTCCAGCAAGCCTGCGCCACCTGCCACAAAGTCGGCAAAGAAGGCTTCGAGGTGGGCCCTGACCTGATGGGTGAACTTGCCGTGCCTGAGGAAACCCTTGTGCGCCATATCCTATTGCCCAACGAACACATCCGTCCCGGTTTTGAGACCATCCGGGTAGATACCCAAGAAGGCACGGCCGTGCTTGGGTTGCTCAAAGATGACGGTGCTACCAGCCTCACTCTTGTCTCTCCCGGCGGTGTGGAAAACGTGCTCCTGCGCAAAGATGTGAAAGGCGTCCGCCGCCTCCCGGCATCCCTCATGCCTTCTTTCTCCGAAACACTGACGCCAGCAGACCTTGCGAATCTGCTGGCGTGGTTGAAAACCAATCTGCAAGCGGCACCGGCCGGTAAAGCCAAGCCTTAGCTGACCTTGCGCAGCATCGTGATGCGCCCGGTGTTCACCCACTCGGCCACGATGATGTTGCCCTTGGCATCGAAGCACGCATCGTGCGGATGCAGGAACTTGCCCGGCATCCAGTCTTTGCCGTCGGCCTGGCCACGCATAGCCATCTTGTCCGCGAGCACTTTTTTACGCCATTCCGGATCTTCACCCAGATGCACGATTACCTTGTCGTCCTTGTCCAAGAGCGTCACGCGTGCACTCAAATCCGGCACCAGCATGATGTCCTTATAGGTGTCCAGATTTGCGGGCAGGATAAAACCATCCAACGTTTTGATGTGTTTGCCTTCCAGCGTGAACCACTGCAAACGCTTGTTGGCGCGATCAGCCACCACGACGGATTTCTCCCGCCCCGGCCGGTCATCGATGCAAATGCCGTGCGGCGTATTGAATTGCCCCGGCCCGGTGCCCGGCTCGCCGAACATGCTCTGCCAGTTCGCATTCTTATCGTAACGATGAATACGCCATGAGCCATAACCATCCGCCAGATAGAAGCTGCCATCCGGCAAGAAGGCATAATTCGTCGGCATGAAAGCATCTCGTCCCCAACGCTTCTCCGGCTTGGTATCTTCGTCTTTGAGATAGACTCCTGAAGCCATCGGCGCCCGTTTCTCCCAGACCTGCTCACCTTTGAGAGTCAGCTTGGCGATGGTCTTCACCTGCTGATAAGCCGTCACATACAGGAACTGCTGCTTGCCTTCCGTGCGCACTTCCAAGCCATGCCCGCCACCTTGGAATTGATTGCCGAACGAACGAATATACTTGCCCTTGGCATCGAACACAAAGATGGAGGGATGATCCTTCAGGTTTTCGCGGCCTTCATGGATCACATAAATCAAGCCCTCGGCATCCACCGCGACATTATGCGTTGTCTGCCAGGTGAACTTGTCCGGCAGTTGCACGAAGTTATGCAGCACTTCATATTTTTGCTCGCCTTCGCCGATCACCAGTTTGGCATCGGACTTCTGCGCGGTCAGGACACGCGGCATGGCGATGGCGGCCGATGCCAGAGCTGCTGTTTGAAGAAAACGACGACGATTGATCTGCGAAGTGCTTTTCATAGATAGCAAATGCTGCTGCCGTTACGGGGTTGTTCGTGTTCTAAACTTCAGCCTGCTTCAAAGCAAACTGATTTACAGTCGGTACTGCAAAAATCATCCAAGCCGGCGTGCAAACACATCCTGCACCGGCTTGCCCAGGCCATCTTCCGTCGCATAAAAAGGCCGCCCCTCGATCTCATACACCGTCTTTGGGCTGATCCCCATCGCGTTAAAAATCGTCGCGTGCAGATCGGAAATGCTCACCGGGTCTTTCACCGCCACAAATGGCCGCTCTGTTGCCGTAGCTCCATGCAGATGTCCTTTTTTCACGCCACCGCCAAACATCAACACAGAAGAACCTCCCGTGAAATGGCGATGCTGACCGTAGTGCTTCATCTCGGTGATGGTATCCACCTTGAAGCCCGCTTGATCATTCGCATTGGAGCCCGGCTTGCCTTCCATGATCATGTCGCGGCTGAACTCGCTCGCCACGATGATCAACGTCCGATCCAACAACCCGCGCTCTTCCAAATCCTTCACCAGTTGGGCGATCGGTGCATCGATGGATTGCTTCATCGCCACCAGCCGTGAATAACCGTTCTCATGCGTGTCCCAGTTGAAGAACGGGATGTATTCCGTGGATACCTCGATGAATCTCGCGCCCGCTTCCGTCAAGCGACGCGCCAGCAAACAGCCCAGACCAAACTTTCCGATCGTCCCCTGCTCATACGTCCCCGCGAACCGATCCCGTGAAGCCTCAAACCGCACGCCCGGTTCATAACCCGGATAATATTTGCGGATGTTCTCAATCGGCTCTTGGGTTAGGTCAAATGCCTTGGCTGAAGGCGAACTCAGCAATCGATGCGCATTATCCAAGGAGCGCAACATCGAAGCCTGCTGGTAATCACTCAGGTATTCGCGATGTGGGTTCTTATCGATGAGCTTGCGGTAAAGACTGTAACGATTATCGAAGCGTCCCGGCTCCATCCCCTTCGGCGGCCGCACTGATTGCGCTGCATCTTCTGGGAACGGGATCACCATCGGCCCGAACTCCGTGCCGAAGAATCCCGCCGTGGTGAACGCCTTCAACTCCTCCTGCTCACCCACGCCCTCCAACCGTTGCCCGATATTGATGAAGGCCGGCATCACCGGATTACGCGGTCCCAACACTTTCGACATCCATGCGCCGATATGCGGACACGCCACCGTCTGCGGCGGCACATAACCTGTGTGCCAATGATACTGATGCCGCGAGTGAAGAATACTCCCCAGATCAGGTTGGATGTGAGAACGGATCAAAGTGGCACGGTCCATCACCTTAGCAATGCTCTCGAGTCCCTTGGTGATCTTGATGTTGTCCACCACCGTATCGACAGACGGGAACGTGCTTTCCACTTTTGCCACTGGAGTGCCCGGTGCGAAGGGCACATAACGCTTCGGATCAAAAGTATCCGGCGCCGCCATGCCACCCGCCATCCACAGCAAGATGCACGTATCTGCGGTCGGCTTGGGCTGATGCACTTTCTCTTCCGCTCCAAACACCGACACCTCGCCCGTCATCATCGCCGCCATACCCGCCGCCGTGAGTTGCTTGATAAACTCACGTCTCGCCTGCGATTCAGGTAACGTTGGATCAATCTGCGGTTTCATGGTTACAGCTTAATATGGCACATCAACGAATCAGTTGAAACTCCGGCATCATTACCACGGCCCAGAGCAAATCTTGGACTGTTTGGGCTGAAGGATTGGCCCCAACGGCTTCCTTGGCCACGGCCAGTTCATTGTCAGATGGCGGACGGGCCAAAGCACTGCGATAGATCGATTGCACCAGTTTATCCGGTGAACCGCCCTGCTCTTTCACCAATCGCTCCGCCCCTTTCGTCAGCAAATCAGCCAGTATCTGACCGTTGTTCAGATCGATCGCCTCCAATGTGCTCAGATCACTCGGGCGCGAGGTCACGATCTGATCGCGATTCGGGCGCCCCAATGTGCGTTGCAGCAAATCCGCCTTCACCAGCGAAGCCCGCACCATCGGCACGTCAGCGTAAGCCACTTGGGCCAATGTGCCGGCAATCGGCCCGCTCAATGACTTCGACCATACCTCGTGCTTCGCCACGGCGACTGCCGTCTGCCAATCCTTCGGTGGCGCAGCGAACTTCCCTTTCGCGTCAGGCAACGTCTTCGTCCATTCCCACGTCGTATCCGTGCCGATGCTTTGCTCTGTCCCATCCGCAAACCGCAAACGCGCTTCAAAAAATGCTCCAGCCAAGTTCGGTGCACTGCCCGCATTCTTCGCTATCAGCAGGATTTCATTCGCACCCTTTTTCAACACTCCATCGAGATTGACTGGCTCCACCGTAGTCCAATCTTCATCCGCCCCTAGCTGCTTGCCGTTAACGAACAACGTATAACTGTTATCTGCCGTGACCGCCGCTCCGGCCCGCACAGGGGCATTCGCCAAGGTGAATTTGTGCCTGAGCGTGATTGCCTCTCCAGCCTTTGCGAGATTGGTTCCCTCATTATCCGTAGACCATATCCATTGTCCCTTCAGTGTGAGATTCGGCATCGCTTTGGCATCTGCTTTGCCTCGGACTAAAGGCGCATCAAACTTCGCTGGCGCAGCCCCAGTCAACTGCCACACGGCATCCACGAACTGCTCCGCCGTCATCCGCTTCGCCCGCGGCCCCGCATACACATACTTATGGTCATCCGCTCCTGGTTGAATCACCTCCGCTTTAGATTGATACGCCTGCGACGTGCAGATGAGTTCGAGCGTCTTCTTCAGGTCATACTTATTATCCGCCAGATGCACTGCGAGGTAGTCGAGCAGATCGCTGTTCCAAGGCTCCGATTGCATCGCGTCCACCGGATGCACGATGCCGCGCCCCATCAGGCGCTGCCAAAAGCGATTCACGATCGTGCGCGTGACCCGGCCATTCTCCGGATGCGTCATCAAAGCCGCCAACTGCTTCAAGCGTTCAGCCGGCGGTTTGCTCGCATCGATCTGCCCCAATTCAGGAAATAACCAAGCTGGCTTGGCTGTCCGGCCGACCGGCTTATCGCAGCGATTAATCTCCAGTGGCTGTTCAGCAATGATCGCCGCCATTCCGTAAGCCTCATCTAGTTTCCACCGATCAATGAAGCTGTCGTGACACGAAGCACACTTCAGGTTGATGCCGAGAAATGATTGGCCCACCGACTGCGCAAACTGCACCTCCACCGTTTGGGAGGCGTTCACACTGCCACGCCACTTGATACCTTCACTGAAACCCGCACTGGCAGCCGTCGGCGGCGCGATGAGTTCCCGCGTGAACAGGTCGTATGGTTTGTTCTCCACTAGCGCCGCATAAAGCCATTTGCTGATTTGCTTGCGTCCGCCCGTGATGAAACCGGTGCCGATGTAATCATTGCGCAGCAAATCGTTCCAGAACGTCAACCAATGCTCCGCATACGCCACGTCATTATTCAGCAGCTCCTGAACTAACTTCGCTCGCTTATCCCGGTTCTTATCCGCCAAAAACTTGTCCAACTGTTCAGCCGTTGGCAGCAATCCGATCAAATCCAGATACACTCGCCGGGCAAACTCTGCATCGGTGATCGGCTCCGGTGTCTTCAGCTTGTTCTTCGCAAGATAGGCATCCAGGATGCGATCCACTTCGTTGGTGCGCCCCTTAACCGCCTTGGCCAGTTCAGGCCGCCGCGGCTTCAACGGAGGTTCGTAAGCTGGTTTCTTGAAGGCAAACCCTTCATCCCACTGCGCCCCGCCATCGATCCACGCCTTGAGCAACGTGATCTGCTCCGGTGAAAGCCTCGGCCCTTTGGGCGGCATGCGAGAATCTTCATCCTTCGTGATGAGCACTTCGATGAACTTGCTCTTGGCACTCTTGCCCGGCTCCACCACGGCTCCGTTCTCACTCCCAGCCAGCAAATCCACCCGGCTGTTGAGGGAAAAGCCGCCCTTCTTCTTGTCACCCGTATGGCACTCCGCGCAATGCTCGCGCAAAATGGGCACGACCTGGTGCGCAAAATCCACTTGGGCTCCCTGCCCGGCTTGGACCGCAAACAACAGCAGCAATATGGCTGAAAGCAACTTCATGTGATCAAGCCCAGTATTCTCCAAGCAGACGCCCTGAACAATAGAAGAAACTGCCAAGGCCGATGTAAGATTCTAAGAATCGGCCTAGACTTTTTTCGAAGTTAAATCCTTTAATCATCGTCAAACACCCCCATGAGACGCCTTCACCTCTTCATCCTTGCCCTGCTGTCCTTGTTCAGTTCCACGGGCTCGGCAGCCGAAGTAGCACCCAAAGTCACCGTAGATTCCATCCGCCGCGTCTTTTACAACGGCGAACACAACGCCTTCACCGATCTGTGTCGTTTTAAAGGCCAGTTCTATCTCACCTTCCGCACCTGTCCTGATGGCCATATGGTGCATCCGACCTCTGCGATTCTCGTCCTGCGCAGCAGTGACGGTGTGAAATGGGAACAAATCCATCGTTTCTCCATCAAGGACCGCGATCCGCGCGACCCGCATTTCCTTGTCTTCCGCGATCGTCTCTTCATTTACACCGGCACTTGGTATAGCGGTCCAACGACCTTGGCCCGGGAAGACTACGACATGAACAAGCATCTTGGATTCGCCGTTTACTCGGATGACGGCACCACTTGGAGTGAACCGACCATGCTGGAAGGAACATTCGGTCATTACATCTGGCGCGCCGCGGCGTTCGGGGACAAGGCCTACTTGTGCGGCCGTCGCAAACCGGGCTTTGATGTCAAACCCCGTGGTGAAGGCGACAAAGTGCAATCGCTCATGCTGGAAAGTGATGATGGCCTCATCTGGCGTAAACGGGCGTATTTCCAAGAAACCGCTGGCGATGAAACCGCGTTTATGTTTGAAGCCAACGGCAATGTGATCGGCATCGGCCGGCACGGTGGCGGGAAGGAGGCCCAACTCTTGCGCTCCGCTCCACCCTACACCCATTGGAGTCGCAAAAGTCTGGACCGCTCTGTCGGCGGCCCGCTGATCGTCAAATGGGGCAACCGCACGGTCGTAGGTGGACGCAAAACCACGAAGGAAGAAGGTGCTAAAACCGCACTCTACTGGCTCGTGGGCGATGATCTGCGCCAGTTCGCCGAGTTCCCCAGCGGCGGCGATAATTCCTATCCCGGCTTTGTCGAGCTTCCCCATGGCCGAGCATTAGTTTCGTATTATTCCAGTCACGAACGCACGGCTGACGGCAAGATCATCACCGCGATTTATCTCGCCGAACTGTCACTTCACGAATGAGTTTGCTTGCCGCCGCCAAACCTTAACCGCTTCAATCAACGACATGCTGACCACCGAAAGCCGCCGCCGGGATTTTCCCGGATTGGATTCTCTCACGTACCTCAACACTGCGGCGGAGAGCATTCCGCCGCTCTGTGTGGGCGAGGCCATCCAGCAATACTGGCAGGATAAGCAACGCGGCATGAAGGGACGTGATCAGCACTTCGCCCAAGTGGAAGCCTGCCGAGAGATCAGCGCTAGCCTGACCGGTTTGAAAACCTCCGAGGTTTCCTTCTGCTCCTGCAGCTCTGAGGCTTACAATCTCCTGGCCACAGCCTTGCAGCTCCAATCCAGCGATCAGGTGATTGTGACCGATATCGATTTTCCGGCGGGCACAACCCCTTGGTTGCGGGCGGCTCATCCGCCCACTCTGCGCCTCTGGCAATCGGTCGAAGGCGAGTTGCGCCTGGCTGAGTTGCTGCCTTTGCTGAACAAAAACACCCGCTTGGTGCAGATCTCCCTGATCAGTTTCTACAATGGTTTTCGCATCGCCTGGGCCCCTTTGCGTGACGCGGTTCGCCAGCATGCTCCGAACGCTTTGATCTCCGTGGACATCACGCAAGCCTTGGGCCGCGTGCAATTGGATTGTCCGGACGCGGACATTCTCATCTCCAGCACGCATAAGTGGACGCTTGGCATCCATGGCGGCTGCGTCATCGGCATTCCGCAGCACCGGGCGGCGCGGCTGACCACACAGGCGGGCGGTTGGTTTCACCTCACAAACGCCTTCGATGCGGATCGCTTCCAACGGGCTGCGACCAAGGAAGGCGCGGCGAGTTTTTCCGTGGGTATGCCGAATTTTGTTTCGCTCTATGCCTTGAACGCCTCGCTCCGTTATTTGGCCGGCATCGGCATCGACGCCATCTCCCGTCAGGCGGACCCGCTTGTAGCCCAGGCCCATCGTGGCTTGGTTGAACTAGGTTTGAAACCGATGGCCCCTTATCAGGCAGATTTGCCCACTGGCATTCTGGCTTTTCGGCATCCGCAAACTGCCGCGCTCAATGCTGCGCTCGAAAAGGAACAAATCCACGCCATGCATCATGCTGGCCGCATCCGCATCGCGCTTCATGGTTACAACACCGCAGACGATGTGAACAAACTCCTGTCCGTCTTGGGCAAAGCTCTGAAACAGCTTTGAAGTCGGGCGACCACGCTTTAAACCTTGGCAAAGAACACCTTCTCCGCCGTCTTTCGCAACATCCACGCCCGGTCTTCTTTGGTCAGGAAATCCAGCCGATCCCGGATGAGGGCGATAGAATCCGCGTAATTGTGCCCCGGATCGACCTGATACGGGCAATCACTCGCCCACATCAGACGTTGTGCCCCGAACGCGTCCCGTACCTTGCGGATCATCGGTCCCAGATCCGTGTATGGCGGTGTCTTCTTGCCCAGCGCATAAAACGCCGAGGTCTTCACATAAGTGTTCGGATATTTTGCCAACCGGCACAACGCGTCTACTTGCTCATCGCGGATTTGGCCATCGACACCGATGCGGGCGAAATGATCAATCACCACGCGCGTCTTCGGGAACCGTTCACACATCTTGCCGATGGCCGGCAGCGCTTCCGGGTTGATCAGCGGACACATCGCCAGACCGAGATCGGCCCCTGCCGTCCACATGGCTGCCATGCCATCGGACCCCAGCCACGCCTCCACCGGTTGCTTGCCGGGATGGATGCGGAACCCGCGCACGCCACGATTCCCAAGTATCCGCATCTGATAGTCCACCTTGGGCGCATTTTCATCGATAACCGCCACCCGGAAAACACCCCGGGGAAACGCAGCATCGAACTCAGCATGTAACTATTATCAAACCGGTAAAAACTCATCTGGATAAGCACCACGCGATTCACGCCATTCGGCTTCGTGTGCTCGAACAACTGTTCGGGCGTGAAACTGGCTGGCTCCATATCCGCCACCTTGAAGCTGCTGTGGATGGGATAGCGGCTCAACTCCGGCGTCCACACATGCACATGAGCATCGATATGATTCCCGCCCCTACCGCCGGTGGCCGTGGTGCCGCAACCCGCTGCCAGTCCGGCGGCCGTCACGGCGGTCGCCCGGAGAAAGTCACGGCGGGTAAACATCTTGCTGCCTGTCTCGTTGATTTGCTTGTTCATAGGTTGGAGTTGTTAACAGGGTCACTCGAAACGACGCAGAAACTCACGGTAAAATTCGTAGGCCTGCAGAACTTGGTCTATCTCCACGTATTCCACGGCCGCATGGGCGCGATCAATACTGCCCGGCCCAAAGGCCTCGGCAATCCTTGGCGCGACAGCTTGCTTGCATCACTACCGAAAGGTACCCCGCAAGGCTCGCCGTTCAGGCCCAGTTCCTTTAAAATCTCACTGCCTAGCAGGGCTGGTGGCGCATTCAATGGCGTATCCAACGCCTCATCCGTCAGCATGGGCGCTTCCATGCTGGCCACGAAGCCGGGATGTTTCCCGGCCAGTTCATCAAGCAACTGTTGATACTGCGCCAGCACCGCTTCCACCTTCTCGCCCGGCAGCAAGCGCCGGTCGATCTCAATGGCACAGGTATCCGGCACGAAATTCACCTGCACCCCGCCCTGTATCACCCCGACGTTGCACGTTGCTGGCCCCAGCAACGGATGCTTTTGCTCCGCCAGCCGTTGGTGATCCGCTTCCAAAGCCAGCACCAGCCGCGCCATGTGGGTGATAGCATTCACGCCAAGATGGGGTTTGGAGCTGTGCGCCGCGCGCCCTTGCACCCGGATGCGCCAGCGCAAAACGCCTTTGCTCGCGACGACCAGACGCATCTCCGTCGGCTCCGCGACAATGGCTGCGTGTCCGGTCAGTCCCTCGCACAACTTCACCACGCCACGATAAGAGTATTCTTCATCCACAGCGGCAGCCAGCCACACTTCACACGGTGGCACAAAGCCCTCCGCCTTAAGCGATGCCATGGCGTGCATCATTCCCGCCAGACCGGCTTTCGTATCGCAGGCGCCCCGGCCATAAAGTTTCCCTGCGGAGATGGTCGGCTCAAAGGGCGGAATCGTCATCCCCTTCACGGAAACCGTATCAGTATGCGCTTCCATTACGATGCGGCGCGAGGCATCCCGGCCGGGCAGCTTGGCTATCAGATTGGGTCGCCCTGGAAACACCTCCTGTTCCCACGTCTCCATCCCACGTTGGCGGAAGAAATTACCCACATACGCTGCCATGGACGCCTCGGAGACGCCACCTTCGTAAGCCGGATTAATGCTCTTGATGCGCACCAGATCAGCCAGGGTAGCAATGACAGGTGAATGACTCATGACTTCAAGAATTGAGCTTGGCGTTTGGTTTGACCGGCCAATCCAGCGGCGCGATGCGTCCCACCAAGAACACATACGCCCCAACCCCGATCACCAGCACGATGGAAGAGCAGGCAAAAGCCAGCGTGAACGAACCTGTTCGCATCACCAGCCAGCCCGTCAGGGCGGGCGACACTACGCCTCCCAGATTGCCGATGCAGTTCTGGATGCCTGTCCATTTGCCGGCCGCTGCCGGTCCGGCCAGAGTTTGCGTCACCGCCCAGACATTCGAGGTGTAAAAACCCAGCGCAGCGCAGGCCGCCGTCAGAAAAGCCACGCATAGTTTGGCTTCATGCACCATCACGGCAGGCACCATGAACGCGGCGCACAGGAGAAACCCCGCCACGATGAACGTCTTGCGCACCCGCGTAGGCGTAGCTCCCTGACGTATCCAACGGTCGGAAAACCACCCCCCGGCCAGTGAGGTCACCGCCATGGCCCAAAACGGCAATGAACCGAAGATCGCCATCTCTTTCTTAGAAAAACCGCGTTCCTCCTCCAAATAGGAAGGCAGCCACGACACGAGGAAATACCACACATAACCCAGACAAAACATCCCCAAAGAAGTGCCCCAGACCTCGCGGCGTACCAGCAAGCTGCCCCACTCCACCGCCGTTTCCGACTTTGGTGTCTCGCCCGGGCCAGCTACGGATCGTTTCTCCGAGGGCACCAGCCATATCCACGGAATCAACCACAGCAGACTTCCCAAACCGACCATGAGGAATAACGCCCGCCAACCATACTTCGCCACCACCAACCCGCCCAACAGCATGCTCAATGCCGGTCCGATCTTCGAACCCGCATCGATCAAAGCGTTCGCGAACCCGCGCTGGTCTTCGGGATAATTCGCCGCCAAAATGCGCGAAGTGGCCGGATACGCCACGCTCTCCCCGATCCCCAGCAGCAGCCGCAACCCAAAGAACACCGCAAACCCGGCAAAGAAACCCATCGCCGCCGTGGAGAGCGACCAGACCAGGAAACCGATTGCATAGACCCACTTCACATCATACCGGTCCACCAGCCAGCCGGCCACGAGCTGGAACAAGGCGTAGCTCCAAAAGAAAGCGGAAAAAAGAAAACCCATCTGCGTGGCATCCAAGCCGAACTCCGCCGAGATGTTGGACTTGGAGACCGAAAGCGTGCCGCGGTCGATATAATTGATCCCCACGGCCACGACAAGCAGCACGAGGATGGTGATGTGGGCAGATCGGCGCACTGGATTATTAGCTTTTAAAAACCGGCCACTCAACGGGGACGGACGCAACCTAGGGGAGCGACAACGACCGGGGCAACCCCTTTTTCACGCCGGAATGATTTATCTGACTAAATGAAAAAACTTCGGTAAGTTCAGCCCGGTTCCATACAATACTTCCTTGAATGCCGGACATGAACGAACCAGTTCCACCTGCCGAGCCGAGCGAGCGCTTCATCACGCTCCTCAATGCCACGCATGCGCGGTTGCTGGGATTTCTCCGGGTGATGCTCGGCAACAATGCCGATGCCGAGGATGTCTTGCAGCGCGCCAGCCTGACGATGTGGCGGAAATTCGGCGAATTCGATCCCACACTGGATTTCTTCGCCTGGGCGAGCAGCTTTGCTTTCTACGAGGCCAAAAATTTCCAACGCGTCGCCGCCCGGTCCAAATTGCATTTCGATGATGAACTGATGGCCCGGCTGGCGGAGGAACGCACCACCTGGAACAGCGCGACGCCCGCTTTGAAGCCATGGAACGGTGCATTGAAGAACTGGATTCCCCTTCCCGCGATCTCGTGCGTGAGTTTTACCTGAACGATATGGAAGTGGAAGCCTTGGCCCAACGGATGGGCCGCGCCCCGCAGACAGTATACAACAAGCTCGTCATCCTCCGCCGTTTGTTGGGTGACTGTGTGCGGCGGAAGATCGCCCACGAGGCCAAATCATGAGCATGGAGTTAGACCAGACAGAACTTCACCGGCTGTTCGTTGCCAAGGCCGACGGCACCATCACGCCGGAAGACCACGAGCGTCTCTCTGCGTTGCTGAAGAATTCTCGCGAAGCCCGTCTCCGCTGGTTTGCCTTTCAAGATGCCGAAGCCGCGTTGTTGGTCTGGGCTCAGAAAGAATCCTTACGCCGTGAACAATCTGCCGCCGGGTTCCACCTGACTGATCACGAGCGGGTCGTCCCTCTCCAACCACGAAACAGTTCGCTGCGACATGTGGGTGCGATGGCAGCAGGCATTATCATCGGGGCTGTGGCTTGGGCAATGTGGCCGAAACCACAACCGTCCGGCAACCTTGCCAGCCAATCCGCCCCGGCTCCGACCTTAAACGTCCGTACCGAGGCCACTACCGCGAGCATTGCCGTGCTGACCCGGGGGGCCAATGTCGTCTGGGACAAAACGGGCATGACGCCAGCCATGAACGCACCGCTCTCTCCCGGCGTGCTAAAACTACAAAGCGGCATGGCCGAGATTGAATTCTTCCAAGGCGCCCGCCTGTGTATCGAAGGACCGGCCGAGATCCGTTTGATCTCCGCCGGAGAAGCCTTCTGCCAGTCCGGGCGTTTCAGTGCGCATGTTCCGCCCCATGCCCGTGGTTTCCGCTTGGGCACGCCGAGAGGCGACATCGTAGATTTGGGCACGGATTTTGGCCTCGACCTGAGCAGTGCTGCTTCCGAACTGCATGTCTTCAACGGCGAAGTGGAGCTCTATCAGCCACAGACCCAGATGCGGAAGCTCACCAGTGGCGCAGCGGCAGATTTGACCCAGCCCAGCGTCACCAAAGCGCTGGCGGCGAATGAAACCGCTTTTGCCTTTCGTCGCGAACTGGATGCCCGTGTCACGGAATCGCATCGGCAGGCGTTTGAACGGTGGCAGCGCGCCAGTGCGAATTGGCAAAAAGATGGCGATGTCCGCCTGTGGTTGAACTTCCAGGATGAAAGCACGTCGCGTTCCCTGCGTAATAGTGCCATCCAAGGCACGGATATCGCCGCTGGCAGCATCGTTGGTTGCAGTTGGACCGAAGGGCGCTGGCCCGGCAAACGCGCCCTGCAATTCCGCAGCCTGAGCGACCGCGTGCGTTTCAATGTCCCCGGCAACTATCGGCAACTGACGCTGACCGCGAGTTTGCAACTCCACGGGTTGAACGTCCGGCAAAGCTCCATCTGCATGAGCGAAGGCATCGGCGCAGGCTATCTGCATTGGCAAGTTTTGCATGATGGTTCGCTCTGCCTCGGGGTCGGCGATGGCTCGCGCCGCACGGGCACGAATGCCGAACCGGTCCTGTGGCAGGACTACATCAGCCCGGTGGTCTTCACCCCGGAACGCTTCGGGCAATGGGTGCATCTGGCCGTTGTTTATGATATGGCGGGTAATGAAGTGCGGTTTTTCCTGGATGGCGAACTGCTCTCGCGTCACCCGATGTCCCGTGCGATTTCGCTCACCCCCGGTCTGGTCGAACTGGGCAACTGGATTCCCACACCCGAGAAAAGCCAGCAACCCATCCGCAATTTCGCCGGTTGCATGGATGAGTTCGGGCTCATCGCCCGGGCGTTGACGGACAAAGAAATCCGTCAATTGGCTGAACAATGATTTTGCTGCTCAAGATGCGAACAACTTCAACCGCCTTGAATCGTTTCCTTCTCTGCCTCTCCAGCTTGTTGCTGGCTGGCTGGGCCGCAGCCACGGCTGCCGAGCTCTCTTCTTCAGAGCGGGATTTCTTTGAAAAGAAAATCCGCCCCGTGTTGATCGATCAATGCTACAAATGCCATAGCACCGGAGAAAAAGTAAAAGGCGGGCTCAATCTTGAGACCCTGGAAGACATGCTCCAGGAGGCGATACCGGTCCGGCCATTGTCTTGGGTGATCCTGATAAAAGCCGTTTGATCGAGGCCATCCGTTACAAGAATCAAGACTTGCAAATGCCGCCCAAGAGTCCCTTGAGCAGCGATCAGATCCGAGATCTGGAAACGTGGGTCAAGATGGGCGCTCCGGACCCTCGCCTCAAAACCGCCAAAGCTCTCCCGGCCAAGAAGGCCATCGATATCGCGGAAGGTCGCAAGTTCTGGTCGTTCCAACCCATGGCCAACCCGGTCCCGCCCACGGTGAAGAAGAAGTCCGGGTGCAATCCCCCATCGACGCGTTCATCCTCGCCAAACTGGAAGCCAAACAACTTAAACCCGCCGCGGCGGCCGATCGACGCGCATTGATTCGACGGGCCACTTTTGACCTTACCGGGCTGCCGCCAAGTCCGGCAGAGATCGAGGCCTTCCTCGCGGACCGTTCACCCGAGGCGTTCACGCGGGTCGTGGACCGTTTGCTCGCTTCTTCGCAATATGGGGAACGCTGGGGACGCCACTGGCTCGACGTCGCCCGTTACGCCGATTCCAACGGCCTTGATGAAAACGTCGCCTTCGGCAACGCCTGGCGCTACCGCGATTACGTCATCAACTCCTTTAACCGGGATAAGCCATACGATCAGTTCGTGACCGAGCAACTGGCTGGCGACCTGTTGCCACCGACAGATAATCTCGCCCTCAAGCACGAGCGGCTCACCGCTCTCGGCTTTCTGAGCATTGGTCCGAAGCTTTTGGCTGAACCCGACAAGGTGAAGCTGGAGATGGATATGATCGACGAGCAGATCGAGACCACTGGCCGTGCTTTTCTCGCCGCCACTTTCGGTTGCGCCCGCTGTCACGATCATAAGTTCGACCCTGTGCCAACAGATGATTACTACGCGCTGGCGGCCATCTTCAAAAGCACACGGACCATGGATAGCCTGAAGACGCTCGCGAAATGGCATGAGCCCGTGGTCGCTACGCCGGAAGATTACCGGCTGCAGGAAGCTTACGAACAACGGGTGGCGGCGCATAAGCTTTCCATCACCAATTTCGTGGCCGAAGCCAATCGCGTCCTGTTGGTCACGATCAAGACCAACGCTTTGCCCAAGAACCGAAAAACTTTATTCCACGAACACCCTTGCCGAGCTGGAGAAATTGCGGGCTGACCTGAAGAAATTGGAAACGGATGCTCCGGAACTGCCCAGCACCATGGGTGTGACCGAAGCCACGAATATCTTGCAGACGTTGCCCATCCACATCCGTGGCAGCCACCTGACACTGGGCAAACCCGTGTCGCGGGGCGTCCCGCAGGTGATGACGATCTCTACCCGGCCACAGTTCAGCGAACAGCAGAGTGGTCGCTTGGAACTGGCACGATGGCTCACAGCCCCGGAGCATCCATTGACGGCCCGCGTGATGGTCAACCGCATCTGGCGCTGGCATTTTGGCCAAGGCCTGGTGGCCACCACGGATAACTTCGGGCTCTTGGGCGAGAAACCATCCCATCCGGAATTGCTTGATTGGCTGGCGCAACGCTTCATCGCCGAAGGCTGGAGCATCAAAGCGATGCACCGGCTGATCATGCTCTCCAGCACCTATCAATTGGCCGCGAACACAAAAGGTGCCCCCTCGATTGCTGACCCGGAAAACCGGTTGCTTTCCCATTTCCCGCTGCGCCGCTTGGAGGCTGAAGAGATTCGTGATGCGTTGATATCCGTAGCTGGCAACCTGGAACTGACCATGGGTGGCAAAACGATTCCCGTCAAAAACCGTGAGTTCGTTTTCAACCACACCTCGAAGGATGCGACGACTTATGACAGTCCCCGGCGCGCGGTTTACATGCCGATCATCCGCAATCATCTCTACGATCTGTTCCAACAATTCGATTACCCGGATCCCGCCGTCCCCAATGGCAACCGCAATGCCACCGTGGTCGCCCCGCAAGCGTTGTTGATGATGAACAGTGAACTCGTCAATCAATCTGCCCTTCGCCTCGCTCAACATTTGCTGGCCGATGAAAAAGCGTCCAACGCCTCGCGCCTGGAGCAGGCGTATCTCAAAGCCTATGGCCGGCCGCCCAACTCGGCAGAACGGCGACGGGCCGAGCGGTTCATCACGGAATACCCGACGACAACCGGTCTGGACAAAGCGGCGGCCCGGACGGAAGCCTGGACAACGTTCTGCCAGACCCTGCTTGCGGCAAACGAATTCATTTACCTGAACTGAAGCCATGAATACGCCTGATTTTTTAACCGGCGGTCCGATGTCTCGCCGGCAGATGTTACGGACATCCGCCGTCGGCTTTGGCTGGCTCGCGGCTTCCGCGTTGATGGCGAACGCGGGCGAACCTGCTGTTCCCGCCAGTCCGCTGTTACCCAAGCAGCCGCACTTTCCAGCTCGCGCCAAAAGGGTCATTTTCCTGTTCATGAAAGGTGGTCCTTCACAGGTGGACACCTTCGACCCCAAGCCTTTGCTGGATCGTGATGATGGCAAGCCCTTCCCCGGTCAGAAACCGCGGGTGCAGTTCGCCCCCACCGCGGCCTTGTTAAAATCTCCGTGGTCTTTCAAGAACCACGGCCAAAGTGGCCTGCCTGTCAGCGAGCTGTTTCCCCACGTGGCCCAATGCGTGGACGATCTTTGCATCATCCGCTCCTTGCATGGGACAAATGCCGCCCACGGTGGAGCCCTGCTCAAACTGCACACGGGCAGCGATAACTTCATCCGCCCCAGCATCGGTTCCTGGATCACCTACGGTCTCGGCACCGAGAACCAGAACCTGCCGGGCTTCATCACCATCTGCCCCACGTTCGCCCACGGTGGCGTGAACAATTGGGGCGCAGCCTTTCTCCCGGCGGCCTATCAGGGAACGCCCCTCGGGAACGCCACGGTTCCCGCCGCACAGGCGGCGGTCCGGCACATCACGAACTCACACCTCAGCCCCGCCCAGCAGCGCGCCCAGCTTGATTTGCTGGCCCAGATGAACCGCGATCACCTGCGCCAGACCGGTCCCAACCTCGCACTGGAAGGACGGCTCAACTCCTTTGAACTCGCCTTCCGCATGCAAATGGCGATGCCCGAAGCGCAGGACATCTCCCAGGAATCCGAAGCCACCAAGAAACTTTATGGCTTGGATGACAAGGTGACGGAAAATTTTGGCCGCCAATGTCTCCTCGCCCGTCGCTTCGCCGAACGGGGCGTCCGGTTCATTCAAGTGACCCATAGCGACGGGGAAGTGCAGTGGGATCAGCACGGCAATCTGCGCAAAGGCCACGCTAAGAACGCCGCTGAGGTGGACAAACCGATTGCTGGCCTGTTGAAAGATTTGAAGGCAACCGGTTTGCTAGATGACACCTTGGTGATTTGGGGTGGTGAATTTGGCCGTACACCGGCCGCAGAAGGCGGACGCGATGGCCGCGATCATAATCCCGAGGGCTTCACCATGTGGCTGGCCGGCGCAGGTGTAAAAGCGGGCACCGCCTTTGGTGCAACCGATGATTACGGCTGGTTCGCCACCGAGAACAAGGTTCACATCCACGACCTGCACGCCACCATTCTGGCTTTGCTCGGTTTAAACCACGAGAAGCTGACTTATCGCTACGCCGGCCGTGATTTCCGACTGACCGATATCAGCGGCCATGTCGTAAACGAGATCTTTGCCTAAGAACCGGTTGCTTACTTGATTTTCAGCTTGGCAAGGTATGTATCGTTTCCACCTGTACTGGTGATGGTGTGTGCGCCATACTTGGCCGTGCCGGAGAAGGAACCGGAAAGATAGAGATTACCCAGACCATCAGCGACGATGGTATACGCGTTATCGCCCTTATCCCCACCCGCTTGTTGGAGCCATTGCAGCGTTCCGCTCCGGTCAAACTTGGCGATGTAGATATCGGTGCTCCCTGCACTTGTGAGATTGGATCCGACAAATTCAGCCGTTTCGGTAAATTCACCGGTCAGGTAAGAAAAGCCTGAATTATCACACGCAACCCCCAAACCGTAATCCACTTTCGGGCCACCACCCGTGCGCGTCCAGAGGCGTTGGCCATCAGGCGCCAAACTGGTGATCAACAGATCGTTGTCGCCATGACTCAGCATCGATCGATCACCCAGTTTCAAAATCCCTTTGAACATCCCGGCGGCCCGGACATTGCCCGCTTGGTCACAGATGATCTCGTGCACCATGGCGTTGGTGCTGCCATTACCCTCGGCAATCCATACAACCTTTCCGGCCGGAGTGAATTTGGCGATCAACACATCGCGTCCTGCGGCATTCGTCAGCGCAAGGCCGCCTAACGTACCTACTCCTCCACTGTAACCGCCAACGTAAGCATTCCCATTGGCATCGACGGTAATCCCATGTCCGCTATTGCTGGCTTTTCCTTGCGCTGTTTCAGCCCACAGCAATTTGCCCTCCGTGTCATAACGGGCACAAAACACATGCGCACCGCCTGGTGAAATGAGCTGCTGCGCACCAAAGGCACCATCACCAACCAAGGCTCCGGTCACGGTCGCGTTGCCTTCTTTGTCCACCGCGATCCCATGCCCATAATCATAGCCCTTACCCCCACCATTCCGCACCCAGAGCAACTTGCCCGCCGAGGAATACTTCGCCACAAAGATGTCGTAGTCACCCGCATTACTGAGCGTAACGCCACCGAAGATTGCGTTCGTACTCTGATAATGACCGGTGACATAGCAATTTCCCCGCGCATCCGTGGCCACCCCATATCCCCGATCAATAGCCGAACCGCCGCCACTGTTCGCCCAAAGAAACTTCCCCTCCGGACTGCATTTCGCGATAAAGAAATCCATTTCTCCCGCGCTGGTGATCGTATGTTCGTCGAATTGGGCCGTCCCGGCAAATTCACCCGTGAGAAATACGTTTCCTTGAGAATCAGTAGCCAAGCACCGTGTCTTGTCATGCAACTTGCCGCCCGCTTGGATGGCCCAGCTAAAGACAGGCACTTGCTCTGGCTGCGCGGCCTGCACCCTCGTTACCAAGAGGATAAAAAGTAAGACGAGCTGATTTAAAGCTAGGCAATAAATGCGATTGGGCATGAATTGCTAGACGTTTGCGAAAGGCATCAGATTCACCCCTATGGACGTAGGGTGATGACCGGGGGCATTCGTCCGCCGTTTTTACGGCATGAGGAAGACGCGGAAGGTTCTGGTGCCGAGGGTATTGGGGTCGGCGGTGGTCTTGGGGGAGCCGAAGTCGAGCCAGTTGAGGTTGGTGCCGGTGCCGGTGATGGGGGACAGGACGGTGGTCCAGGCGAGGCCGCCGTCGTCGGTGAACTGGAGCAGGTAGGTGCGGCCCAGGAGGCTCTGTTGCAGCGTCACCACATACCGGTTGTCGGCCAGGCGCTGCGTCAGCACCCCGCTGGTCAGCAGGTTGCCCCCGGCCACGCTCGGCTGCGCCTGCACCCCTGTCACATCCACCTCGAACACCGGCGCCACCGGCATCTGCCCCACCGTCGGCACCTTGTATTCGATCACCAGCACCACCGTCTGGCCCGCCGCCAGCGTCTGGTTATACTGGATATACGCACGCCCGTCCGCCGTCGTCCCCGCCGCGTCCATCACCGTCACCCCCGCCGGCAGGTTCCCGATCGCCACCCGCACCGCATCGATCGTCGACCCCGTCGTGTTCGTGATCCGCAACCGCTGCTCGTAATAGCCCGTGTAGATGCTCGCCGCGCTCAAACCCGTCAACTGCTCCACCACCTCGAACGTCGGGAACCCCGCGATGTTGCTCCCGTCCGCCGTGTCCAACGCCATCAGCCCGCCCGTCTTCACCGCCCCCGTCAGATTGCCGGCATCGCCCGCCGCGCTCACGCTCCCGTCCGCCTGCACCCGGTTCACATTCACCGCGGCCACCGTCCCCACCGCCAGCCCGCTCGCATCCACCAGGCTGATCCCCCCGTTGCCCACACTGGCCGCCAGCAACGCCACTTCCGTCTCCACCACGTTGCTCCCCGTCACCCCGATGCCCACCCCCGCCACCACCCGCAGGTTCCGCCCGTAAATATCCACCGCCACATCATCCCCGCCGTCCGTCACCCGGCCGCCCGTCGCCACCACGCTCACGTCACCCCACGTCCCCTGCGCCCCGCCATTGCGCGCATCCAGCAGGCCCAGCGCCACATCCCCGCCCGCCACCACCCGGATGTTCGCCCCCGCCGTCCGCACCGTCGTGCTCCCGCCCAGCACCACGCTGCCACCGGCCTGCACGTCCGCCGTCCCCGTCACACCAGGAGGATTCCGTCGGCCAAAGTCACATTCCCGCTGGCCAGCACACTCAGGCTGCCTCCCGCCACCGTCACATCGACCGTCGCACTCACGTTGCCCCCCGTCGCCGACAACAGCACGTTCCCGCTGCCGCTGTTGGTAATGGTGGCCTGAACCGCAAGGTTTCCGTTCAGGGTCCGCACCACGATGCCCGTGGTCGCAACGATGCCGCTGAGGCTCCCCACATCGCTGCTGGCACCCAGCGTCCCGTCGGTTTGCACCCGGTTCACGCTCACCGCACCCACCGTCGTCACCGTCGTCCCGCCCGCCAGCACCACGTTCACACTGCTGCCACCCACCGCCAATGTCTGCCCGTCGAGCTCCAGCGCATCAGCCACCGCCGGCACCAGCGTCCCCGCCGTCCCCGTCGCACTCACCCGCACATTGCGCCCGTAAATGTTCACCAGCAGGTCCGCCCCCGCATCCGTCACACTGCCGCCGCCCGCGCTCACGCTCACATCACCCCAGCTGCTCTGGGTGCCACCGTTGCGCGCATCGGCCACCCCCAACGTCACACTGCCGCCCGCACTGATCCGGATGTTCCCGCCCACCGTCGTGATCCCTTGCGTCACCACGTTGCCGCCCAACGCCACCACGTCCGCCGTCCCGCCCGTCACACTCAAAGCCGCATTCAGGTTCAACGCCCCCCCCGCCACCACGCTCACGCTGCCGTTGGCCAACGTCACCCCGCTGTTCACCGTGACCGTCCCCGTCGCATTCAGCAAGACATGGCCGCTGCCGCTGACATTGACTGCGGCCTCAACCGCCAGGTTGCCGGTGTTCACCAGCACCAGGCTGTTCCCCGTACTGGCCCCGCTCTGCGCCGCGTCCGTCACCCCCGCCACCACCCCGTTGGCCCCCACCGTCGC
Organism: Limisphaerales bacterium; assembly: GCA_965283725.1. Classification (GTDB taxonomy): domain Bacteria; phylum Verrucomicrobiota; class Verrucomicrobiia; order Limisphaerales; family JAEYXS01; genus JAEYXS01. The sequence goes on from CBDIPT010000008.1 coordinate 24,648, forward strand.
CACCGTCACACTCACACTGCCCACCGTTAAATCACCCGTGTTCGCCAGCCGCACCACCCCGCCCGCACTCACGCTCACCAGCGCCGTCTGCAGCACGAACTCGTCGTTCAACGCCCCGATGCTGCCACCCGCCTGCAACCGCACCGCGCTGCCCGTCACGTTCACCCCCGCATCCGTCCCGTCCAAAATGCTCCCCGCCTGCGCCACCACGCTCACCCGGCCCGCCCCCGCGTCCACCGTCCCCACCGTCACCGTCCCGGCCGCCACCACCCGCACATCCCCGCCACCCGTGCTCACGACCGTCACCGTCACGCTGCCCGCCGCCGCCGTCACACTCACTTCGCCCCCGCCGGTCGTCAGCGTCGTCCCCGCGCTCATCGTCACACCCTGCACCCCAGCCACCGTGATGTGACCGCTGCCGCTCACCACGCTCCCCGCCACCGTCACACTCCCGCCCGCTCCCAGCAAAATCTGCCCGCCACCCGCCACACTCACACCCACCCCGGCGTTCAACGCCCCGTCCGTCACCGTCAGGTTCCCGCCCAACGCCTGCACATACACGCTGCCGTTCCCCGCCACCACCCGCACATCGCTCTTCACCCCGTCAGCCGCCAATGCATTCAACGTCCCGTTCGCCCCCACCGTCCGGTAGCCCACCGTCACATCCCCCACCGTCACGCTGCTCACGTCGTTCACCGCCACACTCCCCGCCCCCGACTCCGCCGCCAAAACCGCCCCTTCGATGACCAGCGCCTTCGTCACCGGCACATACGCCCCCGTATACGTCACATCCCACGTCAACCGCACGCTCCGGTCCACCAAGATCTGTGGCGCCCGCAGACTCACACTCACCCCCGCCGTCCCATACGCCACCCGGTAGAACCGCCGGCTGTCCGCCGGCACCGGATCCACATACGTCACGCTCGTGTCCCCGCTGCTCACCGTCACCAGCTCCGTCCACGTCACAAAGTCCGTCGTATATTGCAGCCGGTACACCGGCGCGTTCAGCCCACCGATGTTCCCCGCCGCCGCCAAACTCACGCCCTGACCATACACCCGCACACTCGTCGAACCATCGCCCCCCGCATCGCTGATCGCACCCGTCTGCGCCACCACCTGCACGTGGCCCCACGTGTCCTGCACCCCGCCGCTCCGCCCGTCCAACACCCCGATCACCACGCTGCCGCCCGCCACCACCCGCACGTTGCCCCCGCCCGTCACCACGCTCGCACTGTCCGCCATCGTCACACTCCCCACACCCGCTTCCACAGCCACCACTCCCCCACCCGTCACCACATCCACACTGCCACCCAACGTGATCCCGTTCGCCGCCAACAACGTGATATAGCCAGAACCAGAACGCACGTCGGAGTTCAAGTTGAGGTCCGTGCCACTGCCGCCCGCCGACAGGCGGATGTTGCTGCTGCCACTCACGCTGATACCCAGGCCGTCCGCGTCACTGCCGTCCGTCACCTGCAGGCTGCCCGCCACCGTCACCAGCACCACGTTGCCCCCGCTCACGATGTCGCTCTGCGCCCCGTCCGTGATCCCCGCCGTCGTGCCGTTGGCCTGCTGCACGGTCACCGTCACCGTCACCGCGCCCACCACCAGGCTGTCCGTTTCCAAAAGATTCACACCCGCGGCACCCGCCACCACACTCACGGTGCCCACCGTGGTCTCGAGCGCATTGCCCGCCTGGCCCACGCCACCATTGCCCGCCGTCACCAGCAGACCGCCCGCCACCACGTTCACATAGCTATCGCCACCATCCAAAATATTGCCCGCCGTGCTCAGCAGCGCCACGTTCTGCGCCACGATCCCGCCCACCGTGATATCATTGGTCACCGCCACACGCACGCTGCCGGCCCCCGCAGCCACCTTCGCCGTGCCCGCCATGAACAGCCCGGAGGCACTCACCACCACGCTGCCACCCACCGTCGTCACGTCCACATCGGTTCCCAAGGTCAGCAACTGCTGCGCCGCCAGCGTGATCAGGCCAGTGCCACTCACGATATCCGCGTTCACCGTCAACGCCCCCGTCCCCGCATCGACCCGCACGCTGCCACTGCCATTCGCACTGACCGCCACCCCGTCCGCATCGCTGCCGTCCGTCAACGTCACCAGCCCGTTGGCCGTCAAGATCACGTTACCGTTGTTCCCCGCCGCCAGGTCACTCTGCACCAGATCCGTCACCGTCGCCGTCGTGCTGTTCGCCTGCACCTCGGTCACCGTCACGGTCACACCCGTCACCGTCACGCCGTCCGTCTCACCCAGGTAAATGCCCGTCGCCGTCGTCCCGCCGGCCAGCACGCTCACGTTCGTCACCGCCGTCGTCACGGCCCGCGCCGCCGTCCCCACCGCCTGGCCCGCCTCGATCCGCAACGCCGTCGCCGTCACATTCTTCGTCGAACCCGCCGCGTTGATCACCGAACCCGTGGTCGCCACGACGCTCACGTTCGCGGCCGTCACGTTGCCCAAAGTCACGTCCGCGGTCGCCGCCAAGCGCACGCTCGAACCCGTCGCCACCACGGTCACGTTACCCACCATCGTCAGGCTGCCGTTCTGCGCCCGCACACTGACCGTGCCCGCCGCCGCCGTCGTCACATCCACGCCCGTCGTCAAACTCACACTCGTGGACGCCGTCAGCGTGATATGGCCCGTCCCGCTCACGCTATCCGCGTTCACCGTCAACGCCCCCGCACCGGCGCTCACCAAGATGTTCCCGCTGCCGTTCGCACTCACCGCCACGCCGTCCGCGTCGCTGCCATCCGTCAACGTCACCCCGCCGTTCACCGCCACCAAGATCACATCCCCGTTGTTCCCCGCCGTCAGGTCGCTCTGCAGCAGGTCCGTCACGGTAGCGGTCGTGTTGTTGGCCAACACCTCGGTCACCGTCACCGTCACGCCCGTCACCGTCACGCTGTCGTCTTCCGTGATATAGCTGCCCTGCAGCGTCGTCCCGCCCGCCAGCACACTCAGGTTCGTCACCGCCGTCGTCAGGTGCCGCACCGCCGCACCCACCGCCTGGCCCGCCTCGATCCGCAGGCCCGTCGCCGTCACATTCTTCGTCGAACCCGCCGCGTTGATCACCGAACCGCCGGCCGCGATGACGCTCACGTTCGTCGCCGTCACATTCCCCAAAGTCACATCCGCCGCCGCCGCCAAGCGCACGCTCGAACCCGTCGCCACCACCGTCGCATCCCCCGCCAGCGTCAGGCTCCCGCCCGCCGTCCGCAGACTCACCGTCCCCGGCGCTCCCGTCGTCACATCCACCCCGCCACCCAACGTCAGCCCCGTCGCCGCCGCCACCGTGATGTGCCCCGTCCCCGTGCTCACATCCGCATTCAACGCCACACTCCCAGAACCCGCCCCCAACTCCACGTTCCCCGCACCCGTCACCGTGATGGGCTGGCTGACCACCAACGCACCCGAGCCGTTGTTCAAAATCACCGAACCGCTGGCCACCACTCCGGCTTGCGCCGCATCCGTCACCGGTGTCACCCCCGCACTCGCCGTCACCTGCTGGATCGTCACGCTCACGGTGCCAATCACCAAGCCGTTGGTCTCATACACGCTGACCCCGCCCGCACCCGCACTGGCCGTCAACGTCGTCACGGTCGTCTCCACCGCATTGCTGAACTGACCCGCACCATCACCGGCTTGCAACCGCAGACCATCGGCCACGATGTCCACCGTGCCCGTGTTGCCGTCATTGTCCCCGTCCAAGATGTTCCGGCCCGCCAGCACGCTCACGTTGCCAGTGGTCGTGATCACTCCGCCCAGCGTCACGTCTTGCAGGGCGGTGGTCGCACTCAACCGGATGTGACCGCTGCCCGTCGTGATGTTCGAGGTCGGGCTCAGCACGATGCTCCCCGTCGTCGCCACCAGTTCCACCGTGCCCGTCAGGCCCGTCGTCAGATCCGCGTTGGTGGTGAACGTGAGGCTGTTCTTCGCCAAGACACTGATGTGTCCCGTGCCGCTCAGGATATCTTCATTGCCCGTCACGCTGCCGTTCAGCGCTTCCAGGAGGATGTTGCCCGTACCATTCGCACTCACCGTCACATTGTCGTCGTTCGCCAGCCCGTCGTTCAACGTGAGGTTGCCCGTCACCACCCGGATCACGATGCTCCCGTTCCCGCCCGTCACCACGTCGCTCTGGTTGACATCCGTCACCGGCGTCACCCCCGCACTCGCCGTCACCTGCTGCACCGTCACACTCACGTCGTCCACGACCAGCGTGTCCGTCTCCCGCAGGCTCACCCCGCCCGCTCCCGCCCGCGCCGTCAACGTCGTCACCGTCGTCTCCACCGGGTTCACACTCCCGCCCAGCTGCCCGATCGCATTGCCCGCTTGCAGCCACAGACCACTGGCCACCACATCCACCGTCGTGTCTTCCCCGTCCCCGTCCAAGATGTTCCGGCCCGCCAGCACGCTCACGTTGCCAGTGGTCGTGATCACTCCGCCCAGCGTCACGTCTTGCAGGGCGGTGGTCGCGCTCAACCGGATATGACCGCTGCCCGTCGTGATGTGGCTCGTAGGGCTGAGGCTGATGCTCCCCGTCGTCGCCACCAGCTCCACCGTGCCCGTCAGGCCCGTCGTCAGATCCGCGTTGGTGGTGAACGTGAGGCTGTTCTTCGCCAAGACACTGATGTGTCCCGTGCCGCTCAGGATATCTTCATTGCCCGTCACGCTGCCGTTCAGCGCTTCCAGGAGGATGTTGCCCGTACCATTCGCACTCACCGTCACATTGTCGTCGTTCGCCAGCCCGTCGTTCAACGTGAGGTTGCCCGTCACCACCCGGATCACGATGCTCCCGTTCCCGCCCGTCACCACGTCGCTCTGGTTGACATCCGTCACCGGCGTCACCCCCGCACTCGCCGTCACCTGCTGCACCGTCACACTCACGTCGTCCACGACCAGCGTGTCCGTCTCCCGCAGGCTCACCCCGCCCGCTCCCGCCCGCGCCGTCAACGTCGTCACCGTCGTCTCCACCGGGTTCACACTCCCGCCCAGCTGCCCGATCGCATTGCCCGCTTGCAGCCACAGACCACTGGCCACCACATCCACCGTCGTGTCTTCCCCGTCCCCGTCCAAGATGTTCCGGCCCGCCAGCACGCTCACGTTGCCAGTGGTCGTGATCACTCCGCCCAGCGTCACGTCTTGCAGGGCGGTGGTCGCGCTCAACCGGATATGACCGCTGCCCGTCGTGATGTGGCTCGTAGGGCTGAGGCTGATGCTCCCCGTCGTCGCCACCAGCTCCACCGTGCCCGTCAGGCCCGTCGTCAGATCCGCGTTGGTGGTGAACGTGAGGCTGTTCTTCGCCAAGACACTGATGTGTCCCGTGCCGCTCAGGATATCTTCATTGCCCGTCACGCTGCCGTTCAGCGCTTCCAGGAGGATGTTGCCCGTACCATTCGCACTCACCGTCACATTGTCGTCGTTCGCCAGCCCGTCGTTCAACGTGAGGTTGCCCGTCACCACCCGGATCACGATGCTCCCGTTCCCGCCCGTCACCACGTCGCTCTGGTTGACATCCGTCACCGGCGTCACCCCCGCACTCGCCGTCACCTGCTGCACCGTCACACTCACGTCGTCCACGACCAGCGTGTCCGTCTCCCGCAGGCTCACCCCGCCCGCTCCCGCCCGCGCCGTCAACGTCGTCACCGTCGTCTCCACCGGGTTCACACTCCCGCCCAGCTGCCCGATCGCATTGCCCGCTTGCAGCCACAGGCCACTGGCCACCACATCCACCGTCGTGTCTTCCCCGTCCCCGTCCAAGATGTTCCGGCCCGCCAGCACGCTCACGTTGCCAGTGGTCGTGATCACTCCGCCCAGCGTCACGTCTTGCAGGGCGGTGGTCGCGCTCAACCGGATATGACCGCTGCCCGTCGTGATGTGGCTCGTAGGGCTGAGGCTGATGCTCCCCGTCGTCGCCACCAGCTCCACCGTGCCCGTCAGGCCCGTCGTCAGGTCCGCGTTGGTGGTGAACGTGAGGCTGTTCTTCGCCAAGACACTGATGTGTCCCGTGCCGCTCAGGATATCTTCATTGCCCGTCACGCTGCCGTTCAGCGCTTCCAGGAGGATGTTGCCCGTACCATTCGCACTCACCGTCACATTGTCGTCGTTCGCCAGCCCGTCGTTCAACGTGAGGTTGCCCGTCACCACCCGGATCACGATGCTCCCGTTCCCGCCCGTCACCACGTCGCTCTGGTTGACATCCGTCACCGGCGTCACCCCCGCACTCGCCGTCACCTGCTGCACCGTCACACTCACGTCGTCCACGACCAGCGTGTCCGTCTCCCGCAGGCTCACCCCGCCCGCTCCCGCCCGCGCCGTCAACGTCGTCACCGTCGTCTCCACCGGGTTCACACTCCCGCCCAGCTGCCCGATCGCATTGCCCGCTTGCAGCCACAGACCACTGGCCACCACATCCACCGTCGTGTCTTCCCCGTCCCCGTCCAAGATGTTCCGGCCCGCCAGCACGCTCACGTTGCCAGTGGTCGTGATCACTCCGCCCAGCGTCACGTCTTGCAGGGCGGTGGTCGCGCTCAACCGGATATGACCGCTGCCCGTCGTGATGTGGCTCGTAGGGCTGAGGCTGATGCTCCCCGTCGTCGCCACCAGCTCCACCGTGCCCGTCAGGCCCGTCGTCAGGTCCGCGTTGGTGGTGAACGTGAGGCTGTTCTTCGCCAAGACACTGATGTGTCCCGTGCCGCTCAGGATATCTTCATTGCCCGTCACGCTGCCGTTCAGCGCTTCCAGGAGGATGTTGCCCGTACCATTCGCACTCACCGTCACATTGTCGTCGTTCGCCAGCCCGTCGTTCAACGTGAGGTTGCCCGTCACCACCCGGATCACGATGCTCCCGTTCCCGCCCGTCACCACGTCGCTCTGGTTGACATCCGTCACCGGCGTCACCCCCGCACTCGCCGTCACCTGCTGCACCGTCACACTCACGTCGTCCACGACCAGCGTGTCCGTCTCCCGCAGGCTCACCCCGCCCGCTCCCGCCCGCGCCGTCAACGTCGTCACCGTCGTCTCCACCGGGTTCACACTCCCGCCCAGCTGCCCGATCGCATTGCCCGCTTGCAGCCACAGGCCACTGGCCACCACATCCACCGTCGTGTCTTCCCCGTCCCCGTCCAAGATGTTCCGGCCCGCCAGCACGCTCACGTTGCCAGTGGTCGTGATCACTCCGCCCAGCGTCACGTCTTGCAGGGCGGTGGTCGCGCTCAACCGGATATGACCGCTGCCCGTCGTGATGTGGCTCGTAGGGCTGAGGCTGATGCTCCCCGTCGTCGCCACCAGCTCCACCGTGCCCGTCAGGCCCGTCGTCAGGTCCGCGTTGGTGGTGAACGTGAGGCTGTTCTTCGCCAAGACACTGATGTGTCCCGTGCCGCTCAGGATATCTTCATTGCCCGTCACGCTGCCGTTCAGCGCTTCCAGGAGGATGTTGCCCGTACCATTCGCACTCACCGTCACATTGTCGTCGTTCGCCAGCCCGTCGTTCAACGTGAGGTTGCCCGTCACCACCCGGATCACGATGCTCCCGTTCCCGCCCGTCACCACGTCGCTCTGGTTGACATCCGTCACCGGCGTCACCCCCGCACTCGCCGTCACCTGCTGCACCGTCACACTCACGTCGTCCACGACCAGCGTGTCCGTCTCCCGCAGGCTCACCCCGCCCGCTCCCGCCCGCGCCGTCAACGTCGTCACCGTCGTCTCCACCGGGTTCACACTCCCGCCCAGCTGCCCGATCGCATTGCCCGCTTGCAGCCACAGACCACTGGCCACCACATCCACCGTCGTGTCTTCCCCGTCCCCGTCCAAGATGTTCCGGCCCGCCAGCACGCTCACGTTGCCAGTGGTCGTGATCACTCCGCCCAGCGTCACGTCTTGCAGGGCGGTGGTCGCGCTCAACCGGATATGACCGCTGCCCGTCGTGATGTGGCTCGTAGGGCTGAGGCTGATGCTCCCCGTCGTCGCCACCAGCTCCACCGTGCCCGTCAGGCCCGTCGTCAGATCCGCGTTGGTGGTGAACGTGAGGCTGTTCTTCGCCAAGACACTGATGTGTCCCGTGCCGCTCAGGATATCTTCATTGCCCGTCACGCTGCCGTTCAGCGCTTCCAGGAGGATGTTGCCCGTACCATTCGCACTCACCGTCACATTGTCGTCGTTCGCCAGCCCGTCGTTCAACGTGAGGTTGCCCGTCACCACCCGGATCACGATGCTCCCGTTCCCGCCCGTCACCACGTCGCTCTGGTTGACATCCGTCACCGGCGTCACCCCCGCACTCGCCGTCACCTGCTGCACCGTCACACTCACGTCGTCCACGACCAGCGTGTCCGTCTCCCGCAGGCTCACCCCGCCCGCTCCCGCCCGCGCCGTCAACGTCGTCACCGTCGTCTCCACCGGGTTCACACTCCCGCCCAGCTGCCCGATCGCATTGCCCGCTTGCAGCCACAGACCACTGGCCACCACATCCACCGTCGTGTCTTCCCCGTCCCCGTCCAAGATGTTCCGGCCCGCCAGCACGCTCACGTTGCCAGTGGTCGTGATCACTCCGCCCAGCGTCACGTCTTGCAGGGCGGTGGTCGCGCTCAACCGGATATGACCGCTGCCCGTCGTGATGTGGCTCGTAGGGCTGAGGCTGATGCTCCCCGTCGTCGCCACCAGCTCCACCGTGCCCGTCAGGCCCGTCGTCAGATCCGCGTTGGTGGTGAACGTGAGGCTGTTCTTCGCCAAGACACTGATGTGTCCCGTGCCGCTCAGGATATCTTCATTGCCCGTCACGCTGCCGTTCAGCGCTTCCAGGAGGATGTTGCCCGTACCATTCGCACTCACCGTCACATTGTCGTCGTTCGCCAGCCCGTCGTTCAACGTGAGGTTGCCCGTCACCACCCGGATCACGATGCTCCCGTTCCCGCCCGTCACCACGTCGCTCTGGTTGACATCCGTCACCGGCGTCACCCCCGCACTCGCCGTCACCTGCTGCACCGTCACACTCACGTCGTCCACGACCAGCGTGTCCGTCTCCCGCAGGCTCACCCCGCCCGCTCCCGCCCGCGCCGTCAACGTCGTCACCGTCGTCTCCACCGGGTTCACACTCCCGCCCAGCTGCCCGATCGCATTGCCCGCTTGCAGCCACAGACCACTGGCCACCACATCCACCGTCGTGTCTTCCCCGTCCCCGTCCAAGATGTTCCGGCCCGCCAGCACGCTCACGTTGCCAGTGGTCGTGATCACTCCGCCCAGCGTCACGTCTTGCAGGGCGGTGGTCGCGCTCAACCGGATATGACCGCTGCCCGTCGTGATGTGGCTCGTAGGGCTGAGGCTGATGCTCCCCGTCGTCGCCACCAGCTCCACCGTGCCCGTCAGGCCCGTCGTCAGGTCCGCGTTGGTGGTGAACGTGAGGCTGTTCTTCGCCAAGACACTGATGTGTCCCGTGCCGCTCAGGATATCTTCATTGCCCGTCACGCTGCCGTTCAGCGCTTCCAGGAGGATGTTGCCCGTACCATTCGCACTCACCGTCACATTGTCGTCGTTCGCCAGCCCGTCGTTCAACGTGAGGTTGCCCGTCACCACCCGGATCACGATGCTCCCGTTCCCGCCCGTCACCACGTCGCTCTGGTTGACATCCGTCACCGGCGTCACCCCCGCACTCGCCGTCACCTGCTGCACCGTCACACTCACGTCGTCCACGACCAGCGTGTCCGTCTCCCGGATGAACACGCCGCCGGAGATGGTCGTCTGGGCCGTCAGGGTCACCACGCTGGTTTCCAGCGCATCCGCCCCCGTCCCGATCCCCGTCGCCGCCTTGATCCGCAACCCGGCCGCGATCACATCTTCCCCGCCCGACAGGCTGCCCGCATCCGTGACCGCTCCCGTCACCGCCACCAAGGAGACATTTCCGCCGGTCGTCACCCCGCCCAGGGCGATGTCCACCTGCGCCGCCACCCGGATCGCCCCCGTCCCGCTGCTGAACCGGCTGTCGTCCACCTGCGTCACCGAGCCCGTCCCCGCCAAAACCTCGACCGTGCCCGTGCCCGTCGTGGTCACGTCCGCCCCCGCCGCAAAGGTCACATCCCGCGCCGCCAGCACACTGATGTGGCCGCCGCCGCTCACGATGTCCGCCACCGTGTTCACGATCACGTCAAAGCCCGCATCCAGCGCCTGCAACCGGATGTTGCCGCTGCCGTTCGCGCTCACCGCCACGCCGTCCGCCAAGCCCGTGCCGTCCGTCAAGGTCAGCGAACCGGCCTGCGTCTGGAGCACGATCGAACCGTTGCTGCCAGTCGTCACATCGCTCAGCACCAGCGGCGTGTCCGTCACCGTCGTCGCGTTGGTCTGCACTTCCCGCACCGCAAAGCTCACACTGCCCACCGTCAGGGCGTCGTCTTCCAGCAGACTCACGCCCAGGCCGCCCGCCCGCACCGCCAGGGTCCCGACCGCCGTCTCCAAAGCGTTCGCCACCGGCAGGGCCGCCAGCTCACCCACCCCGCCATTGGCCGCCTCGATCCGCAGCCCGCCCGCCACCACATCCTTGAACGTGTCCCCGCCGTCCACCACCGACCCGTTCTGCGAATACAACCGGACCGTCCCCGCCACCCCGGCCGCGATGCCGCCCACCGTGACCGTACCCGCCGCCCGGTACATCACGGCCGCCGCACTGGTCACCGCCCGGGCCGTGTCCGCCATCGTGATCGTGCCCGTGACCGCCTTCACGCTGATGTCACCGCCGCCGGTCTGCACATCCGCCCCCGCCTTTTGCTCCACGTTCACGTTCGCATACAGGGACACATGGCCGGTCCCGCTCACCACGTCCGCATTCACGTCCAGCACCAGGCTGCCCGCCGCCCCGTTGGCCCGCAGCAGCACGTTGCCCGCCCCGTTGGCCGACACCCCCACGCCGCCCGCCGGCGCCGTCCCATCGGTCACCGTGATGGTGCCGTTCAAGGTCTGCAGCACGATGCTGCCGTCCGCCGTCGTGGCCAGGTCGCTCAGGTTCACCGCCAAGTCCGTGACGTCATCCGTGCCGCCCTGCGCGTTCACCCGCTTCACCAGCACGTCCACCGTGCCCACGGTCACCGCATCGGTCTCCGTCAGATTCATCCCGCCCGCCCCCGCCCGGGCCGCCAAGGTGCCCACGGTCACATCGATATCATCATCGGTCCCGCTGCCGAGCTTCCCGATGCTGCCACCGGCCTCCAGCCGCAACCGGCCCGCCACCACGTCCACAAAAGCCTCGCCGTTGTCCAAAATGTTCCCGCCCGCCACCAGGCTCACATCCCCGCCGCCCACCCCCGCGTTCACGCCGCCCAGCAGGATGTTCGTCCCGGCCACCACCCGGATGTCGCCGTTGCCCGCGCCCGTCGAGATCAAGGCGTTGTCCGCCATGTCCACCTTGCCCGCCGTCGCCACCACATCGATGGTCCCCGCCGGGGCCAGCAGATCCGCCAGGGCCGCCAAGGTCACGTTCACGGCCGCCAGCACCGTCAGGTTCCCGCCCGCCGTCCGCACATCGGCGCTGCCGTTCAACACCACATCGCCACCCGTGCTCTCCAACCGCACGTTGCCCGTGCCCGTCACGTCCACGCTCCGGCCGTCGCTGTCGCCGCCCTCGTTCAACGTGATGGTTCCACCCGCAGTCAGCACCAGCGCGCCCGTGCCGGTCACCGTCAGATCAATCACCGTCCGGTCCGTGGTCGCCCCCGGCGTCGCCCCGGTCGTCCCGATCCGGTTCACCTGCACCGTCACGGTGTTCACCGCCAGCGCATCGGTCTCCGCCACGAACAGGCCCGTCACCGTCTGCGCCGCCAAGGTCACCGCCGTGATCTCCAGGTGGTTCGCCGCCTCGCCCGCGTTCTGGCCCGCCACCAGCAGCACACCCGCCGCACTGACGTCCACCGCATTGCTGTCCGCCAGGTCAACGATCGCCCCCGCCACCGCGATCACCGCCACGTCGCCCGTCCCGGCCACCAGCGCACCCAAAGTGATGTTCCCGGCCGTCGCCTCATACCGGATGTCTCCGTCCGTGCTCGTCGTCACCGCGCCGTCCACCATCTCGAGGTCGCTGGCCGCCAGCACGTCGATGGTCTTGCCCGTCCCTTGGGCCGTCACGTCGCCGGCCACCGCCTGCATCACGTCGTCCGCCGCGAACAGGCTGATGTGCCCGCCCGTGCTCATCACCCCCGCTTCCAGCACCAGGTCGTCCGCATCATCTTCCACGCCTTCACCGGTCTCGCCCGTCGCCAGCCGGATGTTGTCCGCCGCCGTCACGCCGGTCGCGTCCCCGCCACCCCGCACGGTCAGGCTGCCGTTCACGGTCACCGTCACCAACAGGCCGCCGCTCACCAGGTCGGCCTGCGCGGCATCCGTCGGGGTCGAGGCCACCGCCCCATCCGTCCCGATCCGGTTCACGCTCACCGCCGCCACCGTGTCCACGATCAGATCGTCGCTCTCGGTCAGGAACAGCCCGCCCGTCCCCGCCTTCGCGCTCACCGTGCCCACCGTCAGTTCCAGATGGTTGGTCGCTTCGCCCACCGCTCCCGCCGCCGCCGTGGCTTCCAGCCGTACGGCCGAGGCCGTCACATCGATGTCGCTCGTACCGCTGTCCGTGATGGTCGTCGCCTTCAGGCTCACCACGCCCGTGCCCACGCTGATCGCCGCCACCGTCAGGCTGCCCGCCGCAAAGTAACGCACGTTGGCATTCACCGTGGTCGCGTTGTTGCCGTCGAACATCACGATGTTCCCGCCCGCCGCCACGTCGATCGTCCCCGCACTGCTCAGCAGGTCGCCCGTCACGTTCACCGCCGAGCCCTGCGTCACATCCCCGGTCGCTGTCAGGCTCAGATGGCCGCTGCCCGCGTTCACCACCGACTGCACCGACAGGTTCCCCGTCGCCGCCAGCAGCACGTGGCCCGCCCCCGTCGCCAGCACCGCCCGGCCGTCCGCGTCGCCGCCCTCGTTCAAAGTCAGATCGCCGCCCGTCACCAGCACCACCGCCCCGCCATTGGCCGCCTCGATATCCGCCTGGGTCTGTGCAGGTGTGCCCGCCACGCCCGCCAGCACGTTGATCCGGTTCACCGTCACGGTCACGCTGTCCACCAGCAACGCGTCGGTCTCCTGCAGGAACGTGCCACCCGTGCCGCCCGAGCTGCTGCTCAGCGTGCCCACCTGGAGCTCGATCAGATCCGTCCCGGCACCGATGTTCCCGCCCGCCACCAGCAGCAAGGCCGCCGCCGTCACGTCCACGGTCGAGGTGTCACTGGTGGTGTCCTTGAGGGAACCGGCCGTCGCCACCAGCAGCACCTTGCCCGTGCCCGCCACAAACTCGCCCACGGTCAGGTCACCCGTCACCGCCCGGTAGGCGATGTCCCCGCCGTTGGCCGTCGTCACCGCCCCGTCCACCATCAAGATCGTCCCCTGCACCAGCACGTCCACGGTCTTGCCCGCGGTCTGCGTGGTCACATCACCATCGGCCCCCTGCATCAGGTCGTCGGCCACGTTCAGGCTGATGTGCCCGCCCGTGCTCACCACGCCCGCGTTCAGCACCAGGTCGTCCGCGTTGTCTTCCACGCCTTCACCAGTCTCGCCGGTCTGCACCAAAATATTTCCCGCCGCCGTGACGCCGGTCGCGTCCCCGCCGCCGTTCACCGTCAACGCCCCGTTCACGGTCACCACCACCAGCGCCGCCCCGCTCACCAGATCGGCCTGCGCCGCATGGTTCTGCGCCGTCAACGTCGTGCCGTCCAAGCCCACCCGGTTCACGACCACCGTCGCCACCGTGTCCACGATCAGATCGTCGGTCTCGCTCAGGAACAGCCCGCCCGTCCCCGCCTGCGCGCTCACCGTGCCCACGGTCAACTGCAACGGCGCACTGCCCGTGCCGATCGCTCCCGCCGCCGCCGTGGCTTCCAGCCGCAGACCGGCCGCCGTCACATCGATATCGCTCGTGCCGCTGTCCGTGATGGTCGTCGCCTTCAGGCTCACCACGCCCGTGCCCGCATTGAACGCCCCCACCGTCAAACTGCCGGCCGCATCATAACGGATGTTCGCGTTGCCCGTCCCCGTCACGTTGCCGTCGAACATGCTGATCGCTCCGCCCGCCACCACATCCACCGTCCCGGAGGTGCTGGTGATATCACCCTTCACGTTGGCCGCCCCGCCCTGGGTCACGCTGCCGGTCACAGTCACGCTGATATGGCCCGCCGCCGTCACCAGGCCCGCCTGCAAGGAAAGATTGCCCGTCACATCCAGCCGCAGATGACCGCTGCCACCCACTTTCACACCCTCGTCATCCGCGTCACCCACGTTCACGGTCAGATCCCCGCCCGTCACCACCACGACCGATCCGCCATTGGTGGCGATGAGGTCCGCCTGAGTGCTGCTGGTCTGGGTCCCGGACAGCGTCCCGGCGTCCAGCACCCGGTTCACCGCCACGGTCAAGGTGTCGATCACCAGCGCGTTGGTCTCGGTGATATAAGTGCCGCCGGTCCCGCCCGAAGAGGTGCTCAGTGTGGTCACCGTGGTCTCGAGCGCGTTGCTGCCACTGCCGATGTCCCCGCCCGCCACGATCAGCAAGCCCGCCGCCACCACGTCCACCACCGTGTCGTTCGCATGGTCGATCACGGAGGTCCCGGCGATCAGGGCCACACTGCCGCCCGTGCTGATCTTCGTCAGCGTGATGCTGGTCCCGGCCTCATACCGCACGTTCCCGTTCACCGCCACGGTCTCGTTGCCCGCCCACATCAAAATCGCCCCGCCGCTCTTCACTTCCAAAGTACCATTGCCCGCCGTGCTGAGGTCACCAATCGTGTTGGCCCCGCTGCCCTGGGTGATATTACCGGTCGCCAAAAGGCTCACGCTGCCGGTCCCGCCATCGATCCCCGCCAGCACGGTCAACACCCCGGTCACATCCAGCAGCACATGGCCCGCTCCCGTGGCCACCAGACCGGTGTTATCCGTGTCCGTGCCGTCATTGATGGTCAGGTCACCGCCCGTGGTCAGGCTCACCGCCCCGCCGTTGCCCGCCACCACGTCGGTCTGGCTGCCCGTGGTCGCCGCTCCCGCCGTCGTCCCGTCCGTCAGCACCTTCAGCGTGCTCACGCTCACGGTGTCCAGGATCAACGCGTTGGTCTCCTTGAGGAAAGTCCCGCTGCTGCCGCCCGAGCTGCTGCTCAAGGTGGTCACCGTCAGTTCCAGCCAGTTGCTGCCACTGCCGAGGTTCGCCCCCGCCGTCAAGATCAGCCCCGCCGCCAGCACGTCCGCCGCGTTGCTGTCCGCCAGGTTCAGGACCGACAGCCCCGCCACCAACGCCACGTTGCCCGTGCCCACGGTCACCAGCCCCACCGTCAGGTCGCCCGCCGTCGCCACCACGCGCACATCGCTGTTGTTCGTGGTCAGCACGGTCCCGTCCACCATCACCACGTCGCTGCCCGCCGTCACATCGATGTTCTTCCCGGCCGCCGACGTGGTCACATCCCCGTTCACCCCGAAGTTCAGGTCGTCCGCCGCCACCAAAGTGATATGTCCGCCCGTGCTCACGACCGCCCCGTTCAACGTCAGGTCGTCCGCGTCGTCCTCGCCCGCATCCCCCGTCTCGCCGCTCGCCAGATAGATGTTGCCCGGCGCGCTCACGCCCGTGCCGTCGCTGTCCCCGTCCCCGATGGTCAGGAACCCGTTCACCGTCGTCAGCACCACCACCCCCGCACTCGTCAGGTCATCCAAAGTCTGCGTCGCCAGCGGCGTCGCCGTCCCGCCCAGCGCCACCCGCTGCGCCGTCACGCTCACCCGGCCCGTCGCCACATCGCTGCTCTCGTTCACGAACAGGTCCGTCCCCGTCACGTTCACCGCCAGCGTCACCACCGAGGTCTCCACCGGATTGGCCGCCGAACCCAGATTGACCGTCCGCACCAGCAGCCCCGCCGCCAGCACGTCCGCCGCGTTCGCATCCGCCAGGTCCGTCACGTCGCCCGCCAGCGCCAGCAACGCCACGTTGCCCGCCGAGCCCGCATTGATCAGCCCCAAGGTGAGGCCGGCCGCCGTGCTCTCCACCCGCACATCCCCGTTGTTCGTCGCCCACACCGTCCCGTCCGCCATCGTCACCGCCCCCGCCGCCAGCACATCCAAAGTCTTGCCCGCCCCCGTCAACGTGACGTCGCCCGCCGCCCCGGCCTGCACCGCCGCCGCCGCCGCCAGGCTCACCTGCCCGCTGGCCGTCACCCCGTTGTTCAACACCAGGTTCGACCCCGCACCACCCGCCGCCAGCCGCACGTTGCCCACCGCCCCGGTCACCGTCACCACACCCGTCACCGTCAACGCCCCGTTCACGGTCACCACCACCACCGTGCCGTCCGTCCCCCCGGCCACGATGCCCGTGCTGTCGTTCGACACCACCAGCGCGTCACTCTCCTCGATAAATATCCCGCCGCTGTTGTTCACCGTCGCCGTCAGCTCCGCGATGGTCGTGTTCACTTCTTCCGCCCCCGTCCCGATCCCCGCCCCCGCCACCAGCACAGCCTTCGTCGTCCCGCCCAAAATGTTCGCCCCCTCACCCGTCAGGTTGTCCGTGATCGAACCCGCCGTCGCCGTCACACTCACCGTCCCGCCCGTGCTCAGGATGCTCAGCAGCACGTTCGTCCCCGCCGTCAGCCCGATCGTCCCCGCCGCCCCGGCCGACGTCGTCGTCACCCCGTCCTGCATCACCAGGTTCGTCCCCGCCGTCAGCCCGATCACCCCGCCACCCGAACTGATGTTCGCGTTCTGCGCGATGCCCCCCGCCGCATTATACGTCACCGTCCCGCCCGCCGTCGTCACGTCCGCCCCCTGCACAATGCCCGCCGCCGACGAGGTCACACTGATGTTCCCCGCCCCGCTCGTGCTCACCACCGCCGACGTCGTCACCGTCCCCGTCGCCGTTAAATTGATGTTCCCCGTCGTCCCCGTCACCGGCCGCTCCACCGTGATCGCCTTCAACGTCCCCGCCGCCGTCACCACGATGTTCCCCGTCCCCACCGTCGCGATCCCCGTCCCCGCCGTGTCGATGTCAATGTTCCCCGCCTCCGCCGTCACCGTGATCCGGCCCGTCCCCGCCACCTTCGTCTGCCGCACGTCCAGCACCCG
Source organism: Limisphaerales bacterium (assembly GCA_965283725.1). Classification (GTDB taxonomy): domain Bacteria; phylum Verrucomicrobiota; class Verrucomicrobiia; order Limisphaerales; family JAEYXS01; genus JAEYXS01. The sequence goes on from CBDIPT010000008.1 coordinate 41,772, forward strand.
GATGTCCCCGCCCGTGTTCAGCTCGTTGAGCACCAGGTCCCCCGTGTCCTTGTTCACCGCCGTCACCACCGTCCCCACCTGCAAAAAGCCCAGGTTGATCCCGTCGTCCGCCCGCACCGTCAGGTTCGCCGCCGTCAACGCCTCCCGGCTCACCGCGTCCACCCCGTCATCCACCTGCCGCACCTGGCCCGCCTCCGAATACAACACCAGGTCCGCCGTCGTCAAAAACGTGTTCTTGATCGTGATGTCACCCACCGCGTCCAACGTGATGTTCGAACCCGTCTGGAACGTCCGGTTCACCGCCGTGTAGTCCGCCACCTCGATGCTGCTCCCATACACATACAGCGGATCCGCAAACGAGTTGCTCTGGTCCGCCCGCACCACCCCCAGCTTCACCGAACCCTGGCCCGCCAGCGCATGCCCAAACCCGTCCGCCCGCCCGAACACGATCGACGCAAACCCGTCCTTCAACGACAGCAGCTCCAGATCCGTCACGTTCAGACTGTTCGTGTCCGTCCCCGGCGGCGACCCCACTTCCACCGGCAGATTCACCGTCGCCGGCCGGAACGTCAGCACGCCCGTCCCGCCCACCGACTCCTCACCACCCGTCAAATTGATCTCATCCCCCTCAAACAACAGCACCCCGCCCCCATTCACCACCACGCCCTTCACCACGATCAGCCCCGCCCCCAAGATCCGCAGATTCCCTCCGTTCACCACCACCCCCTGCTCAAACGTCACCGTCCCGCTCGCGTGGATCTCCAAATCCCCGCTCATCACCACCTCACCCTTGAACGTCACATTCACCGCCTCCGTCACCACCAACCCCTCCAGCGGATCCGCCGAACCCACATTCCCATACACCACCACATTCCCATTATGCGCCGTCAACGTCAGCACATCCGCACCCACCACCCCGTCCCCATCCAGCAAATGCCCCGCATTGTTCCCAAACTGAATCCCTCCCGCACCTCCTGTCCCTGCCTCCAACGTCACACTCCCATGTATCAAGACACTGTCGTTATACACTTGGGTGCCTGCAAAGCTGGCGCTGCTATTGATGACGATCGGAGAAGCGCTCAGGACAAACGAGCGGGCCGCCGATTGGACTGATGAATTTTGAGGAATGCTGGAAAGAGTAAAAAGTTGATCAACCAAACTACCGCCAGCAAACAAGCTAGGCGTGTAACCTCCAGGCAAAGGAAGCTCTGTTTCAAACTTTTCACCCTCAGCAGCCACAGGAGTATCTTGCACCACCCCGTCAATCTTTGAATCAGAATCCGGTGCAGACTCGTCTCCCACCAACTGTTCAACTTGCTCCAGAACTAAAACATCCTGCGCCTCCATGTTGGCAAACATGTCGGTCACAGAATCTGCAGCCACTTCAGGCAAAGCCTCCGAACTTAAGGAATCAAAGCCAGATTGGATACTAGGTATGGAAGAAACATCGAGCGAAGCATCAACAGGAGACAACGGCAAAAGGCCATCACCCGACAGCAATACGCGCTGCTCGAGTGATTCAATACAAAACAAATCTCTAAACCCTTTGCTACCCAAGTGTGTCTCCGTGTTACTGATTGGCTGGTCAAAATTATTCCTTTGACGCTTAATTTTACCAGAACAAACATAAACCATATTTTGCTAAAATGATTCGTTTTTCTAATAAAAGGCAAACCAACCAAAGCGAAGAAAACACAAGCTAACCCACCTGAAAACATGACAAAAAAGAGCACACAAGAAATTCATCATCTACCATAAATAAATGCCCCAACCTCCAAGTGTTCACGAGTTTCCCCACCACGAAGTTAAACAAAATCCACCGTAAAATTCTAAGCCAGCTAAAGCATCCTAGCCTCCAAAAAACAATAGCTTCAGTCCATCATCATTTGCAGCGAGCTCAAAACACTCAACCACAACTGTCAAAGGATCGGCCGAAATCAACGTGGCATTTCGGCTTCACCTTTGTTTCTCGACGCAAAAAATCCCTCAGAGTTACCTCTGAGGGATTTAGAAATTGGTTGCGGGGCTAGGATTTGAACCTAGGACCTTCAGGTTATGAGCCTGACGAGCTACCGGGCTGCTCCACCCCGCGATCAAGGACGCGCACACTAGGAGCTAACCAGTCGGCACGCAAGAAGTTTCTTGGGGAAATTCTTAAAAGGTCGCTTCTTTTTGCTCAGGCACATGAGCCAAAGCCAACCGCTCTGCTTCAGCAATCTGGCCTGGCTGCATCCGTTCGGAAATCATGTCCCGCAGCTCTCGCGCCTGCTCATGCCCGTGAGCGATAGCGATGGTGAGCCACTTGTAGGCCACAATCAGATCTTTCTCCACTCCGCGTCCAGAGGCGTATTTGAAACCCAACTGATACTGGCCTTCCGGGTCAGTGGGGATTTCAGGTGCCACAGCCTGGAGTTCGGACGATTTCTTGAAAATGGTGCTGAAGAATCCCATATCACGCTTTAACTGAAACAAGGTTTAGCCGTCCGGCCCGCGTCAGCATCAACACTGACTGCTGCGATCGATAGCCCGCTCGCAGCCGCAGCAAGGTCAACAACGGCGAAACACGCCCAGTTACCTGCACGACCGGCTTGAGCTTTTCGGTGTGGCTTGCCAGTTGATGTTTCATAGACGCTACTAAAGCCGCCATCGCTCTACCTAAGAGATGGTCATGGTTCAATAGCATCCGCGGTGCCAACTTCCTCAACTGCTGCATCTTGGAAGATAACGGCAAGGCCTAAGACAAAGCGTGTCCAAGCTGTCCCCATACCGGACACCTGATCAGCTTGATTCCAGCCTGACCGGAAAAAACCCCTTTCATCTTTGCGAAAAAATCTTGCACCCGGGGGCATGCGGCAAGTATCTAATACATGTCTTGGTTGCCAGTTTAGCTCAGTGGTAGAGCAGCTCATTCGTAATGAGCAGGTCGTCGGTTCAAGCCCGACAACTGGCTCCAGCTCTTCTTCGTCACTTTTACTCTGTAAATTAAATATTTCCCCGCGTCATCCGGACCGGATATAAACAAAAAACCGCCCCGCATCGCACGGGACGGTGTTTGTTAGTCTGGCGAATTTGACTTCGCTCAGGCTTCGAAAGAGCGACCACACCCACAGCTTTGGCGGGCATTGGGGTTGACGATTTTAAAACCGCCACCGGTCAGTTCATCTTTAAAATCAACTTCACTGCCACGCAGATAATTGGAGCTGAACTCATCCACCACGACGCGGATACCATCCACTTCCACGATGGCATCTCCGTCGCGGACTTCGTCAAAAACCATGCCATACTGCAAACCCGAGCACCCGCCGGCTTCGACATAGAGACGCAACGGTTTTCCGGCATCCTCAGGCTGTGCTTGGTGAACAGCTTTGATCTGTTCAACTGCGGCCGGAGTCACCGTGACGACTGCTTCATTGGAAAGGACACTGCTCATGGCTTTGACTACATTGGCAATGTATCTTCAGGAAGAAATGGTGTCAAACTTCGTACGCAAGAAAAGTTGTAATCGTCCGCAACACCTGGCTCACGCCGAACTCGCGTATCACTGGCTTAAAATGCTTCCCACGAACATCGGAGTTCTGCGGAGAGATCAGCTCAGAAATATGACAAAATTTCTCACAAAACCCTGGGCATTCTAAAAAGCAAAACCCGCGATTCTTTTGAAATCGCGGGCTTCACTTAAAACGGATGGTGCCAGAGGCGGGAATTGAACCTGCGACCAAGGGCTTATGAGTCCCCTGCTCTACCTCTGAGCTACTCTGGCACAACCACTTGCTGCACCCTAGGGTGCAGCGGGCCGATACTATGCAAATCGGCTTTTCATCTCGCAAGCAGTTTTCTTGCAGAACGAAAAAATTTCCCAAAGCCCCAAACACACCTTAAGTTAGCACGAAAACCAGTTCTCATATCGCATCCAGAGCCACGCCATGAAAAACCATCTATTAGCGCTAAGCCTTTTGTTCGCAGCTACTTCCTCCCCCAGCTTCACCACTCCGATTCATGCGGCCGACGCATCAGCCTCTAAAATCCAGCACGCGGACACCAAAGCTGCCGCCAAGCTCATCGAGACGAACAAGGAGCTCGTTATCCTTGATATCCGTATCCGTCCGAGTTTGCGGATGGTCACATCGACAAAGCGGTAAATGTGGATTTCTACGACAAAGCTTTCGGCGAAAAGATCGGCAAGCTGGATAAATCGAAGACCTACCTCGTGCATTGCGCTGCCGGTGGTCGCAGCACCAAATCTCTCGACCAGTTCAAAGCCAAAGGCTTCACCAATGTCGTCCACTTGGATGGCGGCTTCAACGCCTGGAAAGAAGCCGGGCAACCGGTGAAGAAGTAACCGTCGAACGCCTACTTACTTCGGGACTTCCGCAGGATCTCCAGATTCTGACGGGCCGTCGCATTGTTCGGATCATACTGCAATACCGCTTCCCAATGCTCCTTCGCCAGCGCGACTTTGCCCAGTTGCGCGGCCAAGACACCCGCTGAGAGCCGTGCGTCCACATACGCCGGACGCACCTTCACGATCTGTTCGTATAATGCCATCGCCTCCTCAAACCGCTTCTGCCGTTCCAGCAGATCTGCCAGCAGGAATAGCCAGCGCGCCTCATCCGGCGCACTTTTGATGGCCTCGCGATATAGCTGTTCCGCTTCCGGCACTTTGCCAAGTTGTGAAAGGCTAAAAGCTTTGATGACCCACCCCTCGGGATATTGCGATTTGATCGCGAGCGCCTTGTCAATGAGCACCAGCCCGTTATCAGCCCGCCCATCATTATTCTCCGCCGCGGCCAGATTCGCGAACCCGCGATATGATTGCGGATTCACCATGATCACCTGTTCCCACAAAGCGCGATCATTTTGAAACGTCTTGGCATAATCCCACGAACGCCAGCCAAACCAGCCCAAAGTCGCCGCCATAAACGCCAAACCTGCCGTCCGCCACCGCGGTTGGGCACGCAAACCATCCCAAGCCCACGCAATGGTCAATGCCGTCGCCACACTGGGCAGATAGACAAAGCGATCCGCCCGCGGTTGATTGATAGGAATCAGCCCCATGACGGGAATCAGCGTGACAAAGAAGAAGACGATGGCGAACTGCCAGCGGGCTAATGACTCACGCCGTACTAACAAGCCCGCTAGCAACGTAACCAGCAGGACGGACGAAAGGATAAACGCCCCACCAAAACCCGTCGCATAATTCACCGGTTGATCAATGCACAACGGGTCCGGCCAGATCAGTTGCCGCAGATAGGCCACCAAAATCACCGGCAACGTCGAGATCCACCCCGTGAAGCCTGCTTCCCAGCCGCCTTGCTTCAATCCCGTAAGAATAGATTGGCGCAAAACCACGTAAACCAGTGCGACCAAACCCAAAGCAAACACCGGTAACAGAAACGCCCGTTGCTTGATCAAATCCAACGGCTGCTGTCTGCGGATGAACCACTCATACGCCGCGATCAACGGGAACACCATCAACGCATCCTCCTTGCTGAAGAACCCGATAAACCCGGCCATAAGCAGGCCAATGAAATCCTGTTTCCTGCCCGCTTCCCTCCAGCGGATGTAGCACCATAACAACAGCAACACACCGAACGTGGATTGCAGCGAAGCCCGCGAACTGATCCACACCACCGCCTCCGCATGCACCGGATGAATCGCAAACCAGATCGCTCCCACGGCGGCCGCAATCGCAGAGGCGGCAAACCTCCGGGCCAAGGCGTAAACGAACACGCCGTTCAACGCATGCCACAGAAAGCTCTGCCAATGCCAGCCTGTCGGATTCCAGCCGAACCACAGATTATCTAGATAGTAGGAGAGATACTTGACCGGACGATACAGTTGCGCGGACGCCGTCACGAACAGCTTCGGCCAGGCCCCGGGCGTGAACACATTGTCCACATTGCGGATGTCCACATGATCATCATAGATGAACTCACCTTCCACGCCTGGCCAGAAGATGAGCAACCCGACCGCGAAGATGACCAACACCAGCAAGGCACGCCGATACCCGCAGCCACACCACTCATCCAATTTGTTGGGTTCAGCCGGCACAAATCCTCATGTCGTTGGTTTCACCTGGGCTACCGCAAACACGGAGACGCCACAGGAAAAAGAAAAGCGTTCCAACCAGCCTGCTTCAGCCGCGAAAATCCGATACAACACTTCCCCGAGACCGCCCGAACTATATTCAAAGTCTGACTTGGCCGCTTTCTTGCGGGACGAAAACAGCCGCGCGAGCAAACGCACCGCCGCGATGGGTGGAAAGAGCAAACTATTGAAATACGTCGCCCGCGGCACTTGAAATCCAGCCGCCTCCAACCGCTCCACCAACTGCGCCCTAGTATAACGGCGGAAGTGCAGATTCACCACATCCTGCTGGCCCCACATCCATTGGTAGGCGGGCACGGATAAAACCAGATATCCTCCGGGCGCCAAACGCCGTTTCACCAGTTGCAGGGCCGCCGCATCATCTTGGATATGCTCCAGCACATCGAACATGGTGATGACGTCGAACTGCTGACGCCGCAATTCAGCGGGCATCGCTTCCACCGTGCCCACATACACCGGCACCTTGCCCCGCTTGCCCGCGATGGCCGCATTCTCCTGTTCCGGTTCCATCCCGCTCAACTGGCAATCGGGCGGATACAAGGAATAAAGGTTCAATCCCGGTCCGCAACCGATCTCGAGCACCTTCATGCCGGATTGCCAGACAATCTCCTTCGCCAGCAATCGACGTAAGATGACCCGACGTGCCCTGAACCACCAATGGTGTTGCTCGTAGCCTGAATACTGCTCGGCGTAAGCGGCTTCCATGTTAGCGTTGGCCGTCCTCGCTGTTCACCACCCACCCAGCGGAGGAATCGATCACAAAATGCGGCCGGTTCTTTACCTCTTCGAAAATGCGACCCAAATACTCGCCCATGATGCCCAGCACGATGAGTTGCACACCACCGAAAAAAAGCACCATCACAGCCAGTGAAGCCCAACCCGGCGGCACCTTGTCCAACACCAAGGCGCTGACCAACGCCCAGATCATCAGACAGAAACCCAACCCTGAAGCCAGCAGGCCGAACCACGCCGCCAGACGCAATGGCACGCCGGAAAACGAAACCAGCCCCTGCACGGCCAGATTGATCAGCCGGCCAAGATTGTATTTGGATTCGCCCCCCGCCCTAGCTGCGCGATCATAGGGAAAGCCCGTCTGCTTGAAACCCACCCACCCGCGCAAGCCGCGGATAAACGGCGCATGTTCTGGCAGCTTCTTCAGGCAATCCACCACGCGCCGGTCCATGAGGCAGAAATCACCCGCATCCAGCGGCAGTTCTACATTCGCCACCCGTTTTAGCAGGCGATAGAACAGCGCGTACGCCGAACGCAGCAGGAAACCCTCTTTGCGGTTCTGCCGCACGCCATACACCACATCGAAGCCTTCGCGCCATTTCGCCATCATCTGGAGCAGCACTTCGGGCGGGTCTTGCAGATCGGCATCCAGCACCCCAATCACTTCCCCTTGCACGTAGCGCAAACCTGCGGCCACCGCGATCTGGTGGCCAAAATTGCGGGAGAAACGGAGACAGGCCATGTGCGGATGCCGTTGTGTGGCTTCCGTCAAAAGATCGAACGTGTGGTCCTTGCTGCCATCATCAATGAACAAAATGCGGATGGGGCAAGGTGCTTGAGCGCAAAAGCTCTCCAACGCGGCCAGCAATTGCGGCAGCACGGCTTCCTCGTTATAGCAAGGAATCACCAGTCCTAAGGTCGGATTGCTTATGCGCGTGTTGACCATGGATTCACGTGCGGCCAGTTTAGCGGATAGCCCGCCGAACACAACAGCTTGAAAATGAGCGCATTAAAACGCCTGTCCACGCGTTTTTGCTAAAGCTATCGGTTTCCTCTGCCGATGATAGCTTAGCGACTAGCTTATTTTGCTAAAGATTTTACCACTATGGTTGCAGCCTTGCCAACTTTCGGTTCAAGCCGTTACATTTCACGTATGAGTCAACGTATCTTGGTCGTGGATGATGAAGCCCCTATTCGGGAATTGCTTTCCAGCTATTTCCTGAAACGCGGTTACCAAGTCTCCACCGCCGCCAGCGCCACGGAAGCCCTGCGCGCCTTGGATGAATCCCCTGTTGACCTCACCATTCTCGACATCGCGCTGGCTGATGCCGATGGCTTGGAATTGCTGGAATCCATCAAGAAATCACACCCCAAGCTGCCCGTCATCATCCTCACTGGCATGGGCTTCGACGACGAATTGCTCAAGGAAGCCCTCGCCAAGAAGGCCTCCGGCTATGTCAGCAAGACATTGCCCTTGGATCAATTGCTCATGGAAGTGCGCCGGGTGATCTCTCAGGCCACCGGAGCATAATACGCGATGCCCCCATCTGCAGACGCTAGTCTTACCCGCCCTCAACCCCTGCGTGTTGATCTACGCACGCGCGACGAACGGCTCGAGTCGCTGGGCTTGCTCGCTGGCTCCATCGCCCACGATTTCAACAACCTGCTCGCCCCGATTCTCGGTTACACGACCTTGATCAAGGAAGAGTTTGCCCCGGAGTCCAGCGGTTTGCAGTTCGCCCAGTCCATGGAGACGGCCGCCCGCCGGGCGGAAAAGAACATTGAACAGACCTTGCTGGCAACCCGGCCGCAACGCCGCTTCACCCCCCGTCCGCTTGAGTTCGACCGACTGCTCACTTTGGAAGTCGAGAAATGGCAAAGTGAACTGCCACCCAATAGTGCCATCCGCGTGGACTTGGCCACTGTTCCGGCCATCTTGACCGCCGATGATTATCACTGGCGCGTGGCCATCCGGCATCTGCTGAATAATGCCCGCTATGGTTGTGCTACGGGTGGAGTGATCAGCGTGAAGCTGGAAAACATTCACGTTTCCGACCGTGAAGCCGCTGAGTTGGGATTGCCTGAAACGGATACCGTGCGTTTGCAAGTGACCGATAATGGTTCTGGCATGTCGCCCGAAGTAATCTTCCGCGCTTTTGATCCTTTCTATACCACGCGCGCCAAAGGTGCGACGTTGGGACTGGGCCTCACCGCCTGCCACAGCATCACCTATCTGCATGGTGGCCAGATCGAAGCCGTTTCCCAGCCTGATGAAGGCACAGTGATCACCATCTGGTTGCCGCGTCATTATCTGGCCAACCAGGCTCCGCCGCCGACTTTGGAAGCCACCAACCGTAACCCTGCCGGGCCTGCTCCGGTCCCGCGTAAGCGTGTGTTGTTACTGGCAGATGATGCGCTGGAACGGGAAGTGTTGAAGTCCGCGATCATCAAGGCAGGCTATGAAACGATGACGCCGGAAGACCGTCCGGGAGCCAAACGCCTCTTCGAACGGCTGCACAAAGATTTGGGCTTTGTGCTCGCCAGCTTCAACACGGCCACGGCGGCCGAATTGAGTTGGTTGCAGCAGATGCAGGCGACCAACAGTCTGACTCCGTTTTTTTTATTGAGCGCGGAAAACCCGGAAAAACTGCAGGCTTTGCTCGCCGAGCAAAAGCTCAACGTACAGGTGCATCAAAAGCCTTTCCGGCTCTCACAACTGCTGGCGCAGTTGCCCAAGCTAGGCTAGTTCCAGCCCTTGGGCTTCAAGGAAGCCTTGCAACTGGCGGATACGCGTCGGGTGCCGCATCTTCCGCAACGCTTTCGCTTCGATCTGCCGGATGCGCTCGCGCGTGACCTTGAATTGTTTGCCCACCTCTTCCAATGTCCGGGCATAGCCATCCCCCAAGCCGAACCGCAGTTCCAACACCTTGCGCTCGCGCTCGGTCAGGCTGTCGAGCACATCCCCCATGCGATCTTTCAAGAGGCTGTAGCTCGTCACATCGGAAGGGTTCAACGCGGCTTTGTCTTCGATGAAATCGCCGAAGCTGGTGTCATCCCCATCACCCACGGGCGATTGCAATGAGATTGGTTGCTGCGCCATTTTCAAGATGGCGCGGACGCGTTCCACTGGCATGCGCATCTCATCGGCCACTTCATCCGGGGTGGGCTCCCGGCCAAATCCTGGATCAACACCTTCTGCACGCGCATCAGCTTGTTGATCGTCTCGATCATGTGGACGGGGATGCGGATCGTGCGCGCCTGATCAGCGATGGACCGAGTGATCGCCTGCCGGATCCACCAAGTGGCATACGTGGAGAATTTATACCCACGGCGATACTCGAACTTCTCCACCGCTTTCATCAACCCCATGTTCCCCTCCTGAATGAGATCGAGGAAGGACAGGCCGCGATTCGTGTATTTCTTGGCGATGGAGATGACGAGCCGCAGGTTGGCCTCCACCATCTCCGTCTTGGCTTGCAACGCCTTCCGGCTCCACAAAAGCAGCTCCTGAAACCCACGGATATAATCCTCGGCGGACATCCGCACAAAAACCTCCAACGCCTCGACCTTCTTTTTCTCCCCCTCGATGATCGCCTGCACTTGCGCCGACTTCCGTTGCTGCTGGAGATCGGTGATGATCTTTGTGCTGTACTGAAACTTATCGAGGATGTTTTCGGCCACCACACTCATCTCCTCGACCACTTTCTGTTTGTAATAAAATTTGCCGAAGTTCTTTTGCAATCTGGCATCGGCCTTGCGAAAAGCCTCTCCCAACTTGGCCAGCTTCGCCGCTCCCGCTTTGTCTGCTTGCGCGCGTAATTCCGCATAGGCGGCGTCCGCTTCCTGATCCAAGGCCCGCACCTTCTTGACCAGTTGCCGCAAGGCTTTGGTGTGGTTCTCCCGTCCCTCGATCTTCTTGTCCTGGATGACCCGGTCAAAGCGTTCCTTGGGCGGCTCGCAGATCAGTTTCTCGGCCAGCGCGATGTGCTCCTTGCCCGTGAAGCCAAAGCTGTAAAGGATACGTGTGACCTGCTGTTCCGCATCCTCGATGCGTTTGGATATTTCCACCTCCTGTTCCCGGGTCAGCAGTGGCACCTGCCCCATCTGCTTGAGATACATGCGCACGGGGTCATCCAGCACATCCATCTTGTTCTTCTCGTAATCGTCTTCCGGCTCAGGCTGTTTGACACGATCTACCTCGGCTTGGTCCACGATGTCCACCTCCAGATTCCGCAACCTCGCACAGACCTCATCCAGATCTTCCGGCGCTGCCAGATTCTCCGGTAACACATCACTGATATCGCCATAAGTAAGGTAGCCCTGCTCCTGCGCCAGGCGCAGCAACTCCTTCAACTTCTCCGTTAAATCGACACCGGATTGGCTCTTGAACGTCTCCGTGATTGGCGCCTGCGGGTCCGCATGTCCGTTTCCATTCCCATTGCCACTGGGTTCCGATACGACCGCCTTGATCACGGGGACGGGCGACACCGCTGGCGCAGGTGCTGGGAGGGGTGTCTTTTTATGGGTGCCAACCGGGGCTTTGGCTGGCTTGACCGTTTTTTTGCGCGAAGCAGTCACTCTTGCCTTAGGTGCTTCAGGCAATGCTTTTTTGGACGATACGGCTGGGACCCTTTTGGCTTTCGATTTGGCCATAGTTACCTTTGCTGCACGGGGTGCCAAACAACCCTTGCCCAATCCGTTTGGGCAATATCCTCGGGTCACCTAGCCCGGTCAAGTAACGCCCCGAAATTGTTTGGAACCGCCCGCCATATCAGCGGTTCACATCCACACACACCAAGTCGCCTTTGGAGTTGCGGCAATAAATTCGTCCATTCGCCACCACGGGTGCGGTCCAGCACTTGCCACCCAGCACCTGCGCCCGCGCGATTGGCTTGAAGCCGTCCGCTGCCGGCTCGGCGACAACCAGTTCCCCCTTCTCGCTCAAGATCACAAGCTTGCCATCCGCTGCCGTCAAAGAGCCCACCCCCAAGCCATCCTGTTTCCATTTCACTTCCCCATTGCGCAAATCCAAGCACCGCAAATCACCCGGCTTTCCCGCCAAGCCGTCGAACACGTAAAGATAATCTCGGAAGACGACCCCCGCGTTGATATGCACCTTGGTATCAGCCGAGTGCCAGACCACCTCGGGCTTGCCATCCAAAACCTTCAACAAGAGCCCGTTCTTGCTATGGGAGGAAAGGAATATCCGGCCGCCATAGATGACCGGGTCGGCGATGTTCGTGTCATACTCCGTCTCAAACGGAAAACTCCACAACTCCTTCCCGTTCTTCATATCCACCGCGGCCAATTGTTTTTGCGAGAAAATCAAGGCTGGCCGGTTTTGGCTGGGATTATATGGAATCGGCGAGGCATACCCGGCTGGCCCATTGGTCGATGCCCACAATACTTTGCCATTCTGCCGATTGACCGCCACACCGGCACTGCCCAGATTAAGAATCAACGCCCGACCATCGATTAATGGCGAACCGGCAAAACCCCACTCAGGCACTTTCGCTCCCAGCTCCTGCGCGATGTTCTTATGCCATTGCACGGCCCCTGTATTCAGCCACAAGGCGAACACGTTACCTTGCCTCCCCAAAACATAAGCCATCTCGCCTTCAATCGTTGGGGTTGAGCTGGCTCCGCCTTCGTAATACTTGGGGTTCAACGGTTCCGCGTAACTTTTCTTCCACAACTCATTGCCGGTGATGGCATCGAGACAATAGATCGTTGCCGTGTCGCCTTCGCTCCCGATCGTCAAAAGCTTGTTGCCCACCACCGACACGGAGGAGAACCCTTGACCGACCGAAGCCTTCCACAGTTGCTTGGGCCCATTGGCCGGCCATTGCCAGTTCAAGCCTTTCTCCAGCGAGACCCCGTTCAGGTGCGGCCCGCGAAATCTCGGCCAATCATCCGCGTGAACCGCGCTGCCCAGCGTCCCCAAGAGACACATCAAGGCGGTGTGCAGCCAACGGTGGAAAAGCATAAGTGGACTGGTAGCCAGCCCGCGAATTGAAGTCAATCGTAAGGTGTTTTTAGACACGCAGATTAAGCCCTGACCAAATAGCCCTATCTAATCTGACAGCGACATCTCGCCGCCTCTTTCAAATTTTCCCATGAGCCAAGCCATCCGGCTCAGGCCATGACATCCATGATCGGTTTGCCATTGGCGATCAGCAACGGCCGGTTCACCGCGTCCCGCACTTCGGTATGCGGATCAATGCCCATCAGGTAATACATCGTTGCCGCGATATCATCCGGTTTCACCGGATTCTCAGCAGGATACGCACCATTCTTATCTGAAGCGCCGTAGATAAATCCGCGCTTCACTCCCCCGCCGGCTAAGATCACCGAATAGCATTGCGGCCAGTGATCACGGCTGACGTTCTTGTTGATAAACGGCGTGCGACCGAACTCCCCCATCCAGACGACCAGCGTAGAATCCAGCAAACCACGTTCTTCCAGATCAAGCAGCAACGTCGGGAAAGTCTGGTCGGTCATCGGCAGGTGATACTTCTGGATGATCGGGTACATGCGCGTGTTATCAAACCCATGCGTATCCCACCCCCCGCTCGTATCACTGCGCCCGCCGATGCTTGCGGAAAAATACACCGTCGCAAACTTCGCGCCCGCCTCCACCAGTCGCCGCGCCAGCAAACAGCTCTGGCCATACGTGGAACGCCCGTATGATTCGCGGACCTTCTCCGGCTCTGCGTTGAGGTTGAACGCATCCCGCAACTGCGTAGAGTCCAGCATCGCCAGCGCCTTGTCGTAATACGAATCCAAACCCTTCGCAGCCGCGGAGACTTCGAGCAGGCGCGATTGGCGGTCGATGATTTTCTGCAACTCACGCCGTTCGCGCAACCGGTCCATGGACAAGTTTGCCGGCAGGCTCAACTCCGGCAGCGCAAATCCCGGTGAATTCGGGTCTTGCGTGAAAAGGAAGGGATCATGTTCTTTGCCCAGGAAACTCGCGTGCTGGCCGGGCGTCGTGGAACCGTCCGAAATCACATATGGATACGAGATCGCCGTGGGCATCTCACTGCGGTTCGGGGCCAAGGCATCCACCACCGATCCATAACCGGGAAACAATTCGATGGAATCCCGCAAGCGTTGATCATCCACCGCCGGCGCATGCCCGGTGAGTGCATAGTAACCGGCGGAGTTATGGTTCTTCATCGTGTGATGAACGGACCGGATGACCGTCACCTTGTCCATCACCTTGGCCATGCGTTCCAAGCCTTCGCACAGATGCAAACCCGGCACCTTCGTCTTGATCGCCGAGAGCGGTCCCCGCACGCCTTCCGGAGCATTGGGTTTCCGGTCGAACATATCGACATGGCTCGGACCACCCCATTGGAACAGGAAAATGACGGACTTCGCCTTGGACTTCAGCGTCTTCTTCACCGCCTCTGCCCGCAACAGATTCGGCATCGTCATGCCCAGCATCCCCAGCCCGCCGACCTTCAGCGCGTGACGACGCGACATCTGGGTCTGGAAGAAACTCTCGCAGGCAAAATTGCGTGGCTTGTTCTGGCTCATGACACTCTCAGGCTTGGACGAATCCCACCTTTTGCCCCTTCAAACAAACTTTGCTCTGGCTAGGGGCAACAAACTGCCGGTGGTGATTCCTAACTGTTACCTAGCAAGACGTCCCCATGCAAGCAGTGGTTACTGGCTTACTTCTCAGCGCCAAATGCCCCGATGAACCATCCATCCTTCATCGTTATCGGCTGCGCTTGCTGATGCGGCACATATTCCAGCTCCATTTTGTGTCCTGTTGCCGTCCAAGGTGTTCCCGCTTTCAACAAAGGCGAACTGCGCCGCAACCGGAAATCCTGCCGCGTCAAGTTCACCAATCCGGGATCCTTGATGGTCAAACAGGATTCGCTCCCCGTTACCTCCCCTTTGAGCAATCCCCTCGCGGTCTGCCATCCCGCCTTGAACCAGCAATTCGCCAGCTTCACCCGCCCTTTGCCATCCAAGATGGCGAGGTCGCCGCCCCCACCTGCGACGTATACCAAGTTGTTCTTACATTCCACCTGCTCCTCGCCGGAGGATAATCGGAACAACATCGTCGGGCTCTTGCGGGTGGAGATCACCGTGTTGTTGTAGAAGTACAACGTCCCTTGTCGATACCACCCCGCCTTTCCAGTATCTCCGCCATAGTGCACGATCTGGCTGTTGCCATCGCCTTCTCTTTCCACCAGCACATTGCCATAAACCCACGTCTCCCGGTAGCGTGGATCGTTGCGCAAAATCTCACTGTCCGAGGCATCCACCAGATCCAGCTCCCGGTTGCCGCCCTCCAGCCAATTCCCCCGCACGATCAGGCCAGCTGAACGATCCTTCAGATTGTTCCCCGGGCAACCCGCCCGCAGCGGGCCAAAGTGATTGTATTGAAATGTGATCCCTTGCGCGGCCGTGTAACTGTTATGTTCGTAAATGCTGCCCTCAATGCCGTTGTCATAGATATGACATTTCTCGACCAACACCTCCTTGGCCTGATAACTGGTGAAGAAGCCATTCCCTGAATCGCGCAACACACAATTGCGGATGACAATATCCTCGCCCTTCTCGATGAAGATGCTCGCCGCATTCTTCTCATACTTCGCCGGTCCGTTTCGCCCCGCATAATCATACGGTGCCCGGGCGCTACGCACTTCCAGATTCTCGATGAGGATATGTTTCGGCATCGTGTCCGCCGGCTTGTTCGCTCCGCCGATTTTGATGACCGCCCGCCCTTCGCTCCAAAAATTCAGTGCCTTCCGGGTCTTGGCATTGCGGCCATCGATCACCGGCAACTGCCCCTTGGCGTCCGCGATGCCTTGCACCACGATGGGTTTATCTTTTTCCCCCTGCCGGCAAATGACCCATTTGCCCAGATACGGGGTATCACGCCAGTGGATGCGCACCACATCGCCAGCGTTCAAGGTTTCCCACGGCACCTCCTCTACCTCCGCCAACGCCTTGCCCGGCCCCACTTCATAAACTGCGCCCCACGCACCAGCCTGTTGACCGATGAACCACATCACCCCCAGCAGCCACTGGCAAACTCGGCGCTCTAAAAACAAAAATGGAGTCACGGTCAAAACCGTAACTCCATTAAGCTCAAAGCCAAGCCTGCAATGCGTTACCGCTCTCCTAGCCTCCCAGCAAGAACGACGGCATCACATCATCGCTGCCCAGACCAAACCGCGGGAACGCCTTCAACGAGAAGGTCACGGCAATCGTATAGTCATCCTGCGCACCACCGCGGCCTTGCCGCACGCGGAAAGTCAGCGCCGAGGTCCAGCTCCGTAAGTCGCGATACAAGGTGTAATACTGTTCTTCCAATGTACCGTCACGCGCCTCGAAATGATGCGAGATACGGGCGGACCAGTTCTCATTCATCCGGTAGTAAAGCACCGTGCTAAACAGGTTGTGGCCACTGTTCGGGCCGAACAGGATGGGATCATCCTTCAAATAACGATGCCCCAAGCTCAGGCTCCAAGTGTTGCCCGGCTTGAACGTCGCCGTGTGGTACGCCTGACGGAACCAGCCGTTATCCAGCGAGTAACGCAACTCGGAATTCAGCACCAGCCAGGAACGGGGTTGCAGATCCATGTCGGAGAACACGTCAGCGAACGTGCCTTGCCCTGTGCGCGGGTTCAGGCGCCAGTCCGTAAAGACCGCCCAGTTCACCAAGTTCTCGATCTGGCCATCACGCTTCGTCTGCAACTTGTTCCGCAAACCAAAGCGGAAAGTGTTCTGCGCGTCGATCGCATCGATCGAGTTGAAGTCCGGATACTCGATCGGCACCAGGCGGAAGCCCGGCGAGAGATAATCGAACTGCGGCAAATCGCGCGGTTCCACATTCGGCGTCGGCACATAGACGTAATTGATGGAGGGCTCCAAGATGTGCCGCAACCCGTCCACTTGGAAAAACTTGTTCTCCGCATCCTTCCAGACACGCGACATCTTGAAGGAAACTTCCGCCCCCGTGTTGAACACGCCACGATTCTCCTCGATCAGCGTCGTGCCTGCTCCGTCCGTCTCGCCGTAATGGGTGAAGCGACCACCCACGCGCGGGGTGAAATTCAGCCAGCCAAAGTAGGTCTGCGGCAAAACAATCTGATGATACGTGTCTGCCCGCATGGCCGAAAATTCCGGGAACAGATTGTGTCCGAACTGGCGGCGGAAATACCCCATCGAACTCTTGCTCTCGTAATACAACGGGGTTTCGCCAAGTTGCTGGCGGAAGCCCGTCAATTTGACATCCGGCAGACGCTCCACCGTGTCGAAGAAATCATTCACCTGCGGCTGCGCGAAAACATTCAGGCTGAAGTTCCGCCAGAAATATCCGGCTTCCAAGAAACTGCTTGGCTGGATGTTCTGCTCATATTCGTGTTCGAAGAAATCACGGATCATGAACTCATCCTGCTGCCAGCGCACGGACGCCTGCGCAAAGAAATTGGACCGGATGTTGATCTGGTGGCTGAAGTAGATGCGATCCCGGAAATCACTCAGCGGCTGGTTGACCGCATCGGTCCGCGGATCATCATCCCGCGTCGCGTAATAACGGAACTCACCCGTGCCGGCTTTGCCTAGGTTGTACTTGAAATCAGGACCACCACCGGCACCGCGTTTCTGGCGGTAGTCCATGTGGATTGAGCCGTTCAAGTTTGTGCTCGCGTACCAGTTGTAGGTCGTGAGCATGTAGGGACCGTAAAGGCTGCGGTAACCGGGCGTGAGCACCCAGTTGTTCGGATGCCGGTCAAGATGCCGCTTGTAGTAAGGCCAGTAAAAGACCGGCACATCCCCGAAGTACACCGTGGCACTTTTTGCTTCGATATATTTGCCCGGCACGATCGTCAATTGCTTCGCCTTGAGTTTGTAACCGGGGTCAGCCAGATCATCCGTTGTGAAGTAACTGTAGTAGGAAGTGTAAGTCTGATTCGTTGGATTGCTGGCATCCCCGCTCAGAGCAAAACCACCGGCATAGTAAGGCGTGATCCCGGTCTTGTATTCCGTCGCCTTCATCTCCTTCGTCTGGAAGTTATACTCCAGCTTCTCTCCCTTCCACAAAGCCCCTTCATGCTCCAACATCACCGCTCCCTCGGCCACCGCCCAACCAGTCTTCTGGCTGATGGTCAAACGGTTCGCTGTCAAAACGGTCGCCCCGCGTTTGACGCGTCCCCCCTTGTCGGTCGAGGCCGTGCCATTCGCAAAATCATAGATGAATTCGCCTTGGTCCGTCAGCGATTCAAATTCCCAATTGGGCTCGGCGGATTCAGCCGCGCGACCTTGTTGGATCACGCTCAATGCCAAAACCGTCAAAACCAGCCAGAGGAGCTTTCTCATTCAGGCCGGGACTTAACCAAAACCCGCGCCCCGTGCCAAGGCCATTTAAAGCCAAGCCTTTAGACCATAAATCCCCCCCTCGTCCTCGTCGTCGTTCTCGTTCTCGTCCTCGCCCCCTTTTTCGGCGTCTCTCCCCTCAATTTTCCCTCCTCGATGTTCGGCGTGCGTTGTTGGATGTTCGATATTTCCTATAGTATGAAACCTTTCTCTCTTGGTCTGTCCGCCGCGACCCGTTAAACCTCTCGCTGTGCCTGAAATGCCGTTGCAATTGAAGTCCTTGCTCAAAGACCTCCGGGGCGTTGGCCCGGAGCGTTTCGCGCAATTGCATCGGCTAGGGCTTTACTGCATCGAAGACCTCCTGCTCCATCGCCCACGCCGCTATGAGGACCGCCGCCATTTCCTTTCCATCAAAGACCTCACCCTCGATGCCCCCGGCACCGTGCGCGGCCAAATCGTCGCGTTGGGTTTGAACAGTTTTGGCAAGAGCCGCAAATCCGTCTTCGAGATCGTCATCGATGACGGCGCGGCGCGGCTCCATTGCCGCTGGTGGAATCTGCCGTACATGCAGAACTATTTCCGCCAAGGCGATGACGTCATGGTTTACGGCAAACCGAACTCGCTCAAGCCGCGCACCATGGATCACCCGGAAACGGAAGTCATCGAGCCGGGCGAAGAAGTCTCCATCCACCTGAACCGCATCGTCCCCATCTATCCGCTCACGGAAGGTTTGCCGCAACGTTGGCTCCGCTCACTCCTCTGGCGCGCGCTGGAACAATTCGAACCGCAATTGACCGAGCCCTACCCCGAAGCCACTGCCGCCGGCTTCCCGGAACACGCCAACGCCATCCACATGCTCCATTTCCCCGAGGAGATGGAGGACACCGCCATCGCTCGCAAACGGCTCGCGCTGAATGAACTGCTCGCGTTGCAACTGGATATCCAAGGCCGTCGGCAACGCTTGGAGCTAAACGCTGTCGCTCTGCCCTGCGCCGGAGACAATCATTTCATCAAACCGTTTCTCGCTCGTCTGGGTTTCAAGCTCACCGAAGGCCAGACGAAAGTTCTCCGTGAAATCCGTCACGACATGGGCGGCGAACATCCGATGCGTCGTTTGCTGCAAGGGGATGTCGGTGCGGGCAAAACCGTCGTGGCCGCCTGCACTGCCTTGATGACCCTTGAGAGCCAGCACAGTGTCATTCTGATGGCGCCCACGGAAATCCTGGCGGAACAGCATTACCGAAATTTCACCAACTGGTTCAAGCCGCTCGATATCCCCGTCGAGTTCCAGACTGGCAGCCGCAAGACTTACTATTCGCACTCGCGTCCTTGCATCGTCATCGGTACGCACGCCCTCGTACAGGATGCGTTTCGTCTGGAACAGATCGGCCTCGTCATCATTGATGAGCAACACAAGTTCGGCGTGGCCCAGCGTGAATCGCTTGTGCGCAAGGGCAACTACCCGCACCTGCTTGTCATGACCGCCACGCCTATCCCCCGCACCTTGGGCCTCACACTCTATGGCGATCTCGATGTTTCCGTCATCGATCAGATGCCGTTGAACCGCGGGCGCATCAAGACCTATGTCCGCACGCCGGATAAGCTCAAGCAAGTGCTCGCGTTCCTGCTGGAGAAACTGACGGAAGGTCGCCAAGCTTACATCGTCTATCCGCGCGTGGAGGAAAACGACGATGATAAGGATGTGAAGGCCGTGAAGAGCGAGTTCCATAAACTCGCCATCTCGCTCGCCCCGTTCAAGACCGGCCTCCTGCACGGCCGTCTCTCGTCGGAAGAAAAGGACCGCGTGATGTCTGACTTCCGCGACAACAAGCTCCAATGCCTCGTCGCCACCAGTGTCATCGAGGTCGGTGTTGATATCCCGAATGCCACTGTCATGGTCATTGAGAACGCCGAGCAGTTCGGCCTCGCCCAGCTTCATCAATTGCGCGGGCGTATTGGCCGTGGCACCCATGACTCCCATTGCATCCTCCTCGCCAAGATCAAGACCGAGGAAGCCCGCGAGCGCATGAAGGTCATGGAAGAAACGACGGATGGCTTCCGCATCGCCGAAGCTGACCTTGCCCTCCGCGGTGCTGGCGACCTCCTCGGCAAAGAGCAAAGCGGCCTGCCCCCGTTCCGCTTCGCCAACCTGCAAACCGACCTTCCGCTCGTCGAACAGGCCCGCACCCTCGCAGCCAAGCGCCTCGGCCGTTGATCCCTTTCCACTTCAATGTTGAAAGTTGGGCGTCGGATGTTCGGTGTTTTTCCCTATCTTTCACCCGTCTGCCATCCTTGACGCCCCTTTTCCCCTGTGCTTTGCTATCACGGTTACATTTTCCGTGCTGTAGTGCTATGCCGACATACGAATACGCCTGTGACAAATGCGGTCACACTTTTGAGAAGTTTCAGTCCATGAAGGATGACGCCCTGACGGTCTGTCCCAAAGACCTCTGCTGCAAAAAGACCTGGGCAAAGGCAAAGTGAAACGCCTGATGGGGGCAGGTGCCGGCCTGATTTTCAAAGGCAGCGGCTTCTACATCACCGATTACCGTAGCGAGGGCTACAAGCAGGCCGCCAAGGCCGACAATTCAGCTTCCTCCTCCTCCAGCTCTAGCTCCTCGAGCAGTAAACCGGCCGAAACCAAACCGGCAGCCAAACCCAAAGCTGCTAAAGCCGCCAAGAGTTGATGTGAAAAGCTTCCGTCCAGTCCTCTCCTTGTTAGGCCTGCTCTGCGGGCTGACCGTAGGGGTATCGACTGTCCTGGCCCAGTCCGGGAACACGACGGAGATGTCTGCGACTGTTTGGAGCCGCTCACAGCAATTCATCGTCACGGGACCGAACCGTCCGACCGTTTGGTCCTCCCGGGAAGTCCATCCCAAGCAGAATCCTCTGCTCAAAGATGTCATCCAGCTTACCCCTTCGGAACTCGCCATCAGTTGCGAGCAGGTGAAGCGATCCTATCTCAATCAGTTGGACACTACGGACCGCCCCGGCAGCCGTATTCGCGTCAGCATCAAACCTTGGCTCCCGCCGCAGGCAAACGTCTTGATCAGTGCCGTAAGATACAATGACGGCTGGCGCTACGAAATGACCCTTCCGGAGTATATCGAACGCCGGAAACTCGTCCGTGGTATCGTCCAAGTGCTGATCCAGGAGATGGGCAACCGGTTGAACGATGGCGACTCCGTCCAGGTCCCAATGTGGCTGCGTGAAGGCTTGACCGAAATCATGCTCGAGCGTGAAGGCATCACGCTGATCGCAGAAGCCTCCCCCATCAAAAACAATCTCGGTACGCAATTCGTGCAGGTGGATGCCCCTACGCGCGAGAAGGTTTGGAAAGATTCGCTGAGTCTGGTCCGGGAGAAACTTAAAAAAACTCCACCGCTTTCCTTCTCCGACCTGAGCGTCCCTGTTGATGACCAGATCGCCAGTCTTGGCTTTGAACATTACCAGCACAGCTCACATCTCTTTGTCAGTGAATTGCTGCAACTGCCAGATGGTCCCCAAAAGCTGCGCACTTACATCCAGGATCTCTTCCGTTTCTCCCATCCGCAGTTTGCTCTCTTTGATGCTTACCGTGCCCACTTCACCACTCCCTTAGAAGTCGAGAAATGGTGGTCCGTGACGCAAGTGAACTTCCTTGGCCGCCAAGACCGCGCCCGCTGGCCGGAGAAGAATGCCTTGGCCAAACTGAACCAGATTCTCCAGCCTCAAGTCCGTATCCGTCTGGATACCAACTCCGTCCCCATCTCCGAAAGCATCACACTGAAGCAATTGATCACGGACGTGGATTTCGAGCAGCAACGTCCCGTGCTCAGCCAGATAGTCGTCCAGTTGCAACGCCTTGAATGGAATCTGCCTCCAGATTTATTAAAACTCGTTTACGACTACCACATCCTGCTCCTGAACTACGCCAACAAACGTGAGCAATTGTCCGTCCCCAAAGGCAAGAACCGCGCCGCCAGTTCCACCGCTAAGCCCTTGATAAAAGAGACGTTAAAGCAATTGGAATACTTGGAAGTCTTGCGGTCGGACTTCGAACAGATCGAACTTGCTGAGCCTCCGGTTAACGACCCTAAATAGGCTGGGCAACCTTATTTTAGTTTGGCTGTGCCACTTGACAGCCAGTCACTCGCAAATATAGTGCCGAACAATGTCGAATAATACCTCGGAAGCTTCGAAAGGGGATCCAGACCCTTCGCAACCACAACAGCTTAAGCAATTTCGCTCGTCTGGCCGGAGTGCTTGGGCGCATGTCTCGGACAAGGATTGGAACGATTGGCGCTGGCAGCTCAAAAACCGCGTCACCACCGTCGAGCAACTTCAGAAGCTCATCCCCAACCTCACCCCAGAGGAATACGCGGGTGCCAAGCTGGCCAACACCAAGCTGGCCATGGCCATCACCCCCCATTTCTTTAGCCTGATCGACGTGGATGATGTCAATTGCCCCATCCGCCGCCAAGTCGTCCCTCGCGAAGAGGAAACCCACACGGCTTCATGGGAGATGTCCGATCCTTGTGGGGAAGATTCCCATTCTCCTGTATCTGGACTGGTCCATCGTTATCCAGACCGCGTTCTGTTCCTTGTCACCGACCGGTGCGCCGCCTACTGCCGCTACTGCACCCGTGCCCGTCTGGTGAGCAATGCTACAGGATATGATTTTCATGCCGAGTTCGATAAGCAACTCGACTACATCCGCAAGACCTCGACGATCCGCGACGTCCTCCTGAGTGGTGGCGACCCCCTGCTCTTCAGCGATGAAAAGCTCGAGTATCTCCTGAGCCAGCTCCGCGCCATCCCGCATGTGGAATTCATCCGCATCGGCACGCGCATCCCCATTTTCCTCCCGCAACGCATCACTGCCGAACTCTGCGCGATGCTGAAGCAATATCACCCGCTCTTCATGAGCGTGCACTCCAATCACCCACGCGAACTGACCACGGAAGTTCGCGATGCCCTCGGCCGCTTGGCCGATGCCGGCATCCCGCTCGGCAACCAATCCGTCCTGCTGAAGGACGTGAACGATTCACCGGAGATCATGAAAGCGCATGTGCAGAAGCTGCTCATGTGCCGCGTGCGGCCTTACTACATCTACCAGTGCGATCTCATCGCCGGCTCCGCACATTTGCGCACCAGCGTCCGTCGCGGCCTGGAGATCATGGAGCAATTACGCGGTCACACGACTGGCTATGCCGTCCCGCAATACGTCATCGATGCCCCCGGCGGCGGCGGCAAGGTGCCCATCAACCCCGGCTATGTGCTCAACCACAACGCCGACCGCGTGGTCATCCGCAACTTCGAAGGCAAAGTCTTCGAATACCCGGAAGCCATCGACGGCACCCCCTTGCATCAAGCCCCCAAAGAAATCATCGAACCCGAATTCGCCTGATTGGCACGGTCTCTCATTTGAAAGCAAAAAGCCGCCAATTGCTTGGCGGCTTTTTCTTAAATCCCTTTTCGAGTTTTAAGCGTATTTCGTGGTTTCTTCTTCCTATCGACTCTCGACCATCAACCACCAACTACTTGACCGGCAGCGCAATCGCCTCCACCGGCCCCAAAAACGGATAAAACGCCTTCACGTTCGCTTTGCGCCGCAGCACCTTGTCCGCCTGCGTCACATAGATGTATTCGCCGTTCGGGCCGCCCACGTGCACACTCGTCATCATCTTCTGTAAGGTTTGGGCAGCAGACCGCACTCACGGCCGGTCGGATCGAACACCTGCACCCCTAGGGCGGAGGACACATAGAAACGGCCATAAAGATCCGAGCTCATCCCATCGCCACCGCTCGCAACCTTGTAAACAGGCGTGCGGCCATCCGGGCTGATCGCATTTTGGTCCACCTCAGTGCGCATCGTCATGAATGGCACTCCGGGAGTCAACGCCCCGTCAGGCTCGATACAGAACGTCCACACAAACTTGCCGCGCGAATCTGACACCGCCAAGGTCCGCTGATCCGGCGAGAGCGCGATGCCATCGGGGCCGTCACCACCCCTGTGCTCGCCGCTTTCATTTCCCCCGTCTTCGCATTCACTAACGTCACCTGTTTCTTGCCCGTCTCCGTGAAATAGATGTACCCCTTATGCGTTACCACCAGGTCATTCGGCTGCACATCCTTCGCCAAAATCGTTTCCTTGCCGCTAGGCAATTCAAACGCCGAGAGATGTTTCTCTTTACCCGTGCCAGCACCGGCATAGAGACGTCCATCCGGTCCGAACTTCATGCCGCTCACCGGAATGCCCTCAATGATCTTGGACTTCTTCCCATCCGGGGCCACCTTCCAGATGGTCGGTGGAGTCCCCTTCATGTCGCAGAAATAAAAGTTCCCTTTGTCATCCGATGTCGGCGCATCGGCAAAGCCCAACCCTTCCGCCACCACTTCCCATTTCGTGTCCGGCAGGATGAGCCGGTGCAACGTCATGTCGCCACCTAGGTCTTGGGCACTGGCCAACTGTGACGTCACACATACCATCAAACCAGCAACTAGAATCACGAGACGTTTCATACAATTCAGATTATTTTCATTTCCACTGCTTCATTGCTTGGCCATCAAGCTTTCGGTATGGCTTACTTCTTATACCCTTCCCACAACCACTTGAGAGCATCCGGGAAAATCTGGCCGCCACGATCGCTGTTATGGCCGAATCCTTCGACGTAATCGAACTTCACGTCGTATTTCATATAACGCAGCGAGGAATTCATCATCTGGTTCGCCAACGGCCAGTTGCCGAACGGATTATCCAGATCGCCGCTCGAATCCTGCAGGAACACCTTGATCGGTTTCTTCTCCGTCTTGCGGATCAGATACGGATACACATGCCCGCCGCGCAGATCCACAAAGCTGCCGATGGTGCTCAGCACCTTGCGGAACTGGTCCGGCCGCTCCCATGCCACCGTGAACGAGCAGATGCCGCCGGAGCTGGCACCGCAGATCGCCCGGCCTTCCGGATCATCGGTGATGTTATAGCTTTTCTTCACCTCGGGCAAAATCTCCTCCACCAGAAAGCGGGCGTAACGGTCCCCGAGTGAATCGTATTCAAAACTGCGGTTGCTCACCTGCCAGGCATTTTTCGGCGCATAGCTGCCATTGTGTCCGGGATTGATCAAAATGGCGATAGTGACCGGCATCTCGCCCTTGGCGATGAGATTGTCGAACACCGTCGGCACCCGCCAGTTGCCCTTCAGGTTCACGTAGTCATGCCCATCTTGAAACACCATCACACACGCCGGTTTCGCCTTGTCGTATTGCGCGGGCACATATACCCACCAATCACGAGTCGTGTTCGTGAATATCTTCGAGGTGAAGTTCGTGTACTTCGTTAGCGTCCCTGTCGGCACACCCGCTTGCACCTCATGATACGGCGTTAACTTCTTGTCTGCCGCCTGGGATGAAACTGTTCCCAACAAACTGACCAAAGCGGCGGCCAGCAGCGCTTTCCCAGCCCTCAGAAAACGATTTAGATAAGTGATTTCAGCATTCATAGATGATCTTGGAAATTTTCGTTATTCAGTTTTTGTCATTGGTCATTGCGGAGCTGCCACCACAGGTTCTCCAACGGAAAGAACTGGGAATACGCCAGCCGCTCGTAACGGTAATGAGCGATCAATTGCTCCAAAGCGGCTCTCCGCTCTTTGAGTAACGCCTTGTCCGGGGCCAGGAAACCACCCAGGCCGCAAAGGCGGGCTCCCGCACCCCATTCACTTCTTGTCCGCGTCGGGGAGCCAGTTTACCAAACTCTTTCAACTGCGCTTGGGCCAGCGCCACGGCCTCCAGTTCTGTTTGCTGCGGCTTCCACCATTGGTTCATGATGCGCCAGTCCGCTTCAAACTTTTGCTGATCCTCGTTATTGAACTTCATTCCGATGGGCAGACTTTCCAGCGCCAGCACCGCTCCGGCCTGCAATCCCCTGGCGTAGGCGGCTTTCAGCTCCTTGTCCGTCTCCATCTCCCACAAAGCCCGCAAACATGCACCCGGAACCGAAGCCGTCCACGAGTGCCGTCCACCATGCTCGAAAATCATTCCGCGCTCGCACACTGCCAGCCGCGTCAGCTTGTCTGGCCCGCCGCTTTCCTTAAGCGATTGCTGGTAAAGCTTCACCCACTTCTCATCCCGCGTCAGTTGGTGCATGAACTTCAGCACAAACAACTGCCGCGATGCGCTCTGCCAAGTGATTGAACTGAATCCCCCGCGAAACTTGAACGGCTCCTCCGCCGGCATCCGCCAATTGTTGCGCAGGAACATCTCCGCCATCTCCGTCACTTTGAGCACGATTCGCGCCCGTTCGGTCTTGTCATCGGCCAAGCCAGACTGCAGGTAACGCCATATCCCATAAAACCACGGCCCCGTTTGGTCATCCGAACCCATCGGATAATGTCCTTTGCCATCCGTCGCCAGCCCCCGAGCCACGAACCCCTTCACATCACTGATGGTAGCCAGCGTCATTAAGCCGCGTGCCAACCGCTTCACCTTGTCGGCATCCGTCTTTTCCTTGGTGATGCGCCAGCGATTGATCATCGCATCGATATAAAGCCCGTTGAAGAACCCGCCGTTCTCGATTGGACTCCACCAACCTAGTGCATTCGGTTTCCCCAACCGGCATTCCTCCGCCGTGGGAATCTCCACCTTCCCCTGCTCATCCGTGAAATCCAGCATCACCCCATGCTTGTCGATGAAGCGCCGCCATATCTCCTCATGCGCCACCTGCACTGTCGCTTCTGCTTTGGAAGCCTCAGCCCGTAAAATAAAAGGGGCCGACAATGCAAATCCAACACCAGCTTTGATAAGCGTGCGTCGGGAACAATCATGATTACCTGGATTCCTCAAGTTCACCTTCTCTCGCTGTTCAGCGTTCGACGTTTAATGTTCGATGTTTCCCCGTCTCACTTCACCGAATCTCTCCACAACCACCGCATCGTATCTGGGAAGATCGCGCCACCATGCTTGCCGTTATGCCCTTCCGTGCCGAACTCGAATTTGTAATCCCAACCCGCATACTTTAACGCGGCCGCCATGTCCTGATTCGCCAATGGCCAGTTGCCATGCATGTTGTCCAGGTCACTGGAACCATCTTGCAGGAACACACGGATCTTGCGCCGGCCTTCCAATAAAGCAGCTGTAGAAGGCAGGTAATACTTGCCGGAATTGTCCTTGTGCGTCTTGCGGATCAAAGCCGGGTAAACATAACCACCGCGGATATTCGTGAAGCTGCCGATGTGGCTGACCACTTTACCGAACACATCTGGCCGTTCCCACGCCACGGTGAATGCACAGATAGCTCCTGAGCTGTTGCCGCAGATGGCGCGGTCCGCCGGGTTCTTGCTGATGTTATACTTCTTCTCCAGATCCGGCAGCATCTCCTCCAGCAAGAAACGCGCATACAGATCAAACACTGAATCATATTCGTAGCTGCGATTGCTCCGGCCCTGTTGTCCCTTCTCCGCCGCCGGATACGTTCCAGGATTCACGAACAACCCGATCGTCACCGGCATCTCTTTCGCTGCGATCAGATTATCGAACACCACCGTAGCGCGGTACGAACCATTCGTCCCTACCATCCCGCCGCCATCTTGGAACACCATCAAGCTCGCCGGCTTGGCGGAATCGTACTGCGTCGGCACATAAATCCAGTAATCACGCGTGGTGCCGGGGAAAACCTTGCTATCTTTCAGAGTGAACTTCTCGATCTTACCCTTCGGCACACCCGGTTTCACTTGGGAATCAGGCCCTAATTTGTAGGCCTCAGCCGCCGACAAGGAAACTGCCGCGCAAAGGCACAGGAACGCCGCAAAAATATTACGCACACGGAGAATTTGCATCCCCAAATACTGCGCAAGAAACCCCCGCTGTCAATCTCAGCGGCGCAGCGGTTGCGAAAGCCAGATGCAGTTTCAGGTTAAGGCAACTATTTTCCCCGGAACACCCAGCCCCAGCTGGCCAGTCTCCCTTTTTCGCGTCTTTAGCGTATTTCGCGGTTAACCTCTCCCATCTACAATTTGATCTTCCGCACCACCTGCTGATTCGCCTCCCAGAAAGTCTTCTTCAGTTTGATCGTCGGATCATCAGCCGCCGGTTGTTCACGCCCATCCATGTCTGTAGCGCGTGAAACCAACGTATGCTCACCCTCCGCCGCCCCTTTCCAATCATGGCTCCAGAACGTCCACGAATACTTTGACGAATTGGTCTTATCCAAAGTCACTTTCTGCCACGCGCCATCGTCCAACTTCAGTTCCACCGATTTGATCGGCGTGCCATCGCTCCACGCTGCCCCTTGCACCCGCAGAGTCCCGTCTTTCAGTTTCAAGACACGGGCCACAATGCTCTTCACATTCATGAAGCTCACCGAAGTTTCACGATACAGCACATCCCCATCCGGCATTTCCTCACCACGAATGGTCACATACTCACGCCCCATGTACTTGCTCATGAAACGCCGGTCCTGCACCTCGATCCGCGCCAGCCACTTCACCCACGCAATGCCATACCAACCTGGCACGATGAGCCGCAGCGGATATCCATGCTCTTTGGTCAACGGTTTCCCGTTCATCTCCCAGCACAGCATGATCTTGTCCTGCATCGCGTCCGTCAGCGACAAGCTGCGCGAGAAACGCATGTCGAACTCCGCTTCCCGAACTTTCTCGCGCTTCTCGTCCGTGCCTATAAACACCACCTCAATGCCGCGCTTCTTGATGCCGCATTCCTTGAGAATCGGTGCCAGCGGCGTGCCCTTCCACTTCACATTCGCCACTGCGCCCATGAAGTTGTTACTCGCCCCGTTACCACCGCATTCCAGCGTGGCCATGATTTCCTTCTGCGGACGCTTCTTCAGATCGGCCAGCGTCAATGTCATCGGCTTCTCCACGAACCCGCTGATCTCCAGCTTCCACTTATCCGCCTCGACCGCTGGCGTGTTGTAGTGGCTGACCATGTACACGTTCTCGTTCGCCGTGGTCCACGTCTTGAGTTCCTCCCACTGCACCATCGGGCGGTTCGGATTCTTCGGCTGCGGCGTGAGGAATGGCACCGGCACTGCACCTTCTTCCGGATCACCGAAACCAAACACTGACAACGGCCGCTCCGCAAACGCCAGCGCCGCAAATGCCACACTGCCTTTTAAGACCGCTCTCCGTGAGATGGTTTTCATAACATTTTTAATTACCGACACGCCACATCAACATCGCCGCAGTTCTTGAACCCCACCGGGGTTCCAATCAATCAGCCCAGGGTTGCGAGGAACGAGCTACCCTGGGTGAGACGTCTAAACGCCACTACCCTGAAAGGGTTGCATCCAACTCATCATCGCATAGTCGTCACAAATACCGTCTATTGCATTTATACTCACAACCTCGGTGCAGCCGGCTTCACTGGCGGCGCCCAATTCTGCGCGCCCTTCACCTTGATCTTCCGCTTATAGATCACCGGCCCGCACGCGGCATAGACCGTATCAAAGTTCTCCCCACCGAAATCCAGATTAGACACCCGACCATTCGGTGTCGGGAGGATGCAGTTCACGCGACCCGCCTGATCACACACTTGGAGCCCCATCGCTGTAGCCACCCAGAGGCGACCATCACGATCCACTCGCATACCATCTGAGCCTGCGTCCTGACGGTTATCCGGCTCATGCAGCCAGTAATACTTCTGCTTGTATTGCAGCGTGCCATCCGCTTTCACCTGATAGCTGTAAACCCAGCGCGTCTTCATGTCCGAGACGTAGAGCAGCGTCTGATCGGGCGACAACGTGATGCCGTTCGCAAAGATCAGGCCCGAATCCACCACGCTCTTCGTGCCATCGGGCTTGATGAGCCAAACCTTGCTTGGACTCACCTTGTCCCAGCTCGATTCAGTCACGTAGATGTTCCCATTGTTCGCCACCGTAAGATCATTGCCCTTGAAGCCGGACGCGATCACCGTCGCTTTGCCATCCGTTGCATACGCCACAATGTTGCTCGTTCCAGCGGAGACGGTGTAAAGACGGCCATCCGGACCAAAGCGCTGTCCATCACCCAACTGATTGTCCTCGATGAACGTCTCGCTCTTGCCGTTGGCCAGCAGCTTCATCGTTTTCTTCATGCCCGCCGTGTTGAAGTATATCTCGCCCTTGGCATTCACAGCCACGCCCTCGGTGCCTTTGAATCCCTCCGCCGCCACTTGCCACTCTTCACCGGGAATCAAGATCTCCTGCAATTGCGGCGAGCCCTTGCCCTTCTTCACCAGCTCCGGCCAACCCTTCCAGAGAAAACGCATCGCATCCGGGAACACCGCCGTGCCCTGCTTACCGTTATGCCCGCCTTCACCCCAGATATGGTCGTGCTCATAACCCGCAAAGGTGAACGCCCGCTCCATCGCCTGGTTCATGATCCACCAGTCACCGCAATAGATGTTCAAGTCATTGCTCCCGTCTTGCTGGAAGATGCGCAACGCCTTCGGCTCAAACTTGCGGACCAAGATCGGATATTCATCCGCTCCGCGCAGCCCCGCAAACGTTCCCACCACGCTGAACACACGGCTGAACGCATCTGGCCGTTCCCACGCCGCCGTGTAGGCGCAAACCGCTCCGCTACTCGAACCACCGATGGCCCGGTCATTCGCCTTCTTGGACAAGACGATCGCACGCCCATCTGTGGTCTTTTTCGTTTCTACTTCCGGCAGCAATTCTTCCAGCACGAACTTCGCGTAATCCGCTCCCAGTCCGTCATATTCATAGCTGCGATTGAAGCGGCTCAACGCATTCGTGTTCGAAGTCTTCACGACACCCGGCGTCGCAAAGACACCGATCGTCACCGGCATATCCTTCTTATGAATCAGATTGTCGAAGACTGTCGGTGCGCTCCACTGCACGCCATCCTGGTTCATACACGCAGGCGGGTGTCTTGCCGTCATATTGCTTCGGCACATACACGGTCACCTCACGGGTCGTGCCGGGAAACACCTTGCTCTTGTCGAAAGTAAATTTGATCAACTCCCCCTGCGGCACCCCTTCCTGCTTCTTGGAGTCAGGATGCTGCGGATACTCGTCCGCCGCCCACCCGGTCGCAGTCACAGCCAGCAAAAGAAACAATGCGATCTCACGCACATGGTTCATAGGATTCATGCGCAGGAGTATCATGAGGTTTTTCCCCTCTTGTCAAAGGCTCTGTGGAGCGAAATGGAACGCCGAGCATTGCCCGGCTCGATCATCCATCAACCCGCCTTCAACAACCGCTTCAATTCCCCGGTCGGATCATCCACCAGCTTCGCCGTCACCGCGAACCGCTTCACCTTGCTCGTCGGCAGTTTGAATTTAAGATCACGGAACACGCGTTCACATACCGTCATCAAGCCGCGCGCGCCCGTATTCTCCTCGGAGGCTTTCAAGGCCAAGCGGCGCAAGCCATCATCCTTGAACTCAACTTCGATATCATACGCCGCAAACGCGCGTTCGTATTGGTGAATCAAGCTGCTCTCGCTCTTGCGCAGCACGTCAAAGAGATCATCGCTGTCCAACCCATGACACGCTACCCGCACCGGCAAGCGCCCGATGAACTCCGGCTCCAAACCGTATTGAACCAAGTCAGAAGTAGCCGCCTGCGTGTAGAGATCATCCACGCTCATACGCTGAACCTTGGCCAATTTCTCCGATTGCATCAGGCGATGCCGGATGATCTGGTCCATCCCTGAGAATGCTCCGCTAACGATGAAGAGGATGTGACGCGTATTGATCGTCTCCGCCTGCGGTGTGCCGCCCCCGCGCATCGCCTGCATCGCGTTCTGCAGCTGCCCTGTCATGTCGTTTGGCGACACCACCGGCACGTCTCCATCTTCCATGAGCTTAAGCAGATTTGTCTGCACGCCACGGCCAGACACATCGCGTCCCCCGCTCTCGCCGCGTGTCGCCAGCTTGTCCACTTCATCCAAATAGATGATGCCGTGCTCGGCTTTCTTCACGTTACCACCTACCCGACGCAAGAGGTCCCGCACCAAATCATCCACATCGCCGCCGACGTAGCCCGTCTCAGAAAACTTCGTCGCATCCGCCTTCACAAACGGCACGCCGATCAATTCTGCCGCCGAACGGATCAAGTGCGTCTTGCCCACGCCCGTCGGCCCGAGCAGCAACACGTTCTGTTTCTGGTAAAACGGTGCCACGTTACCCTCCAAGGTCATCCGCACATGCTGGAAATGATCGCAAAGCGCCACGCTCAACACTTTTTTCGCCTCGGTTTGCCCGATGACAAAACGGTTCAAGTGTTTGGCAATCTCGTTGGGCTTGAGATCGAAGCTGAACTCCGGCTTCGGTGCTGTCGCCGTCTCTACCACGCCATGCTTGGCCAGCACGTCATGCTTGGACCGCCGCGGATTGCTGATTCGCTTGGGAATGCCTGAGGTGACCGGCCCTAGCGCCGAAGGATGACCGGATTGTGAATGATCCATAATTTATTGCCCGGAATGTGTACCCGCCTTGTCTTGTCCGCAACGCCCAAGGCGTCTATTATTTCAAAAACATGAGCAAAGCGTTCACGCGCGAGGATGATGATGCCCCCGATCTGCCGTTGACTCCCCGTCCGGCGGCAGCACTGCCGCCCGGGGTGAAGAACTATCTGACTCCGGCGGGCGAACAACGCCTGCGGGCGGAACTGGCCCGTTTGCTTGAGATCGAACGTCCGCAAATAGCCGCTTCAGCCGATAAAGACGCCGTCAAACGCTCCCTCCAATTGCTCGATCAACGCATCGCCCAAATCCAACAGAGCCTGCAAACCGCAGTCGTTGTGCCTCCTCCCCCGCCACCGCACGACATGGTTCGCTTCGGGGCACTGGTAAAGGTGAAGAACCGTAAAGGCGAAGAGCTGGACTACCGCCTCGTAGGAGTGGATGAGACCGATTTGGACCGTGATGAAGTCAGTTGGCTCTCGCCCATCGCCAAAGCGCTGCTGAACGCCAAGCTAGGTCAGCGCGTTAAATTCCGCTTTCCCGCCGGTGAAGATGAATTGACCATCATCAACATCACGTACTGATGATGACGCCTTACGGGCTCACTTCTTGCCTGGCTTAGGCAGCACGACGATAGAAAACCAGTAGTTCGTGAATTCATTGATGACCCGCTGGAACTGGATGAAATCCACCGGTTTCACGATATAGGAACTGCACCGCAACTGGTACATCTTCAAGATATCCTGCTCATCCGCCGAAGTCGTCAGGATGACCACCGGCAGATGATTCAATTTCGGATCGGCTGCGATCTGTTCCAGCACCTCGTATCCGTTCATCACCGGCATGTTCAGGTCCAGCAGGATGACATCGGGCGAAGGCGCTTGGGCATATTTGCCCTGTCGGCGCAGATACGCCATGCACTCGGCACCGTTCTCCACATGATGCAGATTCACCGCCACTTTGGAACGCTTCAAGCCCTCCCGGGTCAGGACGACATCATCCTCATTGTCCTCCACCAGCAAGATCTCCGCGAACCGTGCATTCTTTAGCTCATCACTCATGCATTTTCCCCTTCTGATTTTGGAATGGTGAAATGAAAACTGCTGCCCTTTCCAGGCCAGATTCCACCCATATCTTGCCCCCATGCCGCATCACCACCCGCCGGCAAATGGAAAGGCCAATGCCCGTTCCGGGAATCGCTTTCTGGGTG
The DNA here is from genome assembly GCA_965283725.1 of Limisphaerales bacterium. Classification (GTDB taxonomy): domain Bacteria; phylum Verrucomicrobiota; class Verrucomicrobiia; order Limisphaerales; family JAEYXS01; genus JAEYXS01. The sequence goes on from CBDIPT010000008.1 coordinate 75,568, forward strand.
TGCAAACGCTGAAACACATCGAAGATGCGCTGATAATGCTCGGGGGCGATGCCGATACCGTTGTCTTTCACTGACACGAGCCATTCACGTCCGTTATCGGCTCCCGAGACGCAAATTTGAGGATTAGCCTCGGCCCGGTATTTGATCGCATTGCCGATGAGATTTTGGAGGAGCTGCACCATCTGTGGCCGGTCAGCCAGCACTTCGGGCAAATTCTCCCGCTTCACCTCTGCTCCTGATTCCCGGATGGAATCCGCGAGCACATCCACTGCTTCGTCAAAAACCTCGTTCAAGTTCTGCTTGGTAAAAGGATGCACGCGCGTCTCGACCCGGGAATAGGCCATGATATCACGGATCAACGTCTGCATGCGTCGGTACCTAGCACCGTCCGGCGAATCCACTCCGTGGCTTGTTCATCTAGCTTCTCGCCATACTCCTGCTGCAAAAGCTGTACAAAACCGCTGATGCTGCGCAATGGTGTTTGCAAGTCATGCGAGACCACATAAGCAAAGTGTTCCAGCTCCAGGTTGCTCTTCTCGAGTTCCTCCGCTTGATGCTTCAGGGTGGCATTGGCGCTCTTGATCTGTTCTGCCGCGTGCTTCTGTGCAGTCACATCCCGGATGGCTGCCGACACCAATCGCCCCTCCTCCGTCTCCATGACATTCAGACTGATCTCCACCGGAAACTCATCACCATTTTTCTTCAGCCCGAATAACTCCATGCCGCTGCCCATAGGCCGCGCATGAGGCGCATCATGATACTTTTGACGGTAGCCTGGGTGATGGCCACGATATCGGCTCGGTATCAGCGTCTCCACTGGCTGGCCGATCAATTCATCCCGCACATACCCGAACAATTTTTCCGTCTGGGCGTTCACCAAGATGATCAAACCGCGGTTATCCGTGATGACTACCGCATCCGGTGCAGATTCTACCAAACTGCGAAATCTCGCTTCCTTCTTCTCAAGCTCACGGTTGGCCACCTGCAATTCGACTGCTTTCAGTTGAAACTCTTCCTTGGCCCGCATGAGTTCCGTCAAATTCGAATAGGTTCCCACCATGCGGGTCACCTGAAGGTCTTTATTTCTGATGGCGATGCCCCGTCGCCGCATCCAAACCGTGGAGCCGTCATTGTGCCGGCATCTTAGCACCTGATCATACTGGTGGTCGGGATCGGCGACGTGTTTCGCCCAATTGGCTTTCGCTTTTTCCAAATCCTCCGGAAACACCACCGCCTGCCATTCCGAGACCAGATGCTGTTTACCCTTTGGATCAACCCCTAAAATCTCCCAAAATCTTGGACTAACCCATTCGTGCTCAGGAACCTCCAAATTCCAATACCACACCCCATCTAAAGAACCGTTCTGAAAGAACTCAAATGCAGAGCTGTCCTGCCCCATCAACTGATACAGTTCCTGTTTCAGGTAATGTTCCTCACTCATGAAGCCACCTTGGATTGGTTGTCCAGCAACGAAACCCCTCCCCAAAAAGGCAAAACCCGCCAGCTAACATTACTAGCCATTTAATGCCTTCATAACGACACAGGATGGTGCGCGATGCAATACAAAAGGCGGACGAGATATCTCGTCCGCCTGTGCAAGGTGGCTCTAAATGAGCGTCCGCTCTTAGTAGCGGTAGTGTTCCGGCTTGTAAGGACCGTCCGCCGGCACGCCGAGGTATTCGGCCTGCTTCTTCGAGAGCTTGGTCAGTTTCACGCCGATCTTCTCGAGGTGCAGACGGGCCACTTCTTCGTCCAGCTTCTTCGGCAGACGATAGACCGTCTTCTCGTACTTATCCTTGTTCGCCCAGAGGTCGATCTGCGCGAGCGTCTGGTTTGTGAATGAGTTCGACATCACGAAGCTCGGATGGCCCGTGGCGCAACCGAGGTTCACCAGGCGGCCTTCCGCCAGCATGTAGAGGCTCTTGTTGCCCGGCAGGTAATAGCGATCGTACTGCGGCTTGATGTTCTCGATCCGCACACCCTTCGCCTTCTTCAACGCGTCCACTTGGATCTCGTTGTCGAAGTGACCGATGTTACAGACGATGGCCTGGTCCTTCATCGCGAGGAGGTGATCCACCGTGATGATGTCGCAGTTGCCCGTCGTGGTCACATAGATGTCGCCCACGCCGAGAGTGCTCTCCACCGTGTTGACTTCGAAACCTTCCATCGCCGCCTGCAAGGCATTGATCGGATCGATTTCCGTCACCACCACGCGGGAACCATAAGCGCGGAGCGAGTGCGCGCAGCCTTTGCCCACGTCACCGTAACCGCAGACCACGGCCACTTTGCCCGCGAGCATCACGTCCGTCGCGCGCTTAATGCCGTCCGCCAGCGATTCGCGGCAGCCGTAGAGGTTGTCGAACTTCGACTTCGTCACCGAGTCGTTCACATTGATGGCCGGCACCAACAGCTTGCCCTGTTCGGCGAGCTGATAGAGGCGATGCACACCCGTGGTCGTCTCTTCGGAAACGCCCTTCCAGTCCTTCACGATCTTCGTCCAGATGCCGGGCTTTTCCTTCGCCACGCGCTTCAGGAGGTTCTTGATGACCGCTTCCTCGTGGGAACCGCTCTTCGTGTTCACCCAGTTGGAGCCGTTCTCGAGTTCGTAGCCCTTGTGAATGAGCAAGGTCACGTCACCGCCGTCATCGACGACGAGTTCCGGGCCTTTGTCACCGGGGAACAGGACCGCCTTCAGCGTCAGTTCCCAATACTCTTCCAACGTCTCACCCTTCCAAGCAAAGACCGGCGTACCCGTGGCCGCGATGGCCGAGGCCGCATGATCTTGCGTGGAGAAGATGTTGCACGAAGCCCAGCGCACGTCCGCACCGAGAGCCACCAGCGTCTCGATCAGCACTGCGGTCTGGATCGTCATGTGCAGGGAACCCGTCACACGCACGCCCTTGAGGGGCTTCTGCTTCGCGTACTTCTTGCGCACGGACATCAGGCCGGGCATCTCGTGCTCGGCCACGGCGATTTCCTTGCGGCCCCATTCGGCCAGCGCGAAATCGCGCACGATGTAGTCTTTGCCCGCCGGAGTCTGGGCGGAATACGTGGCGAGGTTCGCCGTTGCTGCGCTCACTTCTGCCAATACGGCAGCGGCGACAGCTTTGGATTTGGTTTTAGCCATTTGATTAAATTTAGAGAGGGTTAAAAAGTTGAAGCGTTAAACTTTACTGTTTAACGCTTCAACAAAGTTCAATTAGACAGCGGCCTTCTTCAGGGCGGCGGCCATGCTGGTGGATTCCCAGGTCAGGTCCTTGTCGTCCTTGCCGAAGTGACCGTAGTTCGTGGTCTTGCCGTAGATCGGGCGGCGCAGCTTGAGCTGGTCGATGATGTCCGAAGGCTGGAAGCTGAACACCTTGTTGATGGCCTTCTCGATCTTCGCTTCGTCCACCGTGTGGGTGCCGAAGGTATCGACGCACACGCTGACCGGGTCAGGATGGCCGATGGCGTAGGCGAACTGCACTTCGCAACGGGAAGCGAGCTTCGCGGCCACGACGTTCTTGGCGACCCAGCGGCCCATGTAAGCGGCGCTGCGGTCCACCTTCGTCGGATCTTTGCCGGAGAACGCGCCACCACCATGACGGCCCCAACCACCGTAGGTATCCACGATGATCTTGCGGCCCGTCAAACCGGTGTCGCCTTGCGGCCCACCAACCACGAAACGGCCCGTTGGGTTGATCAAATACTCGGTCTTTTCATTGAGCAAATTCTTCGGGAGCACCTGCTTGATGATCTTCTCGATGCAGAACTTCTCGATGTCCGCGTGTTCAGCGGAAGCCGCGTGCTGCGTGGAGATGACCACGTTGGAGATCGCGACCGGCTTGTTGTCCTCGTATACTACGGAGACTTGGGACTTCGCGTCCGGACGCAGCCACGGAGCCTTGCCGCTCTTACGGATGCGCGTGAGTTCACGGCCCAAACGGTGCGCGAACATGATCGGCGCGGGCATCAGCTCGGGCGTTTCATCACAGGCGTAACCGAACATGAGACCCTGGTCACCGGCACCCTGCTTCGCCGTCTTCTTGCCCTTGGCCTTGCGCGCGTCCACACCCTGCGCGATGTCCGCGGATTGCTGGGTGACATAGACGTTCACGAACACCTTGTCAGCGTGGAACACATCATCATCGTTCACGTAACCGATCTCACGGATCGCATCACGGGAGATTTGCACGAAGTCGAGCTTGGCGTGCGTCGTGATCTCGCCGCCGACCACGACGACGTTCGACTTCACGTAAGTTTCGCAAGCCACGCGGCTGAATTTGTCCTGCGCCAAACAGGCGTCCAAAACAGCATCAGAAATAGTATCGGCCACTTTGTCCGGATGGCCTTCGCCGACGGACTCCGAAGAGAAGATGAATTTTTTGCTCATGTAGTTAAACGCACGTCAAAAGCTTCATATTGACGTATCAAGATAGGATGATATATCCTCTTTTCAGTTCGTCAAACGGTTTTTCCGAAAAGCCGGTAACGCCCAAACCGTATGGCCCAAACCTTAAAGTCTCTGCGCGCGCTGTCCGATGCCACCCGGCTGCGCATCATCGCCCTGCTCAAGCAGGACGAGCTCTCTGTCAACGAGTTGCAAGATATCTCGCACTTGGGCCAATCCCGTATTTCAACCCATTTAGGCCAACTCCAAGAGGCTGGCTTGCTCCAGTCCCGCCGCGATGGCAAACGGACCTTTTACAAATGGAATGGAGCCGATGACGATGAAACCCGCCTGCTTTTGGAGATGGCCGTCCGGGCTGCCAAGGAACTTCCGGAATACGAAGCAGACCAGATCAACCTCCGCCGCGTGCTGAATCTCCGCCGCGAACAGGCCCGCCTTTACTTCAACCAGATCGCTGGTCGGTTTGATCGTGTTTATGGTCCCGGCCGTTCATGGCAAGCCTTCGGGCATCTGCTTTTGCACATCCTTCCCCCGCTGACTATTGCCGACCTCGGTTCCGGTGAAGGGTTGCTGAGCGAACTCCTTGCCGTCCGCGCGAAGAAAGTCATCGCCGTGGACAACTCGGAGAAGATCGTTTCCTACGGTGCGGAGAAGGCGAAGAAGAACGGCCTGAAGAATCTCGAGTTCCGCCAAGGCGATCTGGAGAACCCGCCTATCGAAGCCAAGAGCATCGACCTCGCGATTCTCAGCCAAGCCCTGCATCACGCCGCGGAACCAGCCAAGGCCATCGCCGCGGCGTACCAAATCCTCAAGCCCGGCGGGCAGATTCTCATTCTCGACCTGCTCAAGCACAACTTCGAGCAAGCCCCCGAACTCTACGGCGACCGCTGGCTGGGCTTCGCCGAAAGCGACCTCCAACGCTGGCTCGAAGCCGCCGGCTTCAAGAAGGTGCACGTGAGCGTCGTCGCCCGCGAGGAACAGCCGCCCCATTTCCAAACGGTGTTAGCTGAAGGGGTGAAGTAATTTTACGATGGTAGGGCCCGCTGTCCTCAGCGGGCCGATGACGAGGCCTATGTCATTCTCCAGCCTATGACTTGGTGACGATAGAGAGCATGACCTTCACTCTTCGAAAATTGTAGCCACTGTACTCTTAGGCACTTGTATATCTCTCGCTTCGGCGGCGGTCGGCTGAGGACAGCCGACCCTACCTACCGAAAACAAAAACGGGCGAAGGTTTCCCCTCGCCCGTTCTCAAATTGGATTGCGCCGGATTTACTTCAACGCGCTCTCCACCATTCCCTTGAATTCTTTCTCGGACGCTGCGGCCAGCGCCTTGGGCGATGTGTAGCGGATGAACACATGGCCTTCCTTGCCTTCGACAATCGCGCCGAGCAGGACGTGATCAGGCAGCGGGGTTTTGGCACCACCGGGCATGCCGCTCGAATACGTGCCTTCCGCGCGCACGTAGGTCACCGGCGTGGAACCAACCGTCGTCTTCTCGATCTTGTGGTTCTTCTCGTCGCGCGGTTCCACGAACTGGCCAAGCCAGCGCTTGATATTCGCATCGGTGCCGCCGCCATCGCCGCCGAAAGCGAAGAATACTACCTCGCCAGTTTCCTTCGTCTTGGCGTCAGACACCTTGAGCTGCGCCTTGCGCATGGAGGAGGTCGTCTCCACCCATTCCCAAGTGGCGGGGCGTTTGAATTTCAGCCCGCCCGCCTCGAAGGTGGCCGGGGCATCTGCCGCCGTGGAAATTTGCACGAACATCCCGAGGCCGATGACAGCCATGGCCATACGGGTCAAAAATTGGATACGTTTCATGCCGTGTAGGTTGCTGCGGAAGAAAGAAAAGTCAACTGCAAGCAACTGGTTTGGAGCGCCGGTCTCCGCCCCGGCGAGAGGTCTGTTTAAGGTCCGACAACCATCGCTCACAGATCCATATCCCCAGCAATTGCAGGTAGATACATTGCCGCGCCGGACCGGAGATCAGCGCTCCGCAATAAATCGCAGTTGAAAAACTCGCTTCTTCGCGACATCTTGAACGCAATGCAATCGGTTTTTAAAGGTCCAGTGTTTGTGGTGCGCGATAACATCGACACCGATCAAATCATCCCTGCCCAATATTTGAACCTCGTGCCCACCATCGCCGAGGAATACGAGAAGCTCGGCAGCTACGCTATGTGCGGCCTGCCGGAATCCCTCTACGCCACCCGTTACGTGAAGGAAGGCAAGCTCGACAGCGACTACCCCATCATCGTGGCTGGTCGTAACTTCGGCTGCGGCAGTTCCCGTGAGCACGCGCCCATCGCCCTCGGTTCAGCCGCCTGCCGCATCGTGCTGGCCGAGAGCTTCGCCCGCATTTTCTTCCGCAATTGCGTGGCCACCGGTGAACTTTATCCCTGCGAAGCCACGGAACGCCTCTGCGACGTGCTCAAGACTGGCGACGTCGTGACCGTGGACATCGATGCCTGCACGGTGACCGTGGATGCCACTGGCAAGACCTACTCCTTCAAGCCGCTGGGCGACGTCCGCCCTGTGGTGGATGCGGGCGGTCTGTTCAATTACGCCCGCGCCGCCGGCATGATCGAAGCGAAGGCTTAAGCCCGAGTAGCCGCCGAGGTGACGAGGCGGACCTTGCTAGATTTAAAATCGTTAAAACGTCGAATCCATTCACGTTTTAACGATTTAACTTTTAAATCCATTTACCATGTCCATCTCACACCTGCGCCGCGAATACTCACTCGGCAATTTGCGCCGCAAAGATTTGCTGCCGGACCCGATCGCGCAGTTCCGCGTGTGGTTCGATGCGGTCATCGCCGCAGGCATCACCGAGCCAAACGCGATGACGCTCTCCACGGTGACCGCCGATGGCAAGCCCTCCGCCCGCATCGTCCTGCTCAAAGGCGTGGATGAACGCGGCTTCAGTTTCTTCACAAATTACGAAAGCCGCAAAGGCCATGAACTGGCGGCCAACCCGCATGCTTCACTGACGTTTCTGTGGAAAGAGATGGAACGGCAAGTGCGCGTGGAAGGCACCGTGACCAAGGTGTCCCGTGAAGAATCCGAGGCTTACTACAATATCCGTCCGCGCAATTCCCGCTTGGGTGCGTGGGTCTCCAATCAGAGTCAGGTGATCGCGAACCGGGCCGTGCTGGAAGAGAACATGAAGGAGCTGCAGGCACGCTATCCCGGCGAGGAGATTCCGCTGCCGCCTAACTGGGGTGGTTATATCGTGAAGCCGGAGTTGATCGAGTTTTGGCAGGGCCAACGCAGCCGCTTGCACGACCGCTTCGTTTATCAGAACCAGGCAGACGGATCATGGAAGCTTGAGCGGCTGGCTCCATGAAAGCCCGTTTTCATCACTGAAGAGCACCCAGATTTCTACGTGCTCGTTCAAGGATTCCGCCATCGGCTGTAACATTTTTTGGATCGCCTTGCGCGCATCGGCCCTTGCTTTTTCCATCAGCAATTCGCTCTTCCCCTCGCGCACCACCGCAGGACGTAGATCTCGCCTTGCCGCATCGCGCAGGAAATCACCGGACATCTTATCCGCGCGGCCCCAACCCACATCTGTCTCTATCTCCATCATCGCGGGATCGGATTGTACCGAGACCATGTTGTTGTCCAATTGCGGCGGTGGCACCGTCACGATGACTCGCTTGTGGAAATCATCGTAGAAGAAATTCGTCTCTGACAACCCCTGCATCGGTATGATATACTGTACCTTGTTCCCATAGGCCTTGATACGCACCTTGCTCTTGCCCATGTAGACCATGCCCCAGAGCGTCTTCTCGCTTTCCTTCGTGATCTCCACATTCACCGATGCCGTCATCACCACCAGCTTGGGATCATGCTGCAGGTTTTGCAGGGTGCTATGGATGACCGTGTTGTAGGTGACCTTGGGTTTGAAGGCGTCCGCAATTGTGGCGACTAGTTTGCCTGGAGCATTCACGGCCCTCTCGCCAACCTTCTCTCCAACGCGGATGACCTTCATTACGATCACCGTACCCGCTATTATGAGTGCCAAACCCACGACCGCAAACGCCATCGGCCACAGCGAACGCGGCTTGGTCGCATTCGAGGTAACGGGCTTGGATTCAATTTCAGGTGGCTTATCCACAACTTTGTTAAGAAAGATAAAGCCAAAACCCATCGAAAGCCATTACGACTTTAGACAGTTTGTGGAACGCAGTTCCTTTTTCCTATCTGCGCTTATCTGCATCCATCTGCGGTTAAATCAGTCGGTTAGTGCATCTCTACCTTGCATGAGCCGATGCCCTTGCGATAGTAATTGAACTGCACATTCGGATGATCCGCCAGGAGCGACATCGGCACCGCGCTATCCACGATCTTATTCGCGATCATGAACGCTGTCAGGCGTTGGCCGAACGGATTATCGTGATTGCCCGCGTGCCAGATGGATACCTTCTCCGCCTTCCACGTCTCGTAAGGCCCGACCGTCACCGCTTGTGTCGGCACGAGCGTCACATTGCCACCACCAGACGTGCGGGCGTTCTGGGCGATGGTCACCGGATGCAGGTCCACCACGCGCGTCGTCAGCTTGCGGTACTCGGCCGGCGATGGAGGTGCGTCCTTATACTTGCCCTTGCGGCGTAATGGGTCATTGAAGGCCCAATGTTTGATGTCCCCCTGCCCGCCCTGCATCACCACGCAACGAACACCTGATTCCCAAGTTTTGCGGAACGCGGCGGTTTCGGCATTAGGGAAGTGCAGATTCGCATCTGGCATCACGAGCTTTTTATCGATCTTGTTGAAGCACATCTCACGATCACACTTCTCGAAGGAAAGCGGATGCGATACCGGCACGGACTTACCATCGATCACCCACTCGTCCATGCCCCAGAAATGCGCGTCATGCAACTTCAACCCCATCTCATTCACGATGCGCGGCACGAGCGGCAACTGCTCCGTCGGCCCAATCGGTCCGCAGATGCCCGCCGGATTATCCGGTGTCGCCTGCTTCCATGCGTGGATGTATTCCAACGCCTCGGCGCAGTAGAAATCTTCCAACGTCTCGTAGAAAACCACCTTGAAGCCGGGCCGGGAAAGCTTGAGCAACTTCTCCGGCGTCAGCTTGGCTGCGGCCTGGATGATTTCCGTATCCAGCGTGGTGTAATCCCACCATTCGGGAGCGAGCGAGCTTAGTTTGCGAGGCATGTTCGGGTTAGTTGATGGTTGAAAGCTGAGCGTTGATAGTCGGAACTATTACTCGGCTGATTTTAATGCTTTTTCATAAGCCTTGTTGATCAGGCAGTTCTCTCCGAGCGCAGCGGCTAAAGGATCAATCTCATTGGCAGCAAAACCGTAATGCAGATGCCGCCGCCAACCTTCGGCGTGCGTGAACTTCTTGGAGAGCTTGCCGACAGCGCGGGACATGTCATCCATCGCTTGCAGGTAGGAATTCATGCCCTGGCTCGCGTCCAGCCAGCCTTGCTGGCTCTTGTGCGCGGCCAATGAGGCGAGTTTTGTTTCCTGCACTGGAGTCGTGTTCACGTAAGCACCGGGCACGATGCGACGGCGCAAACCATCACACAGTCCGTGCGGCATGGCGTGATAGATGGTCACATCATGTTGATAGACCGGACGGCTCGGAGTGGATTTAAAATTCGGCATCCCATGCGTGAACGCTGCCGTCACCGCGAGACGGCAGGTGTTCATGTGATCCTCCATGTAATCCTGCGGCGAGTGCGTCAGGACAATGGAGGGCTGCACTTCCCGGATGACTGCCGACAGCTTCCTCAATGTCTTGAGATCGTAGAAGATTTCCAAGTCATTGCACGTCGGCGGATGCCATTGTGCGCCGAGAATCATCGCTGCGTCCTGCGCTTCCTTGCGCCGCACCTTGGCTGTCTTGGCCGGGCTGTATTCCAAGCTACCACAATTGCCTGTGGAGAGATTCAGGTAATGAATCTCCCAGCCAGCCGCTTTAAGCTGCAACAACGTGCCGGCCATGACGAACTCGATATCGTCAGGATGCGCGGCAATGGCTATGGCCGTATTGCTCATGAATTACAGTTCCAACCGGTATACGTTTCCGCGCTCAGCGAAAATGGAAGGCACATGCTTGATCTGAACGTCTTGTGTCTCAGACATGCCAATCGTGTCTCCATCCTTCAGAATCGGCCCATTATCCAGCAAGTAGTGGGCGACATTAAACACCAAGTCCACTGCTTCCGTTGGTTCGTTGTGACTTTTCACCATTTCAATCTCCATGAAGCCCAATGCCTCCATCCCGGTAGTAAACAGCGTCACGGTGTCCCCTTCATCAGCCATCACGCGGAAATCTACCCAGAGGTAGAGCGGCTGGCAATCGTCTGACATCTGAGCGGCGTGCTCGAGAAAGGTTGCAGGTGAATGGACCAAAGCCCCAGCACCCCAATACACACCTACCACCCCTTTGGTCTTCAAGATCGCTGCCACTGCTTTGGTCAGCAATCGCGCGCCTAAGATCGGATCTCCATCGCCCGGAGTCGCGGTGACGATAAGATGGGCCTTATGCCCTTTCATCTCGTTAGCCGCGTTCTTCCAAAACGGCGAAGTGGCGCAAGGACCTTCCAGTTCATCCCAAGGAATCGGCGACGGCATCAAACCGCAGACAATCTGGCCTTCCGAGGTATCGAACCCAAAGAAAGCATCATCCTTGATCTCCTCGGCCGTTTCTTCATCCCACAATTTCTTGAAGGCATGCACCACGTCCGTTACGGCAGGAGTTGAGGTCTGCCGCAACGCGACCATTGCAACGGACAGAACAGTGTCCTTTTTCTCCACGTCTGCGGCAGGTTAAAGCTTCACCGTCTTGCCTGTGGCAGCGGACTTGTCCGCCGCAAAGAGCACTTTGTGGCTCGTCACGGCATCCTTGAGGCTCGTGAGCGGCATATCTTTGCCCTTGTCGAGCGCGTCGAAGAAAGCTTGGAACTGCGTCTGATACGGATGATCGGAGACGTCGCCGGAATCGAGCATCTTCATGGAGAGTTCGCTCCACTTGTGCTTGTTCAGGCCGTTCACCTTCATGGAGTGGAACTTGTTATCCAGCAAGCTGCCTTCACTGCCTACGAGGTGCGTATGGAAGTAATAAGGCTGCAAGCAATCCACTACCGCCGAGCATTTGCCGATGGCGCCGTTCTTGAACTTCAAGATGGTAACGCTTGTGGTCGTGTATTCGTACGGGGAGAAAATCTTGCTCTGTGACTTCGTGTCGTAGCTGGTCACTTCGGTCACTTCGCTGCCCATGCAGAGCAGCAAGGCGTCCAGTGCATGGCAACCAGCCGTGAGGAGCGCGCTCCCGCCATCCTTCTTGAACGTGTTCCAGCGGAACTGCCCATACCAAGGCCCGATGCCATGGTAGTAATCTACTTCACCGTAATGCAGCTTGCCGAGCAGCCCCTCATCGATCATCCCCTTGGTGGCGAGGAACTGGCTGGACCAACGGCACTCAAAGCACACGCAGGTCTTCACCCCGGCGGCTTCCACCGCCTTCTCCATCGCCAGCACGTCCTTCCAGGACATTGCCAATGGCTTCTCCACGATGATGTGTTTGCCCGCCTTCGCCGCAGCGATAACGTGCTTCGCATGGAGGCTGGGCATACTGCAAACCGAGACGGCATGGATATTCGGATCCGCCAGCATCTCATCCAAATCAGTATATGTCGTGATGTTGCTGCCGTACTTGGCACTCAATTCCGTGGCGTTCAGCGAACGGGAGGAATAGATCGCCGTGACTTGTGCCTGCGTGGAAGCGTTGATGCTCGGGATATGGGCGGTGGCCACCCAGCCGTAACCGATGATGCCTACGTTGTATTTCTTCACAGTATTTTGCGTATGCTTAGAGGTTGTTTGCGAGTGCGCTCATGGCACAATCTTTGGCAGTGATTGTCAACACAGCACGTCTTCTGACGCCTGTGCAGGAACGGTTTATCAAACTATTTTAACGAATGCAGAACAATCTGCCACCGCTCACAGCCAGCACCTTGTATCTGGTGGCCACGCCCATTGGCAACCTTGAGGACATCACCCTCCGGGCTTTGCGCGTGCTGAAGGAGTGCGACGTCGTGGCCGCCGAGGACACCCGCCGCACTGGCCAGCTACTCCAGCATTTCGAGATCCGCAAGCCGCTGCTCAGCTATTTTCAGTTCAACGAAGCCAAGCGTTCGGAGGAGATCATCGAACGTCTCCGCCAAGGCCAGAAGGTGGCACTCGTGACGGATGCCGGCACCCCGGGCATCAGCGATCCCGGTGAACGCGTGGTCGCGGCTGCCGTGAAAGCCGGTCTGCGCGTGGAATCCATCCCCGGCCCTTGTGCTATGGTGGCTGCCCTGACCGCCAGTGGCTTGCCCACGGATGAATTTCATTTCATCGGTTTCCTGCCGCACAAATCGGGTCAGCGTAAGAAAGCCCTCGAACGTTTGCGCGAAACACCGGGAACCTCCGTGGTCTACGAATCGCCCTACCGCATCGGCAAACTGCTGCAGGAACTCATTGAAGTGATGCCCGACCGGCAGGTGGTGATGGCCCGAGAACTGACCAAGAAATTCGAGGAGTATCTGCGTGGAACGCCGGCGGAGCTATTGGCTATCACGGAGAAACGGAGCCTGAAGGGAGAGTTCGTGGTGATGATCGCGGCGGTGGATGAAAAGGCTTTGAAGCAACTCGATAAGACGGAAGCGGAAGAACAGGAAGATGGTTCGCGGTAGGTTGCTAACCCTTGCTTTCCAATCCCGAAGGGACGCCTGCGGATAGCCACCAGTGAAGCGCAGCGTAACTAGTGGATTGATAGGAGTAAATTCTCACCGCTCCGATGGAGCGGATGATTGGCTGTTCATCATTCCGAAATCAATCGCCCCTCCGGGGCTTGCGCCAACAACTTCTGTATTCCACGGGTTCCCGTTGGTCACCCGTGTCTAACGGCAGACGTCCCTCTGGGACTAAGAAATATCAGGGCACTTGGCGTTCCCCTTTTGGGTGTATTGCGCCTTTCGTAGCCACCGCTTAATCCACGAACTTACCAGGATTCAGGATGCCATTGGGGTCCAGCGCCCGTTTCACAGCAGAGTGCAGATCGCGCACATCTTGGTTCGCCGCCAGCGGCCACCAAGGTTTCTTGGCCAGACCGATACCATGCTCACCCGTGATGACCCCACCGAGCGCCAGCACACCTTGGAACAGTTCATCCAATGCCGCTTCACTCCGTTCATTCGCCTGTGGCAGGTTGTAATCCACCATCACGTTCACGTGGATATTGCCATCGCCCGCATGACCGAAACACGCCACCGGACAGCCGTGCTTCTTTTCCAGACCAGAGGCCAGCTTGAAGAGGTTTTCCAACTGCCCACGCGGCACCACAATGTCCTCGTTCAGCTTCGTCAATCCGGTGTCGCGAAGTGAATAGGAGAACTCGCGACGCAACTGCCAAATCTTCTCACAATCCTGTGCGCCATTCGCACGTTGGATAAACAACGGATTGAGTGCCGACAAGATCTTCACTAACGCCTGCACCTCGCCGCGCACGCTTTTCTCCTGACCATCCAACTCGATGATCAGATGCGCGCGGCAACCCGAGAGCAGTTTGCTGCCAGTGCGTTTCTCCGCCGCCGCCAGTGTGAAAGCATCTGCAACCTCCAGTGCCGAAGGCAGGAAGCCCGAGGCGAACACCGTCTTGATCGCCTTCGCAGCATCCTTCATGGAACGGAAGCCGATCGAGAGGCATGAGCGGAACGGCGGCAAGGGAATCAACTTCAACGTCGCTTCGGTCACGATACCGAGCAAACCCTCTGAACCGACAAAGAAACGGGAAAGATCAAACCCACTTTTGTTCTTATGCGTCCGGCTGCCGAGCTTCACCACCCGGCCATCGGCCAGAGCGACCTCCAAGCCCAAGACATAATCACGCGTCACACCATACTTCAGGCAGCGCGGACCGCCGGCGTTCGTCGCGATGTTCCCACCAAGGCTGCAATCCGCCCGGCTGGCCGGGTCTGGCGGGTAATACAGTCCACGCTTCTCCACCGCAGCTTGGAGCTTGCCCGTGATGACACCCGGCTCCACCACGGCGACAAAATCATCGGCGTTGATTTCCTTGATACGCGTCATCGGCGCCACAGAAAGCGCGATACCACCCATCTTCGGCACACAACCGCCCACATAGCCCACGCCCGCCCCCCTCGGCGTCACGGGAATCTTATGCTTATTGGCAAAGGCCAGCACTTTGCTGACGGATTCCGAGCTGTGACACAGCGCCACGGCATCCGGCATGCCCGTGGCGAACCACTTGTCACCGGAATGCGCCTTGCACGTCTCTTCATCAAGACGCAATTCATCAGCGGGAAGTTGCGCCTGCAAGCGGCGCAAAAGGACAGATAGAGAAGACTTCATGAAGCAGTAGAATCATCGCCCGGCAATTCTTCAACCGGAGCAGCCAAAAACTCACGGACCTCAGCGGCTTCCGATTCAGGCACTTTGACCAGAATCCCGCCCGCTGCCAGCGCATAACCGTCCATCGTCAAAGCCGCCACCTCATTGAACACCTCGGCATGGAAGCCAGCCGCATCCAGCCGTGACCAGACCAACTGGGCATCCGCTGAATTGAAGGCGGTGTAAACTTTGACGAGAGCCATAAACTTACTTCACCGGTGGAGGCTGTGGCGGCGGCGATTTCAATTCCGTGAAAACGATCACGCCTGAGCCGGTCTGCAAAAGATTCAAGACCTGGACTTCGACTTTCTCCCCGATAACATTATGCCCGTTATTCACCACGACCATCGTGCCATCCGGCAGGAACCCGACCCCCTGCCCCTTGTCCTTGCCTTCGCGCACGACTTTCAAACTCATCGTTTCACCCGGCAGAATCACCGGTTTCAAGGCCAGCGCGAGATCGTTCATATTCACATGCCGCACGGACTGCAACTCGGCGATCTTGCCCAGATTGAAATCATTTGTGAACAGTTTGGCACCCGTGGCCTTCGCCAGTTTCACGAGTTTGGAATCCACTTCCTTGTCATCCGCAAAGTCCGCCTCGTGGATCTTCACCTCGTTCTTCGAGTTCCGCTGGATGCGGGTCAGCGTTTCCAGTCCGCGCTTGCCCCGGCTGCGCTTGATGGAATCCCCAGAGTCAGCCAGTTGCTGCAATTCACGCAAAACGAAGCGCGGCACCACGACCACGCCTTCAAGGAAATTCGATTCGATGATATCTGCGATGCGCCCATCAATGATGACACTCGTATCCAGCAACAACAGGTTGTCCGGCTTGTTCTGCGAAGCAAAGCGGACGTAGGGAATGATGAGGGAGAAATCTTCCTTGTTGCTGCGCATCGCCAGCACCATGCCGATGTAACTGAAGCCCACGAAGAGGCACAGCCGGATCATCCACCGGGTGGTCTCCTCATCCACATGAACAAACAGACCTGAGCGATCCACCATCCAGGCGATCACGCTGCCTAACATGAGACCGAAGGTGGCGGCCGAGAAAGCGCGCAGGGAAAACCCTTTCAACATCTCGTCGATCGCCACGAGCAAGCCACCAAAACCGAACCCGATGATGACGCCCTGAACCGGACTCTGCCATTCAGGTCGCACCTGGCTGATGGCGAACCCAGCCAGCATGCACATGCTGAGAAAAAAGACTCTGATGACCCAAATGGACATGAATGCTACTTTATATTGGCTCGCGGGTAGACTGATTTAATGCTGTCCGCGGGCCGGTTTTCCGTACTCTTGTTCACCTTGGGCTTATACAACAAGCCAAATCGATTAAGGTTACTGCTTAAAACGCTCATATTGCTGACGATTTGACCGAACTGTGACCGTAACTGTTCATCATGCAAGACTCCGCCAGCCAAGCCTTTGCCGTTCTTCATGTCTTCCATCATTATTCTAACGGAAGCCGTGGCCTCCTCGACGTTCTTGACCGCCGAGCGCACGTCCCCCCGGTTCTCCACAATGGTGAGCCTCAGTTCGTCCGCCACCTTGTTCAACTTGGCACTAAACTCCACCAAGTTTGTCACCGTCGCAAGTTTATCACTGAACTCAGCCACGTTATTGACCGACCGCGTCAAAGTTGGCGCGTTGTTTTCCACCAACTGCTCCACACGCGTAACGGCTGAAAGCGTCCGCTCGGAGACCGCCCTGAAATTGGTGATCGTGGTGGTTAGGCTGTTCAACGTGGCTTCGGCCAAAATGGTCTTGTCCAAGCGGTCCACGGCTCCGTTGATCTGCTGCACCGTGCGGTCAACCCGTTGAATCAACCCCAATGCGGAACGCGCCGCCTCCTGGATGTTGAACGGCTCCTGGCACTCCACCTTGTCCCCGTCCTGCAACATGGGGGCCTCGTTCTTCTCCGCCCGTACAAAGACATACTGATCCCCCAAAAAGCCGGCCTGTTCGATAAAGAACGAAGCATCACTGTGGATCTGGTATTTTTTATAGATCCGCAAAACGGCGAAGACCAGTTTACCGCTCGGATCCAGCTCGATTTGGGCTACGGAACCCACCGGCACACCTGCCAGCACGACTTTGGCGCCGGGAATCAGGCCACCGATATTGGAAGTCTTGAGCCGCACGTCATAGGTGGGGACAAAAAAGCTCACGCCCTTGCTGAAGTTCAGCAGCAGCACACCCAGCAGCACAAGGCCGATGAGCACAAAAATGCCCACCTTCCATTCAAGTTTGGCTTTGCTCATGTCAGTTCAAATATCGATGTTTTTGGCATCAGAGATGCCGTTGACAAACCGGTAAATCACTTCGTCCTTGGAGGAAAACAACTCTTCCGGAGTTGTATCCACATGGACTTTTCCTTTGTTAAGCATGATGACCCGCTCAGCGACGGTCTTCACCGTGCGCATATCATGAGTCACCACGATGGTGGTGGGCTTGAGTTTTTCGTTCACCCGCAAAATCAGACGATCAATGCTGTCCGAAACCACCGGATCCAAACCCGTCGTCGGCTCATCATACAAGATGATCTCCGGATGATAGATGATAGCACGCGCCAACCCCACACGCTTGCGCATACCGCCAGAAAGTTCGGCCGGTTTCTTTTCTTCCGTCCCGCCCAATTCCACCATTTCCAGCGCTTCGGCCACTTTGGTTTTGATTTCGGCTGGAGACAGCTTCTTTTCCCGGCTCAACACAAACCCCACGTTTTCGGCCACGTTCAGCGAGTCGAACAAGGCGGCGCTCTGGAACAGCATGCCAAACTTGCTGCTGATACGCAGCAATTCGCGTTCATTGAGTCCCGTTATCTTTTCCCCGCCGACCAGCACATCACCCGAATCCGGATGCATCAAGCCCACCAAGTGCTTAAGCAAAACACTTTTGCCCGTGCCACTGCGGCCGATGATCACCAACCGCTGCCCCTCCGGCACTTTAAAGCTCACGTTGTCCAATACGACATTGGAGCCAAAACGTTTGCATAACTGTTGAGCTTCAATCATGAGCCTAAAAGCCGGGTCAGTATCAGCGTGAGGAAAAAATTGCTCATCAACACGGTGATGGAAGCATAGACGACCGCCTCCGTGGTCGCTTTGCCCACGCCTTCCGCCCCGCCCTCGCAATTCAACCCTTTGTAACAGCCGATCAAGGCGATGCTGAGCCCAAAGATCACCGCCTTGATGACCCCTGTGTAAACCTCATGTGCATCCGTGTATTTCACCACGTAGTCCCACGCGTAGGCGGCATCCATTCCCAGCAATCCCACGCCCACAACGTAACCCGCCGCGATCCCGATAGAAATGGATTCAACGGTCAATAATGGCATCGCCACCAAGGTTGCCAATATACGCGGCACCACCAAGTAATCCACCGGGTGTGTGGCCAGCGTGCGCAAAGCATCGATCTGCTCGGTGACTTTCATGGTGCCCAATTCGGCCGCCATCGAAGCCCCCACGCGCCCGGCCACCATCAGAGCCGTCAACACCGGCCCCAATTCACTGCACATGGAAACACTCACGACGGCGAGCGTAGCCGAATCCATGTGCACCTTGTGAAATTGAAAGAACGTCTGCGCGCTCAACACCATACCCGTAAACGCACCCGTGATGAGCACCACCGATTGTGACTTCACCCCGATGAAGAAGAGTTGCTGCAGGAAGCCTTCGCCGTTGAATCGCTGGCGAAAAACGGAACGAAAGGCCTCGACCAACAACAACGTCAGCCGGCCTAATCCCCTGATCCAATCTTCCAATCCGAATCGATTCTCCATGTTACTTCAGCCTCTTCGCCCTACGGCCATTCCCGAAAAGCAAAACGCCATCCGGAGATGTCCGGATGGCGCTGCTTGAATCACGAATTCATCCTCAGCTTTTAGCTGGAGAGTGCTCCTTCGGCAGCTGCCTTCTGGATGAAGATCAGCCCGCCGTCTTTCAAGGTCACCAGCACCGGCTCCGTGCCGGTCAGATGGCCCTTGAGCAGCTCTTCCGCGAGCGGGTCTTCCAAGTAACGCTCCACAGCCCGGCGCATCGGCCGCGCACCATACGTCGGATCGAAGCCCTTCTCGGCCAGGAAATCCTTGGCCGAAGCGTCGAGTTCCAGCTTCAAGTTGCGGTGTTTCAGGCGTTCCATGACCTTCTTCACTTCCAAGGTCAGGATCTCGATGAGATCCGGCTTGGTAAGTTGGCGGAACACGATAATGTCATCCAGACGGTTCAGGAACTCCGGCCGGAACGCGCGCTTGGATTCTTCCACAATCTTCTCGCGCATCCGCTCGTAAGTGCTCTCGTCAGTGCTTGCCGCAAACCCCATGCTGGTCTGCTTCTTGATCGTCTCCGCGCCCACGTTCGAGGTGAGCAGGATGATCGCGTTGCGGAAGTCCACCACGCGGCCCATGCTGTCCGTCAGTTTGCCTTCTTCCAGGATCTGCAAGAGCATGTTCATCACGTCCGGATGCGCCTTCTCGATCTCGTCGAAGAGCACCACAGAATACGGCTTGCGACGCACCTGTTCGGTGAGCTGGCCGCCTTCTTCAAAGCCCACATAACCGGGCGGCGAACCGATCAGGCGCGACACCGTGAACTTCTCCATGTACTCGCTCATGTCGAGCTGGATGAGAGATTTGGAATCGCCAAACATCATCTCGGCCAGCGATTTCGCCAGCAATGTCTTGCCGACACCCGTAGGCCCGAGCAGCGCGAACGTACCGATCGGCCGTTTCGGATCCTTCAAGTCAGCCCGTGAACGGCGCAGCGCCTTGCACAAGGCAGTGACCGCTTCCCGTTGACCGATGACCACGCGGGCCAGTTCGTTCTCGAGGTTGAGCAAGCGGGCCGCTTCGTTCTGCTCCATCCGCTTGAGCGGAATGCCCGTCCACTTGGCGACGACATTGAGGATGTCCTCTTCGTCCACCACCACGCGCTTCTCGTCGCGCTTGGTCTTCCATTCGAGCAAGATGTTCTCGAGCTTCTCCTTCGCGTGCTTCTCTTTGTCACGCATGGAGGCAGCACCCTCGAAATCCTGTTCGCGGATCGCACGTTCCTTGCTGACCTTGATCTCTTCGATCTCATCCTCGATGGACTTCACGTCCGGCGGACGCGTCATCGCACCGATACGCGCACGCGCACCGGCCTCGTCCATCAAGTCGATGGCCTTGTCCGGCAGGAAACGGCCCGAGATATAACGCTCGGACAGCTTCACGGCGGCATCGATCGAGCCATCCGTGAACTCGGCCTTGTGATGTTCCTCGTACTTCGGACGCAAGCCCTTCAAGATCTGGATCGCTTCCTCGATGGAAGGCGCTTCCACCTTCACCGTTTGGAAACGACGTTCCAGCGCGGCGTCCTTCTCGATGTATTTGCGATACTCGTTCAGCGTCGTAGCACCGATGCATTGCATCTCACCGCGGCTGAGCGCTGGCTTGATGATATTGGAGGCATCCATCGTCCCCTCGGCCGAGCCTGCACCCACGATGGTGTGCAACTCGTCGATGAACAGGATGATGTTCTTCGCGCGACGGATCTCGTCCATCACCGCTTTGATGCGTTCCTCAAATTGCCCGCGATACTTCGTGCCCGCGACCATCAGCGCCAAGTCCAGCGTGATGACCCGCTTTTCACGGAGCAATTCAGGGACATTGCCACGGGCGATCTCTTGCGCGAGACCTTCCACGATGGCCGTTTTGCCGACACCCGCTTCACCAAGCAGCACCGGATTGTTCTTCGTGCGACGGCACAGGATCTGGATGACCCGTTCGATCTCGTTTTTACGACCGATGACCGGATCCATCTCACCCTTGCGGGCGATCTCCGTCAGGTCACGACCGAACGCCTTCAAGGCTGGCGTCTTTGCTTCGCCCTTCTTGTCGCCCTTGCCGCCTTCTGGTTGGCCCGCACCGGCACCGGCAGCTTCGCCACCTGCACTCTGTTGCGGTTCACCACCGCCCTCAGCGGCGTTGAAGTTCGGATCCAGCTCCTTCAAAATCTCCTGCCGCGTCTGTTCGATGTCCACATCGAGATTCTTCAGCACACGCGCCGCCACGCCGTCGCCCTCTTTGAGGAGACCCAGCAGGATATGCTCGGTGCCCACATAGGTATGGCTCAATTGCTTGGCTTCACGCGCGGCGAGAGAAAGCACTTTCTTCACGCGCGGCGTATACGGGATGTTGCCGATGACTTTCTGGTCCGGGCCAGTGCCTACCTGCTTCTCGACCTCCATCCGGACGGTCTCCAGGTCCAGGCCCATTTTTTGGAGCACGTTCACCGCCACGCCCTGCCCCAGCTTGATGAGTCCGAGCAGCAGATGCTCGGTACCCACGAAGTTGTGGTTGAACCGGTCGGCCTCCTTTCGCGCCAGCGCGAGCACTTGTTGTGCGCGGGGCGTGAAATTATTCATGGCTTCATCACTCATAATGTTAAGGTGCGTTGGGAAACAATGTTTGTCCAGCGCCAGCGGGCGGGTTTTGGGCGCTGCAACGGAAGCCTGAAAGGGTCCGTCACAAACGGCCTTATGTCGCCCGCTGCCCACAGTAAGCCAAGTGCCCGGCAAATCCACTGAAAAGTTGCTAAAATCGGTGCGAAATTTATCCGCCCCACAACTAATGGTGGCCCGTCGCTGTAAACCTCAGCCCTTTCACCATCCAAAGTCAGCAAAACTACGGACTCCACCGCCGGTTCACCGTCCCAACACCGCGAAAACGAGGCCATCCACCTCGCCTCTTTCCCGTATCGGCGAGCCGCGTCACCACCTTGAGTCCTATCTCTCGACCTCATCATCCGCCGTCATCCTGCCAAAAGGGGTAGGACATACGCTGTCCAACCTCCAAAATAATTGAAAAAAGTTTCTAGCGCCGTTTAGTAGCGCAGATTGGCAATCTGCTGTGTCGCCGACTGGCAGTCGGCAGGATCGTCCGCCTATCTTCTCGGCACACAAATCGAAAACCACCGCTCTCTGTGCCCTCTGCGTTCTTTGCGGTTAATTCCCAAAACAAAAAAAGCGCGACCATCTCTGGTCGCGCTTCTTGAAAAACTATCGAGCCTCGCTTACTTCTTACTTGGCAGCCGCTTCGTAGGCCTTGGAGACTTCTGCCCAATTCACCACGTTCCAGAACGCCTTGAGGTAATCCGGACGGCGGTTCTGATACTTCAGGTAGTAGGCATGTTCCCACACGTCGCAGCCGAGGATCGGCGTGCCTTCGCAACCAGCCACAGCTTTGCCCATCAGCGGGTTGTCTTGGTTGGCCGTGGAGACGACTTCCAACTTGCCACCGTTGACCACGAGCCAAGCCCAACCGCTACCGAAGCGGGTCGTGCCAGCGGCTTCAAACTTTTCCTTGAAGGCATCGAAGCTGCCGAATGTCGCGTTGATCGCGTCCGCCAGCTTGCCCGTCGGAGCACCACCGGCCTTCGGGGCCATGAGCTTCCAGAAGAAGCTGTGGTTCCAGTGACCGCCACCGTTATTACGAACGGCACTACGGATGTTTTCCGGCACACCCGGGATGTCGGCGATCAAAGCGTCGATGGACTTCGCTTCGAGCGGCGTGCCTGCGATGGCCTTGTTCAGGTTCGTCACGTAAGCATTGTGGTGCTTGCCGTGATGGATTTCCATCGTCTGGGTGTCGATATGCGGTTCGAGAGCGTCTTTGGCGTAAGGCAGAGCCGGTAATTCGTGAGCCATAATGATTTCAGTTTAATGTTCGATTTCTCCGGTGAACCTCACCGGTTCTTGTTTCGAATGGGGCAAAGGTAGCAAAGGAATGCCCCAGACACAAGTAAGTGCAGCAAAAGAATCTGACCGCATGCCGGGGGAATCCCCCGATGAGGACCACGATCATTCCGCCAATTCGATGAAATTCTTCAGCAATTGCAGCCCCGCCTTCTGGCTCTTCTCGGGGTGGAACTGCGTGGCATAGACATTATCGCGCCAGACGGACGAGGTGAAATCCACCCCGTAATCCGTCGTTGTCGCCACGATGGACGGGTCCACCGGCTGCGGATAAAAGCTGTGCACAAAATAGAAATGGCTGCCGTCCGGGATATTCTTGTAGAGCGGGCAATCCGGGCGTTTTTGCCAGACCTGATTCCAGCCGATCTGCGGGATCTTGATGCCCGTGTTCTCCGGGAACTTCACGACTTTGCCATCAAAGACATTCAACCCCAGCGCGCAACTGTTGAACTCCTCGCTCTTCTCGAACAAAGCCTGATATCCCACGCAAATCCCCAGGAAAGGGCGGCCGGATTTGATGAAATCGCGCGCGGATTGCAGCATCTGCTGTTTGTCCAGCGCCTGGATGCAGTCATCGAACGCGCCCACTCCGGGCAAGACCATGGCGTGCGCGGCATTGGTCTCCTCCGGTTTCGTGACGATCTGCACGTCCGCCCCGAGGAACTTCAACGCCTTATACACACTGCGCAGGTTACCCGCGCCATAGTCGATCAACGCAATCACGTCCGTAGAATACCGCGTCGCCGCCCCTTTTCAACCGGCGAATGCATCATCTCCTGGGTAACGCGTGCAATCTGCCGCATGCCCTTCCCTTGATAATCTCAATCCGCCGGTGCCTCTACCACATCACTCTGCAAATCTTTCGGCTCGGGCAAAATCAACGCCACAAACATGGCGGGCACGAACAGCAAGCTAGCAAAGATTAGCGTTTTCTTGAAGTCACCGCCACTCGCCAAGGAACCCGAGTAAACCACGCCTAACGCCGACACGATCCGCCCGATGTTATAGCAGAACCCCGCCCCCGTCGTCCGCAACAGCGTGGGGAACAGCGGGGGCAGATACATCGTGAATAAGCCAAACACGCCCGAGAAAAAGCCCACCAACGGGAACCAGAACCATACCAGCGATTCCCAACCGCGCGGCTGGATGAAGGTCGCGAACATCGCCAGAAAGAAGCCGAAATAGGTGATGGCGATGGAACGCCGATAACCGAAAAGCTTGGCGAGCCAAGCCGCAAAAAAATTACCCAAGATGGACGAGGTGATGACGATAAAGAACGCGATACTTACCACCTTCTGCTTTTCCGCATCTACCCACTTGATCGGATCAGGCGGTGTCGCCCCGAATGTGCCCGCTGCCAGTTGCTGGGCGTAAACCGCCTGCTTGGCTGAAGCCAGATCTGGCAGATTCCGCAAATGTTGCGCGTGCCAGAACATAAAGGCCCACCACGCTGTCAGACCACAAGCGCAGACGATGATAGTCAGCACCGTCGTCCGCAGCACCTTGCCCCGGAATAGATCGATGATTCCGGGTCGCTTGCTATCTCCCGCCTCCCGCTGCGCCGCATGCCATTCCTCCGGTTCCGGCACGTGCCGCCGGATCCAGAACACCAGCAACGCCGGCAGGATACCTACCAAGAACACAAACTTCGGTTCTAGGGCCGCCATAAGGAACGTCGTTAGACACGCCAGCAGCACACCTAGATTCACACCCGTCTGCAGCACCGCCGCAATCCATGGCCGCCAGTTCTTCGGCCAGGTCTCAGACAGCAGCGCCGACCCTACGGCCCATTCCCCGCCAATGCCCAATGCAGCCAAGAAACGAAACACCATCAGCTGCTCCCAGCTCGTCGCAAAAAAGGAAAGTCCCGTGAAAGCGGCGTACGTCAGGATTGTGAGGCTCAAAGCCCGGCTGCGCCCGATCAAATCCCCCAACCGCCCGAAGAATCCGCCGCCCAAAGCCCAGCCGATCAAAAAGGCCGCCTGGATGATACCACTCTTGTCCTTCACCATCGAATTGGCCGTATCCGCCACCGGGATCAACCCCTTGTTCGCCAGCAACGAAGCCACGAACGGGGCCGCCACAAGTCCGTAAAGGTGCATGTCCAAGCCGTCGAACAGCCACCCGAGCCACGCCGCCAGACCAGATTTCTTCTGCTCGGACGACAACTCCTTCAGGCTGTTGATTTGCTTCTTGGCCGGCACCTCAGACGATGGGACAGGCACAGACGCTGTGTTTTCCTTTTGGGACATGCCTTGAAAATGCCAAAAGCACTGGGCAGTCCGCAACCGTGATTTCTATTTTCCTTTGGCTGCGGAAAGCGCGCGGACTTCCTCCACGGTCACGCCCTTGGTCGGCAACGGCCAGCCCAGCAAATCCCCGTTTGGCTTGAAGCCCCCGCCATCCACATCCACAAAGATGGGATTGTGATAAGCACACGGACGGTTCTTCGCCTGCGTACTCGTGCCGAAACCGGTGGAAAGCGTAAAGTTCTCACCCATGGCCACGACGATCAGGTGGCTGTCCTCCGTCAGCGGCACCTCGATGGTTTGCTCGAACTTCACCACCCCATCGCCAAACATCTTGGGCTGTGCTTTGCGTGTGAAGTTCAGCTTCGGCTCCTGCCGTCCGTTCACCAGCACTTGCACGCGGTCGATGTCGATCCAGTCCGTGCATTGCACCTTCACCTTGAGTTTGATGGAACCTTTCGCGCGAGCTTCGCCGCCCGGCTGGATGCCATCCTCCGTCTCCACCTGGAGGAATGGCCCTGTCGTCAGATAGCTGCGGCCATCCCGTGCATGCCGGGAGATTTCCTTGTAATCGATCTCCGCCGGCTTGTCCGTGACACTTGGGAAATACATCCGCCACCCGCCTACACCATTGCCATACACCGAGTGCGCATCACAGACCGCCATGCCCCAGTAACGATGTCCGCGGTTGAGCATCTGCAGCCAGATGAACTCACGAAGATAGCTCACCGTCTCCTTCCCGGCCACACTCCGGGTGATGCGGTATGGGCTGTCCGCCAGGATTTGCGCGTCGGAATAATTCTGTGTTTCCACGCCATCAATCAAGCGCTCCAGGCCAAGAAAGCCGCCATCCACTTTTCCATCTCCATCGCGGTCGATGAAGTTCGCCACCATGTCCGGGTGGTTGATCTGCACCCAACGATCCGGGTTTTGCCCCTGAAAATCACGCAACGTCACCGCCGTGATGCGCGGATCGGGATTCCACTGCGGCGCGCCGTTGTCCTGGATGTTCCATTTCGGTGTTAGCGGGAACATGTTGAAATGCGCCGCACCACCTGTGAGTTCCATGCCGCTGACAGTTTGCAACTCGGCCGCCAGACCCAGCTTCTCGATATGCGGGCGCCAATCATACAGCCGGTTATGCTCTGTCGTCGGCGCAAATTCGATCTGCTCCGCCGCCAGATTGATGATCCGGTCGTCCGTCCCGCACGTATTGTCGCCGCTCGGCGTGGAGTGATTGTGGAAGTCCGCGCTGATCCAGCCTTTCGTATCCACCAACCGTTTCAACACCCCTTTGATGACCGCCATCTTGCCCGCTTCCAGCTTCACCGTCTCGCTGATGTGGCTGAACTCGATGCCATGGGTCACCACCACCTTGTATTCACCCGGCGGCACGGCCACGGCGAATTGCCCTTTTTCCGAATGATACTGGTCCACACAGCCATGCGCGCGATTCATCGGCCCAAGCTCCGGATTCTTTGTGCCGTTGACTCCCAGGAACTGCGCCTTGCACGGCAAGCTCTTGCCAGCTTCATCCCGGATATCGAAAGTGAATGCCGTCCCGGCCGACAACACCGGGTCAAAGGCGGAAATCGCTTTGGATTCCACCTTCACCTTGGTCTTCACGGTCTCGCGCCCGATGTCGCTCGCACTGACCTCATATTCTCCCGGCCGTAAAGCCACCTTATAAGCCCCCTGCGCATCCGGATACGCCACGATCGGCTTGCCATCAATGCTCACCTCCACCTTCGCGGTCGTGACTGGCTTGCCCGCCTTGTCCGTCACCGTCCCGCTCAAAGTGCCGACCGCCCCCTTCTGCGCCGTCACCACTCCCATCGCCTCCAACGGTGAGTGACCGACCGCGAGAAAGCGTGCAAACGAAATCTCCTGCCCTGGCTTCAACTCCACTTCTTTCGCAGGCAGCTTGAAACCATCTTGCTCCACCCACGCATAGGCATACCCGGCCTTGTCCGCCGGATCCTCCGCATCCGCCCAGAAAATCCCGCGTTCTGAACCGCTCCGCGCAAACTTTGTCCAGCGGTCATCCGGCGTGCCCTTGATCACCTGGCCGCTCTCATTGCGGAATGTAGTGACAATCAGCAAGCCCTGCCAACCATCGCGCAACCGGTATTCGTGCCGTTTATAAAGCCCCTTGTTGTTCGCCGCCGTGACGACCGTCTCGATCGCCGCTTCCCCCGCCTTCCCATCCTTCGCCACGCGCACGTAAGACACCATGCCCTGCTGTTGCGATGGCGTGAAGATCACCAACTGATCATTGTTCTCGCCGCGTAGCGTTAGGTCATAGAGGCAACCCGGCGTGATGCCCGTTTCCCCGTAGAACGTGCTCATATTCGCCCGCCGAAAGAGCGCATTGTGCGAGATCACCGTTTCCACCTTGTCGTTCCGCAGGACAAAATCCCCGATGATACCATCCGCTTCCTTGCCCTTGGGCAACTTCGCCACGTCATCTGGCCCCACCTCAAACGCCTCCGCCGCGCGTAGTGACAGCGGCCCTGCGGTGACACCCAGTGCGATTCCCAACCCCAACGAAAGCAAGTGCTTGATATGCATGGCAGATCGAAATTGTGCTGAAGATTTCAGCCGCGACATTACCGTCCCCACCCCGGCTGACAAGTGGTAGTTCTGTGACGAATCAGCAACGGGAAAACTTCAACCTAAATTCCAAGCTGTAAGAATCCGTCGTATCACCCGCGCCACCGCAATCTGGGATTCCTTGCCCGCCACCCGTGGCAGACAGTTCACCGGGGTATTCGGCTTCAACTCCCGCAATAACCGCGCATTCGTCTCGCTCGAAGCATCCGGTTTCGCCACCGCTGACAAAACGATTTGCGCTCCGGCACGTTGCTGCTTGGGTAACGACTCCAAAACTAACAGCGCCTGATTCACCGCGCCCAACTTATCCGCCACCACGATCAACGTCCGCGCCTTCAACTCGGTGATCAACGCACGCGAATCAAATCCCTCGCCCAGCGGACTCAGCAATCCCCCCGCCCCCTCTACCACCGTCAGCGCATGTTTCTCCCGAATACGCTGGATATGCTTCACGACGACCTCCTGGGAGATCTTCTTCCGCGCCAAACGCGCCGCGATCAAGGGGGACAAAGGTTCCGCAAAATACCACGGGTTCACCTCGTCCAAGTTCTGCTTGTTACCAACCGCCTTGAGCAACGCCACCGCATCCTCGCGTCCGCCCGAGCAAACCGGCTTGCACACACCCACATCCACGCCCTTTTCCTTGAGAAAACGTGCTACCAGACCGCTGACCACGGTCTTCCCCACACCCGTATCACTGCCCGTCACAAATATGATTTCCTTACGCATGTCGGCCTATCCAAGCATATTCTGTCCGGACAGGCGAGTTTACTTGGGAAATTTCATTTCGTCAGAGGCCGCCTCTCGCTATTTTATCCCGATATGGCGAAGACGATAGCAGTAGCAACGCAAGATTCCGGTGGCAGCGAGACCTGGCAAAAGCCTTGGGTGCAGATGAAGTACTTCAGTTTTCACCCCTGCATCTTCCCCGCCATGATCAAGCGCGTCTCGCCGGATGCCCAACCCGGCGCCCTCGTCCATGTCTATGACAAGGAAGGCAAACCCTTCGGCATGGGCCTCTACAATGCCAAAGCCCGTGTTCCCCTCCGCGTCTTCCATCACAGCCCGCAATTCCTCGGCGAAGAACTCTTCACCACCCTGTTGGAACGCGCCCTCGACCTGCGCCTGAACAGCCTGAATTTGCCTGCGACCACCGACGCCTTCCGCATCATCAACTCGGATGGTGACGGCTTGAGCGGTCTGATCATCGACAAATTCAACGATGTCCTGAGCATTGAGGTCCACAGCCTCGGTATCTTCCAGCGTCTTCCCGCCTGGCTGAGCATCCTGCACAAGCGCCTCGGCACCAAGCGCACCCTCATCCATGTGGATGAACTCGTTGCTTCCTACGAGCGCATCAAGCCGCGCGACATCAAGACCGACGAAGTCCGCTCCGTGCGCATCTTTGAGAACGGCGTGAAGTATGACGTGAACTTTGCCGAAGGCCACAAGACCGGCTTCTTCTGTGATCAACGTGAGAACCGTCGCAAGCTCGCCCTCATGTCCAAAGACCAGCGCGTGTTGGATCTCTGCAGTTACACCGGCGGCTTCTCCATCTCTGCCAAGCTCGCCGGGGCCAAGGAAGTCATCGGCGTGGATCTCGATGAAAAAGCCATCGAACAAGCCAAGCGCAACGCCAACATCAACAACGCCAAAGTGGAATGGGTACATTGCGACGCCTACTCCTACGCCCGCCAGATGCAGCGTAACGGCCAGCAATGGGATGTGGTCATCCTCGATCCGCCCAAGTTCATCATGAGCCGCGAGGAAGAGTTTGAAGGCCTGCGCAAATACGAAGACTTAAACCGTCTCGGCATCCTCATCACCAAGCCCGGCGGTCTCTTGGTCACTTGCTCCTGCTCTGGCCTGCTGATGCCCGGACACTTCGAAGACATCGCCGTGAAGGTCGCCCACCGTGAAGGCCGTCGTTTGCAATTCCTCGATCGCACCGGCGCGGGCGCGGATCATCCGGTGATGTCAAACTGCCCGGAAAGCCAGTATCTGAAGCTGCTCTGGGCGCGGGTATTTTAAGCCTGCCAGACGGTAGTATTACTCTCCAACATCACCAGCAACTGCAGATCTGCCGCAGGAAACTGGTACCCGCAATTGCTTTTGCGTGACCCATGCCAAGGCGTGGCAATGGATCGGCTGCGGCTCTCCGGCAATTAGCGTGCAGCGATAGAATTTGAGATGAACGAATTTCTCCGGGTAAGCATGGGAAATCTCATCGAGCAACGCGCCGACTTCAACATCCACCCCCAGCTCCTCTTGCAACTCACGCCGGAGACACTGCTCGAAAGTCTCCGCCGTTTCACGTTTGCCACCGGGGAATTCCCACAGCCCACCCAGATGATCCTGCGGCCGCCGCTGGGTGATGAGCAACTGGCCGTCCCGAAACACGAGTCCGGCCGCCACTTCGATCACCTTCATAGCGGAATACCTTAACGCCCAATGCTCTTGTAGACGAAGCCCAACCGCTCCATCTCCTGCACGTCGAAAAGATTACGTCCGTCAAACATGATCGGATGCGTCATCACCTTCTTCGCGCGTTCCAGATCAAGCTGCTTGAACTCGTTCCATTCCGTGGCGATCACCAGCGCATCACAACCTTCAGCCACCGCATTCATGTCATCGACATACGTCACATCTGCCGGGAGGAGCGCTTTCGCCTTCTCCATCGCCTTCGGATCATGCACCCGCAGCTTGGCACCTTCCTTCGCCAGCCGCTGGCAGAGGTCGATGGCCGGGGACATGCGCACGTCATCCGTGTTCTGTTTGAACGCCAGACCAAGCACACCGATTTTCTTGTCGCGCAAAACCCAGAGCGTGTCAGTGATCTTGCGGATGAAACGCTCCATCTGCGAAGCGTTGATGTTCTGCACTTCCTTCAACAAATCGAATTTATAACCAAGTTCCTCCGCGATCTTGATGAACGCGCTCAGATCTTTCGGGAAACAACTCCCGCCGAAACCAAGCGAGGCATTCAGGAACTTGCGCCCGATACGTGAATCCATCCCGATACCATTGGCCACTTCTTCCACATTCGCGCCTGATTTCTCGCAAATGACAGACACGGCGTTGATGTAGGAGATTTTCAGTGCGAGGAAGGAATTCGCCGCATGCTTGATCAACTCAGCGGAGTTGATATCCGTCACGATGATCGGCGCCTTGAACGGAGCGTAAATTTCCTTCATCGCCGCCACCGGACGATCCGAACGGACACCGACAACCACACGGTCCGGTTTCATCAAGTCTTCCACCGCGAAACCTTCGCGCAGGAATTCCGGATTGCTGACAACGTCGAACTCCACCTGCCCTTTGCAGTAACGCTTGATCGTCTCGGCTACTTTCTCGCCCGTCTTCACCGGTACAGTGCTCTTATCGACCACAATTTTGTAAGAAGTGATGGCTCCGGCGATGTCCCGTGCGACACGTTCAATAAAACTCAAGTCAACTGAGCCGTCCGGGTTCGGTGGCGTCGGCACTGCAATGAAAACAACATCGGAACGTTGCACGCCTTCGGCTGTACTGTCGGTGAATTCCAAGTGACCGCTGGCCACGTGCCGCTTCACCATCTCTTCCAGGCCAGGCTCATAGATCGGGATGCCACCAGCTTTGAGCATGCGGACCTTGGCGGAGTCATTGTCCACGCAGATGACATGATGCCCCACTTCGGCAAAACACGTGCCGGTCACCAAACCCACATAACCCGTTCCGATGATACAAAGTTTCATGATAAAAAATTGGCTCTGGTTCTTTAACCCAAAACAACACAGGCCGCAACTAAGTTGCGGCCTGTAAAGAATCGCCCCATCCGCAGATTACTTCTTCACCGGGGGCAAAGTCACCGCCGGGGCAGCTTTCGCTCCGGCAGGAGCTGCCACAGTAGACGGGAGCTTGGCGGGAACCAGTTCAGGATGACGATCAAGCAAACGGCTCTTGCGGTTATTGGCCTCGTTGGACCATGCCGAAGGCGTCCCGCTTGCTTTGCCTGAATTGGCTACTTCCTCATAAAGTTTCAAGGCCTGCGCCGGCTGACCTTTCTGTTCCTGCAAATTCGCCAGCGCCAGTTTGGCCTGCAAGCCCGGCGATTGCGCCGGATAAGCCGTCACCACCCGCTGGTAGGCTTCTGCCGCTTTGTCCAGTTGCTTCTGCCCTTCCAAGCTCGCGGCGATTCCCAGTTCCGCCGAACTCTTCAAGGGGCTGTCCGGAAACGTCGTGGTGAACTCTGTGAACTTTTGCTGTGCGTCGGTGAATTTGTTCGCATCGAACAAGGCCACTCCCGCCCGCAAACTCGCTTGTTCAGCGGCGGTAGTCCCTGGATACTCTGCGGTCACTTTGGCGAAATCTTCAGCGGTAAGCTCTGCCGGTTTGCCGGGATTGGCTGTGGCCTTGTTCAGCTCCAGCATTACCAAAGCCGTTGCCGCCGCACTTTCCTTTTCCTTGTGCTTGGTTTCGATCACATAACTGGCAACGCCGACCACCGCAGCGGCAGCGATAACGATAAGGATCTGTTTCTTGTAAACTTCCAGGAACGTCATCAATTGCAGCGAGACGTCAGGAGCTGCTGGCACAGATGCCTCTGTTTTTTCCGAACTCATAATTTAAGACGCGCAATGTTTCGGGCGAGGGGCAAAAAGGCAAGCCTGAAATCCCTTGATTTTGTGCCATTTACCCGGCTCAGGCCGTCCGCCGGGCACGCCAGACACGAATCCCCAGCCACACCATCAGCCCGGCACAGCCCCAGCCAAAGACATCTCCGTGCAAGGTGTAGAAGCTTCTGGGCAACTGATGGATAGGCACATTCACGATGTCCAAGCCCTCCCGGTACACATCCCCTTCCCCGAAGGCAGATACCGTCTGCCGCCCCCACGGATCAACCCAGCAGGTCAGCCCGTTATTGGAGCAACGAACCAGGGCCCGACGGTTTTCCACCGCCCGGAACGTCGCATTGGCCGCGTGTTGCCACTGTGCCGCACTTTCTCCGAACCAGCCATTATTCGTGAGGTTGATGAGCAGATTCACATCCTCCGACACCCCTTCCCGCACGAAATGAGGAAAAATGTCCTCGAAACAGATCAGCATCGCCGCCCGGACATCCAGCCCCTCCAAGGCAAAAGGCGTCTGATCCTTTCCAGGGTGAACCCGCCTTCGATCGGTGTGAACCACTTGAGGAACGGCAACTTATCGGCAAACGGAACGTATTCGCCGAAGACCACCAGCTTTTGCTTATCGTGCTTGGCCACCAGTTCGCCCTTGGGCGAGATCAGGAAACTGCTGTTGTAATAAAGACCGTCATCCGGGTCCGGCGTAGCGGTGTTTGCTTCACCGTCATCAGCCCCGAGAATCAACCAAACTTGATGCTTCCAAGCCAGGCGGGTCACCGTCCGCAAGAGCTGCTCATCATACCGCAACAATCCCGGTGTAGCAGCCTCGGGCCAGAGCAAGACATCGGGCTTTGCTTCCAAAGCCACTTCCGACAGCTTCAACACTTTGCTGAACTCCCGTTTGTTGGCTTCCGGATCCCACTTCACCGTCTGCGGAATGCTCGGCTGGATCAACGCAAACCGCACGGTCCGCTTCGGCGGTTGCAACAGGGTCATTTCCATCAAGCCTAACCCGCTCAGGACCAGCACCGTCCCCAAGGGTAAAACGATCTCAGCCAGCCAGGCCCACAAGACGATTTGCCGCTGGCGGATCACATGAATGGCATTCAACAGGGACACGGAGAACCAGATCACCACAAACGAAACACTATAGACACCGGCCCACGAAGCGATCTGGATCAGTGGCGTGAGCCGGTATTGTGACACCCCCAGCGTCAACCAGGGAAAACCGCTAAGCAACCGCGCCATAACCATCTCCAAGCCCACCCAGATTACGGCGCAACCCAACGGCCATAATACCCGTTGCGACCAGGCCGAGCGGGCTTTGCTGTCACCATTGGCGGGTAAAAAAACATCTGCCGGAGCCAGCCGAAGCGCGAGCCACACCCAAAGGGCATAATACAACGCCTGCCATGCCGATAGCGCCAGCCAACCAAGGATAGGGAAAAAAGTCACCGGGATGAACCATAACCAGTAGAGCGAAGCCAAGTTGAAGCCCAAGCCGAACAGCCATCCCAATAAGAAGGGGCGTTTACTGCCTGCCGCCACCCACAAAGCCAGCCCCGGAGCAAGCCAGGCCAGCATGGCGAGATGCGCCTTCGGGAAAGCTAAAGCCAGCAGCACGCCCACCAACAGGGAAAGCGTGCCGCGCGAAAGAATCAGTGCTTTAAGCCGGGCTTTGTTCAACGCGCCGCAGCTTGCCGCACCAAAGCAAAAACACAAGCATCCGTAAACCATCCCGCTTACTGCGCGGCCGCCATCCGCTGGCGAAAACGCGACGCTTCCTCATACCCCATCATCCGCAGGCGGATACGTTCGTTCCCATCCGCCCCGATAAACACCACCGTCGGCAATACGGTGACGGCGAATTTCTCACCCGCCTTGGCATCCTCACTTTGTGGCGGCGGCTCGGTTAGATCCACCCGCAACCGGACAAAACGTTCCGCTCCGGCCATCACATCCGCATCCGTGAAGGTGTTCTTGCGCAGCATCTGGCAGGGACCGCACCAATCCGCCGCGAAATAGATCATCACCGGCTTCTTCTGTTGCAAGGCATTCGTGTAGGCCGCCCCCGTATAGGCCTCCCAAACGACCCCCGGCTTCTTGGTATCCCCACTGAATATCTCCACGAAAAGCCGGCCAAAAACCAAAGCGATCACGCCCACCATGATATAGGGGACCAGGCTGCGCCATCGTTTTGCTTCGGTATTCGTCGGGTTCATCCGTTTCCGTTCAATCGTTTTCCCTTTGCTGTTTTATATGGGACAGCTTAACTACGCACATCATTCAACGTATGCAAAGTATTCTTCTGGGTTCCAGTTCTATTCGGGTCACGCGGCTTTCTTATGGCTGCTGGCGCATCGCCGAGAACGGCGAGGCGGATTACGCCGCCGCTCGCGAAGCCGTCCTCGCTGCCGTCGATTCAGGTTTCACCTTCTTTGACCACGCGGACATCTATTGCGATGGCCATTCCGAGATCGCCTTCGGCAAAGTGCTGCAAGAGGTTAAAGGCTTGCGGGAGAAACTGGTCATCGCCACCAAATGCGGCATCCGCAAGCCCGACGAAAAGCTGGGCACACCCGTCCGCTATGATTTCAGCAAGGATTACATCCTGAACTGCTGCGATGCCTCGTTGAAACGTCTCGGCATCGAAACCATCGACCTCTACCAACTCCACCGTCCCGATTGGTTGTGCGATCCTTATGAAGTCGCCCACGCCTTCAGCAAACTGCGCCAGAGCGGCAAGGTGCGTGAATTCGGCGTCAGCAATTTCAGCCCGTCGCAAGTCTCCATGCTGCAAGCCGCCCTGCCCTTCCCCATCCTGAGCAATCAGGTGGAGATCAGCCTGATGCAGCTTGAAAGATTCACGGATGGCACGCTCGACCAATGCCTCGAACGTCGTATGACCCCGATGGCCTGGAGCCCGTTGGGTGGTGGTCTGTTGGGGAGTGGTGCCAGCAGCCTCCTGCCCGGCCAGATGAAGTATGATCCGACTCGCGTCGCCGCCGCCCTAGACAAGATGGCGAAGGAACTCGGCACCACTCGTTCTACGCTCGCTTTCGCCTGGTTGCTCAAGCACCCGAGCAAGATCGTGCCAATCGTCGGCTCGCCTAATCCAGTGCACATCCGCAGCTCAGTGGATTGCCTCAACGTGAACCTCACGAGGGAACACTGGTACACACTGCTCGAAGCAGCACGCGGGGAACGGTTGCCATAATGGAGCGCGGGGCTACGACCCTCAGCCACTTCTGAAAACCAAAGGATTTTTAATATGCTGACACCACTCCAGCTCAAGAACATTGCTGCGACTCGGAGCGTCGCGCTCCTTAAAAGCATCGTTCTATTGACCGTCACCGGATTGCTCTGGGTTGCCAGCACCGGTTCTATATCCGCCGCAGACGCAGCCAAACCCGCCGAGCCCACCAACGCCGCTGAAGCCGCCGCCAAGAAAGCGGCGGAAGATAAGGCATTGAATGAGGCTTACCAAAAATGGACCGCCACATTGCCGTCCGAGCATCAGGCGTGGGAAAAAGTCTTGGAGCAGAATCTCGGTTCGTTCTATTTCCCCATCCACCAAAAGGAAAAGGTCAAAGGCATAGCGAATGCCTGGGATTATGTGAAGGACGACCCGAAGTTACCGCGCGTGCTCTTGATCGGCGATTCCGTATCACGCGGTTACACCATGGCCACGCGCGCTGCCTTGGCAGGCAAAGCCAATGTGCATCGCGCCCCGGAAAACTGCGGTCCGACCGCCAACGGTCTTAAGAAGCTCGACGTGTGGCTCGGTGAAGGCAAATGGGATGTTATCCACTTCAATTTCGGTATTCATGATCGCGCCACACCGTTGGCAGACTATGAGAAACGTCTGGAGGAAATCATCACCCGTTTCGAGAAAACCGGCGCCAAGCTCATCTGGGCCAGCACCACGCCCATCCCTACGGACGCCTCCAAGAAGCAAACCGCCGAGTCCATCGTGGAACGGAATGCCATTGCGGAAAAGCTCGCCAAAAAGCATGAGATCGCCGTGGACGACTTGTTCACCTTCATCACCCCGCAACTAGCGACCCTGCAAAACCCGAACGACGTGCATTTCAAAGCCGAAGGCTACGAAGCCCTCGGCAAACAAGTGGCCAAGTCGATTGAGAGCAGGCTGAAGTAACCACGGCTCATCCTAGGCGGCGGCTGCATAACCCGCTTGCCCGTTTTGCTGCCTTCACGTTGAATGCCCGCATGTCATACGTGCGCATCTTCGCCCTCGCCCTGACGGCCTTTGCTTTAGCCACGAACACTTTTGCCGCCGATCAAACGGCTGAGGCCCAGAAACTCATCACCTCCGCCATCTCTTCCACCAACGCCTACGCCCGTCTGAGCTACCTGTGCGATACTTTCGGCCCGCGCTTCAGCGGCTCCACGAATCTTGAATCCGCCATCGACTGGATTCTCGCGGAGATGAAGCGTGACGGTTTTCAAAATGTCCGTGGAGAACCCGTCATGGTTCCCCGTTGGTTACGCGGTGCGGAATCGGCCGAGCTCATCAGCCCACGGCGTCAAGCCCTGCCGGTGCTGGGCTTGGGCGGCAGCATCGCCACACCGGCAAACGGCATCGTCGCCCCCGTTTTGGTGGTGAAAAGTTTCGAGGAACTTACCAATCGCCGGATTGAAGCCATCGGGCGTATTGTCGTCTTCAACACTCCTTACGAGGAATATCACAAGACCGTGGCGATGCGCACCCGTGGCGCGATCGAAGCCGGTAAAGCCGGTGCCGTGGCCAGTCTCGTACGCTCCATCACCCCCATCTCCCTGCAAACACCCCACACGGGTAACATGTTCTATGAAGATGGGGTCACGAAGATTCCCCACGCTGCCATCACGATTGAAGATGCCGAACTGCTCCAGCGCCTCCAAGATCGTGGCGAGAATCCCATTGTGCGCTTGAAGATGTCCGCCCAGACGCTCAGTGACGGCGTTTCACGCAACGTTATCGCGGAAATTCCCGGCCGCGAACGCCCCGATGAGATCGTGCTGGTAAGTGGTCATATCGATTCGTGGGATATCGGCCAAGGCGCGCAGGATGACGGAGGTGGTTGCATCGCCGCCTGGGAAGCCGCCCGGCTCATCATGAAGTCCGGCCTCAAGCCACGCCGCACCATCCGCGTCGTTTTGTGGACGAACGAAGAGAACGGCGTGCGCGGGGCCAAATCGTACGTCGCCACGCACACCAACTCCCTCGCCAAACACGTCGCCGCCATCGAGAGCGACAGTGGCATCTTCCGCCCCACCGGCTTCGGCCTCACAGGTAGTGATGCCGCCATGAAAGTGCTCAAGGAAATCGCTCCGTTGCTGAAACCCATCGGAGCTACTGAGATGGCTGTCGGTTGCCGGGGCACAGACGTCCTTCAACTCCTCGTCGGTGGCGTTCCCGCGATGCATCTGGAAGTCGAGCGCGATCGTTACTTCTGGTATCACCACACCGCTGCCGACACGGTGGACAAAGTCCTGCCCAAAGACCTCAATGACTGCACCGCCGCTCTGGCTGTGATGGTGTGGCAACTCGTCGACCGCCCTGAACCCTTGCCGCGGTAAGGCATTTTGCAGGTTAACTCTTTTCGACACACCCGCCCTCCTTTTCGTTCATCCAAAAATCATTTCGCATTCTTTTCGCAACTTTCTGCCTTTTTCAGCGTCTTACTGAGTGAAACCGGCGAATAGTCACCGGCTGGACGACGTCCTTTTTGCTGTCTTTGGGAACGGCAATTCATACAGTGAGAACCGAACCGGTCATGGGCGATAAACACGAGCAAAACGCACCGGAGTCTCCGCAGACTCCCGCCGGCGATACCGTGTCTGCGCCGCCCCGCACTCCCCAGCCCACCATCCAGCTCGACATCGCCAAGATGAAACAGGCCGTGGAAGAAGCTGGCCTCAAGAGCAACCAGCCCCGGATGTTCGGTGATTACGAACTCATCGAAGGCATCGCTCAAGGGGGCATGGGCGCCATTTATAAGGCCCGGCAGACAACGCTGAACCGCACCGTCGCCCTGAAGACCATTCTGGCCGGCCGCCTCGCCGGTGAAGATCAGATGAAACGTTTCCGCGCCGAAGCGGAAGCCGTCGCGAATCTCGATCACCCCAACATCGTCCCCATCTACGAGGTCGGTGATTACGATGGCCAGTTGTTCTTCAGCATGCGCTACGTCGAAGGCGGCAGCCTCGATGAACACATGGCGCGCTACAACGCGGATGCCCATGCTTGCGCCGTGATGATGGCCAAGGTCGCCCGCGCCATCCACTTCGCCCATCAGCACGGCATCCTCCACCGGGACATGAAGCCGGATAACATACTGCTCGATGCCCAGGGTGAACCGCACATCACGGACTTCGGTCTCGCGAAACGCGTCGATGCCGGCGAAAACATCACCGTCACCGGCGAGATCATCGGCACGCCGAACTACATGTCGCCCGAGCAGGCTGAGGGCAAAGGCATCCAGCTCACCACCGCTGTGGATGTTTACGGCCTTGGTGCGGTCCTTTATCAACTGCTCACCGGCAAGCCCCCGTTCCGTGCGGATTCCCCCTTGGAGACGCTCCGCCTCGTCATCGAGCAGGAACCGCAACGGCCCTCCACCGTCAACCGCCGTATCGATCGCGATCTGGAAACCATCTGCCTCAAGTGTATGGAGAAGGATCCGCAACGGCGCTACGGCTCGGCCGAGGCCGTCGCGGAAGACCTGGAACGCTGGCTCCGCAAGGAACCCATCCAAGCCCGCCCAAGTGGCTATTTTTATCGTGCCCGCAAATGGGCTGCCCGTCGTCCCGCCGTCGCCTTGCTCGCGATCACCACTTTTTGCGGCCTAGCCACACTTCTGGGCGTCATCTTGGTGAACGAGCAACGGTTGCAAAAGGAACGTGACTTCGCGCTCGACCAGGAAAAATCTGCCACCGAACAAAGGAAGAAAGCGGAAGCCTTGGCCGAACAAAGCCGTCAACGCCTCGTCCGGCTGAACGTTGGCGATGGCCAGCGTTTCCTGGATGAAGGCGATGCCTCTGCGGCTCTGCTCAGCTTCGTCGATGCCTTGAAGCTCGACGAAGGCCGCACGCAGAGCGAGGAGATCCAGCGCACGCGCATCGCCTCGACCTTGCGTCAGGCCCCGCGCCTCATCCAGTTTTGGACGGAAGAGACACCTATCCTCACGTCCGCTGCGAGCAGCAACAGCCGCTTCCTCGCCACCTTCACAAAGCAGCGCATCCGTTTGTGGGACGTGACCACCGGTGAAGCCATCGGTAAACCCGTCGCTCTGCCGCACCCGGTGAAGACCGCCGCCTTGAGCCCGGACGGCCAGCAGATCGTGCTGTTGAATGACGACCGCACCGCCCTGCTCTGGAACTGGCGCACGGATAAAAAAGACCCCATCAAGCTCGAGCACCTCTCGGCGATGAACTACGCCACCTTCAGCAGTGATGGCAAATATGTCGCGATCGCCGGCGGCAAGACTCGCGAAGGCCTCGTCCGCATCTGGAACACCAAGACCGGTGAAGCCGTCGGTGCGCCTATCATGAGCGCCGATGAGATCAATCACGTTGCTTTCAGCCCTGATGGCAAGCGCTTAGCCACCGCCTCCAAGGACAAGACTGCCGCCGTCTGGGATACGCAGACCGGCCAGCGCGTCGCCGGCCCCATGCAGCACCGCGACCTTGTCCGCCATGTCTCCTTCAGCCCGGATGGCCGCAAGATCGTCACCTCCAGTGCAGACCTCACTGCACGCATCTGGGATGCGAACAAAGGCGAAGCCCTTACACCGCCCATGCAGCACAACGGCGCGGTCACTTATGCCGAGTTCAGTCCGGACGGTCTCCGCGTTGTCACCGCGAACAAAGACAACACTGGTCGCGTCTGGGATGCCCTCACGGGTGAGCCTTTGACGCCTCCGCTCGCGCACAGTTCGCGTGTGGCTCGTGCGCGTTTCTCGCCGGATGGCCGACGCGTGCTGACCGTGGCAGAAAAATCCGCGCGCGTTTGGAATGCCTTCACCGGCCAACCGCTCACGCCGCCCTTGCCGCACAGCGCCGAGATCTTGCACGCGTTGTTCAATCCTGATGGTCGCAGCGTCATGATTGTGAGTAAGGACCGCACGGTACGCGTCTGGGATACACCACCCGCACAACAGAACTCGCGCGAACTCCCGCTTAAAGGCGAGCTCAAGCAGACCATTTTCTCGAAGGACAACCGCCAGATGCTCGCCGTGGCGGACAAGACCTTGCGCGTCTGGGATGTCATGACTGGCGAACCCGTCTCGCCCATCCTTGGTGGTGATTCGGAGATACTCGCCGCCCGTTTCCTCCCCGGCTCCCGCATCAATACCATCACGAAAGACCAGATGGTCCACACTTGGGATGCTAAGACCGGCAAGGAAAGCCGCAGCTTCAAGATCCCTGAAGCCATCAGCTTCGCCACCTTCAGTTCGGATGGCTCCGTGCTCCTCTCCGCTGATTATGATCGCAAGGCCTACA
This sequence comes from Limisphaerales bacterium, assembly GCA_965283725.1. Lineage (GTDB taxonomy): Bacteria > Verrucomicrobiota > Verrucomicrobiia > Limisphaerales > JAEYXS01 > JAEYXS01. The sequence goes on from CBDIPT010000008.1 coordinate 116,097, forward strand.
TCACCCGGCCCGATCAGAACCCGCGCATCGTCGGACTGGCTCAAAAGGTCGGCAAACGCGAGGACGGCACCGATGGCGGGAAACGCCCGGAATTTCTTAAGCGAGGTGAAGACGGTGCCCCGCGTCTCAATCCGCCCAATCGCAAAACCATCCAGCACAAAGGCCGCATCGCCTACGCGCAATTCAATGCAGACGGCTCCCGCGTCGTCACTGCGAGCTGGGATAACACCGCCCGTGTGTGGAATACCGAGACTGGCGAAGCCGTCACGCCGCCCTTGGAACACGGCGATCGCGTCGTGCTCGCGTCGTTCAGTTCGGATGGCACTAAAGTCGTCACTGCCAGTTGGGATAACACCGCGCGCATCTGGGACGCCAAGACCGGCAAACCTCTCTCCCCGCCCCTGCAACACACGGCGGAACTCACGCTTGCCTCCTTCAGTCCGGATGGCCGTTACGTCGTCACCGCCAGCACGGACAACACCGCCCGCGTCTGGAACGCCGCCACCGGCGATCCCGTCACCCCTTTCCTGCAACACAACGGCTGGGTCGTCGCCGCGTCCTTCAGCCCGGACAGCACGCGCGTCGTGACCGCCAGTTGGGATAACACCGCGCGCATCTGGGATACCTTCACCGGCGCGCCCATCACTCCGCCCCTCATGCACCGGGACCGCGTGGACCACGCCTCCTTCACGCAAGACGGCCGCACGCTCTTCACCGCCAGTGCCGACGGCACCACGCGTCTCTGGGATGTCACGCCGGACACGCGCCCTGTGGAAGAGATCGCCCAGCTCGCCCAGCTCATCTCCGGCCGCCGCATCGATAACACCGGCAGCCTTGTAGCCGTCCCATCCGCAACCCTCGCTGAAACGTGGACCAAACTGCACAGCAAATACCCGCAACAATTCACCATCAAACCGGATGAGATCGTGGCCTGGCACACCGAAGAAGCCGACGTCTGCGAACAATCCGGCGCGTGGTATGCCGCCGTCTTCCACTTGAACTGGCTCGCCGACCGCGACACGAAAAACCCCGACCTCCTCAAACGCCGCGACGACGCCCTCGCCAAGCTGAAGGAGATCACTGCTGCCAAGGAGAATTGATCTCCTTACTTTGGACAGTGGTGAGTCCGCCGAGGATTAACCTCAGCACTTCCAACACTCATGATCGTGTGAAAACCGGCTTTGAGCACCGATTTGATTTCAAATCTTTCCGCTCAAAACACAAACCCCTTCACCCGATTCGTCGTCCCCACCCCCTGCATCTTCAACAACAAACTATGCGCGTCCCGGAACCTCGGCGCGTCTTCCAGCGCATCCAGCAGATGTTGTTTTGCCTGGGCAGGATCTTTCGTCTGCAAGAGTTTCGCCAGCCGGTAATGCACCTCGGCGGGGTCGGCCGGGTCTAGCAGCAGCAGGCGTTGATACGCGTCCACGGCCCGCTCCGGCTTGCCCTCAGCTTCATTGGAACGGCCCGCGTACCAATGCGGCTGCGCCAGCAAAGGGTTCACCGCGAGGAACCGTTCCGCATTCACCTGCACCAGCTTCCAGTCGTTCTGCTCCGCGCCGATCTCCATCAGCCGCAGATACGCATCCACCGCCTCACCATCGATCGCCACCAGCTTCTCCAGCACGGTCTTCTCCTCCGCCATCTCCTTCAGGCCATGATGCGCCGTCGCCAGCAGATAATACGCGCTCTCCGCTCCGGTCTGGCGCGGATACGCCTCTACCAGCGTCAGCAAGGGCTTCTTCGCCTCGGCCCACTTCTTTGCGCGCACCAACTCGCGCCCTTGTTGCAGCAGCAGGTAATAATTCCGCGGATCGGCACTCAAACGATCCAGCGGGATGTTCAGCAGGTTCTTCGGGTCCGGCTTCACCCACGTCAACCCCGGCGCGAGGTTGTTCGCCAGCTTCTTGATATACGCCGCGAACTCCGGCTCCAGCTTTTCCATCGGCTGCGTGTTCTTCGCGATGGCCTCGTTGATACCCATGCCGTCGTAAAGGTCTTTCAATATCTTGCGCAACGCCTCCTGCCCGTATTTCTCCACGAGATATTCCACCACGATGGATGACTCGTAATACGCGAACTGCACGTGCATGCCGCTCTTCGCGTTCAGGAAAGCGCTGCTCAGCTTGCTCACCGGTGTGAGGTCTTCACCCAGCACCATCTCACGATATGTGGCGTTCATGTGCTGGCCCCACACAGGATTCGCCTGCCGCTCCTCATACACCGAGATGCCCTCGCTCAACCAGCGCGGCATGCGGTTCCGCGTCAACTCCAGCGTGACGACATGACAGAACTCATGCCATAGCACCGCCTCCCAGTTCGCCGAGCGGCTCACCTGCGCTGAAGGGCTGTTCGCCGTGATGACCTTGCCGAAGCACACACCGAGGAAGCCCGGATTATCTGGCATCCCGAACGTCCGCACCCCGAAATCCTTCTGGCTGCCGAAAATCTCCACCACGATGGGCTGCTTCAATTCCATCCCATACTTCGTGCACAGATTCGTCCGCGCGCGTTCCAGCAACGCCAGTGCGCGATCGCCAAAGATGGGCGCTTCCTTCTTCGGCATCCGCACGATGAAGTTCTGGTTCGTGAGCGTCGCATACTGGTCGATCACTTCCTTCAACGCCGTGAGATTGAACGCCGTGACATCGTATTCATCCGCCCGATGCACTTCATCTGCCAGTATCCAGCCTTCAGCCGATTTGCCGATACGCAGGAAATCCTGCGCGAGCTGCAGCTTTGCCGCTAGATATTCCGGATCAAACTTCAACGCCGCGCGCTGAAACTCCGCTCCTTCCGCGAAACGATATTTCTGCGAGATCTTCAAGCCGATGAGATGATCCACACGCGGATTGTTCGCCCAGAATTTCAGCGCGAGCTCGCGGTTCTGTTTCTCGCCCGCCGCATCATTTTGCAGATGCGCCAGCACCGCGCGATACGCCAGTGCATCCGGCTGATACGGATTGATGGCCAATACCTCCGTGATGAATTTCTTCGCCGGCTCGTATTGTTCCGCATCAATCAGATGATCGATCATCAACAGCCGTGCGCCGATGTGATTCGTATTCTGCTCCAGCGCGGCCGCGAGCAATTTGCCCATCTGCTCGCGATCACTCGGCGCAAACGCACGTGCCAGGCCGAACAGCAGGTCCGCATCACGAGGATTGTTCTTCAACCCATCCTGAAATTCTTTCGAAGCCAGCGCGTAGTCATGCTTCTCCAGCGCGAGATCGCCCGTCGCCAAAAACACCTCCCGATTTTTTGGCTCCTGTTTTTTTATCGGATCATAAAACACCTCGAGCACACGCTTCGGATCGGCCCCGAGCAACAACGCCGCCCGCCCGAGCGTGATCATGTTCGGCGCATCGCGATACGCCCACTGCCTTGAACCCGCGAGATAATTGATCTCGGAGAGCATCGACTTCGCGCGATCCAATTGCCCGTTCGCGCGATACGCATCCCACGCAAGCAGGCGCAACCGCACGCTCGAGTAATAGCGCGGCACGGACTTCGTCGCGATCTCCAGCGCCTCGGCATATTTGCCCTGCTCGAGCAACGCCCGCCCTAAAAGCACGCGCCACTCCTCGTCATACTCATTTTCGTCCACCGCTTTCTGCGCTTCCTTGGCCACCGTCACATACTGGCCGGTAAGAAACAGCTTGCGCGTGGCCTCGAGGTCTGCGGCATGCACCGTGCACACCGCGAGGAAGATCAATAGAAAGGGGCTAAAACGACGCGCTACCCAAGCGGTAGTGGTCAGGGACCATCCGGTGGTGTTCGATGGTTGGTAACTCATCGGGTCATAGGGGCTTATGCTGTCCCGCAAGTTAAATGGCTGAAGCAGAAAAGCAACTCGCGACCGCATTTTTCGGCCCTTTTTAATGGGAGCGATTACAAAAATAGCGATTTTCCGGCCAAACTCCCGCAAAGCCAGCAGGTTACGCCTTTAAAAATGCGGTTTTCCTCAAGTATTTGTGGAAAATGCCGTTGACGATGCCATTGCGCCCTTTATGGTGCGCGCCCCGTTCATTCGGGAATGTGACTTGGTTAAGACCGCTGCGACGAATCCGTATCGCCAGCCTAGTGACCCACTGGAAACGATGTTTCCGGCTCGTCCTTCGCTCTGACGAACCTTTAGTCCGGCGCCCGGCACCAACAGGCGGCAGTTTTTGACTGCTCAGTATCCGCGTCCCCGCCAAGGGACATGCCGCCTCAAGGTACGCCGCCGGTAGTGGTCAAAATCTATGAAACACATCCTGATGCTAACGGCCCTCTTGTGGGCAGGGTTTGTGATGCCTGGCTCAGCCGCCACGTACGGACAGAAAGTGGTGGCTGCCGTTCTCCTCGCCGAAGCGCGGGGTGAAGGCCAGACAGGCATGCAAGCCGTCGCCGAAGTCATCCGCCGTCGCGCTGATGATCAGGGAACCACGCCGCTCGGCGTCGTGAAGCCTGGAGCTTTCTCCAGCCTCAACGGCAAGACACACGACCAGATCGTGCGCCAGTTCGAAAACCATCCCCTGTTCCCCAGGCCCTCAAGATCGCCCGCATGACTTATAATGAACCGCACAAATTGAAGAACCTGACCCGGGGGGCGAACCATTTCACCAAGAAGCAGGAAACTCCCTATTGGGCCATCAACCAGACCCCGGTCGTCGTCATCGGCAACCACGCCTTCTATCGTTTATAGGGATTCAGATTCGCGACGGTCAGGCGATTTATTCCTTCACTGATGGCGTGAGAACAACAACGCCGCGTTGTTCCCCCAGAAGCCGGAAGAGTTGGACAAAACATGCCGCAGTGATTGCGGTTGGGGTGCCCGGCAACGATATTGAGACCACAGGCGGGATCGACCGTCAGATAGTTCGGTGTAGGTGGCACCATCTGATGGTGTAATGCCTCGACACACAACACCGCCTCCAGCGCCCCCGCTGCGCCCATACAGTGTCCCGTAACCGGCTTGATGGATGAACATGGCACACTGGCCGCTCGTTCACCAAACACCCGCCGCATCGCCACCGCTTCCTGCCGGTCGTTCAACACTGTGCCCGTGCCATGTGCGTTCACATAATCCACCTCGTCTGCCGCCACGCCGGCGAGTTCGAGAGATTCACGCATCACCCGCACCAGCGAATCTGCTGTTTCACTGATACCTGTGCGCTCCCCACCTTCGGCCCGTACTGACCAACCGCTTAACCGCGCGAGTATGTTCGCTCCACGCTGACGCGCACCCGCTTCCGTTTCCAAAACCAAAAAACCCGCCCCTTCCCCAAGCACTATGCCGGTGCGATGCAGATCAAACGGACGGCAGACTTGCGCCGGTTGATCTGCTTCTCCCAGCAAGCCTGAAGCCTCCAACTGCGCTAGAACGAACGGCAACAATGGCGCCTCCGCCCCACCCGCCAACACAACATCTGCCTGTCCCAAAATCAATTGTTCCGCCGCCAGTGCGATGGCCGCCGCAGAGGACGCACAGGCCGAAGAGACCGTCAACGCCGGTCCACCCGCAAGGAAATGCGCCGCCAAAGTCCCGCTCAAACTCGCCAACGTGCTCGTGGCCGCGAGGCTGGGCTTCACGCGACCACGCTGCACCTGCTCGTATGATTCAATCAGTTTGCTTACAGGACCACGCGAAGTTCCGGCGATGATTCCCAGCCGCGGCCTGAACCCAGTCACTTCGCCCAAACGAGCTTGCTGCCAAGCTTCGTTCGCCGCGAGATAGGCCAGTTGTGCAGCGCGGTCCGCCTTGCGCAAGAGGGGGCTGGGCCAAGCCAATTGGGCCGCTTCAGAAATTGCACAACCACAATAATTGCCGCCAGAAAATCCCAAACGGACGGCCAACGAACGCCCGGCCATGGAAGCTGCCCAGAGCGCCCCGCGCCCCACACCCGCAGCCGACACCGCTCCCATCCCAGTGACAACCACCGGGCATTCCTTCAACAATCTGGCCAGATTACTGCTCATCATTGGTTACTGCTCTTTACGTTTTGTTGTGCACTGACAGGCAGTCAGTCAACTGCGTTTGCATCTGCTCTGGAACCGCCATGACCGGTGCAACCAGCATACTCATGGCTTTTAGCGCCATTACTTCATGCTCTGTCTTGTCGGCTATCTCACCCAAACAATTTACTCTAAACCGCCACGGACCTGAATCTGTCACGACCATCGGAAACACCGGGGACCCCGTGGCTGACGCCAGCCGGAAAGCACCCTTGGCTATACGGATACTGGCCGGACCAAACTCCACATCGAACACTTTGCCCCGGTCATAATCGATCGCCAGCAACAAGCATCCCCCACCCTTCAAAAACCGCCGAGCTTCGGCGATCTCATCCCGGCAGAAGACATTGGGCACATCCGCCGACGGGCTCAGCCGGTCTTTCCGCTCCAGCAACGGTGACCGTTCCGCCCGGCTTTCCAGTACCAGCATGGCACACGGGACGCCGTTCGCTCGCAAGATATATCGCAGCACATGGATTGGGCCATGGTGCAAACAAATCAAAACCGTTGGCTGCTTTCGTTTCACCCTATTCCGCACCGCTTCCAACCCGGCGAAATGGATCCGCTCCTTCCAGCGCGGAAGACCTAACCTATCCGGCCAGAAATTCAAAAAACGGCCCAAATGAAATGCGATCAAAGCCTTTAGCAAAACGGTCCAGCTCAGTGGATTGATTCCCAAAGCCCGCCAACCAACGGCCAGATTCGGGCGGAATCGCAGATCACGAAGGGCCAGCGGAAACACCAACGGAATCAAGGCGCAGCGCAACAGCGCCAGAGGCAAAATCACCTCCAGCATGCGCACGACCTTCATGATGATGGTGCCAGCCAATATCCTCACTGCCCACGTGCATACGGACCGCCGCTGCGCCTGACAAGTCAATAAGTCCCGGCCAAGAAAAAACCGCTGTTGTCCGAAGACAACAGCGGTAAAATGATCGTGAAATTCAGGGCTGCTTACTTGTCACCCTTATGCACGCTGTGGCAGGCCTTGCAGTTGGAGGCTTCCTTCAATTGAGCCACGGCTGCCTTGTCACCGCCTACGACCTTCTGGGTCGCCGCGATCAGTGCTGCCGTCTTCGTCTTCCAGCTCGCTGCATCACCCTTTTCCGGCTCATGCTGGGCCAGATCTTTAACGTATTCGAGCAACAGCTTCTTGTCGGCATCCGAGGCCGTGCCTTCCATCGTCTTCTTCAAGAGCGAGGCATCCCCCTTCATACCCTTCTTCATGATGTCATCCATCGAGTATTTGGTTTTGGCTTTTTCGGCAGCCTGAAGACTGACCAACGAAACCGCGACACAGAGCGTCGCCAAGGCGGAGACAACAATTTTAGTTTTGCGCATGATAAACGGGATTAATTTTGCGGAGATTTCTGGCAAAACGCCCGACACAAGTCAAGCCAAGCAATGAACAACATTTAATCTGCTTATCATCAACAGCTTCGTGCTTAGGCCGTGATGCCGAGGAACTTCGCGGCTTGCGCCACATCCTTATCACCCCGGCCCGACAGGTTCACGATGACTAATGCATCCTTCGGCATCTTCGGCGCGCATTTGATGACTTCCGCTACTGCGTGCGAGGATTCCAATGCAGGAATAATCCCTTCCAAACGCGCCAGCTTCTGGAACGCCTGCAACGTCTCATCATCAGTGGCGTAGGTATATTGCACCCGCCCTTGATCATGCAACCACGCGTGCTCAGGTCCGACGGCAGCGTAATCCAGCCCGGCAGAAACGCTGTGCGTCAATTGGATCTGGCCGTTCTCATCCTGCAAGATGTAGGAACGCGTGCCTTGGAGCACACCGAGCGAACCGCCTTGGAACCGTGCCGCGTGCTTCTCCGGCAAAATGCCTTCGCCGCCTGCTTCGACCCCCACCATCTTCACGGATGCATCATTCAGGAACGGATAGAATAGACCGATGGCATTCGAGCCACCACCCACGCACGCAAGCAACAAGTCCGGCAAACGCTCTTCCTTTTCCAAAATCTGCCGCCGCGCTTCATCACCGATGATGCGATGGAAATTACGCACCATCACCGGATACGGATGCGAGCCATAAGCCGTGCCGAGGATGTAATGCGTGCTGCGAACGTTCGTCACCCAATCACGCATCGCCTCGCTCACCGCTTCCTTCAAAGTCTTCTGCCCCGCGGTCACCGCCACCACTTCCGCCCCAAGCATCTTCATGCGATAGACGTTCAAGGCTTGGCGGTTACAATCCACTTCACCCATGTAGATGCGGCACTTCAGTCCGAACATCGCGGCGACCGTCGCCGTAGCCACACCGTGCTGGCCCGCGCCTGTCTCGGCGATGATACGTGTCTTGCCCATGCGCTTGGCGAGCAAGACCTGCCCCATGGCGTTATTGATCTTATGCGCGCCCGTGTGCAACAGATCTTCACGCTTCAGATAAATCTTCGCGCCCCCGAGTTCTTTAGTAAGCCGTTCGGCGTAATAGAGCGGCGTGGGACGTCCCACGAACTCACGCAGATAATAGCTCAGTTCCTGCTGAAATTCAGGATCGGCCTGGGCGCGGAATACTCCGCTTCCAGTTCCTGCAAGGGGTGCATCAGGGTCTCAGGCACATAACGCCCGCCATAGGGTCCAAAGTGCCCCTGCGCATCCGGTAAAGACGACGTAGCCACGTTGCTCATATCAATACTCACTATCCGGCAAGTTTCACCGAAAGCCACTGCTTGGCAAAAGAAAAAGTCACAGCTAAGCCACTCTACGCCGACCGCCAATCCAGCAGCTTCAACTGAATGGTCGTCCGGCCGTTGTATTCGTTGCGTTGCGGCGCAAAGGCCAGATCAAACACGCCCTTCGGCATCGCGGCATCCCCCACACCCCACCACACGACATCGCGCGTGGCTTTACCGTCCGTCACTTGCAGTTTCACATGCTGGCGTTCCTTGCCCATGCGACGTGGTTCTCCGATCAACCGCAGGTTCCGCACCGCCAAGTTCACCGAAGGATTGCCCGTCCCCATCGGCTCCAGGCGGTCGAGTGCGTCCATGAAGGTCATATCCACATCGGACAACGCCACTTCGACATCCAAATTCAAACGCGGTTGCAACGATTCCGGAGAAATCGATTTCTGGGCCAGCTCGTTCAAGCGATTACGGAAAACCTCCACCTGCCCCGGCGCAATGCTCAAGCCCGCCGCCATCGCATGCCCACCATGGCGCAACAGCAAGTCATCGCAAGACCGCAAGGCCGCTGCGAGGTCGAACCCCTCAATACTCCGTCCGGAGCCGCGCCACTCATCTCCCGAGCCACCCAAGATAATGGAAGGCCGATAGAACTCCCGTAGCACGCGTGACGCCACGATGCCCACGACGCCGATGTGCCACATCATCTCGCCCAGCACGATCACGTAGTCGCGCTCCGGCTTGAACTGGCTGCGCACCGTGGCGATAGCTGCATCGGCAATACCTCGCTCAATCTCCTGCCGCTCACGATTGCGGGCATCCAGTTCCCGTGCCAACGGCATGGCTTCGGCAACCGACTTTGCCCGTAAAAGATCCAGCGCTTGTGTGGCATTCTCCATGCGCCCAGCGGCGTTGAGGCGTGGAGCCAGTTGATAGCCCACCTCGTAAACGCCCACGCTGCTGCCGGTCTGGCTGACCTCCTTCAAGGCCACCAAGCCCGGACGGGTTGTCTCGCCCAGTGCCTTCAAACCGGCCGAAGCCAGCACGCGATTTTCATCCCGTAACGGCACCAAATCCGCAATCGTGCCCAGCGCCACCAGATCCAGGTGCTGACGGATGTCGTAAGCCGCCATCTCCGCAACACCCAGTTCCCGGCCCCGCTTGACTAGTGCGTGCAGCAGCTTGAACGCGAGGCCCACCGAACACAGCCCTTGGCTTGGCTTGTGATCACCGCGCTGCGGGTTCACTAGGGCCGATGCCGCCGGAGCGGGATCGGAGACTTGATGATGATCCAGCACTAGCACGTTCACGCCTTGTCCGTTCAACCACTCGATGCTTTCTACCGCTGTGGAACCGCAATCGACCGCGAGCAGTATCTTCGCCTTGAAACGGTTCAGGCAGTTCTCCACACCGTCACGGCTCAAGCCATAGCCTTCATCCATGCGATGCGGTAGATATGTCTCTATCTGCCAGCCCAAGCGGCTTAGGGACTCGCTCAAGAGAGTTGTGGAGGTGACGCCGTCCACGTCGTAATCACCAAAGATGACCACCAGTTCACCATGCTCACGGGCCGCGAAAAGTCGTTCCACCGCAGAAGTCATATCGGGCAGCAGAAAAGGATCGCGCAAGGAACGCAGCTTGGGGTCGAGAAAATCTGCGGCTTGAGCCGGGTCCGTCAGTTCCCGATTGATGAGGCATTGGGCCAGCAAAGGCGAAATCCGGAGCTGCTGGCTCAGAAGGCGAGCCAGTTCCGGTTGCTGCGGGGCGAAGGTCCAACGGTACGTTTTAGCCATCAGGCAAAGTATTTATGCAGAAGGTCCAGGAAACGATGGAACAATTCAATCACTGCACCAGAGATGGCCAGCAGATAAATCACCGAACCAGCCGCAAAACCATAGCCGACCCAGACCAACAACGCATCCTCTTCCATCATGCTAACGCACAGAAAAATAACGCCTAACGCGGGCAATGAGTTGGTGAATGGAATCGGCAGCGGCAAGGTCAGGACCAGGCCCAAGAACGCGATGAGCAAGGCATTCGCCCGATGGGCGGCTTGATTCGCGATCCAGCCGCGCCCGCGCGGTTTGGCCATCTTCTCGATCCGCTTAACCCATTTGACACTTGTGGCGATGATCTTGCGCTGCCGTTCCACCGGAATCTTGCGGTTGCCGATAAACAGCGGAAGCCGGGGCGGCAATCCCAAGGTGATGCGCAAACCCACCAGGAAGATGACCAACCCGATCACCATGCTAAAACCGGGTAGCGGGATGGGTGAAATGAAAGGCAGGCAGATCAGGACCAAAAAGAGATAAAGCCCCCGCCCCTCCGTGCGTTCCACCATCTGATTTAGCGTCAGTGGTTCACCGCTCTCGGTATGGCCCAAAAGTGATTCCAGACTCTGGGATAACGGCTCCCGATGGTGCATAAGCCCAACACTCAGGACTACTGATCATCGCCGGCCGCCGTGTCTTTCTTTTCACGGCTGGAAACCAGCATCGAGGCCAATATGGATGAGAAAATGATTCCCGCAATGACAACCAGCGAGAGATTCGTCGCAATCTTGAATTGAAACCACTTTGCCTCGGCATCATGCGGGTCGATCAGCATCTTCACGCCGATGAATACCAGCACAAACGAAAGCCCCAGCTTCAGATACCGGAACATCCCGATAGCCTCAGCGAGCACGAAATACAGCGAACGCAGCCCCAGAATGGCAAAGATATTGGACGTGAAAACGATGAACGTCTTCTGCGTGATGGCGAAGATGGCCGGAATGGAATCCACGGCGAAGATCAGGTCGGTAGTCTCCACCATCAACAACACCAGCGCCAAAGGCGTGAGCATGAACTTGCCATCCTGATGGGTGGTGAATTTCTGACCGTCAAAGTCCTTGGAGATCGGGTAGAAACGGCGGGCGAGCTTGATTGCCCAGTTCTTTTCCGGCTCCACCCCATCATCATCCGAGAACAGCATCTTGATGCCGGTGAACACCAGAAACGCGCCGAAGAGATAAAGAATGGAGGTGAACTGCTTGATCGCCGCCGCCCCCACACCGATCATCAAGCCCCGCATCAACAAGGCCCCAATGATACCCCAGAACAGCAACCGGTGCTGATACTGCAGCGGCACTTTGAAATAAGTGAAGATTAGGGCGATGACGAAGACATTGTCCATCGAGAGGGACAGCTCGATGATATAGCCCGTGATGAACTGCAACGCCTCCTCCCGCCCGCGCATCTGCAGGACCAGGCCCGAGAAGGCCATGGCCAACGCAAACCACACCGCAGTCCAGCCCAAGGCTTCCTTAAAACGAATCACCCTCGCCTGGCGATGAAACACGCCAAGGTCGAGGGCGAGGAAGAAAAGGACTGCGACAATGAACCCGGCGTAATGCCAAGGTGCTATTTCAGTGATCGCAAGCACTTCGATTTATCAGACCCGGGCCGTTTCAGCGGCATTATCCATCACCACGGTGGAACTTGTCGCCTTTGGCCGTTCGCCCTTATGCCACCATAGCACAATTGCGCTGGCAATGTAGATACTGGAGTAAGTTCCGGTCAAAATACCGACCAGGAAGGTGAACGCGAAGTCGTTGATCACACCACCGCCGAACAGATACAGGGCCAGCGTGGACAGGAACACCGTGCCGGACGTGATGATCGTGCGGCTCAGGGTTTCGTTCAGCGCCAGGTTCATCAGTTCGCGGAAGCTGCCGCGTGTGCCCAGCTTGAGATGCTCACGGATACGGTCGAAGATCACGATGGTATCGTTGATCGAGAAACCGATGATCGTCAGAATGGCTGCCACCATCGGGCCGCTCAATTGGCGATCCGTCAGGAAGAACCAGCCGATTGTCATCAGAACGTCGTGGATAACGGCCACCACGGCACCGAAGGCGAAGGAGAACTCATAGCGCAACGCCACGTAGAACAGGATACCGAACAGCGAGAGCATGATGGCGACAATGGCGGACTTGACGATTTCTTTGCCCACCGTGGCACCCACCGTGTCCATGCTGACCTGCTTGAAACCAGCTTTGTCAAAATGCTTTTGGAGGATGCCTTCCACCTTTTTACCTTCACCAAACTTGGTCAACACGCTGAGACGCTCAGGAGTGCCACCTTGATACTGCAAGGAGACTTCACCCAGCTTGTTGTCTTCCAAGACCTTGCGAACCTCTTTCTGATCCACCTTTTGAGTGTAGGTCAGCACCGGGTTATCACCACCTCGGAAATCCACGCCCATGACATCATTACCGCGGAAGAACACCCCATAGCCAGTGCCGATGATCACCAGCGCCCAAGAAATGGCGAAAGCCGGCTTGGCAAGCTTGAGGAAGTCGATCTTGGTGCCCCGGATCAAATGCAGCATCGGCAGCTTCGTGATCAGGTTCTTGGCCAGCAAGTAATCGAAAATCAAACGTGTGACCACCAAAGCGGTGAACATGCTGACCGCCACACCGATGGTCAGGGAAACACCGAAGCCCTTGACGGAGCCAGTGCCGTAATAGATCAAGATAACCGAGGAAATAAGCGTCGTGATGTTCGCGTCAAAGATGGTGCTGAACGCCTTGTCATAACCGGCATTGATCGCCCCGCGCAGGGATTTGCCCGCCTGCAACTCTTCGCGCATACGCTCGAAGATCAGCACGTTCGCATCCACCGCCATACCGATGGTCAGCACCACACCCGCAATACCCGGCAGCGTGAACACCGCACCGACTGAGCACATCACGCCGATCAGGATGAGGATGTTCAGCAGCAAGGCGACATTGGCCACCACACCGGCCGTCAGATAATAAACCAACATGAAGCCAGCCACCAGCGCCACACCGATCAAGGAAGCTTGGATACCGCTCTTGATCGAGTCCGAACCCAATGACGGCTCCACCGTGCGCTCTTCCAAGATTTTCACTGGCACTTCCAGCGGATTTTCCAAGGCGTTGGCCAGGCGATTGGCTTCCTTCAAATCATAATTGCCGGAGATCTCGCAGTTACCGCTCGGGATGGGCTCATTGATGTTCGGCGCGGAATAGACTTCGCCGTCCAGCACGATGGCCATTTGATGGCCCACGTGTTCGGTGGTGATGGCCCCGAACAATGCGGCGCCTTCTTTATCAAAAGACATATGGATCTTGGGGCGGGAAGTGATGGGGTCCAGCGACACACCGGCGCGCTGCACATACTTGCCCGTCAAACCGCGCTCCGCCGCCTTCTTCACGACATAAGCCCGGAAACCTTTGGAACCATCTTCTCCCGTGACCTCTTCCTTGAGGACCTCATAACCCGGCGGGGTCACCCCATCCTTGAGATAGTCCATGCTTTGCGGATGAACCATGCGGAACTCCAAATGCGCCACGCGCTGGATGGTTTCCCGCACCGCTTCACGATCGGATTCCGACAAACCGGGCATCTGGATCAGGATTTGATTGTCACCTTGCGGCTGGATGACCGGTTCAGAGACACCGAAACTGTCCACGCGCTTGCGGAGCACTTCCACGGCTTGTGTGAGCGCTTCCTTTTTGCGATAGGCCCGCTCCACTTCGCTGACCTTGTTCGTGTCATTGGCCGTCACCTTGTCCACTTCCACCCCCACGGCGAAAGCCGTACCGCCCTGCAAGTCCAAGCCCAAACGAACCTTGCCCGCAGCGTCACGCTGGAGCTTGTTCATGATGGTGCGCTTCGGGTTCGCCGGCGTGCCTTTGATGTATTGCGGGAAATACTTCGCCACATCGTTCGTCCCGATGGCGTCCCAGAGATTGCCATAAACGCGATCCGGCGTCTTCTCGTTCAGCTTCTTGGCCGCCTCAACGATGGCTTTGAAATTGGCGTCCGGGTCTTTGGCCTTCTCTTCGAAGACGACCATGAGATCACGGTTCTTGACCGGCGTCATTTCGTTCACCGCCCAAGCCGTGACGAAAACGATAAGGAGTAATTTCCAAAGGTGACTGGAATTCATGCGAACTTAAATAGGTTAGGCTTCCTTGACTTCAGCGGCACCGGACCGTTCGGTGATCTCCGCCACGGCCGTTTTCAAGATCTCGAACTTGGCCTCGTCGGAACGGATGGTGGCATACTTCTCGCGCACACCGACCACTACGCCCACGATGCCGCCGTTGGTGATGACTTTATCACCCTTCTTGAGGCCCTTGAGCTGCTCCGCGAGTTCCTTCGCTTTCTTTTGTTGCGGCCGGATCAGGAGGAAATAGAAAACGCCCACCATCAGCACCATCGGTACAATATTAGCCCAAGGAGGAGGCCCCTGTTGTGGCGCTGCTTGTGCGAGCAAAAGTGTCAAACCAGTATCTGTCATAAATGCAAAATTAAGGCGATAACTCTATGTATGAACGACGTGAACGCAAGTCATTTGGCAGAGGTTTTGCGTTATCGGCCGACCTGGAGTTTTGACCCTTTACCCCGATAAAGGACTCAAAATACCCGCTAAATCCATCAATCTCTCCTTTTCTGAAAGATTTTACCACAGCTCGAGTGGCTTGAATTATTCGTCCGCCACTTCCAAATCGTGCCTCCGGCCATGGGCTTCCCGGGCCGCCATGACCTTTTCCGACGGCACATAGTTGGCGATGAACTGCTTCCGAAACTCACCAAAAGTCCCCGCTGCGATGTGCGCCCGCATATCCGCCATAACACGTTGGAACACAAAGGTATTGTGGACACTAAGCATCCGCAGACCAAGGATTTCCTCCACGTTCAGCAAATGCCGCAGGTAAGCCCGGGTAAAGTTCCGGCAAGCATAGCAGGTGCAGCCTTCTTCAATCGGCCCGAAGTCCGCCTTGTTGAAGCCACCCTTGATGCTGACGGTGCCCTTATAGGTGAATGCCGTGCCGTTCCGCGCGACACGGGTTGGCAGAACGCAATCAAACATATCCACCCCGCGCGCCACCAGTTCCACCAATTGCGCCGGTGTGCCCAAGCCCATCGCATAGCGCGGCTTGTTGGCCGGCAAATGCGGTTCCGTGTATTCCACGGCCTTCATCATTTCCGGCTCCGGCTCACCTACACTCACACCGCCGATGGCATAACCATCGAAATCCATGCCTACGATAGCCTTGGCACATTTCTCACGCAGCTCCGCGTGCCCTGCCCCTTGGGCGATACCGAAGTAGAATTGCCCCGGAGCGCGTGGCTGCACCCGGCAGACCTCAGCCCAACGAATCGTCCGCTCTACCGCCGCGCGGATCTCCGCATAAGGCTTGTCATGCGGCGGACATTCATCGAATACCATTGCGATGTCTGAGCCTAACTCCCGCTGAATCGCCATCGATTCTTTCGGTCCCATGAATATCGGCGAGCCATCCAGATGGGAACGGAACTCCACGCCGTCTTCCCGCACGGTGCGGATCTTGCCCAAACTGAACACCTGAAACCCACCCGAGTCAGTGAGGATGGGCAGATTCCAATTCATGAACTTATGCAAACCACCCGCTTGCCGCATGATGTCCATGCCGGGACGGATGGAGAGATGATACGTGTTCCCCAGAATGATCTGGGTGTTCATCTCCAGCAGCTCACGCGGGTCCAATGCTTTCACACTGGCTTGCGTGCCTACTGACATGAACACCGGCGTATCGATCACCCCGCGCGTCGTCGTCAACCGCCCCAAGCGCGCCTTCGACGTCGTATCCGTTTTTAAAAGCTCAAACATTACAGATCAAAAATGAACCACAGCCCCAAAGCATTCGGGGCTGTGGTTGAAATGAATTACTTACCCACCAGCTTCAACACCTCGGCCAGCGCGTCTTCTTTCTTCAGCGGCGTCAACACGCCACCGCGCAGCTTCAGCTCCACTTCACCCTTGGCCAGCGATTTCTCGCCAATACCGATGCGGATCGGGAAGCCAACCAACTCCGAGTCCTTGAACTTCACGCCCGGACGGTCGTCACGGTCATCGAGGATGACATCAACGCCCTTGGCGGTAAGTTGCGCATAGAGTTCTTCCGCGACCACCATGGTCGGGCTGCCCGGCACCACACCCAGAGGCGTGATGCAGACTTGGTACGGCGCGACGGAGATCGGCCAGATGATGCCATCCTTGTCGTTCCGCTGCTCGATGATTGCCTGCATCGTGCGCGTCACGCCGATGCCGTAGCAACCCATCACGCAGGGCTTCGCCACGCCATTTTCGTCGAGATACGTCGCTTTGAGGGCTTCGCTGTATTTCGTGCCGAGCTTGAAGACGTGACCGACTTCGATCGCGCGACGAATCTTCAGCGGCAGCCCTGATTTCCCACACAGTTCGCCCACCTTCACCGTGCGCAAATCCGTCCAGTGATTCACTTCGATATCGCGCTCGATCTCGATATGGCGGAAATGGAAGCCATCTTCATTCGCGCCCGTCGTCATGCCCTTGGAACCGCGCAACACTTCATCGGCATAAACCGGGATGGCCGATTTCATCGCGGATTTCACCGCACCCAGGCTGCCGGGATGCGCGCCCATCGCTTCGAAGATTTCATCCGCTGTGGCCGGACGATATTCATTCGTACCGATCTGCCCCGCGAATTTCGCTTCGTTCAACTGGTCATCACCGCGCAAGAGCACGATGACCAGTTTACCTTGCACCAAATAGACAAGCGTCTTGATCTGTTGATGACCAGCCACGTTGTAGGGCGCTTGCGCCAGCGCATCGATCGTCACGACACCCGGCGTCGCGAACTTCTCGGGCGCAGCACCAGTGGATTCCGTCGGCGTTGCGGCCAAAGGTCCACGGCTCGAGGCCTTCTCGATGTTCGCCGCGTATTGGCCGGATTCGCAATACACCACATCGTTCTCGCCCGTTTCCGCCGGCACCATGAACTCGTGGGAGAACTTGCCACCGATGACGCCGGTATCGGCTTCCACCGGGAAAGACTGGATGCCGCAACGCTCGAAGATGCGCGTGTAAGCATCATACATCTTCTGGTAGCTCACTTGCGCGGCTTCGTCCGTGGTGTCGAAGCTGTAAGCGTCCTTCATGATGAACTCCTTCGCGCGCATCAGACCGAAGCGCGGACGGATCTCATCACGGAACTTCACTTGGATCTGGTAGAAATTCTTCGGCATCTGGCGGTAAGAATTGATCTCACCGGCAGCGAGAGTCGTGATGACCTCCTCATGCGTCGGGCCCAGCACCCATTCCTTCTTCGAGCGATCACGCACTTTGAAGAGCACGTCACGCGCCGTTTCATAACGGCCTGTCGCCTGCCAGATCTCCGGCGGCTGCAACGCAGGCATCAGGACTTCCAGCGCCCCGGCACGATCCATCTCTTCGCGCACGATCTGTTCCACCTTGCGCAGCACGCGCAAACCAAGCGGCATGAAGGTGTAGAGACCGCCCGCCAGCTTGCGGATTAGGCCCGCCCGCAGCAGCAGTTTATGAGACGTGATCTCCGCATCTGCCGGAGACTCTTTCAAAGTCGGTATTAAAGCATTAGTCCAACGCATGGGGGCAAAAGGTGGGTGTTACAATGAAACGGGTCGAGCGGAAAATGAAAAAGCCGGAGCAGACCCTCGTCCGCTCCGGCAAAGTGACTCAGTTACTTCACAGTGTTTACCAGCGGAGCGAGCCCTTGAATCCGCACTTCCAGGCGGTCGCCGGATTCGATCGGACCTACGCCGCTTGGCGTGCCGGTCAGAATGATATCCCCCGGCAGCAGCGTCATGTTGGTGGAAATGAAGCTCACCAAATCGAAACAGTTGAAGATCAACTGGCTGGTGTTCGAGTTCTGACGCAATTGACCGTTCTGGAACAACTGGATGGTCAGGTTGTGCGGGTCAATCTTCGTTTCCACGTATGGCCCGAGGGGGGTGAACGTGTCGAAGGATTTCGCCCGCGCCCATTGGCTTTCCGAGTTTTGCACCGTGCGGTCACTGACATCCTGGGCCGAGGTATAACCAAAGATATAGCGGGCCGCAGCAGCAGCCGTGACATTGCGCACGCGACGACCGATGACAATCGCCAGTTCCGCCTCGAAATCCGTGCGGTGATTGGCAAACGGAACCTCGATCTTAGCCCCATCAGGGATGAGAGAAGTCGGGGCTTTCAACCAGAACAACGGTTCTTTCGGCAAGGGTTTGCCAGATTCACGAGCGTGGTCAGCGTAATTGAGGCCTACCGCGATGACTTTGGACGGGGCTACTGGAGTCAGCGTTTTGACGCCCTTGAAGGGCATGGGCTTCTTGGAGTAGGAGGGAGACCCGAACACATCTCCCTTGAGACGGAACAATTCCCCGTCCACCACTTTTGCGTAAAAGATTTCGTCGCCCTTCTGGAATCGGCCGATGGCTGCCATAAATGTTTGGGCTTTGTAACATTTAGAGTTGACAAATCGCAAGCCGAAAGTCAGAGAGGTTGTTTCCCCATCGCCACCCCCCACCCTCACAACTTGTTGTATGCAAACAGGTTGAACGAAGCGAAAATTAGTACGTAAAAGTACCATTTTTCTTTCCCCAGCCTAAAGCCAGACCGCAACCTTTTGATGGCTAAGGGGTTTAGAATAGAGTAGAATAATAGAGTTTATGCGCCAAATCCTAGCCATCATGCTCCTGCTGCTCGGCTTGTCAGCCCAGAGTTCCCGTGGCGTGGAGACAGCCAAGCCCGAGCCCCCGCTCACTTGGGATGCCAAGGAAAACCAGCTAGGCGCCTCGGTGACCGATTGGAAACTCGACCGGTTACTCAAAGAAATCTCCAAAACCACCAAATGGCAGGTACTGGTGGAGCCGAACACGGAGCTGGTCGTTTCGGCCAAGTTTCAGAGCCTAGCCACCCGTGAAGCGTTGACCCGCCTGCTCCGCGGTATCAGCTACGCCTTGGTGAATGAAGACGGCAAAACCAAGCTGCTCATCTACCGCACCAATCCCGAGAGCGCCACCAAACACGTAAGGACTCCACTCGAGGAGGATAATGTGGATGAGAACGGGCGGATCACCAACGAACTCATCGTCTCTTTGAAGAAAGGTGGCAATATCGAAGCCTTGGCCGCCCGCTATGGGGCCAAAGTGGTCGGGGCTATCCCGGAACTTGGCCTGTATCGGTTGCGGTTTGAGGATGCGGACAAAACGGACTTCGCCAAAACCCAATTGGCCAGTTTCCCGGAAGTCCAAGGCATTGAATCCAATTACGTGGTGAGCAAGCCGGACACAGCCATCGCCAGCACTGGATCAGCTGCCCTGCCCTTTTCGCTCAATCCCACCGCGGCAACCGGCGGAAGCGGCTTGGTGATCGGGTTGATCGATACATCCGTGCAATCCATGGGCGGCAAACTCGACCAGTTCCTGCTGAAAGCGCTGTATGCCAATGGTGACCCCTCTCAAAGCTCTACGCCACTGCATGGCACCAGCATGGCGGAGACAATCTTACGGGCGATGTCCTCCGCCTCGGATGGAGGCAACAGCACCACACGGATACTGCCAGTGGACGTCTTCGGGCAGAATGAAAGCACATCGACTTTTGCGGTGGCCAACGGGATTTATCTGGCGGTGAAGAACGGCGCCACCATCATCAACATGAGCTTGGGCAGCACGGCGACGGCCAGTTACCTGGAAACCATCATCGCCAACAGTTCAGCCCAAGGCGTGATGTTCCTCGGTGCCGCCGGCAATGTCTCCACCGACACGCCCACTTACCCGGCAGCCTATTCGCAGGTGATCGCGGTCACCGCGGGCAGCCGCAGTGGCAATATCGCTTCGTATGCGAATTACGGCAGCTTCGTTGATGTCGTGGCCCCCGGGACCTCGATTGTCACTTACAACGGGCAAAGCTATCTGGTAGGTGGCACTTCCGCCGCCACGGCAACAGCTACCGGTGTCGCCGCCCAATGGAAAGCGGCGACTAAGGCATCGAATGCCCAGATCCGTGAGAAATTGGGCCTCCTGTGGCCCCGGAAAGACTGAGCAGGCCGTTAGCGGGCACGCCGAGCTTTGACTGATACGTAGCGCGTTTCCGGCAGAATGAACTTCTTCACTTCGACCGTCGCCCCTTTGATGGGGTATTCTCGGACTAGAGCTTCGGCGATCTCCACAGCCAAGGTTTCGATGAGTTTCCAGTTACGGCCTTCCCCCATCTTCAGCAAACGCCGGGAGACACAATAGTAATCGACCGTCTTGTCGAGTTCATCGTCCACGGCGCAGGCAGAAAAATCCGTTTCCATCTCCACGGTCAAAAGCAGCCGTTGAGCTTTGGCGCGTTCTTCATCGGGAACCCCGACATGATAGAAAACGACCAAATCCGAAATCGTTATTATGTCCATGCTAAGCCTTAGCGAATGATCCGCTTTCACACAAAAGCGGGCCCATCCAAATCATGCAAACACTGTGCTCGCTAAAAAGTTGTGATATTTTCTAACAAAACCTTGGTCGGATTATTCACTAGCTGTTTTTTGGCTTCAGCCAGCGAAAACCACCGGAATTCCTCCGCTTCCTCGTTCAACCGGACCTCCTGCCCGTCCGCCGCACGGCAGGTATAATTCAACAGGACAAAATGCGCATCCCGATAGAATTCTTGCGAATGGATACAATCCTGCACCATGACAAAACGGATGTCAGCGACCTCCAGATTCGTCTCTTCTTTCAATTCCCGGCGCAAAGCGGCTTCCGAGGATTCGCCCCACTTTATTTTACCGCCGGGAATGCCCCACATATCGGACCACTTATGCGTGCGCACCAGCAATACCTCATCGCGTGAATTAAAGATGGCCGCCCCGACCGTTGAGATCGGCATCCGCTTGTCCAAGGGTTGTGCCTCCCCTTTCACCTTCAACCCCAAGGCTTGGCGTTCCATCAGATCCTTCAATTCGCCCAGGTGTTCCACGATCAGGTCGGGATGGCTCGCCCGGAGCTGGCTCAAACGGTTGAACCCCGTCAACACAGCGCAGGACCATACTCCGCCATGGCGGGCGGTCTCGATGTCATGCTGCATGTCGCCAATGAAGATGGTTTCCTCCACCTTCAGTTGATGCTCGGCGATGATTTCCCGGATACGTGTGCGTTTGTCCCAAATCCCTACGTAAGGATGATCCAGATAGCCGTGAAAACCGTTCTTCTTGGTCTGCTCCGCAAAATGATGGGGATGGATCGTGCTCAGCAGAAACGTCCGTATCTTCTGTACCCGGCAATAAGCGAGAAAATCACGGGCATGCGGCAGTTCTTCCACCGTATGCTGCACCTCGTTGAACCGGTTGTGAAACCACTCCTCCAACTGGGTCATCGGCACCTGCGGCACATACCGGTCATAGAACCCTTTGAACGGTAGCACGAATTCCGCGCGAAATTTATCGAGGGAAATCTCCGGCACACCGGCCTGACGAAACACATGGTTGGTCGCCTGCCAGACCGCTGGCAAATCGTTCACGAGCGTCCCCGACCAGTCAAAGATGATGTTACGGATCACAGCGGGCAATCTAGCCGATAAAACTTCAGGCGCAACCGCACCAGCCTAACCCTTGGCACTGACCGTCTCCGCCGTGCTAGGAATCACCGTTCCATGCAGCCGTTGCCAGGCGAGCAAGCCCGCCACCAAAGCAATCCCGGCGCAGGCGAGGTAAGGAATCTTCGGGCTGTAATGGAACAATCCGGCCGCAAACATCGGTCCCACGATCCGCGCCAGACTCCCGAAACTTTGCGCCACGCCCAGCGTTGCCCCTTGTTCCGCTGATGGCGTCAACTGCGACAACATGCCGAAAATCGGCGGACGCGCCATCTGCGTGCCAACCGCCAAAATACCCAAAGCTCCCAGCAAAACGCCCCAGCCATGGATGAACGGCAACGGTGCCAGGCCGATCGCCGTCAAAACCATGCTGACCGTGATCAGGGCGGGTTCACCAAACTTCTTCACCAAACGGCCCACGGCTCCGCCCTGCACCAAAGCCCCCACCACACCGCAGAATGTGAACAGATATCCGATGACTTTGGCATCCGCCGGCTTATCCGGGTCCAAGTGGAAGTTCTCCGCGATCAAAAGCCCTAAGGTCGTCTCGAAGCAGGAGAAGGCGAACGTCGCCAGAAAGAACAGCCAAATAAGCATCCCCACCTTGGAGTTCGTCATCAATTCCGCCCATTGCGCCATCCGGGGACGTTGCGGTGCCTGGACGCCATTCGGCTTCCAGCTTTCCGGCAAGATCATGGTCGCCAGCAAGAAATTCGCGAAACAGAACGTCGCCGCCACCCAACCCGGACCGCTCACCCCAAAATGACTCAAGCTAAAGGACCCGATGGATGGCCCAAAGATGAAGCCCAACCCGAACGCCATGCCGATCAAGCCCATGCGTTGCGACCGTTTCTCCGGCGGCGTGATATCCGCGATGTAAGCTTGCGCCACGGAGATATTCGCTCCGCAGATACCGGCCGCTATCCGAGAGAACAGCAACACCCATAACGCTTCCGGCCCCTTCATTCCCGAAGCCACGGCAAAAATGACATAAGACAAAGCTGACCCACCTAAACTCACCAGCAAGACCGGCCGCCGCCCGACACGGTCAGACAGGCGTCCCCACCACGGAGCAAAGATGAATTGCATGGCGGAGAAAGACGCCATGAGCAGACCGATCATCAGCCCATTAGCCCCCATGTGCTTGCCATAGAGCGGCAACAACGGCAGGACTATCCCGAACCCGATGAGATCAATAAAAACGGTCAAAAAGATGACCAAAATCGACGGCTTTTTCATGTACAACTGTTACTGACAGCGGCGAAGCATAGGTAATCAAACTTTTCCGCGAAACAACAAAATACGTCTGCGTAGGAATGTGCGGCCAGCTTCCAGCCTACATTAAGTGGACGCCCAGATTGAAAACGTCACTCATTCTTGCCAGCGCAAGAATCAGAACGCTTTAGATGCCGATATTAGAAAGCGTATTGGAAATAGACTCCACCGCCTTGTAGAGCCGGGGATGAGATTTCTCGAATTGCACCGCCGAGGCCGACAAACCATCCAACGAATGCTGCAAGAGCTCAGGATTCTTCTGCGCCCGAGTAGCCTCATATGTGGAAACCCCCGTAAACCCGGCGATGCTCGCCGCATCTTCCTGGTTGTACGGGCCAGATCATTCACCTCCGCCTTCAACGTCTCCAAAGACTTGATTAGTTCCGCCCGGCGTTCCGGGGTCAAAGAGGAGGCATTTTGAATCTGCGCCTCGATCTTGGCCAAAGTATCTTGAATCATAATTTCGTCCTCTCGTTTTGCGGACATTTCAGGCAGGCAGGCTCTCCGCCATTCGAGCCAACCTTTTCGGTATCAATAGTTTCGTATCGCTTGCCGCCCGTGTCCAATTATTTCCGTACCGTTCCCAACTCATGGATGGTGTGGTAAATCTCCTGCCGCACCACGGCGCCATCCGTTGTTTCTAGATTATACTTCAACTGTACCTGCATCGCAGGCAACAGATCCGGCACTTCCAAGAACACCGTCTTCCCATCCGCCGACAGCTTGGCCGATTTGATGGTCAACGC
Organism: Limisphaerales bacterium; assembly: GCA_965283725.1. Taxonomy (GTDB): domain Bacteria; phylum Verrucomicrobiota; class Verrucomicrobiia; order Limisphaerales; family JAEYXS01; genus JAEYXS01. The sequence goes on from CBDIPT010000008.1 coordinate 140,190, forward strand.
ATCCCGTTGCTTGATCATCATCTGATCCTTCGTCCATTCCGTGCCGCCTTTGTCACCCGGCTTCAGATCCGTCTTGTCCTTCACGGATATCTCCGGCGAGCCATACGCTGCCGACCAGATATAGTTCCACTCGGCCAGCGAATAGTTCTGCACATCCGTTGCCAATTCCTTATCCAAGGCATCGCTGAATTCCAGGCTCAACCCGCCCTTCACCGCGTGCAATTGCCGGGGCAGATTCACCGGCTTGCCCGTGTAACGCACCCGTTGAAAACAACCGTTCTTCGCCGCGCTCGTCTGCCAGCCCTTCAAGCCCACGAGATAAAGCTGCCCGTCCTTGGGATTGAACCGCGACCGCATGATGCCACTTTCGAAGCTTACCGGCAGTTTCACCACCCCACCCTGCAACTGCCCGTTCACCTCTTCCTTTAGCACCAGATACAGCGAGCACGTGCCATAGGCGGTGTGCAGGAGTTCACCCTTCAGCGGTCCCCACTTGTCACTCGTCACCCACACCTGGCCTCCACTAGAGTTATCTACTTCCTTCGGCATCCAGCAAATCGGTTTGTCATAGTCCGTCGGCAACGGCGATTTCTGCGCCAAGTCCACCACGCCATAAAACCCGCCCGGTTTCACCCAATTGATCCGGCATCGTGGTGTCCACGTGCCTTCATTTTCCCCCGTGGTGAGTTCGCCATTCGGCCCCACCCCAATACCGTTCGGCGCCCGGAACCCGCTGGCCACCACCTCCAGTTTGCTTCCATCCTTAGATACCCGCATCAACGTCCCGTGATGCTTGAGGATGGTCATGAAACCACGACCGCCATTATTGACTGGCCCCGCCTTCGCGAAATAGAAATTGCCCTGCGGATCAGTCTGCAGATCGAACGCAAATTCATGGAAGCCCGGCGTGATCCACACGTCATTGTTGAAATTCTCATAGAAATCCGCCTCGCCATCGCCATTCAGATCATGCAACCGCGTGATCTGGTCGCGGCCCATCACATAGACCACATCGTTCACGATCTTCAATCCCAGCGCATGATACAGGCCCGCTGCATAACGTTTCCAGGTGACCTTCTGCAACTTGTCATCAATGCCTGAGACCACCCACACATCGCCATGAAACGTGCTGATCGCCGCGCGTCCATCACTGAAGAAATCCATTCCCCCCAGATACATCTCCGCCTTGTACGGATTCTCAAACGGCACGGGAATCGTATCGACTGTGTAAGCGCTGGTATTAGGCCCAAGCGAACCTTTCACCGTCACCGTTTCCGGCCACAATGCCGGACCGCCCTTGGTCAATTTGGTCAATTCCGGAGCGACAATTTTCTCTGTCACTTTCCCACCGATCGATCCAATGGAGAGCGTAAAGCGTTGCGTCTTTTTAGGCACATGGAAATACAGGCGTTCTTCTCTCGTCACCCAAGACACGAAATCTGCCCCTTGCACATTGAGTTCCAGCCCCAGCGCATCGACGACCGTTCGGGTCCCTTCCGCTTTTACTTTTCCACCCTTTAAGTCCATGACGAATAAATCCCAATCTTCGTCACGCTTGCCGATCTCAAATGAACGGCGGAACACGCCGTCAGAAAATCCGGTGTGCTCCAATACTTCCACGCCTTCCAAAGTGTAGGCTATCACCGGTCCTTTTTCGCTCTGATACAATCCGCGATACCTGCCCGCTTCTTTCGGCAATGGGCCGACCTTGTCCGGCCTAGGATCAACAAATCTTCCATCAGTAACCCAACCCGGTGCCAAGGCGGTGGAAAACATGATCTTCCCAATATTCGTCGGATACTGCCCGCGCGACATCAAGTTCACGCCCTGCACGAACCCGCCCGTCCAACCTGCTGATACCCGCAACAACTCCGTATCGAAACAGATCGCCGCCGGCTCATTCGTCGTCCCCACCTTGATGGCCAAGCCCTTCAACGTCGTGGTGTCCGACGAGATCGTCGCCGAAAGAAACGGTATCTGCTCGCGATACTCCGCCTTCGGCAACGCCGCCGCCGCTTGCACATTTCTCGCCGTTAAAAAGCACGATGCTACCGCCACCACCTGCCATATTCTTTTCAAGTTCATTTGTCTCTTATCTGCGCACATCTGCGTCTATCTGCGGTTAAAATTTATTCTGAAACCAATGTATCACCCGCCTTGATCGCCTGCCCTGCTGCAAACTCCGCCACCGTCATCCGCCGCCCACCTTCGCGTTGTAACGACGTGATGCGCAAAGCCCCTTCACCACATGCCACGACAATGCCCATCTTGTCCGCGTGCAAAACTGTTCCCGGCTGGCCCGAACCGCTCGTCGGTTCCGCCTGCCACACCTTGATAAGCCGTTGCTTATGCTCGGACGATAAAAACGAGAACGCCCCCGGCCATGGCGTCAGCCCGCGAATGCGATTGAACAACACCTGCGCGGACAAAGCCCAATCGATGCGCCCATCGTCCTTTGTGATCTTCCGCGCATAGGTGCTGCCGGTCGCGGGTTGCGGCTGCGATTTGATCTCCCCCTTCACATAAGGCGGAATCGTTTGAATGAGCGCTTCCGCCCCGATGATCGCCAGCCGATCATGCAACGTCGCCGCATCGTCCTCTAGGCCGATCGGCGTCTTATGAATCGTCAGAATATCGCCCGTATCCAGGCCCGCATCCATTTTCATGATGGTCACGCCCGTCTCCGGTTCCCCATCGATGATCGCCCACTGGATCGGCGCCGCCCCGCGATACTTCGGCAGAATGGACGTGTGAACATTGATGCAACCATACTTCGGCAGATCGAGCAGGCTTTGCGGCAGCAACTGCCCATACGCCGCCACCACGATGAGGTCCGCATTGAACGTGCGCAGATGTTCGATGAACTCCACCGCCCGCGCCTTGAGCGGCTGCTCTACTGGCAACCCCAGCTCCAACGCCGCCGCCTTCACCGCCGTCGGTTGCAGCTTCAGATCGCGCCCCTTCGGCTTGTCCGGCTGCGTCACCACCAGCACCACCTCGAATAAGGACGAGGCATGCAGCGCCCGCAAACTGGCGCAAGCCAGCTCCGCCGTGCCCATAAAAACAATGCGTAAACGCGTATTCATCAATAACAGCCCTTTATCTTGCGGGAAAACACCACACAGGAAAAGCCCCTTTCATTGTAGGGCGGTTCTGTGAACCGCCTTCCTCCCCGCAACCACCGCCGCCTTGCCTTCTCCTCTTCCGAATTGTCCAAGCGTTAAATCTTGCACTTCGGCTCCAATCTCCCTCGCCCCTCGGAGAGGAGAGGGCTGGGGTGAGGGGTGCCCGCCTCCCCTCAATTCACAAACACAAACTCCTTCACATTGAAAATCACATGGCAATAATCCGCCCACACCCGCATCTCATTCTGCCAGGCACCTTCCGTCAAACCATACTCTGCCCCCTGTTGTTTCAGGAAACTCAACGCCTCCTCCTTCTCCTTCGCAGTCATCGACCGGCCAAACGCCGTCGCATAAATCTTCGCCAACCGCGCTTCTGCACCCTCTACCTTCATCAAACTCTCAGTCCACCGCTTCGCCTGTTGCACCACGAATGGATCATTCATCATGATGAGCGCCTGCGCCGGCACATTGGAAACCGTCCGCCGCCCCACCGTCGTCGCCGGCACGGGCGCATCGAACGCCAGCATCATGGGCGAGAGGAAATTCCGCCGCACCTCCACGTAAATGCTCCGCCGCCCATCACCATCCATCGGACCGCTTCGTCCCGGCCGACCGCGCCCATCCATGAACTCTGTCAAAAATACTGGCACAGATGGCCCGAACATCGTTCTGTCCAAACGCCCCGACACCGCCAGCACTGTGTCCCGGATCGCTTCCCCTTCGAGCCGTTTGATGTTCATGCGATGCCACGCCAGATTATCCGGATCGCGCAACTCCGCCTCGGCGTCCCTCGGCTGGCTGCTCATCTGATACGTCTGCGTCAGCACGATCATCTCGATCAACTTCTTCACCGACCACCCATTGCGTTGAAACTCGCTCGCCAACCAATCGAGCAATTCCGGATGCGTCGGCTTCTGTCCTAACACACCCAAATTATCCACCGTCGGCACAATCCCTCGTCCCATCAAATGATGCCAGATCTTGTTCACCATCACGCGCGCAAAAAGTGGGTTACTGGTCCAATCCTCCGCCAGCTGCAACCGTCCGCTGCCATGCTCATAGATTGAACTGATGCCTCCACCCAATGCCTCCAGGTTACGCCGGGGCACTTCGTCACCGAGGCGCCGTGGACTTCCTCGTAAAAACACATGCTCATTGAGCGGGGTTCCCTCCGTCATGCCCGCTACCGTGACCGGCGGCACAATTCTCGCCTCGATATCCCGATGTTTTTTGAACAACCCGGCCAAAGCAGCATCCGGCTCCGGCTTGGAGCGCAACAGATCATTGGCATTCAGCCAATTCAATGCCGCCATCTCCGCTTGGTTTAAGGCCTGGTTTTCCACCCATTTCAACCACAACGCCCGCGCCACCTGCGCCATGCCCGCTGCGTCTTTGCCGCCCAAGACCTGTTTTGCCCCCGCTATGGCAGTGTCATTCTTCGGCGCAAAATCCCGCCGCGCCGAAAACACCACCCGCTCAAGTGACAGCCACCCATTTTCCGCATACGTGGTGCCACCCGCCAAATCATCCACACTACGGTCCACCAGTTCCAGATAAGCGCGGTGCCCCTTCCACATGCTCACATCCACCGCGCGCCAGCTGGCTTCACGGGAATTGATCACCTGTTTGAGCTGCCCGTAGATCGGATTACGGATCAAGTTAAACCCATCAATCACCACATTGATGCGCGCCGATTGCCCCGCCGCGAGGAGATGAATGAAATCCTTTTCGATGACAAACGTCGGCGACCTCAACGCCCCTTGTAACCGTTTGCCCAATGCCGCGCTGTTGAACGCCGACGGCACGGCAAAGCTCGCCACCAACCCCTCAAGTTCACCACCCACCACAAAATCTCCCGCTTGGTTTTTACCCGACGCCTTCCACGCTCCATCCGGCAACCACCCTGGCGGCAACGTCTCCGTCGCCCGAACAAATTCCACGGCATCGGCCGCCAATTTATCTTCCTTCACACCCCCGCCAAGCTCTCGTAAGGCCGCCACCCAGTTCCGCAACTGCCCCGCATCCAGTTTCCGCTGATTCGCCAGTCGCGCAATGACATCTTCGTTGGAAAGCGGCTGGTTGTTCGCGCCAAACACCATCTCCCGCTGCGAGAAAACAATGTGATCCACCCCGATGTTCCCCCAGCTGCCCTTAGCTTCATCCACGATTTCCAAATGCGCTTCCTTGCCTTGCAGTTCTGCCACTTCGAATCTCGCGGGTGCCATCTTGTTCGAGTTCTTGCCCGTCGCCGTCCGCACCACGTCGCCGTTCACCACCAAGTTCACGCATGTCTTGCCCGGCGTGGAACCTCCACCCACTAGAAAATGAATGAACGGGTACTTGATGGCAAAGCTCGGACTGCCCAACCGCCCCGTCAGCCCATCTCCTTGCGCAACTTTTCCTTCCCGCCGCACATTGTGGGAGTTCACAAACCCTGCCCCCACCGCGCCCACATTTCCCTGATAACTCCCGATCTCCGCCTGCGTCACCGGTCCTTCACCGAACGCATCGCCCGACACTTTCCAGCCAGAAAAATCTTTCCCTTCAAAGTCTGCGAACACCGTCGAAACGCTGTCCCCGGTCGGCCCCTTGCCCTCAATCACCTCTTGCGCCGCCGTGACATACTCCGCCACCCGCCATGATTCCGGCTTGATGACCTCGCCCAGCCTCACCTTCATCTGCTGCCGGAGACCTCGCATCTGTTCCGCCTTCGCCAGCGCTTCTTCTGCTCCGGCTATGTCGGCTTGCTGATACCGCGAACTCGCGATGATCCCATACAGCGAGTAATAATCCTTCGTGGAGATTGCATCGAACTTGTGATCATGACACCGCGCACAGGCCACCGTCATGCCGAGAAAGGTCTTGCTGATGACATCGATCTGGTTATCCACCAACTCCGCCTGCTCCAAGCGGACATCCACCGGTGAATGCTTCTGCTGCTGCAACCAGAACGAACCCGTGCCGATCACCGATTCATTGAACCCTTCCGTGGGATTCATCCGCGGCTGTTTCAGCAGATCGCCCGCCAGATGCTCCTTCGCAAACTGATTATACGGCACATCCGCATTGAATGCCCGGATCACGTAGTCCCGATACCGCCACGCATTATGAATAGGATAATCGAACTCATGCCCCAACGTCTCTGCGTAACGCATCATGTCCAGCCAATGCCGCGCCCACCGCTCACCGTACTGCGGCGACGCTAATAACTTCTTCACCAATTTCTGCGTCGCTTCCGGCGAAGCATCGGCCACAAACGCCTCCACTTCCTCCGGTGCGGGGGCAAGCCCGTCAGATCAAAATACAACCGCCGCACCAACGTCCGCTTCTCCGCCGCTGCTGCTGGCTTCAATTTATCTACTTCCAACTTCGCCAATATGAACCGGTCTATCGGCGTCTTCGCCCACGACGCATCCTTGACCTCCGGGGGCTTCGGATGCTGGATCGGTTGCCATGCCCAGTGTGATTGCTTCCGCTTTTCCAGATCAAACGCCTCCACCATCTTGCCCGATTTCTTCGGCGCAGCCTCCAGTGGCCACGGCAAACCCAACTGCACCCACTTCTTCAAGTCCGCAATCTGCTCCGAGTTCAAGCGCCGCTTCGGCGGCATCTGCAATTCGGAATCCGTATATTCCACCGCCTTGATGAGCAAACTCTTCTCTGGTTGCCCCGCCACCACTACCGGCCCAGCGTCCCCGCCCTTCATCACCCCGTCGCGATGGTCGAGCAGCAATTCCCCCTTCGCCTTCGTCGCGCTGCTGTGGCATTCCAAGCAATTCTCCGCCAGCAACGGCCGAATCTTCTTCTCAAAAAACTCCAACTGCTCCGCCGGGAACTCCGCCGCATGCAGACATGAAGCCGCCAGCCATCCTCCGATGGCTGCCACCACCTTCACTGTGATTCCGAACTTCATTTGCTATTGCTCAAAATACTACCACGCCTTCGGCCCCAATTTCCGCCTGACTCCTGCTTCTAACTACGTCACACTTTGCCCTGTTTTCTGTCCCCTAGATAGCCTTCCATGCGCTATATGCGCTGCTTGGAGACAAAATGAACCGTTTTAAAACATTTCCGCTCTCAGCTCTTACATCATTCAGCTATTGGCTTTCTGATTCCTATGCCTCTCGATGTTCAGTATTGGATGTTCGATGTTTCCCTACTTCATCACCGCCCCTTCAAGCGCCTTCCCATCCGTATCCAAGATCTGAAACTCATGGATTCCCGGGCTCTTATCGACATCACTCACATGCGTCCAAACGACTTTCTTCTCCGGCGTCACTTCCAGCAGCTTCACACCTTTGCCGGACCGCCCATAACTCGCGATCACCGTGTTCCCGTTCGGCAACCGCTGCCCGCCGCACGCATCCTTGATCATTGCTTCCGGCAGATCGTCATTCGTCACCTGCCACACCGTCTTGCCCTTTGCATCCACCTCGATGCACATATTCCCGTAAGTGCAGTTGATCACTGTGTTACCATTCGGCAACCGGATCGCCGTGAATGGCCAGTTCGGCGTCTGCACTTCCCACACGATCTTCCCCGTCTTGTCATACTCACGCACCACTTTGTCATGCAGCTGCGGCACCAGATAATTGCCATTCGCCAGCTTGCGCGACATCCGGCTCTGCATGTGGAAGTTCGTCACCTGACACTGCAATGGAAATTCGACGATGATCTTTCCATCGCGATTCACCTCAAGTAAGCGCGGCTTCGGCCCCGCTTCCGTCAGCAAGATGTTGTTCCCCTCCACCAACTGCGCCGTGTTCACTTCGGATTGCGTCCCCTTGAACTCGAACACCTTCGTCCCATCCCGTTTCAACTCCACCACCGCCCCGCCGGGATAATCCTTGTTCTTCGAAACCGCCAACAAGATGTTGCCGTTGGCCAGCACAAACCCATCCCGCGTATTCCCCGGATACGTCCAGACCTTCTTTCCCTCCCCCGAAAGGATGTAAGTCTCCGCTCCCAAGGCTAGGAAGGCATGAGTGACCGCCTGGGCACGGGCGGTCAATAGAACGCAACAAAGCGTCAGCAAAGAAAGAAAACGTGGCTTCATGGCTGCAAGATGCCAAAGCCGCCCCCCAAAGTCATCGCTGCTTTTTAAAAAAGTAAAACCGGCCCCAAAGGACCGGTTTTAAAACTATCTTGCCCGTCACCATGCAAGTTTGAGTGATTCCATCTGCACGCTTAGTGCGACAAATCCTCTTCCTTCGGCTCGGGCAGCCACTTCGTCAGAATCGCTCCCACCAATGCATACCCGCCCGCCACCAGCGCACCGACGATCGCGATCTTGGCCGGTCCTGACAGAGTCGTCGCGGCTGTGGTCGCGACGGCCGTCGTAGCTGCAGCCGCGGCCGGCTTGGCTGCCGATAAACTCAGCGTGAACCATGCGGCCGCCGTGCCGATCACCCGCCCGCCGATATTCGCCGCAAAGCTTTCGCCCGTTCCCCGCAAATGCACTGGGAACACCAATGGTATGTAGTTACCCCAGAAGCTGAATTGCGACACCGTCAACAGACCGGCGATAAAGATGCCCACCTTTACCCAGATCAGCGACCCATTCGTGTTCAAATTATTCGCCATCCACCAGAACAGCAACGGGACGAAGATGAGCGAAGGTATCTGGAATACCCGGAACAGATTGCGTTTGCTGGCGATCTTCAACACCAGCAAGGCCAACAGGAAGCGCCCCACCAATCCGCCGATTTCCTGCCAGAGCGTCACGCCTGCCACCACCTTGTCAGTGGCATTGCCCGCGATCTGCTTCAACTTCGGTTCCGGCAACGGCTGCCCCGCCGTCTTCGCCTCTTCCGCCGCCTTATCTCGTGCCGCTTGGGCCACTGCCAAAACTTCCACATGCCCCTTGCCCGGTGCACCGAGAATCTGCGGCAATTGCTGGATGGCCCCGAACGCGATGCCATAGCTCGCCGCGAACACCAGCGTCGTCACGATCGTGGTCTGCCGCAATTCCGGGCTGAACAGCTCCGCAATGCTCGGCCGCTTGAGCGTGCCCTTGGCCTTCTTTTCCGCCCAAGCCGGGGATTCCGGTAGAAACGGCCGGATAAAGATCAACGGCAACGCCGGGATAACACCCGAGATCAGCGTATAACGCCACGCTTCATGCCCGCCATGAATAGCCGGCAGATCCAGCGCGATTTTCGCCGCCAAGATATTCGCACCAGCCACCAGCAAGCCACCCGAGGAAGAGAACGCCTGCGTCAACCCCAGCACCTTCTCGCGTTGCACCGCATTCGGGAACAGTTCGGCCAACCACGCCACGGCAGCCACGAACTCCACGCAAACACCAATGAACACCAGGCAGCGGCAAACCAGCAGATACTCCAGGGAAGTCGCAAAACCGGCCGCGAAGGCCGAAAATGCATACAGCAAAATGCTGAACGTCAAAACCCGGCGGCGGCCGAACACATCCGTCAGATAACCACCCAGCAAACCAAATACACCGCCGGCGATGGCTGGCACGAAGAACAGCGTCCGCGCCCACTTCACATACATCTCCCCGCCCGGCACCCAGAGCGCGATGGCGTCCTTCTTTTCCATGCCATCCTTGATCAATTGTTCCACGATCGGCGCACTCAGTGCCGCCATCGCGGGCTTGATGATGAGGGGCAGCATGAGCAACTCATAGATGTCAAAGGCAAAACCGATGGCGGCGATGATGCAGACCAGCCATTGGGTGGTGGTCAGTTTAAACGCAGGTGCCGAGGAATTCATGGCTGTGTATAAAAACGAACCGCCGATTTTCACGCAAGCGAAATAATACGTATCCGTATTATCTGGCAAAATCAGCAATGGCTGATGACGGATGCATCACGCATGCTCCATGCTGCTTGATTTCCGTCGACCGTCCCCGCTGCATAGCCCTTATTTCTTTTTCTTCGGCTCCGGATACTTCACCCAGTAGAGCCTTTCCAGCACTTCGCCGCGCATCAGTCCCTTAAGCCGGCCCGCTTTCTTCACATCGATCCCCTCCGCCTGAGCGATCGCCACCCACTTCGCGAGCGTCGCTTCATCGATCTTCGCCCGTGGATTCACTTCATGACCGGGAGTCGCCATCGAATACTGGCCGAAGATCCGTTCCTGCTTCACCACGTTCAAGATCGAGGGATCCACCAACCCGTGAAACGCTCCGCGCGTACCGAACCACTGCGCCGCCTTGAACAACGAGGAACCCGGCCCCACATCGCTGAGGTAAATCGTCGCCAGCTTGTCCTGATGCAGCTTGTCTTGCAACAACGGCACCGTGATCGCCTGCACGGGCTTGCCTTCGAAGATCGATAACGCCGCCGCGTGGCCCGCAGCCTGCCCGAGTGACATCCACGTCGGCTCCATGCGCAAACAGGAAAAACCCACGTGGCTCGCGGACACAGCCACCGGCACCAGCAAGTTGCCCATGTTCTTCGGCACGATCACTCCATAAGGCACCTGAAACGGCGGGATGTTCTTGTAGAATTCCCCCACATGCTTGCCATCGTAGCGCGTCCCTTCGCGCCCCGTTCCATGGCAGTTCAGGGAGTAATCCCCCATTGCGATCGCATCCGTGAAGAGCTTGGACCGCACATCATTCGTCGCCTGGGAAGCATCATTCTCCGTATAGACATATTGCCCGATCATCCGACGGGCCTCGCGGATGTAGAGCTGCGGAGGAAAATAGCCGTTGTCCACAAACTCATCCTTGCAGAAACCCCATTCCCGCGCGGCGTCCCGGATGTCATCCGGTACCTGTTTGTCATTCTGCAAAAAGTAGAGCAGCCCCAGATTGTAATACACGTGCTGGTCATAGATGCGCTGGCGGGTGGCCTCATCTCCATCGGGATACGCATCATTGATGTCCGGCATGCTCAGGCGCACCGGTGCATGCGGGGTATCATTCACATCCGCCTTCTGGTTTGGCATCAACGGCAGATGCGTGCGGTAAATCCCGTCATGCTCGCCGGAGAACACCTGTTTGATCTTGCCGGACTCCAGAAGCGGCAGCACGCCGACGAAGTCTTCCCGCTTATACCCATTCGGGGCTTTCGGCATCACGCGGTTCTCCTCCTTGTTCGTCATGCTCAGGCGGAAGTTATACCCCTGCACCTGCCTGTCGCCACCCTTCGGCACGTCCTTCGCCAAGCTTTCGCCGTAAGCCTCCGGGCCTTCCCGGCCCACCGTGTAATCCACGCGCGCCTTCGCCATCAGATCTCCCTCGTAGGTGGCATCAATGAACACCCGCCCACGCACCACCATTGCCGCCCCGCTCGCGGAAACGAACTGTGCTGTACGGATAAACTTCAGCTCGCCTTTGCCCCCGATATCGACCTCCCCCAGCTTATACTTCCGCAGCAACCGAACTGGCGGCACCTCGTTCAACATCTGCGAGAACATCACCAGATTCATGCTTGGCTCGCCGTGCAAGCCGCGGAAAGACCCCTCATGCTGCGGCGAACCGATGCCATACTTCGAGATATAATAGCGCTCCAAACGCATGCAGAACTGCTGATACAGTCCCGTGATCGATTCCAATGTCCGCGCATCCGTCCAGGAAAGCCCGCTGGTCAGCATCCCGCCGATACGGTCCGTGGGCTCCACCAGCAATACCGTCTGTCCATCTTTCGCAGCCGACACCGCTGCAGCGATCCCCGCAGGCGTCGCCCCATACACTACCACATCGATCCGCACCTCCTGCCCTTGCGCCAACCAAGGCGCCAGCCCGAACAACGCACAACACAACGCCATCCAAACCCGTGGTAACAAACGAATCATGACCGGAATCTACCCCGTAACCGCCCATTCACAAAGTAAACTTTGTGCGTCAAAATCGTCCTCATGCTTGCCTTCGCTCTTCCTCCGCGCTTTTTTCTGTCCCCTTCTTTTCGCGTATTTGGCGTATTTCGTGGTTAATCCCTATTCCCCTCTTTCGAATCCTGCCTTACACTCCGCCTGCCATGTCAGCCTCCAACGATAAACTCGCCACGCGGATTCTCTGGGCCTTGGTCGTCGGTCTCGTCTTGGGCCTGATTGCGCGTGGCATCATCGCCACCGCTCCGGATACCGCTGCTTCTTTCCGCTGGTTCGCCAGTGAAATTTGCGATCCGTTGGGCCAGGTCTTCCTGCGCCTCCTCTTCTTCGTCGTCGTGCCGCTCGTGTTCAGTTCACTTGCTCTCGGCGTCGCCCAACTTGGCAGCTTGGACAAACTCGGGCCCATGGCCGCTCGCACCTTTGGCCTGTTTGGCTTGAACATGGCCGTCGGGGTCGCTCTGGGTCTCCTCATGATGAACATCTTGAATCCCGGTGGGCGCATCGACCCCGTGGTGAAACAGGACATCATCAAACAATACGCCGGGGACGCCGCCAAATTCCAGGAACGTGCCGTGGAACAGAAGAAACAGAGCTTCGACCTCATGGTCGTAGTGAACATGTTCATGCCCAAGAACCTCTTGAAATCCGTCGTCGAATTCGACGTCCTGCCCCTCATCCTCTTCGCCCTCCTCGTCGGTGCTGCGGCTACCCAACTCAGCCCCGCCGCCCAGCAAAGCACCGTCAATTTCCTCCAGATCACGGCGGACCTCATGACCCGCATCGTCCACTACGCGCTCCTGCTTGCCCCCATTGCTGTGCCCGCCATGATCTTCAGCGTCGTCGTCCGGTTCGGCGTCGATGTCCTGCAGGCCCTGCTCGTCTTCGTCCTTGGCGTCTTGTTTGTTATGCTCCTGCACCTCTTCGGGTCCATGAGCCTGATGTTAAAAATCTTTTCCAAGCGCTCCCCGCTCGTCTTCTTCCGGGCCATCCGCACCGTTATTGTCACCGCGTTTTCCACCAGTTCCAGCAACGCCACCTTACCCACCAGCATCCAGGTGGCGAAGGAACAACTCGGTGTTTCCCCAGCGTCGCCGGGTTCGTCCTGCCGCTTGGTGCCACCATGAACATGAGCGGCACCGCCCTCTACGAAGGCTGCGTCGTCCTCTTCATCGCCCAAGTGTATGGCGTGGAACTCGCTCTCACCCAGCAACTCGTCCTGCTGCTCCTCGCCGTCCTCAGTGCGGTCGCTGTTGCTGGCATCCCCGGCGGCTCACTCCCGCTCATCATCGGTCTCATGATGAACTTCGGCATCCCACCCGAAGGCATCGCCCTCATCCTTGGCACCGACCGCATCCTCGACATGTCCCGCACCGTCCTCAACGTCGCCGCCGACTTGGCCACGGCATGTATTGTGGATGAACAGATGGGCGAAAAATCACTTCTGCCCGCCAACCCCGTCTGATTTGAAGGATCATTTCTCTGACGTAATAATCTCTTCATCCCCTACCCGCACCTGTGTCGTCTCTCCCGGATGCACCTCAAAATCTCGCGTCACATAAACCCCTTTCGCCACGACTCCTTCAGGGACCGGCAACCTCACCGTCAATTGACCAAATGGCACTTGGTTAAATTTGAAACACCCATTCTCATCCGTCTTCATTGTATAGGTTGCATGATCGAGACTTAGACCATTTCTTATTTGCCCCTTGAACTCCAATCGCACGAGCACTCCGCTCATGGGTTTGCCTTCATGGACGTAAACACCTTCCACCTTGCCCCATGGCCGGATCTGCAACGTCGGGCTGTTTAACAATGTGGCCATGGTTTCTTCACCATAACCACTCAGATGCGCCACCGCGACGCGTTGCACCACATCATCCATTGTTACTTTAAAAACCCCCGTTTTGTCGGCATGTACAATCGCTGCATAATCCGGGTCGTCACCGAATCCTCCGGGATTGATAACCAGCTTGGACATCGGTGAAACCAACCCTACATCGATATCAGCGGCTGCTCGGCCATCGGGCAGCTTGACCATCACTCTATGACTCCGCACCCGATGCAACACAACATCCAGCCTGACCGTGCCCGCATCCGCTGGCACGAACCCGGTTACATAAGAGGCATATCCTTCCGCTTCAAACTTGAACATGTAACCCGGATTCGTCTTGCCGCTCACTACCGGCCCTTCAAAAGAGTGCTTGAATACACCGCCACCAAAGTCCAACCAAAACCTTTGGATCGTGCTCCACTCTGGTCGGTAGCCTTGAATTCCCGAACTGTCCTTCTTGGGCCAGCCAGTAAGGATATGAAACTTCGGCAGCGGCTCCCCCGATTTGGCATCTCTCACAGTTCCTTCAATCACCAACGGAGGCTGGAGAACAACTTGATGCTCTTTGCCATCCGGTCGCACTTTGATTCCATGCCTTTGCATGTACCCCGCCGCCCGCACGTTCAAAGTAAGTTCCTGATCCGGCGCTTGATTCCATTCCACCCGGCCATTCGCGTCGGCCTCCAAGTTTATGGTCGGTAGCAACTGTCTCTCACCGGTATCCGTAAAGTTATCCAGATAAAAACTCGCCTTGGCCACGGGTTCACCCGCCCGATTGACCACTTGCAAAATTAACGCTTTCCCCGGTTTTAACACTATCCGAACAGGTGCACTTTCTTCGGCAAATTCAAAGTCTTCAACGAATGGCATGAAGCCGCTGGTAAGAATACTGAGCCGGTTCTTACCCGGTCTGCATCCGGCTATCTCAAATCTTCCATCGGCATCCGTCCGTTTCTCATGTGAGTATTGTGTGTTTAATTCACCAACTATGACAAACGCATCTGCCACCGGTTGGCCCTCCGAGCTAACCACCACCCCTCTCACCGTGATCAAGGGTGCCCCAAGGCGAAACACATACGTTCCTTCTCGCAATTGATTCTCCATCTCCGTCGATTTGCTCACATACTGGTTAGAAGTTCCCACTAACGCTTCATGCCAGGCTCGGCCGAGTAGCTGCGGAATTGTTCCGTTCGCTATGCGATTGATTTCCCAATGTCCCTCATTATCCGTCGTTGCCGTTATTTGGCCAACGTCACGGATCTCTACACTTCTTTGCAATTGTGGGCTGATATAATGAAGAAACTCCACCTTGGCATCCTCCACCGGCTTGCCCTCCCTATCCACCACCTGACCACCGATCGGCACTGCCCTTTCCAACCGCACCGTGTATGTTTCCGGCACCACATCCCCTAGCTCCGGCACCCAGAGCAACCGCGTATCCGCAAACCCGACCCTTTGCGTCCACAATTGCAGTTTGGTGATCGTGCCCCTCGCCACCGCGATATCCACCTCGCCCTTCTCATTCACCACCGATTCACCCTCCACCAATTTCTTGCCCGTCCACCGTTGTACTTTGATTTTTGTTCCCGCAACCGCTTCCCCCGTCTCTGCAGCGACCAGTTTCAACCGCAGATAATTCGTGCCACTCTCACTCACCACAGCTTCGAGTAAGGGCGCAGCCACAACCACAGTTTGATTCATATTCTTTAACACCTCCGCCTTGATCTGACTTGCCGCTCGAGTGATTGGCCGCGCTTGCTCACTCTGACCAACCACTCGCTGCCACACCACTCCACCTATCATCGTCGCCAACACCAGCAAAACCACCGCACCCTTCATGGCACCCCAGAACGTCAGCCCCAGAGAACTGGCAGAAGCTCCCGCAACCGCCACGCCCTTCAACGCCTTGCTTCCCACCGTCGCCGCCAAACCTGCCGGCCCCGCCAACACCGCCTGCTCCGTCAGCATCGCTCCCAGAGCTACCGCAGCGATCGTCACTCCACGCTCCGCCAGCAAATCCCGCAACTTGTCTACCGCCCGGCTCACCCGCTTCTGCGCCGCATCTTCACTCACGCCCAGATATACACCTAGGCTGCGCAGATCGCGTTTTTCAAAGTATCGTAACAAAACGGCTTCGCGATCCGAACTGTCCAGTTGGTCAATCGCCTCGTCCAGAAATGGCGCTACCTCCTGCCAGTTCGTTTCCTCAGATTCATGGAGCATCATGGTGGCCGCCTCCTTTTCGCGCACCTGACGACGTATCTCGCCCCGCACATAATTGCCGGCCACGAACCCGGTATGCCGATGCAACCATCCTCCGAGCATCACCCGCTCTGGCAAGGTCGCGGCTTTCTGGGCCAGGTCCGTGAACACCGTTTGCGTCACTTCCTCCGCCCGATGCTCATCCCCTTTCAGCCGACGCAACGCCACCGAATACACCAGGTCCACATAGCGGGTCACCAGCTCCCGGAACGCCGGTTCCGACCCGTTTGCAGCGTATTCTTTCAGCAATTGATTTACGTCATTCATAGTCGCTTCTATCTCTAAGAAGCCGCCCACGGCAGAATCCGACTAACAAATCGAAAATAATTTAAGACGTGGATTTCTGTGGTTTTATTCTGCCGTAATACCACCCATCCATCAACCTCCTTGCACAAAGCTGCCGCATGAAGAACCATTAGATGAAGTCGGTGCTACGCGTATATGCAAACCTACAAACTCGTCCTCCCGGAACATTTGAACCACGGTGGTTTCCTCTTCGGTGGCAATCTCCTGAAATGGGTCGATGAAGCGGGCTACATGGCCGTGCGGCTGGACTACCCCGATTGCGAATTTGTGACCATCGGCCTGAACGAAGTGGTGTTCAAGAAACGCGTCGCCCTCGGCAGCATCCTACGCTTTGACGTCAACCGTTCCCGCACCGGCAACACCTCCGCTGACTACGCTATCGTCGTCCACCGCTCAGGGAATACGGCCTCACCTTCCGAGATTATCTTCACGACTACCATCACCTTCGTGCATGTGGACGCCCAAGGCAACAAGCAGCCCCTGCCCAAGCTCTAGCCTTAAAAAACTATCGCCACAAAAAAGCACAAAAGTCCCAAACCAAGGAACTGATTTCCCTTCATCCCTTTCTGCTCTTTTGTGCCTCTTTGTGACTAAAACTTACTGTGCCTTGAACTGCGCTTTGGCTTCCGGCATCCACGTCTGCAACTGTTTGATGCGCGTCTCATCGAGCGGATGCGTCCGCAGGAACCAAGGCGTTTCACCGCCGCCGGATTTCTTATTGAAATCCGCGAAGCGCTGCCAGAACGCTACGGATGCTTCCGGGTTGTAGCCCGCCCGCGCCATATAGATCAGCCCGATGTGATCCGCTTCAGATTCCTGTCCACGGCTATGCGGCAGCTCTACCGCCAGTTGCGTCCCCAAGCCGTAGGCCTGCTGGATGGCCACTGCATACTTGCTCTCCGCCGTAGCCGAGCCCACCGCCTGCCCCAACACCTGCAAGCCCACTGCCCGGCTGATGCGTTCGCCGCCATGCCGCGCCACCGCGTGTGCCACTTCATGCCCGATCACCGTAGCCAAGCCCGCCTCGTCCTTCGTGATCGGCAGGATGCCCGTATAGACCCCAACCTTGCCGCCGGGCAGGCAGAACGCGTTTGCTTCCGGGCTCTCGAACACCACAAATTCCCACTGCGCATCCGGCAGATTCGCCACGGCCGCGATGCGTTTGCCCACCTTTTGCACCAACTGATTCGCCTGGGCATTCTTGCTGATGGGCACTTCCTTCTTCATCTTGTCGAACTCCGTCAGCCCCAGCTTCATCTCCTCGCCCGGGCTCATGAAATTGAGCTGCTTGCGCCCTGTCTCCGGCACCGTCGTACAACCGGTCAGGATCAAGGCCGATACGGAGGTGAGCACCAACAAGTTAAGGGAGGACCGCCAATGCGATTTCATGGGTGTTTCATAAACGCAAAACGCGCCTGCGGCAAGCCACAGACGCGTCTTCGTCAAAATATTTCCAGCGGCTTATAATTTCACCAGCACATCCAAAATGGAGCGCAACACCTTCACCGGCGAATCCGTGGAATCGATGTGATGCACCAGGTCCGGCCCGTAGTAATCCAGCACCGGCTTGGTTTCCTTGTCATAGGTGGCCAACCGGGTGCGGATGACATCGAGATTCGCGTCATCCAGCCGGTTCTCGCGCAGCGCCCGGCGTTGCAGACGATGCACCATTTTTTCCATATCCGTGCAGGTCAGGTAGAGGATGCCCTGGACATCCAGCGTGTCTTTGAGCATCTCCGCCTGGTTCACATTGCGCGGAATGCCGTCCAGCACCAAGGTATCAGTGGTCGGCTCGAAATGCCCCAGTTGCCGGCTGCCTTCGATATTCCGCCGCCAGAGCTGAACCGTGTGCTCATCCGGCACCAGCTTTCCCTTACTGGAATACTCGATGAATATGCGGCCCAGCTCGCTGTTAACCGTCAGATTGCGGAACACATCGCCGCAGGCGCAGTGGAAGTAATTCGGGATGGTCCCCAAAATCTTGCCCTGCGTCCCCTTGCCGGCACCGGGTGCCCCGAACAACAAAATGCTTTTGTACTTCATGTGCTGCTGCTTTAAGCCTTGGGTTATTGCTCTGGCGCATCTTTATGACGGATCTGCAGTTCAAACAGATCAGAGATCGGGAACGTCTCCTCCACAGAAACCCCATTCTCATCCGTGATCTGCAAGGTCAAATCGGACAACGTGACCTTGCTGATGCGGTTGCCTACGAACTGGCCTTTGCTGGCCTTCACCACCACGCGCAAATCCTTCTCATTATCCCCGATGATCACCCGGAAGAATGGAGCAAACTTGGTTTCAATAAAGCGGCGGTTGATCGCCACTTCACCGCGCTTAAAGACTTGGGTGGCAGGAAGGCTGACCGCAGCAGGCGCTACTTCAACATACGCTACCGGCGCATCCGCGTGCTGCTCAGTGCCGGCTTCTTGATCGTGAGCGTGCGCGTGGGCATCCGCCAGATTATGCGTGGCCGATTCGCTGGTATCACCGGCTTGCGGGCCAGTATTCTCTACCTCGTCACCCTTCTTCCGTGTCGGCAGGCAGAGAAACGCCAGCGGCCCCACGATCGGAGCCACCGCCCCCACACCGCAGACGATGCTAAAATGGTAATTCCGGAAATAGGCCACCTCATAAGCGGCGAACAAGTTCGCGGCATAGATCAGCAGCAGCAAAAGCAGGCCCGTGCCGGAGAACATTGCTCCAATCGTGCTAGCTCCGGTGAATTCACGCCCCAGATTCGGCACTGGCTTCAATTCCAGCGGCGGGCTTGGTGGCCGGACAGGAATGCTCTCTTCATGCGCCGCCTTCAGTTCTTCCGGGTCCAGTTCGATCAATACGCTGACAAACTGCTTCACGCGATTGTCCTGCCGGAAGTCTTTCAAAGTCTCCTGCGAAAAAAGCTCCCACTTGTACTTCGGAGAATAGGAACCTTTTTTATCTCCTTCATCATAACGAAAAGCTACGCCATCCTGCCGTGGCCCAACCACCTCACCGCTGATCTCGGACCCGTCCTTGAACTTGAATTTGCCGCGCTTGACCTGGCCGTTTTCCACCACGACCTCCGCGCTGAGGGAGCTCGCCACCATTGCCATCAGCAGGAGCAACAGCCAGATAGGGTTAAAAGTTTTGCGCATGATGTTCATCGTGTTAGCAAACCACCCCCGTTATGGAAACCCTAAAATGCCCTAAACCGTTAAATTGTGCCCAGATAAGGTAATAGCTCCTCGATACCCCAGACCTTGCGCTCATTGGCGAGGGCATCGGCTGCGGCCCCATGCTGCCAAACAGCATAAGCCAAGGTTCTCCGAATGTCCTTTTGCAACCTCGGTTGGGCCAGCAATCCCCCCAGATAACCGGCCAAAACATCCCCACTACCACCCTGCGCCAGCCCGGGATTTCCGGAAGAATTGACCGTCACGACATCAGCCGACCGACCGGTCAACGTATGCAATCCTTTCAACACCACCCAAGTTCGCCCCCAACGCATGGACAACTCCCGCAAGGTTTTCACCCGGTCTTTTTGCACTTCACCCGTGGTCCCGCCTAACATCCGTGCGGTCTCGCCAGGATGCGGCGTGATCACCCGGATTGACTCCACCCCGATCGAGCCTTCCGGCAACCATCCCAGCGCGCTCGCATCCACCACCATCGGCAAGGTGGAAGTCCGCCAGAGCTCCTGTATCCACTGCTTCAATTCTTCCGGCAAATCTTGCGCCGCCAAGCCCGGCCCCACCACGATAGCCGTCGCACTGCCGGGCAATTCCCAACCCGCCTTCCACGGGTGCACCATTACGCTCTGCGTTTGGGCCGCTACCGGCACATAAACTTCCGGCGGCACACACAGTGTCACCAACCCCGGCTGTGCCCTTTGCGCGCCGCGCGCCGCCAAGAGTGCTGCTCCGTGATACCCCACACTGCCGCCGATCACGACCACATGACCAAACGTCCCCTTATGCCCGTTGATTGGTCGCAAGGGAGGAAAGCCCGTAAAATCTTCCGCGGTAGCCCAAGCCAGGTCTGCCTCGCCCGACCAAGGAATCAATCCGATATCCTCCGCCAGCTCCAAACGCCCCACCCAATCCACTGCCCGCGTCTGGATCAGGCCCACCTTCGGCGCCCCCAAGGTCACCGTCCATGTCGCTTTGATGGCCGCCCCGCGCACCTCACCCGATTGCGCACCCAAACCGGAAGGGGTATCCACGGAGAGAACGGGCAATGCGGCGTCATTCACCGCCTCAATCAGGGAACACCACTCCGGCTCCAGCTCGCGGTTAAGCCCGATCCCGAAAAGCCCGTCAATCACCAGCGCTGGCTTCCGTCCAAGCAGTTCTTTGACTTTGCTGAAGGCCCGGCGGGGCTCGATGATCTTCATCACCCAAACGCGCCGCTCCAGCAAATGCTCCTCGATCGCCCGCGCATCCGCGCCATTATTCCCCTTGCCCGCCAGAATGAGGATGGCATCACCCGGCTGGGTCAGTTCCAACACCCGCTGCGCCAAAATAACCCCGACTTGAGCAATGACCTCCTCAGCGTGGCGACCGGCGTTCCACGACGCCTCTTCCCACTGCCGCATCTCGGGCACTGTTAAAACTGGCACACCCATAATCTAACCACCCCCGGCGTCTTTGCCCTGAGTTTCTTTCGTGTCATCTGCCGCCTACTTCTTCGCGTAGAGGGCAGCTACCTGCTCGCCATAGCCGTTATACTTCAGCGTGCGCACGCGCAAATCCGTATCGATCACCCTTTCTGATGCTTGTGACCAACGCGGATGCGGCACGGTCGGGTCCACGTTCGATTCAAACGGATACTCTTCCGCCGATAATGTCTCCCAAAACGTCTTCGGCTGCTTGGCCACGAACTCGATCTTCTCAATGGATTTGCCGCCCTTGTAACCATACTTCCACGGCACGATCATGCGGATGGGCGCCCCTTGCTGCTTAGGCAAGGGTTTGCCATAGATGCCGGTGGTTACGAGCGTCAGCGGATGCATAGCTTCATCCATACGCAACCCTTCCACATACGGCCACGGCAGTCCTGGACGCTTCATACCCGGTGCCTGGTCCGGACGATTGAACGTGGTGAACTTCACGAACTTCGCTTCCGCCTTGGGCTTCACCTTCTCGATCAATTTGCTCAACGGGAAACCGGTCCACGGCACCACCATGGACCACGCCTCCACACAGCGGAAACGATACACGCGCTCTTCCAACGGCATCATCTCGATGAGTTCGCGCACATCCAGCTTTAGCGGATTCTCCACCAAGCCCGTGATCTCGATCTGCCACGGATTGATGACGAATTTATCCACCATCGTGTGCACGCGTTCCTTACTCGTGGTGAATTCGTAGAAATTATTATACGTGGTCGCTACCTTCTCATCCGTCAACGGCCAGCCCGGATCAAACTCCTTCGCGCGCGGATAAGGATAGCCCTTCTTTCCCTCGGCTGCCTCCAATGAAGACACCCCGGCCGCCGCCAGCAAGGCGCTCGCCCCGCCAAAACCCAACTGCTTCAAGAACTCCCGCCGCCGCCAATAAGTCTTCTCCGACGTAGCGTGCTTATCCGCGATATACCAATCAGGACGAATGATGATATGGGCCATGTCTCTATGATGCCTCAAAACAATTTTCATTCCACCCCTTTTTCACGCTTCAGCCCAATCCCACTTCGCCGCTAGTTCATGTAATTTGGTGAAATTCGCGTCTTCCCCATTTTCCCATCTATGTTTATCTGTGTCCATGAACCCCGGCTACTGTCGGGGCTGTGGTTAATATCCAGTCCCGATGAAAATAGCCCGGCTCAACGGAAAAGGTGAGATCTTTCACAGCCTCCAAGGGGAAGGCCGCAGCCTCGGCGTGCCCAGCGTTTTCATCCGCGCCTCGCTCTGTAACCTCCACTGCATCTGGTGCGATACCGATTACACTTGGAACTGGACCGGCACGCCGTTTAAGCATCTCCGCGACACCCTGCCCGGCTACCAGAAGTTTCGTAAAGAAGACCAAATCATCGAGCTAAGTCCGGCGGCAATCGTTCAGGAAGTTCACCAATACCCCAGCCGCAATGTCGTCCTCACCGGTGGCGAACCCATGCTGCATCAAACTGATTGGGTAGAGATCATCAAAGGCCTACGCGCCCTTGACCTGAGCTACACTGTAGAGATCGAGACCAACGGCACCATTCTGCCCGAACCAGAACTCGACGCTCTGCTCACGCACTACAACGTCTCCCCCAAGCTCGCCAACTCCGCAAACCCTGAGCACCTCCGCGAACGCGCTGAAGTCCTGAAATTTTACGCTGCGAGTCCCAAGGCCTATTTCAAATTCGTCATCAGCCAGGCAGCCGACCTGCAGGAAGTCCTCGACTTGCAAAAGAAATACGGCATCCCGAGCCGCCGCATCTACCTCATGCCCCAAGGCACCACGGTGGTCGACCTAAATGCACGCCAGATACTCCTCGTGGAAACCTGCCAGCAACATGGCTTCAACTACACCGACCGCCTCCACATCCGCCTCTTCGGCGAAAAACGCGGGGTGTAGCAACAGTGCACGGTGAGGCAGACGCCCTCGCCTGTTGTGCTTCCCAATCGCCCTCGTCCTCCTACTCGTCGTCGTCCTCGATTTCTTTTATTTCTTTCCTTTGATTTCCTCCGCCCCCGGCTGCCACGCCGAATTATCCAACAACTTGATCCCCGGTTTCAAAAACTCGATCCGACGGCTCTTATAGAGATTCCCCAAGGCTTGCTTGAACGCCTTCTTGCTTACGCCAAACGCATTCCGGATCACCTCGGGCGAGCTATCATCGTCATGCGCCATTTGCCCGCCGTTTTGCTCCAGAATCTCAACAATCTGATCCGTCAACGGAGCCACGCGCTTGTAGCCGGAAGCGTCCAGGCCCAAATCGATCTTGCCGCCCTCGCGCACATTCCGCACAAACGCCTTCACCCGTTGTCCCACTAGCAACGACACAGCCGCACCATCGCGATAGAGCAGACCTTGGTGCTGGTTCTCCACGATGACGTTGAAGCCCAACGGCGATTGAGCAGTGACCAGCACCTCCACCTCGTCCCCCTTGCGATACGGCACTGCTACGCGGCTCAAATGCTGGTTCAACCGCATCGTTGCCACGATCCGATTCGTTTTGGGGTCCAGATACACGTGTACAACGACACGCTGGCCCACGCGCATGGGATGCAACTGCTCCCGGAACGGCAGCAGCAAATCTTTCGGTAAACCCCAATCCAGAAAAGCACCCACCTGACGATTGATACTGACCACCTTGAGGAACGCGAAATCGCCCACCTGCGCAAACGGCTCCTCTGTGGTGGCGATCAAGCGGTCCTCGGAATCGCGATATAGGAAAACCTCCAGCCGGTCATGCAGATGAAAATCATGCGGCACATAGCGTTGCGGCAAAAGAATCTCCCCCAACTCCTCGCCGTCCAGATACAGGCCCGGAGCTGCTTCCCGAATGATTACCAATGAATTGCGTTTGCCGATACTTGCCATGCAGCTCGCACGGTAAACCGGGAAATGCCTGTGAGGGAGCAAAATTTTCCTTCAACGTGCTGCCGGTATCTTGCCGGCAGTCGAGGCGCGGGACGAAGCAGAGCATGCATCTGAACGAGATGCAGGAAATAACTCGCCGCCAGGCAACCACAACCAATTCACCAGCCCAAAGCAAAGAAGCCAACGGTCAGAAACTCGAAACTCCCCTTACCCACCTGCAAAGACCGGCTTAAAATTCGCCTCTTCCAAGATCCGCGCCACTTCGTCCCTTTTATCCCCTTGGATCTCGATCTGCCCATCCTTCACCGTGCCGCCCACGCCACAGGCTTTCTGCATCTTCTTGGCCAGCATCTCCTTTTCCGGCAAACCAATGCCTACGAATCCGGTCACAACCGTCACCGTCTTGCCCCCACGCCCCGCCTTCTGCCGGATGATATCCACGCGCCCGCGGCTCTTCTTCTTTATCACCGCATTCTCAGACGCACGTTGCTGTTCAAGCTGCTTCACCGCTTCCTCAGAAATCGGTGGCAACCCCTCGCTGGACAAAGCCGCGAAAGGATTCTGGCTGAGCCCTTGCCCGCCATCAGTCGGGATGCGTTTATTGACACTCATTTGCTTATGCGACTCAGTTTATTATGGAGCATGGGATGGCGTAAACAAAATCCACCCAAACAGCCAGCCCTCCAAAATACTTGTCGTTCCGGGAATATGTTCTATACTTTAAGCATCACAAATCCTGTTGGGTGTCCTATTCCGGCCCCTCTGAAGTGACCGGAGAATGACGCCGTTCAGGCGAATTAGCCTCCTGTTGAGGCAAGTGAAACCAACAAACAAACCGAAACACAGAAGCAAACATAACATGAAGAAGTTCCTCGCTCTTGCCGCCGCGGCGGTTTTCGCTGTCAGTGCCTACGCCGGTGAATTCCCTGATATCAGCATCACCGAACTCAAGACGGTCATCGCCAACAAGAAGGCCGTCATCATCGACGTCAATGGTTCCGACTCCTACAAGAGCGGCCACATCCCGGGCGCCATCGATTTCACGGCGACCAAAGACATCGCCGCCGTCCTCCCGAAGGACAAGAACGCCCTCATCGTGGCCTACTGCGGTGGCCCCAAGTGCAGCGCCTACAAGCAGGCTGCCACGGCCGCTGAAAAGCTCGGCTACAAGAACGTGAAGCACCTCTCCGCCGGCATCTCCGGTTGGAAAGACGCGGGCGAAAAGACGGAAGCTGCCAAGTAAGCTTCTTCTGATCATTCTCAAGACGCTGGCGGATGCACCTCCGCCAGCGTTTTTTATTTGGCAATATCGTCCTCGCTTCTTTCCCTATTGCTCCCTGCCCCGCTTTCCCGCCATCCTTCGCCCCGTCCATGAGCGGTCGATCTGACAACAAATCTTTGCTGCGCTTCTTCCGTTTCCAGGAAGCGGGCTTGCTCGTGGTCATTTGCGTACTCGGCATCATTCTCACCGTCTTCGGTGGTTCTGTGAAAGTGCCCGTCTTCGAGATCGGTCCGGACGGCGAACGCCAGCGTGTCTTCGACACCGCCCCGGATGGTGAGCGCACGCCGCGCTTTGAGGAGAAGAACAAATTCCTCAACGCCCAGAACTTCGCCCAACTCGCCAAGGATACCAGTTTCATAGCCATCATGGCCGTGGGGGCCACGTTTATCATCATCGCTGGCGGCATCGATCTCTCCGTGGGCGCGATTTACGCCCTCGCCTCTGTCACGACGGCTCTCGTCCTGCGCAGTTACGGACCCGATGGACCACACGCCGCCACTTCGCCGTGGGTATCGGTTCCCCTTGGCATCGCCACTTGTTTGGGTGTCGCCACTGTTTGCGGTCTCCTCAATGGCGGTATGATCACCCTGCTCCGCGTCCATCCGTTCATCATCACGCTCGGGACCATGTCCATCTACCGCGGCATTGCCTTTGTGCTGACGGATGGACAATCCATTGGCGGCTTCCCCGAAGCCTTCCGCAGCCTCGTGCAATGGCAGACCAAAGGCGGCCTCAGCCTCGCGCCTATGACCGTGATGTTTATTGTCGCGCTAGTTGGCGGCCTCTATCTCTCCCGCATGGCCGCGGGCCGGCGCATCTACGCCATCGGTGGCAACGAACTCGCCAGCCGTTACAGCGGCATCCGGGTGGAACGCGTGAAGCTCTGGGTCTTCGTCTTCGCCGGTCTCACCGCGGGCATCTCCGCTCTGCTCTCCATCGGTTACTACGGCGGTGCCACCTCGGGCGATGGTCAAGGCTACGAATTGAAAGTCATCACCGCCGCCGTCGTTGGAGGGGCAAGCCTCTCTGGCGGCAAAGGTACCGCCCTCGGCGCCTTGCTTGGTGCCCTTATTATCCAAATGATTGATAGCGGCATCATCATCCTCGGCATCAATCAGAACCACAGCCAGATCATCATCGGCGGCGTCCTCATCCTCGCCGTCGTGCTGGACAAGCTGAATGCATGGCTCGCCCGGAAGCGTCTGGTTTCAGCTCAAACGAAACACGCCTGATTCTGTCCTTTGCAACATTCCTGTGTCAGGCGAAACATTCGCTTCCACCTCTTGAGTGTTTTTGTAAACTTCTCATCATGCTTTCAAATCTGAAACCGCTCGTATTGGGTATCTCGTTTTGCCTCGCTGCTCCTATGCTTCACGCTGTCGAAATCATTGGTCACCGCGGCGCCTCCTACGATGCCCCGGAAAACACCGTGGCCTCCGCCAAACTCGGCTACCAGCAAAAGGCCGATGGCGTGGAACTCGACGTCTATCTCGCGAAGGACAATTCGCTCCCGGTCATCCATGATGCCACCACCAAACGCACCACCGGCGTGGACGGCAAGATCAAGGAGATGACGCTTGAAGAATACAAAAAACTCGATGCCGGTTCCTTCAAGGACAAGAAATACGCCGGTGAGAAAATCCCCACACTCGATGAAATGCTGAACGTGACGCCGAAAGGTCAGAAGCTCGTCATTGAGATCAAAGACAAGGACCTGGCCATCGTCCCGCCGATGATCGAGTCCTTGAAACGGACCAAGAAAACCGCCCAAGACGCGCTCTTCATCAGCTTCAATTACCCTGTGCTCGTCGCCACGAAGAAAGCTCTTCCGGAGTATACGGCGCTTTACCTCGCCAGCTACAAGCCGGACAAGACTACGGGCAAAGTGAAGCCCGACCTCGATGAACTCATTGCCCAAGCCAAAGAAGCCAAGTTTGAAGGCCTTAATCTGGAACAGAAATGGCCAATTGATGCCGCCTTTGCCAAGAAAGTGCATGACGCCGGCCTGAAACTCTATGTCTGGACGGTGAATGATGCCGCAGTGGCGACCAAGCTCGTCGAAGCCGGTGTCGATGGCATCACGACCGACCGCCCTGGCTGGCTCCGCGAACAACTCAAGAAGTAACAACGTAGCCGCCGCCGTGAGAAGGCGGAACTAACTAGACCTCCAACAGCCGACGCTCATGCGTCGGTTGTTCCTTTTACCGTGACCGCGATCGTAAGATCGCGCTGACTATAATAACTCGATCAGCCGCCGGCCCAAACAATTCAAACTGGCCAAGGCGTGGGGAATATTGACTCATTCTCCTTGGGGAGAAGGTCGGGATGAGGGGAGAGGAAATGTCCTTGAGCGAATTCAGGCTGCTTTTGCTCAAGATAAATTCCTTCCCCCTCACCCTAACCCTCTCCCTCGGGGCGAGGGAAAACACGTCCGCCGCATCCTGACAATCCCATCCGCAGGTGTTTTTGATGACTGATCGGAAATCACTTTCAAGAATCGCTACCCCGCAAAAGTTAAGCGCCGACTTACCTCGGCGCTTACGCTTTGATAAATAGTTACTTCAGCTACTAGTCTTCCACCGGCACGACCAGATTCTCCATGATATAGTCTTTGCGCTCAGGCGTGTTGCGGCCCATGTAAAACGTCAGGATGCCGCTGGCTTCCGCCTTGTTCGCGTATTCCACCTGGCTCATCCGCATTTCTTTGCCGATGAATTGTTTGAACTCGTTCGGCGAGATTTCACCCAAGCCTTTGAACCGAGTCACCTCGCAGCTTTTGCCCAGTTTCGCCATCGCCGTATCGCGCTCCTGTTCACTGTAGCAATAGATCGTCTCCTGCTTGTTGCGCACGCGGAAGAGCGGCGTTTCGAGCACGTAGAGATGACCGTCCTGCACTAGTTGCTCGAAGAACCGGAAGAAATAAGTGATCATCAGATTGCGGATGTGCAATCCGTCCACGTCGGCATCAGTCGCCAAAATGACCTTCTCGTAGCGCACGTTCTCTGTGTTGTCCTCAATGTCCAGCGCGCACATGAGATTGTACATCTCATCATTCTTATACACGATGTCCCGCTTGAGATCCCACACGTTCAGCGGCTTGCCCTTCAGCACGAACACCGCCTGATTGTTCACATCGCGGCAACTCGTGATGGAACCGGCGGCGGACTGACCTTCGCAGATGAACACCATCGAGCCTTTGCCCTTGCCCTTCGCCTTGTCGAAATGGTGTTTGCAATCCTTCAACTGCGGGATACGCAGGCTCACCGCCTTGGACCGTTCACGCGCCAGCTTCTTGACCTCCTGCAGTTCTTTCCGCAATTGCTGCGTGTCCTGCACCTTCGTCAAAATCTTTGTCGCGATCTCCTTATTGCGGTTGAAATAATGCAGCAACTCCTCGCGCACGGTGTTCACCAGCTCCGTGCGGATCTCCGTGTTGCCCAGCTTGTTCTTCGTCTGCGACTCGAACATCGGATCCTTCAACCGGATCGCCACCGCGCCCACGATACATTCGCGCACGTCATCGCCATCGAACTTGCCCTTGGCATACTCGTTCACCGCTTTCAGCAACCCTTCGCGGAACGCGCTCAAGTGCGTGCCGCCATCACTCGTGAACTGGCCGTTCACGAACGAGTAGAACGTCTCACCATAGCGGCTGTTTGTGTGCGTGAAGCAGAACTCCAGCGTCTTGCTGGTGTAATGCAACGGCGCATAGATCGGCTCGCTGTTATCCTTCTCCAAGTCCTCGAGCACCAAATCCATCAAGCCACGACGTGAGACAAACTCCTGCCCGTTGAAATTCAGCTTCAGGCCTGAGTTCAGATAGCTGTAGTGACGCAAACGGCGCTCCACATATTCCAGCTTGTACTCGATGTCCTTGAAGATGGTCGGGTCCGGTTCAAAGCTGACAAACGTGCCGTTCGGCTCCGTCGTCTTGCCTTTCTTCTCGCCCTTGAGCTTGCCCTGCTTGAACGTCGCCTCAAAAAACTCGCCCTCGCGATGACTGCGGACCGTGAACTCCTTCGCCAGCGCATTTACCGCCTTCGTGCCGACGCCGTTCAAGCCCACGCTGAACTGAAACACCTCGTCGTTATACTTCGCGCCCGTATTGATCTGCGAAACGCACTCAATCACCTTGCCCAACGGAATACCGCGCCCGAAGTCCCGCACCGTGACATGGTTCCCCTCGATGGTGATCTTCACCTCGCGCCCGTGGCCCATGATGAACTCGTCGATGGCGTTATCGATGACCTCCTTCAACAGGATGTAGCAGCCGTCATCATAATGCGACCCATCGCCGATGCGCCCGATGTACATGCCTGTGCGCAGCCGGATGTGGTCGATCGAAGACAGGGTCTTGATCTTGCTCTCGTCGTAAACGTGCTTCTTTTCTTCCGCCATAAGCTAAATTACATCAATTGCGGTTCGGGCGAAGAATATTGGGAGAATTTCTAAAGCTGCCAACAAGGAATTGAGGAAATATTTGGCCGACTATTCAGCCGCTACCCGCCCCGGCTCCCGCACCCCACTGCCTTTGCGATTCGTCAAGGTATCACCCAGATCTTCCCGGCTGCGCTCGGCGAAAGATTCCAGCCGCTTCACCACTTCCGGATTCTTGGCCGCCACATCCGTCGTCTCACCGAGGTCATTCTGCAAATCATACAGTTCCAATTGCGATTTGGCCTGCTTGTATTGGCTGGGTCTGCCGTCTTTGCCGCCGGGTCCGCCCGCCAAAGTCCGATAGGTATGGGGAAACACCAGCTTCCAATGCCCGCTCATGATCGCCTGCAGCTCGTTGTTCGCGTAATAGATGGAGTAATACTCGTGCGGACTCTTCGCCTTGGGTTCGCCTTTGATCAGCGGCCAGATGTCTTTGCCATCGATCTTGCGCTCCGGCAGCGGCGCGCCCGTCAAACCAGCCAGGGTTGGCAGGAGATCAATGGTCATCGCCGGTTCGCCACTCACACGATTTTGCGGAATCTTGCCCGGCCAACGCGCAATGAACGGCACCCGCACGCCACCTTCCCACGACGTCCCCTTGCCTTCGCGCAACGGTCCGGCGGAGCCAGCGTGATTGCCGTATGAGAGCCACGGACCGTTGTCCGAGGTGAAAATCACCAGTGTGTTGTCATCCAGCCCGTTTGCTTTCAAACTTTGCAAAATCTGCCCCACAGACCAGTCGATCTCCATGATGACATCACCAAACAGTCCGCTGCCCGATTTGCCCTTGAATTTGTCCGATACGTACAAGGGCACGTGCGGCATGTTATGGGCCACGTAGAGGAAGAACGGTTTCGCTTTGTTCTGCTCGATGAACTTCACCGCGCGTTCAGTGTACCACGTGGTGAGTTGGGATTGATCGGCCGGCGAGACATCCGGGATCACCACCTTGTCGCCCTCGAACATAGGCAAAGCCGGATACCCCTTGCGTTTCTTCGCCTGTTCGGGCGTGAGATTCTGGAAGTCCGGATGCAGCGGCCACATGTCATTGGAATAAGGCAGGCCGAAGTATTGATCGAAGCCCTGCTTGACCGGCAGCAAGGATGGGTGATCGCCCAAGTGCCATTTACCGAACATACCGGTGGCGTAACCCTTTTGCTTAAGCACCTCGGCGATGGTCATCTCCGCCGGGTTCAAGCCGATCTTCGACCCAGGCCCCAGAGCGCCATGAATGCCCAGACGATTGTTATAACAGCCGGTGAGCAAAGCTGCCCGGGAAGCCGAACACACCGCCTGGCTGACGTGAAAATTCACGAACCGGATGCCTTCGCGCGACATGCGGTCCAGATTGGGAGTCTGGTAGCCCTTGGCCCCAAACACACCGACATCGCCATAGCCCAAATCATCCGTCAAGATGATGATGATGTTGGGCGGTTTGCTAGCAGCGGCGTAACTGATGTCCGTCAACAAACTGAAGGCGAACAAGACCAGCAAACTCAGCCAGCCTGTCCGGCCAAACACCCGGCGAATGGGCTGAAAACTACTCACTCTTCTTGGTGGCAGGTTCTTCTGGTTTGCCATCGGTGCCATTGATCTTGGCGACCGCGTTCATCGCCGCAGACTTAAGATCATCAACCCGTGACTTGGTGAAAGGCTCGATCTTCGGCAACGCTTCCTTTGCCGCCGTCCCGTAGTTCCCCAAGCCAGAAATCGCTGCATTGACCACCGGGACGCTCTTCGAGTCCAACAGACCGATCAAAACCGGCAAACAGATTTCCGGTTTCAGCGCGATATTGCCCAACGCTTTGGCGGCCCACTCCTGGGCGTTGACGTCGCTGTCCTTGGTCAATTTGATCAAAGGATCGATCGCCGGAGCGGCATCTTCAGGCTTGATCTTGGAGATCGCCGCCGCTGCCATACCTTTTCCAAAGCTGTCACCCGTTCCCATCCGATTGATCAAAGGCTGGACTGACTCTTTGCCGATGGCTGCCAGAGCATTCGCCGCATCAATGCTTGAATTCGTGTTGTTCAAGAGCGGAATGAGCTGCGGGATGACCGGCGCAGCGGCCGATCCGATGACGGCGAAGGCGCGGGAGGCAGATAACCGGCCAGCGTATGATGGCGTATATTCCACGTGAAACACGGTCGCCCATTTCTGCTTTTCCGCGGAATCTTCCATCGTCATCAGGGTGAGCAAGGCAGGCAGAAACTCTGAGGCTCGCTGCTTCATCACCTCTTTGGCGGCCTTTCTGATAGACTCATCCCGTGAAGCGAGATCTTCCGTCCATTTGACCACCGTCTTCCCTTGAACCTTGGGACCCGCCAATGAAGCGATAAAAAGATAGTATCCAACTCCCAAAATAGCGAAGAAGACGGCCAAACCGATAATGAAGGGCTTTTTCATGATTTCGTCCTTAATGCTTTAATCTGTCCTTTAGGACAAGGAAATCTTCTTAACTCTTTTTGACCAACCACTTGGATTTGCCCGCCAAAAAGATGGCCAGCGCCACTAAACCATTGCCGAGCCAAAAGGTAAAACTAGCCCCGACCGCCGCACTGCCCAGGTATTTACCACCCCAATCATAGAGCAACAGCAAACCGGTGGTGCCCAAGGCAAACAACATCCACCAGCGCGTCAAATCCCAGGCCGGATGCAGGACCGCCAACAAGACCGCAATCAGCAGCAACAATGACCGGATGGCCGGGAAACGGTTGATATGCGCCCACGTTAGCAGGAAGGTGCTGGCGCCGGGCAGATGCACTTTCAGTTTGCCATCCACGCGCTGGAAATTCTTGTCCGCCTGCGGGCTCATCACTTCGTTGGTGCCGGTGGCCACCCAGACATGGCTCAGGTTCCCCACGATATGCACATCGGTGAAACCGCGTGAGCTGAGGATGCTTGCTGCCAAGACCGCCTGTCCGTCGCAATCCTCTTTCTTTTGCGTCCATACTTCGGCGACTGTCGGCCAGTAATCGGTATTGCCCCATACGTCCCAATCGTAACCATACTTGATCTCGCGATAGACGAAGCGCTCCACCGCTTTCAGCTCATCCTTCTTCGTGCCGTCTGGCTTCAACTGCTCATCAATCTTTTTGTTTATCTCCGCCAGGAACGGCACATTGGTCTCGATCAATGAATCGGGATTTTTCCAACGGGGCACTTGCCGGACCAACTGATCGGGTCGCGGGAAGAATACCACCAGAGTAAACAGCCCGAGCAGCAAGCACTTGATCAGCAGCCGTTGCCCAAAAGGCTTCGCGGCGAGCCAGTCCCATCCCTGTTTTGCGCATCCGTTCAAGCCTTCGCCTCCAGATATCCACGCAAGGTGGCCAGGTCTTTGCGATACGCCTCGCGCAATACTTTAGCATCCTCCGGCAAGGGATACTCCACGTGCAACAGCACGGGCCGGTTGTAGCCGCTCGCTTTTACCATCTGATAGAACTTCGGGTTCACCATCCCCTCGCCCAGCGGTACGTTTTGCGCCACCTTGCCTTGCCACGCGAAATCCTTGGCATAGACCAGGCCGAGATGCGATTTGATGAGATTGAAATTCAGCTCCCACGCGGTGCCGCCTTCCACCGCGGCATGGCGGATATCGAACGCGATGGCGATGCGCTGGGGATCATGCTCTTTAAAAAGCTGATAGATATCCCACACGGGCGAGCCAAAGTAGTTTGCGCCCGAATGAACTTGATAAACCGCCGTGAGCCCCAGCTCCTGATTCAACGCCACCAAATCCTTCACCACCGGTTTCATGGCTTCCACTTGTGCGGCGATGGGCTTCTTGAGGTCGTATTTCCATGCGCCCAAACGATAGCGTTTCAGGCCGAGCTTGGCCGTTGTCCGTAGAACCCTCTGCGTCAGTGGATCAGAGGCATCAGTGATCGCGGTGGTGAGTTCTGTGACTTCCAGTTTTCTTTGCTGCAGCACCGCCACGAGCTTGGGCAGGTCTTCCTCGACACGTTCGGGCAAGACCCGGCCTTTCGGGCGCAGGGTCGTCGCTACGCCCATGAAACCCAACTCCGCCAGCATATCGGCCATTTGTTCTGCGGGCAGATGTTGCAAAACCTTCTCAAACGCCGCGATGGGATGCGCCTTCTCCGCTGCCAGTGAAATTAACGAAGTCTGGGCAAGCGCTACCGACGCGATGCCTGCTTGCTGAAGAAACTTGCGCCGGGACACATGTTCACGCTGGGAAAGCATGTCGCTGTTCTAGCACCTCCACCAAACCGTCCAAGGCTAAAGACGCTTCAGGACAATCGCCGGATCTGCTCCGCCGTCACCAAACCCTGCTGCAACTCCGCTACCGTCTTCGTCTGGCCCGGCAGAATCAACTCCGGCGCGATCTCCGCCAGCGGTGCCAGCACGAACTGCCTCGTGTCCGCTCGTGGATGAGGGAGAGTCAATGCCGCCGTGTTCCACACCTCTTGTCCGAACGCGATGATGTCCAGGTCCAGCGGTCTTGGCTCGTTCATCACCATTTTGGGACGCCGACCGAACTCCTTCTCGAGCGCTTGCAACTTCACCAGCAAACTCTCCGGGGTCTCGTCCGGCAACGGCACCAAGCCCACCAAGGCATTCACGAAGTCGGGTGAACCGGGTGGGCAATCGACGGGCGAAGTCGCCCACAGGCTGGAACGCAAAAGCGGCTGCGCTGATAACTCAGCCAGCCGCTTCATTGCTTCCGTTAAGATTTGAACTGAATCGCCCAGATTTGATCCGAGCGCGATGAAAGCCATGTTTTCCATAACCATCATCTGAACGACTTTCGTCATTCGGGCTTCGTCATTTATTTGAGCCCGAGCACATCCTGCATGCTATAGATTCCCGGGTCTTTGCCCACGATCCACAGGGACGCCCGCAAGGCGCCATTCGCGAAGGTGTCGCGGCTCGACGCCTTGTGCGTCAACTCCACCCGCTCGCCATTGGCCGCGAAGATCACGGTGTGATCCCCCACCACGTCGCCGCCGCGAACGGCGTGGATGCCGATCTCGTTGCTCGTGCGTTCGCCCACGATGCCTTTGCGACCGTGCCGCAATTCTTCTTCGAGCTGTACCTTGCGCACGTCACCGAGAATCTCCAGCAACGTCGTTGCGGTGCCGCTCGGGGCATCTTTCTTCAAGCGATGATGCATCTCGACGACTTCCAGATCGAAGCTCGGTCCGAGAATCTCCGCCGCCTTGCGCGTGAGCCAGAACAGCGTGTTCACGCCCGTGGAATAGTTCGACGCCCACACGATCGGCACCGTCGTCTGGCACGCCGTGATGCGTTTCTTGTCTTCCTCGTTATGGCCCGTGGTGCCGATGACCAAAGCTTTCTTATGCTTGGCGCACAATTCCGCGATGCCGGCCGTCGCGCTGTGAAAGCTGAAATCGATCACGGCATCGCACTTGTCGATGACTGTGGCGATGTCATCGCCCTGATCGACCAGGCCCACGATCTCCAGCCCCGCCACGTTCTTGGCGCAATTCTGCAAGGCCACGCCCATGCGGCCTTTGGCACCCGTGATGATGATCTTTGTGCTCATACGCGCCTTGCTTACTTGATCACTCCCGTGGCCCGCATCGTGGCGGCCAGCGTCTCATGATTCTTCGCGCTCAACCGCACCAAGGGCAGGCGCACGCCGCCTTCCACGATGCCCATCATCTCCAGCGCGGCCTTCACTGGCACTGGATTCGATTCAATGAACAGGTCCTTGAACAGCGGATAATACTTCGTGTGCAGCTTCAGCGCCACGGCCGGCTTGCCGATCGCGAACGCCTTCACCATGTGGCTCACTTCCTTCGGGATCACGTTGGACGCCACACTCACGACGCCATCCGCGCCCACCGCCATGAACGACAGCGTCAGCGAATCATCCCCGCTCAAGATCACGAAGTCCTTTGGCAACACCTGGCGCAACTGGCTCACGCGCTCCGGCGTGCCACCCGCTTCCTTGATGCCCACGATGTTCTTGTGCGCCGCCGCGAGGCGCTTCACCGTGTCGATGCTGATCTCGATGCCGCAACGCCCCGGGATGCTATAGAGCACCAACGGCAGCTTCGTGGCCTTCGCGATCGCCGAGAAATGCTGGAACAACCCTTCCTGCGTCGGCTTGTTGTAATACGGTGCCACTTGCAGGGAACCATCCGCGCCCACTTCCTCCGCGCGCTGCGTCAGAAAGATCGCTTCCTTCGTGGAATTCGCCCCCGTGCCGGCCATCACCTTCACCTTGCCTTTGGCGAACTTCACCGCGAGCTCGATGATGCGGATATGTTCATCATAATCAACGG
Source organism: Limisphaerales bacterium (assembly GCA_965283725.1). GTDB lineage: Bacteria > Verrucomicrobiota > Verrucomicrobiia > Limisphaerales > JAEYXS01 > JAEYXS01. The sequence continues at coordinate 176,010 of CBDIPT010000008.1, forward strand.
TTGGCGACTCGCCCGTGGTGCCCACAGGGACGATGCCATCGACGCCGCCCTTGATCTGGAGCTTGATGAGGCGCTCCAGCGCAGCTTCGTCGAGGACGCCATTCTTGAACGGCGTGACAATCGCAGTATAGGTTCCAGTAAACATTTTAGTTACAAATGGAGGGCGAGATTTGGGTAAAACCCCCGTTTTGGCGAGTGTTTTTTACAGGGGCTTGGCACCTATCCCATTAGTTGCAGGCTAATGACGCTCCAACGCGCCAAGCGTGTTACCCCTTCCGCTTGGCTAAACCAGCTTCCAGAAAGTCTATGGCACAGACTGCTTCCTTCAAACTCACCGCGGGATATTTCTTCATAAAGCAAAGAATCGCATCCTTACGCTGTCCAGCCTTCACTAACTGCCGGATATCCATCGTCGAAGCCTTATCCACGGCACGAAAAAGACCAGCAGGTAATACCTCCTGACCCAAGGCCAAGTGCTGCCAAACGGAATGCACAGCCAGAGCCAGCGTTGCTGCGCTCAGCAGAGATAACAGGATGATTTCGAAAAACCGACAAAAGCACATAACCACCTCAGTACGTCTGTCGTAAATTACACCTCTTGGATAGGAACCGCAAGGGCCTTAGACCACCTGCTGTATATCCCTTCCTTTCCGTGTCTTCCGCGTATTCTGCGGTCCTATCTCCCCCTGCCCCTTGCCGCTTGCCTTGGGTGAGGCGGATGCTAACCTTTTGGCCATGAACAAATCCGTCTTCGCTTTGTTGATCGGTTCCGCGCTGCTCGTCGGCTGCGATCAATCTCAGCCGGCCGCGAAACCGGCCGAGGAAAAAGTGGGCCAAAACCCCATCGATGCCCCGACCGATTACCTGAAAACCGTCGCCAAGGCCAAGAAGACGGCCGAGGCGGGTGTGGACACGGCGTCGTTGAACTCGGCGATCTCGATGTTCCAGGTGGACAAGGGCCGGAATCCGAAGGATTTGAACGAATTGGTGACGAGCGGGACGCTCAAGGAATTGCCCAAACCGCCGTATAACATGAAGTTCGAATACGACGCGGAAAAGGGCACGGTCAAAGTCGTGGCCAAATAGGTCGGGTTCATTTGTCCGAAACAGCCGGTAATTTTTCTCCACTTTTCACTCGCCAAAGGTTTCGCCGGAAGGCAAACACTTGGCCTTTGTTCTCATGAACGAACAGATCGTCATCCTTGATTTTGGGTCGCAATACACGCAAGTCATCGCGCGCCGCATCCGCGAGTGCAATGTGTATTCCGTCATCTTGCCCTACAACACCCCGGCCGCCGAGATCGCGAAGCTGAAACCGTCCGGCCTGATCCTCTCCGGCGGGCCCTCGAGCGTTTACGCGCCTAAGGCCCCGTTGCCGGACAAAGGCGTGTTCGACCTCGGCGTGCCCGTGCTCGGCATCTGCTTCGGCGTGCAACTGTTCGGCCACTTCCTCGGCGGCAAAGTCGAGCGCGGCGAGAAGCGCGAATACGGCAAAGGCACGTTGACGATCAAGGACAAGTCGTGCCCGCTCTTCAAGAAGCTGCCGAAGACGACGCAAGTGTGGAACTCCCACGGCGACAAGCTCACGAAGCTGCCCGAGGGCTTCAAACCCGTCGCCACCACGGAGAACTCCGACTACGCGGCGATCGAGAACCGCGCGCGGCATTTCTACGGCCTGCAATTTCACCCGGAAGTGGTCCACACGCCGCGCGGCAAGGAGATCATCGGGAACTTCGTCCACGGCATCTGCAAATGTGGCAAGAACTGGACGATGCGCAGTTACGTCGATCAGGCGGTGGAAGAGATCCGCGCGCAAGTCGGCAAGGAACACGTCATCCTCGGCTTGTCCGGTGGCGTGGATTCCAGCGTCGCCGCCGCCTTGATCCATAAGGCCATCGGCGATCAGCTCACGTGCATCTTCGTGAACAACGGCGTGCTCCGTGCAAAGGAAGCGCAAGTGGTGCAGGACGTCTTCGGCAAGAGTTTCAAGATCAAGCTGCAGTACCAGGACGCCTCTAAACTCTTCATGAAGCGCATGAAGGGCGTCACCGATCCCGAGAAGAAACGCAAGATCATCGGCAAGACGTTCATCGAAGTCTTCGCCGCCGCCACGAAGAAGGCGGGCAAAGCGAAGTTCCTCGCCCAAGGCACGCTGTATCCGGACGTCATCGAGTCCGTGCCGATCGATGGCAACCCGGCCGCGATGATCAAGAGCCACCACAACGTCGGTGGTTTGCCGAAGAACATGAAGTTCAAGCTCGTTGAACCACTGAAATATTTGTTCAAGGATGAAGTCCGCCAGCTCGGTCTCGAACTCGGTGTGCCGAAAGAGATCGTTTTCCGCCAGCCCTTCCCCGGACCCGGCCTCGCCGTCCGCATCCTCGGTGAAGTCACCGAGAGCCGTTGCGAGATCCTGCGCAACGCCGACGCCATCGTCGTCGAAGAGATGAAGAGCACCGGCTGGTATTACAAGATTTGGCAGAGCTTCGCGGTGCTGTTGCCCGTGCGCTCCGTTGGCGTCATGGGTGACGAACGCACCTATGATTACACCATCGCCATCCGTGCCGTGGAATCCCAGGACGGCATGACGGCTGATTGGGTGAAGCTCCCCTACGAACTCCTCGAGAAACTCGCGAGCCGGATCATCAACGAAGTCAAAGGCGTGAACCGCTGCGTCTTCGACATCACGAGCAAACCGCCAGGAACGATCGAGTGGGAATAGGCTAGTGAGGCGGCCGCCCTCGGCTGTCATAGCATTTAGAAGTGCGCCTGAACATCAGGCGCACTTTTCATTTAAACACGCATTTCCCAATGATTGACCTCCCGCCCCACTCAGCGCAGTCTCTCCCTGTCAGTAACACCAACTAAGGGATGAAACTGTTCGGCCTCATCATTCAGCAGATCCTGCGCTTAATCATCCGGCTATATTATCCCCGCATCGAGATCACCGGGCGCAATCACATCCCGGCCAACGGCCCAGTCCTCTTCGTCGCCAACCACGCCAACGCCCTGATCGATTCCGTCCTGCTCGGCCTAGTCGCCAACCGCCCCATCATCTTTCTCGCCAAAGCCCCGCTCTTTGACATCCCGCTCTTCGGGCGCTTCCTGCAAGCGCTCGGCATGATCCCCGCCTACCGCGCCAGCGATGACCCAAAACTCGTCCGCCGAAACCTCGCCTCGCTCGAAAAAGCCGCGCAACAACTAGCCGCCGGTGAAGCCATCGGCGTTTTTCCCGAAGGCATCAGCCATGATGAATTGCACTTGGAGAAAGCGCGCTCTGGCGCCTCCCGCATCGCACTCAACGCCTTCGCCAAGGGGGCTGCGGAACTGCGCATCATCCCCGTCGGTTTCAATTTCGAACGCAAAGAAAAGTTCCGCAGTTCCATCTGGGTGCAAGTCGGCGAACCGCTTAAGTTCGCCGATTGGTTGGCCACCCAGCCGGACTCTGAAGCCCAGCAGGAACGCAACCTCCGCGAAGCTCTTTATACCCGCCTGCGCGATACCGTCATCCACTTGGAAGTCGCCGAATGGGAGCCCTTGCTTGCCGACCTCGAAGGCTTGCTCCCCGCCAAGTTCTCTCCCGGCGATGACCCTATCCTCGGCCTGAAACGCCGCAAATGGCTGGCCGAAGCGATGAACCATTTCAACCGCTCGGATCGCCGCCATGCGCGCAGTCTCGCTGTGGCCATCCTGCGGCATCACCGTGAGCTCGCTGAGCTTGGCCTTTCGCCCGCCTCGCCCATCATGCGCTTGAAGGGCGCCGCCTTCGCCACCCTGCTCTTCTGGCGGACTGTTACGCTCTGCCTCGGTGTCATCCCCACCGTGTTAGGCACGCTGCATAACGTCGTCCCCTTCGTCCTCAACCGTTGGTTGGCAAATCGCGTCTCCGCGAATCAACGCATCACTCTTGCCCAAGCGCGCCTCGGCTTCGGCATCCCGATCTACAGCGCGTGGTACGCGTTCGTGTGGTATTGGGGCCAATCGTACTTTCTACCATGGGTCGCCACCGTTTGGACCGTCCTAATGCCCTTCGCCGGGGCCTACGCGCTAAATTACTGGCGACAAGTCGTGGAAGCATTTTTCCTCTGGTGGCATCAGATCGTCACCGTATTGCACCGCGAGAAGTTGAAGAGTTTGCGTTTGGAGCAAGCCCGCTTGGGCCAAGAACTGCTCGCCTTGGGGGATGACTTCAGCCGTGAACATCCCGTCGAGGCCCCACCTGTCAGCACCTTCTCCTGGTTCTGGCTTTTCCGCCGCACGGTTCGCTGGACTGTCGGTCTAGGCGTCGCGGGTTTCCTCGTGCTCTGGTTGACCGTACTCACGCGCAACGAAGCCTTTCCTGAACTCACCCGCCAAGGACCCGACCTAAAGGCGCTTTCACCAACCGCCCTTATAACCAAAATCACCGCGGATGAAAAAGCTCTCGCGAACATCCTCACCGGTTTGGTGCAGTTGGAAAAAGACACCGCCGTGCTGAATCGTGAATTCCTCGATGGCAAACGCTCCTTCTACAATCAGGATGACGACGACAAGGTTCGCCGTCTCGAGCTTTCTCTCATCAGTTACCGCACCGAACTACTCCGCATCCTCTGGGATTATCAAGCGCACGCCGAGATCACCGATGAGCCCCTCCGGCTGCGCGGTTTCCTGCTGATGCTCACGAGTGGCTCGGCCCTCTACGAGAATTCATACAAGTTCGTTTACATGTTCGCCGATGACAAATTGACCATCAAAAAACTGAACGAAGGCGATCCGCGTTGGAACATTCCGGATGGCCTCTACGACCGCGTCCGCGAAAATCTCCGCCAGCCAGAACACCAGAAGCTACTCGCCAATGGCTTCGAGAATCTACACCGCTTCGAGCCAGCGTTGAACGCCAACGGCCTGACCGTGAAAGAACCTTATCGCACCTTCACCACGCAATTGCACCAGACGGAAGCCCTCATGCAGGAATCCAAAGTGCCCGTCTTGCAAGAGAGCTTCTTGGCCGCGGTGAAAGAGGCGAAATTCCTCGGCAAAGCCGCGATTTATCGTGGGCAATCTGCCGTTTCCATCTGGGTGGGTGATACTCGCGTGCGCCAGCCGCGTGCTGGCCAAGCCTTGATTCAACCGCGTCAATTGGCCGATATGCGCAAGCTCGCCCAACCCGGAGACATCCTGTTCGAGCGCCAGAACTGGTTTCTCTCGCGCGCTTTCATGCCGGGTTACTGGGCGCACGCCGCGCTCTATGTCGGCACGGTGGAAGACCTGATCGCCATGGGCCTTGATCAAGATCCGCGCGTGCAACCGCATTGGAAGAATTTCACGCAACGCGACGAGGAAGGTCACGGGTTCGTCATTCTGGAAGCCGTCCCTGTCGGCGTGCGCATGACCACCTTTGAGCATTGCCTTGGGGTTGCCGATTCCGCTGCCATCCTTCGTCCCCGCCTGACGAAAGATCAGATCAAGGAGGCCATCGCCATCGCCTTCAGCCATCTCGGCAAGCCTTACGATTTCGAGTTCGATTTCTTCAGCACCGATAAACTGGTCTGTACGGAACTCGTCTATCGCAGTTACGATTCAGTCCTCGATTTACCGCTCGTGGACGTCATGGGCCGTCGCACCTTGCCGCCCACCGAGTTCATTCGCCACTTCGCGAACAACCTTACCAAGCCCGATCATCAATTGGACTTCGTGGTCTTTTACGACGGGCACGAAGATTTGGATCATGCCGTTCCTGCCACGGCCAAGGATCTGGCTGATTCCGTCAACCGGCCCTCGTTGACCTGGTTGCAAAAGAAGTAGGCAGGTGGCGGGCCTATGAAGCACTTCGCGGCAGCTTGACCGTAAAGGTGGCCCCGGAACCCAACACGCTGCGGCACTCGACTGTCCCGCCCATTCCCTCGGCAAGACGCTTCACGATGGATAGCCCTAAACCATTGGAAGATTCCCCGCCGGTCGGCTTGGCCGTCAAACGGGTGAACTTGCGGAACAGCAGTTTCTGATCTTCCACACTCAACCCCGGGCCTTCGTCCCGGATGGAGATGGAAACATGGGTATCATCCGCCCGCACGATGACCTCCACCGCGGTATCGTGCGAAGAATATTTGATGGCGTTGGAGAGCAGATTATCCAGCACTTGCAAAGCCGCATTGGCATCCGCCTGCGCGAAGAATTGCGGATGCTCGCTTTGCAGGATTTGAATGCCCTTGCGGTTGGCTGCGAGGCGGTTTCCTTCCAGACAGCGCTCGATCAGTTCCGCCACATCGCACCGCTCGATCTGCATCTGGAAACGGCCCTGCTCGATCGCATTCGCATCCAGCAGGTTTTGGATGAGACTGTGCATGCGCGTCACAGAAAGATGGATGTTATCGACCAGTTGCCCTGTCTGGCCCGGATTCCGCGCGCGCTTGATCAGCTCGGCATTGCCCAGAATGATCATCAACGGATTCTTGAGATCATGCGCGGCGATGCCCATGAACTCGTTCTTCTCCTGATTCAAGGTGATGAGTTTGTCGTTGGAAGCCTCCAGTTCGCGCAACGCATTAAGCATCTTCTCAAAGGCCCGTTCGCGGCTTAGCTCGAAGATCATTCCCAGCAGGAACATGAACGGGATCAGACCCAAATAACCCGCGGCCGAGATCAGCATGTCCCACTCCTCCGGGTAAGTGCGCGGCATCTTGAGACCGGCCACCCCGGCTGCGATCACCCCGGCGATGACGATGAAACAGATCAGCACCCAAGCCATAGCCGCCCGCCTGCCAACCACCAGCAATGTGCACAAGGGCACACTGGACAGCCACGCAATGGCATGGCCTTCCATCCCTCCCTCCACGATACACAAAGCGGTGAAACCAGACGTCAGCGTGAAGGAAAGGACGTGACCGAAGAAATTCAATGCCCCGGTCTTTTTCAAAAGAAACGGAGTCGCGGCAAACACCAAACTGCAAACCGCGACGATTCCAGCTCCCCAATAATGGTGGATCAGGAAATAGAGCCCCGCATAAATCATCCCGAAAAGGAAGCCCAACAGGCCAAAACGGACAACCAACCGGGCGCGCCGCAGCATTTCGGCATCCTGATACGCCCCGGCAGGTAACATACTGCTCCGCAAACGCGGCCAATCTGGCCAGCACGATGCGGTATTTGCTGATACTGAGCAGTTCGCGGTTCTTATGCCGTTTCCCCAGCTCGATCAGATTTTCTGTGTCTTCCCCGTAAGGCATGCTTTAGCGCCCTCACTATAAGTCAATTTGCGGTGGCGTCTATTCCCAGCTTCAAAAGTTTTGTAAGCCAACGACTTAAGCGCAAAGAGCCACGCACAATTCCAGCCCTTTGCATTCAGACTTGTCTCCTGCCATTTCCTTCCCATCATCGGCAGCCGGAAACATGGCCTTAATAACGAATATATCCGCCTATCAATTCGCAGACCTCAGCGACCTCAAGCCGCTGCGGGAACGGCTGGTGACCCACTGCAAGGCGCAGGGTCTTAAAGGCACAATCCTGCTCAGCACTGAAGGTATCAATCTATTCGTGGCAGGACTGCGGGCGGATATCGATTCGCTGGTTGCCATCATCAACAGCATACCCGGTCTGGAAAAGCTGACGCCCAGGTACAGCGAGAGTGAGCACCAGCCCTTCTCGCGGATGCTCGTGCGGATCAAAAAGGAGATCATCGCTTTCGGCGTGGAAGGCATCAACCCCGCCAAGCGCACCTCGCCAAAGCTTCCCGCCCGCACTTTGAAGCAATGGTTGGACGAAGGGCGCCCGGTCACACTGCTCGATACGCGCAACGACTACGAAGTGAAGCTGGGTACGTTCAAAAAAGCACTGCCCATCGGCGTCGATAATTTCCGCCAGTTCCCCGACGCCGTGCGCCAGCTTCCGGTCTCCATGAAGGAACAGCCCATCGTCATGTTCTGCACCGGCGGCATCCGTTGTGAGAAAGCCGGACCGTTCATGGAGCGGGAAGGTTTCTCGCAGATCTATCAGCTCGATGGCGGCATCTTGAAATATTTCGAGGAATGCGGCGGGGACCATTACGACGGCGAGTGCTTTGTCTTCGATCAACGTGTCGGCGTAGATCCCGGCCTGCATGAAACAGCTTCCACGCAATGTTTCAAGTGCCTTACTCCATTGACCGCCGAGGATCAGGCCGATGCGCGTTACGTCCCGTCAAAGTCTTGCCCCTATTGCTTTAAGACCACGGAAGAACAAGCCGCCGAAAATATTACCAAACGTCACGCTGCCATCCGCGTTGCAACCACGCCCCTGCCCGGCAGTGTAGCTTATGACAATTATCGCCCCGTTAGCGTGCCGGTCACTTATGAGGGCCAGACCGTTCTCGATTTCCTCTGCGGCATTTTGGATCACATCCCGCGCGAAGAATGGCTGCACCTGCTTTCTCACGGTCGTATCTTGAATGCTTTGAAACTGCCCGTGACGGCGGAGCATCGCGTTCATGCTGGCGAGCGTTACCTGCATCTGTTGCCAGCCATCACGGAGCCGGATGTGAATGCGGACATTCGCATCCTGCACGAGGACGAGGCGATCATCGTGTTGCAGAAACCAGCCCCTCTGCCACTCCACCCGAGCGGCCGGTTTAATCGCAACACGCTGCAATCCATTCTCCACACGGTCTATCACCCGCAGAAACCGCGCCCGGCTCATCGGCTGGACGCCAATACCACGGGGCTCACAGTCTTCACCCGGACGCGTCATTTTGCTGGGATGTTGCAGCCACAATTCGCTCGTGGTGAAGTGCAGAAGACGTATCTCGCCAAGGTCGCTGGTCATCCCACCACCGATGAATTCTCCTGCGATGCCCCGATCGGCACAGAACCAGGTGAGGTGGGAAATCGTGAAGTAGATGAAGTGAACGGTCTGCCCTCACGCACGGAATTCACAGTCATCACGCGTAACGCTGACGGAACCGCACTCGTAGAAGCGCGACCGCTGACCGGCCGCACCAATCAAATCCGTATTCATCTGTGGGAACTCGGCTATCCTATCATCGGTGACCCGGTCTATCTACCCAACAAGCAACTTGGCGATACGCAGACCTTGGCCATTGAAGCGGCCCCGCTCTGTCTGCACGCATGGCGTCTCACCTTCAAACATCCCTTGAGCAAACAGCGCGTGACGTATGAGACGGAAAAGCCTGCCTGGGCGGTTTAATACAGCATTGCTTCTACGGCCCCCTGAATCTTGCGGGGACCATCGCCACCTAACAGCTTGTCCACCGCTTCCAGCCGTCGGATGAGATCCACGACCTCCTTGCGGGCATAGGGGCCGCCGGCTGCGTCACAGAAATGCGTGCGGCAACCAAAAGGCCTATCCGCATAGATCATGCACTTGCGCGTTTCAGGCTTGAGCATCGGGCAGGCACCCTCCTCCGCTTCCGGTAACGATTTGCGTCCGGTGGCTTTGAAACCCTTGGCCGCCACTAATGCCTCACCTTTCGTTAGCATCGGCGTCAGGCCGGTGAGATTAAATTGGCAGCACTCCGTACGGGCGATGCATTGCCGTTCAATGGGGCGCCGGGCGAGTTCCGCATAAACAGCTCGCACTTCCGCGACCGCGCGTTGGGCAAGCTCCTTGTTCATGGCACCGGCGCAGATGCTTGGCGCAGACGAAACTCTTCTTCCCAAGCCGTCATCCGACGATCCACCACGAAAGGACCGAACGGCAACAGAGCCGTGATGAAGATCATCACTGCTCGCGAGAACGGCCATTTGGCCACCAGTAACGTTTGCAATAAAGCGAAGCAGAACGTGACGAACAACACGCCGTGCACCCATCCCACGACCTTCACTGCCATAGGCATGCCCGCGAGATATTTCAGCGGCATCGCGATGCCCAGCAGCACCAGAAACGACACCGCCTCGACCAGAGCCGTCTTCCTCAAAAATGGAATGGGATTCTTCATACGCAAAAACAACGGCGATGAGCTTACCAAACAAAAGACCACGCACAATTAGGAGTTTTAGTGAAAACGCTTAGCTCACGTTGTAGGCTCCAATGCGTCAAAACAGGCATTTGCCAAGCCGCGGCAAAACCCTTATAAGCAAGCTCATGCAAAAATCCCATCTGTGGCTCACCACGCTGCTGGCCGCCCTGATCACGACGGCATCGGCCGAGACCGTCAAAGATCGTGAAGGTGCTGTGCGCAATGACAAAGCCACGATGGAGAAGGATGCGCGCTGGATTTATAACGACTACGAGAAAGGTTTTGCCGAAGCCAAGCGCACCGGCAAACCACTGTTGGTTGTGTTGCGTTGCGTGCCCTGTCTGGCTTGCGCTGGTATCGATGCCCAAGTGCTCTTGCAAGAAACCGAACTCACGCCGCTGCTCGACAAGTTTGTCTGCGTGCGCGTCATCAACGCCAACGCGCTGGACCTCGCTCGGTTTCAATTCGATTACGACCTCTCGTTCTCCACCCTCTTCTTCAATGGCGATGGCACGCTCTACGGCCGTTACGGCTCGTGGACGCATCAGAAGAATCCACAGGAGAAGACCACGGCCGGTTATACGAAAGCGCTGGAAACCGCTTTGACGATTCACAACGGATATCCGGCGAATAAAGCCGCTCTCGCAGGCAAACAAGGTGGCCCCACCCCCTTCAAAACGCCGGTGGAGATGCCCGCGTTAATGCAGAAATACACGCTCGACCTGAATTGGAATGGCAAGGTGGTGCAGAGCTGCGTGCATTGCCATCAGATCGGCGACTCCTTGCGTCTTTCCTACCGCGATAAGAAACAACCGATCCCCGCCAATCTTATTTACCCAATGCCCTCGCCGGAAACCATCGGGTTGACCTTGGCCGCCGATCAAATCGCGCGCGTGGAAACCGTGGAGGCTAACTCCATCGCCGCCAAAGCGGGTGTGAAGCCGGGTGATGACCTTGTCTCACTGGGCGGACAATCACTGCTTTCCATCGCCGATCTCAGTTGGGCGTTGAATCAAGCACCGGAGGCGGGTGCGCTGCCCGCCGTGATCAAACGTGGCGGCTCGAACCAAACATTGTCGTTCACTCTTCCGGCCAATTGGCGGCACAAATCCGACATCTCCCGCCGCGTAGGTACCTGGCCTATGCGTGGTATGGCCACCGGCGGAATGGTGCTCGACGATCTCGCCGATGCGGATCGTACCCAACGCGGTCTCAAGAAGGACAGTTTGGCCCTCAACGTCCGAAGCGTGGGCAAATTCGGCAAGCATGCTGCCGCCATGAATGCAGGCTTTCAGAAAGACGACGTCATCGTGGCCATTGCCGGACTGACAAGCCGCCTGACGGAAGGTGAATTGATCGGCTTGCTGCTCCAAAAGTATCCTATGGGCACTAACGTGAAAGCGACTGTCTTACGCGGCACCCAACGCGTCGAACTCACCCTGCCCATGCAGTGATTTACTCGGAAGAAATCCAGCGTTCGTAGGCGCGAGCACCCATGTAGGTGTAATCTCTGCCTTCACCAGTTGTGCCCGTAAGCATGGCATGGATAAAACCATTCCACTCCACCTGACGGGTATGCAGGATGGCCTTGGTAGGATTCTCTTTCAGGAAGAACTTCACGCGTCCATCCAGTGCGCTATGGCGTTGCCATTCGGCATCCGACTCGCTTTTCAATTCCAGCCTTGTGCCAAAATCTTTCACCATGGCAAGGCTTCGCCCCCAAGTGCCCCCGCTCTCACTGACAAAGGTTTTGCCGTTCAGCAGCGCAATGCTGTCGTGATAGGCCAGCACACAGAGGTAATGCTGCTCATCACTCTTCAGCCACTCGATGAGCTTGTCCGTATGCCCCAAAGCTGAATCATATGCGTAGTTGCTATCGAGAAACGCGATGCGTTCTACCTCCACGGGAATTTGCTTCACTCCGTTCAAGTAGCCGAAAGTAAAACTGCCACCACCGCTGTGCCCTGTCAGAACGAGCTTCGGTGAATACTGGGCGAAACGAGCCCGCACGGCATTTACCATCGGCACGATTCGCTTGTTCTCCGGGTCATTCTTCTTGCGCCAGGCCGGCCATGCTTTCTCCGCGCACTCGAAGTAAGCCACCACAAGGTTAAAGCCAGGCTCATGTGCTCGCAGCCAGCGAGCTTGAGCGCCGATGTGCTGGATATCGAAATGCCAATCCTCCCCTTGCTTGAGCTTGTGCCCAATCGTTTGTTCGATGGTATTTCCATTGGGCAAAGCGTAGAGGATCAATCGCAAAGGCTTGTTGGTATCCAAAGAAACCGGAGAATTGATCACCACCCGCACGCCGAGATCCAAGCTGAGCGTCTCCAACTTCTCCCCGAAAGAATTCGTCTCTGCCACCGGCTTCGGAACAGATGGTTTCGCACCGAGAGTAATCGGGTATCGCGAATTTGAAATGACGCCTTCATCGCTGAGCAAAGCTGAAAGCGCGGGCTGCGCCAGCACGGCTTCATACGTGATGGGTTTGCCATCCAACTGCATCTCCTTCTGCACGAAACGCACGCCATGACTGTAATCCACCCACGCCGCCGTATGCCCGAGATATAGCGGCTGGATAGGCTTGCCCACAGCTTGGTGCCAGCCATAGATAGCCACCTTGCCCAATGCGTCCACGAGACGTGGTGTGATCACCACGTCTTTCTTGTGTCCCCCAACCAAAGCTCCCAGCGGAAATTGCTCCAACCTTTCTAACCACTGCTTCCTCACTACGGAATTGTGTTCCACAAAGAGCGGCACCGTAGTCATCGCCGGACTAGGCGGGATGGCTCTTGGCTCGAGTTTAACTGAGGCCGCGGCGTAAATATCATCCACCATCTTGCGCGTCGGCAAGGCGCAGTCCAAGGCATCGGCTAACTGCTGAGCAACACCAGGGGAAATAGGTGTGAGAAAGTAATCCGTATCAGAACCGACCGCCAAGTATTCAGGCGCCACTTGATACGTCAGCACGTGCTCTTCGTCATTAATCTTCAGCTTAACCGTGATCGACTGAAACTTCCGCCAGAAGTCCGGCACGTTGCCCTGCATCACCTGTGCTTTGATGGCCTGCTCTCTGGCCGCCATATCCAACGCTACCAAACTTTGCGCGAACTCTGTTCCACGCGGGGCCGCGGCGGGCCGCGGTGGAAGCGGCAAATCCTTTGCCTTTGCCATCACCCCGAAGAGCAACAGTAGCAAAACGATTGGGAGCCGCACATTCACACGCGTCAGGGTTTCTCTTCCGCCGCTTCGGTTAGATTCTTCTGCAGGGTTTCCGCCGAGAGTTCCCCTTCCCAACGACTGATGGCGACCGTCGCCACGCCATTGCCGATGAGATTGGTAAGCGCCCGGCATTCGCTCATGAAGCGGTCTATCCCGACCAGCAAAGCGACGGATTCGATAGGAATCTTTGGCACTACGGCCAAGGTCGCGGCCAAGGCGATAAAGCCCGCCCCCGTCACACCGCTAGCCCCTTTCGATGACACCATCGCGACCAGAAGCAAAGCGATCTGATCGCGCAGGTCCAACTGGATATTTGTCGCTTGGGCCAAAAAGATGGCGGCCATGGACATGTAGATGTTCGTGCCATCCAAATTGAAACTATAACCAGTCGGAATCACCAGCCCGACCGTGGAATCTGCGCAGCCCAGTCTCTTCATCTTCTTGATGATACCCGGCAAAGCAGTCTCCGAAGAACTGGTGCCCAGCACCAGCAGCAATTCCTCTTTGATATAGCTGATGAAACGCAAGATGGAAAACCCGCATAAGCGGGCGATGGTGCCCAACACCAGAATGATGAACAAGGCGGCCGTAGCGTAGAATCCCAGCATCAACTCACCGAGGTTACTTAGCGATTTGATACCGTAGCTTCCCACCGTATTGGCCATGGCACCGAAAGCGCCCAACGGCGCCAGCTTCACGACGATCTTCATGATGCCGAAAAAGATATGTGAAGCGGTGTCAATCACATGCAGCACCGGCAGTCTTTTGTCGCCCAGGGCACTGATGGCAAAAGCCGTCAGACCGGACACCAGCAACACTTGCAGCAAATCTCCTTTGACGAAGGCATCAAACAGCGTGTTGGGGATGATGTTCAGCAGGAAGGCGACCAAGGTTTGATCTTTGGCTTTGTTCGCAAAGCCTGCTCCGACGGAAGGATCGAGGGTCTTGGGATCGATATTAAAGCCATCACCCGGGCGGAGGCAATTCACCACCACCAACCCGATCACCAAGGCCAAGGTGGAGATCACCTCGAAGTAAAGCAACGTCTTGAAGCCCACCCGCCCCAGCTTCTTCATATCGCTCATCGAGGCGATTCCATGCACCACCGTGCAGAAGATGATAGGCGCGATCATCATCTTGATGAGCTTGATAAAACCATCGCCCAAAGGGGCCAATTTCTTGCCCAAGGCCGGATCGAAATGGCCGATGAAAATACCGAGCGCCACGGCGATGAGCACCTGCACGTAGAGAATGGCATACCAAGGCTTTCTTTCCGTGGAGGGCGGATGGGCAGAATCAGTAGTGCTCAAGCGTTAATCAGGATTGGCATTTAGGTAACGGCAAAAAGCCTAATGAGCGACTCATCTTATGACAATGATTTCAAATGCTTTTCATCCAAACTTTTGCTGTCCACCAACCGATTCATGATTTTTCCATACTAGGAATTGACGGATTAAGGGCACTTCTGGCACGTTTCCATCATCGCCATGAGGTTCACGATTTCTCAAACACAAGGATTCGGCCGTTTCGGCTGTTTAGGTCTCATACTGATGATCGGGCTGCTCTGGGGCGGCGGCCAAGGGCTTTACGTGGCGCTAAAGAACCGCCAGCCAACCACGCTGAGCTATGAGGAATACGTCAAAACCAAGCCCAAGGCGGAATGGCTGGTTTTGAGCAACTGCGTGCTGAACCTTCCCGACGCCTCCTACCGGGTCTCCAAGACTTCGGACAAGCCCACCATGCTGTTCATCCCGGTCGCCGTGCCCAAGAAGAGCGAAAACAAGAAGGTGCAGGTGATTCTCGCCACCAAGGATGACGGCATGCTGGAAACCATGAAGGAGATGCAGCAGCAGAAATCAACGGCCGCAGCCCTGACCTGGATCGCCAAAAACTCCGAACGCTGTTTCCCCAAGAAAGACATCTCTGGCGTCGTCCAATTCGGCATCGATCAAAAGGAAAGCGAGCGTAAGAAGCTTTCCAGCCTGCAAGGTGATCTGGCGGACGACTTCATCATCATCAAAGACGGTGAAGAACCTAAATTCCTGCTGTCGGGTGTGATGTTCGCCGGCGGCGTTCTCTTACTGCTGGGACTGCTCTCGAATATCTTCTCCAAAAAAGACGATGGTGTCGTGGACGAAGATTAAGCCCGTTTCAGTAAATCATCCGGCTGGGGTGCTTCCAAGCTGGCATTGAACTCGTGTAGTGCGGCCTTCAATTGCTCCTTGGTATGGCGCTTCTTAATGTCATCGATCGCCGCGGTCGCCAGCTCATCGCACCGTTCGTTATCTTTGTGCCCGGCATGGCCTTTGACCCAGTGCCACGTGACTTTGTGTTGTGACACCGCTGCATCCAAGCGCCGCCACAGATCTTCGTTCTTCACCGGCTCTTTCGATTTCGTCTTCCAGCCGTTACGCTTCCAACCATGCATCCAGGCGGTCACGCCGTTTTTGACGTAGTTGGAATCGGTGTGAAACTCCACGTCACAAGGGCGGTTCAAGGCGTTCAAGGCTTCGATCGCACCAATTAGTTCCATGCGGTTGTTCGTCGTGGCCGGAACTCCCCCGCTCACTTCACGGGTCTGCTTGCCCCAGCTTAACACCGCCGCCCAGCCGCCCGGCCCGGGATTGCCGTGACAGCCGCCATCCGAATGGATGACGACCTTCGGCAATTCTGCTTTGGAACCTAAAAACACAGGCGCACAGGAAACAGTGAACGCGATAAAATGACAAGACGCGGTGTTGCCACCGCGCCTTGTGCCAGCTTGCCTGATTAAGCTTAGAAATTCGTATCAGCGTCTTTGATGTCCAGCTCTTTGATCCATGCGTTGCGATAGCGCACATCATGGCCCTCGCACTGAAGCTTCAGACCTTGCGGCGATTCCGTGATGCCTTTGCCGCCGTCATTGCCGCCATCCACGCCTGAGTTCGCGCCGCCCCAGACCTGGTTGATTTTCACGTTTTCATGCACTTTCTTGCCATTGAAATACATCGTGACCATGGCCTTCTCCGTGAGCTTGCCATCCGTGAAACGCGCAGCGCGGAAAACGATGTCATAGGAGTTCCATTTACCCAGACCGGCGAAACTGTCATACGGCGAATCCGTCTCATTGATCACCGCGCCCATGCCGTGCTTGGTCTTGTCCCCTTCCTGGATCTGGATCTCGTAGCGGTTTTGCAGATACACGCCGCTGTTCCCCCTTGGATTCATAACGAGGAACTCGATGTGCAGCCGGAAATCGCGGTAAGCCTTCTTCGTGACGATGTCCGCCGTGCCATACTTGCCCCCGGCGGCCACCGGGTCATCCGTCATCAGCACCGTGCCTTTGTCCACCGGGTCATCAACGATCTTCCACTTGATCGGCATGGAAGAAGCGAAACGCGGTCCCTGCCAATAAATCCATTTCTCGTCCAGCATCTGCCGGGAGCCATCAATAATGACTTCCGCACCGGCCACCGGTTTAGCCCCCAAGCCGATATTTTTATCCGCTGCCGCGGCACCAAAGGAGAACATCGCCGCCAGGAGCGGCACGAAATAAAGTGCTTTCAAACTTTTCATGTGTGTGACCAGACACTGCCACAATCCGTGGTTGCGTGTAAAACAAGTTCGCGCAAGGCAAGCCCTTATTTGGAAACAGCTTAGGGACTCCCCCCATTGATAAAACAGATTCTGCGGCTAGCTTGATAGAAAGCTGCTCGAGTTTTACCGCCCGGCAGCTTTAACCCCATTGCATTATGAAAACTCTATTCACCGCAGAAGCACTCTCCATCGGCGGACGTTCCGGCTCAGTCAAAGATCCGGATGGTCTGTTAAATTTTACCTTGGGCAATCCCTTGGAAGCGGGCAGCGAAAAGCGTGGCCCCAACCCGGAGATGCTTTTTGCCGCCGCTTACTCGGCCTGTTACCATGGTGCTTTGATGAACGCCGCCAAGAAAGCGGGCCACAAAGTCAAAGATTCCCGCGTGCAGGCTGTGGTCAGCCTGATGGAAGATGAAAGCGGCGGCTACCATCTGGCCGTGGAATTGCGTGGCGAACTGCCCGGAGTGGACAAGTTGATCACCCAGGAAATCATGGAAAAAGCCCACCAGACCTGCCCTTACTCCAAAGCTTTGCGTGGCGATGCCCCGGTAAAACTGACGGCGCTCGGTTCATAAAAGTCACCCGATAGCTACGCGAGACTCACGGTTTAAGCGGCTTCGTCAGGAAATTGTCACAATCCTGAGGAAGTTCACGCTGGCAGTGTGTGGATTCTTTCCTATCATTGGCACGAACAGGCAAGACCAACCACGAGCTGGATGAAATCGCATGTTTGAGGCTGCTGAATTAGGACGCGCTGTCCCGAAACCAAAATACGAAGAAGAGCTGCCCAAGCTGCGGGCCCGGCTCGTGCAGGCGCAACTGGCGCTGAAGGAGAGCAATTCTCCGGTTCTCGTGATCGTCTCCGGTGTGGACGGCGCCGGTAAAGGTGAAGTGGTGCATCGCCTCAATGAATGGCTGGACCCGCGCGGCGTGGACACCTTTGCCTATGGCACTCCCTCGGATGAAGAACGCGAACGGCCTTATTTTTGGCGGTTCTGGCGCAATCTCCCGGTCCGCGGCCGCATTGGCATTCATTTCGGTTCCTGGTATACCGACCCCATCATCCATCGCGTTTACGGTGAGACCCACACGGAGGAGCTGGATGCCGATCTCAAGCGCATCAATTTCCTGGAACAGATGCTGGCCGAGGACGGCACGGTCATCCTTAAGCTCTGGTTTCACCTGTCCAAGAAGGCGCAGTTCCAACGGTTGCACGACTTGGAAAACAATCCGCACACGCATTGGCGGGTCTTGCCCACGGATTGGAAACATCACAAGCATTACGAGAAATTTGCCAAAGTCTCGGAACGCACCTTGCGGCTGACGGATACAGAGCGGGCGCCCTGGCATATCATCGAAGCCACGGACCCGCGCTATCGCGACCTCACAGCCGGCCATCTGCTGGCGGACATGCTGGAGAGCGTCATCGAAGGCCGCGCGCTGAAACGTTCCCGCAAACCCAACTTGCCGAAAGTCAAAGCCACGACCAATGGCAACGCGACCATTCTGGATCAGGTGGACTTGGAACAGCAAATCTCCGACAACAAATACCGCAAGCGCCTCGCCAAGCAGCAAAGCGAATGGAACCGCCTGGTGTGGGAGGCGAATGAAAAAAAGATCTCCAACGTCATCGTTTTTGAAGGTTGGGACGCGGCGGGCAAAGGCAGCAGCATCCGCCGGGTGACGGAAGCGACCGATCCTCGGCTCTACCGCATCATCCCAGTGGCTGCCCCTACCGATGAGGAAAAAGCCCATCATTATCTTTGGCGCTTTTGGCGCGACCTGCCGCGCGATGGGCGCGTGACCATCTTTGACCGCTCCTGGTACGGCCGCATTCTCGTGGAACGGGTGGAAGGCTTTGCCGAGCAAGACGAATGGATGCGCGCCTACCACGAGATCAATGATTTCGAGGAGCAGCTCGCCCAACACGGCATGGTACTGCACAAGTTCTGGATCCACATCAGCAAGGAAGAGCAGATCGCCCGCTTCAAAAAACGCGAACTGGTCCCCTACAAACGATACAAGATCACGGATGAAGACTGGCGGAACCGGAAAAAGTGGGACCAATACAAGGCGGCGGTGAACGATATGGTGGCCCATACCAGCACTGGCGTGGCGCCGTGGACCATCATCCCGGGCAACAGCAAGAAATTCGCCCGCGTCCAGATCCTGCGCACTTTGACGGAACGGCTGGAGAAGGCGATGTAAGCCATGTTACCGCGCCCGGTCATTGTGCTGCTGGTGTTCCTGGCGGGCGGTTTGGGCGGCTGGGCGGGTTACCTCTATTTCCGACCGGCGGCGGATTTCATCTGCGTCGGTTCCTTTCCCCTGTTCGTCAAAGTCTTCCAAGACGCGGAGCACTGGGGGCGTTGGAGCTTTGCGGTTTCAGCCGGGCTGCTGGCGGCGTGCATCCCCCTCTCCGCCCTCATCGCTGCCCGCTTCCGCAAAAAGGCGAACTACGGGGAAACGATGCTCGTGGGATTGCTGATCGCCGGACTGACAGGAGGTTTGGCCGTCTATTACTACCGGCATGGATTGCAATCTACGCTCATGAAGGCAGGCGAATTCTTTACCGTGATGCGCCACAGCAATCGGGAAATCGTCTTCAACCCGCTGACCCGGGCCATGCTCTTTGCTTCCGCCATGACACTTTTAGGCGGAGCGGTCCGAGGGGTGGTTTCGCCCGTCAAAGGCCGAAAGTGACGTTACCAGAGGAAGGACTTCAACTCGGCCACTTGCTCGTCCCCTTCCCAGAGGGTAGCCCGCCAAGCGACTAGTTTACCGGCCTTCTTGAAGTTTTCGCCACTCAGAGTGATTTGGCTCCAATGCCCAGAGAGGTTACCCGGCTTGATGGCCTCATCTATAACCAAGCTCTTGGTCTCACCACTGACGCGTAACTCCATCCGCAACTTAAGGCTGTCTCGCTTTAACCCGAGGCCAGCCCAGTGGATATCGAAACGCATGGCCGAGCACAGGTCAGGGTTTTTGCGCAAATGCTCCTGGTAGGCATCCCGCTCGTAGAGGCTGGGGGAAAGCGAGTGGCGTCCTTTTGCATCCAGCAGGTGTGGAAGCACCTTGATGATGCGGGCTGTCTTGGCGGCTTCCACCGCGGATACCCCGACAACCAGACTCAAAATGA
This sequence comes from Limisphaerales bacterium, assembly GCA_965283725.1. Classification (GTDB taxonomy): domain Bacteria; phylum Verrucomicrobiota; class Verrucomicrobiia; order Limisphaerales; family JAEYXS01; genus JAEYXS01. The sequence goes on from CBDIPT010000008.1 coordinate 195,875, forward strand.
GGGCTAAAAACCAGCGCATGAACGCTAAAATAGCCACCCCGGAGGGGCTTCGACAATCCGTAAATCACGTAGGCACAGTTTTTAAGGTCAAAATCGGTTAAGTATTAGTTGCAGTTACAGGCTTGTTTTTCCCTCCAGGACTGGGACAATCCTGTCTCAAAGCTACATGAATACCGTTCTTCTGATAGATGATGACCGGGTAACACGGCACGTTCTGTCACAGATTCTGACCGGTGGGGGCTGGAAGGTTCTAGAGGCCGATGACGGCGAAACTGGGTTGCGTTCCGTTGAGGAAAACACCCCGCAAGTCGTCATTTGCGACCTCCTGATGCCGCGTTCCAATGGCTTCCAAGTTTGCCGGAGTATTCGTGAAAAAGGCTACAGTTTCCCCCAGCCCAGAATCATTGTCACCACAGCCAGCAGCTATCCGACGGACCGCCTGAATGCTTTCGAAGCGGGTGCGGATGAATTTATCGTTAAACCGATCCAGCCCGCTGGACTGCTCGCTTTGCTGGATTCCCTGATCCAACCTGGAACCGACACGGAAATCATCCGCAATCGCTCCGTCAGACGTTCGGTGAACAAGACCAGCGATACGACGGAATTGCATAAGCCGATGCTGGAAGATGACCGGGTGAAGGTCCGTTTCTGGGGAGTGCGCGGCTCGATTGCTACTCCCGGCCCCGATACCGCTTACTACGGTGGCAACACGACCTGCATCGAAGTCCGGGCGGATGGCGAAATCATCATCTTGGATGCCGGCACCGGTATCCGTCCCTTGGGTTTGCGGCTCATCAATGAGTTCAAGTCCAAGCCCATGCGGGCTACGGTCCTACTCACGCACACGCATTGGGATCATATCCAAGGCTTCCCGTTCTTCATTCCGGCTTACAATCCCAAGAACCAGTTGCGCATCTTGGGTTATGAAGGCGCCCGCAAAGGCCTCCAGACGACCCTCTCCAGCCAGATGGAAAGCCCCTACTTCCCCATCAGCATGCAGGAGATGCCTGGTAATATCGAGTGTTTGGAGCTCAAGGAATTGGAGTTCAACATTGGCAAGGTCAAGGTGCAGGCCAAGTTCGTCAACCACCCCGGCATCTGTGTCGGCTACCGGTTGACCACCAGCCGGGGTGTCATCGTCTTCATCCCGGATAACGAGCCTTATGTCCGCCTGAAGGCCAATCCCGGCAAGCTCGGCCCCAAAGAACATGCCGAAGCCTTGGAATTTGCCCGGCAGCAGGACCAGAAGCTGATTGATTTCATCCGTGGGGCGGACGTCCTTATCATGGATTCCCAGTACGATGCCGCCGAGTATCCTCGTCACGTCGGCTGGGGGCATACCTGTGTGGATGACACCGTCGCCTTCGCCATGACGGCAGGGGTTAAGAAGCTTTTCCTCTTCCATCACGACCCAGGCCATGACGATGAACACATCGGCCACATGGAAGCCCAAGCCCGCGATTTGGTCCGCCGACAGGAAGGTTCGCTCGAAGTAGAAGCCGCCCGTGAAGGTCTGGAGCATGAATTGACCCTCCCGGCACACGCCCCCAAAGCAGTCGCCTCGGCCTAGGCCGTTTTTACACCGGGCCAAAATACTCCACTTTTTGATCAACTCCTCGGTTGCCCTGCTCCGTTCAAAGGAGTAGAAACAAGGGCGTCACGCAACTGCCACTCCGCTTGCCTTGAGTGTTCCGGGAAGCAACTGCAGTTGGAGACACGATAGCCTGCGTGAAAACCATTTTGCTCGTTGATGAAGATCATGAGCTGCGCGCCACCTTGCGAGGTTGGCTCGTGGAATCTGGCTGGCACGTTTATGAGGCGGAAAACGGGGCGGAAGGCTGGAAGGTTATTCAGGCAAACCGGCCGCAACTGGTAATCTGCGATCTCCTCATGCCTCGCTGCAACGGCTTCCGCCTGTGCCATCTGGTCCGCGATCACGCCGAATTAAAGAACACCCGCATCATCATCTCCAGCGGACGCGGCTACCCCGCTGACCGCATGAACGCCATTGATGCGGGGGCGGATGAATATCTCGTCAAACCGGTCGAACAATACAAATTTCTCTGGTTACTGAACCAGATCATCGAGCCCGGCTGGCAACGCAAACCGGCGACGCCCCCGCCGATACCGCTCGATACTACCACCAGCACACCAGCCGATGTGCAAACCAAAGGTTTGCGCATCAAGTTCTGGGGTGTGCGCGGTTCCATCCCGACTCCCGGCCCCAGCACAGTTCACTACGGCGGTAACACCACCTGCGTGGAAGTCCGGGCGGATAACGAGATCATCATCTTGGATGCTGGCTCCGGCATTCGCGGGCTTGGGCTTTCCCTGGTCAAGGAATTCAAGGCGCAACCCATCCGCGTCACCTTGCTGCTCTCGCACACACACTGGGATCATATCCAAGGCTTCCCCTTTTTCATCCCGGCCTACAACCCCAAGAACCAGATCCGCATCTGCGGTTTTGAGGGGGCCAAGGCCGGTTTGCAAGGCATCCTCTCCTCCCAGATGGAAAGCCCGTATTTCCCCGTCAGCTTACGCCAGATGCCCGGCAATATCGTGTTTGACGAATTGCAGGACATGCATTTCCCCATCGGCAAAATCCAGGCGGAAGCGGCGTTCACGAATCATCCCGGCATCTGCGTCGGCTACCGGTTGAACACCAGTTGCGGCTCGGTCGCGTTTCTGCCGGATAACGAACCCTACCAACGCCTGCGCGGCGCCACCACCCAGACGACCGCCGAGATGGCATATGCACGCAAGATGGATGAAAAGCTCATCAGCTTCATCCGGGATGTGGATGTGCTCATCATCGATTCGCAATACGATGATACCGAGTACCAACGGCACGTCGGCTGGGGACACGGCTGTTTGGATGACGTCGTCAGTCTCGCCCTCATCGCCGGTGTGAAAAAACTTTGCCTCTTCCATCACGACCCGGGTCATGATGATGAACACGTCAGCCGCATGGTGGAATGGGCCCGGAACTTGGTAGCCATGCACGGCGACCCGCTCATCGTGGAAGCGGCGCGTGAAGGCGAAGAGATCGTGATCGGCCTGCCGGAAAGCGATCCTACGGCTGAGCAAGCCATGTCACCTTAGTTGCGGCCATTCTCGCTGCCTTCATTTCCACTGGCGTTCGTTTGGCGATTTCCCGCAGACTCCCCTAGTCACACGAAACATTTCCAGCCATCACATTCTATGTCTCAAGGTAAATTGAACGGAAAGGTCGCGCTTATCACCGGCGGTAGTCGCGGACTCGGCAAAGCCATGGCGACCGCGCTCGCCCAAGCCGGAGCCAAGGTCGCACTCGTCGCCCGCGATGAAGAAAAGCTCCGCAGTGTCGTCGAGGAAATCCAGCAAGCCGGTGGCGAGGCGGAATACTTCGTCGCTGATGTGACCAATCAGGAGCAGGTCCAGGCGATGGCCCAAGCGGTGATCAAGCGCTTTGGCCAGGTGAACATCCTGATCAACAATGCGGGCATCAACATCCGCAAGCCCATCACCCAGTTCACGCTGGAAGAATGGCAACGCGTCCTCAATGCCAACCTCACCAGCGTATATCTCCTCTGCCATGCCATTATCCCGCACATGACGGGCCGAGGCTATGGCCGCATCCTGAACATGACCTCCATCATGAGCCACATCGCCCTGCCGGAACGGGTGGTCTATTGCACCACCAAGGCAGGATTGCTGGGTTTTACCAAGGCGCTGGCATTGGAGCTCGCCCCGGAAAAGATCACAGTGAATGGTATCAGCCCCGGGCCTTTTGGCACCGAGATGAACCAGGTGATCATCCAAAACCCGATTTTGAACCAACAATTCCTCGATAGCATCCCGGCCAACCGCTGGGGCAAGGTGGAAGAGATTGGCGCTCTGGCCGTTTTCCTTTGCGGTGAAGAAGCCGGGTTTATCACCGGCACGGACATCTTGATTGATGGCGGCTGGACCGCAAAATAACCACACAACTACCTGAGCAATAATAAGTTACAAACAACCAAAAGAGCGCCGAAATGTCTGTAACCAATATAAGTGTCACCCCGTCTGAGATAGTGTCCCGTTAAGCATACATTATCGGAGACACAAACAACTCAATATAAACGGTAATATGAAGAAAATCCTCAGTGCCCTTCTCGTTCTGGGCTGCATCCTCACCCTCTCCGCCAACGCTGCTGACGGGGAAAAGAAGAAGGAAAAGAAGGAACTCTCTCCTGAAGCCAAGGCTGTGATGAAAGAGATCACTGCCAAGTATGATGCGAACAAAGACGGCAAGCTCGACAAAGAAGAGCGCGCCAAGATCAGCGCCGAAGACAAAGAGAAGATGACCAAAGTGGGCATCGGCGGCGACAAGAAGAAGAAAGAATAGTTTTTAATCCGGTTCTACCTGTCAGCTATCTGACGGATGACCGAGCATTGACCCTGTTCCGGTAACACCGGGACAGGGTTTTTGTTTTTTCGATAAATCTGCATTTTGCCTGACATACCGGTTTGAAGATATGCTTCTCCTCTGTTACGTTACCGCTAATAAGCAGCCCCTGTGACACCCGGACCGGGTAAACGACGCTTCCGCCAGCGTCGCCGCTAGCACACAAAAAAGCTGCCCTAACTGAACCGGACTGGAGATACGTATTATGGGACAAGCCGTCATGGACCCCGAGTCGGTCCGCCGCTTCGCCGAAGACCTCAAGCGTTTCAACACGGATTTGCAGAACCGCATGTCCTCCCTGCAAGCCCGTTTCGCCGCCCTCGGTGACACCTGGCAGGATCAGGAACACGAGAAGTTCGCGGAAGAATTTCAACAGACCATGAAAGCCATGCGGAAGTTCGTGGAGGTCTCGAACCAGCATACTCCCTACCTCCTCCGCAAGGCGCAGAAGATCGAGGAATACCTGGCCCAGCGGTGACTCTCAGCTGCGCCAGTCAGCGAATATCGCACATGTCCACCAAGGCCAATATCAGCTCCATCGATGCGCTCGCGACCTTTCGGGCCCAACTCATCGTCGCGCTGGAGAAATTGACCACGGCAGTGGATGATGCCAGCGATGATGTCAGCCGCACCCGAGTATGGTTGCAGCATGAGCAACGGATGTTTTGGGAAGGCGAGTTGAAACGCCGCGCCAAGATTTTGGAGATGGCCCAGCAGGAACTCTTCAGTTCTCGCATCTCCAGTCTGGAACCCAGCACGCTGGACCGCCAAATGGCGGTGCGGAAAGCCAAGAACGCCGTGGATGAAGCCATGACCAAGCTGCAAGTGTTGAAGAAATGGAACCGGGTCTTCGATAGTGAAGTGGAGCCGCTCGGGCGGCAACTGGACAAAGTGCGCGGCGTGCTCTCAGGGGACATGGTGGAAGCCGTCGCGTTCCTCACCCAAGCGGTCAAAGCTCTGGACGACTACACCCGGATCACCTCCCAGGCCCCGGCTGTCAGCCTGGCCGCCCCTGCCCCAACGGAAGAAAAGGCACCATGAATCTGCAGGCAAACAAAGGCACTTTGATGGCCGTCTCTAAAGAGCTGAACCAGAACTGGCAGCACGTCAAAGAGTCATGGCGGGACACGAAGCAGAACGAATTTGAACGGACCTACATCGAGACACTCCAGACCAACATCAACATGGCTGTGGATGCGATGGAAAAACTGGACAAAGTCCTAAACAAAATCAGGCGGGATTGTGAGTAAACATCTAAGGGTATCAGAGACATTGGGCTTGCTGGATCGTTTGCAACAAACCGTGCGGGAATTCGGTGCACGAAGCCAGAAGCTGGAACATCATTTCAAAGTGCAGACCGCCAGCGCCCGGCGGACTTGCGATGTCGCCGTCCACGAGTTGAACGGCCGGCTGGACATCGCCCGGGCAGACGCGGAAGCAAAAAGAACGGCGCAGAAAGCCCGCAGCGATGAGCGCTACGTTCACCGCATCAAGCGGCTCGCCAAAGCCGTCAAGAACAGCCATCAGCAACGGCAGCAACAAGTCGAAGATTTCGAGGGCAAACAAAAATACCAGCTGCAACGCGACCTCCTGAACACGGACAAGCACCGGGATGTCAGCCTGGCCAGCGAACACCAGGCGCATGGCGAGTATTCGGCCCAACTGGCTGAAGCCGGAACTCGGCTGGCGACGCAAGAACAAACGGCCAACGGCTATTTCTCCGGCTACGCAAAACTGCTGAAGCTGCTGGCTAACCCGCCGGGAACCATCACGCTGAAAGAGACGACCAGCCATGGCGAAGATCTGGCTGAGCTGGATTCGCTCCTGCAGTTGAACCACGAAGAGTTGGGAAAGTTCGGCCGGCTGTTCCTGCCCACCATTTTCCGCAATGTGCCCTGTGTCATCATCCTGTTGTTACTAGCCATCCTGCATGTCGGTTTATTTTTCTCGGGCAAACATTTCTCGATACCGCAACTGAACCTGCCGACCTGCGTCGGTTCAGGGATCGGCACGATGGTTTTGACCGTCGTGCTTTATGTGGTGGGCCGGAACAAGGCCGAGCCCCTAGCCACCAAGATAGCGGTGGCACTGGCGAAGGCGCGTCGCCTGTACGAATCCGCCAGCAGCAAATCAGTGACTCATCACGAGCAGGAGCTGCAACGTATCGCCCAAGAGCACACCTCCACCATCAATACGCTCAACGAGCACTGGGCGAAAGTGGTGCAGGAGGCCGTGCAACTGCGCAGCTCTTTCACTCAAAATGTGAAAGACCGGGGAACAAACGCTCACGCTCATAACGACCGGTTGCACCAGAAAGAATTGCTGCGGGCGGATACGGATTATCAGACCACCCTTTCGTCCCTCCAAGCGGATGCAAGGCAGCACCAGCAAGGGCACGAAGCCGTGCGCGATGAGAAGCTGGGCAAAGTAAACGATGAACACGCCGCTGAGCGGACCGTTCTGGATGCCGAATGGCTCGCGGTCATCACGCCGCTGTACGTATCCCTGCAGCTTGAAGCCCATAGCGCTGCCATTCCTGATTGGAATAGTGTCACTAAAGGGTGGCAGCCGCCCAATCACTTCGATGAAGCAGCACCCTTTGCCCGGCTAGCCGTCGATGTGGAAGCGTTGGCCGGTTTGAATCTCAGCGAGACTCACCTGCCCTTGCCCGGGCCAGCCAAATTCACGCTTCCGCTTTCATTGGTCTATCCCCGGCAAGGCTCGCTGCTCATCGAGACAGACGGCAGCGGCCACCAAGAGGCGGTCGATACGTTGAATGAAGCGATTCTCCGTTTGCTGGCCATCGCCCCTCCCGGCCGGGCAAGTTTCACGATCATCGACCCGGTCGGTTTAGGGCAAAGTTTCGCGGGGATCATGCATCTCGCAGATCATGGCGAGCACCTCATCAACAGCCGCATCTGGACCCAGCCACCACAGATCGAAAAGAAACTGGGCGAGCTCTGTGAACATATGGAGAAGGTCATCCAGATGTATCTGCGCAATGAGTATGAGACCATTTTCGAGTACAATGAAAAGGCTGGCACGGTCGCCGAGAAATATCACTTCCTGATCGTCTCCGGTTTCCCCAGCAACTTCAGCGAACAGGCTGCGAAACGCTTGCTGAGCATCGCATCCAGCGGTGCCCGTTGCGGCGTGTTCACCCTGATCCATTGGGATACACGCCTGCCGCAGCCACAGGATTTCGTGGCGGACGAACTGCGCAAGAGCAGCGTCACTCTGACCTGCAAACATGGAACCTTCTCATTGCTGGGCCAGCCCAAAACCGGCACGCAGTTGACTTTGAGCAAACCGCCCGGCGCGGACATCGTCACGGATTTCATCCAGCGCGTGGGCGAGAGCAGCATCAATTCCAACCGCATCGAAGTGCCCTTCTCCGATGTCACGCCTGAGGACTCGGAATTATGGTCGGTGCACACGGATTCCGAATTGCGCGTACCCATCGGCCGCAGCGGGGCCACGAAGCTGCAATATCTGGCCATCGGTCACGGCACCCGTCAGCACGGGTTGATCGCCGGTAAAACAGGTTCCGGCAAATCCACGTTGTTCCACGTCATCATCACCAATCTGGCACTTTGGTGCAGCCCGGAAGAAGTGGAGTTCTATCTGGTGGATTTCAAGAAAGGCGTCGAATTCAAGTGCTACGCCGCCCGCCGTTTGCCGCACGCCCGGGTCATCGCCATTGAGAGCGATCGTGAGTTCGGCCTCAGCGTGCTGCAAAAGCTGGATGATGAATTGCGGCGGCGCGGTGAGCTCTACCGCAAACTTGGTGTGCAGGACCTGGCTGGTTACAAGCGCGCCGGCGGCAAAGAACCTATGCCGCGTTCCCTGCTGCTGATCGATGAGTTTCAGGAGTTCTTCGTGGAAGACGATCGCATCTCGCAAGGAGCGGCGTTGTTGCTGGATCGCATTGTCCGCCAAGGCCGCGCGTTCGGCATCCACGTCATTCTCGGCTCCCAAAGTCTGGGTGGTGCCTACACGCTCGCCCGCACCACTATGGGCCAGATGGTCATTCGCATCGCCCTGCAATGTAATGAGGCCGATGCCTACCTCATCATGGATGACAACAACCCGGCGCCGCGTCTACTCAATCGCCCCGGCGAAGGCATTTACAACGACACAGCGGGAACTATAGAAGGCAATAGCCCGTTCCAGACCGTCTGGCTGTCTGATGCCATCCGGGATGAATATCTGGAGAAAGTGGTCGCCCTCAATGCTGCCAAGCCATCGGCTGTGCCCTCACCGATCATCTTTGAAGGCAACGAACCTGCCGACGTGCGTGAAAACCTATTGTTGCAAGAGCTGCTCAGCGAGGACGCAGTCACTCCCGCAAAATCCCCCCGCATCTGGCTGGGCTCGCCCAATTCGATCAAAGGTCCGACTGAAGCCATCTTCCAACGGCAAAGCGGCAGCAACCTGCTCATCGTCGGCCAACGCAGCGAAGCGGCGCTGTCTTTGCTCACGGTGGCGCTGGTGAGTTTGTCTGCCCAGTATCCAGCAGGTCAGGTGCAATTCTGCCTCATCGACAGCTCCCCTGCCGGTTCTCCCGAACGGGAGCACCTAGAAACGGTTATCCAAGCCCTGCCCCATCCCATCCGTATCGCTCGCGGAGCAGAGGCGGAAGTGCTGCTGCAAAAGCTGGCCGAAGATCACGCTGCCCGCAGCGAAAACGCCGAAGAGAACACGGCTCCGGAAACGTTCCTGTTCATCCCTGATCTGCCGAAGAACAAGCGGTTGCGGTTCGAGGAGGATTTCAGCTTCTCTTCCAGTGATGATGCGCCAGTGAATCCAGGCAAGATCATGGACACCCTCATCACCCAAGGCCCGGCCTCGGGCATCCATGTCATCGCCATTTGCGACACCTTGAACAACGTCAACCGCTTCATCAGCCGCAAGGCGCTGACGGAATTCGAGATGCGCGTACTCTTCCAGATGAGTGCCAACGACTCGGCAAACCTCATCGATTCCGCCAAAGCTTCCACGCTCGGCCTGCATCGCGCCATCTTCTACAACGAGCACGAAGGTGTGATGGAAATCTTCCGCCCCTACGCCCTGCCCTCGCGGGATTGGGTGCAAACCACCGGCCAGCAACTCGCCCGGCTGCAAGGTGGCGTCTCCGCCACGCAGTGATAATAAATTCCACCAAAGAAAAAGCCCCGGAATCGCTTCCGGGGCTTTGAATTTCTAATGGACTTGAAGCTTAGCCACCCACGTGGGCGAGCTCTTCGTTATTGATGCCGTTCAGGATCTTGAACTCTTCTGCATGGAAGGCCGGTTCCGCCCGGAACGCCAGCTTGCCGAAGTAGCGCTTCTCCATCTCGATGAGCAGCTTCTCATCTTCCGTCCGGAGACGTTGCAAGATGGAAGGATGCACCACGATCTTGAGCTGAAAGTCCGACTCATCACGACCGCGCTTCTTGAGGATCTCGCCCAGTTTGCGCTGGATCTCGACGCTCATGGTCTCGCTGCTCTTCACCTTGCCACGGCCCTTGCAGTACGGACAGTCGTCATAGACGGCTGAGCGCACGCTTTCGCTATGGCGTTGGCGGGTCATCTCCATCAGACCGAGCTGGGAGATGGGCAGGATGTGCGTCTTGGCCTTGTCGCGGCGCAATCCATCGCGCATGCGGTTATAGACCATCTGCTGGTCCTTGCGGCCTTTCATATCGATGAAGTCGAGCACGATCAGACCGCCCATGTTACGCAAGCGCAACTGGCGGCAGATCTCCTCGGCGGCTTCCAGGTTCACCTTGAGGATGGTCGTCTCCTGATCCTTGCTGCCCTTGTGGCTGCCGGTGTTCACGTCGATGGCCACCAAGGCTTCAGTCTCATCGATGACGATGTAACCGCCGCTCTTCAGATGCACCTGCCGGGAGAAGGCGTTCTCCAACTGGCGCGCGATGCCGAAGCGATCGAAGATGGACTGCGATTCACTGTAGATCTTCACCTTGTCCATGGACCGCTTGGAGATGCGCCCGATCAATTCACGGATGCGCTCATACTCCTTCGCATTGTCGATGACGATGCGTTCCACGTCTTCCGTGAGGAAGTCGCGGACGGTGCGTTCAACGAGGTCCGGTTCCTGGAACACGCACGTCGCCATCGGCTGCTTCGTGATACGTTCCTGGATGCTCTTCCATTCATCCAACAACATGGCGAGATCGCGCACGAAGTAGCGCTTCTGCTGGCCTTCACCCACCGTGCGGATGATGACGCCCATGCCTTCGGGAATATCGAGCTCGCGCAGAATCTTCTTCAAGCGCTGGCGCTCTTCCTGGTTCTCGATCTTGCGGGAGATACCCGATTGATCGGCGTTCGGCAACAACACGAGGTAACGGCCCGGCAACGCGAGGTGCGTGGTGACCCGTGGACCTTTGGTGCCGATGGGGCCCTTGGTCACCTGAATGATGATTTCGCTGCCCACGGGATAAAGGCGCGGGATGTCCTTCTGCGTGATCCGGGGTTTCTCCCGGCGCTTGTTGCCACGATCCACCAATTCAACCCCGGAATCGAGGTTGCTCGGCACGATGTCCCAGTAATGCAGGAAGGCATTCTTCTCGAAACCTATGTCCACGAAGGCCGCCTTGAGGCCGTCTTCGAGATTGCGGATCTTGCCCTTGAAGATGCTGCCCACGAGACGTTCTTCGCTCGTACGCTCAATGGTGAACTCTTCAAGTTTACCCTCTTCCAGGACGGCCACGCGCGTTTCCAAGGACTCAGAGTTGATGACCACTTCCTTGTGGATCTTCTTCTCCGGCGGTTTGATCATGCGTTTCACTTTCGTGATGACGCGGGCCGCCGTCTGCTTGATGGATTCGATCAAGTTCTTGGGCTTCGGATCGGGCACGTGGACAGGCTCGAAAGGCTTCTCCTGTGCCTCGGCCGCGGCCACGGCATCCGCCGCACCGGCGGATTCGGCGCCTTCTTCCTCCGTTTCACCACCGACCGGCAAACCGGCCGCCAGGTTTTCGGAACGTTCGATCTCCTGTTCGCCGCGATGCCGTTGAAACACGGGCTCATCGGAAATGGTCTCACCGACCACTGCAGCCCGGGCCTCGAGCGCTTCCTTGTCCGGCTTGGGCGGCTGGGGGCCACCTGCGGGGCGGAAACGCATACCGGGCCGGCGCCGGCGTGAAAAATTACGGTCACTCATAGCTAGTAGGATTTACGATGAATATAGATGTTCTGCAAAAGGCCTGCGGCGATCAGCGAGCATAACACTGAAGACCCGCCGTAACTTAACAGCGGCAGTGGGATGCCCGTCACAGGCATGATTCGGATGTTCATGCCGATATTGATGAATACATGGGTGAACAGCAGGGTAACCACCCCGCTGGCCATGATCTTGCCCAGGCGGTCGCGCGCCTGGCTGGCAATCCGTATGCCAGTAAACATTACTACCGTGTAGAGGATCAGAACCACGGAACCGCCCACGAATCCACTCTCCTCGGCGATGACAGAGAATATGAAATCATTGTGAGCGACCGCTCGCGGCAAGTAACCAAGGGCGCTTTGCGTGCCTTCACGCCACCCTTTGCCGGTCATGCCGCCGGATCCGACCGAAATCAATGCTTGTTCGATGTTATAGGACCTTGCCCGCTGGACATTACGCAACCGTTTACGCTCCGCTTCCGTCGCGTCACTCGGTGCAAAATCCAGCCCGAAATAAACCAGCAACCGTTGTTTCTGATAATCCTCCAGCTTGATGAACTGGAGGTTTTTGGGCGCAAACAAGACGTCCACCATGACCAATGCGATGATCACTCCCACGCCCCCCAGCAGGCGACGCAGGAACCGCACCGGTACACCGGCTACGAACATCATGACTAATCCGACGGGCGCAAAGACAAGGGCGGAACCCAAGTCCGGCTCTTTCAGGATCAGTATGAAAGGAAGTCCCATCAGGCCCAAAGATTTGATGAACACCTTCGGTATGCGCAACTCGTCCTGCGGACGGCTGAGGAAATGCGCCATGAATAGAATGAAAGCCAGCTTGGCGAATTCCGAAGGTTGAAATTGAAACAGTCCCAGATTGATCCACCGCTTGGCCCCCCAGCCATTGTCCGAACCGATTCCTGGCAGCAAGACGGCGATGAGCACCAGAATGGAGCCCCAATAGACGATCAACGACCAGCGCGAGATGATCTGGTAATCCACCACACACAAGACCACCGCACAGAAAATCCCCACCCTGTACCAGACCATCTGTTTGAACGCCGTCTGCTTCAGAAACGGGATGCTCTGCGTCACCTCCGTTGCCGTCGTCGCGCTCAAGATGAAGAGAATGCCGTAGATCATCAGCCCCAGCAACGCGCCGATCATCAGCCAATCGAGGCGTGATTCGCGTTTAGTCATGGAGGCTTGGGGAAACATATCAGTTCGTGGCGGCTAAGTTGGGAGTTCCCGGACGCGGCGTCTTCTCCAGTTTCTGCAACGCCTCATAGACCCGGCGCACAATCGGAGCGCAGGTACCACCACCCGAGCGGCCACCATCCACCATGGAGATGACAACGTAACGGGGGGCTTCAAAGGGCGCATAAGAGGCAAACCAGGTGATCTTGTTCACGAGTATGCTGCCATGTTTCACCTCGGCTGTGCCCGTCTTGCCGCAAACCTGCCAGCCCGGCACGGCAGCCGCTTTGCCCGAGCCTTCGGACATCAGCACGTCATCCCGCATGGCTTCCTGGATGATGCGCAGATTGTGAGGGGATATCCTCAATTCATTCCGGATACGCCCCGCCGGGAACGTTTCGGTGAGCTTGCGGAAACCATCCTCATCACGTTCCAAGCGATCCACCAACCGTGGCCAATAAACTTTGCCGCCATTGGCCACCGCAGAGATGACCACAGCCATCTGCAACGGTGACACCAAGATTTCGCCCTGGCCGATGCACAAGTTCACGGTGTCGCCATCCCGCCAAGGACCGCCGGATTTTTTATCGCGTGTCCCCAGCTTGGGGAAATACCCGGACACTTCCTGACGTGTCGGCAACCCGACTTTCTGCCCCAGGCAAAACTGGTTGCCCATGTCCAGGATACTGTCCAAGCCAGAACGCAGACCATTGGTGATGAAATAGAAATTGCTCGATTTGATGAATGCCCGCCGGAAATCAAACAGCCCCGCACCTGCGGTGTCATGCACCGGATCGGCCCGTGGCGTGAGCTTGAAATAACCCGGTCCATAAATTTGATCGGCCGGATTGAGCGTGCCTGACTCCAAGGCGGCCAGGCCGACAATGATCTTGAAAATCGAACCCGGCGGGTAAGCGTAAACCGCACGATTGATCTGCGGCAGCATTTCCGGATCGTTCAGTTTGGCAAACTCGTCGGAAGAGATGCGCGGGACAAAACTATTCGGGTCGTAAGTGGGAGCGGATGCCAGGGCCAGAATATCTCCGCTCCAAGGGTCCATGACGACTACGGCACCGCGCGTGCCCATGCCTTGGGCTTTCATCGCCTGCTCAGCCGCGCGTTGGATGGTCGCATCGATGGTTAGGATGACATCATCGCCCGGGCGAGGTGGCTGCCAGGTATTCTCGTTCTGGCGATAGCCGAGGTAATTCACCAGCAACGACTTCGTTCCCGCGGCCCCGCGCAGTTGTTCATCAAAGGTCGCTTCCACGCCCACAATGCCTTTGAAGTCTGGTAGACGATAATTGAAGTCATCATCCTCATCATTCTCGCTGCGATCGGTGCCGCGCACCTGCCCGAGGATATGCGCCGCCGTCTCTCCCAAGGGATACGAACGCAGGGACTGCACTTCCAGATTCACGCCGGGCAAGGCGGCGGAACTTTCCGCGAACATCGCGACCTGGCCGGGGAGAGATTTTCGACCACGGGCAGCGGCAGCGAAAGGCGGGCTTCATAGTGACTGCGAAACTCTTTTTCCGAAAGCACCAACGGGGTTTTCAACGTCGCGGAAACCCGGTTCACCAAAGCATTCGCCACTTGAAAACGGGCAGTGCGGCCCAGCTCGGTCTTTTGCTCCAGCGAGAGCTTGAGCTTGGGATTCTCCTGCCGGGCTTGATAGACGATGTTGCTGTATTGGCGTTGGAAAGTTGGCCGCAACTCTTCCAGATAGAGATTCACATTGTACGAGGGGCGGCTCTCGGCGAGGATCACCCCATTGCGGTCCATGATGCGGCCGTGTACCGCCGGGATGCGCACGCTGCGGAAAGACTGGGTGCGGAGGTTCTGCTCGTAACGCTTATAATTGACGATCTGCACGAACCAAAGCCCGGTGGCGAGCACGGCCATCCCCACCAGCACGCCAATGGCGAGCCAGCGCAGCCGTGCGTCCCCACGCTTCAGTTGATCGATAACCAGCATCAGTTTCGGCCGCGTTTCATCTCGCGGTTGTGCTGAAAGGTCGTTTCAGGCATCGGCTGGTAATTCAGCCAATGCTCCAATAAATCAAATACCCGGAACACGATCGGGGTCACCACCCCGGAGCCCAAGCTCATCACCAGCAACTGCCAGAGCGAACCCAGGCCCAAGATCGGTTGTTCGCCCATAGTGAGCAGCAGCAACACCACCATCACGGGAACGGCCGCGCCAGCGGTGACGCCGAGAATGACTTGGGCGGAAAGCTGCTCACGCAAAACCAGTTCGCGGAAATGCAGCACCACCATGCCAGTCAGCATCAAGGGGGCGATGGAAACCCCGAGCGGGTTCATGGAAAGCGAATCGAGCCACAGCCCACCAAAGACGGCGATCAGACTGGTCAACAACGGGTTCCCGGAAAGCGACGCGTAAACCACCAAGGATGGCAGAAAATCGATCTGCGCCCCCAGCCAGACCCGCACGAAGTCCACCGTGGACTGGGCGAATACGACCAGAAAGGTGACGACCAGCATGACGATGAGGCTAAGCGCGTTCATTGTGCGATGATCACCCAGACCTCTTCCAGTTGGTTGACGTTGACCGCCAGTTTGACCCGCGCCTCCACGTAGAGCCCATGTTCGACCGTTTGGGTATCTACGATGCGCCCAATCAGGATGCCTTTGGGGAAAATGCCGCCCAAGCCGCTAGTGTAAACGAGTTGTTCCGGCTCAAGCTTGGTGTTTCGCGTAAGATAGCTGAGTTCCACCATGTTCGGGTCCAGCACCTCCGGAGAATCCGCTGGACCGATCACGCCACCTTCCCGGGTCTTCTCCACCAACGCCGCCACCCGGCATTCCCGGCTGCCGACGAGAACCACTTGTGCCCGATGCGCCCCCACCCGGCTGACGCGCCCGACCAGCCCCTCATGGGACATAACGGTCATGTTCTCCCGCAGCCCGTCTTCCGAGCCTAAATCGATCTGGATCATCCGCCACCAGTTGGCGGGGTCACGCCCCACCACTTTGGCCAGCTTCATCTTCCAAGGGAGCTGCTGCTTCCATTGCAAGGTCTGGCGCAGGCGGAGGTTCTCACGCATCACTTCCTCATAGAGGAGACCTTGGGCTTTGAGTTCGAGGTTCTCCCGCCGGAGGCGTTCCATCTCGCTTACCAAAGCGCTGCGGGGAACGACGGCATCGCCGATTTTGCCGGCGGCGGTTTCCGTGGAACTGGAGAGGCTGAAGAGCGGCAGGAAAAGCGCCGAGACGGCCAGCTTGACCCGCGCGGCTGTCTGGTCCGGCAGGCTGAGCAAGACCACGACCAGCAACAAGACTGCGGTCATGGCTACGTAATGGGCCCGTTTAAACATCTGTCTTACCCGTCACAAAAACAGGGTAAACGCAGGCGTTTAAAGACTCACTCGCTAGGAAATAGAATCAGGTGCGGCTGGAAGCTACGCGTTTGAGGAATGAGAGTTCCTGTAACACACGGCCAGTGCCTTCTGCCACAGCCGTTAACGGGCTTTCGGCGATATGCACGGGCAAACCAGTTTCTTGCGCCACCATGCGGTCAATACCGCGCAGCAAAGCACCACCGCCCGCCATCACGATGCCCCGGTCCACCAAGTCGGCGGATAATTCTGGCGGGCAGCGTTCCAGCGTGATGCGGATCGATTCCAAAATACTATTGAGAGGTTCTTTAAGCGCTTCGCGGATTTCTTCCGAGCGGATGGTCAGCGTCTTGGGCAAGCCGGCCGCCAAATCGCGACCCTTAACCTCCAACGTCAACTCCTGCTCTAACTGGAAGGCGGATCCTATCCGGATCTTTATTTCTTCCGCGGTGCGTTCACCGATCATCAGGTTATAGGCCCGTTTCATGTGGGCGATGATCGTTTCATCGAACTCATCGCCACCGACGCGCAAGCTGCGGCTGAAAACGATACCTGCCAGCGAGATGATCGCTATCTCACAAGTACCGCCGCCGATATCAACAATCATGTTACCTGCCGGTTCATGGACAGGTAGGCCGACCCCAATAGCCGAAGCCATGGGCTGTTCGATTAGATATACCTCACGGGCACCGGCGTGCGTGGCGGAATCTTTGACCGCCCGCTTTTCTACTTCCGTGATACCGGACGGGACCGCCACCACTACGCGTGGAGCGATCAACTTGCGGTGATGAACCTTCTGGATGAAGTGTCGCAGCATCGCCTCGGTGATCTCAAAATCTGCGATCACACCGTCCTTCATAGGACGAATGGCGACGATATTCCCCGGATACGACCAAGCATCCGCTTGGCTTCCTCACCCACGGCCAACACATTCGTTGTGCCAGCCTCAATTGCGACGACCGAAGGTTCACGCAAGACAATGCCCTGATCACGGACGTAAACGAGGGAATTTGCAGTCCCTAGATCTATGCCGATGTCGTTGGAGAACAGGCCTTTAAGTTGCGCAAACATGAACTGTGCCTAATTGTCATCACAGTAAGGCGGTTGATTCCATAGGGTCAAGTCCTTTAACGCCCGTTATGGCAAGAAGTTGGCGATTATTAACCAGCCACCCTGCTTGGCCCAATTTTGGGAAATTCCGCTCGTCCGCGGAAACGCTTCCTGTTCCAATTATTTCATGCCCTACGTTCCTCGCTTTAACTTTACCACCTGCAAGCCAGCGCTGGCTACTGTGGTCCTGTGCTGTTTCTTAATACTCTCAGCGACAAGTAGTTCCCTCTCCGCCGCAGAAGTTGTGGTCGAGGCACCACCCGTCTCCCGGGAAGTGCTGGCGATGGGGATTGAACCCGTCCCACCAATCATCAATCCCGGTCCGGAATACTCCGCCACACAACTCGATTACGCCATGGTCATCGGCATGGACCGCACCCCGAAAGGTCGTCTTTGGGCGGCTTGGGTCGCAGGGGGCGATAGCGATAAAGGCTTTTTCGTAGCCGCTTCTAGCGATGACGATGGCAATACGTGGTCCCCCACACGCTTGGTCATCAATCCGACCGATGCTCCCACTGGACTACCGCGCCGTGCCTTGGTAGGCAATTTTTGGACCGACCCGACCGGCAAGCTCTGGCTCTTCTATGATCAATCAATGGGTTACTACGATGGTCGCGCTGGTGCTTGGGCCATAACGTGCGAAAATCCCGATGCCGCAAATCCGGCCCTGCCCTGCCCCTCGTCGCATCTGGCACGGAGCCACTTTGAACAAACCCATCATCCTCAAGAACGGTGAATGGCTCATGCCCATCTCGCTGTGGGGTCGGAACAAGATTGGCCCGGCCAGCTTAAAGAACGAGTTCAAGGAACTGGACGAGTTCCGCATGGCGAACGTGTTCGTCTCCACCGACAAAGGTGCCACTTGGACACGCCGCGGCGGCGTCACAATTCCCCAGAGCGATTTCGATGAGCACATGTTCGTGGAATTGAAAGACGGCCGCCTCTGGCTCTTGGCCCGCACCACCTACGGCATCGCAGAAAGTTTTTCCAGTGATCAAGGCCTCACTTGGTCCCCTGCCCAACCTTCCAAAATCAAAAACATCAACGCGCGTTTTCATCTCCGCCGGCTGGCCTCGGGCCGACTGCTCTTGGTCAAGCATGGGCAAATCGAAGAACGCACCGCCAAGCGCTCGCACCTCACCGCATTTGTTTCGGATGACGAAGGACAAACATGGAAAGGCGGTTTGATGCTCGATGAACGCACCGGGGTCTGTACCCCGATGGTTTTCAAGCACCCGATGGCACCATCGAAATCATCTACGACCACAACCGCGCAAAGGATCGCGAAATCTTGATGGCGAAGTTCACAGAAGAAGATGTACTCGCTGGAAAGATTGTTTCACCAAAAGCGAAATTGCAGATGCTGGTCCACAAAGCCTTGGGAAACCTGAACAAAACGAAGGAGTAGTCTCAGACCTTCCCGAACCGCCGATGACGGCGGGCGTATTCTTCGATTGCCTCGAACAATTGCGCCTTGCGGAAATCCGGCCACAGCGTGGGTGTAACCACGAACTCGGCGTAGGAAATCTGCCAGAGCAGGAAATTGCTGACGCGCATCTCACCACTCGTGCGGATGAGCAAATCCGGGTCGGGATAATTGCGCGTGTAGAGATGCTGCGCGATGAGGTGTTCGTTGATCTCTGCCGTGTCGATGCGCCCCGCCTTCACTTGCTCCGCAATGCTACGCGTCGCTTCGATGATCTCCGTGCGACCTCCATAGCTCAGTGCGAGCACGAGCGTCAGCCCATTGTTCTTGGCCAACGCCGCCTGCGTTTTCTTCAACTGCTCCTGCACGAATTCCGGCAAACGATAGATTTGCCCGATGACTTCGAGCCGGACGTTGTTACGGTTCAATTCCCCGATCTCGTTCTTCAAGAACCGGGCAAGATACTTCATCAACGTATCCACCTCGTCTTTGGGACGATTCCAATTCTCAACGGAAAAAGCGTAGAGCGTGAGATACTTGATGCCCACCTCGCCGCACGCGCGGACCACTGCACGCACGGATTCGACGCCATTGCGATGCCCCTCAACGCGCGGCAAATGCCGCTCCTTCGCCCATCGCCCGTTGCCATCCATGATGATGGCAACGTGCGAAGGCAAAGTCGCTTGCGCAGCAGCGCTTAATTGCAGGGCAGCAGCACTCATTCGCAGTTTATGACAAGCGCCATCACTGCGGCGTTCATCACAGGATCATCGTCTGCTCGCGGGCCGGGCCGACGGAAACGATCTTCAGTTTCGCCCCGGTCAGTTCCGCGATCGCTTTCAAATAATCACGGGCATTCTTCGGCAGGTCCTTCCACTTCTTCGCCTTCTCGGTGGAGCATTTCCAGCCCGGGAATTCCGCGTAAATGGGTTCCACCTTGGACAGGACTTCGATATCGCTCGGAAAATAATCGTAGCGTTGCTTGCCCACGCGATAGCCGATACACACCTTGATCGTGTCCACCGTATCCAAGCCATCGATATTTGTGACGGCGAGATCATCAATGCCGTTCACCATCGTGGCGTAACGTGTCAGCACGGCGTCAAACCAGCCACAACGACGGGCGCGGCCAGTTGTCGCACCGAACTCACGGCCCATGCCGTGCAGCAAATCGCTGATCTCCTGATTCTCCGTCGGCATCGGTCCTTCACCCACGCGCGTCGTGTAGGCTTTCAACACACCAACTACGCGGTCGATGCGATTGGGCCCAATACCAGAACCCGTGCAAGCACCACCGGAAGTCGTGTTGGAAGACGTTACGTACGGATACGTGCCGTGATCGATATCGAGGAATGTGCCTTGCGCACCTTCAAACAAAACATTAGCGCCGCGCTGAATCTCTTCATGCAGCATCACTACCGTATTCACCACGAACGGCTTCAGACGGGCGGCAGCTTTTTGATAGTCCGCGAGCACCTTCTTATAGGAGAGCGGCTTCACGCCGTTGGCCTTCAAAATCTCGTTATTCTCTTTGATCTTCTCCTTGAGCTTCGCAGCGAAGCGTTCCGGCTGGATCAGATCGTGCATGCGGATACCCGTGCGCGCCGCTTTGTCGCAATACGTCGGGCCGATGCCCCGCTTCGTCGTGCCGATCTTCTTCTTGCCCTTGCCCGATTCGCGCAAAGCGTCGAGCTCACGGTGATAGGGCAAAACGATGTGGGCGGTCTCGCTCACGAAGAGTTTGCCCTTCACGCTGATGTTCAGTTTTTCCAGCCCATCGAGTTCGGCCACCAGGCCGATGGGATCCAGCACTACGCCGTTGCCGATCAGGCATTTCTTGTTGTCACGCAGAATGCCTGAAGGCACGAGATGCAGGACGTACTTCTTCGGCCCGACATAAACGGTGTGACCGGCGTTGTTGCCGCCTTGCGAACGGACAACGACCTCCGCGTTTTCCGTCAACACGTCGATGATTTTGCCTTTGCCTTCATCGCCCCACTGGGCGCCCACGAGAATCGTATTGGCCATAGCTAATTTATTTCTGAACAGTAAAAAGCCCCGAGTTGTAAAACTCGGGGCTAAGCTCGGTATTTACGTAGAGAAACTAAGGAGCGTGAAAACCAGTGTCAACGCCCGATTCTACGATTTCCGGTCGCGCTCGGCTTTTTCTTCTTCGGCTTCCGCTTTTGCCGCGGCGGCAGCTTCACGCAGATCACGTTTATGCCACATCCAGGCCACAAAGATGCTCATCTCATATAGGACATAGAGCGGCAACGCCATCAACACCATCGAGAACGGATCACCGCTCGGCGTGATGAAGCCGGAAACCACCAGCAAGATCACGATCATATACGAGCGCATGCCGGACAAACGTTCGTAGTTCAGTATACCCACCTTCACCAAAGTCAGCAGCACCACCGGCAACTCAAAGCTGATGCCCATGCCTACGAGGAATTTCAGCATGAAGCTGATATATTCCGAAGCCCGCCACTGATCTACTTTGAAGCCCATCCATTCGGCAAACGATGCTGAGGCAAAAAGCGTGACGCCCATCACCACGAAATAACAGAACAGCACGCCTGCGATGAACAATCCCGAACCGATCCCCACGGCTTGATACAGCCACTTCTTCTCCTTATGCCGCAAGGCCGGTAAAACGAATTGTCCTAAAAAGAAAAAGACAAAAGGCGAAGCCAGTCCCAAGCCGCCATACAGCGCGATGTCCAAGACCAGCGAGAAAGCCTCCATCGGACTCAGCACTATGATATCAACATGCTTCGTCTCTGCCTGCGGCGCATTCGTGTTGATCGTCAAAGCCAGCACATAGTTGGAGCCTATTTGGACAGGCTGGAGAATCACACCCTTGACGAGATTTGTGCTCGGCCCAATAAACATCGGTCCTAAATGATCATTCGTGCCCCAAGGTAAAAACCATTCATTCGTGCCCAGCATCACGTGCAAACGCGGCGGCTGGTCATCAATGCTCATGTGATTGGCCTGCTCCAGCGGATACTTCAGCAATGCCACAATCTTGTTGCCCGCCACCAAGCAGATGACCATGCAGGTCAGCACGGCGACGACACACTTGATCAAGACCCAGCGCAGGTCTTCCAAGTGATCGAGGAAACCTTTTACCGGTCCGCCCGCTTCCTCTGCCTCCGGGTTCTCCGGCGTATCGCTTGCGGAACCAGTGCCACCCGGCGGCACCCAACCACTGCCGCTATCGGCGTAGTTGTTCTCATCCCGATGGTAAGGATCATCATGATAATGATCCCCATGCTGGTCATGGTGATCGTGATGATAATCGTCGTGATGGTAATCCGTCGTCTCTTGATGATACGGATTATCCTCTTCCTTAACACCAGAATGCGGATCGGCAGCCGGGCTGGAAGCATGGGCAGCGCCATCCGCTCCCTTGGCATCGGTGCCTTCCGTCGTGGTCACCGGCGTATCGACCAGACGGCCTTCGCTATCAGTTGGACAGGGTTTGGAGGTCGAAGCTGCAGGAGTAACGGCCGCAGACGAATCCGTACGCGCTACCGTATGGGCAGCAGGTTGGATTTGGATACCAGCAGGCTTCGTTCCTTCAGCAGCTTTGGGAGCTTCTGTCGGGGAAGTTTTACCTGCCGCAGTATCTGCCTGTCCGTCACGTGACGCCGTTGGTCCAGTCGAAACAGGGTCTACCGGGTTTCGTGTCTGATCCGCACTGCGCTCGGGACGAGATTCCGGCGATGTTGCCCCACCGGGCTCGTTTGCCATGGCTCGACCTTACGAACGAAGCATTAGGACTTGGCCTTGTCAGCCGGTTCTTCGGCTGGCTTCTCAGCGGCGATCTTGCGCGGCTCAGGCGGGCGCTGCACCGGCGGCGGAGCGGGATGGTCTTCCATCGAGCGGCTCAGCTCATCCTGCACATCACGGGAGGCCTTCTTGAATTCTTTGATGCCTTGGCCCAAGCCCTTGGCCAGTTCAGGCACCTTCTTGGCACCGAAGAGCACGAGGACCACTGCGAGGATGGCAATGGTTTCCCACATGCCAAGTAAGCCGAATAAGAAAATGTTCATATAATCGTTTCGTTAATTAGTCAGTGCAAAGCTACCAAGCGTTCAATCATTCTGCATCTTTGGAAGCTTTCTTGAATTCTTTGATACCCTGTCCCACGCCTTTCGCCAACTCCGGAATTTTCTTGGCCCCAAAAAGGACCAGCACCACCACCGCGATGGCGATCATTTCCCAAGTCCCAAAAAAGGCCAGGCAAAAGGTATTCATACAAATTTCTTTCTATTTAGACAGTAACGCCACCGACACGGGCCGTAAAGTAACAGACGGCCAGCGCGGTGGCGGGTTACAGTAATCTGTTACGTCTTATTGACGCGGCTTCAGAAGGATAAATTCACCCCGGCGGTTCTTCGCCCAAGCGGATTCATTGTTCCCCAAGTCAGCCGGCTTGTCTTCGCCGTAGCTGATGGTATGCACGCGCTCAGCTTGGATGCCGAGGTTCACCAAATACTCGCGGATCGCCAAGGCACGGCGTTCACCCAAGGCGCGATTGTATTCTTCTGTGCCCCGTTCATCGCAATGACCTTCGATCAAAACCATGTTGTTCGGTTGGGCCTTCAGCACCGTCGCAACTTCCTCAACCTTAACACGTTCACTGGCACGAACAGCCGCCCGATCAAAGTCAAAATAGACCGTGCTCGACTTGAAGGTATCACGATCCTCAACGAACTTAGAGCGATCCCACTCACCGGCAGTCGGTATCGTATTATCTGGATTGGGTTTGATTCCGCTCGGAAGCTCGTAAGTGCCGGGCCTGCCGTCAGTCACCCCACCATTACCTGGCAATTTATTACCCACATCCAGCGGGCCGACTGGCGTCGCCGTGCCCGGCGTGCCAATCGATGTAATTTTCTGTTCAGGAATTGGGGTCGGAGTCTTCGGTCCACGCTTGCACCCTGCTCCACCCAATACGAGGGAAGCCGTCAAAACAGCCAACAATGAGAGCTTAAAAATATTCATAATCCGTTATTTATAAGGGGATTGCATTACCGAGCCCAGACAGGCTGCGAACTGCTTCCCGCAGTTTGTTTTATATCCTTCACACGTTTGCTAGGGACGTCAAGCAAAGACAGGACCCGCCGCCCGCCGACACGACGGGCAAAGATTACCGTGCGCGAGTTGGCGGCCCATGACGGGTCCTCCCCTGTTGTCACGACTGTAGCGGTTCCTCCCGATGCCGGGACGGTGCAAATGTTGAAATCTCCCATGAGGGAGGTGAAAACGATGGTTTTACCATCGGGCGACCAATCCGGCTCCGTCGCGTTGCTGATGCCCGCCGTCGTCAACCGCCGCGGCTCACCACCTGAAACCGGGATAGTATACAGGGCCGACCGTCCCGAAGCCCGGGAGGAGAAGCAAATCGTCCGGCCATCCGGCGACCAGCACGGCGAGGACTCATCTTCCCGCGTCTTGGTGAGCTGCACCAACCCGCTGCCATCCGCATTCGCCACGTAGATGTCCGGGCTGCCGCTCTTGCTCAACACCATCGCCACTTTCGTGCCGTCCGGTGAGAGCGACACACTGGTGTTCAACCCCGGATAACCTGCCACGGTCTTGCGCTCACCCGTAGCCAAGTTGTGCGAGAAAATCTTCGGCGTACCGAGTTTGTAAGACGTGTAGAAGATGGAGCTCTGCGCGTTCACCCAGGCCGGTGCCGCCACGAGCGAATTATCCGCCGTCAACGGCACCGCATTGTGCCCATCGTAATCAGAAACAAAAATCTCACTATAGCCCGGCCGCGTCTCTACCTTGAACGCGATCCGTGTCTGCGCCACGCCTTTGGAATCACGCACCGCTTTCACCACATCATCACAGAAAGCATGGGCCAGCCGCCGTTGGTCATTGCCCGTGTAGCGTTTGCCGAGGATTTGCTGCTTGTTGACGCTCTGTATAACACGTCCCTCCAAATCACCTCCGGTCGTGACTTTGATATCCAAAATCGCACGGTTGTCAGTGACGATTTCAAAACCGGCGATTTCCAGATCAAATTTCAGCGCTGCTCCGGCTTCACCCGTCGCGCCACTTAGGGTGATGGGGATTAACTGTTTTTCGTATACAGTCATATCCCGCTTCAAAACAATCTCCCCGCCACCGGCCTGCGCCAAAGCGTTCTTTTGAACCGCGAAGGAAACACCCATTACCAATGCCAACAAAAAAGTATTCAGTCTCATGATCATCCGGCTTGCCGTTTGGACGACAGGTTAAAATTGATGATAAACGTTCGTGTGTTGTCCGTGGAACCTTCAGGAAACGGATGTCCGATATTGCTCACGCTGTTGAGCGCGTTTTGCACCGAACGATCCAAAGTAGCATTGCCCGAGGATTTCAGGACACGCCCACGGGCTGTGCCATTACGCTGAACCACGATCTCCACCCGCACCACACCTTCATTGGCCACCACAGAATCAGGCACAATCCAGCTCCGGTCATAAATCTCCTTCACATACTGCGCGTAATTCATGAAGGTCTGCCCGTAGCCAGGCCCCGGTGGTAAATCGATCGAAACACCCCCATCCGAAAGGCTGCTGCCCAAACGATCCACGTTCTTGCCGATATTCGCAAACACCGCCTGTCTTGCTGCGGTCGCCCGCTGAGCTGCCGCCACCGCTTCCCGTTCTTGCCGGGCTTGCGCCAGTTGCTGTTGGCGCTTTACATCCACATCATTGTTGCGAACCGTGGCATTCAGATTCACCGCCACTTTTTTGGTCTCAGGCTTCTTCGTATCATTCTTGGCCGTGGACTTCTCGTCATCCTTGTCCTTCGGCTTGTCGGCAGGCTTGGATTTGGTCTGCTTTTTCGGTTTATCCACCGGCTTAAATTCGTTCACCACCGCCGTATTGACCGGCTTCTCGGCTCTCGGCGGTTCAACCACCTTTTCCGCCTTTGCTGGAGGCGGCACAGGCACAGGTTCCGGCGCTGCTTGCACAGGCGCGGGAGCGACTGGTGGCGGAGCAGGAACTGGCTCCTCCTGTTTTTTCTGCGGCGCTGCCGGCGGACGACCGCCACCACCACCGATCACCGTGTCCCCGTCGGTCACCTTGATCATCTCGAACGGAAGATTCGGCGGCGTCTCGCTGATTGTCAGCGGCTTGAACGTCGGCTGGCTGGTAAATGCCGCGAGGCTAAGTACCCCGACCAACGCGCAATGCGTCATCAGCGAGCCTAACATGCATTTTTTTTGCAGCCGTTCCATATCGATATCAGCGTTTGTCTGAGCGTGGATCAGGACCAGCGATACTCTCGTGATCCCGTTGCGTTCGCAACGGTGGAGGATGCTCGCCACATACTTGTATGGTCCATTTTCATCAGCCCTGATATAGACCACCATATTCTTATTGGCTTTCGCCTTTTGCACCAGCTTTTGTTCCACATCATCCAGCGTCGTCCGACGGCTGTTGATCATGTACTCGCCCTTGGTATTCACCTCGACGGTCACGATGTCGTTCTGGGTAAGATCCTTCGAAGCGATGCCATCCGCGCGCGGCAACTTCAGGTCCATCCCCTGCTCCAGCAACGGCGTGGTGATGATGAAGATGATCAGCAGCACGAACGCCAGATCCAACAGCGGGGTGATGTTGATCTCATTCAACGTCACCAGGTGATTTCTTTGTGAGGCGCGCCGCATGTGCTTCTTTTCTCTGTTCTTTCAGACGGAGCAATCCGACCTTTGCTCCGTTCTTTCTACTAATCTTTCAGATATTCCGTCTCCATCCGCGAGACCAGCTCTTGGGCAAAATTATCCAGTTCCACCGTGAAAACACGCAAGCTATGCACCAGCCAGTTATAACCGAACATGGAAGGGATCGCCACCAGCAGACCCGCCACCGTGGTCAGGAGCGCACACGCCACACCGGGCGCCATCGTGGCCAAGTCAGCCCGACCGCCCGCCTGCACACTGATCGCCACATAACTGAACGCGCTCATCACCCCCCAAACCGTTCCCAGCAAACCCAAGAATGGACCACCGCTGACCGCCACCGCCAGCATGATCAGACCGGATTCCAGCTTCAACGCCTCCCGCGCCACGGCGGATTCCAACGCCCGCTTCACATGCTCCATCGCCTTCAGCGAGACTTCTTTCTTGCGACCTTCATTCGCCTCCGTCCGGAGCCGGGCATCGAGTTGCTCGCAACCGTCCTTATACACCGTGAACAGCGGGCACCCTTCAACCGCCACCCGACGGTCATAAATTTCCAGAATATGCTTCTGATTGCGGAATTCGGCGTCGAAAAAGAGGTTTAATTTCTTGGCGCGGCGCATTTGGAGGGTTTTACCCACCATCACTGACCACGCAAAGGACGAGAAGATGCCGAGGATGATGATAATGACCTTACCCTCCATGGTGGCGTTGTGCCAGATGTAGGGCAGATCGTTTACGGCTAGAAAATATGTCATCATGTCATCAACTCCAGAGGATCAAAGCCTCCGGCATTTAAAAATACTTATACCACTATATGTATGACTCACAGACGCACCAAGCCAGCAATTTACTCAATGTATTGATGTGCCCGCCTGTCCCCCTGTTGCAGATCTATCCAGCAAAGTCCGCTCGCGCAGGTGTTGCTCAATCCCCCGAGCAATCAACCGTTCAGCCGCCTCTGCTGGATTTTTCCCAAACAATCCCGTAGCCACGAGTTGCTCCAAAAAGTCATGAACGGGCGGCGTGGTCGACACCGTTATCGTTATTGTCCTGACTGAGTTGGGCATCCGCGGCATACTATTGGCATAAGTATGGCATTATTTCAGTATGGTCAAGGGGTTATTATGGAATAAGTGCAAAAATCTTTCAGTGAAGGCACCCAACTACGCTTGAACTCCGATACCCCTTCGTTCTCGTAGTCGTCGTCCTCGATTCCCCATCCGCAGCTTGGCTATTTGCTCCTAGCTATCGGCTATTCCTCAAAAAGAAAAACCCGGACAGCTTTCGCCATCCGGGTGTTCTAATATTCTAACTCTAGAGCGGTTTACTTCTTCTTGCCCTTCTTTGCCCCGTGGACTTTGGCCGCCACCTTCAGGCGCAGACCATTCAACCGGATGAAGCCTGTCGCGTCGTCCTGGTTGTAAGCCTTCGTCGGGTCCGCTTCCATCGTGGCGATGTGCGGGTTGTAGAGGCTCACCGGGGACTTGCGGCCCGCTGCATACATGCCGCCCTTGTAGAGCTTCACGCGCACCGTGCCCGTCACGTTCTTCTGGCTCTCTTCCACATACGCCTGCAACGCCAACCGTTCCGGCGCATACCAGAACCCGTTGTAAACGAGCGACGCGTATTTCGGGATGAACGAATCACGCTGATGCATCACTTCACGATCCATTGTGAGGCTCTCCATCTGGCGATGCCCGAAGATCAGGATCGCCCCACCGGGCGTCTCATAGACACCACGGCTCTTCATACCCACGAAGCGGTTCTCCACCATGTCCACACGGCCGACGCCATGCTTGCCGCCAATCTTGTTCAGCGTGCGCATCACTTGCAGCGGCGTCATTTTCTTGCCATTCACCGCCACGCAATCGCCCTTCACGTATTCCAATTCGACGTATTCCGCCTTGTCCGGTGCGTCTTCAGGCAGCACGGACAGCGTGGTGAAATACTCGCGATTCTTCAGGTCGAAAGAATCATACCAAGGATCTTCCAGGATGCCCGCCTCGTACGAGATATGCAGGAGGTTGCGATCCATCGATACGGCTTCTTCGCGGAAGCCTGCACGGGAATACCCTTCTTCTCGCAATACGCAATCATCTCCGCGCGACCGGGGAATTCCTTCCGGAACCGTTCATCACGCCAAGGAGCGATGATGTCGAGGTCGGGAGCCAAAGCAGCGGCCGTGAGTTCAAAACGCACCTGGTCATTGCCCTTGCCCGTAGCACCGTGGGCGATGGCCGTGGCGCCTTCCGCCTGGGCAATCTCCACCATGCGCTTCGCGATCAGCGGACGCGCGATCGATGTGCCGAGGAAATATTGTCCCTCATAGATCGCACCCGCGCGGATGATCGGGTAAATGAAATCGCTGGCGAACTCATCCTGCAGGTCATCGATGTAAATCTTCGATGCGCCCGTCTTCTTCGCCTTCTTTTCGAGCCCCTTCAGTTCGTCGTCCTGCCCCACATTGGCGCAGAACGCGATCATCTCGGCGTCATAGGTATCTTTGATCCACGAGAGCAGCACCGAAGTATCGAGGCCGCCCGAGTATGCCAGCACAATTTTCATAGTCACAAAATTCAACTAAATCAGAGCCGCGACTAAACGACAACCGGCCCAAACTGAAAAGAATATTTTTAAGGCGTCTAACCTCATCCCCACTTTCGATGTTCAGTGTTCGATGTTCAGTGTTCGATGTTGGATGTTCGATGTTTTCCTCAAAGAACCCCTAACAATCGCTCGATCTCCTCGTAGTTCTTCACGATATGCTGCGCCCTTCCCAGCTTCTCCGCCTTAAACGAATTCGTGATCGCAATCACCTGCATCCCCGCCGCGCGACCCGCCTCCACACCCGCCACGGAATCCTCAATCACCACGCACTCCTCCGGTTTCTTGCCGATCAAGTCTGCCGCGCGCAAAAAGATATCCGGCGCCGGCTTCCCCTTCGCCACATCCTGGCTGCTCACCACCGCCGAGAAATACGACCGCAGATTCTTGATCACCAACACCTCATCGATCACCGGGTGCAACGAACCCGAAGCCACCGCCAGTGGATACTTCGCGGCCAGTTTATTCACCAGTTCAGGCAATCCATCAAAAATCGGTTGCTCCGCGCGCAATATTTCCAGAAAGCGATTCTGCTTCATCGCCGTCAGGTCTTCATACGTGTGCGCCGGCTTATGTGCCGCAATGAAATCCAGCCACACCGCTTTATCCGAACGCCCGATGTAATCCGGAAAATGGATACCATGCGTCTGGGCATGCCCCAGCCGTTCAAAGATTTCCAAGAACGCTTTCTCATGTCGCGGCTCGCTGTCCACGATCACGCCATCCATATCAAAAATCACCGCCGAAAAAGGCTTCATCATACAACGTTTCAAAAACAAACCGACACCAATTGCACTAATTTACACGAATTCCATCTTTCCCCTAATTAGTGCCAATTCGTGAAATTCGTGTCATCGCCCACTGTGTTAATCTGCGGTTACTTTTTAAAAACAGAACCCACAGGCCGTTCCACGAAGTGCAGCAGATTCCCCTCCGCATCCTTGAAGAACAAAACACTCCCGCCACCACCCGCTGGCTTCACCGGCTCCGTGAACACTACGCCACGCGCCTCCAACTCCTTCTTCGCTACCTCGATGGATTCCACCTGCAACGCAAAGTGCCGGATACCCGCCACCGAGTTATCGCCCACATCCGCCACCACTCGCTTGCTCGGCCCGATCTCCAGCATCACGCCACCGGGCAGCTTCACGAAATAGACCGGCACCGACGCATCCTGCCAGACCATCTCGCCGCCCAGCACACGCATGTACCATTCCTGCAAAACCGTCGGCAACTGCGCCGGCACTCCGATATGTTCCACCACAAATTTCATGCGCCGCATTGGTAAACCCTCGCGTCAGGAATGCAACCGCAAAGCACGCTGCTCTGTAGCGCAGGTCGGCGACCTGCCGTATCGCCGACTGGCAGTCGGCAGAGGCTATGCCTATTTAACGGCTCGCAGATTACCAATCTGCGACACAGCAGACCACCGGTCTGCGCTACGGTAAAAGCATGCACGAATACTTGAGCTAATAATCTTCGACCCAAATCCCCTTCTCACACGTAATATCTGCATGACCGCCGCCAACGCCAACTCACTCAGTCTCCTCATCACCCTGCTCTTTACATCGGGAGTTTTCGCCGCTGGTCAGCCGAATCAGCCAAACGCGAACAACCCCGGCCCTTGGGATGCCGATGTCGTCGTTTATCATGCTGGTGCCGGCACGAAGATCGGAAAACTCGCCACCTTTGAACGTGCGGGCGTCCCAACCATCGCCCGGATGAAAGATGGCCGCCTCATCGCCGCGCACCAATACTTCCCGGCTGATGACCGTGCGAATTTCGACAAGGTCGCCATCCATTTTTCCGCCGACGAAGGCCGCAACTGGACCACGCCTGAGGTCATGCAATTGACCGGGCTGCCCGAAGACATGCGTTTCCCCTTCGATCCAACCTTGGTGCCGTTGCCCGATGGCCGCATCCGCATGTATTTCACTTCCGTAGCCCAGCACCGCGATCAACCCGCTCTGCCCGGCATCCACTCCGCCATCTCAAAGAACGGCATCGATTACACCTACGAACCCGGCACGCGCTTCGCCATCGAAAGCCGTTCCGTGATCGATTGCGCGGTCGCCCTGCACAACGGCGTCTTCCATCTCTATTCGCCGGACAATGGCGCACAAGACCAGCAAGACCCGCGCACCCGCAACGGCCCGCCGGTGATGAACGGCGTGGAGGGCGTCGGCTACCACGCCACCAGCAAGGATGGCCTGAACTTCACACGCCAGGCCGATGTTAAAATTGATGGCCGACGTCGCTGGCTCGGTAACGCGCAATCCGATGGCACAGTCATCACCTTCTTCGGCACTGGCGAACCGCTTGATTTCGTCCCCACACCCGGCCAGCGCGGCGGCAACTTGTGGATGGCCACAAGCACCGATGGCCAATCCTGGCAACTCATCAAAAGTCCCGCCATCATGGGTGCCGATCCCGGTGCCGTCACCGCCAAAGACGGCAGTCTCATCCTTATCACCACCGGCGAACCCCGCCCCGGCACACCCAGCGCCAATCGCATGCGCCCCATGAGCAACGACAACTCCCGCCCCATGATCAAGCATCCCTTGCTGACCGCCCTCGACACCAACCAAGACGGCACTATCGACGCCACCGAAATCGCCAACGCAGCTACCGCTTTGAAAACCTTGGACCGCGATGGCAATGGCCGCTTAACCCCTGATGAGCTAAGACTTGCAAGCCAACCCAACGCACCTCGCAATTAAGCACCCTCAAGCGGGAACAACATTGCACGATGGCCGTGCTGCCGGTTTCCAGCCGGCAGTTCAACGCGTTCGACGTAGTTACCCCGTTCAGCTTCATAGTGTTTGCGAGTGCGAACCAACCTACTATAATCTTCGTCATGCGCTACCTCCTTTGCCTGCTCTTGCTCTGCACCACCGCGTTTGCGGACCTGAAGACCGACATCGAATTCGCCAAAGTCGGCGACGTCAGCCTTACCCTGGATGCCTACGTCCCCGAAGGCGACGGCCCCTTCCCTACCTGCATTCTCGTTCATGGTGGCGGCTTCATGCGCGGCGACAAGACCAGCTACATCAAACCATTGTTCGAGCCTTTGAGCAAAGCGGGCTTCACTTGGTTCACCATCAATTACCGCCTCGCCCCGACGAATCGTTTTCCCGCCTGCATCGAAGACACCGAAACCGCCATCCGTTGGGTGAAAGCACACGCCAAGGAATACAAGGTGGACCCGAAAC
Organism: Limisphaerales bacterium; assembly: GCA_965283725.1. Classification (GTDB taxonomy): domain Bacteria; phylum Verrucomicrobiota; class Verrucomicrobiia; order Limisphaerales; family JAEYXS01; genus JAEYXS01. Next base: position 228,077 of record CBDIPT010000008.1, read on the forward strand.
GCATCGCCATCATCGGTGAATCCGCCGGTGGTCACATCGTCTCCTACGTGGGCGTGAAAGCCAAAGGCGATACCGCCGTGGCTGCCGTGGTCCCTTACTACGCCCCGCACGATCTCGTGCTGCAAGTGGACAGCCGCAAAGCCCTCGGCCCCTCCATGGAAGCCTTGTTCGGCCTGAAAGAATTGAATGACGAATCGCGCAAAGTGCTGAAAGCAGCCTCCGCCACGACGTACCTGCACAAAGGCATGCCGCCTTACCTCCTCCTGCACGGCACCAAGGATGAGCAAGTGCCCTACGCGCAATCCGTCGAATTTCAGAAACAGATGAAAGCGCTTGGCAATACCTGCGATTTCATCACCATCGAGAACGGCATCCACGGCATGGGCGGCTGGCAGAAACTCGGTTCCAACTACCAGCAAGAGATGATCGAGTGGCTCAAGAAAACCTTGAAGTGACCTGTTCTCCGCTGCCAAACGCGGCTGAAACACGACAATATCCGGTTGGTAGCAGCACGTGTCTGGCATGAGACTATCGTCATCATTCAAACACACAGGTTTGAATGTTATGGTGGTCCATGAAGCTTACCAGACTCCAGTTCCAGCCCGATGAAAGTCTGCCAGTAGCGCTGCAGCGGCTCGTGGTTAACCAACGCCAGGAAGCCGCGAAATGGGCCGCCCAAAACACACGCCCAACTGTCGCTGTACACCGGATCAGGCTGGCTTTAAAATTCCTGCGCACTTTGCTGAAACTGGCCCAGAAAGCAACTGGGGTTCGATTTTTTGCGAAGGAAAATTCACGCTTACGAAAAGCTGCGGCCAAACTCTCACCGTGGCGCGACGAAATAGTCATCCAACGCACACTCAAGAAAATCAGCGGCAAAGTCCCCTCGAAACATTACCCCACTCTTTCTGCCCTCAAGTCTGAGCGCAAGAAAAGCCACCGTGCTCCTCCCAAGAAACAACTGCATTTAGCCATGCAGAATGCCGCGGATAGCATCCAAATCACAGAAAAGCTGCTGGCTCGGCTCATCCTGAAGACCAGCGACTGGAAAACCATCGAGGACGGCCTGGTAAAATCCTATCACGAAGTTAGTCGCTCACTCGCAGAGACCCGGCCAACCGACACTGACGAATCGTTCCACGAGCATCGCAAGGCCACCAAGCATCTCTTCTATGTCATTACCCTGTTTGAACCCGTCTGGCCAGGCCGACTCACCCCGCTAAAACATAAGCTGAAGAAACTGCAAGAGCTGTTGGGCAAAGATCACGACCTCGCAGTTGTGCGCGAAGCGCTCAAGGACAGCAAAACCGTCCCCGCCAAGAATCGCGCCGAACTCGTGAAAATTTTACTACGAAGAAATCGGGGCATGCGAAAAGATATCCGCAAACGGGCAGAAAAAATATTCGCCGGGCACGCCAAGAATTTCACGAAAAAGTTCACCTGCCATTTCTCTGCGTGGCAACTCAAGCGGGCGGCTGCTTCTTAGGATCAAAACCACGTCATACAGACTCACCGGCAGACCATTTCTTCAAACGTGCCTGTATCACGATCTTTTGCTCAAGCGATACCGATGGCGCTTCCAACAGTTTCCGCAACAAGCGCCCAGCTTTCATGCTATCGTCTTTGCTTTTCGCAAAGGCCTCGGCCAGAAGCTCCATCGCTTGAACCTCATGCGGTTGAAAATCGTCCGCTCCAAAGATGTGCCGCAGCGCTTTGTCCGCCATGTCTGGCTGCTTGAGATATTGCACGTAGATACGCGCTTTGATCGCCCAGCCGATGAGATCTTTAGGATTTTCCGCCAGCATGGTTTCCAGCATCTGCACGGCCGATCCATATTTCCCCTGGGTGAACAACAACTCCACAGAGGGATGACTGATGTCCATTGTTTCCTCCGCAGCAGGCGTGGGCAAAGGTGGCGGCATATCGTCAGGTACCGCCGCATTAGGACCGGTCGGCGGTTGATAGGGTTCCTGAACTTTTTTGACGACTTTGGGTGGCCCCAATTGGGAAAGCGGCGTCGCCTTCCATGTCGCCAGCCGCTGCCGTGCCATTTCTTTGCTCCCCGGTCCGATCGTTGAATAACCTATGATGGTCGCTACTTCCCGCTCAGCCGCTACCAGATTATGCAAATCCTCTGCATATACCGTCGCGAGCCAGTAACGGGCTTCAAAATCATCCGGTGTCAGCTCCAAGATACCTCGCAGATATTCAATCGCGTCCTTGGGCCGTCCCTCGCGTCGCATCGTTTTCACCAACCGATCATCCACTGACGGCGGAGCCGGCTGGCCCGTGCTGTAAATGATATCCGTCATGTGGTCGGCGACCTTTTGCGAAGCCACATGACCGACAGCGGAGGTCCATATCCGGACAGTCAATCCCATGACAATTCCCAGCAGCACCACGCCGACCATGGAATTAACCCGGACCGCTACCCAGACAAACAACTCCATCAACAACAGCGAAAAGATCAGCGCCTTACGATGCTCCCGCAACTCCTCCTGCTCAGTGATAGAAATGGCGAAGCGGATAAGCAACCCGCCTACAATCAACCAAATGCATGTATCAATAATACCGCTCACGAAGCGTTAACCTTTAGTCTCGGCCAGTTCCAGCAATCGCTTGAACTGGGCCTCCGTCAAAGGCGTGACGGAAAGACGGGATTGGCGCACAAGGGCCATGTCTTTCAAGGTCGCATCCGTCTTAATTTGATCCAGCGTAACCGCTTGCTTCAACGGTTTGTGCGGGACCAGATCCACCGCCGACCAATCCCCCTCATCCGCCGTCGCATCCGGATAAAATTCTTTCGCAACTTTGGCGATACCTACCACCTGCTTGTCGCTCACGCTATGGTAAAACAGCACGAGATCGCCCGCCTTCATCGTACGCAGATTGTTTCGCGCCTGAAAATTACGCACCCCGGTCCAGGCAGTCTTGCCATCCTTCACCAAATCATTCCACGAATAAGCCTCGGGTTCCGACTTCGCCAGCCAGTAATTCTTCGCCATGGCAAGATTGAACCCTTGAAAACGGACTGAAGCAAACCGCAAAATGCCCCTTGGTCATACGCCAGTTTGATGCTTAATTCAGCACATGGATTTGGCCGAGAATGTAGCTGCCATTCAACAACGACTTAACGCCGCCTGCGCCCGCGCCGGTCGCGATCCCCGCTCCGTGCAGCTCATGGCTGTGAGCAAAGGTCATCCACCGGAAGCCATCCGTGCGGTGGCAGAGACCGGCCTCACCCTCTTCGGCGAAAGCAAGATCCAAGAGGCCAAGCTCAAGATCCCGCAGTGCCCCGGCAAAATCCATTGGCAGATGATCGGCCACTTGCAGAGCAACAAGGCCAAGGATGCCGTGGAACTCTTCGAGCTTATCCAGAGCGTGGACAGCCTCAGTCTCGCGCAAGAGCTCAACAAACGCGCCGAACAAGCCGCCAAGACCTTGCCCATCTTGCTGGAGGTCAATGTAGCGGGAGAATCCAGCAAGTTCGGCTACGGCCCGGAGTCCGTGCTGGCCGAACTGGAACAGCTCAATGCGCTGAAGCGGTTGGAACTGCATGGTCTCATGACCATTGCGCCCTATGTTCAGGACGTCGAACGTGTGCGCCCTTTCTTCCGCAAATTACACACGCTCAAGGAGCAATGTGAACAACAGCTCGGAGTCCCCTTGCCCGTGCTCAGCATGGGCATGAGCGGTGATTTTGAAGTCGCCATCGAGGAGGGTTCCACGCTCGTCCGCGTCGGCACTGCCATCTTTGGCGAGCGCACCTACACCAAACCCGCCGTCTCCCAAGATTGACGGATATTGGGAATACCCGCGCTCAGTCATTGAAATAAAACCAGAGCAGCGTATTACTTGGGCATGGATTTGACGGTTGAAACGTTCAAGCGCGAGATCACTGAAGCATTGCGCAATTACGACAAGTATATCATCTGCATTGATAAGACGCCGGAAGACTGCGAGGCGTCGCTCAATTCGTTGATGGAGAAAGCTGTCAAAGCCTACATCAATCGCGCTCCCGGCCTGCGTCACGGCATCGCCTTGGACAAACAAGTCACCATCATCCTCAGCCAGACGGAAGAAGACCGCCCGCTCTGCGGCATTTATTTCAACCTCTCTTCGCCTTACCACAAGAAGGTGGCAAAGGTGAGCAAGCCCTGAACTGGCTTTAATTCAAAGCGTTCCGCAAAGGCTATTGCAGCACCCTCGTGCCCTGTTCCAGCGAGGGGTAATAACGACCAAGCAGAGTCTGGGTGTTTTCTTGCTTTGGGTTTTAACTTAAGAAGCCGCCTACCAAGATTCGCAGGAGTAGAAACCGGCGAACCGCTCTGCATCCGAAGCCTCTTGGTGGAGCGTACAGGGCTCGAACCTGCCACCTCAACAATGCCATTGTCGCGCTCTACCAGATGAGCTAACGCCCCATCAAGAGGCTTCGGACCGCAATCTCTGATTGAAACTCTTATCAGCACCGCAGTGCCGTTAGAACTGCTCTGGACAGCTCTAATCGAATCCCAAACCAGAGGCCGGAACGCTAGTGAGCGTCCGGCCCTTTGTCAAAGTTTTTTAAGAAACTTTTTCCATAATTTTCCGTGGGCGCAACCAGCTTAGCTGTTGCCCTTGCCGGTGTCGCCGACCTTGTCCATCAACACGATGAGGGGCATGAACAAAGCGATAACGATACTACCGACGATGACGGCCAGGAACACGATCATGATCGGTTCCAGCAACGACGTCATAGCGGACACCGCGTTATCCACTTCTTCGTCGTAGTTGTCAGCGATCTTCATCAACATTTCCGGCAAGGCACCGGTCTGCTCACCGACGTCCACCATACTGATGACGATGGGCGGGAACACCCCACTGGCCTCCAGCGGCTGGGTGATCGTTTCACCCTCTTTCACGCTTTCATGAATCGCGTTCACCGCGTCGGCCACGATGACGTTACCGGAGGTCTCACGCACGATCGTCAAGGCTTGCAAGATCGGCACACCGCTGCTGATCAGCGTTCCCAACGTACGCGTGAACCGGGCAATGGCCACCTTGGACACCACCGGCCCCATGACCGGCACCTTCAGATAAATCTTGTCCAAAACCTTCCGCCCTATCTTGGTAGCGGCGAAAATCTTGAAAAAGACCACGAATACAAAGATGGCCCCGATCGTGCCCAGCAAGTGGTTCTTGATGGTATTGCTGACCCCCAGCACGAAGCGGGTGAACGCCGGCAACGCCTCGCCTTCCAACATGTCTTTGAAGATGGCCTCGAATTTCGGCACCACGACGATCATCAACAACGCCAAAATACCGACAGCCACCACCATCACCGCCACGGGATAGAACATCGCGGCGATGACCTTGCCCTTGATTTTCTGGGCCTTTTCCATGAACTCAGACAATCGGTTGAGCACGACTTCAAGTACACCGCCGAGCTCACCGGCCTTCACCATGTTCACGAACAAGCGGTTAAACACCTTGGGGTGCTGGGCCAAGCTTTCGGAAAAAGTCGCACCGCCTTCGATCGCCACCGCCAGCTCACCGATGATGCGTTTCAAGGTACGATCGCGCTCCTGCTTCTCCAGCACGCGTAGACCACGCAACAGGGGCAGACCGGCATCCACCAGCGTAGCGAGCTGGCGCGTGAAAGTCGTCAGAACCTTGCTCTTGACCTTGCCACCCTTGAAACCGGGGATCTTGATGCTCATCCCCCCGCCCTTCTTCTTGCCCGCCTGGGCCGGCGTCGCTGATTTGGCCTTGGCGTCCCCTTTTCCTTCACCTTGTCCGCCTCGACCACCTTGGTCGGGAAATAGCCCATCTCCTTCAGCCGGCCGATCGCTTCGCTCTGGTTGGCAACCTCCAAGGTACCCTTGGTCTCCTTGCCTTTCTGATCCATCGCTACATAGTTGTATTTGGGCATAAGGCTGGCTGGTTAGGTGTATTTGAGCACTTCTTCAATCGTGGTTTCGCCATCAAAGATACCGCGCAGACCGTCATCGCGCAAGGTAGCCATGCCCAACTCGACGGCCTTCTGCCGCATCACTACCGAGGGAGCACGTTCGTTGATGAGGTTGCGGATGGGGTCGCTCACCTGCAACAGTTCGTAGATGCCTTTACGGCCACGGTATCCGGTGTCGTTGCAGTTCGAGCAACCACGACCATAGTAGAACACCTTGTCACCGATGTCGTAAGGCGAGAGGTTCAGTTGGGAAAGCTGGTTTTCCGTCGGCTCGAAAGGCGCACGGCACTTCTTGCAGATGGTACGCACGAGACGCTGGGCAAGCACACCCTGCATCGTGGAGGAGATGAGGAATGGTTCCACCCCCATATCCACAAGACGGGTCACGGCACCAGGAGCATCATTCGTGTGGAGGGTGCTGAGCACCAAGTGACCGGTAAGCGAGGCTTGAATGGCGATCTGGGAGGTTTCCAGATCACGCATTTCCCCCACCATGATTACATCCGGATCTTGACGCAGGAAGGACTTCAACGCCTTGCCGAAGGTCATGCCGAGCGCTTCGTTCACGGCCACCTGCATGATGCCGTCGATGTCATATTCGACCGGGTCTTCCGCGGTGAGCAACTTCACGTCGATCGTATTCACCCGGCGCAAACACGCATAGAGCGTCGTGGTCTTGCCGGAACCGGTCGGTCCCGTCACCACGAAAATACCGTTGGGCTGTTCGATCGCCTCACAGACGTAGCTCTTGACGTAATCTGGGAAACCCAGCGCATCGATATCCAAGGAAACTGAACCGCGGTCCAAAACACGGAGCACCACGGATTCACCGAACTTCGTCGGCAGACTGGAAACACGAAGGTCGATTTCCTTGCCACCCAAACGCATCGAGATACGACCGTCTTGCGGCAAACGGCGCTCGGCGATGTTCAGGTTGGCGACGACTTTCAGACGCGAGATCACCGGCAGTGCCAGATACTTCGGCGGCGGGGCCATTTCATACAGGGCACCGTCCACACGATAACGGATCTTGAATTCGTCTTCGAATGGTTCGAAGTGAATATCGCTAGCCCGGTCTTGGATGGCTTGATACAGCACCAGATTCACAAAGCGTACGATGGGCGCTTCATTCGCCATGTCCGCGATGTTGCTGGCCACGTCACCCGCCGCCATCTGCTCCAGCTCCTTCTCCAGATTCGTGTCTTCCCCGAATTGTTTAAGGATGTCGCTAAAACTTTCGCCTTCCGTCCCGTAATATTTCTCGATGAACTTCGCGATCTGGTTGGGATCGGAAACCACCGGCATGATCTCCTTGCGCACCACAAACCCCAGCTCATCCAGCATCTGCGGGTTCAAGGGATCGGACAAAGCTACCTTCACCCCGGTGCCATAGTCTTCCACTGGCACACATTGATACATGCGCGCGGTGGAGGGCGGGATGGTCTTCAACAACTCGGGCGTAGGCTCCAAATCATCCAGATTATAGACCTCGGTACCGATGTGATTGGCCTGCAATTCAAGCTGCTGATCCATCGGGAGCAGGCCGAAATCGACCAGAATCTGGCTGATCGGTTTGCCACTCCGCGTATGCTCGGAAACAACTTCTTCATACTGGAGATCGTCCAGCATCCCCATCTCTTTGATGAGGGCCAGCAACGGGCTATTGATGTTTGCAGACATGGTCGTGACTATTGTGAACGGGCTTGGGCGGCGGCTTCAGCAGCTTTACGGGCATCCACTTCCTGATCTTGGCGATGCAGTTCGCCGGGTCGATGCAGCGGTTGATGACCTCATCCTTGCTGATCCAGCCGCGTTCGTACTTGTCGAGCAAGTTGGCGTCCAGCGTGATCATGCCATACTTGGCACCGGTCTGCTGGTCAGAAGGGATACGGAAAGTCTTGTTATCACGGATCAGCGCCGAGATGGACGGCGTGTTGATCATGATGTCATGGATGGCCACACGGCCCGGCTTGTCACAACGCGCCACGAGGATCTGCGCGATGACCGCCTGCAACACGGTGGACAACTGGATGCGGATCGTTTCCTGCGCGTTCGTCGGGAACGCGTTCACGATACGATCGATGGTCTTCGCCGCCGAGTTCGTGTGCAAGGTGCCGAACACCAAGTGACCCGTCTCGGCTGCCGTCACGGCCGCCTCGATCGTTTCCAAGTCACGCAACTCACCGACCAGAATCACATCCGGATCTTGACGCAGCGCGCGGCGCAACGCCTCGGCAAAGGAGGGCACATCCACGTGCACTTCACGCTGGGTGATGACCGCTTTCTTGTGCTTGTGGTAAAATTCGATGGGGTCCTCGATCGTGATGATATGCGCCTCATCCTTGGTCTCGTTCAGGATGTTGATCATCGAGGCGAGCGTCGTGGACTTGCCGGAACCCGTAGGACCAGTGACGAGGATCATGCCACGTGGCTTGTTCAGCAGCGTATTAACGAGTTCCTTGGAAAGACCGATTTGGTCGATTGTGAGGAGCTTGCTGGGAATCTGGCGCAGCACGAGCGCGAAATTGCCGCGTTCCTTGAAGATGGAGCAACGGAAACGAGCCAGTTCACCGAAGGCGAAACCGAAGTCGGCACCACCCTTTTCCCGGACTTGCTGGATGGAGTCATCCGAAGCGATGGCGTTCATCAACTCTTCCGTGTCTTCCGGCTTCAGGGGCGGGCCTTCCACCCGTTCCAAGGTGCCGTGCAAACGGATACATGGCGGAATCCCCACCCGCACATGCAAGTCAGCCGCCCCTTCATTCACCATCAGGGTCAGCAAATCGGACATCGCGTAAGACATAGTATAGAATCAGCTGTTGGAACCCGGCCGCGTGGCGATACGCGGCCCATACCTTTTAAGTTATCGTATCATCGTCACCGACGGTTGCCCGGATGACCTCTTCCGTGGTCGTCAAACCGGAGAGCACCTTGCGCGCACCGTCTTCACGCAGCGAACGCATGCCCATCTCACGGGCGCGAGCACGCAAAACAGTCGTTGGCGCCCGGTCATTGATCAGCTTGCGGACCTCATCATCCACCAAGAAGATTTCAAAGATACCGAACCGGCCGCGGTAGCCGCCCTTGTTGCAATCATTGCAACCTTTGCCTTTGCGGCAGTTGATCTCCGCCTGATTGACCGAACGCGGATCTATCCCCAATGCCCGGAATTCCGAATCCGAAGGCGTATGCGGAGCCCCGCACTTCTTGCAGATCTTACGCACGAGACGTTGCGCCATCATGGAGCGCGTGGAGGAAGCCACCAAGAAGGGCTTAACCCCGATATCCACCAAACGGGCAACCGCGCCCGGCGCGTCGTTCGTGTGGAGCGTGGAGAACACCAAGTGACCGGTGAGCGAGGCATTGATGGCGATGGACGCCGTTTCAATGTCACGAATTTCCCCCAGCATGATCACGTTGGGCGCCTGACGCAGCATCGAACGCAGCGCCAAGGCAAAGGTCAGCCCGACTGTCTCGCTTACCTGCACCTGATTGATACCCGCCAGCACGTATTCCACCGGGTCCTCCACGGTGATGATCTTACGGTCCGGCCGGTTGATATAGTTTAGACAGGAGTAGAGCGTAGTCGTTTTGCCGGAACCGGTGGGACCGGTGACGAGCAAGATGCCGTCCGGCAGACCGATGAGCCGTTCAAACGTCTGCTGGTCGTCGGACAAAAAGCCCAATTCCGCCAAACCGAGCTTCAAACCCGTCTTGTCCAAGATACGCATGACGATACTTTCGCCATGGTTCGTGGGGAGGCAGGACACACGCAAGTCGATGGGTTTGCCGCCGACGTTCATCTGGATACGACCGTCTTGCGGGACGCGCCGTTCCGCGATGGACATGCCTGCTTGGATCTTCAAACGGCTGATCAACGCACCTTGCAAACGCTTCGGCGGGTTGTTGACCTCTTGCAGCACACCGTCGATGCGGTACCGCACACGGAACCGCTTCTCCAGCGGTTCTAGGTGAATATCAGAAGCACGGGTCTTGAAAGCCTCTACGATGATCGTGTTGACGAGCTTGATGATGGGCGCGTCCGCATCCACGGCCGAAGAGTCTTCTTCCCCGACGGCGACGTTCTGGAAGGTGGTCATATCGACCGTGCCTTCCGTGATGTCTTGCAGGAATTTCTCCGTCTCGCTGCCGCCGCTGGCGCCATAATAACGGCCGATCGCCGCCTCAAGCGCCTCATCTGTCGCCACGCACACTTCGACTTCCTGCTTCAGGATATGATGCAGGGAATCGATGGTATCGAGGTCCGATGGATCGGCAACCGCCAGCCGGATGCCACCGGGGTTCAGGGCGACGGGCACGACTTTGTATTTCTTGGCGATATGCCGGGGCACTGCCGCCAGCACATCATCAGGGATACGAAGCTCCGCCAGATCGACAACTTCCGCGCCAAACTGGGCCGCTTTGGCCTGCGTGACGTTGAGGTTGGAAATCCAGCTCTTGGCCAGCGCGGTATCAATGATACCGACGCCGGCTGATTCTGCCTCCTGGCGCAGGTTTTCTATCTGCTGGTTGGTCAACCAGCCCATGTCGACCAGGGTATCGACCAAATAATCGTCTCTTACTGCCACGACTAGCCTCTCGGTGCGTTAAATTAACTATTGGAAATTCGCGCGCAGCCTATAAGGCACCCTGTGCAAAGTCAACGAGACAAGCGGTGCTTTTCGGGTAACGTGCTTGCGCTAAACTCGGCTGAGGATGAATTTTTTTCAACTGGTATTTGGCCCAAGTAGCGCGGGAGATGTCTGGCGCCAATTTATCAGCCTAACTAATTCCACGACAAATCATCCGGACTTTCCGACAAAAGCCGCTCCTGCCAGCCCATCTGCCGCAGGATATGCCGCCAAAGTTGCGCGGGCGGGATATTGAAAATCAGCTCCAACGAAGCCGGATACGTCAACCACGCCTCGCGCTCCATCTCGCCCTCCAACTGCCCCGCCTCCCACCCCGCATACCCGGCAAAAATCCGTAGTTTCTGGGTGGTGGAATAAGACTCGCCCAGCTCCACCAACCCCTCCAAAGAGTGGCCGAGGTTCAAGTTGGGCAGCACGTTCGCGTGCGGCACGAAGATATCCGTGTGCAAAAAGGAAAGCGCATTCGCTTGCACCGGCCCCCCGACAAATAGCGGCAGACCTTGCAAAGAGTCAGGCAACGTCGATTCAATCACGTCTTTTACCCGATTTTCACTGGGCCGGTTCAGCACCAGACCGAAAGCCCCTTGCTCATCGTGCTGGCAGATCAGCACGACTGTCCGATGGAAAAACGACCCCTTCAAGTTGCCGCCATCTAGCAGCAACTGCCCCTTCAAGTATTTGGACGCCTTTGGCATACAACCGCGAACTGATACTTATAGTGTGACTCAACCTTGCCCCGCGCACAATCCTGATTAAGCTTTAGCCATGTTGTGTTTGCGTATTAATCCGCTTTTGGCAGCTTTCCCGCTGCTCGCAGGTCGAGCCAGTGATGGCGAAAACCGGCGGGCAACGGTATGATGACCCTCAGACCGGTCGTAACGGTCGGCTTTTTCTTGAACAAAACAGGCCAACCCAGCGTCGCCTAAGGTCACAGTTTACATTCATGCAGGCCCAAAACGCCAAAGCGAACTGGATCGAACAGCATCCCCTGCTGTTCGCGCTCTCTATTTCCTTGGCGTTGCATGTCGTCCTGTTCCTCTTCGGCGGTACCTTGCTAAGCATGGCCATCTTGAAAAACCCGGACCTGCTCAAACAGATCGCGCAGTCCCCGGAGCGCATCATCGAGCTCACTGCCCAAGAACTCCGTCCCACACCGCCCCAGCGTGAGCAAGCCAAGCAAGAAGCCGAACGGCAGATGCCGATGCTTTTCATCGAAGTGGACCCATCCAAAGCCGTCAAGGAAGCGCCCGAGAACACCAAGTTCTACGCGGCGCAAAGCACCTTGGCCTCCAACCCGGACACCAAGCTGGACACCGACCTGCCCAAGATCGATGGCAAGCAAACGCAAATCACCCGGGCCTTTGATGCCCCCCGTTCACAGCCGAAGCCCATGCCCTTACAGCCCAGCCCGCCGCCACAGGCGAAGGTGGAGGCGCAGCCCAAGAAGGAAATAGCCGACCAACCACGGGAACAGGCCAAGCAAAAGGCCAGCGAACAGAAACAAAATTCCGCCGAACAGGTGAAGCAGGCACCCGGCGATCTCGATCGAAAAATCCCGCCGCAAACTCCGGCCCAAACTGCTGCCGCGGCAGAAACTCCCGCCGCTCCGCCAGCCCGCCCCAAAACCCTTACCGAAGCCCGCCTGCGTCAAAGTGACAGCCGTCCACCGGGAGAAAAAATGAAGCAGGAAGGCGGCGCACGCAACATCAGCTCCGACTTCTCCTTTTCAGCGAAAGGCACCCCGCTGGGTGATTATGATGCCCGTATCGTCGATGCCATCCGCACCAAATGGTATGCCCTGCTGGATGGTAAATCCAGCCCGCGCGGGCATGTGACCATCGAGTTCCGGTTGTATTCTAACGGAGCTGTCCGCAATGTGAAAACCACGGAAAAGGATGTGGACGAACTCTTCGCCTATCTCTGCCAAAGCGCCATCATCACCCCCGCTCCGTATGAAAAATGGCCAGACGCCGTACGGACCGCCGTCGGCATGGATTACCGCGACGTCAAATTCACTTTTTTCTACAACTGATATTTAGCTCACTTTTGAAAGGGAACTCATGGAAATAACGATTCTAGTCCTGCTGGGCATCACTTCGATCATCAGCCTGACCTTCATCATCGAACGCGGCATCGCTCTGCGCGCATCGAAGATAAGCCCCTCGCACGTAGAGAACGCCATCCAAGCCATCCGTCCCGGCAGCGACCTCTCTGCTTTGCGGGCGGCGTGCCAATACTATCCTTCCACATTAAGCCGCCTCACCCAGTTCGTCATCGAGCGCACGCAATGGTCCAAGAGCGATGTGGTGGACGCCTTGCAAATCCGCGCCCGTCATGAAGTCGCCCGTCTGGAGCGTGGTCTGGTGTTTCTGGAGATCGTCACCGGCATCGCACCGCTGCTCGGTTTGACTGGCACGGTTTACGGTATGATCGCGTTGTTCGGTGACATCGGCAATGCCGGCTTGGGTGATAATACCGCCTTCGCCCGCGGCATCGCCATCGCTTTGAAGGCTACCCTGATGGGCTTGCTGGTCGCTATCCCCTCGTTGGTCGCCTGGAGCTACTACACCAAGCGCGTGGAGAATTTCACGGTAGAACTCGAGATCGCCTGTGATGAACTGGTCCGGAAACTTTACCCCTCCGAGACGGAGGCTCCGGTGGCGCAAGCAACGGCAAATCAGGCACGCTGATGAATTTCTCGCGTAAAAGCAAACGCCGGGCACCGACCGTCATCATCATCGCCCTCATCGATGTGCTGATGGTAGTGCTTATCTTTTTGGTCGTCACCACCACCTTCAAGCAGCAGTTGCCTTCGGTGAAACTGGCCTTGCCGGAATCACGGCAAGGCAAGGCGGGCGCTACGGAAGATCCGCCTTTGATCGTGACCATTGCCACCACCGAACCCTATTTGTTCATGGGCAACCGGCCGGTGACCGTTACCAAACTGCAAGACGAACTGACGGCGGCAGCAAAGCAGAACTTCAGTGTGAAACTGGCCATCCGGGCAGACAAGAGCTCACCCATCGGCCAAGTGGTAGCTGTGATGGACGCGGCGAAAGCCGCGAATATCAAGAACGTGAGTCTGATGACCAAAGAGTCCGGCGCGAAGTAAGTCCGGTCCGCTCAGGATTTCTTGCCGAAAAGGTTGCTGAAAAAACCTTTACCCTCATCCGCGCGCTGCTGGACTTTCAACTGGCCCAAGATGGATTGCCAGGCGATGAACGCCTTGTGCCATTGGTTCTCGATCGCTCGCAAAGAGCCTTCCGGCAGTTCGCTCATGTAGCGGATGGAGGGAGCCGAACCGATCAACGTGTGGACGTCTTCCTTCGTCGGCGTGCCCGATTCGATTACGGCCAGAATCATCTCCAATTCCTGGGCGATGACGCTCTTCACCTCCAAAAATTGAGTTTCATCCTCGGGCAGAAACTTCTTGCCCCGGGCCATGCCGATGTAGTTGTTGAACTGCTTCCAGACCTCGATGTAGTTCTCCAGCTGGAGAATAAGTTGGTCCAGTTTCTTGTTCGACATAAGTGTGCTCGCTTTGGCCGCGTTAAATAGTTTCTACCAGTCTCTAGCTCGACTTCAAAGGAGCCAGAAAGATCATCGCTCCGCCACGCAATTCTCGGGCGGTGATCTTCAAGCCCGCATAATGGATGGAAAACTCCCGCTGAGGCAAGTTCACCGTTTGAGCTTTTTGAAACATACTCAAGATCAGCGTCCCGATCTCCTGCGTCAGCTTCTCATCAAATGAGCGTGGCAACGTCGAGGCGACGACCTTGCCGCCACGGTCCACGGTGAAGCTGCCAGAGGGCAGCCGCGCCACGCTCGTGTCCACCACGGTTTTCGAAAAAAGTCCTAGGAAACCCATTTTGACGCCACTTCATTGATTGTTTGGGACAGTTCCGCTTGCGACAAAGTACGCCGGACACCGATGCACAACTCTTTGTCACTGCGGGTCAGCATGCCCAAATGATGTTGCAAACCCAAGCCCTCGACCCGGCGGAATTGGCCGGCCTTCAACTTCTCTCCCAAGGCATGCAAGCCCTGCACTGTTTCATGCACCCACGCCGCCATGGCGGCCGGATTCTCCACCGCCCATGAATCAAATTTCGCCTTGTCATGCAAGTCCACGGTGAGCGCGAACTCCACGCCCGGGCAGCGGGAAACATTGGCTAGCGGCGATCCGCCTGCCTGGCCATCCGCCCGGGGCGCATCATCTCTGGCCTGAGATTCATCGATCGCCTGGGCCGTATCCAGCAAGAGCCCTTGATACGAATTAAAAATCGTCCGCTCGCGGTTCGGCTCCGCGCCTTGCATTTCAAAACTGCCCGTTTTCCAGCTCAGGATATGCTTGAACGCTTCCTCACCTTTGAGATCACGCACCGCGGCATCGATCACCTCCCCGTTGATGATCCAGATGCGCGCCTCCACGGATTGATTGGTGATTTTCAGCACCGAGGAACTTTGCGAAAGGCATTCCAACTGGATCAAATCCACCAAGCTCTTGCTTTGCACGCCGCGGAAACCGCCCGCTTCGTCCTTCATCAAAAGCGCTTCAATGCAATCTGCAAACAGCTTCACGCCTTCCTGCGCGTTCGGCTTCTCCAGGTAAAGATCGATGCCCATCGCGTACGCCCGGGTACGGATCTGCTCATCGGCCAGCGAGGTCATCACCACGGTCCGCAGGTCGGGGAAGCGGCGGCGAACGATCATCAACACCTGAAACCCATCCATGCCTGGCATGTTCAAGTCGGTCAGCAGGATGGTGAACTTCTCATCATTGAGCAGCGCCAAAGCGCGGGCTCCTGAGTTCGCAGTATACACCTCCGGCTGGCTGGGCAGCTTGCTCAGCAGGTCACGATAAAGGTCGAGTAAATCTTGCTCGTCGTCTAATATGAGGATTTTGTGCCTGTCGGGCATATCCCCTTTCTGTTGTTAATTTCTTGCTATCTAAATTCTTTTGCGCCACAAAAGGCAAGCGCACTTAATTGGTATCGACTGGTTTGCAGCCGATTTCAAGGATAACCTGAATCGCTTCAAATGCTGGGATTTATAAAGAATCTCTTCGGAAAGGGCTCCGAAGAAAAAAAGACACCCTCAACACCGCCTTCGGCTACGCCGGCGGCCAAACCCCAACCCGTCGTTGCAGCACCCTCTGCGCCGGCACCCGCAGCTGCCCCCACCGGCGAGACGATAACCGTCTCGTTGAAGGGCGTCTTGGATGGTCTCCCTCCGGAGCTGAAAGGGCTGGTCACAGCCCAACCAGCCGCCGACGCGACCATCAAGGTATCGCTCCAGCGCGTCAAAGACGGCCTGCCCAAAGGCAGTGTCAAAATCACTTATGCCGAACTGAAAGCCCAAACGGGTCCCGGTTTCGGTGGTGATGCTTCCTTTGACCAAACCCCTATCAGCCTGCCGCTGAAGGAAGTCCTTTCCAAGATCAAGCCCGGGCAATTCACCCGCCGGGCCGATCAAAAGACCATTGATATCCCGGATGACATCAAGCCGGTCTTCGGTGCCGATGGCAGTTCGGCCAATGCCGCCGCCGCTGCAGCGCAAGCTGCCGCAGCTGCTGCCCCTGCCCCTGCTCCCGTGGCCTCCGCTCCGGCTGCACCCGCCCCTAAACCGGCTTCAGCCCCGACGCCTGCGCCCGCAGCCCCGGCCCCCAAAGCTGCCGCTCCTGCGCCAACTCCGGCCCCAGCGCCCACACCAGCCCCAGCACCGGCTCCTGTTACGCCGCCGCCCGCTGAATCAGCTCCGATCAAGTCTTCCATGGGTCTGCCTGACCCAGCATCTCTGCGTCCCACCAGTGCTCCGGCTCCGAAACCCGCAGCCCCAGCACCGGCCGCACCGAAACCCGCTGAACCCGCTCCCGCCATCAAAATGGCATCGGCTCCAGCGCCTGCCGCTCCCGCCCCCGCTGCTGCAACCTCTTCTGCAAGTGGCACTTTGAGCGC
The DNA here is from genome assembly GCA_965283725.1 of Limisphaerales bacterium. Classification (GTDB taxonomy): domain Bacteria; phylum Verrucomicrobiota; class Verrucomicrobiia; order Limisphaerales; family JAEYXS01; genus JAEYXS01. The sequence continues at coordinate 244,636 of CBDIPT010000008.1, forward strand.
GGTAGTGGACACCGTATTCGCTAGCTGGCCGGAAGATCTGAAGGGTGAGTTGACCAAGCATAACGCCTCGACTTTGAGCCTCACCCTGCCGTTGGATCAGGTGGAGCCCATGATGCGTAAGGGCAAGATTCTGTTCACTTGGAGCCAATTACGCGCTTGGACGACCCCCGCGTTGCCAAGTTCGGTCGGTGCGAACCGGGATGGTGACAATCTCGAACTGCCGCTGAAGATTATCATTCCGCTGTTCATGGCGGCCCGCAAACCGGGTGCCTCGCCGCAGCAAAAGACCATCGCGGTGGATCAGAACATCCCCGACGTTTTCGCCGGAAAATCTCCGGCTGCTGCCGCCGCAGCTGCCCCTGCAGCCCCTGCTCCGGTCGCTGCTGCAGCTCCAGTTGCCGCCCCAGCTCCTGCCCCCGCTCCCGTGGCAGCCACACCAGCGCCTGCTACTGGCCCGGCGGACTTGGTGGCCAAGGTCGCAACGTTCGCGAACGTTTCCGGTGTCGTGCTCGCCTCTCCCGAGGGCTTGAAAGTGGCGGCCCAACTGCCGCCAGAATTCAACGCAGATGCCTTTGCTGGCTTCGTCGTTGCGATGTTCAGCCGGATGAACCAGTTCACGGGTGACCTCAAACTGGGCGAACCACAAGTGGTCAGCGTCCAGACTAACAGCCGTAACTTGGTGATTATCAAGTCCGGCCGCACATTTTTGGCTGTGATTGGCAAGCCAGATGCTTCTCTGGCAATCGACGATTTGAAGAAACTGGCCGCAACTTTGAGCTAAAACGAGAGAACCCGATAACACCTATGGCTATCATCAACCAGGCGACCAAGGAAATTCAGGTTAAGATCGTCTATTACGGACCCGCCCAGTGCGGCAAGACCACGAACTTGGAAAAGGTCCACTCCGACGTCAAGACGGCTAACCCGGAAGACAAAGGCAAGCTCGTTTCGCTCGCCACCAGCTCGGACCGCACCCTGTTCTTCGACTTCCTGCCCATCGAGGCCATGTCGATCAAAGGGTTCAAGACCAAGTTTCAGCTTTATACCGTCCCCGGTCAGGTCATCTACAACACCACGCGCCAACTGGTGCTGCGCGGTGTGGATGGCATCGTCTTCGTGGCGGATTCCCAGTACGACAAGATGGAGGAGAACGTCGAGAGCTTCGCCAACTTGGAAGACAACCTGAAGACGTTGCGCCTGAATCTGGCCGATATCCCTTACGTGCTGCAGTATAACAAGCGCGATCTGCCAAACGTCGCTCCGGTGGAATACATGGATTATCTGCTGAATAATCGCGATGTCCGTGTGCCTTCTTTCGAAGGGGCCGCCTTCAAAGCCGTGGGTGTGTTCGAGACCTTGAACATGATTACCCGCATGCTGCTGCATAAGTTCATCAATCAGGGTGGCCGTAAGTAATTGTTTGTTATTTTTGCTTAGCCCGGGCTGAACATGACGCCGTTTCCACAGCTCAACACCGAAGATTTCGAGCAGATCAATGCTGCTCTGAAGGACCTTCTGGAAAAGAGTGAGGCCAGCACGGCCCTCTTTGTGGAAAAAGCTGGCTACCTCATCGCCCAGCAGGGCGATACGGAGATTTTCAACACGACCGAATTGGCAACCTTGGCCGCCAACGCCTTCGCTGCCACCCAGTTCATCGCCGACCGGTTGAACGAAAATAATTTCAGCAGCATGTTCCAGCAAGGTGAGACCACCAACATGCTCTGGGTGAACGTGGATGTGAACAGCCTCGTGGTGCTCATCTTCAAGGCTCACCTAAGCGTCGGGGCCATCAAATACTACGCACTTTCCACCGTCCAAAGCGTGGCTAATCAACTACAGATTGCCACACTTCGCGCACCAGATGAGGGCGTCGATCTGGCCCATTTTGACCCGGTTGATGTCAGTGATGTTTTCCAGCGCAACAAACCGGCGCAGGAATAATTTCTTCTCTCACCTGAGGTCCCCTCGGGTTTTCTTCCTTTAAAAGCTTGTCCCGTCAGCGCCGTCGTGTTTTTTTATTTGCGTAGGGAGGTTGTGCTCTTCAATCACGTCGGCTCGCGCTCCCAAGGAGAATCATGAAACAGATTAGCATGTTATTATTGGCTGCCGCTTTGCTTGTGGCAGGTTGTAACGGAAGTAACAAACGCATCGATGGCAACTCGGAAGCGGCCATGCAAAAATCTTTGGATGAGATCCGTAAGTCCATGTCCGCCGAGGAGAAGGAAAAATTCAACAACGCCCTGATGACCATCGGTGCCAAATTCATTTTTGCCAACCTTGGTGACAACGGGAAATCCGCCGAAGCTGAAATGCTCAAGGTTTTGAATGGAAAAACTGCCGCTGAAGTGATTGCTGAAGCTGAAAAAATACGCGCCGCCAATAAGAAATAACTTCCTTCTTTAATTGCCCAGGCGGATACCATTGTGTATCCGCCTGCTTGCTGTACACGCCGTATTTGGTTAAATCTGCTCAATGGCAACCCCAATCATGAGCCTCATCACCCTCCTGCTGATTTTTGCTGAAGCTCTGGCCCTCTCCGCAGAACTGCCCAAACTCGACCTGGGCTCAGTCAGGGAGGAACATGTGATGATCCCTATGCGGGATGGAACCAAACTCTCAGCCTATGTTTATTTCCCCGCAGGTCATGGTCCGTGGCCAGCCATCTTTGAGCAGCGCTATGCCAGCATCACCACCAGTGGCACACGCAAGGAAATGGCCGCACTGGCGGAACACGGCTACGTCGTCGCCAAAGTAAACTTTCGCGGTGCGCATGAATCGGAAGGTGTCTGGCAAGGCTATCGCGCACTGGCATGGGGTGAACAGCAGGACGGCTACGACTTGGTCGAATGGTTCGCCAGACAAACCTGGTGCAATGGCAAGGTCGGCACCTTTGGTGGATCACAAGGCGGCTTTGCCCAAAACTTCCTCGCCGTCACCGCCCCACCCCACCTCGTCTGCCAATACATGACGGACACCGGCCTGAGCCTCTACCATGAAGGCTACCGCATCGGCGGCATTACCCGCCCGCAACGCCATGGTGAATTATCCAAAGATGCCCGCAATCCGGCCGATAACGAACAATTGTTGGCCGAGTGGTTCAAGCACCCGACGTACGATGCCTATTGGGCGGCGGAAGATTGCACGCTGCATTTTGATCGCATGAACATCCCCTGCTTCACCATTGGCAGTTGGTTTGATTTCATGTCCGTCGGTTCCATCCAGAGCTTTATTGGCAGGCAGACCAAGGGTGGCCCCAACTCCCGCAACCAGCAACAACTCGTGCTCGGTCCGTGGTTGCACGGTGGTTACCCCAAATCCAACAAGATCGGCGATCTGGTCTACCCTGAGAACGCACGCTTCGATGTCTATGAACACATGCTTCGCTGGTTTGATTACTGGCTCAAAGGCAGCAATACCGGAGTCCAAAAGGAAGCCCCCGTCCGCTACTATGTGATGGGTGCCGTGGGAGAGACGAACGCTCCCGGCAACATCTGGCGCGAAGCCAAAATGTGGCCGCCAGCAGCCACGGAAACCGCTTACTACTTGCAGGAAGGCAACCAGCTGAAACACCTACCGCCCACCCAAGGAAAATCCGCCACGACTTATCTTAGCGACCCGAATCATCCCATGGAAATCCCTGGCCGTAGCTTTCCCGGCGCCAAGGATGCGCGCGCGTTTGAAACCCAAAAAGAGGTTCGCACCTTCACTACGGAACCGCTGACCAGTCCCGTCGAATGGTCCGGCAAAGTCCGCGCTGAACTGTTCGTTTCCTCCACGGCAAAGGACACAGATTTTATTGTGCGCATCAGTGATGTCTATCCGGACGGCCGCAGCATCCTCATCATGGATTACATCCGCCGCGCGCGCTACCGCGAGGGCTGGGACAAGGAAGTCCTCATGAAACCCGGCCAAATCTACAAAGTGGCTTTCGATGTCGGATCTCTCAGTCAAATCTTCAACACAGGCCACCGCATCCGTGTCACCATCGCGAGTACCGGGGCGCCGCTCTACGAACCCAATCCCCAGACAGGTGAGCCGCTGACCGTTGAATTCCCCAAGCATGCAACCACCGCCACCAACACGATTTACCACCAAAAACGGAACGCCTCCCGCATTCTGGCTCCGATCGCCCATTGAATTATTTTGTTAAAATCACTCAATAAACCGTGGTATATCTGGCGCCCTAGTCAGATCGTTCAGCGCGTCTGGAACAATTGCTTTCCCCCCGCAGCTGGCATGCGCACGGTGACCACGGCTTGGGGCGGGCAGTTGACGATCGACAACCGACAGGCAATCGGCAGAGCCATCGAGACGACCGGTGTCTTCGATCTCACCGTTTCGGAATTTCTAAGCCGTCTGACAGGTCCAGGTTCTCACGTGGTCGATGTCGGGGGCAATATCGGTTACATGTCGGTTCTACTCGCTTGCAAAGCCTCTCCCGGTGGCAGCTTGACGGCTTTTGAACCTCACCCTGAACTGTTTCAAAAGCTCACCAGTAATCTGGCGCGCAATGAGGCTTTGATCCGGCTCGCACAGATACATTTGCGGCCCATGGCTGTCGGTTCAACCCTAGGCCGGGCGCGCCTGATCTTCCCGGCAGATTTCTCCCAGAACGATGGTACTGCGCATCTGGCCGCGGCCAATCAAATGAATGATCCCGGTGTCGATGTTGGCGTGACTACCTTGGACACAGAGTTTCCTGAGGGCACCATCGATGTCATGAAGCTGGATGTTGAAGGCCATGAAAGTTCAGTCCTGGCTGGTGGGGAGAAATTATTTTCGAATCACCGGGTGCGTCACCTGATCTTTGAAGCGCACGAAGGCGAGCAAAGCCCGGTATGCCAACGTCTGCTCGGTTGGGGATATCAACTCCACCGCCTAGGCTGGTCATCACGCCGCCCTGAGCTGGCTCCACTGGCAGGACCGGGAATTCATCGCCCCTATGAATCCCCCAGTTTTCTCGCCACAATTGATTGGCCGGATGTATTGACCTGCTGTTCCGCCACCGGTTGGCAATGCTTGCGCCCATTTGCCAAACCGAGAACAACCACATCTTCGCCATAAAAAAGCCCGGACACATTTGTCCGGGCTCTTCGTAAATCTGAACTCGCTTACTTGGCGATCTCAGCGTTCAAACCGGCTTCGTTCAACGCGGCAACCACAGCCTTGGGGCTGAAGTTACCCGAGATCGTCGCTTCGGAACTCTTGTTCTCCGCCGTATGACCGGTCACGCCGTCCACCTTCTTCACCGCGGCATCAAACGCCTTCACACACTTGCCACAGCAGAGGTGCAAACCGGTGATCTTCAAAGTGGCCACCTTCTTGTCATCCGCCTTGGTGGTATTGACCTTGATCTTGTCGCTGTCGGACTTGCCGTAGTAACCCGCTTTGCCCACCGCGTTCACCGCCTTCGTGGCCGTCGCTTCGTCTGGCGCAGTGATCGTCACCGTGCCGGCGTCTTTGTCAGCGGCAACCGTGGCACCTTTGACCTTGCCCACGGAAGCTTCGATGCCCTTCACGCAACTGCCGCAGCAGAGGTGAACATTCGTCAGTTTAACCGTGGTTTCGGCGAAGGCCATCGTGGCAGAAGCCAAGCCCATAACCGCAGCGAGAGTCAGTCCTTTAGTCAATTTCATAGGATGATTCAGTTCAATTACCTTAATAGACGGTATTACGCCCCTATTTGGTTTCAAGTTTTATCGGGCCGAGCTGTTTGACCTCATTCGGATGCTGAAAAACCGCCCACTTGGCAGGCGGAACGTCTTTGAATGTCTCCCGATATCGTGGGGCGTCCGCCGCCTCATTCGTCACATTACGGATCAAGATGCGCGTGATTTGTCCGGGGTGCTGGCGCGCCAGTTCGGCGTAGATCTCGGGATCATGCTCGCCGGAATCCCCCACCAGTACAAACTGCCGCTTCGGATAACGCAACAGCAGCTCGGCGATCGTCTCGGGTTTGAATTTCTTGGACTGCTTCACAAACTCCAATCCCGTCCGATCCTTAAACCGCAGCTCCCGCAGATGAAACGAACCCGCCGGATATCCAGCTTCACCACGAAACGTCTCCAAGTCTGGATATAACTGCCACGGACTGGCCGAAACATAATGGAACACCGCCCCCTGCCCCGCCCATTGCTGATACACTCCAGCCATGCCCTCGGCGGCCTTGAACGGACGGCAAAATGTATTGCGCACCAACGCCACCTGATCGCGCACTTCCGTCACCTTGATGGTGTCGTCGATATCGGAGACTACCGTCCAGCCTTCCTCGGGAATCAGATGCACCGTGCCACATATCTTGCGTTCATCCTTCGCGTTCAGGCACAGCGAGACGACATTCGTGCCGCTGTTCAGCCCTTGCTGGCGGCAAGTTTCCTCCAAGATCGCAATGAGCTTGCTTACATGGCCGTTCGCCTCCGTCTTGCCGAGGTCAAATGCAAGATTGGCGAACGAGACATGCAATTGTTTCCCCCGCTCGTTGTCCAAGAGAAACCAGCGGGAACGCTCTTTGAAACACTGTTTTTCTTCGGCGGCCAGATCATCCAGCTTCAGCCCCACGACCTTCTGCAAGACCGCGATCGGGAACCGCCGGGGTTCCCGTTCATAAACCCAACCGTGGAACTCGATCAACCAGCCGTCCCCTGCCGGATCACGCCAGCCCACCGCCGGAAACAAAGTGGCCGCTTCATCGGCCTTAAGTTTCGTCACCGGTTCGGCAGCCCAACTTTGCTGCCAGGCAAATAAAGAAAAGAGGCTCAAGATTCGGCCCAAGGTTTTCATTTCTTCACCGTCGCACGGCAGCGCTGATAAGCTTCCAGCATCGCCTCGCACGCTTTGTTTGCCGCCTCACTGCGGCCCAGCTTCAACGCTGCGGCAGACATCTCTGCCAGCCGCTTACCCGTGAATAACTCATCGATCCGGTGCGCCACGTCATCCACCCGGTTTACCTTGGACGCCGCACCATTCTCCAAAAGGAAATCGCTGTTCGCCGCTTCCTGACCGGGGATCGGATTCAAGATGAACAAGGGCTTGCCTAACGCCAGCGCCTCGGAGGTCGTCAACCCGCCCGGCTTGCTGACCACCAAAGCGGAGATGGCCATGAGCTCGTGCATGTTCGTCACGAAACCGAACACCTTCGTCGGATGCTTGTAATCATTCACCGCCAGTTCGCGGCGCAACTCTTCATTCCGCCCGGCCACCACCAGCACCTGCACCGCCGTTTCCACCTTGCTCATCTGCTCCAGAATCTCCGCCACCGGCCCCATCCCAAAACCACCACCCAAGACCAGCACCACCGGCAGATCATCACGGATGCCCAAGGTCTTTCGCACTCTCGCGGTGTCGATTTTCTTCCCAAAGCGTTGGGCGATCGGAATGCCTGTCGTGGCGATTTTCGCCGCCTCTACCCCTCTTGCCACTAAACTCTTCTTCGTGCCTTCAGCCGCGACACAATAGTAATCCACCGCCGGCTCGATCCATAAAGCGTGCGCTTCGAAGTCCGTGACAATCGTGCCGACAAACGGCTTTGCCTTGCCCTCCTTCGCCTCCAGTCCGCCCAAGATTTCCGGCGGGAGGAAATGCGTGCTCAAGACCATATCCGGCGCAAAGTCCTGCAAGTATTTCACGAACTTGCGATTCGTCTGCTTGGCAAAATTGCGGCGCAGGCTGGAAAGCTTCCGCCACAGCTCCGGCTTGTCGGTCTTCTGAAAGAACATGCCCCAAAGTTCGGGTGCATGGCCCACGAACTTCACGTAACCATCGGAATAGACCTTCTTTTGGAGCTTGGGCACGTAATCGAGGAGATCCACCTTCACCACCTCATCGTTAGGCCGCCAGAGTTTCCAAGCTTCCTCCATCGCGGCCGCCGCCTGCAAGTGGCCCGCTCCCGCCGTCACCGTGGCAATCAATAAGCGCATGGTATATGGGCGCAGCTTAAGCTTCATCGCCCCGCTCCGCGAGCGGATTTTACTTTCGCAAATCAGTATCAACCGGCTTGCGTTTAAAGCCTCAAATCCCCAAGACTTTTGCCGTGGCACTCAAACCAAGCTTTCCAACCATCTTCTTCCGCTCCCTTGGCCTGTTCTGCGCCCTGGCCATCATCGCTGGCTGCTCGCTCCCCAAGCGTTCTGGCACCCCGCTCAAACGCACAGGCGATGAGATCATCGTTGCCGGCCAGCTCTTCCACACCGGCACCAAGGTCATCACTTGGATGGACCCTAGTGGTTACGACGCCTATCGCGTGGAACGTCGTTTCGCGCCCTTCGATCAATCTTCGTGGGAAACGTCTAAGGTCGCCGTCGCTGCCCTCAAATCCCCCAACCGCTACGGTCTCCGCAAAGATGGCCTCACGGATGCCGAGATCGAACGCGTGCGTGGCGGCGGCTGGGACTTGAAGCTCTTGCAGGACAAGGTGGATCAGTTCGTCTATCACTTCGATGTCGCCGGCACGAGCCGCCAATGCTTCCGCGTCCTCCACGATGCCCGTTGCCTCAGCGTGCATTTCATGGTGGATATCGATGGCACCATCTACCAGACACTCGACCTCAAAGAACGTGCCTGGCACGCCACCACCTCGAACACCCGCAGCGTAGGCATCGAGATCGCCAACATGGGCGCTTACTCTTCGCCCACGAACAAAGACCTGCTGGCGTGGTATAAGCAAGACCCCGATGGCCGCACGCGCATCAGCATCCCCGAACGCCTCGGCGATGGCGGCGTGCATACGAAGGATTTCATTGGCCGCCCCGCCCGCAACGAACCTGTGTTCGGCGTCGTCCAAGGCACCAAGCTCTACCAATACGACCTGACGAACGAACAATACGAGGCCCTCATCCGCCTCACCGCCACGCTCTGCAAAATCTTCCCCAAGATCAAATGCGACTACCCGCGTGACGAAAAAGGACAGCTCATCCCCGGAGTCCTCTCGGACGAAAAGCTCGAATCCTATCAAGGCCTCATCGGCCACTATCACATCCAGAAGAACAAGACGGACCCCGGCCCGGCGTTCGATTGGAAACGGATTGTGGAGGGGGCGAGAGAGAAGATGAAACCCTAGAGCGACAACTGCTAAACATAAACCCAACAAAAAAAAGGCCGCGCAAATTGCGCGGCCTATAAACTTCAACGAGAAAACGATCAAAGCCCCGACTTATCCGCTTTTCCAGCAGCCGCATCCTTCATCTCTTGGAAAAACACTCCATCCAATTTCGTGCTATGGTAATTGATCAAAACAGCCGCCTCACCGTCTTGGCCCTTGCGCGTCTCTAGGCTGATATACTCATCTTCATGCTTGATAATGACCTTGTTTTTTTGCGCATCCGTCTCGTTAATCTTCCCATACTTGCCCTCCAAGATGGGTGCCAGTTCAGCTTGTTTGGCTAATGCCTCACTCTGGTCTTTGAACATGTGATTCGCCCAGACTCCAACAATCTTATGGGTTATGGGCGTCAAAACGAGAAAGTAATCGGTGAACGCATCACTGGGTTTAGGCGGCTTTACCACATAAATAAAACCACCTGCCGCCACTGGCCGTTTTTCGAGGGCGGAATTAGGATCAAACACCTCACCGAACTTAAAACCGAAAGCTCCCTCAATCTGACCAAGTTTCCCCTCGGTCGCCACTTCGGTCTCCTTTGCTTGCTTGGCTTGTGCCTCCGCCAGATTCTTCAATTTATCATCACAATAAGTCACCATCAAACTACCCTTCTTATCTGGTCTTTCCGCGACGCTGATCAGAACATAGCGGTCCCCGGATTCAATGACCGCAGCATCTCGCATGGGATGACTTGGGCCATATTTGGATTCGAGCTTTCCCAAGATTGACTTCATTTCGTTCAAAGCTGCTTCCTTGGTATTGTAGTCTCCCCCGCGCTGATACAAAACACCTTGAGGCTTTTTGGATTAACCATAACTCGATATCTCTGAAACGATGGATTGGGAGATGAGGGTTTGACGTAACAGGTGTAGATTCCACTATCATCCTTTTCCTTCTCGAGGACAGATCCAGCATCAGGGACTTCATTCAACTTAAACCCGAATGCGCCCGTGATCGGTTCTGCCGCCTTACAAAGGCACACATTCGTGAGTAAGAGGGCGATTACAAATACCTTGATGATACTTTTCATCATTTTTCGAGTGTCTGTTTTTTAGATTTTTTTAGGCCAATCAAATAACTGCGGAAAAAAGCGCAGCAACCGCACCTCATGGGCGAATCTCTTCAGAGCCCTTTCGTATCCATCTTTTTCGCATCTTTCCCCACCGCTTCGGTACGGCCCTCCTTCGCCAAGTTCTCGTTTTTATACCTCAGGTCGAGCAATATGCCTCCTCCGGGATTGGGGTATGTTTTGATGATCACCGTGGTATCGCCTTGCACCAAAATCCGCGCAAACTCGCTGTCGAGCATTCCTTTTTGAGCTTGATACTTTGCTATAATCGCTTGCGCCAATGAATCCCGCCGGATCTTGGCTTCCGCGTCACTGGAGATTTTTGCTTGCGCCCAGACATGGAAGATTTTCTTCGTGTCAGGAGTGACCTCGATGTAGTAGTTCTCAAAAGTCGGATTAGGTGTCGGCGGATTTACACGATACAAAATTTCACCGGCTGTGTTTTTCGACGTACCCAACGACTTGGAGGGGTCGAAAACTTGACCGAATTTAAAACCAAAAGCCCCCTCGATCTCTTCCTGCGGAGGCGGAGGAGGCACCTCTTTTTCAGCCAACGGCGTCAACTCCTCATCCCGGCAGGAAAGATTCAGAAAAACGACTGATGCACGTTCCTGGTTCACCAAGAGTGAAATGGTCTTCTTGCCCGACGGAAAATAGGCGGCCCCTTCTCTCCGGTTTGTCTTGGCCGGGCCATACTTGGATTCCAATTCTGTTTTCACAGCATTGAACTCCTTCATCGCGCTTTCCATGCCGGGATACCTGCCCGCACCATTTACCGTATGTATCTTCTTCGTGCCAACCGTCACTTCCACATCGAATTTCTGAAAGGATTTGTGCGGTGTTACCGCCTTGACTTCATACTTCACGACACCTGAAGGCAAGATGGTTCTCTGCAACGCATCGGAACTGTTCAAAACATCACCCAACTTGATGCCGAAGGCTCCGGTTATCGGCTCTGCGGCGATGCCTAAACTTGTCCCGGTCAGAAGGATTATCAAAGTCGCGATTTTGATGATTGTTTTCATTTTCCTCTCCTTCAATTTTAAACTGCCTCGGCCCTGAAGTTCAGCCAGACACTGCCGAACCATATTACGCGTCGGAATATGAGTGCAAGCATTTCATCACGGCCCCACTGCTGCATTTGGTCCGTTCGAACGTCCTCCCTCACAAAAAAACCCCGCCGCCCAAGCCGGGCAGCGGGATGATTATCGGCAAATCCGGTCTCTGCTTTTACTTCGCTTCGCTCAGTTCCAGCGTCTCAGCCCGCGTATGCGGCGCATCTTCCTGTTCGTTCACCGTGCCACCTTTGGGTGGCGGAACAAGCAGTTTAGATTGTTGCTCCGCTGCCCCGACCGCAGCGGTCTCCTCGGTCTTGTGGAACTTCACACTTACGATGCGGCTCACGCCTTGCTCTTGCATCGTCACACCGTAGAGCACGTCCGCGATGCCGATGGTGCGTTTGTTGTGCGTGATGATCACAAACTGGGATTGCTCCAGGAAACGCTTCAAGACGCGCAGGAAGCGGTTGATGTTTGATTCGTCGAGCGGTGCGTCCAACTCGTCCAGCACGCAGAACGGGCTGGGCTTCACCTGGTAGATGGAGAAGAGAAGTGAAACAGCCGTCATCGTCTGCTCACCACCGGATAGCAGCGTGATGCTCTGGAGTTGCTTGCCCGGAGGACGCGCCACGATGTCGATGCCGCTTTCCAGCACGTTGGCTTCATCCGCCAGCACGAGGTCCGCTTTACCACCACCGAAGATCTCGGTGAACATGATGCGAAAGTTGTCGCGGATCTGGTTGAACGTGGTGATGAACATCTCACGTGTCTGCGTGTTGATTCGATTTATCACGTCCATCAACTCGGTCTTCGCATTCACCAGATCGTCATGCTGCGTGGTGAGGAATTGGTAACGCTGTTCCGTCTCTTCGTATTCCTCGATGGCCACGAGATTCACCGGGCCCATCTCATCAATGCGCTTCTGCAGCGCAGCGACCTGTTCGGCCACCTGGTTCCAATCCGTCGCCATGCCACGGGAAGCCATCTCTTCGGGCGTCAACGTCTCGATCTTCGGCGCGCCTTCGCTCGCATCCGTGATCGTGATGCATTCGCTGCGGATGTCATCGATATTGACCTGATACTTCTGCTGGACGCGCTCGCGCAGATTCTGCACCGCCATGCCCTTCTGAGCCAATTCCACTTCCAGAGTGCTCTTCTGCGAGTGCAAGGTACCGACGCGTTGGCGTTGATCGCGCAAAATCGTTTCGCGCTCATCGATATTGACGTTCAGCTTGTCGCGATCGCCCACGAGTTCCGTCGTCTGGTCGTTCACTTGCGAACGCTCGTGCTGCAACGCCTCGATGCGTTGGCGCGATTCGGCAATTTCGACTTCCGCCTGCTCCTTGCGCTGCAGGAAGGAGCCCATTTCATTCCGGCGCACATCCGCCAAATGCTGCATCTCGCTAATGCGTTGCTGCAAAGGACGCTGCTGGTTGCGGAAGGACGCAAGCATCTGCTCATCCGTGGCGAGGGCGACTTTCGCTTCGGTCAACGCGGCGTTCGCAGCGTCGCGTTGATGGCGAAGACCATCCAGATTGTGATTCATGTCCGCGAGCTGCGCTTGCAGAGACGCTTCGCGATGCTCCAATTCACCGATGCGCGCCGCCATGGCTTCGCGCTTCTCCGCGCCTTCGCGGTCGCTATTGGAAAGATTATCGATCTCGTAACCAACGGTGTCCGCCTTCTGCAGCAGCACGCGGAGAGAATTCTGCAACGCCCGGAACTCCCCTTCACGGCTCGCGATAGCTACCTCTTGCGTGCGGAGCTCGCTCTGCGCTTCCTGCAAGCTGGCTTGCAAGGTCGTCTGCTCGCTCTGCAAGGCACCCCGCTGGCGGCTGCATTCATTTACCTGCTCCGTCAACTGCGCAAGCTGGCCCTTCAATTCCACGATCTGGTTCTTTCGACCCAAGATGGAAGAAGGCGCTTTGCCGTTGTTGTTACCGTTTGACTGGCCGCCGTTGTAAACGCCATAAGCGTTAAGCAACTCACCCGTCATTGTGACGAAATCATGGCTGCCATTGCACTCGCGGTAAGCGGTCGTGGCGAGGTTCAAGTCCTCCACGATCAACGTGCGACCGACAAGGCATTCGAGCAACGGTTTGAACGCCTCTTCCACTTCCATGATGGAGAGAACAGGCGTGGTCCCAACGGTAAAGGTAGTTGCTTGGAAAGCAGCCTGCACTCGGCCTTGCAACAAGCTAATAGCTGCGATGCTCGCCTTGCCCTTCTTGTTGTTGCTCAGGTCCGCGAGGATTTGCACGGCAGCTTCCGGCTGCTCGGTCAATACGAGTTGCAGGTTCTGGCCTAGAACCGTTTCCACCGCACGGATGTATTGGTCCGGCACTCGAATCTTATCTGCCAAGGAACCCAGTACCGCTTGCGATTGCTTCAAGGCCGCTTGCGCACCGCCGCTGAAGCCTTCGTGTGATTCCTCCAACTGTTCCAGCACGTTCAGGCGTGAGCGCTTCTCCGCTTGCTGCCGCACCAAACCATCGAGTTGCTGTGATGCTTGTGACAACTCTTGGAGAATCTCTTTCAGGCGGGCCTGACGTTCCTCCACCGTGCCGCGCTGCACCTGGATATTCAGCTTATCGGCTTCCGCGTTGGCAGAGAATTCAGCGAGACGCGCTTCGAGGCGATTGCGTTCTTCTTCAAGCTGCACCTTCTCGGAGTGCAATTTCTCGAGGCGCACGATATTGCCCTGCTTCTGCAGATCAAGCTGGTTGATCTGGTTGCGCACGCGGCTGAGTTCCTGCGCAGCGGAGAAAAGTTCCGATTGGCTGCGGCGGATGTCTTCCTGTTTGCCCATCAACTCCTGCTCCACCGTGCGGAGGGATTCGCGGCGCGTCTCGAGATTCTGCTTATGCTCGATGAGCTTGGCTTCGTTCTCGGTGATGCGCTGCATCACGCTGTTCAACTCTTGCTCGGAGATGAGGCGGCGCTCTTCCGCTTGCGCGATGTCACCAAGGGCTTTCGCATTCTGATGTTCCAGTTCGCGCAGGCGCTCTTCGTTGAAATGGATGCGGCTCTCGTGGCGATCGATCTGGCCCTTGAGTTCGAGGCCGTGCTGCTGCGAGAGGCTGATTTCCTGTTCGAGTTCGCCCAGGCGCGTGCGCAATTGCGTCAACTCATCTTCGGCGCGGTTCACGCCCGAACTGGCGGATTCGATCTCGACGGTGACGAGCTTCAGGCGCTCGTCGCGATCCTTGATCTCACCTTGCAGGATGTCGAAGTTATGGCGGGCAAGCTGCGTATCAAGGTGTTGCAGCTCCACCATGACCTGCTTGTAACGACGGGCCTTGCCGGCCTGACGTTGCAGCGAGCCGATCTGGCGCTTCACTTCCTTGATCAGATCTTCCACGCGCAGGAGGTTTTGGTCCGTATGCTCCAGCTTGCGGAGAGCTTCCTTCTTCTGCGTCTTGAATTTCGTGATGCCGGCGGCTTCCTCGAAGACCATGCGGCGGTCTTCCGGCTTGCTGGACAAAATCTGGGTGATGTTGCCCTGCGCCATGATGGAGTAACTCGTGCGGCCAACACCCGTGCCCATGAAAAGCTGCTGGATGTCCTTGAGGCGGCAGGAAGTCTTGTTGATGAAATACTCGCTGCCACCATCCCGGAAGACGCGGCGGGTCACGGTGACCTCGTTATAGTCCATCTCCACCCCGGCAGCCCGAAGCTGTTCACCATCCACATCACCGATGGTCAGGGATACCTCAGCCATACCGAGGGGCTTGCGGCTGTCTGTGCCGTTGAAAATGACGTCTGCCATCTCACCGCCACGGAGGGCCTTGGCGGATTGCTCGCCCAGCACCCAACGGATCGCATCCGCCACGTTCGACTTGCCGCACCCGTTCGGCCCCACGATGGCCGTGATGCCGGGCAGGAAGTTCAGCGACGTCTTGTCGGCGAAAGACTTGAACCCTAGGACTGTCAGATTCTTGAGGTACATGGCAATTGCTATGAAAAGCCATTCCGGCGCGCTTTCAAGGGAAAATACACCATAGCTAGCGGGAAGTTATTCACAATTACACAACCTATTGTGGTGTCCGCCAGTGAGCCAAATTGCGGAAAAAGCTCGTTTTCCCTCCCTTTTACCGATAACGTATGCCTCCGTAACATGATTGTAGCCCAAGGACTTGCCAAGACATTCAAGGACCCCAAGCGCGGAACCTTCCGGGCGGTGGATGGCGTGAGCTTCCGTTGCGAGCCCGGCCGCATCTACGGCCTGCTAGGGGCAAATGGGGCTGGAAAGACCACCACGCTCCGTATCCTCGCCACCCTACTAAAGCCAACCGAAGGTTCCGGGCAAGTGGCCGGTTTTGACATCGAAAAGGACCCGGAGAAGGTC
This sequence comes from Limisphaerales bacterium, assembly GCA_965283725.1. GTDB lineage: Bacteria > Verrucomicrobiota > Verrucomicrobiia > Limisphaerales > JAEYXS01 > JAEYXS01. The sequence continues at coordinate 260,205 of CBDIPT010000008.1, forward strand.
CGGGCGAACATCGGCTTCCTCTCCACCGCCACCGCGCTCTACGCCCGGCTCACAGCCAAGGAGACCATCGAATACTTCGGCAAGCTGAACGGGCTCGATAACCACACGCTCAAAACCCGGGTAGCGGAGTTGATCAAGCTGCTGGAGATCGAGGAATTTGCCGACCGTCGTTGCGACAAACTCTCCACCGGCCAGAAGCAGCGCGTGTCCATCGCGCGGACGCTCATCCATGATCCCCAAGTGATGATCTTTGACGAACCCACGCATGGACTCGACCTCATGACCGCCCGTACGATTGTCGGCTTCATCAAGCAATGCCGTGAACGCGGCAAGACGGTCATCTTCTCCAGCCACGTCATGAGCGAGGTGGAAAAGCTGTGCGATCAAGTGGGCATCATCCATCACGGCAAGCTGCTGGTGGAAGGAACCATCGCGGAATTGAAAGCGCGCACGGGGCTGACGGACCTCGAGGAGATTTTCGTCCAATGTGTGGAGGGCAAGGTATGAACTGGCGCAATATCCGCACCGTCTATTTCAAGGAAATGCTCGATACGCTGCGGGATAAACGCACGCTCATTTCCTCCGTGATAGTATCCCTGCTGCTCTTTCCGCTGATGACCATCGGCTTCGGCACCGTGGCCGCGAAAGCCGTGAAAAGCCTGAACAAGGAAAGCATCTCCGTGATGCTGCTGGGCGAAACGAATGCGCCCGCGATGTTCAAACGGCTCGCCAACACGCAGGCATCAAACTCGAAAAACCGACGGACGACTACCGCCAACGCATCGGCGATAAGAAATTGCGGGCGGCCATCGAGTTCCCGGCGGGTTTCGAGGAAGCGCTGAAGCTGAGCCCCACCAATGCCCCGCATGTGAAGATCTACAGCTACGAAGGCGAAGTGCGCTCCCAAGTAGCCGTGCGTCAATTGCAGGCGCTGTTGCGGGAATACTCGGATGAAATCATCGGGCAACGGCTCGGTGCGAAAGGGCTTTCACGCGACACCTTGAAACCGTTCAAGACGGATGTGCAGAACGTCGCCCCGCCAGAGAAAGTCACCGGCTCCATTCTAGGCGGCTTGATCCCTTACATGATCATCTTCCTGTGCTTCGTGGGGGCGGTGACCCCGGCCATCGATGTCACGGCAGGCGAGAAGGAACGCGGCACCATGGAGACGATCCTCGTCACACCCATCAGCCGGCATGACCTCGTGGCCGGCAAGTTCCTGCTCGTCGTCACCGTCTCGCTCATCACCACACTGCTCTCGGTGACCTCCTTTGCCATCACATTCTCGTTGCCCATGAATGCCATGCGGGAAATGGGCGCACAGGCTGGCTCCCTCTTTGCGTTCAAGGTCAGTCCTGGAGCATCCTCTGGGTGCTCATCATGCTGTTACCGTTGGCCGTCTTTTTCTCCGCCATTTTGCTCGCGGTGGGGACATTCGCGCGCACGTTCAAGGAAGCACAAACCTATATCTCACCCCTGATGGTGCTCGTCATCATCCCGGCCGTGATGTCCACTCTGCCCGGTTTCGACCTCAACGCGAAGCTCGCGCTCGTGCCGATCTTAAACGCCTGGTGTGCAAAGACGTGCTCACCGCGAACTTCCCTTGGAGCCTGATCATCATCACATTCGCCTCCAGTTGCGCGTATGCGGGAATAGCGTTGTTCGCAGCAGTGCAGGCCTTCAAAAGAGAGTCGGTCTTATTTAGAACTTAAATTGGCTGAGATTAAACGAATCTCAAAAGGGGCTCCGTAGCCGACACCAGTAAGGTCAGGTTGAACAAAATCAATTCCATCTTCATTGAATTGCTGTTTCGAAAAATAAATATCCCACCGTGACTCAGAATCTTGAACCAGATCAGCATCAGCTCCAGTCATTGACCATAGCACAAAACGGTAATCACAAAGTGGATGATTTTCTTCAGTGATATCACCAATAACTCCTCGGTAGACCCCTTTCCATTGAAACGCTTTCTTCGCACGTAACGAAAACGATCCAAGTTTTTCAATCACCTCATAGTCCAAGACACCAGTTCCCTTCGGAAACTGCCAGCCCCAGCCATATCTCGGCTTGAAGCGGAGCAAAATTTCCGAGGAGCAATTAGGGATTTCTGACAATTTCATAAAGAAGGATTGGCCTTCAAACGATGCAATTAATTGTACAAAACCCGGTTGATTGAACCAGTCAAAAACCGATGACTGGCTTACTGCGATATGAATTTCCATTTACTTCTTATCGAGTTTGGGAAACGGAACTTCTCACATTTCCCTATTCTCCTAATCCCCGGAATCCGTTATATTGTCCCCCTGTCATGAGCGACGTTGTTCTGACCACGCTTAACGCGAAGTACATTCATGCCGCCTTTGGCCTGCGCTATCTGCTGGCCAATATGGGCGAGCTACAGGCGCGTACGTGCTTGGTGGAGTTCGATATCAACCAGCGTGCGCTGGATATCGCGGAGGTGTTGCTGGCGCGGAATCCGCAGATCATCGGCTTCGGCGTGTATATCTGGAACACGGTGCAGACGCGCGAGGTCATCTCCGCGCTCAAACGCATCCGGCCCGACCTGATCATCGTGCTGGGTGGACCCGAGGTGAGCTATGAGACGGAAGGCCAGGAGATCGTGGCGCTGGCGGATTACGTGATCACCGGCGAGGCCGATCTGGAATTCGCCAAGCTCTGTCGCAAGCTGCTGGCGGGTGAACCTCCCCCGCAGAAGATCATGGCGGCGCCCCTGCCCGACTTCAGCCAGATCAAGCTGCCCTATGAACTCTACAACGAAGACGATGTCGCCCATCGCATTGTTTACATAGAGGCCTCGCGCGGATGCCCCTTCACCTGTGAATTCTGTCTGTCCTCGCTCGATATCCCCGTGCGACAAGTGCCGCTGGAAGCCATCCTCGCCGAGTGCCAGAAGCTGCTGGATCGCGGCTTGAAGCAGTTCAAGTTCGTGGACCGCACGTTCAACCTGAACCTGAACGTCAGCAAGGCCATCCTCCAATTCTTCCTCGATCGCTGGCAGCCCGACTTGTTCGTCCATTTCGAGATGGTTCCCGATCGCCTGCCCGAAGCCTTGCGCGAACTCATCGCGAAGTTCCCCGCCGGTGGTGTGCAGCTTGAGGTGGG
>CBDIPT010000009.1:0-183869 GCA_965283725.1 Limisphaerales bacterium
CAGGCGGCAGAGTTTTACGCAGATATACTCCTCTGTGAACGGCAGGTTGGAGAGGTGGGCGATGACATCGTAACCGCTTTGCAAGGCGGTGTTCCCGGAGCGGGCCGGAATACTCAGTTGATAAGCGCCGCCAGTTCCGTTGCCGTAGTTCTTCGAGACCCACGGCTCGCCAAAGCGGGCGGGAACGGATTTGTTCGGGAATACGACGATGTTGGTGGAGCGATAGCGGCCGCCTTTGAAGTTGAAAGTCCAGGAGCCGACCAGATTCGTGTAAGCGGTGCTGGGGTCATCCACATTCAGTTTTGTGACCGCTTTACCGGCGAGCGGATTATACCATTCGTTCGTCTCAACCATCTCTACTGACCAGCCAGCCCAGGCATACGACAAGGCGGTGATGTCTGATTGGTCATAGCCGTTATCCACGCCCATGCTGAAAAGCTCCATGATCTCGCGGGCATAATTCTCATTCGGGATGCGCACTCCGTCTGACCGGCTGTTCACGGTATCCAAGTAGATGATCATCGCGGGGCTCTCGGCGCTGATCTTCAAGAGGTCTTGAAAGGTGCAGGTGGGATTGAGCAAGGCTTGCCGCCAGCGGAAAATCTCGCGGCGTTCCATCTCAGTAGCGATGCGTTCGCGGACGTTGGGGATGCCATTGTAGAAGGAGCCGAAATAATCGTAGGTTCTTGGAATATTGGGTGACGAAATGGTTTTCGCAGAACTGGGTGAGGACTTCGAGCAACTGGCGGTCGGCACCGACGGCGTTCAAGACGTGCCAGGCGCGCAGGTCGTTGATGTTCGCGGTGCCCGGGCCACTAAGGTTGGTGTCGTTAAGTACGTCGTCTCCGTGGCGAACTTGGCCGCAATGATGTTCACATTGGTGTGCGAACTGGTGACATGCTCGGTGATGGTCTCGGGCGCGAGTTGGGCGTTGATCCAGTCTTGGGCGGCTTGGGGGTTGGAACCGTAAACGAGGTCATCCAACAATTTCGGTGTAGGCCCGTAGGCCAGCCGGTTCAGGGCAATGGTGGCCAGTTGAGCGTTGGTGCTGACAGGCTGAATGGCCAATAGATAAAAAGCGTTGCTACCGGAATCTGGCACGGACCAAACAAAATTGGTCAAGGTGCCATTGGTCACGGTGAGAAAACCGTTCGACAGGTTCGTGGTGGAAAGCAGGTGGATCTGATTCGCGGCAGGGTAAGGGGTGAAACCAAAGATGCGCTGGCCGTTGGAGGTCAGCATGGAGGTGATGACCGGCGGCGGGGTAGCTATCTGCGCATGCGAAACGAGGCTGAAGAGCAGCAGGACCCCGGTCAGCAAGGCAGCCAATGGACGATGATTCATACGCCGCAACCAAATCTTTCAAGGGGCTGATGAGTGGTCGCAATTGCATTGCTAGCAACCAGTGTGCCGCCCGCTTCAATCTGAGAATGACTTGAATCTTCACCGGGTTGGGCGGCTTGGCAACTTCTTCCTTTGGAATTGGCGGCAAATTATGGCTTAATCGTGGGCGTGCCATCCAAATCGTCCAACGGCGGCAAGAAATCGGGCGGGAGTAGTATAGTCTCCCGTCTGTTCCTGCTATTGCTGCTGGCGGTCGCGGGGCTGGTCGGCTGGTATTGGTGGCAGGCGCATGATCCCAGCCGGACGGAGAAGCCGACGCTGGATAAGTATGTGGATGTGGAAAAGATCAAGCGCGCACCCGATGTGTTGACCAACGTGGACTGGCAGGGCTTGTCCAACCGCATCGCCACGAATCTGCCTTGGACGGAGGCAAAAGGCACGAACCCGACGACGACGATGACAAATCGCACGGTCGTCGTTTCGACCAATCTGGTGACCCGGCCCGCAAAGCCAGGGCGGACGAACGAGGTGGCCAAGCCGGCACTGCCGATCCCGATCGTCACCAACTCGGTGACGAGCGCGACCAATACGGTAATTCCCAACACGACGGAAGAGGGGGCACGGCCGGTGCAGAACGGACTCGAGGCGCAGGTGGCGCTGGCGCGGTTGGGTTTTTCGCCGGGATCAATCGATGGGGCGATGGGATCACAGAGCCGGGCGGCGATCCGGGGTTTCCAGAAGCGGAATGGTTTGCCGCAAAGCGGGGAACTGGATGCGGCGACGAAGAGCGCGCTGACCATCAAGCTGCCGCTTTACACGACCTATACGGTGACCCAGGAGGATATCAGCTCATTGCGACCGCTCGGCAAGACCTGGCTGGCGAAATCAGAGCAGGACCGGCTGGCGTATGAAACGGTGCTGGAGCTGGTGGCGGAGAAGTTTCAGTCGTATCCCGCATTCATCAAGCAGTTGAATCGCGAGGTGAATTGGGAGGAGGTTCCGGCGGGCACGACGTTGACCGTGCCGAACGTGACTTCACCGAAACCAACGGGGCGGGCGGCGTATGTGACCATTCTGCTCGCAGACCGGTTGCTGCAGGTCTTCGACAGCAAGGACCGGTTGATGGCGCAGTTCCCCTGTAGCATCGCGCAGAAGGTGGACAAACGGCCGGTGGGTGTTGTGCGGGTGAAGGTGGCGGCGGAGAATCCGAACTATCGTTTCAATCCCGAGATCTTTCCGGAATCCGAAGAGGCGAAGAAGTTGAATCGTGTGCTGATGATCCCGCCGGGGCCGAACAATCCGGTAGGGGTGGCGTGGATCGGTTTGGACAAGCCGGGCTATGGCATCCACGGCACGCCGGGACCGGAAGCTGTCGGAAGGACGGAATCACACGGGTGTTTCCGGCTCGCTAACTGGAACGCGGCTTATCTGATCAAGCTCGTGTGGCTGGACATGCCGGTTTACGTGGAGCCGTAAGCAGGTGACGATATAGAATCGCCTGTTGAGTTAGTTGTTACCCAGTTGAATGGGTTTGCGGTCAGGGACTTTGGCGGGATCGCGGGGAGTGGGGCGGGGATCATGCCAGCGTTCGCGGTAAGCAGGCGCTTTGGCATCCAGCCAGAAGCCGATACGCAACCGGATATTCTCCAAGGTTTGCGCGCTGGCGTTGTTGAAGTGAGAAGTTCCCGCGTCGGCTTCGGATTTCTTTTCCAAACGGGGGAGCAGGCCGGGTTCGGCCAGCACCGCAGCGCCCAAGGCTTCACGACTTTGGCCGGAGAGGGCTTGGTACATGGTGAGATATTCGACGAGCTGTTGCCCGGCGCGAAAGGCTTTCAAGCGGATACTGGGGACGGGGCCGCCTGAGGTGGGGTAAAAAAGGGAGAGCTGGTCAGGCTTGGTCCACGAATCGGGCTGGCCGATGGTTTGCCACGGCACGACGCCATCAGCGCCGAGCGCCCATGTTTCGACGCTCCAAGCTATGGGCATCACGTTCGGTGTGCCGATCTGGTTGGCCGCGCCGTACATGTAAACAAGGTTGTGGTATTTTTCGGCGCGTTGGATGACGCGTTCGCGATAGGGGCGCAAAGCGCCGCTGGTCACCTCGACGCTCGTCACGCCATCGAGCAGATCCCGTTGCCACTCAGGACGGGAGATGTCCACGCGGAAGGTAAAACGCGGACCGGGAGTTGCGCTCACACCACGCCAGAATTCGAGGCCGAAGCGGCGCAAGGCCCAGAAGTCTTGCGTGTTCATCGGTTCATCGAAGATCCAGGCGGCCGAGGTGGCATCCCAACGATTACCACGGTCGCGTTTGAAGTAGACTTTGTTGTTCAGGTAGAATTCAAAGAGCGGTTCACGCCAGCCTTTGCCTGCGAAGTGGGTGGCGAATTCTTTGCCGATGTTGCGGAACTCCTGCCAGTAGGCTTCGTCATAGGCGTTCTCCACCCAATAGCCGCCGCGGAAATGTTTCTCATGTTCCATCGGCCAATTCTCGTTCAAGGGCAGGTAGATGGCATCGACGGGCACGCTATCACGGCGCAGGCCGCGGAAAGCGGAGCCATCCAGCAGCGAGCCGAATTTGGTGTCCCACGCGGTCCAATCCCAGGTGCCGTCTTTGCGGCGGAGAGGCACGGCGTCTGAGTTGACCTTGCCAGTCCAGCCGTAGCGCAGGCAGTTCAGCACGGTGCGATGCTCATGCGCGAGGCGGTAGTAGGCGAGTTCATCTTTCGGCAGGCCGTAGCAGTTCATCTGCGGGAGGAAGGCGAGACGGTCGGCCAAGGTGAAATTCCAGATCGTCAAGGTGAGCGGCATGGATTGGTTGCCAACGGTGACGGTGAGACTACGGCGACCAGGTGCTGCATCTTTGCGGACATACAATTCCACCCAAGTGCCGCCAAGGGGCGCATTCGTGGCGGTGGGGTTGTTGGCAAGCGAGGATGGGACGAGCGGGTCCACATGGTTGCCTACGCGGCGGGCGGTGAAGAGGGAGACGTCGATATCTTGGGCGTTTTTCACCGTGATATCTGTCACCGGCGAGGCGATGAGGAAGCCGATGGCTTCGCCTTTGGCAGCGTAGAAATCCAAGGCGGGCAAGTCTGTGCCGGCGAGGGAGAAACAATCCACGGGCAAAGGCGAGCGCTTGATCATCGGCAACTCGGGCAGCGGTGGCAGTACGGCTTTTGTGACGACGGGCTTAGCGACAGTTGCTGGCGCTTGGGCGGTATGGCCGTTGGTGGGTTCGAGCCAGAGCGTGAAGTATGGGGCGCGGGCTTTGTTGCTATCGCGGCTGGAGAAGTAGCGGTTGGGGTAGAGGCGATAGTTGATGGTATTGCCCTCGCGGGTGTATTCGTTGCCGACGTCGTCGATCACGAAGAAGCCTTGGGAGCGACCATCGATGCGCGCTTGGGCAACGGCAGGGTCGATGGGAATGGTGATCCAATCATTGGTGCTGCGCGGCGAGGCATCACCGAAACCCCAGATGGAACCATGCTGACCAAGGACCACACCGGTGATGTCCGGGCCATCGCCAGCCCAACGTTTCTCACCGGAGCGTGACCAGAGGTAACTGCTGGCTCCGGTCGTCTTCGCGTAGCTGGTGCCTTGACCTTCGACCCATTCATCCGTGACGGTGGAGACGGTGACGCGGCCCAAGTTCTCCGCGCTCTCGCAGTGCAGGTGCAATTGCGCGCGGACGATGCGCTGGCCTTTCAAGGGAGTGGGATCGAAATCGATGAGGAAGAACTCCTGGATGCCTTTCAGCTTCAGCTTGGGGAAGCGCCGTTGTTGCCTTCGCCTTCGGAGCCGACGGCGGAGAGCCAGAGGTCGCGGCTGACTTCGATGCGTTTGGCGACGGGTTCAGCCTGGGCGAGGAAAGCGCACGGTAGCCAGAGTGCGAGGCACAATAGCAGGTTTTTACGAGAGCCAGCGGGGAACATGAGCGAGAGGTTGCCGGATTTAATCGGCTTGGTAAAGCAGGCAAGCTGTGAGTGAAGCATGGCCATTTTATGACCTACATTCGACTTAAGCCGCGCAATTTTTAGCCGATAAGTGTTTGACGGCTTTTATAAAGCCGCTGGCTGACCGATCCAACCCAAGTCGTATCTGGCCGCATTGAGAGCCGTCGCTAATCTTAATGGCTCTGACTGTTCCCATCCAAGTGTTGGCGGTAGAGGCTTTTCTGGAAGCCTGCCGTCTGCCTGAGCGTACGGTCATCGTGCGCGATATCATCGCGGAGATGGCGGTGCGGGAACCGTCGTTCGATATGGTCATCGCCAAGATGGATGCGGACAAGCCGTTGGCGCAGAGGCTGATCTATCTGGCGAACTCGGCGTGGTATGCGGGTCAGGTGAAGGTGGACTCCTGTGCAAGCGCGCTGACGCGGTGCGGGAGCGAGGATTTTTGCGAGCTTACCATTTATTCCGCCGTCCGGCAGGCCTTGTCCGAAGTCTCGGACACCATCTGGCCGCAATTGGAGTTCGCTGCGCACTTCTGCGAGTTCATGGCGCAAGAGGTGGACGAGGATCTGGCCGAGGAGGCGCATTGGGCGGGGTTGTTCCATGATTATGCGATCCCGTTCATGGCGAAGAATTTGACGGATTACAGTTATCTGATGCCGGAAGCGCTGGGTTTTTCACCGGAGGCGACGCAGAACGAGCAGGAATGTTACGCGCTGGATCACACACTGGTGGCGGCGAGTCTGGTCCGCTATTGGGGCTTCTCCGAGGCGGTGGCGGAAGCCATCGGCAGTCATCATCGGGCGAAGAAATTGACAGAAGGACTTTCAGCGCGAGGGGCGAAGCTGGCGGCGATACTGATGATCGCGAAGCATGTGGAAGCGGGCGGGATGCGGCGTTCGAGCAGCTCGTTCCAGATGCCGTCGGATAGCAAGTTGATCGATGAAGCGGCAGCGGCGCTCGGGCTGAAGCATGCGGAGTTGAAGGAGCGGGTCACGGAGGTGTGCAACCAAGTGGCGGTAAGGGCGGTGGGGTGAGGGGGAGCGCCGATTGGCTAATTAGAATACGCAAAGTTTTTCACTGTGTGCTCAAAGCAACCGAATTATTGCTCGAAAATCTTTGCTAGAGTGCCTCCTCAATTGACAATCGGGCCAAGTATCTGATTAGAGGAAGATCGCGCAATACTTCAACGAAATCGTCCGCAAAATCGTGTCTGCGTATCTGTCCTCCGTGAGCTATGCCACATCTGTTTTCTGTGTAGAGTCGGCGAGCAACGTCGGATGGTTGCGATTGACTGATTAAGGTCTCAATTCTTGCGATTGCTTGAGCTCGCATAATTTCGAGCAAATCTACTCTCCCCATTCTATTTGAGATGCGGCTCTTTCGTAAATGTCGTCGCAGATTTGGGCTTAGCGATTTAAGACCTGAATAAAAATCACCCCAAATTGGGTGTTTGCAATCGAGATTTCTGTTTCTAACAACGCCTTCAATCCAAGTCTTTCCGTTGTTTTGCGTTCTGCTTTCAATCACGCGGTAGAAACCAAGGTATTGAAAAAGAGGCTCAGGCTGCCTTAAGGCGGCATTATATAAATGGAGTGATTGGGATAAGGCTCCGAGTCGAGTTGCGTAGGGCACCCGCACAATATCGTATCCATCGTAATCTTCCGTCATCGTTTCTGTTTGGTCGTATCGAAAAACGACTCCAATTGAATTGCCATTGGTCAAGCTACTCGATGCGCAGAACATGTCTCTCATTGCTCTGTAGTATTGATCGACAAGTTCGGTGGGTTTGAGTTTTGGAGATATTCCGGCTATACCGAAAGAAGTGTGCTGCCAAGGAAGGTCCGTTTTTTTGAGCCTTGATCTTGCTGGAAATGCGGCAACTGGAATCTCGTGTTCAAACGATAAGCAATCGGCGATAAAGCTAGCATCTGCGAACGAAGTTTTTTGTTTTGGGTTTGCTGGTAGAAGATAGAACGAGCCTGATGCTTCCATTCCTTCCAGCCAATAGTTGTTGTCAATTAAGATGCCTCCAAGGCATTCAGTGCATAGGCCGTAACATTCTATTTCAACAGCTTTTCTCCATGCCGTTTTTGGTGAGCGAATGTAGCCGGGTAGCGAAAATGGTAACCCCATAAACTCCTTTTAAATCAAAAACCTCTTTAGTTCAAAATCAAAAAACGCCGCGTTGATTGCTCAACGCGGCGGTTTGAATTTTATATTTTCGGGCCGAGCTAGAGCTCGGCGCTCCGGCTTTACGCTTTGGCGATCAGCTGGCGCAGCACGTAGGGCAAAATGCCGCCGTGCTGGTAGTAATCGATCTCGATCGGGGTATCGATGCGGCAGCTCACGGGGACGTTTTCCACGGAGCCGTCTTTGCGCGTAATCTTGAGCGTGAGGTCCTGCTGCGGCTTCACGTCCGGGCTGAGGCCGACGACGTCGTAGGTTTCCGTGCCGTCCAGCTTCAAGGTCTGCGCGGTGGTGCCTTCCTTGAATTGCAAGGGGAGCACGCCCATGCCCACCAAGTTGCTGCGGTGAATGCGCTCGAAGCTCTGGGCCACCACGACTTTCACGCCAAGGAGGTTCGTGCCTTTCGCGGCCCAATCGCGGCTGGAACCCGTGCCGTATTCCTGACCGGCGATGACGATGAGCGGGGTGCCGCTGGCGATGTGTTTCACTGCGGCGTCATAGATCGCCATCTTCTCGCCGGTGGGCTGATAAATCGTGTTGCCGCCTTCTTCGCCACCGAGCATCAGGTTCTTGATGCGGACGTTCGCGAAGGTGCCGCGCGTCATGATGCGGTCGTTACCACGGCGTGAGCCGTAGCTGTTGAAATCCGCGAATTCGACTTTGTTATCGCTGAGGAATTTGCCGGCAGGCGAGGACTTCTTGATGGCACCAGCAGGGCTGATGTGGTCCGTGGTCACGGAATCGCCGAAGATACCGAGCGCACGAGCGCCGGAGATCGGCTTGATCGTGCCGGGTTGCAGGGAGAAGTCCGTGAAGAACGGCGGCTCCTGGATGTAGGTGGACTGGCGGTCCCACTCGTAAACATTGCCCACGCTCGACGGAATCTCGTTCCACTTCGGGTTCTGCGCGGCGAAATCTTTGTAGAGCTTGCGGAAGACTTCGGGCTTAAGCGCGGACTTCATCGCGTCGCTGACTTCCGTGAGGGTCGGCCAGATGTCGGCGAGATAGACGGGTTCGCCTTCCTTGTCCTTGCCGAGGGGTTCGCAGCTCAGATCGATGTCCACGCGGCCCGCGAGGGCGAACGCAACCACCAGCGGCGGCGACATGAGGAAGTTCGACTTGATGTTCTGATGCACGCGGGCTTCGAAGTTGCGGTTACCGGAGAGCACCGAGGCGGTGATCAGGTCGTTCTTCACAATGGCATCTTCCACCGCAGGATCGAGCGGACCAGAGTTGCCGATGCACGTCGTGCAGCCGTAGCCGACCGTGTTGAAGCGCAGCTTGTTCAGATACGGTTGCAGGCCGGTCTTCTTGAGGTAATCCGTCACCACGCGCGATCCGGGGGCGAGGGAAGCTTTCACGGCCGGATTCACCTTCAGACCTTTTTCCACGGCCTTCTTCGCGAGCAGACCGGCGGCGAGCATCACGCTCGGGTTCGAGGTGTTCGTGCAGCTCGTGATAGCGGCGATGAGCACGGAGCCCGTGCCGACCGAGGCTTTCTTTTTGTCGGCCATCTCCACTTTCACGGACTTGCTGAAATCTTTGCGCGTCTTGCCGAAGCCGTTCTCGGTGACGGGGCGTTGGAACGCCTTGAAGAATTCGCGTTGCAGGTTGCCCAGTTCGATGCGGTCTTGCGGACGCTTCGGACCAGCGACGCTCGGCACCACGGTGCTGAGGTCCAGCTCCACGACTTGCGAGTATTCCACTTCACCCTTCTGGGGGATGCCCCAGAGACCTTGGGCCTTGTAGTAATTCTCGTAAGCGGTGCAGGCGGCTTCCGTGCGGCCCGTGCCGCGCAAGTAATTGACGCACTCGGCATCGATCGGGAAGAAGCCCATCGTGGCGCCGTATTCCGGAGCCATGTTCGCGATCGTTGCGCGATCCACCAGCGGCAACGCCGCCGCGCCGGGACCGAAGAACTCGACGAACTTGCCGACGACCTTCGCCTTGCGGAGCATCTGTGTGACGGTCAAAGCCACGTCCGTGGCGGTGACGCCTTCGCGGATGGCACCCGTCAAATGCACACCGACAACGTCCGGCGTGAGGAAGTAAACCGGCTGACCGAGCATACCGGCCTCGGCCTCAATACCACCCACGCCCCAGCCGACGATGCCCAAACCATTGATCATCGTGGTGTGCGAGTCCGTCCCTACCAGCGTGTCCGGATAATAAACTCCGTTCGCTGTCAGCACGCCCTTGGCGAGATACTCCAAGTTCACCTGATGCACGATGCCGATGCCCGGCGGCACGACCTTGAAGGTGTCGAACGCCTGCATGCCCCACTTCAGGAACTGGTAGCGCTCGCGGTTACGGGAGAATTCCAGATCGAGGTTCTTCGCCATCGCCTCGGCGTTACCGGCAAAGTCCACCTGTACCGAGTGATCCACCACGAGGTCCACGGGGACGAGCGGTTCGATGATCTTCGGGTTCTTGCCGATCTTGGCCACGGCGGTGCGCATGGCGGCGAGGTCCACCAGCAGGGGGACACCCGTGAAGTCTTGCAGCACGATGCGCGCGACCACGAAGGGGATCTCGGCGGTGCGGGATTCGTTCGGCTTCCAGTTGGCGAGTTCTTTCACGTTCGCTTCCTGGACCTTGAGCCCGTCGCAGTTGCGCAGGACGGATTCGAGGACGATGCGGACGGAGACTGGCAGTTTGGAGATAGGGCCGACCCCGGCTTGTTCGAGGGCGGGGAGAGAGTAGAACTTGCCCTGTTTGCCATTCCCAAGGTCGAAAGATTGCAGTGTGTTAAAGAGATTATGCGGCGTGCTCATAAGGCGGTAATTAACAAATCGTAAAATCTAGACCGCAGAAAATGGGGTTTTGGGGAGGGGATGTCAATAAACCGTCGAAAGTAGTGGATGGTTGATAGGTGGGAAGGGGAGTCGCCGCAAGGATGCGGCGTAACTCGCACGCTAGAAGCGTGCGCTACGGGGGGCGCAGCCGGGACGGACTGCGGGACGGCAAGCCGGAGGCTTGCGCTACGAGGGGGATGGTATGGGAGGCTGTGGCGGACGTCGCCGACCTGCCGGCTGGAAGCCGGCAGCACGGGGTGTGGTGATTCGGTGCGCCTTCTTTTTTATGGTGCAACCTTCTGGATTTGAACTGGTTGCGAAAACTTTTTATTTTAGAAATAAAATAGAGGTTGGACAGCGTATGTCCTACCCGCTAGGGCAGACTTTACTCATGATTGGATTGAGAAATCCAAAAGGAGGAGAGGTTGGGGACCGGGACAGGGAGGCAGACACTTGTTTTGCTTCCCTGTCCTTGCCCGTGGGCGGGAGGATAGCTTATGCTCGGCGCATGACCATTCTTAGTCGTCATCTGCTATTTGCTGCCATGAGTCTTCTAAGCATCACCGCTGCTGAAGCGCAGCCCAAAGGTTTTAATTACGACGAAGACAAACTGCCGCCGTATACGCTGCCGGAGGTGCTCAAGACGGTGGACGGCAAAGTGGTGACGAAGAAGAAGGAATGGGAAAAAGTGCGGCGGCCGGAGCTGGTGAAGCTGTTCGAGGATGAGGTGTATGGCCGGATGCCGGCAGCGCCAAAGTATTTCCGCTATGAGTTCCGTTCGCTGGACACGAAGGTCTTCAACGGGCTCGGGACGCGCAAGGAAGTGACGATTTACCTGACGGACAAGAAGAACGGGCCGACGATCGATCTGTTGCTCTACGTGCCGAACCGGCGCAAGGGACCGGCACCGGCGTTCGTGGGTTTGAATTTTTTCGGCAACCACTCGGTCTCGGCCGATCCGGGGATCACGCTTTCGACGAAGTGGATGCGTGACAGCAAGGAACTCGGCGTGGTGAAGAATCGCGCGACGGAAGCCTCGCGAGCGGTACAGAGCAGCCGTTGGCCGGTGGAGACTTTGCTGGAGCGCGGTTACGCGGTGGCGACGGCTTATTACGGGGATTTGGAGCCGGATCATCCGGAAGGTTGGAAGGACGGCATCCGCGGGGCGTTGCAACCGGAAGGCAAGGCGTTCGAACCCACTGATTGGGGTGCGATCGGCGCTTGGGCGTGGGGCTTGAGCCGCATCATGGATTATCTGGAGAAGGACGGGGATATCGATCACGAAGAGGTGTCGGTGGTGGGGCATTCGCGCTTAGGCAAGGCGGCGATGTGGGCCGGGGCGACGGATACGCGGTTCGCCATCACGATTTCGAATGATTCCGGTGCTGGTGGTGCGGCTTTGAGCCGACGTATCTTCGGGGAGACGATCGCACGTTTGAACACATCGTTCCCGCATTGGTTCTGCGGCAACTACAAGAAGTATAACGACAAGGAAGATACCTGCCCGGTGGACCAGCATGAACTGGTGGCGTTGTTCGCGCCGCGGCCGAGTTACATCGCGAGTGCGCAGGAAGATTTGTGGGCGGACCCAAAAGGGGAGTTCCTCTCAGGTGTGTTGGCCGACCCAGTTTACAAACTCTACAAGAAAACGGGCGTGGGCGTGACGGAGATGCCGGAGGTGAACAAGCCCGTGGGAGATTTCATCGGCTACCACATCCGCACGGGCAAACATGACATCACCAGCTATGACTGGGAACAATATGCGGACTTTGCCGACCGTCATTTCGGCCGGAAGAGCAAGAAGAAATGAAGTTCGGCCAGCGCACAGCAAATATTGAATCGGGGGGAAGAGTCTGCTCGTGGCTGGGCGGTGCCATTGGTGGCGGGATAGCCTTGCTGATGTTGGCCGGGCAGATTGCAGGGGCGACGGAAGCGGAGAAAATTCAGACGATTGCCATCCGGCCGATCGATCCCACGGCGGCGCTGAAGGTGAGTTATCACCGCGATGTGCGTCCCATTTTGGCGGATCATTGCATCGAGTGTCACGGAGCGGACGAACCAAAAGGGGGTTACCGTATGACTTCGGTGGCGGAGTTGCTGAAGTCCGGCAAGAAGAACGGTCCGGGAGTGATTCCCGGCAAACCGGATGAAAGCCCGGTAGTACGGTATGTGCGAGGCGAGTTGAAGCCGCAGATGCCAAAGGGCAATCCGGTGCTGAGCAGTGATGCGCTGCATACGATCCGGCTGTGGATCGCGGCGGGGGCCCCGGATGATACGGCTGAAAGGGTGGCACTCATCACCCATGAGAATGAGGCTTGGGAACAGTTCGATCCGCGCAAGCAAGCGACGATCGCGAAGGCGCGCCTGACATCGGCGGCAATGGACGCTTTACTGGACCCGGGAGCAGATCTGGAAAAACGTTTTTTGGCGCGGCGGCAATGGCGGTTGACGCAGTTGCCGGTGCAACCGGTGCCGCCCGGCGTGAAAGCACCGGTATTCAATGCGGTGGATAAGTTCATCGCTACTAAATGGGAGGCGAAGGGTTTTACGGCCCCGGCGGTCTGCGATGACGAGGCTTTCGTGCGCCGGGTTTATCTGGACATCATCGGGGTGGTGCCGACGGTCTTGGAAGCACAGCAATTCCTGACGGATACGAACAGCAACCGGCGGGCGCGGTTGATCGACGGTCTGCTTGCTCGGAGCGAGGATTACGCCTGTCATTGGACGACATTCTGGGAGGATATCATCGCGAGTGCGGATGCGAGCATCCGGGGTGGCATCCTCACGCGTGGCAATCACAAGCTGTGGATCGAGAACAGTCTGTTGCGGAACAAACCGTATGATCTGATGGTGGCGGAGTTGATCGATACTTCTTTGCCTAACGCGCGCAAGCCAACCGAGCAAAAATCCTTCGAGCAAACATTCAAGGTGGGTTATGTGCGGAATGATTCGGTGCCGGTCACACTGGAGACGGCGGCGAACGTAGGACAGGTGTTTCTCGGCACGAGCATGAAATGCGCGACCTGCCACACGCATTTTGAGAACCCAGAGTGGCCGCAGGCGAAGTTCATCGCTTTCGCGAGCGTGTTCGCCACGAAAGACTTGGAGTTGGTGCGTTGTGAGAAGCGTTCGGGAACATTCATAGCCGCCGCATTTCCTTTTGAGATAACGGGTGCGCCGAAGGGATTGCCCGAAGCAATCGATGAACGATTGCGACGGGCGGCACAATTGGTGACGGATCCGTTGAATCCGCGTTTTGCCAAGGCTTTCGTGAACCGCATCTGGAAGAAGAGCTTTGGCCTTGGACTGGTGGAGCCGGTGGATGAGTTCCGCGCCGACCGGCCAGCGAGTCATCCTGAGCTCCTCGAATGGCTGGCACAGGAGTTCATGCGTTCGGGTTATGACATCAAGCAATTATTGCGGCTCATCCTGAACAGCCGCTCGTATCAACTGGCCTACGATCCGAAGGCGGCCGATGCGTTTGATTCCACCCGGCCTGATGCCCCGCGTTATTTCCGCTCACCCCAACTGCGCCGCATGAGCGCCGAGCAATTGCTGGACAGTCTGAACGTAGTAGGCACGCAGCAAAGCATCTCGGCGCGGCGCGTGATGTTCCGCAAGGATGCCACGGTGCTGACTCAAGCGTTGGGCCGGCCGGCTTCGCGCAGTGAAGTCATCACGACACGTTCGGAGGAGATGGCGGTCATCCAGTTTCTGGAGATGGTCAATGGTTCTGAATACCAATCGCAAGTGTATCGTTCCCCTTTGCTGGATCTGCTGGCGGTGGAAGATAATGGCGGGGTGGCGGCGGAGTCGCTCTATCTGGCGGCGTTGACGAGGAAACCGAGCGCCGCGGAAGTGAATGCATTGGGGGGGTGGTTGCAGCCCGCCTTGCAGAAAACGAAGGACGCGAAGACCTTAACCGAGGAGCTGGTTTTGTTTGATGATGATTTGCTGGATATCTTCACTCCTTTGGCCACGACGGACTATGTGCCATGGGGGTGGGGCGCAAAGGATATCCAACCGGTGTTTTCCGGCAAATTCTCCATCCGCAACCAAGGTGGGGCCAAGGTGCAATGGCAGGGGGCGGGTTTCGCACCGGATATCGCTGTGGTGAACATGAACGAAAGTCTCTTCGCGCAAGTGTATCTGGAGCCAAAAAACCCGCCCAAGTCCATCTGGCTGCGGGTGCAGCAGGAGGAGGCGGATCATCAGGCGGTGTGGACGAGTAACGCGGTGACAAAGCCGCAGGACCCGATGTTGATCATGGTGTATGGCGGTGAGTTGCCGAAAGCGGGCGGTTGGGTGAGGTTGCAGATGCCGTTCAGAAGGATGCAACTGGTCAACGGCCCGATCAAATCCATCTCCTTCGGTGCAGCGGGCGGTACAGCCTACTGGGACAGCATCGGTTTGTTGCGGTCCGCCCGATCATCTCGCGTGCAGCCGTTGGGCGATGTGTTGTGGGCATTGGTAACGAGTCCGGAATTCCAATATATCCGATGAGCAATCCACAGACACGCAGAGGTTTTATCAGCCGCTCGACCGCGGTGCTGGGAGCCTTTGCGGTGACGGAGATGCTCGATCGGCTGAAGGCTGCCGAGAAGATGAAAGCCAAGGCGGACAGTGTCATCTTCATCTGGCTGCCGGGCGGGGTCTCGCAGATGGAGACGTGGGATCCGAAGCCGTTCACGCCGTATCGGCAGGGGATGCGCGGAAGTGAGCTGTTTTCTACGTGCGATTCCATCCCTACTTCAGCAGATGGGCTGCGTCTGGGGGCGGGGTTGCCGCACATGGCGCAGGTGATGCAGCACGCGACGGTCATCCGCAGCATCGCCAATGCGGCGAAGTTCGGGGCGCTGCATCTCAAGGCGCAACATTACATGATGACGGGATACGTTCCGCCGGTTGGTGTGCGGGCACCGAGCATGGGGGCGGTGATCTCGCGGTTGAAAGGGCGGCGACAGGCGCAAATACCGGGCTATATCTATATTGGACGGGACATCGATACGAACGACAACGAGAAATTGTTCACGAACGAATTCATCGGGCCGGGGTTTTATGGAGTGAATTATTCACCCTTTATGATCCCTGACCCGAGCCGCGGTCTGGCGACACTCAACGCGGTGCCGGGTTTGCCGTTCCAACGCATCGATGAACGCCTGAAGCTGCAACAGGCAGTGCTGAAGAACGGCCCCGCTGAATTACGGGAGGCACCGAAGGCGCTGGAATTTCAAAAGCAGATGGAGGAGGCGCGGGCCTTGATGGATTCGCCGGTCAAGCAAGCCTTCAACTACGCGAAGGAAGAGAAGCCAGAAGTGCTGGCAGCGTATGAACCGGAGATCACAGCCGACAAGCTGCTGGATACGACTTACTACCATGGCAAACGGTTTGGACACGGGCTATTGCTGGCGCGACGGTTGGTGGAGTCGGGGGCACGGTTCGTGCAGGTGGAGTATCAGTATGGGCCGTTCAAGGGGTTCGATATCCATGAGAGCGGGGCGAAGCGGATGGTGGAGATGAAGCAGCAGATCGACCGGCCCATCGCGCAACTCATCAAAGACTTGAATCAGCGGGGGCTTTTGAAGCGCACGCTGGTGGTGGTGGCGTCGGAGTTCGGGCGGACGATCGCGAGCGCGCCTTCAGCGGGGGTGGAGCCGGAGGGATTTGCGGAGCGGCATACGGGCGCGGAACTGGTGATCGAGAACGAGAAGATGTACGGGCTGCACGGGCACTTCAGCAGCACGAACGCGATGCTGCTGTTCGGAGGCGGGTTCAAGGGCGGTTACGTCTACGGCAAGACGGCGGCGGAACATCCGATGGTGCCGATCGAGAAGGCGGTGCGGCTGGAGGACGTGCATGCGACGATCTATCAGGCCATGGGAATTGCGCCAGATACGCATTTTGTGACGGAGGGGCGGCCGTTCTACGTGACCAAGGATGGCAAAGGCGAACCGGTGCAGGCGCTTTTCGCCTGAGTAAAGGCGGGTTGGCCGGATTCTTTTGCGCATGCTTTGCTTTGAGCTTTGAACTTTTGACCGGCTGCCACTAGCTTCCGTCCGTCCTGTATGTCACGCATGCTCAAATCATCCGGGGCCATGAGCCTCGCCACGTTCATCAGCCGTATCCTCGGCATGCTGCGTGAGATGGTGTATGCGACGTTCATGGGGGACACGTGGGTGGCGGGTGCTTTTCAGTTAGCCTTCACAATCCCGAATCTTTTCCGGCGCTTGCTGGGCGAGGGTGCTTTGACGGCGGCGTTCATTCCCATCTTTAAAGACAAGGAAAAGAACGCGGGCGAACAGGAGATGTGGCGGGCGGCGAATGCAGTCATCTCGGGCCTGGTGCTGGCGACATCGGCGATCGTGATCGTCGTATTGCTGGGGCTGACGTTGACATTGAAGATGGGGCATTTCGAGACAGATACACAACTGATGCTCGAATTATTACGGGTCATGTTTCCGTACATGATTCTTGTGTGCCTAGCCGCAGTGTTGATGGCCATGCTGAATGCGCGGGGGCATTTCTTCATCCCGGCTTTGGGCGCGACGTTGCTAAATCTGGTGATGATCGCCTCCGTGACGTGGCTCGCGCCGCGCTTTGGTGAAAAGCTTGAAGTGCAGATATTCGCGCTGGCAATCGGCGTGCTGGTGGCAGGCTTCGCACAGGCGGGGTTTCAGATCCCTGTGCTGTTGCAGGAAGGGTTTCGTTTTCGTTGGGAAGCGCCATGGAAAAATGAAACGGTGCGTGCGGTGGTCACCAAGATGATCCCCGGCACGGTTGGCGTGGCGGCGTTCCAAATCAACGTGCTGGTGACACAAGGTGTCGCTTTCGGCCTCGACCCGATGATCAACGCTTCCTTCGGCTACGCCATCCGGCTCATGGAATTACCCCAAGGCATGTTCGGTATCGCGCTGGCCACCTTCATGCTGCCCACACTGTCCGGCTTTGCCGCGGAGAAGAAGTACACGGAGTTCAGCCAGACACTGAACAAAGGCATGGAGCATCTGCTTTTTGTGAACTTGCCAGCGTCCATTCTGCTCGTGCTGCTGGCGGAGCCGATCATCCGGATGATTTTCGAGCATGGCAAATTCGGCCCGGATTCGACCCAGCGGGCGACTTTGGCCCTCGCCTTTCTCGCTCCCGGTTTGCTGGCGTATTCCATGGTGAACATCCTTGCCCGTGCTTTCTTTGCGCTGGGGGATACCACCACTCCGATGAAGATCAGCATCTTCTGTCTGGTGGTGAATCTGCTCCTCACGCTTGCCTTTGTCTTCCCGATGCAACAGGCAGGCTTGGGCCTCGCAAATACCATCAGTTCATGGATCAACGTCTGGCTGTTACACCGCGCGTTGAAGAAAAAGCTTAACGCTCTTGATCTGGCTGAGTTCCATCGCAGTGTAGCACCGACGGCTCTCGCCGCCTTCGTGGCCTGCGCGGCGGCCTATAGTGTGTGGTGGGCTTGGAGCCGTCACTTTGGGCACGGCACGGTCTGGCTGTGTATCGGTGAAGTTTTCGCCCCGTTGCTGACCTCCATCGCCATCTATTGGGCGGTGGCGCTGCCGCTCAAGATCGAGTCCGCGCGTGAAATGCTCGGCATGCTTAAACGCCGCACGCAACCCAAGCCCGGCGAGTAAGCCAGCTTACCACGCCGCCGATTTCCACCCGCCTTTGCCGTGCGCATCCGCTTCCGTCCAGAACGCCCGAAAACCTTTGCCCGAGCCGATGACGCGCGGATAAGCCGCCGAGATCCCCGCCGCATTAATCTTCTGCGCGAGCGACCACGTCTTGCCGCCATCGGTGCTTACGCTTTGTTTCAAGACCGTTTCGCCATCATCCTTTTCCTCCCACACCGCGCAGACTCCGACGCCGTTCGTCGCGACGTCGCAACGCTTGGCGTCATCGGTGCCGAGTTTGTGCGGTTCGCTCCAGGTTTTCCCATTATCCTTGGTGGAAAGATGATAAATCCCTGACTTGCCGGCCAGACCGGTCCACACGAGCGAATGTACGAGTGAACCTTTCTCCAGTTGCTGCACGGCCAAACCACCGCCTACATGCGGGCAACCGTTAAAATTCCAATCGAACTTGCCGACAGTCGTCTTCTTATTCCATTTCTTCCCGCCATCGAGCGAACTTACCAACGCCATGTCGCGCGGATCCTTGTCGCGGAACAGAACGAGCGGACCTTGCGCGCCAATGGCGAGCGTGTTCCAGCAACACTCGCACGTCTCTTTCTTCAGCGTGAGATTCTTCTGCCACTTGTCGCCGCCATCGGTGGAACGCGCGTAACGTAAACCCTGCTTGCCATCGCGGCTGTCCAGCCACACGAGATGAAATGTGCCTTGGGCATCCGTGACAATGTCCGTGAAACCATGTCCCGTCGTGGTTCCGTCATCGGCCGGATTCGGTCCTTGTTTCCACGTCTGACCGCCATCGTGAGAGATGCTCGTGACCATTGGGCCGCTATCGAAAAGTCCCGTGCCCTTCGTCATCCACAGTGCGATAAGGTTCGTGCCGCTGGCGGCGATTTGTGCGTCCATGCCGCGATGTGGTGTGCTCGGTGGCGTTGCGCCGGCATCGACGCGGACACTGGCTGACCACGTGCTGCCGCCATCTTCCGAGCGCTGGTACAGCAGGAACGGTTTGCCGTCCGCCTGGTAATCGCCGGTGAGCAGGTGCACACGAGCGCCCTCAGCATACACATCGAGACTCTGCACGCCGGAGAGATTGCTGCCATGTGCGTGGCTGGCGCCTTTCACGTTCGGGGGCGTGAAGAGGCACAACGCCATAAGCCCGCCGATCAATGCGAATACGTTCATAAAATTATTTGTGATGATGAAGGAAGATGCAGGAACCGAAGGGGTAATCCGTTTTAAAACCATGAAGCTCATCACGCTTTGTGGTTTATCGGCCATCAATCCCTGCATCTTCAAATCATTCATCTTCTTTTACCAGCGCCATTCGATGCCGGCGTAGAAGGAACGTCCGTCGCCTGGCAGGAACTGCGCTTGATTGCCCGCCGTCACGCGGGTGATGACACCCGTGGTCGCGGCGTAAACTTGATCGGTGAGGTTGCGTGCCTCGACGAAGAAGGAGACGCCTTTCTTTGTGCGGTAACCAGCCTTCAAGCCCAGCAGCACGTAGGAATTGGCGGACCATTGGTTCGCCATGTCCACGAAGTAACGGTCCGGTGAAAATTCCACGTTCGGGCCGAAGTAGAACCCGCACGGATGCGAGTAAACCAGTTCGCTGCGCAAGTAATGTTTCGGGATGCCCGGCAGATTGTTGTTGCCGAATGTGCCGTCATCCTGGAACCGGAAATCGTTCCACGCATACGTTGTCGTCCAGTTCACGGTATCCTGTTCGCAGAAGATCTCGCTGTTCGTGGTGAGGTTCTTGAAGAGCCGCACCGTTTCCTTCAGTTCGATGCCCTGATGCACCGTGGTGCTGGCATTGATGGTGGCGAAGACCGCCGGGGCGGTTTCAAAGCTCAGCAACTCATTGTCGATCACCGCGTAGTAATAGGAGAGATCCCAGGTGAACCAGTCCCGTTCTCCGCGGGTGCCGAGCTCGAAGGTCCAGCCGCTCTGCGCATCGCGATCAACAAGGACACCGCTGATCACGCCAAGTTCGCTTTGCGAGGGCGGCTCGAAGCTCCGGCTCACATTGCCATAGAATTGCCACTTGGGCTTGAAGTCATAGATCACGCCCACCTTCGGGCTTACACCCCAGTAGTTGTATTCAAAGTCCGGGACCGCACCAACGAACGTGTCGTCGAACTTGCGTTTGGCCTGGCTTACCTGCAGGCCGCCGAGCAGCGACCACTTCTCCGTGAGCCAATGCTGGTTCTCCACGTAGGCATCGATGTTATGCGAGGTCTGCGTGGATTCCGCCGCCAAGGCCGTGGGCGCGCCGGAGGGGTTCAAGTAATTGGCGTTCTCCAAGACCCCGAACGTCGGGCTGAAGCCCACGGTCAACTGGTTCGCGCGGCCGAACAGGTCGGACGTGTTCCGGTAACGGATGTCGATACCCGCGTCGTTCGAGTTCTGGTCGATGACCTGGAAGATGGGGTGATGCAGGTCTTTGTGGGACCAGAAGACGCTCACATCGAGCTGGTTGTTCTCGTTGTACCACGTCGTCTTGCTGGCCCCGCGGATGAGCTCGTAGTTGCGTTGCTGATCTTGCGTCACGTTGCCTGCGTTCGCCTGTTCCGCATCGCTCTCCAGTTGGGCTTTGTTCAGGCTGCCGGGCAGTTCGGAGTAAGATTGCACGTAGGTGAACCAGGCGCGCGTCTCCACGTTCTCGTTGAACTTGTGGCCCACGTTGCTGAAGATGCGATGCGCATCCTGCTGCGAATGTTCGCGGAAACCATCCAGCGCGGAATACGTGTAGCTCGCGTAGTAATCGTTGCTGCCTTCGGCGAGACCGGAGCTCGCGTGGGCTTTCAGGTAGCCGAAGCTGCCCGCTTCCATGCGGAGGCGGACCTTGTCCGCATCGTAACCGGTAGGGGAGACGAAGTTGATCGCGCCGCCCAACGTCGTGGCGCCGTAGCGCAGGGCATTCGCGCCCCGGAGGACATCCACATAACTCACGGCGAGAGGTTCCACCGCCTGCATGTCGAAACCGCCATCGGCGAGGTTCAACGGAATGCCGTCTTGCAGGAGCTTGAGGCCGCGTCCGTGGAACGTGCGTTGCAGGCCGGAGCCACGGATGGAGAGGCGTGCCTCATCCGAGCCGAAGCGCGGCTGGGCAAAGACGCCGGGTGAGTAATCAAACACGTCCTTGAGCGTGGAGGCCCGGCCGGTCTGGTAGGACTCGGCGGTGACCACGTCCGCGCCGCCCGCCACCCGGCTCGCCTCGGCCTTCGCGTCGTCCGCGTTGGGGACGGTCAGGGCGGGGGACTTCGTGCCCGTCACCACCACGGTGGGCAGCTTCGTCGGGGCATTGGTGGCGGTATTGCTCTGCGCGCTGGCGGCCACGAGGGATGCCAGCAAACTGGCCGAGGAACCGGCCGCGATCTTCATCATCTTTCTACGGATACTGCGAATCTTCATGTACTTGTTTTCCTGCAGGCACAACGGCCTGCGTTTTAAGTTTAAAAGGTTAACTGCATGTTGGTCCGGGATGGGCTTGGGATGCTCTGGGCCTGGACCGGGCGTCTGGCTCACCGTGGCGTGCACTGCTGGGTAGCAGGAGACATCAGGGTGAGGGGTAACCAGTATTCCCGGCCGCGGCGGATCTTGGGCCATCCCGTTCCGTCATCGTGCTTGGTGTTGAGCCGGTAAGGCTGGTCCAAAGGACACACCGGGCGACGTTGACGGAAACAGATCGGGATCAGGGAGAGGGCTTAAGCGCACCGGGGCGGCGGCAAAGCGGGCGGTTCCACGAGGGGAACCAAGGGGGAGATGGACGCGAACTCACGGGGCATGGGCACGGGCGGGAGGGTGATCAGGGCGGTTTCCTGCCCGATCAATTCCAGCTTATGCTTCTGCACGGTGGGGGTCTCCTTCTGTTCGGATTTCTTGCCCGCATCCACGATTTTGCAGAGGGGGCAGGGATGTTTGCCATCGAAGGTTTTTTCGAGGGCGACGGAGAAGGAGGACTCGGTCTGCGCGTAAGAGACGGTCATGCCCACCCAGGCCACACATTGCAGCAAGGCCCAATGCGCCCCCAGCGAGAACGCCAGAGCCAAGGCCACCACAAATTTGCTGCCACGGGTTAACACGATGAAGGGAAATCTAGAAGTTTTGTTGGCGCCGTCAATGAGAAGTGTGCCAGGACATAATCAATGCCTCTTGCGCATGTTATGCAATTCAACAGCAAAATTATGCAAATGCCGAATGTCATTGGCCCAAACGAGAATTGGACCGTCTTCATTGGACATGCCTACTTCAGCCTTAGCTGCGGCCTCCAAAAGAATGCAACTTTGATCACGTTCTGCATAGAAGACGACGAGGGGATGGCTTTCATGGTGGCAATCTCCCAAGGCCCCGCCGTTACAGCTGCTAAGCGTGACGCATTTCATGGCTGCCAGAGTCAAAACTGCCCCTGCAACGCCTATATCAAGCCCCAAAAAGGGATGCTCCGGATCCTCATACAGTTCATCGGCAATGACATCTAGTTCTTTGGGAAAATCTGAAGCCAGTTCGAGCCGCTTCAGCAAGGAATTCTCCAACTCCAAAACCTCTTTTGCTCCTTTCCACGTGCTGCGAATGGGCTCGTAATCGTGGTTCTGAAATTGAAATTGATTCCGAACCGAACGGCGGGGCAAGCCCAGCCACTTTTTAATGAGATTGCGTTCGATTGGTTGGGCAAATGTCTTAAAACTAGACTTCATGCTTTCTTCCCAAGCTAGATCGAACTTCTTCATACACCAACTGACCTTCAGGTGTTGCTTGTGCGAAATAGTGATGTTTTGGCGCTATAAGGCCTCAAGCTGATCGGAAAGCTCCCTGAGCGCTATTCGAATCTCGCGAAATCTTTCGAAATCAAAAGTTTCCTCTTCATTATCTGTTAACACCATTTTCCCATCTTCGAGATGACGACCTTCAACATGTGCCAACCTATTTCTTAAACCTTGCATTGTTGCAAGGAGAGAGTCGTCTGCCAGTAAGGCCTGAGAGGTTTCCGAGTCGGAAACAAGTGCTAATAGTCTCTGACGTACTAAATTGAAATCAGAAATGCGGTGGTCATTAAGCGCTTTGATCGGGCAGTCAATTTCAGCTGCACGTTTAACTAGTTGCTCGCCGCGAACGCGAACACGTCTGTGGATATCAGCTCTCACCTTCGACCTGAACTCTTCCGATCCTTGTTCAAGCAAAACTTTGCATTTTTCGCGCAACAACCTGTCAAAACGACTAACTTCATCCATCACAACTCCGCGCATACTGTTGACATCACAAATCTTACGGATGCAGTCCTCCAGGATGGGTTGAAGCTCATCGGCCAACTTCAAACGGTCCACCAGAAAGACTCCATCAATTTTCTTTTCATATAAAATTTTCCTCAAATCACCGACAGGCTTCCCACTGTAAAACACCATATCTGTGAAAACCTCGGATCGCAGTATGGCCGCGACTTCAGAGCCATCGATTGATTCCTCCCCCATGTCAAAATCGAACACGATCAAGTCAAACTTGTTGTAACGCCCGATTTTCGTCGCGATGCGTCGGATATCTTCTCTGGTCACAGAGTTACGCATTTCCATACTAAGCCGGAATCCGGCATCCTTTAGGAAGTGCTTGATGCTTTCCAAATCCGGCTTCAAGTGGGAGGGCTGATCCTCAAACCAGAGTATTTCGTAATTAATTTTCATTGCTCGCGAACTTCAATGTTAAACTAAATCCTTGATTCGGCTGCGTTTCCGAAATTTTAATCTCCCCGCCAAGGGCCGTCATCTGTTCGCGGCAAAAATGCAACCCCAACCCTGATCCGTTTGTGCGAGTGTAGCCACGTTCAAAAATCCGGTCCGAGTCGTCTACCTCAGCGGACAATCCTCGACCGTTGTCGGAAGCGTCAACTTGCAGGATTTTCCCATCAATTTTAATGGTAAAATGAATTCTCGATGCTTTGGCCTTTTTTGAATTAGCGATGATATTGTCGAATATCATTCCCAACTCGATGGGGGAGAATGACATCTTGAATTCCTTATCAGCGGCATGGCAGGAAATATCTATTCCAGAGCTAAACATCGGGGCCATAACCGATAAGTGCTCTTGAATAAATTTTACGAGATCTCCCTTAATTTTCCCGGATTTCAATCTGAAATTTGCCGAGGTTAAATATCTTGAAGTGGAAACAATTTTATCGATTCCTTCTTGAAGTTGAAATAAAGCATCGCGAGTGCTATCCCATTCCTTGCCTTGGTTTTTTGCAATCGACTTCAATTGATTTATTATCAACCGTCTGTTGTGCCCGGCAAAATAAATCATTTGGTGGATAAAATTTTCTAACTGTTCCTTGTCGCGAGAAACGCTGCTAGTCAAAAAACTGTTCCGCTTTCGCTCTTCAGAATAAGCCGCCTCGATTCTTTCTTTTTCAAGCTGCGCTTCGTTCGCTGCCTTCTCAGCGTTCCTTCTCGCTTCTTGTTCTTTTTCTGCAAACGAAACTGCTTCTGCTTCAGATTGTTTTGCGCGACGAAGGACTGACTCGGCTTGCTCGATCTTTTTGATTAGCGAGGAATCACCCAAGCTTTCGGCCATTCGGCGGAGCTTGATGAGTGAAGGCTCGAATTCTTCCGACTTTTCATTTAAAATCCCAACAAGTTCTTTATTGTAGTCAAGTAATTCAATGTCTTCGGAATTTGCGAGGTCGCTAATCAATTGGATAATTCTCGATCTGTTACCATCTAAAAACATTCTTTCCAGGGTTTCATAATCTTTATCGAGCGCATCCAACCACGAGATTCCTGCAACGTAGCGTTCCAACTTTCTTAAGCATTTTCTTGTGACGCATTCATTTAGGGCCAAAGAAGCCGGTGTTTCTATGAGGCCTTTATCACGGCTAGATGACTCTTTAAAGTGACGCTCGCTACCGCTCACATCAACTTTTCCGATTATTTCTCTACTGCCCAAATATCTAGAGTGGCCTTGCGTTTTGCGGCGATCTATTCCCCAGTAATCATCTCCTTCCTCGCCAACAGGAAAAACCCGAAATCCATTACGGAACAGGAAAAGCGCCCCGAAATCCCTCGATTTAACCCCCATTTGCCGCCCAAAAGTCACCTTGGCCGCTCTGTTGAGGAAGAATATTTTTGATTTAAATTCAGAGTCTTTTAGGATTAAAAGGCTCTCATCAAGCTTTTCTCTGATCTTGTATATAATCTGGCCGCGGTCGCTGAGGTTTGTGTACAAATACTCGCCGTCATCTATCCAAGACTCTATCCATGTTGTTTTATTTTTTAGCGTTTGAAGTATGGAGTTCTGTACTAAACCATTTACCAGTTGGGGAGCTCTATCGGTATTTGCCGTGCGTTCAATTTCTTTTTGGTCTGCGGTTGATTCCCTTGCGCATACTATTTCTATGGAAACTTTTGAGTCTTCACCGCCAAATGGATTAATAAGCTTCGCAAGGTGCATGCGAAGGCGGATTAATTTTTTCCTATCCCAAGAATCCTCTTCGCGAAGATTCGTTATGGTCAGGGCAACACCGCTTTTTTTGGGGGCATACTGCTTAGCTGCATCAAACTCTTCATTTTCGCTGTAAAATACGTCGATGTTTGAGAAGTAATCCTTGGCGTTTTTTTCAAAAGCTCCCCAATCAACATCAACTCGGCTTATTGTTTTGATGCCACTTTTTTTTGCCTCGAGTATCAACTTCCCCCCTAATCTGTCGCAAGAAAACCTTCCTACCCCTTTATTCCCTGCATATACCCTTGGATTTTCATCTTCAGTGCCTTCACTTTTTGAAGAATAGGCCAAAAAAAGCCATTTATTTTGAATGTCCTCGTAAGACATTCCCTTCCCATTATCCACTATGTAGATTGTTGATTCCGAATCTTCATCGAAGTTGAAAATCAGGCTGATTTTTGTTGCCCCTGCATCAACGGAATTCTTTACCAATTCGAAAATTGCTACGAAATCATTCGTAATCAGATCGCGTCCTATTACGCTCTTAAGCGCAGAACTAACCTTGAATTGCAGTTTGCGTTTCATTTATTTTGCAAGGGTATCTTTGATTGCTGCTCCAATCAGTTCGGCAAAGAGCGGTGGCACAGCATTTCCTACTTGAGTGTAACGTGGCGTCTGTAAAACACGTCTAGGTCCACCTGTGGTATATGGCCCTTTGAATTCAAACCAGTCAGGAAATGTCTGCAAACGGGCGCATTCCCTCACTGTCATGACTCTGGGTTCGGAGTAGTGAATGAAATCGTCTGGAATCGTGGTAATCGTAGGGGCAGGCGCGTCAGGATCGAGGACTTTGACGCTGCGTTTTTTCAGGCCATATTTGAGCCTTTCATCGCCGGCGATCGTTTTATTCCGAGGCGCGTCCACCAGCATTTTTTTAAATACCTCTTCTGCTGCGTAGGTATGATTCACAAAACGGTGGCTATCTGGGGCTGTTGCTTCTTGATCTTTTCCTCGGCGCAAGCATTTTTGGAGACCTCCTGATGCCTTGGCAAGAATGCCAGCCATAAAGCGCTTGGTGTCCGGGCTGGTAACGACGCCATGCTTTTTCTCCAAATCTGATAGGGCAGATCTCACGGTATTCCGACGAGCAATGCCTTTATTTGCGAGGAACTCGTTTTTGGAGTTTTTCAGAGTTTCAAAAATCGCGGGTGCCAGATTTTCCTTGGTGGCAATGACAATGAAGCGATGGCGATTTTGCGGCACTCCATAATCAGCCGTATTGATGACTTCTCCTTGCGCATCGTGGTAGCCAAGTTTTTTAAGCTCAGAGAGGATGAGATCAGAATAGACTGCGCCAGAGTCTGGATTCGCTTTGAACTTCATGGTGAAACCACGAACGTTCTCAAACATGATGACGCGAGGTTCAACCAGTGCCACGAATTGAAGATATGAATAGAAAAGCTGATTGCGCTTATCGGACTCTTTTCTGCGCCCGGCCATGGAGAATCCCTGACATGGTGGTCCTCCCACAACGAGATCAATTGTGCCCTTCAGCTTGGCTAGTTCTGCTGCTTTTTCCTTAAGCAGTTTTTGAATGTCCCATTCTTTTTGGGCCAGCCAGATCGGCCAATCAAAATGCTGATGCTTTTCAATTAAATTGGCTTTTAGGGTTTTGAACGCATCCGAGTTGCGTTCAACAGCGAAGAGGCCTTTCCAACCGGCCAGATGCAATCCTGTGCTCAGACCGCCGCAGCCCGCAAACAAATCAATGTATTTATAAGACGGCGTCATAGCGCAAAAATCCAATTCATAGGCATCCAAATCGTCGAACTCCCCATCCTTGAGCCTCTTGGCGGGGCACGCCAAAAAACCGGCCATGGACAATTCCCCAAATTGTCCAGCCGGTGGCTAGGTATTATCTGCACTGCTCTGTGCATTTCGTCCAGTCCAAACGTTTGGACAGCATAAATCATTCTGCCTCAAGGATTAGTAAATATGAATAACTTTTTAAGAAAAAGTGATTGACGGTTGCGGGCTTTGGTGAAATTTTGAACGTGCTGACAACTCGTTGTTGGCAAAGGAGAGGCGGAAGAAAAAGCCAAGGTGAGAAGTGCGAAGGCTAATCCCAAAATCCTCAAGCTAAGTGATTCGTTGGAATCTTTTGGCATCCTTATGGAGTCATTGCGGATATGTGGGTGTATCGGGCGTTTGGATCGGGGCTCGTAAGCCGGAGGGGGAAATGGACGTCGGTCGAGAATGGGACCGGGGAATCCAGATTACTCACTGCGGAACCGGCCGGGCCATGAACAGCGGTCGAGGTTCGACTTCCCTATTAGGAGGAAGGGTAGGACGCGATACATTCGCAGGGGTCGGATGGTTTCATTGCTCTTTGAAATAGTTCCGAGACGATCTGAAAAGATGTCTTAAGGCCGTCTGCTGGTCTAAACCGGCTGGGGCGTTGTTGTGGCTCGGTCACGTATCTTTCATTGGATATGCTCCCTCGCCACGCCTAGCCCCAACCGGTTTATCCTGCGCAGCCATCCTCAAGCCACCTTTTCAGAGCGTCTCCATCTTTGCCTAAAAAGACGAAGATGTTTTTGAAGTGGCTGGCGAGGGTTTGGTCCGGGAGGTTTGGCCTGGTGATAGAGTGCCGCAGCACAGGAGTTCACCGCAGGAGCAACTCGCGAACGGATCGGACGGGAAGGGCACTTCGAGGAATGTTGATTGCATCATGGGGGTATAGTTCAAAGTTTGAAGTTTAAGGTTCAAGGTCGGCTACTTTCTTCCACGCCTTCAGCGTGGTTTGGAGGATGCCTTAAGTGGTCTTTGGTCGGTCCTTTTTTGTATTCATCTGTGTCTATCTGTGGTTAAGAGTTTCCGGCAAAGCGGAAGGGCGCTAGGTTTGGCGCATGGCCGATATCTTCACGAAAGCGAAACGGAGTGAGGTGATGTCGCGTATCCGGTCGCGCGGGAACAAGGATACGGAGGGGGCGTTGGTGGTGATCTTGCGCGCGGCGGGAATCACGGGGTGGAGAAGGCAGGTGGCCATTTCGTTAAAACGGAAATCCGTTGAATCGTTAAAAGGAAAGCAGGCGCGCTCCAGCGATTTAACGGCTCAACGGTTTAACCATTTAACGAAGGCGTTTCGCGTGCGTCCGGATTTTGTGTGGCGGCGGGAGCGGGTGGCGGTGTTTGTGGATGGGTGTTTCTGGCATGGGTGTCCGTGGCACGGGACGAAGCCGTCGTCTAACAAATCGTTCTGGCGCGAGAAGCTGGCACGGAACCGGGCGCGGGATCGGTTGGTGACGCGGACGTTGCGGCAGGCGGGTTGGCAGGTGTTGCGGATCTGGGAGCACACGTTGCCCCGGGCAGCGAGGGAGGCGGCGGTGTCGGGGAAGTTGCTGGAGCGGATCAGGAAGGTGCTTGGACAGGATTAACAGGAAGGACAGGATTTTTGAGATGAGGAATTGGTCATCCGGTTAATCTTGTGGATCTTGTCAGAAAAAGTTCGCCCCGATTCGTGTCACTTCCCGAATCCTTTGACTAAAAATTCGCGGATGAGGGGGAGTTCGCCTTCAGGGAGGATGGTGTGGTCTTTCGGGAATTCGGCCCACTCGGCCTGGATGCCGGCGGCTTGCAGGGTGTGGAGTTGGCCGCGGGTGCGGGCGACGGGCAGGAGGGAATCGTAAGCGCCGTGGGTGATGAGAAATTGCTGTTCCTTGGCGACGGGGGAGAGTTCACGGACGAGGGTGTCCGCATCGTTCACGTAGCCGCTGATGCCGACGAGGGGGCCGAGGCGATGGGGATAGCGGCAGCCGGTCTCGATGGTCATGAGGCAGCCTTGGGAGAAACCGAAGAAACCGGTATCGGCACTCGGGAAACCGGCGTCGCGCATGGTATCGAGCAGGGTGGCGAGGAGCTTGTAGCTGTGGCCCACGCCGACGCGTTCCTCGCCGGTGAAGTCATACCAGGAGTAGCCGCCGTAGTAGGAATCGGGCGCGTTGACGAGGAGGTAGTTCAGCCACGGGAGGCGGAGTTGCCCAGGCAGCCAGCGATAGCCTTCCATGCTATCGCCCAGGCCATGCAGGACGATGAGGAGTTTCTTGGAGTCTTTTTCTACCGCCGGTATCAGATCCGTCTCAAGCATGGGGAGAGGATAAAAGAAAAGTGGATGGTGACTAGTGGATAGTGGCTGAGGGGAACGTGCTTTTTCTATCAACTCTCAACTATCCTCCAGCAACTATTCTATCGGTTCTTCGAGCGGGAGTTTCTTGGCGGCGCGCAGGCGTTGTTGCATCTGCATGAGCGAGACTTGCTCTTCGTGGCTGATGTCCGGCTGCATGATGCGACGGTTGGCGGCATTCATTTGCCGGTCGATGTATTGATTGCGCAGCTTCAGCAAATTGTCGTGCAGTTGCTTGGCCACATCGGGAATGGCGCGCTTCTCGAACATCGCTTCCGTCACGAGCGATTGTTCAAAGCTGTTATCCAGCGTGTTCATGAAGGCCGTGGGGCCTTGCCAACGCTGTTCGATTTCCTGCTGCTGGATGTCCTGAGCCAGATGACGCAACGTGACATTGGCGATCCACTCGGGCCGCAGATGCTGGATCCAGCCGCGCCCGTCGCTCTCGGCGATGAGTAGCAATTTGAGGAACCACATCTCCGGTTCCGTGGGGCGTTCGAGCAAGACCTCTTCCTCCGGCGGTGCGTCATCATACTCGCGCGGCTGCGGTGCCGCTTTACCTTTACGGGCGAATTCTTTGCGCACGGAATCGACGGACACGCCAAGGCGGAAGGCCGTCTTCTGCGCATACTTGTCCGTGGTCACGGCGTTGTTCGCCTTCTGCACGGCTTCGGCCATCGCGCGCAGAACCGCAAGCTGCCCTTGATCCGTGGCGATGTCGTTCAGCTTGCACAGGCGCTCGAGATAAAAATCGAAAAAGCTCGGCGCGCGCTCGATGAGTTGGCGATACGCCTCCGCACCGTTTGCGCGAATGAAACTATCCGGATCATGCGGCGCTGGTACGACGGCCACGCGGATGGATAATTCCGCGCCCAGCAAATGATCCAGCGCGCGCACGGCGGCGTTCTGTCCGGCGTTATCGGAATCGAAACACAGCACGATGTCGTTCACGTAACGCTTCAGGATGCGCGCGTGATCGCTCGTGAAGGCGGTGCCTTGCGGTGCGACGATGTTCTTCACGCCCGCCATGAAGCACTGGATCATATCGATCTGCCCTTCGCAGATGATCGCGTAACCGGCATCCAGAATGGGCCGCTTCGATTTATCCAAGCCGAAGAAAATCTTGCTCTTATGGAACAGCAGCGTCTCGGGCGAGTTCACATACTTCGCCGTCTTCTCGTCGCCGGAAAGCACGCGCCCGCTGAACCCGATCACGCGCCCTTGCTCATCGCAGATCGGGAACATCAGCCGTCCGCGAAAGCGATCATAGTAACCACCACCTTCATCGCGCTTGATGACGAGTCCTGATTGCTCGAGCACTTCCTCGCTGAAGCCCTTGGACTTCGCGAAGTTCACCGTGTCATCCCACTTGTCCGGCGAGTAACCGATGCGGAAGAGCTGTACGGCATCCGGATGTAATTGCCGCTTCGCGATGTAGTCCCGCCCGATCTGCCCGGCGGCGTCATTCGCGAGCGCCTGCTGCCAGCGTTTCGTGATCTGCTCGTGGAGATCGAAGAGCGCTTCCTTCAGTCCGCGCGTCGCCGCTGCGCCAGGGCCGTCGAACGTATCCAGCGGAATCTTCGCGCGCTCCGCGAGCCGGCGCACGGCTTCGATGAATGTGAGATTCTCGTATTCCTGGACGAACTTGAAGACATCGCCGCCCTTATGGCAGCCGAAGCAGTGAAATCCTTGCCGTGTGGAACTGACGTTGAAGCTGGGCGACTTCTCTTTGTGAAAAGGACAGAGCGCGGTGAAGTTCGCCCCCGCGCGCTTCAATGGGATGTAACTGCCGATGACCTCGACGATGTCACTGGCAGCACGTATCTGCTCCAGCAGGGCAGGGGGGATTCCGGCCATGGGCAGACTTTACTTCTTTTCCCCGATGGCGTCCCAGACTTCTTTCTCGCGCTTCTTATTCCCCACCGGGGCCTTGGGAGTCGGCGAGTAATCGGGGTCCGTCGCTTCGATGAGTTGCTCTTCCAGATGCTCCCGGGCGAAGACGCCGATCATGGAGTCATACAAGATATCAGACTGGATCTTGCCCGGCGTGGGGAAAAAGGCACTACCGAGTTCCTGTTCTTGGGCCTTCAGTTTGGCGGCCACCATCGCTTTGTTCACGTAACGCGCGTTCAGAATCGCGAGCAGCACGATGATCATGCAGAGGAAACGCACGCCACCCGCGAGCGACCCCAAGTAGAACTCCCCGCGACCAAAGATATCGCTCCCGACCAGTTTTTCCCCCAAAGCCCTTTTCACCCAGGAGAAAACAATTTTAGTAGCCAGCGCGATGCCTGTGTAACAGATAAGGTAAGACCACATCAGGCTGAGTGAAGCCGCCTTGGCCAGCGCCTGCCCCAGGGGTTTGTAATACAGCGCACCCACGACAACGATCAGCAGCCAGGAAAAGACATCCAGCAACTCATTGGACATGCCGCGCTTCTTGCCCACAAACAGCCCAACGCCAAAAAAGATGATGCACGCGGCATCGAACCAATTTGTATGCAACTGCGGTAAAGACTGCGGTAAAGTCATAATTCTGTGAGGCTTCCGTAGCCGTGCCTGTATCTTTAGCTACCATTATACGAATGCCAATCTCATTCGTGTCGCCCCAAGATAAAGCAATGCGCGTGCCGGAATCGCTCTTATTGGTTTGCCCGCAACCAATAACGTATCTCCACAGCCTTGGGATGATTCGGCTCCAGCTCCAGCACTTTCAGATAATGTTGCCGGGCTTCTTCCGTTTCCGTCAGCCGTGAGGAAAGCAGGCTGGCCAGCATCAGATGCGCTTGTGCCCGGTCGGGCGAGTTCTTGGTGAGTGTTCTAAGTTCTTCTGCGGCATCGAGATAAAACCCTGTCTGTTGCAGTGCGAGGGCGAAGTTGTAACGGGCGTCGAAGGAATCCGCCTGCACGGCCAAGGCGTGTTCGTAAGCCACCAAGGCCTGCCGGATGTCTTTGGCCTCATAGGCTGTCCAGCCGAGGTTGTAGTACGCTTCGTAAAAAGTCGGATCTGCGATGGCTGCCTTGCGATAGGCCGCGATGGCCGCCGGCCAATTCCCGCTCTTCTGGGCGGCCAAACCGTCATCAAAGGCTGCTTGCCCGGCCTTGCGATCGCCGGCAGAGAATGGCCCTGGGCGCAGATAAGGATAACGCGGTATCACTGGTGCCTTCACCACGACCGGCGGGGCGATCACTGGGGCCGGGTTCGTCGCAGGCGGCAGCACGGCGGGCGCGTTGGTCTGCGGTGTGGTTTTTTTGACCGGCTTGGCCAGTGGCGTGACCTTGAGCCCGTCACCTGTCGGATTGCTGGGCAACGGTGTCGTTGGTTTGGGCTTGCTCTTGAAAAGATTGACCGGGTTGATGCGTTGGAAGAATCCGGGCTTCTCCGTGGGCTCTTCGGCAACGGGCACTGCGGCTGTCTTGGGCATCTTTTCCACCGGCGTCACGGGAATCGGTGTCGGCGTTGGCTCGACCGGCTTGGCGGTGGCAACCACCGGGATTTCCGGTTTCGGTGCGGGTGGCGCGGCAACGGGTGGCGGCAATACCTTGATGGGTTCGGGCGTCACCTTGATCGGTTCAGCTTTGGCCACCATCTTCGGCGGCTCTACTTTCGGTGCAGGTGGCGGAGTCGGTGTGGCCGTGGGGAGTTCAACGGGTTTCACCGGCTTCGCGCTGGCCACTTCCACCGGATGATTCGTGGTCTTGGCTGGTGTGAGCGGTTCGGCCGTGGGCGGTTTCGCTACGACGGGCGGATTCGTCCGCGCGGCGGCGGCGGCGGCCGCGATGCTGGTAGGCGCGGCGGGCACGGCGCTGGCCGCACTGGAAGGCAACAAACCTTCGAGTTGCTTGATCACCGTCGCCACCGCATCGGCATCGGCCGGGCGCGGTTGGATGGCGAGGTAAGCGCGGTATTGATTCAGCGCGAGCGGATAATTCGTGAGGTTCTGGTGATAGATCACCGCCAGGTTAAGCGGGCGGGGGCGAAGTTGCTGTTCTGCTGCAGGGCGGCGTTGAAATACGTCACTGCATCCCGGATCCGTTGCTTCTGCAGCAGGACCATGCCCATGCCGTTGAAGCCTTCTGCATTCGTGTTTTTGCTCAGCCGCAGCACCGTGGCGAACTCTGCTTCCGCCTCCGGCCATTGCCGCAACCGCAAATGTGCCGTGCCGCGCTGCACGTGGCCATCGATGGAATCTGGCTGGAGCAAAGTGAAGGTCTTCAGCTCGTTCAAGGCGCGCGCCGGATCATTATTATCCAGCCAGAGCGTTCCGAGATTGTAACGCACGGCGACCAGATTGCGGTCCAGTTTCAACGCCTGATTATAAGCAGCAGCGGCGGGCTCGAGTTTGCCGGTCTGGTGATAGGCGAGTCCCAAGTGGTTCCAGGCCTGTGCGTTCTGCGGCAAGAGCTCGGTGGCTTTTTGCAGTTTGGGCAGGGCCTCAGCCGCCTTGCCGGATTGCAAAAGGCGTTCGCCTTCCATCAGCGTTTTCGGCCCGCTTGGGGCGCACGCGGGCAACACCACCAGCAGAGTCAGGAATAACGCTGAATAGCAAGAGGTTGCGACCGTCTTTAGGGTGGTCAGCATCGACCAAGCTGTTATCATCGGCCCGTGTCAGTGTCAAGAAACGCACAGAGTTCGGCGGGATTATTCCCGTGTTCGCCCCTTTTCAGCGGGCTGTTGATCCTTTTGTCCGGTTGGCTTACCCTGTCGGTGCTCGCGGCCTCGGCGCCTGAGCCCAAGATCACGGCCAAGAGCGAAGCGCAGGTCGTGATCGTGTCCACCAACGGCGCGGTGGAATCCTACAGTGCCCAGCCGGAAATCGTCCGCCGCCTTGTCCGTGATGGGCTCGTGCGCCTCACCGGCAAAACGGATGAACGCGCTGCCTGGCTTAGCTTGGTCTCCACCCAAGACATCGTCGGCATCAAGGTGTTCACCAGTCCTGGCAAGTACAGCGGCACGCGCCCGGAAGTTGTCGCCAGTGTGATTGAAGGCTTGCGCGCGGCTGGCGTGCCCACGGCGAACATCATCATCTGGGACCGTCACCTCGTGGATCTCCAACTGGCCGGTTACACCGACCTTGCCAACCGTTACGGCGTGCGCCTCGAAGGCGCCTTCACCGCCGGGTGGGATGCCAAAGTCTTCTACGAATCCTCCATCATTGGCAAACCGGTCTGGGGCGATTTTGAATTTGAGAAGAAAGAGGATGGCGTGGGGCGCAAGTCCTTCGTCTCCTCGCTCGTCACCAAGCGCATCACCAAGCACATCAGTGTGGCGCCGCTCCTGAACCACAACAATGTGGGTGTGAGCGGGCATCTTTACAGCCTCACCATGGGCAGTATCGATAACACCATCCGCTTCGAGGGGGATACCTCGCGCCTCGCGGTGGCCGTGCCGGAGATCTTCAACATCCCGCAGTTCGCCGATCATTTCGTCCTCGGCATCACGGACGCATTGCTCTGCCAATATCAGGGGGAATCGCGCACACTGCTGCACTACTCTGCCGTGCTGAACGAACTTCGTTTCAGCCGTGATCCCGTGGCCCTCGATGCCCTCAGCGTGCAGGAGATTGAACTGCAACGGAAACGCTCCGGTGTGCCTTTCAAGACGGAGAAACTGGAAGTGTACAGAACGCCCAGTTGCTCGAACTCGGCATCGCCGATTTGAAGCGGGTCAAAATCGAGCGGGCGAATTAAGTCCGTATCCGTTGCCGGAACAGCTCACCCCTGTCCTGCATATTCCTCATCCGTCAGCAGGTCGAGGCCCATCAAGATATAATCGTGGGAGATGGCCTGCATGTCTTTCACATAATCCGGCAGTTTCACCAGATCGCTGAAGCCGAGCATTTGGAAGGTCTTGATCGCGCCGCTCTGTTCGCCGATGAATTCCGCTTCCACTTTTTCCAGGCCCAGCATGCGCGCGATATCCACGAGATTCGTCACTAGCGTGCGGGCGATGCCGATGCCGCGAAACTTCGGGTGCACCAGCACGCTTACGCGCCCGATGTGCCGCTTCCAGCCGCCTTGGTGTTGATGCAGTGTGGCGCTGCCTACGATCTTGTTATCGCAGATGGCGAGCAGGGGCAGGTTCACCTCGTAATCGATGTTCTGGCACCAATCGCGGATCACCGCCAGGTCGGTGACGTGGTGCTTGATGAACAGGCGTTCCTCCGCCGGGACGGCGAGAAAGAATTCGTGAAAAGTCAGTTCATCATCCTTGCGCAAGGGCCTGAGCTTGCTCTTCTCACCGTTCTTCAGTTTGACTTCCTTGGGATACTTCTGGAGGGCGAACTCGAGTGACATATTTGCTCCTGGTTGAGGTCGTTGTCTTGCTGTTCCCACCCGATTGGAGCCGCCAACCGGGCCGTACTAAAACCGAATGTGCGTTTTGCCTGATTTCAGGCCTTCTCGATGAGTATAAAGCACCTTGCATTCCATCACGGCGGAACTTCCTCGGACTTTTGAACTGCCTCTGGCCTTTGGCCGTTCAGGTAAAACAGCCTGCAACTCGCCGAACTAAACTTAATGAGACGAAGTGGAGGAGACTTCCCCTGCCAAACCCTGGCCCAAACGCAAGGCCCGTTGGTCCACCGTCAAAGGATCGATGCTCCAGTTCGCCGCCAAAGCGACCACTTTCTCCGTGTTTGTCTGGATGAAGGGCGCTGGCGGGAAGGTGTCGTTAGGCAGTGTTTCGCCGTATTCCAAGCAATGCAATCCCAACTCCATCTCGGCAACGGTCATGTTCCCTTGCTGCCAGAGCGTTTCCTCGGCCCAAGCGTAGGCCCGCAGAATCTGGCCGCTTTCCGCCCGCACCCACGCATGATGATACAGCACGCGATCGGCGAGGAAATATTGCACATGTCCCAGCTTGGCACTGAGTTCATTTAAGAAACGGAAACAATGATCCACATCCTCATGCGGGTCCGGCAGGCAGGTGCCCATCACCAAGATCCATGAGCCCACGGGCGGGGAGATGAAGAGTTTGCTCTGGCTTGCCTCGGCGAGGCCTTCCTCCCAAGTGCACGTGCGCGCATTGTGCAGCCGGAACGCATCGCGGACGGCTTGTTGATTGGTACTACGGATGGCGATCCAGCGCTTGGGCAAGCCGAAGATGGAGCGTGTGCCGTTGGGCATCGGCGGAGCGTTGAAGCGCGTGAACTGCATGAATTGTTCCTCCGCTTGCTGTTTCCGGACGTGATGACGGGAAAGTAGGATGAAGCCGACGCCGACCGCGCCGATGAGCCCCAACAGCAAAAGCAAGATGATGGCAAGCGCATCGGAACCCTCCGGAGTAGCGAACAGACCGGAGTTCCCCTGGCCATGTGCTGCGAGGAGGAAAACGTTCACAAATTCGAGTGTAGCCATGCCTTTGCCCCGCGCAATGCCAAAACTTTAACTGAAACACATTTGTTGAATCGCTAATGCTGGGCGGCTGGCGGCCTGGGAAGTTAAACGTGATAATTCGGCGGCTGGAAGCATCCAATGGGTTGCTTTTTGCGCGTTTGCTGGTTTCTTAATCGCGCTCTGCAATGGCTGCCACCGTCACCAGTCCACCACCGTCGTTTTGGCGCACGCTCCTGATCTTGGGGCGCGTGTCGAACCTGCCAACGGTGTGGTCCAACTGCGCCGCTGGCTGGCTGCTGGGCGGTGGCGGCGAGACCAAGACCTTGTTGTTGCTCTGCTTGGGCGCGACCTTTTACTACGTCGGCGGCATGTTCCTGAACGATGCCTGCGATGCCCAGTTCGATACCCAACACCGCTCCGAGCGGCCTATTCCCAGCGGAGCCATCTCGGTACGTGCGGTCTTCGGTTGGGGTTTTGGCTGGATGATCTTGGGGCAGGGGATTTTCTTTTGCTTGGGGCAAAAGACAGCGGTGCTGGGCCTCATTCTCGGCCTGTGCATCCTGCTTTATGATGCCATCCACAAGCTCACGGTCTTTTCCCCGGTGCTTATGGCTTTCTGCCGCCTGTTCCTGTTTCTGGCCGCAGCCGCGTCTGGCAGCTATGGCATCAACGGTCTGGCTGTCTGGAGCGCGGTTGTGCTGGCCTGCTACATCGTCGGCCTGAGCTACATCGCCAAGCAGGAAAGCTCCCTGGGTCTGCTGCGTTTCTGGCCGAGTTTGTTCATGGTCACCCCGGTAGTGCTGGCCGTCATTGTGAACGCGAATGGCTACAAACTCGCTGCGTGGTGGTTCTCCGCCTTGCTCATTGGCTGGGTGCTCTGGTGTCTGCAATTCACCTTCTGGTCCGCGCAACGCAGCATCGGCCGCACCGTCTCCGGCCTGCTCGCGGGCATCGTGCTGGTGGACCTGCTGGCCTTGGCTGGTGGTTCACCGCAATTGACAGTTATCTTCCTGCTATTGTTCGGTGCCGCCTTAGCCTTCCAGAAATTCGTCCCCGCCACCTGACGGAACGCCGAGCTCTAGCTCGGCCCGATGGTTTATCGTGCAATAGATTTCCTTGGACTTGCCTGAACACTTTTCCGCCCGCACTTGTCTTAATTCGCATGACCACACGCCACGTCATTGTGCCATGGAAACAGGGGTTGCACCTCCGTGCCGCGGTGAAGCTGGTGCGCCTGGCGCAGACCTTTCATTCCACCATCAGCCTGCGCTGTCAGGGGCAGGTGGCCAATGTGCGCAGCATCGTCGGCATTGTTAGTTTATGCGCCGTGATGGGAACTGTTCTGGACATCGAAGTCGCCGGTGATGATGAGCAAGACGCCGCCTCTGCCGTGGAACAGGTCTTCAGTATGGATGAGGATGCGGGTTAACTTTTCCGCTTCTGCCCCAGCACCCGAAAACTCCGCCCCAAATGATCCGGGTGCGTCAGCGTCTGAAACTGACGTATCTTCGCCGGTGGCCATTGGAAATTCGGACCAGCCGCTTGTGCCAGCACCCGGCTGAGGAACCTTGCCTGTGCTTCGTCGTGAACCGTCTGCAAGCCCGCCCGTTCGCCGGCTTCCCGGATGGCTGTGAAATTGATATGCGCCGTCAGATCCTGCTCGCCGATGTTTATCAGCAAGTCATCCGTCAACCGATGGTTCGTGTACGCCCGCAACGTCCCTTTGGCCCGTTCCGGTGAGAGGAAATCGAGCGCTTCCAAGCCGTAGTCAAACGTCAGTAGCCATCCCACCTTGAGTTTGTCCGCGGCAGTTTGCCACCATTGTGTCGCCGCCGGGCAGACTTCCGTAGTGAAACCGTCGGGCAGCAAGGCGGCCAACTCGTCCGAAACGGACGGCAATTGCGCTTGGAGATTCGGCGGTAAAGCGCTTGGTTCCGTTCGTTGCCAGCTTAGCCGCTCATTCTTCACTTCCACCAACCACTCGAACCACGCCTTGTCCGCCACCGACCAACCGATCCGATGCACTGGAAAGGCATCCAGAAGCTCGTTCGAGAGGACAATTCCTTGCACGGATCGATCAGGCAGTTCCGCCACGTCATTCGCCCAAGTCACTTTGCCCGCGTATTCCGCCAAGGTGGCCGCTTGCGCCGTGCGACGGGTAGGGGAGGGGTCGAGAATCTGGTAATGAGCTCGTTCAAATACTTCCGGCGCATGGAGTTTAAGCGCGGTCAGGATATCCGCCACCAATTGACCCGCATGTGCGCCGGCTTCCACGATCTCAAACTTCCCGGCCCAATCCTTGGCATTCGCCTGGATGAAGTAACCAAGCAGTTCACCGAACACTGGTCCTACGCTCACACTGGTATAGAAATCACCCGCCCGGCCCGTCTGCGGCAGCAGGGGCTGCTCGTAGTAGCCGTGCTCCGGATGATAGAGCGCCAGCTCCATGAAGCGGCGAAAGGACATGGGTCCTTGTCTGCCGATCTCATCCCGGACGATATTTTCTAGCTGATTCAATTGCTTGCACAGTACGAACCCCTTCGCTTAGGATTCGCTTCCAGACAGAGGACTATATGGCTAAGATTGACGCCTTCTTCAACCTCATGTTCGAGCAAAAAGCCTCGGACTTACACTTGGCATCCGGTAATCCCCCGATGCTCCGCATCAACGGCGAACTCCATCGCGTGGACTACCCCCCGCTCGAAAGTGATTCGCTCAAGGCAATGCTCTACGAGATTGCCCCGGAATATAAGATTAAAGTTTACGAAGAAACCGGCGACGTCGATTTCGGCTACGAAATCCCCGGTGTCTCGCGTTTCCGCGCGAACTTCTTCAACCAGAAGAACGGCGTTTCCGCCGTGTTCCGCGCCATTCCGAGCAAGGTGCTTTCTTTTGAAGACTTTGAAAAGTTCGATGCCCCGCTGCCGCCCGTGCTGAAGAAGTTCGGCATGTTGCATAAAGGTTTGGTGCTCGTCACCGGCCCCACGGGTTCCGGCAAGTCCACCACGCTCGCGGCGATGGTCGATTACTGCAATAAGAACCGTAAGGATCACATCCTGACGGTCGAGGACCCCATCGAATTCGTGCATGAGAGCAAGAGCAGCCTCATCAACCATCGTGAGGTGGGCATCCATACCCGGTCATTCGGCTCCGCGCTGAAAGGTGCGTTGCGTGAAGACCCGGACATCATTCTCGTCGGCGAAATGCGCGACTTGGAAACCATCGAACTGGCGCTCACCGCAGCCAGCACCGGTCACTTGGTCTTCGGCACCCTGCACACGCAGAGCGCGGCCAAAACGATTGATCGTATCATCGACGTGTTCCCGGCCGATCAGCAGAACAAGACCCGTGCGACGCTCTCAGAAGCGCTCAAAGGCGTCGTGGCACAGAACCTGTTCAAACGCATTGATAAGAAAGGCCGCGTGGCCGCGCTGGAGATTCTCGTGGTCACCACCGCTATCGCGAACTTGATTCGTGAAGCGAAGACCCACCAGATCCCCGGTATGATTCAGGTCGGCAAGAAGCTGGGCAACCAGCCCTTGGATGACGCCATCATGGATCACTTGAAGATGAAGCGCATCTCGCCGGAAGAAGCTTACGATAAGTGCTTGGATAAAAAGAAGTTCCGTCCATTCTTGGCGCACCCGCCGGAAGACGACGAAGGCATGTAAGCCGGTGGTCGGGCAGGCAGATACGGTCTGAAACTAGGTTAGGTTAAACGGTAACTCGTTATGCGCGTCACAGAACTTGATTACATCTTGGGCACCATGCTGGATTCCCAGAATGATGTATCGGATCTTAATATCACGGTAGATAAGCCCCTGCAGGTGGAATCCTCCGGCCAGCTCGTGCCCGTGGCAGTGGAGCCGCCGATTGAGCGGTTGACGCCGTATCAGACCGAGATGATCGCCCTGAACTTGGTGAACAGCAGCCGTCGTCTGACGGAAGACCTGCTGCGCACCGGTTCTTGCGACTCTTCCTATTACCTCCAAGGCAAAGCCCGTTTCCGTGTAAACATCTTCTCGCAACGCGGCAATTACTCGATCGTGCTGCGTAAGTTGAATACGAAGATTCCGACGCTCGAACAGCTCAAGCTGCCGGATACCTTCCATCAGGTGGCGAAGGAAAAGACCGGTCTGGTGCTGGTCACCGGGGCGACAGGTTCTGGTAAATCCACCACGCTGGCGGCGTTGCTGAACGAGATCAACGAATCCAAATCCATCCACATCATCACGCTGGAAGACCCTGTCGAATTCGTGCATCCGCAGAAGAAGGCGACCTTTAATCAGCGCGAGATGGGCACGGACTTTGACAAGTTTGCGAGCGGTCTGCGCGCCGCACTGCGTCAGGCGCCCAAGGTGATTCTGGTCGGTGAAATGCGTGACCGTGAAACGGTCGAAATCGGTCTGAGTGCCGCAGAAACCGGTCACTTGGTCGTGAGCACGCTGCACACGATCGATGCCGGTCAGACGATCAATCGTATTCTCGGTATGTTCGAGACGGATGAGCAGGAACAGATCCGCCTGCGTCTCGCAGATACGTTGCGCTGGGTCATCAGCCAGCGTCTGGCCCCCAAGATCGGCGGCGGCCGCGTGGCGTTGCTCGAAATCATGGGCAACAATCTGCGTACCAAAGACTCCATCACCTACGGTGAAAGCGAAGGCAAGACCTTCTACGAGATCATCGAGGCGAGCTACACCTTCGGCTGGCGTAACTTCGACCAGGCGGTGACCGATGCCTTTGAGCAGGGTCTTATCACCGAAGAGACCGCCTTGCTTTACTGCACGAAGAAGGGCCCGGTGACCCGTGGTATCGACAACATCAAGAAGAAGCGCGGGGAGATGACCACGAACATCAGCAATCTCCA
Source organism: Limisphaerales bacterium (assembly GCA_965283725.1). Lineage (GTDB taxonomy): Bacteria > Verrucomicrobiota > Verrucomicrobiia > Limisphaerales > JAEYXS01 > JAEYXS01. Next base: position 41,736 of record CBDIPT010000009.1, read on the forward strand.
GATGCAGAAGGGGCCGGAAACCAAGCCGTCCTCTTCCCCGTCCGGTGGTGGCGGCAGCGGCGGGGGCGATGCGCCTCCGGGACCGATGAAACTCAAGCTCAAGACCTAACCCATTTCACAGCATGGAATTCGAATTCATCGGTCCAGACGACAAGCCGGCAATGATGTGCCTGACTTCGCCCGATCTCATCGCCATCACGCAAGGTTTGCTGGCGGAGCTGGGTTATAAGGTCCATCACGTGACGAACGAGGCGGAGTTCACCGCCCGTTATCCGCAGTTGCCCTATCAGGTGGTCATCATCGAGGAATGCTTCGGTTGCGACAATCCGGCGGATAATACCACCCTCAAGCAGATCCAATGGATGCCCATGGGGCGCCGTCGGCAGACCACCTTCATCTTGATGGGCGCCAGTTTCCAGACGCTGAACTCCATGGAGGCATACGGGCAGAGCGTGCATGCCGTGGTGAATCTGGTGGACCTCGCCAACTTGGGCCAGGTCATCCAGAAAGTCACGAGTGAGACGGATCTGTTCCTCGCCACGTTCCGGGATACACAGGCGCGCATGGCCCAAGGCAAAGTTTGATGTCAGGCGTTTACTTGTGATTTTTGTCAGCCATCCCAATAACGGTGTGTTCTGGTCATGACACGTCTGGACCAGGCCATGGTGGAGCGCGGGCTTTGTGAAAGCCGCGAGAAGGCCAAGCGGGCCATTCTCGCCGGCACCGTCCGCGTCAACGATCAACGCGCCCACAAAGCCAGTGATGACGTCCGCCCGGATGATGTCGTGACGGTGGACATCCCGGAGAAATACGTCAGCCGCGGCGGACACAAGCTGGAGCACGCGCTGAAATACTTTCAGGTCAAGACCCCCGGTACGGTGGCCATCGATCTCGGGGCTTCCACCGGCGGTTTCACGGACTGCATGCTGCAGGCCGGCGTGGCCAAGGTCTATGCCGTTGATGTCGGTCACGGCCAGCTCTCCTGGAAACTGCGGCAGGATCCGCGGGTGGTGGTGATGGAAAAGACCAATGCCCGGAACCTGACGTCCGCGCATTTTGGCGAAGGATTTACCCCGGTGGATATCATCACCATTGATTGCTCTTTCATCTCGTTGCGCAAGATCGTGCCTACGGCCACGGAGTTTCTGCGTGTGGGCGGCCGTTTCGTCGCCTTGCTCAAGCCGCAGTTCGAGGCGGGCAAGGAGGAAGTGGATGCCGGGGAAGGGGTCATCACGGACCCGCTCATCCATGACCGGGTGATCGCGGAGTTCGCGGAGTTCGTCAAAGAGCGCAAATATTTGCAGTGGCTTGGGCTCACAGAATCCCCACTATTGGGGCCGGCGGGTAATAAGGAATTTCTGGTGCTGATTGAAAAAACGCGCTGACAAGATGTCCCGCGTGGGACTGATCGCCAATCCGGACAAACCGGAGTGCCGCTCGGTTGTTGCCGAGGCCGTCCAGGCCATCCGCGCGACCGGTCGGACGGTCGTGGCCGATCAGGTCACCCGTGATTTTCTCACCTTGGACTGCGAATCCCAGCCCTCGGTGCCGGCCTTGGCCCGCGCGGTGGATCTGCTGGTCGTCTTCGGTGGTGATGGTACGATGCTCGGTGTGGCGCGCCAGTTGGGCAGTGCCTCCACGCCGGTTTTGGGCATCAACGTCGGCAGTCTCGGTTTTCTCACGGCGGTTTCTTCCAAGCATCTTAAGGAAGCCCTGGCGCGGGTTTGGGCCGGGGAATTCGATATCGATTCCCGCCGCCTGATCCAAGGCAAGGGCCAGCTCAAGCAGTTGGCGTTTTCCCAATGCGCGTTGAATGACTTCGTCATCAGCCGCGGTGCTGCCTCCCGGATGATCGAGCTGGAAGTGCGCGTGGATGGCGAGATGCTGACGCGTTATCGCTGTGACGGGCTTATCCTGAGTTCCTCCACGGGTTCGACCGCTTATTCCCTTTCGGCCGGGGGAGCGATCGTGAGCCCTTCGGCGGAGGTGTTCACTCTCACGCCGATCTGTCCGCACACCTTGTCGAACCGTTCCGTCATCTTGAGCCTGAAATCGTCCATCAGCATCAAGGTCATCAGCCACAAGCCGGAGACCTTGATCGCCGCCGATGGCCAGGTGGAGCATCCGCTCACGGCGGGTGACGAGATCGTGTTTTCCCGCAGCCGCCAGCAGCTGAACCTGGTGCGGCTCACGGGCAGTTCTTTCTTCAAAACGCTGCGGCAAAAGTTAAGCTGGAGCGGTTCAAATGTTTGATCACATGAGCGCGCTGCGTGACATGCAAGAGTCTTTCGCCTGCGGCTGCGCGGTTGTACCTCTTTCCCTGATTCCCCATGGTTCGCCTAAAAGACATTGCTCAACGTGCTAATGTGTCCGTGATGACCGTCTCCAAGGTCTTGCGTGACGCGCCGGATATCTCAGGTGCCACCAAGGCCCGCGTGCGCAAGCTCGCCGAAGAGATGGGTTACGTGCCGGACGTGCTCGCGCGCGGCCTGCGCAGCCGCAGTGCCAAGCTGTTCGGCCTGCTCATCGCCTCTTCCACAAACCCGCTTTACGCCCGTATGGTCATGGCCATCGAGGAGCGCGCTTTTGAGCTGGGCTATGAGGTCATTTTGGGCCACTCGCTCAATCTGCAAGAGCGCGAGGAGATGTATATCCGCCGGTTTCTGGCGCGGCGGGTGGATGGCATCTTCGTGGTGCCGGTCTATCGCTTCGGCCAGAAGGCCACGATCTATGACGAGCTGACGCGGCACGCCGTCCCCACGGTCATCCTTGGGCACAAGGCTCCGTTCTGCCAGAACTTCGTGAACGTGGAGACGGATGACATCAGCGCGAGTTACCTTTCCACCAAGCATCTTTTGGAGTTGGGCCATCGCCGCATCGCCTTTTTCGCCGGTCAGCAATCCTCGCCGGCCGCGCAGGAGCGCTTGGATGGTTATCAAAAAGCCATGAAGGAAGCCGGGCTCTCGCAAGATGACAGTCTGGTTTACGTCGCAGGCAGCACGATCGAGGAAGGCCGGAACGCCGCCTTGCAGATGCTGAACGAAGGCTGCAAAGCCACGGCCGTGCAAGCGGTGAACGACCTCGTGGCGGTCGGCGCGGCGAATGTGTTTTTGGACCAGGGCTTGAAGATTCCGGATGACATCTCGGTGATCGGCTTCGGCAACGTGCTTATCAGCGAACATTTCCGCGTGCCTTTGACCACGGTGCGTCAGCCCAAGTTCCGGCTCGGTGTGGCCGCGATGGAATCGATGCTCAAACTGATCGGTGGCCAACGGCCCGAGACCTGCCGTCTTTCCGGCGAAGTGCTCGCCCGTCAAAGCACCGGCGCGCCAAAGGCAGTTTGATTTACTTCCGCCGCCAGGCGGCGATGAACATCCCGTTGCCGCCGAGTTTCTGCGGCCACGCCCAGTATTGGCCCGGTTGCGTGCTTTGCACGGCATCCACCAGACTGGCTGGCGCGCTCAACGGTTCAAATTCCGGATGGGTGGCGGTGAACTGATCGGCGACTTCACTGGTTTCGTTCCGCGATAGCGTGCAAACGGAATAGATCAGTTTCCCGCCGGGCTTCACGGAACCTGCGACGTGATTGAGCAACTTCTTCTGCACTTCGGCGAGCTCGGTCACATCTTGCAGCACCGTGCTCCAGCGTGCGTGCGGATTTCGTTGCCAGGTGCCGATACCACTGCACGGAGCATCGACCAGGATGCCGTCAAATTTCGTCTTGGTGGGCAGCTTCGCGCCACCATCCCACACCGCGGCGCGGTAGTTGAAACACTGGGCGCGAGCAGTTCGCATCTTGAGTTTTTTCAACCGCCACTCAGCACGGTCCGAGGCCCAGATCAGGCCCTTGTTATTCATCAGGTCGGAGAGATGCAGCATTTTGCCGCCTTCACCCGCGCAGGTGTCCCACCATGTCTCGCTCGGTTGCGGCGAGCAGAACCGGCTCACGAGCTGGGAGGCGATGTCCTGCAATTCAAATTCGCCCGCTTGAAATTCTTGGGAACGGAACAGGTCTGCCTCGCCGTCATAACGCACGGCTTCCGGCAGGCCGGGGATGGAGATGTCCTCAAAGATGCCAAGCTTCTCGCGCAGGATCTGGCTCTGGCCCACCCGTGACCGCAGCCACAGGTTCGGGGCCATCTGCAACGCCTTGGCCCATTCCAAGGTGACGTCCATGACTTCCTTGGTCCAATCCGGCACGCTGTTCTTGCGCAGCGATTCCGAGGTGAACGTCTCCGGCTGTTCCTTAAATTTTTTGGCCAGCGATTTCGCCAGCTTGATGCGGGGATAGAGCGAGTTCAAGTGGCCCAGCCAGCCGAACCAGCGGTAGTAATCGAACACGAGCTGGCTGATGTCCCGGGCGTCGGCGCGTGTGACCTTGCGGGCTTTGAGTTCATAGCGCAGGAGCGCATCGGCGGGTTTCTCCAGCGAAGCGTTCTGAATGATATGTGCCGCCACCCGCAAAAGTGCGGAGGGCAGTTCATCGGTCTCGGTTGCCAGCGGTTTGACCGGCGGTTTAATGGGTGGTTTGGCCACAGAGGCATTTAAGCATCGGCCGCATTTTAAACAATCGTTTACCACCCAAATTTTCAGGGCCTTTTTCGGCATCAATCGTTGTCCTCGGCGTGTTCCTGGAGTATTTTACGGGCAGGATGGGCTGGTTCGCTCAATTTAAATCAATCTGGCAGCGGCTCCGCAGTCCTTTTCTGCGGACGCCGGCGATGGACGTATTGTTGGCGGAAGCCGATGCCGCGGCGCCCATCGAGGTCCGGTTGCAATGGTTGTGCGACCTGCTGGACTGGATTCGGCGTCCTGCCGAAGGAGCGACGGAGGCGGATGTCACGCCCGGCAAACTGCAAGCCGGGCGTGTGCGGTTTCTGCTGCAAGTGCTCGATCGTAATCCCGGGCAGCGCGCCGCCGTGGCGCGCATGCTGCGCTCCATTTTGCGCGACACCAGCGCGCTCGATCTCTTTTGTGAGACGGGTTTGCCCCGTGAGCACGGCTTCTTCAGTGAAGTCAGCATCCGGCTCAGCGAACGACTCCTGCCGGACCGCCCATACAGCGGTGAACTGGGCATGTTGTTTGACCGCCTGTTCCCGCATGAGGCGGATCCCAACTGGATTGAACGCCTGGATGAAACCACGTTGAAGCGGCTCGAAGAACTGCTGCAAAGCAACGCCGAGTCCGCGGAGCCGGACTGGAACAATCTGCAGATCGACATGGAGGAGGCGCTGGTCCAGTTGGCCGCCAGTGTGCGGATCACAGGAACCTCCTTGGACATCCGCACACGCATCACGCGGAAACATTTCCGCGAACTGCCTTTCTTCAAGCTGACGAGCGCGGTGGAAGCTTTGCTGGCTGCCAAGCGGGTCGGGTACAATGTGGACCTGGCCGCGGAGATTAATTTCCTCCGGGTGCAGATCGATAACTGCGGCAAGGCGGTGGACACCGCTTACTCGCACCTGGAAGAGTTTGGCGTCAGCACGGAGATCGTCTATCAGCTCGCGCGCATCGATAAACAGCTTCAACGGATGGAGACGTTGCTGGAATTACTCTTGAACCAGCAGGCCTCGCCCGCGCGCATGGCGGAGTTCATCGCGCAATTGATCCGCGAACATCAGGCGCATCGCGGCATCCGTTCGCTGTTGCGGGGGAATCTCGAATTACTCTCGCGCAAGATGGTTGAACGCACGGCGGAGACGGGGGAGCATTACATCGCGCGCGACCGCAAACAGTATAACGAACTCTTCGCCCATGCTGCGGGCGGCGGTGGCGTCATGGGCATCGTCACCTGGTTGAAGTTCGGCTTGGGCGCGTTGCATCTGCCGTTGTTGCTGGAGGGGCTGGTCTTTGGCTTCAATTATGCCTGCAGTTTCGTGTTCATCCAGCTATGCGGTTTTACCCTGGCCACGAAACAGCCGGCGACGACCGCCCCGGCGCTCGCGGCCCGCATGCACAATGTGCGTGATCCGGCCACGCTCGAGAAATTGGTCGATGAGATCGTCTGCCTCGTCCGTTCGCAGATGGGCGCGATCATCGGCAACCTTGCCGTGACCTTTCCGCTCGCCCTGTTCATCGCCTGGATGGGGAATTACCTGCTGGGCGAACCGATGCTGGGTCTGCCCAAGGCAGAGAAAACGATCCATTCGCTTTCACTCTTCGGCTTTACCCCGCTTTATGCGGCATTCACCGGCGTGCTGCTGTGGCTGACCAGCATGGCGGCCGGATTTGCGGACAACTGGTTCGCCTATCACCGGCTGCGCTCCGGCATGGCCAACAGCCCGCGCCTGCGTTTCATCCTGGGCGCCAGCGGAGCTGCCAAGGTGGCCCGATATCTCGATGATAACATCGCCGGTCTGACGAGTAATATCCTGCTCGGTTTTCTGCTGGGCCTGGTGCCGGCCTTTGGCCTGATGATGGGCCTGCCGATCGATGTCCGGCACGTCACGCTCAGCACCGGCCAGTTTGGGGCCTCGATCTTCACCATGGGCAGCGGGGTGATTTACACGTCCGGATTCTGGCTCGCGCTTTGCGGGATTTTGGCGGTTGGTGTCATCAACGTCTCCGTGAGCTTCAGCCTGGCGATGTGGGTGGCCATTCGCGCCCGGCAGGTTTCCACGCCCGAACGCCACGCCATTTACCGCGCGCTTTGGGACCGCTTAAACGAACGGCCGTTCAGTTTTCTCTGGCCGCGCAAGGATGAGGTGGTGCCTGCAGCAGCTTCGCATGCAAGTTAGTTCGGAGATGGGGTCACTTTTTGACTTCGCGCTCGATCACGCCACTTTTCCCGCTCACTTTAACTCCTTGATAAGCTTTCCGCTCTCCAGTTCCTAAAAAGGTGTCGTAAACGTAGTAGCAATCTGCGTCTGCGTAAATATGCCAAGTATGCTTCAAGGAAAGGCTCTTGGTTGCGAAAACTTGGGCGTAAGCTTGAGCTGGAGTGATGGTGAAACCTTCCGGTGCAGCCATGTCAGTTGGCGGTGCTGACGGCTTTTCCCAAACGGCATGGAAGTCTCTTGGGATAGTGGTGCACCCAATCAAAAACAGGCATGAGATGGCAGTAAATAATCTGCACATAGACCGGGCCAATCTTTACACCGCAATCGGTGCCTTGATGCCCGGATGCGGATCGTAGCCTACCAGTTCGAAATCCGCGTAAACGAAGTCGTGGATGTTCTTCACCGCCGGATTGAGCTTCATCTGCGGCAGCGGACGCGGCAAGCGCGAGAGCTGCAGTTTCGCCTGATCCAAATGATTAGAATACAGGTGCAGATCACCGAACGTGTGGACGAAATCACCGGGCTTCAGATCGCACACCTGCGCGACCATCATCGTGAGCAAAGCATACGAGGCGATGTTGAACGGTACGCCGAGGAACAGATCCGCGCTGCGTTGATAAAGCTGGCAGCTCAGTTCGCCATCTTGCACGTAGAACTGAAAGAAAGCATGGCAGGGTGGCAAGGCCATCTGGTCAACTTCACCGGGATTCCAAGCCGTGACGATATGGCGACGGCTGTTCGGGTTCTTCTTGATCTGCTCGATGACTTGGTCGATCTGGTTGATGGAGCGGCCATCGGTGGTGCGCCAGTCGCACCATTGCGCACCATACACGCGTCCCAAGCTGCCGTCTTCCTTCGCCCACTCGTCCCAGATGGTCACGCCGTTCTCTTTCAGATAGCGGATGTTGGTCTCGCCCTTCAAGAACCAGAGCAGTTCGTGGATAATGGACTTGAGGTGCGTCTTCTTGGTGGTGACGAGCGGGAAGCCCTCGCGCAAGTCATACCGCGCTTGCGCGCCGAACAGGGAATACGTCCCCGTGCCCGTGCGATCGCCTTTGAATTTGCCCTTTTCCAGGACCAGTTTGAGCAGTTGAAGATATTGGACCATAGCGCCGAATTGCTCCGCAAGGTTAGGCACCCTGACCGTCTCCGCAAGTGCTTATTCTACCCGCCGCTTCAATCTTTTTTGCCATCGGTCGGCGGTGGAGTCTTGATTGGCGTCACCGGTGGTTCAGCCAGTTCGATCCGGATCAGCCCCAGCTTGGGGGCGACGGTGTCGAGGAAGACGGAAATGATGCGTTGCAGATCGCGACCTTCGGAGCGGAGCAACCAGTAGAGGCCCGCGATGGATAGCACCAACACGCCCCACAAGGTCTGATAACCCGTGATGCCGATGAGCAGCATCTCGAACGCGATGGTCAGGGCGATGATGGTTTCCGCCAGTAAGCTGGGCGCGGTCTTTAAACGGCAACGGAACAGTTGTGCGCCGTCCTTATGGCCCTCGGCCACCGTGGTCAATTGCAGCGTACACCAGCGGCTGCCGTAGATTTCGATGTCATACGGATTCCAGCCTACGTCCGTTTTGTTCGGCCAGCTGTTGCGATCCAGCTCTTCCATGATGGCACCGAGGAATTCTACGCGGGTGACCGGTTTACGCGTCCAATACTGGATGACCTCGAAACTCTTGCCCTCGTTCTTGAGGTCCATCGTGTCGAGCGTCTCCCGCGTGGAGAGCGGGCTGCGCCGTTGCAACAGACGTCCACGATACCGCGCCCAGCCACGCGTGATGGGTTGCAGGAAAAAGAGCAAAGCCACGAGCGGACGGAACGCCCAATGCCGCTTGGTCTTCGGCACCTCCGCCTGCACGGCCGCCGTGATGCACATGCCTAACGACGTGAGCAGCGCCGCCCAGCCCAGCGGCATGAGATGATGCAGGACGCCGCCCAGCACAAAGAGCGGCAACGTCACCAGCACATGGAACTCCAGGCTCGTGAGCAGCATCAAAGCCACCGATGCCTCCGAGCGGTAGATCGATTGAAAAAACGCGCTGCCGAACACGCCGTGATAGATCACAGGCGAACGGGTCACGATGCCCAGCTTGGCGGGCGTATAGATGCGTCCCTGCCAGATGCTGTTACCGAGCGAATTGAAATACTCCGGATGCTTCCGCACCAGCATCGCCTCGGCTTCACCGTAGCCGTGCTGTTGCTTGAGGTAGGCTTTTACGGTGGAGCGGCGGTAATGCCACACAAAGCCGGCCGGACTGAACCCGATACGGTAGCCGCGTTGCTGCAGGCGCCAGCAGATGTCCACGTCATCACCTGCGGCGCGGAAAATGGCGTCGAACCCGCCGATCTCTTCCAGCGCCCATTTGTAGAACGCCATGTTGCAACCGGGGATGTGCTCCGCGATGCGGTCCGTCAACATCACGTGCGCCGGACCACCGGGCGAAACCATGACCGCGGAAGCCACCCACGAATCTTCCAAGGGCAGGAAATTGTGGCCACCAATGCCGACGAAGCGCGAATTTAGCAGGTCGCCCACGAGGTAATACAGCCAGTCCTCATCCGCCCGGCAATCGGAGTCCGTGTAAGCGATGATCTCCCCGGTGGAGGCGTTGATGCCCGTGTTTCGTGCTACGGAAAGACCTTGGTTCACTTGGTGCCGGATGTAACGCACGCGCGGGAAATTCGCCGCGATCTGCTCGGTATTATCCGTGGAGCCGTCATCCACGAGGATGACTTCGTAGTTCGAGTAGTTCAGATGCGCCAGTGATTCGAGGCACGTTTTGAGCGTGCGTGCGCCGTTATAACTCGCGACGACCACCGAGACTTTCGGCTGGTAGGGCAGGGGATAGTACGGTGCCGTCTGGAACTGCCGTTGCACCACTTCGAACGCTGGCTTGCGCTGGCGATCCTTGGTCGTGAGGCCGAAAGCCCAGTCCTCGATCTGATGTCCACCCGTGTGCCAGTCATCCGTGAAGCTGAACACGACCACGCCCGCGAGGCCGGAACGAAATGACGTCTGGATCTGCCATTCGAGGAAATTACCCTGCGCCTCATCGCCTTCGCGCATCGAGTCCATGCCGAATTCACCGAGCATCAGCGGCTTCGTATCCGCGATCATCTGCAAGCGCGCGATGTAATTTGTGAACGGCCCTTGCTTGTGCAGGTACAGATTGAAACAGAGGAAATCGACGCGTTGTGCGTGGAGAAATTCCGTGGGCGGATAATTCGCGAACGTGCAGAGGCAGTTCGGGTCCACTTCCTTCACGATGTCCACCAACTCATCGATGAACTCGCCGACTTCGGTCGCACCACTCCAGCGGACGATGTCCGGCGGAATTTCGTTCACTACGGAGAGCGCAAACGTGGCCGGGTGTCGCGCGCAAGCATCAGCGGCTTTGCGGACGGCGTCGCGTGCGCGTTGCATGAAGTCCGGGGAATCCAGGAAGCACAGGTGCTTGCCCCAAGGGACATCGATCAAGACTTTGATGCCCACGCCTTCCGCCAGATCCAGCAGCCAGCGCGGCGGCACGTGATAGACGCGGACAAGATTTGCCCCCAGCTCTTTGATGAGCCGGAAGTCACGGGCAGTCTGGTCCGGCGAAGCAAACGCCTCGCCGTTCCCATTGGGCGCGAATGGTCCGTAGGCCACGCCTTTGACGTGGAACTTCGCAGCGCCCAATCGAAAGAACTTCCCATCCACCGTTACCCGGGGACGTGTAAATGCCTCCGCTGCCATGCTTTCTTAGACGACCTGATATCTGTGACTAATCACACGAATTACGGAAATAATCTTTAGGCGCCGAAATGTCGAGGCGTTCTGGCATTGCCAAATGCACGAGAACATCAGCGAAACACAGTCTGCCGGGCTATTTCCCCGTTATTTTGACCGCAATAGGCAAAAATACACCATGCCCGGGCGGTTTGACCATCTCTTACGCGCTGGAGTTCAAAAGGTTCCATCCGCGCAAACGAAAACCCCGGACTGGAACAGTCCGGGGTTGGGAAAACCGAGGGCAACGGCTTATTTGACGCGCGCCGGGAGTTTCTTCTCGATCTTGGACTTCTCCAAGACGACGTATTTGGGCAGACCGTTTTCGGTCGGCACCTTCGTCTCACCGGCGATGAGCGGAGAAGCGTATTCCACGAACTTCTCGTTCGGCAGGAAACCGTCTTCACTCACCCAATCACGCGGCAGGAAGTGTTCGACGTTGGCGATGTCTTCCAGCGGCTGCAGGCCGATGGTCCACTTGTAAGGATTCGAGCTGAGGCGGACGATCTTCGGCATGAAACCGCTCTTGCCTTCGATGGCCGCTTTCACCGCCGCCGTGCCGCAAGCGTAAGCTTCCTCGGCATCCGTGGCGCTGGCGTAGTGGGCCGAGGCGCGTTGCGCGTAGCCGAGCAAAACCGTGCGGGTTTTGAGATTGAGCTTATCCTGCACAATGCCCTTGAGCACTTCGCTTGCACCGGCGAGCACCGGGTGGCCGAAGGCGTCGAGGCGGTTCTTGTCCGCGCCGATCTCTTCGCCCTTCTCGTCCTTCACGCCTTCGCCGCAGACCACGATGCAATACTTGTAGGCATCCACGGTTTCTTTGACGCGGGCGAGGAACTTCTCCTGATTGAACGGAATCTCCGGGAGCAAGATGATGTGCGGCGGATTCGCCGGATTACCTTGCTTGGCGAGGACAGTGCCGGCAGCGATCCAGCCGGCGGCGCGCCCCATCACTTCGATGATGCAGCATGAGCCGTCATCCGTGGCCATGCTGCCGACGTCGAAACCGATCTCGGTCACCGTCGTGGAATTATATTTGATCACGGAGCCGTAGCCGGGGCAGTGATCCGTGTGCGGGAGGTCGTTGTCGATCGTCTTCGGCACGCCGTTCACGCGCATCTCGTAACCGCGCTTCACGGCTTCGAGATGGATCTTGTGCGCGGTGTCCTGCGAGTCATTGCCGCCCGCGTAGAAGAAGTAACGGATGTTGTGCGCCTGAAAGATCTCGAACAGACGGTCCATGTCCTTCGCGGCCTGTTCGGGTTTCTTCTGGAAATTGATCTTGTAACGGCAGGTGCCGAGTGCGGCGGCGGGGGTGTATTTGAGGCCTTCGATGGCGGATGACTTTTCCTCCTGCAAATCGATGATCTCCTCGTTCAGGATGCCGAGGATGCCGTTCAGCCCGCCGTAAATCTCCTCGATCTGGTCCGGGTGCTTGCCCGCTTCCTGGACGACACCAGCCACGCTGGCATTGATCACGCACGTCGGCCCGCCGGACTGGGCCACCAATAGATTTCCAACCAGATCTGCCATAAATTCAAAAAGTTGCTTCGCTCGTTAACTTCAGTGGGGCCCTTCTCCATCGGGAAAAAGCCCCAAAACAAAGGCCGAACGATGCCAACGGCCTCAGGGTATGTCAAAGCTGGAATTCCTGCCAAACTTGCTGAAGCCGGTTTTGACTCTTATGCGTTTGCAGAAGGGCCAAAGGCCCGGTTTGATACCAGCGTGGGGCAACGCCCCACGAAATGGTTATGGAAAAGATAAAGCGCTGAAAGCGCGATTCATGCTTCCGGAGGCCATTCGCAAAGGAAATAACATGTTATGAAACGGGCTTTCAGCCCTTGTTCTGGCCAATCAAACTTTACCTTGGGCGTTGCCCAGGGCTGCTATGAAACCGCACCTTTGGTGCTCAAACCTGTCCCAAGAGTTTCCTCGCGCTTACCACCGTATCAATATCCTTCACCGTCTTGTCCGTGCGGATGCGGGCGATGCGGGGGAAGCGCATGGCGAGGCCGCTGCTGTGGCGGTCGCTTTCTTGGATGGCGTCGAAGGCGATCTCCAGCACGGTGTCCGGCGTCACCTCGTGGTAGCGACCGCGCTGGCGGATGACGCGGCTGAGCAGGTGTTTCGTTAGTTCGGCGATCTCCACATCGGTGAGGCCGCTGTACGCTTTGCCGATGGTCTTTAACTCACCCGTCACCTCGTCACGTACCGCGAAGGTGTAATCGCTCAAAACACCCTTGCGTTTGCCATGACCCCATTCCGCTCCAACGATCACGCAATCCAACGTGGCGAGCGCTTTCTTGAGCTTGAGCCATGAGAGGCCGCGTCGGCCGGGGGAGTAAGTGCTGGCGGGGTCTTTGATGATCAGGCCCTCGTTGTGACGTGCCCGGGCGGAGGCGAAGGCCGCTTCCACTGCGTCCTGATCCTGTGCCTGGGTGACGCGGGCGAGCTGCACGGATGGAATGCTTAACTGCTCCAGCCGTGCGCGGCGCGCGTGCAGGGGCAAGTCCAGCAAGGTCTCGCCGGAATGCCAGAGCACATCGAACGCGACGAAACGGATCGGCACTTCCTCATTCAAGAACAGGTCGGTTTCACGGCGGCCCAAGCGCTTTTGCAATTCGCCGAAAGAGAGCACCTGCTCGCCACGCATCGCGAGGATTTCGCCATCGAGGATGAAATCAGCCGGAGCGTGACGCAGAGAATCCACGAGTTCGGGAAATGTCGCGGTGATGAGCTTCAAGTCGCGCGAATAGAGTTCCACCTGCTGGCCGACCTTATGCACCTGGCAGCGGATGCCATCATACTTGTCCTCCACCCAAGCCACGCGGCGCGCCGAATCCTGAGCGGGTCCGGCTTGCTCTTCATGAGTCGCTTCATGCCAGCCCATTACGCGCGCCCACACATCCGCGGCGGTTTCCTCCGGTGAGGCCAGCATGCTCTTCACCGCGCGGAAGGGAGTCAGCCCTATGCTCTGCAGTGCGCCTTGCCTGGCGAGGCGGGCAGTTTCGCCGATGTCGCCGAGCAGCAGATTTGCCCGCTTCACCTCGTCGAGGGAGACGTGGAATGCCCTGGCCACAGCTTCTTCCACCAAACCTTCTTTCAAGCCGATGCGCAGATCGCCCGTCAGAATCTTCACGAGATACTTCGCTTCAACTGCCGTGCAGCCTTTGAGGGCAGCGGTCAATAACGGCGTCTTGGCGGTCGGTCCGCGCGCGGTGTGCAAGCGCGAGAACAGATCAGCGATATCCGCCAAGGACCACTGCGATGACTGCGCCGGAAGTTGTGAAAAGATGTCGAAGACCGTTTCGCCGGTGTCGCTGTGTTTGAGATAGACCTGACGGAAGCGCGCCTCGGGCAAGCCGGCCGTGGTGCAAACGGAATTGCGGATCACTGCCCAGCCGAGTTGCAACGTCTTCCCAGTGCCGGGGCCAAAGGGCGTGCCGGTGAACCACGTGGTGGTGGTGGCAAGTTGATCCGGCGGCAATGGGGCCAGGTAGTCCGCGAGCAGTTCCGTTTTCGCCAACTTCTTCGTCGTGCTGCCGATGGCCTGGCTGACTTCCGCGAAGCGTAGAAACGAATCCCCGACGGCTTCTACGATGCCGGTTTGCGAGCGCGTTTCGAGGACGGGAATGCTTTGCGGAACGGTGACGGTCTGAGCGCGGACGAATTCCAGACTGAGCGAGAGTTGTTCGCGTTCACTCAGGGCTTGGGCGTTGAATCCCAAGTCTCGCAAGGTCTGTGCGAAGTCCGCCGCGAAGCCGTGCAACGTATAGACGCGACGTGGCGCCACGCGTTTGACGAACTCGATAAGGTCCGGGAAATCCGCGTGATCGCTGAGCGGAAACGCGGCGTCACATTGGGATTGGTAACGGCAGCCGGGATCGATGGCCCAGCCCGTCAACACCGCCGTGCGCAGTTGACCGACCTGACGGAGCAGGGACGAGCGGTTCGCATTGGGCGGGCAGACGAGCACTTTGCCGCGGGCCGAAGCAGGATCGAGTTTCTCGTAAGTAGGGAAGGTGTGGCCGAGCTGTTCGTAGATCTTCGTGAGCTTGTGCACCTGCGCATGCAGCATGATGGGCAGGCCCGCGCCCGCGAGACCGCTGAGGATTTCCTGGCTCTTGCCGAGCGAGTAGCCGAAGAGCACGGGCGTCTCGTCGTTATCGATCGCTTGCTGGCAGAAGCGCACGATGCCTTGCATCACCTCGGCGGTGGGCGGGAACTCATACTTGGGCTGCCCATACGTCGTCTCCATGATGAGGGTATCCGCCTGGCAAGGCTCACATGGTTCCGCTGAGAGGCCGCGGCGTAATTTAAAATCACCCGTGTAGAGCAACGAGCCGCCGTCCGCTTCGATCAAAGACATCGCACTGCCGAAGATGTGGCCGGCGGGCAGTAGCGTAATACGGTAGCGACTGTCGTTTTCACCAAATTCTCGCGGCTCACGGAAGTTCAACCGATGCTCCAACCGTTCTCCGCCGATACGGGCCTGCATGAAACGCGCCGTGGCTTCACTCAAGATGACTTCACGATGCGCGCCCGTGTGGTCTGAGTGCGCGTGACTAACGAAGACCTGTTCCGGACCGACCTTGGGTTCATGCGGATCGAGCCAAAGATTCAACCTTGGCAGGAAAATGCCACCACGATGAAACTGAAACTCAAGCGCCGACATGCGGAGCAATGTAGAAGCAGGCGGGGAATAGCGCAAATGCGGGAAGGACCGGTTCCAGCCGGTCTCTAGTTATTTAATAGAGCCTGTCATGAGCTTTGACGCGGAAATATTCAAAACGCATCCGTATGTTCTCCCTCTCCCCTTAACGGGGAGAGGGCTGGGGTGAGGGGTGAGCCGTAGCACGGGATGTTCTCATTTCGAAAATCCCCAATCGTTATCGCCCGAAATGAGCGCTGAAACTTTTTGACCACGCCATGCTTCGTCTCACTCCTCACCCAGTTCCGCTTGGGGCGGAACTGACCTCTCCTCGTTGAGAGGAGAGGTGACATTTCACACAGTTTCGACGTTTTTCCCCGGCAATAGTTCAGGGCAGGCTTCTGCACCAAATTTCATGGCAGGCTCGCCGCCTCGAGCCAAAGAATGCAAGGGACCGGGCCTTATCAGACTATGGTGCTTTCGGCAGCGCCTTCTGGCATTTCTCTACGACCTCGGGGCGATTCGCTTTCTGCGCGAGAGGCAGCATCTTTTGGTAGAGGCCGGGGAGGTCGGGATAATCGGGATAGAGCCGTTCCACTTTCAGCAAGGTATCTACCGCTTCGCCCGCTTTGCCTGATTCGGCGAGGAGGTCCGCACTGGTGAACAGCAGACGGAGCTGTTGTTTCTTGCTCGGCTTGAGATCCAGGGCTTTGGTATAGGCTTTCAGTGCGTCTTCCGGCTTCTTCACCTTGGCCCAGAGATCGCCGAGTTTTTCTTGCAAGACGGCGCTGGTCGGGGTGTTCGGGGTTTGGGCGAGATACGTGATCATCATCGTCGGATCAGTGCCGCCGATGAGGTTCAAGTTGATGATCTTGAGGTGGGACCACTCGATGAGCGGGTTGTTCTGGACCAGCAGTTCCGCGTGGCGGTTCTGCGGGAGCTTGGCCATGGGCGAGTAGAGTGGATCGCCGATCACCGTGGTCTGCCAGGAAAGCACCGGCGTGCAGGCGTAAGCTGCCTCTCCAAAGCTGAAGCGATTGTGCAACCAGCGCACGGCGAAGGTGCCGACATCCGGCGTGCCGCCAAGGTAAGGTTCATGCACGCAACCCATCGTGGCGGTGACGCCGCGGGCAAGCAAGGGGCCGCACCAATTGCGAGTATCCGAGTGCAACGTATCCGCACTGAACGAGTGCAAGTGATAGGCGAAGGCGCCGGGCATGAACTCGGTGTCACCCCAGGTGAACGGCCCGGAGATATTGCCGTCATACCAGCCGAAGTAGAAACCAATCTGGCTCATGGGAAAGCTGCGGCTGAAGGTCTCCGGCTTGTCATCCACAATGGTTTCCCAGCCGAGC
Source organism: Limisphaerales bacterium (assembly GCA_965283725.1). Lineage (GTDB taxonomy): Bacteria > Verrucomicrobiota > Verrucomicrobiia > Limisphaerales > JAEYXS01 > JAEYXS01. Next base: position 58,298 of record CBDIPT010000009.1, read on the forward strand.
TTGGCCGTGACTTCACTGGCGAGACGGATCCAGTCATCCCCTTGTTTGTATTCACCCTCGCGGATGTGACGCAGATCGATGTAGGAACGGCCCCACAAACCGTTGCGTTCCGCCTGGAGCGCCTTGTCCACGAGCCCTTTCGCGATGGCTTCGTTCGGGCCATCCAGCCGGGTGACCATGAGCAGGCCGTTGGTGGGGTGGAGTTGGGTGGAATTGGTAACGCCGTAGAAGGGGCTGTTCAACGGACCAGTCAGGCGCAGCTTGCGGGTCTTCATCGGCAACAAGGACAGTTCGCTATCCACGGCTGCGTAGTTCTCGCGCAAAGGCGCGGGGATCTGCTCGATGTCCGTTTCGACGAGGCTCGCGTCTTTGCCGATCTTGAGCGGGACGCCGTAGCACAGGACGGCGTAGCGGATCTTTGCCGTAGCGACGGAAGGGGTGGTCAGTTTGTTGTCTTCCGCGTCCGCCTTGAGGGTGAAGAGTTTTTTGGCGAGCAAGGCCTGCCAGAGGGGTTCTTCCAGCTTCTTACGATAATCTTCCCGCGACATCGTTTCGTCCGTCGGCAGTTCGAGTCCGATGAGCTGTTCCTTGGGCACCTGACGGCGCTCGGCGTAGTACTCCGCCACGCGCTGGGATTCTGGCAATTTGGTATTATAGACCACCACCACGGAGCTCACGTCATCCGCGAGCAGGGGGCACGCGGACCAACCCGTGAGGGCGAGCAGCAGGAGCAGTTTCAGCAGGCGATGGGTCATGTCGTTATCCTTCAATCGAGATTTTCAAACCATCATACGCCAGTTCGACGCCGGGCGGTAGCTCGGCTTGGTCGATATCGTGGTCGTAATCATGCGTCAAATGCGTGAGCAAGGTGCGTCCTGCTTGGATGCGGCGGGCAGTCGTCAGCGCTTCATCCAGACACATATGTGTCCAGTGCAGTTCCTTGCGCAAGGCATCCAGCACCACGACGTCCACGCCGCGCACAGCTTCGATGGCCGCGGGCGGCACTTCTTTGCAATCACTGAAGTATGCGAGCTTTTTGCGGCCGTTTTGTTCAAACAAAAATCCGGTGGTCGTCATCCGTCCATGCGGCAGGTCGAACGGTGTGATGCGGAGATCACCGACCTCGAACGCGCCTTCAACGATATGCGGCTCCGGGATGAAGTAGGTCTTGTACCAAGGGCCATCATGGAAGGCGTAGGCATAGACACGTTTCAGGTCCGCCATGGTTGCCGGACTGGCGTAAATGGGCAGGGCACCACCGCGCATATCGCAGAAGCGGCGGCAATCATCCAGGCCCATGATGTGGTCCGCATGGGAATGAGTGAACAGGACGGCATCCAGCCATTTAATGCCCTCGCGCAGCACTTGCGTGCGGAAATCGGGGGGCGTATCGACGGCAATCTTGACCTTATCTGTGGCCACGTAGATGGCGGAGCGGAGGCGGTGATTCTTGGAATTGGCCAGAAACGCAGGCGGATAGTCTTTGCCGATGATGGGCACGCCCTGCGACGTGCCGGACCCTAAGAATGTAAACTCGAACGCCATGTTTATCTAAATGCTAACTCAGGATAACCCAAGCGCCAAGACTGTCGCCAACCAAATCCATAGCCTGCAAAGCGGTAAAATGCTGCTTTATGTTTGGTAGATTTTAACTAGCATGTGTTAAAAGGAATTCTATGACGCAAAAGAGCCTGTTTTGGCGGAGTATTCTCCTGCTAATGTTCATTGTTCCATTGGCGAATAGCGCATCTGCATTAGAACGCGAATACTTGCCCAAGGCGGTGCTGACGGAGGAGGAAGAGAAGAAGGTGATTCAGTTGGCAGAAAAACACGGGATAAAGAATGTAGAGAAGATTTCCACGGCTTATCTTGCACCATCGTCCTGGGTTATCATCAATGTGCGGGAAAAGGAGAAGATTGAAGGACGAGATGTCACCTACCGAATGATCCAAGTCAAATGCAAGAAGTGGTATCCCGCAAAAGAAGCTGCGGGAAAAGAGGACCTGTCAGTAGGCGAGTTTTGGAGTGCGCCACCCGGCACCGTTAAACATAAAATCCTTCTCGTGGATAAGAAAGAATACCGGGCAGAGGTGCGGAATGTGACTGTCGAACAATGTGAGCGTGTTCTGGAGGTATTACAAAAGGGGAAGTACACGGTAACTGACGCGGTTAAAAAGGATCACTTCGAACATATCGATTTTCAGCGGCCAACTCATTTCAGCTATGATTTGGAAACAAAAAGATTCCACGTAGGATTCTGTGATAAAAGCGACCGCTATTCTTGGTTCACAATGAAAGTCATTTTAGATGGCGACGGTGTCCAGATTCTTGAGATCCTCAATATCATGGCGTGAAACGGATGTTCCTCCACGTTGCACGCACTAAGTGATGCTTCAGCCTTACCATACAAATCTCTTTTTCTCGCTGGAGTTGTCCACGGCGAGCTTCACTTTATCCGTGGCCACATAGATGGCGGAGCGTAGCCGGTGATTCTTGGAATTGGCCAGAAAGGCGGGCGGATAATCCTTGCCGATGATGGGCACGCCTTGCGACGTGCCAGACCCTAAGAATGTAAACTCAAACGCCATTGCGGGAGTCTTTGTACAGTAAGCTGGCGGTGGGAGCAATTATGCTTCCATGCCTTGGTCGATTCTCTGTTGACCCGGAAATCGGTCCGGCTCACGGTGTCGCATCTATGATCATCACTTACTGGTGCCCGACCTGTCGCCAAACGCATGGAAGTGATGCCGTGTCTGCGCCGGATGCGACTAATAGTGCCTGGATTTGTGCTCGCACGGGCAAAGCCGTCAGTCTGCGCGGCATACCTGATGATCCTGATGACCCTAACTACGGCAAGCCACGCTGCCGTCATTGTCGCGTTGAGCTAAAGGTGCCGAGCGCAAACTGCCCTGAGTGTGGGACGGTAATCGGCTAGTTCAGCTTAAGGTTTTAGGAAGAACACGTAGGGATTCTCCACGCGTCCGCCACTGCTGACGATCACTGTGCGACCGCTGCTCGTTGTCCCGGCGCTGTTAAGCCCTACGATGGTGCTCTCGATATTTACCGTCGTCAGTAGGGGCGCGCCATCCTTGCCTGCCGTGGCGGCGGTGAACTTCGTCCGATACGAGGTCACCGTGCCTACGGAATTCAAGCCGACGGTTTCTTTGTGCGATGAAGTCGTCTTGGCACCATTGTTGGTCAACCGTTGTGGGGCACTCCAGTTACCCTTGCCATCGAAACGCGACATGAACAGCTCCAGATCATCCGGATCATAGCCGCCCTTTTCCGAGAACGCTACTGTGAGCAGCAGTTGACCGCCGCCCAAGGTTGCTACCTGCCAGTTGTTCACCAACCCCGGACCGCTCTTTGGCGCGATGATGTTCACGAAGTCGCCCAGTTCACCATCCACTACTGGATACGCCCGCACACATTGCTTCTCAGATTTCTCAGGTGCGCGGATCAGCCATTCTTTCCCGTTCGCATCCAGTGCGAGGACAGGCGGGTTGTTGAAATTGTTATACGTCATGTATTTCTGATACGTATACAAGGTGGAGAACTTCTTGCCGTCCCAATGCCGGATGCGTTTGCCCGTCTGCTGGTCGGACGGCCCATCCACAATGCCCGGATCTTCGCCCACGAAATGTGCGATTCCCTCGGCATCCACATACCCGCGCAGATTCAGAAGGCCGTCTTTTCTTGCCACGGTATCCTCGTACTTCACTTGAATGCCTTTCTTGTTCATCTCCGCCTGCTCTTCCTTGGTGAGTATCGGCTTCGGGATGACGATATCTTTCACCTCATTGGCTGCGCCGTTCAACGTCGCCTGCCGGACGAGGCCAGCGTAAGTCGCCGCGCCCCAGCCCTGTATTTTGAAGCCTTCTTTCGTCATCTGGCTCCAGATGATGTGCGCCTTGCCTTTCGGGTCCACGGTCACAAACCACGAATAGGTCGGCACCTTGTCATCACCGAGCACTTTACGGTTCGACCATGCGCCGCCTTCCAAGCAACGATAGACGAGGATTCCGTTCGCATTACCGCCCGGCCCATCCAATAGCTCATTGGCGCTGACGTATTTCCACACGCAATAGATGCGACCCGCGCCATCCTGCACCAACCGGGTGAAGCTCGCGGCATTGCCTGATTCATCGTCGCTCAGATTCTTGGGCTCGCTCCACGTCTTGCCATTGTCCTTGCTCATCCGGTGATACGCGTAATCGGGTTTGCCGTAGGCGGGCCGCTCGGTGAAGACCGTATGGATGGTTCCGTCCGTGGCTACGAGCACATCCGCGTAAGTCGCCAGACCCGAAGCAGACAGTTTCACCATCTTATCGGCTGGGGCTGCTCCTGCGGCGGCAGCGTTGGCAGGGGAATTGTCGCATCCCAACAAAGTCAAGGTCAGGAGGAGCACAAAGGACAACTTGGCGATTTGCTTCATAGCTGTATATGGATGCGTTGGTCTTGGTTCGCATGGATCGTGAACAAAGCGTCCTAGTTTTGGCTCGAATCGGCGGGATTGTCCATCCTGCGCTGTTTTGATCGGATTCAGCCAAATTTCTTTTGCCCCCCTGCGGCAATCACGGCAGATTCCCTGCCGAGCAAATCAGTATGGTATGTTGACCACTCTGCGCATCAAGAACTTGGCGCTCGTCAGTGACCTGACGGTGGAATTCCGCCCTGGCTTCAATGCCCTCACGGGCGAGACGGGCGCGGGCAAGTCCATCATCATCGGTGCGCTGAACCTGCTGCTGGGCGAGCGCGCGGACCGCACTCTCATCCGGAGCGGGACGGATGGTTGCACGGTGGAGGGAGCTTTTGATGTCTCGAAGCTCAAGGCGCCACTGACCGGTTTTCTGGAGGAGAACGGGCTGGAGCCGTGTGAGGACGGGCTACTGGTCATCAAGCGCACGTTCACAGCGGCGGGGACGAACCGGCAGTTCGTGAATGGTTCGCCCACGACGCTCAATGTGTTGGGCACGCTCGGCGAGTGGCTCGTGGATATGCACGGGCCGCACGATCATCAATCGTTGCTCCACGCGGCGAAGCAGTTGGAGATCTTGGATTCTTTTGGCGGCTTGGCGGAGGCGCGGGTGGTGTTCGCGGCTTTGGTGAAGCAACGGCAGGAGTTGGAGGCGAGCAAGGCGGACCTTGTGGTGGATGAACGCACGTATGCCCAACAGCTTGATCTCTTGCGGCACCAGGTGAACGAGATCACGGCGGCGCGGTTGAAGCCGGATGAAGAAGCGGGGTTGGATGAGGAGTATCAGCGCGGGACGAATTCGGTGCGGTTGATCGAACTGAGCCGGAATGCGCTCGGCGTGCTTTCCGAGGCGGAGGGGAATGTCATGGATCAGCTCGGTGCGGTAGGGCGCACGTTGCATGAGTTGCAGCGGATCGATGGTTCCATGGCATCGCTCGCGGAACAGCATGAGGCGGCGGTCTCGATGCTGAATGATTTGCAGCATGCGTTGACGCAATATGCGGACCGCGTGGATATAGATCCCGAGCGGGTGGCGGAGGTGGAGCAGCGGTTGAATCTTATCCATTCGCTCAAGCGCAAGTATGGTTCCTCGCTCGCGGAGGTCATCGCGTTCGGCGAGGAATCAGCAGAGAAATTGCAGCAGTTGGAGAGCCGCGATGCGGAATTGGAACGCATCAATAACGGCATCGCCAAGCTGAACAAGCAGATGCTGGAGGCGGGCAAGGACCTGAGTGCCAAGCGCAAGAAGCTGGTGCCGAAGCTAAGCAAGGCGGTGGTGACGCAGCTTTCGGACTTGGGTTTCAAGCAAAGCCAGTTCGATGTGCGCATCGAGAGCGCCACCGAAGTCTCCGGCGACAGGCTGCCGGCGAGTTCGGGGCTGGATACGATCGAGTTTTTGTTCGCGCCGAATCCGGGGGAACCGGCGCATCCGCTGCGGGCAATCGCGTCGTCTGGTGAGATGGCGCGCGTGATGTTGGCGCTCAAGACGGTGCTGGCGGCGCATGACCAGATTCCCGTGCTGGTCTTCGATGAGGTGGACGCGAACGTGGGCGGTGAGACGGCGAATGCGGTGGGCGACAAGATGCGGCAGATTGGCGCGAACCGGCAGGCACTGTGCATCACGCATCTCGCGCCAGTGGCGGCGTGTGCAGATGCACATTATGTGGTGTCCAAGAACGTGGCGGATGGCCGCACGACGACGTCGCTGGAACTGCTGGATGACAAGGCGCGCGTGAGCGAGATCGCGCGGATGCTCGGGGGGCAATCAGCGGCGGCACGGGGGCATGCGGAGGCGTTGCTTAGAGCGGCGAAGAGATAGGTTTCGAGTTTTGGGTTTTAGTTTCGGGTGGGGAAGCGTTCTTGAAAGTAATTTCCGCTTAAGCTTCTAAGTCCAGCGGGTTGGCGGATGTTGAAGCGGCCTGAAGGCCGCGCTCCTTTTGCATTTACGCTCGCGTGCCGAATGCTGTTTCGGCGGGCGTCGCGGACTGCCGGCTGGAAGCCAGCAGCACGGGGTTTTGGGCTACGTCGTTCCGCACTGGCCATCAAAATTATTTGATGCCTTTCACCGAGAGGTTCTTGAATTCTACATCGGTGTCGAAGCCGCCCCAGATTTCCCAGCCGAGGAGCAGGCAGGCGAGGTAGTAATCTTCGGGGCGGTAGGTGCGGGTTTTGCCGGTTGATTTGGAGTGTTCGTTGGCGGCGGTCAGGCCTTCGTGGATGAGCTTTTTTACGTCGATGTCGTAGGGTGTCCAGGTGCCGGCTTTCAGGGTGGGGTGGGTATTGGAGAAATAGACGCCGTCGCCGAACTGATCGAGGCCGAGCCACGGGGTGGAGCCGGGGACGTGGTGGTTATCACCCTCCGAGTAGATGGCGGGGACGAGCAGGTAGAACTTGCCCGTCTCGGCAAGGCGCGAGGTGTTCGTGGGCATGAGGACGATGGCGACGTAAAAGATGGCATGGTTCGCCGCACCGAATTCAGCGCGGTGATCCCATGTGCTGCTCTTTTGCAGGCGGTTCAGCTTGATGTCGAGGCTTAGCCGCAGTTGGTCGTAAGTGTGGAAGCGCAGCTTGTCGGCGTCCGGGATGGTTGTGGATGGATTGTTGTCTTTGGCGAAATGCTGGCCGAGGAGGAAGTGGGGCCAGGTGGTGTTCGGATCGCCATACTTGGGGCGCGCGCCGGTTTTATCCGGCAGGTTCAGGCTGCCGCCTTCGCGCCATTCCTTGCTGGTATCGAACAGGATGTGAACGGCGCCGTTCTCGATGAGGCATTGTTTGGCTTGATTCGTGGTGCTCCAGATGAAGGTGTTGGGTTTGGGGAGCGAAGGCGTGGCGGGATTGTGGGCGAAGTGGAGTTGTTCGCTGATCTCCCAGAAGGCCCATTGCGCGTTGGTGACGCCTTTGTTTTGCCAGCGGGAGAGGCAGTCCGCGCGCTCGGCTGGCGTCAGGTGATTGGCGTAGCCTTGGGTTATGCCGTGGGTGAAGGCGGGGTCGCGGAGGAGTTCGGTGGAGCGGGGAGTGGGAGGTGTTTGCGGGTTGGTTTGGGCGGAGGCGATTAGTGCAAGCGTGAGAAGAGGAAGGATCGCAAGGGTTAGGATAAGGCGGATAAGCCGTTGTTTGGGTGCGTAATCAAACATACTCGTGAGTTGTCATCTTTCCGTCTAACAACTTTAGCAAAGCGCGACCGTAAGCGAGAAACTGTTCCGTTGCGACATCCTGTGGATAATGGTTCGGGGCGTGAAGCGCGAGCAGTGCGTTCAGAAAATCACAAGGCACCCGTTCGCCGAATTCGAGTAATTGCTGGTAAACGCGTTGAGCTAATTGGCGGACATAAGCGACCTTTTCATCATCGGTCAAGAACCTGTCCAAGGCTGGATCGAGGCATCCGTTGACGGAGATTTCAGCCTGTTCGTGCCAATGATTTCCGGCACTGGTCAGCCATTCTGGAGGATTTGGGATTTGCTCAATCTCCCGAGCCAAAAGGCCAAGCCATACCTCCACTTTAAAATCCTTCGCCGTGAAACTAGCTCCGCGAAAATCAGTGATGGAATGGCCCATGCGGAAGAGATTTGCTTGTCGGTTTAAATTCGAAGGTGAGAAGGTTGATCGGTAGTTATCCAACACCACCACTACCTGCTTCCCAGCGTCTCATGTGTGTATCGAGATAGACACCGCAACCCGGGCAGTGCGCGATCAGGCTCGGGAACCTCTGACTGTGGGTCGCAACAAGCGCCACCATGAGTAGTCTACGCCGCAGGGGGAACAGGCATTGTCGTGCAGTGAGTCGCCGCAGATATGGCAATGGGCGGGCGGGCAGGTGCGGATATTTTTATGGCAATGCGGGCAGATGGGGGAGCCATTCAACCAGGCTGACCAAGCGGGTACCGCAATGACACCGAGGATAGCCAGCCACGCTTGAGGTGGAAGCCCACCGTAGCGAGTTACGAACCAGATAACGGGAACTACCAGCAAGCTGAAACCGCCTAGATAGAACCAGTAACTCTTGCGCTTCCGATGTTTGAACTGATCGGCGAAATCTCGGTTGCTGGATGTGTCCGCTGTTTCTGCGCGGGCAATCAGTTCGGCGGCGGATAAAGCAGTTTCGGAACGTTGGTTGGCACCCGAGAGCTGGGCACCGAACGCGTCGGCGAGTTTTCGGGCGGAGGCGCGTTCTAGGGCGTGGGCCTCATCGCGTGCGCGGGCTTCTTCGTCAGACAAATGCAGTTCCTCAGGCAATACGGCGTTGCAATGCCCGCAGAGCCGGGCCCGGCGGCTGTAGAGCAGCGCGTTGCAGGTAGGGCATTTTAACTCCATGTGTTTTCTTTACCCAAGGGGCTTGGTAAAGCGCCGACTCCTGGGTAACGGCATCAACATCCGGTGGGTTGCCGCCGTCGTCAAGCGCGGACGAATGCGACCCGGTGATAGGAAAAACACAATGCTAGGGGGCTGCCCCATTTACAGCCCGGGGATAATTGTGTTATAGAAACCTAAATTAAGCCTTCTTTCTTCCAACCGCGAGTTTTCGCCTTCAATATTATCCGGGTCACTACTTCACCTTCCGGGTCGCTCATGATTTGATTGAATTCTTGTGAAGTTATCTCGTCTTGTCTTTGAGTTGAAACCACTTCTCCATATTCATACTCAATATAATATTTATCCCCCTCGTTCAGAATGCCATAACCTTTCCCTTCATGAATTACGTGCTTCATAGTTTCTTGAAATACTGGAACAGGATTCACATTAGCTCAAAAGCAATTCCTGAAAGACTCAGTGCATTGTAAACAGATAGATAATTTCCGATTCGGAAATTTCCAAATCGTCCAAATTTACTTCTCCCATTGTAATGGCAGCATTGTTACGCCCTCAGTCAATGGGCTGCAAGCATCACATTGCGGAGGAGCTTCAACTTGACTCAAGGAATCGCTCAAAAATCGATTATGCAAAAGGAATTGATCAATACACCTTATAAAGCATAAATGGGTAGTCCCACATAACTTGTCATTCGTGTAGTCGCCGGCCGGCGTGTGCCGCTACCTGGAGATGATGATTTTGGTTGCGGGTGGTGTTTCAAGGGGGACGAAACGGACTCGCCGGGTCGGAGACCGGCGCTCCGCTGGGGCGAAGCAGGGACGGTGCCCGCCAATCACGCGAAAAGGGAGAGGGGAATAGCTGATAGACAATAGCAGATAGCCGAAGGGGTAACCACAGATGGACATGGATGGGGTGCACTACGCGGGCGGAGGCGTGACGCTTCACAGAAGCGTTCTACAATTGGCAAGGTGGCGTTTCACAGAAACGCCCTGCAAAAAGCGTGTTTGCAATTTATTGGAGGTTAATGAGTTGCGGTTGCAATAGTGTCTTAGTTAAAATATTTATTGCTATTATGGACTTATTAGCGCACTTTTCCTGCGGCTGGCAACGTGTAGCTGGCTAAAGGAGTTGGTGATTGCGATGGTGTTCGTTCCCATACCCCTTTTGTGATCTTTGACATAGTTTCCCGTGGGATTAAGGGAAGTCAGCCGTTTGGCAGGGTTGGTTTTTCCCCCTTGGAAAGAGCTGGGCATTCTTGCGCAACCTGAGGGTCGGCGATGAGTGGGGATATTCTCCCAGTGTTTCAGGGCGTCCTTAAAGCGGTGGAGCAGATGGCGGACGAGCTTGGCAGATCGTTACTGGATCTGGGCAAGCGCGCACGGCTGGGGTTCATGTGAGGGGAACAAGTTTAGTTGATAGATGATTGTTGAGGGTTGATTGGGGGAGATGGGGAACATCGAAAGGAGGGGGGAAAGACAGGCCGAGCTGGAGCTCGGCGTTCCGGGGGGAATCGAGGACGAGGGACGACGACGAGAACGAGGACGATTAGGGGGACACGATATTACATGTTATGCAGAAAAAACTGCATGGCTACTGGGCTTCAATACGTCTAATCTGGCAGCAGATTAGCCTGTCATGAACACATATTGTCATTTTCGCCGTCCCGGTGAGGTCGTTTGGGCGACTTTTGCGTTGGTTTTAGGGCTTTGGACGGTGTCGTCCGAGGCGGCCAGCAAAGGGTCCAATGTGGACTTCAATCGCGATATCCGGCCCATTCTTTCAGACAATTGTTTCCATTGTCACGGGCCGGATGAGAAGACGCGGAAGGCGAAGCTGCGGTTGGATACGAAGGACGGCATCTTGAAGGACCTAGGCGGTTATCAGGCGGTGAAGCCGGGTAACGTGAAGGGGAGCGAGGTGTGGAAGCGCATCACGACGAAGAAGGACGATGATGTGATGCCGCCGCCGGAGACGCATAAGACGTTGAAGTCCGAGCAGGTGGCGCTCATCAAGAAGTGGATCGAGGCGGGCGCGCCGTTCGCGGGGCATTGGGCGTTCCAAGCGCCGCAGAAGGCGGAGTTGCCCACGGTGAAGAATGCGAAGTGGCCGCAGAATGGCATCGATAACTTCATCGCGGACAAGTTGGCGGAGCACAAGCTGACGCCGTCAGCAGAGGCGGACAAGGAAACGCTGATTCGCCGAGTGACGTTTGATCTCATCGGTTTGCCACCGACGCCGAAGGAAGTGGATGAGTTCCTCGCGGACAAATCTCCGAATGCTTACGAGAAGCTGGTGGACCGCTTGCAAGCCTCGCCGCGTTATGGCGAGCACATGGCGCGTTACTGGCTGGATGTGGCGCGTTACGGCGACACGCACGGGTTGCACCTGGATAATGAGCGTTCCATGTGGCCGTATCGGGATTGGGTGGTGCGGGCCTTCAACGAGAATCTGCCGTTTGATCAGTTCACGAAATGGCAGATCGCGGGGGATTTGATCCCGAATGCGACGCGTGAGCAACAGATCGCGAGCGGGTTCAACCGCTGCAATGTGACGACGAGCGAGGGCGGTTCCATTAATGAGGAGTACATTTTCCGTTACGCAGTGGATCGGGCATCCACAACGGTGGGCGTATGGATGGGGCTGACGGCGGGTTGTGCGCAGTGTCACGATCACAAGTTTGATCCCATCTCGCAGAAGGAGTTTTACCAGATGTATGCGTTCTTCAACAGCGCGGCGGACCCGGCGATGGATGGGAACATCTTGCTGACGCCGCCGATCCTGAAGCTGACGACGCCGGAGCAGGAGAAGCAGTTGAAGCAGTATGATGCGGACATCGCGAAGGTGAACGAGAAGATCAAGGTGGCGCTGACGAAGCTGGATTACAAAGACCCGGCGGAACAAGATCCGAAGCCAGCGAAGAAAGACATCGAGACGGTGTGGGTGGATGATGAGTTTCCGAAAGGAGCGGTGCCGCAGCATACGGAGAAGAATCACGAGTTGAAGTGGATCACCTCGGGTGAAGGTCCGGTGAAGAGCGGCAAGCGGGCGATCACGCGCACGGGCAAAGGCATCGTGCAGGATTTCTTTGACGGCCAGCAAACGCCGTTCACGGTGCCGACGAAGGGGAAGATCTTCGCGCATGTTTATCTGGATCCGAAAAACCCGCCGCAGGGGGTGATGCTGCAATTCAATACGGGTTCGTGGTCGCACCGGGCGTTGTGGGGCGAGACGAATTCCATCGAATGGGGCAAGGAAGGTACCGTTGAGCGGCTCGTGATGGGGCCGCTGCCGAAGACGGGCGAATGGGTGCGGTTGGAAGTGGATATCGCGAAGCTCAAGCTGAAGGCGGGGACGAAGTTCAACGGGCTGGCCTTCACGCAAAAGGACGGCACGGTGTATTGGGACAAGATGGGCGTGACCACAACGGTGGACCCGGCGAATGACGCGACGTATTCGCTCGCGGTGTGGCTCAAGAATAACCAAGGCAAAGCGGTGGCGGGTGTGCCGGATGACGTGAAGAACATCCTGCGCTCGGTGAAACCGGAAGACCGCAAGCCGGAGCAGAAGCAGCGGTTGCGCGATTATTACTTCGAGAACGTTTGCCAGATGACGAGCGAGGTCTTCGATCCGCTCCGGGCCGAGAAGAAGCCTTTTCAGGACAAACGCGATGACCTGGAGAAGAGCATCAGTGCGACGTTCATCATGGCGGATATGCCGCAGAAACGGGATGCCTTTGTGATGATCCGCGGGCAGTATAACAAGCCGGGTGACAAGGTGACGCCCGGCGTGCCGGCGGCGTTCCCGAAGTTGAAAGCCCGGAGCGAGTTGCCCGACCGGCTGGACTTGGCAGAATGGCTGATCGCGCCGGAGAACCCGCTCACGACCCGCGTGACGGTGAACCGTTTCTGGCAGCAGTTCTTTGGCACGGGGTTGGTGAAGACGGCCGGGGATTTTGGTTCGCAAGGCGAGCCGCCGTCGCACCCGGAGTTGTTGGACTGGCTCTCGGTCACCTTCCGCGAACAGGGTTGGGACATGAAGAAACTGGTGAAGCTCATCGTGACCTCCAGCACGTATCGGCAGGAATCCAAGGTGACGTCCAAGCTGTTGGGCCTTGACCCGGAGAACCGCCTGCTCGCCCGTGGACCGCGCTTCCGGTTCGATGCCGAAGTGCTGCGCGACAATGTGCTCTACGTCAGCGGCCTGATGAATCACACCATCGGCGGCAAAGGCGTGAAGCCGTATCAGCCGGAGAACATCTGGGAACCGGTGGCCTATAGCGGCAGCAACACACGCTACTACAAGCAGGACACGGGTGATGCGCTCTACCGCCGCAGTCTTTACACGTTCATCAAACGCACGGCCCCGGCGCCAGCGATGACGACGTTTGATGCGCCGAGCCGCGAAGCCTCTTGTGTCCGCCGTGAGCGCAGCAACACGCCGTTGCAGGCGTTGCAGTTGATGAATGACATCCAGCACTTCGAGGCGGCACGGGCGTTTGCGCAACGGATGATGAAAGAGGGTGGGGCGCAGATTAGCGACCGCTTAGACTTTGGTTTCCGCATGGCGACCGGGCGGCATCCGAGCAAGCAGGAACTGGCGATATTGTCCGACAGTTATTTCAAACAGCTGGTCCGCTATGAGCGCGATGTCGAGGCGGCGAAGAAAGCCATCAGCTATGGCGAATCAAAGCCCGATGCTGCACTGAATGCGAGTGAACTGGCCGCCTACACGATGGTGGCGAACATGGTGCTGAACCTCGACGAAGTAGTAACCAAGAATTGAGCGACGCGTATGAATCCTGATTTTCTGCAACACATGAACCGCCGCCAGTTCTTCGCTGGGGCTGGCTTGGGCGTCGGTTCCATCGCGCTGGCGCTGATGGGTGGCATGCCGGGCTCCTTGATGGCGGCAACGAAGAAAGGAGACCGCGTGCATCCCGCACTGCCGGGTTATCCGCACTTCGCGCCGAAGGCGAAACGGCTCATTTACCTGCACATGAACGGCGGACCATCGCAGCTCGATACGTTTGATTACAAGCCGAAGCTCGCGGAGTTCTTTGACAAGGATCTGCCGGAATCCGTCCGCAAAGGCCAGCGCATCACCACGATGACCAGCGGGCAGGCGCGCTTGCCGGTGGCGCCCTCGAAGTTCAAGTTCACGCAGCACGGCAAGTGCGGCATGTGGGTGAGCGAGCTGCTCCCGCACACGGCGAAGATGGTGGACGACATCGCGCTCATCAAGACGGTGAACACGAACGCCATCAACCATGATCCAGCGTGCACGTTTGTGATGACGGGCAGCGAATTGCCGGGCAAAGCGAGCTTGGGGTCGTGGCTTTCCTATGGTTTGGGCAGCGTTAACAACGATCTGCCCGCGTTCGTGGTGTTGACGCCGACCTGGTCCTCCGGAGCCGCGGCGCAAGCGCTGTTCACGCGCATGTGGAGCTCGGGTTTCCTCGCGACGAGCCATACGGGCGTGGCCTTGCGGTCGCAGGGCGACCCGGTCTTGTATGTGAAGAATCCGCCCGGTGTGGATGCCGGTGCGCGGCGCGACATGCTGGATGGCCTGGGCAAGCTGAACGCGACGACGCACAAACGCTTCAACGATCCGGAGACGCTCACGCGCATCGCCCAATACGAGATGGCGTTCCGCATGCAGAGTTCGGTGCCGGACCTGATCGATTTCTCGAAGGAATCGAAGGCTACGCTCGACATGTATGGGCCGGATGTGAAGAAGCCGGGCACGTTCGCCCACTCAGCCTTGCTCGCGCGGCGTTTGGCTGAGCGTGATGTGCGGGTGGTGCAAATCCTGCATCGCGGCTGGGATCAGCATAACAATCTGCCGAAAGACATCTCGGCGCAATGCAGTGATGTGGACCAGCCCACGTATGCGTTGCTGCAAGACTTGAAGGATCGCGGTTTGCTGAAGGACACACTCGTCGTTTGGGGTGGCGAATTCGGGCGCACGGTCTATTCGCAAGGCACGTTGACGAAGGATAACTACGGGCGTGATCATCATCCGCGGAACTTCTGCATGTTCATGGCGGGCGGAGGGATCAAGGGCGGCACGGTCTATGGCGAGACGGATGATTTCAGCTACAACGTGGCGGAGAATCCGGTGCACTTGAACGATCTGAATGCGACCATCCTGCACTGCTTGGGGATTGATCACACCAAGTTCACCTATCGCTCGCAGGGGCTCGACCAGCGGTTGACCGGGGTGGAAGAGAGTAACGTGGTAAAGGGGATTTTGGCTTGAAACAAATCCCAAATCTAAAGCTCCAAACACTAGGGAACTTTTAAGTGCCAAACTTCAATTCCGTTTTCCGCCGTTGGAGCTTGGTGCTTTGAATTTGGAGCTCCTTCTATAGCTCTCCCTCTTTCTCGCCGTAGAAAAGGTCGTAGGCCCGTTGGTAATCGGCTTCCGGCACGAACACTTTGGCCTGACGATTCAGATCTTCTGGATCGCCGTCTACGTCAATTAGCTCTTCTTTTCCCGCGATGCCGTGCTTTTCAAGCATCAGAACAAGCATCTCTGTGTTGATGACTGGACCAGTGTAGAAGAGTTTCATCAGCACTTGTTTTAGCAGGGCCTCGCATGGGTTGGCGACTCACAACTAAGGACGGCAAGAAATAGAGGCTTTTGTGCGTTGACATCAAAGAGGCCAGCTTTTATAGCCAAGGACGTTCCCAACAGTTCACACATCCTCAGGCGTTTCAGAGGGTTAAACCGGCGTCCGGGTGGGGTTTTGCCCGGAAGCATAACACGATCACAGTCCGACGTTACCGAGCCAGCAACCAACCAACCTGTCTATGTCCAACCCAACCCCCGAAGAGGTACAAAAGCAGATTCAGGAGCTAACTGAACTGCGCGCCAGTGCACGACGCTGGCAGATCGGGACCACGCTCCTCATCGTGGTCATCCTCTGCCTAGGCGTCGGGTCCATCCTTAAATCGGTCTATGACCTTACCCAGTCCGGGCCGGTGCAAGACCGGTTCGTGAGCGAATTGAAATCGGGCTTGGACAAGCAGGTGGTGCCCGAGTTGAAACAGATCGCCGAACGGACCATGAAAGACGTGAAGCGGGATGTGGAGAAGGAACTCGCCAAGGTGAACAAACGCTCGCCTGAGCTGATGCAGGCCTTGAACAAGGAAGTGGGAATTCTGCAAGCGCACCTGCCCCAGCGCGGCGAGAAGATTCTCGAAGCGACGTTGGGCAAGGAATTGAAGAGCCGCGAGGCCAAGATCAAAGCGATGTTCCCGACCGTGAAGGAAGAACAAGTATCCACCCTGGTGAACAACCTGGTGCATGAATCCCATGCCTCCATGGAAAACCTGAGCGCTACCTTGTTCGGCCCGCACATCAAAGCCCTCTCCGGCATCACCGCCAACCTAGATGTGATCAAACGCACGGAGAAGCTGAATCCGGATGACGACATCGCCACCTGGGAAACGGCACTGGGTGTGCTGGACATCCTGCGCGATGATCTGAAAGTGGAGGATCCCAAACCCGCCGTTGCACCGGTCAAGACTTCAACCTCAGCCAAGACGGAGGCCAAATGAGCGCACCAGAAAATAACAAACCGGCAGCCGGCAAAGCGGCTGATAGTGAACAGATCGCCCAGCAGTTTGTGGCCGCTGAACTGGCCAAGGCCAGAAGCAGCATCAAGAAAGCCCGCGTCGTGAGCATTTTGATGCTCGCGTTCGTCGCCGGATACATGACCATCCTGACGAACAAGCTGGGGCCGGTGTTGAGTCCCAAAGGCGCCGCAGATACGGCCACCGCGCTGATCTCCGGGCAAGTCTCTGAACGCGCCCCGATGATCGCGAACCAGTTGAAGGAGCAGATTCCCGCCATGGTCGCCAAGATCCCGGATACCGTCATCCAGAAGATGCCGGAATGGCGGGAACAGATCGAGACCAAGCTGGAAGACACCTTGACAGACAACCTTCGCGATCAGGCGGCCAACTTCGGCAAGCACTTGGACGCCTTCCTGACGGACCACCAGCAGCAGATCGGTGAATTGCTGAACGCCGCGAACGACAAAGACAAGCTGCGCGTGGTGATGGGCGACATCGAGAAAGACATGCTCGCCTTCCTGGGTGAAAGCACGAATGGCAAGGAATCCATCAAACAGAAGATCGATCAGGCGCTGCAAACTATGACGCGCATGGAGAAGATGATGGATCGCCTGGCCAACGCCAACGACCTGACGCCGCAGGAAAAGAAGACCCGCCGCACCATCGCGATCATCACCCAGAAGATCGAGTTGAGCCGGGAGTAAACGAAGAGTTTGGAATACAAAGCAACCCCGGATGCCGTGAGGTGTCCGGGGTTGTGTTTTTATATCAAATCAAGGTATGGCGAGTCTGGATTGATTGGTGTGGTTCATCCAAACCGAAGCTGAAGCGACACCAGATTGTACACTGCCATCGCATAGCGCGACATTACCGATGGAACCATGGATATCAGTGCCCCACTGCAGCATGGCGGTTCCAGGCGGTGATAGTTGGGTGTTGCTTGTGACCTGCTTATTCCCGACCAAAAGATTTCTGTCACCAATCAATACGTTCAAGGCGTTGGTCTCATTTCCATCCACGTTGATGAAGAAACTGAGTGCTTTGTTTTGCAGTGTGGCCAGACCATCGGGATTGGCCGTAAATGTTTTAGCACTAGAGTTAAGGCGGGCGAGATCGGACGGACAGATGAGTATCTTTGGGCTGCCAAGCTCGTTCGATATCGTCTGGAAGTGAGTCCAAGCATTGGAACTGTCCTGGTAGGCTGGCGAGTTGGTGACCGCAAAAGGGAAAAGTCCGTCGGAATCTCCCGCAAACATCTTAAAAGCCAAGGCTGTGGATTTGAGCTGATTCCGGCATTTCACAAGGCTGGCTTTCGCTTTGGCCTTGGGTAAAACGGAGAAAATGATGACCCCAAGAAAAGTTACGACTGCCAACACGACCGCCAGTTCCATCAGATTGAAACCCTGATTACGTGCCGGTTTGGCGGATATCCTTTTCATCTGTTGCCTCCAACTTTCATGAAGCTGATGATTTCATCTATCCAGCTAGTCAGGCAACAGCAGTCTTACCAGGTTGGTATGATCTTTCCAGACGGGAAAGTTGCTGGCGGTGAAACTCACGCTGCCATCGCTGAGAGCAGCATAGCCTTTGTTTGCATGCAAACGGTGATTCCATTGCAGCCGGTTCGTGCCGGAGATTGTTAAAAGGTTGTTGCTTGCCTGCTGGCCGGGGATTGCCAGATTGCGATCTCCTGCCAAGACCATGTCACGGTTTGCTTCATCCGCGTCTAAGCCCATAAAATAACTCACGGCCTGGTTTTGCAATGTGGAAAGACCATTGGTTTCGCTTCCGAATGAATAGGCCATTGACGGGTG
Source organism: Limisphaerales bacterium (assembly GCA_965283725.1). GTDB lineage: Bacteria > Verrucomicrobiota > Verrucomicrobiia > Limisphaerales > JAEYXS01 > JAEYXS01. The sequence goes on from CBDIPT010000009.1 coordinate 76,477, forward strand.
ACGGCTATCGTCCTGCGGACACATTAAATTCTTTGGGCTCCCGAGTTCATTGGAGACGGTGAGGAAATGAACCCAGGCGTTCGATGTGTTTTGAAAGGCAATGCTGCTGGTGGTGGCAAAAGGGAATTTTCTTTCGTGATTGCCGGCGAAGATCCTGAATGAAAATCCGATCATTTTGAGATTGGCAACGCAGCGGTTACGGCCGCCATGGACCTTGGCTTTCGCCAGTGCCGATAGGAGCATAAATGCCAGCAACGCCAAGATGACAATTACCACCAGCAGCTCCCAGAAAGTGAAAGCGTTTTGGTGAGCTTTGACTGGTGAGATTTTTATTGCGGCAGAAGCAGGCGGTTTGATGTTTTGACCGGCCAAGGAGCGAGGCTCTTTTGTTTTTTTCCAATCTGCACACTGCCATCGGCCATGGCAACGTTTGGGCGAAATTCGTGGATAGTTGCAGGCCAGTGGAGATCGGAGTTTTCATTGGCAAACAGGAGAGGACCATTGTGGGTGTGTCCGGTATCGCTGACGCCGCCATCTCCCGTAAGCCAGTAATCCGGACGATTCTCTCTGGCGTCCAAGCCGATGAAATAGCTGACGGCAGAGTTTTTCAAGGTGGATAGGCTGTTCGTTGTGGCATTTGTGCCGCTGGTGAAATCAACGGCCATGGGCTTCCGGTCTCTGTCTTCCGGACAAAGCAATATTCTGGTTGAACCCAGTTCATTCGATATGCTCATGAAGTGAAGCCAAGCCTCGGCACTGTTTTTGTAAGCAGCGGAGGCTGATGCTTCAAAAGGGAAGTCACCGTTGTTGTCGCCCGCAAACATTTTGAAGGATAAAGCGACTTGTTTTAGATTGCTCGCACATTTGATCATCCGGCTGCTGCTCAGTCGTGATTTTGACATGGCGGGCAAGATGAAGAGGGTGAAAAGAGTGCAGAGGACACCCAGCACAACCAGCAGTTCAATAGGTGTGAAGGCTTGCTGACGGGTGGTTAAGCGCAGAGTTTTCATTGCGGAAAGAGGAATCGGTTGGCGTTAGTGCCGTAGGAATCGCGCGCAAGACGCAAAGCTTCTTGCAGGCGGTCAGTGGTGGCTTGTTGGACGCTCCCATCGGCTAGGGCGTAATTGCCGGTGCTGTCGTGGTGGGCTTGACCGGGCTCCCCGTTCCAGATGGTGTTGGTGGCTACCATCATTGGTTGGGCCAGACGGCTGGTGTAGAGACTGGCCGTTCCATCCGGAGAGAGGTTACGGTCACCGACTAAGATGGCGTTGGGTTGATTGGAGGAAACACTTGTGCCGAGGAAGTAACTGACGGCGAGGTTTTGCCGGTTGGAATTGGCCAAACCTTCCATGCCATCGGTGAAATCAGAACTCCGGTTTGGTTGGCGGACCACGTCACCGGGGCACATCAGGATTTTCGCTGAGCCGAGTTCATTGGTGATCGCTTGGAAGTATTGCCACACCTGTTGTCGTGCACCATCCGGGTTCCTCGCTGAATAAACTTCCCATGGGAGCTTTTCATCCTGATCACCCGCAAACATTTTGAAGGCCAAAGCGACTTGCTTCAGGTTAGAGGAGCACTTGATGCGCTGGGCTTTGACGCGACCACGTCCGTTTGTAGGCCTGAAAAGGGCAAATAGAACTATCACTATGACGATCACGATCAACAATTCAGTCATGGTAAAAGCGTGGCTTTTAAGTGCGGCATTTCGGCTGATTTTCATAGGTTTTATGGTTGATTGGCAGGATACGTGATGAAGACGAGAGGTGGTTATCCTGCTGATGATGGGAAATACCGAACCTCACGATGCCTACGCATCCCTTTGCTTCCTTGAAGGGTGTGGGTCCGCTGACCGCACCACTTCCTGAGTTCAACATAGCACAACGGGTGCCAAGGCGAAAATAGGGGTTTTATGATGTGCTCACACGGCAGAGGGCGTTGTTTTCACGCGGTGCGTGTGGAAATCATCACGCGGGAGTTATTGCGGGAACAGAATGCGGTTGGCATTGGAGCCGTAGGATTGACGGGCTAGGCGGAGAGCTTCTTGCAGGCGATCCGAGTTGGCGCGCTGGACGCTGCCATCGGCGAGGGCGTAGAATCCTTCTTTCTTATGAAAAGGTTCCTGAGGTGATGTATGCCAGAAAGCATCTGTAGCAACATCAACTGAAGCTCCATTCGTGGCTCTGTAGAATCCCGCGTTTGGCGCAGGAGACAAATTGCGATCGCCCACCAACAATGCATTTGGTTTGGTTTCTACCGCATTCATTCCTACGAAATAGCTGGCCGCAGCATCTCGTTTGCTGGCATCACCCAATCCGTTAGCCCTATCGGAAAAATCAGTCGCATAGTTTTTGTTGCGGAGGACGTCATCGGGGCAGACTAGGATTGCCGCGCTTCCCAATTCGTTGGATAACGCACGGAAATATTTCCAGACAGCCGGTGGTGGATTGGTCGAAGGCAAACCCGTAGAGCCCAGGTCCGAGTCGTTAAATTGAGGAAATCTTTGATCGCAATCGCCCGCATACATTTTGAAAGAGAGGGCGATTTGTTTGAGGTTGTTATTGCATCGGATGGGATTCCTGTAGGCTTTCGCCTTGGCCAAGGCCGGCAATAGCATGAAGGCTAGCAAGGAGACGACGGCCAATACGACCAGCAGTTCCCGCAACGTGAAGGCCTTGTGTGCTGGTTTGAAAGCGGTTGTTTTCATTGGGGAAAGAGAAAGTGGTTCGCATTTGTGCCGTAGGCATCGCGCGCCTTTTGGAGCGCGTCTTGGAGTTGCGCGGAGTTGTGGAAGCGGACGCTACCGTCGTAGAATGCGAGGTTGCCGCCTTCCTGATGAAAGCGGCTAAATGGGTCGCTCCACCATTTGGCATGCTGGGGATCCACATCGACAACTTTGCCGGTCGTGCCGTCGCGGAATGCCGGGCCGTTATCGCGCACCATGTGCCGATCGCCCAGCTGGATGGCTTGAGCGTTCTTCAATCGGCCGTTAAGGCCGATGAAATAGCTCACGGATTTATTCTGAAATCCTGGTGAGGCAATACTATTGCTGGTGCCGGAGAAACTGGCCGCCGGTTGACGGAAGGTATCCGCCGGACAGGTGAGCAGAGGAGGAGAACCCAGTTCGTTGGAGATGGTTTGAAAATATTGCCAAGGCTGCTGCGGGGTGGCCGCGATGGTCACGGGGAGACGGCTCAGATTCTGCACTTGCGGCTCTTGCCAGGGGAAGCGCCCGTCATTATCTCCCGCCCACATGATCAAACTGAGGGAGATCTGCTTCAGATTGGCCTGGCACCGGGTCCGTTGAGCCTTGGTGTTTTCACCTTTCGTCGGGCGCAGGAAGAGGGCGAACATCATGATGATAATCGCGATCATGACGCCTAATTCTAAGATAGTGAATCCTTGCTGTGCTCTCGGCTGATGAGTAAAGCGCATGCCCGTTCCTTTTCGATTTAAGCAAACTTAGCATGAAAATGGCAGGAAGTGAATACCGTTGTTTATAAACGGTCGGCGACCGTGGCAAACACTCGCGCTATCATTGCGGAAAGAGAAACCGGTTGGCGTTGGTGCCGTAGGAATCGCGGGCGATGCGGAGGGCTGCTTGCAAGCCGGCGTTACGGCTTTGACGGACGCTGCCATCGGCGAGGGCAACTACACCGTAGCCCTCATGGTTGGCTTGCATCGGGGCAGAACTCCAGATGGAATTGGTAGCGACTTCGACAGCGTTGGTGCCGTTGCTGCTATAAAGTTGAGGGTTGATGCGGGTGGTTACTGTGCTGTCTCCGGCTAGGATGGCGTTGGTCAAAGACTCGCTGGAATAAACGCCAAGGAAATAGCTTACGGAATGGTTTTGGTTACTAGGATGCGCCAAGCCGTAGATTGAGTTGGAAAATTCGCATGCAGGCTGTTTCCTCTCGGCTTCCTGTTCTTGTGGACAGAGAAGTATTTTGGTTGAGCCGAGATCGTTGGAGATGATCTGAAAGTATTGCCAGACCTTAAGCTGGTTGGTGAAGTCCGTTCCGGATGACTTTGGTATCCAAGGGAATTTACCATCGTTATCACCAGCATACATTTTGAAGGCGACGGCGATCTGTTTCAAGTTGGAGCTGCATTTCATCCTGTATGCTTTGGCATTACTCTTGGCCGGCATGAGGGATACCATCATGAATAGAAGCACTATCGCTGATATCACTACGAAGAGCTCAATCCGGGTGAAGCCTTTTTGCCGGGTGATATGGTTGGCAGTGGTTCGCATTTCGTCTCTTTGATTGTGGATAAGATAGCATGGTGTGCTTTTTCTGGGTAATGAATTTTGCTAAGAGGCAAGTTCTCCCTCATTACCTCGGCGGCTACCCGTGGATTCGCTTCAAACTCGACAGGTCCGGCGGGCAGGGGCTTAAATGGGAGCATCATGAGATTTGGCATTTGTAACGAGATTTTCCAGAACTGGAAGTTGGAGGACGCGATGGCGTTCGCTAAGAAGGCGGGCTATGACGGTATCGAGATCGCGCCGTTCACCATCGCCAAGTATGTGACGGAAATCTCTGCGGCGCAGCGGGAGGAGATCAAAGCCGCCGCAGCGCGCACGGGCATCGCCATCACAGGTATCCATTGGGTGCTGGTGCAGGCGGAGGGGATGTATGTGACGCATCCGGACGCAGCCATCCGCGCCAAGACGCAACAATACTTTGTGGAACTCGTGAACTTCTGCGGGGACATCGGCGGCAAGCGCATCATCGTGGGCTCGCCGAAGCAGCGGAACTTGATGGAAGGCGTGACGTATCAGCAGGCGTGGGATTGGGCTCTGGAGGTGTTTCGCCCGGCAGTGAAGCGCGCGGAGGAGCGGGGTATCGTGATATGCTTTGAACCGTTGGCGCCAGCCGAGACGAATTTCATCAACACGGCAGAGGACGGCGTCAAGTTTACGAAGGCGCTGAACAGCCCGGCCTTCAAGATCATCATCGATGTGAAGGCGATGTGTTCCGAAAGTAAACCCATCCCGCAGATCATCAAGGAATCGCATCCGAACTTCGCCTACTTCCACGCGAACGATGCGAACTTGAAGGGGCCGGGTTTCGGTGACGTGGACTTCAAACCCATTGCTGCTGCCTTGAAAGAAGTGGGCTATGACGGGTGGGTTTCCGTGGAGGTGTTTAAGTTTGAGGAAGGCGCGGAGGTCATCGCCACGAAGAGCATCGAGTATTTGAAGAAGGTGTTCATCTAACTCTGTTGCTGAATAAAGCTGTGCGCTAGGGCGTCCAATCCTTGAATCGAACAAGGAACAGGTATTGCCATGGGCAACCCATCATTCGCACGACTGCTTGGTCATCAATGGCTTTTGCTTTTCCTGCCACTGTTGTTCACTGGGTGCGCAAATTATGAGCGCACCTATTCTTTCGCCAGTCCGCCTAAACTGATTTTCAAGGATCCAGCCTTCACTTTGGCGGCTTTGATGGAAGGGCAATTGGCAGTGGGCGCGGTGACCCGGCCCGGGACGGAGGATTATTTCGCCGCTGAACCCATCGCCCAGCGGATGTATGAGCAGCTTCAAGCCCGCTGGCCGGATATAAAGATATCCTCGGCTGTGGACACGGCTCGGTTGCTGGGGAAAGAAAAGTATCAGCAGATGCAGACTGATTTCCGGGACGACGCGGTGCTGACGCCGGAACAGTTGGGAGCCCTGCAACCCTTGGCAGCAGAGAGACGTTACCTGTTTCTGGTGGATGTGCGGGAGGAGTGGGATGAAAACTCGCGGGAGGCTTGGACCATGGAACGCAAGGACACGGACTTCTTCACTGGTAAAGAACGAGATGAAACCGTCACGGAATACCGGGCCAAGAAATCCAGCAAACGGTTCATGCGGGCATTGTTCATCATCTATGATCTGCAGACGCGCCAGCATGTGTGGATAGCCTCGGCGGCCGGCTCAAACCGGTTTGTGAACGCGGGCAAATCTGACTATGGCACGCCGGACGTGCGCGAGGCGGCCGCAGCCACGCCCGGAGAAGTCGCCGCCTATTTGCTGGACCAAGTGATGCCCATGCTGCCAGCAAGCACTGCAGCCAAACCGATGGTGGCGAAGAGCCAGAGGTGATCTGTTATGGAGGCCAAACGACAATTTAACCGGGTATGCCAAGGTGGGATGCTGCTGGCTCTGTTGTTTTTGTTCACGGGATGCCATGCTACCAAGATGGTCTATCGCGACAGGGGTTTTGATGCGGCGGCGTTGCAAGCTGGGGGCTTGGCGGTGGTGGCGGTCACACGACCTGAGTTTGCGGATTACTACGCGGCGCCCTATATCGCGGAACGGGTGGAAGAGCAGTTGAAGCGAGCATGGCCGGGGTTGGCCGTGCTGCCGCTGAAGGAGGTGCGACAGTTGCTGGGTGAGACCAATCATTTTCAATTGGAGGAAGCGTTTCGTGGTCCGGCGGTTTTGCCGGAGGATAAGTTCCCGCTGTTGCAACCCTTGAATGGCAAGGTGCGTTATGCGTTGCTGATCGATGTGCGGGAGGATAATGCCAGCAATGATTACGGCAGTTCTGTGACGCGAACCGGGACGGAGGAGCGGGATCCGAAAACGGGCGAGGTGGTGTCCACGAGTGTGGAGACGGAGTATTCGGCGGGCTGGTCCTTTTACCGTCATGTCAAAGCGCTCTTCATCATCTACGACTTGGATACGCGCCAGCATGTGTGGATCGCGCTCGGGTCGGATGAAGGCAGTCATTCCACCTCCGCCACATCCTCGATTGGAATTCCGGGTGTGCGCGAGGCAGCGGGGATTGCACCGCAGGATTTGATGGAGGCGATCAGCCGGAAGGTGTTGCGCAAAGTGCCGGTGATTGCCAAAAGCGCGGGCGAAGTGAAAACAACGGTGGCCGGGGAATAAGTCATCCATGCACAAAAACCATAACTTAAGCGCGCTGCGTCATGGTGGTTTGCTGATCGCGATGATGCTGCTGGTGACGGGGTGCAATACGACGAAGACAATTTATCGGCAGTCAGGATTTGATGCGGCAGCGTTGAGAGATGGTGGCGTGGGGATTGTCGCGGTGACCCGCCCGGATACGTTGAAGTATAAGGCGGCGGTGCCGATCTCTGTGAGGGTTGAGGAACAATTGCATGCGCGTTGGCCGGAGTTGAAGGTGGTGTCCTTGCTGGAGACGAAGCAATTACTGGGGAAGTCCCCGCATTTGCAATTACGTAACGCTTTCCACGGGGATGGGGTTTTACCAGCCAGAGAGTTTGCTCTGCTCAGGCCATTGGAGCCGCAGGTGCGGTATGTAATGCTCGTGGATGTGCGTGATGACCGCGACGGCCGTTACTATTACGAGTCCTCTTCAGACACGACGATCACAACGACAGATCCCGAAACGGGTGAGACAACCACGGAGGTCCTGTGGACGGACTATACGGCGGCGTGGGTGGCGTATCGGGAGTTGCGGACGCTGTTCACCGTTTATGATTTGAGGACACAGCAGAATGTCTGGTCAGTCTTGGCGACCGGCAAAACGAAGTGGGAGAATTCACGCACTTCCATTTCTGGATATTTGCGGGTGGCGTTGCCTGAAACACCGACCCCGGCGGATGTGATGCCCGATTTAACCCGGCGGGTGTTGAAGCAGTTGCCAAAGGTTGACAGGCACAAGCCTGCATCGGAACAACAAGCGGCCTTGCGTTGAAACCTTACCACATGATGACCGTGAGCTTCTTCGGGCCGTGCGCGCCGAGGACCAAGATGCGTTCAATGTCGCCCGTGCGGCTGGGGCCGGTGACGAGGGAGATCATGCTGGGATAGTTGTCCGCGTATTTCTGCTGGATGAACGCGAAGGCGGCGGAGAGATCGCGTACGAGTTGTTCGCGGCGGGCGAGAACGACGTGGTGCGGCGGCAGAACGCTTAGGGCGCGTCCGCCAGAGCTGCGGCTGGTGACGATGAGACTGCCGGTCTGCGCGACGAGGACATCGCATTCGGTGATGCCCGCGTCACACTGTTCCATCTCGTTCTTATCGTAACCGCCTTCGACCCGCAGGATGGGCAAGCCCAAAGCGGCGGAAGCCTTATCCGTCAAGGCGCTTCGGTGTGTCGCGAGCTTCTTCCAGCCTTCCGCTTGGGCAATCTCTTTCAGGATGGCCATGGCGGCGGCTTCATTGGCGGCATCGCGGAAATCGGTCTTGAGATCGAGCGAGGCGGCGCGGAAGTGGGCGATCTGCTCTTCCGCTGTCTCGCCGCCGGACGGCAACCACGGCTGGGCGGATTGCACCGGCCGACCGGGGAAAGTATGGGCGGGTTCGTGGCCGCCATGAGTGCCGGGATGCGGGGCAGTGAGCGTCAACGCTTCACGGATACGGCCTAAGATTTTTTCGCGCTCGGTCATGCTACGGAATTTGTTTTAACCACAGATGGACACGGATAAACACAGATGATGGTCTTACTTATTCGTTCTATGCTTCTGCCACCATTCTTTGAAACTCTCTTTGGCCACGGGTTGGACATCGCGGGTGGAGGTCCAGGCGCGGGCGGGGTCGAGCTTCGTACCTAAGATGAATTTGTGCAGGGGTTGGAACATGCGGGCGAGTTCCTTGCCCACCTGCCACATGCCGGGACGGTTCGCGACGAAGCCAAATGCTTTGTAAGCAGTCTGCTCCAGCGCGTTGGGTTCTTCCTGGCTGGCGTTGCGACGGTTCTGCAAGAGGTGATGATGCAGATCGATCTTCACCGGACACGTTTCCGTGCAGGCACCGCAGAGGGAGGAGGAGCCGCTGAGATGTTTCCAGCTCTGCAAGCCGCGCAAGTGTGGCGTGATGACGCTGCCGATGGGGCCGCTGTAAGTGGTGCCGTAGGTGTGACCGCCGACGTTGCGGAAGATGGGGCAGACATTCAGGCACGCACCGCAACGGATGCAGTGCAGGGAGTCGCGCTGTTCGACATCAGCGAGCAAAATACTGCGCTGGTTGTCCAGCAGCACGACGTGCCATTCTTCCGGGCCATCAGCTTCGTTCGCCTGCTTGGGGCCGCCGTAGAGGGTGTTGTAGCCGGTGACCGCTTGGCCGGCGCCCGCTGTCGCAAGCATGGGCAGGAAGAGCGCGAGGTCTTCCATTTTCGGTAAAATCTTTTCGATGCCCAGCAAAGTGATCATCGTCTTGGGCAGCGCGGCGGTGAGGCGGGCGTTGCCTTCGTTTTCTGTGAGGGAGATCATGCCGGTCTCAGCGACGGCAAAATTCGCGCCCGTGATGCCGATATCTGCCTCGATGTATTTCTTCCGCAAGGCACGGCGCGCGATCATCGTGAGTTCCTCCGGTTCACGCGTCGGAGCGCTGCCGAGTTCTTTCTGGAAGAGATCGCTGATGTCATCGCGGGTGAGATGCATCGCGGGGAAGACGATGTGATATGGCGGTTCCTTGCGGAGCTGCACGATGTATTCGCCGAGATCGCTTTCCACGACTTCGAAGCCCGCCTTTTCCATCGCGGCGTTCAAGTGGATTTCCTCGGCGGTCATCGCCTTGGACTTGATGACGCAACGCGCCTTCTTGTCCGCGATGATCTTCACGATGACATTACGGGCCTGTTCCGGCGTGGAACACCAATGCACCTTCGTGCCACGCGCTTCGAGCTTATCCGTGAACTCGGTGAGATATTGGTCGAGGTGGTTGATGGCTTCCCACTTCGTCTCGGCGGCGGCCTGACGGGCGGATTGCCAGTCGCCGAAAGCAGATTTCCGTTTGTCGCGCGCGACTTCGTATTTGCGCAGGGCGGTCTGGATGAGGCCGCGATGGCGGAGGTCTTTCGTGATGACGCTCGCCTGTTCGAGAAATTCCTGAGATTGACTGCTCATGGTTTAAGCGGGCTGGGACAACTTGCCCGAACCGTAAATAAAGTAATTCTGAGTGTGATGTATCTCCGTCTGCCAACCGGACTGGCGCAACCGGGCGGCCAGTTCATCGGGTTGATGGAAGACTTTGATGACATGAAATTCGCGGCCATCGTTCAGGCGACGCAGATGTGTGGTGGATTCCTGCGCGGGCAATTGATGATCCTTGGCCGTGGAAGTGCCTTCGCGGCGTGAATCCAGAAAGAAAAAACGACCGCCGGGCTTGAGGCAGCGGGCGACAAATTGCCAGAAAGCCTCACACCGCTCCGGCGGCACATGCGAGAGCCAGAAGCCGAAGAAAACCGCATCGTAACGGCAGGTGGGCTGCCAATCAAACAGGTCAGCCTGGATGTGGCTGGCCTTCGGAGATTGCAGGCGTGCGGCGTTCAACAGCAGCATTTCCTGCGAGCCATCGACAACCGTCAGCGAATCGGCATGGGACAGGAGTTTCTCGCTCCAGATGCCGGTGCCGCCAGCGAGTTCCAGGACATCGCCAGCAGGATTGAACGCTTCCAAGGCGGCCGCCACTTCAGCGCCTTCCATGAACCATTGGGAATTGTGCTCCGCGCCGCGATCATAACGGCCGAGGCGCAACCACCATTGATCATACTCGCTGGCGCGCGCGCAGTAATACGCGAGCTGTTCCGCGAGCGGATCGTGGGTCATGGTGGCAGTGTGGCTCATGGGTGATCAGTTGCTGCCGAGGATTTCCGCGAGGTGGATAGTCTTGAGCTGGTGACCTTCACGGCTCAGGAGACCTTGCACGTGCATGAGGCAACTGGAGTCGTTCGAGACAATATAATCCGCGTTGGTAGCCTTGGCGTTCGTGCATTTCACTTCACCCATGGCCGTGGAGATCATCGGGAACTTGGCCGAGAAGGTGCCGCCGAAGCCGCAGCAGGTCTCAGCGTCTTGCATCTCGACGAGCTCCAAGCCTTCCACCTTCTCCAGGAGCTTACGAGGGGAGGATTTGATGCCGAGTTCGCGGAGACCGTGGCAGCCATCGTGGAAGGTGACTTTGGCCGGGAACTTGGCGCCGAGATCGGTCACGCCGAGTTTCTTCACGAGGAAATCGGAGAACTCCCAGACCTTACCGGAGAGTTCATTCGCAGCGGCGGCTTCGGGCTTGTTCTCGAAGAGCTGGGGATAAAAGATCTTGAGCATCGCACCACAGGAACCGGAGGCGATGATGACGGCCTCGGCGTTCTTCAGGCGCTTGAGGGTTGGCTCGGCGACGCAACGGGCTTCATCCCAGTAACCGGAGTTGAAGGCGGGTTGGCCGCAGCAGGCGATCTCCTCCGGGCATTCGACGCGGTGGCCGAGCTTTTCAAGGATGCGGACCATGTTGATCCCGACTTGCGGGAACAACGCATCCACGAAACACGGCACAAACAAAGTCACAGTCATAGAAACGCGTTAAGAATGCGATGGGAATGGAGTTGGGTCAACTATGGGAACGGTGAAAAGTTTAACCGCAGATGGACGCAGATATGCGCAGATGGCGGGCCGCAAAATACGCTGAGTATTCGGACGGAGCGCGACTCTCCGAGTCGCAGCAAGGTTCGGACCTCGAATAGTGTTAATTGTTCGGAAGCCCTTTGGTTTGCGTGTGTTGCTGCGGCTCGTAGAGCCGCGCTCCCATCAGGCAGGCCAGATGCCTAGTTTGACGAGGCTACGGGTGGCGTTGCCGGACCAGTCTTTGTTCGCCGCCGGGCTGGCGGGGCTGGGGTGGAGGATGCGGCCGACTTTCGCGGGGTGTTTCTCGGCGATATGGAGAGCACGTTCTTCCGCGAAGCCGCCGATGCCGATGAGCCATTCCGGTTGGAGGATATCTACCAAGCGGCCGAGGTGAGCATCGCAGGCGGCGTAGAGCGGGGTGGTCTCGGCGGCGGGGAGCTTGTCGGGCGTGATGTTGCGGGAGCCGCCTTCCATGAAAACGAGGGGGCAGTAGTTCGCCACGAAATGCTCGGCGAAGAATTTGTCGGCGGTGCCGAAGCGTTGGGCGAACAGGCCCCAGAGGCGGCGTCCGCTGACTTCCGAGCGCGGACAAGCGAAACCTTCGATGGGGCGCTTGGGGCTTTCGCTGGCGGGTTTGCCGACGGGTTCGTTGATGCCCATCCAATCACGCGCAGCGGCGATCTCGCCAAAAGGAATGCCGATCTGGGCCATGCCGAAGGGGCCAGGATTCATGCCGAGCAAGATGACGCGTTTCTTTGTGGCCCCGAAGCGTTTCAGATACGTGGTGTGAGGCCCCCAGGCGTAAGCGAGCGGATTATAGACATGCGAGATGGGCGCGGCGAAAGGCAGGCGATCGACGGCGTCGCGCAAGTCCGCGGCGGCTGCGATGAGGGCGTCAGATGTTTTAGACATGGGCAAAACGAATACGAGCAAAGCGTGGGGAAATGGGGAGAGGGTGCAAGGAGTTTGAAGCAATGTGCTGCCGCGCTTCCAGCCGGCAGGAAAGGGGTGCGAATGAAGTCATGAAGTCTTCAAGAGCAAAAATTACGGGACGACAATGCAATAGCAGAAACCAAGACATACACCTATGTGCTACGACGGGCGTCGCGGACTGCCGGCTGGAAACCGGCAGCACGGGCGTTGTGCTTCGTCGGACCTTACTCCTCGCAAATCCAGTTTAGTCCCGGAAGGGACGACCGGAAATAGCCCAGCGATTTATCGCTGGGAAAAGGGAACATAAAACCACCAGCCCCGTAAGGGGCGATAGAAAACCAATGTAGATAAAATGGTCGGTTGGTGCTCTTTTCTTTCGTCCCTGCGGGACTTGTCACCCTAGCACTTTGTCCCAGCGATGAATCGCTGGGCTATTTACTTTCGCCCTCCGGGCTGGGGATTTTGTGCTCGAATCTTTGGAGGGTAGAAGTATATTCAATCAGCCTTGAAGAAATCCCACAAAGTATCGTTTGTGCTGCTTGCCGTCATCGTTTTGGCGGTGGTGGGGTTTAAGGCGATGCAACCGAAGGAGCCGGAGTATCAGGGGCGGAGGTTGAGTGATTGGATTGCGGATTTGAACGAACCGCCGCCGAAGAACACCGAAGCTGAAAAGGTTATCAAAGAGATACCCGAACAGGTGTTACCTTTCGTCGAACAGAGAATTCTCCGAAACCGTGACCCTATTCCCGAAGCTCTTTCTGCCAACGAGCGTTTCCTGATGGGTATCCAAAATACAATTTTCGGGAAGCGATACTCCTCGGAGTATCAGTGGGCCGCTAATTTTGAAGCCTTGCGGATTCTCGATACGAATTCTTTGCCTGTTCTAGAACGTCTTCTTTTTCGCCCGGAAAGCCATAGCACGGCTGCTAATCTTCTGGCTAACATGGATGCCATCGAGGTGTTGACTAAAGGTGCGTCCACCAATCAGCTCGCTTCTACCCGATGGAACGCCATCAATGCTTTTGGGGGCATTCCCGGCAGGAAAATTGAAGCTACGGATGTTTTGGTCCCTTACTTGCAGGATTCAAATGAAGGCATTGCCATCGCTGCGATAAGCTCTATCGGAGACTTGCAATGCCGACCAGAGGTCGTGGTTCCGCAATTGTGCAATCTGCTGGACAAGAAAAGTGACTTGATTGCCTACAATGCAGCGTATGCCTTGGCGAGATATGGGACTAATGCAATGATGGCCATACCAGTTCTGCAAAAGATGAAAGCATCCGGAAGCATGCTCTTGCAGAATGGAGCAGAGGCTGCTCTCCAGCAGATCGCACCCGGTCAAACCAGCAACATCAGGACAACACCTTGAAGAAAACCCACAAAGTGTTGCTGTTGATGTTCGGCGTCATCGTTTTGGCTGTGGCGGGGTTCAAGGCGATGCAGCCGAAGGAGCCGGAGTATCAGGGGCGGAAGTTGAGTGAGTGGATTGCGGATTTGAACGAACCGCCACCGAAGAATTTAGAAGCCACTAAAGTTGTCAAAAAGATCCCCGAGTTAGTGTTGCCTTTCGTAGAGCAAAGACTTTTTAAAAATCGAGATCCACGGCGTGAGTTTCTACCGGTCCTGCAACGGTACATCCGCGGAATACACGACAGAATGTTGGGTGAGCGCAACACGAAGGCGTATCAATGGAGGGTTGACTTCGAAGTGTTAAGAGTTCTTGGGACGAACGCGTTCCCAGTTTTGGAAAGATTGATGCTTAATTCGGAAAGTAACTACGAAGCCTGCCGATTACTCGCTGAGTTGGATGCTGTGGAGCTTTTACAGAAAAATGCGCAAAAATCGTCTTCGGACTGGGTTCGGTGTGAAGCTGTTACCGCATTAGGTGAAGTGACCGGCAGAAAAAATGATGCAAGGAAAATGCTTCTTCAACTTACCCATGATCCTGATTGGATTATTACCCTGAGGTCGGTTGATGCGTTGGAAAAATTAGACACACCTTCAGATGTAATGGTGCCTAGGTTATGCGAGTTGATAGACAAGGGAGATGAGGATACTAAGCTGTATCTGATATCTTTGTTAGGTAAGTATGGTGTAGACGCCGTGCCAGCTGTTCCGTTGTTGGAGAAAATCAGAGCAACTGCAAGTAATTCACTCTATGAAGTTTCGCAAGAAACGCTTGGCCGTATTGTAGTTAAAACTTCTCCGTAACCGCAACCGAGCTGGATGGTAACTAATTCTTCAAATCCTTGTACGCGCCGAAATCGTGGAAGAAATGTTTCTTCGCGAATTTGTAGGCCCAGCTCTTCTCGGGGACTTCGGTGCCGGGGCGGTATTGCGAAGGGCGTGGTTGCATGGCGGCGAGTTCGGTCAGTGAGGTTTGGCGCGCGGTGCCGTCGGGGGCTTTGTGTTTTTCCACGAAGGATTTCACCAGATCAGGGCGTTCCAGCACGATGCAGCCACGGGTGGTCTGGGAGGCGAGGTTACGGAAGTCGCGCAGGTAATCTGACTGCACGAAGACGTCCTTGATGTTGCGTTTGTCGCGGATGTTCTCCTTCGCGAACTGGATGATCGGACACGGCTCGATGCCGCCCCAGGGCTGATGTGATGGCTGATGCCCGTGGCCGCCGGGCAGAGCGCCTGGCCATCGTATTGATAGTAGGCATCCACCAGCACGATGGGTTTCTTCACCCGCATCTCCACCACGAACTGGCGGATCTGCACTTGCTGCTCCGGGGTGAGGCAGAGCTGCGTGTTCGGATTCGGTCCCACCGGGCGATAGGTATGATACCACGCATACATCACGCCCATCTCGATGAGGCGGTCCAGCCACTCTTCACGCAGCAAGTCTTTGAAATTCGTCTGGCATAGGCTCGTGGAGACCCCGGTCATCAACTTGTTATCCAAGCAGCGTTGCAAGCCGGCCATCGAACGCGTGAAGACGTGGTCTTTGCCGCGCCGTTCATCACTGATGATCTCGTTGCCCTCGATACTGACGAGCGGTGTCACGTTCCCCATCTGCCGCATCTGTTTGGCGAGTTCATCGGTGATGAGCTGGCCATTGGTGAAGATCTGGAAGTAACAGTCTTTGTGCTCGGCGAGGATATCGAGCAGGCCCTTGTACATGAAGGGTTCGCCACCGAGGATGCCGAAGAAACTATTCCCCGCCGCACTGGCTTCACGGATAAGGCGGTGCAGGTCTTCGGCCGGGATCTTCTCCTGCTTGGCCGCGACGTCCACCCAGCAACCTTGGCAGCGGAGGTTGCAGCTATTCAGCACGGAGATGTAGAGGAAGGGCGGGAAGTATTCGCCCTGCTTCATGCGCTGCTTGAAGAGCTGCACGGAGCGCATGCCGCGCCAGCCGAAGTTGTAGGCGAGCTTCAGGAGCAGCCGTTTATCGGTCTCAACGAGTAGTCGTTTGGCAAAGCGCAGATACATCTGTGAGGGCAGTATAGTTGATTCGTTAAAGATGTTAAAAGGGTTAAATGGGGGAGGGGAAACATCGAACATCCAACATCAAACGCCGAACATCGAGAGGGAACTAGCCGCAGCGAGCGCAAAGGGCGCAGAGAATGAGAAATCGAGGGCGACGACGAGCACGATTGGGAGAGGCTTGACGGGGATGTGAGGGCTTGGGGATGATGCGCGGGTGAACACACGCTCTCGTTTTTCTTTGGGTAGTCTCGTTTTGGCGCTGTCGCTGACGGTGGTTTCGGCGGGGTATGCGCAGACGTATGAGGTCAAACCGGCATCGCCTGAGTTTGAGAAATTCAAGCCGGTGCAGGCTCCGGCGTACAAGGGGTTATTCCTGAAAAAGGGCGACCGGCTGGCGATCGTGGGGGATTCCATCACGGAACAGAAGATGTATTCGCGCATGATGGAGACGTATCTGACGGTGTGCACGCCGGAACTCGGCATCACCGTGCGGCAGTATGGCTGGAGCGGTGAGCGGGCTTCAGGCTTCATCAAGCGCATGACGAATGATTGCCTGCGGTTTAATCCCACAGTGGCGACGACGTGCTACGGCATGAATGATCATCGCTATGTGCCGTATACGGAGGAGATCGGGGCGGATTACCGGGCGAACTCGTTGGCGATCATCAAGTCTTTCAAGGCGAATGAAGTGCGGATGGTGCAAGGCTCGCCGGGACCGGTGGGCAAGATGCCGGCTTGGGTGAAATCGGCCTCGGGCACGGTGGAAGACTTGAACCTGAGCTTGTGCAATCTGCGCAACATGGGGCTGGAGCTGGCGCAACAGGAACAGGTGCGGTTCGCCGATGTGTTCTGGCCGATGCTGACGGCGGGTTACTTCGGCAAACAAAAGTTCGGGCCGGACTTCATGATCTCGGGCAAGGATGGGGTGCATCCAGGTGGGCGGGGCAGACGGTGATGGCTTATGCCTTCTTAAAGGCGTTGGGCGTCGATGGGGACATCGGGACGCTGACGGTGGATGTGAAGAAGAATGCGGCGACAGCCTCGGTGGGGCATACGGTCCTGGGTGGAACTGGCGGGGAGTATATCTTCAAGAGCAGCCGCTATCCGTATTGCGCGACGGCGGCGAAAGAGCCGACCGAAAGCATCCGCGGCGGGATGGCAGTGGTGCCATTCAATGAGGATCTGAACCGGCTGATGCTGGTGGTGAAAGGCACGACCGCAAAGAGTTACAAAGTGACCTGGGGCACGGAAAGCAAGAGCTACACGAAGGAACAACTGGCCAAAGGGGTGAATCTGGCGGCGGACTTTGAGGTGAACCCGTTCAGCGAGGCCTTCAAGAAGGTGGAGGATGCGGTTCTAGCCAAGCAGTCTTTCGAGACGAAGCAAATCAAGGATTCCTTCCATAAACTTAAGCCGGGCCAGAATATCGAAACGGTAGCGGCGGAGACAGAAGCGCTGCGCACGCCGCTGGCAGAGGCCATCAAGAAGGCTTTTGTGCCGGTGACGCACGCCGTCAAGATTGTGCCGGAGTAACTTTCCGACAGTCTGCTCGCTCATCCAACAGGACTGGCCCGAATCTTATTAGATTCGGGCCAGTTCGTTTTTATCTGAGGAATACGGCCAAATGGCAGGTGAGGCAGGGATTGGTTTTAAGTGAAGTTTTGTTTATTTAACTTATTGTTAAATATTAATAAAACTTAATGTTGCTGATGGGAGTCGATTGATTGGGTGCTTCTGAGAGTCTGATCTCGGCTCGGATATGATTGGTGTTGTAGCGGCTTACGAGGGTAAGTTGGTTCAGTTACTTCGTGTGTAGTGCTCCCGATATGACTTAATGAGCAGTTGTTTAAATTTACGTTCCTGATTTTTAGATAACTAAAGATTAGTTTATATAATGTTAATTCTTATTCAAAATTTATCATCACCCAAAATGCTCATAGACCTGTATCTTCTTTTGGATAACTTGTCCGAATAAGCCCAAAACGCATCGCATCTGTGCCGCTATTGCACGCACTAACTGAGGTGGGTTTTTCGCATAAGCTGGTGGTTTTTGCTGGGGCGTATGGCAGCTAAGGGACCAAAAAATGGTGAAATCTATGAGCTTCAAGAAAAATAATTTTGTGATGACCGGCGCTTTGGCACTGGTGTTGGCAGGCGTTGTTGGCTGCGGGGATGACAAGCCTGAAGCAGCGAAGCCGGTGACGCCAGCGAAGCAAGAAGCGCCAGCCAAGCCGCCGACGGAAGTGAGCATTGGCACGCCGACGGTGAATACGGCGGTGAGTGCGCCGCCGCCGGGAGCGGGAGTGGCGACGCCGCCACCGGGTTCAGCGCCGGCGGCGCCGGGAGCTGCAGCGGCCGCGCCGGAAGTGCCTAGCAAGGATGCGTTGGAAGCGGTGACGCATGCAGTGCAGAGTTTTTTCATCAACAAGGAGCGGGCGCCCAAGAATCTGGAAGAGTTAGTGGCGTCCGGGTTTTTGAAGAAGCTGCCGACTCCGCCGGCGGGCAAGAAGTATGTGTATGACCCGGAACGGGCCAACATCGTTCTGGCTGATCAGTAAGCGAAAAATTTACCTCTAACAAACAACCTATGAAATCCCAACCCAACCAATCACAGAAAATCAGGATCGGAGCGTTCACGCTCATCGAGCTGCTGGTGGTGATCGCGATCATCGCGATCTTGGCCGGTATGTTGTTGCCTGCGTTGTCCAAGGCCAAGAGCCGGGCGATGGCGGGCCGTTGCATGAGTAATCTGAAACAGATCGCCACGGCGACCGCGATGTATACGGATGATAACAAGGACAAGATCATGTTCGCCAACCTGCGCTTGGGTGGCGGTGTGGATTGGACGTGGGACGATATCCTGAACAATTACCTAGGTGGAGCGATGACGGCGGCGGAGAAGCGCAGTGCAGCCGGCAAGTTCAAACTGCCGGTGGTGTTGTGCCCGGCAGACAAGATCCCGACGTACACGGCGACGTGGAACCAGGATGCAGCGGGTAATGAAGTGCAACGCCGCAGCTATGCGATGCCGCGCCATAACATGGGTAACGTGCCGGCAGGCAGGACGTATGAGCCGGGTGCTGGCTACCAACTGAGTGGTGTCTCGCGGGTGGAAGACTGGCCGCCCAGCCCGGCGAATCGGACGGGCATGGGCCTGAACTGGAGTGATGGGGCCAATACTTACTACGGCTGGAACAATTTGGATATCCGTGCGGGTAACAGCAGCTTGGATCCTGTACCGGCAAATGGCGGTACGCGGCGCGATTCTGCAATCCGCTTCGGAAACCATCCTGATGACCGAGAAATGGCAGCAAGGTCAATTGACCACTTACGGCAGTGCGACGATCAACCGTGCCAACGATCATAATCCTGGTAATGGCTCCGCGCCGGTTTATCCGGCTGTAGACCTGAAGACCCACCACAACAGCATGGTGAATTTCCTGATGGCCGATGGTCATGCGGAGCAGCTTGATCCGGCAGCGACCTTGGGGGCGACGAATCGCAGCAATCTGGGTATCCAGACCGGTTTCTGGACCATCGCCCCGAACGATTGAGTTTGAGTTAAAACTAATCCTTTACCACCCGGCCCCCAGCAATGGGGGCCGTTTTTTTTGCTAAGGTGGTTTGGATGAGGTGTATTTTTTAAAAAGCCAGTGGTTGGTTGTGAGGAGGTTGGTTGGTGGATGGGTTTTGGTGTTTTTCCAGTTTGTAAAGCGTTGCGGGTTAGTTAGTTGGGTTTCCTGTCTGTTTTTGATAAGTTAGGCTTAGTTGTGGTAGTTTAGGCATGAGATAACTTAAACTAGTCGGGAATGCTTGGTTTCTCTGCTATCACCCAAAATGCTCATGGACCATTTGTTGGTCTGGGATAACTTAACTGAATAAAACGTTGATATTCCTCGTCTTGAGATGTCACGCACGGATCAGAGTGTATTTTAAGCATTCAGCGGTGGGTTTTGGTGGGGTCTTGTTGGTTTGAGCTATTTAAAATTATTAATGGTTTTATGGGTATTAAATTAAACAACCTAATTATCGGTGCGGTTTTGGCTACTTCCCTAGTGGGTTGTGGGGACAAGCCGGAAGCGACGAAGGCTGTCACGCCTGCTAAGCAAGAGTCCCCGGCTAAGCCACCGACGGAAGTGAGCATTGGCACGCCGACGGTGAATACGGCGGTGAGTGCACCGCCGCCGGGAGCCGGGGTGGCGACGCCTCCGCCGGGTTCTGCACCAACGGCACCGGGAACCGCAGCTGCGGAACAAGAGGTGCCGAGCAAGGATGCGTTGGATGCAGTGACCAAGGCGGCCCAAAGTTTCTTCGTGAGCAAGGAACGGGCGCCCAAGAATCTGGAAGAGTTGGTGGCGTCCGGCTTTTTGAAGAAGCTGCCGGCTCCTCCGGCGGGCAAGAAATACGTTTATGACCCGGAGCGGGCTAACATCACGTTGGCCGATCAGTGAGTTCTTTTTTAAACCTAAACTAGTCAAACTAAGCCGATATGAAATCCCCTCATAAAGCCCATCTGAACTTCAGATTCCGGGCATTCACGTTGATCGAGCTGCTCGTCGTGATCGCGATCATCGCGATTCTGGCCGGCATGCTGTTGCCCGCCTTGGCCAAGGCCAAGAGCCGCGCGTTGGCCGGCAAGTGCATGAACAATCTCAAGCAGATTGCCACGGCGCATGCCATGTATGCCGATGACAACAAGGACAAAATGATCTACGCCAGCCTGCGTTTGGGCGGTGGTACAGACTGGACCTGGATGATTTGATGAACAATTACTTGGGTGGTGCCCTGACCGCGGCGGAAAAGCGCAGTGCAGCCGGCAAGTTCAAGCTGCCCGTGGTGTTGTGCCCGGCGGACAAGATCCCGACATACACGGCGACGTGGAACCAAGATGCCGCCGGCAATGAAGTGCAACGCCGCAGCTACTCGATGCCGCGCCATAACATGGGCATCGTGCCGGCCAGCGCGACTACCTTTACGACGGGGGCTGGTTACTCGATGAGCGGTGTTTCGCGCGCCGAAGACTGGCCGCCCAGCCCGGCGAACCGTTGCGGCATGGGGTTGAATTGGAGCGATGGCGCCGGCACCTTCATTGGTTGGAATAATTTGGACGTTCGTGCGGGTGATAGCAGCTTGGATCCTTACCGGCAAATGGCGGTGCGCGGGGCAATCATCCAAGCCCCGGTGGAGACCATCTTGATGACGGAACGTTGGTCGCAATCGAGCCTGACGACTTATGGTTCGGGCTACATCCAGCGCGCGAATGAGCACAATCCGGCGAACGGCTCCGCGCCGATCTATCCCGCCGTGGACCTGAAGACGCATCACAACAGTTTCGTGAACTATCTGATGGTGGATGGACACGTGGAACAGCTTGATCCGGCCGCGACGCTGGGGGCGACAAACCGTTCTAACTTGGGCATCCAGTCCGGTATGTGGACGATCGCTCCGAACGACTAAGCCCTAGTTCCTGTTTTTGCGCCAACGGCCCTCAGCAATGAGGGCCGTTTTTTTGTGCCCGAAAAAGGTGTTCAGCGGGCTTACCGGGTCGGTTTCTCGTTTAACAATAACCAGTACAGCCCCAGCTGGCCGACGGCTTCGATGAATTGCTCGAAATCCACCGGTTTGCGGATGTAACTGTTTGCGCCGTTCGCGTAACCGTTCAAAATATCCTGTTCTTCCTTGGAAGAGGTCAGGATGACTACGGGGATGAGCTGGGTGCGCGGGTCGGCCCGGAGCCGTTTCAACACTTCGAGGCCATCCACCTTGGGCAGTTTGAGATCGAGCAAAATGACGGTGGGCTTTTGGGAGATGTCGCGGTTGGCATAGTTGCCCGTCCCGAAAAGGTAATCCAAGGCCTCCGCACCGTCGGTCACGACCTGCACGGCGTTCATTATGCGGTTCTTCTGGAAGGCGCGGAGGGTCAGCTCGACATCGTCCGGATTATCTTCCACCAGCAATATGTGCTTTTCGTTCATAGACCATCCTTTGGTTCGGGGAGTGTGAAATAGAACGTGGCACCCGCGCCGGGTTTCGCCTCGGCCCAGATGGAGCCGCCGTGGCGGTGGATCACCCGTTGGACATTGGCCAGCCCGACACCGGTGCCTTCGAAATCGGTGCTGTTGTGCAGCCGTTGAAAGACGCCGAACAATTTGTTGGCGTAATTCATATCGAAACCGGCGCCGTTATCCCGCACGTAGAACACGGTTTTACCATCTTGGAGATTAGCACCGAATTCGATCTTGGGCGAATCTTGCTTCTGCGTGAACTTCCACGCGTTGCCCAGCAGGTTGTCCAGCACCACGCGCAGGAGGCGGGGATCGCCATACGTGCGCAAGCCGGGGGTAAGTGACCATTCGACGACGCGATCTTTTTGCCCATCGTGCAACTCTTCTTTTACCAGACTGGCCATCTGGGAGAGGTCCACCGTGGTGCGATTGATCTCCGCACGGGTGACACGGGAGAGCTCAAGCAGATCATCGATGAGCTGGGCCATGCGTTTCGTGGCGTTGCGCACGCGTTGCAGGTAGCCATGGCCGGTTTTATCCAGCAGTACGGCATAGTCTTCCTCCAAGGCCTGGCTGAAACCATCGATGGCCCGCAAGGGCGCGCGCAGATCGTGTGACACCGAGTAACAGAATGATTCGAGCTCCTTGTTCGCGCTGGAAAGCTCGGCGGTGCGTTCGGCGACGCGCCGTTCGAGCGTGGCGTTCAACTGACGGATCTCGAACTCGGCCCGTTTCCGGGCGTCAATATCGATGATGGTGCCGATCCATTCGCGCACGGAGCCGTCTTCGTTCAAGAGCGGCACGCCGCGAGTGACGCAGTAATGCCACGAGTCGGAGGGCGCATGCCAGTGGCGGGACTCGGCGACGAAAAGGGCTTTCTTCTCCTTGGCTTCCTGCCAGGCGGCGATCACGTGCGCCTGATCGTCCACATGGATCATCTTGAGCATGCCTTCCGTGCAGACTTGCTCCCAAGTCTGGCCGGTGAAGGCTTCCAGGATGGTTGCGGCACGACGACTTTGCCGTTGGCATCGGCCCCCCACACGATGGAGGAAGTTGCCGAGACGAGCACGCGGTAGCGCTCCTCGCTGAGCTTCAGCGCAGACTCCGCTTCCTTGCGTTCCGTGATGTCCCGGATGAAGCCGGTGAAGAGCGGTTGCGCGCTGAACTCCACGCGGTTGATCGTCAGTTCAGCCGGAAAGCGGGAGCCATCTGCGCGGCAGGCTGTGAGCTCGATGCGGCGACCGAGGATGCGGCTCTCGCCCGTGCGCACACAATGCATCAGCCCGGCCCGATGCTGTGCCCGCAGTTCGGCTGGGATGATCTTTGAGCCCATATCCTGCCCGATGATCTCATTGTTCTGGTAGCCGAACATGCGTTCAGCCGCCGGGTTGAACTCCACCACGTGCCCTTGTTGATCGATAGTGATGATGCCATCGAGCGCCGAGGCCAGGATCGCTTGCGAACGCGCCTGGCTCTCGCGCAATTCGTTCTGCGTGCGCAAGCGCTCCGTGATGTCCACCGCGATGCCGCCGATGTAGTCCTCCCCCTCGGTCTCTCCAGGGATGATGAACTTGTTCACCAGATACGAGTGCGGGCCATCCGGCTGGATGAATTTTTCCACCACTTGCAAGGGCTGGCGGGCGTGCCGGAGGAGCTTGTCACTCTGCTGGAATTCCTCCGTCATGATCGACGGGAAGAGATCGCCATCGTGCAGGCCGCGGACCTGTTCGAGCTTGCGACCGAAGAGTTTTTCCCACGCGGCGTTGACGAAGATGTAGCGGCCCTGGCCATCCTTGATGAAGGCGATACCGGAAAGGTTCCCCATGAACGCCATGAACCGCTCCTGCATCTCGTGCAGCTCTACCTCGGCCTCACGGGCGGTGGTGATATCCAGGGCGATGCCGCCCACGATATGCGACTCCGGGTTGGCTCCGCGCACGCGGAACTTGCTGGAGAGCCAGTAACTGGGCTTTGCCCCGCGTGGGACAGTCTCCACCACTTGAACTGGTTTGCCCGTGGTAAGCACTTCTTCATCCGTGCGGGCAAAACCAGCGGCGATCTCTGCCGGGAAGATTTCTGCATCCGTCCGCCCGAGGACTTTTTCCGGGCCGAGATCGAAGATGTGTTTCCAAGCTTGGTTCACATAGAGGTAACGGCTCTGGGCATCTTTGATGAACGCCACACCGGGCAGGTGGGCCATGAACGCCTGAAAACGGCCTTCGGATTCGCGCAGTTCATCCTCGATGTTTTTGCGTTCGGTGATGTCCGTCAGCATGGCGAGCACACCGATGAATTCCCCGTGGGCATCGTGCAGGGGATTCGCGCTGGCAAGCACCCAGAGCGCGGTGCCATCCGCCCGGCGCAACCGCAGGTCTTGCTGTTCCTGCGGGAAGACCCCCGTCTCGTTCGAAAGGGTGGAGATATCCTCCACGAGCAGAAACTCCTGCGCTGAACGGCCGAGGATCTCTTCCGGCATACAGCCGAGCATATTCGCCAGGCGCTGGTTCACGAAGGTGGTGCGGCCGGCGATATCGGTCATCCAGATGCCTTCCTGGGTGGTCTCGACGATCTGGTGATAGCGCTCCTCCTGCTCGTGCAATTCTGCCTCGGTGCGGATACGGTTCATCGCTCCCGCGCAAAGGTCTGCGATGATCTGCAGGAGGTCCAAGTCCGCGGCGTTGTAAGCAAAGTGAGTATAGCTCTGAACCGAGAGCACGCCGAGGACTTGCTCGCCGCTGCGCACGGGGACGAACATCAGCGAAGCAGAAGGGCGGTTCGCATCGCCAAAACGGTTCAAGCCTTCGGAGCCCGCTTTGCCGGTGGGATCGCGGAGGATGAGTTTAGGGCCTTCCTTCAGCACCTTTTGTACAAGTGCGCTCGGCGGGGATTTGTCATACGCGGGCGGCACTTCCTGCCGGCGGCCGTTCACGGTATCGAGCGTATGCACGGCGCGGATCTGGTTCGTGCGTTCATGATACGCATCCAGGGAAAAAGCATCGCAGGTGAAAAGGCGGGTGCAGGTATTGGCCAGTTGACGCGCGGCTTCCAGTTCACTGCTGGTGGCGGAGATGACTTGTGTGAGCAGTGCAAACTCATGCTGGCGCCGTTCTTTCTCGACGTGCTCTTTGGCCAGCGCCTGGAGGCGTTCGTTCGCCTGGCTGAGTTCGGCGGTGCGTTCCTGTACGCGTTGTTCCAGGGAATTGTTCAGGCGTTTCACTTCGTCTGCTGCCTTGCGATGTTCCGCGATCTCCACGGCCAGTTGTTCGTTGGCCAGTTGCAACTGGCTGGGGCTGGGCAGCGCCAGAGCTTGGGGTATCAAGCGCCAGAGCAGGATGGCGGTGGGGACGGATGCGAGGGCCGTGATGGCCTTGAAACTGCCTGAGAGCCAGTAATACGGCCGCCACACGGAAACGATCTCCATCACGTGCGTCATGCCGCAAGCGATGATGAAGATGGCAAAGCAGAGGAACATCCAATCAAAGCTCAGATCGCGCCGTTTCCGCACGAAATAGATGAGCGCGAATGGGATGGTGAAATAGGCGAGGGCGGTGAGACCGTCTGAAATGACATGCAGGTATACGACGCTTGGATCCCAGATATAGCAGTGGCCATGCGGCATGAAATAGCCGGTGGTAAAAAGCTTTTCGCGCAGCAGCACACCGAGGAACAACAACAAGGCTGCGCCCGCGAGCATATACCCGAGGACATTTCGACTCCGTGGATCGGTGTGAGTCTGGATCTTCATGCAACTTCCTTCCGTGTCCGGCCGGTCCGCTGCCCATCTTCTTGCTAGGCGAGTGTGGTTGTGGTGGTGACCAAACAACTTGATCACGCGCAAGGCACACTTGCTGCCTCCCCTAAATGAAAACTCCCGCTGGCCGGTGAACGCGTGCAGGATAGCCTCACTGATTCCTGAAAACAACTGCGCAAACAAAGACCGCGTCACGGAGTCCGGATGAGTGATGCATGAATCGCCTGCGAACCGATCGTGCGGCGCGCGGAGTGAGGCTGGATGTGCCAACGCGGATTGAACGCGCAGCCGTGTGAGCGGGTCTGTAATGGTGGCTCCAATTGTGAACGCGCTATCTATATAGATAGAGGCCCAGCCGGTTATGCCTCGGCTGTTTCCCCGCGTTTCGTTGTCCTCCTTGGACTTTGAACATGGGCGTATTCTCACCTAGGGGGTGGGACATAGGCTGTCCAACCCGCAAAATATTTTAGCTTCCGCTCGCCGTATTTCGACCAAATTGGTGAAACTCCTTCCCGCGCACGCCAAAGTAAACGCTATGTGAATACAATGTATTTACGGGAAAATTTGTAATCGCATGGGTGAATGAGCTGGGAAAGTCTGGGCTATGGAGGGTTTTGCTGGTGTAGAAAAGATCTTTTTTGGATGGTTTAAATTGTTCTTAAGTCTTTTGTTTTAAATGCTTTGTGAATTATTTTAAGTGTATGATATGGGTTGTTCCTGGTTCGATTGGGGAAGGACGGGTGAGAAAGGGGCGTAGCGCACGCAATTGTAACAACTTGGAGCAAAAAAACCCTTTGACTTTGGGGGGCTGGTCCGCCAAATTGAGCGTGCACACTAAATCAGCAAGTAACTCTCAAATGAAAACTAAAGCTCTAATTCTTGCGGGATTGGTCTCGCTGGCCGGGGTGGTGGCGTCCCAAGCGCAGACGGTTTACTCCGTGAATATTGTTGGTTATGTTAATTTGACCATTCAGCCGGGTTTTTCGATGATTTCGAATCCTCTGCAAGGACAAAGCACTTCCATTCCTACTTTGATCCCTGCGCCGCCTGAAGGTACTTCGGTCTTCAAGTTCAACCCGGCAACAGGTGGTTATTCCGTTGCTCAGTTCGTTGATGGTGCGTGGGAAGGTTCTGCGGTGACATTGGCTCCCGGTGAAGGCGTCTTCATAAGGAATTCCTCAGCTTCTGCGTTCACGCTGACTTTTACGGGCGAAGTTGTTCAGTCTTCTTCTGTCGCTTTGCCGCAAGGTTTTTCAATTGCCAGCTCAGTTCTTCCGCAATCTGGTAGCCTTTCCTCTCAGTTACAGTTTCCTGTGACTGAAGGCGATGCTGTTTATTTCTACAACCCCAACACTGGCGGTTATAGCATCTTCAATTACATCGATGGTGCTTGGGAACCTACTGAGCCGGTGGCTCAAGCGGGTCAGGCCTTTTTCCTCCGCAAGAGTGCTGCGCGGAATTGGGTCAGAAATTTCACGTCCGGAACCTAATAACTTGGAACTGAAGATAATTCATTCGTAATTAATTTTTATGAAAAAATTTCTAGCAATTGCACTGTTGTCTTTGGGTGCGCTTACTGGTTACTCGCAATCTGTCAACTTTGGTAATGTTGACTTGGCCTATGACGCTAACGCGAATCTGATTGATTCATCCAAGTTGGTTCGTGACGTCTCCGCAAACCCTCTAACTGGCACCAACTGGAAAGCGGTTTTGTATGCTGGCACTCTTGCGAACTCTTTGACTCAGGTCAGCACGCCATTCAACTTTCGTGCTGGTACCACGACGCGCCCTGGCACATGGTCGGGTGGTGATGTTACCTTGACTGGTTACAGCCAAGGTCAATCCATCTTTCTGAGCGTTAAGGTTTATGACGGCACCTTGTTCTCAACTTTTGAGAGCGCAGTCGCTGGTAATGGCATCGTAGGTAGTTCGAGTGCTTTTGCTTACAGCATTCCTACTGCAGGTGCGCCCCCCTCTTCTTTTACCATGTCTAACTTCAGCGGTTTCCAACTCGCTGCGGTTCCTGAGCCGACGACCATCGCGCTCGGTGTGATGGGTGGCATGGCCCTCTTGGCCCGCCGCCGTCGCAACGCGGCCTAAGAGTTACTCGTTTAGTGTGCAAATTTAAACCCCGACTTCGGTCGGGGTTTTTTCTTTTCCCACAGTCTGAAAATCCCGCGTGGGCTGTCATTCCTATCATTGACGCCTAACGTCAACCTCCGCACAGTTCCGCCCGTTTATGGCGCATATCCACGAGAAGATTGATTTCACCTCGGCGATTTTTGTGGTGCACGATCACAAGATCTTGCTGATCCATCATCGCAAGCTTGGCAAGTGGTTGCCGCTCGGTGGTCACATCGAACTCGATGAGGAACCCGAGCAGGCCGCTTTGCGCGAAGCCAAAGAGGAGAGCGGTTTGGACGTGGAATTGATCGGCGAGCGTCCTCCCACCACCAGCCCCGGCACGCGTGCCCTGATCGCTCCGCGTTTTCTGGATATACATCGCATCAGCGATACCCATGAGCACATCGGTTTGATCTATTGGGCCCGTCCCAAGGGTGGCACTGTGGCTTTGGCGGCAGAGGAACACCATGCCATCCGCTGGTGCACGGCAGCGGAGTTGGACACGCTCCAGCCGCCCATGTCCTCCGCCGTGAAGTGGTATTGCCTGAAAGCCATTGCCGAGATTTCGGCCATCCCACCCCACGTGACCCAACCCATCCTGCTGGCGTGACGAACTGACTCCCTACTGCGATTGGATGACGAATACACGGTGATGGGATTAGGTGGCTGAGCTGCATTCCCTTTTCGTGTAATTGCCCGTATTTCGTGGTTAACCCCGCATGCGTCCCCCATTTTTCAAGACCATCTGCTACGTCCTCGAAGGGCTGAACGCCTTCGCAACGGCGTATTATTTCAACTACCTGATGTTCCTGTTGCAGAAGGAATATCACTTCGATAACAAGCAGAACCTTGCCGTTGGTGCCGTTCACGGACTCATCTACGTGCTGGCTTCGTGGCTGGGTGGGAAGATCGGGCAGAAGGCGGGCTATTTCACCATCATGCGGGTCGGCTTCATCGGCATGGCCTTGAGCGTGGGGCTGGGGGCTTGTTCCCTTCCATCATCCTCCAACTCGTGGCCCTTGCGCTCTGGACCATCAGCATGTGCGTTACGTGGCCGATGCTTGAGGCGCTTGTCGCCGAGCATGAAGATGCCACGGTGTTACCGCATCGTATCGGCCTCTACAACCTCATTTGGGCGGCCAGTGCGGCGGCCGCTTATTTCACCGGGGGCATGATCTTTGAATCGCTCGGGCTCAAGTCGCTCTATTGGTTGCCCGCCATCCTGCACATCGGGCAAATCCTGCTCACTCTGCCTTTGCAACGGTGGCATGATGAATGGCTCGCCAGCGCACCGCCTATCCGGGGTGAAGCGGCTGTACGTGGTGAAGGGGTCGGGAAACCGCGCTATTTCCAAAAGCTCGCTTTCATGGCGAATCCCTTCGCCTACATGACGATCAATACCTTGCTCGCCGTCGTGCCTGTATCGCGGCGAATAATGGGCTGAGTGTGGCGGAGGCGGGGCGTATCATGTCCCTGTGGTTCATAGTGCGGGCCATCTCTTTTGTCGTGCTGTGGTTCTGGCACGGCTGGCATTATAAATTTGGCTGGTTCGTCGCGGCGTTCATCATGCTGCTCAGCGGCTTTCTGACCCTCATGCTCGCCAACGCCGTCTGGCAGCTCATCGTCGCACAGATCGTCTTCGGCATCGCCACGGGCCTGATCTATTACTCCTCACTCTTCTACGCCATGGATGGCAGCGAAGCGAAAGGGGAGCATGGCGGCATCCATGAAGCCCTCATTGGCGCCGGTATCTGCGCCGGTCCGGCCATCGGTGCTTTCAGCCTTACCTTGGCTCCGGGACACCCCACGGCCGCGGCTTGGGCAGTGAGCGGTATTCTGCTCTTGGGGCTGGGCGGGCTGTTCAAGGTCCGAATGGGTAAAAAGACTTAAGTTCCAAATCCAAAGCACTCCAAGCGCCAAAGAATGTTAAATCACCAAGTCCCAATGGCGCTTTGAGCATTTACGGCTTTGATTTTGGAGCGTCACTGGAGCTTGGAGCTTTAGATTTGGGCTTTTTTCCGCACTTGCCACTCCTTCCTCCCGTCCGGCAAACTCAGGGGAATAACGTTTTTCGCTTATGTCACTACTCGCAGGTAAAATCGGTATCGTTTTCGGTGTCGCCAACAAGCGTTCCATCGCGTGGGCCATTGCCCAAGCCTGGGCCAAAGCCGGTGCGACACTTGCCTTCACCTATCAAGGCGAACGCCTCAAGGAAAACGTGGAAGAACTCGTCGCCACCTTCGGCCCGGACACGCTCCTCATGCCGTGCGATGTCACGAAGGATGCGGACATCGACGCCGTGTTCGCCCAGGTGAAAGAGAAGTTCGGCCGCCTCGATCTGCTCCTGCACTCCGTCGCCTTCGCGCCGAAGGATGCGCTCGAAGGCCGCTTCGTGAATACCTCGCGTGACGCCTTCAAGATCTCGCACGACATCAGCGCTTATTCGCTCGTCGCGCTCGCTCGCGGTGCCGCGCCGCTCATGACCAACGGCGGCAGCATCGTCGCCATGTCCTACTACGGCGCCGAGAAGGTCGTGCCGCACTACAACGTGATGGGGGTGGCTAAGGCCGCGCTCGAAGCCTCCACCCGTTACCTTGCGTATGATCTCGGCGAACAAAAGATCCGCGTGAATTGCATCAGTGCCGGTCCCGTGAACACCCTAGCTGCTCGTGGTATTTCCGGCTTCAGCACCATGCTCAAACACTACGAAGAACACGCTCCGCTCAAGCGCAACGTGTTGCCAGACGAACTCGGTGCCACCGGCACCTTCCTCGCCAGCGATGGCGCCGCCGCGATCACCGGCCAAGTCCTCTACGTAGACTGCGGCTACCAGATCATGGGCATGTAAGTTAATCCTTTTTCCAGCCAAGGCCGCGTTCATCCCGAACGCGGCCTTTGTTTTTTGGCCTATGAATAGATATGGAGATTCCATCGTCCACTCTTTGCCGTTGACGATTTGGGCCGTTACGCTTGAATCCCTCCGAACCGAATTAATCATGAAAGCACTCTCTTTACGTCGTTTTCTCTTTTCCACCGTGGCTGCTGCGGCTGTCGCGCTCGCCTCTGTCTCCTCTACGCAGGCAGCGGACAAGGCCGGTCCCAAGCTCGGCATCCAGACCTGGACGCTGCGCAACATGACCTTTGAACAGGTCGTGGACTTCGCGGTGAAGCATGACATCAAACAGCTCCAGATGATCGGCAAGCACATCGACCCGAATGGCACCAAGGAAGACTGGGCCAAGAAAAAGGCCGTGCTCGATGAAAAAGGGCTGACCTGCTACACGTTCGGTGTCGCCGGTACTTCGATGAAGAAGGAAGAGAACCGCAAGCTGTTCGAGTTGGCAAAATTCCTCGGCTGCAAAGTCATCGTGGTGGAACCGCGTGAGATGGGCATCTGGGACAATCTCGAAGAGCTCGTTAAGGAATACGATATCAAGCTCGCGATCCACAACCACGGCAAAGGCACCGTGTATGGTGATCCCGCCACGGTGAAGAAGATCCTCGATTCCCGTGATAAACGCATCGGCGTCTGCATGGACATCGGCTGGATCACGGCCGCTGGTTTTGATGCCGCTGAAGTCTTCAAAGGCTATAACGGTCGCGTGTATGACATGCACCTGAAGGACAAGAAGATCGAGAAATCTCAAGACGGCAAAGACATCGTCCTCGACGTCGAAGTCGGTTCCGGCGTGGCGAACTACAAGGGTCTCTTCGCCGAGATCAAGAAAGAGAAGTGGAACGGCGTGATGTCCATCGAGACGGATAATGCCTCGTTCGCTCAAGAGCCGGCAAAGTTTGTGGATGTCGCTGCGAAGTTCTTCAAAGAGAACGTGAAGTAAGTCAGGCACGTTTTTATAAATTGCGAAGGCCGCCGGATGAAAATCCGGCGGCCTTTCTATTTCAGCAATTACGAGTGACCGGAGGAAACTCGGGGAAAGGATATGAATATGAAATACGCTCCAATGGAGCGGACGGAAAGCAGGGTATTCGTTCGCCCCGATGGGGCGGGATATTTTGTGGAATTACACCACGAGTTCCCGTTGGTCACTCATGGCTACTATCGCTTGCCTCTTCAAGGCAAATCACTGCATCGGCTTTCTTCACACCGTCCGGATCTTCGCGAGCAACGCCGTGGCCTCGCTCCAACTGATCTCGTGTGGCTGACGTTTGTTCTTGGCGGCGATGGCTGCCACCGCTCCCGCGGCTTCACCCATCGCCGTGGCATTGCCGGTGACGCGATAGCTGGCGTGCGCGATGAAATCACCACTGATGCATCGGCCCGCCATCAACAATCCATCGACATCTTTGGCAACTAGGGCACGTAATGGAATATTGTAAGGCTTCACCTTCACACCCGCATTGGAGTAAGCGGTGGTTTTGTTCATCTCCATGCTCAGCGCGTGGATATCCACCGAGAATGTCGGCCGCACCACGGCGTCTTCATGTCGTGCCCCGTTGATCACATCATCCTTGCTGACCACATAACGCCCGCGGATGCGTCGGCCATCGCGGACGCCGATCTGTTCGGCCGTGGCCACAAGCTGCAAGCCTTCCCAGATGCCCCCGAGACCACGCAATCCGTTCACGATCCGGTTCATCTCGCTGCGGGCCCGGACGGTTGCCGTAGTGACTTCGGCAGCGTCAAAAGGCTTCACGCTGTATTCGTGATTCATCATCACGAGTAAAAGGTTGTCGCGGATCTGCCAGAGCGTGGGTTTGCTGTACCAGGGGAAGAATCCGGCACGCTTGATCTCGGCGAGGAAGTTGTCTTTGCACTTGGGATCATCGTCATGCAGCATCGGCTTGAGTTGCGTCGCATCCTTTACCACGAGCAGGGCGTTCAGCGACATCGGCTGGCAGGGGCAATCCTTTGCCTCACCAATCTCCCATTCGCACCCCGCCAGCGCACCCAAGTCCCCATCGCCCGTAGTGTCGATGAACACCGGCGCTCGCCACGCCTGCCGACCAGACTTCGATTCTGTGACAATCGTATTCAACTGCCGGCCCTCGCGATAAGCTGCCGCCACGCGCGTGTGCAGTTGAAATTTCACGCCTGCTTCCACCAGCAAATCCTCGAGCAACAGCTTCATGCCTTCGGGCTCGTAAGTGATGGAGCTTTTGCTTTTGCCCCGACGGATGCCGCGTTCTTCCAGTTTCTTGGCGAGCTCTTGGGCGAACCCGGGTTTGTTGAAGTCCAGCAGATAGCCAAGCAAACCAGCCGTCCACACACCGCCGACACAGCCGCGCCATTCGAACAAGCGGACGCGTGCTCCACCCCGCGCCGCCGTGATGGCGGCAGAAACACCAGCCGGACCAGCTCCGCAAACGATCACATCGGCATCATTCGCCAAGGGCAATTCACGGCCCGGCTCCGCAAAGCGGTCCGCCGCCACGGCCTTCGCCATCTCCGCGCCAAGTAACTTGGGGGCGACGGTCGCGCCCGCACCGAGCAATGCCGTGCGGAAGAAATGGCGACGATTGAGACCGGAAGCATCGGACCCGTTGTGGGAAGGAGATGAATTCATGGCAAAAGTGGGTAAGCCATGAAGCTAGCGGTTAGAATCTGCCTTGGCAATCTTTGGCACAAGACAGAAGCAGAAGGAGAGCAGGGCGATTTACAGATCCAACGGGCCAGCCATCTTGTCGCCGTCCATCTCGTAGATGCCGACCAGATAACCGTTCTC
This sequence comes from Limisphaerales bacterium, assembly GCA_965283725.1. GTDB lineage: Bacteria > Verrucomicrobiota > Verrucomicrobiia > Limisphaerales > JAEYXS01 > JAEYXS01. The sequence continues at coordinate 109,734 of CBDIPT010000009.1, forward strand.
GCGGATCTCGCCGACTTTGATCGTGCCGTAGAGCGTCACGGCCTGATCCATGATGGGTTTGATGCCTTTGCTGGTCATCTTGACGCTCACCCATTCGTTGATCTTCGGCACCGCGCCGTAGCAGCACATGGACTGGTCACGCATGATGAGCAGTTCGGTGATCAAACCGCCTTCCACCTTCAAAGGCAGCATGAAACCTTTGAGCGCGATCTGCTTCTTGTTCAGCGAGCGGATGGTTGCTGGAATCTGGTCTTTCGGGGTCGCCGCTACAGCCGTCTTGTTCGTGCTCGTTTCGTCCGGGATCACATATTCAAAACCAGAGAGCACATCGAAACCCACGTTGAAATATTCCCGGCCTTCGCCCGTCACGATTTTTTCCAGTGCGAGCGGCTTGGCGGCGGCATTCGTGCTCGTGGCGGCAGCGGCCACGACCGGAGCGGTTTCTTTCGAGGCGCTGGCGTTGGTGGTGGTGACGGTTGGAGCGATCACCGGTTCCCCGATCTTTGTGCCGCGCACTTCAGCGGTGGCCGGAGCCGCCGGCCCGTTCGCCTTGAACGTCTGGCCTTTCTTAAAACCGTACACCATGAAGCCGATGGCCCCGACGACCATGACCAGGCATAGGACCACCAGCAAAGCATTTCCGCGTTGTGCGCTACCACGTTTCATATCAGTTGTAATCTACTACAAATCCGCGCTTATCAAACCCTAAATATCCCCGCAGATATTGACGTTCTTTGACCGTTTATTCTTCAGAACCTTTGGGGAAATTGAACTTCACGTCCTTGTATTCACGCCCGCGGATCGTGATTTTTTTCAGGATGGCATCAAATTTATCCGTCGTCTTCAACCAGTCAGCTTCGGCCTCGAAGAGGGAGGTGTTGCCCACGGTTTCGCCGGTGGCTGTGCTGGCTTGAGCCTTGAACGTCAAGGTCTTGTCCTCGGTGCCCACCTTGGCTGTGACCTCAAAGGATTCGGTGAGGATGCGGGCGTAGCCGCTCATGTGTGGCAGGAGAATCCAGGCCTTCATCTTGCCCGTGGCGGCATCGCGCAGGAACTCGATGTGGAACTCTTCATCGCCCAAGGTCAGGCCCGTGCCCCCATGTGGCGGTTCGTGATGGTGATGCGCGCTTTTCTTCTCCTGGCCGTGATCGTGGCCGTCGTGTTCATCATGTTTGTCGCCACCTTTGCAGGCGCTGAGCGAGACCAGCAGGCCGAGGCCCAAGGTGAGGGTGAGCAGGCGGTTCAAAATAGTTTTCATACAGCTAAGATTACGACACCGGGAGCAGGTTATCGGCCACATTGGTGCGATACGCTTTCCACGCCGGAACGATACCGCACAGCGCGCTCAAGGCAATCAAACCGAGCGGCGCACCGATCATCATCGGATTATACGCGAGCGGATTCAGCACCACCCCGGTTTGGGCGCGGATGACGTTTGCTGCCGCCATGGTGATCAGCCCGTAAACCAGCAAGCCCGCGATGGCTCCGAGTGCGCCAATGGTGGTCGCCTCCAGCACTACCGCACTGAAGATAGTGCCTTTGCGCGCGCCCAAAGCCCGCAGAATGGCGATGTCCCGGCGACGTTCATTCATGGAGTTGTAGATGCTCGCCAGGACGGAACCCGCCGCAACCACTGCCACCAAGATGGCGACCGCCGCGAGCACGCGGTCAAACCACGCGATCTTGTTGAATAACTGGGAAACGATGGTGGCGATGGGCCACGCGAAGGTCAGCCGGTCACCTTGTTTGTTGTAGAGCTGTTCGAGGTTGCGCCCGATGAGCGGGCTGCCGGCCTTAAACTTAATAAGCACACCGCTGATCTCATCCGCTGTGCTGGCCGCATGTCCGGCCATCTTCTGCAGACCGGCGAGCGGAATCCAGATGACGCGGTCCGCTGGCGTGTTGCTCGGCTCCATGATGCCGACCACGACATACGTTTCCGCGTGTTGATCATTCGGATTAAAGATGAGCCCGTGGTAAGGCTGGAACTTATCGCCATACTTCAAGCCCAGCCGTTCCGCCACGAAACTGCCGATTACCGCCTCACGATATTGCTGGTCGAACACCCGGCCTTGACCGGCGACACTGAACTTCTTGCCTGCCACATACTCCACATCGCTGAAGAGATTTGTGGTCGTGCCGACGAGCCGGTAACCCATGAAGTTATCCCCCACGGCAATGGGGATGGCAGCTTGGATATTCGGGTTTTTCTTGATCGTCTCGTAATGTTCCCACGCGATGTTGCCGGGGGATTCTTCGAGGTGGAAGATGGTGTTCAGCACGAGCTGCAGCTTGCTTCCCCGGGCGCCGAGGACGGCATCGAAGCCGCAATTCATGCTCGTAAAGGCGTTGTTCGATTGCACCTTGAGCGTCCACACAGACATCAGCAGGCCGGTCGCCAGCGCAATGGATAAGGCTGTGATGACGGTCGAGAGTGCGTGCTGTCGCAGGCTGCGCCGGATGATGAGCCACAAGGTCATGACGCCACCTCCTGCACGGCGGCGCGATTGATAGCGGTCAGCTTGCGGACCATCTCAAATTGTTCGAGCACATGGATGTCATGGCTCACCAGCAGCAGCGAGGCGCCGTTTTCTTTCGAGGCTTCCCGGATGAGCGCCAAGGCTTCCCGCGCGTTTTTGGCATCGAGATTGCCCGTGGGTTCATCGGCGAGGATAAGCTTGGGCTTGTTCGCCAAGGCCCGAGCCACTGCTACGCGTTGTTGCTGGCCGGTAGAAAGCTGACGTGGGTAATGGTTCAACCGGTTGCCCAGGCCGACGCGCTGGAGCAGTTCTGTCGCCCGCTGGCGATCCGCGCCGGGGCCAAAAGACATACCCAGCAGGACGTTTTCGAGGCAGGTAAACCCTTGGAGCAGATTGAAGGTCTGGAAAATGTAACCGATTGTGGTGGCGCGAACGTAATCGCGTGAACTTTCGCTCATGCCGCCCAATTCCGCACCGGCGAGATGAATGGTGCCGGAGTCCGGCTTCAGGATACCTGCGATGAGGTTTAGGAACGTCGTCTTGCCTGAGCCGCTTTCGCCAGCGAGTGCTTCCTGCGTCTTTTCATCGAGGGAAAATGACGGCACATCGACAACCAGATGCGTCCCGCCCTCCGGGGTGGCATAGGCTTTCTTCAGGTCTTTAATTTCCAGCAAAGGCATGATGCGTGATGCAGTCCATTATCGCCCGCGTTACGGGCTGGAAGCAAATGGATTGCATAGACGAGTTTTGGACGGCTCAAGCTTGTTTTTGTTCACGCTTTTCTTTTTGGTGAGGCCATGAAATCCGCCTCTCGTCCAACGGTTGTTGTCATCGGCAGTGCCAATATGGATTTACTGTCTCGTGTGAAGACCTTCCCGCGACCCGGTGAGACGCGGAGCGGGGATGCTTTGCAGCAACGGCCGGGCGGGAAAGGGGCGAATCAGGCCATCGCCGCTGCCCGATGCGGGGCCAAGGTGAGTTTTATTGGAAATATTGGCCATGGCGCGTTCGGTGATGTGTTGGTGCAAGGCTTGGAACGGGAGGGAATTGATCTGACGCATTTGGCGCGTAGTTCACGGCTGCCAGCAGGCACGGCGCTGATTCTTCTGAACGAGGCAGGTGAAAACCAGATCGTAGTGACGCGCAGTTCCAATGATTTGGTGAGCCCGGCGCAAATCCGACGGGCCAAAAGGCTGATTCAAGGGGCTGAAATGATGCTGCTCCAGATGGAGATCCCGTGGGCCAGTGTGCAAACCGCCATTGAGATAGCCCATGCTGCCGGAGTGCCGGTGATTTTGAACCCCGCTCCGGTCACGCAGTCGCTCCCTAAGGGGGTGCTAAGCAAGATCACTTGGCTGACACCTAATGAACACGAACTGGCCATCCTAACCGGCCAGCGTGTGGACAGTCCCGCTGAGATTGAGGCAGCGGCTGGGTGGTTGTTGGCGCAAGGTGTTCCTAACGTGGTGGTTACCTGTGGAGCACGCGGGGCTTTCTGGGCTTCAAAAACGACCCGAAAATGGGCTCCCGCTCCAGTAGTTAAAGTTATTGATACGGTCGGCGCGGGGGATTTTTTTAATGGTGCCTTCGCCTTCAACTTGGCTGCTGGAAGGGGGGCGCTAGGGGCTCTGGACGCTTCGATTCGTATTGCTTCTGCAAAAGTTGCTCAAAAAAGCTGACAAAGCCTTAGACTTGGTGGATATTGAATATATTCCGATGCATTTTAAGGATTCTTAATCCGCTCTTAATGCTGTATTATTTAGGGTCACCCAAAATGCTTAGAGAATTTGTTGTAACAAAGACTTAAGTTGCTCCGTCAATAGACATAGATATGAAAAAGATTTCGGAACAGTTGCGTGTTAAGCACGCGTTTACACTTATCGAACTGCTGGTGGTCATCGCCATCATCGCGATTTTGGCCGGTATGCTTCTGCCCGCTTTGGCCAAGGCCAAGGCCCGTGCCATTGCCAACAACTGCATGAGCAATTTGAAGCAGTTTGGGGTTGGACAGGGGATGTACGCGGCGGATAACAGCGACAAGATCATGTATAGCCACATCCGCTTTAAGTATGGTGTGGAAATGACTTGGGATGATCTTTTGGGCAACTACATCGGGTCGTCCATGTCAGAAGCCGAGCAGTGGTCTGGGCCTTATAACAATTCCACGGGCAATTACGCCGGTTACAATAAATCGCTGCTTTGCCCGGCTGATAAATCGATCGGGCCTTCTTGGTGGGGTGCTGCCAGCAAGAATATCCATCGTTCCTATTCTGTTCCTCGCTATATCTCTACGGATGCCGGTGCCGGTTGGCCGCCGAATCCGTCCTCGAGCACGGGTATTGGTCTGGCTTGGAATTTCGGCAATGCAGCCGCAGATTCGCAAGCTAACGGCTACAATCCGTGGAACAAGGTGGAAAGAGATTCAGTGAATACGGTTGCCGGTCCGGTGATCACCTATACCAGCAGCACGATTCCTACGCCGGCTCCGAAGAAGCAGATGGCGTTCTACGGCAGCAGCTTGAAAGCGGGCGACGAAATCATCTTGCTCACGGAACGTATCCATGTTTCCAACATGATGGGGCACCCTGACGTGTCGTTCATTGATAACTCAAACCAACATGTGACGACGGGCACTGCTACGGCTCAGCAGGGCGGTTTGGATTATACGTATCCTTTGGAGCGCGATTATCACGCCAATGCGAGCTTCAACTATCTCTTTGTCGATGGTCACGTTGAATTCTTGGCCCCGGGCAAAACCTTGGGTGCTACCAATGTGAACCGTGGTCTTCGCACCGGTATGTGGACGGTCAATCCGCAGCAATAAGTTATGCGTCGTAATTATCAAGGTATCCTGATCGCTCTGGGTTTGGCGTTGGTGGGTTGCGGTAAAGATCCGGAAACCGCTCCTTCGGCACCAAAGACGACCACGGCGACTGAAGTGACGGCAACACCGGCAACGCCGGTTGTCGCTCCGGCTCCGGCCCCAGCTCTGGTCGCCCCGCCTCCGGGACAAAACCTGGCGGCGACGACTCCGAGTGCCCCGGCAGCTCTTGCTGATTCGGACATCATGGGTGGCAATGGTCGCCCGCTGACGGCTGATGAGAAGATGCTGTTGAACTACGGCATCGACATGTTCAACACCGAGAAGGGCCGTTATCCTAAGGATCTGGCCGAAGCGGTGGCCAGCAAGCACATCACGCGCCTGCCGAAGTTGCCGCCGGGTGAAGAGCTTAGTTACGATCCTAAGACGGGCAAAGTCACCGTCATCAAGAAGTAACTCCGCCCCTATTTCAGGGCCGTTGGACCGCAAGGTTCAACGGCTTTTTTGTTGGCCGGGAGGCTTAATCAACATCTGCCCGGATTCAGCGTGCCGTGGGGATCAAGGGCTTTGCGGAGTTCGCGCATCACGCGCATCTGGGCGTCGCCCGCGAACTTGGGCAGGAATGATTTCTTGGCCATGCCGATGCCATGTTCACCGGTGATCGTGCCGCCGAGCCGGATCGCTTCTTCGAAGATCTCTTTGAAGGCTTCCTCCACGCGGTGCATCTCGTCTTTGTTGCGTTCATCCGTGAGGAAGGTGGGGTGCAGATTGCCATCGCCCATGTGACCGAAGGTGCCCACGCGAAGATTGTATTTCTTGGCCACCTGTTCCACGAAGCGGATCATTTTCCCCAGCTCACTGCGTGGCACCGTGGCATCTTCAAGAATGGTGGTGGGGAAACCCGCGCAAGCGCGGAGAAGGCAGCCCGGCGTGCGCTGGCCAGCTTCGTTGCTTCCGCGTCATCCTTGGCCACAATGACCTCCAGGCAACCGGCTTCACGGCACTTCGCCTCCATCTGCGCCGCCTCTTCGGCGACTACCGCAGGGTGGCCATCCGTTTCGATCAGGAGCAAGGCTTCGCAATTCAACGGCAGACCGATCTTTGCATAATCCTCCACGCAATGGATCGTCATGCGGTCGAGGAACTCCAATGTGCACGGGATGATCTTCGCCGCGATGATGGCCGAGACGGTTTCCGCCGCCTGGCCCATGCGCGCGAAGGTGGCAATCATCGTTTTCTTCGTCTGCGGTTTCGGGATGAGCCGCAGTAACACTTTGGTGATGACTCCAAGCGTGCCTTCTGAGCCGATAAACAAGTCTTTAAGCGAATAGCCGGCCACATCTTTCACGCACTTGTTACCGGTCCATAACACTTCGCCATCGGGCAAAACCACTTCCAGGCCCATCACGTAATTCCGCGTGACGCCATACTTCAAGCCGCGCAAGCCGCCTGAATTCTCGGCCACATTCCCGCCAATCGTAGAAATGCGCATGGAGCCGGGGTCAGGCGGATAAAAAAGCCCAACCTTCTCCGCCGCTTCCGCGACTTTCACCGTGGTGATGCCCGGTTCGACCAGCATCGTGAGATTCGCCTCATCCACCTCGAGGATCTTATCCATCCGCACGGTGCACATGACGATGCAATCGGGCGAGGGGAGGCTGCCACCGCTCAGGCCCGTGCCGGAACCGCGCGTGACCACGGGCAGCCGGTTTGCATCCGCATACTTCAACAGGGCAACGATCTGCGCTGTCGTCTCCACGAAGAGCACGCACCCGGGCATCTGGAGCATCGCCGCCGTGCCATCAAAGGCATACGGCACCAAGTCCTCTTCTTGGTCAGAACGTTGTGCGGACCAACGATGCCTTGTAAGGCGTGCAGATGTTCAGCGGTAAGAGCCATAGAGTTGCCTAAGATGATTCAATACACCGTTTTGTGTCTTTTGTGCTTCTTTGTGGCTAGGCTTTATTTCACTTTCCCAAACAACGCGCGGAACTTCTTCGCTGCGTTGGGGAACTCCGTCTTTTCTTTTCCATCCACACCGGGCGACAACTGATGGTGGCCATCGGGGGCCTGCACATCGAAGTAGCAATGGAAGAACACGTTGTTCTTCGGGTCCGTGATGAAGGCGTGCATCTGCTCCACGAAATACGCGTTATCCAAGCCGCCGTGTTGTTCGGGGAAATCCACGCGATTATTGCAGCCCCATTCCGGAATCACGAGGGGCTTCTTATGTTCCGCCGCGAACTTGCTCCAGAAGACAAGGCCGTGATCGCCATTATAGATGGCGTCATTCCATACCTTCTTTTGTCGCGAAAGAATAACCTCCGGGCTGGCGTCCTTGGGCCACGGATAACCGTCTGTGATCCATGACTCGTCATAGACATCAAGCCCGACGTAATCCACGTATTCATCCCCCGGCCAGGCTTTCTCGGCGGGAAATTGCTGATAGCCGAGCGTGGGATTCCAGCAAAACTTCAACTTCTCCGTGCCGGGAACCGCGCGCATCGTCTTCACGATCTGGCGCCAGTATTCGGCGAAATGCTTTTCCTTGTCCTTCGCGCGCCAGGTGTACCAACCGCCGTTGAATTCCCAGCCGGGCCGGAGGATGGCATCACCTAGGCCGTTTTTCACCAGGTTCTCGGCCAGCGTCTTGTAGAAATAATTGTATTCGCCATTGGCACCTTTTTCCAAAGAGACGGGCTGCTTGGCATTCGTGCCTTGCGTGGCACCGCTGCCATCCAGTGGTCCGGGCAGCATATGCACGCCGAAGATGAAGCGGCGGCCGGGCTTTTCCTTCACCCACTTGCCCCAATGCTCCAGCCACCAAACCGGCCACGAAACGTTGTCCCATGTTTCTGTGCCGGCAAAGTCCTCACCCCAGACGATGGGCTGGTTCAACCACTGGGCGAAGGCATTCACATTCGTGGTGCCATTGGGCCAGCGATAGACGGCGATCTGCGGGGTGGTGGCTTTATTCGTTTGGCCCAATCCGTTTTGGGCGGTGACCAGCCAAGCCAGGCAAACAAACGCCATGAACAGAAATTGCCGGGGATGAGTACGCGTGAACATAAACTCTTTGAGCATGAGGTGAATCGAATCGGGCTGCAAGATGGGAGAATCAAACGATACTTTTTCATTCCACTTGCCTCCTTTTGGTGGCGCTGCTTTTCTCAACGCGCACTGATATTATGAATTTTGAAAAGGCTTCCCAACTCATCACGGAGTGTGCCGTCCAGATGACCCGCCTCTACGGCACGGCCGTGTTCAATGAACTGGTGGTGGTCTCGTTCGTCGGCGAGCGGGAAGAGGTAGTTGGTTACGTGGGGCCACGTCCTGAGCGTGTGCAGAATGATTTTGCACAAGACCTCCACAAGCTTAAGGAAGAACTGTTCAGTGCCAAACATGGCATCGGTGAGTTTGAGTTCGCCCGTTCCGCCGCTGGCACCCACTTCGATGCCTTCATTGTGGTGGGAGACTGGCTCTACTTGATCTGCAACAATACGTCACTGACCATGGAAGAGATCACGAAGAAGCCGGAATGGCGGCAGGCGCAGGTGCCGTTTGTGGAGCTGTGCGAGAAGTTCCGCGCCGATCCGTTACGGCTGGGGTGAGTTGGGGAATTCCGGCTTGAGCTGAAACGTCTCGCCGGGGGAGTAGATATTCCCGCGCTGATAGATCTGAGTCTCGGTCTTGCGCTGGCAGATGCGGCAGTTGAAGAGCTTCTTGCCGTCCCAGTGGATGCTCGTTACCGCGAACAGTTCATGGCAGCCATCGCAGCGTTCCAAAGCGTCTTCCGGGTCGATCGGGATGGCGATCCAGTAATCTCCCGTTTCCTTGTTTAAGCGGTGGATCTGGCCGGGGATATCGTCCGCCACATGGTCGAAGATAAAGGCATCATCCTGGCTTTCCACCAAGGAGATGACGCCCTCATTCAGCGCAATGAAATCCCCGCGAAAATAGCTCTGCACCAATACCCGGATGCCAACGACCGGATCAACCGCTTTCAGCGGTTGATCCGGATCGGAATTGGTCTCGGGTGCTGACACAGGCAGCTTACTTGGTGAGTTCGGCCACTTTGCTGGCGATCGCGTCCGCCCAGATCTGGTAACCTTTGGCAGAGAGATGCAAGAAGTCCGGCATGATCTCCTTCGTCAAGGTGCCGTCGGGTTGGAGGAACTTGTCGCCGATATCGAGGAAGAATACATGCTTGCCGTCATCCAACTTGGCGATGGTGGCATTCACTGCCTTCAGCTTTTCGCGTTGCGGATTCGGTTTTTCACCACGCGGGAAGACGGCGAGCAGGAGAATCTTCGTATCCGGCGTCTTGGCGCGGATGGTCTCGACGATCTTCGTGATGCCTTTAGCGATGCCTTCGGCGGAGTCGTTGCCGGAATTGTTCGTGCCGATCATGACCACCGCAGCCTTGGGCTTGATGCCTTCCAGTTCGCCGTTCTCGATGCGCCAGAGCACATGCTGGGTGCGATCACCGCCGATGCCGAAATTGGCCGGCTTATATTTGCCGAAAGCCGCTTCCCAGATCGCCTTCTGACCGTTCCAACCAGCCGTGATGGAATCACCGAGGAAAAGCAGGCCCACATCACCCTTTTTGGCGGTGGCCACGAAACTCTCATGGCTCTTTTGGAAACCGGCATTCACTAAGCCGTTCGTGCCCATTTTCGGAGCGGCGACGTCCGGCAATTGCACCACCGGTTTGGGAGCCGGGGCGGGGGGAGCCGCGTTTTGAGCGGAGGCATGGATCAAAGTAGCGGACAACAATGCTAAAGCTAGATAACGGGAATTCATGGCCCCCAAATCTGTTATGCCCAAGCTATTCTGCCAAGCGAATTAAGGAGGCCGGAGTTGACAGAAGTTCGATTTCCCCTGAGGTTCTTTTAAACATTTGCCGTGTCCACGACCCGTCAGAGCCTGTTATTGCTTATTCCGGCCTACAACGAAGAAGGCCGGATCGAGCCCGTTTTGCGGGAATACGGCACGTACTTCGCGGCCAATTATGCCGGTCGTTTCCAGTTGGTAGTGGTCTTGAATGGCTGTCGCGATAATACGATGGGGGTGGTGAATCGCGTGGCCCAAGATTTCCCCTTCATCTCGGCGATCGATTTCCCGGCGCCCATCGGCAAAGGCGGCGCGCTGATCGAGGGGTTGAAGCTGGCCCCGCTGGCCGATCTCGTAGGGTATGTGGATGCAGATGGGGCGACACCGCCGAAAGCGTTCCATGACCTGGTGAAGCACGTGGGCGAGGCGGATTGTGTCATTGGTTCGCGCTGGATCGAAGGGGCGGTGCTGCATCAGGCGCAGACCACCAAGCGCCAGTTCGCCAGCCGCTGTTTTCATCTCATCGTCCAGAGTCTATTCTGGATGAACATCCGCGATACGCAATGCGGGGCCAAAGTGATGAAGCGCGAGGCGGTGGAGAAAATTCATAGCATGTTGCGCATCGCGGATATGGCATTCGACATCAATCTCCTCTTTGCTCTCAAGCGAGCCGGTTACCGCATCTTGGAAGTGCCCACCGAATGGACTGATCAGATCGGTTCCAAAGTGGTCTTGGGCAAGACTTCGCTGACGATGCTGCTTTCTGCCATCCGATTGCGCCTTTTATTCGCCGTTCTATGCGTGGCTGCGGCCTTTGCGTCCGCTGGAGACCTGGGTTTACGTGAAGTTACTGGGCGCGCCACAGCCGTTGAAGGGGCCGTCACCCAGCAGCAAGCTGGAACTTCAGCCCAAGTAACGCCGGTAGAGGACTTCCAGCTTATCCAGCATCACCTCGATGCTATGTTCCTTTTCCACGAAACGCCGGCCATTTTCCACATAAAGCTGGGTCTGGTCTTTTTGCTGGATGGTTTCTTTGATGGCCCGGGCAAGGGCTTCGCCATTGCCAGCGGGGAAGTTGCGGCCGGTTTCACCTTGGCGGATGATTTCCGGTGTTCCGCCGACATCGCTGCCTACCACGGCGGTTTTGCTCGCCAGTGCTTGCAGACCGATCTGTGGCACGCCTTCGTGCTGGGTGGAAGCGATGACCAAGACATCCAGGGCGCGGAGAATATCCGCCACGTCTTCCCGATGTCCGCACAGTTGGATAACGTCACTCAAACCTGCGTTCTTGATCTTCTCCGTTAGGAACGGCTGTTGTGGCCCATCGCCTACAATGAAATAGCGCGCGGCAAAACCCTCGGCCTGCAAGCGTTTGATGGCGTCCAGAAAAGTGTCATGCCCTTTCCACGAACGCAGCACGGAGATCATCGCTACGGTCGGCAGGTTCTGCGGATTGCTCTTGGTGATTAGGGCAGATTTAGGGCCTTGGGGATGAAAACTCTGTACGTCGATGCCTGTGGGCAAAGTCGTGATACGGTCATCCGCGAGTTGAAAATTCGCTTGGAAATGCGCGGTGATTTTCTGGCTGGTCGTCAGCACATGGTCCGCCAAGGTCGTGAACGCGTGCTTGCTCAACCAACGGTTCGGATAACTGACATCGATATGCCGGCTGCGGATGAGCAAGGGGACCTTGGCCATCCTGCCCGCGATACCCACCAGCCAGCCGTCCGCAGAGCTATGGGTGTTTAATACATCAATTTTCTCTCGCTTGAGCCAAGACGCGAGCCGCATGGCCTCCGGTATGAATCGCAATTTGCCAGGGCGGATAGGTTCGACACCGATGCCCGCTTCCTTGGCACGTCCGTAGACACGCGCTGATTCCGGAGCCAGCAAGAAAACGGGATGCCCGCGCTTCTGAAAGCCTTTCAGCTCCGCGTAGACGCGATGCTCCTGGCCACCCCAACCGAGGGATGCCTCCGAGTGGGCGATGCGCCAGATGCGTTGCGGGCTGTTGCTCATCCCAAAAGTTTTTATCTGTAGCGCAGACTGTCAGTCTGCTGTGTCGCAGATTGGTAATCTGCGAACGACGAAATAATCGAGTGCCTGCCGACTGCCAGTCGGCGACACAGCAGGTTGACAACCTGCGCTACAAAAAATGGTTGTAAATCGACCATGTCCCTCCGGTTTATCGCTGCTTCATGCCACACACGATGATAGTCCGGCCCAGCAACACTGGCACGGTGTTCATCGTATCGACTAGGGGAGCATTATGGATATCGATAGTTTTGTACTCGGTCACTTCCTTGTTGCGTGCCAATAGACCGAAGAATTTTATGGGCAGGTAGAAAGTACGAAGGCCGGAATCGAAGAGCGTTGATACTTGTCCACGCTGAATTTCAATTCATCGAAACCCGCATCCATCATCGTATGGCCGATGTAGAAGCTGGAAACCGGATTGATATGGCCGCCGGTGGAGTAGAGCTTGCTGTTGCGCACCGGCAGGGGACCGAAAAGGTTCCAGTAACCGCTGGAGAAGAAGCGCAACCGTGACTTGATGTTCAAGATGTTCGGGGTGCTGAGGATGCATACTCCGCCTGGCTTCAATACGCGATAGAACTCCCGTACGGTCTCACGATAATGCTCCAAGTGCTCGATCACTTCCGTGGCCGTCACCAGGCCGAAGGACTTGTCCGGATAGGGCAGTCCCTCGTGGTTCAAGTTGGCCACGTCCACCTTTTGCCCCGGCAGTTGCATCAGGGTATCGGTGTAATCGCAGGCGGAGGATTGCACGCCGAAGCGCTCTTGCATCAGCTTGATCAATTGACCGCGGCCGGAGCCGACGTCGAGGTGCGTTTTGAATGGACGCTGTGCGTGGTAACCGGCCACGAGGTCCAAAACCGCTTTATAAATAGGTTCGGTGCTCACAAGTTTGGGGCAAAGCCGCAGAAACACGAACTGCGATGCCCCGTTCTAAGAGGGGTAGCGACTGGCATTCAAGCGCAGACTCTGTCAATCTCACGCAAACATGAGCGGTCCAAAGGTCAAAAAAGTGCTGGTAACGGGTAGTGACGGGTTGCTGGCGCAAGCCATCAAAGCCCAGAATCGGCCTGGATTTGAACTGGTTTTCTGCCCGCGCAGCCAGTTCGACCTGCAATCCGCCAGCCAGATGGCGTGGCAATTGGACACAATTCAGCCCGCGATCGTCATCAATACCGCCGCCTACAATCTCGTAGATAAATGCGAGATCGAGCGGGATTTGTCTTGGGGGATTAACGCTTTGGGGCCGAAAACGCTGGCTGAGCTGTGCGCTCAACGCGGTATCCAGCTCATCCATTACGGCACCGATTACGTTTTTGATGGTTCCAAGCAGTCACCCTATGTGGAAACGGACGCGCCCAAGATCATCAACCACTACGCTGCCGGGAAGCTGGCCGGGGAAGAGGCCGTTTTGGCCGCCAGTCCTAAACACTTGGTGCTGCGGACGAGCTGGCTCTTCGGTATCAATCCTATCCGTCCCCAGCGGTCTTACATCCATGCCATCGTGCGGCAGGCCTTGGACGGCAAACCCATCCGGGCGACGACGGATCAATTGGCGGTGCCGACGTATGTTGGTGATTTGGCTGGTTGGACGCTGGATCTGGCGGAGCGCCAAACGGCAGGCCTGTATCACGCCGTGAATGATGGCGGGCTGAGCCGCTATGATTGGACGAAAGAGATTTTAGCTGCGGCCCAAGCGCAAGCGTTGATTGCTTCTGTGCCTTCGGTTGAGCCAGTCACCACGGAGTTTTTCAATTCTACCATCCGTCGCTCCACCTATAGCTGGCTGAGCAATGCCAAGCTGACCGGGCTTTTGGGGCGCCCGTTGGGCTCATGGCAGGCGGGGATGAAGGCGATGCTCGGGCAAGCCTTATGGCCGGAGATAAAGTAGATATGCCATTCGGCCCTCTCCAAACAAAATCCTCGAATCTCCCGCTCCCTCGCGCATACTTTCGGTGCTTCGATGACAAGATTGGGACATAGCGTTGGTTTGTGCCGTAATGCTCTGGTGGAAATTCCTTCGGTTGAAGGATTTTCCTGGAGCTGTTTTATCCTGACGCTGGGAGCCGGTCCGCTTATCGTTTTCCTGCAACATGATTCACGAACGCAATCAATGCCGGGCTTGTGGTTCCGCACGGCTCGAACTGATCGTTGACCTGGGCAAGACGGCCTTGGCGAATGATTTTTTGGACGCCGGCGAGGTGTTCAGCTACCGCACTTTTCTGCCCTTGCGCCTTCGTTTGTGCCGGGACTGTACGCTCGTCCAGCTCGCGGAAGTCGTCGATCCTGGCGTGCTGTATTCCCGTTACGCCTACGTGACCTCCACCTCGCGCACGATGGATGAGCATCTCTCCGCTCAAGCCAAGCATGTGCTGGCATCGGCTGGGGTTTCGGGGCGTCCAAAGGTGCTGGAGATCGCGAGCAACACCGGCCTGTATCTGCAAAAGTTCAAGGCCCTAGGCTGCGATGTCATCGGCGTGGAGCCGGCCCGCAACATCGCGGAACTGGCCGAACAATCCGGCATTCCTACCTGGACCGATTTCTTCAATGCACCCAATGCCGAGCAAGTACGTCAAGAATGGGGTAGTCCGGATATCATCTTGGGTCGGCATGTGTTCGCCCATATCGATAACTTGCAAGATCTGGTGAAGGGCCTGGAAACGCTGGCGCACGAGCGCACATTGGTCGGCTTTGAAGTGCCTTATCTCGTCGATTTCTTCGAGAAGACGGAATATGACACGGTCTATCACGAGCATCTTTCCTACGTTTCCGTGACATCGGTAGAAGCGTTGCTGAAAGGCACTCCGTTCCAATTGGAACGCGTGGAATACTATCCGATCCATGGCGGATCCATTCTGTTCCAGTTCCGTCGTAAATCTGCCGGGGTGCCAGTGCACGAAAGTGTGGCGGCCTATCTGAAGAAGGAAGCGGATTTGAAGCTCAGTGAACCGGCTACATGGGAGCCGTTTGTGCAGCGCGTGCAATCCATCCGGGAAGAATTGCCCAAGCTCGTGCGCAAGCTGCGCGCGGAAGGCAAACGGGTCATCGGCTACGGAGCATCCGCCAAGGGCAACACGCTCCTGAATACCTGTGGTTTCACGGATAAAGACCTCGACTACATCATCGACAACACGCCGTTCAAACAGGGCAAGGTGGCCCCGGGTTCGTGGATTCCGGTGAAGCCACCGGAGACGTTGTTGAAGGATCAACCGGACTATGCACTCTTGCTGGCCTGGAATTTCGCCCCAGAGATCGTCCGGCGTGAGGTAGAATATCAGCAGCGTGGTGGTCGCTTCTTGGTGCCGATTCCGGCCCCCAAAATCATCGAGTTTAACGGCCAGCCGGCCTTGTAAGTTTATTATGAATTACGATTTCAGCGTGAGTTTCTGGCGCAAGCGCGCGGTCAAAGCGGCCTTGGACCGGCGTGATGACAAGCATACCTGGGGCGGCTTTAGTTTCCGCAAATTTCCCTCGGACGGAGTTGCGATGCAGGAACTGCTCTGCCGTGTCCGCCCGCAGGTGCTGGTCGAACTGGGCACCCAGTATGGCGGCAGCACTCTGTTCTTTTCCTCCGTGGCGCCTCTGGCCGGCATTGAAGCCATTGTCACCGTGGATATTGATGCCTTAGAGCATCCATCTATTCCGATGGCCACTTTCCTGACGGGCGATGACAGTTCCTCCGAGATTTTCTCGCAAGTCAGAGCTTTGGTGGGCAATCGTACGTGCTCCGTGGTCATCGATTCCAATCATCACGCCGAGCATGTGGACAAGGAGTTGGAACTGTACGGCCCGTTGGTATCTCCCGGTCAGGCGCTCATCATGGAAGACACCCATGTCGACGTGCTTGGTTTCAAAAAATTCCGCGAGCATGGCGGCCCCTTGCGCTCCATTCAGAAATACATGCCCAAACATCCCGAGTTTGTGCTTACCACGGATATCGAGCCTTATATCACTTCGAATTTTTTCGGTTACTGGGTGAAAAAGGCATGATGCCTTTTCGTTTTGCGTGAGACATGAAGTACAGTCTTATAGTTCCATACTTTAAGACGCCGGAGATCACCCGGTTCTGTCTGTATTCCATCTTCAAGTTCGCCCGGGGCAACCCGGAAGTAATCGTCGTGGACAATGCTCCCGGCGGTGAGGAGTCGAAGATGCTGGCGGAATTTCCCGACATCCGTCTGGTGAACAACCCCACGCAACAACTGGGGTCATACGGTAATTTCGAAGCTATCGAGATTGGATTGAAAACAGCGACCAACGATCTGGTGGGCCTGATCCATAGCGATAGCATTTTTCTGAGCGAAGGTTGGGATAAACGCTGGTTCGGCCGGTTGGTGAACCAGGATACTGGGAGCGATCAGCACGTTCGAGCGTGAAGCCAATCCCTTTCGTCCTTTCAGGAAAAAAGTGAGCGATTATTTCCAGCATTTGCGCCATCAGTCGCGTCCCCCGACGGACGCTACGGAAAAGCTGATGTATCACTTTTTCCTTACGCGCAAATCTGTAATAGCGGAGATCGGCTTTGATTTCATGAAGGAGCGGCATTTGCTGGCCAAACACTTCGTGGGGCGCCGCAATGGGGTGGAGGTGCTCAGCCTCGTCCAGATGAGCCGTTTCATGTGGCACACCAGCAACATCACGAGCGTTCTGACTGGCCAGATGAATGATCCGGAAACGCTGAAGAATTATCAGGAAAAGCGCCGCCGTTTCATGGAGAACCCCTATATACAGAAGCATTTCCAACCAGTTTTGTCGGAAGAGTTTCGGAATACGTAGGCTTGGCGGTTCGGCTGCCGATCAGGGCACCAGTTCGCAATAGGGATTGAACTTCATCACTTCTTGCTTCTGCGGTGGCAAGGAAGAGAGATCACTGCCTTTGCAGGTGATCTTCTTGAAGTGACGGACGGTGACGTAACAATAAGTCACAGTATCCCGGGTGACGGTCCGGTTCCGGTTGCCGCTGTGCAGGCCATTGGCATCGAAGATAGCTACGGTGCCTGCAGGCCCAGAAACATCCACGATTTTGTCCGCCGAGTCCGGCATCTTTTGCACATCTTCTTCGAAACGGGAGCCCTCCGCCAGACCGCGATAATGATCGTAATAACGATGGTGTGAACCCTTCAGGTAGGTCATGCGCTGGCCATCCTTGGGGACTTCCGTCAGCAAAATCATCAGGTGAACCTGCCGGCCACGGGCATCATGATGCCACTGATAGGAGCCATACCGGACCGGTTCGCTGGGGAGCAAGCGCATTGCACTCGCGCGACCGATGGAAAACTTCTTCTGATAATAACCACCCACGATATCCAGCAGGGTGTCGTCCATGGCGGCGGCCAGGAAAACGGGGTCTTCGTGCAGGAATTCCGTATTGATGAATGAATCTGGATCTTGCTTGTTGGGGCGACCCTCCACGGCCTTGTCAAAAGCCTGCCGGAGTTTTTCCAGTGCTTCGCCTTTGAAATGGCTCGGCAAAAACACTATGCCATCCTGCTTCAGAGTTTCGACCTGGTGGGCAGTCTGGCTATTACGGCTAAATGACCAGTTGAAAGCAGGGTCGGGGCGACGGTGCAGGTATTCCTTGGCAATAAACAACGGCGTTTTGATAAAGGACACTAGGCGGTTGTGTTTCATATCATTGGTTGTTTTTGCGAACGTCGTCCGTTTCAGCTTGCCTCAGCCGTCTGTTCAGTAAAGTAAAAGTTTATTGCTTTCCCTTGGTCTGAGGTCTATGCAGCAGGGCGATTTATGGCAAGTCAACCTCTGTGTAAACTGCTGACTGCGGCAAAATGATTCCGCCTTACACGCTCATCTTACCGGACTACCGCACTCCGGATATCACCCGGATGGCGCTGCATTCCATCTTCCGTTTCTGTGAGGGGAACCCGGAAGTGCTGGTGGTGGACAATGCTCCTGGCCGGGAGGAATCCCAGATGCTTGCGGAATTTCCCAAGATCCGGCTCATCAACAACGCGACCAAGACAGTCGGATCGGACGCTAATTTTGAGGCGCTTGATATCGGCATCCGGGAAGCCTCGCATGACCTGATGGGGTTACTGCACAGCGATACCATTTTCATGCAGCAAGGCTGGGATACCCAATGGTTTGGTTATATTGAAGCCAAAAACCTGGCCGCTTTGGGCACCTTTGAGCGCGAGGCCAATCCTTTTCGGCCTTTGCGCAAGCGCATCGAGGACCGGTTCAAGCACTTCACTCACCACCGGGAAGTGCCAGCGGATAAGTCTGGCAAGATGGCCATGCACTTTGTTTTGACCCGCCGTTCCGTCTTGCAGCAGGCAGGTTTTAATTTCATCCGAGATCGTGATCTTCTGAGCCGCCATTTCCAAGGCATCCAGAACGGAGTGGAAGTCTTGAGCCTATGGGAGATGAGCCGGTTTGTCTGGCATACGAGCAATATCACGAGCCTGCTGACCGGCCAGATGGATGATCCGCGTCTGATCAAATCTTATGAATCCAAACGCAAACGGTTCCTCGAAGACCCGTTTGTGCAGGAGCACTTTGCCGGTGTCCTGCCAAAACAACGAGGCTGAGCCGGAGAACACATGGTCTTTAGCTCCTTTCAATATGTCCTCGCCTTTCTGCCTCTGGCCGTGCTCGTTTTCATGGTGCTGCAACGGTACGGAAGGGTGCAGGCCTCGTCGTATTGGTTGATCGCGGCGTCGCTCTTTTTCTACGGGTGGTGGGACTGGCGTTACCTTCCGTTGCCCATTGGGTCGGTCGTTTTCAATTATTACGTTGGCACCCGCTTGCTGCGATCGGAGCGAGCGGACCGGACTCTTTTAACCCTCGGGTTGATCGCCAACCTGGCATTGCTGGGTTATTACAAATACGCCGGTTTCTTCGTGGACAATCTTAACGGGCTTTTTGGTGAGGCGTTGCCGGTGCCGCATATCGCTCTCCCTCTGGCGATTTCTTTCTGCACCTTCCAGCAAGTTTCCTTCCTCGTAGATTGCTACCGAAAGCAAGTGGCACCGTTCACATTCCGTTGTTATCTGCTCTACATCACGTTTTTCCCGCACTTGATCGCTGGTCCAGTAGTGCGGCACAACGAACTGCTGCCGCAACTCGAATCTTCGCGAGACTGGGATGCGCGCTGGCACGATATCGTCCGGGGGGTGCACCTCTTCGCGCTGGGACTGGCCAAGAAAGCCATCTTTGCCGACACGATGGCCGGATACGCCAATCCGGTTTTCAATGCGGCAGCCACGGGTGCCACACCGAGCTTTCTGGAGGCGTGGGCGGCCGCCTTGGCTTACACGTTGCAACTGTATTTCGATTTCTCCGGGTATGCTGACATGGCTTTGGGCAGTGCGCGCATGCTGGGTATCCATTTGCCGGAGAATTTCAATTCCCCTTATAAAGCGCAGAACATCGCGGACTTCTGGCGCCGGTGGCATATCACGCTGAGTCATTTCCTGCGCGACTATCTTTATATCCCGCTGGGTGGTAGTCGTGCAGGCAAAGGACGTACCTATCTGAACCTGATAATCACTATGTTGCTAGGTGGCCTTTGGCACGGCGCGGCGTGGACGTTTGTGGTCTGGGGAGCGATGCATGGTGCGGCGCTGGCGGTGTGTCACTGGTGGAAGGAGTTCAGCGAAGCACGCAAGTGGTCGATGCCGCCTTTCATGGCCTATGGCCTGACGATGCTGTTCGTGATTGTCGGCTGGGTCATCTTCCGGGCGAACACTTGGGAGGCGGCGGGCCGAGTCTTGGGCGGGATGTTTGGTCAGACGACTTTTATTCTGCCCAAAGAAATGACGTTTCTCCACCAATGGGGCGGGGGCTTCAGTGAATTGGCCATCGCGAACACACGCAATCTTGGCAGCCTGCCGGATGCCAACGTGTTCGTGTTCGCGCTGGCCTTGTTCGCCATTTGCAAATGGACGCCAAACACCCAGGAATGGATGCAGGAAAAGGGGTTCGGTTCATTGGATAATCTAACGTTGGACCGCTGTCTGTTGCTGGCGATGCTGCTTACGCTCTGCATGGTCAACTTGCTCGCGCATAATGAGGTGTTCATCTATTATGTCTTCTAAGCGCCTCACACCGAAACAGTTTTTGCTCCTCTTGCTGGGACTCGTGTTCCTGCTATGCAGTCCTATGCTGTTGAGCTACCGCTTCTTGAAACAGAACGGCGAGACACTCAGTCCGGTGGAGATCGTGGACCGTTTGCAGGCGAATCCCGAGGCTTACTACCGTTCGGCGATCCACGATAATTTGCGCGAGACGGCATTGGAGATTTTGAAGCGTCGGCAACCGGAAGTCGTCGCCTTGGGCTCTTCGTTGAGTTTTGATTTTCGCGAGGAGTATTTTTCCAGTTCGTTTGGGTGTGGTTGCGGGGTGATGGATTCGTTGAGTGATGGCGAGGTGTTTGTCCAAAAGATGTTGGAGGTTAGCCACCCCAAAGTGGTACTGTTCGTCTTGGATTTCTGGTGGTTCACGGATGATGAAGTGCGTCCACGTGGCGAGTTGGCGCCGTTGGACCAGAGTCCGCGATTTTCTTTCTCTAAGTTAAAACAGCCTTACAAGCTCATCGGGAAAAAGCAGATCACTGTGAGCCAGTTTCTCGGGTTTGAACCGTTACCCAGTTCGCCAGCCGTCGCCAATCCAGCGATCGGACTGATGGCCGAAGAAGATAATGTGGGCCGCCGTTTTGATGGATCACAATTGAACGGCATCGTATTCAGCGAGCGGGCCAAGGAGTTCTACGCCCCTGTCCGGGAATACTTTGCTGATGCCAAAAGTTTTGTGCTGAAACCCGGCCGTTTTGGTCCTGACCGCAAGATTCATCCTGAGCGTATCGCATTGTTGCAACGTCTCGTTAAACAAATGGAGGATGCGGGTGCGCATGTAGTGCTGCTCTATCCACCAATGGCTCCGCCGATCGCCCAGGCGATGGCGGAATCGGGGCGGCATGAGTATATCTCGGAGCTGGGCAAACAGCTCAAAGCATTGGGATTCGAAGCGTATGATTTTCATTCGCCACAGGCTTTGGGCATCCCAACGAGCGAGTATTCTGATACGCATCACGCAGGGAATACGGCGTATATGCGATTGCTGGCGGAAATTGTTCGACGGCATCCGGAGTCGCCACTGTCAAAACGGGTAAAGCGGGATGAGATTGTCCAGCGGATTGAACAGTTCAAAGGAACCACGGTAGCGGTGCTGGAAAAAGACCGTATTCAGGCAGCGGAAACGGATTTCTTGGGTTTGGGTGTGACCAAGACCAACGCTCCACATCTGTCGGGTCAAAGAGCGGACAAGCGTTGATACTCTGCGGTCAGCTTCACCATCGCGATATCAACAGTGAACTTGTTCCGGATATTCATCTGAGCCCGGGCAACATCGATTTTCATCGTCTGCCAACTGCTGATAAGATGTTCCAAACGTTCTGCGAGTTCAGTGGGTTGATAGGCGTGGAAAAGAAAGCGGGGGTCTTCTTGCACTTGCTCGATGATTCCGGTGCGGCTCGTGAGCAGAGGGACGCCTGCCGCCAGCACCTCCACGGCGGCCATACCGAAGCTCTCCATGCGCGTCGGGTTGATAACGAGATCATAACCACGCACGAGTGCGCGAAAGCCTTCCACGCGACCGATGAAATTGTATTGGCCAATCTTCAAACGCTCTAGTTTGAGGTCATTCTTGGCGGGGTCAGGTTTGTCACCGGTGAAGTCAAATGTCAGCGCCGGCAGGCATTGTTGTTCTTGCAGGAGATAAAGGGCTTCGGTCAAGTCTGCCCAGCCTTTCCAATCCAGCGCGGAGCCGATGGCTAAGATGCGTTGTGGGAACTGCTCGGCCTTGGGTTTGACGTCGGCGAATTCACCGGTCTCGATGCCGTCGTGCACGAGCTTGAAGTTCACCGTTGGCGCCCAGCCTTGGTTGCGAGTGAGGAGTTCATCACCCACGACCGCAATAAAATCGTATTCCGTGCAGCCGTATTTGAAGAGGTCTTCGCGCTTCATGCCGGGCGAGCGCAAGAAGATGGCTTTACGGGCGTTCAACTCCTTGGCCAAGGCAGAACCGAGCAGACCTTCTAAGTGATCGTTGGCGTGGACGATGGTGGGCTGCAGGCCCTTCGCTTGCAGTTGCGCCTTAACCTTGCCCGCCCACTTGCGATTCCCAAACAGACGTGAACTCAGCGATCGCGAGCTGGGGAAAGGCTCGATGATTACTGGAACGTCATGCTTCTCGCATTCGCTGGTGAGCCAGCCCGCTGCGGAGCAAACGAGCACTGGCTGCCACGGCTTCATCCCGGCATGACGCAGCAGTCGCGCGAGGCACGTTTGTGCGCCTGCCCGGTGAGTGCGTTTCTGGATGAAGAGGACGCTCGGTGTCATTTCGTCAGCAATTTGTCGGCTGCGGCCAGCACGGCGTCAACGCTCATGCTGTCCATGCAGGGGAAAATCTTGTTCTTATCGCAAGTGAACTGACGGACCTGTTTGCAACTGCATGGTCCAAGGACGAGTTCATGCCGGACCTGCCACGGATGCCAGCTCCACTCCGACGAAGGCCCAAATAGGCCAACGATGGGTGCTTGCATGGCGGCGGCGAGGTGCATGGCCACGGTGTCCACACCGAGGAATAATTTGGTTCGCTTCAGCATCCAACCGAGCTCATGCAGGCTTGTCTTGCCTTCGTTCCACAATGGCTTGGTATTGGTGGCGGCGAGGATTTGGTGGACGTAATCATGCTCGCGTGCGTCGGGGCCGGTAGAAAGCAGCACCTTCAAGCCGTGATGTTGTCCGATTTGATCAGCCACTTGCGCCCAGCGTTCCGGCACCCATTCCTTGAAACTCCAACGGCTGGTCGGATGCAGGATGGCAAAGGGACCGAGGTCACGCAGAAAGGGCAGTTTAGTGAAGAGCGCGGCTTCATCCACTTGTGGATGAAAGGATAGCGGGCCGGGTTTGGCGGATGGGTCTACGATGTCGGCCACGGTGCGAAAGTCGCGCAGCACCTGATGTTCCCGCGCCCATTCGAAGTGCGAGAACTGGTTGAAGAGATTACGTTTCCAACCATTAACAACTCCGTAGGCGTCGTTGATGCCGCGGTGCTTGGCTCGTCCGGCGATCAGCCAGAACTTGGCGCGATCGGAATGCGAAAGATCGAAGCCGTAGTCGTAGCCCTCTAAGCCGATGGCACTCCAGGCTTTGGAGAATTGTTGCCAGCCATCGGCGAAAGAGCGCTGCTGCTTTTCTGGACGCGCTACGGGAATGAGATTGGTGATGGCTGGGTGGCCGCGCAGCATGACTTCGCAGCCGCTACGCACGACGACGTCAATGCGGGCGCCGGGATATTTCTGCGCAAGGAAATCAATCGTCGGAGACAGCAGCAAGGTGTCTCCGAGGTGATTCAGCTTAAGAAGCAGGAATTTCACACCCTCAGCATTAATTTAGGGCTGGTTGACGACATGTTTCAATGCATCTACCTAAGTTTTCTTGTGCTTGCTGCATAGCGCGGCGTCGATTTGAGCGCGGGCTTCCTTCACATCGCGTGGTTTGATGGATTTATCGTAAGCGTAGCTCTTGATAGCGTAACGGCCACGGTTCACGCGAACCTTCACCGGCATCAAGGGGTCAAAATGGTAGGCTAGTCCTAGATTGCGCATCAGCTTGAGCTTGGCGGCGCGCCGCATATCGGTGGCGTTTAGCCCGGACCAGTCGATCGACTTGATCTGATGCACGGCGTGAGAGATAAGTTTGGTCAGACGTTCGCACGAAGTGCCATCGGGTGAATCACACCATTTGGCGAGATGCCGTTGCCGCGAGGCGAGGATCTCTTTGCTTTCGCCCTGTTTGAGCACGGTCGCAATCATGCCGGGCAAGTCTTCAGGCCGTTCGCAATGGGTGTTGCTCTTGCCATGCTCGTCATGGAAGAACATCGGGTTCTTGAAAAAGATCAGCTCCAGCGTTGGTTTGCTGGCGATCCAGCTCTCCATCGCAGTGGTGCAGGTTTCACAGGAAATCTCAAGATCGCAATCAAGGATCAACGGTGTGATGCTGGAGCTGGGGTCCAGTGTCACCCATTTCTTGCGAGCCTCGGGCAACTTCGCCACCCAGTCGGCGTAGAGCTGGACGTCTTCGCGCGGATGCGGACGAAGAACGAGATCGAATTTGTCGGCACTGACCAAGGAATCAAGGTAATCGAACAGCTTCTTACGGGCGTTGAAGTTGTCTTCAACGGATTTCCAGTAGTTCTTGTAAACCGGAATACGGTCCTTCCACGCGGCGAAGAACTTGTCCGCCTCGGTCTTGGGCAATTCCCAGAAACGGGCGATGGAGAAGTTGGTGCACAGCAAGATGCGCGGACGTTTGCGGGTCTTGTCATCCGGCTGGTAGGAGATGCGGGACCACGGCTCAAAGTAGAAATCGAAACGCGGCACGCCAATGACTTCAATCTTGGTGTTTTTCCAAAGGCCCGTTTCCAACAGCGTATCCTTGTGCAGTTGGTTCCAGCAGAAGAAATAGTCGATGTGTGCGCCGCTGTGGTGTTTGCCGGAGTTGAACTTCAGGTCTTCCTGGTCGTAGTTGATGCCTTCGTTCGGCAGGACGGCTGTGAGCACGCCCATCTCATGCAGGCGTTTGGAGTAGGCTACGAGGTGGCTCGCAGTTAGATGGTTGAAGACGATCATGTGCGGGCGGTAAGCGCCCAGCACGGCGCGATAGGCTTCGAGCGGTTCGAGAAAGCAATCGACGCCCAAGTTATCGAGGTGATGGGCGATGAGGGCGGCCAACGGCAGATCACGCGTCTTGCTGTCCACTAGCACGACAACGCGGGGTCTTTCACCGGCGACAAGTTTCGTAGATTTGTTCTTCATCCGTTTCACAGTTGGCCGGCATTACGGACGGCCAAGCCAGCGCGGGCCAGGTGTCGTTTCGCTTCCAAAGGGGTTTGCTGGGTAAAATGAAAAATACTGGCGGCAGCGACGGCTGAAGCGTGGCCTTTGATCAGCACATCCAGCATGTCCTGATAACTGCCTGCACCGCCCGAAGCGATGACTGGAATGGAAACACGGCTGTTCACGCGTTCGATCAAGTCGATATCGTAGCCCAGCATGGTACCATCGCGTTCCACGGAGGTCAGCAGAATCTCGCCCGCACCAAATTCTTCGGCGGCTTCGGCCCATGTCTCGGGGGCAATACCGGTCGGGCGTGTGCCGCTGTGGCTGTAACATTCATAGCGTCCATCCGGATGTTTTCGCACGTCAATGCTCACCACGACGCATTGGGAACCAAAGCTATAAGCGGCCTCGCGGATCAACGTTGGATTCTCATAAGCAGCGGAGTTGATGCTTACTTTATCGGCTCCCGCCAGAAGCAACCGGCGAATCTGGTCGATGTTCTTGATGCCGCCCCCGACCGTGAGCGGGACAAAGCATTCACTGGAGAACTCCATGACCGAATCGTAATCCGGCTCGCGGTTGTCCAAGGTGGCAGAGATATCCAGCACCATCATCTCATCCACTTCGCGCAAATTATAGACCTTGATGGCGGGCAGCACCGTACCGACCCGGCGCCAGCTATCAAAGCCCACGCCTTTGACAAGGCCGTGGTTTTTCCACAAGAGAGTGGGGATGACGCGGATCTTTAGCATGGCCGTGCGCCTTTCCAGCCGGTCCATTCCGCCCGCAACAGGCCGAAGAGCAGGATGTCCACCGGACCGTCATCAAGCAATTCCTGCTGCCGCTGGGTGCCTTCCTGAACCATGTTCCAATGGCGGAAGATTTTGACCATGCCCTCATTCCGTGCGGCTGTTCCGCCGGTGATCTTACGTAAATTCAAGGTGCCGAAGCCATGAGCAAGGGCCAATCCCCAAGCCTCTTTACCGCAGCCAGTTCCGGCGGCGGCAGCATGGCCGATCATGATGCCCAAGTCTGCCGTCTGATGATGGGTGTCCACATACGTGGTCATGGTGCCGACGTGGAAGCCGTCACTGAGGCGTTCCACGGCCCAGAAGAAATTCGGCGAACCGGGAAAAGAAGACAGATAACCGAGGCTGCTTTCAGTGGTATGGGTACGCAGGCGTTGCCGGGAGAAGCGCATCAGGTGCTTGTTGTTCAGCCACGATAAATACTCGGTCGTAATATGCGCAGCCGTGAACGGCACCAGACGGACATTCTTACCCACATAGGCTATGGAATCGGCAACTGCCATGAACAACCGCTATGATTCCCTAAACCGGTGCTGGTACGCAAGACTGCGGCTTGATTAAGAAAGAAAAGAGGTCACCGCAGAGGCTACCCGCTGGCTGGCACCTTCCAAGGGAAGTTCGTGCCGGGGAACGGCTTTCAACGCGGTCCAGTCCCGGGCGGCAAGGCGGGAGCAGATGGCCGGAATGCCTTCCGGCGTAAAGACGCCCAGGGTGTAACCCAAGGTATTCGACATGCAGGGGTCGGGTTCGCCACTGGTCGGGAGGCCGGGTTCCAGACTGATCGAGGGCTTGCCCGCCAAGGCTCCTTGGAGCAGGGCAATGGTCATCATGCCCACGACGGCATCGGAGGCGGTGATCCAATCGAGCGAAGAACCGCTGCGAGTGATGCGTGCCCGCAGATGCTTTAACTGGGCATGGGCGAGAATGGTTTGCAGCACTTCATCATGCTCCGAGGGGTGCGGGCGGATCACCAGTTCGGCTGTTCTGCCGACCTGAGCCAGAGCGTTATCCAGTTCGCGCAGGAAAACCGGCAGGACATCCTCGACGGTGTAGCCGTAAAGTCCTGTTCCATCGGGTTTCATGACGGCTCCGGGACCACTGTAAAAGGCGTGGTTCGGGCCGTTGAAAAACGGATCGGAGAAGAAGGTGATCAAGAGCGCACTCGAAGGGATCTGCTCTTGAGCCCGCCACTGCAAGGCGTTTTCGGGAGGTTGCTGACGGAGTTGGCGGATGGTCCGTTCCATGTCCGGGTGACCAGTGAGGATCACGTCGTTGAAGCCGGCGCGCTGCATCTCTTGCTGCGTCAGGGTGTCGATGGCGCAGACCTTATCCGGCGGACTGAAGCTGAGTGCGCCGTTCAGATTGCGCTCGAAACGTTCGCGGTAGTTGAACCACGAATCCAGCAGAGCCACGATGGGGATATGCTGAGCACGGGCGGCAAGGCGGGCGGTGTGTTCGATCTGGTTATAAAGCCCGGCGGCGGAGAGAAGCACACGGCAGTGTGAATCTTTGAGCATTTGCCCGATGGCAGCTTCAGACGAATCATCTGCGATGGCTAGGACTTGGCTGAAATTTGCATCAGGTGACCACAGGGATACAGCGGGGCCGGCGGCCAAGCCGATGATGGAGTGGCCTTGAGCTTTCAACTCCGCGACCACCGGGAGCAGGGCGCGAGCACCACCGGCGTCGTGAGCGACGGCCACGATGGACCCGGCTGGTCGCGAGGGGCTCATCCGCGCAGTTCGTGCCGGTTTTCGTAAACCTTCGTGAACGCATCGGCCACGTCTTGCATATCCGCCGTCGTGCAGGGCGGACGCATGAACTCAGTGCCGATGATGCGCGTCTCGATCGATTCCGTCACCGGGCAGATGCCGCGGCTATAGTTCACCGTGCCCTTATATTCCGGGCACTTGAACGGATACCCTTTACCGAAGGCGACTTGCTGCTGATACATTGGCAACAGGTAAAGCGGGTTCAAATATCCAGCGTAGACCAAGGACCATTCACGGTCCGCCGCCAAGGGTAGTTCCTTATCCACGGCTTCCACAAAACGATCGCGCGGGATGCCAACCACCGAGGCGTCATAGAGGAACGGTTGGACGTAATAGGCGTGGGTGCAGCCGGGCTTTACTACGGGCGCGCGCAGACCGGGCAGCTTGCCGATGGTGTTGTTCAGGTGGTTCGCATTGGCAATGCGTTGCTCCAGCAGCACGGGCAGTTTCTTCAACTGTTCGATGCCGATGGCGGCAGTGATCTCCGTCATGCGCAGATTGAAGCCGAACGTATTGACGAGATTCTTCACGCCCTTGTCAGCTACGACCGCTTCACCGTGGTTGCGGATCAACTGGAGACGTTCGGCGAAATCATCGCTATTTGTCGTGACCACGCCACCTTCACCCGTGTGAATGTGCTTGTGGTAATTCAGGCTGAATATCGTCATGTCGCCCAAGCCACCGACCTTGCGACCATTGTAAAGAGCGCCCGGGGCTTGCGCGGCGTCTTCGATGAGCACGAGGTTATGCTCCTTGGCGATGGCGAGCAGTTCATCCATGCGCGCCGGATGGCCGAAGATGTGCACGACCATGATGGCCTTGGTGCGTGGCGTGATGCAGCGGCGAACGGATTCGGGATCAAGGCAGAACGTCTCCGGCTCGATGTCCGCAAAAACAGGGATGCCGTTGTAAGCGATGATCGACGTGGCCGAGGCGGCCATGGTGTATGGCGAGACAATGACTTCATCGCCGGGACCCACACCGGCAGCACCGATGGCGGCGACGAGGCCGGAGGTGTTCGAGTTGATGGCTACGGCGTGTTTCGTGCCGACGAACTCTGCCCACATGCGCTCGAGTTGCTGGACTTTTGGGCCGCCGAAAAAGTCTTTGTGCCAACAGCCGATGTATTGGGAGAGGTTGCCGCTATCGAGCACCTCGTTCACCGCGCGCTTCTCTTCCGCGCCGATAAAGTTATGCGGCGGAAAGATCTTGGTGCGGACCGGTGATCCGCCGTGAATGGCCAGCTTGCTCATCGTGATTTGTGCCCGTGGTTGCCGGGTTGCATTTGAGAGTAGAATCTATGCAGAAATTGCTGCCGGTCCAATTCCATTTCCAGATGTTCGGTGGCAGCAGCCGTGGAACGCGCAATCTTTTGCAGATGCTGCATCGCGTAAAGGAGCAGGGGCTCCTTCTCCATAGGCCAGGAAATACGGGGCTGTAAGCCCTGAAAACCGGGGAAATTGGGGTGTTCCTGCGGGGCGCTCAAGATGAGTTGCTCCGGTATGCCGGTGAATTCCACACGCCCCAGATCGGTCTCCACGCGAACTTCCCAGACGTAACATTCTTTTTGCGTTGCCGAAGTCAGGAAGAGGTCGATATCACCGGATTTGTTCACTAGGCGAAACCATTTATGGGTGAGCGATTGCTGAACGCACACGACACGTTGCACGGGCGGGCACCAACCAGCGATCAAATCCAAGGCGTGACTGCCATTGTGCAGCAAGCCGCCGGAGCAGGTGATCTCCACGCGCAAGATGTGGCCGAGCTTGTCTTGCTGCAACCATTTGCCCGTCTGTTGCACACCGGGATGCCAACGACGCGGGTAATTGACCATCACCGGCACGCTGAGTTTGCGCGCCTGTTTCAGCCATTTGATGGCCGACGTGCTGTCTTCCCCAAGCGGCTTCTCGACGAGGATCGCCTTGGGTTTGATAGGCAACAACGCTTGCAGATCGGTCAAGTGCTGGTCGTCCGGGGTGGCGATGCAGAAGATGTCCCAATCCTGCTTGAGCCAGGTTTTGAAATCGCGCGAGGTCTCCGGGCAAGACCACTTTTTCTCAGCAGCGATGGTGCGCTGAACATCCTTGTCGTAGAAACCGCCCAGTTCCAGACCCGCGCATTCACGCACGGCATGGGCGAGCGTGAGAATCTGGTTGCTGCGCGGATTATCAAAGCCTTGGGCGATGCGTCCGGCCCCAAGGATGCCTACTTTAAAAGGCCGTTTCATTTGCTGCCCCAACCGGGGCGATGACTCAGGCTGCGGTTATGGAGTTCGGGATTCGCACGAATCCATGCGACAAGTTCACCAGCACCGAAATAAGGGTTCGCCGGGCTCAGGGCTTCGTGGGCGGCTTTGATGAGTTCGTAATCCTCGCGATAATCGAGCGAAATCCACTGGCCTGCCGTGCCGACAGTGCTGGCATGCGTCACGAACTTGGGACGCCAACGATTGCCGGATTCAGGACGATAGAAGCCATAGGAAACATGTTCGCGATCGGCGGGGTCCACCGCTTCGCGGTCCAGTTGCAGCAGGGCACTGGCTTGAAAAACTTGCACATCCAAGCCCGCTGGCACGCTGCGCTTTGGATCGGAATTGCTGACGTAAACGGTGTCGCGTTCAGCCGCGAAAGCATCGAGGCATTCGTTCACGATGGCGGGGTCCGCGAGCGGGCAATCGCCAGTGACCTCCACGCAGATGTCCGCGTGATGCGTATAGAGGCAATCAGCGACGCGCTTGAGCACGTCTTCTTCGCTGCCGCGAAATGAGGAGACGCCGATCTTGGCCGCCAGTTCCACGATCGCGTTGTCCGTGGCGTTCACGGTGGTCGCGATGACGATCTCATCGAGGCGTTCCACTTGCTTGAGGCGTTCACAGAGGATTTGCAGCAAGGGCTTGCCACCCGCCAGCATCAGCACCTTGCCCGGAAGACGGGAGGAGGTCATGCGGGCTTCTACCACGGCGACTACTTTCTTTCCGGCGATAGCCATAGGGATGAAATCAAACGGGAGCGTATTCGAGGAAGTTCTTCAACAAAGCGAAACCGGGCTTGGAGCTTTTCTCCGGGTGGAATTGCGCGCCGAGCACATTGCCAGATTCCACGGCGGAAACAACGACGCCACAGTAAGGCGTGGTTCCAGCGATCTCAGCCGGATCACCGCCGCAGAGGTGGTAGCTGTGAACGAAATAGAAATCCGTGCGATCCGGGATGCCAAGGAAAAGCTGGCTGTTGTTGCGGCTGGTCACTTCGTTCCAGCCCACATGCGGGATGCGTTCGTTGTTCAGCGGCAGCATCAATTTCACTTCGCCCTTGATGAGGCCTAGCCCAGGTGTTTCGCCGCCTTCGTAGCCTTTTTCCGCGAGCAATTGCATGCCTAAGCAAATGCCGAGGAGAGCCACGTTTTTATTGGTCAGAAGATCGTTCAGCTTCTGCGGCCAACCGCCAGCATGAAGGTTCTCCATGCCTTTGGCGAAGGAGCCGACACCGGGCAACACGATACGTTCGGCGTGGTCCAACTCATCCGGCGTCTCGGCGATCATCGCGTTGGCACCGCATTCCTCGAAGGCCCGGCGGACCGAGGCCAGATTGCCCATGCCGTAGTTGATGATCGCGACGTTCACCCGGAATTAAGCCGCCGTCTGCAGACCAAGGTTGTCGTAGTTCACCTTGGTGAGATTGCCATGCTTGTCTTTCAACAGATTGCCGCGAGCGTCCTTGACGAACAATTTCTTGTTCGTGAAGCGGTCGCAAATCTTGATGAATTCATCCACTGTGAGGTCCAACGGTTCGAGGATCTGTTCGAGCGGCTTGCCCAGATACGTCCACGGGAACTTGCCATCGTGGCGGCGGACCATCTCGATCGCGTCCTGCCGGGTAATGCGGCCACGACGCAGGTGCAGGCACGCGAGATCGGTGGCGCGACCGAAGCCGAACTTCAGGAACTTAAAGTAATCGTGGATACCCGTCTGGTGGTTGTCGATGTTCTCGTAGTTCACCACGGAACCCTCGATGGGATGCGGGTGACTTTCGAAGCCATTGGCAACGGCGATCAGTGTGTTCGCCAGGCCATCCCAAGGAATATAGTGGCCGAGGAAAAGGCCGGTCACGCCGACGCGCTGTAACTCTTCATCACTCGGATAATTGTAAGGGATGAGGTCTTTGCTGGCGAGTCCTTCAACGCCGATCAAATCACTCACGCGCAAGCCCAGCAGGCCGCCGAATTCCTCGAGCCAGCGGCGGTCGAGCACGTTGTTATCCGCAGCGGCCGCAGGTCCGCCGTATCGTTCTGTGAATTCTCACCCCAGATGAGCAGGGGAACGTTGTATTGTACCGCAGCACGGACGGGGATGGTGAAAATGCCCACATGCTCCGGCCAAGAGATATCGCCGACCTGTTGTAGGCCGATGCGGTTCAGCTTCGCGCGGACCAGCGGATTCGGCGAGAACTCGACGTAATCCACGCCGAGCTTTTTGATGTTCTGGATGTTGCGCCGGCCGACCTCCGAGAGATCGCACGTCGTGGCAGTGACGCACAGCGGATTCATGCCCAACTGGAGCATGCGCACGACCTGAAACGTGCTGTCCTTGCCGCCACTGACGGGGACGATGCAGTCCCAGTGGCTGCCGCTGGTGTTGCGGTAGCGGGCGAGCAATTCTTCGAGTTGTTTGCGGCGCAGATCCCAATCTACGACCTTGCGCTTTTCAAAGGAACGACAGGCGTTGCATACGCCTTCCTCATCCAGCTTCAAATCCGGCTTGGTGTCCGGCATCACACAATTTGTGCAATAACGCAGCATAGATTCCTTCGATTGACCGACAAAGGCTAAGTTTTTTCCAGCAAGAACCAGGTGATGTCATCGGGGGAAGTTCGGGTCGCCATGGTAAGCGAAACCGTAATCTACCAACTTCAGACTCGGATGCCGCTTGAGCAGCTCTCCGGCAAAATCACGTTTGAACAGGCGATCCGTGTGACCGCGATACGGGATGGCTACGGGTGACGGATTGTAATACTCCGCCACGCAAATGTAACGCTGGCTGGCCGCGAACATCAGATCGTAAACATCAGGCAGCTTCTCCGGGTTAATGTGGATGAGCACGCCCTTGATGAAAACGAGATCGGACTTCTGCGGTGGCTTAAAATCCAAGATCGACGCGTGATGAACCGTGGTGCCTTCGATCTGTTGCAGTTCCTTGATCGCCTTTTGGTTGATCTCTACGGCGGCGAGTTTCGCCGCGGGCAGGAGCAGGCGGAGGGCGCGCAGGTTCAGGCCGATGTTCGCACCCAGCTCCAGCACGGACTGCACGTTGCGCGTGCGGTCCAGGATCTTGGCGAAAAGGGCGAGGTTGCTGGCGACCCACTGGGCACCGCGGTTACGGGCCGTGTATTCGTCACCAAATTCGCCTGCCCAAAATGATTCTTGTTCCGTCGCGAAGGCAGCTTTGCCCGCAGCGCGGCGCACGGGTTTTTTAGTTCCCGAGCTTTTTCTGTTCGACATGGGCGTTGAGATTGTTCAATTCCGGGCGCGTTTTCAATAACTTCACGATATCTTCCGTACGAAACAGCAGGTGAGGCTGCCAAAGCGCCGCGTAAACAGCTTCCACCAACTGCCAGTCTTCCGGGGTGTCCAAAGTCCAGCGATAGCAAGAAAGGTCCACCTTTCCCGCGTAGGAACGGAGCCGGAAACGCTCCGGGTGCTGGTAAAAGAACGGGGTCACATGCTCGCGTTCAGGCTGTTTGGTGGCTTCCCAGTGAGCCGTCGCCAAACCCGCAAAGGTGAACACTTCGGCATCCAGGCCGCGCGGATACGTCCGTTCGAGCACATTGCTCATGTAATCGATCGTCGGGCCGGGCTGGTTGGCCTCGGCAAAGACCGCCAGCATGTCATCCAAGAGCCAGCCATCGAACATCGGACAATCTGATGTTATACGTACAACTGTCTCTGCTTCAGCTTGTTGCGCGGTGTGGAAGTAGCGGGAAAGAACGTCTGATTCGCTGCCGCGATAAGCCGGAACACCCAGCCGCGCACACTCTTCCACGATAGCCATGTCTTCTGGGGCTTCCGTGGTCGCGACCCAGACGCTATCCAAACGTTTCGCCACTTTTACACGCTCAATAACGTGTGCGAGGACGGTTTGGTTACAAAGTTTCCGTAAAACTTTGCCGGGTAACCGCGAGGACCCCATACGGGCTTGAATGATGGCGACAGTCTTCATGCGTTGAGATGGCAGGCAAAAAATGCTTACCGAGCGATCAATTCCCAAGCCAGCGGGGTACCGGCTTGGATATTCTTCGCTGCTTTTTGGCCCAGTGCTTCGGCCAGGTGCCGCGTATGCAGGCCATGTCCTGGGCGGATCGAACGCACATTCTTCGGGGTGAACGGTTCTCCCGCCTGCATATCCGCCACCACGAAGAGGGAGCGCCGGAACTGGCGACTCTTGCTCTCGTTCGCACTGACTTCGTAGTTCACCTTGCCGAGTGCGCGTTCCGTGACGCGGATGGCCTCGACCATCGCCTTGAACTCCTGCGGTTCGAGCGAAAAGGTGGAGTCTGGTCCTGGCACCTTGCGATCCAGCGTGAAATGTTTCTCCACGATGCATGCGCCGAGCGCTACCGCGGCCACGGGAACCGTGTGGCCCATGGTATGATCCGAGAGACCCGCCGGCACATCGAAGCGTTTGCTGATGTCGGGAATCGTGACCAAGTTCATTTCCTCCGGCAGGGCGGGGTAGGCGCTGGTGCACTTCAGGAGCGCCAGTTGCGTGCAACCACCCGAGCGCAAAGTCCGCACCGCTTCCGCGATCTCCTCCTGCGTGGCCATGCCCGTGGAGGCGATCACCGGTTTCTTTGTCGCGGCGATTTTCTTCAGCAAGGGGATGTCCACCAATTCAAACGAAGCGACCTTGTGCACGGGCACAGCCATCGCTTCGAGGAAATCCACCGCCGAATCATCGAACGGCGTGGAAAAGAAATCCATGCCCAGCTCTTCGGTGATGGCCTGGAGTTTCGGCTGCCAGTCCCAAGGCATGTAGGCTTCCTGGTAGAGATCGTGCAACGTGCGGCCATCCCACAGCGTGCCGCCGCCGATGCGGAAATACTCGTTATCGCACGGGATGGTGAGCGTGTCCGCCGTGTAGGTCTGCACCTTCACCGCGTCTGCGCCGGATTCCTTCATCGCCCGGATGATGCGCACCGCCTGATCGAAATCCTGCCCATGATTCGCCGAAAGCTCG
The DNA here is from genome assembly GCA_965283725.1 of Limisphaerales bacterium. GTDB lineage: Bacteria > Verrucomicrobiota > Verrucomicrobiia > Limisphaerales > JAEYXS01 > JAEYXS01. The sequence continues at coordinate 144,576 of CBDIPT010000009.1, forward strand.
GCGATGACATAGACCGGATGTCCCGGCCCGACGCGACGCTGACCAATGACCAATTCGTTGCTCATTTCGTAATGAACAAAGGTTGCCTCAATGCGGATAAAAAGACGAAACAATTTCGTGCCGGGGGCAAGTGGCGAGATGAGGTGTTCAGGTAAGCGGAAGGTGACTCGTGTCTTGAATGACGCGAAGTATCATCGCGCCGGGGCGGAGACCGGCACTCCTGTTCCGTAAAAGCCTTTCATGGATTTTGAGGTGAAAAAGATAATGAGGGCGGCCGAGTATTCTCCCTCTCCCCTCAACGGGGAGAGGGCTGGGGTGAGGGGTGAGTCGTAGCAAACGCGTGAGTTCCCAAGTAAATGTCCAAGTTTTCCTGGAGGTAACATTGGACGCCCTGTGTTTCGGCTCACTCCTCACCCAGTTCCGCTTGAGGCGGAACTGACCTCTCCTCGTTTAGAGGAGAGGTAACATTTCACCCGTTTTCCGCGTTTTCTCTCATGAAATACTCATGAAGGGCTCTAGGATTTAATAAGAGCATGCCCTGAAAGGTTTTCAGCCGATAAGTGATAGATGCAACCCGTTCCGGGTAGTGTCTTCTAGTTCACCTTTCCCAGCGTAGCCATGCTCCTGCGTCGCACAGCAACATTGGGCTGATTGATTTTGCCCTTTCAGGGCAGGAAATACTGATCGCTCGAACTCCCTTTACAGGTGGGGTGACATGAGAGAAATTGCTGTCTGAAGTTTTCCCACTGAAACAGGCATCGGTAAATCTGCCGGTGGGGTTTCAACTATGGCTGAGGAGGAGAAAATACCCGAAAAGAAGGGCGGCAAGCTCCGCTGGTGGCTTTGGTCTTTGGGGTTAGTTATTCTTGGCGGGGTAACCATCGGTATGTTGGCGGCGGTGGTGATGGGTACGTTTGAGCCTAAGTATTCCGACAAGCCGATGAGTTACTGGATCTCCGAGTTGAACGGGACCAATTACATCCGGCGTGAGATCGCGGCGGATGCACTGGCGCGGATCGGCGAACCAGCGATCGATCCCTTAGTGGGAGCATTGCGCAAGGAGCGCTCTTTCGGCCTGACTTTGCGGGAAAAACTCTGGCTCAAGGTGCCGCTGAAATGGCAAGCCAAGATACCCCGCCCATGGGGGGCGGATGTGATGCAGTATAATGCCTTGATCGGTCTGGCGGCGATGGGAACGAATGCTGCCCGGGTGGCGCCGGATGTCATCCTTATCTTCACGAATAACTCACCTGCCTTGACCAGCCGGGCGGCGTTTGCGTTGAACCGGATGGGATCGAATGCGTATCCGGCATTGTTGAATGGCACGAAATCTACGAACACATTCACGGCTGAGCAGTGCCGGTATATCTTAACTCAGGCGAGAGTAGATATTCCCTTCACACCGGAGATGACCAAGGGTTTGGAAGGAACACTACTTGCCTTTCAGGTGAGCAACAGTCAGTTGATGACGCTGGCTGCTTCCCTCCAGTATGCTAAAGGCAAGGCTACCCAGCTATTGGCGATTTATCTGGAACACAAACGGCCAGAAGTGTGCCTGCGGGCGGCTATTCTATCAGCCAATCTGGGGGTTTCCAGTCAGCGCATCGCGGATCTGCTGATACAAGATCTGGAGAATGCGAAGGCGGAATACTATGATGAACGGGTTTCCCTGCTGAATGGCCAGCGAGCCTATCTCCAAAATCATCAGGAGAAGATAGTGAAGCTGGCGGCAGCGGATGATTTGGTGGTCGCTGCCCAATTTGTGCAACTGGCAGATCAGCATCTAGGGCGGTCCGACCTTTTCTGGAACGTATTGGGGCGCTTGCTGGCGGAGGATAAAAAATGGAATTGGAATAATGCCGCTCAACTCCTCAGCCGACATAAGATGGAACTACGGGACCAAAAGGAAGCTGTTCCCGTCTTTTCCCAATTGCTGAAGAGCCGGGAGACGCCGGTGTTGCTGCACACATTGGTGCAGTTGCAGCGCGGAGCGAGCGTGCTATGGCCACTGCGTCCAGAGGTGGAAAAAGTGTCCGCCGAGATAGCGCAGGATGCGAAGTTGAAAATGCTGCAAAGTATTTCCAATCTGGCGATCCAAGCGTTAAAGCGGGAGGAAATCAAAGCGAAGGCGGCGGAGGCACCATGAAGCGGGTTGTTCATTGTTTGTTGCTCTTGTTTCTGGTCGCCATTTCAGGATGCACATCGGTGCCGGTGTCTTCAGGTTCCGCGAAGGTGAGCCATAGGTATGTGGGGCAGAAAGAAGGGGATAGTGTTTATCTGGTGGATATTCAGGGGCACACTTTTGAGCATAAATCATCTACGGGCGGGATAAGATTCATGCAGGACAGGAAGCATCATCTGGTGATGGTGCAAGTGGGGTTAGGCAGAGGGACCTATGCGGGGTTTGAGATCGGGCATATTTACCATATCAGCCATTCTGGTAAGGTGAACTATTGTGGGCAAATGCAACTGGGCTGGTATGAAGATGAGACATGGGTGGAGACGGGGTTGGCCGGCTTTGAAGGGATGAAATGATCTGGCTTTGGTCAGGACGGCAAAGGCGAGGCGGGAGATATGATTGTGTAGTGACCTGACTATCGATGTATGGAATCAGGCGTCACTGACGTGACGCTGTCCGGAAGGCTTCACCCGGCGGCTTGAAAAGCCGCCGCTAGGAATCTTTCGTGCCTAACGGCACGGGGAATATGTCTGGCAGAGGCTGGTATTGCTTTGCTGGGCTTTTGTAGCAGACGCAGCTCACAAAGTGGACCTGATCAAAAATCATCATCTCCCTCTCCGCCAGCGGTAGCTGGGGGAGAGAGTTAGGGGAGAGGTGGTGCCTGCCCCTGATCTCCTCTTTTTCCGCCATCAGGAAAACACGCCACTTATCTGTTATTCTTTGGCTCAAGCCCCCTCTCCCCGGCCCTCGTCCCCCGACGCCGGGGGCGAGGGAGGTTTACCGCAAAATACTTTCACCAACTATTTCTTCTCGGTCAGCAGCTTGGGCTTGAGCGTTTTGGCGATGGGCTCGTTGCCGGGGCCATCGGGATGCACGCCGTCTTTCAGGAGGCTTGTGTCCGGCACTACGCCGAAGAGGCTCACGTAATCGCACTTCTCTTCCTTGGCCAATTTTTCAAACGCCGCGCCGAGTTCTTTCAATTTGCCTTCGCGTTCATTGGCGATGGGTTTCGTCGCCACGAGCGCGCTCTTGTTGATGTTGGATGGGCCGACGAGGAGAATGGGCAGACTGGCTCCGTAGGCTTCGCGTCCTTTCGTGATCATCGCGCGCACGTTCTTCACGGCTTTGGGCGCGCACTGGTCCGTGATGTCCCGCGAATCATTCATCCCCAGCAAGATCACCAGTTGGTCCGCCTGCTTGTGTTTCAATAGCATTGTGTCGAACTCCTTTACGGAATCCGTCGGGCGCCCGCCTTTGCCCTCATTCAGCAACGTGGCTTTGCCCGCGAGCTCTTTCTCGATCCGTGCGACCCACAATTGGTCCTTCTGCTCCTTCGGCAACGCACCGCCTTGCGTGATGGAATCCCCAAAGAGAATGATGGTCTTTGGTTCCGCAGCGGGGGAACTGGCGGCGCTGGCGAACAAGGCCAGCGTGCAAAGAAGGAATAAGCGGCGTGTCATGGCCTTGAAAAGTATGGAGGATAAGTTGAATTGCATGGAGCAGTATTTAGAGGGTACGTGGCTATTCGTAAATCTTACCCATGTACAGGATATCCGCACACCGTTTCCACGGGTTCTCCGGCTTTTGATAAAATTGCAGCCCGTTTTGGGATGCGGCTCCCCATGCGGTGGCGGCATCGAGGAACGCTTCGATAGTCCCATTCTCCCAGCCGTTCGCTCCTGCACCATAAGGTGATGATGGCTTTTTCTTTTCTTTCGCTACCTCATCCTCCCGATCAGCCTTTAAGGCGGAGAGAAATTCGAGAAATGTTCTTTCGTCGCATACCGCATCACGCTTTGATTCGAGGTCTGAGGTCATTGGATGAACTGTTAAGTCGATAATTAATTCCCGCCGATGTGAATCCGTAGTTATGATAGCGGTCTAGTCCTTTGTCGCTTCATTTCCGATAATTTCATTTAGACGATAGGTATATGCTAGATGGAGAAACTCTGCTGCCGTTTTGACGGGCCGGTCATTGATAAGAAACAGGCTTTCGCCTTGGAATTTCCGAGCTGGATCATCGCGGCCTGTGCCACGCATCAGGATTCCACCCTGAGAATCATAGCGGAATATCCAATAACGATTGGAATTGCTGTTGCTGTAATCCGACCAAACAGGGTTGCCTTGGGCATCCAGCCAGTGGTGTTCCTTGAAGCCGTTTCCATAATGGAAATGTTTGCCACGCAACCGGCCATCTGGCAGCCATTCAAACTCAGGGCCATAAAACACCTGGCTAGCATCGGTGAATAGTCGTTTAGCTTCGCCGGCTAGTCGGGATCCATCCAATAGATAGAATGCGGTGTAGCGTTTGTTGCTGGCTTGGGCAGCTGTGAAGGAAGTGACAGCTGTGTCGTTCTTGTCTGTTCTCCTGATAGAGAGATGGTAGGAGAGGCCATTGTTCGTGAGTCCTTGTGGCCAGTTTTTCTGATCCAGCCAACGGGCGTCGTTTATAGGCCGGATATTTGAGGGTGGCGCCACCGGAGGCTGGATGTTTCTTAATGCAGCGCGTGATCCTTGGGTACTGCAGCCTGTGCAGGCCAGCCAACCAAAGCCGAAGATAAGCAACAGGAGAAATTTCATGGCGTTCCTTTTCCAGTCATCAGGGCGGCGAGAAAAGTTTGTTCATCATATGCCGCATTGCGCTTTGATTCGAGGCCGGAATCCATAAAGCCCAACTTTTAATGAATTTTGTCCGAGAATAACGGGGAATAGCGAGGCTAAAGCTAACGCAAGGGTGGAAAACGTGCAAAGATGTTGCCAAGATGACGATAGCGATTGAACAGGAGAAAACAGAGAAAACAGAGGAAGCAGAGAACGGGGGGTGGGAAACATCGAACTCCGAACATCGAACGGAGAAATTAACCGTAGAGAACGCAAAGACTACAGAAAGAACCATGGTATGTTTTTAACGATTCAACCATTTAACGATTTAACCAAATCGAGGACGATGACGATGGTGGCGCATTCTTTGAATTTGCTATCTTCCGTTACCGTCTCTTTCTCGTTGCTTCTGGCAGAAAGCAGTTTTCCATAGCATGAGCATGACGAAATTTCTTTTGAGCGGTCTGGCTTCCCTGACAGCGGTCGTGTCGCTGGCGGCGGCGGATGGGCCGGTGGCAGCGAAGGACGCGCTCAAGCAGTTCAAGCTGGAGAGCGGCCTGAAGCTGGAGCTTGCTGCGGCGGAACCGCAGGTGGTCAGCCCGGTGGCGGTGGCGTGGGATGAGGATGGCAAGATGTTCGTGGCCGAGAATCGCGGCTATCCCGTGGGCCCGGGCGAGGGGAAGCCGCCCGTGGGCGTCATCGCGCAACTGGAGGATACGGATGGTGATGGTTATTACGAGAAGCGCACGGTTTTCGCCGAGAGCCTGACGTTCCCAAACGGTTTGCTCCGCTGGAAGGGCGGCTGGATCGTTACTTGTGCGCCGGACATCCTTTACTTCAAGGACACGAATGGTGACGGCAAAGCGGATGTGCGCGAGGTGTGGTTCACCGGCTTCAACACCAATCAGACCACGCAACTCCGTGTGAGTCATCCGACACTTGGGCCAGATGGCTGGGTTTATCTGACCAGCGGCTTGACCGGCGGCGAGATCACCACCCCGAAGAACAAGCAGCAAGCGCCGGTGAAGTTCACGAAGAACGATTCACGCTTCAACCCGCAGACCTTTGAGTTTCAAGTGCTCGGTGGCACGGGTCAGTTCGGGCAGGCGTTTGATGCCTTTGGCCGGCGCTTCACGGTATCGAACCGCAATCCTTTGCAACAGGTGATGCTCGAGCCGCGCCACTTGAAGCGGAACACAAATTATGCGTTCGCCGAGATGGTGCAGGACGTTGCGCCGTTTGGTGACGCGGGCAAGGTGCATCCGCTCAGCACCGACAGCACTACGGCCTCCTTCATGCCGAGTCTCATGAGTGCGCCTCATGCGGGGACGTTCACCTCGGCCTGCGGCATCCATGTCTTCTACGGCAGCGGGATGACGCCGAAGCATGTGGGCGATGTCTTCATCTGCGAGCCCGCGCAAAATCTCGTTCAGCGCCAAATCCTTATCCGAGACGGTTCCTCGTTCCGCTCGGAAGTCGCGGATGCCAAGACTGAGTTCCTCGCCACAGCGGATAGCTGGTTCCGCCCGGTTTACACGACGACTGGTCCCGAAGGTGCGTTGTATGTTTGCGACATGTATCGGCGAGTGGTGGACCACCCGCAGTATTTGCCCGAGAACATCCGCGCCACAGCCGACTTCGAGAGCGGCAAGGACAAGGGCCGCATCTATCGCATAGTGGGCGCAGACATTCCGCCGAAAGATTTGACCGAAGGCCGTTCATCCAAGATGGCGAAGCTGGGCACGGAGGAACTCATGTCTGCGTTGATGGCGACGAATGGTTGGGTGCGTGAGACTGCCCGACGCCGGTTGATCGAGAATCCCGAAGGCATGCGCCGTGATCTCATGCAGAAGCTTGCTCGCAAGCGCGACAATGAGTATGGCGCGGCTGCGGCCATATCGGCTTCCTTCGCCACCCGCCCGCGTGATGAGAATTTCATGCGTTCCGTGATGGCCAATTCTCTGGCTGATATCCGGGAGATCGGCTTGCAGATCGCCGAGAAGAATTTTGCGGAATCGGATTACCTCGTGGAGCCCATCAGCAAGATGGCGGATGACGCCGATCCCCGCGTGCGTTTCCAATGTGCGCTCGCCTTGGGCGAGGGGCGGGACCTGCGCATCGTGCCGCCTCTCTTGCGCATCGCCCTGCGGGATGGGGCGGACAAATGGACCCGCGCTGCGGTGCTCAGCTCCATCGGCTCCCATGCCCCGGATCTGTACCGTGGTCTGGTGGAGGAGGGGAATCGCGGCACGGCGGTGAATCCCAGCTTGATGAAGTCCATGGGCCAGATGCTCGCGGCCGGGCAAATCCCCGAACGCACGATCTATCTGCTCAGCCTGGTGGACCCGAAAACTGAACCCGATTGGCCGATGGCTTTCTTGAGCGGCGTGGCTGAAGGCTTGCGCGGCAAGGTGAAGGGCAAGGAAAGCTCGCCCGTGCTGAACTTGGTGGCGATGGAGTCGGGTTATTCGGAAGAGGCGAAAGCGGTGGTTCACGCGTTGTTCGAGCGCGCCTTGAAGACGGTGCAAGACCCGATGGCGGATGAAGCTCAGCGCCTGTCTTCCATCGGTCTGCTGGCACAGGCTGATTACGCGCAAGCAGGCGAGCCGTTGCTGACGCTGGTCAATCCCAAGCAAACGGCCGATGTCCAGGTGGCCGTCATCCGTTCGCTCGGCCAGATGAATGATGCCAAGATCGGCGAGGCACTCTTGAGCCGCGAACGTTGGCGCGCTTACAGCCCCGCCGTGCGTGAGGCGGTGCTGGGTATGGTCACGTCGCAAGCGCGGTTTCTGCCTGCCTTGTTGGATGCGCTGGAGGCTGGTCACGTGCCGCCGTTCGCCTTGAGCCCGGCTCGTCGCACTGGATTGACGAAGAGCAAGGACGAGAAGATCCGCACCCGCGCCGAAGCCTTGTTCCAAAATGGTGGCGGTGGTGATCGCATGAAAATCTACGAGGAACTCAAGCCGGTGCTGGCTATGAAACCGAACAGCCCCAGCGGGCATGAAGTCTTCAAACGCACTTGTGCCTCGTGCCACAAATTGAATGGCGAAGGCGCGAACGTCGGCCCTGATCTTACAGGCGTGCGGAATCAACCGTCGGAAGTGTTGCTCCTGCACATCATTGTGCCGGAGTACGAGATTTATCCGGCGTATCTGGCTTACGAAGTGGAAACAAAAGACGGCCAAAGCATCACGGGCTTGTTGGCGGCTGAAACGGCGAACAGCGTGACGTTGCGTCGCGCCTTGGGGCAGGAAGATACGATTCTGCGAGCGAACATCGCGTCGATGGCGTCCACGAGCCTTTCGCTCATGCCGCAGGAATTGGAAAAAACAATGACGAAGCAGGAGCTGGCGGATTTGATCGGTTATCTGAAGGGGAATTAGCGAAGGGCGTTACTTCTTCGCGTTTATCCGCCCGGTATCCGAAAGCAGCTTGATCTTCGTATAGAAGCGCCGCATGTCCGCCTGATGTTGCACGGCGGGTTTGCGAATGAGATTGAAACCTTCCAGCGCCTGATCGCTGCACAGCGGGGGATCCGCCTGCAAGAGTTCGCCTGGTTCTAAAGAGCCACTCTCAGCGATGTAAGCTTGGAGCGGGTCCAGATAGAGCGTCGTCTGCGGGTCGGCTTGGACGGCCTCGATGAAATCCGGCAGAGTGAGATTGAACTCCGTGATGTGGCCCATCTCCGCTTCCATTTTGGCGACGAGCCCATCGCGCAGGATAAATTGGTTGCCGAGATAATCTTGGCCAAACGGTATGTCCGTCGCGCCCATCGCCCGGTAGTAATTGTGGAAGGCATGCTCGCTCATCCAGGCACGCCGTAGCGAGTGCCACTCCGGATCCCGGCAAGCGCCGCGGATATGCAGCCCGCCGCCAAATTGGATGAAGCCATTGACCTGCTCCAGCAAGGCCTTCAATTCAGCCGGCAGCAGATCAAACAGCTCGGGATCGTCCAACTGCGGTCCCGCGTATGTCACTTGCAACAAATCCATGGTCTCTTGGGCGCAGGCACATCCACCACTGCGCGACCCGGCCAAAAGGCATGGTCGAACCATGCCGAAATGGGTGCCTGAGTTGCCGTAACATAGTGGGCAGGATCGGATGTGTCGAGTGCGGCCGGGCAAAAAACTGTGCTTGGGAGGCCCGTAGGCAAAAAAGGTTGAGATATCTGTTTTTAAAGGTCGAGTTTTTGCCAAGTAGTGTTAGATTTTATAGCAACCAAAACAACTAACCTGCGCCGGACGCTTTTGCTGTTCACGGCCAAGGGGTAAAGGGTGGCTTTTAGCAGCTGGGCTCTGCGCCTAACTACGGAGCAACCATGCAAACTCAAGGCAACCTCGATCTCATCCTCAGCCACAAAAACCATGCCCTCTGGAGTATCTCGCCTGGTGCCACGGTGTTCGATGCCATCCAGATGATGGCCGATCACAACATCGGCTCCGTGCTCGTGATGCGAGAAGGCAAATTGCTCGGTGTCCTCTCTGAGCGCGATTACACCCGCAAGGTCATCCTGAAAGGCCGGCAGTCCCGCCAAACGATGGTCAACGAGATCATGAGTTCACCCGTGGTCACCGCTTCACTGGATTGTTCCATCGAGGACGCCTTGCGTCTGATGAGCGAGAAACGCATCCGCCATCTCCCGGTGCTGGAGCGCGGCCATGTTGTCGGGGTTGTTTCCGTGGGTGACTTGATTAAATGGGTCATCGCGGCCCAAGACGCCACCATCAGCCAGTTGGAGAGCTATATCACCGGCAGCTACGCATGATAATCTTTTCCAAATCCTTGTAACAAATGCTCGCTCCCGATGTCTTGCTTGTGAAGTATGGACATCGAAGCGATGGATGAATTGGGACAGGATGCCGCCGCCGTGGCCGCCGTACGGAACGGTGATGCCGAGCGTTACCGGGAGTTGGTCGAGCGCCACGAACACCGCGTGTTCGCTGTGGCGTGGAGTCGGTTAGGAGATGCCGAACTTGCCGAAGAAGCCACCCAAGAAGCCTTTATCAAAGGTTATCACCGCCTCTGGTTACTTGCTGATGGGGCTAAATTCGCCGGTTGGATCGCTTCCATCGCCCGCAATGCCGCCATCAATCTGGGGATGCGCCATCGGCGGGAACTGCAGAAGCGCGAACGCTGGGCCTTGGAGCAACCAGCCAGTTCTGCTGCCACCGAGCATGAGGCGGAAGACGTTTGCTCCCCGGAGATACTTCGTGAAACTTTGCTGAGCCTGCCCGCTGCCCACCGGGAATGCCTTGTGCTGTTTTATCTGGAAGGAAAAAGTGGTGAGGAAGCCGCGTTTGCCTTGAGTGTTTCGGAATCTGCCTTTCGTGTGCGCCTCCATCGGGCCAAAGCCGTTTTACGCGAGCAATTAGAAGAAAAGCTCGCCGGCTCCTTGGAGAAGCTGCGGCCATCTAAATCTTTGGTACCCGTCATCATGGCCACTGTGTTGGCTTCGTCCTCAGCGCAGGCCGCTACCACGGGTGGCACCATTGGTGTGGGCTTTGGGACAAAGCTGATCACAACCTTGGGCAAATCGACTTTGTTTGCCTGGTTGCTGCCTTTCATCGGCCTTGTGGGTGTTCTGCCAGGCATGTTGTTTACCTGGTGGTGGAGTCGGTTGGAACGTCAAAACTACCGCGAGCAGGATGGCTTTCGTCCGCGAATGCATGAGCGGCTGTTCCGCAGTTTTTTCTGGGGCTTCCCTTTGGTGATGGTTTCCATCTGGATGTTGGTGAACGCGGGTGGTGCAGCTTGGGGCGTTTTGACAGTGATGGGCGTTTTCACTTGCTTGATGCTGCCACAATTATTTTTCAGCTTCCGGTTGCTAGCGATCAATCGGAGTAACTATTTCATCCTGAATTTAGTCTGTTTCACGCTGATATTCTTGTTGCTGGTGAGCGTTTCTTTGGGGTTCTTGCCGCCCACGTTCTTATGCTTATTCACTGGTGCTTATACCTTTGCCATTTTAGGTCGAAAAGATCGCCCCAACCGGATCGACTACAATCTGTTCCTCCGTGCCGTTCAAAAGATGTTGCCTTCAACTTCTATTCCTGTGCCTCGGGCAATTCCTCCGCTGTCTCGCAATGAACTGTCAGCCTTTGCCCGCTTCATGGGGGAGCAGTGGTTGGTTTGTGACTTTCGTTGGGAATCACAAGGCTTGGTTTTATATCTTCCACCCGTCAGCAGTTCATTTCTTAAGAATATTCGACACAGCTTCCTGCCCTTGCACCGGAACGGATCTTCCCTATGTCTTCATTGGGATGGCTCCGTCAACGCGCGCTGTGGTGAGAAGGATTTTATCACTTTGCACTCCATGGAGGTGGGCCAGTGCTGCTCCATCGCAGATCTCGAAGAGCAAGTCGGGATCGCGGTGGAGCAGGCCTGGCGTGAATATCGGCAAGGCCACGCCGCCGCTTCGCAACGTTTGCTGGGCGAGGTCTCTGATGATTCCGTGTTTCTTGTTCCACCAGCCCGGTCCAAAGCCGTCCGTTGGCAGCGGTTTGCTCTTGGGCTAACGCTTATCCCATTGGCAGCTTTGCTGCTGGTGATGATGGTGAGGCCACAGTGGCTTTCGGATTTGAAGCCGGTTGAGGTGTCTGAAGCCCAGGTTCGCGCCGCTCTGGTGCGGTTTGGACAGCCAGGAGAGAAGCGACCGGTCACCGATGTTGCCACGCATTCATTGATGAATTGCTTCGTCCTCCCCGCCCAAGCTGACTTCGATGAAACCATTTTTTTCGCTTTGCGAAATCAACTTCTGAAAAGTTCCCAGTTTGATCCGAACGGGACCTCTGAGGCCAACGTGAACCACTTAGAACACGATTGGTTGCTGAAACGAGCCGTGGTCGTCGGATGGCTGACGCTAAGTGATCTGAAAGTGACCTCCGCTGCTATGAAGAGTTATTTGAGCGATCCGAAGCAGCCCGCTCACAAATTCATGCTCTCCCAACGGAATGTCCGGACGGATGCCGGTGATCATACCGTGGAACAGTTAGACAGCCAGCAGTTGGCGCAATTACGCGTTTGGCAGCAGTTGGATTGCTTGAGTTTTCTGGATCGAGAAAAATTGATCCGGCAGGTGGCCTCCTGGCAAGTAAGCAATGGGCAAGCCTACGGAGATCGCCCGCCTTTACCTGACTGGCGACAGGCGCGCGGTCTGTTTGCCACTTCGGGTTGGCCTGCCATCCAAGATACCTATTTTGCAATAGCCGGTTTGGAGATCCTCGGCGGGTTGGATAAAATCGATCGCGAAGCCTGTATTCAGGGCATCCTAAGACTGCATCATGGTGAAGGGTTCTTTGCTGCCACCCGGGTCAATGAAAGATGGAAAATTCAGGTGCGAGGTGATGCCAAAGATACATTTTGCGCCTTCGAGATACTTCGCATGCTCGGTGCGTTGGATCGGGTCAAAGACCTTGAAAAATGGCAATTCCGCGTGAAGTCGAATCGCAAAACAGAGCAGGTTACTGGGGATGAAATCGAGGCTTGGGTATGCCAGCAACGGCTTGCCCGGGTCGTGAAAGAACGGAAAATAAATCCCCAGGCACCAGTGCGGTCGTTGCTTGAACCCTGATGCTTGCGCGGGCTTTCCGCTCGCCAAACCGGAACACCTCTCATACTTTGGCGGCGTTCTCAGCAACGTCGCGCATGAATCTTTCGCAGTATCCCCGGAACGTACGGCTCTTTGTGCTGTTCCGGATGCTTTTCAACGCGCGCTTCTACTATCCCGTTTTCGCCGTGATGTTCCTTGATTACGGCCTGTCCATGAGCGAGTTCGCGTTGCTGAACGTCGCCTGGGCGCTCGCCATCGTCGGTCTGGAAGTTCCCTCCGGCGCGTTGGCGGATCGTTATGGCCGCAGCCTTATGGTGAAGCTCGCCTGTGCCCTTATGGTGCTGGAGATGGCCCTCATCGCATTTGTTCCGGCGGGCAACCATGCGCTGGTGCTAGGCGCGTTTTTGCTGAACCGCGTTTTAAGCGGTGCCGCGGAAGCCTTGGCCAGTGGAGCGGACGAGGCGCTTGCGTATGATTCGTTGATGGAAGTGGGACGGCAAGCCGAGTGGCCGCGCATCCTGGAAGTCATGATGCGCTGGCAGGCGCTGGCCTTTACGGTGGCGATGCTTATCGGTGCCGCGGTGTTTGATCCCATCTTCATCCAATCCATCGGCGGCATGTTCGGCTTCGACTGGCAGGTGGCCAAATCCCTCGCCATGCGTCTGCCGGTCATCCTCACCTTGGGTTCAGCGCTCATCATTTTCTTCGCTTGCCTCAATCTGCGCGAAGCCAAGCTCGTCACGCATCAAGACACCGCCGAAGCCAGCGGCACGATGGACATGATGCGGCAGGCGGGCGGTTGGATTTTGCGCTCGCCCGCCGTGGTGAGCTTGCTGATCGTCGGCCTGTTGCATGACAGCTTTACCCGCGTTTATCTGACGGTCGGCTCGGAGTATTATCGCCTGATCAAACTGCCAGAGTTCTCTTTCGGCATCATCGGTTCCGTGTTCGCAGCGATGGGCTTTGGTCTGCCCATTCTTTCCCGCTGGCTGGCGGAAAACCGGCGGCAAGGATTCAACTTCACCGTGGTCGCCATCCTGAACGCCATCGGCTTGATCGGTTTGGGCTTTGCCTTTCCTTACTTTGGCTTGCTGTTTCCGTTCTTGATGCGGATCGGCATGGGGTTCATGAATTTCTTTTCGTCCCATTATCTGAATCAGTTGGTGGATTCGCGTCATCGCGCCACGGTGCTGAGCTTCCGCGGGCTGACCTTCAATCTAGGCTACGGTCTGATGCTGCTGGTCTATGCGGGCATCTATAAATTTCACGGGCACAACCTGCCAGGGCAGCCGGATCTCGCTTTTCAGCGCACACTTGGAACGTTGCCAGTCCTGTTCCTGCTGGGTGGAGTGGGTGTTTGGATCTTGGTGCGCAAGTTCGGCGGCAAAGTTGCAACGGCTGTGCAAGATTGAATTGGCAAGCGCGTGGATTCATCCTAATCTGCGTCTGCTAGGAGGTGTGCGTGAGATGGCATCTTTGTTGTTGGCATAAAAATCCGATTTCTGACGGCTTGAAATGTCGGCGAGGCCTTTCGCATCGTCGTGCCTTCACCTTGGTGGAGATGCTCGTGGTCATTGCTGTGATCGGCATTTTGGTGAGCATGCTCCTGCCTGCATTGGGGCGCGCCAAGCAGAAGGCGCGGAATGTGAAGTGCATCAGCAACCTGCGGCAACTGCACCTGGCGTTCAATGCCTACGCCAATGATCATGCAGACCAATTGCCGCCGTTGAACAGTGGCGGGACGTTCAAGAATCCCATCAAACCGCATGACTCCACGAATTGGTGGTATCGCATCCTTTCTGAGAATGGCGGTTACATCACCTCCGTGACGAACAAGAATGGCGTTTGGCGTTGTCCCAATGTGGCGGCGGATGATCTGGATTCACCCTTCGGCGAGCAGATGGAAGGCTACGGCGTAGTGGAAAACCTCGATCACGTTCCCGGCCTCGATTCACTCATCTGGTACGCTTTTGATCGTGAGGGAAAGCCTCGTGGCAGCTACCGTTTGAGTTCTATCCGGCGCCCGGCGCAGTTATGGCTCGTGGGGGATGTCGGTGTGCCCAAGAACAACATCGATGATCTCTCGCAGCATCCCTATGGCGGCTACTACCGTACGGATATCTCCACCTTTCCGCCCGATAACTTGGGCATTTGGGACAACAAACCCTCACCCAAACAGCCGGCGCTGCGCCATAATCTCCGCGCAAACATTTCCTACGTGGATGGCCACGTGGAAGGCAAAGAATACCTGCCGCTCTCGCGCAACGAAAACGACATCTTCGGCCTCAAGAGTAAGTGATTTCAGACGTCAGTCCCGTTTCAATAAGGGCCAAATGTTCTCCCTCTCCTCTAATGAGGAGAGGGCTGGGGTGAGGAGTGAGCGAGCCGATCGTATAGAAATAAATCGGTCGCCTTCGAGATGGACCCTCACTTCTTCTTCAAAGAAGAAAGATACTCCACCAAGTCCACAAACTCCTGCGTCGTCATCGTCATCTGCAAGCCCGCGGGCATGACGGACGTCTTGAGCTGTTGACGGCTTGTAATGTCCTTCTTGGCGAGTGGACGACTTAAGCCCGTGGCATCTTTCACGGTGAGCGTGTCATTCGTCTCGCTGACCACCAGACCATAGACTTCGTCACCGTTCTTCAATTTGATCTCCCACGCTTCGTAGCCGAAAGAGATGCCCGCGCTAGGTTCGAGGATGGCTTCGTAGATCGCATCCTTGCCCAGCTTCGTGCCGATCTCCGAAAGCGCCGGACCGAAGTCTTTGCCCTGACCATTCACGATGTGACACGTCGAGCAGGTGGAGAGCGGACGCATGAACACTGCTTCACCGCGCTTCACATCGCCTTTCATTGTGAGTAACTGGCTGACCGGCGGCAAGGTCTGCGCGCCGCCACCCAGCGGCATCGGGAGCACTTCGCTCGCTTGCTTCTGCACATCTGGGAAACGCGAGGCGTTCAGTTCTGTGGTGGCGAGGAGCTTCACGTCCGTCGGCAATTTGTCATCCTTCGCCAGCTTGAGCACGGCCAGTGACGCCGCTTGCACTTTGGCCGCCCCCTTCACCGCTTGACGCCGCACCGCGAGATCACGCTTCGTATCCGAGATGAGCGGCAGCAAAAGTCCTTCCGTGTTGTTCCCACCCGTATTACCGATGGCTTCCGCCAAACTCGCAACACGGACATTATTTGTCTTGCCCAATTCACCCCGCACCAAGTCCAAACCATTATTCCCATACAACGCTCGCAAGGCTTCCACGCCTTCCTGTTCCGCCGGTTTGGCGATAGCCATCTCCAACAGGTCCGGATTCCGTTCCGTGAGTTTGAATTTGCTCACCAGGTTCACGAACTCGCTCGTGCCCTTCGTGCTGTCTAGCGCACGACCCAACGCCGCTTTCAACTCCGGTTGCTCATTCACCTTGTTCACCGGCAACCGGCTCAAGGCTTCAAGAATGATGGCGCTTTGATTGGTATCGGCGGCTAAAAGGGAATTTGCGCTCAAAACGAGCGCTACCACTAGCGGGAAAAATGATTTCATACAGCTTTGCTTAGTTGTCTTCATCTGCGGTTAACCGCTCCTCACTTGATCGTCGTCAGCACTTGCACCAGCGCCTTTTCCTTTTCGGCTCCTTCAAAATAATCCATCGCCCGGAAGTAACGCGGCCATTCGTCTTTCTCGCTTTGGCGCGCGATGATGAGTTTCGCCAACAGAGCAGGGGTTTGGGCTGCACGTGAGCGCCAGATGATGTCGCGTCCAGCGGCGGTATTCCAATTGTCCCCCACCGCCGCGAGCCAAGCGCCGAGGAAGGCATCCCATTGCTGATCCGCGCTGATGCCGAGGGCTTCCAGATACCAACGGTCCTTGCCGTCGTATTGTTGCGCGAGCTTTGTCCATAGGGCGGGCGCTTCACTGGCCTGGCTGTGCCGCAGAGCGATCGCGCATTCACGACGCACCTGCGGATTCGTATCATTCACCAAAGTCTGCAACGCCGTAATCAGATCGAACGTCAATTCGTTGCTCAGGTTGGCGGCGACATCGCCCACCGTCTGCTTCTTGCCGCCGAGCGCACCAAGGAGCGAATTCACTGCTGTCTTGGCGGCAGCATTCTTCAACTGCTTCTTATCATTTGCTGCTGCCGCATTGATGCTGGTCCAGTCAAGCTGGCGGGTGATGCGCAGTCCCGTGATGCGGATATCCGCTTCCTTGTCTTGTAAGGCCTCCGTCACGTAGGTGCGCTGTTTACCGGGGATGCGAGCGAGCAGATTCAGAGCCCGCGCCCGCATCCGCACGTCATTGCCTTGCCACACTTTCACTAGCTCTGCTTCCGCTTGGCCTTGTGCTGATTGGAGCTTCTGCCAGGCGAGGTAACGGATGGATTGATTCGGTGATTGCAACGCCGCGACCGCACCCGCGATGGAATCCAGATCCACTTTCGGCACGCTCGGCTTGTTGCCCGGAGGCGCGACGCGGTAGACGCGCCCACGCATCGTGGCGAGGTCGCGGTCCGCCATATTATGGCCGCCCACCCCCGCATCATTCCAATCAGCGATGTAGAGGGAGCCATCCGGCGCCGTGCAAACATCCGCCGGGCGATACCACGAGTCACCGCTCGTCAGCACATCCACCATCGTGGCCTTATAGCCCGCACCACTGTTTTCCACCGGATACGCCCGCACCGTGCGCGGACCGGCATCGCAATGAATCACTTGGCCTTGGAATTGTTTCGGCAACAGAGTGCCTTCATAGACCGTGATGCCCGTGGGAGAGCCCGCGCCCGTGAAGAGTAGATTCGGCACCACGCCCGGATCATTCTGGTGCCAGTGCATGTAAGGAACATCTTTCTCGATATTCGTGCGCTTCGAGCGCCATCCCGCTCCGGTTAATTCATCCGTGTAACCATAGTTCCCAAACTCCATCACGTAGTTGATACGCACGCCCTTGTTGCCGTCATCGTCGTTGTCCGATTGCCATAGGGTGCCGAAGGAGTCCACGGCCACTTCGTAGTTGTTGCGGAAGTTCCAGCCCAATGTCTCCACATTGCTGCCATCGAGATCGCAACGGAACACCATGCCCTCGCGATACGGGCGGCCACGGCTGTTGATCTCATTGCCCGCGAGATCCTTGATCGCCTCGCTGTTGTTGCGGATGTCTTCATCCGTGATGACACCATGCAGTGGAATGTCCTTCAGTTTGCCGGTGGGACGTTTCAATTGCTGGCCCGCGTTACCGAAATTGAAGTAGAGCTTGCCGTCCGGACCGAACACGAAAGCGTGCATCGCATGATCGTGCTGTTGCCCGGAGACGCCCGTGAAGAGCAGTTCGCGTTTGTCCGCCTTGCCATCATTGTTGCTGTCCGTCAGCACGAACACATTCGGCGCGCAGGAGACGATTGCCTTGTTGCCCAACACACAGATGCCCAAGGCCGCATTGATGCTCGGGTCTTGGTAGAAGGTTTCCGCCGTGTCCGCTTTCCCATCGAGATTGGTGTCTGTGAGGATGACGATGCGATCGCCTTCAGCACGGAGCGGAGGATTGGACCACTTACGGTAGTTCGCGCCTTCCGTGATCCAGATGCGCCCCTTGGCATCGATGTCCATATCCGTCGGATTCACTATCTGCGGTTCGGAAGCGAAGAGCGTGGCTTCCAAGCCAGACGCGGCAATGAGTTTGCCGGCATCGGAAGCAGCCGCTTCGGGTCCACTGCCACGCGGTTTGCCGCTGCTGGCATCCGCTGCGGTGTTCAAGTAACCCGCCGACGGGCGTTCACCAAAGACGAGAAACTCCACCGTGGAGCCGCAGCCCTGATCTGTGCCGCCGTTATCGAGCCCAGCCTTCGACTTGAAGCGCGTGAAGCCTTTGTCCGCGATGTCAAATTCGATGACCGCGGGGGCGTGCGTGCCGATGCCATAAGCGATCGATTGCCCGCCGACCTTGAGCGGTTTGCCGCCCACGTTCGCGTTGACGTGCGATTCACCGAAACCTTGCGTGGCGCTGCGCCATTTCAAGTCCGTCAGCTTAGTTTCGCCTTTGGGTCCGATGAACCGTGGCTCCACCCAGTCTGCCCAATCGCAACCGAACCCATCCTCACCCGGCGTCACAACCAGCCACAGGGACTTGGCCTTCGAGACATCGACATCAATCTCGACGAGCCCTTTGCTGACGATGCCGCTCTTAAACAAGGGGACACCAGCGGTCGCCGCCTTGGGCGCATCGGCCGCGAACGCCGTCAAACTGGCGAGACAGAACAAGCTCGAAAACAGCAGTTTTTTCATGGGTCTGCTAGATATAGAGGAGGAACGCTTCCGGCTCAAGGAAAGTAAACCAGCCAATCTGTCGTCCTAGACTTTGCACCCTTCCGAGAGCTTGTTATAACTTTCGAGTATGCGCTGGTTGGGTTGCATAGCGGTTCTTTCAGTTTGGTTGGCTTCGTTGGTAACGCCTTTGAAGGCGTCAACGAACATCGTGGGTGATTTGCTTGTGGAAGCGGCCCGTTTGGAGACGTTCAGCAAGAATCTCTACGGCCAGAACTCCAATAACTACACGGCCCCTTTGACGGCGGAGTGGGCCCAACTGCGGGATGCTGCGCAAGCTGTCCTGAACCGGGATTATGCCACGGCTGAAACCCTGGCGGCACCTTTGGACTATCAAGTGGTGTTCTTCCAGCACACGAATCCCGTCACTGGTCTGGTGGGGCTGCGTGCCGTAGAGAATGCGAATGGACCACTGCGCGGTTGGGGCACTTTCTTTCTAAATACCAACCCGGCCGTGAATGTCCTCGTGGAATCGCCGCATCCTCAGTTTGATTTCCGCAGCCCGCAACTCGCGGCGGAAGTGTTTGTGAAGTCAGGCTCGTTGGGCTTGCTCATCGCAGGCGCGAACCGGCATGTGAATGGCACGAGCACGGGTGACCCCAGTGATCTCACGAATACCATTTTTCACGCGGTTCACGTGGCGTGGAACGGCACTAATGCAACCAATACGGCGTGGCAGATTCACGGCTTTAGTTCAGATGGGCATGCAGAGTTTCCTGACGGCACGCTGGCCGTGCTCTCGACTGGCGCGGGCATTGATAATTTCATGTCCACCAATGTCGTGCGGTTGGACGAGGTGCTGGAAATCAACGGCGTGAAATCCTACGCATACAACAAGAATCTGGCCGATAACTCGCCGCTCAATCTGCTGGTGAACGAAGGGGTTTCCGGGCAGACCTTCACGAACCTTGGCGCGCGCTCCAATGTGCAGGGCATTTACAGCCGCGGGCTTGGTGGCGAGTTTGTTCACGTGGAACTGGCTACGTTTGTGCGCACGAATACGTCTGCCCGCACCAAGACCGCCGATGCCATCGCCGCCGCCTTATTGCGCTTCCGCACCAATGCGCTTGGCGCGCCAGTTGCGTTCACACTTGTCCCGCAACCCGCTGTGAATGGCCAACTCATCTGGGATGTGCCGACCACAGCCGCGCATCCTTATTTCATCGAAATACGCACCAACCTAAGCAGTGGTGCCTGGACCAATATCTACGCGTTTCCGGGCAACGGCAGCTCCCGCCGGTTCACGAACAGCATCACTGAGCCGACCGGTTTCTACCGGGTCTTTGGTCAGTGAAAAGCAAAACGCCGTTCCCCTTGCGAGGAACGGCGTTGCTGGAGATTGATCGCTTACTTCTTCTCCGCCGGTTTCGGGGCGGGTTTGGGGGCGTTCTTCGGGTCAAGGTTCTGCATGAGTTCCTCTTCCGTGACCTTGGATTCCACGCCGTTCTTGGGCACTTCTACTTTCGCCAGCCAGAGCAGCCCATTCAGCACGATCTTGCGCTGGTTGTCATTGCCCCAGTTCAGGTGGAAATGGCCACCGGTGAAGCCCAGCCCGCGTCCGCCATCGGCGCGTTCTGTCACCCACATCATCGTTTCCTCGCGGCCTTTGTTCGCCTGGATGTGCGGGTAAGGTCCCTTCGGATATACATAGGGACCGTCGCGGGTTGCGTCCGAAGGCTTGGCCACGAGGATGGGCGTGATGCCTTTCGGGTCATCGCGGAAGCGCATGTTGAAATACCACTCGTCCTTGGTGGTGAACGGCTTCACCCCGTTGGCGATCGGGTGTTTCGGGAAGCCCTTGTAATCCGCATCCCAGATCGGGTTGCAGGAAAACGCGTTCTCGTAGTAGCCGCCGATCCAGTCTTGAAACTCTTTGCCACCCTGGTCTTTCACGACTTCCACACCGTAGTGCCCGCAACCAAAGCTCACCCCTCGGGCGATATGTTTGCGCAAGGTTTCCAGATGCCCATCCACCACGGCGGGATGCTTGGCCCCACCATCCGCATAGATGAAGATGGCATCGGCGGTATCGAAGGTCTTTTCATCGCTCACCCAGCCATTGGTGTGCACTTCCACAGTCAGGCCAGGATAGCCTTGAAGACATTTCTGCAAGAGCAGCGAACCGGCACGGAACTCATGCATCAACGGCGGGTGACTCGGCTTTCCGGCGATGATCACCAGCTTGCGTGGCTTGTCCGCGGCCTGGAGCGAGGTGGCCAATACAGCCAGCAACGCGAGACTGAGCAATACAATACGTTTCATAGATATACTAAAGGCGACGAAGGAAGAGTGTAGGGTATTAATTTCCGCTGAGAAGCCTGATTTATTCTTCGCTTACTCCTGTTAAATTTCCATTCCTCAGCATAAATAACCATCCATGTTCCGTCTCGCCTACATGGCCGATCACCCTACGTTCATCCCGACACTGGCGAAATGGCATTTCGCCGAGTGGGGCCATCTTCGCCCCGGTGATTCCATCGAGCGTCGCATCATCCGGCTGACCGAAGCCAGTCGCCGCCGAGAAATCCCTACGGTCGTCATCGCGCGTGACGGTGAACAGCTACTCGGTGCTGCCATGCTCGTGGCGAACGACATGAGCATGCGCCCGGACTTGATACCGTGGATCGCTGGAGTCTTCGTGGCGCCTGAGCAACGCGGGCAGGGGATTGGCGCGGCGTTAGTCCAACGGGTGATTGCCGAAGCCAAAGCACTCCAGCAACCCCGGCTCTATCTCTACACCTTCAGCACCGAGAAGTACTACGAGAGGCTGGGTTGGGAACTGGTCGAGCGCACAAACTATCTCGGCTCCGAAGTCACCATCATGTCCTACGACTGCACGAAGTAATGGTGGAGCGCCGAGCTCCAGCTCGGCTCGAATCGGAATGTGTTAAGGCAGCCGCCGTAACTTCATATCCTTGAACTGGATCATCTGCTGATCGTTCTCACCGTAGAATTCCAGGGCTAGCACGCCCGAGAGCCTCTGCCGTTTCGTGTTCTCATCATTCGTCTCGATCATCGGTTGGCCATTGATGATATGGGTGATCCGTGTGCCTTCGGCGCGGATGACCACTTCGTTCCAATCGTCCGGATGAATTGCCGCCTCCAGGCGTCCTGCCGAACCTAACGACCCCACCATCTCGATAACTTCGCTGCCGTTTTGATCCAGGTGGATGTGGGTCTTCTCCCCGCAAGGCGAGATCGCGGCGCGGTTTATCTCCCCCGACATCCATCAAATTGCCGGTCTTTTCCTTCCAGATCTCAAATTGATAGCCGCTCACGCCACCGACTCCATCTGGCGTGGCGCGATACAGCACGCCGGAATTCGGCGTGTTCTGCATCCGGAATTGAAACTTGAGTTCAAAGTTTTTGACCGTGCCTTCGCTCCAAACGAGGTAACGCATGTAGCGACCTTTCCAGCCTGCGGGTGCCTGGCCGGTGATGGCTCCTTCACGGATGGACCAGAACTGCCGGTCGCCTTCCCAGCCCAGCAAGGTCTTGCCGCCCAGAATCGTCACCCATTCTTCACTGCGGTTGGCAACCGGGTTTGGGGTGGGCGCTTGCTCCTGAGCAACCGGCGCAATGGCGGGCTGCTTTTGGCCCGCTTGCTGGCGTGCCCATAGAATGCCGATCACCAAACCGGTGATCGCCAAGCCGCCGAGGATAGCCAGGATTGGCGGATTATTTTTCTGCGCGGGATCGGCAGCTGGTGCGATGGTGGCGGGGGATGGCGGGGGTGCGCCTGCGCCAAGATTGAACCACGAGCCCAAGGTGCGTGCATTGGGCGGGCGGTACGCCGGGTCTTTGGCGAGACAGGAAAGAATCAGTGCCGTGACTTCCGTGGGGATGTCGTTCTCGGTGCCCAGTTCCCACAAACGTTGTTCGATCGGTGTGGCTTCGACGTGCAGCACTTGATGCGCGATGTCCCCGGAGTAGAACGGTGGGCGGCCCGTCAGTAGTTCATAGACGGTGGCCCCGAGCGAATAGACATCATCCGATTCGGTGGGGATTTGTCCGCGCATCTGTTGCGGGCTCATGTAGCCCGGTGTGCCGCTCACGCTGTTGGCGTTCCGGCGTGTGGTGTTGTTCATCACGGCGGCGATGCCGAAATCGGTCAGTTTCAACCGCCCCTTGGCATCCACCATCAGATTGCCGGGCTTCAAGTCCCGATGGATCACGCCTTCGTTATGCGCGTAATCCAGCGCGTGGCAGAGCTGCTGCACGAGGGGGGCAAGGAAGTCCCACGTGAGAACTTTGCCGGGGGACTGCAACCGGAGTTCGTTCAGGTTCGCCCCCTCGATGTATTCCATCGAGATGAACGGCGTCTCGTCCAATGCTTCGGAAAGATCGTGGATGCGGACGATGTGCGGGTGGGTCAATCGGCGGCTGCGCAACGTCTCCAGCCGCATGCTATCCAGTGCGGCGACATCGGCGCTGATCTCCGGCGGAAGAAACTTGAGGGCGACTTCTTCCTTCAACCGCGCATCGTAAGCCAGCCAGACCATCCCCATGCCGCCGCGCCCGAGCAGGCGACGCAATTCATAGCGTCCGCCGCCGACAATTTGGCCGGGCGCAAGGTGTTGGGGTTGATCCATCCGGGTAGGTGCTAAATTATTTCAGCCGGAAAGGGGAGCATAATCTTACTCATTTCCAGGCTGTGCCATGAACGGCTGGCAAAAGAAAAGCCGTGGAGATGAACTCCACGGCTGGCAGCCAGGAAATGATTGCAGGCTTATTTCTTCTCCGCCGGTTTCACGGCGGGCTTGGGCGCATTCTTCGGATCCAAGTTCTGCATCAGATCATCGTCTGTGATTTTGGATTCCACGCCGTTCTTCGGCACTTCCACCTTGGCCACCCAGATGATGGCGTTGAGCACCAGCTTGCGCTGATCTTCGTTCTTCCAGCCAAGATGATTATGCCCGCCCGAGAAACCGAAACCACGACCGCCATTCGGGCGGTTAAAAGCCCAGGCGACGTGTTGCGGTTCTTTATTCGCCACGGCCGCACGCACGGCATCATTGCCGCTGTGATCGCCATTGGGGCGGCTCATGGTACTCTCGGGCGCGATGGCGGTAAGAATCGGCGTCACGCCCTTCATGCCGTCGGTGAAGCGCATGTGGAAATACCATTCATCGTTCGTCTTGAAAGGTTTTACGCCGTTCACGATCGGGTGTCTGGGGAACTGGGTGAAATCGGCGTCCCAATGCGGGTTCACCGACCAGTTGATCTCGAAGGCGCCACCGATCCATTCGAGAAATTCTTTTTGTCCCTTGGGCAAGGTCGGCTCCACGGCGTAGTGGATGCAAGCCAGGCCCACGCCTTTTTCCATCAACTTGCCGAGTGCCTGCAAGCGGTCGCCCGGCATGACGGGATGGCCGCCACCACCGTCGCTGTAGATCACGATGGCATCAGCACCTTCCAGTGCGCTGTGGTCATCCACCGTTTTGCCGCCTTCCACTTTGGAGGGCCAGCCATTGCTATAAACCACGGTGGTGATGCCGGGATACCCCGTGAGACATTTCTGGAAGAGCAGGCACCCGGCGCGATGCTCATGGGAGAGGGGACCGTGGCTGGGCTTGCCCGCAATGAAGACGATTTTCTTGTCCGCAGCCTGTGACAGCCCGGCCAAGACGAATAAAGAAAGGACGAATAAAAGTTTTTTCATGTGCTTGAACGCCTTCTTTGTGCCGCAGCCGCCCTGAAAAGAAAAGGGGCAATTGACTTTGCCACTTGCCCGAAATTGATTGCTGTCGTGCAATAGCACCATGTCTTGCGCCCGTATCGTTCATCTTCTGTTCTTCAACTTGGCTTTCCATCTATCAGCCCCGGCGGCTACGACGTTGAATTTCGGCGGTTACGAGTGGGAAGTGAAGGCGGGTCACTTTGGTCCCGGCCCGAATTATTGGGCGGAAAAGAATGTGTGGTTGGACAAGGATGGGGCGTTACATCTGAAGATCACCAACGAAGGCGGTAAATGGTATTGCGCGGAACTGGGCACCAAGGAGCGTCTGGGTTTTGGTCGCTATCATTTCCAAGTGATTGGGCGTCTGGATAAACTCGATCCCAATATCGTGTTCGGCATCTTTCCTTATCCCACCTCAGACGTTGGCCCTGATGGCACCATGGAGATTGATATCGAGTTCGCGCGATGGGGCCGGCTTGATGCGGATATGCTGAACTACACGGTCTGGCCGCCGCAGAAGAAAGTGAAGCACGGCTCCAAGACATTTCCTTTGAAACTCAACGGAGATTACACCACGCATCAATTCACCTGGTCAGCCAAACAAGTTGCCTTCATGCTCCAACATGGACACCAGACAGAAGCCAAGAAATCTGCGGCGGAATGGGTTTATCAACCGGAACAACCTGAGCTGCACATTGCGCAAAAGCCCATGCCTTTGCGGCTGAACCTCTGGCTTTTCAAGGGCAAGCCGCCGACCGATGGCAAGCCGGTGGAGCTCGTGATCAAGTCCTTCAAGTTCGTGCCTGAGGCTTCCCCTAAACCGTGAACCGTCTTTTCTTCAGTTGATATTTTGCTGCATCACAAGCAAGTCCGTTCGTGGGTTCCAGCCAAAGTGTTTCCAGAAAGATTGCCCTGCTTCGTTATGGGCATAGACGAAGATGTTGCACTTGATGATGCCTTCTTTCTTCAGAGCTGTAAGACAGGCATTCAAAAGTGATTTGCCGAGCCCTTGTCCGCGCTGTGCTTTGGCGACAGCCAAATGATGCAAGTAACCCCGGCGGCCGTCATGCCCACAAAGCACGGCGCCGATCAAATCGCCGCTGCTGCTGCGTGCGATAAAGCTCATATCCGGATTTCGCTGGAGAAATTTCGCGATGTTCGCGCGCGTGTCCGATTCATTGAGTCCTACGCCTTCGGTTATTTGCCACAAGGCAAGAACCTCGTCGTAATCTGCGATGGTCATCACGTCCAGACTGTGGTTCATAAAAGCGAAAAGGGAGCGCCTCTTGCGAGACGCTCCCTGAAAGTTCGGGTTTAATTACTTCAGGTCTTTGATGCGGACGTTCTTGAACTGCACCGTCATCGGCCCGCCGACGTGGATCTGCAGCGCGAGTACGCCTTCTTTGGCACCCTTGACGGCATCTTCATCGATCACATCGATGGTCTGGTTGCCGTTGATGAAGTGTTGCAGGTGATTGCCCTTGGCGATGACCACGTATTCGTTCCAGTCCTCTTTCTTGATGGCCGCCTGGATGTCATCGGATTTGCCCGTTTCACCCACGACCTTGACCTCGGCCTTCTTCACTTTCTTGCCGTTCTGTTCGACTTCGGCTTCCGCTTTCACGACGGTCTTCTGGCCACGTTGGGCAAGGATGCCGCGGCCGCGTTCCTCATAGAGGATGCCGCTATAGGTCTTGCCGGCTTCAAAGTCTGCCTGATAACCGCCCACGATCGGGCCCATCTCGCCTTGCTGAAGGACCTTGCTGCGGTATTGGATGCCCGAGTTGCCGAAGCCCACTTCGCTGTTCGGGACGATCTTGTAGGAGAGGCGCAGTTCGAAGTCGCTGACGTTGCCATTCGTATAGACGAGGAATGTGTTGTGCTTCAGCGTGGACTTCTTTGGATCGGTCGCGCTGGGGGAGGTTTTGCCGGTGATGGCTCCGTCCTGCACGGACCAGAGTTCCATGTTGCCGGTCCAGCCGGACAAGTCCTTGCCGTTAAAGAGAGGCTTGAAGCCTTTTTCGGCATCAGCGGCGGAAAGTGTGAGCGCAGCCACAGTCGTGGCGACAAAAGTGAGCAAAGATTTCATATGGTTCGCCTGCTTTATAGACGGAAACGGACGGCTGGCAATTCAGGAATAGTGGAAACGGTGCAATCAGGCTTACTTTAACAAAGCGGCAAAAGCCTCCGCCACGGTCCGTTGCTGCCGGTTTAACTGCACTTTGGGGCGGGCTGCTTTCAACATCTTCAACGCTTCATCAACCGACTTGGCTTCGCCTCGGAAGAGCAGATAGGCGATGGCAAACACGCCGGTCCGGCCATGCCCTTGAGCGCAATGGATGTAGGTCCGGCCGGGAGGTAACGCTTTGAGCGCGGTTAGTAAAACATCCGCTTTGGCCGTTGAGCCATCCAGCATGCCAACGCATTTATACCCAGAGCGACGGCGATGAGTTGGTGGTTCGTCAAACTCGCTCGTCAAGTCGATGTAGTTGGTGAAATCGTCCGGGTTTTCGTTTGCTAACAAACGTCGGCCGATCACCAAGTCTTTGGTGACTTCATTCCAGGCTGCTTCGTGGGAAGTGATCCGGTATAGCTGCCAAGTCACCCAGGCGAATAGCAGGAAAGGAAAATGCAGGAGCTTCGTTGAGAAGGGCAGAGTGCCATCTGGCTTCTTTCCGTAGAGTTGATGAAAACCGGTCGCATGAGCCAGACCGAGAGCCACCATGTTCATGCCAAGCCACGCCAAAACCCAAAACCAACCCGCCAAAGACCCCGCCCAGCCGATGAGCAGCAAACCTAAAGCAATCAATGAGATGGCGTAAGCCATATGCTACTATGGCTTTAAAAACTCCAACCCATATTTCTCTCCGATGGCGATGACTTGGGGGATGTTTTGTTGTTCCGCTTCGGACATGGCGCCGATCTCTTCAAAGAAACCTTCAAAACCCGCAGGCGTGATCGTTACGAGCATGCGGTTCTCTCCGGGGCCAGTGGCTTCGAAACGATGAGGGATGCCTTTGGGCAGATGCGCGACCATGCCCGGCGTCAGCTTGTATTCCTTGCCATCGCAGATGACTTTGAACTCACCGGTGATGCAGTAAAACGTCTCGTTCTCACGGTGGTGGATGTGCATCGGTGGGCCTTTGCCTTGGCTGCCAACCGTGGTGACTTGGGAATACACACCGCCGGTATCTCGTCCGTGGATCTTGATTACGACTTCATCCCCCAAGACGTTCAGTTTGGTGCCTGCGTTGGCCGATAGTACGACTGGTTTCTTCATAGATTCCTTGAGCGAAAAGTTAAGCATAACAGGGTCATGGATGAAATGAAAAAGCCCCGAACGCATTATACGTTCGGGGCTGAAATGAGCTGGTCTGGGTTTACTTCTTCTTGAAGAGCTTCTTCAAGTTAGCGAGACCCTTCACCGCGATGTCGTTGCGGTTCGGCTCGATCTTACGCCAGATGGCAGCAGCGCGGGCGATGACCTTCACATCCGTGGTGAAGGACTCGATCACGACGTCACCCTTGTAGTTGATCTTCTTCAGGGCGGCCACGATGGGCTTCCAGTCGATATGATCGCCACCCGGCGTGCCACGGTCGCTGCCGCAGGCGTGGAAGTGCCCGAGGTGCTTGCCTGCTTTGATGATGGCGGCGGCCTGGTTCTTCTCCTCGATGTTCATGTGGAATGTATCGAGATGGAGCGTGACAGCCTTGCTGCCGATGGCCTTGATGAGCTTCAAGCCCTTGTCGCAGGTGTTGAGGAAGTCCGTTTCAAAGCGGTTCAGCGGCTCGATGCACAGGGTGATGCCCTTGGATTCGGCATACTTGGCGATCGGCTTGAGGTTCTTCACCACGAGATCGAACTCCACCTTTTGCTGGGCGGGTTCCACGGCGTCCGCCTTGCCGACGACGGAGTAGATGGGGCCGATGATGCGGGGGCAGCCCATGATGGCGGCCTGGTCGATCAGCGCGGTCACATAGTCCGTCGCGGTCTTCTGTTCTTCCGGCGTGCCACGGAAATCGCGGCCCGGGCCCATGCATGCGCAGATGGAGCCGATGGCGATGCCCGCCTTTTCGGCTTCCGCCTTCAGCTTGGCAGGGTCGATGTGGGAAGGATCTTCCACCGGGATCTCGACGGTCTCGAAGCCCCATTTCTTGAATTGCTTGAAGAGCTTGGTGCTCTCCGTGACGAACGGTGAAACGTAGAGGAATGAATTGATGCCAAATCTCATAACTAGTCTTTTCGGATTTCCGAAGAGGCTAATGAAGGGCGGGGCAGAGTCAAAGCGATTTGATGACTAAACAGCAGTTTGTTGCAGCCGCCTGAGAATCGGCATGTTGAGTTTGGATATGCCTATGTGCGTCTCATCCGTTGAACCTTTTCCGTAACCCGTCATGATAGGCGGACTTTCTCATTATGAATGTCCGTCATCTCTTTGCCTCATTGTTGTTATTGGGTGGTACGCTGGGTGCGTTCGCCCAAGGCAAGCAACTCACCGGCGTGTATGCGCCGACGGCCACTGAACCGCTGCCGCCCGCTGAAGCGCAGAAGAAATTCACCGTGCCGGAAGGTTTCGAGGTGCGTCTCTTCGCCGCCGAGCCGATGGTGGTGAACCCGGTGGCGATGACGTGGGATGAGCGCGGGCGGTTATGGGTCGTGGAGCTCTACGAATACCCGCTAGGTGCGCCCAAGGGAGCCGCTCCGCGAGATCGCATCAAGATCTTGGAAGACACCGATGGGGATGGGCGGGCGGACAAGGTGACCGTCTTCGCCGACGGCTTGAATCTGGCTACGGCCATCATCTTGGGCAATGGCGGGGCGTATGTGGGACAAGCCCCGGATTTGCTGTTTTTCAAGGACACCAACGGGGATGACAAGGCGGATGTGCGCGAAGTGGTGCTCACGGGCTTTGGCCTGGAAGACCGTCATGAATTGTTGAACGGGTTCACTTGGGGGCCGGATGGTTATCTCTACATGACGCACGGTGTTTTCACGCATTCGCTCGTGAAAGATCCGAAGAAACCGAATGATCCGGGTGTGGTGATGAACGCGGCGGTGGCGCGGTTTCATCCGCAGACCCGCAAGTTCGAGGTGTTCGCCGACGGCACGAGCAATCCCTGGGGCGTGGACTTTGACCGCGCGGGCAACGCTTTCGTTAGCGCGTGCGTGATCGATCACCTGTTCCACATGGCTCCTGGTGGGCAGTTCGTGCGGCAGGGCGGCATCTGGGCGAATCCTTACGGTTATGCGGATATGCATTCACCGCGTGGCGGTCTGGCGAGCATCGTGGATCACAGCCATTTCCGCGCGGCCTATTGCGGTGTCCAGATCTATCAAGGTGACCAGTATCCCAAAGATTATCTCGGCACGCTGCTTATGGGGAACATCCACGACAGCTCGGTGCATCAGGATACGTTGAAGCCGAACGGCTCAAGTTTCAAAGCGAGCTTCAAGCAGGACTTTGTGCGGGCGAATGATGGCTGGTTCCGGCCGATCAGCACGCAGGTGGGACCGGATGGCGCAATCTGGCTGGGTGACTGGTATGACAAGTATCCCTGTTACCAGAATGCCCGAGCCGACCCAGAGGGCGTGGACCGCAAGTATGGTCGCATCTGGCGGGTAGTTTATACGGGCAAGGACAAGGGCAAGCCGGTGATGAGCCGTCCGAACAAGGATATGGATCTGGCGAAGCTGCCAAGCGCGGAACTGGTGAAATTGCTCGCGCACGAGAACGTCTGGCAGCGGCGCATGGCGCAACATGTTTTGACGGAGCGTCGCGATAACACGGTGATGGGCCTGTTGCAGCAGTTGTTGAAGAACGGCGCCACGCTGGAGGCACGCATGGCGGCGTTGTGGACGCTGCACACCTCGGGCTATCTGAATGATGATGCGCTCTATGCCTGTGCCGCTGACCGCGAGGCCATCGTGCGCGCCTGGTGCGCACGATTGATCGGCGAACGCCAAGTCGGCTCGGAACAGGACGTCGCCACGTTGGAAAACCTGGCGAAGGACAGCGACCCGACGGTGCGTTTGGCGGTGGCGACAGCGGTGCGTCAATTCACCAGTGGTTCGCTCACGGTGAACACGCCGCCGAGCAAGCAGTTTGAATTCGGAGAAATCATTCCGAACCTCATCGAATCCTCACGTGATGGCAAAGACCCGCTGATCCCGTTCATGATCTGGGCGGCGGCGGAGCCACTGGTGGCCCAAGCCCCGGAAATCGCGTTCAAATGGACGATGGATGGCGCGGCCAAAAACATGCCGCTCGCCGGACAATTGACGCAGAAGCTGATGCGGCGTGTCTGTGATATGGGCCGGCCGGAATTGCTGACCAAAGCCACGGCGGTGGTCGGCGAATTGCAGGATCAGGACACGGCCTTGACCATCGCGGCCTTGAACGGTTTGCTCGAAGGACAGAAGGGCAAAGCCATCGTGCCAACAGGCGATACGACGGCGGTCATGAACAAGCTGCTGGCAAGCAAGGATGCCCAAGTGAAGGAGCGGGCGCAGCGTTTGGGCACCTTGTGGGGCAATGCTTCGGCGGTGCAGAGCAGCGTGAACTTGGTGAACGATACCAAGGCTCCACTGGAGAAGCGGCTGGAGGCCATCCAGGTGGTGCGCCAGTTGAAGAATGACGTGGCGCGGAATGCCTTGCTGCAACTGGTGGGGGAGACGAATCCGGAATCCCTTGTGATGGAATCGGTCCGGGCTCTGGGCGAAATCGGTGGCGATGCGCTGCCCAATGAATTGCTGAAGCGGTGGGATAAATTCAGTCCCACGGTGCGCCGGGTGACCTCGGACATCTTGGCGTCACGGGATCGTTGGGCTTCGACCTTGCTTTCGGCGTTGGAGCAGAAGCAGGTGGTCATCGGCGATGTGCCGGCCACAGCCATCCGCACGATGATGCGGTCACAAGCGGACTTTGGCATGCTTGCGCGGCGGGCGCAGCTGGTCTTTGGGCGCGTACGCGAAGCGGATGCGGACAAGGCGCAACTCATCGCGGCCAAGCGCAAGATGATCCTCGACAGCAAGAAGCAGCCGGACATCAAGGCCGGTCATGAAGTGGCGGTGCGCACGTGCTTCACCTGCCATAAGCTCTATGGCGAAGGTGCGGATGTCGGCCCTGACCTGACGGGCGTGGGGCGTTCGAGTTTGAATGCCTTGCTGGCGAACGTCATCGACCCGAACCAGATCATCGGTGCGGGTTATGAAAACGTGGAGATCGAGACGAAGGATGACCGCATCGTGGCCGGGCGCATGGTGGAGAATAATGATGCGCGGGTTAAAATCCTGTCCGCCGGACCGAAGGAGGACACGATTGCGAAAGCGGACATCAAGTCCATGCGCGTGAGCGAGCTTTCGGTGATGCCGGAGGGGTTGGAGCAGATGCCGGAGGAAGACTTCCGCAACCTCATCGCGTTCCTTCTGAATCCTCCGCAGGAGAAGAAGCCGTTTAGCTGGCTGGAGAACGTGGACGTGCAAGAGGCCAAGCCGGTGCAAAAGAAATCCGAAGCGGCACCGCAGCCCAAGGGCAAGCCGGTGGCCGAGATCAAATATAAAGAGATCGATTGGGAATCCGTCTCGCACTGGAATGCGGAGTGGCGCGTGGAAGCCCCGGAGTTCGAGGCCACGCCGAACCGCTTGAGCGATTATGGCGGCAAACAGAATGTGCTGATCACGCATCCTTTCAGCAAGGAGCGGGGGGCGGCCTTGATCCGCAAGGTGGAGGTGCCGGCCGGCCAGAAGACGCGCTTGGTGTTCGATGTCTCCGCGCATGAGAAGGGCGATTGGGAACTGGTGGTGCTGGCGAACGAGAAGGTGCTGGAGCAGCGCCTGATCAAGTCCGCCACGGATCGTTGGCAGACGGTAGACGTGAATCTCACGCCGTTGGCGGGCAAGACGGTGACGCTGCGGCTCGAGAACCGAGCGAACAATTGGTCGTGGGAGTTCGGCTTTTGGACGAGCCCGCGGATCGAGAGTGAGCCGTTGACGACGGCGGCGAAGTGATTGGTGGAGCGCGGGTCTCCGACCCGCAGCAACATTCTTTAGCAAAAGCAGCCGGAAAAATGATGTGATTAACCGCGAGGGAAAGCGGAATGTGCTACGGCGGATGTCGCGGACTGCCGGCTTGAATCCGGCAGCGCGGGCGCTGTGTTACGTCGTTCGGTTTGGATCACACTTATGAGACAGCAGCTTGCTAACCAAGGCTGGTTGCTTTAGCCGAATTTCACCCTGTCAGTTTTTTCGGAAATTGCTGCGGGTCGGAGACCCACGCTCCGTTTTACTCGTGGCGGAGGGCGTCGATCGGGTCGAGGTTGGCGGCGCTGGAGGCGGGGTAAATCCCGAAGACCACGCCGATCAGACCGGAGATGCTGAAGGCGAGGATGACAGACCACCAGGTGATAATGGCCTTCATTTCGGTGAAGTGGGAGACGAGCACGGGGATAATCACGCCGACTACCACACCGATCAATCCGCCCCCAAACGAGAGCACCACCGTTTCCACGAGGAACTGGGTGATGATGTCCTTCTTCTTGGCACCAAGCGCGCGGCGCACGCCGATCTCGCGGGTGCGCTCCGTGACGGTCGCGAGCATGATGTTCATGATGCCGATGCCACCGACGAGCAGGGAGATCGCGGCAATGGAGCCAAGCACGATGTTGAAGATGCGCTTGGTGTTCTCCGCCTGACGCAGCAATTGCAGCGGGACGATGAACTCGTAATCTTTCTTTTTGTGGAAGCGTTGGAACAGGGCTTCAATCTGCGGGACCGCGTCCTCCACGGCATCTGTGCTGTGGAATTGCACGGTCAACTGGTGCAGCTCCACTTTCTCGGCCTCGAAACTGCCGGCGGAACGGCGGAAGATGACGTCGCCAAAGCGGCTGCGAGCGGTGGAGAGGGGGATGTAGATGTTGCTGTCGAGCGGCTGGCTTTCGGTCTGGCCGGATTGGGCCCGCTGTTTTTCGCTGCCTTGTTCGCGTAGCAAGCCGACGACCTGGTAGTAATCCGCCCCGATGCGGACTTCTTCTTCCAAAGGGTTTTGATAGGGGAAGAGACGTTCAGCCAGGCTGAGGGTCAGCACGCAGACGTTGGCCTGGCGGGATTCATCCGTGCTGCTGAGGAAGCGGCCTCGGCTGATCTCGGAGCCGGTCATGCCGGGATAATTCGGATGAGTACCGATCACCTGCACCTGCACATTGCTTTGATCGAAGATGACGTTGTCCCGGATGATGCGCACGGGCAACACATTGGCGACGCCCGGTATGGTTCCCTGGATGCGCCCGGCATCTTTGTAAGTGATGCCGTGTTCGCTCACGTAACTGCGCCGTCCGCCGCCCCCGCCGCCGCTGCTGTCTTCGGGCGGCTTGACGCTGCGGATGATGACGTTGTTGCTGCCCAGTTTTTTGATGGCTTCCTGCGCCTCGTACGAAGCGCCTTCACCGATCGCGAGCATGGCGATGACGGAGCAGACGCCGAAAATGATGCCGAGCATCGTGAGGGCCGACCGCATCTTGTGCAGAAGCAGGCTCTTGATGCCGAGCTGGACGATACGGGCTACGCGGTAGGCAATCATGCGGGGACCAATCCCAGAGATTTCTCGATGGCGGTCAGCCAGTCAGCCGTCTTTTCCTTATGCGGCGTGTACGGGCGGTTGATGACCTCGCGGTCGATCACGCCGTCCTTCATGTGCAGAACGCGATGGGCGCGTTCGGCGACTTCGGAACCGTGCGTGACGAGCACGATGGTCTTGCCGGCCTCGTTCAATTTATCCATCAGATCCAGCACTTCCTTGCCGGTCTTGGAATCCAAGTTGCCGGTGGGTTCGTCCGCCAGAATCATCAGGGGATCGTTGATCAGTGACCGGGCGACGGCCACACGCTGCTGCTGACCACCGGAGAGCTGCTTGGGGCGATGATCCAAGCGGTCGCCCAGACCGACCAGACGCGCGAGCCGTTCGCAGCGTTCGGAGTAATCTTTGTAGTCCTTGCCCTGATAGAAGAGGGGGACGTAGATGTTTTCCACCACGGTGAGCTGATGGATGAGATTGTAGGACTGAAAGATGAACCCCAGCCGGCGACCACGGATATCGGACAACTGGTCATCGTTCATGTTGGCGACGTTTTCATCGCCAAGGTGGTACTCACCAGCGGAAGGGCGGTCCAAACAGCCCAGCACGTTGAGCATCGTGGATTTGCCGGAGCCGGATGGTCCCATGATGGCCACATAGCTGCCTTCCTCGATGTCCACGCTGACACCCCGGAGCGCCCGCACCTCGACTTCGCCGAGGATGTAGCGTTTCTGGAGTTCTTTGATCCGGATGATGGGTTTCCCGCTCATGGTGCGCCCTTGATTAAACTCAACTGCCACCGGTTGGTTTCGGTGGTTTGGGCGTTTTGGGTGGTTTGTCGCCGGATGGTTTGGTGGGCTTCTTGTCAACCTTGGTATCGATGGCCGACGGTTTGCCGTCCTTGAAGGTGCCTTCGCGGATCTGCCGCGCGACCTTGGTCTCATTGGTGTCCACATCCGAAGACTGGACGATGGAGCCGCCCAAGTCGATGGCGTCACTGTTAGCCAAGGCGGAGAGCAGGACGGTTTCGCCTTCTTTCAAACCAGTTTTGATCTCGATGAATTTGTCGTTATACATGCCGACCTCCACGGGCACGCGGTCGGGCACATCCTCACCGCGGTGCACGAAGCAGACCTGCTGGCCACGGGAGGTGGTCACGGCCTGGATCGGCACGGTGATGACGTTCGGGAGGTTCGTGACCACGATCTCCGCGCGGCCGGAAACACCGGGCTTGAGATCTGGCAGCTGGTCCTCGATCAAGATCTCCGTAGGATAGACCTTGAGGTTCGGGTTGTAGTAGCGGCTGTTGGAATCCGGCAAAATGGCCACCTTGCGGATGGAGCCTTTGAAGCGTTTGTCTGGGAGGGAATCGATGGTGACGTAAGCGCGCTGGCCGGGTTTGACCTGCGAGACGTGGGATTCATGGATACGCACTTCCAGCATCATCTGGGTGACATCCGGCAGGATGATGATGTCCTGCTTCTGGCGGATGTTGGCGCCTTCTTCAATCAGATAATTACCCCGGTTACCGCCGGTGCTGGAGGCATAGATGACCATGCCGTCTTGCGGCGCGGTGATGCGCGTGTATTCCAACTGCTGCTTCATGTGCTCCTGCTTCTTCTCGTTGTATTCCAAGGTGCGGAGCTTGGATTCCAGTTCGGCCTCAGCCTGGGCTTCGATGGCGCGGGAGCGTTGCTTGATGCGCAGCGATTCTACCTCGGCCTGATCCACGGCGGATTGCAAGAGGCGCAGGCGTTTCGGGAAATCGTAACGGGTCATGAGTTCCAAGCTCTTCTCCACCTGGGCGAGCTTGATCTCAGCGCGTTTCAGGGTCAGCTCATCGGTCTGGACTTCGGTTTTGCTGGCGAATTCTTTTTGCGCCAGCTGGCGGGTCCAGTTGAGGCGTTCCTGGCCGTTGCAGTTCTTCATTGGCCAGGATGATTTCGTTGGTGGCGTTGCGGCTGAGCTGCGGGATATCGCCTTCCTTGTACTTTTCCAAGTCGTCCTTCGCGAGTTCGAGCCGCAGTTCAGCTTCCTTGATATTGCTGTCATTGACGCTCTTTTGGATGCCGAGGGCTTCCTTGGCCTGCACGTAGGCGAACTGGCTGCTCTGGGTGGTCACCTCCTGCTGGGTGAGGCGTTCTTTCAGATCGGCCGAATCCAATTCCACGAGGAGATCGCCTTTCTTGGCGAACGTACCTTCCTTCACGATGGAGATGATGGGGGCACTGCCTTCCAGTTCGGAACGGACGACCTCCTCATTCACGGCTTTGAGTGCGCCGCCTTCCACGATGGAGATGAGGAAGTCACCGCGTTTGACGGTATGATACAGGGTCTCACTGCTCTTATCCTTCTTGCCGGACCGGAGGACGAAGAAGCACAGCAATAAGAAGGCAACGCCGACACCGGCGGCGATCTTGGGCCGTTTACGGGCCTGCTGGACGAGGGCGTTTAGTATAGAACGAATGCTTTTCATCAGTTTCCAAACAACTGGTCAGGGGTGATCAAGGTATCAGGCTTCTTTTCCGCGTCAGCCGGTTCCGTCTTCATGGCCATCTGGCCGGGCAGGGGCTGGTCGGCGATCCAGAATTTCTCAAAGTCGCTCTTCAGCACACCGATGCGGAGGAGGAGGTTCAGCCGCGCGATGTGGTAATCCACCAAGTTCTGGGTGACCCCGTTCAGGGCGCGGACGCGGGCGTCTTGGGCGTCCAGCAAATCACGGATCTGGGAACGACCGGCTTTCAGGAGGAGTTCTTCACGTTCCACCCGGCGCTCGGACAGGGTGAGTTCGACTTGTTGCACTTCGTAGGTTTCGCGGAGCAAGGCGAGGTTGCGCAACCCTTCGCTGATATCGCGGCGCAAGTCATCCAATTCAAGCGAGAGGTTGCGGATCTCCCGTTCAAAGGTGACCAAGGCGGCCCGGTAGCTATTGCGCTGTTTCAGCCGGTCCAGCGGCAGATCGAGCTGCAACCCGGCGGAAGCGCGCACATTGTCGATGTTGAACTTGGTGTAATCGGTAGGGCGGGTGGATTCCAGGTCCGCGTTCGCGAAGAGGTTTAGCCCGGGTTTGAGCGCACTGGCGAAGACGCGGAGCTTGCGCTGGCTGTCTTCAAAGCGATCGATGATGTTCAGCAACTCGAGCTGGTTGGTGACGGCGAGGTTGTAGCCGCTGGTCTCCTCGAAATGCAGCGGGATCATGCCGGCATTCCGGATGTCATCCAAAGCCTTGTCATCAAACTTCAACTCCACACCGATCGGGATGCCGAGGGTGATCTTAAAATCATTCACCACGTCCTGATAGCGTTTGACGGCGGCGATGTAGCTGCGGCGGGCTTGCAGTTCGCTTTGGCGAGCCTGGTCTGCTTGCGTGGGGGAAAGGCGGTCCACGGCCATTGCCGCACTGCGCTCGGCCGAGGCTTTCAAGCGCAGGTAGTTGCTATACTGATTCCGGACGGTGTCCTTTTCCCGCAACGTGCGGTAGTAGCTGGCAACGATGCCAACGGCGAAGGAACGTTGAAACTGGGTGAAGGAACGCAATTGATAGACGACGTTCCGGTCGGCTTGCGTCAAGGATTCGGCGGCGACTTTGGAACCGGCACCCCGCAACAGTGGTTGCACCAGATCGACGGATACCACGGAAACGGCCTCCCGCCGCGGTGCGCCCGTGAAGTAGCGCAAGAGGTCGTTCGCCAAGGCGGCGCTCAAGCGGCCACCGGTTTTCAACGCCTGGCTGGCGCCCAAATCGCTGTTCAGCGTGCCGTTACGCTGACCGGTTGAATCACGATTGGCGGCAGCGGTCGTGGAACCAAAGAATTTGGGCCCAAATTCGTAGCGTTCACCGGTCAAAGAGAGGGCCGTGAGGTAAAGCTGCTCTTTGTTGAGCTGATAATCGCGGCTGCGTTCGATGGCCAACTGGATGGCGTCAGGCAGGGTGAGCAGGCGGTCGCCTTTTTCGAGGCGTTCGGAAATGATGGTCTCCGCTTTGAGGGCGTAGGGATCGTCGGTGGTTTTGTACTTGGTATCGATCGTGAACTCATTAGTCCGCCCAAAGATGGCGGCCTCTTTTTGAGCGATGATACGATAGACCTCTTTATCGGCCTTCTTGGCGTATTGGCGGGAGCTGCAACCAGCCAAGACCGCGGCGATACCTAGCGCTAAACAGATAGCTACGCGCCCGATATGACGTGACGTCTTACCGTGCGGTAGAACTGTTGCTGAATGTCTGATTTTCAACAAGTTACCGTAGTCCTAATCTGCCCTTGCGAGCAGAATGTTGGTGTTCAATGCTTTACAACGACGAAACAGCCTGTCGTTGTATTCAACGCAAATGAGATGCCGAGCATATCACCGACTTCGCCAGCCAGTGTCAAGAATATGACCGGGAAGGGGCGGAGAATACGTAGGCCATACTAGAGTTTGACCGGGCCCGGGCGGGAGGCTTAAGTAGGGCCATACTTTATGCCCAACCTGACTATGACACGTCGTCAATTCATCGGTTCCACCTTTGCCGCCACCGTGGCAGGTTCGGCCTTGCTCGAAGCGGCGGACAAACCCCGTTGGGAAATCGGTTGTTTTAACCGCCCATGGGGTGCGTGGAGTTATGATGTGGCGCTAGACGGCCTGAAGGCGGGCGGGTTCAAGCTCACGGGCTTGGTGGGAGATCATAAAGGGGATGTGGGCTTGGCGACGTCGGCCACGCCGGAATACATCGCCGCCCTCAAGAAACGCATTGATGAACGGAGTTTGACCCCGAATATCGCGTGGCTGAAGACGCGTCACGATACGCCGGTGGCGGATTCCATCGCCGGCTGCCGCAAGCTGGTGGATTACGCGGCCCAACTGGGTTTGAAGTACCTGCTGTCTGGCGGAGTAAGCGTGGAGGGGCAGTATGATAATTATTACGCCACGATGGCGGATGCCGCCAAATACGCGGCGGATAAGGGTGTGAACATGGTGCTCAAGCCGCACGGCGGCAGCAGCGGCGCTTCAGATGAGGTGCTCAAGTGCCTGAATAAGGTAAACCATCCAAACTTCAAGGTGTGGTTCGATGCCGGGAACATCATCTATTATACGGGCAAAGACCCGGTGACGGAGTTGAAGCCGATCGCTAAGTATGTGACGGGTTTCTGTGCCAAGGATTGTGCCAGCCAAAAGAGCCCGGTGATGATCCAGTTCGGCACGGGCAAGGTAGATTTCAAAGCGGTGTTCACGGTGCTCAAAGCCGCCGGATTCAACGGCCCGGTAATGATCGAATGCACAGCCCCGGCGGATTCGGCGGAATTGGTGACGGCCAACGCGGTGGCAAACCGCAAGTTCTTGGAAGAAGTCTTCGCGCAGGTTTGAAGGGTGGAGAGCAGAATAGGGTCAGTCAGTTCTTGCTGTTAGAGTAAAATGGGACTACTTTT
>CBDIPT010000010.1:0-173050 GCA_965283725.1 Limisphaerales bacterium
GCTTCCTTGAGGTTTTTATTCTCATAGAGCAAGACACCTAGATTCAAACGTGCTTCCGCGTAGCGCGGGTTCGCTTGGATGGCTTCATGATAGCGCTGATACGCTTCGTCCTTCCGCCCTGTCTCTTCCAAGGCCAGTGCGAGATTATTCATGATCTCTGCATCATGAGGTTCGCTCTTGAGAGCGGTTTCCAGTTCACGCACCGCACCAGCCGCATCACCGTTTTCCCGCAGGAGATTGCCCAGATTGCTTCTTGCCGAGGCATAATCTGGATCACTGGCCAGCGCCAGGCGATACTGCTCCGCCGCTGCCTGTTTCTGCCCCAATCTGGCGTAAGCCAAACCCAGATTGCTATGCAAAAGCGGCCGCCCAGGATGGACCTGAAGTCCCGCAATCATCACCGCTATACCCTCGTTTATCTTGCCGTTACCAACCAAGGCACTCCCCAGATTTTCGTAGCCCACTACATTACCGGGAGATGCTGCCAAAGTATGACGAAACAAAGTTTCACTATTTCGCCAATACTTCAATTGCCCATGGGTCAAACCCACGCACACCAGCAAAGGCAGCACCGCCGTCCCCACTAATCCGGCCGTTGGCCAGCCCTGCTTTTTGAGCCACTCGCCCGCACTCCAGATCACCGCGACGAGCACGCCCACCGTCGAGAAATACGAATAGCGATCGGCCATCGCTTGCCCGCCGGCCTGCACGATGCCGATGGCTGGCACGAGCAAACCCAAGAACCAGAACCATCCCACCAACTCCCATGGGCTGGCTAGCCGCCGGCGATAAACCCAAAAGCTGATGAATAAAAGCACCGCCACCGCTCCCATGACCAGCGGCAACGGCCATTGACCTGGATGGGGATAAAACACCACCAGATCCTGCGGCCAAGATAATTTCCCGAGATAACGGACATAACTAACGACTGCGTTACCTAGTCTCTCACCCAGTGTAAAATGCCCCATCGTGCGAATGATTCCGCCACTGCTCTGGGAATGCCACGTCAGGCAGGCAAGCGCAAAGGCCAAGCCAAAGAGCGGCAACTTCTCTATCACTAATTGCCGAATCTTTCCAAAGTTGGTCTTAAAGCCAACAACGCCAGACAACGCTTCAGACGGAAAGCGCTTGAGCGGCCAGACATCGAGTAACAGCAGCAAACAAGGCAGCGTGACAATCAGTGGCTTGGTCATGATGCCGAACAGATACGTGACAAAAAGCAGCAGATAATTCTGTTTCGTGGCGTGGCGAACGTAACGCACATACGCGAACAGGGTTAGGATCCAGAACAAAGTGCAGAGCGTGTCTTTACGCTCGGAAATCCAAGCGACCGATTCCACCCGCAGCGGATGCCAGGCAAACAAAGCAGCGACGATCAAAGCGCGCCAGAGGGAACCGGTCATGGTTCGCAGAAGCAGAAAGAGCAGGCCCGTACTGACGGCATGAATCAGGACGTTCATCAAATGATGCGCCCCGGCATCCAGACCGAACAAGGTGATATCTAGTTGATGCGATACCGTCGTCAACGGATGCCACATGAACGCGTGCGGCTCCAGCAAGGCCCGCTTGATGCCAGCAACGCTCAAACCATCCAGCACTAGCGGGCTCTCGGTGATATACAGCGTATCATCATAATTGATGAACTCATGATGCCGCACGGGAGAAAACAACACGAACGTCAGCAAGCCCAAGATCAGCGCATACAGAACAGGACGGTGCATTTCCGGTGTTACAGGCTTGCTCATGGGCTTCCTTCGCTTCGCCATGGTTGCTTTTGACGATACTGCCCAAGATGCGCCTTCAACCGCGCCACTCCGGCGGCATCCTGTCGGTTCTCATACGATTTCAGCGCACTCTCCGCCCAAAACACCGCTTCATCATAGCTGCCTTGCTCGGCTTTGGCCGCGGCCAGTATCTCCACCATCGGGCCGCCCGTAGCCCCGGTCTGCGCCACCAGCTTTTCTATAAGCATCAGGGCTTCCTTGCCATTGCGCACTTGGACATCCGGTTCCACGGCCAAACGCCACGCCAGACGTAACCGGACTTCGATCATCTCCGGCTGCAAGATCAAGGCCTTACGCCAGGCAGCCACCGCTTTGGCTGGTTGCTTGAATTGCTCGCAAAGGGAGCCGTATTGATACCATAGCGGCGCATCATCCGGTTTTAATTTCAGGGCGCGTTCGAAATAGTTCAACCCTTGGGCAAACTGTTGCTGTTCGAGAAAAAGGTTCGCCAAGTTCATCCATGTATCAAAGCGGTCCGGGGCCAGTTCTGCCGCCTTCAAATAACTGGTCGCTGCGTTGGTGAAGTTTTTCTGCAAGAACTGGATGTTCCCCAAGTTGTTCCAGGCATTCTCTTGTCTTGGCTGATCTTTAAGATATTGAACCAGTTCCAGCTCCGCTTCCTTCAGCTTGCCCAGCTTGGTATAAGCCATGGAAAGCTGGAAATGGGCATCACTGAAGCTCGGCATCAATTTGGCGCATTCCAGAAAAGCATTCGCTGCCTTTTGGGTGTCCCCTTTTTTGGTGTAAGCCCGCCCAAGTTGATACCACCCCTTGTGATCGCGCGGATTGATGTCCAACCCGGTGAAGAACTCTGTGATGGCTTCGTCAATGCGCTCCTTTTCCAACAGAGCGAAGGCGAGACTGAAATGCGCGATGGCGTTGTTCTTGGTAACCTTGGCTGTATGCCGGAATAATGCTTCAGAACTACCCCAGAGTTGCAATTGCCGGCTGGTCAAAACAAATGAACCGGCCAAGGATACGCACGCCAGACCGGAGGTGAGATAACGACCCCATACAGGTATCCGATCCAGCTCGACCACAGTCCAAACCAGTATGATCAAAAGGCCGATAGTAGAAACGTACGTGTAACGATCCGCCATCGCCTGCCCACCGGCTTGCACAATGCCGATGGCCGGCACCAGCACGCCGAGAAACCATAGCCAGCCCACGAGCAACCATGGCCGGGCCATTCTTTGCTTCCAGCAAATCCATGAACCAGCGACCA
This sequence comes from Limisphaerales bacterium, assembly GCA_965283725.1. Classification (GTDB taxonomy): domain Bacteria; phylum Verrucomicrobiota; class Verrucomicrobiia; order Limisphaerales; family JAEYXS01; genus JAEYXS01. The sequence continues at coordinate 3,010 of CBDIPT010000010.1, forward strand.
ACGCAACCAGGGCGGCCAGCACAATCACCAACGGCCAAGTACCGGGATAAGGATAAAGCACGGCCAGGTCCAACGGCCACAGCAGTTTACCGATGTAACGCACGTAAGAAACGCAGGCATTCCCCAAGCGATCCATCAGCGTCGTGCTTTCCATCATAGCCAGCACATCGCCTTCCTTCTGCACTTTATATGTGATGACGCTTAGCAGGACGCACAATGCAAAGAACGGTAATTTCTCCAGGATGAGCGGCTTGAGTTTCGCCCAGTTGATGCCCGTTGACTCAAACTGGAAGCGCCTTAACGGCCAGACATCAATCAGCAATAATACGCACGGCAGTGTGACAATCGTGGGCTTGGTCAGAATGCCCAAGGCATAAACGATCACCGCGAACCAGTAGGCCGTCCGTGTCTTCACCTCAGTGAAATAAACATAGGCGTGCAGCGTCAGCAGCCAAAAGAGCGTGGACAGCACGTCCTTCCGTTCCGCGATCCAGGCCACCGACTCCACGCGCAAGGGATGCCACGCGAACAGCAGAGCCACGAAGAGCGAAGGCCAGTGTGCTTGCGTGGTGCGCAGGAGAAACAGAAACAAAAGAACCGCACTGACCGCGTGCAGCAGGACATTCTCCAGATGGAACGCGGAAGGATTCAGCCCGAACAATGTGACATCTAGCAGGTGACTCAGCGAGGTCAGCGGATGCCACATGAAGAAGTGCGTCTCCAAGAAAGCCCATTTCACCGTAACGGCATTGAGCCCCTGCTTCACCATGTCGTTATCATAAACATAGGGCCCGTCATCGTAGCTGACAAAGCCGAAGCCGCGGGCAGGCAAAAACAAAAGCACCGTCACCAGCCAAAGCCCGCAGGCCATGATGGCGATCATCTTTTTGTCTGTCGCTTGCTTGTCGATGCTTCTTGGTACGCCAGCCAGCCTTAGGGGTGAAGCCAAAAGCGTCATCCGCTGAACATTGCTTTTCTCAATGTTAACATCGGCATTATCAATTATCCCCTTTACGTTCGCCTCCTTAAGCTGATGCTAGAAATTGAATATCAGCCAACCAACGGAGAAAGCGGCCTAGCCATGAACTCAATCAACCAACTGGAGTTGCTGCGCTTGCGCAATGATTTCGACCAACTGAACCGGCAGGTCGAGTCTTACGGGCAACGTTTGCAGCGCTTCGAGGAGCATCAGCGCGCGGAACTCTCCAGCGAAAACGAACTGGCCATCATCATGTCTGAGCCGGAGGTGGCTACAAAACAGCCGCCAGCCGACGAAACACCCGCCACACCGCCACCTTTAACGCAGCTCCCGGAATACCTGCTCGCAAAGCTCAACGAGCGGGCTGTAATCGAGCCGAAACTAGCAGCCAGCTTGGAACCGGCCGTTCCACCGCCCATTACTTCACTTGCGGTGAAAAAGGAGACACAGAACTCCGGCAACTTTGAGATGAAGCTGGCTACCTACTGGTTCGTGCGAGTGGGTATAGTCATGCTTCTGACGGGCTTGGCCTTCTTTGGTTTCTATGCCTATCAGCACTATTTCGTCCACCTGGGGCCAGCAGGCAAACTCAGCCTGATCTATGCGGCAGGTCTGGCTTTGATCGGTGGTGGGACTTGGTGCCAAAGCGACAAGGCGAATGAGAAGATGCGGAACTTTGGTAACGTCGTCTTCGCTGGCGGCTTATCCGCGATCTATTTCGCCACGTATGCCGCCCATCACATCGAGTATCTGCGGGTCATCACCAGCCCATTGGTGGATGGTGCGCTGTTATTGCTCTGGGCTGTGATAGTTGTCTGGTTGGCTGACCGAAAGAAATCCGAAGTGCTTGCCCTCTTCGCCATCGGTCTTTCTTACTACACCTCGTCCATCACCCACATCGGAGAGTTCACCTTGGCGTGCAACCTCGTGCTAACTCTGGCTGCCGTGGGCTTCCTGTTGCGTAACCGCTGGGTAACGCTTTCATTCGCCGGGCTGATTGGCACCTATGTAGGCTATGCTTTCTGGCGGGTTTACTATGATGGTGAATCCATGGTGCCGCTCCCCGAGCCGCAACTTTGGCGAGCCATCGCTTTCTTGGCAGGCTATTGGATCATCTTCAGCGTAGCCGGTTTTGTCAGTAAAGCGGAGGAGCTGGCGAACAAATCAAGGGCAACGTTCCTGACGTTGAACAATATCGCATTCTTTGGCCTCGCCGTGCTGACATTCCTGCCGCGTAACGAAGGACATTTCTGGATGCTGTGCCTGGGCTTCGGCACGGTGCTCCTGGGCACCTCCTGGCTTGCCCGGATGTTGCTGACAACAGAGCTTGCCGTCCGGAATACTCTCCTCACCCAAGCCATCATCCTGATCACGCTAGGCTTTATCACCAAGTTCACGGGCATGCAGCTTGGCTTGATCCTCGCCGCGGAAACACTGGTACTGCTCATCTGCGGCTACCGTCTGGATCAACGTATCCTACGCGGTGGTGCTTATGTCACGGGCTTGCTCTCGCTAGCCTACACGATCGCCGATATTCCCGCCTTTCAAACAACCAGCTTGGTTAGTGCCTCGGTTGTAGGCGTCATTTTCGCTATCTCCGCCATTTGGGTTCAGCGCAATACGATCGTTACAGCCAAGGAAGAAGCCGATGTCCGTCGGATATTTTGGTGCTTGTTGAGCTGGATGGTATGGTTGGTCGCGGCCTGGCAAAATGTTGCATCCGTCCATCGGCCAGTTGTCTTTGCCCTTCTCGCCGCGCTGCTCACTTTCGGCTATCCGCTGCTCAAGCTGAAAGAACTCACCGTGCTGGCACAGGCCTACCTGTTCATCAGCCAGATCTACTGGCTCAGCCTGCGTTTAGGCCACGTGCCATTGCCCGGCTGGATTCTGGGCATAGTCATCGCCGCCACGGCTGGCATGGCCCATTGGTGGCAGCGGGAAGAACACCTTAAATTCCAAGACTCCACGCGTTCTGCGTTGCAAACATTGTTCGGTACAATGGCTGTTGTCCTTTGCCTTGGCTGGGTGCAATATGAATTCACCCTTGCTCCCCGCATTCTTTGGACGGCAGCTCTGGCCGTTGGGGTCACTGTTTATGCCTGGTTGACCCGCTGGAAACCGCTCGCCGTCGCTGCTCAAATGCTCCTGCTCTGGCTCGGCTTGGAATTCCTGGCGGCTTTCCACAATAAAAGCATCTCATGCGCTTACACTTTGGTGCCCATCTTCACTCTACTTGTCTTCAGCGGATTTGCCTGGTTTCTCCAGCGGGCAAAAGAGGAACACGACGCCTCTTTATCTGCTCTCTCCCGCGTGTATCAAGGCACATCCGTCCTGATGTCCCTGCTGTGGATTCACGAATATCTACCGGCCAAGTCTTGGTTCTGGGTGCAGGCACTCCTGGGCGCGGTCCTGTTTGCTCTGTCGCTCTATCGAACCAACAATGCGCTGCTCTACCTAAGCCTCGTCTTCACAGCAGTTGGTTTGTTCGATTATTGGTTTCCTACGGCCACACCTATTCTATATCCCGTGAATATGCTCGCCATTCTGGCTCTGTTCGGTCAGCAGCAAGCATTGCAACGCTGTGGTAAATCGGAATTGGAATTCAAGCCGCTGGAAACAGCCTTCATCATTTTGGGCGGATTGAGCGCCTGGCTCTATCTGACCAAGTGGGTTTCACTGGGGACTCAGGGTTTCTATATCACGGCGAGTTGGGCGGCGTTGGCGTTCGTGTTCTTCATCACGGGCTTGATCCTGCGTGATCGCCGTTATCGTTGGTTCGGTCTCGCGGTGCTGGGCTGCGCGATTGGTCGCGTAATGTTCCTCGATGTCTGGAAACTCGCCACCATCTATCGCGTGCTCAGCTTCATGGCCCTCGGCGTGGTGCTCATCGTGCTAGGCTTCATCTACACGCGCTATCAGGACCAGATCAAGAAATGGCTCTAAAACAAGGAACGCTGATCTCCGAACCAGCAAGACCTACTTTGGGATATCTAAACTGATAAATGAACCGATTGAACTGGTGCTGATAGCATTGAGAATCAAATCCGATGCACGTTGGATACGGCGCAGGTTGTTGGTCGAAAGCTCCAGTATGGCGATCTTCCGACCCGACAGATTTTGCTGATACCGGATATTCTGGTCGGCCGTGATGAAGAGATCAAACTCAGGGTCGGCCTGCTTTATCAAATCACCATTCTTTAGACTCGCCCAACCGATCTGCTGTGCAGTTTTACACTCGTGACCAGATAGAATTTTGTACATAGGCCAAGGCACGCACTCATCCAACAAAATCTTCATGCGGCTTGCGGAAGAACGGCCTTGCGCGAACGTTCCAAAAGATCAGTGGCCATCTGGCGTGTCACCGTGGGAAAACATTCCAAGAATTCATCCAACGAATAATCGTCTTCCAAGTACTCGAAGAGCGTCTTCACAGGAACCCGCGTCCCGTTAAAGACAGGCGTGCCGCCCAAGATATCGGGATCCACTGTGATTAACTCATCAGTAATCATGTCAGGACTATATCACACTCCAGAGGTCATCGTAAACCCCTCTCGTCAATTCTTCGCCATGATGATGAACTCCAGCAAGTTCGCCACGTCTTGCGGCGTTAGCCCAGCCTCCAGGCCCTCGGGCATCAATGACTGGCCGCCGCTCTCCATCTTCTTGATGTTGGAGCGCGGCACAGCTTTTTCCTGACCAAAAGCCATACGTAGCGTCACGCTATTCGGGGTCTCGTTCACGACGAGGCCCGTGTAGCTTTCGCCATCTTTCGTATCAATAGCATAGGCGAGGAACTGCGGCGGCACCTCGCGATTCGGATCGAGGATGTTCACGAGCAACTTCTCTTTGCCCGTGGTCTTCACGGTCACGAGATCAGGTCCGAGGGCATTGCCTTGGCCTTCAGCACGATGGCAGGAAAGACAGCGTTCCGTGTAGATTTGACGTCCCTTGGCGGCATCGCCACGCAAGGTCATCGCTGGTTGAAAAGCTTTCACCACGTCACCCCGCTTCGCCATTTGGTTTTGAGCAAAAAGCTTATCCACCCTGACCTTAATCCCCGCTGCTCGCTGCACTCGCAATTGGGTAAGTTGCCCAGCAGACAATTCATGCGGCTTGATGGCACCTTGCTCCACCGCATCCAAGAGCACATTGATGCGGTCTGTTTTTTTCAAGAACTGCTCCAACGCAATACCGCGCACTGCCAGCGGGAATCCACTCCATGCTTTGGCCACGGTGACCGCTCCCGACGGCATGTTGAATGCCATAATAGCATTCAATGCTGCCAGTTGGATCGCGCTTCCCTGATCGGCTTTGAGCAACGCTTCGAGCGTCTTGAAGGATTCCTGATGGTCCACATCAAATTCGAGGACACGAATACTCTCAATGCGTTGAGCTTCAGGATTGCTTACAGCAGCGAACTGTCGGGCTTGCTCGAACAAAGGTATGAGTTTCAGCACATACTGATCTTTAGCTCCTGGTATGCGTGACTTTTGAACGCCTTCACCCAAGGCTCGCGCCAAGTGAAACGCGGCGGGGACCTCCGCTCTGCCCACGAGGTTCAAGGCAGCGCTCAGCTCGTTCGGATCTTTGCTGGCTCCCGCCAAAGCAAGCAGCTCACGGAGAAACTCCTGTCCAGCGGGCGAGCGGGTAAACTCCGCATCCTTGGCGGCCAAGGAGAACGCCTCCGTCAACTGCCCTGGCATGGAACTAAATAGCGCGCCGCGAAACCATTTATCAGCGGCATCGCGCTTGGCCAGAGCCAGCAAAGCGGGTGTGCGGTCCGCTTCGTTCAACTCGCCAATGGTGAAAGCCAATTGATAGCGCACATTCAGGCTGGGATCATTCACTAGCGCCAACAGAGAATCCCGCAGGGCATTCGAGGCAAGTGGGTGCAAGAACCTCTCGCCGAGTTTGACGGCATGCTCACGGACCACCGGATAGCTATCTTTCATGGCCAGCAGAACGAGGTCCACAGTCAAGGCTCGCTGGCCTTCCAGAGAATGTAACGCATGCAAGCGACCATAGGCGGACTTCCCGTTGGTCAACAAAGCAATCAGCGAAGGAGTAGCTGTCGCATCTTGCCGTTCATAAAGCAGACGTGAGGCGGTGTCACGATGCCAACCATTCGGGTTCTCCAAGGTGGCGACGAGTTCCTTAGTGGTAGCTTTGCCAAGTGCCGGTTGCGCGGGTTGCTTGAAACCGTTCAGCGCAGCCCGATAGATGCGCCCGCGATCATTGCCACTGTTCAAATCGATGAATTGCTTGATGGATTCGGGAATGGACCACGGGTGCTCGATGACCTCGCGATACATGTCGATGAAGTAGAGGCAGCCATCCGGTGCATTGGCGAACTGCACAGGACGGAACCAATTGTCGGAACTAGCAACGAACTCGGAGGTCTGCTCATCCGCGGCGCGCTCAGCGAGGACGCCGACGCCGTCAGGACGGATGCGTTTGCGGTGAACGAGATTACTACCCGCATCACCGATGAAAGCGTTTTCTTGAAACTCAGATGGATAGGCATTGCCGCGATAAATCGTGCCGCCGGTTGCGCCGGTGAAGTAACCTGAGGCTCGTCCACCGCCTTCCACCACACCTTTCACCGTGCCATCCACCCGCCACTTTGTACGGATGACCCGCCAGGCTTCATCGGGGCTCGTGCGATACACCTCGGCGGCTGGGCCATCCACGGGAATATCCACGATCGGGCTCGGCAAAGTGTAGAGCGGATTGCGCGCTGCATACTTGCTATCGAACATATATGCCATCAAATGACGACTGTTGCTCGTGGTGTACTTGCGGCCTTGGCTGTCGAAGCTCATGCCGTTCTGACCACCACCATTCTCAGCGAACAACTCGAACGTGGTTGGATTGAAACAGATATCGCGACGGTTCACATCCAGCGGTGCATCGTTCGGGCGGACGAGGTTTCGAAGAATGCCACCATTCGGACCGGTCGCGACGTGGATGCGGTTATCCAAGCCCCAGTTCAGGCTGTTGGGCAACGCCTGCATGTTCAGCTTCTCGCGACCTTCCGCGAAGCCGGTGAAGATGACTTTTTGCTGGTCCGCCTTACCATCACCATTCGTGTCTTTGAACCAGATCAGATCCGGTGAAGCCACGACGAACACGCCGCCGCCAAAACAGATGACACCGGTGGCCCAAGCCAAACCTTCCGCATACACCGTGCTTTTCTCATAAATACCATCGCCGTTCTTGTCCTCCAACAGGCGGATACGACTCAGCTTCTCAGCGCGACGCTCGGAGTAATCGATCATCTCCACCACATACATGCGGCCGTTCTCATCAAAGGATAGCGCCACGGGCGAGACGACTTGCGGTTCATGCGCGGCGAGTTCTAGATGAAAGCCGGGTCGCACGGTGAAGGTCTTCATGACATTCGCCGGTTCCGTGGGCTTCAAACGGGGGAGGTCCTGCTGGGTCAAAGGTGGCTCGGCGGCAAATGCATTGAAGCTCAAGGCCGAAGCGAGCGTCGTAATAACCAGCGTGGTGGTCGGCTTGTTCATAGGTTGGCGAACAGACTACTGACGACGGACGATACGTTTGTATTTGAAATCCTTTCAGCACGGAACAGAATAAATCAGCAACCAACCCAAACCGCTTATGGCCCAAACCTACTTTACCCGGCGCGATTTCCTCAAAAGCACGGCGACCGCACTGGCTTGTGCCTGTGCCGCACCTGCGATAGCTGCGCCGAACCCGGATGAGCCGATCATCGATATCCATCAGCACACGAACTACACCGGGCGCACGAATGAGCAGATGCGCATCCATCAGCGGGCGATGGGCATCACAACCACGATCCTCCTCCCAGCAGGAAGGCCGGTGGAGCGGGAATCCACGCACAACGGCAAGTCCAATGGGCTCGCCGCCGGCACAGGCGGAAACGATACGGTGATGGCGGTCGCTAAGGAGTATCCGAAAGAGTTCCTCTTCTTTGCCAACGAAGTGCCGGATTTGCCGGAAGCGCGGCAGGAGATCGAGAAGTATCTGAAGCTGGGCGCCAAGGGCATTGGTGAACAGAAGTTCAATGTGGATTGCGATTCCGTTCACATGCAGCAGATCGCGGAACTGGCACAGGCTTACGGAGTGCCGGTGCTGATGCACTTTCAACATGAGACATACAACAAGGGCATCGAACGTTTCTACAAGATGCTGGCGAAGTATCCCAAGGTGAATTTCATCGGACACGCGCAGACGTGGTGGGGCAATATCGACAAGAATCATGACCAGAAAGTGCTCTATCCCATGGGCAAGGTGACGCCCGGTGGCATCACCGACCGTTATCTGAGCGATTACCCCAACATGTACTGTGACATGTCCGCCGGTTCAGGTTTGGGGGCGTTGTTGCGGGATGAAGATCATACCCGGGCTTTTCTGGAACGGCATCAGAACAAGTTTCTCTACGGCAGTGATTGCACGGACACGATCGGGCGCGGGCCCGGTTGCCAAGGGGCACAAACGCTGGCAGCTATCCGACGGCTGGCACCGAGCAAGGCGATCGAGCGGAAGATTCTGTTCGAGAACGCGAAGAAGTTATTCAAGTTGTGATGCAAAAGGAGCCCGGCTCTCTGACCCACAGCAACGCACAAAGAACAGTTGGCACTGCCTCGCAAAAGATTTGGCCGGAGGTAAGCCCATCATGTGAATCTATACCATCTTTGCTCAGAGATATTGCTGCGGGTCGGAGACCCGCGCTCCAAAGACGCTCCTTAATCTTGCTTTTGGCGGCAAAGTTGGCTCCTTTGGTTGGACATAGATTATGGCACGCACACCTTCCACCATGGTTCCGCTGGGCACGCCCGCACCGTCCTTCGCTTTGCCCGATCCAAACGGCAAAATCCATTCATTGGCAGATTTCAGAGGCGCACCGGCACTCGTGGTCGCCTTCATCTGCAATCATTGCCCGTACGTGAAGCATATCCGTGAGGAACTCGCAAAGTTCGGGCGCGAATATCAGGCGAAGGGCGTGGCGATGGTGGCGATCAGCGCCAACGACATCGTTGAGCACCCGGCTGACAGCCCGGCGAAGATGGCGGAAGAAGCGGCTGCAGCGGGCTATACCTTCCCCTATCTCTATGATGAGACGCAAGCCGTGGCGAAGGCGTATCGCGCCGCGTGCACACCGGATTTCTTCGTCTATGACGGCGAACAGAAGCTGTATTATCGCGGTCAATTCGATGACAGCCGTCCGCGCGTGGAGAAGATTTTACCCGTAACTGGCAAAGATCTGCGAGCCGCTGTCGAAGCTTTGCTGGCAGGCAAACCGGCCCCCACGGAACAGCGGGCGAGCCTCGGCTGCAATATCAAGTGGAAGGCCGGGAATGAACCGGGTTATTTCAAGCTGATCTAAGCTGGCACTGAGAGTTTCAATCAAACGGGTATGAGTATATTGTTAGGCATCGAGATCGGCGGGACGAAGTTGCAACTGGTGGCGGGCGACGCCAATGGTGTCATCAAAGAACGCCGTCGCTTCAACGTGGACAAGGCACGCGGGGGCGAAGGTATCCGGGAACAGATCGCGGGGGCGTTGCCGGAATTGCTCGCGCTCACCAAGGCGACGGCCATCGGCGTGGGCTTTGGAGGGCCAGTGGATTGTCAGACCGGGCAGATCTGCTGCTCACATCAGATCGAGGGCTGGTCAGAATTTCCCATTGGCGATTGGCTGAAAAAGCTGAGTAGGCTACCGGTGATGGTGGATAACGATGCCAATACGGCGGCTTTTGGCGAAGCGCTTTGCGGCGCGGGCAAAGGGCTGAATCCCGTCTTTTACATCACCATGGGCAGTGGTGTGGGCGGTGGCGTGGTGGTAGATGGGCGCATCTATCACGGTGCGAAACCGGGTGAGGCGGAGATTGGTCACCTGCGATTAGATAAAAGCGGAACGATTGTGGAGGACCGTTGTTCCGGATGGGCCATCGACCGGCGCATCCGTGAGGTCTGCGCCGTCAGTCCGCAATCCAAGCTGGCGGAATTGACCAAGACCATGACGCGGGGCGAGGCGAGCCAACTGGTCGCTGCGCTGCAAGCTAATGACGGCGTGGCCAGGCAAATCCTGTTGGAAACAGCTCAAGACCTGGCTTTTGCGCTCTCCCACGTCACGCACCTGTTCCATCCGGAAGTGATCGTCCTTGGCGGCGGGGTTTCGCTGATCGGGGAGCCCTTGAGAGCTGAAGTCGCCCGCGCCCTGCCCCGCTTCATCATGGAGGCTTTCCATCCTGGACCGCAGGTGAAGCTGGCTGGTTTGGGTGAGGATGCGGTGCCTGTAGGGGCGTTGAAGCTGGCGGCATTAGCCGATGTTGCAATCCGCAAACAATAATCCCAAGGAGAAGCTGGCTACAAAAATACTGACAAGCGGTCAGGGTCTTCGCATGATACTCAAATCATGAAGCAGTGGATCAGCCAGTATATTCAGGCGCAGAAAGCGGCGTTGGACTCGATACCCGTCGATGAAGTGGCGCAGATCGTGGAGAAGCTCCGCACGGCCTTGAAGGAAGACCGGCAGATCTTCGTCTGCGGCAATGGCGGCAGCGCCTCCAATTCCTCCCACTTCGCCACCGATTTGGGCAAAGGCTCGTCCGACAAGATTGGCAAGCGATTCAAGGTCATCTCCCTAAATGACAATGTGAGCTGGATGACGGCCTTGGGCAATGATTACGCCTACGACCAGATCTACGTGCGCCAGTTGCAGAATTACGCCAAGCCGGGTGATTTGCTGCTCATGCTGAGTGTCAGCGGCAGCTCACCGAATTTGGTGCGCGCGGCGGAATGGGCCAAGGACCACGGAGTGCATACCATCGCGCTGGTCGGCGGCAAGAAGGGCAAGCTGGCTGAGATTTCCCACCAGACGGTGGTGGTCAATGATACGCATTACGGTCGCGCTGAGGACGGGCAGATGGGTATCTGCCACATCCTCTGCTATGCGTTCATGGAAGTGCCCGAACTGGCCAAGGGCTGATCTGCTCAGCAGAAACGACCGATACGCCGGAACGTGAGCGGGTGACTATGTTGCCGTTCGGATTTGATGGCGTGCTTGTCCGTCGTCATTTCCCGGGCCCGTTCGACCAAAGCGGACATATTCACATACTTCAAGAGTTGCGGCCCGGTCATCAGAATAGTCAGCGCCAAGATGGAGGTGTCGGCATTATTCACCACGCGACCTGCAACGGCATCACAAGTAAACTCATCTTTCCGGGAAAGCGCCTTAAGCATTTGCCGCATGTAGGCACGCACTTGCGAGGTGTGTCCGAGTGCTTGATGAGCCAGTTCATGGGCGATGATGAAGGTCAAGGTGCCTGGATTGCCTGAACGCAGACAGGCATCCACCACATCATCCATCAAGAAGATCATTTTCTTGCCGGCTGCCTTCATGGCAAAGGCGTTTAACTGGTTGCCTTCAACAATGTAAACCTCCGGAACTTCATGCATACCCAAAGCAGAAGAGACGTCCCGAACGCAACGGTAAACCTCAGGGAACTGCTGCTCTGAAGCCTGTATGTAAGAGCCTCTTACATAAGCGAGCACACGTTTGCGATAAATCCAGGTGGCGATAGAAGCGATAATCGCAATCACCATGGGATAAATGGTCACCACGGCGATAGTCGCGAAAAGCAGCACCAAACAATAACCGATAAAGACATAAAAGCCCGTCCCCTTCTCCACACAATCTTTGACCTGGATAGCGTTGGCAGGACCGGGTAACGGCGGAAATGTGTCTGGCAACAAGGAGGGGACATTATTAGGTGAGGTATACATGTTATATGATTATGATGTTATTTGAATACAGCAGTGTCTCCTTTTGACCCTGCTTACCTAGCTACCGCAGGTGCCCATATTGAACTGAGAAACTGACCAAAGCGCAAGTCATTCATGCCAAAACCGGAGGAAAACCCTTTGAACGAAGTCCCGGCCGTTGCTACTGTCCGCCCCATGCGAATTTTGACGGGTATCCAGCCTTCGGGCGCGTTGCACCTCGGGAATTACTTCGGGGCGATGCGGCCGGCTATTGAGCTGCAAGATCAGGGCGAGGCGTTTTATTTCATCGCCAATTATCATTCCATGACGTCGCTAACGGATGCGGCGAAACGGCGGCAATACACGCTGGATGTGGCGCTGGATTTCATGGCCTGCGGACTGGACCCAAAAAAGTGTGTGTTCTGGCGGCAATCGGATGTGCCGGAAGTGACCGAGCTGGCATGGATACTCACGACCGTAACGCCGATGGGGTTGCTGGAGCGTTGCACAAGCTACAAAGATAAAGCTGCCCGGCTGGAAGAGAATGACTTGGGCTCGGTGAATCACGGTTTGTTCGCCTACCCCGTCCTCATGGCTGCCGATATTCTGCTGTTTGATTCCAATATAGTTCCAGTCGGCAAAGACCAGAAGCAACATCTCGAAGTAGCGCGCGATTTGGCACTGAAGTTCAACCATATCTATGGCCAGACATTTGTCGTTCCAGAACCGCGTATCCGTGAAGAAGTCGCAGTAGTGCCGGGTCTTGATGGACAAAAGATGAGCAAGAGCTACGGCAATACGATCGAGCTGTTCGGCGAGGAAAAGGCCACGAAAAAGCGCATCATGGGTATCGTGATGGACAGCCGAACGCCGCAGGAGCCGAAACCGGATGCGGACAAGAATCTTGCCATCCAATTGCTCAAGCACGTCGCTCCGGCAGATGTGGCGAAGGATTACGAAGAACGTTTGCGCGCCGGGGGCATGGGTTATGGGGATTTGAAGAAGGGTCTCTTCGAGCATTATTGGAATTATTTCGCCACTGCCCGGGCCAAGCGTGCTGAACTGGCGGCCAACATGGATTACGTGGACCAAGTCCTGAAGGAAGGTGCAGCGAAGGCCAAGGAAACCGCCGTCAAAGTATTGGCCAAGGCGAAACTGGCTTGCGGTCTGAACTAAACAGTCTTTTATCTCCCGTTATGAGTATCGCGAAAGACGCCCGTATCTATGTAGCCGGCCACCGAGGGCTGGCAGGCAGTGCAATCTGGCGTGAATTGGAACGTCAAGGGTTCAAGAACATCATCGGCCGGACACATGCCGAGCTGGACTTGTTGGACTCGGCAGCCGTGACAAGTTTCTACTCACAGGAAAAGCCGGAGTATGTCTTCATCGCGGCGGCACGCGTCGGCGGGATCAAGTTCAACAACGAGTATCCGGCCTGGTTCCTGTACGAACTTGCAGATCCAGAACAACCTCATCCACGGGGCCTATAAAGCGGGTGTCAAAAAATTGGCCTTCCTCGGCAGCTCATGCATCTATCCCAAGCATGCACCGCAACCGATGAAGGAGGAGCATCTGCTCACCGGCCCGCTCGAACCGACCAATGAGTGGTACGCCGTGGCGAAGATCGCCGGTCTGAAGATGTGCGCCGCCTACCGCCGCCAGTATGGTTCTGATTTCATCAGTGTGATGCCGACGAATCTGTACGGCCCGAACGACAATTACGACCCTGAGAAATCACACGTTCTGCCCGCGCTCATCCGGCGCTTTCACGAGGCCAAGGTCAAACAACTGGAATCCGTCTCGTGCTGGGGTTCTGGCACACCGTTCCGCGAATTCCTTTACGCTGACGATCTTGGCCGGGCATGCGTGTTCTTGATGGAGAATTACTCCGAGGAAAATTTCATCAATGTGGGGTCCGGCTGCGAGATCAGCATCAAACAGCTGACGGAACTCGTCGCCAAGGTGATCGGCTATCAAGGCAAGATCAACTGGGACACCACAAAGCCGGATGGATCTCCGCGCAAGTTGATGGATAGCAGCCGCCTCTTTGCGCTCGGCTGGAAGCCGACGATCGCGATGGAAGAAGGCATCGGGCTGGCTTATCAGGATTATCTGAAAAAATTTGGCGGGAAGTGATCCACCTCCAAGATTTTTAACCTGCCTTCGGTAGCAGCGTGATGTTCCAAAGGTTTTTACCGTTCACGTCCCAATGCGTGACGGTAAGCTCTTCCGTTTTTCCATCGATTTTCATGGTGCCGAAGAACTGGTAGCCGGCAGAAGGCGGTCGGTTGGCTTTCATGTCCTTGGGAATGCCGAGAAAGCGCGTCTCCGGGCCAAAGGTATTATCAAGAGAGGGCTGGCTAAACGTGCCCGCGTGCAAGGGGCCGGAGATGAATTCCCAGAACGGATTGAACTCCGAAAAAACTGCTTTGTTCGGATCATGATAGATGGAACTGCAATGATGGACATCGGTAGTGATCCACACGGTGTTGTGAATGCCCTTCTCTTTCATGAAGCGCAGCAGTTCGGCGATCTCCAGTTCGCGGCCAAGCGCCGGACCATCACCATTGGCCACTGCTTCAAATGATTCTTTGCCATCACGACACATGAGGCTGATGGGCATGTCCGAGCAGATGATCTTCCACGTGGACTTGGAAGCGGCGAGCGCAGTCTTCAGCTCTTCCAGTTGCTGCCGGCCCAGAACGCGGACTCAGCCGACATCTCCGGCTGGCGATTCGGTGAATTCGCGCCCCGATAAGAACGCATATCGAGGAAGAAAAGCTCCAAGGCCGGGCCGTAAGGAATATTCCGGTAAATACGCTCGGTGGCGTGCGGCCGGATCGGCAGGCACTCGAAGAAAGCGCGCCGGGCCCGGGCGGAAAGCACGGAGACATTCTTCTCCGTGTAACGCGGGTCCGCCGTCATGAGCTTGCCCGGATACCAGTTGTTCAGAACTTCATGATCATCCCATTGAAAGTAGATGGGCACCTCACTGTTCATCCGGCGGACGTTGGCATCGAGCAGGTTGTAGAAATGATTACCGCGAAATTCCGCCAAGGTCTCGGCCACCTTGCTTTTCTCGGGCGTCACCAAGTTCTTCCAGGCCGTGCCGTCATCCAGTTTCATTTCGGCTTCGATGGGGTTGTCTGCGTAGATGGTATCGCCGCTATGAATGAAGAAATCCGGCTGCAGCTTGCGGATCGCTTCATACGTGCGCATGCCACCACGGCTCTCATCAATGCCATAGCCCTGACCGGCGGTGTCACCCGACCAGGCAAACAAGATGTCGCGCTTGCCTGTCGGCGGGGTTTTGAAATGGCCGGTAACCGGTTCGGAGACCCTCTTTGAATCACGCAAATCTTCAAAGCTGATCCGGTAGAAAATGGTTTGCCCGGCCGGCAGTTCGTGGAACGGAAGCTTCACGGCGAAATCCGTATCTTCCAGCGCGATGGGGCCACGCACGCGGCGGCTGTCGGTGAACTTGGGATCCAGGCTCCACTCCAGCAACATCGTGGCCGGACGATCTGCGCGGGACCAGAAGACGGCACTATTGCCCAGAACATCCCCCGTCATCGCGCCGCCCTGGATCAGCGGGCGATCCGTCATGATGATACCCGGTGCTTGTTGCGCACGGAGCAGCGATGGCAACAAACCCAAGGACGCACCGGAAAGCAGGAGCTTACGGCCGAAATGACGACGCGATATGCCGGGTGATTTCACGACCCAAATTATCGTGCTATGCGCCGCAAAGCGAGCCTGTTGCACGTGACATTTGGGTCACGCTTACTTGAGCTGAAACTGGAGTTGAGTGCCGAGCACATGGGCATGATCCCATTCCGCATGTGTGCGGATAGATTGCACCAGATAGTATAGCCTGAGTTGGGCATGGTCATTGAGCTTGAAGCTCAGTCCCAAGGGAGTCAGCCGGTTTTGGTTAAGCTGTTTGTGATCGAGATCCAGAAAGAACTCATCATTGAAATAGAGGCTTTGCAACGGACCGGCATGAGCCAAAGGAAAAGTGTATTGGATACGGTAACGCGTGCGCTCAGGGCCATTGGATGGGCCATCCCGGAACCGGACTTCCAGCCGGTTACGCAAATCCAGCGTCACCCAATCCGTAAGTTTCCAATGAGGATTCGCTTCCAGTTCCAAACGATGCTCGTTATCAAAACCGTTCCCGCTGTGATAGCGGTAGTACGTATAAGCCACACTGAAACGCCATATCTCATTCGCCTGCCACAGGATTTGGGGAGTGATCAATTGCTCATTAAGCCGGGAACTGTCCCGGTTCCAGCGGGATTCCTCGTGAAGCTGCATCTCCCAATCCCCTTTGTGCCACGCCGTGAGACTAAACCGTTGCCAGCTTTGAAAGTCATCGGCACGGAGCCACAAGCCACCTGCGAGCAGGCAGCTTAGCAACAGCAGGATGGGAAAGCTCCTACGCACAAGAGAAGTGAACCGTGGTGACCATTTTTAGTCCAGCGGTTGATTGCCGAAGGAAAACCATGGGTTGCTCACTTGGCGATCTTGCCCAGCAACATATCGATCGTGCGGGTGGTCGCGCCTTGGTTTTGCTGCACCACTGCCAGAGCATTGCGGCCCAACTCGTTCCGCTTGTCCGCATGGCTCAGCAAACCAGCCAAAATCAGCTCCAACTCAGCAGCATCACGGACTTGCACCGCACCTTGCGCCAGCAGGAAAGAGCGCACGATGCTGGCGAAGTTCTGCATGTTGGGGCCAAAAGTCATCGCTTTGCCAAGCGCCGCTGGTTCGATGGGGCTTTGCCCGCCGTTGGCAGTCAGGCTCTTGCCTACAAACACCACCGTGGCGTGTTCGTAGAAATAGACAAGTTCACCGGTTGTATTGACGAGCAAGCAGTCGGTCTGGGGCAGCGGTGCAGCACCGTTGAGGTCACTGCGGCAGGTGACCTTCAGCCCCAGAGCGGTCAAATCCGCCAAGGCTGCCGGGGCGCGCTCGAAGTGACGCGGGACCAAGATGAGAAAGAGATCGGGCTGCTGCTGGCGTAAACGCAAAAAGATTTCGCCAAGGATTTTTTCTTCACCGGGAAATGTGCTGCCACCGAGCAATACGGGCGCGCCCGGCTTCACGCCCAAGGAAGCGAGCATGGCGGGGACATCCAGCGGGCGCTTGGTAGGCAGGTGGACGGCATCAAATTTCAGATTGCCGAAAACGTGGACGGCATCTGGCTGGCAACCGATCTCACGGAGGCGAACGGCGTCTTCTTCGTTTTGGGCACCCACGCCTTCAAACGTGGCGAACAAGGGCGCAAAGAGAAAACCGAAACGACGATACCCGCGGTGCGAGCGTTCCGAGACGCGGGCATTCAGGAGAAAGTGCGGAATCTCACGCCGTTGAAGTTCCCAGAGGAAATTGGGCCAGATCTCGGCTTCAATCAAAGCGACGGCGACAGGTTGGATACGATCCAAGGCACGCCGCACGAACGGGAGGAAATCGACCGGGTAATAGACCTTCTCCACGCCTTCCGGCAGGCGCTTGTGTAGTTCCCCCATGCCCGTGCTGGTAGTTGTGGAGACGATGATACGGTATTGCGGGGCACGCTGGCGCAGCTCGCGGATGACCTGCGCGCAGATGTTCACTTCCCCCACGCTGACGGCATGCAGCCAGATGGCCGGATGCTTGGGGTCTGCGGGCGGCAAGTCCTCGTAACGACCAAAGCGTTGTTTGAAACCTTTCTGCCAGTTGCCCCGCCGCCACATCTTGAAGAAGTAGTACGGCGCACTCAGGCAAAAGAAGATGACGAACAGTATGTTATATATGAACCGCATCAGCAAAGAGACCGCCCCGTATGTGTCAAAAATGGGACGGTCTGACAAAGTAAATCGGCGGCTTATCGAATGACATACTTGTGTTTAACGAGGCAGTTTGCTGTCCTAAACCGTTGTCGCTTTCATCATGAACACACAAATCGTCACCGAAGCTGCCCGGGCCAGTTTGAGCGGGACCGCCCCTTTCCCGTAATTGTCGGCAATCTCATCACTGCCGGTGTGGAATATTATCACGTCGATTATGTTGGCTTGAACATGACGTTTTACAGCGCTGAAGGGGATGTCGTGTTGACCTCGATTCCTTTTGAAGGATTGCCCCCAGTGGCAGCGGATTTCAACGCGGAGGCTTTAAAGGCGGCCATTGTGGACAGCCAGCGTAATGGGCAGAAATTCCGTGATTTCTCACGCCGCGCGATGGAAGCCGGGGTGCAAGGTTACTTTGCGTTCCTACGCGGAAAGAGGGTCACGTATCTGGGCCGTGATGGAGAACAGCATACGGAATGGTTTCCGGGAACGAGAGATTGAACAGGTGGGAACAGAGAAAACCAAGGGGGAGTTTTAACAGAAGGACGCTAAGCGAGGGAAGGTTACGCCAAGCGCCGAAAGTAGCGAATCGAGGACGAGACCGAGAACGACGACGAGGACGATTCGTTAGCTCCGGAAGAACAGGAACCACACGATCAGCAGCATCGGCAGCATGATGGGCAAGGTGTATTTGAACACGTAACCGAGGAAGCTGGGGGTATGCACGTTCTGCTGATCGGCAATGGCTTTGACCATGAAGTTCGGCCCGTTGCCGATGTAGGTGTTCGCGCCGAAGAAGACGGCACCGACGCTGATGGCCATGATGTATTTGTTCAACGCCACATTACCCAGGAGGAAAGCGATCTCGATCTGTTCGGTGCTCACCGTTTTGGCGGCGAGCAATTCCGGATGATACAGCTTCAAGGCGGCGATCGTGTTCCGGATGTGGTCGGCGTGCGGTCCGGTCAGGCTGGCGAGATCCGCGCTGCCGCT
This sequence comes from Limisphaerales bacterium, assembly GCA_965283725.1. Lineage (GTDB taxonomy): Bacteria > Verrucomicrobiota > Verrucomicrobiia > Limisphaerales > JAEYXS01 > JAEYXS01. The sequence continues at coordinate 21,568 of CBDIPT010000010.1, forward strand.
TTGCACGAAAGTCTGCACCGCATTGATCGTATCGGCATCGACAAACGCCCCGAAGATGGCACTGAGGAAGGCAAGGTAGGTAGGCGCGTTATCCAGCACGCTGGAGAGGAAACCGGAGCCCCAATAAAAGAACGTCGGGTTCAGCGCCAGCCCGAGTTTGCCGACCTCGGCCGCATTCGTGTTCGCCGCCAGCCAATCGAGCGCGGGCATCATGGTGGCAAAAATGCCGATGAACAGGATCGCGACTTCCTTGACCGGGTGGAAGTTGAAGTCATTGGCCTCATGGACGTGTTTCTTGGTGGTGTAATAGGAGCCGATGGCAGCGGCGATCATGAGGGCTTCACGGAGGAAAATGGGATTGTCCACGAACACGGAGCCGATGATGACCGCGAGGAAGAAGAGGTTCGTCAGCCCTTCAAATTTCCAGGTATCAGCCGGTTCGGCGAGTTTCGCGCGAACGGGTTTCGGCGCTTTCAGGTAGTTCCGGTAATCCACCACGAAGAACATGGCGAGCAAGATGCCGATGCCCGTCAACCACATGGGCCAGCAATGTTCCAGCACCCACAGGAACGGCACGCCTTTCAAGTAACCGAGAAACAACGGCGGATCGCCAATGGGGGTCAGGCAGCCGCCGACGTTCGAAACGATAAAGATAAAGAAAACGATGTGGTGCGCGGTGATGCGGTATTTATTCATCCGGATCCACGGGCGGATGAGCAGCATCGAGGCGCCGGTGGTCCCGAGGAAATTGGCCACAACTGCGCCGACGAGCAGGAATACGACATTGGCCAGCGGGGTCGCCTCCCCTTTCACCGAGATATGAATGCCACCGGAGACGACGAACAACGAACCGATCAAGGCTATGAAGCTGACATACTCATGGGCCACGTGCAGCACCCGGGTGCCCGCACTCAGACCAGCAAAGTAATATACCAGCGTGATAGCCCCGAGGGCATACGCGACTTTCGGATAATGCTTGCCCCACCACGCGGAGAAAAAGAGCGGGCCGAGCGCGATCATGGCGAGCAACACCACGAACGGGAGCATCATCAGCGGATTCGGTACAATGGCGTGCGCTTCCATACGCTGGACTAGCTACGTGTCCGTACGTTGGCGGTCAAACCTGAAACGCCAGCCAAAGGCATTCGGCGCACGATTGTTACGGTCTGGACGGACTGGTCAGATTGCGACATCTGGTCCCTTTCCCTCAGGCGGCCCGCCGGAGGAAACCTTCGCTCTTACGGCGAATGGTCTCCTGCCGGTCGGCCCGTTTGTTGGCTTCCAAGGCTTTTTCCTCGGCCAAGGCCGGGAATACAAGCAACGGATGCGCCGTGGCCCAAGCCAAAGCTTCCGCTTCCGTGACAGCGTTCTCGACGTAATCCCGCCGGTAGGTATCGGGCGTTTGCGCCAGCAAGGTGGTCAGCAACCGTTCCCGCAACCGCGTGAAGGCGGCGTTGTTCCGATCCCGTGCTTCGAGTTCAAACCGGACATCCGGTTCAAACTTCGGCTCGAGCCGGTTTATGGTATTTTCTGTTTTCATATACTTCATTTTTCTTCTGTTCTGCGCTCCGCCGGTCTGGGGCGGAAAATAAAAAACCCACGGTGCCTTTGGGCAACCGTGGGTTTATTGAAATTCTTCTTAGATTAGACTTTTCTAGAATCTCCCTCCCGGGTTGCCCTCAAATGCCCCATGGCGTGCCCACTGGGACATGATCCCTTGGGACAGGCACTGGTGCATTGTTGTTACAGCAATCCGTTTCATATCAGACGAGGACACAAAGACACCATTAACGGCGGTTTGTCAAAAGGAAATGTAATACAGCGGCTCAGAATCAGGTGAAGTAATGCAGCCCAACTTGCTGATTTTAAAGCTATTACAAACAAAACCAGCCGGCTGAAAATTAATCCCGCCCTACGCGATAATGTCCTTCACCACATGCCCGTGGACGTCCGTGAGGCGGAAATCGCGGCCATCGTAGCGGTAAGTGAGCTTCTCGTGGTTTAGGCCGAGCAGATGCAAAATGGTCGCGTGGAGGTCGTGCATGTGGACTTTGTCCTGCACGGCGTAGTGACCGAACTCATCCGTCTCGCCGTAGCTGAAGCCCGGCTTCACGCCGCCGCCCGCTAGCCAGACGGTGAAGCCGTTGGCGTTGTGATCGCGACCCGTGCCGTTCTTCTCCGCATACGGTGTGCGACCGAACTCCCCACCCCACCAGACAATCGTGTCTTCCAACAACCCACGCTGCTTGAGGTCTTGGAGCAGGCCGGCCACCGGTTTATCCACCGCGCGGGCATGCTGCTCGTGTTTGGGCAGGTTCGAGTGCTGATCCCAAGCGGGGTTCGCGGAGTTATCCCCGTAGGTCACCTGGATGTAGCGCACGCCAGATTCCGCCATGCGACGCGCCAAGAGGCATTGGCGGCCGAAATTATCCGTTTCCTTCTCGCCGATGCCATACATCGCGCGGGTGGCGTCCGATTCATTGGCGATATCGATCACTCCCGGCGCGGCACCTTGCATGCGCCACGCGAGTTCGTAGGAATTGATCACCGCTTCGAGTTCACCATCGCCGGGATGCTGCTTCACCTGTTCGGCGTTCAAGGACTGGAGGAAATCAAACTTCTGACGCTGCGTGACGAGATTTTTATCCGCGTTCACCAAGTTGCGGATGGTCGCGTCCGCTGCCGGGGAACCCGCTTTGCCCAAGGCCGTGCCTTGATAGACCGGCGGCAGGAAAGCGTTGCCGAAATTGCGCGGACCACCATTGCCACTGGAAGGACTGATGCTCACGAAGCCCGGTAGATTCGCGTTCTCCGTGCCGAGACCGTACATGACCCAGGACCCCATCGATGGCCGGATGAAATTCGTGGAACCGGTGTGCAGGAACAACGTGGCGGGACCATGCGCGATGCCTTCTGTCTGCATGGATTTGATGAAGCACAGGTCATCCGAATGCTTCGCGACTTCCGGAAAAAGATTCGATGCCCAGCGTCCGCATTGGCCGTATTGCTTGAAGTCCCACATGGGCTTCATGATGCGCTGTTGCGTCGCGGCTTTCTCGCCGGAGTTCGCGATCTTGCGCGAGTCCATGAAATCGCGCATCTCGTTATCGCGCTGGAACAGCGTGGGCTTGTAATCGAACGTATCGACGTGGCTTGGCCCGCCCTGCATGAAGAGAAAGATGACGCGCTTAGCCTTTGGTGCGAAATGCGGCGTCTTCGCGGCGAGCGGATTGCGCGTGACGGCACCGGCCGCCTGCTGCGCCATGCCCGCGAGCGCGAGATAACCAAAGCCGCAGGCGAGGTTCTTCAGCGCTGCGCGACGCGATAAAATTTGCGGTGTCAGCATAAGCGTCCTTCTCAATTCAAATACCGGAAATCCAGGCTGGCGAAGAGCGCCTGGCAACTGCCCCCAGGCTTCTTCGCGTTGCGCGGCACTAGCCGCGGCATTCTGCGTGATAAACTTCAAGGCCAAGTCACGTTCGTTCGAGCTCGGCAAGCGGCCCATCGCGCGGCGGTAGGCCAGATCGATCTTCGCCGAATCATCACCCGGCTCTGCCAGCAGCCGTTTGGCGGCAAACTGCGCCTGTTCCACCACGAACGGATGATTCATCAAGTAGAGCGCCTGCGGCGCTACCGTGCTGGTGTTGCGTTTGCCCGTGACCATGCTGGGGTCGGCGAAATCAAACGCTTCAAAAATCTCCGGCAAAGAATTGCGGAAGACTGGCAGGTAAATGCTGCGGCGCGTCTCATCGTGCTTGTAGTTGTAATCCGCGCTCGTGCCCGCCTTGATCGTCGGGCCGCCCATGTCCAGCTTCAGTTTGCCGCTCACCGTCATGATGGTGTCGCGGATCTGTTCGGCTTCCAGGCGACGGCGGTTGGCGTGAGCAAGCAAACGGTTCTCAGGGTCCGCCTGATACGCAGCGGGATTCTCCGTAGAAGCCATCTGATACGCCCGGGACAACACCAACTCGCGCACCAGCTTCTTCGTGGACCAGCCTTCTTCCATGAATTTCGTGGCCAGGTAATCGAGCAGTTCCGGGTGTGAAGGCGCCTCGCCCGTCGTGCCGAAATTATCCACGGTGCGGACGATGCCCACACCGAAGAGCCAGTGCCAGGCACGGTTCACATAGACGCGGGCCGTGAGCGGATTCGCCTCACTAGACAACCATTCGCCAAGCTCGCGACGGCCGCTTTGCTTCTCAGGAATCGCGGGCGGCTGGCCGTAGGTCGCCACTTGCATGAAGCCGCGTGGCACCTTGTCCCCGAGCGAATGCACGCTGCCGCGGATGTGCACAAACGTATCGCCGGGATTGGCTTCTTCCATCACGGACATCACCTTGGGCCGGGCAGCGCTGGATTCCGTGAGGCGCTTCAACTCCGTCTCCATGCGCTTCAATTCTTCGGTGGAAGCCGTCGTTGGGTCCTCAACGTTCGCTTCTTTTGCCGCAGCCGCTTTCTTTTCCTTCTTCGTCAACTTGGTCTTTTGTGCGGCGGGCACAGCCGTCGAGGCGGCCACCGCGGCGGGCGTGGTCAATTCTTCCACGGGAATGAACTGCACAGCATCGGCTACGACAACACCATCCGTGCCTTCATTGGCGATGAGCACAAAGCCAGCGCCGCCTTTTTCAAAGCGATGTTTGCCGAGAGAAATGAACCGGCCCAGAATCGGCGGTTCTTGCTTCTGATCCACTTGCAGCATCACTTCCCCATCGGCGGTGAAAATGGTGACGGGCACGTTGGAAGCCCGGTTCGAGGCCGGGACATAAGCAAAGCGCACCTCGTAATTGCCGGTCTTCTTGATATCCGGCACAAAGGTCATCGTCTTCTTGCCCTTGTCACTGTTCAGATCGAACAGGTAACCGGAGCCGACAAAGTATTTGGAATAGACGGAGTGTTTCCATTCGCCGACGACCTTCGCCTGCTCATCATCCACCACGATGCCGGGCAAGTTTTCCGGCAGCAAAACGGCGGGCATCTTCTCAGAGCCTTTGTCGAGCTTGGCCGAAGCCAGCTTGCCCTGCTTGGCTTTCAAGTCCTTGATGTCTTTTTCCAGGCTCGCGATCATTTTATCCCGCGCGGCCGCCTTGGCTTCTTCCTCGGGCGCCAAAGGCATGCCGACCTCCACCCAGCGCGAAACGTTCGCTGTTTCCAGCGATTTCGTGCTGCGCAAGATGCCAGCCATGGCGTAGTAATCCTTGGTGGGGATGGGATCAAATTTGTGATCGTGGCAACGCGCGCAACCAAAGGTCTGGCCCATGAACGCTTTGCCGATGGTATCCAGCTGCTCATCCACCACATCCATGGCGAGCTGCTTCTTGTCCTGCTCCTCAAGCGTGGTGTTGCCCATCGCGAGGAAGCTGGTGCCGATGATCTGGCGCTGGCGTTGCTCCACGCTGCCGGTCAGCAAATCACCCGCCACATGCTCCTGCACCAGCTGGTTGAACGGCACATCTTTGTTGAACGAATCGATGACGTAATCACGATAGCGCCATGCTTCCTTGTAGATGAGCCCGCGCAAGGTCACTGACTCCGCGTAACGCACCACATCCAGCCAGTGACGCCCCCAACGCTCACCGAAATGCGGCGAGGCGAGCAGACCATCAACCAGCTTCACATAAGCATCGGGCGATTTGTCCTGCACGAAGGCATCAATCTGTTCCGGCGTGGGCGGCAGGCCGAGGAGGTCAAAGTAAAGGCGGCGCACCAAGGTGGCGCGGTCGGCATCATTGGCGGGTTTGAGATTCTTTGCCTCCAGCTTGGCCAGCAGAAAACGATCCACCTCACCGCGCGCCCAAGCGGTGTCCTTCACGGCGGGAGAGGCCGGCTTTTGCGGCGGGCGATAGGACCAAAACTTGCGCCCCTCCTCGATAGTCATGCCGGTCTTGGCCAGCTTCACGGAATGCGTGCGCGGGTCGGGAGCGCCCTGCTTCACCCATTGCTCGAGTGCGGCGATCTCCGCCTCGGGCAGCTTGTTCTTGGGCGGCATCTGGAAATCCGTGTCGTGATACCGCACGGCTTTGATCAGGAGGCTCTTGTCCAGATCGCCGGGGATGATGGCCGGGCCGGTATCCCCACCCTTGCGCCAGCCTTCGGCGGTGTCCAGCAACAGGCCACCCTTCACCTTTTTATCCACCGAGTGGCATTCATAGCAGCGCTCAACCAGAATCGGGCGGATTTTCTTCTCGAAGAACTCCACTCCCCCAACCTCTTGCGCCCCAGCCACTCCGGGGGATATGGCGACGGCGGTGCAGCCGATCAGGAAATAATAAAGCACGCGCAGCCGTCCGTACAGACCGGCGGCAGACCTAGATTGATGGTCACACTGCGGGGGCATTTTCATGAATATAAGTCCTTGCGCTGGAAAAATGGACAAAAATCTTCGGGAAAGAAAATGCGGGTTAAACCACAGTTGGACAAAGATAAACACAGATGCGGGCAAATTTTCATTGTTGCCTTGAAAACGAGCCCCACCTTCTCCTATCCCACTCACCCAATTTCCCCTCCCTTTGATCACCATTTCTCCCTCTTTCGATGCGCAATTTACGTATCAGAGCGTTAGACGATTGAGTCTACCTTTAGGTTTCAAAAAGAATAACTTACCAACAAGCCATGGCTCAGCAGTATAAGTCTCGACCTTTTTGACCCTAGCCCGCTTTTAACACCCGCCCCACATCGCCCATCATCTCTTTTGACCTCGCATTCACAAACTCCATCGCCCGCTTCGTTTTGCTGAGCGCGAGGTCGTAGTTGTCGTAGATCCGGTTCAGCGCGATCGTCACGCGTTCGGGGGGCTCGGTGTCGATATCGATAAGCCATTCGGACAGGCCGATGTCGCGGAACATCCACGCCTTGTAACCGTGCTTGCGCGTGAAGAAATGGATCGCGGGAGTACCGTTCGCGAGCGCCATGATACACGAGTGCGGTTCCACGGCCACGAGGGCGAAGGCCTTGGCGTAGAGCGAGACCGCTTCGTCGGCATTCCAGAAATGATCGCGATGCACCACCTTCGCGCGAACATCTTCCGGCAACGGGTCCAGCAACATCTTCTTGGCCGGGCCAATTTCCTTCTCCACTTCTGGCACGAGCACCACTTTGTAGCCGGGGCGTTTGACGAATTCCGTGATCACTTCGCGCAGCTTGGCGGCCCACATATCGGGTCCGCCCGCCACGGCATCGGCAGCGTCCGGCTTGTCCTTGTTCGCGCCCACTTCGCGATCCGTGCGCAGGATCACCGCGAGGAATTTGCGCGGCTCCAGTCCGTGCTCTTTCATAAAGGCATCGGCCTTCGCGTCATCGCGGACATCGATACCGAAACAGCCGTCGGGGCCGAACTCCAGCACGGGCGGCTTCACTCCTTGACTGCGCAAGAACAGCAGCGACTCCGTGTCCCGCGTAAAGATGAACGACACCTTTGAAAGCAAGTCTGGCAACGTGGCCGCGTCTTCATCGCGAAAGCCATCGAAGGATTGTCCGTAAAGCCCTACGCGTTTGCCCTTGGCCAGACACGTCTTCACTAAACCCGATGGTGGCTGCCAGTAACGCGTGAAGTGCATGCCGGAGTTGTAGAGGAAGAGTCGCGCGGTATCGAAGGCCGTTTGCAGCTCAGGCGTGGAAGCCCGGCCCGCGCCATCCAAGGTCCCTTGCACGAACGTCACTTTGGGAAACCGCTTTTGCAGCATCGCGAGCACGGCGTCATTCGATTTGCGCAACCAGCAAGAGACCTTCGCTTCTGGAAGATACTGTTCCAGATAGCGCAACGTCCCCGGCGTATGGCCGATGTCCCCGATGTTGTGCGTGGCCCAACCGGAGTAGAGCAGGATGTTGTTACTCGCACCCGTCACCGCTGCCGCTGCGAAGGCATTCTTCTGCATCATCGCCGCACTGAGGCCAGCACCGGCCATGAGCTTAAGCCAATGGCGGCGGTTCACGGCGTTTCCATCCAACGGATTCAAGGCGGACTGACGGGGCGTAGTCATATCAAATGAGCTTGCGCTGCACACTGCGTGGGTCGGTTCACGAATACAAGTCCGGCTAGGGCGAAAATGGACGGGGAAAGCTTAACCACAGGTGGACACGACGAAAATAGATGGCAAGGCAGACTAGCCAATGGCTTTGCTTGCTCGATTTCACACACCCGTCATGACCAACCCGCGGCGGTTGGTCCTCGGCGGACACAGCCGCGGTCCCCAGTCTACCTGATGACGACTTGGCCCGGTGGGACACTCGTCACCACGCCTGTGGGCGAGAGATGCACCGAGGCTTCACTGTAGGTAACGGTTGTGCTGGCTTCCGAAGTGGTGGTCACGGTTTGACTGTTCGCCGTGCGTGAGGTTTCCGAATGGGCGGATGACGAAGCACTGCGGGTGCCGAAGTGGTAGAACCAATCTTCGCTGCCATCGGCATTCGTTACCACGCTCAACGGTGGCCCAAAGTTGCTGCGCAACTGCTGCTTCGTCATGCCCACTCGCATCGGCGTGGAGATGACGTTGGGCCCGGTCGTTGTGGAGCAGGCCGCGAGGAATAGACCGAGCAAAGCAACTAGAAGCAGATTTCTCATGATTAACAAATTACCATATTTGAAAGAGCCACATACATAATGACTGTCCCCAATGACATGCCGGTTCCCAAACCACAGATGATCGGACTAAAGAACGGGAAACGCGGCAGGCTTATTTTGTAACCGGCAAAGATCACACCCAGACCGCAAGGAACTTCCAGCCAGACAGGCATCCTCAGTGCTCCAATCAAAATCAATCCGAATATTCCACCGAAAGGAATACAAAAGAGAAATACGAATGCGCGGAGAGTTTTCTTTGTTGCAGGACTCTGCTGGGCCAGCGTCTCTGTCTGCGGCGAGCTTTGGGGTGATTGCGGTTCGTCAGGTGTCTCTTTGGTCATGGGTTATGTCTCCAGTATCCGTTTCAGTTTCGCCAGATCCGCCTCGACTACGCCTTTGTCCCGCGCGAAATCGGCATCCGTCATCGTCGGTTGACGGAACAGCGTGAAGATCACTTCGCTGCCACCGGAGCCGTTTGCCAGCACGCGCATGGGGACATAGACGACCACACCGGGAGCAACCGTCACGTAATGATCGGCGATACGAAACTCATTCTCCGGCACAAAACGTAAAGGCAACTCGCCTTCATCCGTCACCATCAGCCAGTCCTTTTCCGCCTTCCGCACCGCCTTGCAAAAGGCCCAGCGCGGCATGTTCTCCGCGTGCATGAGATAGCGGTAAACATCATCCGGCGCACGATGAATGCTGACAGCCAAGGTCTGGGATGGGGTGCTCACGGTAAGGTGGAACATGCCATCGCCTAATCTTCATGGCAAGTTACACCGCGCCGGATCGGAGAGCTGACGCATACGCAACGAGCTTCCCCATTTCCCTCTCTCCCGTCGTCGGGGGGAGAGGGTTAGGGAGAGGAGGCTGAGGTTCCCCCGAAGTAGTGGACAGGGAGATGGCACGCTCTTCCGCGACCGGCGCTCCACCAAAATGGGCTGGATAAAAACCTTGTCTAAAAATGCGCCAGACGGCCTTATTTCTATTGAGCATTCGCATGTCGGCACCGGATAAAACAGAATTGTTCATCGTTCAGCTCGCCAGTATCGAGCGTTCGCTGGCCTTGTACGTGATGACACTGGTGCAACGGCCGCAAGACGCCGAGGACATCTTGCAACAAAGCAAGCTGGTGATGTGGCGTTGTTTCGATCAGTTCCAGCCCGGCACGAACTTTGGTGCCTGGGCCCGCAAGATCGCCTTTCACCAGGTGCTCACCTACCGCAAACGGCAGAAGAAGAACCAACTGCAGGTTTCGGATGAATTTCTGGAGATCATCGCCTCCGAGGTGGAGAGCCATGATGAGGCTTTCGAGGTGCAGCGGCAGTTGCTCACCCAATGCGTCTCCAAGCTGGATGATGAACACCGGCACATCCTGAACCTGCGCTACCACGAGGGCGCGGAGATCGATGCCATCGCCACCGAGACACAGAAGACGGAAGGCGCGGTCTACCGCCTGCTCAGCCGTATCCGCCGGAATCTGCACGAATGCGTGACCCGCTCGCTTAAGAAAGATGACGCTTATGAACCCGAAGCAACTTGATGACCTGCACGAGTTGTGCGAACGGCTGGTGGAAGGAAAGTTGACGCCCGCCGAATCGCAACAGCTTGAAGCGCTCGCCCGCGCTTCCGCGCCCGCGCGCCGTTATATCGTCGAGCATCTGCAGATCCATGCCGGCTTGCATTGGGAGAGCGGGCGCATCGGCCAGCAGACGTTGCCGGATCAATTGGCCGCTTCGCTCGCCGGGCTCGAATCGGGCACGGACAGCAAGATCATCGCCTTTGAATCGCCGTGGGTCCGGCGTGCTCCGTGGGTGGCGCTTGCCGCCAGTGTGGTTTTCCTCGCGGCCGGGATCGGCCTGGGATTGACGTATGCGAAACGGCAAACGGTGGCCGTCGCCGCCGTTGCTCCGGGCAACAATAATACTGTGCCCACGGTGGCCACGCTGACCCAGACGCGCGCCTGCCGCTGGGAAAGCTCGGCGTTGCCGACAGCAGAAGGAGCCCGCCTCTCAGCGGGCAAGCTGTCGCTGACGGATGGTCTGGCCACGATCCGTTTTGATTCCGGGGCGGTGGTGACCTTGGAAGCTCCGGCCGAACTGGAGATCGTGCATCGCGATCTGTGCGTGCTGCATCGCGGCATGTTGACCGCGCATGTGCCGCATGAGGCCATCGGCTTCACAGTGGAGACGACCAATGCGAAAATCATCGATCACGGTACGGATTTCGGCATCAGTGCAGGCATCACGGGTCAGGCACATGTACAGGTTTTCGACGGCGAGGTGGAGGTGCAACATCGCCAAAGCGGCGAGAATGTGCGCCTGATGACCGGCGAGAACGTGTTGCTCAATCAACAATCATTGGCCGCGCGCAACGCCAACACCACCGAAGCGGAACGTGCCGTGCGGGATGTGCCGGATAACGCTCCCGCCACCAAGGACACCGTGATGCTGACCACCGCCGCCGGGCTGGGCCGCACGAGTTACATCGCCTCGCCGGGCACGACGAATCATCATTCGCAATCCCTGATGCTAGTGAAGAACACCAACACACCCGGTTTCCGGCGCAAGGCTTACTTCAGCTTCGACCTCGCGAGCTTGCGCGGGAAGAAAGTGGAGAATGCCGCCCTCTCGCTCGCCTTTGAGCCAAGCGGTTACGGCTTCGCCTCACGCATGCCCGCCTGTTCCTTCACGGTCTATGGCCTGACGGATCAGACGCTCGATAACTGGAGTGAAAGCGATCTAAAATGGCAGAACGCCCCGGCCAATCTGCCCGGTGGTGGCGAGGTGGATACGACCAAGGCCGTCCCGCTGGGCACGTTCTCTATCGCGCCAGAAGACACCAGCGGCTTCCGCACCATCAGTGGTCCGGCCCTCGTGGAATTCCTCAGTCACGACACGAATGGCCAAGTCTCCTTCATCCTCGTGCGCGACACCAAAGAGTTCGTCGTCTCCGGCCAGGCGCCGGGAATCGTGCATGGGTTCGCCGGCAATTATCACCCGACCGCTCCGCCGCCGACCCTGCGTTTGAACTTGGCCGATTCCAAGTAAGCACTCGACCCCGCGCTTGCAGGACTCGCTGGGGCGGCAGATGCTTGGGTGGTGACCATCCGGGAAACAGCAATCATCCAGTGTCCGCCGTCGTCCGTGTGGCCCTTCCTCACGAACGCAGAGCTGATCCCGCGCTGGAACGACAAGGTCACGCGTTTGGTGCCCAAATCCGCCGGTTCGTTCCGGCTCCATTACCAGTTCAACGTCACCTTCCATCTGAATGGCAAGGAACGGGAGTTTGCTGCGGAAGTGACGGAGTATGACGAGCCCAACCACCTGATCATCACGCAGCATTCCCTCGCGGGTGAGCCGATGGAAGCCTCCGAAACCATCACCCTAACTCCTGCGCGGCAAGGAACAAAGATTGAGCGTGTGATCAAGTTTTCCTCGAAACAGATTCCGTGGTGGGCGCGCGTGCTGGTGTGGTTCATCACCCGCTTGGGAAAACCGGTGGGGGAGCCGGTTTTGGAGAAGCTGGGCCGGATGGTGGAGTCGGGGAATGACGCCACCAAATAAGAGATACGTTCATAACCGGCTGAACTTCAGGATATTGCGCCCACAGAATTAGACGCAGCAGGGTGCAAACACCACCTTTTGTCATTGTATTTTCTTATTCAAAATAGCCACATATCGTACTTGTCACTTGAATTATACAAATTCATGTCTGACTTTGATAAGTGGTAACTCTTAAAGAAGAAGCGGTTATCAGGCGTATGCCTTCGTTCGTGTGGCCCTATCTGGCTACGGCGGATATGTTGCCGCGTTGGAATGGCCGCATCCGGCGCATCTTTCCCAAGTCGCCTGGTCCGTTTTGCCGCAATTTCAAATTCGACGTCACCCTCGTAGTAAAAGGCACAGAGCAGGAGTATGCCGGCGAGATCGTTGAGTTCGTGGAGCACCGGCGGATCGTCTTCAAGATGCGGTCCAAAACAGATCCTACACTTCCCATTTCCACCGAGATCATAACGCTGGAACCCATCATGAAGGGAACCAAGATCGAACGGACAACCGAGATGTATACCAGTGAGAAAGTCGTTTCCTGGTGGGTGAAATTGTTACGGCGGATCTTCGGCTTTGGCCGTTCTGAAGCGAAGCTTCAAGCAGACCAGACGCTCAACCGGCTGGCAGCTTTGGTGGAGAAGGACAGTTAATTCTTCGGCACGGGCGGTGCGCCGGGCGGAGGCGGAACAGCACCATCAACGCGGGGAGCAGCTCCCGGCGGCAAGGGCGGTTGCGGCGTCAAACCGGGCGGTAACGGCGGCATCTGTTTCACCAGATTGCGCCAGGCATTGCGCTCATCCTCGCTCATCTTTTCCCATCGCTGGGCAGTGGTCAGAAAACGGGCCTGATCTTCCGGGCTCAAATTGTTGAAGCGCCGGGCTGAATCCATGCAGCGTTTGCGCTCTTCCGGCGGCAGCTTCTCGAACTCGGCGATCTTCCGCTCCAGCTTCACACGCTCATCATTGGTCAGCTTCTCCAAGATGCCTTGCTGCTCCTTGTCGGACAGCTCGAACAGCTTGTGGAAGGTGTCCACCATCGCCACCATCTTTTCCTTAGGCAAAGCATGGAGTTCGGCCACGCGCTGCTTCACCTTGTCACGGAACTCAGGCGGAACGTCTTTGAAAACATCTTCCTTGGCGGAAGCAGGTGCGGCATCCACACGGATCACATACTGGATGGTGCTCTGGTGTTCCTGCACTTCTTGCTGCAATTCAGGAGAAAGGCTGTCCCACTGCTTCAGACGTTCCTCCAAGAGCTTGCGGCGATCCTCAGGCATCGCGGCCAGTTTCTCCGTGCGGCGCTCCGGGGAGGCGCGCAAGAGATACATCATGTCGAAGCGCAATTCGGTGGAACGCAGCCGCAACTCGCGTTGTTCTTCGGGCAGGGCGTCGTATTCCTTGAGCTTGCCCAAAAGCATGTCCCGGAAATGTTCCGGTTTATCGGCCAAATCTTTGACCCGTTCTTCCGGCGAGAGCGCGAGCAAACGACGGAAATCATCCATCGGGTTCTTGCGCGGACCACGGCTATCGCGGCTGCCACGGCCTTTGCCCCGTTCACCGGGCGGACGGCCTTCTTCACCACGGTCAGGATTGAACCGGCGTTCATCCTTGGGCGCGTTGTCCTTGTCCGGAGCGGCGGCCTGATCCGTTTGCGCCCGCAATGCTTCTGGGGCGGCACTGAGAGCCGTCAGCAGCAGGAGTTGGCGCCAAGGAAACATGGTGAGCGTAGGTTTATTGCAGAGCCAGGAGCAATTCCATATCCGGTTCAGCGGATACTTGGCTCAAGCGACGGATCGCTTCGTAATCTTTCAAAACATCGACCGAAGGCACCGGCACCACTTGCGCCAGTTCTTTCATCTGGTTCGTCACGACTTGCTGCTCGGCCTGCTGATGTTGCCGGAGGACCAAGCCCCCTGCCAGCATGACCACGGCAGTCGAAGCAGCCACTTGGGCAAAATGATGCCGCAACCAGACAAAGAAGCCAGCGGCCTCCCGCGCGGGCACCTCGACGCGCTGTTCGCGTTCGACCGCCTGCATGACCAAGGCGGTGAAATTGGACGATACCGGCACATCAGGAAGGCGCTTAACTATTTGGCACAGAGCCACTTCCTCTTCCCACTCGGCACGCAACTCCGGCCGCACCGCCAGCCAAGCTTCGAGTTGCGCCTTTTCGCCGGGCGTCAACTGGCCTCGCAGGCTGCGTTCCCACAGCTCATTATGTTCGTGCTCTTGCATCTTCTTACCTTTCTATCAAAAACCGTCGGTCACTCAAAGTTTCGGCCCTTACTGGGTATCTTTCCACGTGCCCGTCCGCAGATACGGTTTCAACCGCTGCTTCAGGGTTTCTCGGGCCCGGTGAATCAAAGATTTCGTGGCTGAAAGCGAACAACCCAGCACTTTGGCGATGTCCTCGTAGGACAAATCATCCTGCCGGCATAGCAACATGGCCGTGCGCTGGTTCTCGGGCAGGCCCGCGATGGCCTCCTCAATCTTATCGGTCAACTCGCCCTGCAACATCGTATCCGGCGGGGCAAACTGCTTCACATCCTCGATCTGCCGCATCGGCTGGTCTTCGTTCTCCGGATGCGGCACATCCATGGACTCGGCCGGATGCCGTGAACGACGACGTATCTCGTTGAGGCACAGGTTCCTAGCGATGGTGAACAACCAAGTGGAGAACCGCGCAGAAGCCTCGTAACGATGCGCCGATTTATGGACCTGTATAAAAACGTTTTGGGCCAGATCCTCCGCCTCCGTCGCATCCGGCAAGGTGCGGTATAAGAGGTTGATGACGGGCTGCTTATAGCGCTCCACCAAAGCCTCAAATGCCGCCATGTCACCGTCTTTGACACGGAGCATCAAAATTGCATCTGGGTCTTGTTGGTCCATCCCGGAATAGCTCGCCGGTTTCGGCACGCAAGGTGCAGAAACATCCACCGGACTCAGTACTCCAGAGACTGATGCCATAAGCGGGCTTTAAACACCAAAACCATGCTTAAGTTTCCGTTGAGACACCTGATTTTGAATCATGGTCGGAGGGCACACACCCTCACCTCAACAAACCGAAACTAAAGTTGATGGTGCTAAGGTAGCAAAGGTCCCGCCCTTTGCCCATACCAATTACTACGAATTTAAGCGGCGACTCCTGGCGGTTCATTCGGGCCGTTCCCACGTCTTTCCACTTGCCCCGTGAATCCTGATGCCGTTTATTCGTCCTATCAAACCGCCATGGGTTCACCTTTCACAACTCCGCTTGCTCGCGCACGCCAAGCTTGGCAGGCGTTCAACACCCAACCGCGACTGTTGCAGGCAGCCTACCTGTTAAGTGCCATCCCGTTACTGGTTGGAACTTGGATATTCTTTAGGTGGTTGATAACACGCCAGGAATGGCTCCAAGTAGCCGGTTTCATCACCATTTGCCTTGGCCTGGTTGCGGTTTTCAGTGCTTTCATCTGCCTGAAAATGCATAACGATTTGCAGTGGGATGACACACCTGAAAAAGCTCGCCGCATCCGTCGCAATACCTGGCTTGTCCGCACCCTGATGGTGAGCAACTTCGTGTTAGCCTTAGTTTATATGGAGGCCGCTTTTCACGCAGGTAGTGGCTACAAGGTAGTCATCATCAACGAGACGGCCAAAACGATTGACCGGCTGACACTCAACTCACAGGTCATCAGCTCGAACTGGGCGCGTTGGCACCCGGCCAACAAATTTCACAAACCTTCAGTCGCTTCAGGTATCCCACCTACACCTTCGCGGCCAGCCAAGGCTACAAACAGATTTTAGGCCGGGTGACCGGTGAAGCCGGGCGGTGTGACATTGTCTATTTGAAAGCAGATGGCACCTACGAAACCAGGGATGATCGCGGCACTTGGTGAAAACCTATCGCTAGCAAACTTCTATCACCGACTACTTTCTCCCCATAGGAAATGAGATGTCCGTAAATCCATCTGCCGACTTAACCCCTGCTGACGTAGTCCAAAGCCAACTCGACGCCTACAATGCGCACGACATCGAGGCCATCTTGGCCGCGTATGCCGAGGACGCCCAGCAGTTCGAGCATCCGGATAAATTGCTCGCCAGTGGAGCGGCTCAACTGCGGGAGCGCTTCACCCTTCGTTTCGCCGAGCCGAATCTTCACGCGCAACTCCTCAACCGCATCGTGATGGGCAACACCGTCATCGATCACGAGGTCGTCACACGCACCTTTCCCGAAGGCCCCGGCACGATCGAACTCGTGGCCATCTACGGAGTGCAGAACGGGAAGATCGCCAAGGCTTGGTTCATCACGGGGGCGAAGACTTTGGAATGCAAATAAAACCGGTCATCGCATTATTCCTCCGTTACACATAATGAAAACAACCTTCATCGCCGCACTGCTCATCCGCTTGGTCGGAGCCTATTTCGTATTCACCGGTCTTCTTGGCGGGATCAGCGCTGTTCTGGCCAGTCTTGTTGGCCAGATCGCCGCCTCCTCCGCTGGCGCTGGCTACCAAAGAAACTCCTCCCAAGAGCTTTCGACCGCTCTGGTTTACCTGGCTTGGTTCATCGCTGGCTGCCACCTCATCCGCTCCAGCAAGTGGTGGGGCCGTCTGCTCGCCAAGGGCTTGGATGAGGAGAACGTTTGAGATGGGTTTTAATGCGTCTCCACATCCTCAGCGATCTACATCAAGAGTTCGGTGAAATCGATGTTCCCAATGTCGATTGCGATTGCGTCATCCTCGCGGGCGATGTTTCTACGCGACACAATGGATTGCGCTGGATCCAAAAAAGATTCCGCGATGTGCCCGTCATCTACCTCTGCGGCAACCACGAATTCTACGGGGACAAATTGCCCAAGCTCACCGACCGTTTGCGCGAAGAAGCCAAAGGCACGAACATCCATTTTCTGGAGAACGATTCGGTCACTATCGGTGATATTCATTTCTTCGGTTGCACGTTGTGGACGGACATGGCGTTGATGGGCGATTGGCAGGCGGGCGCGGAAGAGGCCCGCCTCACGATGAACGATTACAAGCGCGTCCGGAATTCCGCGCTCGCCTACAAACGCCTCACTCCGCGCGACACGCGCTCCCTGCATCTGGGCTCAGTCGAGGCGATGCGCGAGTTCTTCGCTGCACACGAGGCGCACAAGTCGGTCATCGTCACCCATCACGCCCCTTCCCTGCTGTCGCTGCCGGAGCATCGCCGAACTGAGTTGATCAGTTGCGCCTACGCGTCACACTTGGATGAATTCATCCGGCAACATCAGCCGCAGCTCTGGGTCCACGGGCACATTCATCACAGCAATGATTACCGGATCGGTGGCACACGCATCCTCGCGAATCCCCGCGCTTACCCAGACAAGCCGAATCCAAAATTTGTTCCCGATCTGGTGGTTGAAGTGTGACTTGTTCTGGAAATGTTTCCTGATTGCCAAGCCATCCGGGTTATTTAATCGTTTTCTATGAACCAAGCCGAACAAATCAGCCGGATACTACGTGACATAGGAGTCTTTTTGGTGGGCTTGGCGGCTATCATCTTTGTGATCCACTTCGCTTTCTTCCGGGTTGATCTGGAGAATGAGATGCGCAAAGCCGCCCTGCAAAGTTTCCAAGAAGTGGTGAATCAGCGCAGTGCTCCAGTGAAGAAGTAATCGTCGCACAACCAGTCGCCCTATCAGGAAGCTCAGCTCTCTCCCTCTTCCACCGGACTCTTTTCTTGTCCAACCCTGGAAATACAGCTTACCCCCTATCACAACCGGCTAAATACCAGCCGGTTAGGGTGTTTTAAGAAATCTTCGCAATTCAAGGGGGTTGGACAGCCTATGTCCTAGGTGGTGGCTTAAAACAGATGGCATATGAAAACTAAATCATCTGCTTTGCCAACCAGCCGCGAGGGCGAATCCTGGACTACCACCATCTTGGGCTGTGGTGCCGTGTTTGTGTTGTTGTGGATGCTGTTGGTGCGGTTGTGAGAAAGCATTTACCCGCGAACCACGCTAAAGACGCGAAAAAGGGATTAACAGAAGGGCGCGAAGGTAACGAAGAGGGCGCCGGTTCAAACGAGGTAACGATTCAACTTTTTAACGATTTAACCCTTTGCGTCCCGAGTCCAGTCACGTTTGTGAAAAGAATCATGGATTACGATGAATGGGATTTATGCCGCCGCGCTTTAAGAAGGATTGAAAATCCCGGCGGCTCATGCTCATGTTGCTTTGCTTATGGACGATCTCCAGCAGTTTGATGAGTTGCTCACTTGCCGTCTCGACAATGGCCGCAAGGCGGTGCAGCCGTGTTCTATCGTGATCTTTGGTGCCAGCGGTGACCTCACCGTGCGCAAATTGATTCCCGCCCTGTATCACTTGTATGTGGAAGGGGCTTTGCCCACGCCGTTCAAGGTGGTCGGCTATGCCCGTCGCGAAAAGACGGATGCTTCCTGGCGGGATGAATTGAAGGCCGGGCTGGAGAAGTTTTCCCGCACCAAGTCGGTGGATGCCACGAAGTGGGCGGAATTCGCCGCGAACGTGCATTATTGCATGGGCGATCTGAACGAGAAGGCGGGCTACGAGAAGCTGGAAGGCTTGCTGAAGAGCTTCGATACGCCGGAACTGCGTCACAACCTGCTGTTCTACCTCGCCATTTCACCGAGCCAGTTCGCCACGGTGGTGGAGCATTGCCACCATACGAAGCTCCTGCATAAGGGACTTGAGGGCAATCGCTGGCAGCGCGTGGTCGTGGAAAAGCCGTTCGGCACCGACCTTGCCTCGGCGCACGTCCTGAACGACGAACTGACGGCTTACGCGAGCGAAAAACAGATTTATCGCATCGACCATTATCTCGGCAAAGAGACGGTGCAGAACATTTTGATGTTCCGCTTCTCGAACGCCATTTTCGAGCAGCTCTGGAACCGCCAGTCCATCGAGTCCGTGCAGATCACCGTGTCCGAGAAATTGGGCGTGGGCGGCCGCGGCGGTTACTACGAGGAAGCGGGCGCCATCCGTGACATGTTGCAGAACCATTTGCTGCAAGTGCTCTCGCTGGTAGCCATGGAACCGCCCGTCTCGCTGGATGCCGAACCGATCCGCGATGAGAAGGTGAAGTTGCTGAAGTCCATCCGCGAGATCCCGCCGTCCTTGATGGAGAAATCCGTGGTGCGCGGCCAATATTTTGCGGGGATGATCGATGGCGCGTTGCGCCCCGGTTACCGGCAGGAAGAGAAGGTGAAGTCGGAATCGAACGTGGAAACGTTCGTGGCGATGAAGCTGCTCATCGACAACTGGCGCTGGTCCGGTGTGCCGTTCTACCTGCGCACGGGCAAATCGCTCCCGCTCAGCGCGAGCGAGGTCCGCGTGCAGTTCCGCCCCACGCCGCACGTCCTTTTCGCGAAGCAATGCGGCCAGAAGCTGGACGCCAACGCCATCACGCTCCGTCTGCAACCGAACGAAGGCATTTACCTGCGCTTCAACGGTAAAGTACCGGGCACCAGCATGCAGTTGCGTCCTGTGCGCATGCATTTCAGCTACGATTCCGAGTTCGGCGCTTACACGCCGGAGGCTTACGAACGCTTGCTGCTGGAAGCGATCTCCGGTGACGCCACGCTCTTCATCCGTCGCGACGAAGTCGAGACGGCATGGGGTATCGTGGACCCGATCCGCGCCGCTTGGGGCAACAAGCCGCTGACGAACCGCGAGTTCTACTCCGCCGGCACCTGGGGTCCGGTGGCGTCGGATGACTTGCTCGCTCTGGGCGGTCACATCTGGCATAACCCGCAGCCGATCAAGTAACCGTGGCGTACGAATTGATTTCGTTTCCCACGGACGACGCCCTTGCGGTGGCCGTGGCGGAGCGGTGGCTATTGGCTTTGGCTGGTCGGCAGGATCGCACGGTGCCGTACACCGTGGCGTTATCCGGCGGCCGGGTGGCGAGCAAGTTCTTTGCGGCCGTCGCGGCGCAGGGTCAGGCGCATCTGGAGTGGTTCATCAATGTCCACTTCTTCTGGGCGGACGAGCGTTGCGTCGCGCCGGATCACGCGGATAGTAACTATCGCGTGGCCGAGGCTGAATTGCTCAAGCCGCTGAAGATTTCGCCCTTTCAGATCCACCGCCTCCGCGGTGAACTCGCTCCTGCTGCTGGTGCCGAGCTGGCAAATCGCGAGCTGGGCGAACTGACGCGTGGCATTTCGCAAGCCGTTCCGCAGTTGGATTTGGTCTTTTTAGGCATGGGAGAGGACGCCCACGTGGCCTCCCTGTTCCCGGCGGAAGCCGAAACTGGCTTCAAAGACCCGCTTGGTTTCGCCCGGTCATCGGCCCCAAACCGCCGCCGCAACGGCTCACGATGGGTTACGGCTTATTGGCGCAAGCCAAGGAAGTATGGGTGCTGGCGTCAGGCAAGGCCAAGGAACAGGCGTTGAAGGATTCGCTGGCTGAGGGGTCATTGACTCCGTTAGGCCGGGTGATTGGTTCCCGCGCACAAACCCGCGTCTTCAGCGACATCGCAACTACCTGATAATCAGGCTATTGCTGCCAAGGTTCTTTAAACTCGGCATTGGGCTTGTGCCCGATGGAAGCGGAGACGAACCCCAAGGTCAGTGCCACCGCGTCATTGTTCACCATGCTGAAGACCACGATTTTTTCCAGCGTCATGTTCTCCCGCGGAACAGTGCAGACCTTGACCATTTCGTCCAAGGATTTGAACGGAACAGTCTCTTCAACGTAATCCGGAACATCGGTCCTGATAAAGACCGCTTGTCCGATGGCGTATGAAGCAGGACTCATGGGATTAATTAGAGCATACCCTTTGCCAACCCCACCGCGCAAGCCCCTAAATTAACGCGCCAAAATGTCCCACCCTAAACACCACCCCGCGCCGCCCGACAATCCACTGGACGCTGGGGGCTTACTGTTCTAGGGTTCGCGCCGCATGTCGAAGTCTCTCAAAGGCGCGGCGAAGTCTGAAACGGAACTGGAAACGGTTCCGTTCGAGACGGCGTTGCAAAAGCTCGAAGCCATCGTGGAAGCGATGGAGTCGGACGAATTGCCTTTGGAGACTTTGCTGGCCCGCTATGAGGAAGGCACCCAACTGGCCGCCCTGTGCCAGAATCGCCTCGCGGATGCCGACCTCAAGATTTCCAAGCTGGAGAAGAAAGTCTCCGGCGACTTCACGCTCACCCCGGTGGAACTCCCGGCGGATGCGGCGGAAGACTAATCAACCAATTATGAGCCGATACCCTGGACATGGTGGATCATCCGTCCCACGTCAAAAAGCTGAAGCTGGATCAATTGACCCAGCTCTCCGAAGAGATCCGTTACGAGCTGATCACGAAGCTCTCCAAGAACGGCGGCCACCTCGGCCCGAATCTCGGTGTGGTCGAACTGACCATCGCCATGCACTACGTGTTCTCGACGCCGAAAGACAAGTTCGTCTGGGACGTCAGCCACCAGGTCTATGTGCACAAGCTGCTTACCGGCCGCAAAGACCGCTTCCATACCATCCGCACGACGAATGGTCTGAACGGTTTCGCGCTCCGCACGGAGAGCGAGCATGATTGCTACGGTGCCGGTCACGCGGGCACGGCGCTCTCCGCCGCCCTCGGCATGTGCGCCGCGCGCGATCAACGCCGCACGGATGAAGACGTGGTCTGCGTCTTCGGTGATGCCGCGCTCACGAACGGTGTCTCCTTCGAGGCGTTGAACAACATCGCGCACACGACGAAGAAGTTCATCGGTATCTTGAATGATAACGAGTGGAGCATCGCCAAGAACGTCGGTGCCATCTCGAGCTACCTCAACAAGCTCATCACGAATCCGCGCTACGACCGTTTGCAAAAGGACGCGGCCTCCTTCCTCAAGAAGTGGGGCGCCACGGGCGAACTCGCGGTGCGTCTGGGCCACAAGGCCGAGGAAGCCGTCAAAGGCGTGGTGACCGAAGTTTCCCTGCAGCAGAACGACGACGACAAGCGTGGTGAAGGTCGCGGCGGTTTCGGCAGCAGCCTCATCTTTGAAGAGATGGGCATGAAGTATATCGGACCGATCGACGGTCACGATCTGCAACTGCTCATCAGCACGCTGGAGTATGCCAAGACGTGCGAAGAACCCGTGGTCATCCACGTGCTCACCAAGAAGGGCAAAGGTTTCGACGCCGCCATCCAGCACCCGGAGAAATTCCACGGCACCGGACCTTACAACGCCGAGACCGGCGAGACCGCGCCAGCCAAGCCCGGCACCCCGCCGGCCTTCCAAGACGTTTTCGGTGAGACCCTCGTGCGCCTCGCTCGCAAGGACAACTCCATCGTGGGTATCACGGCCGCGATGCCGACGGGCACGGGTATGAAGGCCTTGGAAAAGGCGATGCCGGGCCGTTACTACGATGTGGGTATCGCGGAAGAGCACGCCGTGATCTTTGCCGCCGGTATGGCCACCATGGGCTTCCGCCCAGTCGTCGCCATCTACTCCACGTTCCTGCAACGCGCTTATGATTGCATCCATCACGACGTCTGCTTGCAGGACTTGCCCGTGATCTTCTGCATGGACCGCGCCGGTCTCTCGGCCAATGACGGTCCGACGCATCATGGTTTGTTCGATATCGCTTACCTGCGTTGCTTGCCCAACGTCATCGGCATGGCCCCGGCCAACGAAGACGAGCTGGCGGACATGATGTTCACCGCGTCCCACGCGAAGCACGCCAGCTTCATCCGCTACCCGCGCGGTGTGGCCGAAGGCGTGCCGGTGAAAGAAACACCGAAGCTCCTCGAGGTCGGCAAAGCGGAAGTCGTGAAGCACTACGCAAACAATGGCGGCAAGAAAGTTGCCGTCTTCGCCCTCGGACCGATGCAGAAGATGGCCCACAAGATCGCCGAGCAATTGGGCGAAGGCCACGACGTCGCCATCATCAACCCGCGCTGGTTCAAGCCGCTGGATGAAGAGACGACCGCCTTCTTCGCGCAGAGTGCCGACGCCGTCGTCACCATCGAAGACCACGTCATCGCCGGCGGTTACGGCAGTGCCGTGCTGGAAACGCTCTCCAAGAAGGGCATCTACACGCCCGTTATCCGCATCGGCTGGCCCGATGAATTCATCGAACACGCCTCCACGGTGGATTACCTCCGCGAGAAGCACGGTCTCACCGCCGAGAACGCGGTGAAACAGGTGAAAGCGATCTTCGCCAACAGCGGTGCCGCCAAGGTGAAATCGTTCGCAGCTGCGTAACGAAGTTTTTAAATCATCAAACGGCGCATGGAGTGATCCATGCGCCGTTTTTTACTGAACCATTTTCGGGATACCGCAGGAAACAAACTTTCCACTTTTTCCTGCTTCAATAACTCTTTCACTTCACTCCATTTGACCAGCACCACAAAGCTGCCATCGGCGTATGGCCCCACGGCGTAGGGATCGAAGTAGAACCGCAAGCCGTCCTTGGAAAAGGTAAACCGCTTCCAGAACTCAGGCGGCATGGCCTTTTCACCCTCAGCTACGATGTATCTCGCCCGCATCTGCTTCAATCTGGCCAAGGTCATCTCCGTAAGACGTTTCTGCCACGGGGAATTCTCCAGGAATAATTCATCCACCTGCACTTCCCGCAAACACTCCTTTTCCCAAATCAGATTCCGCGTGATGAAAAGCGAGATACCATGTACTCCTCCTGCGTAAGAACTGGCATCCTCCAGCATACTGCAGCTTCGCTCGTTGATACTGACGATGTGCCAACTTGTTTGCGCATACCACTCACTAGTGTAGCTTGGACCAGATCGTAATTCATTCCACTGTTCCTCCACACTGAGTGGCGTCCATTTTTCCAGCAGCGCTGCCTCCAATTCATTCCTGGCTTCCTGGGCAAAATACCGGTTCAACGCCTGGGCAAATGGTTGCACGGAATAAAACTCCGGATACTCAGCCGAGCACACCAAACATGTTCCACGTTTGAATATCCTCAAGCCTTTGATCGCTTCAATCCTCCGTGCATGCGCCACCCGCTGTAAGACTGAAGAATTTTTCCGGTCGATGATTATTTGGAGTGTTTTCTGATCTGATGAATAAATACCGCCCAATTTGTTGGTTGTATCACCTTCACGACCGCTATTCCACCACTCTGCCGCCGTCCATTCTGCCCCATTGGAATTAAGTGAAAAAGAGCGTGGTTCATCTGTGCCCAATCTAAACCACCATCCGCTCTCATTCATTTTCTGCGCCTGATCCAAATCCAGAGATTCGCCATCCGCATAATAATAGGCATGGTAACGCACCTCTCGCGGCTTCAAAGGATCGCGCCCCGATATCCAGACTAGGATAGCCGTTACACTCAGCACAAAAGCCCAAATCAATTTCCGACGCTGCATAAAGTGATTTACCTGCTCACTAAATCACTGAGCCAAGATTATCTCAACTCCCTGTCGCAATGTTTGCGACAAAACTTTTACTCGCATTACGTCATGACTAACGGCAAAGCTTTTCACTGTCGTTTTAAGCAGTAACCAAGCGAGGTAAAGTCGTGCATCAAATATCTGTAACCGCCAAACATCCCACTCCTCATTCCCTGACCACTGCCAGCTTTCTGCTCCTGAGTTGCAGCCTGCTTCTAATCGGCTGCGCCAGTCCTGACAGTCCATCCTTTTCTGCCCGGGCAGAAAAGCTGCACCTGGCATGGGTACGGTTGAATTGCACAAACACCTCGGCAAACCGGATGTCCAGCAAACCTTACCCGACGGCCAGACGCTCCAGCTTTACTACCATTGGCAGAAGGATCCCCGCCAGATCGATGGTAAACCGGGCTATGATGGCCCCACCTCCCTTCAACTGATCTCCCTCCTGCTGGATAGTCAGCACAAACTGACAAAGCATCTGGTGTCCTCCGGTGGTGTCATAGGCAACCAGCGCAGTCGGGGCGGTCCAGAAGCTGGCACCATCGTCCAAGAGCTCTCCTCCCAAGGAATCATTCCTCTGCAGACCACCTTCACGGAACTGATGGCCAGATATGGACACCCTGCCGCACAATCCCTCGCCACTGACGGTCTGACCGCTGGCCATTGGTTCTTCATCAGCACCCGGCCAAATGGACAGTATTCCTGTCAGGAACTCTTGGTGACCTTTGACGCCGTCAACAAAGTCCAAACCGTAAACGTAAACCTCAACCCACCGGTTCCGACCGCATTGTTCAGCACCGCCCCCATCAAAACCGAGCAACCTGACTTCTTCCGCCGGGAAGTGATCCCCCCGGACGCCGTACAGAGCTTTTTCTGATTCAGAGCCACGACAAAACAGCCTGCTTCTTTCGCGCAATCCGCTTGCGGCGATTGCCCTGAGGCGTTAAACCGTCCCTAGCATTTTAACGCTAACGAATAACGCACATGGCTTACACGACCTGCACTGTTCCCGCTGGCGAGAAGATCTCCATCAGCAAGGGTGTCCTCCAAGTCCCCAACAACCCCATCATCCCCTTCATCCGCGGTGACGGCACGGGCCCCGATATCTGGGCCGCCAGCGTCCGCGTCTTTGATGCGGCGGTGCAAAAAGCCTACGGCGGTCAGAAGAAGATTTCCTGGATGGAAGTCTCCGCTGGCGAAGCCTCCTTCAAGCAATACAACAACTGGTTGCCGGATGACACCGTGGAAGCCTTCAAGGAATTCCTCGTCGGTATCAAGGGACCGCTCACCACGCCTGTCGGCGGTGGTATCCGTTCGTTGAACGTCGCGCTGCGCCAGATGCTGGACCTCTACGTCTGCTTGCGCCCCGTGCAATATTTCACCGGTGTGCCCTCTCCTGTGAAGGCGCCGGAAAAGGTGGAGATGGTCATCTTCCGCGAAAACACCGAAGACATCTACGCCGGTATCGAATTCAAGGGCGGCACGCCCGAAGCCCAGAAGGTGCTGGATTTCCTCGCCAAGGAATTCCCGAAAGATTTCTCGAAGATCCGTTTCGGCACGCAGGAAAAGATTGCGGAATACATGGCGCAAGCCTCCGGTGGTCACGGCGCTCCGCCGGTCGAAGTCGGTCTCGGCATCAAGCCGGTGTCCGCCGTCGGCACGATCCGTCTGATGAAGTCCGCCGTGGAATACGCCATCAAGAACAAGCGCAAGAGCGTCACGATCGTCCATAAGGGCAACATCATGAAGTTCACGGAAGGCGCCTTCCGCGATTGGGCTTATGGTGCTTCCAAGCGCATCTTCGGTGACAAGGTCTATACTTGGGCCCAATGGGAAGTCACCAAGAAGGAAAAGGGCGAAGAAGCCGCGAACGCCGAGCAGAAGGCCGCGCTCGCCGGTGGTGCCGTCCTCATCAAGGACGCCATCGCGGATATCGCGCTGCAACAGGTGCTCACGCGTCCGGAAGACTTCGATGTCATCGCCACGCTGAACTTGAACGGTGACTACCTCTCCGACGCCCTCGCCGCGCAGGTTGGCGGCATCGGTATCGCTCCCGGTGGTAACATTAACTACGTCAGCGGCCACGCCATCTTCGAAGCCACACACGGCACCGCGCCAAAGTATGCTGGCAAGGATATGGTGAACCCTGGTTCCGTCGTTCTCTCCGGCGAGATGATGCTCCGCTATATGGGCTGGACCGAAGCGGCCGACTTGATCATCAAGGGCCTGAACGGCGCCATCGGCAGCAAGCGCGTGACCTATGACTTCGCGCGCCTCATGGAAGGCGGCACGCAGATCAAGTGCTCCGAATTCGGTGACAACATCATCGCCCACATGTAAGCGATGGGAGGGACGGCATGCTGCCGTCCCAAACTAGAATCAAACGAACAGCGGCTCAGGTTTTCCTGAGCCGCTTTTCTTTAACCCGTAGCCGCGGACGTCAGTCCGCGCTGCCTTATTAAAGTAGTTAGGGCCGACTGAAGTCAGCGGCTAAAACATCAGTTACTCCAGCTTCGCAATCGCCGCCCTCAGCCGCCGCTCCAACGTATTCAACCGCTGTTGCGATGCCAGCTTGCCGCCACCGATCTCGGTGACATAGAACGAATCCATCGCGGCACCCTTCTCCGTCGTGATCTTCGAGATGATGATGTCGATCTTCAGTTCGCTCAAGGTCTGCGCGATCGTGTAGAGCAAGCCCACCCGGTCTTCCGTCTCCACGTCGATGACCGTGCATTGCGCGGATGACTCGTTGTCGAACGAGATGACAATCGGCAGTTCTTCGCCTTCCAACGGGAAGTAAAGCGGCTTCACCTGCTTGCGCTTCTTGATGAGCGCCGTGAGGTTCACCTCGTCCACCAAGGATTGGTTTAGATACTTCTCGAACAGTTCCTTGGCCTCGCGCTCGGCCGGCTTGCCCGTCACGGCTTCATTCACCAGCAACGTATCGATGATGATGCCGTCTTCACGGGAAAAGATCTGCGCACTGAGAATGTTCAGGCCGGATGCAGTGAGACAGCCCGTGATCTTGGCAAAGAGTCCGCCACGGTCCAGGTGCAGACCTTCACCACACTGTAACTGCGGTCCGGTTCATTGTGCCAATACACCACCGGCTCCAGCGCGTGCTCCCCTTCATCCAACTGAAGGTGCATGAAGCGATGCGCCAGGGACAAATCCACCACGATATCGCGGGAATCGTGATTGTGGAAGTAACGCGGGGGCAAGGCCCGGAAATGCGCCTGCAATTCATCCTCGCTGAAGCTCGGCGGTGCAAGTTTCCGCACTTCCTTGGCCAGCGAATCACGCAGCTTCTCCTCCGCCCGCAGATACTCGGTGCCACCGGCGATTACTTTCACTGTGTTCCGGTACAGCGTCCACAAAAGCGAATCCTTGAACCCGTTCCACAACTTGTCACTCGTGCCCAAAGAATCCGCCACGGTGTGCAGCGTGAGCATGGCCAGATTTTCCGGCGTCTCGATGAGCTTGGCGAAATTTTCGATCACCGTCGGGTCGTCCAGATCGCGACGCTGCGAGATCTGCACCATCGTAAGATGTTGCACGATGACGAGCTGGAGGCATTTGGTGGCGTTGGGCTCCAGCTTGAGCCGCTTGGCCATACGGCCCGCGAGGCGTTCACTGTCCTTCTCGTGGTGCCCGCTATGATCCGCTTTGCCGGCGTCATGCAGCAGCAGCGCCAGATACAACAACGCCGGCCGCTCCAGACTGATGAACATGTCCGTATAACCGTTCAACGGCGGCGTCTTGGCGGCCCAGATCTCATCCAGCTTTTGCAGACACATCAGCGTGTGTTCATCCGCTGCGTATTGGTGGAAAAACTCATGCTGCACCAGGCAAGTCAGACGGCCGAACTCCGGGATGTATTTCCCGAGAAAATCGACGTCGTGCATCATGCGCAGGATACGCGCCACGTCACCACGCTGGCTGACGATCTGCAGGAACGTCTCGTGCACGTGGCTGTCTTCGAGGAAATACCGGTTCACCAGCGACAACTGCTGGCGGATGAGCTGCGCCAGATCCGGATGCAGCGCCAATCCGCGTTGTTGCGCGTAGAGGAACACGCGCATCAAACGGCGCGGCTGCTCGCGGAACACCCGGTTGTTCGCCATCTCGATCTGGCCCTCGTTGAAGATGAAGCCGTCCACCACCTGGGGCTTGTCCACCCGGCGCGCACGCAAGATCTCACGGAAGCTGGGGAATCGCCGCGTCTCCGGCATCAACGCCAGCCGCTGCTCCACCAACTGCGTGATGAGGTAAATATTCCGCGAATGTTTGTAGAGGTCTTTCATCAACCCCTCCAAACGCTTGCGAGGCGAGCGGTCCGTATAACCCAGATTATGCGCGATGGCCGGCTGGATGCTCTTCGGCAGATTGTCCACCGGCCGCCCTGTGTGGTAGTGCAAGTCAGTGCGGACGCGCATCAGGAAATCATACGCCGCCTCGAGCTGCTTGACCTCGCTCGCACTCATCAAATCACGCAAACGCAGATCTTCCGTGGTCTTGGCGCGGATCTTGAAGAACGCCATCCACATCAGGTTCTGGTAATCCCGCAGGCCACCGCAGCCGTTCTTCACGTTTGGCTCCTGCATACACGCCGAGTTGCCGTCCTTGGAGCGGCGATCCACCTGGTCCGCGAGACGTTGCTTCAGGTATTCGTCCACGTGCCCCTTGACGCACTTGGCTTCGACGATCTTCTCGAACTTACCAAAGATGGCGGCATCCCCCGCGATGAACCGCGCTTCGATAAGCGCCGTCTTGGACTGCATGTCACTGTTCGCCACCTTCACGCACTCATCCAGACTGCGCACCGCCGGGCCGACCTTCAACCCGATGTCGTAGAGGGTATAAAGCAAACCACCGGTGCCCGTGAGCGCTTCCAGCAATGGATGCGGCTTGTTCCGTTCCATCATCCCCCCGTCATGCAGGAACATGATGTCGATATCGCTGTGAGGATTCAGCTCGCCGCGGCCATAGCCGCCGATCGCGAGCAACGCCAGCGAAGGAAGCTTGGGCGTATAAAAATTACCCAACCGGCAGACCGTCTCGTAAAGGTTCTTGAGCAAGGCATCGATGATCGCCGACCGGGCCTGGCAAATCTCCCGCCCGCCCCCGCCCGCGCGATGCAGGATCTTCAGGCGATGGGATTCAACTTTGAGGAAGTTCTTGTAGCGGGCCAATTCCTGCGCAGGTGTGCGCCCCGGCGGCAAACGCAGACGCTGGGCGGCACTCGCTTCAATCTTTTCCAACAAAGTCGGCACGCGGGGACAGTACGGGCACGACGCCCTCGGCGCAAGTTTCCGCCGCAACGGATGTTACCCAGCCCTACGGTTTGCTGCTCCAGCGCATGATCGAGGTCTGGGAATCGGGATCATACACAAACGCATCCTCCAGCAGGAATGGCAAAACCTGCACTTCCGCGTTCGCCACACAGGTCGCCAGATTTCCGATTTTGCCCCGGATCGCCAGACCGGCTTTCCTTTCTTTGAGCAGCGTGGTGATCACTGGATCAGCAGAACGGATCGGCAAGCCAAAGTGCGTATAGCCGGCATCACCTCTGTCCTTCCATCTCAGCGCCACCGGGAAGCGGTCGAAACCTTCCAGGCGAACCATCAGCTTGGGGCCAGTGCCCGCCGCCAAAGTGATCGCCCACTTCTTTTCCGATGCCTCATGCCGATCCAACGTCAATCGGTCATGGGAAACGACAGCATAAACCCCTTGTTCGCCAAAGTTATAGACCTCGCAAAGTTCCGCCGGGATCAAGAATGTGACCAAGCGCCCCTCGATACCAATCTGAGCCAACCGCTGACGATACTGTGCCTCGGTCTCCGGCTCTTGTTTGACAAACCAGCGAGGCTCTTTGAAGACCGGCGTGAAGACATCCGCCGGATTATCGAAGTTTAAAGCCGTCCGCTCAGGTTTGACGCGGGAAGCAGTTGGCGCGGGAGCAGGCGGCGGCACCGTGGCGCAACCCGTCAGCAACCCAATCAGCAATACGACAAAGAAAATCCTCATACGACCAAGATGAAATAAACTCACACTACCCGTTTCTGCCACCAGAACATCCGTTCCAGCCCCGTCCGGTTCGGATACGAACGCGGCACCCAGTCCTCCAACAACTCAAACCCCGGCGAGAACCGTTCCACGATCTCCTCGCGCGTCGTGCCGAATGGTGGGCCGTCCGTATCGGGAATCAGATAGTTCACCGCCAGATACTGCCCGCCCGGCTTCAACCAACGTTGCGCTGCGGCCACATACAATTTCCGCTCCCCCGGCTGAATGGCGCAAAAACACGTATGCTCAAATATCCAATCGAAGAGCTGGGGTGGTTCATCCCGCAAGAAGTCACCAAGTTTAAAATCTGCCGCAAGAAACGCGGCGGCTGTCTTCTCCTTCGCCAAAGCCACCGCGCTCGGGGCAATGTCATAACCCGTCACCGTGAAACCGAACTTCGCCCACACCCGTGCGTCATGCCCCGTTCCGCAACCCGGCACCAGCACCGACCCGCGCGGCAACTCCGGATGCGCCGTCAGGAAATCCATCAACCCCGGCGACGCCTCCCCCTTCTCCCAAGGCATCTCCTGCTTCTTATACAATTGTTCCCAATATTCCTGACTCATGGGAAAGAGATACGCCATACGGGCCAGTATTGCCAGCAAGGAGAGGAGGTACGGTATGCCTTTCCAGCAGATTAGCCGCAGCCGACGTAAGGAGGCTCTAACTTGTTTCTTTCGATGTTCGGAGTTGGGCGGTGGACGTTCGATGTTTCCCCAACCCTACTTCTTCCCCTTCACCGTCTCCACCCAAGCCTGGTTATCCAGATACCACCGCACCGTCTCGCGGATGCCGCGCTCGAACGTGTAAGCCGGCACCCAGCCCAGCTCGTCCTTGATCTTCGTGGCGTCGATCGCATAACGCCGGTCATGTCCGGCGCGATCTTTCACATACGTGATAAGCTTACGTGAGTTGCCGCCCAACTCGGGTTTCATCTCATCCACCAGATCGCAGATAAGATTCACGATGTTGATATTGGCCCACTCATTATGCCCGCCGATGTTATACGTCTCGCCTTCTTTGCCGCGCGCGAGGACTTGCCACAGCGCCTCGGCATGGTCACCCACGTAGAGCCAGTCACGCACGTTTAGGCCATCGCCATACACCGGGATGGATTTGCGCGTGAGTACATTCTGGATCACCACCGGGATGAGTTTCTCCGGAAATTGATACGGCCCGTAATTGTTCGAGCAATTCGTGATGACCGTCGGCATCCCATACGTGTGATGGTAGGCGCGCACGAGCATATCACTGGAAGCCTTGCTCGCGGAGTACGGCGAGTTCGGTGCGTAGGGCGTTGTCTCCAGGAAGTAACCCGTAGCCCCGAGGCTGCCGTAAACCTCATCCGTCGAGACATGATGAAACCGTTTCCCCGCGAACTGCCCCGCCCACACCTCGCGACACGCCTCCAGCAGATGGAACGTGCCGAGCACATTCGTATGGATGAAATCACCCGGCCCGCTAATGGAACGATCCACATGCGACTCCGCCGCGAGATGCATCACCTGCGTGATCTGGTGGCGCTTCACCACTTCCAACACCGCCGCCTTGTCACGCAGATCCACCTTCTCGAACTGATACTTGGGATGCGTCTCAAACTCCTTGAGATTCTCCAGATGCCCCGCGTACGTGAGGCAATCCAGATTCACCAACCGCGTCACCTCCGGGCGGTTGATCACCTGCCGGATGACATTCGACCCGATAAAGCCCGCCCCGCCAGTCACCAATAAATTCATAGATTTCAGCTCTGAAATTCCGGCTTCCAATTGCGCAATGCATCATCCAGCGCCTCATCCACCGAGCGCATTTTGATGCCCGTGCTCAGCAGCTTGCTCACATCCATCAAGCAATTGGAACGCGGCGCCTTGGCCACCTTGTAGAAATCACCATCGCCCGCGAAGAACTCGAACTCGCGCTCCAGCTTCAGCACCTTCGTCATCTTGGCGACCACCTGGCGCGTCGTCACAAAACCCGGATTTGTCACGTTATACGTGCCGAACGGCGCGCGATGATGCCACAGTTCCAAGCACGCCCACGCAAAGTCACCGCGATGCGATACCGCG
This sequence comes from Limisphaerales bacterium, assembly GCA_965283725.1. Lineage (GTDB taxonomy): Bacteria > Verrucomicrobiota > Verrucomicrobiia > Limisphaerales > JAEYXS01 > JAEYXS01. The sequence continues at coordinate 54,143 of CBDIPT010000010.1, forward strand.
TTCACATTGTCATAGACCTTCGCGTAACGCTGGATCTTGCTCAGGTAATTGCGTGAATTATCAAATTCATCAAACGGGATGCGCGGGCGCACGATGTAACCGTTGCCGAACTGCGACAGCACTTCCTCAGCGAGCGCCTTGCTCCCGCTGTAAAAGCTGCACGGCGGCCGGCGGAACGAAAAGTTCGGATCATCCGTTTCCTTGAACCCGCCCACCATCTCCGGCTTCGTCTCCACCAAGTTGCGAATCTCCGGCTTCGTCAGATCCGTCTCCAAACGCCAACTGCTGCCTTCTTTCACAAAAGCACCATTGTAGATGCACCCGGAGGAAAGCTGCATCCACGTGACCCCGGCGAGCTCACACGCGGAAGCCACCGTCTGCCCTAGCACCACGGAACCAAGCAAGGTCTCCGCCCGTTGCGTCTCGCACGCATCCACGTTCGGGCGTCCCGTAAATCCGCCCGCGTTCACTACGAGTTCAGGTTTGGTTTCTTTGAGGAAATTCAGCAGGAGCGGGAACTTGGAATAGTCCAATTCGCGCCGTGACAGCGTCTTATAAGGCTTGCCGCTCTGTGCCACCAACCGCTCGAATGCCTGACCAAAATAGCCGCTCGCTCCCAAGATGATGATCATAGCACACCTCCCGCTTTCAACCGCTTCGCCTCCGCCACCACGCTCTCCAGATACTCGCGATATTCACATTGTGGAATGCGCGTGCAGAGTTCGGCCAGTTGCTCCAGTGAAATGAACCCGCGCCGGAACGCCGCTTCCTCCGGGCAACCAATCTTCACCCCTTGTCGGCGCTCGATCGTCAGCACATAGGAAGACGCCTCGTGCAAACTGCTGCTCGTTCCGGCGTCCAGCCACGCGAAGCCACGTGCCAGACCGTACACCCGCATGTTCCCCTGCTTAAGATACGCTACGTTCAGGTCCGTGATCTCCAATTCACCACGGGCCGAAGGCTTCTGTGCCTTGGTCAACGAGACGACCTGATTATCGTAGATGTAAAGGCCGGGAACCGCGTAGCTGCTCTTCGGCACCTTCGGCTTTTCCTCGATGGAGATGGCCTTGCCCGTCTCGCTAAATTCCACCACGCCGTAACGACGCGGATCATTCACGTGATAGCCAAAGATGACCGCGCCCGTAGTGAACTCGCTGAAGGCTTTGCCAAAGACATCGCCACCGTAGAAAATATTATCGCCCAAGATCAGCGTCACGCTGTCGTTCCCGATGAACGATTCGGCGATGAGGAACGCCTGCGCGATACCCTCCGGCTTGGCCTGCTCGCGATACTCCAGACGGATGCCCCATTGGCTGCCATCCCCCAACAATTGCTTGAAGCGCGGCAAATCGTGCGGCGTGGAAATGAGGCAGATCTCCCGAATGCCATTTTCAACGAGCGTGGTCAGGGGATAATAGACCATCGGCTTGTCGTAAACCGGCTGCAGCTGCTTGCTCGCCACCAGTGTCAGCGGATACAACCGCGAACCCGCGCCACCAGCTAGGATGATGCCTTTCATTTGGGATAGGATTGAAAACCTTGGGCCAGTAATCCAGCACGAAAAGAGTCCATAAGAATTGCCCGTAGAACCCCGTAGGCACCCGCACTCCCCCGCCTAACCAGCTCAAGATCAGGCATTAACCCAAGCCAAAGCGGTTTGTCACTCAGGGCAGCGGGAGCGTGCGATCCTCCGCTTCCTCATTCACATGGATGACCACGGTGTTAGTCGTGATTTCACGGCAAACCAAGACCAAGGAGGAATCCTCCACTGCAATCGTCCGTTTTTCGCCCACGCCAAAGGGATAGTTCCGCTTGCCGATGGCCAGCAACACAACCTGGCTATTTCCCGTCCCGGTCACGCCTTTGACCATGATGGCCGGTATCTTATTGGTCACGCCCGTGGTAACCGGCTTCTCCACCTTGTCCGGCATGGTCACCACTAACGAGGTCTTGTTCTTATCTTCTTTTTTCTCGACCGGCTTCTTCTCTTTCACCTTCTTCGCCGGACGCGGAGCCGTGGTGGGCACCAGCGGTGAATTGTCGAGCAGACGGAGTTTCTCGATCCATTCCATATAGTCAGGCGCACCACCCGCCTGATAACCGCTCCGCGCGCCCAAAAGCATGCCATCCCGGCTTAACACGGCGATCAACGGAAACCGGCGTTTTTCATCCGCAGTAGCCGCCACCGCCTCCATGAACTGGCTGTGCCGGAGCAGTTCGGAATCATTCGCATCGATCTTCGCCGGGAACAGGTAATCGAAAATCATCAGGTTCTGTTCCTCATAGGTCTTCCAACCCGGCTGGGAAAAGACATCCTTTTGCAAGCGGTCCGCATCCGCATTGTTTTCCTGATTGAAGCGCAAGACCGGTGTTTTGCCGGCACGATGCGCTTTTTCGAGCGGTTCATCGAGCAGCGCGAGCACGCTCGGCGAGGCCGGTATCTCGAGCGGCGCCGGGTGTATTTTATGCCATATTCTGCGCCCAAAACTACCCGGACGCACCGTTAGCCAAATCACTGTCCCTAACACCGCCAGAAACACCAACCGCGCCAGAAAGGTTTGGAGCTTGTCTGACATGTTTGACCGAGTATGGTCAGAATAACGTTTCCGGCAAAACTAAAGTGTACTGCGGACATCAAGGTGCGGGCAGGAACAACCGCCGGTCCTGCTCTTCGCCTTCCACCCGCACCACCACCACCTGATCACCGATCTCGCGGCATTCCACCACGGCGGCACCCTTGTCATGGGTTACCCGTTTCTTTTCCCCGATCACCAGCGGGTAATTCCGTTTGCCGATGCCCAGTAGCACCACCCGCCGGTCCCCCGTGCCGCTGACACCCTTGACAACGACCTCCATGGCCGCCGTCGCGACCTCGTTAGTCACCGGCGGCGCTGGCTGGGCGATCTCCGTGCGATTGGTCTCCACTGGCGGGGTATTGGTCACCACCACCACGGCCGCATTCGTCGCCGGCACGGGCTCTGGCGGCAGATGGGGAGATTTGTCGGCAGCACTCAAAGCCTCAACCCACCGCACGTAGTTCTCCGCCCCGCCCGAGTGATAACCGGCGCGAGCTCCGAGCAGGGAACCATCCCGGCCTAACACGGCGATCAATGGGAAACCTTCGTCTACCCCGGCAGCCTTGGCCAAGGTCTCCATCAAATGGATCCGCTGCACCAGTTCAGGCTGCTCACTGGTGAACGTGGTCGGCATAAGAAAATCCGTGATGTCCAGTCTGTCCGCCGCGAACTTGTCCCACTCCGGCTTGGTGAACACATCCCGGGAAACACGCTCACACACGCCGCAACTTGTCAGATTGAACCGGATGACCGGGACCTTGCCCTTGGCTTGCGCCCGCTTCAGCGGCTCTTTCAACAGCGCCAAAACCTCGGCTTCACCGGCGATCGCCACCGGCTTGGGCGACCGCACCCGCTCGATCAACTTCGGCGCCTGACCGTTCATCACCAGTTGCAGCCAGATCACCACCACGACCACCAGCGGCAGGAGCAACCACTTCAAATTTTTAGGCAACTTCACAGCCATGCCGTCTCGAATATGCGGAGAACTGCGGGCGCCTGTAAACTTCCCGGCTAAGCCCGTGGATGAAATTTTCGGTGGATTTCCCGCAAGCGGCTCCCCGCTACATGCGTGTAGATCTCCGTGGTATGAATATTCGCATGCCCCAGCAATTCCTGGATCACCCGCAGATCGGCTCCATGCTCCAGCAGATGCGTGGCAAAACTATGCCGCAACATGTGCGGTGTGATGTTCCGCGCAATGCCCGCCATCCGCACCCGCCGCTTCACCCGCCACCACATGCTCACGGAGGCGAAAGGTGTTCCGCGTCGGCTCAGGAATAACGTGGCTGGAGATTTCGGGGTGACCAGCTTGGGCCGCGCAGCGTTGAGATAACGGTTGATTGCCTCGATTGCCACCTTGCCCACTGGCACCACGCGTTCCTTGTTTCCCTTGCCGATGACATTGATGAATCCCGCCTCCAAGTGCAACTGCTCCAACCGCAATGTGCGTAACTCAGCGAGCCGTAATCCCGAAGCGTAAGCCAGTTCCAGAATGGCCTGATCGCACAACGTCTCCGGTGTTTCGACCGGCAAGGGCTTGAGCAACTGATCCACCTCCGCATTCGTCAACGCCTTGGGTAACCGCTTCCAACGCCGTGGCAACGAAAGATTCTCCGCCACATTCACCGGCAACAACTTCTCGTTCTCCGCATACTTGTAGAACGCCCGCAACGCTGCGATCTGCAGGTAGATACTCTCCGAGCTCATCCGCGCCGTAAGCTTCTTTGGCTGATCCAAGGGCACCCGCTCCCGCTCCGCCTCCAGGAAACCCATCAAACATTTCAGATCCACCTCCCGCCAAGAGCCAACCCCCTGCGTCTCCGCCCAAGCCGTGAATTTCTCCAAGAGCGCCGCATACGTCTTCGCCGTCAACTCAGACTGCCCCCGCTCATGCCGCAGGTAAGTCAGAAAATCTTCGACGAGGTCATTCACTAATTTTTAACTGAACCGGTAATTAACTTTGCAACTTGCCCACGCTTTCGATGTTCAGAGTTCGATGTTAGATGTTCGATGTTTTCCCATCTCACAACTTCTTCCCCGTCAACCGCTCATACGCCTCCAGATACTTCGCTTGCGATTTCATCACGATCTCGTTCGGCAAAGCGGGCGCTGGCGGCGTCTTGTCCCAGTCTAGCGTCTCCAGATAATCCCGCACGAACTGCTTGTCGAAACTCGGCTGCCCCTTGCCCGGCTGATATTGATCTGCCGGCCAGAACCGCGAAGAATCCGGCGTCAACACTTCATCGATAAGGATCAGTTCACCATTATAGATACCAAACTCGAACTTCGTATCCGCGATGATGATCCCGCGTTGCCGCGCGTAATCCCGGGCAAAGTTGTAGATCTTCAGGCTCAAGTCCCGCGCCTTTTCCGCGATGTCCTTGCCCACGATCTTCACCGCCTCCTCGAATGAGATGTTCTCGTCATGCCCCGTCTCCGCCTTCGTCGCCGGCGTGAAGATCGGCTCCGGCAATTCCGAAGATTCCTTCAGACCAGCAGGCAGCTTGATGCCGCACACCGTCTGGCTCGTCTTATATTCCTTCCAGCCCGAGCCCGCGAGGTAACCGCGCACCACGCACTCGATCGCCAGCGGCTGCGACTTCTTCACGATCATACTGCGCCGCGCCACCTTGTCCGCGAACGGTTGCAAGACCGCCGGCAACGCATCATCCGCCTTCGCCAACCGGTGATTCGACACCAGCTTCTCCGTCTGATCGAACCAGAAATGCGAGATCTGCGTGAGCACCTCGCCCTTGCGCGGAATGCCGTTCGGCATGATGCAATCAAACGCCGAAATCCGGTCCGATGCCACGAACAACAGGCTGTCCCCGAGGTCAAACACCTCGCGCACTTTCCCGCTCTTCACCTTTGGGATGCCCGGCAACTCGATCTGCAACAACGTTTGTTCACTCATCATCGCGCGGATGATGCGGTCCCACCGTTAAAGTGCAAACCGAAATTCCCAACCTCCCGTCGTCCTTCGCCCTCGATCCCGTACCAGCCGAGGTAACGAGGCTCTAACTTCCCAACTTTCGATGTTCAGAGTTCGATGTTGGATGTTCGATGTTTCCCTTCACTCAACGCTCAACCATCCACTATCAACTATTTCACATTCCCCAAAGCAGCCTTCCCATCCAATCCGTTCAGCACGACTCCGCCGATGCCTCCTGTCCTGCGGTACTCTAGCATCCGGCCTTTGCCTCCCGGACCAAACACTCGCCAGCCACTTCAAATACCTTGATCATTTCGACCAAGGCAGAGACGCTCTGAAAAGAGGGCTTGAGGTGGCTGCGCAGGATAAATTGGCAGGGCTAGGCGTGGCGAGGGAGCATATCCAATGAAAGATACGTGACCGAGCCGCAACGACGCCCTGGCCAATTTGGACCAGCAGACGCCTCAAGACATCTTTTCAGATCGTCTCGAAACTATGTCAAAGAGCAATGAAACCATCCGACCCCTGTGCCGTATCGCAATCCAAACCTCCACCTAACAGCGGAGTCGCTTGGCAGCCGAAGTTCGCACTTCTTGGAAGCCGAACTTCGGCCTTCGCCCCTCGCCCTTGTTCGTGGCCCGGCCGGTTCCGCAGTGGGTACAGATGTCGAACTTCGACTTGGGATTCCCCGGACGGCCATAAAATCCTATGCCGCCCGACGTCCCGTTCCCCCTCCGGCTTACGAGCCCCGATCCAAACGCCCGATACACTTCACAGATCCTATTAGACACAGGCGCTTCCACCACCCTCGCCCCTTAACGGGGAGAGGGCCGGGGTGAGGGGTGAGAGCGCCAAGCGTTATCAAAACATCCGCCGCTCCCATCCACCCAAAAGCCCATGTCCATAATGGCTCCATAAGGACCGTCACCTCCCCGCCAACGCAGGCAGGACACAACAAGGCAATAAATCGCATCACTATGCTTGATGACTTGAGGATTTTTCAGTGGCTGCCTGTCGCTCCGAAAGAGCGTAACCACCGTTTCCTCTCCTTTACCGACAACGAGTTGTCAGCACCGAAACCAATACCAAATCCCCGTCAATTATCCATCAAAATTTCATACTAAAAGACATACCCTACGCAACAAATTGCCACCCAAGAAATTACAAACGAAGATTTTTCTGAACTGGTAGGGTGAGAGTCTCTCGAGCCCTTGCATTACCCCCCGTAGCGCACGCTTTTCACCCCGAGGGCCTCAAGTCGGGGCCAGCGTGCGAGTTACGCTGCATCCCTGCTGCGTTTCCCGGAGCGCGGCTTTCAAGCCGCTTCAACATCCATTCGCCTGGCGCGTGGAAATTTTCGTCACACCGTTATGTCCGTAGGACTGCCCCTCTTCCGTAGCGCAAGCGTCTCGCTTGCCGTACCGCAGTCCGTCCCGGCTGCGCCCCTGCATACTGTAGGACGTTTCTGTGAAACGTCACCGCTGTTTCGGAACGCCGAGCATCCGCTCGGCCCGCCTCACTTGGGAGTGCGGGTCTTGCCACCGCTGTTCACCCCGTGCCGAAAGGTCGGCATCCCACCGACGCGCCTTTCCCAGTAGCCGTCCCGACTGCGGTAAGGCGGAACTAATTCGTTCAACCGTCGAAGTGATTGCTTACCACTCACCTCAGGACTAACATCACCTCCGCCATGTATCTCCCCGTCCTCTTGTCCTTGCTCCTGCTCGTCAGCTCTGCCTCGGCGGCGGAAAAGAAAAATCCAGATTCCATGCACCTTCCTATTGTCACCCTCTGCCTCGATTCCAAAATCAGCACCGAGACCGCTTACAGCCTGATAAAAGTGATTTACGCCTCCCGTTATCAGTTTCCGGAAAAACTATTTCCAAAGGACGCCTTCCGCGACGCCACCCGGAAAAACGCCCGTGAACTGATCGCCAAACTGACTCCTGAAATGGTTCGCGCCATCGCTTCACACTTGGATGAAAAGACTTGGCTCAGCCTGCAAGATAGTAAAATCACCGACCTGCGTCCTCTCACCGGATTGAAGAACCTGACCGGCCTAATTCTCAAGGGCAACTCCTTCTCCGACCTCACCCCGCTGGCGGATTTGATCAATCTCAAACGCTTGGATCTGAGTGGCAATCAGATCGCTGACCTGAAGTCCTTGGAGAAACTGGTGAACCTTCAGGAACTTACCTTGCAGGACAATCCCCTGACCAGCCTGCAAGCCCTAGGCCGTCTGCCAAAACTAACCGGACTCGAACTCTCTGCCGGACAGGTCCATCTGCTGGCTGGTTGTGAGCGCTTGGCTGCCTTGAAGAGTTTGACCACTTGGGGCGCAGGTCCCAGCAGTTTCATCGCCACGCCGCGTTGCCCGGAGTTATTACGACTGCGCGTCTCTGGCCTTACCACACTGGATGGCCTCGAGAAATTTCCTGCCTTGCTCAACGCCGATCTCGATGGCGTTTACACCTCCCTAAAACCGCTGACCAATTCCACGCAACTCACCCACCTTAGAATCACCTCCACCCGGGCCTTGGACGCTGCCGAAATCGCTGACTTGCCCAAGATTAAAGCCATTCACTTCAATTCCTCAGGCGTGAAGAACTTGGAATCTCTGGCCAGCCATAAAACATTACGCGAGGTGGGCATATCCGATGCCAAAGGCGATCAGGCTCTGCGCTTAAAACTGCTCCATGCCAGCCTGTCCACTTGGGACGCCGACTTTCTTCTTCCCCAACCACGCAGCACACCATCGCCAAAACTGCAGATCGTTTCCCAAGCTGAATTCGACCGCTACGAATCCAAGGAAAGCTACGGCATCGGCCCCCAAGACAAAAACCTTGAACTGATCGAATCCGAGCGCGCCTGGTTGGAAAATCGCCTCAGCAAGTCTCTCGCTGCCAAATGGAAAAATGAAACCGATTGGAAATTTCCTCACACCAGCGGCCTCCATCGGGTTCACGCCCTCTACCTCAGCTCCCGCAAGGCCCATCAAGCCGTCCCGCAGATTGTCAACCTCGTGCAAGCCGAACTCAGCACCGCCAAAAACGACTGGCTCATCTTCTTAGAATCTGAACTCCTCTACGGTCCGGATAGTGACAAAGTGAACACCGATACCACCCGCTTCTATGCCTTGATCTACCCTGATAAAATCGTCACCACCGAGAAATACGCCGAAACCCTCCGTAAACTCTTCAAGTAAGCCGAATGCCGACCGGCGCGCACTCCGTAGTGGGACAGGCGCCCCGCCTGTCATAGTCGTGCGGGCGCCCTCGCCCGCTCTCTTCGCCTCCTTCACTTTTCTCTGCTGCTTCTGTCCCCTTCTGTTCAACTCCCCTTTTCGTCACACGAACGTTCCTTTCCCTTTTCTCGTCCGATACGCTACAAACCCACTGTGCGTAACAAGTTTCTAATCGCCAGTTTGTCTGTACTCGTGTTTACCCTGAACAGCCTCCTCGCCCAATCCACGAACAGCAGCAGCACCACCACCAATCTCGTCTATTTCCAGCGTGGCGATCTCCCCATCCTCCTCACCGCCCCACACGGCGGCACCAATGTTTTGAAGGATGTCCTCACCCGCACCAACGGCACCATCCTCCGCGATGACGGCACCTACGAACTCGCCCTCCTCGTGAGCGAAGAACTCACCAAGCTCACCAAAGGCAAGCAACCCTACCTCGTCGCTGCCCAGTTCCACCGCAAATACCTAGATGTGAATCGCCCCGCCACCAACGCCTTCGAAAGCACCGGCGCGAAACCCTATTACGAAGGCTATCACAATCAGGTGAGCAACTACGTGTCGGAGATACGCAAACACTTCGGTGGCGAGGGCCTGATGATCGATCTCCACGGTCAGGCCCGCGATGCCGCCTCCATCTTTCGCGGCACCGGCAATGGCGTCACCGTCCTGCGCCTGATCCAGAAGCAGGGCGAGAGCGCCTTCACCGGCACGAACAGCATTTTGGGCCAACTCGCGGCAAAGGGTTACTCCGTCGTGCCGAACAACACCCCTCCCGGCAAACCGCCCGAAGACCGCAGCTACAACGGCGGCTACACCGTCCGCACCTACGGCAGCCACAAAGCCGACGGCATCGACGCCATCCAACTGGAACTCGGCAGCCAACTCCGCCGTGCCGACCGCCAGAAATTCGCCCAGGACCTCGCCCAAGCCATCTTCACCTTTCAACAGCAGTATCTGAAAGAAACCGTGGCTTCCCAAAAAGCATCCCCCTGAGAGCATTGACAGCCAGCGAAGCTCGACCATTTGAGCGCGGGATAATATTCTCCCTCGCCCCTAACGGGGAGAGGGCCGGGGTGAGGGGTGAGAGAACCAGAAAACTACCGTTCCTGCCAATCTCCCCTGAACGCCAACGGCGTTCCGTCTCAAAGCCCAAGGTTGTTACGCGCTGGCGGAACTACCTTGGGTAACCGCCCTAAATCCCACTACCCGGAACGGGTTGCGTCCAACCTCAAACCACAAAAACTCACCCGCCAATAAACAACGTCGGCGAAACCGCAAAATGCTTCGCCAGCTTGGCGATATGTTCCGTCGTCAATCCGCGTTACCTCCGTACTCGTCGTCGTCCTCGATTTTCCCCTCTCGATGTTGGGAATTGGGTGTTGGAATAACGGCACGCCGGTGCAACCGGCTTCGATGTTTCCCCTTAACAATCCCCCGCCATCCCCTCTCGACGCCACCCCCGCTCCCCTGTTACTCTTTGCCCAATGAATTTTTTGGTTACTGGCGGGGCTGGTTTCATCGGCTCGCACGTCTGTGAACGCCTCTTGCAAGGCGGTCATTCCGTCTGGGCTTTTGATGAGCTGAACGACTTCTATTCCCCGGCCATCAAGCAGTCCGCCATCCGCCATCTGCAATCCCTCGCCAAGCCGTTCACCTTTGTCCATGGCGACCTCACGGACCGTGCCGCCGTCGATGAAGTCTTCGCCAGCGCGCAGATCGATCAAGTCATCCATTTGGCCGCCCGTGCCGGTGTGCGCCCCAGCTTGCAGGAACCCGCCCTTTATCAGCGCGTGAACGTGGAAGGCACCGTGAACCTCCTCGAAGCCGCGCGCCAACGGAAGGTGAAGAAGATTACTATCGCGTCCTCTTCCTCCGTCTACGGCGTGAACGCCAAGGTGCCTTTCTCTGAGAGCGATCCCATTTTCTCCGCCATCTCGCCTTACGCCGCGAGCAAGCTCGCCTGCGAGGCCCTCGGCCACGTGTATCACCATGTCTATGGCATGGATGTCATCATGTTGCGCTTCTTCACGGTGTACGGACCGCGCCAACGCCCTGACCTCGCCATCCATAAATTCTGCCGCATGATCCACGAAGGCAAACCCATCCCCGTCTTCGGTGATGGCTCCACCGCGCGCGATTACACCTACGTGAGCGATACCGTCGATGGCGTCCTCGCCTGCACGCAGAAAGAATTCGGGTTCGATATCTTCAACCTGGGTGAATCGCAAACAGTGCGCTTGGACTATTTGATCGAGCTCATCGAGAAAGCGCTCGGGAAAAAAGCCGTTATCGACCGTCAACCGATGCAGGCGGGTGATGTGCCCATCACTTATGCCGACATCTCCAAGGCGCGCGCGAAGCTCGGCTACAATCCGCACATCAAGATTGAGGACGGCATCCCCCGCTTCGTCGAGTGGTTCCGCACCACGCTGGAGAAAACGCCATGACCCCCGTCGTCCAACTCTTGCGCGACTTGGTGGCGCTCCCCAGCGTCAATCCAGCGTTCTTGCCCGCTGGTGATGTCCGCGCGGGCGAACACCGCGTCGCGGATTTCCTCCTCGCCACAGCGGGCAAAGCGGGCTTGTCCGTCGCCACGCAGGAAGTTTTCCCCGGTCGCTCCAATGTCTTCGCGCGCCTCACACCATCCGGGAAAGTGAAGCACCGCATCGTCCTCGCGCCGCACATGGACACCGTGGGCGGCGATAATCTCGATCAGTTGCTCAAGCCCGAGATCCGCAATGGCCGCCTTTACGGTCGCGGTGCGTGCGATACCAAAGGCTGCGTGGCCGCGATGCTCACAGCGGTGATGGACACCGCGCGCAGTGCGCAACGCCCGGACGAAACCGAGATCGTTTTCATCGGCCTGATCGACGAGGAAGTCCAGCAGAGCGGCTCCCGTGCCGTCGCTGCTTCCGGCTTCAAGGCGGATCTCGCCATCGTCGGCGAACCTACGCAACTCAAAGTCATCACCGCGCACAAAGGCGATGTGTGGCTCTGGATCGAGACCGCCGGCAAAGCCGCCCATGGCGCCCGCCCCGAACTCGGCGACAACGCGATTCATCGCATGGCGAAAGTCGTGGACCTGCTGGAGACGAAATACGCGCAAGGACTCAAGAAACGTAAGCACCCGTTGCTCGGCCACGGCACCGTGAACGTTGGCACGATCACTGGCGGCTTTCAGGCCAACATCGTCCCCGCGCACTGCACCATTTCCATTGATCGCCGCACCTTGCCTGGCGAAACGGAAACCAGCGTGCGCCGCGAACTGACCGCCTTCTTCAAGCAGCACGGCGTCAAAGTGAAACTCGCCAAAGGCAAAGGCGTCCCCTGCCTTGCCCTCGAAACGGATCACGAACAGCCGCTCGTGCAGGCGTTGATGGAGCTGAACCGCCAGACAAAACCCATCGGCGTGGATTATTTCTGCGATGCCGCCGTGCTCGCCCAAGGCGGCATCCCGAGCGTCGTATTCGGTCCTGGCGACATCGCCCAGGCGCACACCGGCGACGAATGGATTTCACTCTCCTCGCTGGAGCGTGGCACCGCCCTGCTCACGCGTTTCCTGAAATCCCTGCCATGAGCGAGGCCCTGCCCTTGGTCACCGTCATCGTTGCCGCCCGTCCGGGTGATAGCGAGGTCGTGTCCGTCCAGGCCGCGCAGAAATTCGATTACCCACCCGACCGGCTCGAGATCATCGTCGCCCGCGGGTGTCAGCCCGCCATCCAACGCAATCGCGCCGTGAAAGAAGCCAAAGGCGAACTCATCTATTTCCTGGACGATGACTCCATCGCGCCCGCCGACAACTTGAAGCGCGGCGTGCAACATTTCTTGAAGCATCCCCAGGCCGCTCTGCTCGGCGGTCCCAATGTCTGTCCGAAAGACGCGCCTGATCTCGAACAAGCTTTCGCGCAAGTGATGGCCAGCTTTCTCGCCTTCGGACCCAGCCGTGCGCGCTACGCCTCGCTCGGCCAGCTCCGCGCCAGCTCGGAGAAGGAACTCATCCTCTGCAACATGATGATGCAGAAGAAGGAATTTCTAGCTGCTGGCGGTTTTGACGAAGCGCTTTATCCGAACGAAGAGAATGCCCTGATGGACACCTTGCAGAAGCAAGGCTTCACCCTGCTCTATGATCCCGCGTTCCTCGTGGAACGCCGCCCGCGGCGTGACCTCAAGTCCTTCACCAAGATGCTCATGACCTACGGGCGCGGCCGTGCCGAGCAATTCCGTGTGAATCCAACCCTTGGTAGCACACCCAATTTCGTTCCCCCGCTGTTCTGCCTTTATCTGCTCGCCCTGCCCTTTTTGCCCAAGCTGCTTTGGTGGCCTTTATTTGCTTACTTTCTGGCTGTGTTCGGGCAAACCTTGGCGTTGCCACGGGGCTTGGAGTTTTTCTGGCCGGTGGCACCTTTGATCATGCTGTCACATGTCTGCTATGGATTTGGTTTCTGGCGCGGATTGTTCACGCGTCTGAAGACGAAAGCCGAACAGGCGGCAGTTGAAGTCGTGTTGGAAAGAATCAACCCCTCATGAGCCAAACCGAATCCAAAGCCTCCTTCTTCCGCCAGAGCGGCTGGATGGTCATCGCCACCATGCTCATGGGCGGCTGCATGATGCTGGTGCACACGGTCACGGCACCACCGCACCTCACAGCCAATGAATACGAGGTCTTCGCCTCCCTGCTGAAGTTGCAGTTGCTCATCACCATTCCGGCCGCCGCCTTGCAGACCATCTTCGTCCAGTACAGCGCTGCGGCCATCACGGAACAGAAAGAACGCCAGTTACGCTCCGCCACCCGGGCGTTTGCGCTGGGCATCTTTGTGCTCTGGGGCTTGTTGTTCGCCATCATTTTGCTGAAACAAGTCGGCATCATGACCGCTTTCAAGATCACCAATCCGTTGACGCTCTATCTCAATATCGGCCTGGTGCTCAGCCAGCTTTGGCTGGTCGTGGCCCGTGGTATCCTGCAAGGCAAACAGAACTTTTTTGGGCTGGGCTGGACGATGATCCTGGATGGCTTTGTCCGCATCACCTCGCTGATCGCCGTTGTGCTGGTGTTCCATGGCCAGTCCGCTGGGGCTATGCTTTCGGCCTTGATCGGCCAGGTCATCGCGCTTTCCTTCGGCCTCTATTGGGTTCGCGATATCTTGCGGGGCGTGGGTGAAAAATTTCCATGGCGTGAATGGCTGGTGCAATTGCTCCCTTTGATGGGCGGCACCGGTGGCATCATCTTTCTTTCGTCCTTCGATGTACCCTTCGTGCAGGCGACCTTTGAAGCCGGACAAACCAAGCTCTATCAGGCCGGCCAGAACATCGGCTTTGCCCTGTTCCAATTCACCGCGCCCTTGTCCATGGTGATGTTCCCCAAGATCGTGCAGAGCGTCGCCAAGGCCGAGAAAACGGATGTCCTCCGGCTGGCGCTCATCTCCACGGCCATCATGGGCGTCATCGCTGCTTTGGCTGCGACCGCACTGCCTTGGCTGCCGCTCCGCATGCTCTATTTCCGGAGCCCGTTGATGTGGGAAGCTAAACCATTGGTCGCGAGCTTTGCCTGGTGCATGCTGCTGTTGACCATGGCCAACGTTGTAGTCGGCGGGTTGCTGGCCCGCAAACGGTACGCTTTCATCCCGTGGCTCATGCTCTTGGCTGCTGGCTATGTCTATACCATGATCCGGCTCCAGCCCTGGTTGCCGCAGTTGGATTCTTTCGATGCCTATCGTATCATTATCCGCACCATGACTGCGTTTAACGCTGCGGCCTTGATCATCGCCCTCTGGTTTGCCTGGGGACGTAAGGATCAACCCGCAACCGCGCAGGTGCCCGCATGAAATTGGCGCTCATCCGCCGCCGCTTTGCTGCTACGGGCGGGGCGGAGTTGTATTTGCAGCGTTTGCTGGATGCCCTCGTCGCTGGCGGGCACGAGGTACACTTGTTTGCTGAGGCTTGGGAGAACCCGCCGCCGGGCGTCCGCTTCCATACGGTTGAAGTCGGCGGTTCCCGTGCCGAACGGCCGGTCAATTTCGCCCATCGCGTGCAGACGATGCTGAGCGCAGATAAGTTCGACTGCATCTTCAGCCTGGAACGCACCTTGAAACAGGACGTTTATCGCGCTGGCGATGGCCTGCACCGCGAGTGGCTCGCCGCCCGCCGCAAGTATGCCCCGTGGTGGAAAAAACCCTTCATCGGCTTGGGCGGCTTTCATCGGAACATGCTGGACCTCGAAGCCCAGACCCTTGATCCCGCCAACACCGGCCGCGTCATCGTCAACTCCGCCATGGTCGAGCGCGAGATCTTGCGCAACTTCGGTTTCCCCAGTGACCGCATCCATCTCGTCCGCAACGGCGTCGAAGTCGAACGTTTTCAGAGCGCCCGCCGCGCCGATGCCCGGCAGCAATTCGGTTTCGATAAAAATGACTTCATCTGCCTCTTCGTCGGTTCCGGGCAGGAACGCAAGGGCTTGAAGAACGTCCTGCGCACCACCGCCGCCGTCGATGAAGTCCGCGAGGCCCTGAGTGAATTGGGCAGCGAACATCTGACCGCTGAACGTCTTTCCGGCACGGACTGGCAGCTCGACCTCGCCCCCAAGCTCGCCCCCACCCGACCGCTCAAGACTTTGGTGGTCGGCAAAGTGCAACGTCCCTCCGGCAGTTGGCGCAATGTCCGCTTTGCCGGCCCGCGCAAGGATGTCGAGACGGCGTATGCGGCAGCGGACCTTTTCCTGTTCCTGCCGATCTACGAACCTTCCTCCAACGTGGTATGCGAAGCCCTTGCCTCCGGTCTGCCGGTGATCACCACCGCGTGCAACGGCGCTTCCGAACTCATCGAACAACGCTTGAACGGCAGCGTCATCCAGCGGCCCGATGATATTTCCGCCGCTTTGATGGAAACACTTTATTGGATGTCCGTCCGGCACCATCACCTGCCAGCCGTGAGCCTGGCCGAGCTGTCTTTGGAACGGAACGTGGCTGAAACTTTGACCATTTTGGAGCGGGCTGCCGCCGACAAGCAGAAATGAAGATCTCCTTCTGCCTCATCACTCTCAACGAACAGGACAACCTCGCCCGCTGTCTGAAAAGTTTCGCGGACTTGGCGGACGAGATCGTCATCGTTGATTCCGGCAGCCAGGACGACACCCGGCAGATCGCTCAAGACTTCGGCGCCCGCTGGCAGCATCAGGATTGGCTGGGCTACGTTGGCCAGAAGAACATCGTGCTGTCCCTCGCGCAAAACGAATGGGTCTTCAGCATTGATGCCGACGAAGAACTCTCGCCCCGATTACGTGCCGAAGTGCAGACGCTGAAACAGGCGGAGATACCCAACGAAGTAAGCGGTTACAGCGTACCCCGTTGTGTGCTCTACGAAGGCAAATGGATCCGCCACGGCGATTGGTATCCCGACCGCCTTACCCGCCTCTTCCGCCGTAACCGCGCCCGCTTCGCCGGTGGCCGCGTGCATGAGCGCTTGGAGCTGGAGGGTGCTGTGATTCCGCTGAGCGGTGACCTGCACCATTACTCTTTCAAGAACGCTGAAGATCACTGGCAACGCTGTGAAAAATACGCCCGCCTCTGGGCCGACCCAGGCGGAAGCGGGTCGTCAGGCCAGCATCCTTTCCCCCTACAGTCATGCTGCTTTCCGGTGGCTCCGCGGCTATGTCCTCCGCCGCGGTTTTCTTGATGGCCGCCAAGGCTGGCAAATCGCCAATTACTGTGCGCGCGAAGTGCACCGCAAATACCAGATTCTGCGGGAACTCGGTTCCAAGTGATCAGTGAGCGGCCGTCCGGCTGGCCTACCCCAAAGAAAAACCCCTTGCCGCGCGCAGCAAGGGGTGGATTCAAATCGTTTCTCTTCCCGCCGCTCTACGGCACCTCAACCATGTAGAGCTCGTAGATCATGACCGCATTAGGCGGCACGTTCGGCGGGTTGCCCTTGGCCCCGTACGCCAGCTCCGGCGGCACATACACATGCCACTTGGAGCCTTGATTCATCAACGGCAAAACCTCCCGCAAACCGGGCAGTTCTTTGGAGACATCTACTTCCGGGGTCGGCTTGTCGGAATACGTATTCAAGATGGTCGTCCCGTCCACCAGACGTTCCCACCGGTTCAGGCGGAACTTGAGGCCCGGCTTCGGCTTCGGCCCGGTGCCCTGCTCGATCACGATGTACTGGACTCCGCTCGGCAAGGTGACCATACCAGTCCGCTTGCCGTTCATTTCCAAGAACGCTTTCGGTGTCAGCTTTCGCAAATCTTCCGGCTTCATGACGGTCTGCACATCCGTCTTCGGATCGGTCGTCGGGATGCCCAGTTCCGTCTTCAACTGCAACGCCAGGGCTGGGGACATGTAGCCCTTCTCCGGGTTCAGCACATCCTTCAGGATACGGCGTTTGATGTCGGTATAGGAACCCAGTTCCAGACGTGCCCGGATGTCCGGCTTGGTTTCCACATCAATTTTGAGCTGATGGATCTGCCACACCTTGTAAGCCATGCGCTCATAGCCCACGGAACGGTCGTATTCCCCGATGGCCAGCAAGGTGTAGGAACGGACCAGCAGACCTTCAATCGTAGCGAGGATTTTGTCCCGGCCTTCGTTCATGATCAGCTCCGTCGTGCGCCAGATGCTATACTCCTCGTAAGTATTCCAATCGATCACAGTTTCCGGATAGACCTGCTTGAGTTCCTTCCAGTATTTTGCAGCTTCCGTTTCCTTGTTATAAAGGTAGAGAGTACTGACCGCGCTCTTCAGGAAGTTTTGGTGACCTTGCCGGATGTTTTCCACCTTCGGTTCATCCTTGAGCATCTGATAGTAAGAGGCATTCACCTTGTCCGCGATATCCACATTCGGCGCGAACTCCGCCCGTTTATCCGCTGCGTTCAACACCAGCCGGCCACGATGAAACGCGAGCTGCATGGATTGATAGATCAACCGCCGCAACGGCATCAGGTCCACGCCCTTCGCTGCTTTCTGCATGCCCACATAAGCCCAGTAGATCGCGTGCGTTTCCGGCATGCGCCAGTCCAGAGGACCATAGATTGCCTCCACATTGCGCATCATGGTCGGGTCCATCTTGTACACCTCGCGCAGCTTCTTGAGATTTAGCTGATCTTCCGCGGTCTTCGGCTCAAGGAAGTGGTCGAACTTGTACGGCGGGCGGCCCAGCAAGGTGTCCATGTCATAAGCCCAGGAGAGCTTGAAGAACATGTGTCCATCATCCATGTTGTTACCGATCTTATGCTGGAAGTAAGTCCCCAGCTCATGATACAGCCCCACTTCATGCGGGTTCAGCGGAATGCCCTCATCCCGCAACATCTCGATGCCGCGCATCACCCACATCCAGCGTTCTTTCTGGTCCGGGGATTTGATGGAGATGTTATAGGCCATGTTCCAGGCCTGAAAGCGCCAGACCGCGACAAAGTGCGGCTGCAGCTTGGTGATCCAGTCCGAGAGTTGGACGAGTTCGAAGTATTTCCCGTCTATCTGCAAGGCATTAGCGCGGAGCCAGAGCACGTTGGCGATCAGTCCCCGGAAACCGCCAGGGCGACCGTGGTGAACGCCAGCATCGGCGGCGCATTTTCCAGCGGCTCCGTGCGGGTCAACCCCAGCGCCGCACGCTCGACATTGAGCCTGCGCTGCGTGCTGCTGGCAGTGAACAGCATCGCCAGCATCAGCACCAGCAACAAGGGTTTGTATAGACGGCTTTCGGTCATCTCAATTCGTTTGCTGCACCGACGCCAGTTCGCGTCGATAAAATAAACCTATGCCCACCAGCCCGAGCAATCCGGTCACCAGAAAACCGATCTGGCCGATGGCCCTCAGACATTGCCCCCATGAGACACTGCGACCGGAGCTTAAATTATCCACCGGCGAGAACTCGGTGATCATGTTCACGATCTTCAGCATGATCTGGAACATCGGGATAATGATCAAATCCAGCAGGGAACCCACGGACTGCCCAGTCTCATGATTGACCCCGGTGATCGTCCCATCCTTCACCACCGTTTCCATGATGCCGCTGGAAAGTGACAACACCAGCATGGCGAGGGAGAAGAACGCCGCTACCGGGAAGCTCATGTAACTGGCCGCCGCCAACCCCAGCGCCGCCAGCAAACCAAGCCAGAGATACACGATGAAAATGCCCCGGGCAAAATTGACGCCGAAACCTGTCTCGTAATAAAGCACCTCGATGCCCTCATCCATCGGCAACAACAGCGGCACCGGGCTCATATTGTAGAACTCGACGTTCAAGATGCCTTTGTCATCCAGCAGATTGTGCACGATGGGGATCTCCGCGTAATTCTCATCCGTCAGCACCTGTTCGATGCGTTCCAGCTTGGGCGATTCTGGCGGCCCCACCTGCAGCATGATGGGGAATGTGCCGATCTGCGTCAGCACCCCTTTGTGGAACATGACCCGTAATTGCATGTCCCGGTCCTTCATCATCCCCTTGAGCGCACCAAAATCGAACTCCCACCGGACACCCCGCAGCGGCGGCACATACTCGGTCTGGCGTTTCACGATCTCCTCGACCTGCTTGCGCACAAACGCCTGGCCCATTCCAGCGATGGAAGGGTCTTTCATCCGCTCGGCCAACATGGCTTCCACTTCGGGTTTGATGTCCGGCACCGGACGTTTGATGGAACCACGCCCCACGAGAATGGATTGCGCCAAAATCTCCTTCTGCTCTTTCGGCAGCTTGGAAGCACGATACTGCACTGAGCCGTAAATGAAACACCCGGTATAAAGGAGCAGAATGGCATTGAGTGCCATGATGCCCAGCCATTTGCCGATCCAGATTTCCCAACGGGCGATCGGTTTGACGGCCAAGGTCTGGATGGTGCAATCCTCGATATCCCGGGCCAGCACACCGCAAGCCAGCCAGAGCGTGCTGAAGCCCATGATGGCCACAGTGAGCCCCAAAGTGTACGTCAGCAAAATCTGGGTCAACCCTCGGGCCGTGCCGTCATCTTTGATGACCAGCGGCAAAACGATGACCGAAAGCATCAGCATCACCAGCAAGGCCGGGAACAGGCGGAAACGCACGGTAGCCTGCATCGTCACCATCGCCATGGCCGTGATGCGCGGACCAAATACCTTCCGCGACAGCCAAGGAATCAGGCCAAAGCCTGATAACAGCTTAAACATTAGTATCCAGATACGCGGGAAAAAATTCATGCGATGCCCAGAGCCACAATTTATTTGTCCGGCCCGCCCAACAACGAGGACAACTTGTCATTCGCCTTGTCGAGCTGCTCCTTGGCCACCTGTTTGGCTTCCGGTTTGACCGGGGCGGCGGGTGCTGGAGCTTCCATGGCTGACAGTTTATCCAGTCGCGCCACATCCACGGACTGCGTTGCCGGCTTGGCTTCTTCCACCTTGGGCTGGGCCTTGGTGGCTTCATCCAATGTAAGCCGGTCCAATACACTGTTGGCCTGCGTTTCGGCCACGCGTTCGGCATCACCCCGCAAGTAAGCCGCCACCTGGGCACCGGATTCGGCCCCGGAAGTATGTGTCGCCGCCGAACGGGCCCGCTCCACAACTTCGAGGAAATAGCTCTCCAGATTCTGCGTCGGGTTGTCCACGCGGATCTTGTCGCGATTCACATCCTGCCGGATGAGTTCGAGCACTTTCTCCATCGTCTCCCGGGAAAGCACCGGCGTGGTGATCCGGACGGAATCCGGTTTCGCCAGCAATTGCTTGAGCGTGCCCGAAGCTTGGATTTTGCCGCCGTAATAGATGACCACGCGATCGCAAACGTCTTCGACATCCGCCAGCAAATGGCTGCTGAGAATGATGGTCTTGCCCCGCTTGGCGAGTGCCAGGATCAAGTCTTTGACTTCGCGGCAACCGATCGGGTCCAACCCCGCCGTCGGTTCATCCAGAATGACCAGATCAGGGTCATTGATAAGCGCTTGCGCCAGACCGATACGGCGCTGCATGCCCTTGGAAAATTCACCTACCAGCCGGCCGCGCGCCTGGTTCAACCCCACCATCTCGATGAGCTGTTCCGCCCGGTTGCGCCGGTCTCCCGGTGGCAGATCGAACAGATTACCAAAGAAATCCAGGGTTTCCGCCGAACTGAGATAGCGATACAGGTAAGACTCTTCCGGCAGATAACCGATACGGGCCTTGCTGGCCACGTGCTTCGGAGATTTGCCGAACACCTCGATGTGTCCCTTGGTCGGATTCAGCAACCCGAGCATCATCTTCACCGTCGTCGATTTGCCGGAACCGTTCGGCCCCAGCAACCCGAACACTTCACCCCGGCGCACCTCAAAGTCCACATTCTCCACGGCGCGCGCCTTGGGGCGGCCCCAGAAGTCTTTGAACACTTTCGAGAGGCCACGGACCGCCACCACGATGTCTTCGTTCACAGACTTCGCGACCGGCGAGGATGTTGTTTCAAGAGGAGCAACCATGGGATTGATTTATCAGGCTGTCTTCGGGGCAAGCTGTCCGGCAGGAGCAGCCTTCGTCGGCTTGGCTTCGGCGGTCGGAGCCTCCACGAGGAAGGGCTCCAGCTCTTCACCTTGGCGGACCAGACGGAAGCTGTTGAACACCACCAGCAAAGAACCCAGCACGTGCATCACGGCGGCCACGATCGGATTGATGTAACCGAAGGCCGCAAGGATCAAACCACCGATCACGAACAGCACACCGATCAGGAAGTTCTGATTGATGACCGCCCGCGTCTGACGAGAGAGACGCACCAAGAACGGCAAGCGGCGCAGGTCACTGTTCATCAGGGCGATCGTCGCACTATGGATGGCCACTTCGGAACCGGCGGCACCCATCGCGATACCGATATCACCAGCGGCCAGAGCCGGCGCGTCATTCACACCATCACCCACCACCGCCACCCGATAGCCCTTGGCCTTCATGGCGCGGACAAATTCCACCTTGTTCTGCGGCAGGCAATCCGCCACGACTTCTTCGCAGCCGATTTCCTTGGCCACCCGGATGGCGACCGGCTGACGGTCACCCGAGACCATCGCGATGCGCCGCACGCCACTGGCCGTCAAATCCGTCAACGCTTCGCGCGCTTCATTACGGGTCTGGTCTTTCAAGCCGACCCAGCCGATGCACTGGCCGTTGCGGGCCACGAAGATCAAGCTGAAGCCTTCCGTTTCATTCAGATCAACCGACTTCAAGAAGTCTTCCGTCACCCCGTTCTCCTTCAGCCAGTTGGCGCGACCCACGAAAATCTTGCTGCCTTCGATGTCCGCATGCACACCTTTGCCAGCGGTTTCCGCGAAGTTCTGCGGCTCCACCAGCGGCACCCCGGCTTCTTCGGCCAGTTGGGCCAAGGCTTTGGCCGTCGGGTGGTTGCTGTAACGCTCAGCCGAGGCCGCGATGCGCAGCAACTCAGCGGGCTTCGTGCCGTTCAACGGCGCCAGGCGGCTGACCGCCAGCTTGCCCGTGGTCAAAGTGCCGGTTTTGTCGAAAATGAAGGCATTGATGCGCGCCGCCAGTTCCAGATCCGCCACGTTCTTGATCAAGACACCCAAGCGGGCGGCAGCGGACAAAGCGGCCACCATCGCCGTCGGCGTCGCCAAGATGAAGGCGCACGGACAGGCCACGATATAAACCGCGATGACACGGTTCAAATCCTTCGAGAAGGCGAACACCATCAGACCGATCACAAACACCAGCGGGGTGTAGAAATGCATGTATTGGTCCACCAAACGCATGATCGGCAGCTTGGTCTTCTCCGCGGCCAGAATCAGATCGCGCACACGGCCCAGCGTCGTGTCGGAACCCGCACGGCTCACTTTGATCTCCAAGACGCCCGTCTGGTTCGTGGTACCGGCGAAGACATCATCACCGGTCTTCTTGTCCACCGGCAGGGATTCACCGGTGATGTTCGCCTGATTGACGGAACCTTGACCGTTTTGAATGACACCATCCGCCGCGATGTTGTCACCCGGACGCACCCGGATGATATCGCCGATCTGCAAATCTTTGACGGCCACTTCCTCTTCCTTGCCGTTCTTGATCCGGCGCGCCTTCGTCGGTGTCAGCTTGATTAGGGATTCGATGGAATTCCGCGCACCATCCGCCGTGCGGGTCTCGATGATCTCACCGAGCAACATGAAGAAGGCAACGGTCCCGGCTTCTTGATAGTGACCCGAAGCGAACGAGGCCAGCACCGCCAGCGCCACCAACTCATTCGTGCTCAAGACACCACGGCGCAAATCCTTCATACCCAAAAGCACGATGGGCACCCCAAGAATCAGGGCACCGATCATCGCGCTCAAGGAAGAGATCGCGGCGCCTTGGGCGAGAAACTTTTCCGCGACGAACGAATTGATGATGAAAATCAGGCCGAGGATGACCTGCTGCAACTTGACCTCGGTATGCGAATGATCATGACCGCAACTGGAGCAGCCATCGTGGTCGTGATCATGATGGTGGTGATGATCGTGCTCGTCGTGGCTGGCTTTGGATGTGACTTGCATGGAACGTATTATTTATGGCTGGCCCTGCTCTGCAGGGCTGCCAGTTCTTAAAAGCTGTTGCCCTTCGGTTTCACGGGCTCACGGTTTAACTGTAGCCGAATTTCCTGTTCTTTGCCATTGGCAGAGTGCGGAATGAAAAACTTGTCCTGCGCGTTCGTCATCACCGTCTGGAACTTCTCCGTCATCACGCGCTGGCGGAACAGGGAAGGATCTTCACGGTAGTGAGGCAGCAATTCACTGAACGTGGCCGCTTCCGCACGCACGGCTTGCACCAATTGATTGCTCTCCGACATGCCACCGCTCCGGATGGCTTGGTATTCACCCTGCGCTTCACGGATCATCTTGTCGGCATCGCCTTGGGCGGCATTGATCTTCTGGTTGCGGTCCAGATCGGACTGTTGCACCGCTTCATAGGAAGGACGCACATTGAACGGTGCCGAGGTGTCCACGCTGATCGGTTCCAGCGTCACGCCCAAGTTATGCTTGCTCATGAGGGTTTGCACCCGGTCGGAAACCATATCCCGGAAGGCCGATTTCTCGCCATACAGCGCCTTCTCCGCCGTGAAATGCGCGGCGGTGTAGAAAATGGCGTTGTTCAGAAAGTTCTGGAGCAGGTTCGTGGTGTTCGCGTAATCAAACGTGTAGAGCACCGGATCGGAGATGCGATATTTCAGGATGGCGCGTACATGGATGATGTTGCCGTCAGAGGTCAGCGTATAACCATCCACGCCGGGGCGCATCGATTCGGAGCCCGAGGGCATATCCCCTTTGATCGCCTGTTCCGGATTCACCACCGGCCAACCCGTCGAGGACATCACGCTATGGCTTTGGCCCAGCGGGATCTTGACGATCTCATCGATCGGATACGGGAAAGCCCAATGCAACCCTGGCTTGAGCGCCACATCCGCCGTCTGGCCAACTGGTTTGCCCAAACGCAAGATGACCGCCGCCTCGTTCTGCTTCACCTGGAAAACACCGGAGGAGAAAAAGATCACCACCAAGACTACCAAGACGACCTTGATGATCCCGAAAATGCTGCGCAACGCTTCCGACAAGGCCCGGGTTGAAGGATCATCCACATCGCTGATGATCTCCGGCTCGGGTGCCGTGGCCTGCTTCTTCTCGTTCAGCAACTGCTCCAGCGAATCTGGTTCACTCCCGTGCCCATGGCTATGGCCGTGGTCGTGATCGTGCCCATGTCCGTGGTCATGATCATGGTCGTGCCCGTGACCGTGCGAATGGCCGTGCTCGTGATCGCCATGATCATGGTCATGGCCGTTTGAGCCTTTGGATTCTTTATCGCTCATGGCAGCAAATTTACTTGGACGTTGGCTTCTTGCTCGCCTCAACCCCGGCACCGCTCAACATGTCGAACGGCGGGGTCTGCTGGTCCAGAATGAGGGTGGACCGCTCTTTAAGCGACAGTTCCAGCGCCTTCAAGCGCAACAGGAAGATGGCCAGTTCGGGTTCTTGCTTGAAGACCGCGTAAGACTTGGCCGCTTCACGATCGCCCTGACCGCGGATGATCTCCGCTTCGCCCTTGGCCTTGGCCAGAATCTCTTCCCGCTTCTGGCGGGCTTCGGCGCGGATGCGGGTGGCTTCGCTCTCGCCTTCCGCCATCAATTGCTTCACCAGCCGTTCCCGTTCTGCCTTCATGCGTTCAAACACCTTGGTGGTGACGTTTTCCGGCAGGCCCAGTTGTTTGATGCCCAGCAAAGTGACATCGATGCCATACTGGTCTTTTGCCAGCTTTTGCACATCCGTCAGGATTTCCTTCTCGATCTGGTCGAACTTCAAGGCTTCCGGGTTCGGCGAGACCAGATCGCTGAAATTATATTGGCCGATAACGCCGTTCTTGGCGCTGCGGATGAGGTTTTCCAAGGTGTTCTCGGCCTTGACGGGGTCGCCATCGAAGCTGCGCAAGAAAATCGCCGGGTCAGAGATCTTCCAACCGGCGAACACCGTCACCAGGATGATGCGCGAATCCTTGGTCTGGGTCTGCTCGAACTTCTTCTCGAAGTTCTGCGTGCGGTTCTCGAACTTGTAGACGCGCTCGATCGGCCACGGCAGCTTGGCATACAGACCCGGCGTGGTGATCGGATCGGAGAATTTGCCGAACCGCGTCAACACCGCCACGTCCGTCTTGCGGACCTGGAATGAGAACAGCAGGAACCCGAAGATGATCACCACGATGATCCCGACCACTAATGACAACGTATTCTTCTTCATACCCAAATGGTTAACGTTCTATTGCTAAAAATCTGATTATTGTTTCTTGGCTTCCGGCAGCGCGACGTCCGTGACGAGATCCTGCCGGATCTTGTCTTCCAAATTCATGATGATGACGTCTTTGTTGTTTTTCAGGCCAATCACGTATTTCCGGGTCGGCGCGATAGCCTGTCCCAAGGTGTCCAGATAAGTGCGCTGGCGGAAGACCTCAGGTGAAGCCTCGTAAGCCAGAATCTGGTTCGGGAAGCGACCGGCCGCCGCAACACCCTTGGCTTCTTCAGAGAGACGATAGACTCCAGCATCCGAGAGGATGTTGGCGGCCTGCGCCTTGGCCATCGGAATGGTCTGCGCCTTTTCACCTTCCGCCGTGTAGATGATGCCTTGGCGAGCTTGGATGGCGGCATTCACCGACTCATACGCCTCAGCGACAGCCACCGGCGGATGGATGTCCTGCAAACCGACGAATACGATATTCACCCCAAGATTGTGCTTGTCGGCGACTTTTTGGATCCGGTCCTTGAGAACTTTGGAAGCCGCCTGGCGTCCGCTGGACATGATCTCGTCGATGTCCACACTGACGAGGAAATTGACTACTTCCCGCGTCGCCAGTTTTTCCAGCAAAGCACCGGCATCTTCGTGGTTATAAGCCCAATCCGTGAGATTACCGATGGTGAATTGAACGGGGATGCTGGCGGTCAGCAAGTTCACTGGCACAGCTTCCGCAGAAGCATCCTTCGTGGTGTTGGTGTTGACCAATTGCTGGCGGCTGGCCACCAGCATGTTCACTTCTTCCTTATAATGCGCCTTCGTCCACAGCAGGACGCGCTCCTTCTCCAATTTGTCATCTGGCACGACACCCACGAGGAAACTCTGGATGGCCCGGGTCTGGTAGCGATGCACCACATCAACCGGCCAGGGCAGTTTGAAATGCGGTCCCGGCTCCAGCACAGCGCCTTGCGGCTTGCCAAAACGTTCCAGCAAAGCTTGCTCGCCCGGCTCGATGAAAACCGTGCAGGTGGACAACCAAAGCACACCGATCTGCAACAAGATGATCCAGGCGATGGTTCGCTGGAGGAAGCGATAGAACAGGTCTCGGAAACTTTGAAACCGAACTGGTAATCCAAGGCCAAGGCGGCCGTGGAGAAGAAACCGGCCGGATCGCCGACCAGGCCCACCACGCGGCTGTCATAGAGAAGATGCGTGATCTGCCCCTTCAGGCGCGGACGATAAGCTTCAAAAACGACATTGAACAGGATCTCCAACGCCGCCAAACCGATGATGATGACCAGAACGCGGGCGAGGATGACATCCAATTGCGGGTTGCCGAGAAAATCACCGATCAAAGCGGTCAGGGACAAGACGCTCGCCAAAGAGCACAGCAGCAGATAGCTGGAGCCCGGGCGCATCAGGCGCTGTTTTTCCAACCGGGCGATGCCCGCCGAGTACTGCCCAAAAGATACTGGATCAAGGCGAACAACCCGAAAAACGTCATGCCGATGGCCGCGCGGTCCAGATACGGATTGTCATACTGTTCGTAACGCTTCCACAGGAAGAAAACGGAGACGGATTGCGCCAGCAGCAACAGCACAGCAAAGACCGGCACCCCAAAACGCTCAAACTGCAACCGGGAACGGCGGGCAGGAAAGTTCTCCGCTTCCGCCGAATCAAACAACGCGGCCGAACTCTTGGATTTCTGCAGTTCATCAAACTCCAGTTTCTCCGTCTGCTCCTGAGTTTCCAACCGCATCTGCAGGTAAGAGACTAGGGCGACGAGAAAACCAAAGCCGGTCAGCGCGGCGGTGACTTCGGCCGTGGCCGATTTCACGTAAGTGGCCGCCATCGCTGCCGCGATGCCGACCCCCAAAAAGACAACGAGGTTTATCAACCCGTTCCGTTGCACGTTGCGGTCCATACTCATGTGCTAGTTCAATTCCCGGTCTTCAAACAGATACAGCGCAACCATCAGGGCCGCCCCAAGATAGCCCACAACATAACCAAACGCTTGCGCCACATAACTCCACGGCACCCCTTGCTTGCCTGGCTCCAAGGTGTCTGCCGTCCAAAATAACTGCCAGTTCGGCGTGATCGTATAGAGCACCTTGGCCCATAACGCCCCTGCTTCCGCCGGGCGGCCGAACAAGTAATCTGACATCAACCCCAGCACGAACACCCCCGAGCAAATCGCCAGTGTCGGGATGACTTCCAGCCGGGTTGAGCATAACAAGGCGATTGCCGCCAAAATCCACAAAGCGAACAGGATCAGGATGGTGACTTGCACCATGCGGATATCGACATGGTTCGGCTCCGTTTCCACCGCCACCTTGAGCACCATGAAATTGGTGATGATGATAAAAGCGATCGTCGTCGTGACAATCATCGCGATAACCCCGTCCGAAGCAAAGGGCCGGCGGAGGAAGTAGTTACTGATCCCGGCCACGATGTAAGCCAGAATGATGGCACCGTAATAGACGGAAGTCCCGGCCACATCCGCATCCCCGTAAGCATCATAGGCCATCCGGCTGGCCAGCAAAACACTGAGGAGATTGATATAGGTAAGCACGGTCAAAGCCCCGGCCACACCCAAGAATTTAGCCAGCAGAAACTGGGGCCGGCTCACGGGCTTGGACAAAACCGCCAAGGCCGTTCCCGTCCGGATTTCCCGGGCCACGGAAGAAGAGGCGCTTAACACTGCACCCAGCAACCCCGTGACGAACGTCACCGCCAAGACGCTGTCCTTGACCAGCTTAGGGTCATCCCCCAAGGCCATATAGGGCACGGCTGCCAAAAAGACATTGAACACACAGGCACTGGTGGCCAGCAGCAGGAAAACCGGCTGCCGGATCAGCTCCATGAAAGCATTAACCGCTATGGTCAGTACTTGACGCATTTCAAATGTTTAAGGCGGTGAGTTTAGTGACGAAAAGCCCCATTGCAAGTTGCTTGCGGTAGCCCTTTCCGCCTAGGCGAGCGAAACCTCTCAACCCACAAGGAGCTTGGCTGCGGTTCAAGGTTTGTTCGGCCATAGTTTAATTGTTGATACCAGTTGTTCGCTGTAGGAGACAGCCCGTTCAGCCTGTCGTTCAACATACAGACCTCGGCAAAAATGGTGATGGACACCCGTGAACCATCACTTGACCGACCGCTTTTAGGTTAAAGTAGGCAGGAAATACCTGAAGGAACGACAGAAGCCCAAGGCTCTTACGAGCACGAACAGGCGGCACTTAATAGTAACGCACGTACGACTTTTTCTTCAATCGATCGATATACTGCTTCTTCAACCGTGCGCGTTCTTCCGCCACCAAAGTCTTTTCCACTTCATCACGAACCTCAGTCAAAGGCTTCACGGCGGATTGGCGCGTGTCTTCCACCAGCATCAGATAGCAGGCTTCCGGCGTCTCAATCACCCCGCTATGCTGCCCCTTCTTTAACGTAAAAGCCGTGTCTGCAAGCTCTTTGCGCAGGACCTGCTTCTCTACCCAGCCCCAATCCCCTTGCT
This sequence comes from Limisphaerales bacterium, assembly GCA_965283725.1. Classification (GTDB taxonomy): domain Bacteria; phylum Verrucomicrobiota; class Verrucomicrobiia; order Limisphaerales; family JAEYXS01; genus JAEYXS01. The sequence goes on from CBDIPT010000010.1 coordinate 83,063, forward strand.
GGGCGCGTTGGGAACCTTCGGAGTAAATGGAAGCCATATCCGTGAAGGCAGCCCCCTCATCGAGCTTCAACAGAATCTCCTTGGCCAGCTTGGTCGTGACCGCCGGATCGGCTCCCGGCGGCTTGTTCAGCACGATCATGCGGAGCTTCACAGCATCTTCCAACTTATACTGCGCCTTGTTCGTCTCGTAATACCGCTCAATCTTGTAAGGGGAGATCAAAACCACGGAATTGACGTGCTTGCCCGCCAACGCATCCACGATGATCTGGTCCCGGATGTTCCGGCGATAGCTCTCGTAGGTGCCACCTTGGGCCTGCAACGTCTTGGTCAACGTAAGCCGGTCACCATACTGCCGCCGCACGCGGATGCTGATTTCGTCATCAATGATGCTTTCCGGCAGGTTGTAACCGGAAACCTTGTAATCATGCAAAATCAACTGGCGTTCCACCAGTTGGTCCAGCGCGCCTGTCTGGATTTCCGTCAGCTTCTGCATCATCTGCGAAGCCGGGGTGTTACGCCGCGCGATATCGATGGCCGGTCCGGCAAATTCCTCCACCTCGTTATAGGTGATGACCGCGTCGTTGACGATGACGGCCACACCATTCAGCGTACGAGGCTGAGCCAGCGCGTTCACCGCTAAAAATAGCGTCAGACTTAGGATGTACCGGAATGCTTTCATGACAAACGTGGCGCATACTAGGTACGCCGATAGGGGCGGGTCAAGCCGCCCCGAACGGAAAGCACTATTAATATCACGCCGAAAGGCACCTAGACTGGCTCTTTTTGACCACCCCACACCTCTCATTTCCTCTTTTTCGACCTTGGAATTCCCGTTGCACACCGTTTCCCGCCTGCCTATCCTTCCGCCCCACATGAAACATCAGCTTGAATTTGAAAAGCCGATCGTCGAACTGCAGAAGAAACTCGACGAGCTGAAAAAGCACCCCGAGAACATGAAGTCTCTCGGCATCGACTTCGATCAAGAGATCAAGCAGATGGAGCGGAAGATCGAAGACACCCGCAAACAGATCTACTGTAATCTGACGGCCTGGCAGCGCGTCCAGCTCGCCCGCCATCCGAAACGCCCCTTTGCCCTGGATTACATCCAGCACTCCTTTAGCGATTTCGCCGAATTGCATGGCGACCGCCTCTTTTCCGACGATCGCGCCATCGTTTCCGGCTTCGCCAAGATCGGCGGCCACAAGGTTCTCGTCATCGGCACCCAAAAGGGTCGCGATACCAAGGAGAACATCCTGCGCAACTTCGGTTCTGCGCACCCGGAAGGCTATCGCAAGGCCTTGCGCCTGATGAAGCTCGCGGACAAGTTCGGCCTGCCCATTGTCACTTTGATCGATACCGCCGGTGCTTACCCTGGCATTGGCGCGGAAGAACGCCACATCGCCGAAGCCATCGCCGTGAACCTGCGTGAGATGATGTTGCTCCAGGTCCCTATCATCGCCGTCGTCATCGGCGAAGGCGGTTCCGGTGGTGCCCTAGGCATCGGCGTGGCGGACAAGGTCTTGATCATGGAGAACGCCTATTACTCCGTCATCAGCCCGGAAGGTTGCGCCGCCATTTTGTGGAAAGAACGCAACGCCGCCGCCAAGGCTGCGGAAGCCCTTAAGATCACGGCCAAGAATCTCTTGGAACTCAAGCTGGTGGACGAGATCATCCCCGAACCACTCGGTGGCGCTCATGTGGACCTGAAGACCACCACCAATACCGTCAAAGAGCATATCCTCAAACATCTTGAGGCGCTTCAGAAACTCTCCACCACGGACCGCTTGAACCAGCGTTACGCCAAATTCCGCGCCATGGGTCACTACAACGAACCCGGCGACACAAAGAAATCGGCCGCGTAAGGCGGGTGAACAACCCAATGTCTTGGTCTGGCGGATTTGGTTCACTCGCCAGCCATTAAACCGTACACCATGCTCTACCCCTTCACGTTTCAGCCTATCTATAAGGAACGCGTCTGGGGCGGGCGGCGGCTTGCAGAGCTTTACGGCAAGGATTTACCTCCAGCCGTTCCCATCGGTGAGTCGTGGGAAATCACCGATCGTCCCGAGGGCGTTAGCGTCATCACCAACGGCCCGCTGGCCGGCAAGTCGTTGCGCTGGCTGATGGAAAATCATGCCGCTGAACTGCTCGGTCCGGCCAAACCGCAACACGGTCGTTTCCCTCTCCTCGTAAAAATCCTCGATGCCCAGGACGACCTCTCGCTGCAAGTTCATCCCCCCGCGCACAAAGCGGTGGAACTTGGCGGCGAAGCCAAAACGGAGATGTGGTATTTCACCCAGACCACTCCCACTGCGCAGATTTACGTCGGCCTGAAACCCGGTGTCACGCGTGAGGAATTCGAGCGCAAAGTCCAGGCCGGCACCGTCGCTGATTGTTTTCACCAGCACACCGTCAAAGCGGGCGATGCCATGTTCCTCCCTAGCGGACGCGTACACGCTCTCGGCGCCGGCAGCGTCCTTTTTGAGATTCAGCAGAACTCGGACACCACGTATCGCGTCTTTGACTGGAACCGCGTCGGCCTCGATGGCAAACCGCGTGATCTCCATCTCGCCCAAGCGCTGGCCTCGATTGATTTCACGGATTTCGCCCCAGCCCTCCAACCGGCGACTTCCAGGGTGGCGTCCACTTTGAGCCGCCGTTCCCTTGTGCAGGACGACCTCTTTTCTGTGGACCTGCTCAGCCTCCCGCCCAAAACATCTTCGCCGCTGAAACACACGGGGCCGCTGGTTATCGCCGCCACACAAGGTAACGTCTCGCTCCACTCCACCGGTGAACCAGTTCATCTGCAAACCGGCCAGTTCGCGCTGATCCCTGCCAGTGTCGAAGCCACCTTGCAAGCCAGTCCCATCACTCGATCAAGCATCCTGATTGCCGAGGCGCATTAAACAGCTCGCTCAATCCGCCACCGTCACTTCTCCCGCGCCATTCAACGGTTCGATCAAGCGCAGTTTCTTGTCCGCCAGCACCCGGTAGCAGTCCGGCAGATCAAAGCTCTTCAACACGCCCGGCACCATGCTGGACAACGGCCACTTGTAACGCTCCGTCTCCGCCATGTCCGCGAACGATGTCAGTGCGTTTTTCAATGTCACCTGCTTCACCTCATCCGCGAGCAGCGCCGCGAACGCTGCCGGAATCGTCCCCCACCCTTTCGCCACCAGATGAATCTCTTGATGCCCCGTGCTCAGCAACCAATCGATCACACGTAGCACATCCCACGTCTTCTGCGCCGCATACGAATCATCCAGCATGATCGCATGGATCGCGTAAAAATAATCGCTGCCATACGGCGTCAAAAATGATTTCGCGCCGCACGTGTCCGGTTGCGATTCCCCGATGCCCCGCACATCGCACGCGTAGAACGCCGCTTCCTTGTCCGCCCCCAGCACGTCCTTGATCAACCCCTCTTCGCGCAACTCCGCATCCGCCGAATGATGCGAGACATACAGCACTGCCTTCTTCACCCCGCGCGGCGGACGCGAATAAAGCTGCTCCTCCGTCAACCGCGTCACCAGCGCATGGATGCCCGGCTCCGTCTCCACCGCGTACGTGATCGCATACTTGCTAGGATACTTGCGCCCGCTCAACGGCCGCAGGATCCGGTAGTCTGGCGATGTCGTTTGCCGCCGCAGTTTCAACACCTTCGAAACCGTCTCCCGCAACCCCGCTGCATCCAGCACCTTCCGCTCCTTGCGGAAATGTTGGGATAATTCCTTCGTGTAAGAGAACAGTGTGCGCGACTTCAATTCCGATACCTGCCCGTTCGGCGTGCACCAGAGCGTCGCGTCCTTCTCGATCGTCAACGCCGGCTCCTTCTCCGCGTTCGAGACCTGCGTCATCGCATTGAAAAACTTGTACATCTCCTCCCGGTTCTCCTGCGAGTAACCGTGATACGTCGGTCCTGCGAACATTGCGATATTGTTCGCATACCCCAGCAGATCATACAGCCGCTGCAAACGCCCGTACGCCTCCTCCAGACCGCGCACATCAAAGAAATCGCGCTCCTTGCCCAGCAAGATCACGGGCCTCGGTGCCATCGCCGCGATGAAATCCTCGTGATCCAGCCCCATCGCGATCACCCGCGGCGGACACTGCTCCGTATCCGCCGGCAATTCGTTCTCCAGATTACGCCGGAACGTCGTCACAAAACACGACGGAGCCGCCATCGTCCAGCGCGGCTCAACCCCGTTCAGCCACGTCGTCAAGGTCCCGCCACCCGAGTTCCCCGTGATACCCACGATGCGCGGATTCACCTCATGCCGCGTCAGCAAATAATCCAGTGCCCGAATACCATCCCACGTGCGCCACGCCCCGAAAAACTCGCCCACGAGAAACTGCTGATTGCCCCCCAGCAAATGCTCCTGCACCCCCGCCCCCACGGGCGATTTCAACTTCTCATCCACGTACTGAAACCGCTCCCCCTGCCCGATGGGATCAATGATCAGCACCACATAACCCTGCCGCGCGAGCCCTTGGGCGAAACTCTGATACGCCTCCGCCGCCTTGCCATTGTCCGAATGCCCGCACACGCCCACCACACCTGGCAACGGAAACTGCCGCCCCTTCGGGATATAAAGATTACCCGTCACCAGAAACCCCGGCCGGCTCTCAAAAATCACACACTCGATCTTATACGCATCCCGCTCCACCGTCTTCGTGATCTGCGCGTTTAGCGGCGTCTTCTCCGGCCACGGTCCGAAACACTGCTGGATCCGCTGCCGCACCCCCAACACATACCGTTGCGCATCCTCCTTCGTATTCAGCTCCTGCCGCTTCGCCTTGTTCGTCTGCTCGATCTTCCGCACCCGCGCCACATAATACTCCTGCACCATCCGCGAAAACCGGTTCAACGGCTCCAATCCAGAAACGGCCTTGGCCGATTCCGCCGCCATCGCCTCCGCCCCGCCCAACTCAAGAAATGGCAAGGCCAGCAAGCCCAGTCCAGTGGTCTGCAACATGGCACGACGGCTCAAAAACGAGGAGGAATCAGATGCAGGATTCATGACAACAACAGATGTTTTATGCCAAGTGCCCCCTCCGAAGAAAGCCAATTTGACCAATTACATGCTGCCTCGGTTGTTTCTAGGAACCTCTTCTTCGTTCCCTTTTGACGAAACTAATGTTCCATGGCTAATTAACCGCGATAAAGGAACTGAACTCATTCCAAAAAGGGCATGCCCATCCTAGCCACAGATGCACTCGTCCACTTCAACACTAATCTATCAGGAGAGATTTTGTTGTTTGCAGTGATTTGCTCTGGCGTTTGTTGGATTCTTCAAGAAATCGCTCTGAAACCTTCAGGGAAGCATTACCAACTTTTGGTTCCATTGGCTCCGTCAACTCTTCTATCCCTCTATCTATACTCTTTGCACACCGGCTCCTTCAGCCACATGCTGGGCATCAGCCATGTGGGTGGTTGGACCCGCTACTTCAGCGCCGAAGAATGCCTGGCGGCTTACATCCTCCTCGCCGTATCTTCCATCCTGTCTCTGCGCGTGCTACGAACTCCCGGACATTACTTCAAAACCATTGGCCTTATCGAACTCACGTTAACACTCGCATTCGGAGCCAGAGAAGTTTACGAAATTGTCAGAGAGCACTTTTAACTCCATGAAACCAAGCATGCCTACAGCCCATCTCCCCCTCACGCTGCTCCTCTTTGCCGTCCTTGTCTTCACGGGCTGCAACCAGAATGTCAGCATCTCCGGTAATTTCAACGCCTCGTCTTCTTCGTCTTACAGCGATTGGACCGTCAACGGGCAAAGGACGATTTCCCGCTCCCACGACGGCCTCACCCGCAAACTGGAAATGCCCGCCTCGGTCACACTTCTGGACGGTCACGTGACCAAGTTCCCGCAAGGAGCCTTGCTCAAGCTGCAAGAAACCGGCAGCCCACAACCCCGCGAAGCCGAACTTCGCGAGAACAACGGCACTTTGGAACTATGGATTAAAGACAAAACCACCTTCCGCAAAAGCACCCCCGCCGAAGACACCTGGCTTGAACAGTTCCTCACCGACATCATCAAGAAATAGCACACCATGATTGAAAGCCGGTTTAAACGATCCGCATTTCACGGTTTGTTGGGACTCCTGAAGGCCGAGGGACTCTCTCGCGAACTACAAATACTGCTTCAAAAGCGTTTGCAATCTGCGGAGAACACTGTTGACGAAGCAAAACAAGTGATCGAAGACCTCCACAACCAAGGCCACAAACTAAAGCTCAGTGAACCGGATTCAGAAACCAATCTCCAAGTGTGGCTCGATGGTGATTTCGCCATCTTCTTTTGGGCGGATTCTCCCCCTCAAGACGTGACAAAGCATATCGACCGGATCGAAGTCTTATGGGAAAAGATGTGAAACCAGTCCTCCGTCTCTCCCTTCCGTGTAGTCCGTGTATTCTGCGGTTACCTCCATCATTAGCCCTGTTTCTAATTCCATTGACGCCGCATTAGCCCGGTGGCTAGCGTCTCGCGAAATAAATTCCCATGTTCGCCTACGCTTTCACGATCTTTACGGGTGCCTTTCTCCTCTTCCAGGTCCAGCCCTTGATCGGCAAATACATCCTCCCCTGGTTCGGCGGTGGACCCGGCGTGTGGAGCGCCTGCATGCTGTTCTTCCAGTTGTTGCTCCTCGGCGGCTATGCCTACGCACACTTCATCGGCCGCCTGCCTACGCGCAAGCAAGTCATCGTGCACGGCTCCCTGCTCTTTCTCGCCTTGCTGACGTTGCCCATCATCCCCTCGGATCGCTGGCGGCCGGAGGGCGGTGCTGATCCCACGCTGGGCATCATCATCCTCCTGAGCATGACCGTCGGCCTGCCCTATTTCGTCCTCTCCACCACCGGTCCGTTGATGCAACGCTGGTTCAGCCTCACGCATCCCGGCCAGTCACCCTACCGCTTGTATGCCCTCTCCAACGTCGGCTCGCTGCTCGCCTTGATCTCCTACCCGTTCATCTTTGAGCCCGCCCTCACCCGCGCGAACCAGGCCCACCTCTGGTCCATCGGCCTGGCCGTATTCGCAGCGAGCTGCGGCTGGTGCGCGTGGCGTCTGCGCAAACTCACCGCCGCCGGCGTTGTCGCCGAGGAAAAGAAACTCGAGAATGAAACGGAAGAAACCATCACCTGGAGCCGCCGACTGCTCTGGCTGCTCCTGCCCGCCTGCGCCTCCGCCTACCTGCTCGCGACGACCAATAAACTTTGCCAGGACGTCGCCGTTTTCCCGTTCCTCTGGATTTTGCCGCTCTGCCTCTACTTGCTCACCTTCATCATCGCCTTTGACAGCCCGCGCTGGTACCTGCGCCGGGTCTTCGGTGCGTTGATGGTTTTTCTGGCCCTGGCCCTGATGCTGTCTGTGCTCAAGCCCGATGCGCCGGAAGCCTTGAAGTCCTATGCCTGGGTGCAGCATTTCTTCAGCTTTTTTAGCAACCTTTCCATGAAGAAGGAAACGGCGCTGTTCTGCGCCGCCCTGTTCACTGCGTGCATGGCGTGCCATGGGGAGCTCTACCGGCTGCGCCCCTCGCCCAAGCACCTCACCTCGTTCTTCCTGATGATCTCCGCCGGCGGTGCCTTGGGCGGCATCTTCGTGGCCTTGCTCGCGCCCGTGATCTTCACCCACTACTACGAGTTCCACCTAACCGTCGTCGCCTGCCCGCTCGTATTCATCCTGGCCGTCTGGCATGACCGTCACCGCTACGTCAACCGCCTCGGGCTGGACATCTCCCTCGGCCTCACGCTGGGGCTGGTCTCCTTCATCGCTGCCGGCCTGATCATGGAGATCCGCAAAGACAAACGCTCCGCCTCCCACACCCAACGCAACTTCTACGGCGCCCTGACCGTGTTCGATTACTACAAGGACGAGGAAAATTCACATTACCGCGTCTTGCAGCACGGCCGCATCACCCACGGTCTGCAATTCACCGAACCTCTGGCCGCGCAGTGGGCCACCTCCTATTACAGTGACAAGTCCGGCATCGGCCGCGCCATGAACCACTTCCCGCGCATCAAGAACCGCCGCGTCGGCCTCGTCGGCCTGGGCACCGGTTCCCTCGCGGTTTACGGCCAGCCCGGTGATTATCTCCGCATTTACGAGATCAACCCCGTGGTGCTGGACTTCGCCACCAACTACTTCACCTATCTCAAGGATTCCAAGTTCAAGGTCGATGTCGTCATGGGCGATGCCCGCCTCACCATGGAACGCGAACTCGAGCGTAACGAATCCCAGCAGTTCGACATCATCGCCCTCGACGCCTTCAGCAGTGACGCCATCCCCGTCCACCTGCTCACCGCCGAAGCCTTCGCGATGTACCAGAAACACCTCAAGCCCGATGGCGTCATCGTGGTGCATGTTTCCAATCGCTACCTCGACTTGCGCCCGGTCGTCTTAAAGATCGCCGAACACATCAACTGGAACACCGTCACTATCGATGATGACCCGGATGAGGATGACGACCGCAGCGGCAAATGGTGGTATTACGCCTCCACGTGGATGCTCGTCAGCCAGAACCACGCCTTCCTGAACAAGGAAGAGATCCGCTCCCTCGATTATCAATACAGCCCGGTGCAAAAGCTGAAGACGGAAAAGAGCCGCCTCTGGACCGATGATTACAGCGCCCTGTTTGAAGTGATGTATTAGCTCACTTCACCACTTTGACTTCATTCGTCACCGTCTGCCATTGGAACGACGTGCTGCTGGGCGAGTTCTCCCGGTTGCTGAGCGGATAGACATCCAGCCGGCGGAAGAAGATTTCCGCCCCGTTGGATTGCAGCACGATCTTGCCGCGGTTGGGCATCACATTGAGCGCATCCATCGTCGCCTTGCCGTTCACCAGGACTTGCAACCGTGACCCCACACTGATGACTTCCAGCGTGTTCCATTTCCCCGCCTTGAACTCCAGTTCCTGTTTGGGCAGGCCCAACTCCGTCCACGGCTTCGTGTAGGAATTGGTGCCGATGGAAACCTTTGCCCCGCTGTGGATCACTATATTGCCTGTGCGGTCCTCCGCCAACTGGCACTCGATCCCGCGCATCCATTCTTTGTCCTCGCCCACCGCGTTCACGATGATGCCGCTGTTACGCCCCTTGTCCTTGGATGTCAGCTTGGTGACGTGTTCACCCCATTTGAACTCCGCCACTAGCCGGTAATCCGAGTATTCCTTGCGCGTGGCCAGATACCCCAGCTTCTCCCCGGTGATGTGCAACACCCCGTCCTTCAACGTGAATACCCCCTTGGGATCGACGAACGTGCCCGAGCCCTCGATCCACGTATAAAAATTATCCATGCCCAAACCTTCCAGGAGCTTCGCCGCATCCGTGTCTGCGTTCTTGGGCTGCACCGCGCCTTTGAGATCAGAAATCGCCCCCTCCACCATGGATTTCAAACTGCCCAAGGCGGAACTGTTCGTCTGGCTCGTGGTCGTCGTGTTGGTGTTGGTGGCGGCGCTCACCACCGGCACGGCATCCGCTGCCAGAGCCGCCGAGCCCACCAAGCCACTCGCGACCGCCAGTCCGCAAACCGCGCTCAACCAACGCTGCCGCCGATCGTTTGAAAGCTTTTTGAACACCCCAGCAAAGTCCCGTCTGCCCGCCCGTTTGGCAATTTCTTTTTGTGCTGGCCGATTCTTGTAACGCCCTTGCTAGTTGCATCCGTCTGACACCTTGCTAAACCATGTGTGTTCCATTGCTCCGACCACTTATGAAACGATTTCTAGGTATCTGGCTGTTAGTTTTGGCCGCCACTTTGGCCAGCCGTGCGGCGGACCGGCCGAACATCCTCTGGATCACCAGCGAGGATAATGGACCGCAACTCGGCTGCTATGGCGATAAATACGCCACCACGCCCAACCTCGATGGCCTCGCCAAGAAGGGCATGATCTATCTGAACGCCTGGTCTTGCGCGCCCGTCTGCGCCCCGGCCCGCACCACCATCATCTCCGGTATCTACCCCACCGCCACCGGCGGCGAGCACATGCGCAGCGAGGTGAACCTGCCCAAGGGTTTCCAGATGTATCCGCAATTCCTGCGGGCCGCCGGTTACTACTGCAGCAACAACAGCAAGGAAGACTACAACCTCGTGAAGCCCGGCCAGGTCTGGGACGAATCCTCAGGCAAGGCGCATTGGAAAAATCGCGCGGCCGGCCAGCCCTTCTTCGCCGTCTTCAATTCCACCGTCAGCCACGAAAGCCAGATCCGCACCCGCCCACATACCGCCGTCCACGATCCCGCCAAGGTCCGCATCCCCGCCTATCATCCTGACACGCCGGAAGTCCGCCAGGATTGGGCGCAGTATTACGACAAGATCACCGAAATGGATACCATCGCCGGCAAGAACCTGAAGGAACTCGCCGAGGCTGGCCTCGCGGAAGACACCATCATCTTCTACTACGGCGACCACGGCTCCGGCATGCCCCGTAGCAAACGCTGGCCGTACAACTCCGGTCTGCACGTCCCGCTCATCGTCTATTTTCCACCCAAATTCCAACACCTCGCGCCGAAAGATTACCAAGCGGGCGGCAGCAGCTCACGCCTCGTCAGCTTCGTTGATCTCGCCCCTACGTTGCTGAGCATCACCGGAACGAAACCGCCGGAATGGCAGCAAGGGCACGCCTTCGCCGGCCCATATGCAACCACCGCTCCATCCTACTCTCACGGCTTCCGCGGTCGCATGGATGAACGCTATGACCTCGTGCGCTCGGTGCGGGATGATCGCTACATCTACATCCGCCATTACATGCCGCACCGCATCTACGGCCAATACCTCGACTACATGTTCCAGACACCCACCACGCGCATCTGGGCGGACCTCTTTGCCAAAGGCAAATTGAACGCCACGCAATCCAAGTTCTGGCAGACCAAGCCCGTCGAAGAACTCTACGACCTGCAGAACGATCGCGATGAGATCAACAACCTCGCGAACTCGCCGCAGCATCAGGAAATCCTCGCTCGCCTTCGTAAAGAACAGCAGGCCCAGGTCTTCCGCGTCCGCGATGTCGGTTTCCTACCGGAAGATGAAGTTCACTCCCGCGCCAAAGACTCTTCGCCTTACGAAGTCGGGCACGACGACAAGGCGTATCCGCTAAAACGCATCTTCGCGATGGCTGATCTCGCCTCCTCCCTCAAGCCCGATGCCCTCAGCGAGCTCAAGCAAGGTTTGAAAGACAGCGACAGCGCCGTCCGCTGGTGGGCCGCTCAAGGCCTCCTCATGCGCGGTGAAAAAGCCGTAAAGGAATCACTGCCCGAACTGCGCCTCGCCTTGAAAGACACCGCCGCCAGCGTACGTTCTTCCGCCGCCGAAGCCTTGGGCAAATTCGGCACATCAGACGATCTGAATGCCAGTTTGAATACGCTGATCGAGCTCAGCAACGCTCGCAAACAAAGCTTCTACTCCGCCCTCTTCGCGATGAACGCCTTGGACTATCTGGACGCGAAAGCCCAAACCCGCATCCCAGATATGAAAGCGCTGCCTACCAGCACCACCGGTTATCCCGGGAAATTGAGCGGCTACATCCCACGCCTGTGGGAAAAAATGCTGGGCGACCTCGGCGAAAAAGTGAAAGCAGCCGACGACGAAGAAGCTCCCGCCAAGAACAAGAAAAAGAAGAAACAGGGGGAGTAACCTTTAAACTATAGAGGGGGATAGCTGCGAGTTCACGCTGCTTCAGTTGCCAGCCTCCATCATTACGTATCCCCGCACTTGCCCGCTTTAAGAAATAGCCTACCGTTATCCCATGCCCATTCTGTTTTATCTCTTGGCGCTCGTGCTTGGCGCGGCTTCGTCTTTTGCGCAGGAAAAAGAAAAAACGCCCGCGTCTGCCTCTACGACTAACGCCGCTCCGGCTCGTTATGAGCAACGGCATCGCGCGGTGCCCGGTGGCACCGGGCGTTACTACATGGAGCGGGAGATCGCGCATGTCGTCTCCGGCAATGAAACGTTGAAATGGCTCGAGCGCCCCGAACGCGAACAGGAGGAGGATACCAGCAACATGATCAAGCTGCTGGACCTCAAGCCCGGTGAAGCCGCGGCGGATATCGGTGCGGGCACCGGCTACATCACGCGCCGCCTGGCCGATGCCGTGGGCCCCAAGGGCACCGTCTATGCCGTGGAGATCCAGCAGGAGATGCTTGATATCATTCAGTCCGATATGAAACAGCGCGGCCACACCAACGTCATCTCCGTGCTCGGCAACGAGACGGATGCCAAGCTGCCCGCCACCAAGCTCGACATGATCGTCATGGTGGATGTCTATCACGAGTTCACCTATCCCTACGAGATGATGGAGAACATGGTGAAGTCCTTGAAGCCCGGCGGCCGCATCGTCTTCGTGGAGTTCAAAGCAGAAGACAAAAAGGTGCCCATCTACGAAGCCCACAAGATGTCCGAAGCCCAGGTAAAGAAAGAAGCCCTCGTGTTTCCGGCTCTCGAATGGGTGAAGACCGACAGCAAACTCCCGTGGCAACACGTGATCACTTTCCGGAAGAAAAATAAATAGCCGCAAAAAGACACCAGAGTCACAGAATCTACCGCCGTTAATTTTGTGATTTCGGTGGCTCTTTGTGACCGATCAAAGCGCCTTGATCCGCTCCCACAGCGGCTTCAGGTCTTCATCCACCACCGCCATGGCTTTGATCGCATTGATATCCCCGGCCACCTCCATGGCCCGTTGCAACCACGACCACGCTTCATCCAGCCGGTTCATCTGCGCCGCGTAACAGGCGAGATTGTAGGGGATCAACCGCTCCTGCGGAAATTGATCTGCGGCCGGACGCAACGCATGCCAGGCCGCCGTCAACCCGCCCCCCGGCGAACGCCGCAAACTGTAAGCCCGGTGTACCCAGCCAAAGGAACGGTCTGGTGCCACCTCCACCAAACGTTCCGCCGCCACCAGTGATTCCGGCCACTCTTGCACCTCCGCGTGCAATTGCCAGAGCAGCTCCAGCACCTCTGCCTGATCGCGTCCCTTGGCCGACATCTCCCGGATCTCTGAGATGGCCTCGCGCGGATTGCTCAGCATGGACCAGCCGATCGCCGCCTCGAACAACAAGTTGTCCGGGTGCTCAAAGTGCAGTGTCGTTTGTTTCTTGATGGCCATGTAACGGTACGCAGAAAATGTAACCCATCCCCCCAGATTGCAAGCGCGGTCCAAACGCAAAAAAGCCGTGTCGTTGCCGACACGGCCTTCGTGAGAATGCTTTTACCTAGCGTTTAAAACTCCGGTTCCAAACGCGGACGCACACCAAATTTCTTGGCCAGACCCAAGGTTGTGGCCAGCGGCTTCATGCCCGCCGTGCACGTAGGATCGGACAGCGAAGCCGCCGCCGCGCAAACGCCGTGGAGCAGGCATTGCTGAAGGTCCAGTTCTTCGTGCAGACCGTAGAGCACCCCGGCGCAGAAGGCATCACCGGCACCCGCTGTGCCCGCGATGTATTTGTCCGAGAGCTTGAGGGAAGATTGCCAGTAGTCTTTGCCATCGCGCGTGCGGGCAAAACCACCTTCCGGGAAATGGATCACGACGACTTCCTTCACCCCGAGCTGGAGCAAGGCTCCCGCCGAATGACGCAGCGAAACGGTGTCCAGCTTACCATCCGCCTGGCGGATCTTGAAGCCGGTTGTCTTGCCTGCCTCAATCTCGTTCAGGATGCAGTAATCCGTATACTTCAACGCCGGGGTGACGATCTTCGCAAAACGATCGCTGTCTTCGCTCACCACATCAACACTGGTCTTCAGACCAGCCTCTTGGGCCGCCGCGAGCAAGGCCGCGCCGCGCGTGCCGTATTTCTTATCCGGGGCATCAATGGCATCGAGCAGGAGCAGGTAGCCGAGATGGAAAATCTTGGCCTTAGTCTTGGCAAAATTCAGTTCCTTGCCATCCCACTGGGCATTCGCGCCGCGATTGTGGAAGAACGTGCGACGCCGTCCGGTCATCTCCGTCATCACATCGGTGTAAGACGTCGTGGACTTGGGAGCCACAGTAAGGAACTTCGTGTCGATACCGAGTTTCTTGCAGTGGTCGAGGATTTGCGCGCCGAGGGCGTCTTTGCCCACTAGACCGGCACCTTGCAGCGGGAACTTGGCTCCCAGCATGGCGAGATCCACCAGCACGTTATACGGTGCACCACCCGTGCCTTCGTATTGGCTATGGATATTAGCGAGCTGTTCCCGTTGGGGAAAAACGTCGATAAGTTTGACCTGGTCGATGATCCAATTGCCGCCGGCCAGAATGCCCTTCCGATTCGACGACGCCGCTTTCTTCGCTTTCATGTTGAGATAGCCCTTGGGCCGTTGCCGCCGTTAGGGTAAACGTGAGAGTATCGGGGACTTAGAAAAATTGGAATCCCAAATTGTGAGCCAGCCTAATGACGGGAAAAATCCCAAATCCAAAACTTCAAGCTCTAGAGAAACTTCAAGCTCCAACACCGATCAAAGCGGTTGGAACCTGGTCATTTAAATTTGGTGTTTCCTTGGTGTTTGGCGCTTTGGATTTGGAGCTTTTCAAATGATGTAGTCCGAGATTGGCTGATCCGTCCCTTGCAGATGGCGGACCCGATCGCACATCTGGGCTACGGTCACCCCTTCCAGAATCTTCACAATGGCCTCCCGCACGTCCTTCATGATGCTCCGGATGCCGCATTTCTTCTCATCCGGGCAGGTGCAAGGGGTGTAGAACTTCTCACTCACGCAGCCCACGGGGGCCAACGGCCCTTCCAGATGCCGGATGACCGCCGCCAAGGTCACCTGCTCCGGCGGCAAGCGCAACCGATACCCGCCTGCCACCCCGCGCTTGCTCTCCACGATGCCCAAGGTCTTCAGGTCATTCAGGATTTGCTCCAAGAACCGCTTGGGGATGTTCTGCCGCTCCGAGATCATCTGGATGGGCAAAACCTCTTCCCCATAGTTCAGGCCGAGGACGACCAGCGCCCGCAACGCATATTCACCACGGAGAGAGAGTTTCATACTCGAAAAGCTTACCACAATCCCCACTAAACCAATCAAGTTAAGTTTTATCCGGTTTTTTCTGCATTTTTATCCCGCTTAAAATCAATATGTTACGTCTTTAAATAATAATCCCGATTGACTTAGTGTATATTCAATCGTAAAACGGTTTTGTTAACTGAACGACCTAAGCGTATGGCGAACCTGAACAACCAGAACAAAAGCGACCTCCAATCGGCTGACGACCAAGCATGGCTCGCGGCGGTGAAGGATGAGGTCGAGGGTCTACGCTTCGGCACTGTGCAAGTGATCATCCATGAAGGCCAAGTGGTGCAGATCGAACGCATCTCGCGCCGCCGCATCGGGACATCACCCGCTTTACCACGCCACCTCACATCGAGGAGCGCTAAACAAACCACTACGGGCAACTGACCTCGTCTCAAGGAAGCTCCCCTTATGAAACACAACCAGAATGAGACTCAAACAACTGGCCCTCGCAACGGCCATCGGCATCAGCGCCACGGGCTTGCACGCCCAAACTAGTGATCAAGAAACCATCAAAGCCCTGATCAAACGCATCGAAGAGCTGGAACAAAAAGTGAAGATCGCCGACCGTAAATACGAATTGGACAAGGAAGACGCCGCCGCGAAAGCGAAGACGACGCCTACGGTCTCGATTGGCGGCAGCGGCATCTCGGTCACCTCGGCGGATAAGGCTTTTTCTCTCAAACTGAAAGGGCTGGTCCAAGTGGACAGCCGGAATTTCATCGACAGCGGCAGCGGTGGCGTCGCCAACACGGATGACACCTTCCTCCTGCGTCGGGCGCGCTTGGGCGTAGATGGCACGTTCTACCAAGATTTCGATCTCCAATTCCTCACTGAATTCGGTGGCACCGGTGCCACCTCCGTGCTGGATGCGAACATCAACTACCGCTACAAGCCCGAGTTGCAACTGAAGTTCGGTAAATTCAAGCAACCGCTCGGCTTGGAACAGCTTCAGTCCGACCCGGTCCGTTTCTTCTCGGAAAACGCCTTGCCGACGAACCTCGTCCCGAACCGCGATCTGGGTGTCCAGTTGCACGGTGAGATCAAGGGCGGGTTCCTGCAATATCAGTTCGGCGTGTTCAACGGCTTGGGCGATGGCCGTAACAGCACCAACGCCGACCTCGAAGATGACAAGGACCTCGTTGGCCGTATCTTCTTCCACCCGTTCCAACTCGGTGGACCAGAAATCCTGCAAGGCCTCGGCCTCGGTATCAGTGCCAGCTATGGCAGCCGCCAGAACGCTGGTGGTCTGACTGCCGGTTATCTCACGGATGGTCAACGCACCTTCTACACTTACGCCGCTGCGGCCGTGCCGAACGGCGATGCATTCCGCTGGTCGCCGCAAGCCTATTACTACTACGGTCCATTCGGTTTCCTGGCCGAATACGTGAACTCCTCCCAACGCGTCACCTTGCCCGGTGTCCGCACGGATGTGCTGGATAACAATGCGTGGTCCATCACCGGCAGCTATGTGCTGACGGGGGAAAACGCCACCTTCAAGGGTGTGACTCCGGCCAAGGACTTCAGTCTGGTCAATGGCGGCTGGGGTGCGCTCCAGTTGGTGGCCCGCTTTGGCCAGTTGGATGTGGATAACGACGCCTTCAACCTCGGCTACGCCAGCCCGAATGCTTCCGCTTCGCAAGCGGTGGCTTGGGGTGTGGGGCTAAACTGGTATCTGAACCGCAACGTCCGCGCCTCGCTTAGCTACAGCCGGACGAGCTTCGACGTGAACCCGACCGCGGCGATCACCAACCCGGTCATCGCACAGGATGAAAACTTCATCTCTACCCGTGTGCAGCTGTCCTTCTAAGAACCCACCTTTAACTGATCGAATATCATGAAATTCAGCTCCTCTCTCAAATCAGCCCTGACGCTCGCTGGCGCACTGTTCGTTGCCGCCTCAGCGATCGCCAAAGATGTTGAACTGCTCAACGTCTATACGATCCCACCCGCGAACTCTACGTGGAATATAACGCGGCCTTCGCCAAGCACTGGAAAGAAAAGACCGGCCAAGCCGTGAGCGTGAAGCAATCTCACGGCGGCTCCGGCAAGCAAGCCCGGGCGGTCATCGATGGCTTGAACGCAGACGTCGTGACACTCGCGCTTGCCTATGACGTGGACGCCATCGCCGACAAGGCCAAGCTGTTCCCGGCTGACTGGCAAAAACGACTGCCACAGAACAGTGCGCCTTACACCTCCACCATCAACTTCCTCGTGCGTAAGGGCAACCCAAAGGGCATCAAGGACTGGGATGACCTCATCAAGCCCGGCGTGTCCGTCGTGACGCCGAACCCGAAGACCTCGGGCGGTGCGCGTTGGAACTACTTGGCGGCTTGGGGTTTCGCCCTGCAGAAGTATGGCAACGATCAGGCCAAGGCAAAGGACTTCGTCGCCAAGCTGTTCAAGAACGTACCGGTGTTGGATTCCGGCGCTCGCGGAGCCACAACGACCTTTGTGCAACGTGAGATCGGTGACGTGCTCATCTCCTGGGAGAACGAGTCCTTCCTCGCCGTGAAAGAATTCGGCAAGGACAAGTTCGAGATCATCACCCCCTCCATCAGCATCCTGGCGGAACCTAGCGTTGCCGTGGTGGAAAAGACCGCCAAGAAGAAGGGCACGCTGGAAGTGGCTCAAGAGTATCTCAGCTATCTCTACTCAGATGTAGGGCAGGACATCGCCGGCAGGAACTTCTACCGCCCGCGTTCGGAAAAGATCGCCGCAAAGTATGCCACCCAGTTCCCGAAAGTGAAACTCATCACCATCGACGAAGTCTTCGGCGGCTGGAAGAAAGCCCAGAAGGAACACTTCGATGACGGTGGCGTATTCGACCATATCTTCCTGAACGCTAAGTAAGCTGTTAACCCCAACCGCCACGACTAGCATGAACTCATTACCCCATCTCAGCTCCTTCTGCGATGTGCGTTCGTGCTCCCGTGTCTTCTCCCTGGAAAACGGCCGGGGAGAAGACATTGCGGCCTCGGAAAAACCGTAAAGAAAAAAATACCATGAGCACCCTGACGGAACCTCATACGGCTGGAACCAAAACTGTGACGTCTCACCGGCGTTCACTGAACAACCTGCTGGCGCCACTCAATCAGATCGCGAAAACCTCGCCGAACTTGATGGCCCAGAGCGTTGGCACTTTTGAAGTGCAAAGCGAGAGCTACGATCTGCCCCGCTACGTTTTCGTCGGGCCCAAGGGCGGTGATGAACCTATCCGCATCGGGCTGTTTGGCGCGATCCACGGTGATGAACCCGCCAGCGCCTATGCGCTCGTCCAATTTCTGTCCCTGCTGGAAAAACATCCCGAACTGGCCACCGGCTACTGCCTCTTCGTTTATCCCGTGTGCAATCCGACGGGCTTTGAAGACAACACCCGCTTTTCCCGCCGTGAACGCGATTTGAACCGTGAGTTCTGGCTGAACACTGCTGAGCCAGAAGTGCAGTTGCTCGAAAAAGAACTCATCACCCATTCCTTCCACGGCATCGTTTCCCTGCATGCCGATGATACCAGCCATGGCCTCTACGGTTTCGTGGGCGGCTCCACACTGACCAAGCATTTGATCGAACCCGCCCTGAAAGCGGCCGAGCAGATCCTGCCCCGCAACCAAAATGCCATCATTGATGGCTTCAACGCTGACAACGGCATCATCAAGGAAAGCTATCCCGGTATCTTGAGCGCGCCGCCACGGAACCGTCCAAAGCCATTTGAAATCATTCTCGAAACCCCGCACGCGGCTCCGCAATACCAGCAGGAACATGCGCTGGTCGTGGCTTTGCAACAAATCTTGAACGAATACCGTAAGCTCGTTGCCTACGCTCCAAACTTGTAATGATACCGTTTGTCCGAACCGAGAAAAGTGTCCTGCCCGGCTACCGTTTGACGTTGGGCTACACCCTGTTTTACCTGACGTTGCTCATCCTGATCCCGTTGGCGGCGACCTTCGCCAAGACGTTCACGATGACCTGGCCTGCCTTTTGGGAAGCCGTCTCCTCGCCGCGCGTGGTGGCTTCCTACAAGCTGAGCTTTGGCGCCTCGCTCTTGGCGGGCGGAATCAACTGCATCTTCGGCTTGCTCGTGGCTTGGGTACTGGTGCGCTATGACTTCCCCGGCCGCAAGCTGGTGGATGCCATTGTGGACCTGCCTTTTGCCTTGCCGACGGCGGTGGCCGGCATCGCCCTGACCGCCGTGTATGCGAAGAACGGCTGGATCGGCAAACACTTGGAACCGCTCGGCATCAAAGTCGCTTACAGCCAGCTCGGTGTGCTGGTCGCGCTGGTCTTCATCGGGGTGCCGTTCGTAGTGCGCACCGTGCAACCGGTACTGGAAGACTTGGAAGCAGAAGTGGAAGAGGCCGCCGCCAGCTTGGGTGCCAACCGTTGGCAGACCTTCCGCCACGTGATTTTCCCGGAACTGCTGCCAGCTTTGATCACCGGCTTTGCCCTCTCCTTCGCCCGCGCTCTGGGCGAATATGGCTCCGTGGTGTTCATCTCTGGCAACATGCCGATGAAGACGGAGATCACCCCGCTCCTCATCATCACCAAGCTGGAACAATACGACTATGCCGGAGCCACCGCCCTGTCCGTGGTCATGCTGGTCATCTCCTTCGCCTTGCTCCTGGTCATCAACCTCCTCCAGAAATGGAGCCGGGAGCGTAACCGCGCCTGATCGGCCCAACCTAACCATCACTACTAACTGACATGGCTGGACCATCTGTATCTCGTCTGAATCGTGGCATAAAGAGCAAGCGCGCCACGCACGATCCGCGTTGGGTCCGTTGGACGCTTATCACCCTCGCTTTGCTCTTCATGGGCCTGTTCCTGTTCGTCCCGCTGGCTGCGATCTTCACCGAAGCGCTGCGGCGCGGGGTGGGAGAATATTTTCACGCCTTGCGGGAACCGGATGCCTTGGCGTCCATGAAGCTAACGCTGATCGCCGCCGGGATCGCCGTGCCGTTAAATCTGGTTTTCGGCGTGGCTGCATCTTGGGCCATCGCCAAGTTCAACTTCTGGGGCAAGAGCCTGCTGATCACGTTGATCGATCTGCCGTTCGCCGTCTCGCCAGTCATCTCCGGTCTCGTTTATGTGCTGCTCTTCGGTCTGCAAGGCTGGCTGGGCCCGTGGCTGCAAGACCACGATGTGAAGATCATCTTCGCGGTGCCCGGCATCGTGCTGGCCACCATCTTCGTCACCTTCCCCTTCGTGGCCCGTGAGTTGATCCCGCTCATGCAGGCGCAAGGCAATGACGAAGAATTCGCCGCCCTGACCTTGGGTGCGAACGGCTGGCAGACCTTTTGGTATGTAACGCTGCCCAACATCAAGTGGGGTCTCTTCTATGGCGTTATCCTCTGCAACGCCCGCGCGATGGGCGAGTTCGGCGCCGTGTCCGTCGTCTCGGGCCATATCCGGGGCGAGACGAACACCATGCCGCTGCACGTCGAGATCCTTTATAACGAATACAACTTTGTCGGCGCCTTTGCCGTCGCTTCACTCCTGGCCCTGCCTGGCCCTCGTCACGCTGGTTCTGAAGACCTTGGTAGAATGGAAGACACAGCAGAACCACACGTCCGAACATTGATTTTCATTTATCTCCCATGAGCATTGAAGTCCGCAATATCTCCAAGCACTTCGGTGAATACCGCGCGCTGGATAATATCAATCTGGAAGTGAAGCCCGGTGAACTGCTCGCCCTGCTCGGGCCTTCCGGTTCCGGCAAGACGACGCTGTTGCGCATCATCGCCGGCCTGGAATTTCCCGACCCCGGCAACGGCCAAGTAATCTTCCATGGCGAAGATGTGACGAACCAGCCGACGGGCGCACGCCACGTAGGTTTTGCGTTTCAGCATTACGCCCTGTTCCGGCACATGACCGTGTTCGATAATGTCGCTTTCGGTCTGCGCGTCCGGCCTAAAGCCACCCGACCGACGGAGGAAAAAATCGCGAAACGGTACGTGAATTGCTCGGACTCGTGCAATTGGAACAGTTCGAGAAACGTCTCCCCACGCAGCTCTCTGGCGGACAACGTCAGCGCGTGGCCCTGGCGGTGCCCTGGCTGCTGAACCCAAAGTGCTTTTGCTGGATGAACCGTTCGGCGCCTTGGATGCCAAAGTCCGCAAGGAACTGCGCCGCTGGATCCGCCAATTGCACGAAGAGATCCACATCACGAGCATCTTCGTGACGCACGATCAGGATGAAGCTTTGGAAGTCGCCGATCGGGTGGTCGTGATGAATCAGGCCAAGATCGAGCAGATCGGTACGCCGAACGAAGTGTATGACAAACCGGTGAACCCGTTCGTATACAACTTCCTCGGCAATGTGAACCTCTTCAAAGGCCGCATCCATCAGGGCCGCGTCCAGTTGGGCAAGACTGAGATCGATCTGTCCGAAAAGCCGGACGGAAAAGAGAACTCCCCCGCCATCGCCTATGTCCGCCCGCACGAGATCAAGGTGCATACGACCTCCCAAGGCAATGGCAGCATCGCCGCCACCATCAAGCACGTGAACACCGTCGGCCCCCTCGTCCATCTGGACTTGGAGCGGAACGATGACAAAACCCAGTTCACTGTAGAGTTGCCCAAAGAAGAAAGCCTCACCCTGCCTTTGCAGAACGGGGCCCAAGTGTTTGTGGAATTGAAAAATGTCCGTGTCTTTCCCGACGAAGATTACTCCATCTGACTGACTTAGAACCGAAATCCCACAACTCATTCTGATTATGTCACGAATCTATAATGATATTACCGAGACAATCGGAAATACTCCTTTGGTCCGCCTGAATCGTACCGCTAAAAAGTATGGTGCCGTGGCGGATGTGTTGCTGAAGCTCGAGTTTTTTAACCCGCTTTCCAGCGTGAAAGACCGCATCGGCGTGGCGATGATCGAGGACGCCTTGAAGTCCGGCAAAATCAACGAAAACACCGTATTGATCGAGCCGACTAGTGGCAACACCGGCATCGCCCTCGCTTTCGCCGCTGCCGCGCGCGGCTTGAAGCTCATCCTCACCATGCCGGAAACGATGAGTTTGGAACGCCGCAAATTGCTCAAAATCCTCGGCGCCAAAGTGGTCCTGACCGAAGGTGCCAAAGGCATGAAAGGCGCCATCGCCAAGGCGGAAGAGCTGAACAAGCTCATCACCAACAGCGTCATCCTCCAGCAATTCTCCAACCCCTCAAATCCCGCCATCCATCGCCGCACCACGGCGGAAGAGATCTGGCGCGATACCGATGGCGCGGTGGATTTCGTCGTCGCGGGTGTTGGCACAGGCGGGACCATTACGGGCATCGCCGAGGTGATCAAACAACGTAAGCCCTCCTTCAAAGCCATCGCGGTGGAACCGGCCAAATCGCCGGTCATCTCCGGCGGATCGCCGGGACCGCACAAACTGCAAGGCATCGGGGCCGGTTTCATCCCGGAAAACCTAAACACCAAGATCATCGACGAAACGATCCAGGTGAACGAAGAGGACTCCGGCCCGCTCTCGAAAGAGATCAACCGTCTGGACGGCATCCCGGTCGGCATCTCCAGCGGCGCGAGCGTTTGGGCCGCATTGCAAGTGGCCAAGCGCCCCGAAAACGCCGGCAAAGTCATCGTGGCCATCATCCCCTCTTCAGCGGAGCGTTATCTCTCCTCGTGGCTGTTCGCGGATATCACCACAGAGAGCGACATCATTGACGTCGAAAACTTGTCCGCCCGGTAAACACCGCGCGCTCATCCGGCACCTTGGACGCATATGACCGGTCTGGAAACTAACTCGGCGGGAGTAAAATTCCCCATCAGCCCCAGCGGACTGCCCTACTATCATTCTCCCGCCGAGCAGTTGGTTTCGCCGCTGGAACAACTGGCCGCGACCTCCAACTATCTGCTCAGCAAACCCGGCGGGCATTTTCAGGACAAAGGCATCACGTATGCCTTGCCCCGTTATGTCTTGCTCGGACCACGGGGTGGCGGTGAAGTTTTCCGCTTGGGGCTCTTCGCGACGCTGCATGGGAACGAACCGGAAGGAGCCCTCGCGCTGACCCGGTTTCTCACGGACTTGGTGCGCCAGCCAGCTCTGGCCACGAACTTCTGCCTGTTCATCTATCCGGTATGCAATCCCACCGGCTTGGAGGACAACACGCTGCATTCGCGCGCGGGCAAAGATTTAAGCCAGGAGTTCTGGACCGAATCCACGGCGCCCGAAGTGAAGTTCCTCGAAAGTGAGATCTGGATGCACGCCTTTCACGGTGTGATCACCATCAACTCGGATCGTGAAACCGAAGGCATTTACGGCCAGGTGAATGGGGCCGTGCTGTCCGAGTATCTGCTCAAACCCGCTCTCGCCGCCGCGGACACCTACCTGCCCCGGAGCCGTCAACGGGTCATCGAAGGCGCACCCGCCCGCCGGGGCATCGTCCACCAGATAAAAGATGGCCGGCTCCGCCCGCCGCCGCGCCTGCAACCCTCCCCGTTTGAAATTGTCTTGGCCAGTCCGGCTAAGATGCCGTTGCAATTGCAAGTCGAGGGCATCAACGCCGCCTTGCACAGCATATTGCACGAATACCGCACCCTGATGTCCACCGCGCAAGACATCTGATCCCTCGCCGGGCCGGGACAAGAGCCAATTTCCGCTTAAAATAACCCGTTGATTCAGCCGCCATTATCCGTATTCTCAGCGCTCCTTTTTCTCGGTAACGCGTTGAGTGCAATCGCTTCTCACATGCGCGCTGGTCGGTTTGATCGCGCAGATGATTGATGGCGCCCTGGGCATGGCCTACGGCGTCAGTTGCAACACATTCCTGCTCAGCGCGGGCGTGCTCCCCGCTGCGGCCGCGGCCAGTGTCAAAACCGCGGAAGTCTTCACCAGCGGTGTCTCCGGCATTTCTCACCTCAAGCTGGGGAACGTGGACAAGAAGCTCTTCTACCGCTTGGTTTTCCCCGGTGTCTTCGGCGGCATCTTGGGCGCTTACATCCTGACCAATATCGACGGCAACAAGATCAAGCCTTACATCTCCGCCTACCTGCTCATCATGGGCATCGTCATCATCCGGAAAGCTTTCATCCGCACGGTGCACAAGGAAGAGAAGCATCATCACGTCTCGTTTCTGGGCTTCATCGGCGCATTGTTGGACGCTATCGGCGGCGGTGGCTGGGGACCGATTGTCAGTTCCACCCTTTTGGCTGGTGGCCGCGAGCCCCGCACGGTGATCGGCTCCGTCAATGCCTCCGAGTTCTTCGTCACCGTGGCGCAAGCCGCCACCTTCACCACCTTCTTGGGCTTTAAGCACGGTCCAGTGGTCTTAGGGCTGATCCTCGGCGGCGTTATCGCCGCACCTGCGGCCGCTTATGTGGCAAAACACATTCCGGCCAAGCAGCTTATGATCACCGTCGGCATCCTCATCATCCTCTTGAGTCTCCGCACGATTGTGATGAGCTTGAGCTAAGCGGCTGTTTCGCGCCGTTGCGACTTCCTTTTACTTTTCCTTAACAACTAAACATTTCTTGTCATTTCTGAAGTTGGCACGCTTCAAGCTACTCTCAATAACTGTGTCTCCTTGGCGATAGCCCCCGGTGCCGGCGCCCGCCGCGCCGGGGGCACTTCTTAAAAACGCTGAAGCCACAGTACCGTGAAAGTATTCGTCCGACAGGATATGACCGAGATGTTCCTAGGCGGTCTGGGGACTTGGGTACCTGACGAAACACGTGCCATGGTATTCCACAACCGCACCAGCGCTTTCCTTTTCTGCGTCCGCTACTATCTCTCTGGCGTTACAGTCGTCGTCCAGAATGACGAAGGCCAATGGGAATCTGGCGAAGCTTAGTCCGTCATGCACTCCGCCTGAAATCGTGCACGATTTCGTGCAAGCCGCGTTGCTTTTCACCCGCCCAGTGGCGTCCAAATCTTCGGTCCACTGACCAATTCATTCGCCAACCTTCGCGCCTTGATCTCGATATACGGCGGAATGAATGCCGAGCGATGCGCAAAACTCCCATGCACGGCGTCCTTCTCAGTATAACGCGGCTCCATGATATCCTCGATGCTGAACCCCGCGCGGCATAACCCGCCCAGCATATCTCCCCAGCGATGCACGAACTCCAGCGTCCCCGCCTCCCGGTGTAAACTCGGCGCACTCTCCGGCAGCGGTCCTTGGCGATAATACTCCTCCTGCACCACGTATCCATACGGGTCGGCTTCAACGTCGCCTGCATGCTCACCGGCTGCTTGTGCTTGCTCATATACATCCCACCAGGCTTCAACACCCGCGCCACCTCCCGATACACCTTCCGGATGTCCGGCACATAGCATGTGCTCACCGGCTGCACCACCACATCGAATATACCTTCACCCAGCGCGGACAAGTCATCCATCGACGTCGCCAACGTCTCCAGCTTCAACCCACGCGCCAAAGCCACCGCATGATCCTGCTCCAACATCGCCGGGCTGATATCCACCACCGTCACCACCGATCCCAGCGCCGCGAACAACGGCCCCTGCCGCCCGCCACCGCTCGCCAGACACAAGACCCGCTTCCCTGTCAACGGCTGCGGCAACCACCCGATGCGATCCAGCGCCAGCAGCGGATTGCGAAAATCCTCCTCCGTCGCCACCGAAGTGTGCCGCTTCTTCTCCCGCACCCGCGCATCCCATGCCGCGCGGTTATGATCATAAACATCCATGCTGTAAAAGTGATAAACTGGTTTTCCCCCGAACTCAATCAGCCTCGCCACCGCCAAATGCCTGCCAGCACACTGCCGATCACGGAGTGGAACACGCTTGAGATCGCGCACGGCACGGCCGTCAACGGCTCACCCGGAAAATGCTTCTTGGCCAAGACCACGCCCAGCCCGGAATTCTGCATCCCCACCTCGATGGAAACCGTGCGACACACCTGCTTGTCATAACCCAGCACCTTCGCGAACAGATACCCCAGCAGAAAACCCAACCCGTGCAGGAGAAACACCGCCAGCAACAATCTGCCCGCGGATGCCTTCACCGCCGCCGCGCTTTGGCCGATGATGCTCGCACAGATCAATGCGATCGTGACCACCGAGATCAATGGTGCGACCGGTTGCACCGCCTGCACCAGCTTCGGCGAATACCGGTTGGCCAGCAAACCCAGCACCACGGGCAGGATCACCACTTGCACCGTGCTGAAGAACAGCCCCCACGCATCCACCTCGATCAACGTTCCCGCCAGCCACTTCGTCAGCAACGGCGTCATGAACACCGCCGCGAACGTGGTGCACATCGTCATCAAAACCGAGAGCGCCACATTCGCCCGCGCCAGATACGTCACCACATTGGACGCCGTCCCGCCCGGACAACACGCCACCAAGATCAAGCCCACGGCAAAAGGCGTCGGCAGGCTCAGCGCATTCGCCACGCTCCAGCCGAGAAACGGCATGATGGAAAACTGCGCGAAGAAACCCACCGCGATCGGTCGGGGCATTTTCAGCACGTCCTTGAAATCCTGAAACGACAGCGTGATGCCCATCCCCAGCATGATGATCGCCAGCCCCAGCACGATCATCTGGCTGTCGAACCAGGTGAACGCCGGCGGATACACCAACGCAAGCAAGCCACCCGCCAACACCCAGACTGGAAAGAGATTCGTGGCCCAGCCAATCAAACGTTGCATAGAGTGCGACGTGTATAAGCGCACCCCCCTGCCCTCACAACGGTAAAATCCATCACCAGCCGGTTTGGCCAGATGATGCAAAAGGAGCATTGCCATAAGCCGAGGAAGCTGCTACCCAATTCGTAGTTAGCCGGAAGCGGGTGTGGTTCAATGGTAGAATGTGGCCTTCCCAAGGCTGAGACGAGGGTTCGATTCCCTTCACCCGCTCCATTCATTATCAGGCACTTACGAAGATGTGCAAGTAAAGTGCAAGTGAATCACCGAGGTTAAGCCTCGTTTTCTTCCCCCTCGAAACCCTCAGCTTTTCGGCATTTCCCGCAGAGTTCGATTCCAACGGAGCCGCAAATCCGAATCCCTTTCGACCCGGATTCCGCTCGTAAAGTTGATCCCCCGCGAAGGATTGAATTGCAGGGGCTCAGCACCCTCAAGGTCGCCTTGGGAAAAGGCTTTTCGAGCGGTCGCCAACCGATGGTTGCCTGGACCGCTTCTGGCCTGCGTCAGCCATTCCGTCGACTCTCAAGAGGCGGCCCGTGAAACTCCCGTAGTTTTTTCGTTCGATGCGGCTGCCACTCCCGACTGGAAAGTTGTGAACCTGCAACTCGTCCAAGAATCGGCGGATGTTGAATGCGGCCGGAAGGCCCCCTGCTCACAGGGGGCGTCGGTGCTGGAGACGCCGCGCGCATCCACCTTGGATGCTGCCTAACCCAGCGCATGGCGAACGATCTCCAACTCCAAAGCGTCCGGCTGGAAGCCGTCCTCGAAAAGCGGCGACTGGACCAGGCCCTTAACGCCAAGGAATTCGCCGTGCTCGCGGGGATTTCCTACTCCACGGCGCGGGAGTGGTTCCGCTTGCCGGGATTCCCGGTGCTCAGAGGGGTCGTTTTCTGGGGAGATTTTGTCGAATGGCGGCGAAGTCAAACCGGGCTCGGAAAAAATTCGCCGAATCCCCCGCCTGCGACCACGAGCGTATCGGTCGTGCAGCGCAGTCATTCCTTGCCCCCGAAGGCCGCCCGAATTCTCGCTGAGTTTGGATGAGTCTCCCAATTCCGGCGGTCGCGGCAGATTCCTTGTTCGAATCCCGCCTAGGCCGCGACTCCATGATCAGAGGGCAATTCCGCCCTACAAAATTATGACAAACGATTGCCAACCATACTTGCCGCTGGGAGACGTAGTCCTGCCTCAACCCGATCCGACTCCTCAACTGGTCGATGAGGTGATGAACCGGTTCAACTTTCAGCGCGTGCAGACCGCGATGCGCGCGCTGAGCTGGACCTATTTCAGCGAGACTGAATCTCCGTCCCTCGAAACCCTTCGCGCCACCGCCCGCCACCTGCTGGAAAGCGTCGCTCAGGAGAAGGATGCTTTCGTGGAGCATCAAATCGGCGGCTTCCGCGCCTGCTGGTATCCTTCAGGCACGGTCGCGCTGACCTTCGTGGTGGAGTCCGAATACTCCCGGACCAAGACCGGGGCTCGGTTGCCGGATCACACCGCCGCACGGTAAAATGGAGATTCTACTGGAGGTATCCTATGACTGACATGCGACTTGTGCCCATCCGTCCTCTCCTGCATCGCGCCATCAACGCCATGGAAGCGATCTATGGCCTCACCACCGCTCCTTGGAGCGCAGACTGGGACGGCGAGACCATGGTTTTCGGGCGTGCCGCCCAACTCCCGGAGGAACTCCTCAAGCTCTGGGATTCCCCCGATTGGGACACCTTGAAAACTTTGGCCAGACTGGTTTGGCAATCGGCGACGATCCAGAATCAGACCACCGTCTGGTTCATCCGGAATTATTCCCCCGAAGCATCAGTCCTCTTCCTTTTGTGCGCCGTGTCCGAGGTTCCGCTCAGCAAGCTGGTGGCGACTGACTTGTCGGAGGCCCAGTTCAAGCGCCTCACGTCGGTGATAGCGCGGCTCACCAACAGCACGCTCTACGTTTCGGAGACGCCGGAGGATGTCGACTTCGAGGATCGTTTGGCCATTGCCCACTGGGGCCAGGGCGTGGAGGTGGGCATCTGCGATTGGGTTCTTTCAGACGAGGAACTCCAGGCCGCGAAGGCATCCGGGGTTGAGGTCTTTGCCGTCGGGGGAATCTCCGTCGAATCCGAATAGTTCACGGTTCTTTCGCAGCCAGCCCACCGGTGCTGCTGGGGGAAGCTTCAGCTTCCCGGTGACTGCGAGAGAACCCTCATAGGTGGCATGCGCGCGACCAAAACCGCTCCGGCGGTGAACAGAATTGCACTGTAGCCGAAGGCAGCAGTCGTTCCGGACCAACTCCACAGCGCCCCGACGATGATGCTGGACAGGAAATCTCCTATGCCGTTGACCGTCGCCAAAGTTCCAAATGCCATTCCGTGATGCGCCTCGTCCACGAGTTCAGCGCAAAACGAATCTTCGAGCGTTTCCTCCACCGCCACATAAACACCGCCCAGAACAAAAATCGCGCCAAGCGTCCACACTGTGAGCGGGAGGAAAATGATCGCCAGCGCCATCCCCGCCGCAAGCGCGTAGCCCGCTCCAAGGACGCGATGTTTTGGGAAGCGGTCGGCAAACCAGCCAGCAATAAATGCGAAGCCCGCGTAGAATACGTTGTGCAAAACATATAGCGCGATCGCGATGCTCGCAGCTTTGGCTGCACCCAATTCTGGGGTGAGTTTTTGAATCGCCAGCAGGACCAGCAAGGTATGAGCAAAATCTCCAGCGCCGAAGAGGCCGACGGCTATCAGGAATTTACGGAAGGAAGGTGGCAGCCGCCGCAACCCTTCGCCAAATGAAATATGCGGCACGGGCCTGCGCTCTTTTTCATGCACCGCAAACGTGATGAACGCCACCGCAATGAGACTCGGGATCAGCGTCACGGCGAAGAGCGACGGGTAGTGATGATGAAATGCGCCAAGAAGCAGTAACGCTGACGCCGGTCCGACAATCGCACCTAGCGTGTCCATCATCCGCTCGAAGCCGAAAGCGCGGCCGTAGGTGTCCTTTGTTACCGCCCCGGCCAGCAATGCCTTGCGAACGGGCGTGCGCACGCCGCGTCCGAGCCATGCGAAAGTCCGCGCAAGCAGAACGTGCCACGCTGTCGTCGCCAGGCCGAAGGATGCTGTCCCGACCGCAGTGACCAGGTAGCCTATGACCGCCACCGGTTTGCGGCGTTTCAATTTGTCGGTGTAGTAGCCGCTTGCCATTTTGGCGAAGCTGGACAGCCCGTCGGAAACACCCTCGATCAGTCCGATCCAAAAAGCAGCCGCTCCCATCGTCGCGAGGAACGCAGGCATAACCGTCGTGGCGATTTCGTGCGACCAATCGCTAAACAGCGAGGCCAACCCGATGCCGAGCACCGTGCGGTTGAGCCAGACGGGAGATTTGCGGCCTTGAGTTTTGGGAATCATGCAGCGTGCGCAGGGGTATTCTTGATCGTCGCGCCAGCACTGAACTGGACGAAGACGATCAACGCCGCGCCGAAGAGCCACTGCACTGTGGCGACCAGCAGATAAACGCGATGCCAGCCGTAAAAGTGTTCATCGGCTGCGAGTTGGTGCGTGGCGAAATCGAGCATTCCGGCGAGTTTTGCGTGCAGAGGGAACAGCACGAGTGTCGTCACCAATACCACACTCCAGACGACCCAAGCGGTGCGGCGAGAGTTGGAGCGGACGGCGAACAATTCGCAACCCACAAAGGCGAGCGCGGCGAGAGCCAGCCAATTTAATTCGGTTGTGACCCGTTCGGTGATGAATCCTTGCCGGATTTTGCTGTGCAAAACCTCGTGGCCGATGAACACCACGCGGCCTGCGTAGAAGCTGAAACCGCCCCACCAAAGCGAGAGCAACAAGCTTGCTGAAAAGCGTCGGAGGCGGTCGGGCACAGTCATCGGACACCCTCAACGCGTTGGATCAACTGTTTGAGTCCGGTTTCCATGTCGCCGCCCATTAGAGAACCGAGCGCCAGTCCGGCCCAGCGTTTGAACGGGTTGCGGCCGAGGCAGGCTTCGAGCCGCCAAACAACGGCGAGACTGTTGCCTTGCGGAGTGTAGGTTATAGCGCAATGGAATATCTGCGTGCCGTTCTCAAAATCGAGATCATACCAGACTCCCCCTCGGGGGTCCGCTCGCGTGATTGTCACCGTGCCATTGCCGCTCGATTTGCCTTGCGCGTGCATGATGGCTCCCGCGCCTGATTCGGAGCCCTCGAATCGCATCGTGAGGTCCGGAAAACGCCCCGTGTTCCAAGCCGTCCATTCAGGCCAGCGTTTCAGCGTCGCCAGTTGCGGAAATAACTGCGCCGGTGTGGCCGTCGTAACGATGCGCCGCTCCACGGTGCGACATTGGGGAAGCATGAAGCCAATCGTTGTGAAAACCAACAGCAGCGCGCACGACGCCAGAAGCCATTTCTTCCAGGGCTTCATCACTCAGAAATTGTGGACGAGATAGAACACACCGGAGGGATTCGGACCCCCGCGCCTTTCATCCACCAGTGTGCGGCTGATGGAGGCTTTGATGGCCCAGTGTTCGTTGAACGTATAGACCGCGCCGAGCGTGGTGATCCATTGATGGTTCTTGCGATCATCAATGGGCGTGTAGCCGTAAATTTCCGTGCCGAGGGCGAAATGGCTGTTGAACGAGTAGAGCGTGCCGAGGCCGTAGTAGCCCACGTCGGTCGCCTTTTTATCGAAAGCCATCTGGTAGCCGACTTCGGCAAAGTTGTAGAAATTCCCGATGGCCTTGCCGAACTGGAGCGGCAACTGAGCACGATAAACGCCATCGCCCAATCCTCGATCCTTGTCCGACGTGGGGAAAAACGCCTTGGGCGCTATGCCTATTGATGGCAGCCAACTGTTTGTGTCCGCGTCGAGGAAACGCCACTTGATTTTGAATTCCGTGTCGGCAAAGCCCATGACACTCGGCCCGATTCCGGGTTCGAGGATGCGCCCCGCGAGAGTGAGGTTGAAGCGCACTTGCGGGACAACCGCGTAGTTCAAGTCGAGCACGGGCGCGGCCCAGGCGTTGCCGCCGGAATTGTGCTCGGCAGTGAAGCCATACTTGATTTCCCAGCCGGGCGAGAATTCCGGATCATCGGTGTAAAAGGGTGAATCGGCACGCGTGAGCGGGGCCGAGATGGTGAGAATGAGCGCCACGGACCAGAATATCCGGCGCAGTCCGGTGGCGTTCTTTGGCTTCATCTTGAAATAGATGACGAACCCCGTGACGATGAGAATGAAGAGGGAGACGCCCACGAACATGTAAACGACCATCCCGCCGTCCCCGAGCGCCTCGCCGCTGTGAAGTTTGAGGATGAAGGAATCCTCGTCGTAACTGTCCTCCTTCGTGATGGCGGCGGTGACAAGATTCACCACGACCTTGCGACCGTCCTTGCTGCCAAGATAAAAAGTCGCCGTCGGTTCATCGCCCTTGAGTTGCAGTTGAATTTTATCGAGAGGCGCGTCGGGATGTTTGGCGGCGACGGCGGCGCGGGCGGCCGAGAGCTTTTCTTCTATGGCGAAGGCCGGAGTTTTCGCTGTGTGTTTGGAAGGGAGGTCGCGGACTTTTTCCCGCAGCGCTTCTTCCTCGCCGAAGAAACGTTCACACTCCAGCCACACACCCGTGAAGGCGGTGACCAGTAGAAACACCCCGGCGGGCAGGCCAATCCAACGATGCCATTTTCGCATAATAATTTTCAGGAAAAGACCTGGCGCATGAGAACTTTTAACCGCTCGCGAACTTCGTCGAGTTCCCGCCGTCCCTTCGGGGTCAGCTTGTAGAACTTGCGAACTTTTCCGTTCACGACTTTTTGATAAACTTTCACGTCCCGCTCCTTCAACAGGGCCGCGAGCGTGGGATACAGCGTGCCGGGGCTGAGCTTGAACCCCAGTTCCGCCATCTCTTTGAGAATCTGCACGCCATACACGTCTTCCTTCGAAGCACGCCAGAGCGTGTAGAGTTTCACGAATCCACGGAGAAAATCTCGGTCCAGTGCCATATCGCGCGCCAATATCGTTTCCCGATAGTAGGAGATTACAGGTAGCGGCTCGCAGTTGTCCAGCGAGGATTCGAGAACCACAGTCGCCCCACTTTCGCTGGATCAATTCGCCGCAGGGATTACAACATGCCTGGCTAGGAAGAATGCCGCCTTCGATGGGTTGATCAGAGCAATTGGGCTTTCCTACTGAATTGTTCCGCGCACTTGGCCGGTCATTTGACTAAGGATCGTTCTTGAGAGGAAATGTCGATGGGCAAGGCCCAGGAGGCATGTGATGAAGTTGGTTGCAGGGGGCCGGGGACGACGGCGGGAAGAAAGCGCATTTCTTCAACTGAGTTTGTTCGATTTCAAACGGGAGGAGCATGGAAACATTGACCCAATACGGACGGATGGCCGAGAGACACTGGCGGGAGTTCCTGCCGAAGCTGGTGGCGGAACTGGAGGCGACCGGACGGTTGCACTCGCAGTTGTTGAAGGCCGAGGAGCAGACCGACGAGGACCTCGATTCGTTGCGCCGCCATCTGATTCAACAGGGTCTGACGACGCAGCAAGCCCACGACCGGGCTTGGGAGATGGTGCGGGAGCGCTACCTGTTTCTCCCGCCCGAGCAGTAGAAACCCAAGCTCCGGCAGACGAGCCGCCGCAGGTTCGCAACGCGCGGAACTATCGCATCACCGACGAGGACCAGGTCGGCGTCGGTTCGCTCAAGCAGAAGGCCCGAGACAACCTCGCCGCCATCGAAGTCCTCCAGCGCTTGGAGCGCGAAACCAGGTCCCCCACCGCTGACGAACTGCGACAACTGGTTCGCTTTGTGGGCTGGGGCGGACTGCCCCAAGTCTTTGATTCTTGGAACAAAGAGTGGAAGACGGAACGGGAACGGCTGGAATCCCTGCTTTCCGAGAATGAACTGGAATCCGCCTGCGGTTTGGGCCACTTCATCGGCCTGATGCCGGAGGACATGCTCCGGCAATCTCAGATCACCGGCATCGAGATCGATTCCGTAACCGCCCGTTTGGCCAAGCAGTTGTATCCAGACGCCGAGATCCGTCGGCAGCCATTCGAGGAAACCCGGCTGGCCGATTCCTTCTTCGACGTAGCCATTTCGAACATTCCCTTCGGCGACTACAAGCCGTTCGACGCGCGGTTCAAGAAGTGGAAATTCGTCATCCACGATTACTTCTTCGCCACGACCTTGGAAAAGGTTCGGCCCGGCGGACTCATCCTGTTCGTCACGTCCAAGGGCACGCTCGACAAGGTTGAAGGCGGCTTGCGGGAACTCATTTCCCAGCAGGCTGACCTGCTTGGAGCCATCCGCCTGCCGAACGACGCGTTCAAAAAGAACGCCAACACAGAAGTCACCACCGACATCGTGATGCTCCGGAAACGGTTGCCCGGCGAGTCCCCGAAGGGTCCGGCCTGAAGGCGCTCGGAGAAATCACCAACTCGCTCGGGGAGACGATTCCGCTCAACGAATACTTCGTCGCCCATCCCGAGATGATGCTCGGAGAGATGCGCCTCGAAGGCGGTCTGTATCGGCGGGGAGAACCGTCGTTGATCGGCAACGGTCGGGAGTTGGCCGAGCAACTGGCCGAAGCCATCGCGCTGCTGCCCCGGAACGTCTTCACTCCGCACCGGACGGCGATCCGACCGCCGACGTTGGATCAGACCGTTCCCGCTCCCGAAAACATCAAACCCAATGCCTACGCCGTCGTGAACGACCGCATCGGCATCCGTGAGGGCGACAACATCAAGATTCTGGAAGGGCTTTCACCCATCCGTGCGCAGCGCATTCGCGGACTCATCCGCGTCCGGGACGCGGTGCGCCGTTGTCTGCGTGCTCAGCTGGAAACCACGGACGAAGGGAACGTGGAGATGACCCGCCTTCAGTTGAACGACGCCTACGACACGTTCGTAGCCAAGTTCGGCGCGGTCTCCGACCGGGCCAACACTTCGGCTTTCCGAGGCGACCCGGATCTTCCCTTGCTCCTGTCGTTGGAAAGCTTTGACCCCGAGACCAAACGCGCCCGCAAGGCGACCATCTTTCACGAGCGGACCATCCAAGGTCCGCGCGCCGTCACGGACATCAAGACGGCCCAGGACGCCCTGCTGATTTCGTTGGGCGAACGGGGCCGGGTGGACTTGGAGCACGTCGCGTCACTGCTCAAGAGACGGGTCGCTGACGTGGTGCCCGAACTCAAGGGAGCCATCTATCTCAACCCGCAGACCGACCGTTGGGAAACGGAAGACGAATACCTCTCCGGCAACGTGCGCGCGAAACTCGCCGCCGCCGAGGCCGCTGTGCTGAGCGACGAACAGTTCCAGACGAACATCGAGGCGTTGAAACCCGTGCAGCCGGTGGACCTGACCGCCGCCGAGATCGACGCGAGATTGGGTAGCACCTGGATTCCAGCGAACGACCTCGCCCTTTTCGTCGAAGAATTGCTCGGCGAACGCGGCATCACCATCAATCACGTTCCCCAGCTCGGCCTTTGGGTGGTTCAAGCAGGCTGGAATGCGAAATCCTCAGTCGCCAACACGACCGAGTTCGGCACCGACCGGCGCAGTGCGCTGGAGCTGATCGAGGATGCCATGAATCTCCGCACGCCCACGGTCTATGACCGGGACGAACAGAACGACCGCGACGTGGTCAACGGTCCGGCCACTGAGGCAGCCCGTGACAAGCAGGAGAAGCTCAAGGAACGCTTCAAGGCTTGGCTCTGGCAGGACGACGACCGCCGGGAACGGCTGGTCCAGAAATACAATCGCGAGTTCAACAATCTCCGGCCGCGCACCTTTAACGGCGACCACCTGACGCTTCCCGGAGCCAGTCCGGTCATCACCCTGCGGCCACACCAGCGGGCTTCCGTCTGGCGCATCCTGCAAACACCAAACTGCCTGCTCGCCCACGTCGTGGGGGCTGGGAAGACCTACACGATGGTCGCGGCTGCCATGGAACTGAAGCGCCTCGGGCTCGCCCGCAAGCCGCTCATCGCGGTTCCAAACCACATGCTTGGGCAGTTTTCCTCGGAACTGCTCACCCTGTATCCAGGTGCCAACATCCTCGTCGCTTCGAAGGACGACTTCGAGAAGGAGCGGCGCAAGACGCTGATGAGCCGGATCGCCACTGGCAATTGGGATGCCGTCATCGTCACTCATTCCGGCTTCGAGAAGATTCCGCTGTCCCGCGCTTCGCAGGAGGAGTTCATCCAGGCGCAGCTACGCGAACTCGCGCTGGCCATCGAACAGCAACGAGGCGAAAGCGGCTCCCGCATCGTCAAGATGCTGGAACGGGCGAAGAAGAAGCTGGAGGGCAAGCTCAAGGACTTCATGGCCGATGAACGCAAGGACGACACTCTCACCTTCGAGGAACTCGGCGTGGACCGCCTGATTGTGGACGAAGCGCACGCCTTCAAGAATCTGTTCTACGTCTCCAAGATGACCCGCATCGCCGGGTTGCCGCAGACCGCCTCCCAGCGCGCCTTCGACATGTTCCTCAAGGTGCAGCATGTGCAGCGCATGAACGGTGGGGGCGGCGTGGTGTTCGCCACCGGGACGCCCATCGCCAACAGCGTGGCCGAGATGTTCACCATGCAGCGCTATCTCCAACTGACCGCGTTGAAGACGTTGCAGGTCGATCACTTCGATTCGTGGGCGGCGACGTTCGGCGAACCGGTCACCGCGATGGAGCTTTCCCCCGACGGTGCAGGCTACCGCCTCAACACACGTTTCGCCCGGTTCATCAATGTGCCGGAACTCATGCAGCAGTTCCGGCAGGTCACCGACATCCAGACGCAGAAGACGCTCAACCTGCCCGTGCCACGGTTGAAGACCGGCAAACCCATCGTGACGAACGCCCCCTGTTCACCGGAACTGAAGGAGATCGTTCAGTCGCTAGTGCAGCGGGCCGAAGCGCTCCGTTCGGGCCGCGTGGACCCGCGCACGGACAACATGCTCCTGGTCACGACGGATGGAAGGAAAGCGGCTTTGGACCTTCGTCTCTTCCGCGCCGATTTGCCCGATCACCCGGACAGCAAGGTCAACCAGGCGGCAGCCAACCTCGAACGCATCT
This sequence comes from Limisphaerales bacterium, assembly GCA_965283725.1. Lineage (GTDB taxonomy): Bacteria > Verrucomicrobiota > Verrucomicrobiia > Limisphaerales > JAEYXS01 > JAEYXS01. The sequence goes on from CBDIPT010000010.1 coordinate 119,706, forward strand.
GGCGGGAGACCGCCGCCGAAAAGGCCGCTCAAATTGCCTTCTGCGATCTCTCCACACCGACGGATGGGCACGGTTTCTCCGTTTACGAGGACCTGCGGTCAAAGCTGATTGCTCGTGGGGTTCCCGAGTCGGAAATCGCCTTTATCCAAGATCACGATAGCGACGCGGCCAAACTCGCCCTCTTCCGGGAAGTTCGGGCGGGACGCATCCGCATATTGCTCGGCAGCACCCAGAAGATGGGCACCGGGGTCAACGTGCAGGAACGGCTCATTGCCTTGCACCACCTGGACGCACCGTGGCGACCGGCGGACGTGGAGCAACGGGACGGCCGCATTCTCCGGCAGGGCAACACCCATCCTGAGGTGCAGATTTACCGCTACGTGACCGAGGGTTCGTTCGACGCCTACATGTGGCAGACCCTGGAGACGAAGGCCCGGTTCATCGCCCAGGTGATGAATGGCGACAGCGACCTGCGCCGTATCGAGGACATCGACGGCGCGGCGCTGACCTACGCCGAGGTGAAAGCCATCGCGTCGGGGAATCCACTCGTCATCGAGAAGGCCGGGGTGGATGCCGAAGTGGCCCGTTTGAGCCGTCTCCGCACCCAACACCGCGACACCCAGTATCGGCTCCGTTCCGAGATTCGTCACTACACGGACGAGGTTCCCCGACTAGAGAAACGCCTCACCGAGGTGCAGGCGGACCTCGCCTTGCGTCAGGACACCCACGGTGACCGATTCGTCATCGAGCTGGACGGTCAGGAAATCCGGGACCGAGGAATTGCCGGGGAATTGCTCGCCCGGCAAGGCGACCGCGTGAAGGGACGCCAAATCGAGCGTCGCGTCGGCACCTTTGCCGGGTTCCAGCTCTTCGTGGCGGACAACTTCATGGGCGGTCCCGAAATCCTGCTGAAGGGAAGCTCGGTTCATCGGGCAAAGTTCGGCACGTCCGCCCACGGAACCATCCGGTCCGTGGAACATGCCGTGCATTCGTTGGAAGAAGACGCCGCAGGACTGGGAGAGCGGATTGCGGACACCCGCAAACGACTGACGGAACTCACCGCCCAGTCCGGCCAACCCTACGAATACGAAGACCGCTTGGCGGCCCTGTCCATTCGTCAGGAGGAGATCGCCGACGCGCTGGACCTCACCAAGAGCCATGCTTCCAGCCAGATGGCGGCTGAGGAACAAGACGAGAGCGTGATCGAGTGATGAAGGCCGTTTTTAGAAGGAGGAGAGTATGGTAGTTCACGTCGCAGAGACGATTCGCAGGATGGTCCGGCAGTGGTTTCCCACGGGAGGACGGATGGTTTGTATGGAGCAAGGACCGATTCGACGGCTGGGCAACGTCGTGATGACGCCCAGAGCGCAGAACAGTTTGGCGTCCCACGAGGTCACCGAAGCGTTGCTCCGCCACATGCGGGGCGATGACGGAGATCTGGAGGATTTCGCCCGGCGTCAGCCGGAACGGCGGGCACTGGAAGGTTTCCGCAGACTATCCGTCTTCCGCGCCGCCAACGGCGGGCGGTTTTGGATCATCACCGAGGCAAACGGCAGCCGAACGACAGTCTTGCTGCCCGAAGATTTCTGAAGCCGGAAACCTTACCCCACCGGGGATCAGTTGGGCTTGGGTTGGTTCCGTGACGGGTAACCCTTGTTCGTCTGTCCGGGCGGAGGCGAGTAGCGACGAGGGAGGCCAAGTTGCTGCCCCGGCTTTCTCTCCTCCGCCTGAGGGACATCCCAAAAATCGAACGCTGGCTCCGTTCCATCGCGGATGAACAGCACGTGCGGGACAATCGAGGCTTTGAAGAACTTCCCGTTTCCGAGTTCAGGAATGCCCAGACACATCCGCGCCGCCTTCTCAATCGAGGCCGCATCGGGAAACTGTTTCCTCCTCACCGCAATCGCTGCCACTTGGCTCAGGTAAATCTCGAAGTTTTGGCTGCCTATCTCGGTGCGGGCTGCCCCCTTTGCGTTGGCCTTCGTGTGCGCCACCACCCGGAAACTTCGATCAAACATTTCGCGGGTAAAGCTCTCGCCGCCGGGAACGATCAATCCGGGAACATCTCCCGGAATTTTGAAAAGAGTGGGATTCGTCAGGTCGAACTCTAGCTGCACGTTGTTGTCGACCCATGCGGCCTTGACCAGTGCGCAAAACGCGCGGATTTCCGGTGGTTCCGACCGGTAGTCAAAGTTCAACATCTCGACGAAATTGTTGAGAAATCCCGTCATCGCCGGAGCCAGACCTTCGACCGCTTTGTCGTTAAGGGTCTCCTTGTAGATGGCACCCGGCCGCATCGACTTCCTTCGAGACTGTTCGGCGAGGGAACGATGCTCGGACTCCATCGCTTTGCACAAAACGGCGAAGTCTAATTGGGAGACGGAATTGGTTCCTGAGATGAACCGTGCGCAAACGCTGACCGCTTCCGTCAGCGGCACCAAATCCCCTTCAGCATGGCTTAACGGCTTCGCGAAGGCTTCCGGACCCGCCGACGCATCTGTTCGCCTCTGGTTGGCGAAGCGGATACCGGCATTGACGAGTTTCGAGGTGAACTCCCGAGGCTGGGGAGGCTTTCCTGGATGGGTCGCGGCAATGAAGGCTCCCAATTGGTCCAGTCGGTTCGTTCGCATTTGAATCACTGAGGACAACTTACCAAAAGCATCCGCGCCCAATCGGTTGGTGTTGGCAGCAAAAGCCATCACCCAATCTTCTCGGGTCAGTCGATTGACGATCACCTTGCCGATGCTCTCGATGCGATTTCGCATCAACTCCATCGCCGCTGAAAGGTCTTCAGGACGGGTGCTCTTGAAAAACTCGTCAACCACCTCGGGCTCACTCAGAACACGGCCTTCCTTGGCGAGTTGCTCCAGATGAAGGACCGACTTTCCAAATCCCAATTCGTTCAACTCGGTCGCAGCGGGAATGGAATTGGTTTTGGCACCTGACTTGGGAATGCTCTTTGCAGCCGACTTCATCTGCTCGAAAGTCGAGGGAGCTGCGGGAAGGCACTTGATGATTTGGAAGGGCTTGAAGCTGGTCTTCACCGTCAGAGGCGAAGTTTCCAACCCCTTCACCTGGACTTCCCACAGAAGATTTCCGGCTGGCTTAGCGCTTACCAGTTCAATGGCCAGAGCCACGTCGCTGGCCTTGATTTTCCTTCCGCCGATCATCAGACCGCAGTTGTCGGGGTCCGGGTCCGGAGCATTGAGCGGTTCGAGGAAGCCTTCGGCCGCCGCATCGACCCTTCGGGGCTCCTGAGCGGACGAGCTGAAACAGTGAAGGCAAAGGATCACTGCACCAAGGGCAACTCCACTTAGGGAGACGCCCGAGCCAAACCGCTTTGAGGAGTATCTCATGCGCAAATCGGGTGAGTGTCCGCGCTCGTCAAACCGTTGGGATTATCGGCCATGAATAATCCTCACCGCGTCAACCCAGCCCACCACAGGAGCATACGCAGTTGGACTGGAATCTGTCATTTCTCAAAACGCGGTCAGCCGGACGACCAAATCGCAGTTCCGTGGGCAAAGCGAAGAGCAGGCCACTCGTCGCAAACATTCCTTGTTCGGAATTCATTCGGAGTCACGACCTGTTTGGTAACGGGAGGAAGTCCCTCCCTTCCGTTCGTGAACCGTGAGATTGATTCAACAGCTTGGCTCGCAGACCGCCCTCCGGGGTGAATTCCCGGCCATTTTGTGGGAGGCCGAACGGTCGTTCGGCCAGTCATTTCCGGGGGTTGGCTGGGCCGCGTTGGAGAATCGTCCCGACCCGTTGGTTAGGGCGGTAAAACATGGTATCACGGGAGCGAAGGTTTCGAGGCTCGAAGCCAGTATTCGTCTCCAAAAAGGAGGGTTCATGGATTCACCGCAAGGTTCATCCGCAGTTGAAGCGTTACCACCTATGAAAAACAACAAGCAGCAACCGACCAAGGAAATCCGGCTCGGGGCCATCAAGGCCGCAGTCTGGAAAAATGACACCGAAGCAGGCGTTCGATACAACGTCACCTTCAGCCGCCTCTACCGCGAAGGCGACAGTTGGAAGTCGACCGAATCATTCGGCCGTGACGACCTCCTGTTGCTCGGCAAAGTGGCGGACCAAGCTCACTCATGGATCTGTTCCCAGAACGGCGTCCCCGAGGAGAACCACACCAGAGCCGCTGCGACCCGGAACGGCGACGAGCGCTGAGGTTTCTGTAAAGGTTCCAAAGGCTCAGAGGACCGTGCCTTAAAGCAAACGGTCCTCACCAATTTCCCCTTCTTCGCAGTTCTCCTTCGAGGACTCGCCTGTTTCCTGAAATCCAAACTGCATCGGGAACTCCCAGTGTTCACGCGCGACCATCCTGTGTGAGTGTATGGCGGTTCTCCGGGCCTCAAGGTATTGCTCGTTCCTGCGCTCCACCTTGACCCTCCTCGCCCCGCCAAGATTCTTGCATTTAGGATTGGCGCGCGGAGGTGTGCGGTTGAGGAGATGAAAAGGATGAGGATTGTTTGTTGGCACAATCCTCGAAAGCACGAACCTTCCGAATAACCTCTCCGCTGGCAGACCGGTTCAACGTCGTCGGGCTTGGGGCCTTCAGGCGGTGAACGAATGGCTGTCAGCCGGGGGCAGTGATTCTCCGTTGACCACGCGTTCGGCGAGTCCCCAGAGCGCTTTGTTCAGGCCCACCCGGGAATCAATCCCACGGAGAGCCCGCACCGCACGCAGTTTCCCACGCCGGTCCCGATGGTGGTCGGAGGCACCGCCGCGAATCAGATTCTCCTGCAAACGATTGAGCACCGTCCACAGGTCTGTCCGCTCGTCCTCGGGCCGTCGGGCCTTCAGCAGCGTTTCCGGTTCAACTGGCGGTTCCCCCTGACCTTCGTAACGCAGCCGGAGGGCGTGCGCCGCGAGTGACAGGGATTCCCGGGCTTCCAGGAAACGCTCCGAGAAGCGGTGCACCATTTCCCCCACCCTCGGCATGCTGTCGAGGATCTGGAAGCTGGAGGCGACGACCGCCTCACTCTCCAGTCCCGAATGACGGAACCGGATGGCTTGGAACGAGCCTTCGCTCAGGACCAGCCCGTTGCTGCAAATGCGCCGGAAGATTCCGGCGTGGAGCTGATACGCACAACCGGCGTCGTGCGAGTTGATCAGCACCAGCTCGACGTTCCACTCGTCGAGCGTCTGCATCTGCTCGGCGCGGCGGAAGCGGATCAGATGTTTCTGAAATCCCCGCCGTGCTTCGGTGCGGATGCGTTGTTCCTCGACCGTCACGGGCACCCAGTCCTGTTTCCGCAGCCCTTCAACGATCTGGGCCGTGGGGACAAAGGTGTAGCGGCGGCTGACTCCGAACATCGGGCTTTCAGCAAAGATGCTGGGGGCCTGAGTGCGGAGGGTGTCTTCGCTCAAGGCCGTGGCCTTGAACTGTGAATAAACGGAATCTCTCATGGGAATGCTCCTTCAACGCCGCCCACCGACGAAGTCGGTTTACGCTGTGAATGAACTGATCCTCGACCAGGCGCCGGGCGGCACCTTGTTCCGGTCGAAGAATTCCCCACGGGACACGAACTCAAGCGAGTCCGGCCTTGGGAAAATCGTGTCGGAAAGAGATGCGGGCTCGGTGACGAGTCGCGATGGAGAGTCCGGTAAACAACCGGGAACCTGCTTCTACCCACGTTCGTTTTACCTCAAACGGCGTTTGTTAGTCAAAACGTGGACCAAGGCGGTTGCGGCCATCATCGCGGCGGGGTGGGCAAAGAGCCGGAGTCATTGGAACATTTCTGCGATGCGGGATGGCGGGCTGGTTCCTTAACAGATCGAGAGGTGGTAAAATCGGTCCGTTGAGGAGGTGCCCATGCAGTTATTCGAACAAGCCGACAACACCCAGTTGCTTTCCACGTTGGCGGGGAAACCCGTCGCGGAATCCCTGATGCAGCGCTACGGCGGGCTCACCAATCTGGCCCAGGCCTCATTCGATGAGTTGCAGCAGGTCAAAGGAGTCGGCCAGTCGAAGGCGGCGGCGATCAAGTCCGCCTTCCTCCTGGCCCAGCGGCTTTCCAAGGAAAGCCTTCCCCAAGGCACCTTGTTGGACACTCCCGAACGCATCGCCGACCTGCTACGGGAGCCGAACCGATCCTACCAGCTTGAGACCTTTCAGGTGGTCTTCCTCAATACCCGTCGCCGGTTGATGGCGGTCGAAGCGATTTCTCAAGGCACGTTGGACAGTGTGATGGTTCATCCCCGCGAGGTGTTCTCGGCGGCCATCACCAAGAAGGCGGCCGCAATCGTGCTGGCACATAATCATCCCAGCGGGGACCCGACGCCTTCGGATGCTGACATCCGCGTGACCCGAGACCTCATCCGGGCGGGTCAGCTTCTCCGCATCGACGTTCTGGACCACATCATCATGGGGCGAAGCACGATTGAGCACCCGAAGGACTACACGTCGCTTCGGGAGCTGGGCTATTTCACGACGTGACGGGATGGCCGGAACTATTCCGGCGTCCGCTCCATGATTTCATCCAGCATCACATTGAGCACCTGCTCCGGTGTCTTGTCGCCGGTGTCCACCTCGGCAGCCCGAGGCGGAAAGAAGGTCTGCTTGGCGTCGTCGCGGTCGCGTTTGGCCACCGCACCGCCGTCAATCCGGCCGGAATCGCGCAGCTCACGAACGGCGGCAGGCGCACGGAAGTAGAACTGGTAGGGAGTATTCGGGAACACCTTCATGCCGATGTCCCGGCCCAGAACGATCATTCGTCCTCCCCGGTGGAGACGGCGCAGTGTGGCATTCACCAGGGCGCGAACCAATGGGATCTGCGCCACTTTGGGAACCAAGGACCCGACGGAGACCAGGGTGGCGTCGGTGAACAATCCGCTGTTCACCGTGGTGAGGGCTTCAAATACGCTCCGGTCGTTGGGGCGGATGACAGCGTCCAGACGCGCCCCGGCACAAAAGGATTCCACGGCGTCCCGGTCATCAAGGTCCACTTCCGCGACCAAAGCGGCCTGTGTGAGGGACCGGTAGAATCGGCCCGAATCCACCAGTATTCCGCCGAGTGTCGCGGCAAGGAGTTCACCGGCCGTGTTTTTACCCGTGCGGGCCTGCCCATCAATCGTGATCACCATGTCCGCAGGAAGGCGGTCCAGGTCGGTCCTCCCAAGAATCGGCTTCGGAAAGGGAACCAAGGTCCCCCCTTTCGGCGTCGGCTTCTTGCGCGGATTCGGGTTGTTGTTCTGCATGTCGCTCATTCGATTCACTCCTGAAGAATGTCCGTTCAGGGATGCAGTCGTTGGGAGCAGCCCTTTCCGAACAGGATAAATTGAAAGTCCCGTCCGAAGGTGCGGACGACCGATGGACGAAGGGGCACACCGGCTTTCTCCGTTGACGGAATGCCCGCGCCGGAACGAGTTCCAGCCCGGCCGCTTTGCGGCGGCGGTTCATGGACCGGACTAGGATGCGCAACTGGTCCCGGACGGGCGCATAGGGTTCGTATGGCAACGAACTGAGAATCCGGCAGAGGTCATCGACCGAACGGTGGACGGCAATCCGCCCCAGATGGGCCTTCAAATTCGCGAACTCCCCCCGCTCGATGCGGACCGAGGGGTGAAGCACTCCGCCGCCCCGGGCGGGACGGCAGCCGATGGCGTAGCCCATGAACCGGAGCGGTTGTCGTCGGATGTCCCGAACGAGCGTTCCTTCCGAGTCAAAGAACGGGTGTTCGCCGTGGGTCGCCAACAGAACGAAGAACTCGCCGTGGCGCAGATATTGCAAGCTGGCGTGACCCCGTTTGCGCCGCCTGCACCGGGTCCACTTCGAGACGGCGATCCCGTAGCGTTCGACCAGCTTCCGGTCGACGGCCGCCGGGTCCTTGTGCGCTGGGATGCCACCGTGGACGTAGAAGTAGTATCCGCGCCCGACATAGCACACGGCCAATTGCTGCACGAATCCCGCCACGGACGTGGCGACGCACCGGTAACCCATGTTCACGCCTCCACCGGCTGTTATGGAGGCGTGAAGGTGGGAAGTTGCATTGGGGGCGCAACTTTCCCGAAAGCCCAAACCCTACAGCACATTGCAGTGCTCAAAACCACGTCCAACCTCGTCGTCCTCAAAACCTCGTGTTCGCGCTCCGCGCAGGTTTCTCGTCCGGCTCCGTTGTCCGAAGCTGTATTCCTGCATCGCAGTTGCGCAATCCATAGTGGTTGCGCCCGCAAATCCCTAATCCCGTTGCGTTCCCGAAAATCGTTTTGTTGTTCAGTTGCCTTCGATCACCGCCACCTGTCCCCAGGCCGCGCGGGCTCGAACGAATGTTCTCTCCATGGAGAACTGGCCGGTGGGGGATTGGACCCCACCGACCTTTGACCTCATTTTGAGACGGGTTCATCCCGTCGTTCCTTTCGTGTGCGCTTTGTGCCCGGCACCACCCGTAAGCACGCGCCCGTCGCTTCAACTGCCTTGCTGAAGCGACACCCCGCCCGTTGCCACTCACTGGAGGCACGGATGGGGTGCGGACAATCGTCCGCTCCTAATTGGAACACTCTCATCGAAGTGCGGCGTTTGAATCATCGGCTGACTACGCCGACACCGGATACCACTCCGGCAGCCACACTCCTTGCACGGTTAGTCTGACTCTCCGCTACAGCAGTCACGTCGGTAGGACGACTTCGTCCGTTCCTTCCAGGTATGGTCGAGGCTTCCGCCTCGGCATAGTTTCCGATCCCCATTGGGGGACCGATTTCAGGGGCTAGAATACAGAAGCTGCTCCCTTATCCGTCCTGGTTGGTCTTTCCCGATTCGGCTCCATCTCTGCTGTTGCTTACTGGCAAGGGCTTGATGCCCCTCTCATCGTTGAGCTTTTCACGGTCTGCTTTTTCGGCAGAACCCCGGAGGTTGTCCCCCTCCGGCCGGTCGGTCTTGCGACCGCCGGGCTCCCGACGCCAGCGTGCGTTACACGAACCTTACGAGCATTCCACCCGATTGGCCCAAAGGGCTGTGGTCACGTGTCCCGCCGAGGGATTTGGAAGCTTTCTTCCGCACCCGCTTTGAATCCGACAACTCCGCCGATTTGCACGGCTGAGCGTTTCCCGTTCGCCCGTATTCGCGGGGCGAAACCCCGACGCCATGAGATAGAATCTGGAGATTACTCCCGGTTGGTGACCGGGGATTACTTCCAAAGGCCTCTCTCGAACGTGGCGGGCCACTCTCGTGGCACCACGCTCTACGGAACATGAACGTGACGGTTGGTAAACTCCGTCCCCTTAGCCGGATGGTGAATCCGGTTTGGCGGGCGTTCATGCCCATCTCAAAATGGAGTCAGCACGATGCGTTGGCATCTGAACTGACGACTACGGGAAGCCAAAACCTCCCAGTGTGCCTTTTACCATGTTTGACTGGGCCAAACAACGGTTGGAAATCGCTGTGCTTCTTCGTCAACCGTGGCGCTCGAACCATTCCTTGAGTGCTTCCGCCACGATAGCCTGCTGACTGCTTGGGTTCTTTCGTTGAACCCGCCGTTCGGCGGAGGTCCGAATGAGCTGGGCGGGTAGATCTGCCGGGAGTCGAAAGGTCATCGAGACCGTCGCACCCGGAGCTGAATCAGGGGCGGCGTTATCGGCGACGGAGGTCACCACTGCCCTCGCTTTGGGCCGACGGGCCTGCTGGTCGGTCTTGGGTTTCTCCGCCGGAGGCGTAGGAGGAGAAGGCTCACCGCCGGTCACAAAGGTCAGTTCCTCGGGGCTGAGCCCCGTCGTCTGCAATGCTTCGCCCATCGTTCTCCGTGTCCGTCCTGAATAGTCCATTCCACAACTCCCTGATTTCATTGGTAGCCATTTCGCCGCGCGTTCCAAGACGCCACACAACGGTCCCCTGACCGGCGGCCTCGGCGTAGGCCTGCCGCAACCGAAGTCCCGCCGTTGATGCGACAGCCATATTCCGCGTGGTTTCCAGCAGTTCCCGACTCAGCCGGTATTGCACCTGAAGTTTGTTCGGGATTAGCACCGCGTCCGGTCGGCCGCTTCGAATCGACTGCGCCTGTTTAACGACGCGGATGGCCTCGTTAGCGGCGCGCAGGTCGAGCACCGAGGGACCGCAGGGCAGCAACGCCAGATCCGCCACGAGCAGAATGGCTCGGGTTACTTCGGAAAGCCCGGCAGGTCCGTCCACCACGACGTGTTCAAATGACCGGCTGATTTCCGGAACGCGGTCGAGCACCTCGTCGGCCGACTGAAGCCGGAAGACTGGAACATCGGTCCCCGTCTCTTTTAGCCAAAGCGAGGACGAGCCCTGCACGTCCGCATCCACCAGCGCCACGTTCGCGCCCGATTCCTTCCACCACACGGCGAGATGAACCGCCAAGGTGGATTTGCCCACGCCGCCCTTCGAATTGGTCAGTGCCACAATCATGCCCAAATCCTCCATCGTCCCATGATGCGGTCGTAACACGGCGCAACTCACCCCACAAGTGGGCTTGTTTGCATGGATGCAAGCATGCGTGCTTGTTTGCTTCCCAGCGCCGCCAACATTCATGTCGCGCCCTCGCCGGGCGAATGAATGGAAGGGGCTACCGGAACCAATTCGGCCCGTGCTATACCGGGATTCGAGACAGCATCGGAGCCGGGAGTTGGGACTGGGTTTACCGGGAACCGGGACAGGCCACACCGGGAGTTGAGGACGGAACCACTGTGATCCGGGGCGGGAATTCTGGTGCAGGTTACTGAAACCATTGGGGAATCAGCGGAACAACTTCCAACTCTGTTCTTAAACTTTGAATGAACAACAACCGGGCATGTTGTTGGGGAGGTGAAATCGTGGGGAAGAGAAAGTGCATCGAACTGGAGTCGATGAGAGCAGGAAACGGGGACGGACGGGATGAACTGAACTTGGCGGAGTTTCCGCTCTGCGCGCTGGCGCACCGGCTGCCGGCTGCGTTGAAGACACTCCGGTTCGAGGACCGGATCTGGGACAAGAGTCGTCGCGAGCACATCACCCGGCAACTCACCGTCACCGGCTCGGATGCCTTCGGATTGCCCACGGCCCTGGACGACGAGGTGTTGCTCGGACTGATTCAACTCAGTCGTCAGAGCGGCTTCGCGGAACGAAAAGTTTCCTTCACCCGCTACCAGCTCATCCGGCTGCTGGGCTGGCGGGACGACACCAAGACCTACGACCGGTTGGAGGAATCGCTGAACCGTTGGACTGGCGTGACGCTCTACTACCGGAACGCGTGGCGGGACATCCAGCGCAGGTGCTGGGTGGACGAGAAGTTTCACGTCATCGACAACGTGTGGCTCTGCCACCGCCACGACACACGTCCCGACCTTGGATCAGGTGCGCCCCAATCTGCTTTTGTCTGGAACGAAGTGCTCTATCGGAGCTTCCAAGCGGGCAACCTCAAGGGCATCAACTTCGAGTTCTTCAAGGAACTCCAGAGCGCCATTGCGAAGAGGCTGTATCGGTTTTTGGACAAGCGGTTCTTTCACCGCCGCCGCTGGGAGTTCGACCTAAAGGAACTCTGCTGGAATCACGTCGGCCTGTCGCGAGGCTACGACGCCGCCAGCCTCAAGCGGAAGCTGCGGGTGGGCATCGAGGAGTTGGAGCGGGCGGGCTATTTGGAGCCGATGCCCGAGAACGAAAGGTTCCGCAAAGTGTGCTCCGGAAAATGGGAGGTTCGCTTCACCCAGCCGGAATCCCGCTCTGTCGTCAAAACACCCAGCGTTCCTGACGGCACGGTTTCGCCATTGGAGACTGAGTTGGTGGAACGCGGAGTGGGCGCAAGTGCCGCCGAGGAAGTCGTGAGAAAGTTTCCGGTCGAGGCGATTCGGACTCAGGTCGAGGTGCTGGACTGGTTGGTCGCGCGCAAGGACCCCAGGGTGTCGCGGAATCCGCCGGGGTTTCTCCTCAGTGCCATCCACGGGAGCTATTCAACTCCGCCGGGATTCGTCGGCTCCACTGAGACGACGCGCAAGGACCAGGAGCGCCGGGAGCGGAAGGAACAGGACACAAAACGCCAAAGCCGCCACGAAGAGCGGGAGCGAATGCGCGAACTGAAACGACAGCGTGAGGTCGCTCAGTTCCTTGAAAACCTAACCGACGCCGAACGCATTCAACTGGAGCGAGAGGCCGTCATGTCAGCGCCTGCACTTCAGCGTTCGCTGATCGAACGGGGAGGAAGCCTGGCTGAGCACGCCAGAAAGTTGGCGTTGAACAACCATGTGACCCGGCTGCTCGGGACGACGTGCTGATTCAGTGGTGAGGGCATTTTCTTTCCGATTGCTTGTTCAACCTCGGACCGGTTCCCGACTGGAACTTCAGAACGCCGACCAACGGACAACGGATACATCCCGCGTCTTGGATGTCGTTACTTGCGCATAACCACCGACGAATTGCTGCTTTCTGAGATTGAACGCGCCGAATGCAAAGGCAGGCGCAGAAAAAGTGGTCCTCGGCGCGAACCAAGCGAATACTGACGGGGTCAATGACTGTGACCGTGCCCCTGGCCCTGGCTCTGCCCTTGTGAAGGCTTCTGCGAACTGGACTGACCCTGTTGGTCCTTGGACTTCGTTTGGGAACCGTCCTTCTCGGTAGACTGGCCGGATTCTTGGGACTTGGCTTTCTCCTTCTCCTTAGCTTGCTTTAGCTCCTCAGCGTCCTTGACCTTCGTCGACTGTGGCTTCTCGGCCTCAGCCTTCTCAAGCTCCTGCTTTTGCTGCCACTGCTGTCGGATCAGATCCTGAACGGCCTTGTAGTCCCTCTCCGTGGCCGGGTGGAGAACTTCGCGTCCGATGCGAACCCGCTCGGCGATGCGCTGCAATTGGGCCTCTGCGTCGGAAACATTGTCAGACATAGCGTTCTCCTTTGGTGATAGCTGCCGAGGCCGCCTCAAGCGCTCGGTGAATCCTCATGTGCACGGCACCTTCAGAAAGACCGACGAACTGACCAATTTCCCTATGTGAAAATCCCCCAAAGTAACGGAGATCGACGAGTCGCGCGTCCTCTGGATTGCACGCTGCAATTAGTTTCATGACCCCTTCCGCGTCGAGCCTTTCCCCGGGGGCGAAGGGGGCAACCTGAGCCGATGCCTCTATGGCATCCCGAATCTCCTCGGAGTAGTCCAAAGAGTCGGTTTTCAGCTTCGAGTTTTTCCGAATCCAATCAATGCAGCGTCGGATGGCAATTGCGCGGCAGAGGCCCCAAGCTTGTGCGTCAGAATCCCCGCGAAACTGAGGAAGCCCAGCGATGAGGCTTGCCCAGAAGTCCTGCGTCACATCTTTCGCGACTTCCTCGCGGGTGCCCGCCCGGATAATCCAGGACACGCGCGGTTGCAGCATCTCGAACATGGCCTTACCCGAAGCCTCTGCTTCGGACTCCGTCTTGGCAGTCCTGTATCGGTTGAAAACATCTAGCAAACCGAGCATTCACCGCAAACCTACAGGAAAACGCAACTTCTTCAAGCTCATTGGTCAAGCTCCGTGGCAGACGAACAGTGTGGGGAATGCAACCGGTCACCGCTGCCACCCACCGCATCTCGGCGGAACATTTTCAAGAATTCGTGTTCGAAAACCAGTCAAGCGACGACCTCGTGGGTGGAACATTGCAAATCAACCACCAACGCACACTCACATGGCAAAGAATTCGAGCAGAGGGAACGCGATCAAGGTATTCGGGTTTCGGCTTCCACCGAAGGAACGGGAAAAATTCATCGCCCGGGCGGCTGCGTTGGCGATGAGCCCCCACGAACTGGCTCGTCTCTACGTGATGGAGAGATTGAGCGCCAACGAGGCCGAGGAGGATGTTCGCGACAGCCTGTCGCGGATTCAATCGGATCTCACGGACGCTCGCCACGAGTTGGCCTTGGCTGCGATGGCCATTCTCCAGCACGGGGGAAAACCACGAAACAGGTGGCAGAAGAGTTTGTCGGCAAAAACATGGTTGGGTCACGGCGCGAGTCCTAACCAAACCGGGAGCGGCAACGATCCAACTGGAGGGCCAAATCTTGCTTTTCTAGCAGCTGACATTCGTCCATAGTGTGTCCCCGTGTATCCTGATGCTGCAAAACAGCCTTTAACACGGGGACCGGCGTGAAGTTTGCCTGTCCCAATTCCAACTGCGATGGCGATGTGGACCTGAAACAAAATTCATGTCCCCGTTGCGGCCTTTCGCTTTCGTTGGGCGGAATCCTCCGCTGTTACTGGGGGAAGCTTATCAGCGCGGCGAACGTAAAGTGCCCCGGCTGCGGGCAACCGGTCCCGGTTTCGTCCCATACCTGCCCCGGCTGCAAGATCCCCATCACGGTCGAGTCGACCGTTGATTTGGTCGTTGCGCCGAAGAAAAGACGGCTTTTTGAATGGGCAGCCAATGCAACGCCCGAGACCAAGAAGCGGGTGCAGCGGATGTATTTCTTCCTCAGCTTGGCGATTCTCTGGTGGATGCTGGCTCTGGTTGAGGAGCAATTCCCGGGCGACTGGATCAAGCACTCCGCGATTGGCGCGGTATTCCTCGCCGCGTCTGGATTGCTGGCATCAATACTGACCCCTAAGCGGACGCTGGAGTTGGTCCTCAAGCACCTCAGCGCGACCACAAAACTGGCGCTGGTTGCGAACTATGTTTCGGTGATGCTCGCGGTTCGAATGTTCACGACGACTTGGAAAGAGCGTTCCCTCAGCTTGGCCGGTGTCATCATCGGGACTTGGGTGGCGAGCTATATCTTGACCCATTTTGCTTGGCCGATGAAGGAGGGCGTTTCCTCGCTGTTCAAAGAGGAGGAGAAATCAAAGGGCTTCGACGCCTCGGGACCGCAGGGTAGGAAGGCGAGGATTGAATGAGCGGACAAGAAGGCGGGAACCCATTTCTGCGTTTGTTCCAAGCGGACGACTCTTCCCCAAAGAAGCCGTCGGCCCTGCTCAATCTTTTCGGCAATCCGCCAAACAAGGAACAGGACCAGGAAGACCTGCCACCGCCAAACTGCTCGGTGAAGTTCGATCCCGAGCACGTGTTCTGGTCGCTGAGGAACATCCCAATTGAGGAAGCCGTCAAAAGTTTCATGATTTGCGGCGCGCCCGGCAGCGGCAAGACCAAGGGGATTCAGCTGTTTCTCCAGTCGATAGCAGAACGGATTATTCCGAGGGAAGGAGCCCCGCCCGAGCAACTCGTCATCTTTGATGCCAAGGGCGACGCGCTGCCGATGCTCGATTCGGTCGGGCTTCGGCCCGAGATGGGGAATTTCTATATCCTCAATCCCTTCGACACCCGTTGTGCCATCTGGCACCTCGGCGAGGCGATCACTGAACCCGGAATGGACGCCGCGCTGGCCGCACTGCTGGTGCCGGAAGACAAGACCTCGAACGCCCCATTTTTCGCCCAAGCAGCCCAGGACGTGGTCAAGGGAGTGATTCAATCCCTGCAATTCGTCGCCGGAACCAAGTGGACGATCCGCGACGTCTTGTGCGCCGTCGACTCGGCGGAGCACATCAAGCAGCTGACTTCACGATTTCCTCCCGCCAAACGGAAAGTCCACGCCTACATCAATGACGAGAAGCACTTCTCAGGAGTCCTCTCCACCATTGCCTCCAAGATTGGCCGCTTCGATGCCGTGGCCGCACTTTGGGCCAAAAGCCGCAGCGCTCCCCGGTTTTCGGCCAAGGAATTTCTTGAGAAGCCCGGAGTCCTCGTGCTCGGCAACGACCCGGTTTTGCGAGACAGCATCTGGCCATTCAATGCGATCATCCTCAAATCCCTGACCAGCCAGATTCTGAGGCAGTCGGACACCTTCAGTCCTAGGCACTGGTTCATTTTGGACGAGTTCCGAGCGATGGAGAAAGTGGAGTGCATCCATTCCCTGCTCAACATGGGCAGATCCAAGGGAGCGTCGGTCACCCTCGGAATTCAAACCGTCGAGGGACTCAGTCAGATTTACGGCGCGGAAGGAGCCAGCGACATTATGGCCATGTGCGCCTACAAGACGTTCCTGCGTGCTGGCAGCTACATGACGGCGGAATGGGCGGAGCGCCATTTCAGCAAGGTTCGGCAGATGGAGACCTCCTACTCCGACGGGAACGGTGGGAGGTCCACGAGCCAGGCCCTCCACGAGCGGTCGCTTTTTCTTGCATCGACGTTTCTCAATCTTGGATTTCCCGCACGGGGAAAGGACTACGAATCAATCAGCGATGTCCCGTGCATTGGGGAAACCATTGTTTCTCGCCGTCCCTTCGATGACATCCTGAAGTGGGCTCTTAAGCCGGGAGACATCAAAGCCCTCGACTCGATTAAGGAGACCGATGCCCACCTGCTTCAGCCTTGGAGCGTCGAGGAGGATGCCTTCTTCTGCGTCGAGAATAAGAATCCTCCAGAACGCGAAAAGAGCCAGGAACCGGAAGATCGAGCGGCCAACGGCAACCCTCCCGAGCCCGAGGAGCCACCGGCGGACACAGGAGAACGGGCCGAGGACTCACCTTCCATTGATGATTTTCCCGACATTAACTCGATCAAGAGCCCGAAATCATGAACCCGGTCAAAACGGGGAATTGAACAACCCTAACCATGCAAGAATCAGAAAACACCCCGAAATCGGACGCTCCTAAAGCGAAGAAAGGCCTGCCGCTTTGGACGCTCCTCATCGGCCTCCTGATTGTCGCGGCCATCGGTGTCGCGAGCCTCGCCGGTGTATTTTATTACATGCGCAGCGACCGGGCGCGACTGGAGCGCCAGATCGCGGCCATGGAAACTAAACAGGAAGAGGCCAAGCTCCAGGAGAAGAAGGCGGCCGATGACGCCAAGCTTGCTCTGGCCCGTAACCGACAGGACGAAGTTTTGGCACAGGTAAGAGGAGCCACAAATGTGCTCTTCCAATTGCTGGCGGAGGCCAAGGCGTTGGCTTCCGATTCCGCAGCGCTCAAATCCAACGATGCGGGCCGTCAGATTGCGCTTCATCCCGACCTCGTCGCCCAAGCAAGGCGACTCTACGAAACCGAAATTCCAGGGGTAGTGGCGGCCGACGAAATCGTGACGCGGCTCGAAGGTGTTCGCCGCGTCGAGCAGCAAATCCTCGGCGCAGCAGGCACGACCTTCGAGCCCGGTGCCGAACTTTTGGTGACCGCACAGAACGCAGGGCTTTGGGCTGAACCGGAGAAGCGAAAGGCTTCCCAAGCAAGGACGCTTCTCGCAGGGCTGATCACTGAATCCAAGGTCAAGGTCACGGGCGGAGCCCTGACCCCGAGTTCGCCAACGCTTGAGGAAGCCATCCGGCGCTTGAATCAATCCGAGGTCGCGGCCCGGCAGGAAGCCATCGTAAAAAAGACCACCGAAGCGAAGGTCGAGGGCACCGCCGCGCTCGCGCAGGCGGAGGCCCAGCGGGTCTTGGACCAAGCGAAAGCCGAGGCGCAACGAGTGATTGATGAGGCCGCCGAGATCAAGGCCCAAGCCATGCGCGACTCTTTGCAGAGGAAGGCGCAGACCACTCTGGAGAACACCAAGGCGGACGCCGCCGCGAAAGACACGTTGGACGAAGCCACTCGAACCAAGCTCAAGCAACGAGCCTCCGACCCGGCTGTTCAGGCTGCGCTCGCGCCTCTTCTGACTCCTGGATTGTGGACTCCAGCGGCAGGTTCGGGCTCGTTCAAGGAGATCGAAAAGAAGCCGCTTTCCCTTTCTGCGCTCAAGGCGGCTGGAGCACTCAATCCAAACGCCAACGGTCTGAAGGCGCTGGTTTACATCGCCTGCAATTTTTACAACGACCGGCCCAAATGGGGCGACATCGCCTTCAAGAATCAGAATCTCAGCGCATTTCTCAAAGACCCGGCGCGAGTGGCCCTCGCGGCCGAGCGTCAGAAGATTCTCATCGAGGTCGCTCCCGTCTTGGTGGAGATGAAGCTCCTGGAGCCCTGAGAAGAGTTTCCCCGCCGAAGGACCAAAGGGGTGCCCGCCGAGGGCAGGCGCAGTTTTACCGACTGCGCCCCGGCCGCTCCGGGGTATCCCTCCGCTGACGGCCCGACTTCCCTCCGCTCCCGGCCGTCAAGAGGTTCTCGCTTCGCTGCGCTGCCTTCTTGACCGCCTCCGCTACGGAAAGCCGTTCCGTCCCGTGGACTCCGCCGTGGCCTGAAAGGATTCCCGCCCGAAGCGGGAGCCCTATTGCCGCTCCGCAACGCGGCGCGCCGCCGAATGAGCAAGCCCGTGCCAGCTTCGCCGTCACTAAGCTTGCTTCGTCATTCGCCGCCGCTTCTTCCCGCGTTGACTCCGCCATCCCTCCAAATGGTCAGCCCTTCGGGCTGGCTGTGTTGGAAGTCTTTCCCGGGGAGAAAGGGGTGTTCCCAGCCAAGTGAAAACACCCCTTCTCCAGGAAAGCCTTTTTTGGGGTTGGGTGGTGAAACTGACTAACGGAGGAAAAATGGAAACGATTGAGACGACCAACACTGTGGAGAAAGGAGGATACGCAACCGAGATCGAAGGCGCATCTCATCAAATGATCAACCACAGGACTGTGCTTCGTGAAGTTCGAGCGGTTTACCGTGGTAACAAAAAGGGATGGTTGCACATGAAGACAGTGGCAGATGCTGCCGAGGCTATTCGAAAAGTGATCCCGGACAATTCCAGGGAGCACTTCGTATGTCTCTACCTGAACGGGGCAAACGAAATGGTGGCGTATGCAGTTGTGGCAACTGGGACCGCGAACTCATGCCGTGTTCATCCTCGTGAGGTCTTTCAACTGGCTGTCTTAGTAGGATCAGTTGCCATCATATTCGGACACAATCACCCAAGCGCGGTGGTGACACCCAGCGAAGATGACAAGCACCTTACCAAGGTGCTCAAGAAGGGGGCGGAATTGCTGGGGATCAAAATCCTCGACCATATCGTTGTCACAGACCGTCAGCATCATTCCTTCTTCGACAACGGGGGTTTGTAGTCGGGCTTTGAACCGTTCCCAACGCCGGTCGTGATACCGGCGTTGGATTGTGGCTGGCGTCAACGCTGCCCGCCATGGCGGGCGCTGTTTTACCGACTGCACCAGGTCGCTCCGGGGTATCCCTCCGCTGACGGCCCGACTTCCCTCCGCTCCCGGCCGTCAAGAGGTTCTCGCTTCGCTGCGCTGCCTTCTTGACCGCCTCCGCTACGGAAAGCCGTTCCGTCCCGTGGACTCCGCCGTGGCCTGAAAGGATTCCCGCCCGAAGCGGGAGCCCTGTTGCCGCTCCGCAACGCGGCGCGCCGCCGAATGAGCAAGCCCGTGCCAGCTTCGCCGTCACTAAGCTTGCTTCGTCATTCGCCGCCGCTTCTTCCCGCGTTGACTCCGCCATCCCTCCAAATGGTCAGCCCTTCGGGCTGGCTGTGTTGGAAGTCTTTCCCGGGGAGAAAGGGGTGTTCCCAGCCAAGTGAAAACACCCCTTCTCCAGGAAAGCCTTTTTTGGGGTTGGGTGGTGAAACTGACTAACGGAGGAAAAATGGAAACGATTGAGACGACCAACACTGTGGAGAAAGGAGGATACGCGCTTCAGTTCGACCTTGGCACTTTCGAGGGCTTCAACTTTCGGCAAAGCTCGGCCATTGACCGAGTTCTGACCGGAGACGAGGTGGTGAACTGGGACCATGACGCGAATGGGGAAGCTGAGTTCTGGCCCTCAGGAGACAATGCCGGGGTGTCGTTACTCTTCCGAGGACAGACGGCGGTGACAGGACAAGAGTTGATCGAAATTGACCGGGTGCTCCAAGAGTTGGGAGACGATTCGACCTTCAACTACCTGAGAATTCACC
Source organism: Limisphaerales bacterium (assembly GCA_965283725.1). Taxonomy (GTDB): domain Bacteria; phylum Verrucomicrobiota; class Verrucomicrobiia; order Limisphaerales; family JAEYXS01; genus JAEYXS01. Next base: position 139,417 of record CBDIPT010000010.1, read on the forward strand.
ACGCCGTGAACGGACTGGGAACCTACTTGACCCAGCTCACCGGGGAACAGGCGGAGGATCAAAACATCCATGTGTTCGAGGGGGACTACACCTTCGAGTTGCGCAGAGACGCCGCCTTCGAGTTGTTCGAACTCTACTACCCGGAGGCATTCGCTGCCTGGGACAAGTGCAATTGTGACGGGTTGATTTTCGACGAGGATCGATTCCTCGACTCGCCGGTGTGGTCCGTCGAGGAAGTCGAGATCGGGGACCGCAAAGCCTTGATTATCGCACCACAATAAATGGAGGACGTATGCAACGAGTTGACCCCGATGTCCTGATGCACTTGGAACGTGTCATCGATCACCTGTATACGGATGAGAACCGGAGGAGCTTCATCGAAGCCGACTTGTCCGAACTGTTGGATCACGTCTTCGGCTCAGTCCTGGCCTTGGACCGATGGCTTTCCGATCAAAAGCATCTCCAACGAACTAAATCCGCTTGAGGTTTGGCCCGCTTCGGCGGGCTTTTTTTTGCCCGCGAAACGGACCGATCCAAAAGGTAGCCCGCCGATGGCGGCGCCGTGTCACCGGCTTCGCCCGGTCGCTCCGGGGTTCCCCCTCCGCTGTCGGAAAGACTTCCCTCCACTCCCGGCGTTCAAGGTATTGCTCGGCAGCTCACCCACGGGTTCGCACCTGCGCTCCACCTTGAGCGCCTCCGTTCCGGAAAGCCGTTCCGACCCCGTGGACTTTGCCGTGGCCTGAAAGGTTTCCCGCCCAGGGCGGGAGCCCTGTCTCCGCTCCGCAACGCGGCGCGACGCCGAATGAGCAAGCCCGTGCCAGCTTCGCCGTCACTAAGCTTGCTTCGTCATTCGCCGCCGCTTCTTCCCGCGTTGACTCCGCCATCCCTCCAAATGGTCAGCCCTCCGGGCTGGCTGTGTTGGAAGTCTTTCCCGGGGAGAGGGGTGTTCCCAGCCGAGTGAAAACACCCCATCTCCCCGGAAAAGCCTTTTTGGGGTTGGGTGGTGAAACCAATGACGGAGAAAAAATGGAAGCGACCGGGAACACGAAAAAAACGAGACAAAGCAGCCCATTCAACCTTGGAACCTTTGGCGGATACTCCTTTCGGGATCACGCCCCGTTTCGACACCGGCTATCCGCTGAAGAGGTCCTCAACTGGGATGAAGCCAAGGACGGCTCGGCATGGTTCTGGCCGAGAGGGGATCACTTCGGGATAGCTATGGTGGTCGGAACCGCTCCGTCGATTTCGCCCAGAGATCTCCGAACCGTCATCGAGATTGTGCAAACGCTCGGAGGGGACACCGTCGAGAACTGGTTGCGGATTTTTTACACAATTCGTGATGACGAAAAACTCGACCTTCAAAACCTTGAACCTCACGAAGTCCGTGACAGGGAAGCCTATGTTTTCGACCGACCTGTGGAGACGTCATCGGCAACCCTCTTCCGTCAGGCGGCCGTGGAAGTGATGCGACGGCGCTACCCTGATGCATACCAATTCTTGATGGCCCACCACGACGAAGGATTTCTTTTCCAGCCCGAGAAATTCCTCAACTCAAAGGACTGGTTCATCCAGGAGAGTGAGACTGAATCACGACGACGAGTCCTTATCGTGATTTCGCGGCACGTCCGATACTGACAGCCGGAGGGCTCACTACCGTGAACCGCTCGGAACAATGCCGGGCGTGCGCGGGCAAAATCACCCATGGCGCTCTTGCCGACATCGGCAGCATCAAAGCCAGATCATCGCCCAACAAGTTCAGCGGCCACCTCTTTCCATCCATTTCGCCTCCGTAAAACTCATGGAAAAAGCGAACCCATCCAGATTCCAACCCAAGGCAACTTCAGGAATCAGTCTCCGATTGATTCCTCAGGACTCGATCTTCAGCCGAGTTCCTTGAAATTCCATTTTATGCAACACACCTGATGCACCTATCGGTGCGTTTTCGCAGCCAACAGCCAGCGATGCAAACCACAGTGCCAGAGCTGCTTGTCCAGTTAACAATTGCGTTAACAGTTCCCGGAATCCCAGTTCCAAAGCACACTCAGTAAACGGGTTAACATGTTACCAGCAGCACTCCCGGTGGTCGACGAGTGATTCCGCGTTCGGAGACGACGAAATCCGCGACTCATGGTGATAGCGGTGAACGAGTCCACCGCCAAACCGACCATGCTCTCGCTGGAAAAAATCTCAATTCGGGCTGCTGCCTACTACCTCGAACTGGCTCACGCCAACTACTACATCCAAGGGGGCGAGCCTCCCGGCGAATGGCAAGGCGCAGGTGCGAAGGCGTTAGGTTTGTCCGGGGAGGTTTCCGGCGAAGCGTTTCAAAATCTGTTCAAAGGATTCTCCCCCGACGGCACCCGGCCCCTCGTTCAGAACGCCGGAAAGAAAGCCGGTTACCACAAGCGGGTGCCTGGATGGGACCTGACGTTTTCTCCACCAAAGTCGGTGAGTGTCTGCTGGGCTTTGGCACCGGAACCCGTGCGCAAAAAGATTGAGCGAGTTCACGAGGAAGCCGTTCGCATGACGCTCGCCATGGTCGAGGAACATGCCGGGATCACCCGGTCGGGAAGTGGAGGATGGAAGCAGGAGAACGCCGCCCTTAGTTTCGCCCTGTTCCAACACGGAACCAGCCGCGCCCAAGACCCCCAGCTCCACACTCACGCGGTCTGCTTCAACCTCGGGCTTCGTTCCAACGACGGATGGGGAGCGCTGAAGTCCGACCAACTGTTCGATTTGAAAATGGCTTTCGGTGCGCTCTACCGCTGCCAACTGGCTCACCTGCTCCAGAGCGAACTATCCTACCCGGTCGAAAGGAACGGGGCTTTCTTCGAAATCAAAGGGGTGGATCGAAAGATCATCGAGTTCTTCTCAACTCGGCGCGCGGAAATCATCGACTACTGCCGCAAGCATGGCGGCTACGACAGCGTCATGGCGGAGAAGGCTGCTCTGAAGACCCGTGCAGAGAAGTCTCACGTCGCTCGGGAAATCCTATTCGCGGCTTGGGCCAAGGCGGCGGCTGAATTGGGCTGGTCCTCCGAGAAAGTCGTCGGCTTGCAGACACGGAAGGCGGAGAAAACGAGCTGGACCGCTGAGATGAAGGCCCTTTCCGCCGACATCGACGCGGCACTGCGCGCATCCTCGATCAAGCCCAGCAAAGCCGAGGTCCTACAGACGGTCGCCGAGTCAGTCCAAGCGAGCGGTTTGTCCGCGCGACAAGTATTGATCGCCATTCACGAAGCGCTCAGGAGTTCCAAGACCAAGCTTTCGTCCAGCAATGGGAAGGCGGAAGCGGACCGGCCATTTGCAGATCGTTTATCCGAGGCAAAGGCGAACGCTGAAATGGCGGAGGGGTTTAAGAGAAATCCACGAGCGGAGGAGTTTCGGAAAAAGTGGGAGGAAGCGGCGGCCAAGCACAAGGCAGAGAGAGAGCGGCGGGAGAAACATGCGCGTCGAAACCCGAAGCAACTCGGCCGCCGAGATCGACCCGTTTCAGCCAAAGCCGCCCGGAAACGCAGGAGTGAATTTGCGGTCATCCAGATTGGTCGCCTTAAGAACCGCCGCTATCCGTTCAAGACGATTGAACTGCGAGTTTTCAATGTCGACATTCACGCAAGCCGACTGTTTCAACGCGCGCCATGGTGGAGTCCACTCCACTACGCAGCGCTTCCTGCCTTTGCTGCCACTTCGGACTTCGCCCCTCACAAGATTCGGCGGCGTCTGACAATACCCTTGCGGGATGCGAAGCACGCCGCGTTACGACAGATCCGGCAGTCCGTGGTCACGGCCTTCAAGGCGGGAGCCAGGCTGGTTTGGATCAAAGATGAACGTCTCGAAAAACTGGGGCAGTCCATTAACGATGGCCGCCGTTTCCTCCGCCAGTTCCGGAAGCCGCGCGTCCTTGTTGGAAAGTCGGATGGTCACGCATGGCGTGGCGTTCTCGACGATTGGGAGCGCTCCGGGGGAATGACGCGCCCCGAAGGCAGCCTGATTCTTTGCCAAACGCGCGCGGCTGCGGAACGATTGAACGCTGAGGTTCAAAAGGAGCGCCGGAATCAGGGGCGGATTGGATTGCGATCCATCAAAGTCGGCGAGGAGACGCTGCATCAGCATGACCGGATCACTTTTCGGTCCTCCTTCGTGGGAACCGACATCAAGAATCTTGATCAAATAAGCATCGGCGACTTTGGCACCGTCACCAAAGTAACGGATGATCGAATCACAATCCGGACTGATGCTGGTGTGGAAGTGGAGTTGAAAGCGAAGAAGGCCCCCGATATTCGATTGGCCTATGCGGCAGCCCATGGCGATTCGATAGCTGCCAATCCGAAGCAGGCATTCATTCTGTTCGAAGGAAAAGGTCCGGATCAGGAGCTGGAGGCAATCAAGGCTCGGGCGCTGGATTGCAGTGTCCGCGTTTACGCAGGACCGGATTTGGCCGAATGTTTCACGGTCGAAGGCCAGCAGGAGTTGAAGCATCGAATCGGCATCCGGGAGACGGACGCGCACGACAAAACGCGCGACGAGGCTTGGAAGAAGGAAGCGCACGAACTAAAGGCGCGGACTGAATCCAAATCTCAAGGTCCCTCCGAGAAGTCAGCCCAAGGGAGTTCGGAAAAGGAGACCCAAGGAGACCATGCCTCTGGGACCAACCGCACGGAATCCTCCTACTGGAATGCGAAGGAGGCCCCGACACCTCAATTCTTTGAGGACCAGAGAAACCAGCGCGAAGAACGGGACCGTGTCGAACGCGCGACTGAGCGACGGGAGGCCAAAGAAGATCGCAATCGGGAGGCGGAAGAACGAAAGGCGCGGCGGGAGGCCAAGCAGGCCAAGGAGCGTTCAGAATCGAGTGGAACTATTGATCAGACCGCTTCCGCGAAACCCATTGTCAGTCGCTCGCCGTTCGAGCGCGTCTCAGAGACTAAATCCTACTGGACGGGTGAAGGCGTGCCGAGACCGGGCATGTTCGAGGACAAGAGAAACCAGCGCGAAGAACAGGATCGTGTCGAGCGTGCAACTGAACGACGAGAGGCCAAAGAAGATCGAAATCGCGACGCGGAGGAGCGGAAGGCACAGCGCGCGGCCAAACAGACGCAAGAGGGTTCCGCATCGAGCGCACCTGATCAGGCCACTGCCGCGAAACCCATTGTCAGCCGCTCGCCGTTCCAGCGCGTCTCGGAGACTGCATCCTACTGGACGGGTGAAGGCGTGCCGAGGCCCAGTCCCTTTGAAGCGGAGCGAGACCGGCGCGAGAAACAGGACGGTGTCGAGCGCACGACTGAACGAGGGGAAGCCAAAGAAGATCGCAATCGTGAAGCGGAAGAGCGGAAGGCGCAGCGCGCGGCCAAACAGGCGAATGAAAGCTCCGCATCCGGCGGCCATGCTAAGCCAGACGTCGTGGCTCCTATTGTCAGTCCTTCCCCGACCTACCCCGGTTCGGACACGAAACTCAATCGAACGGGTAACGGTGGTTTGGGACGCGGCCTTTTTGAGAAGGAGCGTCATCAGGATGAAGCTGAGCGCCGCATGGAGGAAGAACGCCGCCGCCGCGAGGAAGAAGAGAAGCGTCGGCAAGTGGGAAAGGCCCCGACGCAATCCAACAATTCGCAGTCGAATTCCCAGTCACAGTCTCACTCCCACAGCCATTCGCACTGACGCGACAAGCTTGCCCCCATTCGCGCGACTCCTTCGGGACGACAGCCGGTGCAAAATCGCCCCCCAACGGGGCCCCAGGCGCTACGCAGCGGACCGCGACCTTAGAGGGTCGGCGGATCGGTCCGCAGCGGCGCTACGCCCGTCGGGGACCGGCTTCCCCAGGGTGACGGGACAATGGGAGCAATTCCCGAAGAGCCGAACGACTGACTAGCAATCAGGGATTGCCGGTGCCGCAGCCTCGATTTGGACCCCTGATTCATCACGATTTCCCCGAAAACAAGCCGGTTCCGGCGATCCGCTTCAATCTGCTTTTAACTGGTCTTCTTGGACAGAACCTTTAACCTGCATCGTTAAACCGATGGCTCTCACCGCTTTGCTTGCGGCGGGATGAAACACCAGAGGAGTGATATGGCTGAACGCTGGATGTCAGTGGACGAGATCGCAGCGCATCTCGGGGTCAATCCGGACACCATTTACAAATGGATCACCCGGAAGAGCATGCCCGCGCACAAGGTCGGGCGGCTCTGGAAGTTCCTGGCCTCAGAAGTCGACCAGTGGGTCAAAGGCGGACGTGCGGCAGAAGGTCAACTTCCGCCTGCAACATGAAGTAAAACGTCTCTGCTTTTCATTCATGCTTCACCCAAACTCAAATCCAAGAGCATACGCCGCTGAATGCGGAATCCATCGGGAACTCCTTGGGACAGTTTGGTTCTTCACTCACAGATCTAGACCATCACTTCGATGGTTGAATTGGAGATTCGTAGAGCCTCAATCGTCGAAAGGCTTTTCGGGCAATGGGGGTGCCTCGTGACTGACGTCTCCGTTCAGCAACTCTTCGAACTGATCCACGGAACACAATCGTCTTACTACAAGCTCACGCTCCTCGCAGGCGGTGCGACGGCTGGTAAGACTCGAATGCTCAAGTTGGTTGCCGATCAGCTAGACCTACCGCTGATAAGCCTCAACCTGCTGCTCAGCCAACGTTTGCTGAGCCACAACAATCGCCAGCGCTCACTCCATGCCGAAGGCGTAGCTCTCGACATCATTGATGAGCATGCGTCGACTGGACTGTGCATCGACAATACCGAATTGCTTTTCGATTCCACACTGAGATTGAACCCTTTGGTTTTCCTTCAAGAAATCTCCCGCAATCGCTTGGTCGTTGCGACTTGGAACGGCGTGTTCGCCAATGGTGAACTTCGCTATGCTCACAACGGGCATCCGGACGCCTTCTCCCAGTTAGTCACCGGACATCCGGTCCTCTCGGTTGCGGAGGATAAACTCCACCTTCACCTGACGTCATGAAATACAGCGAATTGATTCAGTTCCAGCCTATCGAGTCGGTCATCGAACTTCGTCAGGCCAACAAGGCATCCAAGGCACGAGAACTCGTTTCCACCTACGTTATTTCCGGGGATATGGCTGACCGCCTTTGCGACCTTGTTATCCCGCAGCTTCAATACGCCAAGCCTCAGGACAATCGTGGGCTGCTCATCGTCGGAAACTACGGCACGGGCAAATCACACTTGATGTCCGCCATTTCCAGCATCGCGGAGGACGGAGAAATGGCCGCGCTCGTGTCCAACGAAAAAGTGCGCCAGGCAGCGCCTGCAATCGCGGGAAAATTTAAGGTCATCCGTCTGGAGATCGGTTCGACTGAAATGTCGCTGCGGGAAATCATCACAGGGCATCTGGAGGAAAAGCTCGCCGAGTGGGGGGTCAGTTTCCAATTTCCGGCGGCCGACAAGGTTCGAGAAAACAAGACGTCGCTGGAAGCGATGATGGATGTTTTCCACAAGAAGTTCCCCAATCACGGACTTCTCCTCGTTGTAGATGAGTTGCTCGACTATCTCCGCAGTCGTCGGGACCAGCCTTTGATCCTCGACCTTGGGTTCCTCCGTGAAATCGGTGAAGTATGCAAAGAGCTTCGCTTCCGTTTCATGGCCGGGGTGCAGGAGGCGATTTTCGATAGTGGCCGTTTTGCTCACGTCGCTGATGCGATTAGCCGTGTCAAAGACCGGTTTCAGCAGGTAAAGATTGCCACGACTGACGTCAAGTTCGTCGTGTCGCACCGCCTCTTGCACAAGACTCCGGCGCAGCTTGTCGCTATCCGGGAGTATCTTACACCGTTCGCAAAATACTACGGTAACATGACCGAACGGATGGACGACTACGCCGGGCTGTTTCCCATCCATCCTGATTACGTCGAAACGTTCGAGCGTATACCCATCGTCGAAAAGCGTGGAGTGCTGCAAATCATCTCGCACGCCATCAAGGAATTGGTGGCCCAGCCGGTGCCTTCCGACCGCCCAGGGATTGTTGCCTTCGACAGCTACTGGAAGGCGCTCAAGGAAAACGCCGCTCACCGAGCACTGCCCGAAGTCAAAGCCATCATCGAATGCAGCACTACTCTGGAGGACAAGGTGCAGAGTGCGTTCCCCAAGAAGACCTACAAGCCGATGGCCGTCCGGATCATCGAGGGGCTTTCGGTCCATCGCCTTACGACCGGCGATGCGCCCATCGGTCTGACTCCGGAGGAGCTGCGTGACAAGCTGTGTCTATTCCATTCAGGAGTCGCGGACATGGGCGGCGACCCCGCTGATGATTTGCTCTCCGTCATCGAAAACACGCTTCGCGAGATTCACAAAACGGTCAGCGGCCAGTTTATCTCGTCGAACAAAGACAACCGCCAATACTTTCTCGATCTCAAAAAGACGGACGACTACGACGCTCTTGTCGAAAAGCGTAGCGAGACTCTCAGCGACGATGTCCTGGACCGCTACTACTACGACGCGCTCAAGCAGGTTCTCGAATGCACTGACATTCCCACCCACATCACCGGCTTCCAGATCTGGCAGCACGAGATCGAGTGGTCGGATCGCAAGGCGGGCCGCCTCGGCTACCTCTTCTTCGGGGCTCCGAACGACCGCTCGACAGCCGTTCCGACTCGTGAGTTTTATCTCTATTTTATCCAGCCCTTCGACAAGCCTGCCTACACGGATGAGAAGCGGGCGGATGAAGTGTTCTTCCGACTCACGGGGAAAGACGAGCAGTTTACTCAATGCCTAAAGCTTTATGCGGCCGCGCTGGAACTTGGATCAATTTCGTCCGGCATCAAAAAACAGACCTACGAGAAGAAGGCCATCGAACATCTCGGCGCCCTCACGAAATGGCTCCGAGAGCACATTTTTCAAGCCGTTGAAGTTACCTATCAGGGTTCGCGGAAGAAGTTCGTTGAGTGGCTCAAGGTCACGGGTGGTGGCACGTTGAACATCCGCGACGCTGTCAACGCCGTCGCATCCAAATGTCTCGCCGAGCACTTTACCAATCGTGCGCCCGAGTATCCCCGCTTTTCCGCGCTGGTTACCTATGGGCACGGAGGGAACGCGCAACAGGCAGCGCAGGAAGCCTTGCGTGGCATCGCCCAACCCAATCGCACCAAACAGGCCAACGCCGTGCTCGACGCTTTGGAGCTTCTCGACGCGGAGAAAGTTGATCCGTCCAAATCGCGCTATGCGAGGCACGTCCTGTCGCTGCTGAAAGCGAAGGGCCAAGGACAAGTGGTCAATCGCCCGGAGGTGATCACCACCTTGGAGCCCGGCATTGAGTTCATGCTGCCGGAGCAATTCCGCCTCGAACCCATCTGGGTTACCGTCACTTTGGCAGCACTGATTCATTCCGGTGATGCCGTGCTCGCCATTCCCGGCGCAAAGTTTGACGCCACGAGTCTGGGCGTGCTCGCAACAACTCCGGTTGCCGACCTGCTCAATTTCAAACACCTCGAACGTCCGAAGGATTGGAATGTTGCCAGTCTCAAAGCGTTGTTCGAACTGATGGAGCTATCGCCCGGACAGGCGGTGATGGTCACCCAAGGAAATGTCGAAGCCGTCCAGCAGTTGCACAAAGTCATTAACGACCGAGTCGAAAAGCTGGTCCGCGCCAATCAGCAGCTTGCCAGTGGCATTCCGTTCTGGGGGCAGAATCTCCTCAGTGATGCGGAGGTTGAGAAAATTGCCGCCCAGCTTGCTAAAGCAAAGGAGTTCCTGGAAGGCCTACAAGCCTACAATACACCCGGCAAGCTGAAGAACTTCAAATACGACGCCGACGACATCAAAGGCTTCCAATCTACGTTCACGCGGCTTAAGGAAGTTGAGCAATTGCAGGCGTATTGTGCCGAGCTTGCCCAGTTCACCCAGTATCTCTCAGCAGCCGAAGCCATCCTCCCAGAGGGCCATCCCTGGGTTAACAATAGCCGCCAGAAACGCACGGACTTGCTCACCGAGATTCGGAAGCCCGCGCAGCGGGAATCGGATACCTTCAAAGGCGAGGCGTTGAAGCAGTTAAAGGCGCTCAAGACCGGCTACATCAAGACGTATCTCGATCTTTATAGGAAGGCCCGCCTCAGCCTGACGCAGGACAAGGAGAAAAGGGATCTACTGCAAGACTACCGGCTGAAGCATCTCCGACGGCTAGCAACCATCAATTCGATCAATTCCGTCCAGCTTAGCGAGTTTGACAGTCAAGTTGGCAGGCTTCGCACTGGTTCTGTGCTCACCGAAAAAGACCTGGAAACCGATCCCAAGTCGCCGGATGGCTTCTGGCCAGGAATGGAGGACACAAGCATTTCTGCCGAGACGCGGCTTGCTGGGCTTAAGACCGAACTCGATAAGATTCACCGGAGCTGGACGAAGAGCCTGCTGAATGATCTAGCCGACCCGGTCATCCAGAGCAATTTCGGGCTGCTCAAAGAGCCACAGAAGGACCTCCTTACCGCGTTCATGAACGCGAAGGAATTACCAGATGATGTCTCGAACGAGTTCCTCACTTCCCTCCAACAGGCATTGTCCGGCCTCACGAAGTTGCCTGTGCGCCTCGACGAATTGAAGAGAGAGCTTTTCCCGGACGGCAGCCCGGCCACACCCGCCGAGTTCAAGGATCGCTTCGCGGGTTATCTTGATCACGTTCTCAAAGGACGGGACGCCACTAAGGTGCGATTGGTAATCGAATCCTAAGAGTTTATGGTCGCGCGCTTTCTTCATACGGCCGATTGGCAATTGGGCAAGCCCTTCGCGGGGGTGGACGATCCACAGAAGCGCGCACTTCTTCAGCAAGAGCGAATCCAGGCAATCAGACGAATCGGTGAGGTCGCGAAGGCCAATCAGGCTGCGTTCATTATTGTTGCCGGGGATCTTTTTGACTCTACCACCGCCAGCAAGGCCACCGTCTCGGCAGCCTGTAGCGCTATCGGTCAGTTGGGAATTCCTGTCCTGGCAATCCCCGGAAACCACGACCATGGTGGTCCCGGTGGTTTGTGGGAGCAGGGCTTTTTCCTCCGCGAACAGGCCAGTCTTGCTCCAAACCTCCGCATTCTGCTGAAATCCGAACCGGTCGAGTTGGATTCCGCTTGGATTTTTCCCTGCCCTCTCCTGCGACGGGCCGAATCGACGGACACGACAGCCTGGTTGCGGCAGCCCAGCTGCACTTCAGATAAACCACGCATCGTCCTCGCCCACGGCAGCACCCAGCAATTCACCAGTGAATCGGATGAAGATGAGGCCGGTTCCGGCCCGACAAATCAGATTGATCTGTCGCGCTTGCCAGCCGGGGCATTCGACTATGTAGCTTTGGGCGACTGGCACGGCACGAAACAGGTCACTCCTGCGGCGTGGTTTTCTGGGACTCCTGAAATTGACCGATTCCCAAAAGGCGAAACTCATGATCCTGGCAACGTGCTTGTTGTGGCAGCCGGTCGCGGCCAAACACCCGCAGTCACATGCATTCACACCGGGCGCTTCGCTTGGCACGAACTTGCCTTTGATTTCGCCGAGGATAGCAGTCTGGCCGTCTTCCGCGAACGCATCGAAGCGATCATCGGAACGCGCGCCAACGAGGACTTACTCCGGCTGGAGTTGACGGGTTCACTTGGTGTGAAGGCCGCCGACCAGTTGGAGCAGGCCCTCGAATCGTTGCAGGCTCGGCTGCTCCGCCTGAAGCTTACAAACCAGGTGGTCGTTGCTCCCACTGCGGATGAGATACAGGGGCTAACCCAAAGGCCTTCCGATCCCCTCACAGCCCGGGTTGCATCGCAACTCGTCGCCCGCGCCGTTGGCACGGATGAAACAGCCGCCTCAGCAAGGATTGCCCTGCGCGAGCTTTACGCGGCCTGCAACCAGAGCTGATTTGCCACGCCATGCGCCTCAAATCCGTAACCATTCGCAACTACCGGGTGCATCATGATGTTACCGTTCAGTTGGACGGTTCGCGCACCTTGATCGGTGGTCCAAACGAATGCGGCAAAAGCACGTTCGTTGAAGCCGTTCACCGGGCACTCTTCCTTAAATCCAAGGTCACCGGGGATGTTCAAAGGAGCATGGTTTCCACCAGGTTTGCCGGTTCCCCTGAAGTCGAAGTAGGTTTTGCGGCATCAGGCTCGGATTACGTCCTGGTGAAACGCTTTAGTGGCACAACCGGCACCACCCGGTTGGTGCAGGTTGGCGGCGAGACGTGGCATGGCGAAGATGCCGAGACATGCCTCGCTTCGCTACTCAAGGTTGAAGGTGTCGGTGGTGGGCGTGGAGTCGGGGAACGAGTGGCCCAACAGTGGTCGCATCTCTGGGTCTGGCAGGGCCAGAGTGGCAGCGATCCTTCGGAGCACGCCAATCTTCAGCGGGACGGACTATTGCACCGACTTCAACAAACCGGCGGAGCGGCAGCTTTGCAGTCCGAAATGGATGCGCAGGTTGCTGCACGGTTTGCGGCAGCCAAAGAAGCGATCTTTACCCAGGCAGGAAAACCGAAAACGGGCTCCGAGCTGGAGAAGGCAGAAAGCGAGGCAAATCAGGCTGAGACGAATCGCCTGCATGCTGCCGAACGGGTCGAGAAATTGCGGGACGCGGTTCGCGAGTTCGAGGATGCCACTCTCACCATCGCTCGCACCGAGACCGACCTGCAACAGTTGACCGATCAAAAGGAGGCTGTCGAAGCCAAGCTTTCGCGCGTCGCCGAATTACGCCGACAGGAGGCGAGCCAACTGCCCGGCGCTACCAGAGCCGCCGAGAAACATCAGGCCCTCCAGCTTGGCGACACTCACATTGCTGAATTGCGCGTAAGGATTCAAACGCTGCAAGGAGCACTCCAACCCAAGAACGAAAGGACCACGACTCTCTCTGCGGCTTTGGAAAACGCGCGGCTACATTCCCGAGACGCCGCGCGAGTTTACGACACCGCAGCCAACCGCACGCGCGATTCGCGCCTGCGCCGCGATCTAGCTGCTGCCTGTGTCGCCCGCTTCGAAAAGGACGCGCGCCTCCAAGAGCTTTTGGTTAAGGACGGCCAGGTGCGTGGTCATCAGGATGAACTCACCCGCCTGCGCGAGGAGCTGGCCAAACTGCCGGAAGTGACGGCTCCCAAGCTCAAGAAGCTCCAAAGGCTGGAGGCGGAATTCAATCAAAACGAGGCTGCCTTGAACGCCATGGCCGCCGGAATTGAAGTGCTTTCCACGAGCGAGGCAGTCCGCGTCGGGGATGTTTCGCTCGCGGAGGGCCAAAATCAGATCGTCACCGAACCAACTGAAATCGCGGTTGGCAAATCGTTGCGTTTGCGCATCAGTCCCGGTGGCGGCACGAGTCTCCAGGAGGCACGACGACAATCACAGGAGTCACGTCGGGAACTGCGTGAGCAGCTGGATGAGCACGGCATCGCTAGTGTTGCCGATGCCGCCGAAGCGCTCGCCGGTCGCACAGATCTTTCAGGAAAATGTAAAAACGCTGAGGCTGCGCTCGAAGGGCTTTCTGCCGCCAATCTTCCTGAAGTTCTCGCCGAAGCCCGCGAAGCTGCTGCTGCCGCTGCGGCCGAAGTGGAACGTCGCACAACTCAAGTCGTCGATGTCACCTTGCCGACCACTGCTGCCGCCGCCAAGCCGTGGATTGCTGCGGAAGATCGTGCTGTTGAACAAGCCGAATCAGACGAAGCCCAGGCAAAAATCCTCCGAGACGCGGCGGCGCAAACATTGGCGCAGGCTGAACAAGCTCTTTCCGAACATCAGGAGGCAATCCGCCTGCAAACCACCGAGCTGACTGGCTTGAATGCCCAATTGCGGCTGCTGATTCAGACACATGGCGAGGATGCGGCCCGCGCTATGGCCCTGAGCGAGGCCGTCTCTGCGAAGAACTCCGCTGAAGGTTTGCTCTCCGCCACGCGTGAGGCCTTGAGTGACCTCCAACCTGAACTCCTTGCGACTGATCAGACACGGCTCAAGCGCGCTTTCGATCTGGCCGGAGAAACGAAACGTGAGACTGAGACCAAGCGCGCTGTGGCCCAGGCTGCCTTGCGCTCGGACGGAACCGACGACCCGGAAGCCGCAGTCGCTTTAGCCAATGCCCGCCTTCAGTCAGCGCAGGGGCATCTCGCCAGCGTGCGGCGCAAAGCCGATGCCATCCGGCTCCTGAATCAACTTTTCATGGAGGAACAACGCACACTCGCCGAGCAGTTTACCAAGCCATTTGCCGAACGTATTTCCGCCTATTTGCAATGTCTCTTCGGGGTTGGCGCACGAGCGGCGGTCACGCTTGCCGACAACGCCTTCACGGGACTGCAACTTGTTCGACCTAACGAAGGAGGAGGAGCCGACTCCTTCGTTACCTTGAGCGGAGGTGCCCGCGAGCAAGTCGCTGCCGCCGTCCGCCTCGCCATGGCAGAGGTGCTCGCTGCCGACCATGACGGCTGCCTACCGCTGGTCTTCGACGACGCCTTTGCATATTCTGATCCAGACCGAGTGCGGATTCTCCAGCGCATGCTGGACCTCGCCGCCTCCCGTGGGTTGCAAATCATCATTCTTACCTGCAACCCGTCCGACTACGCCCCGCTTGGAGCGCGCCAAATCAATTTGCGCCAACAACGCCCCATTTCCACAGCTCCACTTGCGGCAGCTTCATCTGGTTTCGATGATGCATCTGGTGAGATCGCCCCGCCGCGAGGGGAAGCGCCCACCTCTACTTCCATGACAGAAGTTACGGATGCTCAGCGTGAAGGGCTGCTTTCGCGATTGCGTGAGCTTGGTTCCAAAGCGGGCAACCTCTCACTTCGCGAAGCTCTCGGGTGGCAAGAAACCACATACAGTGCCGTCAAAGACGATCTTGTCGCGTCCGGAAGGCTTGTTCTAGGTAAAGGCCGGGGTGGGAGTGTCGCCTTACCCGGCGGCTAATTCCAAAGGTCAGAGATTAGGACCCATGCCACTACATTCGATCACCTTTGTGACGTTACCATTTATCGCATGAGACTTGCACACCTACGCATCCTTAACTTCCGTTCATGTCGCGACGTCAGTTTGCATTTCGACCGGATGCATGCACTTGTAGGAAGCAATAACGCAGGCAAGTCAACCGTCCTAAGGGCCTTGGAGTTCCTGTTCAATCCGAGTTCTAGGAGTCTCAACGAGGAAGCGTTTTGGAACAAGGACACCAGCCGTGAGATCCGTGTAGAGGCGCATTTCGAGGATCTAACGAGTTCCGAAAGTGCGGCGCTGGATACTTGCTTGCTGGCCGATGGAACGTTCCTCATGGCTCGCACAGCCAAATACGGTGCCACCGCTGGCTCTGACGAAGAACCGTCTGATCAAACAGACAGTAAGGTGTCCATCAGTCAGCAATACAAGCAGGCGCTCCCCGAACCGCTTTGGTTGCGAGACAACGAGATTACCAGCAAGAGCGTCACAGAATGGTGGAAGAACAGGGAGGCGCTTTCGATCTCTGGCGTCAGCTTTTTTGATTTCCTAGGCAGCAGCACAAAACCAGGAGTAGGTGAATGGAAGGAAAAGGCTCACCAGTTCGTTGCTGCCAACAAAGCAGCAATTCCCACCTCCGATACTTGGGTGGAAAACCCAAAGGGTTACGCCAACGTGCTCAAGGCCCAGCTCCCTTTCTTTGTCCTGGTTCCTGCTGTGCGAGATATTTCTGAGGAATCCAAGGGGACCAAAAGCAGTCCATTTGGAAAACTCCTCTACGCGATCATCAATTCCGTCGCCGACAACAAGAAGAAAAAAATCGGCCTGATTCTTTCAGAGTTGTCCAAGCAGATGAATCGGTCCGGCGGCTCCAAGCGAGTTCCGCTGATTGGGGAGACGGAGCGCCAACTCAACACACTTCTCGGAGACCTGTTCACTGGCTGCGACATCGAAATCGAGTTTACCACTCCCACATTGGAGGTTTTGCTCAGTTCACCAAAGTTGTTCGTGGATGACGGCTTTCGGAATTCGATTGAAAACAAGGGGCACGGCCTTCAGCGGGCGGTGATCTTCACAATTCTGCGGCGCTACGCGGAACACATGACTGCCAGCCCAGATGGGCGCACACGCAGGTTGTTTCTGGCGGTGGAGGAACCTGAGCTCTACATGCACCCTCAGGCGCAGCGCACGATACGCAAAGTGTTTCGCACCGTTGCCGACGGCGGTGATCAAATCGTGTTTTCCACACATTCCTCGCTCTTGGTAGACGTTGCCTACTTCGACGAAATTATTCGCGTTGAACAGCAATCGGAATTGCAGAGTGGAAAGTCTACTCGGTTCAGTGCGGCGTGGCAGCTCCCCATGGCGCGAATGATCCAAGATATCGAGTCACGCATACCAAGACTGCGCGGCAAAGTGACGTCCCAATCCATGCGCGATCTTTACTCGCACGCCTACAACCCTAGAAGGAGTGAAGGATTCTTCGCGTCCAAGGTCATTTTGGTGGAGGGAGCAACTGAGGAATACAGTCTTCCAATATACGCGGACGCCTTGCCGCAGTGCTCGTTCGATCCGCTGGGTATCAGTGTGGTCGAGTGTGGAGGTAAAGGCCCGATGGATCGCCTTTACCGCATATTCAACGAACTTCGTATCCCCTGCTACGTGCTCTTCGACTACGACACAGGCAATTCAGATTCGAACATCCTCGACAGTTCCCGCGCGCTCATGGCCCTAACCGGCAATGACGGCAATGTGCCGACGGCTACATTCGTTTCAGACCGCGTCGCATGTTTTCTACACAAATGGGAAACAGATTTGCGGACTGAAATACCCAATGCAGATACTTTAACCGCAGCGGCACGGAAGGAGCTTGGCTTGAGCAACGATAGCGGCAAGCCATTGATAGCGAGGTATATCGCTCGCACAATCACTACCCAAACCCCAACAGTAGTTCCGCCGACCGTGGCCCAGATCGTCAAGAAGGCAGTCCAAGCCAAGTGGCAATCCAGTTGTCTGGCAGCAGACACAGCGCCCGGTCCTTTGCCGACCGCAGGGACTGGCGACTCACCAGTTAAGGAGCCATGACTGTTCAAGAGCTACAAACAAGGTTGAGCCAGATCGAGTGGCGCGACATCGAGTTCAAGAAGGCCCAGCGCGGAGTGCCCAATGATGTCTACCCAACGGTCTCCGCCTTCGCGAATACTTCGGGCGGCCACATCGTGTTCGGTATTGCCCAAGCAGACGGCAACTTCGAGATCGTCGGTGTTCTCGAACCGGACAAGGTGCAGAATGAATTCCTGAGTGCGCTCCGAGGCGGGAGTAAGGTGAGCTGTTCGGTCTCGGTGGAAGAGTCGCAGATCGAGACCAACGGGAAGATCGTTCTGGCGTTCTATGTGCCCGAGGCCCGGCGTGAGCACAAGCCGGTGCACCTTAATGGCGATTGGACGGAGACTTTTATTCGCCGGGGCGGCGGCGATGAACGCTGCACCGAAGACGAGGTGCGACGCTTCATTCGAGACGCTGACCAGCGGAGTTTCGACAGCGAGCCGCTTCACGACTTTGATCCTGCCACCTGCTTCGACTCGGAAAGCTTGGCGTGGTATCGAGCGATTTTTCATCGGCGCAATCCAGGCCATGAAACGGAGGCTCTGACCGATTTAGATTTCCTCTATCACTTCGGGTTGCTGCCCGCCGAAGGCACGGCGCGCCATCCGAATCGCGCGGCAGTTCTCCTCTTCGGCAATTCCGCCGCACTGCAACGAATCATCTCTCGCGGCGTGGTGGACATTCGACTTCTGGTGGCTTCGGTCGATGACGCCCTACCCGAGGAGCGTTGGGATGACCGGATGTTGCTGGAGGAGAACCTGACCAAGTGTTGGCGGCGCGGTGTCCAGTTTTTCATGGAGCGTATTGCTGACCGGCCGTTCGCGCTCGATAGCAGCACGCTGCACGGAGGCGACGCCCCGCCCGACTACTTGGCCTTCCGCGAATCCTTCCTGAACTTGCTTACCCACCAAGACTTCGGCGACCAGAGTCGCAAGGCGGTCATCACCGTTCATCGGGATCAGCTCCTGTTTTGGAATCCCGGCGCTTCCTACGTTTGCGGAGAGGCACTTTTCTCCCCCGGCGAGAAAACGGTCCGCAATCCGCGCATCCGCTCGATGCTTCAACGCATCGGCATCGGTGAACAGGCGGGGACAGGCTTTCGTGCCATTTACGGGAATCAGCGCAAACTCGGTCGCTTACCCCCCACCGTCTTGAACGACCGATCCGACCAGTCCTTCCAGATCGTCCTGTCAAAGAAGCTCATGGCGTCGCAGCGGCAGCAGTGGGTGGCACAACGCCTCGGCGCAAATCTGACCGACGCCGAGGCAGCGGTGTTTCTCCAGGCGCTCCGGGAAGAGTCGCTTGGCCCGCTCGAAGCCGCTTCGGTTGCAGGCTTGAACCCCACCGATACGGGCAAACTTCTGGAGCGGCTCGTCCATCAACAGCTTCTGGAGATCCATCCCGGCGGCCAAGGAAGGTCGTTTCGGCCAAAACCCATTTTTCAGGCGCGGGCAAACGAACTCCTCGGTCCCATCTCCTCCGCGGCAACCGAAGCCGCTCCCGCCACTCCCGGCAGCCCGGTGATCGATTCCGCCGCCGCTCTGATGGTGGTCCCTCCACAAGTCAGCCTTCCCGATAACCAGCCTTCGACGAGCTTGGTCACTCCACCTGAAGCGGCGGAAGCGGCCCAGCCATCGGCCACCGGCTTGGCCATTCTCCAGTTCTGCCGCGTTGGGCGCGGTGTTCCTGCCATCATGGAAAAAGTCGGCGTTACCCATCGTAGCTTTTTCAAAAAGAACCACTTGGACCCGCTCTTGAGTGCAGGTCTTTTGCGTCAAACTCGTCCGGAAAGCCCACGGCATCCGGATCAGGGTTACGTCACCACGGATCAAGGAAATGCAGTCGCGGCGAACTTAGTCACTGGACAAAGCCGCCAACCTGTGACTAGCTTAGTCACTGATCAAATTGCCGGTTCGGAAACCGGCTCAACTCCATGAACTGGACAATTTTCGAAATGTTTACTGACCAAGCAGGCAAACATGCCGCGAGCTTGGTCACTCCCACTGACCAAGTCCCCTCCGCGCCTACCTGCGCTTGAAAGGCATGAGCCAACCCAATCTGAATCTCATTACGAAGGCCACCGGGCCGGTGGAGTGTCTCGGCCAATCGTTCGTCAACGAGGAAGTGCGGCGCGAGCACTACTTGAAGTTGCTCGCCGCAAAGCTCAAAGACCCGGAGTTCCGCAAGATCGAAGGGTTCCCCATCGGCACCGACGAGGACATCCTCAGGCTGTCCGATCCGCCCTACTACACGGCCTGCCCGAATCCATGGCTTGGCGAGTTCATCAAGGGCTACGGCACGCCTTACGACCCGAAGCAGCCCTACCATCGGGAGCCGTTCGCGGCAGACGTGAGCGAGGGCAAGAATCACCCGATATACAACGCGCACTCCTATCACACCAAAGTCCCGCATCGGGCGATCATGCGCTACATCCTGCATTACACCCAGCCTGGCGACTTGGTGTTCGATGGCTTTTGCGGCACAGGCATGACCGGCGTGGCGGCTCAACTCTGTGGCGACCGCACGGAAGTTCAAGCACTTGGCTACCGCATCCAAGAGGACGGCACCATTCTCAACGAAGAAGGGAAACCGTTCTCGAAGTTAGGGGCTCGACAGGCAATTTTGAGCGATCTTGCCCCCGCTGCCACTTTTATTGCCCACAATCAGACTACTCCAGTAGATCCGCAGACGTTCGAAGCGGTAGCAGCTAGTGTCATACGCGAGTCGGAGAAAAAACTTGGTCAACTCTACCAAATCGGGAATGACGAGATGGACCACACTGTCTGGTCTGAGGTTCTCCTTTGTGCTAGTTGCTCCGGTGAAATTCCATTTTGGGAGGGCGGTGTCGATAAGGCCACGAAATCCATCAAAGACCTGGTTAAATGCCCGCACTGTGGAGCTGAAACTCAAAAGCGAGCCCTACACCGTGTTCAAAAACGCATTCTTGATCCCAATTCGGGAGAGATACGTCAAGTTGCCAAGTTTTTGCCCGTTGCGGTCGAGACACGTGCTGCCGGGAATGAACGCGATCTAAAACCTAGCGAAGTGGCCGACGCCTTAAAGCAAGAGGAAGCTAAAATTGAATCATGGTATCCGAAGGCGAGTATAGAGCGCGATATCGACTTGTGGTATGAACGAGATTACCGCTCGTTGGGTCTGCTATCTGTTGATCAGTTCTACACAAGGCGGAATTTAACCATTCTTGCTGACCTTTGGGAACGCGCCGCCTCATTGCCGAAAACAAGGGACCAGAATGCGCTGAGATTCGCACTGACAGGAATGGCCGTAAATCTGAGTAGGATGAACCGATGGCGGCCCGATGTTTCATTTCCCTACAACCCGCTGAGTGGGACTCTCTACATACCGTCTCTTTCAGTGGAATCGAACGTATTCATCGGCCTAAAAAACAAAGTAAAGCGACTGAAAAAGATTTGGGGGGAAGTGCGCCTCAAGGGCGGCTCCGCGATTTCGACACAATCGAGCACTTCGGTTCACCAGATTGAAAGCGAATCTCTGGATTATGTTTTCATCGATCCGCCATTTGGCAGCAACATAATCTACTCGGATTTGAGTTTGCTCCATGAAGCATGGCTTGCCGTCGAAACCAACACAAAGGAAGAGGCGGTAGTTCACCGAAGGAAAAAGAGCAAACCGCAAACCTTGGAATCGTATAGAGCGTTGATGACCGCCTGTTTCAAGGAAGTGCGCAGGTGTCTCAAGCCGGGCCGTTGGGTTACAATCGAATTTTCAAACACGCAGGCATCCGTCTGGAACGCCATACAGAGCGCGCTTCAGGAGACTGGCTTTGTTGTGGCCAATGTGTCCAGCATCGACAAGCAGACAGGAAGTTTTAAGGCTGTTACCACCCCAACTGCTGTAAAACAGGATCTCATTATCTCAGCCTACAAGCCGAACGGCGGTTTGGAAGATCGTTTTGCCAAGAGGGGTGAAACTGAAGAAGGCGCATGGGATTTCATTCGAACTCACATGAAAAACCTGCCCGTAGTCAAAGCCAAAGGTGGGCAATTAGAATATATCGCTGAACGAGATCCCCGTATCCTCTACGACCGCACCGTAGCGTTCTACGTTTGTCACTCTACACCTGTGCCCCTCAACTCCGCCGAGTTTCAAGCAGCTCTAGCGGACAAATTTCCTGAGCGCGACGGCATGTTCTTTCTGCCCGAACAGGTCAACGAATACGACAAGAAACGAGCACAGGTGGAGAACATCGGTCAGTTAGCTATTTTCGTCGAAGACGAGCGCAGCGCCATCAACTGGCTGCGCAATTTTCTCAAATCCCGTCCATCAACCTCCCAGGAAATCAATCCGGAGTTCATGCAGCAACTCGGGGCGAGCTGGAAAAAGTGGGAGGCAAAGCCAGAAATGAGTGCGCTGCTGGACCAGAATTTCATCTGCTACGATGGCATCGGCGAGGTTCCCAGCCAGATTCACAGCTACCTTTCCACGCAGTTCAAGGAGTTGCGTAATCTGCCCAAGGACCACGCCCAGTTAAAGGCGAAGGCCAAAAGCCGTTGGTTTGTTCCCGACCCCAAAAAGAACGTGGACGTGGAGACGCTCCGCAATAAGCGCCTGCTGGAGGAGTTCTGGTCGTATCTGCCCGATGGATACACGCCGCCCGCGCTCTCCTCCGACAAGGGCCAAGCATTACCCGGATTGGTCGTGCCTCGTCCAAAGGTTCCGAAGGGCAAGAAGCTCAAGGAACTCCGCACCGAGGCTGTCCGCGTCGGCTTCAAGCACTGCTACCAGCAGAAGGATTACACCACGATCCTCGTCGTCGCTGACATGATCCCGGAAAGCGTGTTAAATGAGGACGAGCAGTTGCAGATGATCTACGACACGGCCGTGACGCGGTCTGGAGACGAAGGGTGATGTCAGAAGGACGAATCATTCGAGAGTTGTTGCGAAGCCACCTCCACCAGGATGAGGAGGGGTTTCGTCGTGCCGTGAAGGAGCTGATCGAGCGGGAGCGGGCTTTGAATCACCGGGTGCTGGCGGATGACTTGGAACGGCTCCTGGTCAACGGGGCTGGCGGCAACGGGCTGAAGTCACTCGGCAAGTCAGGGATTCAGTGGGACATCCCGAAGGACAAGGACAAGGGGTATCCCCTCTTGGTCGTATCCCGGCCAGAGGTGCCGTGGGAACGTTTGGTTCTTCCCCAGGACCGTTGCGCCAGTTGCAGGGATTGGCGGACGAAAACCAGCGGCGGGATCTCCTGCTGAGCGGTGGCATCCGGCCAAAGCAAAAGACGCTCTTCTTCGGTCCTCCCGGCTGTGGGAAGACGCTGGCAGCGTCGGCGCTGGCCAGTGAGCTGGCGTGGCCGCTCGCAGTCGTGCGGCTCGACACGGTGGTTTCCTCATTCCTTGGGGAAACCTCGACCAATCTGCGCCGCATTTTCGATTTCATCGCGCAAGATCGCTTTGTCGTTTTGCTCGATGAGTTCGACGCGCTGGGGAAGGAGCGGGACCGAGGGCAGGAGCACGGCGAGTTGCAGCGAGTCGTCACGGCTCTCCTACAGCTCATGGATGGTTATGCGGGCGAGAGCATTCTCGTCTTCGCAACCAATCATCAGTTCATGCTCGATAGTGCCTTGTGGCGACGCTTCGAAGCCATCATCTCGTTCCCGCTGCCGAAGGAGCAGGACCGCTTGCTGATGTTCCGGCTTTTCTTCCGCGCTTTCTCCCACTCAGACGAACAGTTGGTGATGTTGGCAAAGGCCACTGAAGGAGCCTCGGGTTCAGATGTCGAATGGGTTGCTACCGAGATCATGAGGCGGCTGCTTCTGGATGGTCGCCGAAAGATGGAGAAGCGGGACGGCGAGGAGGCTATGGCAAACTACCGGCTGCGGTTGGAGGCCGTGGGTAGCGGAAGGCGGGACGCCGGAGGTCAGCCCAAGAAGCCGCAACGAAAAGGCAAGGGCCGGGCTGCTTCGTGATATGCCGCGCGACAGGGAACATCTCGCATTGCCAGAGCGGGGCCAGCCATTGGCCCGGCGTAAGCGGAGAGCCGTCCCAGGACATTCACAGGAGCCGACCGCAGCATGGCCGCAAACTGATTCAAGAGGTCGAGCAAGCGATCACGGCGCTACAGGAAAAGCGCAGGAGCTATCCGACCGGCTTCAATCCAGCCAACATTCTCTGCATTTCACTGCATCGAGACCGAGACTTGACCGAGGACATGGTGGTCACAATGGGTCTTCGACTTCTGGCCAAGGAGCCGAAGCGAGCCTTGGTGGTGGTGGCCGATGACGCTCAGTTTGGAGAAATTGTCCGCCGCCTGCGCAGTTACTCGGGCGTTGCGGCGGGCGGGCCGCAATACGGCGAACTGGATGTCATTGAGAGCATCCAGCCCCTGAGTGCAGGTGATCGAATGGGTCACCGACTTCGCGCTCAGCCCTTGTCGGAGACAGAGACCGTCCCCTGTGACATTGAAGTTTGGCATACAGGCCGACGGCCCGACTGCGAACGCTTCCTGAACCTGATTCAGGAGGTGCTTGCGACACATGGATTGCGGATAAGCGACCGCTGGATCGGCGAATCCATCTGTGTCGCCCGCGCCAGACTGACCCGAGCAGCGCTGGCGCAGCTCCTGGAAATGCCCGAGGTCAAAGAGGTTGACCGTCCGGCGCGGCCCGCCTTCGAGCAGGTTGAACTCTTCCAAGCCAGTGTGGCCAATTTGGAAATCGCTGAGCGCCCGGCCGAGGATTTGGTGGGGATCATCGTCCTCGACAGCGGAGTGATGCAACAGCATCCACTCATCGCTCCAGCCCTTGGAGACGCCCAGGTCTTTCCGGATACTCTCGGGCAACGACTACTGGATGGACCGGCTGATGGCACGCAGGAGGGGCATGGAACGGGAGTTTGCGGAATAGCGGCCTATGGCGACGTGCTCACCGCGTTCCGTGACCGCCGGTTCACTCCGACCGCTTTGCTATTCTCAGGCCGGGTAACCGACGCCAACAACGAATACGACGAGGATGTTCTGCTGGAGAGCCAGCTTGAGCGGGCCATCGAATATTTCCTCACCAACTATCCCAGAGCGAGGGTCGTCAACTTATCTCTCGGCAATGCCAACGCGGTTTATGCGGACGGTTACCAGACGCGGTTTGCGGCAGCCATTGACGACCTGGCCCATCGCCATTCTGCAAGGGGCATCCTGATCGTGGTGTCGGCTGGAAATCTCCCGGACCACGCTCATACATCTGCCGAGGAAATTCGGAATCGGTATCCGGGCTATCTGTTGGACCCGGTGGCCCGTCTCATTGACCCAGCTACATCGGCTCTGGCCATCACAGTGGGCGGGCTCTCCGTAGGTCCCATGGCCGACCGAAATTGGGACCGCGACGCTCATCTGCCAATCGCCGGGGATGCCGGACTCCCGTCACCGTTCACCCGGACCGGAGGAGTGGATAACGCGATCAAGCCGGAGGTGGTTGAAAGCGCGGGTGACTGGCTGCTCATGCGTTCACACCCTCGGCAGCTCAGGCCATCAGGGGTGGTGACAACGAGCAAGCACATTGCTCAAGGATCACTTTTGGCCGAGCAAGCCGGAACGAGCTTTGCAGCCCCGAAGGTTGCGAACATTGCGGCGCAACTCATGCGTCGGCATCCGACCTATTCCTCAAATTTGATTCGCGCGCTGATTGCTCATTCTGCCGTTGTCCCCGCCAACAGACCGCAAGTGTGGCAGGACCGGAACGCCACTGATGCTGATATTCTCCGAGTCTACGGATATGGCCAACCAAGCTTGGAACGTGGACTGGCGGCCGCTCAAAATGACCCTTGGCTGCTGGTGGACGGAGAGATGGCTGCGGATACATTTCGTCTTTTCGAGCTGCCCGAGCTCCCTTCGGAGTTTTTGAGCGAACGTGGCAAACGAACCATCCGGGTAACCCTCGCATTCGATCCACCGACCAGGCCGACTCGGAAGGACAGTTATTTGGGCTTCAGCATGGAGTTCGCCCTCTATCGCAATGTCGATGCAGACGACTTGAGCGACGCCTACAGAAACTGGAACCGTAACGAGCGAGAAGAATTGGACGACGGCGTGCCTCCCGGAAGAACCGCCCTTACGGCAAACCAGATTAAGCTGTTGCCATCGTCAACGAACCGTAACGGGGGAACACTCCAGAGCGCATGGGTCAACATTTCGAGAGCCAACTGGAACTATTCGTCTGGGACCCCTCTTTATCTGGCAGTGGTCTGTCAGCGCAAATGGGCACCTCCTGAATTGCTTCGGCAGCGATTCGCCGTTGTCTTATCGGTGTCACACGAAAATCCGGCTGTGGATCTTCACGCCCGGCTGAGGGAGCGCGTTCCGCTCTTCCTACGTGAAAGGGTTCGCGTTTGAAGAGTGTTTTTCAAGTCGATCAATGGCTATGGAGTATTGAGCATCGTCAGCCTTGCAAGGTTGTAGAGATTTCGCGGCTTTGGGATGACGCCACCTACCGGGTTTGGCTTCCCTCAATGGAGACGGTAGTTCGGGTCACTGAAGACCAGCTAAAACCGTTCGACGTCGCAGAATCCGGGAATCCAGCGCGGATTCGCTACGTTCTTTATGCTGCTCGGGTCGCCAACCTTTTGGGTGAAGACGTGCTCCTCGCTCCGGCCAGCGCTTCTGTCATCCCGTTGCCGCACCAGTTGAAGGCATTGCGCCGCGCGGTATCGCAGGACCGTGTCCGCTTCCTGCTCGCCGATGAGGTCGGACTGGGAAAGACCATCGAAGCTGGCCTCATCATGCGCGAACTCAAGTTGCGTGGATTGGCCCGGCGCATCCTCGTCATCGCACCCAAGGGCCTGGTCACTCAATGGATCGCGGAGATGCAGACTCACTTCGGTGAGGAGTTCAGGTTTTTCTCTCCGTCCGATTTCTCCGGCTACCGCCGCATTGCTCCCAGCGAGAACGTTTGGCGCTCTTTCGATCAGGTCATTTGCTCGCTGGATTCCGTGAAACCGATGGAGTCCAGACAGGGGTGGTCACGGGACGAAATCAATGAGTTCAATAAGGAACGGTTCGAGGATTTGATCACCGCCGGTTGGGACTTGATTGTTGTGGACGAGTCGCACCGCATCGGCGGCAGTTCCGATCAGGTCGCGCGGCACCAGTTGGGGCGTGGATTGTCTGAAGCCAGCCCGTATCTCCTGCTGTTGTCGGCTACGCCGCACCAAGGGAAGACTGACGCTTTCCACCGGTTGGTCTCATTGCTCGACAAGAACGCCTTCCCTGAACCCGGCAGCGTTACCCGCGAGCGCGTGAATCCCTACGTCATCCGCACGGAGAAGCGGCAGGCGATTGACGCGGATGGGAATCCCCTGTTCAAGCCCCGGGTCACGAAGCTCATCGGTGTGAGTTGGGATGGCCACGCCGACCAAAAGCAGCTCTACGATGCAGTGACCGAGTATGTCCGCGAGGGCTACAATCAGGCACTGCGGGAAAAGAAGGCCTATGTCGGCTTCCTGATGATTCTGATGCAGCGGTTGGTTACGAGTTCCACGCGAGCCATCATAGCCACGCTGGAAAAGCGCCTGGCCGCGCTGCAAGCGCCGGGCGATCAACTCACAATGCTGTCGTCCACAGTCGAGGAAGAATGGAACGAACTCGACGGCCAGGATCAGCTCGAATCATTCCTGAAGACCCGCCTTGCCGCGTTGAAGAACGAGCGCGCCGAGGTAGAGTTGCTACTGACCGCAGCCCGAAAGGTGGAGGCGCGGGGACCAGATGCGAAGGCCGAAGCGTTGCTTGGCTGGGTTTATAAATTCCAGAAGGAAGAAAGCGACCCAGAACTGAAGTTGCTCGTTTTCACGGAGTTTGTGCCGACGCAGGAAATGCTCGCGGGATTCTTGCGCGACCGAGGCATCTCAGTGGCATGTCTCAACGGCAGCATGAGCATGAGCGAACGTCAGAAGGTTCAACTGGACTTCGCCAAAGACGTTAGAATCCTGATTTCAACCGACGCGGGTGGCGAAGGCTTGAACCTCCAGTTCTGCCACATCGTCGTCAACTTTGACATACCGTGGAATCCGATGCGGATCGAACAACGCATCGGACGCGTAGATCGTATCGGTCAAAAGGCAGTCGTCCGCGCCATCAATTTCCTGTTCGCAGATAGTGTTGAATTTCGTGTGCGTGACGTGCTCGAAGGCAAGCTGGCTGTCATTCTCGAAGAGTTTGGCGTGGACAAGACCAGCGACGTGCTGGATTCAGCCGAAGCGGCCGACATGTTCGACCATCTTTATGTGGATGCGTTGCTTCATCCCGACCGCATCGCGCAATCCGTTGAACAGGTCACCGAAACGATTAAGGCCCGCGCCGGTGAAGCGCACTCCAAGAACACAGTCCTCGCCGATGATGGCGCGCTGTCACCAGACGATGCTGGCAAAGCTTTGAGTCAGCCGCTCGCTGATTGGGTCGAGCAGATGACGGAGAATTATTTGGATGCCTTCGGCGGAAAATACGAGGCGGAGTTGGATTGCCTCAAAATCCAGTGGCCCGGCGAGACTCAGATTCAACGTTACGCACTCCCCACCCGCACCGGAGAGCCTCCGCACAATGTGGAACTACTCCGCATCGACCATCCTCACGTGCGAGGCATCCTCTCGCGGTTGCCTCGCTTCGTGTCAGGTATGCCCATTCCGTCGATTCGCTTTCCCACACTCCCATTAGGGCTCAACGGCGTCTGGTCGCTATGGGAAATCAGCATCGTTACCCAAAACCAGCCAAAGCGTCGGATGTCTCCCCTGTTCGTGCACGACGATGGAAGGATACTCGCACCCACCGCCCGATACCTTTGGGACCAACTCTGCATTGAGCCGTGGCGTGTGGATGGCGTCATGCCGCCCGATGAGAAGGCCTTCGCGACGACGGAAACTCTGGCACAAGATCAGTGCCGAGACATTTACTTGGAAATGCGCCAGCGGCATTTGCGCCAACTTCAACACGAGCAGGAGAAGACAGAGTATAGTTTCAAAGTCCGGCGCAAAATGCTCCAAGCAATTGGACTACCCGAAGTGCGCGATTTCCGCCTACGCCAGCTCGCGGAGGAAGAGTCCGAGTGTGCGGATGGCCTGAGAAGGCAAGGCCTAGTGCAACCACAACTGACTCCATTATTGATGCTGAGGGTTTCCTAAACATGTCTGAATGGCGTGAACAGATTCGACGGCGTTTTGTGTCAGGCGTGGCGCGAGTCACGGCTGTCTCCGACGCCGATGGCTTGCTTCGCGATCAGGGCGTGTTCCAGGCGATTCAATCCGTCGGCTTCACAATCGTTCAGTTTGAAGACTCGGTTTCGTTTCGCTTTGATTACGAAAGTCGCTTTCGCTCGAAATGGGATACCGGTGAGAAGTCAGAGATGGTCGTTGTGTTTGAACCGGGCGAACACGACTTCGACACTTTGCCAGCCGACGTGGTTGCGAACGCGCATCGCCTGACGTTCACACTCAAGGAGATATTTCCCCATCTCTCCTACGACGTGGTTTCGCAACTTGAGACAACTCATTTCGATGCGCTCTTTCGTGCCCAACGCCAATACGGGACCACCCCGCTGGACGAAACCCAAACTTTGGGCTTCATCCTTCGGCATGTCTTCCAGATCGAACCGGCAGTGATCAAGAGTCCGCCGGACCTGCTCAAGATGCTCTGCGAGCGTCACTACGGTAAGGCGAGCATTCCCGTGCTGTTGGATGCCTACCTCGTAAGAGCGTTGCGCCAGAATCCTGACTTTCAAGGATGGCCGTTGGAGCAGATCGTGCCCCACGCCGCTGCTTTTTGGGAATTCCTTGATGAACGTTGGCCCATTTACGTCCGCGATTCAAAGGGCGGCACACTGTTCCTTCAGGACGCGCCAATGGCGCTAAAGTATTCCGGACCTCCCATATTGCCATTTGGGCACGATGCGGTCCGCGTCCACATTGATAACCTGTTTGAGGATGGCTTGCTCACGCCGGTTGAGTGGGACTGGGCGGATGCGCTCCGTGAAAACTGGATTCGTGTAGGCTTGCGTGGCAAAGGGGTCGAGAATACGGACCTGCGCTTCGACGAGCTTGGCAAGAGCTTGCTCCAAACCTGCCCCGACAAGAACAGCACACCGCAAAGCTGGCTGGCTTTCGCTTGCCGTTACGGACAGGCGCGAATGCTATGGACTCAGATTAGTGCTACCAAGCGCAGCGCGCTTCAGAAGGACTTCGCGAACCTGTGCCTTGGTGCCAATGAACAGTTCTACTCCTGGCTCCAAACGAACTACGGTGGAATTTTCAACTACCCGTCAAGCAGTCCGCTGATGGTTCACCACATCCCCGGCTTCATTTCGCATCAGCTAAAGAGCAAGCAATGCAGCCGAGCGGCATTCATCCTCGTAGACGGACTCGCGATTGATCAGTGGTTGATTTTGAAAGACGTTCTGAAATTACAGGGATTGAGAGCTCCGATTGAGGAGAACGCCCTTTTCGCTTGGCTACCCACGATCACACCAATTTCGCGGCAGGCTGCTTTTTCCGGGAAGATTCCGCGCTACTTCGCCGAAACAATACACCGGACCGACAGAGATGAGGCGGGGTGGCGGCAGTTCTGGTCCGACCATTCGTTGAGTTCAGGGGAAATCGCATTCGCCGCTGTGCCGGGCAATGGCACCGACCTTTCTATCATCGACGATTCAATCACTCCTCAGACTCGTGTGCTCGGCGTGACGCTTTTCAAAGTGGACAAGATCATGCACGGGATTCAGCTCGGCGCGGTGGGGATGGGAGGACAGGTGCGCACCTGGGCTGAGGAAGGATTCCTGTGCGGACTAATCAATCAACTCGGCTCTCTCGGCTTCGATGTCTTCATTTCAGCAGACCACGGGAACACCGAAGCGGTCGGCATTGGCAGTCCCAAGGAAGGCGTCCTCGCCGACCAGGGCGGAGAGCGTTGCCGGATATATTCAGACCCGGCACTCAGCAAGACCTGTAGGGCGGCCTTTCCTGACTCACTCGTATGGGAACATCCCGGTCTTCCCGACACCCTCAATACAGTGCTTGCCCCTTTGGGTAAGGCATTTACTGGAAAGGGCTCCACGTTGCTTTGCCATGGTGGTCCATCGCTGGAAGAAGTTTGCGTCCCGTTCCTTCGAATTGCAGCCAACCAACGAAAGGACAAGTGACCACGCGCGTCAAAGTCGAGATCGTCTTTCGTCGAAAAGTGCGAGCCATCTGGCTGGAGCAAGGTATGGCTCTTGCCGCCAAGGGAGTCGATTGGGCGAGTGCCAAACCCGAGCTTGCGAAGGAAATCTCTGCCGACAATTCAGGAGCCGAAACCATCCGCAAGGTCTTGGAGCACGTTCGCCGAATCTGGTTTGAACCTCCCGTCAGCTGCATCGGGCTCCGAGAGTCGGCGTTAGCCATGCACCGCACCGGCGAATCACCTGCCATGCGCACCGTATTCACTTGGGGCATGACGATGGCCGTCTATCCATTTGTCGGCGGAGTCGCCGAGGCTTTGGGACGATTGCTGAAGTTGCAGCAAGTTGTCCATCGGGCTGACATCCAAAGACGGTTGCGAGAGCAACACGGCGACCGAGATTTTGTGAGCCGAATTACTCGCTACGACGTTAGCAGCTTTCTTGATTGGGGAGTAGTCATCGAGGACAAGAAGGCCGGTGTGTATTTGCCCGGTCCGAAGACCCATCCGGAGAAGCCTGAGCACTTTGCTTGGTTGGCAGAAGCCGTCCTCATCTCTCGAAACAAAAATCAGGTTCCACTCTCCGAACTGGCCAACCACCCCGTCATGTTCCCTATCGCGTTCGACAAGTTCAACAGCACGATGTTGCAGACAAACCCGCGTCTCCGCATTGAGCGCCAGAGTTTGAATCAAGAGATTGTCTTCCGAAATGATGAGAATCCACGCAGACCGTAGCAGTCGGAATTGCGACTTCCCGCCGTTTCCCTTTACGAATTCAATTCGAAACGAAAAGAAGACCGGGGATTCCGACCTGCGTGTCCAATCTGTTACTTTGGAAAGTTGACCGCATCGCGCCACTTCACAACATCTTCGACTTTTTCACGCTGGTAGATTTGGTGAACGAGATCTGAGGCATGGTTAACCAATCGCATGGCCGCTTCACGGGGAACCCCAGCGCGGCGAAGCCGGTTCACGTAGGTCACGCGGAGGCAGTGGAAACAAAGGTGGGAGAGCTTCAACTTGATGAAGAATTGCTGCCACCGTCGGGATGGCTGGAACGGGAAATCCACTGTGAACTTCCGGCGTTCCTTGGCCAGGCGTTCGAGGAGCGGGCGGAGCGCCGAAGGCATCGGAATAGAGAACGCCCGGTCCTCACCACCTTTGGGGGATGGGAAGGTGATTTTGTTTTCGTCGAAGTCGACACAGTCCATCGGGAGGCGCGTCTCGCGGAGGCGACAGCCGGTGTGAAGGGCGATCTCGAAGGCGGTTTGCATCCACTCGGGTTCCTCGGCGAGAGCCGTCTTGATGGTGATGATTTCCGCGTCGGAGAGTTCCGGCTTCTTGGAGGCTTTGTCCTTCCGAAGCTTCATGCTGACCAGAGGGTTGGCTTCGGTGTGTCCCAGCCTGACCGCCTCTCCGATGATCATCGACAGCGTCTTGAGTTCAAAGATGGCCGTATTCCGCCCGACGGTCTTACCGGTCTTCTTTTTGTAGGCCGTCCGCCATTCGATGTATTCGAGGGCCTTGCGGTAGGTGATGTCGCGGGGAGAATGGAGCTTTCGCACCTGAAGCCAGAGCGCGAGCCACTTCCACGCGTCGGCATATCGCTCGCGGGTGCGCGCGTTGTCGCAGTGACGATCAAAGAATTGAGGCACCCAGGTATCCCATCCCTCGCCGCCGACCATTGGAGTCCGCCTATGTTCCTTGGCTTCGAGTTCGGCGCGCATGGCTTTTGCCTTTGCGGTCTCGTTTGGGTCGTCGGCGCGGAGGCCAGTGGAACGATGGCGTTCCTTCTGGTTGCCGTCGAAGTAGACGACATACCAGAACGGCGAACGCTCTTTGCGATACAAATAGGCCATGTCGAGTGCAAGTAGTGCAAGTAACTCGTGAAACCTCAACTCAAAAACACGAGCAAAAGCACCACTTTACACCACACAAAACCATTTAGCCCGTAACGAGGGTTCGATTCCCTTCACCCGCTCCACTCCTTAAGCCTCAACGGATTACGTAATATCCCCAAAAAAAAGTAACAACAAAATTCTGGATTTTGACACCCATTCACCGTTGTGACACTGACCGAATTTCGGGAAAATCATTCAGCCAATAGACTACCGTCGATTTTAAGCCATGGGTTAGGATTTCCAATCCGCACTAGGCGCGGCGCTGCGCAACACACAAACCGAGTCAAGAATCCCCAGTATGCAGCTGATCCAAAGGGTGGTCTATGGTGTGGGAAAATCCATCACGAACCTTGGCCCTTGCAATCCGCCGAAGTTGAGGTGCGATTGAACACCATGACTGCTCCGTTGGGCATCACTTTACCAGACACCCGACCAGTGGTTCACTTCGCCAAAGCTCTTGATGTGATCGCTTGGAGTATCGAGCGCGTGTGAAGGTGTGTCGTTTATTTCAGATGGTCCAACCGTTTTGACTTGGCCGCAGCCTCGCAAAATCGGTCCAATTCAGTTTTGGCCATTAGTCCATCCCGCCAGTGCGGTATGTTAGTGAAGCCGTTCGCCACCCCAGCAAGGCGCCGAGCACTGCTCCGCGATGACAGTTGTCACCGCCCAGACTCGTATTTGCTACCAGCCCGCTTTCAATATCTTGCGAATATTTGAGCGCCAGATAGAGGGCGGCGGGAAAAGACTCCCGGATATAGCAGGCGGTGCTAAACCTTTGACCGACGATGACGCTGTCCGAATGCCTGAGCCATTCCTGCGCTTGCTTGGGAGGAAGCCATTGGTTGCCGATCTCAGTAATGGCATCGACCAGCGAATGACCACGGAACACCGCCATTCAGATCCGCGCAAGATCATCCACTGCCTGCAAGGTGTAACAGCTGATGGGGTTTTTATCCGTTAGTTTCTTAACCGTAAAGTGCACTTACGTGCCTTTCCGAATCAAATTTCAATCAAGCGATAACCAATCCCCGGTTCTGTGACGATAAGCTTCGGCCGGTTCGGGTCCGTTTCCAGTTTTTCCCGCAAGTGGGCAATATGGACGCGCAAATACTGCGTTTGCTCCAAGGCTTTTGGTCCCCACACCTCACTCAACAATTGCCGATGGGTTAGCACCTTGCCTGCATGGGTGACGAGCAGCCGTAGCAAAGAGTACTCGATCGGCGTCAGCCGAACTTCCTGCCCTTGTTTGCTCACCGTGCGTGCGGCCAAGTCCACCTCAACCGGGCCGCTGCGAAAAACAGATTCGCCGCCTTTGTTTTGTGCATGACGCAAGGCGGCCCGCAAGCGCGCCAACAGTTCGCTGGAACCGAAAGGCTTGGTCACATAGTCATCCGCGCCCGCATCCAAGGCGGCGACCTTGTCGTCCTCGCGATCACGCACGCTCAAGATGATCACAGGAGTTTGTGTCCATTCGCGTAAGCGCTTGAGCACTGCGATGCCGTTCAGGTCGGGCAGGCCGAGGTCTAACAAAATCACTTCCGGGCGGCGTTGGGCTGCCTGTACGATTCCGTCCTGCCCC
>CBDIPT010000011.1:0-170501 GCA_965283725.1 Limisphaerales bacterium
ACCGGCGCACCATTGACCGTGAAGGTCTCCGCCACCGCCGTCGAAGTATTGTTGATATTGACGGAAAGCGTGCCGCTCAGCGTCACACCCGGCAGATTCACCGCCACCGTGCCACTCAAGGAACCGGCCAATCCCGCGCTCGTCATCACAAACACGCCCGTGCCTTCCGTGATGTTGATGACACTGTTGGCACCGTCACCCAAGCTCAGGCTGACATTGGAAGCCACCACCCGGATGACTTTGTCGCCAGTGGTCTTCGTGATCTGCTCGAAGGCGAAATCACCCGTCAACGTCTGGCCTGCCACCGTCAACCGGAGGTTTTCGCCCGAAACACGCAGGTAAGGTCCGGCTTGGAGATTGAGCGCAACCAGCGTCGAACCGACCAGCATCTGTTCGGCAACCGCCGTGGCCGTGTTGTTGATCTCCACGGTGAATGAACCGGCGAACTGAACCGCCGAACCAGCATTGATACCGATGGTCGCGGACAATGTTCCCGCGAGACCAGCCGGCGTCAGCACAAAGAACCCAGTGCCGTCCATCACCTTCACCACAGCCGGACTGCCGCCACCCAAATCCAACGAAACCTTCGCCACCCCAACCCGCACGATCTTCGAACCATCCGCTTTGCTCAATTGCTCGATAGAGAAGTCACCCGTAAGCGTTTGGCTCATGACTGTCAGAGAAAGATTCGTTCCTTCGATGCGCAGGTAAGGTCCGGCCACCAAGTTCAAATTCAAAGTGCTGCTACCGACCGTGAAGGTCTCCTTAACGGCGGCCATCGTATTGTTGACCTTGATGCTGAAGCTGCCGTTGAACGTCACTCCCGGCACATTCACCGCCACCGTCGCGCTCAGCGAACCCGCCAACCCTGCGCTTGTGATTAAGAACGCACCGGCGCCGTCAGTGACGCTTACCACCGGCGTGGTGGCGCCACCCAATGAGATGCTGACACCTGAAGCCGCCACACGCACCACCTTGGAACCATCGGTCTTCGTGGACTGCTCGAAAGAGAAATTACCGCTCAAGGTCTGGCCCAAGATATTCAGGCTGAGACTGGTTCCCTCGAAGCGCAGGTAAGGACCGGCTGGCAGATCCAGTGTGATGTTCGTAGCCCCAACCCGGAATGTCTGGTTGATCGCGGCATTGGTGTTGTTGATGGCAAGGCTGAGATTGCCGCTCAACGTCACACCCGGGATATTCACGCCCACCGTGCCGCTCAAGGAACCCGCCATGCCTTGCGCCGTCAACAGGAAGGAACCTTGGCCATTGGTCAGGCTCAGGTATGTATTAGTCGCATCACCCAAGGAGAAGGAAACATTAGCCGCTGCCAAACGGATGACCTTCGTCGGCGTCGCACCAATCGTGGAAACCTGTTCAAAGGCGAAATCACCGTTCAGGTGCTGACCGAAGATATTCAACTGCAAGCCCAAGCCTTCCACCCGCACGTAAGGACCAGCCGGCAGATCAATCGCCACCGTGGTGCCACCGAGCACGAAGTCCTGCTTCACCGCAGCACTGGTGTTGTTGATTCCCAAGCTGAAGCTGCCAGTGAACGTGACGCCCGGAATATTGACACCGACATCGCCCGTGATCTTGCCCGCCAGACCAGCCGACGTGATGAGCAAGGCACCCGTGCCGTGCGTGATGCTGACGTAAGAAGTTGTGCCGTCACCCAGGCGCTCAGCGTGACATTCGTTGCGACCACCGTAGTCATCGCCTGACCTGCCGAATTAGTGACCTGCTCGAAGGCGAAATTACCGCCCAGCGTCTGGCCCGCGATCGTCAGATTGATCCCCTCGCCGCTCACGCGCAGATAAGGACCAGCTACCAAATTCAACGTCACGCCCGCCCGCCACCACGATCGATTCATTCACCGCCACAGTCGTCGTGTTGATAGCCACGCCGAAGTTACCCGTGAAGGTCACACCTGGCACATTCAAGCCCACCGTGCCGCCCAACGAACCAGCCAGACCATTCGGCGTGATCAGGAACGCACCATGCGCTTGCGTGACGCTGACTGCTCCACCGCCGAGCACCAGACTCACATTCGTCGCTCCGATACGGATGTTACCCGCCGTGGCACCGGTCGTGACTTTGTCGAAAGCAAAGTTACCCGAGAGTGTCTGGCCCATGCATTGAGCGCCAGATTTTCACCTTGGAAGTTGGTGACGATTGATGAGGTCGGGAAATAAACGTGGATGGCGTCTTCCGGGCTGTTCGGGATGCTCAGGCTCTCATCCACCGAGAGACCGGTGTTGTTGAACTTCACCGTCGCATTACCGCTGAAGCTGAAACCATTGATGCCGATGATCTCAATCGTGCCCGTTGCCACCATCGCAAAGGTGCCGTTGGCGTACTTGATCAAACCGACCTTGGCATTCCGCAACAGAACACCGGTCGCCAGCGGATTAAGGTCACCATTGGATTGCTTCACCGGACCTTGGCCGAGGAACACCAGCAGTTCCGTGCCCGCAAACACATCGTGACCCGGCAAGCTCGTGAAGCTGACGTTGCCCTCGATGGTGACGAAGTTGCCAACGCTGAAGGAAAGGTCTTCACCGAAGAACGCGAAGATGTTGCCTTCCGCCGCACCGAAGCGGATCAAGATATCGCGCGCTCCTACCGTAATCGTCTGATCCACTGCGCCACCGGTCTTGTTGATGCGCAAACCAAGGCGACCGCCCGCACTGACACCGCCGCCCGAGATCGCCAAGTCACCGGACAGCACGCCCGCGATACCAGCCGTAGTGATGATGATACCACCTTCACCGTTCGTAAGGCCTTGGCCACTAAACGTCACACTGATATTCGCCAGGCCCAAGCGAGTCAGCTTCGTGCCGTTCGGCTGCGTGATCTGATCGAAAGCGAAATCACCGGACAACTCAGGTCCACCGGACGCCCCGATGCGCAACACGGCACCCAGACTTCCACCCGCACATAAGGACCAGCCGGGACATCCACCGTCACTGGCGTTCCCGCCACCGTCAGCGTGTTATTAACCGCCACCGTTCCGGTGTTGATCGAAATCTTGACCGACCCACCGATCAGCGTAACTCCCGGCAGATTGAAGGTCGGGCTAACCGTGAAGGAAGCGGCCAAGCCTTGCGCTGTCAGCACCAGCAAGCCACTGCCATTCGTCACCGAGATGAAGGTCGTGGTGCCATCACCGATCGCAATAGCCAAGGCCGTCACCGACCCGCACCACTTTGGCACCCGTGTTGTTCGTGCTTTGTTCAAAGACGAAGTTACCGGACAACGTCTGGCCCGCCACCGTCAGCGTGATGCCCGTTCCGGACACCCGCACAAAGTTATTTGCCAGCACTGCGCTGTCCGTCTGCACCGCCACACTGAAGCTGCCCGCGAAAGTAACGCTCGGCACATTCACCGCCACCGTGCCGCTGAAGTTGCCGCTGATACCGACTGCCGTGATGGTCAATTGACCGCTGCCATTACTGACGCTGACAAAGTCCGTGGTGCCGTCACCCAGGCCGAGATAAACATTCGCCAAGGTCAGTTTGACGACTTGCTGGCCTGACACCGTCTGCTGCTGGAACGTAAAGTCACCCTTCAGTTTCTGACCATCGATCGTCAGCGAGATGTTCGTTCCGCTGACCTTCACATACGGTCCGGCTGGTAGCACCAGTTGAGTCGCCACACCCGCTACGACGAAGGATTCATCAATCGCCGCTGAAGTATTGTTAAGCTCAACCGCCAACGTCGCGCTCATCACCACACCCGGCACATTCAGTGAGACCGTGCCGCTCAAGCGACCGGCCAGACCGGCCGCCGTCGCGAGGAAGTAGCCTTCACCTTGCGTCAAGCTGACGAAGTTCGTCGTGCCATCGCCTAAGCTCAAGCTGACGTTCGACGCGGCCACGCGCGTCACCTTGACGTTGTTCGCGCGAGTGATCTGCTCGAAAGCGAAGTTACCCTTCAAGGTCTGGCTGGCGACCGTCAGCACGATGTCCGCGCCTTCCACGCGTAGATAAGGGCCAGCCGGCAGATTGACATTCAGCGTCGTCGCTCCGACGGCGACCGTCTCATTCACCGCCGCGCTTGTGGTATTGATCGCCAGAGAGAAGTTACCCGTGAAGCTCGCACCCAAGGTCGGACTGATTGTCACCGTCGCCGCCAGACGACCAGCGAGCCCTGCCGGAGTGATGATGAAGCTGCCCGTCGCATTCGTAACGCTGACCAAGGATGTATTGCCATCACCCAAGCTCAGCGAACCGTTCGTGACACCGATGCGCAGAACCGTTCCAGCCGCCTGGCGGATTGTTCGATACCAAAATTACCAGAGAGACGTTGACCGGCGATATCCAGATAAACACCCGTGCCGCTCACTTGCAGATACGGACCAGCCGGCAGATTCACCAGCCCCAGGGCCGCATCATTGATGATTTGCGTGGTGCTGTTAATCCGGACGCGGAACGTGCCACCCGCACTGACATTCGGCACGTTCAAGGCCACCGTTCCAGCCAGATCACCCGCGATGCCCGTCGTAGTCAGCAGCAAGGTGCCGCTACCATTGCTCACGCTCAGCAGACCGCCACCCAACTCCAGACTGATATTGCTCGCCGTGATCTTCAACGCGCCGGTGTAAGGTCCAGTCGCGATCTTGTCGAAGCCAAGGTCACCATGGAACGTCTGGCCCGCAACCACCAAGCTCACATTGGTCGCCGTGAACGTAGTCACTGCAGCCGTCGTATCGAAACGAACAACCGCATCCTGTGTCGTTTCCGGGATGGAGATTGTTTCATTCACTATGCGGCCCGAGTTATTCACGCGCACCGTGGCCGTCGCGCTGAGGCTAATACCATTGATGCCGATGATCTCAACCGTGCCCGTTGCGGTGAAGGCAACCGTGCCATCCGTGAACTTCACGAGACCGACAGTCGCATTGCGGAGCAGCAATCCCGTCGCCGTAGAATTGATATCGCCATTCGCCTGCTTCAACGGGCCTTGGCCGAGGAACACCAAAAGATTCGTGCCACCAAACACTTGGTAGTTAGGCAGGCTGGTGAAACTAACGCTGCCTTCGATCGTGACAAAGTCCCCGACATTGAAGGACAGGTCTGAACCGAAGAAGCTGAATACATCCCCTTCCGCCGCGCCAAACTTGATCTCGATATCGCGCGTGCCGACCGTGATCGTTTCGTTTACCGCCGCCCCGGTCTTGTTAATACGCAAGCCCAGACGTCCTGCTGCCGAAGCACCGCCACCGCTGACATCCAAGTCACCAGACAGCACACCAGCGATACCTGCCGACGTGATTATCAACCCGCCTTCACCATGTTTCAGACCTTGGCCACCAAATGTGACAGCAACATTGGTCAAGCCGATCCGTGTCAGCTTCGTGCCATCCGCCTTCGTGCTCTGATCAAATGCAAAATCACCGCTCAACTCCGGCCCGCCGGAAGCACCAATCCGCAGGACTGCGCCCAAGACTTCCACGCGGACATACGGTCCGCCCGGCACATTCACCGTAACCGGCGAACCCGCCACCGTCAGCGTTTCATTCACCGGTAGCGTGCCTGTATTGATCGAAAGATTGACCGTGCCACCGATCAGCGTGACACCCGGCAGATTGAATGTCGGACTGACTGTTAAGGAAGCCGCAACCCCCTGCGCCGAGACGATCAGCAATCCACTGCCGTTCGTCACCGAGACAAACGTCGACGAACCATTACCCAACGCGAGCGAGAGATTCGTGACACCAACCTTCACCACCGAAAGACCTGAAGTGGTGGTTGTCTGATCCATCACGAAGTTACCCGCGAGCGTCTGACCAGCAACCGTGAGCGTCACTGCCGTGCCTGAGATGCGCACGTGATTGTTGGCTGGGGTAACATTGTCCGACACCACATCCACCGTGAAAGATCCGCTGAACGTGACGTTCGGCACATTCACCGCCACCGTGCCGCCAAAGGTACCTGTCAGACCCGTTCCGCTTAAAGTAAGGTGACCACTACCATTGCTCAGGCTTACGAAGTCCGTCGTTCCGTCACCGAGGCCGAGATAGATATTGGCCAAAGTGATATCAACCACCGTTTGACCTCCTACGACCGTGCGCTCAAAGGCAAAGTCACCTTTAAGCTTTTGACCCGCCACTTGTAGCGTCACATCCTTAGCACCGAATCGGGAAACACCAGCCGCCAACGCGAGCGACTTCACTACACCACCGACCACCAATTGACGATTCACCGCTGAAGCGAACGTATTCTGCTGCGCACCGAACATGCCGAACAGTTGAACCCCGGAAACACCCAACACTTGAGCCACCCCGCTCGCTTCAAACGCGTATCCGCCAGTCGCCAGCAACACGATCACTTCCGCATTGCTCACGCGGACACCGACATCATCTGCTGTGCTTGGCGTGCCCTTGTCATCACCCACGAACAACTGCACGCCCGTCGCACCGATCAGAACTTCCTTGATGTCATCCGCCGTGCCGAGCACACCATCCGCACCGGCCGTCGTGTTCAGCTCCACCGCAAAGCTGCCCGTCAAATCCGCCACCGGCGTATGCAGCGTGACATTGTCACCGCCGAAGCGATTCACGCCCGCCGCAAGGTTCAAGGTGCGCGTCGTAGATCCGACCGTGATGGTCCGGTTCACCGCCAGCCCCGTCGTATTCTTCTGTGCACCGAGTGTGCCGATGAATTGCAGCGCCGAGACATTCACGATCTCAGCCGTGCCCGAGACATCGAAAGCGTAAGTACCACCCGGCAGCAACAAGACTGCGAGCGTCGCATTCGTCACGCGCACACCGACATCGTCCGTGGTGCTGACCGTTCCTCGATCATCCCCCACGAAGAGTGTGATGCCCGTGGCCACCACAAAGATCTCATTCGTCACGCCGTTCTTCTCGAACGCGAAGTCACCCTTCAACGTGGCCAACGGAGTAACGAGCGTAGCACCCAAGGCTTCCAGGCGGGTGATGTTCGTTTCGCTGGCACCGAAGTCCAAGTGCAGCGTTTGACCAGCGACATCAAAGGTCTCGTGCACCTGACCATTGGTGTTGTTCAGGCGAAGTGAAATCGAACCAGACAAGCTTAGGCCCGTGAATCCGATCAGTGAAACATCACCCGTCGCGCTCAACGCATACGTGCCGGTGCCGAAGAGCATCAACGCGAGACTTGCGTTATCCAACACTACACCGAACGAACCAGCAACACCGAGTTGTGCATGAACATTCGCGGCTCCAACTTTCAACACCGTGGAACCACCACTGGCCGTGGCCTTCTCAAATGAGAACAAGCCGCTGACATCAATGAAGTTGCTGACCTTCAACACTGCCGAACCATCAATGCGCAGGTAATTCGCTTCCGTGAAGCTCAACGTCTCGGTGCCGATCGTCTCGCTCAACGGCGCACCCGTGCGGTTGAACTCCAGGCTCATGCTGGCGCTCAGTGTCAGACCCGTCACACCCGTCAACGAAACCGTTCCAGCAGCACGACCCGCAATGCCCGCCGCTTTCAAAATGAACAGACCAGCCGCATCCGTCAGCGCCAAGGAGACCGAACCCGCCGTCAGGCTCGCGCTAATATTGCTGACGGCCACTTTGATCACCTGCTCGTTATCCGCCGTGATGCTGCGTTCGAAGATGAAGTCGCCTGCCACATCCAAAACCGAACCGAGTTGCAAATGTACCCCAGAACCTTCCAAACGCAGATAAGGACCAGCCGGCAAATCCAACGTGACTTGTGAGCCATTGGCTGTGAAGACCCTGTTCACCGCGGCACTGGTGTTATTGATGGCAATCTTGATCGTGCCTGTGAAGGTGACACCCGTCACCGGATTGATCGCCAGTGTGGCAGACGCCTGGCCGCGCCAGCAGCACCCAAGACAAACAGACCGTTACCATTGCTGACCGTCAGCAGATCTGTAGAACCATCACCCAGCTTCAGCCCAACATTCTTGAACGCCACCGTGATCTCGTTCGTCGGCGTAGCCCCCAAGGTCGTCTTCTGCTCAATATCGAATGAACCGCTCAAAGTCTGACTAGCAACCGTCAAGACGGCGTCAGTTCCCGGCAGAACGCCCGTGACCTGAATACGCAGATAAGGCCCAGCCGGCAAA
Source organism: Limisphaerales bacterium (assembly GCA_965283725.1). Taxonomy (GTDB): domain Bacteria; phylum Verrucomicrobiota; class Verrucomicrobiia; order Limisphaerales; family JAEYXS01; genus JAEYXS01. Next base: position 8,083 of record CBDIPT010000011.1, read on the forward strand.
GCGACTGTGACCAAGCTGCCATTTACATTGACGGACTGATTGATCGCCGTAGCCGAATTATTGATGGCCAGTGCAAAGGAACCGGAGAGAGAAATTCCCGTTCCCGCCGAAATGGAAACATTCGCAGACAAGGTTCCCGCAAAGCCTTGGGCCGTGATGAGGAAGATACCCGTGCCGTTGCTCATCTTCACCAGACCGTCGCCAAGGTTCAGAGCAACCGCACTGGCTGTTACCGTCACCGCGTTGATGTCATCACCCGTGCCGAGGTTGCCATCTGGCCCGGACGCCGTGCGGGCTTCAAAGGAGAAATTACCCGATAGTGTCTGGCCAACCACCGTGATGCTGACGTTCGTTCCGCTGAGCTTGGTGTAGTTGCCCGCCGGAGCCGTGACGTTCACCGGCAAACCGCCCACTTCCACCGTCTGGTTCACTGCCGAACCCGTGCGGTTGATCGTCAGATCGAAACCACCTGATGCACTGAGACCTGTGCCCGCACTGACGGACAACGTCGCTGAAGCACGACCAGCCAAACCGGTCGGCGTCAGAATGAAAAGGCCTGCACCATTCGATACGGTGACCAATCCACCACCCAAGTTCAGCGCGACATTGCTAAACGCCACCGTCACCACGCGGCTGTTATCGCCCGGTGTCTGGAGGTTACCATCGACACCACCCGTGGTGCGCTGCTCGAAATCAAAGTTACCGCTCAACACTTGGCCCGCTACTGTCAAGGTGACGCCTGTGCCGCTCACACGCAGATAAGGACCGAACGGCAGCACCAACGTCTGCGTCGTCGAACCGACCGTCAGCGAGGAATTGACATCTGCGCCGATAGTATTGATTGCCAGTGCATAAGCACCCGTGAGCGAAACACCCGTGCCCGCATTCAAGCTCACCGTCGCCTGCGCTTTGCCCGCGATACCTGTCGGTGTAACCATGAACAGACCCGAGCCATTACTCACGGTGACCAGCGGCGTTCCCGGCGGTCCAAGTTGCACTGCCAAATTGCTGGCGGAGATCACCACGGCTTGATCCGCCGCGCCGACCGCTGGTTGCGTGAAGGCAAAGTCACCAGACACCGTTTGTCCGAGCACACCCAACTGCATGTTCACCGCTTCGAACTTGATCACCGAAGCCGCCAACGTATGCGTGCCGCCACCGGGCAAGTTGACCGCGAGCGACGAAGTAGATTGATTAATCTCGATCGTAGCCGAACCCAAGAACGTCACACCCGGCACACCGATCACTTCCACCGTGCCGCTCGCATAAATCGCATACTTGCTTGCACCCAAGTCACGCAGACCAACCGAGGCATTAGAGAGCAACACACCGGTCGCCGTCGGATTCAGCGAACCATCCGGCAGCAACGCCGGGCCACGTCCGAGGAAGATACGGATACCCGTGCCGGAGAAGCTGCCCGCACTGAAGGTGATTTGGCTGCCCTCGATCGTCACGAAGTCACCGATGGTCAGCGAAAGATTGGCACCGAAGAACTCAAACGTGTCCGCACCACTGCTGAAGGAAATCTCAATCGTCTGCGAAGCTACCGTGACTTCTTCCAAGACCGGCAGACCCGTCTTGTTCACGCGCAGACCGAAGCTGCCACCCAACGAAACACCCGGCACAGCCACCGAGGCGCGACCAGAAACCACACCCGCGATACCACCCGAACCCGGGACACCCGAATCAGCCGGGAGAATCACAAAGGCACCGGAACCATCCACAATCCCCTGCCCTTGATACGTCACTGCGAGGTTGGCCACACCGAACTTCACCAACTTGGTATTGTCACCCCGTGTGGATTGCTCGAAGAGGAAATCACCAGACATCGCCGGACCACTGCCACCGAGTTGCAGCGTCGCACTCGTGACGGCCACGCGGATGAACGGACCCGCCGGCAGAACCATCAGGCTCGGGGCATTGTCACCGATGATGAAGTTCGAGTTGACCGGCTGCGTCGTCGTATTGATCTCCAGCTTCACCGTTCCACCCGTCAATTGCGCACCCGGCACATTGATACTGACGGACGCCGTGGCCGTGGCCGCGATACCCAGCGGCGTCAGCAGGAAGTAACCTTCGCCGTTCGTGACGCTCACATAATTGTTCGTGCCATCTCCCAAAGTCAGCGTCAGATTATCCACCGCCACACCGACCACTTGCTGTCCAGCCGCATTCGTCGTCTGCTCGATGGCAAAGTCACCTGTCAACGTTTGTCCAGACACCACCACGCTCACTCCCGTTCCTGTGATGCGCACATAACGGTTAGCCGAACTACGAGTGTTGATCTGCACTGTGAAGGCTCCACCGAACGTGACGCCCGGCACTTGCGACGAGACCGTTCCCGCAAAACTTCCCACGACACCTTGCGAATCCACCGTCAAGTCGATCCACCCGCCACCGTCACAAGGTTGGTTGAACCGGAACCGAGCACCAGACCAACACTCGAAGCCTTGATGCTGACCACCGATTCACCGGCTACCGTAGTCTGTTCGAAAACGAAATTGGCGGAGAGCGTCTGGCCCAAGATGCCGAACTGCCCGTTATCGACCTTCACCTTCACGTAAGCCGCACCCGCTGTTCCCGCTGCAACTGCCACAGCGTTTCCAGCCACTGTCAGGTTTTGCAGAGTCGTGGTCGTATTGAAAAGCACCGTGACCGTGCCTGCCAAAGTAAGCCCGTTGAAATTCGGCCCCAGAATCGTCGCATCTACAATCGCACCTGCAACACCCGCTGCGGTGAACTGGAAGACGAAGCTCGCGTTTTGGATGCCCAGCAACCGGTTCGTACCCGCTGTCAATTGGAGGCTCAGATTCGTTCCCGTGACCGAGACATTTGCGCCGGATTGCTCAAACACCAGTTCATCCATCGCGAGGGTATTGCCCAAGACCGTGAAGGTCGCCGTGGTCAGTTCCACCCGAACATAATGACCGCTCACCGGTGCTGCCGCCACGATCACATTGGAGCCATTCACTCCAAGGTTCTGCTCCGTCGTGGTGGTATTCACCAGCAAACTAACCGTTCCTGTGACACTCACACCACTGAAGTCAGGTCCGGTGAATTGTCCACCAATCACAGCACCTGCGATACCTGTGCTGGAGAATTTGAAAGCGAAGCTCGCATCAGCCAGGCTCAAGACACGCGTGCCGCCAGCAGCCAGAGTGAAATCAAGATTCGTTCCGCTCACCGAGACATCACTGCCGCTCTTCTCCAACTCGAACGTATCCGCGCTCAGTTGATTACCAAACACCGCCAATACACCATTGACCACTTCTACGCGCACATAGAAACCACCGTTCGTCGCGGCCGCCACTTCCACATCACTGCCGGCCACATTCAAGGCCGTCGCGGAAGTGGTCGTGTTAAACGCCAGACTGACCGTTCCCGCCAAGGTGATGTCACCGTTGAAATCAGGTCCCTGAATCGTCCCATTCTTCACCGCGCCAACCACACCGGCCTGTGTGAAGCGGAAAGCGAAATTGGCGTCTTGGATACCGATGATCCGCTTAGCTCCGGCTGCCAGCGTGAAATCCAAATTATTACCGGAAACGCGAACACCAAACTCATCCTTCTCCAACACAAACAAATCAGCGGTCAGCGAACTTCCATAAACCACCAATGTTGCCGTGGCGATTTCCACCCGTAGATAGTTACTACCCGCCGCAGCTGCGGCCACCGTCACTGATTGACCGCCGACCGTGAGCGTCTGCGAAGTAGTCGTCGTATTCAACAGAAGGCTGACCGTGCCCCCCAAAGTAATATTACCACCAAAATCGGGTCCGTTTACAGTCGCATTCCGCAAGGCGCCAGCCACACCATCAGGCGTCACTACGAACGCGAAATCCGCATCTTGAATCGATAAGATGCGGCGAGTTCCAGCTTGCAGAGTGTAGGCGATATCCGTACCCGTGACATCGATCTGATTCACGCTCTTTTTGAAAGTTACTTCGCTGGCCGTGTACCCGTTACCCGCAATCTTCAAGACGATGTTGGCACCGACGAAGTTGATTGGCACATTCCCCGCCAAGGCCAACGTGACATTGATAGCCTGACCACCCGCGGTACGCGCACCGGTATCAATCACCTCAGCCCGTGCTGCACCGGTAGTATTGACGTCCAATTTCAAATCACCCGTCACCTCGAGGTCCGGAACCCCTACCACTGTCGCTGAACCGGCTGCTTGCAAGGCGTAGGTGCCATCAGGCAAGACCAACATGCCCAGCGTGGCATCGGAGATTCTTACCCCCTTGCCATTGACACTCATGAGTGCCTGGACGCCGCTGGCACCGATTTGCAACGTGGCCTGCCCGCTGATCACTTTTCTTTCGACCGCAAAATTACCTGCGATCTGGATGGCATCCCCGATCGCGACTTGGACTCCCGACCGGCGGAAACGCATCAGATTACCTTCCATCGCCGAGAACTGCAGCGCCACCACGCCCGTGGGAGTAGCGATGTTTTCATTCACTGCGGCGCCTGTCGTATTCACCGCCGCCTCAAGACTGCCCGTCATCACCACATCGGTGACGCCCTCCAGCGTGGCCGTACCGATGGCGCTCAAAGCATACGTCGAGGTTGCTGGATACAAGGCCAAGGCCAATTGAGCGTTCTGGATCCTGACCCCTGCTGTGCCCACACCCATGAAGGCTTCGACATCCGTCGCCCCAACTAAAACCTTCGACGTTGCTCCGGTGCCGGATTTTTCAAAACTGTAAGCACCTGTCAGCGTGGCAAAACCCCCGATATCTAACGCCACTGTTCCTTCCAGTCGCTTGATAATCGTTGTGTCCGCAAACGCTACGACCACGTTGGAGCCCAGTGCGGTGGTGATCAATTCGTTCACGACCAAACCGGTCGTGTTCGCCCGGGCAGACACAGTGCCATTCAACGTGACACCAGAAATTCCTAGCAAAGTTGCTGTTCCTGACATCGTCAGCGCATACGTACCAGCTTGGGGATAGAGAACCAACCCCAGCGTGCCGCCCGTCAGCCTAACACCAGTGGTGCCATCACCCATGAAAGCCGTGACACCTGTCGCCCCAACAACCACCTTGGTGGTCGCACCATCAGAGCTCTTCTCGAAGGAATACGCACCGCTCAACGAAATAAACCCAGTGATCTCAAGGTTCAAGGCACCGCTGACAGCAAGATACTCGCCTCCATTCGTGAAGTGAACCGATGCTGAACCGGTAGGAGTCGTCACCGTTTCATTTATCGCTTGGGCCGTCGTGTTCACTTGCACGGCCACTGAACCAGTGAGCGTCAACCCGCTCATCCCGACCAGCGACGCTGTGCCCGTGGCATCCAAAGCCAGACCTGCTGGCAGCAAGAGGAACGCGCCATTGATATCTGTCACCTTGATACCAGCTTCGTTAGCCGTGCCAGCACCCGTTCCCAATACACCAGAAAGATTTGTGACCGATCCCTTCAGCACTGCGGCCCCACCAGCGATCGTGCTGCGTTCAAAAGCGAAACCACCCGTCAGCTTCATGAACCCATCGACATCCAAGCTGCCCGTTCCCATCACGCGGATGAAATTATGATTGTAGGCACCGGCATACTCGATGACCACATCACCTTGCGTTGTCGTGATCGTCGTGGCACTGACATCCGCACCCGTCGTGTTCAATTGGATGCTCAGATCCGCCGCGCCCAAGGACACACCCGGAACACCCGTAAGCACCACCGTGCCGATATCCAAGTAACCCGCCACACCAGCGCTGGTGATCAAGAAGGCGCCTGAACCAGCGCTGACCGTCAAAGAAGCAGTCGCTGCTTGCAAACTCATCGCCACACCGGAAGCCACCGCCGTTATCTTCGCACTGGCGCCTGAACCGCTCTTCACTAACTGGAACAAGTCCGCCGTGATTGTGTTGCCCAAGACCGTAATGCTCGCGCTTTGTATCGCGACGCGGAAATATGGACCAGCCGGAATCGTCGCTGTGCCGAACACAACGTTACTGCCCGTCGTGTTCACTTGAACGACGAAGTTACCCGCCAGATTGAAACCAGACAGTGCTGGCCCGAGTGCCAAATTCAAAGCGAACCCACCAGCGAGCCCGTCCGGCGTGACGAGGAATTCGCCATTGCCCGTCAACTGCACGATCCGCGTCCCGTTCACTTCCAACTCCAGCTTGGTGATCGTCGCCGATATGGTAGTGACACTGTTCGAGCGGACCAGTTGGAAACTGCCTTCGATCACCTGGCCGAGAACCGTTAAAGAACCCGTGAGGCTCAACGAGAGGTCATCGTTACCCGCTTGGACGATATTTCCCGGCACGATCACCACATTTGAGGCACTCAAAACCGAGGTCTGAGCGATCGTCAATTGAAGTGAAGCGATACTGAGGGATAAATCACCCGAAGAAGTGATGCCGTTGCTAAAGTCGTAAGTGGCCGAAAGACCAGTCACGGAAGTTTGGATGTAGGAGCTGTCCGGCAGAAGTGTCACCCCCGCGACGTTCAGACTGATAGTGCCCGTGACCTTGTTCACCGCCGTGCGATCCAAGACGAAATTGCTGACCACCAATGCGGCACCGCTCAGCGTCAGCAAACTGCCGATGTTATTCGTTCCCGCCGCGCTCAACGTCAGGCTGCCGATAGTGAAACCCGAGCGACGCAACTGGAACGAACTGATCGTCCCGGAAAGACCAGCGACTAGATTGGAAGCAACGGAAACATTCGAGACCGAGAGCATCACGTCCTGACCAGGTCGAAGCTGCACCGCACCGAAATGCAGGAGCAACGCTTCACCGATTGGCAAATCGAAGGCGGGCAGATCCAAGTTCAGAACCCCGATGGAACCTGGCAAGGTACCGAACTGATAGGAACCAGTAATGTTGCCCAAGCTCGCATTAATGAAGCTCACTTCCGGGAAGAGCACGACATTCGTTGCACTCAACGTGATGGAACCCGTCACGGTCACATTCGTCCCGTAATTCACCGCAAAGTTCGTGACGGAAACAGTCACCGTATCAAACTTTAAAATCTTACCGAAGGCGTCCCCAACCTGCCCCAGCCCCGCCAATGTGGTCGTCAGGCTCGCATTACCGACGGTGAACCCTGAACGATGTAGGACGAAATTGCTGAGGGTCACATTGCCGAGTCCCGTAAACTGCGGGGAGTTCATCGCAGCCGAAGCAATCGTGGCGATGACATCCGGCGCACCTGGCGTCACAGTCACTCCGGTAGCCGTGATGGAAAGAGCCTCGCCGATCGTCAGATTCAAGCTAGCAATCGTGAGGGACAATTTCGCGGTCGGATTGGCTCCACTGAAATCATAAGTCCCCGTCAGCCCAGTCGCCGTGGTCGTGATGAGCGAACCATTCGAGAAGAGAGACAAACCCGAGGCACTAATGCTCACCGAACCAGTGACCGTCGTTGAGACAGAATAGCTCACATCCAAATCATCCACCGAAATTTGTAATCCGCTCAGTTTCAGGAAATCACTGATCGTTGCCGAACCGCCCCCACCCAAGCTTATCGTAGCATCACCGATATGGAAGCCATCCTTACGCAAGGTGAAATTGCTGAGTGCCACCGAAGCGAGACCAGAAAACAGCGAAGAATTGATTGTCGCGGAGGCAATCGCCATCACAGTTTGATTCGCCGCCGCATTGCTCGCATCATAAGAAACACTAACTGATGAAGCATTGACCGCGACAGCCTCACCCACCGTCAATTGGAACTGATCGATTGTCAGTCCAAAAACTTTGCTGCCTACGTTGTAGGAACCAGTAATTCCCGTGCTATCCGGGTCAGCCCCATCGGTTGCAGAAGCAGTAAAAGCCTTACCAGGGAAGAGTGTTCCCGAAGCGGCCGAAATGATCACCGTCCCGGAGTAAGTGTCCGTCCCGGCACTATAAACGATGGATTGGAAAGTCAGCGTCAATCCATTCAACTCCAAAAACCCACCCAACGTGTAGTCCAACCCACTGAACGTCTGCGTTCCGGTGATCACCCCGTTTTTGTAATCCACCAACTTTCCATTCACGTAAACTTCCAAATCACCGTTGGAGTTAGCCAACGTAAAGACTCTTGGCGCGAAAGGACTACTGGAAGATGAAGCACCCGAAAGCGAAGCAAGACCGAAAGAGGAGGAAGCTAAAAACGAAACACTCCGATCTGATGAATCGTTAGAGAACTGGGAAAAAGCAGCATTAAAGGCCAGATTTGATATATTTTCAGCCGGCGGACCTTGCGCAGAATGCAAAGTATCCACCAACTCTTGCGAAAAACTTGGGATATCTACCGCTGAAACCAGAGACTCTGTCGATTCCGCGACCGGCCCCAAAGCCGCTGCCTTCGTCGATTCTACTGACTCAGACTGAGTTTCATCCGCAGAAGCCTCCTCGCCAGTTGCGATTTGAGCATTCTTTTCTGCCGTTTGAGCCGCTCCTAAATCATTTTCATTAAGCCCTGAAAAGACATCTGAAGCACTGTTGGGGGACGCTTGATCTGGAGAATCAGACACCGGCCCCACAGGAGATTGATCAGAAACAACCGCTCCATCGTGCTCAACTGGGGGAACAAAGGCAAACGCCACAACCGGGGAAACTGAGAGCAAAACTCGCGGCTCCAGACCTTCCAGATTGTAACGACCAGTTGTTGATTCCCTATCCAAAGCGTGAGTTTTATATTGCCGAATGCAAGATACCGGCAAGTACTTAATTCCAATAGTTATTCACACTAGGTAAACAACCCAAATAGAGCCTACTTTTCCCCGCAGTAAAAGGATCAAATCAACCCTGGAAAATGAGATAATCTAATCATATACCAAGGCTTTTCCACCCTAGCCAAAACACATCCATCTAGGCCCCACGAACCTAGGGTTCACAACCCAATCGACCTTATCAACAATCGTTGTTGAGCAGCCGCTCTTGGTTGATTCTCAAGAGGTAAAACAAAGTATCAGAGTGCTAGGAGTTTTGAAGAGACGAGCTACCGCTTAAGGGTCCGCACAAACCGAAAACCGGTTCATCCATTATCTTGGGAATGATCAATCGACCTTGCCCCCCTGCGACGATGCCTGATTTGTGCGACAAAACGTCCCGCCTTAGCCCACCAGGGATGAGCGGGTAACGCGCTGTAACGTTCCATCGCTCGCAACCTAAACTCTGCCAATAATCTGGCCTTGGCTCCCTTGGCAAACCAAAGCGGGATACCAACCATCAAGACGGGCCAAATGACAACGGCAAAAAAGACGGCATTACCTCTCACCAGCCAAGCGACAAAAATCATCACAACATAAAATGTCGCCCACGGAATGAACAGAATGGTCCCACTCGTCCGGGACTTGGTTTTGTTTATCGGCGTTGTCGATAAGGCATGCCACATCCCCACCCATCCAATGGCGCCGAAGTCGATCCGCATCATCCAGAGCGAGAACCCCAAAACGACCCCGCCCAATAAAAACGTTTCAAAAGGGTTTCGTCCCGGCGTCTGCGCCAGGCAGCTAACCACAAAGAATATCTGCATCAGTCCGCATACAATGAATGGTAATCGATAGAGCTGACGCAAGCTCAGGCGCTGACCTTCCAATATCTCCTCTACCCGCATAGGCGTCGTCAAAATCAGCTCCAGCACCCCATTCTGACGGTCTTGTGCGATCCAACGTCCAGCCTCTCCAATCATCGAAAGCTTCATGATTGTGTTCGTGGCTAATACAAAAAGCACAGCGGTGGCGGGATTTAAAAGTGCGCCGCTCCCTAAATAGAAATACAGCCCGGCAAAGGCTGCTAGTGCCATGCCCAGCGAACTCCAGACCAGCCAAGCCTTCCTGGCTTCCCGAAATGTCAACCAATAGACCGCATTGCGATCCAGCATGGTCGCCCGGCGCTGGAGGTTCTGCTCGGGCGCTCCAGCCATCCACCGTTTCCATCGCCACAACAGTGGCATAGGCTCATCTTGGGCGCCCTTTTCCTGCCATGTCCGCGTCACAAGATGGCAACTCAGGAGCAAGAACAACCAGCCGATAAGATGCACTATCCCATTCGAGATCAGCCATGCTTTCCAGCCAATACCCAAGGTACTAGAAATTGAGCTGGTAAAAGCCCCGACCGGTGAACACAGCAGATAAGGATACCAAAACGACATGGAGACGCTCTGGTTCCACCCGTGCTGGAACCAAAAAACCAGCACCCCGATAACGGGTCCCAAGGCGCTGAATCCCACCACGATTGCCGTCGCCAGCATTTTGGCCTTCTTTTCCTCATTGGATAGAACCGAAGCCAGCAGGCCGCCGCTTAAAGAAAAGTACAACGCATTGCCGCACGTGATGACCAGGCGCAAAACCTGCCCCCAATCCACTCCCCCAAATAGAAAAATAATGCTCACCAAGGGCAACATGCCGAGAGCCGTATAGATGCCGGCGATGGAAGAAGCGACCAGTTTGCCCAAGATGACATCATAGCCTTTGAGGTCCGTCAGAAAGAGAAAACCAAGCGTGCCCTCCCGTTTTTCTGAACTGATGGCATCGGCCGTCGTATGGATCCCCGCAAACAGACAACTGGCGAATAGCCCGTAGAAACAGAAATTGAACATCGGCTTGGCCACCATTTGAATTGGTGCCCCAAACCGGGTGCTCCAGAGGAAAAGTAAAAGTATTGCTCCCCCCACCAGCGGCAAGCGCAACCGGCTGCGGAATAGCACGGGATTGCGTGCAGCCACTCGCAGCTCTCTTTCTACAATGGGAAGCATCGCCATCCTGTATCCTTCGAAATCAAACCGAACCCGGAACAGACCGTCCTTACAACTCTGGCCCAAGAAGGTTACCTGAAGACTTGAGGTCTAAATGGCGGAAGGGGTGGGAGTCGAACCCACGATACGGTTACCCGTATGCCTGATTTCGAGTCAGGTGCCTTAGACCACTCAGCCACCCTTCCAACCAAGAGCCGAGAATTTTCCAAGCCCCGGCCTGAACCGCAAGCTTGTAATTACAAAATCCGCTGCCTACCGGACTTTCAGGATGACCGCCGTGAAATCATCCGTCTGCTGTCCCTCGCCACTGAATTGCCGCACCGCATCATAGAGCGCCTCGACAATTTCCTTGGCGGGCCGATGCCGGTTTTCCCGCAGCACTTTCAGCGTGTTTTCCGAGCCGAAAAATTCGTCATCTGCGTTCATCGCCTCCTCGATGCCATCCGTGAGCAGCAAAACGATCTCACCCGGCGTCAAAATCAGCGGAGATGCCGATTTATATTCCGTATCCGGCAAGATGCCCAAAGGCTTGCCCGTGCGCTTCAGCTCGGCGCGCACAATGCCTTCCGCATTCAGCACATACCCCGTAGAATGCCCGGCGCTGGAATAGACGATACTCCGCGTCGTCGGATCGATCTGCACCAGCAGCATCGTCACGAACCGTTCGCTTCCCACGTCTTCCGCCAGCACCCGGTTTGCCCGCGTCAAAATCTCGCCGACATCATCCCGGTTCCGGGCCAATATCCGCAAGTAAGCCCGCGTCTCCGCCATCAACAGTGCCGGCCCGATCCCATGCCCCGTCACGTCACCGATCGCCACCCCTACGCGATTGTGCAGCATGGCCAGATAATCGAAATAATCACCACCGGCCGCCTCCGCTGGATGCGAAGATCCTGCAATATCAAAGTCCGGCAGTTTCGGAGATTCCTTCGGGAAAAGCCGTTCCTGGATCTCGCGCGCCACCCGGAATTGCTCCTGATTATTTAGCAGCTCCCGCTCCGCGCGCTTGCGTTCCGTGATGTCACGGATAAAGGCCACAAACCAGCGCTTTCCCTGCAACACCATGTCGTTATACGCGATTTCCAGCAGGGTTTGCCGGCCATCCTTGCGCAAGCCAAAGGTCTCCAACATGTGCCGTTTCGAATTGGAGGAGACTCCCGAATGCAAAGTCTTAACGAGCGAAGGATCGGCTGGCCGCTCCAGTTTCTCCGGCAACAAAGCCAGCAAGTTTTGCCCGACCAACTCTTCCGGCTTATAGCCGAAAATAGGTTCCACCGCCGGATTGGCAAAATGGATGACACTATCCGTATCCATCAGCAAGACCGCATCCGTCGCCGTTTCCCAAAGCAAGCGATACCGCAACTCGCTCTCCCGCATGGATTCCTCGGCCTTACGGCGGGCTGACCGGGTCGAAGCCTCACGCAGTTCTCGCTCCACAGCCGCAACCAACCGCGCGAGCTGGCCCTTCATGAAGTAATCATGCGCGCCAGCCTTCATCGCCGCGACGGCGATGTCTTCACCAATACCGCCGGAAATGATGATGAAGGGAAGATCTATCCCACTATCCTGCAAGAGCTTAAGCGCTTCCGGGGCACTAAAATCGGGCAGATTATAGTCCGCAAGGACAACTTCCCATTCCTTCTCCTGCAATGCTTTGCGCATCTGCTCGGAGGTCTCCACCCGTTGCCACTTGGGTTCGTAACCACCTTGTCGGAGCACATTTACCAAAATGCGCGCATCGAACTCGGAATCCTCCACGACCAAGACACGCAAGGGGGTGCGTGTGGTAGAGGGTCTCTCGGCAGTGAGTGGAGCCTCGTTCATGTGTCCTGTGATTTTAAGGGATTACCGTGCTGGCACCAAGACAAAATCGAGCAAGCCTGTTTGCGTCAGCGTAAATACTTTGTTTAAATTCCCAATAACTCCGCAGCCTTGGCCCGCAAATCTTTCTCCCGCATCAAAGATTCCCCTACCAAGATAGCCTGCGCCCCACATTGCTCCAGCCGCTCCACATCAGCGCGTTTGTGGATGCCGCTCTCTGCCACTAATAACCGTTCCGTCTTCAATCCCGGGATTTGTTTGGCCAACCGTTCAGTTGTCGCCAAATCCACCTTAAAGACCTTCAGGTCGCGATTATTCACCCCGATGAACGTTGCACCCGTCGCGAGTGCCCGTTGCAATTCTTCCTCGTCATGCACCTCCACCAGCGCCGCCAGTCCCGCTCCTTCAGCCAGTTCGCGGAAACGCTTCAACTGATCGTCATTCAAAATGGCAACGATCAGCAAAATGCAATCAGCGCCCCACTCCGCCGCCTCCATGATTTGCCGCTCATCGATGATGAAATCTTTGCGCAGCAAAGGCAGGTTCACCGTCTTGCGGATGTCCTTTAAGAAATCAGGGGAACCTTGGAAAAATTTCTCATCCGTCAGCACTGACAGGCAGGATGCTCCAGCCGCTTCGTATTCCAGCGCGATCTTCACGGGATCAAAGTCCGCCCGGATGATGCCCGCGGAGGGTGACGCTTTTTTCACTTCCGCGATCAAGCCCACCGTCCCTTTGCGCGGCTGCTTCAGCGCGCCTACGAAATCACGCTTTTGACCTCGCTGGGCAAGCACAGCTTTGATTTCGGCCACGGTCGGGATGTGCGCCGGCAACAGCGCGATCTCTTTGCGCTTCTGCTCTACGATCGTATCGAGAATGTTCGCTCTGCTCATGGCTTATTCGTCATCCATCGAGATGCCTTGGACACGCTTGGTCGGACAACCCGCGCGCAACCACGCATTCACATAGGCATCCAGATCGCCATCCATCACCCCTTGCACATTGCTGGTCTCGCACCCTGTGCGCAAGTCCTTCACCATCCGGTACGGTTGGAAGACATAACTGCGGATCTGGTTACCCCAAGAGACGCTGCCCTTGTCACCGTAAAAGCGTTCCATCTCCGATTTCTGCTCGTCCTGGCGCAGCGCGAACAGCTTCGAAATCAACAACGTCATCGCCGTATGTCGGTTCTGATGCTGGGAGCGTTCCGTTTGCGAAGCCGCCACTAAACCCGTCGGGATATGCGTGATGCGGACGGCTGTTTCCACTTTGTTCACGTTCTGGCCGCCTTTGCCACCGGAACGGAACGTATCCACCCGCAATTCACCGGGCGGGATCGAGATATTCGGATCCGTCTCTTCGATCTCAGCCATCGCGTCCACGCTGGCAAAGCTGGTGTGCCGGCGTTGATTGGAATCAAACGGCGAGATGCGCACCAACCGATGCACGCCACGCTCAGCTTTGCAGAAACCGTAAGCCATGTCCCCCTTTACCAGCATGGTGACACTCTTCACCCCCGCCGTTTCACCCGGCAGCAGATCCGTTACTTCAAAGGTCCAACCGCGCGATTCGAACCACCGCTGATACATCCGCATCAGCATGCTGGCCCAATCGCACGATTCCGTGCCGCCTGCGCCTGCGTTGATGCTGAAGATGCAATTCCGCTTGTCGTAAGGTCCGTTGAGGAAAATCCGTAATTCGAGGGCATCCAGATCCGTCTGCACCTTGGTGATGTCTTTCTCGACATCTTTTTCCATGGTCGCCTGGACTTCGGGCGGTTCAGCCTCGCCCAACTCGATCATCACGTCCAGATCGGCCAGTTGCTTCTCCGCCGCGATGAACGGTTCAATCTTCTTCTTGAGCGAATTGCACTCGTCGATGGCTTTCTGGGCTTTTTCCCGATTATCCCAGAAGGAATCCCGCGTCATCTCGGCTTCTAATTCCGCGATCCGCTTGTGTGCGCCCGGCACGTCAAAGAAACCTCCGTAATTGGGAGGCTTTGCTTTGCACTGCGGACAACGACTGCTTTGCCATCTCGAACATAGAACGGCCAATGTATTAAGGCAGACCGCCGTTTGCCTAGGCTTTTTTAGCTTTTAAGCCCCTTGACCATAAAGCAAACAGGGGCGTGTCCAACCAAAGACACGCCCCTGCCAACCAACTACACGACACCGCTCTTACTTCAGAACCGCCACACCAAATCAACCGTTACGCGGTCCTTGAAGATGTCATTGCTCGGCGCAAAGCCGACTTCATACGCAAAACCAAGATCCACATTGCTGGCCACGCGGGAACGAAACCCTACGCCCCACGCGGCTTGAGTCCGGCCACCGGCATTGGTGCTGCCGAAGTTGATCAAATCAAAACCTTCCGAGGTGAACGGCAATTGATTGCCTTCGGTCAAGGTGGTAATGGCATTGATCGTGGTGAACGGGATGAACCACTTGCAGGTGTAGTAATCCGCCATCAGGCTATAACGGATATTGGCCGTCTCCTTGTCCATGTTGATGGGGATGCGGGCACCGACATTGCCGGTCAGGTGGAACTTGTCCCAGCCCTTGATGGCCGAAACGAATAGATTGAACTCACCCGAGGCGTTACCTTGGAACACGTTTTGATTGCCGGAGGGCAATTCAAACGTGATACCCGGCGTCACCACACATTCCTTTTCGTCATTCTTGTAGACGGCATACTTGACACCGAAACCGATATCCGCCCAGCCCGATTGGGCATTGCCGACCTTGGGGTTGAACTCGATGTAACCATCCTTGGTCGCGATGATCGCCAGGCGATCATTCACCGCATAGCGCAGTTGCAAGGCATACACCCGCACATCGACATCCGTTCCCAAGAACGTGTTGTCCAAGCGATGATACGCGAAGATGGGCCGCACTTCATTTTGAATCAGGGGCGATTCAAAGAAGATCGGGTTCGTCACCGGAGCGATGGCTTGAGCTGTCCAGTCCTCTGCCTGCGCAGCAGCTCCGAGGAGCAAACCGGACGCGGCAGCCATTAGTTTGAGCGATGTTGTTTTCATAAATTAACAAGTAAGACTTATATCGAGCTCAAAAACCGCACTACCCATTAGTTGCCACAAATAGCCCTCCTCTTACCCCACTGGAATTGGCCAGACTTGAGCCAAATTAGTTGCGGAAAACAATTTGAATAGATGTATTTTTAATGCATCTATTATATGTGTATGAATGACAGCTTGTTGATGCGCATGGGTGGCCGGCCAGTCCTGCTGAACCTGCTCCATCATTTCTATGCCGATGTGCGGCAGCATCAGGTCATCGGTCCGATTTTCGCCGTGAAGATTGCCGATTGGCCCAAGCATTTGGAAAAAATTGCGGATTTTTGGAGCACGATTGCCGGCGGTCCGCCGGCTTATAACGGGCCGATGGTGGCGCGTCACATCCCGCTGGAACTCAAAGAAGAACATTTCGCGGCTTGGCTTGGACTTTGGGAGCACAATTGTAAAATCTGGCTGCCGGCCGATTGCGCCGAAGAAATGATCCAGTTCGCCAAAAACATTGCCCTGCGCCTGCGCATGGCTTGCGGAGTCACGATTCCTGCGAGCCAGTTGCCGACGGCCATCGCTTTGGGACAACGGACATACGCTCGCTCCGCCGCCACGCAGCCACAGCCCGAATCATCCACATGAACCTCACCCTTTTCTCTGATTATTCCCTGCGCATTCTGATGTATGCCGCGCTGAATGGGGACAAGCAGTTCTCCGTAGATGCGGTGGCGGATGCTTATAAACTCTCCCGTCACCATGTGGCCAAGGCCGTGAATTTCCTTGCGCAAGAAGGCTACCTCATCGCCAAACGTGGTCGCGGCGGTGGGATCTCATTAGGTAAAGCGCCCGCTGATATCCGGATCGGGCAACTCCTCCGGACAACGGAGGCGGGCACTCCCTTTATCGAGTGCTTCGATGTCGCCACGAACACTTGCCCGCTCATCAAAGCCTGCACGCTGAAAGGTGCCCTGCTCGAAGCATGGAACGCTTTTTTTGATACCTTGGACAAATACACTCTAGCCGATCTCACCAAACGTCCTGAACGCTTGCAACAAGTCCTCGCCATCGCCTCATGAACCGGCTCGTACTCATCAGTCTGGCCATCTTTGCTTGCGCAGCTTCGCTTCGCGCCCAAGGCAGCGAAGAGTATGAGCAAGCACCCGTGCGCTACTCCAGTACCCCGCCAAGGATGCCGCCCAAGCGGTCGAGGCCCGGCTGGCCTCCGGAAAACTCATTTTGCCGGTCGGTGACAAAGCCATCGTGCGCCAGATGCTAAAAGAGTTTAACGTGCCGCTCGAAAAGCCAGGTCATTGTCTACTCCAAGACCAGCGTTCAACGCAGCCTCATCACCCCCAAGCATCCCCGCACAATCTATTTCAATGATGATTGCTACCTCGGCTGGGTGCCTGGCGGTTTGATGGAGCTAGCCAGCTTCGACCCAGAACTCGGCCCGGTTTTCTACACCTTTGATCCGCGCGTCAGTGAGAAACCCGAATTGCCCCGCTTTAAGCGCGATAATGATTGCCTCAGTTGTCACGGCGGCTCCTTCGTCCGTGGCATTCCGGGCGTGTTCGTGCGGTCGGTGAATGTCGATGAAAGTGGCGATCCCCTGCTCCAGTTCGGCTCCAAAGTGGTGGATCACACCACGCCTTTCAATGAACGTTGGGGTGGCTGGTATGTGACGGGCACGCATGGCAACATTACCCATCAAGGGAATGTCTTTGCCCGCAACCAAGACCGCGAACTCATCGTGGACTACACCAAAGGGGCGAACCTAACGGACCTGTCCCGTTTCTTTCCCACCGCTGATTACCTGACCAACACCAGCGACATCGTAGCTCTGCTGGTCTTTGAACATCAGACCGCCATGCACAATTCCCTCACCCGGGCGGCTTACAACAGTCGTCGCATGCTGGCCTATCAACAGAATCTCCAAACCGATCTGAAAGAGAAACTGACCAGCGAGCCGACTTATGAGAGCGTGAAACGGGTCTTTGATAGTTCAGCCCAAGATGTGCTGGACCATCTGCTGTTCAAAGACGAAGCCATGCTGCCCGAAGGCGGAGTGCAAGGCACCAGCGGCTTCCAGCAAGTTTATGAACGGAATGGTATCCGGACTAAAGACGGACGCTCGCTACGCGATTTTCGTTTGGAAGGCCACATCTTCAAATACCGGTGCAGTCACCTCATCTACTCGAAGCAATTCCTAGCTCTGCCCGCCGCCCTGAAGCAGCGCATCTACAGCCAGCTCACCAAAGCGCTGGCTCCCGATGATCCGATTGCCCGTTACGATTACCTCAGCCGTCAGGAACGCATCAGCATCAAAGAAATCCTGATCGAAACCCATCCTGAGCTCCGGATTTTCTGGCAAAAACAGACCGCCGCCAACTAAGCATCACGAGACTTTGGCGAAATGCTCTTTCAACTTCGCCAACGCTTTTGAGCGATGGCTCAGTTTGTTCTTCACATCTTCACCGAGCTCGGCAAAAGACTTCTCGTAACCCACTGGAATAAACATCGGATCATACCCAAACCCACCCCCACCCGCTGGTTTGGTATCCATCCGCCCTTCGCAAGCACCTTCAAATATCAGCGTAGCCGTCTCCAACTCATCTGCCTCACAAGGAGGTGACGAGCACTTTTCTGTTTTGACGAGCGGTGTTAACGCCAGCGCACAACGAAAGCGAGCTGCCCGTTTCTCCATCGGCACATCCTTCATGAGCCGCAGCAACTTCGCGTTATTCTCTCCATCCGGCGAATTGCCCGGCTTGCCGCTTTCGAGATTTGCAAACCGCGCCGAATACACTCCGGGGGCCCCGTTCAAAGCATCCACCTCCAACCCGCTATCGTCCGCCATCACATAGGCTTCGCCATGGATTCCCTTTAGTTTGTCCCCAGATTCCAGCAACCACCGCGCTAAGCCCACTGATTTTAACGCCGCATTCCCCGCAAAAGTCGTCGCGTTCTCCTCGATCGGCGGTGCATCCGGAAACTCGTTCAAGGTCAGGCAGCGAAAGTCCGGTCCCAGTATTTGCTGTATCTCTTCCGTCTTATGCCGGTTACGCGTAGCTAGAATCAACGTCTTCACGCCGCCAATCAACCGGGCAAACGACCGGCTGGCAATCCCGGAAAATGGGTGACCGGCTTCAAACCATGAATCATCTGACGATTTCCCATACAAAAACTACCGCCCGAGGTGTCCACTTTTCGAAACTGTGAAGGATAAAAACGCCGTCGGGGGATAAAGTTTGGTATTGGCCCGCAAGCCAGATTCCATAATCCTCTGGGACCCGTAGAAAGCAGTAATATGGCCAAACCAACGACAGCAGCACCAGCGACTACTCCGGATAAACCGTGGCTCTACTTTGCCTTGGCCATGGCGGGCCTCGCCATATTGCTTCTGATCTCGTTCCATGAAGGCTTGGGACCCAACATGGTCCACTTCAACAATGATGCCCCCTTCGGCATGGTCAAAGCGCGGGAAGACTCAGCCTTAAGCGGCCTGACGGGCTACTGGGAGAACCTGAACTGGGTAGGCATCGAGCAACCCAGCGGGCAGCCGGAACTGGGCAATCTCTATTATGCTTTTACTGGGCCGGAACTGTTCTGCAAAACCTTCCCCGCCTTTTCCCTGTTCTTCCTCGGGTTCTCTGGCTGGATGCTCTTTCGGGCGCTGAAATTCCACCCGGGCGTCTGTTTTGCCGGTGCCTTGGCTGCCGCCTATAACACAAACTCTTTCTCCAACGCTTGTTGGGGGTTAGGTACTTGGGGCATCGCACGCGGTATGATTTTATTGGCCTTGGCCTCTATCATCAGCCACCGGGACCGCCCTCATTGGTCCAAACTCGCCTTGGCCGGGGCCGCCATCGGGTTCAACATCATGGGCGCTTTCGATACGGGTGCCATTTACAGCATCTACGTCGCCGCTTTTGCCTTCGCCTTGGCCCTGACCAAGCCTGAAAAAACCATCGCCGCCCGGGCCGGGAAAGGTGTGCTAAACGTGTCCGTGATCGCCGTGTGTGCCTTTTTGTTAGCCGCCCACACCGTCATGAATCTGGTTGGCACTCAAGTGCAGGGCGTTGCCGGAATGGGCCAACAGGAGAAGGAAAAAGCCAAACGTTGGGATGAAGCAACCCTCTGGAGCCTGCCCAAAGTAGAGACCTTGCGGTTCGTCATTCCTGGCTTATTCGGGTATCGCATGTTCGATGTCCAGAACCAGACCTCAAAGCCCAGTGACTACTGGGGCACCGTCGGCGCTCCTGATGGCGCACCGCAATACCGCTTCTCAGGCTCGGGCGAATATATGGGAATCTTGGTCGTCCTTTTGGCTGCTTGGGCACTTGGTCAGAGTTTCCGTAAAGATGGCAAAGACTTGGGCGGGCCACCACGCTACATCATCTGGTTCTGCGCCATCACCGGGTTTATATCACTGCTATGTGCTTTTGGCCGTTTCGCTCCGGTCTATCAGTTCATTTTTTCACTTCCCTTTTTCTCCACGATCCGTAACCCCATCAAGTTCACCAATCCGCTGCACATCTCAGTGTTGATCATGTTTGGCTACGGTTTGAACAATCTTGTCCGGAGTTATTTCCAAACTGCTGAAGGACAGAACAGATCTTGGAAAGAAGCTTGGGCTGCTTTCCGGAAGCTGAGCGATCAATACGCCCGCAAATTGACCTTGGGCATGTTTGTTCTGCTAGGAGCCTTCGCTCTTGGCGGCATGATCTACAGCTCATCCAATAACGAGATCATTAGTTACATGAAGACTGTCGGGTTTGATGAAAACGCGGCCAAAGCCATGAGCAGTTTCAGCATCATGGAGGTCTTTACAGCCGTTGCTTTTCTGGGTGCGGCTGTTCTGGTCATCTGGGGTGGCATGAGCGGCTGGTTGAAAGGTTATTTGGCATTGGGTTTGCTCGTCTCGATTCTCGCGGTGGACATGGTCCGATCCAATGCGCCTTGGGTTAAATTTTACGATTACACCAATCGCTATGCCTCAAACCACATCGTTGATTATTTGAAGGATCAGTCACCTTATTGGCGTAACGCCGCCGAAATCGCGCCGATGACCCGGTCCTATTTGCTTCAGCCTAATTTCAACAGCTGGGGCGTCGTGTTCAACACTTGGCTGCAGCAACATTTTCAATATTACAAGATCGAGTCTTTGGACATCAGCCAAATGTCTCGTCCACCTATCCTGGAAGTGAATTATCTCAGCAATTTTCGCACGAACCCGGGAGACACACCAAATGCTTACAAGATCGCCCGGCTCTGGGAACTCACCAGCACCCGCTACATCTTGGGACAAGCGGGGTATATCCAGATTCTGAACCAGCAATTTGACCCCGGCAAAGGAAGGTTCGATTTCGCACAGCTTTTCCAACTGGCCGCCAAACCGGGCGTGCAAGGCAATCCCGGCATCGATGACATCACCACTGTGCCCAGCACGAATGGACCTCTCGCTGTCTTCGAGTTCAAAGGAGCGCTTCCCCGGGCCGGCCTCTATACTAATTGGCTCAGCGGTCTGACCAATATAGTCACCTACACCAACGGCCCCGCTGTAATGAGCAACGAAGCTTCCCTTGCTATTCTGCAGGAGAAAAACTTCGATCCGGCCACGCAAGTCCTGCTGGCAGAGACGATTCCCCCGCCCTCTGCGACAGGAGCGAAACCTGGCGTGACCAATAGCGTGAGCGAAGTTAATATCAAACCCCGCAGCGTTAGCATGAAGGTTGAGGTAGCGCAGGATTCCGTCCTGCTGCTCAACGACCGCCACAGCCCCAATTGGCATGTGTATGTGGATGGCAGCGAACGTCCCTTGTTACGCGCCAACTACCTCATGCGCGGTGTGCAGTTGAAGCCAGGCGATAAAGAAGTGGTGTTCAAATTTGAACCTACGGCCAAGTATCTGAAAATCTCTTTCGCTTCGATCTTCGTCAGTTTCGGCCTGTTGATCTGGTGGCCCCTGCGTGAGCGCAAACAAACCGACGCTGCTAAACCAGCGTCAGCCAAGTGATGTCCTCCAGCCCATCACATCAAGAATCCTACCGGCAAAACGAAGCCTATGCCCAATTTCTGGCGGGTTGGGATGAAGGCTTCTATGCGAAGTATGCCGACACTTTGCGCCCCGCCACTGCGGGTGGACGCTGCCTCGACATCGGATGCGGTGTTGGTCAAGTAGTGAACCGCTTGCAGACGGCGGGATTCGAGGCTCACGGTGTGGATGTCTCCGAGCCTAACATCGAACGCGCCCAAAAATTTAGCCCTCGTTGCCAGTTATACAACGGCAGCCGGTTGCCCTTCCCGGACAACTTCTTCGACTCCGCTGGCGCGTTGAACGTATTGGAGCATGTCGATCAACCCGAGCAGTTCATCCTGAGTTGGTCCGCGTTGTGAAACCCGGCGGCAAGGTAGTTCTCTCCAGTCCGAATTTTTTCCGGGTGCTCGGCTTCAAAGACTACCACCCGCGCATGCGGGGCATAGGCCAGAAATGGCGTAACTGGCAACGACTTCAGGAAAAACGCCGCATTCTGCGTGAGACACCGGAGAAGGCCGCCTTTGATCACATGGAACCGATCAAACGGGAAGTCTTTCAACCGGACGACGATGCCATCATCGCCACCAACCCGTTGGAGATGACCTTCTTTCTGAAAAAAGCCGGCTGCCGCATCGAGAGCGTCGCTTGCACCGATCGCTACGTCGCCAAGCCCATCGATATCCTGCTGAACCTCGGCCCTTGGCGCTGGGGCATGTTTAATTCTTTTATCGTTGCGACCAAAGGCCGCTGAGCGCCTGGAGATTCAAAGCCCCGACGGATGGTCGATAAATTCCCAAGGAATGCCATATTTCTTGGCTAGATGGGCCGAAAGCGCTTTGACGCCGAAAGTCTCCGTGGCGTAGTGCCCGCCATAGAGCACGTTCACCCCCAATTCTTCTGCCAGAGGAAACGTCCAATGAGGGCCTTCACCCGTGATAAATGTATCCACACCTTCTTTGACGGCCTGCTTAAGCTCCGCTCCGGCACCTCCCGTGACCACTCCTATCGAACGGCAAACCTCTGGCCCGCAGGCCAATGCTGTCACTTTGCCACCCACCGCCAGGCCTAACTTTTTGATCAACTCATCCCGGTTGATTTTGGCCGATGATTTAAAACCCAAGTGCCTTTTTTTCTCAAAAAAGAACGGCTGCAATTTCTTCAAACCCAAAGCGGCACAGAGCTGCGCGTTATTACCCAGCTTGGGATGCACATCCAACGGCAAGTGTGAACTGTAAACCGCCAGATTGTGCTTCAACAGTAGCTGCAACAGCTCGTAGCGCTTGCCGGTCCACGGGTGTGAAGGTGACCAGAACAATCCATGATGCACGATGAGCAGGTCTGCTTTGGCCGCAATCGCCTTCCGCACCGTCGCCAGACTGCCATCTACCGCTGCTGCAATCTTGGTCACGGCACCACAATTCTCTACCTGCAGACCATTAACGGCACCTGGATAGTCTTCCACACTAAGACTATCGAGCAATTGGTCACAATATACCGCCAGTTTGAGCAACTCTGCGCTATGCATCCTGACTGCATGCCATGACCGCGGCCACTCGCAAAGCAATTTCATCATCCCATCAATAAGCGACACCAGTTCTTTGCATAAATATTTCCTTCACACCTATTGAATTCTCCCCCGCACTCCTTATAGTGCGCTCAAATTTCGGATCGTAAAAAATGAGCATTCAGCAGGACGGAGCCGGTTCTTGGAACATCCAAGCGGCGCGCACTCTCTACAACGTGGACCGTTGGGGCGCGAAGTATTTCGACATCAATGACCAAGGCAATGTCGCGGTCACGCCGCTGCAAGAAGCCGGTGCCAGCGTGGACATCACCGACGTGCTGGAAGAAGCGAAGGCTCGCGGTCTTAAATTCCCGCTGCTCATCCGGTTCCAAGACATCCTCCGGCACCGCGTCCAGTCCATTAACAACGCCTTCCGCAACTCCATCACCGAGTTCAACTACCAAGGCCAGTATCGTGGTGTGTTCCCCATCAAGGTGAACCAGCTTCGCGAAGTGGTGGAAGAGATCTTGGACGCCGGCAAACAATACAATTTCGGCCTCGAAGTCGGCAGCAAACCGGAGCTCTATGCCGGTCTCGCCCTGCAAAACCAGATGGGCGGCCTCATCATCTGCAACGGCTACAAAGACCCCGGCTTTGTGAAGATGGCTCTCATGGGCATCAAGCTCGGCAAGAAGGTCATCATGGTCGTGGAGAAGCTTGAAGAGCTGAAACAGATCATCACCGTCTCCAAGCAAGTCGGTGTCGAACCGATGGTCGGCATACGCGCACGCTTGCTCAGCAAAGGTGCCGGTAAATGGGCCGAGAGTGGTGGCGAGAACGCCAAGTTCGGCCTCAGCACTTCCGAGATGCTCGAAGCCGCCGAACTTCTCAAGGCCGAGAAGCTCACGCAATGCTTCAAGCTCCTGCACTTCCACATCGGCTCACAAGTGCCGGACATCTTGACCGTGAAGAAGGCCGTGCAGGAGGCCAGCCGCTTTTACGCCAAGCTGCACAAGATGGGCTTCCCCATCGAGTTCGTGGATGTCGGCGGCGGCTTGGGCGTGGATTACGATGGCAGCCGTTCCGCCTTCGACAGCTCTACGAATTACACGCTCCAGGAAATACACGAACGATATCGTGTATTACATCGGTAACATCTGCGATGCCGAGAAAGTGCCGCATCCGAACATCGTCAGCGAGAGCGGCCGCGCCATCGTCGCGCACCACAGCGTGCTGGTCGTGGAAGTCTTCGGCTCCATCGCCAAGCAACAGACCGCCACTCACCTTCCTTACGGTGAGAACGAGCACTCGCTCGTCAAAGAGCTTTTGGACATCCGCCAGAACCTTCCCAAGCTGAACAAGCTGGAAGCCTATCACGACGCACTCGAACGCAAGGAAGACGCGCACCAGATGTTCACGCTCGGCGTGATGGAACTTCCCGACAAGGCGAAGATCGAGAACCTCTATTGGGATATCAGCCAGGCCGTCGTGGAATCGTTCCGTGGTCAGGCTTACATTCCCGAAGAAATCCGCAAGCTGGAGGACAGCCTCGGTGATCAATACCTCTGCAACTTCTCCGTATTCCAATCGCTGTTGGATCACTGGGCGCTCGGCCAGTTATTCCCCATCATGCCCATCAGCCGGTTGAATGAAAAACCGGATCGTGAAGGCACCTTGGTCGACATCACCTGCGATTCCGACGGCCAGATCAACAAGTTCATCGATCTGCGCGATGTCCGCGATACCCTGCCCCTCCATTCACTCAAGCAGAATGGCAATGGCAACGAGCCTTACCGCATCGGCTTCTTCCTCATGGGTGCCTATCAGGACATCATGGGTGACCTGCACAACCTATTTGGCCGAGTCAATGAAGTGCATGTATTCCTCGATCCCGATGAACCTTGCGGCTACTACGTGGAAGAGGTAATTGAAGGCAATACCATCGTGCAATGTCTTGCGGCCGTGCAATATGACGAACGCGACCTCATCCGCCAGGTGAAAGCCCAAGTGGATGACGCCATCAAGAACGATCGTTTGAAGCCGTCTGAGGGCATGCGCCTGCTGGATGACTACGAACGCGGCTTGCGAGATTACACATATCTCTCATTCTAGGCCGCAGCATGTCTGCTCCGCCCGCCCCAAATACCAATCCTGAGCTGATGCCTTCCCTGCGAAGGCTGCTCCGGGGGCTGTCGGCCTTGTTTTGGGGATTACCGCTCGGATTAATCGTTTGTGTCCAAAGTGCCGTCACAGAATGGCTACGGCCTTTGGGCATGTTTCCCCCCATCATCATCACCGCGCTTATCTACTATGGTTTGACGGAAATTGGCCATTTTCAGAAGCAAGAGCGGGTGTGGATTGACGCCCTGGATCGCACGAAACTGTTCGCGCTCATCAACCTTGGCCTTTCACCCTTCATCTATTGGTGGAACCAGTTCCCTTTCGTCCCCTTCTTCCACCAAGTCATCTGGCTGCTGGGCATTTCCGGCTTACTTTTTCTCGTATCCTTGAACTACTTGCTTCAACGGCTCACGGCCATGCTGCCGGATGAAATGCTACGGGCAGAAACCAAGGTGTTCACGAATATGAACCTTGGATTGATCGTAGGATTGATGCTGGCTGCGGTTGTTTATCAGACCCTCACCTTGATCACCGTCCTGCCGAACATCGTCGTTTACCTATTGGACGTCCTCTACAACACCCGTCGCGCCTGGCTGCTGTTACTTGCGCTCCTGCCGTTGGCCATGACCATGACATTGCTTTGGAAAACCAAAGATGTGGTGCTGAATTCCATCTTCGGTCCTTCGCGCTGAACAGCACTAGCTCTTCGGCTCTTTGCCTTCGAGATAATCGAGAATCGCGTGATAGGCTTCGTTGATCTGCTTGGCTTTTTCCTCCACCTGCGCTCGTTTGGCGGCATCCGCCATCGCGTAGAGATCCGGATGAAACTCCTTCATCAACTTACGATACGCGCGGCGCACCGTGTCCAGATCGCTTTTGATCGCCACATTTAAGACGCGGAAATGTATCACCAATTCATCCTGTTCAAAGACCGGTGTGGCGCGCTTCTTCTGTTCTGGCTCCGGCTCGATACGCAACCGCCCTTGGATATCCAGATAGCCACGGTAACGTTTATGGCAGCGCGGGCACCGGATCGCATAGCCCTTTTGAAAACGGCGGATGCGTAAGCGCTGGCCGCAACCCACACAAGAAAAGATCGCCCGCTCATCACGCGGCGGCGGTGGGGCGTCAAAGGTCCGCCATTCGGTCTCCACCTTGTGTTTGAGCAATGTCTGACGGAATTCCCCTGTCAGGCTTAATCCGGCGGGAGGTGAAGTAAGGAAAACCACTCCAGGTATCAGATGCATCTGGCGCAGCAACTTGTCCCAGTCCAATTCAGGAAACTCGCGCTTCAGTTCATCCAAAGCCACTCTTCTGGGATGCGATAACAAACGGCCTAACACCTGACTGCAACCTTTGGCATCCAATAATACCCAAGTGCGGGCATGATTGAAAAAACTTAGGGCGCTATAAATTGCCCCGGGCGCGGCGAACAAGATTTGCAGCACGACCAGACCCGTATCCCAGATCGGAGGGTTATCATCATGCGGGGCTGGATTGTTATGCTTGCGCCACTCCCGCCATTCATGCCACGCAACGTAAAGCGCACTCCAAACCAGAAAGAGAATACCCGCAACCACCGTAGAGATATCCCAACTGAACCGGCTGTTCCCCACCATTTCCTCGAGCGGATGACCGCCAAAAACCAGCCGCACCACAAACCAGATCAGCACGACATTGAGGATCATGAGCGGCAATGACAGCAGCGCCATCAAGCCGCCCACGGCCAGATTGCCGAACACTTCTGCCGCCAACTGGCGTTGCAGCCATTTTTCAACCAGTGATTTCACTTCGCAAACGCGACCGACTCCAGCAACTGCCCTATTTACCCGGCAAACAGCCCTTGTATCTCATCCCACGTCAGGGAATTGCTAAACGCCTCTTCGCCATCAAGTGTCGCCTCGGCAATCTCCCGCTTGCGCTGCTGGAGATTCAAAATCTTCTCCTCCAGTGTACCCCGCGCGATCAGCTTGTAACTCGTCACCACGCGGTTTTGCCCGATACGATGCGCACGCCCTGTCGCCTGATCTTCTACCGCCGGGTTCCACCAAGGATCGAAATGGATGACCGTGTCTGCCGCCGTCAGGTTCAAGCCGGTTCCGCCCGCTTTCAAACTGATGAGGAACAAGGGTATGTCATCCGACTTCTGGAAGCGCTCCACCACTTCGCCACGATTATTCGTGCTACCATCCAGATAGCAGTACCGTACACCCTCCTTGTCCAACCGTTCCCGCAAGATGCTCAACATCTCTACGAACTGGCTGAACACCAGTGCCCGATGTCCGCCATCGATCACTTCCTCGAGCAACTCATTGAACAGCTCTAGCTTGGCGGAAGGTGCCTTGATTTCGGCCTCAGGCAACTTGAGCAAACGCAAGTCACAGCAGATTTGCCGCAACCGCAGTAATGCGCTGAAAATGACCATACGGCTCTTGCCGAGCCCTTGCGTTCCGACTGCCGCCAGCACCTCCTTCCGGCTCGCCTCCAAAATCTGCGCATAGGCCGCCTGCTGCTCTTCGGTCAATTCGCAGTAAGCGACCTGCTCCAGCTTCTCCGGCAATTCCTTCGCCACATCTTTCTTGAGACGCCTCAATATGAACGGCCGCAACCGCCGGGACAAACGCGCCTGCGCCTCCTTGTCCTTATCCCGGACGATCGGCAATTCGTAACGTTCGCGAAAGTCCTTCGCCGCCCCCAGATAACCTGGCATCAAGAAATCAAAAATGGACCACAGATCGAGCACCGAGTTCTCCATCGGGGTACCAGTCAAAACCAGCCGGTAATCAGCCCGGATGCTCTTAACCGCCACAGCATTCTGGCTCTCGCGGTTCTTGATATGCTGGGCTTCATCCAGAATCACCGTATCAAACTCGTGCAGCCGATACTGTTCGGCATCGCGACGGATCAAAGCATAACTCGTCACTACCAAGTCATATTCCGGGATGGCTGAAAATTTTGACTGCCTTTGCGGACCATCCAGCACCAGCACCTTGAGATGCGGCGTAAATTTCCGTGCCTCTTCCCGCCAGTTGAACACCAAGGTTGTCGGGCAAACGATCAATGCCGGCTTGATGGCTACTTGTCCCTCCCGTTTCGCCGCGCCCAGTAAAGCAAGGGTTTGCAAGGTTTTGCCCAAACCCATTTCATCAGCCAAGATGCCGCCGAACTGGTTCTTCCGCAGGAACCACAACCAGGCCACGCCTTGCACTTGATACGGACGCAGGATTTTCTCCAGCTCACCTAAAGGCGGCACCGGCATCTCTGCCGTGCCTTGCTTGGGCATAGCCCGGTTCTGCCACGCGGCTGGGGCTTGAAAATTCGTGATCCCCGCCCCATTCAAGGAAGCTTGGATAAAACCCGCTTGGGTATTATCAATCCGGTAACGCCCATCCTTTTGGTGCGGTGAGGCATCCAGCAACACTTGCTGCAATTCATCCACGGCACCCATGTCGATAAGCGCTATCTTTCCGTTCTTCAACCGGGTGTGACTTCGTCCAGAGAGCAGCAGGCGCTGGATGTCCGATGCCGAAAAACGCTCACTCTCACCCGCAAAATTCACTTCCAGATCGAACCACCGCTCGCCGGTCGGCATGACGCGTATCTCCGGCTCAATGCGTTCCAGGTTCTTCTCGGCGCTGCGTTGCAGCCGTTCTTCCAAGGTGACCTGCCATTCCTTCTCCATGCGCGGATACTCCCGGGCCATGAAATTCAGGACGCGGTCTTCACCGACCAAATTGCACATCCCCTGCCCATCCGGACGGCTGAAGCCATACTTCAATAGACGGTTCAGCGCCATCTGCTCGCTACTGATATCCCGGGTCACATAACGGGTCGGCGAAACCGGATCGGGCAGCCAGAGGGCATCATCCGCCGTGGCTTGGCCGACGGTATAGATGCGCGGGCCATAAGCGCACTGCAGTTGCGCCCGCATCTGTGCCAAGCCGCCCGCTAGGTGCAGCAAAAACTTTGGCGGAGCCGCCTCGCAACTGAAATCTTCCAGCTTGAAGTTCGCCTGCACCTCGCAGTTGGTCTGCAACTGGGGCCAGTCACGGGAAAGAAATATGGGCACCTCGGAACGCTTCAGCTTCACCGGACCTTGCGTGGCAGAAAGGACTAATGGCGGCAGTGTCAGGGGTTGAAAACGGTTCAGCTGAAAGACCCAAGACTGGCGTCCATCCGTCAGCAGTGCGACATCCGCAGACATTGGTGGGACAGTGACGGTGATCTCGCCTTTGGAATCCAGAACCGCCTTCACATTCGTCCGCCACGTCTTGTTGCTGACTTCCACCTTTTGCTGCTTACCCACGGTGATGCGCGGATGCCCGACCAGCTTCGGCAGTAATACGACGATTTGTGCGGTGGTCAAAACAAGCATGGCGGGCACCTCCCCATCCGCCATCTCTTCGGCGAGCAAGAGGAAAGTCGAATCCAAAACATCACACTTATAAGTGATGAGTTTGGAAAAAGTATTCAGCGGCTGCCGCTTTCCACCAGCCTCGCCCTCCAGAAACAGCATGCCTTTACCCTTAGCCACCGCCGCCGCAAAGTTAGGCGGCAAAACCACGTGGAGCAGCAGTTGCTCTCCAGCCTCACCCGCTTGGGCCAGCTTCAACCCCGTTTTAGGTTTACGCGCAGGAATGGCTGTATTTGCAGTCTTGCTGGGCGCACTGCCAAAAGCACTCGCCGCCGGTGGCGGGGTAGCCAGCCCCATCGCACCTTTCAAATCCCCCTTGGCCACAAGATCACGCCGCAAATGATGCAATCCCACCGCTACGGAATGCGCGCAGATGTACCCCATTCACGCGAATCTTTGCAGGTGCACAGATTCTCCACATCCGTTTCGCCGCGTATCACCAACCCTGAGCGATAGCTTGTGCCCCCGGCATTCACCACGCCTTTCAAAACTGGGGGTGACCAATTGGAAGAAAGCACCTGTCCGCCATCCAGATAAGTACGGGCGCGCTTCATGGCTTCCCAACCGGCCATGTTGGCGAACAGTTTTTCAGTTAACAACACGTCTGCCATGTTTGAATGCGATACTTTGCCGCGCTCTTTGCCCTCGCCAAAGCAAAAATCATCACAAAAAAGCGGCACCCATCACGGGTGCCGCTGGTGAAGACCTCGCTGATCACGAATCAATACTCGCGATCGCGTTTGATGCCCGGCTCGGGCACCGGATACTTGTGATTTGCATCTGCCAAGACCGGCGGGGCGCTATCGAACGTCAATTTATCCACATCCGGGGCGAACTCGATCTTGTTGTTCGAGTAGTCTTCGAACGTGATCTCCTGACCGGTATGGGCGGCAAAGCGGCCCATGGAAGTGACCATGCTGGCCATTACCCCACGCTCCACTTCGTTGTAAGGCTCGTCATGACGGATGGCCGCCATCAGGTCATCCCATTCCAATTGATAAGGATTGGGCTCCGGTTGCGGGAAGGCCCACGTCATGTTCTCACGGGTCTGGTTTTGGGATTTGAAGAGACGCGGTTTGCCCGGCGTATGGGCTGCCGTCGTGATGATGGCGGAACCTTTGCTGCCGTGCGCCACGCTGGAGAAGTTATCCATACAGCCAAACATCGTGCGGCCATACATGAAGAGCTTCGAGCCATCGTCATAGGTGTATTCCACCTGATAGGAATCAAAGTTCTGATCGATATTGTCCCCACGGTAATGGCGGCCACCCACAGCTTGCGCCTTGATCGGCCACTTGTTCTTCATCCAACTGCACTCATCGATCTGGTGGATGTAAAAATCACTAAACAAACCACCGCTCAACCAGATGAAACTGTGGAACCGGCTGATCTGGAACATGAGTTCGCTCTTATCCCCCTTCATCGACCAAGGCGTGAAAGCTGAGCCGACGGGACCGTGCATACGATAGCAGCGCATGGCCACGATATCACCAATCTCGCCGTCCTGGATGCGCTTGAACAATTCCTTGCGCCCTGGCAATGGCGGACCATCAAGCCGACACCCACCTTAAGCTTCTTCTTCTTGGCCTCTTCATTCAACGCCAGCATGCGATGCCCCGTGACGGCATCCGTGCAAACGGGCTTCTCCATGAAAACGTTCAGACCTTTTTCGATGGCATACTTGAAGTGCACCCAGCGAAAGGCCACCGGCGTCGTCAAGATGATGACATCGCCCTTCTTCAGCGAGTCCATCGCATGCTTGTAACCATCAAAACCGATGAACTGGCGGTCTTTCGGCACATCCACCTGGTCATTGAACTTCTTCTGCAAGGACCCGAGGCTGCTGGTCAGTTTCTCCTGAAACACATCCGCCATGGCCACCAGCTTGGGCGGTCCGCTCGTGGCCAGCGCATTCGCGGCCGCACCAGTCCCACGGCCACCGCAACCAACGAGTGCAACTTGCACCTGGTCACTGCCTTGGGCATGAACATGAGGAAGCGTAACCCCGGCCAGCGCGGAGGCACCGATGATAGTTCCGGTGTTCTGCAAGAACTGACGACGGGACGGAAGGGGTGAATTGTCTGATGACTGGGTCATGTAAATATGGTTCTCAGTGTCGGCCCGACTGTCAACCACGCAATGCATCCAATTGTCTTTTGTCATGCAAAATCACTGGTTCCTCCTTGCTATTCAGAAAACAAATTTCCAAAGTATTGGAAATGAAATCCCACGAACTCCTGCGCGAGGTATTTCACGAAGGGAATCCCAAGAAGATTGCCGATGACCTCGGGTTGTCGCTTTCCATGATTTACAAGTGGGCTGAAGCGCCCACTGAAGGCGGCAGCGGTGCCACTAATCCCTTGGACCGCGTGGATGCCTTGATCAAGTCCACGGACGATCCCCGTCTGGTGCAATGGATCTGCGAGCGCGCGGGCGGCTTTTTCATCCAAAACCCCAGCAACCACTGGTCGCATCCCTACTTCTTGATTCCGGCCACCAACCAAGTGGTTCAGGAATTCGCTGACCTGCTCTCGGTTATCGCTTCCGCCGCCGGTGATCATCATATCACCAAGGAAGAAGCTGAACGCATCCGCCAGCGTTGGGAGCAGTTGAAGTCGGTGACAGAAGGTTTTGTTCATGCCTGTGAAAAAGGCAACTTTGGCCCGTTGGAAAAAGACTTGGGTAACAGCCCCAAGGATAACAAAGCCTAGTCTGGCAATGTGATGTTTTGTGGCTCAGAAAACTTGGAAAGATTTCTGGCAGGCGTTCCGCTTAAGCTTTTCCTTTGTCGGCCTTCTCTTTCTGATCTTTGCGGTTGATATCTTTCTACGCAGCCGGGGCACCAACTTAAGCGGGTTCGGCATTTTACCCCGGACAAAGTCTGGGCTCGTCGGCATTGTTTTCAGCCCGCTGCTACATGCCAATCTTGAACATCTGCTGGCCAATTCCCTGCCCCTTTTCATCCTTTTGGTTCTGCTCTTTTGGGATCGCAAATATCGTCCCGGAGTCACCTTGACGGTCATCTGGATACTCAGCGGTCTGGGCACCTGGCTCATCGGCCGGAATGAAGCTGGCGGTCAACCGGTCATCCACATCGGTGCCAGCTCCCTCATTTACGGGATTGTCGCCTACCTTATCGCTGCGGCGTTTTGGAAACATCGCTGGCGCTCGGCTTTGATCGCCATCGGTGTTTTCTTTTTCTATGGCGGGATAGTCTTTGGTGCCTTGCCTCAAGCTGGTCAAGTCAGTTGGGAAGGACATCTTTGCGGCATGCTGGCTGGCATTTGGTCCGCTCACCGCATCCATAGCTGACCGGCCATCGTCTCACAAAATTTTTACAAATCCATTGCCCGGCTGTGACAACTTGGCCGGCTTCCGCATGGTAAATTGTTGCCATGAAAAAACTTCTGCTGACACTCGCTTTGGCCGCAAGCAACTTGGCTGTACAAGCTTGCGGGGATTACGGCACCGCAGACACTTATATCGCCCATGAATGGGGCACCTTCACGTCCATCCAAGGCAGCGATGGGATTCCCATACCCTGGCAATCCTTGAACAGTGGCGATTTGCCGTTGTTCGTTTACAACCGGACACGTGCCCAAGATGCGGCTGCGTTGGGTGTTTACAACGTTTGGGCAGGCGGCAAAGGAAGCATGAGTTCCGTTCAGCGCATGGAAACGCCCGTTATCTACTTCTACACCCTTAAGCCTAAAACCGTGGATGTACGCGTCGATTTCCCGACTGGCAGCATCACTGAATGGTATCCACAAATCAGTAAACTGGGACCCGCTCCGGGCACCAATATCACCGCTTTTATCGACCCGGCCCAACGGACCAAGAGCTTCATCGAATGGTCCCAAGTGCGGGTAACTCCCGGCACACCGCAGAACTACCTTAAAGAAGAAGCCGCCAGCCACTACTACGCGGCCCGGGAAACAGATGCTGCCAACCTGACTGTGTATCCGCCCGCAGCTGCTCCTCTATCGGCCAACCTTCCTCAGCCGCAGAATGAGAAATTCCTCTTCTACCGCGGCTTGGGTAATTTCCCATCACCACTGAAGGCTCTTGCAGCGACCGACAATTCGGTCGTTGTGGAGAACACTTTGGACACGCCTCTTCAGCATGTTTTTGTTATCGATCAACGCCGGGGCAAATACGCTTTCAGCTATCATTCGGCGTTGGAGAAGAAACAGAGCGTGACCGTTTCAACTTCAGTCCGGTCAGCCCAAACCCCGGTCACTGAAAGCCGGGAAGCGCTGCTTCAAGCCATGCGTAAATCCCTGACAAATTCAGGCCTATTTGAAAAGGAAGCAGCAGCCATGGTGAAAACTTGGGAAGATTCGTGGTTCGATGAATCAGGTCTACGCGTTCTGTATGTGCTGCCAGCCAACTGGGTAGAAGCCACCCTTCCCTTAAAAATCAATCCGGCCCCAACGCAAAGCGCCCGGGTTTTCGTGGGGCGGGCGGAATTGCTTGCTCCCGCCACGGAGAAAAACCTGCAAAACTTGGTGCAGCTTTATGCTGCAGCCGGTGAAAATCAAAAAAGTAAGCTGGGGCTGGAAGTGCAAAAACTACGTCTGGGCCGGTTCACGCAAGCCGCTTTCAGCCGGATCACACGCAACAGCACAGATGCAAAATTCAACTCGGCGGCTTGGGGGCTGTACCAAATCAGTTTGAACATGCAAGAAACGCCCAAACGTGTCGGACAAAATGAAACCGCGGCAATCTCCCTTTCCTGCCGTGAAATCGAGCCCAAATAAGTCGCTGCAGCAACATACTGGACGCCTAAGCCAGAAAAGTCGATGATACCACCCGTTCCATGCGCAAGGTTGCTTTCATATTGGTCCTGACAGTCCTAGTACCCAGCTTGGTGCTGGCCTGGCTGGCTGTTCGATCCTTGCGCGACCAGCAGTTCGTCATCGAGCGCCAGCAATCCCTACTCTACCAAGGTGTCGTCGATAGCTTGGCTCGTGAAGCATCCGGTTACTTGGATGAGCAACAGCAGAAGTTCGCTTCGCAGGTGGAACTGCTCTTGCAGAATAAATCACCCGAGATGCTGGCCTATGTCTTTGACGACAAGATCCGCACTAACTGGCCAATGGCGGAAGTTGGATTTGTCGTCTCCGTGCAAGGCAACAAAGTCATGAGCCCAGCCCTTACCGGGCGGGCCGAAGCACGCCAGTTCCGCTTGGATAACGACCGGTTTCTCTGCAATGTCGAATCGGTAGAAGTGTATTGGAATACCGGCAAAGGAGCGATCAACCTGAGCGCCCTTGACCAGCGAAGCAGTCTCAACAACTTCCAGCCCTTTGCAGGCAACAACAGCCAGGCAATTCAAGTTCAACCACAGTATGCACAAAAGGTTCAACCGCCCTTGCCTTCGGACTTGGCCCCGAACCAAGCGCTGGTCGCCTCACAGCAAGAGTATCAAAACCGAGGTGGTGTGAAACGCTCGGTAAGCCCGCAAAACCAAATCGCCCAGCAAGCCGCCATCGATTCGCCGGCACTGCTCGACAACACCTACTCCAAAGTGCAAGTGGCGGAAGCCGAGTTTCGCCAGCTCATCGGTGATTCCAATGAAGGCATGATGGCGCGCTTTCTGCAAAACCGGCTCAATGTCATGACCTGGTATCGCTCTCCCCGTCATCCTGAACTGGTCTTTGGCGCCAAGCTGGATCTCGCCAGACTTACCGAAGGTTTGAAGCCATTCGTGAACAGCTTAAGTCGTGAGTTACAACCCGAGGTCTGCATCGCCTTGCTGGACGATTCCGCCCGGCCATTGAGCCGTTCGCATACGGATTTCACTACGGCTTGGAAACGACCTTTCGTTGCCGCAGAGATCGGTGAAGCATTGCCTCATTGGGAAATCGCTCTCTACCTGCTGAATCCGAATAAACTGACGGCCTCAGCCATCACCTTGAAAGTCACCTTGAGCCTTTTGATAGCTGTGCTGGTGCTGGCCATCGTGATCGGCAGTTGGCTGATTGTCCGCGATCTGGAACGGGAGTTGCGTCTTTCGCGCCAAAAGACTGATTTCGTCAGCAATGTTTCGCATGAGCTTAAAACACCGCTCACCTCCATCCGCATGTTCGCCGAACTGCTGGCCGATGGCCGCGTGCACGACCCGGAAAAACAGCGCAGTTATCTGAGCATCATCACGGCCGAATCCGCCCGGCTTACCCGGCTCATCAATAATGTGCTGGATTTCGCCCATATGGAACGCGGTGAAAAGAAGTATCAGATGCGGTCCATCACCTGGTAGCCACAGTTAGCAATGCCGCCGAATCACTTCGCGCCCAATTGGAAACGGCTCAATTCAAACTCAAGGTGGAATTACCCGCACAACCGGTTACGACTACAGGCGATGCTGACGCCTTGGCTCAAGTGATGGTAAATCTCCTGTCCAATGCGGAAAAATACTCGGGCGATGCCAAAGAAATCACCGTCACTTTCAAGTTAGCGCACCAGCCTTTTGCGCATGCGGAGATTCAGGTGTTGGATCGCGGAATGGGTGTGCCGAAGGGATGCGAAGAAAAAATCTTCGAACAATTTTATCGCGCCCATGACTCCTTGAGCAGCGGCATCCAAGGTTCCGGCCTGGGACTCACCTTGGCCCGACAGATCGCCCGGGCGCATGGTGGTGAACTAAGTTATACGCCACGTGAAGGTGGCGGGAGTTGTTTCACCTTAAAATTGCCCGTCACGCCGGCCACTTGAAACAACTCACGCTTTAAAGCAATGAAAACGCACATCTTGGTCATTGAAGATGACGCCCATATCCGGCTCGGGCTAGAGGAGGTTTTAAAGGGTGAAGGCTTTGAGGTGTCGGTTTGCCCGCGCGGTGATGAAGCCATGGGCGCCATTGAAAAAGCCAAACCTCATCTCATTGTGCTGGATGTCATGTTACCCGGAGCTAGCGGCTACGACATCTGCAAACAACTACGCAGCCGCAAAAACGCTACCCCCATCCTGATGCTTACTGCGAAAGGACAAGAGATAGATAAGGTCGTGGGGTTGGACTTAGGTGCGGATGACTACGTCACAAAACCTTTTGGCGTGCGTGAACTGCTCGCGCGCATTCATGCGCTGCTCCGTCGGGTCGGCAATGGGAATGGCACTGCCGAGCAAAATGACAGCAAGCCTTTCAAAATTGGTGGAGCAACGATCAATCCCACAACTTTTCAAATCACGCGCGGCAAGCAAAGCGAAGATCTGACGGCGAAAGAGCTGAAATTGCTCCAGATATTTTCCGATCATCCCGGCGAAGTTTTCTCCCGTGACAAGCTGCTGAACGAGGTCTGGGGCTACAACTACTATGGCACCACCCGCACACTGGATCAGGTCATCGTGCAGTTGCGCAAGAAGCTCGGCGATAACAACGGCGAGCCCAAGCACCTGCTCACAGTGCATGGGGTGGGATACAAGCTGGTGGTTTAAGGCCCTCAGATAGTGCCCGGAGGTGGTGGCACGGCGTTCGTACTTACACCAGTTGACGCCGCAGGATTCAGCGCCTTTAACTTCAAAATCACCTGCCCATTCTCCACGGTCAAACTTTCCACCCGTTGAAGCGCTTTGGTGGTTTGCGGGTCGAATTTAATGTCTTTGGCAATATTCTCATTCTGTAATTGAGCCATGAAGGAACCCGTCGCCTTCAAGCCATTCACTGCCATCCCCTCCAATCGCACATCTAGGCGGCCATCAATGACTTTAACTTTCACATCCGCTGTGCCGTTAAGAAAACGGCCCTTCACCGCATCAATCTCGAGTTTATCGAGCGGCAGGCTTATCTGGCTCTTGATGGTATTGTCATGGATCTCCACGCGCAGATGATTTTTGTAGGGTTGCAGTTCCGGCAAGGCATCCATCAACGTATTGATATCCTGCGCATTGAGCATGAGCGTGACGGCATTGGTCTGGGCATTTTCCTCGAGCTTGAAGGATTCCAAGCGATTCGTGAGCGTGGTCAGTTCCGCCGGCGTATACTGCACCACGGGCATTTGCGCCGGAGTGGCGCTGGTGTAGTTGCTCACCAGCTTGCGGAAACCGTAGCGCGCGCCAAAAACCGTGATCAAGATCACGACAATCCCCATGATGACCATGGTCAGGCACCCATACATCAAGCAGTTTTTCGTCCCGGACTTACCTTCGCTCATGGCCAAAACTGTGCCACAACAGCCATTACACAACAACCGGTTTGCGTGTAATCGCTGAATTTGCGGCGATCAAGCGCCGTCCAATCCCGCGAGCAACCAATTTAACCGAGCGGTGTTCACCTTGGAATCATGGAGCCAAATCAATCAGCCGAATCTGTCGGGAGAGGCTTGCGTGGCAGTGTCGTGATCGCTTCGCTGGTTATCTGCCTGCTATTGTTATGGATGGTCAAAGGCATTTTCACGGGTAAACCAGCCGCAGAACAGGCGCCTGAAGTGGCCCGTGGCAGTTCTTTTCAAGCCATGAAAAAAGGCCCCACGGAAACAACTGCAGCACAAGAACGCAATCAACCGCAAATCCCACCCCCTTCCAAGACGATTGCTTCCAGCCAGCCCATCACAGGTCCCACCGCTCCGACTACCTCGTCACCCGCGCAACCACCGGTTACGCCTCTGCCTTCAGTCACCGCAGCCGTAACCGTGGATATCGCACGCGCCAGCGGGGCGGCGACTGATTTCGGAAGTATCACCGGCAAAGTGACCCTGAAAGGCACTCCGCCGCCTGAGTCCCCCCTCCCCTTGGACCCGAGTTGCGGTAAGTTGCACCCCGACATCAAGCCCACCACCCAGTTTTATGTAACAGGCAAAGATAGTGGGTTGGCGGATGTTTTTGTTTACATTTCCAAAGGCATGGAGAACCGCAACTTCCTGCCGCCGGAAAAAGCGTTAGTGCTGGATCAAATCGGTTGTGTTTACACCCCTTACGTCGCCGGTGCGCAAACAGGGCAAACAATCGAAGTAAGGATTTCAGATCCTGTGCTTCATAATGTTCATCCTACCCCAACTGTCCGTGGCAATCAGGAAATCAACAAGGCTATGCTGCCAAAGTCGCCGCCCCTGCTCTTGCGCTGGAACAATCCGGAGGTGTTCTTACGTTTCAAATGTGATGTCCATCCGTGGATGTTTGCTTACGTCGGACTCGTCTCACATCCTTACTTTGCGGTGACTGATACCAATGGCAATTTCACCATTCCCAACGTCCCGCCGGGCACATACGAGCTTGAGGTTATCCATCGTAAAGCAGGTAAGACTGCCCTGCCCATCAATGTCAAAGCAGGTGATGAAGCGACGCTAAACTACGCCTTTGAAATCTCAGCCAAGTAAAACCGTCATTTTTTAGCCGTCTCCTTTTTGCTGACTTCAAAGGCTCCATTTTCGCCCAAATCTTGTTTGAATCCGCCATTTTTCAGCCACGCCTTGGCGGCATCGTTGCCCAGCAGATAGGCCTCCCAGAACGCTGTGCTGCTTTCCTTGATCAGTCCGTGAAAGATTTCATCCTTGCTGCGATCTCCTTGCATGCCAGAGCGACCGGAGAAAACCATGTGGTCGCCCCCCGTGAAGTTGAGCAGGAAATTGTCCGGTCCCGGCATCTTATCGAACGGAATACGCCGCTCTTCCGCCGTGGTTTCGTTGATCGGCGTCGTATCCTTGGTACCTGTCATGTGCAAACATGGTAACTTGATAGCGGCAAATGCTTCCTCGCGATTTCTGGCCGGAATCGGCGAACTCATCGGCAGTAACGCTTTGAAACGAGGGTCGGCCATCGTCTTGGCTTCCCGAACCATGAACTGCTGTCCGCCGATTGCCAGAGTCGTATAGGCGCCAAATGAATGCCCCGCCATACCCAACCGCTTCAAATCGAACTTCCCCTTCCACTTGGCCTCGCTCTGGTTCAAGCGATCCAGTTCATCCACCGTAAAAG
The DNA here is from genome assembly GCA_965283725.1 of Limisphaerales bacterium. Lineage (GTDB taxonomy): Bacteria > Verrucomicrobiota > Verrucomicrobiia > Limisphaerales > JAEYXS01 > JAEYXS01. The sequence goes on from CBDIPT010000011.1 coordinate 47,609, forward strand.
TGATATCCTGCGGACGATTGATGGCATTGCGGATATCCAAGGCCGCCTTCTTCATGGATGACAAGGCATTCGCCTGCCCCTTCCAGACGACATCATCGCTGCCCAGATGTTGCACATGGACACTGATATACCCATGGCTCGCCCAATGGTTGCCCAGGTATTCGTAACCCTCACGGGAACCACCCAAGCCATGAGAGAACAAGATGACCGGGCATGCGTTGGTCGCTTCCTTGGGATAATAGATTTTGACCGGCACTTCGCGATCTCGCTTCGTATCTTTCAAATCCAGCTTGGCCGTCTCCACCGTGAACTTACCAGCGGACTTCTTGGGCATATACTCTGCAGCTTCAATCGAGTTGAAGCCAAGCAGGAGAACCCAACCTAGAATTTGTGCAAAAAGAAACCGGCGCATACGTCGAATATGACGTGATGCGCCGGTTTTGGTTACAATTCTAATCAGGCAGCCGGAGCTTCTGGCGCAGCTTCAGCGGCAGGCTCTTCATCCTTGTCTTCGCTGATCACCGGAGCGATGGCTTGCAACTTGTCATTCGTCTCCAAGTTAATGAGCTTCACACCCATTGTATTGCGGCCCGCCTCACGGATGTCCTTAACAAAGGTCCGCACCATCTGACCAACCGAAGTGATGAGCATAATCTCATCAGCGTCCTTCACGGTCAGCGCACCCACGATGCCACCGGTCTTATCCGTAGTCTTCATGGTGATGATACCCTTGCCGCCACGCGACTGGATGCGGTATTCCTCGAAGTCGGTGCGCTTGCCGATGCCGTTTTCACCCGCCACCAGCAAGGTGCCTTCTTTCTGAACCACAGCAGCAGCGACCACTTTATCAGCATCGCTCAACGAGATGCCCCGAACACCGGTGGCCGGACGGCCCATGCAACGAACATCCTCTTCCGAGAAGCGAATGCTCATGCCTTCATGGGTGATAAGCACTACTTGATCCGTGCCCGTGGTCAATTTCGCATCGATCAAGGCATCACTCTCTTCAATGGTGATGGCGATGATGCCGCCCTTGCGCACATTAGCGAAGTCGGCCAAAGCCGTCTTCTTCACCGTGCCCTTGAGCGTGGTGAAGAACACAAAGTTCTCCTGCTGCCAGGTCTGGTCTTCCTTGTTCGGACCATACTTGGCCAAAACACGGACCAGCGCGGCGATCTTTTCATCCGAACGCAGCTCCAGAAGGTTTGCGATACTGCGCCCCTTGGAGGCACGCCCCATGTCAGGGATCTCATGCACGCGCTCAACATAGACGCGACCGCTGTTCGTGAAGAACATCAGGTAATCGTGCGTGCTGGCCGTGAAGAGATGCTCGATGAAATCGCTTTCCTCCGGTGAATCGCCTTCCTTGGTCGCCATGCCGATGACGCCCTTGCCACCACGACGTTGCGCGCGGTAGCTGGAGACATTCGTCCGCTTGATCAAGCCGCTATGGGTGATGGTGACGATGACGCCTTCGTTCGCGATGAGGTCTTCGATCGCCATCTCGCCTTCATCCGGCACGATCTGGGACATGCGCGGCGTGGCATGCTTGGCTTTAATTTCCAGCAACTCCGCTTTCATGATCGCCATCACGCGCGATTCCTTCGAAAGGATGTCGAGCAAGTCTTTGATGACTTCGATGATGGCTTTGTATTCCAGCTCCACCTTGTCGATTTCCAGACCGGTGAGCTGATACAGGCGCAAATCCAAAATGGCGTTCACTTGACGCTCATTCAAAGCATAACGGCCATTCGTGATATTGGCTTCGTTGCGGATCAGGACGCCCCACGTTTCCACTTGCGCACGGCTCCATTCGAACGCGAGCAACTTGATCTTCGCCTCATCGCGATTCTTGGAACTGCGGATGATATGGATAAACTCGTCCAAGTTGGCGAGCGCCACCATGTAGCCTTCGAGCAGCTCCGCCTTTTCTTCCGCTTTCTTCAGTTCGTAGCGGGTCCGGCGCAAGATGACTTCACGGCGATGCTCGATATAGCACGAGATGAGGTCCTTGAGATTCAGCGTCTTCGGACGGCCATGGTCAATGGCCAGCATGTTCACGCTGAAAGTCGTCTCCAGCGCGGTATGCTTGAAGAGATTGTTGATGACCACCTTGGAAACCGCATCGCGCTTGAGCTCCATGACGAGACGCGTGTTCTCGTCCGACTCATTACGCATGGCGGAGATGTCTGTGATGACTTTCTCATTCACCAACTCGGCGATGCGCTCTTCCAAGGCCGCCCGGTTGACGTTGAAAGGGATCTCCGTGACAACAATCTGCTCGCGATTGCCCTTGAGCTGTTCTACGCCCAAGCAACCCCGGATGCGCACGCTGCCGCGACCGGTCTCGAAGTAATTCTTGATGCCCTCGATGCCGAGAATCACACCACCAGTAGGAAAATCCGGCCCCTTGATGTACTTCATCAATTCCGGAATGGTGATGTGCGGATTGTCAATCTGTGCGCACACGCCGTCGATCACCTCGCCCAAATTGTGGGGCGGGATGTTCGTGGCCATACCGACAGCGATACCCGTACCACCATTGACCAAAAGATTGGGGAACGCAGCCGGCAGAACACTTGGTTCCGTCAGACGTTCGTCGTAGTTCGGGACGAAATCGACGGTGTCTTTCTCCATGTCCGTCATCAGCGAGCCACCGAGATGCGTCAAGCGCGCCTCAGTATAACGCATCGCTGCGGGTGGATCATTTTCGATGGAGCCGAAGTTACCCTTGCCGTGCACCAAGCGTTCGCGCATCACCCAAGGCTGGGCCATATGCACGAGTGTGGGATAGATCACTGCTTCACCGTGCGGGTGATAGTTACCCGAGGTGTCACCGCAGATCTTCGCACACTTCATGTGCTTGCGCCCCGGATAGAGCGAGAGCTCATGCATCGCGAACAGGATGCGGCGCTGGGAGGGTTTAAGACCGTCACGCACATCCGGCAAAGCGCGGGAGATGATGACGGACATCGAGTAGTCGAGGAACGAGTTCTTGATCTCGTCCGCGACGTTGATTTTTTGGACCTTCTCACCAATCGCGTAAATCGAGCCCGGCGTATTCGGCGTTGATGGAGGTGTTTGGTCGTTTTCGTCAGCCATGATGGAAAATCAGTTGGTCAGGAAATCTGTTAGACGTCCAAGTTCCGCACGTTCAGCGCATTGTCCTCAATGAACTGGCGGCGAGGTTCCACGACATCTCCCATGAGCTTCGTGAACATCTCTTCTGCTTCGATAGCGTCGGTCAAATCCACCCGGAGCAACTTGCGCTTAGTCGGGTTCATGGTGGTCTCGAAGAGTTCCTTCGCATCCATTTCACCCAAACCTTTGAAGCGATACATCTGGATGCCCTTCTTGCCGACGGCCATCACGCCCTTGAGAATCTCCGGAATGGAGAAGAGCGGCGAAACCGAGGCCTTCTCACCTTCTCCTTCGATCAATTCAAAGAGCGGTTTGTCCTGGGCGGCGTAGTGCTCCACACTCAAACCTTTACGCGTCAACTTGTCCACCAGGTCGATGACAGCTTTGCTTTCCAAGTGCAGATCAGCATGAGTGGCGCGACGGGTCACACCGCGCTCCTTCTCCAGGCGATCCTTGGCTTCCTCGTCACCGAACAAATCTGGATTCTCGAGCTTGAACTGCTCGAACTCTTCATTCGTGACAAAGTAATGCACGGTTTCGTTGTTACCCTCGCGTACCTTCACGAGATGCAACGGGAACTGGCCGTCTTTGCTGCGCTTATCCACGTAGTTGGCGAAATCGCCGCCCTGACGTTTGATATAAGTAGCGTGCTTATCCAGCGATTCCAGCAACGCCAAAATCTCCTCAAGTTGCTTCGTCGTGAATTCCTTACCGTCGGAAAGATTCTTCAGGCGCACTTCTTCTGAACCGATCTGGATCAACAGGCGGTTCAACTGCACATCATCATCGATGTAGTCCGTGCGTTTCTTGCGCGTGATCGAGTAGAGCGGCGGTTGCGCGATGTAAACGAATCCGCCTTTGATCAAATCATGCATCTGCCGATAAAAGAACGTGAGAAGCAGAGTGCGGATGTGGGAACCATCCACGTCAGCGTCCGTCATGATGATGATCTTGTGGTAACGGAGCTTCTCGAGATTGAAGGCACCCTCGCCTTCACCCGCACCGATGCCGGTGCCGACCGCCGTGATCATCGTGCGGATTTCGTTATTCTGCAGAACCTTGTCCAAGCGCGCTTTCTCCACGTTGATCAGCTTACCGCGGATCGGGAGAATGGCTTGGAATTTACGATCTCGGCCCTGTTTGGCCGAGCCACCTGCAGAGTCACCTTCGACGATGTAGAGCTCCGTGTTCGCCGGATCACGATCGGAGCAATCCGCCAGCTTGCCCGGCAAACCGCCACCGGTCATCGCCGTCTTACGCACGGCTTCACGGGCTTTGCGAGCGGCTTCGCGAGCACGAGCAGCATTGAGTGCCTTTTCCACGATGCGCTTGGCCACCGGCGGATTCGCATCGAAATAGGTCATCAAGCCATCGTAAGCGACAGAGCTGACAATGCCTTCGACTTCAGGGGAGATGAGCTTCACCTTGGTCTGAGATTCAAACTTGGGATCGCTGTGCTTCACGGAGATGACCGCCGCCAAACCTTCGCGTACGTCATCACCGGTGATTTGCGGATCCTTATCCTTCAACAGGCTGTTGCCCTTGGCGTACTGGTTGATAGAACGCGTCAAGGCGCTACGGAAGCCGGAGAGATGCGCGCCACCATCGGGATTGTGAATGGTATTCGTGTAGCAGAGGACTTGATCGGTGTAGCTGTCGTTGTATTGCAGCACGACTTCCACATGAACCTCCGCCTGCTTCTCATCCGTCAGGACTTGCGTCTCTTTCTTGAACGAGATGGGCTTCGGGTGGATAACCGTCTTGCTCTTGTTGAGTTGCTTGACGAATTCTTCGACGCCGTCTTTGTAAAAATAGATTTCCTGCTTGGCCTCAGCTTGGCGTTCATCCGTGAAGATGATCTCCAGACCGGAGTTCAAGAAAGCCAGCTCACGCAAGCGTTGGCTGATCTTGTCGAACTTGAATTCAACCGTTTCACGAAAGATTTCCGGGTCCGGCTTGAAGGTGATCAACGTACCTGTCGCCTTCGACTTGCCGATGACTTCGAGTTTCTTGACGGTCTTACCTTGCGCAAACTCCATGTGATACACTTGGCTGTTGCGGCTCACCTCGACCTCGAACCATTCAGAAACAGCGTTCACGCACTTCGCACCGACACCATGCGTGCCGCCGGAAAACTTGTAGCCGCCCTGACCATACTTGCCGCCTGAGTGAAGCGTCGTCAGCACCATTTCCACGCCGGGAATGCCATACTGCGGATGGATGTCCACCGGGATGCCACGGCCATCGTCACGGATGGAAATGGAACCATCTACGTGGATATTGACGGTGATATGATTGCAGTGTCCCGCGAGGTGCTCATCGACAGAGTTGTCCAGCACTTCAGAGACGCAGTGATGCAGGGCGCGCTCATCCGTACCGCCGATATACATGCCCGGTTTTTTGCGGACCGCTTCAAGACCTTCCAATTTGCCCAATTTAGAGGCGTCGTAAGTATCACTCATAGTGTTGAACACGAATCTGTTTCGCGCCGATTTCAGCCCGCCTTTAAGCGTTGGAAAAAGAAGAAATCTGCGCGCTAAAAAACCGTGTTACAGAACGGTGAAAAATTACTTAAAAAGCAGGCGCAAGACAATGTATTTCCATACGAAAAACCACTATTCCTTGTGGGGTTAACTAGCGGACACCGCAAAGCCTTGTTACCAGCCCCCCTCACTACCTCCTCAAAAACAGACAGCTTTTATCGGCAAAAGAAAACCCCGGACCGTAATGGTCCGGGGTCAACCTGAAATCTATATACAATTACCTGGCTGGCAACGGTTTACGAATCACCACAAACCACGCCGTTTCATTTTTGTCTTCACCCGCCAAGATGATCCACTTATCAAGCTTCTCGATCGTCTTGCTGACCCGCTTGCCTTTACCCCACAACTCAAGCTCCAACCGTGAGTCACCAAGATTCTTCACCTTGACCGTGCAAACATCGCTCAGCTTGGCTTCCTTCATCTGGCTGGCCGGAATCGCCAATACGGTCTTGTTGACCTCGTAATAGCTAGACCAACGGAAACTCTTCTTGAGCCAAGCCGTGAGATTGGTATCCAGCTTCTTATGGGTGGGATCAGGAGAAGTCTCTTCGTTATTCGCCCAGATCAGACGAACCTCATACTCCTCAGGGACTCCTGGCGCCTGCGCAGCCGGTTTAGCCTTATCATCAGCCGCCATGGCCAAGGCCGCCACAGGTATGCAGGCAAGCGCTTGAGCAAGGAACATCCGGCGACTTTTCACTGAACGCATGCGATTCATCTGAGCCACTTTGCGAAAAACACGCAATTATTCCAGCTTAAATATCGCCGGTGCGGTCGTAGTGCCACACTACCGTCACACCTTCAGAGTTGTCCTTGTAGGTGATGGCACCCATGGATTCATCCAAAGGTTCGACTTCGGAAATCGCCTGCGAAATCTGCTTGGCTACGACGGATGGTTTATCATGCTGGCCTACCGGCTGCAGCATCGTCACCGTCAAAGCCAGCGCTCCCAGCGCTCCCACAGGGATAAGCAACTTGCGCCACCACGCCACTTGCGGAGCGGCCGCACGCGCCACCTGGCGTTCTTCCAGCTCGATGGAGCGGGCAATCTTGGACCAATAAAATTCGCGCGTTTCCGGGCATTTCACTTCCATTTCGCCCGTCTTCAACGCCGTCTTCGTCTGCTTCAGCTCAGTGGACAGCGCCACCATCTGGGCATCCTGATCCAGCCAACGCTCCACCTCAGCGGCTTCAGCGGCTGTCAGTTCACCGTCCAAATACGCCTGCAACTTCAATTCGCGTTCCAGGTTATTCATGATAATTCATCTCTCTTAAAGGCAGCCATCAGGCTCGCCATTTTTCGTCGCGCATAAAACAACCGCGACATCACTGTGCCAATCGAACACTCCATCCGTTTGGCGATCTCTTTATATTCCAAATCTTCAAACTCGTGCAAAACCAGCACGGTCCGGTGCTCAGGCGAAAGCTTCGTCAAGGCTTCATCAATCTTCTTTCGCAACTCCGACTTCTCCAACCCCGCGGTCGGATTCGTCGTGATGACAGGCATTTGACGCTCTACGCCGCCTAAATCTTCATCTAATTGCTCGATGGACTCCGTCCGTCGCCGTTTGTTGCGGCGAATCTGGTCCAGGCAAAGGTTGATGGTCACCCGCGTGATCCAAGTCAGAAAGCTGGAATCGCCCTGAAACTGTTCCAGCCTCTGCCACGCCTTTACCCAAGCTTCCTGAGAAAGATCAACAGCCTCTTCTTCGTTCCGCAACATGCTGAACGCCCGCGCATACACCTTGTCTCGGTGCCGGGCGACCAGCTCTTCGAACGCCACTGTGTCGCCCTTTTGCGAGGCGAGCACCAGCGCCGTATCTTCGGCGGTCGGATAGTCGATGCTATTCTTCGACATCAGGTTCGACGTTGCGGTTTCGTGGCTTATTCAGCCAATCCATCACAGTTTCCCTTTGCTGCTGGGGATTTGATTCGCGATGCGCGGATCCCGCTGGCAGGCAAAGTCGGTTGCTTTTGCAAATGCTTTGTACAGAACCTCTACCACATGGTGAGGTTCCTCTCCGTAGAGCAGTTCCAAATGCAGGTTGCACTTGGCTTCATTGGCAAAGCCTTGAAAAAATTCACGGGCCAGACCAAAGCGGAAAGCCGAGGACATGTCCTGTTTCTGCTCGGCCGGAGAAATCTTCTTATACTGGAGCTTGTCCAAACCGCGCCAGACCAGGTAAGGCCGTCCACTGAAGTCGATCACGCAACGCGCAAGGCATTCATCCATAGGCACATGCGCTTCAGCTGTGAACGGGTTACGCGGGTCGAAACCCGTACCATAACGCTTGATACCCTTCTTATCGCCCAAGGCCTGCACAAAGGCCTGCCCGAGCGCAATACCACAGTCTTCCACGGTATGATGCGCGTCCACTTCGAGATCGCCTTTGCATTTTAGTTTCAAATCCACCACCGCATGCTTCGCAAACAAGGTCAGCATATGGTCGAAGAACGGAATGCCCGTTTTGATGGACGACTTCCCCTGCCCATCGATGTTCAATTCCAACTCGATGCGGGTTTCCTTCGTGTCGCGTTTGATGCGTGCTTTGCGCGCCGTGCTCATTTTGTGCTATTGAAACTAAAAATGTAATCGAAAGGAACGGAAAACCGCGAGGTTTTATTCAACCTCCTTTTAGACAAACGGTTAAGCGGGCTGCTCAAAAAACCGTTCTCCAAGGAAAAACCAGCCGAATGGGGACAAACGAATGGAAATAGAGACGCTGTAATTTCCATATCCGGTTGCTCCCATTCGGTTGAAATTTCACCTCAATACCGCGCCACTGCCTTGTCCACCTCCACCGACCAGGCATCTATCCCACCCGTCAGATTGTGCAGCTTGTGAAATCCCGCCATACGCAACACTCCGATGGCCATCTGACTGCGTACCCCGTGATGGCAATACACCACCACATCCGCATCCTTCCAATCCGCCAGTTCCGCCGTGCGCATCGGCAACTCCGGCAATGGAATAAGCCGAGCATCATTGAGACGCGCGACCTCATATTCGTATTCCTGCCGGACATCCAGCAGCTTCGGCGGTTGATCGGATTTCAACCATTCCGCCAGTTTGCTTGCCGAAACAGATTCCATATTCTCTAAATCGTAGGACCACAAACTATCCTTGTTGGTCAATCAACAGATATCAGGCCATTAACACATTCGACTTAGCAACCTAAGGAGCTTACCGACGTAGCTCCTTCTCCCCAAGGGAGAAGGCCGGGATGAGGGGGAAGGTAACGCCCAATCCCCGAACGCACCCCTCTCGCCAAAACCGACCTTACTGGTTCAACGAAGCCAAATACCGCTCCGCGTCGATCGCCGCCATGCAACCCATGCCGGCCGCCGTGATCGCCTGGCGATACACATGGTCCGAGCAATCGCCCGCCACAAACACACCCGGGATATTCGTCTCGCTACCGCGCGTCGGAATGATGAAGCCGTTCTCGTCCATGTTGATGACACCCTTGAAAAGCTGCGTGCTCGGCACATGCCCGATCGCCACGAACACACCTGAAGCTTCCAGTGTGGTCACTTCGTTCGTCTTGAGATTCTTCACCTTTACGCCCGTGACCTTGCCCGCTTTCACATCCAGAATCTCTTCCACGGCGGAATCCCAGACCGGCTTGATCTTCGGATTCGCCAGCGTGCGCTCGGCCATGATCTTCGAGGCGCGCAATGTGTCACGACGATGGATCAGATAGACCACCGAGCCAAAGCGCGTCAGATACATCGCCTCTTCACACGCGGAATCACCGCCGCCCACTACGACCAACGGCTTGTTGCGGAACATCGGCAGCGCACCGTCACACGTCGCGCAATACGTTACACCTTTCTTATCCAGCAAGTGCTCGCTCTCCAGGCCGAGATGCTTGTGGCCCGCGCCCGTCGCAATGATCACCGTCTGTGCTTCGACGATGCTGCCATCGATCTTAAGCTTAAACGGCGTGGATTTCAGGTCCGCCTCTTCCACGATGGAACCGAACTGCACGCGCGCGCCAAAGCGTTCTGCCTGCTGTTGCAGGTTCATCATCAGTTGCGTGCCATCAATGCCTTCCGGGAAACCCGGGAAGTTCTCCACGATGCTGGTGGTGGTCAGCAAACCGCCCGGCTGTTCACCCGTAACAACCAGAGGCTTCAAGCCTGCCCGCGCCGTGTAGATGGCTGCCGTATAACCCGCGCATCCCGAACCGATGATGACAACGTTTTCCATATAAATTTAAGGACGGTAAAGTAGGTGTGCCCCGGCCAGTTTGCAAGCGGTTGGATGGAAATATCAGCAATTGAAAGAGCACCCTACCCCAGCCCGGCATTACAAACCCGCAGGTTGCGCCTTCTCCTTTTATGGTTTTAAATGCTCTCAAGGTTTGTCGCAGATGAATGCCAATGATTCCTCATCCTATCGTTCCGCACTGGAACGGATCCAAGGGTTTCGCCAGACGGGGCATTGGCCTTTACCTCCTCATCCCTCTAAACCTCACAGCACCGAACTCCAAGAGCGGATAACCAGCCGCCAATCCACCCTGCACAAGCTCCTCGCCAAATCGATGACCGAACCTTGGCCCAGCATGTGGGATGAAGATTAGTTTCGCTTGCCATTCGCCCCGGTCGCCCCTAGTTTTCGCACCGGTTTATGGACGACCAGTTGAACCAGTATATTCCGGTCTTGATTTTGGGCCTCGTTGCCATTGGCTTCGCCATCGGCATGCTTGCGACCTCTTACTTCCTCGGTATGCGCGGCAAGCGCAATGCCACCAAAGACACCGCCTATGAATGCGGCATGCTGCCCATCGGCGAAGGCAGCAACCGCCTCTCCGTGAAGTTCTACCTCGTGGCGATGCTCTTCATCCTGTTCGATATCGAAGTCGTTTTCCTCTATCCTTGGGCCGTCGTTTACAAGGATATGCTGGTCAAAAACGCGAGTCTCATCTTCGGCTCCATGATCTCTTTCTTGGGCATCCTTTTCATCGGCTACATCTACGCCCTGAAAAAAGGTGCCTTCGACTGGAAGCGCTAAACCTGACTTTCCAACAAGCAAGGGCTCGATAAACATCGAGCCCTTTTCTTTTTAGCGTATTTAGCGTGGTTCGCGGTTAATTCTTTCTCCTCAAGCTTGAAACCCGACCCGCTCCCAGTTAACCATTTCCCATCCTTTAACTAACCACCACGTAATTTCATGGCTACCATCAAATTCGGCACTTCCGGTTGGCGCGGTCTGATCGCACGCGATTTCACTTTCGACCAAGTCCGCCTCGCCACCCAGGCCATCGCGGAATATTGGAAGGGCGAACTGGCGAACCCCCAGTCCGTCATCTACGGACGCAAACCCGTCGTTATCCTTGGCCATGACACCCGTTTCCTTGGCCATGAATTCACCTTGGCTGCCGCTGAAGTTCTCGCTGCGAACGGCCTCTCGCCGGTCATGTGTGATCGCGATGCCCCAACACCCGTCATCGCTCATACCATCCGCAATCTGAAGGCCATCGGCGGCATCAACATGACCGCCAGCCATAATCCGGCGGAATACCAAGGCCTCAAGTTTTCTCCGAGCAACGGCGCAGCCGCTCCGCCCGAAGTTACCAAGCAGGTCGAGGCGATCATCGCCAAGTTGCAGGCCGAGAACTGGACCTTTAAGGCCGCGGTGGTCGGCACCTTCAAGTGCAAGACTATCAATCCTCTGCCCGCCTACTTCAAACAAATCAAGAAGCTCATCGACTTCAAGGCCATCGAGAAGGCCAAGATGAAGATCGCCGTCGAGCTGATGTATGGCACGGGCCGCGGCTATCTCGATACCTTGCTCGAAGAAGCCGGTGTCAAAGTCACCCGCTTCCACAATGAACTCAACCCGCTCTTCGGTGGCCATCATCCGGAGCCGAATGCCGAGGGCATGCACGCCGTCAGCGACTTCATCCGCAGCGGCAAAGCCAGCATCGGCCTCGGTTTGGATGGCGATGCCGATCGTTTCGGCATCGTGGACAAAGACGGCACCTGGATCACCCCGACCAGGTCCTCGCCCTCGCCCTCTATCACTTGAAGAAGAACCGCGGCTGGACTGGCGCAGTTGTCCGCACCGTCCCTACGAGCCATCAAGTGGACAGCATCGCCGAAGTGCTCGGCGTTAAGGTTCATGAAACACCTGTCGGCTTCAAATACATCGGTGCCCTCATGGAGAGCGAACCGATCATCGTCGGTGGTGAAGAATCCGGTGGCCTCAGCGTGAAAGGTCACGTGCCCGAGAAGGACGGCATCCTCGCCTGCTTGCTCATGGCAGAACTCGTCGCTTACGAGAAGAAGTCCCTCGGTCAGATCATGAAGTCACTGGAGAAGCAGACCGGCGAGTTCCATACGGACCGTATCAACGTTGCTATTCCTCCCGACAAAAAGGAAGCACTCCTCAAGATGCTTGCCGGGGGCTTGGACAAGGTCGGCAATCTGAAGGTAGAGAAATTCATCACTACGGATGGCTACAAGTTCCTCCTGCCGAACCGCGAGTGGGTCGCCTTCCGCGCCAGCGGTACGGAACCGCTCATACGCTGCTATATCGAGGCCAAGTCCGCCGCCCAATTGGAGAAACTCCGCAAAGCCTGCAAGAAACTCCTGCAGGGTTAACCGCAGACCGACACAGATTCTCACAGATAAAATCCCGGATGATAAACCATCCGGGATTTTTCATTGCGGGCGTTTTCTAGCATTTAAATCCCCGTGCCGTAGGCACGAAAGATTCATAGCGGCGGCTTTTCAAGCCGCCGTAAAACCAACCAAAACATTACCGTCGCGTAGCGACGGAAGATCCCAACCCAGAACCAACCCGCTTTACTCCTAAGTCACTACGCGACGCTAATCGCATATGACATTTCACCACGCGTTGAAACGCGTGGCTATGAATCCGCTCTCGCTAACGCAAGAAAATCCAATGAAAAAGGCCCGAATGACTAATCATCCGGGCCTTCCTGTTTTAAATATCTGCGTTAATCTGCGTCCACCTGTGATTAAACTCTACTTCCCACAGAACCGCATAAACTCGCCGCCGAGCAAGGACTTCACATCGCGCTCCATCTCGGCCGGCGTCACTTCCCAGCCGGTCTCGGCGAGGTCGGCGTATTTATCCGTCAACACCTTGGCGATGATCTTCCTCGAATGCTCCCACTTGTAGATGATCTGGTCCAGCACGCGTGCATCCGAGTGCTGCGGCGTGATGCTCATGCCTACGAGTTCGAGACGCATACGGGTCATTTCCTCGATGAGGAACGGCACGTTGGTGAACCACCAGCAGCCGAAGATATGCAGGTTGCGGAACTTGCGCGCCATCACACACACCTCGTGCTGGTTCTCACGCGAGAGCACGGTGGCCAAAAACTTGTTGTCCGGATGTGTCGCAAAGAGCTTCTCGTAAGACGCCATGTTCGCCTTCGCCAACCCGTCACCGGCGAGATGTAACTGCGGATTCACCGCCCGCTTCACACCCGGCATCACGGCGAACGGCAGATTGAACTCACGGCAATGCGGCAGCACAGCCTTCTCGATCAACGTCGCGCACGGACCATCATCAGGATATTTGAAATCCGGCGGCAACGACACCATCACGTATTGTGCATCAATGCGCTTGCTCCAATCCGCGAGGAACCGGCGCACACCCGCGATGGTCGCGTCATTCAGATTAGCGCTGTCCACGTACCCCCATTCGATGAGGTTTTCGTGCGAGTCATGCCAGGAGAGCAGCAACGGGTCGATCCGCAACGCCGCCGTGAAGCGCGGATCACGTTCAAAACCTTTTTCCCACACCGGCCGCTCCGTCACATCAAACGGCGAGTTCGTCATGCAGATGCGGTTGACCTTCGCCACTTCCATCGACTTCGTGATGTAGTCCGCCGGCTTCTGCGCCGCGAACCACTTGCGGATGCTGCCCAAGTCACGCTTTTTCACGTCGATGCCCAAGCGGTTCAATGTCGTCAATACGCCTCGGCAAGATTCCGAGATTGGCGTGTGCTCGATGAACAAAGCATTCCAAATATGCTCGGCCTGTTGCGCTTTGGAGAGCTTCCAGAACTTCTCATACGGCATGTCGAAGTACCGGAACGCCTCGGCCACCAGATAGTGATAGACCAGAAGTTCATCAATGCCCCAGAGCAGCAAATCACCGAACGCGGCATCATACAGGTGCGTATGAATGTCATACACCGGCGTGTTTTGGACTAACTGCTCTACCTTGGCCGCCAACGCGGCACGATTCTGCAATGTCAAATTAACACTCATCAATTTGGCGTTATATTACCGAAGCCTCCACTGCGGTGCGATAAGAATTTTGCCCCTAGTCCCTGATCTTTCCGCCTCGCAAGCGCGGTTTACCCGCTCGCAACACCCGTAAAGAAAATCCTTTCCCGTTCTCAAACGGCTCCACTCCAGCCTCCACCTCCAACACGGGATAACGAACGGTCGCCAGCCCATAGCTCTTATAGGTCTTGGCGAACAGCTCAGTCTGGATGATCCCGGTCTGGTCGGCCAGGGTCAGAAACTTCATCGGCTGCCCGTCCTGCTGATGATGCGTCCGTTGCTCGATCACCAATCCGCACGTGATCACCGTTTGCCCCACATGCTCATGCAACCGGCTGACCGGGCAATAGGTGTCCCAAGCTATCTCGTCATGCAATTCCAGCGGATGACCGCTTACAGTATAGCCAAACAATTCCGTCTCCCATTGCAGCCGTTCACGCCGGGTCGGCTCGGCCAGCGGAATGACGGGCAATTTCTCCAACCCAGCGGGAGGCACCAACCAGCCTTGGCCTGGTTCTGCGGAGGAACCGAACGTCTTCAACAAATGCTGCGCCTGCCAAAATTGCCGCGTGCGGGTCTCACCAAACTCATCGAACGCTCCCACCCGGATCATCGCTTCCAACTCCTCACCCGCAGGTGCGACCCGATGAAAGAAATCCACCATCGACGAGAACGGCCCATGTCGCCGGGCCTGGAGCAAAGTATCACCCGTCCGCTTAGTGAGCCCTTTCACCCGCGTCAAGGGCACCCGGATGGATTGTCCCTGTGCCATAAAATCCGGCCCCGGCTCATTGATCGAAGGCGGTAGCAAACGCAGCCCCATCTGATGGCATTCCAGCACATAAACCAACGGATGGTAAAAACCTTTCCCATTCGTCAACACGGCCGCCATGAACTCCGTGGGGAAATAATATTTCAACCAAGCCGATTGATAAGCTTCCACTCCATAAGCCGTGCTGTGCGCTTTGCAGAACGCGTAACCGGCAAAGCCCGTAGCCAGATCCCACACTTCTTTGGTCTTTTCCGGAGAATGCCCACGCGCTTGGGCAGAAGCGAAAAATTCGCCTTCAATCTCTTTAATCTTGGCTTCCTTGTGTTTATTAAGCGCCCGTCGCAATACATCCGCCCGGCCCGGTGGCAAGCCGGCGAACGCCTCGCACAATTGCAGGATATGCTCCTCGTAAACCACCAGCCCATACGTGCTGCGCAAGTACGGTTCCAAAGAAGGATGCGGATACGTGGTGGGCTCCATTTTTTGATAGCGGCGGGTGAACGCCAGCTTCTTGCCTTCATTGGCGGCACCCGGCCGGATCACGCTGACAATGGCGATCAGACCATCGATCTCCCGCACATCACACATCTGGCAAAGATTCGTCATGGCCGGAGATTCAATGTGATGAACCGCCCTTCCCCCTCCCGGGCGATCATCTCCCATATCTTTGAGTCTTTCCAAGGCTCGTCCCAATCCGGATTGCCGCATAACAATCGCCCATCGGCTTGGCTTCGGGCCACACAGCGTTCGATATCCAACTCAATGCCTTTGGCGGCGAGCATCGCCTTCACGTCCCGCATCGCCGCCAGCCCCCCTTGAGCGAGGATATCCATTTTGACCAGCCCTACATCTTCCACCGCATCCATGTCCAGATGCGTGGTGTGATAACCTTTGTTGGCGATAAAAGTGGGCGTCAACTCATGCATCGGCTGCCGGGATAACACCACACCGCAAGGATGCATCTTCGGATTGCGCGGCACGCCATCAGGAATCCCGCCATTTCCAAAGCAGTTTTATACGGTTCTTCCTCCAAAGGCTTGTCCCGGCAATCAGGGCTTTGACGCAAATGCTCGATCAATTTGGCGGCGGCAAAACCGGGCTTTTCAAACGCACTACCGAAGCTCCAGGGAAAATTATCAGTGAACTTTCTCACCTCACGTTCGGCCACGCCCAAGACTTTGGCGACCTCTGCAAAAGCGCTCCGTGCTTGAAACGTGGAGAACCCGCCGACGACCGCGCAGTGCTCCGCCCCATACTTCTCGAAGATCAGCTTCACCACGTCATCCTTCACATCATGGGCAAAATCGATGTCGATATCCGGCAGCTTGCTCAAGGCCATCCGGTCCCGGTTCAGAAAACGGCGGAAATAAAGTTCAAAGCGGATCGGACAAACGCCACTGATGCCCAGGCAATAACAGACCAGGCTGTCCGCTGCGCTGCCTCGGGTGATCCATTCCAGTCCCCGACGGCGGCATTCCTGCAAGAAATCCCAAGTGATGAGGAAGTAATCCTCATAACCGACCTCCGTGATCATACCGAGCTCCTCCTCGATCTGCGGCTGATGCTGGGCCGCCTTGCTTCCGTAACGCGTCCGCAGACCTTGCTGCACCAAGTGCTTGAGAAAATCCCGGGATGACAATCCATCCCGCGTGAGGTAGCGCGGAAATTGCGGCTGGCCCAAAGGAAATTCAAACTGGCAGCGTTCGGCGATTTCCTGCGAATGCCGCAACCACTCAGGATGCGCCTTGGTCGCCGCCACCATTTCCGCTGGCGTGCGGAAATGTAAACGGCCATCGGCCCGCTTCTCCGGATGCTCCTGCCGCAAAAGCGTCAGCGTGCGAATACTTTGGATGATGTCATACTTGTCCCGATCTGCCGCCGTGGCGTAATGCACCGGCGGACACGCCACCGCCGGATGATGGTCATTGGGCGATTTAAGGGATGTGACGAGGCGATAAAAGCGTCCGGGAAATAACGCGCTCAGCTCCAGATTGTCACTCACTCCTATCAGTCCCTCGGTATGCCCTTTCAGTTCATCGATTCGATAACTACTACGTTGCAGCGCCGCCACCGAGGATTCATCGCCCGAATTTCGCTCAGCATGGCGCGACAACAAACGGCAAAGATTGAAGTATCCCCGCGCTGATTCCACATACAGTAACAACGGAGCTTCACCCACGCGGATCTCGGCACCGATGATCGGTTTGATGCCTGCTTCTTTGGCCGCCAGGACGAATTCCACTACGCCGTGCAGATTACCGATATCCATCAGCGCCACCGCCTTCAGGCCGTGATGCTTGGCCAACTGCACAATCGCCGCGGGTGATAACGTGGAATCCAGAAAGGAATAATGACTGCGCACGCGCAGCGGCACATAAGTATCCAACGTCACTTTTGCCGGAACGCTGGAACGGAGCTGAACGCAAACGCGTGCCGGAGCCGTCGGCCCTAATTCCGCTTTAGGCGGACAAAGCAGCCGGAAATCATGACCCCGCCGCAACACGGCGTGGCCGTGCGTTCGGCGTAATTCATCCACCACCGCCGCCAAGCGCGAGCGCGCGCCCCGATTCTGCGCCAAAACATCCAGCGCCAGTTCACTGCGGAAACGCCCGTCGTAGATGTTCGTGAGTCTGAGGGAAACCAGGCGCAAGCTTACCCGCCGTTTCCAAGCCTTGCGCAACATCGTGTGCAACCGAGCATAAATATCGCTTTCCAGATCCGTCGGTTCCTGAAGGCTTTCACTTACCTGATCTTCCCCCATGTCATTGTAACGCACACGCACATGCAACGTGCGCACGCTGCGCCCTTCTTCACGCACCTTGGCAAACAGGTCATCGGCCATCTTTCGCAACACCGCTTCTACGTATTCCTCATCGGTGATATCGGTGTGAAAAGTCTCCTGATGGCCGAACGACTTTTGCGGTTCACCACCCGAAACAAGCGGCCGCTCATCAATGCCTCGGGCAAATAAACGCAGCCCGGAAGCCTGATTGCCGAGCAAAAGCTCCAGCATCTCCAAAGGTGTTTCGGCAAGCTGCCGGATCTGGACCAGCCCGGCCGCATTCAGTCTTTGGCTCAACTTGGTGCCGACCCCCGGCAACCATTTATTGGGCAAAGGATAAAGGAACTCGGTTTCACGCCCTGCTGGCACCTCGCCAAATGCCGCTGGTTTGTTCAACTTGGAAGCGATGGCGCTCACCAACTTGTTGGAGCCAATCCCTTCACTTACAGAAATCTTCAGCCGTTGACCAATGGCCTTGCGAATTGTCAGCGCGATCTCCACTGGCGATTTGCGGTTCGCTGAAAGATCGAAATACCCTTCATCAATGGAAGTCTGCTCTACATCCGGCGTGAAATCATACGCATAGCCGAACATCCAATTGGAGAACTGCTCATACCGTTCAAAATCACCCGACAAGACGATGAGCTTGGGACACAGCTTGCGTGCCATCACCGTGGGCATGGGCGTATACACTCCGAACTTCCGCGCCTCATATGAAGCCGACGCGATAATGCCGCGTTTCTCTCCCCCTACCGCTATGGCTTTGCCTCGCAGCTTAACATCGGAAGCCTGCTCCACCGCAGCAAAGAAAGCATCGGCATCCAAATGAACAATGGTGCGCATGGCTCATGGGGCTTTGCGGATCAAGGCGCGAAAGACACCTTGGATCACCAGTTCTTCCGAAGGGATCAGGTCGGGATATTTGGGATTCTCCGCCCTGAGGTAAGGCTTGCCTCCCTTCAACACAAAGGTCTTCAGCGTGTTCTTCCGGTCGATCAAAGCCGCCACCACTTCGCCGTTACGCGGTTCCCGACCATGCTCCAGGATGACTACGTCTCCATCGCAGATATGCTTTCCGATCATTGAATCGCCGGTGACGCGTAAAGCGAAGGTGTTTCTTCCCGGCTTGAAACCGATCGACTCGACCGTAACCGGCACGCAGTCATCCGATTGCTGCTCCCGATCCTGGCTCAAACCGGCCGGGATATCGCCCAGCATGGGGATGCTGAAAATCGCAGCCCTCACCCGCGTGGCCAGCCGGACCGATCGGGCTTTGCCCGGCTCAACCGCCAGCCAGCCCTTTTTCACCAAGGCCCGCAGATGGTCGGCAACGGCTGTTTTGCTGGCAAAGCCAAAGTGCGCGGCAATCTCCCTTTGTGACGGACACGAACGGCCCTCATTCACTGCCGATTCAATGAAATCCAACACTGCCCGCTGCTGACCGGTCAAATCTTTCATACTGTCCAAATGGACAGTATATAGTGCCTGATGTCAACCATAGGGTATTCACAGGCACTAAAGAGAGGGAATTAGAAGTCGGTCCGCGAATCGTAAACCTTAACTCTCAGTCGAAGATGTCTCAGCGGGAGGCGTCCACGTCTGCTTCGTCTTGGGCAGGTACGGCTGGCGAAACACGGTATCGAAATTGTAAACGCCTTTGAAATCCTCGCGGCTGTCGTTCTCCGTCTTGCCCAGCAATCCTTCGCTGACCATGTTGAAAACGATCTCGCCGAAATCATCCGTGCGCTTCACACCCAGGATTCGAATACCATCAGTGTCATCGGCCCATAACGTTGCGCCGCAAACTCGCGGATGCCCGCCAGCAACTGCTGCCCGGACACATGATGCCCCTGCTCCGTAGTCGATGCCCCTTCCCGCTGGCGCACCTTGTCGCTATTACGACCCAATGATTTCTGCGTGAAGTCCAGCGCCTCCCGGAGAAACTCGTACGCATCCGCATCATAGCGAGTATCCTTCGCCACGATCTTTTCAACGCCTTCTTCAAAGCTGCGCTGTTGCATACTATTTCTGTCCCGTTTGCTCCGCTGGAATCGCTACCGTTTCCGGCCCGAACCACATCTTCACCACCGCCCCCAGCACTAACAGGCCGAGGGCAGTGATCACGATCAACCGCTGTTGCTTGGTCAGGAATGACACAGGCTCACGAGGTTAAATCGGCTAAACGGCGACAATATTGACCAATTTCTTGGGAACCACGACTATTTTTTTGATCGCCTTGCCATCGATGAACGGCTTCACCTTCTCCGACGCCTTCGCGGCTGCCTCGATTGTGGCGCTATCTGCCGCCGTCGGCACTTTGATGACATCGCGCAATTTGCCGTTCACCTGCACTGGGATTTCAATCTCATCCTCGACCAGCAAAGCGGGATCAAATTTCGGCCACACCGCATACGTCAACGACGGCGCCACCTGACCAAACGTTGAATGCAACCGGCTCCAGAGTTCCTCGGCCAAGTGTGGTGCGAACGGCGCGAGCAATTGCAGAAACGTCTTCATCACCGAAAACGGCTTGGTCTGCCAGGTGCTCGCTTCATTGCTGAACACCATCATCGCGGAGATAGCGGTGTTGAAGCGCATCCCCTCGAGGTCATCGGTGACCTTCTTGATGCACGTGTGCAAGACCTTCAACTGCTCCTTTGTCGGCTCCGCCTCCAAGATACCACCATCGAGTATGATCAAGTCCAGCAACTCACCACGTGTCTCCGGCGTAGCGACCGCTTCGGCTTGTTCATAAGCCGTCTCTGCACCTTCATCCACAAACATGCGCCACACGCGACCCAGGAAACGATAAACACCTTCCACGCCACGAGTGTTCCACGGCTTGCTCTCCTGCAACGGCCCCATGAACATCTCATAAAGGCGGAACGCATCCGCGCCATATTCCACCAGCACGTCATCGGGATTCACCACGTTGCCGCGGCTCTTGGACATCTTCTGCCCGTCTTCACCCATGATCAGCCCTTGATTCACGAGCTTGTAGAACGGCTCCGCCGTCGTCACGTGACCGAGATCAAACAAGACTTTGTGCCAGAAGCGCGCATAGAGCAGATGCAACACCGCGTGCTCCGTGCCGCCGACGTAAAGATCCACACCGGGCTTCACCTCACCTTGGAACTTGCCCGTGCCCATCCAGTAGGATTCTGCATCCGGCCCTACGAACGCGCCGCCATTCAAAGCATCCGCATAGCGCAGGTAATACCAGCACGAACCACCCCACTGCGGCATCGTGTTCGTTTCACGGATGGAACCATCTGGCAGATTCACCCAGTCCTTCGCGCGAGCGAGCGGCGGCTGGCCATCGGAGGTCGGCTTGTATTCTTCCAATTGCGGCGGACGCAATGGCAACACGCTTTCCGGCAAGGCTTCGTGATAAAGATTCCCCTGAGCATCCTTCTTCCAGATGATCGGGAATGGCTCACCCCAATACCGCTGACGGCTGAACAACCAGTCACGCAGCTTGTAGTTGATGGTCTTCTTGCCGAGTCCTTTGCTATCGAGCCATTCAGAAATCTTGCGCTTCGCTTCCTTGGTCGGCAACCCGTTCAAGGAGATATCCGCACTCGCCGAATTGACCGCCGTTCCATCCTCACAGAAGCCCTGCCAATCCGTCTTGGCATCCGGCGGCTGCACGACTTGCACGATGGGCAGATTGAACTTCTTCGCGAATTCAAAATCCCGCTCATCATGCGCCGGCACCGCCATGATCGCTCCCGTGCCATAGGTCGAGAGCACGTAATCCGCGATCCAGATAGGTATCTTCTCCCCGTTCACTGGATTGATGGCATTGGCACCCGTCCACACACCAGTCTTGTCTTTCGCCAATTCCGTGCGTTCCAAATCACTCTTCGTCGTCGCAAAGCGCTGATACTCCTTCACCGCTGCCGCTTGCGCTGAAGTCGTGATCTCACTCACCAACTTATGTTCTGGCGAGAGCACCATGTAGGTCGCACCGAACAAGGTATCCGGCCGCGTCGTGAACACGCGGATCTTCGCTGCATGGCCGTCCACTTGGAAATCCACTTCCGCACCTTCACTGCGGCCGATCCAGTTCCGCTGCATCTCCTTCAGCGAATCCGTCCAGTCGATGGTGTCCAAATCATTCAGCAACTTCTCCGCATACGCCGTGATGCGGAGCATCCATTGGCGCATCGGCTTGCGGATGACCGGGAAGCCGCCCACCTCTGATTTACCATCGACGACTTCTTCATTGGCAAGCACCGTGCCGAGTTCAGGGCACCAGTTAACCGGTGCTTCGCTCACGAACGCCAACCGCTTGTTATCGCGATACGCGCGCTTCTGCGCTTCCGTGGTGCAATCCGCCGGATACTTTAGCGTGTCGATGGACTCCGCCTTGTTCGTCTCCGGGTTGAACCATGAATTGTAGAGCTGGAGGAAGATCCACTGCGTCCATTGGAAATACTTCGGATCCGTCGTATCCACTTCACGCGTCCAGTCATAGCTGAAGCCGAGCGATTTGATCTGCCGCTTGAAATTGGTGATGTTCTCTTCCGTCGTCTTGCGCGGATGCTGCCCCGTCTTGATGGCGTATTGCT
Organism: Limisphaerales bacterium; assembly: GCA_965283725.1. Taxonomy (GTDB): domain Bacteria; phylum Verrucomicrobiota; class Verrucomicrobiia; order Limisphaerales; family JAEYXS01; genus JAEYXS01. The sequence goes on from CBDIPT010000011.1 coordinate 69,692, forward strand.
CCGCCGGCAGACCGAAAGCGTCCCAGCCCATCGGGTGCAACACGTTCAGGCCCTGTGAACGGCGATAGCGCGCCAAAATATCTGTGGCCGTATAACCCTCAGGATGCCCCACATGCAGACCGGCACCGGACGGATACGGAAACATGTCGAGGATGTAGAACTTCGGCGGCAAGCCTTGGCGATCAGCCACCTTGCCCGCCAGACCATGGCGCACCCCAAAAGGATGGCCAGCGGGCACCACTTCGCCCGGGTTCCACGCGCGGAACGTCTGCTCGGCGTCCCACTTCTGCTGCCACTTCGGTTCGATCAGATCGAACGGATACTGTTTGCGACCACTCGACATAGGCCGCAGATATTGCGAAAACCCGTTTTCCGGGGCAATGGCAGAATTCGGCAATCTTGAAGACCGTTAAATCGTTAAAAGGGTCAAATCGTTTCAAAGTTTCACAATTCAACCCTTTTAACCATTCCTCGATTTTAACGAACCAAAAGCAAACGGCGCGGAATTGCTTCCGCGCCGTTCTTGAATCATTCCGCGAACGAATTACTTCGTCGGAACCGTAGCGATCGTCTGCAGGATGCGGCTGGCGATCTGGTACGGGTCGCCCTGCGAGTTCGGACGACGGTCTTCCAAGTAACCCTTGTAATTGTTGTTCACGAAGCTGTGCGGCACACGGATCGACGCACCGCGGTTCGCGACACCGTAGTTAAACTTGTCGATGGACTGCGTCTCATGCAGACCGGTCAAGCGCAGGTGGTTGTCCGGGCCGTACACAGCGATGTGTTCGTTCTTGTACTTGTCGAACGCCGCCATGAGGGCTTCGAAGTATTCCTTGCCGCCCACTTCGCGCATGTAGGTGGTGGAGAAGTTGGAGTGCATACCGGAACCGTTCCAGTCCACGTCCTTGCCGAGCGGTTTGCAGTGGAAGTTCACGTCCACGCCGTACTGTTCGCAGAGACGGATCAGGAGGTAGCGGGCAACCCACATCTGGTCAGCAGCGCTCTTGGAGCCCTTGCCGAAGATCTGGAATTCCCACTGGCCCTTCGCCACTTCGGCGTTGATGCCTTCGTGATTGATGCCAGCGTCCAAGCAGAGGTCGAGATGCTCTTCGACGATCTTGCGGGCGATGTCACCCACGTTCTTGTAGCCCACACCCGTGTAGTACTCACCTTGCGGGGGCGGGAAGCCGCCACCAGCCGGGAAGCCCAGCGGAACGCCGTCTTGGTAGAGGAAGTATTCCTGTTCGAAACCGAACAGGGCACCGGGGTCATCAAGAATCGTCGCGCGCGCATTGGAAGCGTGCGGCGTCTTGCCGTCCGGTTGCATGACTTCGCACATGACGAGGACGCCATTCTTGCGCGTCGTGTCAGGGAAGACCGCCACAGGCTTGAGCATACAGTCAGAGCTGCGGCCTTCGGCTTGGCGGGTCGAGCTGCCATCAAAACCCCACATCGGAAGCTCTTCCAGCTTCGGGAAGCTGCTGAACTCCTTGATTTGGGTCTTGCTGCGGAGATTGGGGACGGGCGTGTAGCCGTCGAGCCAGATATATTCCAACTTATATTTCGCCATGTGTATGGGGGTATATTTGTTTGTTCCGGTTGAGCTGAGCCAAAATCTACAGCCTACCCGTTGGTAGGTAGCTGAGCAGCTAGGATGCCATTTTGCAAGCCCAAGCCCATCCGCCTCACAAAATCCACCCAACCCCTTGTCTTTCAGCAGGAAACACTTGCAGTCTCGAAACACATCTTAAATCCTTTCCCCGCGAAATCCATGAATGCTTTTATTCAAATTGGCTTAATTTGCCCATTTCACTAATAGTGGCTAAAATTGCCATATTCCACCAAAAAAGCCCATTTATCTGAGCAAAATGAAGCAATTCACCCCATTTTCAAGTGGTCAAAAAACGCCAGCCAGTTAGCAACATACTTTGGCAGAATTTACTCTTCTGTAACCCGCATTCATGTGCGACATTCCGCCAGCTAGCCATGGAATACGTAAACCAGATTGCATCAAAGGCCGATCCGGATGGTAGCCGGCCTTTCTTAGAGCATCCCAGCCGCCCCATTCCCTCACCATGCTGCAAGTAAAGGACACCCTCAGGTCTACCGTTAAGCTGACTTTTGATGGCCGGGTCATCAAAACCTTTCATGGCCCCAATGCCCAAGAACGCTTCGATAACGAAGTCCGCGTCCTCCGCCACCTGGATGAGCGTGGCTGCACTTTCGTGCCCAAGCTGCTTGAAGCCCGCACTGAAGACCTGACTATCGTCACGACCAATTGCGGCGTACGCGTGGACCATCTGGACGCCGCGCGCACCAAGGAGCTCTTTGCCGAGCTGGAGGCCTTTGGCGTGCGCCATGATGATGCCGATATGCGCAACGTCACCTACCGGCAAAAAGATGGCAGATTCTGTTTGATTGATTTCGAGCTCGCCACAATCCTCCCCGACTCTAAGTAAGCCAGATATTTGCATGAATCCAGTCAGCAGAGTGGCCGCCGCGCGGAACTTGAGATGGTCGGGACGTTCAGACCGGGGTAAAGTCCGGAAGAATAACGAGGATTCCTTCCTCGGGTTGCAATTCGATGCCCGCGAGATTCTTCGCCTGGGTAAATTCGGCGAAGAATCCAATCTCCATAAAGATTTCGTGTTCGCTGTCAGTGATGGGATGGGCGGGGCAATGGCTGGTGAGTATGCCAGCCGTATCGCCGTTGAAAAGATCACCACCTTGCTCCCCCGCTCTTTCCAACAATCTGCCCTCGGCCTCGACGCCGGGTTCGCCGATGTGCTCACCGAGCTTTTCACCCAGACACATCGCGCGCTCAAATTCCTCGGCGACAGCTATGACGAATGCCGGGGCATGGAGACAACGCTAAGCCTGTGCTGGTTTGTGCCCGGCTGGCTTTATTTCGGTCATGTCGGCGATAGCCGGATCTATTATCTTGCCGCCGGACAAGACAACCTGAAGCAACTGACCCATGACGACACCCATGTGGGCTGGCTCCTGCGCAACGGTCAGATCAACGAACGCGAAGCCCGCACCCATCCCCGCCGCAGCGTCCTTCAGAAGTCCTTAGGCGGCGGCAATCAATTCGTCGATCCTCAAGTAGGAGCTGTGGCGTACGAACCGGGAGACATCTTTCTCATCTGCTCCGATGGCTTGGTAGACGGGCTCTACAACCATAGCATCGTGGATATCCTGCGTTCGCCCGCGGCCAACTCCTCGCCCTTTGAACCGGCACAACGCCTGGTCGATGAATCCATCGCCAATAGCGGCAAGGACAACACGACGGCGCTGGTGATCCAGATTCTCTAGCCGCTTCGTTTCAATCACACCAGCAGCTTTCATGGCTGCCACCGTGTTTGCTGTTTCGCACCAGTTCCGCTTTCCACTCAATCAAAGTACAAAAGAAGAAGGGCACCCTTGCGGGTGCCCTTTGAAAAACTGCGCTGCTCACTAAGACCGGCTCTCAGGCCGTATTTTATTAGCGCGCGAGCGCAAAACTTATCAGCCGTGGTAGCCCTCTTCGCCGTGTTCGGAGAGGTCCAGACCTTGCTGTTCGACTTCTTCCGTCGGACGCAGGCCCGTGATGGCTTTCACGATGTAGGCGATGACGACCGTGGCAACGATGGAGAGAACCAACGTCAGCACGACAGCCTTGACCTGCTCCATCAAGAGCGGCTGGAACATCGTGTCTTTGACATAGTCCTTCAGGTTCGTCGCGAGGTTGGCGTTCGCAGAGTTGCGAGCCAGCATACCGGTCAGGAGCGCGCCCATAGTACCACCGACAGCGTGCACACCGAACGTGTCCAAGGCGTCATCATAACCCAACTTAGCCTTGAGGTAGGAGCAGGCCAGGAAAGGAACCAGACCCGCCAGCACACCGATGATCATAGCGCCGTCAGCCGTGATGAAACCGCAGGCCGGGGTGACCACCACGAGACCGGCAACAGCACCAGAGCAGAAGCCCAAGATGGAGGGCTTGCCACGGATGATGTATTCCAACATCGCCCACACGAAGGAAGCGACCGCAGCAGCGAGCGTCGTCGTCATGAATGCATTCGCAGCCACACCGTCAGCGGCCACAGCCGAGCCGGCGTTGAAACCGTACCAGCCAACCCACAGCATACCCGTACCGATCGCGCAAGCGACCATGCTGTGCGGCGGCATCGGTTCCTTGCCGAAACCTTTGCGCTTGCCGAGGATGATGCAGAGAATCAGCGCGGACCAACCGGAGCTCATGTGCACCACCGTGCCACCAGCGAAGTCAATCGCCTTGATCTTGGCATCCGCATTCCACACCCCGTTCATGACACCATTGATACCCCAGACCCAGTGGGCCAACGGGAAGTAAACGACGACCATCCAGATGGCCACGAACAGCATGATCGCGGAGAACTTCATACGTTCGGCGATCGCACCCAGGATCAGCGCCGGAGTGATGATGGCGAACATCAACTGATACATGGAGAACACGTTCTGGCTGACCCAGTAACTGTAGTTGGTGTTCGGCGCGGAATTGACATCCTTCAGGAAGGCGAACTTGCCGAAGTCACCCATCCAGGCACCAGCACCATCGGCAAACACAAAGCTGTAGCCGAAGAAATACCACATGATGGTTACCATGCCAGCGATGCCAAAGCATTGCGCCACCACGGAGAGCACATTCTTCTTACGGACGAGACCACCGTAAAAGAGGAACAAACCCGGCAACGTCATGAACAGAACCAGAGCGGCACAAACCATCTGGAAGCTGTTATGGCCAGGGCCGGAGGTAGCAGAAACCGGGGTGGCCAAGCCATCCGGAATCTTGCCGTCTTTACCCTTCAACGGTCCCGTCGGGTCACCGTTGTTGATGTACGCTTCGATGGAAGAAACGCGTTGATCGATAGTCGGTTCGGGTTTGGCAGCTGCAGCAGCCGCGGCAGCCGCAGGAGCAGCTTCCGCCGGTGCGGCAGGCGTTTGAGCGTTCAGCGAGCTGGTCGCCAGCAGAACACCAAGTGTCAGGGTGGATAATATACGCTTCATTTTTATGAGTTCCTTGATGTGTTGAGAGTTTAGACTGCCTTGTCGCCGCGCTCATCCGTGCGGATGCGGATGGCTTCTTCCACGGGGGATACGAATACTTTGCCGTCGCCGATTTTGCCCGTCTTGGCCGCCTTGACGATGGCCGCCACAGCGGTATCGACCCGGTCATCCGGCAAGATCACTTCCAGCTTCACCTTCGGCAGGAAGTCCACCGTGTATTCGCTGCCACGATAGATTTCGGTGTGCCCCTTCTGGCGGCCGAAGCCCTTGACTTCGGTAACCGTCATACCTTCCACGCCCACTTCGCTGAGGGCGTCCTTCACTTCTTCCAATTTGAATGGTTTGATGATTGCTTCTATTTTTTTCATATCGAACTGATTACTGGTTAACTTTTTTACCTTGTCCTCCCGGCAACAGGCCGGGCGGTCTGACTGCAACGCCCTGGACGAAATCTCGTCAGAGAGTCATTGGCGGGGGACGGGAAAGGAGGACCGGGGAGATACCACCTGAAGGCTGGGCCACCTCACCAAACCCAGCCGACATCTCAGCGCCGTGCACGTGGCAACGGCCAAATTCAACCGCATCTACCAACAGCAGGGCCGGCACGAGTTCATCGTCCTGAGACTCACGCCCCAGCCAAGGACCGGTCGCCGTCTCGTTCAGCTCGTCGGATTGCAACATCGTGGCATAGTCCCCACCCAAATCAGCCTTCGCGGCCAGCAACGCACTCAGCCCGTAGGCTAACAATGCGCAGCTCGCGAAAAAGCAAACTACTAATTTGAGGTGTGTTTTGAGCACGCGTCCTTTAGCACCCGTGATGCCAACACGAAAAAGAATTTTAAATATTATCTCAAGACGCTGATAATCAAATAGTTATGAATAATTATACCAAACAGTACCTAATCATATTTTGTGCACACAATCCCGCATGGTGTATTTTTTTATCCACATCGCCTACAAGCATTCATCAATTCCTTGCCAGCCATGAATGAACTTCATAAGTCATAGATACACTTGTCCCGGCGCTGAGATGTCGTCAGCATTGAGTGGTATTTCTCATGCCTATTCATTCGCCTCATACCAGTTTGTTACTGATTGCTGCCTTGGCGGTGATTGGTCTGATCCTCTTGGTGAGCGTTGCTCGCGTTCATGCCTTTGTGGCGCTGGTAGTTGCGTCGCTCGTGGTCGGCCTGGCCAGCGGCATGGACTGGGCTACGATTGGCAAGGCGATTGAGACGGGTGTCGGTGGCGTGCTGGGGTCTATCTCGCTCGTCATCGGCTTGGGAACCGTCTTAGGCCGGCTCTTGGCGGAGTCTGGCGGCGCTCATGTGGTGGCGGAAAGATTGATTCAATTCGCCGGGCCACAGCGTCTGCCTTGGGCTTTGGCTGCACTGTCGTTTTTGATCGGTTTGCCTGTTTTTTTTGGGGTTGGCGTGATGCTTTTGGTCCCCGTGGTCTTTGCTTTGGCTGCTCGCCATAAAGTGCCTTGGCTCACGCTGGTTCTCCCCGTCGCGGCGGGGCTTTCGGTGGCCCACGGGCTCGTCCCACCCCACCCCGGTCCCATGGCGGCCATCGGCTTGCTCAAGGCGGATGTGGGCAAAACGATCGGCTGGTCTATCTTGATCGGTTTGCCGGTGCTGGCTTTGGCGGGCCCACTGTTCACTAATTACATCAAGGCCTACGTCGATGTCCCTTCCCCTCTTCAACCCACCGAAACCTCGGCGCAAAAGCCAAAACCCCAAGTCGCGGCCGGTTTTGCCCTGACACTGAGTATCATCCTGCTTCCCGTAGCGCTCATGCTCTTCGGCAGTCTGGCTACCATCGTAGCCCCCGAAGGCTCTACGTGGCGCAGCACATTCAATCTCATCGGTCACCCGGTCTTCGCCATGCTCACAGGGGTGCTTTACGCCCTGTTCACGGTGAGTCACACCTGTGGCTTTGATCGCCCGCAATTGCTGAAGTTAAGTGAGGATTGCCTCGGCCCGGTCGCCAGTGTGCTTTTGGTCATTGGCGCGGGCGGCGGCTTCAGCCGCGTATTGATTGAAAGCGGCGTCGGCGATGCCGTGAAAGGACTCGCCAGTAACTGGCATTTGCCGCCCCTCGTCTTTGGCTGGCTACTGGCTGCCTTGATCCGCATCGCCACCGGCTCGGCCACGGTAGCGATCACCGCCGCCGCGGGCCTGCTGGTTCCCATTGTCAACGAACATCCGGAGATAAATCGCGAATTGCTGGTCATTTCGCTCGGCTGCGGCTCCCTTATCCTCTCCCACGTCAACGATGGCGGTTTCTGGTTTGTGAAGGAATGCTTCAAGCTCAGCGTCAGTGAGACGTTGCGCACGTGGACCGTGTTGGAAACCATCATCGCCGTCGTCGGCCTCGGTTTCGTGCTGCTCCTAAATTCTTTACTCTAAAGGCCTTCATGAACTATTTCCGGGTGAAAACTCCAATGGCTCGAAAAATGTTACCTCTCCTCTCAACGAGGAGAGGTCGGTTCCGCCCCCAGCGGAACCGGGTGAGGAGTGAGGCGAAACATGAGATATCCGCAGTTTCAGGAGCAGTACAAACTCAAACTATGCTGGCGGAATCGGTCGAGAAGATAACGCCTTTGTGCTGCGACTCACCCCTCACCCCGGCCCTCTCCCCGTTGAGGGGAGAGGGAGATAATCCAACGAAATTCATCTCCTCATTTCACATCAACGCGCCTGACTGGCTCTAAATAATCTATGTTCATCTTCGACGCCCATCTCGACCTCAGCATGAATGCCCTGGAGTGGAACCGCGATTACACGCGTCCCATCCAGGAAATCCGCGACCGCGAAAAAGGGATGACCGATAAGCCCGACCGTGGCCTTGGCACCGTCTGCCTGCCGGAATTGCGCAAAGGCAACATCGGCCTCGTCGTCGCCACGCAGATCGCGCGCTATGCCAAGCCCACCCATCCGCTCGGCGGCTGGCGTTCACCGGAGCAAGCCTGGGCGCAGACGCAAGGCCAGCTCGCCTGGTATCGCGCCATGGAAGACCAAGGCGAGATGGTCGCCATCACGAATCTTGACGCGCTCGAGAAACACCTCGCCCTTTGGCATGATGCAACCATCGACAACGCCAAGAAACCCATCGGCTACATCCTCTCCTTGGAAGGTGCGGATTCCATCGTCAAGCTGAGCTATCTGGAGAAATCCGTCGCTCAAGGTCTGCGCGCCCTCGGCCCCGCTCACTACGGGCCCGGCACTTACGCACACGGCACAGACGACACCGGTGGACTCGGCCAGAAAGGCCGGGATTTGCTCAAGGAAATGATGCGGTTCAAACTCATCCTCGATGCCACACATCTATGCGACGACAGCTTCTGGGAGGCGATGAGCATCTGGGATGGCCCCGTCTGGGCGAGCCATCAGAACTGCCGCGCTTTGGTGAATCACAATCGCCAGTTCAGCGATGAACAGATCAAAGAAATCATCAAACGCGGCGGGGTTCTCGGTGGTCCCTTGGATGCTTGGATGATGGTCCCCGGCTGGATCCGCCAAAAGACCACGCCCCAATCCTCCGGCGTGAGTTTGAAGCACATGGTGGATCATCTCGACCACATCTGCCAGCTTGCGGGTAACGTGAATCACATCGGCATCGGCACCGATCTCGACGGCGGTTTCGGCAAAGAACAAAGCCCGGCGACCTGGATACCATCGCTGACCTCCAGAAGGTACCCGATCTCTTCCGTGCCCGCGGGTATTCCGAAGAGGACATAGCAAAGATCATGCACGGGAATTTCTTAAGATTCTTGCGTCGCTCTTGGAGTAAATGACATCGTTACTCTATGGATGTAATCCAAGCAACACGTGACCTTATAGGGGTGCAACCTCGTGAATTCACCCTGTGGACTCGGCTCTCATATTTACGGGTTCCCATGCCCTATTGGGCCAAAAAAGATACTATCGGAAAATGCATTTTAGCAGCACCTCAGCTCTTAACTGGTGGCACCGTGGTGTGGGGGCATATAGTTCAGGCAAACTCGAATCTTTTCAGTGTGGGCAACTATGACCATCCAGCCGCAGTTCTTTATTCGCCCGATGAACGGTATACGCCATCACCCAAACTGCTTGGCCCTATTGCTGCTGCATTGTTTGAGTTAAAAGAGACAGGCTCATCAGACCCGAAAGCAGGACTTATAGCAGAAAATTTGGCCAACGAGTATATACACCTTATGGATTGCCTGTCCCTGCTTCTATCACAGGTTCCTGCCCTTGTCTTTTTTCTTCTATTTTTATCGTCCGCAAACATTTGCCCGACAAAAAGCTGAGTCTCTCTTATTTTCCGCTCCTGATTTCCAACGAACACCCGGGCATGACTATGATTGTGCCTTCGCGCTTCTGGCCTGAAGATTTCCGCGAGGAATGGATTGAAGCAGGGCGCTCATAACCCCGTCACATTTGTTTGGCATAAATCAAGACAACCGTTTTTGATTTTCACTTTTCTCATTGCCTCCGGTTCAATTCTCGCAAATCGTCTCTCCATGACCACTTTGAAGTCTGTGAAGTCCTGTACGTCTTTGCTTTCGGCCCTCGCCGTCGCAATGGGTTCCCTGTTGTATTCCGCCGCCGCGCACGCCGGTGCGGAGGAAATGTCCGCCGCGGCCAACAACCTCCTCAACGCCCTCACGCCTGAGCAAAAGGCCAAGGCCGTTTACGAAGTGAAAGCGGAGGAACGCCAAAACTGGCACTTCATCCCGAAAGACCGCAATGGCCTGACGCTCAAAGAAATGACCCCGGCGCAACAGCGTCTCGCCCTCGCCCTGCTCTCCTCCGGCATGAGCTCGCGCGGTGCCTATCAAGCTTTCACCATCATGAGTTTGGAGCAGGTTCTCTATGATCTGGAGAACAAGAGCCCAAAACGCGATCCCGAGAAGTATTACTTCACCATTTTCGGTGAACCCGGTGCCACCAAAGCCTGGGGCTGGCGCGTGGAAGGTCATCACATCTCTCTGAACTTCACCCTGACCGGCTCGACGGTTTCTCCCACACCTTCCTTCATGGGCTCGAATCCGGGTGAAATCCGTGAAGGCCCCCGCAAAGGTCTGCGCGTCCTCGGTGGGGAAGAAGAAATCGGCCGCAAGCTCTTGAAATCTCTCGACGCCAAACAACGCGCCAAGGCCATCTACTCGAAGGACGCCCCGAAAGAAGTCATCACCGCGGCGGAACGCAAAGTGAAGCCCCTCGAAGCCCTCGGCATCCCCTACAAAGATCTCAACGCCGCACAAAAGACCATTTTGATGGACATCATCAAGGCTTACGTGGAACGCGTCCGGCCGGAAGTCGCGGCGGTTGAACTCGGCAAGATCGAGAAGGCCGGTTTGGATTCCATCCTGTTCGCCTGGGCTGGTGGCACTGAAGTCGGTGAAGGCCAATACTACCGAGTGCAAGGCCCGACGTTCCTGCTCGAATACGACAACACCCAGAACAACAACAATCACGTGCATGCCGTCTGGCGCGATTTCAATGGTGACTTCGGCGAAGACATCCTCGCCCGTCACTACGCCCAAGAGCACAAGAAGTGATGTGATTTGTGGCTAATCAGCCATCAACCAGCAAAACCCCGGTCAGCCCAAAGCGCTGGCCGTGGTTTCTGATTTTAGTCACCGCCCTTTTACTCTGTCAGGCCATGGGATTGATCGGAGGCTTGGCCATCTGGAGCTTGATCCTCGGCGCAATCCTCTTTGTGCTGTTCATCGTGCCGGCCATCATTGGGGCCATGGCCGGGCACCTCACGGGCACAACTATCCGGGCCTTGAAGCGAAGCTGGCCAAAAAGTCTTTAAGCCTGTGGCCTCACCAATCCTTGCTCCTGCATAAATTCCGCCAGGAGCTTGTCTTCGGCGCGCCGGGACTGGCTCAAAGCAGCGTAAACTCCCGCGATGTCCTCAGGCGAGCGGTTCTGTCCCAGCTTGAATTTCCCCTCCACCCGCGTGATGGAGAGCTCAAATCCAACGATGGCTTTGAGCATTTTGCTCACATACTCCGCCGGCAGATCGCCTTTCCAGGCCTCCGGCCCATCCCCTTCATAATAACGGACCGTCCGTTGCACCAAGTCGCCTAACCGGCTCTCATCACTGATCAGTTTGGCCCGTCCGTAAGCATGCACCGCAGCATAATTCCAGGTGGGAACCGCCACTTCTGCCTGATACCACTTGGGTGAGATATAGGCATGCGGGCCTTGAAAGAGGACCAAAACCTCGCAGTTCTGGCTGAAATGCTGCCATTGGGGATTGGCCTTGGCCAGATGTCCGAGCAAGCGTGCCGGCACCTCTGCTTCCAGCTCCAGCAAGAGCGGGATGTGACTGGCAAAAGGCACGCCCGCTGCATCTTGCGTGACCACCGTGGCAAAACTGTGTTGCTCCATGAACGCGGCGAGCCGCACCGGATCGGCGATCTCAAAAGCAGTGGGAATATACATGTTACTGCAAGCCAGCGTGAAGCACTACGCCCCAAAACGACAACTCAAATTTAGCCGCCTGCCCAACAAAACAGGCTGATCAATTCATGCTTTCAATCCGGTTCCGCAAAAACTTTGCGAAAGCCGGGGAAAACTCTTTTCGGAAAGCGGCATTTTAAGTCAATATCTGGCGTAGTTCATCCGTCTAATCGATTTGTATGTGGCGTAACAGCAGCAAGATGTTGGCAGGCAGAGTTTGGCGCGGAATCTTGGCCGCCAGTGCCCTCGCGTGGGCCGGTGGCGAGGTCTTGGCCGCCGATGACCCGAAGGGCGTGGAGTTTTTCGAGAACAAGGTGCGTCCCTTGCTGATTGAGCGCTGCTACGATTGTCATAGCGCCACGAAGAAAATCAAAGGCGGCCTCTCCCTTGATTCCAAGGAAGCGATCCTCAAAGGCGGCGATACCGGCCCCAGCCTCGTGCCGGGTAATCCGGATGCGAGCCTGCTGATCAAAGCGGTGCGCTATCACGATGAAAATCTCCAGATGCCGCCCAAGAAAAAGCTGGATGATACCCAGGTCAATTTGCTGGTGGATTGGGTGAAGATGGGCGCACCGGATCCGCGGGTGGCGGCGGGTGGCAAGATCAGTCCTTTCGACAGCATCATGGCCGAAGGCCGCAAGCACTGGGCTTTTCAACCGGTGACGAAACCGGCCGTGCCACCGGTGAAGAATCAGAAATGGGTAAAATCTCCAATCGATGCCTTCGTGCTGGCCAAGCTCGAAAGCAAGGACATGAAGCCCGCGACGACGGCTGACAAGCGCACCCTGATTCGCCGTGCTACGTTTGACCTGACCGGTTTGCCCCCGACGCAAGAAGAACTCTCCGCCTTTCTCGCTGACCGTTCACCGGATGCTTACGAAAAGTTGATTGACCGTCTGCTGGCCTCCCCGCGCTACGGTGAACGCTGGGGGCGTCATTGGCTGGATGTCGCCCGCTATGCTGATACGAAGGGTTACCTCGCCGGTGGTGTGGAACGCCGCTTCGGCTACTCCTATACCTACCGGGATTATGTCATCCGGGCTTTCAATGAAGACCTGCCTTACGATCGTTTCCTGAAAGAACAGATCGCGGCGGATATGATGCCGCTCGGCGATGACAAACGTCCGCTCGCCGCTTTGGGTTTTCTCACCTTGGGTCGCCAATTCCTCGGCAATCAAAACGACATCATTGATGACCGCATCGATTTGATCTGCCGCGGATTGATGGGCGTCACCGTGGCCTGTGCCCGTTGCCACGATCACAAGTTCGACCCCATCCCGACCAAGGATTACTACTCGCTATACGGTGTCTTCGCGAGCAGCACAGAGCCTGCCGAGAAACCGTTGCTCGGCACGACACCGGACCCGAAAGACAACGAAGCCTATCAGGCCGAGCACAAAAAGCTGGAGCAGAAGCTGGAAGATTTCCGCCTGGCTGAAGTGCGCAAGCAACAGGCGGATATCCGCAAGCATACGGGTGATTACCTGAAGACGGCAGTGGATACCAAAGCCATGAGCGATCGTGGTGCCGCCAACAAACTCATCCAGGAACGCAAGCTGGAACGTGACGTGGTGGAGGCGTGGGTCAAGTATCTGGACACGCTCATGCAAAAGCATGACCCGGTATTCAGCCCTTGGGCTCAACTCGCCGCCCTGCCCGCCGATGGTTTTGCCGAGAAAACCAAACCCGTGCTCGAGGCTTTGGGCAAAGATGGCGCGAAGCCGGTGCATCCGCTGATTGTGAACGTCTTCCGCGGCCGCACCATCACCTCCCTGAAAGATGTGGCGGAGCGGTATAACGAAACTTTTGCCTCCTTGGAAAAGAAATTCCAAGACGCTGAGATGGACGCCAAGAAAAAGAACATCGCGGCACCCACTGCCCTGCCAGATGCGCAGGAAAATGAACTGCGGAATGTCCTGCTTGCCACGACCTCGCCCTCCTATGTCGCACCGGAAAAATATGACATTTTGTTGGATGGTGCGCGGCCGAAGTTGCGCGAGTTGCGCGCGGATATTGACCGTCTCGATGCCGTTCACCCTGGCGCACCCGCCCGGGCCATGGCGCTGGTGGACAAAGACAAGCCGGTGAACCCGGTGGTGTTCGTGCGTGGCAGCCCGGGCAATCGCGGCCCGCAAGTCCCTCGTCAGTTCCTCGAAGTGCTCTCAGGCCCAGATCGTAAGCCTTTCCAAAAAGGCAGCGGACGGCTGGAACTCGCAGAAGCGATTGCCAGCAAGAATAATCCGCTGACCGCCCGCGTCTATGTGAACCGCGTCTGGATGATCCATTTCGGCAATCCTTTGGTGCGCACCACAGCCGATTTCGGAGTGCGTTGCGATCCGCCGACCAACCCGCAATTGTTGGATTTCATGGCCGCGTACTTCATGGAAAACAACTGGTCCATCAAGAAACTGCACAAGTTGCTGATGGTCTCCTCGGCCTACACTCAAAGCAGTGACGCCGATCCCGCAGTGAATGCGAAGTATGCCTTGTTGGACCCGAACAACAACTTGCTCTGGCACATGAACCGGCAGCGGCTCGATTTCGAGTCGATGCGTGACACCATCCTCTCCGTCAGCGGCAAGCTGGACCTGAAGCAAGGCGGCCTGCCGGTGGAACTCACCAGCGCGCCCTATACCGGTCGCCGCACTGTTTATGGTTTCATTGACCGTCAGAATCTGCCGGGTGTGTTCCGCGCTTTCGACTTCGCCAACCCGGACGTCTCCACCTCGCAACGATTCACCACCACCGTGCCCCAGCAAGCCCTGTTTTTCATGAACAGCCCGTTCCTTGCCGATCAGGCAAAGAACCTGATGGCCCGCAAGGAACTGGCGACTGCGAAGAACGACGACGAGCGCGTGAAGCAGCTCTACAATTTGGCGTTCCAGCGCCTGCCGAGCCGGGATGAAGTGGACATGGCCAAGCGTTACGTCGCGGAACAAGCCGCGCTCACGGATGTTTCCAATCAACCTGTCTGGCAGTATGGCTACGGCGAGATCGACGAAGCGAAGAAGACGGTCAAGACGTTCAACAAACTGCCTCATTTCACCGGCGATGCCTGGCAGGGCGGCGAGAAATTCCCGCACGAGACGTTCAGCTATTTGCGACTGACGGCCGAAGGCGGACACGCGGGCAATGCGCCGTTGCATACGGCCATCCGGCGTTGGGTGGCTCCGCAATCCGGCACCGTGGAAATCCAAGGCACACTGAGCCACAACAACAAGGCCGGCAACGGGCTATTGGGTCTGGTGATCTCGAGCCGAAGCGGCTTGCTCAAAGAAGGCGTGGCCTTCAACGGCAAAGCTGATCTGAAAGTCGCGAAGGTGGAAGTCAAAGCCGGCGACAGCATCGATTTCGTGGCTGATTCCCGGAAGGATACGAATTCCGACTCGTTCAATTGGACGCCCAAAGTCATCTACACCTCCGGAGCAGATGGTGGACCGGTTTATGGCAAGAAGGAATGGAGCGCCAAGGCTGATTTCGGCAAAGAAGAAGCACCCAAACGGCTGGACGGCTGGGAGAAGTATGCGCAAATCATGCTGCTCTCGAACGAACTGGTGTTTGTGGATTGATGAGCCGGTCTTGTCAGCGCCCAGAAAGCTCATTACGCTGAAGGCCAGTTGAAAAAACACGGCGAAATTCCCCGGAAAGCGGTTTACCGATTGTCGGTTTATCTTCGTTGTCTGCAACGGCTCAAGAGCAACGGCATCCACACCGTCTCCAGCGAGGCTTTGTCCTCGGCGGCTGGAGTGAAATCCACCCAACTGCGCAAAGACCTGACCTATTTCGGCCAGTTCGGCACCCGCGGCCTGGGCTATGACGTCGAGCAATTGGCCAAGATGATCTCGGATTTGCTGGGCACCAACAGCCTGCAGCCTGTGATTCTCGTCGGCGTTGGCAACATGGGTCTCGCGCTGCTCTCCTATCGCGGCTTCGAACAAGAAGGGTTCGAGATTGTGGCCGCTTTCGACATCGATTCCGAGCGGAAACGGAACAAGAAGATCGAGCAGCCCATCTACCCGATGGAAAAACTTAAGGAATACGCTTTGGCCAACGGGGTCAAAATGGCCATTCTGACCGTTCCCACGATCGTCGCCCAAGAAGTGACGAACAGCCTGGTGGCTGCCGGCATCACAGGCATCCTGAACTTCGCTCCCATCGTGCTCCAAGTTCCCGAAGATGTGATGGTGAATAATGTCAACCTGGCCATCGAGCTCGAGAATCTCAGTTATTTCATCCAGAACTGAGTGCCGCTTTGTCGTTGCCTCCCGCGCCAAGTTTAGCATCATCCCCGCGTTACCGACTCACGTATCATTATGAAATTGCATGCTTTGTTCGCAGCTCTTTTGCTGCATCTCACACTCATCGCCGCTGATAAACCTGATAAAGACGGCTGGATCAGCCTCTTCGACGGCAAGACCTTGAACGGCTGGAAAGCCACCGGCGGCGAAGGCTCTTTCAAAGTGGAAGACGGGGCAATCGTGGCCAACGGCCAGCCGATGGGTCACCTCTTTTACGATGGCGAAGTGAACCATCACGAGTTCAAGAATTTCGAATTGAAGGTGGATGTCAAAACTACCGAAGGCAGCAACGGCGGCGTGTATTTCCACACGAAGCTCCAGGAAAAAGGCTGGCCTGATTTCGGTTTTGAATGCCAGGTGAACGCCACGCATACCGACTGGAAAAAAGGCGGCGGTCTTTACAGTGTGGTGGACGTCAAGGAAGCACCCGTAGGCGATGGCAAATGGTGGACCTATCATATCATCGTGAAGGACAACAAAGTCACCCTGATGATCAATGAGAAGACCACGGTGGAATGGACGCAGCCCGAAGGTTACGTGCATCCGCAATTCAAGAACCGCAAACTCGGCAGCGGCACGTTTGCTTTCCAGGCACACGACCCGAAGAGCATCGTTTACTACAAGAATGTCCATGTGAAGCCCCTGCCCTGATCAGGGGAGCGAGGCAATAGCTTGATCAAGGCGCTGCGCAAGCAGCGCCTTTTTCATTGCGGCATCTTCCACTCTTCCTCTTTGCGACTAGAACGGATCATCAGCCACAACGTCAACGCGCCCCAGCCCACACCGATAAGCGATACGATGATGGCAATCACTCTAAGCACCTGAGCGATTTCCTGTTCATACATCAGTATATCCCAATGATGCAGCAGCCAGTTCCAGTCATGGGTCGTTCCTCCATCGCCACCGCCAAAGGGACTGACCAATTCCAGTTCCAGCTTGCGGGCGTCCGCAATGTAGCGCGCTACGCCTTCCATATTGGTGGACAGCCAGACCAAGGAAAAAGTCCACGCGAAGTAATCCCGCTGCCGCCAGAACATAAAGAAGGAAATCACCGGCACCAGGCATTGAACCAGTGAGCCGCCCAATATGGTGAAGAGTTGACCGAAAGGCTGACAAATCAAGTGGCCGAACTCATGAATCCCCAAATTTAAACCGCCCAGAAAACTGTCATATTCAAAATCACGAAAATGCTGGATAGCGATGTAGGTGAGCCAGAGCCAGAAAACCAGGCGCACCGGCCACGTTTTCTCGGCACAAGATTCACGGACATCCGCCCAAAGATCCGTCAGCCATTCTTGGACTCGCTCCATCATCAGTCACTTTCTCGCGCTTTCGCTTTTCTCTTACTGTGCAGTGAGTATGCTATATCCGTGGCACGACCGCAATTCATTGAACTCGGCGAAGGCCGGAATATCACCCGTATCCCCATCTTGTATGAGGATCGCTCCGTCATTGCCATCGATAAGCCCGTCGGCTGGCTGCTTGTACCCTTCAACTGGCAACGCACCCAGCGCAATCTCCAAGCCGCCATTGTCTCTTCCATCGCGGCGCATCATTTTTGGGCCAAATCGCGCAATCTAAAATTCCTGAAACACGTGCACCGTCTAGATGGCGAGACTACCGGCATTTTGCTCTTTGCCCGCAGCCAAGGTGCCGTGGAATCGTATAGCGATCTCTTCGAATCGCGCCAGATGGAGAAGACTTACCTCGTCGTCGTTCACGGCGTGCCAAAGGAAAAAGAATGGACGTGCAAGGCCAAGCTGGCCCAAGACCCGAAACAGATCGGGCGTATGATCGTGGATCCCAAGGACGGCAAAGAGTCTGAGACGGCTTTCCGCGTGCTCGAAACACGCGGCAACTGGACCTTGGTGGAAGCACGCCCGGTAACCGGCCGGACGCACCAGATCCGGGTACACTTGCTGGAATCAGGTCACCCAGTTGTCGGCGATGACATCTACGGTCCGGACGTGAAACTGGACCGCAAAACATTGCCCAAGAAACGCGCCGCCTTC
Source organism: Limisphaerales bacterium (assembly GCA_965283725.1). Taxonomy (GTDB): domain Bacteria; phylum Verrucomicrobiota; class Verrucomicrobiia; order Limisphaerales; family JAEYXS01; genus JAEYXS01. The sequence continues at coordinate 87,491 of CBDIPT010000011.1, forward strand.
CCCATGGGACTTCGTGCCGTGCATCTGGCTTACTTTGACCCATTCCTCCGCAAGAACACGCGCATCAATGCGCCCGTGGACGAATTTCTTGATGCCTTTGGTTTCAAGCCCGAGCCAAAACCGAAACCACCTGTTCCATCAGCTCCAGACCAACCGCCCTCGCCATGACCTGGCCCTACAGTCTGGCTTTGGTGGCTGGCGTATTTATCAGCCTGTTCGGTCTGGTTTGGTTTAGAAGCCGTAAGGCAACGAGCGGCATCCCGTCGCCTGCGTGGCGTTTTTCCTTACGCTTATCTCTGGCCCTCACCTTGGCCAGTATCCTCACGGGAGGCAGTGTTCTCGCATGGTATTTCGGACGCCCCCAACCCGTCGCGCTCAAACAATCGTTGTTCACCGGGATCACGTATGAACGCGAGACACATACCAGTCCGCGCCCAGTCGTCATCCACATCGTCACTATCGATTTAACTACGCCAGGACTCAGTTTTCTGGTGACGCCCGGCAAACCGGGCGAAAAGCATCCGTTAAACGCCCGCACCACTTCTGATTTCGCTCGCGAATTTGGGGCACAACTCGCGATCAACGGGGACTTTTTCTCGCCTTGGTTTTCCAAGACGCCTTGGAATTACTACCCGCGCACAGGCGATCCGGTGACGGTGCATGGCTTCACCAGTTCACGGGGCACAGTGTACACCGAAGGCGAACGCAAATGGGATGCCCCCACTTTGTATCTTTCCAAGGACAACCGCCCTTCCTTGCAACGCCCAAAAGAAGCCGTCTACAACGCCATTTCCGGAAATCTTTTCTTGGTGCGTGAAGGCAAAGCCGATGTCTATCCCCGCCCGGACAGCAATCTGCCGGAGCCAAGAACAGCCTTGGGATTCAACCGTGAAGCGAACAAGCTGATCCTCATTCTCGTGGATGGCCGGCAACTTAATTACAGCGAAGGAGTGGATGTCGATGAACTCGCAGAACTCTTCGTAAAGCATGGAGCTTGGTCCGCCATGAATCTGGACGGCGGCGGCTCAACGACGTTGGTGACGCAAGCGAATCCCGGCGTCTGGCGAATTCTGAACACTCCCGCCCACACGCGCATCCCAGGACGTGAGCGTCCCGTGGCCAATCATCTCGGAATTTTTCTGGGCAAAGAAAAATGACTCCGAACAAGCGGCGAACCTACTTCGCCTGCTTGATGGTGTTTTTCAAGATCACCACCGAGGGGCCATCGGTTTTCCATTTCTCTTTCAAACCGGGCGGCACGAAAGTCGGTCCATTATTGTGCGCACCCAAAACGATGTCGGGCGCACCATCACCATCCAGATCGCCCACATCCATCGTGATCCAGCGGCCGGAGAAACTGGCCGGAAACGAATACGCCTTATATTGAAACTTACCCACATTCTCCAGATACAGGAAGCTCTCCCGTGGTGAACGCCGGTAATCCGGATAAAACGAGATCACCGCGATATCCTTTTTGCCGTTCAGCTTGAAATCCGCCGCGACCGCCTTGTAGCAGCCATTGATGGGCATAAAGAACGCCTCTTCGAATTTCCCGTTGCCTTTGTTCTGATAGATCCGGAGACCATGGTAAGGCCGCATCGGCGGCACATGTCCGGTGAAATCACCATTATCCCCGTTACATGCCAAGATATCGACCAATCCATCACCATCCACATCCGCCAGATCAATCGTGGCTGTTCCCCATGCTGGATGAAATTCCGCCACCGGCTGCACCTCAAAACCCCCACGCTTGTCATTAAGGCAGATATAAATCCCCTCGCGCGCCTGGGCCATGCTCACCACCAGATCCATCCATCCATCCCCGTTCAAATCATAAGCGCGCACCGATCCAGCACCACACCGCTCAATAATGGGATGCTCTGCATAGGAGCCGTCCGCCTTGGCTTCGAACCACGAAAAACTCCCCAGAATATTGCCGTAGCCGCAATTCACCAAATCTTTGCGCCCATCCTTGTTGATATCCATGACCAGAGTGGCCGCCGAACGAGGCAAATCTTTCAGGACCTCGGTAAGATTTTTTTTCTGCCCCTTGAAGGGATTGCCCAGCCGCACAACCTTGCCTTCCAAAGCGTCAGAAGGTGAGTAACTGCCCATCAAAGTAAGATAGAGATCATCCCCCTCAAATTGCATATCAGCCGGCGGACTGGTAAAATTCACCTGAAAATCCGCCACGCCATTGACATCCAAGACCGTCAGCGAGTTGCTGCTGCTTTCCGCCGCGTAGATTTTGTGTGCTGCCGGATCGATTTTGATCAGGGTCATCCCGGCACCCAGTTTTTCCGGCGAAGGGATGAACTGAAAATTCTTCAAGCCCACTTCGATGACCGGCTTGTTCGTCGCCAGCGGCAAGGCGACCGGCGCATTCGCCAGATAATAAGAGCAGATAGCCCGCCACTCCTCCACGCTCATAGTGCGGTTATCCGGGATCAAATGTGCCGCGGCCACACGAGGCTCCAGCGAAAGCGCATTGGTGCCACCAGGATTCATCCCCAGCCACTCGGCCATGCCGGGCAGGATTTCCATGGCCCACGTCACGCGATCCAGCACATCGGGATTGGGCCGCAAATGACAAGCCGCACAGACTTGTTGCGAAAGCGTTTCTCCTAGGGCCAACTCCTGTTCGGCCGTCATCGGCGGCTGCCCGGCAGATGGTGCGTTCTTCACTTCACCCGGCTTGGCCGCCGGTTCCGCTGGCCGGTTCAGCAACCACCCCAAACCCAAAGCGATACATGCTACCAATACCACCGCGGATAGCGAATAGCTTGCGGCAGGCTCAACGTTCTTCTTCTGTGGTCGCATAGATATACCGGGCGTCAGTTAGAATGCGATGAGGTTAATTTCCCACCTGACAACGCGCAAATCCTTACTGCCAGTTTCTCCGGCGTGGGACACTGCTGAAAAGCAAAAGGCAGGCACCGAAGTGCCTGCCCCTTGTTTGCGTGATAAATCCCGGCTTAATCTTTTGGATTGATCGTCCAAGCCCCCGATTGATAACGCGTATCCACATTCAACGTGCCCAGCGTCGCCTTGCGGGTCAAAGTCTCGGCATGCCCGTCCATGAAAAGGTAATTGTACGTATCCTTGCCATGCAGCGTGGAACCATCCGTAGTACCGGTGAATGAGATAGTGCGATTGGCGGTAGTATCATAATGCCCATCTTCATTGGGAATTTCCGCCCAATCAGTCGAACCCACATAACTAAGCGAGGAAATCCTTTCCGTGATGAAGATGGTATTGCCGGAATCCTGAACAATCGCTTCATTCACTGCGAACTGGTTGCGCATCTTGCGCAAGAGGCTGGCGGTATCGTCTGATGTGCCCGAGCGCCAGCCGTAGTAACCGCCGTTCAGGGTGCCATTCGGAATATTTGTGTTCTGATTCAACACCAGACCGACACCTGAGCGAATGGTCGGGTTTGGCGGCCAATCACCAGTTCCAGCGGTCTGAAAGTTCGCGGTATTCGCCTGCCCCATGTGATTTTGCGGCACCGAATAAGAGCGGCGCACCCCGCGCCAGACATCGGCTCCCGGCGCAGCGTTGTAATCGTCCCAAGGCTGAGCTTTATCCGCCGGGCACAAGGCCCACTTTTGCACCATCGGCTTCTTCTGGACCAGGCTCGCCGTCGTGGGATTCCAATCGATGCGCCACGTATTTTGCGCGTCTGCCGTGCTGAACGGAGCTCCCATGTAACCCATCAGGTAATCATCCCAGCTCCAATTGCCGCCTTCATTTTCTCCGGTGAGCAGCGGGGCGGTTTTGATCAAGCGTGCATAAGGCACCTTTTGATGGTTGTCCGCAAAATACATGTTCAGCGCCAGCGCCACCTGTTTGGTGTTGTTCAGGCAACTGCCAGTCAAAGCGCGCTGCTTGGCCTTGGCCAAGGCCGGCAAAAGCATACCGGCCAAGATACTGATGATGGCGATGACCACGAGCAGTTCAATCAAGGTAAATCCTTTTGACTGCCTGGTGCTGACATTGTCCGGCCGATGTTCATTGGATTTCATAGTTTTCTGTGGTGATTTGAAGTTTCTACTTGGGTGCCAACGCCACTTTTCCTGCTTGGTCTAAAACGAATTTCTGGCCTTCAGGAGCGGCAGGCAGACGGGCAAGAATCCGGTACTGCACCAGTTGTTCGATGCTCGTCAGCGCCGGGAGTGAGCCCTCCCCCTGCTGGCACGGGTCCGCGCATACCCATCGATCAACGATTGCATGTATTGGATCGCCGTGAGGGTTTTGCCATCGGGATCTCGTAATTCCTTCGGTGCTTCTGCGGTCGGCGCCGGAGCTACCGCGGCTCCAGAGGGGTTTGGCGGGGCTGTTACCGTCGGGTTAACCGCAACCGCAGGAGCGACGGCAACCTCCGGTGGCTTGATCGCAGGGGGAGTTGGGACGGTTGCATCGTCTGCTTTTCCGCAACCAATCACCAAGATGGCCGCCATCAGTGGGGCAGTGAAATTAAGGATGTGAGCTGTCTTCATTGATTTTGTTAAACTCAACATACAACTCACAAAGAATCCGTCTATTAGGCACTTTGGGTGACTTAGTTTACTTTTACATAAATAATATTTATTTAATTACTTATTCAAAGCAGCACAAACCACCATCATAACTTTTAAAAACATCTCAAAATTACCAAATACTAATTGCTTTCCCCTATCCACCCATCGATCACCCCATCGCATCACCGAATTTCCCGTAAGATAAAAATGAAAAAGGCAGGCACCGAAGTGCCTGCCTTGCGAAGGGTAGATTGGCTGGTTGTCTTAGTCCTGCGGATTTACCGTCCAGGCACCAGATTGCAGAGCCGTAGAGGTGTTGGTGTTACCCAAGACCGCGCGGCGTTGCTGGGTTTCACCGTGACCATCCAGATACAGGTAGTTGTAGGTTTCCTTGCCGTGCAAGGTGGAACCATCCGTCGTCCCCATCTGGGAGGAGGTGTTCGTGCCCGTGTCCCAGTGTGCATCTTCGTTGTTGATCTCAGCCCAACCATCAGCGCCGAGGTAGCTCGAGGCCGAGATACGTTCCGTGATCATGAAGGTACCTTGGGCATCACGCACCATGGCTTCGTTCACCGCGTATTGATTGCGGATCTTGATCAGGCGGCTTGCCGTATCATCCGGCGTACCACCGCGCCAGCCCCAATAGCCACCGTTGAGCGCTGTCGTATTGCCGACATCACCTTGACGCAGCACCAAGCCAACGGCCGTTCTCATTGCCGGGTTCGGCGGCCAGTCCGTCGGTCCAGTCGTACCAAAGTTGAACGAAGCCGTCTTGCCCATGTTGTTTTGCGGCATGGAATAGGAACGGCGGACACCGCGCCAGGTGTTGGACGTCAAATCACCCGTGAGGTCATCCGCAGCACGGGCCTTATCAGCCGGGCAGATGGCCCACTTCTGGGTCATCGGCTTGTTCTGCGCGCCTGTTACGGTCGGGTTCCAGTCGATGCGCCAGGTGCATTGACCATCATACAGGCTGTAGGGAGCGCCCATGTAGCCCATGATATAATCATCCCAGCTCCAGTTCGCACCTTCGGATTCACCCGCGAGAAACGCAGCAGTCTTAACGAAGCGCGTGATGGGGAGTTTCTGTTTGTTATCGGCGAAGTACATGTTCATGCCGAGCGCGATCTGCTTGGTATTGCTCAAGCAACTGCCCGTCAAGGCGCGCTGTTTGGCTTTGGCCAAAGCAGGCAGCAGCATGCCGGCCAAGATGGCGATGATCGCGATCACCACCAACAGCTCAATCAGGGTGAAACCCTGTAGCTTAGGTTGTTTCTGTTTTTGCATAGGTCGTCTTTTTTTCGATGGGGTTAGGGGGATAACGTCACTTTTCCGGTCTTCGCGTCGAAGACAAATTTCTGTCCGGCAGGCGGCGAGGGCAAACGCTTCACCATGCCGACGTTCACCAGCAACTGCAGATCCGTAAGCTCGGGCCAAGGCGTGCCGTCAGATTGACCGGCCCGCGTGCGGTTGTATGCGTCAGCCAAGGATTGCAAATACTGCAAAGCCGAGATGGTCTTGCCATCGATCGTCTTGATTTCCTTCGGTTCCGCTTCCGGTGCGGCCGGAGCTGCAGCCGCGGCGCCACCAGCAGGCGGCGGAGCTGTCGGCGTGGGCGCGGGCGGCGTCACAGGCGGAGGCGTCACCACTGCCGCATCCTGCTGTTTCGGAGCTGGCGGCGGAGGTGCCAATGAGGTGTCATCTGATTTGCCACAACCGGAGGCAATAACCAATAGACCGAGGCTTGCGCCTAGAATATTCGTGCGTTTCATGTGATACGAATTAACAATACTAAATAACCACCGGTTATCCATTAGGCACTTTGGGTGATTCAATGCTTACCACCTATTTTACTAATCCCAGCTTCCTCAACCATCCTCAGCTCTGCTGGCAGCAAATTCCGCCAAACCCATCACTTATTCTTGTCAGGGAAAACCAGCACAAGCTCCATGAATCGAAACGCAACACACTGGCTATCAATTATTTACCACATAAACAACACACAGCCCAAAACAGCACAGAGAATGGTCGCAAAATAAATTCCTTAGACGAAAACGCTTCAGATCATGCTCGGCAAGGCACCGTCCCCCACCCAGCAGCGATGCCCCGTACTTCTACGGATTTTTTCCAATCGCTTGCAAATCATCGGTTTCCGTAGCTACTAAAAATGATTTTCCGCCGCCCTGAGAGCACATTTCCTTTTAAATACCAACTTCCTCGCAAGCTCCTTTGCACCAGCAATCCCCTTGTGGCATCAAGACATCGGCCTGAAAGTAAAAGAAAACGGCAGGCACCAAAGTGCCTGCCGTGCATCAGTCAAATACAACTGAGGTTAATCCTGCGGACTCACCGTCCAAGCACCGGATTGCTTGGATGTTGCCGTGTTGGTATTGCCCAAAACGGCCCGTCGTTGCTGCGTTTCCGCATGCCCATCAACATAGAGGAAATTGTAAGTTTCCTTGCCATGCAGCGTGGTGCCATCCGTAGATCCCATCTGCGAAGAGGTCTCAGTGCCCGTGTGCCAACGATCATCTTCCTTTGCGATTTCCGCCCAACCATCTGCTCCCAGATAGCTGTGCGCTGAGATGCGTTCGGTAATCATGAAGGTCCCTTGCGCATCTCGTACCATCGCTTCATTCACCGCGTATTGATTACGGATCTTGATCAAACGGCTTGCTGTATCGTCAGGCGTACCAGTACGCCAGCCCCAGAAACCACCATTGAGACCGGTCTGATTGCCTACATCTCCCTGCCGCAAAACCAAGCCCACGGCAGTCTGCATTGCCGGATTCGGCGGCCAGTCAGAGGCACCTGTAGTGACAAAATTGAAAGAAGCAGTCTTGCCACCGTTATGCTGCGGCATCGCATACGAACGATGCACACCGCGCCAGCCCGGGTTGCCATCGCCAAGGTTGATATCATCCCAGGCACGCAGCTTGTCCGCTGGGCAAATGGCCCACTTTTGGGTCATCGGCTTGTTCTGCGCCCCCGTAACGGAGGGATTCCAGTCGATGCGCCAAGTGCATTGACCATCATACAGGCTATAGGGAGCGCCCATGTAGCCCATGATGTAATCATCCCAGCTCCAGTTCGCACCTTCGGATTCACCCGCCAGAAACGGTGCCGTTTTCACCATTCTGGTGATAGGGATTTTCTGTTTGTTATCAGCGAAATACATGTTCATGCCGAGGGCCATCTGCTTGGTATTGCTCAAGCAACTTCCCGTCATGGCGCGCTGTTTGGCCTTGGCCAAAGCAGGCAGCAGCATGCCGGCCAAGATGGCGATGATCGCGATCACCACCAGCAACTCAATCAGAGTAAAGCCAGGCAGTTTCGCTAGTTTTGTTTTTTGCATAGGTTCTTTTCTGGTGGATTTTCCGAGGTGTTAGTTAGGGGCCAACGTCACTTTTCCGGTCTTCGCATCGAAGACAAATTTCTGTCCGGCCGGCGGAGTGGGCAAACGCTTCACCATCCCGACGTTCACCAACAACTGGAGGTCCGTCAGTGGTGGCCACGGTGTGCCATCAGATTGCCCGGCCCGAGTGCGTTCATACGCATCCGCCAAGGATTGCACATACTGAATTGCTGAAATGGTCTTGCCATCGATCGTTTTGATCTCCTTTGGCTCCGCTTCTGGAGCCGCCGGCGCTGCCGCTGCCGCCCCACCAACAGGCGGTGGCGTGACAGGTGCGGCCGGGCCAGGTGATGCTACCGGTGGTGTGGCTACTACCGCTTCAGGTGCTTTAGGCGCAGGCGGTGGTGGTGCGGTGGGTGGGTCTTCCGGCTTGCAACCAGCGGCAACCAGTGATGCCAAAACAGATACATGGAAAAGATTGGTGAATTTCATTTGGTTATAAACAACACTACATCATCACCAAAAGCAGTCTATTAGGCACTTTGGGTGACCTTGATTACACACATTGATATACTTTTAATACTCATTATTTATTCTTAACTATATTTATATAAAATTAGAATAACTGTTTTAAAACCTTGCAAACGATTAACCAATTCTCGCACCCGGTTTACCTAGACGCTGGAAACGCTAACGGCTTAAATACCCTAAGGAGTTAACGGAATGGACGCGGACCATAACATCAAAGCCAGCAAGTTCCTCAGTTTGATCTTACGCCATAAGCCAGAAACGATTGGCTTGGTGCTGGACGAAGCGGGCTGGACCCCGGTGGCAGACCTCCTGGCAGGCTGCGCGCGAAAAGGAATTCATCTATCTCTGCCCGAACTTAAAGAACTCGTTTCAGCCAGTGATAAGCAACGGTTTGCCCTCAGCGAGGACGGACTATTCATCCGCGCCAACCAAGGGCATTCTGTGGCGGTAGAACTCGGTCTGAAACCAGCGGTGCCACCAGAAGTGCTTTATCACGGCACGATTGAGAAATTCCTTCCCAGCATCCGCATGGCTGGCTTGCGTAAAGGTCAACGCCATCATGTCCATCTCTCGAGCGATGAAGCGACCGCACTTCGGGTTGGCCAACGCCGTGGGCTGCCGGTAATTCTAAAGATCCAAGCCCGAAGTATGCATGCCGAGGGATTTGTTTTCTTTTTAAGTGCCAACGACGTCTGGTTGACGGACCATGTCCCCAGTCAATACATCGTATGAGCGCGAAAGTGATCGAGTTCTACCGGGTAGGTGATGCGTTTGGCGATTTTTCCAACTTCGCTCCCTACCCTATCCAATTGCTCGGCAAGACGTGGCCGACGACGGAGCATTATTTCCAAGCGCAGAAATTTCCCGGCACCCCGCACGAAGAAGCTATCCGTCTCGAACCATCCCCGTTGACCTGCGCGCAGATGGGGCGTGATCGTAGCAAACCATTGCGTGCCGATTGGGAGACGGTGAAGGAAAACCTCATGCGCGAAGCCTTGGAAGCCAAGTTCACCCAGCATCCTTCCCTCAAATCACTCTTGCTCTCCACGGGTGATGCCACCCTGATCGAGCACACCACGAACGATGCTTACTGGGGCGATGCCGGAGACGGCACCGGCAAGAACCGCCTTGGCATCATGCTCATGGAATTGCGGTCCAAGTTGCAGGCGCAGTCATGATTCATTTTTGTTCAGTTGTTGATGATGAGTGCATCCCCCAGTTTTAAGCCTCCCGTCCTGCCCGCTGAACTTGAGCGCATCCTCATGGAAACAGATGCGCTCGGCGAAGCGTATCTTGTGGGCGGTTGCGTGCGGGACTCGTTCCTCGGTCAGGCGCAAAAAGATTTCGACATCGAAGTCTTCGGCACCACCTACGAGCAACTGGAGAAAGCTCTCGCCCGCTGGGGACGCGTCGATCTGGTGGGGCGCTCTTTCGGCGTCATCAAGCTGACCACCAAATACGGTGAGACCTATGACTTCTCACTCGCGCGGCGCGATTCCAAAACCGCGCCCGGACACAAAGGTTTCACCATCACTTTTGATCCCGGCATCACGCCCAAAGAAGCCGCGGCCCGCCGCGATTATACGATCAATTCCTTGATGTACAGCCCGCGCAAGGGGGCATTGCTCGATTACTACGGCGGGGTGAACGATCTGAAGCAACGCGTACTGCGCCATACCAGCGCCGCTTTCGTAGAAGACCCGTTACGCGTCCTGCGTGGCATGCAGTTCGCCGCCCGCTTCAATCTTATCACCGCACCCGATACTTTGAAGCTTTGCCAAAGCATCAAAGGTTCCTATCACGAACTGGCTCAGGAACGCGTGCGCGATGAATGGTTCAAGTGGGCATCAAAAAGCCAGACTCCTTCAATTGGCCTGCACTTCTTGCGCGACACCGGCTGGCTGGAGCATTTCCCGGAAATCCACGCGCTCATGGGCGTGCCCCAAGAACCGCTGTGGCATCCGGAAGGCGATGTCTATACCCACACCAGTCTCTGTTGCGATGCGATGGCCAGGTTGCCCGGCTGGCAATCGGCGGATGAAGAATCACGCATCGTTTATCTGCTGGCCATTCTCGCGCATGATTTCGCCAAACCACAAACCACTTCACGCGCCTTGCGCGATGGCGTCTGGCGGATCGTCTCCCCCGGTCACGAGGAAGCAGGCGGACCGGTGGCGGAAAAATTCTTGGAGCGCATCCATGCCCCGCAGGCCATTCGCGAGCGCATCATTCCGCTGGTGGTAAACCACCTGGCACATCTGAATGCGGTCACAGATCGCGGGGTACGGCGGCTGGCCAAACGGTTGGAGCCTGAAACCATTGCGGGGCTTTGCCTCGTGATTGAAGCCGATCACAGCGGCCGCCCGCCCAAACCGCCCGGTTTGCCGAAGAACGCTGTGGAATTGCTGGCTAAAGCCAATGAACTGAAACTGCAAAATAGCGGTCCTAAACCACTCCTACAAGGGCGCGATCTGATTGCGCAAGGCATGTCCCCGGGCAAAGAGTTCGGCAAGATACTGGAAGCCGCCTTTGAAGCGCAACTGGAAGGCCAGTTCACCGATCACGCCGGCGCCCTGGCCTGGTTGCTGAATTTACTGAAAAAGTAAGCCGCTTACTTTTGAGACAACGGCAACGCCATGCGTTCCTTCGCCAGCTTTAGCTGCTCGGGCGTCATGTCTTTTTCCAGCAGTTTGAGCACGGCTTCACCGTAGCCGCGTTCCGCCGCCAGACCGATCCAGCGATAAGCTTCCACCAAGTCTTGTTTCTGGCCGTTGCCAGAACGATACATCGAGCCCAAGCTGAGCTGCGCAAAGGGTTCACCCTGCTCCGCCGCGGTGCGATACAGCTTCGCCGCCTTCTCCAGATCCTTTTCCACACCGGCCCCCGTCTCATAGAAACGTGCCAGATTGGCGATGCTATTTAGGTCGCCGGCATCGGCACCCTTCTCATACCAGCGGGCGGCTTCCTGGTTGTTCGCAGCAACACCATGCCCGCGTTCAAAGCAATACCCCATCTTGAAATAGGCCTTGGCATTCTTCAGTTGCGCTGCATTACGATAATACTTGAACGCCTCCACCTGGTTCTTCACCCCCGCATCACCCGTAAAATAGATATCCCCCAATCGCAGATTGGCTTCGCTATCACCCGCCAACGCCGCCCGTTGATACATACGGATCATCTCTTCGGGGTTGGTATTGCCGTCCAGCTCCTTGGCTTTGGCGACTTTGAATGCGGATTCTGCAATCCCTCCTTCGGCTGCGACCTTGTGCCATTGGAGCGCTTGCGCTTTGTCCGCTTCTCCGCCGCGACCCTCTTCAAACATGGCGGCCGCTTTGGCGGCTGCCCGGGCATGCCCCGTCTTGGCGGCTTTCACGAACCATTCCCGCGCCTTGACCGGCTGCTGCGCTTCATCCACCAAACCCACAAAAAACTGCGCATCCGGATAACCCGATTCAGCCGCGCCCGTGATCAACCCGATCGCCTCTTCCTTTTCCTTATCCGTCGTCGCGGCATCCAACAGCTTCACACCGCGTTCAAAGCTGCTCACCGCCGCCAGCTTCGCCGGTTCAATGACCGTCGGCGGAGGCGCCGTGATGACCTTCTTCGGCTCCGCTGCCGACAATGCCAAGCAGGGAACCAGCAACGACAGCGAGAATACGAGACGCGACATAATGTGACTGTGCCTTCGATAAACTGTGAAATCAAGTTCCCGGAACAACCGCCTTTAACGTCACCTGCCGCAGATCCATCACTGCCGCCTTCGCTTTCGTAAGCGGTTGAACCCGTAACGTGTAGCGGCCGGGCTTATCAATACTGATCGTTCCGATCTCCCTTGCTTTGAAATTCTGGAAATGCCCCGTATCTTCCACCACCATTTTCAGTTTCTGCCCGTCCACACTGAACTCCACCTCGCTCCCACCCTGCCCTGTGCCACAACCTTGCAGCGGCTCCACGATGAATTTGCCCGGCTTGCTCACTTCAAACTCCCAGCTCACCGCATCCTCTGCGCGCACCCAGAATCCTAGCGTGTTCTTATGCGGCAACGGTTCATAACGCACCATGAGACCATGAATTCTCGCCGACTTCGCCGCCAGCACGATGTTCCCATTTGGCCCCTGCGGATTCGGCCTGTAGCCCGGATTATCCTCCATCATCTGCGCTCCTGTATCGCGACGCCACTGGTCCAGCTTGCGCTGCAAACGCACGGCCACCGCCTTCTGTTCCTCTACCAAGTTGCGCGATTCCCCCTTGTCTTTCCGCACGTCAAAAAGCTCCTGCCGCCCATCTTCATAGAATTCGATCAGCTTCCAATCCCCTTCACGAATCGCACCGCCCGGTTTGCCACCTTGATTGCTGTAATGCGGATAGTGCCAGTAGATGGCATCACGTTTCGGTGCCAGCCCGTCCTTCAGCAATCCTACCAAGCTCACGCCATCCGGCTTCGCTTCCTTCGGCACCGGCGTTCCTGTGGCTTCCAGAATCGTCGGGAAGAAATCCACGGAACTGACCACATTGGAAACCACCGTTCCCGCCTTCGTCACGCCTGGCCACTTGATGATCCACGGCACACGGATGCCCCCCTCGTAGAGATAACCTTTGCCGTCGCGCAAGGGCGCATTGATTGTCGCCGGCGTGCTCGGTCCTTCGATCACGCTCAAACCGCCATTGTCCGAGGTGAAAACCACAATCGTGTTTTCCGTGAGCTTCAAGTCTTCCAGCTTTTTCAAGACGCGTCCGACACTGTCATCCATCGACTCGATCATCGCGGCATAGATCGCATTGGTCTGCGTGCCCACCTTGCCCTCGCTCTTGTACTTCGCCATCAATTCCGCCTTGGCCTTCATCGGCGCATGCACCGCGTAATGCGCCAGATTCAGGAAAAACGGTTTCGCCCGGTTCGCTTCGATGAATTTCTCGGCCTCCGTCGTCAACCGGTCCGTCAGATACTCGCCCGGTTCGCTTTTTCCAAACCCGGGATCGACCGTTTCACCCCCTGTTTGTTCGCTATCTCAAAGGGAGCGAAATAACTGAGCGGCGAACCGGTATGATCACCGCCGATATTCACATCGAAGCCCTGCTTCTGCGGTTCAAATCCTTCCCCACCCAAGTGCCACTTGCCGATATGCGCTGTGGTATAACCCGCTCCTTTCAATGCCTCAGCCAACGTTACCTCGGCCAATGCCAATTGCTGCTGGATCTTCGGCGTGGCCAGTTTTTGGTCCGGCTTGTCACCACGACCTGGCAGCCAGTCCGTCAGTTGCAGCCGCGCCGGATACTTTCCTGTCATGATGCTCGCCCGTGTCGGCGAACACACCGGACAGGCCGCATACCCATCCGTGAAGCGGGCACCTTCGGCTGCCAGTTTATCAATATTTGGGGTCTTGTAGAACTTGCTCCCGTAGCAACCCACATCCGCCCAGCCGTAGTCATCGATAAGGATGAAAACCACGTTAGGTTTCGTGGCGGAAAAAACCGTTTGCGCCAGCAGAAGCAAAACCAAAATCGACTTAAAATAGTTCATATCACTCCACCTTCCTTACTTCCACGAAAAATGCCCCTCGCTCGGTCCCATAAGCATCATCCTTCAACCAAGTCTGCATTTTCGCCTGCCCCTTCGGCAAATCCATCATCATCTTCACTTCCGTTGCCCCGCCTGGCACTTCCACCTTCGCCTCTACCTCACCCACCTTCACTACTGCGCGTGTCGCTTGCAGGCCAAACTTCGCCACCACCGGCTTGTGCCGCAAGGTGATCTCATACCTGCCTGAAGCATAGACCGAAACCATCCAATAGCCGTTGGCTACGGGCATCTTTTCGATCATTTCCTGACTCCAAGGGATCTGCGCCTGCTCCGCATGCCAATCCATGCAGTTCAGTGCGGTCGGATTATCCTGCGGTGCGCCCAGCGTGATCCAGCCATACTTTTTGAAACTCGGTTCCAGACTGCTCCACCACTGCTCATACTCGCCCTTCAGCTTCGCCACCACCTCGGGATGCTTCGCCGCAATATCCATCGTCTGCCCGCCATCGGCCTTGATGTCGTAAAGTTCTTTGCCATTCAGCAAGCGCCACTGCGCCGTCAGCACCGCACTGCTCTTCCACTTCGGTGGAATCTCCTCGCGCTGTGTATGCACAAAGAGCGTCCGCTCCGGCCAATCCTTCAACTCGCCTTTCAGCAACGGCATCAAACTCCGGCCATCCAGCGGATTCTTCGCAGTGAATTTCAAGCCGCACAAATCAACCAACGTCGGCAACACATCCAGATGCGCCGTAAGCTGCGTCACATCTTTTCCACCACCGATGCCGCCCTTCGGCCAACGGATGAAGAACGGCACCCGATGCCCGCCCTCATATGGCGAGCCTTTCGCCCCACGCATCCCCGCATTGAAACCCGGCCATGCCCCCGCATCGGCAGCCTTCTTCCCCTTGCCTGCCTGACCTCTCGGTGCCCCCGCCGCTGTGCCATTGTCCGTCATGTAAATCAGCACCGTATTTTCTTCGAGCCCCCACTCCTTCAACTTCGCCATGAGCCGCCCCATGTTCTCGTCAAACTCTTCGATCATTCCATAAAAGTGCGCCATGTCCTTCGGCACACCTTTGCTCCGATAGTAATCCGAATACTTCTCTTCTACGTTGTACGGGTGATGCGGGACATTCGCGGGCAGATAAACGAAGAAGGGCTTGTCCTTGTTCGCCTGGATGAAATTCAAAGCCCCGTTGAAGAACACATCCGTGCAATATCCTTTCTCCGCCTCTGGTTTGCCGTTGTGCCAGTACGTATCATCGAAATATTTATTGCCCCAATAATCCGGCGTTTGCGTGATGCCGCCGCCGCCATGGATCAGTATCTCTTCAAAACCGCGATCCTGTGGCCGCATCGGATAGTTATCCCCCAGATGCCATTTGCCGAAGATGCCGGTGTGATACTTGTTCGCCTTGAAGACATCCGCCACCGTCACCTCATCGTGATACATCAGCGACCGCCCCATGATGGTGTGCCATACACCTGCACGCGTGGAGTAACGCCCCGTCATCAAGGCCGAGCGGGTAGGCGAACACGTCGGGTCCACGTGGAAATCCGTCAACCGGACTGATTCTTTATAGAACTTGTCGATGTTCGGCGTGCGAATCATCGAGTTCCCGTGACACCCAAGGTCTCCATACCCTTGGTCATCCGTCATCACGAGGATGACGTTCGGCGGACGCTGCTGCGCGGCGAATGCACCCGGCACCAACCATAGCAACAACAACGCTCGCAGCAATCGCATCATAACTTCAACGGTTCCACCACTTCACCCTTCGTATTGATATACCCGTAACCCTCTTTGATGATACGCACTCGCGCCTTACCATCCTTGAACGGCTCCGCTTCATCAAACTTCGGCTCCACGATCCATTTCCCCGTCTTGTCGATGTAACCTAACCGCCCCTTGGATTTTTCCGTCACCTCCATCCGCACCGCGGCGATGCCTTCGGAAAAGGCATACGCTTCGTCATACTGCGGCTGGATGACCATTTTCCCCGTGAGATCGATGTAACCCCACTTGGTCTTGGGGTATGCCCCGACTCCCACCGCGGCGAATCCCTCGGCGAACTCGCTGGCAAAGTCGAACTTCGGCTCGATCACCACCACACGCTTGCGATCGCGATAGCCAAACTTGCCCTCTTTCGAAAACGGCTCTGGCGGACGATCCGCCGCCCACACCAGCGTGAGCGAGAGCAGCAACGCCCCCGTCACCATCCCAAGATTCTTCAAGCCATATCGCTTCATACTCGCTTCACTTCCTACCCGTAGTGGGACAGGCGCCACCGCCTGTCCATAATCCCCGCAGCTTTAGCTAACCTCAGCCCCATAGGCGCCCTCGCCTATCTAGCCTTTCCCTCACGCCGCCTTCTTCTTTTCCAACGCCGCCGCCGCTTCATCCAACAGCTTGATCCACGGCCCCACGAAATAACCGTTATCATGGAAGGTGCGACCGCTCACCAGATTACCATCGATCACACACGGCTCGTTCACATAGATGCCGCCGCAGATCTCCAGATCGAACTTGCACTTGGCCACCGTCGCCATGCGCCGCCCCTTCACGCAATCTGCCCGTGCCGGGATCTCCACACCGTGACACACGCTCGCCACCGGCTTGTTCTTCGCAAAGAAATCCTTCGTGATACGCAGCAACGCCTGATCCTCACGGATGTATTCCGGCGCGCGACCACCACTGAAGAAGATGCCCAGATATTCGTCTGGATTGATGTCCTTGAACGCGATCTCTGCCTCGATGGAATATCCCTCCCATTCCTTCGTGATCGTCCAACCCGGCTTCACCTCGTGCAGCACCATCTGGTAGCGCCGCTTCTCCGGTGCCGCCACGACGGGCTGATAACCGCCCTCGATCAAGCGATAGTAGGGATAAAGCGTGTCCACGGTTTCCGTGGCATCTCCGACGATGACTAAAACTTTGTGCTTCATGTGAGTAAAAATTGAATGCTGTTGTTATCCCCATTCAGGCCGATTCCTGCAAGGCATTTGGTGATGGGAATGTCGATCGGAAGACTCATCTCAAACTCCACCGCGACCGGAACTTCCTTTAATAAAAAGCCCGTCCCCGAGCCTTGGTTACCTCTCCCAACACCCCTTGCCGCCTTATTCGGCCCCTGTGACATTCTCCTAATCATGTCACCTCCTTAGACGAAAAACTCCACCAAAGGTTTCAAACTTTTTTCCAAAGTGCTGCCGGTTTCCAGCCGTCAGTAGAGAGTGATGAAACAGGCAGACTCAGTTCCTAACTGCCAAGGCTGAACCCCAGCCCGCCAGGCAAACGCCATCACGTAGAAAAAGAACGCCTCGGGATGTGCCCTCTCCGTTCCGTTCCGCGGTTTAGAGGAACTTCAACACCGTCGTCGTCTCGCCCTCTTCCCAGTTCCGCGGCGGCTTGCTGTTGATGGCCGCGATGTCCTTGATGGTCATCTGCCGGCCCAACGTCTTCACGCCCTTCACTTCCACTTCGGACGGATTGCATGTCTGCTGATTGATCTTCTGGTGCGGTGCCGGTTTGTAGCGGATATACATCTGCTGCGGGGTGCCTTCCGTGAAGAACAGAATCTTCGACTTCTCCGGGATGCATGAGTAGTCGCGGTTCATGATGATACCGCCGAAGGTGAAGCGCTTGATGTAAGTCGCCTCGCGATTCGTATAGACCAGCGTGAACACCTTGTCGCGATCCGGAATGGCGCAGTAATACACGTCCGGCCCCACGAACAATTTCTCCTGCAGCTCGATGACCTTGTAATGCCCGTCCTTGAAGACCAGCATCAACTTGTCGAACTTCGTGCAGTCGATCTTGAATTCATCGCCCGAGACCTTGTAGCCCACGTAACCGGACTCGCGATCGTACGACACCTTGAACGCCTTGAACGCCACGTCCTTCGCTTCCACTTCGTCGTAGCGGCTGGACTTCGTCAGGCGCGGATAGATCGGTCCATACTTCTCGATGAGCCCTTCGATACGTCCGATGACATACTTCGTCAGGTTCTTGAGATTCTTCTGGATCTCCTTCAATTCCGCTTTGACCTTCTCGATCTCCTCGCGGTGCTTGTTGATGTCGAACAGCGAGATGCGACGGATGCGCACTTGCAGCAGGCGGTCGATATCCTCGTCGCGCAACTCCCGCACCAGTTCCTTGGCGAACGGCTTGAACCCTTCGTAAACCGCCGTGAACACCGCTTCGTTCGATTTGCACTGCTCGATCTTTTTGTAGATTCGCTCCTCGATGAAGATGCGTTCGAGCGTGCGGAAATGCAGATCATCCTGCAACTGACGCTCCTTCAGCTCCAGCTCGCGCTTGTAGAGTTCCACGAGCTGCCGCGTGTTTTCCTTCAGCACTTCCGTCACCGTCATCTCCACCGGACGATTATCCCGGATGACAATGATTCGGCTCGTGATGGACACTTCGCAATCCGTGAAGGCATACAACGCATCGATCAGTTTCTCCGCGCTCACACCCGGGATCGCCTTGATCTCGATCTCCACATCTTCCGAAGTGAAGTCGTGCACGTTCTTCACCTTCAGCTTGCCCTTCTTCACCGCATCCTCGATGGACGCCATCAGCGACTCCGTCGTCGTGGTCGGCGCGATCTCCTTGATCACCACCGTGGACTCATCCTTCTCCTTGATCTTCGCGCGCACCTTGATGCTGCCCTTGCCATCCTGATACTCGCGCGCATCCATCAAGCCGCCCGTCTGAAAATCAGGCAGACACTTGAACGGCTCACCCTTCAGGATGCAGATCTGCGCCTTCAACAACTCGATGAAGTTATGAGGCAAAATGCGCGAGGACAGACCGACCGCGATACCTTCCGTGCCCAGCATCAAGAGCAACGGCAATCGGCACGGCAACGTGACCGGCTCCTTGTTACGACCATCGTAACTCGGCACGAACTCCGTCAGCTCATCATTGAACACCTCATTCCGTGCCAGCTCCGTCAACCGGCACTCAATATACCGCGAAGCCGCCGCACCATCACCCGTGTAGATGTTGCCGTAGTTCCCCTGCCCTTCGATTAAGTAACGCTTGTTCGTCAGCACCACCAACGCGTCATCGATCGAGACGTTACCATGCGGATGATACTGCATCGCATGACCGCTGACATTCGCCACCTTGATGAACTTGCCGTCATCCTTCTCGTGCAAGGCCCAGAGAATGCGCCGCTGCACCGGCTTCAACCCATCCGCCAGATTCGGAATCGCGCGATCCCGGATCACGTAAGAAGCGTAATCGAGAAACCCACGATCCACCCGCTTGTGCAGCGCCAGCTCGATGTTCGACGGCACAAACGGCTTATGCGCCACCACTTCGACCTGTTCGGCCTCCACATGCGCCTCGCCATTGGCGGGAGCCTTGGGCGCCACCGGGACTTGTCCTTCGATGGGCAATTCCGGTTGTCCTTCTTCAGCGTTCTTTTTCGGTGCCATGATGCTACTTAACCCGTGTTTGCAATTAAGCCGGGGATTGAAACGCCCAACCGCCCCAGATGCAAGACTGAGATGCAACCCTTTCGTAGCAGCCGAAGGTAATAAAGTTTCCTTAGCTCAATGCAGGCGATGAAGTAAGGAGGCGAGCCTGATCCGATCTCCGAGCGCCAATGGAATGCTGCGGTTTGCCGCAGCTTTTCACCCAGCACAAGAGCACAGGGGCTATCCAACCCGCATGCGGCTTCACCGCCCCGGTCGTGCACACAATTTGAGCACGGATTAACGCCCACCAAAAACTCAGCTCGCGCAGCGACGTCCCGATCTCTCCATGGTAAGAGTCCCACGTCTGCGCGGAATAACGAGCTTCAAACCATCTCACAACGTGTGACCAGGGATTGAGCAGGCGCTCCTTTGATCGAGTCGGCCAATGGTATAACTGCCGCCTAGCGGACACTTATACCATTCAGTTAGCATCACTTTATTCTTCAATAAATCCATGAGCTCATTTTCCGTCGGAACGTCGGCAGGGGACTTTTTCATTTCGTCTTTCCAGAACGCCTTCAACCCCTCGATCTGATGAAGGTTTGCTATGCAACCATTCCTCTTTGCCGCTTCTTGGGCGTTGAGAAAATTGTTCCGGGCAAGCAGGCCGAGCGCTATCACCGCGATTGAGACGACCGCAACGATTAAGGATTTCTTGGGTTTCATGGTGGAACTGCAGCACTTTAATGCCTGTTTCTTGAACGTCCAGACGCAATACACCCGGTCAACTCGAGTGACGGAGCGAATCGGCGCAATGATGTCGCTCAAGGTTTCATTCAATGTGGCTGTTTGCTTTTGTCTGCACGAGGTTAGAGCACATCGCCAAGGTGATCAGCCATAGTCAGATTACGGCGTATGCTAACCTTCCTGCTACTTTGTCTTTTACTCTTTTCCCATCATTTCACTTCATTATTCAGCTTCCCCTCCGCAAACCCCTTAACATTCCCCAACGTCGTCTCTGCGATATTCCCCAGTGCCTCCTTCGTCAGAAACGCCTGGTGCGACGTGATGATCACATTCGGAAACGTCAGCAACCGCGCCAGCACATCATCCTGCAAAACGTGTCCGGACAAATCCTGAAAGAACACCCCTGCCTCTTCCTCATACACATCCAATCCCGCCGCTCCGATCCGCCCCTGCTTCAAAGCCTTGATCAACGCCGCCGCATCCACCAGCGCACCGCGACTCGTATTGATCAACACCACCCCCGGCTTCATCAGCGCCAGCGCCGCCTCATTCACCAGATGATACGTCTGCGGCATCAAGGGCACGTGAAGTGAAATGACATCGGATTCTGCGAAAACCCGCTCCATCGCCACATACTCCACATCCGTCTCCGCCACCAACGCCTCATCCTGCCGCACATCAAACGCCAGCAACCGGCACCCAAACCCCTTCATGATGTGCGCGAACACCTTCCCAATCTTGCCCGTCCCCACGATACCCACCGTTTTCCCCTTCAAATCAAACCCCACCAAACCGTCCAATGAGAAATTTCCCTCCCGCACCCGATTATGCGCCTTGTGAATCTTCCGGTTCAGCGTCAGCAGTAACGCCACCGCATGCTCCGCCACCGCGTAAGGCGAATACTCCGGCACCCGCACTACGGGCAATCCCAGCTCCTTCGCCGCCTTCAGATCCACATTATTGAACCCCGCACACCGCAAAGCGATCAACCTCACTCCGTAATGCTTCAAGGCTTCCAGCACCGGTCGCGTCAATTGATCATTCACAAACGCGCATACCACGTCATGCCCTTGCGCCAGAGCCACCGTCTCCGGCTTCAACCGCACATCGAAGAATGAGAACGTGAAATGGAAAGCTCCATTGGCCTGTTCCAAAGCCTCCCGGTCATAACGATGGGTATCAAAAACCGCGACCTTCATATTCTAACAAACTAGGATTGACCATCTGCCGGCAACTATTCGATTTTACGAAAAGACAGCCAAATGTTCTCCCTCTCCTCTCAATGAGGAGAGGGCCGGGGTGAGGAGTGAGCGCGCCAAAAGTTTCCTGACGCGACGCGATCCTCAGCCTCTTATTTACCTATCTCTGAAAGTGCCCGATACCCCTCCGCCCGTCCAACAATCTCCGCCCAAAACTCCTTCCCCTCGATTTTCCGCTCTCGTGACCGGTTCACCCACTCCACCGGCACCGCCTCGCCCACCGCCGTGAACCTGATGCCCCAGATCGGATCAAACGCCTTGATCGAGAGCGAATACCGCATATCCGCCAGCACCTGCCCATCCGCTGGCGACCTCGCCACCCAGCCATCTGAGAACCAGTTGAACCGTTCAAACGAGTGCGTTCCCTTATCCCGGGTCTGCTCCTCCGCAGTCAAATCCTTCGCTGCCACTACGGGCAATCGCATCCCCTCCAAGACAGTGACGCCGGAAAAGAATCCCACGCGAACCCGGTCACTATAAAGCTGTCCATCCGCCAGATAGAGCGAACGCCACACCACATTGTTCGCCATCGTCGGCATGATCTCCCGGCGTTCGATTGAATGTCCCCGCGCATGGGCCAACTGGCTTTGCGCGTTCAACGCCCTTTCATGCTGCACAATCCCCAGTAGCATATACGCTGCTCCCCAGACCAATCCGCTCTGAATGAACAAAGCCCGCTGCTTCACCAATCCAATAATGAGCAGCACCAGCATTGGCACCGTGAACAGCAGATCGATGATGGAGATCCAATCCCACCCAAACCGCGCTTTTGAAAACGGCCAAAGCAAAACCGTCCCATAACTCGTCGCCGAATCCAGCAAGCAGTGGCTCACATACCCGATGAACGCCCCCAGCCATAGCAACTTCCATTGGCGGCGCCATTTCGGCCGCACGAACCACACCGCCGCCACAATGAGTGCCCCCAGCGGCGCAAACGGCAACGCATGCGTGAAATGCCGGTGATACTCCACCGCCAGCAACGGATCCGCCGCACTCTTGATGAAGGTGTCGATATCCGGCGCAGCCCCCGCCAAGCCGGCGACTGCCGCCGCCGTGCGCCCCAACTGGCGATGCAACGCCGCGTAACCGCAACTCGCGCCTAAAACAATATGCGTCAATGGATCCATGTCTTGCTTCCTAATCCTGTCCACAGAAAGTCCAACCAGCCCGTTTCGTCAATCCCTGCCATTGAAAATCGCAGCATTTGGCAGCCTTGCCAAATCGCCATTCGTTGGCGAAGTTGTCCCTATCGTGAAGTCTCGCATCCTTAACCTGCGTTTGTTGTTGTCCGCGCTGGCTCTCTGGCTGTCGGTCTGCCCCAGCTTTGCCGTCCCGCCCTCCTTTGAGTTTCAAGCCAAGCGCCAGGGCCTTGGCTGGCAAGCGGCCAACCACATCATCAAACCCGGCTTCACCGCGGATGGCCTCGTCTTTACCATCGCTGGTAACGATCCCTATCTGCTTGGCCCGGCTGGCGATTACACTTCCAAGGAAGCTTTATGCATCCACCTCCGCCTGCATTCGGAAACCGGCGGGCGCGGACAAATCTTTTACATGGAGAACGGCAGCGGTTCACGAGAAGAGAACTCTTTGTCCTTTACCGCCGACGCCAACACCTGGACTGAGATACGTCTGCCCCTGCCGCCCTTGGGCAAAAACACACGCTTACGGCTGGATCCCCCCGGCGGCTCCGGTCGCTGCACTATCAATTATATCCGTATCGAAGCTTTGGATGGTTTCGGGGTAACAGAAATCTTACCTAACGGCAAAGAACTGAACATCTCCGTGGCAGGCAACGAACCACTCTATCTGATCGAAGTCCCCATGAACACCGGGTTTGGCACCGTCGGCTATTCCCCCGTCTTGCAGGCGTATCCAGTTTCCCGCGCTTTTCCGATTCCCCGTTTCGATGGAGACCGTGACCGCCTTTACTCTGGCTTCGTGACCATCCGCACCAACGCAGCAGGCCAACGCGAAACCGTTGGCCCTATCCGCTACCCGACCAAACTGATCAACGTCTCAAAAGACAAAACCGCATATCCCACCGCCACGAGCAAGAAAGGCTTGCAAGTGCAGATGGCCGATGACGCCCTGTCACTCGGCATCAAGCACGCCGCCCTCAACCTCAATCTGACCGCTCTGATTGATCCCAGCCGCCAGCCGAATAACTATTCCTGGCGGATGGATGGCGAAACCTATTTCTTCAATCGCAATTACCTCGACAGCTTGCGCATCAAGCAGCTCAGCGATGCTGGCGTTAATGTCTCCTTGATCATCCTCGCTTATCAGACCCGCGACCAGACCCGCGACGTGCTGCTGCATCCGTGGTTTGATGCCTCTGCCCCCAATCACTTGGGCGCCTTCAATGTTCGCACAGCAGCCGGGGTCAAGTGGTTCAAGGCGGCCATGGAATTCCTTGCCGACCGTTTTTCCGGCACCAATTTCACCAACGGCCGCGTCTGGGGTTACATCATCGGCAACGAGGTCAACTCTCACTGGCACTGGTACAACCTGGGAAATGCCCCGGTGAACCTGGTGGCGCAAGAATACGAGAAAGCCATTCGCCTCGCCCATATCGCCGTGCGGAAGTCATCCGCCTCCGCCCGGGTTTATCTCTCGCTCGAACATCATTGGAACATCTCCTATGAGCGCAACCAGTTTCATACCTGTGCGGGGCGTACTTTGCTGGATGAATTCAATCGCCTCGCCCAAATGGGCGGCAACTACGACTGGCAACTCGCCTTCCATCCTTATCCCGAGAACTTGATGGATCCGCGCACCTGGCTGGATAAGACGGCCACGCTGGATGAAAACACCCCGCGCATCACGTTCAAGAACATCGAGCTATTGCCTCGTTATCTTGGCCAGCCCGTACTGCGCTTTGAAGACAAGCCCCGCCGCGCCATCCTGTCAGAGCAAGGTTTCAATTCCGGCGATGATGTTGAGATGGAATTGTTCCAGGCCGCCGCCTACTGCTACGCCTACAAGAAAGTGGAGAACCTTGATGGTATCGACTCGTTCATCTACCACCGGCACGTCGACAACATAGGTGAAGGCAACGCTCACTTTGGCCTCTGGCGTCGCCAGCCCAACAGTAACGGCACGCCTCACAGTCAGAAGCCCATCTACCGCGCATTTCAGGCGGCAGACACTCGCGATTGGGCGCAAGTCTTTGAATTCGCCCTCCCCCTCATCGGCATCAATCGCTGGGAAGAATTAACCCGTTGATGTCCTGTTACGGTTTATTCCCAGCTTTAAGGTGTTCATCAAAGAAGCCTAACACTACCGGTCGCAAATCCCGCTGCTTCGGTTGCAGGTGAAAAGTATGAGGTGCTTCCGGCACCAAAATCAGCTCATGCTTCGTCCCTGCTTTCTGCAAAGCAGCCGCAAACAGTTCTGATTGGTGATAATCCACTGTCTTGTCTCCAGTGCCGTGCAAGATGAGCACCGGCGGATCATTCTTGTCGGCATACGTGCTCGGTGTCGCTTGTTTATAAAGCTCAGGCGCGTCTTTGCGTGATTTTCGGAACGCGGCGATATCTTTGTATTCCATCAGCTCAGCCGGCCCGTAGAGATCCACCACGCATTGAATCCGGCTGGAGAATTCAGCGTAAGGCCCCTTGGGCTCCAAACCGTCCTTGGCATCCGTGAGCGCCAGCATGGATACCAGATGCCCACCCGCCGAACCGCCGATGGCGCCAATCTTATCCGGATCAATCTGCAACCGATCCGCATTTTTGCGCAACCAGCGCACAGCCGTTTTGCAATCATACAGATTCTGCGGCCAGACCACGTTCGTGCCCTTGGACTCGGCCAAAACATAGTTGATGCTCATCGCCACATAACCTTTCAACGCAAGGTTCGTGCCGATGTTCTGTTCGCGTGTCGCAAATTTATCCCCACCTGACCAGCCGCCTCCATGCACGATCAGAACTGCAGGCACTCGCTTTCCACTCGGCAATTCTGCCGGGTGATAAAGGTCTGCCTTCTCTTTGCGCCCTGCCCCCAAATAATCCACATCTTTTTCCAACCGGTATCCCTGCGCCCAGCTTTGCAGTGAGATCGCACTCAACACTGTGGCGAGCAAAATGGATTTGATGAATTGATGCATCCTTGAAATTTCCGCCGTTGAAGGGGAAAAGCCAGCAGAAAGATTCCGTTCACTTTTTCATCACTCTGCTTGAATAAGCCTGAAACTCATTTCGTCGCAGTAGGTTTCTCCGAAAAAGCAAGTCATCCCACAGTGTCTGCTTTTGTTCTTACTTGGTGATTCCTACGCAGTCCCGGATCATTTCTCTACGCATGAAGTAGCAAAATAGGCTGTTTTCAATGAATTCCATCGGTTGGTATGGCGAGTGCTAAGGTTTCGGGCACCTTTTTTGCCCAAGTAGTAACCTTGTTGTAATTGTAATACCCACCATGAAACCCTCCCCTCAAGCACTTCTTCACACTGCCCAGCGACGAGCCTTCACGCTCATCGAACTGCTCGTCGTCATCGCGATCATTGCGATTCTTGCGGGCATGCTTCTGCCCGCTCTTTCCAAGGCCAAGCTCAAAGCCCAAGCCACCAAGTGCCTGAGCAATCTCAAACAGATCGGCACTGCCAATGCGATGTATACTGGCGACAACAAGGACAAACTGCCCTACGCGGCCATCCGCAGTGTCTTCGCCAGCGGCACCACTCGCGATTGGTCTTGGGATGACCTCTTGCACGGCTACATGGGCGGCAGTATGAGCTGGGACGAACTCGCCGCTTCTCCAATTTACAAAGCCACCAATTCCATGCAGCTAGTGATCTGCCCTTCTGATCGCGTGGAGAACAACTGGACTTATGGCGCGAAACGCACTTACGCCATGCCTCGTCACCAGCAGGGCTTGGCGGACACGAACACCTTCGACACCGCCGCCAACACTTGGCCGCCCAACCCGGCTAATCGCTGCGGCGTAGGCCTTTTCTGGGTCTCCTCCGGTAGCGGACCAGGCCGCAACTGGAACACGCTGGACATCACCGATGACGCCACCAAGCCTTACCCACGTAATCAACGGGCGATTTACAGCGGCATGCTGCGCGCACCCACAGAAACCATTCAGTTGAGCGAGTATGTTTCCTCCACGAGCTACCAAGGCTACCAGCTCGGGGCTGTGCTGTTCTCCGCCTCTTATCAGATCGGCGGAACCAACAACGCCAGCGGAATCACCACGGACTCCTATCACAACAAGATGCTCAACTACCTCATGGCCGATGGTCATGTGGAAAATCTGGCGTTGGAAGGCACACTGGGCATGACCAATGCAAACCTGACCAAACAAACCGGCATGTGGACCATCCAAGCCAACGACTGATATTCAGCTCAACCCAGTTTGCCGTATGAAACTGATTTCTTTTTACCACCTTCCAGCGCTTTCCTTGGCGGCACTGCTGACCGCCTGCTCGGATCCCACTGTGGAAAGCCCCCCGGCTGCCGCGCCAGTCAAACCGCCTGAAAGCGTCTCGCTCAGCTTGGAGCCGGCCGCAACACCTGCTTTGAATCCATCCGGACAACTGACCCCCACACCCAGTGCGCCTCAAAACAATGCTCTGCCGGGTGATTTCGCCACGGAGAAAACCTTGCACACCATCAACATCTACCTGATTGAGTATCAGGCGAACGGCGGGCAAATTCCGGCTACCGTGGAAGAAATGGTCCAAGCAAAGATTATCCCCAGGATTCCCCCGCCACCAGAAGGCAAGAAGTTCAGCGTCGATACGAAGAAGGCCATGATATCCTTCGCAGACATCTGACCCATAATCCCAACTCTGAGATTGGCCCAAGGTTTGCTAATAATCCAATTATTGGTACATCGTTTGTGCCGATCATTGCGGTGGCAAGGTGACCTTAACCGGTCCGGTGTCCTCCGGGAGAATTGTCAAAAGTGTGCGCAAGACAAACCCGGCGGCCTTGCCACCGATTTTTTTGCGACTGCTTGGAGGAAATGAATTAGCGATGGCTGCGCCGGGCGAACGAGTTGCGGCTAGGCGTGACGAGGGAGCATATTGGAAACGAAATCTGTGACCGAGTCACAACAACGCCGCAGCTCGTTGGGACAAGCAGCCATTGCCAAGTCATCTCCTCCAGGCAGTCCTACTTCTTGGGAGCCTTGTCCGCCAACTCCACGCCCTTGTTCGTCTCCGAGAAATAACCGGCCGACCAGTCGTTGGAAAACATCACGGCCAGATTCTCATCGCTGTCATAGACCAGCTTGGCCCCGGACGGCAGGCTCAACTTTTCGCTCTCCTCCGCGGAGAAACCCTGCGGCAACCACCGGATCACGCTCCACGGTGCCTGCTCCAACCGCGATTCAGCCCCGTACTCACTCTCTAGGCGATACTGCACCACCTCGAACTGCAGCGGACCGACCGCCCCCAGCAGCGGCACCTTCACAATGGAATCCTTCAACTGCAGCACTTGGATCACACCCTCTTGCAGCAACTGATCCAACCCTTGCCGAAACTGCTTGTACTTCGCCGGCGTCGGATTATGCAGATACGCAAAACTCTCCGGCGTGAACCGCGGAATTTCTTTATAGTTGATGCTCGGATCCGTTGTCAGCGTATCGCCGATTCCGAAATCCGATAACCCCACCAACCCGATCACATCGCCCGGATACGCCTCATCCACCGTCTCGCGATCCTGCCCGAACAGCTTGTGCGAACTCGAGAGCCGCACCTTCTTCCCCGTGCGCGGATGATTCACCGTCATATCCCGCTCAAACTTGCCTGAGCAGATTCGGATGAACGCGATGCGATCCCGATGCTTCGGGTCCATGTTCGCTTGGATCTTGAAAATGAATCCCGAGAACGTCGGACTCTCCGGCGAGATATGCACCCCCGCCATCACCCGCGGCTTCGGCGCTGGCGCATACTTGAGGAAACCATCCAGCATCAACTGCACCCCGAAATTATTCGCTGCACTGCCGAAGAACACCGGCGTCGTCTTGCCATCCAGCACCGATTGCACATCGAACTCCTCGCCCGCGATGTCCAGCATCTCCAACTCCTCGCTCACCTGCGCGTACGTGCCTTCATCCAGCCGATTCTTGATCTCTGGATCGTTGATATCACTCACCTCCACCGGCGCGCGGAACGCACCACCCACCGTGCGCTCGAATAAATGCATCTGCTTCGAGTGGCGATCATAAACCCCCTTGAAATCACCCAGCGTCCCCACCGGCCAGTTCACCGGAAACGCTCCTAGACCGAGCACCTTCTCCAGCTCATCCAGCAACTTCAATGGCGGGATCATCGGGCGATCGCACTTGTTCATGAACGTGAAGATCGGCACCCCACGCTGCGCGCACACCTCGAACAACTTGCGCGTCTGGCTCTCGATACCCTTCGCCGCATCGATCACCATGATCACCGCATCGACAGCCGTCAGCACGCGATACGTATCCTCGGAGAAATCCTTGTGACCCGGCGTATCCAGCAGATTGATACGGAAGTCGTTGTAATCGAATTGCAAAACCGTCGAACTCACGGAAATACCACGCTTCCGCTCCAGCTCCATCCAGTCAGACGTCGTGGACCGCTGATTCTTGCGCGCCGTCACGGAGCCCGCCAACTGCACGGCCCCGCCGTAAAGCAGCAGCTTTTCCGTCAGCGTCGTCTTACCTGCATCCGGATGCGAGATGATCGCGAACGTCCGGCGCTTGGATATTTCATTCAACAAGTCCACAAGGGGGCGCACGCTAGCAAACCTGCGGGCTGGAACAAGCGCGAAGTTCACTCCAGCCATCGTCCTCGTGCTCGTCGTCGTCCTTCGTCCTCGCTTTTCCCGGAGCGCCGAGCTCCAGCTCGGCCAGTCATCTCCCCCCAGGGAGAAGGTCGGGATGAGAGGGAACGCATTATCCGTAAGCAAAGTCTGCCAGTCTGTCCCTGTTGCTCCCTTACTCCGCTCTAAATCCGCCGCCGACACACTTCACTTCCCCGCTATCCTGCCCGTCAAAAAGCTCGCTGACACCCGGTCCTTGCCCACCACCGACACATGTGGGCTATCTTGAAAGATATACCTGTCCCGGTAAGCCGCCCGGATGCCGCTATCCACATGCACCGCATCCGGCGGGCAGGAACCCTCCAGATCACGCGCGATATTCACCGTCGGCCCCCACACGTAATACAGGAACTTCTTGCGCCCCACGATGCCCGCCATCACCGGCCCGGTAGCAATCCCGATGCGCACCTTGAAATCCACCCCGTTTCGGGCGTTGAACCGTTTGGCGATCCGCAACATCTCCAACCCCACATCCAGTGCCGCCCGCGCGTGTTCCGCGTTGGGTGCCGGAATGCCGGAAACCGCCATATACGCATCCCCCAGCGTGCGGATGCGCTCCATCCCATGCATATCCACCAGCCAGTCAAAACCGGAAAACAAATCGTTCAGCAACTGCACCATCCGCTCCGGCTGATATTGTTTGGAGAGCGCCTGGAAATCGACGATATCTGCGAACAACACCGTCGCCTCATCAAACGTATCCGCGATCGTCGTCTCCCCATTCTTCAACCGTTCCGCGATCGCTTTCGGCAGGATGCAGTGCAGGAGCCGGTCCGATTTCTCCCGTTCCACCCGCAACTGCGCCATGTGCTCCATCTCGCTATCCCGGAGATACTTTTTCTCCAGACAGGCGGAGATCCGCGCCTTCAGCAAGATCGGATTGAACGGCTTGGGCAGGTAATCCTCCGCTCCCGCCTCGATGCAACTGACCGCCGAATCCACCTCATCCATCGCCGAGATCATGATGATCGGCAAATGCTTCAACTTAGGGTCATCCTTGATCTGCTGCAACGTCTCGAACCCGTTCATCACCGGCATCAACACATCCAGCAGCACGAGATCGAACTTGCCGTTCTTCAACATGCTCAACCCCTCAAGCCCGTTCTCCGCTTCCGAAACCCGGTGCCCGCTGCGCTCCAACCGGCGGCCCAGCATGTTCCGGTTCATCTCATTGTCATCGATGACCAGGATATTGCCATGAAAAGACTTGGCCGGCACTAAAGCAGCCGGCCGGTTGAACTCCGGCACATCCGCTTCCAGCGTGATCGGCGCCTCACCGCTTGCCTTCTTGGCATTGATCTCGATCTGGCTGGAAAACTCTGGCTGTTGAAAAGCGCCAGCAAGTTGTGCGCGGCACCGATAATCTTCTGCAGATCCGAACTGATCCGCTGGTTGGTGCTCTCCTCCACCATCTCCTTGCTCAGCTCAGCATAGCCGATGATGAGGTTCAGCGGCATCCGCATCTCCAGCCGCATCGTATCCAGATCAACCCGGCCTGCTTCCACCTTCCAGGCGGCCAGTCCTTCATTGATCAGCGCCAGCAACTGCCCGCCAGCCGTCCGGATCTTCTGCAGATCGGGCAGCAGATTCTCCTGCCGCAGATCCGCCAAGTCCTCCTGCAACATCTCGCAGTAGCCGATGATCTGGTTCAACGGCGTGCGCAAGCTGTGCCGCACACCGGAAAGAATGTCTGTCTCGCCCAACTGATGATCCACCTCCGGCCGGGACCTTCCAGCATTGCTATTGTTGGCAGTTTCAGACATATCGCAGCAATCCGTCTTGGTGCCAGACTAACTGGCCGTCCCTTTTTTCAAGAGCGCTTCCATCTTTTCCAACAACCGGGGAAACTCGATTGGCTTCGTGTCGTAATCATCACAACCGGCCTGCAACGCCTTGTCGCGATCGCCCGCCATGGCATGAGCTGTCAGCGCGATCACCGGGATCGTCATCGTCACCGGGAAAGACTTGATTAGCTTCGTCGCCTCCCAGCCATCCAGCACTGGTAGGCTCATGTCCATCAGGATCAAGTCCGGATTCTCCGTCTGCGCCTTGGCCACGCCTTCATTGCCATCCACCGCGATTATCACTTGATAGCCACGACGTTCCAGACGCCGGGATAACATATCCCGGTTCATCTCATTATCTTCTACCAGCAATATTTTCGGCATATCCTGCGTGCTTAAGTTTTCTCGTCCGCTGACTTGGCTTCCGCCGCGGCACTATTGTTCGTCGACACAAAATTGGTCACCAACTGGCGCACATCCGCCAGCAACTGATCCTGTTGAAAGCTGCCTTTACGGACAATCTTTTCCACGTTACCGCTCAAACGCTGGTAATCATAGGCGTTCAACTCCATCGCCGTGATGACCACCACGGGAATGTGTTTCCAATCCGCCACCGCCCGCAATTCACTCACAAACTGGAAGCCATCCATGAGCGGCATCATCAGATCCAGCAGGATGAGCGCCGGCTTCTTTTCCGCCACCTTTACCAATGCTTCCTGCCCGTTGCCCGCTTCCATCACCGTCCAGCCTTCCCGCTCCAGCAAGACGCGCATGAATTGCCGCACACCCTCCTCGTCCTCCACCAGCAAAACCACCGAATCCGCGCTGACCCGGCGATACTTGCGCAACATCGTGGAAAGCTTGTCGCGGTCCAGCGGCTTCGTCAGATAATCGGCTGCCCCCAAGGCAAAGCCCATGTGCTTGTCCTCGATCATGGAAAGCATAACCACCGGAATCGTGGAAAGCTCCGGGTCCGCCTTGAGATTGGAAAGCACGTTCCATCCGTCCATCTCCGGCATCATCACATCCAGAATGATGACATCCGGCTTGATCTCGCGCGCCTTTTTCAAGCCCTCACGTCCCCGTTGCACGCCATCCACTTGGAAACCTTGGCGCTGCAACAAACGTTTCAACAGATCATGGACCGTCGGATCGTCATCGATCACCAGCACGCGGCCCGCCGTTTGCGGCGGCAACTCCTTGCCACCAGCAGTGGTCTTGGGTGTCGGCATTTGCGCATCTCCCAGCACCTTCGCCGGCAAACGGATGGTAAAAGTGGATCCTCGGCCAAAGACGCTGCGCACCGTTGTATCGCCTCCCATCATCCGGGAAAAATGCCGGGTGATGGCCAGCCCCAAGCCCGTGCCCCCGAACTTCTTCGTCGTCCCCGCATCCGCCTGCACGAAAGCCTGGAAGAGCCGTTCCATCTGCTCATCCGTCATCCCGATACCCGTATCGATGATATTGAAATAGACCCATTCCGCCCCGGTGGTCTTTTCTTTCACGACCTCCAAAGTGATCTTGCCCTTGGTGGTGAACTTGCTGGCATTGCTCAGGAGGTTGAACAACCCCTGCCGCACCTTGGTCATGTCCGCATGAATATTCCCGATGTCCGGCGGACAGGCGATCTCCAGGACATTGTTGTTCTTCTGGACTAATGGCGTGATGGTGTTCGCCACCTCTTTCACCAGTTGCGTGATATCAAACGTTTCCAGATACAGATCCATCTTGCCCGATTCGATCTTGGAGATATCCAGCACATCATTGATCAACCCCAACAGGTGTTTGCCGGCGGAATGCACCTTGTTCAAGTCCGCCACAAACGCTTCCTCACCCAGATCCTCGGCTTCTTCCCGCAGCATCTCGCTGTAACCGATGATGGCATTGAGCGGCGTCCGCAGCTCATGACTCATATTCGCGAGAAAAGCGCTCTTGGTCTGATTGGCCACTTCTGCCGCCTCACGTGCTTCCTGGGCCTCTTTGGTCGCCTTGAGCAACTCCGCCGTGCGCGCATCGACCCGCTGCTCCAGCATGGTGTTGGCCTCTTCCGTCTTTTTATTCGCCTCTTTCAACGCGCTGTCCCGGTGCTGGATATCCGCCAGCATCACGTTGAACGCATCGATCATCTGCCCCACTTCATCATCGCTATTTTTCTGCACTCGCACCGTGTAATCATGGTTTTGCGCCACCGATTTGGCCGTGCTGGACAACTCCAAGATCGGTGCCGTGATGATCCGCTGCAACCGCAAGGAAAAGAACAACGCCAGCAAACAGGCTATCAATGAAGCGAACGCCACGATCTTGGCATACTGCGCCAGCCGATCCATGAACTTCTCGCTCAGATCGGCCTTGAGATAAACCGTCCCCAATTGTTTGCCGTTATGCGTCAATGGCTCGAAAACCACCAGCGTACTGCCTTCAAAACGGTAACGGACATGGGATGGCTCCCGGGGGAGAAATTCATTGCCTTGGTGCCGGATATACTTGGCCAGCAGTTCGTTGTTATCGCCGTAAAGGCAAGCGGCCAAGATCGTCGGCTCGTTCTTGAGGTAATCCAACGGGTGGCGCTCTTTGATCTCCGTCCCTTTTTGCAACAGCATCAGCGTGCCGCTGTTCTTGGCGGATTCAGCGATCGAGCCGACCTGTTGTATCTTTGCCTGCCGGAAGGTGTATTCCTCGTAGCCAACAATGGCACTGCACGCGATCAGCAACGTGATGATGCTGGTCAGCATATTCACTGCGATCACTTTCCACTGAAATGGCAAGCGCTTAAGCATAGAGCGTCAATTCCCTACCGACACCATACCCGTCGCACGCCGACACTTTACCAAGCAATCGGCTAGTTTCCAGCACATCTGCCCATCAGCAGTACGCGAACATATCTTGCCTGCTTGCAACACTTTCAAAGTCCCTGTGTGTGTCATCTGCGCGATGGCTATAAATGAGCAAGCAGGTAGGCGAATTGCAATACCATTAGGTCCGTAGATCAAGAAAAACACCCCAACCAAACCTTTCTTGCTTCAAACCGCTCAAATTAGAGCAATTTAAACTAAGCAGGTGTTAATTTCGATTTCCACTAGCCCCTTGGACTCTCCATGTCTATCTTCCGCCCTGATGCGTTCGCGTATCGAAATAGTTACTGGGGATATCACGAAGCTGGCTGTCGATGCCATCGTGAACGCCGCCAACAGCTCGCTGCTTGGCGGCGGCGGCGTCGATGGTGCCATCCATCGTGGGGCTGGTCCTGAGCTCTACGAAGAATGTAAAAGTCTGAAAGGCTGTCCGACCGGCGAAGCGAAGATCACCAAGGGCTATCGCCTGCCCGCCAAGCATGTCATCCATACTGTCGGCCCGATCTGGAATGGTGGCGACCGCAAGGAAGACGACAAGTTAGCTCGCTGTTATCGCAACAGCCTCGCCCGTGCCGCCGAGCACAATCTCAAGACCATCGCCTTTCCCGCCATCAGCACGGGTGCCTATGGCTTTCCGCTGGAGCGTGCGACCCGCATCGCCATCCGTGAGGTCATCATTTTTCTGGAGCAGCAACCGAACGTGGAGAAAGTCACCTTCTGCTGTTTCGGCAATGAAGCGTTGGAGCTTTACCGGAAAGTTCTCGCCGAGATGCTCGCAACGCAAACCGCTTAACCGTCCTGCAGTTCCTACAAACTCCAGCCGCGCCGGTACTCGTGCTGCACAAACTGCGCCGCTTCTGGGCAATTCGGCGAAAGCATCCGTGCCGCGTCCCACTCCATCCGCTTGTTCCCGATCCGGTGCGACACCGTTCCGAGCAAAACCGATTCTGTCAGCGCCGCTGCGTAATCAAAACTGGAGCCTGTGCCCCCGCCATTCTTACACGCTAAAATCCACTCGGCATGATGGCCGATTGAATCCGGGATAAACGGCGTCGGTGCCTGGAACGCGGCGAAATCCTTCTCCGGCAGCAGCAGATAACGGCCGTAATCGGCCAGTAGCATGCCTTTCTCGCCCACGAACAAAACGCCATTGCCCCACTTGGGAACTGTTCCATCTTCAACCTGCGGTGGTAACTTCCCGCCCTGATACCACGTCAACTTGACGCCCGCCAAATTCTCGCGCGCCGGATAGGTATACTTGGTCACCATCCATTTCGGTGCGCATTCGTTATGCGGTATGGGCCCGCTCGATTGCACTACAATCGGATACCGCAAACTCAACGCCCAATGCGTCAGGTCCATGTAATGACAGCCGAAGTCCGACATCGCTCCACCGCCAAACGCCCACCACCGGCGCCATTTGAACGGGATATATTCCGGGTGATATGGCCGATACGCCGCCGGTCCCAGCCAAAGATCATAATCCAGCGTGCTTGGCACCGGGACGATTTCAATCGGCCGTGGCATCGCCTCCCATGAAGTTCCCACCCACACATGGGCTTCACGAACCTCCCCGATCGCGCCCGATTGCACCAACTCCACTACGCGCCGGTAATTCTTCCCCGCATGGATCTGGTTCCCCATCTGCGTGGCCAGGTTCAGGCTGCGGGCCTTGTTCCCGATCGCCCTCGCCTCGGACACCGTGTGCGTCAATGGCTTCTCACAATACACCGGCAAGCCCGCATCCAACGCCGCCATCGTGGCCACGGCGTGCGTGTGGTCAGGCGTGCTGACCACGACCGCCTCCACCTCACCATCATCGATCAACTTGCGGAAATCGCTGTAACGCCTGGCCTGCGGATATGTCGGCTTGATCTTGTCGAGATTGGCACTGTCCACGTCGCAGACCGCCACAATGTTCTCGCTGCTCACCCCTTTGAGATTTTCCCCGCCGCGACCCGTGACTCCGATGACCCCGATGTTCAGTTTTTCATTCGGTGATTTCGGCTGGCCTTTGCGCCGGAACAACGAAGCATTAGCCTGCCCGGCGGCCAACATGGAAGCGATTCCCCCGGCCGCCAATCCGGCCTGCTGGATAAAGCGTCGACGATTAAGCGAGTTCTTCATGCGATGCCGCTAGCAAATCAAGGAAGCTCGCGAATGAAAATATTTTTAAATGACACCGGCGTTTTGTGCGCCTGCAATTCGATCGCCCCCCAAGGATAGATCGGCTTGTCGCGCTCCCAGTAATTCTCCAGCGTCACTCCCAGGCGCTTCTTCGGATCATAGACCACCGCCTCATCGTTCAGAAACACCATGACGCGCGAGCCCAGCATGACGATGCGCATACGATTCCACTCGCCTACGAAATAATCGGCCCGCTTCAAAGGCGCACTGGGATTGACCTTGTTATTGAACAAACCGCCAGAACCTTCCGGACGATCCCAAATTTGCACCTGCGGACTGCCACGCAGATACACCCCGCTATCACTGCCCTCGGGAGCTTTCCAGTCCAGCACCAGCTCGAAATTCGCATAATCTTTGATCGTGCAGAGATTATCAAACCCATCCCCAACATAGGTGATGACACCTTTCTTGATCTTCCAATTCTTCTCCATCAACACGTCGGCTGCCACTTGCTTATGCGCCCAAACATCCAAGGCCATCGCGTTGCGCTTCACCGGATCTTCCACCAAACCCTGCCAGCCATGCAGATCAAAACCGCTGAACAGGCGCTTGAAGCCATCCGGCGGACGATTGACGACTTTGGTCGTCGGCAATTCCTTCACCCGCAAATTGCGGAACTCCACCGGATCATCATGCCCCAGTAATGCGATGCGCCCCTTCTCCCTGAACATGCCCGGATGCTTCTCGATGACCGCCGGATCGGTGACCGAGTTCAGATCGCCATCCAAGATCACTTTGCCGTTCACCTTCACCTGGATCTTGCGCCCGATGCAGGTGATCTCCTGTTCGTTCCATTGCCCCAGCGGACGCTGCTCCACGCGCTTGGCCGGAATCAAGCCATACGCCGAACCGTGATACTGCCATGGCTTCAGGTCTTTGTATTTTGGATCGGCGTCATCGAGGATTTGGATCTCCATCCCGTCGTAGGTCAGCAAAGTGCCCGCATAAGGCGTGCGGATGCCGATACCGTTATTCCCGCCCGCCTCCAGCTTGTATTCAAATCGCAAGACGAAGTCAGCATACTCCTTGTCCGTCAGCAGATTGCCACGCACACCTTTGACGCAATAAAGCACGCCATCTTTCACCCCATAGTCCTCGGGCTTGCCGCCGACCACGGACCAGCCTTTAAGGGTCTTGCCGTCAAAGAGACTCACAAACCCCTTTTCAAGCTTCGCGGCGTGAACATTCATTGACCAGCCCAACGTCAGGGCCAGCAGCCAAATTGCCATTTGCTTAGATACAACTCGCATAAGTTAAAATGTAGCGTAAACCGGACCAACCCACCAAGGGCAATTTCCTGCTGCCCTTATTCTCTGACTGTTCGCTCACCCCGGTCTGTTCAATGTTTTTCCGCCTGATGCCGTAGCATTTTGCCCGGTCGCGATTGGGTGTGGTGATCGTTCTCCACCACCGCCTCGCCATTTACCAGTACCAACTTGAAGCCCGTGGCGTACTGATGGGGTTCGGTGAAGGTGGCGTGGTCTTTGACTTTAGCCAGTTCGAACACCGTCACATCCGCCCACATGCCCTCTCGCAAGAGCCCGCGATCCTTTAGCTGGAACGTCGTCGCCGGCAAGCAAGTCATCCGTCGCACCGCATCCTCCAGCCGCAAGAGCTTCTGCTCCCGCACATATTCGGATAAAGCGCGGGCTGAGTTGCCGTAACCACGCGGATGCGGCACGCCCTCGCCGAACACACGCACCCCGCTGTCGGAAGCGATCATGGTGTTCGGATGCTGCAAATACTGGCGCAAATCAGCCTCGCTGATGCTATGGAACACCCCTGAAGCTCCGCCATTCGCCGTGATTTCCAGCAACAGATCAACCTGTGCATCTAACGATGTATTTCCCCGCATCTTCTCCGCCGCTTGGGCGAGGTTTAGCCCGTTCAACTTTTTGTTCTTCGGATAATCCGCGATGAATACATAAGCCAGATCTGCGTTTCCACTCTTCGCTACGCTATCTTTGATCTCCTCCACCATCTTGGCCTTCAGTTCCGGCTTGGCCAGCCGTTCGCGAAACTTCGTGTCATTCCCCTCCCGCGCCCATTCCGGCACGCGACTGGATAACCCCGTGCTGGACGCCGGATACATGTATTGATCCTGGGTGATGTCCAATCCCTCTGCCCGCGCCGCCTCGATCGCCGCCAGCACTTTGTCCGTCTGGCCCCAAGCCGATTTCCCCGCCAGCTTGATGTGCGACACCTCGGCTCTCACCCCCGCTTCCCGGGCGATGCGAAAAAGCTCATCCAATGCCTTGTAAATCCCGCCGCTCTCACTCCGCATGTGGCTCGCATAAATCCCATCAAACGGTGCGATGACTTTCGTCAACTCCACCAACTCTTCCGTTTCGGCAAAAGTTCCGGGCAAATAGATCAATCCTGTGGAAAGCCCAACTGCCCCATCCTCCATCCCTCTGGCCACCAACTCCTTCATCTTCGCCATCTCCGTGGCATTTGGTGGTCGCCGCAAAGAACCGCCCATCACCTGCCCCCGCACCGTACCATGTCCGATCAATGTCGCTACATTCGGCGATACCAGCACATCCTCCAATTCCTTGAAGTATTTCCCTATATCCAGACGCGAGGAACCGCAATTCCCTAGCACGAGTGTGGTCACCCCCATCCGCACGAAGTTTTCTGCCAACGGCTGTTTCTCAATCCCCTCCGCATGCGTGTGCACATCGATGAACCCTGGCGCCACGACCAGCCCTTTGGCGTCCAAAACCCGCTTTGCCTCCCCTTTCAGCTCTTTGCCAATGGCTACGATCCGCCCGGCCTTGATGCCGATATCCGCATGATAAACCGGATTCCCCGTCCCATCTGCGATCTGCCCATTACGTATCAGCCAGTCAAAATCTGCGGCTACGACACACTGCAACCCCGCCCAGAAAAGTAAACTGAATCGGATGAAATGACGCACGACGGCATTATGCCTAAAAGCAACCGCGCGCGCCAACCAGCATTTTTCAACTCTGCTTGCACCGCAGCACACACGCCCGCTGTTCCCCCTCATGCTTCGTCTGGATGATGGAAGGCGTCGCTTGCACCTTGCCGCCCAGTGCATCGAACAATTCCGGGCTGAAAACCACATCGCCGCCCTTGGCTCCATCACAGTACCGTGATGCCCGGTTCACGGTATCGCCAATGACCGTATACTCCAACCGTTCCTCGGCACCGATAAACCCATGTAACACCTCACCCGTGTGCAGACCGATGCCCAATTCGCAATACGGCAATCCAGCCGCTTTACGCCGGGCATTCACCGTGGCGGTCGCTTCCTGCATCCCGATCGCCGCTTTCACCGCCTTCATCGCGTGATCCGGATCAATTTCCGGACTGCCAAAAACAGCCAGAATGGCATCGCCCATGAATTTATCCACGGTCCCATCGTGCTGAAAGATCACCTCCACCAACGCAGAAAAATAATCATTCAACATCTCCACCACCGCCTCCGCTGGCAACCCTGTGCTCACCCGCGTGAACCCGCGCAAATCTGAGAGCAGAATGGTCACCTGCGATTTCTGTCCGCCCGGTTTCAACTTCCCCTCCTGCGCCATCTGTAACAGCGTATCCGCAGTTTGGGTGAGAAATTCGCCAGCAAATGCTCCATCGTCTTGTTCTTGTGCGCCAGATCCGCCTGCAGATGCTGGTTCGCCACCGCCGCTGCCGCGTAATGCGCCACCGCCACGAGGAATTGCAGATCATCCTTGCGGAAAACGGCCGCCCGCTCGGGATTGTCCACGCACAAGACCCCCATCGGGCTGCCCTGCCACAGGAGCGGCACATACATCCCCGTGCGCACCTTGATCCGTTGGATACTCTTGCTTAAATCTTCCTCCCCTTCCTCTGCGCTCCAGATAAAACCGTTCCCCTCGCTGATCGCCCGCTTGATCAAGGTCCGGCTGATAGGTGGATCATTCGCTGGAATGCTTGCCCTCAAGGCGAGTTTGCCCGTGGCCGGTTCAAAGATAAGCAAAGCCCCCCGCAGCGCGCCCGGAATCAAATCCACCACCCGGCTGAGGATCAAGTTGTAGAGCGCACGCAAGTCCCGTTCAGCCGCGAATTGCAACGGCAAATCATACAGCAGATTCAACCGGGAGGCGGCATCGCCGGACAAGCCCGTTCCCGGCAGTGGAGTTTTCATATCCACACTCACCGAGTCCCTGATCTTGATTGGCCCAGTCTCTGCCGGTGACGATGAATTCGCTTGCATGATTTTATGCCACTCTTTGCGCTGCAACATCCCCGCTTCTTGTGACGGCGTTGAACCTAGAAACGATTTCGCTCCCGGTCAATGGAGTCTGTCTCTTTTTTGCCGCTGGCTTCAACCCCTTGCGCATCAAGCTTGCCCAAGCACATCGCCTTGCCGACAATCACCCCTTAATCCTATGAACCGCCGTGCCACTTTCATCGCCCTGCACACTTCTCGCTTTGGCCGCGGGCACCCAAGCCGCTACCAACCCCAACGACTGGCCATCCTGGCGTGGTCCGACGCGCGATGGTCTAGCCGCCAGCGGTCAAACCCCGCCCACCACCTGGAGCGAGACCGAGAATGTCCTCTGGAAAGTCCCCATCCCCGGTCGCGGCCATGGCTCGCCCACGGTCGTCGGTGAACACATCTACCTGCCCACGGCCGATCCCGTGGCACGTACGCAGACCGTGCTTTGCCTCAACCGCAAGGATGGCAAGCTGGTTTGGGAAAGCCTTGTTCACAGCTCCGGTGCCGAACCCGGCAAGCAGGCCAATTCCTCTGCCGCTTCGCCTTCCGTGACTTACGATGGCGACCAACTCTTTATCAATTTTCTCAACTCCGGCGCCGTCTACACCACGGCTCTCGATCTCAGCGGCAAAAAGCTCTGGCAGCAAAAAATCTGTGACTACGTCATCCATCAAGGCTACGCCGCGTCGCCTGTTGTCCATGACTCCCTCGTCATCGTCTCTGCTGATCACAAAGGCGGCGGTGTCGTGGTCGGCCTGGATCGGAAGACGGGCAAAGTCGTCTGGAGCCAACCGCGTCCCAAGCATCACAACTACACCACGCCCTCCATCGTGAAGGCGGGTGGCCGCACACAGATGCTGTTGTCTGGTGGTAATTTGATCTCCAGTTTCGATCCGCTTTCTGGCCAGAAACTCTGGGAGATCGAAGGCTCCACCGAGGAATGCGTCACCACCATCGTCACCGATGGCGAACGCATCTTCGCGAGCGGCGGTTATCCCAAGAACCACGTCGTCGCCGTCATGGCCGACGGCTCCGGCAAGATCGCCTGGCAAAACATCGCTCGCGTCTATGTCCCCTCCATGATCGTCAAAGATGGCTACCTCTACGCCGTCATGGACGCCGGCATCGCCGTTTGCTGGAATTCCGATACCGGCGAAGAACTCTGGAAAGAACGGCTCGGCGGCGACTTCTACGCGTCACCCGTGATGGTCAGCAACCGCATCTACGCCTCCAACGTCGCGGGCAAAACCTACGTCTATGAAGCCACTCCTAGGAGCTTCAAGCTCCTCGCCCAAAATCAGCTCGGCGACCAGGCCTACGCCTCCCCCGTCATCTGCGGCAGCCGCCTCTACCTCCGCGTCGCCACTAAGACCGAACCCCGCCAGGAGTATCTCTACTGCGTGGGCGAGAAGAAGTGACCATGCAAGCTCACTTGGTTTGCTTCGTAGGCATATCCTGGCTCACATCAAACATTCTGGAAGTGCGTTCCTGTCCATCCACCGCTAACAGCTTGCCATTGGGGCTGAACGCCAGACACACGGGCGTCCCCTCCAATCCGATGAAGTAATTCACCATCTTCTTGGTCGTGTATTCCCACAGTTTCACAGAGCCATCCATGGACGCAGTCGCGATCACCGGACGGCTGGGATGAAACGCCACCGCCGTGACCTCGTCATCATGCACCCGGATGGAGAACTTCTCTTTAAGCGTCTCCGCCTCGAAAATGTGCACCATCTGATCTGCCCCGCCCACGGCCACCAGACTGCGATCTGGTGACGCTATGAGGCAATTGCCGCGAAAATCAAACGTGTTCCTCTGCACAGGCTTTCCGGTATGGCCGTCCAGTTGCCACAATTCATCCGCCGCCCCGGTCGCCGAACGCTTCGCGGCGATCAAACCGATGATCTTGCCATCCTTGCCCGCAAACACCCCATTCTGCATTTTGTGAGGGATTTTCAGCAAGGACTCCCCCGCTCTGGTGGACAACACCTCAACCGCCGGAGAGCGGACATAAGCCACAAGTAATCGCTCGCGCGCCGGGTCGAAATCGACTTGAGCCGGGTGATCTCCGAGCTTGATTCTCCAGCGCTCCACGGCCTCCTGGCCGCTGCTCGAATAGAGTTTACATTCGATGGGTGGAGCTTGCGTCCGTTCCGCGATAAGAAAGATACCGCTGGGCGGATGACTGGCGCCAAAAGCATAACCAGGATTTGAAGCCCACGGTAATTCCCTGATGTCAGAAGGATTGCTCAAGTCATAGCACACCATGGCGAATTCCCTCCGC
The DNA here is from genome assembly GCA_965283725.1 of Limisphaerales bacterium. GTDB lineage: Bacteria > Verrucomicrobiota > Verrucomicrobiia > Limisphaerales > JAEYXS01 > JAEYXS01. Next base: position 129,988 of record CBDIPT010000011.1, read on the forward strand.
CCCAACAGCAGATTGTCCGATAGGAATGCACAACTCCAGCCTTGCTCCGCGTTGTGGGTCTTGCGCATCACCTCCAGACCCGCCGGTATTCGCCAGAGCCTGGGCGGGCGTTCGGCCGTCAGCAGGTAACCGCTTTTGGGTTCCAGACTCCATTGCAGGCCCCCACGGGTCGGTAGCCCATGAAAGCTTCCCAAAGGTTGCAGATCCTCCGGTCGCCATAGGTCCAGCCGCCAGCGGTAAATCCCACTGCCAGACTGGAATTTCCCGTCATCTCCCATGGTCAACAACCGGTTGTCCGCCGTCCATGCCATTTGTTCCAGCACGCCACTGTATAATCTGCCCCGTTGCCTCACCACGCCGGTTTGGGCATCCATGAGATAGACCGATCCATCCGTTGCTCCCACGGCCAGCCATTTGCCATTGTGACTGAAAGCGTGACTGGAGGCGTTCAGAGCCAAACTGGATTTCTCCTTCCCATCCGCTACGTTCAGTAACCGGCTGAATCGGCTCACCCCCAAGTTCACCAGTGAAAGCAAGGTTCCATCCGGGCTGAAGGCGACCCCTCCGGCACGATCCTCCCGGCTCCAAAGTGAAATCCCGGTCTCCAGATCCATCATTCTCAATTCCACCCACGAATCAACATAATCACGTTGCACCACCATCCGGCGACCATCCGGGCTCAAGAACAGATCTCTCATCCCTTTGTCCTCCATCTTGGCCCGCTGCGCTTGAGGCACTCTGGCTTTTGCCGACAATGGAGTCTTGGCCGGCAACGGCATCGTCTTGATTTTCTCGCCGGTAGCCAGATTTAAGACCACCACCGAATCACCCGTCCGGGAAGCCACCACCATGACCCTCCCGTCACCGGAGATCGCCGTCACTTTAAACCCGCTCACCCCGGTCTCAATCGTCCGGGTGATGCGGTCAGCCGCCACCTCGACCAGATCGATCCCCGGCAGCGTCCCCACCACCGCGAAGAGGCCTGACTTGCCAGGCAAGGCAATAACCCTCTGCACGGCTGGGTATGGCCGTCCAGGGACAGCCAAGGGGCGCACAGAGAAATCCCGCTTGGCTGAAAGATATTCCCACGTCTGATCCCGTTGTTCCGGTGGGCAGGCCTCCAGTGCTTTTACCAACCCTTCTAAGTCCTGGCTGCGGAACGCTGCCTCCGCCACTGCGATCTGCGCCTTTCCCTCCGCCCGTCTGGCGGTCTGCTCAGCCACCTTGGCCTTCGCCGCTTCTTCCGTCGCCCGGTCCGCCTGCGCCAAAGCCTCGATTTTCTCCTCGCCTATCCGCCAGACAAACCCGCCCGTCAAAACCGCTATCAACAACAACGCCACCACTACCGAAACCGTGATCCCCCGGTGCCGCTTCATCAGCAGCCCCAGTTGCCCCAGCAGATTCACATTCTCCGCGCTCGTCGCAAACCCCCGCTGATACGCCTCCACATCCGCTAGCAGCTCGCCTGCACTCCCATAACGCCGCTCACGGTCAAACGCCAGCGCCTTCATCGACACCGCTGATAACGTCCCCGGCACCCGTCCGCCCGGACAATGTGGCAACGGCGTGATCTGCTTCGGGTCGGTCACTGTGCCAGCGGGCAATATCTTTCCGTTCGCAGAACTGCTCCCGATGTTGAAGTGCGTTGGCGGCACGATGTTCCCGCTCTTCACCTTGTCCAGCACCTCCTTCACCGTCCGCCCCTCCACCGGCGGTTTCAGCGTCAAAATCGCATACAATATCCCGCCCAAGCTGAACACATCCGCTCGTTCGTCCAAATCCCCCACTTTCCCCTCCGCCTGTTCCGGCGGCATATACTGCGGCGAGCCCATCACCGCCCCATCCACCGTCAGATTCTGAGAACTCCCGCGTAACTGCGAATCGCTCAACTCCGCAAATCCGGTGGGCAACGTGCTCTCCTTGGGATTCGTCGCTGCGCTGCCAGCCGAGGCCAGCAACTGCATCTCCTGCGCCGTCTGCGCCACATCATAGAGCACCTTCGCCAGCCCCCAATCCATCACCAGCACCTCGCCATATGCACCCACCATCACATTCTCCGGTTTCAGATCGCGGTGGATCACTCCCTTCGCATGGGCAAACGCCATCGCTTCGCAGATCTTCCGGAAAATATTCAGCAACCGGTCCAGCGTGAACTCCTTCACCGTCGCCGCCTTCCCCGCCTTCAAATCATCCAAAATCGCCTGCAGCGTGCGCCCCTCCACCTTCTTCATCGTGTAATACAGCCGTCCCTCCGCATCCTTACCCATCTCGTAGATTGGCACGATGCTCGGATGTTCCAGCCGCGCCAGCACTGTGGCTTCCCGGATAAATCGTAAACGGATGCTCTCACTGTCCCCGATATCATGCCGCACCACCTTCATTGCCACCGTACAGGCCAAGCAGTTGATCATTTGCTTCGAGCACCGCGCCCATCCCGCCCTTGGCGATCTCCGCTCCCTTCGTGTAATGCCCGGCCACCCCTGACCCGTTCGTATCGCCGGCCGACTCTTTTGCCAAACTGATATGAAGTCGTACCGTCCCCAAGTGCAGTTCCAACGGATACGCCAAGGCATGGCTCTCCCGCATTGCTTGTCCGCTGTGATAAGTTCCCGAAGTACTCCCCAGATCTTCCACCGTGCACTGCGTCTCACCCAGCGTCAGCCGCACATGCCGGCGCGAGATCTCCGGTGACACGATCGCCACATCGCACATCCCCTGCTCACGCCCCAAGACGTAACTGCCCGCACCCAACCGGTGTTCATAACGCCCGCCCGAAGGCGGCTCGATGATCAGATGAAAAGTGGCCATGCCCGTTTCCCTATCGGGCCAACCTCCCCGTACAAGCCGGCTGGCTGAATTGATTTATGAATTGTTACCGCGAGCATCCACACACTCGCGCCCTTCCCCCAGACTGCAGGAAGCAAACTAACCGACCTGATTGGCGATACAACGTGACTAACGCCAAGACATTACGCCCCTCACCGGAGGCTGGCAACCGTTGATTGCCTTTGCCGCATCCAGATTTAGCCGATCCATTTCGTTAGCAGCGGCGCTACCACCAACGCCGGTAGATAATTCGCCAGCGGCACTTTCCGCACCCCGTAAATCACCAAAGGAAGGCACATCACCAGCAAACCACCCGTGGCATTCAATGAATTGATCATCGCCGGGTCGAGTTGACCGGACAGCATCTTAGCCAGCAATGTGATTGTCCCCTGATAAGCCACCACCGGAATGACGGAAAGCATGACACCCCAGCCGAACACGGCCGCAAAACTCAAAGTCGCCAGCCCATCCAACGCCCCTTTCAACGCCAGCGTCTTGAACTCACCAGTCATTCCGTCTTGAATCGAACCCAAGATTGCCATCGGTCCCACGCAGAAAAGCAACGTGCAGGTGATGAATCCTTCGGTCACGGGCTGCTTCTCACCGCTCTGCGCCTTCGCAAACCGCTCACTGGCATATTCCCCCAACTTCCCCAAACGCTTCTGTATGCCCAAAATCATCCCGATGATGTTCCCTAAAATAAGGCCAGGAACATGATCCCCACCTGCTTGCAAACCTGCCCGAAAGAACCGTTCAAACCGGACCAGATCATGTGCGAAGCGGCCACAAAAGTGAAGATGACCAACACCGCCTTGATGTTGTTCTGCACGTCCTTGCTCAACTGCCCCTTCACCAAAAGCCCAATAACACCACCTACCAAGATGGCTGCCGCATTGATCGCTGTCCCCGTTCCAGTCATATTTCCATCACTCAACCAGCATCATCACCTACTGCCAAGCTTTCCCACAAATCTGCAGGCCCGTTTTGCCAAACCGGCCATAGCCAGCATCTTCACTTCACTCTGTTTGCCTGACTAAAACCAAGCCGTCTCCCCCTTCATGCCACGCCGTCGGCGCCAGTTTACCATACTTGCTCATCCATGCCCGCGAAGCGTTCACCACACCTTCCGCCATTTTTCCGAATGACTTATCCCGTGTCATCTCCTGTAAAAGAAAGTGGGTGAACACCCCATGCTCCAAAGCCTTCGCCTGCCAGCTCTTCTCGCCGGCCGAACACGAGGCCAGAACCGCCAAACCATCCACCCCTTTCAATCGCCGGTGAAAATCCTCATTCGCCCGCTTCTCATCCAGGGATGCCCTGTCCGGCACCTGCCGACACGCATCAAACAGCAACAGCTTCGCTTTCGCCCGGCTCTGCCGCAGCGTCTCCACAAGTGATTCCACACTTACACCCGTCGTCCGCACTGTCTGCCAATTACCATCCGTCGGCATCAAATAGACATCCTGCTGCATCTCATATCCGTGGCCGGAAAATGACAGCACAGCCAACGAACCGGGTGAACTCGTCTGCTTTGCGAATGCCTGCAATGCCTTCTGCAAACCAAATTTCGTTCCCCGCACCACCGCGACTTTCTGCTCCTCTAAAACCTCCAACTGTTTGCGTCCCTTCTCCGAATTCGGCTTTCCGCCTAACACCAACTGCGTCCGGCCTGCTTCCAACACCTTCAATTCCACCACAAATCGATAGGCCAGCGCCACCGCGTCATCCGGCGCATACTCCAAATCCTTCAGTCCCGACTGAAACCCAAACTTCCCTACCCCCACAAACAGCCCGGCCGATTGACCAGACTCAGCCATCGCATGCCCTGCTCCAATAGGAACAAAGCCACCTAGCAACAACCCAAGCAGCAAGCACCAAGACACTTTGAAACTTCTTATCACCGCCTCTGACTGAACCAGTTCAGAGCCCCCCAAAAAAGCCAATAATTGCCCCCATCCTTGGCCGGCTGCTGTTCGCTTCTTTGCGTCCTCCTGTTTAACTCCCCTTTTCGCGTATTTAGCGGGCACTCTCCTCTCTTGCGTTCACGCTCCCCGCTCATACACTCCCGCGCGCGATGTTCGATATTGGTTCACTCAACCCGCAGCAACGGGAAGCAGTCCGGACGATTAATGGTCCGGTGCTCATCCTTGCTGGCGCGGGCACGGGCAAGACCCGTGTCATCACGGTGCGCATCGCCCACATGATCGATCGCGGGGTGAATCCGGGCAACATTTTGGCCGTGACCTTCACGAACAAGGCCGCCCGTGAGATGCAGGAGCGTATCAGCAAGCTCGTCCCTACCCAGCGCGCCAAGAAAGGTGAGGAGAAGCCGCCGCGCCCGACCATCTGCACGTTCCATTCGCTGTGCGTGCGCATCCTGCGCCAGCACATCGAGAAGCTCGGCTACAAGAAAACCTTCGTCATCTACAGCGAGAGCGAGCAGCTCGGGGCTATCAAGAAGATCATGAGCCGCCTTTCTTCGAAGGGCGAGAAGTCGGACCCGAGTGCTATCCTCTCCATGCTCAGCCGCTTCAAGAACGGTGGCGTGGAATCCACCTTGTTCGCCGACGAAAGCGTCCGCGCTCTCGCCCTGCACGTCCGCCGCCAATACGATACGGCGCTCAAAGCCTGTAACGCTGTCGATTTCGACGACTTGATACTCCTCACTTTGCGCCTCTTCGAGGAACACCCAGACGCCCTCGAAGCCTGTCGCGCGAAATACAAATATGTGATGGTGGACGAGTATCAGGACACGAACGCCGTCCAGTTCCAGCTCATCCATTATCTCACGAAGGAACATCGGAACTTCTGCGTAGTGGGTGATGATGACCAAAGCATCTACGGCTGGCGCGGTGCGGAGGTCGCGAACCTGCTGAATCTCGAGAAGCATTTCCCCGAGGTGAAAGTGGTGAAGCTGGAGCAGAATTACCGCTCCACGAACACAATCCTTGAGGCGGCCAATGCGGTCATCAAGAACAACGCGCAACGGCGCGGCAAGCACCTCTGGTCTACTAAAGGCCAAGGCGAAAAGATCACCATCGCCAAGTATCCGAAGGACGAGGACGAGGCGCGTGAGATCGTGCAACAGATTGAGTTCAACCGCATGACGCGCCAGATCCCTTGGGTGCATCACGCGATCCTGTTCCGCACGAATATTCAGGCGCGGCCAATCGAAACCGCCTTGCGTAAAGCCGGTGTGCGCTACCACTTGATCGGCGGCCAGAGCTTCTTTGACCGACGCGAGATCAAGGATTTCATGGCGTATATCAAGACGTTCCTGAATCCGCACGATGACATCAGTCTGCTGCGCATCGCGAACACCCCCGCCCGCGGCTTGAGCGACACCACGATGCAACGTCTGCTGGAGATGAGCCACGAGCGCGGCTGCTCCGTTTACGCCGCCATGCGTCACACCGACGTGCAGGACTCCTTCCTCACGCGCATCAAAGAAAGCATCCAGTCATTCCTCGCGTTCATTGAAAAGATTCGTGCACCGCTGGAATCGGAAGACACGCTATCACTCAGTGCTTGGGCCAATAATTTCCTGACCGAGACGGGTTACCTCGATGACTTGCGCAAGTCGGAGAAAGATCCCGAAACGGCCGAGAATCGCGTGAAGAATATCAGCGAGCTCGTTGTCACGTTGGACACCACGCCCGGTGGCACGCCGAAGCCACAGGACCGACTCGTCGAGTTCATGGAAGAGATGACGTTGGATACCGAACGCGCCGAGGATAAAGAAGTGAAGGGCGACGCCGTCACGCTTATCACGATGCATAGCTGCAAGGGTTTGGAGTATCCCCATGTCTTCATCATCGGCTTGGAGGAAGGCCTGCTCCCGCACTCCCGCAGCAAAGTGGAAGGCACGCTCGATGAAGAACGCCGTCTTTTCTACGTCGCCATCACCCGCGCGCAAGAAAGCCTCATGATCAGCCATTGCGATGCCCGTATGCGCTACGGCACGCCAATGCCCTGTCATCCATCGTCGTTCTTGAAGGAGATACCCGAAACCCTCGTGGAACACATGAGCGAGAAATCGAAGAAGCCGGTGACGGTGGAGACGGGTAAATCGATCTTCGCCGGCATCCGTGCCTCGTTAGGCTAAGCTGTCCACGAAATGCGCTGAAAACACGGTTTTCCTTTCGTGTATTTAGCGTATTTCGCGGTTAATCCCGCTTACATCGCCGCTCGCAAAATCCCACTCAACTCACTCGTTGTCAGCTCCACCGGATTCGCCTTCATACTGCTCGCCTTGGCGGCCTTATCAACGACTTCCGCCACATCCTTCTCCGCAAAACCATACTTGGCCAATCCGGGCACCTGCAAATCCTTCACTAACTCCGCCACCCATTGCACTCCATCTTCGGCCGTTGCCTGTGGTCTGCCCGTCAGCAATCGCCCAATCTCATCATAACGCACCAAGGCGACACTTCCCGGCGCACTCTCCTGTAGAGCTTTAATATTTGCCGCCATCACATGCGGCAACAACGCTGCACATACCGCCCCATGCGGAGCCGAGAACATCCCGCCAAAGGGAGCGGCAATGCCATGCACTGCGCCCAAACCCGCATTCGCCAGCGCCAGACCGCCAAACAAACTCGTCACCGCCATGTCTTCCCGCGCTTCTGCATCCTTTCCCTGCTCCACTGCCTTGCGTAAAGACTTGGCCGCCCGTCGAATCCCCTCCACACACCACCCATCCGTCATGGGATTCGCTTTTGTGCATACATAGGGTTCGATCACTTGGGTCAACGCATCCAATCCTGTGTAAGCCGTCACGTCCGGCGGTAGATCATACGTCAACTCCGGGTCCACGATGGCGAGTCGTGGCAGCATCAGCGGACTCCGCAAACTCACCTTCACCCGATGCTCCTTTGATCCCAGCACCGCATTACGCGTCACCTCAGCACCCGTTCCCGCCGTCGTCGGAATCGCGATATACGGTGCAGCCGGATGCTTGAGGGGCTGTGCCTTGCCGATGACTTCGAGGTAATCGAACAAATCTCCCTCATTCGTCAGCAACCCGCTCACCGCCTTCGCCGCATCGATCACACTTCCGCCGCCAATCCCGATCACCACATCGCAACGTTCCGCCTTCGCTTGCGCGGTTAACGCCTGCACCAATTCCGTCGTCGGCTCACCCATCACGGAAGCGGTTACTGCCTCCAACCCCGTTTGCTTCAACAATCCCAGCAATCTTTCTGCCCGCCCCACGTTGCCACCTGTCACCAAAAACACCCGCAGACCAAATCCCTGCGCCGCCTTGGCAGCTTGGGCTAATGTCCCTCGCCCAAAGACAATCCGCGTGGCCGTTGCAAATTCGAACTGTGCCATAATGCCTCACCAACCCGTATCTTCTGGAAAGACATTGCTGTATTTCACGCTCGTCCGGGGTTCCGCCATCATGTCCGCCACCGCATCACGCCACTTGGCATAGTGACTGGTCTCCTTGTGTTTGGCTGGAGCGTCCGCCTGCCGATAGACCTCCACCAGCACGAACTTCGTGGGGTTATCCACCTGCTGGACCACGTCGAAGCGGGCGATGCCCGGTTCCTGCACGCTGTGACGGGCATTTTCTGTCGTAGCCAGCTTGAAAGCCTCGATCGCTTCCGGTTTTACGTGAACAAAGACATGGACGATAAGCATATAGACCTTTTCCCGCCCAGAAAACGCCACCCCTGCCTCAGGGTCAATCCGTTTCCTGAACGCCTGCTAATTGCTGCTTTACAAGTTTGTGCTAAGTTGCATAAGTTCACCTAGAAATCTCGCTGACTAACCTATGCGCAAATCTTTGGCCCTGATGTTTTCGGCGGCTGTGGCAGTAACCCTGACCACCGGCTGCGCTGGCCCTTCCCACAAGCTCGGTCGCGGTATCAATAACGCCACGGAATTCGCCCGCTTGGGTGATATCCGCCGTTCCATGGAGCAAACCGCCATGTGGTACGGTGCTGATCAAGCCTATACCACCGGCTTCATCAAGGGCTTCAACCGTAGCCTCACCCGCACCGTTTTGGGTGTAGCTGAAATTGCCACTTTCCCGATTCCGACCGTCTTACGACCCCTTCTACATGAAGTATAGCAAGGGCAATGAGGACATCTACATCGGTGGCCCCTATCAACCGAAGCAGTTCTGGTCGCTGGATTTCATGACCGAAGACCCGGTTTACCCAACGAACTTCAAGCCCGGTTTGGTCTCGGACAGCACGTTTGCGACCGATACCCAGATCGGCTTTAGCGCTGGCGACGCCTTCCCTATGGTTCCGGGCAGCCGTTTCCATATCTTTGATTATTAAAAAGATTTCCTAAAACTCGGCGCCAACATTAGCTTGTTGGCGCCTTTTTATTTGATGCCGCTCACATATCTATCGCCCTGCAAGGTCAACCTGATCCTGAACATTTTGGGAAAGCGTCAGGATGGCTTCCATGAACTGGAAACGGTGATGCTCCCCATCCCGCTTCATGACACCATCACCTTTGAGCGCATCGGCAAAGGTGTCACCCTGACCTGCAGCGATCCGCGCTTGCCTACGGATGCCAGCAACCTCGTCCACCGCGCTGCCTCAGCCTTCCTCACCAACGCCAAGCTGTTTGATGGCGTGAAGATCCATTTGGAGAAACGTATTCCCATGGCCGCCGGCCTTGGTGGCGGAAGCGGCAATGCCGCCATCACACTGCTCGGCATCAATGAACTCTTCGGTGGGCGTCTCCCAGAAAACCGCCTCTACGACATTGCTGCCGCTTTAGGTTCCGACGTTCCGTTCTTCCTCCAAAAAGGACCAGCCCTTGCCGTCGGCCGTGGCGAGAAAGTGCAACCCTTGCCACCGTTCCCGGCCCTGCAAGGTCGCGGCATTTTGCTGATCCATCCCGGTTTCGGTGTCTCCACGCCGTGGGCCTATCAAAATCTCGCCCGCTTCCCGCAAGACCTGAATGGCCGCACCGGACGCGCCCAAGAGTTGATCAATGCGTTGAACGGCACTGACTCCAAAACTGCTGTTGCCCAGCTCTACAATTCCCTCGAAGCCCCCGTGCTGGACAAGCATCCCATCCTGAAACTTTATCAGGAATTCCTCGAAGCCCGTGGTGCGTTGCGTGCCATGATGTCCGGCAGTGGCTCCACGACCTTCGCCATCTTTGAAAACAAAGCTGCGGCTGAATCGGTCATCGAGGAATTCAAAGGCCAGTTCGGCGACACTGTCTGGATGGCCGCGTTGGAGCTCTGATCCGTGGACCGCGGCTGTGTTCCGCCGAGGAACGAGCCGCAGCGGAGTCGATGTTTCTCCAACTCGTTTAGCCATCAGGAATCTGCCTCTCAAAAAGGTTCTTCCAAAGCTCTTATACAAATCCGCCATCCCTCGGTGTCTATCCATTGAAAACGAACAGAGACCGAGCGCATGGGAGGCAAAATCAGATACTGCCCATTGCTGCTGGCTGCCGGGCTTGTGGTCTATTTGCTCTTGTCGGGTCGTCAGCCTGCGCCGCCGCTGCTGCACACACCCGTAAACGAGCAACAGATCAAAGACTTTTTCTACGCCAAGGAGGCGCAAGCCCGGCAGCTTGTCAGCATTGAGAAACGGGAGTTACCTCCCGAGATTTGGCCCTATTTCGCGGCTGGAAAGAAAGGCGACTGGGCCACTGTCACCAATCTGTACGGTAAAATGGCCAGTCGTTGTTACCAGTTTGAGGGAAACAAGGAATACGATGAACGAATGCAAACGATGGCGTGGCAAACCATCAACGAGACAGACCGTTTCTATCTGCAATGCACTCAGCCCGATTCCAAGCACGTCTTAGAATTCGGTCGGGAAGTCATGCACTTCGTCCCCCCCGACAGCGCCTATTTCGGTGACAACGATACGGCACGTTTCGTGCCCACCGCTCTATGCAGGGATCACCCAAAAGGTGTTCCGTTTTTCGTATAACACAGAACGCCTTGGTTGACGGTCTCTATTTGGAATATCTCCGCGCGATGTTTGGGTCTAAACTTCACATCCCAACTGATGACGATGCCCAAAGCGCGTTTGATGATTACATGACCGACGCCTTGCAGCGTTTGAAGTCCGGCAAACTTGAAACAGGAGAAGACGTGAAAAAGGAAGGCCACCGAGTATCTGTTTCCGGACAAGTCAGTGTTGCTCGCATCGCTGGTCTGATTTCTAAAACTCTTTTCGAAAAGAATCCAACGCGTGAGTTCTACGTCTGCGAAGGTTTCCCCTCAGAATGGATCTATCCTCGCGCAGAACCCCACGGCCCCACCCTAAGAATAAACCATCAAAGGCTAACCACGTTGCCTGCCAAGGCCCTTGAACGCGACCGGGACTACTGGAACAAGCGGGTTATTCCTTTCATCGGTGATTGGGTGAAAGAAGAAACCTCCATCGAAGAACTCTGCACTTTCGCGATAAAAGTCTACATCCTCAAAGATTTCCGCGATTTCAAAGGTGACCGCGATTACGTCAGCATGGCTGCCTTCCAACAAACTCTACCCGCCTACCCTCCAGCCGCTCAAACTTGGTCCAGTGCCCGATCCGCCATCGCTGGCGTCTATGTCTGGCGAATCAATGATTGCGCCAGACAGCTAAAAGATATCCAGTCGTTGACCATTGCAGAGCAAAAGGAAAAATCGGCGGAAATCATTCGGTTGCAAAAAGAGCAGCAATCCTACTTAAAGGAAGCCGACTTCGCGTATCGTCAGGCGATCGCCTTAAATCCAGCAGAACCAAAGGCTGTTTACCGTTACACGTCGCTGCTTACTTCGCTAAATCGGTTTGATGATGCTTTACGGATAGTGCGAGTTGCTAAACAGCTCAACCCGGAAGCCTTCGCTCCTTTGGAGCAAGAGCTTATGAAAAGTTATTCGCTTGGCAGCAAACCACTCACTCCGCTAAAGCGCTAACCCTTCTGCACTTCCTTCGCCCAGGCGTCCTTCAGCGTGATCGTCCGGTTGAACACCAGCTTGCCCGGCTTGCTGTCCTCATCCAAAGCAAAGTAAGCCAAGCGTTCAAATTGATAGCGCTCTTCCGGCTTGGCTGCGCCCAAGGAAGCTTCCAGCTTCGCCGTCACCACTTCGAGCGAGTTCGGGTTCAGCACCGTCTTGAAATCCCGACCATCCTTCTCCGGCTCGGCTTCCGTGAAGAGACGATCGTACAGACGCACCTCCGCATCAATCGCATGACTCGCGCTGACCCAATGGATCGTGCCTTTCACCTTCTTGGCCGCATTCGTACCACCTGACCGTGTTTCCAGATCCGCCGTGCAACGCAGTTCCACGACCTTGCCAGCGGCATCCTTAACCACTTCATCGCACTTGATGATGCACGCGTATTTCAAGCGCACTTCCCCGCCCGGTTTCAGGCGGAAATACTTCGGCACCGGCACTTCCATGAAGTCATCCTGATCAATGAACACTTCGCGCGTGAAGGCCAGTTTACGCGTCCCTGCATTGGGGTCTTCCTGATTGTTGTTGGCCTCAAACTCAATGACCTGTCCTTCAGCGATATTCGTCAGCACGAGCTTCAACGGACGCAACACCGCCAGACGACGCAACGAACGTTTGTTCAAGTCAGACCGGATGGCGTGCTCAAAGACAGCGATATCTGTCACACTACGATATTTGGTGACACCGATGTTATAGGCGAACTGCCTGATGGCGCTCGCGGGGATGCCACGGCGGCGCAAACCGGAGATGGTCGGCATGCGCGGATCGCTCCAACCGGTCACAATCTTCTCGTTCACGAGCTGGATAAGCTTCCGTTTGGAAACGATCATGTAACTCGGGATGAGCTTCGCGAACTCGAACTGATGCGGCAACGGACGCGGCAATTCCAAGCTCTCCAAAATCCAATCATACAACGGACGATGCACTTCGAATTCCAACGTACAAATGGAATGCGTGACGCCTTCGATGTAATCGCTCAGGCAATGCGCGAAATCATAGAGCGGATACACGCACCATTTGTCACCCGTATGATGATGGTGTGCATGGCGGATACGATAGATCAGCGGATCGCGCAGCCAAATATTCGGCGACGACATATCGATCTTCGCTCGCAACGAACGGGCGGCATCCGGAAACTCGCCATCCTTCATCCGCGTGAAGAGATCGAGGTTCTCTTCCACGCTGCGGTCCCGAAATGGACTATCTTTGCCCGGCTTGTCCGGCGAGCCGCGAAACTCTTCCGTCTCCTTCGGCGTCAGATCGCACACATACGCTTTGCCCTTCTTGATGAGCTGCACCGCGTATTCGTAGATCTGGTCAAAATAATCCGAGGCATAGAACGGCTCTAGCGATTTGCCCGCTTCTTCCGGCTTGCCCACCACCGCACCGAGGTGGAAATCCGCTTTGCCATTCACCGTCTTGGTTTCGGGCGTCTGGCCCTTGGCCTTCAAACCGAACTGACCATCCGCCCAGCCACCCACCAACCACTTCACGTCCGCGATGATGGATTCCACATACTCGACCTCTTCCTTGGTCGGGTTCGTGTCGTCCATGCGCAGGTTGCAGATGCCGCCAAACTCATGCGCGATGCCGAAGTTAAGGCAGATAGATTTGGCGTGTCCGATGTGCAGGTAGCCATTGGGCTCCGGCGGAAAACGCGTGATGCTTTGCTGGTGTTTACCCGACGCAAGGTCCGCCGCCACGATGTCGCGGATAAAATCGGACGGACGTACTGGTTCACTGCTCTCAGGCGTCACCACTGCATTTGCATCACTCATAGCTTCGACTCAAAAACTGAGCGCGTATCCTAAGTAAGCACATCTCGGTTGAATAGAAAAATTCTAGGTGTAGTCTTTACCTATACAACACGCTGAGGCGTCACCGCGCCAGGCACCCATTTATCATGCAGCAAACGATTCGTGAGCCCAAACAGGCAGCTGTCGAACCATCACTGGTTGATGGCTTAAACCGGCGAAACTTCCTCAAATCCGGCGGTTTTGCCGCTCTGGCTGCCGCCTTGGGTGCTCCGATACCCTTCGCCGACAAGCTCGCGCCCGGCCTCGTGCCGGAAGCCTTGGCCCAACAAGCAGCGGCAGCGCCCGTCTTGGAAATACCCGGAAAACGCGGTTTACGCATCCTCGGCGATCGCCCCCTGAACGCGGAAACGCCGGTTACGTTGCTGGATGATGACTTGACCTCCACGGAACGCCATTTCGTCCGTAACAATGGCCATGTTCCCGAACGGGCCGAAAAGAAAGATTTGACCGGTTGGAATTTGACCATTGAAGGCGAGGTCAACAAGCCCCTGCAACTCACGCTCGATCAGCTCAAAAAGAACTACAAAAACTACACCCGCGCTTTGGTTCTCGAATGCGCCGGGAATGGTCGCGCTGGTTTCAATCCTCCCACCAGCGGCAACCAATGGACCCTCGGCGGTGTCGGTTGCGCCCAATACACGGGCGTCCTGCTGAAAGACGTGCTCAAGGATGCCGGGCTAAAACCCTCGGCAGTTTACATCGGCTACTATGGGGAAGACCCGCATCTAAGCCGCGCGGCAAATAAGAACGCCATTTCCCGTGGCGTGCCCATCGCCAAGGCGCTGGATGAAAACACCCTGCTCGTTTGGGATATGAATGGCGAACCGCTGCCGGCTTTGCATGGCTGGCCTCTACGCCTCATGTGCCCAGGCTGGCCCGCCTCCACTTCCGGCAAATGGTTGAAGCGCCTCTGGGTCCGCGACCGTGAGCACGATGGCGAAAAGATGACCGGCATGTCCTATCGCATGCCCAAGTATCCAGTCGCTCCCGGCACCGAAGTGCCACCGGCCGACATGGCGATCCTGCAAGAACTGCCGGTGAAATCGATCATCACCACGCCCGCCTCCGGCTTTGAGGTCGCCCAAAACCAGCCGCTCGCCTTACGCGGTCATGCTTGGAGCGGGGCTGGCGATGTCACGGCCATGCACGTGAGTTTCGATTTTGGTTCCTCTTGGGTGAAGTGCGAACTCAAGAAACCGTCGAATAAATACGCCTGGCAACGCTGGACCGCTGAACTCAAGCTGCCGCAAAAAGGTTATTACGAGATCTGGGCACGCGCCACCGATCACACCGGCAAGATGCAGCCCATGCTCGTGCCCGGTTGGAATCCTGAAGGCTATTGCAACAACGCCATGCAACGCATTGCCATCAAAGCCGTATGAGCCGATCGCTTTCTTTCCGTAGCCTGTTCGCAACTCTGGCGTTGGTGTCATATGGCTGGTTGCAGGCGGCCGATGCTCCACCGGCACCCACACCGGCCAATATCAGCGCCATCCAGCAACTGAAGGCGGTGAAGGGCCGCGAACTCATTCTGGCCAACTGTATTCCTTGCCATTCCACCGCCGTGATCGCTGCCAGCCATTTGACGCGAGAAAAATGGGATCAGACCATAACCAAGATGCAAAAGCAGAACGGCATGTGGCCGATCCTTCCTGGCATTCGAAATCAAATCTTGGATTATCTGGAAACTACCCAGCCGCCGTCTGACCCCGGCTTGGAAAAGGCCAAAGAAACCCAGTGGGCCGCTCCACTCTATCGCCCCAATCCGATCTGGTAGAAAAGTCTTTTGCCCGGCATTTGCGGATTTTCACTTTTCCCGCATAACCCAAACCCCTGTCCAATCATCCGGCGGGGGTTCGGCTTTCAATTTGCGGCACCGGTCAGCATACAAGAGGCAAATCCGATCTTCAGGGTTCAGGGCGTAAGCTGTCTCAAAAGATTGCAACCCTTTGTCCCAATCGCCGCGCCGATATTGCATCAGCCCGCGATTGAATGCCTCCAACACCGCATCCATATTCGGAAAAGTTTGTTCCGTGTGGTAATCAAGCACTTCATACACTCCCACCGGTTCACTCTTCCCCTTCACGATCACCCGATCGATATCTCGCAGCCGATACTTGCCATGCAGCTTCCGCATGGTGAATTCACTGATCAGAATCCGGGCGTGATACTGTTTGCAGGCACTTTCCAAGCGGGCCGCCAAGTTCACCCCATCACCGATCATCGTGTAATCCTGCCGCCGCGCTGAACCGATGGGCCCAGCCACAACGCGATCCGTATTTAAACCGATCCCGATCTCGATCGGCTTCGCCCCCCGGCCGATTCGCAGGCCATTAAACTTTTGCAGTTCACGGATCATATCGATGGCGGAGCGCATTCCCCGATCCTCATCGTCATCATGCGATACCAGCGTGCCAAAACCAGCCATCAAAGCATCTCCGATGAATTTGTCCAGCATGCCACCTTCCCGCTGCACGCACTCCACCATGATCTCAAAATACTCGTTCAACAGATTCACCGTGCCTTGCGCCCCCAACTTCTCCGTCAAACTGGTAAAGTTGCGGATATCAGCAAACAAGACTGTGACGATCGCACTCCGTCCTTGATCGATATTCCCCCCGCCCGCCATGAGCTTGTCCGCCAATTCCGGGTCCATGTACCGGGTCATGGTGGATTTCATGCGTTTCTCGGAACTGATGTCCTCGATCATGAGCATCGTCCCCAACCGCTTGTGCTCCATATTGAAAAGCGGCAAAACCGTGGCATTGACGGAGCGTTTTCCCGATTGGCTAAGCAACTCCGCATCTTCCGCCGACTCCGCCGCCTCCGTTTTCTCCACCCGGTCGAT
Organism: Limisphaerales bacterium; assembly: GCA_965283725.1. GTDB lineage: Bacteria > Verrucomicrobiota > Verrucomicrobiia > Limisphaerales > JAEYXS01 > JAEYXS01. The sequence continues at coordinate 146,414 of CBDIPT010000011.1, forward strand.
CTTCTCCAATAGCCAGCCGTTCTGTTCCGTAAAAAACTCGACCGCCAGCTTCCCGATCGTCTCTTGTGGCTCCACTCCGAGAATGCGATATCCCGCCCGGTTGCAGGTGATGATATGCCCGTTTTCATCCAAGGTAAGCACCCCATTGGACATACTCTCCAGCATGCTCTCGTTATAGTTCTTCATGCTTTGGATGTCCGCAAATAGCTTCGCGTTCTCCAATGCCAGTGAGATGCGCGCACTGAACGCCCGCAACCTCGTCTCATCCTCCGTGCTGAACACACCCCCAGTTTTGTTCAATGCCTGCACGACCCCGATGGTCCGGCCCTGCTTGTTGATCACCGGCACACACAAGATGCTGCGCGTGAAGTAGCCGGTCTTTTTGTCAAACCCCGGATTGAACCGCAGATCGGCATAGGCATACGGAATGCTGATTGATTTGCCCGAAGCAAAGACCGCTCCCGCAATGCCCAGATGGTTCGGAAAACGAATCTGCGTACTGTTCAAACCCGTGCCCACCTCTGACCATAATTCATTCTTCTTCTCGTCGTTGAGGAACAAGGTCGCGCGGTCCGCCTTCAACATCCGCCGCGCTTCTCCCATTATTTTCTGCAACAGCGGACCAAGCTCGAGTTCCGAAGCCACATCCGAGACGACATCCAGAAACTCCAGCTCTTGCGCTCTTGATCGTTGAATCCGTTCAGCCTGCTGATGGCTTTGCAATGTGATGGCGGCCTGGCTGGTGATTGCCTCCAGCATCATGAGGTCCTGATTGGTGAACTCGCCTTCCTTGCGGTTCAGCATCTGCACCACCCCGATGACTTCTCCTTTAACAGTTCTGACAGGAGCGCACAGAATCGTCCGCGTATGAAATCCCGTCTGCCGGTCAATCGTCCGGTCGAAGCGATCATCCGCATAGGCATCCGCGATGATGACACCCTCGCCATGAGTATAAGCATAGCCCACAACGCCATGCGTGTTCAGGATGCGGATTTCCCGGCTGATATTACCGAGCGCGATACGGGATACAACTCTCCGGTCTGCGGATCATTCAGAAAAAGCGACCCCCGTTCCGCACCGGTTTGCTCCACACTAAGGCGCACGAGCACTTCCAGCACCTCATCCAGCGTTTCGATGGCCGAAACCTGCTGATTGATGCTCAACAACATCTCCAAATGTCGCAAACGGTCTTCCGGGTTCATCATCCCCTCCAGTCCCGCTATTTTATGAAATCGTCTGCCCTTCTGTCTTCCCATGCTTAACTTCTGCTTTGGTGTTAACTTGGCTTGTGCTTCTGGTCCAATTGATCCCTCAAGGCTTGGACTGTCTGCTTCAACTGTTCCATCTCAGTCCTGGATGAGGTCAACGCTTGCTGCACAGATTGCTGCTTTTCGAAGTGCGCATCATCAAGCACTTGCCGGAGTTTCTGGACCGTCTCTTGTAACTGATGGATCTCGGCCTGCGCGGCGGCCACGGCTGCTTGCACGGCCTGCTGCCGGTCAAAATGTGATGCCTCGATCTGATCCCGTAGATGCTGCACGGTCTCGCGCAACTGCGCCGTCACCGCTGCCTCCTCAGCCAAGGCCGATTGACGCACCTGCTGGCGGTCAAAACGCAAAGCGGAAACTTCCTGTTCGAGTTGATGGATACGACGTTTCAACTCGACAGCATTCTCGGCCGTAATTTCCGGCCCGGCTGGACTGTTCGTCGCCAAAGAATTAGCCTGACGCACTTGCGTGCGGTCGTATTGTTGTGGAACACTTTTCTTATCCGCGCCAGCAACGCATCAGGCAAGCAAATAAGCTTCTGCTCTGCGATTGCCATGCAGGCCGGAATCGTTAAGCTCTGCGCATCAACCATGCCCCAGCAACCGACCATGCGCATCGGCCCTAATATCACTTCGCCTTCCCAGCCATTCAGCAGGCTGTTAGCGCTTTTGCTAGCGATCCTTCCACTGATGGCTTCCCTCGCGGAGTTACCGGAGAAACGCCAGCCTTGGGTCACGTCTCGCATCATCGGCAACGCGGAGGCACCACCGCCATATCGGGCCGAACGCACTTTTACCAAATTTCATTTCCGCAACCCGGTTGAGTTAGTCCCGATGCCCGGAACCAATCTGTGGTTTCTCGTCGAACAGCGCGGACCGATTTATTCATTCCCCTTCGACGGACAGACCACCAGCACCAACGTCGTCATTGATTTAAAACGTGACCTGCCCGGCTTTCATGAAGCTTATGGACTCGCTTTTCACCCGCAGTTCGCCAAGAACCGCAAAATCTACCTCTGCTACATCAACAAGCCGGATGTGGATGACAACACCCACGTCTCCGAATTCACTTTGCCGGATGCGCAACCGCTCCGCATCGATCCCAAGAGCGAACACATCATCATCACTTGGCGTTCCGGCGGGCACAACGGTGGCTCCATAAAGTTTGGCCCTGATGGTATGCTCTACATGTCAGCGGGTGACGGTGGCCCGGCCAGCCCTCCCGACCTCTACAAGACAGGCCAGAACATGGGTGACCTCATGAGCGCCATCTCGCGCATCGATGTCGATCATCCGGCCAATGGCAAACTGTATTCCGTGCCCAAGGACAATCCTTTCCTGAACACTCCCGGCGCGCGGCCTGAATTGTGGTGCTATGGCCTACGTAATCCTTGGCGCATGAGTTTCGACGCTTCCACCGGTAGCCTGTGGTTAGGCGACGTCGGCTGGGAAATCTGGGAGATGGTCTATAAGATTCAACGCGGCGCGAATTACGGCTGGAGCGTCTGGGAAGGCCCACAGCTCATCCACCCCAACGAACCATTAGGGCCAACCCCCGTGTCCGCTCCAACCTACGCTCATTCCCATTCCGAGGCCCGCTCCATCACCGGCGGTTTCGTCTATCGTGGCAAACAATATCCGGACCTCGTGGGCAGTTATGTCTATGGCGACTGGGTGACTGGTAAGATTTGGGCCCTCCGGGAGCAAAAGAACGGTAAACCGTTGGTCCGGGAAATCGCCAACACCGCTCAAGCGATCATCTGTTTTGGCGAAGACCACAACCGCGAATTGCTGGTCGTGAGTTACGATGGAGGCATATTTGAGTTAAAGCCCAACAAAGCCACGGCCGTCGCCACCAACTTCCCGCGTAAACTCAGCGATACCGGCCTTTTCCGTTCCACCGCCAAGAATGAGCTCGCTGAAGGTGTCTTGCCGTATGATACCAACGTAGAAATGTGGTCTGATGGTGCCGGGGCAGAACGCTTTATCGCCCTTCCCGGCAACAGCACCATCAGTAAGTTTGCCAAAGGTGATTTCAGCAAAGGTGAAACTCAAGGTGCCTGGAAGTTCCCCACGAACACTGTTTTTGCCAAGACGATTTATATCGAACAAGAACGTGGCAACTCTACCAGCCGTCGCCGTCTGGAAACACAGTTACTGCACTACACTGGTGATGATTGGAAGGCTTATAGTTATCACTGGAACAGGGACCAGAACGACGCCGTGCTTTTCGACGGTGAAGGTCGCGAAGAAACTTATCAGGTTAAAACATCAGCCAGCGGCAAACCCGAAGCTTGGACCTGGCGTTACTCCAATAGAACGGAGTGCATGGTCTGCCACCTAACCCGCACTGGCACCATCCACAGCTTCGCCTCATTTCAACTGGATAAACCCGCGACCTCCAACGGCAAGTCAGCCAACCAACTGGAATTATTGAAGAAGCTTGGCATTTTCGAGCACCCCATACCGCAGTATCAGCGGATGGCTTCTCTGGCGGATGAGCAGGCCTCCGTCAACGATCGTGCCCGCGCCTATCTGCACGTCAATTGCTCGCATTGTCACCGCTTCGGCGGCAGTGGCGCATCCACCATTGATTTCCGCTGGGAAATGGCCAACGACAAGATGCTTGCGATCGACGTCGCCCCCACCCAAGGGACCTTTGGTCTGGACAACCCGCACGTCATCACACCCGGACGCCCGCAAGAATCTGTCCTGCTCTATCGCTTCGCCAAACTCGGCCGCGGCCACATGCCTTACTTAGGGGCTCAAGAGGTGGATGGCAACGCCTTGAAGCTTTTGGAACGCTGGGTACATGGATTGCCCAGTACGAACAGTTCAGCGGCCAAGCTGGATATTTCCACCAAATTGGAAACCACCTCGCAAGCATTAGCCGCCATCTGCGCCCTCGAAGAAACCCCGGAAAAATGGAGCATGCAAGAGCGTGAGGCGTTCATCCAACAAGGACTGGCTTCTACACGACCCGAGATTCACGAACTCTTCGAGCGTTTCCTACCTTCAAACCGCCGCAGTAAAACTCTCGGTACAAATATACGTCCGAAAGACATCCTGTCTTTGAAAGGCAACGCCGAGCGCGGACGCAGTGTTTTCTTCAACACCACGGGCATGCAATGCACTCAGTGTCACCAAGTGCAAGGTGCCGGTCGCAGCTTTGGCCCTGAGCTGAGCAAGATCGGCCTCAAATATGACCGCGCCAAATTACTCGAGAACATCTGGAACCCTCCAAGAATATTGATCCGGCCTTCAAGAGTTACCTGATTGAAACCAAGGATGATCTTGTCTACAGCGGTTTCCTACTCAGCCGTTCCTCGGCTGAGATCCAACTGAAAGACGCCAACGCGCAAGTCATCAAGCTGGATGCCAAGAACGTGGCGAAGGTGCAAGAACAGCAACTCTCCGCCATGCCTGAAATGCTGCTGCAATCACTGACCGCCCAAGAAGCCGCCGACCTGATCGAGTTTCTTGCCTCGTTGAAATAAACGAAGCGGCTTCGTGTCGGATCAAAACCCGCGCTTTTCGCGTGGCACATCGCCCGTATCCCATTAGATTACTTGAATAGTTGAGTATCTGATGGGCACAAAAACACAACAAGTATTGCGGCAATTGCAGGCTTATGAGTCGCGCAACGTCCTATTCACTGAACCGGACGGCTCATGGCCTATCGTTTGGGAAAGGGCCAAAGGCAACTACGTCTGGGATGTGGAAGGCCGCAAATATCTCGACCTGACAGCCGCCTTTGGTGTCGCAGCCGCTGGTCACGCCAATGCCCGTGTCGTCAAAGCTGGGCAAAAGCAGATGGGCAAACTGCTCCACGCCATGGGCGATGTGCATCCACACCCGCTCAAAGCCGAACTCGCACAAAAGCTCAGCGAAATAACCTTCGGTAGCTGGAGTAAAAATGGACGCGGCAAGACCGTCTTTTGCAATTCCGGCTTCGAAGCCGTCGAGGCCGCTCTCAAAACCGCCAAGCTCGCCACCGGCAAAGCAGGCATCATCGCCTTTGAAGGTGCCTATCATGGCCTCGGCTACGGCGCACTGAACGCCACACACCGACAACATTTTCGCGGCGAATTTCGCAGTCAGCTTAAAGCCTTTGGCCATTTCGTTCCTTTCCCTAAAAAGAAGGCCGATTTGGCAAACATCGAGAAACAGCTTCGTACCACCTTTAAGACACAGAAGATTGGCGCAATCCTATTGGAACCAATGCAAGCACGCGGCGGTATCCATATTCCTCCAGCGAGCTTTTTGAAATTGCTCCGGCGACTCTGCAATGAATACGGAGCCTTGCTGATTCTGGACGAGATTTACACCGGTTTCGGGCGCACCGGCAAATGGTTCGCTTGTGAACACAGCGGCGTTACGCCTGATGTCATCTGTCTTGGCAAAGCGCTCACGGGGGGCTTTCCGCTCTCTGCTTGCGTGGGGGAAGCCAGCTTGATGGATAGAGCCTGGCCGCCATCCAATGGCGAGGCCATTCACACCTCCACGTTCTTGGGGCATCCGGTCGGTTGCGCCACGGCACTCGCTCAGCTCGGTGAATTGCAACGGTTGAAGCTCCTTCAACGTAGCCAGCAATTAGGCTCTGAACTCCTGCATCTGCTGGAACAAATCACACTACCGGGCACCAGCCTTACGCTATCAGCTCGTGTCTCGGGCTTGATGGCCGGTTTAGAATTGCGTCATACGGATGGCCAGCCAGCCACACAAATTGTCCTGCATACTATTAAACAAATGCTGCAACGCGGTTTCATTCTTTTGCCCGAAGGCGAGTTCGCCGAAGTGATCTCCCTTACACCTCCGCTCACCATTACGTTACCGGAACTCAAGCGCACCGTGAAAGCGTTGCAACAATGCCTACTGGAGGCTGCTGTATGAATCTGACCGAGATGCGCGCCCTGCTTACCGAGCATGGCATCCAACTGACCAAATCACTCGGGCAAAACTTCCTGCACGATGGCAACCAGCTGCGTCGTATCGCCGGGGCTGGTGAAATCAAAACTGGTGATAAGATTCTGGAGATCGGTCCCGGCCTTGGACCACTCACGGAACTGTTGTTGGAGAATGGCAACGAAGTGTTGGCGATGAAAAAGACCGCCGCCTTATTCCATTACTGGAAAAACGCTTCTCCGAGCGAAAGAACTTTACCCTGCTTAACGACGACGCTTTGCGCGTGGTGGAAGATCAAACGCGCGATTGGCAGGAATGGAAACTCATCGCCAACCTGCCCTACTCCGTCGCTTCTCCGATCCTAGTAGAACTGGCTCACAATCCGCGCAAACCCGAGCGTATGGTTGCCACCCTGCAACTGGAGGTAGCCCAGCGCCTGATGGCCGAGACGGACGGCGAAGATTACGGCATCCTCACCTTGCTCGTGCAGCTACACTACCAACCGACAGGCCTGTTCAAGATTCCACCTAAGTGTTTCTTCCCGCACCGGATGTGGACTCTGCCTGCATCACATTAATCCGCCGCGAAAAGCCCTTGTTACCTGCGGAACTCGTGCCCAAATTCGAACGTATCGTAAAGACCGCCTTCAGCCAGCGCCGCAAGATGATGATGAAGCTCTTGAAACAATCCTGGCCGATTGAAAAACTTGAAGCCGCCTTTGCGAGCCTTGGTTTGTCGCCCAAGAACGGGCGGAAAAAGTGACGCTCGAACAATTTGCCGAACTGACCAAAGCACTGGCGCACGCTTAACTATATGGCCGAAGAAATTTTTGATGTCGTCAATGAACGCGATGAAGTGATCGACCAGAAGCCGCGCCGTGAAGTCCATCGCTTGGGACTGCTCCACCGCGCCGTGCACATTATTGTCACCAACACCAAAGGCGATGTCTTCATGCAGAAACGCTCCATGACCAAGGATTCTTCGCCGGGTCTATGGGATACTTCAGCCGCTGGTCACGTGGATAGCGGGGAAGATTACGACACCTGCTCCATCCGTGAACTGCGCGAAGAGATCGGCCTCAGCATCAGCCAGACACCGCGCAGGCTCTGTTATATCAAGGCCTGTAAGGAAACTGGCATGGAATTCGTCTGGGTTTATCACACCATCTCAGAAGGGCCGTTCGTTCTGCATCCCGAAGAGATCGAGACCGGCGAATGGTTCACCGCAAAACATCTGGATGAATGGACGGCGAACCGCCCCCAAGATTTTGCGAGTTCATTCCTGAAGGTCTGGTCAGAAGCAAAGAAATACCTTTGAGCGGAGCTCTATCTTAACCGTCTCACGATACCGTCCTTGCTCATCGTCGCAATAAGAGGCACCGCGTTGCGGCGCAGACAAAAAGCCACATCATCTTTCAGATCTGGCATGCTCAGCAAACGCGCCCCATTGCTCGCTCGTTGCATCGCTGCAATCACCCCCCCAGCCTCCAGCTTGAATACGGCCGATGCAATTTGAGCTGAATCAATCACTCGTCCGTCAAACCCATTTGCAAGCAAAGCCTCGCACAAAGCACCCGCACCCAAGGTGTCTTCATAAGCCGCCTCTTCTCCTGTCCCGCTGCACACGACGATGATGGATCGGTCTTTATCCTTCGTCAGATGATTTGCGACTGCATCCAAATTAAGGAATGACGCCACGAGCACTTCCGACGCTTCTTTGCACGCCTGCAAAGCTCGTGTGCCATTCGTCGTCGTCGTTACAATCGTTTTGCCCTTCACTTTTTCGCCCGTAAATTCACGTGGCGAATTCCCGAACTGAAAATCCACTCCACCACTTTGCGCCGCTGTGATCCGTAATCCATGCCGTTCCCCTGCTAACACCAATTCAGGCCTTTGTCGGTGGAGAGAGACAGCCTCCTCAATCGTCCCAACCGGGATCAGCCCCGCAGCTCCCGCTGACAACGCCTGCACCATCACACTCGTCGCCCGCAAGACATCGAAGACCACACAAACCGTCTGGCTCAGATCACGCTTGGGCAACGTGTTGAACTCTGCGGGCGTGAACAGAACCTCAAGGGTGCGTTTCATTTGGTTTTCTTGGCACTGCGACCGATCTGCGTGCGCATGTAGTGGAAAAGATACTGCTGGGCGTAGCCGCTGTAAGGCCCAAAATATGTTGCCGTGAATTTGGCCAGCCGCTTTGCCGAAGCACGCCGTTTAGGAAAATAAAGTTGCTGCAGAGCCTTCAACACCCAGACATCCACCGGGAACGCCTCTTGAAACCCATACGCGAACAAGAGCACGCAATCAGCGATCTTTCGCCCGACACCAGGCAGCTCCATCAGTTTTTCCCGGGCTTCGTTGCATGACATCTTCCGGAGTGATTCTAAATCAAGCCGCCCGCTGGCGACTGCTTGGGCTGCCGCCAGCAGATACTTGGCGCGGAACCCCATTTTGGATTCACGCAATTCGGTTTCCGCGCAGAGCGCGAGCCGTTCCGGCTTGGGAAAAGCGTACCAAGCCTTTCTATCTACCGGAGCGGATACGCGTTCGCCGTAGCGCGCACAGAGTAGTTCCACGATCTGTTGGATCTGCACAATCTGCTTGGTGGAGGAAAGAATGAACGAAGCCAGACATTCCCAAGGCTCTTGCTGCAACAAACGCAAGCCGCGACAGGCGGTAACCGATGCCCGCATGGGCTCATCCGCCGGAAAAGCCGCCACGACTTTAGCCAAATCCACCTCGAGTTGCAGATAGGTCGTCAACCATTCCCAATCTGAAACGATTCCCTCCGTCCGCGCAACCATCACTCCCTTACGCTCTTCCAGACGGACCCACCGACCACCGATCACACTTTCCCATCCCTGTTCATGGAATCTCCAACGAAAAGCCTGACCAGAAGACAAGGTGGCGCCAAGATCGTAGTCAGCCAGTTGGAAGCATTGCTCCTTCATGCCTTACTTCAGATTGCGGCATTCAAACAACTGGATGTGATGCAGAAGGCGGCCCCGGTAATTGACATCAAACAACCCCAGATCTTTCACACTTTCAAACTGCTGCTTCAGCGATTCAGGGATTTGCTGTGCCTCATCCTCACGAATGACATAGATGGCATTTTGGCCCTTGCGTTGAGTCCGGTAGCTTGGCCAAAAGTAGAATTGGTTCTCCGGGTGTTCCGTCCAACGATAATAAACCAAGGGCATTTTCACGACATCCTGGCTGGCCTCAGGCAGGTAGAACGACATCACCCCAGTAACGCCGTAATGGCCACCAATGATGAACACCGGTTTACCCTCTTTCGCCAGTTCGAGCCGGGCTTCATTCACCTTTTGCGCCAACTCCGACCAACCCCGCGCCCGGCGCAATGGATCAGACCTTCCAACCAATGGTTTACCCGTCATTTTCCCAATCAGATTGGTATCGTGCGCGAGCGCCAACAGCACAACCCCAATAATAAACCCGCCCATCAACCAGTTCTTGAACCAGCGCACCCCTTCGCGCCAGCGGTTCTCCCAATAAATTATCCCCAAGCAGAGCATGGGCAGGATCGCCGGCGCAATCCAGTTCGGCTGCACGCGGGCGCGAAAGGTGTAGAGGAAATAGAAAATGAACAAGGGTGCGCCCATGCTGAAACAATAAACCATCAACCGGTTGCCCCGATCACGTTTCCAAAAAGCGACCGCCGCCCAAAGCATGCCAATGAAGATGATAGGATTAAGCACCAACGGAACTACCATGAGGAAATCGATGAAGAAGCGCAGTGTCGGCTGCCACCTGGTATCCAGACCGCCGCGATTCGCCAGATGCTCCATCGTGATCCATTCGTGATGCGAATTCCAGATCAGCACGGGAATCGTGGCGACGGCATTCACAAAGAGCGCAAGCCAAGGCCCGTTGGTTTTCAAGCACGTCCGGGCAGGTTTCCACAAGATGAAGTAAACCGCCCAGCTCAAGAGCTGGAAAAGCGCGGTGTATTTGCTCAGGAAGCCCATCCCCATCCAAAAGCCCACCAGCAGCCATTCTTTAGTTGAGTTCGTTTGCGTGGCTCGCCAACCACTCAGCATGGCCATCATCCAGAAGAAAACATTCAAGGGATCAATCGTCATCAGAATCGACCCCACTGTGACCAGCGGCATGCAAAGCGGTAAAAGCACGGCCCACAAAGCCGGCCGCAAGCCCATTTCCCGGTGGAAGAAGCGCAACAGGATCACCGACATCAAGGCCGCCAGAAAGGAGGCAAAAAATCTGACCCCCAACTCGTTGTCACCCCACAGATGCGTCCCTACCCACTGCGTGTAGGCGATCATGGGCGGCTTGCTGTAGTAGGAAAGGTCCGGATGCTTGGACCAAAGCCACTGATAAGCCTCATCTTCGGTCAGGGCGATCTTGCCAGCCGCGTGATACGCCAACCGGGCCAAAAAAATGACCGCGATCAGTAGATACGCCAACCGTAACCACTGGGCATCAGAAGTCTGCCGGCGGTTCTCCACTGATCTTTCACTGAGCGGGCGGTGCCCGGCATCATGCAGCAGCAGCGATGGCACTTGCTCAGACCAGAGCGGGAACAGCTTCTTCCCGGCGGTGCGCCAAATAGCATCAAAAGTATAAACAATCAAAAAGGCATACCCCGTACCCAACAACGCGCCGGCCAAAACATCGCTCGGATAATGCACCCCGTTGTAAACGCGGGAGAAGGAAACGAGGCACGCGATGGGCAGAAAAAACATCCAAGAGCGACGGTAGAAAAGCCAGAGAATGACCGTTCCCGCAAACCAGTTCGCCGCATGGGAAGAAGGCATGCTACCGCTGCCCCCCTTGCCGATACGCACAATCGCTTCCGCCAGATCATTAAAGGGCCGCGGACGGGCAATCGTATCCTTCAAGGTATTGCAGATAAGGCTGTCACCGATGAGCAGCCCCAGCAGCAGGAAGAAAACACAAAGACGCCCGCGCAACCCGCCCTTGATCAGCAATACCACGACCGCGATCAACGCCACCGGGACGAAGAAAGGATTGCCGCTGAAAAACGGCATGATGGCGTCGAACAACGGGTTGCTCAACGCATCATTGCCAAAGCGAAACAGGTCGCGATCCAGTGCTAACAGCCAGTCCATGCCAAATGATTGCCGGTTAAGGACAAGAAGGTAGTCCGTCGGCAGGCTGGTCGGCGAGCCGGAAAAACAACTTCAAATGCGACTCAAAAAACGACCAGAGAACGAACCGGCACCTTCGGCAACCGCTGACGGCCGTTCAGAAAGCCCAATTCAATGAGGAAGGATACTTCCAAAATCTCCGCCCCCAACTTGCTCAAGAGGGAAACCGCCGCACCGGCTGTCCCGCCCGTGGCGAGCAAATCATCCACCAGCAGCACTCTTTCGCCCGGTTTCACGGCATCAATATGCATCGCCACCGTGTTGCTACCGTATTCCAAGTCATAGCTCTCTTCGTAGGTGGTGTAAGGCAGCTTGCCTTTCTTGCGCACCGGAACAAAGCCCGCTTTCAACTTCAGCGCCACAGCAGAAGCGAAGATAAACCCGCGGGCATCAATGCCCACCACCGCATCCACCTGCCCCGGCTTGAAGGAACCGGCCAGCAAATCGATCGCCCCCGCAAAGAGTCGGGCATCGGCCAAGACTGGCGTGATGTCTTTGAAGAGAATCCCCGTCTTGGGGAAATTGGGCACGTCGCGGATGGCTGCGGACAGCTCCTCAGGGGTCACTGGTTTAGACTGCATGATTATTTTTTCTTCGCTTCGAGTTTCTCGATCATCTTGCGCATCTTGCGCAACGCGATGTTCTGTATCTGCCGAACCCGCTCCCGCGTCACGCCAAATTTTTCGCCTACCTCTTCCAGCGTCTTCTCCGACCCGCCATCCAGACCAAAGCGATAGCGCAGAATCGTCGCTTCCCGGGGATCTAGTTTGGTCACCATTTCTTCCAGCATGGAATTGACGGTCTTGTCTTCCAACTGGTCATACGGATTCGAAGCATTCTCATCCGGAACGATCTCCGAGTAATTATTGGAGTCTTCGTCATCACTGATTGGAGCATCCAGTGAAGCCGGCCGGATCGCCGCCGTGCGCATCGCGGCCACACGAGAGGTGCTGGTCTGCAACTCTTCCGCCAATTCTTCATCGGTCGGCTCGCGCCCAAGCTCTTCCTGCAAACGCATCGAAGTCCGCCGCATCTTGGAGATTTTATCGACCAAATGGACCGGCAAACGGATGGTCTTGGACTGATTGGCCAAAGCCCGCTTGATAGATTGCTTGATCCACCAGGCACCATAGGTCGAGAGCTTGCCGCCCTTGGCCGGATCAAACCGTTCCACCGCCTTCATCAGGCCGATGTTGCCTTCATTGATCAAATCCAGCAAAGGCAGACCCAACCCCTCGTAATCATGCGCGATCTTGACCACCAAACGAAGGTTGGCCTTGATCATGTGTTCCCGGGCTTTTTTATCGCCCTTCTTGATGCGGGCAGCCAGTTCGATCTCCTCCTCCACGGTGAGGAGCTTCACCTGGCCGATCTCTCGCAGGTAAAGTTTGATGGCGGTGTCCCCGTCATAAGTCGTACGCTCGCGCTCCTTGCTCCATGCCTCATCTTGCGGCGTGGGCGGCAGCGGTGGACGGTCTGTGATGTCCACCTTCGCTTCTTTTACCTCGACCACGGCAGCGGGAGCCGCCGGAGCAGGTGTGGGCACGGGAGCAGGCGTCTCACTCACCGCTTTCGCGGTCTTGGACGTCTCCCGTTTAGTTTTTTTCCTTGGTGCAGTTGCCGACATAACCCTGTGCTTTCGAGGCTAGGTGTTCAATGGCGCGGAGCAAGCAAATACAACGCTTGTTCCACGCCACTTTTTTATCCCTTTTTCCCATGTCTATCAAACACCGGAGTCAACTCCGGTCATTACCCGAACGTGCCAGCATGATGAAATGCAGCAAGGTCACCAAAGACTGCACCATCGCGGCCACATAAGTCAGTGCGGCCGCACTCAAGACGCTTCGCACACCACCGGCTTCTTGTCCACGCACAATCCCTAATCTTTCAAGCTCCACCTTCGCGCGGCTGCTGGCATCATATTCCACCGGCAACGTAATGAGCTGAAAGGCGGTGAGGACAGCAAAAACGACTACGCCCAGCAACGCCATCTTGGTGATACCAATCAGCAACCCGACAAAAAACAACAGGGACGCGCCCATGCTGGCAAAATGCGTGATTGGCACCAAAGCCATACGCAGGTTTAACCAAGCATAGGAAGCCTTATGTTGCAAGGCATGCCCCGCCTCATGCGCCGCCACCCCGACTGCCGCCAGCGACCGGCCGTGATAGTTCTCCGACGACAGGCATAATTCCTTCCGGACCGGGTCATAATGATCGGACAAATGCCCCGGCACTTCATGGATGGGCAGATCATATAGCCCCGCCGCGTCCAAAATCCGGCGGGCCGCTTCCGCACCACTCACTCCGGTGCTTACCGGCACGCGGATGAAGCGGTTATAGGTGGACATCAACTTGAACTGGGCATACAGGCCCAGCAAGAAAGGCGGAATCAACAGTAATAAATAGGTTCCAGTCATTGCTCATCAACTCTCCGAAACTGTTTCAGTTTCACCTGTTTAGACCATTTTTGTTGACCAGCCGTTCAACCGATATGAACTGGTTTCAACGAAGGTAAAGTCGCACAGGACAAAGAGTTGAACGAATGGAAAGGAGAGCGAAAATTGGAATGAACGGGGAATACCAGCAATAGGTCATCAGATTTCTAGGGTTTTCTCAAACTTGGTCAGATTCCGGCTCTCTTTAGTGGTCACCAACACATCATCCTCCATCCTAATCCCGCCTAGTTCCGGGTAATACAAACCGGGCTCCACCGTCACCACATGCCCCGCTTTGAGCACGTCCTCAGAGTGATTACCAATGCGGGGAGCCTCATGAACCTCCAACCCCAACCCATGACCCGTGCCATGAAAAAAACCCTGCATCCGGCCACCGACCCGGCCGGTCTTGTAACCTGCGTCAGCAAAGAACTGCTGCACCGTCTTATGGACATCCAGGGCTTTAACTCCGGCCCGGATCTTTTTGATGCCCAATTCCTGACCGCGCACCACGGTGTCAAACATCTGTCTCAGCCCTTCGCTGGCTCTCCCCTTGACCACGGTGCGGCTGATATCCCCATAATAACCGGTCTTTTGGGATTTCGGAAAAACATCGAGGATGATCGGCTGATTGGCCTTGAGCGGACCGTAACCGCGTTCATGCGGATCACACCCCTGCTTGCCGCAGGCTACGATCGTGTGATTGGCGATTCCCCCAGCCTGGATGACCGCCACATCAATGATCGAGCGCAGTTTCTCGGCGGTTAATACCGCTCCGCGATAAATCAGTTGGTTCCCCTTCCCTACCTTGGCGGATTTCAGCGCCTGAATACCTTCAGCCATGCCGACTTCGGCCATCATGATAGCCGCACTGATGCGCTTCACCTCTTCCGCACCTTTGATTTCGCGCTCAGGAAAGACCGCTCCTTTTTTCAACTTTACCTTCACCTTGAGCTGCCGTAATTGCCGCGCCAAACCGTGGGAAAATGCGTGGGAACGAATACTTTGCTTAACCGCCGTTCCTTGAGCTGAGCCTTGATGATGTCCGCCGTATTCGGTTTGCGCTGATTTTCCCGATGGAATTTCTGGGCTGCCGAGTTCAGTGAAACCGCCCGGCAATGCTTGGCCTCCTTGCGCACGCGGTCGATTTCCAGGTCGCTCAACACCAATACCGGCTTGCCTTTCACCCGAAGATAGATGAAAGGGTCTGGCACAAACATCCGGACCGCATACAGCATGTCCGCATCGCGTTCGCTGTCGGCGACCATCAGCAGTGTTTCCGAACCGCCCATAGGTTTCTCAGTATGCTATTCCGAAGGCCAGTTGCAAGACTCCACAAGCGGTCCTCGAAAATGCATCCAGCAATCCGCAGGCCAGCCGTACAAATGAAAACGCCCGTCACGTGAATGACGGGCGCTTGAAACTGCTTTACCTCAGTTCAAAACACTCGAGGAAAGGTAATACAGATAACCGGCTTTGAGCTTCGGCCCATCCATGCCGATATCCACTTTGATCGTTGTGGTCGCCGCCTGAGACTTGCCGAAAATGCCCAGGAGATTGCCCAAGGTGAAAGGCTTTTGATAGCGCACCAGCTTGGCTTCTTCCAGCCCGGCGAGCTTCAAGGCCCGTTCCACCGTGGCATCCCAATCACCCAGCTCATCCACCAGACCGATCTCATACGCCTGATTCCCGGAAAGAATCCGGCCATCGGCAAAGGACTCCCAATCATACCGAAGCTGACGGCCTTTACCCTTGTTCTCCTTGTTCGCCTCCTCGCGGCCTTCCTTGACGATTTTTTTGAACCGGCCGTAAGTCTCGTTGATCAGCCCTTGGACCATCTGGCCTTCTTCCGGCAGGATTTCCTCCGGCTTCTTGGAACCGCTCAGCATGTCCTTAAACTTGCCACTCTTGTACACTTGGGGAACGACCCCCACCTTGTCCATCAAGCCCCGATAGTTGTAGCCCGACATGATCACGCCGATACTGCCCGTAAGCGTCAATTCATTGGCGATGATCCAACGGCACGGCGCACTGACGTAATAGCCGCCCGAAGCCGCCAGACTGCCCATGGAGGCGATCACCGGCTTGCCGTGCTTGTTCTGGAATTTCTGGATGGCCCGATAGATATCATCCGATGCCAGCACTTCGCCGCCCGGTGAATCCACCTTGAGAATGACCGCTTGCACCTTGTCATCATCCGCCGCGCGCTCCAACTGTTCCTTGACCAGATCCACCATGGAGATGCCTGAATGATCCATAGCTGAACTCGTGATCACCCCGCCAATGTCGATGATGGCGATCTTTTCAGGTATCGGACTTGGCTTCACCACCACTTCCTGCAGGAATCCATGCGCTGCCCCGGGCGCCGCCCCACCTGAACCGCCCAGCATCAACCCCAAGAAGCCGACCAGCACCAGAAAACCACCCGCCAAGGCCAACAATATGACCAAAACCCAAACCACAGGATTGCGTTTCTTTTTAGCCGGCACGACTACCGTGAGTGGCGGCGGGGTAAAAGGCGGGGGCGTAGGCGGCGGTGCTGAAGGTGGCGTATTCGCCGGGCCGTTTGGCTCGGATGGCGGCGTATTAGGTGGCACAGAATTGTCCATGGCCGCTCAAACTAATCCACGAAACCCCGCCCGGCAAGTTTTGCGCGTCAGGGAATCTTCAGCGCAGCATCCGGAGTTGATACCGGGCGATGTAGGGATCGAGATGGACTAGGAAGAAATAAGCCAGCTTTTGTGTCATCCTGGTCCATAATGAACGGGATTTCTTCCATTCTTCCCAAGTGATTCGCTTGGACTGCTGTAGACAATCCGCAAAAATATCTCGCCCATTTTGGACTGCACCCGGCTCATCGGAACGGACCAGCAACTCGTAATTGATGCCCAAACTCCGTTTATCCAAATTGGCGGACCCGACATAGACGTAGTCATCGATCAAATACATCTTCGCGTGCAAGATCTGGGGCTGATACTCGTAAATCTCCACCCCAGCCCGCAGCAATGTCCGGTAAAGACTACGGCTGGCGGTTTGAGAGATTTGCACGTCACTTTTACCGGCCAGAATCAGTTGCACCTGCCCACCCGCGCGGGCTATGCGTTGCAGGTAGCGCCGTATCCGCCAAGTCGGTAGAAAATAAGCGGAGATGATCTGCACCTTCTTCGCCTTGGCCAAGGTGTGATACAGCGAAGTCTTGATGGATGAATACCCGCGCACCGGGAGATTAAAGAGCACATCTCCCGAAACAGGTCCTACGCCGAAAGGCTCCTTGGCTTTCCGCCACTTGGCCAGACGCCCCTGCTTGAACTCGGCCAAATGGAACAGAAGCTCAAAGGAACGGGCCAATTCTTCCACTTTGGATCCGGTCAAAATAGCGCCCAAATCACACCAACCGCGCGTTACCCCATCGCCCTCATACTCGGCGGCAGCGTTGAAACCGCCGATCAAAGCCGTGGCATCATCACAAACCAACAGCTTGCGATGATTCCGGATGGCAAACCGATCCAGTCGAAAGGGATTGAACCAGCGCACATCCGCTCCAGCCCGGCGGAGTGGCGTCCAAAAATCATCATCCAACCCTTGCGAGCCAACTGCATCCACCAGCACCTTCACCGCTACTCCGCTCTCGGCGGCATCCAGCAATGCTTCCCGCAAACGCAGCCCCACCGCATCGTTCCGGTAGATATACATCTCAAACCGGATGGATTTTTGGGCAGACTGGATCATCTGGTCCATGGCCGTAAAAGCCGCTGTCCCAGTACGCAACCACTCAAATTGACTGCCCTGCTTGGAAACCACGATCGGAACGTAGATTGAACTTACGCAGAATACAAACCCTTGCGGCAGCCGCCCGGGTATTAAAACCATTCCATGATACAACATCCCCTTGGTTCCCAAGCGGTTGCCAAGACTTAACCTGCTCCCTGACTGAACGTTACCGTTGTGTAATGGTCGAAATGCAAGTATCTTGGAATGGTTTCAATGTTCGCACCTCTCATGAGCATGAAGTTTAGTCGATTTTTAGTCGTTTGGTTTGCTTTGCTGCTGGGCTTCTCCGCCCAAGGAGCGGCTACTCAAGCGCGTCTGGTCGTCCCCGTGGAAACCGTCAAAGCCGGGGAAACCATCACGGTAGGCGTGCTTTTGGAGATGCAAGCTGGCTGGCATACCTACTGGAAGAATTCCGGTGAATCAGGTTCCGCCACGAAAATCGTCTGGACCTTGCCCGAGGGCGTCACCGCTGGTGATATTCAATGGCCTTTGCCCGAACGGACCGATTCTGCCGGGCTGGTCACCTTTGTGCACCATGATACGGCCATGTTGCTTGTGCCCTTGACGGTAACGAGCAAAGCCGCCACCGGACCGCTCGAGTTAAAAGCCAAGGTTTCGTGGTTGGAGTGCGAGAAAGTCTGCGTCCCCGGTCGGACCGAAGTAAAGGCCACGTTACAAGTAGCTTCCGAAACCAAACGATCCTCCGAGGCGGACCTCATCAAACAATGGCAAGCCAAGCTACCTAAAGCAGATGCCAGCCTGAAAACCAGCGCTTCATGGGAAGGCGAGGTCATTGAAGGCAAACGGAACCTGCTTATCACGATCACCGCTCCCACGGATGCCGCCGCTTGGGATTTTTATCCCTATCGGGGTGAAGGTTTCGACCTCAGCCCCAAGTCTGAAAAAGTCAGCGCCAAAGACAAGACTTTCACCATCCGCAAAGTGGTTTCCACCGATGATGGAAAGTGGCCGACGGAAGTTAAAGGTTTGGTTGTCGGCGGAGCCGATGCGGATAAACCAAGCAGCGCTTTTGAAGCTAGCATCGTGATTGCTAGCAGTTCACCGGTTGCGGCTGCGGAAAGTAAATCCAGCCCCTCTGCCGAATCCCCAGCCCCAGCCGTTTCCAAGCAATCCTTAGGGTTGATGCTCTTCTACGCCTTCCTTGGCGGTATCATTCTGAACATCATGCCCTGCGTTCTGCCTGTTATATCCCTGAAGATTCTTGGCTTCGTGAAACAAAGCCAGCAAGACCCGCAACGCGTCAAAATGCTGGGCCTGATCTACGGACTCGGGGTCATTGCTTCCTTCGTCGTACTGGCTTTGCTGGTCATCGGCGTGCAACAGGCTGGTAAAATAGCCAGTTGGGGGATGCAATTTCAGAACACCCAGTTCCTCGTGATCCTGACCGTACTGGTAACCTTGATCGCGCTCAATCTCTTCGGCGTCTTTGAAGTTACTCCGGGTGATAATATTATGGGAGCGGCGGGACAGCTTGCTTCCAAAAAAGGCCCTTCGGGCGCGTTCTTCAACGGTGTCTTGGCCACCGTTTTGGCCACTCCTTGTACGGCACCATTTCTCGGCACCGCTTTGGGTTTCGCCTTTTCGCAATCGGCTGCCATCATTCTATTACTCTTTGTCACTATCGGCTTAGGCTTGGCCGCGCCTTACGTCATACTGAGTTTCCAACCCAATTGGTTGAAGTTTCTGCCTAAACCGGGTGCTTGGATGGAGCGTTTCAAAATCCTCATGGGTTTTCCTATGCTCGCGACCGCCATCTGGCTGTTCAGCTTGTCAGCCGGCCATTTCGGCAATAAGGGGGTGCTCTGGATCGGTCTGCTTTTGGTACTGATCGGCCTGGCCGCCTATATCTTTGGTGAATTCGCCCAACGCGGTCAAAAGAACCAAGGCTTGGCCAAGGTTATCGCCCTAGTGATCGCTCTGGGTTCATTTGGCTACATTTTGGAAGGCGAACTCCAATGGCGCTCACCCCAACGCGCTGAGGGCAAGGCCGGTGTCGCAGTTGAATCCAAAGTGGGCATCGCTTGGAAAGCCTGGTCTGCCGTTGATGTCATGGAAGCCCGTAAGAGCGGCAAAGTGGTCTTTGTAGATTTCACAGCTGATTGGTGCACCACCTGTCAGTGGAACAAGAAAACCAGCATCGAAATAGTTTCCGTGAAGCAAAAGTTGGATGCCATCGGTGCCGTAACGTTCTTGGGCGATTACACGCACGAAGATCCCGCCATCGCCAATGAGTTGAGGAAGTATGATCGGGCTGGCGTCCCCCTCGTCCTAGTCTTCTCGCCCGACCTCAATACTCCCCCTATTGTTTTGCCTGAAATCCTGACGGAGAGCATCGTGCTCGAAGCCTTGGGAAAAGCCGCCCCCAAGAAACTCACGGCTGCCCAGTAACGCCACTCCTTCAAAATTCGGATTTAGTCTTTCGTCATTTATCAAAAAGCCTCTCCTCGACGGCTGCGCCGTCTTCCGTATAGTCTGCGGGCATTATGGCGACTGAAACCAAGCCTTTGGTAGGCATCATCATGGGCAGCCAGTCTGACTGGGAGACCATGCAACATGCCGCGAACCAACTGACCGAACTGGGCGTACCCTTTGAAGCCCAAGTCGTGTCAGCTCATCGCACCCCTGATTTGCTGTTCGAATACGCCGCTGCCGCTGCCGGCCGTGGCCTTGAAGTGATCATCGCCGGTGCCGGTGGTGCCGCCCACCTTCCCGGCATGTGCGCCTCCAAGACGCAACTGCCCGTCCTCGGTGTGCCCGTGGAATCCAAAGCGCTGAAAGGCATGGATTCCCTGCTCTCCATCGTCCAGATGCCCGGCGGCGTCCCCGTCGGCACCATGGCCATCGGCAAGGCCGGTGCCATCAATGCGGCCCTTCTCGCCACGGCTATCTTGGGCAACAAGTATCCGCCTTTCCGCAGCGCTTACGAAAAATTCCGTGAACAGCAAACAGCCAAGGTGTTGGCAAACCGCACCCTGCCACCCGCTTAACGTTCGCACTGAGTTTTATTTCCATGTCGATCAAACCGATTCTTCCCGGCGCCCGCATCGGCGTCCTAGGCAGTGGCCAATTGGGCCGCATGCTCGCCCTCTCCGCTCGCAATCTGGGTTACGATGTCGCCGTTTATTCACCAGAGAAGACTCACCCGCTGGAGCAGTCTCTGATCAAGAATTCGTCGGCGATTACCTCGACCTGCCGCGCATCCATGAGTTTGCCAAGAGTGTGGATGTCGTGACCTTCGAGTTCGAGAACGTCCCGCACGATGCCGCCCGCGCCGCTGCGGAACACGCCCCCGTTCGCCCCGATGGCAACGTGCTACACATCTCACAAAACCGTCTGCGTGAGAAAAATTTCCTCAGCAACAACGGCTTTCCCACGACGCCTTTCCAACGCGTCACCAGCCTCGCGGAGTTGGAGCAAGCCATCCAGACCATCGGCGCCCCCGGCGTCTTAAAGACCGCCAGTTTTGGCTACGACGGCAAAGGCCAGGTGAAGATAAAGACGCCCGCCGAAGCTGCTAAAGCGTGGGAATCCATGAAGGGCGCGGAGTCCATCTACGAAGGCTTCGTGAACTTTACGAAAGAGATGTCCGTCGTCGGCGCTCGCACCCTCGATGGCCAGATCGTCACCTTCCCGGTCTTCGAGAACACGCACGCGAATCACATTCTCGACATCACTTTCGCCCCGGCCGGCATTGACAATAAGCTGACCAAAGAAGCCCGCGAGCTCGCTTGCGGCATCTTAGAGAAGCTTGCAGTCGTCGGCCTGCTCACCGTCGAAATGTTTCTCACGACCGATGGTCGTGTGCTCGTCAACGAACTCGCTCCTCGCACGCACAACTCCGGCCACCTCACGATGGATGGTTGCGTCACCAGCCAGTTCGAGCAACAAGTGCGTGCCGTTTGCGGATTACCTCTCGGCTCCACCGAGATGCGCCAGCCTGCCGCCATGGCCAATCTCCTCGGCCACCTCTGGGAACACGGCGAACCCGATTGGGCGGCCGCGCTGCAAGACCCGCTCGTCAAACTGCATCTCTACGGCAAGAAGGAAGCTCGCGTTGGCCGCAAGATGGGCCATCTCAACGCCACCGGTAAAACCGTCGAAGAAGCCATCGCGCGCGTCACCAAAGCCCGCGACACCTTGACCGCCAAGTATCGCAAATAATCCACGTCGTATGCGCACCATCAAATCCGTTTCCGCCATGCAAAAGCTCGCGCTGGAATGGAAGCGCACGGGTATCCAAGTCGGTTTCGTGCCCACGATGGGTTATCTGCACGAGGGCCACATCAGCCTCGTTCACGACGCCCGCAAACGCGTGGGCCCAAAAGGCAAAGTCGTCGTCAGCATCTACGTGAACCCGACCCAGTTCGGCCCAAAGGAAGATTTCAGCCGCTACCCACGCGACCTAAAGCGCGACACCCAACTCTGCCGCGCCGGCGGTGTCGATGTCATCTTTGCTCCCGCCGACACGGACATGTATCCCAAGCCGGCTGGCTTGGAATACAGCACCTACGTTCTGGAAGAAACACTCTCGGCCACGATGGAAGGGGCTTCCCGCCCCACACACTTTCGCGGCGTGACCACGATCGTTACGAAGCTCTTCAACATCGTGCTACCTGATGTCGCCATCTTCGGCGCGAAAGATTGGCAGCAAGCGACCATCATCCAACGCATGGCGCGCGATCTGAATTTCCCGCTAAAAGTCATCGTCGCTCCCACGCATCGCGAAGCCGACGGCCTCGCTATGAGTTCGCGCAACAAATACCTGAGCGCGGAAGACCGGTCGCAAGCAACGATTCTTTACCGCGCCATTCAAGCCGCGAAAGCAGCCGTGAAAGCGGCCAAAGAACCTTTGGATACGACGAAACTAAAAGCGGAACTCGCCGCGATGATCGCAACCCAGCCAGCGGCGCGTTTAGATTACATCGAATTCTTCGCTCCTGATTCATTCACGCAAGCAACGGAGGTGAAACGCGGCACGCACATGGCGCTCGCGGTCTTTTTCGGCAAGACACGTCTCATCGACAACGCCCGTTTGTAGAGCGTTTACAAATCCCGTCCTTTTTTGCAGTTGTGAACCGGTCAGGCGTTGGGCAACGTTCCGACCATGCGCAACAAGGATTGCTCTCCACGTAGTAACACGGCGATGAAGTGTATCGCCGCAGTCACAGCTCTTAGCCCTTTCAGCACTTGGGCCCGGAGCTGCCACCGAACCAGGCTGGCACCAATCAGGCAGCTTGCTTGGGGCCATCGGCTTGACCCTGCTTTTCACCATGCTGGGGGTTGCCCTCTCCATCATCGGTTACAAGCTGTTTGATCACTTCACCGTCGGCGATCTGCACAAGGAAATCGTCGAGAATAAGAATGTTGCCGCCGCCATCGTCGGTGCAGCGGTCATCCTCGGCGTCAGCATCATCGTGGCCGCGGCCATCATCGGCTAGTGAATCCAAGGAACAGTCTGTGAAACGGACTACTCACATCCGGTTATTGCTGGCAGGTTCACTGGCTTGTGTACTTTTTGCCGGCTGCGATTTCCAGGACACTCCTCCCGCCGTGTCCACCGAGAATACGTACACCAATAACTATTACGTCCCTGGCTCTGGCTATTACCACGCCCCATACCGGAGCTGGTTTTCTCACCCCTATAACTATTACGCCAGGGCGCGGCTACTTCCACGGTGGCAACTGGACCAGTGAACCGCAAAAAAGCACCGAGACGGCCAGCAGGCCCAGCAACGAAGCCGTGAGCCGTGTTAACCAATCGCGCAACTCATCATCCAGCAGCAACCATGGCAGCAGCATTTCACGCAATGGCTTCGGGCATTCTTCGAGCCATAGCTTTTCTTGATGAAACGGCACACCATCACTCCCCGGGCAGACTGGCAGAAAAAGGTCGAAAGCATCGGCCTCACTTTTCATTCGCACGATAACAGTCCGTATTGGGACGAATCCGCCGCCTACGAGTTCACGGGGGCTGAGGTCGATGAATTGGAGCAGGCAACCAACACACTGCACAAGCTGTGCATTGATGCTGCCGGGGCCGTTATTGAGAACGGCTGGTGGCAACGCTTGGCCATACCGGAAGCCGCCATCCCCGTCATCATGGAATCATGGGAACGCGATGATTTCAGTCTCTACGGCCGTTTTGATCTGGCCTACGACGGCAAGACGCCACCGAAGATGCTGGAATACAATGCCGACACGCCGACCGCTCTGATTGAAGCCGCCGTGGCCCAATGGTTCTGGCTCGAAGAGGTGAAACCTAAGGCCGACCAATTCAACTCGATTCACGAGCGCTTGATCGAAGCTTGGAAACGTCTGGGCAAAAAGATCATCCATTTCACCAGCGTGGCGGAGATGCCCGAGGACGAACAAACTCTCTTCTATTTACAAGACACCTGCGTGCAGGCAGGCATTAAAGCCAAGGCCCTGTCCATCTCGGACCTCGGTTGGGATAAACGACGCGAACGCTTCGTGGACCTCGACGAAGCCCCTATCGATGCCTGTTTCAAACTTTATCCGTGGGAATGGCTTTGG
>CBDIPT010000012.1:0-161359 GCA_965283725.1 Limisphaerales bacterium
ATATTCACCACCAACAGGTGCGGCTTCATCTGCTGCAACAACGCCGGGAACCGCGCCATCTGCTCGTGCCCGTGATGGAAATTTACACGATCCCCACATTCGGCAGGTTCAACTCCTTGATGATCGCGATCTGATTTTCCGGCTCGCCGAACCAGCTCCCGTGATTATACAGCGCCACTTTGCAGCCGGCTTTTGCCGCCGCCTCCGCGATCGGCCGGATGCGCTTCGCCTCCGCCTGCACCCGTTGCTTCTGTTCTTCCGGGGATTTTGTCGGCGCACCCCCGCCCGTGATCCAGAGCTGCGGTTTGATCTTATGCCGTTCGATCACGCTCAAAATCCCTTTCGCCTCCTCATTCAAGGAACCGGGGAACCACCACGCCATGATCTCGATGCCATGCTTCTGCATCGTCTCCACTTCCGTATCAAATGTCGGGATATGCTCCGCCCGATAATCATACGCGAACAACTTGATCCCCAGCCGGTCCAGCATCTGCGCCCGCTCCTCCGGTCCGCGCTTCTTCGCATCGAAGGGCACGATGCACCACGCCACCAGATTGCTCTTCGCATAAATATCCGCAGGAGCAGTGGCTGACGCCGCTGAGGTCTTCACCGGCAACGCCGTTGTGCAAGCAACCGCCAAAGCACTCAACCAAACGAGCCTGCGTCCAAAAGCCAATGGGTTCATGCCTCAAATTTCTAACAATCCTAAAACCCAAACACCAGCGCAGAAACAACCCCATTCATTGGAGGCCGCTTCTTTGAAGCGATTCCCTGCAGACGGCGCTTATTTTGAAAACCCACGCAGATCAAGCACGCTGGAAATCCAATGCTCGGCTTCAAATGTTCTCCCTCGCCCCTTAACGGGGAGAGGGGTGAGCGAGCCAAAACCTTGCCTTTCGGTATTCAGGCTCAGTAGTCATTCTGCACCTCTTTTCAAGGACTGCAGGCCCGTGGACGCAACCGGCCTTGTGCTTTCTGTGCTTCTTTGTGGCCATTTCCCCATTCGTGTCTTTCGAGTATTTCGTGGTTAATCTCATTCCTCCCTGTCTGCGTCTTCCGCGGTTTACTCTCCCTTTCAGACTTGCCCCCATTCTCGCCTCGTATTGAATACCTGTATGAACTCCCCGGCTGCCCGCCCTCGGCCCATACTGTCCCGTTACGCCGCCTTTTTGCTGACCGCCTTCATCCTCGCCGCACCTGCCGCGCACGCCCTCGAGCCCTGGGCCGATGACAAACTTCCCGTCACCGATGGCCTCGAACTCTGGCTCGATGCCTCCCGCCAAGCCAACCTCCGCGCCACGCAAAAGCTCAATCTCTTACAAGAGAACACCGCTACCGATACGTGGTTCGATGCCTCTGGTCTCGGCCGCCACGTCAGCCAGCGCCTCGCGGAGAGCCGCCCGCGTTTTCACTCCGTCGTGAACTCCGCCAGCTTCCGCTTTGATGGCAAAGACGACTTCTTCAGCGCTGCGAATCTGAACACCTCCTTCACGAACGCCACCGTCTTCATCGTCGCAGCGCCCAAGTCGAACGTCGGCCAATACCCCGGCTTCCTCGCGTTTAACAAGGCCGGTGTGAACGATTACCAGAGCGGTTTCAACCTCGACCTCGGCGCAAAAGCCGCGAAGGGCTTTACCGTCTTGAACACCGAGGGCGCCGGTTTCGGCGGCGCGGGCAATCTCCTCAATGGCAGCCTCGCCTTCGGCACCTTCCACACCTTCACCGTGCAATTAGGGCAGGGGACCGGTGGTGTGCGCTTGTTTGTGGATGGCCAGGACCACGGACGCCGCGATCGCAAGCCCGCCACCATGAACCTCGATGAACTCACCATCGGCGGCCGCTCCTATTCGAACACCGCAGAACTGCCCTCCGTGCAAAGCTTGTTTCATGGCGACATCGCTGAGGTGCTCATCTACCGCCGCGTCCTCTCCGCCGGCGATCGCGCGAAAGTAGAGAATTACCTCCTCAGCAAACACGCCGCCCTCACCAGTGCGGAGGACCCCGCTGGCATCCGCCCGCTCGAAGTTGTGGAGAACCCGCCACCCGTCCAGATGCTCGTGCCCGGCTTCACCGTGAAGGAACTGCCCGTGCAGATCCCCAATATCAACAGCCTGAAATACCGCGCGGACGGCAAACTCGTCGCCCTCGGTTACAACGGCCAGATCCACATCCTCACGGATACCGATGGCGATGGCCTCGAAGACAAAGCCACGCTCTTCTGGGATAAGAACACCATGCGCGGCCCCATCGGCATGGCGCTCACGCCGCCCGGTTACGCGCGCGGCCAAGGCGTCTTCGTCCCGTCCAAGGGCAAGCTTTCGCTCATTGTGGATAAGGATGGCGATGACAAGGCCGATGAAGAGATCATCGTCGCCACCGGTTGGAAGGAGATCAGCCAGAACGTCGATGCCATCGGCGTCGCGCTGGATAAAGAGGGGAACATCTACTTCGCCCTCGGCACTGCGAACTACGCGAACGGCTACCTCATCGATAAAGACACCGGCGTCGCTGGCTACGACATCAAATCCGAACGCGGCACCGTGCTGAAAGTCTCTGCGGATTTTTCCAAGCGCGAGATCATCTGCACGGGCGTGCGCTTTCCGGTAGCGATGAATTTCAACAAGGAGGGCGACCTCTTCGCCAGCGAACAGGAAGGCGCCACCTGGTTGCCCAATGGCAATCCCTTTGATGAATTACTCCATATCCAGACCGGTCGTCACTACGGCTTCCCGCCGCGTCATCCCAAGCACCTGCCGAACGTCGTGGATGAACCCAGCGTGTTCGATTACGCCCCACAGCATCAATCCACCTGCGGCTTCAATTTCAATTACGGCGTGAACGGCGGTCCGGCGTTTGGCCCGAAATTCTGGGAGGGCGATGTGCTGATGACGGGGGAATCGCGTGGTAAGATCTATCGCACGAAGCTGGTGAAAACCGGGGCGGGCTACGTCGCGCAGAATCAAACCATCGCGTGTTTGAATCTGCTCACCACGGATATCTGCATCTCTCCGCGCGGCGATGCCATCGTCTCCACGCACAGCGGCAAGCCCGATTGGGGCACCGGCCCGAACGGCATCGGCAAACTGTTCCGCATTTCCTATACAGACAAAGCCGCCCCGCAACCCGTGCTCACCTACAGCGCCAGCCCCACGGAGATCCGCGTCGCCTTTGATCGGCCACTGAATCTGACCATGCTGAAGAATTTGACAAAGGAAGCGAAAGTCACCCAAGGCAAATACGTGCAGGCCGGCGACCGCTTCGAGGGCATGTGGCCCGGCTACCAAGTCATCAAAGACCAGAAAGCCACCCCGCGCTACAACGTCCCCGTGCTCGGCATCAGCGTCTCCGCCGATCAACGCACCCTGTCCATCCTTACCCCACCGCGCACCGCCGCCGTGAACTACTCCATCGTATTGCCGGGACTGGCCCGGAGCGCCGATCTCCGATCCGGCACGACGAACGCCTACCCTGACATCGACCTCGTCGCCAACCTCAACGGCGTCCAAGCAGAATGGAAATCCACCGACGGCAAAGAAACCTGGAATGGCTGGCTCCCGCACCTGGACTTGGCCGTGGCAAAAGAATTTACCAAAGGCAGTGCTGAGCATGAGCGGCTGTGGGAAGCCTGCAAACGCGGAGGTTCTTTGAACATGCAGGGCCAACTCGACATTAACCGCATGCTTCAGCCAGAAATTCAACCCGGCGCCAAGCTGGACTATGAATATTCAATCGAGAAAGTGTTGGTCACGGCCCATGTTAAAAACAACTCTGCTGCCCGTTTTGAAATGCAAGGTCAACCTGGCATCCGTATGGATTTAGGAAAAGATCGGTTTGAAAGAATCCATGAACTCGAAGCCAAAAACGGCACTTGGATTCCTTTCTCTCTGAACCTGTCTTCTACTGCCGAAAATGTGAGTGTTTTTCCTTATTGGAGAGTTGTTTCTACTGAAGGAGCTCGCATCTTCCCCCTCCGCCGCTTCTTCCTCCCCGGCGCACAACCCACTGTCGAGCCCGTCAAGCTCGCCTCCGAACGCGAAGTGCCCGAACTCGCTGGTGGCAACTGGCTGCGCGGTCAGAAGCTTTTCTTCAGCGAACAAGCCGCCTGCTTCAAATGCCACCAAGTCCATAACAAGGGCGGCAAGCTCGGCCCCGATCTCTCGAACCTCATCCACCGCGACTACGCCAGCGTGTTGCGTGACATCCGCGAACCCAGCGCCGCCATCAATCCCGATCACACCGCCTTCAATATAGAAACGAAGGACGGCGACGTCCTCGCCGGCGTCATCATTTCCGATACCCCTGAAGCCCTCACCCTCGGCAGCGCCACCGGCCAGCCCGTGCGTGTGCCCAAGAGCAACGTGAAGAGCGTGAAACCTTCCTCCATCTCACTTATGCCCGAGGGACTCGACAAAGCCATCGGCGAAGCGGGCCTGAAAGACCTCATGACCTTCCTCATGACCATCCCGCTCGAACCCGCGCCCATCGAGATCGGCGGCGCACCACCCATCCGCTCGCGTAAAGAATTCGACGCCGTCGTGAAACAACTTGAGCCCGTCCCTTCGCAATTGAAACCCATGCACATCGTGCTCTGTGCGGGACCGAAAGATCACGGTAAAGGTGAGCATGATTACCCGCTGTGGCAGAAGCGTTGGTCCAAGCTGTTGGGCTTGGCGGAGGGTGTGACCATCAGCACAGCGGACAAGTGGCCGAGCGCGGAGCAATTCGCGAAGGCGGATGTCATCTGCTTCTTCAATAACAACCCCGTGTGGAACGAGGACAAGGGTAAGGAGCTAGACAGCTTCCTGCACGCGGCGGTGGCACAGTCTATTTCCATTGGGCGGTGGAAGCGCGGGGCGATGCTGAGGCCTTCGCCCGCCGCATCGGCTTGGCTTCGAATTCACCTTTGCTGAAGTACCGTCATGGTCCGCTGGACCTGCAGTTCTATGAGCATCCGCTGGCCCGCGGGTTTGCGGCCCAGAACTTCACGAAAGAAAGTTCATCGATGAATCCTACTGGTTGTTCATCGGCGAAGAGAAGAATGTGAACCTGTTGGCCAGCTCCGAAGAAGACGGCAAGGCGCGTCCGCAGATGTGGACACGCAATGTGGGCAAAGGTCGTGTGTTCGTGAGTGTGCCGGGACATTACAACTGGACGTTTGATGACCCGATTTATCGCCTCCTGGTCTTCCGCGGCATTTGCTGGGCGGGAAATCAACCGATCGACCGCCTGGCCGAGCTGGCGCCCATCGGTGCACGCCTCAGCGAGTAAGCTGGAGCGCCGACTTCTGGTCGGCCCGCCCGCACCGCAGCCCTCCCGACTGCTGGAATTGGAGTTAGGATTAAGCGGCTGCCCGCGTGCCGCCGGTTTAGCTTCCCTTGCAAAGGTGATTAAGGCACTGTTTTTGCTCAACCGCACGTATGCAAAAGAAACTTTTGGCTTTGGTGGACGATATCTACGAGGACTTGGAGCTATGGTATCCCAAGCTTCGGCTGGAAGAGGCGGGCTTTAATACCGTCCTGGCTGGCGAGGAGTTGAAGGTCTATAAAGGCAAGCATGGTTATCCCGCCGAGGCCGAGGTGGAGCTGGATCGCGTGCGGACGATGGATTACTGCGGCATCCTCATCCCGGGCGGTTTCATGCCGGACAAGCTGCGCCGCGATGCCAAGGTGCTAGCCATGGTGAAGGACTTTTATGAACGCGGGAATATGGTGGCATTCATCTGCCACGGCGGGTGGATTCCCATCTCTGCGAAGATCCTGAAGGGCAAGAAGGCGACCGGCTCACTGGGCATCAAGGACGATTTGATCAACGCCGGGGCGATCTGGGCGGATGAACCCGTGGTAGTGGATGGCAACCTGATCTCCAGCCGTACACCAAAGGATTTGCCGGCGTTCGGCAATGAGATGGTGAAGTGGTTGCGCCGGGCAGGTTAAAAGACAGGCCGAGCGGATACCCGGCGCTCCAAAATCTGAAAATGTTACGGCTGGTTTCGTTTGCGCGAAACCAGCCGTTATTTTTTTCTTTTGATTAGTTATCCCCATCCAACAAGCCGCCCAGACCACCCAGGACCCTGAGCCCTCACCCACGCTCCGGCCACCGGCTCGCGGCGCGCTGGCGATGATCCGATCCGCGAGGCGGCTGAAAGGCAGGGATTGCATCCAGACGCGACCGGGCCCACGCAAGGTGGCGAAGAACAGCCCTTCCCCACCGAACAGAGCGGATTTTACACCGCCGACGAATTGGATATCGAAATCGACCGTGGGTTGGAATGCCACGACGCAGCCGGTATCGATGCGTAGGGTTTCGCCGGGGGCGAGATCGCGCTGGTGCAAGGTGCCACCCGCATGGATGAAGGCCCAGCCATCCCCTTGCAAGCGCTGCATGATGAAGCCCTCACCGCCGAACAGGCCGGTGCCGATCTTCTTGTTGAACGCGATGCCCACACTAACGCCTTTCGCGGCACAGAGGAACGAATCCTTCTGGCTGATGAGTTCGCCGCCGATCTCGCTCAAGTGGATAGGAATGATCTTGCCGGGATATGGCGCGCCGAAAGCGACCTTGCGCTTGCCCGTGCCTTGATTCTGGAACACGGTCATGAACAGCGATTCACCGGTGAGCAGGCGCTTGCCTGCGCCCATCAGTGAGCTGAGGAAGCCTTTGTTCTGCTGTGAACCATCGCCAAAGATCGTCTCCATGGCGATGCCGTCCTCCATGTACATCATGCCACCCGCTTCGGCGACGGTGGCTTCCTGCGGGTCCAGCTCCACTTCGACAAACTGCATGTCATCCCCGTAAATCCGATAATCGATCTCGTGCATCGCGTTCATAATTTTCCTCTGTGCGTTTTGTGCACTCATTGGATAAACGCAGACGGAATTATTCTCTATTGGAAAGGAACGGGGATTTTATAACCGCTCAGCGTATCACTGTTTCAGAGCGATACGGACGTGGTAGATGCCGTCTTCGAGGCGTGTCTCCAAATCAGGCTCAAACTTGCGGAACAGCTCCATCATGGCGTGGTTATCTGCTAGGACATCCGCCGTGAACGCGGTGACGCCGTGTTCCTTGGCGATGCGGCTGAGATGACGCAAGAGGTAGATTCCGAGGCCGTGGTGCTGGTATTCGTCCTGCACGGTGATGGCCACTTCCGCATCATCCGTATGACGGGTGCGGTAATAACGGCCGACGGCGATGGCGCGTTCCCGGCCTTCAAACGGAATCAGTGCCAGAAGCGCCATGTCATTCGTGTAATCCAGTGTCACGAACCGTTGCACCTGTTCATGCGTAAGGTGGCGCAGCGGCGTGAAGTAGCGGTGCAGAATGGTCTCGGGTGAATGGGAGTAAAAGAGCTCTTTCAACAAGACTTCATCCGTCGGTTTCACCGGACGGAAATGGACGGCAAGCTGGTGGGAGAATTGATGGTTACTTTCGTATTGGCGCGGATACGGCGCGGTGTTCGGCGGCAAGGCGATCTGGTTCGGGTGAACGAGATGCCGTTCGCGCGCGGCCTCCAGGAGTTCATCGCGGAACTTGGGATGCGCGATGTTGATAAGGGCCAGTGTGCGTTCACGGACGGTCTTGCCGTGCAGATACGCGATGCCGAACTCGGTCACCACGTAATGCACATCGGCGCGGGTCGTCACCACACCGGCGCCGGGACGCAGTGAAGGGACGATGCGGGAGAGCGTGCCGCCTTTGGCTGTAGCGGGCAATGCGATGATCGGTTTGCCGCCATCACTGCGCGCCGCGCCGCGCATGAAATCCACCTGACCCCCGAAGCCGCTGTAAAAGCGATCGCCAATCGAATCCGCGCAAACCTGACCGGTAAGATCCACTTCCAGTGCCGAACTGATGGCGACCATCTGGCGGTTCTGCGCGATCTGCCAAGGGTCATTGGCGATCTCGGTGGGATAGAAGGCAAACCGCGGATTCTCGTGGATGTAATCGTAGAGGCGGCGGTTGCCGAAGCAGAATGAGGCGACCACTTTGCCGGGATGCAGTGTCTTGCGCGCGCCATTGAGGATGCCGGATTCGATCAGAGGGATCACGGCCTCCGTGAACATCTCGGTGTGCATGCCGAGGTCTTTTTTATCCGTCAGCGCAGCGAGCACAGCGCTGGGGATTTCACCGATGCCGGTTTGCAAGGTGGCACCATCTTCGACCAGCGACGCGATGTATTCACCGATACGGCAGGACTCCGCAGAGGGCGTGGCGCACGTGTGTTCGATGAGTGGCAGATCACTAGCGACGAGCGTGTGCAATTCACTGACGTGCACCGAGCTTTCCCCAACGTGCGCGGCATGAGGGGGTTCACTTCTGCGATGACGTGACGGGCGCTGCGAACGGCGGCCTTTACGACATCTACCGACACACCCAAGCTGCACTGGCCGTGGGCATCCGGCGGGCTGACTTGCACCAGGGCGACATCGAGGTGCAGGCGTTTCTGATAAAACAACTCCGGCACTTCACTGAGAAAGATGGGTGTGTAATCCGCGATGGCGGCGTTGACGGCATCCCGCACGTTCGGGCCGATGAAAAAAGCGTTATGGCGGAAATGCTCGAGCAACTCACGCCGGGCGTAAGGCGCTTTGCCGTGCGTGAGGATGTGAAGGATCTCGACGTCGTAAACGTCCGGTCCGCGCGCGGCCAGAGCAGCGACGAGCTTTTGCGGGACGGCACAGCCCGAGCCGACGAAAACGCGCATGCCGCTGCGCAGGATGGACAGGGCGTCCTCCGCCGATAACCAGCGCGCCGGGGCGCCTGCCTGAACTTGTTCCGTCATGGCTGGAAGGAGTCTGCCATAAACAGTACCGGACTGCACGCCTTCCCTTTGCGGAATACGCGCCGTTTATTGGCGCTTCTTGGGGGCAGATTTCTTGCGCGGCTTGGCCGGAGCAGCAGCCGAAGGAATCAACTGGCGCAAACGCTTCGTGGTCTCATCGCGGTCGATGCGGCTGGCAGCGACATCGAGGACGAAGGTTTCCCAGGCGTCCGTATCTAAAGTTTCTTCGCCCGTGATAAGTCCATTCACCTGCAGAAAAATGAGACATGAGGCAAGAGCGACGCGTTTGTTACCATCCACAAAAGCGTGATTGGAGCAGATGTAATAGAGATAGGCGGCAGCGATCTCTACCGGGTCTTTAAGCAACGGTTCACCAAAAGCCGTCGCTTGCGGCGCCGCGACGGCGGCTTCGAGCAATGCTTCATCGCGGATGCCGGCGGAACCGCCATTCGCTGCGAGCACTTCAGCATGGATGGCTTTTACCGCGCTGGCTGTCAGGTGAACGAACTGGCTCATGAGAGACGTTTGAAGAGTTCAGCGTTCTTCTTGATCAGCTTGCGGGCCATACTCGCAGCAGCGGCGGGTTCCACGCTCTGCCGAACGGGAGTCAAAGTGATAGTGCCGCCTTCATGGATGGCGACATTGACCTCATCCCCACTTTTCAGATGAGCAAGGTCGAGCAAGGCGGCGTCGAAGATGATGCCGTGGGAATTGCCGATTTTAGTGATCGTCTTGATCATGTGTAAAACATAGTTTTACAGAGCGTTTCTGTCAAACCATCACACGTAAGCCGATTCGCTCCGGCGAATGTTTTCGACAAAGCGGCATTGTGGAGTTACATGCTTGGGCAAGCCGGTTCCTGTTGATTGGCGGGAAACGGCGGTTGCCAGCGGGACGCTGCGGCGTCCACCATCGTATGGATATACTCAAGCGCCTTTATCGCGACCGGCTGTGTCTCGCCACGGATCTGTATCAGCTCACGATGTCGTACGGCTATTGGAAGGCCGGCGTGGCGGACAAGGAAGCGGTCTTCAATCTTTTCTTCCGGCGCAATCCCTTCGCGGGCGGTTACAGCGTGGCGTGCGGGTTGACGTATCTGCTGGATTACCTGAAGAACTTTCAGTTCGAGGCGGATGACATCGCCTATCTGGCTACGTTGACGGGCAATGACGGCAAGCCGCTCTTCGAACAAGGCTTTCTCGATTACCTCAGCCAACTTCGGTTCAGTTGCGATATTGATGCCGTTCCGGAAGGCACCGTGGTCTTTCCCCACGAGCCGATGGTGCGCGTGCGCGGGCCGATCATCCTGTGCCAGATCCTCGAGACGCCGCTGCTGAATATAATGAATTTCCAGACGCTGATTGCTACGAAATCAGCGCGCATCTGTCAGGCGGCCCAAGGCGAGCAGGTCTTGGAATTCGGTTTACGCCGTGCGCAAGGCATGGACGGCGCGCTCGCGGCCAGTTGGGCGGCGCACATCGGCGGTTGCTGGGCGACCTCGAATGTCCTCGCCGGAAAACTCTTTGGCATCCCCGTGCGCGGCACGCATGCGCATAGCTGGATCATGTCGTTCGATACGGAGGAAGAAGCGTTCCAGACTTATGCGGAAGCGATGCCGAACAACTGTGTTTTCCTCGTGGATACGTACGACACGCTGCAAGGCGTGCGCAAGGCCGTTGAGGTTGGCAAAGATTTGAAGGCCAAGGGCTATAAGATGGCGGGCATCCGCCTCGATTCCGGCGATCTGGCCTACCTCAGCATCGAAGCACGGAAGATTTTGGACGCAGGCGGTTTCCCCGAAGCCATCATCGTGGCCAGCAATGACCTCGACGAATACATCATCGAAAGCCTGAAGAAACAGGGAGCGGCCATCGCGGTCTGGGGCGTGGGCACGCGTTTGGTCACGGCGTATGATCAACCAGCCTTGGGCGGCGTCTACAAGCTTGCCGCTATTCGCAAACCGGGTGAGGAATGGCAGTACAAGGTCAAGCTCTCAGAACAGACCATCAAGGTCTCGACCCCGGGTATTCAGCAAATACGGCGCTTCTTTAACGATGAAGCTCTGGTTGGGGACATGATTTACGATGAGCAGATGGGGGCGCCGGAGAAGGCGGTCATCGTTGACCCCGCCGACATGACCCGGCGGAAGACGATGAAGCCAGGTACTGAGTTTAAGGACCTATTGGTGCCGATTTATCGGGATGGGCAGGCGGTTTATCAATCGCCGCCGCTGAACGAAATCCGGGCTCATGCGCAGAAGCAATTGAGCCTGCTGCACCCGACCATCCGCCGGTTTGTGAACCCGCACGGGTATCCGGTGGGTTTGGAGCCGAAATTGCACGACCTCAAAACCCGGCTTATCATGCACGCGCGCGGGCTTGAGGAACCTGTTAACAGCTAAAATGTTGTGGAAATCGGCCTGCCAAGCGGCAATACTCCGCGAAAGCACAAGCAACCGGTTTGTGCCTAGGCCAAGCAAATCAGTCCCATGACCGGTGGCAAATGCCAACTCAGCTCCAGAAACTGGATGCGTGATCAAACCTCAAATGTGGCCGCAAGGCCCATGGAGATACAGCGTCTGCTGCGTGCTCGCAGGCGGCAGGGCAGGAACACTGCCAGGTGACACCTATGAGCGAGGACAAAGATAAAAAGAACCAATACTGTTACCGTTACCCGCATCCGGCGGTGACAGTGGATTGCATCATCTTCGCTCTGCACGAGAACGATCTCAAGGTGCTCCTCATCCAGCGTGGGGCGGATCCGTACAAGAATTTCTGGGCCTTGCCCGGCGGCTTCGTGGAGATTGATGAAGATCTGGACACGGCGGCCGAGCGCGAACTTGCCGAAGAGACCGGTTTGGAAAAAGTCTTCCTCGAACAGCTCTACACCTACGGCAATCCCAAGCGCGATCCGCGCGAGCGCATCATCAGCGTGGCCTATTATTCCTTGGTCCGCTTGAAAGAGCATCGCCCGGTGGCCGGTTCGGATGCCTTGAACACCTGCTGGTATTCCGTGCGGCAGTTGCCTCCGCTGGCCTTCGATCATCAGTTGA
Source organism: Limisphaerales bacterium (assembly GCA_965283725.1). GTDB lineage: Bacteria > Verrucomicrobiota > Verrucomicrobiia > Limisphaerales > JAEYXS01 > JAEYXS01. The sequence continues at coordinate 11,835 of CBDIPT010000012.1, forward strand.
TCATGGACATGGCGGTGAAACGCCTCCAAGGCAAGGTGCTTTACGCGCCCATCATTTTCGATCTGCTGCCCGGCAAGTTCCGCCTGACCCAGTTGCGCAAGGTCTATGAGATCATCTTAGGTCGGCCGATCGACCCTGAGAGCTTCCGCAAAAAGATTCTCGCCACGGGCATCCTGACGCCCTTGGATGAATTTGACACCACGGAGGCCGGGCCGCCCGCGCGGCGGTACCGGTTCGACAAGAAGCGTTACCAGAAAATGTTGGAAGACGGCTTCACCTTTGAGATCAAGCCGGACTCTCCGAAAAAGCTTCCCAGCAAGGCATGAGCAAAAAAGCCCTGATCATCGTTGACGTCCAGAATGACTTCGTGCCCGGGGGCGCGCTGGCCGTCAAAGGCGGCGATGAAGTGGTGGAAGTCATCAACCGGCTCCAGACCGAGTTCGAGATCATCGTGGCCACCCAGGACTGGCACCCGAAAAATCACGGCAGCTTCGCTTCCAATCATGAGGGCCATAAGCCCGGCGATTTCATCGATCTCAACGGCTTGGAACAGATCCTTTGGCCGGATCACTGTGTGCAGGGAACCCGTGGCGCGGAGTTTGTGAAAGCGCTGAACACCTTCCGCATCAACCGGGTTTTTCACAAGGGCACGGACCCGGAGATCGATAGTTACAGCGCGCTCTACGACAACGGTCACCGCAAATCCACCGGGCTGGCAGATTACCTTAAAGACTTGGGCGTGACGGAGGTGTACATCGCCGGTCTGGCCACGGATTACTGCGTTAAATTCACCGCCTTGGATGCCTGTCACGTCGGGTTCAAGGTGCATCTCGTCACCGCGGGTTGCCGCGGCGTCAACCTCCAGCCGGGCGATTCCCAAAAAGCCATTGAAGAGATGCGCGCGGCGGGTGTGCTCATCGAGTAAGCACGGTTTCGGAGTATCAAGATATTCACCTTTAGCACATGTAACGGGGTAATCAGCTCAATTTGGAGCTAACTATATTTTGTCATGAAATTCACAATTGGTAAACGCATCGCCGTAGGTTACCTGATCGCTGCCGTGGCTTTGATCGTGCTCGGCATTAAATCGCATTACAACACGGTTCAGTTCACGAATGCCAATGAAAGAACTACACACACCTACCAAGTGTTGCTGGAGGTGGACGATATCTTGGCCGGAGTCAAAGATGCCGAGATGAGCGTGCGCGGCTTTGCCATCGCAGGGGACACGAATTTTCTGATCCGGTACCAAGAAGCTAAGAAAGCTTATCCGACCCAGTTGGAGGAGGTGAAGACGCTAACGGCGGACAACGACAAGCAAAAAGCTCCGCTGAAGGCACTGGATGATTTGGTGAAGGAGAAGTTCGTGTTCTTGGATGGAATCGTTCAAAGCCGGACACAAGCCAACCAGGACATGGCCGCCATTTCGTCCAATATGTTCAAAAGCAAACTGGCGTTGGACGTGATCCGCAGTAGCGTGACCAATATCATCAATGCGGAGAACGATTTGCTGGCAGAGCGCAGTAGAATATCGGCGGATACCGCCCGTGAGACCGAATCGACGATCATTCTCGGCACTATTATCACGTGCGTTTTACTCGTGCTGCTCGGCTTCTGGGCCACGCGCAGCATCGCTCTGCCCTTGGGCCGGGTGACGGCGGTGGCTAATACCATCGCCGCCGGTGAGATCAGTGCGGATTTGAAGGCGACGCAGCGCGGCGATGAAGTGGGCGACTTGACGAACGCCTTTGTCCGGATGGCGGAAAACTTGCGGCAAATCGCGGAAGCAACGAAACAAGTCGCCGCCGGGAATCTGGCCATCAACCTCCGCCCGCAATCCGAACGCGATGTGATGGGCAATGCCGTGGTCGATATGACCAAGCGCCTGAGCGAACTCATCGGCCAGGTGCAGCGCTCGGGCATCCAAGTAAACACTTCCGTGGCGGAAATCGCGGCTACGGCCAAACAGCAACAGGCCACGGCAACGGAGATCGCCGGAACAACGACGGAGATCGGGGCGACATCACGCCAAATCTCCGCCACGAGCCAGGAACTGGTGAAAACGATGGGGGACGTCGCCTCCGTGGCGGTCGAAACGACCGAACTGGCAGGCGAAGGCCGGCAGAGTTTGACCCGCATGGAAGGCACGATGCACCAGTTGGTGGAAGCCGCCGGAACCATCAACAGCCGCCTTTCCATCCTCAATGAGAAGGCCGGTAACATCAATCAAGTGGTCACCACCATCAACAAGGTGGCGGACCAGACGAACCTGCTCTCCCTGAACGCCGCCATTGAGGCGGAAAAAGCCGGTGAATACGGGCGCGGCTTCGCCGTGGTCGCCACCGAGATCCGCCGCTTGGCCGATCAAACCGCCGTGGCCACCTATGACATCGAACAAATGGTGAAAGAGATGCAGACGGCTGTGAGCGCCGGGGTGATGAGCATGGACAAGTTCTCCGAGGAAGTCCGCCGCGCGGTGGAGGAAGTTCGCCGGGTGGGCGAGCAGTTGACCCAGATCATCGAGCAAGTCCAGGCCCTGACACCGCGGTTCGATGCCGTGAACGACGGTATGCAGACGCAAGCCACCGGTGCCCAGCAGATCAGCGAGGCCTTGGGGCAGTTAAGTGACGCCGCCCAGCAGACCGCCGAGTCCCTCCGGCAGTCCACTTCCGCCATTGATCAGCTAAATGACGCCGCTTCTGGCTTGCGTACGAGCGTGACCCGCTTCAAGGTCCAATCTTAAAGCCGGAGCGATTTGATGCTTTTGCTTTGTTTTGAAGTTGGTAATGATATTTACGGCCTGCCGGTGCAGGCCCTGCAGGAAGTATTGCCGGTGGTCAGCCTGAAGCTGCTGCCTGGAGCTCCCGCAGCCGTTGCCGGATTGATGAACTTCCGGCAGCAAACCTTGCCCGTCATCGATGTACATCGCATGCTGACGGGCAGACGGGCGGCAGACCGCCTCAACACGCGGATATTGGTAGCGCAATGTCCCGCGGCGAAATCGAGCCTAGGCGTGATTGGCTTGATGGTTGAGCGGGCTACCCATACCGTTTCTATTTCTGAGGGCGCGTTCCGCCCGGCGCCGGTGCGCACGGAAGGAACTCCCTATTTGGGGCCAGTGGCAGAAGTGGACGGGCGGTTGTTGCAACGTGTGGAAGTGGCCGCGTTGCTGACGCCGGAAATACAGGACGCCCTGGCCCGGGCAAAGTCCGTGGAGGAAACATGAATTTGGAACCTTTTGGCCGTATCCTGCAACGCGCGAGCGGCCTGGTGATACGGAGTGTGGGCGGGCAGGCAGTGACCCGCATGATCGAAGAACGCATGAGCGTTCTGGGCCTTAAACAGCCCGAAGAATATGAGCAACGGTTGGAGCAGGACGCTGAAGAGCGCCAGCTCCTGATCGAAGCTGCCGTCATACCTGAGACCTGGTTCAACCGGGATTCGGTGGCCTTCGAGGTCTTGGTGAAGATGACGCGGGACAAGCTGGCGAAGACGCCGGGCGTCCCTGTGCGCATCCTGAGCGTCCCGAGTTCGACGGGCGAGGAAGCGTACTCCATCGTCATCGCGCTCACGGCTGCGGGCGTCGATCCGGCCAATTACGTCGTCGAGGCCGTGGACATCAGCCAAAACGCCCTGGCCGCCGCCGAAAAAGCCGAATACCGCGCCAATTCCTTCCGCCGCTGCTCCGAAGAGTTCAAGCTGAAGTATTTCACCAAGCCGAGCGAAGAAACGTGGCAGTTGAATCCCGAGCTGCGTACGCCGGTCAAATTCCGTGCCGGCAACCTGCTCGTGCTGGAATCCATCCTGCAAGGTGAACCCTACGATTTCGTTTTCTGCCGCAACCTGCTCATCTACTTCTCCCGGCCGGATCAGGGCGAGGCGTTGAAGCATCTGCGCCAGATCCTGAAGCCGGATGGCATCCTCTTCGCCGGTCCCGGTGAAGGCGGCATTTTCCTCGATCAAGGTTATCGCACGCTGCGCATCCCGCACGCGTTTGCTTTCCGTCTCGCACCGCCGCGTCCAGAGCGGCCCAAGCTGGCCGAAGGCCAGGCGAAGCCAGCGGCTCAACCGGCCGCCGAAGGCGCACCCGCAGGTGAAGCCACGGAGGCGGCACCCGCAGCGGAACCGGCCTTGAATCCGGATGGAACTCCGGCCACCCCCGCGAAACCTGCGCCGCTCCTCCCGCGCGGCAACCAGCCTCGCCCATCGCGTGATGGCCGTGGTCCGCGTGAACCCCGTGAGCCACGGGAACAACGGGACTCGCAGGAACGGCGTGAAGGCCAGGAACCGCGCGAACCGCGCGAAGGGCGCGAACCTCGTCCCCCACGTGAACCGCGCGAAGGGCGCGATCAGCAGCCGCAATCTGAAGGGCGCGAACCGCGTCCCGAACGGGAAGGCCGCGAACCGCGCGAGTCCCGGGAACCGAGAGAGCAGAATCGCGACCAAAAGCAGGCGCAAAAGCCCAAAGAGCAGGCTCCGGCCAAACGGGCATCGACGCCTTCCGATACTGTCTCGGTGATGGAACAGATCCAGAAACTGGCCGATGGAAATCAACTGGCCGAGGCCGAAGCCAAGCTGCGCGGTCTGCTCGCCGGCGGTTCCTCCGATCCGGATGCTTTCTATCTCATGGGTCTCCTGCAAGACGCCCAGAATGATAATGCGGGCGCTGTCTCCACCTATCGCAAGGTGCTGTACCTTGATCCGAACCATCACGAAGCGATGACCCATCTTGCGCTCCTGCTCGAATCACAAGGTGAAAAGAGCGAAGCGGAACGGTTGCACAGCCGTGCTTCGCGCGTCCAAAAAGGTGCGCGCCCGAAACCCAAAATTGATGCATGAACCCCCTGACCCCAGAGGTCGAGGAAAATAAGGTCTCCCTCCACGCCTGCTGGAAGGAGATCGGGGTTTGGGGCAAGCGTGATTGCCCGGAGCTGCAACAGGTCGGTCATTGTCATAATTGCCAGACGTTCACCCGGGCGGCGCGCTTGTTGCAGGACCGGCCGATCCCGGCCGGTTATCGCGAAGAATGGACCCGTCATCTGGCGGCCCCCTTGGTTTCCCGCCAGCAGGATACCGCATCATGGCTCGTCTTTCTGCTTGGCACCGAGCAACTCGCTTTGCCGCTGGGCACCGTCACGGAAGTGATGGAGGAACGCCCCATCCACCGTTTGCCTCACCGCAAGAATCCAGTCGTGCGCGGTCTCGTCAATGTGCGCGGTGAACTCGTCGTGTGCGTCTCGTTGGAAGCCCTGCTGGGCATCGAGTCCGGTGCGGTGAATCCTCAAGCCCGGCGGCGGATCATGGTCTTGTCCGGTGAGGGCGGGCGTTACTGCTGTTTCACGGAAGAGATCAAAGGTACCCGCGCCATCGCCGCCGCGGAACACAAACCGCTCCCGGCCACGGTGAACCGGGCGCACGCACATTTCACCGAATCCATCGTGATGCAAGACAAGGTGGTTATCGGCTGCCTAAAGCCTGCCCGTTTGTTTTCCGCCCTGAACGAAGCCGTTAAATGAGTCAGGACAATTACAGCGATATGTCGATGCTGGAGCTGTTCCGCCTGGAGGCGGACACCCAGACGCTGACGCTGACGAACCAGTTGCTCGAACTGGAACGGGATCCGCGCAATGCCGTGGCGCAGGAATCGGCGATGCGTGCTGCCCATTCCTTGAAGGGCGCTGCCCGCATCGTGGGCCTCGATGTCGCGGTCATCGTGGCGCACAGCATGGAGGATTGCCTCGTCGCCGCGCAGAAGGGCCGCATCGTGCTGACGCCAGCCCAGATCGACAGTCTGCTGGGCGGAGTCGATCTGTTGAACCAGATCGCGTCTACGCCGGAAGCGGGTCAAGGCCGGTGGACGAAGAACGCACCGGAAGTCCTTTCTCTGCTGGCGGATATCGACGCCATCTTGCAGCCACCGGAAGCGGGCGCCGGGGCCGCACCAACGCCTTCACCCGCCGCCCCGCCGGTAGCGCCAGCGATTCCGCAGGAAACGCCGCCGCCTGCTGAACCGGTCAAACCGGTGGCTGAAAAACCGGCGGTTGTTCCTCAAGCTGAAACGGAGACCAATCAAGACCGGTCTTTGCGGGTCACTGCTTCCAATCTCAACCGGCTCCTGGGCCTGGCGGCGCAAACACGGATCGATGCCCGGCAATTGCCGACACAGCTTGAGGCCTGGCAGCGGTTGAAGCGGTTACATGATGACGTGTACCGGATGCTGGATGACTTGCGGCTCTCGCCCAAACTGCAACTGACCGGTGAAGCGGCGAGCCACCTCGAACTCGCCCGCAACCAGCTCACGCGTTACCGCGAGCAGGTGATGAAGCAGATGACGGATCTCGATTCCTTCGCGCTCCGCATCGGCAATAATGCGGACCGTTTGTATCACGAGACGTTGTCCATCCGCATGCGGCCGTTTGCGGATGGGGTGCAGGGCTTTCCCCGGTTGGCCCGCGATGTGGCGCGGCAACTGGGCAAGGAAGCCAAGCTCATCGTACGCGGCGCGGAGACGACCGTGGATCGTGAAGTGCTGGAGAAGCTGGAAGCCCCGCTCACACAGATCATCCGCAATGCCTTGGATCACGGACTCGAATCCCCGGCGGACAGGCAATCGCGCGGCAAACCGCCAGCCGGCACCATCACGCTGGAAGCCCGGCATCACGCCGGCCGGTTGGAAGTCATCGTCAGCGATGACGGTCGCGGCATCGATTTCAACCATCTCCGTGCCACGATCGTCGCGCGGCGGCTCTCAGCGGGTGATACGGTGAAGCACCTCACCGAGGCGGAGTTGATCGAGTTTCTTTTCCTGCCCGGCTTCTCCATGAAGGAGCAAGTCACGGAGATATCCGGCCGTGGTGTCGGGCTCGATGTGGTGCGGAACACCTTGCGGGAATTGCGCGGTACCATTCGTGTGCAGACGGAACCCGGCAAGGGCACGCGGTTCGTGCTCACGCTGCCGCTCACACTTTCCATCGTGCGCGTGCTGCTGGTGGAGATCGCGGCGGAAGTTTATGCGTTCCCGCTCGCCTCGTTGCAAAGAACTTTGCAGTTGCCGGTGCACGACCTGCTTACTTTGGAAGGACGGCCGCATTTTCAACTCGATGATGCGCGCATCGCGCTGTTGCCGGCCCGGCAAGTCTTGGAACTGGATGCCCAGGCGGGCTGGCCGGAGATATTGAACATCGCCGTCATCGGCACTGGCGCGGAAAGGTATGGCCTGGCGGTGGACCGCTTTCTGGCGGAGACCGAACTCGTCGTGCAACCGCTTGATACACGGCTGGGCAAGGTGCAGGACATCGCCGCCGGCGCACTCACTGAAGATGGCCAGCCGGTGCTGATCTTTGATGTCGAAGACCTGTTGCGCTCGGTGGATCGTCTGGCGGGAACCGGTTCGCTGGCCAGTCCGATCCGGACGATGGCTGCGGCGACGGTGACCACCAAACGCCGCATCCTGGTGGTGGATGATTCGCTGACGGTGCGCGAACTCGAGCGCAAGCTTCTGCTCGGCCGGGGGTATCATGTCGAGGTGGCAGTGGACGGCATGGACGGCTGGAATGCGGTCCGTTCCGGGCATTTCGATCTCGTTATCTCTGACGTCGACATGCCCCGCATGAACGGCATCGAACTGGTGACGTTGATCAAACGCGACAGCCGCTTGCGGCTGACGCCGGTCATGATCGTGTCCTATAAGGATCGGGAGGAAGACCGCCGGGCCGGTTTGGAAGCAGGCGCAGATTTTTATCTAACGAAAGGCAGCTTCCATGACGATACCTTGTTGCAAGCGGTGCACGATCTGATTGGAACCGCCGTCGCATGAGAATCGCCATCGTCAATGACCTGCGCTTGGCCGTGGAAGCCTTACGCCGGGTATTGGCGGGAACCACGCAGCACACCATCGCCTGGGTGGCCATGGATGGGGCCGAGGCAGTGCGCAAATGCCAGGAGGACCGGCCCGATCTCATCTTGATGGACCTCATCATGCCGGTGATGGATGGCGTCGAAGCCACGCGCCGGATTATGCTTGAATGTCCCTGCGCCATCCTGCTCGTCACGGCCACCGTTGAGGGTAATGTGAATCAGGTCTTTAGGGAAACGCTGATTTAATCCCGGTTTTTGAATTTAAGAGGAGACGGCGAAAGCCGGGTTTCCTAAATTCATCGGCATGACGCATCAGCCAAGTTTTGCGCAAGTGGAGTTTGCGGCCAAGAAGAAGGTGACCCGGCGCGAGCAGTTTCTGGCGCGGATGGAGGAGCTCATTCCGTGGGCCAAACTGCTGGCGGTTATTGAACCGTTCTATCCCAAAGGCCAGCGGGGCCGCCCGCCCATCGGCCTGGAGCGGATGCTGCGGGTGTATTTCCTCCAGCAATGGTATGGCTTGGCGGACGAAGCCATCGAAGACGCGCTCTACGACAGCCAGGCGCTGCGGGGCTTTGCCCGCATCGAGCAGGCCACCGGCGGGGTGCCCGATGCCACCACGCTCCTGAAGTTCCGGCGGCTGCTCGAAACCAACGACCTGTGCCGGGGGCTCTTCACCGCCATCAACGCGGATTTGGCGGCGCGCGGCCTGCTGCTGCGCGAAGGCACGCTGGTGGACGCCACGCTGATCGCGGCCCCGCCCTCCACCAAGAACAAAGAAAAGCAGCGCGACCCGGAGATGCATCAGACCCGCAAGGGCAACCAGTGGTATTTCGGGATGAAAGCGCACCTCGGCGCGGACCGGGATAGCAAGCTGGTCCACACCGTGGTGGTCACCGCCGCCAACGTGGCGGACATCACCAAGACCGCCGAACTCTTGCACGGGCAGGAAAAGCAGGTGCACGCCGACGCCGGCTACACGGGCGTGGCCAAACGGGAGGAGATCGTGGCGTTGGCACGACCGATCGACTGGCAGATTGCGTGCAAACGCGGCGTGCTCAAAAAGCTGGCCGAAGGGGCGGAGAAGGAAGCGCTCAAGGCGGTCGAGCAAGCCAAAGCGGCGGTGCGGGCGTTTGTGGAACATCCCTTTCACATCGTGAAGAACCTCTTCGGGTATCGGAAGGTGCGCTATCGTGGGCTGGCCAAGAATGGGCACCAACTCTACACGCTCTTTGGCTTGGCCAACGTGCTGATCGGTGGACGGACGGCGGCGGTGCGGTGAAAAAGGCGGACACCAGCCGGTGGCCGCGCGGAAAACGGCCGTCAGACCCGGCAAGCAAACCAAAACGGGCCCGCACCCTAACCGCCCAAACAAAAAAACAGCCGCAGGACAGACCGGCTTGCGCCGGCCAAAACTGGTGTTTTGAAAAACTCGGCTTTATTCAGCGTCTCCTTAGCGCTCTCGGACACGGTGCCTTGGATGCCGTCACTACTCCTACCTTGTTCAATGCCGGGCGCAGTGTGGAATCGAATACCCTTTTATACAAAATCGATGGCATCGAAAAACAGCTCAAGGCCCAAGGCAAGCTCGCCCCGGTAAGAAGTGAACCTCAGCCCGTCTTTCCGGCCCGGCCACGGCAATCGCTGCTCATCATCGGGGCTTCGGCAGGTGGCCCGGCAGCGTTGGCGGCAGTGTTGGGTAAACTGCCGCTGAATTTTCCCGCCCCGATCATATTGGTACAGCATGTGGATGAGCAGTTTATGGCGAGTATGGCCGATTGGCTCTCCACCCAATCCAAGCTCCCTGTCCGGCTGGCCGTAGAAGGGGAAAAGCCGGTGCCCGGGGTTGCTTTGCTGGCGGGCAAAGGAGATCACCTAGTTTTTAAAGATTCGCAAATTTTGGGCTATACACGCCAAGGCATGGCTAGTTATTACAGTCCATCGATTGATGTTTTCTTCGAAAGCGTCCTCGAGAAATGCAGTTGCGATATCATTGCTGTCCTGCTGACCGGCATGGGTGCGGATGGGGCCAAAGGCTTGAAGCGTTTGCGTGACGCGGGGGCCTATACCATCGCCCAAGATCAAAGCACCTCTGCGGTCTATGGCATGCCCAAAGCCGCCGCCGCTTTAGGGGCAGCAGTTGATATTTTGCCATTAGATGCGATTGCTTCAGCCATCTGCCAACACCTTGGCCGGGCGGCGGAGGCAGGCGCGAAGCAAGCTCAGACATGAGAAACACGACGGAATACCCTACGATGGTGTTGCTGGTAGACGATCAGGCCATGGTCGGGGAGGCCATTCGTCGCAGTCTCGCCAGTGAGACGGATATCAATTTCCATTATTGCGCCAATCCCAACGAAGCTGTCGCGCTGGCCATCCAGCTCAAACCCACAGTAATCCTCCAAGACTTGGTGATGCCCGGGATCGATGGGTTGACCTTGGTGAAGCGTTTCCGGGAAGAACCCCGCACGAAATCCATCCCGGTCATCGTCCTTTCCACCCGCGAAGAACCGGCGACCAAGAGCGAAGCCTTTGCCATCGGTGCGGATGATTATCTCGTCAAGCTGCCGGACCGCATCGAACTCATCGCGCGCATCCGGCATCATACGCGCGGCTATGTGAGCCAGCTGCAACGTGACGAAGCGTATCGCGCGCTGCGCGAAAGCCAGCAGCAATTGGTGGACAGCAACACGGCACTCATCTCCCTCAATCAAAAGCTCGAAGAAGCCACACGCACCAAATCGGAATTTCTGGCGAACATGAGCCACGAGATCCGTACGCCTATGAACGGCGTCATCGGCATGACGGCGCTGTTGGCGGAGACGGACCTGAGTGTGGAGCAACGGGACTACACCGAAACCATCCGCACCAGCGCCGAATCCCTGCTGACGATCATCAATGACATCCTCGATTTTTCCAAGATCGAGTCCGGTCGGTTGGAGATCGAGAGCCATCCCTTTGATGTCCGGTCCTGTGTGGAAGAAGCCTTGGAACTGGTCGGCCACAAAGCGGCGGAGAAGCGCATCGATCTGGCCTGTCTGGCGGAGGATGACGTGCCCGTCCAGATTTATGGAGATGTGACGCGCTTGCGGCAAATCCTTGTCAATCTCGTCAGCAACGCCGTCAAGTTCACGCCGCAAGGTGAAGTGGTGGTGCATATCCAGACCCAGGGCAACCGTATGCATTTTGCCGTGAAAGATTCCGGCATCGGCATCCCGGCGGACAAGGTGGACCGCCTGTTCAAATCGTTCAGCCAGGTGGACAGCTCCACGACGCGGCAATACGGCGGCACCGGACTTGGCCTGGCCATCTGCAAACGCCTGACGGAATTGATGGGCGGAGAAATCTGGGTGGAAAGTACGGAAGGCAAAGGCTCCACCTTTCATTTCACGATCCAGGCGGAGGGCTCGGAATATTCCACCGAGACGGTGACCGGTTCAGGCACGACGCTGCATCGCAAACGCCTGCTCATCGTGGAAGATCACGAACCTTCACGGCTGGCCATCCGGCAGGCGGCGATCACTTGGGGCATGGATGTGAAGCTGGCGGCCAATGAACGCGAAGTGCTGGAAGCGCTGAGCTGGGAAGGCGCGCCGGATGTGGTCTTGCTCGATCGCGAATTGCCCGGCATCGCGCCGGAACGGTTGATCGCGCAGATCCGCTCGCTGCCGGTGGGCCATAAGCTGCCCGTCGTCTTGCTCGCAGCCCAACGTCTGCGCCAGACGGATAAAGCCTTGCTCGATCTGGGGGTGCACCTGTGCGTCTCCAAGCCGGCCCGGCGCTCCAATCTGTTCGATTGCCTGACCCGCGCGGTCTCCGGGCATGAAGCCTCGCGCAAGGTGCCCGTCGCGTCGGAACTCGATCGCACGCTGGCCTTGCAGATGCCGTTACGGATTCTGCTGGCGGATGATAATCCGGTGAACCTCAAAGTGGGCCAGTCCTATCTGCAAAAGATGGGTTACCGCCCGGAAGTCGCCGCGAACGGCCGCGAAGTCTTGCACGCACTGGAGCAGCATCCTTTTGATATAGTGGTCCTCGACGTCCAGATGCCGGAGATGGATGGCTATGAAGCGGCGCGAGAGATTCGTCGCCGTTACACTGAAGCCACGCGGCCCAAGCTCATCGCCATAACGGGCAATGCGATGGAAGGGGACCGGGAAAAGTGCCTTGAAGCCGGCATGGATGATTACATCAGCAAACCGGTCCGGCCGAAAGAACTGGAATCCATACTGCGCCGCTGGGGCAAGCTGGGCACCTGACCTGAGTCTTACTGGGCGGACGCTTCTTTCAAGCGTGTCCGGGCCAGAGGCAAGTAGGTTTCCGCTACCGAGTTGTCATACGGGCGGAGGTTGAATGATTTCTCCAGATACTTTATCGCCTCCGGATAGTTCTCCTGCTGGAAGTAACACCAGCCGATCTGGGAGAGCGTGTAGTAATCTTTCGGGTTCAGTTTTTCCGCCCGTTCCAGATACGTTTTCACGTCCTTGAGGTCCGCGATCCATGACAGCGTCATGGCCTGGCGCATGGGGATGTAGGAATCATGTGGATTCAGCGCGGCGGCCAAAGCGTACCATTCCAAGGCGCGACGGCCTTCTTCTTGGTAATTGTCGTAACCGGCCCAAGAACCGGCCCGATAATACTCGGCGATCTTGTAGAGGGTGCGGGAATTTTTCGGTTCCACCGCCCGGGCCGCTTGCAGCAGCTCAAGGTATTCGGGCTTGTTGATATCGGCTTTTTTCCAGCGCAGGAGCAGGTTTGTCTCGACCTGCCGTTTATGGCCGTGCCAGACGAACCCGGCGGCGGAGAGTACGCAAAACAAGGTGAGAAAAATTTTACCTGCCGTCTTGGGTTGCCACCACCAGCGGGCGTTGTCCGTGCGCCAGAAAATAGCGAGTAGCGCGAGCAGGAAGACCACAAGCAAAGCGTAGGCCGGGACGTGGAAGTTATAATCGACCAAGGCATGCGTCAGCGCGACCGTTATCCCGGCGGAGGCACCGATGATAAGTGCCAGCCGGTTGCTGCGCGCGCTATCCAGAGTATCACCATCCCGCCGGAATTTCTTCCACCCATAGCGAAAACCGAGTTCCGCCGTGACAATGACAAGGAGGATCAGCAGGGCGCCGATTAGGCCGTAGTCAGCCAGCGTGTTCAGATAATCGTTGTGGGCAAATTCCGGGCTGATTTTCTGCAGATTGGCGGGGCGGTATTGGGGGAAAACGTGATCGTAATGCGCCGGTCCGGCCCCCCAGAGCGGGTGCTCCTGCCAGATCGCGCTCGCCGATTGCCAGAGCAAAATGCGGGTGTCCTGCTCCAGTTGGACATTTTGGGTCTGCTGGATGCGCCATTGAGTGAGCGAATCCCGCGCGGCGAAACCGATGCCACCCAGTATGAAGACCCCGATCATCACGATGGCCGGCAGACGAAAGGCGGGCTGCCGCACGAGCAGGAAGGCCAGTGTGATCATACCCACGGCAGCGCCCAGCAAGGCTCCCCGTGAGGCGGCCACGAGCAACCCCACCGCAAACATCAAGGCCGCATAACCGACCAGCAATCGCGCCGTCACTTTCATGCGGCCGACGATGAGAAAGGAGGCCGCGATCGGCAGCAGCACGGCCATGTACCCGGCAAAGTTGTTCGGGTTGATGAAGGTGCCTGAGCCACGCCGGGTGTAATTGGGTGGGCGGATAAAGGTCCAGATCCTGCTCGAGCCGGTGAAATATTGATAGGCCGCGTAGAGGCAACTGCCCACCGCCAGCACGGCGATGATGCCCAAAAACGTTTGCAGATATTGGGGCCGGAAAACGTGCAAGGTCAGGATGCCGAAAAACATCGTGTAAACCCACACGCGCATCCACTCATCCTCGGCCACGTAAGGGATATCCGCCTGCGTGAAACGGAGGCAGCCATAAGCGGCGAATGCGAGCACACTCCAAAGCACGGGGGAGAGATGGAACGTCGGTTGCCGGTGAACCCAAAGCCGCACCACGGCCAGCCCCAGTGCCCCCGCCATGAGAAACTCCACGATGGCGAAATCCACCGCCCGGACCGCCCCGGTTGCCAGGAGAGAAAAGCCCGCGATCGCCGCCATAACGACCAGCAGCAACCACTCCACGCTCCGTGGCCCACGTTCTTCAGACATTGGCAGGATGCTGGCGGGCAAACCGGGGGCTGGCAAGCCCGCAGAAGCCGCCGGCAAAACGAAGTTCAATGGTTTTGGCCTGGCGGACGTCTTACTCAGGAGCCTCGTGAGGCTTTTTCCGGCTGGTGACGGGGCCAGTTTGCCCTTTTAATATCCTGAACATGAAGCGATTGCTCCGCGTGCTGGCGTTCTTCCGGCCGGACCTGCCCAAGGTCGGGCTCTCGCTTGGATTGCTCGTTTTCGCTATCGGCGCGAATCTGCTCAAGCCTTGGCCCATCGCCTTGCTGGCGGATTCCGTACTGGGGAACAAGCCTTTGCCCGAGTGGCTGGCGCAGTTCTTCTTCAGCAGCAGCAAAGCCAGCCTGCTTGCCTTTCTCGGCATCTCCGTCTTGCTGCTGCATATCGTGAACGGCGCCTTGATGGCCCTGCAAAATTATTGGGTGATCGGCATCGGTTTGCGCGGTTTGGCCCGCGTGCGTGAGGCGCTCTATGAACGGTTGCTGCGCCTCTCCCAACGTTTTCATCAAGGTCGCAACAGTGGTGATACGCTCTACCGCGCCACGTGGGATACGTATGCGTTTCAGACGTTGTTCCAACAAGGCTTGATGACGCTGGTGCCCGCTTCCCTGACGTTGCTGCTGATGCTGCTCATCATGTCCCGCGCGGACTCGGTGCTGACGTTGTTCACGTTGCTGCTTATCCCGCTGTTGGTGCTGTCCATCCGCAGTTTCGGCCGCGTGATGAATGCGCGCAGTGCTGAGGCGCAACAGGCGGAGAGCCAGGTGGCCGGACAAGTGCAACAAAGCCTCACGAATCTCCCGCTCATCCATAGCTACGCTACCGAAACTCGCGAGGCGAAGGGCTTTCTCGCATTGGTACAGGCGGCGCGGGAGAAACGCCTCGGGCAACATACGTGGGAACTTCTGTATGGTCTGGGTGTGACGCTGGTCTTCGGGCTCGGCACCGCGATGATCGTGTGGATCGGCGGTGAACGCGTGCTCGCCGGCAAATTGACTTTGGGCGAACTCCTTGTGTTCCTCGCTTACCTGGCGCAACTTTACGAACCGCTCAACCAGCTCTCGCACGTCGGCTCTACCGTCTCTACCGCGAGCGCGAGCGCCCAACGCGTTCTCGATCTCTTGGATGCCCAGGAAGAAGTCCATGAACGGCCGGATGCTCGGCCGGTTAAGCTGGAAAGCGCCAGTGCGAAAGCGGATGACGGCGTGTTGGAGATCAAGGGCGACCTGCAATTCGAGCACGTCGCTTTTGAATACCAGGCCGGGCGCAAGATCTTGAATAACGTCTCCTTCCGCGTGAAGGCGGGCGAGTCCGTGGGCATCATCGGGCCAAGTGGTGCGGGCAAGAGCACCTTGCTGCAACTCGTGCCGCGCTTCTTCGATGCCGTCGGCGGCAGCATCAAGGTCGATGGCGTGGATATCCGCGAACTCAAGCTCGCGGACTGGCGGCGCAGCGTGGCCTTTGTGCTGCAAGAGCCGTTGCTGCTGCCAACGACGGTCGCGGAGAACATCGCCTACGGCCAGCCGGAAGCGAAGCGCGAAGCGATTATCGCGGCAGCGAAAGCGGCGTATGCGGACGAGTTCATCCGCAGCCTGCCGAACGGTTACGACACCATCGTGGGCGAAGGTGCCGCGCGCTTGAGCGTGGGCGAGAAACAGCGGCTGAATCTGGCCCGGGCGTTCCTGAAGGACGCACCCATCCTATTGCTCGATGAACCGACGAGTTCGCTCGATGCCGAAAACGAAGCGTTGATCTCCGCGAGCCTGGAGCAATTGCGCAAAGGCCGCACCACGCTTGTGGTGGCGCACCGGCTCCAGACCATCCGCAATGTGAACCACATCATCGTGCTGCAAGGCGGTCGTGTGATGGAAGAAGGCAGCCCGGAAGAATTGCTCAAAGGCACCGGTTACTTCGCGAAGCATTGGCCGAAGAATTAGCGGCTAAATTTACGGCACCTTGGCCGCCCCCGCTTTAGCCCTCTGGAAAACCGCTTCAGCGTTCAGATGGTAAATCTTTTCCAGCACATCATCGGGCAAATTCAATCCATAGATCATCCAGCGGCCTTGTCCCGGTGAACCGCCGTAGTAATTGAAATAATCATCGTCCGTTTCCAACCAACGGAAATAGGTGGGGTAGATGCCTTCCGTATTACCGTCACAACCAAAGAGCACGCGATCGGGAAACTCACGGAAGAACCGGCGCGTGCGGTTGGGTTGGCGCCCCAGCTCGGCGGAGCGCGCGCCGAACTCCACCACCACATTCGGGCACCGGCGCAGCATGTCCGAGATGTAATCGAGATTCTCCGGCCAGTTGCCGACGTGCAGGGAAACGAACTGCGTGCCGGTGTGTTTTCGGAACACTTGCTCCAAATCCATCACCAAACTCTGGTGCGACGGAAAATCACCGCCGCTGAAACGATACTCGGGGCGTTTCACCAATTGCTCGTAACGCTCGTTGTTTGCATCGATGGGATCGAAGAACGCCACGGGATCGCCTACATGAATGGCCACCGGGATGCCGAGCCGGCCGCACTCCGCCCAGATAGGGTCCAGCGCGGGATCATTCACGCGGATGAGCTTGCCGTCTTTATCGCGGGCGATGAGGCCAAGTTGCTTCGTAATCTTTAGTCCGCGGGCGCCGCGTTTCACGGCATCGCGGATTTGCACCACCATGCTGTTGGCGAAATCCGGTTCGGCGGAGCGGCTGTAGTCCAGTTGGGTAAACACCACGAAGCGTTCCGGATACGGCTTCACCATCTCATCCAGCACGCGCTGCAATTTCTCGCCCCACGCTCCGCTCAAGATGACGATCTGTTTGATGTTCCGCTTGTCCATCCACTCCACGATATCCTTAGCTTGCGGGTGCGGGCGCGTGATCATGCCGGCATCGTTGATATGGCTGTGGATATCGATGACCGGAAACTTGGCGCGCTCCACCAGGTGCACGGGCAATTGCAAGGTGGACTTGGGCTTGAAATCACGCAGGAGCAGATTCCCGGCGAGCACATCGTTCGTGACAGCACGAGAGGGCGTCTGCGCGGCAGCCGCGGCAAGGCTGGCAAAGAGGCAGGCAATCGCGAACAGCTTCATAAGCGTTAAACTGCGGTTTACGAGAGCAGTGATCCCTGCCGTAAACACGGGCAAGGACACCTTTCCCCCGGCAGTCAAAAGCCTAGGCACCTGACCGAAAGCGGGGCTTACAACAACCGGGGCTCTTGATCGCCAGCGGCGGGTTCAGTCGTCTGGGTAGAGGTAGTCGTCGTTTCCGCCGGGGCAACTTGTTCCAGCACGGGAGCTTCCGTCTTGGGCGTCACGAGCACGACCATCGCCGGGCGCACGAGGCGGCCTTGAAAGGTGTAGCCGGGACCACTGGTGCCTTCAACCGTGGCCGGTCCTTCCGGCAACTTGCCATCCGCCGGATGATGCTTCTGAGCATCAAATGCTTCGCCAGCTTCAGCCCCGAACGCAAGCAAGCCGACCCGGCGGGCCGCATCGCGCAGTGCAAACTGGAACTGGCCGATCTGGGTGATCAAATTCTGCTGCCCCGTAAGCAGCGCGGCGTGATGCAGCGCAAAGGTGTTATCCAGCATGCGCACGACCACCTGGATCCACTCGCCTTCGGCCCGGCGCAGTTTTTCCGCTTCCAACCGCAGATGCCCCTTCTCGGAGTCATTCGCCGTTTTCATGAACTCGGCGAAGTTCTTCGCCTCGATCGTCATGCGGTCGCCGATCTCCTTGGCCGCCACGGCCACTTTCTCGTTCTCCTTCTGGATGGTCTGGAGGAAGTTCTGGGCGGAAGTGATCTCCGCCGCGATCTGTTCCACGTTCTGGATCTGTTGGACGGTATCGGTCAGGGAGCCGCTCTCGGCGAATTTCACCACGGCATCGTATTCCTGCGTGAAAGGCTTGATGAAGCACCAGGCGCCGACGACAGCGCAGGTGATGACTCCCGCGAGCTCGAAGGGTTGGAGCGGGTTGTGGCCCCGTTGAAAGATCAGCCCGCCGACCGCCAGCAGAATCAGGTCGGCAGCAAAGAACGGCCACTTGGAAATTTTAGGTGCAATCGGTTCGCTCATGCGAGGGGCGAGATTACGGCCCTGAACGGGGATGCAAAGCGTAAAGTGAGGGGAGAAGCGCCGAACTCTGGTTCGGCGTGTGAAGCCCAATCTATTTACTCTCAGTTTTATCCAAGAACCTCGCCATGCCGGCACTCTTCAAGCCGGTGATGTCGCCAACCTGCCCTTCGGCGATGAAGAAATAATGTGACCGTTCTCCAGTGTATGCGCCGAAATCATTTTTCGCGTTGATGGTGACGGGCACAATCCACCCGAAGTGCTTCTTACCGCCCAGGGCAATGCCGTCTTGCGCTACTCCCTTACGCGGGGTGCCGAACTGATAAACAGCGGAGTAGGGATCTTTAAGTGTCCGGGCGGCATAATTCTTGATGATATTTTCATGCTCGGTCGGGTAAGGGCCGAAGTCTGCCGCCGCGAGTTCTTTCGATGAAACACTGGCGCACCCCGTCAGGACGGCGATGCCAATAATGGTGAGCAACAGTTTGATGGTGGTGGACAGGTTCATGCGGGATAGCGTCAAGTTTGATTTTGTTGGTGTTACTCCCCAAGACGAGTCTCATTCAGTTGAACGAGTCCTGATTTTGCTGGGGTAATACCGCCTTGTTTCTCGCCAAACCCTAGGATTGGAAAATCACCACGTCAAAAAGAATTTCGCAACCGACAGGAATACTGGAGAACAAACCTGCCACGGACCGGACTTTTCGTATCACGCCCGCCTCAAGCCGGCAAATGCTGCTGCCATCTGCAGGGACATTGCTTCCACACTATACCGGGTATGCACGGCTTGATGACCGGCCTCGGCCAAGCTGCGTCGGCGCTTCTCATTGGTCAGGACGGATTCGAGCGCGTTCGCCAGCGCGGGCGCACTGCCGGGTTCGCACAGGACGCCTCCCTGGGTGGCTTCCACCAGTTCGGGGAAGGAAGCGGTCTTGGGTTGCACCACGGGCACACCCGCAGCGAGCGATTCAATGATATAGAGCCCGAACGCCTCACCGTAGAGGGCGGGCACGGAAAAGACGCTCAAACCTTCGAAGAAGGCGAGTTTCCCTTCGCGCGTGACATTAGGGCGGAACTCGACGTCAATGAGGAAGCCCGTCTGTTGCAGCTTAAGCTTCAGTTTGTTGACGAAGGGTTCATCACTCGGACCGCAGCCGCCGCCGATGCGCAGCTTCAAGTTCGGCACGCGGTTGCGCTGTTTCAAGGAGATGAATGCATCGACGAGCGTATCCAGACCCTTGTCCGGGCACATACGCGCGAAGAAGCCAAGCACCGGCGCGGTGTTCGGCGGTAATTGCGGCAGCACGGACGGATAGCCGGCGAGGTTGATGCCGTTGTGGACGACTTTCAGCTTTTCAGCCGGGATCTGCATCCGGGCGGCCATACGCTCGGCAAAGTAGCGGCTCGGGGCGATGAAGAGATCGACTTCACGGCCGCGCTCGATCAACAACTGCCACATCGCTTTGCGCCCGGCTTCGTCCATGGAATCGATGAACGCATCCTCGCCCTGCAACATGCAGACGACAGAAGAGTGCAGCTCTTGTTTCATACGGCGCGTGAGGCCGATGAGCATGGCGTTTGAGAGGCTGATGATATCCGGGTGCGCCTGGGGCTTGAGCCAGCCGATGAGTTCTTCCAACTCACGCGCCTGATTGCCTTCTTCGCCTTTCAGCATGGAGATGGCGATGTCCACCACTTCCGTCGCTTTCGTCTTGGCGGCGCGACCGGAGGCCCATTGCAAGATTTTTGGGGAGGCGAGGAGGGAGTGCAGCCACTTGGGGGCGTGGCGGTACCAGGCGGACTTTTGCTCCAGATACACATTCACGCCGTTGAAGAAGGTCGGGGTGCCCTTGCTCTGATCTTCTTCATCGAGCGTCATCGGCAGATAGAGCGGGATCATCAGGGTGGTGTGGCCCTGACGCCGCAACGCCGCGACCATGGCATTATCCCGGAAACAATTTCCGCAATACATGCCCCCGGCACCCGGCGTGATCTGCACGATGTTCACGCGCTTAATTATCCGCTGAAATATCTGCCTGTCCAGTGGTGGAATGCATTTCGCCCGCAGAAAAATGGACTATTCCGCTGCGCTGTCCCGATGGACCGTCGCGGGCGAAAACGCCGGGAGGCAGACGGCGAGATATTCCGCACCTTCTGGCCGAGGGGAACTGTCCTGCACCCATTCGCCGGCGTGGGTTATGATGGCTTGCCCGGCGTTCACATCGATGACGCCACCCTTATGCGTGACGCGCAAGGTGCCCTTCAGCACGATGGTGAATTCATCAAACTCTGGCGTTTGGCCCGGTTCCAGCCAGCCGGACGGGCTCGTCATCTTGGCCACGCTCAGGCGCGGTTCCAGGGAATTCACGCGGCCGATGAACTCTTCGATGATCTTCGGTTTGTTTCCGGCGGCTTCGATGCGTGTCGGCTGGTTGATCAGAGTCGGCATAACAGTTTGTGCCGGAACATGCGCGAGGTCGGGCGGGAGCGCAAATGGTTTGTGCGGTCCGGCGCAACGTGACGTTTTATGACGGGCCTTGTCTATATTGATGACACACAATCAATCTTAAGGTCGTAAGTTTATGAGTCGTTTTGCTTACGTGGCATTGGATGCAAAGGGGCGGGAGAATCGGGGGCATCTGGAGGCGGGCACTTCACTGGAGGCCGTGAACCGTATCAAGGAGATGGGCCTATTCCCCACCAAGATCACCGCGAACAAACCGGAGGTGATCCAGAAAACCAAACCTAAGGGCGTGCTGAGCCGATGGCGCCAACCTGCGACCAGTCCCGCCCTCAAACGCAAACACCTCGCGGTGCTTACGCGCCAGATGGCGACGATGCTGGATGCGGGCATGCCGTTGCTGCGCGGCTTGCAACTGCTGCAGGAGCAGGAGACGCAGAAAAGTGCACAGCGCCTGATCCAGGCCATCGCGGAGGACATCGAGAGCGGGAACACGTTCAGCGAAGCGCTGTCACGGCATCCGCGAAATTTCGACAAGCTCTACCTCAACATGGTGAAGGCGGGCGAGCTGGGCGGTGTGCTGGAGCTGGTGCTGAACCGGTTGGCCGATTTTCTGGAGAAGGCGGAGCACATCAAAGGCCGGGTCATCGCGGCGATGTTCTATCCCGTGTCTGTGCTCATCGTGGCGTTCGGTATTTTGTTCGCCTTGATGAATCTCGTCATCCCGAAGTTCAAGACGGTTTTCACGGATCTGATGGAAGGACGGCCGTTCCCGGCGTTCACGCAATTCGTCTTCGATGTCTCGGCGCAGTTTCAGAAGCATTTTGTGAGCATCATGGTCGGGTTGATCGTGGCTTGGATCATCCTGAAAATGCTAAGGAAATTGCCGTTCTTCGGCCGTTGGTGGGACCGGCGGCGGTGGAATCTGCCCGTGCTGGGCAACCTGTTACGCAAGCTGGCGCTGGTGCGGTTCGCCCGGACGTTGGGGACGCTCATATCGAGCGGGGTGCCTATCTTGCAAGCGTTGGCCATCGTGCGGGAGGTGGCGGGGAACCAGGTTTTGGCGGAGGCGATCGATGCGGTTCATCAGAGCGTGCGCGAAGGCGAATCGCTGACCGGTCCGCTGCGGCAGGCGAAGATATTCCCGCCCATCGTGGTCGGCTTAATGGATGTGGGCGAACAAACCGGCGCGCTGCCCGAGATGCTCATGCGCATTGCGGACACGGCGGAGCAAGATGCAGATAATATCATCGCCGCACTGTCGTCCTTGCTGGAGCCGGTGCTGATCGTGATTTTGGCGGTAATCGTGGGGACGATTGTCATCGCCTTGTTCCTGCCGATCACGGCGTTGATTGACGGGGGCTTTGACAAGCAGAAGGGGAACTAAGACTCGCCGATTTATAACACACTGGTCTGACAAATGCCCTTAACCATTCTTCGACACCCTTGGATATGAAACAGGCGTGGGAAATGTTGTCTCCTTCTCCTTGGGGAGAAGGAAGCTAGATTGCGCTGATTTGCAGTTCAGCTTAGGTCCTGTTTTCGGCTGCTTCAGCAGCATCGGTTTTCAGGCAAGCAAGTTAGCGGCGCTCCGCCAGCGGGTGATGGCGGCGGCCAGATTCGTGCGCGCCTTTGCTTCATAGCGTTGGAAGAAATAAGGTGTTGTGTAGAGGCGTTCGCGTTGCTGGAAATGTTCTAATACCGCGGCGCGGCCTTTGCAAAAATCAGCCTGTGGCACCCAAGCATATTCCAAACGGATCTGTTCTTCGTAACGCGCGAAGGCGATAGGGTCGCTGCCCAAGATGCTGAGATCTATATCCACGATCCATTGCTCATCGGCCGCTACTGCCGGCTTATCGTGCTTGGTGATGAGGATGAGCCGAGCGACGTCAGCGACAAGGGCTGGATTTAATTTTGCTTCGGCGGCGAATGACTGGAACAGCTCGCTGCTCTTGGCTTCGTTATCCTTTGCCTTCGCATCGTAGATGACATCGTGAAACCACAACGCCAGTTCCAAGGCGCTGCGGTCTTGAGCAGGCACGGGTGCTGCATCTAGCTCCGTGAGGCAAGCGTGGATGTGTGCAAAGTTGTGATACGCACGGCCGGGTTCCGTGTAGTGTGTATGCAGGGCTGTCCACACGGCGGCGACGTCGCTTTGCCAATGGATTTCAGCGGCCAGCTTCAGCCAGCGTTCACGCAGAGCGGCGTTCATGGAAGCGCTGGAGGAGTTGGTCATAGACCGGCTGAGGAACATATTCGCGGACGATCTTTTCCCAACCTGCCGGACCGATGAGCCCCTTCACCATGCTGGAGCTGATCTCGGCGATGCCGCGCGGCGGCATGAGGAAAATGGAGGTGATCTCTTTGTTCAGATCGCCGTTGATATTGCGCATCACGCGTTCGAATTCGTAATCACTCTCGGAGCGGATGCCGCGCAGGATGAAGCCTGCCTTCAGCGATTCGGCGTACTTGATGAGGAACTGGTGGCCGAAGGTCTCCACCTTGAGGTTCTTGAACTGCTTCGTGGAGGCGCGGACCATCGCAGCGCGCTCCTCGATGTCGAAGGTGTAGCGCTTGTCCGGATTCATGCCGATGCCGATGATGAGGCGGTCGAACATTTTCACGCCTTGCTCGATCATCCAAAGATGGCCCGTGGTCAATGGATCAAAGCTGCCCGCATAAACACCGACGCGTATTGATTTCCCCATAAGCGGAGTGTGGCGAATCGGAATGCGGAGGGAAGAAATTTTGTTGGTGAAGGCCGGTGCCGATTTCTTTGTGTGAGAACCTGCACGGACGAGTAAACGCTCTAAGGTTTAGTCAGGGAACGCGGAGCACCGCGTCCCTCCGGGAATGAATTTAATCCTCCTTCGGTTCGAGCTTGGCGATCTCCGCCATGATCTGGTCCGCGACTTCTTGATAAATCTCTTTGAGGCGCGGTTTAGAGCAGGTCTTGGCCTCGGCGCGCAGGGCTTCGAACATCATCGGCTTGCCGTATTTCACCACCACGGGCTTCATCCGGGGAAATTTGATATGGCGGCCGTAGGCTTCAAACGCGCCGAAGATGTGCACGGGTACCACAGGGGCGCTGGATTTGATTACCGTCAGGCCGATGCCGGAGCGGGCGGCTTGAAGCTGGCCATCGCCCGTGCGCGTGCCTTCCGGGAAAAGCGTGATGGCACCGCCATCCAGCAGGCGATCAAGGATGATCTTCAGGCCCTTTGCCCCGCCGCCATCGCGATCAACCGGCACGGCCGTGAGCTGCCGCAAATACCAGCCGACGATGGGAAAGCGAAACAGGGATTCACGGGCGAGGTAATTGATCTGGCGGGGGATGGAGCAGCCGATGAGCGGGGGGTCGGCGAAGCTGGCGTGATTGGAAGCCAGCACCACCGGGCCGGTCAGTGGCACACGCTCGGCATTATAGACGCGCCAGCGGAACCACAGCTTGAATGCGAGGCGGCCGGAGAGCCACGTGATTCGATAGACGGTTTTCACGACGGAAGTTGACCACAAATCGGCACAGTTGGTGCGAAAGGTGGGAGCTGGATCGGTCGAATGCTTAAGGGACAACAATCATCCCGTCTGCGCTTTCGCTTTTTGGCTCTCGGATGTCCATGGTGTTGATGCCGGTCATTCCGCTGCCGGGCCGCAGCGCGGCCCGCAGCCCTACTTCGTCAAGTTCTCCTGTTTTTTGCGGAACTCGGCGATGATGCGGTTGGATGTGTCTTCCGGTGTTTCGCCAGAATTGTTGATGAGTGTGGCCCCGAGCGCGATCATGAGCGGAGCGGCCTTGCGCTGGCTGTCGCGCTGATCACGTTCCGCGAGATTTTCCTGCACGCCATCGGCGACACGGCGGCGATTGCGTTCTTCGAGCGAGGCGTCGAGGTAAAACTTGTAGTTCGTATCGGGGAACACGTTGGTGCCGATGTCACGGCCTTCCATCACGAGGTTTCCGAACTGGATGCATTCGCGCTGCTTCAGCTTCATCCAATCGCGCACCTTGGGGCCGGCGGCTACTTTGGCGACGGCCGCGCTGGTCTCGGAGGTGCGGATCTCCTTTTCGGGATAATAACCATCCACCAAGAGGCGCGCATGGCCGTCTTGATTCACCAGCGTGGTCTTCCATTTGCGCACGACCGTACCAACGGCTTTCTCGTCATCCACGTTGATCTGGTTCTTCAGGCAATACCACGCGAGGGTGCGATACATCGCGCCCGTGTCCACGTAGGTGTAACCGAGTTTTTTGGCGATGAGCTTGGCGTTCGTGCTCTTACCGCTGGCGCTGGGCCCGTCGATAGCGATGACAATCGGTGATTCCATGTAATACTAAGAAAACTAAGCTTTGATAAATTGAGCGGCTTGGGCGGCGGTGGCGCCGTCGTGGACGATGGCCATGAGGGCTTTCGTCATTCCGGCGGGGTCGGTGTGCTGGATGATGTTGCGGCCGTAAACGATGCCGTGCGCGCCTTGGCCCATGAGCTTCTCGGTGCGTTCGAGGATTTCCTTGTCCGCCGCCTTGCCGCCACCGCGCACGAGTACCGGGATACCGCAAGCGATCTTGATGACCTGGTTGTAGACGGACACATCATCCGTAGGGTCCGCCTTGATGATGTCGGCGCCGAGTTCAACGGCCTGGCGGACAAGCGGGAGAATCTTTTCCAGATCGCCATCCACCATGTAACCGCCCGCCTTCTGGTTCGCTTGGAACACGAGCGGTTCGATCATGAGCGGCATGCCGTAACGATCGCACTCGGGTTTGATGCGTAAAATGTTCTGGATGCACTGATCCGTGACCTCGGGCTGTTCCGGGATGCGGAAGAGGTTCACCACAACGCACGTGGCATCGAGGCGCAACGCCTGTTCGACGGGTTGCTCGATCATCCGGCTGAACAAGGTGCGCGGAAGCTGGGTGCCGTAAACATTCGCCACGTCCGTGCGGAGGACGAGGGCGGGCTTGAGCTTGCCGGGGAGGGATTGCAGATGGCGCGCCTGGCCAACGGTGAGCTGGATGGCGTCCGGATTGGCTTCCACGAGCGTTTTGACGCTTGCGCCTAGGTCTTCGATGCCCTGCAGGAAGCCGCGTTCATTGAAAAAGCCGTGGTCCACGGCAACGTCGAAGCAACGGCCCGACTTGGCGTTAAAGAGACGGTTCAGACGATACGATTTCATAAGCGCAGGGAATCCTCTAACCGCAATGACGGAGAACGGAAAGGAGAATATCTGGGGGGCGGAGGATTGTAACGGGACCGGAGCGCAAGAGAGAGAGAAACTATCACCCTCTCCTCCACGAGTGGAAGAGAGGGATAGGGAGAGGAGGCACTGAGCCAAAATAAACGGATTGTTTGCGTTATCAGCTCCCCTCTCCCCGGCCCTTCCCCCGTTCCGGGGGCGAGGGAGATGGAGATTTGTCACGTCACCGTTTGTGTTCCGTCCTTGAGTGGTTGCAGGCGGTGAAGGGGGGCATTATGTTGCGGCCATGTCAGATTTGAAGCGCAAACCGCCGGTGCTGCCTGAGGAGCGGCCGTCGGCTGCGCCAGATCAGCCGGTCCACGAGGCGACGGATGGCAGCAACTTCCGGTTGCATCCGTTGAGCGGGTTGTTGCTCATCGCGGTGGATAATATTTTCTGGGGCGTGGAGCTGGCGACGTTCGAACTGGCGATGCCGGTTTCGGTGGTGCTGTCGTTCCTGATCACGGGCGTGGGCGTTACGCTGGTTCAGCGGTTTCTCGGGCGGGATGGCTGGGGCGCGAGCCTGGCCAAGGCGTTTTTCTGTGCCGTTCTCGCAGGCGTTCCTTGGAGCATCATGGGGACGGCCTTTGGCGGATTGGTACTGATGGCTGCCGGGTTGTCGAATTTCAATCGCAAGGGGAAGTGACAAGGCTGTTGCGCAGGTTGGCAACCTGCTGCGTCGCCGACTGGCAGTCGGCAGGCGGTTCGATCATTTCACGGCACGCAGATTACCAATCTGCGACACGGCAGACCATCGGTCTGCGTTACGTGTTAGCGGCCGAAGAGGGCGGCGATGTTGAAGTTGAAGATGAGGTGTAATCCCGTGAGGAAGGTGAAGCCGTAAACCAGCTTCATGAACACTTTCTCCGAGACGTTGCGGTTCAGCCAGACCCCGATCCACACACCGAGGGGCAGGATGGGCAGCAGGATGGCGCTCTTGGTCAGGGTTTCCTTGTTGATCAGCGCGTGTTCGGCGAGCAAGGGGATGTTCACCATGCTGCGGTCCAAGGCAAAGAAGGGCATCTTGATCCAGTTCACACAAGTGAAGATGAGGATGTTCGTGCCCACAAAGATCTCTTTAGCGAGTTTTTGCGGCACGAGGTAAAGCGCGGCGACGGGTCCGGCGCCATGCGCAAACGTAGAAGTGACGCCGATGCCCAAACCGAAAGGCCACGCCGTCTTATGATTCGGCTTAAAGGGCTTCTCCAACGCGAAGATGCGTTCCTTCGTCAGTTGAAACAGCACGAACAGCACGGCGAGCACACCGATGACGATGTTGAACTGGCGCGGCTTGAAGTGGCCGATGAGTTGCACGCCGATCAAGACGCCGATAAGCACGCCGGGCACCAAGTAATACAGGTTCCGCTTCTCCCATTTGCCCCAATAATGATAGAGCGAGAAGGCATCACCTGCACAGAGCAGCGGGAGGAGGATGCCTACGGCGTCCTTGGAGCCAAAGGCCATCACGCACAGGGGCGTGGTAAGCATGCCAAGCCCACCGCCGAACCCGGCCTTGGAAAGACCGATGAACAGGACGGCGGCGTAAGCGATGATCCAGTTGGATAGCTCCGGCACGCCCTTTCGTGTAGGGGCAGGCAGGCGGGGTGTCGAGCGGAGAATATCTCATTGATTGGCAAAACGGCATAATCAGTTATCTTTCTTCAAAATCGTCACCGCCATGAGAACTCATTTGATCACGCTTGCGCTTGGCTCGTTGCTGGTTATCACCGCAGCGGCAGCGGAGCCCACCACTTCAGAAGCAAAGGCGGCCATGAGCAAGGCCACGAAGTTCATACGGTCCATCGCCACGGAGGGCGGGTATCTCTGGCGCTATTCGGAGGATTTGCAGTTCCGGGCGGGTGAGGACAAGGCGACGGCCACGCAGATCTGGATCCAGCCGCCCGGCACCCCGGCTATGGGCGAGGTGTTTTTGCGGGCCTATGCCGCGACCAAGGAAGCCGAGTATCTGGCGGCGGCTCAAGCAGTGGCCACGGCTTTGGCCCGCGGGCAATTGGAATCCGGTGGTTGGGATTACTCCATCGATTTCGCGCCGGATAAGTTCCCCTCGCTTACCGCCGTACGGATGCCGGGAAGCTCTCCGCCGCGGAAGCGGCCAAGCGGAAGAACATTTCCACGTATGATGATAACAACACGCAGGATGCCCTGCGCTTCCTGCTGGCGTATGTCGCGGTGACGAAGGATGCGACCGACGCGGCGAATAAGGAAATCCGCACCGCCTTGGATTATGGGCTGAAGAAGATGCTGGAAGCACAGTATCCCAATGGCGCCTGGCCACAGCGGTATGATGGCAAGCCGAAGAGCGAGAAGGAATTCCCAGTGAAACGGGCGAGCATCCCGCAGACGTATCCTCGCGAGTATCAGAAGATGGATTATAAGGGGCATTATACCCTGAACGATAATGCGATGGGCGATTGCATCGACATCATGTTGCATGCTTACCAGCAACTGGGTGAGGCGAAGTACCTGTTGGCGGCGAAGCGAGGCGGAGATTTCCTGTTGCTCGCGCAATTGCCCGAACCGCAGCCGGTCTGGGCCCAACAATATAACGCAAACATGGAGCCGGCGTGGGCCCGGGCGTTTGAACCGCCCGCCGCGACGGGAGGAGAGAGCGTGTGGGCCATGCGGACCTTGATCCAACTGCATGTGCAAACCGGCGAGGCCAAGTATATCGAGCCGATCCCGCGCGCGCTGGTCTGGTATAAACGGACCGAGATCGCTCCAGGCAAGTGGGCACGGTATTACGAGCTGACCACGAACAAGCCCATCTACGGGGATCGCGATGGGAAAATCCATTATCGGCTGCAAGACATCAGCAAAGAGCGGCAGACAGGCTATGGATGGGAAGGTGATTTCGGTTTCAAGAAACTGATGAGTGAATGGGAGCAGTTGCAGCAGGAGGGCCGGGATAAGCTGCTCGCGCGGCTGACCCCGAAAGCGTCCTCTGACAAGTCGAAGCAGGCGACCCGGAAGAAGCTGGCAGCGCAAGCGGCTGCCGTCATCCAGCAACTGGATGCACAAGGCCGTTGGCTGACGGACGGCAAAGCGGTGAAGGAGGCGGGTGATTTGAAATCCGGCCGGCGGATCGAAACGGAAGTGTTCATCAAAAACCTGAAGGTGCTGGCGGATTACGTGGCGGCGGAGTGAGGGTGTCCTGCTGGCGGATTTTGTTATTAAACCGGAGCTGGGTTTGCCGTGCTTTTCTATTTCGGAAAGTGAATTCGACAGATGATTGTTATTATCAATAAATAATAGTAATAGAATTCTTATATAGCGTTACAGATAGTTTTTTATAAAGAGATTTTGTGGAGCTGGTTTGCAGTTCGTGATGTTATAAAAATCCACATAGACATCATCAAAAACCACCCAAACAGCCTATAGATAACCGGAACTTTTATGTGATTATTGGAGCATAAGCAAAGAGGCCCAAGATCATATAAAATGAGTTCCCGGTTTATGAACAAACTATTCGCATCGCTTCTGGTTTTGAGCTGCATCCAGTTGGCAGGCTGCAAGGAAAAGGAAGCTGAAGTCCCGGCAACGACACCAACCGTCGCCCAGCCCCCGGAGCCATTAGTCACCCCAGTGCCTACGGTCACGACTGCCGTGGCGGCTCCGCCACAGGCGAACACAGCACCGGCGGCAATTCCGGTAGGAGAATTACCTGATCCATTTGAATCCAGGAAAGTGAGCGCGGACGGCAGCCCGAACAAGAGTGATTTGGAAGCCTTACAGGCGGTAGTGGATGCTTACGCGTTCGGTCCAGATGGTTTGGGTGCGCCGCGGATCAATTCATTGGATGATTTGGTGGCCAAGAAATATTTGAGAAAGATTCCATCGGCTCCCAAAGGCATGAAATGGGCCTATGACTCGGCCAAATGGAAAGTATCCCTCGTCCCCCAATAAAACCAGAATCCTATGAAAGACCATATCAGTATACCCGGGTTGTTCCGCAGTCCGCGCAAGGCATTCACCTTGATCGAGCTGCTCGTCGTCATCGCCATCATCGCCATTTTGGCGGGCATGCTTTTGCCCGCGCTAGCCAAGGCGAAGCAAAAGGCCATTTCGAGCAACTGCCTGACCAACCTCAAGCAGATGGGCATGGCGAATGGCATGTATTTGGGGGATAATAAGCAGAAAGTACCTTATGCAGCTCTGATCTCGGTAGATCCAGCCAACAGTCAGAATTATTCGTGGGATGACCTAATCATGGGTTATATGGGGGCCCCTTACGTCATGGGCGATGGTCAAACTAACTGGCGGATGGCGTGGGATAAACAGGCGACCCCGCCGGGCAATACTCCCAAAGCCGCGATGAAAGCATTTATTTGTCCGGCTGATAAGGTGGACTGGCCGGGAAATGTGGATGGGGCGCAACGCTATGGTGGCAACCGCCGCAGCTATACGATGCCCAGTCATAGCATGAACCACGGCCATGGTGGTCGTGGGAACTTCTGGCCACCAAATCCAAGCAATCTTTCAGGGGTAGGCCTCTGGTGGTGGAATAACACAACCGACAACCATGACAGCGCTTGGAACACAGCGGATGGCGTGCGTGCTACAACCTCGGGTGATCCGCGCATCTATGCCCGGCGGCAAGCAGCCGTCAATGAGCAGATTATTGCTGATCCGAGCGAGACCATGGTATATACCGAAAAAATTGCTACCGATAATCTTTTGGGTGCAGCTGGTGGCTCGCGTATCGACGTGCAGTCCGGGGATGGCGGGCAACTGGACACGAGAACTAGTGTTGGCGGTTATTCGGTACCCGGCTTCACTGAAGCAACTCATCATGGGGCAGCCATGTTCAATTATCTTTTTATCGATGGTCACGCAGAAGCATTGAACAAGAGTGCCACGCTGGGGCTGACCAACATCAATCTCGGTATTCAAACTGGCATGTGGACCATCAGCGCCAAGGATTAATTTGATTCTTTGTTGAATCGGGTCACGTGAAGCGGCGGGATTTATCCCGCCGCTTTTTCTTTGGGGAAAAGCCGCCGTTGAGTTTAGGCGGCTACGAAGCAGGGTAAATCGAGGGCGGGGACGATGGGGGATGCGTTGAGGGTTGGCTCACGCTGTAGCGCGTCACCAGAATGTCACCGGGACAAATCGTTCCGCGCTTGCTTCGCTGGTTCACGGGAGTATGATTAGGGTCAAATTGACGCACCAGCCGCGTAACCGGTTGGCTTATTGAGAGTTGTATGATTCGCTCCTTTGCCTTTACCACGCAAGGCCGGTTGCACAGCAAGGACATTGAGACTTTTCTCATGCCCACCTTGCTGGCGGATACCAATCTTTTCCTCTGGATCAACCTGGAGAATCCCACGCCGGAGGAAACCAAGCTGGTGCTGGAGGATATCTTCCATTTCCACCCGCTCTCGGTCGAGGACTGCGTCATGATCAGTTCCACGCCCAAGATCGATGAATACCTGCCCAAAGAGGGGGACCTGTTCACGCACTACCTGTTCATGGTGATCCACGCGGTGGATTACAGCCGCAAGGACGGGGTCTTTGATACGACGGAGCTGAATTTCTTTCTCGGGAAAAACTTCCTGGTGACCTTCCATGAGAAGCCATTGAAGAGCATCCAGACCACGATGGACCGGTGCCTGAAGAGCACGGTGCATGTGGCCCGGGCACCGGATCGCGTGGCGCATACCTTGCTGGATGCCATCGTGGAGAATTACAAGCCGGCGCTGGACGAACTCTCGCTGGAGATCGCCGAGCTGGAAGATGAAGTGTTGCAGCATCCGAGCCAGAAGGTGTTGAACCGCATCATCCACATCAAAAAAGAAGTGCTGCACCTGCGGCAGATCATCGGTCCGCAACGGGAGGTATTGGCCAAATTCGCGCGCGGCGAGTTCAAACTCATCCGGGCGCACATGGTGCCGTATTACCGGGACGTGTATGACGGGCTCTACCACATCTCGGAACTGGCGCAGAACTACACGGATACCCTCACCGGCATCCTGCAGGTTTATCTGAACATGTCATCCAACCAGACGGGTGAAGTAGTGAAACTGCTCACCATGATCACCCTGATCACCACGCCGATGATGATGATCGGCACCTGGTATGGGATGAATTTCGCCCACATGCCGGAACTGAACTGGGAGCATGGGTATGCCGTGGCGTTCTTTGCCACGGGCGTTTCCACGCTGGCGACGTACATCTATTTCAAACGGAAGAATTGGTTGTGAGGATGAAACGGAAAAAGCGGTTGATTAGTTCCGCCTCCTCACGTCGGCGGCGGTTGATAAGTTAACATGGCCGGATCAAATTCCAGTTTCTTGGACAAGGTGCTCGGGCGGATCGGGCGGCTGGATACGCATGGTTTGCAGACGGTCGTCGAGCGGCTGGCGCGGGAACGGAATTTTCTTGAGACGCTTTTCGATGCGATTGAAGACGGCGTACTGGTTGTCGATGAGGCCGGGCGCATCCTGTATTTTAACGACGCGGTCACCCGGTTGCTGGGCTTGAAGCCGGACAGTGCTGAAGGGCAACCCCTCTCGCGTTTTCTGCCGCAGGTAGATTGGACCAAGCTCTCGCACGTGGATCATCAGGGCGGTCCGGGCGTGGTGCGGCTGGAGTTTGAGGTGCGCTATCCGCAGACGCGTTTCCTGCGTTTGTATGCGGCGCCGTTGGATGGGGAAAAGACGGGCAGCGCGGGTATGGCGCTGATTTTGCACGACGCCACCGAGGCGCGACAGAAAGCCTTTGATGCCATCGAGAGCGAGCGGGTGCAGGCGCTGACGTTGCTGGCGGCCAGTGTAGCCCACGAGATCGGCAATCCGCTGAACGCACTGCACATCCACCTCCAACTCATCGAACGCGAGTTGCGCAAGGTGAAGGAAGGCACGGAGAAGAAGACGGCTTCACCTTTGCGCAGTTTCGGGCGCAAGCGGACGGCAGAGACGCAGAACGGTTTTGATATCAGCGATAACGTCGCGCGGCTGGAGGCTTATGTTGGCGTGGCGAAGGGGGAGATCGCGCGGCTGGATTACATCGTCACGCAGTTCCTGCAAGCCATCCGGCCTACGCAACCAAAGCTCAAGCCGGGTTCGCTCAATGAGGTGGTGAACGAGACGCTGGAATTGCTCGGACCGGAGCTGGAGAACCGCGGCATCCATGCGGAGGCGAAGCTGTTCAAACAGTTGCCGCTCTCGCCCATCGATGCCGGGCAGATCAAGCAAGTGCTGGTGAATCTGGTGAAGAACGCGATGCAGGCGATGACGCGCAGTGGCTCGCTGACGTTGCAGACGGGGCGCAGCAAGGACGGCGTGTGGGTGAGTGTGAGCGATACGGGTACGGGCATTCCGCCCGAGACGGTGAACAAGATTTTCGAGCCCTTTTTCACGACGAAAGAAAAGGGCACAGGTTTGGGGTTGATGATCGTGCAACGCATCGTGCGGGAACACGGTGGGCGGATCGAGTTAGAGAGTCACATCGGCGAAGGTACGACGTTCCGCGTGTGGTTGCCGCTGCATGAACCGGAACCGCTGTTGCTGGAGGCAGAGAACCGATGAGAGGCAGGCGAGCGATGTTTGCGGCTAGCGCCGACTGCCAGTCGGCGACACAGCAGGTCGACAACCTGCGCTGCGTTCAAAAGCGAACATGCCAACGTGGGCAGATTTAAAAAATTAGGACTGTCATGGTGAAGCAAACGGTATTGATCGTGGATGATGAAAAGACGACGCGCGAGGGATTGCGCGCCGCGCTGGAAGATCGTTATGACGTGTATGTGGCGGAGGACGCCAATGCCGCCATGCGCCTGCTGGAGGAGGAGCATTTCGATGTGTTGCTCACTGACTTGCGGCTGCCGCAAGAAGACGGCATGAAACTCATCGGTCGCGCGAAGTCTCTGCCCAAGCCGCCGGTCTGCATCCTGATGACGGCGTATGGCTCCGAAGAGGTCGCGGTGGAAGCGATGAAGCGCGGCGCGGACGATTACATCGCCAAGGGGCGTTTGCAGATCGATGAGCTGGAGATGCGCATCGCCCGGGCCTTGCGGCAGCAGAACCTGGAGGCGGAGAACGTCTCACTGCGGCAACAGCTCGATAAGAAGTACAAGCTGGAGAACATCATCGGCGAATCGACGGTGATGAAGGATATTCTGGATACGGTGCGGCAGGTCGCGCCGTCAAAAGCCACGGTGCTCATCTTGGGTGAAAGCGGCACGGGCAAGGAGCTTATCGCGAAAGCCATTCATCAGCTCAGCACGCGTTCCAAGGGACCTTTGGTGACGGTGCATTGCGCGGCCTTGCCCACGAATTTGCTGGAGAGTGAATTGTTTGGTCACGAAAAGGGCGCTTTCACCGGCGCGCATGAGCGGCGCATCGGCCGCTTCGAGCAGGCGCAAGGCGGCACGTTGTTCCTTGATGAGATCGGGGAGATCGATGCCACCATCCAGGTGAAGCTCTTGCGTTTTTTGGGCGAGCGCACGTTTGAGCGCGTGGGCTCGAACAAAACACAGACGGCGGATGTACGCCTCGTAGCAGCGACGAATCGGAATCTGCAAGAGATGGTGAAGGCTGGAACGTTCCGCGAGGATTTGTATTTTCGCTTAACGGTGGTGCCCATCACGTTGCCGCCCTTGCGTGAGCGGCCGGAGGATATTCCGCTGCTTGCCAATGCGTTCCTGCGCGAGTTCGCGAAAGAGAACGAGAAGAACGTGAGCGAGATCCGGCCGGAGGCGATGGAGGCGATGACGCGCTACACCTGGCCGGGCAATGTGCGGGAAATGCGCACGGCGATGGAGCACGCGGTGGTATTGTGCCGGGGTGAAGCGGTCGCCCTGCGCGATTTGCCGGCGAACATCCGGGCTGGTGGCACGCAGGTGGAAACCACGGCGAAGCAGGTAGTGGCGAACGGGAATCTCACCGTGAAAGAGGCGGAGAAAGAGCTGATCGTGCGGGCCTTGAAAGATTCGGATGGGAACCGCAGCGAGGCGGCCAAGCAATTGGGCATGAGCCGGCGCACGTTACACCGGAAGCTGCACGCCTATCATCTGGAAGGATTTTAATGATCGTCAAATTGCAGAACTGGATCCACAGCCTGGAAGAGGGCGGTGGCGCGAAGGTGTTGAAGGGTCTCTTGGGGATCATGGCCTTCGCGTTCCTCATGATGCTCTACAATGTGCGCGAGTTTCAGAATCTCGGCACGCAGGAGGCGATGGAGCAGGCGCAGCTCGCCCGGAATATCGCCCGTGGCAAAGGGTTCGTGACGGATGTCATCCGCCCGCTAGATCTTTACGTGCTAAAGGAGCATCAGAAGAGCGACAAGCTGACTGTTACCTTGCCGCAGCCTGATCTGGCCAACGCCCCGACGTATCCGTGGCTGCTCGCGCAATGGATGAAGGTGGGCCGTTGGACGTATGAGATCGAATCGCCGGATGGGTTCAATCGTTATCAACCGGACCAGCAGATCGCGTATCTGAACCAAATACTTTTCCTGCTGCTGCTCGTGGTGCTGTTTCATCTGGCCAAGCGGATGTTTGATGCGCCGGTAGCTTGGTTCACCGTGATCGTCCTCGGTGGCACGGATCTGTTCTGGCGCATTTCGCAATCGGGCCTGCCAACGATGCTGGCGGCGTTGCTCCTGGTCGTGGCCACTTGGCTGCTAACGAAGGCGGAACAAGGCACGCGTGAGGGACAATGGCCACTGTGGAAAGTCATAGTGCTGGTGTTGCTCGGCGGCGCGGTGTTGGGGCTGGTGGCGTTGACGCGTTACAGTTTGGCGGTGCTCATTTTGCCCGCGCTGATTTACATGTGCTACGCGTTTGAGCTGCGGCGGGCGGTGTTAGCCATCACGCTGCTCGTGGGGTTTGCGGGTGTGCTGACGCCCTGGTTGATGCGGAACATAGAGGTTTGCGGCAAACCTTTCGGCACGGCGAGCTATGCGGTGTATGCGGATTCGTCGTTCTTCCCGGCGGATCAATTGGAGCGGGCTTTGGTGCCGATGAACACCGCCGTCGCCGCGGACTTGGGCAAATACGGAGTGGAGGCGCATTGGGACAAGCTGATGAAGAATGTGGGCGAAGTGATCGCCAGCGAGCTGCCGCATCTGGGCGGGACGTGGCTGAGCGCGTTTTTCCTTGCGTGCCTGTTGCTGCCGTTCACGCGCCCGGCGCTGATCAAGCTGCGCGTCTGGCTGGTTTTATCGCTGGTCTTGTTGGTGTTCACGCAAGCGCTTGGTCGCACCTATATCACGAAACTTTCACCCGAAGTGAACGGGGAGAACTTGTTGGTCATCCTGGCCCCGCTGCTTCTCGTGTTCGGCGCCGGGATGTTTCTGGTGTTGGCGGATCAGTTGAAGCAGGTGTTTGAACCGGGCCGGGGTGTCATAACGGGCGGGTTTGCCGTGCTATTCTGTTTGCCGCTGTGCTTGCACCTGCTGACGCCGCGGTTCAGTGCGTGGGTTTATCCGCCGTTCCACCCGCCGGTGATCCAGCAAGCGGCCGGGTGGCTCAAGGCGGACGAATGGATGGTTTCTGACATGCCCGCCGCCGTGGCGTGGTATGGCCAGCGGACGAGTCTGTTGGTGCCGCGTGATGTGAAAGACGAGTTTGCCCAGATCCACACAGCCAAGCCGGTGAATGCGCTTTACCTCACGTCCATCTCGCTCGACCGCAAGCTGCTCACGGAGATGTCTGGCCCGCAGGCAGAACCGTGGTCGGAGTTTGGCCGGGATACGGTGATCAAGCAGGAATTGCCGGATGGGTTTCCGTTGAAGAACGCCTACGCGGATTGGTTCCCGTATCAATTGTACTTGAGCGACCGGAAACGGTGGTGAGCCGGCTTACGCCGTGACCAAATGGGCGAGCGTGCCCGTGGCGGTCAAAAGCAGTTGTTGCCGGAGCACGCGGGCATTGAAATCCAAGCTGGTCGGGACTGGTTGGGTGCAGCCGAGCAGTTCCCAGATCGGCGGCAGCAACTCCGAGGGACGGAATGGCTTGCGCACGATGCGGTCCGGCGCAACCCCCACGGCCTCCATATCGCAGCTGCTCATCGTGCCGCTGATGGAAATGGTCTTCAGTGTGGGGTGCAATTTCTTGCAGGCCTTGATCAGTTCCAGCCCGGACATGCCGGCCATGCGGTGATCGGAAATCAGGATGGTCGGCTTGGGATTGTTGCCCCGAAACTCAGCCAAGGCGGCCAAGGGATTGTGGAACACGCGGACCTCGATGCCCTCCAGTTGCAGAAATTGGCCGACGAGATCGGCGATCATCGGTTCATCATCTACGACGAAGACCAATGGCTTCAGAAAGCTTTCGCTCAGTTTGCCGTTCAGGGCCGAACTCGCAGTCACAATTTTGGGAGGTACAACTTGGATGAGAAAGGAATCATTGCGGTTTAATACCGTCAACAATCAATTAATCGCGGCTATGAAAAATATGCATCAATATTTGGTGGATGCACCTAGCCTGGCCGCCCAAGCTCCTGTTTTGCTTCCGCTGGGATGGCTGTATTTTGCGGCGAAGAGAAAAGAAAAAGACCGGTCACATCGCGTGACCGGCCTTCGCAAATTTCCTGTCAGCTTTGCTTAGCCGATGAACGCCTTGTGCAGCGCCTTCAACGCGCTCTCGCCCTTGTCCAAGCTGATGATCACCGAGACCTTGATCTCGCTCGTGGAGATCATCTGGATGTTCACGCCTTCCGTCGCGAGCGTATCGAACATCCGCGCGGCGATACCCGAGTGACTGCGCATGCCCACACCCACGATGGATACCTTGGCGACGCTTTCATCGCTGATCACGCGGCCGTAACCCACTTGCGCCTTCAAACCCTCGATGACCTTCTGCGCCTTCAGCAGATCGGCCTTCTCCACAGTGAAGGAAAGATCCGTCGCGGGCTTGTCGGTGCCGTGGCTGACGTTCTGGACGATCATGTCCACGTTCACGGCGGCATCGGCCAGCGCCTTGAAGATCTTGGCGGCCACCCCCGGTTGATCCGGGACGGCCACCAGCGTGACCTTGGCTTGATTCTTATCTAGGGCGACGCCGCGCACGACGACGCCTTCCATGGCTGCTGTTTCCTCTTTCACAATCGTACCTGGGTTGTCGTTAAGACTGGAGCGAACTTCAAACACTACACCGAATTTCTTGGCAAATTCCACCGAGCGCAACTGCATCACCTTGGCCCCGGCACCTGCCAGTTCCAGCATCTCATCGTAGGCGATCTCCTGCAGCTTGCTCGCGTTCGGGACAATGCGTGGATCCGTCGTATAAACGCCATCCACATCCGTATAAATCTGGCAAAGATCCGCCTTCAACGCACCCGCGAGGGCGATGGCCGTGAGATCAGAACCGCCACGACCAAGCGTGGTGATGTGACCCTCTTCCGTCTGGCCTTGGAAGCCCGCGACGATGACCACGTTCCCGGCATCGAGGAGAGAATGCACCTTCTTCGGCGAGATGTTCTGGATCTTTGCCTTGCTATGCATGCCATCCGTCACGATGCCCGCCTGCGCACCCGTGAGGGAGACAGCGGGGATATCGATGGAATGCAAGGCCATCGCGGTGAGCGCAATGGTCGTCTGCTCGCCTGTGGCCAGCAGCATGTCCATCTCACGCTCGCTCGGGAGCGGCATGATCTCTTTGGACAGCTTGATGAGATTATCGGTGACGCCGCTCATCGCGGAGACGACCACGACGATCTGATCCCCGCGCTTGCGATATTCCGCCACGCGCCGGGCGACGTTCTTGATACGATCGGTGTTGCCGACCGACGTGCCGCCAAATTTCTGTACAATCAGTGCCATCGCGAACCCGTTGTTGTTGTATCACGCCTGTTGACAGCGCAATGAGCAGCAAACACTAGCGACTCCCCGCTTTTTTGCAAGCGGCAGAAAATACCAGCCGGGGAGGCCAGCTTGACTTGCAGCATCCCTCAAGTCATGGTCGTTTTTCATGAGATTTCCCTGTTTTACCCCTATAGTCCGTTCTTAAGGAAATCTTGCCATGCACAATCTTAGTTCAGAAGAGAGGACCATGTGATGATGAAAACGCTTCTGTTGTTGCTGGTTTCACTGGGCGTCGTCGCCGGGGCGGAGCCGGTGATGATGCCGCGGGTCAAGGGGCCGTGGTGGCCCATCGCCGGGATGCCGGATCTGGGCAAACTCAACGATCCCAAGCAGCAGCCCGTTGATTTCGCCGTCTGGCAGGCTGCGGACGGCACCTGGCAGGTGATGTCTTGCATCCGCAAAACCAAAGAACCGGGCCGCACGCGGCTCCTCTACCAATGGGAAGGCCCGGACCTCACCGCCACGAATTGGGCGCAAAAGGGCATCGCCCTGCAGGCGGAAGAATCCCTCGGCGAATCCCGCGGCGGGCTCCAAGCCCCGCACGTCATCCGTGCCGGCGACCAGTTCCACCTCTTCTACGGCGATTGGGCCAACATCTGCTCCGCCCGCAGCAAGGACGGCAAAACCTTCGAACGCCACGTGCTCAAGTCGGGCAAGACCGGCCTCTTCCACGAAGAGAGCGACGGTAAGGCGCTCGATCCCGTCACCATCGCCAAAGGGGGCAACCACGCCCGCGATCCCATGCTCGTGAAGATCAACGACCGCTGGCACTGCTACTACAGTGCCAACATGAAGGGCAAGGGCGCCGTCTATTGCCGCACCTCCACGGATCTCGAGACCTGGAGCGACTCGAAGGTGGTGGCGTTCGGCGGCCAGTCCGGTGACGGCCCCTATTCCGCCGAGTGCCCGTTCGTCGTCGAGCTGTCAAAAGGGGAGTTCTACCTTTTCCGCACGCAGACCTATGGTGAGAAAGCCAAGACCAGTGTCTATCACTCCCGCGATCCGATGGACTTCGGTATCAACCAGGACGACGGCCACTTCATCGGCACGATGGCGCTCGCCGCTCCGGAGCTCGTGCAGCATAAGGGCGAGTGGTACATGGTCGCTCTCGAACCGAAGCTAAACGGCATCCGCGCCGCAAAGCTGGTGTGGGAGAAGGCGAAATAAAAAGCCCCAGAGCTGATCCTTCAAATCCGCTACCACGCGCCAAATTCCTCCTGCCCGCGCACCTGCACCAAGCTCTTCCCATCATGCCAGAGCACAGTGGCCAGCCCATGTGAAAACCGTGTCTCCCAAGGCAGATGATACGCCCCCGCCTCCAGCCAAAGTAACCGGTCATCCACGCGGATGCTTTCCGGTAAGGGCCGCCGCGCCAGTTTATCGAACGCCATACACGTCGGCCCGTTCACCGTCGTCATGATCTTGCGGCCTTTCCGTTCCGGCAGCGAAAGCAACTCATGCGCCTCCCAATTCGACACCAACGCATTCATCGTCCGCCCCCCATCGCAGATGAGGTTGCGGTGGGCTTTGCCCGTCTTCTCGTCGAGCACCGTCACCACCAACACCCCGCTCCGCGCACTGAACCACCGCCCATTCTCCAGCCAGATCTCCTCGCA
Source organism: Limisphaerales bacterium (assembly GCA_965283725.1). Taxonomy (GTDB): domain Bacteria; phylum Verrucomicrobiota; class Verrucomicrobiia; order Limisphaerales; family JAEYXS01; genus JAEYXS01. The sequence continues at coordinate 52,049 of CBDIPT010000012.1, forward strand.
CGAGGGAAACCACTTCAACACCTCCGCATACAGCTTCGCCATCTCGCGCAGACTGAAATTCTCATCCACGAACTTGCCGCCGAAACCGATGACATGTTCCGGTGGAAAGCCACCACCGCAATCGATGTATCGCGGTGCCAACGAATGCTGTGCACAAACCGCACGCACCTCCGCCAACGCCTTCCGGTAATTCGCCGCCCCCGCCACATTCGTCCGCAAATGAAAGTGCAACACCTCCACCGGCAGCTTGTAACGCTTCAACGTCTTTAACGCCTCCCCGATCTCCTCCAGCCCCAGCCCGAACTGTGTGGGATACTCCGGCGTCTCCGGATCATACTCTTCACTGGTGCGCAGCCGCAGCCCCACGCGCCATTTCAACTTCTTGGCCAAAGGCGCTAGCGCCTTTACCTCATTCACCGAATCAAAATTCACCCACAACCCCTCCACCGCACACGAGGGCAACCAACGATGCTTCGCCGGTCCATTCACCAAAATATTCTCCGCCGTAAACCCCTCTGCCAACGCCGCACGAAACTCAAACTCACTCACCACCTCGATGGGCCGCCCAAGTCCCCGCCACCATTGCAGCATGGGCTTCAAAGGCTGGGTCTTGCATGAGAGCCAATGCCGGATCGGCAAATGCCCAAACGCCGCGTTCAACTCACCCAACGCCTCCTTCAAAGGCTTCACCGAGAATATGTAACACGGCGTGGGATACCCCGCCTTCAACGCCTTGTTCGCCAGCGAACGCCAGAAGCGCAAGGTGGCAGGTGGATGATGGAACCGGAGACTCATGACGGCCCCGAAGATTGGCCGGAAATATCAATCTGTCCATCCGACAAATCATAGCCCATCACGCCGTGCCGCTGGCACTTGGAAAAGAAATAACCCCGGCACCCTCACCAACCTGAGAGCACCGGGGCATGACGCGTCAAATCATGAGCGATACGAGGCGCTGGTGTTCGCTTTCACCGGCGCGAATTCGATGCTGTTGAATTGCGGGTAGATCTCCAGACGGAAGCCGGGCGCGGGCTTGAACGAGCTCAGGGACGGTTTGAACTGTTCCAGCTCCTGAATGGTGCGCGGCAGGCGGCCGTTCTTCTGGCGGAACTCGGCCAAGGCATCGTTCCATTGTTGATAGACCTTTTCGCTGCGGCTGATATCGGCCGCACTTTCGTCTGAGCTTTGACCAGTTTCCGCTTTCAGCGCGGTGATGGGTTCAGCCGAGCCGGTCGGCTGCGCCACTGGAGCGGTGAGTGAACCGGTATCCAAGCTGAGTGAAGGCGCAGTGGCCGCCGGTTTTGGTTGTGGCAATGCTAGGTCCGCTTCTTGACTGCAACCGGTCCCCAGGGCGATCACGGCGAGCGCAGCGAATAATGGGAGAGCTTTCATACAGATATGACTTTGTAAGGCGCTTTAGTTATCGCGAGCGGTGATGGACCAATAACCCGTCTGCTTCTGCCGCACGGTGTTGGTGCTGCCCAAGGTGTTGTCTGGCAGCAACCATTCTGCATGGCCATCAACGAACAGGAAGTTGAAGCCGTTGTTGTGGAAGTTCGCCCAGTTCGGCGTGGCCGGATCACCATCGGGATTCAGGAATTGATAGGGTCCGGAATGCGGGATGGTGGCCGACGGCGCGTGACCGGCGGTGTTGCCGGGAAGAACGCGCTCGGTCAGCACGAAGGTTTCCGCCGGTGCTTGCACGAGGGCGCTGCGGATGGCCTTCTGCCGTTTCGGAAAACCGGAGACGATGCTATCACGGGTATCCCAAGCATTCGCCGTGGCATCCGCATAATCCCAGCTCAGGCCGATGCCGGTGGGGTTGGACGGATTCGGTGGCCAGTCGCCCGGGGTGGGAGCCAAGTTGGAGCCGATGGTCAATTGGCCCATGCTGTGTTGCGGCATCGCATAGCTGCGGCGGTAGGCATTGGCAAACGAGGTGATTGGCACTTTATCCGCCGGGCAGCGCAGGAGGGTGACGCCTTTGAGCGTGTTCGTGTTCACGAAGTTCACGCGCTTCTCGTCATCCGTGAGGCTGCCGCCGAGGTAAACGTCCAACAGATCATCCCAGCTCCAATGATATTGGCCGGCTTGAGTGAGGCGGATGCCCGCGTAGGGAAGCTTGTCCGCGAAGTCATCGCGATACAGATGGACGCCGACACCTATCTGTTTGAGGTTCGCCAGGCAGCGGCCCGAGACGGCCTTGCTTTTCGCCTTGGCCAAGGCGGGCAGGAGCATGCCGGCCAGGATGGCGATGATGGCGATGACGACGAGCAGTTCAATGAGGGTAAAACCCGCGACCCGACTGCGACGGGCGCGGTTCCGATTTCCAGAGGATAGGGCTGACATGTGATTTCGTTTTCATGGCCTTCCTCCAGGGGTGCTGGTCAGAGCGAACCGATTCAAAAATGCGTCCGGGCAGGATCGCAACTTACCTAACAGGCTTATTCGTCATCGCGTTCGGGACGGTCGATACGCACTTTTTCCGTGCACTCGATCTGGACCACGCGACCTTCGTGAACCACCACCTGCACCACGCCGTAGCGGAGTGTCTCCACCTTTTTCTGCACGACGGCCACCCAGTCAGTTCCCGATTGGACGGCGTTTGTTTGCTTCGGTGTCGTGTGGTTGCTCATATACTCTATAAACTTGATAGAGATTATGTATTTTAAGAAAGAAAGTGCAAGTTGGAATTTTAATAGCACTGGTTGAATAGTGCGTAACCCGTTTTAAATTAAAATATTATGAAATTGTAAAAATTCCATGATGGCTATCTTTTGAGTGATGAGAAATAGGTTTTAGGAGCGTAAGGACTACGAAACTGAGGGGATTTAACCGCGAAACAGACTCCTTCGTTGAAAAGGATACTGCGGCTCGGGAAGCTGGTCTTGGGCGGCTGTGTTTCGCGCTAGCCTCGCTGGCGGTCCAGTGTTACAAATCCGGCCCATGTATCGCCCGTTACGAAACCTGTGGTTGCCCGGCCTGCTGGCGGGCGGGTTGGTTTTGTTCTCCGGTTGCTCCATCAAGAAGGTGGCCATCAACAAACTGGGCAATGCGTTAGCCAGTGGCGGCACCACGTTTTCCAGCGATGATGATCCCGAACTCGTCCGCAGTGCGATTCCCTTCAGCCTGAAGCTGATCGAGAGTTTGCTCGCAGAATCACCCAAGCACGAAGGGTTGTTGCTGGCGGCGGCTTCCGGCTTCACGCAATACAGTTACGCCTTCATCCAGCAGGAAGCAGATGAGCTGGAGGAGCAGAATCTCACCCGCTCACGGGAATTGAAGGACCGGGCGCGCAAGCTGTATCGCCGGGCGCGGGATTACGGGATGCGCGGGCTGGAGGTGCGGCACGCGGGGATCACGGCCGCACTGAGTGCGAATCCTAAAGAGGCGGTGCAACTCCTGACAAAGAAAGATGTGCCGTTGATGTATTGGACGGCGGCATCGTGGGGTTCGCTGATCTCGCTCTCGAAAGATCAGCCGGATACCATTTCCCAACAACCGGTGATCGAGGCGTTGCTTGATCGCGCGGTGGCTTTGGATGAAAATTTTGAGGCGGGTGCCCTGCACTCGGCGCTGATCTCCTACGAGCTCTCGCGCCAAGGTGGCGAAGGCAAGGCTGCAGATCGCGCGCGGAAACGGTTCGCGCGGGCGACCGAGCTTTCCGGCGGATTGCAAGCCGGGCCTTATCTTTCGCTGGCCGAAGGCGTCTGCCTGCAAGACCAGAACGCGAAGGAATTCAAAGCGTTGCTGGAGAAAGCCCTCGCCATCGATGTGGATGCCAAGCCGGAATGGCGTCTCGCCAATCTCGTGATGCAACGGCGCGCGCGCTGGTTGCTCTCGCGGCTGGATGATCTTTTTGTTCCTGAACTACCCCCTGCAGATAAGAAGCCATGAAGCTGAATCGTCGTTCCCTGTTGTGCACTGCGTTGCTCGCCCTCACCTCGCTGGCGCTGACGCCGGCAGATGCCCTGGCCCAAGACAAGAAGGTCCGTGTGCGGCTGGCCACCCTTGTGCCCAAGGGCACGTCGTTCCACACGAGCCTGCAAGAGATGAGCGACCAGTGGCAGAAGGCCTCCGGCGGCAATGTGCAGGTCACGATCTATACCGATGGCACGATGGGCGGCGAAGCGGACATGGTGCGCCGCATGCGCGTGGGGCAGATTCAGGCCGCGTTGCTCTCGGCGCCGGGGCTGGCGCAGATCGAGGATTCCGTGCGCGGGCTGCAACTCATGCCGCTGATGTTCGCCTCGCTGGAAGAGTTCGACTACGTGCGGGAGAAGCTGCGCGCGGATCTGGAAAAGAAGTTTCTCGATAAGGGCTTCGTGGTCCTCTACTGGGGCGATGCCGGGTGGGTGCGGTTCTTCTCGAAGTTCCCGGCGCAACGCCCGGATGATTTCAAAAAGGGCAAGATGTTCGTGTGGTCCGGTGACAAGGACAGCGCCACAATCATGAAGGCCGTGGGCATCAACGCCGTGGGACTGGAGCAGACGGACATCCTCACCAGCTTGCAAACGGGCCTGATCGATTCCGTGCCGTCCGTGCCGTTCTACGCGCTGGCCGGACAGTTCGACAAACCCGCCCCGCACATGCTGGACATCAACTGGGTGCCGCTCGTCGGCGCCACGGTCATCACGAAGAAGGCGTGGGACGAGATCCCGGTGAACATCCAGGCGCAACTCCGCAAGAGCGCGGATGAAGCCGGGGTAAAGATCAAGAAACGCAGCCGTGAAGAGGCGGAAGAATCCGTGGTGGCGATGCAGAAGCGCGGGCTGAAGGTCACCAAGCTGACGCCGGAACTGCAGAAAGAATGGAATGCGTTTGCGGAATCCGTTTACCCGCAGATCCGGGGCAAGGTCGTTCCGGCCGAACTCTTCGACCAGGTGCAGAAGCTGGTGAAGGATACCGCGCGAACGGCGGGAAGTAAGCTTAAACCGTTGGATTTTCATGGGCTGTCTGGTTTGCCAGACAGCCCTTTTTCATTTGCTTGAATCCCGATGCGGGGCTTCTAACATCCGGACGAGGTTCCCAAGCACATATATCTTATGTCCGTTCCCATCGCTTACATCTCGGAAGGTCGCATGCGGCTGAAAACGGCGGGTGCGGAACCGCGCACGATCGAGAGCCGTTACGGGCAGACGGTGAAGGAACGGGTCTTGAAAGGTCGCGAACGGCATGCGTGGAAGAATGCCGAGCGCAACAAAGCTTTCCTTTACGGGGAAGCCCTTTGGGGCAATGGCTCGGCGGATCTGAACTCGGTGCCGATGAGCGTCACCAGCATCTGTCGCGGAGCCGAGCCGGGGCAGTTCCTCTATTCCCTCCAAAGCGAATCGCTGTGCGGCATCTTGCAGGTGGAGAAAGATGGCGAGGAAGAAAAGCGCCTCTGGAACAAGCACAACCAACGCATCCGGTTTCTCGACGTGGGCAGTGATGGCCGCATCGTTTGCAGCCTGGAAAACAAACTGGGTACCGCGGATATCGCGGTGATGTCACCGGATGGTGGCATGGGCCAGATCACGGAAGGGGATTCGCTCGATACGGCACCGCGCTGGGTGGCGGGTTCCACGGAGAAGGTGGTGTTTCAATCGGCAGGCATTGGACGGGATCGGGATGGCCAGATGGTCGGGGTAGGTCCGTTTGCGATCGAGTTGCTGGATGTCGTTTCCGGTGAACTCACGACGTTGTTGCAGCAACCGCACATGGATTATCTCACGCCGTACATGGCGGCGGATGAAACGCTCTATTGCATCCGGCGGCCTTACAGCACGGTGCCATCGTTCAATCCATTGCAACTCTTGAAGGATGTGTTTCTGTTCCCTGTGCGGTTCGGCTACGCGATCTTTGAGTTCTGCAACGCCTTCAGCCAGCTCTTCACCGGCAAGAAGTTGAGCAGCAGCACCAGTGGCGGCGCACGGCAAAAGCAGGTGCCGCCTTCATACATGGTGGTGTGGGGCAATCTGATCAATTCGGAGAAAGTCGATAGCAAGGAGGAAGCACCGAACCTGGTGCCGGCCACGTGGGAACTGCTGCGGCTCAAGCCGGGACAGAAGCCGGAGGTGCTGGCCAGCAGCGTGCTTTCGTACGATGTGAGTGCGGATGGTTCCGTGATCTATACGAACGGCTCCGCGGTGTATCATCTGGACGCAAATGGCGAGAAGGAGCGGCTCACGAAGGATCGGATGATCGAGCAGGTCGTGTTTTTGCCGAAGACGGCGTGAGTGCCAGATAGGCCCTTGAATTCACGAAGCTCCGTGCGAAGGTGATGCAAAGGATCCAATCTATGCCGACACATTCTTCCTCCCACCCGATGCGGCGTTCTTTCATCAAAGTATTCGTGGTGCTGCTCCTTTCGCTCGCGGCGTTGTGGTGGTTCTCCTTGCGGCACGCTATGCCCAATCCCGAGGCGGTCGCCGCGGCGGAGACGCGCATGTGGCAGGCCTATTACGCGGCCGATCCCTTGCGATTGCATGGCGAATTGACCGGTTTGTTGCAGGCGCAGTTCCATCTGCGCGGAGCGGAGGCGAACACGGTGGCGCAGTCGCTCGCGCTGGCGGCGTGGAAATTTGAGAACATCTCCGAAGGCTACGAGGCCGTGGTGCTGCCGGATCTGGAACAGGCTTACCGGCAATTGGGACAGGCGTTGCACCGCCCGTTCAATCCCAGGGAGGCGGCCAAGGCGGAGCTGGCGTGGTGGATCGCGCGGCGCACGCCTGGGCAAGACAGCGCACAGCAGGTCGGCCAGAAGATCGGCGAGCTTTATGCCGTGATCTACGGGGCGCCCCGCCCGGGCTTCACCGAGGCCGGCATCTTGCGCGCGGAAGCGGGGAAGTTGCGGGATAAAGAAGGCGCGAATTGCGACTGGAAACAGGTGGAGGCTTTGTTGCAACGTTCCTATCACACCTTGGCCAAGGCGATCTGAAGCCGGGCGGGTGATGAAGCGGATGAGCAAAGCGAGCAATCAGTTGTGGCGGTTGATATTGTTGGGCGTCTTGGCGGTCGGCCCGGTGGGCTGTGCCGCCAAAAAGCCGGTGAAGAAAACCGAGCAGCAGCTCCGGCTGGAGGCGGAACAGGAGGCGAAGATGGTGGCTCTGGCCAATCAGGTCATGGGCTATCTCACCACACCGGAAAAGCAGGAGCAGCAATACCGGGAGTTCATCGGCAAGATGGTCGAGCGGGCCAAGCAGACGAAGGACGCGAAGGAGGTAAAGGTGGCTTTCACCTCTGCGGGCAAGATGTTGTACGGGCGCTATGATCTGAACAGCAAAGTGCTGACGATGGGTGATCCGCCGTTGGAACGTTTTATCAGCCGGTTTTACCTGAGTCTGGCGGATACGCGGTTCATCAAATGTGCGGTGAACGAAAAGCGGATCGACCTGACCGCCATTCCTGATGCAGCGGGGGGATATACGCTGAAACCGCTGGGGGCTTGGGATATTGAGCAGTAGAACGCGGCCAGTCTTGGCGCGGATGGAAATAAAAAAGCAGGCCCCGCAGGGCCTGCTTTCAAATATCAGAATGGATCAGAAGGTCGGACTACTTCTTTTCTTCCTTCTTCTCACCGTCTTTTTTCTCGCCCTTCTTTTCCGCTTTCTTTTCGCCTTCTTTCTTGGCGGGAGCGGCACCGATCGACACGGAGACGGCGTGTTCTTTGCCAGCTTCGTCTTTCTTCACCTGGCCGCGGATGGTTTCACCCACCGTTATGTCACCGAAGGTGGCGGGCTTGCCGTCTTTGGAGATCTTGGTCTCGGACGTCACGGCGACGACGCGTTCCTTTTCCTTGCCTTCGAGCGTGACGGTCATGGCGACCTTGTCGGAGCTCTTCACCTTGCCGCTGAAAGGATAGCGGTCGGATTTGGCTTTTTCTTTGCCTTCAGCCTTGGCTTTGCCCTTTTCCTTGGCTTCGGCTTTGGGCGCGCCTTCCTGGGCCGAGGCCTGGAAAGGAGCAGAGATGAGCAGGGTGCTGGCGAGGAGTGCGGAGGCGAATACGCCGAGGGCTTTCATATAAGTTACTTGGATGATTGTATGTTTGAACTCTCCTAGAGGTGAATTCTTGGAAACCGGGATAATCTTCCCCGGCCCAGCGGGCAAGCCTTTTTTGCGCTGGAAAGGCCATTTCGCGGGCTTGGACCAAGGCGGTCAGGTGGGTGGTATGATTTAGAGTTTAGACATTTGGCCGGTTTTTGGTTAGATTACCGGCATTATTCGCGGTCAACGGTGTGAGCGATTTCGATTGAATAGCGGAGCCGGTTGGCACGGAATAGCAGCCTTATATATGAAGTTGGACGACGCACAGAAAAAGACAGTCATCGGGTGGATCGACCAGGGCCTGAAACTGGCTGAGATCCAGAAGAAATTGGGCACCGAGATGGGCCTGAACCCCACCTATATGGAGGTGCGTTTCCTGGTGGATGATCTGAAGGTGATGCCCAAGGACCCGGAACCGCCCAAGAAAGCCGAACCCGCGGCACCGGCGACGCCTGCCGCCGCGGCTCCTGCCGGGGAAGAAGGTCTCCCGCCGGAAGACGCCGTGGAACCGGCACCGGCTGGCACCGGCAGTGTCTCGGTGACTCTGGACCAGATCACCCGCCCCGGCGCGATGATCAGCGGCAAGGTGACTTTCAGCGATGGCAACACGGCCGAATGGTACTTGGACCAGATGGGCCGTCTCGGAGTGGTGCCCGCCGTGAAGGGCTACAAGCCCACGCAGGAAGATGTGCAAGCCTTCCAGATGGAGCTGCAACGCCAGCTCCAGAAGATGGGCTTTTAACGAACCGGAACAGCGCAAGAAAGGTTGTGCGATCAGCAACCTAGCTGTTTCGAGCGACCGGCAATCTGTTTGAGTAACCGGCACAATTTGAACGTCACAGTAATCAAAGATTTATGGACCTGACCCGCACAGCTTACGGCACTTGGAATGGTGGCCGCTTCATGCACTTCGGCGAACCGGTGACCGATGAGCGTTTCATCTCGCTCATCCGCCTCGCCTATGATTCCGGCATCCGCACGTTTGTGACGGCCGATGTCTATGGCACTGGTGCCGCGGATGAGATGCTGGGCAAGGCGCTCGTGGGCATCCCGCGAGACAGCTACTGTCTCGTGGGCACCATCGGTCATGATTTCTACGAAGGCAAACGCGATGGCTCGAAGGGCTTCCCGCGCTTCACCCATCCGTCTTTGCGCGGACCGGAGAAATATGCGGACTACGTGAAGTTCGCCACGGAGAAGGCGCTCGCCCGTTGCCAGGCTTCCAAGTTCGACCTGCTGTTCCTGCACAATCCCGACTCCATCGGCTACACGAGCGAAGCGGTTTGGAAAGCGATGGAACAAGTGAAGGATGCCGGGCTGACGGATCGTCTCGGTGTGGCTCCTGGGCCCGCGAACGGTTTCAGCCTCGATATCATCAATTGCTTCGAGAAGTTCGATGGGCTCATCGATTGGGCCATGATCATTCTCAATCCGCTCGAACCGTGGCCGGGCCGTTATGTGCTGCCGGCCGCCGAGAAGCACAACGTGAAGATCCTCACGCGCGTGGTGGATTACGGTGGGATTTTCCATGATGACGTGAAGCCGGGCCACAAATTCGCCGAATGGGATCACCGCACGTATCGTCCGGTCGGCTGGGTGGAAGCGGGCGTCTCCAAGGTGGATCAGATGCGCGGTATCGCGCAGAACCACGGCCTTACTTTGCTGCAACTGGCTTCCGCGTGGAACCTCACGCACCCGAGCGTGAAGAGTGTCATCCCAACTCTTATCCAAGAGATCGATCCGAAGTCCAAGCCGATCGAGGAAAAGGTGAAGGAACTCGCTGCCTTGCCGGATGTGAAGCTCACAAAGGAAGAGATGGAGCTTATCAACCGCATCGGTGACAACACGAACTGCATGGCGTTGAAGGGCGGCAACCCGGATCATCAGGGCGACAGCCTGCCGGACCGTTGGTCCGTCACACCGGAGTTGCTGGAAGTCGGCAAGCGCTGGAACATCCAGCCGGAGCGTGACCTCGTCTGCAAGCACCACTAAACAGTGGTGGGTGGATTACAGATCCGGGCGAACCGCCGAAAGTGATTTGCATCAGAAGCGTGGCCATTACCGGCCACGCTTTTTTATTTCTCGCCAAAAACGAAACCACCGCCAGAGATTCTGGCGGTGGTGTCTAGATAGTAAGTTCCGTTGAGGGATTAAAACTTCAAGCTCTTCACGCCTTCTTGCAGGCTCTTGGCGGCGTTCTTCAGGCCGGGCGCGTATTTATCGGCGAGGTTGGTGAGCAATTCCTTCTGCGGTGCCGTGAGCTGGGCGTTACCGGCCACCTTCTGGATGTACGGAATGGCCGTGGCGGCATCGCCCTTGCGCAAGGCGTTCACGATCTGGCTGACTTCCGTCTGGGCGCCTTCGAGCGCGCCGAAGTTTTTCTGCACCATGAAGGCCGAGAGGACATCGCCGGTTTGCTTCACGAGCGTGGTCTGCTCGGGCGTGAGCTTGGCCTGAACGAGCTTCTGATAATATTCCAGCGCGGGAACATCCTGACCTTTGAGCACGGACTGCAAGGCTTCATCCAGACTGGCTTTGAGCGTGGTGTCTCCGGCGAGCTTCTGGCCGAGCTGGGTGACGGAGGTTTGCACTTCCTGGCTCAAATCCTTGAGGAGGGAATCGGATGAGTTTTGTGCGGTGGCGAGCAGCTTCTGGCCGAGATCCACGGCGGCCGTCGCAGCGACCTGCACGGTTTGTGTGGCGGCTTGGGTCAACGCGGGCTTGGCGTCTTCTACGGCTTTGGCGACGGCGGAAGGCTTGGCCTCGGCGGCCGGAGCGGCGGGTTGCGATTTGTCACAACCAGTGAGGAGGAGAGCCGAGGACAGACCGAGACTGGCGAGTAACAGGTGCTTGTTCATATCAATAAAAGTGGGGGAAAGTATCGCAGCCCGGACAGAATGCAATCGCGTTGAATCAACCAAACTTGTTGTGCCAGCACAACCGGGGTAAAGTTGCCAGATTATGACAGCAGCACAGGCATTACGCATCACGGCCATCAGCGGCTTTCTGGCGGTCGCGCTCGGGGCCTTCGGGGCGCATGGGTTGAAAGACATCCTGCTCCAGAACGGGCGCGTTGCGAATTGGGAGACGGCAGTGCTGTATCATCTGGTGCACACGGTGGTGATGCTCTTCATCACGCAACGCGCGCCGTTCAAGGCGTGCCAGTGGTGGGCGTTCTTCGCGGGGATACTCATTTTCTCAGGTTCACTCTACATCCTGGCGTTGACGAATATGAAATGGCTCGGGGCGATCACGCCGTTCGGCGGAGTGAGCCTGCTGGTAGGCTGGGCGACGCTGGCATTCCAAGGGGAGAAGAAGAGTTAACCACAGATGAGGAAGCTGAAAATGGCCAGTGGTAGGGCGTCACTGTCCTCAGCGCGCCGCGTCGAAGCCAAGCGGCAACTGAATTCAGCATGGACATCCTGCCGGTAAGGAAGGTGCGGGTGCCTTTCGTCTTCGGTTCAACTTTCTGAAAATCGGCTATCGCGGGCTTCGGCGGCGGCTGGCTGAGGACAGCCAGCCCCACCAACCCTGTGCTTGTTTCGAGTCTGCAGATGGATTAGCTTCCCATTGTGTTCATTCCTTTGGCCAAGCGAGGAGAGAGTGCGTTTTCCCGTGGTGAACTGGTTTTGGTTTTAGCGGTATTGGCTCTGCTAGGCGCACTGTTTTATCCCGCTCTGATGTTTGCCAAAGCGAACAGCCAAACCAAGATATGTAAAACCAACCTTAAGGAAATAGCTTTGGCCATTCGTCGGACCGGGATGGATAGCTATGCGAATTATGGGCTGGCCCGTTCGACCAACGTTGGTGGCACAAAGGAATTTGTTAAAGGGGCGGATGCCTATCAACATTTTCGAGCTATATCTAACGAGCTAGGCAGCGTGAAATTGTTGGTATGTCCCGTTGATAGCCGACGGCCAGCCATTTCATTTCAAAACCTCTCGAATGAAAATCTAAGTTATTTCGTTAATCTCGATGCGGACCCAACCAAGCCCAATGCCTTCTTGTCCGGGGATCGCCAACTCATGAGCTATCCATCGCGCATTGACGGCATGCTGATTCCGGGTGCGGGAAAGAAATCCGAGTGGAATACAAATTTGCATGTGGCATTGGGACAACCTCCCAAAGGAACCGTTGTTCTCTCTGATGGCAGTGTTTCATCTTATAGCAGCAAGGCGTTGGTCGAGCAGTTCACCAATCAATACAACCTTAAGGTGCGGTTTCTATTTCCAGAATGAGTGATGAGAACCTTGCTTGAATTACCCGGCCCCTTTGTTGATTTTAGGCGTTCTCAGGTTTAACAAGTGCTCGTCTCGCTATCGGGGTGCCGTTTCACAGAAACGGCCTACAGAATTTGGGTTTCGAGAACGAGGACGACGAGCACGATTTCAGTTCAATTCTATCACTTGCGGGGGGAGGCGACTCGTTCCACACTACGCGGCACGACATGGTTACTGATAATGACATTTTAAACGCGCTGAAGGCCGTGAAGTATCCCGGTTATTCGCGTGATATCGTTTCGTTCGGTCTGGTGAAACAGGTGGCGGTGAGCAATGGCGCGATCCACGTGGCCATGCAGTTGACCACCAACAGCCCGGAGATCGCCCTGCAGATCAAGACGGAAGCGACGAAGGTTTTGCAGGCGTTGCCGGACATCCGGTTGGTGCATGTGGATGTGCGGCCTTCCACCACGGCGCCGACGCCGGGAGCGGCCAGCGGCAATACGACCGCCGCGCCGAACAAGGTGCCAGGCATCAACCGCATCATCGCGATCGCCAGCGGCAAAGGCGGCGTGGGCAAGTCCACTTGCTCAGCGAACCTCGCTTGCGCGCTCGCCAAGTTGGGCGCGGACGTAGGGCTCTTGGACTGCGATATCTATGGCCCGAGCGTGCCGTTGATGATGGGGGTGCAACAGCGGCCCATCGTGAGCCCGGAAGAGAAGCTCATCCCGCTCTATAACCACGGGGTGAAGCTGATGAGCATGGGCTTTCTGCTAGACCCGGACCAACCGGTGATCTGGCGCGGACCGATGATCCAGAAGACGATCCAACAGTTCTTCAGCCAGGTGGACTGGGGCCATCTCGATTACCTGCTGGTGGATCTGCCTCCGGGCACGGGGGATGCGCAGCTTTCGCTTTGCCAGACGGCGCCGCTCGATGGCGGGGTGATCGTGACGACGCCGCAAGAAGCTTCGCTGGGCGTGGTGCGCAAGGGTATCGCGATGTTCCAAAAGGTGAATGTGCCGCTCTTGGGCATCGTGGAGAACATGAGTTACTACACCACGCCGAATGGTGAGCGGGTGGAGATCTTCGGGCATGGTGGCGGGCGGACGGAAGCGGCCCGGCTGGATATCCCGTTCTTGGGCGAAGTGCCCATCTTCACGGAAATCCGCGAAGGCGGTGACCGGGGTATGCCGGTGGCCGTATCCCATAGCGACCAGCCCGCCGGGCAGGCCTTTATGGACGTCGCCAAGAAATTGCGCGCCCAATTGGGTTGAGCCCTGCGGTGCAACGACTAACAAAAGGGGCTACGTAGTATATCCCTCTGATTTCAGGGTTGTCATCGCGGGCTTCGGTGCTACATTTTGCATTACGAACACAACGCGAAGCTTTGATCATTCGAGCTACAACGTCTATGTCCACTGAGACAAAGAGCGCCCCCTCCGGCGGCGACCTGTTAAGGAATTCTTCGCTTTATCGCGAGTTCCAAGCCGAACGGGAAGAAATCTTGAGGCACAAATGGATCGAGTCCGAGAAGGTCGGACACGACATTGGCTTCGAACGGGCCCTGACTGACTGGATCCTGCATCACCGCACCAAGTGGCGTCGCAGCCGTCAGAACCAGAGCAACTAAGCGTCTTTTGGAACGGAAATTTTCCTTTAACGCGGTCCAGCGAGGCTGCGAAGGAACATAATGAGATTTTATTGTCATCGTCCGGGTCTGCTGCTGTGCGGCAGGCCCATTTTTATTTATGGCTGAGAAGAATGTGGTGATGAATCCCACGGCGCTGCAACGGGCGTTGAGCCGGATGGCGCATGAGATCGTGGAGCGCAATGAAGCGGTCAGCGATGTCGTGGTGGTCGGGTACAGCGGGGTGGCGTGCATCTGGCCAAGCGGTTGGCCGCCCAACTGGAACAGATCTCCGGTCAAGCGGTGCCGGCCGGCACGCTGGATGTGAATTTTTACCGGGACGATCTGGACTCGAACTACACCCCGAACGTGCAGCCGACGCAAATCCCCACGGACATCACGGGCAAGGTGGTGGTGATCGTGGATGACGTGCTTTTCAGCGGGCGCACGACGCGGGCGGCGATGGATGCCCTGAGCGATCTGGGCCGCCCCCGCCGCATCCAACTGGCGGTGATCGTGGACCGCGGCCATCGCGAGCTGCCGATCAAGGCGGACTTTGTCGGCAAGAATATCCCTACGTCCCGTCACGAGCGCATCGACCTGTGCTTGAAAGAAGATGGCGGCGACGACACCGTTTACCTGGAGCGCCCATGAGCTGGACCAAACGACATCTGCTGGACATCGAATCGCTGACCGCGCACGAGATCAACACGATCCTGGACACCGCCACGGCGTTCAAGGCCGTGGGTGAGCGCGCGATCAAGAAGGTGCCCGCGCTGCGCGGCAAGACCGTGGTGAACCTGTTCGTGGAGCCGTCCACGCGCACGCGCATCAGCTTCGAGCTGGCGGCGCAACGGCTCTCGGCCGACGTCATCAATTTCTCCGCCGAAGCCTCCTCCCTCAAGAAAGGCGAGACGCTGAAGGATACGGCGCGCAACCTCGAGGCGCTCAACGCGGACATCATCATCATCCGCCACAGCGCGACGGGTGCACCGCATTTCCTCACGCGTTTCCTGAAGTCCAGCGTGGTGAACGCGGGTGACGGCGCGCATGAGCATCCCACGCAAGCGTTGCTCGATACGTTCACGATCCGTGAGAAGAAGGGCAAGATCGAGGGGCTGAATGTGACGATCCTCGGGGACATCCTGTACAGCCGCGTGGCGCGCTCGAACATTTGGGCTTTGCTCAAACTCGGAGCCAACGTGACGCTTTGCGGACCTTCCACGCTGGTGCCAAAAGTTTTCGAGAAGATGGGCTGCAAGGTGACTTGGGATCTGGAAGAAGGCGTCAAGAACGCTGATGTGGTGAACTTGCTGCGCATCCAGCATGAACGTCAGCGCAAGGCGATGTTCCCGAGCATCGGCGAGTACACGAGCCTGTTCGGTATCAACAAATCGCGCTTCAGCCGGTTGAAACCCGGCGTGATGATCATGCATCCCGGCCCGATCAACCGCGGGGTGGAGATCGATAGCCAGGTAGCGGATTGCGATCAGTCCGTGATTCTCCAACAGGTGACGAACGGTCTGGCCGTCCGCATGGCGGTGCTGTTCTTGGTGAATGGTGGCAAAGGCCCGCAGGAAGTGGCGGCCCCGGCTACGGCAGTATAGGCCAAGCAAAAAGTATCCGTTAAACCGTTGAAGCGTTAAATACGTTTCAACGGTTTAACATTTTAAGGATTTACCCTGATCATATCTCCTTCCACGAGGTCACGATAAAACCGCGGTTCAGGTTCAAGCGGCCGAGGTTTTCATCGTAGTGGAAGTTGAAATTGCCGTTCATGTTCGCGGTCTTCGTGACGCTGGAGCCGACCATGTCATCCAGACTGCTGCTGCCGCTGCCATTCATGGTGAAGGCGGCGTTCGGCGCATAGATCACCCCGGTGAAGGAGCCGTTGCCATTGATGGTGAGGCTCGTGTTGTTCGTGCCGCCCCAGTAGAAGAAATTCGTAGCGTTACCGGATTGGTTGACAACGCCGTTTCCGCCGATCTTGGCCGTAGCGCCCGCCATGTAGAGATTCAAGGTGGCGCCGGCTTCGATGATGATCTTGTCCTGGCCGGTGAGGCTTATGTCAGTGTCCACAATCAGCCGGGCCTGCACATTGCTGCGGACGATCAAGCTGCCGGTGAGGCTGGTGATGTGGTAATCCCCGCTGGAGCTGATGGCATATTGATACCCGCTGGAGGAGCTGGGGGCGAAGCCGCCGGTGTAAGGCATTTTCACATCGGGAAAGGCCACGTTCATATCGTCCGTGAAATAGCCGGGCTGGATGCCGTTGGTCGTAGAGGCCTGCCAGGCAATGTTGCCGATGGCACCGTTGTTGCCGATCTGCACGGTACCGCCGGGGCCGGTGGAGACGTGGCCGAAGATGTTCGCGTTACCGCTGGAGAGGGAGTTCACCACGCCGGAGTTGGTGGCCACGTCGCCGTTATCCTTGCGGCGGCTGAGCAGGTAGAGGCCGTTCGTGCTGTAGTTCGGATCGGCGGAGTCAAAGCTGTCCACGACGATGTTGTTGCCGTTCAGGGTGATCTGGCCTTTGGCGACCATGCCTTTGCTGAAGAGGCCGTCCTTGCGGGTGTCCACCTTCACGGTGCGGCGGACGTATTCACCGCCAAGCGGGGCCTGCACGAACGCCGTGGCGTATACGACCGGGGCCGGGCCGTTCGAGATGATGATCAAGGCGGAACCCATGGTGCCCAACGTGCGCCACTTCATGCAGCCGGCGCTGGTGTATTGCCAGCCGTTGCTCACCAGGTTGCTGCCTTTGGTGTAGTAGAGATGGCTGAGCGCTTCTTCGACCCCGGCCTCGACGACCGGGATGCAACTGTTCCAGGTCTGGGAGCGGGCGATGGAAAGGTTCTGCGAATTCACCAGGCTTAAGTAGGCGGCGAGGATGTAGCCCATGATGAAGCAGCCCAAGAGCACGCCCACGATGATGGAGCCTTGCTCGCGCTTGATTTGTCCTAATCTGATTTTCATACGGGTCAGTAAACGTAGTTCTGCAGACCGTAACGCGAGACGTAGGTGCGCATCTGGCGCTGGTGCTGGATGGTGCCAGAGTACCAGCTCACGGTGACGGTCACCTGGCGCATGTCACTGCTGTAAGCTTCGTTGAAGGAGACGTTGGTGATGGTGAGGGTGCCTTGGTATTGCAGCCCGCTGTTCGTCTCCGCCGGCCAATACGGGGAGGTGAAGGTGGTGGGGATGAAGCCGCTTTGATTGAGCTGATCCCAACTGTAGAGGCGGATGGTCTCCATCTTTTCCAGCATCACCTGGGTGGCCCGGAGGTTTTCGCGGGCGGTCCGGATGATGCCGACACCGGAGCTGATGCCCCCATACAGAGAGATGAAGAGGATCCCGAAGATCGAAAGGCCGATCATCAGCTCGATCAGCGTCATGCCGCCAGCGCTCCGCCGTGGCTTTATGTTAGACAGTCTCATGTTGGCGATATCCGTCGTGTGTCTCTCTATCGGCATATTATTAAGCATTGCCCCTGCCAATTGGGGAAAAAGTAAGGGCCGGACATGAAGTCCGGCCCTTGGAGATTGTAATCTAGAGACGTACGGCAGTATTAAAGCCGCTTGGCTAGCTCCGCCTGGCTCGCCGCGAACACTTCTTGATGCAGAGAACCGCCATGGGAATCCATGGTGACGACCACGGGGAAGTTCTCCACTTCGAGTTCCCAGATGGCTTCCGGTGACCCGAATTTTTCGAGGAAGTACACATTGCGTACCGATTTGATACACTCGGCGAGCACTTGGGCGGCACCGCCGATGGCGTGGAGATAGACACAGCCGTATTCTTTGTTCGCCGCGAGGGTACGATCCCCCATGCCGCCTTTGCCGATGACGCCGCGCAGACCGAAGTCTTTGATGATGTGGCCTTGGTAAGGCTCCTCGCGGATAGACGTGGTGGGGCCGGCGGCGGTGACCTTCCACTTGCCTTGCTCGTCTTTGATGACGACGGGCCCGCAGTGGTAGATAATGCCATCCTTGAAGCTCACGCCTTCGGGCAAGGTGCCACCTTCGTGGAGATACTTATGCACGGCATCGCGCCCGGTGTAGAGGATGCCGGTGATCTGGACGGCGTCGCCCACTTTGAGCGCGCGGATCTTGTCTTCGGTAAAGGGTGCGGTGAGGTGAATCATAAGCTAACTTTTGCGGTAAACTTCGCGGCGATGGCCGATACTCAACAGATATATGATATTCTTGGCGGTGTCATATTCGTAGATGACCCGGTAATCACCGATGCGCAAACGACAGGCTTCGTAGCCAGTCATCTGATAGTGCGGGAAATCGGCCAATCGCGATCCCATGTCGTCCAGTTTTCTGTCAATCCGGTCTTGAAATGGTTTTGGCAGTTGTAAGAACACGCGGTCAAAGGCTGGAGCGTGAACTCGTGTGGCTGCACCTTGACTCATGGCTTTACGACGCGTCCGCGACCTTCAGCGATATCCCGTTTGGCTTGGTCCAGCTCGGCTTTGAATTTGTCAGTAAACTCAAGTTCGTCTTCGAGCAAGTTCTCCAGCCAATCACGCAAAGCTTGTTGGTCAGCTTTAGAAAGCTGTTTCACTCCGGCTTCGATCTGTTGAAGCGTTGACATGGTCTTAATAAAGCCTAAACGGGCCGAAAGCGCAATTCCGCTTAATACAGCCACTTCTCGATCTTCGCGTCGTTAGGGGAGAGGATCACGCCTTGGCGGCGGTAGGCCCAGCACATGTAGCTGATGCTGACGAAGAAGGACGCGGGCAGACGGTTCGCCGCGCAGATCTTCACACCGAGCAAGGTCGTCTTGCCGCCGAAGCCCATGGGCCCGATGCCGAGTTCATTCGCGGTCTTCAGGATGTCCTGTTCGAGGGCGTCGAGTTCGGGGTTCGGGTTGCGGTCCTCGATGGTGCGGAGGAATTGTTGCTTGCTGAATTCGTAGCTGGTGGCGCGATCACCGCCGATGCACACGCCGAGGATGCCCGGACCACAGCCTTTG
This sequence comes from Limisphaerales bacterium, assembly GCA_965283725.1. Classification (GTDB taxonomy): domain Bacteria; phylum Verrucomicrobiota; class Verrucomicrobiia; order Limisphaerales; family JAEYXS01; genus JAEYXS01. The sequence continues at coordinate 70,904 of CBDIPT010000012.1, forward strand.
CCTTGCGCTTGCAGCACGGCATCGAGGATGACCTTGCGGCAACCATCGAGGTCGCGGTTGGCCTTGAGTTTCTCGAGGGGCAGGGAGTATTGCGCGCCGACGTTCTCGCAACCGCCCCCTTTGAGGATGAGGGAGACTTTGATCTCGTTCGAGCGATGTTGATGGCAATGGACTGTGGGCGAACCGGGGCCGACGTTGGTGCCGTCGTTCTTGCCCGTGAGCGAGTCCACCGAGTTCTGGCGGAGATAGCCTTTCTTCGTGGCCATCGTCACGGCGGTGCGGGCGGTTTCCTCGAAGGTGATCTGGTCGAAGCCCACGGGGCATTCCACGTAGAAGATGATGCTGCCGGTGTCCTGGCAGATGGGCTGGGACTTTTGTTTGGCGAGCTTGATGTTCTGCTCGATGATCTTGAAGGCGGATTCCGCGATGGTGCCTTTCTTCTCGTTTTCAAGGGAGGTGAGAATGGCTTTCTGCACGTCATCGGGGATCTCGGCAGACGTGCGGCGTATCAACTCGATCAAGGAATCCAACAGCGCGTTCATAAGGTCTGAAAAGCGTAGGGCGGGTGCGGGGGTGTGTCAACGCGGGGAACGGTGTGGGGTGTTTTGATATTTGAAATGAAAGCGTGAAGAAGGTGGCTCAGTGCCTCCTCTCCTCCAGGCCGAAGTTCGCCTTCCAATTGGAGGAGAGGGTGATGGGGCCATTGTTCGCGTAGCGAACGCAAGATTCTTAGCAGCGGCTTTTAAGCCGCTGTAGTTGTTTTTGTGGCCCGGTCACGTAGTAACCGAAGAGGGGGGCGTTCTGTCGTCGCTACGCGACGATGACAAATTGAACGGCGCACGGCGGCTTGAAAGCCGCCGCTAGGAATCTTTTGTGCCTAACGGCACAGGGGTAATGCGGTATGTTGTCTTAGCTACGAGGATATTGGTGATTTGAATAGCAAATATCGTTTTCTCACGCTGCGGCTGGTTCTGACGGACAGAACACAGCCGTGATCCAAGGCCTTAGTCCGGGCTCGACGGCTCGGTCAACCGGGGCTACTTTGTCCTCGCGATGCCATACGAGTTCAAAGCCGTCCGCCGCGTGGAGTTCTCGGAGACCGACATGGCCGGGATCGTCCACTATTCGAACTTTTTCCGTTACATGGAGACGGCGGAGCACGCCTTCTTCCGGTCGTTGGGGTATTCCATCGTGACGCATTCGGTGGAGCCGCCGGTGGGCTGGCCGCGGGTGCATGCCTCGTGCGATTACCGGCAGCCGTTGCGATTCGAGGACGAGGTGGAGGTGCATCTGCTGGTGTGCGAGAAGCGGTCCAAATCCGTGAGCTACCTCTTCAAGTTCCGCAAGCTGAACAACCCGCAGGAGATCGCGCGCGGCAAGCTGACGGTAGTGTGCGTGACACGGGATGCGAACGGCCACATGGCCGCCACGGAAATCCCGCCGGAGATCGCAAGCCAGATCGAGGTGGCCCCGGCGGAGTTGTTGGCCTAAACGGGAGTTGGTTTAGACGATTTTGCGTCTTAGGTAGGCGAGGAATTCGTCGAGGGTGAGGTTCTGGGGGTTTTCTTTGAGGAAGTCTTTGAGTTCGGAGGTTTTGAATTTCCGGTCGCATTTCTGGATGGCGCCGTTCTCGATGCGGTAGAGGCCGCCGGTCTGGAGGAGGTCGCGGCGGGTGGTGTCGCCGAGGGTGAGGGTGGCGCTTAGGGGCGTGGCGCGATCGTTCCGGACGCTGTAAACGACGCTGCATTTCAAGCCGGGTTCGCCATAGGTTCGGGTGAAGACGGCGAATTTGATGTCTTCGCCTTCGTAGGCGAACTGGACGGTCATGACGAAGAAGTTGGCGTCCACGACTTCGGCGGTTTCATAGGTGAGTGGCGGGGGAGGGGGTGCTTCGGCGGAGAGAAAAAAGGTCCCCGTAAGGAGCCACAGCCCCAAAAATAGCGATAGCCGGGCAGACAGAGTTCTTGCGCTCATATCGCGAGTCCCAAAGTGGTTGAGGTGAAGGTCGTTCGTGGGGGAAGAAAGGTCAAGGGCGGGATTAGTTCAAAGTGCAAAGTTTAAGGTTCAAAGTGAGGCTTTCAGCAAGGGACGGCGTGGAAGCCGTCCTTACCAAGAGAGGGGGAGGGGATGGTTTGGGACGGCGGCACGCCGTCCCTCCCGGGTGGGCTGAAAAAGTCGCTTGCATGGGGTTTTCTAATCTATACTATTTCCCCTTGCCCGGATGCCGCGTGTGCGGATGTCCATAAAGGCTGAGAAAAAATAGTAAACCAGGTAACCTAACCTCTTACCCTCCGTTGCCCCGCAACGTTCGGTCAGTTAGGCAATGGAGTCTTCGCAAGGTGCTTTCCGCACCGATGGATTCTCCTCCCTGTTCGTCTCCAGAGTCAGTTACATTGTTATGTTAACGATGGAAGAAGCCCTGAAGCAGCATTCGATGAAGTTTGCTGCCGGGGAAATAGTTAAAGGTACTGTCATCGAGGTCCGCCCCAAAGAAGTGATGGTGGACATCGGTTACAAGAGTGAAGGTGTCATCCCGGCCAACGAGTTCGACGATATCAAAGTCGTGAAGCTCGGTGACTTGATCGACGTCTTGATCGAACGTTTGGAAGATAAGGACGGCATGGTCGTCCTCTCCAAGGAAAAAGCCGAGTTCAAGCAGAACTGGGAAAAGATCGTCAGCACCGCGAACGAAGGCATCACGGTCATGGGCAAGGTCAAAGCCGTGGTCAAGGGTGGTCTCCTCGTCAACATCGGTGTCGAAGCGTTCCTCCCGGCTTCCCAGGTGGACATCGTGCCGCCGAAGAACCTCGCGATTTTCGTGGGCAACTCCTATGAATTTAAGATCGTCAAGATCAACCAGGACCGCCAGAACGTCGTTCTGTCCCGTCGTGAATTGATCGAAGCCGAGCGCAATGCCCGCCGGGCGAACCTGCTCTCCGAGATGGTTCCGGGCGACATCCGCAAGGGAACGGTCAAGAACATCACCGATTTCGGTGCGTTCATCGACCTCAATGGTTTGGACGGTTTGCTGCACATCACGGACATGTCCTGGGTCGCATCGGCCACCCGAGCGAGATGGTCAAGGTGGGCCAGGAAATCGACGTGGTCGTCCTCGACATCAACCGCGAGAAGGAACGCGTCAGCCTCGGCTTGAAGCAGAAGAGCGCGAATCCTTGGGACGCGATCGAGAACAAGTTCCCGGTGGGAACGAAGGTCAAGGGCAAGGTGGTCAACCTCGTGCCGTACGGCGCGTTTGTCGAACTGGAACCCGGTGTGGAAGGTCTCGTGCACGTCACGGAACTCTCCTGGACCAAGCGCATCGCCAAGCCTTCTGACGTCCTCAAGGTCGATCAGGAACTGGAAGCGGTCGTGCTCGGTATCAACCGCGAGGAGCAGAAGATCTCCCTCGGTGTGCGCCAGCTCGAAACGAATCCTTGGGATCAGGCGATCGCCAAGTATCCGGTGGGCACGAAGATCAAGGGCAAGGTGCGCAACCTCACCAGCTACGGCGCGTTCGTCGAGTTGGAAGAAGGTTTGGACGGCATGGTGCACGTGTCCGACATCTCCTGGACGCGCAAGATCAATCATCCTTCCGAAGTCCTCAAGAAGGGCGACGAAGTGGAAGCCGTGGTTCTGGAGCTCGACAAGAGCAACCAGCGTATCTCGCTCGGTGTGAAACAGCTCGGGGAAGATCCGTGGGAAAACATCGACAAGTTCTACAAAGTCGGCGACCTCGTCACCGGCAAGGTCACGAAGCTCGCGAGCTTCGGTGCGTTCGTGGGCTTGGCTCACGACATCGACGGTCTGGTGCACATCTCGCAGGTCAGCGAGGAGCGCGTGGACAAGATCAAGAACGTGCTCAAGGTGGACCAAGACGTCACCGCGCGTGTGATCAAGATCGACAAGGCGGATCGCCGCATCGGTCTGTCCATCAAGGCTGCGAACTACTCCACCGAGCAGTTGAAGGAAGAGCAGAAGCTGCTCGACCAACTCAAGCCCGGTGAAGACCTCGTGGCGTTGCAGCACGCCTTCGACGCCGCTGACGAGATCGTTCGTCGCGACGACGAATAAGCGACGCTCGCAAAAGCGAATTCAAGAGCCGGCGGACCGCAAGGTCCGCCGGTTTTTTGTTGGTGTGATGGGAGTAAAAGTAAATCTCGTTCAACGGCCAAAAGCACGAAACGGTTGCTAGCATCAGGCCGCGTTAAAGTGGTTTCCCTATCCCCAAGGGAGAGGGGCAGGGTGAGGGGGAAGTCGGTACTCATAAGCAAAGGCAGTTCAGATTTGCACAGGAGAGTTCTCTTCCCCCTCATCCCGGCCTTCTCCCTGTGGGAGAAGGAGTCAACGTTTCCTACTCCTTGGACTTTGTGGGTCGCCTCGGGTGGGCGGCTGTTTGGGAAATTTGAGAATGCTATAACGACGGTAAATGTTGTTATCGCCCGAGCTTCAGAACAACACGTTCTCGACGAAGGCATCCAACGGCTCCGGCAGCTTGCGGGATTTGCGGACGACGACGGCGAGTTCGCGCTCGAAGGTGGGTTTGATCAACACGCGGCGGACTTCGCGGCGTTGCTGGTAGATGGGTAGAACGCGATGTGGCACCAGACTGACGCCTAGGCCGAGGGAAACGAGGTTTACAATCGTGTCGTAGCTGTCCAGCTCCATGGCAGGGTCGATCTTCCAATCTTGTTTTGCCAGCCATTGATTCAGTTGCTGGCCGGTGTTGCCTTGGCGGTCCAAGGCCAACCAGCGTTGGCCTGCGAGCAGCTTCTTCAAACGCTTCAAAGGGATGGGAGAATCGCTTTCCGGTAACTCGAGCGAGGGCGGAACGATGAGGGTGAATTCATCGCGAAAGCGGTGGGTGATCTGCAGACCACGCGGCAGATGTTTGGGTGGGCAGAGGAGGCCTGCGTCCAGTTCGCGTGTCTCCAAGCCACGCAAAATCTCGGCGCTCGTCTTCTGCGCCACATTCAATTGCACCTCGGGATGCTTGCGTTGGAATTGGAAGAAGTAGCCGGGCAGGTAGGCGAGGCCGATGCTGCGGGCGAAGCCGACGCGCAAGGTGCGCGGCACGAGATGGAACGCGTGTTGCAATTGATGCAGCACATCATTGGTCGCTTGCAGAATGGCGCTGGATTTCTCGAACAACATCTCGCCGGCGAGCGTGAGGTGAACTTGCCGTGTGGTGCGCTCGAACAGGGTGACACCGAGCTTCTCCTCCATGCCACGAATCTGCCGCGTGATGGCGCTTTGCGTCAGGCCCGCTTGCTGTCCGGCCTTGGTGAAGCTGCCGGTCTTGGCGACGAGATGGAACAGGTTCAGTTCGTAGAGGTCGAAGGGAACCGTGGCCAAGTATTCATGCGTAGTTAGCATCAATAGTATAAGACTAATGAATTTATATAAAACGACAAGGCGTGAAATGTTGCTCGCAGTGAAGGGATGATCCCTTCGAAATCAAGTGAAAGGTAAAGTTATGGCAACACCTGAAACGCGGCTGCCGAAAAATGTGCCGGGGCCGTTTTATGTCACGAGCGAGTGCATTGATTGTGACCTGTGCCGTGAGACCACCCCTTCCGTCTTCCGGCGTTTGGATGATATCGGGTTCTCGGTGGTTTATCACCAACCTGAGACTCCGGAGGAGAGGCGGTTGGCAATCGAAAGCCTCCAAGGCTGCCCCGTGGAGGCCATCGGCTGCAGTGAGCCGATCGTATGACCGGGAGATCCGTTCATCCGGCGCGGGTGAACGGATTTTTCGCTTCTTGTTGGGCGTCAGATTTTCTTCGGCATTTCCGTAGGAGGTGTGCTAGGCTTGGCGCAACTTAACGTAACGTGAAAGAATTCTTACAGCGGTGGATCATTACGACGGTGGCGGTGCTCGTCGCGGCGCATATCGTGCCCAATATCGGCTATGATACGGTGACGGCCTTGCTGGTCGCTTCGCTTTTGCTGGGCGTATTGAATGCGCTGGTGCGGCCGGTCTTGTTGTTGCTCTCTCTGCCCATCCTGATCCTGAGTCTGGGATTGTTCCTGCTCATCATCAATGCGGGGTTGCTTTACTTCGTGGGGTGGGTGGTGAAGGGGTTTCACGTGAACACTTTTTGGGCGGCCTTCTTTGGTGCCTTGGTGATCAGCATCGTGGGGTTGATCTTGAACGTTGTCACCGGCACGGGGAATGCGCGGGTGAAGGTCAGTGGCAATGTGAACCGGGGCGGGAATGGTCCGAAACCGCCGCCAGAGGACAAGGGTGGCGGTGGGCCGATCATCGATGTGTGAGGTTGAGCGTCGCGGATGACGGCGAAAATGGGGCCGACTTTGCTTAAGATTGATACCTCCCCTCATCCTGGCCTTCTCTCTGAAGGAGAAGGAGGCAACATTTGCAGCGGCAGGGGCAGTTTTGCCGCTTTCTGGCCAGGGCAAAATTTGTGGAAGTGATCTGCCCCTCCTAGAGTTGACTGCTTCCCATTCGCACGACTTCTGCTACTTCGTGGTCACGCCTTCGATGCGCATGATCTCGCCCTCTTTCAGGGTGAGTTCTTCACCGTTGAACTTGCGGACGCGGCCGGTGCCGAAAATGCGTGTGCCGTCGTTCATGGTCATGCTGGAGCTGCGGGCGATCTTGTAGCTTTGGCCGTCTTTTTGCACGATGACCTGACCGCCTTGGATGGTGGCGGTGTCCACGGCTTCAATCTTTTCGCCGCTAAGCTGGATGATCTGCCCTTCGACGATGAACTTGCGCGTACCTTTCACCGTCAGGTAGCCATCTGGGCTGACGATGGAGCCGTTACCCAAGGTGAGCGGGGACGTCAAAGCTGTGGCGACGCCGTCTTTTACGACCTTGATGGCGTTGCCCTTTTTCGTGATGTGATCCAGCACGGGGCTGATGCTGCCGTCAGTATCCGTCAGGCGGCCATCGTTACTCAGAACTTGGCCGTCGCGCAAACTGCGTTCCGCGCCGCTGCCGACTTTGAAGGTGGCGTTGGTGTTGATGACGATGCTGTTGGCAAAGGTGATGGCATTGGTCAGTTCGGTATCCTGACCGTTCTTGCGGCCATAGGATTTGCTGTCTTTGGCCACAACGCTATCAAAGGAGACTTCTTGCGCCAGCAAAGCGAACGTGAGGGCGCAGGTGCCCGCGATGGTCAGCAAGGAAAGGAAGGCGTTGTTTTTCATAAGAGCGGCAGAGCTATGCTTAATCCAGCAGCAAGTTACCCGCCAGATGCAGTTGTGGCAAGGAGGGGAAAAAGAGGGGGGAAATCCCAAAGCTAAAGCACCAAACACCAAGGAAGCTCCTAGCCTCAATCTCAAAGCTCCAAGAAGGTGATCATCAAACGGTGTTTGCAATTTGAGGCTTCACTGGAGTTTGGAGCTTTAGATTTGGAGCTTTCCCTGGAATGGGTTATTCCAAGGATATGAACGAAACGGAACAGGCGGTTTTGGCCACGCTCCTTGATCTGGAGGAGAAGGTGGCGCAGATGCGGACGGCGAATCCGAAGCCGAACCTGCTGCCGGTGTTCGACCGGCTGGACGCGTTGGCGCGGGAGTTGCCGCCGGGCACGGACCCGGAGTTGCTGCATTTCCTGCATAAGAAGAGTTACGAGAAAGCGCGGATGCTGTTGCAAGGCATGGAGACGAAGAAGGGTTCCTGCCGGAAGTAAACGCATGTTTGCCGAGGATACGATTGCGGCGATCGCGACGCCTTTGGGTGAAGGCGGGCTGGCGGTCATCCGCATCAGTGGGCCGCAGGCGTGTGCGGTGGCGGAGGCGTGCTTTCAAGCGGGCGGGAAGAAGGGCGTGAAGCCTTCCGCCGCGGTTTCGCATACGTTGCATTATGGTTTTATCGTGCGGGGCGATCAGCATGTGGATGAAGTGATGCTGGCGGTGATGCGCGCGCCGCGGACGTTCACGCGGGAGGATGTGGTGGAGATCAGTTGCCACGGCGGCTTGCTGGCGACGAAGGCGGTATTGGATACGGTGCTGGCGGCCGGAGCGCGGTTGGCGCAACCGGGGGAGTTCACGAAGCGGGCGTTTCTGAATGGGCGCATCGATCTCGCCCAAGCAGAGGCGGTGGCGGATCTCATTCATGCGCGGACGGAGCTGGCGTTGACGGCGGCGAATGAGCAGCTCGAGGGCAAGCTCTCGCAACGCATCAACCAGGTGCGCGATGATTTGATGAAGACTTTGGCGCATGTGGAGGCGCACATCGATTTTCCGGATGAAGACATTGCGCCGGATACGCGCGGGCAATTGATAAGCCGGCTGGAAGCGGCGGCGGCGTTCATGGAGCAGCTTTTGCGGACGGCGAATGAGGGGCAAATCCTGCGGCGGGGTATCCGGGTGGCGATCATCGGGCGGCCGAACGCGGGGAAGTCCAGCCTGCTGAACCAGCTTTTGGGGCATGATCGGGCGATTGTCTCGCCCATTGCCGGGACGACTCGGGATACGATTGAGGAAACGGCGAATATCCGGGGTATCCCAGTTATCTTTATCGATACCGCTGGGTTGCGCGAGGCTTTGGATGAGATTGAACAGGAAGGGGTTCGGCGGAGTCGCGTGAGTTTGGAGCGGGCGGACCTGATTTTGCATCTTTTCGATGCTTCTGAGCCGATAACAGCGGCAGATGAGATGTTTTTAGCGGAGTTCGCTGGGAAGAAACGGATACTGGTCTCGAATAAGGCTGATTTGCCCCGGAAGCTGGAGCTTCCGGGGGGCGTTAACGATATTCCTGTGTCGTGTCGGACGGGTGAGGGGCTGGAGGCGTTGAAGGATGCGATTGAGCAGGTGGTTTGGGGTGGGCAGGTGCGGGCGGAGATGTTGCAGGTGATGATCAATGCGCGGCATCAGGAAGCATTGACGCGGGCGCAACTGGCCACGCGGCATTCGGTGGAGGGCTTGCGCGAGGATCGCACGCTGGAACTGGTGGCGATGGAGTTACGGATTGCCGCAGCAGCGGTGGGCGAGGTGGTCGGCAAGACAACGACGGAGGATTTGCTGGATTCAATCTTCAGCCAGTTCTGTTTGGGGAAGTAGGAAACCGCAGACCACGCAGAAGGAGAGAAGACACGAATGTCACGGATTGGCACGAATTGGGGGGAAGCTGCAGACGGGGATATAGGAGTAATTTCGGGACAGTTTTTTATTCCGATCGAGGTTTGATGTCCTGATAAGTGTCTGTTTGGGCGGCCATTCGCGAGTGTTTTTCACGTCTTGACCAAACTGGCTGGCTGGTGGCTAATGGTAAGAGTCGTTCCTCTGTGTAGTTCATAAGCAGTTCCAGCGTGCCTGTTTCGGACGCTTTCGCGAAAGAAACACGGTATGAATATTAGCAGGAGCGCAGCCAAAAGAGGCCCCGAGCGGGCTATTCCAGCCGTGTCTCGATTTTGGGCTGCGTGTTTTGGCCCTTCTTTCGCCCGGAATATCCCCACACTCATCAAGGCAACTCCGATCACTTCTATGCACAAGCCCATTATCCGATATCCGCAAAGCCTGACCAGCATGGTCGCGCTGCTCCTCTTAGCCCTGTTGGTCATGTGTCCGCTGCGGATGCAGGCGCAGAGCACGGCGTTTTCTTATCAGGGCAAGTTGACGGATGGGGGGAATCCGGCTGCGGGCACGTATGATTTTCAGGTGGCGATCTATGACGCGGTTTCCGGCGGGAACGTGGTGGGTTCGGTGCTGACGATGGAGGATGTGGCGGTGACGGGCGGGTTGTTCACGTTGTATCCGGATTTTGGCGGCAGTGTGTTCACGGGGCCGGCGCGCTGGTTGGAAGTGGCGGTGCGGGCGGGGAACAGCACGGGCGGTTTCACGACGTTGACGCCGCGGCAGCCGGTGTTGACGACGCCGTACGCGCAGCGGGCGTTGTTCGCGGCCGGGGTGGCGAATGCTTCGATCGGCAGTGCGCAACTGGCGGCGGGAGCGGTCGGGGCGACGCAGATCGCGAACGGCAGCATCACGGCGGAGAAACTGGCGCCGGGTGTGGGTGGCGGCAGTGGCAGCGGCGGTGCGCCGCTGGGGGCGATCGTGGGCGGGTTCGCCGAGAATGAAGAAGATTTGTTGAGCAGCGGATTTGCGAAAGTGCCGGGTCTTTTCACACAGGTGGGCGGTTGGAACCAAGTGCCCACCCTTTCGGCGGCACCGGACTTCTACGTGTTTGATTCTGCGTGGACGGGCACGGAGTGGTTTTGCCTGGGCACGTTCGCCCCCAATGGTTCGGCCAGTTTTGGCTATGGTGAATCGTTCGCGTATCTGCCGGCCCGGTTCAATCCCACCACGGGGTTGTGGACGCAGGCCAATACCAATAACGGCCCCCAGTTCTCGGGTGTCGGGTCTGGTGTGCAATTGATCGCGACGCCAACCGAGATTTATGCCATTGGACAAGCCGAAATGTTGCAGGCCCCGCAAGATGCGTTCGGGTGGCGGTACAATACGGGCACGGGTACCTGGACGATGATCTCCACGAATGGTTTTGGCCGTTTTATGAACAGTGGTCCATCGGCACCGTCCTGCGTCTGGACGGGGAGCAAGCTGTTCGTTCTGGGCCAGCCGGATTTCCTGTCACCGGAAGAACCTATCCGGGTGGGATTGTATGATCCGAACACGGCCACATGGTCGCGGCCTTCGACGGCACCATTGGCCAACCTCAATCTCACCACCAGGCCGATCATCGCTTCGACGGGCAGCGAGGTGATCGTTTATGGGAAGGACATGATGAACTTCGATAAAATGGTGGCGGCGCGCTTAAACCCGACCACGGGATTGTGGAGCGCGATGAGCACGAACAACGGGCCGCAGCTTTCTTCCATGGTGTACACCCCGCGTCCGATCTGGACGGGGACAGAATTGTTTGTGGAGGGGCGGACGAATGAGGTGTCCAGCCAGCCGGTTTATTTTCTCTATAATCCGCAGACCGACACCTGGCGGCAGGCGGCGGCGAGCGGATCGCCGCAGGCGACTGGGTTCACCACGCTCAATACGGTGACGACGTTCTGGACCGGAACCGAAGTGGGGGTGGTCTATGTGAACGATGAACCGATCAACAAAAAGACGTACGTCGCCTTGTATAATCCGGAGACGGATGCGTGGCGGACGTTCACGGACAATTCGCTCATACCGGACACGGAGCCGACGCGGGGCAGTTGGTCCAAATCGGTGTGGCGGGACGGAGAAGTGCTGGTGCTGGGCAAGTTCAAGGAGAATTCGACGGCCGGCTTTGCCAAGTTGGTGAACTACCGGTTTGCGCCGCCGCGACTGGTTTACCTCTTCCAGAAACTGCCCACGGAATAAAAGCTTATGAAGAATATTTCTGAGCGTTGGTGGCGGAAGGGCGTGTTTATGCTGGCCTTTACGGCGGCTGGAATGCTGGCCGTGGCCGCAGGCACTTTTCAGTTGGAGCACGCCGGCGTGGGGCAAGGCGGCGGCACGAGCAGCGGCGGAGGATATGCCGTGACGGGCCAGATCGGGGGCATCGGTACCGGGCAATCTTTTGGCGGCCCGTTCACGCTGGAGGGCGGTTCACTGGCGATGTTTGCGGTGGTGCAAACGGCGGGCGCACCGCAACTGACGCTGACGCGGGTGGGGAATAATGTGATCCTCTCCTGGCCAGTGACGGCGAACGGTTTTGGGTTGGAGCAAGCCGGGAGCCTTGCGGTGCCGACGTGGGGTGATCCGGGAATCACACCGGTGATCGTGGGCGACTTTTATCAAGTGACGGTGCCGGCGGTGGGGAGTTCCAAGTTTTTCCGGTTGCAGAAGTCCTTCAGGTAAGCAGTGAGGGATGGAAATGAAATAGCGGGATTCGAGACGGGTTATTGAACTGCAGAGTACGCGGAAGACACGGACAGGGAGAGACACGAATCTCACGGATTGGCACGAATTGGATACAGCAGGCTGCTTTGGGAATGTCGAGAGAGGCTAAAGTGTGATTCACTGCAGCACGCTGATCAGGGGGAGTTGCGTATGTGTTGGAGATTGCCACTATAGATGCTGATTCCTTCCGCATCTTCAGATTGCTGACATAGTTCAAGGGCTTGCTGGGTGAACTCGAGGGCTTTTGCTTTGTCGCCGTTGCGGTAGTAAGCGGCGCCCAGACTGCCCAGTAACCGCAGCCGGTTGCTAATATCGTTTCTGGTTAAGTTGCGAATCAACTCAGCATGCAACATCAGAATCCTTGCCACCTCGCCGTCGCTTTCCATAGGCGGCTGGATTTGCGTCAAGTCCTCATGCCGCTTAAAGACCGGGTTTTTTGTGTCGTCCCTGAGCAGTTTATAGAAGCTGCCATCACCACATTGCGCAAAATGCGAAGCGATGGCGAGCAAGCCCTTGCGGTAGCGAGCCAGTGCGGTGGGATCGTGCTGCACCTCAGCAGGTATGTTTTGCCAATTGGGAAAGGCGCGAAGGAGTGCGCCGCGGCGGTACTGGCAAAAATCTCTCACTGCCTGGGTATCCCGACGCAGCCGCCTCAATCAGCTCTGCGGGCAACTCTTGAGGAAGGGGCGGCCGTTTTTTGAATATGTCGAACACACCCATAAGGCGTGGAATGGTCTATCAGATAAAGGAGGATGGACCGGTCGCCAAGGGGAAAGGATGGTTACGTTATTCGGCGTGCGTTTTATCATGGTCATCTTTCGGCAGCCATTGCTTGGTCCGGCGATCGAAAAGCCAGGTTTTGCCGCGAGTATAACCAGTTTCTCGAAAAGGGCCGTGTAGAATCTGTGGTTCGCAGTCCAGCAAGGAATGGCCAAGCAGGCTGACGGCGTCTGCTTGATGAGAAAGAGTTGGCTCACTTGATGAACGGTTTGAACGGTCTTGCTCGGCCAATTCCACAGCGGCGAGATGGGTGGCAGCGGTCACGGTATAGATCGTGTCCGGTTGGCCATCGGCTTCCCAGAAGATGACGTCGTAGAGGTTTAGGGGCATTTGGGGCAATCGGGTTGGTGGCGGATTCTGAATGGAGTCGCAGGTTTGAATGTTTCAAACGAATTGAAAAACGCCTGAATCTCCATCGATAAAAAGGGAAAACTCGCGTACGGGGTTCCCGTTTTCTGGTGTGAGTGTGATGCCTTCAAGCTCGCAGTGCTTTCTTGCTGCTAAGATTGTGTCTCGTGTTGTTAGGTTTCCTTGTTTCTCAGGGTGAACAAAAATGGCACGAAATGACTCAAAAGCGGGGCTAGGGTTCACCCGGCACATGCGCCAAGGAAAATCCATATCGTAAACTTCTAGGGTGGCTATAAGGTCTCGTTTATGGCGAAGCAGCCAAATCTCGGTTTCATCCGTTTCGCTCATTTGAGTTTTTGAACTTGTAGATGCTTACGGCTTGAAGGCGGCTCAATCTCCCCAAGCTTCATCAATAATGGCGTGGTCTTTGATGGTGAAATCTATGCCCATATCTCCCCACGATGCACCGTCTGACCAAGAGACGGTAAAGGTTCGTTCAGTGGCGTAATCTTGCACGTCCACGGAATAGGACTCGCCGTCATCCAGTTTCGCTTCACCGCATTCACTCAAACCTTGCTTGAGTCTGGAACGTAGTTCGGGCTGCAACGATTCCAAGGTGTCCAGAATGGTATCCAGTTCGGTCTTGGAGGGGAGGGTCAGAGCCAGTGTAAATGAGCTGAAGTCGGTGTCGCGATAGCGGAACTCCCACCACTCGTGGTCACGATGGAAAACAATCTCGATACCTTCAATGGTGATCTTCGGGTCCGGTTTGGGTGTTTTGGAGAAGAAGCCCATAGGGTTTCTAGGTGGAGAGGTCCGGTTCGCAAAAAGTCATGGGCGTCAGATGTTGGCTGGCGACGAATAACGAAGTGGAATGGTCCTTGTGCACGCGGTCCTAGGTAAGGTTTTGGTGGGCTTTGGTCAAATGGAAAGGGGCGGGAGGTTCTCTAACTGCGAAAGATGTGAAGGACTCGAAGAAGGGGATTTGAACAGGAGGAAACGGAGAGCACGGAGAGGATTTAACAGAAGGGCGCGAAGGAAGCGAAGGGGGGAAAGAAGACGGGCCGAGCTGGAGCTCGGCGTTCCACCGGAAACGCAGTCGGGACGGCATGCCAGAGGCATGCGCTACGGGGGACAACGAGCCGAGCGGATGCTCGGCGCTCCCGCCAAGGAAAAACTGCGGTTGTAAGTTGTTTGGGTGGTTTTAGTTGCGGCTTAAGAAGTGATAACGCATTATTTATGCGTTTTCTAGTTGCGTAGATTAAGAGATTTGGTATATTTCTGACACTGCTAACGTGTAAGCAGTAGGAGGCGGTTGAAGGTGGTGTCCAACGATTCGTGCTTCTGTGGTCTTTGACATAGTTTCCCGTGGGATTAAGGGAAGGCGGCCGTTTGGCAGGGCTGGTTTTTCCCCCTTGGAAAGAGCTGGGCATTCTTGCGCAACCTGAGGGTCGGCGATGAATGGGGGTTTATTTTCTCAGGGTTTCAGGGCGTCCTTAAAGCGGTGGAGCAGATGGCGGACGAGACTTGGCGGATCTAGGCAAGATCCGGGCAAGCGCGCGTGTCTGGGGTTCATGTGAGGGGAACGTTGGTTGATAGATGATGGTTGAGAGTTGATTGTGGGGGAGATGGGCCGAGCTGGAGCTCGGCGCTCCGGGGAACAAAGCGACGACGAGGGACGACGATTGGGTGCGGGGTAGGTTTGGCGGCTTCAACTCGTTGGAAACGGGGATTGCCATGCCTTGGGGCAACCATTAGTATGCGGATGTTTGGCTGGCAACTTACTCCACTCTATGGGTTTGGGATGAGTGGGAAAAATGGCAAAAGGAACCACGCCGGGTACTGTTAACGCCCGACTGACCGCAATTTTACCGTCATGGCTGCAATACTGACTGAGAGCGAGAAGGCTCAACTCGAACAGACCATCGACATGTTCGAGGTCATCACGCAGTCGCAGCCGCAGGACTATCAATCCCTCGAAATTCTCAAGGAAGCTTACATCAAGCTGAACCGTGAGAAGGACATGATCAACACGTCGAAGCGGATCGCGTTCGCTTACGTGCAACTGGGGCAGCTTTCTTCCGCCATCCTCGAGTACAAGCATTCTGCAGAAGTACCCGGATGATCCGGATGTGCAGAAGGCGTTGACGGAGATCGAGAACCGCGCTTCAAACATTTCCGCTCCGGCCCCGATGATGGAGGTGGCGGAGAGCCGCCCGGCAGCGAATTCAGGCCAGACGACCTTCACGAATCGTGCAGCGGCCGGCCCAGTCAGCCTGGCGGATGTGGAGGATGGCAAGGCGATGATGCGGAAGATCTTCGTGGATGGGAAACTCATCGGTGCGAGTGATTTCGACATGTATTGGACGACGCCGGCGGATCGTGATCCCTCGGCGACGATCGAGCCGTTCGTGCAGATCGTGGCGGACAAGGGCATCATCCCCATCGAACAGTCGTTGAAGATCATCACGGAGCGTTCCCGCCTGGCGTACATGCCTTTGGAGAAGTATGACGTGGACATGGAGCTGGCGCGGAGTTTCCCGAAATCGACGTGCCGCCGCTGGTGCGTGGTGCCGATCGATCGCATGAGCAAGACGGTGATCGTGGCGACGACGAATCCCTTTAACAAACAGGCTGCGGCCGAGTTGGAGAAGGCGACGAATTACCGGTTGCTCTGGTACATCGCGCCGCCGGCGGACCTGGTGAAAGTCTTGAAACGCGTGTTCCGCTAAACCTGAAAGAATAAGCGTATGGCCCCCGTAAAATCCTTTGGTGAACGCATCGCAGACGCGCTGGTGGAAGATGGCGTGCTGACGGGCAAACAGGTCGAGGAACTGCTGGAACTGCAGAAGAAGGAAGGCACGCGCCTGCTGAAGCTGCTGATCGACAAGTCCTACGTCAGTGAAGTGGACATGACGGTTTGCATGGGGCGCGTGTTGAACACCGCCCCGGTGAATCTGCAGCGCATCGGTATCGCGCCGGAAGTCGCGACGTTGATCCCGAAAGAGGTGGCCACGAATCACAAGGTCATCCCGGTCTCACGGTTGGAGAACAAGTTGTTCCTGGCGATGGCGGACCCGCTGAACGTGCTGGCGCTGGACGACGTGAAGCGCATTACAAAGCTGGATGTCCAGCCGTTGATCGCCTCGGAGAAAACGATCTTAGACAAGCTGAACAACCTGGAGACGGCCCGCGCGAGCATGGCGGACATCATCGAGGAGGCGGACAAGCAGGCCGAACTCGAAGCGGAGGCGGAAGGGGCGGAACTGATCGCGGATTCGAATGATGAATCCAATCCGGATGCACTTGCGGCCGCCGGTGAGGAAGCGCCGGTCATCAAGCTGGCCAACCTGATTCTCGTCCAAGCGATCAAAGACAAATCGAGCGATATCCATATTGAGCCGTTCGAGAAGATGGTCCGGTTGCGTTACCGCACGGACGGTGCGTTGATGGACATGCCGCCACCGCCGAAGAACATGCAGTTGGCGCTCAGTTCGCGTCTGAAGATCATGGCGAACCTGGACATCGCCGAACGCCGTCTGCCGCAGGACGGTCGTATGCGCATGAAGGTGGCCGGGCGCGACATCGATTTGCGTGTGTCGTTCCTGCCTGTGGTCCACGGTGAGAAGATCGTGTTGCGCGTGTTGGATAAATCCAACTTGTCAGCGAGCATGGACAAGCTGGGCTTGGATCCGGACAGCAACAAGCGGATGCGCGCGGCCGTCGATGCTCCGCATGGTTTGATTCTCGTCACCGGCCCGACGGGTTCCGGCAAGACGACGACGCTCTACTCGTGTTTGAACGAGTTGAACAATCCGGATTACAACATCGTTACTTGCGAAGACCCCGTTGAATTCCAGATCCCTGGTATCAATCAGGTGCCGATCAAGAAAGAGATCGGGCTGACGTTCGGTGCGGCCCTGCGCTCCATTCTGCGTCAGGACCCGGACATCATCATGATCGGGGAGATCCGTGACGAAGAAACCTGCGAGATCGCGGTGGAAGCGGCGCTCACGGGTCACCAAGTGTTGAGCACCATGCACTGTAACGACGCTCCGGGCGCCGTGACACGTATGGATGACATGGGCATCGCGCCCTTCTTGATCTCCTCTTCCGTCATTCTGGCCTGCGCGCAACGTTTGATGCGCCGTATCTGTCCGGTCTGCAAGGAGCCTATCTCCTATCCGCCGAAGATGTTTGATGACTTGGGGATTGACCCGAATTTCTTCGGTGGCGCCCAGCTCTTCAAGGGTCGTGGTTGCGATCGCTGCAAGAACACGGGTTACGCCGGACGTTGCGCGATCATCGAGATCATGACGGTGACGGACGATGTGCGGAAGATGATCCTGAAACGTGCTTCCGGTATGGAGATCGGTGCCGTGGCGGTGAAGGACGGCATGAAGAATCTGCGTGCTGTGGCGCTCGATAAAGTGAAGGAAGGCATCTCCACGCTCGAGCAGGCGCTGGCCCTGACGATGGGTGGGCATTAGGCCCGCCCTGTCACTGATTGAGGGCATGAAACGCGTCCTCTTGGTTGATCATGTGGACCGCGTGCAAGGCGGTGCCGAGCTCAATATCATTGAGCTGCTCACGCGTTCCAATTTCCCCAACGAATGGCAGGTGGCGTGTGCCTGCCCGGATACCAGTCCCCTGCACCGGGACTTGAAGAAAGCCGGGGTGGAATGTTTCGACTACCGCATCCCTGCCAGCCTGAGCGAATCCCGCTTCGTCGACCGCCGTTTCCCGCTGGCCCGCGTGATGGAATGGCCTGCGGCTTTGAAAGAAGCGCGCTGGCAACTGCACGCGGTCATCAACCAGTTCAAGCCGGACGTGATCATTACGTGCACGAACAAGGATCACTTCGTGGCGGGCCAAGCTTGCCAGCTCGTGAAGCTGCCACACGTCTGGTGGGTGAACGATGCGGTGACGAAGGATTTCTTTTCCTGGCCCACGCGCATGGCCTTCCGCTGGTTCGCGCGACGCGATGCCACACGGTTGATTGCCGTTTCGGATTACTGCCGTGAAGCACTGATCCGCCTCGGTCTGGCTCCGGAGAAAGTGGTGACGATCCACAACGGCGTTCCGCCACTCACCATCAATCCCAATCGCAGCGGCACAATGCGTGAGTTTTACGGGCTGTCATTGAATGAGAAGTTGTTCGGCACCGCCGGCCGGTTCACGCCGTGGAAAGGGCAGGAGTTGTTTTTGGAGCTGGCGCAGAAATGGGTGGCGGCGGGCAAGCCAGGTCATTTTGTGCTGATCGGTCGGGCCTTCAACGAAGAGCAGTGGTTCGAGCAGAAGCTCAAGCAGTACGTGGCTGAGCATAAATTGGAAGACCGTGTCCATTTCCTCGCCTATCAGAGCAATTTGCCCGCTGTGCTGATGGAGTTTGATGCTTTTTTGCACACTTCTTTGCGGCCGGAACCATTCGGCCGCGTTTTGCTGGAAGCCATGCAGGCGGGCGTGCCGGTCATCGCGGCCCAGGCGGGGGGCGTGCCGGAGATCATTACTCCGGGGAACACGGATTGCTTGCCGAACCAGGAAATGTGCTAGATTACTTCCGGCAACTGGAACAGTTGATGACTTCCGAGCCGGAACGTCGCAAACTGGCGGCCACCGCGCTCAAGCGGGTCAAAAGCCAGTTCAGTGTGGACCGCGTCAGCCAGCAATTCACGCGGTTGTTGCGGGAGCTAATCTGATCGATCGCATGCGCCTGATTTTTGTCAGCCTTGGCTATCACCCTGATTCGATCGGGGGTGCTTACCGCTATATCGCGGATGTGGCGGAGCGGCTCGCGCAGCGCGGACATAAGGTCTCGGTCATCTATCCGGTGCCCACGGGGATTTCCACGCAGCGTGATACGCTCAATGGTGTCGAACGGTTGCGGTTTCCTGATGCGGATGGTCTCTTCTTCTCGAACTGGAACACGGAAAACCGGAATGCCCGCGTGCTGTGGTTGGAAGCCACCGGTTACGGTCGGGAGCCGGCGTTGACCATCCTCTGCCATGCTTTCTTCGGGCCGCTGTTGCACGTCGCTGCGCCCAATGCCCTGTTTCTTTTCACCGGCCCGTGGGCGGAGGAATATCGTTTCGCCCAGCAAGCCCGTGAACGCGGTCCCGGCCGCAAGGTGTTGGATGTCGTCGTGCGTCGGACCATGCGGGTCGCGGAAAGCCAGGCTCTGCGCCGGTGTCGCGCTATCGTGACCATCAGCGAATATTACCAGCGTGAATTGCCCCGGTGGCATGGGGAAGGCCTGCCGCCGGTGCGGGTGATGTTTGGCGGTGTCGATCTGGAGCGGTTCCAACCGCCTGCGGATCGTGCGGCCGTGCGGAGCAAATGGCATCTGCCGGAGCATCAATTTCTTTTCCTGACGGTCCGCCGGCTGGATCCGCGGATGGGCCTCGCCAATCTGATCCGCGCTTTTGCGGCGGTGGTGCAGAGTTACCCGAATGCCTTGCTCTGGCTGGCCGGACGCGGACCTGATGCGCCCAATCTGGAAGCGCTCATCCGTGAGCTGAAGCTGGAACACAAAGTGCGCCTGCTCGGTTTCGTGGCAGAAGAAGACCTGCCTTCGCTCTACGCGGCGGCGGATTGTACGCTCATGCCCTCGCTGGATTTGGAGGGCTTCGGTTTGTCCACCGTGGAATCGCTGGCTTGTGGTACGCCCGTTTTGGGCACGCGCGCCGGAGCCACGCCGGAGCTGTTGGAACCGTTGCGCGCGGATCTCTTGTTTCCGCCGGATGACATCGCCCGTTTGGAGCATCGGCTGGAGCAGATTTTGGAGCACCCGCACAGCCTGCCCTCGCGCACCGAGTGCCGGCATACGCCGAAAACCGTTTTTCGTGGGAGCAACCGGTGACGAAGCTGGAGTCGTTGATCAAGGAACTCACGACCGCGGAGGTGGTGTGAGGATATTGGAATTGGGCAAATTCTATCCGCCGTATAAAGGGGGGATGGAAACCTTGGTCGAAAGCTGGTCGCGCGGCTTTGTGCGGCGCGGGGCCGAGGTGAATTGCGTGGTGGCGAACACGCATAATGAGACCGTGCATGAAGTCATGGACGGGGTGAAGGTGCACCGGGTTGCCAGTTACGGCACGTGCTTGTCCACCTCGTTGTGCCCGGGTTATCTGGGGGCCACGCGTGAATATCCTTCGGATGTCTGGCAGGTGCACTTCCCCAATCCACTCGCTGACGTGGCCTGTCTCCGTGGTGATCCCAAGACGCCGCTCGTGTTGACTTATCATAGTGACATCGTGCGCCAGTCCGCCGCCTTGCGGATTTATCGACCTATCTTGGAACGGCTGTTGCGGCGGGCGGATAAGATCGTCGTCGCCACCCCCAATCATCTGAAGTATTCGGCCTGGCTTCCGGCCTATGCGGATAAAGTCGAGGTCATCCCGTTCGGCATCGATCAACGCCGGTTCATTACGACGTTACCGGCTGAACAGGCCGAGATAGCCCGCCTAAAGGCACTAGCGGGAGGGAAGCCGATTTTGCTCAACATCGGCCGGCTGGTAGGTTATAAAGGGCAAAGTTGCCTGATCGAGGCACTGGTGGGGCTGGATGCGGTGGTCTGGTTTGCCGGCACGGGACCGTTACTGACCGAACTGCAACAGCAGGTTGCCCGGCTTAATTTGACGGATCGGGTGAAGTTCTGGGGCGGAGTGGATGACATGCAACTGGCGGCTTTGCTGAAAGCCTGTGATGTGTTTGTGCTGCCGTCTATCACCCCGAACGAGGCTTTTGCCATCGTGCAGATCGAAGCCATGGCCTGCGGCAAACCGGTCATCAGCACGGATTTGCCTTCCGGTGTGCCTTGGGTGAACCAACACGGGACGACCGGGTTGGTGGTGAAGCCGGGTGATGTGGCGGCCTTGCGGGAAAGCATCCGCCAAATGATCACTGATTCCACCCAAGCCCGCCGATACGGAGAAAACGGCCTGCAGCGGGCCCAAACTGAATTTACGGAAGATCGCATGATTGACCGCTATTGGGAATTGTTTGAGCGCCTGATCGCCCGGGCATGAACAACTTCAAGACATACTTGGCCGTGCTGATCATGTCAGCCTTGGCTTCGTTCATCCTGACTCCTTGGGTGCGGCGGCTGGCGTTCAAGCTCAAGGCGATCGATATCCCTGACGCGCGCAAGGTCCACAAAGAACCCATGCCGCGGCTGGGTGGTCTGGCGGTCTTCGGCGGGTTTTGCGCTCCGTGGGCGGCCTTCTATCTTCTGGATAACCGCGTCACGGCGACGTTCCAAAATTACGAGAAGCTGTTCCTCGCACTGATGATCGCGGCCAGCTTGATGCTGCTGCTTGGAGTGGCGGATGACATCAAAGGGCTGAGTGCGCGGGAGAAGTTTCCTTACCAGATTTTCACGGCACTGGCGCTCTACTTTGGCGGTTTTCAGATCAATGTGGTCAGCAACCCTTTCGGTGATGCCTTCAGCTTGGGCTGGTTGTCACTGCCGATCTCCATCTTATGGATTGTCGGGGTGACAAATGCCATCAACCTGCTCGATGGCATCGATGGCCTGGCCACGGGGGTGACGGTTTTCATCGCCCTCTCGCTCGCCATCATCAACATCTATAATGACAACATCATGGTGGCCCTGTTGACGATCTGTCTGGCCGGTTCCTGTCTGGGCTTTCTGCCGTATAATTTCTCGCCCGCGCGGATATTCCTCGGTGATTCCGGCAGCTTGTTCATCGGGCTGGTGCTGGCTTCGATCGGCATCATCTCGCTCTTCAAAGTCACGACTGCCACCATCGTCATCGTTCCCCTGGTGCTGTTCGGTGTGCCTTTGTTTGATACCACGGCGGTATTCTTCGGGCGCTTGTTGCGGGGCGATCCTTTGTTCCAGGCGGACAAGACGCATCTGCACCATCGTTTGCTCCGCTTGGGCATGACGCATCGGCAGGCGTCGCTGTTGCTCTATGCGGTTTCGGCCCTGCTGGGCGCGGTGGCTATCTACGTGAACATCTTCCACACCCCGCGCATCGTCTTGGTGACGACGGGCCTGGCGCTCGCGCTGGTCATTTTGGTGCTGCTGGCATTGCGGACTCGCAATGAAGGCAAGGACAAGGAAACCAAGTAAACATGCTTTCCCTGGAAACAGCGCTCGAACGCATCCTCGCGCAGATCCATCCGCTGCCGGTGGAAACCTTGCCGCTGACGCAAGCAGATGGCCGGGTGTTGCGGGCCGCCGCAGTGGCTCAAACAGACCTGCCTGCCTTCGATAATTCGGCGATGGACGGATACGCGGTGCGTTCGGCCGATGTGGCCGGCGTCAGTCGTGAACAACCCAAATGGTTGCGGGTGACGGGCCAGATCGCGGCGGGAGAAGCTCCGGCTGGCAAAGTTGGAATAGGCACTGCCATCCGCATCTTCACCGGCTCGGCGATGCCGGAAGGCGCGGATGCCGTGGTGATGCAGGAGGATACTTTTACGGCCCCGGCCCGTCCGGATGAAGTGGCCGTGACGGATGGAGTGAAGCCGTGGGAGAATGTTCGCTTTCGGGGGGAAGATGTGAAGTGCGGTCGCGCCGTGGTGGCGATCGGCACGCGTTTGGGCGCGCCGCAATTGGCCGTCATGGGTGCCAGCGGCGTGGCGATGGTTTCAGTGAGCCGTGTTCCCGTCGTGGGTTTGCTGGCCACGGGCAGTGAACTGGTCGAGCCGGACAAACTCTCAAACCGGGGCAGATCTACGAGAGCAACCGCCTGATGCTCGCCGCGCTGCTTTCACGGTGGGGAGTTCGTATCATCGTGTATCCCGTCGTGCCGGATAATCTCGCCGCCACGCAAGCGGCGCTGCAAAAAGCGTTCGGTGAATGCGATACCGTGGCGACTTCGGGTGGCGTTTCCGTGGGCAGCTTTGATTTTGTGAAAGACGCCTTTGTGGCGCTCGGCGGCAAACTGGATTTCTGGCGGGTTGCGATCAAGCCCGGCAAGCCCTTCATGTTTGGTGAGCGCGACGGCAAATTCCTTTTCGGTTTGCCAGGCAATCCCGTCTCAGCTTTCGTGACCGCGACACTGCTGTTGCGTCCGGCCTTGTTGCAGTTGCAAAGTTGCGCGGAGCTGGCGTTGCCGACGGTGTTGGGGCAGTTGGCCGAGCCTATCACGAATCGTGGTGATCGCCGTCATTTTATGCGCGTGCATCTGGATGCAACTGGGCAGGTGCGGCTTGCTGGCACACAAGCATCGCATCAATTGCATTCGCTCGCGGCTTCGAATGCGTTGCTGGATGTCCCGCCCGAAACGACTCTTGCCGCCGGGACGACCGTGAAAATCCATCTCAGCGAGTAACGTGCCGCCGGTCGGCGATCGCAGTAATTCCCTACAGATTACTGTCAGGCCTTACTCCACTTTCATCCCGCTCGCCCGCAGCAAGGTTTCCTGCACGGCGAGGTCATGATCATACGACCAGCCGAAAGGTTTCTCGCCCCGGATCGCGGCGGCCAGATCGAGGAACTCGGCATCATATCGGCCGGTAGTTTTTGCCAGTTCCACCTCCTGCCAGCCTTTCTTGAACTCGCCTTGCGGGCGGTCCAGATACAGCCGTACCTTGGCGGGTTCCAGTGGTCGCACTTCGATGGTCCCTTGCTCGCCGCACACGGTGAACTGCCGCCGCGCTTCACCGCCGGGCTCGACGATCGCACTGTGGATGACCGCTGTGGCGTGTGGATACTCCAGCACCGCGTACTGATTGTCCGCAAAGCCATCGTTCAAGCTGGAGGAACTGCGGTTGAACGCATTCACCTTCTGCGGTTGGCCGAGAATGTTCATGGCGGAATCGAGCACGTGGCAGCCCAGCTCAAACATCGCGCCACCGCGATAAGCCTTAAGCTGTGCCCGTCCGTTTTGGTCCAAGGCCTTGCTCATCGCCGCTTCGATGGAGAAGACCCGGCCCAGCCAGCCTTCTTTCGCGGCACGATAGCAGAGCTGGATGGCCGGATTATAGCGTAGCATGTAGCCCATCTGGATAGTGAGCTTCTGCTGGCGCGCTGATTCGACGATGCGTCGGAAATGCGCGAGGTTCTCGCCCGCCGGTTTGTCCAGATGGATATGCTTGCCCGCCGCGATGCATTTCTCGGCTGTGCTGAGCAGGTCTTTCACTTCGGTTTCCACCGCCACAGCTTGCAATCCTTTAGTGCCGAGCAATTGTTCCGTGGTCAGCCAGGTGAGGCCTTCATAAGCGCTGTTCTTCTGTGCCGCTTCGCGTTTCTTTGCGTCGGGTTCTACGATGCCGACGACTTCAAAATGGTCTGACAGTTTCCGCATCGCGCCCATCTTGCCGGAAGCGTGGGCATGGCCGGTACCGATCTGGCCAACCCTGAGCTTGGGCTTGCTCTGGGCCAAAGCGTCAGACGGGAACAGTGAAGCGGCAGCCAAGGCGAGCGCAGAGCCTTCCAGTGTGGTGATGAATTCGCGGCGGTTCATGATGTTTCGGGAATAAGGAATACGCTAGCAAACCGGCCACGGCGGGACGAGCAAATCTTCCAGCCCTCGCCGTTGTGAATCGAGGCCAACGGATCTCACGATAATTTTACAAATTCCTGCTAATGGTCTGACAACTTCAGCCGCCGGAAGTCCAAGCTGGGTGCATGACAACTTCCTTCAACCTGACACTCTTTTTTGCGCTGGGCTTTGCCGCCTTGGCGCCTGCCGCTGAAATCCCCAACCGATTGATTGATTACCAGAAATTCGAGAAAGATGCCCAAAAGGTGGGTGAGTTGCGGGCGCAACGCCGGGTGACGGAAGAGCAGTTCCTGCAGCTGGCTGCGGAACCGGGCACGGTCATTTATGATGCCCGGACCAAAGACAAATTTGAAATGCTCCATGTCAAGGGAGCCCGGCACCTGGCGCTGACGGATGTGACCGCGGAAGAACTGGCCAAGGTGTTTCCCAGCCAGCGCACGCGCATTCTTATCTATTGTAACAACAATTTTCTGAACGAGCCACGGGCCTTTGCCTCCAAGTCAGCGGGTGCTTCGTTGAACATCTACACTTTCAACACGCTTTACAGTTACGGCTACACCAATGTGTATGAACTCGGGCCGCTCACGGACATCCGGGCGAGCAAATTGCCGATGGAAGGGACCAGAGTGACGACCGGGTTGCGACGTGAGGGTGAGCAGAAACCGGCCAATCCCGCCCGGTGATTTTTTAGGACGCCAAGCTTGGAGGGCAAGAAAAACGGCTGTTTCCCTTCGGAAACAGCCGTCTTGCTTTTAGCTGGCTCAGTCGCTTACGGAGCCTTGATCAGACGATAGAACTTCTGGCTGCCGTTCGGGATGAGTTGCAGGGCTTTCCGGCCATCGGCTTCTACGATGCCAGTGGCCACATCCTGCCAAGGCCCGCTGGCTTCATCCGCGCTTTGCAGCACGTAGCCGCCGGCCGTGGCGGGCCAGGAGATTTCCAGGTTGCTTGCCTTCACCTCGTTCTTGATGAGCGCAGGCACTTGTACCAGCACCGGCAACGGGCTGGGCGGCGTGGCGATGACCGGTTGATAACCGGGCAAGGTCACGTGATAGGCCAGCAATGTGTTGTCATTTCGCAGGCCGGTGTTCTCCGCCAGGAGCAAGCCGTTGTGATACACCTGCGCGGCGCGCAAGTCGTTGTCATTCCCCACCAGCAAGAGGTAGCCATCCGGATGATCCGTCTGGTCCAGCGGGATGAGCGCGAAACCTTCCCATTTCTCGGAGATGGTGTTCGTCGTGGCGAGCGGGGATTGCCCGGCGTATTTGTTCAGGCCGAACTTGTCGAGGTCTTCCTGCCGCAGCATGTCCACCAGCTCACGGACGGCGACCGAGGTGATGCCGAGTGCAGTGAGGTCGGTATTGGCCGGCAGGTTTTGCTGGCCGGCATCGCCCACGGCTTTGTCGATGTTCATGCCCTTCACATTGGTTGCGCCGTTGATGTCGATGAGGTTGAGCGATTTGTAGAACGGCGCCGTGGTGGAAGCTTCGCCGAGGCCGCGACCATCGCGATCCAGCACGATGAATTGGTGATCGTTCACCGCGATGATCTCGCTGACCGCCGTCGCCGTGGCGGCCGATGCCATGCCGTTCGGGCGTGTGTAGATGTATTCGCCGATGACTTGGTTCTCCGTCGGAGAACCCGCTTCGATGTCGAACACGAAGAGCCGCACGTGCCGGGCGTTGTTGCCGCCATCCTGCACGGTGGGGGATTGCATCATGCCGATCAGCCGCTTGCTGTCCGGCGTGATGGTCAGGCCTTCCATGCCGCGATTGTTGCTGCGACCGGTTGATTTGGTGGTGACGGAATCGAAGTTCGAACCGAGCACCGTTCGCGGCAGCAAGGCCGCTGTGGGTTTCAACGTCGTCTGGTACAGGCCGCTGGCGTTGAACTTGTAAACGAACGGTCCGTATTCATCGGAGATGTAGAAGGTGCCATTCGTGGTGACTACAAGACCTTCCGGATCAAGCGAGCGGTGGCCGCCGCCAAAGGTCGTCGCCGGATGATCCGTCACCGTCGTGTCATCGGCATCCGAGCCGAGGAAATACTTCAACGTGCCGTTGTCATCATACTGCAAAAGCAAGCCGCTCTGGTGGGTGATCTTGATCTGGTCTTGTGGCAGATTCAAACCGGCACCGAAAGCCGGGGTGATGCTGATATAGAGTTCCTGCACGCGATCGCGGTAAGGATTCGCTCCGTCACCGAATCCCCGATCCGGCAACCCATAGAGCACCCCGCTGTAAGTCCAGTTTCCGGCGGAGCCCGTTTTCTTATAGGTCCGCAGATCAAAATACATGGAGGAGAACAAACCGCCCAAGGTATCGCGTTGGGCGGCACCTTGAATGGTATCCATCAGGTTCGCGTTCAAGCGGCCAACGCCCACCAGGCCGTGGAATTGAAAGCCGTTGAACTGGCTTGTCACCGGCACCACGGAAGGATTCAACGCCACGGCGGCGGCGCTGCTCGTCACTGCGCCATCGTGCGGGGTGGTGACCGTCACTTTGTAGGTCGCGGCGGCTTGTGCGTTCGTGACCACGAGTGTGGCATTCGTGCCGTAAACCAGTGCGACGTTGTTGGAGTACCATTGATATGTGAAGGGGCCGTTACCAGAAGCAGTAACATCAAAGCTCAAGGTGGTGCCGGCACCCACGGTGCGCGCTTGCGGTTGGGAGACGATGGTCGGCGGAGTCGTCGTCACTTCAAAGACGGCGACAGAACCGGAGACTTCATGACCTACCAACAACAAGGCCTTGCCGGTCGGACTTTGCGCGGCATCCACGAACACGATACCTTCCGGCGCTTTGTCACCGGAAGTTCCGGTGTGGATGAAATCAACGAAGTAAGCGTTCGTGGGATTGGTAACGTCATATTGGAAGACGCCACCCGAACGTTCCATGCCCACAAACACATAATTGCGGCCATTCACGACGCCGTAGGCCACACCTTCCGGTTCCGGGCCTTTGTTGTCGGAACGACCGTCCTTGGTGCCGGCGTTGTTCTCTTCGGAGTTGAACAACGTGGGGATGCGGGCGGCGGAGATGGTTTCAAAGTCAGAGCCGGAATCGAATACCCGGGTGCCGTCCGCCGCGAAGATGGTGACACTACGGGTGCCGAACATGGTGACGTTTGTGACCTGGCCCAAGGCATTCGTATTGCCGTAACGCGGGATGCGCAGGCGGCCGAGCGCTTTGGCATCATTCACACCTGTCAGGCTGAGCCCTTGATAGAAGGCATCAAGCTGAGCTTTGTACACAGGTTCCAAAGTCAGTGCGCCCGTGCCCGTCACTTCATCGGCGAGGCGGCCGGTGCTGGAATTCGCTCCGCGCGTATCCCCTTCGTTCGCGGTAGCAAAGTAAGTGATGCCACCGATGGTGAAGGAAGTGATCTCGTCCGGCAGCGGATAACCGGCGATGACGTCATCGATCAAGATGCCGTCCTTATCGGAGGCATCGACACGTTGATAGATCAGGCCGAGCGGGCGGATGGCTTCCCACTGGAGCGTGTCCAGATTGAAGATGCCCACGGCATTGTTCTCCTGCAACGTGACGTAAGCCTTGTTGCCCGTGACGCTGATGTATTCCGGCTCGATGTCCAGATACGGCGTGGCCGCGTTGATGGGGTCGATACGCGCCGCGCTCAGGTCCACCCCGGAGAAATCGCGCGTGGTGACTGTGCCTGCGTAGTTCGCATAGACCGTCGCGGATTTATGGCTGCCGGCGGAAGTGATGTTGCCGTTCGCGGCCGTCGTGGCTCCTGAAGCATCAGCAACCGCGCTGACCACGCCATCCGCCCCGGCCTTGATGGCTCCGGTGCTGTCGTAGAGCCAGTAGAAGCTGCTGCCTGAAGTGGCAGTGCCGAAGGCGACCTTGCTCATGGAAGTGCCCGCGCCATTGAACACCGTGAGCCCATCCCCACCGGAGCTCAAGCCGAGGCCGGAACCATTATAGGAACCCAACTTCAACCCGGCGGGCAGCCCCAGGCTGCTCCGGAACACTTCCGTGTCCACGCCCTCGATGAAGATGGCGGATTCACCGGGTTGCAGAATGGTGGTGCCGCCAAAGCCGCCGAAAACCAAGGCGGCTGAAGTGGCGAAACTGTCCGAGCTGTCATCCACCTTGTAACCGGCGAGGTCAACGGGAGTGGTGCCCAAGTTCGACAATTCAAACCAATCCGCCGTGTTGCCAGAGCTGGACATCGCTTCGGTGATGCGCAGCACGGGCGCCGGCGTGAACAACGTGCCGATGTTGCTCACATCGATGACGCTGATGGAGCCGGGGCGATCAATGGTGCTCTGCACGAAACCGCCATCGCCCCCGTTGGGGATCAATTCACCTTCATTGGCCACGAGGATCTTGGAACCATCGGGCGTGAAGGTGACCATGTCCGGGTGGTAACCGACGTTGACCGTGGCGAGCACGGTGCGGTTGGTCAGGTTGTAGAAGATGACTTTGCCGGGTGCGATGTCGTTCGTGGTGGGGATCGCCGTGGCCACGCCGAAATTGCGCCCGAGCGGATCCGTCGCCACGCTGCTGATCGAGCCGAGCGTGCTCACGGTGCCGAAGACAGAACGGACATCGTTCGTGCCCAGCAGAACCGGTGCGGCGGGATTGGCGAAATTGTAAAACTCCACGCCGCCATCCTTGGTGCCGACGAGGATTTTGTTAAAGGCATCGTAGGCCTGGATTTCGCCCCCGCCGGTTTGCGTGGTAAAACTGCCCAGATGCACAAGATGAGCTTGGGAAGTGATGAGAGATGCAGCCGTGACCGCCGCCATGGCGGCCAGGCTGCTTAAGCGCGTTTTTAGTTTCATGCGTTTGCTTCGTGATGCTGATTAGCCAGCACCCATCCTGAAGCCAACGTGTGACGTTCCCGTGTCGAACCGCGAAATTATGTGTGAATTCAGCGGCTTGCGTCCGCTGAAAAGAAAAAAGCCTCCGGTCAATCTCTTGACCGGAGGCTAAAGAAAGGAGAGGGAGGCTTAAACTTCCACCGCTTCGCCCGGTCCGGGCTGCAGCACCTTGATCTTCGGGTGGCGGGCAGCAACCTCTTGGGCAAACCAGGCGCGGGCATCGTCATCGCCGTGGCCGAGGATGAGCGTGCGCGGCTCCACTTGGCCGACGAAGTCCAGCAATTCATCCCGATTCGCGTGCGCGGTGAGGTCGAAGTGATCCACTTCGCAGTTCAGCGTCAGTTCGCCGCCGCTAGGGCTGAACACAAAGGTCTCGCCCTTTTTGGCCGCGCGCATCTTGCCGCCCGGGGTATCGGGGTCCGTGTAGCCAACAAAGAATATCGCCTGATTTTCATCCCCGGCCATCCGCATGGCGAGATCGTGCGCGGCCGTGTTCTCGCTCATCATGCCGGCGGTGACGACGAAGATGCGGCTGGTGCCGGTCTTCATCTTGTCGATCTGTTTGCGGTCCAGCACGGAGAGGTTCAGGGATTCGCGCAGTTGCAGGTTGCTGTGGCTGCGATGCGTGCGGTGCGCTTCCAGATCGTAGATCTCCGTGAACACGCGACCCAACCCACCGATGTAAATGGGTTGATGCTTGATGCGGCCCTTCTTCATCATCAAGGCGAGGAAGGCGAGGATCTCTTGCGTGCGGCCCAAGGCAAACGTCGGGAGCAACACGGAACCTTTGCGTTCGAGGACGCGTTCGATGGATTGGGCGAGGCGTTCGAGTTCGGTTTCACGCGTCTGACCGGCGGGCACACCACGCGCACCACGGGTCGTCTCCATGATGAGGACGTCCGCCTTGATGTCCTCGAAGCGGGCACCTTTCAGGATGGTTTGGTCTTGGAAGCAAACGTCCCCGGTGAAGAACAGCGTTTCCTTCGCGCCACGCAACATGACACCAGCCGAGCCAAGCGTGTGACCGGCATCATAGAATTCCAGCGTCGGCGAGCTGAAGCCCGCGCGGGTTTTCTGGAAGGCCGCCCAAGCCACTTCGCGGTTATATTTGAAGCCTTGGAAAAGCGAGGCGATCTCATCCACGTAATCATGCGTGAAGAGGGGGTATTCGCTGATGCCGAGCTCTTCCCGCTGGCGCATCATCACGTTCACGGAGTTGTGCAGAACGCGTTCCACGAGGAAATAGCTCAGCTCACTCATCAAGACGTGAGCGTTCGGGAAATACTGCAACGCCACTGGCAACGAACCGACGTGATCATGGTGGCAATGGGTCAGCGCAATCGCGTCCAACTCCTTGTCCTTGATCAGATTATAAAGGGGCAAGGAGGCGCGGCCTTCCAGCTTGGGATGAGTCCCCGCATCCAGAAGGATGTTGTGGTTCTCAAACTCCACAAACCAGGAAGTAGCCCCGATTTTGTGGTCTGGATTCAGATTCTGAATTCGCATGTCCCTAAAGGATAAGCCAGATGCGGGCGGAGTTAAATGGAAAACGCTGGGCGCGAGTAAATTGCAAATTATGGCCAGGCCTGTCGAAAAGGCATGGCGGCTCGCAGTTTACGAAGGAAAGCCGATTTAGGAATCGGCGCTCCGGCTCAGGCGTCCTTCTTTTTGCCCTTTTTCTTGGGACGGTCGTCCTCGTCGTCCGCCGCGGCCTTTTCTTTGGGCGCATCCGGGGCGTTGACCTTGGGGAGCCATTTGGCGAGGTCTTCCTTCACGGGGGCAAACTTGGCATCCTTGGCGAGGTTCTTCCATTCCAAGGGGTCGTTGTCATGGTCATAAAGCTCTTCGCTGCCATCCTCGTAGCGTATGTAGCGCCAGCGTTCGGAGCGGACGGAATGACTGTTCCGACCATGCGTGGTGACGGAGGGGTGATCCCATTTCGTTTGCGGGTCTTTCAGCAAGGGCAGGATGCTGACGGCTTCCAAGCCATCGCGCTTGGGTAGACCGCAGAGGTCGATCATGGTGGGGTAGATGTCCATCAAATTCACCGTGCGCTCGCAACGCTGGTTCGGCTTGGTGATGCCGGGGGCCACGACCATGAACGTCACGCGGGTGGCTTCTTCCCACAGCGCGAACTTGCGCCAGTGCTGTTTCTCACCGAGATGCCAGCCGTGATCGCTCCAGAGCACGATGATGGTGTTTTTGGCGTAAGGACTGTTATCGAGGGCATCCACGATGCGTCCGACCTGGCCATCCACATAGCTGATGCACGCGAGGTAGGATTGCACCGCGTGTTCCCATTCCTTGGCTTCCACCACTTTCTTATGATCACCGTTCGGTTTGGCGATCTTCACCCCGACCGCAGGGATGTCATCCAGGTCTGTGGCCAAGGTCTTGGGCACCTTCACCTGATCCAGCGGATACAGATCGAAGTACTTTTTCGGCGCGTAGAAGGGCAGGTGCGGCTTGATCATGCCCACGGCGAGGAAGAACGGTTTGTCCTGCTTTTCCTTTAGAAAGCTGATGCCCCAATCGACCACCTTCGTGTCCCCCATCTCCTCATCCGTGGCATCGACCATGCCCCAATCGAAATGGCCGGTGCCTTCCAGTGAACGCTTTTTCGGTTCGGGAAAGCCGGGGTTTTTGAACCACTTTTGCCAGGAAGCGAGGTCGTTGTAAGAGTTATGGAAAATCTTGCCACCACCTTCCACGCGATAGCCGTTCTGCATGAAATGCTGCGCGAGCGTGACGTTATCCTTCATCACCGGACGCCAAGGTTGGTCGTTGTGATAGACGCCACTGGTGGCGGGACGCTTGCCGGTCATAAGTGCGGCGCGGGAAGGATTGCACGCCGGAGCCGCGCAGTAAGCACGAGTGAAAAGCACCCCGCGCGCGGCGAGCTTGTCCAAGTTCGGTGTTTTCACGTCCGTCCGTTTGCCGAGCGCGCCGATCCAGTCGTTCAAGTCATCAATGGCGATGAAGAGGACATTGGGCTTATCAGCCGCATGGGACTGCGTTTGGCCGAAGACGAGCAAGGCGAGCAGGCAGCTAAACAGGAGCAGGCGTTTCATAAGGGGTAATGACGGTGGCCAAGGAGTAAAGGTTTCCATTCGGATAAGCAAACTCTTGGTTTTGTCCGTATGCGTTCCTTGTTTGCACCGCTGCTGTCTTTTGCTAGCGTCCTGCCAGCCATGAATTCGCCCAACAGTTGTTGGCGTATCTTCGCGCTTTGAGTTTTGAGCCATTGACCATTCCGCGCGTCGTGGACTCGAAGCGGCGGCTGGTCCGTGACTTTGATCCCAGCTTTCCCCTGATCGTGCGGTGCTACTCGTTTCCGGCGTATCGCGAGATGCTCGGGGCCAACTGGCTGAACTGGCACGAGCATCTGGAGATGATCCTGCCGGTCACCGGTTCCGGCCGATTCCAGCTCGGCGATCAGATCATGGAGTTCACCCCCGGCGATCTGCTGCTGGTGGACAATCAAAAGATGCACGGGATGATGGATCTGAGCGGCGATCATAAATCGCTCGTGATCTTCTTCATGCCGGAACTCATCTACGGGGTCGGTTCCTGTCAGTGTGACGCCGCGTTTCTTTCGGCCTTCTATGAGCGCGCGGATTCGGCGTTGCCCATCTTGCGGGCGAACGACCCGCTCGCTGCGGGCATCCACGCCTCCATTGGTGAACTGGTGAAGACCTATAACAGCATCGATACGGCGCAGGACAAACAGGCGGCGTGCAAACTGCATCTTTTGCAGATCCTGCACGGTTTGCGGAAGCATTTCCAACTGCAGGGTACCGTCAGTCCCGATTACGCCCAGCAACGGCAACGCGTGCAGCGGTTGAAGCGGCTGTTCGATTTCCTCAACCAGCATTACGCGCAAAAACTGAAGGTGTCCGAGGCGGCGACGATGGTCGGCATGAGCGAGACGCGGTTCAAAGAGTTCTTCAAGCGCGCCACGGGTTCCACGTTTGCCCAGTACGTTATCCAATTGCGACTTGCCCGGGCGACACAGCTCTTGCGGGACACCGAGCTTTCCATGGCCGAGATCGCCCACCAGACGGGCTTCTGCGATCAAAGCCATTTCGACAACCGGTTCAAAGACAGTTTCGAAGTAAGTCCCAAGGAATATCGCAGCCGCCATCAGCGCCAATTACAAGCGGCGTGAGGCGGTTTGTCTGCATGGATTTGGGACATGTCCCGGTTGGGGATATTTTGTGCGGCCGTTTTTTGCAAAGAATCGGACAAATAATCCAAGACCCGAACGGTTCCTCTCTTAACTTCTCGGCCAATCCCAATCTGACCGTCTGGCGGTTACCCAAGATTCCTGCGCACGGAGTCTCTCTGCCGCCAGCCGGTCAAGATTCGGCGTAAAAGATTGTCACCAGCCATGAATACCAACCTGTTTGCGTCCCCTCATCCGTCTATCGGTTCACCTTGGCGTACCTTCGCGCGGCTGGTCCGCGGTTGTGCCGCCGTAGCGGCAGTCAGCGTGTTGTGGCCTGCCGCCACGCAGGCACAGATCACTCAGCCGACATTTACCGCCGGGCAGGTGAACACCATCGTCACCACCTTCAACCAGACCAACAGTGGTGACCGGGTGACCATCGCCGATTACCAGCATGGCCAGCTTTACATGGCGAGCGGTTCGGCTGGCACCAACGTGCGTGACAGTTGGTGGAACGTCAGCAATCCGCTCAGTCCCGTGCTGGTCCAGTCAATCGTCGGCAACCATGACAAGCCGCACAACATCAGCTTCTGGAAAACCTTTTTCACTGAGGCGAACAATGGCACGACGCTGCGCATCTGGGACTACACGACCCGCTCGGAGGTCGGCACGCGGAACGGCACGGTGAACAGCCTGTGGGATTTCGTGCAGGCCCCTTACGCTTTCACGGGTTCGCATGGTTATACGACGGGCTCGAAGATCGAAGTTTGGGATGTCAGCAACCCCGCCAGCATCTCCAGCCTGGGTGCGGTGGACACTGGCACGACGCCGGGTTTCCAGATCGGGGCGGTGAATGCCTTGGGCAACATCCTCACCGGTTCGGGCACGGAAGCGCCGGGCATCGCGGTCTATGATATCAGCGATCCGGCAGCGCCGCTGCTGCTGGACAGCCGGGTGGACGGCACCAACTTGAATTACACCGCGCTCATTTACGGCAGCCGCGTCTATAACTGCGAACGCGCGGGCATCCGGGTATACGATTTCAGCAACCCGAACAACATCCAGCTCGTGGGCAGTGTGCTCACGGGCGGTCAGCCGCGGTATCTGGTGTTCAAGGACGGCAAGGGCTACTGCGCACCGGGCAATAACACGATCAAGGTGTTTGATGCCAACACCCTCGCCATCACGCAGACGATCATTCCGGACGGCCAGGTCATGGATTTCGTTTATCCTTTGGGAAATATGTTGCTCGTGGCGGGCGGCGGCAGCGGCACCGCCACCAATGGGGCGCGTTTCATGGCCCTGCAGCAGGCACCGGATACCACCGGGCCCGCAGTGGTCTATGGTTTGCCGACGAACAACGCGGTGAACATCGGGTTGAAATCGCGCATCGGTTTCTCGATGAGCGACCAGATCGACGTGAACTCCCTCACGACGAATAATTTCATCGTGCGGCCGGTCGGTACCACGACTCCGCTCGCGGGCACCTATTCCACGATGATGGGCTTGATCAATTTCACACCGGCTCTGCCACTGGTGGGCGGGGTAACGTATGAAGTGATCTTGCCGGCGGGCGGCGTGAAAGACGTGGTGGGCAATGGCATCGCGGCGCAGTTCCGCAGCACGTTCACGACGGTACAGCCGACCCTGACGAGCGATGGCTTGAATCACCGCTGGCCGATGGATGGTCGCCTGGTCGATGTGGTGGGCATCAACAGCGGTGCGAACAACGGAGTGACGTTCACCAATGGTCAAGCAGGGCAAGCCGGTGTCTTCAACGGAGCCAGCTATGCGAACGTGGGCAGCATCGATTTCAGCAACAACTTCAGCATCTCGGCCTGGGTGTGGGTGAATACCAACGCGACGAACATCCAGACAATCATCGCGAACAGCTCCGGCGGGACGAGCAATGGTTTCCGCCTGTTTGTGAACACCTATGCCACGACCAACCGGGCACTGGTCTTCGAGACGGCCAATGGTACGGCCAACAACGCCGCCAGCTCGACCACCGGCGCACTCACGTTTGGGGCGTGGAACCATGTAGCAGCGGTCGTGGACCGTTTGGCGGGCTCGGTCGCGCTATATGTCAACGGCACGAACATGACCAGTGATGGCACGGTCTTCACCAATTTCGCGGTCAATGCCACGACGCATCTGGGCCAGTTCACGAACTCCAGTTTCCGGCTTAATGGCCGGCTGGACGAAGTGCGGACGTATAACCGGAAACTGACGGCGGCGGAGATCGTGAACCTGAACATGGTCACGCATCACTGGCCGTTGGATGGGGATTTCGTGGATTACGTCGGGGCGAACAACGGGGTGAACACGGGCACCACCTTCACCAATGTGGCGCGGGTAGGCGCTTTTTCCGGCGTGTTTGAAGGATCGGATTCCGTGGATGTGGGGGCGATCAATCTGGGGAATAATTTCTCCATCGCGAGCTGGGTGTGGATCGATCCTGCGGCGACGAACATCCAGTCCATCGTGGCCAATTCCGCCGGTGGTGCGAGCACAGATGGTTTCCGGCTCTATGTGAATTCATTCAACACGAGTGATGGGGCCGTGATCCTGGAAGTGGGCAATGGGACGAGCAATAACCCTGCGCGCACCAGTGCGGGTGTGGTCGGCACGAACGGCTGGACGCACGTGGCGTTGACGGTCAACCGCACCGCCGGTACGGCGACCATCTATGTCAACGGCGTGAATGTGACGACGGACAGCGGCATCCTTAACAACTTCACCAACACATCGAACCTCTACTTGGGGCAGATGGGCGGGGGCAATTTCCGGTTACGCGGGCGGCTGGATGATGTGAAGATATTCAACAAGGTGCTTTCGGCGGGTGAGATTACCACGCTCGTGGGCGCGGCCGGCAATGCACCGCCGGTCATTACCTCATTGACCTCCTCGGCCAGCAAGTCGCTGATTAACTCGAGCGTCACGTTCACCCTCAATGCGACGGATGCGAACAATGACAACTTGAGTTACTCGTTCGATTTCGGTGCGGGTGGCGGGCAGGGGGCTTTCACGCTGAACAAGACGGCGAGCTTCACCTACACGAATGCCGGCCGCTATACCGTTTTTGGCCGGGTGAAAGATGCGGGCGGCACGGTGACGACGAGCATGGTGCAGGTAGCATATTATCCGCTGACGGGCACGAACGCCGTGGCTTCCAGCCAGATCATCTATGATGCCTCGCGGAACAAGGTGTGGAATGTGAACCCGGACTCGGACACGGTGACGCGGATCGACGGCAACAGTCTGGCGAAGGATTTCGAGATCGCTGTGGGCACGAAGCCACGCTCGGTGGCCTTGCGACCGGGCAATGCGGAAATCTGGGTGACGTGCGAAACCTCTGATGAGATCTACGTCCTGAGTGCGACGAATGGCGTGGTGCTGCAGACCCTCACCGCGCCACGTGGTTCGCGGCCGATGAACGTGGCGTTCCCGCCGAATGGCAGCGCCGCATACGTGACGTATATGAACAGCGGTTTGCTGGCGAAATGGAATCCGGGCACGAAAGCCCTCACGGGCACATTGCCCGTGGGACCGAACCCGCGGGCGCTGACCATTTCGGGCGATTCCAGCCGCATCTTTGTAGGCCGGTTCGTTTCGCCGGTAAATGTCTCGAATGTCGTGGCGGAAGTGGGCGAAGTACGTGAGGTGAGTGCGGCGGCATTCACGGTCACGCGCACCTTGACGCTGGCGCATGATACGTCGCTCGATACGGAGAGTTCCAGCCGGGGCACCCCGAACTATCTCGTGCAGATGAGCATCACGCCGGATGGCCGGCGGCTCTTCGTGCCGTCCAAGAAAGACAACGTGGACCGTGGCATGTTCCGGGATACGAACTCGCTGCCGCATGATCGCACGGTGCGCTCCATCATCTCCAAGCTCGATCTCGTGAACAACAACGAGGCATTGGGCGAGCGCACGGACATCGACAACCGTTCGCTTTCACATGGTGTCACGTTCTCACCAGTGGGCGATCTGGCCTTCGTGGCGATGCAGGGCAACAACGAGGTGCTGATCTTCAACGCCTACAACGGCACTACGGTGACGGGTTTCAGCCTGAACGGACAGCTCTCGCCGCAAGACCTGGTGCTGAAGCCAGACGGTTCGCGGCTGTTCGTCATGAACTTCATGTCGCGCAGCGTTTCGGCCTATGATGTTGCAGGCATCGTGAACGGTACCACGTCTTCTGCCGGATTGGTCGGAGTGACGAATGTCGTCACGACGGAGAAGCTTTCCCCGCAGGTGCTGCTCGGGAAACAGATCTTCTACAACGCGGCGGATGAACGGATGTCGGCCGAGGGCTACATCAGTTGCGCCTCCTGCCATCTGGATGGCGGCAGTGACGGTCGCGTGTGGGATTTCACGGATCGCGGCGAAGGCTTTCGCAAGACGATCACATTGGAGGGCCGTCGCGGCATGGGCCAGGGCCGGGTGCATTGGACGGGCAACTTCGATGAGATCCAGGACTTCGAGCTGGATATCCGGAATCGTTTCAACGGCAGCGGGTTCATCACCAATGGCGTGCCGAACAGCTCGCTCGGGGCCGCGAATGCGGGCCGTAGCACGGAGTTGGATGCGTTGGCGGCGTATGTGGCGTCGCTCCAGCGGTTCAACCGCAGCCCGTATCGCAATGCGGATGGCACGCTGACTTCCGATGGTGTGGCGGGCCGCGCGATCTTCGCGCAATTGAACTGTGCGAGCTGCCATTCCGGCGCGGACTTCACGGACAGCGCGAGCAATGTGTTGCACGATGTGGGCACGATCAAGTCGTGGTCCGGTCAACGATTGGGTGCGACATTGACGGGCTTTGACACGCCGACGCTGAAGGGGATCTGGAACACCGCGCCGTATCTCCATGACGGCTCCGCGACAAATCTGCTGGCGGTCATCACGACCTCCAATCCAAGCAATCAACACGGCGTCACAAGCGGGTTGACGACGACGCAGAAGAATCAACTGGTGGCTTATCTGCAACAGATCGATGACCTGGAAGTTGGCGGCATGACGCATCTGTGGCCGTTCGAGAACAATGTGAACGATGTCATCGGAGCGAACAACGGCACGAACAACATCGTGAGTTATGTGACCGGGCAGGTTGGGCAAGCGGCTGGACTTAGCGGCACGAACTTTGTGGGTGTGGGCGGCCTGAACTTTGGCAGCAACTTCACCATCGCAGCGTGGGTGTATATCGACCCGACGGCGACGAATATCCAGACCATCATGGCGAACTCGGGTGGTGGCTCGAGCACTGATGGTTTCCGCCTGTTCGTGAACACCTGGAACACGAGCGATGGCGCGGTGAACTTTGAGACCGGTGATGGCACGACGGGGAATGGCTCCAAATCCTCGACGGCCAAGGTCGTTCCCGGCACGTGGAACTTCGTGGCGGTCACGGCGAATCGCACGGCCGGCACGGCGGCGGTCTATGTGAACGGCACGAATTACACGGTCGATAGCAGCATCACGACGAACTTCAATATCACCAACGCGGTGTTCATCGGCCAGATGGGCAATGCGGGGGGCAATCGCTTGAAGGGGATGCTGGACGAAGTGGCGATCTTCAACCGCAGCCTGACGACGAACGAGATGTCCGTGTTGATGAGCGGCGATTCCTCGCAGTTCCTCAACCTGATGGCGGGCGGCGGCGGTGGGGACAGTATGATGTCCATGAGCCTCTCTGCTCCAGCGGGCACAGATTCGGCTGATGGATCAGGCGCGACGGGTGGGGCCATACCTGCTCCGTGGGTGGCGCAAGACATCGGTGCGGTCGGTGCTGCCGGTAGCGAGAGTTACGATGGCAGTGCTTACACCGTGAATGGTTCCGGCGCGGGCATCTGGAGCACGAGCGATGAGTTCCGTTACATATATCAGACGGCTTCGGGCGATTGCGATGTGCGGGCACGGGTGACGGGTGTCACGGGCGATGCTCTGGCAAGAGCAGGCGTGATGATCCGTGAGACGTTAAACACGGGTTCCAAGCACGCGGCGATGCTGTTGACGAGCGGTCAAGGCGCGACGTTTGAACGGCGCACCAGCACAGGCGGAACCACGGCGGCGACGAATGCATCGTCATTGACTGCGCCGAGTTGGGTGCGGGTGCAACGGGTGGGGAACAAGTTCACGGCATCGGCCTCCAGCGATGGGGTAACGTGGACCACGATCGGCACCGCGAACATCACGATGGGCGCGAATGTGTATATCGGCTTGGCGGGAAGCAGCCAGGTGGACGGGGCGTTGAGCACGGCGACATTGGATAACGTCACGGCAGTGCCTTAAACGAAGGGCCAATGAAATTGGAAGCGCATAACAAATCACGGTGGCTCGCGGTGCTGGGTCTCAGCACGGCGGCCGCCGTGGTTTGTCTCGCCTGTCTGAACCGCTCGAAGCCTGCGAGTTCGGATGCAGCTGATTTCACTCCGATTGTGAAACCGGCATCGGATGAGGTGACACGCGTCACGGGCCGCGTGCGCAAACCGGTGGGAAACTTCTATGCGGAGCAGAAGGAGAAACGCATCCGGCGGATGATTGAGAATGTCGTGGCGAATCTGCCGCAGAAAGATTTGTTGCAGCGGAGTGCGTATTTCACCCAAGAGGTGGAATCGCTGGTAGATGAGGATGTGCCCTTGATCTTGGCGCGATTGGATGAAGGGCTAAGGCGGTCGGAGTTCGGCGTGTTGCTGTTGCGGCGTTGGGCGGAGGCGGACCCGAGGGCCGCAGCGACTTGGGCGCTGAATTTGCCGGTGGGTGATGAACGCAACACGTTATTGCAACAGGCGGCCACGCTGTGGGCGGAGCAGGATTTGGCGGCGGCGAATGTTTGGGTGAGCGGTTTGAGCGATGCAGAGATGCGGCAGACGGTATTGCTGGCGCTCGCGGAAGAAACGGTGCGGACGCAGCCGGTGCAGGCGCTAGATATGGCGGGGCGGCTGGCACCGAGTCCAGAGCGGGATCAACTGACGATCCGGGCGTTGAGCGAATGGGCGACCCAGGAGCCGGTGAACGCGATGCGGTGGCTGGCGCGGGTGAGTGATGCGGGGTTGCAACAGCAGATGCAGGCGGCGCTGATCCCGGTCATCGCGAATGTGGATGGCAATTCAGGGGCGCATCTCACGGTGGCGTGGCTCAAGCCAGGGGCCGAGCAGGAACGCATCGCAGTGGCAGTGGCACAGCGGTGGGCGCAAGAGTCACCGTCCGCGGCGGCGGAGTGGGTGAATCGTTTTCCAGAGGGCCGGATGCGCGTAGCGGCAGTGGATAATCTGGTGAAGATTTGGAACGCACAGCAACAGGAACGGGAACCAGTGGCAGGTGGTTTGCCGTGAGCAGGCGAGTTGTGGTGCTTATTTTTTAAGAATATCTCCCGCCATATCTGGCAATGAGCATCTTAAATTTCGGTCACCTTGTGCTTCGTCACACTCCTCACCCGGTTCCGCTTGTAGCGGAACCGACCTCTCCTCGTTAGAGGAGAGGTTACATTTCATACTTCTTTCGTATTCCTCTCGGAATTAGTTCAGAACGCGCTGCGGGGGCTTAGAGGTCTTTCTTCAGGCGGTAGAACTTGCTGGTGCCGTTGAGGGTGTTGGTCACCTGGATGAAGCCGCTGTTGGTGCCGCGCGTGGAGTTGTCGTCCACCCAGGTGAACGGGGAATCCAGCAGGCTGAGTGATTGGAGCTGGTAGCCAACGCTGATGGCGGGCCATTGAACGATGACCTTGTCGCTGGAGAGGGTCAGGATTTGCATGTAGGGCAAGATCTCGAAGGTGCTGGCGCTGGTTGTGATGCCAGCGGGGTTCTGCAATTCAAAGGCGCCGGTGTTGGCCGAGGGGATGGTGACGGTGAGCCGGGTGGCCGAGGTGTGCTGGAAGCTGGCGGTGACGCCCGAGAACAGGACGTTGGTGACGCCGCTGAAGTTTAGGCCATCGAGCAAGACCGAATCCCCTGCGGAACCGCTCTTAGGGCTGAAGCTGGTGATGGTGGCGAAGACGAGGAAGGGATTCGGTGAGGTGGCCGTGCCTTCGCTGGTGATGACTTCCATGGTGCCGGAATCGACCCCGCCCGGAGCGGTGGCGGTGATGCGGTTCACAGAGTCGTTCGTGTAAGCGGCACTGATGCCGTTGAATTTTACGGAGGTCACGTTGAAGAATCCGGAGCCATCGATGATCACGGAATCACCGGCGCGACCGCGATCTGGCAGGAGGGCATCGATCTTCGGGGCGACGGAGAAATTACTGAGTGTGGTGATCAGGCCAGCCGGAGTCTTGATAGTGATGGCCTTGGTCTTGCCCCGGGCGGGCACGGTGAAGGTGATCTGGCTGTTGCTGTCCACGGAGAACAGCCCCGGGGTGTCATCAGGCGCACTTCGCTGGCCGTGGTGAAGTTGGCCCCGCTGATGACGACGGCGGAGCCAGCAGTGGCTTTGGGCGGGCTGAAACCGGTGATACGGGGCCAGACGAAGAAATTGGTGCTGCTGGTGGCTGTACCGCCCGCGGTGGTGACGGTGAAGGCGCCGGTGGTGGCATCACTGGGCAACGTAGCGGAGATCTGGTTGGTGCCGCTCGTGGAAGTGATGGAGAAACCAGCAGTTTTGCCGTTCAGTTTCACGGCGGTCGTCCCGCTGAAGCCGAAGCCATACAGCGTGACGGTGGAACCGGGAGCGCCACCTTTGGGAAAGAAATCCAGAATGACGGGAGCGGTGCCGGTCACGGTGAAAACTTCCGGACTCGTGGCGATGCCGAGCGAGTTGGAAGCGGTGATAAAACCACTGGTCGCGCCGACGGGGATGGTGGCAGAAATCTGGGAACCTCCGGAGCCGGTGACCGTATAGCTGGCCTGGACGCCGTTGAAGCGGATGTATACTTCACTGGACCCGCCGGCATGCAAGAGGTTCTCACCGCTGATCGCCACGGAGTTGCCCACACTGCCGCTGTTCACATTCACCGAGGTGATCTTGGGCAGCGGACCGACCACGAAATTGCTCGAGGTGGTGAAGGAACTGGAGCCGACGAATACTTTGATCGGGCCCGTGGTGGCACCAGCCGGAACGGAAGTCTGGATCTGGGTGTCCGCCGTGACGTTGCCGCTCGTGACGGAAGTTCCGTTGAACTTGACATCACTCGTGCCAGAAAAGCCGACACCGGTGATCGTGACTGGAGTGCCGGCGGAGGCACCCGCCGGACTAAAGCCGGTGACGATGGGGGCGGGCCCGGTGATCAGGTTGCTGCTGGTCAGAAAGGAGCCGCCGGTAGATTGCACTTCGATGGGACCTGTGGTGGCCGTGGGGGGGATGGTGATTTGGATCTGGTTAAAGGCTACCTGACTGCCGGATTGGACGGCGACGCCATTGCAAAGCACATTGGTCACGGCGCCGAAATTTTCGCCTTCCACAATGATCGTCTGGCCGCGCAAGGCGACGTAGGGGGTGAAAGACGTGACCAAGGGTGCACCGGTGACGAGGAAAGTGTTCGTGGTGCTGGCGGTGCCGGCCGGAGTGACGATTTTGA
Source organism: Limisphaerales bacterium (assembly GCA_965283725.1). GTDB lineage: Bacteria > Verrucomicrobiota > Verrucomicrobiia > Limisphaerales > JAEYXS01 > JAEYXS01. The sequence continues at coordinate 113,842 of CBDIPT010000012.1, forward strand.
CGGGAGCATTTGTGGCACCAGTGGGGACTTGGGCGGTGAGCTGGCTGTCGCTGGTGACGAGGAAGGCGGCCGGGATATCACCGAAGTAAACGGCGGTGGTGCCGACAAGGTTCGCACCTTTGACCACGACGTTGGTGCCGGTGAGGCCGCGACCAGGGGTGAGTTCCGTGAGGCGCGGGCTGACGGTGAAGTTGGCCACGCTGGAGCCGCCGCCGGTCTGGTTGTTCACGCTGATCTGGCCGGTGAAGGCACCTTCCGGGACGGTGGCGTAGATGCTGTTGGCGTTCTCGATGGTGAAAACGGCCGGGACAGTATTGAACGTCACGGCGACGGCGGTGGAGAAGTTGTTGCCGGTGATATGAACGCTAGTGCCGGGGGCACCTACCGTGGGGCTGAAGGTGATGCTGTTCGGCAGTTGCGCCTGTGCGCCCGAAACGAGGGCGAGCAGGGCCAATGACAAGATCAGGCGCGTAAAAACGACGCGACTGCCTCCGAGGATACGACTTAACGGCTTCACAATGGTGGAAAATAAATACCACATCTGGTCAGACGGGAAAGGGATAGTTTTACTCCGGGAGGGGAAAATTGCGAAAGATGGGAAAGGAATGGCCACAAAAAGGCACTGAAAGCGCAAAGAGGGTAACCACGGACGAGGGTTTTAAAGGCGAATCTTCGGCGGGTGGGCGGTGTTTTAAATGAGGGTAACCGAAAGGTGTCTGAAATACGTCTAAGAGAGGTAATACTATCGTATGGGCTGGGTAATCATCATGGGCATGGGCCGATAGAATCAGATTGCCGCTTGCACGGGGCAGGTTCATACTCCGGGTGTCCCCGCCGTACCTGACGTTTGCTGTTAACAACGGAGCGAAAGGCCGCTTATGTACTTCGGAGCAGATTACTACCCGGAGCATTGGGTTTATCCTTATGATGGCACGGAAGACGCCCCTGAATCCGCTTGGGAACGGGATGTAGAGTTGATGGTCGCCGCCGGCATCAATGTCGTGCGGGTGGGCGAGTTCAGTTGGGGTTTGTGTGAGCGGGAGGAGGGCAAGTATGACTTCGGCTGGATAAAGCGTTTCCTTGATCTGTTGCAGAAAAATGGCATTCAAGCCGTCTTGGGCACGCCGACGGCTGCGCCACCGATCTGGCTGTTGCAGAAGCACCCTGAAATCTTGCCGATCGATGAGCATGGACAGGTGCGCCATGAAGGGACACGGCGGGCCTATTGCCTGAACAGCGGGGTGTATTGGGACTATTGCCAGAAGATCGTGAAGGCTATGGCGGGGGAACTGGGCAAGCATCCGGCCCTCATCGCCTGGCAGATCGATAACGGTTTGGGCCGGCATAACACGGAGTATCGTTCAACCCGGAAACAAAGCGGGACTGGCAGGACTGGTTGAAGGCGAAGTATGAGAAGATCGAGCGGTTGAATGATCTGCTCGGTCTGCGTTTTTGGGGGCAAGTGGTGGCGGACTGGAGCCAGGTGCCGATGCCGATGCGCGCGCCGGCGGTGCATAACCCGGCGTTGATCACAGACTGGCGGCGCTTCTCCAGTGATACGGTGGTGGCCTTTGTGCGGATGCAGGCAGACCTGCTGCGTGAGCTTTCGCCCGGTGTGCCGGTGACGACGCCATTGCGCGCGTTCGCTGCCGAGTTCGATTATTACGATGTGGCGGACCAGTTGGACTTCGTCTCGCTGGACAGTGATGCGGCCGTGCGGGCGAAATCGGCAGATATCGCGGCCAGCATTGACCTGATGCGGTCCTTGAAGGGACCGGAAGGGCATACGCCGGATGGTGATATGGGCTTCTGGGTGATGGAGCAGAAGGCTGGGGCGGTCGGTTGGGGGGATGTGAATTCCCTCGTGCGTCCGGGCATCGTCCGCTTGTTCACGTATCAACTCATTTCGCGCGGCGCGAGCGGGGTGTTGTATTTCTATTGGCGGCAACCGCGCATCGGGCCGGAGAAATTCTACGGCGGTGTGTTGACGCATGATGGCTCGGGCAAGAACCGGATGTTCACGGAGATCAGCCAGATCGGCAAGGAGCTGAAGAGCATCGGCGGGGCGCTGAAGGGGACGCAGGTGAAGGCGGACGCAGCCATCCTGATGACGTATGAGAACAATTGGGCAATGGATCAGCCGTTGCGCCCGACGAAGCACTTCCATCAACGGGAGCATGTGCAGCTTTTTTACAGTGCGCTGCATGACAAGAACATCCTGGTGGACTTCGTGAAGCCCACGGACGATCTCTCCCAATACAAACTGGTGATCGCACCTTCCCTGCACATGCTTTCCGGCGGGCAGGCGGACCGGTTGAAGCTCTATGTGCATAACGGCGGTGTGCTGATCGGTACGTGCAACACGGGCTTGGTGGATGAGCATCACATCACGCCGATGAGCGGGTATCCGTATGAATTGACGGATCTCTTCGGCATAGAGGTGCAGGAGTTCGATGCGTTGCCTTTGGGGGAGGAAAACCACCTGCATTTCAAGGCCGGGTTCTCCACCAGCAATCTGCATCCTGCGCGCCTATGGTGTGACATCATCGAGCCGTTGCCCGGGTGCCAGGTGATGGCGCATTACTCGAAGGATTTTTACACGGGCAAGCCGGCCATGACGGTGAACGAGTTCGGTGCAGGCAAGGCCATCTACATCGGCACGGTGAGCCACCAGAATTTTTACTTCGATCTGGTGAATTGGGTGCGGCAGATGTGCGGTCTGTTCCCGCTGATCAAGGTGCCGGACTCCGTGGAGGTCTGCATGCGGCAAAAAGAGGGCATGCGCATCTACTTCCTGCTGAACCATCAGCATTCGCATGTGCGCATCCAGATCTTGAAGCCGATGCACAATTTGCTGACGGGCGAGCGGGTGAGCGGCAACTATGACCTGGAGGCGCACGGCGTGCTGGTCTTGGACGAGCAGGTGCGGTAAGGTGGCGGCATGTCGTTCAAATCTGGTGATCGTGCACGCGTGCTGAATGCGTGGCGCGGGTATAATGTCGCAGCAGGCGAGAAGCTGCTGGCGGACAATGCCCGTTTGGCTGGATCGCTGGCGGGGCAGGTGCTGGGCGGCCTCGGGCTGGACCGGCGTCGCGGGGAAGCGGAGATCGGCAAGGTGTGGAATCATCTCATGGACCCGCAGGTCACCCAGCATGCGCAACCGACGGGCTTGAACAAGGGAACGCTGTTCGTATCGGTGGATAGCAATGTGTGGCTGAATGAGATCGTGCGGTATCGGCGGAAAGAGATTTTGGACCGGTTGCAGAACAGTTTCGGCAAAGAGATGGTGCAGCGGATTTCGTTTCGGGTGGGGGGGTAGGGAGGCATTGGGGAAACATCGAACGCCCAACGCCGAACATCCAACATCGAGAGGAATTGCTTACAGAATTGGCTCGTTCCGCCTCCGCATCTCGGCGGCTACGGGGCTACCGCTTCGGCGGTTTGGGGGCGGGTTTACGGTTGGTGGCTTTCCAGCCGCTGCCCATCAATGCATCCAAGGAAGGGTAAAGGGTCATGGTGCGGGTGATGGGGTTGTAGTGATAGAAGGTGTAGGCGTTGTTATCCAAGGGGAACTTCAGCGAGGTGCTCCACATGGCGCGGGGCTTCTTCTCGGCGATCAGCACCGCTTCACCACGGGTTCCGTCGGTGGAGTTTTGGGCGACGATGAGGTCATCCCAGAGGTTGAAGGCGAAGGATGACTTGAGCGGGAGCGAGCCACCTTTCCAGGCAAGGGCGAGTTTTGGGGTGGGAGCATCGGGAGCGGCTTGGTTCTCGAGGCGCAGGTTGAAACCGTCGCGATCGCGGAAGCCGGCGGGGTTGGTATCCGTGACGATGCCGTAGGTGGAGATGGTGAAGGTTTTCAGAATGGGCTTGGCACCGGAGGTGTAGTAGATGCCGCGCACTTCACTGGCTTTGAGGCCGGGGCTGAGGTGGATGCGGGTGTTGTTGCCTTGCGGGGCAGGGAGGTCAAAGCCGGGCGGGAAGACGAGGGGGATGTCGGCGACGAGTTCGCCCCAGAAGGTGAACTTGGTCAGGCGCCAGCCTTTCGGGTTCTTGCCAGGATTCTGGCACAAGCCCCAGAGCGCACCACCATCCAGACTGTAGAGGGCGTGGATGGTGTTGCCCGCCGGGAAGAGATATTGTTGCTGTGATTTGCCGTCCGTATCGTAGATCTCCACGACGGAGGTACCGGCCTTGGCGGAGAAGCCTCCGGCGTAGAACCAGCCGAAGGGGGCGATGGCATAGACGGTTTCCTCGGCGGATTGCTGGGCAGCGCCGAGGGTGACGGTTTGCTCGGTCAACTCGATGGTGGCGGTGGCAGCAGCAGACAGATCGGCCAGCCCGCACCAGAGAATGAGGGCCAAAAGGCTTAAACGGGCAAAAAACGCGGTCATAAAAGACTTATATAGCATAGATATTCCGGTTCCGCCGTGATTTGACGGCAAAAGACCCCGAAATACTCACGCGGAAGGGGAGAATAAGGGGAAACCGGACGTTCTAAAAACCTAAAATAAGGGCTTGCAACGAAATGGGTCGAGGCATAATCTCACGCTCCTTTTTGAAAGGGTCGCGTTCGGACTCGGCGATGATTATTGTCCGGAAACGCCCAGAAAAAGAAGTAGAATATGTCAGTCAAAATTCGCTTAAAGCGCATTGGTGCGAAGAATAACCCGGTGTTCCGCGTGGTCGTGGCAGACGGACGTAGTCCGCGCGACGGCAAGTTCATCGAAGAGATCGGCACCTATAATCCGACGCAGAAGAACAACAACGTGAACGTGAAGCTGGACCGTGCTGATTTTTGGATCAAGCAGGGTGCGCAGCCTTCGGACACGGTGGCGAGCTTCTTGCGCAAGGCTCGTCGTACGGCTCCTGCCGCCGCCTAATCCCGTTTTCGCGAAGGCATGCAAGCCTTTCTCGAATATGTGGTGAAGGGGCTCGTGGACCAGCCGGAGGCCGTGACGGTCACGCCGGTGGAACGCGACGGGGTAACCATTTACGAACTGCGCCTGAGCTCTGCCGATGTCGGCAAAGTGATCGGGAAGCAGGGGTCCACCATCCAAGCCATCCGGGCCTTGTTGCAGGTCGGCAGCGCCAAAAAAGGGCTGCGTTGCTCGGTGGAGATTGTGGAAGACCAAAGGCCGGGATGACAGGCTGCGGGCTCAGGCCCCAGACCGGCAGAGCATGAAAATCGACGTGCTCACTCTGTTCCCCGCGATGTTCGCGGGGCCGCTTGACGAAAGTATCATACGTCGGGCGCGTGATACGGGGATTCTCCAGTTGGGAATCCATAATTTGCGGGATTATACGCATGACCGGCACCGGAAGGTGGACGACAGTCCATTCGGCGGTGGACCGGGGATGTTGCTGAAACCCGAACCGATCTTTGAAGCAGTGGAAAGTTTGGCGACGGAGCAGACGAAAGTCATATTGCTCACGCCCTCGGGACGAAAGTTCACGCAGGGAGTCGCCAACGAACTGAAACAGCATGAGCACTTGTTGCTCATCTGTGGAAGTTATGAAGGGTTTGATGAGCGCATCAGGGCGGAACTGGTGGATGAAGAAATCTCCATCGGGGACTTTGTCCTGACGAACGGTGCGCTCCCGGCGATGATCATCATCGACTGTGTCACGCGGCTGTTGCCCGGTGTCCTTGGGGACGAAGGCAGCGCGGTGGAAGAATCTTTCAGCCACGGTTTGCTGGAATATCCGCAATACACCAGGCCAGCGGAGTTCCGGGGAATGCGGGTGCCCGATGTCCTGATGTCCGGCAACCATGCAGAGATCGCCAAGTGGCGCCATGAACAGGCGTTGCTGCGGACGGCGGAAAAAAGGCCGGATTTGATGAAAACTGTTGGTGGGCAGCCGCAAGCTCCCGCCCAAGATTGAAGACATATGAGCCAAGCGTTGTTTGACAAAATCGAAGCGAAGTATTTTCGCAAGGAAGCCGCGGTTTTCGCCGTCGGTGATTCCGTCCGCGTCCACACGAAAGTCGTGGAAGGTGACAAGGAACGTATCCAGATTTTCGCCGGTCTCGTGATCGGCAAGCGCGGTCACGGCCTGAACGAGACGTTCACCGTCCGCCGTATCAGCTACGGTGAAGGCGTGGAACGTATCTTCCCGCTGCACTCCCCGCGCGTGGACAAGATCGAAGTGGAACGTCAAGGTGACGTCCGCCGGGCCAAGCTGACCTACCTGCGCAAGCGCGTGGGCAAGAACGCCACCTCGGTGAAGGAAAAGATTTCCTTGAAGAACAAGAACGCCGCAAAGGCTGCCGTGGCCGCCGCTGCCGCCGCCAAGGCCTAAGCGTTCCGCCAGAACAGATTTATCAAAGCGAGGCTTCGGCCTCGCTTTTTTGTTTTCCGGGCAGACGGTTTGCCGTTAAGTCATGCCTAGGATTGCCTGTGGCCAAGAAAATCGCGCCAACTGAAACCGTGGACCGTTTCGCTTATGAGCGTGCTTTGCTCGCGCAAGGTGTCACGCGTATCGCGGGCGTGGATGAGGCGGGGCGTGGTCCCTTGGCCGGGCCGGTGGTCGCGGCGGCAGTGATTTTTCCCGTGGAGTGGATCCGCCAGGGATTTTCTGCTGATTGGGCGGAGCTGAACGATTCCAAGCAATTGACCGAGCGCAAGCGCGAGCGGTTCTTCGAACTGATCACTGCCGCGAAGGAAGTGGTGCAGGCCATCGCCATCGTGGATGCGCCGACGATTGACCGCTTGAACATCCTGCAAGCCACGCACCACGCGATGAACGAGGCGTTGGCCCAGCTCGGGGTGAAAGCGGAACACGCGCTGGTGGATGGCCTGAAGGTGCCCTCGCTGCGCTGGCCGCAAACACCGATCGTGAAGGGGGATTCGCTGAGCTACTCCATCGCGGCGGCGAGTGTGCTGGCGAAGGTCACACGAGACCGGATGATGCACAGCTATGACCGGGAATTCCCGGCGTATGGATTTGCGGTGCATAAGGGCTACGGCACGAAGCAACATCTGGCAGCCATCACGGAGCATGGCCCCTGTGCGATCCATCGGCGCAGTTTTGCACCGATCAAGGTGGAGCAGGCGGAGTTGTTTTGAGCGGGTGAAACGGTTAGGAATGGGCGTTGATGAACTGGTTAGTTCGATTCAAGGAGTGGCTGGGTTCTGCGCAAACGGAGCCGGAGCATTTGCGTCGTGGCAAACTGGGCGAGCAGGCGGCGAAAAAGTATCTGCAAAAGGCGGGGCTGAAATTTCTGACAGCCAATTTCCGGGCTAAAAAGGGTGAGATCGATCTCGTTTTTCGCGACGGCGAGATGCTGGTTTTCGTGGAGGTGAAGGCGCGGTCTTCTGAGGATTGGGTGCGCCCGGCGGCAGCGGTGAACGCAGCCAAGAAACGTCTGCTCTCCAAGACGGCACTCGCGTACTTGAAGCTGTTGAAGAATCCGCCGGTGAACATCCGCTTTGATATCGTGGAGGTGTTGCTGGCGAACGGTGAAGTGCGGGAGATCCGGCATCTGCCCGCGACGTTCAGTTTGTCGAAGCCGTTCCGGTATGGGTGAGGCTTTGTTTTTGGTGGAAACAGGATAAATCTTTTTGGCCTCGCGCCAGCGAAGGAAGATTCATAGCCATGGGCTTTAGCCCGTGGTTTGATGCCATAAAAATAAGCGTTACGTTGTGACGCAAGCTATAGATAGCGGATATTCCGTCGTCACTACGTGACGAGATTTTTTTCTTCCGATACGGCGGCTTGAAAGCCGCCGCTATGAATCATTCGTGCCGACGGCACGGAAAAGAACGGTAAAACAAAACCCCGGATGCTCGCGCATCCGGGGTGTCTTATTTCGAGTTGTGCCGGTTACTCTTTCACGGCGGCTGCGTTCAGCTTCACTTCGGGATTCTTCTGCAGGTAGGCTTCCACGTCTTTGGTCACGACGAGCTGGCCCCACATGATCATCCAGTGGCCGGGATAGGTGCAGACGTATTCATACACGCCTTCTTGGGTCGGGGCCGTGAGTTTCAACGTTTCGCGTGTGCCCGGCTCGAGGAGTTTCGTGGCGGCGATGACGTCAGGGGTCTTAGGCACGAACGGACGGCCCTGGCTGTCGAGCTGGTCCGGTTGCATCGTTGAACTGGCGTTGCCGACTTTTTCCCGTGTGCCGGGTTTCACGACGGCGAGGTTGTGCGGCATGAAGTCCGCGTTCTCGATGATGATCTCAAAGGGTTTGCCAGCCTCGACGACAATGCGCGGCGTGTCGTAACGCATCTGTTCCACGACCGTGCGCAGCACGAAGACGGAAACGCTGAGGGTCTTCAACTCCTTGCGGAGCGCGGTGGATTGCTCGGCGGGGAGCAAGCTGGCGAGGTCGTTGGCGACCTGGATCGTCTCGATGTAATCCTGCGACGTGCGGTCCGCGACCGGAATGGTCTTGGCCCACGCGGTGAGGGCGTTCGCGGTTTTACCCGCTTCGGCTTTGGGCCAGTTGGCGCGTGGCAGGACACGAATGCCACGGGCGGCCGTGGTGATGTCCTTGCCGTCGGCGATCAATTTGCTGAGCGCACCAAAGACCGCCTCGGGTTCGCGGTTCATGCTGACGAGCGCCTGGATGGTGGCTTGGCGCACGAGGCCGAGGATATCCGAGCTGACGGTGATCGTGACGCTCTCTTTGGGCGCCGGGTTGTTCGCCTTTTTGAACACTTCGCGGCGGCTGCCATCCAGCACTACGAGTGTGAAGCCTTCCAGACGGTTGCCCAGCGAGCCTTCGGTACGATTCCAGATGGCGATGGATTCGACGGATTTCTCGCTGCCCAAGTCCACTTCCCACCACGGGTTGTTCTCATTCTCTTGCGTGTGGGTCAACGTGCCGCTGCCATAGCTGCCGGAGATCTTGCCGTCGATGGCCCGGTTCGCATCGCCATTGTTGGAGAGACTGGATTGCTTGGCTTTGCCTTGCAGCGCGACGTTTTGGCCGGCGCTGAAGACCTGCACTTCCGCGAGGGTCAGCGTGCCTTTGCGCGGCAGTTCGATGCGCACATAACGGCCTTTGGCACTTTGGCCTGCATCTTTCCAATCCACGGGCAGGGCGGTGAGGAGGGGCAGGGTCTTCTCATAAGCTTTGCCGCGGAAATCCGGATCGGGCAGGCGCGGGACACCTTGGAGCAGATCGGCCAGGGAGGCGGGCGATTTCACGGCCACCGCCCAAGCCTGATCATAAGAACCATCGGCCAAGGCGAGCGCGGACCAGGCGGCGGAACGCACATCCGCGATGCTGCTGCTGGTGAGCTGCACGAGGCGGGCACGCTGTTTCTTCAGCTCATCACCGGTCTGCCACGGCAGGAGGCGGGCGAGGCTGGCGGAGGCAGCGCGGTCTTTAGATTTCCCTTCGAGCAGGCCGATGAGCAGTGAGGATTTGTCCGTCTTGCGGAGTTGTGCGAGTTCATCGAGGGCCACGGCGCGATCGGCATCGGCGAGGCCGGGGCGGGTGAGGATGGCTTCCATCACACCGGCGGTGCGCGGGAGTTTTTGGAGTTCGCCCGCGTTGAGGAATTTCAACAGGTAGTTGATGCCTTCGGCATTGTCCGCAGCAACGGGTTTGCCGTCGGCGATGGACTTGCGCCAATACTTCTCGAGCTGTTTCATCGTCTCGCCGAGGGTGTAGTCGAGGTAGTAATCGGAAGGATACTTCAACGAGGCGAGCGCGAGATCGGCCGCCGGGGCTTCGCGGAAGAAACTGGCGGCCCGAACGGCTTCCAGGCGCACGCGGGCGTTTTCATCCATGGCTTGGACCTTCAGGAGCGGGAGCACGTCGGAGACGCGATCGCGCCAGTAGCAGAGCACGCGAGTGGCAGCGGCGCGGGCGCGAGGTTCGGGTGAACGGAGCTGCTGCTTGAGGAGTTCTACGTTCACGACGTTGTGCCACTGGTGCACCCAGAGCGCTTCGGTGAGGTGGTGCTCGTAGGCGGGGTCTTTTTTATCGAGGCTGGTGATCCATTTCTTCACGGCGGCGACGACCTTGGCGCTGTCATGTTTGCCGAGTTCGATCTTGGCGAGTTCACGCACGCCGTTCTCGGGTTCTTTCAGGAGTTCGAGGAGCTTCTCGATGGATTGGCCGTCGATCTTTGGGGCCTTCAACAGCGGGCGGCCTTCGTAGGTGATGCGGTAGATGCGGCCATTCTGGTGGCCGCGATTCGGGTCACGCAGGTGATGCTGCATGTGGCCGATGATGGTGTTGTGCCAATCGAGGAAATACGCGGCGCCATCCGGGCCGATGTTCACAGCGGAGGGGCGGAAGTTCGGGTCTTCCGAGAGCACGAGCGGTTCCATGGTCTCGCCCTTCAGGCCGGAGCCTTCTTCGTTCACCTTCACGCGGTAGATGCCCTGGAAGCCGATGACATTGCAGTTCAGGAAATTCCCCTGGAACTCTGCGGGGAAATGGCGGCTGCTCAGGATGCCCGTGCCGGGGCAGGGGCGCGAGGGGCGGTCCCAGAACTGGTTCATCCGCGAATGCTTGGCGGGATAATCGATGCGGCCGCTGAAAGCGGGGCCGAAGTACGTGTTGTTGCCGGTGGCGTCCGTGATGAGGTCGTTGCCCCAGTAATCGAACACGCGGCCGTGCGGGTTCGCGAAGCTGTAGGAGGCGTACGTCTCGAACTTGCCGGTGAGCGGCTCGAAGCGGTAAATGGCGGCATCGATGTTCCGCACGGGACCCACGGCGGTCTCGACTTGCGAGCGGTGGAACACGCCATCGCTCAGGTAGATCGCGCCGCCGGGTTCGTAGCAGATGGCGTTGGCGGTGTGATGTGAGTCAGCGGAGTCGAGACCCATGAGCACGCGCTCCATGGAATCAGCCTTGCCGTCGCCATTCGTATCCCGCACGAACCAGAGGTCCGGGGCCTGCATAAGGAGGATGCCGTCTTTGTAGAATTGGAAACCCGTCGGGCAGTTCAGGTTCTCGATGAACGTGGTGCACTTGTCCGCCTTGCCGTCGCCGTTCGTGTCTTCAAAGATGAGGATGCTGTCACCTTTCTTCGAGGTGGGCGTGCGTTCGGGATAGTTGAGCCACGCGGCGACCCAGAGACGGCCTTTGGTGTCCCACGCCATCTGCACGGGGTTCACGAGTTCCGGGAACTGATCTTCGCTGGCGAAGAGGTTCACTTTCATGCCGGAGTGGACTTTCATCTGCGTGATGGCTTCCTCGCCGGAGCGATACTTGTGCGAGCCATCGGGATTCTCGCCGGGCTTGTTGGACTTAACTTCGGTGACGGGCGGGAGGTTGGAATCATCCACCTTCAGGTCGCCGCCTTTGGCGATGGCCCAGATGCGCGGATCACGGTTCGCGGTCAATTGATCGCGCTGCGCCATCTCCTGTTGCATGACTTCGTAGTTGGAGATCTTTGGACCGCCTTTCGGGGATTCGTAGCTGAGTTTGGAGCGGCCGCCATAGACGTTGTAGCCATCCATCGTGCGGTAACGCGCATGCCATTGGGCGTTCTTCTCATTCACAGCGGCGCGGAGCTTCTCGAAGTTGCCTTCGGGGGCTTTGTCGCCAAACACGCTCTGGAACATCAGGGGGGCGAGCGCTTTGTCGCCTTCTTCCGTGAGGAGGAAGCCGTTCACCGTGAGCGGCTGGCCTTTGGGCGGTGCCTGGTAAAGCTGCTGGGTGGCATGGAAGAGATCGACGAACTGCACGCCGTTGGCCCGGGCGACCTCGGCCATCGCGGCGGTGTAGTTTTCCAGGTTCGTGTTGTTGGCGGTGGGGTCGGGCAGGTTCGGGTCGCGATGTTTCTCGTTGGCGATGGGCGAGAAGAGGACGATGCGTGGGCCGCCTTTGCCGGAATAGTTCTTCGCCTTCGTCTCCTTCAGGAACAGGCCCAGCTCGGCCTTGAACTGTTCCAGGCCTTCGTAGCCCTTGAACGATTCGTTGAAGCCGAAGTAGGCGAAGATGACGTCGGTCTTGGTCTTCGTGAGCCATTCATCGGGCGTGCCGAAGTTCTCGGAACGGCTGCGCGTCATGACTTCATCCCCGGCGGCGGCGAGGTTCCGCACCACGAGGGCGTGCTGGGGGAACTTGGCGTGCAGGAGGGTCTCGAAGTAGCCGCTGTGCTGCATGCGGTCCGGCAAGGCGTTGCCGATGAGGGCGATGTGATCGCCGGGCTTCAGGTCGAGCTTGGCAGGGGCGGGCTGGGCGTGGCTGACCACGGCCGCGAGCAATACAAGGGCTAGGGCTAGGATGCGGTGACGCATAATCGGCTTCATTTCGGTTAAATGGGAGAGGCTAGAAATACGTTAATGAGCGGGCTTTTCAATGATGAAAGAATGGACGGGCGGGAGACCGCCGATGTTCAAAAGGATTTAGGGAGGGGTTAACCGCAGATGGACATAGATTCACACAGATGGGGAAAGGCAATGTTATGAGATGCAAGGGCCGCGGTTCGTGGGAGTGGCTTGTGCGGCCCGTGGCCTTCGGTTAACCTTTACTCACCATGGTTGGTCCTGTTCCCAAAGTCATTGCGGAGACGCCGCGCCTGATCTTACGCGAGATGGTGCCGGGGGATTTCGCGGCGTTGCATGCGTTGTTCAGTTGCCCGGAGGTGATGCGGTTTTCCTTGGCGGGTCCGTTGACGGAGGAGCAGACGCGCGAGCGGTTGGCCAAAGATCAGCAGTCTTACGTGGAGCATGGTTACGGCAAGTGGGCGGTGGTGCTCAAGGAAACGGGTGAGATGATCGGGATCTGTGGCGTGTCGCTGACGAGTGTGGCTGGACCGCCGGAACCGGAGCTGGGGTATCGCCTGATCAAGTCGATGTGGGGGAAGGGTTATGCGGTGGAAGCGGGTCGCGCGGCCTTGGCGTATTGCTGGCAAGACTTGAAGCTGCCGGAGCTGGTGGCCTTCGTGGAACCGGCGAATGGCGGATCGATCAAGGTATTGGAGAAGCTGGGGTTCGTGTATCAACGGGAGGCTTCGTGGCATGGAAAGACGGTGAAGATGTTTCGGAAGGCACAGGTTTGAGAGCGGGTGGTAGGGATGGCTGTCCTCAGCCGTCCGCTGCCGAAGCCGTCAATAATCAATCGGCCTTAGTCTAGCTGACGACGGTGAGCGGTCGCCTTAAATTCTTTGTAAGTTTTGAAATCTGTTGACCTCGGCCCGCTGAGGACAGACGGACCCTACCTATCAGGCCGTCTTCACCCCGAAAAAGCCCGTGAAAATAGGATTGTCGCCTTGGCTTGCAATCGGCACTCTCGGCGGTCCTATGCGGCAAGTGAATTTGGGCCTCATCGGTGGTGGCACGGTCGGCGGCGGCGTTCTCAAGGCGCTCGAGCGGAATGGCGCGCTTATGGCGTCCCGTTTGGGCGTGGAGTTTCGCGTCGCCCGCGTGGCCGTGCGCGACCTGAAGAAGAAGCGTCCGGTGGCGTTGAGCCGCAAGGTGCTGACCACCTCGTGGGAAGACGTGGTGAATGATCCGGGCGTGGATGTGGTGATCGAGCTGATGGGCGGCACGACGACGGCACGGACGGTGGTGCTGACGGCGTTGCGCCTCGGGAAGCCCGTGATCACGGCGAACAAGGCGCTGCTCTCCAAGCATGGCGAGGAGCTCTTCGAGGCGGCGGAGAAGCACGGCGCGAATCTTTACTACGAGGCGAGCGTGGCCGGGGGCATCCCGATCATCAAGGTCTTGCGCGAGGGATTGATCGGCAATCGCGTGACGCGGCTCTACGGCATCCTGAATGGCACGTGCAATTACATCCTCACGCGCATGAAGCGCGAGGGGAAGGATTTCCCGGAGATCCTGGATGACGCGCAACGGTTGGGTTACGCGGAAGCGGAGCCTTCGCTGGATGTGGATGGGCACGATGCGCTGCACAAGGCGGGCATCTTGGCCTCGCTGGCGCATGGGTTCTGGGTGAACCCGGATGATGCGTATCTGGATGGCATCCGCGGGATCACGCAATTGGATATCCAGTTCGCGCAGCAGCTCGGCTACACGATCAAGCTGCTAGGCATCGTGAAGAAGCACGCGAACAATGGCGACAAGTGCGCGCCGATCGAGTTGTCCGTGTGCCCCACGTTGGTGCCGAACTCGCATGTGTTGGCGAGTGTGAATGATGTTTTCAACGCTGTGCTGGTGCGCGGCGATGTGGTGGGTGATACGCTGTATTATGGTCGCGGGGCCGGTCAGGACGCAACGGCGAGTGCGGTGCTCAGTGACTTGGCGGATGCGGCGCTGGATCTGAAGTGCGAGAGCAAGAATCGCATCCCGCCGTTCGTGCCGCATGAGCGCGAGGGCGCGGTGATCGCGCCGGGCAAGATGGTGTCGCCGTATTACGTGCGGTTGAGCGTGGTGGACAAGCCGGGGACGCTGGCGAAGATCGCGGCGATTCTGGGCAAGGCGAACATCGGCATCTCGTCGGTCATCCAGCCGGAAGGGCATCAGGGCGAGAGTGTGCCGCTGATCTTGATGATCCATGATGCGCCGCTGGCCGCGATGGAGAAGGCGCTGGCGCAGATCACGAAGTTGGGTGTGATCAAAGGCAAACCGGTGATGTTCCGGGTGGAGAATTTCGAGTAAAGATTTGTTATGAGTTCGAGCAAAATGTGGACGGGCATCATTGATCAGTATCGGCGTTATTTGCCGGTGACGGAGAAGACGCCGATTGTGTCCTTATGCGAAGGTAACACGCCGCTGGTGCGCGTGGATAATTTCGTGAAGGCGATCGGCGGGGAATTCACGCTCTATCTGAAGTATGAGGGCCTGAACCCGACATGCTCGTTCAAAGACCGCGGCATGACGATGGCCGTGACGAAGGCGAAGGAAAAGGGCGCGCAAGTGGTCATCTGCGCCAGCACGGGCAACACGTCCGCGTCGGCGGCGGCTTATGCGGCGCGCGCGGGATTGAAGTGCGTGGTGTTGTTGCCGAACGGCAAAATCGCCTTGGGCAAACTCGCGCAGGCGTTGATGTATGGCGCCACCACGATTTCCATCGAAGGCAATTTCGACGAGGCCTTGCGCATCGTCCGGGAACTCGGTGAAACGGGCAAAGTCGAAGTGGTGAACAGCGTGAACCCGGTGCGTATCGAAGGCCAGAAGACGGCGGCGTTCGAGATCTGCGATCAGCTTGGTCGCGCGCCTGACTTCCATTTCCTGCCGGTGGGCAACGCCGGTAACATCACGGCGTATTGGAAGGGTTTTAAGGAATATTATTCGGTGCAGAAGGCGGATCGTTTGCCGAAGATGTGCGGTTGGCAGGCGGCGGGTTCCGCGCCGATCGTGGATGGGCATCCGATCGAGTTCCCGAACACGGTGGCCACGGCCATCCGCATCGGCAACCCGGCGAGTTGGCAGGGTGCATTGGCAGCGGCGAAGGATTCGCAGGGGTTCATCGACAAGGTGACGGATGAGGAGATTTTGGCGGCGTACAAGCTCATCGCGCGGACGGACGGCATTTTCGTGGAACCGGCGTGCGCGGCTCCGCTGGCGGGGCTGATCCGCAGCGTGAAGGCGGGCAAGATTCCGCAAGGGAGCGTGATCACGGCCACGATGACGGGGCATGGCCTTAAAGATCCGGATAACGCGATCAAGACGGCAGGCTTTGAGGCAACGGTGGTGATGCCGACGAAGGAAGCCGTGATGCGGGTAATCGGGTTGTAAGACTATGTCGCTTACTTGTTAAGCACGAACTCACACAGGCATAGTTAATTTAAAACGCCCTCTCACTGTTTAGGTGAGAGGGCGTTTTCTTGTTTAATGCTGAAAAGTGCAGCGGCTATTTACTGAATGATACTCACCGCTAAACGGTAGTATTTCTGTGTCCCCGTCTTGATCACGGTGAAGGTGTGCACATTACCGTCGCCGTTGAAGGAATCTTCGGTGATCCACGCTGGAGTCGTCAGGGTGGTGGTGGATTGCAGTTCGTAGCGGATGCCTGCGGTGGTCAACACGGCCATCGAGATGTTGCCGCTGGATAGGAACGGCAGGCCGATCTGTGGCGCGACCAAAGTGGGCAGCGGCGAATCCATGGAGAGCAAGGCGAGCCGGTTGATGGTGACGTTGCCGATGCTGGTGAAGTGACCACCGATCCACAGGCTGCCATCGGGTGCAAGGGAAGCGGAGTTCACGATCAAGTTCGGATCCCAATCCTTGCCCCCCGCGAAGACCTGGTCCGGTGTGCCATCCAGATTCATGCGGAGGAGTTGCTTGCGTTGGTTGCCGGTGGCCACTGTGGTGGTGAAATTGCCGACGGCGATCACGCGACCATCCGACATCGGGACGAGTTCGCGCACGGTGCCGCCAGCGGTGATATTGGTCAGGCCCCACGAAGCATCCAAGACACCATTCGTGTTAAAGCGGGCGATGATCGGTTTGATCGGCGAGCTGTTGCCCACGTTGCCGAAGTCACCACCGATGACCAGATAACCATTCACCAGCGCCAGCGAACGTACGGCACCGTTGATGTAGGGTGGTGTGAATGAGGTATCAAGCGTGCCGGTGTCGTTTAGGCGGGCCAGGTTCGTGATCGCTGTGCCACTGATGTTTGTGAACGTACCGCCGATGACAACTTTGCCATCCGGTTGCACCAGCACGGCGTAGATGTCTACCGTGCCGTTGGTGTTCGCGATGGTCGGGCGGAAGCCGGTATCGAATGCGCCGCTGGAGTTCAGCCGGGCAAGCCCCTTCTGGGTGTTGCCGCGGACCGCGCTGAAGCGCCCGCCGATGTAAACGTCTTGGTTCGCGTTCGTGGCCGCGCAACTGATGTATTGATCATACGCCGACGTACTCGCATCCACATAACGACCACCCGTGAAGCTCGTATCAATCGTGCCATCGCTATTGAAGCGGATGATGTTGGCGTAGCTCAGGGAGGGGAAGGCATTGGCAAACACGCTGCCCACCACGAGCAGTTTGCCATCGGGGAAACGATAGAAATTACTGACGCCGCCGCTGATGTAGCCCGTGTTCAGGCTGTTGGTGAGGCGGAAGTTGGTGGGGTTGCCGTCGAGCTGGAATTGCAGCAACGCTCCGGTGTTGACGCTGTTGAAGGTGGAGAACGCGCCGCCGACCAGCACGGAACCATCCGGCATCGCGACCACTTTGGAGACGCTGTTGCCGAACGTGCGGCCCTGCAGGGTGAAATCTGGATCGATGGTGCCGGGGGAGAGATAGACTTCTGCGGTCACGACCGCGCTCGTGCTCATGCCGAACTGGTTTGAGACCACGGCGTAAATCGTGTTCGTATCCGCGATGGTGCGCGTGAGGTTGAAGGAGTAGTAATTGCTGCCCGCGCCATAAGTGGTCGTGCGTCCGGTGTGCAACGTGTTGTTCGTGTACCAATACAGCGTGGCTGATACGCTGGACGTGAAACCGATGCTCACCGTGCCGGCACTCGTGAGGCGGGTAGTGTTTGTGCGCACACTTGCCGGCTGGATGGCGATGTAAGGCACATCGGCCAGCTCCACGGTGACCGTCACAACTTTGCTGGTGCCCGAGCCGAATTGATTGCTCGCCACCACATAATACGCCCCGGCATCGATACCTTGAACCGAAGGAACATCGAGGATCTTCACGAACCCATTGCCGTTCGTAGGATAATCATAATTCACTGCGGTGTGGCTGGGGATGAGGGAGCCATTGCGGTACCAGTAAAACGCGAGCGAGGGGACACCGTAAGCCGAGGCGGCGATGGTCAAGCGGGTGTTCTGTGTGGCGGTGATAGTGGTGCCAATGGTTCGGATCTCATTCGGATATTCAAAGAAGACATCAGGTTTTGTGCTGGTGAACCCTTGCACTTTGACGACCGCACTGGTCACTGAGCCAGCGGCGTTCTGGGCCACGGCATAATAATTATCGGCGATGGGCGAAGGATTCGACGTTCCTTGCAGCAAGGGACTCTCCGTGCTCGTGAAGTAACTGCCGTTCTTGTACCACAAGACGGCGGTCACGGGCGTGCCAGAAAGCACCAGACTTAGAGTGAATGGACTGTTCGTGACCACGTATTGGTCTTTCAAATTCTCCACAATGACCGGTAAAGCGGCGACTTGCAGTTGCGCCACCACACTGGTGATGGAACCGAAATTATTCGTCACGACCACGGAATATCCACCGGCATCCAAACCTTGAAAATCGGTGATATACAGTACCGGGGCGGCGGGAGCGACGCTGGAGCTGCCGGCCGCCAAGTTGGAGTATTTGGAACCGTTAGCCAGTGGCACGCCATCTTTCACCCAATACCAGCCCAAAGGCGGTGTGCCGGTGACGGTGCAGGAGATGACCGGCGTTTGCGTGAGGGACCAAAACGAATTGTCTGGCTGAGAAAGGAACGTTGGGGATTCACCTGCGCCTACGGTCAGCACGGTGTTAGTAGAGGCGGTGCCGACGCTGTTACTCACGATGATACTGTAGGTGCCGGAATTGCCTGGTTGCAGATTCGTGAGCGGATAAGTGGATTGGGTCGCGCCATCGATGGGGTCGCCGTTCTTGAACCATTGATAAACCATCGGCAGATCGCTCAAGGCAGTGACGCTGAGAATCGTATCCGTGTTGATGACCCGTGCGCCGCCGCCGCTGATGGCGCTGATGGCCGGGGCCATGGGCGAGGGAGTTTCACCATCCGTGATACGCACGACACCTACTTGGTTGCCGCCATCCACATCGGGGTCGAGGTGTTCGCGGTGGATCTCATAATAGGCAGGAACGCTGACGTTGTTCACCGAGAAGAAGACGAACACATCCACCGTCGCATCGGTGAACCAGCCGGTGAAGTCGATGTAGAGCACATCGTAATTCTTGTAAGCCGCCCACGTGCCGGACTTGGCAGTGATACCGGCGGCGGCGGGCACGGTGTAAGTGCCGTTCGCGTTCAGCACAACCTTATAGCTGCCAGTGGATTCATAAGCGGCATTGCCGCCTTTGCTCGCTATCTGCAGCCAGAGGGTTTTACCCGCCAACTGAGAGGGTAAAATGGTCTTGGCGGAATACTCGGTGGCGTGTCCCTGCCAAGTGGCCAGCAACAGTGTGAGGACGATCAAACAACGATACACAAACGTTCTCATGGCGATGATACAGCTATGCGGTTAATCACAGGAAAAGTGTCTCCTTTTTCAGTGATTAGCCGCTGTTATTTCCAGCTTAAGCTTGGTTGATGAAACTAAGTTTAACTGGCTGAAAACCAAGCAGTTCGGAGGGTAGCATGTGGTGCGCCATTTTCAAACTTGAGGATGAAAAAGCAGGTGGGAAATACTTGGCAAAAATTGCCTTCCAATACTGACCATTTGGTAAGCGGGAGCGCTTGGCTTACTGCTTGGTGCGGAGGGCTTCAAGTGCCGCCGTGGCAGCGGCTACTTCTGCCGCTTTCTTGCTCTTGCCGACGCCACGGGCCAGTTCTTTGTTCCCGTGCCAGACTGCGCACTCGAAATCGCGGTCATGGTCGGGGCCGCTGGCGGAGATGACTTCGTAACGGGGTGCTTCGATGGAGTTGGCTTGCAGGAGCTCTTGCAAGGCGCCTTTCGGATTCTCCACTTTCGGCAACTGGTTCAGGTTGTCCAGCAACGGATCAAAGAGCCGGAGAATGGCAGCGCAGGCGTGATCGGGGCCGCCATCCAGAAAGATGGCGCCGATGACGGATTCGTACGCATCCGCCAAAATAGAGGGGCGCTGGCGTCCGCCATTGGCTTCCTCGCCGCGGCTCATCAGGAGATGCTCGCCGAGGTTGAGCTGGATGGCACGTTCGGCCAGCGAGGTCTGATTTACCAGCCGCGCGCGGCCTTTGGTCAGGGTACCTTCATCGGCATCGGGGAAACGGTCGTAAAGCTCGCGGGTCAGGCAGAGTTGCAGCACGGCATCGCCCAGGAACTCAAGGCGTTGATTGTCTTCCGCGCCTCCGGCCTCATGGGTCACCGAGGGATGCGTGAGTGCCAAGCGTAACAGTTCCGGCTGGCGGAACTTGTAGCCAAGGGCTTCTTCCAACTGTGCATGAGTGCTCAAGCAAAGATAATAAGACAGACTGAGCCGGAATTGGCTTAACCTATCTGGCCAATACTAACCTTACGTCAGCCGGGAAGAACGAAACCCGAACAGTGAAGCGCAGGACGACGTCAGAAGTCGGCTGGATTCTCTTGAATGTTGTTCATTACTAGGAACCTCTGTCGAGGACGAAGTATCAATTCGCCTCCGGTTCAGGAGATTTACTTAGAACGGCAGGATCGGCAGGGACGGTTTTGTCAGGGGCAGCGGGTTCGCCCTCCGTGCCAGTTACTGCTTCGGCCGGAGCGGGAGCCGCTTCCGGGTTGGCAGGTTCTGCTGGCGGGGGATTCTGCCCCGGCAAGCCGTGTTCCAGCAGATTTGCCACGTCATGCTGTACCTGTTGGAGTTGATCCAACTGGAGGTCGGGGTCGGGGATTGTGAAAATATCGCCCGTCTTGGGCTGTTCATAGACGAACACGCGCTTGCCGTCCTGCCGGAACTGACTCTGGATCTTGAGCAGGCGTTTCCGCTCCAGCATCACCGCGAGGATATAGCTCGTGGCGGCATATTTCGGATCGTTCAACTCCATGAGTTTGCGCAAGAGCGTCTCGGCCGTGTCCTTCTGGATAGCCTCAGGCGGTTGGGCCGGCGGGGCGTGGTAAACGCCGTGCCAATGGGAGATGAAGCCCTTGCGGTCCTTCGCTTCGGCGGCGAACTGCGCCTGCCAGCATTTATCGCACACATCGCGCCGCTGATATTCGTGCTTCTCATCGCACAAAACGGTGTGGTACGGCTGCTTGTCAGCGAACTTCTGTTCGCACGCCTGGCAGTGATGCGCCCGTGACTGAATGTTCCAATCGATCATGGAAAATGGTTGTTTAACCCGCTGCTCCGCATAGGATGCCTGCCTATTATCGCCTGAGACAAAACGACTTCAATCCATTTCATGAACGCGGAACTCGAGATCAAGTTAGCCCAAGTGCGGGCCGTCATCAAAGAACAGAAGGCTGCCGGGGCGCTTTTCGGCCTGCAACCGAACTTTTCCTGGCTCGCCTGCGGCGGTGAGGCCCACATCCCTTTGAACACGGACCGGGCCTTCGGCCAGTTGCTCGTCACGCCCAAGGAACTCTACGTTTTCGCCACCCGCATCGAGATGCCGCGCCTGACGAATGAGGCGCTCAAGGGCCTCGGTGCCAAGCCGCTCGTCTATGAGTGGTTCGATAACCTCGGCGCTTTGGAAACACTGAAATCCGTCGTGGACCCGAAGAAGGTCATCTCGGACAACGGTGATTGGGGCACCCAGGCCCGCCCGGAACTCTTCGCCCCGCTGCATTACTCACTGCAACCCGTGGAAGTGAAGCGCTACCTCGCCCTTGGCAAGGCTACCGAAGCCGCCATGAACGAGACATGCCGCGCCATCGAGCCCGGTCAGGATGAATTCAGCCTCGCTGGCCAATTGTCCGATGCCTGCTGGCAACGCGACCTGACGCCCATCGTCCTGCTCGTGGCCACGGATGAACGCGTGAAGAATTTCCGCCATCCGCTGCCCACGAAGAAGAAGCTCAAGAAATACGCCATGCTCGTCCTTTGCGCGCGGCAACACGGCCTCATCGTGGCCATGACGCGCCTCGTGCATTTCGGCAAGTTGAGCGAAGACCTGAAGCGCCGGCACCAATCCGTCTGCCTCGTGGACACGGCGTTGCACGAGAGCACACGCATCGGCACGCCGGTGCGCGAAGTGTTCCGTCGTGGCACGGCGGCCTATGCGGAAAGAGGTTTTCCGGATGAGTGGCACTTGCACCACCAAGGCGGCCCCTGTGGCTACCAAGGTCGCGATTATCTCGGTTCCCCGACCGCGCCCGGCGTGGTGCTGGAGAACCAGCCGTTCGCGTGGAATCCTTCCATCACCGGCACGAAGAGCGAGGACACCATCCTCGCTACCGCCAAGGGTCCGATCGTGGTCACCGAATCCCACGACTGGCCGCAGATCGCCGTCGAGTGGGACGGCAAGATCGTGAAGCGCCCGGATATTTTGGTGCGGTAACGCAAAGTTTTGCTCGAAGGAATGCGGGTAAGTTGCTAGGTGCAACTTACCCGTTTTTCTTTGTAGAGACGCATGTGCCCGAAGGTAGGGACGGCTGAGGCCGGCCGTCCCTACCTACCCCGCGATTCCTCTCCCAGCCCTTGCCCCATCTCACCGTTTCTGCCTAGGCTCAGGCGGACATGCTGACGGCCATCCTTAAATTTTTCAGCCCACTGGCTCATCCGATTTGCCTGATCTGGCTGGTGTGTCTCATTGGCAGCGTCATCGCGTGGCGCAAGAAACAGAAGGTGGGCTTTGGCTTCATGCTTGGCATTGCGATTTTCATCTCACTGATTGCCAGCCGTATTCCCCTCATTTTGGTAGGCAATATGGAAGCGCCCTATGCGGGCGTAGAATTAGAAAAGCTCGAGCCTGGCGATGCCGTGGTCCTGCTCGGTGGCGGTGTCAGCTATTCCCGCACGGACCCCTTGGGCATGAATCTCAATGAGGCTTCTGACCGCGTATTCGTCACCTATGAGCTTTTGCGCTTGGGCAAAGCTCCTTTGCTAGTGCTCGGCGGTGGTGGCGATGACCGAGATGGTGTGCGCATCAGTGAGGCTACCATTGTGGGGCAATACCTGCAAAAGCAACTGGGCGTGAAAACGGAGATGATGGAACTGGGCATCTCCGGTAGCACACATGATGAAGCAGTGAAGTGCGCCGCACTCGCCAAGGAACACGGTTGGAAGCGCGTCTTCCTCGTCACGTCCGGATTCCACATGGCCCGCGCCGAAGCGACCTTTCGCACCGCCGGTTTGCCGGTCGTGCCCGTCGGTTGTGATTTCGCCCGGCCCGGCATGCCGAACAAAGAAGCCTTTAACCCGCTGCCTTGGCCGAACGGGATAGAACTCTTCAGCCTCTACGCCCACGAAAAAGCCGGCTGGTTCATTTACCGCGCCCGCGGCTGGATCAAACCTGAGGTGGCAACGCCACCGGCCAAGTAGTAGTCCCTGTTTTCTTCCTTTCGATGTTGGGCGTTCGGTGTTGGATGTTCGATGTTTCTCCTAAATCTATGTCCATCTATGGTTAATCCCCCCAGAAAAACCGGTTGACGCTCCGCCCGTCCAAGGCTATCCCTCTTATCGTGAATTATTCACTAAACCTTCGACTGACGTTGAACGCGCTGCTGCTTAGCCGCGCGGTGGTCGGGGTTTGGTAGAATCGCAACAAGATTTCGCCCCCACCGCCGCCTCGGCGGTGGGGGTTTTGTATTTCCACAGCCGGGATTGCGCGTGATGGGCGAAAATAAGAAAGCACAGACAACATGTTAAAGAACCCAGCATCGAAGTACCGTCCGTTCCCGCCGGTTCAGTTACCGAACCGGCAGTGGCCCTCCCGTGTCCTCACGCAAGCCCCCATGTGGTGCAGCGTGGATCTGCGCGATGGCAATCAGGCCCTCGCCGTCCCCATGAACGTGGCGCAGAAGCTGGAGCTTTTTCAGGCGCTGGTGAAGTGCGGATTCAAGGAGATCGAGGTCGGTTTCCCGTCCGCCTCCAATACTGAGTTCGCGTTCAACCGCCTGCTCATCGAGAAGGGGCATATCCCGGACGACGTCGCCATCCAGGTGCTCGTGCAGGCGCGCGAGGACTTGATCGAGCGCACGGTCGAATCTTTGATCGGGGCAAAGAAGGTGGTCATCCATCTGTATAACTCCACGTCGCCTGCACAACGCCGCGTCGTCTTCGGCAAGACGAAGGACGAGGTCAAAGCCATCGCCGTGCAAGGCGCGAAATGGATCAAGGAACGCCTGCACCGCTTGAAGGGCACGGAAGTCACCTTGCAATACTCGCCCGAGAGCTTCTCGGCTACTGAAGTAGAGTTCGCCAAGGAAGTCTCCGAGGCGGTCATGGACGTGTGGGAACCTACACCGTTAAACCGGATGATCTTGAATCTCCCGGACACCGTGGAGGTCGCCATGCCCAATGTTTATGCCGACCAGATCGAATGGATCTGCACGAACATCAAGAACCGCGACTCATTGATCATCAGCCTGCACACCCACAACGACCGCAGCACTGGTGTAGCGGCTACGGAGTTGGGTTTGTTGGCGGGCGCGGACCGCGTGGAAGGCACGCTCTTCGGCAACGGCGAGCGTACGGGCAACCTCGATGTCATCATCGTGGCGATGAACCTGTATATGCACGGCATCGACCCGCAGCTCGATTTCACGAACTTGAACGCGATCCGCGAAGTCTATGAACGCTGCACCGGCATGACCGTTCCAGCGCGCCAGCCGTATTCGGGCGAACTCGTGTTCACCGCGTTCAGCGGTTCACATCAGGATGCGATCAAGAAAGGCTTGGCCGAA
The DNA here is from genome assembly GCA_965283725.1 of Limisphaerales bacterium. Lineage (GTDB taxonomy): Bacteria > Verrucomicrobiota > Verrucomicrobiia > Limisphaerales > JAEYXS01 > JAEYXS01. The sequence continues at coordinate 138,156 of CBDIPT010000012.1, forward strand.
TGGTCCAAGGGTGAGCAGAAGAACTGGGATGTACCGTACCTCACCATTGATCCGGCGGACATCGGTCGCGAATATCACGAAGTCATCCGCGTGAACAGCCAATCTGGCAAGGGCGGTGTCGCGTATCTGCTGGAAAGCGAATTCGGCATCGAATTGCCGAAGGACATGCAACGTGAGTTCGGTCCGATCGCGAACGACCTCGTCGATGCCTTGGGCCGCGAAGTGAAGGCCGAGGAATTGAAGGCGATGTTCTGGAAAGAATACGTCGAGCGCGCCACGCCGTGGAAGCTGAACCACTTCCACGCCGATGGCTTGGACGGCACGTTCCGCAGCCGCGCCACGGTGTTCCGTAACGGCCAGGAACTCGCCCTGACGGGAGAGGGCAACGGGCCCATCGCTGCATTCGTGAACTCGCTCACGCAAGCCGGTGCGCCGAAATTCGAGGTGGGCTACTACAAAGAACACGCCCTGAGCTCCGGTGATTCGGCGTTCGCCATCGCCTACATCCAGATCAAGCTGCCCACCGGCAAAACCCGCTGGGGCGCCGGTGTGGATACGAACATTGAGCTGGCTTCCATCAAAGCGGTTGTCAGCGCGCTGAACCGGATTTGAACGGATATTTAACGCAAGAGGGACGGCGAAAGCCGTCCCTCTTTTTCGCGCTTGGAGATGGAGGAGATTGTGATAGATTCAAGTTATGTCAGAGCGAATCACCATTGATCCCGATGTCTGCAACGGCAAGCCGGTTGTGCGTGGTACTCGCATCGCCGTGCAGACGGTTCTGGAGTTTCTTGCTGCGGGTGATTCTGCTGAAGAGCTATTGGAAGAATATCCCTCCTTAGCCAAGGAAGATATCCAAGCCTGCTTGAATTACGCTTCCAAACTGATGGCGAATCATTACACCGTGGTTTCGGCTGCATGAAGGGTTTCCTCTTCGACGAAAATCTGCCTGCGAAACTGCTTTTTGTACCCAGTCTTCCTTTGCATTTTGTATCGGCTTTAGGTGCCAGTCCGAGCGATACAACGATCTGGAAAGAAGCGGAACACAGAGAATGGGTAATCGTTACGAAGGATGCTGATTTTTCTGACCGCATCATAGTCAAATCACCTCCGCCTTGGGTTGTTCATCTTCGCTTCGGAAACATGCGGAAAGCTCAATTTCATGCAGTTCTAGCCAAGCTCTGGCCGCAAATCGAAAGCCTGCTTAAGAATCATAAGTTGGTGAATGTGTATTTAGACCGGGTCGAGGGGATCGGTTGAAAGCCTCAGCTTCGTGGTTGAGGTTTCTGCCAGAAAGTTGTATCTATGTTCTATGAGCATGACTGTAGAGCAGATTGCCGAGGAAGCGTTGGCCTTGTCCAGCGATGCCCGCGCCTTGCTGGCTGACCGGCTCGTCGAAAGTCTTGACCCTGCTGAAGATGAAGCGATTCGCGCCCTCTGGGCCAAAGAAGCGATTCGTCGCCGTGATGAAATCAGATCCGGCAAAGTTCAAGCAATCCCCGGCGACGAAGCATTGGCGCAAGTACGCCGTTCTGTGGGCCGATGAGATTTGATTTCCATCCGGAAGCCTTGGCGGAGTATCAGCACGCCGCCCAGTATTATGCCGCCTGCCAGGATGATTTGGATCTGCGTTTCATAAACAGTATTGAGTACGCTATCCGGCGCATCGTCAGTCACCCCGAGCAGCACCGTGAAATTGAAGCAGATGTTCGGCGTTGCCTGACCAAGGTTTTTCCCTATGCCGTGTTGTTCACTTTGGAGAAGGATTCCATCCTCATAGTAGCAGTGATGCATTGTCACCGGGAACCTGGTTACTGGCGCAATCGATTGAGCCAAAAATAAGAGGCGTAACGTCTCATTGTTTGCTTCCAGACTTGCATAAACTCACGCCGCCCCCTTTCTTTTCATCCACACATGAAACTTATCCGCTTTGGTGAAGCCGGTCGCGAAAAGCCCGGTCTGATTCTATCTAACGGCAAACGCATTGATGCCTCCGGTTTTGGCGAGGATTACAGCGAAGCCTTTTTCACGAACGACGGCTTGAAGCGTCTCGCCGCCTGGGCGGAGAAGAATGCGGCCACGGCTCCCGTCATCCCGGATGGCGCACGCCTGGGCTCGCCCATCCAACGCCCGAGCAAGATCGTTTGCGTGGGCTTGAACTACGCGGATCACGCGAAGGAATCAGGCATGGATATCCCGAAGGAACCCGTGCTGTTCTTCAAGGCGACCACGGCTTACTGCGGTCCTTATGACAACGTCATCATCCCGCGCGGTTCCGTGAAGACGGATTGGGAAGTGGAGTTCGCCATCGTCATCGGCCAGCGCGCCAGCTACGTGAGCGAAGCGGATGCGCTGAATTACGTGGCGGGTTATGCGTTGCACAATGATTATAGCGAGCGCGAATGGCAGCTCGAACGCGGCGGCCAATGGGTGAAGGGCAAGAGCGCGGACACGTTTGCGCCGGTTGGCCCATGGCTCGCGACGAAGGATGAGATCGCCGATCCGATGAATCTGAACATGTGGCTGAAGGTGAACGGCAAGACCGTACAGAACAGCAACACGCGCCAGATGGTTTTCCAGACGGCGAAGCTCGTGAGCTACATCAGCCATTTTATGACGCTCCTGCCGGGTGACATCATCAGCACGGGCACGCCTCCGGGCGTGGGTCTCGGCCACAAGCCGCCGGTTTATCTGAAAGCGGGCGATGTCGTGGAACTCGGCATCGAAGGTCTCGGCGAGCAGAAGCAGACGGCTGTGGCTGCGCAGTAAGAGTTGAATAAACAGATTTACGGCCCTCTCCGAATGGAGAGGGCTTTTTGTTTTGTAGCGCAGATCGGTGATCTGCGAACCGTGAAATAGTCGGAGGCCTGCCGACTGCCAGTCGGCGACACAGCAGACCACCGGTCTGCGCTACATTCTGTCCGCATTCTTTTGCTGCAAGTCCGTTCGATTTGCTTTCTACTTTCGCCATGAACCGTCGCCGATTCATCACCACTACTGTGGCGGCTGCTGCCGTCACGGGCCTGACCTCTACCCTTTCTGTTATGGCTGCTGATTCTCCCAAGAACGTGAAACCGGAATATTACGAATGGCGCACTTACACGCTGAAGGATGCCGCGCAACTCGCGCTCGTTGAGAAGCATTGGGCCAAGGCAGCCATCCCGGCGTTGAATCGTTTGGGCATCCAGAATGTCGGCACGTTCCGTGAGATCGATGCCAAGGAACTCCGTTTCTTCGTGCTGATCCCTTATGCGAGCCTGGAACAATTCGCTGCCACGCCGGGCAAGATATTGGCGGATGCGCAGTATCAGAAGGACGGCGCGGAATATCTCGGCATGGAAGCGAAGCAGCCGGCCTATGATCGTATCGAGAGCAGCTTGATGGCGGCCTTTGCGGGCATGCCCAAACTGGAGGTGCCGAAGCTCAAAGGCCAGCCGCGGGTGTTCGTCTTGCGCTCGTATGAGAGCCACAACGAAGTCGCGGGCAAAAAGAAGATCGAGATGTTTAATGACGGCGGCGAGATCGGTATTTTCCGCCGCACGGGGCTGACGCCGGTATTCTTCGGCGAAACGATCGTGGGCGCGCATCGACCGAACCTGACATATCTGCTCGTCTTCAAAGATATGGCGGATCACGACAAGAGCTGGGCCGCGTTCCGCACGGACCCGGAATGGGTGAAGCTCAAGGCCATCCCGGATTATGCGGATGCGAAGATTGTCTCGAAGATCATCAAGACGTTCCTCGTACCGGCCGAAGGCTCGCAGATTTAACGGACCGCGGCTGTGTTCTGTCCGACAGAACCAGCCGCAGCAGTTACGCATTGAGGGCGGCTTTTAGATTTGTAAAACGACGTCCTTTTTCACGCGCTGCGACTGGTCTCGTCAGGCGAGACACCGTCGCGGTCCGCGGAAACTACTTCTTCTGGCACGTTGGGCAGAAGTAAGGACTACGCGCTGCTTGCACGAAACGTTTGATCGGTGTCTGGCATTTCACGCATGGTTTTTCGGCGCGGTCATAGACTAGCAGACGTTCTTCATAGTAGTCCGGTGCGCCTTCGGGGCGGCCATAATAGAACAGGCCGTCTTTTGTGCCCTTGCCGCCGTAATCCAGCGGGATGGTGCTGCCGAAGTGAATCGCTTCACCCAGAACTTCACGAATGCACTTAGCCAGAGTGGAGACTTCAGAGGGTTTGATTTTGTCACTGCGCCGTTTCGGCGAAATGCCCGCACGGAACAGAGCTTCGCTGGCGTAGATGTTGCCCACGCCCGCGATGAGCGTCTGGTCTAGCAAACGGACCTTGATGGGCTGGCGCGAGCGTTTAAGCGCGGTGCCGAAGCCAGCTTCATCAAAAGGATCGGTCAGCGGCTCCGGACCTAATTCATTGAGCGAACTGGTATCTAAGGTAAACCGGCCAAAATAACGCGTGTCCTCGAAGATGAGATTTTCCTGCCCTACATCCAGCACCACGGCAGCGTGCTTGGGCAGGGCGACGGTCTTGGCTTGGAAGAAGATACGTCCCGTCATGCCTAAGTGTGCGACCAACGGGATCGTGGTCTTGGACCCCTTAGGCTTGATCTCGAATAAAAGGAACTTCGCGCGGCGGGTGACATGGCTGAGTTTCGCTCCGACCAGTGTGGTCGTAAGCTGTTCAGCAGTAGTCGGGCGCAGCACTTTCTCGCGGCGCACAGTCACGGCACGGATGGTCCGGCCCTTCACCAAGGGGTTCAGATGGCGCACGAGCACTTCCACTTCAGGCAATTCCGGCATACGGCAGAGGTAACGCGGGCGAGTGAAAAAGCAAAGGAAAGTTGGTCCGCCAGCAGCTAAATCCATTTAACGCGTTTTGACGGTTGACGCGCTTCCCCGGTTTGGAGGATTTTACCGGTCTTTGATTATGGCTAAGATACAGCGTGCATTGCTTTCAGTTTCGGACAAGACGGGTCTGGTGCCTTTCGCCCAAACTCTCGCGGCGGCGGGTGTCCATTTGATCTCCACCGGCGGTACGGCCAAAGCCCTGCGTGATGCGGGCATGACCGTGCAAGACCTCAGCGACTACACCGGCTTCCCCGAGATGCTGGATGGTCGCGTGAAAACCTTGCACCCGAAGGTCCACGGCGGCTTGCTCTACATCCGTGGCAATGCCGAGCATGAAGCGGCGGTGCAGAAGCACGACATCCAATCCATCGACCTCGTGGTCGTGAACCTGTATCCGTTCGAAGCGACCATCGCGAAGCCGAACGTCTCGCTGCACGACGCCATCGAGAACATCGACATCGGTGGCCCCTCCATGCTGCGCAGCGCGGCCAAGAATCATGACAGCGTGACCGTGGTGACGGACCCGGCGGATTACGCGGAAGTCGCCGAGCAGATCAAGACCAACGGCAACACGACGCTGGAACTGCGCCGCAAACTTTGCGCGAAGGTCTATGCGCGCACGGCAGCGTATGATGCGGCCATCGCCGCGCATCTGGGTAAAGAATTTGGTCTGCAACCGGCCGGTGAATTGCCGAAGGAACTCGTGGTGCGTTCACCGCAGGCGCAGACGTTGCGCTACGGTGAGAACCCGCACCAGAAGGCCGCACTCTATGGCAAGTTCACGGAATACTTCCAGCAGTTGCACGGCAAGGAGCTTTCTTACAACAATATCCTCGACCTCACCGCCGCGACGAATCTCATCGTGGAATTCGAGGGCGAACTGCCGACGCTAGCCATCCTCAAGCACACGAATCCGTGCGGCGTGGGACAAGGCGGCAACTTGCGCGATGCGTGGGACAAGGCGTTCGCTACTGACAAGCAGGCGCCGTTCGGCGGGATCATCGCGGTGAACCAGCCGCTTGATAAGGCGTGCGCGGAAGCCATTGCGGAGATCTTCAGCGAAGTGATCGTGGCCCCGGACTTCACGCCGGAAGCGCTCGAAGTGCTCCAGAAGAAAAAGAATCTGCGACTGCTCAAGATCAAGAAGAACCCGGCCACCGTGGCCCCGCTCGATATTCGCAGTGTGGGTGCCGAATCGTTCCTGCTGCAAGAGCGCGATCTCAAGATCACGCGGGCCAGCGACTTGAAGGTCGTGACTAAACGTCAACCGACGGAAGCGGAACTCAAAGCCATGCTGTTCGGGTGGCGCGTGGTGAAGCATTTGAAATCGAACGCCATCGTGTATGTTGGTAGTGATCGCACGCTGGGTGTCGGTGCCGGCCAGATGAGCCGCGTGGATTCCAGCCGCATCGCGGTGTGGAAGGCGGGCGAAGCTGGGTTGCCGCTGCAAGGCAGTGTGGTGTGCAGTGACGCCTTCTTCCCGTTCCCGGATGGCTTGATCGCCGCAGCGAATGCAGGAGCGACCGCAGCCATCCAGCCGGGCGGTTCCGTGAAGGACGCCGAAGTGATCGCCGCAGCGGATGAGCGCGGCATCGCGATGGTGTTCACGGGCGCACGCCATTTCCGCCATTGAGCGCGGTTCGGCCAAGGGCCGAAATAGCGGTTTAGTTTTAGCAGCCCGGTTCGTATAGAGCCGGGCTGTTTTGCCAATGCAGACCGATGCAACCATGATCCGCCCGCAGACCCGCTTTCCCTGGCTGGTGTGTCTGGCGACGTTGCTGGTGATCTCAGCCGTAACCTTTGCACTGCTGCCCAAGACCACGCCGCATTCGGTCGATGCCAATACTTATTTGAGCGGGGCTATCTCGCTGGCGCAGGGGCAAAGTTATCACGCGGCCACGCAACTGGATCATCCGCCCGTCACCATCTATCCACCACTCAACTCGTTCTATCTCTCGTTGGTCTGGCGGTTGAATCCAGATTTCCCGAGCAACATCGTGTCGTTAAATCTGGGCATGATGGCGCTTGGTCTGGGTGTTTGCGCCTGCTTGTTTGTGCTGCTGCACCAGATGGGTTTGCCGCTGGTCATCACCACATTGCTGACGCTGACACTAGGATTGTCCCCTTCATGGCTCACGTTGCAGACGTTTCTCTTTTCCGATGTGCTGCTGACGTTGTTCGCTTGCTTCCTATGGCTGCTCTGGTGGCGGGAGGACAGGCAACCAACGGCCCTAACGTACTGGCTGACTGGGCTCTTGCTGGCAGTGTGCTTGCTTACTCGCACGGCATCCATCGCGTGGATAGGTGCGGCCGGGATGATGTTGCTTTGGCGATTCCGCGCTTCACGCCCTTGGCAATGGCTGGCGGTCTTGCTGCTGCCATTTCTGGCGTGTGTCTGGTGGCGTCAATGGAGCGCCAGCGGTTACACCTATGGGAATTACTTCCAGACGAACATGGGAAGTTTCAGCGGTTATGTGAGCGATACGCTGGTGCAGGCTTGGAAGTATCTCGGAGGTGAGCACGCCGTTGAGATGTTGTCGCCAGCGTTCAAGCGGTTGGGCGTTGGGCGGTTTACGCAGAATTTGCCCACGTTTGTGGTCGATGTGATCAAGCTCTTCAGCGCTTTGTGTGCGTTTGGGTTGGTTGTGTTGATGGGCGTTGGTTGCCGAGCCAAGTGGAACAAGCGGACGCCTTATATCCTGATGCTCTTGGGGCTTTATCTGCTGGAGTTGATCGTGTGGCCATTTCCGCTGGGCTATCGGGTGCTTCTGCCGCTCCTGCCGGTATTCCTCTACTGGGTTTGGAGTGGTTATGTGACTGTTGGTGGCAAGTGGCTTTCGCCATCCCGCTTGGCTGTGTTGGCTTCGGTGATGCTCATCGGCAATCTGTTGCTGAATCTGGCGCTGGCCGTGCGGCTGGAACGTGAATATGCGTATCCGGAAAAGTTGGCCGATACGAAGGAAGTAGGGGAATGGATCACAAAAAACACCACCGCCGCAAATCGGATCGCTATCGATGCCATCGTGCCGCAGACCCATCTGCATTTCATGACGCAACGGTTGTTCATCGGCGGCGATGCGGGTTACATGCCTTGGTTGCGATCTGAACTGAGCGTGGAGTATCTGATTGCCGGAGCTGTGGAAGAGAAATTGCATCTGACGCCGGAGATGAATGCCCGGCAGATTTTCCAGTCGTCGCACGGACAGTTCCGCATCTATAAGCTCGCCCCGGCTGCAAAATAGGCTTGCGGGAAGCCGTGCAAGCATTCACCTAAGAGCATGCATTTTGTATTCCCTCAGCGAATCTTCGCTTTCGTCGCCACCTTGCTGGCCTCGGCTTCCGTTCTGACCGCCGCAGACGCGCCGCAACGCACCTTGGGCCGGGTCTTTGAGAAGCTGAAGAAGGGCGAGACGACTACTATCGCTTACTTCGGCGGCAGCATCACGGCGGCGCCGGGTTATCGGGTGAAGACGTTCAAGTGGTTCAAGGATACTTTTCCGCAGGCGAAGCTCGTGGAGGTGAACGCGGCCATCGGCGGGACGGGCAGTGATCTGGGCGATTTCCGTTGCGGCACGGATGTGACGTCCAAGAAGCCGGATCTCGTGTTCGTGGAGTTCAATATCAACGATGGCAGCCCGACGAATGAATTCCGCAAGGCGACGATGGAAGGCATCGTGCGCCAGTTGTGGACACCCGAAAACAAGCCGGAGATCGTGTTCCTCTACACCACCAGCCGTGACCTGAACAACGCGCGCGGCAGTCATCCCGCCGTGGCGAAATATTACGGCATCCCGGACATCGATCTCCAACCGCCCCTGATCGAAGCCTTGAAGCGCACGGATTTGCCGAAGCCCACGGAGGCGCAACTGGCGGACAAGAAATTCAACTGGAACGCCAAGGGCCAAGTGTTCATGAGTGACAGCGTGCATCCGAACGACCTCGGTCACACGATCTATACGGACACCATTGTGGCGTATCTGAAAACGCAGGTGGACGCGAAGCCCTCGCCGCTACCGAAGCTCGGCGCGCCGTTGGTGAGCGATGAGTTTGGGACGGCGGCGATGATCCCGCCGAACAAGGCAAAACTGACAGGCAACTGGGAAGTGCTGGAGCCGTCCAAGCAAGGGCTGCTGGCGCGTTACACGGAAGGCACCATCAATGCGCGCGGTCCGGGAGATTCGTTGGAGTTCGAGTTTGAAGGCACGGCCATCGGCCTGTTCCTGAACGTGCAGAAGGATGGCGGCAAGTTCGAGTGGATCATCGATGACGGTAAGGATGACGTGGTGACGGACAAGAATTATGGCGGACCGAAGGGCAAGAAGAAGGGTGTCTCAGATACCGCGCCCGGACCTTATTTCGCACGCAACAGCTATGCGATGCTTTCGTCCGGCCTGAAGCCGGGCAAACACACGTTGAAGATCCGTGTGCTCGAAGAGAAGGACAAGACGAGCGAGGGCAATCGATTGCTGATTGGTTACTTCCTGCTGGCGGGGATCAAGTAGGCTTGGCAGAAGCGAATTGCGGCGCCTCGTTTTTGAAACGATAGCGTTGGCCGATGATGGCCAACGCTAGAGCTAGCAATGTAATCAGCAAGCCCGCGCAAATAATAGTCCATCCCATTTCGTGAGAGCTGCCGAAGTGATCCAGAATAAATGTTTCCAAGTTTCCTTCGCTCTCCTTAAGGATGCTTCGATTGAATTCTACGTTCGGTTTCCACACGATCCACACAGCGAGAATAAGCGGGAAGGCGGACAGAACGAACAGGGTCAAACCTGTCGATACAAGCAGGCATCCCAGTGGCCGGATTTCCTTTGCCACAGGTAAAAGCGGCAGTTCTGGTATTTGTGCCGGGCTTTCCTTGCCATCCTTTTTGCGTTCTTCGAGGTGATTCCGAAAAACTGCGATTTGTTCCGGGGTCGCTAAGATGATGCTCCATTGCCGTTTGTATGAATGGCGAGCATAGAGGAGCGTTAGTTTGGTCAAGCCAGGATGGTCAGCTAATGTTTCGAGATGCCAGCCATGCAAGTTTTCCCAAGAGAAATATGTCCCGGGAATAGCTGAAACTCCAGATTTATGAAGGCGCAGACTTCTTTTCTGGCGAGGGTATATCCACTGCGAAAACTGTATGCTTAACGTTGCCAGTAATAAGAAGCCGATGTAACCGAATACACAGAGGGTGACGATCGGAATCAGGTCCAATGGTTTGTTTTGAAACCAATTTCCCAGCAATTTCATTGTCCCGGTGAGCACAATAAAAGGGAAAGAAAATGCTCCTATTATGATGGTAAATTCGCGTGCGGCTATTGTGCCATTGCTTGGTGGAGGCAGGTATTGGTTGAGTGAGGCGTCTTGCTCTAAAGTGATGCTCTTCATGGTTTGCCTCCAGCGCACTGAATCTCAGTCCGAAGACAATATCATACGCTGGCATAGTAAGCCAAGGGAAACAGGTGCCCCATTTAGATTCTAAAGTGACATTTGCCTGCTTCGACATCGGCTGGCTGAGGACAGCCAGCCCTACCTATTCGAAAATCGGCTTGCCAGAGCAAGAGGCCGATTTGATGTTCGAGGCTCTTATGTCTGAGATGTCGTTAGCTCGTACACCGGAGCCGCCGTATTACGCGGTCATCTTCACTTCGCAACGCACCGAGGGAGATCGGGGCTATGGGAACATGGCCCAGCGCATGGCCGAGTTGGCCAAGGATATGCCGGGCTTTCTGGGGTTGGAATCCGTCCGCGGTGAAGATGGGTTCGGCATCTCCGTTTCGTATTGGGCTTCCGAGGAGGCGATCAAGGGCTGGAAGACGCACGCGGAACATCAGGTGGCGCAGACGACGGGCAAGAAGACGTGGTATGAGGATTACGCGCTGCGCGTGGCGAAGGTGGAACGGGCGTATGGGAAGTGAGGGGTGACGTTAAATCGTCAAAAGGGTTAAAACGTTGAAACGATTCACGGTTTAACGATTTAACCTTTTAACCAATTAGTTCCTCTTTCCCGCTTTCAGGCAGCGGCTACGTGGAGTGAACAAAGGTTTACGGTTGAACGTCTTTCCTTGGTCTGTTTCTGTGTGCGGATAAAGCTCAGTTTACCGCCTGCCGCTCCGGCAGGTTTTCGGGCGTATTTGAATCTATGAAGCTCAAGAAGTTGTTCGTGCTTACGGCGGCGCTGATCAGTGTCGCGTTCAAACCGGCGGCGCAGGCGGAGACGCCCAAGCTCGTGGTGACCATCCTCGTGGACCAGTTGCGCTACGATTATCTGGACCGCTTCAACGAGCAATTCACGACGAACGGTTTCCGGCTGTTCATGGACCAGGGCGTGTTCATGACGTTCGCGCGTTACAATTACTACCCTACCAAGACGGCGCCGGGTCACGCCACGTATCTGAGCGGGTCCAGCCCGTCGGTACACGGGATCATCGAAAACGACTGGTTCGACAAGCGCACGCGCAAATCCATGTATTGCGTGGAAGACAAGTCGGTGCAAAGCGTCGGCACGACGTCAGACAAGGGGCAGATGTCGCCGCGTAATTTCCTGGGCACAACGGTAGCGGACCAGATGCGTCTGCACTACAACTCCAAGGTCATCAGTGTGTCTATGAAGGACCGGGGAGCGGTGTTGCCCGCAGGCAAGAAACCGGCGGGGGCGTATTGGTTTGAATCCAAGAGCGGCGATTTCATCACCAGCACCTATTACATGAAGGACTTGCCCGCTTGGGTGAAGGAGTTCAATGGGCGCAAGCTGCCGGCTTCTTTCGTAGGCAAGACGTGGTCGCGCCTGCTGGACCCGAAATTCTACACCACGCTGGATGATGCGCCGGGTGAGGCGAAGCTCGCTGGTGAGAACAAGGTGACGTTTGATCACGTCATCCAGCCTTCGAAGTCGGAAGGGTTTGAGACCTTCATGCCCACGCCGTTCGGTAATGAAATCCTGCTGCAACTGGCGAAGACGGCGGTGGAAGCGGAGAAGCTGGGTCAAGGGCCGCAGCCGGACATGTTGTGCGTTTCCTTCTCGGCCATCGATTACTGCGGGCACAAGTTCGGCCCATATTCACAGGAAGTGCAGGATATCACGTTGCGCCTGGACCGGCAGTTGAGCGAGTTCTTCACGTTCCTCGACCAGAAGATCGGGATGAAGAACGTGGCCGTGGTGTTGACGGCGGATCACGGCGTGGCACCGGCGCCAGAGTATGCCGCGGGCATCATGGGGCTTGATTCCCAACGCTTGAAGGAAAGCGAGCTGATGGTGGACTTGATGACCAAGATCGATGAGAAGTTCGGTGCCGGTAAATACTTCCTCACGCCGAAGATCATCGAAGGCAATCTCTACTTCAATCACGACACGCTGGCGGAGAAAAAAATCACGCCGACGGAGTTCTGCAATTTCATCCGCGAATGGGCACTCTCCACGGGCAAGTTCATCGCGGGTTACAGCCGGGAGCAGTTGCTGGATGGACGCGCACCGGGTCAGCTCGGGCAGTTCATCTTGAACGGGTATAACGCTGAGAAGAGCGGGGACATGGTCATCGTGGCCAAACCGCTTCTGGTGCCGGGCGGCACGACGGGGACGACGCATGGCTCGCCGTATATGTATGACAATCATGTGCCGGTGCTGTTCTACGGCAACATGTTCAAGCCGGGCCGTTACGCGGATGAGTTTTACATCACGGACATCGCGGCGACGTTGTGTTCCGCGTTGCACATTGATCACCCGGTGGGTTCTTACGGCAAGCCGTTCGTGAAGGCGATCGCGACGCCGTAAGCTTTGGCAGCAGACTAGTGATCTGTGCGCGGTCAAATAAGCGGAAATCCTGCCGACTGCCAGTCGGCGACACGGCAGGTTGCCAACCTGCGCTACTTGCGGAGGCGTGCATATTTCGCTGTTCGGGCGGGGGCGTTCGGGTTAAATGAATCTGAACCCAGTTTTGCCAGTCTAAGGCATAAAGACCGGTCCACTATGGCCGGGCTATGGACGGAATAAAGTAATGGTATGAAGACACTGACACGTCGTGTATTTGCACAAACACTTGCGCTTTCCCTTGCCGCCCTGTGCGCGGTGCCCGCTTTTGCGGCGGACCAGCCCAAGAAACTCCTCGTGGTGACGGTCACCACGGGTTTCCGGCATAGTTCCATCCCCACCTTGGAGAAGGTGATCACCAAGCTCGGGCAGGAGAGCGGGAAGTTCACGGCGGATTTCGTGCAGCAACCGCCGAACCAGCCGAACAACCCGCAGAAGCCCAAGCCGGGCAAAGATGGCGAGACGGATCCGAAGTACATCGAGGCGTTGAAGAAGTACGAGGCCGACGTGGCGAAGTTCAAGGAATTGAGTCCGACCTGGAACAAGGAAGTGGAGAAGGCCTTGCTCAAGCTCAGCCCGGAGAATCTGAAGAATTATGACGGCGTGATCTTCGCCAGCACGACGGGCGATCTGCCGTTGCCGGACAAGCAGGGGTTCATCGACTGGGTGAACAGCGGCAAGGCGTTCATTGGTGTGCACAGCGCCACGGATACATTTCATGGCTTCCGCCCGTTCATCGACATGATCGGCGGCGAGTTCAAGACGCATGGGGCGCAAGTGCAGGTGGAATGCTTGAACCAAGATCCGGCGCACGCGGCGTGCAAGGATGTGCCGGCCACGTGGACGGTGTTTGACGAAATCTACCAGATGAAGAGTTTTGAACGCGAAAAGGTGCATGGTCTGCTCGGACTGAACAAGCACCCGAACGACAAGACGCCGGGTGATTATCCGGTGTCCATGGTGCAAAGCGTTCGGTACGGGCCGGGTGTTCTACACCTCGCTGGGCCATCGCGAAGACATGATGGATACGGAGATTCCGGCGGATAAACGGAAGAACTCGGCGGAGATCGCGCAGACGTATCAGAAACATCTTTTGGGCGGCATCTTGTGGGCTTTGAAGCTGGCCCCGGGCGACAGCAAGCCGCAGCCGGTGAAACTCTAATCCTTATCACGAATGAATCCGACGGAAGCACGCGCTGAATTGAACCGCCGCAGTTTTCTGAAAGGCGGTTCCTTTGCCACGATGATGATGATGCTCGGCGGGGTGGAGATCACCGCGCAGGAAGCCAAGAAAGCCGCCCCGGCTCCGGCCAAGAAGGTCGGGCCGCCGGTGAAGTGCGGCGTGATCGGGGTCGGCACTTGGGGGCGGGACCTGATCGGTCATCTCTCGCGGTTGCCGAATGCGCCGATCGCGGGCGTGGCGGAAACCTATGGGGCTTCGTTGCGCCGGGCCAAGACGGGCGCGCCGAATGCGGAGACGTACGAGGATTACCGCAAGCTGCTGGAGAACAAGGATGTGGAGGCGGTGATCGTCGCCACGCCCACGCACCAGCACAAGGACATCGTCATCGCGGCGTTGCAGGCGGGCAAGCATGTGTATTGCGAGGCGCCGATGGCGCATACCATCGAGGATGCGCGGGCTATCGCCCAAGCGGCACGGAACGCGAGCAAGCAGATCTTCCAAGTGGGCCTGCAATACCGCGCGAATCCGCAGCATCATCACGTGCTGGAATTCGTCCGCACGGGCGCGGCGGGGGCTTTGACCGTGGGCCGGGCGCAGTATCACAAGAAGGAAAGCTGGCGCCGCACTTCGCCGAATCCGGAGCGCGAGAAGGAATTGAACTGGCGCTTGCAGCAAGCCACGTCACCGGGTCTGGTGGGTGAGCTGGGCATCCATTCCATCGATGTGGCCACGTGGTTCTTACGGGCGAATCCGGTGTCCGTCACGGGCTTCGGTTCCATCTTGCACTGGAAAGACGGGCGGAATGTGGCCGATACGGCGCAGGTCGTCGTGGAATATCCCGGCGGCGTGCGGATGATTTATGACGCCACGCTGACGAATTCTTACGACAGCAACTATGATGTCTTCTCCGGCACGGATGCGGCCATCTTGATCCGTGAGAACCGCGCGTGGATGTTCAAGGAAGCGGACTCGCCGTTGCTGGGCTGGGAAGTGTATGCGAAGAAGGACACGTTCCCGGCGAGCGGCGAGGCAGGCATCGCGCTGGTGGCGAATGCCACACAGCTCATCGCGCAGGGCTTGAAACCGGCGGAAGCGGCGGCGAACGGCGATTCCCCGGCGTATTACTCGCTGGAGGCGTTCATCGAATCCATCAATGAGAAGAAGGCGCCGCACGCGGGCTGGAAGGAAGGCTTCGAAGCGACCGTCACGGCCATCAAGGCGAACGAGGCCGTGAACAAGAATACGAAGGTGACGTTTGATCCGAAGTGGTTTGAGGTTTGATAGAGATAAATTTGCGGTAATTCATTCACACATTTATGGCTGCAGCTTAAATAGCTGCGGCCATATTTTTATACAATTATGTCGGTTGATTGATTGGGTAGGCTTTATTGCATTTTGCAAAAAATGCTTGCAGAGCTGATTGGGTTGGTTGTTTATTGAAGGCAAGGAGGAGTGGAATGTCGTGAGGTCTTTTTATTCCGCCCCTGCTTGTCTTTTATGAAAGCATGCTATTTTTCAAAAACCTCACTTTTGCTGCGAAAATCCGGCTGTGTTTTATTTGCCATGATCTTGGCCATCAGCGGGGTTTCCTGTCGGCACACAGCCAGCCATACAGCGGGTGTGCCGAGCAAAAAGATGGATCCTGAAACACAGTCCACCAACACATTTGCTCTTCATAAAACGCAAATCGAACCGCTAAAGGGAAGATTTTCCCAAGCATTCGTGCACATCGAGGGAGACGATGTGCAATTACCGCTTACTTCCGGTCCGTCGTCGCCCAGGAGAACCGTATCTATTCATTCTATATCTGGGCTTACGACCCCGAGCTTTCGGCCGGTAAAAGTTTGATGGAGATGATGGGCAGGGAGTTTAGCCTGGAAGTGGTTGGGGCCAACGCCAAATTTTTGGTCCCAGATTATATGCCTGCCGACCCAACCGGCCGGTATAAGAAACTTTTTCAGCAGACGGACGATTGGTTTCTCCAAAGCCGGAATGTTATCGAGGTCCAGATCAGTTCGAAGGACATCAATCGTTCCTTCAGCATCGTCGCCTGGTTCCCGCATAAATTTGCCGAACATCAGTCAAAGCAAGCCGGAATCATCACGGCAAAGCCGGGGGAAATCCAGTCGGCTCAAGCCGGCAATCCTTATGGTACCCGCAAAGATGTCCGCGTGTACAACGGAGATTTGCGGACGACTATCCAGATAGTCAGCCCGGAAGAGGTCAGCGCCTCGTTCGGGCGGCATTTTCACAAATACTTTTATGTAGGCCGGGTGTTTTTCCGCAACCGGCACCAGGACAAACGGCTGATGGTCTATACCACCTCGATGCGGGCCAATGTCCTGATGTACCGCAAGCAAAGCGAGGAAACGGAGAAGCAGCGTCCGCTCACGGATAAAGAGCAGGCGGAAATACGGAAAAAAATCAGCGCCGTGGAACCCATGGTGCCCAAAGGATTGGTGGACACCTGTGTTGCGGCTGCTTTTGCGGCCAATTTGCCGGGACAAGGGCAGCGTTATGATGAAGCCAGCAAAATCGTGGCCGGGATATGGGAGAACAAAAAGCAGGTTAAGGAGTTTTTACAAGCGCAGCCACGCTTCAAAGAGGATGAGCTTAGAGCCAAGTGTGTGGATATCACCAGAAGGGTCTATGAACTGATTGATCAGGAGCTGATAAGACTGTCGTTCCAACAAGACAAGCTAAAGCATGATTTGTTGAAGATCATGAGTGTCATCAATATCACCAAGAAGGATGCCAAAATCACCAGTACAAACAAGGCCGGTGGAGCAAACAGTCTGTTCAGCCTGCTGGATCAGATCGCCGGGAAAACAAATGAACAGAACAGCGTCACAATATTGACCGATATTGACAACGCCCGGAAAGAGTTAAGCAAAGCTGCGCTGATTGAGGCAGCGCAGCGCAAAGAGCTGGAAACGGCGTTGGCATCAGCCCGGATCACAATCGTTGAAATTGAGAAATCAAAGTGGTTGCAGGCGAGTTTGAGCCAGCCAGAGAGCCCGCAATCTGTTGATACGATGTTCAGCGGCCATAAAATCGAATGGCAAAAAAATCTGGTCGATATCAAGGCGAGAATCCGGGTGGCAGTGGTGGCTGAAGGGCAATTCACACCGATGGATCAGGTGCAGGCGATCCGGGTGAATCCGGCCAATAACGCGCTTTCGTTTTCTCAGAATGCCAATCTGCAGCGCATGTTGCTCGAGAACGGCATGCTTTGGCAGGACTACTACCGGCCCATGACGTTCCAGGCTGTGTTGAATTCTCTGATCTTCGTGCATGATCGCAGTTGGGAGACGCGGACGGTGAAATTTATGGAATCAGCAGCGCGGGTGGCCGGTGGTATCGCGGCTATGGGCACCGTGTTCAATGAACTGACCAGCCAAGGCTATACCGAGGGGGTAAATGTGTTTTCCACCATCCTCCTGCCGGAGATCAGCAAGCAGATCATGGAGGATGTGAACAAGAGCATCCGTAATTTGGGGGATTTGAGCATGGATACAGTAGTGGTGATCCCGCCCAACGGGGCCGTTGACCGGTACGTCTTTTTTCCCAAAGGACCGATCTATAATTTTGTCGATGAGTTTAACATCACCGACCCCGGTTATATCGTCAGGGTGGATTCATCCGATGTGTCCGCCGAGGCTTTGCTTATTGATCAAGATACTCCCGTTCAGGCCGGCGAATTGGACAGCAAGACGCTCGTCAGCCGGGCCATAAATGAAGGACGGGCCAGTGAGTCAGCAGAAATATTGAAGAAAGCTGCATTGGAAGAGAAGTTGCGGCGTTTCGATCTGATGACGCTGGCGGCTGATGTGGAGAACGTTTTAGGCAGCATGCCGATCAGCGATCCTACAGCAGTCAAGACTGCGGAAAGGCTGGAAAAAGAACGGCAGGTCATCTTGATGGTGCGTGATTTTGAGGACAAGCACGGGGTGGACAAGACCGGTCTGATTGTCAGTTTGATGCGGAAGTATAATGTCACGCTATACGCACAACCGCCGGTGTTTGCAACGCTGGAAACCGTTCACCTTCCGGCCGGTTTTTTAAGTGATCTAATCCCGTTGCCCATCACGGATGAAAACACCAAGGTGTGGAACCTTAAACCCAGTGTGGTGACAAATACCAACACCAAACTGATACCGAGTGATGATATCAAATGGGATTACCCGACCCGCAATGATCCGCACGCGTTGCGTTTTCGGATAGCCAGCGGGAAGCTCACAAAGTCTGATGAGGCCGAACGGGGCACGCTTACGTTGCAGGTGGAGAATGATGCGGGCAGAAAGGCCACCAACTCTTTGGAAATCGTCGTGCATCCAGTGGCGATAAAGGTCTTTTTGGGCGGCGATGAAGCGACGAATGGTGTGATCACACTGGCCAACAAGAACGAGGTGAAAACTTTGCAACTGCAACTGCCCGTCTATCAGGCGATGATAGCCGGGGAGGTGGAGGTTAGCGTGGCATCTGTTGACAAATCCATCAGTTTGGTTTCCGAGAAAAAAGCCACAGCCATGCTTATTCCTGAGAAAGACGGACCAAAGTTACGAGCGGAATGGCGGCTGGATACATCCCTGATACCAAATTCAGCGACAAGCAATGCGATCGGCAAGGCGTTCACGTTGACGCTGACTCCTGGCAAAGGACTAACTCCGATCACCACTGACTTCACTATCAAACTTAAAGCACCATGAACACATTTCTTGAGGTGTTTACCTTGTTGCCGCTAGGCTTTTTGCATGGCTCCGCAGGCCCGTTGCTTGTGGTCTTGCTGTTGGTCGGGGCAGTTTTTTTGGTGTGGTTGTTCAGCAAGCTGTCGTTCTCTGCAGAAGATCTGGCCAAAGCCATCTTTGGTCCGATGTCGGCCACGTTGTATTTGCTCCTGGCTGGTTTTTTGGCCTTGATTTTGATCTTTATCGCCTGGCCGGGTGGAACAATTTCCAATGCTTTGTTTGGTCCTAAGAACTCTCAAAAAGCCTTGGAAATGGTCTTCCTAGAAAGGCAACAGATTTTGGATCAATTGGGTGCTGTGGTCAACAGGACATTGAAGGCTAAGCCAGCCATCATTACTGGACAAGATCGTGCTTACTACGAGGAGCACAAGCTGGTTGTGAACCAATTGCTGGGTACGAATGCAAATGTCTTTCAGACTGGCGGTGAGCAGACGGTCACCAGTCTGAATGCTGCCTTGGGCACCATACAACAGCTAAACGGTGAGACGGCAGCCAGTTTGGCTAAAGCACATGGCTGGTCTTCCGGAGGCAGTGAATCGGCAAGCTTGGTCGCCAGCTTAAAGGGGGCGGAATTGACCAGCTATAATGAAAAGGTAGCTGCGCTTAAAAAAGAAAGCCCGATCTACTTGTTCGACTCGCGGGATCTAGCTGTGACCGTCGTGGTGCTTGGCTTTGGAGCTTTGGGAGCAGCAATCCAGGGTTTATCTTCAGTGGCGGTTTATGTGGGGGTGAACAAATTCAAGGTGTCGTGGATGCTTTTCTACATCAGCCGGCCGTTCGTGGGAGGCGGGGTGGCTTTGGGGTTTTATTTTGTGATGCAGGGCGGGCTTTCGGCTGGGGTTGTCCCTGCCGCAGAAGGCAGTATCATTGGCCCATCCGCAGTGTCCCTTTTAGTCGGTTTATTCTCGGGCGAAGCCATGGAGAAGTTGCGTGATGTGGCCGGGTCATTGTTCAAGAGTAATAAATTTTCCGATTCTAAGGATGATGGCAGCATGACCATCACTGCCGTGAAGTTCGAGCTCATAGCTTCTGCAGCAGCCGGGGCAAAGTATAACGCAATCCTGTTCGGCAAGAATTTTATCAATGATATGGTGATTTTAGTGGGGGGGAATCAATTTGGGTTCGAGCTGGTTTCACCTGAGCAAATCAAAATCAAAGACATAGGTGCGGATTTGATTGAGAAAACGCGGCCTTTGAATTTTCTTCTGATAGATGTCAAGAAAGACGGAGCAATTTTAGCCAGTTATCAGGAGACGAAAGAATTTTCGAAGCAATCTTAGCCCAGTGCGGATTATTCAAAAATGTGTTTTGCGGGCGGGCAGAATTTTAAATCAGCTGCCAGTTGACTTACCGCCGCCGGGCCTTACATTCCGCGCACCATGTCGAAGGCGTCGGCCAGACCGGTGATCCGCTTGCGCGGAGTCCGGCATAATAATCTCAAAAACTTCGATCTCGACCTGCCCACGGGTGAACTGGTGGTGATCACCGGGCTCAGCGGGTCGGGGAAGAGTTCGCTTGCCTTTGACACGCTCTTCGCCGAGGGCCAGCGCCGCTACATCGAGACGTTTTCCCCTTACGCGCGGCAGTTCTTTGACCGCATGGATAAGCCGCAGGTGGATAGCATCGAAGGTATCCCGCCAGCCATCGCCATCGAGCAGCGGAACTCGGTGAAGAGCACGCGCTCCACCGTGGGAACGATGACGGAGATCTGCGATCACATGAAGGTGCTCTGGCCGCACGTGGCCAAGCTGCATTGCCGCCAATGCGGGCAGACGGTGCGCAAGGATTCCCCGCAAGACGTCTGGGAAGGGGCACGGGCCGAAATAGGCAGTGCGAAGGAAGATGCGGAGAAGGTGGAGGTCTTGGTGACTTTTACGGTGGCGTTGTCCGAGAAGCTGCCGCTCGCGGAGTCATTGGCTTTGATCGGGAAGCAGGGGTATCAACGACTCTTGGTGGGCGGGAAGGTGGTGCGGTTGGAGGATGCAGTGAAGGAGCCTTCCTTGGTGGCGGGAGCCAAGAGCCTCATCGTGGTGCAGGATCGCATCAAGCTGGCGAAGGCGAACCGGTCGCGGTTCGTGGAGGCGTGTGAGCAGGCGTATCATTTCGGCAAGGGCAAGCTGGCGTTGTATCGGGTCGAGGATTTGAGCCAGCCGTGGCGGCGTTATTCCAAGCACCTCCACTGCGCGACGTGTGATATCGAGTATCGCGATCCTTCGCCGGCGTTGTTCAGTTTCAACAATCCTGTGGGCGCGTGTCCGTCCTGTCGCGGATTCGGGCGCACGATCACGATTGATTACAACTTGGCGATGCCGGATCGCTCGAAGACGTTGGCGGAGGGTGTGGTGCGGCCGTGGCAGGGCGGTGTTTCGGCGGAGTGCCAGGAGGATCTGACGAAGGCATGTCGCAAGCACAAGATCCCGATGAATGTGCCGTTCGAGGACATGTCGCCGGAGCATCAGAAGTGGGTGATCGATGGCGAGCCGGGCTACGGCAGCGATGAGCAGCATCAGTGGCCGCATGCGTGGTACGGCGTGAAGGGTTATTTCCGCTGGCTGGAATCGAAGTCCTACAAGATGCACGTGCGCGTGCTGCTTTCGCGGTATCGGGCGTATACGACGTGCCCGACGTGTCAGGGGTTGCGGTTTCAGCCGGAGACGTTGCTCTACAAGATCACGCGCGATGAGCAGAAAAAAACGCAGATCAATCTAGCGGAGTTTTATCAGTTGCCGATTCGGGATGCGCTGGCGTTGGTGGAGGCGTTTGCGGCGGGTCGCAAGGTGACGACGGTGAATGAACCGTTGCAGGTGGTGTTGAATGAGGTGAGTTCACGGCTGCGCTATCTGGCCGAAGTGGGCTTGGGCTATGTGACGTTGGACCGGCCGACGCGGTCGCTCTCTGGTGGCGAGACGGAGCGGGTGAACCTGACGACGTGTTTGGGCACGCGGCTGGTGAATACGCTCTTCGTGCTGGATGAGCCGAGCGTTGGCTTGCATCCGCGCGACACGGAACGGCTCGTGAAGATTTTGGAACGGCTGCGCGATACGGGCAACACGGTGGTGGTGGTGGAGCATGAGCCGGGCGTGATGCGGGCGGCGGATGAGATCATTGATATCGGTCCGGGTCACGGCGAGAGCGGCGGGGAGATCGTGTTCCAAGGGCCGTTTGCCGAGGTGCTGAAGTGCGAGCGGTCTTTGACGGGGCAATATCTGAGCGGAAAGAAGCGGGTTGAGGTGCCGACGCGCAGGCCGGTGAGCTTGGGGCAGAGTGCGGGTCAAGAGCTGCGGGAGCAGAAGATGGAATATAAAGTGGCGGCGGTTGCGGGAGCGAAGGCCGATGAGGGGCGGACGCGCTCGGATTTCCGGCTGGAAGCCGGAAGCACATTGGTGCTGACGGGGGCGACGTTGCATAATTTGCAGAATGTTTCGGTGGAGATTCCGCTGGGTCGATTCGTTTGCGTGACGGGCGTGAGTGGGTCAGGCAAGTCCACGTTGATGCGGGAGGTTTTATTGCCGGCGTTGCAGGTGAAGCTGGCGGGGACGGCCGAAGTTGTGAAATCCGAGGACGAGAACGAGGACGACGACGAGAACGAGGGGGATACGTCGCGGCGAAGGTGACGGGGTGGGAAGAACTCGGTGGTGTGGTGCTGGTGGATCAAGGGAGTCTCGGCAAGACGCCGCGCTCGAATCCGGCGGTGTATATCGGGGCTTTTGATGATATCCGCGAGGTGTTCGCACAGACGGAATTGGCGGAGCAGCGCGGGCTGGGCGCGAGCGCGTTTAGTTTCAATTCGGCGCAAGGCCAGTGCGAGCGGTGTCGCGGGGCGGGCTTTGAGAAGATCGAGATGCAGTTCCTGAGCGATGTGTTCATCCGCTGCCCGGATTGCGAAGGTCGGCGGTATCGTCCACACATCCTTGAAGTGAAAGTGCAGAGTGCGCGGCGCAAGAATGAGACCTCGAATGAACTGGTGGTGCGTGAATGGTCCATCGGCGATCTGCTCGAGGCGACGGTGGATGATGCGGTGACATTTTTGTCTGACCTGCCGGATTCGCGACAGGCCTTGCGCGCGGCGAGCAGCTTGAAGCTCCTGCAAGATGTGGGGCTGGGTTACCTGCGGGTGGGGCAACCAATCAATACGCTTTCCGGCGGCGAGAGCCAGCGGCTGAAGCTGGTGCGGCATCTGGCGGAGTGGAATATCGGCGAAGCAGAGGCGCGCGTGACGGAGGCGGCGAATGAGAAGCTGCGGCAGATCGGTCGCGCGAAGGCTTGGGTGAAGCCGGTGATTGATCGCAAGCCGACGTTGTTTCTGTTCGATGAGCCGACGACGGGATTGCACTTCGAGGATGTGCGGGTGTTGCTGGAGGTGTTCCAGCGCATGGTGGATCAAGGGCACTCGGTGGTGGTCATCGAACACAACTTGGATGTGATCAAGTGTGCGGATTGGGTGATCGATCTCGGGCCGGATGCAGGTGATGAGGGTGGACATGTGGTGGCGGCGGGAACCCCGGAGGCCGTGGCGGCGGTGGAAGCGAGCCATACGGGGAGAGCTTTGCGACCACTGCTGGGAAACATCGAACATCCAACATCGAACGCCGAACGTCCAAAGAAGAGGAAGGCTTGATTGGTTAAGGGGGAAAAGGTGGGGTATATAGTGAACTAGCGGGTTCGA
>CBDIPT010000013.1:0-150004 GCA_965283725.1 Limisphaerales bacterium
CTGGGTCATTTGTGTGCTCTTTTCGGGTTCGCTCAGCGAGAGTTTCCAGACGTTAAACGAGCCGCTCTTTTCGCTGAGATAGAAGATATCCTTTTCGTTTGGGCTCCAGACGGGGTTGCGATCTTCGCCAGCGAAAGAAGTCAGTTTGGTGTGTTTGCCGGTGGATTTGTCATACATCCAGACATCACGGGCGATGGAGGAGGTGTGGTGCTTGCGCCATTCGTTTTCGTAGCCTTTGCGGTCGTGGTAGAGAATGCGCGTGCCAGCTTTATCGAAACGGGCGTCTTGCGCGGGCGTGGTGAGCAGTTGGTAGGGACGACCGCCTTCGATGGGAACTTGATAGAGTTCTTGTAAAGTTTTGTTGGGGAATTGCTGATTCAAAGGCGAATCGAGCCGTTGCGAATAGAAGAGGACGTTCTTGCCGTCGGGAGTGAAGTCCGTGGGGTAATCGTGCGCGGAATGATACGTCAGGCGCTTGGCTTCACCACCTTCGGACGGAATGAGGAAGACGTCAAAGTTACCGAAGCGATCGGAGGCGAAGGCGATGCTTTTGCCATCCGGCGACCAGACGGGCATGAAATCCTGCGCCTCGTGGACGGTGAGGGGAATGGCCTGGCCGCCTTTGCTCGAGACGATGTAGAGATCGCCGCGATAGCTGAAGACGATCTTGGTGCCATCGGGCGAGATGGCGGGGTAGCGGAGCCAGAGGGGATCGGCAGCGTGGACGGCGGCAGATAGGCCTAAAACAAAGAGTAGACCACAGATAAAGCGTGTCAGACGTGGCATATATTATTTCGCCATGCCCGGATTAACCGGACAGCGCGGGATGAGCCGAAGATTAGCGAATAAGCTTCGTTTGGCGAGGGGGAAGATGATTTTTGGAAACATCAAACAACCAAAGACTGGCACCCCTCAGCCTCAATCCTTCTCCCCTCCGAGGGGAGAAGGAGGAATGGCAGATCAATGATGGTTCCGCCTCCTCATCTCGGCGGCTACAGTGTTTCACTTCACCGGACGCTTCATCATGATGCGGGTGCCGTCGATGCTGACGGGTTCCCAGCCGTCCTTGGCGAGTTTGTTGGCGGCAACCGCTAGGCAGAAGGCTTCGTCATGCACGCCTTTGGGCAGGGGAGTTTCCTCGAAGATGCGAGCGCGATCGGTGCTGCCGGGGAGGATGTAAGCGATGCGGTCTGGGCCATCGAATTTGATGACGGCCACTTCATATTTTTGATTGGCGGAACGTTCCTGCGACTGGGCGTAGGAAGCTCCGAAAACGACGGCAACAGCCAATAGGCCAGCCACGACGAGGGAATTACGGATGAACATAAGTGCCTTAATTATGTAGTTTTCTCCAATGACGAAGGGAGATTATCGCGGCAAATCCCACGGAAAAAGCAGAATTTCAAAGAAAGGAAACGATTTGTGCCCACGTTACAAAGTGGCGACACGGGAAAATGCCGTTGACCCTGTGCGCCTCGTTTCACTATCGTGCTGACCCGTTAACCACTCTATTTAACTCTATGAGCAAAATTGTTCCTCTGATCAGCTCCGGCACGGCCGGTCCGCTCGGTGTTCTGCACTTGCCCCGTTTGTGGCAGAAAGTTTCCTTGGAAGCCGCTGGCAAGCTGGCTGACGGCTATCCTGGCATCGGCGCCGGCTATGACTCCATGGTCATCAGCGCGCTGGGCCTGAATGCTGACGCGGTGAAGAAGTTCATCACGGAAAGCAAGCCGACCTACGCACAGTTCGAAGCCTGGGTGAAGCAACAACCCGGTGTGAACCTGACGAAGGCCAACATCCATAAGTCGAATGTCGCCATCGCCGGTTACATCCATGCGGATGACACCCGCAAGGGCATCCTCAAGGCCAACGGCCTGAACGATGACGGCTCCGTGCTGCCGGACGCCATCAACTTGAACAACCTGGACGACTGGTATGAGTTCTGGGCTGCCGAAATCAAGTAAGCCATCGTAACTAGTTTAAGAGAACGCCCGGTGGCCTTTGGCTGCCGGGCGTTTTTCTTTGGATGGAAAAGTGCCTGCTTCGGGAATAGAATGATGACCACTGCTCACAAGCTATGAATGCCAAGACGGACAAATTGCAGTTCACCCGGCGATGCCTTGCTTTGGTTTGTCTATTGATGACGGCATCGCTAACCGGTTCTGCTTTGGCACAGAGCACCAACAAGGCGTATTATTTCACGGCTAGTTTTGAAGAGCCGGACTGGTTCAAGGCTTGGGGAGCTCAGAAATTGCCGGAGAATTGTGAGTTAGTGACGAGCGATCCGGAACGGAAGTTTGAGCCGCTGAAAGGCAAAGCCCTGCGGGTGAAAGTCAATAAGGGGGATCACTACGGCACAAGCATCGAGTATCGTTTCAAGAAACAGCATGGCAACGAACCGGAGGAGGTTTACTTCCGTTACTATTTGCGGTTGGGCGATGATTGGACGGCGGCACAAGGGGGAAAGTTTCCTGGCATTGGCGGGACGTATGGCAAGGCTGGCTGGGGCGGGCGGCCGGTGGATGGCACGGATGGGTGGTCAGCGCGCGGACTCTTCGCGGGACGCAAGGAAGGGAAGACGCCGATCGGGTTCTATTGTTATCACATGGATATGAAGGGGCAGTATGGTTCCGAATGGATTTGGGACAAAGACAAGCTGGGTTATCTGGAGAACAACCGCTGGTATTGCATCGAGCAGTACGTGAAGCTCAATACCTTGGGTAAAGCGGATGGGATCATGCGCGGGTGGGTGGATGGCAAACTGGCTTTTGAAAAGACGGATGTGCGGATGCGGGCGGTAGATTCTTTGAAGGTGGAAATGGTCTGGTTGAATATTTATCTCGGTGGCACATGGTCAGCGCAGGCAGATCATCATGTGTACATCGATGAAGTGGTGATTTCACGGGAGCCGATTGGGATGTTGAAGAAGGAGAAATGATATGGATGGCCTACCAGTCAGATTTTATCGCTATAGATATCTGAATTATTGGGAGGCGGAATTGCCGGTGGGGTGGATTGTGAGGGAGAATGGAAAGCATGTCTTTTTGATGGCCAAAAATCACGGTGGGATGATTTTTTCTCTTTGGACGACGGTTAAAACTGATTGGGAAAAATCCTATGAAGGCACAGAGGAGAACAAGCAGAAGGTGCTCGCGGATTATCGAGTGTTAAACGAGGATGAGATGGAGCGGAAACCCAAAGTGGATTACGAGTCTTGGAATGAGGATGTTCAAGCCAGTTTTCGCACGCGAGGCTGGAGGTTTAGGAGTGAAGCGTTATTGATCAATATCTATCAAAGCACTAAGTCCGATCGAGTGGACGCGATGCAGGATTCCATTGTTGACCGCTTTGTGAGAACGCTGAGCCTCGTGGAAAGTTGATATGGATGAGCAACCCGTCAAAATTTTATCGCTACCGATATCTGAATTGTTGGGAGGCGGAATTGCCGGTGGGGTGGACAGGGAAAGCGAAGCGGCTATCGTTGTCTTTCGTTGATGACCAAGGAGTGGAAGCGGGTTTTACAGTTTCGACCACGAGCAAAAACCAGTTGGAATCTTTCCGTGAATTACAAAAGAATGAACCCCAGCTTGATCTTGATTGGGAACGGCTGATGGCCCGTGTTCCTATGCTGGGCGATGAGTTGGCAGAAAGAAATCCTCAGGTGGAGAATGAGCAGAAAAGACTCAAAGATGATTGCCTATACCGTTACCAGTCTTGGATGTTCAAAGGGAAAGACGTGTTAATCCTGTTGCGATACAGCTATAAGTCTGAGGAACGAGACCCTATGCAGGTCGCAACGGTAAAACATTTTGTGAACACCTTGCGCTTGGTCGAGGATTGAGTGAAAGCCTGAGTATGTCCGATACGTTGCAGCAAATTGACCGCACCTACGTAATTCATCGCGGGAAGAAGCTGATTTATTTCGCGGGGTGCGATTATTTCCGGCTGGCGAGCCATCCCAAGGTGTTGCGGGCAGTGAAGGATGGCGTGGATAGATATGGACTGAACGTGGCGGCGTCACGGCGGACGACGGGGAATCACGTGCTTTATGGAAAACTGGAGGGAGCGTTGGCCAAGTTTTTTGGGGTCAAAGATGCCATCCTGACGTCCAATGGCTACGTGACGAATTTGGCGGTGGCGCAGGGGCTTGCTGGTGAGATCCAGCATGTGTTTATCGATGAGCGAGCGCATGCGTGCCTGCAAGATGCGGCGCTGTTAATCGGTTGCCCGGTCACGGTGTTTTGGCATCGCTCGCCGGGTTCATTGCTGACCAAGTGGCGGGATGCTGGTCGGCCCAAACGGTGTCTGGTGATGACGGATGGCATGTTTGCGCATGATGGTTCGCTGGCTCCCTTGAAGGATTATCTCGCGGTGTTACCGAAGGATGCCTTGCTGTTGGTGGATGATGCGCATGCGGCGGGTGTTTACGGGGCAAAGGGCAGGGGAAGTGTGGAGCACTGGAAGCTGTCGCGCAGTCGGGTGATCCAGACGGCGACGTTGAGCAAAGCCTTTGGTGTTTACGGCGGAGTCATTCTGGCGCCTGAGAAATGGCATGAGCGAATTGTGGCCAGGAGCCGGTCTCGTCGGTAACACGCCGTTGCCCTTGCCGCTGGTGAATGGGTGCTTGGCGGCCATGGCTGAGCGGCAGCGTGATGCTTCTTTGCAGAAGCGTTTGTTTGCGAATATCGAGTGGTTGCGCAAAAAGCTGAAAGCGGCGGGCTTTGATTTGCCGGAGAATGCCAATCCGATATTCCCTATCATTCCGGAATCGAAGCAAAAAACGGAACGATTGAAGAAGTCTTTGCTGAAAGCGGGCATCTATCCACCGTTTATCCAGTATCCGGGTGGGCCGACCAATGGTTATTTCCGGTTTGCCGTTTCGAGTGAACATACGCGGGAGCAGTTGCAAAAGCTGGCCGAAGCGTTAGCGGTCCGTTAGGATTCAGGCTTCATGGCAGACATAGAAAACATCGAGTTTTTCAACCGTTACACCGGCAAGGTGGAGCGGGAGCAGGTCTATGGAGCGGCGTGGCTCAATTGGACTTATGGGAATCCGCTAGGAAAACTGGCGCTGGAACTGGTGGCCAAGCGGGCATTCTTCTCGCGCTGGTATGGGTGGCGGATGGATCAACCGGCGAGCCGGGAAAAGGTTCAGCCGTTCATCAAGGAGTTCGGGGTTAACATAGCCGAGTTCGCAGATACGCCGGAGTCCTATCAGACCTTCAATGATTTCTTTTACCGCAAGCTGAAGCCCTCGGCCCGACCGGTGGATACGGCGGCGGATTCGGTGGTGTTTCCCGCGGATGGGCGGCATCTGGGGTTTCAGGATGTTTCGCAAATCGATGGTGTGTTTGTGAAAGGCCAGCGTTTTGATCTGCCGGCGTTGTTGGGTGACGCGGCTTTGGCGGCCAAGTATGCCAAAGGTTCACTCGTGCTCTCACGTCTTTGTCCGGTGGATTATCACCGGTTTCATTTCACGGCCGCGGGTGTGCCGGGAGAAACCAAGTTGCTCAATGGACCGCTGTATTCGGTGAATCCCATCGCGTTGAAACAACGGATTTCCTATCTGTGGGAGAACCGTCGTTGGTTGACGATGCTGGAAACCGAACAGTTTGGACGCGTGCTGTTATTGGAGATCGGGGCGACAAATGTGGGTTCGGCGGAACAGACTTACCAAGCGGGCAAACCGGTGGCGAAAGGTGCGGAGAAGGGCTATTTCAAGTTTGGTGGGAGTTCCACCATCACCATCTTTGAGCCGGGCCGGATCAAGCTGGAGCAGGATCTAGTGACGAATACGGCGCAATGCCGGGAATTGTATGCCCGCATTGGCGATGTGATGGGGCAGTTCCAACGCTAGTGTTGGAGCATGAAAGGGTGTGGGGGATGAAGCGATGGTGTGTCATTCTATTATCGGTGCTGGCGTTTGCTTTCATGGGAACGCTGGTCTGGCGTAGTTCCAAAGAGAGCAAGCAACAGTTTATCATGCCTGACGGTCGCGTAGTTACGGTCGAAGCTATCACCTATGGATCTATTCATGCTTATTCATCAAACCCTGACTGGAGGAACTGGCTCTATGATCATTCCCCGCAATCAGTCAAGAAGTGGGTCGGCGAAGCAGAATTTAGACGTTCACTGAATACCCCTGTGGGAACCTTGGTGATCTGGCTGAGCAGCTACGATCCTAAGATTCAAAACCTAAGGACACTGAACGGCTGGACCTGGTTTGTTTCTGATGAGCACGGTTGCCCATTACATAATGGCAGCGCGAGTTCTTCCATGATGGGCGGAAGAACCACGGCGCGGTTAAATGTATTGGAAATCCAGGTTTTTCCCCGAAGCCAGCGGGAGATCACACTTACCGGATATAATGGGAATGAGCGGGTTGAAGTGAAGATTCCCAATCCCTATCCCGTTGAACCAGTAAAATGGAAAGGTCAGGTCTTGCCTCAAACGGTAACACAAGGTTCGGTGCAAGTGACGCTGAAACAATTACGGTATGTAAACACCACTTTTCCGGGAGCAATAACCTACGGCAATTTCAGTCGGATTTTTCAGCCCGATTTCGAGGTGGTACAAAATGGTGCGCCGATCAGCAATTTCTGGTACTATCGTCCGACTACATTTTCACAGATGCGGCCGGTAACAAGTCCAAGCTGCTCTGTATAAAAGAGCCGGCATGGAAGCTGGAGCTGAGCATCTGGCCTTCAAGTTATGCACCTCAGGAGGCGACGAATGTGGCGGAATTGGCCCGCGTAACCGTGCTGAAAGCTGGAGAATTCCGCGACGTGGGAATAAATCCTGTTTATCAGAGCAAAGGTCTCCTGCACGCCGGTTTAACAGGGGCGGGCGGGTTTGTCTGGTCGAACGGGGTTTTTCATTTCCAGCAACCGATGGCGAGAAGCAAAATACCGCAATTCAGTTATGGCAATCGTTCCAACTTGCCGCAATGGTGGACCCGGGAAGGTTCAGCGTCGATGCCGTCCCTCTGGTTGATGGCGACCAACCGGCAAGTTCTGGAAGATTTGAAAATTCGTGCGAAGGACACCCGAGGCCGGATATATCCGGATTTTCGAGCGGGTGACACGGCTTCTCAAGAGAATGATATTTACTTCCGGACGGCCATCTTCGACATACCTGATGACGCGGGCGAGGTGACGTTTGAAACCGTGCTTACTACCGCCACCAATCGGTTCGAATTCTATGTGAAGCCGCCGGATGAACCCAGTGTGCCGGCGAAAAGATAAGGGCTGAAACATTCACGTTTCAGCCCTTGGTCCGTAAATGAGGTTACTTCATATCGTCTGGGTTGATACCGTGTTCCTGGCACCAGCGGGCATAGGCGAACGGAGAGATCTCGCTGGGCTTGATCTCGCTCCGGCCACCCCAGAACACATTGGTGTAAAGGACGGGGATGCCGACGCTTTCCAGATGCTGATCGATGGCGGCTTTGTGCGCGAGCACGAGCTTCTTGTCTGTGCCGTGGGCTACACCCATGACGTTGACATTCTTGAATTCCGGGCCGCCCTCGCGCCAATACGCATGAGTCATGATATGGTGCCGGCCAACTTCCTGCCCCGCCTGCAACTCACGACCCGGCGGTACTGCCCAATGGAAGAGGGCGTTGTAACGCGTGACCTGCTCACCCGTGGCGAGTGTTTTGACGTGTTCGAGGAAAGTAGAGAAACGGCCGATGACCTTACGCTGGTTTAAGTCCGTGGCGATCCGTTGGAATTCTTCCAAGGACACCCCAGCTTCCGCTGCGCGGGCATCCCACAAGTTCGGCACCAATTCACCGGGTTCAAACTCGCGCTTCAAGGCTTCAAGGATGCGCCACTCATGCTGGGTCAGATTGACAATGGCCACCTCGGTGGCTTCCGCCGGCACATCCGCCTTGCTGCCGGGTTCCATGCCGCGCCGCCGCATGTGGCCTACGCCCAAGGCGAAGAGGCGCTTGGCTTGCATCACGCGGAAATGTTGCCCGCCGATTTTCTTGAGCAACCACTCGCAATGCTTATGGATCGAGTAACCTTGCGGCACCTTGAGGGTCGTCCACAAACGGTAGGAAGAACCGGCGGTGGCCGTGTCCGTGGAGCGGGTGACGACATGACCAGAGAAGGGGTCTTGCTGGAAAAGGTAATCAAAGGCGGCATCGAGTTTCTCGTTGGGTACTTCCCAGGCAACCAAGGCACCTTCGGCCAGATTGGTGGCCAAGAGGGTCTGGCGGACGCGGCGGATGGTGCCAGCTTCCAGCATGGCGCGGATGCGTTCGATGACGACCGGCAGTTCCACCCCGGAAAGACGGGCGATCTCGCCCAGGGGATCGAGGAGGAAGCCTTGAATCTGATCTTCCGACACCGCGAGAATCTTCGCGTTGATCGGGTCAGCCACGGTTACTGGAATGCTGGCTACGGACATAATACAAATATTGAGAACTAAGCATGGCTAACGTGAGGCATCCGGCAAGTTAAATGCCACGCATTTTTGGTCCTAGGCGGACCGCCTATTGTTCCGGTCATAGCATCCATCTGGAGTCAACGCCGACTATAACCTGACGCGAAACCCGCTCGACATCCCTTCGCCCGCCCGTTTACTTTCCCTCCGTCAATGTCTGAAGCCAATCCACCGGCAGCTCCGGCTGCCCCGAGCAAGGGTAAGGTGTTCTTACGCCGCCTGTTCAGTTCCGTCGTCCTCTGGACGGTGGTGATTTCGGCACTCTTCTCCGCGAACAAGCTGGTCTCGGATTGGTTCTTCCTCGGCATCATGACCCTCTTGGCCGTTACCGGGTTGATCGAGTTTTACACCATGGTGGAGAAGCGCGGTCTGGTCTGCTTCAAGGAGTGGGGCGTTTTTGGTGGTATTTTGCTCATGGCCAGCACGTTCTTTTACGTCTCAGGCTTTCTGGGACCAAAGGATGCCCCAGCCAAAGCAGGGGATTTTGAAACCAGTATCTTGGTCATCTTCGTGCTCGGTCTCTGCGTGAAGCAATTCACCTCCAAGACAAACACGGCAGGTATCTTGGCCATCTCCACTACGTTATTTGGCCTCATGTATGTGCCGTGGCTGCTGAACTTCGTGCAAAAAATCAATTACTTCCCGCGCATCGAGGACAACGGCCGCTGGTATGTGCTCTATTTCATTCTGGTCACCAAGTTTAGTGACCTTGGGGCGTATGTGACGGGATCGCTCATCGGTAAGCATAAGATGATACCTCGTATAAGCCCGGGGAAGACGTGGGAGGGCTTTGGTGGGGCCATTGTGATTTCCACGGGTGTCAGTATCGTTTTTGCCCACTTTGCCGGGGATAAACTGCACGGCATGAACCTGATGCACGCAACCATTCTGGGCATCATCCTGAGTTTGGCAGCAGTCATCGGGGATTTGATCGAGTCTTTATTCAAGCGCGAGGCCGGGATGAAGGATTCCGGCGCGTTCTTTCCGGGTATTGGCGGGATTCTGGACCTCTTGGACAGCATCTTGTTCAATGCCCCCCTCATGTATCTTTATCTGCGTCATGTTTTGACGCATTGAGTTTCACCACGCATTATCGCCCGGTTTTTGAGCATGAAGAATGTGGTTTTATTGGGTAGTACGGGTTCGATCGGCACCAGCACCGTCAAGGTGGTCGAGGACCTGCCGGAACAATTTCGCCTGATCGGCCTCGCAGCCGGGAACAATACTGAATTGCTCTTGGAGCAAACCCGCAAGCATAAGCCTGCGGTTATCTCCATCACCGACCCGGCGAAGGCTAAGGACTTGTCCGATTTGCTCGGCACGGCCTGCACCGTTTACAGTGGTAACGAAGGTTTGCTGAAGCTCGCTACGATGCCAGATGCGGACATCGTGCTTATCGCCATCGTCGGCACAGCTGGCTTGCAACCCGCATTGGCCGCGATTCGTGCGGGTAAGGATATCGCCGTCGCTTCCAAAGAGATTCTCGTGATGGCGGGCGAGATCGTCATGAACGAAGCCCGCAAGTATGGGGTGCGGGTGCTGGCTGTGGATAGCGAACATTCGGCTATCTTCCAATGTCTGGATGACAAGCCGCCTGCCTCCGTCCGCGCTTTGTGGCTCACGGCTTCCGGTGGTCCGTTCCGTGACAAGACGCTTTGGCCCAAGGAAAAGTTTACGGAGATCACCTTGGAAAAGGCTTTAAAGCACCCGTCATGGGTGATGGGACGTAAGATCACGATCGATTCGGCGACCTTGTTCAACAAGGGCTTGGAGATGATCGAGGCTCGCTGGCTGTTCGATATCGAGATGCCCAGAGTGAAGGTCGTGGTTCATCCGCAAAGTATCGTTCACTCCATGGTGGAGTTCGTGGACGGCTCTATTATTTCGCAGCTTTCTACCCCAGATATGTGTCTGCCCATCCAGTACGCACTGACGTATCCCAAGCGGATTGGCAGTGACCGGGTGCAGACCAATTTCGCCAAAATCGGTACGCTAACCTTCGAGGAACCGGATACGGATCGCTTCCCGGCCCTAAATCTGGCCCGCCGGGCAGGGGAAGTGGGAGGAACATTGCCTGCGGTATTGAACGCGGCCAATGAAGTTGCGGTCGAAGCTTTTGTGAACCGCCAGATCAACTTCCCGCAAATAACCGGGTTGGTTGCGAAGGTGATGGAAGCACATAAAGTTGTGGCACATCCGACTCTGGAACAAATACTTGCAGCCGATGCTTGGGCTCGGCAGGAGGCGGTCCGTAGCTGATGCGCAGGGTAAATCAGTGGTTTTACTGGATTGCCAGTCGCAGGAGGAAGGGTATAGTCAAGCCTGTGGTATTCACACCATGGGTATCCGTGGTTGAACCTCTATGAGTGTATTGAAGTTTTTATTTATCGCCGCTGAAGTAGTTCTGCTCTTCAACTTGGTGATCATTGTGCATGAGATCGGTCACTTTCTGGCTGCCCGTTGGCGCGGCTTGAAGGTTGAGCGTTTCGGCATCTGGTTTGGCAAGCCGATCTGGCAGAAGAAGGTAAATGGAGTCATCTACTGCCTCGGTTGCATTCCTGCCGGTGGTTATGTCGCGTTGCCGCAGATGGCGCCGATGGAAGCCATCGAAGGGAAAAACGAGACTCCACGGGAAGAGCTTCCGGCCATTTCTCCGCTCGATAAAATCATCGTAGCGGCCGCCGGTCCGCTGTTCAGCCTGTTATTGGCGTTTGTCTTTGCCTCCATCGTCTGGGTGATCGGTCGCCCGGTGAGCGAGAAGGAAACGACGACGACAATTGGCTATGTGCCAACGGAATACACCATCAATGACGTTTCTGCAGAATATCCCGCGCATAAGGTTGGGTTGATGGCGGGTGATCAGATCGTGGCGATTGATGGTCACGAAGTGAGCCGTTTCTCAGGCGTCAGCCAAGAGAGCATCATGTGGCGGATCGTCAGCAGCGAAGGTGAAACGATTAATGTGCAGGTGAAACGGGATAATATCGTCACCAATTTCAACGTCGCACCGATACGTCCGGACACCAAGAGCTATCAGCGCAAAGGGCTGCGTCAGATTGGCATTGAGCCTTCCTATTCGGCTTTGGTCGCCAAGGTGGTAGACGGCGGCCCGGCTTCCAAGGCTGGCGTCAAAGTGAATGACTTCGTGGTCGCTGTGAACGGCAAGCCGGTTCATCACCCAGCCCATGCCAGTGACATGATCCGTGGTAGCACGAATGGTCCAGTCGAGCTTAAGCTCGAACGTGCTGGAGCAACATTGACTGTATCCGTGAAGCCTGAAATCCCCGTGGGTGAGAAAGACCCGCGTATTGGGATCATCTGGGATGACACGGGCAAGATGGCCTTGGTGCATCCTTCGCCATACGCACAGGTTAAAGCCGGCATCGATTCCATGGTGGGCACGTTTGCCGCCTTGTTCTCGCCGAAATCGGATATCAAAGCGCAGCATCTTTCGGGACCAGTCGGCATCATGCGCATCTACTATTTGCTCTTCCAGAGCGATCAAGGCTGGCGCTTGGCCATCTGGTTCAGTGTGGTGTTGAATGTTAATTTGGCCATCCTGAACATGCTGCCGGTGCCAGTGCTGGATGGTGGTCACATCACGTTGGCGTTGATCAGTGCGATCAGCCGCCGCGAGATGGATGCCCGCATCTTGAACTGGATACAGACCGCCTGCGTGTTTCTGGTCATCGGCTATATCTGTTACGTTTCCTTTTATGACGTCCAGGATCTGAAGCCGACCAAAGAGCCGAAAGAAGTTCCCGTCAAAGACATGCGCTTTGCGCCAGATTCGTCCAGTTCGACCAACTCACAGAAGTAGCCTAATCATGCAGTATTGTTCCTCTCCTTTCACGTTTCAGCGCCGTCAAACCCGGGAAGTCACGGTGGGCGATCCGGCCAATGGTGGCGTCATCATGGGTGGAAACCACCCTGTGGTGAAGCAGTCCATGCTCACGTGCGACACGATGAATACCGCGCTCTGCGTACAGCAGACGCTGGAGCTGGTGGCGGTGGGTTGCCAGATCGTGCGTATCACGGCACCGACGGTGAAGGACGCGGCGAATCTGCAGAACATCGTAGCGGAGCTGCGGGCCAAGGGCTGCCAGGTGCCCATCGTGGCGGATATCCACTTCAAACCGGATGCGGCGATGGAAGCGGTGAAGTGGGTGGAAAAAGTCCGCATCAATCCGGGTAATTACGCCGACTCCAAGAAGTTCGCCATCAAGGAATACACGGATGAAGCGTATCTCGCCGAGTTGCAACGCATCGAGGAGAAGTTCACGCCTCTGGTGTTGGAGTGCAAGCGCCTGAAGCGTGCGATGCGGATCGGCACGAACCACGGTTCGCTGAGTGATCGTATCATGAACCGCTATGGCGATTCTCCGCTGGGCATGGTGGAGAGCGCACTCGAGTTCGCCCGGATTTGCCGCAAGAATGATTTTCATAACTTCGTGTTCTCGATGAAATCGAGCAACCCGAAGGTGATGATCGAATGCTACCGCCTGTTGGTGGCTCGCTTGGCGAAAGAAGGTTCTGATTGGAATTACCCGATCCATTTGGGTGTGACAGAAGCCGGCGAGGGCGAAGATGGCCGTATCAAGTCCGCGATCGGCATTGGTTCGCTCCTGTGCGACGGCTTGGGCGATACGATTCGTGTTTCGCTGACGGAAGATTCTCCGCGTGAGATCGCCGTCTGCAATGACCTGGTTGCGCAGATTCCGATTCTCTCCAACACGCAACACGTTATCGCGCAGAAGAATTTCCCGTTTGACCCGTTCCATTACGAACGTCGCCACACGCCGGAGATCGAATTGAGCGAGACGGTAAAAGCTGGCGCTGAACAGACTGTTCGCGTGGTGGTAACCAAAGCAACGTGGGACAAGGTGGCGCCGAAGATTTCGCCGAAGGCCGATGTGAAGCCGGAGGCCATTTACGAGGACTTGAACATCCTTGAACTGGACCCGACGCAAGAGATCCCCAGCGAAGCCATCAATTGCGATACGCAATTGGTCGCAGTCAAAGACGGCCTCAACCTGCCGGTCATCACCGCGTATCGTTTGCTGGTCGCGCAGTTGAATCGCTTGGGCCGCAAGAATCCGGTTTTGCTGAAGGATTGCCTCACCTTTGAAGCTGTCCCGTTGCATCCGAATATCGCCTTGTTGCGGGCGGCTGTGAACATCGGCGCTTTGCTGGCCGATGGCATTGGTGACGCCATTCTGGTCCGCAGCGAATCCGGTGCCGGCCAATCGTTGCGTCTGGCCTACAATATTCTTCAAGCAGCGGGTTGCCGCTCCTTCAAGACGGACTACGTCGCCTGCCCGAGTTGCGGTCGCACGTTGTTCAACCTCCAGACCGTGACAGCCCGCATCAAGACGCGCACGGAACATCTCAAGGGTGTGAAAATCGCCATTATGGGTTGCATCGTGAACGGTCCGGGTGAGATGGCGGATGCGGACTTCGGTTACGTGGGCGGTGCGCCGAACAAGATCAACCTCTACGTCGGCAAGACGCCGGTGAAGTTCAACATTCCTGAAGCCGAAGCGGTAGATCGTTTGGTTGACCTTATCCGCGAACACGGCAAGTGGGTTGAACCGCAATTAGAGGAAGCGGGCGCGAACTGAAGCACGCATGGGCCTGATCCGCTTACTCTTTGGCTACAAGGACCCGGCAAAGCAGTGGCCAGTAAGCGCAGGTCAATCGTTGCGGTTTGATTTCGATCGCAATGCGCTCAACAACGTTGAGCTTAAAGCTCCTTGGACTTCGTTGTCTGTCTTTGGCCCGCCCGAATTGAAGCGAGGTGATGAGGGAGATTCGCTCGTCTATCTTTCCCGAGGATTCAGCGCGGATTTGTTTGAAGGCAACATCACCAGCTACAGCTTTGTCTGGAGCGATTACTTAAACCAAGGATTTCAACCGTTCACTGGTGCTTTTCTCTATCAAGGCATGGAGTTGAAGCTGGATGGGGAAACGAAGGAGCAAGATTTGGCAGCCGCACTGGGTGAGCCCTTTTGCCGGCATCAGGACGAAGACGAGATCATTTTATTTTACGAAGTTGCCGGGGCCGAGTGGCAGTTCGAATTGGACTTGGATGGTTATCTTAAGACCTTTCTCGTGCTGGCTTATCCTGTGTTGGAAAACGAATTTCAACGGGAATGCTACAAAGCATCCAAGCCTTGGCCGCCTCAGAAGTGATTGTTGCCAGTCAATCCAAAGAAAAAGGCCGCACTGATGTGCGGCCTTTGGGTTGTTAAAGGTATTAACGCTTACGCCAAGGCAGTCTGGCTGGCGGCTACCTTGGCCAAGCCTGCATGCCCGCTACGCAAGATGCGCTCGGTGGTGTTCCAGTCGATGCAGGCATCGGTGACGGAGACACCGTATTTGAGGTCGCTCGGATTCTTGAGGGCCTGGCTGCCTTCGCTGAGGAAGCTTTCCACCATCACGCCGGTGATGAACTGATTGCCTTCCGCCCGCTGGGCGATGACGCTGTTCCAGACTTCTTCCTGTTTGGCGTGCTGCTTGCCCGAGTTTGCATGACTGCAATCCACCATCAGGCGGGGCGGCAAGGATGCCTTGTTCAAGGCGGCTACGGCCTCGTTGATGCTCTGGGCATCGTAGTTCGTGCGGACACGGCCACCGCGCAAGACCACGTGGCCATCGGGATTGCCGGTGGTTGAGATGATGCTGGTGAAGCCATCCTGATCGATGCCGAGGAAGCTGTGCGGATTGCGTGCTGCCGTCATGGCGTCGATCGCCGTTTGCAGGCTGCCGTCCGTGCCGTTCTTGAACCCGACCGGCATGGAGAGCCCGCTGGCCATCTCGCGATGCGTTTGGGATTCCGTCGTGCGCGCACCGATCGCCGCCCAGCTGATCAGCTCGGCGAGGTATTGCGGCACGATAGGGTCGAGGAACTCAGTCGCCGCTGGCAAGCCGAGTTCGTTGATCTGCAACAGCAGTTTGCGGCCAACCTTCAGGCCCGTTTCGATATCGTATGTGCCATTCAGATGTGGGTCGTTGATCAACCCTTTCCAGCCGATGGTGGTGCGCGGTTTCTCGAAATAGACGCGCATCACAATGCACAGGCGGTCGTTCAGCTCATCGCGCAACTTCACGAGCCGGGCGGCGTAGTCTAACGCGGCTTTGGTATCGTGAATGGAGCAGGGGCCGACGATCACCAGCAGGCGTGAGTCTTCGCCGCGCAAGATGGCGCGGACGGCATCACGACCACTGACAACGGTTTGCTCGGCCCGCGGGCTGAGCGGCAACTGGGCTTTCAGCTCGTTGGGCGTCAGCAAGCGTTTGGTTTCCTGAACGTGCAGGTTATTGATCGGCTGCATGGCACTGATATGGCCGTCGGTTACTTCCAAGCCGGGTTTTCCGGCAGGCAGGCATCGAATTCTTTAACGAGCGTGGCTTCGTAGTCGCCGGCGTAGGTGCCCTTGAAGAAGCGGTCGAGCGCTTCCTTGTGGAGGCGTTCCCAAGAGGCTTCTTCTTTGCCCGGATTAATGGGGAAGAAGAGCGCGCCGTTTTTCTTGGCGGCGTTGAAATCGCCCGGAGCGTCACCGATCATGAGGATCTTGGTGGGCTCATACTTGTCTTTGGCAGCAAATTTGATGTGCTCGGTCTTCGTGCCCATCTCCTGGCCTGCGATGATCTTCACGAATTGATCGATGCCGTGTTCACCCCATTCGCGTTTGAGGGCATCTGCTGGAGTCTGGCTGATGCACATGGCATCCGAGTGGGCGTTGATCTTCTCAAGGCACTCGCGGACGAGCGGGAAGGGGGGCACGCCGTGGACGAGATCCAATACGGTATCATTGACGGCGTCGGACCAGACTTTGACCTGGTCGAGCCCGCGATTGCCGTTCTTCACTTCGGCCGCGAGGGTCGCATTACCCAGTTTGGTTTCACGGGCGATCCATTCGTCCAGCGCAGCGGTGTCGGCGATCTTAACGCCACGGGCGTTAACTTGCGGACGCTCACGGAGGAGGTTCAAGGCGCGGACGAGAGCCGGGAAACGGTTCGCCCCGCGGGTCTTGGAGTAAAGGTTCACAAACGCCCAGGTCTCACGGGCATACTTGCTGACTGCTTGCAGGTGGAAGTGCTTGATGAACATGGGGGCGAAGCACTCTTGGTGCTTGATCTCCATGCTGTCAAAGATGCAGCCGTCAGAATCAATGCCGATGAAGAATTCCTTCGAAGGCTTAAAATCGCGCAATACTTGTGCCGGATCGCTCATAAATAGAGGGCAAGATAGGAGGGTAACTGGGCTGCGGAGTCAAACACGTTTTATCGCCTTAGTCGGCGGCAAAGCTAGTCCTGAGGCGGGGGACAAAGGCTAGGATTGCTTGCCAGCCAGCTGCCGCCAGCCAGTTCCTTCCGGCTGTACTTCATATTTGGCCCAGAGGGCGAAAGCCGAGCGGGTGCACATTTCTGAGTTTCGCCGGTTCTGACCCGCCAGCGTTCGGTAGATAACGGTCCCTTGATCGGGCGATTCATCAATGACCTTACGGACGCAGAATTGCTCGCCCGCCTCGCCATTGGAATAGCATCCGCCCAGCCTGATTTCGTCAGCTTGCAGGTGAGTGCCATGGGCGTGTTGGCGGGCTAACTGATAGATCTCAGCCAAATCCTCCTCGGTGATGTCGATAAAGGAACCGATCTGGCGCAAGGCATGCGAAAGGTGCTCATGCGAGATGGCCGGATCGCTGATCTTGAGCTTGGTATGCGGTTGAAGTGATGCCGGATAGCGTCGCCATGGAAAGAACCAATTCAAGGCAACCCCCGTTCCAAGGAGAATCAGGGTATTCAGCAACACGGGGGTGAGAACGAACTGGAAACCAAGATCATGGATATCTGCACCTCCGAGCACCGCCGTCAGGGCGGTGGCTCCGCCAGGTGGGTGGATGCAATCCAGATAATACATCGCCACGATTGCCAGTCCGACCGCGAGTGCGCCTGCCAGCCAGGGAGTGTGAATGCTGCGGGCGACGGATACCCCGATGAAGGCTGATAAGGTGTGGCTGCCGATCAGCGGCCAAGGCTGGGAGAGCGGACCATGTGGCACCGCGAAGAGCAAAACTGCGGACGCTCCCATGGAGGCAACTATCAATGGCAGCCCGGAGGAACCGATGATGCTGGCAGAAACGCCTAGAACACAAAGGATGCCAAGAAAGCCACCGACCCCGGAGACGATTTTCTCGACATGCTCGCGAGGAGCCTGCTGCAACCATGCTTTGAAACGGGCCATGCTGATAAATATGTATTCTTCCGGAAAACCGGAGCCGCCGACCGTAACAAGCCGGAATCAAAAATCAATGCATCGTATTGAGATGTATTTGTGAGGCTGCACTCTTCTTTAGATGATTTGCCATTCGTCAACCGGGCGGCTTGATGATAATGTTTCGCCATGCCGACAAATGTGCTGGGCGGTGAATTGGAGTGCTGTTGCAAAACCCCTAAGACCGGGTTCTTTCGAGATGGCTATTGCCGCACCGGGGCACAAGACGAGGGCTTGCACGTGGTTTGCGCGCAAATGACGGCTGACTTCTTACGTTTTTCCTATCTGCAAGGGAACGACCTGATCACGCCCCATCCGGAATATGGTTTCCCAGGGCTCAAACCCGGTGACCGCTGGTGCCTTTGTGTGACGCGATGGAAGGATGCCTTGGAAGCTGGATTCGCTCCGCCGGTGGTTTTGGCGGCTTGCCAGCTAAGCGCGTTGGAGTTTGTCGATCTGGCGGACTTGAAGGCACATGCGCTGGATAAAGAGGCGTCCTAAGGCCTCACTTCACATAAGTCTGATAGTGCGCGATGATTCCCCATTGGTTGGCACGCCGCTGTAGGACGTAGATATAGCCAGCGGTTTTCGTCTGCCCTGAAACCATCACCAAGGTGGCAGTGAGCCAGCGGGTTTCATCCGTTTTCAAACCGATTTTAGTGAGGCTATTCTTGATGAAAGCCTCGTCCGCACTGGTGCCTAGGCGTTTGGTTGAAGCGTCCCGGGCACGTTGATAGAGTACTTCCCAATCGGCTTTTTCGTGGTGAATAGGTTGCTCGCCATCGGACTCAGGCCACGGCAGATTCTCGGGGAAAAAGACGGGTTTCTTTTTGGGCTTATCCGCGACGCAGGCAGTCAGGGCCGCACATGCTACCAGCATGAGACAAAGGTGGAGGAATCGCCGGCATTGCTTCATAAGGCAATCTACACGTTGAACGGTCAGGCTACGAGCTTAACAATGAACATATCGCGGCCGCACCGCGTTTGCCTGCGCCGCCTTGCCCAAACGTTTCCAAAACAGGCTGCAACTCTGCGACCACTTTCTCCCGTTCGCCTGGGTTCTTCAGCCAGAGGAGGGAAGCATTGGTGAGGTTGTCCACGGTCGCTGTCTGCTGAATAA
This sequence comes from Limisphaerales bacterium, assembly GCA_965283725.1. Taxonomy (GTDB): domain Bacteria; phylum Verrucomicrobiota; class Verrucomicrobiia; order Limisphaerales; family JAEYXS01; genus JAEYXS01. The sequence continues at coordinate 18,849 of CBDIPT010000013.1, forward strand.
ATTCAGGGAAGATGCCGCGCTTGGCGATCAGGTTGACCAAAGCGATATAGTCCACCGTGACGATCTGTTTGCCGATCCAATATTCGAGCTGGGACAGCTTGTAGAGCACCACAGTGGGCACTTCCATATAAGCGCACTCCGTGGTCACGGTTCCCGAGGAGGCGATGGCCATCGTCGCCTCACAGAGTGCCTCAGATAGGCCGCCGATTTGCACTTTGATGCTGCTATCGGTGATCAGCGGGCGCGCCAGTTCTACCAATCCTTCATTCGGCAGGATGATACGGAACTCGGCAGGCAATTGGGAACGAATGCGTGCGGCGGCCTCCAGCATCACGGGCAAATGCCGGGTCAATTCTTTACGGCGGCTGCCGGGCAGCAGCAAGACAACCGGCTTTGCGACAGCCGGTTGGACAAGTCGGCGTTTTTCGCGGAATGTCTTGAGCCGGTCAACCACCGGATGGCCGACGTAATCAACGCGTAACTTGGGTGTTTGCTTAGCATACCATTCTTTTTCGAACGGCACGATGCTGAGCAACAGGTCCAAATCTTCCTCCAGTTGAAACGCCCTGCCTGGTCGAGAAGCCCAGACCTGCGGGGAGACAAACTGGACGAACTTAGGGTTCCAATTGGTGAATGGCCGGCCGGTTTGCTGGCGGGCGCGTTCCTTCAAGGCATGCGCCAAACGACGGTTGAAACCGGAGTAATCCACCCCGATGAAGACATCAGGCAGCCGATCCTCCGCCACTTTCACCAATTGATTGAAGAGCTTCTGAAACTCGACGTATTTTCTGAAAACATCGACGAAACCGAAGACGGCGTGTTTGGTAAGATCGAAGGAAAGCTCTACGCCTGCTTCTGCCATCCTTTGCCCGCCCGCGCCGAAGAACTGGGGCGGGAAAGTGGCGGTGGTGAACAGCGGATGGGCTTTCAGCGAGCGCACCAGTTCAGCGGCCAGCGTGTCTCCGCTGGTCTCGCCGGCCACGATCATGAAGCGCTTGCTCATGCGCCCGAAGGGATCTTGGCCCCGCTGCGCGTGATCTGCTCGGTGATCTCCAACGCAAGATCGAGCGCCCGCTTGGCGGATTCGCCGCTGACCCGCGGCTGTTGTTTCTCCCGCACGCAGGAGACGAAATGTTGCAGCTCAAGCTTCAACGGCTCTTCTTTCGTGATGGGGACAGGTTCCCGCACGATCTTCTTGCCGGCGAATTCACTCACAATCGTGGAGTCATTGCTGGAAAGCAGTTTTTTAAGCAAAGAGGATTCCTCTTCACCCGATTTGGCCAGACGATAGATGAAACCTTGCTGGGCGCGATAATCCAGCGAGACGTAGCTGGTGGATTCGCCACCGCTGAACACGCGGATTTTCCGCATGCGTTCGGGGCTGATACGGCTGGCGGTGAGATTGGCCACGCATCCGTTTTCAAAGCGCAAGCGGACGTTGGCGATGTCTTCTGTGGTGCTGAGCACCGGGATGCCGACAGCATCCACGCTGATGACGGGCGAGTTCACGAAAGCCAATACAACGTCGAGATCATGGATCATCAGATCCAACACCACGCCGATATCAATACTGCGGGCAGGGTAAGGCGAGAGCCGGTGGGTCTCGATGAATTTTGGCTGGGTCGCGACTTTCTGCAGGTAATCGAACACCGGGTTGAACCGCTCCACGTGACCGACTTGCAGGATGAGATTCTTTTGCTGGGCTAGGTGCACCAGTTCGGCGGCCTGATCGGCGCGCTCGGTCATCGGTTTCTCCACCAGCACATGCTTGCCTTGGGCGAGCAGGTCTTTGGCGATGGCGTGGTGCGTGACCGTTGGGGTGACGACGCTCAGGGCTTCCGCCGCTGCGGCCAAATCTTGGATGGTGGGATAGACTTTGACGCCCAATTTATCGCCGACGCGCTGCGCGTTCTCAGCGAAGTTATCATATATGCCGACGAATTCGCACGCGCCCGTCTGGGCGAGTTCGGCGTAAAGACGCGCATGTTCTTTGCCTAATGAGCCCGTGCCGATGACGCCGACACGGATGCGCTGGGTTGTTTTTGCTTTGCCCGGTTCCACGTGCGCAGTCTGCCCGTGGTTGGCCAGCCTGACACGGAAAAAATTTGAGCTTTGTCCTGCCCGCCGAACTGCCTACATTCCGGCGCGTGGAAATGACGGTCTATTTGGTGACGGTAGTGTTGGCGTATTTCCTTGGCTCAATCCCGACCGGTTATCTGGTCGCCAAAGCCAAGGGGATCGATATCCGCGCCGTTGGTAGTGGCAATATCGGAGCGACGAATGTGTTTCGTATCCTCGGTAAAGGGCCCGGCATCTTTGTGCTGACGGTGGACGCACTAAAGGGATGGCTCGCGTGCAGTTTGGTGGCGAAGCTGGTCTGGCTGGTTTTTGGCGATCCCAAGGCAGAACCGGGGGCGGCCTATGATTATCAATCGATCTTGGCCGGTATTTGTGCGGTTCTCGGGCACAACTACACTTGCTGGTTGAAGTTTAAGGGCGGGAAGGGGATTGCGACCTCGGCGGGTGTGTTGATCGCCCTGGTGCCGAAAGCTTTCTTGGTGGCGTTTCTGGTCTGGCTCGTCATTTTCCTGCTGAGCCGTTATGTTTCACTGGCTTCCATCCTCGCGGCTTTCGTGCTGCCGTTTGCCACTTGGCAATTGGAGAAGCGACCGGCGCTGATCGGGATCACAACGTTTATGGCGGTGCTTGCCATTTATAAACATCGCGCCAATATCCAGCGCCTGCTCAACGGCACGGAAAACCGGGTGGGCGCACGAAAGACTGATAACAAGCCTGCTGCATGAAGATAACTGTTCTAGGTGCTGGTGCATGGGGGACGGCCCTCGCTCGTTTGCTGCATGAAGGCGGCACGGAAGTCACCCTCTGGGGACACAATCCCAAGCACCTCGAAGATCTAAAGCGCACGCGTATCAACGACCGTTATCTGCCAGGTATCAAGCTGCCGGCTTCGTTGAAGCTTGAGAATGATCTTTTGAAGGCGGTTGAAGGCAGCGAATGTTTAGTGGTGGCGGTTCCATCCAAAGCTTTTCGCACGGTCACCAACCGGCTGGCTAAATACACCAACCCCGTGGTAAGTGTGACCAAGGGTATTGAATTCGATACGGGCCTGACGATGTGCGGGGTCTTGAAAGAGACGATGCCCAAGGCGATCCATGCCACATTGTCCGGGCCTTCCATCGCGCATGAAGTAGCGCGGAACATCCCGACGGCAGTAGTGGTGGCCAGTCCGGATGACAAGACGGCACAATTGGTGCAGCAGGTTTTCCATCGTCCGGCGTTCCGGGTGTATCGCAGTAATGATATGCAAGGCGTGGAACTGGGGGGCGCAATCAAGAACGTCATCGCGATTGCGGCTGGTGTCTGCGATGGCTTGGGTTTTGGCGATAATTCCAAATCAGCTTTGATCACCCGGGCGATTGTGGAGATCAGGCGGTTAGGCGTGGCTTGCGGGGCGCAGGCGGAAACGTTTTACGGTTTAAGTGGGTTAGGGGATTTGACGGTGACGTGTTTCTCCAAGCACAGCCGCAATCGAACCTTTGGTGAACGCTTGGGCAAAGGGGAGGAGATTTCGCAAATCCTCTTCACTGGAGTGCATGTGGCGGAGGGGTATCCAACGGCTTGCTCAACGCACCAACTGGCGGCCAAGAAGGGCGTGGAAACACCGCTCATCAACGAAATCTACGCCATGCTCTACGAAGGCAAGAATCCGGGCAAAGCAGTGCGTGACTTGCTTTCACGGGATTATAAGGCGGAAGACTGAGTTGCTATTCGGGCTCGATCTTATACTTCACTTTGGCGCCTTGCTTGCGGGCGGCATTGAGGATGCCGGAGACCACGGCTGAGTTGGCATCCATCTTCACGACGAACACCAAATCAGCGAGCTGGTTCCGAATCTGGGCGCGGAAGACGAGGGGCAATTTGTCATTCGCAGCCAGTTCTTCCAAAGCGCTGCCGATTTGGAGCATGAGGTTGAACGATTGTGCGCCAGATACAGCCGGGTTCTTCTCCACCGTCTGTCTTAAATTAGCGACACGGCCAGCCAGGGTTTTGGCGACGGCTTGCGTCAGTTCGCCTGCGCTGCCTGTTTCCAGCCTTGCCTTGAATGATCGGCCATCGGAGATGACTTCTTCGCTGAAAGATTTTACCAACTTGCGCAAGGCAGCGGGTCGTTCACCTCGACGATAGGGGTCGGTCGTCAATGAGCCCGCGGGCAACCCATAAGTGGGCTCACGCCAGGCGGTATGCGCCGTGACCATGTAATCGCAGGCTTGGTCATTCTCGGTGAGCATCTGGACCAATTCGGCGATCGACCGGGCGGCTTCAATGGCCATCAACTGGCGCTTGAACTCCAAGAGGGATTCCATGGCGTCATCGCCACTTTCCAGCAGACCGAGATTCTTCTTATCGATGCCCAAACGTTTGAGGATGGCCAAGGCGCTGCTGACCCAGACATGATTGGCTTCGAGGGCTTCTTTGCCCAGATATTGCAACCATTGCTGGATACGTTCCGGGGCTTCCTGCTTCAAGTTGCTGAGGTAGGAGAATTGGACCTGTTCCGGGATATCCGAGTGATTGTCGCGATGAAGTTCAAGGTCTGCGCGCAAGTCATCGATACTGTAATCATGCAGCCGGCGGCTCTTCTTCATGATCCAGGCGGGGACCAGACCGGGGTGTCCCTGAAGTTTCTCCATGCCCGAGAGCAGCTGGCCGCCATCCAGCGGACTCATCAACGAGCCCCGCACGGGCCAAGGCACGCGGCGGGTCCATTGACCGCTCGCCCATTGATTTTGCGCCGCATAGCTGACCTCTTCTGCCAGCAAGGTATCCAGCGGATCGTAGGCCAGAGTTTGACGAAGCACTTCGCGCTGTTCACTGGATAATTTCTGGAAGCGCGCGGGCAGCACCACATATTCCGCCCAAAGCGCCAGCTTCAGGAAGTAAGCATGACTGCCCCAAAGCCCGCCTAGCGTCGGCTCGTTATGATTGCGCAAAAGCGACTGCACAGGCACGAAGCACGCACAAATCTCCGGTGGAAAACCTTTCGGTAATTTGATCTGGTGCTGCTCATCGACAAGCGAGAACACGGTGCTGTAAAGAGCAGCTCCGTTGGAATTGCGGATGTCATCAACGATGCCGGAATAGACCACATGCGAAAAGGCTTCAACGGGCAGATGTGTGCCTGCTTTGTCTCGCAAGGAACGGCGGGCGGTCTCAATCGCAGTTTCCTTGGCGGCCGGAAGTTGACGGTAAACGCCGGTTGAATCGATCTCGTAAAGTTTGCCATCATTTACTTGCGCACGAATTCCGCCCGGCAGCGCGAAATAACCAGAAGCACGCTGGATGAGCATGACTTCGATGCCGCTCTCTCCTTCACGCAAGATGATGGTGTCCGCTGCTTCGGTGAAGATTTCGCCCAGCTCATCGCCTTGTCCTTCGATGGGTATCTCCGGGTAACCCGCGAAAGCTTGTTTGAAATCCGGGTGACCAAACCGGTTGGGGAGCAATGTTTTCCCGGTTGGGTCGCAAAAGCTGCGGATCTCGGCGAAGCGAGGGTCGGCATTTAGGGCACGATACCAAGGTTTGTTGGGAGCTTTAAGTTGCAGCCGGGTGCGGTCTTCGCGGGAGTCTTTCAGGGCGGCGAAATCAATGCTCGCCCGTCCGAGCTTGTGCCAATAGATGTCCCCGCTGTTTTCAAACCCCGGCAAGGGTTTGGGCTTCAGGCTGGCAAACTCGGCTGGGACGATTTCGCTTGGCTTCATACGACAACCGTAAGTTGTCAGAGGCTAGGGACGGAAAGCCGGGGTGTAAAGCATCGAACCTTCAGTCGCTTGCGCGAAAGGAGGCCCGATTTGAGGACGATAAATGCTAAATAGCTGGCTTAGAGCAGCGGGCGGATATGCGCCAGCAGATCATCATACTGCTCCAGCGCTTTAAACTGCGGGAATTGCTGCTTGATGCTCTCAGGGGCGTGGAAGAGGAAGCCGTGATGGGCTTCACCCAGCATCGTCGTGTCATTGAAGGAATCGCCCGCAGAGATGACGTTGTAGTTCAGGGCTTTCAGTGCTGCGACGGCTTTCTGCTTCTGATTGTCCTGCCGCAGACGGTAGTTCACGATGCGTCCAGCTTCGATTTCGAGTTTGTGGCAGAAAATCGAAGGCCAGCCGAGTTGCCGCATCAAGGGCTGGGCGAATTCCTCGAACGTGTCGGACAAAATGATGACCTGCGTCAGGGAGCGTAATTCGTCGAGGAAAGCTTTGGCGCCGTCCATCGGGCTGAGCGTGCCGATGACTTCTTGGATATCTGTGAGCTTCAGCTTGTGCTGGTCGAGGATGGCCAGACGCGCCCGCATGAGTTTGTCGTAATCCGGCTCATCGCGGGTGGTGCGCCGCAGTTCGGGGATCTTCGTCTTTTCAGCGACGGCGATCCAAATCTCCGGCACCAAAACGCCTTCCAAATCCAATGTGACAATCGACTGTTTTTTCACGGCGCGGGAGGGTGACAACGGAAGGCGGCTTTGTCGAGACTGGAGGTGAGGCTCGTTCAAAACAATTCACCCCTCTTTCCGGAAAAGAAAGAGGGGTGAAAATGTGTTTATGCTCAATAATTACTTACTGGCGCTCACTTGGACTTCTTCAAGCCTTTGCCGGCGCGGCCTTTGAAGGTGAGTTCAGCAATGCCGGATTTGTCGAGCCCGCCCAAGCCCATCTTGGTCATCTTGGTAAACTGCTTATAGGTGGCAGTAGCCAGAGGAGCGTTGATCTTCTTGGCTTTGACGAGCGAGAGGGCGATACCGGAATCCTTGGCGGCATGGGCACCAGAGAAGAAGCAGGAGTGGTCGCGGTTCATCATGTCTTCGCCATCGGTGACGAGCACACGGGAATTGGCTCCCGTCTGGGAGAAAACTTCCATGACCTGCTTGAGATCGTGACCAAGCGCAGCCGCGAGGCCGAGGCCTTCCGCGAGACCGGCGGTGTTGATGTTCATCACCATGTTCACGAGCGCCTTCACTTCCGCCGCCCGACCGGGTCCGCCGATGTAACGGAGCAGCTTGCCTTCATCGCTCAGCTTCTCGAGCAATGGCTTCACTTTGCTGAAAGTAGATTCCGCACCGCCGACCATGAGATAGAGGGTGCCGTTGCGCGCCTGATTGATGCTGGACGCCATGCAGGCCTCGAGCGATTCCGCCTTGGCTTTCGCGGCCAGTTTGGCCACTTGCACGTGGACCTTGGGGGTCAGAGTGGCGCAATTGATGAACACGCGACCGGCTGCACCCTTGAGGAGGTTGTCCTTCTTGTTTGTGAAAATGTTCAGCTGGGCCTTGTCATCGGTGACCACGGTGATCACGACATCGGAGAGTTCGGTGACTTGGGCGAGGGTGGTGCAAGCCGTGCCGCCAACTTCGGCCGCGAGTTCGGCGGCGGCGCCGGGACGCACGTCATAGAGCGCGCTGACGGTGTAGCCGCATTCCTTCAGGCGACGGGCCATGTTCGCACCCATACGACCGATACCGACGAATCCAATTTTCTCTGGCATAAGATTATACAGTTAACTTGATGCTCCGCCGTTGCGGGCAGGAGGCTTGGGATTTGACAGCGAAATGGTAACGAAAAGCCGGGCAGGGGCTATGCTTTTTTCGGGAAATCAAATGCATAAAACTCTCACTGAACCTGCTTTGCGAACATTGCTTCATAGTTTGTAACAGTAGTTGTCCTCACCCGTTTCACCCTGTATGGTTTCGCGCTCATGTCCGATAAGTCTGGACCAACTATATTAAGTGCTACGGAACTGGTCGTTCGCCATAACGACCGTTACGTGCTGGATCACGCCTCACTCAGCATCCATGAGAAGGACCGTATCGGTCTGGTCGGACGCAACGGCTCGGGCAAATCGACCTTCCTGCGGATCATCGCCAAGGAATTAGAGCCAGATGGCGGCGAAGTGACACAGAAGAAGGATTTGATTGTTGGGTACCTCCCACAGACGTTCACATTAGATGAGAATCTGAATGTGCTCGATAACGTTCGGGCCGGGGCCAAGCGGGTGATGGATTTGATCGCCGAGTTTGAATCATTGCCTGGGCATTCCAATCGCCATGAGGAGATTGAGGAGCATATCCAGCGGCTCGATGGCTGGAATCTCGATAATCATATCGAGACGGCGATGGCAAAGCTGAACTGCCCAGCAGGTGATCGAGACATCAAGACGCTGTCCGGTGGCGAGAAACGCCGGGTGGCTTTGGCCCGTGCTCTCATCGCGCAGCCGGATTTGCTGATTCTCGATGAGCCCACGAACCATTTGGATACGGAATCTATCGAGTGGTTGGGGGAATTCCTGAAGAGTTACCAAGGTGCCTTTCTGTTGGTCACGCATGATCGCTACTTCCTGGACAGCATCACGAACACGATCGTAGAGCTTTCAAACGGCCAGTTCTATGCCTACGAGGGCAATTACACCGACTATCTGCTGGGTAAGGCGGAGCGTGAGGCCACTGCGGAGGTCATGGAGCACAAACGGCAGATGTTCCTCAAGCGTGAGCTGGAGTGGGTGCGCCGTGGTCCCAAGGCGCAGACGAGCAAATCCAAGGTTCGTATGGAACGTTACTTTGAGGAGGCCGGCCAGAAAGTCGTGGAGGCAGATGGCGATGTAGATCTGGTGATTCCACCTCCGCCGCAATTGGGCAATCGGACGGCGCAGTTAGTGAACGTGGGCATGCAGTTTGGGGGTAAGCGACTGTTCTCGGACATCAATCTTGAGTTCACGGGCGGGCAGCGAATCGGTATCACGGGTCGCAATGGTCTTGGCAAGACGACCTTGCTTAAAATTCTCATCGGCCAGTTGGAACCGCAGGAAGGCACGGTGCAGATCGGGCAGCTTACGAAATTCAATTACGTGGATCAGGGCCGTCTGCAATTGAATGAAGAGAAAACCGTGCTGGACGAGATCAGTGACGGCACAGAGTTCGTGCAATTCGGTGAGGGAAAACTGTCGTTACGCGCATATCTGAAGCGTTTTCTTTTCACGGATGACCGCATTGTCACCCAGGTGAAGCATCTCAGTGGTGGTGAACGCAGCCGGCTGTTGCTCGCGCGCATTCTAAAGAACGGGGGCAATTTCCTGATTCTGGACGAGCCAACGAACGATCTTGATTTGCCCACGTTGCGGGTCTTGGAAGAAGCGTTGATCACGTTCCCAGGTGTGGTGTTGGTGGTGAGTCATGATCGCTATTTTCTGAACCGCGTTTGCACCGGCATTCTGGCTTTTGAAGGGGAAGGCAAGGTTGTTTACAGTGTGGGCGACTACGAATACTACCTGGAGAAACGTAAACGTGAAGAGAAGGCCATGCTTGAGTGGCAGAAAGTAGCGGCCAAGAATCCCAAGCAAACCAGCGCGCCCAAGTCTGCCACAAGTGCCAATGCCAAGGCGCGCAAGCTGTCCTTCAAAGAGCAAAAAGAACTCGAGGGCATGGAAGCCAGTATTCATGCGGCGGAGGCTAATGTCGCACGCATCGAGAAGACCCTGGCGGACCCGGAGTTCTATAAAAAGAACGCCGCCCAAGCGAATGTGCTGGGAGCCGAACTCGAAACCGAGAAGGCGAAACTGGCCAAGCTATTCGAGCGCTGGGAAGAGCTGGAAGCGATCAAGAGCGAGAGCGGGCAATAGGCTGCGCGATAAGCGGGCGTTTACTTCAGTTCCCGTACATAGATATTAGCATATTCCAGGGCCTGTCCCTCATTCGCTAAACCCACGGGCCATTGGCCTTTGACCGTCTCGGTGAAGGGCGCAGACTCGATCAGCTCATTATTCAGATAGACGTTCAGTTTGCCATTTTGCTTGCTTAGGCGCACACGATGCCAAGCTTTGGCTTTAAGTTTATCTCCGGCAATAACGACAGGGGCTTTGCCTGCGCCAAAGCTGACCGCAGTTTTTCCCGCCACAACGATGCCGCCCAAGGGACCGTTGGCGGGCAGCTTATCCGGCGCTTTGAAATCGACGATCAATTCCAGATCGCCGTAAGTCTTTTCGGAGAGCAGAGGAGCCTTGGCTTGGCCATCAGGCTTCACCAACAGGCGCCAATCAGCCGATTGCCAGGCTGCAAGATTTTCTGATTTCCAGCCGCGCAGGTCCACTCCGTTGTAGAGCGCTTTCCAATCGGTTTCTGCCGGTGCGCTTTGCTCGGCAGTCGCACCGGAAGACGGAAATTCTTGAATGCGGATGTTGCGGAATTCGACGGGTGACCCTTCGGATTCAAGGCCGATGTAGCCTTTGCGCCAGTTGCAGTTGCTGCCACCAGAGACTTCCTTGCCATTCACGCTGAGCCGGAGGACGCCGTTGGTGGCCACAATGCGGTAATGGTTCCATTCGGGCGTACCTTTCGACCGTTCCTCGGAAGGAAAGCTGCGCATGCCATTGTGCCGGCCAAAAGGTTCCATCGTGGAACCGTGAATTGGGAAGACATCGCCATGGGTCGTGAACCAGTCAGACTTGCCGTAGCCGTGATCCAATACCTGCACTTCCACGGCCCGCAAGAAAGGCACACCGGGCCAACTGATGGGCGAAGACCAGATGAAGACGCCTGCATTTCCGGCCGATTTGAGATGCCGCCATTCCAACTCCAAGATGTAGTTTTCGTATTGGCGATCGGTCCGGAGGGCACCGATGGGCTTGCCGGTGCAGTGGATGAGGCCGTTGGTGACGGACAGGATCTCCGGGGCGCAATTCACATTGACCCAGCCTTGGAAGTCTTTGCCGTTGAACAGGGGGCGGAAGCCATCGGCATCGATCTGTGTTTTGGTTGTCGTCGTGCGGCAACCGCCGCCGAGCAGCAGCATAGCCGCCAGTAAGAGCAGGTTTTTGAAGTAGCGTGATGGCATGGTGTTACCCCACAGATTTAGGGTTCGGCACGACAATCGCAAGCCGTAGTTTTGGTCGTTTTTTGTGAATCCGGACTTGCGGGGGGAAGCAAGCGTCGTAACCTAAGGTAAGCGCCAGTCAGTAGATAGGTTGAACATGACCGGGCATTGAGGCGTCTGTTTTTAGAAGAGTCGTTGTATGGGCCATCATAAACCAAATCTGGAACACTTGTTTTTGACCCGCCGCCAGTTCTTGCACCGGTGCGGCATGGGCTTTGGCGCGCTCGGCTTGGCCGGTATCGCGGGCAAAGCCGGTTTGCTTAACGCTTCTGCAGAGACGGTTATCGACAGCAACTCCCCATTGGCCCCAAGAGCGCCGCATTGGCCCGTGAAGGCCAAGCATGTCATCCACCTGTTCATGAACGGTGGTCCGTCGCACGTGGATACTTTCGATCCCAAGCCGCTGCTAAACCAGTATCACGGCAAACCGTTGCCGGGAGACAAATCCCGGCGCACGGAGCGTCCGACCGGAGCAGCATTTGGATCGCCCTATAAATTTCAGAAATACGGCAAGAGCGGCATCGAGGTCAGCGAGTTGTTCAAGCACACGGCTGAGAATGTCGATGACATGGCCATCATCCGTTCCATGCATGCGGATGTGCCGAATCATGAACCGTCCTTGATGCTCCTGAATTGCGGTGACTCCCGTTTGCCGCGGCCGAGCATGGGCTCGTGGCTTACTTATGGTTTAGGCACGGAGAATCAGAATCTTCCCGGTTTCATTGCCATGTGCCCGGGCGGCTACCCGATCCAAGAATCGCAGAACTGGCAATCCGCCTTCCTGCCCGGTGTATTCCAAGGGACCTACATCGACAGCAAGCACACCGACATCGAGAAGCTCATCGAAAATATCCGGAACAATTATACCTCGATGAAAGAGCAACGGCAGCAATTGGATTTGCTGCAGAAGCTCAATGAGCGTCATCGCAAGCAGCGGCAGCAGGATGCCAATATCGATGCGCGTATCCAATCTTTCGAGCTGGCATACCGCATGCAGATGGATGCCTCGGATGCCTTCGATATCAGCAAGGAACCAGAAAGCATCCGCAAGATGTATGGTGAAGGCACACAGGCGCGGCAGATATTGATCGCCCGGCGGTTGGTGGAGCGCGGAGTGCGGTTCGTGCAAGTTTGGCACGCCGAAGGTCAGCCATGGGATAACCACGACGATCTGGAAGTGAATCATCGCCGGCTCGCAGAGCAATGCGATCAGGCGATTGGTGCCTTGATCAAAGATTTGAAGCAGCGCGGGATGCTGGACGAAACACTCATCGTGTGGGGCGGTGAGTTTGGGCGCACACCTACGGTGGAATTGCCAACTCCCGGTTCAAATGCCGGCAAGATCAACGGGCGCGATCACAATCACTATGGCTATACCACTTGGCTGGCGGGCGGTGGTGTGAAGGGCGGCCAAGTCTATGGTGCGACCGATGAGTTTGGTTTCGCCGCCGCTGAGAACAAGGTGCATGTCCATGACTTGCAGGCAACAATCCTGGCGTTAATGGGTTTCGATCATGAGAAGCTTACTTACCGTCATGCCGGGCGTGATTTCCGTCTGACGGATGTGAGCGGGCACGTGGTCAAAGACATCATCGCGTAAGTTCAGATCTTTTCCGCACAAAGCCCGGACTGTTTCAGTCCGGGCTTTGTGCTTTTATCGGGCCGTGGGGCAATGCAACTCAATTCGAGTCACTAAACAACTCCAACGGGCCATCGGGAGTTTGCATGGTTAGGTTCCAATGCAAGTGATAGCGGCCTATATCTTGATCCAGGTCCTCCGTGCCGGGGATATTCTTGCGAAGAATCGAAGTTGGTCATGCTGATCAGGTTGGCTCGCACGGATTGCCAGATTTTGACGGGGAATGGAGCCATATCATACCAAGCACAATTCACTTTGTAGAAGATGGGGATCGCACCACCGGTTGCCGTGCCGAAGATCACCTCCGAAGCATGATCTTCATGCGCCATGATCAAGGTCATCCAGAGGAATTTTTTAGCCGGATCCTCCGCCAGTTCGTTGATTTCTGAGAGCATCATACGTCGCTGTCAGTTTGATTTTCTGTTTTATTTAGCAGTTTCCATGCCTTGTGCGTTTGCCACGGTTATACGGAGCCGGCCGACAAAAAGTTGGCGAAATGGTTAAGGACTAGTTTCTTTTTTCTTACGTCCCCAGAACTGTCCCTGGCTCCAGTCGTCAAAAATGGCGTAACTGATTGGCGTTACGAGCAAAGAGAGCAATAAACAGAGCATTTGCCCGCCAATGATGATCTTGGCCATGGAGGCGCGACCTGCCGCTCCGGGCCCTTGTCCCAAGGCGATGGGGATCATAGAGGCGACGAGCATCATGGTGGTCATCAAGATCGGGCGTAAGCGGGCACGGTTGGCTTGCAGGATGGCATCTTCCCGTTCCAATCCCCTAGAACGCAAGGTATTGGTGTAATCAACTTGCAAAATGCCATTCTTTTTGACGATGCCAAACAGCATGAACAGGCCGAAGACGGCGTAAATGTTCAGCGGTTCATTGAGCAAGATCATGGTGATAAGCGCAAAGGGCAGGGAAAGCGGCACGGCCAGCAAGATGGCGATAGGGTGGACGAAGTTTTCAAACTGGGCGGCCAGAATCATATACATGAAAATCATCGCCAGACCGAAGGCGATGAGGAAGTTTTGCCCCGTCTCTTGCAGTGTTTTGGCGCGACCGGTGAAGGCGACGGTGTAATCGGGCGGCAGATTCATCTCGCGGATGACTTTCTGTACATCTTGCATGGCTTCACCGAGCGCTTTCTCGGCGGTGAGATTTGCCACGATAGTGACTTTACGCTGGCGCTGGAACCGGTCGATCTGGTTCGGGCCGCGGGATTCACGGAAATGGACGAGGTTGCCCAGTTGCACCAAACTCTTGTTCGCGCCATCCAATCTGAGCGTCACATCTTCCAAGGTTTCCTGCGTGCTGCGGTCTTTAGCCTGTGCCCGTAACCAGACGTCGTAAAGATCGTCGTTCTCGCGGAAGGTGCCGACGATTTGACCGCCCACCAACGTACGCAAAGTGGCAGCGATGTCCTGCACTTCGAGGTGGAACTGACTGGCCTTTTCCCGGTCGATCTCCACGCGTAATTCAGGCTTGCGGTTCGCCAGGGTGGAATCCACATCCACGAGACCGGATTGGCTGCGCAGTTTCTCAATTATCTGATCGGCATACCCGGTGAGCTTTTCCAAATCAGGCCCTAACAGGTTGAATTGCAGATCGGAATTGCGCCCACCACCGCTGCTGATGCCGGAAATGACCTGCACGCTGGCACGGAGGTCGGGGAATTTGGTCAACACGCCGCGAGCCATGCCCATAGCTTGAAATTGCGTCCAACTGCGGGTGTGTCCCAACACTTTGGACCAGAAACCACCTAACTCCGGCAACCGGCAATAGATGCTCGCGACAGTGACATCGCCTTCGCCTTTTCCCAGTCGTCCCGAGGTGTTGCCGACGGTGATAAGCGTGTCCGTGATGACCTGTTGATCTTTGATTTTCAGGGTTTTCAGACGGGCCACGAGTTGCTCGCAGATCGCCGTGGTGCGGGCAAGGTCAGAACCTTCGGGCGTTTGCAGGGAAATCTCGAATTCGCTGGAGTCATCTTGCGGGATGAAGGTGAATTTGGTCATCTTGCCCAGCAAAGGGATGGTGCAGAAGCAAAGCGCCGAGGCCAGCATGATGACCCACCGGTGATGCAGACTCCATTTAAGGATGCCCAGATAACGGCTCGAAAGCCATTTCATTAATGGGCCGCCGTGCGCTTTCTTTTCCCGGTCTTTTTCATCCTCCGAATGTTTGAGAAAACGGGAGGAGAGCATCGGCGTGAGCGTGAAGGAGACAAATAAGGAGATCATGATCGCGAAAGCGACCGTTACCCCATAACTGGAGAAGAACATTCCGACTCGGCCTTTCATGAAGGCCAACGGGAGAAAGATGACGACGAGCGACAATGTCGTCGCCATGACGGCCAAAGCGATTTCCTTGGTCGCAAAGCTGGCCGCCCGTTTGCCATCCCAGCCTTTTTCTTCCATCGTGCGATGGATGTTTTCCAGCACAACGATGGCGTCATCGATCACGATGCCGACGGCGAACACGAGACCGAGCATGGTGAAGTTGTTCAGCGTGTAACCCATCACACGCATCAGCACGAAGGTGGCGATGATTGAAGCCGGGATGGCGATGGACGCGATAACCGTTCCACGCCAATCATGCATGAAAAAGAACGTGGTCAAGGCGACCAGGATGGCTCCCAAAATCAAATGGAAGTTTATCTCTTCCAGTGAGCGGTTGATGAAGCGTGATTGATCCCGGATGATATCCATCTTGAAATCGGCTGGCACGATGCTCTTCAACTCTTCCAGACGTTTCTTTACCGATTCAATGACTTTGACGGTGTTGCTCCCGGATTGCTTGCGCACGATCAGAGTGATGCAGTTTTCGCCGTTGGCTTTGGAAAGGGTACGCGGCTCTTCGATGGAGTCTTCGATTTTGGCGACGTCGCTCAGATACACCGGTTGGCCTTCAAAATTGGCGATGATCAGGCGGTTGAAATCTTTGACGGCCTGCATGCGACCCAAAGTGCGGACCACCAGTTCACGCGGAGACTGGCTCAGACGTCCGCCAGGGACTTCGAGGTTTTGCCGTGCCAAAGCTGTGCGCACGTCGTCGATGGCCAGGTTGTAAGCCCGGAGTTTTTGCGTGTCGATGGATACCTGTATGGCGCGTGTGCGCGACCCAACCATGCTGACGGAGCCGACGTCTTGCACCGTTTCCAAGTTCTGTTTGATGAATTTGTCAGAGATGTAGGAGATCTCTTTCAAGTCTCGGGGAGCGCTTACGCTGATGGAGACCACGGGGATGGCATCAAGGTCGAACTTGTCGATGATAGGTGGTTCTGTGCCTTCCGGCAATCGTGCAAGGATGGTGTTCACCTTGTCGCGCACATCTTGGGCGGCGATATCGCGATTACGCTCGAGCAAGAATTGAACGGTGATCTGGGAAACGCTTTCCGTGGTAACACTGCTCAGCTCGTCAATGCCTTGAATAGTATTGATGATCTCTTCCAGGGGTTTGGTCACGCTGGTCTCCATCTCTTCTGGGGAAGCGCCGCTGAGAGTGGTGGTAACGGTGATGACGGGTAATTCCACATTAGGGAACTGGTCCACGCCGATCTCCTGAAAAGAGAACCAGCCAAGCACCACGAGAAACAGATTCATCATGGTGGCGAAGACCGGACGCCGAATGCAGACATCGGCTATCCCTATCCCTTTTACCTCGGGTGCTTCGTCCGGCGGGGACGGGGCAGGGGGATGATTATTCATGCTGCTTGCCCTGATTGGTTGAAGTTTGCCCGCTCTTGGCTCCAGCTTGCTTAGGTGGGCCGGCATCTTCGATTGCGGCCATGCCATCACTGAGGCGGCTTTGGCCGGAGATCACGACTTTGTCGCCCGGTTTGATACCTTCGGTGATTTCTTGGAGACCATCACGGATGCGCTCGGCTTTGACCGTCCGGCTGCGGGCAAGGTTGTTCTCCAGCACGAAAACCTTGGTCACCCCGGCAAAGCTTACGACTGCATCCAAGGGCACAACCGTAGTGGGAGCTCCTTTTTGAATGACCAGTGAGCCGCGGGCAAAGGTGCTGGCCTTGAGCTTGAAGTTGGTGTTTGTGACGAGCGCGCCGACGTTGAAAGCGCGTGAGGTCGCAGAGACTTCCGGGCTGATCAGATAAACGGTGCCCGTGAAGGTCTCGCCGGGATAGTTATCAACGTTGAATGACACCGGGAGTTTTTTCTCCACATAGGAGGCGTAACGTTCCGGCACCTGAAAGATGAACTTTAGCACCGAGTCATTGACGATACTGAAGAGCGGGGTGCCGACTTTGGCGAAATCGCCACGACCGACAATCCGTTGGGAAATGGCGCCATCAAAGGGAGCTTGCACGCGTGAGTGCGCCAGATTCAGCTTGGCCACACTCAGCGTACCACGAGCGGCTTTCACATCAGCCTCAGCCTGATCCAGAGCGGCTTTGGCGGTATCGAAATCACTTTCTGAAGCTACTCCATCTTGCTTCAGCTTGGTGATCCGGGCGAAGTTTTGTTTGGCGTTCAGCAAAGTGGCTTCGGTTTTGGCCAAAGCTCCGGCGGCTTGTTCCACTAATGCTTCAAAGGTGGTGGTGTCGATGAAGGCCAGATCCTGGTTGGAGCGGACGCGGTCGCCAAATTCAACGAGAGTTTTCTCCACTGAGCCTTCTACCTGAGCTGCGATGGTCGCTGAATCTTTGGGATAAAGTGTGCCGATGATAGCGACTTCGCGATCCCATGCGGCGTTAGTCACGGTGAATAGTTTCACGGGCACGGCCGTGGATTTCTTTTCCTTGGGTGCGCCTGGAGTCGGGCCTTCTTTTTGACAGCCGCTCATGATGACAGCCAGTCCGCAAAGGGCAGGGAACAAGGACTTGATGAATGCATTCATGTGAGATTATTGGTTCGCGCGGGCTCCGTTTAGGTAAATGGTAACGATACGCTCTGCCAAGGCATGGTCCAACTTCCCATCATGGCTTAGGAGATTGGTCCGGATTCGATGACTGATGCTTCCCAAGATAGCATGAGTCAGCTCTGCGGTATCATGGGTGGCATCGAGATATTTCTCCGTTTGTCCGTGTCGAACGATGGCGGCCAGAAAGTCAAAATGCCGCCTGCGCTTGGCGTGATCGATCGTATTTGGCGGGATTTCTTTGGGGGCTGCGAAGTTGGTCGCCAAGACGAGGCGCATGAGATTCTTGTGCTGGTTAGCGAAGGCAAACCAAGCCACCGCGGTGGCGATCAACCGTGCCTCAGTCGTTGAGGCTTTCTCTACTTCTGCTTTTAACAACTCAAAGGACTCATCGTAGGCGTAGTCCAAAATCGCCCGGAACAAATCAGCTTTGCTTTTAAAATAGTAGTAGAGGGTCGGCTTAGACAGGGCGGTAGCTTCGAGAATGTGCTGTATCGACGTGCCCGCATAGCCGCGTTCAGCAAAAGCTTCAATGGCCGATGCCAAAACAATCTGACGTGTATCTGTAGTTTTCTGCCTCAAATATACCGAACGGTAGGTATATTTTATATTTTTGTCAAATTATGCTTCCAAGGGAAATCGTAGGCATCGTCTAACAAATTGTAAAACAATCACTTAGGTCTTTAAAATATGAGCGAAAGCTAGGCTTACGTTGGCACGATAAACTGCTATCGCGTTTTGAAAATCGACTGAAGATGCGAACCCGCAGCGAACCGCTACCCGATAAAAAGCGGCCGGATCGGTTGGCAGCACTGTTTCACCAACAAAACTCCACCGTCGCAAGATAGCTTCGATGTGGCGGAGATTCCGATAATTCTCGATCAAGGGAGATGCATCCTGAGCAGGATTTGTTCATCGCGTTGGGCGCGCAAGAGGCACTGCAGTGTATTCGGCTCCTGCCAGCCTTCCTGCAAGGCGATTATCTGGGCAATGAATTCTGCATCCATCAATCCGCCGCTGCCGGTCTTGATGGCCAGTGCTTCCTGGCCATCGGCGGTGCGTTCCTTGGCGATGCGCGCACGCATTTTGATGATCTCAAATCTCCAATCAGGTGACAGGCATCGGCAACCGGCTTGGGTTGACTGAAATCGCTCCATTTGGCAGCCAACGTCTGAAACTCGGAACCGATGGATATATCCCCGGCAATCGCCCGTGTTCGGCTGATGGCCTGAATTTCCCAGAGCGAAGCGCGTTGGCGGTAATAGTCGTCATAGGCTTTCAGCGTATTGACGAGCAGCCCTTTTTCTCCATCGGGACGCAACCGGACATCGGTTTCAAATGCCACGCCAAGTTCGGTTGGGCTGGAAAGCATCTCCATCACTTCGATGGCCAGCTTATGCAGTGCTGACAGGTCGCTGTTTTTGTTGCTGGCAACAAACAAGATATCGAGGTCGGAGCCGTAATTGATTTCTGAGCCGCCAAGTTTACCCAGACCTATGATCGCGAAAGGAGCAGCCTTCAACTTGTGTTTGCGTTGAACAGCCTCCAAGGCGTAGCGCAGACAGGCATCGGCCAGTGCCGATAGCTCCACCAGATTTTGTTCGAAATCAGTCAGGCCGAGGATATCACGCAGGCCGATGCGCATCTGCTCGGCCTGGTGATAGCGGCGCAACCAGAGAAGCTGGTCGGCGTCTTCCAGACCATACCGTAGTTCTTGCAGGATCTTATCCGCCGTCTTGCTCTTGCGCAGACGTCCGCTCAGAACCAAGTCGTCGATCAAATCTGGCGTGCGGATGGCTATTTCAGCGAGAAACTCGGAACGGTCGAACAATCGTAAAAGGAGTTCAAAGTAAGTGGGGTTATGCGTCCACAATTCATAGAGTGTTGCGCGAGCGCCGTAGGCTTGAATGAAACTATCAAGCCGCACCAGCACGCGGTCTGGATCGGAGAGGATGCGGTCGGTTTTGGCGATGGGCAAAGAATCGGATGCCGTTGCCGTTATGCCGACCAGTTTTTCGGGGGCAGGCAAAAGGTAATGCGCCCCCGGTTTGACGGGGCAATAAGCGAGGAATTGCCGCACGAGCGCCAGGGCCAGTTCACTGGTGCGCGGGGAGATGTGGACATAGCCAGGGCCGTGGATAAAGGCATCGAGCAGATGAAATGCTTTTTCAACATCCCGGAATGAACGCTCAGCGATGAACTGCCGCCATTCTTTTTCCTGATGGGTGAAATCGCTGGGCAAACTTACAGAGACGTTTTCCTTTTCGTCTGCCTTTAACAATTGGCCGTAGAGGCGGCGCACGTTGTCGGTATGGGTTTTCAGCTTCTGCTCGAACTCTTGCAGCGTGGGCAAATCCATCAGACGCGCGAGGCGTTCCCGGCTCCGGCGGTCAGTGGGAATCGTGTGAGTCTGCAAATCGTTCTCCATCTGCAAACGATGTTCCACATCCCGCAGAAAGATGTAGGCATCCGTCAAATCCTGAGCGTCATCTTGGCGGACCAGATGGTAGCGAACCAAGTTTTTAAGCGCGGCGAGGGTTTGTGTTCCTTGCAAGAATGGGTTTTTTCCAGCATGCAGCAATTGCTGGCTCTGGGTGAAGAACTCGATCTCACGGATGCCGCCGCGTCCCAACTTGACGTTGCGCTCAATCTCACCGGCTTTCACCACTTCGGTTTCGATGCGATCCTTCATGGCCGCCACCTCTTTGAGGATGCGTTCATGTAGTGAACGCGGGTAGCGGAAGGGCTGGATCATTTCCTGAAATTCGGCTCCCAGGCTGCGGATGCCAGCAACGCAATGGGCTTTGATCAGCATCATGCGCTCCCAGATCTGGCCGGATTGTGCATAGTATATCTCGTAACTGTCCAAGGAACGAACGAGCGGGCCGCCGTCGCCTTCCGGTCGCAAACGCATATCGATGCGATAGAGCATGCCTTCCGGAGTCAAACGCGTGATCTCATTGATGAACTCTTTGGCCAGGCGATTAAAGAACTGGTGATTCGTCAGGCCTTTGCCCGGTTCGTTTTTCTTGGGGGGGGTGCTGAAGACACAGCCTTCAGCGGAGTAAACAAAGAGCAGATCGACATCGGAACTGTAATTCAATTCTTGGCCACCCAGCTTACCCAAGCCAATGATGCAAAAATCGGTCGGTTGCCAGGCACCGCTCTCTTTCTGATGATAGGGACGTCCTAAACGTTGCGTCAGTTGCTGGCTCACCACGCGCAACACGGCATCCAAACAAATATCAGCGACGGAGGAGATCTCAGCGGTTATCTGCGGGGCATCGGCGAGGCGGGCCAAATCGCGGGCGGCAATCCGTAACATCTCCCGCTGTTTAAAAAGCCGCAGTTGCCGTAATGCCCCCGAGCTATCGTTTTTTTGAAGGAACTCTTCGAGCCATTGGTTGACTTCGCGACGCAAGGATTGTTCCGGCCGAGCCTCCGTCAGCTCTTCTGCTTTCAATACGCTGACCAGCCAGTCGGGGTGGGCGAGCAATTGGTCGCTGAGACTTTGCGAGCCGCAAAACAAAGCGCTTAAGACACGCGCTTGCTCTTTGGAAGCACGGCGCAAGGAAACGCCCGCACTGGTATCCAGCAATTGATCCCAATAGCGGCGCGCACGGGCGGGATCGATTGCTTCGGCCAAGATGCTTTCCCAAGCGGGTTTGGGCATACGCCAGACTATACTTGCGAACTAAAGGTGGAAAGCTTCGATACGTTCAAGTCGCCGGGTCATCCAACATGCGGCGGATCAGTTCGGCAAGCTGGTGGGGTCGATAAGGTTTGGCGAGGAATTCGCTGTTGGGCACGAGGTTTTCCTGCTGCAAAATCATCTCAGAGCTGTAACCGCTGGAATAGATCACCCGAAGTGAGGGCTTATCGCGCGAAAGGATTTCGGCCAAGGCGATACCGCTCATGCCATCTGGCATCACCAGATCGGTAAGCACCAAGGCGACGCTCTCCTTGTGTTCCGGCCAGATAGCCAAAGCATCTTTAGCCGAGGCTGCTTCCACTACTTGATATCCCAAGTGTTTTAGGATGCTGCGAACCAAAGTGCGGAGCGAGATTTCATCCTCCACAATCATGATTTTCTCCGTGCCACGGGAGATCTGGTAAGCCTCGCGCATCTGGGCGGTGGCGACCGCGGTGCGGTTGAGAGCCGGAAGATAGACGCGAAATGTGCTGCCCTGACTGGAAACGCTCTCAACTTCCACCCAGCCTTTATGCTGTTTAACGATGCCGTAAACTGTAGCCAGACCGAGGCCGGTGCCTTTGCCGACTTCTTTGGTGGTAAAGAAGGGGTCAAAGATGCGGGGGAGGTTTTCTTCCGGGATGCCACAACCGGTGTCGGTTACGGACAGACAGACATGGAGGGTGGAAAGGGGCTTGATCTCGGATGCCTCGGGGCTGGTGACGTGTTCTGCGCGGAGGTTTATCTTCAGCGTTCCACCTGTGGGCATGGCATCGCGCGCATTGACTGCCAGATTGAGCACGATTTGCTGCATCATGCCCGGATCGGCTTTGACCATGGGGAGGGCCGGATCCGTTTCAAGGGTCAAGGTGATGTGCTCACCCAGAAGCCGCTGTAACATCTTCGTCATTTCCGAAACGATCCCGGAAAGGGCGATCTCTTTCGGCTGCATGATCTGCTGGCGGCTGAAAGCGAGCAGTTGCTTGGTCAGGCTCGAGGCCCGGTCTGAAGCGCGGACAATTTCGGCGGCAGCATCAGCGGCTTCGGCATGCATGCCGCCCATGAGTTGCAAGATGCCGGCGTGTCCTTGGATGACGGTAAGGATGTTGTTAAAATCATGGGCTACACCACCGGCAAGCTGGCCGATGGATTCCATTTTCTGCGATTGCAGCAGCCGTTGCTCCAGCTTGCGCCGCTCTGTGATGTCTTCACGCACCCAGACCGCACAGCGTCTGCCCGCGAACTCCAGCGTGCTGATGGAGACGAAGCTGTAAAAATGAGAGCCATCTTTGCGGCGATTCTGAAGTTCGCGGCTGAAGTGGCCGCTACGCTTTAATTCATCCCAGATATCGTCATGGAGCTTTATGACTTCAGCTTCATCTCCTTGCACGAGGATATGGGCTTTTCTGCCTAACAGTTCGTCATGCTCATAACCAAACATCCGCTCTTCAGCGGAATTGGTATAGATGATCACGGCATTTTCATCACAAACACCGACGCCTTCAGTCATGCTTTCGAGCACCTTGGCCTGCAGCCGCAGGACTTCTTCCGCAGCTTTACGGGCCGTGATGTCGATGCTGAGAACCGTAACGCCAGTGATTTCATCGCCGTGGCGGATGGGGTTGAAGCTTACTTCATACTGGCGCTGTTCATTCCGCACCATCAAGGGGTATTCGGCGGAGAATTGCTGGCCGGATAAAGCCCGGTCAAATTGTGTTTTCCACGCCGCAGATGCTTCTGCGGGTAACAAAGCATCCACACTGGTACCGACTTCGGGTGTTTGGCCGGTGATCACTTCCACACCACGCCTGAAGAGACTGTTGAAGGAGATGTAGCGATAGTGCTTGTCCACCGACCAGATGGCTCCGGGTATGTTTTCAACCAAGGCGGACAGGTTCGCTTCCGTGGTGCGCTGCGCTTTTTCAAGGCGCACGCGTTCGCTGATATCGCGACCCACGGACTGGATATCTACAATATTGCCTTGAGCGTCGAAATGGGCGTGATCGGTCCATTCCTGCCAGCCGACCTCGCCGTTGGGCAAAATGCCGCGATGGATATCGGTCAAGATCGGTTGCAAGGGTGATAACCGGGCAATCTTGGCTTTCACATCTGCCAGGTCTTCGGAGGAAATCAGCGGGTAAAACGAACTGCCGATGAGTTGCTCTTTGGTTTGATTAAAGATCCGGCAATAGGCGTCATTGACGAAGGTGCGTGTGCCGTCTGGCTTCCAACGGACGATCATTTCCGTCTGGTCGTTGACGATGGAGCGGAAGAGTACTTCGCTGCGACGCAAGGCCTCCACGGTTTCTTTAAGAACTGTGATGTCGTGGCCTTCGGGGATGATCCAGAGCAGTTTGCCCTGTTCATCAAAGATGGGTTTCAGGGAAAAATCGATGGTAGTGAGTTTCCCTGAGGGCGAACGGTGGTGGGTCTCGAAATGGACATATTTCCCGCGGGCGGCTTCCACCAGACCCGCTTTGACCTTTTCCTGTTCTATGGGGCTGTGCGACCACCAAGGCGTATCCCAAAACAACTTGCCCCGGACGTCCTCGATCTTCTTTTCGATGAAGAGCAGGGCAGCTTCGTTGGCTTCCAACGTGGTGCCGTCCGGGGCCAGCAAGCCGATGAACTGAAAGGTCTGGTTGAAGATGCCGCGAAACCGTCTTTCGCTTTGGGCCGCTTTTTCTTCGGCCTGTCGCCGGGCGGTGATATCAAAAGCGATGAGGACAGCTTTGGTGACTTTGCCGTTCTCCAGCATCGGACTCATGGTGCTCGCATACCAACTGGAATTGCCGTCCTTGCCGACCGCGGAAAGTTCGTAAGTCTGTGGCTGGCCGGTGGCGAACAAAGCTTCGAGTGCCTGCCGCATGATCGCGGCGTTTTCCGGTGTGGCGTAATCGTAAATCTTGGAGCCGATGACTTTCTCCCGCTCCAGTCCGGGGATAACTTGATTGATGAACAGGATGGTGCCTTTTTCGTCGATCGTGTGGATGAAGAAAGGGGCGTTTTGCACCAGTGAGCGCCAGCGTTCTTCAGAAATCGCCAACGCTTCCATGGGACCAGTGATGTCTTTTTTTACCCGGAGCACGGCCAGAAAGATGAAAGGCAAGGAAACCGCCAGAAACATCAGAAGCGTGTTGCGCACCAAGCGACGGGTGAAGAAGACTTCCGCATCGCTGTAAATGAAAGCCAGCCGCCAATGTGCGACTGGGATGGATTGGTAATAGATGGTGCTTTTCGCTTTGGTAAGCTGGACGCGCTCTTTGCCTTCTTTGCCGGTCCCAATCGATTGCACGATGATCTGGGTCTCGTTATCAGATTCTTTCCCGTGAGTACTGTGCTTGCGACCAGAGAGCGGTTGGCCGTTTTCATCAATCAATAAGACATCGCCACGAAAGCCGGGGTCGATCAGGGATATTTTACTGAGAATATTGCGGACCAGGATGGTAACACCGATGGCACCGATGCGTTCCTTTGAGTCAGCGGAGAATACCGGGAGCAACACCAGTATGACGGGCTGCCGGCTAGCCCTGCTTTCCATGACTTTGGTGACCACTGTTTCGCCTTTTTCGATCTGCGGGAAATAGGGACGATCGCTGACGTTGAACGTGGAGTCATCACTGCCATAAACGTCTCCCGCAGCCGTGTTGTAATAAAGCGCCTCGATTGGTTGAGGAAAATTGGTGGCCCACAGTTTCAACTGCGGCACGATGCTCTCGATTTTTCCCTGTTGGATTACCTGACTGAGGGCCAGCAAACGAAGGCTGCTTTGGGCCTGACTGAAGACATCGTGCAAATGCCGGGCTTCATCAGTCAATTGAGTGGTGGCCAGCTGATCCAGTTCCGTGCGGACCGTGGTCTCGGTCAATTCGAAGACAAGAAAGAAGACTGAGGCCAGAGTCAAAATGACTGGCCCGAAAGCAAGCACCAGAAGTTTTCTAAGTGTTTTCACGCCCAATATGGATCAGCCATATCACTTCGCCGGATCACAGTGGCATCCCGAGAAATTCAAAGATAACGAGGTTAGGGTGAATTAACCTTACATTGATGTGCAAGCGGCAATATACGGAATCTACTGATTGAGTTCGGAATGTGATTTGGATAGCTTCCCAGCATGCGACCGATTCTGACCGCCAGCTTGATTCTGGCTCTGATGCTTGGCTTCAGTGCTCAGGCACAAACCTCCAGCAACAAGTTCACAGGGGCTCTCAAGAGCCTGATAACTTCTTCCAATGTGACCTCGGTTGCCGGAGCGGACCAGATTGCGGCGGGTTTGAAAGAGGCTTTGGCCAAAGGTGCGGAGCAGGCGGTGAAGCGGCTCGGGGTGACGAATGGATTCCTGACCAATGCCACTGTGAAAATCCCGATGCCTGCCGAGCTTAAACAGGTGGATACTACCTTGCGCAAACTTAAGCAGGACTATCTGGCGGATGAATTCATCAATACAATGAACCGGGCAGCGGAGAAAGCTGTGCCACTGGCGGCCCCGGTGTTCGCCGAGGCGGTTAAACAGATGAGCATCGCGGATGCAAAGGCGATTCTCAATGGTCCCAAGGATGCAGCGACACAATATTTCAGCCGCACAACACGGGAGACGCTGCTGAAGCAATTTCAGCCGATGGTAAAACAGGCAACGGACCAGGTCGGCCTGACAGCTTCATACAAGCAGCTTACGGACAGGGCTAAAGTGCTCAGTCCATTCATGCGCACTCAGGCGCTGGATTTAGATACCTATGTCACTAACAAAGCCTTGGACGGGCTTTTTGCCATGGTGGCCATGGAAGAGGAAAAGATCCGCCAAGATCCTGCCGCCCGGACGACGGATTTGCTGAAGAAGGTTTTCGGCAGCGCCAAATAACTTTAGCGCAGAACGAAATGATACGCAGCATCTGTGTGTTTTGCGGTTCCAGCCACGGTTTTGCGCCGGAATATGCGGAAGTCGCCAAGGAAATGGGCCGGGCGATTGCAGCTCGTGGATGGACGCTGGTGTATGGCGGTGGCAACGTTGGATTGATGGGAGTGGTGGCGGATGCGGTTCTGGCAGCAGGTGGCAAAGTGATCGGAGTGATACCGGAGGCGTTGTTGGCGCGTGAGCTGGGACATCATGGCGTGACCGAGTTGCGGGTGGTGAACACCATGCACGAACGGAAGGCCTTGATGGCCGATCTGGCGGATGCGTTCATTGCGTTGCCCGGTGGAATCGGGACTTTTGAGGAGTTTTTCGAGGTGCTGACATGGGCGCAATTGGGCATCCATAAGAAACCCTGCGGGCTGCTGAACACACGTGGTTACTATGAGCCCGTAATGGATTTGCTGGGAAATGCGGTCAAAGAGGGCTTCTTGAAGGAGGATCACAAGCGGATGGTTTTGCAGTCGGGTGCGGTTGAGGAGTTGCTGCAACAGATAGAAAATTACACGGCACCCGCTACGGCGAAATGGATACGGAAAGAGGAAACGTGATCTCAAGCCAGTCAGCCGAATGGCTAAATGTGTGTCTTTTGAGTTGCGGTTAAGGCTTTTCTGGACGATTACGGAATCGTCATGGCGCAAAAGAAATCAGGTAAGGCAATTGAGTTCGACCCGATTGAAAAGGTCGTTGAGGACATCGGGCGCGGCAAGATGGTCATCTTGGTAGATGACGCGGACCGCGAAAACGAGGGCGATCTCATCATGGCGGCGCAGCACGCGACGCCGGCCGCCATCAATTTCATGGCCAAGCATGGTCGCGGGTTGATCTGCGTTCCCACTGTTTCCGAACGGCTCAAGCAGCTAGGCATTGAGCAGATGGTGGTGCAGAACCGCGACACCTTCAAAACGGACTTCCAAGTCAGTGTGGATGCGGCCAAGGGTGTGACGACGGGCATCAGTGCCGCCGACCGGGCCAAGACCATCCAAGTGATGGCTGACCCAACGGCATTGCCGCAGGATTTGGTGCAGCCGGGACATGTGTTCCCCTTGCGCGCTCGGCCGGGTGGTGTTTTACAGCGGGCAGGGCACACGGAAGCGGCGGTGGATTTGGCGAAGCTGGCGGGGTGCCGCCCCATCGGCGTGATCTGCGAGATCATGAGCGATAACGGCGAGATGGCGCGGTTGCCGGAGCTGATGAAATTCGCCAAGAAGCACAAGCTCAAGATCGGCACCATCGAGGAACTCATCAAGTATCGGCGCCAGAGTGAGAAACTGATCGAGCGCGTGGAAGTGGTGAAGATGCCGACGGATTTTGGTGATTTTGATCTTTACCTTTATCAATCCAGAGTGGATGGGCAGAACCATCTGGCTTTGGTGAAGGGCGATGTGGCGGCAGGCAAGGAAGGCGTGCTGGTGCGGGTGCATAGCGAATGCCTGACCGGAGACGTCTTCGGTTCCCGCCGTTGCGATTGTGGCCCTCAGTTGCATCAGGCGATGAAACAGATATCCCAAGCGGGCAAGGGAATCATCGTTTACATGCGCCAAGAAGGGCGGGGAATCGGGTTGGGACCCAAGATTCAAGCGTATAAGCTGCAAGAGCAGGGGTACGACACCGTGGAAGCAAACCTGAAGCTGGGTTACGGGATGGATTTGCGTGAATACGGTTTGGGCGCGCAGATCATCGCGGACTTGGGGGTGAAGAAAATCCGGTTGATGACGAATAACCCGAAGAAGGTGGTCGGCCTGGACGGGTACGGGCTGGAAATCGTCGAGCAGGTGCCGATCCGCATTAAAGCGAACCCGCACAACCAAAAATATCTTCAAACCAAGCGCCAGAAGCTCGGGCATCTTATCTAATCCGCATGTTACAGAAAAATCGTAAGATCAAGGTCAAAGGCAAGGGGTTTCACGTGGCGATTGTCGCCTCGGAATACAACGCCCGCTATGTGAACGGCATGCTCAAGGCCGCAACCGATTATCTGACCGAGCACGGAGCTGAAATAACGGTGGTACGAGTGCCAGGTGCGTTTGAGATTCCGGTCGTGGCGGCGCACTTTGCCGGGCAATATTCCGTGAACGCGGTCATCTGCTTGGGTTTGATCCTGCAAGGGGTGACCGCGCATGCCGACCATATCGGGGTGGCGGTGACCGATGCGCTCGTGGAATTGCAGATTCGTCATAAGAAGCCCATGATTCATGAGGTCTTGCTGGTCAAGGAGTTAGAACACGCAAAGGTGCGCTGCTTGAGTGTGGATCACAATAAAGGGACGGAAGCCGCACAGGCGGCCCTGAAGATGTGCCAGGTGATGAGCAAATTGCTGCCGGATGTGCCTTACTGAATAGAGCAAAGGGGGGTGGCGTCGAATAGCTAGAACGGTCAGCAATTGATAGCTTGTGAAAAGTTTCACAAAGCACTTGCGGGGTCTTTTTACCGATGCTAATTATTGTAATCGTTCGCTAAACAAAAATGAAAACATCTCATTTGTTGCTCACATTGACCGCGGCCATCGCCTCTTTGCAGGTGGCCTCTGCGGCTGACGTCGTTGGTAAGATCACGCTGGCTGGCACGCCGAAGCCGGAAGCCCCGCTGCCCTTGGATCCGGGTTGCGGCGCTCTGCATAAGGGTGAAAAGCCGACCACCACTTTTTATGTGGTGGGACCGAACAAGGAACTGGGTGATGTGTTCGTGCACGTCATCAAGGGCTTGGAAGGCAAGAAATTTGACGCTCCGGCCAGCAGCGTAGTCTTGGATCAGGTTGGTTGCATCTACACGCCTTATGTGGCGGGCGCGCAGACCGGCCAGAAGATTGAAGTGAAGACCAGTGACCCGGTGCTGCACAATGTGCATCCGACACCGACGGTTGCCGGTAACAAGGAAGTGAATAAGGCGCAGTTGCCCAAGTCTCCGGCCTTGGTGTTCACTTGGGACAATCCGGAAGTGTTCCTCCGTTTCAAGTGCGATGTGCATCCTTGGATGTTCGCTTATGTCGGCTTGGTGAATCACCCTTACTACGCAGTCACTGGCAAGGATGGCTCTTACAAGCTCGCCAATCTGCCGGATGGCAACTACACGATCGAAGCCTATCACCGCAAAGGTGGCAAGGTGACGAAAGACATCACCGTCAAGGGTGGTAACGTGACGGCCAACTTCGAGATCACGGCGCAGTAATCCTAACTTGGTTTTATTGTTCGTGCCGCTGGGCCTGCGGGTCCAGCGGCACAACTGTTAAATACAGGTCCTTTAGTTCCCCTAATGTCCGTCGTTAAACAGAGTCAGAAGTTGCATTGGTTCGCTATTTTTAGCGCCATTGCCACGCTTTGTCTGATTGCGTTGGGGGGCTTGGTGACCAGCCATCAGGCAGGGATGGCGGTGCCGGATTGGCCGACGACGTATGGGTATAACATGTTCTTTTTCCCCATATCCCAATGGGTAGGGGGCATATTTTATGAGCATACCCACCGGTTATTGGCGGCCTTTATTGGTTTGGTAACGAGCATTCTGGCTGGTTGGCTATGGGTGCGGGATAATACAGGCAAGGCTCGCTGGGGCGGGTTGCTGACCATTCTGGTTTTGGTGATGGCCCTAGGTCATCGCGGTTCTGGACACACGACAGGCGGTGCTAGTGTGATTCCATTTCATTTTAAGATTTTAGCCGTAGTCATCCCGTTTTTGCTGGTGTTTGGAACGGTGCAAGTCATCCGCAGTCGCGGGGCGTTGCATTGGTTGGGTTTGACGGCCTTTTTTGCGGTCATCATGCAAGGTTTGCTGGGCGGATTCCGAGTGGCGCTATACCAAGATGAGATCGGGATTTTTCATGCGACGTTGGCGCAGGTCTTCCTTTTGCTGTTGAGCATCATTGCATTGATGACTTCGCGCTGGTGGGCAAATGGATTCATCAGCCAATCTGCGCCCCCGCGCAATTTGCTGCTCGCGAGCGGTTTGATTTGCGGGCTTATTCTGGGGCAATTAATGTTGGGTGCCTCGATGCGGCATCAGCATGCGGGTTTGGCGGTGCCGGACTTTCCGCTGGCGTATGGTAAAATCTGGCCCGCGACGGATGCTGAATCGGTGGTGCAATACAATGCGCAGCGAGTGGATTACCGGGATTTCAATCCCATCACCGGAAATCATGTCTTGCTGCACATGGCGCATCGTCTCGGGGCGGTGATCATTTGGGGTTCAATCTTGGCTCTGTTGGTGGCCGTAGCCAAGAAAGCGGGAACTCAAAGCGTGTTCTTTAAAGCGGTGTTGGCGTGGAGCCTGTTGCTGACTCTGCAGGCAGTGCTGGGAGCTTGGACGGTTTTGAGCAACAAAGCGGCGGACATCGCCACGTTACATGTCGTGCTGGGAGCGTTTTCGCTCATTTTTGGTGGAATAATTACCGTTTCGGGCTTCCGTAGCCGGAGTCTTTTTGACAAAGTTGCGGCTTCGGCTTTGACCGAAACGAAGACAAGCCATACACATTTGGTTGTCGAAGCAAATTTAGCCGGTAAACATTGATTGGTTGTTGATGAAAGTGACTGCCCAGAATTTTGATGAAAGTGCCACTGCCGAGCGGGGAATGGCAGGGGTGCTTTCTGATCTTCAAAGCCCGGCTGACGACGCTGGTCATCTTGACCACGCTGGCGGGTTTCTACATGGGGTCGCGTGGACCTATGGACGGATGGTTGTTGCTGCACGCCATCTTGGGCACGGCGTTGCTGGCATCCGGAGCGGCTGCACTCAATCAACTGATCGAGCACAAGCATGATGCGCAGATGACGCGCACTGAGAACCGGCCGATTCCAGCCGGGCAACTGCAGCCCGACCATGTGTTGATCATCGGTGGCATCGCTGCGGCGAGTGGACTGATTTATTTGGCGCTGAAGGTCAATTTGGTGACCAGTGTCTTGGGGGCGGCGACATTGATCAGTTATCTATTCATTTACACCCCGTTGAAACGAGTGACGACGTTCAACACGGTTATCGGTGCGATTCCTGGTGCCTTGCCGCCATTGATGGGCTGGACGGCGGCCCGTAACGAAGTCAGCATCGAAGGCTGGACCTTGTTTGCCATCCTGTTTTTCTGGCAATTACCGCATTTCTTGGCCATTGCCTGGCTGTATAAGGAAGATTATGCCAAAGCAGGTTTCCAAATGCTGCCGGTCGTAGATGAGACGGGGGAGCGGACAGCCAGGTCGACCATCAGCCATACGTTGGGGTTGCTGCCGATCAGTCTTTGCCCGTTTCTCTTCAAGCTGACTGGCCCGATCTATTTCTTTGGCGCCTTTTTCCTTGGTTTAGCTTTTTTGTATTTCGCCATCCGGTTTGCCCGGGAGTTGTCTATCCCCAGCGCCCGGAAGCTGTTTTTGGCCTCCATCATCTACCTGCCATTACTGCTGGGATTGATGGTGTTTGATAAACTTAGCAACTAGAGAACCTGAAAAATTCCAATCCGCTGTTGACACGTTGAATTGCACGGAGATATGAAAGACGCTTCGTGCTTTTTTAAGGCGATACGACACGGCATGATTTAAGAAAATCGTAACATGCAGCATACAACGCAAACCGCACACCACGATACAGCGCACGAGCATCACCATGAGGATATGGGCTTTTGGAGAACATATGTGTTCTCCACGGACCATAAGGTGATCGGTATTCAATATGCCGTGACCGCGCTGGCTTTCCTCTTTTTCGGCTTCTGCCTCATGCTGGCCATGCGCTGGCAGATTGCTTATCCCGGGCAGGCCATCCCGGTAGTCGGCCATCTGTTACACACCATTCTCGGTGATGTGGCGACGGCGGTGAAGGATCCGACGACGGAACAGATCATCGGTTACTCGATGTCACCTGATCTTTACAACGTGTTTGGGGCGATGCACGGAACGATCATGGTGTTCTTGGCGGTGGTGCCGCTGGCGTTCGCCGGATTTGGTAACTACGTGGTGCCGCTACAGATCGGGGCCATCGATATGGCTTTCCCCCGCATCAACATGGCCAGCTACTGGGCGTTTTTCCTGGTTGCGTGATCATGTTCTTCAGCTTCTTCATCCCGGGCGGTGCGGCGCAGGGTGGTTGGACGTCTTATTCGCCGCTGGCGACGACCATCCCGACGGATGGTCAGACCTACTGGTTGATCGGTATGGTGCTGTTGATCACGTCCTCGCTGCTGGGCTCGGTCAATTTCATCGCGACGATCATCCAATTGCGCGCCCCGGGCATGACCTGGATGCGCATGCCGTTCTTTGTTTGGGCGCAGTTTGTGACCGCCTTCCTGTTGCTGCTCGCGTTTCCGCCGCTGGAAGCAGCCGGCATCATGCAATTGATGGATAAGGTGTTTCACACGAGCTTCTTCCTGCCGACCGGTCTGATGGTGGGGGGTGCTCCGGCCGATATCAGCGGTGGCGGCAGTCCGTTGCTCTGGCAGCATTTGTTCTGGTTCTTGGCGCATCCTGAGGTGTATGTGCTCATCTTGCCGGCGATCGGTATCGTGGCTGAAATCATCGCCACAAACACGCGCAAGACGCTCTGGGGTTATCGCTCGTTGGTTTACTCGGCGCTGGCGATCGGCTTCATCGCCTTCATCGTGTGGGCGCATCACATGTATCTGACGGGCATGGGCACGAAGATCAGTGCCTTCTTCCAGACGACGACGATGATCATCTCGTTCCCGTCCGTGATCATCTTGACCTGCTTGTTCATCTCGTTGTGGGGCGGTTCCATACGCTTCAACACGCCGATGCTCTTTGCGCTCGCGTTTCTCCCGATGTTCGGTCTGGGTGGTTTGACGGGTCTGCCGCTGGGCTTCAGCTTTGCGGACTTGCACCTGCACGACACCTACTACGTCATCGCTCACTTCCACTACATCGTGGCGCCGGGAACGATCTTTGCACTCTTTGGGGGTGTGTATTACTGGTTCCCGAAGGCGACCGGGCGGATGATGAATGAATTCTGGGGTAAGGTTCACTTCTGGATTTCCTTCATCGCGATGAACCTGATTTTCCAACCGATGTTCGCGCAAGGTATGGCCGGTATGCATCGTCGTATGTATGACGGTGGCGCCACCTATTCCTCCGCCATGAGCAACGCCGTCGGTCTTTCCGACTTCATAATCGGTCTGAACAAGCACATCACGCATGCTGCTTTCCTGCTGGCGCTGGCGCAGTTGCCGTTCATCATCAATTTCTTCTACAGCATGTTCAAGGGCAAGAAGGTGGATGATAATCCTTGGAAGGCGACGACCTTGGAATGGCAGACCCCGACGCCGCCGCCGCACGGCAACTTCACCAAAGAAATCGTGGTTTACCGCGGGCCGTATGATTACAGCCTGCCGGATGCCAAGGAGGACTACACTCCGCAAACTGAGCCGGTGAAATAACCGTTGAACGAAACTTTGATCATCTAAGGCTAACAAACATGGAAGTCCCATACACAACGAAACCCAGACCGGATACTGGCTTGTATAATGCCAAGCTCGGCATCTGGTTGTTCCTGGCATCCGAAGTGATGCTGTTCGGCGCACTGTTCTCCTCCTACATCCTGTTGCGCGTGAATGCGCAGCCGGGCATGTGGCCGCACGGTTTGCTGAACATCCCGATCGGTACTTTCAACACGGCTGTGCTGATCACGTCCTCCATCACGGTGGTGATGGCCTGGGCATCGCTCAAGCTGGGGAAGTTCAATCACTTCAAGATCTATCAAGGCATCACGATTCTTTGCGCCTTGGGTTTCATGGCCATCAAGTCCGTGGAATACAAAGACAAGTTCACGCACTACGAAGTCTGGTTGAAAGACGGTGAATCCATCCGTGGTCACATCGAAGTGCCGGGCATCGAGGGCAAGCCTTGGTTCATGACCCACAAGAAGCTCGCGGAGATGAAGGTGGATCATATCACCATCCATCCTGATCCGAAGCCGCATGTCGCTTCGGCTGGCGGGGAAGCTCCGGCGGCGCACAAGAGCGAAGGTCATGGCGGGGCTGAAGAGCACGCACATGAACCGCGCAAGATCGAGACCGCTGAGATCAAGCGTTTGTCGGCCTTCGTGCCAGCGCACAGCACCTACTTCGCCATTTACTTCACGCTCACGGCACTGCATGCCTTGCACGTGATGGGTGGTGCTTTGGTGATGGCCTATCTCTGGGGCCCGGGTGCCAAGATGTGGAAGACGGATCCCGAACGTTTCACCAATCGTATCGAAGTCTCCGGCCTGTTCTGGCACTTCGTTGACTTGGTCTGGATCTTCCTGTTCCCGGTCCTTTATCTCCTCTAAACCTGAATCAATTTATATATGGGCGACGGACATTCAAAAGAAGACATCAAAAAACACGTCAAAATCTACATCGCGATCTTCGTCGCGTTGTTGATCGGGACGATTGTGACGGTCTTGGCGGCCTATGTTGATTTAGGCCACAAGATGAACATCGCTTTGGCGCTGCTTATCGCCTCCGTTAAGGCGTTCCTGGTGGCGGGCTTTTTCATGCATCTTACATCGGAGAAGCGGACGATCTATACCATTCTGGCCTGCACGGTCGTGTTCTTTATCGGTCTGATGGCCCTGACGGTGATCGCCCATTATGACGTGCCCGGTGCCGGGCATTGAGATTTTATGTCACTCAAAGCATTCCACATCGTATTCGTTTCGGTGTCCGTGTTGCTGACCCTCGGGGTGGGCGCATGGGGGCTGAACCGGTATTTTCAGGAAGGTGGCGATCTGAATCTGGCCTTGGGCGCCGGTTCATCCATCAGCGCAGTGTTGCTGGCGGTGTATGGCCGTTATTTTCTGAAGAAACTTAAACACATCAGCTATCTGTAAGCCGATGAGACGAATCCGCCAATCAGCCATCACATTGCTCTCGGCCTTGGTGCTGCTTGCTCCGAAAGACCTGCTCGCTTGTGCAGTCTGCTTCGGGGACAAGAGCTCGCAGGCGGGCAAGGCGGCTGACGCTGGAATCCTTACCTTGTTGTTAATCATTTTGGCCGTGCTGGCCGGAATCGCCACGTTCTTTGTTTACGTTGTGCGCCGGACTGCCCGTTTGGAGCAGGAAAATCCGCTGAACACGGCCCAGACATCTCACTAATTATTTCGACAATGACAGACCTAATCGCCGCCATCAAAAAATTCCTGTTCATCCCGGTGCTCGCCTCCGAGCACGGCAAGGACGTGGACCACTTCATCATCTACGTTCACCTCCTCATGGGTGTGCTGTTCGTGGGCTGGTTCAGCTATTTCCTCTTCACGCTGTTCAAGTTCTCGGCCAAGCGTAACCCGAAGGCCGATCATCATGGCGTTCGCTCGCACATCTCGAGCTGGCTGGAAGTCGTGGTGGCCTTCGTGGAAATCACGTTGCTCGTCGGTTTCGCCATCCCGCTCTGGGCCAAAGTGGTGGAAGATTATCCGAAGGAAAGCGAATCCACCGTCATCCGTGTGACGGCACAACAATTCGCTTGGAACTCCCGCTATCCTGGTAAAGACGGTGTTTTCGGTAAGCAGGACATCAAGCTGATCAGCGGTGACAACACGATGGGTTACGACCCGAAAGATGCCGCCGCGAAGGATGACGTGGTGCAGCCTTTGAACGACATCAAGGTGCCGGTCAACAAGCCAGTCATCATCTATCTAACCTCGATGGATGTGATCCACTCGCTGTCCATCCACCCGATGCGTATCTGCCAAGACGCGATTCCGGGACAATTGGTGCCTGTGCACTTCAAGCCGACGGAAGAGGGCAAGTTCCTCATCACCTGCGCCCAGTTGTGCGGCAACTCGCACTATTTCATGCGCGGTTATTTTGAAGTCATGTCCCAGGCGGAATACGACAAGTTCATGGCATCAAAAGCCGCCGGCTCCGGCGGGGCTGCGAGCTTTGAATAAGCGGCTGGCATAAATCAACGCACGATGTTTGATTCGGCGGCTAAAAGGCCGCCGAATCTATTTAAGAAGAAATGAAACAAGGCCTTAGACCCATCCAGTTTGTCGTTTGGAGCGGCCTTGTAGTCATTATCTGCGTGATCGTGGGGGCTTATGTGGTCGAACAGCGAAATAAGCCCAGCCAGACCGGTGCGACCCAGAAGTTGCCGATCTATGGAAATGTAACGACTTTCTCCGTCACCAATCACTTGGGCAAGGTCGTTACCAAGGAAAGTCTCAAAGGCAAAGTGTGGATGGGGAACATCATCTTTTCCCGTTGCCCAGGACCTTGTGCCCAGATGACGGCGCAGATGGCGGAGTTGCAAAAGGCGGTGCCCAAAGACTGGCCAGTGCAGTTTGTCTCGTTGACGACGGATCCGGAATTTGACGAACCGAAAATCCTGGCGAAGTATGCTGAGAAGTTTAAGGCAGATTCGGCACGCTGGTGGTTCGTCACCGGGACCAAACGGGACATGGTGGATTTGGCGGTCAAAGGATTGTTGCTGACGACAGTGGACAAGCCCGAAGGTCAACGGGACATTCCGGAAGATCTGTTCATCCATAGCACCATCTCCGTGCTGGTTGATCGTGAAGGCCGGATACGCAAGACGTTTCAAGTGCTGCCTTCGGATGCGGAAGAAAACGAACAGAAGGCCGCCCAGTATAAGCAGGAAATCATCCAGGAGATGAAGTCGGCCATCGAACAATTGATCAACGAAAAGCCCAGCAAATGAGTGTCTCTGATTTACCGGCGATCAACGCCAGCCTGAACGCGCTTTGCACCGTCTTCCTGATCTTGGGTTTTGTCTTCATCAAGCAGGGCAAGCGGGAGGCGCATCAGAAGTGTATGGTGGCGGCGCTAGTCACCTCGGCCGTTTTTCTAAGCTGCTACCTTTACTACCATTTTAACACCCAGGTAGTGACCAAATTTGTGAACCCAGATTGGTTCCGACCGATTTATCTGACAATGTTGCTGACGCACGTCGTGCTGGCTGTGGTGATCGTGCCGATGATTTTGATGACCTTTTCCCGGGCGGTGAAACAGAACTTCGAGTTGCACAAAAAGATCGCCCGCTGGACGTGGCCGCTGTGGATGTACGTATCCGTCACCGGCGTTTTGATCTATTTGCTGCTGTATCAAATCTTCCCGCAGAAATAAGCGCGGCTTGCGCGCTTATCCCTGGGCAGATTCTTTCAACTTGCGCAGGGCATCCCGCACTTGGGCGGCAGTCTCGTAGTCTTCCCGTGAGACGGCGGCGTTAAGCTGTTCTTCGAGCTTTTCCAGCTCGGAACGGGGGCGTTGGAGGCGGATTTGATCCAGCCAATCGCGCAAGGCGGCAAGTTCGCCGCTGTTCTCCAGCAAGTCTTCCCGCTGGTGCTCACGATAGAAAGTACTGAGCTGCTCGATCGCTTCTTCAATTGCTTCAGCCGCCTGCTCATGCTCGTCTTTGCTCAGAGCCCCTTCACCCAGCGCCCGGGTGCGCATCAGGATGAGCTGCGGCACAAATTGTTTCACCGACCAGGCCATGTCATCGGATTCGGCGAACTCATCGACGAAATCAAACACCTCGAGATTCCGTTCCGTATCACGCAGCACAGCATCAAAGTCTTTGAGCTGATAGAGGCAGATGTAGCGGTGGTGATACTGGATGGACTCCTGCTGAAGCTTCGAGCAATCCTCCGCCGACAATACAAAGTCCGTATCGTCGCCGTTATGTTCGGCGCGAAATTTCTCCAGCCTGTCCACGTAGTATTCCAGCAAAGATTCGTGCCCGAACGGCTGTTTCCCATCGGGACGGCCTTCCGTATTCATCTGCAATATCCCCAGATCGACGCGGAGCTGTATCTTCTCCGTGCCATCCCGGCCCTTGATACGGCGCACACTGATCTCACCCGGCTTATAGTCCCACTTCGTCAAGAGGTGAGAGATGTCGAAACTCATGTGGTGAATATGTTTAGGAGACGGGGGCTAGTCAATCAGGTGAAGAACGGATTTTTACAAAACTTTATCGCCAAAGACTTGCAATGTATCCAGCACAGCTTTGGTGCGAGGCACTTCATGAGTGCGGAAAAGGTCGGTTTTGCCTAAAGCAGCGAGCATGGCAAAAAATGGTTCGGCACTGCGCACTTCCTCCCCAAAGTATTCAAAAGCGTGGGGAAGGGCGTGGCAGGTGGGGTAACCCAACGTGCGCAAACGGAATGTGTTAAGAAAGGTGTGCATCTGATGGCGCACCCGCGTGGAGCTATCCTGCAGATTGCGGTAATAGATGCCCAAACCGGGGTCGATGAAGAGCTTTTGCAGGCCATTACGTTCGGCCAGTTCAATGCGCCGGGCGAAGTAATCATGCATTGCCCTGATGGGATCGTTGGAGAGTGCAAAATCAGTGACTTCACGCACATTTTTGCCAGCCACAAAGCAGATTATGACTGCCGCGTCATGGTCGGCCGCTAAACGGTAGATTTCGGGATTATCCGTCTCCCCGGTGAGATTGATGATGGCAGCGCCGGCCTCCAGAACGGCGCGGGTAATGGGTGGCGAGTATGTCTCGATGGAGACCAACTGCTTGGCTTCAACCATCGCACGCAGGAGGGGAAGCAGCTTGCTCTGCTGACCAAGGTCATCAACCCGCTGGGCGTGGGCGAGGGTGGATTCAGCTCCGACATCAATGATATCCGCGCCTTGGGCGGTAAGCACATGAGCGCGTTGAATAGCTTGCTCAAGATTCAGGCAAACGCTCTCACGATACCATGAGTCTGCGGAGAGATTGATGACCCCCATGATCGCCGGCCGCTGATTGAAGGCGAAAGAACGACCGCGCAAAGTGAATTCCTTCACCTGGCAGGCGGCGGCCGTGCGATTCTTCTCAAGCAATTCCGCAAGGTATTCCAAACGCAGCATATCAGGGCGAACTGTTGGCTGAAAATCGCGCCGGGTCAACTCGCGGTGAAGAGGAAAACGGGGAAAAGAATTGGTGCGTCCGGCGCGAATCGAACGCGCGACAACCTGCTTAGAAGGCAGATGCTCTATCCAACTGAGCTACGGACGCAACCTGTTGCAGTTTAACGAGTTAAAACGTGAAAAAATCATCGTATTTGACTCTTTATATACTGCTTTTCTATACTCTAAGAATGAAAGAGAGCAAACAGGAGAAAAAGCCGGTTGTTTGGGCAACAACTGGCACTCAGAACCTTGTTCGCAATAATTCATCAGGGATTTTTTACGCTAGGTTCCGTATCGGCGGCAAGCTTACTTGGAAAGCACTTGATACCACGGTTTTAACCACCGCCAAACTCAAGTTGGCGGACACGATCAAAAAGGAGCGGGAACTATTGGCGGCGGGAGATGGTCAAATCACTTTTGCACAGGCCAAGCAAATCTACCTTGATCGGCTGGACGCTAATCCCAAACTGAAGGAGAAAACCAAAGAGTATCACAAACAGCGCTTAAAGGCTCTAGACGTGTCTTGGGCGGACTTAGGCGGAAAGAAGGTTCGTAACCTCACCAAAGATGATTGTATCCAATGGGCGCGAGTGTTTGCAGGGAAGTACAGTTCAACGAGCTTTAACCACACGTTAGGCATACTGCGGGCTATCTTGGACATCGGAATCGAGAACGGGGCGAGGTTTGACAACCCGGCTAAGAGCATCGAGCGGCTTTCGGAAGCATCCGCACCGCCCAAGCTCCCCTCGCAAGAGCAGTTTGACCAGTTCACAAAGGCAATCGAATCATCAGGGAGCGGCTATTCCCGTCCTTGTGCCAACCTTGTTCGGTTTTTGGCTTACGGCGGCTTTCGACTTGGTGAGGCGCGCAACATCGCTTGGAAGGATTGCGATTTCAAAAAGGGAAAGATCACCATTTACGGCGAAGAAACCGGCTTGAAAGGACGTTCGGCGGGAGAATGCCGGATCGTTCCGATGATTGCAGAGATGAGACAACTTTTGGAGGGTATGAGAGCTGAAAGGATGAGCGAACCGGATACCGCCAAAGTAATGCAGGTTTTCGAGTGTCAGAAGGCAATGAACAGTGCGGCGATCAAAGTAGGAATGGAACGCATCACGCACCACGATTTGCGCCATTTGTTTGCTACGCGCTGTATTGAGTCAGGCGTGGATATTCCTACCGTATCCCGCTGGCTTGGTCATAGGGACGGCGGAGCGCTGGCCATGAGGGTCTATGGGCATTTGCGGGATCAGCACAGCACGGAGATGGCTCAAAGAGTGAGTTTCTCCGCCAAAGTGCCAAGCAATGTTGTCCAGATGTCGAATCAGGCGGCGGGATAAGCAAAACTCCGATTTATGGGCTGGAGTTTGCTGATATGGTTTTGCAACTTATCACAAAGCCAATGAAGAAAAAGACCTCCAAAAAAACGGTAGCTGCAAAGCTATCCAGAGAAACTAAAAAATCCCCAAAAAAGGTTTCCGCAAAACCGGATACAATAGAAGTGCCTGCGGAGATAAAAGCGATTAATAAAAAACTTCGTAAACTTAAAGCTGATGAGATGTTTTTACTTGCTGTTCCCAATGCTCAGCAAGACTTCGTAGCCGGTTTAATTTCCGGTTCGGGACAGAAAACAAAAACGAGAATTCCCAAGTGGGCAAAAGCCGCTTCTTCAAAAGCAATAGATGCATTGGGGTTGGGGTTTTTAAAAAATATTGACCGGGACTATATCAAGGGGCTGGGGACGATCGTTGAATTTAGCAAAACGTTTCCGGCTGAACAACTCAAGAACCCCCAATTTCCCATAAGCGAGTTTATTGAATTTGTGAAGCAGCTAGCAAATCATGCTACACCATTAGAAGCCCAGCAATTTGCGGATGGCCGGGTTGAAGCGTCAAAGATTGACGCCAAAATGTCAGCTCTGCAACAAAGGGGGAAAATTTACCTTATGATTGCCGTAGGGTGGCCAAAGGTCAGTAAATTAAAAAGCACTGCTGAACTGCTGCAATGGCTATTGTCGTTCAATGAAAAGAATAATGTTTTCATCTACACAAAAGCCGGGTCTGACTACACGCGAGAAATTCGTGCAATCTGTAAAAGTATTGGGCTTAAATTCAACAATCCCGGCGGGCGTCCCCGTAAAGTGAAAGCTTAATTTAGATTGGGGTTTTCCGTTTTGCGTCTGGCTCTACTTGGCTACCTGTTTGGAAAAATCCA
The DNA here is from genome assembly GCA_965283725.1 of Limisphaerales bacterium. Taxonomy (GTDB): domain Bacteria; phylum Verrucomicrobiota; class Verrucomicrobiia; order Limisphaerales; family JAEYXS01; genus JAEYXS01. Next base: position 59,943 of record CBDIPT010000013.1, read on the forward strand.
CAACTTTCAAACCCGCTGCCTTTGCTAGTTCGGCTTGCGCTCGGTCCCCGGTCCAGAATTCAGCCGCACCGAGACGCACGGCAGAAGCTACGTGAAGGACATCGACGCCGCCGCATTGAATTTTGCGGCCATGCTTGGCAGAAAGTTCCCCAGATAATTCCACCACAGAAAGCCAGTTTTCCCGAACGCCAACAAAAAACTTCTCAGCCGCTTGCAAGGCTCGCCAGCCAGTTTCACCGTGCTTTTCTCCCCGTGCCAAGGTCAAGGAATGGCGAACTTCAAAACGCAGTAGCGGCGGGTAGAAAAATGCCGGTTCTTCTGTTTGCGTACGCTGGTTGACGGTGCGGAAGAAAGGATCATCCGGGAAGCATAACGCAAACAGGATAGAGGTATCAGCGTAAACGTGCATGGAACATCCTCTTTTTACGCATGGCGATTACCCGCGACTCTTTGCCTATCTCTGCCGGTTTCAATCCAGCATTAATCGCCCGTGCTTCTGCCAGCGCTTCGTCGATTGATGATGGGCCGGAATCGTCCATTTCAGCAATAACTTGCCGAACAACTTCGCTTTTGGTCAGGCCCAAAGCCTTCGCCCGCGCCACCAGCTTGCTTTCAAGCTCATCATCAAGCTTTACGGATAAAACAGTCATACGGAAACCGTCATACCTGAGCGGCTTGTTGTCAAGCACTGCCTGTCAAGCGGGAATAACTCGAAAACCCGGTGGTTGTTAAACTAAGGAAAGCCGGGTTTCGTGTCATTGGTGACAGCCTAGTTGAATTTCTTCACCTCGCTTATTCGTGTTCACATGCTAAATGCATTGAACAAAAGCGAAGGTGAGCTGAAACAAGCTCAAGAGCAGACAATCACAGACACCGAGGTTTTGCCACGGCTCGCATACACAATGCGGGAAACGGCGGCAATCTTGGGGGTGAGTTACATCACCGTTCACCGGCTCTTGCAGCGGGGAAAGCTTCGCGCATCGGATGCGCTTCGTAGCAAAATCATTTCCCGCGCTGAGATTGAGCGTTTCTTGCGGGAATCCACCAAGGCGGGAGGGAACCGTGCTTAACGGAGCCACACGCGCACGGGCTTACCTCGCAAAGTTGCCGGAAGCTATCGCCGGGATAAGCGGACACGCTTCCCTTTTCCCGGCTCTTCCCTGAAATTGATATGGAGACTTTCACAACGATTCCCGGCCCGTATTCGCCGCTGGCTGGAACAACTCAGCCGGAATTGTCGGATAACCTTCCCGGTTGCGGATTGGGTTACACTGCGCCGCCGATTAATCGACTGCCACCGCCATTAAATGAATACGTTTCCCAATGCGCGGAAGCTATTGGTTGCGATCCTTGTTTAATTGCCCTGCCTGCGCTTGCGGCTTGCGCGTCCGCTATTGGCGACAGCCGGGCAATCATGGTGAAACAAGGGTGGAAAGAGTATCCAGTGATTTGGGCTCTGGTGGTGGCCCCTTCTGGCGCTTTGAAAACTCCCGCACTTAAAGCGGCAATGGAGGGTTTGGAAGAGGCCCAAAAGAAGGCGTGCCAAGCATATGCAAAACAACTTGAGCGCCACAAAGAGGAAATAGCCCGATGCCGACAAGAAGAGCGGCAAGGCAAGGAGCCGGAGCCGCCAATTTTGGCCAGCTACTATTTGGGCGATACCACGCTCGAAGCCGTGGGTATGATTTTGGATCAAAACCCGCGTGGCATTTTGATTAAACGAGACGAGCTTTCCGGCTGGCTGGGTGGTTTTGATAAATACAGCCAAGGGAATGAAGCAGCGCAATATCTCGAATTTCATTCAGCCAGCGCAGTGCGGATTGACCGCAAGGGCGGTGATAAAAAGACCATCTACATTCCCCGCGCATTGGTGAGTGTTACGGGGACCATTCAGGCGGGAATTTTGCAGAAGTTACTGGCGGTTGAAGGGGGTAAGCACATGGAGAACGGTATGGCGGCACGGTTTCTCATGGCCATGCCGCCGGAACGTAAGCGGGAATGGCGGGAAACAAGCACTCCGCCGGAGTTGGTGCAAAAGTACGTCAGCCTGTTTGATGACCTGCTTTCCCTGCGGCCATTGATTGACGCGGAAAGCGGCCAGCGCTCTCCTGTCGTTCTGCAACTCTCGCCCGCCGCAAAAGCCCGGTACGTGGAATTCTACGACAAGCACAGTGCTGAAATGCTGGCGTTCAAGAGCAATCACTTGAAGAGCGCTTGGTCAAAACTGGAAAGCCAGGTATTGCGCCTCGCCTTGATCTTTCAGTGCGTGCGGGAAACGTATCTGCCCAGCCCGGACGGTGACGGCGGCTTTATCAGCCTGAGCACACTTGAAGATGCTCTGGCTTGGATCGAATGGCTTAAAGGCGAAGCCCGCCGCATTTACTACGCCTTGAATCACAGCGAGGAATCCAAGCAGGCTGACAAGTTGCTGGCATACGTTAAGAAGTACGGCGGACGTTGCACGGCTCGCGATGCTGCCCGTGATGGCGCGGGCGGGCGCAAGTCTGCGGAGGTGGAAGCGCTCATGGAATCGCTCGTAAAGGCTGATTTGGGTGAATGGGAAAAGCCAGCCAACCCCAAGGGCGGACGGCCTACCAAGGTCTTCTGTTTGAAAGGCAACACGGGAAATGCATCCCCGCAGGAAACTTGCCGCGAAACTGACGAAACCCCGGCCCAAGAGTGAACATCCCCTTTAATTCCAAATGAAAACGCCATTAATCATCTATGCCGCGAAACTTCCGCGCTACTGTGCAAAACCTACGATCCCGGCAACGGGTTTCGCGGGGTTGCGGCAAAGTTTCGCGCCTAACGTCAAACGAAGGCAAAACCCGCATGTATCAAGGGCTAGCGAGGCATACAGCCTAGGTTTTGTCAGTTTCGCGGCAAGGGGAGGTGAGCCGGACGGACGGGAGGAATTTCCGGTTGGACGCCATTTCCCGGTTATTGGGGAATTAATTTCCCGTGTTTTGTCCGTTTGGCGGACGCGGGAATTTAATTTTTCAGGGGATAATATCCCGCATGGCGGACATGGGAAGCCGTCCGCTTTCCCGCACTCACTGAAATTTTCCCGCAAATTTAACCCTTAAACACTATGCCCCCATTAATTATTTTTGTTGGTATCGGTATTTTCCTCAGTTGGATTTGTTCCGAGGATGAGAAAAATAGTTCCCCGGACACAAACCCGGACACGGACAGCGGGAATTTTGATCCGCCCGCCGCCAGTGTTGAGGAACCAATGGCGGAAACGCCGGTTTCCCAGCCTATCACGCTGGATATGCTGCGGGAAATTTTCCAGAACGGAGCGCGTCCGCTGCTGCGGCGGGACGCGGTGGAGCTTTTAAAGGCTGCGCCATACTTTGTGCCAAAGACAAACGCCTACCGCGCCTTGGCCCCGTCTAGGCGCTTTGCGGCTCATTTGCAGGAGGACGGGGAAGGGTGGTTGCATTTCGTCCCCTGAATTAACCGGTGGTTAAACACGGGTTTCGGCTGGACCATAGGCGGCTAGGTGGGCAATAAAAGGAGGAGCCAGCGGACCAAGAGAGGGTGAAACAATTTCCCGCCTTTGATCCGGTGGCTGAAGAGAAGCGATTAAAGCACGATGCCGACGAGCCAAAAATATCCAGAGCACCAAGCCGGACAGTCTTTTGTTCTGAAGGAACAGGATATTGAGTCGAAATTCATCGGCAAACTTCAGAGCCTAAAATACGAATACCGGCAGGACATCACTGACCGCGCCTCACTGGAAAAAAACTTTCGCGAAAAGTTCGAGGCCCTAAACCGCGTCCGCCTCACCGATGCGGAGTTTGCCCGCCTGTTGGATGAGATCATCACCCCCGATGTCTTCACGGCGTCCAAGACCCTGCGGAGCATCAATGCTTTCACCCGCGACGATGGCACGCCGCTGAACTACACGCTCGTCAACCTCAAGGACTGGTGCAAAAACCACTTCGAGGTCATTAACCAGTTCCGCATCAACTCGGACTACAGCCACCATCGTTACGATGTCCTCATCCTCATCAATGGCGTGCCGTGCGTGCAGATCGAGCTGAAGACCCTCGGCGTCAATCCACGCCGGGCCATGGAGCAAATCGTCGAATACAAGAACGACCCCGGCAACGGCTACACCAAGACGCTGCTCTGCTTCATGCAGCTCTTCATTGTCAGTAACCGCGACCGCACCTACTACTTCGCCAACAACAACGCCCGCCACTTCGCCTTCAATGCCGACGAGCGCTTCCTGCCCGTCTATGAATTCGCAGACGAGGACAACAAGAAGATCACCCACCTCGATCCCTTCGCTGAGCGCTTCCTCCAGAAGTGCGCCCTAGGAAAGACCATCAGCCGTTACATGGTGCTCATTGTCAGCGAGCAGAAGCTCATGATCATGCGGCCTTATCAGGTTTATGCCGTGCAGCACATGGTCAAGTGCATAGATGACAATGACGGCAACGGCTTTATCTGGCACACCACCGGCAGCGGCAAGACACTCACTTCGTTCAAGGCATCAACGCTGCTCAAGGAGAACGACCACATTCACAAATGCGTCTTCGTCGTGGACCGCAAGGACCTCGACCGTCAGACGCGGGAGGAGTTCAACCGCTTTCAGGAAGGGTGCGTGGAGGAGAACACCAACACCGCCGCCCTCGTTCGCCGTCTGCTTTCCGAGGACTATGCGGACAAAGTGATTGTCACGACCATCCAGAAGCTTGGCCTCGCCTTGGATGAAACCAGCAAGCGCAACAAGCAGCGTAAAAAGAACGACCAGCCCACCTACAAGGAAATGCTGGCCCCTTTGAGTGACAAACGCATCGTCTTCATTTTCGACGAATGCCACCGCTCGCAGTTCGGGGAGAATCACAAGGCCATCAAAGAGTTCTTCCCCAAGGCCCAGCTTTTCGGCTTCACGGGCACACCCATCTTTGAGGCGAATGCCTCGTTGCAGAAGATTGAGGGACAGCAGGCGTCGCTGTTCACCACTAAAGACCTCTTCCATAAGCAGCTACACGCATACACCATCACCCACGCCATCGAGGACCAGAACGTCCTGCGTTTTCACATCGACTATTTCAAACCCAAGGAGGAGCCGGGCAAGAAACCACCAAAGCCCGGGGAGGCCATCGCCAAGAAAGCTGTCATCGAGGCTATTCTGTCCAAGCATTATGCGGCCACTGGTAAGCGGCGTTTCAATGCCATCATGGCTACGGCGTCAATTAACGACGCTATCGAATATTTTGAGCTTTTCGCCGAGATTCAAAAGGCGATGTTGGAGGCCGATCCCGACTTCGAGCCGCTGAACATTGCCTGCGTGTTCTCGCCTCCCGCTCAACTTGCGGAGAATGCCGAGGCCAAAAAGGACATCGAACAGCTATCCGAAGACCTGCCGCAGGAACAGGAAGACAATAAGGTCGAACCGGAGAAGAAGAAGAAAGCGCTGGAGGCCATCGTCGCGGATTACAACGCCCGTTACGGCACCAATCACCGCCTTAGCGAGTTTGATCTCTACTACCAAGATGTGCAGAAGCGCATTAAAGACCAGCAATGGCCGGACGAGGATTTGCGGAAGGCGTTCCCGAACGTGCCTCACCACAAGATCGACATCACCATCGTGGTGGACATGCTGCTCACCGGCTTCGACTCGAAGTTCCTGAACACGCTCTATGTGGACAAGAACCTCCAGCATCACGGCTTGATCCAGGCTTTCTCACGCACCAACCGCGTGCTCAATGGCACCAAGCCTTATGGAAACATCCTCGACTTCCGCCAGCAGCAGGACGCCGTGGACACCGCCATCGCCCTCTTCTCCGGGGAGAAGACCGGTCAGCAGGCCCGAGAAATCTGGCTCGTGGAGCCCGCACCAAAAGTCATTCAGAGGTTGGAGGCCGAAGTGCAGAAGCTGGACAGCTTCATGAAGTCCCAAGGCCTTGATTGCACTCCGTCCGCCGTGGCGAATTTGAAAGGCGATGCCGCGAAGGCAGTCTTTTGCGCTCAGTTTAAGGAAGTCCAACGCCTCAAGACACAGCTCGATCAATACACAGACCTCGAACCAGAGGAGAAAAAGGCCATCGAGAGGGCACTGCCCGAGGAAGCCCTACGCGGCTTCAAAGGCCAGTATCTGGAGACGGCGAAGAAACTGAAAGAGCAGCAGGGCAAAGGCAGCGGCAAAGACGACACCGACGATCCCGTGGCGCAGATTGATTTCGAGTTCGTGCTCTTCGCCTCCGCCGTCATTGATTACGACTACATCATGGGCCTCATCGCCAAGTTCTCGGAAAAAGGTCCGGGCAAATCGAAGATGACCCGCGAGGAACTCATCGGCCTCATCAGTGCCGATGCGAAGTTCATGAACGAGCGCGACGACATCGCCGAATACATCGGCACGCTCAACGCGGGCGAGGGCCTCAGTGAAACCGCCATCCGCGAGGGCTACACTCGCTTCAAGGCGGATAAAAACGCCAAAGAACTCGCCGCCATCGCCGCCCGGCACGGCCTCACCACCGCGGCCCTGCAAACCTTTGTGGATGGCATTCTCGACCGCATGATCTTTGATGGCGAGCAGCTCAGCGATCTCATGGCCCCGCTGGAACTTGGCTGGAAAGCCCGCACCCAGGCCGAACTCGCCCTCATGGAAGACCTCCATCCTCTCCTCACCAAACGCGCCGGGGGGCGTGACATCTCAGGACTCAGTGCCTATGAGCATTAAGAAGAAAGCCACCGCTACGAGGGAAGAGGCAACGCGCGCGCAAGCGCCGAAGCTGCGGTTCCCGGAGTTTCGGGGGGCTGTAACTTGGGATCAGGGGCGAATTGCAGAAATTGCCGTGTCCGAGAGTTCAAGCCGGGCTCTAAACAAGCTTTCACTGAAATCAGAAGGGTATCCCGTTTATGGTGCTGACAGTTGTGTCGGCTTTATTGATTCCTTCGATCAAGCTGATGATTACATTGCGATCGTAAAAGACGGATCTGGCGTCGGCCGACTTGCTTTGAAGAAAGGAAAATCGTCGGTCCTCGGCACACTTGCTTACATAAAGTGCAAGCCAGGTTCTGAAACAAAGCTCACTTGGTTGTATTACTGCCTCAACTCGCTTGATCTCCGACAATTCATCAAAGGGTCGGGGATACCCCATATCTACTTTTCAGATTACGCGACGCACGAGGTTCTGATACCCGCTGCACCCGAACAAAAAAAAATCGCCGAGTGCCTAAGTTCATTGGACGAGCTGATGACCGCGCAAGCGAGGAAAGTGGACGCGCTCAAGACCTATAAAAAAGGGCTGATGCAGCAGCTTTTTCCCCGCGAAGGCGAAACTCAACCCCGCCTCCGCTTCCCCGAATTCCAAAACGCCGAGGAGTGGGAGGTGCAAAGGCTGGATGAGCTTGCACGCTACGAAAATGGAAAGGCGCATGAAAATGATATTTCCGAGAATGGAAGATACATCGTCGTGAACTCAAAATTCATTTCAACTGAAGGAGAGGTCAGAAAGTTCTCAAACGAAGGCTTCTGCGTTGCAGATGAAGGGGACGTCTTAATGGTTCTGAGTGATGTGCCAAACGGAAGAGCTATCGCAAAATGCTATTTTGCAGAGTCTGATAACCTTTACACGGTAAATCAGCGCATTTGCAGAATCCAACCGACCAAGGTTAACGGGAGGTTCTTATTTTATGTCCTAGATAGAAACTCATACTTTTTGGATTTTGACGACGGCATAAAACAGACCAATCTTCGCAAAGAGGATGTTGTTGGTTTCCCTCTTTGTGCCCCGCCCCAGTCCGCCGAACAACAACGCATCGCCACGAGCCTAAGCAGCCTCGACGCTCTGATCACCGCCGAAATCCAAAAGCTCAAAGCCCTCCAGACCCACAAGAAAGGCCTGATGCAGCAGCTTTTCCCATCCCCGGAAGAGGTTGAGGTATGAGTGCGATCCCTGTACCAGATTTGCCTACATTGGCTGAGAATTTTCGTAAGGAACTCGCAACCAAGAAGTTCATTCTCCTCTACGCCTACAACGGCACGGGTAAGACGCGTCTTTCCACGGCTTTCAAAGACCATGGGAAAAAGCGGATAACCGGCACACTTACGACTGAGGCGGGAAATGCTATTCTGACTGAGAAGGGCGATGAAATCGCCGTCGATACGATTGAGCGCGATACGCTCTATTTCAACGCTTTTACCGAAGACTTATTCTCTTGGCATAATGACCTCGACGGCGACAATGATCGCTATTTAATTCTTCATCCGTCGTCCAAATTCTTCGCTGGGCTTGAAGAGTTGGAAATGGACAATCGGATACGTCCGTTGTTGCAACGCTACGCGGATTTCGACTTCAGGTTGGATAAAATTCCGGTGAAGGACGAAACTGGAAAAGTTATCAGAGAAGAAAGGATCGTTCGGTTTTCCCGAGAGGTGTTTAGCGGCGGAACTACAATGACCGTGGACAATATCAAAATTTCCCGTGGCGAGGAGAACATCTTCATCTGGTGCTTCTTCCTCTCCATCGTCCGGCTGGCGATGGATGACGACGGCACCGGGCCTTACAACTGGGTCAAGTACATCTACATTGACGACCCGATTTCATCGCTTGACGAGCATAATGCCATCGTGGTCGCGAATCATCTGGTACAGCTATTCCGGGAAACACCGAATCAGCTCAAGACGGTCATCTCCACTCATCACATCCTATTTTTCAATGTGCTGAGCAACGAGATCAAGAATCTGCTGAACACGCGGGAGTTTCCGCAATACTGTCTTAACCGGGATCGAACCGGCAGCGGCTACAAGTTGTATCGCCAAAAGTCCGACACACCGTTCTTCCACCACGTTGCTTCGCTGGTGGAGCTTTATGAGGCAGCGCAGAGTGACAAAATCTACACGCACCACTTTAACACGCTGAGGTCGGTGCTCGAAAAGACTGCGGTTTTCCATGGGCATGGCCATTTTTCCGCCTGCATCAAGAAAGACCCGAATGACGCCGACGGCATTCTGCATCAGCGGTTCATTGACCTCCTCAGCCACGGCAAATATTCGCTGTATGAGCCGAAGGAAATGGGCGACGAGACGAGAGACTATTTCCGCACCATCCTTTACGGCTTCCTCAAGGACTACCCCTTCAATCCGGCATTGTTTCCAACTCCGCCAGGCGCCACAGCCACGCCTGCGCCAGTTCCCGCTGTTCCGCCAGCGAAGGCTCCAGCAAAAGCGGCGAAGAAGACCGCGCCAAAAGCATCTGCAAACCTTCCTGCATCATGACCGACACCAATCGAAAACAACTGGGCCAAACGCTCTGGAACATAGCGGATCAACTGCGCGGGGCGATGAACGCAGACGACTTCCGCGACTACATGCTGTCTTTTCTGTTCCTGCGCTACCTTTCGGACAACTACGAGATAGCGGCCAAGAAGGAGCTGGGCCGGGATTACCCCGATACCGGCGGAGACGCCCGCAAAGTGCCGCTGGCACTGTGGTATGCGAACAACGTGGATGACATCCCGGAGTTCGAGAAGCAGATGCGGCGCAAGGTGCATTACGTCATCCAACCCGCGCACCTTTGGAACAGCATTGCCAACATGGCCCGCACCCAAAACGCGGAGCTGCTGAACACACTGCAAGCGGGCTTTAAATACATTGAGACAGAGTCCTTTGAGAGCACCTTTCAAGGCCTGTTCTCCGAGATCAATCTCGGGTCGGACAAGTTGGGGAAGAAGTATGAGGACCGCAACGCCAAGCTCTGCACCATCATCCAGAAGATCGCCGAAGGGCTGGCGGAGTTTTCCACGGACATCGACGCGCTAGGCGATGCCTATGAATACCTGATCGGCCAGTTTGCCGCCGGGTCCGGCAAGAAAGCGGGCGAGTTCTACACCCCGCAGCAAATTTCCGACATCCTCTCCGCCATCGTCACGCTGGACAGCCAGGAACCAAAGACCGGCACGAAGAAGCGGTTGGAGAGCGTGCTGGACTTCGCCTGCGGCTCCGGCTCCCTGCTCCTGAACGTGCGCAAGAAGGTGAACAAAGTGGGTGGCACCATCGGCAAAATCTACGGGCAGGAAAAGAACATCACCACCTACAACCTAGCTCGCATGAACATGCTGCTGCACGGGGTGAAGGACACGGAGTTTGAAATCTACCACGGCGACACCCTGCTCAACGAGTGGGATATGATGCGGGAGCAGAACCCGGCCAAAAAGCCGAGCTTCGACGCCATCGTCGCCAATCCGCCCTTCAGCTACCGCTGGGACCCCACCGACGCGCTGGCCGACGATGTGCGCTTCAAAAGCCACGGCCTCGCCCCCAAGTCCGCCGCCGACTTCGCCTTCCTGCTGCACGGCTTTCACTACCTGAAAGACGAAGGCGTGATGGCCATCATCCTGCCGCATGGCGTGCTCTTCCGTGGCGGAGCCGAGGAACTCATTCGCACCAAGCTGCTTCAGGACGGACATATTGACACCGTCATAGGCCTGCCCGCGAACCTCTTCTACTCCACGGGCATCCCCGTCTGCATCCTCGTGCTCAAGAAGTGCAAGAAGCCCGACGACGTGCTTTTCATCAACGCTGCCGAGCATTTCGTGAAAGGCAAACGCCAGAACCAACTGAGCGAGGAGAACATCACGAAGATCATCGACACCTACAAGTATCGGAAGGAAGAGGCCCGCTACTCCCGCCGGGTGGAGATGCCTGAGATCGAGAAGAACGATTTCAACCTGAACATCTCCCGCTATATCAGCACCTCGATAGCTGATGCCGAGATCGACTTGGAAGCGACACATGCAGAGTTGCTAAAAGCAGAAAATGCCATTCAGGAGGCGAAGAAGAAACACAACGCTTTTCTGAAAGAGCTGGGTTTGCCGCTGTTACCGTAGGTTTTTAAGCGTAAACGGGCAGGATTTGGTACTGTACTCAAGTACTATACTCTTTGTGGTTTTTTGAGATAAATTGAGAAAACGCTAGATAACTCAAAAATCAGAATCGCCAATGTTTATAGGGGTTTGATGCAAACTGCTAACGTGAGAAAAAGTGAGAAAATGGCGTTTTCGATTTAGAAGGCAGATGCTCTATCCAACTGAGCTACGGACGCAAACCAACGAGGTCATACTGTAAACGGGGGTGGAGGCAAACGGCAAGTCCGTATGCCAAGGCGCAGCCAGCAGGCTTATTTGTCGCGCATGATGTGTTCGCCTTGCCAGTTATTCGGGGGCGGTGAGGTTTGGTAGGCCAGGTTGCGCTCGAGCAGGATGGCGATGGCCCGGTCAGCAGGGTAAGTTTGCGCCAGTTTTTGCAGTTGCGCGGCGGCCGCTTGGAAGTCGCGCGCCAGATAGAGTTCCATGGCTTGGGCGTAACCGGAGACCAAGGCGGCTTGGGATTCGGTCATTTCGCCTTTGCGGCAGATGACTTCGTAGATGCGGACGGGAATGGTTTTGCCTTTCACGGCCACCGTGTCGATGAAGCGGGCGGCGATGGCGCTCTTGGCGGCTTGATAGGTGCTGTCGCTGATCAGGATTTGAGTGCCGTAATACTTGTTCAGTTGTTCCAAACGGCTGGCCAGATTCACCATGTCGCCCATGGCGGTGTAGTTCAAACGGGCATCATAACCGATATTGCCGATGATGGCGTAACCGGTGTTCAAGCCGATGCGGGTAATAAGTGGTGCCTGGCCTTTGGCGGCCAGTTCCTCGGAAAGCTTGGCCGTGTAGTCGCGGCATTGGATGGCAGCGAGGCAGGCATGGAGGCCGTGGTTTTCCAAAGGCCGCGGTGCGCCCCAGAAAGCCATCACTGCGTCGCCGATATATTTATCGACGTTCCCTTTGTTCTCGATGATGGAGCGGGTCATGCCATCGAAATAGACAGAGAGATTCTCTACCAAACGATCGGGCGGGGTTTTCTCCGTGATAGTGGTGAAGTCGGCGATGTCCGAAAAGAAGATGGTGATCTCGCGTTTTTCGATGCTCAGTTTTGCCTCCTGGCCGAGGGTCATGAGGTCGGCCACGAGATCGGCGGGGACGTATTTGCGGAATGAGCGCAGGCTCTTCTTCATCGTGTGGATGGCATCTCGCATAACGACGACTTCCCGGACATAGGAACGGATCTCGATGTCGTGATCCAGTTCCAGCCGTTGAACGTGATTGAGGTTGTCAGCAAGGGCGAGTAACGGGCGGCTAATGCGGCGCGAGTACCAAAGGCTGCTAAAGAGCACAATGATCGCAGTGAGTATGGCGAGCCCGATGAGATTATAGAGAAAACGGCGTTCGAAATCCTTGATAGCCTTGGCCGACATGTCGATGCCTAGGCCGCATTCGACTTTGCCCGAGGCATCAAGCACGGGGATGTAGGAAGAGAGGTAGACACCCCATTGATCAGTCCAGAAATCTTCCTCCGATTCCGCTTGGGCACCGGCTTTATACACTTTGCGAGTGAGCGGGGTAGCATCGGGATACTGATCGCCGGCGTGGCTCATATCCGGTGAGCCGAAGGGTTCATTTTCCACGACGCAGAAAACCTTGCCAGAGGCATCGACGCGGTAGAGGTAGGCAAAGCGGATCTCGGGATTGATACGCCGGACACGTTCGAGATAGGCCTTGAGCTGGATATACTCCGGCTTGGTTTCGTCTTCGCGGACATGGATTTTGGCGGCATCGGCCACATTCACATGCATGGCAGCCAAGGTGGCGATGTCCTGAAGCCGAACGCGGATGCTTTCCCGGATGAAAGAGCGAGCGGCGAAGAAGGTCGAGACACCGATGAACGCCGAGGTGACGATAACCGTGATGGCAAACGCCGCCGCCATGCTGAACTGCAGGGAGATGAAGCGCTTTTGTTTCATAAGCTGTGGTCTGGCCAACCGCTTTTAATCAGTCATCAGAGCCAGCTTCAGAGCCTTCAGCGAAAGGTTGAATGAAGCTTTTGGAACAGCACTCGGAAAGGTTGTAGAGAACAGGCTTTTATTTGCGCGGTCAAGCTATCACGTTCAGAGGCACACAGTTGCGCGTTATTCCGTGTTTTATAGGGGCAGTCGGACCTATTAACACCAAGCAATGCTGCGGTAAATGTCACAGCCTTTTTTGGCACGCAACCAAAGCATGGGCCGTGACGTCATTAAGAACATGATATCGCTTACTCTATCACGTCGAAGCTGGGTTCTGTGGCTGCTGCTCACGAGTTGCTTGGGGCGATTTGCTCAAGCGGCCGAGGAGCCGGTGCGGCGGGAATGGATGGTGGATGGAGTGGCGCGGGAAGCGATGGTGTATGTGCCGCCCAGTGCCAAGACGAATGCTGCGCCCGTGGTGTTTGTGTTTCACGGCCACGGCGGGAGCATGCGCGCAACGGTGCGTGGGTGGAGCATCCATACGGTGTGGCCGGAGGCCATCGTGGTTTATCCGCAGGGCTTGAACACTCCGGGGAAGTTGACAGATCCGGAAGGCAAGAAACCGGGCTGGCAGAGTGGAATGGGTGCTCAAGGAGATCGTGATTTGAAGTTCTTTGATGCGATGCTGGCGAGCCTGAAGAAGGATTATAAGGTGGACCCGAAACGGCTTTACGCCACGGGGCATTCCAATGGCGGTAGTTTCACTTATCTGCTGTGGCAAGCGCGGGGGGAACAGTTCGCCGCGTTTGCGCCTTCAGCCGCACCAGCGACTTTTCTGATGGGCGGAATCTTAGCTAAACCAGATGAAGGAAGGAAAGTGAACGAGGACAAAGAAGCGGGCAAGCCCAAGTTGCTGCCCAAGCCGTTTCTGCATTTGGGAGCGGAGAACGATCCTTTGGTGAAGTTTGCGTGGCAGAAGGCGACCATTGATAAATTAAGGGAGATGAACCAATGCGGTGAGGGTAAACCGTGGGCAGGAGAGAAAGGGGCAACGATTTACGAGGCCAAGACAGGAGCGCCTGTAATCACTTATATCCATGCAGGTGAACATAAGTTTCCCGCAAATGGACCGGCTTTAATTGTGAAGTTCTTCAAAGAGCAGATCAAAAAGGAATAGCCCACAGAATGCTCGAGCTGCGCGAAAAGGTGGAAAAGCCAATTCCGCCGGGAATTCTTATTGCGGCACGAGGCTTGAAAGCGGAGATTGTTGCATTAACCAATTGGAATCAGTTTAACCATTACGGCATCAACAGGTTAGGTTTTCTCTGTTTAAGTAAATAAAAAGCAGGGGTTGGACAGCGTATGTCCTAGGTGGCGGGATAGGGTTGAGGGCGAGAAAGGAGGAAATTATGGCAAGGACAAAGACGAGAACGAGGATGACGAAGTTCAGGGAGGTCAAAAATCGGTGCTGCTTGAGATTTGACCTGACCGGGGCACCTGCCTACATTCCGCTTTCTGTTTTATGAAGATTTTGATTTGTGACCCGATTTCGCCCAAAGGTATAGCGCTCTTCAAGGAGCGTCCGGAGTTCAACGTCGTCGTGCTCGATAAACGCCTGACGGAAGCAGAGTTGCTACCGGTGGTGGCGGACGTGGACGCAATCGTGGTGCGTTCGGAGACGAAGATTTCCAAGAAGGTGCTAGATGCCGCGCTGAAACTGAAGGTGGTGGGTCGCGCCGGTGTGGGTGTGGACAATGTGGATGTGGATTATGCCACGACGAAGGGTGTCGTCGTCATGAACACGCCGGGTGGTAACACCGTCACTACGGCCGAGTTGACCTTCTCGATGATCCTGAACCTCGCGCGCAAGGTGCCGCAGGCGCACGGCACGATGGTGGCCGGCAAGTGGGATCGCAAAGCCTTCCAAGGCGTGGAATTGTTCGGCAAGACGCTGGGCGTGCTGGGCATGGGCCGCATCGGTGGTGAAGTGGCCAAGCGCGCACTCGCTTTCGGCATGAAGGTGCTGGCTTATGATCCGTTCCTTACGGAAGCACGCGCCAAAGCGATGGGCGTCGAGCTCACGGGTGACCTGGACACGGTTTATAACCGCGCTGATTTCATCACGGTGCACATGCCGGTGACGGAGCAGACCAAAGGGATGCTGAACGCAAACGCGTTCGCCAAGATGAAGCCGAATGTGCGCATTGTGAATTGCGCGCGCGGTGAGATCATCGTTGAAGCGGACCTGTTGGCCGCATTGGAATCGGGTAAAGTGGCCGGAGCTGGCTTGGACGTGTTCGCCGAAGAACCGCTGGCGGCGGAGCATCCGTTCCGCAAGAACGCCGCCACGATTCTTACGCCGCATTTGGGCGCAAGCACCTCGGAAGCGCAAGAGAAGTGTGGCATCGAAGTGGCGGAAGTCATCGCAGGGTATTTGCTCACGGGCGAAGTGCGTAACGCGGTCAATCTGCCTTACCTCGATGCGAAGACGTACGAACAGGTGAAGCCATACCTGACGCTCGGCGAGAAGCTGGGCAAGCTGATCTCGCAGTTGGCGCCGGGCCAGGTGGATCGCATTCACATCACGTATGGTGGCAAGGCGCAAGAGTTGCCGAACATCGACCCAATCACACGCGCGGTGCTACAAGGTTTCCTCGCGCGCGCTGCGGTGAAGGACTTGAACAATATCAACGTGCGCAGCATCGCTTCGACGCACGGTTTGACGGTGGAAGAGAAGCGCTCGAGCGAGCCGGTGACGTTCAACGAGTGGTTACACGTGCAGGCGTTTCAAGGTGACAAGAAGGTGGTATCGGCCGGCGGCACGTTCTTCGGTTCGCCGAACAATCCGCGCATCGTGCGCCTCTTCAGCCAACCGGTGGAGATCGTGCCGAACGGTATCTTGATGTTGCTGAACAACAATGACCGGCCGGGCATCGTGGGGCACATTGGCACGTTGCTGGGCAAACACAAGGTGAACATCGCCAACATGAGCCTGGGCCGTGACACGATCGGGGGGCAAGCGTTGACGGTCTTGAGCCTCGACAGCATTCCGCCGAAAGAGTTGCTCGCGGAACTTGAGAAGGATGCAGACATCAGCAATGTGAAGGTCATCAACCTGTAATCATTTCAAAGCATGAAACGTATTTTAATCGCTGCCGCACTGCTGGTCACTGTAGCGCAAACCTATGCCGCCGATTCTTTGTTCCCGGATAAAGTGGTCGCCCAGGGCAAGGGCGTGGAAGTAAAACAGAGTGAATTGGACGAAACGATGATTGCGCTGCGCGCCTCACTCGCTGCCCAAGGTCAAGCCCTTCCGGACGCGGACCGCGCACGTTTGATGACGAATGCGCTCGATCGCATCGTGATGACCCGTTTGGTCTCTGCGCGCGCCACAGCGGACGAAAAAATCCAAGCCAAAAAGAAGGCTGAAGAATACGTGGCTGAAGTGCGCAAGAAATTGCCATCGGAAGAAGCCTTCAAACGCCGTCTCGAAGCCAACGGCATGAAGCTTGAAACCTTCTTTGGCAAAGCGGAGGAAGAAACTCTGGTGCGTCTCGTGGTGGAACGCGAAGTCGGCGGTAAAATCGTGGTGACGGATGCGGATATCCAGAAGTTCTACGATGACAATGCGAAAGCGTTTGATCAGCCCGAGATGGTGAAGGTGAACCATATCCTGCTGACAATCCTCGAATCCGGCACCAAGACGGAAATCGCGCCCGAGAAGAAAAAAGAGAAACGTGAATTGATCGACAAGCTGCTGCAACGTGCGAAAGGTGGCGAAGACTTCGCCAAGCTGGCCAAGGAGTTCTCGGAAGACCTTGGTTCGAAAGAACGCGGCGGCGAGTATATCTTTCCGCGTGGTCGCATGGTGCCAGAGTTTGAGGCGGCCGCCTTTGCTTTGGTGCCGGGGCAGATCAGTGACGTGGTGACAACACAGTTCGGCTATCACATCATTAAACTGCAAGAAAAGGTCGCACCGAAGAAACTCGCTTTGGCTGAAGTTTCGGCCCGCATCAAAGACGGTTTGCTTTCCCAACAGATCCAGAAGCAGTTGCCGGATTATTACAAGAAACTGAAGGAAGAGGCGGGAGTGAAGTTTACGTTGGAGGGCCAGCCATAAACGGCTGAACCGCTAAAACGAATCATATGGGTTGCTTTCACTTAGCCGCAAAAATGTTGAAAGCAACCCTTTTGCTTTTTCTGATCATGACCTTGTCCCATAACGCAACGGCGGCTGATGAAGGTATCTACGGCATCAAGGTCAAGGACATCGACGGTAAAGAGCGCACGTTGGGCGAGTTTAAAGGGAAGGTGCTGCTCATCGTTAATGTGGCGTCTGAATGCGGGCTTACTACGCAATACGCCGGGCTGGAAGAACTCCAGAAGCGGTATAAGGACAAGGGGTTCACGGTGTTGGGTTTTCCCTGCAATGACTTTGGCGGGCAAGAGCCGGGCACGGAGAAGGAGATCAAACAGTTTTGCCAAAAACTCTATCAGGTGACTTTTCCGATGTTCGAAAAGGTCAAAGCAGTCGGTACGGAAAAGCATGCGCTGTATGAGTTGCTGACAGGCAAGGGGGCCGCCTTTCCGGGGGAAGTGTCGTGGAATTTCGGGAAATTCCTGATTGGTAAAGATGGTAAAGTGGTCAAGCGGTTCGACCCGGATATGGAGCCGGAATCGGCGGAAGTGACTGGCAGCATTGAAAAAGCAGTGGCAGCCCAATGAGCCAAAACTTTTTCAGTTGAAGGCTTTACGTCAGCCGGGAATGACCGCACAATGCTTGTAGCAAATCAGCAGGTAAATATGTCAAAGGTTAAGCACATTGCTTTGTTCAAGTTTAAGCCGGAAGTCTCAGAAGACCAGGTAGCTGGCATCTTCGAACAGATTCTGGACGCCACGGAATCCATCCCGGGTGTGGAAGATTATGTCTCCGGCCCCAATAACAGCCCCGAGGGGTTGAATCAGGGATATACGCACGGTTTCGTGATGACGTTTGTGGACGCAGCCGCCCGCGATGGTTATCTGACGCACCCCGAGCACGAGAAAATCAAGCAGCTCTTGCTGGCCAATGTGGACGGCGTGCTGGCGTTCGATTTCGAGCTGTAAGCTCACCCCTTGATGGCCTTGAACATCGCGAGGCATTTCTCGCGTTGTTCTTCATGCCGAATAATCCGCTGATCATACTTGGTTTTGGCGAAAAGCGGATATTCCCACGGTTGATGGATCACTGAAGCGGGCAAATCCCGTAATTCAGGAATCCAAGCGCGGACAAAATCCCCGTTCGCGTCAAACTTTTCTCCCTGCGACACTGGATTGAAGATGCGGAAATATGGTGCCGCGTCTGTTCCTGTGCCCGCGCTCCACTGCCAGCCCCCATTGTTGGCGCCCTTGTCCCCATCCACGAGTTGCTGCATGAAGTAACGCTCGCCTTGCTGCCAATTGATCATCAAATCCTTGGTGAGGAACATCGCCACGATCATCCGGAGACGATTGTGCATGTTACCGGTCGCATTCAGGCAACGCATGGCTGCATCGACGATCGGATAGCCGGTGCGCCCCGCGCACCAGGCCTGAAAATGCTGTTGATTGTCACTCCACTCCAGGCGGTCGTATTCCGGTCGGAACGCGCCTTTACTAACGTGCGGAAAGTTGGCGAGGATTTGCGTGTAGAATTCCCGCCAGATCAATTCATTCAAGAATATCTCGCAATTCCGCAGCTCAACCGCGTTCGCACCGTCCCGTTTCCTGCTCAGCTCGGCCAGAATGGTGCGAATACCGATGTTGCCGCAGCGCAGATGCGGGGATAATTGCGAGGTTCCTTGCTGGATGGGGAAATCACGGCGTTCAGCATAATGAAAAACCGAGCCCGCCATGAATTGCTTCAGCCGATCATGAGCGGACCGTTCGCCCGCCGCGCAAATTTCTTGTCCCAAGGGGAAACCAAGCGCTTGCGGATCCAAGGGGAGGGGAGCGCTGGCGATTTCAGGAAATGCCACTTTGGCCGCTGACAATTTGGGCTTAGGCGCGGGTGTGGGCAGAAGTTTCCAGGCTTTGGAGTAGGGCGTGAATACCGTGTAAGGGTTACCAGTCTTGGTGAGCACCTCTTTGCGCTCCCAGACTACCGCGTCTTTGAAAACACGCAGAGGAATCCCGACTGTTTGCAGCTCTTGGGCGATTTTTAGGTCCCGCGCTTCCGCGTAAGGTTCATACCGCGCGTTGCAGAAAACGGCTTCGGCTTTGAGTTCTCTAGCCAGTTGCGGAATCAGCTCAGTCGATTTGCCCTGCCGGATGACCAGAGGATAACCGAGGTGATGCAGATTCTTGCACAATGAATCGACGGAATGCAGCAGAAACGCTGCGCGAGCTGCGCCGACGTCCGGGCCGGTCTTAAAGGCATCCTCCAAGATGAAAACAGGAATGACCTGTTCTGCCGATTTGGCAGCTTCAAACAAAGCTGTGTTATCAGAGACGCGTAAATCCCGGCGGAACCAATGGATGACCCTTTTCACTGCGCCGAAGCTAGCACAGGTTCCAAGGCTGGCAAATTTACTGTGAGGCGCTTGCCCGCCGGTGCCCGGACGATTACTTTGGGCCCACGATGAAAGCCGCTTACATCCAAGAACAGGGTGCGCCCGACAAGATCATTTACGGCGATTTGCCGCAGCCGACACCTACGGGCAGCCAAGTGCTGATCAAAGTTGGGGCTGTAGCGGTCAATCCCATCGATACCTATGTCCGCTCAGGGCTGATCAAACTGGCGGTGCCCCCACCGTATATCATCGGGTGTGATGTGGCGGGTACGGTGGAAGCCTTGGGACCGGAAGCTACGCGATTTAAAGTGGGAGATCGCGTATGGGGGACGAATCAAGGGCTTTTGGGCCGGCAAGGCACGTTTGCCGAATACATCGCGGTGGACGAAGCGTGGCTTTATCCGACGCTGGCTGAGGTGAAGGACGAATGCGTTGCCGCGATTTCACTCGTGGGTGTCACAGCGCATTTGGGGCTTTTCCGGGACGCCAAGCTGCAAGCCGGCGAAACGGTTTACGTCACGGGTGGCACGGGCGGGGTGGGCTCCATGGTGGTGCAGATGGCCAAGGCGGCGGGAGCGAAAGTCATCACCACGGCTGGCAGTGCCGCCAAGGCGACACTGGCCAAAGAACTCGGGGCTGATCACGTGATCAATTACCGCGAGCAAAGCATCGAAGAGGGCGTGAAGCAGTTCGCTCCGAACGGGGTGCAGATCTGGTGGGAGACATTACGGGAGCCGAATTTTGATCTGGTTGTCAGCCAATTGGCGCCCCGTGGGCGCATGATTTTGATGGCCGGGCGGGATGCGCGTCCCGCCTTTCCCGTCGGGCCTTTCTATGTCAAAGGCTGCTCCCTCCACGGGTTCGCGATGTTCAATGCCACGCCCGATGAGCTGCGTCGTTGCGCGGTGGATATCAATCGCTGGTTAGTGGAGGGCAAATTGAAATCCCGGATCGACCGCATAATGCCTTTGTCCCAAGCGGCTGAAGCGCACCGGTTGCAGGAAGAAAGCACGGTGCAGAAAACGGGCATCCTCAGCGGCAAGCTCGTGTTGAAGCCCTGATGGGTCACATGCTCAGCATGGGCGCGGGCACCAGGAAGGCGTGCTGTTCAATCAAACTTAGCGCGCCGTTCCACGAGAGATACTGGGTGATATACACGGCCAGCACATAGAAGCCGACTACCGGGAAGATGGCGAAGCGGCTGAACCAGCGGAAAAACCAATGGCGCGGTTGCTCGTGTTTCAAAGCCCGGCCTAATGCCCATCCGGTGATGATGCGGGCGGGGAAGATGAACACCACAAACAACAAGCTGGGCAACCAGGCGATCTCTTTGGGTGGAAACTCAATCTTCAACAGATAAAGGGGAATGGAAAAGAGCAGGGTGCTGACCAAGGCCACCCAAAAAGCTACCGGGGCTTGCTTGAACAATTGCCGCACACGCCGAACCTCAAACATGGCCGAAAAGCGGTTCTCCGTCGCGTAATGCGCTTGTAGGAATGGCAAGTGCAGGGCCACCAGAAAGAGCAAGCCGCTGCCGAACAGGCCAAGCAAGGCCGCACCGCCCGGGGGCAAATAAGCAGCTACAATCAGGATGCTGACGGGAACGATGAGCCATGCCAAGCCGCCCAAGAAGCCAAAGGCGCCCAGTTTAAAATAATATCCCAATCGCAGGTTGATTAAGTAATCCATCACAGCGTTTTGGATGCCGGAAAAACGGTTCTCTTGGCGGACCCATTGGTAGAAACGCCACGGAGCGGGCCAGAAGAAGTGGCGCAATTTACCGCCACGCAAACAAGCCCAGACGATATGTGCCAAGGTGATGACGGTGACGATATACAAAGCCATGCGCCAGCCGATGGCGGACCGGCTGCCTGCAGCGATCAATTCCGCGTCCTGCCACATACCGGAGATAAAACGCGCCGGCCAGAGCACCAGCCAGGTGCCAAAGATGATGCGACCGAAGACGGCCGCTTTTCGCACCCCGACAAAGCCTTCACGAATCCGTTTGCTCCGCGCGACACGTCCACTGACCTCCAGCAAATAGCCCAAACTGAGGAAGTTAAGAAACGGGATAACCGAAAAAACCGCCAGCGTGCCGATCAAGGTCAAGGCGCCGAAGATCCATTCTACTGTGGACCCGACCCAGCGGGTAAAGCGGATGAGGATGTTCTCCGGTTTGAGAGAGGCTGGAACAGGGGGAGGCACCGCTTGGGGCGCGAGGTTTTCCTCGGACTCCGGAGCTGTTTGCCAAGCGGGCAATTCTATCGTTCCATTCATCAAGCAGTTAGCGCTTATGACGTTGCAGGCCAAGGGCGGTTACAGGACTTATGGAGATGGATATAGCGGAGCCAATGGGTCGTGTCGCGCGCAAAAAGAATCTGGTTTGTAACCGGCATTCAGCCGGGACGTCATGTGACTGTTAGGCTTGCTTGGCGGGAGCTGTTCCAAAAGTTCTGTTTGTCAGGCATTGCGCATTGATGGATACTCTATTCCATAAGCACTTTTAAGGCTCGTTAATGGACGAAGCCAACCATATCAGACCGGAGTCACCAGCCAAACGCACGAGCGGTTGGCGGGTGTATGTCTTCGTCACCCTCTGTGTGCTTCTCGCCGGCGGAGTGCTCAATTCCCTTTGGCGAGCCAAGCCAGCTCCAGCACCCAAAGCAAATCCCCCGGCTTCCCTGACTGAAGCCAGTTTCAAAGAAACCGTCAACCAGATCAATGCGGCTTTTGAAAAGAAGTGGCAAGAAGTAAAGCTCACGCCAGCCCCCACCGCACCTGTTCTTACGGTTGCCCGCAGACTATCCTTGGGGCTTACCGGCACGTTACCTTCTTTGGAAGAGATCCGTGCCTTGGAGCAACAAGACCCGAACAAAGCGGTGCAATGGTGGCTGACGAAGATATTTGAGGACCGCCGGTATAGTGATTACATCGCCGAACGGTTTGCCCGCGCTTATGTAGGAGTAGAGGACGGCCCATTCCTGATCTATCGCCGTCATCGCATGGTGGATTGGTTGAGCGAACAGCTGCAACGCAATCGTCCTTATGATGAGTTGACGCGCAATCTGATCGATTCACACGGCATCTGGACTACCCAACCAGAAGTGAATTTCATCACCGTGACAGTGGATCAAAACGATAAAAAGAAAGGTCCGGATGAAGTCAAACTGGCGGGCCGGGTTGCCCGAGCATTCTTGGGTGTTCGCTTGGACTGCGTGCAATGCCATGATGATTTGCTTAATGACAAGTGGAAGCAGAACGACTTTCATCAATTAGCCGCTTTTTTTGCTCCCGCCGAGATGTCCCTTACCGGTGTCCGTGATAATAAAAAGCTGAAATACGAGTTTCGTTATCACGGCAAGAAGGAGGATGAACTCGTCAAACCGACCGTGCCATTCCAGCCAGAGTTGCTGCCTAAAGAAGGTGAGTTACGGGGCCGACTGGCAAAGTGGGTGACTCATCCAGAGAATCGTGCGTTTGCCCGTACGACGGTGAACCGTATCTGGGCCTTGATGTTCAATCGCCCGTTGGTGGAACCGATTGATGACATCCCTTTGGTTGGGCCCTATCCGGCCGGGTTGGAGCTTTTGACGGATGATTTGATCGCTAATAAATACGATCTGCAAAGGCTTATCCGACTCATTGCGGCCACCCGTGTTTTCCAATTGGACAGCGCAAGCGCCCTTGCCAATGAGCATATCACGGAAGCGCACGAGAAACTTTATGCCGCCTTTCCGCTCACACGTTTGCGGCCTGAGCAGGTGGCGGGCGGGGTCATTCAAGCGTCTTCATTACGTACCATCGATGCCGAGGCACATATCGTTTTCCGCCTGAATCGCATATTCCAGCAGAGTGATTTCATCAAGCGCTACGGCGATATCGGCGAGGATGAGTTCAACCAGCGCAGCGGAACGATTCCCCAACGCTTGCTGTTGATGAACGGCAAATTGGTGGAAGAGCGTTCGAAAGAAAACGTGGTGATGAACGCCTCGACACGTATAGCCTCCCTGGCACCCACGGATGCTGCCGCTGTGGAAACGGCCTACCTTTGCGCCTTGACCCGACGGCCGACTCCGGAAGAACAGAGTTATTTCAGCGAGTTGTTGAAGGGTATCAAAGGCAAAGCACGCATCCGGGTGATGGAGGATCTGTATTGGACGCTGTTGAACGCCACGGAGTTTTCGTGGAACCACTAAATTTGTTATGAACATTCCTGAAGCGAACAACGGGTGTGGCTCAGCAGATCATTATTCACGCCGCACTTTGCTAAAGGCGGCGGGCCTGGCCGGACTTACCCAGCTGACCCCGTTGGGCCAGTTGCTCGCTTTGGAAGCGGAGAAGCGCAAAGACTCGCGAGCCCAATCCGTCATCATTCTGTGGCTGCAGGGCGGGCCTAGCCAATTGGAGACGTTTGATCCGCATCCGGGTTCAGAGATTTCCTACGGCACCAAGGCCATCAAGACTTCGATCAAAGATATCAAGCTGGCGGCGGGTTTGGAGCGGACGGCTGACATATTATCCAACATGTCGCTGGTTCGTTCGGTGGTGAGCAAGGAGGGGGATCACGAGCGGGCCACGTACAACATGAAGACGGGCTATCGCCCGAATCCGACGATTTTGCACCCATCCGTAGGCGCCATCATCACGCATGAATTGCCAAACCAGAAGATTGAGATTCCGACCCATATTTCAATCTTGCCCGGACAATGGCCGGCCCGGGGCGGCTACTTCGGCGCCGCTTACGATGCTTTCAAGACCGGTGATCCGGCGCAGCCTATCGCCGATTTGACGGCTAATGTTGACGCCAAGCGTCAGGAGCAGCGCATGCGGGGCATGGCTGTGGTGGAGAATGCGTTTTTGCGCGGGCGTCAGCCGGATCTGGATACCACCAAGACGCTGCACCAAGCCACGATGCAAAAGGCCGTCAACATGATGACCTCCGATCAGGTGAAAGCATTTGATGTCACGAAAGTGCCGCTGGCAGAGCGCTTGGCTTACGGTGATACCGCGTTTGGCCGTGGTTGTCTCGCGGCTGTCCGGTTGGTGGAAGCTGGTGTGCGTTGTATCGAAGTGACGTTGAACGGTTGGGACACGCATACGAAAAACCATGAATCACAAGGCGCTTTGGTCAAGACGTTGGATCCGGCACTTTCTGCGCTTATAGCAGATCTGAAACGGCGTGATCTTTTGGATCGCACGGTGGTGCTGTGCGGTGGCGAATTTGGCCGCACGCCGAAGCTCAATCCCTTTGAAGGTCGCGACCACTGGCCCCATGGATTCACCGTGGCGATGGCCGGCGGCGGTATTCAGGCGGGACGGGTGATCGGTTCAACGGATCCAAAGGTGAGAAGAAGGAACCGGAGAATCCAGTGCATGTGGAAGACCTGCACGCGACGATCTTGCATGCGCTCGGTCTGAATCATGAAAAGCAGATTGTCAGCCCGATTGGCCGGCCAATCGCCCTAAGCGAAGGCAGCGTCATCCAGGAGTTGCTCGCTTAGTCCTTAGCCCCGGTATTCTTGAATGGGTTTCGTTCCGGCGCCTCGCCATGCGGAATCGCTCCTAATAGTCCCCGGATAGCTACGTTCAGCACAGGCGTGCGATGACGCAACCAAATCTTCAAGGGCACAGGCTTGGCTCCCAGGCGGGCTTTGGGTTCCAGCGCCGTGCGACCGAGTGAAAGGTTCTTGCAGCCAAGTGCCAAGGCATCTGCAACAGAAGCGTGCAGTAACTGCAAGTAGATGGGGGCGGTCTCCGCCGCGGTTCTATCGAAGCCGATATAGTAACCGATGGCCGAGTCGCCATTCTTCAAGGTCGTGATAAACCCGAGCAAATCGTGATTTTTGCGCACCACACTGCAACGAAAATCTGCGCCGAGGGCGGTGGCGAGTGTGGGAAGATAGTTTTGATGCAAACTGATGGGGCGGAGCGGGGCGTTCTGTTGGACTGAAGTATAGAGCTGATGCAGACGGTTCCCGTGTGGTTGCAAGTCGCTTAGGCTTTCTACTACGCAGCCAGCCGCTGCTATTTCCTTGGCGATTTGCTTGGCTGAGTAGCGATACTTTCGATCAAGACTGCCCAAGTAATCTTCATAAGAACGCCATTCCTCGCGTAAGTGCAGCACCATGTCGGGATCCGTTTCCACGGAGCGATAGCTGAACTTCTCCAGTGATTCTGCGGGCGCAAATTCGGGTTCGCTCAAGTCTTTGATCAGCGCGAAATCGGTCTGGCCGGAAAGCTTTTCGGCCCGGCGGATGCGATAGATGACCTCAGCGACCGCCGGCCACAGTGTGGCTGGATCTTCATCCGGAGCAAAGGCGACGCCGTGATTGCCCCACGCGAGGAGGTTGCCGCAAACCAACGCGCGCTCTTTGAGTCCGGCACCCAAGGTCTTTACCACGCGACCTAACAGTTTGGGTTTCTTGTCCGGCTTATCCTGCAGCAAAGTGGAACCGGTAATGGTCACGATTTGCAGGGCGATGGCAGCCACCGGTTTATCCCCGCGAAAAGCCAGGGCGTAGCGTGGACTGAGATTCTCTGGCGCCGTTTGTTCCAAGGCCCGCAGATAACGGGTCTGGAGAAAGATGGAGCCTTTAGCCGTAAGGGCATTCCAGTGGCCCGGGTGCATGAAATCAATGCGATCGCCCAGGGCGAACTGGAAGCCAGTCGGGCGATTACGTTCCTGATGGCGTTCCTGCGCTGATTGCAGCTTGGCGAAGAGCCCTTTCTTAAACGTCTCCTTGCGATGTTGTTTCACAGATGATTCCTTCGACCTATGCGGGTGAGAAAATGCTCAATCTGGGTGTTTCATCTCAAAACGGTCCCGAGTGTGACAATACCAGTGAGGTGAAGCCATGCGGCCGATGATATCCAGTTTATCGCTCTTGATGCGCAGTTTTTCCAGATCCACCAACTCATCTTTCACATGAGCACGTTTGACGATGCCGAGCACAATCCGATTGCTACCGATCTGAAGCGTGCCCCATTCAACACATTCGAAACTGGCTGGAGCCTCAGCGATGCGCGGCGGCTTCACGACCACGCAAGGCGCAGCGGTCAACCCGGCATAGGTCAATTCATTTTCACCATAGGGCAGTGAAGTGGCGCATCTGTTCATCTTCTCGGCGATGGGTGCGTCCACGAGATTCACGACAAATTCATGCATGGCCCGGATATTGAGCGCGGTGTCCTTGGGGGTGCCGTCTTCACGATCACCGGGAGCAAAGGCTACTACTGGTGGCTCATCGCCCAAGATATTGAAGAAGCTAAAAGGAGCGGCGTTGATCTTCCCGATTGGACTGAGTGTGGTGACCAGCGCGATAGGTCGAGGGGTGATGAGACTGGCGAGGATGGCGTAAGTGCGATCCTGATGGGCTCCTTCGAAATCGAATAGCATGGTTCGGCAAGATGCCTCAGGGCTACCGTTTTGTCATCTATCGTCTGGCGAAAGCACTATGCCAAGTCGCTTTTTGATTGATTCGGCATGCTGCTATTTCCAGTATTCAGCATCAGCCAAGATAACTATGGGAGGAGAAGAACTCGCCAAATGTCCCTGTGTAGCGTGCGGGGTGAACCTAGCGTTTCCGGTGGAATCCGCCGGCGCTGAGATCGATTGCCCGACTTGCGCCTGCAAGACCACGCTTTATCTGCCAGGAAGCGACAGCACCGAGGCAGCTCCGACGATGGCAGAGGTTGGCGATTTGACGGATGACCAGATCAAGGCTGCTTTTACGGGCAAGATAACACCTCCTCCGGTCAGCTTTTTCTATAAAGCGGGGATGATCGTGGTTTTGATCACCATGCTCATCATGCCGCTCGTCTATTTTTCTTTGATAGGCCTCGCAGGGTGGGGAGTTTATCTGTGGGCAACAAAAGGTGTGGCCGTGCTTTCCGGGGGAGGAGGGGACGGCTCATGTTTCTCAAGATGATCGTCTATCTCACGCCTCTGTTTAGCGGGAGTGTGGTCGTGCTGTTCATGATCAAGCCATTGCTCGCCCGGCGGGCGAATCCGCCGCATCCGCTTATCTTGAGCCCGGAAGCTGCCCCTGCGCTGTATCAACTCATCGAGCGAGTCTGCGCTGTGGTAGGATCGCCGCGACCAAGTCAGGTGGCGGTGGATTGCCAGCTTAACGCTTCCGCGAGTTTTCGCCGCGGGTTACGCAGTTTCTTCGGTTCCGATTTGGTCCTGACCATTGGGATGCCGTTGGTAGCCGGATTGAGCGCCAAGCAACTGGCCGGTGTGCTGGCCCATGAGTTCGGTCATTTCACACAGGGTTTTGGTATGCGGGTGACATATATGATCCGAAGCATCAATGCCTGGTTCGCCCGCATTGCTTACGAGCGGGATGCGTGGGATGAAACATTGGAAGAGTGGGGGCAAACGGAGGATTGGCGGGCGAGCATCGTCGTCAATCTGGCACGGCTCGCCGTCTGGTTCTCACGGCTTATCCTGAAAATCCTCCTCTGGATCGGGCACGGCATCGGCTGCTTCATGCTGCGGCAAATGGAATACGATGCGGACAGCTATGAGATCAAACTGGTGGGCAGTGAAACCACAGAAAGTGTTTTCAAGCGGCTCCATACTTTGGGGGCATCATTGAATCTGGCGTATAAGAACATGCGTGTGCCGTGGAACAATGACCGGCGGCTGCCGGATAATTTCATGCAATATTTCACGCAGACAGATGCAGTCTTGCCCCTGAGCAAGCGTCAGGAGATAGAAGACCGGGTGGGCTTGGGCACCAGCGGCTTCTTTGATAGTCATCCGGCAGACGGCGATCGCATCCGCAAGGCCCGCCAGGCTGATGATCAAGGCGTGTTACATATCGAAGGGCCGGCATCTTCACTGTTCGCCAGCTATGAAGGTCTTTGCAAACAAGTC
The DNA here is from genome assembly GCA_965283725.1 of Limisphaerales bacterium. Classification (GTDB taxonomy): domain Bacteria; phylum Verrucomicrobiota; class Verrucomicrobiia; order Limisphaerales; family JAEYXS01; genus JAEYXS01. Next base: position 88,145 of record CBDIPT010000013.1, read on the forward strand.
ACATTGCTGCATTACGCGGAAGACATGGGAATCGAAACCGACCTTGTGAAATTCTACCGGCCTGAAGCAGAGAAGAAAGAGTCGGTTGAAACAACTGCGGTGCAAGAACCGGAACCGGAGGCCCCAATCAAATCTTTCGCTGGCGGGTTGAGGGTGAAAAGCCGAGCGAAGGAAGATTAACACATTACGGTTAGGCGCAGACTTCAATTTTTCACTACCATCGGTTGCCATCTGGTAGTGATGCGCTATATTGCTATTCAATGCTGAATACAGTGGCAAAAAATCAACCTAAGCAGAAGCGCTCCGCTTCTGCTAACGGGCTGTATTTTGAGCTGAATTTACATCGCCTGTCGGCCTTCCGCCCGATGGGGAGCTAATGTGCTTGGGCCGATCTCGGCCCGCCTTAGCTCCCACTTCATACCGTTCAATCCGTTTGAAACGCAACGACACGCTGTCTCGTGCCGTTGCTCAATCCTTATTTAGAAAGTGATCCAATGAGTCTCCCTATTTTTATCACTGAACGTGATGCCCGGCGGTTAAGCCTGCTCGTTCGCGCCCATAAGACGGCGAAGGACACAGTTCACGCCGAGAATCTTAAACGCTTGGAACATGAACTGGCGCGGGCCTGCATTCTACCGGAAACGGAAATGCCCCACGGGGTCATCACGATGAGCTCCACGGTGGAGTTGATGGATCTCGCTGATCGCGAGTTATTCACGTATACGCTGGTGTTTCCGGAAAGTGCTGATGCCGCGAAAGGCCGCATCTCCGTGCTCGCCCCGTTAGGCACGGCAATGCTGGGTTATCGCGTGGGTGATGAGTTTGCCTGGCCTATGCCGGGCGGAATCATGCGGGTGCAAGTGCGCCGGTTGATCGTGCCACCGAAAACGGTGCCATATTCGTTAAACCTTAACGGAGCGGGTGTGCCCGCCCAGGCGAAGCTTAATGCATAGGAGGAATCATGCGTTCGGTAGCAGACATGATTGATTATATCGGGTGGGTGAAGCGTGGGAACAGCCGCTGGATCGTGCACCGCGGATTGGGCAAAAATGCCGAGGCATACATGCAGCATCTGGAGCGGCATGATCGGAAGAGGCTGGCGCTCTCGTGCCGCAATGCCTATCTGCTGGTACAACAGAGCGATCCGATGGAAGACCCGAAACCGTGGTTTTACACCGGGTTGTTCAGTCTCGTGAAACCGGAAGAAGCCCGCGAGCATCTGGCCGATCACTGGTTGCTGACGATGAGTGTCGGCGTGATAACCGGCCAGGCTGCAACGCTGCCATTGCTCGATTCGGTAAGCGATAACACGCTGGATAAAATCCGGCGAATACGGGAGGCGGTGGACCGTTTGCCGGTCGAGGAATGAAACACATCGGGCGTGGGCTGCGGTCAGTGGCTCACGCCCATGGCCGATGAACAAACGCCTATTAATCGATTGTTTTTTTCAACCGGATAAAAAGATTGTCAGGCGGATTGGCCAGCGAATAGGTATTGGCCTGGCCAATCACTTCAGTGAAGGACAACGCTGTGGGAGCAAAAGACACACCCAAATCAGTTGTGGTCTCGATGGCAAAGCCTGTGAAAATGGGTTCCCAAGAGATGATCAGATTGGAACCGGAAAGATTAATAGTCAGGGTTGGCTGTGTAGGTGGCGGGGTCAATTGAACAACGAACACGACGCCTGGAAAATCGGTGAAGAGTCCTGAAGAACCTTCACCCGTGGCGAAAATGCTGCCACTGGAAGAGAGGGTGATGGCTCGGCCCAAGTCGTTGCCGCTTGTGCCAGCCGGCAAGACCCACGCGAGCGCGCCTGCGTTGGTGAATTTGGCTATGAAGGCATCTTGGCTGCCGCTATTGACAAGGGCTTGCCCACCCACCGAGTTGGCCGTAGAACTGAAAAATCCCGTGGTATAAACGGATCCATCGCTGCTGGTCATGATATCAAAGGCCCGGGCGCCGGTGACTGATGCCCATTGGGCTGTGCCGGAAGAGTTGAACTGCACAATGTAGCCTTGGATCGCTCCGTTTGGGTTCGCTATGCTCACGCTTCCATAAACAAGAGGCGTTGTGCCGTTACCAAACCGACCGGCAACGTACACATTACCATTTGTATCGACCGCAACAGAGCTGTTCTCATTGAAAAAACTGGTTCCTCCAGTTGCCGTTTGTTTCCATACCTGAGTTCCTGAGGAGTTATACTTTGCGACGAATGGGCCATCCGGCGAAACACTTAAGCCGCAGATGTAGGAATTTCCCGAGGCATCCGCCGCAACACCTGTGGTTGCCGAGGAATCTGTAGAACCCACATCACGGACCCAGAGGAGCTGGCCGTCGGAGTCATACTTGGCAAGGAAGCTGCGGGTTTGCCCGTTTGAGCCGATGTTGGTCCCGCTGAAATTGGCGACCCCTGTAATCCGTCCGGAAATGAGATAGTTGCCGGAGCCATCTACAGCGACATCAAAAGCCTGATCATTGCCAGTGCTGCCAGCAAAACGGACCCAGAGCAGGTTGCCGCTGCTGGTATATTTAGCGAGGAATATATCCTGTCCGCCGAAGCTGGCGACATTGGTAACGTTGTTAAAATCCACGGTGTTCCCCGCTACTGATCTCCCGGCCACACCAGCAACCAGAATGTTTCCGTTGCCATCTATGGCGACATCCGAGCCAAAGTCAGAAAGTGTCGAACCGGCTCGAACCGCCCAGAGGACTGTGCCGGATGGGCTGTGAGCAGAAAGGTAATAATCTTGGGCCCCGCCATTCGTCAGAGTAGTGGAGCCGAAGCTGCCAGTGCCAGAGTAATGGCCAGTAGAATAAATGGTGCCGTTGTTGCCGACGGCTATTCCCTGGCCTTCACCGGCTCCGGCACCCGGGCGAAAGCTGAGAGTTACCGGTGGAGCTGTTTCCACGGAAAAGCCATGGAGAGTGTTAAACAGCAGCAGTGCCAAGGCAGCAAAGAATTGAAATTTTCTCATACGAAGCAGCTTTTTCCCTTCACCAACGCCGATTTACTTAGCAAACAGGTTCGGAGCTGAAAAGGGGATTTTTCTCCACAGTGATGGTATCGCATCAATGGCTCGGAGGCGAAATCACAATGCCGTATTGCGGGGCAATAGCGAGGAGTTTCCGGATTTCTTCCGGGGAAGGCGGCAAGGACGGGGAATCGGGCGAGGGGAGTTCGGTGGCGAACTCCATCATGAATTTATCAAAGCCGGCAGGCACGCACTGGATAAGCATGCGGGCCGGGGCGGCACTGTTGTTCTTGAAGGCGTGCGGCGTTCCTCTTGGGATTTGGACGAATGTACCGGTCGTGCCGATGATGGTTTTATCATCCACGGTGAAGGTGATCTCACCGGCGAGCACGTAGAAGGATTCTTCTTCGCGTGTGTGATAATGCGGAGGTGGTCCGCCACCAGGAGGGACGATGGAATCCATGAGGCAATAGGCGCCGCCGGTTTGCTCGCCGGTGGCCAGCAGCACGTATTTATCACCCACGGCAGAATAGGTTTTGCCTTGAGTGGGTGTTTGGTGGATGAGGTGGGCGGGAGGATTCATAAGCGGATGAAGATCGGTGATGTATCTATTTGCTTAGTTCTTTTCGGTTTCACTGACGGCCTGCACAAGAAAACCTTTTTGAAGGACTTCTTCGCCTTTGTAATACACTCGAAAAATGTAGGAGCCCGGAACCATGGCTGGAGCTTTTGCAAAGTTCCATGCATGAAAGTTAGGCTGGCCGGAAACCACATTGCCGAGATGGCGGTTTTGTCGCAGCGTGTCACCAGTGACAGGGTCGATCATCGGCGGATGATTGATCACGATGGTGACAGTCAAAGATTCAGTGCTATTTGTAGTGGTGGCGCTGAATATGATGCCGAATTTTCCAGGCTTTTTCAGAGGGATGATTTCCGTCGTTTCAATAAAACGAATATTCTCGATGAATCGCTTGTTGCGTTCTTCCGGCGAGTGAGATGGGCCGTCAGCGTATCTCCCGTATTGGAGGATTTTGAATTGAGGTATTTCTAAAGCAGGCTGGCTTTTTCCGTCAGTCTCTTCCGCCATTCCGATTGTGTAGAGAAAGATGCAAACAATAAGCGCCAGTCGCAGAGTGATAAATCTTGAGAACAACATAAACCTCAAAAACACTTTGAAGACTGAGAGCTGGTGTTGCAAGTTGCGATTTGTACAAGAAAACAGCGCAAAGGGTGGAGCCTTCGCGCTGCTTTCGGATTGATTACTCCAGTCAAGCCCCCGGTGTATGCATCGGATTGCCGCGGCGTTCGGCGATGGAGGCGAGGATGTTTGCGATCGCTTCGCTCGTGGGCTTGGTGCCGACGTTGCCTTTACCGTGGAGTCGGACGGCAACGCTGTCGCTTTCCAATTCACGCGTGCCGAGCACAAGCATGGTGTGGACGCGGGATTGCTCGGCGTTCTGGATCTTGGCCTTGATCGGTTCGGAACCGTAATCGCCATCCACGCGGACCATCTTGCCACGGAGTTCGTTCACGATGGCTTTGGCGTGGCCGACGAGTTTCTCATCGTCACCAATAGTGATGACGCGGACCTGATCGGGCGCCATCCAGAGCGGGAAGTTGCCGGCGTAATGCTCGATGAGGAAGCCGATGAAGCGTTCATGCGTGCCCAGCGGAGCGCGATGGATGCACAGGGGCGTCTTGTTCGTATTGTCGCGGTCTTTGTAGGTGAGACCGAAGCGGGCAGGGACGGCGAAGTCCACTTGGTTAGTAGCGATGGTGAATTCGCGGCCGATGGCGCTCCAGACTTGCACGTCGATCTTCGGACCATAGAACGCGGCTTCGTTCGCCACTTCCACGAAGTTGATGCCGGACTCGACGAGGACCTTGCGCACCATGTCTTCCGTTTTCTTCCACAGCTCGGGCTCATTGACGAACTTCTCGCCGAGGCGCTTGGGGTCGTGCGTGCTGAAGCGCATCTGGTACTTCTCCAGACCGAAGATCTTGAAGTATTTCAGATACATGTCGTTCACGGCGCGGAACTCGTCGGCGAACTGTTCCTCAGTGCAATAGATATGCGCATCGTTCATGTTCATGGAACGAACGCGCATGAGGCCGAATAATTCGCCGGACTGCTCGAAGCGGTAGCAGGTGCCGTATTCCGCGAGGCGGAGGGGCATGTCGCGATAACTCTTGGGTTCTGCCGCGAACACGCGATGGTGATGCGGGCAGTTCATCGCTTTCAGGTAATAGCGTGAACCGAATTGCGAGCGACTGGCTTCCAGTTGGGTCAACTGTTCAGTCAGTTCTTTTTGCTTTGCTTCCAGCATGGAATCGGGGTTTTCCGCGCCTACTGGACGGTGCAGATGCTTGCCTGGATTCAAAGATTCGATCTCTCTTTGGACGTTAGAGATTTTCTCTTCGAGTTTGGCATGACCATCGCGTTCGTTCGCGCCCTCAAAGAACTCCATGGCGGGAAACATTGAATCCGCGTAATACGGCAAGTGCCCGGAAGTCTTGTACATCTTCTCGCGGGCCAAGTGCGGCGTTTTCACGCGCACGTAGCCGGCGGCGAATTCCGTTTCCTTCGCGAGCTTTTCCAGTTCTTCCACAATGGCGGTGCCTTTGGGCAGCCAGAGGGGCAAGCCGGGTCCGGTGAAGTCCGGGTCCATGGCGAAAAGGCCCATTTCCTGGCCGATCTTGCGATGGTCGCGCTTCTTGGCCTCTTCAATCATGGTGAAGTAGGCGTCCATCTCCGTCTTGTTCTTGAAGGCGGTGCCGTAGATGCGCTGTAGCTGCGGATTCTTCTCGTCACCCTTGTAGTAGGCGCTGGCCACGTTCGTGAGCTTGAACGCACCGATATTGCCCGTGCGCATGACGTGTGGTCCGGCACAGAGATCGATGAAGTCACCGTTCTGATAATAGGAGATTGCTTCGCCTTCCGGGATGCTGTTCAGCAGGTCCAGCTTGAAAGTGCTAACCACGCCTCGTTCGGAGAGTGCGCCGAGGCGGCCGCTCTGGGCGTCCTTGATGGCCTGTTCGCGGGTGACCGTGTGCTTCTGGAAGACATTGTTCGCTTTCGTCTCCTTCTTCATCTCCGCTTCAATAGCCGGAAAGTCTTCCGGCGTGATGCGGTGCGAGAGGAGGACATCGTAGTAGAAACCGTTCTCGACGGGCGGACCATAGGCGAACTGGGCATCCGGCCAGAGACGGAGGATGGCAGTGGCGAGCACATGGGCGCAGGAGTGCCGGAGGCGCTCCAGATCGGACATCTTGTTGCGTTCGTCGAGAGTCTTACGTTCGTCTTGCATAAAGTCTTTTTAACCGCAGATGGACACTAATTAACACGAATTTTTGAAACCACGAAATACGCTAAATACGCGAACCGGCGAATCTAGGATATTCAGGTTTCATTGTGTCATTCAAAATCTAATCAATCCCGTTTGCTTTCTTGGTGGCAGACCATGTCGATAATGACAGCACTGGCCAAAATCAAAACATCGTTTTCACCGGACTTGATGTCCACGCCGTAAGTGTCGGTCCAAGAGAACCAACGCTTGCTGATGCTAGCGACATCGTGGCCGTGGCGTTCAAAGGTGTATTCATGGTCCATGAAGTCACCGACGGCTTCCAAGTCATCCGGGCCGGGGACATCCACCACGAAGCGGCAGCGGAGGAGGGTGAACAGTTCCTTCTTCACCACCGCCAGCGTCCGGCCGTTCTGCTCGATCTCATAGGTCGGCCCCCAAGAGAGCAACTTCTGGCGGATGAAGGCGAGTTCGTTGCCGTTTAGATCCTGAAACGAAAGCTTATCGCCCCAGCTAAAAGCGTGGCCATCGACGAAAAAGACGTCGTCACCCTGGGCGTTCTTGATGGTGAAATCATCACCCCAAGACCAGAACTTTTGTTTCAAGACGTAACGCATAAGCGACTTCTGATCAGTGAACCAACCCCAAATAAAAACGCCTCGAACCGGGCAGGTTGAGGCGTTGGCGTTCGGGATGTCCCAAACGCCTAAATCGTAGTTGTGGTGGTCAGGCCACTAATCATTATCCAAGGAATGTAGATTGGGCGGGGGGATTTGGCAACATTTGTATGGTAACTCTTTGGGTCCGAGCATCGTCTGGGATGGTAAGATACTGCTTTGAATGCAGCCGGTTTTGTTTTTAGCTGGGATGAATCCTTTGTTTTGCATGTCTAAGTCTTGTTTTAACCAATGGTTGTCAACCGCCGCGGGGGCTGGGCTGTGTAGTCTTTTGATTATTGCGCTGACGGGTTGCAGCGATGCCTCCAAGAAAGCTGAGTCTGCCAACAAGGTTGAGAAACCGGCCGATAATTCGTGGACGAATGGCATGGTTTGGATACCGGGAGGCACGTTTCACATGGGTTCCGAAGGTGGACAGACGGATGAGAAACCGGTGCATCAGGTGACGGTGGATGGCTTCTGGATCGACCAGACGGAGGTGACGAACGAGCAGTTTGAGAAGTTCATCAAAGCGACAGGTTACGTGACCATCGCGGAGCGTAAACCTGATCCAAAGGATTTTCCGGGGGCCGATCCAGCGATGCTGGTGCCCGGCTCCATTGTGTTCCGTCCACCGGGCCATGAAGTATCACTCGATAACACGTACGAATGGTGGGCTTACATTCCAGGGCGAACTGGAAGCATCCTGAGGGGCCGACCTCCAATCTACAAGGGCGGGAGAAACATCCGGTGGTGCATGTGAGCTGGTTTGATGCCGTGGAGTATTGCAAGTGGGCCGGGAAGCGTTTGCCGACGGAAGCAGAATGGGAGTTTGCCGCCCGAGGTGGGCTGGATCAGAACACTTACACCTGGGGCAATGAGCAGACGCCCGCCGGCAAATGGCAGGCGAATATCTGGCAGGGCAAGTTCCCGAATGATAACACGCAAGAGGACGGCTTTCGCGCCACGGCGCCGGTGGCGTCGTTCAAGCCCAATGGGTATGGGCTCTACGATATGGCGGGCAATGTGTGGGAGTGGTGCGCCGATTGGTATCTGCCGGAGTATTACGTGAAGTCCGCAGCGACGAATCCGCAAGGCCCGGACACCAGCCATGATCCGAATGAACCGGGGGTGATGAAGCGTGTGCAACGCGGCGGTTCGTATCTGTGCAGCGACCTTTATTGCATCGGCTACCGGCCCAGTGCCCGGATGAAGAACACGCCGGACAGCGCAACGACGCATGGCGGATTTCGGTGTGTGAGGAATAAGTAGGGGAGGTATTGAGAAAGCATCGAACCGCCAACATCGAGAGAAGGTGGAAGGCTGGTTAGTTAACCTCCTTACGTCAGCAGCTACAGGGAAAGGGTCGGGGCTGGAGCATCTTGATTGGTTACGTCCACATGGACGTGGGTGCCGCCCAGTTTTTGCAATCGGGTGGAGATGGTTTTGTGGGCGAGCTCGGGGCGATTGCAATCGCGACTGAGGTGGCCGAGGTAGAGCTGTTTCAGATCGGCGTGGACGATCTGTTCCAACACGTCGGCAGCGGCATCATTGGAGAGGTGGCCGTGACGGCTGAGGATGCGTTGTTTGATGCTCCACGGGCGCTTGGTGTCATCCTGCAAGAGTTTCAGATCATGGTTCGCTTCCAGCACGACGACGTTGGCGCGGCGGATGCGCTCGACGACGAGTTTCGTGGCATGGCCAAGATCCGTGAGGAAACCGATGGAACCACCGGCGGTGTTCAACACAAAGCCCACAGGGTCCTGAGCATCATGCGGAACAGAAAAGGTATCGATGCCGACTTCGCCCAATTCAAAGGAAGCGCCGGTGACGAACATGCGGCAATCAAACTTGGTCTCCAGCTGGCGTTCGATGGCTTCGCGGGTGTCACGATTGCAGAAGAGGGGAATACCCAGTTTGGCGGCGATGGGGCCGAGGCCTTGGATATGGTCTGAGTGCTCGTGCGTGATGAGAATACCAGTGAGGCTCTCAGGTGTGCGGCCAATCGAGGCGAGGCGTTGCCGGATTTGCCGGCCGCTGAAGCCGGCGTCGATAAGCAGGCGCGTCTCACCCGCCTCCAGATAAGCACAATTGCCACTGGAACCGCTGCCTAAGATGGTGAACTGGACCGGCACGAGGGCGAAATTAGCAGGGGACTAAGTAGGAACAATGATTTTTAACGGTCAGCCTTGCTGAGTGAGCGAGTCAAGCGCTTGTCAATCAATTGGTTGAGAAGTTATTCACAGGTGGCATGCTTTTTGAAAAAGCACGCGCCGTGCCACTTCGCTCTTGAGCTTGCCGAATACCGAGAGGTAAAGTCACTCCGATGTCGCAAGGGATGCATCTATCGCAACGAATGGCGCTCTCGCAGGTGTTGGCGCCGCAGTTGCAACAATCGTTGGCGCTGTTGCAGGCGCCGACGCTGGAGCTTCGTGCCCTCGTAGAACAGGAGATGGAACAGAATCCGGTCCTCGAGGAGATGACGGAGATGGACACGGACGCGAAGGAGAGCCGCCTCAAGGATGAAGATGGCAATAGTCCTTCTGACCCATGCGAACCACCGGATGATGTGAAGGTGGACCCGACACGGGAAGATGGCAACGAGCCGGTGGATGATTTCCAAGCGGAGTTCGAAAAGCTCGTGCAACTTGATCAAGAGTGGCGGGATCATTTTTCGCAATCGAACGCACCTAACCGTAATTCCGCCGAGGACGAGGAGAAGCGTGAGTTCGTGATGAACTCCATCGTCGCCACGACTTCGTTGCAGGAGCATCTGATCGATCAGTTGCGCATGGCCGAAGCGCCCAAGGATTTGATGCAGATCGCGCAGTTGGTCATCGGCAATATCGATGATCGCGGCTACTTGCAGATCAGTCCGGAAGATTTGGCGTTCTCCACGGGCATCCCGGTGGACCGCATCGTGCAGGCCGTGAAACTGGTGCAGAGTTTTGAACCAGCCGGTGTTGGTACGCGGGACCTGCGTGAGTGCTTGATGCTCCAACTCGAACGCGATGGCAAAGAGAAGTCGCACGAGTACCGGATCATCGCGGATTATATGGAGGCGCTGGGCAAACGGCGCATCCCGGAGATCGCGCGTGGCCTGGGCATTTCCAACGAGGAAGCGCAAGATGCCGTGAACCGCGTAGCGTTGTTGGAACCGCATCCCGGCCGGGCTTTCCTGCCGGACAATCATCAATACATCGTGCCTGAGGTGTTCGTGCATCGCATCGGTGAGGAATATATCGTCAGCACGAACAACGATCAGGTTCCGCACCTGCGGATCAGCAATTCTTACAAAGATCTTATGGCGCAACCGGAGAGTTCCTCCGAAGTGCGCGAATACATCCGCGAGAAGATCCGGGCGGGCAAGTTTCTCATCAAGAGTTTGCACCAGCGCCAGCAAACCATCCTGAACATCGCGAACGAGATCGTGAAACGGCAACGCGAATTTCTGGACAAGGGCATCGCGCATCTGAAGCCGATGACGATGGTGCAGGTGGCGGAAGCGGTAGGCGTGCATGAGACGACCGTGAGCCGTGCCGTTTCCGGTAAATACATGGAGACGCCGCAAGGAGTCTTCGAGATGAAGTATTTTTTCACCTCTGGCATCATGACGGCCGACGGTGTGGGCATGTCCAATACCAGCGTGAAGGATATGATCGCGGACTTGGTGAAGACGGAACCGGGCAATGCACCGTTCTCTGACGATCAGATCGTGAAGATGCTGAAAGAAAAGAACATCGTCATCGCGCGCCGTACGGTAGCGAAGTATCGGGCGGAACTGAACATCCTGCCGTCCAATCTACGGCGGAAGTATTGAGCGGAATTAATTTCAAAGTGGAAAAGAAAAAGGCTGACGCGATTGCGTCAGCCTTTCTTCGTTTAAAAGAGGATTTGCTCAGAAGCTCGTACCAACGCGTTTGCCTTGCTTGGTGATGGTCTTCTCTTCTTCCCACACAGCTACGCCAGAGTTGTCCGTCAGCGAGAGCTGGAACACATAGGATGACTGCAGGGTGCTGTCCTGCCGAACGCGATCTTCAATGATCTTGCCGGAGAGAGTGTAATCCGGTGCGCGGCTCACTTGCTTGAGTTCCTTAGCCAACGGATCTTCCGCCTGACCGCCCAAGCCCACGGTGGTGGTCGTCAAGACGCGACCGGTGCGATTCAACGCAATACGGATCTTCTTCACGAGCAAATCAGTGTCGATGTGCTGGCCGGTGCTGTTCACGATGCGGCTGATGGCCATGATGGCCGGGGCTTCAGCCGTACCCTTCACGCGGCCGGTGCTGATGACGTTATCGATCAGCGAGTTGATCATGGTGTTCGAGGCGTTATCCCAGTCCTGGATATTGATCTGGCCCACGGTAGCAACGGTGCGCGGACCATTCGGGTCCACGTAGGTTGCCTTTTGGGAGGAGGCGCAACCCGCGAAGAGCAGGGGAGCGATACTGGCCAGGGCCAAGGTCGTTTTGATTGCTTTCATGTCGGTATTTATTTAACGCGAAAATGGATTAGCGAACGTTCTCAATCAATTTCAGGCGGAAGTCCTTGGCAACCGTCGAGGGGGCCATGGCGCTGACGTAGATGCTCTCGCCACCTTCTAATTGTTTCGGGATGAAGGCGGACGCATTGGCCGTGACTTCCATACCTTGCAGGTTGAACCATTCAAAACGGTAGTTGACGTGTTGCAGACTGCGGGTGGTGTTCTGCAATTCCACCTGAACCTTCAGGTAGCCTTCCGGGCTTTCACTGGTGTTCACGCCAACAATCTTCACACGGCGACCCAAGCTGGGATCGGTCGTGATACGCTTGTCAGCGATCATCTCCTTTTGACCGACGGAGCGGGCCGGTTCAGTTGAGTTCACGCTTTCGCAGGCCGGTGTCAGGAGGGCCAACCCCAACGGCAATACTTTCCAGAGACTGGTGCACTTCATAATAATGTTACTTTAAGACGCCCTGAGTAATAATCAAGGGTGCTACTGATGAGACGGCGCGGGCAAAGACCACATTCACAGTTCCGGGCATCAATTGGACATCCGTACGGTGACCGCTGGAGGGGATGAAAACCTGGAGCTTGCGGTCCGGCGGCGTGGGGATGCGGCAAATCTGGAATTCCTTCGGCAGAGTGGTCCATGTGCGCAGATCAGCGATGTTCACGGCCGCTTGATAGCCAGCGGTGACGAGTTGGGCGAACAGACCAGCGAGGGCATCCTGATCGCCCGCACCTTTATTGATGGCGTAAGCGGCAGTGCCTTTGATGACCATGGCCATGATGGTTTTGGTGATGACACTGGGCATCTCGTTCTTGAACTCGTGACCGATGACCGCGTCCATGTTGCAAACGGTGCTCGTGTTCTCCGCAAGCCCACCGCCAGTAACGGTCAAAGCGCTCATGGAACTGCCCATGGGAACGAACTTGGGGAAAGCCGCGCCAATGTAAGAGACGCGGGTCACAAGGATGGGGATGTCGATACGAATCTGGTCACGGATGGGGGCACGACCGGATTCAAAGATGACGTAGGTGATCGGCTGGACCGGCTGGCCGCTCATGATCTGTTTCAGGGTCTCCTGATCTTGGAGCACGCATTTGTTGCCTTTGGCCATCTCCGCAGCACGGGCAAGGGATTGGGAGGCGCGTTCCAAATCCGAACTGTCGGCAGCCTGATACATGAAGAAGAGTCCATCCAAATACACCGAGAACGGATTCACGTAGTCCGCATACAACGACATGGAATTAAGCGCTTGGGAGGCTTCTTGCAGTTTGGCGGAAACTTTGGGGTCGGACTTGGCGCGCTCGGTAGCCTGGATGTCACTGGCCTTTTGTTTGTCGAGCTCGGCCTGTTCTTTTTCGAGGCGCTTGCGGTTATCGGCCACAGCATCTTGCTGCCGTTGATAGGTGCGGATCAGTTCGGTGCGTGCTTCATCGGGCTTACCTTGCTGAAGGAAATTCAACGCCTTGTAGGTGTTGAGCATCACCTTATCGTAAGTGCGGCCTTCATAGGCCAGCGAGGCCTGATTGGAAAACAGGGCGGCGGCCTCTTGCCCGACGCGGGTTTTGGCCTTTTGCTCGTACTCGTTGATCTTGTTTTCGGCCAATTGGAAAGCGTCGTTGCTTTCCTTGAACTGGCCGAGGGCGCGCAAGGCCGTGGCGTGTTCCAACCGCCAGATGATGGCGTCTTTGCCATTCTTGTTCTTATCGGCCAGGCTGGCGTATTCCTTGGCTGCCAGCGGGTAATTGCCACTGGCCCATGGGCCGGCAGCGGTATTCTTCTCGGCGTAGGTCCGGCAGCCTGTGTTCAACAACAAGGCCATGCCCAACGCTAGTATCAATAAATACGGCTTCATCTCGCAAATCTTAGAACCATGTCCGCTGCAACCAACCAGCATTCTGTATCACACGGAATAAATCAGATCATACCACACTTCCCATTTGCTACCTAATATGGTGCATGTTCTGTGACATTTCACCTGACGATTCGTTCAGCGTTTCAAACAACCAAATACCCTGAACCGATCAGCTTGGGGAAGTGGCTGCACTGGAAGACGTGACCAAAATGCCCGGCATGCCTTTGCACTCAAATAATTGCGCGTAAGGAAAGCAGCCGCTTGGCGGGCGTCAATGCTAATCAAGCAAGCTTCACCTTATCCCAATCGAGATCGAAGCGGGCTAGGTATTTGCGGAGGCGGTCGGCGTCGTTGGTCACTTTACGTTGGGAACGGGTGACGTTGAAGAGTTGGCGGCCAGCTTCGCTGAGGGTGTGGGATTTTTGGCAGATGGAGACGACGTGGTTGAGTTGGAAGCGGTCGAAGGAGTCGATCTGGGCGATCTCCTTTTCACTGAGGATGGAGGCGAGGGCGTCGCCTTCAGTGGTGAGGGGTTGTTTCCAAGCGCGGCGAAGGCGGGTGAGTTCGGCTTCGAGGATTTCCACGGAGATGCGACCGCTGGTGGCGAGGGTGGCCATGCGGGTGATGCAGGCGTTGAGATCGCGGAAGTTGCCCGCCCAAGTGGCTTCGCTGGAACCGGCGAAGGTGAGGAAGCGTTCGCGCACGTCCTTGTTCATGGTGACACGGCGACCGTTATTGGTGGCGTAGCGTTCTAGTTCGTAATCGAGGTTGGGCTCGATGTCCTCAGTGCGTTCGCGCAGGCCGGGGAGTTGATAGGTCCAGAGATTGATGCGGGCGAGGAGGTCATCGCGGAAGGTGCCTTCGCGGACGCGGACGGCGAGATCGCGATTGGTGCCAGCGATGAGTTGGAAATCACTGGTGACTTCCTTGTCCGCACCGAAGGGGGTGAAGCGTTTTTCTTCAAGGGCGCGGAGAAGCATGGCTTGTTCGTCGGAGCCGAGTTCGCCGATCTCATCGAGGAAGAGGAGGCCGCCATCGGCAGAGCGCAGGAGGCCGGGGCGATCTTTCAGGGCGCCGGTGAAGGAGCCTTTCACGTGGCCGAAGAGGGTGCTCATGGCGCTATCGCCACGGAGGGTGGCGCAATTCACTTCTACGAAGGTGCCACTCAATTTGTGACGGAGCTTCTTCAACTCATAGATGCGCTTGGCGAGTTGGGATTTGCCGGCACCCGTCGGGCCCATGAGCAAGATGGGATCGCGAGAGGCGATGGCGACGTGCTCGATCTGTTCGATGAGCGCGTTGAAGCGTTTATTATGCGTCTCGATGCCGGATTTAAGGAAGGTGCGCGCTTCCGTCACTTCACGTTCGAACCTAGAGGCGAGGTTATCGTATTGAGAGAGATCGAGGTCGATGATGCGGTACAATCCTTCCGGCGAAGTGCGTCCATCCTTGGGTGAGGATTGGATGAGCTTGGCCGGGAAGTGACGCGACTCCGTCAGCAAGAAGAGGCAAATCTGCTGCACATGGGTGCCGGTGGTGATGTGAATGAGGTAATCCTCCTCGTCCATATCGAATTCATAATTACGCGCAAAGTCATGGAGAGAGCCGTAAACTTCCTCCAAGTCCCATGCATCCTTAACTGCCTGCTCGTGCAATTGAACGGCAACACCTGGAATCGATCGCTTGATGTCAGCAGCAACACAACGCGCTGTATCCTTATGTTCTGGGTGGTGAATCAGCTCGAAGCGGGCGATAGGTAAAGCCTCATGACGACACAAGGAAATGGTTGGCCGCCACTTCTGCCAGCGTGCTTCATGGAATCCAGCATCCAAGACACTCCCCAAGATGCCGATAACGACCGTCTCCTTCCGTTTCATAGCGAATAAGCTAGTGATTTAGCAAATGAGATACAAGTGTGATGATTTGCCTCAAAGTGCCAACTCGCAATCGTTCGATGCGTAACAAACTGATTCAGAATATGATGCGTTAGATTTGACCGCTATTAAAACGGGCTGGCACGGGCCTTGCGAATAGGTTTGGCAGAACAAAAACGAAAGAAGAAGCAGATGGCAAACAAGAATTTATTCCAAACGGTCCGTGGCAAGTTGTTGCCGAAGTCCACGGCGGTGAATGAGGCGGGTGGCCGGGCTTATGCGTTCGACGCGAAGCATGTCTTGGCCCAATACGCGGTAACGGGTTGCATGAATGCGACCTACTACGCTTCGGCGGAGAGCCAGCTCCAAAAGGTGCTGAAGTTCTGCGAGCAGGTGGAGCCGCGCTTCATCGCCAAGACGGCGGTTTATTGCCGTGAGAAGGGTTTCATGAAGGACATGCCGGCCTTGCTGTGCGCGGTGCTGGCTAAGAAGGACCCACAGGTGCTGCGCCAGGTCTTCCATCGCGTGATCGATGATGGCCGTATGGTCCGTAACTTCGTGCAGATGATCCGCTCGGGTGTCGTGGGGCGTAAGTCCCTTGGAACCTTGCCGAAGAAGCTGGTGCTTGAGTGGCTGGAGTCCCGCACGGATGAGCAGTTGTTCCGGGCCTCAGTCGGTAACGACCCGTCGCTGGCGGATGTGATCAAGATGGTGCATCCGAAGCCGGTGAACCCGGCGCGAGCGGCGCTCTACGGTTACTTGATCGGCCGTCAGCATGACGCGGAAGCGTTGCCGGTAACGGTGAAGCTGTTCGAAGCGTTCAAGGCCGGTCAGCGGGACGTCGTGCCGGATGTGCCGTTCCAGATGTTAACGGCGCTTGAGTTGCGCAAGAAGGAGTGGACCTCCATCGCGCAACAAGCGTCGTGGCAGATGACGCGCATGAACTTGAACACGTTCGCCCGTCACGGGGTGTTCGATGACAAGGACGTGGTGCGCCAGGTGGCGAACCGGTTGCGCAACGAGACGGCGGTGAAGCGTGCGCGCGTGTTCCCGTATCAGTTGCTGCAGGCTTATAAGTCGGCAGGGACGGATGTGCCGGTGCTGGTGCGTGAGTCGTTGCAGGACGCGATGGAGATTGCGACGAGCAATGTGCCGACGGTAGAAGGCCAGGTGTATGTGTGTCCGGACGTGTCTGGATCCATGGGTTCACCGGTGACGGGTCATCGTGCGGGGGCGACGACGGCGGTGCGCTGCATCGACGTGGCGGCCCTGGTGGCAGCAGCGATGCTGCGCAACAACCGCACGGCGGAAGTGCTGCCGTTCGAGAACGATGTCGTCGAAGTGTCCTTGAACGGTCGCGACAGTGTGATGACGAACGCGACGAAGCTGGCATCCATCGGTGGTGGCGGAACGAACTGCAGCGCGCCGCTGGTGAAGTTGAACCGCATGAATGCCCGGGGTGACCTGGTGGTGTTCGTCTCGGACAACCAGTCTTGGGTGGACTCCGCAGGCGGAGGCCGCTCGACGGCGACGATGGCTGAGTGGGCGAAGTTCAAGCAGCGCAATCCGTCGGCGAAGCTGGTGTGCATCGACATCCAGCCGTATGGGACGACCCAGGCGGCGGAGCGGTCCGACATCTTGAATGTCGGCGGGTTCTCGGACCAGGTGTTCGAGGTCATCGCAGCCTTCGCGAAAGGCGGATCAAACAACGATCACTGGGTGGGCGTGATCGAAGAAACGGCTCTGTAGTGCAGATGCCAAGGCATGGGGAGGGCGGGTGCATAATAGCACCGCCCGAGGAAAGCAGAGGTGGTGAGTGCCTCGCCCTCCCTTTAGATTTTTAGGGACTGAATGCCCGTTGGGACTACATCTCGAAACTGTAACGTCTCAGCAAATAACTTGTCAGTTCCGATTGGTTTGATCTTTGAGAAGTGAAGTTTTTTGAAGCAGCGGGAATGTCCGCAGGACTACATGGCAGAGCGCCCGGTTCGCCGGGAGGTTCCGAGGTCAAGACTCGGTCACGCGCAAGTGTGATAGCTCAAAACGTCTTGCACACCCTTGTCACGTCGCTTCCTGGATTTTTGGCGAATGCTGGTGGGACTACAAATAAGCGCCTGAAGAAGCAGGGGAATACTCTGTTGCGGCCGCTATGAGCATGACTCTGGCCGCGTTAAGGCAAAAAAGAACGTCTTGCCGCCGATAGTCGCCGAAACTGATTTTTCTGGCAAATGCGGATGGAAATACATGTCGCGGGTTCGATTCCCGCTGGCTCCAACATATGGGGCCATAGCTCAGCGGTAGAGCAGCTTTTTCATCATTCCTTGTTGCCAGTATCGATTTGTGACGAATGCCGATGGAACTACATCTTACCAAGAACGAGGTCGTGGGTTCGAGTCCCACCTCCGGCTCCATATGCCGGAGTAGTTCAGTGGTAGAACGCGTAAACGTTTCATCAATTTTTGTCGTCACAATACTTTTGCAGCGAATGCATGGGGAACTACATGGACTCCGATGTCGCCGGGTGCAAGTCCCGGCTCCGCTTCGGCGGATAGCCCAGGACAGAGGCGCGGAGATATGTTTCCCAAAACCCTTGTCGCTGCACTAATTTTAGGTGTTGGAAAATTGAATGATTTAGCGACGAATGCCTGAGGAACTACATTAACACGTTGGACGCCGGTTCGAGTCCGGCCCTTGGCGCAAGCCGGGTAGCTCAGTGGTAGAGCAGCGAATGTTTCTCGATATCTTGTCGTCGCTTTTATTGCTAGATTGCAAACAGAGGTTATGGGGGCAACACGGGACAATTTTGTGAAGTATCCGCGGACACCGCATTTGTTCGGGTCCAAGGGTACGGCGGATGACAAGCACCTGGGCGCAGGGAATCGGAGGCGTTTATCGCGAATCCGTCCCTGATCGTCGAAGAGAAGGTGGATGGGACGAACGTGGGCATTCATTTCACGACGGCGGGCCGGATGGTGCTGCAATGTCGCGGGCATGAGATCACGGAAGGGATGCATCCGCAGTATGATCTCTTCAAGCAGTGGACTTCGGTGAAGCGGTCGATGCTTGAGGGGATGCTGGCGGATAAGTTCATCCTTTACGGGGAGTGGTTGTATGCGAAGCACTCGGTGCATTATCGCGGGTTGCCGCATTATTTCTTTGAGTTCGATATCTATGACAAGGATGCGGGCAGGTTTCTGGACTTGAAGACGCGGTTGGAAATGTTGGCGGGGACGGGCATCCGAACGGTGCCGGTGGTGCATCAGGGCAGGGCGACGGTGGAGCGGTTGCAGGAGTTGATCGCGGTATCGGCTTTTGACGCGGCGTTCGATAGTCCGGTGACGGGGCGGATCGATGATCTGATGGAGGGGCTTTATCTGCGGACGGAGGCGGGCGGGCATGTGACAGGGCGCGCGAAGATGGTGCGACCGGAGTTTGTGGAGAAGGTGAAGCAGAGCGAGCATTGGCAGCATCAACGGATGGTGCCGAATGAATTGAAGGCGGGGGTAGATATTTGGGCATGAAAACGTGGGCGGACATAACGGTGGCGAGCAACGTGGAGATTCTGCGCTGGGCAGAGGCTCAGGCGTGGACGCGTGAGATGGCGGCGTGTCAGCAAGATGCTGGCTGGCACGCGGAGGGTGATGTGTGGACGCATACGAAGATGGTGTGTGGCGAACTGGAAAAGCTGGTGGAGTGGGCGACGTTAGCGCGGGCGGAGCAACTGAAGCTGCTGTTCACGGGATTGTTCCATGACTCGGGCAAGCCGGCGACGACGGTGTATGATGCGGAGGTGGGACGGACGCGTTCGCCGAAGCATGCTTTGGTGGGAGCGGAACTGGCGCGGCGGGTGTTGCGGGAGCTGGAGTGTGATTATCCGATGCGTGAGGAGATCGTAGCGCTGGTGCGGTTGCATGGGCGTCCGCCGTATCTGCTGGAAAAGGCGGATGCGGAGCGGGAGGTGATCTGGGTGTCCGGACTGGTGAGCAACAAACTACTGTATCTGTTTGCGCTGGCGGATACGCGAGGCCGCTTGACGACGGAGATGACGAAGCCGGAGGATAACCTTCATTTGTGGAAGCTGATGGCGGAGGAGAAGGGGTGCTTTGACCGACCGTATGCCTTTGCCAATGACCAGGCGCGGTTTCTCTTTTACCGGGAGAAGCTGAGCAGCTTGCATTATGTGCCACGGGAGGATTATCGCTGCCGGGTGACATTGATGGCCGGTCTGCCGG
Source organism: Limisphaerales bacterium (assembly GCA_965283725.1). GTDB lineage: Bacteria > Verrucomicrobiota > Verrucomicrobiia > Limisphaerales > JAEYXS01 > JAEYXS01. The sequence goes on from CBDIPT010000013.1 coordinate 107,529, forward strand.
GGGCGGGCAAGGATACTTGGCTGGCGAAGAACCGGCCCGGATTGCCGGTGGTGTCACTAGATGAGATACGGGAGGACCTGGACATGGATGCGACGGGGAATCAGGGGCAGGTAATCCAAGAGGCGCGGGAGCAGTGCCGGGAGCATATGCGTGCGGGTCAGGATTTCGCCTTCAACGCAACGAACATCACGCGTCAGATGCGGCAACGCTGGATCGATTTATTCACGGATTACGGTGCGCGGATCGAGATCGTGTATCTGGAGCCGAAGCTGGCGGATATTTTGAAGCAGAACAAGAAACGGGAGCAGAAGGTGCCGGAGAAGGTGATTCTGCGGTTGCTGGAAAAGACGGAGCCTCCGACGGTGCTGGAGGGGCATGAGGTGAGGGCTATTGGTTAGGAGAACAATGCGATGAATAAAAATTCGTTCGATTCTTGGAAGAAGTTTCTTACTCCTGAACTGCTCAGGGAGAATCTTGTGCTCACTGGTTTGTTCATTGCTAGCTACGAAACTTTGAAGGAGTCAATCATTGAGCAACCGCTGAGTTTCTATTCGCTTGATTTTGATGACGATGGGAAGCCAGTTGTTTCAGAAGGATACGAAAAAGAAGTCCTGAGCTTGGATCCGAAGAAGAACCATTTGAGGGCATCGATTAAGTGGCTACGGAAAAGTGGCGTAATCAATGAGAATGATGAATTGTTGATTGATGAACTTAGAGAGCATCGAAATGAGATTTCTCACGATTTGCCTAAATTTTTAGCCCAAGCCGGACGTGAAGTGGATATTGCAAAATTCGGCCAGATTCTGGGATTAGTAACCAAAATTGATCGTTGGTGGATTATCAATGTCGAGTTAGCAATTCGTGATGACATCAATTTGACTGAAGTGGATGTTGAGAAGATCACCTCAGGTCGGATGATGCTTTTGAACCTAATGATTGGGAATGCAACCGGAACGGAGCACGCTGATTTTAATAAAGCATTTTTAGATGCGCTTGCTGAAAAATCGGGAGAAGCAAAGAAATGAACACGAAAGACTTAATTCGTTTAGGGGTGCCGCCGGGGGATGCGACGCGGCGCGGGGTGGATTTTATTTCGCGGTATATCTTGAAGGGGTTGGACAAATCCAAGCTCTTGGCGGAGGCGGAGGCGATCGTGAAGAATCCGGGGCAGTTCGTGGATGATGAGTTGCGGGGTGAGTTCGCGCTGGCGTTGGTGCGGATGCAATCGGCGGGGGCGCTGCGGCAGACACATGCGGGGTGGCAGCAGTGGGGCGAGGGGCTGGAGCCGGAGGCGGTGAACCAGATGGCGCGGGCGTGTCAGCTCCCGGTGTCGGTGCGCGGGGCGTTGATGCCGGATGCGCATGTGGGCTACGGCCTGCCGATCGGCGGGGTGCTGGCGACGGAGAACGCGGTGATTCCGTATGCGGTGGGCGTGGATATCGCGTGCCGGATGAAGTTGACGGTGCTCGATCTGCCGTTGCGGGAGCTGGATCGCAAGCGGGAGAAGTTGATCAAGGCAATCGAGGCGGAGACGCGGTTCGGCGTGGGGGCAAGTTTCCAGAATCGTCGACAGCATGCGGTGATGGATGAGGATTGGAGTGTGAGCCCGGTGACGAAGCAGAACAAGGATCGGGCGTGGGCGCAATTGGGGACGAGCGGGAGCGGGAATCATTTTGTGGAGTTTGGGAAGTTTACCGCGAATGAAACGGTGAACGGACTGGAACCTGGAGAATACGTCGCGCTGTTGAGCCATAGCGGGAGCCGGGGTTCGGGGGCGTTGACGTGCCAGCATTACAGCGATATCGCGATGGAGCAGCATGCGGAGTTGCCGAAGGAGCATAAGCATCTTGCGTGGTTGTCCATGGATTCGGCCGAGGGGCAGGAGTATTGGGCGGCGATGGAGTTGATGGGGCGTTATGCGGCGGCGAATCACTCGCTGATCCATAAGCACATCGCGGAGCATCTGGGGCTCGAGGTGTTACTGGATGTGGAGAATCATCATAACTTCGCGTGGAAGGAGCGGCATGTCATCGAGGGCGTGGAGCGTGAGGTGATCGTGCATCGCAAGGGGGCAACGCCGGCGGGTGAGGGTGTGCTGGGGATCATCCCGGGATCGATGGCGACGCCGGGTTTCTTGGTGCGCGGGAAGGGGAATGCGGCGTCGTTGCAATCGGCCTCGCATGGGGCGGGTCGCGTGATGAGCCGGAAGAAGGCGACGGAGAGTTTCGAGTGGAGCAAAGTGAACCGGCTCTTGAAGGATCGCGGGGTGCATCTGATCTCGGCGGGTATCGATGAGGTGCCGGGCGTGTATAAGGACATCCATCAGGTGATGGAGGCGCAGAAGGACTTGGTGGAGGTGCTGGGGCAGTTCGATCCGAAGCTGGTTAAGATGGCGCAGGCGGGGGAGCGGGCGGAGGACTGAGGGACGGGGTGAAGTGTGTATCCTGACACTGTTGCTGAAGTGCCGGAGTCTTAGGCGCACTCACTCCTCACCCCAGCCCTCTCCTCATTGAGAGGAGAGGGAGGATATTTGCTGCTGATAGAGGAAGTTGGACGGTGATTGGCTGACGTTGACGCATCCAGCAAGGTGCGAATTGCGAAGAGAAAGGAGGACAGGTGAGAGCGCAAGTAAATCGAACATCACGGCGTGACGTTGTGGGAAAGAAAAAGGGCAACCGTGGGTTTGATTCACGGTTGCCCGCAGGTTGCGGCAATGGTGCGCGCAGACGGTTATTTCGCGATCGCGATTTCTTCCGAGGTCAAAGGTTCGCCGTAGGGCAGGTCGTCCGGCAGGGGGACGAATTCGCGAATCCAAGACCAGAGTTGCGTGAAGTCTTTGTTCACATCGCCAGAGAGGCAGTCAGTGATTTCGCCGCCGGCATCCGGATATTTCTTGATGACTTCGCGGAAGGAGAAATTCGGATCGTAGAAGGCGTAAACGAGCTTGCGCATGTTTTCCACGCCGACGCGGATCGTGGCGCCGTATTCGGTGAAGTGCGCGGGCGAAAGATCGCCGGAGACCAAGCCCGTGTGAATCGTTTCACCAACCAGCACACCGCTCTTCAGGGCGAGCATAACGCCGCTGCTGAATACGGGGTCGAGGAACGCGAGGGCATCACCCACGAGCACGAGGCCAGGAGCGGCGCAATAGCGAGAATGCCGGGAGTATTCGCTCGTGATGAAGTAGTTACCCTGCGGCTCGCCGACGGCCAGGTGGTCTTTCACCCATTGGTTTTCATCGAGTTCGCGATTGAAGATCGTCTTCAAATCCTTCACGCCACCACGAGTCAGGTATTTGCCTTCGGCCACGATGCCGATGCTCACCATGTCGTCGTGTTGCGGGATGTGCCAGAACCAGCCTTTGTCCGGCACGTAAGCGACCGTCGTGGCTCCTTCATCGATGTCGGCGCCGCGCTTCGAGCCTTTGTAATAGGTCCACACGGCGACTTTGTTCAGGTAAGGATCGTTCATGCGCCAACCGCGGCGATTCGAGGTGAACGCTTCCTTGCCGGAGCAATCCAACGTGATCTTCGCGTGGACCTCATACGTGCGGCCATCTTTGCTGGTGCACTCCACACCGATGACGCGTTCGCCGTCCATGAGCAGGCTGTTGACGGTGGTTTCTTCGCGAACTTCCGCGCCTTTTTCACGAGCGTTATCGAGGAGCATCTGGTCGAACTCCGAGCGCAGAACCTGCCAGGTTTGCGCGACCGTGTTGCGGTCGTAACGATTGAAGAAATAGAAGGGTTGCGAACGGCGACCGTCTGGTTGCACGAAGGTCACGCTATACTTCTTCACGAAATGCGATTTACGCATCTTCGGGATCATGCCGATGCGTTCGAGCGGCTGGAACGTGAAAGGAATGAGCGATTCGCCGATGTGGTAACGAGGAAATTTTTCGCGCTCGATGATGAGCGCTTTGTGGCCGTATTCAGCAAGCACGGCGGCGGCGCTCGAACCGGAAGGGCCGCCACCGATGATGACGGCATCGTAAGTTTCAATCTGGGGCATAAAGAATTAGTGGAATGCCGTGGAGGTGGCCGGTTGAGCAGTTTTCTCGGAGCTGTTGCCAGCATCATTTTCCGGGCGAACCTTACCGACAAGACGTTCAAACAAAGGCGATGCCATCAGGGTTGTCAGCACGGCCATGATGACCAACGTGGCAAACAGAGCGGGGGAGATGATACCGCGTTGCAGGCCGATGTTGATGATGATGAGCTCCATCAAGCCGCGGGCGTTCATCAATGTGCCGATGCCCATGGCTTCGCGGTTCGAGAGCCCGGTGGCACGCGCTGCCAGCCAGCAAGCGATGCCTTTGCCGCCAACGGCTGCGATCATCACCAAACCGGTCATGCCCCAAAGATATGCGGAATCCAACAAGCCGATCTGCGTGTTCAAGCCGGAATAAGTGAAGAAGAGCGGCAAGAGCAAGGCCACAGTCAACGGTTCGATGCGGTTGATCAATTCTTTGGCGATCAGACCCCGCGGCATGGCGGCGCCCATGATGAAAGCGCCGAATACGGCGTGCAGGCCGATCCAGTCCGTGAACCAAGCGCCAAAGGCCAGCAACGCCAGGCAAATGACAAATTCCTGATCGGACAACAAACCGCGATTTTCAATGCCTTTGGCCCAGCGGGCAAGCAAGGGGCGGATGATCAGCAAGGTGACCGAGACATACAGAATACCACCGCCGATATTGTTGAGCGCATGGGAGAAATCTCCGTCGAAACTGGCGAGCACGACTGCCAGCAAGCACCAAGCCGCGGCGTCATCGATCGCACCGGCACCCAGAGCCACCGTGCCCATGGTAGTGCCGGAGAGCTTTTTGAAGTGGATGATGCGTGCGAGCATGGGAAAGGCCGTGATGCACATCGCAGCCCCCATAAAGATCATCGCTTCAACGAGGGTGGTTTTCTGGGGAAAGAGCGCAGTGTGGTTGTAGAAATACCAGCCCAGACAGGCACCCAGCAAAAATGGCGTGATCATCCCGGCCATGGAAACGGCTACAGCGCTCTTGAAGCGCTTCTGCACGATATCCATGCGGAATTCCAAGCCGACCACGAACATGTAAGCCGCCAGCCCCAATTGGGAGATAGGGAAGAGGACTTTCATGGAATCAGCCGGGAAAAGCTTCGCGGAGACCGCCGGCAGAAAGAGGCCGAGCAGCGACGGTCCCAACAGCACGCCGGTGATCATCTCACCCACGACTTGCGGTTGGCCCATGCGGCGGGCAAGCGAGCCGACCAACTGGCATGCCAGCAAGATCACGCCGATCTGAAAAAAGAACTGAATCGCCAGTTGCAGATTGCTCATCTGATAAATGTTAGCCATTTTGCTGTGGTAACGCAAATAACACCTCGCTATCATTGTTATAACGATCAGGCATCACGGAAAAACTTATGGACCTGCGTCATTTGCGCTATTTCCAGGCGGTAGCTGAAGAGTTGAACTACTCGCGGGCGGCCCGGCGTTTGCGGGTGGCGCAGCCAGCCCTAAGCCGGGCTGTTAAAGAGATCGAGCTGGAGCTGGGCACGCCGGTATTTGAGCGCACCCGTCATTATGTGCGGTTGACGCCGGCAGGCAGTGTGCTCCGGCAGGAGACGGCATTGCTCTTCGATCGTTGGGAGGAATCCTTGCAACGGGTGCGCCGGGCAGCGGCAGGCGAAGAGGGGGAGTTGCGACTGGGCTACATCGGGCCACCCACGCAACCTTTCCTGGGCCGCATCCTTTCGGAATACAAGCAACGTTACCCCCGCGTCTCCATCCATCTGGAGGAACGCACCCCCGAGCGGGTTTGGGAAATGGTTGCCCGAGGTCGATTGACCGTGGCGATCACTCGTCCAGTGCAAGTGCATGAAGCCTTGGGACTGAAGACCATTCTTTTGCGTAACGAAAGGTTAGGCGTAGTGGTGCGGACAGATCATCCGCTGGCGAGCAAGAAAAGTCTGCCGTGGAAGGCACTGGCAAAGCTGCCACTTATTGTACTGGCACGCCGAGAAGGCATGAGCTTGCATGATGCCGTGCTGGCGGGCTGTCGTGAAGCAGGGTTCATGCCGCGCTTGAGCCACACGCCCAGCTTGATTGGCACGGTGATGAGTTACGTCGAGGCGGGCGCCGGTTTGGGTGTCGTCACGGATTCCGTGGGTGTGGCCAGCCCGTCGCTACGCTTCATTCCGTTAATACCTACTGCAAGCGTGCCTTTGGTCATCGTCTGGCAACAAGATGCGGATGCGCCACCGGTCCAAAGGTTCCGGGAATTACTGCTGGAATGGAAGGAAGAAGGTAAGCTGTGGCAAGAATCGACGGAATAAAAAAGGCCGACGGTATTGCCGTCGGCCTTTAATGGAAAACTGGAACTTAGTTCTTGGCGGCAGCGGGGCTGATGGAGAGGAGTTCCACCTCGAAAATCAACGTCGCATTCGGTCCGATGTCCGCGCCAGCGCCACGAGGACCGTAGGCGAGATCAGACGGGATGAAGAGCTGCCACTTGGAGCCCACCGGCATCAACTGAAGCGCTTCCGTCCAGCCCTTGATGACACCGCCGACTTCGAATTCGACCGGTTCGCCGCGCTTCACCGAGCTATCGAAAACAGTGCCGTTGATCAACGTGCCGTGATAGTGGGTCTTGACGACGCTATCCACCTTGGGCTTCGGACCCGTGCCAGCCTTGATCACTTTGTATTGCAGGCCGGAAGCCGTCGTCACGACGCCGTCCTTCTTCTTGTTGGCGGCGAGGAACGCTTCGCCCTCGGTCTTGTTCGTCGCGCTGAGTTTCTCCGCCTTCTCCATCTGCTTTTTGGCCATCTCCTGCTGGACGGCGGTAAAGACGGCTTTGATCTCGTCTTCCGTCATCTTGGGTTCAGCGCCTGCGAGGCCGTCCTTGAGGCCTTTGATAAAGGTATCCGGATTGATATCCACACCTTGTTTCTTGAAATTCTGTCCCATGTCCAAACCGATGCCGTAGCCCAGCTTGTCCTTGTTATCTTTGAGGGAGGAATCAGCACCCACTGCAGCAGTGGTAGCGATGGTGACGGCAAGCAAAGCCGCAGTGATTTGTTTCATTAGATTAGTTCTGCCCCACGACAAACCGCCGTGAGGAACCATCGAACGCTAGCAGACAAAAGTATCGCGTCAACGGTTTCTGCCGATTCCGGCGTTGCAATCGCCTTGTTTGCAGCCTAAATTGCAGCGTTCCCAATCGAATGCATATCCATTCCAGAGCCTGGGCGGTGTGGCTGTCGCTGTTGGCACTGGCTTTTGGCTTCCCCCAAATAGGCCGGGCAGGGGATATCCACGTCGCCATCAGCGAGGATCGTTTCGAGGATGCCATCAAGCTGATCCAGGCCAACCCAGAGCTTTTAAAGGAAAGCGATCATCAGCAGAACAAACCGATTCACCTGGCGGCCTTGAAAGGATCAGAAGCTTTGATGAAAGTGATTTTGGGGTTCAAACCCCAAGTGAATCCCCGGAACAAGTTCGGGCAAACACCTTTACATCGGGCGATGGTTAGCGGCTCGGAGGCGATCACCCGGATGCTGGTAGAAGCTGGTGCGGAAGTGAACGGACGGGACAGCCAAGGCATTATCCCCATTCATCTCGCGGCCCAGCGTAAACATACAGCCATAGTCACTTTTTTACTGGAAAAAGGGGCGGAAGTGGATGCGTTCGATGCCTTTAAACGAAGGCCATTACACATGGCGATTATCGGCTCGGAGGATTTGGTCGTGAAATCCATCATCAAGTCGGGTGCGGATTATCAATATCAAGATACCGGCGGGAATAACTATCTACTGCTGGCTGCGGGGAGTGGCAACCCGGATGTCACAACCACCTTTCTAGATCTTGATCTGGGGGTAAATAGCACAAACAAATCCGGGCTGACTCCTTTGCACGCGGCTTCCCAGAATGGGCACGTCAAAGTAGTGGAAGTCCTCGAAAAACGAGGTGCCGATCTGAGTCTAAAAACCAAGAACGGCAACACAGCTTTGGATCTGGTGAAGCATATCCGTCCGCCTTACCGCTTTCGGCAGCACGACGAAGTGCAGCGATACCTCGAAAAATGGACAGAACGCTTAAATGCGTCCCCCGCCCAGACCGCCGCCCAGCCCTAAGTTTTCCCTTCCCAAGCCGCCAGACCCGAGTATCTTCTCGCGACTGTTATTTACAGGTGGCGAACGCATGGTTGCGGCCGCTGCCTGAAGTCGAATCATAGTTGTAAGAGCATGGATTCAGCGCATATACGGAATTTTAGCATCATCGCCCACATCGATCACGGCAAGACCACCTTGTCGGATCGCTTGCTGCACATGACCGGCACCATCGCCACGCGCGACATGTCGGAGCAGATGCTTGACGCGATGGATTTGGAAAAAGAACGCGGTATCACCATCAAAGCGCATCCGGTGACGATGCTTTACAAGGCCAAGAATGGTGAGACGTACGAACTGAACTTGATCGACACTCCAGGCCACGTGGATTTCGCCTACGAAGTGTCCCGCAGTCTGAGCGCGTGTGAAGGTGCCTTGCTAGTCATTGATGCCGCGCAAGGCGTAGAAGCGCAGACCGTGGCGAACTACCATCTCGCAGCGAAGCAGAACCTGACGATCATCCCGGTCATCAACAAGATCGACCTCGGCCATGCCAATGTGCCGCAAGCATTGCAGCAACTCGAAGACGTGCTCGCGGTGCCGAGCGAGTGGGCCATCCGCTGCAGTGCCAAGCAAGGCATCGGCATCGAGGATATTTTGGAAGCCATCGTCGAGCGCGTGCCGCCGCCGAAACCGACGGGTGAAAAGAGCCTGCAGGCGCTGGCGTTCGATTCTTATTACGACACCTACAAAGGTGTGGTGACCCATGTGCGCGTGTTCAACGGCGAGTTGCGTCCAGGCATGATGGTGAAGTTGCTGCACTCGGGGCAAAACTTTGAAGTGAAGGAAGTCGGCAGCTTTAATCCAAAGCCGTATACCCGCGACAAGCTGGAGGCGGGCGAGACCGGCTACATGACCGCCAATATCAAGAGCGCGGCGGATGTGAAGATGGGCGATACCATCACTGATGCGCGCAATCCATCCGGCGTCCTGCCTGGTTTCAAAGAGATTCATCCGATGGTGTTCAGCGGGATTTACCCCATCAACACGGCGGATTATGAGCAGTTGAAGTCTTCGATGGGCAAATTGAAGCTGAACGATTCCGCGTTTGTGTATTCCTCGGAAACGTCCGTGGCCTTGGGCTTCGGTTTTCGTTGCGGCTTCCTTGGGTTGCTCCACCTAGAGATCGTGCAGGAACGTCTGCGTCGTGAATACGACATGGACATCATAGCGACGTATCCGAGCGTGGTCTATCGCGTGACGTTCACGAATGGCGATGTCAAAGAGATCGACAATCCGGCGTTCATGCCCGAGGCGACTTACATCTTGAAGATCGAAGAGCCGATGGTGAAGGCCTTCGTCATCTGCCCGAATGAAAACATCGGCGACATGATGGCGCTGATCTCAGAAAAACGTGGCAAGCTGGATCACACGGAAACGTTGGATTCAAAGCGCGTCATGCTGACAAGCCTGCTGCCGTTGAACGAGATCCTGATCGACTTCCATGACCGCATCAAGAGCATCACCCGCGGTTTCGGTTCGATGGATTACGAGCCGGATGAATACATGGAAAGTGACATGGTGAAGCTGGACATGCTCGTGAATTCCGAGCCCATGGACGCATTCTCATGCATCGTGCATCGCTCGAAGGCCGAAGGCCGCGGCCGTTCGCTCGCCGAGAAGTTGAAGGAAGTGATCCCGCGCGCCCAGTTCGTGATCAAGATCCAGGCGGCCATCGGGGCGAAGATCGTGGCGTCCGAGACCATCAGCGCGTTCCGGAAAGATGTGACGGCGAAGTGCTACGGCGGTGATATCTCCCGTAAGCGCAAGCTGCTCGAGAAGCAGAAGGAAGGCAAGAAGCGCATGAAATCCATCGGCAACGTGGATATCCCGCAAGAGGCTTTCATCGAGGTGCTCAAATCCTAAGAAAAGGGCAGGGGAATGTTGCTGCTACGCTGGCTTAGCTCCAAATACGTCCGTCACGCGGTGGATATGCACAAGCATGTCCGCAAGCTCGTGCGGGCGCAGATCGATCTGCTCAAGGACGAGGAGATCCAGCGCATCAACGAAGCAGCGCAGGAACTGCGCACAGCCATTGATTCTGCCGCCACCAACGAGGTCCTGCAGAAAGCGATGGAAAATCTGGACGCCGTAGCCAGCAAGAATCTGCGGCCGTATCCGGATGCCTCGATGCGGGAAAACGTGGAAGTGTTCCTGGTCGCCATCGCGGTCGCTGTGGCCATCCGCACGTTCTTTCTGCAACCGTTCAAGATCCCGACGGGCTCCATGCAGCCGACGCTGTACGGCATCACGCATGAGAATCTGCTGGGCAGCGTGCCTCAGGAGACGCCCGGATTCTTCGGCCAGATCCGCGATTATCGTCTCGATGGTGCGACCTACTACGAAATGGTCGCCGAGGTGGATGGCGAGATTTCCGACTTGGAATTGAAACGCTCGGGACCGGGCCGGAAAACGCTGGCGGTGACGCTGGGCAGTCACGTCCAGACGCAGAGCTTCATTTTGCCGCCGGACAATCTGCCCAACATGCTCGGCCTGCAATACGGCAAGGCATACAAAAAAGGCGATCCGTTGTTCCGGGTCAAGGTCAAGAGTGGCGACCATCTGTTCGTGGACCGGGTGACATTCAATTTCCGCAAACCGCAGCGAGGAGACATCATCGTGTTCGCCACCAAAGGCATCACGGCCTTGCAACAGGATCTTTTCTACATCAAACGCATGGTCGGCATGCCGAACGAAGTCATCAGCATCGGGAACGATCAGCACCTGGTCATCGATGGCCGGAAGATCACGGCGGCGGATTCGGGGTTTGAAAACGTTTATAGCTTTGCGGGCTACAAACAGGAATTGGACAACAACCAATATTTCGGCCATGCGAACCGGGACCTGGCGGTCAAGTTCGGGCGGAATCTGGCCTCGTTGTTTCCCGATGAGAAGCAGACCTTCACCGTGCGGCCGAATCACTACATGGCCATGGGAGATAACACGCTGAACAGTTACGACTCACGTGACTGGGGCGACTTACCTGAACAAAATATCATCGGCCGGTCGTATTTCGTCTATTGGCCGTTCACGAGCCGGTTCGGGTGGAAGACCAAGTAATCAACCGATTTCAAAGCCTCGGGTGTCTCTCTTCTATCGTATTAATATTCGCACAATGTTTGTTATATTTAATACGATTGCGGGCGAAAACGGCCAAGCTTCCCTGTTGCTTAATTGGCTGTGAATTAAGGGATTCGGGCTTGGATCAGGCTTGTTGGGCCAAGCGGTAAACTTCGGCGTATTCGGCGGCGGTACGGTCCCAAGAGAAATTCGCGTTCATGCCGTTCTGGCGGTAATACGCAAGCGCTTCGGGATTCTGATACAGCACGAGCGCCTTGCGGATGGCTTTGGCCAAGGCACGGATGGAATACTCGTGGAACTTCACACCGTTCACCTCTTCCTGGGATTCCGTGGCATCAGTCACGGAGTCATCCAAACCGCCTACAGCCCGGACGACCGGCACGGTCCCATACCGGAGGCTATACATCTGGTTCAGGCCGCACGGCTCGAACTTGGACGGCATCAGGAAGAAATCACAGGCTGCTTCAATTCGGTGAGCCAATATGTGGTCGTAGCCGATCTTGGCGTGGACCTTCGTTGGATGCCGGCGCTGAAGCTCGCGGAAGGCATTTTCCAAGGCGGCGTTGCCATTGCCAAGGAGGACGAACTGCATGTCCGCCGCGAGCATCTCCTCAAGAGCGCCCAACTGGATATCCATGCCTTTTTGATCAGCCAGGCGGGATACGGTGCCGAACAATGGAACATCCGACCGCACCGGTAAGCCGAGCTGTTCTTGGAGCGCTTTTTTGCTGAGCGCTTTACCGTCCGGATCTTCGGCAGAAAACGGTGCGACAAGGCAGGGGTTCTTGACCGTGTTCCACTCGTCGTAATCCACACCGTTCAAGATGCCGACCAGCTTGTCTTGACGTGAACGCAACAAACCATCGAGGCCACAGCCGAATTCTTCGGTGGTGATCTCACGGGCATAGCGCGGGCTCACGGTGGTAATGTAATCCGAGAACGCGATAGCGGCTTTCAGGCAATTCAACGAGCCCCAGAATTCCGCACCGTTCTCCGTGAAGTAAGCGAAAGGTGCGTTGGTGAGCCAGAATGAGGCGGCCGGGAACACGCCTTGGTAAGCGAGGTTGTGAATGGTGAGGCAGGTAGCAGGGGGCTTCCCCTTCCCTGCCCTAGCCGCTTCCGTCTGCAAGAGCAACGGCACGAGGCCGACCTGCCAATCGTGCACGTGCACGAGCTCCGGTTGCCACGGCAGATACAGCGCGAGATTGACGACAGCTTTGCTGAAGAAAATGAAGCGCGCGTCGTTGTCCGCGTAGTCGTGACCGTTCTCCTGATAGAGCGAGCCGCGTTGATAGAATTCCGGCTGATCGACGAAATAAATCGTGAGGTTCGGTTCTGGTTGCAGGACCTGGATGCTGCCGTGGACGACCTTGTCGCCCAGCGGCAATGCGAGCTGCCAATCAAAGGGTTTCAGCCCTTTATGCTTCTCCGCGATGCCCCGATACAGCGGCGTTACGAGGCCGACTTGGTGACCATTGCGGGCCAATGTTTTGGCCAGGGCGGCAACCATGTCGGCGAGTCCTCCGGTTTTGGAATACGGATGGACTTCGCTGCTCGCGAGCAGGATTTTCATGCAGAGATTTTATCCGTCTTCAAGTACGGCTGAAGCGGGGCCGGGATGCTGATGGAACCATCGGCCTGCTGGTGCGTTTCGATCAGCGAGACGAACAGGCGGGCGAGCGCAGTGCCGCTGCCATTGAGGAGATGCGGGAACACGTTGTTGCCCTTTTCATCCTTGTAGCGCAGCCCCATGCGGCGGGACTGGTAGTCCTCGCAATTCGAGCAACTGGAAACTTCGAGGTATTGCCCCTGCCCCGGCGCCCAGACTTCGATGTCATAAGTCTTCGCGCTGGCGAAGCCCATGTCGCCGGTGCAAAGCATGATGACGCGGTAATGCAGGCCGAGGAGTTGCAGAACCTTCTCCGCATTCGCGACCATCTTCTCGTGCTCGGCGTAACCGTCTTCCGGGCGGACGATCTTGATGAGCTCCACTTTGTCGAACTGATGCACGCGGATCATGCCGCGGGTGCCGACACCAGCGGCGCCGGCTTCAGCGCGGAAGCACGGGCTGTAAGCGCAGTAGTAAACGGGCAACTGATCAGCGCGCAGGATTTCCTCGCGATGGATATTGGCGACGGGCGCCTCAGCGGTCGGCAGCAAATACTGCGCGGGTGATTCGGTGTCAGTGCCCTTGGTCACGGCATAAGCCTGATCCACGAACTTCGGGAACTGACCGACGCCGACCATGCATTCCTTGTTGATGATATACGGCGGTGCGACTTCCGTGTAACCGTGCTCGTTGATGTGCAGATCGAGCAGGAAATTGATCAAGGCACGTTCGAGGCGCGCGCCCCAATTCGTGTAGAGCAAGAAACCGCTGCCGGAAAGCTTCGCGCCCCGGCTGAAATCGATGAGCTTGTTCGCCTCAGCCAGCTCGATGTGCGTCTTGGGTTTGAAAGCGAATTCCGTTTTCTGGCCGTGCACGCGCATCTCCGGGTTATCCTCCGCGGTCTTGCCGAAGGAGACGGATTCGTGCGGGATATTCGGGACGGTCAGGAGCAGATTGTCGCGTTTCTGTTCGACTTCGATGATCTGTTTATCGAGTTCGGAAATCTTGTCACCGAGGTCGCGAGTTTCCGTTTTCTTGGCCTCAGCCTCAGCGAGCTTCTTCTGGCCCATCAGCGCACCGATCTCCTTGGAGACGCGATTGCGCAGAGACTTGAGCGTCTCGGTCTCGCTTACCAATTTGCGACGTTGCTCATCCAGTTGGAGCAGTTCCGTGATCTTATTCTCATCCCCGGCGCCACGCGTGGCCAGGCGTTCGCGCACCCAGTCAGGTTTCTCGCGAAGCAATTTAATATCCAGCATGGGCGGATTATAGGAATGAGCCTGTTGAGGGCAAGCATCGAAGAAAATGACAAAGAACTGAACTGAAGTTACGCTCCTGCCGTCTGAGATGCAGCTAAAGAGCCAAGCGGCAAAATATGTTAAGTGCACCCACAACGGATGAGGCAAAGATTCTAGGCCATGTGGCTTCGCTGCATCTGCATAGTGGCAGCTCAGGCGGGCCAATGGAGGAAGCTTTCACGTTCGAATTGGTAGCGGGCAAAGGCATCGCCGGGAACAAGCGTTACTTCAGCCGGCCGACACGCAGGCAAGTGACGTTAATCGAGCGGGAGATAATCGCGGAACATGCGGAGGTGCTGGGTTTGGAAGAGATTGCGCCGGGGGTGGTGCGATCGAATATCGAGACGACGGGCGTATGGTTCCGGGAATTGATCGGCAAACATCTCCTGATCGGCGAATCGGCGGTGGTTTTTCTGTATGAAAGCCGCACGCCCTGCCATAAGATGGACGCCATAGCCCAAGGTTTGCGGCGATTGATGGAGGATGGTCGGCAAGGTGCGCTGGCACAGGTCGTCGTTTCCGGCGTCGTCCAGGCGGGTGACGCAATCAGACTGGTAAAAGCGCCGAAAGCTGATTAGGCTCAAAGGGTTATCAATTGTGAAGATTCTCGTCTTGGTAAATATCTATCCGCCGCACCATGCGGGGACGTATGATTTTCGCTGTGACCAGGTGGTCACGGAATTGCGCAAGCGCGGCCACGCCGTGCAGGTGTTGACGTCCAATCACGGGCTCAAGACAGAGCAGCGCGACAAAGAGACGGTGCGGCGGCTCAAGTTGAACGGTGTTTACGGACATCCCGTGGTGAACCAGTTCAACGACATGAAAACGCTGGAGACGCATAACCACGAGGTCTTGCGCGAGACGATCAGCGATTTCAAACCCGACGTTATCTATGTGTGGAGCCTGCACGGGCTCTCGAAATCGCTCATCTTCACCCTGCACCATATCAACCTGCCGCTGGCGTATGATGTGGGTGATTACTGGATCACGAACGAGCTGCACACGGACCCGTGGCTGGACTGGTGGAACCGGCCGAAACTCTCGATGACACAATCGGCCATCCGATCGGCGATGGAGTTGAGCGGGCAGCGGGACAAGATCGATGAAGTGGCACCGACGCGCGACAGCATCACAACCAAGCGGCTCTCCCACATCTACGAATCCGAAGAGCAACGCACGGACGCGCAGCCGGGCAGCATCCAGACTTTCCGTTTCCAGCACGTATCCTTCATGAGCCGGGTGCTGCATGATGCAGCCATCCAGACAGGCTATCAGATCACGTCGCCGCTGATCATCCATCCGGGCATCCGGGTGGAGCGTTTTCTGGCGGACGTGCGCCCGCCCAATATTCCAGCGACGAAATTCATGGTGGTCAGCCGGTTTCACAAGGAGAGCGGGGTCAAGACGGTCGTGGAAGCATTCAAGGAAGTGTTCACGGCGGACCCAAACGTGACGTTGACGGTGTGCGGCAGCGGTGATTCCGAATACGTGGCGCAGTTAAAATCGTTCGCCTCACGCAACAAGTTGCCGGTCACCTTTGATGCCTCGGTGGATATGGCGAATGAATTGCCACGCCTGTATCGCACCCATGACTTTTTGATCCATTGCCCGGAATGGCAGGAACCCTACTCCACCACGCCGCTCGAAGCGATGGCCGCTGGCATGATGGTGCTCTCGACGGGTTACGGCGGTGGCGGTGAGGTTCTGCAGCACGGCGTGAATTGCCTGCTCTACTCAGCGGGCAATGTGCTGGACCTGGCCCAACGCATCCAATACCTGCAAAAAGAACCGGCGATGCGGTTGCAACTAGCAACGGCCGGGCAGAACGAGGTGAAACAGTATTACCCGCTGGAAGCCGTGGTGAACCGGATGGAGGAGTTTTTGCTGAAAGTGGCGAAGGGGTAAGCCGCGCCGCTGCGGCGCGGAAGGACAAATCTCAAGCGGCAGGTTAGCGTTTAAACAGGAGCCAAAGGCCGCTACCGAGGAAAATCAGTCCGAGAGCGGCATACCAGAACTGATTGAATTTACGGACGCCACGACGGAAGTTTTCACTACCCTCACCTCCTACCCAATGGTTCAACGAAGTCCGTCCCATCAACAGGGCGATGGTTAACAGCGCTAACCCAATCAGGATGGCGATGAACGGTTTCATATCGCGCTGCTCGGCTCATACGGTCATTTAAAATATTAGCGAAGGAAAGTTCTTAAGATGCAGGTGGTTAGTTAATTGGATTAATTTAAATTTGCGTTTTAAAGCGAGCCGCGGTATATAGAAACAAGGTCGAAATCAATTGACCGAAAAGGAGTGAGGTTTATGGGTGACAAACAGGGACAGTTAGCGCGCTTCCATGGGATCGGAAACGATTCTTCAACTTTTTTCATACAGATTTCACGGACGTGGTGTCTATCTGGTGAAGCGTGAAGCCCGAGACGAGCCATAATGACCGTTGGTGTGAGGTGCTGTATGACCGGTTAGCCGGGAATCTGGTGCTTTACGGGCGGTCCCTCGGTCTGGCGCATGGCGAGGCGGAGGATGTCTTGCAGGATACCTTCGGGGCGTTGCTGAAGTTAAAGGCAACGCCAGAGAAGCCGGAGCATTACACGCTGCGGGCGTACCGGAACCGGGCGTTGAATTACCGCCGGAACTGGTGGCGCCGGCTGAGAGCGGAGATGGAGGCAGCGCAGTGGTTCGAGCCGGGATCGATGGAAAACCCGGCAGAAGCGGCAGCCATGCGGTGTCTGGCCGGCCTACCAGTGGAGCAACGCGAGGTGATCGTGCTGAAGGTATGGCAGCGGATGACGTTTGAGGAGATCGGCCAAGTGATGGAGGTATCCCCGAACACGGCGGCGGGGCGTTACCGGTATGGGATGGAAAAACTGCGTCGCACAATGAGCGACCATGGAGTGAACTATGAAGATAACCTTAGCGAAGCGTTTATCGGCCTGGAGGCCGCGGCGCGTGAATCCAGCGATTAAGGAACGGCTGTTCCAGCAGGAAGAGAAGCGGAATGGGCCTTGGGTGCCAATGGGCTTTTTGCGGGCCTTGATGCCGATCACAGCGAGCTTTGTGCTGTCTTTGGCGGCCTTGGAGCAGTCTTCCCTGCCCGCCGCCACGGAGCATTACCAGTTCGATACGGCCAGATTGGCGTCCACAAATGCGGCAAGCGCGGCGTTATTGGTGCAGGTGCGGCCGCCGACGCTGGAGTGGAACCGGCTGGCTTTGGTCACTTTTGCATCGACAAACCCAGTGCGTTCCCTCTCAAGTAATGGTTCATTTTTCACTAACAATCTGGAACGTTAACGAATGAGTCGTGCAAAGACCGCTGCTGGTGAGCCGAAAAACGGTGGGACTGCTCCTGCCAAGGCCACCGAGCAAGACAAGAAGGCCGGGAAAACCGTGCCACCAGCCAAGGTGGATCTGCCTGCCCCGCCCCCGCTCTTCCGCCGGATCGACTGGATCTGCTTCGGCATCACCACGTTGATCGTGCTGCTGGGCTATCTGTGGACGCTGGCACCGGATGTGACGCTGGAGGATTCAGGCGAGCTGGCGACGGGTTCCTTCTATGCAGGGGTGCCGCATCCGCCGGGTTATCCCTTCTGGACGCTCTACACGTGGCTCTTCACCGTGATCGTGCCGATCTCGAACATCGCCTGGCGCGTGGCCCTGTCCTCGGCCGTGGCCGGGGCCGTCTCGTGCGGGTTGATCGGGTTGCTGGTATCCCGTGGCAGCAGCATGATGGTGGAAGGCATTGCTTCGCTGAAGAATCTGGAGAAGAAGGCGGAGAACAGCTTGTGCGTGGTGGCGGGGTTCGTCTCGGGCATGTTGATGGGCTTCAACGGGTTCATGTGGAGCCAGGCGGTGATCGTGGAAGTGTACACCCTGAGCGTGCTCTCTTTGATGGCGGTCTTGTGCCTGCTGCTCCGCTGGATCTATGCGCCGCATCAGCGGAAGTATCTCTATTGGGCGTTGTTCTGGTTTGGCGTGTGCTTCACAAACCATCAAACCTTGATCGTGGCCGCCATGGGCATCCAGGTGGCGATCGTAGCCGCACAGCGGAAGCTGGGACGCGACATGTTGCTGGCTAACAGTGTGATCTTCATCGTCGTGCTCATGGCCAAGGCGAAGGGCATGGTGCCGACCTTCGACGCCAATGGCAATGACATGAACGTGATGTTCATCATCTTCAACATGGTTGGTATCGCCTCTATGGCCGGGTTTGCGTGGTTGTATTTTGAAACGGAAGAAATCCTGACGGAATGGAAGACGGTGCTGATCAGTGGTGGTTGCTGGATCTTAGGAGCGCTCTTCTACTTCTACATGCCACTGGCCTCGATGACCAATCCGCCGATGAACTGGGGCTACCCGCGCACGATGGAGGGCTTCAAGCATGCCTTGACCCGCGGTCAGTATGAAAAGGCGAATCCGGCGAATTTCATCAAGGAGCCGGGCCGTTTCGCCAAGCAGATCTGGCGTTATGCGCTGGGGGTGATCGAGGAGTTTAACGTGGTGTATATCGCCATCGGTATGATTCCGCTGATTTTCCTTGTGCAAATGCAGCATCGTGAACGCGCGTGGATCCTGGGGCTGGGGGCCATTTACTTGTGCCTGGCGATCATCCTGTTGATCCTGCTGAATCCGCAACCGGACAAGCAGAGCATGAATCTGAACAAGGTGTTCTTTACCTCATCGCACGTGATGGTGGCCATGAGCATCGGCTATGGGCTGGTTCTGGGCAGTGCCTGGTTGATCTTGAATTACGAGGAGCATCGTCGCTGGGCGTTGATGGCGGGCGGTGTGGCCGCGTTCCTGGCCGTGTGGGTGATGCTGGTGGTGTTTGAGCCCAACACGAATGTGGCGGATGCCGCGCCGTTCTACCGCTTTGGTGTGGAACCGAGTTTTGATCCATTGGTACGCTTCACGGCGGTCTTTACCGTGGGACTGGCGGCCGTCTTCCTGCTGCTATTGGCAGTGGCACCGAAGCAATTCCCGCTCGTCGGCATGCTGGCGCTGTTCACTTTCCTGCCAGCGAAACCGATGCTCTCCCACTGGGATGACAACGAGCAGCGCGGTCATTTGTTCGGCTATTGGTTTGGTCATGACATGTTCACGCCGCCCTTTGATATATACCCCAAGATGGCGAAAGATGCGGTGCTGTTCGGCGGCACAGATCCGGGCCGTTTCAACCCGACATACATGATCTTCTGCGAAAGTTTCACCCCGGCGAGCAAGAAGCCGCGTGACCCAGAATTTGACCGGCGCGATGTGTATCTCATCACCCAGAACGCCTTGGCGGACGGGACGTATCTGAGCTACATCCGCGGACATTACTTCCGTAGCGCACAGATCGATCCGCCCTTCTTCCGTGACCTGTTCCCGGACCGCTGAAGACTCTGGCGGTGCCGCTTGATTCCATGTTCACTTCGTTGGGGGCAAAGATTGAGGCGCGTCGCCGGGCGGAAGGTGTTTATCCCAAGAACGAGATTTACACCCCTTCGATCGATGACTCGAAAAAATCTTTCGACGAATACATGACCGATGCAATCGCGCGCATGCAGAAGGGGCAATTGCAACCCGGCGAGGATGTGCGGCAAGAGGGCAATCGCGTTTCCGTCAGCGGGCAAGTCTCGGTGATGGCTATCAACGGCCTGCTGACGAAGATCATCTTTGATAAAAACCCAACAAACGAGTTCTACGTGGAGGAAAGCTATCCGTTGCAATGGATGTATCCCTATCAGACCCCGTTCGGGATCATCATGAAGATCAACCGGAATCCGGTGAAAGAGTTCACCGAAGAGATCACCAAGAAAGATCATGACTTCTGGACCAAATACTCGGAACGGTTGACGGGTAATTGGGTTACCTACGATACATCGGTCAAAGAGATCAGCGAATGGGCTGAGCGTACCTACATCCGGCGTAACTTCGATGGTTTCACAGGTGACCGTAAATTCGTGCGTGATGAGAACGGACAAAAGGCGTTCTCCAAATTACGTAGTGCGATCGCCGGTCTTTATGTTTGGCGTATCAACCACTGCGCCGAGCAGATCCGTGCGATCCAGACGAAATCCGCTGAAGAACAACGCAATCTGCAGGGTGAGATCCGACGGTTGCAGATTGAACAGGAACGGGTGGTCAGGGAAGCGGATTTCGCTTACAAGCAATCGTTCGCATTCTGCCCATACAGCCCTGAAGCGGTCTTCCGCTACACAAGCTTGCTGACAAGTTTGTCCCGGTTCGAAGATGCTTATACGCTGGTGGAAACAGGCTTGCGCTTTGACCCAGACAACACAGCGTTTCAACAATTGCGGGATCAGCTCCAGCCCATCGCCAATCAAATGGGCAGCCGACCGGGACAACCTTCGACCACGCAGGTTCCCCTGCCCGCCGCAGGTCCGAAACCGATGGTGCCCAGTGCATCAATCACGCAACTGGAGCAACATGTGGCTGCCAACCCGGATGATTTGCAGGCAACGTTCAACCTGATCTCTGCTTACGCAGGAGCAGGCCAACCTGCTCGCATGTTCCAATTGCTGGAGGCAACTGCCGCCCGAAAACCGAATGACTTCACGACAGTCGCATCCGTAGCGCAAGCTTACCTGCAATTGCAAAGGACTAATGAAGCTGTGGCGATGTTGAATCGGATTTCTGTGCAAACCAATCTTGATGCCGGTGCCCTTACGACTCTGGCCCACATGTATTCACAATTAGGGCAAGTTGGTAAACTGGAAGAATCGTTGACCCGGCTCACGGCAACATTACCAGACAGTCCTGAAGCGTGGTATGATCTGGCGGCGATACGCGCCGTACTTGGGAACAAACAGCAAGAAGCATTGAAAGCCCTCAGCAAGGCCATACAGCTCAGCAATGCCCGGCTGCTAAAGGATGCCAAAGCCAGCAATCTGCAAACGATGGCACAAAAGGATGATCAATTTGTGATTATCCGGAAAACGCCAGGTTTCGCTCAGGCCTTACAAGGGGCTTTGTGAGCTGTTGCTTTGGAGCCATAGAATCTCCTGCTGGCAGCCAGCCAGTAGGGCGATTATCGCGGTTTCACAGCGGAGAACATGCGAACCGAGATTGATGGGGAATAATCCAGCATTAAGCAGGAACTCGTATTCTGTCGGGGAAAAATCCCCTTCCGGCCCAACCCAGATTCCGACGCGCTGAGGCTGCTTGCCGTGCTTCATCGCATAAGCGTTAAACTGTTGCCTGATGGGGCGTGCGCCGGGCAACAATGCTGCAATCAAATCAAGTGAACCGTTTTCGCGGTGGTTGATACTGTTCTTCAACGAGACGGGCAGCGGTATTTCCGGCAGCCATTCGCGACCTGATTGTTTGCTCGCTTCGATGGCAATCTGCCGCCATTTATCCACTTTATCCTCCGCATCCTTGGCATCTACTTGTGCCACGCAGCGTTCGGTGCTGACAGCGGTGATTTTCATGGCCCCGAGCTCGGTCGCCTTTTGGATGATAAAATCCATGGCTTTGCCCTTGGCTAGGGGTGCGAACACTTCGACTGGAACAGCGGGAAAAGCGGCGAATGATTGCGATTGAACCTCCACCGTAACCGCACGACGGTCCGCGTTTACGATCTGGCAATCGTATCTATTCCCAACCCCATCAATGACTTGCAGCCGCTCACCGGCTTGCAGCCGCAAAACTTGCACCGCGTGTTTGGACTCCATCTCCGGCAACACAAAGCGCGGCGAACGCAACTCAGCGGGCGGAACGTAGAATCGATGCATGCAGAATCAAAGTTTAGCGAAAGAAACCCTTGGCCCGCTCGAAGAAACTCTTGCTCTTGGGGTTGACGTTTTCATCACAGAGCTGGGCGAACTCTTCCAGCTTGCCTTTCTGCGCTGAATTAAGATGCGTCGGCACTTCCACGAATACCCGCACGAGCAAGTCACCCGTGCCATATCCCTGGAGGTTTTTGACACCTCGTCCCTTCAGCCGGAACATGGTGTTGCTCTGCGTGCCATGCGGCACACGGATGCTTGCCCTGCCCGTCATGGTAGGCACTTCCAGCTCCGCACCCAAGGCTGCTTGGACAAAGCTGATCGGCACTTCACAGATCAGATCATCACCATCCCGTTGGAAAACATCGTGCGGCCGCACATGCAGCACTACATGCAGATCACCAGATGGCCCGCCACGCAAGCCGCCTTCGCCTTCACCAGCCCGGCGTAAACGAACGCCGGTATCGACACCTGCTGGCACGCGTAATTTGATCTTGGACGCCTTCTCCCGTCGCCCTGCCCCTTCGCATTTGCGGCAAGGCTTGTCCGTCATACGACCAGCACCGTCACATCTTGGACAAGTCTGGGCCACGCTGAAGATACCGCGTGAAGTGACCACCTGTCCGCGGCCGCCACACGTCGTGCACTGCCGCATCTTGGAGCCTTCTTCAGCCCCTGTACCACTGCAACCTTCGCAGCTTTCCAGTTTGCTGACCGAGATCTCTTTCTCCGTCCCCAGCACGGCTTCTTCAAAAGTGATCTCCAAATCGTAGCGGAGATCTGAACCCCGCCGGGGACCAGTGGGATCGCTGCGTCCGCCACCACCGAAGATTTCCTCAAATATGCTTCCGCCCCCACCACCCCCAAAGGCTTCGCGGAAAATATCGAACGGATCATGGAAACCGCCACCACCACGGGCTCCGCCCCCGGCATTGGCACGTGCTCGCGGGTCGAAAGCGGCATGACCATACTGATCGTATGCCGCCCGCTTTTGCGGGTCGCTCAGCGCTTCGTAGGCTTCCCCCAGTTCCTTGAACTTTTCTTCCGCCTCTTTATCGCCTGGATTTTTATCCGGATGATACTTTACGGCCATTTTGCGGTACGCCTTCTTGATGTCATCGGCGCTGGCTCCACGTTCAACCCCTAAAATTTCGTAATAGTCTCGCTTGGCCATATGACTAGCTTGCCGGTTTCTTGGCGACCACTACCGTCGCTGGACGCAACAGACGATCCTTGAGTTTGTAGCCCTTGCGCAATTGTTGCAGCACGTGGCCTTCCGGCACCGTGGCACTTTCCTGTGCGAAACAGCTTCGTGCAAATTCGGATCAAAGGCCGCTCCTTGCGCCTCAATTGCCTCCAATCCTGAGTCGGCTACCACATTCTTCAACTGGCTGAGAATCATGTTTACCCCCATCTTCAGGGAATCAACTGAACCGCCTTCAGCCGTCGCCGTTGCCAGCATGGCCATCTCAAAATTGTCCAGCACCGGCACCAGCTTTTCCAGCAACGACTCGTTTGCGAAACGGATTGCGTCCTGTTTCTCGCGTGCCGAGCGCTTGCGCAAGTTATCCATGTCCGCGATGGTGCGCAAAAGCTGATCCCGCAGCTCATCGGCTTTGGCGGCTTTATCCTGCAATTCTTTCAACTGCGCCGGAGTAAGAGGTGAATTCTGCTCGACCTCTTCATTTACTGCCGGTTCTTTACTGTTTTGATCCTGTGTGCTCATCTTTTTCCACTTCAAAAGGCCCCGTAAGATACACAACGACTTCCCGTTGGGCAACCCCCTATGAAGGAATTCGCCCAATAGCTAATCCCTTGATACCCAAAAAGAAAGAGGGCGCAGATCACTCTGCGCCCTCCGTAAAACCGTGCGTCTGCTTAGTCGTTAGGAGCGATTGTCCACATGCCCGTCTGCAGCGCAGTGTTAAGATTGGTCGTGCCCAAAGTCGCACGCGGATCAAGCGTTTCCACATGCCCATCCATAAACGCATAGTTATACATGCTGTTATGGTAGCTCTGCGTGACCATGGCCGTACCGACTTGATCGAAGTGCTGGCTGGCGGAGTCAATCGTATAAGTGTCGTTGCAGCCGGCGATGTTCGCTGAGCCAGGCCGTTCCGTCAGATACATCGTATCGATCGGACTGCGCAGGACCTTGCCACGAACTGCCATTTGATAACGTGAATCTGGCGTGGACGCAATCGGGTCACGCGTATCCCAACGGGGCGCAGTGGAGCTCAGATTATTCCATTGCAAACCAAGGCCGGTGACATTGGCCGGACTCGGTGGCCAATCGGTAGTGCCGGGGTTGCGTCCTCCAATCTGGAAACTGCCCATGTTATGCCGCGGCATGGCGTAAGTGCGGCGCTGGCCTGAGGCCGCGTAACTCACAATTTCAATCTTATCTGCCGGGCAGATCAGAACTTGGATGGCATTGGTCCTGGTGCCGCCACGGGTCCCTTTGACATCACTCGCGGACCAAGATCCGCCGATGTAAGAGTTGAACAAGTCATCGAACGAGATGTCCGGATTCCAGCTTGGCATGCGAATGCCAGCATACGGTACTTTGTCGCTATTATCATCCATGTACATCATGGATCCTGTCCCGATCTGCTTCAAGTTGCTCAAGCAACGGGTCGAAACAGCTTTGGATTTTGCTTTGGCCAAGGCGGGCAAAAGCATGCCGGCCAAAATGGCGATGATAGCGATCACGACCAATAATTCGATCAAAGTGAAAGCGCCACGCTGACTACGATAGGAGGATTTCATAAAGAGGAGACTTCAAAAGAAAACGGACTTTAATTACTGATACTGACGGTCAAATTCCCAGAATTGATGCTGTATTTTTTCCCTGCAGGCAGCGGGGGTAATTCTGCCATGAACTTGCTCGTCACCAACTCCTGCATTTCTGCCGGAACTGCCTTCTTCCACATGCAATAGACCTGCAACGCTTGGGACAAAGCTTCCAGATTAGGCTGGCCGTTCACGACATACTGCAGGGCCGGTGGTTTAGGGATGAAGCCAGCTGGCATCACATTCGGATCTTCAGCACTGCCGGGCACGATGGGCGCCACTGGATCACGCTTTACACTGGCCACCGCACTGGCTCCCGGCGGCGGCATAACAGGAGCCTCAGGCGTCGAGAATGTTGCCGCAGGTGCAACAGCGGTTGCCGTCGCATCAGCAACTGATGCTGATTTTGGGGTGGCAGGAGGAGGTACGGATGGAGGGGTTTCCGGTTCGCTACAACCTGAAATTACGACCGCTGTCAAAACAGCAAACAACGCACGACAATACGACATATACAACGTTTACGACTTTCGCAGCCTGCAGGTTATTCGAAAAAAATACCCGACCACGAAATGGAGCTGGTAAAGGAACGTGAAGAAAGCAGCGGCGGCAAGCGGGAAATGATTTATCTCGCTGTTTGTACAAATTTATCCAACGCCCGGAAAGCTACGCGCATCGACTCGAACGCCAGATCTTCTGCATCTACTTCACCCAAAGTGCACCACACGAGCGCACAGGCTTCATCGCTCGTATTGACGCAGTGGCCGACCTTTAGGTTACAGACATAAAAAAGGTCCAACACCGGATAGGTTACCCCCGCGTAGTGATAGTCATTAGGAGCGGATGTGAGATACTTGACCTTTTCTACTTCAGCTCCGATCTCCTCTTTCAGCTCTCTGACCAAAGCCCCTTCCGCTGTTTCTCCGATGTCCACAAAACCGCCCACAGTTGCCAGCCGCCCTTTGGCCGGATCTTTGGCTCTGCGGATAAGCAGCAACTTGCCGTCTGCCCCGAAAATGAAAGCGGAGACCGAAACAGTCGTGTTAAAATATAACTTCAGGCCACACTGCACACAATGAAACGGTATGCTGGGGGCCGTCGCACGGCGTTCTCCACAATGAGGGCAAAAAACAATGACTTCAAACGGCTGCATGGCTTCGACCCTAACGGTTTACCGGCTGTTCCCGCAATCCCCCTGAATTGCAGGCTTGTCAGCACGGGGTGAAATAAACAATTTCAGACCGATGTCCGAACAACGCATCGCCAGTCTGGCCGAGTTATCCGGGGGGAATGCCATTGTATTTACTTATAAGCAGGACGGTATCCGGCGCGAAGGTTTTGCTTTGCTGGCCAATGGCAAGATTGTCTGCTATGAGAATCTATGCCGCCACCTGCCCGTGAAACTGGATTCCGGTTCACGCCATTTCCTCACCAAGAGCGGTCGTCATATCCTCTGCCAATCCCACGGTGCACTGTATCAATTGGAGACCGGCTTTTGTGAACGCGGCCCTTGTGCGGGTGCCAGCCTGCTGGCATTGCCTGTCAGAATCGAAGGAGATGAAGTGTATCTCCAAGTGAAAGATGAAATTTGACGCCGAATCCGGCTAAGTGATTTCAAAGCATAAGCCTATCCATCCAAACAGTTCCGAACCGCTTCCAGCAATTGACTCGATGGATAAGGCTTTTGGATGAAATTCTGCCCCGCCACCAAGATCAACTCACGCCCAGCAATCTCCGCACTGTAACCGCTGGTGAACAACACCTTAAGGCTTGGCTTTTCACTCTGTAGATGCGCTGCCAATTCCCGCCCATCCACGCCGCCAGGCATAACGATATCCGTTAGCAGCAAATCGATCCCGTCTCGCGCACTCGCCCAGATATGCTGAGCTTCAACTCCATCTGCGGCCGCCAACACACGATAACCACTTCGCTCGAGCACTATCCGCGTCAAAATGCGTACCGCAGCATTGTCTTCGGCGATAAGAATAGTCTCCGTCCCCACCAGTGGTTTACTTTTGGCCTGGCTACCTGTGGTCCCCCCCTTGGCGGAAAACTCACAAGCCGGTAAAAAAATCTGAAAATTCGCCCCTTTGCCTGTTCGCTGTAAACATTTACCCATCCTTTATGCTGCTTGACGATGCCGAAGACTGTAGCCAAGCCAAGCCCTGTCCCTTTGCCAGGCTCTTTGGTGGTAAAAAACGGTTCAAAAATATGAGGTAATACTTCTGGTGAAATGCCGTCCCCCGTGTCGCTCACGCTTAACCAAACATAACGCCCCGGATATGCTTCTGGATACATCTCGGTCTGAGTGGGATCCACCACTTTCTCTGCGGTCTCGATTATCAATCGCCCTCCCTTCGGCATTGCATCACGGGCATTGACCACCAAATTCATCAATAGCTGGTCAACCATTCCAGCGTCTGCATACGTCATGAGCGGAACAGCGTGAAGTTGCAATTGTAAGGACACGTTCTCCGGCACGATCCGTTGAAGCATTCTGGTCAGGCTGGCAACTGCATCATTCAAATTCAACAAACGCGGCTGCATCACCTGTTTCCGGCTGAAAAGCAGCAGTTGTCGCGTAAGATCAGCAGCACGTTCAGCGGAAGATCTTATCCCGGCCAAACCTTCTCTTACTTCCTCGGGCGTGTTGTCGACCAGACGAGCCAGTTCGGCCTGCATCATTATCGCCGAAAGTATGTTGTTAAAATCATGCGCGACACCTCCGGCCAAATGGCCAATGCTCTCCATTTTTTGAGACTGCCGCAATTGCGCCTCTAATTTCCGGCGTTCTGTGATGTCGCGAAAAGCCCAGATCCTTCCGTAATATTGCCCAGTCTTGTCGCGAACTGGAGATGAGTAACGATCCAGAATCGTCCGATCAACCAGCTCGATCTCATCACGACTCACTTCATCCGGGTGTGAATAAAGATAAGCGACCTTCTCAGCAAACTGCTGAGGATTTTTCGCCCGACTTGCAACGAATGCAACTTGCACAGCGTCATTCTTATCTTCAGAGATGTGCGGAGGTATTTTCCACAGTTCGTTCATCCGCTGGTTTTGGAGGATTTTCCGGCCTTTATCATCCACCACCAAAATACCATCCAGCGAGGAATCTACTTGCGCCTCCAAAAACGCCGTTTTCCAGCGTAATTCATCTTCAACCCTTTGTCTCGCCTCTTCGCGAGCTAGATTGTCCAAAGCGAAGGAAACATCGGAAGCAGCCTCCTCCAACAACGCGATTTCCTTATCTTGAAAAAAACCTGCTTCGTCTGAGTAAACAGAAATTGCACCGCAAACAACACCCCCCTGTTTGATTGGAAACACTGCCGATGCGCGAAAACCAGCCTTTCCCGCCGCCACCCTCCAAGGCAGGGTGCGAGGGTCATTTAGAAAATCATTGCAGATATATTTCCACCCCTCGCGGATCGCAGTTCCAGTTGGGCCTTGCCCTTCGGGCCTTTCATCTGCAAAAACCTTCAGATCATCGACATAGCTTGTGCTGTCTCCCCATTGTGCGATCGGAATGATCCTGCTTGTCGGATTATCAAGCCAACCGATCCACGCCATCCTAAATCCTCCAAGCTTCACTAAGCATTGGCAGATCTTTCTAAAAAGCTCATCCCGACTGTGTTGGGTGACGATTGCTTGATTTACCTGACTGAGCGCTGCGTAGAGTTGTGACAAACGGCTATTTTCACGTTCATGCGTCTTTTGCAATGTGATATCACGGGCTATTTTGAGCGCACCAATGACGCCGTTATTCGCGTCTTTTATTGGGCATGCTGTGACAGAAACATGAATCAATTTCCCATTCTTGGTTTTCCTGACGGTTTCAAAATTCCCGGCACTTCTCCCCTGCCTCACTTTACCCAAGATTTGAGCCTCCTCATCACTCTGATCGTCCGGAATTAACTTTAAAATTGAGCAGCCTACGATTTCACCCGCTGAATAGCCGAATATTTTCTCTGCCCCTTTATTCCAACTTGTGATGATTCCGTTCAAATCTTTGCCGATGACGGCATCGTCTGAGGCTTCGACGATTTCCTCCAACCGGATTGCCAGAGCATTCTCAGCCTTTTTCCTTTCAGTGATATCCGTACGGATGGATACATACTGTCGCGGACTGCCATCCGCGTTAAGAAAAGGCACGATAGTCGTTGCCATCCAATATAACGTACCATCCTTCGCTTTGTTTTTGATTTCCCCTTTCCAGACGATTCCCTGACTTATTGTGGCCCACAAATTTCGGATGAACTCCTTGGTGTGAAAACCCGAATTGATGATCCTATGATCCTGCCCGATCAACTCTTGACGTGAATACTGCGAAATCAGGCAGAACTTGTCATTTACGTAGGTGATTCGTCCTTGTGGGTCGGTGATAGCCACAATGGCATGTTCATTGATCGCCGCGTTTAAATCATCGAGCGCTTTCAACGATTCAATCCGCTCAATCTCTCCCCCGTTGTTTAGCGAAGATTGCATCAAATCCCGTCGGAATTGTTGATCCAATGCAAAACACGAACATCCTCTACCTGTCTATCTCTATGCAAAGGGTTCGGTTTCATTAATTGAACACTCCCATCCATTGCATTCCGCAAGAAACACTTTTTTTGCGATTTACCAACCTATTTCTACCTATACTAAACCAAATACAAAAAACTCCGGCGCATACGGAATAAGCGCCACAAAATATCCTTCCTAAAGTAACTGACGGGGAAACCAATTGCCGAAGTGAAACCTGATTTTCTGAGCCCATTACTGCAGAAAGGCTGCGCTAAACCAACACGCCTTCATCTATAAGCAAGATTGGCAGCTTGTTCTGGATGAGGTAAGCGACCTTGGCATCTTCGCGGATCAGCGCGCCATCGATCTTGGCCTTCACCACCTGCCCAGCCCGGGTCTTCAATGCCCCCGTCGCAATCTTCTCATTCAAAGCTGTCACGAGCTGCCCGTCAGCCAGTTTCAACGGCTGATGAGATTCCGGACAGCACAATTGGACCAACAGTTTTGGGTCTATCATAAAATTTGGATGAGTGCGGCCGATTGTGCGGCCGCAATGACCTCTTTGACCGGCACATCCGCCCCATAGGCAAGACGCTTGCAGGTTTCATATTCCGGTGCCCGCTGGATAGCCTTGCCATCCAACCGGCCAACCTTTACTTCAACAGGACCGTATGGGGTTGCTACCGTCACCATTTCCCGGCGCAGTTTGCGGCGCTCAGCAATGGTCCGGCGGACACCGAAGGCACTCGTCTCGCGAAGCATGAGTTCGGTAAATCTGTCCGCCTCACTTTCATGACACAGCACGCTCAAAAGCACTCCGGGACGGTTCTTCTTCATCTGGATGGACGTGTGAAACACATCCAAAGCCCCCAAAGCCAGCGCACGCTCGACAAAGTTTCCCAAAACCTCGGCTGGAATATCATCCAGATTTGTCTCCAGCACAGCTATCCGGTCAGTCTCCCAATCATGCGTAACCGATGCAGCACTGCCATCCTCCTTGCTAAGCACGGCGCGCAATACATTAGGCCGTGTCTTATTATCCCGCGTACCCAAGCCGTAACCGATCTCGCTCGCCACCAAACCCTGCATCGGCCCAAAGCTCTCCACAAACTCAGCCAATAACGCAGCACCGGTTGGCGTGACGAGTTCATGCGGTTCCTCGCATTGAGTCAGGGCAATTCCACGGGCGCCTAAAATCTCCAAAGTCGCAGCCGTTGGCACCGGGAACCGCCCGTGCGCGCACTTGACCCAGCCAGTGCCTTCCACCAATGCCGCCGCCAAAACTTTGGGTTTGCCCATCATCTCCAAGGCAATGCATGCCCCCACGATATCCACGATGCTATCCACCGCCCCGACTTCGTGAAAATGCACCTCTTCCGGCGGTAAGCCGTGTACTTTGCCTTCCGCCACCGCCACTCGTTGAAACACCGCCACTGCTTTCTGCTTCACCCAATCAGATAACTGGCTTTGCCAGATCAGGCTTTTGATCTGTTTGAAATTCCGGTTTGCGGCCCGCGTATGCGTATCCGCTTCATGGCCGTGCGAATGGTTATGATCACTGCCGTGATCGTGATTATGGGAATGCGAATGATCGTGTGCCCCGCTTTTATCCGATTCCTCATCCAGCAGATGCACATCGAATTTGGTGCCGACGATATTGCTTTTCTCCCGTTTGGCGACCGTGATGTGATAGCCATCAACCCCCAGCTTGGCGATTTCCTGCTTGAGGACGTTAACATCCAAGCCCAAGTCCACCATCGCCCCCAGAAACATATCCCCGCTGATGCCGCTGAAGATATCGAGATAAAGCATCCTCATAACACGTCTTATGATTTAAGCGCGCTGCCCGCCAAGGCATTGATCTGGCTGGCTGCGTAACCCGCGCCAAACCCATTATCAATGTTCACCACCGTGACCCCACTGCCACAACTCGTCAGCATGCCTAGCAAGGCGGCGAGCCCGCCAAAATTCGCACCATATCCAATGCTGGTCGGCACCGCGATCACGGGCCGGGAAACCAACCCGGCTACGACACTGGGCAAGGCCCCTTCCATCCCGGCCACCACCACCAGCACGTTTGCCTGGCGAAGTTCATCAACGCGCGCGAGTAGCCGATGCAATCCAGCCACCCCCACATCATACACCCGCAGCACGTGATTGCCCATGGCTTCCGCTGTGACTACCGCTTCTTCCGCCACTGGCATATCACTGGTGCCGGCACTGACCACAGCAATCTTGCCTGCACGCACTGTCAGAGGCTTGTTTTGCAAAACAAAACATCTGGCCGATTCGTGAAAGACACCCTTCTTGAACGCCTTCTTAAGCAGTTTTGCTTGCTCGGCCGTTACCCGTGTGATCAATACCCGGCCAGCACGTTCGCTGATTGTTTTGGCAATTTTCACCACCTGCGTTGGGGTCTTGCCGCTGCCGAAGATGACCTCTGGAAAACCATTGCGCAAACCCCGATGAGTATCGACTTGGGCGAAGCCGAGGTCGGACACTGGGGCCGCCTGAAAAGCCCGCAGCACTTCATCTTGCTTTATTTCACCCGCCCGAAAACGCTCGAGCAGTTCGGTTGCTTCAATTAAAGTCACGCGCTGGGAGTTTTGCCGTTAAAAGGCAAACTGCTCAAACAGAATTCGCCGGTTTGCTATCCGTCTCCAATCCCTCTTCCGGCACACTTTGCGATTGCGCCAACTCCTGCTTGGAGGTTTCAACCTTGATGTAATGCAGGATGATCGGCGCCAGAATCATGCCCGGAATCCCCATCAACCGCTCCCCTAAAATGAGCGCCAACAGCGTCAACCACATGGGATTCTTGATGCGGTCACCAATGATCTTGCTGTTCAAGAAGTATTCTAACTTGTGGATGGTGACGAGAAACCCCAAAGCGATCAGCGCCATCTCCGGCTTCACAGTGAACGCCACCCCGATGATCATGGTGTTACTGATCAAATTGCCCACAATCGGCAGCAGGCCACAGAGAAACGTGGAAATCGTCAGCAACGCCGCATGCGGCACACCGGCAAAGAATAGAAAAAAAGCCGTGAGGATCGTATTGATCGAAGAGATCAACAGTTGAGCTCCCATCACTTGAGCGAAGGATTTAAAGAACGTCTGGAAACGCCAACGGATTTCCGTCGCCACCTGGGCGTAAAGATTGTTGCGGCGGGAATGCGGAAAGGAATCGAAATCCAATTTGGAATTGAGGAACAGACTTACCGCCACCACCACCCCCATGATCAGATAAACCAATTGTATCGTCATTGCCCGCGCAAAACCGCCAATTTTCCCAAACTGTTCTTTGGCTTCCTGCAAAAGCACTGTTTTCAGGCTTTCGTAATCTGTGAACGGCAGTTCCACTCCTTGCTTTTGCGCATAATCCACGATGGCTGGCACCGTATTATCCACGATTTTAGGGAAAGTGACGTATGCTTGTTTCGAATAATATGCCAAACCAACTGCACCTGTCACCGCCAGCAGCATGAACAGGAAAACGCCCAGCAGCTTACTCTTCCCGAAAGAAAGCACACGTAAAGTCAGGTAGCTGAATAGGGTTGTCAGCAGCAACGTGGCCATGTTCAACCAACCCACCAAGAGCAGCAGGATGAACATAAAGGCATAAGATATGCGCGCTTGCTTCGACATGTTGTTACTTAAATAGCAGGTTTCATCGTGCGATAAAGCGCAAACCGACGACGATTACAAAAGGAGTTTTCGTTTGCACGCCTCCCCATGGATGGGCTTACCTACTTCTCGTCATGTCATCTTATCCGCCTGACTATCACATGCACACTCCGTTGTGCCGCCATGCCGTAGGGGAACCGGTGGAATACGCCGCCCAGGCTGTTGCCCTCGGCCTGACGGAAATCGGCTTCACGGACCACTCCCCTATGCCACGGGATGATTTTGATGATTGGCGAATGCGTGCCGATCAGTTGGATGAATACGTCGAGAAAGTCCGCTATGCCCAGCAAGCATACCCGCAACTGAGCATCAAACTCTCACTGGAAGTGGATTACCTGCCCGGCTACGAAGATTGGATCAAAGATCTGGCCTCGCGGCACCCTTGGGATTACTTGATTGGCTCGGTCCACTACGTCTCAGAATCTTGGGATATTGACAATCCCTATAAACTTTCCCAATGGAAGAACCGTGATCCCTTTGAAGTCTGGTCTGTTTATTTTGACCGGTTGACCATGGCCGCTTCCTCCGGCCTTTTTGAGATTATCGGCCATCCAGATCTGCCCAAGAAATTTGGTCACCGACCATTGCAAGATTTTACTCCCTTGTATCGCAAATTCCTTGCGACCGCTAAATCAAACGGTACGGCTTTCGAACTTAACACGGCTGGCCTGCGCAAGGATTGCCGGGAAATCTATCCTAATCGCCAATTTCTCGAACTGGCCCACGAACTGGGTGTCGAGATCACTTTCGGTTCTGATGCCCATAAACCTGAAGAAGTAGGGGCTGATTTCAACGCTGCCATGGAATTAGCGCGTTCCGTCGGCTACACGCATTCTTTGAGGTTTACCAAACGGCAGAAAAGCGCGGAAATATTTTAGCTCTGCTCTTTTTAAATTCACTATTCCTCTGGCCGTTTTAACTGTTCTTCCTGTTTTTTGATCTGCATCTGCAAAGGTGCCGTGGTCCGCATTCGCCTTTACGGCATGAGGAAGATTCTAAAGGTTCTGGTGCCGAGGGTATTGGGGTCGGCGGTGGTCTTGGGGGAGCCGAAGTCGAGCCAGTTGAGGTTGGTGCCGGTGCCGGTGATGGGGGACAGGACGGTGGTCCAGGCGAGGCCGCCGTCGTCGGTGAACTGGAGCAGGTAGGTGCGGCCCAGGAGGCTCTGTTGCAGCGTCACCACATACCGGTTGTCGGCCAGGCGCTGCGTCAGCACCCCGCTGGTCAGCAGGTTGCCCCCGGCCACGCTCGGCTGCGCCTGCACCCCTGTCACATCCACCTCGAACACCGGCGCCACCGGCATCTGCCCCACCGTCGGCACCTTGTATTCGATCACCAGCACCACCGTCTGGCCCGCCGCCAGCGTCTGGTTATACTGGATATACGCACGCCCGTCCGCCGTCGTCCCCGCCGCGTCCATCACCGTCACCCCCGCCGGCAGGTTCCCGATCGCCACCCGCACCGCATCGATCGTCGACCCCGTCGTGTTCGTGATCCGCAACCGCTGCTCGTAATAACCCGTGTGATGCTCGCCGCGCTCAAACCCGTCAGCTGCTCCACCACCTCGAACGTCGGGAACCCCGCGATGTTGCTCCCGTCCGCCGTGTCCAACGCCATCAGCCCGCCCGTCTTCACCGCCCCCGTCAGATTGCCGGCATCGCCCGCCGCGCTCACGCTCCCGTCCGCCTGCACCCGGTTCACATTCACCGCGGCCACCGTCCCCACCGCCAGCCCGCTCGCATCCACCAGGCTGATCCCCCCGTTGCCCACACTGGCCGCCAGCAACGCCACTTCCGTCTCCACCACGTTGCTCCCCGTCACCCCGATGCCCACCCCCGCCACCACCCGCAGGTTCCGCCCGTAAATATCCACCGCCACATCATCCCCGCCGTCCGTCACCCGGCCGCCCGTCGCCACCACGCTCACGTTACCCCACGTCCCCTGCGCCCCGCCATTGCGCGCATCCAGCAGGCCCAGCGCCACATCCCCGCCCGCCACCACCCGGATGTTCGCCCCCGCCGTCCGCACCGTCGTGCTCCCGCCCAGCACCACGCTGCCACCGGCCTGCACGTCCGCCGTCCCCCCCGTCACACCCAGGAGGATTCCGTCGGCCAAAGTCACATTCCCGCTGGCCAGCACACTCAGGCTGCCTCCCGCCACCGTCACATCGACCGTCGCACT
This sequence comes from Limisphaerales bacterium, assembly GCA_965283725.1. Lineage (GTDB taxonomy): Bacteria > Verrucomicrobiota > Verrucomicrobiia > Limisphaerales > JAEYXS01 > JAEYXS01. The sequence goes on from CBDIPT010000013.1 coordinate 142,565, forward strand.
CACGTTGCCCCCCGTCGCCGACAACAGCACGTTCCCGCTGCCGCTGTTGGTAATGGTGGCCTGAACCGCAAGGTTTCCGTTCAGGGTCCGCACCACGATGCCCGTGGTCGCAACGATGCCACTGAGGCTCCCCACATCGCTGCTGGCACCCAGCGTCCCGTCGGTTTGCACCCGGTTCACGCTCACCGCACCCACCGTCGTCACCGTCGTCCCGCCCGCCAGCACCACGTTCACACTGCTGCCACCCACCGCCAATGTCTGCCCGTCGAGCTCCAGCGCATCAGCCACCGCCGGCACCAGCGTCCCCGCCGTCCCCGTCGCACTCACCCGCACATTGCGCCCGTAAATGTTCACCAGCTGGTCCGCCCCCGCATCCGTCACACTGCCGCCGCCCGCGCTCACGCTCACATCACCCCACAGGTTCTGGTTCGCCCCGTTGCGCGCATCCGCCACCCCCAACGTCACGCTGCCGCCCGCACTGATCCGGATGTTCCCGCCCACCGTCGTGATCCCTTGCGTCACCACGTTGCCGCCCAACGCCACCACGTCCGCCGTCCCGCCCGTCACACTCAAAGCCGCATTCAGGTTCAACGCCAACCCCGCCACCACGCTCACGCTGCCGTTGGCCAACGTCACCCCGCTGTTCACCGTGACCGTCCCCGTCGCATTCAGCAAGACATGGCCGCTGCCGCTGACATTGACTGCGGCCTCAACCGCCAGGTTGCCGGTGTTCACCAGCACCAGGCTGTTCCCCGTGCTGGCCCCGCTCTGCGCCGCGTCCGTCACCCCCGCCACCACCCCGTTGGCCCCCACCGTCGCCACCGTCACACTCACACTGCCCACCGTTAAATCACCCGTGTTCGCCAGCCGCACCACCCCGCCCGCACTCACGCTCACCAGCGCCGTCTGCAGCACGAACTCGTCGTTCAACGCCCCGATGCTGCCACCCGCCTGCAACCGCACCGCGCTGCCCGTCACGTTCACCCCCGCATCCGTCCCGTCCAAAATGCTCCCCGCCTGCGCCACCACGCTCACCCGGCCCGCCCCCGCGTCCACCGTCCCCACCGTCACCGTCCCGGCCGCCACCACCCGCACATCCCCGCCACCCGTGCTCACGACCGTCACCGTCACGCTGCCCGCCGCCGCCGTCACACTCACTTCGCCCCCGCCGGTCGTCAGCGTCGTCCCCGCGCTCATCGTCACACCCTGCACCCCAGCCACCGTGATGTGACCGCTGCCGCTCACCACGCTCCCCGCCACCGTCACACTCCCGCCCGCTCCCAGCAAAATCTGCCCGCCACCCGCCACACTCACACCCACCCCGGCGTTCAACGCCCCGTCCGTCACCGTCAGGTTCCCGCCCAACGCCTGCACATACACGCTGCCGTTCCCCGCCACCACCCGCACATCGCTCTTCACCCCGTCAGCCGCCAATGCATTCAACGTCCCGTTCGCCCCCACCGTCCGGTAGCCCACCGTCACATCCCCCACCGTCACGCTGCTCACGTCGTTCACCGCCACACTCCCCGCCCCCGACTCCGCCGCCAAAACCGCCCCTTCGATGACCAGCGCCTTCGTCACCGGCACATACGCCCCCGTATACGTCACATCCCACGTCAACCGCACGCTCCGGTCCACCAAGATCTGTGGCGCCCGCAGACTCACACTCACTCCCGCCGTCCCATACGCCACCCGGTAGAACCGCCGGCTGTCCGCCGGCACCGGATCCACATACGTCACGCTCGCCTCCCCGCTGCTCACCGTCACCAGCTCCGTCCACGTCACAAAGTCCGTCGTATATTGCAGCCGGTACACCGGCGCGTTCAGCCCACCGATGTTCCCCGCCGCCGCCAAACTCACGCCCTGGCCATACACCCGCACACTCGTCGAACCATTGCCCCCCGCATCACTGATCGCACCCGTCTGCGCCACCACCTGCACGTGGCCCCACGTGTCCTGCACCCCGCCGCTCCGCCCGTCCAACACCCCGATCACCACGCTGCCGCCCGCCACCACCCGCACGTTGCCCCCGCCCGTCACCACCGTCGACGTGTCCGCCATCGTCACACTCCCCACACCCGCTTCCACAGCCACCACACCCCCACCCGTCACCACATCCACCCCAGCTCCCAACTCAACCCCGCCAGCCGCCAACAACGTGATATAGCCAGAACCAGACCGCACGTCCGCATTGATGTTCAGATTGCCATTCGCGCTCTGCAGCCGGATATGATTGTTGCCCGGCACACTCAACCCGATGCCGTCATTGTCCACCCCATCATTGATGGTAAGATCGCTGCCGACCGTGATCAGGATGCTGCCGTTGAGCACATCAATGTCGTTCAGGACCAAAGCGTCCGTTTCCGTCACAACCAAGGCTCCCGCCGCCGTCAGGTGCGCGATGAGCGTGTTCACCGTCGTGTCCAACGTCGCCGCCCCGCCCGCCTGCACCGTCAACACATCCCCCGTGATCTTCCCTGTGGTGTCAGTGATCGTCGTAAAAGAGGTCAAATTGATGTCGCCCACATTGCCCGCGTTGATGATCCCCGCGATGATCCCGCCCGCCGTCGTCGTGATCGTGATGTCATTCGTGTCGCTGTCCGTAGCGGACACCACGTCCGTCGCCGTCACCTGCCCACCCGCATTCACCGTGATTGGCCCGTTCGCCGTGTCCACATCGCTGAGGATGATCGCGTCCGTTTCCGTCACGACCAACGCTCCCGCCGCCGTCAGGTGGGCGGTGAGCGTGTTCACCGTCGTGTCCAACGTCGCTGACCCGCCCGCCTGCACCGTCAACACATCCCCCGTGATCTTCCCAGTGGTGTCAGTGATCGTCGTGAAGCTCGTCAGGTTCACATCACCCACGTTCCCCGCGTTGATGCCCCCCGCAATGATGCCACCTGCCGTCGTCGTGATGCTGATGTCATTCGTGTCGCTGTCCGTAGCGGACACCACGTCCGTCGCCGTCACCTGCCCACCCGCATTCACCGTGATCGGCCCATTGGCCGTGTCCACATCACTCAACACGATGGCGTTCGTTTCCGTCACGACCAAGGCTCCCGCAGCCGTCAGGTGCGCGATAAGCGTGTTCACCGTCGTGTCCAACGTCGCTGCCCCGCCCGCCTGCACCGTCAGCACATCTCCCGTGATCTTGCCCGTGGTGTCAGTGATCGTCGTGAAGCTCGTCAGATTCACATCACCCACGTTCCCCGCGTTGATGATCCCCGCGATGATCCCGCCCGCCGTCGTCGTGATCGTGATGTCATTCGTGTCGCTGTCCGTAGCGGACACCACGTCCGTCGCCGTCACCTGGCCTCCCGCATTCACCGTGATCGGCCCATTGGCCGTGTCCACATCGCTGAGGATGATCGCGTCCGTTTCCGTCACGACCAACGCTCCCGCCGCCATCAGGTGGGCGGTGAGCGTGTTCACCGTCGTGTCCAACGTCGCCGCCCCGCCCGCCTGCACCGTCAACACATCCCCCGTGATCTTCCCTGTGGTGTCAGTGATCGTCGTAAAAGAGGTCAAATTGATGTCGCCCACATTGCCCGCGTTGATGATCCCCGCGATGATCCCGCCCGCCGTCGTCGTGATCGTGATGTCATTCGTGTCGCTGTCCGTAGCGGACACCACGTCCGTCGCCGTCACCTGCCCACCCGCATTCACCGTGATTGGCCCGTTCGCCGTGTCCACATCGCTGAGGATGATCGCGTCCGTTTCCGTCACGACCAACGCTCCCGCCGCCGTCAGGTGGGCGGTGAGCGTGTTCACCGTCGTGTCCAACGTCGCTGACCCGCCCGCCTGCACCGTCAACACATCCCCCGTGATCTTCCCAGTGGTGTCAGTGATCGTCGTGAAGCTCGTCAGGTTCACATCACCCACGTTCCCCGCGTTGATGCCCCCCGCAATGATGCCACCTGCCGTCGTCGTGATGCTGATGTCATTCGTGTCGCTGTCCGTAGCGGACACCACGTCCGTCGCCGTCACCTGCCCACCCGCATTCACCGTGATCGGCCCATTGGCCGTGTCCACATCGCTGAGGATGATCGCGTCCGTTTCCGTCACGACCAACGCTCCCGCCGCCATCAGGTGGGCGATGAGCGTGTTCACCGTCGTGTCCAAGGTCGCTGACCCGCCCGCATTCACCGTCAACACATCTCCCGTGATCTTGCCCGTAGTGTCAGTGATCGTCGTGAAGCTCGTCAGATTCACATCACCCACGTTCCCCGCGTTGATGATCCCCGCAATGATGCCTCCGGCGGCAGTGGTGATCGCGATGTCATTCGTGTCGCTGTCCGTAATGGACACCACGTCCGTCGCTGTCACCTGTCCACCCGCATTCACCGTGATCGGCCCGTTAAACGTGTCCACATCGCTGAGGATGATCGCGTCCGTCTCGGTCACGATCAACGCTCCCGCAGCGGTGAGATGCGCAATGAGCGTGTTCACCGTCGTGTCCAACGTCGCCGCCCCGCCCGCCTGCACCGTCAGCACATCTCCCGTGATCTTCCCAGTGGTGTCAGTGATCGTCGTGAAGCTCGTCAGATTCACATCACCCACGTTCCCCGCGTTGATGATCCCCGCAATGATGCCTCCGGCGGCAGTGGTGATCGCGATGTCATTCGTGTCGCTGTCCGTAATGGACACCACGTCCGTCGCTGTCACCTGTCCACCCGCATTCACCGTGATCGGCCCGTTAAACGTGTCCACATCGCTGAGGATGATCGCGTCCGTTTCCGTCACGACCAACGCTCCCGCCGCCATCAGGTGGGCGGTGAGCGTGTTCACCGTCGTGTCCAACGTCGCCGCCCCGCCCGCCTGCACCGTCAGCACATCTCCCGTGATCTTCCCAGTGGTGTCAGTGATCGTCGTGAAGCTCGTCAGATTCACATCACCCACGTTCCCCGCGTTGATGATCCCCGCGATGATCCCGCCCGCCGTCGTCGTGATCGTGATGTCATTCGTGTCGCTGTCCGTAGCGGACACCACGTCCGTCGCCGTCACCTGTCCTCCCGCATTCACCGTGATCGGCCCATTGGCCGTGTCCACATCGCTGAGGATGATCGCGTCCGTTTCCGTCACGACCAACGCTCCCGCCGCCATCAGGTGGGCGGTGAGCGTGTTCACCGTCGTGTCCAACGTCGCCGCCCCGCCCGCCTGCACCGTCAGCACATCTCCCGTGATCTTCCCAGTGGTGTCAGTGATCGTCGTGAAGCTCGTCAGATTCACATCACCCACGTTCCCCGCGTTGATGATCCCCGCCACGATTCCACCAGCCGTCGTCGTGATCGTGATGTCATTCGTGTCGCTGTCCGTAGCGGACACCACGTCCGTCGCCGTCACCTGTCCACCCGCATTCACCGTGATTGGCCCGTTCGCCGTGTCCACATCGCTGAGGATGATCGCGTCCGTCTCGGTCACGATCAACGCTCCCGCAGCGGTGAGATGCGCAATGAGCGTGTTCACCGTCGTGTCCAACGTCGCTGACCCGCCCGCCTGCACCGTCAACACATCCCCCGTGATCTTCCCAGTGGTGTCAGTGATCGTCGTGAAGCTCGTCAGGTTCACATCACCCACGTTCCCCGCGTTGATGATCCCCGCAATGATGCCACCTGCCGTCGTCGTGATGCTGATGTCATTCGTGTCGCTGTCCGTAGCGGACACCACGTCCGTCGCCGTCACCTGCCCACCCGCATTCACCGTGATCGGCCCATTGGCCGTGTCCACATCGCTGAGGATGATCGCGTCCGTTTCCGTCACGACCAACGCTCCCGCCGCCATCAGGTGGGCGATGAGCGTGTTCACCGTCGTGTCCAAGGTCGCTGACCCGCCCGCATTCACCGTCAACACATCTCCCGTGATCTTGCCCGTAGTGTCAGTGATCGTCGTGAAGCTCGTCAGATTCACATCACCCACGTTCCCCGCGTTGATGATCCCCGCAATGATGCCTCCGGCGGCAGTGGTGATCGCGATGTCATTCGTGTCGCTGTCCGTAATGGACACCACGTCCGTCGCTGTCACCTGTCCACCCGCATTCACCGTGATCGGCCCGTTAAACGTGTCCACATCGCTGAGGATGATCGCGTCCGTCTCGGTCACGATCAACGCTCCCGCAGCGGTGAGATGCGCAATGAGCGTGTTCACCGTCGTGTCCAACGTCGCCGCCCCGCCCGCCTGCACCGTCAGCACATCTCCCGTGATCTTCCCAGTGGTGTCAGTGATCGTCGTGAAGCTCGTCAGATTCACATCACCCACGTTCCCCGCGTTGATGATCCCCGCAATGATGCCTCCGGCGGCAGTGGTGATCGCGATGTCATTCGTGTCGCTGTCCGTAATGGACACCACGTCCGTCGCTGTCACCTGTCCACCCGCATTCACCGTGATCGGCCCGTTAAACGTGTCCACATCGCTGAGGATGATCGCGTCCGTTTCCGTCACGACCAACGCTCCCGCCGCCATCAGGTGGGCGGTGAGCGTGTTCACCGTCGTGTCCAACGTCGCCGCCCCGCCCGCCTGCACCGTCAGCACATCTCCCGTGATCTTCCCAGTGGTGTCAGTGATCGTCGTGAAGCTCGTCAGATTCACATCGCCCACATTCCCCGCGTTGATGATCCCCGCCACGATCCCACCAGCCGTCGTCGTGAGGCTGATATCGTTCGCGTCATTATCGGTGGCGGACACCACGTCCGTCGCCGTCACTTGGCCACCCGCATTCACTGTGATCGGCCCGTTAAACGTGTCCACATCGCTGAGGATGATCGCGTCCGTTTCGGTCACGACCAACGCTCCCGCCGCCGTCAGGTGCGCGATGAGCGTGTTCACCGTCGTGTCCAACGTCGCCGCCCCGCCCGCCTGCACCGTCAACACATCCCCCGTGATCTTCCCAGTGGTGTCAGTGATCGTCGTGAAGCTCGTCAGATTCACATCACCCACGTTCCCCGCGTTGATGATCCCGGCGATGATGCCTCCAGCGGTGGTGTTTATACTGATGTCGTTCGCATCGTTGTCGGTGGTGGACACCACGTCCGTCGCCGTCACCTGACCGCCCGCATTTACCGTAATCGGCCCGTTCGCCGTGTCCACATCACTGAGGATGATCGCGTCCGTTTCCGTCACGACCAAGGCTCCCGCTGCCGTCAGGTGTGCGATGAGCGTGTTCACCGTCGTGTCCAACGTCGCCGCCCCGCCCGCCTGCACCGTCAACACATCCCCCGTGATCTTCCCTGTAGTGTCAGTAATGGTTGTGAAGCTCGTCAGGTTGATATCGCCTTGATTGCTCGCGTTGATGATCCCCGCAATGATGCCTCCGGCGGTGGTCGTGATCGTGATGTCGTTCGCGTCATTGTCCGTAGCGGACACCACGTCCGTCGCCGTCACCTGACCGCCCGCATTCACCGTGATCGGCCCGTTCGCCGTGTCCACATCGCTGAGGATGATCGC
>CBDIPT010000014.1:0-115763 GCA_965283725.1 Limisphaerales bacterium
GCATGGTCACTCCCGGCCAAGGCAACATGTGGGATGATGAAGCCTGCCCGCTCTCCCAAGCCTACATGGATGACTTGCGCAAGTTGGATACGCTCGTGAACCACGCCTCCCTGATCAAAGTCCCTGGCTCCTCGTCCACGGCACCGAAGACGATGTCGTGTTCCCGCAGGACTCCCTCGACATCTTCGCCAAAGCGAACCAGCCCGTGAGCCTGCTGCAGATCAAAGGCTCCAACCACGTCTTCGCCGGTGTTTACACCGCGCAGATGGTCGAGCCAGTCACCGCGTGGGTAAAGGCGCGCTTGAACTAAGCCTCCTATTCTCCCCCAACAAAAAAAGGCCGCACATCTCTGTGCGGCCTTTTGAATTTCAAACCCTCTCTCAGTCCTCCGAGAACAGATATTCCAGATCCGTCTGTGACAGGCTACGGGCAAAGCCTTCTTCGCCCAACACATCGCTGATGGTCTGCGCCTTGCGCTGTTGCAAGTCCCAGATCTTCTCCTCCACCGTGCCCGGTGCGATGAGGCGGTACGCGAACACATTCCGCGTCTGGCCGATACGATGTGACCGATCGATCGCCTGCGCTTCGACCGCCGGATTCCACCACGGATCATACAGCACCACGTAACTCGCCGTTGTGAGGTTCAAGCCCGTGCCCGCCGCGCGTAAGCTCAGCAAGAACAACCCGCCTCGTTCGTCCGCCTGGAAGGCATTGACCACTTCCTGCCGGTCCTTCGTTTCGCCCGTGAGCAAATGCGTCGCGATACCGCGATGGATGCATTCGGCCTCGATGAGTTTGAGCATCTGCACGAACTGCGAGAATACGAGCACCTTCTGCCCTTGCATGACGAGCGGCTCGATGAGCTCGAACAACGTCTCCGTCTTGCCAGAGGCCGAATCGTTGCCGACCAGTTGCGGATGGCAGCAGATCTGTCGCAAGCGCGTGAGCGCAGCCAGCACGTGGATCTTGCTCTTCGCGAGGCCCTTCTCCGCCACCGTCTTGAGCACCTGCTCGCGGCTGCGGCGCAGCTCGGCGAGGTACAGTTTCCGTTGCGCTTCGCCGAGGTCGCAATCGCGACGCTCCTCGATGCGGTCCGGTAGATCCTTCGCCACCTGCTTCTTCACGCGGCGCAACATGAGCGGACGCAACCGCGCCGCCAACCGTCGGCGTGCGATCTTGCCCGACCACTCCGCGCTCTCGCCCTTCGGCTCGTAACGCTCCACGAAATCCGCCTGTGTGCCCAGGTAACCCGGCTGGATGAAATCCATGATGCTCCACAGATCGAGCAACCGGTTCTCCAACGGCGTGCCCGTCAGCGCGAGCCGTTGTTCCGCCTGCAATTGCTTCACGGACTGTGTGATCTGCGCCTGCGGATTCTTGATGAACTGCGCTTCGTCGAGGACCATCGCGCCGAAGTCGAACTTCTGCAGTTCTTCCAGATCGCGACGCAACAGTGCGTAATTCGTGATGATGATGTCGTGCTGCGGGATCTGCTTGCGCAGATTGTGCCGCGCGTTGCCGCTCTCCAGCACCAGCACCTTCATGTGCGGGGTGAACTTCTCCGCTTCACGCCGCCAGTTGTGCAACACCGACGCCGGGCAGATGACCACTGCGGGCTTCGACTTCTTCGAGCGTTCCTTCAACCACGCCAGCCACGTCAACGTCTGGAGCGTTTTGCCCAGACCCATGTCGTCGGCCAGGATGCCGCCCGTCTTCATGTTGGTCAGGTGCGCGAGGAACTCGAAACCTTCCTTCTGATACGGACGCAGATCGGCGACGACCGTCGTCGGCAGATCCAGTTCCGGCACCGCTTTAAAGCTCACCAGCTTCTGCTTCAACGCCCGCAACTGCGGCTGATCCGCAAAGAATTCCATCGTGGCGTCCGAGGCCTGGCTCGCGTGCAGAAGATCGACCTTCTGCGGCATGGCATTCAAGCCATCCAGACCGAAATCCGCCATCGCTTCGTGCGCCGTCTGCACCGCGCCGGTGTCGAGCTCGATCCAGCCGCTGTCCGGCAGCTTCACGAACCGCCCTGTCGCCGCTTGCAACTGCTCCAGATCCGCCTTGCTCAGGCGCATGCCTTCCGCTTCCCACTCGGCCGAGACGGAGAGCCAGTCGATCCCGCTGCCGTGCAAGATCAGCTTCGGCTTCAGACGACGCGGCGAGAGGAACAACCGTTGGAACGACGGATTACCCAGGTATTCCGCGCCTTCTGGCTTGTCCGGCCACGCAACTGCCAGCGTGTGCAAAAAGTTTTCGTTCGCATCGCCGATCCACAGCCCCGGCTCCGGTGTGAACCAATCCAGGCGGCGCAACCACGCCACGGCCGGTTCCAAGCGCGGGTCATCCAGCAACTCCGGCTTGTCACCCTTGCGGATGTTCTCGCCGTAAGGCTGCCAGTCGTGCCCGCTCCATTGCCATACGGAGGCATCCTTGTCGCTCCGGGCCAGCAGGCGCAGGCGCACCGTGTCATCGCTCAGTTCGAACGTGAATTGCGGTATCGCCGCGTGCGTGTCACACAGCTCCTGCCACGGCGCGATGTTCCCGTCCGTTGATCCCGTATTGCGCAGATGCTTCAGCAACCGATGCGTCAGCTTCTTCACCGGCAACACCGGGTTCTTAAGCCAATCCCCCAGCAACGCGGGCGACGGCGAATTCCGCAGCAGATAAAAGCTGTTTCCCACCAACGCCAGTGAAGGCGCTCCGCTGAAAAACTTCGCTTCCTTCAACGCCAGCTTCTGCCCGGACGGCAACGAAAGCTGCTGCGTGAAGGACAGCTCGATGTCGTGGTTCAACAGGTGCGGCATCAGATCCACCAGCTCGCCTTGGAACATTAACGATCCCGTACCATCCGCCAGCTCGAGCCGTTTGCTGTTCCCCCAGCGCGTCAGCCACTGGATCAGCTCCAGCCCGGTCAGCGAGAGCGGCCCCATGTCTCCGCCGCGATTCGCGTACAACTCGGAAAGCCAGGTGATGAACTCCCAGTCTTCCGTGGAAAATAATTCCTGCTCATGCGCCGCGCGCGTGGTCAGCTCGATGATCTCATCCAGTGAACGCACCGTTTCGCCCGAACGCGGCCGGTTCAAGATCAATTCCGCCCGCAACGCATGCAGCGACGGCGTCTCCGGTATCACCACTGGCTCGCACATCACGCGCACCTTCGCCCGTGGCGAATCCAAGTAGCTCACTTCCTTCGGCAACAACCACTGCTCGAGACGCTTCACCAGCGCGTTCTCCTTCTCGGCCTTCTCGAGTTCGGCGAAGCGATCAAAGTTCGCGTGGGCGATCAGCTCAGTCGGCAATGGACGGTTCGCCTTCAGGAACAGCATCGCCACTTCTTCCAGGCGGCCTTCGCCCTTGGCTTCCACCAATCGCGGCCACCACTCCTCGCTCGGGAAATCTTTGCGGGAAAGCGACAGCTTCTCGAAATAATCCTCGAGGATCAGCCACGCCCGTTGTGGGTCCGCGCAGGCCGAGAACCCCTTCAGGATCTCCGTCCGTTCCGCGACCGCCACCTTCGAGTCCGAGAGTTCCCGGCGCAGGTCCGCCATCGCGCCATAGGTTTTGTCGAGCACCGTGTGATGCGCGTCATAACGCGTCGCCCCAGCGGAACGCGGACTGTTTGTTTTCTTAGCTACTCTTGCCATTTTTCCTAAAACTACCCTTCCAGTCCCCGGGTACGGGGACCGTTTATCACCGCATGAAAACGCCTTTTGGGTCAATGAGAATGTTTTTTGCAAACAGGTTGTTTCCGCTTGATTTTCCCCGCCCCAGTTGTTGAACGACCGGTATCCAGCCCTCCAAACGCCCCGCCCGCCCTGGTTCAAACCATGAAAATTCAAGCCTTGCCGCCCTGTGGATTTGGAATTTTGGAAAATACCCGACCGAACGCGACACCCCGCGTCTCTCCCCGTCAACCAACCTTTCTGCTCCTTGTGCATTGTGGAAACAATGCTCCAAACCACCCCTTAAATCAATTAAATATTTAACCTAAACACTATTTTCACCACAACCAATTAAACATCAAGAAATTACAGACTCACTTTTCTTATCCTCCCTCCAAAATTTCGCCGCAAAAGTGCTCACAGTTGGAGCGCCGAGCAGAAGCTCGGCCCGAATCCAAAGAGCGCGGCCTTCTGAATCTAAACGGGGCTCACTTCCACAAACCCAATCCTCTGACCTCCCCTAGTCCCACCGGGACGAAAGCCAATAGCCCAGCGATTCATCGCTCGGGCCCAATCCGCAAATGAAACAAGTCCTGCCAGGCCGAAAGCGGATCGTGAAAGACAAGCTGCGAAAAAGACCTGCCAGCTAACCAATCAGGATTTACTCCCTCCCGTTGTAAAAACCACCTTTCTATCTTGTCGTTCGCCAGCTTTCCAAACGCGCACGCTGAATCCTCCTCCGAGAGTAAATCTATAGAATTCCGTTCTCGGAATTACGGCAATTGTTTCACATTCAGAATCCGAAACAGGATCTCCATCCACAACAAAACTTGCTTGCTCGGCACCTTTTTCATCCAGGACCACGGCCATTGTATCGCCGGAATCGTTCAACATGGTTCCAAAAATGGCAGCCTTAGAACCTTTGCTATATAACCTTTTGACCTCCAATTTACCTGAAGCTGGTTTAAATCTCGATACCGTATTCCAGTTGCCTCCTTCAAAAGAAACCATCTCGCACTCCCCCTCGCCTCCACAAGTTAAGACATTCATGAAATCCTTAGAAACAATAGTCTGAATTTCAGCAGTTTGTTTATCTTTCAACATTTCCGTGATAAAACTCATTGCTTTCTTTGCATCTTTTGCCGTTTTGCCTTCATCAGGAAAAACACGTTCATCCTTGCCGCATGAAAATAAAAGCTCCGCTCCTAACTCAACCAAGTCAGCCGGAGATTTCGAAGCTATCCGCTGGTCTACCCGAGAGCCTCCCAGAAAGAACACTTTTCTAGTTCTCGAATCGATCCGCGCAACAAAAGTATTTGTCGAAGCGATTCTGAAACGGCTGTGGATTTTCAGATCCTCGTTGGACATTACTTTTTCACCCGCAAGTTCCATCTTCCCCCCAAGATTGATATCTCCACGGAACATGAATAAAGTGCGTTTTTTGATTTTAAACCCACTCCCCTCTTTAAGCACCATCTGCTCGTCAAAACCCGACTCGGCTCGAACTAGCAGATAGAAATGATTATTTAATATAGAATAATCTTCAACCGCAACATATGAAGTCTTTCCTTTTTTGCAAGAAGCTAGGGTTAAGAGAATAAGACAGACAATCACACGAAGCCAATTGATGATTCCGAAATGCATATTTCTCAAAATAATAAAATTGAAAAGCCCCGACGTTAAAACCAACTGAACCGTTAAAAACGGCCCCTCCACCGTCCCATCCTTCCATGGGCATCACACTTAAGACCATCTATCTCCGAAACCAGAAAATAAACTCCCCTAACTCTGACTCAACCGCTTCACCGGCGCCTCAAACAACATCTCATGCGCTTCCCTTAAGATCGCTGGAATCTTCCCTGCGAACGGACTACCCGCCAGCACCGGTTTCATCACCGTCTCGGAAAACTCCGCCGCCGTATTCCCCGGAAACCAATGATCCCCCTGCCCGAGCAGATTGTAGCGCATCTTGCCCCAATCCTTGATATCCAAAGCCTTCGCGTAGGTCCAGAGCCGGAGAATCTCCAACACATTGATATCACCCGGCACATCGAAATATTCCGGCAAACCCTCGAACCACCGCGCGCACCAATCCGCTCCATGCACGCGCTCCAGTTCCGCCCGCAACTTCTTCTCGATCGGCGCAATCACTTCCGCCGCCTTATCATAATGATCCAGCATCCGGATATGATCATCGAAATCCGATGGCCTCGCCGCCCCACAGCTCAACGTATGCACCTCGGGCCGCGCCAGGCAGTAGAGACTGTTGAACTGCATCGGCGTGAGCGGCGCGCACATCTCCACCAGCTTCGGCGGCGGCGCGTAGAGCTTCCCGCCCTTGTCATTCGGGCTGATGATGAACACCCCCATGTCATGCTTCCGCGCCGCCTCCACCGCCTTCCAGTTCAAGTCGTTCACGAAATACCAGTGTAAGTTCACGTAATCGAACTCACCGCTGTTGATCGCATCACAGATGACATCCGGCGTCGCGTGTGTGGAGAACCCGATATGCTTCGCGCGACCTTGCTTCTGGATTTCCTTCGCCGCCGCGAGACAACCATTCTTCTTCAAAGAGAACTCCAGCAGCTCCCGATTATTGATGCCGTGCAAGGAAAGCAGATCGACGTGATCCAGCTTCAGATAAGCCATCGATTTCTCGAACTCGGCCAGAAATTCCTTGGGATTCGCCCGTGGTGGCACCTTCGTCTGCACGATGATCTTGCTACGTGGCAGCTTCGGCAACACCTCGCCCAACTGCATCTCGGACGTGCCGTAATGCCGCGCCGTCTCGATGTGATTGATGCCCAGCTCCAAGGCCCGGTGGATCGTCGCCTCCAGATTCCGCTGGTTCTCCGCGGGAATATCCTTCGGAGCCACATCCTGCCACTTGAACTGATACCGCATCCCGCCACAAGAGATGACAGGCATCGAAAGTTCCGTCCGGCCAAAGCGACGATATTTCATCGCGCAAACAATAGAGGAGTGAACTCCGGCGGTCAAACGAGGAGCCTTGCGAAGAATAAACCGACGCGCTACCTTTCACACGCAAGATGATGAAGGAGAAGAATCCAGTTCAACTGCCACCCGACCATTCCCAACGCATGGAGCGCGCACTGCTTTCCCTGGAAGGCCTGTCCGTGGGCGATGGCTTCGGCGAATGCTTCTTTACTGACCGGGAAATCGTCGAAGGCCGTATCGAAGGCAGGCATGAACCGCCACCACGCTGGTTTTACACCGATGACACAGCCATGGCTCTCTCCATCGTCCGCTGTTTGCGCGATGAAGGTCACATAGACCGCGATAAACTGGCTCTCAGCTTTGCCGAAGAATACAAAAACGACTACAAGCGTGGATACGGCGGCACCGCTCATGGCATTCTCCGTGCGATCGGAGATGGTGTTCCTTGGCAAACCGCCGCTGGACGCGTTTTCGACGGACAAGGTTCCTGCGGCAATGGCGGCGCGATGCGTTCGGCACCCATTGGTGCGTACTTTGCCGATGATTTAAACAAGGTAGTCGAACAGGCGCGATTTTCTGCGGAAGTGACCCATGCACATCCCGATGGTCAAGCGGGTGCCATCGCGATCGCCGTAGCCGCCGCTTGGGCAGTCAAGAACGCGCAGAACCACTCGCTCTCCGATCCATATGATTTGGTGAAGTTTGCATTGGACCTGACGCCTGCAGGAGATACGCGCCGGGGCATCCTCAAGGTCTTGAAAACACCGCTCATCCTCTCATCCGTCACTGCCGCCTCGGTGTTAGGCAATGGCAGCGGCGTCATCTCCTCTGACACCGTGCCTTTCACGCTCTGGTGTGCAGCCAAGCATTGGAAAGATTATCAAGAAGCTCTTTGGACCACGGTTGGCGGCTTCGGCGATCGCGATACAACCTGCGCCATTGTCGGTGGCATCGTCGCCCTGTCCGCAGGCTGGGATAGTATTCCGCTGGAGTGGATCAAGTTCCGGGAAGGGTTCACTGTCTGATTGTGAGCTTCGTCATTACCACGTTCCTCCTTCGCGTCTTTAGCGTATTTCGCGCTTAAACCATCCTCGTCGGCGGGTTTTTCACAAAACTCACCTCCCGCAGATACACGGGCTCCAATTCATTCGCCGACCGAAACTCCCCACGCTTCACCGCCAGCTCCGCCACAATTCCCACCTGCGCATACAAGGGCACCGCGCTCGGAAACGCCTTCTGCAAATCCGGCCCGAACACCTTCTTCCCCACCGCTTGCAACGCCTCCAGCTCCGTCTTCGTCGTGATGCGCAATTCGCTCACCGCCTTCCATCCCACCTCACTCAAATCATACTCCGCCGCGTAAAACTCCCCGCGCATCGCATCAATCGCCAGCACAATGGTTCCCCGCTCACCCGCCCGCCACAATTGTTCTGCGAGACAGCTCGGCGCATCGATGCCGCAGACCTTGCCACCCGTCATCAATTGCCATCCCTGCGCGATCGCCAGCGACATCCGGATGCCCGTATACGATCCCGGCCCCAGACACACCGTCAGGCACTCCACCTCGCCCTTGGCCCATCCCGCCCGCGCCAGCACGTCATCGGCCAACCGAAACGCCGGAGTCTGCCGCGTCGCTGCCTCCACCGCTTCCGCGCGTACATGAAAACCCTTCGCCCCATCACCCTCTACGGCGGCAACGCTGCGATGATTGCTCGAAAATTCAAACGCCAAAATCTTCATACACCAGCCGCCGTTCCGTCTCGCTCAAGTTTTCCACCACGATCCGCCGCACACCCGTTTCCGGTGCCGCTACGAATCCAGTCTTTGCCGCATTCAACACAAAGAAATCCGCACCGAACCACCGCTCCGGCCACTCCACCAAAGAGATGCCACTTGGCTGGATCAAAAATTCATCCAACCCCGCCACCAGCACATCATGCTTGGTCTCCAGCCGATACAAGTCCAGATGATAGATCGCAAGGTCCAGCACCTGATGCTTGTTCACCAAGGAAAACGTCGGCGAAGGCACGCGCTTCTCATAGCCCAAGCCCGCCACGATGCCTTTCACCAACTGCGTCTTGCCCGCACCTAGATCGCCCACGAGCGCAACGACGTCGCCCTCTTGCAAGCGCCGTGCCCACTGCTCACCTAAAGCAAACGTCTCCTCAGGACTGCGCGTGATGGATATACCCATGGTCGTGTAATTCGCGGACGCCCCGCACATCACGCAGATGCAGACCGGGCTCCTTGATGATTTTACCGATACAACTCAGCGGCAGATTCGGGAACTGCGCCTTCCAGCCGTCCTTGAGGGCCACCGCTTCTTTCGCCGGCACCGTGAACAACAATTCAAAATCCTCCCCATCCGTCAACGCCGCGAGCAACGCCGGCTTGGTAGAATGCTCGCGGGCATTCAGCACGGCTTCGCGGCTGATGGGGATCATGTCTGCATGCAGCAACGCCCCCACGCCGCTTTGCTTCATGATATGCCGCAGGTCGCCCGCCAGCCCATCACTCACGTCCATCATGGAATGGATGGTAAAATTCTCCACCAGCCAGCGGCCCTCCGCCAAACGCGGCTCAAAATCCAGATGCTTGCCCGTCAAGGATGCGCCCAGTTTGCCGGTCACAAAGATGCCATCACCCACTTGCGCGCCCGACCGCAGCCCAACCTTGTCCTTCTTCACCGTGCCCAAGAGCGCCACGGAGAGAAGCAACCGCTCGGGATTCGTCGTCGTCTCGCCGCCCACGATGGCTACGTGATGTCGTAAGGCCAGCGCGCTCATGCCGCGATAGATCTGCGAGATGCGTTCCGGATCGTAATTGCTTGGCAAAGCGATCGTCACCAGCGCGTGTGTCGGTGTGCCGCCCATCGCCGCGATGTCGCTCAGGCAACGCCCCAGCGCCTTGTGCCCGATGCGTTCCGGCTCTGTCTCCGCCGTGAAATGGATTCCCTCCACCACCGCATCCGTCTTGAACAGGATGGACTTGTCCGCCAGCCCGAAATCCAGCACGGCACAATCATCCCCCGCCCCCACCTTCACCGACTCATTCGTCGGCAGGCGTTGCGTCAGCTTTGCGATCAACTCAAATTCATTCATGTCACTTCACTTACCAGATCATACCCTGGTGTTGCTTCAACCATTGCTCGATCACCGGCTGGTTGATCAGCAGCACAAAATTCACCAGATTAAACGTCGCGTGCGCTGCGATGCAGCTCAGCAGGTTGCCCGTCTTTTCATACAGCCACACCAGCATGAAGGCCAGCACCGTCAACGGCACAAAAGACATCACATTCGCATGCGTTAGCGCAAAAAAAAGGGATGAACCCCACAACGCTGCCCTTTGCTGCCCCGCCTGCTTCAGTGCCGTATAAAGCAAACCGCGAAAGTAGAGCTCCTCCACCACCGGCGCGAGCACGATGGCCATGAAACCGAAATACACCTGCTGCAGCGGGATGGTCGTTTTCTGCAACATCTTGACCGCCTGCTGGGCTTCCGGCTTCGTCCCGATCAATTCCATCACCGTGGCCGAAAGCTGACCCAGTGTCCAAGCGAAGGGCAGGAAAGCCAGAGCCGCCGCGCAGCCATAAGTCAACGCCGTGAGCAACGATGTCTCGCGAAAACCAAAACCCTGCGCCCACGTCAGGCCATGTCCGCGCAGAAAATGCGCCACCAGCAACAACCCGCCGCCATGCATTACCAGGGAAAAGCAGACCATGGACACGAACTTGCCCTCATCCGTCGCCGCGGCCTCCTTGCCCAGCGCCAGGGGAGCCATCAGCCCGCCCACGCCGATGCAGAGCAAAAAGCCCATCAACAGCCGCAGTAGCAGCTCAGGTTTCCATGTCTTTTCCGTCAACACGCGCCCCAAGGTATGTCATGCCCCGGCCAAAGACACGAAGGAAAACCGCCGAGGTGAAGCTAAACAGTGGAATCTCACTCATAGGTGTAGCGAACCGTAGATTTATTAGAAAAAGAACGGTTCATCTCGGTTACTTGACCTTCAGACGTTTTCCCTTCGGCCTGATATTTAAGTGTAAGATCCATGTTTCTATCGACAGTAGGTCCCGGCATTTGCACAGGCGAAACCATAGAAAACCGGGCCTCAGCTTCTGAACTCTTGATCTGCATGCCTGAGGGCATCAATCCTTTGAGGTTTTTTAGCTCCAAGCGCCCAGATACTTTTAAATATTTATGCCCGCCGACCATCAACACTTCATCGAGTTTTACACTCCCTTTAACATCTTCCTTGTTGACCGAAATACCCTTCTCCCCCAAAAATTTCAACGCTAGTTCCGATTTCATTTCCCAAGATTCTCCGGCTTTTTTCCGTTCCTTGGTGCCAAATACTTCGTTATCTGACGGCTCATTCTGATCTCCAACGGCGAAAAACTTTTCCAAAACCTCCGTCAGAGCGGCAGGCAGCTCATCGTCACCCACATCGTACTTGGTTACATTTTTAGAAGATAAAGCCTTAAGCACCGTGCCCGATTCAAGAAGCTCCAGTTGGCTACCATTTTTGGAAGCAGTCATTTTTTCAACCTTGATTGACCGTGTCATTTTTTCGCCATTGTCACTTTTCGCCAAAACCTCAACCTTCCCGTCGAATTTCCAAATGCGAGTCACATCCTGCGTTTTAACAATATTGCCTGCCTCGGAAACAGTTCCCTTCTTCACCTCCATTTCTTCTCCGGATATACGGTACTTAGCTCCCGCTTTTGATGAATAATCTAAGTCGATTGCATAGTCTTCGACAGCCCAACTCTCGACCGGTAACAGCGTAAGAAACAACCAAAACCAAACTGAGATTGTCTTCCTTTTCATAAAAAACCCCTTCTTGTGCTGGTATGCTTTCTTTTGTGATAGAGCCTGCATTCGTTGGCAAAGCCACCATTTCGTGAATCTACTAGGTGGCCCTATTTGCTCCAGAACAAAGTTCCGACTTCAAATCAAATGAATTAGAACAGGCTCTACCAACTCAAAATCCTCATTTCGCGGAATTCGCGTCACACCTTTCCCCATCCCTCTTCTTCGTTAATCCTTGTCCATCTGTGGTTGAATTTCCCCTTCTCCTCCCTACTCTCCTTCCCACTATGTCGGAAACGTCGAATATCTCGTCCACGGCCCGTACTGATGGACGCCAAGCGGACCAATTGCGTCCCATGCGCTTTCAAAACCACATCGCGCCCCATGCCACCGGCTCCACACTCATCGAGTGGGGCAATACCCGCGTCATCTGCGGCGTGACCGTGGAGGAAAAAGTCCCGCGCTGGATGAAGGAACAGAATGTCACCGGCGGCTGGATCACCGCGGAGTATTCCATGCTCCCTTATTCCACGCTCGACCGCAAAGCCCGCGACATCTCGAAGGGCAAGCTCGATGGCCGTTCCCAAGAGATCCAACGCCTCATCGGCCGCTCCCTCCGCAGCATCATTGATCTCGAGAAGCTCGGCGCCCGCACCATCTGGATCGATTGCGATGTGCTCCAGGCCGATGGCGGCACGCGCACCGCGTCCATCACCGGCACCTACGTCGCCCTCATGTTCGCCATCCGCAAATTGATGGCCGATGGCAAACTCGCAGTGAACCCGCTGAAAGAACCCGTCGCCGCCGTCAGCATCGGTATCCTGAAAGGCACGCCGCTGCTTGATCTTTGCTACGTGGAAGACGCCGCCGCCGAGGTGGACCTCAACCTCGTCATGACCGCCGGTGGTAAGTTCGTAGAAGTCCAGGGTTCGGGCGAAGAATCCACCTTCACCGAAGAACAGCTCCAGGCCATGCTCAAGCTCGGCCGCCAAGGCATCCAGCAACTCGTGAAACTGCAAGAATCCGCTTTGGCCCAAGCCTGATATGTCGCAAATGACGCCAGAGTCCACCCGCCTTTACCTCATCCGTCACGGCGAGGTGGAAACCAAATACCACAAGGTCTTCGGCGGCAGCCGTATCGACATGCAGCTCTCCCCGGAGGGTCACCTGCAGGCCCAGCGCATGGCCGAATATCTTCACACCGAGCACCTCGATGCCATCTATTGCAGCCCGATGACGCGGGCGCAACAGACCATGGCCCCGCTCGTCGCAAAAGTCCCGCATCATCAACCCCGCACCGTGGATGGCCTGCGCGAAGTGGACTTCGGCGCCTGGACCGGCCTGAATTGGAACGACGTTCAGGAGAAGTTCGGCATCAGCGCCTTTGATTGGCTCGACCAACTCCACGCCGCCGCCATTCCTGACGCTGAATCCGCCATGCAGTTCCGCCTGCGCGTGGAACCTTGCCTGCAACAGATCATCGAAGGGCATAAAGGCCAGCACGTCGCCGTCATCTGCCACGGCGGCGTAATCCGCATGTTGCTCTCCGTGCTGCTCGATATCCCGCTCACCACTCTCGGCCGTGTGCAGATCGAATACGCCGGCATCTCCGTCGTGAATCTCCACGCTCACAAGACTGAACTCCAACTCCTGAACTTTGTCCCATGGCGCGATCGACGTTAAAATCCAAACAACTCCGCAAAGTCTCCATAGAGATCCATGCGGAGACCGAAGAAGCCGTGCAGGAACTCCTGCAACTGCGCTTCCGCAACACGCCCTCCATCTACAGCGATTACGAGACGCTCCAGACCATCGCCATCGTCTATCTCGATTCCGATGAATTGTGGGATGACTCAGTGGAAAAGGAGATTCGCGCCGAGCTGAAGAACATCGAAGAATGTGGCCTAAACATCGGCCCATGTATCATTAAGGTTGAGTGGATCAAGCGCGAAGACTGGGCCAACTCCTGGAAGCGCCACTTCAAGCCGATGAACATCGGCGGCAAACTGCTCATCCGTCCCGGCTGGATCAAGCGCAAGCTCAAGCCCGGCCAGGCCCTCGTGGTTCTCGATCCCGGCCTGAGCTTCGGCACCGGCCAGCACGCCACCACGTCCTTCTGCCTCAATCAACTTGTTAAGGCTCGGAAGAAAAGCACCAGCCAATCGTTCCTCGATATGGGCACCGGCTCCGGCATCCTCGCCATCTCCGCCGCCAAGCTCGACTACTCGCCTGTTGAAGCCTTCGATTACGATCCCGAGGCCGTCCGCGTAGCGAAAGAGAACGCCGCGAAGAACAAGGTAGCTGACAAACTGAAGCTCAAGCAGGCCGACCTCACCAAGCTCCCGGCGAAATCCCGTCAACGCTACGACATCGTCTGCGCGAACCTCATCTACGACCTGCTCGTGGCCGAAGCCGCGAAGATCAGCGCCCGCGTACAACCCGACGGCCTCCTCGTTCTCGCCGGCATCTTGGAAACGCAGTTCGCTCTCGTAGAAAGCACCTTCGCCCAACACGGCTGGAAACTCGTCGCGAGCAAAGTGGAAAAAGAATGGCGCTCCGGAAGTTTTCGTCGGGCAATTGCCAAATAACTTCCTTCTCGCGTCAGCGAGTAAAGATTCATAGCGGCGGCTTTTAAGCCGCCGTTGTTTGTTTTAGAGCCAGCGTCGCGTAGCGACGCAAGATACCCTCCTTCCACCGCCTTGCGCCCCCATATATTTACCTCATCTCAATCAAACAAATACCGCTCATCAAACTCCACCCCATGCCGTCTCAAGAACGAAACATACTCCGCCTTGAAATCCTTCGTCTGATGATGCTCCCGTTGGCCTTGGATATACTTCGCCACATTGGCGATGTTCGACTTGCTCACACTGAAAGCCGCATACCCATCCTGCCATGCGAAGTGCCCTGGTTCATAACCTCCTCATTCATCCAATGCGATGAGGCACCCTTGAGCGATTGCACCACCTTGGCCACACTATGCTTGGCGGGGATGCGAACCAACGCATGAACATGGTCCTCCACCCCGCCGATGCACATGGGTTCGGCGTCCAAAGACTTGGCCACCCCTCCGAGATAGGCCCAAGCCCTTTCCTCAATGGCAGGTAAAATCAAACGTTCGCGCTTTCGAGTGCTGAAGATGACGTGGTAATTAAGGTTCGTAAATGTATTGGCCATAATTCCTCCATCTGCACCCGATGAAAACAAAAGGCCGACCAGAAATCAACCGTCGCTACGCGACAGAAACGATTTGGGCGATGACCGGCGGCTTGAAAGCCGCCGCTATGAATCGTTCGTGCCTAACGGCACGGGAAAATATACTCGCGCTTCCGAATCCTACCCGATTCGACCACTCCCCCTCGCATTAGCGAGGAAAGATTCATAGCCACGGGCTTTCAGCCCGTGGTAACCGAAGCTGGAAGCCCCCCCGTCGCGTAGCGACGGAAGATTCCCATAAATTTGTCATCCAGCTAAATGCACACAACCCTACTCCTCACTCACCCAAAAGAGTGAGCAAATCGATTGGTGCGCTAGCACACCCACATGTTAGCTTTCAAACAAGGTGTCAGCATGAGAATAGCCGCTCCCAACCGCCGTGAACTCTGGATTTCCTTCGGCATCGCGTTCTACGCGGTCCTGCAATCATCTATCCCGTTTCACCTTGCCGACTCCCTGATCCTTGCCACCGGACTGCTCATTGCGACCTTCTGTGCTCTCAATGCCTACCTTGATCGCGAAGAAATGAACCTCATCGAACGTTCATTTTCTTTCTACTGGCTGGTTCTCCTGATCTTTGTGACGCCCAATGTCATTTACTCTCTGAGCACGATTAAAACATTTGCGAACAAATGATTTAACGTAACTGAACGTCTTCCATCCCCCCTTCGCGTTAGCGAGGAAAGATTCCTAGCGGCGGCTTTCAAGCCGCCGTCCGCCTCCAGACAAACCCCGTCGCGTAGCGACGGAAGAATCCCCAGAAACCTTCAATCAAACAAATACCGCTCATCATACTCTACTCCGTGCCGTCGCAAGAATGAGACATACTCCGTCTTGAAATCCTTCGTCTTATGATGCTCCCGTTGTCCTTGGATATACTTGGCTACACTTGCGATGTTCGACTTGCTCACACTGAAAGCAGCATATCCGTCCTGCCAGGCAAAATGCCCATGATTCATCACCTCCTCATTCATCCAATGCGATGACGCGCCCTTGAGCGCCTGCACTACTTTGGCCACGCCATGTTTGGCCGGAATGCGGACAAGTGCATGGACATGTTCTTCCACACCGCCGATGCACATCGGTTCCGCATCCAAAGACTTCGCCACCCCACCGAGATAAGCCCAAACTCGTTCCTCAAGCGAAGGTAAGATCAAACGTTCGCGTTTCCGCACGCTAAAGATGATGTGGTAGTTCAGGTTTGTGAATGTGTTCGCCATAACTCCTCCGGCTGCCCGCATGGAAGCAAAAGGTTCAACGGAAATCAACCGTCGCTACGCGACGGACACCCTCAGGGCTATGGTCGGCGGCTTGAAAGCCGCCGCTAGGATCTTTTCGTGCCTAACGGCACGGGGAAACAATCTCAGTCAGCTCATTTGAAACCCTTGTCTAGCCTCCCCATCCCATCGCCTCTTCCTCGGGTATTTTGCTTCTTTCTAGGCAACCTAAAGCACACCCAACCCGCAAAAAAACCATGCCAAACACCCCTCCGTCACCTGAAAGTGACCAAATTGACAAAAAAACTTCACATCATTCTTGAACATTTTGCCCACTGGAGTATTCTAAAACTCCGAGAAACCCTTCCATTAACAGTTCAAGCCGCGCCAGAAGCCTTATTCAAACCGGCGCGATCTACTTGGCACTGATTAAGCTGAAGGACAAAAGCGAGAAAGGAAACAGTCTGCTATGAGTAAATCGACCGAACTCCTATCGGAAGCAGTGCGTAACCCTAAACATCCATTCCGCCAAGTGGTCAACCAGCCTGACAAGGCGCATAAGAACCGATACGAGAGAAGGAAGATCAAACAGTGCCTCTATCAGGGGGACTGGACTGAAGAACAAACCTAACTTTAACCTTTAAAAAATGATGAGGCCACGTCTCCGGACGTGGCCTTATTTTTTGCCCCTATTTCTTCGCCCGCGACTTCCCCGCCTTCGCGTCATTCTGGCACTCCGGGCAAACGCCGAAGAACTCCAGCTTGTGCGTCACTGATTGGTAGCCATGCCGCTTGGCGATGGCGTCTTCCAGTTCCCGTTGAAAACACTCGTCGATCTCCACTACGTCCGCGCAACTTGTGCAGATGAGATGATGGTGATGGCCGTCATCCCCTTCATGAACGAGTTCAAACCGCGCCGTACCGTCACCGAAATCGAACCGCTTCACCAGCCCCATCTCCTCCAGCATGTGCATGGAGCGATAGATAGTCGCCAGATCGCACATCCCCTTCGGCAGACCCGCCTGGATCTCCTTATTCGTCATCGGATGCGGATGTTGCCGCAACAGATCGAGGATCGCCTGCCGTGGCCCCGTGATCTTGCGCGCGTTTTCCCGCAGCTTCGCCGTCAACTCGGAGAGATTCGCCTGCGGCTGATCACAGCAGTGGGTATGCTCGTGCTTGTGATGACTGTGTGTGCACTTGCTCATACGGCTGGTAACTGCGACTGGCTGACATTGCGCGAACGCGTGAACAAGCGCGCAACCAGCGTCACGATGAAGAGCGCGATGCAACACATCGCAATGGTAGCACCGCAAGGTGCATCGTAATGATACGATAACACAATTCCACCAAACCCGCCGAGGAAACCGATGATCAGGCTCAGAATGATCTGCTGACGCAGATTGCAACTGATATTCCGTGCCGCCGCTGGCGGGATCACCACGAGCGAAGTCACCAGCATGATGCCCAGCAACCGGATGCTGACCGCCACCGTCACGGTTAACGCGAGGATGAAAAGGTAGTTCGCCCGGCGCACATTCACACCGCAGACATGCGCCAAGTCCTCGTGCGCGGACATCAACGCGAGCGCATTGAGGTTCATGAAAATCGCCGTGCCGATGACCGCCATCAGGACGCCTGCGATGATCACATCATCATCCGCCACCGCCAAAATATCGCCAAAGAGATAACTGTGGATCTGCCCCAGATAACCACCCTTCACCAAACTCAGGATGAAGATACCGAGCGAGATGGAACCCGCGAGCAGCAAGGCCATGATGGTATCCGTCATCAACTCGGTGTTCTCCTTCAGCCAGATGATGGCCACCGCCACCAGCAGGCCGAAGCCGAGCACCGGAATCGTTAATTCCGTGATCCCCATCCAGATACCGATGGCCACACCCGTCAAAGCCCCGTGTGCGATCGTCTCACTGAAGAACGACATGCGCCGCGCCGTGACGAACACGCCCAGCAACGCGCACAGCGGGCACAGGAACAGTGCCGCCAGAAAAGCCCGGACCATGAACGCTTCAGTGAACATGATGATGGTGTTGGTAAGGGGACACGTGGATGCCGTAGGCCTGCTTTAACGACTCGGCATTCATCACTTCTTCCGGCGAGCCTTCGCAGCAGATTGTGCCATTGAGCGCATACACCCAGCTTGCATGGCGATAGACCATCGAGAGATCATGCGAAACGAGCACCACCGTCATGCCGTGATGCTTGTGGATGCGTGTGATGAGATCGTAGAACGTATCCTCACCCGGTGAATCGACACCTGCCGTTGGTTCATCGAGCAAGAGCAGTTCAGGCGCTTTCAACAAACTGAAAGCGATGAGCACGCGTTGCAATTGCCCGCCCGAAAGTGCGGCGATCGGCCGGTCCAGCAAAGGCTCCACACCGATCTCCGCCATCGTGGCACGGATGGCGTCATCCGATTTTTTGCGCGAATGCCAGAACCAGTTCTTGCTCGCAGCCAAGCGCAGGCTGAGAAACTCGCGCACGCTCAAAATGAAACTGCGTTCCAGCAAAAGCTTCTGCGGCACATAGCCCACCCGGGCCATCGCCTTGGGGAGATTGCTCTCGCCGAATATCTTCACCGACCCCGCATCGGGCTGCTGCAGGCCCAGCAGGCAACGCAGGAGTGTGGTCTTGCCGGAACCGTTGGGCCCGATCAAGGCGACCACAGAACCTTTCGGCACCTTCATATCCACGCCACGCAAAATGGGCTGGCCGCCAAAGGATACCTTCAGGCCGCGCACATCGATGGCCGTAGCGGACCCGGCGTCCTTATCGTGCGGATGACATTGGCAGGCCATGTTATTTCAGGTGCTTCAGCAAGGATTCCGCGTTGCGGCGCATGCCCTCTTCGTACGCCGAGGGTTTCAGATCGCCCGTTTCCAGGGTGTCTAACGTGCCTAGGGAGACGCCCGCATCCGTAGCAATCCGTTCCACGATCTTTTTGGAGAATTGCGGTTCCGCGAAGATGGCCTTGGCCTTGTTGTCGCGGATGACATCCAATAGCTTCTTGAGGTAACGCGGTGAAGGCTGCACATCCGGCACTTCTTCCACCACGCCTGCGAGCTTCAATTCATAGCGCCGGACGAAATAAGGAAACGCGTTGTGAAAGGTGACAAAGGCATTCTTCTGCACCGGCTTCAGGGTAGCCGCGAGAGATTCATCCAGGCTTTGCAGCTTCTCGATGTAGGCCTTGGCGTTCGCCGCGTAGTGGGTGGCGTTCTTGGGGTCCGCCTTGGACAACGCCACCTCGGCGTTCTTCACGCAGAGGATGGCCAGTTGCGGATCCAGCCAGATGTGGGGATTCGGCCCGTGCGAATGATCATGGTCATCCTTGCCGCCGAGGGAAATGCCGTGCTCGCTGCGGATCAGTTCTTTCTTCAAAGTGCCAGCTAACTCGACCACCTTGCCGCCCTTCTTGCTGCCACTGGCTTCAATGGCCTTGTTCAGCCATGCTTCAATCCCCAGACCGTTCACGAACACCAGATCGGCGTCCGTCAGCTTGCGGATGTCACGCGGGGTGAACTGGTAATCGTGAGGACCGGAACCGGGCGGAAGAAAGTTTTCCACGTCTGCACGATCACCGGCGACGTTGGAAACAAAACAATAAACCGGCAGGAAGCTGGTCAAAACCTTGAGCTTTTCCGCCGCCCGAGCCGAAGACTCAAAGGCCAGCGAGAGTGCCAATAAAACCCAGATAGACGCGCATTTATAACGAGCGAGGATCACAGGAAGAGATTAACACCGCCCCAAGCGAAACGCAAACTATTTGCAATTGAAATGCAAAAGACAAACCGCCGAAAGATATTCGGCGGTTTGTCCGCGGCTGAAATTACTTCATCAACAGAGCCTGACGGGCGCGCTTGATCGCGGAGGTCAGGGTGCGTTGGAACTGGGCGGAGAGGCCCGTATACTTGCGGGGCAAAATGCGGCCTTGGTCGGTCACAAACTGCTTGAGCAACGTCGTGTTCTTGAAGTCGATCGCGTCAATCGTGAATTCGA
Source organism: Limisphaerales bacterium (assembly GCA_965283725.1). Taxonomy (GTDB): domain Bacteria; phylum Verrucomicrobiota; class Verrucomicrobiia; order Limisphaerales; family JAEYXS01; genus JAEYXS01. The sequence continues at coordinate 19,885 of CBDIPT010000014.1, forward strand.
TTTTCGGCTTCGGACGGGGCGTACGAGCTTCCGTGGAACGGCGACCGCCGCGGGACGGCTTCTCTTTGGTATTCTTGCGTGCCATATGGACTACTTGATTTCTTTATGGAGAGTGTGACGGCGGAGAGCCGGATTGTACTCTTCAGTTCAACCTTCTCCGTCTGAAGCTTCTTGTTACGCGTGGTCGTGTAACGTGAAGGGGACTTCCCTTCCTTGCGGGCTTCGGTGCATTCGAGAGTAATGATTTCGCGCGGCATAATAAATTATTCTTTTTCTTTGGCGGGTTTTTCATCGTCCCCGTCATCGTCATCGACGTCAGGTCCGCCAGAACTGTCAACCGTCCCCAAAGAACCAAGGCGCTTCTGGCGCAAGGCTCCCTCTTTCTCCAGTTGGGCCTGGGCCTCAACGGTGAAGCGGGTCCACGGAATCGCGTCCAAACGCGCCCGGGGAATGGGCTTGGAAGTCAGCTCGCAGACACCATAAGTGCCCTTTTCAATGCGGCGAAGCGCTTCCTCGATCTCGTAAATGGCGTCCTGGTCGGACGACAAAAGACTCAGGGCAAAATCCCGGTCAAAATTATCCGTGCCCGCATCACCCATGTGCAGGCTATAGCTGGTCACCGTCTCAGCCGATTCCTTGGCCAGACCGTTCATCTGGGCCAGCAAACGATCGCGCAGCTCGAGCAGCGTATCGTAGTACTTCTGCCATTCCGGCTTGATTTTGGCGGCACCATTCGAGGTGTAGCCCGTCTTCGGCACCTGTTTGCCCTTCGGCACAGGAGCAAAGCCCAAAATCGAGGCCGCGGTAGCCTTGCCTACAGCATGCACCTTGGCAGGTGGAGTCTCTGGCGCCGACTTTTTAGCCGGAGCTTTAGCCGCCGGAGCCGCTTTGGCACCGGCATTCTTCGCATTGGACTTGGGTGCAGTCACAGTAACTAGGACTAAAAACGCGATTGTTAATTAGAGACCAAAAATAGGCCGTTTTTCCACAAAAACGAACACTCTGGCCCGTTTGAGAGTGCGAGACTGTAACAAACAAAAAGGAATGCGCCACAAAAAACTGAAGAAAAATAGCAGCAAAAAATGACCGGACCAAAAGCTGGTTTTAAGGACTGGGCGGCTTGGTCGCCGCAGCCTCGGCTGCTTCCTTGGCCAACTGCTCTTCCAGCTCGGCCAATTGAGGCTTAACTTGGCTCGTGTAGCAGTCCGGACAGATGCTATGGCTGAAGTCCGTTCCCGTCTGGCGATGCAGGTAGGTCTCAATCCCCTGCCAGTAATCCTTGTCGTCACGGACCTTCTTGCAGTAGGAGCAGATGGGTAGCAACCGCCGCAACTCGCCTACTTCCTTCATGAAAGCCAAAATACGTTGAGCCACCCGCAGCCGGATGATCAGTTCGTCCGGGCGCATCGGCTTCGTCAGGAAATCATCCACCCCCGCCTCCATGGCGATCTTGTGGTTCTCCCGCCCGGTCCGGGCAGTGAGCATGATGAAGTAGCAATAAGACCGGGCGCGCTTGCGTTCCCGGATCTTCTGGCAGAGCTGCACCCCATCCATCTCCGGCATCATCCAGTCACTGACCACCACCTCGAAAGGCTGCACGACGAAGGCGCGCCACGCTTCCGCCCCATTGACCGTCGAGACGACCTCATGACCTTGGCCTTCCAAGGTCATCCGCAAGACCCGCAACGAGATCGGATCGTCTTCTGCAATCAATATTTTCACTGCACCTTTCGCTTATGAGATAAGTTCCACAGTTTGACCCCGAGGTCCAGCGGAACTGCCCTGTTAGCTCTCAAATACCGACGTAACGGTATCCAAAGCAAGTAATTGCCGCAGGAGTCATGCCTTTCCATTGCCTGCAAAAAGCCAATTCGCTACGGGTAATTACTGAACCCAAGCAAGCAACAAACCAGCCCGGCGGAAAGTAAATAATGGCTGCTCCATCAGTCGTTTCCCAGCGCGGAAAGGTTACAACCCCCAAGCTTAAGCCACCCGGTTCAACTGAGGACGCCACAGATGGATAAGCGCCTTTACACCTAACTCCAAGAAGTGGAACGGCTTGGCAATCAAGTCGTTACCCCCGCTCAACGTAGATTGCGCCCGGCTTTGGAAATCCGTCAAACTGGAGACAAAGATCACCGGGGTCGTGCGGTACGGCGGCAGCGACCGGATTTGCCGGCACAACTCAAAGCCATTCATCCCTGGCATATCGATGTCCAAGAGGAACAAATCGAACTGGGTGCTGGTCAACATGGCCAAGGCCGTCTGCGGGTCATCCAAATCCATGCTCTCCAAACCCACCTTGCTCAATGCCATCACCACGGCCCGGCGGGACAAGGGCTCATCATCCACCACCATCACCCCTTCCACCGTTGTCGCGACATCTTCCCCGCCCTTCTTACGGACCAGTTCATCGAGGAAATCGATCGCCTGGGCCACCGTTCTCTGGCTGGAAGCGGTCAACATCTCCGGCCGGTCATGCAATTCCTTGAGCAAAGCCTCCAGCGCGGAAGACATCCGGGCGAAGCGGGTCAGCTCTGCCAACCCCGCCTTGGCGCCCAAACTGCGCACCGCCTGATAAAGCTCATCGCAGTAGAACAAGGTTGTGCTAGGTCGAGTGCTCCGTGAAAGCTCCAGGACATTGTGCCGTATCTTGCTCAATGCCCCCGGGGCTTGTGCGAGAAATGCATCCGTCGTGTTGACGGCCTTGAGCAATTGTTCCTTGCCCGGAAAGGAGATGACCGGCTCCAACGGCGAAACCGGAGCCTCAACCTCCGGCCCCGCCAACTTCGGCAAGCTGGGATCGCGCATGACGATCTTGGCCTCTGCGGGGGCTGCCGGCACTTCTGCTTTAGGTTCTTCCGCTGCCGGTTCGGAGCCAAACAACGGTTTGTTATTAAGATTGCGGATGATCTGGATCATCGTCCGCGGGGTGCAATCAGACTTGGTCACGCACCGCGTAGCCCCAGCAGCCCACGCATCCTTCACCCGGTTTGCCAGATAGGCATTCGTGAGCACGATGATCGGCATCCCGCTGTTGGCCGGGTCCGCTCGCAATTGTTTGATGACCTCGATGCCATCCAGCTTGGGCAGACCCAGATCCAAGATGACCACTTCAGGCCGGAAACTGTGGGCCAGACGCACACCTGCTTCACCATCGGGCGCCAGCTCGAAGTCGAAACCATCCGCCAAAAATTTACTCCGATAGATGGTCGAAACCACCTGATCGTCTTCGATCATCAAGATCTTTCTCATACGGGCCGATACATCAAGGGGCCGGCAGCGCAGCCAGATACTGCTGTAATGCCTGCGTCACACGTGTGAAATTATTTTCCAAGTCAGCCAGCAACGGACCAGCCTTCGCCAGTTCATCTTCTGCCGCGATATGCTCCACTCGCTTGAACAGCGGCGTCATCGCCAGAATGCCGCAAGTGGCACTGGCGCCGGCGCAACTGTGCGCGATGCGTTGCACTTCCTTAGCATTACCTTGGGCGAACTTGGCCTTCAAGGTTTCCATCTGTTCCTGTACCTGCTGGATATAAAGATCAACCAGTTCCTGCGCGGCATCCCGGTTCCCTTCTGAGAAATCGTTCAACCGGTCGATATCGAGCAATTTCTCAGCCAAAGGTGCCGGGGCAGCCACATTTACAGGGGCTTCCACCGGCTGGCTCAGCACCTTGGCCTTGCTGGCCCATCTTTCGATGGCGGCATAAAGCACTTCCGCCCGGACCGGTTTCGGGATGTAGTCATCCATGCCGGCTTCGAGGCACTTTTCCCGGTCCCCTTTCATCGCATTCGCCGTCATCGCGATGATCAAGTGCCGGTGCCCTGCCCGCTCGCCTGCCGCCGCCGCTTCCAATTCACGAACCCGGCGCGTAGCCACCAGCCCATCCATCTCGGGCATCTGCACATCCATCAAAATCAGATGATACACCTTGTTCCCCAAGGCTTGCAGCACTTCGAGGCCGTTATTCGCCACATCCGCGCGGTAGCCGACCTGCTCCAGCAGGCGCAACGCCACCTTCAGATTGATGGCATTGTCATCGGCTACGAGGATATGCATCGGGAAACGGCTGGCCAAACTCGGCTCAACTTTGGTCTCTGCCGGCACCGCCATGGCAGGCTTGCTTGAAACCGTCTCCATTGCCTTGACCAAAGCCTGCTGCAATTGCGCCGGTTTCACCGGCTTGCTCAGACAGACATTGAAAAGCTCCCGCTCTTCGGGCCGCATGTCCGCCCGGGAGCCCAAGGAGGTCATCAGCACTCGCGGCACCGCCACCCCATCACTGATCAACCGGCGGGCCAGCATCACTCCGTCCATCGCGGGCATCTGATAATCCAGCACGATGACATCATAACGGTTGCCGGTGGCGATCCGCTTCAACGCCTCTTCCGCCCCCGGCACGGCCTCCACTTTCATGCCCCACTTTTGCCCGGCCAGTTCCACCACGCGCCGGTTGGTCTGATTATCGTCCACCACCAAAATCGAACGGCCGCGCAACTGTTCCACCGAGACCGGTTCCGGCTCCGGTCCTTTGGCGACCTCCTGCACGGGCAGGCTCAGCCGAAATGTCGAACCCTTGCCCTCCACACTTTCCACCAATAAATCTCCCCCCATCAACTTGACCAGTTGCTGGGAGATCACGAGTCCCAGCCCACTGCCACCGTAATGCCGGGTGGTCGAGGCATCGACCTGGCTGAAGGATTTGAACAACCGGTTTAATTTGTCCGCCGGGATGCCGATGCCGGTATCCCGCACTTCTACCAGCAAACTCGCGCCCCCGCTCGCCGCCGTCTGCCGCTTGATAGAAACGACGATCTCTCCCTTCGCGGTGAACTTGACCGCGTTGCTGACCAGATTCGCGATGATCTGCCGAAAACGGGTGACATCGCCCAGGATGACTTGCGGGGCATCCAGTTCCATCACGCAGGCCACTTCCACACCACGGTCAAACGCCTTCGAGGCGAACAGGTCCAAGGTGTCATCCACCGATTGGCGAATATCAAAAGGCTCATTCTCCAGTTCCAATTTGCCGGACTCGATCTTGGAAAAATCCAGGATGTCGTTGATGATCGTCAGCAAGGTATCACCGCTGGTACGGATCGTTTCAACCAGCTCCTTCTGCTCTACATTCAGTGCGCTCTCCAACAACAGCCCCGTCATCGCGATCACCCCGTTCATCGGCGTGCGGATCTCATGGCTCATGTTCGCCAGAAATTCGGACTTCGCCCGTGCGGCCTCTTCCGCCACCCGCCGCGCTTCATCCAAAGCGATCACCGTGCTGGTCAACGTATCTTGCAATGACTTCGCCCGCAGTGTCGCCTGCACCCGTGCCCGCAATTCCGCGACAGAGAAAGGTTTGGTGATGTAATCCGCCGCTCCCAGATCGAAGCCTTTGACCTTGTCATCGATGCTGTTCCACGCCGTCAGGACGATCACCGGTACCGACACCGTATCCGGATTCGCCTTCAACTCTTGCAACACCGAAAACCCGTCCCCGTCCGGCAAACCCAGATCCAGCAAAATCAAATCCGGCTCACGGGTGGCCGCCTGCAAACGTCCGTCCGAAGCGGTCAGCGACTGGCAGACCGTCAGGGCTTCGTCGCGCAAGGCATCCGTGATCGTACGCCCGACTAGTTGGTCGTCATCGATGACCAGCACGCAATGTTGTTTAGGCTTCTGACTCATCTAACGTCACCACATTCTCAATTCGGCATCATACAATCGCCTGCGGTTTACCGGTCCCGTTCCTGCCGCAGCACTTCAGCGACGGCTTCAAATTCTTCCACCACGGCTTTGACTTGCGCCTCCGCCATCAAGAGTTGTCCGGCTTTTGCTTCCTTGTCCAACTGGCCGCTCAACCGGGCCAGCCGGCGCAAGCCGAGATTGCTGGAACTGCCCTTTAAACTGTGCGCGGCATGCTGGATGGCTTTCGCATCACCCTGCACGACCCCATGCCGTAAACGGTGGATCCGCTCGGGAGCATCCAATAAAAACAGATCGACCAGTTCGGCCAGCGGATCCGGTTGCCCTTCCTCGCGCAACGCCCGCAAGCCATTGATCACCGTGTAGTCCAGACGCTCCTCATCCACGAGATCGGACTTCGCCACTGGCGGGGGCGGCGGCGTCCCGGCGGTCGGCAAGGCGCGCTCCAATGCCGCAGCCAGATCTTCCACCTGCACGGGTTTCGACACGTAATCATCCATCCCTGCTTCCAGACACTCCGCCCGGTCGCTATCCATGGCATTCGCCGTCATGGCCACGATGCGGACCGGTATCGTGGATTTCAAAACTTGCGGGGTTTCCCGTTCCAACCGCCGGATTTCCCGCGTGGCCGTATAGCCATCCATCTCGGGCATCTGGCAATCCATCAACACCACTTGATAGGGTACCTGTTTCAAGGCGGCCACGGCTTCCAGACCATTGGCCACCGTATCCGCTTCATACCCCAGCTTGCGCAACTGCAACAAGGCCACCTTCTGGTTCACCATGTTGTCTTCCGCCAGCAAGATCTTGCCCGGACGCCGGTTCTCCGGTGCCGGCGAAGCCGCCGGGACCGCTTTGTGCCGTTCCGCTGAGACATCGTCATCCTCATAACCGGCCACGACCCGCGCGATGGCATCAAAAAGCCGCGATTGCTTGACCGGTTTGACCATGCAGGAGGCGATCCCGGCCGCGTGCATCGCTTTGGCATCCAGCCGTTGCCCCAGCGAGGTCAGCATCATCATCTTGGGCGCCTGCCGCCCATACCGCTGGGTGACCAACCGGGCCAGCATGAGGCCATCCATCTCCGGCATGTGCATGTCCAGCAAGATAACATCGAACGGCTTGCCGTGCGCGGCTTCTTCCGACAATGCTTCCAGCGCCTGTTTGCCGCCGATCACCGAACGGCTGACCATGCGCCACGCTTTGCTCTGATATTCCAAGACCTGCCGGTTCGTGGCGTTGTCATCCACGATCAAAACTTTGAGCCCGTTGAGATCGGCGCGCTCCGCCAGTGGTCGCCAAGGCCGTTCGGCTTGTTTGTCCAGCACCAGCTCAAACCAGAACGTCGAACCCTTGCCTGGCGTGCTGTCCAAGTGGATGCTGCCCCCCATCAAGTGCAGCAATTGCCGGGAAATCGCCAGCCCCAGCCCGGTGCCGCCATACTTGCGCGTGGTAGAACCATCCGCCTGGGTGAACGCCTCAAAAATCGTGGCCTGCACATCTTTAGGGATGCCGATGCCGGTATCGCTGACCAGAAAACGCAGCCGCACTTGGTGCTCGGTCTCCGCTCCCTTCACCACCCGCACCACCACTTCGCCGTGCTCCGTGAATTTGACGGCATTGCCCACCAGATTGATCAGGATCTGCCGCATCCGGCCGGGATCGCCGCGCAGGAATGTCGGCACTTCTTCCGGCACATGGGAGATGATCTCCAAGCCCTTGTCCTGCGCCTTCTGGGCCAGCAGTTCCACGGTGCTTTCCACCACCTCGCGCAGGTCCAGGTCGATCTTTTCCAAAATCAGCTTGCCCGCCTCGATCTTGGAGAAGTCGAGGATGTCATTGATGATGGTCAGCAACGCATCCGCGCTGGAGCGGATGGTATCGGTGAAGTCCCGCTGCTCCATCGTCAACGTCGTATCCTGCAAGAGGCCCGTCATGCCGATGATACCGTTCATCGGTGTGCGGATCTCATGGCTCATCACCGCAAGGAATTCGGATTTCAACCGGGCGGTTTCCAAAGCTGCATCGCGGGCGATAGCCAGGTCTTTCTCCGCTTTCTTCAACGCCGTGATATCGCGCGAAAGCCCGATGATCCCCGTCACCTGGCCTTTGCGGTTGCGCAGCGGCACCTTGGTGACCGAAGCCCAGATCTCATCCCCGCTGACATCGAGCTGTTTCTCGATCTTGTTGATGAGCGGTTCGCCCGTCAGGATGATGCGCTGCTCGTCCTTGAAGAACTCCGCGGCCAGCTCGGGGGAATGGAAATCGAAATCGGTCTTGCCCACCACCGCAGAAGGGTCTTTCAACCCCAAGCGCATGGCCATGGCCAGACTGCACCGCAGGAAGCGGCAACTGGTATCCTTGAAATAGACCCGGTCTGGCACGTTATCCAGCAAGGCCCGCAAAAGATCGCGCTCGAAAGCCAGTTCTTCCTCGATCCGGCGCTTTTCCGTGACGTCCCAAAAGATGCCCTGCACCCCGCTGACATTGCCATGGGCATCGTATAGCGGCGTCTTGACCACCTGCACGTAGGCTTTGTGGTGATCCGGCGTGACGTATTCTTCCACCGTCTCAAACGCCCCGCCTTCCTTCATGATCCGGTGGTCATCGGCCTGATACTTTTGCGCCAGTTCGGAAGGAAAGAAATCGAAGTCCGTTTTGCCTAAAATCTCTTCGAGCGGATGTTCCAACGTCCGGCAGAACCGCTGGTTCGCAAAGGTGAACCGCTCGTTCAGATCTTTGCGGAAGATATTCTGCGGCAGGCTTTCCACCAAGGAATGATACAAGATTTCCGAGGTCTGGAGCTTCTCCTCCGCCTTCTTGCGCCGGCTGATGTCGATGACCGTTCCCTCGTAGTAATCCAGTTCCCCATTGGCCTTGCGCACCGCGCGCGCATTCTCCGAGATCCAGATGATGCTTTTGTCCTTCCGATAAACCTGCGCCTCGAAATTGCTGATGGAATCATTGACCCGCATCAACCGCACAAACTCATCCCGGCGGGTCGGGTCCACGTAGATCTGCTGGGAGATGTCGTTGACGGAATTGACGAGTTCATCCGGGCCCGTGTAGCCGTAAATCTCCGCCAAACGCCGGTTCGCTGCGATGTAATGCCCTTCCGAGGTCGTCTGATAGATGCCGACGTTGATGTTATCGAAGATGCTGCGGTACTTCGCCTCCGTCCGGCGCAAGGCTTCCTCCGTGCTCCGGTAACGTTCCACCTGTTTTTCCGCCTGCTCGGCGTGGCGCTTCAGCTCCAGATGGGTGACCACCTGTTTGGCCAGGGTCTGCAACGCCTCTTTATGTTCCGTGGTTAGGCGACCCGGCACATGATCCATGACGGTCAAGGCGCCCAAAGCGTGCCCATCCGGAGTGATCAAAGGGGCGCCAGCATAGAACCGGATGAGAAAAGGCGGCTGGGTGATGCTTCGTTTACAAAATTCCGGCTCAGCCAACGTATCTTGGATCTCAAATATCCGGTCCTCCAAGATCGTCTGCGAACAAAAAGCGTCCTCCCGTGTGCCATGGGGGATGTCCAAACCAACCGAGCATTTAAGCCATTGCCGGTCGGTGTCGATGAACGAGATAGTGGAAACCGGGCGACCGCAGATCTGGGCGGCCAGTTTGGCGATGTCGTCCAAGGCCGGGTCCGCCCCCGTGTCCAGAATGGCATAACGCTGCAAAGCCTCCAAACGGGCGGCTTCATTGGTTGACTGAGGCAGCGTCTTCACAAGGACTTATGATTTTCTGTCAGCACCCCGGGTTTTAAGGTCGGCCCTACGTTCGCAGCGGTCCAAACGGTTGGCAAGTCCGAGTTCCTATGTCCCTATCGTCAAATTATTTGCCCAATTAACCTAATTCTTCCCAACCTTGTTACAAAGAAGTGTTTGCGAACCCCCTGACCCAGAGCTTATAAGGAATGAAGATGCAACGGCTAGTCGAGGCAGTCACGCCAGCCGCGGTTACTGGAGGCTCGACCGCCAATGGACCGCGCGCTATCGCTTTGGATACCGGTTTGCTCCGACGTACCTACCGTTGGATGCTCTTGGCGCGTCTATTAGACGACAAAATCGCCTCCCTTTACCGGTCGGGCCTGGTGCCCGGCGGTGCGTTCCTCTCCAAAGGCCAGGAGGCCCTCAGCGTCTCCCTCGGCGCTCAATTGCAAAAGGGTGATATCTACGCCCCCCTGATCCGCGACTCCGCCGGCCGCTTGGCCTTCGGTGAAACACCCAGGAAGCCCTGCGCTCCTGCATTGGTTCTCCCCTGGGGCCGATGCGTAGCCGGGATGGTAACGTCCACCGTGGCCATCCGCGCGAAGGCTACCTCCCCATGATCAGCCATTTGGGCGCAATGCTTTCCGTGGTGAACGGCTCTTTGATGGCCCGCCGTATGCAAGGCAAGGAACTCGGCGTCGGTGCCACCTGCATTGGCGATGGGGGCACCTCGACCGGCGCGTTTCACGAAAGCGTCAACCAAGCTGCCGTGGAACGCCTGCCCGTCATCATCATCGTGGCGGACAACCAATACGCTTACTCCACCCACCGTTCCCGCCAGTTCGCCTGCGATAGTCTGCTGGATAAGGCGGTCGGCTACGGCATCGATGGTTATAGCGTGGACGGCACGGACTTGGCCGCCTGCCTGCAAGTCGTCGGCAAAGCCATCCGCCGCGCCCGTGAAGGTTGCGGTCCCCAACTGGTCGTTGCCAGCCTGCTCCGCCTCTGCGGTCACGGTGAACATGATGACGCCAGCTATGTGGACCCGCAGTTGAAGCAATCCGCCGTCGGCCGGGATTGTTTGAAAGCCGCGGCAGAGTGGCTCGTCGCCAATAATATCGCCAACGCGCAAGATTTGACCCAATGGCAGACGGAAACAGCCGCCCAACTGGATGCTGCCGTCCAGGAAATCCTGAGCGACCCGGCCCCGGACCCCGCCGCAGAACAATGGTTCGCCCTCGCCACCGCCGCCCTGCGCGAAAACGCTTCCTGACGTCGTGAGCATTACCTATCTCGAAGCTATCCGTGAAGCTCAGGCGAAAGCACTCGCCGATAATCCCAATGTCTATATCTACGGTCAGGACGTGGGCGATTTCGGCGGGGCGTTCAAGGCTACCAAAGGTCTCGCCCAGCAATATCCCGGCCGCGTGCTCGATGCCCCCATCAGTGAAGACGCCATCGTCGGCTCCGCCATCGGTGCGGCCATCCAAGGGATGCGTCCGATCATTGAGATGCAGTTCGCTGACTTCTCCACGGTCGGGCTGAACCAGATCGTCAATCACGCCGCCACGTACTTCTGGCGCACGAACGTCCCCTGCCCGCTCACCATCCGCCTGCCGTGCGGCGGCACCAGTGGCAGCGGCCCCTTCCATAGCCAGAGCTTGGAAGCCATCTACGCCCATTTTCCCGGCTTGATCGTCCTCACGCCCGCAACGGTTGAAGACGCTTACAGCCTGCTCTTGGAAGCCGTCTCCATCGATGACCCTGTCATCTTTTGCGAACACAAGTTCCTCTATTACCACCTGAAGGCGGACAAGCTGCCGACGGAAGCCCTGCCCGTGGGCAAAGCACGGATCGCCCGTGCCGGTCGCGATCTCACGCTGGTGACTTACAGCGCGATGCTGCATGAATCCTTGGCTGCCGCCGAAGAATTGGCCACGGAAGGTTATCAAGTGGAAGTCGTCGATCTCCGTTCCATCAAGCCTTTGGATACGGATACTGTCATCGCCTCCGTTGCCCGCACTGGGCGTCTGCTGTGTGTCGGCGAATCGTGGCCATGGGGTGGCGTCACCGCCGAAGTCATCGCCCGCGTGGCGGCCGAAGGCTTCGATCTTTTGGACGCGCCTCCACAGCGCTTGAACGCCAAAGATACACCGATACCTTTTCACCCGAGCCTCTGGGCCGCGCATCGGCCCACCGCGCAAAGCATCATCTCAACCGCCCGTAATCTTTTAAATTACTGATGCCGCACACTGTTCCCATCTTCATGCCGCAGCTTGGCGAGTCCATCGCCGAGGCCACCGTCATCCGCTGGCTGGTGAAACCGGGCGACACGATCACCGCCGGCCAGGAAGTTATGGAAGTGGAAACGAGCAAAGCCACGCTCACCGTGACCTCGCCCGTCGCCGGTAAAATACTAAAGCTGACCGCCGTAGAAGGTGAGACTTACGCCGTCGGCAATACCTTGGGCGAACTGGCTTCCGACACGGCTCCCGCCAACAAAACTGCGAACACCTCGGCTCCAAGCGTAACGGAGACGACCAGCCCGGCCAACGTCCCCACGGCCAACACCGTGACGCCCGTGCTCAAAGGCTTGCCCGTTCCCGTCGGGGGCAGCGGTGCCGGTTATCTGTCGCCCCGTTTAAAAGCCCGCATGGCCGAGCTCGGCCTGCATTCCGCGGACATCGCTGGTCTGGCCGGTAGCGGCGCCAATGGCCGCGTGACCGTCGAAGATTTTGAAGCGTTCGTGAAGCGGCTCGAAGAGCACAAGCTCACGCCCGCCTCCAGCATGCGCATCGCCGTGGCGGACGCCATGCGCCGCAGTTGGAGCCGACCGCTGGCGACTGTCGGCATGCCCGTACAGCTTGAACCGCTGCTCGCGCATCGCGCCAAACAAAACCCGAAGCCCGGGCCGGCGCTCTATGCGCTGCGCGCCTTGGCGCTCGCCCTTGGTGAAAACCGGATGCCCGCAGGCCGTTTGGTCGGTTCACGCATCGTGCATCCCACTTCCATCGACATCGGTTTCGCCGTGGAAGCCGAAGACGGCGTGCTCGTCCCTGTCCTGCGGGATGCGAATCACAAATCTCTCGCTGAACTCACCGGTCGCTACAACGAACTCGTGACCTTGGCCCGTGAACGTCGCCTGCCCGCTGGTGCTACGGGCGGTTCAGTGGCCACCATCACCAACTTCGGCACCTTTGGTCTCACTTGGGCCACCCCGATCCCTCTGCCGGAACAAACGCTCGTCCTCGGCCTCGGCGCCGGACGTAAAGTTCCTTTCTGGGACGAGGAGAAGCAGCAATTTGTTCCCGTGCTTGAAGCGAACCTCACCTTGAGTTTCGACCACCGCGTACTCGATGGCGGCGGGGCTGGCCGTTTGCTGGGACGAGTTGCGATGTTGATGATGCTGCCGGAAGCGCTATAATGGTGGGATGCGTGTTTTGGCGATAGGAGATATCCACGGCTGCAATACCGCGTTGCAGACGATTGCTGCCGCGGTTGCCTTCAAGCCCACCGACACCGTCATCACGCTGGGCGACTACGTTGATCGCGGCCCGGATTCAAAGGCCGTGATCGATTACCTCATCCGGTTAAAATCCCAGACAAACCTCATCTGTCTGCGAGGTAATCATGAAGTCATGATGTTAGAAGCGAAGGAAGAACCCGATATTCTCTCGGTCTGGCAAGATTGCGGCGGTGCAGAGACGCTGGCCTCATATGGCAATGGCGACATCTCCGAAGTTCCCGCAGCTCATTGGGAATTTCTGGCTGCGACGCAGCGGCACTACGAGATGGAAAAAGACTTTTTTGTCCATGCCAACGTCGACCCTGATCTGCCCTTGGCCGAACAGCTGGATGAGATTCTGTTCTGGGAACACATCTATTCGCCAGCGCCGCACGTTTCCGGCAAAAGGATGATCTGTGGTCACACCCGCCAAAAACAAGGTGACCCGCTGGATTTGGGCCACGTCATCTGTATCGACACCTCGGCCTATCGCAAAGGTTGGCTGACCTGTCTCGAAGTCAGGACCGGCATTTTCTGGCAAGCCAATGAAGAAGGGGCGATCCGTCGCGGGATGCTTGGCTGATCACGGTCCTTTAGGAGCAGCCACCCGCGGAATCTTTTTGAACCGGCTCGATTCGATCTGCTGTTTCTTGCCGTCTTTCAACAGCACAAACAGCGCGGCGGTGTCCGTCTGTTTCTCGATGAACTCCATCCCCTTCACCGCACCCAGCACACTCGCCGCCGTATCGTAGGCATCACTGTCCGTGGCATGTTTCGCGATGACCGTCACGCCGATGCGTTCCTCCAACCCGATGCCCGTCCTCGGATCGATGATGTGTGAGTAACGCTTGCCCCCGATCACCGTGAACTGCTCCGTATCGCCTGAGGTGGACAAACCGCAATTCCTCACACTGACGATCTGCGAATGCTTCTCGCCTTCGGCATCAATGGAATCAATGCCGATGGACCACGCGGCCTTGCCTGGCGGCGGATCACCGATGGCCAGATCCCCACTCGCGGCCACCATCGCCTGCGAGAAGCCATGTTTTACGAGCACCTTCAACGCTTCTTCGGCGGCGTATCCTTTCGCAATGGCTCCCAGGTCCAAGGCCATGTCGGGCTTGAGCAATGTCCCCGTACGCTTTCGCGCATCCAGTTTCAGATTGTGATAACCGGAGGCAGCCTTGGCCGCGCTGATCAATTCTGGCGGCGGCAACTCGCGTTGACGCCGGGCGCGCCGCCATAAACGGATGAGCGGTCCCAGAGTGATATCCAACGCCCCATCCGTCATCACCGCCACGCGTTGTGCCTTGGCGATGACATAAAAAAGATCCTCACTCAACACCACCGGCTGACCGTGGGATGCGAGGCAAAAACGCATCAACTCGCTCTCCCGGTCATAGTCCGTCATGATGTCATTCAACTGCACCACGCGCGCAAACGCGGCATCTGCCGCTGTCTTCGCTGCGCTCTCCTCCGCTGCGTAAATCGTGATGCTGAACACCGTCCCCATCACACCTTTGTAAAATACAAACCGTTGCAACTGCCTGTCTGTAGCGGCTGGGGTCGTGGTCTTGCATCCGGCCAGTAAAGCCGCGCCGGCAACACCTAACAACCAGCCCCGGCGGTTCATTTGCCCCCGGTCTGCGGCTGGTTTTGCGTTCATGCTTTTCACGGTAATCGATCGGCGGTGCGGTGTAGAAAGACAACACCCGCACCTGTTGACAGTGCGGGTGTTGCTGTGTTCAGAAATGTTTCCGGCTTAGATGACCACCGTCTTGCCCGGCACCGGCAGCTGATACAGCCCGCCTTCACCCGGCTTCGTCGGCGGGGTCAGTTTCATGGCTTCCGCGAAGGACACCTTGTCGATGTCTTTGACCATCGTGTCGATCTTCGAGTTGACGGCATCATCCCAGTTGATCTCCTTGCCGGAGTAGGTCGCCATACGGCCGAACACCGCGGTCATGGAGCTCGTCGCACCGTATTCCGCCTCGTTGTAAGGCTTGTTGTTCCGGATCGCGTCGAACAGGTCGTCATGCTCCTGCTGATACGGATCCTTCGCCTTGCCGCTCTCATCCTTGAAGCGCCACGGATTCTGGCCCGTGATGGCGTAGCGATGCAGCTCGGACTTGCCCTTCGTGCCGATCGCGTATTCGGAGACTTCGTTCCAGCAACCGAGCTGGTGACGGCACATGCTGTGGCAGATGGAACCGTCCGCGTAAGTGAACTCGACGGAATGGTGGTCGAAGATTTCACCGTAGTCCGGCCCCTTGCGGGTCTCGCAACCGCCCATGCCGCGCGCTTTGACGGGCGGCCCCTTCTTGAGCCAGTTGATGACGTCGATGTTATGGATGTGCTGCTCGCAGATATGATCGCCGCACAGCCAGACGAAGTAGTACCAGTTGCGCAACTGATATTCCATTTCCGTCAGTTTGCGATTGGCCTGCTTCTCGAGATCTGCGCGGGGCTTCACCCAAGGAGTATTGCCATTCCAGTAGCAGCGCATGCTGACGATGTCACCGATGGCTCCATCGTGCAGACGTTTCATCGTCTCGATGTAACCGAGCTGGTGATGGCGTTGCAGACCGACACCCACCTTCAGATTCTTCTTCTTGGCTTCCTGCGCGGCCGCCATGAATTTCTGGAAGCCCGGCGCGTCCACGCACACCGGCTTTTCCGTGAAGATGTGTTTGCCCTGCTTCACCGCTTCCTCGAACATCATCGGGCGGAAACCCGGAGGAGTTGCGAGGATGACGACGTCCGCCGCCGCGATGGCCTTCTTGTAACCGTCGAAGCCCAGGAACTCGTTCTCCGGCTTCACGTCCACCTTCGTGGGGTGTTGCCGGCGAAGATTGCTCAAGCTGGAGGTCAGCCGGTCTTCGTGGATGTCTGCCACGGCTACGAGCTTGATATCACCGGTGGTGCTCAAGGCCTGGTTGGCCGCACCGGAACCACGCCCGCCGCAACCGACCAGCGCGATCTTCAGTTGATCATTACCCGCCGCAAACGCACTCCGCTCGATGCTCAACCCGCCCAGCACCGCCGCTCCGGCAGCAACCGCCCCGGAGGTTTGCAGGAAACTGCGGCGCGAAATGTCGGGCCGCCCTGATGAATTCTGCGATTCGTTCATATAGTTTTGGGGAACACTTAGATGCAACGTCGGCTGAAAAAGTTAATCAATCTTTTTCCACGCCATTGTTCCAGTATTTGAACATCTCTTCCGCGGTCGGCGTCTTCAGCGGACGCACCACACGGATGCCGAGGAACTGTGCATCGGTATGGTACCAGATGCTCTTGGGCAATTGCGGATCCTGGATTTTCCACGCGGCCGAGGATGCCCGGCGAGCGCTGCTGCGCAGCTTGTCCGGGGTATCATCCCAAGAACCGCCGCGCGCCACATGCGGATACGGCTTCGTGCCGAAGATCCACGGGTTATCCACTACTTTGCCGGCCGCCTGCTTGTAAGTATCAGCGCTGTACGCGTCCAAGCACCACTCGATCACGTTGCCGTGCATGTCGTAGAGCCCCCACGGATTCGGCTTCTTCTTGCCGACTTTCTGATACTTCCAGTCGCTGTTGCCTTCAAACCAGGCATATTCGCCGATCTTGGAAGCGTCATCGCCAAACGAGTAAGCGGTCGTCGTGCCGGCGCGGCAGGCATATTCCCACTCCGCTTCCGTCGGCAAACGATAGAAGTGACCGGTCTTGGCGCTCAGCCATTGGCAATACTTGTTCGCCGCGTGCTGCGTCATGCTGATGGCCGGGTAACCGTCTTTGCCCATGCCGAAGCTCATCTCGACATACGGCTTCGTCGGACGGCTTACGCCATCGACCACCGCATCCTTGGCGACCGTGCCACCGGCGGCAGCCAGACGCTGGTCTTCCGGATACATGAACAATTCGTATTCGTTCCAGGTGACCTCGGTCTTGCCCATCCAGAACGGCTCGATCTTCACTTCGATCTGCGGACCTTCATCCGGCTTGCGGCCCTTCTCGCCGTCCGGTGAACCCATCTTGAATTTGCCAGCGGGGATCGCGACCATGTCGAACGCGACCGGTGAACCCTGGATCGCCTCGTTATAGCCCTTCATGTCCGCCGCGGTCTTCTCTTTGGATTTCTCCACGATGCGTTTGTGCATCTCCACCACCAAGGCCAGATTGTCGCCCGCCACGCCCTGCTCCGCCTTCTTCGGCACCAGCGTGATGTTCTCCGGCCAGGATGCGCCCTGATTGATCCATTCCTTCAGGATGTCCTGTTTCTCCTTCGGGATCGGGCCGCCCTTGGCCGACGGCGGCATCAACTTCTCGTCATCTTTTGAAAGCGTCGTGGAAGTGAACGTATGGCTCTTCTCGGCAAAGAACGGCACGATGCTCGGGCCGCTCTCGCCCGTGGTGAAGGCCAGCGCCTTGGTGTCGAGGCGCAGACCGCCCTTATCGTGACCTTCGCGATGGCACGCCACGCAGTTGAATTCCAAAATCGGCTGGACGTCTTTGGCAAAATTGATGCGCTGCACTTGCTTCAGCACAATGCCCTCCGGCCACACGGCGCCTTCCGTGATCCATTGCTTCAGCACCTCGGCCTGTTCCTTCGTGAGCAGGTCGCCTTTGGGCGGCATGACGTTATCATGTCCGGCCGGCAAAACGGTCGTTGTATAGAGCGGACTCTTGGCCGCATCCTTCGGCACGATGGCCACGCCGTTTTCGCCCCCCTTGAAAGCCCCTTCCTTGGTATGCAGTTGGAGACCGCCCTTGGGCTTTTCCGGCCCGTGGCAGCTCAAGCAACTGGACTCCAGCAGCGGCTTTACCTGACGGTTGAAATCAACCGCCTGGGAGGTGGTCACTACGCCTGCCACAAGCAAGCCCGTAAGCGCTAGAACGCTGTTGTTGGAACGCTGACTTAATTTCATGACTAAAGAGATGGGCGCTACTCTTGACGCCTCAATGGGCTTTGTCAATCAGTTGGACGCCGCTCCCGACCGCCTCCTTCAGAGAATTTTACCGTCAAAATGCCTACAAGCCGGCCGCATTCTCCATCTGTTCCCGGCAAGGATGGCAGATACTATGCGTGATTTCCGGCAACTTCGCCTCGTCGAACAGGTTCAACTGGGCCACGGCCACCTCCACCTCCACCCAGTTCTCCGGGGTCAGTTTGATCTTCTTGCACCAACTGCAAGAGACGATGGCCTGCTGTGAACGCGGGGTATCATGCCGCATCAACCGCACTGATTCACGCCGTTCCTCATGGAAAATCCGGCTGGAAAACTCCACGACGTCTTTGCTCAACTGGCTGATGGTCATTTGCATGAACCTTCGTCGGTCCGGCGCATCACAACGGAACGGTACTGCCACCGGTTGCTTCGTCTGCCGCACTTTAGTCAGCAACGTCCGGTAAATAGCTTTGGTCGGCAGGTCGGAGATGAAATTCCACAAGGAAGCCCCCAGAACGGCCTCCGTGCCCAGCTCCGCTGCGTGATTCTCCAACGCAAAGTCCCGCCATTCTTGATTGACCTGTACGATACAGTCTTCCGCATTCACCCAATGGATGAATACTCGCTGATCAACCGCACTCATCGACTGTCGGTTCGCTTGCATCCGCTGAATAATCCAATCCCAAAAGATTCATCCCAGCTTGCTCGATTCTCACCTTCTTGCGGTAAGGACAAGTTAGCATGTTTCCCCGTTCAACCAAAGCCGTTTTACCGCCGCTATATTCCACGCCGCCTTCGGCGCGATCAATGGCACCTCGATATACTCTGGCACCTTGCTGCCATCCGCGCTGCGCTCAGAACAATGGCTGTTATCCCCCCATGGTCCCAAGCCATCCAAAGTCGGCACCACATCCCAGATCTGGTTGCCATCGCTTAATCCGCCCCGCTTCTCATGCCCCGCGAGCATGCCCAATTCCGCACCAGCCTCTTCCCAGATTTGGCCTAAGCGGTCCGAGCCTTCGTTCCGCGGCCAAGGACGGCTCACCGTCATGATCTCCGCCTTCAATTCACAGGTAAACCGGTCCGCCACGCTTTGCACCTCGCCCTTGCCATTCAACCCTAGAATCGTCCGCTTCGTTTCTTCAAACACCACTGGGTCAAAGGACCGGAATTCGCCTTCCGCCAACGCCTCGTGCGGCACCCGGTTCAAGACCGTCCCGCCCTGAACTTTCGCTACGTTGACCGTCAGTTCCTTTTTGTAGTCCGTTAGTGCCGATATTCGCTCAACGGTTTTTGCTATCTGCAGCACGGCGTTTGCACCGTGCGAATGCTTCGAACCCGCGTGCGAGCCGCGGCCATTCGCGGTCACCCGCCACGTCCCCCGCCCCTTGCGCGAGGTAACCACCAAACCCTGCTCACCCAAACGCCCTTCTGATTCAAACACGAGTGCGGCCAGCGTATGCGGCGTCAACCGTTCTCGGCACACCTTCCCAAAATCCGGCGAATACTCTTCTTCGGAGGAATTCCAGAACAGCTTCCACGTGATGCTCTCAAACAGTTCCGGTTCCAAATCCCGCAGGCCCACGAGCATCAACCACATCATCATCGTTCCGCCCTTGATATCATTCGTCCCCGGCCCGTAGATGCGATCCCCATCCACCGTCCACTTGAAATGATTCCGTTCCTCTTCCTCCGGCGGATACACCGTGTCCAGGTGCGACACCATCGCGATGGACTTCCCGCCCTTGCCCTGCCGCCTCAGCACCAGATGCTTGCCCCACGCTGCATTTTGCGACGGCACATATTCCGCCCCGAACCCCAGCTCACCAAACACCTCCGCCGTGAACCGCCCCAACTCATTCACCCCCGCCGGATTCTGCGTCCAGCTATTGATGAGCACCATCTGCTTCAACAGCTCCAGATACCGAGGCAACTTGCCCTCCAGATAGGAAATCAATTCGTTCTTGCTCATGCCATCCCTCCGTAAATGTAGCAGCCGACGTAAGGAGGCTCTAACCACCTTTTCCCATCTCCCTCTCCCTTCAACGGGGTGAGGGGTGAGAACAACCACAAAGCCTCTACCGCAAACATTCGATGTTGGATGTCCGATGTTCGGTGTTCGATGTCTCTCCTAGTTCCCATCTCGCACCTCCTCATCCGCTGCCTTCGGCACCGTCGCCACCTGTTCATGCCGCGTCTTCACCTGCTTCAATTGCCCTTCCCCATCCCGGAACAACGCCGGACTCCACAACCGATGCAACTGCCACCCTTGCGCGCCCAGCACCATGCTGCGGAACTGCTCCCACGCAATCGGGTCCGGTGTCTTTTGATATCGTGTGAAATCTGCCAGCACACCGATCGTCACATCCGCGGGCAACTCCGGATGCGTCAGCGCCACGTCCACACAGAAACCGTCGTTACCCCAATACAACGTCGAGCCAATACCATGCTCGCCATGCAGCGAACCACCCACGGCTTCGACGAGTGATGATTTGCGCGTTGTCTCATTCACCACACATTGCGCCTGCGTCTTACCGCGCGACTTCTCCAACTCGCCCTGCCATTGCTCGAAACGCACACCCAAGCCCTCCGCATAACGCAGATACGAGTAAAGCAGATGCCGCCCCGTCGGACGCTGTCCCGGCTCCAACGGCTCCGGACTCAGATATTCCGCCCTCGGAATCGACGTCAGCACATGGATCGCTTCCCGTGCCCGCGTCACCAAAACATTCAGGCGCCGTTCCCCGCCCGCACGCGATAGTGCGCCAAAATTCCGCCGAAATTTGCCCGCCTCGTCTTTGCCGAACGTCGTGCAGATGATCATATGATCCCGCTCATCGCCCTGCACGTTCTCCAAATTCTTGACGAACAATCCCTCGAACGAATCCGCCCCGCGCCGCTTGCGCGCGATCTCCAACCGCTCCGCAAACTTGCGATCCGTCGCCGATTTCTCGTCCAGCGCGCTCAAAATCAAATCACGCTGATTTAGATTGAAACACGCCACGCCGATCGACGGCGGCTGCTTGTCATCCAGCAGTTCCGCGACCAACGCCGCCACCGCCTTCGCTTCCGCCTCGTTACCGCGTTCCTTGTAGAGACCGTCAATGCGCACCAACCGGATCGGCGCCGCCAGCGCGCGATTCTTCGGATGTCCCGGAATCGGCTGCAACCGGCTGGAGTAAAACGCCTCGTTCGAGAACCCGATGAGCGCCTCGCTGCGTGAGCGATAATGCACATCCAGAAACGCCTCCTGCACATTCAGATTCAACGCCGCTGTGAGCAGATCTTCCGCTTCTGACTGCTGCTGCACGAACACCTCATCCGCCGTTTCCGCCGCTGTGTCATCGCTCTCCGCCAGTGCTTGCTCAAAGAACCGCGTCGGCGGCAACTGCTTCGGATCACCGGCGATCACCACCCGCTTGCCCCGCAACAGCACCGGCAACGCTTCCTCCAAACGGCATTGGCTCGCCTCATCAAACATCACCACATCGAACTGCGCTTCCCGCGCAAAGATCTGCGCGACCGTCGCCGGGCTGGCCATCCATACCGGACACACATCAAACAACGGATCGCCTCCTTCTGTACCCGCCCCGGCCGCGATCATCTGCCGCAGCTTCATCGCCTTCTGTCCACGCACGTAAAGCCGCTGCCGCAACGCCGCGCCTAACGTGTTCAACCGCGATCCCGTCGAAGCCAGCAATCGCTCACGCCAAACCTTTTGCCAACGATGCAACACTGTCGCCCGCACTAGCTGGCTCTTCTCCGCCGTGCGTTCCAGCAATTCCGAGAACGCCGCCTCCACACGCTTCGTATCGATGCGTGCCAGTGCTTCATCCTCCCGCAAACGCCGTCGGATTTCGCGCGCCAGCACCGCCGCCTTCAAAGCCGGTTCCGCCGTCTCCCACGGCATCCCCTGCACCGCCGCGATGCTCACCGCCTCTTTCATCGCGGGCGACAGCGTGTTCAACCGATCCGTCAAACGAATCGCTTCTTCGAGCGTATCAAAAAACTCCACGAATGCTTGGCAAATTGTCGTGGCCGCCTCGTTGTTGCGCCAAGCCGCAGACAAAGTCCCGATCGCTTCCGTGGACAACACCTGCGAGTTGATCAACCCCATCTCCAATTGATGCACTGCCTCTGCGCGCTGGGCCGAGAGCCGCAACATCTTCACGACCACTTCGCCCTGCGCAGACAAGCCCTGCAACGCCGTCAGCACCGTAGTTTGCACCAACGCATACACTGGCTGTTTCAACACCTTCAGCACCGCGATCACTTCTGGCAACCCATCCCGGAACGCCAGCAATTCATCGTCCACAGGTAAGGCCGCCGACTCCACCTTCAGCACACGATCGCGCAAATCGCTCCACAGATAACGCGCCTTCAACCCGAGATAAAATGTCTTGGCCCGCTCTGTTGCTTCCGGCGTGAGTGGTAGTGCCAATGGTGTCAGCGCGGCCGCCGCTTCTTTCTTGGCACTGAACGCGAAGAACCGTTTCCAGCTTCCCGCCAGCGGGGTCCAATTCTCCAGCGCCAGCAATCGCCGTCCCGTCTCACTGAGCGAGGGCATCGCCCCTTTCACTTGCAGATACAGCTCGCGGTCCAAGCTATGCCCCAACAGCTCCGCTTCCTTCGATAACCCGGAGACTTCCTCCTCGAATCGTTGCCATTGCGCACTCGCCGCCAGCTTCAACGCTACTTCGGGCAACCCCCGTTTTACCACCGCCTCCAGCAATCCCGCCAATGTGTTACGCGCTTCCGCCTGTTCCGAAGCCGCGAAACTCGCCTCCAACGGCACTAATCCCTCACCCAGGCATTCGTCCAAAACCCGCGCCGCCACAACCGCCTTCTCCAACTTAGCCCGAACTTCACCCGCCCGGCTCGCCAGCCACACGGACAACATCATCCCTAATCGGTCCCGATACGGACTTTCCGGCCAACGCGCTGTGATAGCTCGGCGCAAAATCTCCTCCGCATCCGTGCGGTGCGTGGACAAATCCTCCACCGTCAGTCCCTCCACCTCGGGCAAATCGACACCGCCCTTCTCACGCGCCTGCCACCATTGCCCGCACAGTTCATGGAATGATTTTCCTTCCTCACCGCAACTGTGCAACCGGTCAAAATACCCGCGCAATTCCGCGTGCAGGTCATTCAGGCGCTTGTTCGTCCGCGCCAAATCCTTTGCCGGATCGGCAAGTTCCGCCGCCTGCGCCAACTCTTCCAGTTTCTCGCGCAGTTGCAGGTAGAATTGCGTGCGATCCCGTTGCGGATCATGGATCACACCGCACAGATTCCCCAAGCCCATGCTATCGAGCCGATACTTCACCACGTCCAATGCCGTGCGTTTGTCACAGACGAACAGCACGCGTTCACCGCGCGCCAGATGGTCTCCGATAATGTTCGCGATGGTCTGGCTCTTGCCCGTTCCCGGCGGACCATGGATCACCAAAGCCGCACTGCGCCGCGCATGCGCCACCGCCTCCGCCTGGCACGGGTCCGCATGTGTCACGAGCAGTTCCTCCGCAAAATCTCGTTTGCCCTTGGCCTCGGGTGCCGCTGTATGATCCCACTCCTTGGCTTCCGGCAACGCTTCCACCTCCGGCTCCGCCAACGCTTCCGGCGAGAGGAACGCCTGCACCGGATTCAGCAACGTCGGCTCGTTCTCGATCATCCACTTCGTATCCCGCAGCAATCCGGGATTCACGATCGGGAAGAGCCCCAGCACCGCACACGGCAAAATCTCCGCCTTCGTCGGCAACGCATCCGTCTTCGGCACCGCTTGCAGCAACGTCTCCGCATCAAACTTCGCCCCGCCCTCGATACCCGCCGCCTTCGCCGCCAAAACAATCGTCTCCGCCACCTCACGCCACGGGTCCTCGCCCGTCTCATCACTGAACAGCGTTTCCGTGCTTTGCCCCGTTTGCTGTTCGATCCACGCCAGCAAAGCCGGATTCGGCATCACCAAGTCCGCCCCCTCACCCGCCGTCTCGATGGCCACGCCAGGATTCACTCCCCGCCGCACGCGCAAAGAAATCGGCACGAGCAAGATCGGCGCTAAGATGCGGTTGGATTTAAAGCCCTGCCGGTCAGAAGTCGCCGGAATGGAAAGCAATGGGAAGCCGATGAACAATGCTTGCTCACCGTGATCGTTGAAATACTCCGTCGCATCCTCCGCGATGTCCCGCAGTTTGCCCAAGATGCGCGCCTGCTTGTCCGAGGAACTGCGTGTCGCCTTCTGTTCGTCGGACCATTCACTCTCCGGATAATCCGGCCATTGAAACGTGGGCGCCTTCGCCGAGAAATCCACCGTGCCGCCGGGAGGCCCGATCAATTTCGCCAACGCCGTAGTGGGGTCCACGCTCTGCAAATGCCGCAACTCCAGCAGGTCCAGCCGCTGGCGGCTGTTCGTCGGCCGTGCATTAAGTCCCGGCCCGGCTATCAGGCTCGCATAGAGCCTTTGCAGCATTGTGCGCAGTATCATACGTCCCTCGCTAGTTCCCGTAACTGAACCCTTTCCCAGCCCTCACCGCAAGTCTGGCCTCATCAATCTACTGTCCCCAACTTGTCGGCGGTCTGAGCGCGGCTGGCTCCCCGCCTCAGCTTCACATACACCATCTACCTCAACTTCCTCGCGGCCGTTAGCCTTAGCCTCGCTATTCTCCGTTATTCTCGGACAAAATTTTAAAAAACTCTCTCTCATCATCACCGGAACCGCATCGCACCTCTTCTCCCCAAACAAAAAGCCCGCTGCTACGCGGGCTTTCTGAAAATTCGAAACACTCAAATCTCAACTCCGCTTCTCGTCCGCATCAATGAAATCGATGAACGTCGTGATGTCCGTACGATGCGTCAAACCAGCTGCTTCCTTGCGTTGCTTGAGCCGGTCTTGCATCGCCGCGTCGTCCGCCTTCGGATAATTTTTCATTCCGTCAGCGTGTTCCCTTTTTTCCGCCTCGGTCTTCTTCACGTTCTTGGCCACCCAATCCGCCACTTCCCCATCCGTGATCGTCCCCTTCACCACTTCGATGAATTGCTCATGTGTCAGGCCGGACGCCTTCAGCCAGGCACCGTCAAAACCCTTGCCGAAATTCGGCTGATAATCCGCATGCAACTTGCCCGCCAGATGCAGCCGCACCTTGTCGATATACCGCGGCAGGTGCATCCAGCCGCTCATGGTCTCCCGTGGACTCCGTGGATAAATGATCTCGCTCATATTAAAATTAAGTGTGAAGTCAGAAGCAAAACGTCAGAAAGGAGAAATTAAATCAATCAATTTGCGGATGCCAAGATTCGTTTGCGAAGGTCATCTTGTTCCTCAAGTCCAATTTTCTTTTCCGCACAGATGCAAGACAACGCCTGCCCCGGCAAACGGTCTGTGACCGCCTCATCCTTGGCCAGCAGACGCGCGAAGCGTTTATCCCGTGCAGATATAGCCCCACGATCACCGCGCAATAATATCCGCGCGGCGATTCTGGACTTTACCCAACTGGCATCTCGCATGGGTTACCAATAATACTTTAGCCGGCCATAAGCAAGCCAACCGATACGCCCATTGAAATCATGGCTTAACTCACCTTGACAAAATTACGTGCATACTACACCTATTGTCTTGTGCAACGAACAGCGGAAGCCACGGCCATCAACAACTTGAACAACCCGCTCGGGTTCATCGTCAACCGCACGGCCTATGTCATGCGCCAGCGCATGCGCGAACGGTTGCAGAAGGAAGGCTGCCCTCTCACCCCGGAGGAATGCGCCATCATGCACCAGCTCTGGCAGACGGACGGCCAGACCCAGAGCCAGCTTTCCAGCTCGACCATCCGCGAGCGCACCACCACCACCCGCATCTTGGACGGCCTCGTGCGTAAGGGGCTGGTGGAACGCCGGGGGCATCCAGATGATCGCCGCAAGGTCTGCGCCTGGCTTACCAAGAAAGGCCAGCAACTGCGCGAGCGTCTCCTGCCCGTTGCCCTGCACATGGCCAAACACGTCACCGCCGGGCTCTCCGCGAAAGATATCGAGATCACCATGCGGACACTCACGCACATCCAGAACAATTTGCTGAAGCTGAACATCGGCGCGCTCAAAGATTGAGGCTGATATGAAACCGCTCAAAACCCTGCCCATCCTCACCAGCGGCCTCCTTGCCCTGCTGCTCGTGACCGGTTGCAAACCCAAGTCCGACGGCCCCTGGCAAGGCTACATCGAGGGCGAATACGTTTACGTCTCCGCCCCGCTCGGCGGCACACTGACCACGCTGAACGTGAAGCGTGGCGACACGGTGAAGAACGCCCAACCGCTCTTCGCACTGGAGAACGTCGCTGAAACCGCCGCCGTGCAGGAAGCCAGCCAAAAGCTCGCCCAGGCCAAGGCCAAGCGGGATAACCTCCTGAAAGGCCGCCGTCCTACCGAGATCGCTTCACTCGAAGCCCGGCTGGCGCAAAACAAAGTCTCCACCGCCCTCGCCGAACGCGAACTGGAGCGCGTGGCTAACCTGCATAAGAGCAATGTCGGTGCTGTTTCACAGGAACAGCTCGATCAGGCCCGGACCAAGGTCGAAGCCTATAAAGCTGAAGCCCAAGCGCTCTCCGCTGACATCGCCACCGCCAAACTCGGCGCGCGGGAAGACGAGATCAAGGCCGCCGACTTGGAAGTCACCATGCTGGAAGCAGCCCTGGCCAAGGTCAATTGGTCCGTGGATCAGAAACAACAAGCCTCGCCCGCCGATGCCGTGGTGCATGACACTCTTTACCGCCCCGGTGAATTCGTCAGTGCGGGCAGCCCGATCGTTTCCTTGCTGCCGCCGCAGAACATCAAAGTCCGTTTCTTCGTGCCGCAAGACCGGCTGGCCGGTTTAAAGACCGGCACCCCTGTTCAAGTCTCCTTTGACGGCACGGACAAGGTTTACGCCGCTACCGTGAGTTACATCGCCACGCAAGCCGAGTTCACCCCCCCGGTCATTTACAGCCAGCAGACGCGCTCCAAGCTCGTCTTCATGATCGAAGCGCAATTCAGCCCGACCGACAGCACCGCCCTCCACCCTGGCCAGCCCGTGGACGTGAAACCCGCTTCTTGATCATCTGCTGCCCGGCCTCCCGCTGGAACCTAGGCGATAAACTCTCTTGCAAACCCACGAACAAACCGCAACCGATGCTCCTCCGCCTAACACGGAGTTGGTCATCGACGTGTCCGGCATCACCAAGCGTTTTGGCGAGCAGACTGTCGTGAACAGCATCGCTATGCAGGTGCGGCGGGGGGAGATCTACGGCTTCCTTGGGCCGAACGGCAGCGGCAAGACCACCTTCCTCCGCATGCTCTGCGGCCTGTTGAAACCCGATGCCGGTCAAGGCACCTGCCTCGGCTATGACATCCTGAAGCAATCCGACGAGATCAAGAAACACGTCGGCTACATGACGCAGAAGTTCAGTTACTACGAAGACCTGAATTTGGAGGAAAACCTCGATTTCATCGCGCGCATCTACCAGGTGCCGAACCGGAAGCAGGCCGTCAGCGACAGTCTGCACAAGCTCGGCTTGCACGCGCGCCGCAAGCAACTGGCTGGGCAACTCTCCGGTGGTTGGAAGCAACGCCTCGCCCTCGCCGCCTCGCTCATTCACAACCCCCAACTGCTTTTGCTCGATGAACCCACCGCGGGTGTGGACCCCAAAGCCCGGCGTGATTTCTGGGAAGAGATCCATCAACTCGCCGCGGCCGGGCTCACCGTGCTGATCACCACACATTACATGGATGAAGCCGAACGCTGCCATCGCCTCGCTTACATCGCCTACGGCAATCTGCTCACGAGCGGCACGGTGGAGGAAGTCGTCTCCGGTGCCCGGCTCACCACTTGGGAAGTATCCGGCCCCAATCTCCCGGCGCTGGCAAACGAACTGCGCAAGCTGCCGGGTATCGAACAGGTCGTGGCCTTCGGGAACACCTTACACATCAGCAGTCATCGGGGTGATGCGTTGCATGCGGCGATCCAGCCATGGATCAAACCGCCCTACCGCTGGCATCAGGTCGAGTCCAGCCTGGAACATGTCTTCATCAGCCTGATGGATCGGGCACAGGACAACTTCAAATGAGCGGCACCCACTTTTCATTTAAGCGCCTTTGGGCCATCGTGGTGAAGGAATTCATCCAGATGCGGCGCGACCGCCTCACGTTCGGCATGATGGTGGGCATCCCGATGATCCAGCTCATGTTGTTCGGGTTCGCCATCAATTCCGATCCCAAGCATCTGCCCACGGCGGTCATCGTGCAGGACCACAGCCCGTTCTCCCGCACCTTGATCTGGAGCCTGCGCAACAGCCGCTACTTCGATGTCGTAGTGGAAGCGGAGTCGGAACGTGACATACAATTCCTGCTGGATGAAGGTGAAGTGCAGTTCGTCATCAACATCCCCGCCGATTTCTCACGCGACCTGCTGCGCGGCGAACGCCCCAAACTGCTTTTGCAGGCGGATGCCACCGACCCCGCCGCCACGGGCAACGCCATCGCGGCCATCAACACCTTGGTCGCCAATGTCTTTGACCGTGATCTCAAAGGCCCGTTGCAAAAGCTGCGCGACCGGCCCGGCCCCGTGGAGATGCAGATCCATCGCCATTACAATCAGGAAGGCATCACGCAATATAACATCGTCCCCGGCCTGATGGGCGTGGTGTTAACCATGACGATGATCGTCATCACCGCACTGGCCATCACGCGTGAACGCGAGCGTGGCACCATGGAAAACCTGCTCGCCACCCCGGCGCGACCGGCCGAAGTGATGTTCGGCAAGATCATTCCCTACATCATGGTCGGCTACATCCAGACCATTCTCATTCTGACCGCCGCCCGCTTTCTGTTCAACGTGCCCATGCTCGGCAGTATCCCCCTGCTCCTGGGTTTGATGCTCATTTTCATCGCGGCCAACCTGGCCGTCGGCATCACCTTCTCCACCATCGCGAAGAACCAGCTCCAAGCGATGCAGATGTCCTTTTTCTTCTTCCTGCCCTCCATCTTGCTCTCGGGCTTTATGTTCCCGTTCCGTGGCATGCCAAGCTGGGCGCAACACATCGGTTCCGCGCTGCCGCTCACGCATTTCCTCCGCCTGGTGCGCGGCATTCTGCTAAAAGGCAACGGCCTCGCCGAAGCCGCCACGCACATCTGGCCCATCGCCCTCTTCGTGGCCGTGGTGATGACCATCGGCATCAAACGTTACCGCCAGACACTGGATTGATCATCTGAACGGCTACGGAATAGTCACACCTTTTTGCTTCAATCATTCGCGGCGCCCCTTATTATGAATCCCACATGAGCGACGCGACCGCACCCGAATGGTTTTTATCCGACCTGCTGACCCCTGAGACTATCCAGCTCAATCTCCAGGGCACCCAGCGTGACGCCGTGCTGCTTGAACTGATCGACCATATCCCGAGCATCGCCGGTCAGCCGGCCGCCAAGCAGACGCTCCTGCGTGCCTTGCAGGAACGCGAGGAACTGCACTCCACCGGCATCGGTGACGGCATCGCCCTGCCCCACGCCCGCAATGCGCTCGTCGGCATGGTAGATCGCGCCGTGATCGTGTTCGGCCGCCATCCAGCAGGTGTGCAATATGGGGCCGATGACCGTATCCCGGCCAAAGTCTTTTTCCTCCTCGTCGCCACAAACGTCAGTGAACACCTGCGCATCCTCGCCCGCATCAGCCGCCTGCTGCGTGCGCCAAAGATCCGGCAGGAACTGCTCAAAGTGGAAAAGACCGAGAGCCTGCTCAAACTCCTGCGCGAAGCTGAACTGGCGATGAACCGTTGAAGTTTTCCAACCACAGATGGACACAGATCAGGAATGGGCGAGACGCGAATTTCACCAATTATCGCCAATTGCTTAATTAGCGGAAATTCGGGCAATTCGCGTCAGTCTCATCTGTGTGTATCTGTGGCTAGACAATTTCCCCCTGAAAACCCTGTTGCCGTAGCGCCTCGAACAGAACCAAGGCGGCGCAGTTGGAAAGATTCAGTGAACGTGACTCTGCGTTAAACATCGGTATCCGCAACCAACGCTCGCGATTCTCCTCGATCAGTTGCTTGGGCAACCCGGCGGTTTCACGACCGAAGACCAGGTAATCATCTGCCTGATACGACACTTCAGCGTAGTGCTTGGGGCCATCCGATTCCACAAACCAGAAGCGGGCACCGACCGGTTGCGCCGCCACGAACTCCGCCCAATTCTTCCAGCGTTTCCAATCCACCTGCTGCCAGTAATCCATCCCAGCGCGCTTGAGCTGTTTGTCATCCAACTGGAACCCAAACGGCTCAATCAGATGCAGCCTCGACTTCGTGGCCGCACAAAGGCGCGCCACGTTGCCCGTGTTCGGCGGTATCTCCGGCTGTAACAAAACGATGTTCATTGTTCGGTGAAATCCAACGCTTCCGCCAAAGTCATAGTCTGCCGACTGCCAGTCGGCGACACAGCAGACTACCAGTCTGCGCTACTCTAAATCCGCCATGTCTGCCCGTGGCCGCTTGGCTTTAAAGCCCTTTTTATAAAACACCTTCCACAACACCAAGCCATGCGCCGGCGCGGTCATCCCCGCCACACGCCGGTCCTTCGCCGCGAGGATGTGTTTGATGTCCGCCACAGCGATCTTGCCCTGCCCCAATTGCACGAGCGTCCCAGCGATGCCACGGCACATCTTGTAGAGAAATCCATCGCCTTCGATGATGAACGTCAGCAGCGGCCCCTTCTTCTGGATCTCACAGCGGTGCATCGTGCGGACCGTGCATTCCATCTCGTAATCACGGTTCGCCGCGAACGATTTGAAGTCATGCTTGCCGAGAAACAGCTTGGCCGCTTCCCGCATCGCGGCGAGGTCCAAATCCTTGGGCACATGCCAAGCCTGTGTCCGCAACAACGGATTCAAGGCGGAATGATTCCAGACGAAATAACGGTATTGCTTGCCGCAAGCATTGAATCGCGCGTGAAAATCCGGCGAGACTTTCTGCGCGGCCATCACCTTCACATCGGAAGGCAGATTGGCATTCAAAGCCAGCAGCACCTTGCGGGCATCCATCGTTCGCAACTCAACCTTCGGAATCTCTACATGAGCCACCATGCCCATGGCATGCACACCAGTATCCGTGCGGCTGGAACTGTATAAGCGCTTGGGCGTGGGAAATATCACGGCGAGCGCCTCTTCCACCTTTTGCTGCACGCCGATGCCGGTCTTCTGCACCTGCCAGCCGGAGTAGTTCGTGCCGTCGTAGGCGATCACCAGCTTGAATTTGATGGCATCCGGCGAGCAGATCTCGTCCGTCTCCTTCAATCGTTTCGCTGGCACTTCTGGCGACATATCCTAGCTCGTCGAATCCAGGTAGCTCTGCAAAATGATGGCGGCAGCCATCTTGTCCACCTGCTCCTTGCGCTTGTCGCCGCGCACCTTGTTCTCGCGCAGAATGCGATTCGCCTGCACGGAGGTCAGCCGCTCATCCAAAGCGCGGATCGGAATGGTCACCGCATCCTTCAAGGCGGCCACGAACACCTGCACCTTCAAGGCCGCCGGACCATAGCTGCCGTCCATATTGCGCGGCATGCCGACGATGATCAGCTCCACTTCCTTCTCGCGGATGATCTCTTTTAACCGCGCCAGAAAGTCCGCGAACGGGTCCGCCGGAATGAACTCCAACGGATGCGCCAGCATCTTGAGTTCATCGCTCACAGCGACCCCGATGCGCACCGTTCCATGATCTAAAGCCAAGATTCGCATGATTTAGTTTATTAACGACCTTTAGTATCCTTCATTCAAGATGGTCTTAAACCAAAAAGTTTCCGCTTTGATCGCTTCAGAATCCACCTCTTCCATTTTCTGAATGAAATCATTCACAACAAACTCAGGAAAATTACCGTCCAGAACAGCGTCCTCTCCATTGACTGAAAGCGCAGTTTGAACCACATACCGGAAATGAAGGAGGGAAAATGACAGCTGTGCTGCAGAGCTATTCATAAATCCCACTTCGAACTCATCATCATGATTTAGATAAACAACCCGTCCCTTGGCTTTTTCATCAATGCAAATAGGGTCGCCTGAACCATTGCAACCAATGACACGATAGCGCTCGAATTCTTCTGGTTGCTTCCACATTTCACTTACAGTCGGAAGCGATTCGCAAAGCTTGCCACCAAAAGACAAGAAAGGCGCAGCTTCTTCTGGCAAACCAACACTGGTGAGAAACGACTTCTGCTCAGCAGGAATCCGCAATGAATCGACCGCTTCAGAACGAAAAATAAAAAGCTTGTCGCCCTTAGCAATCCACTGTTTTTTGAATTCCTCTGGTGTCATTTCTGCCTAACGGCTCCGAATTAAAGCGTCTTCAACACCTTCGCCGCCACTTGCACCGTCTTCTCGATATCTTCCGGCGTATGCGCCGTGGAGATGAAGCCCGCTTCAAACTGCGACGGCGCCAGATAAATGCATTCGTTCAACAGGCCGTGGAAGAACTTGTTGAACCGCTGCCGGTCGCTGGTCATGGCGTCCGCCAGATTGTGCACCGGCTTGTCCGTGAAATAACCGCAGAACATTGAGCCGATCCGCTTGAACTCCACCGGGATGTTGGCCGACTTTGCGGCAGCCTTCATGCCCACTTCGAGTTGTTGGCCTAGTGATTCGAGCCGTTCGTAAGCCTTGCCATCCGCCAAGGCATCCAGCGCGGCGATACCCGCAGCCATTGCGAGCGGGTTGCCGCTGAGCGTGCCGGCTTGATAAACCGGTCCAATCGGCGCGAGGTAATCCATGATGTCCGCGCGACCGCCGAATGCGCCCACCGGCAGACCGCCGCCAATGATCTTGCCGAAGCACGATAGATCCGGCGTCAGCCCAAAAACCTTTTGCACCCCGCCGAGTGATAGACGGAAGCCGGTCATCACTTCATCGAAGATAAACACGCTGCCGTTGTCTTTGCAGAGCTTGGTGAGCAATTCGTAGTAACCGGGCTTGGGCAGATAAAGTCCCGCATTGGCCGGTACACCTTCCACGATGACGCACGCGATCTCCTTCCCATTCGCCGCGAACGCCGCCTTGATCGCTTCCTCGTCGTTATAAGGCAGCACGATCGTGTGCTTCGCGAAGTCTGCTGGCACACCCGCGCTGTCCGGATTGCCGAAGGTCAATGCACCCGAACCCGCCTTCACCAAAAGCGAATCACCATGCCCGTGATAGCACCCATCAAACTTGATGATTTTGTCGCGCTTCGTGAATCCGCGCGCCAGCCGGATCGCGCTCATGCACGCCTCCGTACCGGAGCTGCACATGCGGATCTTCTGCACGCTCGGCACGGCAGCAGCGACGCGCTTGGCCATCACCAGTTCGAGCGGATTCGGAATGCCAAAGCTCGTCCCTCGTTCTGCCGTCTCTTGCACAGCCTTGATGATGGGCGGAAAAGCGTGTCCGTGGATGGCTGGCCCCCAAGTGCCCACGTAGTCGATGTATTCATTACCGTCCACATCCCACACGCGGGCTCCCTTGGCGCGGTCCACGAAAAAGGGTTTGCCGCCCACCGCCCGAAAAGCCCGAACGGGCGAGTTCACCCCGCCGGGGATGTATCGCAACGACTCGTCAAATAACGCTTCCGACTTCGCTCGTGAAATCATGTTGAAAATAAATTAGCTGAAGGCAAGGAACGGCGCAAAGCCCGTTCTTGCTGGTGAAACCTAAACATTATGCGCTGCCAATCACCACTCGCGATACCGTTGCGCGATCGGGATACGGCGGCCCACGCCGAAGGCTTTCGTCGTCACCTTCAAGCCCGGTGCGGCCTGACGACGCTTGTATTCGTTTAGGTCGATCAGCCGTACGACGAAGCGCACGACGTCTTCCGGATAACCGCTGGCGATGATCTCGGCCTGCGATTTGAGGCCAACCACATAGGCTTCGAGGATCGCATCCAGCACCTCGTAAGGTGGCAGCGAATCTTGATCCGTCTGGTCCGGGCGCAATTCCGCCGAGGGCGGTTTCGTGATGGTGTCGCGCGGGATGATCTCCTTCTCCCGGTTCACCCATTCCGAAATGCGATAGACCATGGTCTTCGGCACGTCGCTGATGACGGCCAGCCCACCGCACATATCGCCGTAAAGCGTGCAATAACCGACCGCCAGTTCGCTCTTGTTGCCCGTGGTGAGCAGCAGCGAGCCGAACTTGTTCGACATCGCCATCAGGATCACGCCGCGCAGACGCGCCTGCATGTTCTCCTCGGTGGTGTCTTCCGGTTTGCCGGCAAACACCGCCTTCATCCGCTCTTGCACAGCCTCGAACGGCTCTTTGATCGTCACGATGTCGTACTGGATGCCCAGATTCTCCGCGAGCTTCCGCGCGTCATCGAGCGATCCCTGCGAGGAATACTGCGAAGGCAACGACAGCCCGCGCACGTTTTCCTTGCCCAGGGCATCCACCGCGATGCAGGCGACCAATGCGGAATCGATACCACCGCTCAGCCCCAACACGGCCGACTTGAAACCGCACTTGTGAATATAATCCCGCAAGCCCAACGACAGGGCTTTGAAGATCTTTTCCTCTTCCGGGTATTCTTTCGGCTCGATCGGCTGGGCCTTTTCCAAGTCCACCAGCAGGAAATCTTCCGTGAAGAGTTTGCCTTGCACCAGATGCTCACCGGCGGCATTGAAAACAAGGCTGCCGCCGTCGAATACCAGTTCGTCATTGCCCCCGACCGAGTTGCAATAGATAAGCGGGCGTTTCGATTTTGCGGCCATGCTTTTCAGCATCTCGTGGCGCATGCGGTTCTTGCCCAGATGCCACGGCGAGGCCGAGACGTTGAAGATGATCTCTGCGCCTTCGGCCACGAGCTCGGTCACCGGGTTGCGCTGATAACGGCGGTCATGCCAGAAATCTTCGTCGTTCCAGATGTCTTCGCAGACGGTCAACGCCACCTTCCGGCCATTGAATTCCACGACGTGGTTTTCCTTGGCCGGCTCGAAATAACGGTCTTCATCGAAGACATCGTACGTGGGCAGCAAGGTCTTCACGCGGGTGGCGATGACCTGGCCGTTCTGGCACAGCGCGACGGAATTGGTCGCCTCGCGACCGGGACGAACGTCATTGCGGCCCACGAAGCCGACGATCAGACCCACCTTGCCGGTGGCTTGGGCGAGGCGTTCGAGGGCGGAGAGATTGCGATCAATGAAGCCGTGCTTGAGCAGGAGGTCGCGCGGCGGGTAACCTGTGATGGCCAGTTCCGGCAGCACCACGACATCCGCCCCCGCTTCCACCCCGCGCTTGTAGGCCGTCAGGATTTTTTGCTCGTTATCGGCAATCCACCCCACGGTCGTATTGATCTGCGCCAGCGCTACTTTCATTCGTATTCGCTTTCTAAAATCCTCACCGGTTTGTCTTCAGCACCTCGGCCAGCGGCCCATGCTCCGTCGATACCACGGCCCCCACCTTCACCTCATTTTTCTCGAACCAGCCTTCCGGCGTCTCGAGCACGTATTGGATCTGGTCACTGGTCGCCCGCACGGATTCCTCATTCAACGGTTCCAGCTTATGGATCTCCACAATGACCCCGCGTGGGTCGATATAAGCGGCGGAAAGCGGCACCGTGGTGTTACGCATCCAGAATGAAGCCTGAAAAGCGAAAGGGAAGACAAAGATCATGCCGTCGTTCTCCCCCATCTTCTCGCGGAACATCATGCCCATCTGGCGGGAGCGATCATCCGCAGCGATCTCGGAAATCATGGTCTTGCCGCCGACATTCAGCTTGATGGTCGGGAGCTTGGCTTGCGGGGTGCCTTGCGGCTTTGCCTTGGCGGCCGGACTGTTGGTGACGGCGGCAACCGGCGGCGCAGACGTGGCACTGGGACGGCAGCCAAAGACCCCGACGCCCAGTGCGACCACTATGAAAAACACCCCGAAACGTTTCATCTCTCGGCAAAGGTGGGCGATAACGGGCTGATTTTCAATCTTCAGATGCAAGGAGGGGCATTTATTACTGCAAAGGAGGGTTCGGGCAATGTTTTGGATGGAAAATGAGCCTAACAAACTGACTTTGAGCAAGTTACAACCCAATCTTATCACCGCCGCACGCGTTCCAGATCGAGCACCGTGAGGAAATCGATCGTGCTGAACTCGCGGTCGAGGGCGGGTTGGCCGCAGATGCGGGCACCGATGGAGAGGTAGGCGGTGAGCAGTTTGGGCACTTTCACGGGCTCGGGGCTGAGTTGGTCCAGCGGACATTCCCAACCGCCCACGGGCTTCGTGAGGAACTCTACTGGTGCCAGGTAACGCCGTTGCAGGTCCGCATAGACACTGGCGCCGACGGCGGCGTCCACGCTCGGGACGGAGCTGCAGCCGATGAGGTAGCGGCAGCGATGATCTTGCGCGTAGGCGGCGATGCCCTTCCAGAGCATCCCCAGCACTGTGAGGTTCCGATGCTGGCTGTGCACGCACGCGCGACCGAGCTCGATCATCTGGTCCGCCAAGGGCAGCAAGGGTGCGAAGTCGAACTCCTGCGCGCTGTAAAAGCCCCGTTCGCGCAAGGCCCGCGTGCCCGGTTGCAAGCGATACGTCCCCACCACCTCACCCGTCTGACGGTTCTCCACGAGCAAGTGATCGCAGACGTCGTCGAAGGGGTCGGCATCGCGGCAGGTGGCGTAGGATTGGGCGAGGCCCTCGTTCAATTCCAGGTTGAAGACGAGGAAGCGCAAGGTCTGCGCGGCCTGCACATCGGCACGGCTGCCGGCGAGGCGGACCTGATAGAGCGCGCGCGATTCGCCCCGCGAGAGAACGCGACTGCCGATCGACGGGGCCGTTTGGATTTCAGGAGCGAGATTCATGGGCGGGAAAGAGGTTCACGGCTGACAGCGACGCTGCTCTCGCGGAAACCACCAGTGACTTCCGCACCCCGGCAAATCTGGCCGTTGAGCAGGTGCATGAGCTTGCGGGTTTTATCGGGAACGCCGTTGCAAGCGTCCCAACAAACAACCCACTATCCCCTAACCCCTTAGCGCGCGCTTGAACAGTCAAGGAGTGTGAATTCGCGGTGACGGCCAGATGGCGGTTTGAAGACGTTGGGGAGCGCCGAGCTCCAGCTCGGCCCGCCATTTGCATTAGCCGTCGAAACACCGAACGGATAAAAGCGCCAATCCGCGGTCAAGCGGATTCCCCTCTCCCCAAGGGAGAGGGCCAAGGGTGAGGGGAAAGATCACGTTCATAGCTACCGCGGCTTAAATTTGCTCAGGTGAGCTCCCTTCCCCCTCATCCCGACCTTCTCCCTGAGGGAGAAGGAGTTAACATTTCCCGCGCTCCCCTTGCCCATGTAGAGACCGGCGCTCCGGTCTGGCTCCGGATAAACTTTTTGCAAAATGCCCTGACGCTGCTACCTTCGACAAACGAAGTAACGGCACCGCAACATGAGCGACACCTTGACGATGCAAAAGCATCAACTGCACGACAAACAGAACGAACCCGACCACCGCGAGCTCCGCATCGACAAGGTCGGCGTGCGCGGCTTGCGCTTTCCCATCATCATCCGGGACAAGGCGCACAGCACCCAGAACACCATCGCCACCATCGGCATGTATGTCGATCTGCCGAAGGAGTTCAAGGGCACGCACATGAGCCGCTTCGTGGAGGTGTTGAACGCCCACGGCAATATCGTCCATGTGGAGAACATCACGGACATTCTGAAAGCCATGCAGGCCAAGCTCCACGCGCAGACCGCGCACCTGGAGATGGAGTTCCCCTTCTTCCTCACGAAGAAAGCACCCGTCTCCGGCCTCGAGAGCGTGATGGATTACACCGCGCGTTTCGATGCCGCCGCCTGCGGGCAGGAAGTGAGCCTCATGCTCACCGTCATGATTCCCGTCACCACCCTTTGCCCCTGTTCGAAGGCCATCAGCAAATACGGCGCGCATAACCAGCGCGGCACCGTGACCGTGCAAATCAAGAGCGAACAGATCATCTGGATCGAGGACGTCATCGCCCTCGTGGAAAGCTCCGCGAGCAGCGAGCTCTACTCCCTCCTCAAGCGCCAGGACGAAAAAGCCGTCACCGAACGCGCCTATGAGAACCCCGTCTTTGTGGAAGACCTCGTGCGCAACGTCGTCACCAAGCTGAACGGCATCGCCGACATCACCTGGTATAAAGTGGAAGCCGAGAACTACGAAAGCATCCACAACCACAACGCCTACGCATGTATCGAGAAGGGTTGAACCCTTCACGACCACCTTTTCCTCCCGGGAGGGACGGCGCTGGGAAGTCGAACTTCGACCCGCTCGTCCCAAACTAAACCCCTTGGAGCGCGGGGTTTAGCCCGCTTCAACAACCGCCGATCGGCAGCGCCCGGCTATTCTGAACACGTTCGAGCAATCGAACGTTGAAGCGGCCTGAAGGCCGCGTTCCACTGAAACCGTAGCCGCCTGACGTGAGTCGGCGCTGGCGTATTCGGGGAGAGGTTAGCGCGGACTAACGTCCGCGGCTACGTCACCTGAGAGGACGCCGCTGGGAAGTCGCACTTCGACCCGCCGCACATGGTGGTCAAATTGAGGGCCAAGGGCCCGGCCTTAAACCAGCGTGGGGCAACGCCCCACGAAATGGTTGCCCGAAAGGACAAGCGCTGTAAGCGCGCTTCATATTCTCGATGGCTGATAGGACATGATGCGACGAAAGGAGGCTGGATGAATCGGGCTTTCAGCCCTTGATTTGCTTGGAAAACCTTTCCTAGGCCGTTGGCCTAGGCTGCTATGAATCGCGCCGTTGGCGCTGGACTCCGTCGCGCCCATGCCAATGGAAATAACCCATGGATTTCATGGTGATTTTAGGGGCGGAAGAATGAAGCGGGACCATAGGCCGCGTAAGAGCCACAAGGCCGCCCACATCAGCAAAAGGCTGCTCAAACAGTCCATCAGTTCCTCCACATTCTGCGGCGTCCATTCCGCTGGTGAGAGCAAGAAAGCTAGTATCAACCAGGCAGCGGGAAAGAAACCCGAACCGCACCCGAAGCCGATCGACATTGGAGCCACGGCGAAGGCGAGTGGAAAGGTTTCAATCCCCCACCCTAGCATCTCTTTCTTGGGGTAACGGCGTTTCATGACGGCGGAAAGCCACAAGCCCAGCCCGAAAAATACCAGCATCACCAGCAACCAGACCGACATCATCGTCGAGAGTGTATCCATGCCCGCTATGATGCCGGGGCAAGGACACTATCCGTGAATTGATAAAACTTTTGGTGGCATTGAGTGGAATGATGGTGGGTTGCACCCACGGGCCACCTTGGAGAAGACGTGAATCCCTTGGACCGCGGCTGTGTCCGCTTAGGACCAGCCGCAGCGCTACCGAGATTTCAGGACGCGTTCAAATACTCCCACCGCTCCATTCCATGCGGACATGCTGCGGCTGGTTTTCGTTGCAAAAACACAGCCGCGTTCCAAAGAAGTCTTGATAAAATCAAAATCTCGATGCTTTCTCAGTAACAAGGCGTGGTTTTGGATTCTTCAAATCTTTAAGACATTCGCCACGAAGGTACTCATCTAGTTTACGGCCAAAAAATTCTGGAGGCTTCTTACAAGCACTCTCCTTGTAGTACCAAACAGAACTAAAGCTGCTTTAACATCAGAGGGCAGTCGCTCGTTTGCCTTGGCTTCTTCTTCCAAGTTGTGACGCCACCATAAGGCCGATGGAGTAAGAGCGGGAGTCAATACCTGACACATGGAAAGCAGTTTATTTCGGTCCGTTTCCTTCAGCATATGGGAATACCATGTACGAGAAGCTTTCTCCTGTTTAGCCATTTCAATCCCCCATTCCGCGTGTCTGCGAACCCATCCGCTGGCATCTAAAGTTTCACATTTCTTAAGAATCTCTAAGCTCGATTCATCTGCAATCCATGGAAGGACAGAAACCGCAAGGCAACGATCTTTGGGCTCTCCGTTTTTAAGTAAATCTTCACAAATCTGCAGCAAAACATCTCCGGCCCCAACCGAAAGTGCAGCTATTGAATGACGCATCAATTCGTCATCTGTCGAACTCGTCTCAAGTAGATTTCTACACAGCCGAATATTTTCAGGCCTCCTTGAAATAGAAGCTGTCCAAGCAGCCACATCAAAAGTTCTCAACCCATACTCATTCGTTACAAGTAAACGGAATGCACTTTCCCGCAAAAGGATATCCATTTTCCATGAATAATCAGGATCCAGAGGAATCAATGCATTAATGACCTCAACCAAAAAGCTGCCAATATGGTGAGATTTCTCTGGGGTTGATACAGAACTATCCAACAAATTCTTAGCACATAACAAAAAGACTTCAGGCTGACGGTCCCTCCACTTAGCCAAAGCAGTACATGCCCCAAAGTTATCGAAAATTTCCGCGATGGACTCCTTAAGCCTTTCTCGATCTTGTTTCCACATGCTGAGCGCAGAATTCAGCCTGATTTCATATTCCTCAGCAGTAAGTCGTTTCGATTTAGAAATTTCATCAAGAGAAGGCGGGCGAAGTAGGTCTTGCCTATCATCGGGTGAATTGCTTGTTTCACACGTTGATCCAACAACAAAACCAGATCCATCAGTAGTTAGAATTGTTTGCCCCCAATATTGCCTTTCGAAAGGCGGCTTACCGACAAGTTCCATCGCCTGAGCAAATACTAGGTAACCCCAACGATCCAAATCCTCGAATCGTTGGGAACAGAAGAATACTGTCCCGACACCGTTCAGTGGAAGCATTCTGATTGCCCGATCGAAATCATCAGGCAATGTTACCCATTCATAACCCCACCTATTCGTGTGGTACATTGCTCTCCAAAGCTTATCTCCCCAAAGTTTCCGCACTGTATCCCCAACAAAAAGAGCCTTGAACTGGTCTTCACCTGCGGATCTTAGCCATAGCGACAACCAATAAAAAAGATCCTGAGCAGTGTTTGACACCAGTTTTATCCTCTCATTCACCCAATCATGGAAACTTGGATCAGGGGCTCCTGCTAACGCTCCAATGGTCGCCCAAAAAGTAAAAACTGAATTATCACCCGCATCAGAACCCCGCATTTCAACGCTTTTTCTTGCCTCGTTTCGAGCAAAACTAGCCATCGAATCTGAAACGACATAAGGATAAAGCAGTGGATTCGGATAAATGTGAATCGCTTCTCTTAAAGCAGGTAAACCAATACTGAAATGCAACCAGCTTTTTAAATCCTCTTCCTCTAAACAAGTGAAAGCGCAAACATGAATCTCATCGAGCAACCAATTATTTCGAACCTCTGACCCCTTATGCATGCGTTCTGCGCAACTCATCAGTTTTTTCAAAAGAAGCTTTGATTCTCCAGAAAAAGGAAGGAGGTTTGAAAACCTTAACGCAGGAGCCGCACCTTCAAGGTCCAAAACTCGCATCCGAAAGTCGGTTCCAAGTCGAACAAGATTGGAAGGATAGACCTTCGCAAACCATGACAAATGACGCTCCATCTCTGCGTGTTCAACGGTATTCGAATAGCCATGCTGTTCTGCAAGTAGAGGAAAAGCTCTTTCCACTTTAAGCGCGACTATTTTTCTATCGAAGTCGCACAGTTCTGGAATATCACAACGAACGGCAAGCTCAGGGCAGTTCGAGAAATGTTTAGCACAGTCTTCAACAGCATCAGAAAAAAGCGATTTCCCTTCAGCTAACAATTTCTCATATTGCACGGTCCGCCTCCACCCAAAAGTATCCAAGGAATCTAGCAACCATTCGCACCCCTTGGATAAGGTAGGGTCTTCGCCGGATTTATCCAACAGCTCTTTAACTGCATTCTTGGAGACCTCGCAAAAGCTCCACCTCATCAGCGCACCGATGTTGCATCCAATCTGCTTGCACTTAAACTCATAGACTTTGTCGGCGTTTTCGTTTTTTTGTTTTGGGAACACCTTTCGTTCGACTGACAACCCATCCGTAGCCCATGCGATGGCTAAATCAGGTAGAAATGAGTTTGAAGGATTTTCACTAATAACAGCGATTGCGACGAAACTTAAATTGAGTTGGTCTTGTGATTTTGCCAGAGGCAGGCACTCACCTTGATAGCAAGTTTTCGGCAAATTAGGCGATCTCCATGTCAACTTGAGCCATTGGCGCAGTCTGGAATTCAAATCAGGAGATTCTGTCTCCGCATTCTCTTGCTGCCACAATTCCGCCAGTGGGTTTACGATATATTTTGTCCACCCATCCGACACAGACTCGACATAAATTTCTTCAACAAATGCTAAATACGCCGTCAAGTCCTCCTGAGCCCAAAAAGCGAGCCTTGCCAAATCAAAACGTGCGTTCTGACTAGACACCCAAGCAAACAACAGTGCAGCCCTTGCGTTGGCAGTCAGCCTGTGCCAATTGGCATTGGGAAAAGCTGATAACTGTAAAGCCACGAAAAGAGCTTCAGTAAGCTGGTCCTGCGCTAAAGATGGCTCCAACTCCTTTTTTATTTTATCAGCCAAATCCCTAACTGAACTGCCTGAGTCTTGGCCTGCTATTTGCCCTAAGTAGAGCGCAAAACCGAGAACCACATGCTCAGCGCTAGGCGTGAGATTTCCACCCTCGGGCTCAATTAGTATTCTCTGCTCAACCAAATCTGCACGGATTTCTTCGAATCTATGGCCAAACACAGACTGCAACAACGCGTAGGTCTCAACGGATTCGTAAAGTTTAACTCCTAGGGATTTGGCTTCACTGGCAATCTTCATTAAAACTCGTTTGATATCTTTCGCCGACCTCAAACCGATCCCCACCATTTGACCATCTCTCTCCTCAATTTTAGCTATCAAGTCGGCCCATAAAACCATCGTCTTGGTAACGTTCGTCAGAGATTTGAATCGCTCTCGTAATTCGATTGCTCTGTGGAAATAGCGCGGAATTTTGGCTATATTCGCCAATCCACCTGAAATTTCATCGCGAGAAACGAAGACGGGAAGTCTTGATAACGCTTCACAAAGTTCAACCTCGGTGAATCGCTCAACTCCAACTTCAACTACTGACCGCCAAAGGGCGCTTTCGTCTGACGTCCAGTCAATTGGGCGTGAAGTGAATAGAATTCTGCATGGAGGTTTCTCCGAAGCAAAAATCTCTTTTAACAGCAGATGAGCCGTTTCCTTGGCACCTCTCTCATTGATGCCGTCCAGAACAACTAGCAAAGCTCTTCCCCATCTTTCACCGGCTTTTCTTGTGAGCCTAGATCTCAACTCTCCTTGTCCAAATCCAGCCTGCTTAAACCCGTTTTCAATGACCTCGTTGATAGCGGAAAGTTTCGTCCAATCGGCACTGTCCAACCAAAGAACGAATGAGTCCGGCTTCAGGCTAATCTTGGCAGCAAA
The DNA here is from genome assembly GCA_965283725.1 of Limisphaerales bacterium. GTDB lineage: Bacteria > Verrucomicrobiota > Verrucomicrobiia > Limisphaerales > JAEYXS01 > JAEYXS01. The sequence goes on from CBDIPT010000014.1 coordinate 63,037, forward strand.
AGCCGCTGCGACCCACGATTTCCCCATTCCTTCCTCGCCAAGCAAAAGTGCAGTGCTTGTTTTCCCTTTCTCCCACCATCTTTCCAATGCGTTGACCGGTTTGGAGCGATTTACAGCATTCAGCAAATCAATCCTGAATCTACTCGGTTGTGATGCTGCCGACTGAATACCAAACCTAGTATTCAAATAGGAATTCAGGCGTTCTTTAATCTTGGCAGACAAAGCCGAAGAATGGGTCAATACGTTCGAAATCCGGGTTATCGCCTCAATTGTTACCGTTTTTGATGCTTCATTCTTCGCCCAATCTCCAAACTCTGAGGGAAGCTCCGCAAGGTTGGAAAAGTGCTTAATATCATCCCAATATGTGATGCAAAGAGCTGCCAACTCAGTTTCGTTGCCGCCAATACCCAAAAGCAAAATATCAACACCGCTTCTCTGTTCGAGTTCACGTACAAGGCCTAACAATTGGGCTGTGGTTCTAGTTGCTGCTAGAATATAGCAGTCAAGGTTCGGAATGGTGCGACAAGCTTTATGAAAGTCTCCTTCAAACTCCGTCTCATCTAGGGGCGTCCTATCGTAACGTTTTCCTTGAATCGCATAAGCGTTTGAAAACGAAACTGCGTCTGCTGGTTGATCTCCCGACCGTGCTATGTAGAACTTCTCCTTTGTCAAAGCGCCCAACAGCAGCGCGGCGAGTCCCTCAAATCCAGCCTCTCCAGTTGCCGGCATTTCCGTGAGAGCTTTGCGCAAATCTACAAGTGACATAAATCCCTGATTGTTATCCTGAAATTGTGCCAGACAGCTTCCTCACAAACCAGCAATACTCGTGTTCTTCACTAGAATCTTCATTTGCAATTTCCTCAACGGCAAAGAGTTTGCGGTAAAATGATTTTCTTTCTTAAAATTTGTTGCGTGAGTTAAAAGCGTGTGGTAGTGGTTTCATTGCTGGCAGCTCGCTGCTGGTAAAGGAGAGGCGCAAGGAAAAGGCCGAGGTTTAGTGCGAAGTGCGAAAGGCCAATTCCAAAATCCTCAAGTCAATCGATACCATGTTTAGTGGCATCATGTGGCAATCCTTATGAGATCACTATGGGACGGGCGAAATGGGAGGTCCGAGGTGCGAATTAAGCGCCTCCTCTCCCTAGCCCTCTCCTCCAACTATCGTTGGAAGTGAGGGAGGAGACGAGGTTTGGGCGGCGGAGCACCACCGCCCTACCATCTCCGATAGGATATGTGGGTGGATCGGGCGCTTGGATCAGGGCTCGTAAGCCGGAGGGGGAACGGGACGTCGGGCGGCATAGGATTTTATGGCCGCACGGGGAATCCCTAGGTCGAAGTTCGACTTCCCTATTGGGGATAAGCGAAATTCGGCCATGGTACCCACTGCGGAACCGGCCGGGCCGTGACAGGCGCGAAGTTCGCGCTTCCCTATTAGGAGGAAGCAAAAACGCGATAGCTCACAGGGGTCGGGTGGTTTCATTGCTCTTTGAAATAGTTTCTCAGCCGAAGTTCGGCTTCCTATTGTGGGAAAGGATGGCGATTTAAGCGTTTCCAATGCGCTTGGCTCGCTCACCCCTCACCCCGCCCTCTCCCCGTTAAGGGGCGAGGGAGAAGATGGAGGAAGTTACGGCGTCGCGGCAGCGACGCCCTACCGGACTTTGGCGTGAAGTGGCTGGCGAGGGTTTGGTCCGGGAGGCAAAGGCCGGATGCTAGAGTGCCGCAGGACAGGAGGCATCGGCGGAGTCGCGTTGATCGGATCGGGCAGAAGGCCACTTCGGGGAAGTGATAGCATCACAGGCGTTTAGTTGCACTACGGGCCTATAGGTTCAAAGTTTGAAGTTTAAGGTTCAAGGTTGGGAAAAAGACCTAGTTTGGGCTCGAGGGGACTCTCGCCCTACCTTTGGGGGACGGAATTCGTGGTAATTCGTGAAATTCGTGTCTTTTGGGCGGGTCAGAGCCTTCTCACGTCGGCGGCTACGAGCCGAATGGTTGCCCGCTTGCATTATCGCCGCTACGCGGTAGTCTGTCCGACACTTGTTTTGATTATCTGATTATGGAACTGAGTAACGATGAGATTAAGCGGTATTCCCGGCACTTGATCCTGCCGGAAGTAGGCCTCGCAGGGCAGAAGAAGATCAAGGGCACCAGCGTGTTATGCATCGGTGCCGGTGGTTTGGGCTCGCCCATCGCCATGTATCTGGCGGCGGCGGGTATCGGCAAGCTCGGCCTGGTGGATTTCGATACGGTGGACTTCTCGAATCTCCAGCGCCAGATCATCCACGGCACGGAAGACGTGGGCCGGCATAAGGGGGAATCCGCCCGGGATACCATCAAGAGCATCAATCCGAACGTGGAAGTGGTGCTCCATAGCGTCCGCCTGAGCGCGGATAACGCGATGGATATCATCAAGGATTACGACATCGTGGTGGATGGCACGGACAATTTCCCGACGCGTTACCTGACGAACGATGCGTGCGTGCTGCTGAAGAAGCCGAACGTTTACGGATCAATCTTCCGCTTCGAAGGTCAGGCAAGCGTGTTCGCGCCGCACTTGGGCGGGCCTTGCTATCGTTGCTTGTATCCGGAACCCCCGCCGCCGGGCATGGTGCCGAGCTGCGCCGAGGGTGGCGTGCTGGGCGTGCTGCCGGGCATCATCGGGTGCATCCAGACGAACGAGATTCTCAAACTGGCCATCGGCAAGGGCAACCCCTTGATCAATCGCCTGTTGTTGTTCAACGCCTTGGACATGAAGTTCAAGGAATTGAAGCTGCGCCGTGATCCGGCCTGCCCGATCTGCGGTGATAACCCGACGATCAAGGCTTTGATCGATTACGAGGTGTTCTGTGGCATCCCGACGCAACCGGAAAACCCGTCCGCGAACCCGGATGAGGTGGACGTGCAGGAGTTGAAACGCGTCTTGGACAACCCGGCTTTGGGGATTAAGGTATTGGATGTCCGCGATGCCGATGAATACGAGATCGCGCACATCAAGGGCGTGCCCCTGCTGCCGCTGGGCGAGTTGCCGCAGCGCTTCACGGAGCTGGACCCGAACCAGCAGTATTACATCCATTGCAAGATGGGCGGTCGCTCGATGAAGGCGCTGAAGTTCCTGCGCGAGCAGGGCTTCAAGTACATCAAGAGCGTCAAGGGCGGCATCAACGCGTGGTCGGACGAGATCGACTCGAACGTGCCGAAATATTGATCAATGAGCGATAAACCAGACAAGCGCCAGCTCGTGCAAGGCACCCGACGCCAGGCCCGGCAACGCGCGGTTCAGTTCCTGTTCCAATACGATCTGAACCCGCCGGAGAATATGCAGGCGGCCATGGACCATTTCTGGGCCAGCCAGCAGGCGGAAGCCGTCGCTGAAGACAAAGCGGACGCGCGGTGGAACGAGGAAGTAGTGCTCCCGCCCATCAGCACGGACGAAGCGGCGATCCGGCTCTTCGCGGACCCGCTCATCCGCGGCGTCATCGAGAACCGGCCGAAGCTGGATGCGGAGATCATGAAGTTCGCCAAGAACTGGGATCTGCACCGCATGGCTGTGGTGGACCGCAACATCCTGCGCCTGGCGATCTACGAGATGCTGCACCGCGAGGACATCCCGCCCGTCGTCAGCATCAACGAGGCCGTGGACATCGCCAAGATGTTCTCCACGGATGACAGCGGCCGTTTCGTGAACGGTATTTTGGACAAGGTGCGCCAGGAACTGATGCGCCCTGCCCGTTCCGTGAAGTAAACGATCATGTTTGCCGATCTGCATCTCCATACCAGCTTCTCCGACGGAACGTATTCGCCGGAAGAACTGGCTGCGGAAGGCAAACGCTTCAACCTCGGCGTCCTCTCGCTCACGGACCACGATACGATGGAAGGCTGCCCCCGCATGGCCGTGGCGTGCGAGAAGCTCGGCATCGAATTCGTCCCCGGCAGCGAACTCACCGCCGAGCAGGATGATTACGAACTGCACTTGCTCGGCTACTATCTGGACATCAATTGCCAGAAGCTGACGAAGTCGCTCGCCGAATTCCAGACCGCCCGCCAGGAACGTATCCGCGAGATGGTCGCGCGCATCAAGCAACTCGGCGTGCCGATCGATGCCGAAGACGTCTTCCGCATCGCGAATTGCCAGTCGCCTGGCCGCCCGCATGTAGGCCGCGCCCTAGTGGAAAAAGGCGTGTGCAAGACCTTGGACGAAGCCTTCGAGCGCTTTCTGAAAAAGGGCCGCGCCGGTTGGGTGCCGAAGTTCCGCATCTCCGCACCGGACGCCATCAAGCTCATCCACGAAGCCGGTGGCGTCGCCGTGATGGCGCACCCCGGCTTGAACCGCAGCGATGACATGATCCCCGAGCTTGTCGCCGCCGGCATGGACGGCATCGAGTGCTTCCACACGAAGCATTCCACGTCCGTCAGCCAGCATTACCTGATGATGGCCGAGCAGCAGAATCTGCTCATCACCGGCGGCTCGGACTGCCACGGCATGAACAAGGGCAAACCGCTCATCGGGTCCATCCGCCTCCCCTACAGCAACGTAGAGTTACTGCGCCAGCGGGCCGAGCAGAACAAGGCGCGTTACGGCCAGGCTCCGGTCAACCCGGCGGCCAATTAGAACAGATTTTTCGCATGGGATTCTTTCAACGACTCAAAGAGGGACTTAAAAAAACCAGCGACAAGCTGGTGCACGAGATCAAACGGATCGTCACCGGTTCGCCCAAGCTGACCGCCGGCACCATCGATGAACTCGAAGCCGCCCTGCTCTCCGCCGACTTCGGCATGCCGATGACCTCACAGATCATCGCCGCCGTGCGCAAGGCTTACGAATCACAAGGTGGCAAGGGCCTGGACGTCACCGCCATCGCGCGGCAGGAAGTGGAGAAATCCCTCGGTGAAGGCCATCGCGGCATCGTCCCGCAGGAAAAGGGACTCACGGTCATCTCCATAGTCGGCGTGAACGGCACCGGCAAGACCACCACCACCGCGAAACTCGCCAAGCGCTTCCACGATCAAGGCCACGTCGTCGTGATGGGCGCGTGCGATACCTTCCGCGCCGCCGCCATCGAGCAACTCAAGCTCTGGGGCACGCGCCTGAACGCCCCTGTCATCGCGGGCGCCTACAATTCCGATCCCGCGTCCGTCGCCCACGACGCCGTCACCGCTGCCACTTCTCGCAACGCCAAGTATCTCCTCGTGGACACCGCCGGCCGTCTGCACACGAAGAATAATTTGATGAAGGAACTGCAGAAGGTGCATCGCGTGATTGACAAACAATTGCCCGGCGCGCCCCACGAAGTCCTGCTCGTGCTCGATGCCACCACCGGCATGAACGCGATGAATCAGGCCAAGGAATTCCATAAAGCCGTCACGCTCACCGGCCTCGTCATCACGAAGCTCGACGGCACCAGCAAAGGCGGCATGGTCGTCGCCATCCAGAAGGAACTCGGCATCCCGGTGAAGTTCATCGGCGTCGGTGAACAGGCGGATGACCTGCAACCTTTCGAGCCGAAAGAATTCGCGAAAGCCTTGTTCGGGGAATAACCCTGAGCTGAGTGGACAACGGTATGGCGCGTTCCAAAAACACCACAGCGGAACCTGACCAGCAGCACATGCGTGAAGCCCTCCGCCTCGCGCGCAAAGCCACCGGTGCAACGTCCCCCAACCCGCTCGTCGGCGCCGTCCTCGTCAAAGACGGCAAAGTGATCGGCCGCGGCTATCATCATCGCGCGGGCCAGCCTCACGCCGAGATCGAAGCCCTGCGCGATGCCGAGAAACGTGGTGAGGACACCACCGGCGCCACCATCTACGTCTCACTCGAACCCTGCTGCACCCACGGTCGCACCCCGCCCTGTTCCGATGCCATCATCAAAGCTGGCATTAAACGCGTCGTCGTCGCCGCCACCGATCCCAATCCCGCCCACGCTGGCCGCGCCTTCAAGCTCCTTCGCGCTGCGGGCATTGAAGTTACCGAAGGCATCCTCGCCTCCGAAGCCACCGAACTAAATCGCGGTTTCAATCACTGGATCACGCATCGCACACCCCTCATCACGCTGAAAGCCGCGATGACTCTCGATGGCAAAACCGCCACCGCCAGCGGCGAATCCAGATGGATCACAAGTGATGCTGCACGCCAGTTCGCCATGAAACTGCGCGCCGAACACGACGCCATTCTCGTCGGCGTGAACACCATCATCGCCGATGACCCCAGCCTGACCATCCGCCTCGCCAAAGGCCAAGCGCCGGACAAGCTCCACGGCTTCCGTCGCATCATCCTCGATCCCCAAGCCCGCACGCCACTCACCGCCAAAGTCATCACCGACGACCAAAAGCACCTGACCACCATCGTCGTCAACAAAGCTGCTCCCGCCAAACGCATCGCCGCTTTGGCAAAACACGTTCGCGTCCTCACCGCTCCCGTCACCGCCAGCGGCCTCAACCTGCGCTGGCTCCTGAAGAAACTGGGACAGGAAGAAGTCACCTCGCTCCTCGTGGAAGGCGGCGGCGAGACCGTTGCCCGCTTTGTCGAAAAGCGCTTCGGCCATCGTATTGCTTTCTTCTACGCGCCCAAGGTTCTCGGTGGCCGCACCGCTCGCAAAGGCGTTGCCGGAACGGGTGCCACCAAATGGGCCGAGGTGCTGAAGCTCAAAAACCTTCAATGGCGCAAGCTCTCCCCAGACTTGTTGCTCACCGCCGATGTGGCAGATTGATACCAGATTTATGTTTACCGGCATTGTAGAAGAGACAGGTGTGGTGAAAGCGATCAAGCCCGGCACGAAGTCCATCGCCCTGACGATCGAGACGCGCGTCTGCGGCAGTGATTTGAAACTCGGCGACAGCCTCGCCGTGAACGGCTGCTGCCTCACCGTCGTCAAACTTAGCGGCCCCAAGACCCGCCGCCTCGTGCAGATGGATCTCCTTCAAGAGACTTGGACCCGCACGAATCTCCAGCACACCAAGGTCGGTGCCGTCGTGAATCTGGAACGCGCCCTCGCTGCGAACGGCCGTTTCGGCGGCCACTTCGTCAGCGGCCACATCGATGGACTCGGCACGATCAAGCGTTGGGAAAAGAGCGGTCAGGATTACGTGCTCGAAGTCGCCGCCCCGCAAGACATCCTCTGCTACATGGTCTTCAAAGGCTCCATCGCTATCGATGGCATCAGCCTCACCGTAGCCGAAGTGAAGAAAAAGAGCTTCGTCATCTGGATCATCCCGCACACCCACGCCGTCACCGCCCTGCACGAACGCCAAGTCGGCGACCAAGTGAACCTCGAAGCAGATTTGCTGGCCAAGTATGTGGAGAAGTTCGCCACTGTTTCCAAAGCAAAGAAATAGCTCTCTTAAGGAATCTGCTTCCTTCGGTCTATCCAATAATTTGGCCGTCGATGCCCATGGGCGACTGCCAAAACCCAAAGAATATCCCCTCGCACGATGTAGGGTAAATAATAAGGAAACACTTTGAGGTTAATACGCCGATAACCGCCAACTCGAATCTGTCCAAAGCCGGGATTGCTTAAAACGACACTGACACTCCTTGAAAGTTCCTCATTAAATCGTGCCCCTAACCCCATGCGGGCAGATTCATAATAATCCACCACTTCCAACAATTCCTGTTGGGCCTCCGCCAAGAAAATAACCTTCATCGGGCCAGTCGCTTACGGACTTCCTTCATCACGTCTTCGTAAGGAATACCAACCGCTGTGCCATTATCCACCGCTTGGATGCGATACTGTATCTCCTCTTCCCAAAGCTGAGAGGCTTTCGGGTCATCTGCCCCATCATCCAAATCTAAAAGAATTCCCGCCAACGCCAACCGTTCAGCTTTCGGCAATAAAGCTGCCTCTTTGGCGATATCTTCGAGTACTTTAGCCATTTTCAAATCTTAACATTCCAAGCGAAGCCGGTCAAAGCCCCAATTGCCCCCTCGAATCACACCCTTGAAGCCGCCGCGCTTCCCCCCTATCCTCCGCCCGTGTCCGCTGCTGGCCCTCAATCGATCGACGCTACCACGCGCTATTGCGCCGTGTATGGGCATCCTATTGCCCATTCCGCCTCGCCCGCCATGCAGAACGCCGGTATCGCCGCCCTCGGTCTGAACTGGCGCTACCTCGCGTTCGATGTCCATCCGGACTCGCTCCGCTCCGCCATCGCCGGTGCGGCGGCCATGAAATACATGGGCCTGAACCTCACCGTGCCTCACAAGCTCCTCGCCGTGGACATCGTCGATGAACTCGATGCCTCCGCCGCCACTTGGGGCGCCGTAAACACCGTCCGTTTCGAGACCAACGTGAACGGCCAATGGCTTCCCTTGGTGCAAGTGCCCGTGAACGAAGTCGGCGAGATCCGCACCGTCGGTTTCAATACAGACGCCGATGCCATCACCCGCTCCCTCCGCGAAGATTTAAGCCTCGAACTCAAAGGCTCCTCCGTCCTCCTGCTCGGTGCCGGCGGAGCCGGTCGCACGGCTGCCTTGAAATTGGCCGATGAAGGCGTTGCCCAACTCTACCTCGTCAACCGCACCGTCGCGAAAGCGCAAGAGGTTGCCGATGAAATAAAACGTCGTTTCCCCACCGTGAATGTCTCCGTGGGTTACCCGACGGAAGGCACCGTGGACCTCATCCTGAACGCCACGTCGCTTGGCTTAAAAGCGGGTGATACCCTGCCTGTTGATCTGAACGCGTTCCCCCTGAACCGCGCCCGCACGGCCTACGACATGATTTATCGCCCGGCCGAAACGCCTTTTTTGGCCGCCGCCAAGGCCGCCGGTTGCCGTACGGCCAATGGCGTGGGCATGCTTCTGTATCAGGGCGCCAAGGCATTGGAGATCTGGACCGGCCAAACCGCCCCGATCGGGCCCATGCGTTCTGCCTTGCTCACCCACGTCTATGGCAGCCATCATTGACGCCGATTTAACCAACTGACCACATGTTTGACCCTGAAGTCTGGAATGCCGTTCCGTTTAGTCTCTGGTCGGTCCTTTCGTTTGTGATGGGCTGCATGATCGGCAGCTTCCTGAACGTCTGCATCTACCGCATGCCGCGGGAGATGAGCATCGTTCACCCGCGCTCGCACTGCCCGCATTGCGGCTACATGATCCCCGGCTTCCTGAACATCCCCTTGGTCACCTGGCTCTACCTCGGCGGCAAATGCGCGAATTGCAAAGCCCCAATTTCCCCTCGTTACTTCCTGGTGGAGCTGCTGACCGGCATAGTGTTCCTCTCTACGTGGCTGATGTTCGGCCCGCAATCCAAGCTGCTGGCGGTCGCCTATTGCGTCCTGTTCGCCGGTTTCATCGTGGCGACGTTCATCGATTTCGAGCATTTCATCATCCCGGATGAGATCACCTTCGGCGGCATGATCGTCGGCTTGGTTCTGTCCATCCTGGTGCCCGAGTTGCATCAAGTGAGCACCCGTCCTGAATCCTTGGTCAAAAGCATGATCGGCCTCGCAGCGGGCGCCGGTTTCGTTTATGCCATCCTCAAGTTCGGCAAACTCCTCTTCGGTCGGGAGAAACTGGACTTCCCGGAAAAGGCCAAGCTCATCTTCACGGAAACCGAACTCCATCTCCCGGACAAAACCCTGCCCTTCGAGGAAATCTTTTATAGCGAACGCGACACCATCGTCATCGAAGCCGAGCGGGTGGAACTCATCGACCGCTGCTATCAGAACGTCTCCCTGCGCCTCTCGCCGAAACTCCTTAAATTGGGCGAGGACGAATTCGACCCCGCCGAGGTCAAATACATGGAAGTGCTCACCAACAAAGCCGTGCTGCCGCGTGAGGCGATGGGCTTTGGTGACGTGAAGTTCATGGCCGCGATCGGCGCCTTCCTGGGCTGGCAGGCTACGATCTTCTCCCTCATGGTCAGTGCCATCATCGGCTCGATCGTGGGCGTAACCTTGATTTTGACTGGCCGCAAAGAATGGTCCAGCCGCCTGCCATACGGCCCCTATATCGCGCTCGCCGCCGTCATCTGGATCTTGGCTGGCCGCGAATGGTTCGAGAATCTCTTCGTCGTAGGCGTCGGCCCCAGCGCCACCGAACTGATGATCCCTTCAAAGTAGTGAAGTAGGACAGCCGCAAACCAAGGTTTGGAAGAATAGTCGAGCCACGGGAAATGTTACCCCTTCGCCCCAAGGGAGAAGGCCGGGTTGAGGGGAAAGGAAACACCCCTAAGCAAACCTAAGCCACTTTCGCTTAAGATTCCCTCACGGCATCCGCTTCGATCTCCTATACGCCGATGGCGTCAATCCCGTCCGCTTGCGGAAATGCTGGGTGAAACTGCTCACATCCACAAACCCGCATTGTCCCGCGATCTCCGATGAATTCCGCGTCGTCTCCTCCAGTAACCGCATCGCCGTCAGGATTCGCGTCTTGATCAAAAACTCCTGTGGCGAAATGCCAAAAGCCGATTGAAACCGCCGTTGCAACTGCCGCAGCGATTGCCCGCACGAAGCCGCCACATCCTCGATCCGCAACGCCTGCGGATAATCCCGCCGGATGATTTCCACCGCCTTCGCCACTGTTTGAAACACGGGGAGCTGCCGCTCCTTGTCATCTGGCCGCCGCAAAATCCCCATCACCCCTTGCACCCGTCCAGCCTTGTCGTGCAAAGGCAGTTTGGTGACCAGATACCAGTCCAGCATCCCCTGCGGATCCCACCACAGCTCGATCCGTTCTACCAGCTTCTCCTTGCCCGCCAAAATCCGCTGATCATCCTTCACGTATCCCTCCGCCATGACCCGCGGATTGATGTCGTAATCTGTCAGCCCCATGAACTCCGAGTCGTCCAACATCTTATAACGGTCCAGCAACCCCCGGCTCGCAAACATCAGAAATCCATCCCGGTTTTTCGCAAAGAAATGCACGCCCGGGATATGATCAAACAGCCTTTGAAAATGGTGCGCGGGCTCGATCTCCGCCATCCACTTCGCCCGCCGTTGGCGCCAGAGCTTGATCTCGGCGGGCGATCGTCGCGGACTGTGACCGGGGCGTAGCGGTGTCGTAAAAGACATAAAACTTGTCGTCACCATCCTTCCAGTTCCCGCGCATGCTTTCAAGCACATGACGAGTCAACCTCCGGTGGAGCACCGATCTCCGATCCGGCACGATGAATTGCCATCAACTATTTTGCGATTAAAACGCGGAAGACATGTGAAATGTGACCTCTCCTCTAACGAGGAGAGGTCGGTTCCGCCCCAAGCGGAACCGGGTAAGGAGTGAGACGAAACATGGGGTGATCAAAGTTTTGGTTGCTCAACTTAAGCTGTTATACTTGGGATTCGGCAAAAAACTTACTCTCTCATGTTATGATAATCATTCATCAACTAAGCCCATTTGCTTTTGACGGAAACCTGTCGCAAATCCACCATATCGCCACGTAACTCAATGGAAACAACGCATAACTGGCAGATACAAGTCACCGACCATTTCTGCCCCTCGGCGCACCTCAAGCACGCGGTCTTTGATTTCGACGGCACCCTCTCCCTTGTGCGTGGCGGCTGGGCGGACATCATGGTGGAGCAATTCCTCGAGCACCTGCCCCGGCACTCATCCGAGGAAGAGACTTCCTTTCGTCAGTTTCTCTTCCACGAAATCCTCGCCCTGAACGGCAAGCCCACCGTTTACCAGATGCAGTTGCTTGCCGAACTCGTCGTGAAGCGCGGCGGCACAGCCGACACCGCCGACAATTACAACGCCGATTTCCAACGCCGCTTGCGGCACAAGATCACCGAACGCCTCTCGCTCATTCGCGATCAAAAGGCGCAGCGCGATCAATTCCTGATCCATGAAGCCCGCGCCATGCTCACGCAGATGCAAGCCCACGGCGTCACCCTGCATCTCCTGAGCGGCACTGCGCACCCTGACTTGTTGATTGAATCCGCCGCCTTGGGCATCGCGGATTTCTTTGGCCCTCGCATCTACGGCCCGAAAGACCTGCAACCCGGCTTCACCAAACGTGCCGTGTTCGAACGCATCTTCCACGAATACTCCCTCCGCCCCGAACAACTCATCTGCTTCGGTGATGGTGCCGTGGAGATCATGGACACCCGTCGCCTCGGCGGCCTCGCCGTCGCCGTCGCCAGCGATGAAAACGCCAATGGCAGCGGCCGCCTAGATGAACACAAGCAGAAGCATCTGCTGGCCGCTGGCGCGCAAATCGTCATCCCGGATTACCGCCATACCGGGAAGCTTCTGTCCTTGCTGATGCACGGCAAAAAGGACTAGCCGCGCTCCGCACAAACTCACATGACAAACGCCTTCGTTTTGTCCAAACTGAATTACCGATGATTCCCGTCTCCGCCAAACCTTTGGACTTATCCCGTGTTAAGGTTTTCCCCTTGGCCGAACGCAAAAGCCTGACAAGCGTCGAAGAAATCCTTTTGCCACCGGACAAGCAACCGCCTGCGATCACGGAATGGAATCAGCAACTGCTCACCCGCTGCGCCGCCGATGTCCGCAAGGCTCGCGAGAACGGTAAATCAGTCATGCTCATCTATGGCGCCCACCTGCTCCGCAATGGTGCTGCCCAAATCCTTGATCAGATGATGGGCGCTGGCTGGATCACTCATGTCGCCACGAATGGCGCGGGCACCATTCACGATTGGGAATATTCCTGGCTCGGCCGCTCCACCGAAAGCGTCCGCGAGAACGTCGCCACCGGCACCTTCGGCACCTGGGATGAAACGAGCCGTAACATCCACCTCGCCCTCATGAGCGGTGCGCTGGAAGGCCTCGGCTACGGCGTCAGCCTCGGTCGTTACATCCACGAAGACGGCGCAACGCTGCCCGAGCCTGCCGACCTCATTGCTCAGATCCGCAACAACCCTGCCCACCCGCTGACCTCCGCTCGGGCGGATTTGCTGAAAGCGATGCAGCAGTTCAATCTGCGCGGCGCCCGTATCAGCATCACGCATCCGTGGAAGCAGGCCTCCATCCTTGCTTCCGCTTGGCGGCATAAGGTGCCCATGTCAGTCCACCCCGGCATCGGCTACGACATCATCACAAATCACCCCATTTTCAGCGGCTCCGTAGTAGGGCGTGCGGCTCAAACCGATTTCGAATTGTTTTCCGGTGCCGTGGAGCATTTGGATGGTGGTGTCGTCCTCTCCGTTGGTTCCGCCATCATGGGCCCGCAGGTCTTTGAGAAGAGCATCAGTTGCGTGAACAACATCCGCCTGCAAGAAGGCCGCCCCATCATCAAGGATCACTCTATCTACGTGGTGGACCTCCAAGATGGCGGCAACTGGGATTGGACCCAAGGCGAACCGCCCAAGAAAAACCCCGCTTACTACCTGCGCTTCTGCAAGAGCTACGCCCGCATGGGCGGTGCCATGCACTACCTTTGCTGCGACAACGCCGCGTTCATCCATCACCTCCATCACTTGCTCCGGCCATGACCCCGCAACGCTACCAAAAGCTCAGCTCACAATTCGGCAAGCAACGCATCGCCATCGTCGGCGATTTCTGCCTCGACCGCTACCTGGAGCTGGACCTGTCGAAAGAAGAGATCTCCATCGAAACCGGCCTGACCGTGCACAACGTGATGAATGTACGCTCCCAGCCCGGCGGCTCCGGCACCATCCTGAACAATCTCGTCGCGCTCGGCGTTGGCGAGATCATCCCCGTCGGTTTCGCGGGTGATGACGGCGAAGGCTTTGAGCTCAGTCGTGCCCTGCGCCAGACCAAAGGCGTGAATCTCTCCGCCTTCTTCCAGACCGCCGCGCGCCGCACCTTCACTTACACCAAGCCCATCGTCCTCCATGAAGGCAAACCACCCAAGGCTGATACCAAGGCTGCCACGCAACCCAACGCCTTGAAGAAAGCCACCCATGGTCCGCGTGAACTGAACCGGCTGGACTTCAAGAATTGGACGCCAACCCCCGCCGCCGTTAGCAAACAGATCATTCAGCATGTTCAGGCCGTCGCGGAGCAAGTCGATGCCCTTATCCTCCTCGATCAAGTGGACATCCCCGGCACCGGCGTGTTGACCAAGGAAGTCCTGAAAGCCATCGGCCGCATCGCCAAGCAAAAGCCCGATCTCTTGATCATCGCGGATAGCCGCAATGGCCTCAGCCAGTTCCCAGCCGTCGATTTCAAGATGAACGGCACCGAGCTCTCTCGCGCCTTGGGCAGTCACGCCACGCCTGATCTGGCAGAAATCCATCTGCGCGCCGCCCAACTCGCCAAACAGACCGCCCATCGCGTCTTCGTGACCCTCTCGGAGTGCGGCATCATTGGCGCCTCGCCCGATGGCACCGTCGAGCACGCCCCGTCCCTGCCCGTGCGTGGAGAAATTGATATTGTAGGTGCGGGTGATTCCGTGACCGCCAACCTCGTCACTTCAACACTCGCTCAAGCCACCCTGCGTGAATCCTTGGAAATCGCCAACGCCGCCGCCTCCGTAGTCATCCACAAACTCGGCACCACCGGCACCGCGAACCGTGCGGAAGTGAAAGCCTTGCTGGCTTAAATATTTGGACCATCGCCCATCTTTTCCTGTAAAAAATCGCCGCTGTCCAAGCCATCTGAAGTCATGGTGTGACGATATGGAGCAGTGATCGGCAAAACCTGTTCTACAGGGATTTCAAAACAGAATGGAGCTAGCTGTTCATTACCCGTGAACTTGGCAGCCTCTGCCACTTTCGGGTCTTCGCTCAATGGATCACCTTCATACTCCCGATGCAGCATGCCTCGGACCCGGACACAAAATCTCTGGCCATTTGCGCTTAAAGCCACATCCACATGATACGACATATACTTCAGCCTGATGATAAACCTTTCGGTACCGATGCTTAACCAGAACCAATCTCTACGATCATCCTCCACGTAGATGTATGCCAGCATACAGCGGTTACAAAAGTTCGTCTTCCACTGTGCGTCAGCATCTCCCCACCAGAACATTTCCTTGGTTGCGTATATCGGCTTAACTCGAAATTCACTACCAGGTATGAACCATGTATCTGCAGTTCTCTGTTTCCCGCTAACATCTTGCCATCTCAAATGACACATCACTTTCTCCTGATCATGCTCTCGTGTCGTATCCTTCAAGGGACGCGAAAACCTCAGCACCCCGACCTGCTCTCCCAGCTTTAATTCCGCTGATTGCCACAGGTTAGGCATGCCTTCCGTGATGGTGAAACGCACTTCCTGCACCCCATCAAACTGCTCAATCGCCATTTCCTGTTCTTCCGCTTTTTGGGCGGCTTCAGACTCCTCCTGCTCTTTCTTTTTTCTGGCTTTAGCTTTTTCTCGCGCTATCTCAGTTTCTTCGAGTTCTTTGTCGAGTCTTTCTTGCTTTACAAGCCACTCTGCAATCTCCCCCTTGGGTATCCGTTCATCACTTATGAACTCATAAGTATCCAGTTCTTCGATTTGCTTCGGCGTAAGCCCCTCACGAGCTTCCCTTCCCTGAGTTGAAAGCCTTCGCAAGACTCCAAAAAAATAAATATCTGCCAAGAGGGAATACTTGAGAATCAATGTTAGGAAAAGCGTGATGCTGAGTAACATGATCGCCAGCCACCGTGGCATGAAGTTGTAGAACAGGAGCAAAATCCACGATACAACCATCGTGACACGCCACACTTCGCGCGTCCGATAAAACGTCACCAAAGTGTATAACAGCATGGATATGGCCAAGATCTTGAAAAACATAAAGCTCTTCCCGCGTGTTATGCGGTTTAGACCATATCAATAACCTGATGTCAGGTCAGAACTACTCGCCCCGCCCGCTCTAAAACACATCCTTGAGCTTCTTCCAATCCGGCAACCCTTCATACCAATAGAAGGATTCCTTGGAGATTTGCCCGGATTGCACGTATTGCCACAATTCACCCAAGGTATACGGCCCTGCCTGCACGCCGTTATCGATGATATGGATGGCCGCATCCGCCGGAATTGGGCTGACCAGTTCAGAGCTTTCCTCTCGCACATTTCCTCCGGTGGCTTCACGGGCTTCCTCACGCCGTAAAATCGGCTTCATACACAGGATGAAAAGCATCCCGAAAACAAAGCCACCGATGTGTGCGCCAAAAGCCACGCCACCCTCATTGCCTTTATCCGTCAACGCCCCAAAAACATCACTCCCAAACCAGAACGTCATCATGAGCCAGGCAGGAACGGTAAATTCGCCCATGAAGATGCGAAAGAAGATCCAGACGAAATAGCGGAACTCCACCCGCATCTTGTGCACGAGCAGCACGAAAGCCCCCATACAGGCAGAGATCGCTCCGGAAGCACCGCCTAAAGGCAGTTCAGAATTAAAGTGTCCGGGCGTCAATGCGATATGCCCAAAAGCCGCTACGATTCCCGATGCGAGGTAAAACGCCAGATAACGCCAGCGGCCCACCATGTCCTCCACCACCGAGCCAAAGAGGAATAGGAAGACCATGTTACCGAGCAGGTGCATGATTCCGCCATGCACAAACATGGTGGTGAGGTAGCTGTACCAAGGCGAGGAAGCCGGCGTCAGCCAGAACATCTCCATCAGCTTCTCCTCCATCTCCTCGTTATTGAAATGGACCACCATGAATGCGATGTGGATCAGCGTGTTGATGATCATCAACGCAAACGTCACCATCGGCATCCGCCTGGACTCGTAGTCCACTCCTACCGGCAAAAAGAAAAACACACTACCCCCTTGGTGTTTATTTCATCCGGTTTTTGTTTACCGCCAGACGTTGGTCAATCCCACTCGTCCGTGCGGAACGGGGTAGCCGGAATTCCTGCCCCGTTATACAGGCTGAAGACTGGATTCGCCGCCCAAGCGTAGCGCACAGCTACGGGCTTCTTGATATCCGGGTGTGATACGACCACCTTGTCGCCTTCAATTCGTGCCTGCGCCCACTTCCATACCTTGTCTTCCCCGGCGATGGCAAAACCTTTCAGCTCACTACCCTCAGATTTCAGCCCGCCATCCGTATGCTTGAAGGATAACACGATCTCACTGCCCTTGGTCTTGCTGCCAGCCGGGAGCGGACCGGACGAGGCCACGCCCTTTTGTTTATAAACATCAGCCAAGGCCCACATCGCCAACCGTTTGCCCACTTCTTGTTTATTCTTCGGATGGATATCTTTTTCTTCCCCCAGCCCCAGCGTGATCGCCATGCCGGTCTTCGGAATCTTCAGCGACTTCAGCATCTCCTCCCGCACCGTCACCCAGCCGCTCGGCTCCGTCACATCCTTCTGCGGGGTCTTGAAGTCCGGCAATTGCACCCACGCGAACGGGAAATCATACCCCCAGCGGGTGCGCCAGTCCTTGATCAGGGTCTCCAATTGCGTTCCGTAAAGATTCGCCCAGCTCTTGTTGGAATTGTTTTCCCCCTGATACCAGATGCCACCCTTTAAGGCGTAGGGAACCAGTGGTGCCACCATTCCGTTGTAGAGGTTTGCCGGATAATTCTGGTTCAAGCGCGGGTCCACCGGCTTCGCCGGTGCCCGGGGAGCCGCTTTGCCATCCGCCTTGGCTTTCTTGGCATTCTCCTTAAAGGCGGCCACTTGCTTGTTATACTGCTCCATCGCCTTCTTCTCGTCGAAAGGCGTGGCGGTGGCTTTCACCCAAGATTCCGAGATGGTCGGATATTCCTTCAGCTTCGACTGCGCCTCCATGCTCGTCCAGGCCTCGATTGAGGTGCCACCCCATGACGTATTGATCAACCCCACCGGCATTCCCAGCTTCTGGTGGATTTCCCGACCGAAGAAGTAAGCCGCTGCCGAGAAGAACCCGACATTGTCCGGCGTGGTCAATTCCCAACGCCCTTTGCAATCTGCCTGCGGCTCTGCCGTGGACGCCCGCTCCACCGTGAACATGCGCAACTGCGGGAACTTCGCCGCTGCCTTCTCTTGCTCGAAATCTTTGCTGCGGTTCACCGTCATGCCCATGTTGGACTGCCCGGAGCAGATCCAGACATCCCCCACCAGCACATCGCCCACGGTCAGCTTGTTCTTGCCCTTAACCACCAGGCTCAGGCCCTCGCCCGATTTCAGCTTGGCCAGCTTCACCATCCATTTGCCGTTGGCATCCGCCGTCGTCGTCTTCACCTGGCCCGCCAGCTCCACCGTCACTTGCTCGCCCGCATCGGCCCAACCCCAAACGGGCACCAATGCGTCCTGTTGCAACACCATGTGCTCGCTAAAGATGGCCGGGAGTTTGACGTCTGCTGAGGCGAATTGCAGGGCACCGGCCAGCATCGCTAAGGTCAGGAAGGTTTTCTTCATAGGTAGATTACTGGTTAAGACGTTGCGGGAGTCAAAAAGGTTAAGACCTTATGCCCTACTTCTTCACTGCTTCATAACCGGCCTTGGGCTTGCCGTTTTCATCCAACTTGTCGCAAGCCCACAACAACCCACGCGTCACCAGATCCAGATACACGGGATCAGCCATGGTCTTGTTCTCATGCCCCAAAGTCGTGCTGAACACCTTGGCTTTGCCGTAGGTATTCACCCAGATGACCACTTGGTCTTTCTTGGATTGCTCGCTGTAAGCCTGTGCCAGTGGCGTCGTGGTCGGCCAGACCTTCACATTCTCATACAGCTCATCCGCCGACGGCCCCGCCCAAGTGGCCGGGAACCCCTTCATCACCGGATGGTCGGCTTTCACCGTCTTCACTTCAAACTCACGCTTCTTGTCATGCTTCACCGAAGTGATGCCCACGCATTGACGCCACTCTTCCGTCTGCGCGTTGCGATAACTATGCGATGAGCAATGCAGGAACACTGCCGGCACCCCTGCCTTATGCGCCGCCGTGATGCCTTCCACAAACGCCACGTTCGTCACAAAGCCGAAGCACTCATTGTGCAGGATAAGGTCGTAACCCTTGGCCCAATCCTTGTTCTTGTAGACACTGATCATGTGCTCGCGTGCCGTCGGGTCATTCGGCCCCGGCCCTTCATGCACGATATCGAACTTCACCTTCGCGCGCGCTGCGATGCCTTCGCTGAGGATTTTCTTCTGGTTCTCGTAATCATGGCAGCAACCGCCCGTGATCATCAGCACCTTCAAAGGCTCCGCCGCCAAGGCCGCAGTGGCCGAAGCAAACAAAACGACAGAGAGAAACAACGACCGCAAAAAAGACGTCTTCATGGATTGATTTCCCGCAGTGTGAAGCCGTCGCGCCCTCCTGAAAAGCCGTTTTTTGCGTATTGGAGCGCGAGCATTGCTCGGCCCTTGGCTATGGGCTATTTGCTATTGGATATCTCAATATTGCCCTATCTGCCCCATACCGCCTTTGCATTCGCTGCCGTCATCCCTACTTCAAAAACTCCTTCCGCGCCGCCTCCACATCGAACTCCTCCAGAATCACCATCTTCTTCTTTACGTCCGGCACGGCATTGGGCAGATAGTCTTTAAAATCCGTATCCGCCTTGGCCACCGGCATGGTCAAGACCGTCACCTTATCCTCCGGCTTTCCTAAAGTGAGAGTCATCTCATCGTCCTTGAACGTCGCCTTGCCGCCGGATTTCTTGAAAGCCTCCACCATCTTAAGCGATTCCGCCGCTGGCCCGAACGCTTTGTCATAATCCTTCTGATTGAGCGGCCACACCACGCTCAGGACGTTTTTCTCCAACCGGATGAATTCCTTGCGTTTCTCTGCGGCCTTGAGCAGCGCCGCCCGGTTCTCCTTCTGATCGTCATCCTTGGCAAGACTCCTCAACGCCATCGGCATCACCAGATTCGCACTGCGGATGATTTCGGAAGCTTTCTTGATCGTCACCTTCTGGATGCCGCACAAATGCCGGTTTGCATCATAATAGAATGGCCCGTTCTCCACCTTCACATTGGTTAACAATAGCTCGATCAGACCTAGCAACTGATTGCGCTCGTCCGACGTCATGCTGGTATCACCAGTAGCCGCGGGTCCTTTCAGCTCCTTCTGTGTGTCCTGCAGACTTGAGCGATTGTATTCGAATATCCAATTCGCAAAAAAGAAGGTTCGTTCCGTAGTAAGCACAGAACTCAACTCTTCCTTTTCTCCATCCGTTAGCCCTTCCTTGCGTTCCCCACCGAATACCCCTCGGTATTCCTGAAAAATATAAAGCGTGTCCGCCTTCTCATCATACCGATATGCCATGCTCTGCTCCTCAAATTCCAAGCAGCCACAAAGCAAAAGCAGCACGCTGAGCGAGAGAAAAATAGCTATCTTGGAACGCATAACCGCATCCTCCTCCCGCTCAGATCATTGACAAGGAAAATTATCACTCACCCACCGCCATCCCCGTTACGTATCACGAATTACGCATTAACGTAACCCGCTCCCCATTCCGCATCACCTTATACCCCTGCCCAATCTCCGCACACGTTCTCTCAAACTCTTCCGTCGTAGCCGTGTTGAAGCTGAACAAATCATAATGACACGGGATCACCACGCGCGCTCCGATGTCCTTCGCCAACTGAGCCGCCTCGCGTCCCCACAGATTCCCCGCCACCCGCCGCTCCGGCGCCCGTCCATTGATGGGCAGCAACGCCACATCCACCTTGAACGGTTTGAGAATATCCACCAAGCCTTCAAACAGCATCGTATCCCCGCTGTGATAAATCGCCCACGATCCGAACTTCACCACGAAACCCAGATAGATGTGCCGCCCGTCCTTGTCCTTATCCAACTTCTCATGCGCCGCTGCGATTGCATGAAATTCAAAACCTGAAACCGAAACACTCTGCCCCGCATCCAACCCCTTGATACGTTCCTCCAGCAACCCCGAACGCTCCCGCACCGTCACCCGATTCGCCTCCGGGCAAACCATCACCATCCCCGGATTCACCCTCACCAACGGCTGCAATGTCTCCGGGTCCAAGTGATCAGTGTGGTTATGGCTCGAAGTCACCACATCCACGAAATCCAGCTTCTCCGGAGCAATGACCAACTCCGTCATCCGCGTATGCGGTTTGTCCGTCGCCGCATACTTCTTTGTCAATGAATCCGAGAGATACGGATCCAACAGCAGATGCTTCCCCTGCCACTGAATCAAAAATCCGCTCTGCCCCAACCACCACAGATGAAACCCGGAAGAATCAGCTCCAGTAGCTTTTACATCAGCGAGAAACTCGTCCCCTTTTAATGCGGCAGGCTTAAGCATCGGTTATTCCCATCAAAGCGTTTTCTTCACCTTCGCCACCCCCTCCACCATGCTCACCAGCTTGCGTTTCGCCGCCCATCGCGCCGTCTGGCTCAAACCGCAATCAGGCGCGAATACCAGCTTCTCTGCCGGCGCATACTTCAGACACAGCTTCACCCGATTCGCCACATCCTCCGCCGTCTCGACGTAATAGCTCTTCACGTCGATGATGCCCACCGCCACATCCATCCGCTTGGCGATGTCCGCGATCAATTCAATCTCCGCAAATTCGCGACTCGCCATCTCCACGTGCATCTCGTCCGCTTTCATGTCGAGGAATGCCGGGAACATCGGGCTGATGCGCCGTGGCCCCACTGCCCGCGCCTTGTAATTGCCAAAGCAAAGGTGCGTGCAAACCCGCGTCTTGCCCACCACGCTCTCTACTGTGCGATTGAAGATATCCACAAACCGTTTCGTATCTTCCTTGTACGCGTAGCAACTCATCGAAGGCTCATCCACGCTGATCTCCTGGCATCCCGCCGCGACCAAATCTTCCAGTTCCTTCCGCACGATCGGCAGCAACGCCTCCGTCAACGCATACCGATCCGCATACTGCTTGTTCGGCAGCAAACGCCCGCTCAACGTATAAGGTCCCGGCACACTCGCCTTCAGTGTCACGTTAGAATCCACCTTCAGAGCAGCCGCCACCTTCTGCAGCCGCTTAAATTCCTCCACCGCTCCCAAGCCCCTTGGCGCTCGCAGTTCGCCCATCACCTGATGCTTCCCGCGCTGATCATGCGCTGGCGGACCGAACTTGCGCGGCGACACGGATTCCAGCTCGATGCCTTGGATATACCCATAGAACGACAGATTGAAATCCAGCCGCGTCTGCTCGCCATCCGTGATGACATCCAATCCCGCTGCCAATTGATCATGCACCGCCGTGATTACCGCATCATCCTGCAATTCCGCGAGATCGTCTTTCCCGAACTGCGGCAAACTGTGCGACGCAAACTCCAGCCAACCTGGAAACGGATAGCTGCCAATAACTGATGTGCGTAATGGATTGCCGTTCATATTATGCCCCCAATTTCTCGTAAAGTTTCGCCATTCTCCGCGCATGTTCATCGTAAGCGGATTCGAACAGCTCCGTTGCTTTTTCTTTCCCAACTAGCGCCCCCGCCGTCAGCACCTTGGGCGGCTTGCCCGCTTTCGTGAGACGATCCGCCACTTCCGCCTTCATCGTATTCACCAGCAAGCAACCGCCGACCGTCGAGCCAGGCGCCACCGGCGTATCCAGCCCATCCAACTTGACCATCGCATCGCCAACAGGCGCGCCCGTATCCAACACGATGTCCGCAAAATCTTGCAGCTTCTTCCCGCTTGGATGCTGGCTGGTACTCGCCTCCGAGTGCAAACGGCTGATGATCGCCACCACCTTGATGCCCCGCTGTTTGAAGCCTTCGGCCATCTCGATCGGCACGATGTTGCATCCGCTCGAAGACACGACGAGGGCCGAATCCTGCGACGTCATGTCGAAATTCCTGAGAATGCGTCCCGCCAATCCGCTGACATTCTCCAAGAACATCGCCTGCCTCTGCCCGTTCGCTCCCACGACCAGGTTATGAAAGCTTAAGGACAGCTCTACGATGGGATTGAACCCTGGAAACGAGCCATAACGCGGCCACATCTCCTCCACCAGAATGCGACTGTGCCCCGAACCGAAGAGATGCACCATGCGGCCCGCCAGTATGGTTTGCGCAAAAGCATCTGCGGCTTGCTGGATGAGGGGTTGTTGCTGCGCCACCACTTCCACCATGGCGCGGCACTTGGCTAGATATTGTTCAGTCGGGCTCACAAATTAGTTATCAGAGGCTAATGAAACGAGACTTTGAAGAAAATAGCCTGAACTCCCTGAGGCTTTGCAGTTTTGTACCTCAACCGTAGCCGACGATGTAAGGAGGCGGAACTGACCAACTCACCCAGCCTTGTGCACATACGGCACGAGATCAATCCGCCACTTGCCCTGCCCTTGCGGTTTGCTGTTAAAGCGCAAGGCATTGTAAGCCGCACCCAACGCCCCCGCGTATTCACCTACTTGCGCTGGCAATATCTTCGCGCGCGTGCCTGTCGGCTGCCATTCCATCGGCGCGAGAAATTCTTCCAACGGTTTGAACAACACATCTCCCGCCCGCGCAATGCCGCCACCGATGATCACCACTTCCGGGTCCAGATATTGATGAAAGAACACACGCCCGCCGCCAAAGCCTTTACGGACTTCAACCAAATCTCCTTCGCTTGCGCATCGCCTGTTTTATAAGCCGCAATGAGATCATGCGTCGAAGCAAAGCGACCACCCGAACGCTCGCTGATCGTGCAATTCCCGATCGCCCCCTCCAGGCTCCCCGGCGCACCGCAGATATCCGGAGCACCATCGGGATTCAAACTCGTATGCCCTAGATGCCCCGCACGCCCCAAACGACCACGTAACAACTCGCCATCCACAATCGCCGCTCCACCCACGCCAGTGCCGAGCGTGAGCATGATGACGTTCTGACAATTCTTACCCGCACCCATCCACACCTCACCGAGCAAGGCCGCGTGACCGTCATTCAGCACAGGCACGGTCTTTTCCATCTGCAAATGCTTCGTCCAATCCAACTTCACCAAGCCCGCCAAACGCCCCGGCATATTTGCGATGGATCGCCCATCCGCAGCCGCCAAGCCCGGCGCAGAAAGCCCAATAGCAACCGGATCTTTGCCTTGTTCCGCCGTAAACCCACGCACCATAGCCGAGATGCGTTTCGCCCAATCCATGCTCGCCCCCGCATCAAAATCCTCCTGCCGACGCACCAGGACTTCACCTTTGGTCGTCACCGCGACGGCTTTCACACTCGAACCGCCCAGATCAATGCCTAATGCGTATGGTTCCGCTTTCATTTAATGCCCACAAATTGAACGAGCCACCCCGGACTGCAACTGCGAATTTCAAGTTTACCCTACTTAGCAGAACCAGTTTCGGCAGCACCCGAAAGCGCCAACTTTAACATCGCCTATCACCCGCCCCTTTAGCATCATCCGTCCCGAATCACTTATGCGTGAAGTCAGGAAAGCAGTCATCACCGCCGCCGGTCGCAACCAACGCGCCCTCGCCTTGCAAACCCTCGTGGATCGCGATGGCGAATCCCGCACCGCCCTGCACATCCTCCTGAACGAGGCCGTCAGTGCTGGCTGCGAGGATATCGCGGTAGTCATCGCCCCCGGTGACGCCTCCGCTTACGCCACCGCCGCCGGTGAACATGCCCGCAAGGTGCGCTTCGTCGAACAGCACGAGCCGCGCGGTTACGGTCATGCCATCTTCTGCACGCGCGACTTCGTCGGTGATCAATCTTTCCTTCACCTCGTCGGCGATCATCTCTGGGTAAGCCGCACCGATGTCAGTTGCGCGAAGCAACTCGTCACCATCGCCGCCCAACAAGAATGCGCAGTCTCCGGTGTGCAACCTACCAAGGAACGCGAATTGCCCAACTACGGTGCCATCGGCGGCAAGCTGGTCTCCGGCGGCAAAGGCCTCTACGAAGTCCAGAACGTCTTGGAAAAACCCACGCCGACCTTGGCCGAGCAACAACTCGTCGTCCCCGGCTTGCGCGCAGGCCACTACCTCTGCCTCTTCGGCCTGCATGTCATCACGCCGACTATTTTCAGCATCCTCGACAAGCAACTCAGCGCCCTGAAATCCGGCGAGAAACTTCCGCTCTCCTCCGCCCTCGCCCAACTTGCGCGGCAAGAACATTACCTCGCCTACGAAGTCGTTGGAGCGCGTTATGATCTCGGCGCCCGTTACGGCGTTCTGACCGCCCAGCTCGCGCTCGCGCTCGAAGGCAAGGATCGCAGCGAAGTCCTCGCGCAATTGCTCGAACTCCTCGCTCAACGCTCCAAGTAAAGAACCCTTACGTTTCTCATGAGTTCTTTGCTCAAGATCATCACTTCGCAAGACGCAGCCACGCGCAACCAATCCCTCGACGCCTTCGCCCGCGCCGCGTCATTGGAGGAACTACTCGTCGCCTGCGCTGAACTCGACACTTTCCGTCGGCAGGCCGACAACCTCTACGAACGCGTCCGCGCTCTGTTCTTCCTCTACGCACTGCATCG
Source organism: Limisphaerales bacterium (assembly GCA_965283725.1). Taxonomy (GTDB): domain Bacteria; phylum Verrucomicrobiota; class Verrucomicrobiia; order Limisphaerales; family JAEYXS01; genus JAEYXS01. The sequence goes on from CBDIPT010000014.1 coordinate 88,226, forward strand.
TTTTCACATCCCGCAGAAGCTGACCGCAGTGGCGCAGGCGCCCTCGCCTGCGATTAGTCGGACAGGCGCCCTCGCCAGTCCCCTCATCCCTTTCCCCGGCTACGAACAACTCCTCAATCGCCGCTTCGAAGAAGCCATCGACATCTTCCTGAAATCGCAAGCAACGGACGGTCCTAGCGACGGCATCAGCTCCGCCCTTGCCGCCGGATATCACCGCATCGCTTTCCAGACCTTGGCCGATCAGGTTCGCCGCAGTGTCCGCTCGGTGCGCGGCAATCAATGGATGTTCCGCATGGGCCATCCCGCCGACCAACCTCTGCGCCTGCGCCCGGAACTGTTGCAGCAGGCCAAAGACGGCACCTACCCCATCCTGCGCGAACAAACCCCCGTGCGCATGGACCTCACGCATTCCGCTTGGTCTGATATTTTCTTTCTGGGAATGGACTATCCCGAAGGCGCGAAAGTGCTGAACATCTCCGTAGACCTCGGCGTGCATGGACGCGACACGTCCACGCGCCCCCCCGTCAGCGCCTGGCTCCGCGTCATTGATGAACCCGTTCTCCGCCTCACCTCGGTAGATCTCGGCGCAACTGCAGACATCAGTTCCCTCAGCGACATTTTCGATTTCGCCAAAGATTACCTCGGCCTCCTGAAAGCCGCCGTCATCGCGGCGGGCATCGTGCCCCCTGGCATCGAAGGTTCTGGCCAATCCCTTGGCGAACTACTCGCCCGCATCGTCGGACCCGGCAAAGGATTGGAGATCGTCTCCTGCGTGAACGACATACCTAAAGGTTCCCGCCTCGCCGTCAGCACCAATCTCCTTGGCTCGCTCATCAGTGTCTGCATGCGCGCCACTGGTCAAGCTGCCTCGCTTATTGGCCCGTTGGATGAATCTGAACGCCGCCTCGTCCTCGCCCGCGCTCTGCTCGGTGAATGGCTTGGCGGCTCTGGTGGCGGTTGGCAAGATTCCGGCGGCGTCTGGCCCGGCATCAAGCTCATCACGGGCGTCGCCGCACATGAGGAAGACCCTGAATTTGCCATCTCCCGTGGCCGCTTGATGCCCACGCATCACGTCTTCAGTCGCGATGAGATTCCCGATTCCGCCCGTCAGGCATTGCAAGATTCCCTCGTCGTCGTCCACGGCGGCATGGCGCAAAACGTCGGCCCCATCCTCGAGATGGTCACCGAGAAATACCTGCTCCGCAGCGAAGCCGAGTGGCACGGTCGCCAGGAAGCCCTCGGGTACTCGATGAAGTCATCACCGCCTTGAAGCGCGGTGACATCAAAGCCGTGGGTGCCGCCACCACACGCAATTTCCGCCAGCCCATCCAGACCATCATCCCTTGGGCTTCCACCTATTTCACCGAGCAATTGATTGCCAAAGCCGAAGCCGCCTTCGGTCAGGATTTCTGGGGCTTCTGGATGCTCGGTGGCATGAGCGGTGGTGGCATGGGCTTCATCTTCGCGCCCGAACGCAAACGCGAAGCCCAGCAGCGCATGCTCCAGATCATGCTGGAGACCAAGCGCGAGTTGCAGCACGCCCTGCCCTTTGCCATGGACCCGGTGGTGTTCGATTACAGCATTAACGAGCACGGCACCGTCGCCGATCTCTTGCACGGCGATCACGCCATCATGCCCGCGAACTATTACGCGCTCACCGTCCCCGGCATGCTGCGTCAAGACCTGCAATCCCTGCCCGTTGCCCGTCGCGCTGAACTCGATAAATTCGGAGCCGCCGCCCGCAATAAACCTGAACTGCGCGGCATGGTGCAAAATCTCTTCGACGTCCTCCTGCCCAAAGGCAAGTCCGAGAAGACACAAGGAGCCTCGCTCGACGAATTGCTCGAACAAAACGGCTTCGACCGCAACCAGCACGAGCAAATCCGCACCGATCTAAAGGAAGGGCGCATCGGCCTAGCCCAAAACCGCCTCCGCGCCGACACGCAGATCGAAGACGTTTCTGCCTCTGAAGTCACCGAACTTTCAGAAGACCTCGTAAATCGTAAATCCCAAATCGTAAATCTGGGAGAACAGGCCCTGCGCAACGGCGAACTCGCCATTATCAGCCTCGCTGCGGGTGCCGGCTCCCGCTGGACTGGTGGCGCTGGAACGTGCAAAGCCTTGCACCCTTTTGCCAAGCTGAACGGCAAGCACCGCACGTTCATCGAAGCGCACTTGGCCAAATCACGCAAAGCGGCACAGACTTACGGCAGCAACATCCCGCACGTTTTCACCACAGGCTATCTTACCCACCAGCCCACGGTGGATTTCCTATCTCGCGTTAAGAACTACGGCTACGCAGGCTCGCTTCATCTCTCCCCCGGCAAGAGTGTTGGTCAACGTCTCATTCCCACGGTGCGCGACCTGCGCTTCCAATGGGAAGAGATGCCGCAGCAACGTCTCGATGAGCAGCAGCAAAAGGTGCGTGATAGTCTGCGTCATGCCCTCATGAACTGGGCTCGCGGTGCGGGTGAAGCCAGCGACTATACCGATAATCTGCCGTTGCAATGCTTGCATCCCGTCGGCCACTTCTACGAAGTCCCTAATTTACTCCGCAACGGCGTGATGGCCGCCTTGCTCAAGGAACGCCCGCAGCTCAAATATCTGATGCTGCATAATATCGATACGCTCGGTGCCAATCCCGATCCCGCCCTTCTGGGCCAGCACATCCAGAGCGGTGCGTGTCTCACCTTTGAAGTCATCACTCGCCGTTTGGAAGATCGTGGCGGCGGCTTGGCCAAAGTGAGTGGCCGCGTGCGCTTTGTGGAAGGTCTCGCGATGCCGCGTGAAGAAGCGGAGTTTCGCCTGAGCTATTACAACTCGAACACCGCGTGGATCGACATCGACAAGTTTCTTGCCGTGCTTGGCCTGACGCGTGAAGACATCCTTACCGCCGATGATCAAAAGATCACTGCGGCTATCCGCGCCTTGGCCGCCAAGCTACCGACTTACATCACGTTGAAAGACGTGAAGAAGCGTTGGGGCCATGGCCAAGAAGATGTCTTCCCCGTGGCTCAGTTTGAAAAACTCTGGGGCGACCTCACCGCCTTGCCAGAGATCGACAGCCGTTTCGTTGTCGTCCCGCGTTCACGTGGCCAGCAGCTGAAAGATCCGGCGCAATTGGACGGCTGGTTGCGCGATGGCTCCGCCGCTTACGTCGAGAGCCTGTGCGCGTGGGAATAATCGGTGTTATTTCCCGATGAAATCAGACACTGGCTTGCCCGCTTGCGGAACTGCGGCATTGTAATCCTCGCCTAACAGCGTGGCGATTGTCGCCGCCACCTGGCTCTGCGTCAGCGTTGGTGCGTTGCTACGTTCACCGAGCGGCTTGGTATCCGGTCCAATGGCGGCCATCCAAATATACTCCGCGCCAACCACCGAGGCTCCGTGACCACGCCACTCGCTCTTGCCTCCACCACGACCATGATCTGTGGTCAGAATGATCGTGGTCTTGTCCTTATATTCCGGCATGGATTGCACCGTGTCCCAAAGTTTGCGGATGAAGTCATCAACCTTACGCGCCGAATCCAGCACCAGATCATAACGGCCTTCGTGCGCCCAATCGTCCGTATCGCCAAAGGAGACATAGAGCAAGCGAGGCTTTTGGTTGTGCAGATACTGGATAGCACCTTGATAGACAAAGGAATCTTGCAGCACGCCATTAAAAATGGGCGCGGTATCCACGACGAGTTCCGCGAGCACTTTGCTTTTCTCATCCTTCGCGAGCTTCTGGAAATCTTCCGGCACGGAATAGACCGGTAAACCGCTGCGTTGCACATTCAGGATGTACGGAAATACATCCCAGCAGGTGAACGCGGCCACTTTGCCTTTGAACGCGGGCTTCTGATCCAGCCATTCGAGCAAAGTCACATTGGGGTTGTTCCGTTTGGCATTGCTGTTGATCCGCGAATCGGGGAAACCCGTCAAAATCTCGTTATAGCCCGGATATGAGAACTTCATCCCATTGGTGATATGCACCACGCTACCCTTGTTGGTATTACCGAGAAGCTGCCCTTGTTTCGCTATTACGCTCCACATGAACGGTAATAATGCCTCACGCCGCGCTTCGGGCGTGTCGCGCCAATATTTCTGCCGCAGCGTATTCGTGTCCCGCACACCGCCGTTCTCCTTGTTCAACAACAACTCATCTGCTCCGGAGAACATCTCCTGCCAGCGCAAACCATCGAACGTGATGAGGATGACGTTCTTTGTCTTCAGCTCGGCCGCCATCGCCTGCAAACCGGTCAAAATTGTTAAAGCTACTGCCAGCAGTGTGTGTCGCATAGGTCGTATCAGTCTTGAGACAGAATCGCGTCGAACTTCTCAATTCGACGCGATTCAAACGGTTACCTTCAGCTAATTCTCGGGCTTATTTCTTATAATCGCGCCACATCCAACGCATCACTTCGGGGAATAGTTGCGTTCCATGATTCGCGCTGTGCACGCCTTCACCAAAGACGAATTTGTGGTCGTAGCCTTTTTCTTTCAGCGCAGCGGCCATCGCCTTGTTCGCTTCCGGCCAGGAGCCGAACTGGTTCACGATGTCATTAGCGCCGTCCATCTGGAAAATGCGGATGGGTTTCTTTTCCGTGCTGCGCACCAGCTCGGGATACTTGTTACCACCCCGGATATTCGTGAAGCTGCCCACCGTGGTGAAGCATTTGCGGAACTGGTCCGGACGCTCCCAGCAGACCGTCCAGGCACAGATGCCACCGGAGCTGCTGCCCGCGATACAACGGCCTTCGGGATCTTTCGACAGGTTATACTTCTTGCCCACTTCCGGCAGAATCTCTTCGATCAAGAACTTGGAATAGACATCGCTCAGGGTGTCGTATTCCACGCTGCGATTAGAGGCCGGAGCGCGGCTGCCATCGGGGCGTTTGCGCGGCTCTTCACCGGGCTTCAGTGGTTTGTCACCTGGACGAATGAAGATACCAATCGTCACCGGCATCTCCTTCTTGTGGATGAGATTGTCGAATACCGTCGGCGCCTTGTACATCACGCCGTCCTGACAGACGAACACGCAAGCTGGCTTGCTCGCATCATACTGCTTCGGCACATAGACGGAGTATTTACGCACGGTGTTGGGATACACTTTGCTGTCGTTCCACTCGTATTCGGTCACGGTGCCTTTGGGCACGCCCGGTTGCTCCATCGAGTCAGGCGTGAGTTTCTTGTATTGATCATCCGGCGAAGGGCCTTTAGGTGCATCGGCAGCGTGCAAGGTGGCACAGGCTGCGACCAGAACGGTGAGCAGAGCGGGTAATTTCATGTGTCAGCGAGTTATGCCGTGCTGAACGTCGGGCGGCAAGAAATCAATTCTGACCGCTGTCCGCCCTAGCCCAACTCCTGTTGCAACGCCACCTGCAACTTTTGAGCACACTCCTGCGAACAGAGCTGGAACATCGCGTCCTTGCCCGCCTTCTTCGCAGGCGAGTCATCCGTCACGATCATCATCGCCACGGTTTTGCCGGCTGAAAAAAGCAGCAAAGGCTGCACACTGCCGGGGGAAAATTCCTTAAACGCCTCTGGTCGCAAACTGATACTGATGGCGAATGCCGGATCATTGGGATTGATGATCTTCGTGCACCAAGCGCATCGTTTCTGCCACTCGGCCATCGTCCATGAAGTTTTCTTCGCTTTCTTCTTTGGCTCGCTCATGATTTAGCCTGAGAAAAAGTTTCCGCAATCGCTTCGCGCAGTACAGACACCATGCGTTTCATCTGCGCTGGCGTGGTGCAATACGGCGGCATCAGGGCAATCACACTGCCAATCGGGCGAGTCAACACGCCGCGCTTGGCCATCGCCTGGCAGACACGAATGCCCGCCTGTTCCTTCAGATCAAACGGCTTCCTCGTACGCCAGTCTTTCACCAGTTCGATCCCCGCCACCAAACCGACCTGGCGGACATCTCCGACATAAGGCGAAGCCCACAGCGTCTTCAGTTCTTCATGCATCGTCTGCTGCAAGAAAGCCCGTTCACGCAATGATTTCTTGGTCTCCAGCAAATCAAGACTCGCCAACCCGGCCGCGGCTCCCAACTGGTTGCCGGTGTAACTGTGCCCGTGGAAGAACGTCTTGAATTCGTGATATTCACCGAGGAAGGCATCGAACACTTTTTGCGTCGTGAGGGTGGCAGCCATCGGCAGATAACCACCGGTCAGTCCCTTCGCAAGACAGAGGAAATCTGGTTCCACTTCCGGTCGTTGGCAGGCAAAGAGCGTCTTGCTCACGGGCCGGTTCTCCGCCCGGATGATCGCATCCCTATGCACACGGCAGCTGATGCCCGTGCGGCCAAAACCCGTCATCACTTCATCCGCGATCAACAAGGCCCCGTGCCCTTTCGCGATGTCGGTCACTTGCTTCAACCAGCCTGAGGGCTGCGGCACCATCCCCGCCGCCCCTTGCATCAGCGGCTCAAACACAAACCCCGCGTAGGCATTTCCCTTTTTCTTCTGTTTGGCAAACGCCTGTTCCACTTTGTCCACGCATTCCCAATTGCATTTGCGATACGTCCGCGCATCGGTCCGTTCCGGCTTGGCTCTATTAAAGGGACAGCGATAGCAATACGGTGCCATCACTTTGTCCGCCGAGAAGAGCAAACCGGAGTATGCTTTGTGAAAGAGGTCGATATGCCCGATACTTACCGCGCCGACCGTATCACCATGATACGCCCCTTGGAGCGAAAGAAACTTGGGCTGTTTGCTCTTGCCGGTGCGGCGCGTGAACTCGTAAGCCAGTTTCAACGCCACTTCCAACGCCGTAGAACCATCGTCCGAATAGAACACCTTGGCGAAGTGCGCGCTCTGGCCCTTCTGGCCAGCATTTGCGGCATTCACCAGACGCTCAGCTAAGAAAGAAGCTGGTTCATTCGCCAACCCCAAGGCGGAACTGTGCGCGATCTTGCCTAATTGCTTTTTAATCGCCGCGTTGATCTTCGGATGCGCATGACCATGCAGGTTTGTCCAGATGGAAGCATTGCCATCAAGGTACTCTTTACCCTTGGTGTCGCGCAACACGGCACCTTTGCCCGACGCGATAACGATTGGTTCCGTACGCAGCCAGTCGCGCATCTGCGTGAACGGATGCCAGACGTATTGTTGATCAAGCCGGGCGGGCGTCTTCATCGGACCATCCTTCAGGAAATTCATTCATCGTCTCCGCCAGCACCCGGCAAAGCTGCTTGATCTGTTCCACCTCATGATTCGCCGTCATGGAAACACGCAACCGCGCCTTGCCCATTGCCACCGTCGGATACCGGATAGCCGGGACATAGATGCCTTTCTTGAGCAACGCGGCGGCGATCGCCCGAGCGCGATTCTCCTGCCCTAATAAGATCGGCACAATAGAACTCTGCGTCAGTGGTGGTGTGATGCCTTGGGCCAGCAATTCGGATTTCAGATGATCGATCAAACCCCAGACCCGTTGCCGCCTTGTCTCTCCTTCAGGGCTTTGGATCAAGCGGATACCTGCTGTCGCCGCCGCCGCCACTGCAGGTAACGGCGCTGTGGAGAAAATGAAGCTGCGGGCTTTGTTGATAAGGAAATTGATGAGCGTCGCATTGCCCGCCACGTAACCGCCCGAGGAACCGATGGCTTTGCCCAATGTGCCGAAATGGATGTCGATATCATCGTGCATCTCAAAAGCCTCAGCCAAACCACGGCGTTGCTCGCCAAACAAACCGACTGAGTGAGCCTCATCCACCATCAACCAACCGCCATATTGATGCGTCAGTTCGGCGATATTCCGCAACGGCGACAGATCACCATCCATGGAAAACACGCTCTCCGTGATGACCAATATCCGCCGGGCCAAGGCTACTTCGCCATGCGGTTTGGTCGCCCAGCGGAGAATAGATTCGAGCTTGCCCAGATCATTATGCGCGAAGATCCGCATCTTGGCCCCGGACAAACGCGCTCCGTCAATCAGGCAGGCATGCGAAAGCTTATCCAGCACCACGATGTCATCCCGCCCGACAATGGAGCTGATGGTACCCACGGCCGCCGCATAACCAGATGAAAAAGCCAACGCGGCCTCCGTGCCTTTAAAAGCGGCCAACGTCTCCTCCAGTTCCACATGCGGGCGAATGTTTCCAGAAATCAACCGCGAGGCTCCTGCACCGACACCGTATTTTTCAATGGCCTTGATGGCCGCTTCTTTAAGCACCGGGTGATTCGCCAGCCCAAGATAATCGTTGGAAGAGAAATTGAGGCAGTCTTGCCCCTCCACATGGATCTTCACGCCCTGCGGCGAATCCACTTCGCGCAAATGACGCATCAACCCAAGCTCGACGATCTCATCGAGTTGTTCATCCAGCGAACCGGACAGGCTATGTTTCTTCGACGCCACGGTGCGGCTATTATGCGGGTTCAGGTCCAAGGTGCAATGCGGCTGTCGAGCTGGAACACTTGTCCCGAAATGTTTGCTGTCTGCGCCAAGAAGGCGATGAATCGGGCAACTTCCCCTATTTCATTGATGCGGCCCAAAGCATTAGCCTTGGCGAAACTGTCCATGACCTCAGCTGGCAAATCCGCTGTCATATCGGTGGGCAGGACGCCGGGCAAAATGGCGTTCACACAGATGTTGCGGGAACCCGCCTCTTTCGCGAGAGATTGGGTTAAACCAATCAACGCGGCCTTGGCGGCGGCGTAAGCAGCTTGGCCGCGCGGACCTGATCGCGCCGCGAAACTGGAAATATTCACGATATTGCCGCTCCGCTGTTTTAGCATCGGGCGGATGACCGCTTGTGACGTCAGAAACGCTCCGCGCAAGCTGACATCCATCACCCGTTCCCAATCTTCCTCGCTCGTATTTGCCAGTGTCCGTTCACGGTCACACCGGCATTGTTCACGAGGAGATCGATACGCCCATGGCGTTTTACGATTTCATCGACGGCTTGCGTCATGCTTTCACGCGAAGTGACATCTACTTGAAGGCCGAAAACATTTGCTGCCTCAACAATCGGCTGTTTGTGCCAGCCCGCAGCGACGAGCCAACCTTGTGCTGCCAGCTCCGCGACAATCCCCGCCCCCAAACCACCGGCGGCGCCCGTAACCAAGGCTATTTTGGATTGCATGCTCATGTTCAAATCGCTTTTCGGCCAGCCACGTAACAAGCCGTCACTTGAACACTTTCGTTCAAGAGCGAGGCTTCCACGTCCGCGATATCTCCTTCATAAGGGATGGCGAAGAAATCCGCAAAACTTCCTACACTCAGACTCCCGGTCACATCTGGTATTCCCAGAGCCTTGGCCCCATTTCGAGTGGCCATCTGCAATATCTCCGCTGGTGAAACCGTTGGATAACTCCGCTGAAAACGGCGCATCTCAGCAAGCATGTCTAAACGGCTACCAGCCGCTTGGGTCGCCAAGCTGTCTGTGCCCAAACACACGTTCACGCCACGCCGTTTCAATTCAGCATACGCAAAAGGGTTGTGCGCAAAAAATTCATGAGAACTGGGGCAATGAACTACGTTCGCACCGCTTTGCCCGAGGAGCTCGAGGTCATCAGGTGCAAGATAGTTCGCGTGAATCGCGAGTGTTTGTGGCCTCAATAAGCCATTGTTAGCGATGTGCTGTATTGGTGTTCGGCCATCGCAGTCCTCCATTGGCCTTCCCAACTGGGAAATCAGCTCGAACAACGCACCACTCCGCTCGCGATACATTGCGAACTCTTCGGCCGATTCAGCCACGTGGATGGCCACGGGTCGTTGATGAGATGCGGCGTGTTGCGCTGTTTCACGCAAAAGCGCGGGTAACGTGGAGTAAGGCGCATGAGGCGAGTAACCGCCACCTTGCGGGCACTCCCCTAAGATTGCATCCGCTTCGGTCAATAAATCTGAAGGCAAGCGACGGCTGATCACGCCGGTCATCTCGATGAATGGAACGACACGCAGAGGCGTCTTCGTCAGCCGCATAGGCATGCCCGGCATGACCGTCTCCATATCAGCCACAGTCGTCGTGCCACTGCGCAGCAATGTTGCCGCTCCGGTCAACCAGTCCGCTGTGATAGCCTCCGAGGATTGTTCCCGCTTCACCGCATTGATGCTGCGGACCCAGGCTGCGAAACCCGCCGAGCCGTTCAACTTTCCAGCCAGACCGGTATATTCAAGATGGGCATGGGCGTTTACCAAACCGGGAAACAATGCCACCTCGCCTAAATCAGTGACCTCTTCCCCCGCTACATGCGCCCGCATGCCCGCCCATGGACCAATGGCCGCAATACGTCCCTCACGCACCCAAAGGCCACCATCGGCCAGCATGGGGGATGCGACGGGAACAATCGTGCGAGCGCGGAGGAGCATCCAAAAAATTAGCCCGCGCCGGATGATACCGGCACGGGCCAAGCTTAATTAAGATTGTTCACTCTTACTTGAGGGAGGCTTCCTGGCGCGTGCGTTTGGTCTTGGAGGCCTGCGATTGCTTGCGGTCCTTGCGCTTGTTGTGGCGCTTGCGGATCTGCTGTTCGATCTTCTTGGTGACCTTGTCCACCGCAGCATACAGGTCGCTCTCGGAATCTTCGGCAAACAAATCCGGTCCCGGCACCATCAGGCGCATCGAAACAGTGAACGTATCGTCTGCGGCCTTGGTGTTGTCGTGCTCCAAAATTACCCGCGCATTGATCGCCCAACGATCCAAATGCTCCAACTTATCCAACCGAGCGAGGATATGCTCCTCAATCGACTTGGTCAGGGTTACGTTGTGCGTTGATAGGATTAGCTTCATGTCCGTAAGATGGCCCTGTACGCCAATAAAATCCAGTCAAAGAAGTGACCCGGCGTTGCTTTTTATTTACCGCTTAAAGACCTGAAAAACGTGCCCGAAAAAGCGCTGTTCACCGGACAGGAAAAGGGCCGCTAAGGGCGAGAATCAGCAAAGTTAAAACGAAGTTCGAAGTGGTACCGGTGGAGGGGCTCGAACCCCCACGTCTGTAAAGACACCAGATTTTGAGTCTAGCGCGTCTGCCAATTCCGCCACACCGGCACGTGTGATACTCCAGTCACCTAGAGCGAATCAGGAAGCGAAGTATGCGAAACTTTTCGCCGGAGGCAAGCACGGAGTATGGAGTTTTCTTAAAAGCTCCCACCCGCTTAAAAACTCGAAAACTGCTAAGGCTGCGCGACGAGCTGGGAAAACGATCCTAGCAACGCATGCAAATAAGCCTCCGGCGTGAATTTCTGCTGCCACAAGGCCCGGCCCTGCGCGGCCATGATGGCGGCCTTTTTCGGCTGGCTCAAAAGACTGTTGATGGCCGCCGCCAAGGCTGCCGGCGTGCGTTCCCGCACCAGCACACCCGTCTGCCCGTCCAGCAGCCACTCGGGCGTCGCCCCCCCATCAAAAGCCACCAACGGTTTGCCGTGGGACATCCCTTCCGGTCCCACGAGGCCAAAAGGTTCCGGGCGTAACGTCGGGCTGACGATCACCTCAGAAGCGGCCAGCTCGCGATCCACGGCATCGGAAGTCACCTCGCCGCAGAAGCGTACGCGGGCGGTCAACCCCAGGCGTTGCACTTGTTGCTCCAGGCGACTACGTTCCGGGCCATCCCCGGCAATGACCAGATGCGTTACGGCAGGTAAATGCTGCAGCGCTGCCACCAGCACATGCACCCCCTTGGCCCGGACCAAACGGGAAGCGACGGAAATGCGGCCAGGCACTGTCGGCGCAGTGGCATTAGGTATCCGGGCAAAAAGGGGGACAAGATGGATTTGCCCGGGCGGGATTTGATTCTCGCGCAGTCCTTGTGCCATGAACTCCGAGGCGACTTGAAAGTACATCGCGCGGCCAAGCGCAAAATTACGTTGCACCCGCTGCCAACGTTCAAGGTTGCCGAGAGGATTTTTCCCGCCACAACGTGAGGCGTAATGATGCCAAAAACAGGCCAGCGCATGCGGGCGATGGCAGGCCTGAAATCCGGCTACCATCCGATCCCCGCCAGAACAGAAAAAACTTTGATCGTGCAGGTAACGGCACACGGGGCCAAACCGGGCGATTTCACCGAGGAAGAAAGGATGATCGGTCAGATGCACCTGCACGACATCCGGGCGAAAATCACGCACGATCTCCGCCCATCGGGCAGCCAACAGACTGTCTGTTTGGTCGGCGGAAAACCGATAGAGCGGACAGGTCACCTCGCTAGGTCCGCCATCACTGTAGGCCAGCGCCACCGCATGTCCCGCACCGGCCAGCAAGCCGACCGTCTCCACCACGACACGATGCGCGCCACCGGTGTGACTGCGGGCGCTTTCGTTGACGAGGAGAACACGCATGTTCTTAGTTCGTCACGTGGGATTCCGCTTCCGGCAAAAGCGGAGCTCCGCACTCAAAGCAGAAGTTGGAATCCGGCGGGCAAGTCGTATGGCATTCGGTGCATTTCAAGTGTGCCTTCTTATGACGCCGGTGGATGATCAGATTGCGGATATAGGGAATCCACGTGAAAGCGTAAGCCCAGATGAAAACGGAATCTTTTTTGTAGAACAGCGCGTAGCTCAGCAGCAGCAACGAGCCGATAAGGCTTAACCACCAGAAGGCGGAAGGCACCACCACTTTTTTGAGCTTCTCCGTGGCATACCATTGCACGACAAAACGGGAGAAGAACACGACATTACCCACCCAGCCGATGATCTTCCAAAAATGCCAGTCGATGCCTAAGAACTTGCCATCGTAGAATACGACTTTTTGCAGCCATTCCATATATCAGCGGCATTAAGCCCGTAAGCAGACGCGCTGACAAACAGAAAGGCAGTTCACGGTGCAGGTTCCGCCATCAGCTTGGCGATCTTCTCCGCCAGATCCTCACGGGCATTCAGATCGCGCAGGACACCTTTTTTATCCACCAGCCACATCGCAGGGATGGCAGAGATGCCGTATTTACCGGCCCAACCGCCATCGGGATTGGCTCCATCAAAGTGTTGCGGCCATGGCATGTCGTTCTTCTTGATGGTTTCTTTCAGCACTTCCACGGTTTCATCCAGATTGATGCCGATGATCTCGAAACCCTGGCTGTGGTATTTTGTGTAAACCTCTTTCATGTTCGGCACTTCGGCCATGCACGGCCCGCACCAACTGGCCCAGAAATCGAACAGCACGACTTTGCCTCGCATTTTCTCCAGGTTCAGTTCCTTGGCTTCAATGCTGGGAGCCATGAAAATGAACGGCTTGCCCACCGCATCGATCCGCTTGAGCTGAGTGCGAACCATGTTCTTCGCGGCTTCCGGCGCTTTGGAATCGGCGAGTTCCTTGCCCAAACGCCGGGCGCGCTCGATATCCCCGCTCTGCACCGCTCCATTGACGATCTGGACGAGCAGATTTAGCGGCTCGGTGCGGTCCGGAAACTCCTTCATGAGCTGGCGGGCCCCCTGCTCCATGGCATCCAGATAAGGCGCAGCCCCTTGGTCGCGCTGAGCCATGGCATCCTGCTGGATCTGCAACAGCCGGAGACGAAAACGTTCGGCGTCCGAGGTGCCGGGAGCGTTCACCATCGCTTTGCGCAATTCCTGCAAACGGGTGACTTTATTCGTATTGCAAAGCTGCACCGCCACTTCGATCAGCTTCAATTCCTTTTCGCGGGCTTCCGCCGCCCGGGCGTGCTCGGGGAACTTGGTATAGAAATCATGTGCGACATCGGCTGCCTTGGCCGCCAGTTCGCTATTCCGCAAATGAAAGGCCTCGATCTGCTCCTTGGTCGGCGGCGTGTTCCCCCATTCGGCGGGCGGACCGGGCGGACGTGAGGCTTTGAGGAAAGCCTGCCAGGCGGCTTCCGCATCCTGCGCCTTGTCTTGCGCCACCACAGGCAGGACTACGGCCAGCAGCAGGCCGCAGCAGAACCGGATCAACAAATTCCTTTTCATGGATTACTCCTTATCTTCTTTCCGGGGCACTTGGGCAAGCCAACGTTCCAGCAATATCCTGACCCGTCGCAACCGGCGCGGATTGGCGGCTGCGGTAAAATCAGCCTCGCGGCCATTCACACCGGGAGAGAGCAAGGCCGTCTCCACCGCCGCAAGCAACGTTTGCAGATCCCCTTCCGCGATACTCGGGGAGACGTGTTCCTCTTGCTCCAGGCGCATCGACTTGCGGGCGAATTCGAGCAGCATGGGACAAGGCTCGAGACAAGGGACCAAGCTCTTCTCCTCCAGTTTGTCAGCGCTCAATAAAGGTCCGTGCCAGAGGCGCTGCTTCAAACAAAAACTGCGATGGCAGGCTGCTTGGGCCACATCCGCCACCTGTTCATCGTTCAGCAACTGGGTGATCCGATACATGCCCGTCTGGCGATTGACGTAATCTCGGTAGGCTATGCCCGCTGCCTTGCCCGCCCGCACCGCATACCAGTCCGCCAAAGCACCGGGATAAAGGTGATCCAACGCGAGCTCCAAATCAGCGGGCGCGGTGAGCAAGACCCGCCAACCGCCACGCAAAGTGGGGGCAGACTTCAAAGGACGAAAGGCACCGGCCGCGGTGTCATTCGCCAATCCCCGCAGATCGGTCACCGTAAGGGATTCCAAAACCGTGTCCGAAATGGTCCGGTCCGCGCTGTGGCGCAGCTCGAAATGATGCCCCCGGCGGGAAATGAGCACTTGGGCAAACTCCAAGGTTTCCGGCAAAACAGCCAGAAACGCGTCTAAAGCGGGATTTGTGCGGTGAACCATTGCAGGCGCAACTTAGCGCAGAAGACTGATTTGCCAAATGGATTTCATGCGCCTTACGACTTCGCAACCGTCGGCTCCGGCAACTGAGGGGCCTCGCCCGATGTCAGCCGCCACTCGGAATCCTGGCGCAGATAAACCGTCCGCGTCGGGAAGGCGAACTCGATCGCTTCTTCGTCGAAGCGCCGTTTGATCTCCAGGTTCATGGTGTGCATGCCCGCCAGGTACGCTTTGTAGTCGGTATTATTCCACCAGTGGACGACCTGGATATCGAGGGAGGAAGCGCCGAACGTCAGGAAGCTGACCAGCACTTCCTGGGTATTCGCGTGTTTCTCATAGACTTCCCGCAAGATGTCCACCGCCCGTTGCAGCTTGGGATAGGCGGTGTTGTACGTCACCCCGATGGTCATCGTGGTCTTGATATTCGGGCGCCGGGTCACATTGGTGATGGTGGCATTGCCCATCGTTTTGTTGGGAATGGTGACGAGGAACCCGTCCAGATTCCGCACGCGGGTGCTGCGCAGGCCGATGGTCTCGACGGTCCCATCCACGGCATCCAACCGGATGCGGTCGCCGATCCGGAAAGGCTTGTCCAAGAAAACCGCCACGGCACCGAATAGGTTGGCGAGCGTGTCCTGCGCTGCGAGGCCGAGCGCCAGACCACCGATCGACAGCGAGGCGATGGCGGCCGAAATATTCAGCCCCAGATTGGAAGACGTCACCAGCACGGCCACGACGACGACAAACACTTTCAGGCTTTTGCGGATGATCGGATAGAGCTGGTCATCGAACGTCGTGTCCGCCTCGATCTTGGATTTCTCACGCCAGTAACCCATGACCAGGTCGACGAACTTCATCAACATGTAGGTCAACGAAACCGCCACGATGATGAGCAAGCCTTTGGACATGAAGGTCTCGATGACGGGAGGCCAATCGAAAACGCTCAACCCGATATGGAGGAAGATGACAAAACTGACGATCTTGACCGGGCCATGCACCAACTCGAGGAGCATATCATCAAAGGCCGTCTCGGTGCGCTTCGCCCAGGCCTTGAGCCAGACGCCCACCAGATAATCGAAGAATTTGGAGATGTAGAACGCCAGGAAGATGTAGATCAAAGAAGCGATATACATCCAGATCGGTTTGTTGAAGATCGTGTGTTCGACCAGAAACTTGTTCTGGTCCAGACCAAAACTCAGGAACGCCTTGTCGATCCCCGCAACCGTATTGTCATCCCCCTTATCAGCGGGTTGGACAGCAACCAGGGCCACTGCGTTCGTCGTCTTGGCGGGGTCATTCGTCTGCGCGCTCGCATAAAAAGACCACAACAACACCAGCAGGCACACACCGAGAAATCCGCGATACATCGTTTCAAACCTGAACTTCATAAAAATCTATTGGAACAAAAATCCCTGAGAGTCAACCGGCGGAGGCGACAATTCTGCAAAATTTAACCGCCGGCCACGATCCGAACGATTTCCAAACGGTCACCCGGCTGGACCATGCGTTGGGCAAACTCGGAAGGAGGGACGGCTTCGCCATTCAATTCCACCACGACACTGCGCGGCAGCAATTGCTGGCGGGTCAAAAAATCGGCCAGTGTGACAGCCTGCTCCAGCGGCAAGGCGCGTCCATTGGCGGTCACTGTTTTCGCTTCAACCATGATTTGATCATTCACGCACGAGCTTCACCGGGTCTTTCGTGCCTTCAACCTGCAAGGTCACAGCCTCCCCCTCCACGGCGAGCAGCTTGACGAGGAGCTTCTTGCCCCCGAATTCCATCCGGCGCTCCTCGCCTTGTACAAATGTCTTGTCGTTGATCAGCGCCACGGTCTTGTCTTTGTTCGCGATGATGCTCTTGAGTTGCAACCGGTCAAATTCAGCGCGGTAAGCGGCGACGGGCGGCTGCCAGACCGTCGGGGCGGAAGGCGCAGCAAAAGACACCTGGAAATCAAGTTCATCAAACACCGGCCGCTGGCCATCGCTCACCCACTCCAGCACCCGGTTCAGACCGTGGACCTTGTAAAAGGCCGCGGCATTTTTGATGCGGCCTTCGGTGTAGGTGTTCGCCATGATGTTTTGCACCTGTTCCGGTTTCTGCTGGGACTCCATCAAAGCCAGCGCGACGACCTCACATAAAGCCTCGATGGTCTGCGGCTCGATGGTCCGTTTCTCGGGTTTGTTCTCATTGATCCACAAGTGGGTGTACTCGTGGGCGCAAACGGCCACCATCTCCGCCTTGGACAGACCACGATAGAGGAGAACCGTATGCACCATGCCGCCACCGCCGATGGGCCGGGAGGTCGAGAGGCCGTGACGCTGCATGGTGGCCGTCGGTTGACCGCGCTCCCCCAGCTTGTTGTTCCAATAGTCCACATCGAAGACATTGACGGTGATCGTCGGATTTTTCAGAGTCAGCTTGCCACTGCTCAACCGGATCAGCTCCGCGGACGCCGCATTAAACATCTGCCGGATCTCGTTTTCATCCAGCGCGATGAGCGGTGCATCAATCGGGCAAAAATAACGGCCATCGCCGGTACGCACAGCGTTCTCGAGCACCGGCAGACCGCACTTGGCGCAATGCAGTTTCAAGGCATTGCAATCGGCGCAGATGTAGACCTCTTTCTTAAGGACGGGGTGGAGGTAATGGTAGTAAGTGCCGAACTCGATGCGTTTATCACACACGACGCACCGGGTCTCGGCTTGCGCGCCCAATGAACTTGGCACGGGGAGCAGGCCCAGCAGCAAAAACCAGAGCAGATAAACCTTTTTGACCATGCACTAGGCCATCAAAGCGGCATCCCAGTCTTTCCAGACCGGCTCGTATCCCAGGCGGCGTAATACGTCAGCCACCTCCTGCGGAGAGCGTTCATCCGCGATGTCAAATTGTCCAGTCGCATTCGTGCTGCGCTCGGCGACGGCTGCCCATTCGCTGGCCCCGGCGGCGAGTTCCACGATACGGCCTTTTTCGGTGCGGTGGATGCGATCCTTCCCGGCCCCAGTGTAGCCGCCCGGCTCCGTATGGCTGCCCGCACTGATCAAGGTGATGCCCAGCGGAATCAAGCCATCGCGCAGACGCGCCGGTTCGCGCGTGGACAAGACCAGGCCGACATCCGGCAAGAGGAGACGGAAAGCGCAGATCAACTGGGCCAGTTCACGGTCGCCCAGATGGGTCAACGGCTGGAATTCACCGGCGCAAGGACGCAAGCGCGGCAAGGAGATGGTCACGTTGGACTTCCAGCAATGCTTCAAAAGATATTGCGCGTGCGCAGCCACCGAGAGGGCTTCATAACGCCAATCCGCCAGGCCGAACAATGCGCCGATGCCCAAGCGGCGGAAGCCCGCAGCATAGGCGCGCTCAGGAGTCTCCAAGCGCCAGTCGAAATTGCGCTTGGGACCAGCCGTGTGCATCTCGGCATAAAGTCCGCGATCATACGTTTCCTGATAGACAACCAACCCATCCGCACCCGCTTCCACAATGGGACGATACTCGTCCGTTTCCATCGGACCGACTTCGAGCGACACGCTGGGAATCTCCTGATGCAAGGCGCGGGTAGATTCAGCCAGATAACCATTGGAGACAAACTTGGGATGTTCGCCCGCCACAAGCAGCACGTTGCGGAAGCCCTGCTCCTTCAAAGCACGGCCTTCGCGGATGATTTCCTCCGTCGAGAGCGTCACGCGCAGGATCGGGTTGTCCCGGGAGAAGCCGCAGTATTTGCAATTATTGATGCATTCGTTCGAGAGGTAAAGCGGCGCGAAGAGCCGGATGACCCGGCCATAGCGTTGGCGGGTGAGCAACTGGGAACGGCGGCTCATCTCCTCCAGCAGCCCGCCCGCAGCGGGAGACAAGAGGATGGCGAAATCCGCCAGGTTGGCGGGACCGCGCAGCAGGACCTGACGGACGCGCTCCTGCCCTGCCCCATTGGCCAGGTCCAAGAGGGCGGGAAACGGCAGCGCGTTGAACTCGTTCACGAACGACATGCCCCCACACTAACAAAAGAGCGCCCCGGTTCAAGGGGCGCCCGTGCGATTGATGAAATTAACTTGCGCGGCTGAAAACAGGCGCTAACGGAGAACCTGGGCCAACCGGAAGAAGCTGTTGCCGGTAGAAGCGTCCACGGTCACCGTGAAATCACTGCCATCTTCCGAGGGAATGATGTCCACATCCGTCCAAGTGATCGGATCCTCCAAAGCGGGGGTGGATTGCAGCGCAAAATCCGTGAAGGTATTCGGCCAGCGCAAAGTCACGCTGTTACCCGAACGGGTGATGGCCAAGGTGGGCGGGTTGGGTGTCGTGATATTGATCGTGACGATACCACGGGCGTGCCCTTGGAAGGTATCCGCGATGAGGTAGTAGAATGTGTCCGTGGCAGATCCGCCAAAGGGCAAGTCTTGGATGACACCAGAGGTAGAGGGATCATAGGTGAAGCTGCCATCACTGTTCACCGTGACCGTGGCCCCCAACTCACTGACGGCCGCATACGCCGGCACCGTGGCCCCCAAGGTGTGGAGCGAACCGATGTAAACGATGTCCGGGTCAAAGGAAGTGGCTGGATATTCCGCGCCCGATCCTGTCGTGTCATTGACCGGTTTTTTGGGTTTAACGGCACCTACTGTGGCGCCATTGTCTTCCGGCAACACAATGCCCTCGCCGGAAGCATTAAGCATCCGGTCCTTCGTGGTCATGTTCACCACCCGCAGCCGGTCGATGTAGCCGTTGGCCGGAATACCGAACGAATCCAGGTCGAACTTGGTGGAATGGAGACCTTCCGAACCACTGCCGGCGTAAAATTTGTAAGACTGCGGCGTGATATAAACCCACGGACTCCAGACGTCGTTAGCGGCATCATGAACTTGCACCATGAAGGCTTCCGCGACATTGGTGGAACCGGCCTCGAAGATCACAAAGTCATCCCCCACCGTATTCGTCAGCATGACGCCGGAGGCCCAACTGGATTCGAAACCGCTACGATTCACTGAGCCATCGTTCCCGGCGGGAAGATTCAAAGCTTTCGTCGTCGTAGTGCTGCCGGAATCCTCGGCCAAACGGCCAATAGAATCACCAAAGTAGAAACTGGTGCCGCTGTCAGGAAACCCGGCAACCCCGCTGGCAACAGTCGATGGCAATGCCGTCACTACAGCGTTGCTAAAGGTTCCTACGCCCAAAGGCTGGTAGAAGTTTGGTGTCAGGGCCTGATCAAACGTGATGCCATTGAAGGTGTAAGTCTGCGACACCAGCGGTGTGATGGTGAAAGGGTTGCCATTGCTGTCTGCATCATTGGCCAAGATGCCAGGAGCGGGAATGGTCAGGGTGGTCCTAAAGCCTGTCGCATATGTGTCGTTCGTCGCTACTGGCGCTCGGGCCAAAAGCAGGGAAGGACAAAGGACGGTCAGAAACAAGACAACCGAAAGCCGCGTAGGACTGAGAGACTTGTACATAGGGCAACACAGTTATTTGTTAAACACATGTGTCTCCCTAATGGCGTCTAAATATTAGACCAAGCAATGCAAACAGCAACACCCTTCTGATGATAATTTTTATATGAGCAGATTAAACAGCAGCACCTCACGGCAGCCAAGGGTGCTGCCGTTTAATCAAAGCGCTGGGCTGCGGACTTTGCTGCCTCGATGAGAACCGCTCAGGCGGGACGCCATTTCAATTCTTTGGCTTTGCCGTGGTCGGGGAACTTATCATCGAAGGCGTTTAGCCGAAGCGTCAATGAATCCGCTTTAACCGCAGCATCCACCCACCCCGTCGGCTGGGCAGCATTGAAGACGTAGGCAACGGTGGGCAGGTTGATCTGATGGATGCCGCTCTCGTGGACTTTAAGACTCCACACGTGGGTGTGGCCGAAGATGAGCGCTTTCACTTGTTTGCGCGGCGTCAGCACTTCCCAAAGTTTCTCGGTGTCTTTGAGGCCGGAACGCTTTTCGGCCGTGTCTGGATTGTGATGCACCATGATGACGGCGGGCTTGTCCTTGTGGGCATCCAATTCTTTGGCGAGCCAGGTCAATTGCGTCTCACCGATCAGGCCGGGCGTCTTGTTGGTCTGCTCAAGAGAATCGAGCAAGAACCAGTTCGCCTGCTTGCCCTTCACAACGCTGACGAACTTATCCAGCACCGCGCCATGCCCTTCCCCGGTCACCTTCACGCCCTTTTGGATATTTTCGCGCTGATCATGATTGCCGAGCGTGAAATGAACTGCCTGGCCCGCTTTGCGGAGCGGTTCAAGCAACTCACTGACGGTGGTGTAATCGCCCGGCTCACCGGTATTGTATGCCAGATCGCCATTGATGAACACGCCCGCGGATTGCTTGGCCAAGGCCGAGGCTTCTTTGACGGCCCGTTCCAAATTGGCCGCCATCGTCACGCCACGCGCCACTTTGGCGCGGTCCTCGGCGATATGGATATCCGAGAAGAGAATCCAACGTTCAATATCTTTATCCTCCGCCCAAAGCTCGCCCGTGAGCGGCAGGAGCGAGAGGCTGGCCGTCAGGCCCGTGAGGAAACGACGACGCGAAAGCGGAGGCAGATGTCCAGGCATAACAGGATTATTTCTTGGTTTTCTTGGGTGATGGATTGGCGGCAGGTTTCTTGCCCGTGGGCACCGGCCAGTCCGGCGAATCGACGTGGGCTTGCGCGAAAAGTTCTTTTGCTTTGGCGACGACCTCGGGGTTCTGGGCCGCGAGGTTGTGCGCTTCCGCCAAGTCTTTGCTCACATCATACAACTCGATCGGAAACGCATCGCCAAAGCCCAGCCGCACCGCTTTCCAATCGCCCATGCGCAGCGCGGTCTTGCCGCCTTGTTCGTAGAATTCCCAATACAAGTAATCGTGTTTCTTTTGTTCCTTGTCCTTACCGAGCAAGGTCGGCAGGAAGCTGATGCTGTCCAAACCTTCCGGCGCCTTGCCACCGGTCAACTCTGCCATGGTGGTGATGAAATCGCCGAAATAACCGACGTGTGCATTCGTGGTGCCAGATTTGATCTTGCCGGGCCAGCGCGCGATAAAAGGCACACGGATGCCGCCTTCATATAAATCACGCTTCATCCCTTGCAAGGGACCGTTGGCGTCAAAAAACACCGGATCATTGCCGCCTTCTTTGTGATTGCCGTTATCCGAGGTGAAGATGACCAGGGTCTTTTTATCGAGCCCGAGCTTGCGCAGCTTCTCCATGATGCGGCCCACATCACGATCCAAGCGCGAGATCATCGCGGCCTGGCCTTTGTTCGGCGGCGTCCAATCAGTATTCTCGTAGCTGCCGTTGTCCGGCACTTCCTGGCCATTGCCGGTGCCGCGCGTGGCTTCGTTATTCGCGTGGGGCAAGGTGAAGGCGAGGTAGAGAAAGAACGGTTTGTCCTTGTTCGTTTCAATCCAAGTCAAAGAATCCTCAGCCATCAGATCATGGCTGTATTGCTTCTTCACGGTGGCCCAACCTTGGCCGTAATCGCCATCGCCGGGCACGATGTTCTCCAGATAGACGCGGGATTCGTTGCGGATCAGGAACTCCGGGTAGTAGTTGTGCGCGTGGTGCTGATCCAGATAACCGAAGAAATAATCGAACCCCTTCTTGTTTGGATGGCCGGGCGAGTTCTCCTGGCTCAGCCCCCATTTGCCGATCAGCCCCGTGGTGTAGCCGGCCTGTTTCAGCACTTCCGCAACGGTCACATCCTCAGTGCGGATGGTTTGCGGCAGCGGATTCTCTTTGCCGGCATTGCCCCGCACCCGGCCGTGACCGGTGTGTTTGCCGGTCATCAAGACGCAACGTGAGGGCGCGCAGACCGGAGCCCCAGCGTAGAACTGGGTGAAACGCATGCCTTCTTTGGCGAGCTTGTCGATATTCGGCGTCTTGATCTTTTGCTGGCCGTAGCAACCGAGGTCGCCATAGCCCAAATCATCGGCCATGATGTAGATGATGTTGGGTTTCTCGGCATCTTTTCTGGCCGCCGCCTGCCCCGGTGCGACCGGCAACAAGCACGACAATACGACCAGCAAGGCGGTGACGAACGATGGCTTCATGCGGAAGAAAGTAAAAGAACCACGTGGGCAGTCAAAGGGCATTTCAAAACGCTTTTATTAGAAACGCTCTGCTCGCTATTCAGGCAAACGGAACAGGTTTCAATTTCTGCCGCAAATAAAGCGGATGTCGTGGATGTCCATCTTTTGTTACCGCAAGGCAAGTTAGCTTCCCACGGAACAAACGTATCACATCGCGATCTCGCATCAGATGCGTCCCATGCACTCCCCAAGCAGCGACAATCACCCCAGCGTTATTCCCTATTCTTCGCAACCAGCGGTCGTTATCCAGACCGACCGGTTCACGTTGCATTTTCAAAATCTTCGGTTCAGTTGTCCGGTAGGCAAATAGATTCACCATACACAGAGCGCCGTAGCCCCAGTCTTTGGCAAAATTGACACACCGGCGAATTGTCGGGTCATCGTTTGCCTCATTGGCTGTTGAGGGATTCAACCCAATGAACATCGCGTAATTCTGGTTCGCATCATCCCAATCCCGCCAGAGGACATAGCGGTATTTACGGCAGTTCGAGAAAATTGTTTTACGTTGAATCAGCACAATGACTTGAGTGTGCGCCGACTAACGTCGGCGGCTAAGGGCAATCATTTCAACTGCAGCAACAAAGGTCGAAGTTCTGCGGAAAGCCGTTCGGCGATTTTCTCGTAACCGGCATCGTTGGGGTGAATCTGGTCGGACATCAGGCGGGGATCGGTAAGCAGACCGGACAGCATGTCCGGGAGATAAAGCACACGCTTCTGGGCGGCGAGCTTTTCAAACCCCTCCTCGTTCTTATCCCGCAAGGTCGTGCTGCGGATGCCGATGAGCACCACAAAGGAGCCTTCCGCGTGAAAACGATCAATGATCTTGCCAAGGTTCTGGAACATCACATCACGGGACACGCCTTGGAGCCCATCGTTCCCGCCGAGACAAAGCAACACAACACGCGGGCGGGTTTGGGCGGCATTCTCCAAGCGCCCGAAGGCGCCCGCCGTGGTCTGCCCGACGACGCCGTGATTCTCGATCTTCAATCCCAAGCGTTTGCCCAAAACGGTTGGGTAGTCCTTGCCCGGAGAGGCACCGTAGCCGGCGGTGAGGCTATCCCCAAAGGCGAGCCACGGACCATCGGCCGCAGGCGGGAAATTGTGATACTTGGGGCTGCGCGAACACGATATTCCCCCGCCGAGCAGCAGGAAGAACAGGAGTGTCACCAGATAATAAACTCGCTTGGTCACGCGGCCAAAATAATGGAGAAACAGGCATTGTGCAACGCAGGTGACACAACGTCTCACCACGAAAGTAAAACAGCGGGACCAACCTTATTTTGCCGGGCAGATTGCATATCGTTCACCCGAAGAAATTCTCGAATTTACGGTGTTTTTGTATCGTCTAATAGAGGCAAAGAGAGGTATAGAAAGAAGACAGCCATGAAGAAGACGTCTAATATCACCGGAGCATCCCAATTGGCCACTGTGGCGCGTCGCCGTTTTGTCACGGAACTGGCGTTGCTAACCATCGGATTGTGCACCATTTTCACCGCAACTATGAACGCTGAAGACAAGAAAGTAACCCAAGATAAACCCGAAGCCGACAAGTGGGGCTACACCGAGAAGGCCACGCTGGGCGGCGGCTGCTTCTGGTGCGTGGAAGCGGTGTTCGAGCGATTTGAAGGCGTGAAATCCGTCGTCTCCGGTTACGCGGGCGGCACGGTCCCGAATCCGACCTACAAACAAGTCTGCGGGGGCGATACCGGCCATGCGGAAGTCGTGCAAGTGGAGTTCGACCCCACCAAAATCACTTACGCGCAAATCCTCGAGATCTTCTGGGCGGCGCATGATCCCACTACTCTGAACCGGCAAGGAGCCGATACCGGCACGCAATACCGCTCCACCATCATGTATTACGGCGAGGCCCAGAAGAAGGCGGCCGAGGAATCCAAGAAGAAGGCGCAGGAGCATTTCAAGAGCCCCATAGTGACCGAGATAGTGCCAGCCGGCATCTTCTATAAGGCCGAGGACTACCATCAAGATTACTTCAAAAACAATCCGAACCAGGCCTACTGCTCGGCCGTGATAGGGCCTAAACTTCGCAGTCTTGAGAAAAAGGGCATCATCCCGGCGAAGTAATCTCCCGCCAAAAACAGACCTCAACCCATTGCCGGGGAGCATGTTGCAAAAACTCTTACCAAGTGTTAAGAAATCGTAAAGATGGTCCATTTTTTGCTCATTTCCGCCCCAGAACGAGACACGAATCATCCCTGCAGCCTAAAAAGAAATAATGAAACTGATAAAAATTCTATCTCTGCTGACCGTGACCTTGTCACTCGCAAGCATCACTCAAGCACAGACATGGCAATCAGTTAGCGGCACACCAGCCGGGGTGCAGCCCAGTGCCATCGGCGCTGGTTCAGGCAACACTCTTTTTCTGCGTTCGCCGGCAGCGGCGCGTACAAATCGACGGATAACGGGGCTCCCTGGACGAAATCGAGCAGCGGTTTGGAAGCAGTGGCGGGTGATCCGAACAGCGTTACTATCGATGGCCGTTCGTTCATCAAACTAGGCAATCGCATCATCCACGGCACAACGGTATCGAGCTGGCGCAATACGGTCGGCCCGGGCGCATTTTACTCGGATAATGGCGGCGCTACTTGGACACCCGGCTCCACCCCTGGCACCGAAGCCGCCCAGTTCCGCAACATGGTGCAGATGGGCAACTACGCCTTCGCCGCAGACACCTTGCACGGGATTGTCTGGCGCAGCACGGATAACGGTGCGAACTGGACTTCAGTCCGCAACGGGGTGCCGAATGCCCCCTTCAGCGGCATCAGTTTCGGGGTCGGCCAACAGGTCGCCGTGGCAGGCACTCGCGTCCTGCTCGCCACCAAGATCTGGGGTCTCTATGCCTCCGATGACTTGGGCACCACCTGGTACGAAGCGAATAACGGCATTCCCCTCTTCCCCTACCAGATTCTCCCTTTCCGCAATGGCTATGATATCGTCACGGCCACCAACGGAACTGTCTTTGCATCGGTGGACGGAGCCATCTATCACAGTACGAATCAAGGCAGCTCGTGGACACGCACCATCAATGGCTCGGCCTTGGGCAATACCCGGCGGCTCGTCACTTTGGGAGACAAGATCTATGGCACAACGCTGAACGGCTTTTTCGAAGTCGATATCAACACGTTCTCTGTGCGCAGCCTGCCTTTCACCGGCATGGATACGATCGCGGATGATGTGTTCTATGCCTACAATGGCTTTCTCTACTGCGGCAGCACGACGTCACTCAAGCGCTTGAATCTGGGGACGGCAGTACGGACCAATATCGCCCCGGGAATTTATGAGCAGCCGGTAGGTGGGAACAAACTGGCGGGACTTAGTCACACTTTTTCCGTGAAAGCTTCGGGCACCCTGCCTTTCACCTATCAATGGCGTAAAGGCGAACAAAATATCGGTTCAGCCACTTCTTCTTCCTATACCATCAATTCCCTGACGGCGGGTGATACTGGCTCCTACGATGTGATTGTCACCGGCCCGGGCGGCAGCACGACCTCTATCGCAGTCACACTGAATGTGCAAACTGTCGTGGCTGGATCTTTGGACAGCACTTTTGCGGCGAATAGCAATGACTTGGGAATCGGCGCTATCACCGGCGGGAGCGCCGCTGTTCTGGCTTTGGAACCAATGGCCAACAGCACAGCGTGGGTTGCAGGCCAGTGGGATAGGATGCGTCCCAATGCTTCCAACGGCGATTTGCTCCGCATGAACGACACCAATGGCGTAGCACAAGACCCGGGTGCAGGTTTTGGTGCCAACCCAGCTTCAGGCGCTTCGATCGAAGATCTTTTGCGTGATAGCCAAGGACGTCTTTTGGCCGCTGGTAACCTCAGTTACCCAAATCCAAGTGCTTACACCACCAACGTGATGCGAATTTTGGCCAACAACACAGTGGATACAGGATTCAAAGTCCACATGCCGAATACGAGTTCCACAGTACGAACCATCAAAGAATATTACGGCACGAACTACATCATCGGGGGTGACTTCGCCACGGTCAACGGGATCGCTCGCAACCGCATTGCCCGACTAAATGAGGATGGCTCGTTGAATCTGAGTTTTGACCCCTTTAACGGCAAAACCCTAACTACCGTCCAAGACGTGGAAGTATTGCCCGATGGCTCGATCCTGGTGGCGGCAAATATGGATGCAGTCGGCAGCCCGAACAGCTTGATTGTGAAAATCACCCCAGCAGGAACCATTGACACTTCCTGGGTCTGCCCGATTCGTGGCAGCGGTACGGTCTACGCCATTCAAGCCCTTCCCAATGGAAAAATTCTCATTGGCGGTGATTTCGCCCAGAATCTGAACCAGAGCGGCAACACCATGCTGCTGGCCTGCCTGAATGCCGATGGCACCTTGGACAAAACATTCAACGCGGGCGGGGTCGGTTTGAATGGCAGTGCCCCTGCTCTGCGCGAGATCGATCTTCAACCAGATGGCAAAATTCTGCTCGCCGGTCGTTTCACGTCATTCAATGGGGTTTCCCGCCTTAACGTAGCCCGCTTGTTACCCAATGGACAGCTGGATACGGCCGCAACATTTCCTCAACCGTCCAGCATCAGCAGCGGCCAGAACGGTCGGTCAATCCGTTGCTCGCCAGATGGTCTTTACATCTATGTGGGTTTTGATGGCGGATTCACTTCCGATAACGTTTGGGCGCGCTATTTGAACAGCTTTGATAATCCGGCCATCGCTTGCCAACCCGCCCCGATCTCCCAAAACAAGAACGGCGGTGCGACCATCAAAGCCTCTATCTACTCGACCTCATCCATCACCTATCAATGGTACAAGATGGTGTGCTGATGGACGGCAAGACCAGCGAC
>CBDIPT010000015.1:0-100134 GCA_965283725.1 Limisphaerales bacterium
AACGCTGCCGACCGGCCAGTTCAAGATCATCAAGACCTTCACTGGCGTGGCCGCCGAGCCCTTCAGCGACAAGTTCCTGAAGAAGTAAGCTGTTAGTGTTGTATTGGGTTGTTTGTTGGTTCCTCCGGGAGACGGGCAGGTGCAGCCCGTCTCCCCAACTAAGCACAAAATGCGTTACCTTAGACTTGCCCTTCTCGTAATGGCCCTTGGCTGGCAGTCATTTCAAGCCGCAGCAGCCACCGCCGAGACCCGGGCGCTTCTCGTAAAGACAATTTTGACGGAAGATGCCGCGCAGCAGATGGAGGCGGTGAAGAAGCTGGCGGACAATGCAGATCCTTTGGTGGCCCAAGTCCTTACCTCCTGGCGCCTCAGCGAGCTCTACCTCTACGAAGCCGATGAGAAACGCATCCCCCTTTTGTTGGATTCCCAAGTGAACAGTGACGGTCAGGCCAAAGGTCTGGCTATCGCGGACGGTGAGCCGGTAAAAGACAAAGATGGCAAAATCCTCTGGTTTGCCGCGGCTGATCTCACCCCGGCCGATACGAATGCGAAGTTGCGCAAGGCCATCAAGACGACGCTCGATTTCTTTGCCCTCGCCAATCCTAACCCGAAGCAGCGCCGTGATGCGGTGATCAAGCTCGGACAGGAACAGAATCTCGAATACGTCCCATACCTCGAAAGCCAGCTCGGCAAGGAGCTGGACAAGGAAGTGCTCAAGGCTGTGATCGAGGCGATCGCCGTCACCCAGATGGTGGATGAGAAGAAGGAGACCAAGCTTGCCGCCATCAAGAAGCTCGGTGAAATCCGCTCCATCAATTCGATGAATTTTCTGGAAGACGCCCTGAAGAAGGTCATGGCGGAAAAAACACCGGATACGGATACCCGCCGCGAATTGGAAGAATCCCTGAAGCTCATCAAGAATTACATCGCGATGGGCACGTTTGTCGGCACCAGCTTCCGCGGCCTGAGCACGGCCGCCGTACTGCTGGTGGCGGCGCTGGGGCTGGCCATCACCTTTGGCTTGATGGGGGTCATCAACATGGCCCATGGCGAGCTGATGATGGCGGGCGCTTACACGGCCTACATGACCCAGAACATTTTCAAATCATGGTTCGGCGCCACGGGCGGCAAGTTTGACATGTTCTTCATCGTAGCTTTGGCCGCGTCCTTTTTCACCGCCGGCTTGGTGGGCTTGATCTTGGAGCGCGGTATCATCCGCTTCCTCTACAAGCGTCCGTTGGAATCCTTGCTGGCGACTTGGGGTGTCAGCCTCGTGCTGCAACAGATTTTCCGCAGCATCTTCGGCGCGGCGAACGTGCAAGTCGGTTCCCCGAGCTGGCTCAGCGGCAGCTTTGTCACCTATGACATCCTCTTCGCTTACAACCGTATCTTTGTCATCGGTTTCGCCGTTTTCATCGTTTACGGCACGTACCTTTTGCTCACGAAAACTTCCCTCGGTCTGCAGATCCGTGCGGTGATGCAAAATCGTAACATGGCTTCATGCATCGGTGTCCGCACGGACCGGGTGAACATGATGACGTTTGCTTTTGGTTCCGGGCTGGCGGGCATGGCGGGTGCCTGTATGTCGCAGCTCGCCAATGTCGGTCCCGGCTTGGGTCAGAGCTACATCGTAGATTGCTTCATGATCGTGGTGCTGGGCGGGGTCGGCAATCTGGTTGGTACCGTCTCTGCTTCTCTGGGTGTCGGGGTGACGAATCAGATCTTGGAGCCATGGCTGGGTGCCGTGCTGGGCAAGATCATGGTGCTGGGCGGCATCATCCTGTTCCTGCAATGGCGTCCTTCCGGCCTCTTCGCCACCCGCAGCCGCAGTCTGGATTAAGTCGTTTGTTAACTTTTAGCCGCATATTCCGATGACACGCTTTCTGAACAAAAAGGAATTCCTGATAATGGGCGCCGTCGTCTTTGTGATGATGGTTTTGTTGCCGGTCCTGAATGCTTTCGTGCCCAAAGAGAGTTTCTTCCACGTCTCAGATTTCACCATCACAGTTTATGGCAAGTATCTCTGCTACGCGGTGCTGGCCTTGGGGGTGAATCTGCTGTGGGGCTATACCGGGTTGCTGAGCTTGGGCCAAAGCCTCTTCTTTGCCTTGGGCGGTTACGCTCTGGGCATGTACCTCATGCTGATGATCGGCAAGCTCGGTCAATACCATAAAGACATCCCTGACTTCATGGTGTTCCTCGAGTTCGAGACCAAATATGCCGCCACGGGCGGCCTGCCTTCTCACTGGATACCGTTCCGCAGTTTCTGGTTTGCCATGCTGATGGTCATCGTGGTGCCGGCAGTGGTTGCTTACATCTTCGGTTTTCTGGCGTTCCGCTCGCGGATCAAGGGTGTCTATTTCTCGATCCTGAGCCAGGCCTTGACTTATGCCGCTTGCTTGATGTTCTTCCGCAACGATTTCACGTTCGGCGGCAACAACGGCCTGACGGATTTCAAACTCATCCTGGGCTATGACATCAACACACCGGAGACGAAGCGCTGGCTTTACATCGCTTCTTGCGGTCTGTTGCTCGGCGTCTACTTGCTGTGTCGTTGGTTGACCTCCACCAAGTTCGGCCTGATCCAGCGTGCCATCCGTGACTCGGAGAACCGCGTCCTGTTCTCCGGTTACGCCACGGCGCATTTTAAATTGTTCGTGTTCGTGCTTTCCGCCGTGATCTGCGCGTTGGGCGGCGCGCTTTATGTGCCGCAGGTCGGTATCATCAACCCAAGTGAGATGGGCACGGATAAATCCTTGGAAGCCGTCGTCTGGTGCGCCGTGGGCGGTCGCAGCACCTTGATCGGTCCCATCATGGGCGCGATCAGCGTGAATGCGTTGAAGAGTTACGCCACCCGCGCCTTTGCCGAGCAATGGCTCTACATCTTGGGCGGCCTGTTCATCCTGGTGGTGCTGTTCATGCCCAATGGCATCGTGGGCTTGCCCGCCCAGTTCAAGGCGTTGAAACAGCGCTTCCTGGATCGCAATAAAAAGATGGATGAACCCGCCCCGACGGCAACTCCGCCGGTGGAAGCGACCGCGCCCAAAGCCGGTTCTTAAGCACGCATAATTGAATGACACATAAGAAAGAATTCATCCTCACGCTCGAAGGCGTGAACAAAACGTTCGATGGCTTCAAGGCCATCAACGATTTGAACCTGTATATGGATGAGGGCGAGTTGCGCGTGATCATCGGTCCCAACGGTGCAGGCAAGAGCACCATGCTGGACATCATCACCGGGCGCACCCAGCCGGATACAGGCAAAGTCGAGTTCGGTCGCATACGGATCTCACCCAGCTAAACGAATACGAGATCAACCGCCTTGGCATCGGGCGTAAATTTCAAACCCCGTCGGTTTACGTCGAGCACACGGTGTTGGAGAATATCTGGCTCTCGCTCGAAGGCACACGCAGTGTCTGGTCCACGTTGTTTGCCCGCATTTCTCCCACGCAAAAAGATCGCATCCATGAGTTGCTGAAACTCATCGGGTTGACGGAACGCGCGAATGTCAAAGCGGGCACGCTTTCGCACGGTCAAAAGCAATGGCTGGAAATCGGTATGTTGCTCGCGCAGAACCCCAAGCTTCTGCTCGTGGATGAACCGGCCGCCGGCATGACGGATGAAGAGACTGCCAAGACGGGTGAACTCCTCATGAGCCTCGCGGGCAAGCACAGCATCGTGGTCATCGAACACGACATGGTGTTCGTCCGCCAGATCGCCCGCAAGGTGACGGTTCTGCATCAAGGTCATGTGCTCTGTGAAGGCTCCGTGGATGAAGTGCAGAATGACGAACGGGTGATCGAGGTTTATCTGGGCCGCAAAAAGAAACACTAACATGCTTTCCGTTTCTAATATCTCCGTCTCTTACGACGGTTCGCGCATCTTGCGCGGGGTGAATTTTGATCTGCCCAAGAACAAGCTGCTCTGCTTGATGGGCCGCAACGGCGTTGGCAAAAGCACCACGTTGAAGACTATCGTCGGTTTGCTGAAGCCGGACGACGGCTCAGTGAAGCTCGACGGGCAGGAACTCGTCGGTTGCAAGCCGGATGAGCGTTCCCGTCGGGGCATCGGCTACGTCCCCCAAGGCCGTGATATATTCTCCAATCTCACCGTCTGGGAAAACCTGAAGATCAGCCTCGTGGTTCACGGCAAGAAAGAGGGCGAGCAAGTGGAGCGTATCTTTCATTTGTTCCCCGTGTTGAAGGAAATGCTGGGCCGCAAGGGCGGTGTGTTGAGTGGTGGCCAGCAGCAGCAGTTGGCGATCGCCCGCGCCGTTTTGACTGATCCCAAAGTGCTGATTTTGGATGAGCCGACCGAAGGAATTCAGCCTAATATCATCGATCAGATCGGTGAAACGCTGAAGCTCATCAAATCCGAAGGCAAGATCAGCATTTTGCTGGTGGAACAGTACCCTGATTTTTGCCTCGCGGTGGCGGATAATTTTTGCATCATGGACCGCGGATCGATCGTGGCAAATGGAGTGATCTCTGATTTGAACGATGGCTTGGTCCGCCAATACCTGACTGTTTAGCCCATATATGAATACGTCCCGCTTGGTTAACCGCTTTGTCCGTTTGTTTGCGCTCGCGTTCGTGGCCTTGCTGCCCGGCGCGGTCTTTGCTCATCCCGGTCACGACCTGACGAGCATGGGGCCGGTGCATGTGTTGACCAGCCCGTATCATATCATGGTGCTGGCGTTTGGTGGGGCAGCCCTCTGGCTGGTCGGGTCTCAAGTTCAGCGCCGTCTGCCGGCTCGCGCCCTTTCGTTTGCCGGTGCCTGCATGATGGTGGGTGCTGTCGTCCTCTGGGGCTTGAGCCTGTGATTTCTGCGCCCGTCCAGTCCTCCCGGTTGGGACAGGCTGAACTCAAAGTCAGCCGGGTGGCCGGGCAAAGTGCTCTTACCAGTTGCTGGGCGGTCAATCCTTTGAAGATTCTCGCCCCGCGCCCACGTGGTCCCAGCGTGTGGGCTTACCTCAGCAGTTTCGGTGGCGGTCTGGTCGCGGGCGACCAGACCTCGCTCAAAGTGGATATCGGTGATTCCGCCGTTTGTTTTCTCAGCACGCAAGCTTCCACGAAAGTTTTTCGCAACCCCGAATCCCGTCCTTGCCGTCATACGATGCAGGCGGAAGTGGGGCCCAAGGCGCTGCTCATCATGGCGCCAGACCCCGTGCAATGCTTTGCCGAAGCGATGTATGAGCAGAAGCAAACCTTTCACCTCGCGGCGGGTGCCGGATTGGTGTTGATCGATTGGTTCTGTTCAGGCCGTGCCTCACGCGGTGAACGCTGGGCCTTCACCAAATACCAAAGCCGAAATGAAGTCTTTCAGGAAGGGAAACGCGTCCTCTTGGATTCACTGTTGCTGACAACCGAAGATGGTTCTGAAGATCTGCTGCACCAGATGGCCCGATTCCACTGTCTTGCCACGGTTGTGATCTTTGGCGAGCCGTTCAAAGAGAATGCGCAACGTTTGTTGGCGGAGATCAACGAAGAGCCCGTCCCTAAGCGCGGCAATTTTCTTTTCAGCGCCAGTGCCGTGGCGGATGGCCTGGTGCTTCGCCTCGCTGGCACCAGCACCGAAGAAGTCGGGCGCGAGATCGCCCGCCGTTTGAATTTCCTCCAACCCGTCCTGCATGACGATCCTTGGGCCCGTAAATGGTAACGCTTTGACCTATGCACCTGTCACCTCGTGATATCGATAAACTGCTCCTGCATAACGCCGGGTTTCTGGCGCAGAAACGCCTGGCCCGCGGCCTCACGCTGAATTATCCGGAGAGCGTCGCGTTGATCGCTACACAATTGCTGGAGTTCATCCGCGATGGACGGAGCGTTTCCGAATTGATGGACTTGGGCCGCAAGTTTCTTGGACGCAACCAAGTCATGACCGGCGTGCCGGGCATGGTCGGCGAGGTGCAGGTGGAAGGCACCTTTCCCGATGGCACCAAGCTCGTCACCGTGCATCATCCCATCGCTTCGGAAGATGGTGACCTGAGCCTCGCACTCTACGGCAGCTTCCTCCCAGTGCCGGACCTGAAACTCTTCCGCTCCTCCGTCACCGAACTGAATTTCGAACCCGGCTCCTGCGAACCGCAAGAGGGCGAAGTGGAGCTTAATGCCGGTCGCGATTCTATCACGCTCGCCGTGACGAACATGGGCGACCGTCCGGTGCAGGTCGGCAGCCATTATCATTTCATCGAAACGAATGCGTTGCTGAAATTCGATCGTGCCAAAGCCTACGGTCGTCGCCTCGATATTCCGGCTGGCACCGCCGTGCGCTTTGAACCGGGCGAGACGAAGACGATTCGCCTGGTCGAGATCGCCGGGAAGAAAGTGATCCGTGGTGGTAACAATTTGTCGGATGGACCGGTGTCGCCCGCTGGGCTGAAAGCGGCAATGGAACGCGTGAAGGCCAACAACTTTATCCACGAGGAGTCTTGATATGCCTTACAAAATGAAACGTTCGCACTACGCGGAGATGTTCGGCCCCACGACGGGCGACAAG
Source organism: Limisphaerales bacterium (assembly GCA_965283725.1). Lineage (GTDB taxonomy): Bacteria > Verrucomicrobiota > Verrucomicrobiia > Limisphaerales > JAEYXS01 > JAEYXS01. Next base: position 6,500 of record CBDIPT010000015.1, read on the forward strand.
CTCACGCTCGGCGATACTTCGCTCGTCCTGCAGGTGGAGAAGGACTACACCGTCTATGGCGATGAATGCAAATTCGGCGGCGGCAAAGTCATCCGTGAAGGCATGGGCCAAGCCGCTGGTGTGACCCAAGCGGAAGCGCTGGACTGCGTCATCACGAACGCGCTCGTCATCGATCACAGTGGTATTTTTAAAGCCGACATCGGCATCAAGAACGGCCTCATCTCTGGCATCGGCAAAGCGGGTAATCCCGATGTCATGGCCGGTGTGATGCCGAACATGGTCGTCGGCGTGACCACGGAAGTCATTGCCGGTGAAGGAATGATTTTGACCGCCGGTGGTCTGGATACACACATCCATTACATCTGCCCTCAGCAAGCGCATGAAGCCATCGCCGCCGGTTTGACCACCATGATCGGTGGCGGCACCGGTCCAGCCACTGGCACTTGCGCGACGACTTGCACGCCAAGCGCCTTCTACCTGCGCAACATGCTCCGTGCCGTGGATCAGTTGCCGCTGAACTTCGGTTTCACCGGCAAGGGTAACACCGCGATGCCTGCCGGTCTTACCGATCAGATTCTCGGGGGAGCCATTGGCTTGAAGTTGCATGAAGACTGGGGCACAACGCCTGCGGCCATCGATTGCTGCCTCAAGATTGCGGACGAACATGACATCCAAGTTACTATCCACACGGACACCTTGAACGAATCCGGTTTCGTGGAAGCAACCATCGGTGCCATCAAAGGCCGTACCATTCACACGTACCACTCAGAAGGCGCGGGTGGTGGTCATGCCCCGGACATCATCCGCATTTGCGGTGAAGCGAATGTTCTACCCAGCTCCACCAATCCGACCAAGCCTTACACAGTGAACACGATTGATGAGCATCTGGACATGCTCATGGTCTGCCATCACTTGGACCCGAGCTTGCCGGAAGACGTCGCGTTCGCCGAGAGCCGTATCCGTGGTGAGACGATTGCTGCTGAGGACATTCTTCATGATCTCGGTGCCATCAGCATGATGAGTTCTGATTCGCAGGCGATGGGCCGCATCGGTGAGGTCATCACCCGCACTTGGCAGACAGCAGATAAGATGAAACGCCAGCGCGGTCGCTTGCCGGGCGAGCAGGGGAACAACGACAACCTGCGTATCAAGCGTTACATCTCTAAATACACGATTAACCCGGCCATCACCCACGGCATCAGCCATGTGGTCGGTTCGGTTGAGATTGGCAAGCTCGCGGACTTGGTGCTGTGGAAACCTGCCTTCTTCGGTGTGAAACCCGAGATGGTCATCAAGGGTGGCTTCATCGCGTGGGCGCAGATGGGTGATCCCAATGCCTCCATTCCTACGCCGCAACCCGTTTATATGCGGCCCATGTTCGGCGGCTTCGGTTCGGCGCCGGGCTCGACCTCGTTCGCGTTCGTCAGCCAGCTTTGCAAAGAGCAGGGGGTTGCCGCCGGTTATGGCTTGAGCAAGCGCATCGAAGCCGTGCGCAACTGCCGCAACATCGGTAAGAAAGACATGAAGTGGAACGACTCCACGCCGAAGATCACCGTCGATCCCGAGACGTATCAAGTGGTGGCCGATGGTGAAATCCTCACCTGCGAACCAGCCGAGGTGCTGCCGCTGGCGCAACGCTATTGCCTGTTCTAGTCACCACCTTGTGCTAGGCTTGAACTGATGCGGCTCCACCACGACTGGTTAATCTGGCAGATCGCCGACTCGGCCTTCCCGACCGGTGGCTTTGCTCATTCTTGTGGCTTGGAAGCCGCTTGGCAGCACGGCGAAGTCCGTGGTCGTGCAGAACTCATCGGTTTCGCTCAAGCCAATCTGCAACAGCTCGGTCGCGGGGCGCTGCCCTTCATGCAAGCCGCCTTTCGCGAGCCGATGCGTTTGACGGAACTGGACGAACACTTCGACGCTTTCACTCCTAATCACGTCGCCAATCGTGCGAGCCGTTTGCAGGGGAAATCCTTTTGGCTGGCGGCGGCACGCAGTTTTCCATCGGCAGCTATTGAAGAGCTTCGGGCACAAGCAGAAGCGGAAAACTTTTGCGGACATCTGCCGCCGGTCTTCGGAGCGATCGTCAGTATCTTGGGTTTGAAGCAAGAAGATGCCATCAACCTTTTCTTCTTTCTCCAGCTCCGCAGTTTGCTCGCGAGTGCCGTGCGCTTGGGCATCATCGGTCCGATGGAATCGCAAGCCATCCAATACAAACTTTCCGCCACTGCGCAATCCGTAGCGATGGCGTGCACGGATATCCCGCTTGAGGAGGCTGCGCAGACTGCTCCGTTGCTAGATCTGTGGCAAGGTGCCCAAGACCGTCTTTATTCCCGACTTTTTCAAAGCTAACTTATCACCATGCAAGACCATCATCACCATCACGGCCCCGGCGGACATACGCATGAAAACATGGAGCATCCCGGTCATTTCGATGAGCGCGATCAGCCCCTGAAACGTGACTTTAACAAACGCGCGTTCACCGTCGGTGTTGGTGGTCCTGTAGGCAGTGGCAAGACGGCCTTGATGCTTCAGCTTTGTTTGAAATTGCGCGAGCGCATGAATATCGCCGCTGTGACCAACGATATCTTCACGAAGGAAGACGGGGAGTTTCTCGTGAAGAATAATGCGCTGACGCCGGATCGCATCCGGGCGGTGGAAACCGGTGGTTGCCCGCACGCGGCCATCCGTGAAGACATCTCGGCGAACTTGCTCGCTTTGGAAGATCTCAACCGCAAATTCAAACCAGAATTGATGCTCATTGAATCCGGCGGAGATAATCTGGCCGCGTGCTTTAGCCGTGAACTGGCAGATTACACCATCCAGGTCATCGACGTCTCTGGCGGTGATAAAGGACCGCGCAAAGGTGGACCTGGTATCACTCAGAGTGATCTGCTCGTGATCAATAAGACCGACTTGGCTGCTGCGGTAGGCGCGGACTTAGGTGTGATGGACCGTGACGCGAAGAAGATGCGCGGCAAGGGGCCGTTCGTGTTCGCGCAAGTGAAGCATGGGGTCGGCGTGAATGAGATCGTGGATCGTATCCTGCACTCCTATCAGCACGCGCTGGGTCTGGAACACCATCACCATTGATTTGATGGCGTAAGTAACTGCGCCGTTTAGACCAGGCCTTCCAAAATCTGCGGCAAGCGTTCGCGGCTGCGTTGCAGTTGCGCGTAAACGATGGATTGCTCTTCCTTGGTGCGTTCCGGGAAGAGGATTTGCCAGCCACTTACGTTCTTCCATTCATCTGCGCAGTCCGGATTGGTCGGAGGAATCACATCGATTCCGGCACAATTGACCATGCTGTCGGCGATCTGTACGGCGGCGATGACTTCGGAGAATTGTTGGGCTTTCTCGGGTTCGTGATGGTAACGAGCCGTTTCGATCATGGCATCAGGCAGGCGATGCTGCTTGAGGTAGAGTGCGCCGAGTTCCGCGTGATCAATGCCCAAGACTTCCCGTTCCAACTGGCGGATGTCACCGGTGTAGATGGGTTGCTGGCAATAGATGGCGCGGAAATGGACCGGGAACGCGGAGGACATGACGATGATGCCCACGTCATGCACCAGCCCGGCGACGTAATCCAACTCATCTTCCGGCGCTGAAACCAGGCTGACGACTTCCCGCGTCAGCAAGGCGGTGCCGATGCAGTGCTGCCAGAATTTGCGCCAGACAAAAGGCGAGTTCCCGGCCAGTTTCTGAAAATCTTCGATGACGGGTGTCACCATGGCGAGCTGGCGGATCTGCCGGACGCCCAGATAGAACACGGCTTCCTCGATGCTCTTCACGGGCGTCGTCAGGCCGTAATAAACGGAATTCACCAGCCGGAGGAGGCGGGCGGTCAGGCTGGGATCGCGCCGGATCACCTCGGAGATCTGCTGGGTGTAGCGATGATCGGCGCTCAGCAGTTCGCGTAGCGCGCTATCGATGCTGCGCAAGGATGGCAGCCGGGCGCAATTGGCCACTTTGGCTTCGATCTCATCGGCCGTCAAAGGAGTGCAATTTGTCTCCACGTTCAGTACGAGCACACATCACGACTTGTATCGGCAATGGCCAGAAAAAGTTGAAGGGGTTTTTGGAGAAAGTTTTTCCGGAACTTGCGCCTAAAGTGATTTGGGGAAACGCCGATGTAGCAGTTGTCATGATTGAGGACATTGAGATGCTCATTGGTTCAGCCGTTGCCGAAGTGTTTGGCACCATGCTCAACCTGCCTGTCGCCCCAGAGGTGAAGGATACCCCTATCCAGAATGGTGAGCCCCACGTCGCCAGCTCGGTCGGCTTTATCGGCCGTCTGACCGGTGTCGTGTTTCTTTACTCGACCAACAGTTTCGCCAAGCGGATGACAGGCAAGCTGTTAGGCATGGAAGATAACGAAGTGGACGGGGATGAGATGGTCAATGATGCCATGGGCGAAATCGCCAATATGGTAGTCGGTAACATCAAGTCGCGCCTTTCTGATCGCGGCATGCCTTGTGTGCTCACCATCCCTTCCATCGTGCGCGGGCATCACCTCAGCATCGAGCCGATGAGTTCGACTGAACGGCGTGTTTTCAGTTTCAAATCCCAACAGAACCAACTCGTGGTTGAAGTCCTGCTCAAGCCCGTTCCTGCCAATTCCTAAAAGTCTTACCTGAACATGAAACCGAAAATCCTCACCGTAGATGACAGCAAGACGATTCGCTTGATCGTGACCAAAGCGTTCAAGTCGTTCGACTGCGAAATCTTTGAAGCCGCCAACGGGGTAGAGGGCCTCGCCGTCGCCAGCCGCGAAAAGCCGGACATCATCATTCTCGACCTGACCATGCCCATCATGGACGGCGCGGAAATGCTGGCCAAACTGAAATCCAGTCCCGATTTGAAAAACATCCCGGTCATCATGCTTACCGCGGAAGCAGGCCGTGAGAACGTGCTGCGCATCGCCCGCATGGGGGTGCGTGACTACTTGATCAAGCCGTTCAAAGAAGATCAATTGATCGAGCGCGTCAGTCGTGTGATCGATTTGAAGCCCAAGGGCGGGGCGGCGATGCGCGTGAAGCGTTTCGATGATCCATTGAGCATGCTGGTGGTTGACGACAAGCCGGCCATCTTGGATCAGATCAAAGCGGGTCTTGCCGATACGCCTTGGACCATTCAAGGCCGTTCACAGACCGGTGAAGCGATCGACTTCTGCAGCCAGAATAACCCAGATGTCATCCTGATCAGTCTTTCTTTGCCGGATAACGGCGGGTTCACCCTGTTCCAGATGCTTCGGGCCAGCACGAAGACGAAAAATGTGCCGGTTTTTGGCTTGTGTGTGAAGACGGCCAATGATGAACAAACCCGTGCTCAGCAGGCCGGTTTCTCGGGTATCGTCACCAAGCCGATCGATTTCGATGACCTTAAGGGCAAGATCGCCCGGGCACTCAGCCTGGATACTTCTTACCGCTATTTTGAACAGCGGGAAGGGGTTTTGGTGTTGAAATTCCCCGGCCAGTTCACGCCTGGTGCCGCTAATGAGATATCCCTCCATCTGCGCACCAAAGTATCGGAAGCAGTGGACGCCGGTATCGACAAACTGGTGGTGGATATGAGCGCGTTGAAGAACGCTGATGTGAACCTGATCCGCTTGGGCCTGACAGCCATGCAGCTTTGTCACGAACTCTCATTGAAGCAACGCATCGTGGGCTCTGAAGCGGTCTGCAACGAATGTCGTAACTACGAAGAAACAAAGGATTGGGCCTTTGTCGGCACGTTTGAAGAAGCGTTATCGGCGCTCAATTCTTCCAGTCTGGCTGCTGCCTGAGCAGGGGCCGAAGGGATAAGCCATGCAACGGTTTGTTGTCATCCTGATTTGCCTGGCAGCCACCGTGGTGGAAGCAGTCTATCTGCCTGAATCGGGGCCGCCCGCCCTGCGGTTCAAGTTTGCCTATAGAGGTGAACCGGTCAGTTTGCCGCCATTGATGATTGTGGAACCAGAGGTCACCACCAATAAAACGACCAATGTCGTGACGGTGACAAACGTGGTGAACATGGCGGCCGTAGTGACTAATGCCCCGGTGAATCCAAATGAGACGAATGATATTCCGGTGATCACCAATCTGACCAATTCCGCTACGAATAAAGTGGCTGTGGTGGTGCTAGAAAATAAAGCTGAAGCCTCACCGTTGCCCCCGCAAATGTTGATGCAATTCTTTCGGGATCGCGGCAACACCAACAACAATACCAGTGTCGTTGGGACGGTCGGTTTCACACCGCCGCCGCCAGTCGCACCGCCTTCCAGCAAGGCAACTTTTGAGAAACGATAGTCGATGAGTCTGAATGACAAAGCAGGATTGCCGCGGTGCCATCAGGTAACTGGTTGCCCGGGTGTACCTGTTTCGCGCAAGGCGGGGTGGCCACTCTTTTTATGCTTGGTACGGTCTGACAGGAAACGTTCTGCAAGCAACGGAAGAACACCCGGCCAAACCCTCGGCTCCGGCGGTGCACGAAACGCCCGCACCAGCCAAGCCCAAAGCGGAACCCAAGCTCGCCCCCGCGACTGGCGAGCAGCCAGAGAAAGCCCTCGAGAAAAAAGCCACGACCCCGTCAACCCCAGAGGGAACGCCGTTGGCCACGGAAGACAAATCCGAGGGGATGACTCCGAACTTTAAGTTGGCTGAAGCCTTGCCCGAGTCAGACAATCTCCTACCGCCTGCGGCCAAGAAAGTTCCCGAACTCACCGACTATACCCGTTTATTGGAAGCAGGGCGGGAATTGCGTAAACGCAAGATCTGGGCGGAAGCAGAAAAAGTCTTGGGCAATCTGATACAGGCAGCTTCACCGATGGAGGTGAAACGGGATGCGCTTTTGGAATTGGGCTTGGTGGCAGAAGAGAGCCAGCAGATGACGCGGGCACAACAGGTTTATGCCCAATTTATCCGCACTTTTCCTGAGGATATCTCAGTGCCGGACGTCTATCTGCGACAAGGCTTGATCTATCGGACGATGGGCGCACCGAATATGGCTTTGGGCAAGTTTTACGCCGTGATGAGCGCGGCGTTGAACCTCAAGCTGGATCACCTGGAGCACTATCAGCGTTTATACTGCGCGCGCAGACTGAGATCGCGGATACTTACTATCTGCGTGGCAGTTACTCGGATGCGGCGGAATTCTTCGAACGCTTGTTGAAGCTGGATGATGCCGCGCTCAACAAGCCGCAGATCGCTTGCAAGCTGGTCCGTACGCTGTCGGCTTTGCAGCGGAATGATGCGACGGTTGCCAAGGCGAATTACTATCTGCAAAATTTTCCTGAAGCAGCCGATGCGGCGGAAGTCCGTTTTCTGCTGGCAGACGGTCTGCGCAAGCTGGGGCGTAACCGGGAAGCGACCGCCCAAGTGATGATCTTGTTGCAATCCCAACAGGCGACGGCGGAACAGCGCCCGGAGATCTGGCGCTACTGGCAGCAACGCACCGGCAACGAAATCGGCAATCAGCTCTACAAGGACGGTGATTACCTGAACGCCTTGGAGATTTACAACCGCTTGACCGAGTTGGATGAGACCCCCGAGTGGCGTGCTCCTTTGTATTATCAGATCGGTTTGGCGTTTGAAAAACTCGAACAACCGCAACGCGCGGTGGAGTCGTATCAGAAAGTTTTGGCGTGTGAAAAAACGATCGGTGCCAAAGCCACACCGGCGCAGAAACTGGTGTTCGATATGGCGCGCTGGCGTCTGGAGCAATCCAAGTGGACCACGCAATCCTTGCTCAAAACGGGCAATCTGACTTCGACGACGACCAACAGCACGGTTCTTGCTAATACACCTTAGTATGAGTGTAGAACAACCGATGGTTGCGGCACTGACCCAACATCACAGTTTGTGCCGGGAGATTCTAGCCTTGGCGGAACGGGAGAACCGGGCCTTGCGCGACGTAGAGAGCGCCGCCACGTTTGAAGTGGTGCAGGAACGTAAAACCCTGCTTGCCCGCTTGAATGCTTCCTTGCTCAGCCTGAAGGACTTGCGTCAAAAGATCAATGCTGGTGCCAGTATCCCGCTGGAGACCCGCAAGCTGGCTCAACAGGTGCAGGAATTGATCATGCGCATCTTGGTTTTGGACCGCGAGAATGAACAATTTTTGCTGCGTCGAGGGCTGATTCCGGCACGGCATGTTCCGCCGGCTGCCCGGCAAAAACCTCACTTTGTCGCGGACCTTTACCGCCGCCAATCAGTCTGATACTACTACCTGCGGATGCCCGTAGAAAAGATTATCGTGTTGGAGGACGACGTGATCGTCCGCAGAAATCTGGAGCAACAGCTTCGTCAGCGGCGTTACGACGTAGCTTCGGCCGGCACTATCGCCGCCGCCAAAGAATTGCTCGCCAAAGATAACTTCGACCTCATCTTCACCGATGTCCGTCTGCCTGATGGCGAAGGCACAGATTTTTTACGCGAACTGCAGACCCGCGCCCAAAAGCCTCTGGTCGTGATGGTTACCGGCTTCGGTTCGGTGGAGTCCGCCGTCAACTGCATGCGGGATGGGGCCTTCGATTACATCATCAAACCATTCTCTTGGGATCAGATCGAGTTCACCCTGAAGAAGGCGGATGATTTCTCCCGTTTGGTGAAGGTGAATCAATACCTGAGCCACGAGGAAGATCAGGACACCGGTTATGAACTGCTTGGCCGCAGTCCCGCGATGGAGCAACTGCGTCAACTCATCCGCAAAGTTGCCCGGACGCAAGCCACAGTTTTGATCCGGGGCGAAAGCGGCACGGGCAAGGAATTGGTCGCCCGTGCGATTTATCGTGAAAGTCCCCGTGCCTCCGCCCCTTTCATCAAGGTCAACTGTGCGGCCATTCCGGATAATCTGATTGAGAGTGAATTTTTCGGTCATGAAAAAGGTGCCTTCACCGGCGCTATGACCAAGCGGGAAGGGCGCTTTGAACTGGCCCATAACGGCACGATTTTGCTCGATGAGATCAGTGAGATCTCGCCGCAAGTGCAGGCCAAACTCTTGCGCGTCCTTCAAGAGCGCGAGCTGGAGCGTGTCGGTGGCAATCGCACCATCAAAGTGGACGTGCGTGTCCTGGCGACTTCCAACCGCCAGTTGGAAGAAAGTGTGGAGCGCAAAGAATTCCGGCAGGATCTGTATTTCCGCCTCAACGTTGTGCCCATCGCGGTGCCGCCGTTACGTGAGCGTCGGGATGACATCGTATTTCTCGCGGAGCAGTTCATGCAGCGCTTCAACCGCAAACATGGGGGACGCGCCACGGGCTTCACCCCTGCCTGTAGCGCAGTCTTGCTGGCCCATGACTGGCCCGGCAACGTGCGTGAATTGCAGAACGTCATCGAACGCGCCGTCATTCTAAGCGTGGATGGGGAACCGATTGAACCCGAACATCTTGGGTTTCAATCTTCAGCCGCTAATCCAGCCGTTCCTGCGGCCGCTCAAGCCACTCTGGCAACCCCGGCTGAAACAGTTTCAGCCGTGCCGGAAAGCGAACTTACCACGCTTGCCGAGGTGGAGAAGCAATACATTCTGCGCGTCTTGAACAGTTGCCAGGGTAATCGCACGCACGCAGCGAAGAAGCTGGATATCAGCATCCGTACCTTGCGTAACAAGCTTCATGAATACGGGGTATCCGGCAAAGATGATGCGGAAACCTCGGAAGCTGCCCCGGCTTAGTCGCTTTTTCCTCCCTTAGCTTGTCTCCTCCCTGCGGGGGACAACCTTGCCTAGCGTTCCCCTTCGTGCTCGGAAAGATTTGCCGCTTTCCCTCCCTTCCTGCCTCCAATTCAACGGTTTTGGCCGTTTTTCCCATCTGGCACATCCGCTGCTAAATGGGGTGGAACGAATTGTGTTCATATGATTGACGGCATGTTCAACCAGACGGGTTATGCGGCGACGAAGCGAATGCTCGACGCCACGGCTTTGCGTCAGGAGGCCATCGCCAGCAATCTGGCGAACTTGGAGACGCCGGGCTACAAGCGGCTGGATGTCGCGCCTACCTTTCAGTCGGAACTGCAGCAGGCCGTCCGCTCCAACGATCCGCAACGCCTCAATTCGCTGCGTCCCGCGATGGTGGTCGATGCGAAAGCCGTATCGGCCAACCGGGATGGGAACACGGTTCAATTGGAAACAGAGCTGGCCAACCTCGCGCAAAACACGATGGACCATCAGCTCGAGACCCAGTTGCTGACTGGCACTTTGTTGAAACTGCGGCTGGCCATCACCGGCCGAAGCGCCTGATTGATTTATGAACTTCTCCATCTTGCCTGGCATAAACAGTTCAACCGCCGCTCTCGAAGCCGAACGCGTCCGGTTGGACATCGTTTCCCAGAACATTGCCAACGCGAACACCACGCGCGGCATTGATGGACGTCCTTACCAGCGCCAGCAGGTGATTTTTGAGAACCTCTTGCAACAGCAGGTGAACGGACAATCCACCCCGTTGGTGCACGTCGCCCGCATCGATAACGATACGCGGCCGCCCAAGATGGTGTTCAATCCCGGCCATCCGGATGCGGATCCGCAAGGCATGGTCTCGATGCCGGACATCAACATCCACGAGGAGATGGCGGATATGATCGCCGCCTCCCGGGCTTACGAGGCCAACCTGGCCGTTGTCAAAAACGCGCGGCACATGGCGCTCCAAACCCTTTCCATCGGTAAACGCTAATCAACTTTAAGCAATGAACCCTCTCTCTGCGATCAACATGGGCGGCACACCGGATATCCGGAGCCTCATGTCGCAGTTGCCGAACACGCAACCGGCGGCGATTCCGCTGGATGAGTTGAAAACATTGCAGCCCAGCGCGGAGGCATTGCGGCCCGCCGCGCAATCATTGCACCTGGGCACGGCTGGTCCTACAGGCGGTTTTGGCCAGGTCCTCGGTGATCTGGTTCAGGGCGTCAATGCCAAGCAAAACTCCGCGACGGACGCGGTGAACGGATTGATTTCTGGTGACGGTGTTTCGTTGCATCAGGCCATGATCGCGATGGAGGAAGCCAGTGTTTCCTTCCAGTTGATGGTCGAGGTGCGGAACAAGCTGCTTGAGTCCTATCAGGAAGTCATGCGCATGCAGATTTAAGCTGACCTTTCGGGGTCGTTGAAAAAATGAATCAAGGTCTTACACAAGTATTCGAGCAACTGAAAACGCTCTGGGGCCAGTTGGGGATCAACCAGAAGATCAGTCTGGCGGTGAGCACGCTCGTGGTCATCGGCGGGCTGACGGGGTTGGTCATGTGGTCCGGGCGCGCCGAGTTTGGTTTGCTCTATGGTAAACTGGATGACGCTGAAGCCGCCCGGGTGGTTTCGGCGCTTGATGAAGCCAAGATCCCGTATCGTCTCAGCCGCAATGGCGGCAGCATCTCGGTTCCGGCGGATAAAGTGGCCCAAGTCCGCATGCAGCTCGCTTCCAAAGGCATTCCTCGCGCTTCGGATGGGGTTGGTTACGAGATCTTCGATAAACCCAATTTCGGCATTTCTGATTTCGTGCAACACGCGAACTACCTTCGCGCAGTGCAGGGTGAGCTCGCCCGCACCATCAGTCAGGTGGACAGTGTGGAGAGTGCCCGTGTGATGGTGGTGATGCCGGAGAATCGCTTGCTGGCCGATCGGGCCAAAAAGCCCACCGCTTCCGTTTTCTTGCGGGTACGTGGTAATGCCCAACTGCCACCGCAAACCGTCCAAGCCGTCCGCTTCCTCGTCGCGAACGCGGTCGAAGGCTTGCAGCCCAACTCGGTGTCGATCGTGGATAACCTGGGCAATGTGCTTTCCGAGAATCACGAGGATGATTCGCTCGTGGGCCTGACTACCAATCAATTGGCCGCCCGCAAGAATCTGGAGCAATACCTCTCGCGTAAAGCCGAAGGCATGCTGGAGACCGTTCTTGGCGTCGGCCAAGCGGTGGTACGGGTCTCGGCAGATATCAATTACGACACGCTTTCCCGCACGGAAGAGAAGTTTGATCCCGAAGGTCAGGTTCTTCGCTCCGCTACGATCAATGACGAGGACACGCAGACGACGAGCAGCACGCCAACGGCGGGCGGTACGCCCGGCTCGGCAGTGAACGCCAACACTGGCACTAACACGACAGCTGCGGCGGCGAACCTCAGCGCGACCAAAAAGAAGGTCACGAATAATCAATACGAGATCAACCGGGTCACCAGCACCACGCAGCAGATCGCTGGCGGGTTGAAACGCGTGAGCGCGGCGGTCTTCGTGGCGGCCCAAATGACTGGAACGGGCACGAACCGTGTCATTGCCGCCCGTTCTCCCGAGGATATGCAGAAGCTGCGCCGCATCGTGCAGAGCGCGCTGGGCGTTACCGCGGAAGATGCCCAGAGCATCACGCTGGAAGAGATTCAATTCAATGATCAGGCCGCGGTGGAGAATGTCCGCCTGATGGATGAGCAGCAGAAGAAGGATATGTATGTGGAGTGGGCCAAGAACGGTGGTTACCTCCTGGCTACGCTCTTGGTCCTCGTCGCTTTCTGGCGCCTCTTCAAGAGCACGCCGATGGAGACGATTCCGCTGGGCATCCCCGTGGGTGAGCTGGAAGAAGCCGGTGCCAACGGCAGCCAGAATGGCAATGGCCAATACACACAGGGCACGAATGGCAATGGCAAAGGCCGCCAAAGCGTTGTCACGGTCGATGTCCTCAACCAGCTAATCCGTGAAAATCCGGACAATCTGACCCAAGCAATCCGTAACTGGATGACGCGCGGCAAAACCAAATAATTTATCCTATGTCCACCGCTACTGAAGCCCCGGCCAGCGAAACGTCCAAATTCACCAAGGTGCAAAAACTGGCTGCCTTGCTGGTGATGCTGGGGCCGGACAGTGCCGCTGCCATTCTGCGCAATCTGGATGAGCACGAACTGGAAACGGTCTCTTCAGAGATGGCCAAGATGTCCTTGCTAAGCCATGAAGTGCAGGGGGAGATCTTGCAGGAATTCACCGAGGTCGCCCTCTCCGCCAGCACCTCTTTGCGCGGTGGGGTGGATTACACTCAGAACGCCTTGGAGAAAGCATTGGGTCTGTTCAAAGCGACGAATGTTATCACACGGGTAGCTCCTACGCGCGCCCCGGTCGCGGCCATGCAGCAGATCATGGACTTGGAACCGCGCCAGATTTTCAACCTCATCAAGCACGAGCAACCGCAGGCCATCGCTTTGATTGTCAGCTATCTGGCGCCGGAGAAAGCCGCCCAGGTTCTCTCTATGCTTCAAGCGGGGCTGCGTGAGCAGGCCGTCGAACGCCTGGCGACGCTTGCTCCGACGCCGATCGAAGTGGTGGAGAAGATCGTTGAGGTCATCAATCTGAAGTTGGGCAGCAAACACACCCGCGCCTTCAACCAGACGGGCGGGGTGAAAGCCGCCGCCAGTTTGTTGAACGCCTTGGACAAGAGCACGAGCAAGACCTTGCTGATGTCGATCGAAGAACGGAATCCGGAGCTCGGCCAGGCCATCCGCCAAAAGATGTTCACGTTCGAAGACATCTCCGTGCTGGATGCGGCTTCGCTGCAAAAGATTTTGCGCGAGGTGGATATGCGCGATCTCGCCGTCGCCCTCAAGACCGCGAGCGAACAACTCAAGACCGCGTTGCTCAACTGTATCTCCAAGCGTGCGGCCGAGACGGTTGCCGAGGAGATGAGTTTCATGGGACCGCTCAAACTGCGCGATATCGAGGCCGCCCAATACCGTATCATCGAAGTGGTGCGGAAGCTGGAAAGCGAAGGCGAAATCGATCTCGGCGGGGCCAAGGATGGAAATCAAAATGAAGTCATGGTCTGAAAAAATCCGGTTCACTGAACCGTTGAAGGACGTCGTCCCGGCTCCCTTGCCGGGCAGCGCGGAATGGGAAAACCGCGTGCGTGACCGCGAGCGGGCGGCCTTCGAGCGCGGCCGTATCGAAGGCGAACGCGCCCTCAGCCAGCAATTGATCCAGCAACGCTCCGATCTGCTCGAATTGCAGAACGGCGTGCTGACCTCGCTGCGGCAGACCTTGCCCAAGCTGATTGTTGATGCGGAGGAATCGCTGGTGCAGATCGCTTACGCGGCGGCAGTGAAGATCATCGCGGATACGCCGATCTCGGTTGAACTCGTGGAAGCGGTGGTTCACGAAGCTTTGGGCCAGTTGGAACATGAAGCGAATATCGTGGTACTGTTGAACCCGCAAGATCTTGAGTTGCTACGCAAGATCAATGCGCCACTTTTGCTCGAACAGGTCGGCGGCCAGCCGCTCCGATTCCAAGCCTCGGCGGATATCACCCGCGGCGGCTGTCTCTTGCAGACCAACTTCGGCACTGTGGATGCCCGCCGTGAAACGAAACTTGAACGGCTGCGCGACAGCCTTGCCGCATGATTTCCGATCTCCCCAAAATCGCCGAACCCGCCAGCCGTTTTGCGCGTGCTTTGCAGCAGACTAAGCAGGTCCGGGTGGTGGAGTCCCGTGGTCGCGTAGTGCAATTGATCGGCCTCGTGATCGAATCGGAAGGCCCGTTGTGCTCGGTCGGTGAGATCTGCCGTATCGAATCTGCCCGCCATGATGGCAGTACTTTGGCAGAAGTGGTTGGTTTTCGGAACCAGCACGTTCTCCTGATGCCCTTGGGGGAGATCCATGGCATCCACCCTGGCAGTGAAGTCATGGCCTTGGGCCGGCCGTTGACCATCCCGGTGGGGGAATCATTGAAAGGCCGGGTCATCGATGCGTTGGGTGAGCCTTTGGACGATCTTGGACCGCTGCTGCCGGAACGGATGGCCAGCGTGAACCTTCCGCCGCCACATCCCTTGAAGCGCCAGCGCATCAAGCATTCTTTCAACACTGGCGTGCGGGCGATCGATCTGTTCACGCCGATCGGGCGTGGCCAGCGTCTCGGCATCTTTGCCGGTTCCGGTGTGGGTAAATCCACGCTCCTGTCCATGATGGCCAGCCGGGCGGATGCGGATGTGAATGTGATCGCGCTCATCGGTGAGCGTGGTCGTGAGGTCCGCGAGTTCCTCGAGAAAGACTTGGATGAAGCGGGCCGCCGCAAGTCCGTGATTGTCGTGGCGACCTCCAATCAACCGGCCTTGGCGCGTTTGAAGGGGGCTTTTGCGGCGATGGCCATCGCCGAGCATTTCCGTGAGTCCGGCCAGAATGTTTTGTTGATGATGGATTCCGTCACGCGCTTTGCCATGGCGCAACGCGAGATCGGTCTCGCCGTTGGTGAACCGCCCGCCACGCGGGGTTATACCCCCTCTGTTTTCTCCTTGTTGCCGCAATTGCTGGAGCGTGCCGGTAACAGTGAACGGGGCACCTTGACCGCACTCTTCACCGTGCTCGTGGAGGCGGATGACATGAACGATCCCATCGCCGATGCGGTGCGCGGTATTCTCGACGGCCATTTGGTCCTGACCCGTGAACTCGCCACGCAAAATCATTACCCGGCTATTGATGTGATGGAGAGTGTCAGCCGGTTGGTCCGTGATCTTTGTCCCGCTGATCGGTTGCAAGTCGCCGCCAAAGCTCGTGAAGCCTTGGCGGTTTTCAAACGCAATCAGGATCTCATCAATCTTGGTGCGTATGCCGCCGGCAGCAGTCCAGCCATTGATTACGCCATCCGGCTGCAAGAGCCATTGAACCGGGTGCTACGGCAAGGGGTGCAAGAGGTTTGCCCGGCTGAAGAATCTTGGACCAAGCTTTGTCAGACTGTAGCCGCTGCTGATGTCGTGCCGTCCACGAAGATCAACAACCCTAAACTCAAATAACCTGGAGCCATCATGAAACCGTTCCGTTTTACCTTGGAAGCCTTGCGGACCTTGCGTCAACGCGCCGAGCAATCCGCCCAGGAAAAATATGCCCAGACTTTGCTGGAGCGGAGCCGGTCACTGGAAAAAATGGCCCAGTTGGATCACGAGCTTACTTTGGCGCGTCAGGCCTGGCAGCAACATGCTGCGGCGGGTTGCACTGCGGCCCAGTTGGCGCAGGAACAGCTTCATTGTGCCTGGCTTGATGGTCTTTGCCGTCAGGCCGAGAACCATTTGGCGCTGGTGGAACGGGATGTGCTACAGAAATTGAAAGACCTGGCCAAAGCACAAGGCGAACGCGAATTGCTGGACCGTTTTCATGACCGGCATCGTGAAGTCTATGACCGGAAGCTGGCTCAAGCTGAGCAGAAGAATCTGGATGATATGGTCAGCGGCCGTTTTGGCCTGAATGCCCGCCAGCTCCAGTTGAGCTGAGGCGGGGCAGATAAAAGTAAGAGACGATTATGGGTAAACTTTTGCAGAACCGTTGGTTAGGCTCCGTGCTGGGTGCCATCCTGTATTTTGTGGGCTTGGGCGGAGCCTGGAAACAGCAGATCGCCAATACGCCGCCAGCTCCGGTTGAAGAAGAGCATGTGCCGACACCGATCGGACCTTCATGGACTTTTCAGAACCCCGAGGTCGAGCTGCTGGTTAGTGAGTTAAAGAAGGAAAAAGAAGCCTTGGCCGTGCGCTCCGCTGAATTGAATGAACTGGCCGCCCGCTTGAATTCAGAACGGCAGGAACTCTTGCAGACGACGCAACGGGTGCAAGTGATGCAAAAGCAGTTCGATCAAAGTGTCACCCGTATCCAGGAAGAGGAGGCCGCCAATCTCAAAAAGATGGCCAAGACTTATGCCTCGATGTCGCCAGAGGCCGCTGCGCGCATCTTCAAAGAATTGGATGATTTGGTGGTGGTGAAGATTTTCCGTTTTATGAAGGACACGGAAACGGCTCCCATTCTGGAGATCATGTCCAAGCAATCCAAGGAAGACGCCAAGCGCGCTGCGACCTTGGCAGAGAAACTTCGTTTAACGCTCAATCCGCCCGCAACTCCGACGAAAGCCAAGCCATGAACGCCAGCAGTCTCTTCTCCGGTGCCGCTTCAGTGATCACTGCCCGGCCTGAGGGAGAAGCCCCGCCGATGGAGGATGTCCTAAGCGGGACAGGTGGCGGAAACACCAGTTTCCGCAGTGAATTGGAGAATCATCTGCAAGCGGAAGCTTCGCCTTTGCTGGTTAAAAATGAAGGTGTGGCAGCTCCGGCGCCTTCCAAACTGGACGCCCGCGACGAAGCATCTTCTCTCACCCTCCCTGCTGAAACGAAAACCAAAGACTTGGCTTTTAATGCTGGTTTTCGTTTTCACCGTCCAGCCATGGCGGCATCAGCAGCAGCTTCTGCTGCCGTCAAAGCGGGGGAATCAGCCCTTGCAGAAACGACGCTTCCCTTGCTTGCTGAAACCAAGGGCGAATCTGCTGTTGAGGAAAAGCATTCCGAAGCCGATAAAGTAAATCCACCGCTTTTAGTCGATGGCTCGCAAACGGCGCCGGCATATCCCTCGGTGTTGCTGCAAAGCATGGCTGTGGCCGAAATGCTTACGCCGCCACCGGTGCCAGCGTCAGCAGCCCGTCCCGCTCCTGTGACGGATGATACGACCGATGAATCGAAGGATGTCGATACGGCGCAACCTGCCAAGACCCAAGCCGAAGTTCCTCTGCGGTTCGGCAAGAAAAATGCAGCTCGTGCTACGGTTGCTTCAGCCCAAGTTTTATCCCTGCGGGATGAGGACGAACCAACTTCCCGCCCGGAGGTGAACGCCACCCCAAGCGAAGCGGCGCTTCCCGTTGAATCTGCCATTACGGAGGACAAGAGTGCGAGTGGAGAACCGTTGCGCTCTGGCCGTGTGATGGGGCGTGCTATCCCGGAGAATACTAAGCGGACGAATTCTGATGTCGCTTCAGCGATGGAGATAGGTTCCGCTCCTGCAGCTTTCACTCAAGTGACTTCAGCCAAAGGTATCAACTTGGCCTCGCCAGCAGAGAGCCAAGAGGCACTTGTTGCTACACCAAACCTCCTGCCGAAAGATTCGTTGCTGTTGTCGTCTCCGGATAAACCTCGTCCCGATGTCTCTTCGCCGAAGCTTGCGGCGACACCAGTGAACGAGCAAGCCACTTTGGCTTCCTTTGCACCCGGCAGAAATGACCCGGCGCTGATTGGTGGACCGGCAGAATCATCCAAGCCCGCCGCGGATCAGATTGCCGTGGAATTGTCGAAAGACCTCATTCCGACGGCTGACAGCCTCAAAAACTACGCAAAACCACGGACAAAACTGGATTCCCAAGCGGACAATAGCGCCCTCGACCCCGCTGGCACAGCGGCTGCTAAAACAGAATCAGCAATGTCTGCACGCAAGTCAGTCGAATGGGAAAAGTCAGCCAGCTCCTTGGTTTATCTGGCGGTCAATCCACAGTCCGAGCGGGCCAGCGGCCAGGCGGATGCCGAGCTTTCCCGGCAGGTTCAGATGATGCTCAGCCAGCCTGACATGCCGGACAGCAAGGCTTCAGCTGTTGAAGCCGCGGTTGCCTCTTCTGCCAGGACGGAAAACAAAGTGGCGGACATCGAGAAACTTCAGACGGCTTTCTTCCGGGAGGTGCGCTTCTTCAAGCAGACGGGTGCGGAGAGCTTGCGCATGGTGATCGAGCCTTCATCGGACATGCGCCTTTCCATTCATTTGCAGATGACGGATGGGCGTGTAGCCGCAGAGATGCGTTGCGAACAAGGCGATGCCGCGATGCTGCAATCCCATTGGGGTGAGTTACAGACCATCATGGCTTCGCAAGGTGTTGATCTCGGCGACTGGTCCGGCCAGCAAAACTCCAACCACCAGCCTCAATCTCAGGCTGAAGCCAAATCAAACTTCCTGATGGATCAAGGCCCGCGGGACGAACGTCAACGTGAGCCTGTCTTTCAATCGGTTGAAGAGCGGCAGAATGAGACGGCCCGTTTTAATCGTTTTTCCGCCAAAACAGTGCGGGAAGAATCGGTGGCTGATGCCAAGCAGATGGCGCTGGCAGGCAAACTTGAATCTTGGGCTTAACCAAATTTTTATATGTCAACCGCAGCAATTTCCACCGCGTTCACCAGTTCGGCTTCCAACGCAGCCACCTCGAGCCGTCTGCCTACCAAGGTGATGGGCCAGGATGATTTTCTGAAGCTGCTGGTGGCGCAGATGACTTCACAAGATCCGATGAATCCCCAGAAGGACACGGATTTCATCGCGCAGATGGCCCAGTTCAGTTCCTTGGAACAGGCCAAAACCATGCAGAGCGACATGGCGCAGGTGCGGGATGATCAAAAGATTTTGCAGGCTTACGGTTTGCTTGGGCAGACCGCTCTCCTGCAAGCGGACAAGACAACCACGACGCAAGGAGTGATCAGCGCCGTGAAACTGGAGGCAGGGACGCCCAAACTGGTGGTGGATGGCAAGAGCTATACCTTGGATCAGGTGCTCACCGTCACACCCACCGTCAGCCAAACTCAAAACTAGAAAGCAATAACCTATGTTACGTTCCCTTAACTCCGGTGTCAGCGGCATCCAACAATTTCAAGGCAGCCTGGATGTCATCGGCAATAACATCGCCAACGCCAATACCACAGCCTACAAGTCCGCGCGCACAGATTTTGCCGATGCCTTCAGCCAGACTTTGCAGCTCTCCAGCTCCGGCGCTTCCGGCAACAGCGGTGTCGCGGGCAAGCAGGTCGGGGCAGGGGTCACCACGTCTGCCATCCGCAGCCTGTTCAGCCAGGGTGCTATGACTAGCACCGGCATCCAGACGGATTTGGCCGTCTCGGGTGAAGGTTTCTTCGTGGTGCGTGACACGATCAATGATTCGGAATACGCGACTCGTGCCGGTGATTTCCGTCTGGATGAAAACGGCTACTTGGTGACGAACCGCGGTTTGCGTGTGCAGGGTTATAGCGATTCGGCGCTCTCTACCGTGGGCGATATCAAGATCGATGGCTCGGATCGTCCCTCTACGTCTGACCCGGCTGCCTCTGTGGTGGCGTTCAGCATCAATCCTGATGGTATGGTGAACGTCCGTCTTTCCGATGGTACCGCTTACAACCGTGCCCAAGTCCTCATGCAGGGTTTCCGTTCACCGGAAGCGCTCTTGAAGGAAGGGGACAGTCTCTATTCCGGCTTGAGTGCTGCTGGTCCGGTGGGTTCTACCTTGGTAGCGCCGGGAACGAACGGAGTCGGTCAGATCCAAGCGGGCTCTCGAGCTTTCGAATGTCGATCTTGCCAATGAATTCGCCAAACTTATCACCGCACAACGTGGCTTCCAGGCCAGTGCGCGCATGATCACCACCAGTGACGAAGTGCTGCAAGAACTGGTGAACCTGAAACGCTAATAGCTAATCCTTATGGCCGCCAAAAGCCCAGAATCAACCAAACCCGCCGAAGGCGGCGCCGATAAAAAGGGCGCTGCTGCAGGGGCGGAATCAGCCCCGGCCCCATCCAGCGGCAAAGGGGCTTGGTTGCCGGTCATCGTCAATCTCTTGCTCATGCCTGCGCTGGGCTACGCCACGTTTGCGTTCTTGATCCAGCCCAAGCTGGGCAGCAGCAAGGGCGGGGCGGAACAGCACGCAGAAGCCAAAGCGGAAGAAGGCAAAGAGAGCGAAGAAAAGGGCCACGGCAAAAGCAATTCTGAAAGCAGCGGTTCTTCCCATGGCAGCAAGCCGTCTTCGGGCGGCAAATCCAAGATCACCGCGCCCTTGCCGGGTAAGGTGCTGGTGAATGTGGCAGGGACTCAAGGCACGCGCTACCTGCTGGTGAACATGACGTTGGTGAGCCAGAACAGCGATCTCAAATCGATGATCGAGAAGCACGAGGCCGAGATGAAGGACGTTGCCGCCAGCGCCTTGGCCAACAAGACGATTGCGGATCTGGAGAAGCCCGGTGCCCGGAATGTCATCCGGTCCGAGCTGATCTCGGTTTTCAACAACGTTCTCGGTGATGGCACCGTCACGGAGATTTATCTTACCGAGTTCGCCGTCCAATAATTTCAGCTCCCTAAAACTCATGGATAACGCCGACGCATTAGCTGCTGGAGAAGAGGTGCTGAGCCAGTCAGAGGTCGAGCGTTTATTGGCCCAAGTCGCGGAGCAGGAGAACAAGACCACCGTCCATCAGCCAGATGGTTCCAAGGTCACGCAGTCGAATGACAACATCCAGCCATACGACTTCCGCAACCCGGTTTTCTTGTCAGCCAACGAGCTGCGCAAGCTGCGTATCGAACATGAGGAGTTCATCCACGCGCTGGCGGCGCGCATGTCCATCTATCTGCGAATGGAGTTCTCCATCCAGATGTCCCGGTTGGAGACGCTTACTTATCAGAAGTTCACCGAAGGTTTGCCGAACCCCACGCATTTGGCTTTGTTCAAGGTGGAACCGCTGCGCGGCATCTGCGTTTTGGATATCAGCCCGCGCTTGGGTCTGACGATTGTGGATCGCTTGATGGGCGGTCCTGTCTTTTCGGTCTCTTTGAACCGCGATCTCAGCGAGATCGAGGTCGCTTTGCTGGATCAGGTCGTGCACATCGTCATCAGCGAATGGTGCAACCACTGGTCCTATATGCAGGATTTGCGGCATCAGTTGCTTGGCCATGAGAATAACGGCCAGTTTCTGCAGACCACCCAGTCAGACACCATCATGCTGGTCCTTTCGATGGAAGCGCGCATGGCGGATTGCCTGGAACAGATTCAGATCGGTTTTCCTTACAGCACGGTGGAACCGCTGATTGAAAAGATCAGCAGCAAACTGCGGCCTGACCAGACGGAGATGACGCCCGCGAAATCCGCCGATTGGAATCCTGCTTTGGTGGATGTGAATATCCCGGTCACAGCGGAATGGCCACCACTGATGATGTCAGTGCGCGAGCTGTCCACGCTTAAAGCCGGCGATTTCATTGAGATTCCGCCGGAATACGCCGCGCAAGTGCGCCTGCGGCTGGCGAATATGCACAAGTTCACGGGGCGTCTCGGCAAAAAGGGGGACAACTGGGCGGTCGAACTGCAACGGGTCTTGCGTGCGAAATAATTTTTATGAGTAACATTCCTCCCAATATGGACATCCTGATGGATGTGCCCGTAGGTCTTACGGTGGAACTGGGCTCCTGCCAGTTGCCGATGCGTGAAGTCCTTCAACTGAACGTGGGTTCGGTGGTGCAACTGGACAAGGTGGCCGATGCCCCCGTCGAGATGCATGTGAATCAAAAGCTGGTCGCTCGCGGGGAAGTCGTGGTCGTAGAGAACCGTTTTGGCATCAAGATCACCGAACTCGTTGGCTCGAAGTCGTGAAGCGTATTTCTCCATTTCCATTGGTTGTCGTGACGTTGCTTTGGCTGTCGGTCCAGGTGTCTCGGCGGCCGATGCACTTGCCCCGGTGACGGCTCCTGCGGGGCCTTCATTGACCGTGACGTTGCTTCGGTTGATCGGTGGTTTGCTGGTAGTTTTTGGTCTTTTTCTGGGTGGTATCTGGTTACTCAAGCGTGCACCGATGATGGTGGGTAAACGGGGGGATACCCGCAAATTACAGGTGGTTGAGATGCGTTCCCTGCACCACGTCAGGCGCTTTATGTGATCGGTTATGAACAACAACGGTTCTTGCTCGCCAGCACACCGACCGGGGTAAGTTTGCTTACGGCATTGCCGGATGCTTCGGCTGCCGAGGCCGCACCGGCAGCTCCTGCGACCGGTAACTTTACGGATGCTCTCTTGCAGGCCATCCAGAAGCAGGGACAGTCATGAGTGGGGTCCTTACGCGTGGTCGCCAGTGTTTGTTTGGTGTTTTGCTGCTCTGCCTGCTGGCCTTTGGTGGTGGCTCTGCACTGGCCCAGACGGCGAGTCCGGCCGCTCCTTCAGTGAACCAGATCGTCAATACGCTTGCACAGCCACTCAATACGGCGCTGGATCCCGCACGTCAGCCGCAGGATGTGGATGCTGGGATCAAGATTCTTTTTGCCATCACGGTCCTCTCGCTGGCGCCTTCGATCGTCTTGCTGATGACCTCGTTCACCCGCATAGTCATCGTGCTTTCGTTTGTCCGTTCGGCACTTTCTTTGCAGGGCACTCCAGCCAATCAAATCCTTATCGGGCTATCTCTGTTCATGACTTACTTCATCATGGATCCGGTCTGGACGCAGATGAACAACAAGGCCCTGCAGCCCTATCTGCAAAAACAGATCACCACCGAGCAAGCCATGGATGAAGCCGCCAAGCCCATCCGTGGTTTTATGCTCAAGCAGGCACGCGCTAAAGATGTGGAACTGTTCGCGGAACTGGCCAAACTGCCGCCTACCGCCCCGGATCAACTGCCGCTCCGCGTGGTCATCCCGGGATTTATCATCAGCGAATTACGCACGGCGTTTCAGATGGGTTTCCTGCTGTTTTTGCCGTTCATTTTAATCGATATCGTAGTGGCAGCCGTGCTCATGAGCATGGGTATGATGATGATGCCGCCGGCGACGATTGCGTTGCCGCTCAAGATTTTGCTCTTTGTGCTGGTGGATGGCTGGAGCCTGGTGGTGCGTTCCTTGCTCTTAAGTTTTGGCTCCTGACGGAAAGAATTCCCTTATGAATCCTGAATTTGCTGTCGAGATGCTGAAGGCGATGATCGTGCAGGCGGTAACGCTGATGTCCCCGATCTTGATGACGGCCATGGGCATCGGCCTGGCCATCAGTTTGTTTCAAGCTGTTACCTCCATTCACGAACAGACGCTCACCTTTGTGCCGAAAGCGGCCGGCATCATCGCGCTGTTGCTGGTGTTGCTGCCTTGGATGATTCGCACCTTGATCGAGTTCACCACGTCCGTCTTCCAAAAAATTCCGCAGATGGTGCAGTAAAGGTTAAGCGAGATGAACCTGGATCTGGTCAATTGGTTCGTCGTATTCGTCCGGGTAGGGGCCGTGTTGGCAGTGTTTCCGCTAACCAGCTCGGCGAATGTCCCGGTCCGGCTGCGCATCGGTCTGGCCGGGTTTGCGGCGTTCCTGATGTGTCAGACTCTGCCTCCGCCGCCGGTCGGGACAGGCGCTTTTTGGAGTCTCGCGGGCCTGTTGTTTAAGGAAGCTTGCACCGGTCTCTTACTGGGGTTCATTTCCCGTTTGGTTTTCTTCGGCTTGGAAATCGCTGCTGGTGTTTTGACTACGGAAATGGGGCTGACGCTTTCGCCCGTCTTCAATCCAGTCAACCAGACGCAAGTCACTGCTCCCGGGGCGATGCTGAACTGGCTCGCGCTGATGCTGTTCCTTGGGCTGGATCTGCATCATTGGTTGCTGGCGGCGGTCCAGCGCAGTTACGAGTTTGTGCCGGCGGGTGGCGCTGGCTTGAGCGAAGCCGTGCTCGTGGACGTCATCGGGCGGACCAGCCATCTCTTTGTTTTCGCCCTGCAAGTCGCTGCTCCTGTTCTCGCCGTATCCTTCAGTGTCACCTTGATCTTCTCGGTGCTGGCGCGCGCGGTGCCGCAGATGAATGTGTTCTCCGAAAGCTTTCCGGTGCGAGTGATGGCCTGCCTCATCGTTTTTGGACTGAGCTTAAACCTCATGGCCCAGCATTTGCTTAACGAGTTACGTCGGTTGCCGGATGACTTCCTGCGCGTGGCCCAACTCTTGGGCGGCGGCTAAGTCTGCGCGGTCGCCGGCCTGAGTCATGAGCGAACAAGCCGGCGAAAAAACAGAGCAAGCCACACCGAAAAAGCTGCAAGAAGCTTTAGGTAAGGGCCAGTTTGCGAAGAGTGCCGAGGTGCAAACGGTATTCGTTCTGCTGGCGGGACTTACAACTCTCAAGGTCATTGGCCCCGATGTCTGGCAACGCCTCTGCGGAGTCCTTTATTCCATCCTTGGCCATCTGCACGACATTCCGGTCACTGAGGAGCGCATCCCGACTTTGGTGATTGAAGGAACGATGGTCATGCTGGCCTGTGTGGCGCCGGTTGCGATTGCTTGCTTGGTGGCAGGGTTGCTGGCCGGGGCGATGCAGAGCCGTTTTACTACTGCTTCGGAAGCCCTTGAACCCCACTGGGAACGGTTGAATCCCATCGAAGGGTTTCAGCGCATTTTTTCCCCCAAAGCCGCGGTGCCTGCGCTCTTGTCGATCGTTAAACTGATGTTGATCGGGGCGTTGAGTTACAACCAGGTGAAGAACGTTTTTGCCGACCCGATTTTCCATACGGCTATCGATATGGCAGGAATTGCCGGGTTCTTGGCCAAAGCCACATCGAAAATCGCTCTCCAAATCGCCGGTTCCTTGGTCGTGGTGGCAGCTTTGGATTATTCCTATCAGTTTTGGCGGACCCAGCAGGACCTCATGATGACCAAGGAAGAGGTCAAAGATGAGTTCAAGAATGCGGAAGGTGATACGAAAATGAAAGCGCGGATGCGCCGCCGTAAAACCAAATCTCAACGTCAAATGCTTGCGGAAGTGCCTACGGCTGATGTGATTGTGACGAACCCGACGCATATCGCCATCGCCCTCAAATACGACCGGAAAAACATGAAGGCCCCCATGATCATTGCCAAGGGCATCCGCTTGAACGCCCAGCGCATCCGTGAAGTGGCCAAGCAACACAACATTCCCATCCTCGAAAACAAACCGGTCGCGCGCTTGATGTTCAAGTATGGCCGGGTGGGTGGCGAGATTCCTGCTCAGCTATACTCAGCGGTCGCGGAAATTCTGGCATGGGTCTATCGCGTGAACCGTTACCGCTACTACGCGGAACAGAATAAGAACTAGGTGTGAACCGGGCCGCGAGGCCGAAGAATTTTTAGTAACATGGGTAATTTATCGACGAATCTGGGGAAATTGCTGCGCCAGGGTGACATGTGGCTCATCTTGGGCGTGTTCGGCACGGTGCTCCTGCTGGTCCTGCCAGTCCCGCCGCTGTTGCTCGATCTTTTGCTGACGTTCAGCATCGCCATCTCCCTGCTGATCTTGCTGATCATCCTTTACGTCGAACAACCGGCTGATTTCACCGGGTTTCCGACCTTGCTCCTCTTCGTCACGCTTTTTCGACTGGGCTTAAACGTGGCCTCGACGCGGCTCATCCTCTTGGATGGTTACGCCGGTCATGTGATCGAGGCCTTTGGTAATTTCGTCGTTCGCGGTAACTACATCGTGGGCTTGGTCATCTTCTTCATCCTGGTGTTGATCAATTTCGTGGTGATCACCAAGGGTGCCGGCCGTATCGCAGAAGTCGCCGCGCGCTTCACCTTAGATGCGATGCCGGGCAAGCAGATGGCGATCGATGCCGAGCTGAGTGCAGGCATCTTGACGGAAGCGGAGGCTAAAGCGAAGCGGCGCAAAGTGGAGCAGGAGGCTGATTTCTACGGGGCCATGGATGGTGCGAGCAAGTTCGTGCGTGGCGATGCCATCGCGGCGGTGCTCATCACACTCATCAATGTCATCGGCGGCTTTGCCATCGGCATTGTGCAGAAGGGCATGCCACTGGCGGACGCTTTGCAGCGTTATACACTGCTCTCGATTGGTGACGGTCTGGTCTCGCAGATTCCGGCGCTCGTCACCTCGATGGCCGCAGGTATGTTGGTCACCCGCGCTGCGTCACGAGATAGTTTAGGCAATGAACTTGCGCGCCAACTGTTGTTCTATCCCAAGGCCGTCACGATTTTGACCTGGATGCTGGTAGCATTCGCGCTGGTCCCCGGTTTGCCGATGATGCCCTTCCTCACCCTGGCCTGCATCACCGGTTTTTTGGGCAAGAAGTTGAAGGAAGCGGCGGCGAACCGTCCGGCTCCGGGCAGTCCGGAAGCGATTGCGGCTGCCGCTAAAGATGGTAAAGCTCCAACTCCTGCCACGACGGCGGCGACGGCGAACGGTGCCGGTGAGAAGTTGGAGAACTTGCTCTCAGTGGATGCGTTGCAGATTGAGTTGGGCTATTCACTGGTCTCTTTGGCCGATGTGCGCAAAGGCGGCGATATTTTGGAACGTGTCACTGGTGTACGGCGTAACTTTGCCCAGGAGATGGGGGTCATCGTGCCACCCATCCGCTTACGCGATAATTTGCAGATCGGTGCGAATGAGTATCGGTTCCTGCTTAAAGGCCAGCCGATTGCACAAGGGACCTTGATGACCGGCTATTGGCTGGCCATGAATGCGACGAACAGCCGTGCCATCTTGAAAGGCATCCCCACCGTTGAGCCGGTCTTTCAATTGCCCGCCACTTGGATCACTGATGTCGAACGGCGAAATGCGGAGATGGCTGGTTTCACAGTGGTTGACGCCTCATCGGTGTTGGTCACCCATCTCACGGAAACCGTCCGGCGCCATTGCTCGGAAATCCTGAGCCGGCAGGACGTGCAGAATCTTTTGGATAACCTCAAGCAAACCCATCCGACGGTGGTGAATGAGCTGATTCCCGCCCAACTTTCCGTGGGCCAGGTTCAACGCATCCTGCAGAACCTGCTCTCAGAAGGTGTCTCCATCCGCAATCTTTCGGGCATCTTGGAAAAGGTTGGCGATTACGCCTCGGTCACGAAGAACCCGGATGAACTTTCTGAATATGCCCGGCGCGCTTTAGGTGCACAGATCACGAAGCCGTTGCAATCCGATGCCGGCAAACTCAAGGCGATCACCTTGGACCCGAAGCTGGAGCAGCAGATAGCACAAGGGGTACGCCAAAGTCCTTCCGAGATCGCGTTGTTGCTTGACCCCAAACTCGCGCGGCACGTCATGGATTCCCTTTCCAAGTTGATCCAGCAGATGCTGGCGGGCGGTCATCCGCCTGTGGTTCTGTGCTCGCCTGGCATCCGGCTCGCTTTCCGCCGTTTCTTCGAAGGCACCTTCACGGATTTGAGTGTGCTCTCCTATGCGGAAGTCCCTCCGCGACTGGAAGTTCAAAGTGCTGGCACGGTGAATGGCGTCGAGTAAGCAACAAATGACGTAACTTTTACTAAAGTTACTTGCCATAGCGTCGATTAGTTATCCATGTGAAAGACTGGGACGGTCTCAAAACAACCCGCATCGGGCGGAGCTTTGTCTGAGAAGGAAGTTCCGGAAAACAGAAAAACTATCATGAGACACATCTACGCTACCACACTGACTGCCGTTAGCCTTTTGGCCGCTTCCTCCACTTATGCTTGGGATGTGAAGTTGGGGGAGAAGAACCTCTCTTTTCACGGGTTTGCCAGCCAAGGATTACTTTACTCTTCCGACTATAATTATCTCGGCAAGAGCACGGACGGTTCCTTTGAATTCAATGAAGTCGGCCTGAACGCTTCCATTTCGCCCTTTAACCGCACTCGTATTTCCGTGCAGGCATTTATGTTCGATGTGGGGAACGTAGGCAACTACAACCCCTTCCTCGACTACGCTTCCATCGAGTATGTTTTCAATGATTACGTCGGTATCCGTGGTGGGCGTGTGCGTCGTCCAGGTGGTATCTACAATCACATTCAGGATGTGGACCTTGCCCGCACTTCCATTTTGCTGCCGCAGGGCATGTATGATTCGCGCTGGCGTGATTTCTCAACTTCTATCGATGGTGGTGTGATTTTCGGTAATGTGCCGTTGAGCAAAGCGGGCAGCCTCGCTTATGAGTTTTACGGTGGTTTCATGGAGCTTTCTGATGATGGTGGCGTGGTTAAACTGATCAAGAACGGTTTGCCGCCGGCTCCCATTGGTTCCTTTGACTCCATCGAACGCAATGCCGTCGTCGGCACCCAGCTCTGGTGGAACACCCCGCTGGATGGTTTGCGCGCTGGCGTCTCTTTGGGTTATCTCTTCGACTTCACTTATAATTTCACCGTGGCGCCGCCCTTTGGTGCCGGGGCTATGCGCTCGGAGAATAACATCCCTTATCAACAGTATTCTTTGGAGTATTTGTGGAAATCGTGGACGTTCAGGCCGAGTACTACACTTACAGCACGTTCAACCGCACCTATGCTGGCAGTACATTGCTCAGCCGCTCGCACGGTCATCCCGATTCTTGGTATGTCAGTGCAGCCTATCGCTTCAACAAATGGTTCGAGGCAGGTGCGTATTACACCGAATATTACGGCAATGTTGACAACCGCAACGGCACCGGCGCGGCAGTCTCTTCAGACGCCTATCAAAAAGATGTCGCTCTGTCCTTCCGTTTCGATCCGAAAGATTGGTGGATCTTGAAGCTGGAGTTGCACCGGATCCAAGGCACGGCGTTGCTTAATAACAACTCGCTCAATCCTGTCCGTGATGAACGTGCCTGGTACATGCTCGCAGCCAAGACAACGTTTAGTTTTTAAAGCGCCAGACTTCGCTTACACGAACAAAACTATGAAACGCAAAATCATCACTTCCCTGCTTGCTGTCACCGCTTTTCTTTGCGGTATCAACCGGGCTCTGGCCTTGGACGGCGTGGTGCTCGTCGCCAATGAAAGTGTGCCGGCTACTTCCCTGACCGCTGCCCAGATCAAAGATATCTTCACTGGAAAAACGATGTATTGGGACGGTGGTGCCGCCGTGGTCATCGCTTATAACGAGAAGACCGATGCTGCTTTGCAAGAAGTTAGCGGCATGAATGCCAGCGCTTTCAAAACGCATTGGCAACGGCTGGCATTCTCAGGTCGCGGCCAGCCGCCAAAGAAGGCGGATGATGCGGCCAGCACGGTTGCAGTGGTATCTGCCACCAAGGGGGCTATTGCGTTGGTTCCGGCCGATGCCGATCTGAAGGGCCTGAAGAAAATCGAATTGAAGTAGCAACGGGTGGTCACTATCCCGCCAAAACACCGACTGGCTATGGATAAAAACGTCTCCATGTCTTTACGTAAGAGTTTCCGCAATATCCGGCTGGCAGCCCTGTTGCTGCTCGTTTTCGTGGTCATCCAAGGGGTCGTGCTCTGGCGCGTTTGTTCCCAAGGCAAGCGCGAAGTCGAGTCCGTGGTTAGTGAGGGGTTGCCCAGTTTGCGTGATACGGCTGCTTTGCAGGAAAACCTGGCTCTCTATCGTCTCGTCTCCTACGAATGGATTTTTGTTCAGGAAGGCGAGAAAGCGGCGCGTGCCAAGCGGGCCGAAGATATTCGGGTACAGACGGCACACTTGATCGGCGAATTGAAAAAGCTGTTTCCTGACGGTGAAGCCGGACGCCAGATAACGGGTGTGGAAAAGGCCTTTAATGATGTGGTGGTGGCACAGGCCAGATTGCGTTCCCTGGTCGATGCTGATTTTCAAGGAGCCATGAAAGTCTTGGATCAAGAGCTGCCTCCCTTGATTGCCAGATTGAATGAAGCCACAGTGCAGTTGAAGAACACCTGTTATACCGCCTCCACGAGCCAGTTCAGGATGCTGTCACCGGGTTTGCGCTGATCCAGCGAAATGCGGTGGGCTTTGGTGTAGCCAGTGTGTTGATTACGCTGATTGTTGTCGGCCTGGTTTCCTTTGTCGCCATCAAGGCTAGCTCTCATATCTCGGAGATCGTCGGGCGTCTGTCAGCCGGTTCGGATGATGTGGCAGACGCTGCATTGGAGATGTCAGAAACGAGTGTGAAACTATCTGAAGCCGGTTCTAAACAAGCGGCTTCAGTCGAAGAAACCAGCGCTTCCGTGGAAGAGATCAGGAGCATGGTTCAGAGTAACTCCGAGAATGCCAGTTCGGCCAAGACTTTGGCCCGTGAGGCCTTCAAAGCGGCGAGCGAAGGTGAGAAGGACATGGGCGAGCTTTCCCGCGCCATGGATGAGATCAAAGCCTCCAGCGATAATATCGCGAAAATCCTCAAAAGCATCGAGGAAGTTGCCTTTCAGACCAATTTGCTTGCTTTGAATGCAGCAGTGGAAGCTGCCCGGGCGGGTGAGGCGGGATTAGGCTTCGCTGTGGTTGCTGATGAAGTACGCAATCTGGCGCATCGGGCTAGTGCGGCCGCTCGGGAGACCGCTGTCAGTATCAAGGAGTCACTCCAGCGCAGTTCCCGTGGAGTTGAAATCACCCGTCGGGTGGTGACTGGTTTGGAAGGCATCGTTTCTAAAGCCCGTCGGGTGGATGAGCTGGTGGAGCAAATCGCGACGGCCAGTGGCGAACAATCTCGCGGTATCGCGCAGGTGAATTCTGCGATGACCGATATCGATCGTATCTCCCAGACCACGGCACAGGATGCCGATTTGAGTGCCAGCGCTTCCGCCCGGCTTCGCGATCAAGCACAAGCGCTACAGAGCGCCGTGGCTGATCTTGTGGCCTTTGCGGATTACACTTCGCTGGGGCATGGAACCAAACCTGCTATGCAGACTGTTGGCTGGCCGAAAGAGCTAAACGGCGTGGGGCAAAAACTGAACCGGATCACGACGGAAAAGACGAACGGCTCAAATGGGCATGTTGTGCTACGCCCGGTCAATGACCGGAAAGACCACGAAGAATTCATGGTTGATCGCCGTTGAGGCGGACCCTGAACTGAGTAGCGGGCTTTCTGGCAAGCACTTGAAAACGTGACTGTTACACCAGACAAACAACTCTACTCGTTCACGGCCAGTTCCGCAGCGGAAGCGGTGCAGAAAATCCGTGCCGAGCTGGGGCCTGACGCGCTCGTAGTCAATGTGAAGCAGGTGAGTGGCACTGGATTGTCCCGTCTGTGGCAACCGAAGCGTATAGAAGTTGTTGCCTGTCTGCCGGCCAAGCCGGAAATTCCTGCCGTTTCCCCGGCCTTGGATCCGCTTCAGGTCTTAAAAGAAGAATTGGCCGAGATTCGGCAGCGTTTAGCGGTGCCGTCACCTGTTCCTTCGGTCATTCTGCAGACCCCGCAACTAGAGGCGATTGAGCCCGCCAAAGTTGCGCGCGGCTGGGATTTGGCTGTGGCGTTAGAACAGACCGGTTTGTTACCACGTTTCGCCCGCCAGCTCGCAGATAGCATCAACCTCGCTGAAGGCAATCCAGCAGCTCAATTGAAAGAGGTTCAGGATTGGTTGCGTAATCTTTGGAAATCCCGCCCATCTCCCCAGCCTTCGAAAACACATGTATTCATCGGCCCGGCTGGCTGTGGAAAAACGACGGCGCTTTCCAAATGGCTGGCCCAAACAGTTCTGCTGGAGAATCGCCTGGCCCGGGTGTACCGGATCGATGGTTTGACGGCAAATACTGCGGAATCATTGAGTGTTTTCGCGGAAGTGTTGGGAGTTCCGGTCGAGCGTTTCCGTGATTCCTTGGAAGCGCCCAATCCGGTGGAACTGGTCTTCGTAGATCTGCCAGGCGTCGATTGGCGCAATGAAGAATCGTTGAAGGAGCTGGCCTCACACTTGGCGTTTTGGCCCGGTGCCCAAGTGCATCTGGTTTTGAACGCGGCCTATGATGCCCATGTTTTGCTGGCTCAGGCGCGGGCCTTCAGTTCGTTGCCAGTGGCCGATATCGTTTTCACCCATCTCGATGAGGAAACTCGCTGGGGCAAGCTGTGGAACGTCTGGTTAGGCACAAATTTTACCATCTCCCGTTTGAGTGCGGGGCAAAATCTACCGGGTGAATTCCGGCTGGCTGAGGCGGATTTGATCCTGCGCCGCCAATTCCTCCGGGAAACTACGTAAAAACCCTGCCAAACAAGGGGTTCAAGGAGTTGGCAAAGCTCCTGCTAAGTAATCTCTCGGCAGATAGTTAACATGAAGAAGCTCATGATACTTGGCGGGTTTATCGGGTTCTTGTTAGGGCTGATCGTTGGCTCACAAGCACCTGGCCGCACTCCACCGTCACTCCTCTTACAGGCGAGTGTCTCGGCGTTGGGGGGCGGTCTGCTGTTGCGTTGGTGGGGGAAGCAACAGCATCGCTGCGTGGTCCAAGCAGCGTATGAACGCCAGCAAGCTGCTGCCAAGCGTGTGGCTGCCGCCACGAAAGCCACGACCACAACTACTCGCCATTGATGATTTATGATTACCTGCGCTGATCCCTCCGAAACCGCCGCGCCTCAGAAGGCTGCGGCGTCGAGTCTCGCAGCCCGTCGCTATCAACCGACTTCGCCTGGCAGCGATGCCGAAGCCGAACTGGTCGAACAATACTTGCCGTTGGTCAAGACCGTGGTGGGCCGTATCGCCATGGGTTTGCCTTCGCACGTTGATGCCGAAGAGTTGCACAGCGTGGGCATGGTCGGCTTGTTGAATGCCGTCCGTCAGTTTGATCCCAAGGGCGGCAGTTCATTTGAGAGCTACGCGCGTGTCCGCATCCGTGGTGCCATCTATGATGAACTGCGCCGTCTGGACTGGGTGCCGCGTTCTGTCCATGACAAGGCCCGCAAGGTCCGGGTGGTGATGGAGCGTCTGCAGCAAACCTTGGGGCGTGTGCCGGAAGACGGTGAGATGGCCACGGCGCTGAGCCTCACGGGAAGCGAATACGAAGAGCTGATGGAAGAGATACGTCCGGCCACGTTCGTTTGCCTGGATGCCGCTCCCAACGGAGACGACAGCGGTGAAGGTTCCAACTACGAGAGCGTGGCGGACAGTTCGCAACCGGATCCGCAAGAGCAAGCCGCGCGGCACGAGCTGGCGCGTATCATCGCCGAACGTTTGGAGCAGCTTCCCGAGATGCAGCGCAAAGTACTGGCACTTTATTATTTTGAAGATATGCGGCTGCGGGAGATCGCTGAGGTTTTCGGGGTCACGGAATCGCGCATCTGCCAGATCCATTCGCAAGCGATTCTGGCGATCAAAGCATATTTGCATCGGCGTGAAGCCACGGGGGTCTGAGTTTACTGAGGGTATTTCATGATTGTCATCATCGGTGCCATTATAGTCACTGCATCAGTCTTGGGCGGCTTTGTGTTCGCGGGCGGGCATATCGCGGTGCTGATCCAAGTCTCGGAGGTCATCGTCATTTGTGGATCGGCCGCCGGGGCTTTGATCATCATGTCTCCCAAGAAGATCTTGATCGACATGATGAAGCAGATCATCGGCACGCTGAAAGGGTCACCTTATACCAAAGCAGCTTACGAGGAGCTGTTCAAAGCGCTCTACGAACTGTTCATGCTGGGCCGTCGTAACGGGATGATCGCCTTGGAAGAGCATGTCATGAATCCGCACTCCAGCAGCATCTTCAGCAAATACCCCAAGTTTCAGAACAACCATCATGCTTTGGAGATGTTGTGCAATGGTTTGCGCCCGCTGATCGACGGCAAGGTGAAGCCGGACCAGCTCAAAATGTTGATGGATGTTGAACTGGACGGCATGGAGGAAGAACACCATCAACCTATCGACGTGTTGACGAAGACGGCGGATGCCATGCCTGGGTTCGGGATCGTGGCCGCCGTGCTGGGTATTGTGATCACGATGGGTTCGATCTCCGGTCCGATTGAAGAGATCGGCCATCACGTGGCTGCGGCTTTGGTCGGCACCTTCTTGGGTATTTTGATTTCCTACGGTTTCCTGAACCCGATCGCGGTGAACATGACCTTCGTTGGGCAGGCGGAAATGGCTTATTTCCGTTGCATCGCCACATCCGTCTCAGGTTTTGCCGGTGGTATGGCGCCGATCATGGCGGTGGAAGTGGCGCGGCGCGGCTTGAACAGCGCCGTTAAGCCTTCATCTGAAGAGCTGGAAGCCATGTTGAAGAATGTGGGCGGTGGTAAATGAGCAAGAAGAAACATGCTCATCATGGTGGTGCGTGGAAGGTGGCTTATGCTGACTTTGTCACCGCGATGATGGCGCTTTTCCTCGTGCTCTGGCTGACCTCGCAAGACGAGAAGATCAAGGAAGCGGTGGAACGTTCCTTCCGCAATCCATTCAATTCGTTGACTAAAGATTCCACCGGCATCATCGCGAGCAAGGACTCGCAAGCGGTCAAATCTACCCAGGGTAATTTCGATTCCGCCTCGGTCACGGAACTGAATATGTTGCGCAAGCTCGCGCAAGATTTGGTGACGACCTTGCAGAGCAATGCCGAGGAGCCGGAAGATAACCCCATCAAGCTCGATATCGTTTCCGACGGCATGAAGATCAGCGTTTTCGATAAGAATCAAAAAGCCATCTTCAAGCCGGATTCCGCTGAATTCACGGACTATGGCAAATGGGTTTTTTCCACGTTGGCCTGGCAAGTGTCGCGTTATCCCAGCGATTTTTCGGTGGAACTGGAAGGGCATACCGAGCGTGGCCGGCCACAGAAAAGCGAAAACTATTCGGATTGGGAGATGACAGCTGATCGGGCTAATGCCGCCCGGCGTGAATTGTTGCGCCACGGGGTGGCCGCGGAACAGATCAAGAAGGTGGCGGGCTATGCAGACACCCAGCCGGCCCCAGACCGCAAACCCGAAGACCCCTCCAATCGCAGGGTAACTGTCTTGTTAAAGATCCGTGCGGGAAATCGACTGCCTAGCTCATGAGTGATTCATTCGTACCTCTCTTCGCCAAAGGCCCCAATGGTAACGAGCCAGCGGTGGAATTCAGCCGATTGAAACTCCGGACCGCTCCAGCAGCCCCGGCTGGGCTACCGCGTGCCAACCCAACTCCTGCAGCCCCCGCAACTCCAGGTGAAGGTCAGAATTGCCAAAGTCACGCTGCTCCCAAAGTCACTTTGCAAAAAGAAGGGGAGAAGGTGACGGGTATCAAGATAGAGTGCTCTTGCGGCCAGATCATTCTGCTGGATTGCGTCTATTGATTGTTGGGAGTGTTTTCTCGGGCTTCTTTCTTCGTCGGTTCTTGTATCTCCTCGGCTTTACTTTCACCCGGCAATTTCTGCAGGTTCTACTTTTAGAAAAGATGGCATGATTTTCCTCTTTTCGGATTTTTTATCCGGAAAAACCAGTAAATACAGGGCTTTAAGCTGCTGGCACGGGCATTGCTCAGTAGGCTTCTGTGAATGTCAGTCTCTTTCAAGCTGCCGCTGCGATGACCGCCAATGCCCGTTGGCAGGATGTCATCTCGGGCAATCTCGCGGCCACTACTGTGCCAGGCTATAAGCGCCAGGAAGTTTCTTTCAGCGCTATCGAAGCCGGTCAAGCTGCGGGTGCGGCTAACTACTCACTGCCCCAGGCCAAAACGGTCACCAGTTTCCGCCAGGGCGAGCTGCGGCCAACATCTGTGCCGACCGATGTCGCACTGGAAGGCAAAGGTTTCTTTTCCGTCCGCCTGCCGAATGGCGCCGAAGGGTATACTCGTGATGGTGAGTTTCATGTGAATTCGCTGGGTGAAATGGTGACCAAGCAGGGATATCAAGTCATGGGTGATTCGGGCCCGATCCAATTGGATCGCAACAGTGCTGCCCCCTTGACGATTTCGGCTGATGGGGAAGTGCGGCAAGGCAGTGAGATGAAGGGCAAGCTCAAGGTCACAGAATTTAACAATCCGCAGCTTTTGACGGATGCCGGCTCCGGTTGCTATCTGGCCAATGACCCGGCTCTGGCAGGTCAACCGGCCACAACTCCCCAAGTTCGCCAGGCTTATCTGGAAAACTCCAACACCACCTCAGTGCTCGAGATGGCCAGCCTCATCAGTGCCATGCGTGCTTTTGAAGCCAGCCAGCGGGTGATCCAGGCGCAAGATGATCGTATGGGCAAAGCCATCCAGGAAATCGCCAACCCCAATTGATAGTTATTTATGTTACGCGCTCTTTACTCTTCGGCGGCGGGCATGCAGTCCCAGCAAACGAATCTCGACGTCATCGCGAACAACTTGGCGAACGTCAATACGACGGGCTTCAAGAAGAACAAGACAGAGTTTCAGGATCTGCTGTATCAAACCTCCCGTTCGGCGGGGGCCGATCAGGGTGGTGGCAACCAATTGCCGACGGGGGTTCAGATCGGTCATGGTTCGCGTCTGGTCGCTACCTCCAAGATTTTTACGACCGGTGAACTGACCCAAACTGGCGAACGTTTGGATGTGGCCATCCAGGGCGATGGGTTCTTCGAAGTGCAGATGCCCGATGGCACCAAGGCTTACACTCGTGATGGTGCGCTGAAGACAGCTTCTGATGGGCGCATTACCACGAGCGATGGTTTGCCCGTGCAGGGTGGCTTCCAACCTATTGCCGCCGGTACGACCTCGATCAGCATTTCTCCCACGGGCGATGTCACCACGACGGGTTCGGCGGGTTCGCAGACATTCAAAGTGCAGATTGTGCGTTTCGCCAATCCGGCCGGACTTGAAAGCGTCGGCCGTAATCTTTACCGCGAGACTTCGGCTTCA
Source organism: Limisphaerales bacterium (assembly GCA_965283725.1). Taxonomy (GTDB): domain Bacteria; phylum Verrucomicrobiota; class Verrucomicrobiia; order Limisphaerales; family JAEYXS01; genus JAEYXS01. The sequence continues at coordinate 43,376 of CBDIPT010000015.1, forward strand.
GGGCAGGCGGAGATTGGCAACCCCGGTGAGAATGGTTATGGCGAGCTGCAACAAGGCTATCTGGAAATGTCGAACGTCAAGGTGGTCGAGGAAATGGTGAACATGATTGTGGCTCAGCGCGCCTACGAAGTAAATTCCAAGGCGGTGCAAGCCGCTGATGAGATGATGCAGATCAGCAATTCGTTGCGCCGTTAATTTCTTTTAAGCACATGAACTCCTTCCGTATAATTCTACTGAGCTTACTGCTCTGCCTCACAGGGGGGGCGGCCCGTTCCGAGACGGTCAAGCCAGCCTCCTGGGAATTGGCTGCGCAAATTCAGGTAGATAGCAAGGGGGTGTTCTTGAACGACCTCGTGCCCAATCTGCCGCTGACGACCGTTCCACATGTGAGTCTTTTTCCGGCTCCGGCCTATGGCAAAGCGCTGGTCTTGACCCGTTCACAGATCGAAACAGCCATCCGGTCCGCTTTGGGAAATGAAGCCCCGATCACCTGGGCGGGGGCTGAAAAGGTGAGTGTGGCCCGCCGTACGAAGATGTTCGCTGAGACTGAATTGTTGGATCTCCTGACGGCGACATTACAGCGTGAGCAGGCGCGTGACCGTGGTGAACTGGAACTGCGTTTAACCCGCCCTTGGTCGGATATTCCCGTCCCTGACGAACAATTGACGATGCGCGTGCTGGATATCCCCACGAGCGGCATTTCGCCGAATTTTATTGTTCGCTTTGAGCTCCGGGCCGATCGCGAAGTGATCGGCATCTGGCAGGCAGCGGTGCAGGCGAAGCTTTGGCGTGATGTTCTCGTTTCCCGCCAATCCGCCACGCGCGGCCTGCCTGCGAGCCAATTCGATTTCAGCACTGAACGCCGTGACGTCCTCGTCTTGCGCGATCCCTTGGTCAACGTGCCAGGCGCACTTGAATTGATGGAGATCGGGGAAAGCATCACAGCAGGCATGCCGTTGACCTCGCGCTCCTTCCGGTTCCGTCCGGTCATCTCCCGCGGAAAAGTGGTGGATGCGTTGGTCGTGGATGGTTCCCTGCAAATCTCGGTGAAGGTGGAAGCTCTGGAAGATGGCCTGCCGGGCCAAACCGTGCGGGTCCGCAACTTGAAGTCCAAACGTGAATTTCGTGGAAAGGTGCAAAATGAACAAACCGTTATCGTCTGGTTATAATTTTAAGGCGCTGATTTTGGCGGCTTTGGTGCTGGCCGTAAACACGCTGGATGTTTCGGCGCAATCGCTCTGGAAGGAGGAGACGAGCAAAGCCATGGTCGCGGACAAGAAAGCCCGCGCCGTAGGTGACATCGTCACCATCCTGATCCAAGAGAGCAATACGAGCAGCAAGGAAAAATCGACTGAGACGGCGAAGAAATCTTCGGTCGATGCCAGCATCGCTTCCTTTCTGTATGGCCCGGCGAACAGCGGTTTGCTGACCAAGGGCGGCAAATACCCGGCGATGAGCTTCTCCGGTGCTTCTGATTTCAGTGGCGGGGGCAAAATCAGCAATTCAGAAAAGATCACGGACCGTATCTCCGTGCGGGTGATCGATGTCTTGCCGAACGGAAATTTGATGCTGGAAGGCACGCGGCAAACTTCCTTCTCGGGTGAAGCCCAGGAAGCCGTCCTGCGTGGAGTCGTTCGCGCCGAGGATGTGGCGGCAAACAACTCGGTCTATAGCTACCAGGTTTCCGATGCTACCATCCGTTTCATCTCTAAAGGCACACTGTCTGACAGCCAGAAAAAGGGCTGGTTCCATCGCGTCTGGGACAAGGTTTCACCATTTTGATCCGTTTGATCTGAAAGCCATCACATGCGCATTAATTCTTTAAAACGTGTTCTGACGGCAACGCTCATGAGTGGGGCGCTGCTAGTTGGCTCGCCTTCGCTGCCAGCCGCTTCGCGGATCAAGGACATCGCCATGCTCGCTGGCGCGCGGGATAACCAATTGGTCGGCTACGGGCTGGTCGTTGGTTTGGCCGGCGATGGTGACAAGGACCCGGTTTACACGGTGCAAAGCATCGCGAACATGTTACAGCGTTTCGGTATCACAGTACCGGCGACGACGCTCTCGGCCAAGAATGTGGCAGCGGTCATGATCACGGCGGATATTCCGGCCTTTGTTAAGAACGGCACGCGATTGGACGTCACCGTTTCGGCGTTGGGTGATGCCAAGAGCTTGCAAGGTGGTGTCTTGCTGCAAGCTCCCATGCTGGGTGCGGATGGCAAAGTTTATGCCGTGGCACAAGGCGCCGTGGCGGTGGGCGGATTTATCGGCGGGGCAGGTGGGCCGGGCGGTGCAACCGTGCAGAAAAACCACCCGACGGTAGCCCAGATCACCAGCGGTGCCTTGGTTGAACGCGAGATTCCTACGCAACTGGTGCGCGATGATCATGTGGAGTTGCTCTTGCGCGAGCCTGATTTCACTTCGGCTGCCCGGACTGCTGAAGCCATCAACAAGGTGTTTCCGGAAAGCGCTTTCGCCTTAGATACGAGCTCGATCCGGGTGAAAGTCCCGGCTGGCCACAGTGACAAACCGGTGGACTTCATCGCGCGCCTCGAATCGATCGAAGTGGTTCCCGATATCCCCGCCCGCATCATCATCAATGAGCGCACCGGTACGATTGTGGCGACCGCTAAAATCAAAATATCGGCCTGCGCCGTTTCTCACGGCGAGCTGACCATCACGATTGCTTCGTCCCAAGACGTCTCGCAGCCCAGTCCGCTAAGCCAGACCGGGCAAACAGCGGTCACCCAACGCACGGATACGGCCATCAATGAATCCAAGGGCCGGATGCTGGTACTGGAGGATATGCCCACCATCGAAAAAGTGGCGACCGGCTTGAACGCCATCGGGGTGACCCCGCGCGATATGATGGCCATTTTTCAATCGATGAAACAGGCCGGAGCTTTGCAAGCGGAACTCATCCTGCGCTGATATGGAAATCTCACCACTCCAACGCCAGTTGAACGCCAGCCAGATACCGCTGGAAAAACTGGCTGGCAACTCGCAGGTCTCCGAGGCCCAAAAGGTTGGAGAGGTCAGCCGGCAGTTTGAAGCCGTGTTGCTGCGTCAGATCCTTTCTTATGCGCAGAAGCCGATGCTGGCCAAGACACCGGAATCCAGCTCCACCGTGGGGTCGGTCTATCAGGATATGGTCACGAACTCCTTGGCCGAGCAGATCAGCAAGAGCGGCACGTTCGGTTTGAGCCGGTCTTTGGCCCCGCAATTGACGCATGAAAGCAAATCTGTCAGCGCTCCCAATTCCCCGACTTTAGATTCACATGGAAACCGTTAAAAAACTCATAACCGCACTCCGCGAGGAACTGCAACAGTACGGCGAGATGCTTGCCCGGCTGGATGAACAGCAGGAATCCGTCTTGCAACGGATGGCGGATAACGTCCTGCGCACAGTCGATAGTGTGCAAAACCAGACCGTGGTGCTTTCCCAATACCGGGATGTGCGTGAGCGCACCCAGCAGGAGACCGCGCAAGAATTAGGGTTGCCCCCGCAAGCTACCCTGCACGAGATCATCTCCCACCTGCCGGAGGTGTATCGCCCGCTCGTGAACGCTCTCGTGCAGGAAAATAATGACCTGCTCTTTCGGGTGCAGCAGCGCGCCCGGCAGAACCATCTGCTGCTGTCGCGCTCGCTGGAATTGATGCAGGACTTGCTGGGCTCATTGATGCCCGGGGGTGGCGGTTCGGCCTATACGCAGCAAGGTTCCGCTTTCAAGCGCAACATCAGTGCGCCGAGTCTTTACGAAGCCGTCGGTTAACATGTTTTTATGTTAGGTCTATTTGGCTCACTTAGCATGGGTGCCCGCTCGCTGCAAACGCAGCAGCAAGGGGTTGAAGTAGCCGGGCATAACCTGGCTAACGTCAACAACCCGGCTTATACCCGCCAGCGGCTGCAGGTCGCTTCGGCCATCGCTTTGCCGACGAACGGCGGCTGGCAGGGGACAGGAGCCAACGGGGTAGCCATCAATCAATTGCGCGATACGCTGCTGGACCGGCAAGCGGTGACGGAGTCCAGTGTGCAAGGCTCGTTGGATGCGCAATTGAAAGGGTTGCAGTTCGCCGAGACGTATCTCGGTGAAAAGCTGGATCGGCAAGCTTCTGACAGTTCTTCCACCAGCTCCGCCACCAGTGTCGGAGTGGAGCATGGCATCAGCAGTTCCATCGGGACTTTGTTCGCCTCGTTCCAATCACTGTCCACCCAGCCCACCTCATTGTCTGAACGGCAGGTTTTGCTGATGAACGCGGCGGATTTGGCCAGCCGGTTCAACAGTGCTTCCAGCCGGTTGACCGATCTGAACTCTTCCTTGAACGAATCGCTGAACACAGATGTTTCCACGGCTAACTCATTGATGGGTGATATCGCCCGCCTGAATGATCAGATCAACAAGGCGGAGGTGGCTGGTGGTTCAGCCGCAAACGATTTGCGTGATCTTCGTCAGCAAAAGCTCGAGGAACTGGCGAAATATGTGCCCGTGACCGCGACGGAAACGGCGGCCGGATTGGATTTAAGCGTGGGCGGGCAGACTTTGGTCAGCGGTACAAACATCCAAGACACCTTGGCGACGTATGATGCGGGTGGCGGACAACTCATGATCCGCACCGCCACGGGCGGGCAAAACCTTACGCTTACGAGCGGTTCACTGGCCGGTACGATCGATATACGTGATGGGGCGATCGCCCAGTTGCGGGCTTCGTTAAATGCCTCAGCCAGTGATTTGATCACGGCCGTGAACACGGTTCACCGGAACGGTTACAGCCTGACCGGCAGCACTAATGCCGATTTCTTTACCGGAAACTCGGCGGGCAACATCGCGGTTAATGCCGCGTTGATTGATGATCCGGCGCTGGTTCAGGCATCCGGTGCCATGGGAAGCAAAGGGGACAATCAAACTATTCTCGCTTTGGCGCAACTCGCGGATACACCGCGCAGTGCCCTGGGACAGCAAACTTTTGCCCAGCATTTCAGCCGGACGGTTGCTGCGCTCGGTCAGGCGGTCTCGAGCATCACTTCGCAGCAGTCCGACCAGGCGGTGGTGCTGAACATGGTCAATCAACAGCGGAGTTCCGTAAGCGGTGTTTCACTGGATGAAGAGATGACGGACATGATGAAGTATCAGAAGGCCTATACCGCTTCGGCCAAACTCGTATCTACCATCGATGAGATGCTGGATACGGTGATGAACATGAAACGTTAAAAGCTATGCGCGTCACGACTAACACTTTCCCGAACACTTTGGTGGGCCAGCTCGGCAATCTTGCCACGCGGCAGGCTAAATTGCAGACGCAAGCGGCGACCGGCCAGCGGGTGCAGACGGCCTCAGATGACCCCATCGCCATGCGGCGCGTGCTTGATCTCCAGGCGGAGTCACAAGGCGTCCAACAGTATCAACGCAATATTGACCGGCAATCAGAGCAGGCGGGTGCGGTTTACACTTCGCTAAAATCTATCCAGAAAATTACGGATAGAGCCGCGGAGATAGCGACCTTGGCAGATGGATTGAAATCTCCGGAAGAACTGAAGAATTACGCGACGGAGGTGAACCAGTTGATCCAGCAGGCGGTGCAGAGCGCCAACAGCAAGAACCGTGGTGATTTCATCTTTGGTGGCACCAAGAATGACCAGTCGCCTTTCAACATGACGCAAGATGCGGATGGCCTGGTGACCGGGGTGGCTTATCAAGGGAATGAAGCGAACAGCGCGAGTGAGATCGCGCCTGGCAAACATTGTCGGTCCTGCCGCCGGGGGCCAATACGAGTGGCAGCGGTCCGCGCGGCTTGCTGGCGGATGCCCGCAGCGGAGCCGATCTGTTTGCGCATCTCATCGCTTTGCGCGATCATCTAAATGCCGGTGATACGGCGAGCATCACTGCCGATCAGAGCAACTTGGCAAAAGATGAGGACAATATCATCTATCACTACGGCCTGAACGGCGCGCAGCAATCCCGTTTGGAAGCCAGCAAATCCCAGATGTCCGATCAGTCGCTTGCCTTGCAGACCAGTGTTTCGAGTGAAGTGGATGCCGATTTGGCGACGACTTTGGTGCGCTTGAATGAAACGCAGAGTGCCTATCAAGCGGCGCTCCAAAGCGGTGCTTCTATCCTCAAGATGTCCTTGATGGATTATCTCCGCTAGAATCTGTCTTTTCCGGTTTAAACGAACCGCACGAACCAGGCTAAGCGGTTTCTACCGAGGCGATTTCCCGCTGCGGGCTGAAATAGCGGGTGATGTGCGGGGCGATCTCGTTGATGCCGAGGATGGTTTTGGCCGCGCCCATGCGGATAGCTTCTTTGGGCATCCCGAACACCACACAAGTCGCTTCGTTTTGGGCGATGGTGTAGGCCCCGTTTTGCTTCAGGGTCAGCATGCCTGAGGCTCCATCCGAGCCCATCCCGGTGAGCAGGGCGGCCAGGCAGTGCGGGCCGGCGCCAGCTTTGGCGGCGGAGTCAAAAAGTACATCCACTGCCGGCCGCTGGTGATGGATCGGCGGGGCTTCACTCAAAGAGGTGACGTAATTGGTGCCAGTCCATTTCACTATCAGATGGTAACCGCCCGGTGCTACCACTGCCTGCCCATGTTGCAAGTGCTCGCCGCCGGCGGATTCCTTGACGTCAAAGGCGCACAGCTCGTTCAGGCGGTTGGCAAAGGCAAGCGAGAACTTGGCTGGAATATGCTGGACGATACAGATAGGCGGCAAATCTCCCGGCAGATTGGTGAGCACTTTTTTGAGAGCTTCCGTACCCCCGGTTGAAGCCCCTAGAACGATGAGTTTGCGCGAGGCCGCCGGATGAATGACCGCCCGGCGGGCACCACGCTGGGCATGGATAGCCTCGGTGGACTCGTGGTTTGCGATGTTGCTCACTTTGGCGTGAGCGGCGGCTTTGATTTTTTGCGCCAGCCGGCCATCAGACCAGGCGGAGAATGAGCCGCTCGGTTTATCGAGCACATCAACCGCACCCGCTTGCAATGCTTCGAGAGCGATGGCGGAACCATCGACCGTCAGCGAACTCATCACGATGACGGGCATGGGCCGATGCCGCATGATGAGCTTCAGGAAGGTGAGGCCATCCATCCGCGGCATTTCCAGATCCAACGTGATGACATCGGGGTTGAGAGCAGGATTTTGTCACGGGCGACGTATGGGTCGATGGCGGTGCCGACCACTTCGATCTCGGGGTCATGCGCCAAGGTTTCCGAGATGATGCGCCGGACCACGGCGGAGTCATCAACGATCAAAGTGCGGATGCGACGGATGCTCATGCCGTGACGGGGCTGATGTTGAAGAGTGCTTCGATGGCATCAAAACGCTCGAATGTCTTGATCATCAGGCGGGGCATGTCATCGCTCTTCAAGTTCAGGATATCGAGCGCTTCGGCTCGTCCACGCAAAGCAAACGCCTGATGTCCGAAACCGTTGCCGATGAAGTAAGCGATCATATTTCCCAGATACACGCAGGAAGCCAGTTTCTCATGAGGCTGGGCACCTTTTGGATTGTGATGGAACCATACCGCAGCGACCAGGTGGGCTGGGAATTTCCAACGGGCCAGCAAACGGCCACCAATCTCAGCGTGTTGCACCCCCAGCAGTTTCTTTTCCGTTTCGAGCAGAGAAAGTTGGTTCGTATCTACTTCTTCCAGGAGCTTGGCGTAGATATTTTCCAAGCCACTGGAGAGAATGATTTTGCCGATGTCATGCAGAAGACCGGCGGTGAACGCGACATTTGCTTCAACTCCAGTTTCTTCGGCGATCAATTGGGCGGCCACGGCGGTGGTGACTGAATGACGCCATAGTTCGCCCTCATCCATTCCGTATCCCTTTTGCTTGGTGGCGAGCGAACGGCTGCCGCTGATGCTGGCGACGATGCGGAAGACTTGCTGGAAGCCCAAACGGTTGACCGCCTCTTCCAGATCGGAGACCGGCATGGCTGAGGCGAAGTAGGCGCTGTTGCAGACTTGCAACAGGCTGGCGGTGAGAGATTGATCATACATGATCAATTCCACGATCTTGCTTGTGTCGCTGTCCGGTTTGCCCAGAAGTACGAGCAACTGTGGCAGCACCCTGGGAGCTGGTGGCAGGTGCTTCACCTTCTGGATATACTGATCTAACTCTTCCATAGTGATGCCTCCTTGGTTTGACCGGACGTTTTCAAGCTGACTTCGCCTGACCCCAAATTGAGATACATGGTCCGATTGACCATGCCACCGGTCTGCTCTGACTGGATCTTCAAGCCATGCTTGCCCAGCAAACCGGTCAGTGCCTCGTAGTTGCGTTTCCCGATGTTAAAATAGCCGCTGTTATCCATGATCTGTGCTCCACCGGCGACGTAGATTTGCAGCCGGTATTTATCCGCCTTCAGATCGTAGGCGGCGCGGAACAGGGCCGGGATGCCGGTATCGATGAACATGGCCGGCTGGGTCATGGCCTTGACGTTATCAATCGTTGAATCAGGCAGCATGGCATGCAGGAGCCCGCCGACTTTCACCACCGGATCGTAAATGGCTACGCCGATACACGAGCCTAAAGAATAGGTGCTCAGGATGATGTTCGGGTTGTTAGAAACCGCAAAATCAGCAATCCCCACAACGACCTTGTGCTCAAACCCGGTTATACTTGGTGAGGCCATGGCAATTCAGCGACTAGCGACGATAGATGCTTGGTTTCAAGCATTTGAAAGGACTGGTTAGACCCGTAAGGCTTTCCGAGTGTCCGACCATGAGCCAGCCGCCTGGGGCCAGCATGGTGTGCAGATGGTTGACCAATTGCTCCTGCGTGGGGCGATCAAAGTAGATCATCACGTTCCGGCAGAAGATGACTTGAAAGGGACCGCTGAACGGATAGTTGCCAAGCAGGTTCAGTTGTTGAAAGCGGATGCGGGAGGAAAGTGTTGGTTTGACGCGGTAGTAACCTTCCCACTGTCCCTCGCCGCGTTGAAAATAACGGCGCAGCCACTCAGGCGGAAGTGTGGTTAAGCGATCTTCAGAATAGACCCCGGCCTCGGCATGCTTGAGCGCTTTAGTGGAAATATCCGTGGCCAAGATTTGCCAATCCCAGCCGGCAGAGAGTGGAAAGTGTTCGGCTAGATAAATGGCCAGGCTGTAAGGCTCTTCTCCGGTGGCTGTTGCGGCACTCCAGACTTTGAACTGTTTTTGTCCGGGGGTGAGGACAGCGGGCAAAGCCTCCTGAACCAGAAAGCGGAAATGTTGTTCTTCCCGCAGAAAGCTGGTGAAGTTGGTGGTCAGCGCATCCACGGTATGAGTCAGCTCCGCTTCGCCCTCCCGACTGCGCAAGAGATCACAGTAATCACTGAACTCGCTGATACCCAAGGCGCGCATGCGCTTGCCCAAGCGGGCACGGATCAAAGGTTGCTTGCCGTCATGCAGCCGAATTCCTGCGCGCTCATAGATAAGGTCGATGATGAATGCGAAGTCGCTCGCATCTTCTGTTCGCTGCAACATATATTGATATGATACCGGCTTTTACCACGGACTCGGTCAGCTCTTCTATCGGCTTATCCCGGAACGAAGTTTAATGATATTCTGCGCTCTGCTGGCGAATTCCTGCCGTTCAGCCCTTACCCCCCGGAAAAGCTGCCGAAGCAAAACTTGCCTCGTTGGATTTAAGGCTGAGGAGGAGGTTTTTGCCGGGTTTACCATAGTATAGGCTGAAAACGAGGGAGCTTTTTGCCTTGGAAGGGACAGAGAATGGGGGAGAACCGGGTTTTCACCGCTGGCACGCCCCCTGCTAAACACCGTAATTAGTTATGATTGCTGTGGAATATCCAACACTTGCCCCAGTCGAAGTCCGGCAGGAAAACGTCGTGCGCCTGCCGCTCGGACTTTTGGGCTTCGAAACGACCAAGGATTATGTGTTGCTGACCGAGCCGGGGGAAGAGCCCTTCCGCTGGTTGCAGGTCCTCAATGATCCTTCGTTGGCTTTCCTCGTGGTGCCGCCCTTTGATGTCTTGCCGGGGTACGCGCCGCAGATAGCCGAGGAAGATGCGCAATTCTTGGGGCTGACGAAGCCTGCGGACGCGCTGCTCTTCAACATCGTCACCCTGCGCGGCCGTAATCGTGCCACGGTGAATCTCAAAGGACCAATCGTGCTGAACCGGTTCACCTTGCGCGGCAAGCAGGTGGTCATCACCAACGCGGCCGATTACTCCATCCAACATCCGTTGCCGGCTTGGGAATAATTGAGGACTACTTATGTTGATACTTTCGCGTAAAGTGAATGAATGCGTGGTCATCGACGGGCGCATCAAGGTCAAGATCGTCCGCTTGGATGGCGACGTGGTGAAGATCGGAATCGAAGCCCCGGCCGACGTTCCAGTTCATCGCCAAGAAGTCTATGAGGAGATCCAGCGCAATAATCGTGAAGCGCTGACCAATGGACGTCAGGCGGTGCCAAAGCTGCCAGCGAAAGCGGCCCTCGCACCCCAACCAGCCATCGTTTCTTAATTCATTTTAACCCATTACCTTTTTAAACCCTCCATCCCTTAAATCCTATGGTCATCAATACAAATACCTCGGCCCAAATCTCGGCCCACAACCTGCAGTCCAGCCAGATGCAATTGAGCAAATCGCTGGCGCGGTTGAGCTCCGGTTCCAAGATCACCAGTCCCGCAGATGATGCTGCCGGTCTGGCGGTTGCCACCCGTTTGGACGCCCAAGTCTCGCGCCTGGCGGCGGCCAATTCCAATGTGGGGAACGCGGTTTCCTTCACGCAGACCCAAGATGGTTACTTGAAGAAGATCGGCAAAGCGCTCGACCGCATGGGCGAACTTTCTATCCTGTCACAGGACGTCACCAAGACGGACTCTGATCGCACACTTTACAATGCTGAATTCACTCAGTTGTCCTCCTATATAACGGATGCCGCCAACAAGGATTTCAACGGTGTTTCGCTCTTTTCTGCGGCAAGCCTGAACGTGACGATCGACTCGGAAGGCAATTCCTTTGCGATGAGCGGCATCAACCTTGGGGCCGCAGTTTACAGCGCGGCCACGGGTGCCTCGGTCAGCACGACTACGGGTGCAGCCACTGCGTTGACCAATATCAAAGCGGCGATCACGCAGCTTTCCAACGATCGTGCGACCATCGGTTCTTATCAGGCTCGTCTGAATTTCACGGCTGAACAGCTCGTCATCAGCAAGGAAAACCTGACGGCGGCCAGCTCCCGCATCCAAGACGTGGATGTGGCGGATGAATCAACGCAGTTCGCGAAACAAAACATCCTGGTGCAATCCGGCACAGCCATGCTGGCCCAAGCCAATCAGCTGCCGCAAAGTGTGATGCGTCTGCTCCAGTAATTTTTCCCACCCCACAACAGCGCGCCAGCCGGCACCCCTATTCCCAATGACGGCTGGCGCGCCTTCCATTTATATAATGGCATATTTTCATTGAGTCACCGGCCTGCTCTACGCTTCTCTATCTGGGTACAGCAAAACACGCCCGATCGCCAAACTGAGCAACCAAACGCTTATTGCATGGTCATTAGCCATACAACCCCTCCCAGCAAACTGCGTTTGTTGATTCTCGATGATAACCCGGATGACATCGCGCTGTTCCTGTTGCGCCTTACCCGTGAAGGCTGGGAGTTTGACCATATCGCCACCAACCAGCGGGCGGAGTTTGTCCGGCTGATCAAGGAACAGCATTTCGATGTCATCCTGTCCGACTATTCCCTGGGAGATTGGAATGGGCTGGATGCCATCGAGATACTCAAGCATGAGGCGTGTGATATCCCCTTGATCCTGGTCACGGGTACGATGGGGGAAGAACTGGCGGTTGAGTGCATCCATCAAGGGGCAGCGGATTTCATTCTGAAGGACAGTCTTTCCCGGTTGCCTTTCGCCATCCGGCGAGCCTGTAAAGAGCACCGCCTGATGACCGAGAAACGGCTGATGGATAACGAACTGCAGGTGAGCGAGCAAAGGTTCCGTCTTCTGGTCGATGGGGTAAGAGATTATGCCATCTGCTTTTTGGATCCTGCCGGTCGGGTTGTGAGCTGGAATGTCGGGGCGGAACGTATCACCGGTTACGATGAGAATGAGATTTTGGGCCAGCCCGTAACGCGGTTCTATCTTGAATATGAGCGGACCCCGGAGAATCTGAAAGCGCTGCTCGAGAAGGCTCGCCAAGAAGGCAAACTGGAACACGAAGGTTGGCGCTTGCGGAAGGATGGCTCCCGTTTTTGGGCGCATAGCGTGATCGCGCCCGTCGTCGATGATCATGGGGAGTTCAAGGGCTACTCCAAGGTTCTGCGTGATATCACTGAACGCCAGCGGATCGAGGCCGAGATGCGGCGAAATGCGGAATGTTCTTTTGCGCAACAGTCGGCTTTGGCGGATCTGGTTCGTAGTGATGCGATCAAAGGAGATGAGCTGGGGCCGGCCATCCGGCAGATCTGTGAGATCAGCGCGTTAACTCTGGGCGTTGAGCGGGTAAGCTTCTGGCGTTACACCACGAATCGCACCCTGATCCAATGCCTTGAGCTTTACGAGCTTTCGAGTGGTCAGCACACGAACGGCGGGGAGTTGCAAGTGGGTGAGCTGGAGGCTTATTTCAATGCCATCGGGAATACTAATTTGGTAGCCATCGATGATGCACAAAATGATCCACAAGCAGCCGAGTTGAAGGAGAACTACCTGATTCCGCGAGGGATCACTTCGATGATGGATGTCCCGGTGTATCTGAACGGGCGCATCGAAGGGTTGCTCTGCCATGAGCATGTAGGCCCCAAGCGGCAATGGCAATCGGACGAGCGTACTTTCAGTCTGGCGTTGGCGAACGTGGTCTCCTTGGTTTTGGACCAGCATGAACGCCGGTTGACGGAGTATGCGCTGAAAGAATCGGAGAACCGTTTCCAACAGCTTGCCAGTGTGGTGCAGCAAGTATTCTGGATGACCAGTCCGGATGGCTCGCAATATATTTACGTGAGTCCGGCGTTTGAGCGGGTCTGGGGCCGTTCGTGCGATGAGCTGCTGGCCAAGCCAGCCGTCTGGGTGGAGAGCATTCATCCGGAAGACCGCGCCCGGATGCGACGGGCCATCAATCTGCTTTCGCAAGGGATGGAGTATAACCTCGAGTTCCGGATTGTCCGCATGGATGGTGACATCCGCTGGATTCGGGATCGCGGTTTCCCCATTCGTAATCACGCCGGGCAGATCGTTCGCTCCGCTGGTGTGGCGGAAGACATCACGCAGCACAAGCAGTTGGAAGCGCAGTTCCTGCAGGCGCAGAAGATGGAGAGCATCGGGCGGTTGGCCGGTGGTGTGGCGCATGATTTCAACAACATGCTGACGGCGATCCGAAGCTTCGCCTTGTTGGCCCGTGACGGCGTGGGCATTGACAGTCAGGCGTATAAGGATCTGGAGCAAGTATTGGAAGCGACCACCCGGGCGGAAGGTGTGACGCGCCGGTTGCTTGCTTTTGCCCGGCAACAAGTTTTCCGGCCGGAAGTGATCGAGCCCAATGGGTTGCTGGAAAATCTCAACAAGATGCTGGCCCGGTTGATCCGCGAAGATGTGGATCTGCAACTGGTGCGGGGTGAAGGTGTGGGGCGTATCAAAGCGGACCCTTCACAACTGGAACAGATGATCATCAATCTGGTCGTCAATGCGGTGGATGCGATGCCTGCAGGGGGCACTTTGACGATCAGGACGGCTGGCATTCTCTTGCAAGGCGAGGAGGTTCAACGGCTGGATCTTCCAGCGGGCCGGTATGTGCTCTTGCAGGTGACGGATACAGGGGTGGGCATGAGTGAAGAGGTCAAAGCGCACGTCTTTGAACCCTTTTTCACCACAAAGCCGACTGGCAGTGGCACCGGTTTGGGCTTGGCCACGGTGTATGGCATTGTGCGGCAGACCGGGGGCAATGTTTTTGTGGAAAGTGAAGTGGGGAAGGGCACCACGTTCAGCATTTACTTGCCGGAAACGAGCGAAAATCTGGAAGCCAAATCGGAGATGGTTTCCAGCAACGAAGGGCTGCGCGGCTCCGAAACGATTTTGGTTGCGGAGGATGAGCCTACGGTGCGGCATTTGATAGTTAAACTGCTCAAGGCCAAGGGTTATACTGTTATTGAAGCAGGTAACGGTGAAGAGGCGCTGAAACTGGTGACTTTGCTTGGTAAGGTACAGATTGATCTCGTGCTGACAGATCTGATCATGCCACGTATGGGCGGCAAGGAACTGGCCGAGCGGCTACGTGAGATGCGGCCCAAACAGCCGATTCTGTTCATCTCCGGCTATTCCCGCGAATTTTTCGGCACCGAATCGAAGCCACCATTTGATGCCGTGCTCTTGAGCAAACCATTTGCGCCTGAACCTTTGCTGCGGGCGGTGCGTACGGCAATTGATACGGCCAAGTGATCATTCACCGTTTGGGTGAACATCAACGCATCGATTGCAAGTCTTCCTTGGCCATCCGCACTTCTTCCTCGGTATCGATCTCCAAGCCGTAAACCATTTCGAATTGGTTCAAGAAATGCCACTCGGGCAAATCTTCAAACTCACAACTTGTGATGCTGGCGCCTTCCAGATTGACTTCCGCACGATTCGCCATGGCATCGGCCACGGCAACGCAAGCGGCGAGAAAGCCATGATCCCCATGCGGATTAGTTACGAGGTAAGGGTTTTCTGGTTCGTGATGAAAACGGATGGCGGAAATGATGTCCGGGTGCAGTTTGAGATGCTCGCAGGCCATCCCGCCGACTTTGGCGTGATCCGTTCCGAGCAGGTTTTCTTCGAGAATCACATGTCCGCAGTGCCGTTCCATGGCCCGCAGATAGATGCTCTCGAACTCGCGCGGAAAACAATGCTCGATGATGAGTTTGCCGATGTCGTGCAGCAGCCCAGCCAGATATTCCTGGCCCGTGGGCTCTCGAAAACCAGCAGCCAGTTTTTCCGTCAAGCGGGCGACGAGAATGCTGTGCATCCAGAACTTGGACCAATCTACTTTAACCCGCAGGCGGGAAAATTGATCCAGCACGCCGACGGTCATGGCCACCCGGCGGATTTCACGCAGACCGAGGCGCATCACTACGGCATCAATCGAATCCAGCCGGACGCCACCATAGGCAACCGAACTGGCGGTCTTGAGACAGCGGGCGGCCAGGCTGGGATCCATGGAGATGACGGCGCTGACATCGCTGAGCTGGGAGCGTGGATCATTGACCAACGTGGTGACCCGGGCGACGGTGGTCGAGAAAGCCGGTATGAGATGTTCTGATTCGAACAACTCATCCAATTTCTTGTGAACCCAGTCCTTTTTACGCCGGTCAGTTTCGTTGATGGTGGCCGCGCTCATGGTGATTTGATGCAAAACAGCATCGTCATCGGCGGTCGGTTCTTTAGTACTATTTTGACGTTATTATGACATGATTTTTTTCTTAAGTATTTTCACCACCTGCCGATGACCATGTTGTCTGAACGACAATGGCGGCCGGCAGCCAGCAAGAGCCGGTGGGGATCTGGTGCAATGCCTCTGTAAAAGAAGCACCCGCAGCAAGGATGCTGTGTCTTAACAAAGGCCTCAAATTTTCTGAGGCGACTCAAGGATAGAGTTATGGTCATTAATACAAACATCTCGGCCCAGAATGGCGCACGCCTGCTGGGGGAATCGTCGGCAATGTTGAGCAAGTCGCTGGCGCGCTTGTCTTCCGGATCGAAAATCGTTTCGCCTGAAGATGATGCCGCCGGTCTCGCGGTGGCTACGCGCTTCGATGCGCAGATCAGCCGCACCGGGGCTGCCAAAAATAACGTTGGCAACGCGGTCTCGTTCAACCAGACGCAAGACGGGTTTCTCGGCAAAGTGTCCAAAGCGCTCGATCGCATGAGCGAGCTCTCCATCCTGGCCCAGGACGTGACCAAGACCGATGCTGACCGGACCCTGTACAACCAGGAATTCACGACGCTCGGTTCTTACGTCAACAACGTAGCGACAAAAGACTTTAACGGCGTCAGCCTCTTTAGCGGGACGAGCCTCAGTGTTACGACGGATGGTGAAGGCAGCACCTTCTCCATGAGCGGTGTGAACCTCGGAGCCAGTGTTTATAGCACGGCCACGGGCGGAACCATCTCTACCACGACCAATGCGGCCACCGCTCTGACGAACGTCAAAGCGGCCATCAACCAGCTGGCCACTGACCGGGCGAACATCGGTGCGAACATCTCGCGCCTGAACTCGACCGGTGAGCAGTTGGGTGTGTTGAAGGACAACCTTGCCGCGGCCAACAGCCGCATCAAGGATGTGGATGTGGCAGAAGAAAGTACGCAGTTCGCCCGGTATAACATACTGGTGCAATCAGGAACTGCGATGCTCTCCCAAGCCAACTCCCAACCGCAGTCTGTCCTGCGTCTGTTAGGCTAAACAGTTGGGCGCTGACCCGACGCGAATCAACCCTCCGGAGGCAACTCCGGAGGGCTTCTTTTTTCCTGCGCGGCACATTCTGCCACGGAGTTTCTGGTTGTCCGGCTTATGCTGGCTACTAGGCAAATCCCGCCTCCTTTCCCCGGCTTTTTTTGCCGCTTGATCTCGGTTTCTGGCTTATAAGGCCTCGAAATCAAGGAGTTAGAGCGTTTTTACCGGCTGGCATCCTCGTTGCTAAGCAACTGCCGCCATCTCATGACGAGCAGCGGTCGCGCGAAACCATGAACCAACAGTCTGCCGAAACCAATCCGGTCTTTAACGCTCAACAGTTTGCTGCCCTGCCTGCCTGGCTGAGAGAGGCCGATCCGGCAGAACTGCGTCAGGCCGAGGATATCTTGCAACGGGTGCGTGGCCGGTTGGCGGTGGTGGGGAACGCCTCCCCGCGCCGGGCGTACGGGACGTTGATCGACCGTTATGATACGGTCATCCGCTTCAATAACTTTCGTTTGCAAGGGTTTGCTCCGCTGGTCGGTACGCGTACCGACTTGCGTTGCACCACCGGTTGGCATGATGTGGAGCAGCGCCCGGGGTTGGTTGAGTTCAGCCCGTTCACGGCAGATTCGCGGGAAGCGGGTAATCTGGCGGTCTTTAATGCGGCCAACCATCGTCCGGTTCTCGCGGCCCGGACGGATATCCATCCGCTGATTCCTGAAACGCCCAATCCTTCGGCCGGTCTGGCTTTGATCCAGTTGTTGCATTCACTGGGAATGGAGGCGGATCTGTTCGGTTTTGATGGTTTTCAAACGAGTCATTACTGGAATGCCGGTCAAAAAGTAGTGACCTCGCACACATTACGGGAGATGGATATCCTGTTGAGCCGGTCCAATGTCATCCTGATCGGTGACACCTATCCCTACGAAGAGCTTTATAAATTCTGCCATGATCAACATGCGGACTATGATGAAAATGTGGGGGTGGAACTGCTGCGCCGGTTGAACAAGGTCATTCGCGGCCAGAAAATTTTGGAGTTCGGCGCCGGTAATGGTGCGTTGAGTACCTTGCTGGAAAAATGGGGCAATGAGGTGACCGCCTTTGAAGTGGCACCCAATGCTTACGCCAAGATCCAATGCACACGCAAAGTGAATGATTCTGCGTTGGGGCTGCCGTTCGTCAAAGAGATGCACGATTTGTTCGTCTCGGCGGATGTGCTGGAGCATCTGACAGAGAATGACATCCGGTTGGTGCTGCGCGAAGCGGCCCGGTTGTGCAGCGGGATTTTTCTGGCGGTATCCACCCGGCCCAGCGGTTTGTTAGGACCGAACGGAGAGAATTTGCATCTGACGGTGCGTCCACCGGAATGGTGGGTGCAGCAGGTCGGGCGCTGGTTTGATGTAAAGGCGTATCCAGGTGACGGCCAAGGGCAATTGGTGATGGAAGGGCCACTGCGCCGTCGTTCCGTGCTGGCTTATGATCTCCGCACGGATACCGACACGGTGCTTTTTGAAAAGAACCAACTATCTCTGCCGGCAGGTTATGCTTCGCGGCCAGTGCCGGAATATTTTGAAGATTCGGTGACGCAAGAAACGGGCATCATCTGGCAGCCGGAAGTTTATCCTTATGCGGGCTGGCTGGGGAAAGAACTGGGTTGTCAGCGCATCATCGATGTCGGTTGCGGGCGCGCAGGGAAATTATCCCAGATGCATCCGGCATTCGCAATTACCGGGCTGGACTTTGGCAGCAATCTGGAATTTTGCCGCAAGCAATATCCGCAAGGCCAGTGGCGGGAGATCGATTTTGATCAAGCGACGGATTGGCAGTTACCGGTGACGGAGCTTTCCTCTGCGGTGATGATCTGTGCGGATGTCATCGAGCATTTGCGTGATCCGCGTCCTTTGCTGAGCAATCTTTTAAGCTGCTTGCAGCATGCTCCGGCAGCCATCATCTCGACCCCGGAGCGCGAGTTGACCCGCGGCGTGCGTCATGCCGGTCCGCCGGACAATCCCGCGCATACGCGTGAATGGTCACTGAGTGAATTGGTGGCTTTGCTGCGCCATGAAGGATTTACGGTGGATTATGCCGGGTTGACCCCGAGCAATGACCGGGAACCTGAGCGTAAGACCATCCTGTGTGTGGTCAGTTCCGCAGCGAACCCTACGGCGAAAGCCTGGCTGGAGAATCATCCGCAACATGAAACTGTTTTTGCCCCGTTCATTTACCGGGCAGCATTGCGGGAAAAGAACGGTGACTATTCCGCCTGCACGTTGGGCGAAAATCCCATGCCTGCTTTCGGTAAACTTATCTCGCAGGGAAGTGCGGCTTTGCAAAAGCAAGATCTGACGGTGGCCAAGGAAGCTTTGGAACAAGCGGTGCGTCTGGGCCTGGCCGATGGAGATATCTGGTCGGCAGTAGCCGAGTTGCGGCACCGGTCTGGCGACCGTGAAGGCGCTGCGGAAGCCTGGCAAAAATGCCTAGCGTTGGGGTACAACGCCAAGGAGTCGTTTGCCGCCCTGGCGAAGTACGCGCCGAGCTGAATCAATTTGAAGCTGCGGTGACCGCGTACCTGAGCGCACTCGAAGAAGAACCATCCAGTGTTCCGCTGCGTTTGGGGCTCGGTTTTGCTTTGCTGCAAGGCGGCCGTCCGATGGATGCACTGGGTATCTTCCAGCAATTGCTCAATGAGGAACGCGAAGAGCTCGAAGTTTTCTGGGGCATGGCCAGATGCTGCGCCGCCGTGGCTGACTTCGCTACCGCACAAACCGCTTGTGAGTGTGTCCTGGCCATCAATCCGGAGCACGCCGAAGCGCGGCGTTTGTTGCAGCGCATGAGCGGAGGTGCTGGGCCGGCGAAGGCGCGCGCGGCCGGTTGGTCCTTCTGCATCATCACGAACGGCAAACGTCCGGAGAAATTGCAGGCAGAGATCGCTTCCATCCGTGCGCTCAATATCCCAGCCTGTGAAATCTTGGTGGGAGGTGAAGCTCCGGAGGGTTTAGATGCGGATATCCGTATTGTTCCGGCGGTCGATGCGGCACGGAACGGTCGGTTGGGCGAGATGCGCAATCGTTTGACCGAACAAGCCAAGTATGACCATCTCGTAGTGGCGGATGATGACTTGCTCTTTCACCCAGATTTCTATTCCGGTCTGCAGAGCTACGGTGAGGATTGGGAGGTGCTTTGTGTCCGTTTCCTAAATCCTGATGGCACGCGGTTTTGGGATTGGGCTACGCATGGCGGTCCGCGCGGGCACAGCCTGCTGGGCTATGATGAAACGGATGCCGAAATCTATGTCACGGGTGGTCTGTGCGTCCTCAAGGCGAAGGTGGCCGAGCGAGTCCAGTGGGATGATGGCCGTGGTTTCTACCAAGGGGAGGATGTTGATTTTTCTGCCCGCCTGCGCCTGGCCGGTATCACGCCGTGCTTCAACAAGCTGAGCACGGTGACGCATGATGATGATCGCTACACGCAACGGGAGAATGTCGTGGTGCGGGATGCTCTGGAGGTGCAGCGCCCAGTGCGCTGGTATGGCCCCGTGTTCAATCCGAGCGGTTACGCCAGCGAATTGATCAACTTCGTGGTGCCGCTGCAAGGCAAGCTGGATCTCGGTATCCTGCATCAGAACAATCTTTATTCGGAAAAGTTCGTGCAAGGATTGGAAGCCACGGAACGGGAAACATTGTTCGCTCAGCGCGACCGGTTTGCTCAAATCAAGAACGGGATCGCCATCACACATAATCCGGCAAATGGTTTTCTGCGGCTGCCCGATGCGGATTACCAGATCGGCCGGTCCATGTTTGAGACGGATCGCATTCCGGCTGGGTGGGCGCAAGCATGCAACCGCATGGATGAGATCTGGGTTCCGAGCCAGTTCAATGTGGATACCTTTGCGGCAAGCGGGGTGGATCGCTCCAAGCTCATCATCATGCCCGGCTCGGCTGATGAGCATTTCTTCGACCCCAAGAAGCATCAACCGCTATCCTTGCCGAACCGGGCTGCATACAATTTCCTTTCCATCTTTGAATGGTCCTCGCGCAAGGGCTGGGATGTGTTGCTGGCGGCTTATCTGCGGGAGTTTTCGGCTGAAGATGATGTGTGCTTCTATATACGCACGTATCTTTTCAGCAAGCCGGATGAGGATCCGCGGATCGCGATTGAACGACGCATCAAGGAGTTTGCCGCAACGCTGGGGCTGGGTAGCAAGCCGTGGCCGCGGATCGAGATCATCGCCGAGCAGGTGCCGAGCGCCAAATTGCCTGCCTTATACTTGGCGGCTGATTGTTTGGTGGCACCGAGTCGCGGGGAAGGGTGGGGGCGTCCGCAGCACGAAGCCATGTTGATGGAACGGCCGGTGATCGCGACGAACTGGAGCGCGAACACGGAATTCATGGGGGCGGATTACAGTTACCTCATCGATTATCAACTGGTTGAGGCCAAACAGTTGGAGCCGGAATTGTGGCATTATCGCGGTCACCGGTGGGCGAATCCTTGTGAAGCGCATCTGCGGCAACTGCTGCGGCATGTGCAACAGAACCCGGGTGAAGGCCGTGCCAAAGGCAGGTTGGCCCGGGCGCATATGGTCAAGCATTACGGGCGTGAAGCCGTGGCCAAGAAAGTCATGCGCCGTTTGAATGCGATTGAGTCCCAGCTGAAAGCTCCATATCTGCCGGCCGTTACGGCGCGTGAACTGCTGGAGAAGCAAGCGGTCGCACAGGAGCCCAAGCAAGCGCCGCTAGTCGCGTGGGAAGGGACGTATCTTGATTACGGCAGCCTTTCTTATGTGAACCGGGAACTGACCTCGCTAGTGACGGCGCAGAAAAGCGTTCGTTTGCAGCGCGTCAGCAAAGCCGGACTGCCGGCCACGGGAAAGCTGGAGCCTGACTTGCAACGGCTATCGCGCCAGATCGTCGCCCAAGCGCCGCGCAATGTGGATATCACAGTGCGGCACGCCTGGCCGCCGGATTTCACGGCCCCAGCGTCGGGAGCTTTGGTTGTCATCCAACCTTGGGAGTTTGGCACCTTGCCGGCCACGTGGGTGAAATCACTGGAGAACGTGGATGAAATCTGGGCGAACTCGAGCTATGTGCGCCAGGTTTATGTCGATTCCGGGGTTGATCCCGCCAAGGTGAAATACCTGCCCCACGGCATTGATCCCAATAAATTCCGGCCGGATCTGACGCCGTTGCCGCTGAAGACGGACAAGAAATTCAAATTCCTGTTCGTGGGCGGAACGATCGGGCGCAAAGGACCAGATCTGCTGTTGCAGGCGTATCTGGAGACATTCACCGCGGCAGATGATGTCTGTCTGGTCATCAAGGATTTTGGTGGCAAATCAGTTTATGCCGGCCAGACCTTGGTGGACAAAATCCGTGAAGCGCAACAGAAGGCGGATGCTCCGGAGATATTATACCTCGATCAAGAGCTGGCGGGCGATGAGGTGCCGCGGCTTTATGCGGCTTGCGATTGTCTGGTGCATCCTTATCGCGGTGAAGGGTTCGGTCTGCCAGTGCTGGAGGCGATGGCTTGCGCCTTGCCAGTTATCGTGACAGCGGGTGGTTCCACGGATGACTTTGCCACGAAGGACTTGGTTTATCATCTGCCAGCGGTGAAAGCATCGCTGGGGCCTGAGGTTGGAGGCATGAAGCTAGTGCACAATGGCTGGTGGCTGGAGCCGGATTACGCCGAGTTGAAGCGTTTGCTGCGCGCGGTACCGCAAGCTCCGGAACAGGCGAAAGCAATGGGCCAGCGGGCCAGTGAGGTCATCCGTCGCGATTGGATTTGGGAACGTAGCGCGAAGATGGCCGGTGAATTGTTGAACGACCTGGCCGCCCGGCGCGAACAGGAAGCGTCCAAGTTGGCGGCATGTCGTAATGCCAAGGCTCCGGCGGTCAAGTTGCCCGCAGCCGCCTTGTTGGGTGATCTGCGGGGAGCGCGGGAAGCTTTTGATAAAAAGGTGTATCCGCTGGCCTGGAACGGACCGCCCGTGCTTTGACAGAGCGTCCTTTCCATCCCGAAGGCTGGTTGTTGCTCGCGGAAGTAGCAGAGGCCATGGGCGATATGGTCATGGCCGCCCATTGCGCGAGCGAGGCCAAGAAGCTGGCCCCGCGTTGGAAGGAGGCTCAACGCAAGCATGCTGCGGTCAGCGGGCGCAAATCGGCGGGTTACTTTACCTGGCCGGCCTTGCCGGTCCGGCCGCCAAAGGCGCGTCTCTCGGTTTGCCTGATCGCCAAGAACGAAGAACGGTTTCTCGCGCAATGCTTGGAGTCGGTGCGAGACCTGGCGTGGCAGATTGTCGTGCTGGATACCGGTTCAACGGACCGGACCATAGAAATCGCCAAGAGCTTCGGCGCGGAAGTTCATTCCTTGCCTTGGCAGAATGATTTCAGTGCCGCACGTAATGCGGCCTTGGAGCACGTGCGCGGAGATTGGGTGCTGGTGCTGGATGCGGATGAAGAATTGATGCCGGAAGCGCGCGAGGCCTTGCGCCATGAGTTGCAAAATTCGGAGGCGATCTCCTATCGACTGCCGGTCGTCGATATCGGCCGTGAAGATGAAGGGTGCAGCTACATCCCCCGGCTGTTCCGCAATGCGCCCGGTTTGTTCTATCTCAGCCGGGTGCACGAGCAGATCTTCAGCAGTGTGGAGGTGCGCCGCCGCCAATGGTCGATGGAGAGCAAACTGAGCACGGCGACGGTCCGGCATTATGGTTATCAGGAGCAGATCGTGCGCAATCGTGAGAAAAGCGCGCGCAATCTGCGGTTGTTGGAATTGGCCATCGAAGAATGGCCAAACGAACCGAATCTGCTGATGAGCATGGGGCTGGAACTTGTGCGCGTCGGGCAGATGACGGATGGCCTGGACTACTATCTGGAAGCCTTTCAGGTGTTGAGCGGAAAGTCTGGGGATGAAGTCGCCCCGGAATTGCGTGAGACTTTGCTATCGCAGTTCACCACGCAATTGATGGCCACGCGACAATTCGCGCAGATCATCCAAGTTTTGAAATCGCCCTTGGCGCAAAGCCAGTCGGGTTTGGTGGCCACTCATCATTTCACCATGGGCCTGGCGCACATGGAGTTGAAAGAATATGGCCTGGCGGCAGAACAATTTCGTCGTTGCCTGGCCACGCGGAACCAGCCATCGCTGGCTCCGATCAACAAGGAAATCCACAAAGCCGGGCCACGTCACTGCCTGGCGAACTGCCTGGCCGAACTGGGCAAGAGCGAAGAGGCGCGGAAGAATTATCAGGAAGCGCGCAAGGATGATGCCAATTCCTGCGGAGTGCTTTTTGACTTCGCCAAGTTCGAGCAGAAGCAGGGGAATCTGGTGGAAGCCCTGCAATTGTTGCATGCCTTGATCACCTTGGAGCCGCAGCGGGATGTGGCCTGGGTGCTGGGCGGGCAAATCGCGCTCAGCCAGCCGGACTTTTATGAATTTGCGGCGGATTGGACTGGTGAAGCCGTCAAGCATCACCCGCAACACTGGCAGATCCTACGTCTGCGCGCAGAGACTTTGCTGCTGACCCAGGATATCGCCGGGGCTTTGCCATTGTGGCGACAACCCCAACTGGCAGACCAGATCACGGGACGGGCTGCGCTGATTCTTTGCGAGCTGTTACGGGATCAAAGCTCAATGCCGCTCGAGCCGCGGACGGAAACCTTGGTAAGCCGCGAAGTCATCAACTGGTATAAACGTCTGGTGGAAGCGGGAGCGGTGGTGGCCGTTCAAGGGATCAATGAACGGGTTCCGGCCTTGCGCCGTGTGCTGCCGACTGCCGCCGAGGCGCTGGCCTCGATCTTGGAGATCGCCGAGCTGGTGCCTGCCCATTAAGAATTGTTTGTCACATAAGACCGGACTTCTACGGGTAAATACCGGGAAGTCCGGTCTTTTTTATTACTACTAAAGGAAATCCGGAACCTTCCGATACCTCCAGTGTCGCAAGACAAGGCGCCCGGCAGCCAAAAGAGACGGGTGGGATCAAGGTGATGCCCATGACAAGTTCACCACACGGCAGGATGTCGTGAAACCTATAAATCCCCGCAAGGGGTGACTCATGGAAGGAGTCTGTTATGGTAATCAATACCAATACGTCGGCCCAAAGTTCTGCAAGACTTTTGGGGGAATCCTCAGCGATGCTTTCGAAGTCGTTAGCTCGCCTCTCGTCCGGTTCCAAGATTGTGTCGCCGGAAGACGACGCAGCTGGTCTGGCGGTCTCTACGCGTTTCGACGCGCAGATCAACCGTATCTCCGCGGCTAACACGAACGTCGGCAACGCTGTTTCGTTCAGCCAGACCCAGGACGGTTTCCTGGGCAAGGTGACCAAAGCCTTGGATCGTATGAGCGAACTGTCCGTGCTGGCCCAAGACGTGACCAAGACGGATGCGGATCGCACGCTGTATAACGCTGAATTCAGCACCCTCGGCGCCTACGTGAACAACGTGGCCACCAAGGACTTCAACGGTGTCAGCCTGTTCAGCGGCACGGCCAAAGCCGTGACGACGGACAGTGATGGCGGTACGTTCTCGATGTCGGGTGTGAACCTGAGCGCCAGTGCTTATACCACGGCGACCAGCTCCACGATCTCGACGACCACGAACGCCGCCACGGCGTTGACCAACGTGAAAGCGGCGATCACACAGCTCGCCTCCGACCGCGCCACCATTGGTGCGAACGTCGCGCGTTTGAATGCGACCGGCGAACAGCTGGGCGTGCTCAAGGACAACATGTCCGCCGCGAACAGCCGGATCAAAGACGTGGATGTGGCCGACGAAAGTACGAAGTTTGCCCGTTACAACATCCTGTCCAGGCAGGCACCGCGATGTTGGCGCAGGCTAACTCCACACCGCAATCCGCTCTCCGTCTCTTGGGTTAATCCCGGACGGTCAGTGATTGACGGGTGACATGCCCGGGCAGCGTTCGCGCGCTGCCCGGGTCTTGTAGTTTTTAAGGGGTGAAAAAGTGCTCAAGAGTTGCAGGTTTATGCCGATTTAAACGATGACTGTTAATGTGTGTGATGGAAAGAAGTCGTAAATAGTTATGGACCTTGGCCTGTCAGGATTGGCTTCCGGATTGGACTGGCGCACGCTGGTAGACCAGCTTGCGGAGGTGGAGCGTGCCCCGCAGAAGACGTTGCTCACGGAGCAGACCACCATCAATCAGCGCAATAACGCCTATTCCAGCATCAAGACCCAGCTCGGCGTGCTGAACAACCGGATCACCACTTTGAAGGATCCGGCTTTCTTTGACTCCCGTTTGGCGCGGGTTTCAGACAGTACCATCGCCTCGGCCACCGTGGTGGCAGGTGCCGCCGCCGGCCAGTACGCCTTTACCATCAGCCAGATGGCGACTACCGCGCGCCAGAATGGGGCGGTGAATGCAGGGGGTAAAATTTCCGCTACTAACGACGTCAGCGGCCTGACCTTGAGTGCGGCCGGGTTTAGCACAGCCGTGACGGCGGGTGTCATCACGGTGAATGGGAAGCAAGTCACCCTGGCCACGACCGACACTCTCCAAGATGTCTTCAATAACATCAGCTCGGCTACGGGGGGGACGGTGACGGGCAGCTACGACGCGAGCACGGACAAGATCAGTTTCCAGAGCAGCAGCGGGGAGGTGGTCTTGGGAAGTGCGACGGATACGAGCAATTTTTTTGCGGTGACCCGGTTGACCAACAACGGAACCAACACGGTGAGCAGCAGTTCGTCTGTGGGCGGTTTGCGGCTGACTGGGAAGTTGAGCCAGGCCAACTTTGGTACAGCCTTGACCGATGGCGGTAGTGGTGCGGGTTCGTTCAAGATCAATGGTGTGGCTATCAGTTTCAACACAGCCACGGACAGCCTGACCAACGTCCTCGACCGGATCAATTCTTCTGCCGCGGGAGTGACGGCCAATTATGACGCGGTCAATGACCGGCTGACTTTGGCCAATAAAGTGACGGGAGATCTGGGGGTGGCGATGGAAGATGTCACCGGCAATTTCCTCGCTGCCAGCGGGCTATCCAGCGGTACATTGGAGCGGGGCAAGAACCTGATCTATAAAGTGAACGGCGGGCCTGATCTGGTGAGTCAGACCAATACAATCACTGAGAGCAGTTCAGGGTTGACGGGAGTGTCACTTACCGCTTTGAAGGAGGGTTCAATCACACTTTCGGTCACGACTGATACCTCCAAGATCAAGACGGCGATCACGGACTTCATCAGTGAGTATAATCGCGCCCAGTCGCTGATCAGCACCCAGACGGCCAGCACGACCGACGCCAAGGGCAAAGTAACGGCGGGTATCTTGGCGAACGAATCAATGGCGGATGACATCGCCTCACGCTTGCGCACCGGAACAAACAGTCTGGTCAGCGGTTTGAGCGGGGTATTCAAGCGTTTGGATGATCTGGGAATCAAAACGAATGGTAACGACGATACCATCACGTTAAGTGATTCGACGGCCTTGGATACCGCTTTGGCCGATCATCTGGCGGATGTTAAAAGCCTGTTCACCGACAGTTCCAATGGCATCGCGACGAGGTTGAACTCGCTGATGGATAAAACGATTGGTGAAAATGGCAGCTTGATCACCAAGCAGGACAATCTGACCAAGCAATCCTCCGGTATCGACACCCAGGTGAGCACGCTGGAGCGGGTGGTGTTGTCCAACCGGCAACGGTTGATCGACAGTTTCGTTTCCATGGAGACCGCCCAATCCAACATCAAACAGCAGCTCGCATATTTGACCAAGAATTTCGGCAGCTAAGTTTTAAAAAGTATGTTCCGGCCCGTTTCATCCGCCATCAAACCTTATCCAGCTTCAGTAAGCCTGGATGGGGAATTGATCACTTTATTGCCTTGGGAGCGCTCCTCCTTGCGGAATATCCGGCGGGCTCTTGAAACTTTGGCTTTGCGGCGGCAACGAGTATTGATGGCGTTCACTGTGGATGGCACCGCACTCAGCTTGCACCGCTCTTTGGAAGAGATCTCAGAGTATAAAGTGGTGGCCGGACGGACGGCTGGAATAGATTTCTTGGGCGTGGAACTGCTCAGCTCGGCCCGCCGCCAGGCGCATGATTTGCTGGAGCGGGTGAGAGAGATTTCCCTGCTGGTGCTGATCAATAAACCCAAGGCGGGGGCGGAGATGTGGCTAGATTTGCAACCGGACTTGCGCGAGCCGCTTTTGACTTTGAGCTTTTTACCCGAGATCAGTCAGATCTCGGCGGAGGGGTTGCCGGTGTTGACCCCGTCCTTGATTGCTTTGACGGAGGAACTAGCGGGGCTTTCCCGCCGCATGGATGCGTTAACCTCGCTGGAGTGCGATGTCCTGACCCTTTCTGAGGGTTTTGACCTCGTGCAAAGCTGGCTGAACAACCTGATGGAAGCAATCCATCGTGCGCGGAGCGTCCTGTATGCGATTCCTACGAAATGACATCTTCAAACTACCCACGTCAAAATTTGCGCTGACCAGTCACTGTCAGGTAGTTTTTGGGCGTTGGTATCGGCTTCAAACCTTTCTCTGGGTGCTGGCTTGGCTGGCGCTGCAACCGGTGGTATCCGCTGCGCCCAAAGCGGCACCTGCCCCCGTCAAACAGAGCAACTATTTCGTAGCCAACCCGTTGCCTACGGGCATTCGCCGGGTGGCGGTGTTGCCTTTGGTGCGGCCGGAGATGGTTGAGACCGCCGATGATGTATTCCAGGCGATAGTTGATTCGAGTTTGTTGAAGACGGGTAAATTTGAGGCCCAAGCCGTTTCGGCCACTTTGGCGCGGGCTTGGACGGGGAAAGCCCAATGGAAAGCCGAAGAGCCTTTGCCGCCGGATCTGTTCACGAGGCTTCAGAGGGAGACCGGTTGCGATGCCGTGTTGTTTGTGCAGATCACGGGTTTGAAAGCTTACCCGCCGTTGGCCATCGGCTGGCGGTTGCGCCTCGTCACGGTGAAGGAGCAAATAACGGTTTGGGCGGCTGATGAATGGTTTGATACCGAGGAAGCCAAAGTGGTCGCTCCCCTGAAGCAACCGGCGTTGCAGAACTTGTTTAGCGAGGATCCTAATGGTAAGAACTGGAAGAAGCTGAACAGTCCGAGGTTATTTGCCGAATTCTCGCTTGCCCAAGTGTTGTCAACAATACCGGTCTTACCGGCAAATCCGGCTAAAGTTTTACCGGAAATTGACGATAAGAAGAGCAAAGAAGTTGGCGCGAACCAACCGACACCTCGCCTGCCAGCGAAGGAATAGACGTATGGAAATCAACCTGAACCAGCCCTTGGCACCGCTGCCAAAGCTCAAAGGAACGGAAGTCTCCGCTCCCAAGAAGAAGGCGGCGACTGATGCGGCCGAATTTCCTCAGACCGAGGCGCTTAACCGTGCTTTGGCTAAGACGGAAGATGTTCGTCCTGAGGTTGTTGCGCGCGGCAAGCAGTTGGTCGCTGATGCCAATTACCCGCCCCGTGAAATGATTAGACGGATTGCCCACTTGCTGGCCAGCAATCTAGGTGATGAGTCATAAAAATAACCACTTATGAGACAAGCTGATTTACTCCGTTCTTACCGGCAGGTTGCCACCCAAACCGCTCCGCCGGGACAGTTGGTCCTGATGCTTTACGAGGGTGCGGTCCGTTTTCTTGAGCGCGCCCTGGTCGGTTTCGATTGTGAAGACCCGGCCGAGTGCAACGAAACGATCAGCAATAATATCCTGAAAGCGCAAGCCATTCTGCATGAACTGAATGTCTCGCTGAATATGGAAGCGGGTGGGGAATTTTCCCAGACGATGCGTCGCTTGTATGATTACTTGGACCGCCGCCTGATGGAGAGCAACTTGCGCAAGGAGCAGACGGGTATTCGCGAGGCAATCGCGCGTATCACGGTGCTGCGTGATGCTTGGTCTGCCATGTTGAACGGGCAAAGCACTGTGGCTCCGGCTGAGGTTCCAGCGGTGCGGTTGGTCGCGGCCTGAGCAACTGCTTTGTGAACTTGCCACAACCATGGTCGGGCTGGCTGAGTCATTGGTCCAAGCTGACGGCTGAGGAGACCGTGGCCATAAAAGCCGAAGAGTGGACTCAAGTGGCGGAAGTGCAGCTGCTCAAAGAACAGTTGCAGAAAGAGATTTCGACGGCCGGACAATCAACGCCCAAGAGCGAAGAATTCCAACGAGAAATCTCCCGGTTGTGTGAGGCGGAGCGGCAAAATGCGAATTTGATCGAGGAGATCCGCCAACGGCGTCAATCTGAGCATCAGGCTTGGGAATCAGCCCGGCATCAATTGCAAGCGGTCCGCCGTTCTTATGGTCAGCGTGGTGCGATGGCTGGCTGGCATTCTTACGGGTGAATGAATATGGGCGACCGGGGCACAGCTATGAGTTCTGTCTGGACCATTAAGATGGATGAGGTCAACATGACGGGCACCAGCACTTCATCGGGTTTTACTCTGCTGGGTGGTATTTCCGGCTAACTGCGTTTGATGTGACCACCCATGAGTCTTACCTGGGAATTAACTGAGATTATGTCCGCCAGTCAGCAAGCATCATCTGGTGTTCCTGGAAAACCAAATGGCCGTTCGGCCAGTTGGCTGGATGGCGGGGGTGTGGTGGTGAGTGAACAGCAGCAAGTGCTGCGTTTGGATGATACGCTGGCTCGCTGGCTGGGGGTTAATCGTGAGAAAGCTTTGGGGCAACCGATCACCGAGGTGCTGGCCCCGCGTTTTGCTTCTTTGCCGGAACATTTCCAACAAATGCTGAAACAGCCGGAAGGCGGTGCGTTCGAATTGGAAGTGGTTCATTCCGATCCGGTCATGTGGGTCCGTTGTGAAGTGATGCCCGGGCCGGGTTGTTGCTTCGTCCGTTTTGGGTCCGTGCTCCCAACCCTGGAAGAGTTGAGCGAGGGTTCATGGGATCAACACCTGCGGAGCGAGGCCGCCCGCCGCGAGATGTTCCTGCGGTTGCTGCGCGCCGAAGCGCAGTTGGAGAGCATCACCAAACGCTGGCCGGGGGTGATCTTTAGCCAACGCGCGGATTACAGTTTCAGCTTTGCCAGCCCACGGATCGAGGAACTTACCGGATGCACCGTGGACCAGCTCAGACAACAACCCGGTCTGTTCTGGCGGTTGGTGCATGAGGCGGATGCCGAGGACTTGCAGGCACAGTGGCGGCGCTTGGACCGCAAGAATCCTTCGGTATCGGCGTCATACCGGATCAGGCACGCGACCACTGGCCGCGTGGCGTACATTTTGGAACAGCGCGAAGCCATTTTCAGTGAGAACGGTCTGCTCTTGGGCTACGAAGGTGTCTGGCTGGATGTCACCCGGCAAACGATTGCGGAACGACGGCTTTCTTCCGCCGCCTGGAAAGAAACCATTGCGGTGCTGACGATGGGGTTGGCCCATGATTTCAGCAATATCATGGCCGGCATCCACTCTTTGAGTGAAGCGTTTGGTGCGGAGGTGGATACCAGCCATCCTTTCCATGAAGGCTTGGCGCTGATCCGCCAGAATGCTATGCAGGCCAGTTATCTGGTACGGCGGATCCTGAGCCTGCATAACGACAAGGTAGGGGAGCAGAATTATCACAACCTCAACGACATCGTTACCGACACGGTGGATTTGATGCGCAAGACGATGACGCGACGGGTGGAGATCCGGACAAAATTGGATGCCGCCCAACTGCCATTGTATGTTGATGCGGTGGAGTTGCGCCAAGTGATCATCAATCTGATCATCAATGCCGTGGATGCCATGCCGCATGGTGGTGTGCTGGAACTGAGCACGACCGTTCATCGGGAGTTGCCGGAGGAGAAGACGCGCTTGGGCCAAGTAGGCCGTTTACCAGTGGTTTGCCTGACGGTAAGTGATAATGGGTGCGGCATTCCATCTTCCAAGCTAGAAGCGATTTTTGATCCTTTCTTCACGACGAAATCTGTGAATAAAGGCTCGGGTTTGGGGCTCTATAATTCCAAGTTGTTTGTTGAGAAACATCACGGAGCGATCAGTGTTGAATCCCAAGTAAGCAAAGGGACGACGTTCCGTATCTGGCTCCCGTTGGCGGATTTCACGGAGAACGATCGCGTGGCCGTCGTGGGTTTGCCCGTGCGCCACACCATTTTGGTTTTAGGAAATCCGGGGAATGCCTTGGATCTCATGGTGCAGTATCTGCGGGAACATGGTATTTATGTCGTGGTCTGCCTGACCAGTGAAACGGCCCATGAAGCTTTGGGCAGCCCGCAGTATCAATTTGCTGCCACCCTAGGTTTTTCAGACCAGGACAGTGGCTGGATTTGGACATTCTTTGAAGAATTACGGAAAAACCATCCACAATTGAAAACTGCGGTTCAAGTTGTCGGATGTAATGTCGATGAGTTGAGTACCCGGTCGCTGACAGGGGCGGATATCGTATTTCTGCCTGATACAGCAGCCTCCGAAGTGCTGGCAAGGTTGCAGACCATCTTGTCGGAGAGGCATGTAGCTGCCCCATGATAACGAACGCGCCAATGAACAGTTCGCCCTATCGAATCCTCATCGTGGATGATGAGGAGATCGTGATGGTAGGGTTGCGTGAAACGCTGACGCGCGCGGGTTATCAGGTGCGGACCTCGTCCAACCCGTTGCCGGCGCTGGAGTTGCTGCAACAAGAGCAGTTCGCCGTCATCATCTCTGATCACCAGATGCCGCAGATGACCGGCTTGGAGTTTTTGGCATTGGCCAAGCAGATCCAGCCGGATGCCACCCGCATCCTGATCACGGCGGTGCTCAGTTTGGATACGGTGATCGATGCCATCAACAAGGGAGAGATTTATCGGTTCATCGTCAAACCGTGGCTACGTGAGGAATTGCTGGCTACGGTCAAGAATGCGGTCCAACGCTACGAGTTGTTGTGCAAGAATGCGTTGTTGCAGGCGGCCACGCTGGCCATGAACGAGAAGCTTACCAAGCTCAACCAGGAGTTGGAAGCGCGGGTCAAGGAAGTGGCGGAGCAGAATGAGCGGTTGGCCGGGCTGAACAAATCGCTGAACGATAATCTGCGCCAATCCATCGAGCTTTGCCTGCATACGATGGAGACTTTTTATCCCACGCTCGGGAGCCAAGCGCGCCGGGTGCATGGGATTTGCCAAGTGTTGGGCAAGAGCCTGAACTTGCCGCCCAACGAGCAAGAAGCTTTGGAGATCAGTGCCTGGTTGCATGACATCGGTTTGGTGGGAGTTCCGCGGCACATCATCCGCAAGTGGCAGGTGGAGCCGTCCAAGTTGACCGATCAGGAAGTGGATCTGATCCAAAAGCATCCTTTAGTCGGGCAGGAATTGGCCCAGTTCGTGCATAATCTGGAGTCCGTCGGTCAAATCATCCGCTCACATCATGAGCGGTTTGACGGGATGGGGTATCCGGATCAGATGTCGGGGCAGCAGATTCCCTGGTTGGCACGGTTGTTGGCGGTGGTGGTGGGTTTCGCTGAAGGGCGGCATTTTCAAGACAATGATGCGATCGAAGCCGTCAAGATCAACAGCGGGCGGGCTTACGATCCGGAAGCCGTGCGCGCTTTTCTGCGGGTCTTGCCGACGGCCAATGTGCCGCAACGGCAACGGGAAGTCCTGCTGAGCGAACTTCGTCCGGGTATGATTCTGGCCCGGGGTATCTACACCCCCAATGGTATCCTCCTAATCCCCAAGGGGCAGGAACTTAGCGGTCCGTCCATCGATAAACTGCTAAACCATAATCAAATTCATCCGATAAATCAGTCGTTGGTGGTTTATTGCTAAATGATCTCAACGGCCCGCATGCATGGTGCTAACCCACCATTGGAGCCTAATGACATTCGCGCCCGCTGGTGGCGTTGTTTGTTTGAAGGTTCAGAAGACGCCCACTTTGTCTGCCGAGCAGACGGTGAGGTGGCCGAGGTTAATCGTCGTGCGCGCGATCTCTTCATGCGCAGTTTCGCGGCCAAGTTCAATCTCTACGAGCTGTTGACGGATAATATCAGCAGCCGGCTGAAAGAGCTGCTCTCTAAACGGCGGGAACATCAGGAAACCATTTCAGCCGTCAGCTTGCTCACCAACGGCCGGTTGACTCTGTTTGCGGATATCGTCGTGACCCCGTTGGAAGGCGGTTTTTCCATGGTGACCTTGCGCGATGCGACGCGCCGCTGGCGTATGGAGTCGCACGTGCAGAGGCTGGCTGCGGCGATTGATGCCACCACAGATGTTTTCTATCTCACGGATGCCGAGTTCCGGTTGACGTTCGTTAACGCGGCTTTCCAGGAGGTGACCGGCCATAATATCGAGGATGCGCTGGGCCGCAGCGGAGAGTTTCTGCGGGCACCAGGGCAGGAGCAGCAGATACAAAGTTACCTGACAGCCGTGCGGAAAGGTCGCGATTGGGCCGGGGAACTCATCAATCTGCGCAACGATGGCACGCGGTATCCGGTCTCCGTCACCATTTCGCCGATCCATGACCGGAACGGGGATTTTATCGGCTACGTCGCCAACGAGCGAAATATCAAGGCGTGGAAGGAGCTGCAGGATGAAGTGCTGATGGAGCGTAATTTTGCCCGCAGCATCATCGATTCCATCGAATCAGCCATCTACACGGTAGATCGTGAATTCAAGCTGACGCATATCAACGAGGCCTGGCGCAAATTTCCCGCCGAGCATGGTTGGTTGCATTTGCGGGATACCCCCAAGGTCGGGGCTCATTTGCTGAACTACGTTCCGCATCTGGAACACCGGGAGCAGATCCATAATTATTTTGAGCAAGCCTTGGCCACCCGGCAGCCTTTGGAGTTCCAAACGCATTGCGGTGGCAAGCATTGGTTTGCCCGTGTCTCGCCTTGGCTGCATGCGGGCGAAGTGATCGGGTTGATCTATCAAGTCGCCGATCAGACCGGTTTTCATCAGTTGCAGAACCAACTCTATCAGGCCCAGAAGATGGAGACGGTAGGTACCTTAGCAGCCGGTGTGGCGCATGATTTCAACAATCTGCTGCAAGTCATCCGGGGTAATACCACATTGCTTTCCATGCAGAGCAATCTGGCGGCAGATATCCAGACGCGGCTGCAGCAGATCGATCGCGCGGCCACCCGCGCGGCAGAGATCACGCAACAGTTGCTCTCGTTCAGCCGGGCTTCAGAAGAAAAGATCACAGTTTTTGATTTCAACCAGGCGATCGAGGAAGCCAGCCAGTTGGCGCGGCGTTCCCTGCATGGCAACGTTGAACTGGTGCTCCTGCCTTCCAGCAGTTCGGTGAGTGTGAAGATGGACGCCACCCGGGCCAGCCAGTTGCTGTTGAATCTGTGCGTCAATGCGCAAGATGCGATGCCGCAAGGTGGTCGTTTGACGTTGGCGAATTGTGTCAGCGAAATCACCAATACCCAGGCCGCGCAACATCATCTGCCGCCGCGTTCACGTTTCGTGAAGTGCAGTGTCAGCGATACGGGCACGGGCATTCCGGCCAGTGTGCTGGCGCGTATCTTTGATCCTTTTTTTACCACGAAGCAGCCGGGTAAAGGCACGGGCTTGGGCCTGGCGGTGGTGCATAGTGTGGTTCGCCAAGCTGGAGGGTTCGTAGAAGTGGAAACGGAAGAGGACAAGGGGACGACATTCCATATCTACCTGCCCATGGTGGAAGGCGGCAACACCGCGCATATCAAGAAGGCACCGAGTTCGTTGCCCAAGGGGAGCGGCCGGATATTGATCGTGGATGATCTGGACATGATCCGCGATTTCGCCGTGAACTTCCTGACGGCTGCCGGGTTTGAGGTGGCCGCAGCGGCGGATGCCGATGACGCTTTGACGCAATTGCAGATGGCGGATGTTCCGTTCGACCTC
Source organism: Limisphaerales bacterium (assembly GCA_965283725.1). Lineage (GTDB taxonomy): Bacteria > Verrucomicrobiota > Verrucomicrobiia > Limisphaerales > JAEYXS01 > JAEYXS01. The sequence continues at coordinate 78,526 of CBDIPT010000015.1, forward strand.
ATGCTGACGGATTACAACATGCCGGGCCGTAATGGGGTGGAACTCATCCACTATGCTGCCTCCCATTGGCCGGATATGAAATTCATTCTGGCTTCCGGTTACTTGGAAGATGAGGAACGCCAATCCGTCGAAAGCTTTAACGGGGTTAAAGTGTTGCGCAAACCGTACAACATGCATGAGGCGGTAGCGCTGATCATGAGCCAGTTGCGCGGCAAGTAGTTTACAGTTCGTCATTTCTCCCTCAAGGAAGTCCCTGATCCTGCCGATAACCTATCAAATCGTGCATCTGCACCTATGATGGAAAAATACGCTTCACTGGGACGTCTGACCGATCAAATCGCGCTCGAACTGGCCTTTGCCGAACCTGGCAAAGACAACGGGCTGCTGCCGATCAATAATTTTCTCGGTCAATTGGAAGACGCACTGGCGGAAAATCCGCTGGATGTGGTGGGCGAATCCGTGGCTTTTGCGCGCGAATGCCTGGATCATACCTTTACCGAAAGTGGGTTTTTTACGGCGGAAATCCTCTCACAACTGCAAACCTGGACGCAATGGGTGCAAAGCGCAGTCCAAGCGGCAAATCTGGGGCAACCGGTCGTTTCGTGGAAAGCGCCTGTGGCGGTGAAAGTGGACAAAGCGTCTGCCAGCGTGGAGAAATCTCCGGTGGCCGAGACGGTGGAAGAGGAGCTGATCCTTAACCTCGAAAATGACACCGAACTCCTGCGTGAATTTATCAACGAATCGCAGGAACATTTGCAAAACGTCGAACTCGGAGTGCTGACGCTGGAAGAGCATCCTACAGATGAGGGGACGTTGAATTCCATTTTCCGTGCGTTCCATACATTCAAGGGTGGCTCTGGTTTCCTGAATCTGGTGCCCATCAACCGGTTGGCGCATGAATTGGAATCTCTGTTGGACCTGGCCCGCCAGCATAAGCTCGCCATCACCGCGCCGGTCATCAATTTGATCTTGGTCGGGGGAGATACGCTCAAACAGTTTGTTCATGAGATCGATGCGCAGGTCAACGGAAGCAAGTCTCCCGCGCCTATCAATATCCCGATCGGCGGGATTTTGAAACGAATCAAACGGGTGTTGGAAGAAGATGCCAGCGAGGAAGCGGAAGTTCCTGAACCCGTAGTGGAACACGTTACGGACAAGCAGGGCGTTGAGTCTGGTAGCGAAGCGAAAATATCGACCGGTGAGAAAACGCCGGAGGCCAACAGCACCAGCAGCGCGATCACGGCGAGTTTCGTCAAGGTGGACACGCTGAAGCTGGACGGCTTAGTAGATTTGGTGGGTGAGATGGTCATCGCCCAATCCATGGTGGCACAGGACACGGATTTGCGACAAAACACGAGCCAGCGGTTGACGCGTAATCTGGCGCAACTAGGGCGCATCACCCGGGAGTTGCAGCGTGTGGCGATGTCATTGCGCATGATGCCTATCCGCTCAACCTTCCAGAAGATGACCCGCTTGGTGCGCGATCTTTCCGTCAAGGCGGGCAAGCAGGTGGAATTGCATCTCAGCGGTGAAGATACCGAGCTGGATCGCACCATCGTGGAAGAAATCAGTGACCCTTTGATCCACATGGTGCGCAACTCAGTGGATCATGGCATTGAAACCGCGGAAAAACGCATGGCGCAAGGGAAGCCGCCTTACGGCAGTGTCTGGCTGCGCGCATATCACAAGGGCGGGAATATCGTCATCGAGATCCGGGATGATGGTGCCGGGCTGAATGCAGCCAAGATTTTGGCCAAAGCAGTGGAGAAGGGCATGGTACCAGCCGGAGCGCAGATCTCAGAGCGCGAAATTTTTAACCTCATCTTTGCCCCAGGTTTTTCTACGGCGGACAAGATCACTGATATTTCCGGTCGTGGCGTCGGGATGGATGTGGTTCGCCGCAATATTGAGAACCTTCGTGGTCGGGTGGATATCGAATCAGTTATGGGGAAGGGAACCACCTTCTCCATTTACCTGCCGCTGACGCTCGCCATCATCGATGGCCTGCTGGTTAACGTCGGGACCGAACGCTTCATCCTGCCTACGCTTTCGGTCCGTGAATCTTTCCGGGCTGCTCCGGGGATGATCTCCAGCGTGCATGAGCGTGGCGAGATGGTGAATGTCCGCGGGCGGCTGCTGCCGCTGCTGCGTCTGCATCAGCATTTCAATATCCCGACTGCCATCACCAAGGCGGAGGACGGAGTCATCATCGTGTTGGAAGCAGATGACCAGAGCCGTTGTCTGCTGGTAGATCAATTGTTGGGCAAGCAAGAAGTGGTGATCAAGAACTTGGGTCAAGTATTCCGCAGCAATCCTTCACTGGCTGGGGCCGCCATCTTGGGCGATGGCCGCGTCGGTCTGATTTTGGATGTGAACACCTTGGTGAAGTTGGAAGACCCTTCCTTGGCCAAAGCTGCCTAATTTCCCGTTCAAAGAAATCATTTAAGCCTGCATCGGCTTTAGCCGATGTCCCTAATAGATAAGTAACGTCACAACCTAAATCATCATGAGTGCAACGACAGCGCAAGCTCCGTCAACTACCCGTGCTACCGCGGGTAAATACCTGACCTTCACCCTTGGCCGTGAATCCTATGGCGTCGCGGTTTTGAAGGTTCGTGAAATCATCCGTTTGGCGGACATCACGGCCGTGCCGCAAATGCCGGAGTATGTGAAAGGCGTGATCAACCTGCGCGGCAAGATCATCCCGGTGGTGGATTTGCGCCTGAAATTCCAGCTCGCCAAGGCGGAAAACTCGGACAGCACCTGCATTGTGGTCGTCCAGATCCAAAGCAGCACGGGCCTCAAGACCCAGATGGGTTTGATCGTCGATGCGGTGGAGGAAGTGGCTAACATCAATCCGAGCGACATTGAAGACACTCCGGATTTCGGCAGCGTGCTGGACACGGAATACATTTTGGGCATGGCCAAGATGAAGGGTGGCGTTAAGACCTTGCTGGATATCGACCGTGTTCTGACTGCCTCCGCCTTGGAGCGGGTGGTCAAGACGGTATCGCAGTAAACACAACCGATGGCAGATTATGCAGTCAACTTGGACGATCGGACGCAGGATCACTGTCGGGTTTGGAGCGGTGATAGCAATTCTGGTGGCGCTGGGCGCATTTGCCTATCAACGGTTCGCGCAGGTGCAAGTGGAGGCGCAATCCATCGTTGAAGACAGTCTGCCCGGCGTTTTGATCGCGGATGAGATACAGTCCATCAATCGCATCAACTATCACCTCGCATTCGAGGTGATGGTAACAGATGAATCCGGCAACAAGGCCACCCTTGAAAAGCAGATCAAAGCCAATTCGGAAAAATTGACGGAGCTGTATCAAAAGTATCAGGCCACCATCAAGAGTGAGGAAGATCGGCAGCTTTTCGATGGTATCAAGCCCGTGCGTGAAGCCTACTCTTCCGTACGCAAAGAAGCGTTGGCGGCAGCGATTGCTGGGAAGGGGAAAGAGGCACGGCAAATCTGGCAAACCAAAGTCGAGCCGGCCTACGAAGTTTACGTCAAATCAATCAATGCCTTGGCAGATCTCAACCGGGACAATAGCGTCCAGACAGGAGGAAACATATTTCGTCAAATTCAAAGCGCGAAGTTGGCCCTTACCTTTGGTGTTTTGATTGCAGCGGCCATTGGTTTTGGGGTGGCGTTTTCCATCATACGCAAGACAAACCATGTGTTGCTTGGTTTGGTTGGTGTGCTGGATCTGGGGGCAGAGCAGGTGACTTCTGCTTCGTCACAAATATCTACCTCGAGCCAGAGCTTGGCGGAAGGTGCCAGCCAACAAGCGGCCAGCCTGGAAGAGACGAGTGCAAGTCTGGAAGAGATGTCCTCCATGACCAAGCGGAATGCAGACAACGCACAAAGGGCCAAAGATTTGGCCAATCAGACGCGGACAGCCGCCGATGCCGGAGCAGCCGATATGTCGGCGATGAGCCGGGCAATGGACGACATCAAAGGAGCGAGCGACAATATCGCGGCCATCATCAAGACGATCGATGAGATTGCCTTCCAGACCAACATTCTCGCTTTGAATGCCGCCGTTGAAGCGGCCCGCGCTGGCGAAGCGGGCATGGGTTTCGCCGTGGTGGCAGATGAAGTGCGTAATCTGGCGCAACGGAGCGCCCAAGCCGCCCGTGAAACCGGTGAGAAGATCGCTGATGCCATCCGCAAGAGCCAGCAAGGTGTGGAGTTGAGTGGCAAGGTGGCGGGCAGTTTGTCTGAGATCGTGCTGAAAGCGCGTCAGGTGGACAGTCTGGTAGCAGAGATTGCCACGGCTTCACGCGAGCAAAGCACAGGCATCATGCAGGTGAATGAAGCCGTCACGCAGATGGACAAGGTGACGCAAGGCAATGCGGCCAGTGCCGAAGAATCGGCGGCTGCGGCGGAAGAGCTGTTTACCCAGGCGGCCGCACTCAAAGGCGCGGTGGAACAACTGCAAGTCATCGCCGGATCAGCGCAAGGCAACAAGCCGCAAGTGGCGAAGGTTATCCCTGCTGTTCGCAAGACCCAGGTGGCCTTGAATGGCGATGGGCACAGCGTGATCCGCCCAGCGGGGCTGAAGAATTCTGCCCGTAACTCAGGCGGGAGCAAAGCAAGCAACGGTGCCAGTGCCCCTGATCTGTTACCCTTAGAAACAGGCTTTAAAGATTTTTAAGCCGCACATATATTTCCCGGATCCCCGAATAAATCATGAAACCTGTTCTGTCCTACCCGACATGGGTGGCCTCGACGGTTCTTGGTGCGGCATTAGCTGTAAGCAATGCAAGCGCCCAGAATATCGCAACTCCGGCGGCAAAAACAACGCCAGCAGTCAAACCGCCGGCCAGTGCCGGACTGCTTAATGACTGGCTTCGTTCGCAAAACGAGGGGATTAAGGTGGTGGACGTGGGGGGAGATGTGCGGGTGCGGTATGAGATTTTCGAGAACGCGCTGAGCACGGACTCGACGGCGGCGGGTGTCAGCCGTCATTTCATCGACGGTATCGATAATGATGATGCCGTCCTGTATATGCGGCTCAGGCCGCATATCGGCTACAAGCCTTGTAATTGGATCAATTTCTATGTGGAAGGGCGTTACAGTTCCACCACAGGTGATGATCAAGCGGCGAATCCCGGTGAAGATTTTCTCGACGTTTTTCAGGCTTATATCGACATCGGAAATAAGAAGGATTCTCCGTTCTCAGCCAAGATAGGCCGGCAGGTCATGACGTATGGAGACCAGCGTTACATCGGTCAGGCGGGGTGGAGCAACGTGGACCGTTCATTTGATGCGGTCAAACTGCGTTATGAAGTAAAGGATGTTTGGGTGGATCTGTTCACGAGCCGGGTCGTCCTGGCTGATGACAACAATCTCAATGTTTCAAACGACTACGATTATTTTTCCGGTCTGTATGCGGGGACGAAAACGTTGATCCCGAAACAGGAGACAGAGGTTTTTGTGCTGGCCAGAAATGCCAGCCGCTTCTCGCCGACAGCAACGCTTGGTGCACCGACGGCCGGCGGGCCTTCTGCGCGAGATATCTACAGCCTTGGTTTTCGCATCAAATCCCTGCCTGATCAGCTTAAAGGCTGGGATTACAGCGCGGAATTCATCCAACAGGTGGGCAGTGTGAATCTTGGGGGAGCGGTGGGGCGGGTCACCCAGAACGCGATGGCCGTGAATGTGAACGGCGGGTATACGTTCAAGAACTCACTGGGCGAAACGCGGGTGGGGGCGCAATATAACTATTCCTCCGGTGATAATGATCCGACGGACGGGAAGAGTGAAACGCTGGATACGCTTTTCGGCAGCAACCATGGGCATTATGGGCTGATGGATCTGGTTGGTCTCAGGAATATACACAACCCGACCTTCAGCTTGTCCATGAAGCCGGACAAGGCATGGAAAATCGGCTTGGATTATCATCTCTTCTGGTTGGCAAATGACCGGGATTTTTTCTATCCGCAAACTGCCGCCGGCCGGGCGGCCAATGGTTACGGACGCAATACGCAGTTCAGCAAGTTTTTAGGCTCGGAGATCGATTTGACGGCATCCTATGCATTGAGATCGTGGCTTAACTTGGAGGCGGGCTACGGACATTATTTCATCGGGAGTTACATCAAAGACAGTTTGGCCGCGGCGGGTAACAAAACAGTGGATGCGGATTGGGTTTATCTGCAAACGACCTTTAAATTCTGATCTTACATCAGCGGTGAGGTGAGGCGCCCGGAGATTTTTCTCCGGGCGTTTTGTCTTACAGGGCCGATAATTTTTACACGTGATAGTTCTTCTGTTTCATGACGTTACGTTGCTGGCAGTGCCTTGAGCTTATCTTTTAGCGACTTCCACTCTAAAGGAATCAAGCATTTCGGACGATAACCTCCCAATCGAAGTGTCATAAATCGGTAAAAATATTCTGCTATCGTCATGAAAAGAATCTTCAGTGTTCTGGTTGTCCTCAGTTTTGCCGCGAGCATCTTAAGTCTCCAAGCGGAAGGCTTACCGCCTGAAGCACAGGCCAAAGTGGACAAGGCCTTGAAGGATATCCAAATCTGGGCTTCCGATCCAGTTCTGGTCAAGGCGGTGAAAGCGCAAAACGCAGCTTTGCCGGCAGACCATGCGGCGATGACCCAGGACAAATGGAAGGCCGCCACGATTCTGGATCCATTTGTCCGCAGCTTCAGTAAGAATGACGCGGGCACCTTTCTGAAGACCAAGAAATCGGATATCATTTCAGAAGCATTTGTTTCAGATGCGCAAGGTCTGAAGGTGGGGTTTCTCGCGAAGACGACCGGCTGGAGCCATAAGGGGAATCCGAAGCATGAGCAACCGATGAGCGGGAAGACTTGGCAGGGCAAGGTGGAGGTCGATGAATCCACCGGCTTGCAACAAGTCCAGATTTCCGTGCCGGTTGTAGATGAAGGCAAGCCGATCGGCTCGCTGGTGGTTGGCCTGGTCGTCTCAAAACTCTAAGTGATCTGAGCATAGGCACACGCCAGTTCTTACGAATATGAGGAGGATCAGCATCTCACGGCAATTGGCGGTCTTTATTGCGGCGTTCGCATTGGTGGGCGTGGCCGTCTGTGTTGGCTTTGGGCTGATGCTGCGGAGCTCTTTTCACAATGGCAGCAAAACAATCGCGGAAGTGACGGGGCAGTTTGATGAGAATTACCACATGCTTGAAGTCTTGAGCGAAGGGCAGGGGGCGTTGCAGCGGTTGCTCCGGCTGAAAGATCCCGATGAGATTGAACAAGGCCTCAAACAGCTTTCTAGCGTGCAAGCTGAAGGCAAGAAACTGATCGCAGGGGATGAACATGTCCTTAGCAAGATAACGGCCGCATATAAACGTTTACTGGGTTCGCAACAGGAGGTGGTGGATCGTCTGTTGCTGGGGAAGAACAGTGAAGCCTATGAACGCTTTTTGGGGGAGACCTGCGTGGTTTATGACGCGGTGATCAAAGAGCTTAAAGAAGCCCAGGCGGTCGCCCGGGAAGCGGCGACCAAATCTTTTCAGGCTGAACGCGAGGCGGCGGTGGCAAAGAGTGTTTTCAACGGAGGGATCTGCCTCTTCGTGATGTTGATTCTAGTCGTGTTCGGCTGGCGGCTGAAAGGACATATCACCAAGGAACTACAGAGCATCACTCAGCAGTTGGCCCGGATGGCGGAACAAACGGATGAGGCTTCAACACAGGTAGCCAGTTCCAGCCACAGTCTGGCGGAAGGAGCCAGCGAGCAGGCGGCCAGTCTGGAGGAAACCAGCGCCAGTCTGGAAGAGATGGCTTCGATGACCAAGCGCAACGCGGAGAACGCCGACCGGGCCAAAGAGCTGGCAAATCAGACGCGCACCGCAGCGGATGCCGGGGCGACTGATATGACGGCGATGACGAAAGCGATGGATGACATCAAGAAATCTAGCGACAACATCGCGGTCATAATCAAGACCATCGATGAAATCGCTTTTCAGACCAATATCCTGGCTTTGAATGCCGCCGTGGAGGCCGCCCGTGCAGGGGAGTCAGGCAAAGGTTTTGCCGTCGTGGCCGAAGAGGTACGCCGCTTGGCGCAACGGAGCGCACAGGCGGCGCGTGAGACGAATGACAAAATCGCCGATGCCATCAGCAAAAGCCGTCAGGGGGCTGAATTGAGCGGCAAGGTGGCGGGGCGATTGGATGAGATTGTGGGCAAAGCCCGTCAGGTGGATGAATTGATCGCAGAAATCGCCACCGCTTCACGGGAGCAGAGCACTGGCATCAGTGAGGTAAATGGAGCGATGACCCAGATGGACAAGGTGACGCAAGGGAATGCTGCCAGTGCGGAAGAAAGCGCCTCGGCGGCTGAGGAATTGCATGCCCAAGCTGCCGCATTGAAAGCAGCAGTGGATCATTTACAGGCTTTGCTGGGAGGTGCCGCAAAGGTTGGAACTGAAACCCAAGTTGTACCTACCAAACAGCATATCAGCAACATCGCCCACGGAGAGCACCAAGTCATCCGGCCCAAGAAACCCGGGTTCGTGGCGGAAAAACACGGCGAGCCTCAAAGTGATGATGAACTGGTCGAGGCATTGGTAACACCGAGTCCGGTATTCAAGGACTTCTAAACGAGGAATCTGAGCCCAGATTGGGCGTTAAGTATCTGCCTGCTGATCCAAACCGGCAGGCAGTTTTTGTTTTGCTCAGCTATGGTGGATAGAGTTCTTAGCTCGCTTTTGCTGCGGCTTGGTCAAGCGAGGGTGGGCTTTTGTCATGGGATTGTCATAAAGGAACTTACAATTAAACCGTTAGTTAAGGAGGTGCTGTATCTGACGATGTGCGTATTAACCATCGGGTTATGACCGTGTGAACGAATGAATCACTTACGGCTGCCGGATGATGAGCAGAGATCGGAAAAAACAGCTATGACTACAGGAACATGGACCGTTAAAAAGAGAATCATATTTGGATTCGCCCTTATTCTGGGGTTGGTCGTCGTTCAATCAATCGCCTCGCTCTATCTTGTCAGCAAGGCTAAGAAGTCTGCGGAGTTTCTCTCCAGCGATGCGGTGCCAGGGATGGCCGCAATCGACAAAATCAAGGTGTGCTCGGAGGAGCTCCAATCAGCGTTGGCTTGGAACCTGATGTCTTCGCAAGCTGAAGAACGTGCCATGTATGAGAAGCAAGTCGTAGAATTGAAGGAACGATATGGCAAACTCCTGAATGATTATGACATCACCATCAGCATGGCGATTGACCGGGAGAAGTTTGATGAGCTGAAGGGGGATGCCAAAAAGTTTTTGGATTTGGTGGATAAAATCGTGGTGGCAAGCCATGCCGGACGCAAGGATGAAGCGCAGCAACTGGCGCATGAACAGCTTTCGCCGTTGTTCGAACAATACAGCCAGCATTTGGATTGGCTGGTGGAGTTCAACATAACCAATGGCAAGACTGCCAGCGCAGACAGCATCAAGACAGCGCACACAGCATTTTTACTGATTTCATCGGCTTCGACGACGGTGATCGTTCTGGGCATCATCGCGGCGATTTTGATCGTGAGCGGTTTGGCCAAAGTGCTTTCCCTGATGATGATCTCGCTGACGGAGACCTCCACGCAATTGGCCTCTTCTGCAGATCAGGTTTCGGCGGCAAGCCAGTCTTTGGCGGAGGGAGCCAGTGAGCAGGCGGCAAGTCTGGAAGAGACGAGCGCCAGCCTGGAAGAGATGTCCTCCATGACCCGCCGGAATGCCGATCACGCGCAACGGGCCAAAGAGCTGGCCAGCCACACGCGCCACGCGGCAGACACCGGTGCGGCCGACATGACCGCGATGAAACAGGCCATGGATGCCATTGCCGCTTCCAGCGACAGCATCGCGGCCATCATCAAGACGATTGATGAAATTGCTTTCCAGACCAACATCCTGGCCTTGAATGCCGCAGTCGAGGCGGCCCGCGCCGGGGAAGCCGGGATGGGGTTTGCCGTGGTGGCGGATGAGGTGCGCAATCTGGCCCAACGCAGCGCGCAAGCTGCACGTGAAACGGGGCAAAAAATTGCGGATGCCATTCGCAGAAGCCAGCAGGGGGTGCAATTGAGCGGCAAGGTGGCCGAGAGTTTGACGGAGATCGTGACCAAGGCCCGGCAAGTGGATGAATTGGTGGCGGAAATCGCTACGGCATCCCATGAACAGAGCACAGGCATTGGGCAGGTCAATGGAGCGGTGACGCAGATGGATAAGGTGACGCAAAGCAACGCCGCCAATGCCGAGGAGAGTGCGGCGGCGGCGGAAGAGCTGCATGCCCAGGCATCTGCTCTGAAGGGGGCCATCGAACAATTGCATGCTTTGGTCGATGGTGGCCAGCCGGTTCAAGAAACGTCTGTGCCTGTCACCCCGGCTAAGGTATTGGTAAAGAACGGTAAACAGCCGGTTAAAGGGCCGCAATTGATCCGCCCGGCGGCTTCAAAAGCACGTTCAGAATCCGTGGTCATGAAAAGCAACGGGCACGCTAAAAATGGCGCCATACCCATGGAGCATGCTTTCAGTGATTTCTAGAGCATAGGTCAACTCGGTTGCCTGTTTCGATCACCTGCATGTCCTTGAAGGGCATGCAGGTTTCTCATTTTAGAAAACAAAAGCTGGGATGCCTTTTCAGCGTAAAGGCGCTTGGTTCAGCGATTTTGTGAGATTTTTGGCATGGTTTGTCATGGGAACGTCATTTGAAAGCGAGGGGGCTTAAGCCTGTGTTATTAGTGTCGATGCCGCATGTGGGCAGGGAAGCGTTGGTCGGAAAAACGCTTCGGGAATCCTGACCTAGGGAATGAAGCAAGCGGTGGCTGGGCGGGTGTGGCGTTTAAGCCATCAGCGAAACAGGTTTGAACCGGAAATTGAATATATGAAGTTAAGTTTAAGAACCAAAATCCTCAGTGTCAGTATCGCGGGTATTTTGCTGGTCGCCTTGGTGGGGGTGGCGACGGTGCTGCAATTGAATGAATTGCTGCGCAATCAAAAAGCGATGGAGGTGTCACAAGTGGCTCTACGCAATCAGATGGAGAGCGACATGATGCATGATGCCATCCGGGCGGATGTGCTGGATGTGCTGGCGTTTGCGGGACACGGGAAGAATGCCGAATTCGCCAAGATCAAGGCGGATTTTGATGAACACGCGAACACGATCCGTGACCGGATCAAGCAGAACGAGGGATTGACCTTGTCGCCGGAAGTGACCAAGGCGATCGCCAACGTCAAGGCACCTCTGGAAGAGTATATCACTCTGGCGAGTGCCATCGTCGAGTTGGGTGCGGATAATACGGTTTCGGCCAAAGAGCGCATGCCGGTTTTTAAAGATTCTTTCTCCAAGCTGGAAAAATCCATGGATGCATTGAGCGATAACATCGAAGCCGCCGGGGATGCGTATGCCAAGCTGAACGAAGAGATGTGCGCCCGTTTCTATCGTGTTCTTTTCATCTCGGTCACCCTTGGGATGATCGCTTTGCTGGTGTTGGCGTTGGTGCTGGAGAAATCCATCACCAAACCGATCAGTGAGATTGTCAGCCGTTTGCTGGCCAGTTCGGATCAAACCGCGGAATCTGCCGGTCAAGTCTCTGGGGCGGGTCAAATTTTGGCAGAGGGAGCAAGCGAGCAAGCAGCCAGTCTCGAGGAAACCAGCGCCAGCTTGGAAGAGATGGCGGCGATGAATAAACGGAATGCGGAGCATGCCGATCAGGCCAAGGTGCTGGCCAATCAGACTCGTGGCGCGGCGGATACCGGTTCGGAAGACATGGCAGCCATGTCCAAGGCGATGGATGCTATCGCGGCCTCCAGCGACAATATCGCAGCGATCATCAAGACAATCGATGAGATCGCTTTTCAGACCAACATCCTGGCGCTGAATGCCGCCGTGGAGGCTGCCCGGGCAGGTGAAGCGGGGATGGGTTTTGCCGTTGTGGCGGAAGAGGTCCGCCGGTTGGCGCAACGTAGTGCGCAAGCTGCCCGTGAGACGGGTGAAAAGATCGCGGATGCCATTCAAAAGAGTCATCAGGGCGTGGAGTTGAGCGGCCGGGTGGCGGAAAGCCTGAGCAGCATCGTGGGCAAGGCGCGGCAAGTGGATGAACTGGTGGCGGAAATCGCCGTTGCATCCAAGGAACAAAGCACCGGCATCGCGCAAGTGAATCAAGCCATGTCCCAGATGGACAAGGTGACACAGGGAAATGCGGCCAGTGCGGAGGAAAGTGCGGCGGCGGCGGAAGAACTGCATGCGCAAGCCAGCTTTTTGCGAGAAGCAGTTGAAGAACTGCAAGGTCTGGTGCATGGGCAAAAGGAACAGGCCAAGGTGCCAGCAGCGATCAAGAGCCCAGTCATCAGCCAGACCAATAGCAGCTTGAGCCGGACTATCAGCGCTTCATCCAACGGGAGTGCCAAGTCTAAAGTGCAAACCATGGTGATCAAACCGAGCCGTCCGCAGCGGGCTTTAGTCCCGGAGATGGCCTTCAAGGATTTCTAATCCGGTGGCCTGAATTTATAGAACTCTGACCGATCATTATCTGGCCACAGCGCACGCTGTGGCCAGATTTTGCTTAAGTGACGTCAAATGTCGCCGATAGATAAACCATGCTGACGGGCTTCGGACGATGGTGCTCCGGGAGGGGTGCGGATTTTTTAAAACCGTAAAGTATCGGGCGCTTGGATGTTGTTGCTGATGAATCGATTTCATCGATCCGGTGACGATGGTTAAAAAAGTTAAGCTGGAGCTTGCGTTTGACGATAAATGAAAGCGGCGGCGGGATGTGGCGAGTGCGCTGGTGTGGGCTCTAAACACATGTGGCCTGGTAAAATTATGATGAAATGCAATTTTGTTAAAATGGCTTTGGTGATGGTAGTTTTGACTGCTTGCCTCAATGGGCAAGCGGCAGAGCCAGTGGTGGATAAAAGCCAGTATCATCTCTTCAATCCCACGCCTTCCAAGCTCATGCGTGAGATGGCGACGGACCGGCCGGATAAGACGGAGAGTCCCTATACCGTGGATGCCGGGCACTTCCAAATTGAGTCAGATATCATCAACGCGTCCTTTGATCATGACACAGCCGCGGGAGCGGACACGCGTATACGCAGTCTCGCGTTCAGCACGCTGAACCTCAAAGTCGGCCTCTGCAACCGGGCTGATCTGCAGTTGGTGGTGCCAACGTGGAATCATGTCCGCACTGATGATCGCGTGGCGGGTACATTGACCAAGCAAAGCGGTTTTGGCGATATCACTGCACGGCTGAAAGTGAACTTGTGGGGTAACGATGGTGGTACAACGGCACTTGGGATCATGCCGTTTGTGAAGTTTCCGTCGAATGTGGATGGCTTGGGTAACAAGGAATATGAGGGTGGTTTGATTGTTCCGCTGGCGATCGCAATCTCGGAGAACTGGAGTTTGGGGTTGATGACGGAACTGGATGTGGTCCGCGACACGGCGGGTAATAGCTGGCACCCGGAATCGATCAATACCATCACGGTCAGCCGCCCGATCTGGGGCCCGGTATCAGCGTATCTCGAATTCTTCAGTGCAGTGAGCACGGAACGTGGCACGCCTTGGGTGGGGACCGTGGATTTCGGTTTCACCTGGGGCATCACGGAAAACATGCAATTGGATATCGGGGCCAACATCGGGGTGACGCGTTCCGCTGAAGACCTCAATCCGTTCATCGGTTTCAGTTTCCGTTATTAAGCAAACATCAGACTTATAATAAGATGAGCCTTAGATCAAAAGTACTGAGCATCAGTGTGGCGGGTGTGATCCTTATCCTCATAGTGGGAGGAGGAGCAGTGCAGCAATTGCAACGCATGATCGCCAACCAGACTTCCATGAGCACGGCACATCAGGCGCTGCGAAACCAATTGGAAGCGGATATGATGCACGACGCCATCCGCTCGGATGTGCTGGCAGCGTTGCGCGCCAATGGGCGCAAAGATGCAGCCGAAGCTGCGACCGTCAAGGCGGCCTTTCTAGACCATGCCAAAATTATCCGCGATCGTTTCCGCGAGAACAAGGAATTCAAGCTTTCTACTGAAGCAGACACGGCCATCAAGAATGTCGAGGTTCCGCTGGAAGCGTATATTCAGAAGGCGGAGAAGATGCTGGAGCAAAGTGCCGTCAATGTGGAGTCCGCGGATGCCATGATGCCAGCTTTCATGGAAGCATTCACTGCTTTGGAAAAAGCGATGGAACAGGTGAGTGATACGATTGAAGCCAGCAGCGGAGCGTTCGCCAAGCTGAACGAGCAGCTTTGCACCCAATTTTATCAGCGCCTGGTGATCGCAGTCGTGCTGGGGGTTATTTTGCTGGTCATCCTGGCAGTGGTGGTGGCCCGGAGCATCCCGAAACCATTTCAAGCCTTGGCAGATCAACTGGCCAAGATGGCGACCCAAACGGATCAGGCTTCCACCCAGGTGGCCAGCTCAAGCCAGTCTTTGGCGGAGGGCGCGAGCCAGCAGGCGGCCAGTTTGGAAGAGACGAGTGCGAGCTTGGAAGAGATGTCTTCCATGACCCGGCGTACTGCTGAACACGCTCAACGGGCCAAGGATCTAGCCAACCAGACGCGCGGTGCCGCCGATGCTGGCGCCGGTGATATGGCGGCCATGAGCCGGGCGATGGATGATATCAAAAAGGCGAGTGATAACATCGCGGTGATCATCAAGACCATCGATGAGATCGCTTTCCAGACAAATATCTTGGCCTTGAATGCAGCGGTGGAAGCTGCGCGCGCCGGTGAAGCCGGGATGGGTTTTGCCGTAGTGGCGGATGAGGTGCGCAATCTGGCGCAACGCAGTGCACACGCTGCGCGTGAGACGGGAGAAAAAATTGCTGACGCAATCCGGAAGAGCCAACTGGGCGTGGAACTGAGTGGCAAGGTTGCGGGAAGTTTGGGCGAGATCGTGGAGAAGGCCCGGCAGGTGGATGATCTGATCGCAGAGATCGCCAGTGCTTCACGCGAGCAGAGCACCGGTATCACAGAAGTGAACGGAGCGATGACGCAGATGGACAAAGTGACCCAAAGCAATGCGGCCAATGCTGAGGAAAGCGCGGCGGCAGCGGAGCAGCTCCATGCGCAAGCGGCGGCGTTGAAAGATGCAGTGGGGCACTTGCAGTTATTGGTGGGAGGAAAAACGGTGGAAGAATCCGGGAATCGGCGGATGGCATCAGTGGCCGTGCCCAAGATGAAAAATCAAAGCAGTGGGCATCGTGTTTTGCGCCCTGATTCGCAAAAACAGCAAATCAAGGTTCATCAGAATGGGCATGCGGCCAATGGCAACGGTAAAAGCCAGCACGATGCGCTGCCGCTGGAAGCTGCTTTCAAAGATTTTTGAAGCGAAGCCTCTGTAGAGTGAGGTGATAAGGGGTTACCCCCTGACGGTGGTTGCATTCTGGGCAAGAGTTCGGATAGCTTGAGGAAGAGTTTGTCAGGTTCACGGTTTACCGTTTGCCCTGCTATGTCATCAAACTGCGCCGCTGCTTTTGCGGCTGATCTAGAGCAGTTGTGCCAAGATTCGTTGCGCCAGTCGTTGTTTGTAGTCAAAGCGCTAACGTTGTTTCCCAAGCATTTCCCCTTAGTGGCGAGCGGGCTTTGGTGCGAGGCATTTCCTGTGACGGCCTGCGCTTCGTTGAGGGGTGGGCGCATGAAATGACGCCGGTTGACTGGGACAAATCCGTTGTTCCGGACTCTGAGCAGTTGGCGCAATTGCGCCGGGATTGCCAACCGATCGTTTTTGCCAAGATTTCTTCGGCCAGCGATTCACCTTATGCTTCAATATGTAAACAACTTGGAGCCGTCGGCTTGGTCCTTATCCCTTTCCAGCAAACGGAGGCAGCAGTTGGGGTTGTTGGTGTTTTCAGCTCCCAAGAAGTTACTGAGGAAACCACAGATCAACTGAGCGAGGCGGTCGGCCTCTTTGCCAAAGCATGGAAAAGTGTCGAGGACTCGGAAGCGCAAGATTTGAACCGACGGATGCTGAGGGCTTTGGCCGAGGCGCAGAAATTCTTTATCGCGGTGCAGGAGTGTAAAGCCGCATTCGATCACCTGCTCAAAATTTTATTGGAGGTCACGGAAAGCGAGTTCGGTTTCATTGGAGAGGTTTTGCACGAGGAGAATGGGACGCCGTACCTGAAGGCATATTCTTTTTCCAACATCGCGTGGAACGAGGCAACGAGGAAGATTTACGAGGAGCATGCCAAGACGGGATTGGAGTTCCGGAATCTGGAGACACTTTTTGGCGCAGTGATACGGACGGGGCAACCGGTGATCGCCAATCACCCTTCGGCTGATCCCCGGCGGGGTGGCTTGCCGCCGGGCCATCCGCCATTACAGGCCTTCATGGGGCTGCCGTTCAAAGCCGGACCAGAAATGCTCGGGATGGTGGGCGTGGCCAACCGATCGTTGGGTTATTCGCGAAAAACCGCGACAGCTTTGGAACCGTTGCTGGTGACGTGCGGCAGTCTGATCCAAATGTTCCGGACTGAGCGGCTGCGTTCCCAGACGGAAGCCGCCTTGCGCGAGAGCGAATTGCGGCTGCGGCTGATCACCGAGGCCTCAACTGATGGTTTATGGGAATGGAACATTCTAACCAATGAGGTCATCTGGTCCGAACGTACTATCCAGATGCTGGGCTATACCCGGGCGGCTTTTGGGGTAAATCTGGATTTCGTCGAAAAGATACTCCACCCGGATGATGTGCAGTGTTTCAAGGAATCGTTGCGCGCGCACTTTGAAGAAAACCGGGCTTATGACCTGCAACATCGGTTGCTCCGTAGTGACGGAACGTATGGGGTTTTTCATGCGCGGGGAAAGGCGGAGCGTGACGGGCAAGGGAGACCGGTGCGGATGTTCGGCTCCATCACCGATGTGACAGAAGCACAGCGGCAATCACGCCTCATGCAAATGACGGAGCAGTTGGGCGAGGTGGGCGGCTGGGAACTGGAATTGGGGTGTAACCGTCTGTATTGGACGGCGCAAACTTATCGTATTCACGAGCTGGATCCGCAGTCATATCAACCGACGGTGGAAACCGCGGTGCAGTTCTATACGCCCGAAAGCATTCTTCCCTTACGGCAGGCTTTGCTGCGGGCGGAGACTGGGGGGAAGCCTGGGATCTTGAACTGGCCATCACGACGGCAAAAGGCCGGCGGCGGGAAGTGCGGACCACTGGCCAGGTCTCGTATGAAGGCGGCAAGCCGGCGCGTTTATTCGGAGCTTTCCATGATATCAGCCAGATCAAGCTGGCCGAGCAGGCGGTGCGGCTTTCCGAGGAGAAGTTCTCCCTCGCATTTCATGCCAGTCCGAATGCGATCGTGATCACCCGTTTTGAAGACGGAGTGATCATCGAGGCCAACATCGCGTTTTGCCGGAAGTATGAAGTGACAGTGGAGCAGGCGCGCGGCAAAACGGTTTATGAGCTGGGCATCTGGTATGATACGGAAGACCGGGACGTGCTGCTGCAAAAGCTGGCTCAAAAGAGTTCCATCCGGGATTATCAAAAAACCATTTTCCTGCCGGACGGGTCCAAACGGTTTTCTTTGCTCTCAATCGAGCCACTCACCATCAACGGGGTAAGCTGTCTGTTGACGGTCTCGCAAGATATCACGGAGCAGAAGATCGCAGAGAAAGCCCTGCGTGAGAGCGAGCAGCGATTCCGGGCCATCTTCAATTCTACTTTTGAATTTGTCGGTCTTCTGCAGACAGATGGCCTTTTGCTGGAAGCCAACCAAACATCCTTGGATGGGGCGGGTATCAGTAAAGAAGAGGTGGTAGGGAAATATTTCTGGGAAACTCCCTGGTGGTCGCATTCACCGGTGTTGCAGGCCCGGTTGAAAGCCGCCATTGAGCAGGCTGCGGCGGGTTACGCCAGTCGCTTCGAGGCTGAGCATCCGGCGGGGAATGGCAAGGTTTTGACAGTAGATTTTTCGCTTAAGCCCATCTTTGATCCGCAGGGGAAGGTGGTGCTGTTGTTGCCCGAAGGACACGATATCACGGAACGCAAACGGGGCGAGAAGGCGTGGCAAGCATTGGTGCGAGGCACTACGGCCGTGGGCGAGGTGTTCTTCCGCTCGTTGGTAAAGGAGCTGGCGGCGGCTCTTGGAGTGAAGTACGCGTTCATAGGCCAGATGCTTCCGGGAGAAACAGCCAAGGTCCGCACGTTGGCGTTTTGGGCAGACGGCAACTTGGGTGAGAACTTCGAGTATGACTTGGCGGATACCCCCTGTGCCGTGGTTTCGGACCGCCAAGTTTGCCGTTACTCGGGGGATGTGCAGGCGCGTTTCCCCAAGGATAAGATGTTGATCGAGATGGGGCTGAAATCCTATTTCGGAACGCCTTTAGTCGGGGCGGACGGGACGGTGCTGGGCTTGATGGTCGTGCTGGATGACAAGCCATTACAGGAGGATGAAAATGCGGATGCTTTGTTGACGGTCTTTGCTTCCCGTGCGGCGTCTGAACTGGAGCGATTGCACACAGAACGCGCCTTGCGCGAGAGTGAGGCACATCTGCGGGCGACGCTGGAAGTCACGCCGAACGTGGCTGTGCAGTGGTATGATCCAGACGGCCGGGTACTTTCTGGAATCGCGCATCAGAGACGATGTTTGGCTGGTCTGCCTCGGAGGCAATGGGGCGGACGCTGGATCAGCTCATCCATACGCCGGAAGAAACGAAGGCGTTTGTCGACCTTTTGAAGCAACTGGAAGGAGCCCAAGCGCCTTTCGGCCCGGTGGAGTATAAATTCCGGCGGCGCGACCAGACGACGGGAATCTGCCTTTCCACGGTCTGCCGTGTCGGCGAGATGAACGGACGTTCATGGTTTGCCTGTATCGATGTGGATGTCACGGCCCAGAAGGCGGCGGAAGAAGCGCTCCGGCAGAGTGAGGCGCGTTATCGGCTGCTGTTGGACAGCTTGAGCGATCTGGTGGCGGAGATCTCGCAGAACGGAGTGTTCGTTTATGTGAATCCCGCTTTCGACCGTTTGCTGGGATACAGTGCCGAGGAATTGTTAGGGACCGATATCTTTGCTTTCATCCACCCGGAGGATGTGCCGGTATTGGCGCCTAAACTCGCACTGGCAGAGGCATCGGCCATCTACCGTTACCGGCATAAAAACGGCCAGTGGAGATGGATCGAGAGTGCGGGCAAGGATTTCACGCTGCCTTCAGGTGAGCGGCGGGCGGTGATCATCTCGCGCGACATCACGGAACGCCGGGAAGCGGAAGAACGGAATATCCGGTTGGAGGCGCAGTTGCGGCAGTCGCAGAAAATGGAAGCCATCGGAACTTTGGCGGGCGGAATCGCGCATGATTTCAATAACATTCTGGCAGCGATCGTGGCTTATGCGGATCTGGCGCGCGGTGAGGTGAAAGATCGTCCGGAAGTGCATGACGATCTGACGCAAGTGTTGCTGGCGTGCGATCGGGCCAAGGAGTTGGTGCGGCAGATCCTTTCTTTCAGCCGCCAGCAGAAACAGGAACGCCGGCCGTTGCATCTGCCCCAGACCATCCACGAGGTCATGAAGCTTATGCGTTCCACACTGCCAGCCACCATCGAGCTGGTCTCCGAAGTGGATCAGGAAGTGCCGCAAGTTTTGGCGGATCCAACCCAGATGCACCAGATCATGATGAATCTGTGCGCCAATGCGGCGCATGCCATGCGCGGACGGCAGGGTTGCCTGCGGGTTGAGCTGGCCTCCGTCGAAGTAGGGACGGAACAAGGCCAGTCTTTTAATGACATCGAACCAGGTTCGTACGTGCGCATCAGCGTGAGCGATACGGGGCACGGGATGGATGCGGCGACGCAGAAACGCATCTTTGAACCTTTTTATACCACGAAAGCGCCGGGAGAAGGCACGGGGCTGGGATTGGCGGTAGTCCACGGCATTGTGAAGGATCACGAAGGCGTCATCCTGGTCGACAGCAAACCGGGGATGGGCACCAAGTTTGAATTATACTTCCCGGTGTGCGAACGGGAAATCTCAACCATGGTGGCTGATCCGGTTGCGCTCAAAGTGTCCGGGGCCGGGCGCATCCTGTTCGTCGACGATGAGCGATCGATCTGCGTTTCCATCAAACGTATCTTGGAACGGCATGGGTTCACCGTTTTCACCGAGACGAGTCCCTTCGCGGCCTTGGCCATGCTTCGTAACATGCCGGAAGGAGTAGATTTGGTGGTGACGGATCTGACGATGCCTGGCATGACGGGCATCGATCTCACCATGCAGATTTTCCAATCACACCCGAACATGCCAGTGCTCCTTGCGACCGGGTTCAGCGGCGTGTGGACGGCGGACAAGGTTCACTCGTTGGGCATCAAGGCTTTGATCCCCAAACCGATCAATTTCAATGGTCTGATCCAGACGATTGAAGAGGTTTTGACAGAGAGCCGTAAGGGGAAGATCTAACTCTGCCGTTCGTTTGGCGGGTTGCGGCTAAAGCGGGAGTTCCTGGTAGCAGCCCTCGATTGCGCGTTCCAATTCAATCATGGTGAACGGTTTGGCGATTGCCCGGTGGGCACCGAGTTTCACCGCGAGCATCAGGTAATCGATCGGATTGGTGCGTCCCCCGCCGGACATGGCGATGATGCGCATGTCGGGCCATTTCTTCCGGGCGATCGGGATGGTTTCCAGACCCTCGCCTTGTTCCATGATCAGGTCGGTGATGAGCAGGTCGAACGGCTGTTGCTCCAATTGGCGTAAGGTTTCCAAACCGTTTTTTACGGCCGTAACGGAGAGGCCTTTTTTGGTGAGGCTGCGGTGAATAATTTTGCGCAGAAACTCGTCATCCTCTGCCAGAAGAATACTTTTCGCCGTTATTTGCGGTTGATCTGCCATGTACGACACCAAGGAATACGCCATTTCGAAAAACACTTACGGCGGGTGAGTACAGGGCAAACCGTTTCCAGATCCCATCCCGCCAAGAACTGGTAGACTATCGGAGTCCCAACCGAAATCTTGAGCGAAAATGACGGGCAAACTGCAATAAATAGCCGGTGCAGCTGGAGGAGTAAAACTAGGCGGCAAATAACTCGTCGTGGCTCAATTTCTTGCCGTGAGCATCGAGAATGGTGACGCCTAAGCCATGAGGCAGGGGAGCGGCGAGCTTCTGGAAGAAGTTCGGTAAGGTCTTCTTCACGCGGGAGGGGTTGCGCAGCTTGATTACCAGCGAATTTTCTCCACGACCACGCGTTCTCTATGCTCCCAGAGCGGAGTGAAACTGTCAGAATCCATGCATGTTATCACCACTTCACGTTGCTCGCTATCTTTGTTCATCTTAAAGATGGAATCGTCTCCTCTGATGCTAATCATTTTATCTGCGCCACGTCTTAAGCTCAATTTGGCGTTAGCTTTAACGTCATACTTGGTCATCTGCAAAGAAGGGATTTCGACTTTAAGCAGAGAATTACCCATTTGAAGCAGCACCTTGCCATTAGCGTTTACCCCTACGTAATGGGTCCAAAATTCTTTGATATCTGGGGCAGCTGTTTGTGTTATCATTTTTCCATCGAAGCCGTAAAATTCGAGCCAAAATCCTTCCTCGACACCGGGTTTGCTTCTCTCTACGGCGGAGCATTCCGAATATCTCAGGAATCCATCCTTCAATATACCCCAGCCTTGCTGATACGGATGCCTGCCTGAGACT
>CBDIPT010000016.1:0-86527 GCA_965283725.1 Limisphaerales bacterium
CAAGAACTCGCCAAGGAAGACCTGAAGGTGCGCGGTAAGAAGCGCATGACGTTGGCCGAAGCCTTGAGCCATCCCAAGGTGTTGTTGCTGGCACTGGCTTACTTCTGCATGGCATCTGGCAGTGCGAGTCTGGAGTTCTTCATGCCGAGCTTTTTCTCGGATTGGTATAATCTCAAAATCGATGCGGTGACTTGGTTGGTCATGTTGCCGCCGATGCTGGCTTTGGGTGGGCAGTTGTTCGTGGGCTGGAGCTCCGACCGGCTGAAGGAGCGTCGCTATCATGCCATCATCCCAATCTTGATCGGGGCGGTGGCTTTGGCGGCAGCGGCGTGGACGAAAGGCCATCTGATCCTCACCGTCTTATGCTTCATGGTGGCGTTCACGGGCTTCAAATCCTACATGCCCGCCTTCTGGTCCATGCCCAGCCTGTTCCTGACGCAAACAGCGGCGGCGGGAAGTATCGGCCTGATCAATTCCATCGGTAATCTCGGCGGGTTCTTTGGTCCCACGATGATCGGTTATGTGGAGAAGACGACCGGCTCGTTCGTGGGCGGGCTTTACTTCCTCTGCGGTATGATGTGCGTCTCGGCGACGATCCTGTATTTCTTGGGACTGGGCAAGAAAGAGGACAAGCCTTCGGCTTGATCACTTAACCTTCCGTAAAATCTTGGCGGCCAGTTTGCTTTCTTCATCATCGTCAAAGGCCAGATAGGCTACGAATTTCTTGCCGATAGTGGCCGCCGAGAAGCCGCGCAGATTCAGTCCGGCGGCAGCCATGACTTCGGTGAGGAGCCGGCCCGTGCCCGCCTTATCCTTGCCTTCCACGCGCAGGGCATGCAGCGCTTCGGTGCGGAAGAAGCCCGCTTTTGTTGCCGCCCGGGATTGTTTCAAGCCTTTCACCGGAGCAACGAAGACCACGCCGTGACCGGGCAATTCGGGAGCCCGGCGGGCGAGGATGAATTCAAGATGAGCGCCGCAACCGTTGAGCGCGACGAGCTTCTCCGCAAGTCCAGCCGGACGATCTTCAATGCTGGCAGCCCAGACCGTGGTTCTTTGGATATCGAGACTCATACATGGCTCCAAGTTAGCTTTCTGGTGAGACTATCTAACGGTAGCCCACCCCGGCCATGACTGCACGATTAAATTTCAACCGCGCTGGAGATTTTTCCGGCTGGTTTATACGCCGTTCAAGCAACGACGGATGATCTCGGACAACTGGCTGGGCGTATAAGGTTTGGCCAGGAAGTAGATGTTGTTAGCCCGCAGTTCACTTTCACTGAGGCTGTCCGGACTGTAGCCGGTGGAGAGGATCACTGGCAGCTTGGGATTGTCCTGGCGCAAAATAGTGGCCAGTTCATGTCCGGTCATGCCTTCAGGCATCACCATATCGGTCAGCAAGAGCTGGATTTTTGCCTGATTGTTCTTCCAGGACTCGAGCGCAGCCGTGCCCGTTTCGGCTTCCAGCACGGTGTAACCCAACCGTTGCAACAGACGGCGGCACAAGCTCCGCACGGCGACTTCATCCTCCACGAGCAGGATGCATTCAGTTCCGCCGACGAGCGTATGCGAGGTTTCCTTTGGCTGGATCGGCACGATGACCGGCGAACTGCTGGCCGGCAGATACACGACAAAGCTGGTGCCGACGTTGAGGGTGGATTGCACATCGATCCAGCCGCCGTGCTGTTTCACGATCCCATATACCGTGGCCAGGCCGAGCCCCGTGCCTTTGCCGGGTTCCTTGGTGGTGAAGAAAGGTTCAAAGATCCGGTCGATCACTTCGGGCGGGATGCCGGTGCCGGTATCACTGGCAGTGAGGCAGACGTATTCTCCGTCACGCACCGGTGTAAGGCTGCTCGAGGACATGCTGCTGCGGAAGACTTTGTGCGTGCGTAAAGTCAAGGTGCCGCCTTTGGGCATGGCATCCCGGGCATTCACAGCCAGATTCAGGATGACTTGCTCCAACATGGACTGGTCCGCTTTTACCGCCGGAAGTTTCGGACTATATTCACAATGCAATGTGATGGGTTCGCCCAATACCCGTTGCAGCATGCGCGTGATGTCGCTTACGACGTCGTTCAAGTCCACTTCACGGACTTGCATCGGCTGCTTGCGGCTGAACGTCAGCAATTGGCGGGTGAGACTCGCCGCCCGGTCCGATGCACGCACGATCTCGCGCAAGGCTTCAAAAGTCTTCAAGGCCTGACCAGTTTCTCCCAGCAGGAGCGCGGCGTGACCATGGATCACGGTGAGGATATTATTGAAATCATGCGCCACCCCACCGGCGAGCTGGCCGATGGATTCCATCTTTTGAGCCTGCCGCAACTGTTCTTCCAAGTGCCGCCGTTCTGTCACGTCACGGGCGATGCCGAGCACGCCGAAATTCTTTTGCTCGGCGTTTTGCAAAGCGGCGCTGGTAGATTCGATGAGAACGTAGTCGTTATCTTTGCGGACCCGCCACACCGCGACGGGAGGGGATTGCCCGGCCAAAGTGCTTTGCAACCATTCCAAAGCTGGAACCCGATCATCCGGATGAAGAAAGAGCGTGAAATCCTTGCCCAAGGATTCTTCGAGAACCCAGCCGGTCATTTTGGCGCAAGACGGGTTCAGCGAACTCAGCTTGGCATCGGCAGTGAGGGTGAAGATACCGTCACTCGCATTTTCGATCAGCCGGCGATAGAGCTGTTCGGACTGGCGCAAGGCTTCCTCCGCCTCGCGCCGGGCTTTGCGCTCGGAGCCTTCCTGCAAAGCCCGTTGGATGGCCGGAACCAGACGGTCCAACCGCTCCTTCATGATGTAATCCGTCGCCCCTTGCTTCAGGGTCTCAATGGCCAGTTCTTCCCCGAGCGAGCCCGTGACGAAGATGAAGGGGGTCAGTTGAAAATGGGTGCGCGAATAGCGCAGCGCATCCGGGCCGGAGAACTGGGGCAGGGAGTAATCCGCAGGATGACGTCCGGCGTGACCGCGTACAAGGCGCGGGCAAAGGCATCAGCCGTGTCTACACGTGTCAGTTCAAAGTCCAAACCGCCTCGTTCCAGAGCATGCTGTATCAGCTCTGAATCGAGTGGATTGTCTTCCACATTCAGAATTTTAAGTTTGTCCCCCATGGCACATCAGGAGTGGACGTAACTGGGAGGATTACTAAATACGACTTGGGCGAATCCCTAATGTTTGATTTCCTGTCCTGACAGAAAATCCGTACACGGCGATTCGGCTTAATAATCCTCCCGGTTGCGACCCGTAGGAAACTAAGTCGTTTTACTGAAAAATCAAAGCAAAGAAGCTAGCTAAAAATTGCTAACCCGGGCGGGAGAGTGAACTGTCCGCGGCTTCACGGCACGCATCCGCCACCAAGGCAAGGTCTTCCAAGAATCCTTCCTGTCTTTCCGGCGGCAGTGCTTTTAAGATATCCATCTGCAATCCGACGGCGATTTCGCGCAGTTCCTCGTATTTTCTTTTGCCTGTCGGTTTTAATTTGATGCGGTACGCGCGGCGATCCGTCTCATGCCGCTTGCGTTCCAGCCAGCCCGCTTTCTCCATCCGCTCCAGGAGGGAGGCGATGGTGTTGGGGTCACTGCTCATGGCCTCGGTCAACTGGCACTGGGTCATGCCTTTGGGGTCGCCTTCCAGCAGGCAACGCATCGCGGTGAACTGGTCCGGCGTGGCGCCGGTATGCACGATGCGCCGGCGAAACGCCTGGTTCAGCCCATACCAGCAACGGCGGAGCAGGGGCGGCAGACGGCGGCGATCCGGGGCATCGACCGGCTTGATTTCGACTTCCTGTTTGGACACGGCAGCTTTCATTTAAGTTCAACCGATGCGCTAAATGATACGTATAGGTATTATTTTTGTTGCGCGACCTTTCGAGATGTAGAATAGTGCGGCAACTCTGGGAAGAAAATAGCTGTCTTTGGACGGTTGTTTTTTCTCCAGCCGACCGACGTCCAATTTTCACCAGGCACATAGCCCATGAAACGTCACGTTGCTTTCTTAACCGGAACTTTCGCCGTCGCCCTTTCCCTGCTGCAGCCCGTCACCTCCGCCACGGCCGCCGTTTCTGGCTGGCTGAGCTGGCGCGGGCCCAATCAAAATGGCACTTCCAACGAGAAGGGCCTGCCTGATGCGGTGGACGCGAAGAAGCCGTTATGGACCGCTGATTTCCGCGGCCAATCCACGCCGGTGATCGCCAACGGCAAGCTCTACATCATGGGCTACATCGACCGCGGGCCCGATCTGCAAGAGGGCATCACCTGCTTCGATGCGGAAACCGGCAAGCAGCTCTGGCAGCATCTCTTCAACGATTTCATCAGCGACATCATCTATCTTCGTTACGCGACCTCCGCGCCGACGGTTGACCCGGAAACGGGCAATGTTTACATCCAGGGCACGCAGGGCGTTTTCGCCTGCTTCACGCCGGATGGCAAGCTTGTCTGGAAACACTCATTGATGGAGAAGCTGGGCCGCCTGACGTTCCCGAACGGCCGCACGCCCACCCCGGTGATCGATGGTGATTATGTCATCACGCGCTACATCACCGGTAACTGGGGGGCACAAGGCGCTGCCGGTGACCGCTTCTACGCTTTTGACAAGAAAACCGGTGAACTTGTCTGGGCCTCCAGCCCGGCAGATCGTCCGCGTGACAATTCTTTCTCTCATCCGCAACTGGCGTTCTACAAGGGTGTCCGTGTGTTTTACGCCGCCACGGGTGATGGCAGTGTGGTCTGTGTGAATGCCCGCACGGGCGATCCGATCTGGCGCGTGCCGCTGTTCAAGGCGGGTATCAACGTGACGGTCTGCGTGCACAATAATGACAAGATCATCGCGGTGTTCGGCACCCCCTATGAGCCAGGCCAGATGGTGGCGCTCAAGATCCCGGATGTGGCCGTGAAGATGGGTTCGGCCGTGCCAGTGGTGGTGGAACGTTCGCAAGTGGAGCTTTGGCATAACGCCACGTTGTCCAGTTCGGCCAGTTCGCCGATCTTGGTGGGTGACCGTGTTTACTTGGTGAAAGAAAAGGGTGAACTGGCGTCGGTGGATGTGAATACCGGCAAGGTGCTGTGGACGCTGCCGTTGGGTATCGAACAGCGCAATTCCTGCCCGCTCTACGCGGATGGCAAGCTGTATATCCCCATCTTGGATGACCCGGATACTAAGGGTGATGCTTCCGGTGAAGCGGGCACCAAAGGTGGCTTCTACATCATCAAGCCAACGGATACGGAAGGTAAGATCCTGAACAAGGTCAGCCTGGATGGCCGCTGCTTCGGTACGCCGAGCGCATACAACGGCAAAGTTTACGTGCAGACGGCGCAGAAGCTGTATTGCTTCGGCAAAGCCGGGAACAACCCCGGCCTGCCCAAGGAAGCGGCTCCGGAAGCCTGGCCGAAGCCCGGTCCGGCCGCGCAGTTGCAGATCATCCCTTCAGAAGTGCTGGTTTATCCCGGTCAAAGCGCTTCCTTCCGCATCCGTTCCTTGGATGAAAAGGGTTTCATCGTTCAGGAGAATATCGATCCGAAGTCGGTGAAATGGGATTCTTTCATTCCGCCGACGGCCTTGGTGAAAGCCAAGATGGACGGCGCGTTCAACGCTGAGGGCAAACTGGCGGTCGCTCCCGGAGCGAAGATGTCCGCCGGTGCTTACGAAGCGGTTTTGGGCAACCTGAAGGGCTATATCCGTGGTCGCGTGTTGACCGGTTTCCCGATCAAACAAGACTTTGAAGGTTTCACGCTGAGCGAGACGACGACCAATTCGGTGGAAGAGCCGACCAAGTTCGCGTATCCGCCGCTGCCGTGGATCGGTGCCCGTTTCCGCTTTGAAGTACGGGAAGTGGACGGCACGAAAGCCCTCTGCAAGACGATCGACAACAAGCTCTTTCAGCGTGGCACGATTTTCCTCGGTGATCCGAGCATGAAGAACTACACCATCCAGGCGGATGTGATGAGCGAAGGCAACAAGCGCAAGATGTCCGATGTCGGCCTGATCTGCCAGCGCTACCAGATCCTGCTCAAGGGCAACGAGCAGAAGCTGGAGATCAATTCGAACTTGGAACGCCTGCGCATGCCGGCACCGGATGCCCCGCCGAATTTCCGCTGGTCGCCCAAGACCTGGTATACGCTGAAGGCCACGGTGCTGAACAAGCCCGATGGCACCGGTGTGATCAAGGCCAAGGCCTGGAAGCGTGGCGAGCCGGAACCGGAAGCCTGGACTTTGGAAGTGGAACACAAGACCGCCCACACGGAAGGTTCGCCCGGCTTGTTTGGCTTTGCTCCGCAAGAGATGCATGTTTATCTCGATAACGTTCTCGTGACCCCTAACAACTAATTACTGATTCGCTGATGAAAACCGCGACTTATATTGCCGCCTCGATGGCCTTGCTGGCAGGGGTGTTGACCGCTTCCGCCCAGGACTGGCCGCAGTGGGGTGGGAATGCCCAACGGAACATGTATTCGCCCGCCAAGGGGCTGCCGGACAAGTTTGAACCCGGCAAACTGAAATCAGGCACGGAAGAGGTGGACATGGCCACCACGAAGAACGTGAAGTGGGTGGCGAAGCTGGGCTCCCAGAGCTACGGCAATGCGACCATCGCGCAGGGCAAGGTGTTCGTCGGCACGAACAACGACAATCCGCGCGACCCGCAGCATCAGGGCGATCGCTCGGTGTTCATGTGCCTGGATGAAAAGACGGGCGAACTGCTCTGGCAACTGGTCGTGCCCAAGCTGAAGTCCGGCAAGGTGAATGACTGGGAAAACCTCGGCATCCTTTCCTCCGCCAAGATCGAGGGGAAATATGTATATCTCGTGACCAGCCGTTGCGAAGTGATCTGCCTGGATATCAACGGGCAGGCGGATGGTAATGACGGTCCTTTCCAGGATGAAGGCAAGTATTTCAACAAAGACCTGGGCGTGGCTCCGGCCAAGGTCGGGCCTAAAGACGCGGATATCGTCTGGGTTTATGACATGATGGATGAGTTGGGCGTGTTCCCGCACAACGCCTCGAACAGCTCGCCGCTCATCATCGGTGATCTGGTTTACGTCTGCACCTCGAACGGGCAGGACTGGACGCATGTCAATGTGCCTTCACCGCTGTCGCCGAGCTTCATCGCGTTGAACAAGAAGACCGGCAAGCTCGCGGGTGAAGATGATGCCGGTATCGGTTCCCGTCTGTTCCACGGCCAATGGACGTCGTTGTCCACGGGCAAGGTGAATGGCAAAGATTTGCTCTTCGCCGGTGGCGGTGATGGCTGGCTCTATGCCTTGAATGCGCAACCGGAAAAGAAAGATGACTCCGATTTCCTGAAAACCGTCTGGAAGTTTGATGCCAACCTGCCGGAATACCGCAAGGTGAAGTATCCGATGGCGGAAGGCCCGAGCGAGATCAACGCGACGCCGGTCTTCTACAAGAACCGCGTTTATGTGGCTGTCGGTCAGGACCCGGAACACGGTGAAGGCGTAGGCCGTTTGGTCTGCATCGACCCGACCAAGACCGGAGACATCACGGGCAAAGGCCTGATCTGGGATTACAAGAATATCCATCGCAGCATCTCAACGGTTTCCATCGACCCCGATACTGGCTTGCTGTTTGTCGGTGACTTCTCCGGCTTTGTGCATTGCCTCGATGCGGAGACGGGCAAGGTCTATTGGACGCATGACATGAAGGCGCACATGTGGGGTTCCACCATGGTGGCCGACGGCAAGGTCTATGTCGGTGACGAAGATGGCGATCTCGTGGTGCTGGCGGCCACGAAAGAGAAGAAAGTTCTCAGCGAGTGCAACCTCGGCGCGCCAGTCTATTCCACCCCGGTGATCGCCAATGGTGTGCTCTACATCGCGAGCAACACCCACCTCTACGCCTTGCAAGACACAGCCAAGGCCAAGCCGGTGCCGGACCAGAAGAAGAAGCTCGAATAACCGGCCCACGCGGCAAACAATTCCAGTCGTAACCCGCTTTGGTAAAACGAAGCGGGTTGCGTAATAAAATAACCAGTACACTTTAGGCACAATATCAGATACAGGGTATGAGCGAAAAGATCATCACGCAGGCGGAAGTTCAGGCGGCGCAAACCAAGTTGGACGCGCACCTCAAAGAGATCATCAACTGGCACTTCTCGCCGGAAACGGGTTCACCGTTCTGGCTGGAATGGGCCAAGAAGAATTTTGATCCGCGCAAGGAAGTGCAGACCATCGAGGACATGAAGAAGTTCCCGCATTTCCAGGACGAATGGTTGCGCGATCTGCAGCCCGAAGTCTGGGTGCCTGCGGCTTTCAAGGGCCAGCCTTTCAATATCTTCGAGACGGGCGGTACTACCGGCATGCCGAAGCAGCGTATTGGCTGGAACGATTACAAGACCGATTACAGCGAGTTCTCCGACAAGATCTCGGACGAGCATTTCCCGCGCAATCACTACTGGCTGATGATGGGGCCGACGGGGCCGCGCCGATTGCGTCTCGCCATCGAACATCTCGCCAATGTGCGCGGTTCGAGCTGCTATTTCATCGATCTCGACCCGCGTTTCGTGAAGAAGCTCATCACGAACAAGCAGTTTGATGTGGCCCGTGCTTACATGGATCACGTGGTGGATCAGGCGGTGACGATCCTTAAGAACCGCAAAGTCAGCGGGCTCTTCACGACGCCGAAATTGCTCGAAGCCTTGGCCGAAAAGATCGACATCTGGGATGCCGGCATCCGCGGCGTGTTCTGCGGTGGCACGACGATGGCGCCGCAATATGTGCGTTTCATCGTGGAAGAAGTGCTGGAAGGCCGAATCGGTTTCTATCCGACCTACGGCAACACTCTGATGGGCTTGGCCGCCAGTGTGCCGATCCGTCCGGAGGACAATTACTCGGTCACCTATTACGCCCCGCAGCCGCGTGCCGTGTTGCGCATCGTGGACCCGGTCAAAACGGAGATCACTAAGGGCTACGGCGAGTGGGGTCGCGTGGAACTGACCACACTGACCAAGGAATTTTTCATGCCGCGCTTCCTGGAGCGTGATGAGGCGATCCGCCGTGAACCGCGCTTCCCGTATGCCTGGGATGGTGTGGCGGAAGTCCGGCCGTTCGGGGCGATGGAGAAGAACATCGTCGAAGGTGTTTACTAAGCCATTCACATGGACGCTGAATCCTCCGCCCGGATGCTGCAATTGCTCGAGAGTATCGATGGCAAACTTGATACTCTGGGTCGCATCGAAGACTTGCTGATCGACCTCAAGATGGAGGTCTGCGGCTTTGAACATGAAGGCACGCCGTATCCCGGCTCCACGGAGAAAATATTAAAAGCCATCGATTCGGTGGAGACCGAGATCGGCTCCTTGCAACTGACGATCGAGGCAATGGACGATAAACCTGCTGAAGAACAATCATGAGTTCCGTTCCCCATATCCCCGTCATCCGGCTGGGCCGCAATTACGAGAGCCTGGACAAGCTTGAGATCAAGAACCACTCCACCGGCGAAGTCATCGCCACGGTTTCGAGTGTGAATGCGGGCATCATCCGCAAAGATTTCAAGAAGATCGGCGAAGGCCGGGCCGCGTTGAAGAAATTCACGGTCAAGCAGCTCATGGAACTCTCGGCCAAGGCGGGCGAGCTCTTCCTGAACGGCACGCTGCCGTTCGGTGACAAGGGCCACACGCAGACACCGCAGCAGTACATCGAGACGCTCAGCCTCACCAGTGGTCTGCCGCACGTGATGGTGAAGCGCAACATGACGAAGATCCATTACGCGCTGACGCATCTGGACGTGATCTTGAACGGGCTTTCGCGTGGGCTGGACATGAGTATTCTCGATTCCGGCACGGGCGAGCAATTTGGTACGAAGCTATCCTTTTTCCCGACGGCCGCGGCACTCGGTCTTGTGATGCCGAGCAATTCGCCTGCTGTGAATTCGCTCTGGTTGCCAGCTATCGCGCTTAAGACGCCGGTGGTCATCAAGCCAGGCAAGGAGGAACCTTGGACGCCGTATCGTTTGATTCAAGCATTCATCGCGGCCGGCGTGCCGGGTGAGGCGTTTGGCTTCTATCCCACGGACCACGAAGGGGCAGGGGAAATCCTCAAGACTTGCGGTCGTGCATTGATTTTCGGTGACAAGAATACGACGGCGCAATACGCGAACAACCCGGCCATCCAGTTGCATGGACCGGGCTGGAGCAAGATCATCGTCGGCGAAGATTGCATCGAGAACTGGCGCGATTACATCGACGTCATGGTCGGGGCCATCTCGGACAACGGCGGCCGTTCTTGCATCAATGCTTCGGCTATTGTCGTGCCGAAGTATGCGGCGGAGATCGCGGATGCCATCGCCCAAAAGCTCGGGCCGGTGAAACCGACTCGGCCGGAAGATCCGAACGCACGGCTGTCCGGCTTCGCGAATGTGAAGATGGCGGATTTCATCGACGCGCAAATCGAGGACGGCCTGAAGACTCCGGGTGCAACGGATGTCACCGCGAAGTATCGCGATGGTGCGCGCAAGGTGGTCTTCGAAGGCGGCACGTATATGCGCCCGACGGTGGTGCTGTGCGATTCCTTCCAGCATCCGCTGGCGAACAAAGAGTTTCTCTGCCCTTACGCGAGCGTGGTTCAAGTGCCGCAGAAAGAGGTGCTGCACCAGATCGGCTACAGCCTCGCAGTCAGCGCCATCACGAAGGACCAGAAGTTCATCGATGAGATCATGGCGTTCCCGGAGATCGAGCGCCTGAACATCGGGCCGGTGTCCACGATGGCAATTTCTTGGGACCAGCCGCACGAGGGCAATATGTTCGAATTCCTCTGGCGCCGTCGTTCCATCGAAAAGGCTTGGTAAAATGTTGAACGAGAGGGCTTGGCGAGACGTCTGAGATTCGTAAACATAATCACACGATGTCCAACCAAGCCCCTTTCGATTACCAACCGAGAACACGCCTCGTCTATGGCGTGAACACGGTGGACCGCGTGGGCGAGCTGGCGGCGGAGTTGGGTGGCAAGCGCGTCCTGCTCGTGACAGATGGAGGCATCGTCAAAGCCGGTCATGCTGAGCGTGTGATGCACAGTCTGCGCAAGCACGCTGAATCCGTTACTCTCTTCGACAAGGTCCGCGAAAATCCCACCACGAAAGACGTTGATCTTTGCTTGGCCATGGCCCGTGAGGCCAAGGTGGATTTGATCGTCGGTCTGGGCGGCGGCAGTTCGATGGATACGGCCAAGGGTACCAACTTCATTCTCACCAACGGCGGTCAGATCAAGGACTATTGGGGCGTGGGCAAGGCGACCAAGGCCATGCTCCCGCTCATCGCCATTCCGACCACGGCCGGCACGGGCAGCGAATGCCAGAGCGCCGCGCTCATCGCCGATGAGGAGACGCACAACAAGATGGCGTGCCTGGATCCGAAAGCAGCCGCGAAGGTGGCCATTTTAGATCCGGCGTTGACGGTATCCATGCCGGCGCGGGTCACGGCTTTTACCGGTATTGATGCGATCGCGCATGCGGTGGAGACGGCCGTGACGAAGAAGCGCAATCCGCTTTCCTTGATGTATTCCTACGCGGCATTCCGTCTGCTGGTGCCGAGTCTGCCGCGTGTGCTCGCGCATCCGGGTGATGTGGAAGCGCGTGGCCGGATGCTGCTGGGCGCGGCCTATGCGGGCACGGCGATCGAGAACAGCATGCTGGGCGCCGCCCATTCTGCCGCCAATCCGCTGACGGCTTATTTCAATATCGTACATGGTCAGGCCGTGGGCATGATGTTGCCACTCGTGGTCCGCTATAACTCCGCCGATCACGAGGCATTGCAGGGCTATGCTGAACTCGCGTCATGCGCGGAGATCGCGAAGCTCAAGGATGGGGCGACCTCCGCTTTGGAAGGGCTCATTGCGCGGTTGGATTCCTTGTTAAATCTGGCCAATATGCCGCGGACACTGGGTGAATGCGGCGTGAGTGTGGATGAAGTGCCGGTGATGGCCGCTGATGCCGCCAAGCAATGGACGGCCAATTTTAATCCTCGCCCGATCGCGGCAGCTGATTTCAAGGAGCTTTACGAGAAGGCCTTTGAACGCCGCAGTGATGGTGATCTGGTTTAAACCAGGGCTGGCGGGGCCGTTTTCTTCGAGTCGTTTTCCTTCAGCAAATCCATGCCGGCGAGTGTGCCTGCCACCATCCCATAGCTGGGCGCGATAAACCAGCCGACCAGCGGGATGGCCACCAGCAGGAGAAAGCCAAAGCCCACCCCCATCAAGCGCGGCCGATGTTGACGGGTGAACCGCAAGGTGGCCGAGATCGAATAACGACGGCGCTCCAAGACCGGATCCGCAAAGCCGACCCCGGCGAGGTAGCCTTGGATAAGCGTCATCAAAATGAAGGCGATGACTGCGCCCAAGATGGGGATGAGGCCGATGACAAGGCAGACCGCAAACGTGACGAGCGAGATGAGCAAAGCCAGAAAGCTGAGCACAGCTGCCCGAGCGATTTCCTTGCCAACACCTTTCCAGGTGAAGGCCGGTGCCGCCAGTCCGCCGGAGACTTTCTCCACGGTCTCCGACAGATAGCTGAGCAGCGGCGAGCAGATGATCATGATGACGTTCCGGAAGAGGAGGAAGCCGAGATAAAGTCCGGCGATCCAGACGACGAGAGAGATCAGGAACAGGGTGAAGCCGGATTGGAGAAAGGTGGGCACCCAGTGCTCATGCAGGTAGCTGGTGACCGGGCGCAAGCCGTAGAATGTCACCATGATCACCAAGGGAAAGTAGAGGAAGCTCAGCAGGCCGGGGATAAGGATGAGCCGCCAGAGCTTGTGCACCACAATCAGGCGATGCGCCCGACCGTAACAACGCAACCCGGCTAGAATCTCTTTCATCCTCATGCAGGAAAGGGATTATCAGTGCGGACGCCGCCGGGCGATTACAAAGTCCCGCCAGTCTTCGACTGCAGCCTGAGCGGGTCACTTCTTCTTTTTCGGTTCCAGATCGGCCAAGGGCAGGGCGCTGAAGGTTTGCCAGCGCTCTTCCAGTTTCTTCAAGCTCGGCACGCCCGCATGGATATAAAGGCCATAGCGCAAGCGGAGCGGTTTGCCGGGCGCGATGGTAAGCGGGCCGTTGAACGTGAGCGCTGCGCCCATCCAGCCGTCATCCCGCACGTGCCAGGCGCAAGGATGCCCTGGATTGCCCGGATGATCCATGAGCGTGATGCCTTCTTTCGTTTTCTCCGTGATCAGACCGGAGTAATCCACCCATTTGGCCGGCTTCCAGAAGATCTCCTTCTCGTTCACAGCTCCCTCCGAGCTGCGCATCAAGCCGCCGCCATCCTTCACACCGATGGTTTTGGCCATGCGCGTGGCAATGGGTCCGAAGGATGTTTTACCGAGCACGACATCCTGGCTTTTGGCTTCGAGCCTTAGATCGATGATCATCAGCCATTCTTTCTTGGGCAGTAAATGCACCGCGGTGCGCCGCGTCTCAACCAGCAAGACCTGTTTGTTCGTGCTGATCCAGTGATTGATGGCCGTCACGGCCGCTTCTTCCGCGCTGTCTTCCAGATTCTCGATGCGTTGATGCACGATCTGGCCGGCGTTGCGATCGGCCCAGAAGGATTGCCCGTTCACATCATTGTGAGTGATCCAGATGGAATTATGGTGGCTGTGGCCCATCGGGTCATGGGGGTGGCCCATGCGGGTGAGCGAAATGCCGGAGGGACCGTTAGCGGGGAAAATGAACGGACGGCGCAGGTCTGGGCCAAAGTGATAACGGGCGATCTCTTCCCCATCACGCTGAAACGAAATCTGGTCGTAAGGCTGGGGCACCGCCTGGGCGTGAGGAAACTCAGCCGCCGCTGCGGCGAGAGACCACCATAAGGCAGTGAAGCGGAGCAAGGCGTTCCATGGATTCATGGGGCTATGCTGACGCGAAAGCCCGGTGAAGAAAAGCAAAAGGCAGCCTCGCGAGGCTGCCTTTGCAAAGGAGTATGAACGGCTGACGTGGTAGATCAGCGATTCGGGGGCGGGCCGTCACCGGGTTCGAATATGCGGATGTAGGTCGCCCAGTTCTTGCCTTCAAAGTCATACGGTCCAGCCCAGCCAGTTTCGCGGCTGCCGCCTTCTTGCTCCACCACGGCGTGCGTGGCGATGAAGAGGTTCAGCGTGCCCAAGGAAGAGCGGGGGATGGTGTAGAAGGCTGAATCAGCCCCTTGTGAGAAGGTCTCTTGGATGCCGAAGTTGCCGACCTTAGGATTCCCGCTGCCGGTTTGCGGGATATCATCCAGACTCGTGGCTACCGCCACGTGAGTCTGTTTCAGAGTCCAACCTGTATTCATGTAATAGGAGATATACAGGTTGTTGGCATCATAAGAGACGATGACGGTGCCAGCGACATTGTTTTGACCGGCGATCAAGGGCGTTGCCGTGAGGACCACTTGGGCTTGCGCCTGATGGTTCATCAGCAATCCCGTGGCCAGCGTGAGCAGCGCGAACATTCGCGTGAACGAGGAGGTCAGGATTTTCATGGTATGGGTGTTTATGGGTTAGAGTTAAAAGTTAAGTGTTGATAAGCGGATCACGACGCAGGAAACGGGGTAATTGCAGCGCGACCACCAAAAAGCATAAGGCCGCGCTGACCCAAGCCGGGTGGAATTCAGGCACTTTTGGCTTGGGAGAGAAACTGATGTCGTAGAGCCCGATACCTTGAGCAGCGGGATCGCTGCCCGTGTTGGGGCCCTCACCGTAAGTGAAAGTGAAACTGCTGATAGTGTTGGTGCCGTATGAAACTCCGACGCTGCCTTCGTTCGAAAAGTCGTTGGCCTTGGTAGTGCCAACCACAGTCTGATTGGTTCCGGAGCCACTGACGGTGTTAAAGCTGGCGTTGGAATTGACGATAGTCGGGGCAATCAAGGTGCCGTTAGTAGCGGTGGCGTAGATGGAATCGACCTGGTCAACGAAGGTGCGCTTGGTCTTGCCTTTTTCGGTAAAAGTATCACCGGTATCGACGTCAAAGAGGGTGAAGTTCACGTTGCTGACACCCTCAGAATAAAGGAACGACACCGTGATGGTGATGGATTGGCTGGTGTTCGCGAAATCGACATACAAATCCAACTGATCGGGGGCAGGGCTGATGCCGCCGGTGAAATCTTGCGTCACCTTCGGATACGTGGAACTGAAGAACTGATTGGTGCCACTGCCGGAAATGGTGATCGTGATGTCATTGCCAGGGTTTGAGGCATCGATGTCGTAAGAATTACTCAGCGAACCAGGGGTCCAAGTGATGTTGCTCCAATCGAGCACGACGGCTTGCGAGGGGAGGGCCACAAATAACAGAGCCCAGCAAACGAGTGCTGTTCTGATGCTATTTAACGACTGTCTCATTTTTGGATTTTCTCAGATGACATGTAAACATTTCTCATGCCATGCTTTGGGAGATGCTCAGTTATCTAACTGCGACATTATCTGGTATGTAACATGTTCTGTAAAAAACATTTATTGACTCTAAATTGTTATTATGGCTCTAGTATTTAAGGCTCTATTTGTAGAGCCTAATAGATTTAATATTGTAAAAACAGTAGAGCTTTTAAGCTCTTTATGTCTTTAAATTGGGCATATTTTTGTGGTTGGTGATGAATTTCACTTGTGATAGCTATCGATTCTTTGCGGAATGTTCATGCGACATCGCACTTGCTAAATCTGCGAAACGAAGGCTTTCTTGCTCTTTCGAAGTGATGAAATAGTGACTATGAGCGATTTACTTTCTCAAATGAAGCAGTTCAGCCTGATCGTGGCTGACACTGGCGACTTTGCCAGCATCCGCAAATATCAACCGCGTAACGCGACGACGAATCCGAGCCTGATTTTGAAGGCCGCGCAGATGGACGAGTATCAGGACCTCGTCAATCGTGTCATCGCCGAGACGAAGCAGGAATCTTCCTCCACCACGCCGAATCTCGAACTGGCCATGGACAAGCTGGCCGTGGCGTTTGGCTTGGAAATCCTGAAGATCGTGCCGCATCGTGTTTCCACGGAAGTGGACGCCCGCTTGAGCTTTGATAAGGCGGCGTCGGTGGCCAAGGCCCACTCGTTGATCGAGCGTTATGCCAAGGCGGGCATCGCCAAGGACCGTATCCTGATCAAGCTCGCGACGACTTGGGAAGGTGTCCAAGCTGCCGCTGAACTCAAGAAGTCCGGCATCAACTGCAATCTCACGCTGCTCTTCTCCTTCGCCCAGGCTGTGGCCTGTGCGGAAGCGGGGGTGCAGCTCGTGTCGCCGTTCGTGGGGCGTATCCTCGACTGGCACAAGAAGAACTCGGGCAAGGACAGCTATGCCGCGGCGGAAGATCCGGGCGTGGTGTCCGTGACGAAGATCTATAACTACTACAAGAAGTTCGGCTACCAGACGGAAGTCATGGGCGCGAGCTTCCGCAATGTGGGCGAAATCCTTGAGCTCGCCGGTTGCGATCTTCTGACCATCAGCCCTGCGTTGCTGGAAGAGATGCACAAGACCAATGGCTCTGTTGCGCGCAAGCTGACCACCGAAGCGGCCAACGCTAGCGATCTGAAGAAGATCACGCTGGATGAAAAGGCGTTCCGCTGGATGCATAACGAAGACGCGATGGCCACGGAGAAGCTCTCCGAAGGTATCCGCCTCTTCGCCGCCGATTCGATCAAACTGGAGAAGTTCCTGATCACGAAGTTCCAGTAAACGGTCGAGTTTGGATTTTCAGGGGACGGCCTTAATTGGCCGTCCCTTTTTTATTTTCTGGGAATAAAGCGTTTTGGTATGCATCCAAAATGGGAGCAGGGGCGTAGTGTTACTTGGCAGGCGGTTTGACCGTGGCACACAGCACGGCTGGGTCGCTTTGGCCGATTGATATGAACTGTTCCCTTGGCATCCTCGAAGCCGTCAGCGGCTGGAGCTGCCCTGCGGTTGTTCCCGGGTGTTGGGTTACGTATTCTGTGAACGAAGCTGTCGATCACAACGCAAGCATCGAGTTGCTCCAGCGCATTGCGCGAGGGGATCGTGAGGCTTTCGCTCGCTTTTACGACCTTTATTCCAATGTGTTGTTCTCCATCGCTTTCCGCGTCTTGAATGACCAAAAGGAAGCCGAGGATGTCTTGCAGGAATCATTTCTGCAGATCTGGGAGAAGGCACCTACTTACAAGCCACAAGCCGGCAAACCGTTCTCCTGGGCGCTCACGATCACGCGGAACAAAGCCATTGATCGTATCCGTTTCCTGCAACGGCAGAGCCGGCTCGTGGAAGATGCCACGAACCGGGCAGAACCTGCGGTGGAAGTGGTGACGGTGCGTGAATCCGTCTTTGGTCGCGAGAAAGCGGAGGTGATCCGGTTGGCGTTGACGGAGTTGCCCGCGGACCAGAAACAAGCCATTGAACTGGCATTCTTTAGCGGCCTGACCCAACACGAGATTTCCGCTGCTTTGCGTGAACCGCTGGGCACCATTAAGACGCGTATACGTCGTGGCATGCTTAAACTCCGTGATCGCTTGGAGGGCCTGCTATGATTGATGAGCGCAAAGAAGAACTGGCCAGCTTATATGTCTTAGGTGCGCTGACATCGGTCGAACTGGAGGCTTTTGAAGCCGAGCTGAAGAACGATGGGGAATTGCGCACGCTCGTGGATTCGTTGCGCAAGGGGGCGGATGCTGTGGCGGTGTCGGTCCCTGCTAAGACACCCGCATCAGACTTGAAGAACAGGCTCATGGCACGGCTGGATTCGCAATCCAAGATCGTGACGATGCCAGCCAGTCAGCCAGTTGCGCCAGCGGGTTCCCGGTGGTTGCCGTGGGCTTTGGCGGCGTGTCTGGCAGTGCTGGTGATCTACCAGCAAAATCAATCTTTCCAAACCGAGACGGCCGGGCAGCAAGCTCAACTCGAGGCGTTGAAGTTGGAGCGTCAAACGTTGCGCGGGCAAGCCACCGCCTTGACGTTGAAACTGGAACGCTTGGACAAGTTGTTGCAATCCTCGCAATCGACCAACGAAGTCCTGATAGCGGAGTTGAATCAGATCAAGGAGAGCAATCGCACAGCGAACTTGCGCATCGCGATGCTGAATACATTGCTCGCGGAATCACCGAAAGCCATCGCGGTGTCCGTCTGGGATAACCAGAGGCAAACGGGCATCTTTCATGTGGAGAACCTGAAGCCGCTTCCGCCGGGCAAGGATTACCAGCTCTGGGTCATCGATCCGCAATACAAGACGCCGGTGGATGCGGGCGTCTTCCAAGTGGATGAGCAGGGGAACGTGCGCTTCGAATTCAAGCCGCGCCAGCCGATCGCGGCAGCCAAGACCTTTGCGGTGACGGAAGAGCCGAAGGGCGGACGCCCGACACCGACCTTGGATCGCATGGTGCTGGCGGGAAATGCCAAGGAACTGTGAGTCTGTCACTGGACTTTCTCAAGGTGGTGGCGTAATTGTGCTGGGTAGCACCAGCAGACCAACACCCATGAAAACAAATCCTTCACCCTTATTGATGCTCTCATTCGGGCTATCCGTAGGTGTCTTAGTAGGCTATTCGTTCAATGATAAACCTGTAAGCCAGGCAGAGGGGGATTATTTGAAAGAACGTGAAGCTTTGGTCTCCGGGATGAAATCGTTGGCGCAACAGTCTGGGCTTTCCAAGGACCGAGATGATGGGAAGCCAGTATTGCAGTTTATTCGGCTCAACATAAGTTTGCCGGAAGTTGATGCTTTGACTCCGAAGGTGCCGAATCAGCAGCAGGAGCTTCCCGTTAAGCAGAATAAAGACCTGTTCGATCAACGCTACCAACCGCCTCAAATCGAACTCCCCAACTAATTCTGATAAATCGGCAGGTAATGATACTTCACAGCAAAGCTCAAAATGCCTAATGACGTGCTGTAAACACGCCCCGCATTCCGTTCCTGCCCATCACCGCTGATCCACGAGCCATCGGGCATCTGGTTGGCCAGCAGGATTTTTTCCACGATCACTTTCGCTTCGTTCGCATACACGCCACCGCGTTTCTGCATCCCTTGGGAAAAGTAATAAAGTCCGTAGAAGAACCAGCGCTGGCTGTATTGGATCTGGCTCTTGCGTGGGCCTCCGCCGCGCGTCATGTCCAGCAGCCAATCGGACGCCCCCAGCACTTCGGGCGCACTGTATTCGCCGCAAATCTGCAACGCCAGCAGGCCTGCTGCCGTGGTCGCGAACTCCGGATTGCCGCCCGGCTGATACGCGAAGCCGCTTTTTGGATCCGTCGGCTTGCCCCCGGGATCGCGGTCGGATTTGTAGCTCTGCTTCAGATACTCCACCGCACTGTCGATGGCCTCTTTCGGCACCGGCAATCCGGCATTTTTAGCGGAGCGGAGCGAGAGCAATTGCCAGATGGTCACGGACAGGTCCGCATCGCCCGATTCCGGGGTGTAACGCCAGCCGCCGTCGAAACGCGGGCTGTGTTTCTTCACCCGTTGCGAACGCAGGATCAGTTCGATGGATTTCTGGCAGCGCTCGCGCAAAAGCTTGTCCTGCGAGGCGTCCACGCCCATGCCCAGCATCTCGCACAAAGCCAGCGTGATGATGCCGTGCCCATACATGCGGGAACTGTCCGTGTTGCCAAAATAACCGTCCGGCCGCTGGCGGTCCGAGCGCAGCAGATAATCGATGCCTTTGCGCATGGCCAGACCTTCCGGAGTCTTGTCCGTCGGTTGATGCCCGACTGAGGCCATGGAAAGCACCGCGAGCGCACTCATCACGCTGCC
The DNA here is from genome assembly GCA_965283725.1 of Limisphaerales bacterium. Classification (GTDB taxonomy): domain Bacteria; phylum Verrucomicrobiota; class Verrucomicrobiia; order Limisphaerales; family JAEYXS01; genus JAEYXS01. The sequence continues at coordinate 19,672 of CBDIPT010000016.1, forward strand.
GTATTGATTCCCCCGATCGGGATCGAGGAAGGCGCCTTCCGCATTCTGTGTGGAGACGAGATAAGCCACCCCCCGTTTCACCGAGGCGTCGATCGCATCTTCGGCGGCGGGCTTGTCCGCGGCGCGGAGCCAGCTTGTGCCGGTCAGCAGGGCGCAAAGTATTAAGCTGAAGAAAAGTCTGCTCATCTTGATTGCCGTGCGCGATCGGCGAGCACTTTGAAATACGTTTCCACCATCGCGCGGTATTCGCCCGACATGTTTTCGCGGCGTGCCTCGAGCAAACCTTCCGCGACCTTCGGCGGCAGCTTGCCCCATTCGCCCGTCCACATCGCTTCCACATCCGGCAACTGGCCTTCGGCACCCGCTTTGGCCGCCTTGAATGCCCCCTGCATCCCATCACCCGGGGCTTCCGAATCTTGCGACATCCCGGGCGTCTGGTTGGAGTTGCGCGCCTGCGCCATCGATTGCTGCTGCGCCTTCGCGGCGTCCGCCATCGCCTGTTGCGCTGCTTGCTGGGCGGCTTGTTGGGCGGACTGTTGTGACTGGCCGTTCTTGTCCTGCCCTTGCTGCGATTGACCTTTTTGCTGCTGACCTTGCTGGCCCTGCTGCCCTTGTTCTGCTGCCGCGCTCTGCTGTTGCTGCTGGCTGGAAGGGGAGTTGATGGCTTCGTCGAGACGGTCCAAGGTCCGCGCTTTCCATTGTGAATCCACGGGCGACAACTGTTGCAACATCGTGTTGAGGTCGCGGACTTGCGGTGCTTGGGGATCGGCGGCGGCGGCGGGTGCTGCGGGTGCTGGCTCAGTGGCATTGGCCAGCGCCTTTTGCAACGCGGCGATCTGGCTGTCCACCGCGCTCTTCGCCGAGTTCACCACGGGCTTCGCCTCATTCGCGGACCGGGCTTTGCTCAATTGTTCAGCGGCGGCAGGCAAGGTCTTTTCGCCCAGGTCCTGCGTCTTCTGCCCGACGTTTTGCAGCTCCTGGCCTTGCTGGGTACCGAGCCGAGCTTCATGCCGGCCGGACCGGGCGATCTCAGCGCCTGCCATCGCCAGGTCATTCGCCAGAGGCTTCTGCGCATCGGCCGCTTTGTTCACTTCGCCGTTATTCGTATTCGCCAGCGCATTCAGCATGTCCGATAGCTTCTGGGCATCGTTCGCCAGTTGCTGCGCCTTGTTCGCGGCGGAATCCGATTTGGATTTCGCCGATTGGGCTGCGACCGCCTTCGCATCCGTGGGCGAAGTCTTTTTCAAAGTCTCATCCGCCTTGTTCGCTGCGGTGCGCAAGTCATTCGCCGCTTGTTGCAAAGGCTTCACCATCTCGGCGGCCTGTTTTGCTTCCTGCGGCGTGATTCGGCTCAGATCTTTCGGTGCATTGTTCGCTGCTTGCTGCAACGCTTGCGCCGAGCGGTCCAGTTCCTGGCCGAGATTCGTTTTCGCCGTGGCCGCATCCATGCGGATGTTGGGCACTTCATTGTTTGCCAACTGCGTCGCCTGCTGCGTCAGTTGCTTCATCTGCTCGCCCAGGCTGTTGCGCTGTTCGTTCGCCTTGGCCACGTTATCCAATGATTTGGCCAGATCAGCCTCTTTCTGGGCGGCGTTCTGCAAACTCGCCTTGGCGCGATCGAGTGTGTTGTCGGAGATTTTGTCCAGTTCCTTGCGCATCGGTTCGTTCGACGCCAGTTCCTTTTCCAGCTCGCGCAGCATTTCTTCCGGCGTCTTCTGCATCATGTTCGCCAGTTGCTCCGCCTTGTTATATTGAGCGTCCAGCGCGGTCTTGATGCCCATCTCTTCCTCGGCCTTGCGCAATTCCGCGCGGGTCTGCTCGGCTTTGCCTTGCTCGGCGTTCTGGAAATGCTGGGCGAGCTGTTTCAAGGCTTTGCTCAACTGCTGCTGCTGTTGCGCGGCAGATTGCATCGCGGCCTTTTGCTCATCCTGGCTGCGCGCCATCATGGCGTCGCGCAAAGCGGCTTCGGCTTTCGGTGGCGGTTCGCGCAACATCGCGGCAGCGTCATCCGCATCACGCGAGCGTTCGCGACCTTCCTTGCTCGTGATATCCTGGGCGTTTGCATCGCGGCGGATCGCTTCCTGCAATTCCTGCACTTGCTCCGTCAAATCTTTCTGGTCGGCCAGATGCTTCCGGGTCACATCCTGCATCTCGGCTGAATTGCCCTTCGCATTCTCTGCCGTGTCCTTCGTCTTGGCTTGCAGCTTCTCGGCGGCCTCCGCGAGACCCGTCATCATCTCGCTCAGTTTCGGGGCGGCAGCAGCGAGTTGTTCGCGCGCAGCCGCGACTTCTGGTTGTGCGGCGTCCTGTGCTTTCTTCACGTTAGCCGCCAGCTTGTCCAGTTCCTCCGCCACCGAATTCGGCGGACGGGTAGGGGATTGCCGCTGGCTCATCTCCCGCTGAATGTCTTGTGTCTGCTGGTTGTTCGCCGCTTGGTTGGCCGCCTGCTTGCTGGCTTCGGGCAATTGTGCCTTTTCCACTTCTTTTGGCGCGGCCTGCATCTTCTGGTTCAGCCACTCCCAATCCTTCGGCCGTTGTACCCCGGCTTCGAGCTCTTTGTTCTCGTACCGTTCCTGATTGGCCATCTGGCGGGCGCTCTGGTTCAGCTCGGCCAGTGTATGCGCCGCTTCCAATTTCTGATAAGCCTGTTGAAATTGTTTCAACGTCTCGGCCGAACGTTGCGTCTGCTTGTCCGTGTTCGCGGCGCGGACTGCACTCAATGCCTGCGCGGTCTTTGTGGCGTCCGAGACGAATTGCGCATCACTGTCCTTGCGCAGTTCTTCCCACTTGGCGCGGTCCTTGAGCTGTTCTGTCGTCGCCTTCCATTCCTGTTCCAGCTTTTGCTTGGTCTCGGCGAGCTTCGCTTCTTCTTTCTGCGCGGGCTTGTTCTTTTCCTTAAGCTCGTTGACGCGCTTCTCTTCCTGCACCAGTTGCTCCGCCGTCTTGCGCAGTTTGTCGAATTTTTCCTGCGGCGCCTTCCCGAACTGCGCCAGATATTCGCGCGCCTTCACGGCGTTGCGGGCGAGTTCTTGCTCCAATCCCGTGAATTGCTGAATCGTGCCATCGAGATTCCGTTGGAATTCGCGCGAGGTATTGAGCACCTCTTTCTTTTTCTCGGCCAAAGTCTTGTCGAGATTTGCGCGCGATTTCTCCAGGCTCTCCCGCATCCGCTTCGTGCGATCCTGGTAACCATGGTTCATGTGGTCACCCATCGCCTTCATCAGATTCTCGACCACTTGAAACTCCCGGCTCGCGCCTTCCTGCCGGCGGGCCAGACGTTCCAAACCCGCTGGATCGCTCGGATTGGAGTTCAACGGCTGGATCACCCGGTTTTGCTCGCCATTCAGATACTGCAGTGTGGCAGAGGTCAGTCCGGCTTCGGAAGAGGACAGGATATCATTGAACGCCTTGGAGGTCCGCTCGGCGATGCCATACGCCTGATGCACCTGCTCCAGGAGTTCGCGTGGATCCAGCTTGGCCGCGTCCGCTCCGGCTGCCGCCAGTTCTTCAAAGCTCGCCTTCGCCTTGGCCAGATGCTCGTTCTTGAATTGGCTGATGGCATTGCCCACCAATGACAGGTCGGAAGCTTCCCGGCCTGCTGCTGCGCGCGGTAAGGTCTCCTTCAGTCGCTCCTCGGATTGTTCCACTTGCCGCGTCACTTCTTCGAGGGCCGACCGCGTGGCGTTCAGCACTTGCTGCTTCGCCAGGTTATCGCCCTGCTTCAAATCCTTCCCGCCGTCCTTGCCTACGAGTTGCCGTAAATTCTGCGAGACTTGTTCCAAGGCGTCCAACGTGCGCAGGAATTCCCGTTGCGCTTGCATCGCCTTCAACCGCTTCGGGTCCAATCCCGGCGAACTGATCTGCAATGTCAGCGGAATGGATTCCGCGCGATTGCCCTTCACATCCACGGCTACAAGTTTGGTGGTGACGCGGTCGCCCGGCACGAGCTTCAGATCCAGCAAATCCCATTTGCGCGCAAGCACCGTGTCGTTCGTGCGGCCGGTGAGCAGGGGCGTGTTCTGCCATGGCCCATCGTTCACCTTCACCATCTGGTTCACCTGCGCGAGACCAAAGTCATCCTTTGCGGATGCACTGAAATCCAGCACATCATCCGGCGGTAACACTTGGTCTTTACCTGGCTTGTCGATGCTTACCAGCGGCAGCAAATCCGCGGCTGGCCGGATCTCATACTGCGGGCTGAACTTGTTTTCGAAGCCCGTCTCTGCCGACACCAGCTTCACGCTATACGTGCCTGCGGCTGTCATTGGCACTTCCGCCGTCCACTCGTTATCCGTCACGCGGGTGAGGGGAATCTCGTTCTTGCGCCCCGCCTGATCCACCACCAACGCGCCGGACTTGATCGCCTGGTTCGCCGCGATCTTCACGATCGCCTTGCTGCCCTCCAGCGCGTTCAGGTCGCCGTTATCTTCAGAGACCTTCTTCGCGGGTAACTGCGTGTAAGCCGGGAATTCGTAAGTCTTGTGGAACTTCGCCACGTGTGGACGCGGCAGGGAACGCAATGTGTAGAGGCGCGTGATCGCATCACCGGCGCGGATGCGATAATCCATCGATTCCGCCGAGACATTCGCGCTCGCCGTAAAACGATGCCCGCCGGCGGCGTTCATCGTGATGCGTTCGCGGCGTCCATCCGGCTGGATCACTTCCAGATAGGCATGCTCCACGTCCGGCCCGGCGAGTTCCACGCTGAACTGGATGGGATCACCCCGCGGCACTGGCGCATCACCGGTCGAAGGTTCCAGCAATTTGATCTTAACACTCGAGACCCGCTCAATGTTCGCCATCGGTGCCACGGCGCGCGCCATCAAACGGGTGAACCCCAGGCCCGGAGCGAGTGCCAGAAAACCACAGACCGCCACCACCGCTACGGATCCGAGCAACCAGCGCGAGATCAGTTTGTTGGGCAGCAATTCATCGATCTCCACTTTTTCCATCCGGCGGGTGACGTCCTCTTGCAGCAGCTTGCGAAAAATCGGGGAGTCCCATTGCGCGGATTCCACGTCCGCCAGTTCCACGGCGGAAACCAAGTCTTCGCGCAGGTCCGGCTTCAGCTTCTCCACCTGCCGGGCGATCTCTTGCGGATTCGGCACGCGACGCAGATGCCGCAGGCAACCGAACCACACCACCGCGCCCGTCGCCCCATACACCGCCACGCTCATCGTGTAGCGCACGCCTTCGGGCAAAATCACCATACGATCCACCAGCGCCACGACCGTCATTCCGCCCAAAAACGTCACCACGCCCTCGGCCGCTCCGCGCAAGATGACGAGTCGCCGCCAACGACGGCTGAACGCTTCCAGCTTCTGCACGATGACCGGGCTCAATGGGGTGGACATAGACTTTATTGAATTAGCCATACTTTCCCTCAAAAAGAAACGGGAATCTTGCTCCCTCGAGCGCCTCTTTTTGACTCCCTGATTCAACCTTCATGGCCCCAATCTGCCATGATTTTAGCGCCAGCGTTAGTCTTCGCCTCGCTATTCTCCGCTATTCTCGGGGAAAATTCTCCAAAACCGCACTTTGAACCGAAACTTTGGCTTACCCACCGCACATTCCCCGCTCAATGCTGGAAACTGGGTTGTGCGTTCGATGTTTCCATAGGCTATGGGCGATTTGCTACCGGCTATTCTCCGTCTCTCCCTTCGCATCCTTCAGTTAATCCCTCTTTTTGCGCTTTCTGTGCTTCTTTGTGGCCAAAAATCCTCCCCTCTCTCGATGTTGGACGTTCCGAGTTGAATGTTCGATGTTTCCCTAAACCCCGCTACTCCGCCTCCACCTCCGCCGGCGTCACCTTGATGACCTCCAGCTTGGCCAGGAGCGGCGCCGCAGCCGCCCTCAATTCCGGCAACTTGCGATAGAAGATCGCCACGATGCCGAGACAGATCACCCCGCTCATGCGCAACGTCGCTGCTGACCCCACCTTGTCCGCCACCGCACCCGCTACGAGATTGCCCAGCGGCACCGTGCCCGTGAACGCCATCGTGAACAGGCTCATCACGCGCCCGCGCTTGTCATCCTCCACGAACGTCTGCACCAAGGTATTGCTCGACGCCATCAACAGCACTCCGCCCGTCCCCGCACACGCCAGGCAGAAAAGCGATAACGATAGCCACGGCGACCACGAGAACCCGATCACGCCCAGCGCCAGGCAGATACCGCCAAAGGTGATCACATTTCCCAAGCCTCGCACTGTCGTCCGCGTGCCCAGATAGAGCGCTCCCAGTAATGCACCTATCCCCGAGGCGGACATCAGTAGCCCCAGCGTCTTCGCATCGCCATGAAACACATCGCGGGCAAACACGGGCATCAGCACGGAATAGGAAAACCCCGTGGCACTAAAGGCCGCCACGAGGATGATGAGTGCCCTGATCGGCGGGAAACCGAAGGCATAATGAAATCCTTCCCGCAGTTCCACCCACGGATGCTTCGTTACCGCCTTCGGGATTTGTGGCCGCAACTTCATCGCCAGCAGCGCAAAGATCACCGCCAGATAGCTGAACCCATCGATGAGAAAGCAGATGCCCGCTCCGAACGCCGCGATGATAAACCCACCAATCGCTGGCCCCACCAAACGCGCAAGATTGAAGAGGGAAGAGTTCAGCGCGATGGCATTGCCCAGATGCTCCCGGTTCTCCACGAACTCCACCACCATCGCCTGCCGCACGGGCATATCGATGGCATTGATGACGCCCTGCAAGAGGCTGAGCGCGATGATGTGCGGGACATCGATCGTGTTCGTCAGCGCGAACGCCGCAAGCAGGAACGACTGGATCATCGAGGCCACCTGGGTGCCGATGAGCAGCTTGTGCCGGTTCACCCGGTCCACCCAGACCCCCGCCAATGGCCCAAGAAAGAACGTCGGGGCCAGACTGGCAAAAGCCACCACACCCAGCAGGAAAGGGGAGGAACTCAGGTGATACACCAGCCACATAGAAGCCGTCTGGCTCATCCACGTGCCCATGAGCGACACGATCTGCCCTCCGAAATACAACCGGTAATTCCGCGAAGCAAAAGGCCCCATCAAACGCTTCATCCGCATGCCGTCAGTATCCCGTCAAACCCTCCAAACTGCAACCATGGCAAAATCGTAATAGCCATCGTCGTCGTTCTCGTCCTCGATCCGTTTTCCGTCAAATCGTGAAGCGTTTTTCACGTTTTAACGATTTAACCCTTTTAACGAATCTTGATGAAGTTGGACGTTGGATGTTCGATGTTTCCCAACCTTGAACTTCAAACCTTAAACTTTGAACTAATTGAACCCCTTCAAACACTTCACCACCTCCGCATGCGCCATCACCACATCCGGCTCCCGTTGCAGCGCCTCATAATAACTCCGCGCAAAGCCCTGTCCTTCCTCGGACGCCACCAGCAGAGTCCGCGTCTGCTTCACGATGGCCCCCGCATTGGCTTCGGTGACCGCCTCTTTCCCTTCCAGCAATTCATCGATCGCCACCACCAGCTCCGACACCGGATGCAACCAAGCGAACCATGGATCGCTGATGAGCAATTGGAGAAACTGATTGGGCGACGCGATTTCCCCGAACGTCTCCTCATAAGCCGCCTTCTCCGAATCGATCAACGTCTTATGCAGCGCCATCAGGCTCAACCGCAACGCCCCGAGGTTCTGGCGAAACCTAGCCTCTTCCGCAGATAGATCAAAACTCGGCATGATTCACTTTCTTTCCCGCCCGCCACCCGGCTGGCTCATTACGACTATCATCCACCATCTCCCGCCCCAGCGCAAACAAAGTAACCATCCCAATTATGGTAGGGAGAGACTCCGTCGAGCCCTTGCCAATCCATCCCGGAAAGGACGAGTTCCACCTCGTCCCAAACTAAACCTAGGCGCAACCGCCAACCAGCCCGGCCGCTCTGGCAACATGAACCATCCCCGAACTCCAAAGGAGTTCCATCCATCAGCCCAGGGTTGTTCCATGACGAAGGAGGGGAACTACCCTGGTAGGTATCGAAAAACCCACTACTCTGAAGGAGTTGCATCAACCTCAGAAATCTCCGCCGCAGTTTGCTTCAAATCATCCCCGACCGCTTCCGTAACACCCACTCCAGCGTCAGCAGCGCTACCAGTGGCGCGAACCACCACCAGCTCTGCCACAGAACCGTCTCGCTCTCTACTATGCGCCCTTGGCTGAGCGGACGCAGCAGTTCCGCCAGCCGCCCGATCTCCTCCTCGCGCAGATACGCGCCGCCGGAGTGAAAGGCCAGTTGTTGCAGCAATTCTTCGTCGCAATGCAGTTGCGCCATCTCGCCCGCACCTTGCGGCTTCACGGTGAACACGCTCCGCACCTTGATATCACTGTCCGGCAAGTCCGGCGTGCTGACGCGCACCTCATAGTTGCCTTCCTCCAAGCCCGCCGTGCGCCCGCGCAAGACGCCACTCATATTGCCATCTGCGCTCAAGGCCACCGTGGCGACCTTCTTCCCGTCCTTGAACAACTGCGCTTCTGCCTTCGGGTCTAACTTCAAGCGTCCTTGGTTGTCCCGCACGCGCACACGGATCTCTGCCGTGTCACCCGGCGCATAAGTCATCGCTCCTGAATCCAGCGCCACATGCTTGTCCTGCACGGGGAAGGGCGGCTCCATCACCCACTTCGCTGCCTGGTTCCAAAACTTCTGATGATGGATATCGCCCACCTCATACCGCCAGCGCCACGTCTCCTCGATGCCGCTGTAAAGCACCCGCCCGGCTCCCACCCGACGGAACACGATGGAATCCGCCTTCCGCGTGGCATCGCTGATCTGCAGAATCGTTTCCGAGCCCGGCAACGCCGTGGCTGCCGCCGCCCAACGTGGCCGTTGCAAACTCTGCCAGATCTCTTTGTTCCGCTCCGGATCGCCCGTAAGGCTGAACGCACCTTCCATCGGTCCTGAGGCCACGAACTGCTGCTTCAAGTCCATCCCCTCCAACGGCACCCCGCGCCATTCCACGCCCAGCAACGACTTCAACGGCGTGGCCAAATAATTCAGCAACGGCGTCCGCGGTCCATCGACGAAGATGATGCCACCACCGCGCTGCTCAACGAATTCGCGCAACCAATCCAGCTCATTCGCCGTGAGCGTGTTCGGCGGCAAGTCACCAAAGATGACCAGTTGATAGCCGAACAGCGTTTCCTTGTCGGGCGGGAATTGACCCGGCAGTTTGCCGCGTGCCCAGCGCACCTGTTCGCCACCCGCACCGGAGAGGAGATTGTTCACATCCCACTTCTGATCGCGCTCCAGCAGGTTGCGCAGATAGCGGAATTCCCAGCGGGGCCGCCCATCCATCAGCAGCACTTTCGGCCGCTCCGTCACCGCGCTGAACCGCATCACACTGCTGTTGTTGCTCGTATCCGTTTCGTCCTTCACGGTGCTGATGGACACGTTCAAATTCAACGGCAGGCTGGAGAACTTCAGATCGCGATCCTGCTTCTGCATCTCGGTGCCCACGATTCCCTTGATGGGGAAATCAAACGCAATGGACCGCAAACCGCGCTGTTCGGTGACCAGTTGTTTTTCCCACAGTAACGTGCCTTGATGCTCGATCTTCACCGTGAACTGCTGTCCCGGCGTGGCGTCATCCTTGATCTCCACGGAACCTTTCACGGACGCATCTTGGAACACCGTATCCGGCGCTTTCACTTCCAGCACCGCGAGGTCTTGCGGATGATTCGCCGACCCGATGCCCACCACATACATCGGCACCTTGCGCGTCCCCAGCATCTTCGCAAGTTGGATCGGCGTTGGCCCGTTGTTGTGCTGCCCATCGGAGATGAGCACCACCGCCGTCTTCTGGCCTTCTTTGATCGACGCCATGCGTTCGCGGATGCCATCGGAAAGATCCGTGCTGCCCGCCTTCGGCACAAAGCTCAACGCCGTGGACAAGGCCTGTTCGGATTCTGGCCACCAGAGCATCTCGCTCTTGTTCGCGCCGATGGTCAGGATTTCCAATTGATGTTGGACGGACAGGCGCGACACCAGGCTCTCGCTGCCATCGAGTAACAGCGACTCCACCCGCTTGTAGCGGGGTAGGGAATCATACTTTGCTGTAGCGGCGCGGGAGGAGGCATCGCCCGCCATCTTTTCGGCATGCACGCTCAACGTCTTCAAGAAATCCTTCTCCCAACGCGTCGCGGGCTCCAGCAGCCGGAAGATATCGTTCAGGAAACGGTCCACATCATTGCCGATATCCCGTTTGGTGAGTTCAGTGGCGGGATCGATCAACTCGCGTTTGAGGCGGTCGCGCATGCCGTTATCCACTTTCATTGTTTCACTGCGCACGGCGGCCAGGCTCTTGATGGCCGCCTCGAAATCCCCCAGCACCTGTTTGGCCGATTCACGCAAGCGGGTGTTGTCCCACTCGGGTTGGATATCGCGGATATGCCGTTGTGCGCGGGCCAGCGCTTCCGAGCCGTCCACTAGCGCCGTATCCAGCTTGCCCGGCGGCATCCAGCCCGCTTGCTGGGCATAAAGCAGTTTGCGTGAGGCGGGCATCTGCGGGTCCATCACGCCCATGCTCTGTGAGTTGTCCACAAAGAACAGCACGCGCGCCAGTTCACCGATCACCTCGCGATGATGCAGCACCGGCCCGGACAGCATGAGCAGCAACCACAAGATGGCAAGGGAACGCAGTGTGGGCAGCAACCAGCGCAAGACGCCCTTGCGCGTGCGTGTCTCCCGCCAATACAGCCACCACGCCACCCCGGCGATGAGCAAAGCGGTCACCACAGTCCCCCAGAGCGACCATTCACCCACGAAGCGTAAGGCGGTGCTGCTGTTCATCGCTTCCTCCGGGTGATCCATTGTTGCAGGAGCAGTTCGCCGAAAAGCATCGCCAGTAGCAACCAGAGCAGGGGGCGCCACAGTTCACTGCCAAAACGGCGGCTGCGGTCCAGTTGCTGGAATTCTTTGAAAGAGGCGACCACCTTTGCATCGAAGGGCTTGGCGACCGCCTCGCGTTCCGTCGCGGTGAGTTGTTGCAGATTGGATTCCTCGCGTGAGGTGCTGGCCACGAAATGGGTGACCGAATTATCCGGAGCCGTGAGGAGATACTGGCCAGGGCGATAAGTGGTCGTGAATTCCGCCATGCCCCGCGAACCTTTGTCCACCACCGTTACATCGTGTTTCTGTCCGATGGGGTCTACCATCATCGCCTTCTTGCCGATGTCCGCCTTGTTCAAGAAGACTGCCATGGGCTTGCTCACTTCCACATTGCGCGGCGGAAAAATCGTGGAAGCCAGATACACCACGAGTCGCTGCATCATGGGCAGATAGAACGAGCGCACCGGCAGATTGCTCCAGTCGGCATCGCACGGGATGGCGCATTGAATGATCCGCCCTTCGCCCAGTTTCTTTTCCACGAGGAACGGCTCACCGGTTTCCATGCGCGCCAGCACATTGATGCTCTGATCATCCTTGCGCTCGGCCAGCTTGAACCACGACGTGATCTCGCCATCCGAGAGCTTGCCGTTCTTCGGGTCGTTGAACATCTCCAACGCAACGTGCGAATAATTCTGCGAGATGATCTTGGTCTTCTTGCCGCCATTGGCTGCACTGGTCAACGAAGCCAAGGGCAGGGGTAGGAGCCCGTTTTCATTGGCCATCACGCGATTGTACCAAGATGTATCGATGTGATCGCCGGGGAAAATGAGCAGGCCGCCACCGTTGTTCACGAAGTCGCGCAACGCCTTCACCCAGCGGTCACTGAGCTGCCGCACATTCGCCAGTATGATGGTGCGATACTTTGGTAAATCCTCAATTTTCAGATCCTTTTCTTCATCGATGACCTTGGTCGTGAGCAGATCCGTCAGGTCCGCCTTTGATTGTCCAAACGGCGTGAGCGCGATCTGCAGGAAGTCCGTTTCACCCTTGAGCGGTTCCGGGCTTGGCGCACCATTGAAAAGCAACACCGGCACCGTATCCCACACCGGGATGGCCGCCTGATAGCTATTATCCGCCTTCAGCGAATCCGCATCCGCCACGACCTCGATGACGTGCGAGCCTGCCTTGTCAAAGGCGTGTGTGAAGAGCACCTGCTGCCGTTCGCCCGCGCCCAACGAAATTTGGGCTGCTCCCCGCTCGGTGCCATCCACCCGGAAATACACGCGCAGCTCGGGGTAGGAGTTGTCACCGAAATTGCGCAGATTTGCCCGCACCTGGACGGGTTGTTTCACGCCGACGATCAGCCGCGAGAAATCCAGCGATTCCACGCACACGTTGTCCCGGCCTTCATTGCCCTGTTGCACAAAAGTGATCTGCGGAGCCAGCGGCATTGTTTTGAGCAACTCCGCCACCCGCGAACGTGCTGGGGCTTCTTCTTCGGACCAACTGATCTTTTGGAAATCACTCACCACGACGATTTGCCGATATGTGTTCTGCATCTTGCCCAGCAAGCTCGCCGCCTTCTCCAGTGAGCCCGGCAAGTCCGCCTTGCCGTAACCGGCATCTAGGCTCGCCACCGCTTTGCCCAAGCGCGACAGGTCGAAATTCGGGATGGATTGCAGATCCGGGTTACCGCCCGCCATCAGCACCACTTCCACATCGGACCCACGCCCTAGGCTCGTGATGATCTCGCTGGCCGTCGTCTTCGCGTGGGAGAAATTGCCGTTCTCTTTGCCGCCGTATTCCATCGAGTAACTGTTGTCGAGCAGCAGGACCACGGAGGACTTGGACGCTCCGGCCATCGCCGCGAGCTGGCTCAAGACGGGCCGCGCCATGCAGAAGGCGAGCACCGCGGGAATCAGGCAGCGCAGCAAGAGCAGTAGCAGTTGCTCGATGCGGATGCGCCGGGAATTCTTGACCAAGGCCGCATCCAGCAGGTGCGTGGCACCCCATTTCACCACGCGGAACCGGCTGCGGTGCAGCAAATGGATGATGAGCGGGATGGATGCCGCACCAACGCCACCGAGCAATACGAAATTCAGGAAGGTCATTGGCGCGCCAGCCTTCTGGTCAGATACTTGGCCAGCGCTTCGGAGTAAGGCTGGTCCGTAAGCATGCGCACGTGGTCGATCCTATGCCGGCGGCAACCATCGATCAGTTCCTTTTGGAACTTCTCCAGGTTTTGCAGGTAAGACTCGCGGAATTGCGCCGGTTCGACCATCCGATGCCAGTCCGCCTGCTCCAAGGACTCAAAGCGCGTCCACGATTCAAAAGGAAACTCTACTTCATCGCGATCCATCACTTGAAATAGGACGATCTCATGCCGCGCCGCGCGAAAATGGGCGAGGGCGGTGATGAGGTCCTTCATCGTCCCGAAACAATCCGAGATGATGATGAGCAACCCGCGCCGATGAATGCGCGGAACGAGACTGCGGAAAACATCACTGAGTTCCGTTTCGCCGCCGGGTTTGCTTTGTTCCAGCTCATCCAGCATCACGCGCAAGTGGGCCACGCCGGAGCGCTGCGGAATGAAGCGGCGGATTTTGCTATCGAATGTAACCAAGCCCACGCTATCCCGCTGCTGCATCATCAGGTAGGAGAGGCAGGCGGCAAGGCGGGTGGCGTAATGACTTTTGGTGACGCTGTTCTCGCCGCCGTAGTTCATCGACCCACTCATATCGAGCAGGATGGTCGCGCGAAGGTTCGTCTCTTCCTCGTATTCGCGGATGTAGTAGCGATCCGTCTTGCCGAAGAGTTTCCAATCCAGCCGCCGGATCTCATCGCCTTGCACGTACGGCCGGTGCTGGGCGAACTCCACGCTGAAACCCTTGTGCGGCGATTTGTGTAACCCCGAGAAAAAGCCCTCCACCACCAGACGCGCCACCACTTGCAGATTGGAGATCTTCTGCAGGTCCGTGGGCGCAAGGAGATTGGCGACGTGGGCCACGAGTAAAAGTTATGAGGTATGAGGTGTGAGGTATGAAACCGAACAGCGAAGTTTCATTTCATGCTTCATACTGGGATCAAAACACGCTCTTGGCCTCACCCTTCGGGATTTCGGCGAGAATCTTGCCGATGATCGTGTCCACTGTGATGCCTTCGGCTTCGGCGTTGAAAGTCGGCACGATGCGATGGCGCAGCACGGGGTAGGCGAGCGCTTGAATGTCGTCGATGGTGACGTGGAAGCGGCCTTGCAGCACAGCGCGGACTTTGCCGCCAAGCACCAATTGCTGGCAGGCGCGCGGTCCCGGTCCCCATGCCACGAGTTCTTTCGTGAAGGGCAGGGCATCCGGTTCATCCGGACGCGTGCGACGCACGAGATCCAGCACGAAGTCCGTGACGTGGTCCGGCACCGGCACTTTGCGCACGATCTTCTGGCATTCGATGACTTCTTCGCCGGTCAGCACCGGAACAATCTCCGCCGCGAATGCACTCGTCGTGCGGCGGATGATCTCGCGTTCCTGTTCGCGCGTCGGATAGCCGACCTTCACGTGGAACATGAAACGGTCGCGTTGCGCCTCAGGGAGAGGATACGTGCCTTCCTGTTCCACGGGGTTCTGCGTGGCCAGTACGAAGAACGGTTCTTCGAGCTTGTACGTCTGGCCGCCGATGGTGACGGAATGTTCCTGCATCGCTTCCAGCAAGGAAGCCTGCGTCTTTGGCGGTGAGCGGTTGATTTCGTCCGCCAAGATCATTTGGGCGAAAATCGGTCCCTTCAGGAACGTCATCTTGCGATGGCCCGTGATGGGGTCTTCTTGGATGACGTCCGTGCCCGTGATATCCGCGGGCATCAAGTCCGGCGTGAACTGCACGCGATGGAAAGAGAAGTTCATCGCTTCGGACAGGCTCTTGACCATGTACATCTTCGCCAGACCGGGTACGCCTTCCAGCAAGCAATGGCTGCGGGCGAAGATGGCGATGAGCAACTGCTCGATGACATCGTCCTGGCCCACGATCTTCTTCGCCACCTCGTGGCGGATCTTCCGCGCCGCTTCGCTCAACTTGGCAGCAAGCTTGGCGTCGTTCTCCGAGATGTCGCCCGGCGGTTTGTTCACCGGATGCACGCGGATGGGCCGGTTCGGGCTAAGTGGGGAAGGGTTCTTCTTGAGGAAAATGGTATCCGCCTGGTCCACCACCTTGGCCTCGGGGGAATCGGCCTTGGGGATGGTGATGGGCTTCTCGCAAGAAGGGCAATTGATGGCCGCCCCGGCGAGGGCAGTTTCTACCGCCAGTTCCTGCTGGCAGACCGGACATTTGAACACGATATCCATGCAAACAGCTTCCATTCCGCCCACGACACCGGCGCCAAGCCGCAAGAGACTGATGTCCTGCGCAGAGCGCACCGGTTGCCGGGCTGAGGCGGTAATATCCCGAACGGCTTGCCAGAGTGTCAAGCCAGCGCGGGCGATACTTGATGGCAAAGAAGACGTTCCATCGGAGGGAGGGGATGCAATTAATTTCTTGTTTACAAGTGTAATCAATAAGGTAGATTACGCCTGTAATCAACGCAGACGCCTATGGAACTACCGCCCCGCATTTCGGACACTGAGTGGGAGATCATGAAGATTTTGTGGCAGCGTTCGCCGCTGAACTCTCAAGAGATCATCGCATCCCTCACGAGGATCCCTCCTGGCATCCGAAAACCGCAAAGACCCTCCTGAACCGCTTGGTGAAAAAGAAGGCGCTGGCCTACGAGCAAGCGGGCCGCGCCTACCTTTATCGCCCGCTAGTTCAGGAGGGCGATTGCGTGCGGGCGGAGGCGGAATCATTCCTCCAGCGCGTCTTCGGCGGTTCCTTGCAACCGATGCTCGCGCACTTCGTAGAGCAGAACAAACTCTCGCCCAAGGAACTCGCGGAATTGAAACGGTTGCTGGAGAAGAAAGGAGATTCCAAATGACACCCTTCCCGCGGGCTGAATTTTTTTTGAACTGGCTGTTCCAGCAGACTTTGAATGTATCTGTGCTGGTAGCGGTGGTTCTCTTGGTCCAATGGCTTTTCAAAAAACACCTCACAGCCCGTTGGCGGTTCGCGCTCTGGTGGGTGGTTTTGGTTGGGCTGCTTTTGCCGATCCGCCCTCCCAGTTCATTCAGCCTGTACAATCACCTTCATGCGGACGTCCTTCTTCAAGGGCCGAGGTATTCGGTTCCTGCAAGCAGTTCTCCTGTTGAGCCGGAGACGATCTTGCGCAACCCGAAGGAAAACAGGAGTGAGATTGCGGATATTCCAGTTGCCGCGAGAGTCGAAAACAACGTTCAAGCAACCGAACTGGTTCTTATTCCGCCAGTGGTAAAACCTTTGAGCGACGGCCCGCCGCGCTCGTTCTGGAGCCGTTACTTAGGCATACCCGGCCGGGAGGTGGAGTGGGATGACATAGAGATACCTAGCTACGTTGCCGTCTGGCTTTTGGGCGTAGTGATATTTAGCCTTTATGTCGGGCGGATGGTCTTTCGTTTTCGTCGCCAACTGGAGGGTCACTGCCTTCCTGCTTCACCGGAAGTCCAATCTGCCTTCGATGAATGTCGGCGCCGAATGCACGTGAGCCGCCGTGTGGAACTATGGGAAACCGAAGCGGTGAAAAGCCCCGCGCTCTACGGTCTCTTTCGCTTGCAACTCCTGTTGCCCAAAGGATTGGCCGCTACTTTCAGTGAGGCCGAACTCCGTCACATCTTCCTGCACGAACTGGCCCATGTGAAACGCGGTGATATGTGGCTGAACTGGTTGGTGACCAGCTTGCAGATCTTCCATTGGTTCAATCCCGTCATCTGGTACGCTTTTGCCCGTTTGCGTGCCGATCGTGAACTGGCCTGTGATGAACTGGCCCTGATCCATAGTGGCGAAACCGAAGGCCAAAACTATGGTCAGACCATTCTAAAGTTGCTCGAAAATCTCAACCAAGTGAAACCCATGCCGGGGCTGGTAGGCATTGTAGAAGACCGCAAACAGATGGCCCAACGGTTGAAGACTATTGCAGCTTTTCGTATCCCATCTAAGTGGTCGCGACTGGCGGTGTTGCTGGTGCTGGGACTGGCGTTGATCGGATTGACCGGAGCGCAGGTGCCTTCACCACAAATAGAAAAAACTGTCGCAGACAAGGATGCAGCCAAAACCAAGACGGTCGCTGCTCCACCATCGGCTCGTGAAGCATTAGTTCACTTACGTTTCTTAGACGCGGAGAGTTCTCAACCCATCACCAACCTTACTGTTGCTAAAGGTCCATTCCGTGGGGCGCTCACAGAGCGAAAGAAGGTTGAATCACCAGATGGCCGAATTGCATGGGATTTGAACAATATAAATCACGCATGGCTTTTCAAGGCGCTGGATATGAAGATCTGTTGTTAGGAAACGTAACGGTTGACAGTTTGATAGATGACGTTGAGATCAAGCTGAAGCGATTAAAAACGCCTGCTTCCGCGTTTACTGGACGGGTTTTGCTTTCTGATGGCAAACCGGCCCGGTTCGCCTCGGTAACCACGCGTGGATTTGGTGGGCTAAATCTATTGGAATTCGCCACGATAGAAGCAGATGAAGAGGGTGGTTTTGTGCTTCCCGATGAAAAAGGTGTGCTGTTCCTGATGGCTGAGCATGAAAAGGGATTTGCCCAGGTCAAAGTAGAGGCTTTTCGTGGCAGCCCGGTTATTAAGCTTCAGCCCTTTGGGCGCATCCAAGGAAGAGCTGAACCCGGTGATAAAATCAAGATTGGTGACACACTGACGCTTGCCCCCCTCTTAGTGAGCGTTGCGAATGCGCCGGTTCCCATCGATGACGTGCGATTCAAAACGGTAATAAATACAGATGGTGCGTATCGATTCGATAATATTCCTGCCGGGGAGTACCGAGTGCTGTTAGACCGTTCCGTTCCTAACCATGGAAAAGAGGATGAACCCGTTATGCCAGCGCGAAGTATGTTGGCTGGCTTCGTCAAGGTTGAGCCGGGCAGCACGGCAAAAATCGACAGGCTTCCCAAAGGGGTAAACGTGAAAGCCAGGCTCGCAGTTCCACCGGGGACTACTGATTGGGATTGGGATAAGTATAGAATATCCGGGATGTTGATTTCGACTTCGACCACCAATTGGAATCGTAAGTTGCCTGCGGAAAGGACAGATTTTGGTAATCCTTACTGGCAATCAGAGGCTTACCGGGCTGAGCGCCTCGCTTATCGGGATTATGAGTTTAAGATGTTGCCTGAAGGTTTCATCCAGATTGAAGACGTCACGCCGGGAATCTATTACTTGAGTGTCTCTGTGTCGCCGAAAAAAGTGTCCACTCCAAATGCCGATAACTGGGCAGTTAACTATCCTGTGGCCACAGTTCAGAAGTTGGGGCTGCTCATTCCTGCCAGCGCACAAGACGGCAGTACAGCGATAGACCTAGGAGAATTGATACTGGAACGGAGAGAAGGTCAGGCGCCTGCCGCAGCTAAACCGGATGATAAACAAGCTGCAATGCCGGATAAACAGGCTGTAGCCTCTAGCGAATCCCTCCAATCCGCTGAAAAAGCAACGCCTGATAAGGCTCAAAAAACCTCCGAGCAAATTCTGAATGGCAGAGTGTTGCTGCCGGACGGAAACCCAGCCATCGGTGCTACTGTGGCCTTTGCGTCGCGCAAAAATTCAATTGCTCCCATGTTGAGTGAGCGTCGCCTCGTTATACAAAACAGGATCTTTGGGACAGAAGTGGACCGGTACGGCACATTTAAGCATCCTCAGATTGACGGTTGCTATGCTGTCGCCGTCGCCCATGAAAAGGGTTTCGCCATGATCGACATCGAGCAATTGCGGAGGAACCCGTTCATACAACTGGAGGCGTGGGGCAGAGTGGAAGGTGCAATTCGAATCGCTGGAGAAATCGCAGCCGGTCAAGAATTGAGCCTGCTACCTCTTTCAAGGGGGCCTTTGGCCATGCAACCATATCCTACTGGCAGAAATTTCAGGGCCATCACCGATGCCGACGGCAAGTTCGTTTTTGAAGATATTCCTCCAGGAGAATTTATAATTTATCGCTCTGTGTTGTCATTGCCGCCCAATCTGGTTTCGAACGTGCTTAGTCAGATGCGGGATGTGGAAATCGGGCCCAAAACGCTGCCTGTCACGAGCTCTTACAGTCACGGGACACTAATCCAAGTGGAGCCGGGAAAAACGACGATAGCGTCATTAGCCGGCGACGGAGTGACGGTGCGAGGGAGAGTAATGCCGGTTGATAATGCGACCGCGTTCGATTGGGACAATACCAGACTGACTGTGAAATTGGTGAAGTCTCCGGTGGTCTGGCCTTGGGATAGGGAGAAACGTCGGCCTAACCCCGCAGAGATGGATAAGTATTTCCGCTCACAGGAGTATAAGGAAGCCACTCGCGCCCAGACAATTTATGCCTTCACGGTACGCGAGGATGGAACGGTGGAAGCCGTCGACGTGCCACCCGGCACATATCAATTAGAGTCTTCTGCTCAGCGGGCCCCCTTGCCGACTGCCATTGCTGAATTGGAGAAGGAGGTGGTAATTCCTACACCGTTCCCTGGCCAGCCAGCTCGATTTGATTTGGGTGATTTGGTTTTGTTACCGCCCGTCAAATCACCTCTCAAAAAGTGAATGGTGAGGAAATATGGGTTGTCCTCAGAAACGGAATAATATGGGACGCACGAACTCGCTTATGTAATAGTGGAGATGGTCGATTTTAGGGGCAATAGTATACTCCAGTTACAGCCTTTGGGTGATGTAAGTTTGCTGCCGCCGGATGCCAAGTAAGTTGGGGGGCGGGCTATTTTCTCATCGACTGAATACCGCCTCGCTGTTTAACGTCGCAGTTAGATGAAGCCTTGGAGGAGTTTCTGCTGTGCTGCCCTGACGTGTCTATGTCTGGGTGCAGGATTCACTGTCTTTTCTGCCGAAACCGAAACCATCATTTTGAAAGATGATTTTTCGGACGGCACCAAGGACAAGACGGGCCCGTTGGATGCCAACTGGCGTTATGTTCAGAACATCAAGTTCGACCTGATCACGGAGGTTAAACCGGGGGAATTGGCCCCGCCCAAGTATCTTCAGATCAAACCGCTGGGCACTTATCCCACTTTTGTCGGAATCTTCAGCACAGATCCCGGCAATAAGAATGGTGGTGGCTCTGGCCTCACTCTGGGAGATAAGGAAGGGGATCAGCTCGAACTACTCGTCGAGTTCCGTTTCACCTTACCCGCCACGAAAGATACGGAGATCCGCATCGGCCTTTTCAATAACGGAGGCACGCCTTCACAGGAGCATACCATGGCTCCGTATGCGGATGACCCCGGCTATTACGTCGCGCTGCCGCAGAGCGGGGGAACAGCCACCATCAGCAAAGACCTTGGCACCATGGGGTCCGTGGCGGGTGGTTCGGATAAAGTGGTGCTCCGCGCCGCCCAAGGCACGTCCGTGCCTCCCTTGAAGGATGACTGGCACACACTGTCGCTCACTTTGACACGTGATAAACAAGGCATCGTACTCGTCTCTAAACTGGATGGCATCGCCTGTGGCCTCGGCATCGATTCACCGAAGAAAGATAACCAGATGGATGTGGAGGGACTATACACCGTCTTTCATGAGATCGGCATGACCACGGGCGCGCCGAACACGAACATCCTGCAACTGCGCAAAGTCATGTTGCGCGGCAACCCCAAGGAACAGGCGGAGGTGACGACGAAACTCTCTGAGCCTGCCGTTGCTTCTACTACCACAGCCGGTCCCGCGAGCAGTGCCCCTGGTGCAGGCGGGGGCGCGAGCAACTGGGCGAGTTTCATCTTTGGCGGTCTGGGTGTCGGTGTCGGAGTGGGGATCACCTTGCTGATTTTGCGCAAGAAGGGGAACTGAGATTTTTTAAATCAGACGCGGTAGCAGGAGGATATGGGGATGAAATTGCAAAATCGGCAGTCAGCCATGGTCGCATTCACGCTGATCGAGATGCTCGTTGTGATCGCGGTGATCGGCATCTTGGCGTCGATGCTTTTGCCCGTCATTTCGCGTGCCAAAGACAAGGGTAACCAGGCTTACTGCCGCAATAACCTTAAGCAGCTCTCGCTCGCCATGATCATGTATCATGGCGATAATCAGGACCAGTTCACCACACCAGGTTCCTCGACCAAGTATGGTCCCCAAGATGCCGACTGGATCTGGTGGCATTACGGACGTGATATCTCAAACAGCGCTCTCGCCAAATACGTGAGCGAGTTCAATCCGCGCCTCTTCACCTGTCCCTCGGACAAGACCGCCCGTGATCTGCAAGCGCAGGGGCTCCTGCCGTCTGATCCCTATCGTTACAGCTACACGCTCACCAGTTACGATCTGGAAGAGAACTTCACGGACGATAAGAAGTTCAACCTCGGTATGGCCACTATCATCACGTTGGATAAAAAGGTGTATCCTTTCCGTATCAGCCAGGTCCGGAATCCGGTGGGCAAACTGATGTTCGTGGAGGAAGACCGTGAAACGATCGATGATTCCCGCTGGGTGCCAGCCGGGGTGAAGACGAATATGGTTTCCCCGCGCCATAACAAGAAGGGTGTAGTGGCCTTTGCCGATGGCCACATCGAAGCGGTTTCGCCCGAATTCGGTCTGAATTTGACGAATTCTACGCCGCGACTCTAAAAAAACCTCATAAAAACCCCGCAAAGAAATTTTCAAATTGATAGTTGACTAAATGGTAAACTACGCTAGGTTGTCCTCAGAAACGGAAAACATATGGGACGCACGAGTGATGCAAAAGAGCGGTTGATGGAAGCGGTCTTGGAGCTGATCTGGAAAGGCTCCTACGGCAGCACCACCATCGATCTGATATGCGACAAGGCGGGCGTCAAGAAGGGCAGTTTCTACTACTTCTTCGAATCCAAGGCGGATCTGGCTTCGGCCGCGCTGCTGGCGAATTGGGAAGAGTATCGCCCCAAGATGGATATTATGTTTTCGCCCTCCATCCCGGCCTTGGAACGCTTGAAGAGTTACTGCGATAATTCGTTCCAGAAACAGTCGGAAATGAAGTGTTCCTGCGGTTCGGTGCTGGGTTGCCCGATCTTTACGCTCGGGGCGGAGATCTGCACGCAGGATGATAAATTGCGCCTTACGGTGCAGGATGTTTTAGGGCGGTATCGCAAGTATTTGGAGAGCACCATCCGCGATGCCCAGGCCGAAGGTCTGGCGCGGGCAGGGGACTCGGCCACGATGGCCCGCATGATGTTCGCGTATATGGAAGGCGTGATGACCCAAGCGCGCATCCATAATGACCCAGCTATCTTGAAAGACCTGTATCCGGGGATGATGGCAATCATGGGCGTCAATCAGACAGAAGCTGTCGCGGTTTGATTTTTTTTGAACTAAAACTTTACTAAGTAGTCAACTATACAAAAGGGCAGAACATGAACACACCAAGCAACAACCAAGAAGTCAGCCAGAACCAAGTTTGCGGTCACACGGTCACGCTCGGCGCGTGCCAGCGGGTGCTGGCCGCCATCGAGCAGGCCAAGAGCCAGCTCAAGGCGCAGTTCACCAATTTGCGCGAAGATCACGAGCACATGCTGCAGCTCGCCTTGAACGAAGCGGAGGCGATCGCCTGGCAGACGACCTATCCGCATTTGCTGTTCCCGGCCTTGGCTGAGGAAAAAGTGCAGGCGGTGAATACTTGGGCCGCGCGGCAGAGTTCATTGCGCCAAGGCCGTTCCCTCGCAGCACTGGCTGCGTGATACACAAAACCATTTACCACGAAACCCTCAACTGAAACTGAACTATGAAAAATACGATTGAACTGACCGATGCGAACTTCGAGACGGAAGTTCTGAAATCCTCCCAACCTGTCGTTGTGGACTTCTACGCTGACTGGTGTGGCCCGTGCAAGATGCTCGCGCCGACCTTGGAAGAGATCGCGGGCGAACAAGTTGGCCGCGCGAAAGTCGCGAAGCTGAATGTGGATAACTATCCGCAGATCGCCGAACGCTACGGTGTGCAGGCTATGCCCACGCTGCTCTACTTCCGCGATGGCGAAGTGCGCGACCAGACGCTGGGCGCAGTGGGCAAACGCACTATCCTCACCAAGCTGGAGTCTCTCTCCACCGTCTCTGCGTAAGCGAACGTTCGGGCGGCTGGCTTAAGCCAGCCGCCTTCTCAAACAAGAAAATTCCCAATTCAAAACCTTTAATAAAACACACACTTATGAGTCAGAAACTTCAAAACAAAGTAGCCCTCGTCACCGGTGGTACGAGCGGAATCGGTCGTGCCTCTGCCATCGCGCTTGCGAAAGCTGGAGCGAAAGTCGTCGTCAGTGGTCGTCGTGAAACCGAAGGGCAGGAGACCGTGCGCCAGATCGAGGCCGCCGGTGGCCAGGCGCTTTTCGTGAAGGCCGATGTCGCGAACGAAGCAGACGTCATCAACTTGGTGAACAAGACGGTCGAGAAATTCGGCGGCCTGCACATCGCGTTCAACAATGCCGGGGTGGAAGGCCGTCCCGCGCCCATCACCCAAGTGACGGCTGAGGATTATCAGCACGTGTTCGATATCAATGTGAAAGGCGTCCTGCTCTCGCTCAAACACCAGGTGCCAGCGATGCTCAAGAGCGGCGGTGGTTCCATCATCAACACCGCCTCCGTGGCTGGTTTGCTCGGTATGGCGAATGTGAGTGTGTATGTCGCCAGCAAACATGCAGTCATCGGCATCACCAAATCCGCCGCGCTGGAGCTGGCCAAGCAGAACATCCGCGTGAACGCTGTATCGCCGGCAGCCATCCAGACGGACATGCTGGACCGTTTCACCGGTGGCGTGCAGACGGATACCGGCAAATACCTCGCTTCGTTGCATCCGATCGGCCGTATTGGCAACTCAGATGAGATCGCCAACCCGGTGGTATTCCTTGCCTCGGATGATTCCTCCTTCATCACCGGCCAATCCCTGACCGTGGATGGCGGTTTCACTGCCCAGTAAATTTAACCCCTTAACTCAACTGCTGAACTTTATGAGTCACGAAATCCTGTTTACTCCTTTCAAAGCTGGAGCCCTTGAACTGCCGAACCGTCTCGTGATGGCGCCGCTCACTCGAGGTCGCGCCAACCCGGATGGCACACCGCATCCGCGTATGGTCGAGTATTATCGCCAACGCGCCACGGCAGGTCTCATCATCAGTGAAGCCACGGCCATTTCAGCCCAAGGTGTCGGCTGGGTGAATGCGCCGCGTATCTATACGCAAGCGCATGTCGAAGGCTGGAAGCCGGTGACGGAAGCGGTCCATCAAGCCGGTGGACGTATTTTCCTCCAGCTCTGGCACATGGGCCGCGCCTCGCATCCTGATTTCCATAACGGCGCCTTGCCGGTATCGGCTTCTGCCATCGCCGCTCAAGGCGAAGCGCACACAGCCGGCGGCAAGAAGCCGTATGTGACGCCGCGGGCTTTGGAGACCGATGAGATCGCCGGTGTGGTGCAAGACTATGCCCGCGCGGCGCGTTTGGCGCGTGAAGCGGGTTTCGATGGCGTGGAAATCCATGCTGCGAATGGCTACCTCATCGATCAGTTCCTGCGCGATGGTTCGAACCAGCGCACGGATGATTACGGTGGCAGTGTGGCGAACCGCGTGCGCTTCCTGTTGGAAGTCACTGCGGCCGTAGCGGGCGCCTGGTCGGCCGACCACGTCGGCGTGCGGCTCTCGCCCACGAACCCCTACAACGACATGCGCGACAGCAATCCCGTCGCGACCTTCACGCATGCCGCGAAGATCTTGAACCGCTTCAAGCTCGCTTACCTCCACGTCTTGGAAGGACTGCCGGGGCACTGGTCCGCGATTCCCGGTCTGCGCGTCTCGCCCAGCATCAAGGCCGCTTTCAAAGGCCCGTTCATCGCCAATGCCGGTTACGATGCCGCCACGGCTGCGCACAGTATCAATGAAGGGGAATCAGACCTGGTGGCCTTCGGGGTGCCGTTCATCGCGAATCCTGATCTGGTGCAACGCTTCCGCACGGGAGCGCCGTTGAATCCGCCGGATATGGCAACATTTTACGGCGGCACGGAAAAGGGCTATACTGACTATCCGGTGCTCCAACCGGTCACCGCCTAAAAACAATTCAATCCAGCAAAGAGAGATTATGAGCGATAAAATCCGCGCCTATGGCGCCACCCAAGCGAAAGGCAAGCTGGCCGCATTCGACTTCGATCCCGGTCCGCTGCGACCGGAACAGATCGAGATCAAAGTGACCCACTGCGGCATTTGTCACTCTGATCTCTCCATGCTGGATAACGAATGGGGCCGGAGCGCGTTTCCCTTCGTGCCCGGCCACGAAGCCGTAGGCACCATTGTCGCCTTAGGTGAACAAGCCAAGGGCTTAAAGCTCGGCCAGACGGTGGGCATCGGCTGGTTCTCAGGCAGTTGCATGTCCTGCCAGCAATGTCTCTCGGGCAATCACAACCTTTGCCAGAACGCGGAAGAGACCATCGTCGGCCGCCACGGTGGTTTCGCCGAACGGCTGCGTTCCCACTGGGCTTGGGCCACGCCCTTGCCGGATAAAGTGGATGCGGCGAAGGCCGGTCCATTGTTTTGCGGCGGCATCACGGTGTTCAATCCCATCGTGCAAAACGGTGTGAAACCCACGGACCGCGTGGGCGTCATCGGCATCGGCGGGTTGGGGCACATGGCCTTGCAATTCCTGAACAAGTGGGGTTGCGAAGTCACGGCATTCACCACCAGTGATTCCAAGCGCGATGAAGCCATGAAGATGGGCGCGCACAACGTCATCAATTCCAAAGATGCCGCGCAGATGAAGAAGATCGCCGGTTCGCTGGACTTCATCATCTCCACGGTGAATGCGCCGATGGATTGGAACACGATCATCGGCGCGCTGTCGCCGAAAGGGCGCTTGCACTTCGTTGGTGCGGTGCTGGAACCGATCCCGGTCGCCGCGTTCTCTCTGATTGGTGGCCAGAAATCCATCTCCGGCTCACCCTTGGGCAGTCCAGCCACGGTGAAGACCATGCTGGACTTCAGCGCCCGGCACCAAATCGCCCCGGTCACAGAGGTGTTCCCGATGTCCCGTGTGAATGACGCGCTCGATCACTTGCGCGCGGGCAAGGCGCGGTATCGCATCGTGCTCGAGGCGGATTTCAAGTAAACATCCCTAACTCGAAATTCAGCTATGCAGTCCTTTGTGAACAACGATGGACTGCATTTTCTTTTCTGGCACAACTAAACTGTATTGCAGTGGTTTAACCATGTAGCGTCAGAATGAAATCCGCCCACTGAATGCGAACGATGAACTACCGACCAACCAGATGGACCTGCTTACTGACAGCGAGCTTTGTCATTATCAGTATAATGTTTGGAGTGGCCGGAACGGCTGATGTGCGGTTATTGGACGAACTTTCGAGAGCGATTAAAGATCAGTCAAAAACCCTTCAGATTGATGGGGTTGTTTACAGCGAGCTGCCAAAAGATACAGATATCAATCCGGTTTTGACTGAAGGTGAAAAGTCGGGATCATTATTTGCCTATACAGGCAAATTGCGGATGTTGAAGCTGTACCAGAAACCAGAAGGGAATGCAGTCCGCTTTGTCATGGTTACTCCCTTCATCGAACGCAAGCGCGGTCTTTTCTTTACCAGCTTGGTTGAAGAGACAGACAAAGTGACGTGTGATTTTCATCAGGAAAAGCACTTCTTTTCACAGGATACATTTCAAATCATGCATGTGACTTTTGATGGGCAAGTAACCGATTCTTCGACCAAGACAAAGTTATTGACTGTGGGAATGATAAAAGACACCGGTGTCATTATCTGGCATCAGGGCAATGTGGTGACCAAAGGAGTAAGCAACTCCTTTCGCTATTTCAGATTGGAACAAGGCCGTGGAACAGAGGGGGCACAGGTGCTTCGCCCGGTTTTTAGCGAGTGAGCTGCCAAATTGACCTTTTCAACTACGCTGCTAATTCTTTGACTGATGTTACTCGTCAAAACCTACGTAGCCGCAAGCCCTATCCACGGCATGGGGCTTTTTGCTGCCGAGCCGATCGCGCAGGGCACGCCATTTTGGCGGTTCGAACCGGGCTTTGACCAAGCCATCTCACCGGAACGCCTCGCAACCTTGCCGCCGCTCACTCAGCAACACATTCGCTGGTTCGCCTACGTGAGCCAGACGGATGGACACTATATTCTCAGCGGTGATTTCTGCTGCTTCATGAATCACGATGTCCGGCGCAACACGGGCGCGGGCATTGATGGGCGTCAACCAGTAACCACGGTTGCTCTACGAGACATTGCGCAAGGGGAGGAATTGACGTGCGATTACTTCGCCTTTGATGCGGAAGCGCGGAAGAAGCTCGGGCTGGCTGACCAAAGCTAAACCGGCAGGCATGATCCAAATCAGGTTTAGGAGGCGAGATAGGCTACGGCGGGCGTCGCGTGCTACATCGTCCCATAAACGCTCGGCCCCGCCTTTAATCATAACTTAAGCCGGAGAAAAGATACGCCTACGGACAATTCGGGCTTGGCGGACTTCGTTTAAGCGGGTAAGCATGACAAGTCTCAGCAATCCTAATCAGTATTTTTAAGCTTTTGTCATGAGTTCTAATGCGACAACGGATGAATCGGTGCCATGGTACAAACTACTGAACCGCTACCATTGGTTCGTTTTCATGGTGGCTTCCTTGGCTTGGCTGTTCGATTGCCTGGACCAGCAACTGTTCATTTTGGCGCGTAATAATGCCATCGCGACGCTTTTGGGGGATGGGGCCGACCCATCGCTGGTGAAGGCTAAAGGTGCCACGGCAACCGCCATTTTCGTTCTAGGCTGGGCCACTGGCGGGCTGATCTTCGGCTCCATCGGTGACCGGATTGGTCGTGCCAAGACCTTGGCCATCACCGTGATGATGTATTCTGTGTTCACGGGTTTGAGCTCTTTTGCCCGCACCGTCACTGAGTTTGAGATTTTCCGTTTCATCACGGGGTTGGGTGTCGGTGGTGTGTTTGGGCTGGCGGTGGCCTTGGTGGCTGATTCCTTACCGGAGAAGGCGCGCCCGAAAGCGCTCGGCATGCTGCAAGCACTCTCGGCGGTGGGCAACGTCACGGCTGGTCTGTGTGCCATGGCGGTGGCGGGGGTGGATCCCAAAGTTTCCTGGAAATACCTGTTCTGGATCGGTTCCATCCCGGCGTTTCTATGTATCTTCATCATGCTCCGCCTGAAAGAACCGGAGAAATGGGTGCAAGCCCGCGCGGCCAGTCAGGCGGCCGGTGGTAAAAAGATGGGTTCCTATGGCGAGCTCTTTGGCGACGCGCGGTGGCAGAAATCCGCGCTACTCGGGATGATTCTTTGCATCGCCGGGGTCGTTGGTCTCTGGGGTGTCGGCTTCTTCAGTCCGGAACTGGTTGGTCCGGCCATGGACAAGTCCCTTCGGGCGGAAGGGTTGTCGGGGGCGGATTTGGCTGCGGCCAAGGGGCGTTGGACTTCCTATAACCTCATCGTCCAGAACATCGGGGCCTTCCTCGGCATGATCGCGTTCAGCAAGCTGGCGCATAATGTTGGTCGCAAGAAGGCCTTCGCCGCGGGATTCGTCATGGCTTGCGCGGCGACGATGTTCTTTTTCCAGAAGTTCAATGGCAAATCGGACATCTGGATGAGCGCGGTCATGGGCTTCTTCCAGCTCGGTTTGTTTGCCGGTTTCGCGATTTATCTGCCGGAGCTGTTCCCGACCCGTCTGCGGAGCACGGGCACAAGCTTTTGCTACAACGTTGGCCGTTTCATCGCTGCCACGGGCCCGTTCACGCTGGGCGTGCTGCAACAGAAGCTGGGTGAAAAGGCGGTTTCCATCCTGCCCGCTACGGCGGACGCCGTGGCCAAGGCGGATGCCAAACTGGGTGCCTTCCGTGAAGCTGCCTGCTGGTTGAGCCTCATTTATCTCGTGGGTTTGGTGGTCCTGCCGTTCCTCCCGGAAACGAAAGGCCAGCCATTGCCTGAGGATGCGCCGGTCAAATCCTGATGCGTTTCGCGCAACTTAGGCCGGATTTTGCCACTTGCGCCAAGGTGGACCTCCGGTAAGTTGACTGGACAATTGTGACGGATCGCAACTGGTTTTACATCGCTGTTCTGCTTTACGGCATCAGCACGGTTTACTCGGTGTTCCTCTGGCGGAAAGGTTTCCGTGAGGATAACCGGGTAAATTACTTTTTGCTGCTCAGCGCGTTTGCCGGTCACACCATTGCCCTGATCCAGCGCGGGTTCAGCTTTTCCCGTTGCCCGGTCACCAATCTCTACGAAGCCACGGTGTTCATCATCTGGACCATGGTGGCGGCGTATCTGGTCATTGGCATCTGGTCACGTCTGCGGTTTCTGGGGGCGTTTCTCTCGCCGATCTTCTTTTGCGTCAGTGTCTTTGCCCTCATGCCGGCCTTGGATAAACATCACGGGCCGAATCCCGAATTCTTCGTGCCGGGCTGGCAGAACAGTTTGCACGCGGCACTGTTCGCGCTCGCCTACGCGGCCTTTGGGTTGGGCGCCGGGGCAGGCTTGATGTATCTCACCCAGGAACACGACCTGAAGTTCCACAAGGCCCGAGCGATCTTTTCCTTGCTGCCACCCATCCAACGTCTGGAAGTGGTGACATGGCGTCTGCTGCTCACCGGTTTCAGCCTGTTGACGTTCGCTTTGCTTATCAGCATGTCCTATCTGAATAAGACGCAGGGCTCCTATTGGTCGGGCGATCCCAAGGTCATCTGGTCTTTCCTCGTTTGGGGCATGTATCTGGCATTGATGCTGATGCGTTGGCGGTTGGAGCAGGGCGGGCGGAAGTTTGCGTGGGGAGCGGTGGCGGGGTTCGCGTTCGTGCTGCTGACGTTCTGGGGCACGAACCTGCTCTCGCCCATACATAATCCATGAGCGTCGTCGTCATAGGCCTGAATCATCATACCTCGCAAGTCGACCTGCGTGAGCGGTTCGCTTTTCCCGAGGCCGTGATCCCCGAGGCGCTCCAGCAGATGCGCGACGCCGGTCTGGCGAGCGAGGCGGTCATCCTCTCCACCTGCAACCGCGTGGAGCTGTATGTGGTGACGGCGCAGGAGGAGAAGGAATCCTTCAAAGCGTTGAAAGAATTCCTGAAAACGCATCGTCAATTCGAGGGTGAATTGAACGAGGAGGTCTATGCCTTGGGCGAACCGCAGAGCCTCGAACATCTCTTCAAGGTGGCGAGCGGGCTGGACTCCATGTTGCTCGGCGAAACGGAAATCTTGGGCCAGCTCAAGAAAGCCTACGATATCGCCCTGCAAAACAAGCAGACCGGCGGACGCTTGAACAAGATTTTCCAAAAAGCCTTCAATGTGGCCAAGCACATCCGCACGCATACGAACATCCAGCGTGGCAGTGTATCCGTGGGGTCGGCGGCGGTGGAATTGGCGGAGAAAATTTTTGAGACACTGAGCGATCGCAACGTGATGGTCATCGGCGCGGGGGATACGAGCGAGAAGACGGCGCGTTCGTTGCTGAGCCGCGGGGCCAAGAGCGTGATCGTGTCCAACCGCTCCTATGACCGGGCGGAGGCGCTGGCGAAGGAATTGAACGGCCGCGCGGTGCATTTTGACGATTGGGCGAGCGAGTTCGCGAACGTGGACATCGTCATCAGCAGCACCTCGGCACCGCATTATGTGCTGGACCGCAAGAAGCTTGCACCGCTGATGGCCTTGCGCCACAACCGGCCGCTTTTGCTGATCGATATCGCCGTGCCACGGGACATCGAACCGGGTTTGGACAGCGTCTTCGAGAACGTCTATCTGTATAACATCGATGATCTGCAAGCCATCGCGGAGGAGTATCTGAAGCAACGGCGGGAAGAGATCGCCCGTTGCGAAGCCATCATCCAGGAGAAGGCGAAGGAGCTGTTGCAGAGCGGGCAGCATGGTCACGGTCATGGTCGCCATTTCACTTTTGGTCACGAGAGCAGTTCTTAACATCCATGTCTTCCAAACCTTTCATCATCGCCACGCGGGGCAGTGCCTTGGCTTTGGCGCAGGCGTATCAGATCCAAGGGCTTTGCCGGGCGGCGTTTCCGACGGAATCGTTCCAAATCAACATCATCAAGACCACGGGGGATAAGTTGCAAACGGCGTCGATGGCCAATCCGGACGCCTCGTTGCCCAAAGGATTGTTCACCAAGGAGCTCGAAGTCGCGCTGTTGAATGGTGAGGCGGATCTGGCGGTACATAGCCTGAAGGATTTGCCCACCGAACTGCCGGAAGGCTTGGAGCTGGGCGCAGTGACGAAGCGGGAAGACGTGCGTGATGTGATGGTTTTCAAACCGGGCTTGCCGGGAGTTAAAGCCGGGGTGATCTCTGAAGTGCCGATGGGCGCGACGGTGGCGACCAGCAGCACGCGGCGCAAGGCGCAGTTGCTGCATCATCGGCCAGACCTGAAGATAGTGGAAATTCGCGGCAATGTGGGCACGCGCTTGCGCAAGCTGGCGGAGAACCCGGATCTCGCGGCCACGGTGCTGGCCGCCGCAGGGATGAACCGGCTGGGCTTTAAGGTGAAGGCGGATGGCAAGCTGGAAGGCACCGAAGTGCCGCCGGGGCTGCGCGCCCGCCATCTCTCACTCGAAGAGATGTTGCCGTGTGTGGGCCAGGCAGCGATCGGGTTGGAGATCCGCCAGAACGATACGCGTTTGCAGAAGGTTTGCGCGGCGTTGAATCATTTGCCGACATGGTACGCCATCACAGCGGAACGCTCGTTCCTGCGCGCGATGGGCGGCGGGTGTCACAGCCCAGTGGGCGCTTGGGCTGAAGCGAAGGGTGAGTTGCTGGAGATGAGCGTCGTCTCTTTCCGCGATGACCGTTTTGGTCAAGCAGAGGATGCCATGAATCTGCAGGCGGCGAATCAGCTTGGGCAGTTGTTGGCGGACAAGTTGAAAGGCTAAGGGACCACCAGCCGGTAGAACCGCTGCGGTTTGTCGGCAGAGGATTCATCCAGGAAAGTTTGCGCGGCGCTGTTGCTGGTAAAGGTGCCGATCTCCACCCACGTTTCAAAATCATCAGATGCTTCCACCTTGTAGGTCTTGCCTGGTTCCACACTCAGCATGAGAGAGAATTTACCTTCTTCAGTCATGGTGATTCCTTTTGTGCTGGCTTGGGTCGTTCGGCCAGTACGTTGGGCATCATGTCGTTCCATCGGCCAGGCTGTATCAGCAGCTTCTGAATTCCCAGCCAAGACGATCATATCGGCACGGTCTGCCAGTAGGTACACATTGCCGTTCGTGCCGATGACTGGGGCGTGATAAATCGGCTTACCTGCATCATAGGACCACTTGATGGTTCCGGTATCATCATCCAAGGCCAGCAACTTGCCTGGTTCAGTAGCTACGTAGATTGTCCCATCCGCTGCCAGCGCAGGGGATAATTTCAGAGGCTCCTCAGCATCGTAAGACCAGCGCTCTATGCCGCTGGAGGTAAGCGCCAGCAATTTGGTGCCATTGCAGACGAAAACGTTGTTCGTCTTGCCAACCACGGCGAGGCTGAGTGGCTCTGGTTTCTCGATAGTCCACTTAAAGCTGCCATCCAGTCCCACGGCGTGGAAAAAGTATTTCTCGACTACATCGATCACGGAGTAATCGATGGGAGACCGATTCGTGATGCTTTGGTGACTGCCTAGGAACAGGGTGCCATCGGATGCTATGGCTGGCTGGAGATATTCGGTATCATCCTTGATCAAGCTCCACTTGGCTGAGCCATCCGGATTTTTAGCAAAGAGTGCAGGCGGGAGAACGGGTGATGGTTGTACGGAGCCGTTCGGTACACGATCGGTTCCCGGTCACCCCAGCTGGTGAGGTAAAGCGTGCCATCTGAAGCGATAGCCGGTGGCGCACCAATGATTCGAGGTGTTGATGCAATCCATATATTTGTGTTCTCCAAACCATGAATCCTCGTTGAGCCATTGTAGAACCATAAGGCCGGATTAGTTTGGATATTTGAAACGATGTAGTCGTTATCCGCAGTTATGGCGGCAAATGAGCCAACGATGGACGGGCACCATTCACTGCCTCCTTGATCAAAAACATAGAACCGATTGGTCATCATCAGCCCTCCGGAACCGCCACCACTAGGGAAAGCGATAAACCGGTTTTTGTAGTTAAAATAGGTGCTCAAAACACGACCATCACCCAGCACCGCCAGATGTTGGCCGGCATCAGGGGTCTGCCAGTTGAAGTTGCCCTCGTGATTAACGGCGATGAGCTGATTGGTATGGATGGTCACGGCGCGGTAGTAGCCTGCTTCCTGCCACTCAGGCACTCCGGTGGTCTCGGAAAATCCAAGATAGACCCGGCCATCCTTGGAAACGGCAAAATCCGAAAGGTTGGTATACCCGGAATCATACCGCCAGACGATCTGGCCGGGGGTAATAGTATCCGCCTGGCTGATATAGGCAGCCGCCAGCACCAAAATAGAACAGAGGAAATACCTCCCCAAGGAGAACAACTTCATGCGACTTCCTGTTAGCAAGGATTGCTTGTCATTCCAACCCTTTTTTAACCGAAGTCTGTCAACGACCTGCTTGCGGCGGCGGTTATTCCACCCTAAAGTCTTTGGCTTCATGAGTTCGATTGGCACAGTTTATCTGGTTGGTGCGGGTCCGGGTGATGCCGGGCTGCTGACGTTGCGTGGCGCGGAGTTGCTCAAGCGCGCGGATGTGGTGGTGTATGACGCGCTGGTGAATACAGACCTCCTGCGGCTCGCGCCGTCGTCCGCCGAGATCATCTATGGCGGGAAGCGCGCGAAGGATCATGCCATCCCGCAGGAGGAGATGAACCAATTGCTCGTGAAGCTGGCCAAGCAGGGCAAGACCGTGGTACGGCTCAAAGGCGGCGATCCGTATCTGTTCGGGCGCGGTGGCGAAGAGGCGGAAGAACTCCAGGCGGAGGGCGTCCCGTTTGAGGTGGTACCGGGCATCTCATCCATCGTGGCCGCGCCGAATTATGCGGGCATTCCCATCACGCATCGCGAGCATTGCTCGAGCTTTACGGTTTTGACGGGCCACGAAGATCCGACGAAGGAAGAGACGTCGCTCGACTGGAAGCATCTCGCAGCGGACAAGGGGACGAAAGTGGTGCTGATGGGGGTTGAGCGCATCCGGCAGATCACGAGCGAGCTTATCAAGGCCGGGGCGGACAAGGAAACGCCGGTGGCGATGGTGCGTTGGGGCACGCGGGGCAATCAGGAGTCGATCGAAGGGACGCTGGAAACGATTGCGGATATCGTGGATGAAAAGGGTTTTAAAGCGCCGGCGGTCACGGTGATCGGTGGTGTGGTGAGTTTGCGTGAGAAGTTGAACTGGTTCGAGAAACGTCAGTTCTTCGGCAAGCGCATCGTGGTGACGCGCACGCGCGAGCAGGCGAGCCAGTTGTCCAGCCAATTGCTGGAACTGGGCGCGGAAGTGCTCGAAATTCCTACGATCAAGATTGTGCCGCCAGACCAGAAGGCGTTGCTGGCGGATGCGATGCTGGAGATCGGTTCGTATGAGTGGATCGTGTTCACCAGCCCGAACGGGGTGACCGAGTTTTTTAACGCGTTTTTCCGCGTGTTCGATGATATCCGTTCAATCGGAGGAGCGCGGTTCCTGGCGGTCGGCCCCGCGACGGCGGCGAAGCTGAAGGAACTGCACATCAAGGTGGACTTGATGCCGGAGAAGTTCGTGACGCGCGAGATCGTCAAGACGTTCAAGGAATATCAGGACATCGAGAACGTGCGTATTCTGCTGATGCGCGCGGAGGTGGCGAATCCGGAGTTGCCGCTGGAATTGACGAAGATGGGGGCGATCGTGGATGACGTGCCGTGTTACAAGACGGTGCCGGAGACGGAGGACATCACGGGCGCGGCGGCGAAGCTGACGGAGGGTGGCGCGGATTGGGTGACGTTCACGAGCAGTTCCACGGTGGAGAATTTCCATGCCCGCTTTGATCTGCCCAAGCTTAAAAAGCAATTCCCGCAGTTGCGCGTGATCTCAATCGGGCCGGAGACGACGAAGGCGATCGAGGCGCTGGGCTTGAAGCCGGACATCGAGGCAAAGGAGCATACGATCGCAGGGATCGTGGCGGCGTTGAAGAAAGAGATCAAAGCGCCGGTGGTGGCGGCTCCGAAGAAAGCTGTGGCGAAGAAGGTTCCGGCTAAAAAAGCGGCGAAGAAGGCTTAGATTGTGTGATTATTATCACGCGGTTTTTGCTTTTTTTTGGGAAGCTGTAGGCGCGCTCACTCCTCACCCCAGCCCTCTCCTCGTTAGAGGAGAGGGAGACCATTTTCGAGCGATTTGACCACACGTGATCGCTCTGTTCTAGATGGTTTCAATCTGAGTTAGAGCCTCCTTGCGTCGGCTGCTACGGATGACGTTTCACCGAAACGTCCTACAAGGTTAGTTAGTTCCGCCTCGTCACCTCGGCGGCTACGAATGGATGAACCACAACCCCAGTTTGATCCAGAGGGGGATGGTTACGAGACCCAGCACGGTGGTGCCGATCACGATGCGTAAGGCCGTGGGTGCGTGGCCGCCGTAGTGGCGGGCCATGATGATGGGGAAGACGGCTGCAGGCATCGCGCCTTGGATGACGATGATGCGTTTCAATTCCAGCGAGCAGGGCAGATATTTCGCCAGCAGGAGGAACAGCACGGGCAGCAATGCCAGTCGCAAGAAACTTGAAGCGGCCATCACGCGCCAGCCTTTCTCGGCGTGGAACTCAGGGAGTTGATCCGCGATGGTCGCGCCGACGAGCAGAATGCCGATGGGGATGGCGCATTGGCCGAGCATGTGGGCGGTCTGGATGATGAACTTGGGCATCCAACCTTCCGCACCCAAAAGATTTAATACCAGCGATACCAAGATCATGGTGATGGGCGCATTAATGAGTTTGCGCCAGCCGGTCTTGATGGAGACGCCGCTCAGGAGCATGAGGCCGAGCGTCCACATGGCGATCTCCACGCCGACGTTGTGGACGAGCAGGAGGCCGACCATGTCCGGCGAATCCTTGAAGAGCAGATAGACGAGGGGCAGAGGGACGTAGCCGTAATTGTAAACGCCAGTGACGAAGGCAAAGGTGCCTTCGCGGCTTTTATCGGTGAGTCCGGCGGTGCCGCGCAGCAGCCAGCAGATGGCGACGCCAATGGCCACGGTGCCGAAGCCGACGAGGGGCGCGAGGATGACGGTGCCGACGTGCGTGAGCGCTTTGTTCCCGAGCACAGAATCAAAGATGAGGCAGGGGACGAGGAGATTGATGAGGAGCTTGAGCAGGCTCTTGTCCGCTTCCTCGGTGAGCCATTCGAGCCGGCGCAAGCCAAAGCCCGCTCCGGCTACGGTGAAGACGGGGAGGACGGCGTTAAGTACTGTCAGGAATTCGTTCACAGATAAAATATCCAGCTAGCGGCTGTCAGGCACTTCAGCCTGAAATGGAATAAATTGCGCATACACAGAGCGGATTTGCACCACGGAAACTTCGGATACCCTGTGCTTCGTCTCACTCCTCACCCGGTTCTGCTGGGGGCAGAACCGACCTCTCCTCGTTGAGAGGAGAGGTAATATTTCACACGTCTTTCGTGTTTTTTCCGAGGAATGGTTCATGTCAGGCTCTAGTTGGTCGTGCCGGTGAAGCGGTCCAGCAGGACGGTGAATTCGAGGCGCTGGACTTCACGCAGCAGGGCGCGTTGATCCTCGGTGCCGCGACGGCCGGAGGCGGCTTCGCAGGCGTCCACGAAGGCATCGGCGTCCCATTTTCCAGCGGGGATGAGTTCGGTCTTCAACGTTGATGCGCCTTGGCTATCGAGGAAGGCGCTGACGCGTTGGGCGATCTCGGGATAGCTGGCGTGATTGCCGACGCGGGCGAACCAGTACTTGGCGTTGAAATAATCTGGCTCGCGGCGGTGCATGATGCCGTGGAGGAAGCTGCCATCGCTAGAGTGCAAGTCTTGCGAGATGGTGTGCGAGGCATCCAGATGATCGTGCCAGAGGAGGATGAGGCTGCTGATGAGTTGCTGGTTGGTGGCGGAGAGGTTGCTTTCGCCCAAGGCGGCGTCGAGCCGAGCGTTCAGCTCACGCACGGGCAGGGTGCCGGGACGCGGGTGTGGACCGAGGTCCGCCGGTTCCGGCGTGTGCAACAGCGCGTGTATGGAGTCGCCCAGAGACTTGCTCATCGTGACGATCGTCTTGCAGGACGAACGCGGGGACGATTGGAAAAGGGGGCAGGAAAGTCAAGCTGGTTGCACCAGAGGCCTATGAGGGGAAGGGCCGCAAAAGGGCGCAAAAGGGAAATGATGGGGGAAACAGCGAACATCCAACATCGAACGCCGAACATCGAAAGTGGGGTGGCAAATCCCAGATTCAAAACGTCTGGCGACAGAGGGAATCCGTGTGTGTTATTCGGTCTGTTCTTTGAGGCGGAAGAATTGGCCGGCGGTGCTGCTGGTATCGAGCGTGAAACTGTTGGTGGTGATGGAGACAGGATTCCACGGACCCAAGGGTGAAGTGCTGGATTCCAAACTGAAACCGGTGAGGTAATCAGACCAGCTAAAGGTGAGTTCACTGCCTTGGCGACTAACCAGAAGCGGTGGGCCAAGTGGAGTGGAGATGCTGTAGAAAGCACCTTGGCCAGCAACCTTCTGTTGAAGCTGGAGATCACCAATCTGAAGAATAGCATTGGGTGATTGTATTATGGCGATTTGTCCCGAATAAAGCAGCCTGCCTGTAGGGTCGATAGCCACACTTGATATACCGGTGCCACCACTGGATGGAATGCGAAAAGTATCGACAAGGCGTCCGGTGCGGGAAAGCCGTATAAGGGCGGCCTGGCTGAAGTTTTGCTCATTTAAGCCGGGGTTGGTGGGCAGAGTGGTAAGATCGATGTTCAGCTCTTTCTCGGTCGTCAGGCCGAATACGACATTACCAGCGGCATCGACAGCCAACCCGCCCACACTTTCATAGTGGTCGGGGTCGTCAATGACGCGCTGCCATTCCTGGAGACCATCTTTGCGCCACCGGACCAGCACGGTGCCATAATTTACGGAGCCCGAAGGAAAGCCGGCGACATCTAGAATACCATTGTGGTTCACGCAGACGACGACGCCTTGGGAATCACACGCGATAAGGTGGCGCTGGCCTTCTGTCTGTGAGGGCAATCGCTGGGCCCAAGTCAGGTTTCCAGCGGAATCAAAACCGAAAATGGCGGTGGGATGGGAGTAATCTTCCGGCAGCGTGTTACCGTTTGAAAAGGTGAGCCTGCCAGGGTATTCGGCCAAGGTGTAGCCACTGCCATCGGGTGCCAGGCAGATGTTCCTACCCAGTTCGGTTTCGCTGGCCAGCAAAAGTTTGGTTCCCCGCGCTACCCCATCCAGTGACAGGCGGATCAAATAGAGACCACTTTGGGTGAGCGCTGGCTGGCCGGGGAAGATGGTTCCTTGTTTGCAATAAGCGGACAAGACCAAGTTAGTTTTCTGCAGCAGGGCGAGATCTTTGAAATACCCCCCGGTCGTGCTGAGCACATCTATTTCCCAGAGTTTATCACCGGTGGGGCTGACTTTGGTGAGCCAGCTCCGTCTTTGAGAAGCGATACTGACAGTATTGGTGCTCATAAAGAAACAGGAACCGTCATCGCCGATGAGTTGTGAGGGGAATGAAAGGCTAGGCAAGGTGACAGTAAAGGCAGCTGCAGGTTCACTATCCAAGGAGACGCGGCAATGGAGCTGGGTGGGGGCAAAGTATTGGATGCCGGTGGCAGTGAGGAGGTTTCCGGTTTGGACACTGCAAAGGTAATGACGCCCACTGGAAGAAAAGCTGGCCTTCATAGCATAGACTTCAGAACTGTGGATATGCCCCAGCGTTTGGCTGATGGCGAGCTGGGAGGCTGGCGCCAGGGTGAAAGTGAATGGACCGGAAGTCACTGATCCAAACTGATTGCTGGCGGTGACACTGTACGAACCAAGGTCGGCAGCGGAAACATTGCTGATGTTGAGTGTGCTAATGGATGAGTTGGTGAAGGGGGCACCGTTTTTACTC
Source organism: Limisphaerales bacterium (assembly GCA_965283725.1). GTDB lineage: Bacteria > Verrucomicrobiota > Verrucomicrobiia > Limisphaerales > JAEYXS01 > JAEYXS01. Next base: position 58,552 of record CBDIPT010000016.1, read on the forward strand.
CAATAGTAAACGGTGCCAGCCGGGCTGTTGAATTCGGTAAGGAAACTCAAAGTGGTGCCGCTCACAACCAACTGGTTCGTAAGGGTGAATTTGAGGAATTCCGGAGGTGAGAGTTCCCAACCGGAAGCAATGCTGACAATCCGACTGACTGGGGTGGTAATATAGGAACCCGTTCCCAGGTAGCATTGACCATCTGGTGAAACATCAAATGCGACAGGCAATGGTGACTTCTCAAAGCGCTGCCAGAGCACGTTTCCATTAGTATCCAGTTTTAGCAGGCTGGTCGCTTTATAGTCGTCGTAGAAATTATTGCCATAAAGCGTGCCGCCAAAAAACAGGAAGAGCGGGGAGGTGAAAAAAGCCGCATAAATATGACCAGCCTGATCGCGGCAAAGCGGGGCGTAGGACCGTATCTCAGCGTCTTCCGAACGCTTTTGCCAGCGCAGTTCGGAGAGGTTGCCGGAGACGCGGGCTAGAGCGACGTTCAGATAGGCCTCACCCAAGGCGACGCTCAGCGGAGTACCGGTTTGGGGCGTGATGCTGGCCTGGCCACGACCAGCGAGCTGCAGGATCAGATCGCCATCTGGTTCCAGCAGGGCACTGCTAAGATAAGCGGCGTTTGTAGGATTATAGATGCGTGCGGTTTTTGTTGCCTCACCGGCGGCATTCAACCAGACCAAAAGGCTATGGGCTTCCTGCGATGCCGTACCGTAAGTTTGCCCTTGGTAGGTGCCGGCACCGCTGAAATTGGCCCAATATAACTGGCCGCCATCCGGTAAGGGCAAGGATTCTCCAATGGTCGTATAACTGCTGTAGAATACGTGATCCCAAGCGCGGGTCCCATCTGCATGCAGTTTGAGCAACAAGACAGCCTGTTGATCGTCTGGTGGGGTGTAGGTTTTATCGGCGATCGTCAAAGGTCCCTTAAACTCCAAGGTCAGCAGGCTGCCATCTACTAACGACAAATAGGAAGTGCGCAAGAGGTAGGTCGGGCCTTCCATCTGCCCCAAGCGGCGCAGATGGTTCAAGGTGCCATCAGGTTTGAAGCTCAGACTGTAGAGCAACCAGCCAACCGGCTCGGCGGGCAGGGTTGAGCCCAAGATGCTGACCGACTCAGCACAGCTAATCACTGAAATGTTGCTGGCGGCATCAAGGTGTAGTTTCAAGTAGTTTATCCCCGGAAACCGGTGTAACCACAGCAATTCGCCATTCGGGGATTGCAGGGCGACGAAGCTGCCGCCAGCAAGCGGGTCTTGGTCTGGATCAAAAGGAGCACCCAAGATTGGTCCCTGGCCGCTAAACTGACCAGCGAGGGCCAAGTTGCCATTGGGCAGCACTTTACAATCAGTCACGAAGGTAGAGGTGGTGTGGTCGGCTGAATCGGTCACATCTCGGCGCCAGAGGACGTTAGGCGGGGTCTCCAAGGCGCGGACGAGCGAGGTTGAAAACCCAACCAGTAACAAACTGAGTAAAACGAGATAACGCATGGTACGACTAGAACGGTGGACGGCTGAACATCCTCCAATACAACGCTTACATTTTCAGGGTGATGAGGGTGGAAATCAAACTGATTTTCCATGCGATAGCCGGAGAGGTGATGTTTAACGGAAGCGTCCGGCAAAAAGCGTGTTTGCAATTTCTTGGAGGTTAATGGGTTGTGGTTGGAATAGTGCCTTAGTTAAAATATCTGTTGCTATTTCAGTTTTATTAGCGCACTTTTCCTGCGGCTGGCAACGTGTAGCTGGCTAAAGGAGTTGGTGCTAGCGATGGTGTTCGTTCCCAATACCCCTTTTCTGATCTTTGACATAGTTTCCCGTGGGATTAAGGGAAGGCAGCCATTTGGCAGGGCTGGTTTTTCCCCCTTGGAAAGAGCTGGGCATTCTTGCGCAACCTGAGGGTCGGCGATGAATGAGAGGTGTTGTATCTCAGTGTTTCAGGGCGTCCTTAAAGCGGTGGGGCAGATGGCGGACGAGACTTGGCGGATCGTGGCAAGATTCGGGCAAGCGCGCGTGTCTGGGGTTCATGTGAGGGGAACGTTGGGGTTAGTTCAAAGTTGAGAAACGTCCAACTTCCAACATCGAAAGAGGTGAGGTTAGCGCGGTCGCACCATCGCGGCTACGGTTCGAGGACGATTGTTCTACTTCTTATACACCTGCTTGCCTTGCACCCATGTTTGGAGCACTTGCGTGTCTTTGAGGTTATCGATGGGGCAGGTGAGGAGGTCGCGATCAACGATGATGAAGTCGGCGAATTTGCCGGGTTCTAGGGAGCCGATCTCTTTTTCCCAGAAGAGGAGGTGGGCGTTGTTGCGGGTGTAGAACTGGATGGCTTGCTGACGAGTCAATGCTTCTTCGGGATGGAGCTGGCCGTCATACCACTTGGCGGAGCGGGTGATGGTTACCCACATGCCGAGGAAGGGATTGTAGGGGTTGATGGAGCGGAGGGAGCCGATCTTCTGCATGTGATCGGATCCGCCACCGGCAATGACACCGGAGGCGAAGAGGCTGCTCAGTGGCTGGAAATAGCGGAGGCGATCGTAGCCGAATTGTTTCACGAGGGTGCGGGTATCGAGGTAAAGCCACGCGGGTTGGATATCCACGACGACGCCGAGCTTGGCGGCCTTGGCGATGGCGTCGTGGGTCATGAAGTTCGAGTGCGTAACGCAGAGGCGGAGGTCTTTGATGGACTTCTCTTGGTTTACTTCTTCGTAAACGCTCATGAGGGTCTCGACGGCGCCATCGCCGACGGAGTGGGCGGTGAATTGCAGGCCGTGTTTGGTGGTGCGCTGGACCATCTTCAGGAGTTGCTCGCGGGGGACGTTGAGGACGCCTTTATACGCGGCATCGGTGATGCCATACATCTCGCTCTTGCCCAGGGCTGGAGCATGTAGGCGCTGCCGGTTAGCATGCCGCCATCGAGCCAGATCTTCGTGCCGATGATGCGGAGCCAAGGATTCTCTGCGCGCAAGGGGTGTTCGCCGATCTGGTCGATGGCGGCGAGAATCTTCTCCATGGAACCGATGGTGGGAAAGGTGTGCGAGAGAGCGAGGCGCACGGTGAGATCGCCGGAATCCCGCATCTTCTGGTAACGCTCGAGTGAACTTTGGTTCGCTCCGCGATCACCGATGGCGGTGAGGCCGATCTCGTTGTAGGCGTGGAAGAGGTCGAGCGTGCGTTTATAGGTGTCGGTCTCAGTAGGCGTTTTGCCGGAGGACTTCACCTTGGCATACCGGGTGATGCCGCGCAGGAGGCCGGTAGGTTCGCCGTTCGCATCTTTCTCCAAGTAGCCGGGGCCGCCGTCTTTCACCGTGAAATCGCGGTCAATACCACTCAGCTTCAGTGCGAGCGTATTCAGCATGGCATCGGGGCCGGTGCGGAAGTAAACAGGGTGTTTGGGCGCGACGCGGTCGAGTTCGGCGCGCGTGGGATAACGTTGTTCCTTGAGGCGTGTGATGAAGACTTGTTGGAGCTCCAGCCACTGGCCTTCGGGGACGATCTTCGCGCGAGCGGCGAAGTAATCGAGCACGTCCTGGATGGTCTCCATGTCGGGGATGGGATGATCGAACTCCGTCATGGCCGCACCGGGATGCACATGGGAATCGATCAGGCCGGGCAGGAGCATCTGGCCGTGGAGATCGATGAGCTTGGTGCCGGGCTTGCCGAGAGGGAGGATGGTGTCGTTATCACCCACGGCGAGGATCTTGCCTTGCTTCACGGCGATGGCTTCGGTGACGGTGAACTTGGCATCCACGGTGACGACCTTGCCGCCATGGAAGATGATGTCCGGCACGTTGCTCTGGGCGAACAAAACGCTGGCCCATGAAACGCATGCGACCACAAGCAAGTGAAGGAAGTGTCTGGCCATGGCTCTTAACTAAACAGATGGGGATAGGACGCAACTGTTTTCGCGAACCGGTTGGGACAATGCAGTGGCACAGCCATCAGCAAGCCATTATTCAGACAGGCCCTAAGATTCCGATTTGGACGAAGGAGGCTCCGGCGTAGGCAGTCCTTCCTTTGGCGGTTCAGTGGCGATCTGGTGAAGGATGATTCCCAAGCCGCTGCCCAGGCCAAGGCCGTAAGCGAGGCCCCAGAGCATTTGACCGAGTTTGTTACGCTCAGGTTTGGCCCAGGTGGAAAGCGTCTCGATGCCGGAGGGACTTTTCACCCAAGCGTAGAGGCTGTCGCCCGCGAAGTAGCCGAGAGAGTGCAGGGCGACGACGGCGAGCAGCAGGGGAATGCTGGCAGGAGCGGTCTTGGTGAGACGGAGCAGGAGGAGCGCGAGGGCAAGCGGCCCGACGATAGATCCGGCCCATTCGCCAGCTCTGCCGCGCAGGAGAAACCAAGCGGCAGACCACAGGACGGCATACGCCATGAAGCTCAGGCCGAAGGCGAAATAGAATCTCAGCAAGGTTACCCGGCCTGCCGTCAAACCATGCAGGAACAATCCGCTCAGGCCGATGAAGACCAGCGCGCAGACGAGGTAGAAACCGGCTTCACCCAAGTTCTGATAGAACCAACGTCCGCCTATTGCCCAAAGGCCGAACACCGCAAGGCTGACGAAAGTGAAACGCCACGTGGTTCCCCAAACCCGGGATAACGCTGCGGTTTTTGGATCCGCTGTGTTCAATCAATTCAGCCTTTACGCCGTTACCTTGGCTGCTGCAAGTAGAATTGCTGGTTCCGCACACGTTCACCCCAGGCGAGGTTTTGGGAACTGGTGACATAACCCGCTTTGGTGACCGTGATCCCATAGCTCTGGTAAAAGTCAGAGAGCGTTGTGCCGGTTTGCAGGTAGAAGTTGCCTTCGCTATCGGTCACGGCCGTCGCTCCGCTGAGCGTAGTGGATACGGTGGCTCCGGCGATGGGTTCCAGAAAATCAAAATCATAGACCGTGCCTTGCACGGTGACGGGCAAGCGGAAGGAGCCGTTGGAGGAATCTTCCCTTACCCGGTAGAAACGACGGGGGAAGAAGGTGAAATCGGCATCATAGAAACTGGTGGTGGTGCTCGAATACGTTCCTTGCGGATAGCTGATGGCATACCAGGACTGAAGATCTTCCGTGGCCTCCAGAACGTAGCTCACGTGCTTGTCGCCAGTGAGGTTGATCTGGGCGGGATTGCCTTTAGTGAAGGTCAAAGCAGGCCGGATGGGGGAACCAGTAGTTTGGATCTCAAATTCAGTGGCTTTGGCGAAAACCGCCCGAAAAGTTACGCCGCTGTAGGTGGAAGAATCCGTCGCCACGATGCGGGCAAAGACCAGTTCGGCCCAATATTTCCGCCCGGGCGATAAGGTGTTGGCCGGGATGACGATGGAAGTGGATGTGCCGGTCAAAGCACCACCTTCACCAATGCCCGGCGAGCTGAAAACTTCTTCGCCCGAGTCCGTTTCAATGTTCACCTTGATGAAGTAGCTGCTGCTGTTATCTGCCCCGGAGAAACTGCTCCAGGAGATGGTCAGGCCTTGGGCCGAATTGACTGCTTGCAGGCTGCTGAAATTGCTCAGCGTAGGGACGTTCGGGTAATTGTCCGCCGGGAAAGTGAGCGGAACCGTCTTGGTTCCGTCATGGGCGGTATCCAGAGAGATAATGTAAGCACCATTCGGGAAAAAGCGGTCCAGATCGGTCTTGGAAGCATACTGGGCCTCGTAGTCAAAGGTGGTGCCGTCGAAGTTGTTTTCCGGCCGGACGACTGCAGTGCCGGGGGTGGTCACGGTGCCGTTCAAGATGCCGTTCTTGTTCCTGAGATCGCCGTTGACCTCGAAGGTGTATTGCTCCACGGACGTTGGTGTGGCACCCGTTTGGATCGAGAACTGGTTTTTGATCAGCACGATCTCTTTCACGTCTGGATCGCTGGTCGCCGCGCTGCTGGAAGTGGTGAAACTGCCAGAGGCGAAGTAGAGCGGGTTGCCCGCTTTATCCTGCATCGGGGTGTTTTCACCGATGGGGTTCAAGGTCCAGCTGATCTCTGTATTCGTTGGCAGGCCACCGGCCTGATTGTAAACGGCGTAGAGCGTGTAGTCATCCGCGCTCCAGGTGTAAACGAAGTTGGCGGCATTCAGACCTGTGCCGCTCCAAGCAATGTTAACCAGATGGTCCATCGGTTCGTTGAACGTAAAGGCGATCACCGATTTAACCGGCACCGAAGACTCGCTGTATTGGGGATTAGGGTAAGACAAATTGGGCGAGTTAAAGTCCATCACCGGGCCGGTGGTGGTCATGTTGAAGCTGGTGAGCTTCGTGTATGCCGCCACCCCGCCAGTGCCGCCGGAGTTCGCGTTCTGTACGATTTTGGCGAACATGACTTCGGCATGATACTGCTTGCCGGCGGATAAGGTGCCAGCGGGTATCGTCACTTGGGTTGCGGTGCCATCAAGACCGGTGCCGGGTGAGCCAGAATCATAGACTTGGTTGTCAAACTCGTCGGAGATGGAGACTTGGATGAAATCACCAGCAGTGCCGCCCGTGAAGGCATCCCAAGTCAGGGTGAAATTGCCGCTGGCGTTGACACTCTGGGCCGCGGGATAGTTGCTGACCCGGGGGACGCTCGGATAAGTGTCACCCGAGAGTGTTAACGGGATGGTCAGGTTGCCGTTATGAGTTGTGGCCACATTGAATGTATAGGTGCCACTCGGATGCTGGGTGTTGAGTTCCAAGAGGTTGTCCGTGGAGAAGGAGAAGTGATAGCTGCTATCGCCGTCCGCCGTCATGGTCAGGTTAGTGCCGCCGGGTGTGGTGACAGTGGCTGAGGTGATGGAGCCGCCGTCGCCGAGGTTCAAGAAGAGATTGAATCTTAAAGCCCGTTCATTGCCAGAATCTTCATCTTCAGAGAGCTTGACGATTTTGTCACCGTGCTGGTCAAACTTCTGTTCTTTGATGACCCCTAAAAACGACACATCTTGGACGGTAGCTTGGGCGGGCAGAGCCGACCACAATTGAACCAAACAGAGGAGCAGGGGCAGTCTTAAGCATTTCATAGTTGGCGATATTGGGGTGGCTTGGGCGTGTCTCTAATCCTTTTTAAGCTAATTCACCGGAAGCTACAAGGGCCGCATTTGGAATCGGTTCATTTAGAGGGGAATGGCCTTGGTCTGATAAAGCCATCTCAAAATGAACTTGCTCCTTATTTTTCCTCCCAGCGATACTGGCCGCTCAACTGAATCAATTGAATTTACGACCATGAGCAAAGTTCGCGTTGGCATCATCGGCATGGGGAACATGGGCAAGTATCACGCCGAATACTTGCTGGCGGGTAAAGTGAAGCGCGCGGAATTGACCGCCGTGTGCAGCACGTCGCCCGGCAAACTGGATGCCTACAAGGCGAAGGGCGTCGAGGTGTTCGGCGATGGCGAAGCGCTCATCAAGTCCGGCAAGGTGGATGCGGTAATCGTGGCTACGCCGCATTATCAGCATACCAGCTTGGGAATCGCAGCCATCAATGCCGGCGTGCATCTGATGGTGGAGAAACCGATCTCCGCGCACAAAGCGGATGCGGAACGGCTTATCGCGGCGGCGAAGGCGAATCCCAAGGTGAAGTTCGGCGCGATGTTCCAGATGCGCTCGGAACCGCGCTACGCGAAGATTCGCAAGCTCATCCAAGACGGCGAACTCGGCACAATCATCCGCGTGAACTGGATCATCACGGATTGGTTCCGCAGCGATGCTTACTACTCGAGCGGCGGCTGGCGTGCGACGTGGAAGGGCGAGGGTGGGGGCGTCTTGATCAATCAATGCCTGCATCAGCTCGACACGCTTTATTGGTTGCTCGGCATGCCGAAGAGCGTGCGCGGCTTCTGCCAGCTTGGTCGCTTCCACAACATTGAGGTGGAGGATAACGTGACGGTGTACCTGGAATGGCCGAACAAGGCCACGGGCGTGTTCATCAGTTCCACGGGTGAATTGCCGGGCACGAACCGCTTCGAGATCGCGGGAACGAAAGGTCGCATCGTGCTGGAGAACAATGCGCTGACGTTCACGCGGAACGAGGTTCCGGCGGATGAATGGAACAAGACGTCGAAGATCGGTTTCGCGAAGCCGGATGTGTGGAACGTGACGATTCCGTTCGGCAACGCGGACAATCCGCACGCCGCCTTTATGACGAACTTCGTGGACGCGATCTTGGATGGTTCACCGATGAACTGCTCGGGTGAAGAGGGCATCGGGTCCATCGAACTGGCGAACGTGATGCTCTACTCCTCGCTCATCGGCCAGACGGTGGAACTGCCGATGGACAGCGCGGCGTATGAAGCGAAGCTGAATGAATTGATCACTAATTCGCGCTTCGAGAAGAAGGTGGTGGAGGTCTCGAACGAGGATTTCTCGGCGTCGTTCCGGAGATAATCATTCTTGTCGAATATTGTGAATGGCGGCGAATGTGAGTTCGCCGCCATTTGCTTTTACCTGATGAATCCAGAGATCGACCCTTCCATTTCTTGCAGCGGCCCAAGCGGTTTTTTCTTCTGGTCGTAGCGCTCGATCATCGGCTGGCCGGACCAGAGTTTGTAAACCACGGTGTCTTCGTTGAGCAGAATGAGGGCTTTGAAATTCCAACCCGTTTCGCGGGTCTTGCGATTGAAGGCGAAGACATCCATGAACAGGTTGCCGTAGCGTTTGCTGTTCTGGCTGGTGATCTCGAGCTCGTAGGCTTGGGCCTTATCCTGAGCTAACAGGCATTTTTGCACGGGGTCTGGCAGGTCTTTGAGCTGGATGGCGTTGTTCGGCAGAAAACGGTTCATGATATCCAGATAGGTGAGGATGCGGACGTTGGAATCGGTGTAAGGGTCGAAGCCGATGCACACGAGTTCCTCACGCGTCGTGTCACCGGGTTTGATCTGGTCGAAGGCCGCCTTGGTTTCATCAAAATTGTTCCACGAGCTTTTGACCATGTTTTTACCGCTGGTAAACATGGAAGCGCACCCGGCTTGCAGCAGCGCCAAGGCGCACAAGACGAAGAGAGACAACACTCTGGATGCTTTCATAACGGCTCCCGGTTGGGGTGTAAAAGAACGAGATGCGGGTGTCATCCTGCATCGCGCTCTCAGGGAGTTCCGTCATCTCTCTGAAGGCTTAATTCAATCTACCCTACTTCGCCCGCTGTGCAATAGGCACAGGCCTTCGCTGTAAGCTTCCGTGAGCGAGCCTGTTCGGTGAACCGTGGGGCTCGTTAGCGAGCGAAGCGTCAGTCATCATCGTCATCTTTTGGATGAGCAAAGACGAAGGCGGCACGCACGGGGGCGGGCATGGGGGAGTCTGCGCCTTTGATGGCTCGCCAAATGATCTCATTGAGCAGCAGATCATCTGCGGCGTCTTCCTTGGTGAAATCCATCTTGCGTGATTGCTCGGCACCCAGGCGAGCTTCGTGTTGCGCTCGTTCAGATCGATGTTGGCCGCCTTGGCTTCGTAAGGGCGAAGATCGGGTTTGGCTTGGAAGGAGTTGAACATCGGCGTGGAGGCGGCATCGAATTGCGACATGGGCCGCAGACCGAGGATGAGTTCCATCGTGCGGAGCATCGAGCTGGTGGAATACATGGTGGAGTCCACATGCTTACGCTTGGTGTAGGGGCTTACGACGAGCGCCACGGTACGATGCGCATCAATGTGATCCGGCCCGTTCTGTGCGTCATCCTCGACCACGAATATCGCGGTCTGCGCCCAGAACTTTGAATGGCTGACAGCTTCGATGACTTGACCGAGTGCCAGATCATTATCCGCCACGGCAGCGGCCGGTGTGGGTTTGCCCGGAGAGGTGCCCGAGGTGTGGTCGTTGGGCAGGCGGACGACTTGCAAGCGGGGCATGTCACCTTCCTTCTCAAAGCGCCGCAATTCGCTGATGAACCGTTCCGCCCGTTTTACATCCGGGTAATCCATGTCAAAGCTGTGATACCAGAGATCGGTATTGCCCTCTAATGTCTTGACGCGTGGTTTCACCGGGTCTTTGGGCGTCTTGCCGTTTTGGACAAACTCACCGTAGCTACGGAAGCTGACACCAGCTTCCTTGGCGCGGTCCCAGAGATAACCACCAGCGGGCGTGGCGATGGGGAAATTACCCTCGCTGGGGTAGGTGTATTTCTTCGTCTTGTTATGGCCGTAGCTCAGCGGCCAGAACTTCTCCACAAAGTCCGTGGCATACGCGCCCATCGTCCATTCATGACCATCGGCACTGACTTCACTTTCCACGTAGAAATTATCGAGCAGGACGAACTCACTCACTAGCTTGTGGTGATTGGGCGTCACGTTTTCCGGGAAAAGACAGAGTTTCGGATCGCCTTTGCCCTCCTTGATGTCACCAAACACCTGATCGTACGTGCGGTTTTCTTTCACGATGTAGATGCAGTATTTGATGGGGCTGGGATCGCCCACACGACCGGGAATCGGGCTGTCCGCCGGGCGCGGTACGGGCGGCAGGTTGTCTTTGTTTGCGGGCGAGCATTTGTAGGCCTGAGCGGTATAAGTCTCCAATTCCTTTGCGAAGGCATCGCGCTTGGGCAGATCGATGATGCTCAAGGTGCCTTTGAACAAGCCACCGATGTATTCGGTGACGGTACCAGCCGGCGCTTTCTTGCCGGGTTGTGGTCCATTGGGATTGGCCTTGGAGATGATGCCCTTGCCGTTCGCGATGAGCAGCTTCTTGCCGTCGGGCGTCACGCGCACTGAGGTGGGGTACCAGCCAGTCGGAATGAAACCGAGCGAACGGCTCTTGCCGCGCTCACTGACATCGATGACTGCCAGCGTGTTGATGTTGGCATTCGCGATGAACAGCGTCTTTTCATCCGGCGTCAGGGCGAGGCTGTCCGGCGTGGCGCCCGGAGGCGAGGCAGGATGCAGCGCGGCCCAGATCGTCTCGATGGGCTTGCCTTTTTCGGTATCGAAAACAGTAACGGTGTTGCGATTGGCATTGGCGACGTAGAGCAGCTTGCCGTTCTTCGTCAGCAACATCTCGTTCGGATGATCTTCGGTAGGCCAATTGGCGATGATGGTGTTGGACTTGAGATCGATGACGGCCACTTGTGCATGCGCCCAGAGACTGACATAGAGGCGACCTTTGCGTTCATCGAGACGGCAGGCGTAAGGGAAGGGGGCTTCCGGGCTGGTTGGATCGGAAGCAGCTTCGGCGCGTTTACGGATGGCGGCGGTGTCATCACTGACCGGGGCGTCAGTGCCTTTGAATGTTTTACGGCGTTCGGCGGCATAACCTTCAAAGCCGATATCCACGACCTTGTTGGTGCCCGTCAGATCGACGCGGGCGATGCTTTGGCCGAGGACATTGGCCACGTAGAGGCTTTGCGCGTCACCGGACAAGGCGAGCCCTGCGGGAATACCACGTTCCTTCACATCCTGCAGGTGGATGGCATTTTCTCCGCTGAGCTTGCCGGTGGTGGCATCGAAATCGAACGCGTAAACCACTTCGCTGCCAGCGCCGCTGGTGTAAAGGCGGTTGCCCGTGCGGGTGAATTCCAGTCCGTAGAAGGATTCCTCAATCTTGGAACGGTAAACGATCTGATTGCTGCTGAGATCGACGATGACGACCTCGTGTGTGCCATGGCCGGAATGGAGGATGGCGGCGTAGCGCCCTGCCGGATGCACGGCGATGTTCACCGGGAAATCGCCTAAATCCACTTGTTTGCCTGCCGGACGGAGCGACCACATGTTGGGCAGCAGGACAGAGCCATCCGGCTGGCGACCGGGCCAACGAGCGGCCGAACTAGTGGCCGGTGTTTCTGCAGCCAAAGCGGTAAAAGCGAAGGCGAAAGCGACGGTTCCCGCGAGCAGGCGTAAATTCATAATGGTTTGCTTGCACGGGTTATAGCTCCCGTTGGCGGGGCGGTAAACGGTAAAGGACAGCGAAAGCGAGGCTGCGAAAGGTGAAATTTCGAGTGGAAAAGGGGAGCCAATGGGGGCAATAGTAGGGGACTAAATTATGCATTTAATGGGAATTGGCGACGAGGCCGGCGGGAGCCTGGACTCGCAAATCAAAGCGACGAAGGCCTTGGGCTGGAAACATATCGAGATGCGCGGTGTGGAAGTGCCGGGCTTCGCGAAGGACAACTTTCATAACATCCCGGAAGCGGCGTTCGACCAGGCGGTGGCGAAGCTGACGGAAAACGGCATCAGCGTGTATGCCTTCGGCTCCACGATCATGAACTGGGCGAAGACGGTGGAGACGCCGTTCGATGTCACGGTGGCCGAAGTGAAGCGCGCAATTCCCCGTATGCAAAAGATCGGCACGAAGTTTGTCCGGGTGATGAGCTTCAAGCCCAAGGACGACGAAGGCGAGATTCCCGCCGTCGTGTTCGAGCGCGTCCGTGAAGTGACCAAGATGTTCCTCGATGCGGGCATCCAGCCCGTGCATGAGAATTGCATGAACTATGGCGGTATGAGCTGGCAGCACGCGGCGCAGATGCTGGAGAAGGTGCCGGGCCTCAAATGGGTTTTCGATACGGCCAATCCGATCTTCAACTTTGATCGCCGGGGCGCGAAGCCTTGGGGCCGTCAGGACCCATGGGAGTTCTGGCTCCAGATGAAGCCTTACACCGCGCACATCCACATCAAGGATGCGACGTGGAATCCGGCGAAGAATGATGCGGACTATAACTGGCCAGGCGAAGGCCAAGGCCGCGTGAAGGACATTTTGCGTGATGCGTTCGCGAGCGGTTATGATGCGGGTGTGTCCATCGAGCCTCACATGGTAGTGGTGTTCCATGATGTGAGCGGCACCGGCAAGACCGTGACGGAAGCGGATACACAGGCCAACTTCATCGAATATGGCAAGCGGTTGGAGAAGTTGATCGCGGAAGTGAAAGCCAAGTAAGGCTTAATCCATAACACGAAATTCGTGACAGCCGTCGGAGCAATCCGGCGGCTGTTTTTCATTTGTGGAATCTGGCGCCGGATGGCATAGCTATGGCCGTCACCATGAAAACGCGCAACGCATTCGCCGCCGTCCTGTCTTTGGTCCTCGCTTTATCTACGCTGAACACGGCCTCCGCAGCCGAGGCCACTCCAGCCGCCAAAAAAGCCGATAGCCATGGCGCACCAGAAGGGGTGCAAGACCTCAAGATTGGTGATGCGGCCCCGGATTTCAATCTGCTCGGTATCGACGGGAAGAAGCATCGGCTGGCGGATTATAAGAGCGCCAAGGTCTTGATGATCGCGTTCATCTCGAACCATTGCCCCGATTCGCACGCGGCCGAAGCGCGCATGATCAAGCTGTTGAACGATGCGAAGGCCAATGGTTTCGCCATGGTGGCCATCAACCCCAACAATCCTGATGGCTTGAGCATCGATGAACTGGGTTATTCGAAGTACAACGATGGCTTCGATGATATGAAGAAGTATGCCAAGGAGCAGGGGTTCAATTTTCCGTATCTGTATGATGGTGATACGCAAGCCATCGCCAAGGCCTATGGTTGTCTGGCCACGCCGCACGTATTCATCTTCGATGCCGAGCGCAAGTTGCGCTACAAGGGCCAGTTCGATGATTCACGCTTTGAAAACATCGCTACGGTGAAGACCACGGACGCGCGGAATGCGGTGGAAGCCTTGCTTGCGGGTAAGGCGGTGCCGGTGGAAGTGACGAAACCGCATGGCTGCTCCACAAAGTGGATGACCAAGAACACGCTGGTGGCGGACAAGGTGGCCAAGTGGGACAAGACGCCCGTGGACATCGAATTGATCGATGCGGCAGGTGTTGCGGCTTTGCGCAAAAACGGCACCAAGAAAGTGCGGCTGTTCAATGTATGGGCCACAACGTGCGCGCCCTGCGTGAAGGAATTCCCGGAATTGGTGACCACGGCGCGCAAATTCGGTCTGCGCGATTTCGAGATGATCACGATCAGTACGGATGACCCGGCAGACATCGACAAGGCGAAGAAGTTTCTGGAAAAGCAAGGGGCCGGGCTGATGGATCGCTTGAAGCCTTCGCTCAAAGCGGAAGGGCGCAAGACGAACAGTTATCTCTTCAGCGGTTCGGATATCAATGAACTGGTGAAGGTGCTGGATCCGGAATGGCAGGGTGGCAACCCGCATACCTTGCTTGTGGCCCCTGACGGCAAGGTGCTTTGGCGCCATACCGGACTCGTGGATGGCGAGGAGCTGCGCAGCAAGGTGCTGGAACACATGGGGGCGTATTACGTGCCCGAGGCGAAGTAGAGGGTAAATCGTTGCTTCGATTCACGTTTTAACCATTTAAAGGTTTTGAGGCCGCCAACGAGCACGATTCGGGGCCAATAAAAGGATAAGTTTCCCTCTATTCAAGAGACGGGCCGCATGGCAGCATCACACCCATGATTCTGAGCGCAGCCGAACGGGAGAGTTTGGTTTTATTGCAACATCGTTCCCCTCATCAGCTCTTGGGCATGCACCCGCTGGGCGATGGTTCGGGTGTGGTCGTGCGCGCGCTCATCCCGGATGCGGAGAAGATCGAGGTCATTCCGACCCATGAAAAATCCAAACCAGCTTTTGCGTTGAAGCGTGTCGATGAAAGCGGTTTGTTCGAGGGTGTCTCCAAGAAGAGCCAGCAAGTTTACGCCTTTGACCTGAAGGTGACGGTAAAGGGCGGTCACGAATATTCCACACGCGATCCCTATTCATTCCTGCCGACGCTCGGCGATACGGATGTCTATCTTTTCGCCCAAGGCAATGAACGGAAGATTTACGAGAAGCTTGGGGCACACTTGCGGGTCATTGATGGCGTGGCCGGAACCAGCTTTGCGGTTTGGGCGCCCAATGCCAAGCGCGTGAGCGTCGTAGGCAATTTCAACGACTGGGATGGCCGCCGGCATCCGATGCGTATGCTCGGGGCTTCCGGTATTTGGGAGCTATTCATTCCCGGCGTGGGCGAAGGCAGCCTCTACAAGTTCGAGGTGCTCAATCTGCATGGGCACATCGTCATCAAGACGGACCCGTTCGGGTTTCTCTTTGAGCAAGCCCCCAAGAATGCGGCGGTGGTTTGGGATAATCGCAAGTTCGCCTGGACCGATGAGAAGTGGCTCGCTGAGCGCAAGCAGAAGAACTGTCTGCGTGAGCCGATGAGCATCTATGAGATGCACTTGGGTTCGTGGTTGAAGAAGAGCGAATTCGAATCGCCCGGCTATCGGGATATCGCCGCACCGCTGGTGGATTATTTGCGCAAGATGGGCTTCACGCACGTGGAGTTCCTGCCCGTAGCCGAGCATGCTTATTATCCATCCTGGGGTTATCAGGTGACGGGCTTTTACGCCCCGACAAGCCGCTATGGTACGCCGGAAGATTTTCAATTCCTCGTCAATGCGCTGCATGAGGCGGGCATCGGGGTCATTGTGGATTGGGTGCCGGCGCACTTCCCGCGCGATGAATGGGCAATTGCGAAATTTGACGGCACGGCGCTCTACGAACACGAAGATCCGCGGCAGGGTTCGCATCAGGATTGGGGCACGCTCATCTTCAATTTCGGTCGGCACGAGGTGCGCAATTTCCTAACGGCGAATGCGCTCTTCTGGTGCGAGCGTTTCCATATCGACGGTCTGCGTGTGGATGCCGTGGCGTCCATGCTTTATCTCGATTATTCGCGCAAGGAAGGTGAATGGGTGCCGAACAAGTATGGCGGCCGGGAAAATCTGGAAGCCATCGCGTTCCTGCGCGAATTCAATCACCTGGTGCATACGGAATGCGAAGGTGTAGTGACCATCGCTGAGGAATCGACTGCGTGGCCGTTGGTGACGCGTCCGCCTTATCTCGGTGGCTTGGGCTTCAGCCTGAAATGGAACATGGGCTGGATGCATGACACGCTGGGTTACTTCAAGCGCGACACAATTTATCGCAAGTATCACCAGAACGACCTGACGTTCGCGATGCTGTATCACCACAATGAGAATTTCCAACTGCCGCTCTCGCATGACGAGGTGGTTCACGGCAAGGGTTCATTGCTCGGGCGGATGCCGGGTGATGATTGGCAGAAATTTGCAAATCTGCGTTGCTTGCTGACCTATCAATGGATGTTCCCCGGCAAGAAATTGATCTTCATGGGATGCGAGATCGGCCAGCCGAAAGAGTGGAATGCGAATGCGCAGCTCGATTGGTGGCTCTTGGATGCGGGTCCATATCACAAGGGAGTGCAACGGTTGATGGAAGATTTGAACCGTGTCTATCGCGAGCGCCATGCCTTGTGGCAGACGGATTATGACACTGGTGGCTTCCAGTGGATCGATTGCGCGGACAACGAGAACAGTGTGCTGTCTTTCCTGCGTCGCGATGAAAATGGCGGCGGCGAAGTGGCGGTGATCTTGAACCTCACGCCGGTGGCACGTTCAGGTTATCGTATCGGATTGCCGAAGGAAGGTGTCTGGCGGGAAGCTTTGAACACCGATGCCGATATTTACGGCGGCAGCAGTGTAGGCAATGGTGGCAGCGTGCATGCGGATGCCTACCAGGTGCATAACCAGCCGTTTTCCGCCCCCTTGACCTTGCCACCTTTGGGGGTGGTGGTGCTGGTGAAGTGATGGCGCACGGCGGAGGGCTGGCGGGCGCACCATGTTAATCTGGTTGTGATGCTAAATGCTCGTATGCGATTTGTTTCAAGAGTTGTGGCCGTGCTGCTGTGGCTGGCTTGTCTGCTGGATGGGCGGGCGGAGGATTATGCCATCAAAATGGTCACGCCATTCAAAGCCGGTCAAAAATTCCAGATCAATGCCACTGCATCGGATTCGCGCATGAATGCGCTGTTCTCCGATGGGCGGATATTGAAGCAGGAGACTGAGACGAAGGTTTGGGAACTGGTGGCAGGTATCGAAGTGCTCGCGGTCAACGAGCAAGGACAAGCGACCAATTTGAACTTGCAAGTGGCCAAACTGACGATGATCGAAGCGGGCAAGACGAATGCCTTGCTGGATGCGGGTTCGGTTGTGAGCATGGCATATCGGGATGGTCAAAAATATTTTCAATTCAACGGCAAGGAGGCTCCGACGCGCCTGAACGAAGTCTTGGCCAGTTTTTTGGAGACAGGAAATCCGGCAGCACCAACGGATGATGAGGTTTTTGGTACGGTGGAACGAAAAAAGGTGGGCGATCAGTGGAAAGCCAATGTGGAGCTGGGCGTGAAGGCGTTGCAACGGGAGAACTTCAAGATCGACCCCAAGAATGTGACCGGCACAGCGAAGCTGGAAGCGGTTGTGGAGGTGAAAGGTGTGAAGTGCCTGCGCGTATCCGGCGCGCTGTCCATGCCGAATGTTGGCGTGCAAATCCCGAACGGGATGGTGGCGCGCAAAACCAACGTCGAGATGAGGGTTTCCGGGCTGTTCCCGGTGAACGGACAGACGGGGCGATTGCAGAGTTCGGAGAGTTTCCTGCTGGATCTGAGTGCGGTGGGCAAGACACAAGATGCGCATGTGCTTCAGTTGAATGCCCAGGCGGAGCGGAAGGTGGAGCGGACGTATACCTACTGAGCGGAGTCGTTGATGATCAGTCGGTCGGGAAGAAATTGGGGCACGATTCCGCGTAGTTGATATCACCCCGCAGTTCGAGGTTCCCATTCTTCGCATTAAGACCGATTTCCTGAACCAGAACAAAGCCGGCGGCGTTACCCCGTTCACAGCAGTGGGCGATAAGGAGGTCGGCCGGCAGAATGCCTTCGCCTGTTTTGGCGGCACTGATGAGCACGCATAGCCAGGCTTCGTTACCCATCTTCGAAGCCCAAGCGGTGACCCGCGCGATGACCTCTTCCTGATTCTTGGCCCCGGTGATGGCCGCGAGTTTCTGATCGTCTCCCTCCAGCCAATAAATGAAGAGCGGTATCTCATCTTCCGCGAGCCATTGGGCGGCGGTGGCGAAGGCTGCTTTTACCGCTTCCTGCATGTCCTCACTCAATTCATTGCTGGCCGGTTCGGTGGGATTGGTGACACCCCAAGAGCCGGCGGATAACTCGGAGAAGAGCAGCGGGATTTCGATGGGCGGTTGGTCATCGGTGAGCACACTGGATATGCGCTGCATCTCGGGCGTTGGGCAGAGATCGCAAACTACCTGGATATAGAAATGTTCAGGCGTGGTCGCCGGGCAAGTGTCCGCGAGGAGGTCGTTGATGATGGCGTGCCGGTAAGTGGCCAGTTTGCGCTGAAGCAACTGCAAGCGCGTGACTGGATCGGTCGTGATGCCAGCATCCGTGATGATGAGCCCATAGCAACCATCCGTGTTGCGTTTGGTGATCATATCGATGACGGCGGTATCCTCGAGGGGCATGCGTAACCTTATCCCGTTAGGAGACGTGGTTTGGGAAATCCCGGCAATCCCAAAACGCGCCATGGAAGGGGAAAAACGTGCAGGCTGACGAGGCCCTTGGCCGTCATGCCGTGAGGTGAATGCAAGATGATACTGAACTGTGCCGTAATTGAGGCAAGTCCCTAAACGTCAGTCTGTGCGGGACAATTGCTGGATGAGGTAGATGAATTCGGGCTGATTTGGGTCGTTGCCGGTGGAGGGGACAGCGGTGATGACCAATTCTTCCGGAGCGACGAAGCTGTTGCCTTTGAGATCCGTTGTGCGCCGTTCGATGGCGAGGAACGAGAGTTCCGGTTCTTTTTTGGCCGTCTTGGCCTCCTTGGACTTTTTCTTGAACAGCCCGCCGATGTTGATGCCAGGTGCATCTTCGCTGTCATCATCTTCGTTATATACGGAACCGGGTTTGATCAGCCGGGCTACCTTCATGCCGAAGAGCAGGTATTTTTCACCAGCCCAAGCATCGATGAGGTCGGGGACCAGGAGAAATTGCCGTTCCAATCCAGCCGGAGGCGTTGATCGGGGGTGGTGTGGGCGGAGATTTCCAGACGCAAGCCGAACTCCCGGTTCGTGAGGCTTTGATTGGTTTCGGGATGGAGTGAGAAAACCGGGCGGCGTTCGGTGGAATTGATGCGCACCGTGGCATTGGTAGGTCCGCTCAAATCGCGTTCGCCATAGAAGAGCAGATTCACCTGGCCGCGTTTGCCTAGGGTGCTGACTATCTGCGGAAGGGAGCCATTTGTAGGGAGCGGTTCTGGCGGACGGCGGGCGGCTTTGCCTTCGGGCAGGAAACGAATAACCGCGACGGTCAAATGAACGGGTGTTGCCAGAGGCAGCGATTTCTGAGCGTTTTTGACTGCATCCGCATCGATATAAATCACTTGGGCGGAAAGCGGTTGCCATATGAAGGCAAAGACAAGCCACACGACCAGTGATAACGGTATCAAAGGGCGAAACTGGAAGGCTCTATTTTGCTTTATTAAAAACAATATATGGTTATTTTCGTTGTTGTATATCTTATGGTGAAACTCGTGGTGTTATAAGTAATAAGATGGTTTGTGCTTCTTTATTACCCATCTCGGAGGTAGTGGCGTTAATTATCAGTTCGCCGTCGCGGCAATTGCGGCTGCTGTTAAAGGAGACGGTCTTGTTTACCGGTAATTCATAGATCTCATTTTCTGTAGGCTTGCCTTTGGGATTAAATAATTGCGCTAACTCCAGGCCCATATCACCGGTTTTAGCATCTTTACCACCAATAACACCGGCTTGTTTGAGGGTGCCGAGAGCGCTGCTGGCGAAACTTAAGAACCGCTCACCTTGCCAGCGTTCTACGATTTCAGGTGACCAGGTGACTTCGCCTTCCCAGCCGAGTCCAAACACATTGCTGGAGCCGGGCCGCGCAGTGATCTCAAGTTTAAGGCCGTAGGCCGTGGCTGGTGGGATAGGGGCGGATGGCTTGCCGATGATGACAATTGGCCGTGTTTCCAAGGAGTCGAACTTGGCGCGGGCCTTATCTTCCAGGCGCAAGTCGCGCGTGGCATTATAAAGTATGCTGACACTGCCATCGAGTTTTAGTCCTTCCACAACCGAGGCCAGATCGCCTTTAAGATCTTTAAAGCCGCGCATCAGGCGTTCCGCTTTGGCGGGCTTAAAGAGCAACACGGTCACTTCCAGCGACAAGCTCTGCGAGAGTGTGATGGTTTTATTGGTGTCTTGAGCGTAGCTCGAAAGAGTAAGAGATATGGCTGCAAACGTCACAACCCATAACCGAAGCCTGTTTAGTGTGTTCATGTGTTCCCGGTTGGAGTTTATCTTTGACAAGTAAGAATCGTTATAAATATACTTAGGAAGTCTTCTCCGAAACCAGCAAAAACGTTCTAAACCTCAACCAGAGCTGTAGACAGAAAGGCAGATTGTCATTAGCCCATGAATAATACAAATAAGGTAAAAGGGTATGTATTTCAGAGTTTGGTAGCGTTTTCAGTTTTGGCGGGCGCGCAGGCGCAAGCGGGTGATCTGTTCACCGTCACGGCGACGGGCGGTGCGCCCACGGTCACCGTCGGCAGCAATGAAGTTCTGACCTTGATCAATGACGCGATCAATGCCCAGAACCAGTTCGCAGCGTTCAACGGTGTTCCGCTCAATGGTTCGCTCAATTACGCAGGGGTGGCCAATGCCATCAGCTTCAATGTCAACGCGGCCGGCACCAGTGCCTTGTTGAGCATCCCCAGCATCGGGTTCAGTCAGAATTTCAATGGTGTCAACCGGAGTGACACGGAGCATCAGGTCGAGCAGTTCCTCAAGACGGATGGGGCAGGGGTTTTCTCCCGTTTCCTGAAAGCCATGTCCACAGCGTCCTTGGTGGCCGTGACAGATGGTAACCCGAACAGCACGACGGCGTTTGCGGCTTCCCAAGCTTACAACAACTACGCCATGACGTTCGCGGAAACCAATGAGGAAAAGGATAATCCGATACCTCTTCCGGTCGCATGGGGGTGGGGATCGTGGCGGATGTGGGCACCTTCGATGCCAATGGGTTCAAAGGGCAGGCTTACAGTCTGCCCCTCTATGCGCGCTTCAAGTTGACGGAGCGAGTAGGGCTAAATATCGATATCCCGTTGAGCTATGTGCAGGTGGAATCGGCTGACATTTTTGGTTTCGGGATGGGGATAGGGGTGCCCATCAAGGTGATTCCGCGCACGAAGGAGAGTCCATGGTCCTGGCAGCTTGCGCCGTTTGGTGGCGCCAATGCTTCCGCCTCCAAAGATTTCCTAGCGGGCGGTTTGGTCGCGAATGGCGGGCTGAACAGTCTGGTGGCGTATGACTTCGGCAAGGTGACGTTGTCCATGGGCAATCACTTCAGCTTGCATGAGGGCGTGCCGTTGACGGTGGATGGCTACACGTTCGATCCGGGCGTCAGCCAGCAGATCCTGAAGAATGGCTTGAAGCTGGATATCCCGTTCAAACGGCGCTGGATCGTGGATTTCTACGCGGTGCATACCAAATTCCTGAATGACGCCGCCTTGGACCAGTATTACACGGTGGGTGGGGAGCTGGGCTACCGCATGCTGGGCAAGCCGGGTGCGGGCAAGAAGAAGAATGGGTATATCAAGTTCGGCGTGTATGCGGATATCGGCAAGGATTACACCTCTGCCCACGCCCAGTTCGGTACCGGCTGGAAGTTTTAAAGGCGTTTGAATGCGGTTTTTCCAAGGCAGCCAACGATGGCTGCCTTTTTTGCTGCCCACGCGAGCTAACCCGCCTGGGGAGGCTTGACGATAGCGGCCTTGCGCGGGATTGTAGGCGAGTTCCCGCTACCGATGTGACTTGCTGCGGCCAGTTGCTGATGCGGCGGCGGGGCAGCACAGACTGCCGGTTATGGCCCGCAAGCTGAGAGTGGAGTATCCAGGAGCGATTTATCACGTCATGAACCGGGGCGACCGCCGTGAGGCGATCTTCCGTGATGACGTGACTCGCGGCGTGTTTGCATATGGGGTCGCGCGATGCGTTAAATAATTTATTGTGCCGAAAGCGAAAGGAAAAACACAATGTTAGGGACTGCCCCCTTTATGAAGAGTTATTTAATTGTACTGCTTTGTTTCTTGTTGATTGGGTGCAATGGCGAAGATGTCTACTATGAATCGCGGACATCCTACGCTATCGATACAAGTATCTTTGCAGTGGAGTATGGGGTAATGGACGGTGAGGTAAAGTTCGCTGTATTTAGTGCGGGCAAGGGAAATTTAAAACTTCCAGGCATTCAATATGAATTATATCATGGAAAGCGCCGTGTTGTTAGGGCGGTGTTGAATTTGAACGGTAAGGAGAAGGATATCCTAAAAGATGGAGGTGTTTTCCAGATTATCGATGGAAAAGTGGAGGAGAAACGATTAAAGGTTACACTTTCTGATTTGAGCGCATTCTTGGCTAGTGAGCCTCCGGTAATCTCCGCCAAACAACTTTCTGAATTCATAAATAATAAAAGAAAGTAAGCTGCTTTTTAAAATGGTATGGCGACCGTGAAGGGATCCGTTCTGCACATTCTGGTGTTAGTTGGTAACGCTGTCCCGCCTCGGCCTCGCCAATGAAGACCCAGTTCTTTTTGCCGATAGCCGTGGTGCCGGATCGCTTTCTCGCCTGAGAGTTATCACTTCCTCGTCCGCAGGGTTTCCGAGAGGCATCGATGAAGTTGCGTTCCACCACTTGACCGGCCTTGGCTTTGCCAGAGTCCTCGAAGTCTAGCCGGGGTTTCACCTTGGCAAAGAGCATTTTAGAGGGCTGGCCGGGACGGCTTGACGGTGGATGGGAATCGGGGGAAGGTTTGGATAACAACAACCAGATCAGAGCAATGGAGCTAAAACCGGATAGCCACGACGGAAGCGCGAATGAG
Organism: Limisphaerales bacterium; assembly: GCA_965283725.1. Classification (GTDB taxonomy): domain Bacteria; phylum Verrucomicrobiota; class Verrucomicrobiia; order Limisphaerales; family JAEYXS01; genus JAEYXS01. The sequence continues at coordinate 81,182 of CBDIPT010000016.1, forward strand.
CGTGTAAGCGGAGCGCTCTTGACCGGAAAGAACGCAATATGTGGGACTGACCCCTTTACTTTTGCCTGTTATTCCTCCGGCTATAAATAGCGGGGGGCAGAGTAATCAGGTGGGGGTATTTGAATAGTTTAATTAAAAAGTTATGTTTTCTTTAGAAGATTACTTAAATCAAGAGGATAAATTGTCTGGGATGCAATTTAACTGGTTTGCTATCGATGAGGAGCTTAATGTGGGTTATTTTACATCTGGTGGATGTGGTCCTGTTCCTCGATTGGCAAACCAATTTGAACGAGATTATGAGAAATTGTTTAATTACTTCTTGTGTTCTGGTGTCATTATTTCTGAGGAAGTTACAATGAGTGACGATTTTATTGAAACAATAAACTATAAGTTGCTTCCTCAATTTGCCGAAATGCGACGAAAGTATGTGGAGGAAATAATACTTTTAGCTAAAAATGGTATATTTTGTTTTGATTCTAGTCCTGATAAGCCTCGAGGTTACTCCATTTTGGTTTCGCCTCGGAATCCCTTAAAATTGAACGCATTGCCAAATGCTTGGCACGATTTGGTCTCAGTTATTTCGTTGCCTTGTAAGTTCGCAATTTCTGATGGGCTTGCTTAGAGTTAGAACCGCACGCGCCAACCAACGCACAAGTCGTGCCAGTGAAAAAGCATTGGCGCAGAGCGTGCAGAAATATGGACGCTGTAGGCGGCTTCTCGGCTGTAACTAAACTCCCTCATTCGGCAGCCAAACTCACTTACTCTGACTGAACAACTCAGCACCATGCCCGGCTTTGGCCTTGCCGGAGTCCTCGAAGTCGAACCGGGGTTTCACCTTGGCACTGCTGGCCTTGGCAAAGAGCAATTTGGAGGGGTGGTCGGGACGGCTTGACGGTGGATGGGAATCGGGGGAAGGTTTTGATTCCAACAACTGGATCAAAGCAATGGAGCTAAAACCGGATAGCCATGATAGAAGCGCGAGTGAGCGTGTAAGCGGAGCGCTCTTGACCGGAAAGAACACAATATGTGGGACTGCCCCCTTTCGGGTTTAAAAAAGTTAAAGTTCAAGAGCATGATAACCGCACAAAAGTGGAGTTTACAAGATGAAGGATAGTGAGATTGTAAGTGCTCTGAGGAGTTACGCTGTTAATCACACGGCAGCGGAGACCGCTGCGTTTTTGTTGCAAATGCATGGTGGTAAGTTGGACTCGTTCCCGTTTATCAGCTATTTTACAAATGCTTTCCCAGAAATTCCTTTCCGGTTGGTCATCCGGACGAGTGCTTGGCACGGCCGTTACGCAGGAGGTTTTTCTGATGAAGAGGTTAATGACATGTTGAAACAGTGGATTCCCGTCAAACGAAGTTAGTTAGAATTTGTACAGGCCAACCAAAGCACCGGGTGTACCAGTGAAAAACGCATTGGCGCGAGGTGCCTGATAAATGAACGCGTGGAACAGTTTCTCGGCTGTAACTAAACTCCCTCATTCGGCAGCCAAACTCACTTACTCTGACTGAACAACTCAGCACCATGCCCGGCTTTGGCCTTGCCGGAGTCCTCGAAGTCGAACCGGGGTTTCACCTTGGCACTGCTGGCCTTGGCAAAGAGCAATTTGGAGGGGTGGTCGGGACGGCTTGACGGTGGATGGGAATCGGGGAAGGTTTTGATTCCAACAACTGGATCAAAGCAATGGAGCTAAAACCGGATAGCCATGATAGAAGCGCGAGTGAGCGTGTAAGCGGAGCGCTCTTGACCGGAAAGAACACAATATGTGGGACTGACCCCTTTCGGGTTTAAAAAAGTTAAAGCTCAAGAGTACGATAACCGCATAAAAGTGGAGTTTACAAGATGAAGGATAGTGAGATTGCAAGTGCTTTGAGGAGTTACGCTGTTAATCACACGGCAGCGGAGACCGCTGCGTTTTTGTTGCAAATGCATGGTGGTAAGTTGGCCCCGTTCCCGTTTATCAGCTATTTTAAAAATGCTTTTCCGGAAATTCCTTTCCGGTTGGTCATCCGGATGAGTGCTTGGCACGGCTGTTACAAAGGAGGGTTCTCCGATGAAGAGGTTAATGACATGTTGAAACAGTGGATTCCCGTCAAACGAAGTTAGTTAGAATTTGTACCGGCCAACTAAAGCACCGGGTGTACCAGTGAAAAACGCATTGGCGCGAGGTGCCTGATAAATGAACGCGTGGAACAGTTTCTCGGCTATAACTAAACTCCCTCATTCGGAAGGCAAATTCACCTACTCTGACTGAACAACTCAGCACCATGCCTGCCTTGGAGTGTTGTTCCGGTTAACCAAGCGCTTAAAGGGGGCTGTCCGGCACAGTGGGTGGTTCACTTTTAAGGCTGGCGCAAAGGCCTAAGGGGGATAAGGTTAAAATGATAATCGCCCCGCGTTTGGGACAGGATACGACGATGACGACGGCGTGGATCGCGGCGCGTTTGCAAATGGGGTCACGAGGAGCTACGAGCAATTTGCTGAACCGGAAATGAGAATCAACATTACAATGTGTGGGACTGACCCCTTTAAGCAGAAGTTGTTGTCAGGGGCCGATGGAATATATCAGGATATGGCAGTTGCTGTTATGGGAGCAGAAAATATGAGCCGCATCTTACAGAATAGACAGGATAAATTAATCGTTTTATTTGTCTTTTGTTTGGTTGCATTTGTTTACTTTATTTTTCATGGTGAAGGTAAATATAATGATCAAAAACTTTACATGGCGAGATTTGGGGAGCCGCCTGCAGGGGTGAGGATAGAAGCTGAGGTGTGGAATTTCAGGGAGACCCAATGCCGTTTTCTAATTACTGGAGAAACAAATGCATTATTATATATTGTTGGGCGTCTAAATTTAAAGCCTGTAGAAACACGCGATCCAAAAGTAGCATGGCCTGTAAATGTTCGAGGTATATTTGGAAGTGAGATTAATAATGCTGTCGATTCCAATTATAATCATGTGATGTTTTACTCTGCATACGCTGGTGGAGAGATGTTTACTGCAGCTTTGCTGGGGACAAATTTGTATATTCATTGCGGGCGCAATTGAATTGTATGTTAATTTTAAAATTTGCAATCCATAGAATGGCTGGCGCCACCTATTTAGGCGTTAGAAGTTAGAACTTACCACGCCAACCAAAGCACCGGGTGTGCCAGTGAAAAACGCGCTGGCGCAATGTGCGTGGGACTAATCGCTGAGGGCGGCTTCTCGGCTATAACTAAACACCCTCATTCGGAAGCCAAATTCACCTACTCTGACTGAATAACTCAGAACCATGCCTGCCTTGGAGTGTTGTTCCGGTTAACCAAGCGCTTAAAGGGGGCAGTCCGGCACAGTGGGGGGGCACTTTTAAGGCTGGCGCAAAGGCCCAAGGAGGATAAGGTCAAAGTGAAGATTGCCCTGCGGTTGCGGATGGAGACGACGATGACGGTGGCGTGGATCGCGGCGCGTTTGTGGATAGGGGCCAGGGGGTGCCGTGAGTTTTTTTTTGAACCGAAAATGAGCGAAAAATTATAATGTATGGGACTGCCCCCTTTATGGTAAGTATCGGAACGGGGAAAGATAAATATCTCTAAAAATGAATATAAGCAAAGATCGAAGCATAAAAAATGTGATTATTTTGTGTACAGATGATAAAGATTTTCACGCAACTATGGTGATTTTTGAAGCTTGGTATTGCGTTAATGAGATTGAAAGTATTGAAGATAAAATGTTAAAACTGAACTTGCTTCTTCCATCGGAAATACTTCCGACATTGTCAGTCAAAGCTCGTGTGGTGTTGAGCCAGTTAGGTGATGGGGTAATAGGTCTTACACGCGGTCAGCTAAGTCCCATTCAGGAGAATATGCTCGTCATCCCTAAAGAATTCATTGAAGCTTTGGCTCGGTTAGAACTTCCGAGCTAACCATTATTGTAAGTCGCAATCATACGGCATCATTTTTGAGGAAAAATTCACCCGCAAGGTTAATGGTCCCGGAGAAGCTTTACATCTATAAGGGCAGGAGCAGCTTTCGCTTATCATTCCGAACGCCTCAACACACGGACCACCCACATCTAGTGCGATCCCCCTCAACCTCGGGTGCCGTGACAGTTAATGCCGTAAGCGTTTCTGTTTACGAGTCAACACGGGCTCACTTCCTCGTCCGCAGGGCTTCCGAGAGGCATCGATGAAGTTGCGTTCCACCACTTGAGCGGCTTTGGCCTTGCCTGAGTCCTCGAAATCCAGCCGGGGTTTCACTTTGGCACTGGTGGCTTTGGTAAAGAGCATTTTGAGCCCGCCAGCGATCCGCTGAAAGACGTCGTTCCATCACGAGATTGGCAGCCTGTAAGGTTGGTGCCGTCTGCTGGTCCAAACGGGTCCCACGTCGCGCGGATGGCAGCAGCTATCTCCTTGAGGTTATGGGAAACGTCCACGGCGGAGGGCGGAAGTCACCGGGAAGTAAGCTCCAAATCCAAAGATCCAAGCGCCAAGGAAAGAGCAATGACCAAGCTCCAAGGGCAGCCGGGACGGACTGCCCGGACGGCAGGCCGGAGGCCTGCGCTACGTGGGGGGCGTTTCACAGAAACGCCCTACAACAGGGGGCGAGGACGATTATCTGGGGAAAAACGACGTGTGTATACGGAGGTGTGTAGACACGGAGAAAGGGGAAAAGCACCAAATCTGTAACTTGCTGATAACCAGGCGTTAGAAGTGGTGCACCTGTCAGGAGTCGAACCTGAAACCTTCTGATTCGTAGTCAGATGCTCTATCCAATTGAGCTACAAGTGCAACCAACGGGACCGAGACGCTACAAAAGGGGGCGTCCCGGTGCAAGTGATTATTTAGAACTTTTTTCGGCCCCGCCATTTGTAGGTTCAGCGCGTTGAAAGTCCACTTTGGCGCTGAGTTCGGGGGTGAGGAATTTGTCCGGGTTGCGGATCTGCACTTTGATTTGCAGCGTGCCTTTCTGGCGATTGGCCTCCGGCGCGATCTCGGCAACGTAGCCGGTGTAGGCTTTGTCCGGGTAGGCTTCGGGGCTGACGCGGCATTCTTGTTGCAGATAAACTTTGGCGAGGTCTTGCTCGTTGAGGTCGATCTCTACTTGCAGGTCTTTCGGGTCGGCCAAAGCGATGAGGGCGGTGCTGGGGCCGCGGGTGCCGCCGAAGCTTTGGGGGACGACGAGTTCGTTCGGGTCCACGAGTTTCTCGAGGACAACGCCGTTGATGGGGGACTTGATGATGGTCCAGTCCAGGTAGGTGAGGAGGAGCTGGCGCTGGCCTTCGATCTCTTTGATGGTGGTCTTCGCCGAATCGACCGCGAGCCGGGCATCGTCATCGGCTTGTTGGGATTCGATGTTGTTTT